>NZ_JBHSWE010000001.1:0-5864933 GCF_042661465.1 Marinobacterium aestuariivivens | reverse complement strand
CCGAGGTCCGGACGTTCGGCGCCGGGGGCGACGTTGCGGTCGGACAGGTCCTGGCCGGCGCAGAAACCGCGGCCGTTGCCGGTGATCATCAGGCAGCGCACCGCCGGATCCCGGCGCGCGCTTTTCAGGGCGTCGCGTACCTCGGCGTGCATTTCGGCGTTGAAGCTGTTGAGGCTGGCCGGACGGTCGAAGGTCAGGACGGCCACGCCCTGGTCGACGCGGTACTCGATATGCTGATAGCTCATCAAAGGGGACTCCTGCATCTGATGCAATAAAGGGGCTCAGCGGCCGCTATAGTGCGGGCTTCGCTTTGCGATAAAGGCGCGAATGCCCTCATTGCGTTCCTCCGAATGGAAAGGGGTCAGCAGCCGCGATAGCGCGGGCTCCTCTTTTCGATAAAGGCACGGATGCCCTCGTTGCGATCCTCGGTGGCCGCCAGCAGCGTGAACGCCTTGCGTTCGTAAGCGAGGCCTTCGGCAAGGTGCGATTCCTGGGCGCGGTTCAACACGTCCTTGGCCTGCTGCATCGCCAGCGGCGCTCGGCGTGCGATGCGGCGGGCGATTTCCCGCGCGCGTTCGAGGCAGAGCTCCGGCTGCGTCAGCTCCGAGACCAGGCCCGCCTGCAGCGCCCGTTCGGCACCGATCGGCTGGCCGGTCATCACCATCTGCGAGGCCAGGGCCTTGCCGACGGCGCGGATCAGACGCTGGGTGCCGCCGGCGCGGGATGATGCCGAGGTTGATCTCGGGCTGGCCGAACTGGGCATCGCGGGACGCGACCACGATATCGGCGTGCATCATCAGCTCGCAGCCGCCGCCCAGGCAGTAACCGTTCACCGCGGCGATCAGCGGTTTCGCAAAGGCGGCTATGCGGGCCCAGTGGCGGGGGCGGGGATCCTGCATCACGCCGACGGCATCGAGCCCGGCCATTTCGCGAACGTCCGCACCGGCGGCGAAGGCGCGTTCGTTACCGGTGATGACCACGGCCCGCACTCCTTCATCGCCGGCGGCGACGTCGAGCAGGGCGGCCAGCTCCTCGAGCAGGGCCGTGTTGAGGGCATTGAGGGCGTCGGGGCGATTCAGTCTGATCAGCAGCACGCCCTCGTCGGGCGTTTCGGTCAGCAGATAGTTCGGCATGGCGCTTTCCATTTACCTGGTCGGGCCGCCCGTCGCCGGTGCGACAGCGCGGCTGTTATTGACTAAAGTCAAGATAACGCCAAAAGGGATACAAATAAATAGATAAAAAGTAAATATACGTGTCTCTTTGTTGGTTTTTGTTCATGATGCCGGACCGCTTCGGTGGTGGTTGCTGACAGGGTGAGGGAGGTGTCATGTGAACGCCATGCATCAGGTGATGCATTTTAATTTATTGATAAATAGAGATATTTATGTGTTCTGGCCGGTGTGTTTAAGGGTCGGGAGGCGGGTCCCGGCAAGTCGATCGGAACCGAATGGGAACCAAGTGTTACTTTATTGATATTTGACAATGAAATTCCGTGTAACTAGCATCTGGGCTTGAACAATGGCAGGTCGAGTGGCAGGCGCTGGCCCCGGGGGCGCGTACGCCGCCCCTGAACTGCACACAGCAAACAGCAGGCAGTTCCGCCACCGACGGCATCCCGCGCCAGCATCAGGAGACCGGTTTATGTCAAAGGCCCAGGCGTTCTTCGACGCCCATTCGAATACCTTGCAACAGGCGGTCGCCGCCAATCGCAGCCGCGAATTCTGGTCCCCCTATCCGGAGGCGCCCAGCGGCCGTCTCTACGGTGAAAACGCCAGTGCCGAGGGGCGCGCACGTTTCGAAAGCTACCTGGGCAAGCCCTTCGAGCTGGCATGTGCCGAGGTTACGGCGGAAGTCGGTGAAGAGGCGTCGCCCTACGGCATCGCGCTCGGGGTGCGTTATGCGCAACCCGACACCGAAGCCCTGGTCGCCCGCATGCAGGGCGCGATGTCGGTCTGGCGCGATGCAGGCCCCGATATCCGGGCCGGTATCTGCCTGGAGATCCTGGATCGTCTCAACAAGCGCAGTTTCGAAATGGCCCATGCAGTCATGCATACCACCGGCCAGGGGTTCGTGATGGCGTTCCAGGCCGGCGGCCCCCATGCCCAGGACCGCGGCCTCGAAGCCGTGGCCCGCGCCTGGAGCGCAATGAAGGAGGTGCCGCAGCGCGCGCTGTGGGTCAAGCCGCAGGGCAAGAATCCGCCGCTGGCGCAGGAAAAGCGTTTCCACATCGTGCCGCGCGGCATCGGCCTGGTCGTGGCCTGCGCCACCTTCCCGACCTGGAATACCTACCCGGGCCTCTTTGCAAGCCTGGTGACCGGCAACCCGGTGATCGTCAAGCCGCACCCGGGGGCCGTGCTGCCGGTCGCCATCAGCGTGCAGGTGGCCCAGCAGGTGCTGGCCGAAGCCGGTTTCGACCCGAGCCTGGTGTCGATGGTGCCGGACAGCCAGGCCGCGCCGGTCACCAGGAAGCTGGCGCAGCATCCTGCCGTCAGGTTGATCGACTTCACCGGTTCCAGCGCCTTCGGCAACTGGCTCGAAGACAACTGCCGCCAGGCCGAAGTCTTTACCGAAAAGGCCGGGGTCAACACCGTCATCATCGACAGTGTCGAAAGTCTCAAGCCGGTGGTGCGCAATCTGACCACTTCGCTGAGCCTGTATTCCGGCCAGATGTGTACGACGCCGCAGGCGATCTATATTCCGCGCGACGGCATCGAAACCGCCGACGGTCACCTGAGCTTCGACGAAGTGGCCGAGGCGCTGGCCGCCGGCATCGCCAAATTCACTGCCAATACTGAGGTCGCGGTCAATGTCCTGGGCGCCATCCAGAGTCGCGACACCCTGGCGCGTATCGACGCCTGCGGCGGACTCGGGGAAGTGGTGCTGGAAAGCCGGGCGCTCGAGCACCCCGATTTTCCGAATGCCCGTATCCGCACGCCGCTGCTGCTGAAGGTCGAGGGTGCCGATATCGACGTCTACGGCGAGGAGCGTTTCGGCCCGATCAGCTTCCTGATTGCCACCGACAGCACCGACCATAGCTTCGAGCTGGCGCGCCGGGTGATCGGTGACAGGGGCGCCATCACGCTCGGCGTCTATTCCATCCGTGATGCCGTGCTGGAGAGGGCGGAGGCGCTGGCGCTGGACGTCAAGGTGGCGCTGTCATGCAACCTCGGCGGCGGTATCCTCGTCAATCAGTCGGCGGCTTTCAGCGATTTCCACGCCACCGGCGGCAATCCGGCGGCCAATGCCAGCCTGACCGATGCCGCCTTCGTCAGCCGGCGCTTCCTGGTGGTACAGAACCGCCGCGATGTTCCCGTAACGCAGGAGGGCTGAACATCATGCCGATCTACAGAATCGACGGTTTGACCCCGGTGGTCGATCCCAGCGCCTACGTGCACCCGACCGCGGTGCTGATCGGCGACGTCATCGTCGGCCCCGGCTGCTATGTCGGACCCAACGCCAGCCTGCGCGGCGATTTCGGCCGGCTGGTGCTGGAAGAAGGTTCGAACGTCCAGGACAACTGCGTCATGCACGGCTTTCCCGATACTGATACCGTGGTCGAGGTCGATGGCCATATCGGCCACGGCGCCATCCTGCACGGCTGCCGCATCGGCCGCAATGCCCTGGTCGGCATGAATGCGGTGGTGATGGACGGCGCCCAAATCGGTGCGGAATCGATCGTCGCGGCCAACGCCTTCGTCAAGGCCGGATTCGAATGCCCGCCCCGGTCGATGCTGGTGGGCTCGCCGGCCAAGGTGCTGCGGACCCTGAGCGACGACGAGGTGCGCTGGAAGTCGCAGGGGACCGCCGAATATCAGCTGCTGACCCGCCGCTGCCAGGCGTCTCTCGAGCCATGCGAGGCGCTGACCGAGGTCGAGCCGGACCGGCCGAGAATGGGCGGCAGCGAGGTGGTGCCCAAGTACAGGTCCTGAACTCCGAGCTGCTCGAGCATTCGTGAATTTCCGGAAGAAATGTGGGATGCTGGTGAAGCGTAAAGCGTAAGTGCGCAGGATAGTGAAGCCGCCTGAGTGCGTTCTGATCAGATGGCACTGCGCTTGGGGCGGCGCAACCGCCAGGGACGGCGGATGGCCGCCCCGCGGAAATCCTGAAAACGCAGGAGCTGTTGTCAGGGAACCCATCATGGGGCCCTGGGCGGCAGCTGCGCGGGAGCCGATTGATCCGCCCGATAGCCCAAGGTGCCCGCCGCAACCAATCGAGCTGCAATACGATCGATGTGATGGGTTACGCGATGCCGCGAACCGTGCGGATATCGATCGACAACGTCATTTGCATCGCTTCACCCATCCTACGCACTGGTCACTGTTAACTGTTAACTCGAATCTGTTTACTGGAACTTCCATGGATCTGTTGTCGGCTATGAATCTCTTTGTGCGGGTGGTCGAGCTCGAGAGCTTTACCCGGGCTGCGGACGAACAGGGGTTTCCAGTTCGGCGGTGAGCAAGCAGGTGGCGATGCTCGAGCAGCATTTCAACGCCCGGCTGCTGAACCGCACGACCCGCAGTCTCAACGTCACCGATATCGGCGATGCCGTCTATCACCAGTGCAAAAGGGTACTGGAGGAGGTGGGGCATACCGAGAACCTGGTGGCGGGCCTTCAGGGCGAACCCCGTGGGCTGCTGCGCATATCCTGCAACATGACCTTCGGCCAGCTGGTGCTGGCGAAGGCACTGCCGGAATTCATGGCGCGTTATCCGGAGGTCCGGGTAGAAGTCACCCTGGATGACCGTACGCCTGATATGGTGCGTGAGGGCCATGACCTGATGATCCGTGTCAAGGGGCTGCAGTTGCCGGACTCGAGCCTGGTTGCCCGCAAGCTTTGCGATCTGCCGATGTTCGTCTGCGCGACCCCAGAGTACCTGGCCAGCAAGGGCGTGCCGGACTGTCCCCAGGCCCTGCGACAACACAACTGCCTGATCTTCGTCCATGCCGAGAACGCCCATCAGTGGCTGGTCAGCATGCCCGGCCAGACGCCGGAGCCGGTCGAGGTCAGCGGCGACCTGCGCGCCAACAACAGCCTGGTGGTGCGCGAAGCCGTGCTGGCGCACCGTGGCATCGCCAATCTGGCGTCGTTCGTCATCGCTCCGCTGGTTGCCAGCGGCGAGATAGTGCCGGTGTTTCCGCAAGCCAGGCCCGAGTGCCTGGCAGTCTATGTCTTCTTTCCCAGCCGCGAGTCGACGACCCTCAAGATCAGCCGTTTCGTCGAGTTCTTCGAGGCCTGGCTGGCCGACAATCTGCCACAGACGTTGACGGATGCGAATACAGGCGACAGCTGACGAGGGGCAGGTAGGCTGCCCTCGCGCCCTTGGGTGTAACGCGTCACGACTCTTTCCATACCGGAAACAATGTTGTGCGTCCGGGCCCGATTATCCGGGCCGTCTTCTTCGATAAGCTGATTCCGATTCAGACAGGGTCCGATGGCATCGGCCCCGGTCGACTTTGGCTATAAGAAGAAGAGCCCGACAATGATCAAAACCTACGAATTTCCGCAATATCCCTATATCCGCAGTGCCGATCAGGATGCTGCAGTGGCGGTGCGCCGGCCGGTGGTGATCGGCGGCGCCGGTCCTGTCGGCATGGCGATGGCGATCGACCTGGCCCTGCACCGGATCCCGGTGGTGGTGCTCGACGACAACAACACCGTCAGTTTCGGCTCCCGCGCGGTCTGCTACGCCAAGCGCCTGCTGGAAGTCATGGACCGCCTCGGCATCGGCGAGCGCCTGATGCAAAAAGGCGTGACCTGGAACGTCGGCAAGGTATTCTTCGAGGAGGCGCCGGTCTACAGCTTCAACATGCTGCCGGAGGAGCATCATCGCCGCCCCGGCTTTATCAATCTGCAGCAGTATTACATCGAGGAGTACCTGGTCGACCGCATTCAACAGCTCGACGAGGTCGATCTGCGCTGGAAGAACAGGATCACGGCCCTGGAACAGAACGACGAGGGCGTGTTGCTGACGGTCGAGACGCCGGACGGCCCCTACCGTCTGGAGGCGGACTACCTGATCGCCTGTGACGGCGCCAACTCCGATATCCGTACGATGTGCGGACTGAAGTCGAGCGGCCAGATATTCGAGGATCGCTTCCTGATCGCCGATGTGGTGATGGATCCGAAGCGCTTTCCGCCGGAGCGATGGTTCTGGTTCAATCCGCCTTTCCACGACGGCCAGTCGACGCTGTTGCATCGCCAGCCCGACAACGTCTGGCGCATCGACTTCGATCTGGGCTGGGATGCCGATCCCGAGGAGGAGAAAAAGCCCGAGAAGATCATTCCCCGGGTCAAGGCCTTCCTCGGCGACGATGTCGAATTCGAGCTCGACTGGGCCAGCGTCTATACCTTCTGCTGTCGCCGCATGGACGATTTCCGACATGGCCGGATACTGTTTGCCGGCGACTCGGCGCACCAGGTCTCGCCGTTCGGTGCCCGCGGTGCCAACTCCGGAGTGCAGGATACCGATAACCTGGCCGGAAACTGGCGCTGGTGCTGAACGGCCAGGCCCCGGAGTCGCTGCTGGATACCTACACCGAGGAGCGCCTCTTTGCCGCTGACGAGAACATCAAAAACTCGACCCGGTCGACCGACTTCATCACGCCCAAGAACGAGGCCAGCCGCCAGTTCCGCGATGCGGTGCTGAACCTGTCGCGCCGGTACCCGTTCGCCCGCAGTCTGGTCAATTCGGGACGCCTGTCGGTGCCCTCTGCCTACGTCGATTCGAGCCTCAATACGCCGGATCGTGAAACCTTCAGCGGCAATATGGTACCGGGTACGCCAAGCACCGACGGTCCGGTGCTGCGCAATGGCCGAGAGGACTTCCTGCTCAGTTGCCTCGGCAACGACTTCAAGACGCTGTGGTTCATCGATCCGCGCAATCCGCCGTCGGCCGGGGAGCTGCAGCAACTGGCGCTGCTGGCGGAGCTAGAACTGCCGATCCAGACGCTGCTGGTGTCCTCGCAGCCGCTCGGACTTGTATTGCCACAGGGCGTCGAGCTGCTGGTCGATACCCTGGGGGTTGTCGTCGAACGTTTCGACGGCCAGCCCGGCAGCTGCTATCTAATGCGTCCGGACCAGCATGTCTGTGGTCGCATGCGTACCTTCGATGCGGATCGCCTGGTGGCGATGCAGCGCAGAGCGATCGGTTACTGAGGAGCGAAACAATGGCGAACCTGATACTCGACAACAACATGGCCGTGCCGGACGACGTCTACGCGCTGCTGACCGAACTGCATCGTGACCTGGCACCCGGGCAGAGTGCCGACGTCAACGCCCGGTTGATACTGCTGCTGACGAACCATATCGGCGACTACGATGTGCTGAAAGAGGCGACAGCGATCGCCCGTGAACATTTGCCCCGGGCATCGGAGCTTCGGCAGGCAATCTGATAACTATCAATAATCGACAAAAGGTACTCAACGACATGGCCAAGAAACCCTTTGCGTCCTCCGCGGACCTCGGTGAAAAGACGGAAACCCTCGAAGTGCTGGCAGACGGCGTTTATGCGCTGACGGCCGAAGGCGATCCCAACGTCGGTGCCATCGAGGCCGAAGACTTCATTATCGCCTTCGAGGCCCGCGCCACACCGAAAGCGGCCAGCGACTGGCTGGAGCAGCTGCGCCAGTACACCGGCAAGCCGGTAAAATACCTGGTGCTGTCCCATTACCACGCCGTGCGCGTGCTGGGCGCTGCGGCCTTCGAAGCGCAGAGCATCATCGCCCACGAAAAGACCAGGTTCCTGGTCGAGGAGCGTGGCATGCAGGACTGGGCCAGCGAATACGGCCGCATGCCCCGGCTGTTCCGCGAGCCGGACGGTATCAAGGGCCTGACCCATCCGGATATCGTCTTCAACGATCGGCTGGAAATCCCGCTGGGCGGCGATCGTGGCAGCCTGATCCTCGAATACTGCGGCCGCGGGCACACCGCCGGCGACATCGTCGCCTGGCTGCCGAAGCACAAGATCCTCTTCGCCGGCGACCTGGTGGAGGCGGCGGCTGCCCTCTATACCGGCGATGCCTTCCATTTCGACTGGTCCACCGAGACGCTGGACAAGGTCAAGGCCTACGGGGCCGAGATCCTGATCGGTGGTCGTGGCGCCGTGGCCCGCGGCCGTGACGAGGTTGATGCCGCCATCGAGCAGACCCGCGGCTTCCTCAATGGCATGAAAGAGAAAGTCGGCGAGGTGCACAAGCGTGGCGGTACCCTGAAGGAGGCCTTCGAGGCGACCCGCGACCACCTGGCGCCGAAGTTCGGCATGTGGCCGATCTTCGAGCACTGCCTGCCGTTCGACGTCCAGCGCCTGTGGGACGAGTACAACGGCATCGACTGGCCGCGTATCTGGACTGCCGAACGCGACCAGGAAGTCTGGGATCAGCTGCAGGACTGAAGACTGAATCGTAGGATGGGTTACGCCGCAATATCACCTGATTGTCTGGTGGCACCGGTCCTATTGCGGCGTAACCCATCATGGGCGCCAACGGCACCCTGGTTTCCGGTGGCATAGACGTTGAAGAAGGCACCCCAACCCAGGGCAATCGCACTATCACGAGGCGATAACAAGAACGTCAGGGTCGATGTGGTCGGGCCTGTCTGACACGCCGTGAACTCGTCCCTGAGGGCTTGGCTGCCGCCGTCCTGGCGGCAGACGGTCAGCCAGACCCGACCACATCAGCCTCGGCGAGCCCGGTGCCGGTGCGAAAACTGCTTAATTCCGGTATTTGCAGAAACCGTTGCCATGCTGCCATCCGGCGCTTCGCCCTGAACCTCCTGCGCCAGGCCAAGGGCTCCAAACCCGGGATCAAGAATAAACGGCTGCGTGCTGCCTATGACGACGCCTTCCGGGCCTCGGTGCTGCAGCTGACGCCGCGAGTGCACTGATGGTTCTCGCCGCCGGCATGCCTGGCCATTGTCGGGTAGCGAACCGGGTTCGGTGCGTCTGTCGGTTGGCACCGCGCTGTCGAGGGGGGTACCGCTTCAGGGCGACCGTCTGCCGCCAGGGAGGGCGGCAGCCGAGCGGTCAGGGACGACGTAAAGCGTGTCGCCCGGAAACGGTACCGCCGGCCCGGACTGGCACTCACAGTCGTCAGGTAGTGCGATTGCCCTGCATCCCAACCCCCTCATGGGTTTTGCAGCGCCTGGATAGTGCGGATGCCCAAAAGGGCGTCCTCGCTGCGAATGGTTTTCTTGACCGGGCTCGCGGGGCCGCCTCATCTCTGCCTATCCTTTAAGTCGGATTTGCCAATTGCCGGCCAAGGGATTGCAGTGACCGATGAAGCCCAGGCTCAATACCTTACTCCCTGTTCTCAACTGGCGTGATCGTATCACGCCGGCCAATCTGCGGGCCGATCTCATGGCCAGCGTCACCAATGCCGCCGTGGCGCTGCCGCAGGGTGTCGCCTTCGCGATCATTGCCGGGCTGCCGCCCGAGTACGGACTCTATGCCAGCATGGTGACCGCCTTCGTTGCGGCCTTTTTCGGCTCCTCGATGGTGATGATCTCGGGGCCGACGACGGCGCTCTCGGCGATTCTGTTTGCCTCGCTGGTGAGCCTGGCGGAACCGGGCTCGGCGTACTACATCGAACTGGCGCTGCTGGTGACGCTGCTGGTCGGCGTCTTTCAACTGGCGGCCGGTATCGCCCGGCTGGGCGCCCTGGTGGCCTTTGTCTCCCATTCGGTGATCACCGGCTTCACCGCCGCCGCGGCGCTGCTGATAGCGGTCAGCCAGCTCGGCGTCGCCCTGGGACTCGAGCTTGAAGGGGGGCACGGTATTCGACCGGCTGGCGCGCGTGCTTGCCGCCATCGGCGATACCGAACCGCTGGCAGCAGCCATTGCCGGCACGACGCTGCTGCTGGTGGCCGTGCTGCAAACGCGCTATCGCCGCTTGCCGGGCTTTCTGATTGCGCTGGTGGCCGGCAGCCTGCTGGGATGGGCGCTGGACGCGGGCGAGCGGGGTGTCGGCATGATCGGAACCCTGCCGTCGGTGTTCCCGGTGTTTCATCTGCCCGACGTTTCGGCCGGCGATGTCCGGGTGCTGGCGCCGGGGGCGGCGGCCATCGCCCTGGTGGGGCTGCTGGAAGCGATTTCGATCGGCCGGGCCTTCGCGTTGCGCCGGGGCGAGCGTTTCGATGCCAATCAGGAGATTATCGGACAGGGGTTGTCCAACCTCGGCGGCGGTTTCTTTCAGTGCTACGTCGGTTCCGGTTCCTTTACCAAGTCCGGGGTCAATGCCGAAGCCGGTGCCCGAACGCCGCTGGCGACGATGCTCTCCTGTATATTGCTGGCGCTGATCCTGCTGCTGGTGGCACCGCTGGTGGCCTATATCCCGACCCCGGCCATTGCCGGCCTGATTCTCTACGTCGCCTGGCGTTTGATCGATTTTCGCGAGTTCGGACGGGTGTTCCGGAGCAGCCGGCCCGAGACGATGATCCTGCTGCTGACCCTGACCGCCGGACTGTTGATCAAGCTGGACTTCTCGATTTATGTGGGTGTGATCGCCTCTTTTGCGGTTTTCATTTTCAACAGCTCGCGGGCGGTACTGAGAGCCACCGCGCCGACACCGGGTCGCGCCGGCCGCCGCTACTTTCGCAACGCCGAACGGCACAACCTGACCGAGTGCCCGCAGATGCTGGTGGTGCGTCTGGACGGACCGCTGTTTTTCGGCTCGGTCGACTATGTCGAGCAGCAGTTTCGCCTGCTCGAGCTGACCAAGCCGGACCAGAAACACATCGTCTTCTATCTCAAGGGCATGGGGACCATGGATCTGGCCGGCGCCGACCTGCTGCGGCACGAGATCCGCGCGGCCCGGGCGCGGGGCGGCTCCTTCCGTATCGCACTGGCGCTGCCGCTGCTGGAGCAACTGCGGCGCTTTCATGTGGTCGACGAACTTGGCGAGGAGAATATCTACATCTCCAAGGCCGAAGCGCTGGAGGATGCCATCTACGGGCTCGATTACGGAATCTGCGCCCACTGCACCAAGAGGATCTGGCTCGAGTGCGAGAACCTGCCGGGCGCCGGCCTGATCGCCAGTGATCGGGAAGGGGTGTCTGAAGACGCCGAGGCCCCTTGACGGCCATCGGCTATGCTTGATCGGGGGCGGTCGCGGTTTGGTCCCGCTGGCCAGGCGTCAACCGGAGGGAGCCGCAATGACAAGGCGTTCCAATAGCAACAAAGGCGGTCTGAGCAGGTTTCTCAAGCAGGGTATAAGTCTGGATGGCCGCCTCGGTTTTCTGCTGAACCGGGTGCGGGAGCGGCTCTGGGTGAAGCCGCTGGCGATCTGTCTGCTGTCGATCCTGGTGGTCTTTCTGGCCGGCCTCTTCGAAGCACTGGATCCGGCCGGTGCGCTGCCGGAGATCAGCCTGGCGTCGATCGAAAAGCTGTTGACCGTCATGTCATCCAGCATGCTGGTGATGGCCGTACTGGCCGTGGGGGCCATGCTGTCGGCCTATACCTCGGCGAGCAATGGTGCAACGCCGCGCGCGTTCGCCGTCGTCGTCGCCGACGATGTTTCCCAGAATGCGCTCTCGACCTTCATCGGCGCTTTCATCTTCAGCACCATCGCCCTGGTCGCGCTGCTCAACGACTATTACGACCGGGTCGGGCGACTGGCGCTTTTCCTGCTGACGATAGCGGTCTTTGCCGTCGTGATTCTCAGTTTCGTGCGCTGGGTCGACCGTATCGCCCGGCTGGGGCGCATGGGCGAGACCATCGACAAGGTCGAGGCGGCCGCGGGCAAGGCGTTGCGCCGGCGGCGCCGACACCCGACGCTGGGGGCGCGCGAGGCCGGTGGGCCGCCTGACGGCGTGGCGGTCCAGGCGCCCGATGTCGGCTATGTTCAGCATATCGATGTGGCGGCATTGCAGCTGTTCGCCGAAGATCATGACCTGCTTATCCGTGTCGTCGCGCTGCCCGGTACCTTCGTATCCCGGGAGCGGCCCTGGCGCTGATATCGGGAAAGCAGGGCCGCGCGCTCGCGCAGGAGAGCCTGGGCGCTGTGGGGCAGGCCTTCGTCATCGGCGGGAAAAGAACCTTCGATGACGATCCCCGTTTCGGGCTGGTGGTGTTGTCGGAGATCGCCAGCCGGGCGCTGTCGCCCGCGGTCAACGATCCGGGAACGGCGATCGATGTCATTGGCACCCTGGTGCGGCTCTTTACACTCTGGTGCGAAGAACCGGAAGAGGCGCCTACGGTCGAGTTCGACCGAGTCGAAATCCCGCCGCTGCAGCTGGAGGACATGTTCGACGACGCCTTCAGCGCCCTGGCCCGGGACGGTGCCCAGACGGTGGAGGTCTGTATTCGACTGCAAAAGGGGCTGCGTTCGCTGTTCATGCTGCCCGACAGAGATATGGCCCAGGCGGCACTGTCCCATGCGCAGCTGGCATTGCGACATGCGGAGCAGGCGCTGAGGCTGCCCGAGGAGGTCGAGGCCGTCCGAACCCTGACGGCCTGGGCGGAGGTGGCGGGGTTGCAGCGACCCGGGAACGGCCGGCCATGACCCGGTCTTAGAACGATCCGGCCTGGCGCGCCCCGAACCTTTTCAACGCCTCAGGCGAGGCCGTGGATCTCCTTCCAGTTGCCCGGATAGACGACATAGAAGATTGAGGCGTGCTCGCCTTCGTATTTCAGCTCGGTACCTTCCGGAATCCAGATAATGTCGCCGGGCTGGCCTTCGTGCACGCCATCCTTCGTGACCAGGCGAAAAACGCCATCGATAACATAGACGACTTCGTCATAGAGCACGGTCCAGGCGATGGAGCAGGCATCGAAACAGGCGACGCCGGCAGGATGGCGCCACCTGCGCGACCTTGGCACAATCGACGATCGGCGAAGTCTTTCACTCGAGCCTGGAAGTGGAGCGTGAAACCGGTCCGGTGCTTCAGCTTTCCAGCGCCATCAGGCTCTTCAGCGGGTGGTAGTCGCCCTGCATCCGGTCCGCCTGGGCGCAGGTGGCCTCCTGGATCTCCAGCAGGTGGCTGGAGATATTGTCCAGCGCGGCGTCGAGGTCGCGGGCTTCGATCAGGTCCAGCAGGGCGTCGTGCTCGTTGCCGCGGCAGGTTTTCGGTCGGTCGCCGCCGAGGGTGGCGACGAACAGCGAGGTGCGCTCGGTGAGGTTGTTGAACCAGGCCATCAGCGCCTGGTTGTCGACCGACTGCGCCAGCTTCAGGTGGAACTCGCCCAGCAGCTTGATGAGCTGGGCGTAGTTTTCCTCGTCGGCGGCCTGCTTTTCCCGGGCGGTATGGGCCCGCAGCGGCGCCAGCAACTGCGGCGACGCCCGTTTACAGAGTTCCGCCACCACGCCCATCTCCACCAGCCGGCGCGCATTGAACAGCGCCTCGATCTCCTGGCGGTTCGGCAGGCTGACCCAGGCGCCCCGGTTGGGGTAGAGCGTAACGACGCCGGTGCCCGCGAGCAGCTGCAGTGCGCTGCGGACGGTGGTGCGGCTGACACCGTAGAGTTTGGCCAGATCGGCTTCGCCGAGCTTCATGCCCGGCGCGAAGCGGTGCTCGACGATGGCCTGGTGAATCTGGCTGGCCACGCGCTCCATCATGACCCCGGAGGTGGCTTTCGGCATGCGGTCTCCTGGTACTTCCTTCTTCCCGGACAGTTAATAACACATTTTTTCCTGCGCATCCTTGCATCCCTGAAAAACTCGTCCAATATAAATTGCATGCAATATTTGCATGCAAAAAAGAACAAGAAGGAGCCGGGATGAATCTACCCAACTGCGCCGTCAACATCCGCCGCGTCAGCAAGCGCTTCACGCAGGATCCCGCTCTGCCCCCGTGCTGGACGCCGTGTCACTGGTCATCGAGAACAACGAATTCTTCACCCTGCTGGGTCCCTCCGGCTGCGGCAAGACCACGCTGCTGCGGGCGATCGCGGGCTTCGAGCAGGTCGATGGTGGCGAGATCCGCATCGGCGGCCGGCGGATGAACGAGCTGCCGCCCTATGCCCGCAACATCAATACCGTGTTCCAGAGCTACGCGCTCTTCCCGCACATGACGGTCGAGGAGAACATCGGCTTCGGGCTGGAGATGAAGGGCGTCGACGGCGACGCCCGCAGGGCGCGGGTACGGGAGATGCTGGCGCTGGTGAAGCTAGAGCAACTGGCCCGGCGCCGGCCGGCGGAACTGTCGGGCGGGCAGCAGCAGCGGGTCGCGCTGGCGCGGGCGCTGGCGCCGAAACCCGAGGTGCTGCTGCTGGACGAACCGCTGTCCGCGCTGGACCTGAAGCTGCGCAAGGAGATGCAGGTCGAGCTCAAGCGCGTGCAGCAGGAGGCGGGCATCACCTTCATCTTCGTGACCCACGACCAGGAGGAGGCCCTGACGCTGTCGGACCGGATCGCGGTGATGTCGGCCGGGCACATCCTGCAGGTGGGGACACCGACCGAGATCTACGAGCGCCCGCGCCGCCGCTTCGTCGCGGATTTCATCGGCGACATCAACCTGCTGGCCGGCGCGCTGGAGCAGGGCGCGAACGGAGATGCGCTGTTCCGGTCCGACGAGATGCAGATCCGGATTCCCTGCGAACTGGCCGACCGGGTGGTGCCGGGGCGGCGTCACCTGGCGATCCGGCCCGAGAATATCCGCCGTGTCGCCCCCGGGGAGGCGCACCAGCTGCAGGCCCGGGTCGAGAACATCCTCTATCTCGGCACCGCCACCCTGTACCAGTGCCGCACCGGCAACGGTACCCGCATCCAGGTGCGGGAGGGTGGCAGTCTCGCGGGACCCGCCGTCGGCGATCCGGTGGCGCTGTCGCTGCCGCCGCAGGCCTGTCTGCTACTGGAGGGCTGATATGCGCCACTGCCTGGAAAATCCGTTGCAGCGCCGGCTGATGCTGCTGCTCCCCGTCGCCTGCTCGCTGGTGCTGCTGATCTTCGTGCCGCTGGCCATCATGGGCTACATCAGCCTGTTGCCCCGCAATACCTTCGGCGGCGTCGATTGGCACGCCGCGATGCAGTGGGACAGCTACCGTCTGCTGTTCATGGAGCAGGACTTCGACAACAACTGGGAAATCAACTGGTCCTACCTGCAGACGCTGTGGCGCTCGCTGGCGCAGGCCGGCGTCACCACCCTGGTCTGCTTCCTGTTCGGTTTCCCGATTGCGCTCTGGATGGTGAGCCTGCCGGAACGCCAGCGCAACCTGATGGTGCTGCTGATCACCATACCGTTCTGGACCAATCTGCTGATCCGCAACTACGCCTGGCTGATCATCCTGCGGGAGAACGGCTGGCTGTCGCAGACGCTCAACGGCCTGCTGCCCGAGGGCATGTCGGTGACGCTGCTGTACAACGACTTCGCCGTCGCCGTCGGCCTGATCTACTCCTTCCTGCCGTTCATGGTGCTGCCGGTCTATTCCTGCCTCGAGAAGCTGGACTGGCGCCTGGTGGAGGCCGCCTACGACCTCGGCGCCACGCGCTGGCAGGCGCTGCGGCGGGTGATCCTGCCGCTGTCGCTGCCGGGGGTGGTGGCCGGTTCGCTGCTGGTGTTCGTGCCCAGCATCGGCGCCTTCATCACGCCGGCGCTGCTCGGCGGCGGCAAGACGATGATGATCGGCAACCTGATCCAGGAACAGTTCGGTCCGGCGCGCAACTGGCCGCTGGGCAGCTCGCTGTCCTTCCTGCTGCTCGCGCTGATGCTGCTGGCGATCCTGGCCTACGTCCTCTACGGCAAGCGCCTGTCCCGTCGAACCGCCCCGGGAGTCCCGTCATGATCGCTTCATCGCTCAAGAAACTGCCGTTCACCCGGGAAATCAGCCTGGCGATGCTGGCCTACATGTACCTGCCGGTGCTGGTGCTGGTGGCCTACAGCTTCAACGCCAACCGGACCGCGACGGTCTGGACCGAGTTCTCCGTCGCCTGGTACGGGCGCATCCTGACGAACGCGTCGATCCAGGCGGCGGCGGTCAACACCCTGATCGTCGGTACCATCGCGACCCTCTGCGCCACCCTGATCGCGCTGCTGGCGGCGCTGGCCACCAGTCGCGCCTTCCGCGGGCTCAAGTTGGTGGAGGCGGGCATCAGCCTGCCGCTGCTGCTGCCGGAGATCGTCATCGCGGTGGCGACGCTGCTGCTGTTCATGGCGCTGCAGGTGGAGCTCGGGCTGGTCACGGTGACGGTGGCCCATATCGGCTTCTGCATCCCCTTCGCCTACCTGCCGATCCGGGCGCGCCTCAACAACATGGACCAGCACCTGCTGGAGGCGGCGCAGGACCTTTACGCCGACCGCTACCGCACCTTCCGTCGCGTGACGCTGCCGCTGCTCTGGCCCGGCGTGCTGTCCGGGGCGGTGCTGGCGTTCGTCGTCAGCCTCGACAACTTCATCATGACCTTCTTCGTCTCGGGCCCCGGCGCCACCACGCTGCCGGTGTACATCTTCTCGGCGATCCGCGCCGGGGTGACGCCGGAGATCAATGCCATTTCGACCCTGATGCTGGTGCTGTCCGTCGTCCTGGTCGTCGTTTCCTACCGCCTCGGGCAAAGCGGCAAAATGGCCCGGCAGCGCTGATCGAACAACAACAAAGGGAAAAACCATGACTGGAACCGCATTGAAGAAAAGCATCCTGGGACTGGCACTGGCGGCGACCGTCGCCGGCAACGCCGCCGCCGAGGAGGCGAAGGAGCTCTATTTCTACAACTGGACCGACTACTACCCGGTGGAGCTGCTCGACAAGTTCGAGCAGGAGACCGGCATCAAGGTGACGCTGGACGGCTACGACAGCAGCGAAACCCTGCTGGCCAAGCTGCAGGCCGGCGGCGCCAAGTACGACGTCATCATCGCCACGCACTCGATCATGGGCACGCTGATCGGGCAGCAGTTCCTGCAGCCGATCGATGCGCCCCGGATGGTGAACTTCGAGTACGTGAAGCCGGCGTTCCGCGATCCCTCCTTCGACCCGGGCCGCCGGTACACGGCGCCCTACCTCTGGGGTACCACCGGCTTCGCCTACGACAGCAGCAAGGTGCCGGGCGGCGAACTGGAAGAGTCCTGGAAGGAGTTCTTCGAGCCGCGGCCGGAGCTCAGCGGCCAGATCGCCGCGCTCGACACCTCCAGCACCCTGATCACCGCGGCGGCGCACTACCTGGGCGTGGACCAGTGCACCGAGGACCCCCAGGACGCCAAGAAGATCCTGGCGCTGCTGGAGCAGCAGAAGCCGCACCTGAAGCTGTACAGCTCGGACGGCACCGTCGACCGGCTGGCGTCGGGCGAGGTGGCCATGGCACAGAACTGGAACGGCTCCACCGCCAGGGCCACGTCGCAGCGCGACAGCCTGCGTTACGTCTATCCGAAGGAGGGGCTGGCGATGTTCCAGGACAACTTCGCCGTGCCGGCGCAGGCGCCCCATCCGGAGAACGCCCGCGTCTTTATCAACTGGATGATGGCGCCGGAAAACGCCGCCGCGGTCTCGAACGCCATCGCCTATTCCAACGGCATCGAAAGCGACGCCTTCCTCGACGACAAGTGGAAGAAGATGAATGCCATCAACATGCCGTCGGAATTCCAGGACCGGCTGCGGCTGGAAAAGGAGTGCAGCAACGAGGCCCGGGCGCTGCAGGACAAGATCTGGACCAAACTGAAAGGCTGAACCCCGGGGCCGCCGCCGGGCGGCCCCGTCATCGAAGGAGAACCCATGACCGAGACCCTCTGGTTGCGCAACGTCCGCCCCCGTGGCGGAGACGCCGAGGACATCCGTATCGCCGACGGGTGCATCGCCGAGCGGCGTCCCGCTGCGGCCGGCGATCGCGACGGCGGCTGGATCGACGGCCGCGGCCGGCTGCTGCTGCCGGCGCTGGTGGAGAGCCACGCCCACCTGGACAAAACCCTCTGGGGCCAGCCCTGGCGGTCCAACAGCGCCGGGCCGACCCTGAAGGACTACATCGACAACGAGCGCCGGGTGCTGGCCGGGGTCGAGGCGCCGATCCTGACCCGCGCCGGCGACCTGCTGGAACAGTACATCCGCCGCGGCACCCTGGCGCTGCGCAGCCATGTCGACGTGGCGCCGGATATCGGCCTGAGTCACGTCGAGGGCATGCTGGCGCTGCGCGAACTGTACGCCCTGGGTCGACCTGCAGTTCGTCGCCTTTCCGCAGATGGGCCTGCTGAGCCGCCCCGGGACCCTCGAACTGATGCGCGAGGCGGTCCGGCTCGGCGTCGAAACCGTCGGCGGGCTGGATCCGTGCGGCATCGACGGCGACCCGATCCGCCACCTCGAGGCGATCTTCTCGCTGGCGGCGGAGTTCGACCGCGGCATCGATATCCACCTGCACGACCCCGGCGAACTCGGCATCTGGCAGATCGCCCGCATCGTCGACTTCACCGAACGTTTCGAGCGGCAGGGGCGAGTGATGATCAGCCACGCCTACTGCCTCGGCAGCGTACCCTGGCAGCGGGTCGCGCCGCAGGCCGAGCGCCTTGCCGCCAACGGCATTTCGCTGGCGACCACGGCGCCGGCCGACAGGACGGTGCCGCCGTTCCTGAAACTGTGCGCCGCCGGCGTCAACGTCTGCCTCGGCTGCGACGGCATCCGCGACGCCTGGTCGCCGCTGGGCAACGGCGACATGCTGGAAAAGGCGATGATGCAGGCGTACCGCTTCGACCTTTGCAAGGACGACGAGCTGGTGGCGGCCTTCGACGCGGCGAGTCTCTGCGGTGCCCGGGCGCTGGGGCTGGAGGGCTACGGACTCTACGTCGGCGACCGGGCCGACCTGTTGCTGCTGCCGGCGGAAAACCTGCCCGATGCGGTGGTGAACCGGCCGGCGGCACGGACCCTGCTGCGCGCCGGGCAGGTCATCGTCGAGGACGGCGAACTGCTGCTCGACCCGAGGGCCGGGCGATGAGCGTCACCGGCCTGAGAACCGGCTGGGTGGTGCGCTTTGACGGTCGGCAGCATGTCATGTGGCGTCATGGTGAAGTGGTGTTCGCCGGCGACCTCATCCTGTTCGTCGGCCGCGACTACCCGGGGCCGGTCGACTGCTGGGTCGATTACGACGAGGCGCTGATCGGCCCGGGCTTCATCGATCTCGATGCCCTTGACGACGTTGACTCCACGGTGCTGCCGCCGGAGAAGGGTCCGGTCGAATGGATGGGACGCCTGTGGAGCCAGGAATACCTCGACGTGGGGCCGCGCGATGCCTATAGCCCCGGGCAGGAGCTTTTCAAGTACCGCTACGCCTTCAGCCGGCTGATCCGCAACGGCGTTACCACGGCGATGCCGATCAACTCGATGTTCTACCGGCGCTGGGCCGAGGGCTAGGCGGAGTTCGCCGGCGTTGCGGAGGAGTCGGCGAGCCTTGGCCTGCGCACCTATCTCGGCCCCTACCACATGAGCGGCATGGGCTACCTCGCGCGGGACGGCGGTATGCGGATGTACTGGGACGAGGCCCGGGGGCTGGCCGGGCTCGATGAGGCGATGCCGCTTGTCGACGAACACTGAGGTCCTCCTTGCCTATCGCCATCCCCGCCGGAATCGAAAGGTGATGTAAGTGATGTCCGAGGTCTCCGCCGCAGTCGGCATTCGCGCCAGCAGGTAGCTGGAGTTCCTGGTGCTGCTGGTGTCGTCGGTCGCCATGTCGTACAAATCGGTCTGCCGCCGTCGCGGCACCGGTGGCCTGGTAGGGCCGCAATATGCTCTATTAAAGCGGCGAAGGGGATGAGGACGCTTTGGCTGCTGCAGCTGGCCCGCTAAAGGGGCGCTCGCCGGCTAATGCGTGGCACCCTTCGAGAATGATCCGGTAGAGTGTTGGGCGGGGGAGCCGGATCGGGATCGGCGTGGCTGTAGCTCCAAAAGGGCGTGACGAATGCCTCCGCAGCGCTTGCAGCTGCCTTTCAAGCGAGGCCGTGGATCTCCTTCCAGTTGCCCGGATAGACGGCATAGAAGATCGAGGCGTGCTCGCCTTCGTATTTCAGCTCGGTACCTTCCGGAATCCAGATGATGTCGCCGGGCTGACCTTCGAGCACGCCATCCTTCGTGACCAGGCGAAAAACGCCATCGATGACGTAGACCACCTCGTCGTAGAGCACGGTCCAGTCGATGGAGCAGGCATCGAAATGGGCGACGCCGGCGCCCATCGTCGCGCTCAAGTCGGTCGAAACGGCACGGGCGACGGCGGCTTCGCCGGGCGGGCCGCCGCGGTGCTGGAAGTTGAGGCTGGAGGCGCGGATCAGTTTGGCGGACATCGGCTTTCACTTTTCGATTGAAGGGTAAAGAAAGAGGAAGCCGGCTCGCTTCCCGGGCCAGGCGCTCAGTCTCAGACTTCCGAGCGGCTGGCAAAGCGGGCCATCGCCATGCGCAGCGGCACGCCGATGCGCAGCAGCGGTTTGGGCGGCAGCTTCGACGGTTTGCCGGAAACCTCCAGCATATTGTCGAGCAGCTCGGTTTTCCGGCTGCAGGCCATGTCGGCCAGCATCATGCCGGAGATGGTGCCGCGGGCGGCACCGACGCTCTGGTCGCAGGCGGAGGCGAAGATGCCGTCCTCGAGCTGACCGAAATAGGTTTCGAAGTTGCCGGACAGGCTGCTGGCGCCGCCCCAGGTATACTCGAAGGCGACAGCCCCGAGCTGCGGGTAACGCGCATCGAAGGCTTCGCGGTGGCGGGCGCGCATCGTCGGCAGCAGGTCCTGCGGCGTGTTGTAGTCGTGGGCATAGCGGTACGAGTTGCGGATGATCAGGCGGCGATCCTGGGTCATGCGTACCGTGGTGCCGGCATGGTCGGCCGGCGTCAGGCCCCAGTCGAGTTCGCCGCCATAACGCTTCATCTGCTCGTCGGTCAGCGGTCTGGTCATGCTGGCGAAGGTCATCACCGGCAGGATGCGGTCGCGCAGAAAGCCAAGCTCGGCGGTGAAGATATTGGTGCCCAGCACCAGTTGACGGCACTCGATGCGGGCCTTCGGCGTCTTCAGTACGAAACCGCCGGCGGTGCGGGTGATTTCGGTCACCGGCGTGTGCTCGGCGATGCGGACATTCTCCGGCATGCTGTCGGCCAGGCCGCGCATCAGCGCCGCCGGCTGCATCAGGGCACCGCCCGGGGTGAAGATGGCGGCGCTGTAGAACTCGGTGCCGAAGACATCGCGCAGGCGCTGCGGCGACAGCCGCTCGTACTGCTCGCCGAAGTTTTTCAGCAGCTGCTCGTAATGGTCGAGGAATTTCTCGCCGCGGGCGCCAACGGCGGCCTGGTACTTGCCGGCATGGGACCACTGGCAGTCGATGCCGTAGCGCTCGATCTGGGTCTCCAGGTAGTCGACGGCGGCGCGATTCAGCCGTACCAGCTTGCGCTTGAGTTCGTTGTCGTTGGACTCGAGATCGCGCTTGTGGGGCTGGTCGATGACGAAGCCGGAGTTGCGGCCCGACGCACCCTGGCCGATCTTCAGCGCCTCGATCAGCAGGAAGCGGCCCTCGGGCTGGTTTTCCGCCAGCCGGCGCGCCGCCGCGCAACCGACGAAACCGCCGCCGATGACGACGGCATCGACACGCAGATCCTGCTCCAGCGCCGGGAAATCCGAGACCTTGCCAAGCATCTCGTACCAACCGCAATTGCCATCGTATTGAGGAAGAATCATTGCAACACCCGCTTTGAGAATCGACTTCTGGATGGGGGCCAGGATGGTTCCCCCTTGTCATGATGCGGCGATTATTTCCGATATTTATTAAATTAACTACATTAAATGTCGATTAGTACGAACTATAATTGGCATTATAAGTTGTACTTATGAAAAGGTGCTTCGATGACCGACAGTCGACTGGTCGATACCCAACTGCTCAATACCTTCGTCACCATCGCCGAATCGAGTTCGCTGACCGATGCGGCCAAGCGTCTCGGCGTGACCCAGTCGGCGGTATCGCAGGCGCTGAAACAGCTCGAAGAGCAGATGGGGGCGGAACTGGTGGCGCGCCGCACCAAGCCGGTGCGGCTGACGGCGGCGGGCCTGGTGCTGAAACAGAACGCCGATACCATCATCGGCGAACTGCGGCGCCTCAGCGCCGCCGTGCGCGGTGCTGCCGACAAGGCCCTGGTGCAGTGCCGGCTCGGGCTGATGACTTCCTGCTCCGAGGTGTTCGGTAGCAAGCTGATCGCGAGGTTGAGCCCCTTTATCGAACGGCTGACATTGCGCAGCGGCCTGACGCCGCCGCTGATGCAGGCCTTTCTCGATCGCGATATAGACATCCTGGTGGCCAATGACCCGCTGACCGGCGTCGAAGGACTGGAACGCTTCGAGCTGTTCCGCGACCCTGTACTGCTGGCGGTATCGGATGGACACCTGGGGCCAGGGCCCTTCTCGCTCGAGGCTCTGGCACAGGCGCAGCCGTTGATCCGCTATGGACGCAATACCCATATCGGCGCCTACAGCGAATTGGTGCTGAGGCGAATGCGCATTTTGGCGAACGTACGCTACGAGACCGACGACACCCATACCCTGATGAGCTTCGTCCAGGACGGCCATGGCTGGGGGATGCTTACCGCGCTTTGCCTGGCCCAGGTACTGTATCGCACCGACGGCGTCAGCCTGCTGGAGCTCGACCGCAGTCGGCATGCCCGTACCGTCTACCTGGTGGCGCGGGAGGGAGAAATGGGCGCTATTCCCGGCCAGGTGGCCGACGCGATTCGCCAGATTCTCCATGGCCCGGTGCTTGATGCACTGTCGGCCAAGGCGCGGTGGCTGACGCCCGCGACTTTCGAGCTGAACGAGACTTTCGACCTGAGATAGCGTTTTGGGATAGAGGGATGGTCGCGTATAGCGATGCCTCGCTCCGGGTTTGTTGCTATAGGTAGCGCTCGCGGCAGCTTGGCCAAAGCTGCGCAATACCGGAGTGAGGGACAATGCTCAACAACAAGAACAGCTATCTCAATGACGAAGCCAGGGACCGGCCACTGACCAACCCCGTGACCGACGAGGTGCACCGCGCGGCCCGGGCCTACCGGCTGCAACGGGTACGCGAGCAACTGGTCAAAAACGACTGTGCTGCCGTGCTGCTGTACGACCCCGTCAATATCCGTTATGCCACCGATGCATCCAATATGCAGGTCTGGACCTCTCACAATGCTTCGCGCTATGCGATGGTATTCGCCCAGGGGCCCGTAATCGTCTGGGAGTTCCACAACTGCGAGCACCTGTGCAACCACCTCGAAACCGTCGATGAGGTACGCCTGGCGATCAACTGGGCCTATTTCGGCGCAGGCCCCCGGGTGTCGGAAAAGGCGGCGCAGTGGGCCGGCGAAATCGTCGATCTGCTGAGGCAGCATGGCGGCGGCAACATGCGCCTGGCGGTCGACAAGATGGAGCCCGAAGGCGTGCCCTGCCTGACCGGCCTCGGCGTCGAGCTGCTGCAGGGGCAGCCATTGCTGGAGCAGGCCAGGGCGATCAAGTCGGCCGACGAACTCGAGCTGATCCAGTGGACCATCCAGGTCTGCGAGCGTGGCATCCAGCGCATGCACGACGAACTGAAACCGGGCATGACCGAGAACGAACTCTGGGCCTGGCTGCATTTCGAGAACATCCGTCACGGCGGCGAATGGATCGAAACGCGTCTGCTGGCCTCGGGCCCGCGTACCAACCCCTGGATGCAGGAGAGCAGCGACTGGGTCATGCGTGAGGGCGAACTGCTCGCCTTCGATACCGACCTGATCGGGCCTTACGGTTACTGTGCGGATATCTCCCGGACCTGGACCGTTGGCCATGTACCGCCCACTGGCGAGCAGCGTCGCCTGTATGGCGCCGCCTACGAACAGATCCAGTACAACCTGGAGGTGCTGAAACCGGGCATGAGTTTCCGCGAGTTCAGTGAAAAGTGCTGGCCGATTCCGGAGGCGTTCTACAGGAACCGCTATTGCTGCGTCGCCCATGGCGTCGGCATGGCCGACGAATACCCGGCCATCGCCCATGCCGGCAGGGACTGGGAAAGCGGCGGCTATGACGGCCTGTTCGAGGAGAACATGACCGTCTGCATCGAGAGCTACATCGGTGCCGAGGGCGGCGACGAGGGTGTCAAGCTCGAGCAGCAGGTGCTGATCACCCGCGACGGCTGCGTGCCGCTGTCGACCTGGCCGTTCGAGGAGGACTGGCTCTGATCATCGCCGATGGCGGTTAATGCAGGAGCTCTTCGTCATGCTCGACCAGGTCGAGCAGCCACTGGCGGAACTGGTCGACGCCGGGCTTGCGGCGTACCGGCTCTTCGGTCTCCAGCATGTAGAAGCGGGCGGTGGTGTTGAGTTCGGTCGGGACCGGACGCACCAGCAGGCCGCTGTCGAGGTAGTCGCCCATCAGCTGCTCCCAGCCCAGGGCGACGCCCTGGCCGTTCAGCGCGGCCTGAATCAGCATTGGATAGTTGTTAAGGTTGAGGCGACGTTTCGGTTCGACCTGCCTGACGCCGGCCGCCTGGAACCATTCATTCCAGTTCAGCCAGTCCTCGCTCGAGTCGAGCCAGAGCAGAGTGGTGGCGAAGATATCCTCGGGATGTGCGAGCGGTGCTTGCTTTTCGAGAAATCGCGGGCTGCAGACCGGATAGACGCGTTCCCGGAACAGCGGGGTGGCGGTCATGCCGGCCGGCGGTTTGCGGTAATAGAAGAGGGCGACATCGAATTCGGACGGTCGCACGCCTTTCAGCGAGTCGGTGGCGAGGATGCGCACCTCTATATCGGGGTGGGTATCCTCGAAATCCGGCAGCCGTGGCAGCAGCCACAGCGATGCCATGGCGTTGGAGGTTACCACCGTGATCTGCCTGTTGCCCTGCCACTCCAGGACTTCACCGGTGGCGGAGGCAAGCAGTAGCAGGGACTGCTGCACGTTGTTGAAATAGTCTTCGCCGGTCTGGGTCAGGGCCAGCTGGCGTTTGTCGCGCACGAACAGCGAACGGCCGAGATAGTCCTCGAGATGGCGGATCTGGCGGCTGATGGCACCCTGGGTAACGTTCAGTTCGCTCGCGGCCTGGGTGAAGCTGAGGTGGCGCGCGGCGGCCTCGAAGGCAACCAGACTGTTCAGAGGGGGCAGGGGTTTGATTTTCACGGTGCCTTTGTCTCCATCAGGGCGACCTCTTGTAGTCTTTTACAGGGCAGCTTAGCAACCCGTATCCGAACAACCCAAAAAGCGGGTCCTGCAAAGGAGCAATAAAAGGCCGCCGGTCCAATGGACGGCGGCCTTTTTCCTGGCTCTAGGCCCTGTATCGATAGTCCGTTTAGCGGTCGCCGCTGGCGCGCAGCAGTACCGGCTCGGCGCCCAGGTCGTAGTCCTGTGCCTCGGCCGAAAGGTTTTCAGGCGCCTGTTGCGGATGAGCGGCGCGCAGCGGACGCGGGGTCGTCGGCAGGAATTCTCCACGCAGTGCCTTCATCAGGGACACCGACATCAGCAGCGTCAGTACCGCGATCGGCAGGCCGGCGACGATGGAGGCGGTCTGTACCGCTTTCAGTCCGCCGGCATAGAGCAGGCCGCCGGCGATGAAGGCCTGCATCACGCCCCAGATAACGCGCAGCTGCATCGGTGGTTCCGGGCTACCCCTCGAATTCAGCGTACAGAGCACCAGGGTGCCGGAATCCGCCGAGGTGATGAAGTAGGTCGCCAGCAGCAGCGTCGTGAGAATCGTCAGGATCTGGCCGAACATACCGGAATCCAGCTTCGAGAACAGCGTGAAGATCGCCGACGTGGTCTCCGCCTTGGTCGCGATCAGGATGTCGCCGCCCTTGAACTCGGCCGCGTCGCCGGTGAGGGTGCCGGCCTCCACCTGCTCTTGGTGGGCGATGCGGTCGTTCTGCTCCATCTTCAAAGCGGAGCCGCCAAACACAGACATCCAGACGAAGGTGACCAGGGTCGGTACGATCAGCGCGCCCATGATCAGTTCGCGGATGGTGCGGCCGCGGGAGATGCGGGCGATAAACATGCCGACGAACGGAGACCAGGTCATCCACCAGGGCCAGTAGAAGGCGGTCCACCAGTTCTGCCAGCCGCTGTCGGCCTGGGCGTCGCTCCAGGTACTCAGGGTGATCAGGTTGCTGACATAGTCACCGGTGCTCTCGATCAGGGTGTGCAGGATATAGCGCGTCGGGCCGATCAGCAGCACAGCTACAACCAGCAGGATCGATAACAGCATGTTCCACTCGGACAGCAGGCGGATGCCGCGACCGACGCCCGACAGGACCGAAATGATGGCCAGGAAGCTGATCGCGCCGATCATCAGCAGCTGGTTGCCGATGCTGATTTCGAAACCGAAGACGTTGTTCAGGCCGGTGTTCATCTGTATCACGCCCAGGCCCAGGGACTGGGAGACGCCGAAGGCGGTGATGGCGACGGTCAGGATGTCGACGGTATGGCCGATCGGACCGTAGATCCTGTCGCCGATCAGCGGGTAGAGCACCGAACGCATGGTCAGCGGCAGACCCTTGCGATAGGCGAAGTAGGCCATCACCAGTGCGACGATGATGAAGATCGCCCAGGGATGCAGGCCCCAGTGGAAAAAGGTGATACGCATAGCGGTCTGTGCCGCTTCGTCGCTCAGCCCGGTGGCGGCGAAGGGGTTGCCGGCATAGTGCCACATGGGTTCGGCGACCGACCAGAAGATCAGGCCGATGCCCATGCCGCCGCTGAACAGCATCGCCAGCCAGGAGCGGTAGCTGAATTCGGGTTTTTCATCGTCCTTGCCGAGGCGGATATGCCCGTAGCGGCTGAACATCAGGTAGATCAGCAGGCCCAGTACCCCGGTCACGAGGGACAGGTAGAACCACTTGAAGTTGTTCAGGATGCTGTCGGAAATTTCCTGGAAAAAGGCGCCGGCTTCCTTGGCCATCAGGCCGCAGAAGATCACGAAACCGATGACCAGGATCTTGGAGACGATCGTGACGGTCGGATCGACGCCACGGATAAGGCCGGAATTGTTGCTCATTGGGTTATCCACCTTACTTATTATATTTCGTCATGCCGGGGCCCAGCGGGGCGGGCGATGAAGCGATACCTGTGATCTGCGAAGGGGGTGCAGTGCAGGGAAGCGGGGAGGCCCGCGACGGCGCAATACTGGGAAAAACATTGATCTGGATCAAACGAGTTTTTCGATGGCAGGTCATGAGTATTTGTAATGATTCATCTGGAAGGGGTGACTGGTGTCTGTTTTCAAGGGGATAGAGAGCCTGCTACCGGTGTTCAGGGTGTCGGCAAGTGAAGCGCGCCGCACCATGACATTACTCGTACGGTTCGCATCGCGTACCGTCACCAGCGGGAAGGCAGCTTGGCGCCTTAAGGGTTGATGACGTTTGCGAATGCATATCCGGGCTTGTCTGGCCGGGTTTTCGCAGCGAAAAGTGGCAGATTTCCTCGGGCGGAACTGTAGCTGGCTGCCTCTTCTCCGCCCTGGCATATCGTTAAATAGAGGCTTCAATGGCCTGTTATATGTGGGGCCGCAGGCTTACTCGGCGTTTTACAAGCTGGGCAAGCGGGTGGCGTTGGCCCTCAGGTCGGCAAAATATCCGCCAAAACCAGCGACTTGGCATCCTATGAGTTTTGGTAATGATTTGGCGGCCGAAAAATCGTTTTTCGTGCCGCCGTCCCGCCACTAGTATGCGCCCTAACACAACGCCGGGGCCTTTTGATTGAGCGATATCAAGGTTTCGGCGGCTATGACAACGCAGAGCCTGAATGCAAGGCGGAGAGTGGAGAGAACACCATGACAACAAATTCTCGCTTGATTCCGATGGAAGTCCTGGACGAAGTACGCAAGCCGATCGCGGAAGCCGGCGGCATGCCGAACGCCGTCTATGCCGATCCGGCCGTTTTCGAATTCGAGCGTGACGAAGTGCTGGGCAAAACCTGGGCCGCGATCGGCTATACCAGCGACCTGCCGCGCAACGGTTTCGCCAAGCCCGTCGACTTCATGGGCCTGCCGCTCGCAATCATGCGCAACCGTGACGGCGAATACAACGTTTTCCATAACGTCTGCAGCCATCGCGGCATGATCCTGCTGATCGAGGAGACCGAAGTCGAAGGCATGGTGCGCTGCCCGTACCACTCCTGGACCTACGACCTGAACGGCAACCTCAAGGGCACCCCGCACATCGGCGGTGTCGGCGTTCACAAGGCCGAAGGCTTCGCCTGCGAGAAGCACGGTCTGCGCCAGGTACGCTCCCACGTCTGGATGGGCATGGTGTTCATCAACCTGTCCGGTGACGCGGTCGACTTCGACACCTTCATCGAGCCGCTGGTGCAGCGCTGGAGCGAGTTCTGCGGCAGGGACGGCTGGAACAACCTGCACATCGCGCCGACCGGAAGCCAGATGCAGCTGGAAGTGCAGTGCAACTACAAGCTGGCGATCGAGAACTACTGCGAGGCGTACCACCTGCCGTGGGTGCACCCGAGCCTGAACACCTACTCGCCGCTGGACCAGCACTACAACCTGATCGTCAACGACTACATGTCCGGCCAGGGCAGCTACACCTACAACCTGTCCGACGTCGCCGGCACCCGTCTGCCGCGCTTCGCCGACTGGCCGCAGGACAAGCTGCGTCAGGCCGAGTACGTCTCGCTGTACCCGAACGTACTGCTGGGCATCCAGGCGGATCACTTCTTCGCCATCATCCTGGAGCCGAAGGCCCACAACCGGACGCTGGAAAACCTGCGCCTGTTCTACGTCACCGAAGAGGCCTGTGGCGATGCATACGCCGCCTGCCGCCAGGCGCAGCTGGAAGCCTGGAAGGTGGTCTTCGGTGAAGACGTTTTCGCGGTGGAAGGCATGCAGGCCGGCCGCAAGTCGCCGGGCTTCCAGGGCGGCGTCTTCTCGCCGGTGCTGGACGGGCCGACCCACCACTTCCATACCTGGGTCGCCAACCAGTACGCCGAGTCCGCCAAGTGATTTAACACCCGAGCACCTGAAGCCGCCGCCCGTCGCAAGACGGCGGCCGGCTCATTTTCAGGGCTGATTACTCATTACAACGACGGGTAGCTTTCTATGCTGAACAATACATCCAACCACTGGCTCAATTTCATCGGTGGCGAGTGGGTCGACAGCGAAACCCGCATCGAAGTCCGCGATCCCTCCACCAACGAAGTTTTCGCGACCATCGCCAGCGCTACGCTCGACGACGCCGAGCATGCGGTTGCCGCCGCCCGCGAATGTGTAAAGGAAGGCCTTCTGACCCGCGAGCGCCCGGCCCAGCGTGCCGAGCTGCTGTATCGCGTCGGTGCCGAGATTCGCAAGCTGGTGGAAGAGGGCGCGGTACTGGCCTCGCGCGAGAACGGCAAGTCGATCAACGACGCCCGTGACGAGATCACCGAAGCGGCGCGCTACTTCGAATACTATGCCGGCATGGCCGACAAGATCGAAGGCAAGTCGATCCCGCTGGGCGAGGACTACGTCGATTTCACCAGCTACGAGCCCCAGGGCGTCTCGGTCCAGATCGTACCGTGGAACTTCCCGGTGTCGATCTGCGCCCGCTCGCTGGCGCCGGCGCTGGCGGCCGGCAACGCCGTCATCGTCAAGTCGCCGGAACTATCGCCGCTGGCGGTCACCCTGCTGGCTACCGCCTGCGAACGCGCCGGCCTGCCGAAAGGCGCGCTGAGCGTGCTGGCCGGGCCCGGTCGCGAGATCGGCGCGGCGCTGGTCTCCCACAAGGAAACCAACCAGATCGTCTTCACAGGCTCCGTGCCGACCGGTCGCGCCATCATGCGCGCAGCGGCCGAGAACTCCGTGCCCTGCGTCATGGAACTGGGCGGCAAGTCCGCGGCGGTGGTGTTCCCCGATGCCGACCTCGATCAGCTGATCTCGAGCGTGCGCTGGGGCATCTTCTTCAATGCCGGTCAGGTCTGCTCGGCGATGTCGCGCCTGCTGGTACAGCGCGAAATTTACGACGAAGTCGTTGCCCGCGTCGCGGAACTGGCCACGGGCCTGAGCATCGGTGCCGGCAAGGACAATCCCGACCTCACGCCGGTGGTGTCGATGCAGCAGCGTGACGGCATCCTCGAGATCTGCCGCCAGGCGGTCGAGGACGGTGCGCGCCTGGTCTGCGGCGGCGGCGCCGTCGAAGGCCTGCCGGGTGCCTTCGTGCAGCCGACGGTATTCGCCGACGTCACCCCCGAAATGCGCCTGTTCGGCGACGAGGTGTTCGGACCGGTGATCGCGATCACGCCGTTCGACAGCGAGGAGGAAGCCTGGGAACTGGCCAACGGTACCGACTACGGCCTGGTCGCCGGCGTCTTCACCCAGGACATCAGCCGCGCGATGCGCGCCTCCCGCGCGCTGGATGCCGGTCAGGTGTTCGTCAACGAATGGTTCGCCGGCGGCATCGAAACGCCGTTCGGGGGCAACCGCCTCTCCGGCTACGGCCGCGAAAAAGGCCAGGAAGCCCTGTTCAGCTACGTCCGCACCAAGAATGTCGCGATTCGCGTAAAGGGAGCCTGTCGAACCTAACGTTGATCTACTGCGGTAAAGCTGATTTTGGCCATTTTCAGTGCTCTTTCTCGTTGAATAGAACCACTATTCGCCTCGAAAGAGCCCAGAAACTGACTCAAAACAGACTTTCCCTCGCGACGATCAGTCAGGTCCGAAAGGCTCCCAAGTCGCCGGCCATGGAGTCGGTGTGTTTCAAGAGGGTCTAATAATGAAAAAGTGGTTATGCATCATCTGTGGTCTGATCTACGACGAGGCCAAGGGCTGGCCGTCCGACGGCATCGCCCCCGGCACGCGCTGGGAAGACGTGCCCGACGACTGGATGTGCCCGGACTGTAACGTCGGCAAGGCCGATTTCGAGATGATCGAGATCAGCGCCGACGTCAAGCCGGCCGACGCCGTCGCCGCCGTCGTGCCGAGCAACGAGCCGCCGATCGTGATCATTGGCAGCGGCTACGCCGGTTACGGCATGGCCGAGGCGCTGCGTCAGCGCAGCCCGGAAAAGCCGATCCTGGTCTTCACCGCGGACGATGGTCACCACTATTCGAAACCGGCCCTCTCCAATGCCCTGGCGCGCGGCAAGTCCGCCAACGAACTGGTCAGCGAAACCCCGCTGCAGATCGAAGCGCGTCTGGGTATCCGTATTTACAGCCGTTGCCGCGTGCGCAGCATCGATCCGAAGAACAAAATTCTCGAGACCGATGCGGGGCAGCTGGTCTACGGCAAGCTGGTGCTGGCACTGGGGGCCGAACCCGTGCGGCTGCCGTTCGAGGGCAGTGGTGCCCGTGACGTGATCAGCGTCAACGACCTGCAGGACTATCGCCTGATGCGCGATCACCTGGAAGACTGCAAGCGCGTCACCATTATCGGCAACGGCCTGATCGGCTGCGAGTTCGCCAACGACCTTTCGGCCTCAGGCTACGGCGTCGATGTCGTCGGCCTGACCGGCTGGGCGATGGACCGGCTGATGCCGCAGGCGATCGGCGAGCAGCTGCAGCAGAAACTGTCGGAGCAGGGCGTCAGCTGGTATCTCGAGAATACCGTCGAGCGCATCGAGCGCGACGGCGATGGCTACCGCCTGCAGCTGCGCGATGGCACCGAGCTGGAAACCGACTTGGTGATCTCGGCCGTGGGCCTGCGTCCGCGCACCGCCCTGGCCGAGGCGACCGGCATCGAGGTCAGGCGCGGCATCGTCATCAACGGCGGTCTGCGCACCAGTGCGCCCGATATCTTCGCCATCGGCGACTGCGCCGAGATCAACGGTCAGCTGCTGCCGTACCTGGCGCCGATCAACCATGGCATGCGTGCGCTGGCCGATACCCTGCTGGGCCGTCCGACCATGGCGCAGTATCCGCCGATGCCGGTCATCGTCAAGACCCCGGCGCTGCCGTTGACCCTGTTGGCTCCGGCACCGGGCGTCGAGGGTGGCTGGCGGATCGAAACCGAAGAGGGCGGCTCCCGCGCGCTCTTCGTCGACACCGCAGGCAATCTTCAGGGCTTCGTCCTGGCCGGTGACCTGGGGGCGAGCGCCAGCACTGGGTCGACCGCTGCGGCCAGCCGCTGGAACAGTCGGTCGCCTGATACATCCCGTCTTGTTGTTGTTCCCAGGGCCGTGTTGATCGCGGTCCGCCTCATCAAGTCCTTGGCCCGCCCCGTGCGGGCCTCTTTGTGCGCCCGGCACGGGCGCACTCCTGGAGGTGCAAGTCCTCCCGTAAGCTGGCCACAGCGAACGAAGTGAAGCGCAACTGCGGAAAGGTGACTGACCGTGGGGAGGAAGCGTGGAGCGTAAATCGTGAGCCGATGAACAAGAATCGGATATGAGGCGCCGCCGAGCAGGGCGAGCGGGCAAGAAGCCGCGAAGCTCTCGTGGCCAAGGCGAAGTGGCGTATATCCGGCGGTTGTGCGGTGAAGGAGTGTGTTCTTACCCGGGGAGATCTCGCCTTGTGCCTGAAAGGGCGACGTGGAGACTCGGAGCGAGAAGTCAGCAGAGGCCATAGTAGCCGCCGGCAAGGGGCGAAGGGCCAAACGAGAAGGAGCGTCAAACGTCTTGTCGATGAGAACGGTAATGCATCAGATGCCCGCCTGCGCGGGGCGGGTCGTGCCCGGTCAGGGTGAAGCCCTGCCCCAAACGGCCAGCGATGAAACCGGCCTTGCGCGACAAGAGTCGGAGGACGCAGGGCGAGACCTGCTGAGGCAGGTGCTCGCGAGAGAAAACATGCAGCGTGCCTGGAAACGCGTGAAGGCAAACAAGGGTGCCGCAGGCGTTGATGGTCTGGATATAGCCCAGACCAGACCGAGAAGCAGGTCGTTCGCGAAGTCGCCGAGGCGGTAGCGAGCGCGATTGCCCGCAAGGAGTCCGGCGGTACTGTTGCTATTGCGGTGATGGCGGCGGAAGCGGAATTCTGATCAGGCCGTTGCAGGTGCTGAAATCGCGGTCTTCGCGATTGACGTTTGCGAGTACGGTCCTGAATCCGGCGGTTACTCAGGTTGCAGCCCGCACTTTTAGCTTTCGAGCACGTCTGAACTCAACGGCGTCCACGTGTATGTCGCTAACAATAACAGTCAAAAAGCGCCAAACACCGTACCCAGTGAAATAAGGACAACCAGTGCAATCAGAGGGCCGATGACCGCCACAACGAAAATGTCGAGGTAGGATTGACGGTGAGACAGCTTGCAGATCGACAGCAGTGTGATGACGGCACCGTTATGTGGCAGCGCATCCAGGCCACCCGTAGCGACGGAAGTGACGCGATGAAGGAGCTCGGGACTCAGGTCCAGCTGTTGCGCCAGGTTCAGATAGGTTTCGCCGAGCGTTTGGAGCGCGATGCTCATGCCTCCGGATGCCGAGCCCGTGATGCCGGCCAGCACATTGACGGCAATTGCCAGCGAGATCATCGGGTTGCCTGATGAAACACCGAGGATGCTTTCGCGAATCATAGCGAAGCCAGCCAGCGAAGCGATAACGGCACCGAAACCGACCAGCGATGCGGTGTTGAAGATCGGCAGCACCGAGGCATTGGCACCATCATCCAGGCTGCGCTTGAGGTTCGAGCGCAGAGGCGCGCTGATGGCGACCAGATACAGATTGGCCAGCAACAAGGCGCAGATAATGGCCCAGATACCCATGACCGATGTCAAACTGGTCGCACCATAGAGCGGCATCGCCAGATAGCTGGCATCCAAAGCGGGCAATACGACACTGGAAAACAGATAGTTGCCGGCCACTACGAGTGCTATGGGGGAAATTGACAGCCAGAATCCGATCCGCAGCTCGACTGGAGAGGTGGCCGGAACCACTTCGATCAGATCAAAACCTTCGCCCTGAGCATGTTCGCGCAGTTCACGCAGTGGAGGACGTCTGACCCCGTTCGAGCAGTCAGCGTAACCCTCTTGGTTGCGAATGGCCTGACGTCGCCGGTAGTTGAGCCAGCCGATGCCGACGATAAACATGACCGCCCCGGTGATAATGCCCAGCAGCGGCGCCGCGAAGGGGTGGTGTTGAAATAGGGCATCGGTATCGCGTTCTGTATCGCAGGTGTGCCCGGTAGCGCAGTCATCGTAAACGTAAAGGCGCCAAGGGCGATCGTGGCGGGAATCAACCGTTTGGGCAGGTCCGCAGTCCGGAAGATTTCAGCGGCTATCGGGTAGATAGCAAACGCCACGACAAAGAGGGAAACACCGCCATAGGTTAATATCGCGCAGGCCAGCACGATCGAAAGTATGGCATTGTGCTTTCCCAGCTGCCGCACCAAACGTCCGGCAATGGCATTTGCCGCTCCGGAGTCTTCCATGAAACGGCCGAAGATGGCGCCAAGCAGGAACAATGGAAAGTAAAGCGCTATGAAACGGCCTGCCGCCGGCATGAACACCTGGGTGTAACTTGCCAGCAATGGCGATCCAGCCTCGAACAGAACAGCAGCGGCACTGACGACGGGTGCCAGAACCAGTACCGAGAAACCGCGATAGGCGAGATAGATAAGTAATGCCAGCGCAAGCAGGATCCCGGCGATGCTCATCGTCTTACTCTCCGTTGCCTGCGCCGTTGATGTCGGCATATTCCCTGAACAGCTCTACGGTCGATCGTTGGCCGAGGTCGGCGCGATGTTTTTCGAGCCAGACATGTGCAGCGTCATAGCCGATATCGTGCAGGCGCGCGATAAAAGGCCAGCTCGATGCCAGCTTGCTGGCCGCGCCAAAATTCCGCATCTCCTTCTGGGCTTCGATGCGGTGAACACAGAGCGCCTCGATCTTGCTGAACAGGCGGCCGCGGTAGCCGTGGTCCGAACCCGCCTCTTCGGCGAGAAGGCGCTTGATCAGGGCAACGGTGCGCAGCTCCTGATTGAGGCTGCTGTTGAAGCTGATCTCGTTGATCCTGTCGATAATCGTATGGGCAGTCCGTGGAATGCCGGGCCGCTCGACGGGATTGATCTGAACCAACACCAGATCCGCCGGCTCGCTCTCCTCGATCAGCGGCAGAAGCGCCGGATTCGCTGTATAGCCGCCATCCCAATACGCTTCCCCGTCTATTTCCACGGCCTGGAAAAGTATCGGCAGGCAGGTCGAGGCCAGCACTGCATCCAGATTCAGGTCCGAATTGCGGAAAATACGGTGGTGACCGGTACGCACATTGGTCGTCGATACGAAAACCCTGATGCTTTCCAACTGCCGTATCGCGTCGAAATCGACATGGTCCTCGATCACATCCCGCAGCGGGTTCATGTTCAGTGGGTTGAGCTGATAGGGTGAAACGAGCCGTGAAATGATGTCGTAGAAGCTGAATACCGACGAACCCGTAAGGGGGCCCAATGCCCGAACAGCGTATCGAACATCGTTACGCCCAATGGATTGTGAGCTTGCTTCCGGCCGACCGTTTCCCAAAAAGAGCGGAGCCGGCGTCGAGCTTCGTCTCTTCCGCCGGTGCCGTAACCGGATGCGAGGACGACGGCATTCATCGCGCCGGCGCTTGCTCCGCTGAGACCACGTATCTGAATGCTTCCATCTTCGAGAAGACGATCCAGCACTCCCCAGGTAAAGGCGCCGTGGGAACCGCCCCCTGCAGGGCAAGATCCAGAGAGTGTTGCAGCACTGAGGGCTCCCAAGGGTTTCGTTATGGGCGATCGATGCCTAAAGGCCGTACTGGCGTTTGGTTGGACCGGCTGGTAGTCGCCAGCCTTCCGTCAAAATGCGCGAATACCGATGCTTGGCTATTGTAGTGGGCTTTCATCGTAAAGATGAATTGATGCCAGTCAACAACCCCTCTTTTCCTTGATGACGACACTATTAATCCTGCCTGCGTGACCATGCCCGGCCGCGGCCAGGCTTGGCAATTTCGATCGAATCCTGCCGGGTTACTTCCTGAAGCGTCAGTCATCACAACAGCGCCATCTGAAATTTGAATCAAGAAGTCGCCGGCGGTTGTCGAGCCGCCTCACTTCAGGCGGCCGCTATCCCTCAGCCTCGACTGCAGGGCAATACGCACCTGTCGCAGGCTTGCCTCGACTTCTTCGATACAATGGTCCACATAGTCGAGATCCCGTGACTTGCAGGCATTTTCGAGTTCCGCGCAGAGGTCGCCCAGGTGCAGGGCGCCCACCGAGCGTGACGATGATTTCAGCCTGTGGGCAATGGACTCTATCTGCTGGACATCGCCTTGCTGGCGGGACTTCTCGAGTTGCGGGGAGAACTCCGAAACCGAATCCCGGTAAGCCTGCAACAGTTCCCGGATGGTGTCGGGATCGTCGCCGACCAGCTGTTCGAGCACGTCGATATCGATGACCGCGCCATCGTGGCCATCGCTATCCTGGCTCTCGACCGGCAGTCCGTCCGCTTCGGGCATCCACTCCTGCAACGCCTGGTCGAGTTCCATGAGCTGTACCGGCTTGGTGAGGTAGTCGTTCATTCCCGCCGTCAGAGCGCGCTCCTTCTCGCCGCGCAACGCATTGGCGGTCAGTGCCAGTATCGGGATGGCGTGGGCGCCCTGTTCCTCCTGTCGAATGGCCCGCGTCAGCTGAAAGCCGTCGACGTCAGGCATGTGCAGGTCGGTCAGGATCAGGCCATAGCCGCCTTCGCGCCAGAGATTCAGGGCATCGCGGCCATTGCGGGCCACCTCGCCGGCGTAGCCGAGCAGCTCGAGCTGCTTCAGGATGACTTTCTGGTTGATGGTGTCGTCCTCGGCGATCAGGATGAGCTGGCCTTGGGCCCTCGCCTCGGCAACGGAAGGCGCCGTCATCTCGGTTTCCAGCGGCAGCTCGTGCTGCGGGTCGTGGCTGATCGGTGGCGATGCCTGCCCCAGCAATACGGCGAGACTTCGGCGCAGCGAATGTCCGGTGAGCTGGGTGGCATCGAGATAGAGCACGGAGAGGGCAGTGATTTCGTCCGGCCGTTGTGGATTGCGGCTGACCAGCAGATGAGGTACGGCAGGCGACGCCGTGAACGCCTTTTGCAAAGCCTCGGGCGAGCGGTAGCGGTGGCCGGTATCGTGGATCACAATCGGACTGTCCAGCGTCGGCACTCTGCGCGCGGCTTCGTCAAGGCTCGTCACTGAACGCAGCCGTACGTTCAGCTGCTCGAGATACCGGCGCAGGCTGCGGCTGTCGGGGTCATCGTCGCCCACCAGCACGATGTTCAGGCCGGACAGCTTGGCCGGGGAGCTGTCTGCACAGGCCTCGGCCGCCTGAACGGGCAGGCGGACGGTAAAGGTCGAACCCTGGCCGGGCTGGCTCTCGACGCCGATCGAAGCCTGCATCATGTCGGTGAGGCGCTTGCAGATGGCAAGGCCCAACCCCGAGCCACCGAAGCGCCGGGTCGTGCTGGCGTCGGCCTGGCTGAAGTGCCGGAACAGGCCCCGGACGGTGGCCTCGTCCATGCCGATGCCATTGTCGGCGACACTGAAGCTGAGCCGTTGCGGCGCCGTCAGTGCGACCTCGACCTCGACCTGGCCCCGGCGTCCGTAGTCTCCGGCACTGAACTTGATCGCATTGCCGATCAGGTTGAACAGGATCTGGCGCAGCCGGGTCGGGTCCCCGACGATCACCTCCGGCACCTCCGGGTCGACGAACAGGTAAAGATCGACATTGCGTTGCCGGGCGACGGCCCCGAGGGCCCCCATCACCGCTTCGAAGGTCTCCGGTATCGAGACCTCGACCTGCTCGAGCTGCATCTGTCCGGCCTCGATCTTGGAAAAGTCGAGGATGTCGTCGATGATCCGCAACAGCGAAAAGGCCGATTCGCGGATGGTGTTGACGGCATCCTGCTGATGGGACTTCAGAGCGGTCTGGTCCAGCACTTCGAGCATGCCGATGACGCCGTTCATCGGCGTCCGGATTTCATGGCTCATGGTCGCCAGGAAGACCGACTTCGCGCGATTCGCCTCCTCGGCCTCGTGCTTGGCGTCCTCCAGCGCACGGTAAGCGCGCTGCAGCTCCGCTGTGCGCTCGGCGACGCGGTCGGCCAGCTGCGCGCGCTCGCGCCGCACCGTCTCGTTGGCCTCGGCCAGTCGAAGCGAGGTCAGTTGCAGCTCCTGAAGCACCTGTTCGCGCTCCCCGACATCCCGCGCCAGGGCGATGAAGCGGGCTTTGGTACCGTCGATCAGCAGGTATTGCAGGCGCACATCGACGGTCACGGCATCCTGGTTCCGGCAATTCAAAACGGTCGTGAAACTGAGGCTCGGAACCTCCTGCCGGCGCAGCGGCTTGAGGCGATTGCGAAACGCCGCCTCGTCGAACTCGCAGCAGATATCCAGCGGTGTCATCGCAAGCAGCTCGGCCCGTTCGTACCCCAGCATCCTGAGCGCGCCTTCGTTGACATAATTGAAGGTGAGCGAATCGGGATCGAAATTCAAGGCGGCGTCGTCGATCGCATCCAGCATCGCCGTCGATTCGCGCATGCTGCGCTCGGCTTCGACACGCTGGCTGACGTCACGGATAAAGGCGGTGACCAGGCGGTGGTCGCCCGACTGCATCGGACTCAGGCTGATATCGACGGGAAAGGTCGTGCCATCCTTGCGCTGGCCCAGTAAGCGGCTGTCGGCTCCCATGGCCCGGGGTGCAGGATTGCGGACATACTCGCGTCGCAGCGATACGTGTCGCGATGCCAGGGAGTCGGGTATCAGCGCTTCGACAGGTCGGCCGAGCAGCTCGGCCTGGCGCCAGCCGAACATCAGTTCCGCCGCGCGGTTGATCTGGAGGATGGCTCCGGACTCGTTGACGATCAGAATGGCATCCGGCGCATATTCGAACAGGTCGGCGAAGCGGCGGGCGCTTTTCTGGCTTTCGGAAATATCGTGCAGGGTGACGACCGCGCCTTCGATTCCTCCGTCCGGGCCTATCAGAGGGCCGCCGCTGGCCAGGACCGCTCGTTCCGGCAGGCCCTCGGAGCGGATTCGAAGCTCGACGTTCGACAGGGATTCGCCGCGCAGCGCGCGTGCGAGCGGAATCTCTTCGGCAGCCATCGGCGTGGTACCGTCTGCCCAAAAAAGTCCAGCTGCGGATCCTGTCCGGACGCCGGCCCTTCGAGTCCGTGCCATCGGCGCAGAGTCCTGTTGAGCAATGTTATCCGTCCATCGGCATCACAGGCGACGACCCCCTCGGCCATATTTTCCAGCAGCTCGCGATGCAGGGTTTCGTGTTGCACGAGCTCCCGGGTCCGCTCGTCGACGCGCCGGACCAGCGTCTTGTTGAGCGAGCGTATCTCCTCGTGGGCATTGTGGATCTCTGTGACGTCCCGGCATACGCACAGCAGCCGCTCGGGCTGCCCGCGGGTGTCGGAAATCGGTGTTACGATGACGTCCCACCACGAAGTGGCGGCCTTCGACGTCGCAAGGCTCGCGCGAAACTGGCCGGTCTCTCTGCGGCGAGCCTGTTCGAGAGCCCCTCTGGCCACCTTGGCATCGTCGCCCTGCCAGAGCGAGAGCCAGTGCGTTGCCGGAGCAGCTTCGGGAAAAGCAATTTGGTTCTGGCGAAAAACCTGCTCGATATAACCGTCAAGATTCAAGACGGTTAGAATATCCGGCGAGCTCTCGACGATCGCCCTTATATAGTGCTCCCGTCTTTCGAGGGCCCGTTGTGCGACAGTGCGCTGCGTCATTTCCCGGTTGATGATCCGGAACAGCACGAAAAACAGCAGAGCCGCGCCCGCAAGCGTCACAAGCAGCGATGCCAGTATCAGTAAACGCGCCCGCTGCCGGCCGCGCTCCTGTTCCTCCAGGATCCTGCCGGCCAGGTCCTGTAGCCCGGCTGTGTGCCCGTTGATCGCGGCCAGGGTCGCGTCGAGTGACCGGTCGTTCAGCAGGTGTTCGGGGAAGAATGGTTCCTGTGCCGCATAGGCCTGGAGGGCATTGTAGAAGGCTTCGGACTGACGGGCGATCAGGACCTGCAGTTCGAGTACGAAAACCGAAAGCCGGCCATCGTTCGCGGCCAGAACCTCGAGCTGATACAGATGTTCGTTGACCGAGCCGAGGTAGTGCGAGTAGATCTGCTGCGGCTCCTCTTCGCCGCTCAACAGCTCCTTTATTAATTGAGGCGCGGCATTGCGTGCGCTTTGCTCCAGCAGGTCGAGCTCGGACAGGAACTGCTGGAGGTTTTCGATTTCGTCGCTTTTGTCCAGATAGCGCTGGCCGTTCTGGTAGGTGTAGGCGCCGCCGGCAATCAGAAAGATAAAGATACAGACCGAGGCGCCGAGCGTCTTCAATTCGATCGCATGCTGGTGCGGGTTCGACGTCCCGTCCCGGCTCGCACGGGCGCTCAGCGACAGCGTGCCGAGCGCCAGCAGCAGCAGGCCGGTGGCGGCCTCGGGCGGCATGCTGTGGAACATGCCCGCCGACAGCAGGCTGGCCGCCGTCGGCAGCCGGTCCAGCAGCGACAGCAGGCTCAGTATCATGACGACCGCCGCCATCGGATGGACCAGCCGTCGCAACAGGTTACAGCCGAGACCGGCGAGTGCGAGGCCCTGGCAGGCCATGGCCATGGCGGTGAAGGGCGAGACCATTCGCGCCGTCAGCCAGTCGGGGATTTCTGGCGCATCGACGATGTCTTCGGGCGCCAGCAGATAGTCGGTCAGGGCGCTCGCGCCGATCAGCGTCACGACTGCCGACAGCAGTATGGTGACTGGCCGCTGGAGGCGAATCTGATCGAGACTCAACCACCAGAGGGCGAGGGCGGACAGCAGCAGGGCGGTCGCGGCCGCCGGCGTCATTCGCAGGTTTTCGGCGGCGGTGGCCGCGTCTCCGCCGAGGCGTTCAAACAACACGACCTGCGCAATGAGGGCGGCTAACGTTGCAGTGCCGCGGCCGAATAACAAACTGAACTCGAAAGATACGGGAAGCCGGGTCATCGATGAACTGCGCCACTGCCGTCAACGTACGAAAACAGTGGTGCAGCTTAGCACCTTTGGCCGGTCGTCACAGTGACACAGGCGAAAAGTCGGAGAGAGCGGAAGTGCCGGATCCGGCGTCTTGTTCATGGTACGGCTGTCCACCGGTTGGCAGGTTTCGGTCCGGGAACAGATTGATATCCGGTTGCGACAGGGACTGCTGTCTTGGCGCCACAGGTAATGAGGTGATACGGTTCGAAATGGTATCTTTGTGCGGCGCGGTATGGAGGATTAAGGCCTATAATTCATAAGGTTTTCTCGACAGGTCCCCTGCTGTTTGCGGCGTTGGGAAGGAGGCCCGGCAAGGTGGCGCGAAGACGAAGGGTTCAGGGATGACGGCAATCGAGGAGGACTGATGAAAATCCTGATCATCGACGATGATCCTTTCGTGCTGAAACTGCTTGGCCGTCAGCTGTTGAATCTCGGCTGTTCGCAGATTGAGGCCTGTCAGTGCGCGGCCGATGCGCATGAGGTGCTGTCGTCGGATCCGGACGCGATGGCCCTGGTGTTCTGTGATATCCAGATGCCGGAGATGGACGGCGTCGAAATGATCCGCTACCTGGCCGGCATCGGTTTCCGCGGCGGCCTGGTGCTGATGAGCGGAGAGGACGAGCGCATTCTGCACACAGTGCAGTGCCTCGCCACGGCACACCGGCTGAAGGTGCATGATGCGCTGCGCAAGCCCGTCACGCCGGCGCAGTTGCGCCAGATACTGGAAGCGGAGCAGCAGGGCGCCGATGACCGTGCCAGGGCCACCAGGATCCAGTACGGTGCGGACGAGGTCGAGGCGGCGATCGCCAATGACGAGCTGGTAAATCACTATCAACCCAAGGTGTCGGTGCGCAGCGGCGAGGTGGTTGGCGTCGAAGCGCTCGTGCGCTGGCAGCATCCGCGGGACGGCTTGGTCTATCCCGATCAGTTCATTGCCGTGGCCGAGCAGCACGGCCTCATCGAAGGCCTGACGCGGCAGGTGCTGTGCGGCGCCCTGCGCCAGTGCCGGCAATGGCACGACCGGGGATTGCGTCTGAGTGTCGCGGTGAATCTGTCGATGAGCAGCCTGGTGCGGCTGGATTTTCCGGAGTTCGTCGCCGCGGCGGCGAAGAACGCCGGCGTCGACCTCTCCTGGTTGGTACTCGAGGTCACCGAGTCGCAACTGATGCACAATCCGCTGACGGCGCTCGACATCCTGACCCGGCTGCGGCTGAAGAACGTCACCCTGTCGATCGACGATTTCGGCACCGGGCATTCGTCCCTCAGCCAGTTGCGTGACATTCCCTTCAATGAGCTCAAGGTGGACGCCGGCTTCGTCCATAATGCCGTCCGCGACAGCGCCCGGCGGGCCATCCTCGAAGCCAGCCTCGACATGGCCCACCGGCTCGGCATGAAATCGGTTGCCGAAGGCGTGGAAAACCTCGCGGATTGGCAGTTCCTGAGTCGCCGGCACAGTTGCGATATCGTTCAGGGGTATTTCATTTCCAGGCCGCTGCCGGCCGAGTCTCTAAACGCCTGGGTGGCCGACTGGGACAAGCGCAGCACCGGCCTGACGGGGGGCCGTGCCTGATGGAGTCGAAGAACATTCTGGTCGCCGCCGAGGACGTCGACGACGCCGGGATCATCCACGACATGCTGCGGCGGGAGTTCGACAATGTCGCGGTTTCCACCGATCCGGGCAAGGCGGTCGAGGACTTCGAGACCCACCGCCCCGCGGTCCTGGTGCTGGCGTTCACGACCCTGGCGCAGGCGCAGGCCTACTACCTCGGCCTTTACCGGCTCAGCACCGAGGTACACGGTATGCCTCACCGTACCATCATCCTTTGCAGCAAGGGCGAGCTCGAGCAGGTCTATGTGCTATGCAAGAAGGGCTACTATGCCAATTATGTACTGTTCTGGCCGCTCGGCTACGATTCGAACCGTCTGCCGATGGAAGTCCATCATGCGCTGCAGCAGATGGGCATCGGAGAGGCGGAAGGGCCGACGGCAGCCGAGTTTGCCGCTCAGGCACGTCGCATCCAGGGGCTCGAGGCGATGCTGGAGCAGAATCTGGCGATAGGTCAGGAACAGCTAGATCTTGCCAGCCAGTCGTTCGACCGGGCCGGCGATGAAATCGAAACGGCGCTCGAGGGATTCTCCCGCCGGCTGGCCTCGGAACAGCGTGGCGAACTGCTCGAGCACTGGGACCGCGGCGGCTTTGAAGCGGCCATCGACCGTCTGGCCCGGGAACTCGATCAGCTCAAGCAGGGGCAGATCGGCCAGAACCTGAGCGCCGCCCGGGCGTCGATCGAGCCGATTCGGCAGTGGGCCTATCAGCTGAAGCAGCAGCTCGAGCCGCAGATGGAGTCGATTCGCACCCTGCAGCAAATGTCCGATGCTGTAAAACCGCTGGTGCTGATTGTCGATGACGATGAGTTCCAGCACCGGCTGCTGCGGCGGGTGCTGGCCGGCGTGGATCTGGAGCTGTGTTTTGCGGCCTCCAGCAGCGAGGCCCTGGCGCTGATGCACCGCAGGCGCCCGGACCTGGTGCTGATGGATGTCGGCCTGCCCGATGTCAACGGCATCGACACCACCCGCCGGATCAAGTCGGTCAAGACGTTCGCCCAGATACCGGTCGTTATGATCACCGGCCATCACGGGCAGAAGGAAACGGTGATCCAAAGCCGCAAGGTCGGCGCCGCCGACTTTATCGTCAAGCCGTTCGAAAAGGCTGTCCTGATGCGCAAGCTGAGCGTCTTCTTGAACCGCGAGCTCGACGCCTGATCGGGCGGAACCTTCATGAGCGGTACATGGCGTCCGAGTGGTTTGCAGCCGGAAGCACGGCGGCATCACCAAGCCGCTGTGCCGCAGCGCTCGATCTCCGTATCAGAACGGCAGTGGCAGCTTGGCGGTGCGGCCGCCGTCGACGACGATCACCTGGCCGGTGATGAAGGCCGAATCGTCCGAGGCGAGGAAGGCCACCGTCGCACCGATATCGCCGGGTTCCCCGGTGCGGCCGACGGGGTGCAGCCGCAGCAGCTCCTGACGGACCTGCTCAGGGTAGGGCTGGGCGTCGATATAGGCATCGCTCAGGTCCGAGTTGATCCAGCCCGGCGCGATGGCGTTGCAGCGGATGCCGTCACGGCCGAGATCCACCGCCAGCGCGCGGGTGAAGCCGTGGACGCCGGCCTTGGAGCCGCAGTAGGCCGCATGCCGGGGTTGGCGCCGAGCCCCTCGATCGAGCCGATATTGACGATGCTGCCGCCGCCGCGGCGCGCATCTGCGGCAGCAATGCCTTGGCGAGGAATACCGGGGCGCGCATGTTGACGATCATCAACCGGTCCCAGTCGTTCTCGGTCATTTCGTCCAGCGATCGTTCGAACATGAAGCCGGCGTTGTTGACCAGGATATCGGCGCCGCCGAACTGCTCTTCGACCGCCTGGGCGATGGCATAGGGCGCTTCGCGGTCGGCCAGGTCGACCCCGGTCCAGGCGACGCCGGGATGGCCGGCGAGCGCTTCGTCCAGCGGCTGGCGCTGGGCGACCAGCACCACGGCGCCGGCGTCGAGCAACTTTTCGGTGATGCCCCGGCCAATGCCGCGACCGCCGCCGGTGACGACGGCCACTTTGTCGTTCAACTTCATCTCGTTTTTCCTCTAGCGGGCTTTTCAACCGGATACGGGTTTGGCGCCGGTGACTTCGACGCATTCGCCGGCGATATAGCGGGCCTGATCGGACGCCAGGAAGGCGATGACGTCGGCGATGTCCTCGGGTTCGGCAATGCGCCCCAGCGGCACCGTCCTGTTCAGCTCCTCGATCGCCTTCTCCGGGTCGAGGCCGCGGCGCTCGAAACCGCTGCGGATCATCGGCGTGTTGATCTCGTGCGGGCAGACCGCATTGACGCGGATACCGAGCGGCGCGCAGTCGCGACCGAGATTCTTCGTCAGGGCGGCGACCGCGCCCTTGCTGGTGCAGTAGGCGACGTGGGCCGGCCCCGGATAGGTGCCCCAGACCGAGGAGGTGTTGACGATGGCGCCGCCGCCGCGCTGTTTCATATGGGGAATGGCGGCGCGGCAGAGGAAGAAGACGGCGTTGAGGTTGACGTCCATCGCCGTGAACCACATCTCGTCGGTCGTCTCCTCGATGGTGCCGCGGGGAATGATACCGGCATTGTTGAGCAGGATGTCGACGCCGCCGAAGCGCTCGACGCTGCCGGCAATCACCGCTTCGCAGTACTCCTTTTCACGCAGGTTGCCGGCCAGGTACTCGGTTTCGGCACCGAGCCGGCGGGCCTCTTCGGCCACGGCCGGCAGCCGGCCTCGTTCATGTCGGCAATCATGATGCGCGCGCCTTCGCTGGCGAACAGCCTGACCAGGGTTTGACCGACACCGCCGGCGCCGCCGGTGATCACAACGACCTTATTGTTGAATCGCATTGTTATTATTCCTTTTTACAATGATTAATGGTGTTGGGGGCGCTCGGCTCCAACCAACATGTAACATCAAGGTTCGAGCGTAGGTTGGGTAGAGGCCCGCAGGGCCGCAACCCAACACCATTCCTCAGATGCTGAGAACCTGTTCGAGAAGTTCGCTGCAGTCTTCGGCCTGTTCGAGATCGTCGATTGCGGCGGTGATGGCATCGATACGGGCCTGATCGAAGTTGACGGACGCCAGCAGCCGGAACTTGTCGCGAAACTCGATTGGGGTCATCGCAGTGGCCGGGTCGCCCTTGGCCTGGGTGATCGGGCTTGTCAGCTTGCGGCCGTCCTTGAGCAGTATGTTGACCCGCGACAGGATCTCCTGCGGGAACCTTGCCGACAGGTCATCCGCCTCGACGATTTCGATCCGGCGGCTGACGGCGAGAATGTCCGGCGACTGGATGGCGGCGCCGGTGACTTCGTTCGGTCCGACCTGGCCGCGGGCGATCAGCGCCGCCAGCGGGAACGCCAGGCCGTACTGCGCCTCGTCGGCATTGGCCGGGAAGTGCCCCTGTAGACGCATCGACTCGTGGAAGGTCTCGACGCGGATCCGTTCGATATTTTCGGCGGCAATCTCGGGATGCTCGGCCATCATGGCGGTGACCGCGGTCAGCGTAGGCTGGGCCCAGCGGCAGACCGGCCAGGGCTTGAAATACTGGGCATCGATTTCCCAGCGTTCGCCGAGGTCCTGCCAACAGTGGCGTACCCGCTCCAGGGTGACGGTTTCGGCGGGGGCGCCGGTAATGCCGGCCCGGGCCATCAGCAGGGCGTTGAGGCCGGCATAGGCGCCGGCGCCGTGGGCGTCGCGCAGCATCGACGGATGATCGACCAGGCGCATCATCGGGCAGCGCGGCCCGAAGTACTCGGCGATGCCGAGCGCATGGCGGAAGGTCTCCTCGTCGAGCCCCAGAAGCCGGGCACCGCCGCAGACCACGCCGAGCCCGGAGAAAGCCCCGGAGGCGTGGTATTCGGGAGCGGTGTCCATCAGCGCAACGCCGGCGCGCAACCCCGTTTCGTAGGCGACCGCCAGTGCCGTCAGGAATTCCTCGCCGCTGATATTGCGGCCCTGATCACGGCAGGCATCGACCAGGGCCAGCAGGGCCGGCACCACCGTTGCCCCGGCATGGCCCTTGGAGGTGAAGTGGCCCTCGTGGGCATCGAGGCTGTCGATGCAGAAGCCGCCGGCCCAGGCGGCGCCCAGCGGGTGTGCGGTACGACCGTCGAACAGCAAACGGCTGCTCAGCTTCCCCGGCAGGTAATGCTCGAGACTATAGGCTTTTACACGCTCGCTGGTCTGATTGCGGCAGGCGCCGGCGGCGACGCCGAGAATATCCAGCAGTGCCGTACTGACGAGATAGCGGGTATGGGCGGGAACATCGGCAAAACGCAGATCTTGAACAAAGCGATACAGAGACATGGTATTGACCCTGAAAACCAATGTGAAGGGGGCGAGCTTGGCGTAGGGTGGAATGAGCTTGCGAATTCCGCCGGCGGTTGCCGGTCAGTATGCATACATTTCCGTCAGGCTCGCCGGTGCCTGATGTCTCCGGTGGAATTCGCGCCTTCGGCCCTCATTCCACCCTACGTGACGTTTTGCGATTGTGGTTGGCAGGTCAGTTGGCGGCGGCGCGGGCCTGCTGCAACCAGCTGTCGTACTGATCGCGATGCGCGGCGATCCATTCCTGGGCATGGCGCTTGATGTCGTCGATGGACTTCTCGCCGTTCTGCATCTTCAGGTTCTGGGCGCTTTCGTCGCCCGCGGTGATCTGCACCTGGGACAGGAAGACGGCTGCCGCCGGGTTCTCCTTGGCGAAGTCCTTGTTCATCACTGCCATGACTTCATCCACGGCAAAGCCTAGATTCTTGCCCTTGTAGGTGGTGATAACGTCATTGTTGCCATCCGGCATGCTGGTGAAGGGGACTTCGAGCCAGACCACGTCCTTGTCTTCGACCAGGACCCCGGCGATCCACTGCGGCACCCAGGTGTAGTAGAGGATCGGTTTGCCTTCCCTGTAGCGGGCGATGGTGTCGGCCATCAGTGCGAAGTAGGAACCCCGGTTATGGGTGACAGTGTCTTCAAGTTCATAGGCTTTCAGGTGGTGGTCGATCATCAGCTCGCAGCCCCAGCCCGGGTTGCAGCCGGTGAGGTCCGCCTTGCCATCGCCATTGCTGTCGAACAGCTTGGCGATTTCCGGCTTCTTGAGGTCTTCAAGCGAGGTGATGCCATGCTCTTCCGCGGTTTTTTTGTCGATCAGATAACCCTGCAGTACGCCTGGAATCACGCTGCCGGCCTTGAGCAAAGCGTCGTCACCGCCCGCCTTCTGATAGAAGGTGTCATGCAGCTTGTCCCACAAGTGGACACTGAAGTCGGCGTCGCCGTAGGAGAGGGCCATCATCATGGTGGCGTATTCGGTCTCTTTCGGCTCATTGACGTCATAGCCCAGGTCCTTCAGACCGGCGATGGCGACTTCGCCGCGAAAACGCTCCTCGGCGATGGTCGGGAAGATCGGCGTGACCTCTTCTCCCTTGCCGGGCAGTTCCTCGGCCTGGACGCCCCCGGTCAGGGTGACGGCCGAGAAGGCGGCAATGGCTGTCAGTTTGCGGATATGTTTGCTCAGCGTATTGAATCGGGTGCGCATGGTGCGTACTCCTGGTTGTGTTTATTGTTGGTTGTATTTACGGATTGGTGCGGACGGCGCCATTGCCGCCCCGGGCGTTGCGATAGAGCCGGACAAGGATTCCGACCGGGCCGGTCTCGTACCAGTGCAGGGGTTGCTGGCGTCGGAGCGCTCGCCGATCGCCTGGGTCAGACGGTCGAGGAAGATCGCCAGCAGTACCAGACCGACACCGCCAACGGTGGCCAGGCCCATGTCGAGACGGCCGATGCCGCGCAGGACCATCTGGCCCAGGCCGCCGACCGAGATCATCGAGGCGATTACCACCATGGACAGTGACAGCATCAGGGTCTGGTTCAGGCCGGCCATGATGGTCGGGGTGGCCAGCGGCAGCTGGACCTTGAACAGCATCTGGCGTGGCGTACAGCCGAAGGCGCGTCCGGCTTCGACCTTGTCGGCCGGTACCTGGCGGATGCCGAGGTTGGTCAGGCGTACCAGCGGCGGCAGGGCGAATATGATGGTCACCAGTACACCGGGCACGTTGCCGATGCCGAACAGCATTACCACCGGCACCAGGTAGACGAAGGCCGGCAGGGTCTGCATCGCATCGAGCACCGGTCGCACGATGCGTTCGAGACGGTCACTGCGGGCACAGGCGATGCCCAGCGGAATGCCGAACAGGGTGCAGAAGAATACCGAGGTCAGTACCAGTGACAGTGTGGTCATGGACTCGGACCAGACTCCGATCAGGCCGAGCGAGAAAAGGGTGATGGCGCAGAAAACCCCCATGCGCTTGCCGGCCAGCTGCCAGCCCAGCAGGGAACCGAGAAGGATACCGATCATCGGCGGCACGGACTGCAACAGGAGTTCGATGCCGTCGAGCACCTGATCGATCGGCCAGCGGATCGCACGGAAAAAGCTGCGGAAGTTCTGTACCAGGTAGTTGAGAATGCTTTCGACCCATTCGCCCAGCGGTACATGGAGGAACTGAAAGGGGTCGAGCAGACTGAATTCGGACATGGGAATACCTTTTTATTGTCATGGGTCGCTCAGAAAAGCTGCGAACAGGGCCCTCTACGGGTGATTGGGCCTGTTCGAAGGCTCTTTAGCCGTGGCTCAGGGTCTGCAGCAGCAGGCTTTTCGAAATGGTGCCCTTGAATGAGCCGTCGCGATCGATGACCGGAATCGGATAGGCGGTATCGGCGACGGTCTGGAGCACGTCATGCAAAGGCGTATCCCAGGCGATACTGCGGTGTCTGTCGATGCGCAGCGCTTCGAGAGCCTTCATGTTCGGGGTCTGGCTGCCGAAGTCGTAGCCGTTGACGACACCCTGCAACTGCTCCCGGTCGTCGACCAGGTAGCGATAGGCAATATCGGATGAGGGATCGAGCAGTTTGATGCTGCCGTTGAGCTTGATCAGGCTGCGCGGATCCTTTTCGGCGACGTCGCCGGCCTTGAGTACCTTGGAGACGTCGACACCCTTGAAGAAGGTTTCCACATAGTCGTCGGCGGGGTTGCGCAGGATCTCCTGCGGCGTACCGATCTGTACCACCCGGCCGCCTTCCATGATGGCGATGCGATCGCCGATGCGAATGGCCTCGTCGAGGTCGTGGGAGATGAAGATGATGGTGCGTTCCTGTTCCTTCTGCAGGCGGATCAGCTCGCCCTGCATTTCGTAACGGATCAGCGGATCCAGTGCCGAGAAGGCCTCGTCCATCAGCAGGATGGTGGGGTCGTTGGTCAGTGCCCGCGCCAGACCGACCCGCTGCTGCATACCGCCGGACAGCTGGTGCGGATAGCTGGCGCCGTGCTCGCCAAGGCCCACCTGGGACAGGGCGTCCTGTGCCCGGGCGTTACGCTCTTTTTCCGGCACGCCGGAGATTTCGAGGCCGAAGGCGGCGTTTTCCATCACTGTCATGTGCGGCATCAGCGCGAAGGACTGGAACACCATGCTCATCTCGCGACGGCGCACGTCGAGCAGGTCCTTGTCGGAGAGGCCGGTGATATCGCGGCCGTTGAGGGAAATGGAACCGGAGGTGGGCTCGATCAGCCGATTGAGCAGACGGACCATGGTGGACTTGCCGGAGCCGGAGAGTCCCATGATGACGAAGATTTCGCCTTTCTTGACCGAGAAGCTGGCGTCGAATACGCCAACGGTCTGGCCGGTCTTTTCGAATATCTCGTCCTTGCTCGCACCCTTGTTCAACATCTCCATGGCGACATCGGGTTGGGGACCGAAAACCTTGTAGACATTCTGGATGCTGAGGATTTCATTTGAGACGGTCATGCTGCCCCTCTGTTTTCAGTTATTGTGCAGGGTTCATGGCAATGAAACGTTTTAACGGCGGCAGGTGTTTATTTAATACCGTGCAGCTGCGTTATTTTTTATTTTTGTTAGGAACAATTTATTGATTCTATGAGAAACCGTCCAACGACATTTGTTGCGTAAAAATCATAACGAAGGGTTATCGTAGAGGGTTTAATGCGTGCTCCTGTTCTAATTGCGACATGCGCGTTGTTATTATCACCGCGAGGGCAAGGCAGGCGGCGGATGCGTCCGCCGCCTGCTCCTTTTTCAGCCAGTGGCTTTCGCACGGCAGCGAGACAGCATCACGGCAGCGACCATTACCATGGCGCCACCGCCGATCAGCGACGGTGTCATCTCCTCGCCGATCAGCAGCACGGCGATGGTCACTGCCACGATGGGCTCGAGCGTCGACAGTGTAGAGGCGTCGGAGGCACCGATCCGCGGCGAGCCGCTGACGAACGTCGCGATCGGCAAAATGGTGGCGAACAGCGCCAGGCCCAGGGTCGAAGTCCAGCCGAGCGGCGACTGCGGCCAATGCGCCCCTTTCAGCAGCCAGGCAATGGCGAAGGTCAGGGCGCCGCCGATCAGGATCACGGTGGCCGAAACGACCGGGTTCTGGGGAGGGACCCTGGCGGTGCCGTACAGAATGGCGGCCCCGTAGCTGATCGCGGCGAACAGCGCCCAGCCGATACCCGCTATATCCCCCTTGAGGTTAAGGCCGGTGGAGACCGCTACGCCGCCGGAAGCCAGTATCAGGCTGAGCAGGCGTCCGAGGCTTGCCTTTTCATCCATGAACAGTATCGAGTAGAGCGTGACGAAAGCCGGGAATGAGAACATCAGGATCACGGCCAGACTGACCGAGGTCGTACGGCTTGCGCTGTAGTAGCCCAGGGCCGAGGCCGCGTAGCCGATGCCGATCAGCAACGTCGGCCCCAGCAGTTTTATCGACGGCAGGCGTATGCGCTTTGTCTTCAACCATAGCAGCATCATGCCTGCTGCGAGGCTGAACCGGATCAGCAGCAGACCGATGGGGTCGGCGCCGGCCTGGTAGGCGAAATGGGCGAAAAACGGCTGCAGGCCGTAACAGAAGGCGGCCAGTAGCACCAGCGCGAAGCCCCTGGCGTATTCTTGCGGGCAGTTTTGATTGACGCTTTGCATCCCTTTTATCTCCCGAATGCATAACCGCAAAAAGCCCCGGCCCGGGCCGGTTGCCGGGGCGGAGCCAGTCTTTTTAAAAGGATTATTTCTGGTTCTGCAACTTCTGGCGCATCGTTTCGCAGTACCAGTCGACGAACTGGCAGACGCCATTCTCGGCCAGGTCCGAGAATGGGCCCGGCACGTAGGACGGCGAGCTGACGCCGCGGAAGGTTTCCTCGACCAGCTGACGGTCCTGGTCGTTGGTCGCCAGCCACACCTTGGTCAGGGTCTCCAGATCGTAGTCCTCGCCCTCGACGGCATCGGCGGGCACCAGCCACTTGGTGGTGACCAGGGTTTCGCCGGCGCCCAGAGGCAGTACCCGGAAGCTCAGTGCATGGTCGCCGAGGAAGTGGTTCCAGGTGGACGGGTAGTTGAAGTACAGCAGGGCGCCGATATTCTCTTCATCGGTACTGTCGAGGCGTCTCTTGACCGCCGGCTTGCCGTTCATGGTGTAGCTGACGGCGTTCCTGAACAGCGGAATGCGCGTCATGCGGTACTGGCCGTTCGGGTCCATCACCAGGCGGCTGGGCAGGCCGGCGGCTTCGCAGCGGTCCCAGAATGCGACCAGTTCCGGATCATCGTCGCCACCGACGCCGGCCACCGAAAGGTTCTCGACGAAGGAATTCAGCAGTTCCGGGTGGTTGCCGTCGCAGTGGTAGCACTCGCGGTTGTTCTCGAATACCAGCTTCCAGTTGCCTTTCTCGACCAGGTTGGACTCGTAGGCGACCTTGCAGTTCTCCAGGTTGTGCGGCGCGATGAAGGGGAAACGGCCTGGCGGAACGCCTCGAAGTCCGGTGCCTGTTCGGCGACGCAGACGTAGACGTAGCTGTGCACGGTCTCGCAGTGAACCGGCAGCAGACCGTGGTCGTCGTTGTTGAACTTCTCGCCCATGTTGGCGGCGAACAGCAGCTTGCCGTCGAGGCCGAAGGTCCAGCGGTGGTAGGGGCACACCAGCTTGGCGACCTTGCCCTGCTTTTCGGCACACAGGCGGGAGCCGCGGTGGCGGCAGGCGTTGTGGAAGGCCCGTACGTTGCCGCTGTCGTCGCGTACGATCACGACCGGGTAGTCGCCGATCTGCACGGTGAGGTACTGCCCGGCCTTCGGGATCTCGAAGGTGTGGCCGACAAAAACCCACTCCCGGTGCCAGATCTGCTCGAGATCCTGCTGGTAGACCTCGGCGTCGCGGTACAGCTCGCGGCTCAGTGCATGGCGCGGCGCACGCGCGCTGATCAGCTCCAGGGTTCTGTTTTTGCTCGACATCAATCTCACTCCCATGGCAGCTATGCGGGGCTGCTTCTGTGTTATTGGTTTGGCCGGGTTTGCCCTAGGTGCAGCGCAGTTTTGTCATTGTCGTAGGCACCTGCCCGCGCTTTATGGCAAGCTTCTGTGGCTTCAGGTCGTGCCGGGATATGCGTCGCTAGAAATACCCGGTTAGTCTAGGAGTGAGCCTTCGTCGGGCAAAACGACTTTTTATCAGGGATTTTGAATACATAACGTTATGGTTAGACATGTAGAGCCGGACAAGGTACTGGTCAAGATGCCTTCATTGAGGGCTGTCAAATCCTTTGTGGCGGCGGCCAAGTATCAGAACTTTACCCGCGCGGCCGAAGCGCTCTGCGTCACCCAGGCGGCGATCAGTCGACAGATCCGGGAGCTGGAGGCGCATCTGGGTGTGGAGCTGTTCAGGCGGGCCGGCAGAGCAGTGGAGCTAACCGAGGCCGGCGCAATCTTTTACGATGCGGCCTATCTCTCGTTCGTCAATATCGCCCAGGCGGCGGAGCGCATCCAGGGGCACGGCAGCAATAAGCAGGTGCTGACCATCTGCTGCTCCCCGGCATTCTCGGCGCTTTGGCTGTCACGGCGCCTGCCGTCCTTTTTTGCCGGCAATCCCGATATCGACCTCAATGTGGTGACCACCGAGAATTTTCTTCAGATGGAGCCTGGGGTCTATCCCGATGTATTCATCAATAAGGTCACCGATCCACGGGAGGGTTATCATTCTATTCCGCTGTTTCATGACCTGATCTATCCGGTCTGTACACCTGCCTACCTGGAAGCCCATCCGGAGATCGTGTCCCTCGAGGGGTTGCGTAGTGCCGTGCTTCTGAATCTGAGTCCCTACGGTCGGGCCCAGGTGGCCGAGCACCTGGACTGGGATGTCTGGTTTTCGTTCTTCGATGCGGCGGCGACTACCGTGCCGGTGGAGAGACCGCATCTGTTCAATGCCAACGACTACAACATGCTGGTGCAGATGGTACTGAATGACCAGGGGTGTCTCTCGGATGGCACCATCTGGTGGGGCCGCTGGTGGCGGAGGGCAAGCTGGTAACGCCGGTGGTTGAAGCCGTGGAACTCAGGGAAAAACAGCATTATCTGACCTATGCCGAGAGCAAGGTCACCAATGAAGCCTTCTGCCGCTTCCGTAACTGGATGCTGGACTGCGTGCAGGGTGAGCGGACAGCGGTCGATACTGCCGGGTAGCTTTCCGATTGGCAACCTGTCGTTATCATTAAAGGGTAAAAAAGGTTGCTCTTCTATTGTTGCTGATTGCCCTATATTAATTGCTCGGGCGTGTTGCAGTTTTCGCTGTAAGAGGCCGATCGTTCGCTCTTAATGTTTATCCTTTTAAGCCCGCCTTGTGCGGGTTTTTTGTTTTTGGTCTCCGATGGTACTCCTATAACGCAGTGTTATGCTTACGTTGAAATAAATGTTGATTGTGCCTGCATCTTTGTTCTCGTTAATCTGTTGTCGATCCAGTCACTGACACCCTGTCTGAAAATAGAACTGTGTTTGAGCAGGTGAAAATAATGCTTTTTGAAGGGATATACACGCCCGTGATCACCCCATTTCGGGAAGATTACAGCATCGATTACGAAGCCTACGCGGCCTGCGTCGACCACCTCGTCGAGGCCGGTGTTCACGGCGTCATCGTCGGCGGCACGACCGGTGAATACTATGTTGAAAGCCGTGAAGAGCGGCTGCGCCTGCTGGATATCGCCCAGGAGCGCTGCGCCGGCAAAACCCCGGTCATCTTCGGCACCGGTGCCATCGATCCCGATGAATCCTGCGTGCTGGCGGAAGAGGCTGCGAAGCGCTCTGTCGACGCATTGCTCGTTGCCACCCCGCCGTATTCGCTGCCGACCGAGCGCGAACTCGCGCTGCATGCGCTGGCTGTCGATCGCGCGGCCGATCTGCCGATCATGCTGTACAACTACCCGGGCCGCATGGGCGTAATGATGGGCGAGGAGTTCCTCGACCGCGTCGGCCGCTCTAACAACTTCTGCGCCATCAAGGAAAGCTCCGGCGACATCAACCGGCTGCACCTGCTGGCGCGTGACTACCCGCACATCCAGCTGTCCTGCGGCATGGACGACCAGGCGTTGGAATACTTCGCCTGGGGTGCCAGAAGCTGGGTCTGCGCCGGTTCCAACTTCCTCGCCAGGGAACACATCGCGCTTTACAACGCCTGCGTCCTCGAAGGCAACTTCGACAAGGGGCGTCGTATCATGTCGGCAATGATGCCACTGATGCGGGTGCTGGAGCAGGGTGGCAAGTTCATCCAGAGCGTCAAGTACGGCGTCACCCTGTCCGGCCGTTTCGCCGGCGAGACCCGCAAGCCCCTGCGTGGCCTGAACAAGGACGAGAAGCGCGAACTGGAGCAGGTGGTGCGCACCCTGAGAACCACCATCGCCCGCATCGAGGACGAGAACTCGAGCCGTTTCGTCGAATCCATCAAGGCCAGCATCGGCAGCAAGCAGACCGCCACGACCGAGAAGGGGAGTAGAACATGAGCGACCTGTTGACCCACGAAGAATACCGCGCCATCGCTGCCGACCTGAATCCGCCAAGCATGAGCTTCGTCGATGGCAGCTTCCGTCCGGCGCAGTCCGGCAAGACGCTGCCGACCGTCAATCCGGCCACCGGCGAGACGATCGCCGAGATCGCGGCCTGCGGCGCCGGGGATGTCGACTTCGCTGTGCAGAAGGCCCGCGAGGCGTTCGATGACGGCCGCTGGCGCTGCCTGCACCCGGCTGCGCGAAAAGAGGTGCTGATCAAGCTGTGCAGGCTGATTCAGCGCAACAGCCGGGAACTTGCGGTGCTCGAAAGCCTGGATTCCGGCAAGCCGATCCTCGACTGCGAGACCATCGACATTCCGGAACTGATTCATGTGATCAAGTGGCACGCCGAGGCGAGCGACAAGATCTATGACCAGACCGCACCGGTCGGCCCGGATGCCGTGGCCATGGTCGTGCGCGAGCCGATCGGCGTGGTCGCAGCGGTGCTGCCCTGGAACTTCCCGCTGCTGATGCTGGGCTGGAAGATCGGTCCTGCACTGGCCGCCGGCTGTTCGATGGTCGTCAAGCCCGCCGAGCAGACCTCGCTGACCGCCCTGCGCATCGCCGAGCTGGCCATGGACGCGGGTCTGCCGCGTGGCGTGCTGAACATCCTCACCGGTACCGGTGCCGAAGTCGGCGAGCCGCTCGGACGGCACAGGGACGTCGATATGGTGACCTTCACCGGCTCCACCGCCACCGGTCGTCGCTTCCTGCATTACGCCGCCGACTCCAACCTGAAAAAGGTGGTGCTCGAATGCGGCGGCAAGAATCCCTGCATCGTGCTGGATGACGCCGAGAACCTCGACCGCGTTGCAGCCCAGGTGGTACAGGCGGCGTTCTGGAACATGGGCGAGAACTGCTCGGCCGGCTCGCGTCTGATCGTGCACGAGAAGATCAAGGACGCGCTGCTCGAGCGTATCCAGGCTAACGCCCGCGGGTGGCGTACCGGCGATCCGCTGGATCCGGCCAACCACCTCGGCGCCCTGATCGACAAGGGTCACTTCGCCAAGGTCTCCGGTTACCTGCAGCAGGGTAAGGACGCCGGCCACAAGGTCGTACTGGGCGGCGAAACCCTGGACGGTATTTTCGTGCAGCCGACAATCTTCGACGGCGTGCGCAGCAGCGATACGCTGGCACAGGAGGAGATCTTCGGCCCGGTGCTGTCGGTGATCACCGTCGGCAGCTATGACGAAGCGGTCGCGGTGGCCAACGACAGCGAGTACGGCCTGGCGGCGTCGGTCTTCACCGCCAACGGAAAGAAGGCGCTGCGCGCGGCCCAGGCGGTGCGTGCCGGTACTGTCACCGTCAACTGCTTTGGCGAAGGCGATATCACCACCCCGTTCGGAGGCTACAAGCAATCCGGTTTCGGCGGTCGTGACAACTCCATCCATGCGCACGACCAGTACACCGAGCTGAAGACGATCTGGATCGATCTTGGCGACGATGCCGTGGACGGTTCCATCGACTGATCAGGACCTCCAAGCCGTTCCCATAGTTGGGTTTCGTGTCTTCGGCACTTTACCCAACTACGGGGAACTCGAAGGTACAGACCGGAGGGGAGAGCGATGCTTCAAAACCGGCCGAAACGTTTCGCACTTTATATGGGCATCGCGCAACCGCCAGGGATGGTGGAAGGCCACCCCGTGGAAGGCCACCCCGTGGAAGGCCACCCCGTGGAAATACGAACGCGGCCCGCCTGAAAATGCAGGAGCGGTTTTCAGGAAACCCGCCAGATCGATCGCATTACAGATCGATTGCCGGCGGCTGGCAGAGCGGTTGTCGGGTTTCGTACCTGCGGCACTCTATCCAACGATGTTACCGCTTTTATCTGTCTCCTCACCGGAGGGGGATTATGAACAGAACAATAAATGTCAGGCGTCTGCCCCGGGATACCGGGCCCGCCGCCTGGAATGAAATCCTGTCGCCGGCGCCGGTGTATCCGCAGCTCGATAACGACATCGATGCGGACTGGCTGGTTGTGGGCGGAGGCTTTGCCGGTCTCGCCGCCGCGCGGCGGCTGAGCGAACTCGTCGGCGACGACCGGATTGTGCTGTTGGAGGCGCGGCGTTTGGCCGAGGGGCCGGGCGGGCGCAACAGCGGTTTCATGATTGACCTGCCCCACGACCTTAACTCGGAAACCTATGCGGGAGCCAAGGAAGCGGATCTGGCGCAGATACGGATGAACCGGTTGGGCATCGAATTCGCGCGCAAGACGGCCGAAATTTCCGCTATGCCCAAGGCGGTGTTCGACCCCTGTGGCAAGGTATCCGCGGCGGCCTCCGCCAAGGGCGAGCAGCACCTCGACAGCTACAGCCAGCATCTGCAGGCGCTGGGTGAAGACTATCGCTTCATGAGCGCGGCCGAGATGAAGGACTGGACCGGCACCGAGTTCTATCGCAAGGGCCTGTTCACGCCCAAAGCGGTGATGATCCAGCCGGCTGCGTTCCTGCGCCTGTCGGCCGCCGAGCTGAGCCCTCGTGTCGCCATCCACGAGAACAGCCCCGTGCTGTCGATGGACCTCGGTGGTACGCATGTGGTGCATACCCCCAAAGGCAAGGTGAGGGCACGCAATCTGATTCTCGCGGTGAATGGGCATATTCAGTCGTTCGGGTACTTTCCGCGCCAGTTGCTTCATGTGTTCACCTATGCCTCGATGACCCGGGCCCTGGCCCCGGACGAGGTGTCCCGGCTGGGCGGTGCGCCGGATTGGGGCGTACTGCCGGCGGACCCGATGGGAACCACGGTGCGCCGCGTCTCGAACTACGATGGCAGTGGCCACCGCCTGACGGTGCGCAACCACTTCACGCTGAACCAGTCGATGGAAATCGGTGAAAAGCGGATCCGTCAGGCCGCCAGGCTGCACGACCGGGCCTTCGCCGCCCGTTTCCCGATGCTCAAAGGGGTGCCGATGGAACACCGCTGGGGGGGCGGCTCTGCCTGTCGTGGAACTCGGTGCCGGCGTTCGGCGAGCTGGAGGAACGTGTCTATTCCGCCGCCTGTCAGAACGGTCTGGGTACCGTCAAGGGTACCCTTTCGGGTATGCTGGCGGCGGAACTGGCGGTCAAGGGCCGCTCGCCGCTGCTGGACGCGTTCCAGGCCTGCGCCCAGCCCCGTCGGCTGCCGCCGGAGCCGTTGCTGTCGGTCGGTGCCAACTTGACGATGCGCTGGAAGGAATGGCTTGCCGGTATCGAGGTGTGAGACGCCGGCAGCCGGTCGGACGGAATGTCGTTGAACGACCTGGTCATGGGGTTCAGACCAGGTCGCGCCTGATGCGCCGGTTCCAGTTCTGGGAGTAGACCCGCCGGTCACCCTCGTAGGCATCCAGTTCGGCGTCGAGATAGAAATAAGACGCATCGCAGTGCAGCACCGTGCGGGTGATGGTTTCCACCTGCCAGTCACCACGCTCAAGTCCCCGTATCCAGAGCGCCTCGCCTCGCGCCGACTGAAAATCATCGCCCTGGTAGGAGTACCACTCCTCCGTCTTGAGCTTGACCAGGGTGCCGGTGTCGACGATTCGATAAAGGCCGTTGTCGTTGATCACTTCGAGGGTGGACCTGTCCTTGTCCAGGTCCCGGATCACCCGCCAGTTGTGATGCCCCTTTTTCAGCACCCGCTTGCGACCGCTGGCCGCTCCCTGGGGCAGTGCGAAGCCGATCGATTCTTCCCGTTGTCGACGCTCCGGCAGCAGCAGACGGCTGCTGCCGGTATAGATCTTCAGCTGAGTGGATTCCGGCGGGGGCCAGGCCAGCGGAAAATAGGACGACGAGAGCGCGATGCGGATGCGGTGCCCCTTGGGAAAACGCTGGGCTACGTCGTTCAGCTGAATCCTGACCTTGTAGCGCTTGCCGGGCTCAAGCGGTGTCGGTTCTGCATGGCTGTCACGGTGACACAGATTCAGCAGACCGTAGGTGATCCGCGTAACCTTGTTGTCGGGCCGCATGTCGGACAGCCGGACTGCAAGCATGGCCACCGGTCGGCTGGCCGACAGCTCCAGCTCGATGACCGGTGCGCCAAGAATTTCGATGGCTTCATCGAATGGCGCCGTGGTGAACAAAAGCGCGCCGCCGTCTTCTTCGCGCTGGTCGTGGGGCAGATCCGGCGTGGCGCTGTAGGAGCACCATTTGCCGGCGAAAAGGCCGTTGCTGAGTGGCGATTGCAGCGACAGTGCGACTTCGGGTACGTCGACGGCCTCGTCGACCAGTCGGTATTCGGCCAGCTTGTAGCACTTTGTCTCGATGTTGCTCGAAGGCCAGCCGGACTCGCTGATCCAGCGCCCGTAGCGCTGGTGGTAGAAGGTCGACGGCGGCATGCTGTCGAGCATCCAGACGCGCAGCATCGGTTCCTGCATGATGCCGGTCTCGGTGCCTTTGAGCCACTGATCCCACCACCGCAGGCACTCCTGCAGGAAACCGATGGCCGGCCCGGGTACGCCGAGGTGGGGGTATTTGTGGCTCCAGGGGCCGATCAGCCCGAGGCGCGGACCTGGCAGTTTTTGCAGCAGCCGGAAGACGGCATTGCTGTAACCGTCTGCCCAGCCGCTGACCGCCATCACCGGGATCTGCACACGGGAGAAGTCCTCGCAGATGGAGCCGTGTCGCCAGTAGGCATCGCGATGTTGGTGCTGCAGCCAGGTATCGAGCCAGAGGCCGCTGCCCCGCAGACGCTGAAACCAGAGTTCGCGCCACTTGTCGCCGACATACTCCGGGTCCGGCGGCAGCGAGTTGTAGGCGAACATGGTCGAGGCCCAGGACAGGTTGTCGCCGAGCAGGCAGCCGCCCATGTAGTGCACGTCGTCGGCGTAGCGGTCATCGGTGGAACAGACGCTGACGATCGCCTTGAGCCCGGCCGGTTGCAGCGCGGCGATCTGCAGACCGTTGAAACCTCCCAGGAGATGCCGATCATGCCGACATTGCCGTCGCACCAGGGCTGCTCGCCCAGCCAGCGGATGATGGTGACGCCGTCGTCCAGTTCCTGTTGCAGGTATTCATCGGTTAGCACGCCTTCGGAATCGCCGCTGCCGCGGATATCGACGCGGATACAGGCATAACCGTGTCCGGCGAAGTAAGGGTGCAGGGTCTCGTCACGCAGGCGCACACCGTCGCGTTTGCGATAGGGTATGTATTCGAGGATGGCGGGCACCGGCTGGTCGCCGGCATCTTCGGGCATCCAGATACGGGCCGCCAGCCGGACGCCATCGGCCATCGGAATCCAGCAGTGTTCGATATGGCGGATCCGGTGCGGAAACTGTTCGACGATATTCATCTCAGGCTCACTGTCGACTCGCGATCGGTACCAGTTCCAGTGGGATTGCCTGTTTCAGCCGGGCGTACTGCTGGAGCAGCTTCTGCTGGTTGTTGTCACCGAGGAAGATTACGGCGATCTCGTAGCTGTAACTGTCCTGGTCCTTCAGCTCCGACAGCTTCATGCCCTCATGAATATGCAGCTGTATCTGGGCACCGGGGAACCGCCTGCAGAGTGCCGCCAGCTCCTTGTCGCTCGGAACCTTCTTAACCATAGCATCTTCGTATTGCCGCCACATGAACTTGGCGGCGTACCGGTAGCGCCCTCGTCGGTACGGAAAGTCGGGCCTTTTGCCGAGGCCGAGGTCGACCATCACCTGGTGGTGGGAGAGGCCGTCGACATTGCGGAACAGCGGGCAATGGGACTTCGAGATGCGGTTGTTGATCTCCAGTAGCCGGATCTGGTCGTGGCGGCTGTCCCAGTAGAACTCGATATTGAAGGGGCCGTGGTCGAAGCCGATCGCACGCAGAAAACGGCCGGTATCGTCGAACATCCGTCGCTGCACCCGGGCGGGAATCGTCGAGGGATATTGATATCGGCTGAAACTGGAGCGGTGCCGGCCTTCGCGAATCGAATCGATGGCGCCGTAGATGCAAACCTCGCCGTCATAGGCATAGCCCTCCAGGGTGCATTGGCGTCCCCGGGATATGATGCCCTCGACGATACAGTGGAAACCGTCGATGCCGGCAATTTCCGGCGGCAGTTCGGCGAACTGCAGCAGGTAGTTGAACGGTTTGGCAAAGCGGAAAATCTTCGCGCGGATGACGTCGATGGCGTGATCCAGTTCGTGGTCGTTGCGTACCCTGAATCCCAGGTGGGACGCAGCGGCCCGCACCGGTTTGATCCAGAACGGGTAATCGATGCCGATCTGTTCGCGGTAGCGTTCGGAAAAAGGATTCACCACACAGAAGGGCGGTATATGATCCGCGATCACCCGCTGCTGTTCGAGGCGGCTCCAGTATTTATGCTCGCACTTGAGCACGGTCTCCAGGCCTGGCGTCGGCAGGTCGAAGTGCCGGCACAGCAGTGGCAGCAGCGTGCTGACCGGGAAATCCCAGTAACCGACGATCGCATCGATCGGGCCGGGGAAGCGCTCGAGCTGCTCGATCGCCCCTTCGTACAGCTGACGTACCGGGAATTCCGGACCGGCCTTGACTTCATGATGGTGAAACAGCGGGTGAAAGCGGTAGTCGGCGGCACCTGGCAGTGCTTTCAGTTCGGCCAGATTGAAGGCATCCAGGCCGAAGACGAAGATATGTTTCACTGCACTGCCGCTCCTGATTGGCAGTGGTGATCTGCGCACTCAGCCACCGGGCAGGCGCAGCGCAACGGGTTTTGGAATGCGCATCGCATCATTCCAGCCTAGGATTGTGCCAGGCGGTGGCGGATCGCCTTTTTGTCGATCTTGCCGACGCTGGTACGGGGGATATCGTCAACCAGCTCGATCTCCCTTGGCACCCACCAGCTGCTGATCCTGCCCGCGTCGACATACTGCTGCAGGTGGCTTCGTATCGCTTCGGCATCGAGCTGGTCGTCGTCGGGACGCGCCACCACCAGCGCATGGGGACATTCGCCCCAGTCAGGGTCGGGCCGGGCGACGACCGCAACGGCGGCGACGTCGGGATGCTGGCCGATCAGGTCCTCCAGTGCCAGCGACGAGACCCATTCGCCGCCGGACTTGATCATGTCCCTGATGCGGTCCCGGATCTCCAGGGTGCCGTCCGGGTAGAGGCAGCCGATATCGCCGGTGTGGAGCCAGCCTCCGGCCCAGAGGTCGCCGCTCTGCCGCGGGTCCTTCAGGTAGCCCTGGGTGAGCCAGGGTGCGCGTACCACTACCTCACCGACACTTAGGCCGTCCGCAGGCTGCGGCTGGCCGTCGAGGTCGACCAGGCGCAGATCGACCATATTGGTGATGGTGGTGCGGGTCCGGCCATCGAGCTGCGCCTCGACCGGTTGCGCCCGCTGCTTCCGGCTCAGATGGCTGACACTGAGCAGCGGGCAGGTTTCCGACAGGCCGTAGCCGGCGTAGACGTCGATACCCCGCTCGAGGGCACGGCTCGCGAGGCCCCGGGGCAGGGCGCTGCCGCCGATGACCATTTTCCAGCCACTGAAGTCCGCGCTCCCGGCAGCATCGCAGCCGAGCAGCATCTGCAGGATGGTTGGCACGCAGTGGGAGAAGGTTACGTTCTCGGTTTGCTGCAGTTCGACCAGCATCCTTGGATCATAGCGGCCGGGATAGACCTGCTTGACGCCGAGCAGGGTCGCCACATAGGGCACGCCCCAGGCATGGACATGGAACATCGGCGTGATCGGCATGTAGACATCGTCCGAACGCAGCAGCGGCGAACTGTCGTAGGCACCGAGAAAGCCCAGCATGTTGAGGGTATGCAGTACCAGTTGGCGATGGCTGAAGCAGACCCCTTCGGCGTGCCGGTGGTACCGGTGGTGTAAAAGGTGGTTGCAATCGAGTTCTCGTCGAAGTCCGGAAAGTCGAAAGCCGGATCGGCCGCGCTCATCAGCTGCTCGTAGTCGCCGACCAGCGGCAGGTCGCATCGGCTGTCGCTTGGATCGTCGCGCAGCAGGATATAGCCCCGGACCTTGTGCAGCCTTGGTCGCAACGCCTCGATCAGCGGCACGAAATCCTCGTGCACCAGCACCAGCCGGTCCTCGGCATGGTCGAGGGAGTAGGCGATCTGCTCCGGCGCGAGGCGGACGTTGACGTGGTGCAGCACGGCGCCGATCATCGGCACGGCGAAGTAGCATTCGAGATAGCGGTGGCTGTCCCAGTCCAGCACGGCGACGGTATCGCCCTCGTCGACGCCGGCGGTCTTCAGCAGGTTGGCGAGGCGGCAGACTCGTTGCTGCAGGGTGCGGTAGTCGTACCGGACCCGGTCGCGATAGACGATCTCGTTGCCGGGTTCGAATCGTTCCGGGGACTGCAGCAGGCGCTTGATCAGCAGCGGGTAGGAGTAGGCGGAGGCGGCGGGTTCGAGAATCCTGGTGGCCATGAAAGCATCCTTCCGACGGTCGGTGTTGGCTTTCAGTCTAGCCGTCATTATTGCGCTTCGTAGGAGCGGCGCCCCGCTGCGAATGGCACGGCAGAACGTAGCCTGGAATGAGCCGAAGGCGAATTCCGGGTTTTCGGATTCCGGGGACCCTGTCTGGCGGTGCCCCGTCGGAATTCGCCCCTTCGGGGCATCACTCCAACCTACCCAAACGTCTTGCCAGCCAGTGATCGAGCGACAGCCGGCCGGGGCCTTTCGCCATCAGCAACAGCAGCACCGTGGCCCAGACACCATGGGTCGGATAGGCGTCGGGGTAGACGAGCAGCTGGATCACGGCGGTCATGATCAGCAGCGCCAGCGCCGAAAAGCGCGTCGCAAAGCCCAGCAGCAGCAGGGCCGGGAACAGGTGTTCGGCCGTGGCGGCCAAAGTGGCGGCCAGTTCCGGCGGGATCAGCGGCAGCCGGTACTCTTCGCGGAACAGGAACACCGCCGAGGCGTTGAGACGGGGCATGCCGAGCTGAAATTCACCGCTGACGATATCGATCGCCAGCCCCTCGATCTTGGTCTGGCCCGATTTCCAGAAGATGGCGGCAATCGAGAAGCGCCCCAGCAGCGCCACCAGCGACAGCGGGATGCGGTCGAACAGGGCGATGAACTGGCGTGGCCAGCCGGTTGCGGTGGGATGGGATGCGAGACGTTCGCCTTTCATGATCGGTTTTCCTGCGGATGGTTACGTAGAGGGATGAAGCGCGGTAATGGCGCCGTGCCGGATAAGCAGGCCGAGGATGCCGGCCGGATCGAATGCCGGGCTTTCGGCTGCGGTCCGTTCCAGCGCCTCGCCAAGGCTTTCGCCGCGCAACAGGCGTTCGGTAAAGTGCGCGCCGGCACGATCCAGGGCAGCACCTGGACTTCGAGGCCGGAACGCAGCAGCAGCGCCTGTTCGGGCCGGCCCGGGTCGATCCGCCGCAGATCACCGGTCCCCTGGTGCGCGGCCCAGATCGACACCACGGCATGGTCCGAGCACAGCAGGGCAGCGGACGGGTGGAGGCCCAGCCGCAGCCCCGGCAGAGCGTCGCTGTCGGCTAGCAGGCGACCGATCGCTTCGGTCGCTACCGGCTGCGCATCGGCGGCATGGAAAGCCTGCACATAGAACCATTCGAGCCGGGCGACATCGGCGAGGTAGGGCAGGGAGCCGGCCGGCTCGAAGTCCGCGACGAAGGCCGGAAAGGCATCGCCGTAGCGGGCCAGCACCGGCGACGCCGGCAGGTTCTGTCTGACGAAGCCTTGTGCCATGGCGTCGAAGAAGCGATCGCCGACCAGGGCTTTCACGACCGGGAAGCTATCCGCCAGCGCCTCGATCAGCGAGGCGATCACGTTGTTGCGGTAGACGGCGAAGCGCATGGCGGGGTCCGAACCGTTCCAGCTGCGCAGTCCGTCCGGCGTGCCCTGGTCCGGATCGAGCAGGGCCTTGCAGAAATCGCGCTGGCCGGTCATGGCCGCCGCTCCCGTGACGGGGCGCTGAGCAGCCTGCGCTGCGCGGCCTCGGCTTCGTCCAGCAACACCGGGAGCGGCGGGAGGTTGCCGTCCCGTTCGATCAGTGTCGGCAGCGGGCCGCAACGCGCCAGCACCCGGTCATAGAGGCTCCAGACCGCCTCGTCGACCGGCGCATCGTGGCTGTCGATCAGCAGCGGGGCACCAGCGCTGTCGCGCTCTTCGGCGAAGCCGGCCAGATGGATCTGGCCGAGGGTCTCGGGTCGCAGGCTCTCGAGCCAGGCGATGGCGTCGCGGTCGTGGTTGGTGCAGGAGACATGGACGTTATTGACATCCAGTAACAGGCCGCAGCCGGTGCGCCTGAGGATCTCGTCTATGAATTCGGTCTCCGGAATCGGGGAGGCGGCGAATTCGATATAGGTCGCCGGGTTTTCCAGCAGGATGCGCCTTTTCAGGCGGGATTGAACCAGGTCGATGTGGTCGCATACCCGCTGCAAGCTTTGTCGGTTATAGGGCAGCGGCAGCAGGTCGTTTAAAAAGCGCCCGCCATGGCCGGACCAGGCCAGGTGTTCGGAAAAAATCGCCGGCTGGTAGCGCTCGATCAGTTTCGCCACCTGGTCGAGGTGGTCGATATTCAGCGGCTCCTCGCCGCCGATCGACAGCCCGACGCCGTGAATCGACAGTGGGTATTGTTCGCGGATCCGCGTCAGGTAATGGTGATAGGGACCGCCGTCGACCAGGTAGTTCTCGGCATGTATCTCGAGAAAGCCGATGGCGGGCCGGGTTTCGAGAATATCGCGAAAATACTCGGGTTTCAGGCTGATGCCGGCCGCGGCCGGGAGGGTCGAAACCGGGTTCCGGGGCGAAGCGCCCCGGGATGGAGACTCGGCGACTGACTGGGTTTTCATCCCGGGGCTTCTCAACTCAGGACTGCTTTTCTTCGAAGGCTTCGAGCTGGCCGTAGCCGGTCGGCGAGGTCGGCGACTCGGTTTCCGTGCAGGTCCCGGCCGGGACCAGCGACCAGGCGTTACCCTGGTAGTCGTGGGTCGAGGTGCCGGCGCAGGTGGTACCGGCTCCGGCCTTGCAGTCGTTCTTGCCCTTGAGGGCCACGCCGTAGCATTTTTCCATGTCCTGCATCTTGTCGCCGTCCTTCATTTCGTCGGCGTGGGCGGCGGCAATCGAAAGCGAGGCGCCGAGGGCCAGGGCGAGGGCGGCAGCGGTGGTCGGTTTGTTCATGGCGTTTATCCTTTTTGTCGATATTTTCCGACAGCAGCGTTAATGCGGCTATCGGAGTCGAGTAAATCCTGGAGCGATTCGGATCAATCATCGCGCTTCGAGTGAGGGCGCGCGTCTTGATTCCGGAATCAACTTTAGACGCGCTAACTGAAATGCGAATGAAAATGCCGGAGAAAAAACGGGCCCTCGAAGGCTGGTGTTCGGGTGCGGATGCTTCGGGCTTTGCTACAGTTTAGTAACTTGGGCGGACAACGAGGCCCGTCGTGTCATTCACCCAATCTCGAGGTATCCCGCCATGAGCATGAAAGAAGCTTACGAAAAGAAAATGCGCGCCCAGCTCGACGAATGGGACGCCGAAATCCGCAAGCTGAAGGCCAGGGCCGAACAGGCGCAAGCCGACGGTCAGCTCGAATACTACAAGCAGATCGAGGACTTGAGGCAGCGCCAGCAGCATGCCCAGGAAAAACTCGAAGAGCTGCAACAGGCCAGCGATACCGCCTGGCAGGACCTGCGGGCCGGGATGGAGAGCGCCTGGGATTCGATGGCCGAGGCGATGCGCAAGGCATCCTCCCGTTTCAAATAGAACACCATCAGCGTATCGAACTGGTGCAATGGTATGGCAGTCTGAAGAGCAGCATCGGCCGATGCCTGGGCTCACATGAAGCAGGGATTTTCCGATGCCTATCGCTCGTTGCAGCAGGCCTGGGAACGGTCGGCCGAAGAGTTCCACCCGAACGAGAAGTAACCGCATACCCAAAAGGGGACAAAGTCGAAAAAGTCGGAAGCCGTGGCGGCCTGAGCTATGCTTTCAGTCAGGTCGACCGGACTGAAAAGAGGCCCCTATGCGCTGTGCACGCTGCTCATTCGACAACCCGGATGACGCCCGCTTCTGCGCACAGTGCGGCCAGCGCCTGGCACGCAGCTGTCCCGCCTGCGGCCATGAGGTCGGTGCCGTCGACCGTTTCTGCAGCCATTGCGGCACTGCGCTGGGAGAGGCGCAAGCGGCCACCGACACCGAGACGCCACTGGCGCCCATCGGCTATACACCCAGCCACCTGAGCGAGCGCATCCTCGCCGAGCAGGCGGCGCTGGTGGCCCGTGGTGCCGGCAGCGGCGAGCGCAAGACCATCAGTGTGCTGTTCGCCGACATGGCCGGCTCGACGGCGCTGATCCACGGGCTCGATCCGGAGGAGGTGCGCCAGCTCATCGATCCGGTGTTGGCGTTGATGATGGAGGCGGTACATCACTACGAAGGTTATGTGGCCAAATCCCTTGGCGACGGCATCCTGGCGCTGTTCGGCGCGCCCATCGCCCACGAGGACCATGCCCAGCGCGCGCTCTATGCCGCCCTGCGCATGCAGGATGCGATGCGCCGATATGCCGATCGGCTCAGGCTGGCACAGGGCATCCCGCTGCAGATCCGTATCGGCATCCATACCGGCGAAGTGGTGGTGCGTTCGATCCGCACCGAGGACCTGCGCACCGATTACGATCCGGTCGGCCAGACCATCCATATCGCCTCGCGCATGGAGGGCATCGCGACGCCCGGTACCATCGTCGTCAGCGAGGCGACCCACAGGCTCACCGAAGGCTACATCGACTATCGTGCCCTCGGCGTGACCCCGGTCAAGGGACTGCCCGAGCCGATGGCCGCCTTCGAGGTGCTGGGACTCGGGCCGCTGCGCACCCGGCTGCAGGTCGCCGCGAGTCGCGGCCTGGCACCCTTTGTCGGGCGCCACGACGAAATGGCGCAGCTGCAGCAGGCGTTCGGGCGGGCCAGCCGGGGCGAGGGACAGATCGTCGGCGTCGTGGGCGAGCCCGGCGTCGGCAAGTCGCGGCTGTTCTACGAGTTCAAGCTGGCGACGGAGAAATCCTGCCTGGTACTGGAGACCTTTTCGGTGTCCCACGGCAAGGCCTTCCCGTACCGGCCGCTGATCGAGCTGCTGCGCAACTACCTGCATCTCGGTCCCCAGGACGACGAGCGCCGGCGCCGGGAGATTATCACCGGCAAGATACTGACGCTGGACCGGAGTCTCGAAGCGGGACTGCCCTATCTGTTCTACCTGCTGGGCCTGGACGAGCCCGACAGCGAGCTGGCACGGATGGATCCGACGCTGCGGCGCCAGCGTACTTTCGAGGCGATCAAGCGGATCCTGGAGCGCGAGAGCCTCGAACAGCCCCTGGAGCTGATCTTCGAGGACCTGCAGTGGCTCGACCGCGAGACCGAGGCCTTTCTCGACTATTTCAGTGCCGGTCTGGCCAGTTCGGCCATTCTGCTGCTGGTGAACTACCGACCCGAGTACCGCCATCAATGGGGGCAGACAAGCTACTACAGCCAGCTGCACCTGGATCCACTGGGTCAGGCCGAGGCGGCGGAACTGCTCGATGCGCTGCTCGGCGACGACCCTTCGCTGACCGCGTTGCGACCGCGTCTGCTGACGCAGACCGAGGGCAACCCCTTCTTCATCGAGGAGGTCGTCCAGACCCTGGCGGAAGAGCAGGTGCTGGAGGGCGAGGCCGGGCATTACCGGTTGCGGCAGATGCCGGTGGGGCTGCAGATCCCGACCTCGGTGCAGGGCGTCCTCAGTGCCCGCATCGACCGACTTCCGGCCGATGGCAAGCAGCTGTTGCAGACGCTGGCCGTGATCGGCAAGGAGTTTCCTGGAGTCTGGTACAGCGGGTCGTGGACCAGCCCGAAGAGGCGTTGCGGCGTGGGCTGGCACGGCTGCAGGCCGGCGAGTTCATCTATGAACGGCCGGCCTTTCCGGAGGTCGAGTACACCTTCAAGCATGGCCTGACGCAGCAGGTGGCCTACGGTTCGCTGTTGCTCGAGCGCAGGCGAACGCTGCACGAACGTACGGCCGGTGCCATCGAGGCGCTGTTCGGCGACCGGCTCGAGGAGCACTGCGGCGAGCTGGCGTACCACTATTCCCACAGCGACAATGCCGCCAAGGCGATCGAATACCTGGGCCGCGCCGCCCGCCAGGCGGTGCAGCGTTCGGCCAACCAGGAGGCCGAAGCGCATTTGAGCCGTGCCCTGGAGCTGCTCGAGTCGCTGCCGGCTTCGCCGCAGCGGGATGAGCGGGAGCTCGAGCTGCAGACCGCCATCGGGCCTGTGCTGATGGCGACCCGGGGGTATGCGTCGCCCGAAGTCGAGGCCTGCTGTACCCGGGCCCTGGCGCTCAGCCGGACGCTGGGCGAGACGGCGCAGCAGTTCTCGGCGCTGCTGGGGCTGCGGCGCTTTTACAATCTTCGGGCCGAATACCGCCGGGCGCAGGAACTTGGCGAGCGGCTTCTCGATGAGGCCCGGCGTACCGCAGAGGAGGACCTGCTGCTCGAAGCCCATGGCGCCCTGGGTTCGACCCTGTTGTTTCGCGGTGAGTTCGAGGCCGCCCGGCAGCATCTTGCGGCCGTGGCCGAGCGCTACGACCCGCAGCGACATCGCGCTCATGCCGTGAGGTATGGTCTGGACCCCGGTGTTCTGGCGCGGATGTTCCTCGCCTGTACGCTGTGGTTCCAGGGGCGGCCCGAGGCTGCGGTCGAAGAGTCCCGTGTCACGCTCGAGCTGGCACAACAGCTCGCCCATACTTTCAGCCTGTCGTTCGCGCTCGGCTTCACCACCCAGCTGTACCAGTATCGGCGCGATGCCGCCTTGACGCTGGAGCGTGCCGAGGCGGCAATCGCCTTGTCGACCGAGCAGGGCTTTCCGTACTGGCTGTCGCAGGCCGAGGTGCTGCGCGGCTGGGCGCTGGCCCAGCTCGGCCGGCAGCGGGAGGGCCTCGCGGTGATGCAGGAAGGCCTCGCGGCCTATCGGGCCAGCGGTGCCCGGCTCGGCTACTCCTACCTGCTGGCACTGCTGGCCGAAACGCTGGCCGGGGAGGGCGCGATCGACGACGCCCTGGCGGTCATCGCCGAGGCGCAGGCCTTCGTCAGGGATACCGGAGAGGGCTACTATGCCGCCGAGCTGCATCGCCTGGAAGGGACCCTGCTGCTCGAGCGGGGCGGTGCCGCCGGCGCCGAAGCCTGCTTCCGTCAGTCGGTCGAGAGCGCCCGCACCCAGGGCGCGCGCATGTTGCAGCTGCGCGCCCAGACTGCCCTGAGCCGGCTCTGGCAGGAACAGGGCAGGGCGGACGAGGCCAGGGCCCCGCTCGAAACACTCTACGCCGGTTTCGACGAGGGCTTCGAGACCCTCGATCTGCAGGAGGCCCGGGCGTTGCTGGACGGCCTGGCGTGATTACCCTGGTTACCGGGGCGGCCGCTCCAAGGCACGGCAGGACCCGTGAAGAGCATAAAAAAGGCTCATCGCAGATTAGCGGGACAAGGGTGTCATTTGTAGGATGGGTGGAACGACGCCTGGGCACAGGATACCCGTTCCTGACGCCGTCAGGGCGTCGTGTAACCCATCTCGGGCGCAGCACCGCGTCGTTGCTGATGGGTTACGCCGCAACAAATGCGCTGCGTACCGACAGCACGGTGCCATTGCGGCTCCACCCATCCTACGATTTCGCTCCGTGCTTTCACTCTAATCCGCGAAGAACCTAAAAAAGGTGCCTACTCCTGCAGGCTGAAAGCGATGCTGAGCTTGTCGTAAGTGTAAAAGTCGATCGACGAGTCGTTGCGGTCGTAGATGATGCTCAGCTCCGGTTCGAACCTGCCGAATCTGATGTGGCGGTGGCTCAGGATCAAGCCGATGCGCTTACGCAGGTCTTCACGTTTCTCGTCGAAAAAGGGTTCCGGTGCACGGTAGTCGCGTTTGCCGAATGCGATCAGCGGCTTCAATCCCCAGCGTCCAATGGGGAAGTCGACTTCCAGTCCGACGGAGCCTCCCGTGAAGGAGTAGGGTGTTTCCCGTGCCTGGGACGTTTCCAGGCTGATATCTCCCCTCAGGAGCGCCTGGCGACGGAGAAGGTGCGTAAAGCCGGTCGATACCCGATATTGGTTGGCATCGAGATGCCCGGCGCTGGGCACGTGAAGGCGCCCTGCCCTGAATTCATGGAACAGGCGAAAGCGATGGAGCGGGTCGGCTCGATAGAGAAGCCCGAGGTAGGGAAAGTCGTAGTGCTTTTCGCCGTCGAGCAGCGAAAGTTCCAGACCCGCTATGCCTCGTAACTTCGACTGGGCCTGGAAGTCGTGCAGCAGGTGTGCATCGGCTGACCAGCGGTCGAAACTGCCCTGTTCATAGTCGGTAAAGGACAGGTCGATGAAACCCAGCGTTCGTCGATCCTCCGTCAGGGCCAGGCCGCTTTTCATCTCGTACCGTATGCCCTGAACTTCACGATTGTCCCGGGGCGGAACCACTTTGAGTACTTGGCCCGCTATCGTGATTTCCGTGGCATCGGTGAAGTTACGCGGGTTGGAGTCGCTGACCAGGGAAAAGGCGAAGTCGACGAAACCCAGGGTGATATCGATCTCATCCAGATAGAGCCTGATGTTCTGGCGAACATTCCAGGGGTATCTGCGCGTGCCGAGACCCGGTCGAAAAGCTGTTTCGATTCCTCGAAGCGGCGTGCAAGAAAAAGTGCCCTCGCCAGTTCAAGCTGGATCCTGGGGCTGGACGTCTTGCGGGCCAGGTCGCTGAAAATCGCGATCGCCGCGTCGAAATCGCCGTTTTGCAGCGCCATTGCGCCAAGCAGAAACTGCGCCTGCAGCGAGTCGTCGTGCGCAGCGGCTTCGGGCGTTGCGACGTCTGCCCGCGCCGCTGACGCTTGCTGCAGCGTGCCGGCCAGGGCGTACAGCAGGAGCGCTGCTGCGACCAGTTTCAGCGTTGTTGGCATGAATATCTATTGTCCGGCGCCAAAACCTCCGATGTAGGTCTCGACGCCGGCGCCGTGCAGATCGAAATAGCCGCCGAGTTCCTCGGCGTTGGGACCGTAGAATCGACCTTTTGCGGTGCCGCTGAGACCGGTGGCGTTGACCGCGCCGGAAAAGGAATTCACGCCCAGCTGGTAGGTCAGGGTACCCGTCAAGTCGAGGTTGCCCGCGGCGCTGGTGAAAGCCGTGTCCAGGTTGATCTTTTCGGTATCCCGGGTACTGAAGTCCAGCGTGCGGTCACGAAAGTCGACATCGACACTGAGTGCGCTTTCCGTCGAGTAGGCCTGCCCAGCGTCGTCGATGTACCTGCCGCGCGTCAGGCCTTCGAAAGTCGCCGTATCGTCCGTGGGAATATTCCGGCCCAGGGTTCTGGCGCCTATGCTGAAGGCACCGGTCCGTCCTGCGCCGGTGCCGAACCCGGTTGCCCAGGTACCGAAGGTCTGGAAATCCCAGCCAAGCTCGATGGCGTCCGCGATCAGGCCCCGACTTGCTTCGACCTCGCTGGCCAGACCGATGACACCGGTATCCTCGACGATCAGGTCGTCACGGGCCTCGTCCCAGGTCACGGAGGAATAGGGGGTCGTCAGAACGATCTTGGTCAGGTTTCCGTTGCTGTTGTAGGTGAGCGTGGCCGTCGTCGTCGTGCTCTGCTCGGCGGGGCCCAGATCGGTAACCTTGAAACCGGGCGCTGGCGCCGTGTAGGTGCGCTCCGTCGAGATACCTTCTACAACGATGCTCCGGGGCGGATCGATGTCCGACCAGGCGGTGAAGGAACGGTCGGATATGACGGACGAGCTGCCGCCGCCACCGCAACCGCTGAGGCCCAGCGCAAGCATGACAGCTGCGCCCCGAGCGTATCGAAAGTGTCGTTTCATCTTTGCTTCCTCTAGGGTAGCAAGCGTATGCGCCGATCGAGCATCGGGCGTCTTCAGACGGCTGAGTCAGCACCCGGAATGGCCGAGACGGCTTCGCAACGGGCCGGCGTCGATGCGAAAACAGCGCCGCTCCCGGCGCGGGGCTACTGCGACATTTAAAGTTTAGGACGTTCCCGATGCGGCTGCTTAGCGAATAAGCATGCGATTGTGCAGTGGCTCACGGCTGTTATCGGGGCTGCTCGATCGAAAGAGGAAAGAGGTCGAACGGGAGGCTGTCACGGCATCCATGCCGCCTCCCGGTCGGGAAGGGGACGCAACCGCCGCCGGGGGCTGGCGTCACTTGAATGTGCGTCAGGCCGCCGCGTCGGTGCTTTCGAAGATCTTGTCGGCGGAGGCCGCGACGAAGCCGCCGTAGAGTTCGCCACTCGCCATCGGGTAGCGCTTGGCGAATTCGTAGAAACAGCTCGGGATCTCGACGGTGCGGTCGCTGAAGCGGACCTCGGCCCGGTCGGCCATGGTCGAGGACTGCTCCAGCAGCGCCTCGGGCGAGCCCTTGACTTCGCCGCCGGAGGCGTTGATCGCGAAGCCCTGATCCTTAAGCGCCGCATTCACCGCTTCGACGCTGTCGAAACGGCTCAGGTGGTTGATGCTGACGGTGAAGTGGTTGGCGCGAAAACCCCAGGCCGCGAGCCAGGCGGCGTATTCGCTCTCGGTCAGCAGTTGGCGATAGCTGTCGTAATCGATCTGCCAGGGACGTCCGGAGCAGGGGAAGTCCGCGCCGGCGACGGCTTGCGGCTCGACCTGCTCGACGAGGCCTGCGACGATTCGCTGCAGCCCGGGTGAAAAGCGCTCGACCAGCAGTTCGGAGATGAAGACCCGCGGCGCGGCCGGGTCCTCGTGCTCGAAATGCCGCGCATAGAGCTTTTTCGCCTCGAAATGGTACTCGCCGGCGGCCTCGTAGCCGAGCGCGGTGAAGTGGGCGGCGAGCCGGTCGAGGTTGACCTTCTCGAGGTTGAAGGTGCGCAGCGCGATGTGGTCGTTGCGGATGCCGCCGTCCTCGGCCCCGGCCAGTATCCGGTGGATCCGGTCGGCCGACGGGGTGACCGCCCGGTACTGGTCCCAGAGGCGCTTGAACAGCGTTTCGCGATCAGCTTGCATACATGAACTCCTGTTGTTGTTTGCGTGGCACTGCATGGGAATCCGGCACGGCCCGGACGGGGCTGGCCGGTAGTTGGAGAAAGCGGGCGCTGTCACCGCGATCCAGTTCGAGCGCTGCGACGAGCTGCGACGGCAGCTGCAACCGTCGCTGCTGCGGCAGGTACAGCGCCCGTTCGGCGAGCCCGGCGCGGAAAGTGTCGACCCGGGTATTGGCGACGATCAGCGGCGTGCCCTCGACCGGCGGCAACTGGTGGCTCGCGACCGGCTCGATACGGCATTCGACGGAGGCGGCGATGCTGCGGATCTGGGCGAGATCCGCTTCGACCGTGGGGCCGGCATCGAAGAGGTCGACGTAACCGCGGTGGCGGAAACCTTCGGCCTCGAGCAGTTTCAGCGCCGGACGGGTCTTCTCGTGCACCTGGCCGATCACCTGCTGCGCGGCATCGCTCAGCAGGTGGGTGTAGAGCGGGTACTTCGGCATCAGCTCGGCGATGAAGCTCTTGTTGCCGGCACCGACCAGGCGCGAGACGGTGGCGAAATCCAGGTCGACGAAATGGCGCTGAAGCCAGTCCCAGAACGGCGAGCGGCCGGCATCGTCGGAGACGCCGCGCATCTCGGCGATCACCGTGTCGGCGAAGCGCTCGGGGTGCTGCGCCATGAACAGGAAACGCACCTTCGACAGCAGCTTGCCGGCATGCGCACGGCGAAACTGCGGCCGCAAAAAGAGGCTGCAGATCTCCGAGCAGCCGGTGTAGTGGTTGCACATGTTGAGCACGTCGACGTGGCTGTAAAGATCGAGCTCGCGCGAGTGGTGCACCTGCCGGCTGCGATGGTAGTGATACAGCGGGCTGTCGAGGCCGGCGGAGGCCTCGATAGCGGTGGTGCCGATCACCTCGCCCTGTTCGTCTTCGAGCACGAACAGGTAGCTCTCGTGGCCGGGCTGGCTGACGGATCTTGCGAAGCTGTCGATCGAGCGCTGAATCTTGCGTTCGAGGAAATCCCGGTCGTCGATCAGCGAAGTGAAGCCGGGGCCGGACTCGACGGCGATGCGCCGCAGCACCTCGTAATCCCGGTGGGCGATGGGTCGAATGATCATGGCGAAACCTCCGCTGTGGCAGCGAGTCCGGCCCGTCGCAGCGGGGGAGGCGAGAGGGCCCTGGATGGTTGAGTGAATGCGAGACTGACGTCCATTGTGTTGATCCTGCTTCGAAAGTCCCTGAAGGCGTTGTGGCAACATTATGAAATGGCTTCTTGTCGAAATGCAGTTTCATTTCGATCGAATTGATGTGAATATTTGTCGAAATAACCAAACGAGTTGGCAAAATGTTAAGCAAGCAGGACCAGCGCCTCATTCAGCTTCTGCGTAGGGACGCCCGCACCAGCGTCACGGACCTGGCGCGGGCATTGAACCTCTCCCGTTCGACGGTGCAGAACCGCATCGCCCGGCTCGAAGCCGGCGGGGTGATCCGGGGCTATTCCCTGGTGCTCGGCGGCGAGTATTCGCAGAACCTCGTCGAGGCCCACGTCTCGATCAAGGTTCATCAGAAACTGACCGCGAGGACCAACGGCGAGCTCGAACGAATAGGCCAGGTGACCCAGCTGTTCTCGGTCAGCGGCGAATACGACCTGCTGGCCATCGTCCAGGCCCAGTCGCTCGAGGAACTCAGCGCCCTGCTCGACGAGATCGGCAATCTCGAGGGGGTCGAACGAACCAATTCCGCGGTGGTGCTGGAGACCAAGTTCCGGCGCTGATTGATCATTTGCTGAACCCCGCTTCTCGGGGTTGATGATTTCATCAAGCCCCGCTCCACCCGCGTCCCCCTCCCGACCCGGCCCCGGCTTCGGGTACCTGTCCTCAAACCCTGTAAAGACGTGCCCTCGCGCCCGTTTCGGTACCCTTCCGTTGTAATTGGCACAGCCGTTGCTGTTCCCAGTCCCCGAAGACCTTTGAATCACTTCATCCAGAAGAACAACAATGAAGAAACCGATACGCAAGGGCCCCAGGGGAGACGTCATTAGCGCCTCCGCCGGGCCAACCCCATCCACCTTGAAACCGCTGCTGCTTGGCCTTGCGCTGACGCTGACCGGCTGCGAGGCGCCGCTCAATCTCGATGGCATCGAACGCCAGCGCCAGGAGGCGGTGCGCCGTACCGACCAGTTGCAGGCACTGACCGCGAACGACCGGGTGCGCGTGGCTGTCGGCAACGACGGCCTGGTGCTGACGAGTCCTGTCGATGCGTTGCAATGGCAGCGCCATCGGATCGACGCGGGGCCGGGCCTGATCGATGTCGATGTCTGTCCCGATCAGTCGCTGCTGGCGCTGGCGGCCGAGCGTCAGCTGTGGCGCAGTCGCGATCATGGACAGAGCTGGCAGGCGATCGATCTGCCGACGGCCGAGAACGTGCTCGCCGCCACCTGTGCGCCGGATGGCAGCTACTGGGTGGTCGGCAGTTTCAGCACCCTGCTGTCGAGCGCCGATCAGGGCCGGAACTGGCAGCAAAGCTCCCTCGACGAAGATGCCATGCTCACCGGCATCCAGTTCGTCGATCGCAACACGGCGTTCGTCAGCGGCGAATTCGGCATCCTCGCCCGCAGCGACGACGGTGGCCGCGACTGGTCGCTGCAGCCGCCGGTTCCCGGTGACTTCTACCCGCAGGCCGCCTATTTCCGCGACGACCGCGAGGGCTGGGTCGTCGGCCTCGATGGCCGGATTCTGCACAGCGGCGACGGCGGCAGCAGCTGGTCGGCGCAATCGACACCGGTAAAGGCACCGCTTTACGGCATCGCAGCGGCCGGGGCCGATCTTTATGCCGTTGGCGAGAACGGCACAGTGCTGAAGGCGCGAGCCGGCCGCTGGGAACGCCAGGATGCTCCTGTCATCCCCGGCTATCTGCGCGCGGCGCTGGCGCTCGGAGACGGCCGCCTGCTGGTGGCCGGCGGCGGCGGCACGTTGCTGCCGCTGCCGCTGGCGCTCGAGCGCTGACATCGCTGCCGGACCTGTTCAACCGGCACGAAAATATCGGGCGTTCAGAGGGGCCGGGTATGGGCTAAGCCGCGCACAGGGATATGCGCAACAGGCCGTCGGGACAAGGAGCTACGCCAGGGAGGGCGTGTGTGCGGAAAATGCAGGAGCAATTTTCCGTGTAGCGTCGGCCTGCGTGACCATGCCCGGCCCCGGACAGTCTTGGTGTTCCCGATAAATTGCTGCCGGGTTAATAAAACAACAATCAGGCTAAGCCATCATGGATAAAAGATCCGCCCGGGCGCACCGGGCCACCCACTGGTTGCACGATTTCGACCAGAAGCTGTTCAACCATCCGAAACTGATCCTGTCGCTGATACTGGCGGCCACGCTGTTCTTCGCGGCCCAGATTCCCGGCGTGCGGATGTACTCCGATTTTGCCGACCTGCTGCCCCAGAGCCACCCCTATATCGAGCTGCACAACGAGATCAAGGAGTCCTTTGGCGGCGCCAACGTGATCATCGTCGGCGTCGAGTTCGAGGACGGGGATATCTTCAGCAACGAGGCGCTGGCGCGTATTCACCGCATCACCCGGGCCGTGGATGCGCTGCCCGGCGTCGACCACAACCTGGTCTCCAGCCTGACCCACCGCAACTCGCGCAAGGTCTGGCTGACGCCCGAGGGCAACGTCAACTCGGAGCCCTATTACAATCCCGAGCACAGGGGCCTTGCCGCTGAGGATCTGGACCAGCTGCGCAAGGATGTCGTCGCGGACCCCAGGGTCTACGGGCCGCTGGTCAGCCCGGACCGGAGAATGGCCGTGGTCAAGGCGCAGCTGATCGAGGGCCAGCTCGATTACGCCGCGACCTTTGCGCAGCTCCAGGCGATGCGGGCGCAGGAGTCGGCCGAGGGCGTGAAGATTCATGTCACCGGGCAGCCGGTGCTGGTGGGCTGGGCCTATCAGTACCTGGACCAGATTCTCGAGATCTTCCTGTTCACGGCGCTGATCATGCTGGCGCTGCTGATTTTCTACTTCCGCAGGGCCTACGGCATCCTGGTGCCGCTGGCCGGCGTGCTGGTGTCGTCGATCTGGGGCATCGGTATCATCTCGCTGTTTGGCTACAACCTCGACCCGCTGAGCTTGGTGATTCCCTTCCTGATCTCGGCGCGGGCGATGTCCCACGGCATCCAGTTGGTGGAGCGCTACTATCTCGAACTGCAGAGCCGCAACGACCACCACCTGGCGGCGCGGTTGACCTTCGAGAACCTGTTCCGGCCGGGCAGCCTCGGCGTGGTATCCGATGCCATCGGCCTGCTGCTGCTGGCGATCGGCTCGATACCGCTCAACACCAAGCTGGCCCATTACGCCTCGATCTGGGCGCTCAGCATCATCGTCACGGTGCTGCTGGCGGTGCCGCTGCTGCTGTCGATCCTGCCCAAGCCTGGCAATACGACCATCCGCCACAACCTGTTCCGCCGGGTGGGGTATCTCAGCGCCGATCTGATCAGCGGCGAGCGGGCGGCGAAACGGGCGCTGTTGCTGGCGCTGCTGGTGCTGGGCGGCGGCGGCTACTTCGCCTCCAGGGTGGTGATCGGCGAGTCTGAGCCGGGATCGCCGATCCTGTACCAGGATCACGACTACAACCTGTCGTCGCGGGCGGTGAACGACAGCTTCCCGGGCTCGGAGGAACTGTACATCGTCGCCGAAACGGCGCAGAAGGGGGCATCAAGCGTCCGGATGTGCTGAAGGCTCTGGCCGATCTGGAGCGTCACATGCTGCTGGATCCGTCCGTCGGTGGCGCCAAGGGCATCCCGGATCTGGTGACCCAGGTCAACCGGCTGCTGCACAACAACGATCCCCGCTGGGCCCAGATGCCGGACGATCCTCAGTACGTCGGCGGCCTGCTGTTCACCTACATGATGTCGAACCCGATTCCGGGGGCGCTGAAGGAGTTCGTCGATACCGACGAGCGCATCGCCAACCTGGTGTTCTACTACAAGGACCACCAGGGCGAGACCATCCGCCGGGCCATCCATAGCGCCAAGCAGTGGATCGCCGACAACGAGGGCAGGGTGGAAGGACTCAGCATCCGTCTGGCCGGCGGCACCATCGGCGTGATCGCGGCGCAGAACGAGGCGGCCTTCGAGACCAACCTCTGGGTGCTGCCGCTGGTGTTCCTGCTGATCTTCCTGTTCGTGACCTTCTTCTACAGCTCGCTGATGGCCGGCGTGATGATGTTCGGCGCCATGCTGTTCGCCACCACCCTGACTTACGGCTACATGGGCCTCGCCGCCATGGGCATCAACAGCAACACGGTGCCGATCATCGCCGTCGGGGTTGGCATCGGCATCGACTACTCGATCTACATGATGGACCGCATCCGCGCCGAGATGGTGGCGGCCAGGACCTCGCCGTTGCGGTGCGCCGCGCCATCCACACCACGGGCCTGGCCGTCAGCTTCACCGCCATCACCCTGATCGCCGGCATCGTCATGTGGGTGCTGCTGTCGGACCTGCGCTTCCAGGCCGAGGCGGCGCTGCTGCTGTCGGTGATGGTGGTGCTCAACGCCGTCGCCGCCATGCTGCTGGTGCCGAGCTGGGTGCTGGTGTTCAGGCCGCGGTTCATCTGCGGTGCCTATGCCGACGAGGATGGTGTCATCCACGTCGATTCGGTCACCGAGGCACTGCCCCTGGTTTCATCCCAAGCATAATAAGAGGCAACGAAAGCATGACAATAACAACAAAACCGCTCGCACTGGCCATTGGCGCCGCACTGGCCGCCGGCTTCGGGTCGGCGCCGCTGTCGGCCGCCGAAACCCGCTGGGCCGGCTATGCCGAGAACGCGACCTACTTTCGCGACGGAGCGGGGCTGTCGAAGTTCCGCAATACCGCCCAGGCCGAGTTCGAGAAGGAATTCGCGTCGGAGCGCTTCCGCTCGCTGCGGCTCAACGGCACCCTGCGGGCGACCTACGACGGCGTCTACGACCTCAACGACGACGACTTCGGCAAGGATGCCCGCGAACGCTATCTCGGCGAGAACTGGCACGACAACTCGACGGTCTCAAGCGGTTTGATTCTCAATCCGGGTGAGCCCTTCCCGTGCGAGAACGACCCGACGCTGTGCGACAACCTCGACGGCTACATGGACCAGAAGGAAAGCGACGCCCGCTTCCCCGACTTCAACGACCGGCTGGACGTGGTGCGCGAGCTCTATCTGAGCGCCGACAAGGAGCTCGCCAACGGCGACATCCTGTCGATGCGTCTGGGCAAGCAGCAGGTGGTCTGGGGCAAGACCGACCTGTTCCGGGTGCTCGACGTCATCAACCCGGTCGACTATTCGCGCCACAACATCTACGACGAGCTCGAGGATATCCGCATTCCGCAATGGATGCTGACCTCCGAATGGCGCATGGGGCCGACCAGGGTGTTCGACGACTCCAACCTCTCGCTGGTGTGGAACTTCGACAAGTTCCGGCCCAGCAATCTCGGTACCTGCGGCCAGCCGTACCGCATCCTCGATGCCGGCTGCTTCTTCTCGTCGTCGGCCAACCTGCAGCTGATTCCCGGCGGCCCTTACGGCGCGCCGGTGCCGATCATCCACGATGTCGAGGAACCCTCCTGGTCACTCGGCAACACCCAGATCGGCCTGAAGTGGGAAGGGGTTTACGGCGACGCCACCTTCTCGCTGAACGCGCTGAACTACCGTCAGCAGCTGCCGTCGCTGCACTTCAGGCCGATCGCGCCGGGCGCGCCGATTCCGGCGGCGGATGGCGTCTTCGACATCCGCTTCCCGCGGGTCAACCTCTACGGCGGCTCGGTCGACTACTACTCGATGGGAATGGACGCGGTCTGGCGCCTGGAGGTGGCCTACACCGAGGGCGAGGAGCTGCCGCGCGACACCGACGGCCACAAGGAGACCGACGTGCTGCGCTATGTCGTCGGCTTCGACAAGAACCTGATGATCCCGCAGCTGGGCACCAGCAGCGCCTTCATGCTCTCGACCCAGCTGTTCGGCGAGCACATCCTCGACCACGAGTCCGACATGCCCAACGACGAGGACAACTGGATCGCCACCGCGCTGTTCAAGGGCTTTTACGTCAACAACCGCCTGAGCCCGCAGGTCATCGTGGCCCACGACTTCGCCGCCGACGCCACCGTTTTCGCGCCCAGCGTCTCCTGGATTCATGACAACCACTGGCAGTTCAACCTCGGCCTCAACGTCAAGCGTGGCGGCGACGAAACCTTCCCCTGGAGCGTCGCCTCGGCCTTCGGTGCGCCCTCCGGCCAGTTAGAGCCGCTGGCCCGCTTCATCAACGGGCCGATCGGCGTGGCCAACAACGAGGACGAGATTCAGCTGAGCGTGCGCTACAGCTTCTGATCCGTTTCGACACACACAACAAGGAAAACATCATGTTGAAAAAATCGCTGCTTTCACTCGCACTCCTGGCGGCTGCGGCTGCGGCTGCGGCTCAGGGCCAGGCCGAACCGGTATCCCTCGAGGTGGTCCAGAAGTCCTTCTATCCGTATCGGGACGGGGTGCCGACGGTGCCCGGCCTGATGCCGGGGATGACCATCGACCAGAGCAACGTCGAGCAGTTCAGGGAGGCACTCGACCCCGCCATGTACCAGTTTATCAGGAACGGGGACACCGGGATCAAGGTCGGCGAAACCACCTCCTTCGATCTGCATCCGAGCTATATCGAGGCGACCCGCCAGTACTCCGGCGATGTCCATCTCGGCGAGAAACACGGCGAGATCTCTCCGACCATCGCCGGCCGTCCCTTCCCGCAGGAACCGTCGCTGGACGATCCGCGGGCCGGCGAAAAGCTCGCCTGGAACTACAAGTACGGTTACAACTGGGGCGATTCGGCGGCCATCGCGCCCTTCTACTGGAAGTTCCGCGACATGGACACGGCCAAGGTCGAGCGCACGCTGAAGATGAACTTCCATTTCCTCAATTTCACCCACCGCACCTCCCAGGAACCCTTCCCGGCGATCACGCCGAACCCTCGGAGCTGTTCCGCGGCATCTACGTCCAGGTGCTGGAGCCGTTCGACGTCAAGAACACCCAGCTGCTGATCCACCGTTTCGAGGACGACACCAAGCTCGACAACGCCTACCTCTATCTCGGCTTCCAGCGCCGGGTGCGCCGGCTCTCGTCCGGCCAGACCACCGATGCCTTCCTCGGCTCGGATATCATGATCGAGGACTTCGAGGGCTACAACGGCCGCATCAGCGACATGAAGTGGACCTTCAAGGGCACCCGTAATATGTTGCTGCCGATGTACAACCACAACGACATGACCCTCGATGCCGATACCCACCAGGACAGCGAGGGCTATCAGGTGGTGTCCTTCGGCGGCAAGGGCGGCTGCTTCCCCAATGTCACCTGGCAGCTGCGCAAGGTCTACGAGGTGGAGTCGGAGCCGGTCGACCCGAACCATCCGATCAGCAAGCGTCTGCACTTCATCGACGCCCAGACCTTCGTGATCCCGCGCAACATCACCTACGACCGCAAGGGCGAGATGTGGAAGAGCTGGACCATCGGCCAGTCCCATCCGGACCATCACCTGCCGGTCAACAAGGGCAGCGGCGTCTCGATCGACGATGCCTTCAGCATGATCGACACCCAGGCCCAGCACTGTACCACCGGCCAGTTCAAGGGCATCGTCGACCCGTCCCAGAGCCCGGTCGACACCTTCAGCGTGCAGAATATGCGCGCCACCGGCACCTGAGGCGCCGGCTTTACCCTCAATCGATCCCTGAATACTTTGCCCGGCTAACCGCCGGGCTTTTTTCAGGTACATCGCGCTTTACCGGGAAAGCGATTCACCGGAATGCGATTCACCGGAATGCGATTCACCGGAGGAATTCGCAGGCTCATCCCACCCGACTATGCTGTTAGTGTCCGTAACGAGCGCGATCGTTAACGCCATGCGCTGCGACAACTGTGGTTTTGACAACGAGGAAAAGGCAGACAGCTGTGCCCGGTGCGGCGCGGCTCTAGCCCGCTGTTGTCCGAACTGTGGTCAGCAGCTGCGTTCGATCGCCCGTTTCTGCGACAATTGCGGTACTTCGCTGACGGGGGCTCGCGCACCCCTGTCAGGCAGCGCAGCGGTGATGCCGGTCCAGTATACACCGCGTCATCTGGCCGAACGGATTCGCGCCGAGCAGTCGCTGCGCTCGGGCGGCGAGCGCAAGATCGTCACGGCGCTGTTCGCCGACATGGCCGGCTCCACCGCCCTGGTGGCCGATCTCGACCCGGAAGACGCCCGGCGGCTGATCGATCCGGTGCTGGCGCTGATGATGGAAGCGGTGCACCACTACGAGGGCTATGTTGCCAAATCCCTCGGTGACGGCATTCTGGCGCTGTTCGGCGCGCCCATCGGTCACGAGGACCACCCGCAGCGGGCACTATATGCCGCGCTTCGGATGCAGCAGGCCATGCGCCGCTACGCCGACAGTATCCGCAAGCAACAGGGCATAGCGCTGCAGATCAGGGTCGGTGTCAATACCGGCGAAGTCGTGGTGCGCTCGGTTCGCACCGAGGATCTGCATATCGATTACGACCCGGTCGGGCAATCGATTCACCTGGCCTCGCGCATGGAGTCGATCGCCAGCCCCGGCGCCATCGTCGTCAGCGAGGCGACTTACCGGCTGGTGCAGGGCTACTTCGAGTTCCGGGAACTGGGTGCGACAGCGGTCAAGGGGCTGTCGCTGCCGGTGAACGCCTATGAGGTGCTGGGCAGCGGTCCGCTGCGTACGCGGCTTCAGGTGGCGGCACGACGCGGTCTGGCACGCTTTGTCGGACGCGCGCCGGAGCTCGGGCAACTGGCGATTGCACTGCAGAAGGCGGAAGCCGGGCAGGGGCAGGTGGTCGGCGTGATGGGCGAGCCAGGGGTCGGCAAGTCCCGGCTGTTTCTGGAGTTCAGGCAGCGGGTGCAGGGGCAGTTCCGTGTGCTGGAAACCTTCTCGGTGTCCCACGGCAAGGCGTTTGCGTACCTGCCGCTGATCGAACTGCTGAAGCAGTATCTGCAGCTCGGCGCCCAGGAGGACGAGGCGCTGAAGCGAGAGAAGATCAGCAACCGGCTGAGGGCGCTCGATCCTGCGCTGGAGGATTGCCTGCCATACCTTTTCTACCTGTTGGGCATGGTCGATCCGGACTCTTCGCTGGTGCAGATGGATGCCCAGGTCAGGCGCCAGCGCACGCTGGAGGCGATCCGGCGGCTGCTGGTGCGGGAGAGCCGCGAGCGTCCGCTGGTGCTTATTTTCGAGGATCTGCAGTGGCTCGACAGTGAAACCGGGGCATTCCTGGACTTCGTCGTCGAAGGGCTGCCGGATGCGCGCATTCTGCTGCTGCTCAACTATCGTCCGGAGTACCGGCACGGCTGGCAGCGACTGGACAATTTTACCGAGTTGCGACTGCAGCCGCTGGAGCTGCGCGAGGCCGAGGCGATGCTCGAAGCCCTGCTTGGCAAGGATCCGAGCCTGGTGCCGCTCAAGCCCCTGATCCGGGCCCAGACCCAGGGCAACCCGTTTTTCCTCGAGGAGGTGGTGCAGACGCTGGTCGAAGAGCGTGTGCTCAGCGGCGGGGTGGGTCGGTACCGGCTCGAGCGGACGCTCGAAAGCCTGCAGATCCCGACCACGGTGCAGGGCGTTCTCTGTGCGCGCATGGACCGTCTGGGGGCGGCGGAAAAGGAGCTGCTGCAGACCCTGGCGGTCATCGGCAAGGAGTTTCCCTGGAGCCTGGTGCGGCAGGTGGTGGAGCTGCCGGAGGACGAGATGCGTCGCCTGCTGGCCCGTCTGCAGGCCGGCGATTTTCTCTACGAGCGTCCGGCCTTCCCCGAGGTAGAATACACCTTCAAGCACGCCCTGACCCAGGAGGTGGCCTACAACTCGCTGCTTAGAGAGCGTCGAGGCGCGCTGCACGAACGCACGGCACGGGCGATCGAAACGCTGTTCGCAGGTCACCTGGAGGAGCACTGCAAGGAACTGGCCCATCATTACAGCCGCAGCGGCAACCTGAGCAAGGCCGTCGAGTACCTGCACCGCGCCGGCCGGCAGGCGATGCGGCAGTCGTCGGTTGAAGAGGCGATCCGGCACTTCGATTCGGCGCTGAAGCTGCTGCAGAACCTGCCGGACAGCGAGGAGCGAAACCGCCTGGAGTTCGGCATCCGCCTCGATCTGGGGCCGGCCATCATCGCGATCAGGGGGTATGCGGCACCGGAGGTCGGGGACTGCTACACCCGGGCACTGGATCTTAAGCGCGGTGCCGGCACCGAGCAGCAGCTGTTCCCGGTGCTGCTGGGACTGCGCAATTTCAATCATGTGCGCGGGCAGATGCAGACCGGCAGGGACTTTGCCGAATGCCTGCTGACGCTGGCGCAGCGGGCGCAGGACCCGGCGCTGCTGATGGAGGCCCACCGGGCGCTGGGGTCGAGCAGCTTCAATCTCGGCGAACCGCTGGCCGCCCGCACCCATTTCGAGCAGGTGATCGCCCACTACGACCCGGCCGATCACCAGGCGCACTTTTTCCGCTATGGTCTCGATCCCGGCGTCTTCGCCCTCGGGTACCTGGGCTGGGTACTGTCGCACCTCGGTTATCCGGCGCTGGCCCTCGAGCGCTGTGAGGAAACGCTGCGACTGGCACGCCAGCTGGATTACCCCTATGTGCTGACCGAGGCCCTGGTACTGGTCGCCGAAGTCGACGTACATCGGGGTGACGGACACAGGGCCTGCGAGCGGGCCGAAGCGGCGCTCGCCCTTGCCAGCGAATACGGCTATTCCTTCTGGGGCAGCTGGGCCCGCATTCTGCTGGGGGCCGGGCTTTCGCTACAGGGGCGTCCCGGGGACGGTCTGGCGCAGATAGAGCAGGGCATCGCGGCATTGAGGGCGACCGGGGCGGAGCTCTGGTGCTCCCATTTTCTGGCGCTGCTGGCCGAGGTCTGGGGCAGGGCGGGTCGGCCGGACCGGGGCCTGGAGGTACTGGCGCAGGCCAGAGAGTCGATGGCGCAAACCGGGGAGCAGATGTACCGCTCGGAACTGCAGCGACTGGAAGGCGAGCTGATGCTGATGGAGACCGGCGATACCGGGGGCGACGATGCCGCCGTCGCCCAGGCCTGTTTCGAGCGGGCGGTGGCGACCGCCCGCCATCAGGGGGCCCGGTCGTTCGAATTGCGGGCGGTTCTCAGCCGCAGCCGGCTCTGGCTGGCGGCGGGACGTACGCAGGATACGATCCGGGCCCTGACCGAAATCTGCAGCGCCTATGGCGAAGGCACCGACGCGGATCTCGACGCGGCGAGGGATCTCCTGGCGAAGCTGGGCGACTAGGAGTCTGTCGGGCTTGGCCGCAGTAGATCAGTGTTAAGTCAGACAGGCTCCTAGGAGCCTGTCTGACTTAACCGGTCGTAGCGAGGGAAAGTCCGTTTTGAGGCAGTTTTTGAGCGATTTTGCGGCGAATAGTGGTTCTATTTAACAAGAAAGCGTTCAAAAAATGGCCAAAATCGGCTTTTCCGCAGAAGATCAGTGTTAAGTCCGAAAGGCTCCTAGCCGGCCTCGAGTTTTTTCAGCCGGTAGGCCAGCTGGGGGCGGGTCATGCCCAACAGCCTCGCCGCCTTCGACACGTTGCCCTCGGCCTTCTCCATGGCCTGTTGCAGCAGCTGATTTTCCATATCCTCGAGACTGAAGGGCTGGCTCAGCAGCTGCTCGCAGAGCTGCTGCAGCGGCGCGCTCCCGGCCGCCGGTTCGGCTTCGTGAATGCTGCCGCTACGGGAAAGGCTGTGCAGCGGATGGGAGGGCTCGGCCAGCGAGGGGAAGAAGGACTCAAGATCGATGGTGTGGTTGTTGTCGGCCAGGATCACGCCGCGTTCGATCATGTTCTCCAGTTCGCGGATATTGCCCGGCCACTTGTAGTGCGTCAGTGTCTGCATTGCCCGGTCCGAGACGCCGAGGGTGCGCTTGTTGTAAAGCGTGTGGTACTTCTCGAGAAAATGCGTGATCAGCAATGGAATGTCCTCGATCCGCTCGCGAAGTGGCGGAATATGGACCGGATAGACATTGAGCCGGTAAAACAGGTCGGCGCGGAACCTGCCATTGCGTACCGCGTCCTCGAGGTCTTCGTTGGTGGCGGCGACCACGCGCACATCGATGCTGCGCATGCGATTGTCGCCGACCCGTTCGAACTCGCCCTCCTGCAATACCCGCAGCAGCGCAGCCTGGGCCCGGGGCGAGAGTTCGACCACCTCGTCGAGGAAGATCGTGCCGCCGTTGGCGCGCTCGAACTTGCCTTCACGCGACTGGGTGGCGCCGGTAAAAGCGCCTTTTTCGACGCCGAACAGCTCCGCCTCGATCAGGTCTGGCGGTATGCAGGCGCAATTGACGGCGACGAACGGCTTGTCGGAGCGGTCCGAACTATCGTGCAGCCCGCGGGCGACGATCTCCTTGCCAACGCCGGTTTCCCCTGCAGCAGCACGCTGACGCGGCTGCTCGCCGCGCGCCGGATCAGGTTGCAGACGTTCCTGAAGGCACCGGACTGGCCGACCGAATTGATCAGCAGGTCGTCGTTCGTGCCGCTGTCGCGGAAATTGTCGCGCAGTTCGCTGAGCTCGTGGCGCAGGGCGAACAGTTCCTCGGCGATCGGGTCCGGCAGCAGCAGGCGTTCGATTTCGGCATGGTCCTCCCACTCCTCGGCGGGCTTGCCCAGGATTCGGCAGTGGGCATCGCCTCGACCGGCACACTCCAGCTCCTTGAAGATGATGGTGCGGCCCATGTAAAAGGTCGTGTAGCCGCTGGCATATCCGATCAGCGTCCAGCAAACGGGAGCCTCCGCCGGACCGAATTCCTGGATGTGCTCCTCGGCCTCATAGGAATCGATCCAGTCGAAAACGCCATGGAACTTGCCGCTATCCATATCGAAATCGAGCTCCACCGGTCGGACATTGACCATCCCCTTGATACCGTGAAGCTGGGGACCGGTGAAAAAAGCCTCTTTCTTTGACAGATCCGGTCGCACCTTGGCGACGAGCTCGGCGTCCTTCCAGCCGGCATGGTAACCGAAACGCATCAGGAATCCCTGGGCCCGGCGGACGCCCAGGGTTTCGATCAGCTCCTTGCGCAGCAGTCCCATGCCGCTGGCATGAACCAGCAGCATGCGCTGTTCGTGAAGCCAGATTTTTCCCTTGTCGCTATCGAAGTGTATCTGTGACAGCAGGTCGCCGCTGCCGGGAAATGCGAGTGATTCTTTTTTGGCCATTGTCGTTTTTATACCGGCTGTGGCTGAGCGCAAGAAAAATTCAATTTCATGGGACTTTTTTATTCTTATCGGATCGTCCCGCCAAAGGAAAGAGGCTGTTTAGAGGGTACAACCAAAGATTAATCGGGGTCCAGTCGCACGCTTTTCCTGATTTTTATCAAATCATCAAATTTCGATGAGTTTGGTCATCATTTGATTATTTTCAGCCCGGGCTGATGAGGGCCAAAGTGAGTCCGTTCGAATCGGGTGTCGTTCCGTTTTTATGTGTAAATATCCTTTTAAAACAATTAATTAAATACTCTATGTCGGATCTTTTCAGGCGCCCTGGCGTGCTTTGGCACAGCGGTTGCTCTATCGAAATACGAGAGCAGCGAGCGATGGACGAGAATCATATGACGACAATCTCACTTCATTCCGACAAGGCCCCGGCCGTGCGCAACAGCTTCGACCGCCTGGTGAAGTATGTGCGGGTGCGCAGCCCTGAAGGTGCACGCTTTGTCGAGTTCGATTTTGCCATTGACGACCCCTCCCTGTTCGTCGAACTGGTGATGCCCAAGACCGCTTTTCAGGCCTTTTGCGAGGCCAATGCGGTCGTGCACATGAGCGACGAACAGATCCGTGAGATCGATGCCGAGATGGAAAAGTGGCGTTACGGCGATGAAACGCTGATGGCGCACAACCACCATCGCGGTTGCGAATAACAACAACTGCAGTCTGGGAAGAGTTCCATGACCATTGAGATCAAGACCGCCACGCTGGAACCGGTGCGCAATACCTATGCCAACGTTCAGCGCCGCTTTGGTGACAAGCCGGCGACCCGTTATCAGGAAGCGACCTACGACGTTCAGTCCGAAACCAACTTCCATTACCGCCCGCTATGGCAGCCGGAACTGGAGCTGAACGATACCCGCCGTACCGCCATCCGCATGGAAGACTGGTACGCCTTCAAGGATCCGCGCCAGTTTTACTACGGCACCTACGTGCAGCAGCGCGCCAAGATGCAGGAAGTGGCCGAAAGCAACTACGCCTTCTTCGAGAAGCGCCGCCTGGCGGAACACCTGAGCCCCGAGCTGCGCGATCAGCTGGTCCGCTTCCTGGTGCCGCTGCGCCACCTGGAGCACACGGCCAACCTCAACAACATGTACGGCGCCGCCTACGGCTACGGCACCGCCATCACCCAGGCGCTGCTGTTCGACGGCATGGACCGTCTGGGCATCGCGCAGTACCTGTCCCGCATTGGCCTGATCCTGGATGGAAACAGCGGTCAAGCGCTTGAGCAGGCCAAGCGCGGGTGGCTCGAAGCCGATATCTGGCAGGGGCTGCGGGCGCTGTGCGAGGAGATGCTGGTGACCGAGGACTGGTTCGAAGTGTTCCTGGCCCAGGACCTGGTGATCGACGGCCTGCTCTACGACCTCGTCTACAACCAGTACGACCAGTGGCTGGCCGACAATGGCGGCCAGGATGTCGCCATGCTCACCGAGTTCATGCAGGACTGGTACAAGGATGCGACCCGCTGGGTCGATGCGGTGGTCAAGACCGCGGCCGCCGAGTCGGATGACAACCGTGCGCTGCTGGCGCAGTGGGTCGAGAAGTGGCGCGGCAAGGCCGCCGAGGCGCTGGCGCCGCTGGCCGGAGCCCTGCTCGACGACGAGGCGCTGACGAACGCGGTCGCGCAGCTGGACAAAAGGGTCGCCAAGGCCGGAATCAACTGAGGAGTGGAACCATGTCGAAAGTCTATATCGCCCTGCAGGACAACGACCAGTCCCGCTACATCGTCGAAGCGATCGAGGAAGACAACCCCGAAGTCACCGTCATTCACCAGCCGGCGATGATCCGCATCGAGGCGGAAGGCAGGCTTGTGGTCCGCCGTGAAACGGTGGAGGAGAAGCTCGGGCAGAGCTGGGATGTACAGGAGCTGCACCTGAATCTGATCACCCTGGGCGGCAACGTCGACGAAGACGACGATCAGCTGAGCCTGACCTGGAACGTATAAGAAAAAAGGTAAATCCGATGGCTGCCAAGAAACTCAATCTCAAAGACAAATACCGCCTGCTGACGCGCGACCTGGACTGGGAGTTTTCCTACGAGGATCGCAAGAAGGCGTTTCCGTTCGAAGAATTCGAGGGAATCAAGATCACCGACTGGTCGAAATGGGAGGACCCCTTCCGTCTGACCATGGACGCCTACTGGAAATACCAGGCCGAGAAAGAGAAGAAGCTGTACGCGATCTTCGACGCCTTCGCCCAGAACAACGGTCAGCTGAACATATCGGATCCGCGCTACGTCAACGCGCTGAAGATCTTCCTGACCGCCGTTTCGCCGCTGGAGTACCAGGCGTTCCAGGGCTTCGCCCACACCGGCCGTCAGTTCGGTGGTGTCGGCGCCCGGGTGGCCTGCCAGATGCAGTCGATCGACGAACTGCGTCATGTGCAGACCCAGATCCACGCCATGAGCCACTACAACAAGTTCTTCGACGGACTGCAGGACTGGTCGCACATGCACGACCGCGTCTGGTATCTGTCGGTGCCGAAGTCGTTCTTCAACGACGCCCGCGCCGCCGGTCCGTTCGAGTTCATGGTGGCGATCGGCTTCAGCTTCGAATACGTGCTGACCAACCTGCTGTTCGTGCCGTTCATGTCCGGCGCCGCCTATAACGGCGACATGGCCACCGTGACCTTTGGCTTCTCGGCCCAGTCCGACGAGGCGCGCCACATGACCCTGGGGCTCGAGGTGATCAAGTTCCTGCTCGAGCAGCACGAGGACAACGTGCCGATTGTGCAGAAGTGGATCGACAAGTGGTTCTGGCGCGGCACCCGGTTGCTGACCATCGTTGCGATGATGATGGACTACATGCTGCCGAACAAGGTGATGAGCTGGAAAGAGGCCTGGGAGGTCTATTTCGAGGAGGCAGGCGGTGCCCTGTTCAAGGATCTCGCCCGCTACGGTATCCGCATGCCCAAGTACAGCGACGTCATCGAGAAGGAAAAGGAGCATGTCTCGCACCAGGCCTGGTGGACCTTCTACACCCACGGCCACGCCGCCGGCTTCCATACCTGGATCCCGACCGACGAGGAGCTCGACTGGCTGAGCGAGAAGTATCCCGAAACCTTCGACAGGTACTACCGTCCACGCTGGGAACTGGCGAAGGAGATGGAAGCCAGGGGCGAGCGTTTCTACACCAAGGGGCTGCCGCAGCTGTGCACCACCTGCCAGATCCCGATGCTGTTCACCGAAATGGACGAGCCGACCCAGATCGCCTATCGCAGTTCGGTTTACAGGGACGAGCGCTACCACTTCTGCTCCGACGGCTGCAAGGACGTCTTCGACGACGAACCGGAAAAATTCGTCCAGTCCTGGCTGCCGGTACACCAGATCTTCCAGGGCAACTGCGGCGGTCCCGGTGTCGAGGAGGTGTTGCGCGACTACTACCGCATGAACGTCGGCGCCGACAACCTCGATATCAAGGGCTCGCCGGACGAAGCGCGGTGGAAAGCCTGGAAAGGCGTCGCCTGATCAACTGAACAAAATAGAAAGCGTGCCGCCTGCGGGCGGTGCGAGGAGACCTGACAATGCCCGTACATGCCATAACCCCCGACTACCAAGGCGAGGTCAAGGACCGAGTCGAGAACTTCAACGGCAACCAGGTGGTATATGTCGGCTGGGATCATCACCTGATGTTCTGCGCCGCCTTCGCCTATCCGCTGCCGCCGGAAATGCCGTTCCGCGCATTGCTGGAAGAGGTGATGCCGGAGGCTTTCTCGCAGCACCCGGAGTGGTCATCGATCGACTGGTCCCGTGCCACCTGGCTGCTGGACGGCAAGCCGTTCATGCCGCAGATGGACGTGGCACTGAAGGACCAGGGCATCGGCCACAAGTCACTGCTGCGTTTTACCACGCCCGAGCTGAAAGGCTTCCAGGGCGCCGGCGTCTGAGGAGGTTGTCATGAGCTATGAAGTCAGGGTTGAACCGACCGGCGATGTCATCGAGGTCGAAGAGGGTCAGACCATTCTCGATGCCGCGCTGCGCCAGGGCGTCTGGCTGCCGTTTGCCTGCGGCCACGGCACCTGCGCCACCTGCAAGGTGCAGGTACTCGAAGGTGACGCGGATCTCGGCAACGCCTCGCCCTTCGCGCTGATGGACATGGAGCGGGACGAGGGCAAGATCCTGGTCTGCTGCGCCACGCCGGAATCGGATCTGGTGATCGAAGCCGATATCGATGTCGACCCCGATTTCCAGGGCTTTTCGGTCGAGGATTTCGTCGGCACCGTAACCGAAATCCAGGATCTTTCACCGACCATCAAGGGCATTTCGTTCGAACTCGACCGGCCGATGGCGTTCCAGGCCGGGCAGTACATCAACCTGCAGATTCCGGGCGTCGAGGGTACCCGCGCCTTCTCGATCGCCAACCCGTCGAGCGACAACCGCCGTCTGGAGCTTCATGTGCGTCTGGTACCCGGCGGTGCCGGCACCAGCTGGCTGCACGAGCAGCTGGAGGTCGGCACGACGCTGGATGTCTCGGGACCCTACGGCCAGTTCTTCGTGCGCAAGTCCGACGATCAGGACGCCATCTTCATCGCCGGCGGTTCCGGCCTCTCGAGTCCGCAGTCGATGATTCTGGATATGCTGGAGGAGGGCGATTCGCGCCAGATCTACCTGTTCCAGGGCGCGCGCAACGTTGCCGAACTCTATAACCGGGAACTGTTCGAGGCGCTGGAGAAGGAACACAGCAACTTCCATTACGTCCCCGCGCTGAACGCGCCCGAGGACGGCGACGACTGGAACGGCTTCACCGGCTTCGTGCACGAGGCAGCCAAGGCGCATTTCGACAACCGCTTCATCGGTCACAAGGCCTATCTCTGCGGGCCGCCGCCGATGATCGATGCGGCCATCACCACCCTGATGCAGGGCCGGCTGTTCGAGCGCGACATCCACATGGAGCGCTTTCTGACCGCGGCCGACGGCGCCGAGGAGAGACCCGTTCGGCACTGTTCAAGCGGATCTGAGGAGAAGTGAGATGGCGCAATACCTCGTGTGGGTCGCCAATCGCGGCGAACAGTTCGAGTGCAGCGACCGGCTTTCGGTGCTGGCGGGCATGGAACGGGCGGGCAACGGCTCGATCCATGTCGGCTGTCGCTGCGGCGGCTGCGGATTCTGCCGCATCCGCGTGGTCAGCGGAGAGTACGAGTGCAAGCGCATGAGCCGCGCCGAGATTACCGAACGGGACGAGGCGATGGGCTTCGCGCTGGCCTGCCGGATCTATGCCCGCAGCGACCTGGTGATCGAGTCGGATCATTGCCGGCCCGAAATCGCAACAAAAGCTGATGACTGTGGAAAATAACAAGAGGATAGAGCGATGAAAAAAGGTGTCATGCGTCCCGGCCATGTCCAGATCCGGGTACTCGATGTCGAAGAAGCCCTGAAACACTACCGCGACCTGATCGGCCTGGTCGAGATGGACCGGGACGATCAGGGCCGCGTTTATCTGAAGGGCTGGACCGAGGTCGACAAGTTCTCGGTGGTGCTGCGCGAGGCGGACAAGCCCGGCATGGATTTCATGGGCTTCAAGGTGCTCAATGAGGAGGTACTGGAACAGTTGCATGGCGACCTGGTCGCCTTCGGCTGCGAGGTCGAGCAGATACCGGCCGGCGAGCTCAGCGGCTGCGGTCGCCGCATCCGTTTCGTGGCGCCGACCGGGCATGCGTTCGAGCTGTTCGCCGAGAAGGAGCGTACCGGCAAATGGGGTGTCGGCAATGTCAATCCCGAAGCCTGGCCGATGGACCTGAAAGGCATGCGGGCGCAGCGCTTCGACCACTGCCTGCTCTATGGCGACGATATCGACGCCACCTATGAACTCTTCACCCGGGTGCTGGGCTTCGACCTGGCCGAACAGGTGGTCGACCCCGAGGGCAACCGCGTCGCCCAGTTCCTCACCGTGTCGATGAAGGCTCACGATATCGCCTTTATCAAGCACCCGGAAAAGGACAAGTTCCACCATGCGTCCTTCTATCTGGAGACCTGGGAAGACGTGCTGCGCGCCGGCGACCTGATCTCGATGACCGACACCTCCATCGATATCGGCCCGACCCGCCACGGCCTGACCCACGGCAAGACCATCTACTTCTTCGACCCGTCCGGCAACCGCTCCGAGGTGTTCTGTGGCGGTGATTATCACTATCCGGACCACGAACCGGTCACCTGGACGGTCGATCAGCTGGGCAAGGCGATCTTCTACCACGACCGCCAGCTCAACGAGCGCTTCCTGACGGCCTTGACGTAACTAGGCGACGCGTCCAGAGCATGATGCCTGACGGGGTGGCAGCGTATGTCACGCGTAACGCGTAACGCGTCACCCCATCCGGGTGTTACCAATCAGCTGATATAGAAGATTTCCAACCCAGTATGAACGATGCAACCAATACCAACCCCGAAATCGGTCGCCTGATCGACGTGAACGGGGTACGCACCAATGTGCACGATGTCGGTACCGGCGCCCCTGTAATGCTGATCCACGGTTCCGGACCCGGTGTCACGGCCTGGGCCAACTGGCGCCTGACAATTCCGGAACTGGCGCAAGAACGCCGCGTCATTGCGCCGGACATGCTCGGTTTCGGATATACCGAGCGGCCGGCGGGCAATGGCTACGGTCTGGATCGATGGGTGGAGCACGTCGTCTCGGTCCTTGATGCGCTGAATATCGAAAAAACCGATCTGGTCGGCAATTCCTTTGGCGGTGCCGTCGCGCTGGCCGTTGCGATTCGCCATCCGGCAAGGGTGCGCCGGCTGGTGCTGATGGGCAGCGTCGGCGTTTCGTTTCCGATCACCGATGGACTCGATGCCGTCTGGGGCTACGAGCCGTCCCTGGAAACGATGAAAGGGCTGCTGGATATCTTCGCCTATGATCGCGGTCTGGTGACCGACGAACTGGCTGAGCTGCGCTACAACGCCAGCATACGGCCGGGCTTCCAGGAGTCCTTCTCGGCGCTTTTTCCTGCGCCGCGTCAGCGCTGGGTCGATGCACTGGCGAGTCCCGAAGCGGATATCCGCCGGTTGCCCCACGAAACCCTGGTGTTTCACGGTCGGGAAGACAAGGTAATCCCGCTTGCCAGCAGCCTGACGCTCGCGGACTGGATTCCGAATGCCCAGCTGCATGTCTTCGGTCACTGCGGGCACTGGACTCAGATCGAGCATGCCGATCGCTTCGTTCGGCTGGTTGGCGATTTTCTCGCAGAGGCTGGCTGAGCTCAAAAACATCAGCATCGGTGGCTGCGCGAGTGCATCGGTGCGATCATCTCAGCCTTCGGGCGATACTGTCTTCGTCCGCCAGCTGGACCGCGGCGTAATCCATGGCGCGCGGTCCGATCCACATCCGAGGAGAGCCTTGATGCCCATCGCGCAGATCCACATCCTGGAAGGCCGCAGCGACGAACAGAAGGAGCGCCTGATCGCGGAAGTCACCGCCGCCATCGCCCGTTCCTCGACGCCCCGGAGCAGAGCGTCCGGGTAATCATCACCGAAATGCCGAAGCAGCACTTCGGCATCGGCGGTCAGTCGGTGAAAAAGCTCGGGCGCTAGCGCCATGCAGACGTCGCATGATGGCATAGCTGCGATTCCATTTAGCGGGCAAGCCCCGGTAGCTCGAACAACCGCCCGATGCGCGGGTCTGCGGGTAAACGCCTCAACAGTCGCTTCGCCTCCATGGCCGCAGCCTGGATGTCACCGGTACTGTAAAGCGCCACCGCATAACGGTATCCGAAGTCGGCATTATCCGGTTCGAGCTCGGTGGCTCTGGCCAGATCGACCAGTGCCGGCGGGTACTCTTTCTGCTGCAGGTAGGTGAGACCTCGCAGGTGATGGAGCGTCGCGTTGTTCGGCAGGTTCTTGAGAGCACGATTCAGCAGCCGGATCGTTTCATCAAACCGGCGTTGGTCGCGTAGCAGCGCCGTCAGTTCGACGATGGCCGGCAGGTAACCGGGATCTTTCCTCAACGCCAGCTCCAGATCCGTCTCGGCTGCAGCGGGTTCGCCGCTGAGTCGAAAGTAGCGGGCGCGCAATGTGCGGCCCGCTGGCAGATCGGCCTGCTGATCGAGATAGCGGCGATACTCCCCGCGTGCCTGCTCCAGCGCTTCATCGCCGTTAGCCGTATCGCCTCGCAGCAGCAGGGATTCAAAGCTGGCCAGCCGTACGCTGAGTTCAGGCGCTTCCAGACCGGTTCGCAGGAGGTCGTTGGGTGCTTCCGGCGGTAGATAACGCAGTGCTTTGAACGCACTTTCACGCAACAGAGGGTCATCTTTGCCGGTGAGTTTGGCGAGCAACTGCGGTCGCTGGCGGGCGAGTATCGAAGCGTACCGTTCCACCAGAGTAGCGCGTTGAATAGCCGGCGCGTCCCTGGATTCGATAAAGGCCAGTATTGCCGTTGCCGGGCCCTGTTGTATGTCGTACCAGGAGGGGGCCGAGAAACGTCGGGGGCCCAGGCGTTGACCTGGGCCTGCGACCAGGCAGTGTCCTGATCGGCGTGACAACCCAGGCAGGGGTCTGGGCTGCCACTTTTGGCCGCCAGATCGGGGCGGGGAACAGTGAAATTGTGTTCGCGTCGCGCATCGATCCGCATATAGGTACGCTGTGGCATATGGCAGTTAATACAACGGGCTCCCGTCGTGTCGTCCTCATGATGGTGGTGCTCTGCCGTATCGTAACGTCCGGCATTATGGCACTGGCTGCAAAGCGCATTGCCCTCCAGGATCGTCTTGCCGGAATGGGGGTCGTGACAGTTACCGCAGACCACGCCTGCCTGATACATCCTGCTTTGCATGAAGGAGCCGAGGATGAACACCTCTTCCCGAACACGGCCGTCCGGGAAGTACAGTGGTTCATCGAGTCGGGACAGAGAGTACTGATCATGCATCAGTCCGCCCGTACTGTCTTTCAGCTTGGTGCGTAACGAATGGCAGCGACCGCAGCTCCTGACCTGCAGGGGACTCGACGTCGGGCCCTGGTGGCGGGGGACCGTGATATCGGTGCCGGTCAGCCAGCTGCCTCTGGTGGCGAGATCGTTGCCGGCAGGCAGGCGTTTTCCCGCCCAGGCAGCTTCTGCATGCGACAGTGCCTGTTCATGGCAGGCAGTGCAGCCCACCATGACTTCGGTAAATCGCGTTGCGTAGCGGTCTTGCCCGGCATCGTAGGCTTTCTCTACGCCACTGGAGTGGCAGTCGGCACACTGGCTGTTCCAGTTTTGGTAGATGCCCCGCCAGTGAATTGCAACATTGGATGGATTGGAGGCTGGATCATCGAGACGGAACCAGCGCTGTCCTCCCGAAGTGGCCGGACGGGTGTCCCAGGCAATATTCAATGCCTGCAACTTACCTTCGCCGATATCGAACAGGTACTGTTGCAGCGGATATACCCCAAAGGTATAGCGAATCCTCCAGTCCGAGGTTTGTCCCTGTTCGGTCAATCGGACCCGATAGCCATTATCGTCGTACGTAAACAGCGCTTCTATTTCGGCGTCGAGATAGCGAGCCTCGTTGAAATCGCCCAGTACGCTGGCTTCGGTTGGCCGCTGCATCGAGACCGCATGCTGGGAGCGGGACCAATCGCGACTTTGCTCCGGGTGGCAGCCAATACAGCCCGAAGCGGGCTGGGCATCGGCATTGGACATCAGGCCTGACAGTAGCATCAAGAACAGCAACAGGTTCGTTATCATATGGTCAAATTCCATCGGTTCTTTACGCCACTCTTTGTCCAGATCGTGAATCCGGAAGTGGGAGAGCCGTTGACGACTCGGTGAACTCTGCTCAACTCGTGCCGTCGCACGTTGCACGACTAAGGTACGTTTATTGCTTGAATACTAATAAAACGACTAAGAAGCTTCCCATATGATCAATTCGATTCCTTTTTCTCATAATCAGTATCTTAATTCGCCTGACTACCAGGAGGTTCAACGGTTTCTCAACACGCGCATTGACCCGCGCGAATTGAGGCCGCTGTCACGTTCCCGTACCGGAAACACCGTTGTCACGCAGCAATCTCTCGGTGGCTCCTACCTGTTCGGCGCTGGCTGGTCCGGAAAAGTTCAGGTCTGTTCCGGTCCTTTGAGCGGCTGTCATCTGATTATGCCGCTCACCGGCGCGCTGGAAGTTCTGACGCTTGGAAAGCGACTGGAACCGAATGAATTGTTGCTGGCGCTACCCGGTCATGAGGTGGACCTCGTATGGCAGGTGGGTACCACCGCCATTGTGGCGACCTTCGAGCGGTCCGTTATCACCGGCCGCCATTCGCAGCGGGAGTTGAAGTTTTCAGCGGGCGATCCGGCCGCGCTGTCCATGTTCAATCTTCTGCACTGCATTTCCGTTCAGCATTGCATAAACAGCGGGGTCCTCTCGGATGAGATGCAGCGTCACTGGGAACGTCTTCTTATCCAGGCGATCGCCGAGCAGATCGAAGCGGCAAGTATCGGCATCCCGGCGATTCTGCCGTTGCAACTGAAACGCTGCGTTGACTGGGTAATGGACAATCTGGACGGTACCCCCTCGGTCGCCGATCTGGTCAAGGTTGCCGGTTGCAGCCGCCGCTCGCTCGAGCAGGGTTTCCGGCAGTTCCTTGATACGTCGCCAGCACGCTACATCTGCGAAAGGAAACTCGAGCGTGTCCACGAACTGCTCCGCCAGCAGCCAGACTGCAGCATCGGCGAATTGGCGTTTCGTTTTGGCTTCACCCATCCCAGTCATTTCACCAAGCTTTACCGGGAGCGTTTCGGCGAAACGCCCTCCGAAACGCTGAGTCGTCGCATTGTCACTGGCGTCGGCCGCTGAACGACGGGGCCCGGTCGCGACCCCGTCTGCGTTAAATCGTTTATTCGACACAGCGCTCGAATAGACAGGTGGTAAAGCTGTAACCGATCTTCTTCATCTGCTGCGGGTCGGACGGGAATACACCGTTTCGCTCGATATAGCCTTCCCATTCACCGATCAGTTCGGCCAGCTTCTCCGGATGCTGCTGTGCCAGGTTGACGCCTTCGGTGGGATCCTCCTTGAGATTGTACAGGGCCCAATCGCCATTGCCGTACGGCTGCTCCAGCAAGCGGATCTTCCAGTCGCCCTTGCGGATCGCCGAGCGACCGAAAAGCTCCCAGCCGATCGCGCGCGCCTGCTGATCCTTGCCGGTATCCAGAAAAGAACGTCCCTGAAGCGGGTGGATGTCGCGGCCGTTATAGGGCGACTGCGGCGGTACAATGTCGGCCACGTCCAGGAAGGTTGGCAATACATCCATGACGCTGATGAAGGAGTCGTCGATTCTGCCGCCGTGGGTCTGCTGCGGCAGCCGGACGATGGCCGGCGTCACGATGCCGCCCTGGGAGGTAAAACCCTTGAACAGGGGGAAGGGCGTAGCGCTGACCTGTCCCCACTGGGCACCGTACCAGATATAGGAGTCGCGTCGACCCATGTTCTCGAAGCTATTGTCGTATTCGCTTGCGAACCATTCACGGTTGCCGGGCAGTACTTCGGGGCTGTTGCCGTCGGCCCCGTTATCCGACATGAACAGGATGACGGTATTGTCCAGTTTCCCCTGTTCTTCCAGCCAGGTCAGCAGGCGGCCGATGTTGTGGTCCATGTTATCCACCATGGCGGCGTAGACTTCCATACGGCGCGCTTCGATGCGCTTCTGCTCATCGCTCAGCTCCTCCCAACGGGGCAGCTGCGTCAAGGGGGTGTTGGCGTTGACCGCCTCGTCTATCAGGCCCATTTGCTTCATGCGTTTCAGCCGCGCCGTCCGGATCGCTTCGTAGCCCTCGTCGTAGCGCCCCTGGTATTTCTGCAAATAGGTATCGGGCGCCTGCAAGGGCCAGTGCGGTGCCGTATAGGCGACATAGGCGAAGAAGGGTTTATCCTGCGTGATATCTTCCTCGATGTAGCGAATCATCCGGTTGGTATAGAAATCGGATGAGAAGAATCCTTCGGGCAGTTCGACGCTCTTGCCGTTGTCGCGATAGATCGCCTTTGGATCGACACTGATGATGGCCCTTTGGTCGTCGAAATGGCTGGCGCCACCCTGGATCAGCGCAAAGGACTTATCGAAACCGCGGGCAGCGGGGCTTTTGTCTTCGGTACGACCGAGGTGCCACTTGCCTACCATGTAGGTGTTGTAGCCGGCGTCGTGCAGGATCTCCGGCAGCGTTGCAACCGACGTATTCAGGTAGCCCTCGTAGCCGGGTTTGCCCTGCTGCTCGGGTTGAAGCAGTTCGGCCATGTTGCCGAGTCCCGCCTGATGGCTGTCCGTGCCACTTAAGAGCATGGCGCGGGTTGGCGAACAGGTCGGCGCGGTATGGAAGCTTGTCAGCCGGACGCCAGACTCTGCGAGCGCATCGAGATTGGGCGTTTCGATTTCACCGCCGAAGGCGCCTATATCGGAATAGCCGAGGTCATCGGCCACGATCAGCAGAATGTTCGGTTTTTCGTTCTCCGCCGAGGCGAGCCCCGTCAAGGTCAAAGTCGTCAGTGCCAGCATCAGGTGGCAAAACAGCGATCGCTTGTTTTTCATGTTCAGCCCTTGTTGTTGTTGGATTACAAGGCACGGGCAATGTGCCTGTGATGAGTATGTAAAGGGGGCCGGGAATGGGTTAGCGCTTTTGCGCAGCGGTTGACAGGGTTGCGCAGTTTTTTCCCTTCACCGAGTCATCATTCGATACCGGAAAGGCAATTAACCTGCTCGTGACCTTCCCCTACTATCGGGCGCCTCGATAGCGCAGCTGATGATGGTGGCGCCGCTAACGCTTAAGGCTCGAGCCCCCGGCCGCGGCGTTCGGGCTGGTCAGGGGAATGGTTCCGGCAACCGGTCATCAGGTGCGGAAACGCCCGACTTCCCGCTGCAGCTCGGCGGCGAGGCGGGCGAGTTCCGAAGTGGCTTCGCTGCCCTGGCGGGCGCCTTCGGCGCTTTGTGTCGAGAGGCTGCTGATCTGGTGGATGTTGCGGTTGATCTCCTCCGTGACGGCACTCTGCTGTTCCGAGGCGGTGGCGATCTGGGTGTTCATGTCGCTGATCGAGGCAATGGCCGCGGCGATGGCGGCCAGGGCTTCGCCGGCCTGGCCGGCCTGCTCGACGCTGCCGCGCGCCCGCGTCTGTCCCTGTTCCATCACCAGCACCGCACTCTGGGTACCGTTCTGCAGTTTCTCGATGGTCTGGCGGATCTCCTCGGTCGATTGCTGGGTGCGGCTGGCGAGGCTGCGAACCTCGTCGGCGACGACGGCGAAGCCGCGGCCATGTTCGCCGGCCCGCGCCGCCTCGATGGCGGCGTTCAGCGCCAGCAGGTTGGTCTGATCGGCGATGTTGCGGATCACGTCCAGCACCAGGCCGATACTCCCGCTGTCCTGTTCCACCTCGCGCATGGCGTCCGCGGCGCGGTCGACATCGTCGGCCAGCTGGGCGATGGCATCGATCGTCTCGTTGACGACCTGCTGGCCACGGCCTGTATCCCGGTTGGCCTGGCGGGCGGACTGGGCGGCCTCGCCGGCACTTTGCGCAACCTGCTGTACCGACGCGGACATCTCGTTGACGGCGGTGGCCACCTGATCGATCGCACTGTGCTGGTCGCGCACGTTGCCGGTCGTCTTTTCGGTGATGCGCGAGAGCTGTTCGGCCGAGACCGCGACCTGGGTCGAAGTACCCTTGGCCTGGCCGATGATGCCCTGCAGCTTGGTGAGGAAGTCGTCCAGCCCCGGGCCAGCTGACCCAGTTCGTCCCGCCGCTCGAGCCCGACGCGGGCGGTCAGGTCGCCGTCGCCCTGGCCGATATCGACAATCCTCGCCAGTATCTGCTTCAACGGCCGTGTCACGACGCGCGGGAACTGCCAGGCCAACAGCAGGCAGACCAGCAGTCCGAACGCCAGTGCCGCGAGTTGCAGGCCGATGCCGCGGGATGACAGCCGTTCGGCCCCGGCCACCTGCCGGTCGGCTTCCAGCTCGGTCATCTCCGTCAGTTGGTCGAGCAGGTCCCGCATCGCGCCGAACTCCTGAGCGCCGCGCCCGAAGCTGAGGGCCGCGGCATTGCTGCCGGCCTGACCGACGATCGATCGGGTCGTGGCCTGCCAGGTCTGGAAGCGGTTGCGAAACTGCGAGACCAGTGCCTGCACTTCGGCGTCATCCATCAGGCTGGCGAAGCGATTCACCCGTTCCAGTGCCTGGCCGATATTCTCTTCGTGCTGCTGTATAAGGGCTGCGTAGTCGCTGCTGTTCCGGCCCATGAAGACCAGGCTGCGCTCGGCGACCTGCGCCTGGTACAGATCGCGATCGGCCTGTATCAGCACATCGACGGCCGGGAGGTACCGGTGACCGAGACGCTCGGCACTGGCTGTCAGCGAACGGCTCACGCTGATACCAAGCAGTGCGATGATCAGCAGTATCACGGCGATGATCAGAATGGGAAGCGTCAGCTTGGTGCGAAACGACAGGTTGTTTAAGGCGTTCATTGGCAGGAGACCCCCAGTCCGTTGCGAATAGTCCCATGATGGTGTCGTGCAGGGCTTAACGGACAGTTTAATCGAGATCCGGAGTCCCGGTGGCGCCGCCGTGCAATGGAGTGAGTCAGGGAGCCGTTGCGGGTCTGCCGTGCAGCGGCAGGCGGGCATCCGTTATGGACACCCTGCCTGCCCGTCAGGCATCGAGAGGCCGGGTGATATGCTTGACCTCGAGATAGGCGGACAGCCCCCAGGGCCCCAATTCGCGGCCGATGCCGCTGCGCTTGAAGCCGCCCCAGGAGGTCTCGGGGCAGACCAGCTGCAGGCTGTTGATCCAGATATGGCCGGCCTGCAGTTGCTCGGCCACGCGCCGGGATCGGTCCGGATCGCCGCTGATGATGCCGGCGGCGAGGCCGAAGTCGCTGTCGTTGGCCAGTGCGATCGCCTCGTCTTCGCTCGCGAAGGTACGGGCGCAGAGTACAGGGCCGAAGATCTCCTCGCGCCAGAGTCTCGAGTCGGCCGGCACGTCGACGAAGATCGTCGGCTCGACGAAATACCCCTTGTCGAAGCCCCCGGCACGCTGTCCGCCGGTCAGCAGCGTCAATCCTTCGGCGCGCCCGTGCTCGATATAGCCGAGCACGGTGTCAAGCTGAGACCGGCTCGTCAGTGGCCCCATCTGAACATCGTTGTCGAAAGCGTCGCCGAGTCGCAGTGACTCGGCCGCGGCCTTCAGCCGTTCGAGCAGTTGCGGCGCGATGCGCTCGTGCACCAGCAGCCGCGAGGTGGCCGAGCACATCTGGCCGGCATTGTAGAAGATGCCGCCGATGATCCAGTCACAGGCCTGTTCGAGGTCGGCGTCCTCGAACACCAGCATCGGCGATTTGCCGCCAAGCTCGAGGCTCACCCCTTGACCTGCTTCGCTGCGCTCTGCATCACGATCTCGCCGACCCGGTTGCTGCCGGTGAAGGAGATCTTGTCGATGTCGGGGTGGGAGGTCAGGGCTGCGCCGACCTCGGCGCCGGTACCGCAGACGATATTCAGTACCCCGGCCGGCAGGCCGACTTTCTGCGCGATATTGCCCAGCTCCAGTTCGATCAGCGGCGTCACTTCCGAAGGCTTGAGCACCGCGGTACAGCCGGCAGCCAGGGCCGGGGCCACCTTCCAGGCGGTGGTGACGAACGGGAAGTTCCAGGGCACGATCAGGCCGACGACGCCGGCCGGCTCCAGCCGGGTGCGGGCGCTGTAGCCCGGCATCGCCAGCGGCACTTCGGCATTCTGGCGAGCGTCGAGTCGTTCGGCCAGCCCGGCATAGTAGTCCCAGGTCGCGATGGCATCGGCGATATCGATCTCGGCTTCGAACAGGGGCTTGCCGTTATTGCGTGACGACAGCGTCGCGAGTTCGCCGGCACGGGACTCTATTTCGCGGGCGATGGCGCGCAGGTAGCCTGCGCGTTCGGCACCGCTGACCCGGCGCCAGTCGCACAGCGCCGTTTTCGCGGCCGCGACGGCCCGGTCGACATCCCTCGCCGTGCCGGCGGCGACGTCTGCAATGACCTGCTCGGTCGACGGATTGATGATCGCCAGGGTGTTTGCGGTTTCGGGGGCGATCCAGTCGCCGTTGATAAAGAGCTTATCGTACATCTTGATCTCCACAGTCTCAGGCCTGTCCGAAGCTTTCGATAAAGTCGGCATCTTCCCGCACTTCGATCAGGGTCGGGCGCCTGGACTGGCCGCCGCCTGCAGCTGGTCGTGCAGTTCCTCGAAGCTGGTGGCCGCAACGGCATCGCAGCCGAAGCCGTGGGCGATGGCGAGGAAGTCGGGCGTGTAGATATCGACGCCGATGGTCGGAATCTCGCGGTTTTCCATGTAGCGCTTGATCTCGCCGTAACCGCTGTTGTTCCACAGCAGCACGATGATCGGCGCGCCGGCTTCGACCGCCGAGGCGAGCTCCGGCAGCGTGAACTGGATACCGCCATCGCCGATCAGCGCCACCACCGGGCGCTCCGGGCGCGCCAGTTTGGCGCCGATAGCCGCCGGCAGGCCGTAGCCGAGGGTGCCGTAGCCGGTCGACGAGTTGAACCAGGTACGCGGTTCCACCGCCTCGTAGAGGTGGTTGCCGGAATAGACCGGCTGGGTCGAGTCGCCGGCGATAATGACGCCGGGCAGCGCCTGCTGCACCGTCTCCAGTACCCGCTGCTGGGCACGGAAGGATTGCTGCCAGTCCTGGTCCAGGCGGGCTCGGACTTCGGCGACGCGCCGGGCTCCGTTCCTGCTGTGACGGTCATGGCCCAGTGCATCCATCAGGGCCTGTATCGCAAGGCCGGCATCGCTGAGGATGGCGAGATCGGCGCTGAAGTTGAGGCTCAGCTGCTCGGCGTCGATATCGATGCGGATCAGTTTTCCGGGGATCTCGAAACCGCCGTCGAAGACCACGTCGTAATCGGTCTCGCCGAGCTCGGTGCCGATCGCCAGCACCACATCGGCTTCGCGCACCAGAGCTCGCACCGGTTTCAGCGACTGATTGCTCCCCAGCGACAGTGGATGACCCGGCGGCAGCACACCCTTGGCATTGATGGTCAGCGACGTCGGCGCATCCAGGGTTTCGACGAGATCCCGAGCGACGGCGGCGGCGTCGGCACAACCGCCGCCGAGTAGCACCAGGGTCCGCGCTTCGCGCAACAGCGTGGCCGCCTGTCGGGTTGACGCCAGGCAGGGAGCCGGCCGGGCGGGCAGCGCCGGGATACTGCGGCTCAGGTGATCGGCCGGTGCGGTGATCACATCGAGCGGAATCTCGATATGCACCGGGCGCGGCCGTGCACCTGCGAAGATCGCGAAGGCCCGGGCCAGCACCGCCGGAAGTTCGTCCGGGCGCATCAGCGTGTGGCTGAAGGCGGTAACGCCGGATATCAGTTGGCGCTGATTCGGCAGCTCGTGCAGGCGGCCGGCGCCAAGCCCCAGTTCGTGACGATGGTTGACGCTGGAGATCACCAGCATCGGGATCGAATCGGCACAGGCCTGGGCCATGGCCGTGGCGATATTGGTCATCCCGGGGCCGGTGATGATAAAGCAGACCCCGGGTTTTCCGGTCACGCGGGCATGGCCGTCGGCCATGAAGCCGGCGCCCTGTTCATGGCGCGGCGTGATATGCCGGATGCCGGTGTTCGGCAGACCCCGGTACAGCTCGACGGTGTGAACGCCGGGAATGCCGAAAACGGTATCGATACCGTAGCCTTCCAGCAGCTCGACCAGTACTTCTCCACAGGTTTTCATCGAATTCTCCTTGGCGAAGGCAGCCCGCATGGGGGCCGCCTGTCATGGTCGGATCAGAACACCAGCGTATGGGCGATCAGCGCGATGATCGGCAGGGTGATCAGGGTGCGAAGGATAAAGATCGCGAACAGTTCCAGCAGGTTCAGCGGGATCTTCGATTTCAGCAGCAGCACGCCGACTTCGGACATGTAGATCAGCTGGGTGAGGGAGACGCTGGCGATAACGAAGCGGGTCAGCTCGCTCTCGATGCCCTTGCCCAGCACCGCCGGCAGGAACATGTCGGCAAAGCCCACCAGCATGGTCGGGGCGGCAGCATGGGCCTCCGGCAGTTGCAGCAGTTCCAGCAGCGGGATGAACGGATAGGACAGCCAGGTGAAGATCGGCGTGTATTCGGTCAGCGCCAGCGAGACGGTGCCGATCGCCATCACCAGCGGCAACAGGCCGAACCAGATATCGGTCACGTTCAGCAGGCAGCTCTTGCCCAGTGCGCCGGCGCTCGGCGCCGTGGCAGCGCGGCGTACCGCCTGCTCCAGTCCCCAGGAGAACAGCGAGTGACCGTTGGGCAGCTCCTCCCTGATCTGCTTGCCGGCAGCTTCATTGTATTCGTCTTTTTTCCAGCACAGTGGCGGCAGCCGCGGCGTGATCACGGCGGCAATCAGGCCGGCGACGACCACGGTCAGATAGAAGGGGACGAAGAGATGATCGAGGCCGATGAAGTTGCTGATCAGCAGGCTGAAGGCGATCGAGGCGATGGAAAAGTTGGTGGCGATAACGGCGGCTTCACGCTTGGAATAGAAGCCCTGCTCATACTGCTGGGTGGTGATCAGCACGCCGACGGTGCCGGAACCGAGCCAGGAGGCGACCGCATCGATCGACGAGCGCCCCGGGAGCTTGAACACCGCGCGGAACAGGTTGCGTACCAGGGTGCCGATAAACTCCATAAAGCCGAAATCCACCAGAAACGGCAGCAGGATGGCGGCGAAGAAGAAGAAGGTGATCAGTACCGGCGTCAGGTCCAGCAGCATGACACCGCCGGTATTGCGGTTCCAGACCCACTCGGGACCCACCTGGAGCAGCGTCATGGCGGCAAAGGCGGCACCGACCAGCCGCAGCGCCAGCCAGAGCCCTTTGGGTGTGAAAACCTCGACCAGAGTGTTGTCCCTTTCGGTCCAGCGCGGTTTCGCGATCGCCGCGTAGAGGGAAACGGCGGCGGATATCACCAGCAGCGCGGTGGCGAAGCCCGGCAGATAGTCCTGGGTGGCCCCCTTGAGCAGGTCGGCGAGCACGCCCATGCCGATGGTGACCTTGTCGTCCACCACGATCGGCGTGAGGAAGAACAGCACGCCGATGAGGGACGGAATGATGAACTTGAGGTAGGCGAAAAGGCTGTGCCTGGGGTGCTTGTCGTCACGGTCGGTCAGCAGCAGGCTGCCGGCTTCCTGTTGGTCCAGGTGTTGATTCATGATGGGGTCCTTTGGGTTCTAATTATAGTGGTGCGAGTCGTGCGTATGCCGGGCAGCGGGTTGCCGCCGCCCGGGTTCCGGTCAGCGGTCGTATTTCACGCCCGGCAGGACGCAGAGCATTTCGAACAGCAGGTTGGCGCCCAGCAGGGCGGTGTTGCCGCTGGTGTCGTAGGGCGGCGAGATCTCCACCAGGTCGCCGCCGACGATATCGAGCCCCCTGCAGCCGCGGATGATCTCCAGGCCCTGGGGCACGGTCAGGCCGGCAATCTCGGCGGTACCGGTGCCCGGGGCATAGGCCGGGTCCAGGCCGTCGATATCGAAGCTGATGTAGACCGGACCGCCGGCGACCTTGGCGCGCACTTCTTCCATCAGCGGTGTCAGGGATTTGTGCCAGCACTCTTCGGCCGGCACGACGCGGAAGCCCTGTTCGCGGGGCCAGTCGAACTCGTCGGCGCTGTAGCCGGTGCCGCGCAGGCCGATCTGGACGACGCGGTCGCAGTCCAGCAGACCCTCTTCGACGGCGCGGCGAAAGGGCGTGCCATGGGCGATCTTCTCGCCGAACATCTGGTCGTTGATATCGGCGTGGGCGTCGACGTGGATCATGCCGACCGGGCCGTACTTCTTCTTCAGTGCACGCAGGATCGGCAGCGCGATGGTGTGGTCGCCGCCGAGGGTCAGCGGTTTACAGTTATGCTCCAGCACCTGGTCATAGAAGGCTTCGATGATATCGATGCTTTTCAGCAGGTTGAAGGTGTTGATCGGCACATCGCCGATGTCGGCCACCTGCAGGCTCTCGAACGGCGCGGCAAAGGTGGCGACGTTGTAGGGACGCAGCATGCGCGACTCGTCACGGATCTGCCGCGGCGCCAGGCGGGCGCCGGGACGGTTGGAGGTGCCGATATCGAACGGCACGCCGATAAAGGCCGCGTCCAGGCCCGCCGCGGTCTCCTGGGCCGGCAGTCGCATCATGGTGGCGGGACCGCCGAAGCGGGGCATTTCGTTACCGCCGAGCGGCTGATTGAAGCGACGTTCTGACATATTGCTACCTTCTTGTTGCCTGTCTGGTTGAACCCTGCTTGGTATATAGCGAAATGCGTGCCAGTTTTTTATGGACATAATATCAATGAGTTAGTGGGTTTTGATTCGATTATGAATTGAAATGACTGGTCGGTTGATTCGTAAATGAATTATGATTCAAAATTGATAGGCATGTAGGAGCGGCGCCTCGCCGCGAACCGAGTTGGCCCGTGGGGTGTTCGCACCGGGGAAATGCCCTTTGGGTACGGCGTTACAGTTCTGGCCAGGAGGTCTTTTGGACAGATCCCATACCGAGCGCGAGCTCGAAACGATACTCGAGAAGTCGCGCGACAATATCATGATCACCGATGGCGAGGGTCGCATCCTCCGGGCCGGCAGTAACTGCGCGCGCATCTATGGCCGCGAGATCGACGAGCTGCTCGGCGTTTGCGTCCATGAACTCGAACGCGCAGGGGTGCTGCGGCCGTCGGTGACGGTGCAGGTGCTGCAGCAGCGTGCGCCGGTGCAGCTGATGCAGGCGACCGAGACCGGGCGCAGCGTGATGGCGCAGGGCTTCCCGGTGTTCGACGACGATGGCGAACTGATCCGGGTGGTGAGTTTTTCCCAGGATCTGACCGATCTTCAGCTGCTGCAGCAGGAATACGAACTGCTGCAGCAGAAACTGGCGCAGCGCCGTTACCCGGGAGACGCCGAAACGATCAGTGTCGATGAGCTGAGTTTCAGGAGTCCTCAGGTGCGGGAACTTTACGAGCTGCTGCAGCGTATCGCCCCCACCGACGCCAGCCTGCTGCTGCTCGGGGAGTCCGGCGTCGGCAAGACCGCCTTCGCCCAGTTGACCCACCGCCTCGGTCCGCGTTGCGACGGCCCCTTTATCGAGGTCAACTGCAGTGCCATTCCGGAGAACCTGTTCGAGTCGGAGATGTTCGGTTATGCGCCGGGCTCCTTCACCGGCGCCGCCCGTCAGGGCAAGCCGGGGCTGATCGAGCAGGCCGATGGCGGCACGTTGTTTCTCGACGAGGTCGGCGACCTGCCCCTGCCGATGCAGGTGAAACTGCTGAAGGTGCTGCAGGACGGCAAGGTCACGCGCATCGGCAGTACCGCCCCGCGTGCCATCGACTTCCGCCTGATCAGCGCCACCAATCACGATCTTCATGAGCAGGTCGAGGCGGGGGCTTCAGGCTCGATCTCTATTACCGTCTGAACGTGGTACCGATGACGATCCCGCCGTTGCGCGAACGGCCGGACGACATCCCGGTGCTGCTGGACCGGGTGCTGGCGCGCCTCAACGAACGCTACGGCCAGCGAAAGGTGCTCGACAGTCAGGCGAGGCAGCGTCTGGTACAGCATGACTGGCCCGGCAACGTGCGTGAACTGGAGAACGTGCTGGAACGCTGTTATGTCGCCAGCCCCGGTTCTCTGGTCCGGTTCGATCCGTCGGCGCCGACACCGGCGACTTCCGGGACGCCACCGGTCGCGGCGACGATGCTTGCCGAACCGCCGCTGCTCGACGGGACCTCACTGACCGAGTCGCTCGAGCGGTACGAGAAACGCCTGCTGGAGGCTGCACTCGAGCGCTGCGCCAGCACTTACGAACTGGCGGGTATGCTGGGTATCAGCCAGCCGACGGTGTTCCGCCGGCTGCGCAAGTACGGGCTCAGCACCCGCCGTCAGTGAGCGGTCGGGGCCGGTAGCGGCTTAGGGCTCCATACCATCGAGCTGTTTGTCCAGCTTTTCCAGAATGCGCATAAGATCGCGGTATTCGCTGGTATCCAGTGCCTTGATCAGGCGGCTTTCCCATTCCAGCGCCCGCGGCGCCAGTTCATGGTAGAGCCGGCGGCCGGATTCCGACAGCGACAGGTAGGTGACGCGGTTGTCCTGTTCGTCCTTTACCTTGATCAGATAGCCCTTGCCGTCGAGCAGCTTGACGCCACGGGAGACCTTGGACTTGTCCATCTGGGTGATGCGGCCGATATCGCGGGCGTTGAGGCGTTCATCCTCGGCCAGGCGGGCGAGAATACGCCACTCCGGAATGGTCACGCCGAACGCCTCGCTGCCGTAGATCTGCGACAGGCTGTCGCTGATCCGCTTGGCGGTATTGACCATCCGATAGGGGATGAACTGCTGCAGTATCAGGGATTTTTTGGACTGTTCAGGCATGGCGGTGCGTCCGGGGCTGGTATCCGTTGGCGTTATTTTCTCATTTGAGAAGAGTTGCTGCAATGTTGCCGATGCTGGGTCGGGCTGTTCTCCGTCGCGCTCCTGTCTACCGGATCCCAGTGATTTCGGGCTCTACAGCCGTCCGGACAGCGCCGGTTTTCCGGTTCGAATCACACGGAAAACGAAAGGGCTTTGCAAATGTTCTCATATGAGAATATATTTGGTTTCATATGAGACTAAGTAAGCAAGCCGGAGCGAGCACCATGAAGATCAAGCAGATTCACCACGTCGCCTATCGCTGCAGGGATGCGAAGGAAACCGTCGAGTTCTATCGGCACTATCTCAACATGGACTTCATTCTGGCGATCTCCGAGGACAGGGTGCCCTCGACCAGGGAGCCCGATCCCTACATGCACCTGTTCATGGATGCCGGCAACGGTAATATCCTGGCGTTCTTCGAGCTGCCGAATTCGCCCGAGATGGGCAGCGATCCCAATACTCCGGCCTGGGTGCAGCACATCGCCTTCGAGCTCGAGAACGAGGAGGCGCTGCTGGAAGCCAAGGCGGAACTCGAGGCCAAGGGACTCGAGGTGGTGGGGCCGACCAACCACGAGATCATCAAGTCGATCTATTTCTTCGACCCGAACGGCCATCGCCTAGAGCTGACGGTGCGCACCGACAAACCCGGCCAGATCGACAGGCTGCATGCACTGGCCCCGGAAATGCTGGACGCCTGGAGCAAGACGAAACGGGCGGTCGACCATGCCGCCTGGCTGCATGCCGAGGAGTTTGCGGACTGAGGTGACGCGTGACGCAGTCCTGTAGGGTACCTCGAGCGTAGCGAGGCGTACCGCTCTAGATGCGTTGAGTTTGCAGAAGGCCCCGCCATGGTTTAGTCATGGCGGGGCCTTTTTCGGAATGTATAGGGCTCAAACTGTCACGCGTAACGCGTAACCTCCGGCCATCAAATCGTCGAATCGGGCTGGTTTTCCGGTCGCGCGGCGTCGAAGGCGGGCAGTTCGTTGCAGGCGTCGTATATCGACCGGATCTTCGGGTAGGGCGTCATGTCCAGATCGAAGCGCAGGGCATTGTAGACCTGGGGCACCAGGTAGAGGTCGGCCAGGGTGATGTTCGCGCCGTGGCAGTAGGGCGCCGCTTCGAGCTGCGCTTCGAGCACCCTGAAGCCTTCGTGGATCCAGTGGTGGTACCAGGCGGTCTTGTCGTCGTCGCTGATCTTCAGCGTACCCTTGAGGTACTTGAGCACCCGCAGATTGTCGAGCGGATGGATATCGCAGCCGATCAGGCCGGCCCAGCCCCGTACCCGTGCGGCCTCGACGCTGTCCGTCGGCAGCAGCGGCGTTTGTGGATATTCGGCTTCGAGGTATTCGAGAATCGCGGTCGACTGGGTCAGCAGGCGGCCGTCGTCCAGTTTCAGCGCCGGTAGCAGCCCCTGGGGTTGAGCGCCCGGTAGGCGTCGCCGAGCTGCTCGCCGGTCAGCAGGTTGACCGGCGTCAGCCGGTGCCCGATGCCCTTGAGGTTCAGCGCGATGCGCACCCGGTAGGCGGCGGATGAGCGGAAGTAGGTGTAGAGTTCCATGATTGTCCTTCGGAAGCTTGTAGGATGGGTGTAACGGCGCTGGTGGGGCGATATCCGATCCCAGGTGACCAAGGCGCCGTGTAACCCATCGCGGAATATCGGCCTGGTACTGGAGCTGTGAAGTCAATGATGGGTTCCGCCGCAGCGAACTTCTTGTTCGCCGGCAGCGGAGTGCCATAGCGGCTTCACCCATCCTACGAAATTTGTAGCAGGAATGGGTGCGGTTACACGCGTGCCGTCAGTACGGTACCGACCACTTCGCCGAAACCGATGCGGGCGGCGCCCGGTTTTGCGCAGAAGCCCCGCATCACCACGGCGTCGCCATCTTCGAGGAAGGTGCGGGTTTCGCCGTTCGGCAGGCTGATCGGTTGTTTGCCGCCTACGGTCAGCTCCAGCAGCGAGCCGGCTTCCTCGTGCTCGGGACCTGACTGGGTGCCTGAACCGAGCAGGTCGCCCGGCTGCAGGTTGCAGCCGTTGACGGTATGGTGCGCCACCATCTGGGCGACGGTCCAGTAGGAGTGCCGGAAGCTGGACCGGGACAGCCGTGTCGGCGCCTCACCCCGGGTACGCATCTGTTCGGTCTGCAGCAGGCACTCGAGCTGGATATCGAGGCCGCCTTCGCGGCTGTTGGTCTCGGAGCTGAGGTAGGGCAGCGGCTGCGGATCCTCGGCCGGGCGGCTGAAGGCGCTCCGATAGGGGGCCAGGGCCTCCATCGTCACGATCCAGGGCGAGATGGTCGAGGCGAAGTTCTTCGACAGGAAGGGGCCCAGGGGCTGGTATTCCCAGGCCTGGATATCCCGCGCCGACCAGTCGTTGAACAGGCAGATGCCGAATACGTGATCCTCGGCGCTGTCGATGCCGACCGGCTCCCCCAGTGCGTTGCCGGCACCGATGAAGATGCCGACTTCCAGTTCGTAGTCGAGGCGCTTGCAGGGGCCGAAGCTCGGCTCGGCGGCGTCCGGTGCCCGTGTCTGACCCAGTGGACGCGGGAACTGCTGGCCCGAGACGCCGATGGACGAGGCGCGGCCGTGGTAACCGATCGGGATCCACTTGTAGTTCGGCAGCAGCGGGTTGTCCGGGCGGAACAGCGAGCCGACGCGGGTGGCGTGGTGAACCGAGGTATAGAAGTCGGTGTAATCGCCGATGGTGCAGGGCAGGTCGTACTCGGCATCGGCCTGGGCGATCAGGCAGCCCTGCAGGGCGGCTTGCTGCTCGCTGCCGCTGCGCAGTCCCCGGGACAGCGCCAGGCGCAATGCAGACCAGGCCTCGGCGCCTAGGCTCATGAAACGGTTCAGCCGCGGCTCGGCGGCCGCTTTCAGGGCGTCGGCGGCGAGACCGTCGAACAGGCCGCTGTTGTTCGCCGCGGCCAGGTCCAGAATCTGGTCGCCGATGGCGACGCCGCCGCGAAAGGTTTCACTGGAGTTCCGGCGGCGGAAACTGGCGAACGGCAGATTCTGGATCGGGAAGTCGGTATCACCGCTGTTGGCGGATGCGACCCAGCTGGTGAGGGCGCTGTCGTGGGTTTCGTTCAGTGTGCTCATGCTTTATTTCTCGCCGTTGAAGTATTTTTTAAGTCCCGACCAGCATTCAATATAGTCGTGCTGGCGTGCCTCGGTCTCGAGGGCGAAGCGGGTCGGCTCGATCACGTAGCGCGACTCGAACATGAAGGCCAGGGTGTTCTGGTAGCGCTCGGGCGCCAGTTGCGCCGAGCTCGCCTTTTCGAACACGCCGGCCTCGGGGCCATGGGGACTCATGCAGTTGTGCAGGCTCATGCCGCCCGGCTCGAAGCCCTGTTCCTTGGCATCGTAGACCCCTTCGATCAGGCCCATGAACTCGCTCATGATGTTGCGGTGGTACCAGGGCGGACGGAAAGTGTCCTCGGCCACCATCCAGCGCGGCGGGAAGATCACGAAGTCGACGTTGGCCACGCCCGCGGTATCGCTCTGGGCGGTCAGTACCGTGAAGATCGACGGATCCGGATGGTCGAAGCTGACGGTGTTGATGACATTGAAGCGCGCCAGGTCGTATTTGTAGGGCGCGCTGGTGCCGACCCAGGCCACGACGTCGAGCGGCGAGTGATCCAGCGCCGCCTCGTGCAGGCCTCCGCAGAACTTCGCCACCAGGCGGTAGTCGCCTTCGCTGTCCTCGAACCAGGCCACCGGATACTGGAAATCACGGTCGTTGGCATAGCCGTTGGCGCCGACCGGGCCGCGCTCCGGCAGGTGCAGCGGTGCGCCGTAGTTTTCGCAGATATAGCCGCGTACCGGACCGTCCGGCAGCTCGATCCTGAACTTGATGCCGCGGGGGATCACCAGGATCTCGCCGGGCCCGACGTGGAGGATGCCCATCTCGGTATAGGCCAGAAGCGCCCCTGCTGCGGCACGAACAGCAGTTCGCCGTCGGCGTTGTAGAAGAAGCGATTGCCCATGCCTGCGTTGGCGCGGTAGACGTGGATGCCGATACCGGTCTGGGCACGGGCATCGCCGTTGGCCGCCACCGTGACCAGTCCGTCGATGAAATCGGTCGGCTGATGAGGAATCTCGAGCGCGTCCCATCGCATCACGTTCGGCGGACACGGGGCCTCGGTGATCGGCGCGGTGCGGATCAGTCCCTGGTCGATCGGGCTGAAATCGCCCATGGCGATCGACGGCCGCAGGCGGTATGTCCAGGTGCGGCGATTGCTGTGGCGCGGGGCGGTAAAGGCGGTGCTGCTGAACTGTTCGGCATAAAGGCCGTAGGGGCAGCGCTGCGGGTTGAATTGTCCCACCGGCAGCGCGCCGGGCAGGGCTTCGGTTTCATGTTCGTTGCCGAAACCGTTGAGATACTGGAGTTCGCTCGGATTGATCATCGTTGGGTCCGTTGCGCTTGTTGTTTTACGGTCTGTTGCTCGCGAAAGAGAGTGCTCTGAAAGGCATATACTCTCAAGTGAGAATAAATTTACGCGTCATCTGTGGCTATTTCAACCTGTTCGTGTAATCTGTCCCGGTTTTTCCAGCATATCTTCGTTTCGTTGTGAATGATTGGTATCAATTGAAACTTTGATTTGGCAATGTGGCATGCCCGCGCTGCGAGCCTGTCGCCGCTGCGGTTTGATGTTGGCCGTTGCGGCTTCTTTAATGTAAGCAACGCTTCCTGCCAATCGAGGCCACCCATGGAGTCGGGCCTGCATATCGCGCACCTGGTCGCCGGCATTATCGTGCTGCTGCTGATCGCGGCCGCGACGCTGGCGTTCACCGAACGTTTGCGCTTCCCCTTCACCGTGGCGCTGGTGCTGGTGGGTATGGCGCTGGCAGAGCTGGCGGGCACCTGGCCCCAGGCCCTCGGGCCCCTCGAGGGGCTGGAGATATCGTCCGGGCTGATTCTCTATGTCTTTCTGCCGACCCTGGTGTTCGAGTCGGCCTTTCACCTCGACGCGCGCCAGCTGCGCCGCGACCTGGTGCCGGTGCTGGTGCTGGCGATACCGGGGCTGCTGGTGTCCACCTTCATTATCGGCGGGATCATGGCGCTGGCGACGCCGGTCGCCTTTCCCGCAGCGCTGCTGCTCGGGGCCATTCTCAGCGCCACCGACCCTGTGGCGGTGATCGCGCTGTTCAAGCGTCTCGGCGCGCCGCGCCGGCTCACGGTACTGGTCGAGGGCGAGAGCCTGTTCAACGACGCCACCTCTATCGTGCTGGCCCGGGTGCTGGTGGGCATCCTGGTGGCCGGCGCTGTCTCGACCCAGTCGCTGTTCAACGGCGTCGTCGATTTCGTCGTGGTATTCATCGGCGGACTGGTGGTCGGCTGGCTGATGGCATTGCTGACGGGCTACCTGCTGACGCTTGTCGAGGGAGACCCGTCAATCGAGATCACCCTCACCACCATCCTGGCCTACACCTCCTTCCTGGTGGCCGAGGAACTTCTGCATGTCAGCGGCGTGATGGCGACGGTGGCCGCGGCCCTGACCTTCAGCGGCTGGGGCTGGATCCGGGTCACGCCGGCGGTGCGCGCCTATCTCGAGCATTTCTGGGAATACATGGCCTTTATCGCCACGGCGCTGATCTTCCTGATGGTCGGACTCACGGTGGAGCTGTCGTCTCTGGTCGAGGCGATGCCGCTGCTGGTCTGGGTCATCGCCGGGATGCTGCTGTCCCGGCTGGCGGTGGTGTTCGGACTGATGCCGCTGGTGGAGCGCATGCCGGGTGCCCAGCCGGTCGGACTGGGGTACAAGGCGGTGATCTACTGGGGCGGTCTGCGCGGGGCCATCGCGCTGGCCATCGTACTCAGCCTGCCGCCGTTCGAGTATTCCGACATCTTCACCACCCTGGTGATCGGTGCGGTGCTCTTCACGCTGCTGGTGCCGGGACTGACGATCGACCGGCTGGTGCATCGGCTGCAGCTGGACCGGCCGTCGCTGGCGGACCGTTTCGCCCGTGTCGAGGGCAATCTGCTGGCCAAGCGTCGTGCCCAGAGCCGCATACCGGAACTGATGGCCGGCGGGCTCTTTTCCGGTTCCATCGCCCAGCAACTGCAGCTCAATTCCGATCGCGAGATGCTGACGATCCGCGAGGAACTGGCCCAGTTGCGTCGCGCCGAACTCAATGCCAACGAGGAGCGCCGGCTGCTGTTTCTGCGTGGTTTCGCCGAAGAGCAGGCGCTCTTTATCGACATGTTCAACAAGGGGCATCTGAGCGAGTCCGCCTACCTGCGACTGCGCCAGCAGGTGGCGCTGAATCTCGACACGGTGCGCTTCCAGGATACCCTCGACAGCATCGAGTTCAGCGAGCAGCGACGTTCGACGCTGGATCGGCTGCGTGTGCGACTGCTGGGGCGTTTCAGTGCCCTGGGCAGTTACCTCGAACGGCTGCGCATCCATCAGGTGGCGATGGACTATGAGATGGCCTGGGGTCGCTACCAGAGCTGCGGTCGGGTGCTGGAGCGATTCGACGAACTGGTTGAGACCGAATCCATCTCGCCGGCGGTGGCTTCCGAGGTGCGCGATCAATATGTCGGCTGGTACGACGGTGCCCGCACACAGCTCGACCAGATGGCCGAACAGTTTCCGGAGTTCGTCTCCGACATGCAGGAGCGGCTGGGTCAGCGGCTGATTCTGCTGGCCGAGGTCGAGGCGATCGACGAGCAGCTCGAACGCGGCACGCTGCCGGCCGGGATCGCCGAGTCCCTGGAGCACGAAATGGCCCGCAACCTGCGGGCGCTGCGGGGGCACGAGGTCAAGCGGCTGAAGGTCGAACCCTCGGAACTGCTGCGCAAGGTGCCTTTCCTGCGCGAGATCCCGCAGGCCGAATTCGCCGGGCTGGCGGCACGGATGCGTTCGCTGACGGTGGCCGAGGGCGATCGCATCATTACCCAGGGCGAGACCGGATATTCGCTCTACCTGATCGCCCGCGGCGTGGTACGCGTCATCAGGGAAGAAGAGGGGGCAAGCCGCGCCAGCTCGCAACCCTGATGGCCGGCGATTTCTGCGGCGAAATGGCGTTGCTGCACCAGGCGCCACGCAGTGCCACGGTGCGGGCGGTAACGCCCTGTTCACTGTATGAGCTGCGCCGTGACGACGTGATTCAGGCGATGGATGAATATCCCGCGATCCGCACCGCGCTCGAGAAGGCCGCCCGCGACCGCCGGGTGGCGCAGGTCGAGTAGACAGTTGAAGAGTAAACAGTTGCCAGTAGACAGTTTCCAGTTCCCACCCAGCGTCCGGGCTGTTGCTGTTAACTCAACACTGTTGACTCGAAAACACTGTTAACTCAAATCGATTCTGTAAACTCCAGATTATCCATATTCAGCAAGGGTTCCCAGTATTCCCCCTCGTTGACCAGCCAGCTGCCGCAGCGGTCGCAGCGGGCGATACAGAGACTGTCGCTCTCGAACAGGATGCAGAACTGATCGAGGTTCAGCACTGGTGGTCTGAGGTGGCTCAGCGCCGGGCAGCAGCCGGCCGAATCGTTCATTTTTTCTCTCCTTGAAAGCCTTCGTACCGAACCTGGCGACGCTGAAAAACAGAGGCGACCTGCGGTTGCGGTAACGGCCCGGCCCAGGTTGCGATCGTCCTGTGCAACCACGTATAGTTCGCCGGTCCGGCGGGTGGGCCCTGCACGATCAGTGGATCAGCCACCCGGTGGCCGGCTCGCCGGGGACGATACCGGATCAGGCGGTTTTAAGTGCCCGGCCGCCTGTGGCGGTGGGTGCCTCGTCCTGATAATGGCCGGCGCTGAGAACCTCCCAGCCGCTCTGGTCGCGGTGAAGGTAGCTGTTGCAGCAGCGACACTTGAACAGCTGACTGTCCTTGAGCGTACTGAGCGTATGCAGATGGGGATGGGGCCGACCCTGGCTAACAAGTAGCTGGCATGAGGGGCAGGTGCTTTCCATGACGTTGCCTCCAGTCGTTCCTGACAATGGACCGGCACGGATTGGCTGTGCCGACACTGCAAACCTTAGCCAATATTGCGGTGAAATAAACTAGGACGATTTCCTAATTTTCTTATTTTGTGACTTTATTAACCCGCCGGGTTAATACATGAAGCAGGGAGGCTTCATCATTGGCGGCAGGCCAATGCGAGCGCCACGGAAACCAGCATGTCCGCGCACCTGCGCCCGTTTCCGTGGCGTGGCCGCTTATACGAATCCATGCGTACGCGGCATACAGTACGTCCTGTACATAACGTGCAAATAGGTAGGGAACCTATTTGCACGTCAGGTTAATAAGATCGGCCGAAACGTCGAAAAAGGCACGGACAGGAACGTCCGGCGAACGGCTGGCGGGACGCCAGAGTAATGGATCCTCTTCTTTATGCGTATGTTGTGGGTGGCACTGATGGTGCCACTGTATGCGCTGGCCGATCAGCCGGCTTCCTTCAGTGCGGCCAAACGCGAGCTGGCCGTTATCTACGGTGTCCATTCGGTGTCCTTCTACTGCGGTTGCCGTTTCGGCGCCAGGGGCAAGCGGCTCGAACCGGACCTGGCCGGATGCGGCTACCAGCCGCGCAAGAACGCCAATCGCGCGGGGCGTATCGAATGGGAACACGTGATGCCGGCCTGGGTGTTCGGCCATCAGCGTCAGTGCTGGCAGGAGGGCGGTCGTCGTGCCTGCCGCAAGGATGCGACCTTCAAGCGCATGGAGGCTGACATGCACAACCTGGTGCCGGCGATCGGCGAGGTCAACGGCGATCGTTCCAACTACGCTTACGGTATGATTTCCGGTGAATCGCGGGCCTATGGTCACTGCGATATCGAGGTTGACTTCAAGGGGCGGATCGCCGAGCCGGCGGCCGGAGTGCGCGGGGATATCGCCCGCACCTACTTCTATATGCGGGACCGCTACGGTCTGCGCCTGAGCCGCAGTGAAACCCGGTTGCTCGAAGCCTGGCATCTCACCGACCCGGTGGACGCCTGGGAGCTGGAGCGCAACCGCAGGATCCGCCAGGTTCAGGGCAATGGCAATCCCCACGTCGAAGCGGCCGAGGGTGTCCTGGTGAGCATCGATGCAGGTGCCCTGGCCGACCAGTGAAGCGTCTTCAAGCCTCCGGCGGAACCGCCCGGGGGCGTACCTGTCTTCAGTTAAACGGGAGGAGTGACGGCATGCGACATATCACCAACGGCCAGATGGCCAATCAGTGGCTGGCGCAATGCGGCATCGACGGCGACTTTCTCGCCTGGGACGATGTGCTGCACGAGGGGCCGGTCCCGGCCGGTCTGACCCTGGATGAGCTGTCCGCCGTCAGGGCCGCCTATATCGCCAGTTGCGGCTGGGCAACCGATTTCGAGGCGCTGACCCACTTTCAGGCGCGGGATGCGCTGTTTCGCAGTGCAGCCCGCGAAGGTGGCGTCGTGATCTGGAATTCCTTCGAGCTGTACGACCAGTTGCACCTGCTGCAGTTGCTGCACTGGTACAGCGAAGAAGGCCAGGGGCTCGGCTGGCCGTCGCTGGTGCTGGTGGAGGACTATCTCGGGCGTGCGGACCCCGCGAGGGCAAGGGCGCTGCTGGCGGGCCGGCAAACTATCACCGAGGGACAGCTGCGCCTCGGCGCCGATGCCTGGCGTGCCTTTACCGCGCCCAATCCCCGGGTCCTGGTGGCGCTGTTGCAGCGCGATCTGTCGGCGCTGCCGTTTCTGGGGCCGGCACTGCAGCGACTGGTGCAGGAATACCCGGGACCCGACGGCCTGAGCCGGACCGAACGGCTGGCGCTCGAAGTGGCCGCCGGCGGCGTCGACGACCCTGCCGGCCTGTTCCGCGGTGTGCGCGAGCGTGAGGCCATCGCCTTTATGGGGGATGCCAGTTTCTGGCGGGTGCTCGAACGTCTGCTCGGCGGACCCTGTCCGCTGCTGCAGGCCGGCAATGGCCGTTTTGATCGCCCCGGTCTCGGCGGCGCCGACGAACAGTTTCTCGGGCTCAAGCTCACGCCCACTGAAGCCGGTCATGAAGTGCTGGCCGGCGAACGGGACTGGCTGCTGCAGCAGCCGATCGACCGCTGGATCGGCGGCGTCAACCTGACGCCGGAGAACCTCTGGCGTCGGGGTGACAAGGATGAGGAGCTGGAAAGGCGTCTGTGAAAAGCAGACCGATGTCGGTGCAGGGGTGGCAGTCGCTGGCCCGGCACGTTAGGATGCGCCTGATATCGACAACCCTAAAATCTGCCGTTCAGTGCCAATGCTCGAATGTCCACGCCGGGCAGGGTCAATCCGTTGGTGTTCTGGGCCAGTTTTTTTACAACCAAACGGAGAAAGAGAATGCAGATTGCTGCCAATACCGTTGTACAGATTCACTACACACTGAAAAATTCCGAAGGCAACGTCATTGATTCGTCCGACGGTCAGGAGCCGCTGGCTTACCTGCATGGCGGCGGCAATATCGTCGAAGGTCTCGAGTCGGCGCTGGCCGGCAAGGCCGCCGGCGACAAGCTGGACGTCACCGTCGAGCCTGAGCGCGGTTACGGCGACCGTCGTGACGATCTGGTGCAGACCGTGGATCGCAGCAACTTCGTCGGCATCGAGCAGATCGAAGTGGGCATGCAGTTCCTGGCCCAGACTCCCTGGGGCGAACAGCCGGTAACCGTGGTCGCCGTTGCAGATGACAATGTCACCCTCGACGGCAATCACCCGCTGGCCGGAGAAGTCCTGAACTTCGCCATCGAAGTCGTGGATGTGCGTGAAGCCACCGAAGAAGAGCTGCAGCACGGTCACGCTCACGGTGAAGGTGGTCACGACCACTAAGGCCCGCCGAGCGGCTGCGTCAGACGCCCGCTCGTCAAGCCAGCCTGGCGGGGCCGCTGTGCCGGTCCCGTCGGTGCAAGGGCAGGGCCAGGCCCGCAATCGGTGCGGGCCCAAACCGCGCAACAGGAGAAGCGGCGTTGCGTAAACCCCTCTGATTTCGGGTGTCGTCTTCCTCGCCGTGCTGGCGCTGGGCAGCTACTGGAATCATCTGAACCAGACCCTGTTTCAGAAGGAACAGGCGTCCCTGTTGCGCGATATTCTCAACAGCCAGGCCGGTGCCATCGAGCAGCTGTTGAATCAGTCGCTGGTCACGACCGCCTTGTTGGCCCACGAGGTCCGGCGCAGCGGGGGCGAACCACCGGATTTTACCGTCCGGGCCGCCGAAATCCTGCGTGATTTTCCCGCCGTGTCGAGCCTGCGGCTCGCGCCTGCCGGCGTTGTCAGCCAGATTTTCCCCCTTACCGGTAACGCCTCTGCCCTCGGCAGTTCGGTATTCGAACAGGCCCGCACGGGCGTTGCGGCCCAGCAGGCCCGCCAGGAGCGCCGGCTGACGCTCGACGGTCCCCTGCAGCTGCGCGAGGGCGGTATCGGGGTCATTGGCTACAACCCGGTATTCCTGGCGTCCGACGATGACGGCGAGGCGTTCTGGGGTTTCGTTGCGGCGGTTATCGATCTGGATCCGCTGTTGTCGGTGATGGATCTCGATGCGCTGGTGCAAAGCGGCTATTACTTCGAGTTGATCCGGCTGACCCCGTCGGGCGTCGAGTTCCCGGTGATGGCCGGCGGCGATCGCCCGCCGCGCGAAGATCTGCAGACGCTCACTGTCCGGGTGCCGAATGGCCAGTGGCGGTTGCGAATGGGGCGCAATGCCGAAGAGGGCCCGGGCGGCTTCTGGATCGGCCAACTGGTCAGCCTGGTGGCGGCGCTCGTGTTCACCTGGCTGGTGCACTATGTGCTGCGCGAACCGCAGCGTCTGCGTACCCTGGTCGAATCCCGTACCCGGGAGCTGCACCAGCTGGCCTATCACGACTTCCTCACGGGGCTGGTCAATCGGCGACTGCTGCAGGAGGAGCTGGTGCAGGCGTTGCGCGAACAGGCCCGCAGCGGCGGGCCCTGGCACTGCTCTATCTCGATCTCGACGACTTCAAGCGTATCAACGACTCCATGGGGCATGAGGTGGGCGATCAGTTGCTGATCGCCGTGGCACAGCGTTTACGGGGGCTGGTGCGGGCCAACGACATCGTCGCGCGCCTGGGCGGTGACGAGTTCGCCGTGGTGCTGCTCGACAGCGGCGGCACCGAGGACATCCTGCGCCTGGCGGAGAAGCTGATCGCCTCGATCCGTCAGCCGATAAAGGTCGAGAGCCGCGAGCTGGTGATCAGTACCTCGATCGGTATCACGGTGGCACCGACCGACGGCGACTCGGCCAGTCAGCTGTTGCGCAATGCCGATCTGGCGCTCTATGCGTCCAAGCGCCGCGGCAAGAACTGTATCGCCTTCTTCAATCAGCAGATGCAGGACGAGGCCATGCGCCTGATGCGCCTGGAAGAGGACCTGCGACAGGCCCTGGCCGGTTCCCAGCTGACACTGGCCTACCAGCCGATCGTCGAGCTCGAGCGCCGCCGGACGGTCGCCTGCGAAGCGCTGATCCGCTGGCAGCATCCTCGGCACGGCTGGCTTGCGCCGGGCCAGTTCATTGCGGCGGCGGAACAGTCCGGTCTGATCGTCCCGCTGGGTTACTGGGTATTGCGGCAGGTCTGCGCCACCCTGGTGGCCTGCCTTGAAGAGGGTGATCACGCGGTACCGGTGGCGGTCAACATCAGTCCGCAACAGTTTCGGGACAAGGGGTTCATGGCGGAAATTCGCCGCATCCTGGCTGCGACCGGGGTGCCGCCTCGGCTGCTGGAACTCGAGATCACCGAAACCACCCTGATGGACAACCTCGAGGCGACGGCCGCCATTCTCGCTGATCTGAAGGCGCTCGGACTGCGTATCTCGATTGATGATTTCGGCACGGGCTACTCATCGCTGGCGCTGCTCAAGCAGTTGCCGGTCGACAAGCTCAAGATCGATCGCTGCTTCGTGCAGGATCTCGAGAACGACGAAGACGACCGGCAGATCATTCAGGCGGTGGTCGCGATGGCCTCAAAGCTCGGTCTGGAGGTGGTCGCCGAAGGCATTGAAACCGAACCTCAGCGGGACTGGCTGATGGCGTTCGGCTGCGGCTTTGGCCAGGGTATCTGTTCGGCCGGCCCGAGCTCGGTAGAAGGCCGGTTGCGCCGGGTCTCGCGAAGGTCTGAAGCCGGCGTCGACCCCGTTGGCTGGGCTACACTTAATCGGATGGGTGACTGAACCTGTCGCCCAGCGGCGTATCTAACGGAAGGCGGCACGGTGACGCCGGTGCACACTCGCGGCGCCGTTGCCAGATTCGGACCGCCCCGGCGGGGTGGCCGCAGCACCGGGAGGTGTGAAATGCAGATTTCCGAGTTCAAGGCACTGGCTTCGAGCCATCGTCTCAAAAACGTCAACTTCATCGAGTCCGGTTGTGGTCCCATGGTGGTCGAAGTCGAATACGACGACGGCAAGGAGCTGATCAGGGACAACCATGGCGAAGTGATGACCTGCACCAACGTGACTCAGGCCTACGATCTGTGCCACAAAGCGGGTGTCCACAGCGCCAACCTGGTCCAGGTCGTACCCCACGACGAAGCCTGTTCGGGCGTCGTCATGGACTACCATCGCGAATCCATCCCGCTAAAGTTCTGACGGCGGCCATGATTCGATCGGGCCTCCGTCCGGTCCCTGGCCGGACGGAGGTCTATATATGTATGGGCTGTTGCAGGACGGAGCGCCCGGGCTGCACGGCTGCGCTCCATCCGCTCTGAAAACCTGAGATGGCACCCGAAGGAGGGCTGTGGCATGCTGGCGACGCCGGTCACATCGGAACAGGGAGCGCGAATGCGGCGGAAGATCGAGCAGGCGGTCAGCAGTGTCAGTACGCTGGTGCTCGGAAAGGACAGTCAGATACGGATGGCGCTGACCTGTCTGTTTTCCCAGGGGCATCTGCTGATCGAGGACCTGCCCGGCATGGGCAAGACCACGCTGGCCCATGGCCTGGCCCAGGTGCTGGGGCTCAGTTTCCAGCGCGTTCAGTTCACCAGTGACATGTTGCCGGCCGATATCATCGGCGTCTCGATTTTCGACCAGCAGGCATCGGCGTTCCGTTTCCATCCGGGACCGGTGTTCACCCAGCTGCTGCTCGCCGACGAGATCAACCGTACCACCCCCAAGACCCAGAGCGCCCTGCTCGAGGCGATGGAGGAGCGCCAGGTCACGCTCGACGGCGAGACGCACCTGCTGCCGGAACCCTTCTTCGTTATCGCGACCCAGAATCCGATTACCCAGTTCGGTACCTTTCCGTTGCCCGAGTCCCAGCTCGACCGCTTTCTGATGCGCATCGAGCTGGGTTATCCGGCACCGGAGGCCGAACGACAGCTGCTGAGCGAGGGGCGCTACCGGCGACAGCAGAGCCCGCTGCCGGTCTGCATCGACCTTGACGACCTGAACGAGATTCGTGAAGCCTGTCGCCGGGTACGGGTATCGGACAGCCTGATCGACTATCTGCAGCGACTGGTACAGTACAGCCGGGAGGCGCCCCAGTTCGCCTATGGCGTCTCGCCGCGCGGCAGTCTGGCGCTGTTGCAGTGCGCCCGGACCTGGGCCTATATGCAGGGGCGCGAATACGTGGTGCCGGAAGACGTGCAGACGTTGCTGGAGCCGGTGATCGGCCACCGTCTGCGGGCAGCCGAGCAGGTTGGCGGTCATGGCAGCGAAGCGCTGATCCGCCAGATGCTGGAGCAGGTGGATGTGGTGGGGTAAAAGAAGGATCTTGATGAACTTGTCCAGACGTATGCGGCAATGGGCGCTGCGGCGTCATCCCAGAGTTCACAGTCTGACGCTGACCCAGAATCGTATCTATATTCTGCCGACCCGGGCCGGTCTCTGGTATCTGGTGACGGCGCTGATCATTCTGCTGCTTGGCATCAACTACGAGAACAATCTGGTCTACGGTGCCAGTTTCCTGCTGCTGTCGCTGTTCGTGCTGTCGATCCTCCACACCTACGGCAATCTTGCCGGTCTCACGATTACCGCACTGACGGCGCGCCCCTGTCTTGTCGGCGAGCAGGCCGAGTTCGAGCTGCTGCTGCGCGCCGGCAGCCGGCGTGATTACGAAGCCATTCAGCTCTCCTGGGCCGATCAGGCGCCGGTCAGCTGCGACCTGATCGGCGACAGCGAACGCCGCGTGCGCCTCTACGCAGAGGCGCCGGAACGGGGCTGGTGGCGTCCCGGGGTGCTGCTGATCGAGACGCTGTATCCCCTGGGTCTGCTGCGGGCCTGGACCTGGCTGGAGACGGACCTGCGGGCACTGGCCTGGCCGCGGCCGCTGACGGGCGACAGCCTGCCGGGGAGCGGCGGCATCGACGGCCGCGGGGAAGTGCTGCAGGGGCGTGGCAGTGACGACTTCGTCGGCCTCGAAGCTTATCAGCGCGGCATGTCGCCGCGCCATATCGCCTGGAAACAGCTGGCGGCGGGGCAGGGGCTGCATGCCAAGCAGTTCGGCGACCATGCCGATGAGCAGCTCTGGCTCGACTGGACCCTGTGGCCTGAACTGGATGTCGAAAGCCGGCTTTCGCGGCTCTGCTACTGGGCCCTGAAACTCTCGCGCGAACGGCTTGAGTATGGCCTGCGACTGCCCGGTCGCGAAATCGCGCCGGGACGCGGCAGCCGGCATCGACACGATGTCCTGCGGGCCCTGGCGCTGTTCGGCAAGGAGACACAGAATCGATGAAGGGGTTTATCAGCTCACCCGGCCGGCGCTGGTCTGGCAGTTGCTGATGGTCATCGTGGTGCTGATACCCCACAGCCTGCGCCTGCCCTGGTGGCTTCCGTTGCTGACCCTCGGTGCCCTGGGCTGGCGGCTGATGGTTCACCTGGGGCGCACCTCCTTCCCCCACTGGAGCGTCAAGTTCATGATGGCGATCACGGCCGGGATCGGGGCCGTGGTATCGATCGGCCGTGGCAACGGCCCGGAGCTGGCAGTGGCGCTGCTGGTGGCGGGATTCGCACTGAAACTGCTGGAGATCTACAAGCGGCGCGACGCCCTGGTACTGGTCTATGTCGCCTATTTTCTTGCGGCCACCGAGCTGCTGTTCGGTCAGACACTGCTGCATGCCCTCTATGTGCTGGCGGCGCTGTTGCTGATTACCGCGGCCCTCAATGCGGTCTATCAGAGCGAGCATCAGCCGGACTTCTGGCGGCCGCTGCGGGCGGCGGGCCGGCTGATGCTGCCGGCCATACCGCTGATGGTGGTACTGTTTCTCGTGGTGCCGCGCATCGGGCCCCTCTGGTATGCGCCCATGGCCCAGGAGGAGGCCGTGACCGGACTGTCGGATACGCTTTCGCCGGGCGATGTCAGCCGGCTGACCGGCTCCAGTGCCGTGGCGTTTCGGGTCGAGTTCAGCAGTGGGGCGGTGCCGCCGCCGGCGCAGCGCTACTGGCGCGGACTCACCTACGACCATTTCGACGGCCGCCGCTGGCAGGCGGAGTCGGACCGGCTGACGCCCCCGAGCACCGCCGCTCTGCCGCCGGGGCCGCTGCTGCGCTACCAGATGACCCTCGAACCCAGTGGGCAGCGCTGGGTATACGCGCTCGATTATCCGGTCGGAGCTCCCTGGCCGCTGCGTCTGGCGGCGAACTGGACGCTGCGGGCGCCGTCACGCATTCGCCAGCGCGCGGATTTCGAGCTGGTTTCGCGGCCGCTGGCGCAGCTGCCACAGCCGCTGAGCGAATCGGCACGCGAGCGCTATCTGCAACTGCCGTCCGGCGGGAACCCCGGACCCGGGAACTGGCGGCGGGCTGGCGTGACCAGGCGGCGTCGGCGGAGGATCTGGTCGGGCGCGCGCTGGCGCTGTTCAACCGGGAGTTCCGCTATACCCTGACGCCGCCGCGCCTGGGCGACGACAGTATCGACGACTTCCTGTTCGAGACCAAAAGCGGTTTTTGCGGCCATTATGCCGGTGCCCTGACTTTCATGCTCAGGGCCGCCGGAGTGCCGGCACGGGTGGTCGGCGGTTACCAGGGAGGAGTGGAATCCCTACGAGTCCTATCTGCTGATCCGCCAGTACGAGGCCCATGCCTGGACCGAGGTCTGGTACGAGGGGCGCGGCTGGGTCCGGGTGGATCCGACGGCGGCCGTGGCGCCGGAAAGGGTCGAGCAGAGTGCGGATCAATTGCTGGCCGACGAGCCGGGGTTTCTCTCCGAGACCCCGCTGTCGCCGGTCCGCTTCGGGCGTATCGGCTGGGTCAACGAGATGCGCCTGCGCATCGAGGCTCTGAATTACAGCTGGCATCGCTGGGTGATCAGTTTCCATCTGCGCCAGGGCTCGTTGCTGGAGCAGTGGTTCGGCGATCTGACGCTGTGGAAACTGGCACTGGCGCTGGCGCTGCCCTTCAGTCTGATCCTTGGCTGGGTGGCGATCGGGCTGCTGCGTCAGCGCCGGCCCCGAACCCTGGATCCGGTCGACCGGTCGCTGCAGCGGCTGTCCCGAAAACTGGCGGCCAGTGGGCTGGAACGCCGTACCGGCGAGCCGGTCGGTTATTACGCCGAACGGGTGGCCGGTGCGCGCCCGGAACTGGCGGCGCTGATGAGCGCCGTGGCCGGTCATTACGAACAGCTTCGCTATGCCGGCCGCGACGACAGCCGGGTGCAGCGCGCCTACCGCGAAGCGGTGCGTGCCTGTATGCGTAACGCGTAACGCGTCACCTGTCAGTCGTCATGATGCGCTTCGCTCAGCAGCATCCTACGGATTCAAAGCCTCCCGAACCCGCTTCTTCAATTCCGGCAGCAGTTCGGTCTCGAACCAGGGGTGGTGTTTTAGCCAGGCCTGGTTGCGTGGCGACGGGTGGGGCAGGGGCAGGTAGCCGGGCGGCAGGTCGCGCCAGTGTTCGACGCAGTCGGTCAGGCTGCTGAACGGCTGCGGCGAGTAGGCGCGCTGGGCATATTGGCCGATCAGCAGGGTGAGGCGGATAGCCGGCATCTCGTCCAGCAGGCGTCGGTGCCAGAGCGGGGCGCATTCGGGGCGCGGCGGCAGGTCGCCGCTGCGTCCGCGACCCGGAAAACAGAACCCCATCGGCATGATGGCCACCTGCCGCGGGTCGTAGAAGTCATCGCGGTCGATGCCCATCCAGTCGCGCAGCCGGTCGCCGCTGGCATCGTCGAAGGGGCGCCCGCGGGCATCGGCACGGGCGCCGGGCGCCTGGCCGATGATCAGCAGGCGCGAGGAGGCCGCCGCCTGGATGATCGGACGCACGCCGTCCGGCAGCCCCGGCAGTGGCGGCACTGCCGTATCTCCTGCACCAGCTGTTCGCAGCTGTTGGCGGTGGATGCTTTCATGACGGCGGTTTCCCGTATAATGGCGACTCCCTGAAACAGTGTAGTGATCCAGAGACCGATGTCATCCCAGCGCCTTGAGGCTCCGCTGCCGTTCGATTATCGCATTGTGCGCAGCCATCGCAGGACCGCCGCGATTCAGATCCGGGCCGATGCAGTGGAGGTTCGGGTACCGCACTGGGTCGGTGCGGACTGGATCGACGGCTTTGTCCGCAGCCGCGAACAGTGGATTCGCAGTCGCCTGGCATCGGTACGGGCACAGCGCGATGCCCACCTGATCGAGGTGGCCCGCGGCGCCCGCGTGCCGTTTCGCGGTCAGGCGCTCCGGCTGGACTGGCAGCCGGGGGCCGCGGCGGCGGTTGCGCACCGGGACGACCGTCTCGAGGTGACCTTGTCCCGGCGTATTCGCCGGCCGCAGGAGGAGGTCGTGGCCGACCAGCTGCGGCAGTGGCTGCAACGGCAGGCCACGGATATTCTGTGCGCACGGTTGTGGGCGCTGGCGGCGCATACCGGGCTGCAGCCTTCGGGCGTATCGGTACGCGGCTTCCGGCGCCGCTGGGGCAGCTGCGACAGTCGCGGCCGTATCGCGCTGAACTGGCGGCTGGTGCTGGCGCACCCGGAGGCCGCCGACTACGTGCTGATCCACGAACTCTGCCATCTGCGTCATTTCGACCATTCCCCCCGTTTCTGGCAACTGGTGGCCCGGCACTGCGCCGGGTACCGGCAGCATCAGGACTATTTTCGCGAACGCGCCTGCTGGCTCGAGTGGTAGTACGACTTTTGTCGTACTTTGCGCCTATGGGCACCCGGCCGGGTTTATGTTTCAATTTTGATGCAGTTTTCCCGGCCTTGCGGTTGCCGGGGCGGAGCGATTTGCAGCGGGCAGCCAGGGTTGGCTGTTGTACCCGGTGGCACCGTAGGAGTCTGTCGGGCTTGGCCGATCGTAGCGAGGGAAAGTCCGTTTTGAGGCAGTTTTTGAGCGATTTTGCGGCGAATAGTGGTTCTATTTAACAAGAAAGCGCTCAAAAAATGGCCAAAATCGGCTTTTTCGCAGTAGATCAGTGTTAAGTCTGACAGGCTCCTAGGGGTGCCGGATCACAAGAATAACAGCCGAGAGCAGCGATGAGTCTTTACACCAGCGTTGAAAAAACCTTCTTCAGCAGCCTTACCCGCAAGATTGCCGGCAACGTCCTGTTCCTGCTGCTGCCCTATCTTGTCCTGCTGCTCGCCGGCTTTTACTACGCCGGCGAGGCCGGGTCCATGCTCGATGCGCTGGCCCTACCGGAGGACCGGAGCGAAGCGCTGCGGGGGCTGTTTGCCGAGGCCGCCTGGGTGGGCGGGGCGGTGATCCTGTTCGCATTGCTCTCGGGCCTGTTCAGCATCGGTTTCATGCGCCACCTGTTTCTGCGTCCGGTGCGGGAGATGACCGCAGTGCTCAGGGGCATACGCGACAAGGACGGCGATATCTCCGCCACGCTGCCCGACTACACCTTCGACGAAATCTCCGAGATGGCCGGCAGTTACAATGACTTCGCCGCCAGTCTCAGGCGCATGATCGCGGAGACGCGCCGGCGCAGCGTCCGCGTGGCGCTCTGTTCGACCCGGCTCAAGCAGGCGCTCGAGCGAGCCCATCGCTCGGTCAGCGAGCAGGAAAGCCAGGCGCAGCTGGTGTTCCAGTCCAGTCAGGAGGCGACCCAGGCGCTCGACGAGATTGCCGGCACCACCCTGAAAATCAATGAGCAGAACAGCGAAAACCTGCGCGATGTGCGCGATTCCAGCAGCGAGCTGCAGCGGGTACGCGAGCAGGTCGGGGCGATCCACAGCCGGGTCACCGATTTCCAGGAGACCGTGCAGCGCCTGAGCGAGAACTCCGGCAATATCACCAATATCCTGTCGATGGTGAAGGATTTCTCGGATCAGACCAATCTGCTGGCGCTGAATGCGTCCATCGAAGCGGCGCGGGCCGGCGAGGCGGGCCGGGGCTTCGCGGTGGTCGCCGACGAAGTGCGCAACCTGTCGCGCAAGGTCAGCCAGGCCACGGTGGAGATCGACGGCAATGTCGGCGAAATGGCGGCGCTGGTGGCCAGCACCCGCCAGAGTGCCCGGGATATTCTCAGTTACGTCGAAGACACCGACAGCTTCATCGACAGTACCAGCGGGCAGTTCCTGCGCATGGTGCAGGATTTCGAGCAGGTCAGCAGTCAGCTCTCGGGCATCAGTGCGGCGATCGACGAACTGGCCCATACCAACAAGAACTCGCACGGTCATGTCAGCCGGATCAGCGAGATCGCCACGGCGATCGAGCAGGAGATGAACGACTCCCAGGATACGTCGGAGCAGCTCGAGATCAGCACCGAGGAGAGCCAGGAGCTGCTGTCGCGCTTTATCATCGGCTATGGCGGTTTCGAGAACATGATCCAGACCGGGCGGCGCTGGGCGGGCGAGACGACGCAGGCGCTGGCCGCGCTGCAGCAGCAGGGGCTCGATATCTTCGACAGCCAGTACCGGCGGACCAATCCCGGGCAGGAACCGGCGAAATTCGACGTCGGCTATGTCGACGCCTACGAGAAACTGCTGCGCCCGCTGTTCGATGGTTTCCTGCGCGAGCGGCCCGAGTTCACCTACGCGATCGGGGTCGATCGCAACGGTTATGCACCGGCCCACCACAGCAAGGTGTCCAGGGCCCTGACCGGCGATGCCGTGGCCGACAATCTGCACAGCCGTCACCGGCGCATATTCTTCGGGACCCGCGCCGAGCAGCGGCGCGCCACCCACAGCGCGCCTTTCCTGCTGCAGACCTTTATCCGCGACACCGGTGAAGTGCTCAACGACCTCTCGATCCCGATCCATATCGATGGACGTCACTGGGGGGCGCTGATCATGGGCTTCGAGCCGCGACACTTGCTGGACGAAGAGGGTTAGTCCGGGGTTCGGGGGATCCTGTGCCGGAAATTTCAGCACCCGCCGTAGGAGCGCCGCCCCGGTGCGAATAACCACCGTGCCGAATTTGTTCGCCTCGGGGAGAGGCTCCTACGGTAAATTACAGCGCCACACCCGTAGGAGCGCCGCCCCGGTGCGAATAACCACCGTGCAGAGTGGGCTTCCACGACCGGTCGCTACCGGCGCACGCTGCGAAAATCGCCCTCGCCCCAGCTGACCGCCTCGTAACAGCGTTCCAGTCCGCTGCCGCCGCATTCGGCACCGTGCAACTGCAACAGCAGCATCCGGTCACCGTCCCATTCCAGGGTCTGCCACTGCTTGACCAGCCGCTCCAGCACCCGGTCGCCGACGATCACCTTGAGGCCGCAGCCGCCGGTGCCGCAGAACATCGTCGCCGACGAAGTGCATTTGTAAGTGCTCTCGTCGATGATTTCGTCGTCAATGCCGTCTCCGTTCAGATCGATCAGGCGGATGGTGCCGGGCTGATAGCCCAGTTCGCCGTTTTCATAGGTCGCGCAGGCCGCGCGCGCTTCATCGATGAAGCGGCTGGCGAGCTCCGACGCAGTGGTCAGGCCCGTGGCCAGCCACAGACCGGCGGCCAGCAGCACAGGGGAAGCTTTCATGGTTGTTGTCCTCCGTGAAGAAGAGTGAAAAGCCTACAGTCGACAGTTTAGTGTACGGGTGCACCGAGGCGCCTCATGACCGGTCGCGGGGTCCGCAGAAAGAAAATTTACGACCAAAGTAGTAGGGGATCGCAGGTTCGTGCCGGGCATTCGTTACATTACCTATGCAAATCAAATAAATGCGTCGCCGTTGGCGTCCCGCCGACCGGGACGCAAGTAGCATATCCCTGGCGGGGTGCAGGGACTAGAATCGAAGAGGCCGTTGTTTTCAAGGAGGCAGGCATTGAACCCAGACCAACCACTCCTGCCTGCGACCACCGCGGCCAGTTACAGCGCCGATCCGCATCGGGCATCGCAGGAACTGCGCGAGGCATTCCGTGATCCGGAACCCGGTTTCGTGCTGTTCTTCTGTTCCGCGGAATACGACCTCGAGGTGCTGGGCGCAGCACTGCAGCGGGATTTTGCCGGCATTGGCCTGGCGGGCTGTACCACCGCCGGTGAGATCACGCCCCAAGGCTACGGTCAGGGCTGCATTACCGCCATCGGCTTCGATGCCCGGGCTTTCGCGGTCGAAAACGAGCTGGTCGAGGAAATCGGGCGCTTTTCGCTGACCGATGCCCAGGCCGTGGTCGAGAACCTGACCGCCGGTTGCCGCGCACGCAATGTCGCGCCGATCAAGGGTCATTCCTTTGCGCTGACGCTGCTCGACGGCCTCTCCAGCCAGGAGGAGCTGTTTCTGGTGACGCTGAACTCGGCGCTCGGCAGCATCCCGAACTTTGGCGGCTCGGCCGGCGACGACATCCATCTGGCGAATACCCACGTCTACTGCGACGGGCATTTCCGTACCGATTCGGCGGTGGTGCTGCTGTTCAATACCCGTTGCGAGTTCGAGGTGTTTTCGACCCACCACATGCAGGACCCGGGCGAGAAAATGGTGGTGACGGGCGCCGATCCCGACAGCCGCACGGTCACCGAGCTGAACGCCGAGCCCGCGGCGCAGGAATACGCCCGGGTGATTGGGGTGCCGGTCTCGTCGCTCGATTATCGCGCCTTCGCGCTCAACCCGGTGGCGGTGCGCATCAGCGACGACTATTACGTGCGTTCGATCCAGCGCGTGAACCCGGACCTGAGCATGACGTTCTACTGTGCGGTGGAAAAGGGGATCGTGCTGACCGCCATGCGCCCGGGACCGATGCTGCCGGATCTCGAGGCGGAGTTCGCCCGTATCGAGCAGTCGATCGGGGTGCCGCAGCTGGTCATTGGCTGCGACTGTTTCCTGCGCCGACTGGAGGCCCGCTACAGCGGTCTGCACGATGCCACCTCCGAGTTTCTCCGCGCCCATCGTGTGATCGGGTTCAATACTTACGGCGAACAGTTCAATGGCATGCATCTGAACCAGACATTCACCGGCGTCGCGATCGGGGGCTACCGTCATGGCGGGCGCTGACGAGGTGGCCGCGGCCTGCCAGGGAGATCAGGTGCGGGCGCTGGAGGCCCGCGTCGCCGAACTGGAACGGGACAATGCCAAGCTGCACAAGATCAACCGTGCGCTGATCGAGCGGGTCGAGTCCGGCGGCGGACATCGCACCGACCCCTATGCGGCCTTCGAGCATTCGGTGGTGCTGGCCGAGCAGGTGCGCGAACGCACCGAAGCGCTCAACAGCGCCCTGTCCCAGCTCAAACGCAGCAACCGGGCGCTGACGGAGGCCAACCGGCAGGCCGAGACGGCCCACCAGCGCCTGATCGATGCCATCGAAAGCATTTCCGATGCCTTCGTACTGTTCGACAGCGAGCGGCGCATACTGTTGTTCAACAGTCGCTTCCGGGCGTTCTGGCATGGCACCGGCATCCGCATCGAACAGGGCACCACCATCCAGGACCTGAAGCGGCTGGCCCGGGAGCATGGGCTGATCGTCGAGGAGAGCGGGACGGCCCGCGGTAGCGGCAGTCCGGTGATGAAGCTGGTCAACGGCCGCTGGATCCAGGTCAGCGAGCGCCAGACCCGGGATGGTGGCCTGGTGGTGCTCTATACCGATATCACCGAGCTCAAGGCGTTCGAGGAGGCGCGCCGCGAGCGTGCGCTGGCGCAGAAGTCGCGGCTGTTGCAGAGCCTGGTCGATCATCTGTCCCAGGGGTCGCGCTGGTCAATGCCGAAGACGAACTGGAGGTCTGGAATCAGCGCTTTATCGAGCTCTGCGGCATCGACCCGGCGCGGGTGCCGGAGCAGCGCCACTTCGCCGCGCTGCTGGCGGGCAGCGATGTCGCGCTGCCCGTGTCCGCGGATCTGCCTCTGGACGGCATTCAGGCGCGGGAAAAGACCCTGGCCGACGGCCGGGTGCTGGAGGTCCGCACCCATCCGATGCCGACCGGCGGTTACGTCAATACCTATACCGACATCACCGAGCGCCATCGTTACGCCGAAACCCTGCGCGAAAGCGAGCAGTGGGTCCGGCTGATCACCGACCATGTGCCGGCGCTGATCGGCTATGTCGGCGAGGATCTGCGCTACCAGTTCACCAACAAGGTCTACGACGAGTGGTATGGCTGGCCACGCGGGGAGCTCAATGGCCGGCTGATCAGCGAGGTGCAGGGCGAGGCCCAGTTCAGGAAGATCAGGCCCTACATGGCGCGGGCGCTCGCGGGGAGAGTGTCACCTTCGAGATCGACGAAAAGAACGTGCACGGCGAAGTGCGCTGCATGCTCAAATCCTACGTGCCGAACCTCGACAGCAGCGGCCGGGCGGTCGGTATTTTCGTGATGATCCGCGACATCACCGAGCGCCGGCGTACCGCCCACGCGCTGGAGCAGGCCTACCAGCATCTCGAGCAGCGGGTGCGCGAACGTACCGTCGAACTGACCGCGGTGAACGATCAGCTGCGTCAGGAGATCCATGAGCGGGTCGAGATCGAGGCGCGCCTGCGGGAAGCCAAGAAGGAGGCGGAGCAGGCCAACCTGTCGAAGACCAAGTTTCTCGCCGCGGTCAGTCACGATCTGCTGCAGCCGCTCAATGCCGCCCGGCTGTTCACCGGCGCGCTGCAGGAACAGGCGGCGGTCGAGCCGGTGGCACGTCTGGTGCGTTCGGTCAGCAACTCCCTGGCCGATGTCGAAAGCCTTCTCAGTACGCTGGTCGACATCTCCAAGCTCGATGCCGGCGTTATCACGCCGGACATCAACGCCTTCTGCATTCGCGGGCTGCTCGAGAACATCGCCAACGAATACCGGCAGGTGGCGCTCGGCCAGTCGCTGGCACTGCACTTCGTCCCCAGCAGTGCGGTGGTCCAGTCCGACAGCCAGCTGCTGGCGCGGATACTGCGCAATTTTCTCTCCAATGCGCTGCGCTATACCCGCAGCGGACGGATCCTGTTCGGCTGTCGGCGCAAACGCAGCAGCCTGCTGATCGAAGTCTGGGACACCGGCATCGGCATTCCGGAGGAGAAGCTGACCGAGATTTTCCTCGAGTTTCGCCGTATCGCGCCGGCCGGCGGTGCCCAGCCCGACAAGGGGCTGGGGCTGGGGCTGGCGATCGTCGACAAGATCTCGCGGATCCTCGGGCATCAGGTCGCGGTGACCTCGGTCGAGGGGCGTGGCTCGGTATTCTCGGTGGAAGTGCCGTTCGGCCAGCTGTCTCCGGTCAACCTGACCAGCCGTCAGTTGCCGCAGGCACCCCAGGAGTGGCTCGAAGGCGCCCGCATCTGGGTGGTCGACAACGACCAGGCGATCTGCGAAGGCATGGCGACGCTGCTCGGGGGTGGGGATGCGAAGTCGTTACGGCGCTGTCGCTGGACGACCTGTCACGGCAGCTGTCGGTGGCGCAGGGGGACGTCGATCTGCTGATCGTCGACTATCATCTGGACAATGACGAAAACGGGGTCGATCTGGTCGCCGATATCCGCGCACAGCGCAAGGATGACCTGCCGGTGCTGATGCTGACCGCGAACTACAGTCTCGAGCTGAAACAGCAGATCCGCGATCTCGGCTACCTGCTGATGCACAAGCCGGTGAAGCCGATGAAGCTCAAGACCACGCTGAATCATCTGTTGAGTAAGAGTTAACAGACAACGGTTAACAGTTCGTAGGTTGGGTGGCGTGCCGAAGGCGCAAAACCCAACACCAGGCTTCTCCAAATGGCAAGTTCGAAGCCAAAAGCTTCGGTACCCGCAGGTACCGCTTGCCGCTTATCGCTTATCGCTTCCATATTGGGTTTCGGCCCTGCGGGCCTCTACCCAACCTGCGGTGTCTGGCCTATAAATCGCGATCGAGCACCAGCTGCTGGATCAGCTGCTTGGCGGTGTCGTAGCCAAAGGGTTTGCTGCAGATGGCCGAGACGCCGGCGCTCTGGATGGCGGCCAGGCGACTGCGGTTCTGCTCCGAGGTCACCATCAGCACCGGCACTGCCGGCTGATCGCTGTTCTGGCGGATACGGGTCACCAGCTCCTCGCCATCGACGTAGGGCATGTTGTAGTCGGTAACGACCAGGTCGAAGGTGCTGGACTGCATGATCTGAAGTGCCTCGGCGCCGTCCTGGGCTTCGATGAGGCTGGCGATGCCCAGGTTTCTCAGCAACTGGGCGAGGTAGCGTCGCGAGAGGGCACTGTCATCGACGAGCAGCACCCGCACATGTTCGAGTTCCTCGCTATCCGGCGGTTCGCTGTCGCTTTCGTTCAGGTAGAGCAGCGTGCTCTGCAGCGCCGTGCGCAGCTCGTCGCGGTCGAACGGCTTGGGCAGGATGGCGATGGCGCCGGCCTGGCGGATCGGTTCCAAGAAGCGGTAGTGGGTCTCGGAGGAAACGAGCAGAAAGGTCACATCGGTCAGCGACGCATCGCGGCGCATCTCCGTCACCAGCTCGGTGCCGGTCATGTCCGGCAGGTGCATCGACGACAGCACGATGTCCGGCGTCTCCCGGCGCATCGCCGCCAGCGCCGCGCCAGCCTGATCGAACAGCTCCAGATGCTGAACGCCCAGCCCCCGCAGTGCTTCGGCAATGATATGGCGCTGTACCCGGGACGGTTCCACGACCTGTACCAGCAACGAGTCTAGATTCATCGGCAAGAGTCCATTCAGTGCCGGTCGGACCGGCCACAAGTCGGCTGTGTCGCCCGCAAGGGGCCTTTCAGGGCGAATAGTGTCCTTCAGTTGGCCCGCCAAATGCAAGCGCGGATGAGTCCCGTGCCGGGACGTGAGGTTCTAGCGCCGCAGGTACTGGCTGAAATCGATATTGCCGGCGGAAAGCACGGCCTGGATACGGTTGTGCACGCCCAGCTTGCGCAGGATCGCCGAGACATGGGCCTTCACCGTGGTTTCTGCGGTCTGTGCAGCGCATTGTAGGCGGTCCTTCGCCGGGATTCTAGCGCCGCAGGTACTGGCTGAAATCGATATTGCCGGCTGAAAGCACGGCCTGGATGCGGTTGTGCACGCCCAGCTTGCGCAGGATCGCCGAGACATGGGCTTTCACCGTGGTTTCGGCTATATGCAGGTTGTAGGCGATCTGCTTGTTGGATTCGCCCTTGGACATGCGTTCCAGTACCAGCAGCTGGCGCCGGGTGAGCGACGACAGCAGTTCCGGCGGAATCTGGGTGTCGTCGTTGCGATGGGCGCGACGGCTTTCCGGCTTGCTGGCACGGATGATGTCCGAGGGCAGGTAGACGTTGCCGTCCAGGATCTGCTGCAGCGCCTCGGTCATCTGTTCCCGTGGCGACGATTTGGTAATGAAGCCGACGGCACCGTAGGTGATGGCCTGCAGCACGACCTGCTTGTCCTCCTCGGCCGATACGATCACGACGGGGACGGTGGGGGAGTCGTTGCGCAGGGTGATCAAGCCGTTAAGGCCGTTCATCCCCGGCATGTTGAGGTCCAGCAGGATGAGGTCGAGATCGTCGTGTTCCGCCGTCAGCGCCAGCGCCTGGTCCAGATCCTCGGTTTCGAAGGTTTCGCAACCCGGGAAGCGGGTGCGGATGACATTGGTGATGGCCTCGCGAAACAGGGGGTGATCGTCCGCAATCAGAATCTTGTACACAAGTTTCTCCCTTTATAGTTATTGTCTCCCGCCGAGGGGAGTGTGCCTGTTCGCTATCTTAACCGCTTGTATCGCAGATTACTGCGCAGCCTGCAAGGGGGTCGGCGTCGCACGCTCCAGCGACAGACCGGCATCACGCCAGCCATCGCTGCCTTCGGGGTACCAGTACAGCTGGCTGTAGCCCCATTCGGCGGCGCGGCGCACCGCGTTCCAGGACATCCAGCAGTCGGCGCGGCAGTAGAAGACCAGCGGGAAGTCCCGCAGACCGCCCGTGGCTCGTTCGAGTTCGTTCCTGAAATACTGCTCCCAGCGTGGTTCCAGCACGCCTTTGCCCACATTCGGCAACCAGCGGCTGCCCGGGATCTGATAGCGGGCCTCCTGCTCGACAAAGATGCCGTCGCGCCAGGTCAGTGCCTGTACATTCAGCAGCGCCGGTGTGGGGTTCTGCCCGAGCAGCCGTTGCAGCGACCCGGTGTCGAGGGTGCGGCCACCCTCCACCCGATCGGGTGTGGGGCTGCGATAGCGGGCAATACGGTAGCCGTCGTCCGAAAACAGCGACTCGCCGGTCGCCGTCGGGTTTGCAGTGGCTGTTACCGGCAGCAACAGCAGCAGGGATAGCAGGCAGCTTTTTATATTCATGCTCCCATTAGACCCCCGGAGCCCGGAATACTGAATGCTACGATAGAGCGGATCAAAGGGTACCAAAGTAGTATTTTGCGCGTCGCTTTTCGGTCAAAGTCGGCCCTCGCGCCTGAGGCGTCGCATGACGGACCAGTGATAGAGGCGGGCCAGCAGCGGCCGCAGCAATGGCAGATTGATCAGCCAGGCCAGTGGCCTGAGTCGGGGTACCCGTTGCATCAGCAGGATATAGGCATCGAGTTCGCTATGGATGCGTTGTTGCTCGTCCTCGACGTGCAGTTCGGTCAGCGCCCTGTACGGATCGATCCCGCGGCGGCGCAGCTCCTCGTCCCGCCCGGTAATATCGACCCATTCGACCGCCTCCGCCGCCTCGCCCGCCAGGGTTTCGTAACGTCTGCGTTCGCGTCGGCACAGCGGGCAGGCGCCATCGTAATAGACCTTGAGTTTTGCACTGGCGTCCGACATCGGCGAAGATTCCTCCTGGGGCCGCATTCGGTAGTTTAGACTGCGGGCTGCTTCATATGCTCCGGACAGAAGGGACCGGGATGTCACGCCGAATTCTGATACTGCTGGCGGCGGTGCTGCTGGCGCTTTTCCTGTTTCGCGACGCCGGGCAGACGCAGCCCGACGGCGTGCTGGTGGCGGCCGCGCCGCTGCAGACCGAGGTGGAGCGCAGCGCGTTCGAGTTCGACGGGCACCGTATCGAGGTGCTGGCCGGCTTCGAGCTGGACGCCCGGGTGCTCGGTCGGGAGCGCTACTGGCTCGACCGCGAGTCCGACCTGGCGAAGTACGACCTGGCGCTCGGCTGGGGGCGGATGTCCGATTCCCGGGTGCTCGAGCAGATCGAGATCAGCCAGTCCGGACGCTGGTACCGCTGGCGCGCCGAGCAAATGCCGATCCCCCGGCGCGAGATCGAACGCTCCAGCGCCAACATGCACCTGATCCCGGCGGACGCCTGGATCGAAAAACAGATCGGCAAGGCGGGTCCCGGTGATCTCGTGCGCATCAAGGGCTATCTGGTGCGCGCGGTCAGCCCCGAGGGCTGGCGCTGGCAGAGTTCGCTGACCCGGGACGATACCGGCAACGGGGCCTGCGAACTGATCTACGTCGAGTCGTTCGAAATATTGTGATGCGTGATGCGTGATGCGTGATGCGTGATGCAATGGAGGATGGGCAGAGCGTAGGGTGGCAATGAGCGGAGCGAATTCCACCGCGAATGCTGAGCACTGCAATGGCAATCTGGGAATGCTGAACCATGAACTACGATCAGGTGCGGGACTATCTGCTGAGCCGGCCCGAGGCCTGGGAGGACTACCCGTTCGGCCCCGGTCCCGCGGTGTTCAAGATCCGCGACAAGCTGTTCGCGATCCTTTTCGATGAGGGCAGCATTGCCCGCGTCAACCTCAAGTGCGATCCCGCCGAGGCGCAGATGCTGCGGGACCTCTTCGAGGCAGTCAAGCCGGGCTATCACATGAACAAGCGCCACTGGAACACGGTGGTGCTGGACGGCTCGCTGCCCCGGGGCGAGATCGAGCGCATGATCGACCGCTCCTATGGCCTGGTGGTCAGGGGGCTGCGGTCCGGCGAGCGCCGAGCCCTGGAACTGGCGTGGGGTGCCGAAGTTTTATACCGTTAACTTCGTTTCCGGACGCTGTATTTTTCCGGCGCCAATAGGGGCTGGCGGTAAAACGCCGCTCGGTGAGCGGCGCAAAACAGCCATGTCAGGGTTCAGGGGCCCCGCCATGCGGGGCGGCGGTCAGCCGCGCAGGCGCTGGACGGTTTCGCGGGCCAGGTCACGGATGCCGGACCAGTTGCCGGCTTCGATCAGGTCGGCGGGCGTGAGCCAGGAGCCGCCGACGCACATGACGTTGTCCAGCGAAAGGTATTCATTGGCGCTGTTGAGGCGGATGCCGCCGGTCGGGCAGAAGCGCACGTCCGGGAAGGGGCCCGCGTAGGCTTTCAGGGCCGGGGCCGCCGGCGACGCTGGCCGGGAAGAACTTGAAGCGACGGTAGCCGCGCTGCAGGCCTTCCATCATCTCGGAAATGGTCTGAATACCGGGCAGCAGCGGTACCGTACTGTCGATGCCGGTATCGAGCAGTTCGCGGGTCGATCCCGGGGTCACGATAAAGCAGGCACCCGCTTCGCAGGCGGCCCGGTACTGCGCCGGATCGGCGATGGTGCCGGCGCCGACGCGGGCTTCCGGCAGGCGTTCTGACAGCAACTGGATCGACTCCAGTGCCGCTTCCGTGCGCAGGGTCACTTCGAGCACCGGCAGGCCGCCTTCGAGCAGCGCTTCGGCGATTGGCAGCGCCTCGGCGGCCGAGTTGAAGGTCAGTACCGGAACAACCGGCGCCAGGGCGCAGATTTCGTCGATCCGGGCGGTCTTGTCAGCGGTAAGGGTCTTGATAGTCATAATCTGTCCTGTTTTGGCGACAGACCGGGGTGGCGGCTGTCGCTGGAAATCTTTGGCTGGCCTAGCGGCTCCAGTAAATGGTCAGGGGGCGCTGCAGGAACAGGCGGATCGGCATCTCGCGGATATCGTCGCCGGCCAGCACCTGCTGCAGTGTCTCCAGCTTGTCCTCGCCCTTGAGATGCAGAATCCGCTCCCGGCTCGCAAGCAGGCGCGCCGCACTCAGGGTCATGCGCTCGTGGGGGGCGCTGGTCGGCGTCACGGCACAGCAGGAGCGGTCGGTTTCCAGCGCACGGCCGAGGTCTTCCGAGCAGGGGAACAGCGAGGCGGTATGGCCGTCGTTGCCCATGCCCAGTACGACCAGGTCGAGCTGATCGGGCAGCTGTGCCAGGCGCTCGGCACAGGCCTCCTCCATCTGGTGGGCATTGCCCTGCGGCAGCCAGAGGCCGATAAAGCGTGCAGCGGCGGCATGCCCGTGCAGCAGGTGGCGTTTCAGCAGACCTTCGTTGCTGTCCGCCTCTTCCGTCGCGACCCAGCGGTCGTCGGCGAGGGTGACCAGGGTGTCCTGCCAGGGCAGGGCCATCCGGCTCAGGCGTTCGAACAGCGGAACCGGCGTACGGCCGCCCGACAGCGCGATCGACGCCTGCTCGTGGTCCGCAGTCGCAGTCCTGATCACCGTACCGATGCGCTCGGCCAGGGCGTCGCACAGTTGCTCGGGATCGTCGAAGCGCAGCAGGCTGACCTGTTCGGGCAGTTTCAACTCACTCTTGCTCATGCCAGTGCCTCCCGTCTGCCGTCAGCATCGCGTCGGAGGCGTCGGGGCCCCAGCTGCCGGCCGGATAGGGCAGGGGTGCGCCACCTGCTTTCCAGTTCGCCAGGATCTGGTCGCACCAGGTCCAGGCATGTTCGATTTCGTCGCGCCGCACGAACAGGTACTGATTGCCCTGGATCACTTCGAGCAGCAGTCGCTCGTAGGCGTCGGGTACCCGGGTCATCTCGAATGCCTGGGAAAAGCTCAGCTGCAGCGGTGCCGAGCGCAGCTGCATGCCCTTGTCCAGGCCCTGGTCCTTGGTGACGATCTGCAGCGAGATGCCTTCGTCGGGCTGCAGCTTGATGGTCAGCCGGTTTTCCGCCAGCTTGCGCTGCTCCGGGTCGAAGATGTAATGCGGCTGCTGGCGAAAGTGTATGGTGATCTGCGACAGCTTCTCCGGCATCCGCTTGCCGGTACGCATGTAGAAGGGCACGCCGGCCCAGCGCCAGTTGCGAATCTCAGCCTTGATGGCGACGAAGGATTCGGTGTCGCTGCTGACGTTGGCGTCGGGTTCCTCGAGATAGCCGGGCACCGGCTTGCCGTCGATCTCGCCGGCCGCGTACTGGCCGCGGATCACATGGGTGTCCCGGATGTCGTCGGTGATCGGGCGCAGGGCCTTCAGGACCTTGACCTTCTCGTCACGGATGGCGTCGGCACTGAGATCCGACGGCGGGTCCATGGCCACCAGGCAGAGCAGTTGCAGCAGGTGGTTCTGCACCATGTCGCGCAGCTGGCCGTACTTGTCGAAGTAACCCCAGCGCCCTTCGATGCCCACCTTCTCGGCGACGGTGATCTCGACATGGGAGATGTGGTTCTGATTCCACTGATTGCCGAAGAGGTTGTTGGCGAATCGCAGTGCGATCAGGTTCTGCACCGTTTCCTTGCCCAGGTAGTGATCGATGCGGTAGATCTGCGCCTCGTCGTAGTGACGTGCGACGGCGGCATTGACTTCGTGGGACGACTCGAGGCTGTGACCGATCGGCTTTTCCAGCACCACGCGACTGCGCTCGTCGATGCAGCCGGCGGCATCGAGATTTTCGCTGATCATGCCGTAGATAGAGGCGGCGGTGGAATAGTAGAAGATACGGTTGCGCCCGGGCTGTTCGTCGAGCAGCGCCTTGAGGTCCCGGTAGCCTTCGCTGGCGCCGAAATCGAAATTCAGGAACTGTAACCGGCCGAGGAAGGTGCGCAGCGGCGCTTCCTCGATCTCGCTTTCCTTCACGAAACGACGCAGGCTGGCTTCGCTTTGGGTCAGGCTCTCGGCGGGTTCGGATCCACGCGCCAGGCCCAGAATGCGGGTGTCGGCATGGAGCAGGCCGGCACGTTCGAGCTGGTAAAGTGCCGGCAGCAGCTTGCGCTGGGTCAGATCGCCGAGCGCGCCGAAGAACAGGATGTCGCAGGAGGTATCGGCAGTGGGCATGGGTCTTGGCCTGTTTTTTTGTTTATTCAACGAATATGCTGTGATCGTATCGGGCGATTTCCGGAGAGTCAACGAATAAATTTGTAAAACTTACATAATTATGTGGGTTTCTTACCGTTCCTTGAGGCCGCGGCCTCAGGTGGCGGCTGGCAGCGAGGCCGGTGGGACGCTATAGTGGGCCCGGAAAGCAAAATGTAGTTAATTTACCAATGCAGAACTCAGCATGAACACTAATAGTGTTAATCTACTCGAGCAGATTCGCCAGCGGCTCGACAGCCTCAACAAGTCCGAGCGCAAGGTGGCGACGGTGATTCTGCGCGATCCCCAGACCGCGACCCGCCTCAGCATCACGGCGCTGGCCCAGGCATCGGGCGTCAGCGAGCCGACGGTCAACCGTTTCTGCCGCAGTTTCGACAACCGCGGTTACCCGGACTTCAAGATTCAGCTGGCCCAGAGTCTCGCCGGGGGCATGCCCTATGTCTCGCGCAGCGTCGAGCAGGACGACAGCACCGAGGAATACACCGACAAGATCTTCTCGTCGACCATCGCGGCCCTGGATACCGCACGCCAGAGCCTGGATGCGGCCCAGATCACCCGTGCGGTGGATTATCTCAGTCAGGCCAAGCAGGTGGCCTTCTTCGGGCTGGGGGCGTCGGGGCCGGTGGCGCTGGATGCGCAGCACAAGTTCTTCCGTCTCAATATTCCGGTCATGGCCTATGACGATGTGCTGATGCAGCGCATGGTCGCGGCAGGCGCCAATACCGGAGACGTGGTGGTGCTGATCTCCTATACCGGCCGGACCCGCGAGCTGGTCGATATCGCCCGGCTGGCGCGGGAAAGCGGTGCGACCGTGATCGGTATCACCAGCGAGCGCTCGCCGCTGGCCGAGGAGTGCACCCTGCTGCTGCCGGTACCGAGCCAGGAGGATACCGATGTCTATATGCCGATGACGTCGCGCATTATCCAGCTGACGCTGCTCGATGTGCTGGCCACCGGCGTGATCCTGCGACGGGGGTGGACTTTCAGCGCTATCTGAAGAAGATCAAGGACAGCCTGATACCGACCCGCTATCCGCATGAATAGTGAATAGTTAACAGTGAACAGAATACAGTTACAGCAAAAGCAGCGAGTAGCCATTGTTAGCTCAATACTGTTAACTGTTGACGCGATTGAAATATGACTCAGCACAAGCCGATCCATGTCGTCGATGACGATGCCGATATCCGTTCGCTGTTGAAAAGTTACCTCGAGCGCAATCAGTTCGAGGTACGCACGGCCGCCGACGGCGAAAGTCTGCTGGCCGAGCTGAAGGCCGGTGCGCCGGCCGCGCTGGTGGTGCTGGATGTGATGCTGCCGGGGGACGACGGGTTCGAGGTCTGCCGCAAGCTGCGGACCTTTTCCCGGGTGCCGGTGATCATGCTGACGGCGAGCTCGGATGAGATGGATCGTATTGTCGGGCTGGAAATCGGTGCCGACGATTATCTCGCCAAGCCGTTCAACCCGCGGGAGCTGCTGGCCCGCATCCGCGCCATCCTGCGCCGCAGCGACCAGGCACCGGAGGCTTCGCCACCCGCGGCGGGCGGGCGCTATCAGCGGTTTGCCGGCTTCGAGCTCGACGCGGTCCAGCGTCAGCTGTTCGACCGCCATGGCGAGACCGTCGAACTGTCCGGCGCCGAATACGCGCTTCTGCGCTTGCTGCTGGATCACGCCGGGGAGGTGTTGAGCCGTGATCGCATTGCCGAGGCCACCCGCGGTCGCGACAACCTGCCGATGGATCGCTTTATCGATGTCCAGATCAGCCGGCTGCGGCAGCGTCTGGGTGACGACGCCCGCTCGCCGCAGCTGATCAAGACCGTGCGTGGGCAGGGCTACGTGCTGGCGGCGCCGGTGGAGCAGAGCGATGTGCCGCAGCGTTGAGGCCGGAGCCCATGGTCTGGCTGACTAAGCGCCTGTGGCAGTGGCCGCGTTCGGCCTCCGGCAGGATCCTGGCGGTACTGGCACTGGCGCTTGAGCTGCTGCTGGCGCAACGGGTGTCGGGCGCGATCTGGCTCGCCCTTTTGCGGGTTGAGCGAAGGGGCAGGGTGTATCATGGCCTGGCTGGCTAAGCGCCTGCGGCAGTGGCCGCGTTCGGCCTCCGGCAGAATCCTGGCGGTGCTGGCGCTGGCGCTGGCGTTTGAGTTGCTGCTGGCGCAACGGGTGTCGGGCGCGATCTGGCTCGCCCTTTTGCGGGTTGAGCGAAGGGGCAGGGTGTATCATGGCCTGGCTGGCTAAGCGCCTGCGGCACTGGCCGCGATCCGCCTCCGGCAGAATCCTGGCGGTGCTGGCACTGGGGGTATTGCTGGCGCAACTGGTGTCGAGCGCGATCTGGCTGACGCAGTGGCGCGCCGACAGCGAAGCCAATGTCCGGGAAATGTCCCGGCACATGGCGTTCCGGGTCGCCTCCACGGTGCAGTTCTTCACCTCGCTGCCGACGGCCTACCGCCATGTGGTGCTCGACCAGTTGCGGGACATGGGCGGTACCCGTTTCTTCGTTACCCTCAATCGCGAGGAGATCCGCATCAACGACCTGCCGGACTCGCGGCTCAAGGGCGTGGTGGTGGATCAGTTTCGCGACGTACTGGGGCGCGAACTCGGGCCGGATCAGCACCTTCGCATCGCTTTTTCCCGGCCGTCCGATCTGCACGTCATCAGCAACGAGATCCTGCTCACCGATCTGCCCGAACGCTGGGGCAGTCAGGCGTTGCGGGTCGGCTCCCGCGAGGCGCCCATCCTGGTGATCCAGATACCGATCGCCGACGAGCAGTGGCTCTATCTCGCGACCCTGATGCCTGACCCGGGATTCCTGGAGACCGGTACGCCGCTGTCGAACGAGCGCCTGCTGTCGCTGCTGATCTCCCTTGTCGTGATGATGTTGTTCGGTGTCTGGATCGTCCGCTCGCTGACCCGACCGCTGCGACGCCTTGCCCGGGCCGCCGAAAGCTTCGGTCAGGGACAGGCGCAACCCGTGCCGGAGACCGGCAGCTACGAGCTGGAAATGACGGCGCGGGCCTTCAACGCCATGCAACTGCGGATCCAGCGCTATCTCGATGACCGGGAGCGGCTGTTCGCATCGATATCCCATGATCTTAAGACGCCGATCACACGGCTGCGACTGCGCGCGGAGATGCTCGACGATGACGATGAGCGCGAGGCTTTCTGCCGTGATCTCGAGGATCTCGACATGCTGGTCAAGGGGGCACTCCAGAGTGTCAAGGACACCGACATTCACGAGAACCGGGTCGAGGTCGACCTGCATCGCCTGCTCGAGCATCTGTGCGACAGTGCCAGGCTCGGCGGTCAAACGGTGACGTTGCAGGGAGAGCAGCACATGCCTTTCTTTGGCAAGCCGCTGGCGCTCAGGCGCTGTCTGGGCAATCTGATCGACAACGCGCTCTTTTATGGCGGTAGCGCTGCTATCCGCATGGACGACAGTCCGGAGCGCCTCGAAATCCGCGTGCTCGACGATGGCCCCGGCATCCCCGAAGACAAGCTCGAGCGGGCCTTCGCGCCCTATACCCGGCTGTCGACGCAGCGCAGCGGTCAGGCCGGCATGGGCCTCGGGCTTTCGATCGCCCGCAATATTGCCCGCGCCCACGGCGGCGAACTGCGGCTGCAAAATCGCCCCGAGGGCGGGCTCGAAGCCTGCCTGACGCTGCCCCGGTAGGGTGGAATGACCGCCAGGGGCGGCAGAAATACCGGCATTGCAGGAAGCAAATGTCGGAGGAGCCTGCGAATTCCGCCGGGAACGTCTGGGCAGGCCGATACTTCATCCCCGCTGGCAGATCAATTCCGAATGGCTCATAACGGAATCAATTGGTGGTCCGCACCTGGACAAAGTAAGCCGGCGTGGCCGATTCCAGAAGCGCGATCCGAATCATGCCGTGGTGTGAAAGAACCATTGTTGGACAAGGAGGTGGCATATGGCCCGGATGTCTAGCGAGTCGTCCCTTTCAATTGCCCCGGAGTCGCACCGAGTTTAAGGCGTAACACACGAGTCAGGTGGGCCTGATCGGAAAAGCCGCATAGATAGGCTATCTCCTTGATTGCAAAACGTCCTTCCGTCAGCATTGCCCGGGCCTTTTGCACCCGTTGTTCGGTGACGAACGCATGGGGTGATGTGGCAAAGCTCTCCTTGAATTTGCGCGAGAAGGTCCATACTCCGAGACCGACCTCCTGGGCCAGATCCTCCAACCGGATAGCGCTGTGCAGATGCGACTCGATGTAATCGATCAAGCGTCGTTTCTGGCATGGTGTCAGACCGCCGACATCGGCGGGATTTCGAAAGGTTACGCTGGCGTAGCGGCGTAAAAGATGTACCGCCATCTGCATGCCCAGCGCTTCGACATACAGAGTGCCGCCCAAGCCGCTGGCATGTACTTCGGTATCGATGGCATCGGTGATCGAGGTCAGAATCGGATCCTGCATCTGCAGAACATCGTGCAGACGAACATCCTCCACTGGGCGTCCCAGAACGTCGCAGGCAACCCGCGACATCAATGCATTGGACAGGTAAATGTGGGCGACCTCGATGTCCTGGGTCCAGTGCCAGTGGGAGTTCTGGGCATTGGTCAGCAGGGAGATGTCGCCCGGTGCGCAGGTGGTGCGGGTGCCTTTGCTGTCGTCCAGCTGGCGGTACATGGGGGTATGGCCGTTGCGATAGCGTACGATCATGAAGTGATCGAGAGGGGGAATCGGCACCTCCTGTCCCTTGTACAGATAGGAGCGCTGGGCAACGTCCTTCCAGCCCAAAGAGGCACTGCTGGTCAGCAGTTTGCCCGGAACCCACTTGGGAAGCTCGTCCGGGGTGATAACTTTCGGCATAGGACTATCCTCGCCGGGCTGACGAGTGCTCTGCGGCAGCTATTCAAGGGATAAGTGCGCCGACTCCCCTTGAAGTTGGAACCCCGGTTCAGGGACCTGCTGTCACAGCAGCCTGCAGGTCAGGAAAGGGTTAGCTGCGGCGTTGCCGCCGTTGCTTGCCCTAACTGCCTAGCGGCCCGGATGGCTTTTTATTTTAATCGGTACCGTTAGTAGGGGATGGGTGTTGCCACCCATCCAAGCTCCATAGTGCCATTGAGCGGTGCAAGGTGCCATGACACTTTGGGGCTATTTGTTCCGGGGGCGAGAGGTGCACCTGGAACAGCGTCCGCTAAAGATGGTGGATCTCCATGACCGGAGAAGACCGATCCGAGCGGGCGACAACCATATGCCGGGCTTAGGCGACCGGCGTAGCCAACAGCTCCCGGATGTTGGCGTCAAATTGCTCCACCATCTGCGCATCGGTGCCGAACAGGCCCAGGTGACCATCGACACTCTGCAGCGGGCGGAATTCGCTGTCGGGGATTAACTGCTGTTCAGCCTGGCAGTCGGTGCAGGGGAAGAACATGTCATGACTGATTGGCATCACGTAGGTCTTGGCTTTGATGCGTCCCAACGCGGCAGACAGGTCGCCAGCGGTGTGGCGGCTGACGTCGCCGCGCTGCCATTTCCACGCCATGCACAGCAGGTTGTTCGGATCCATCGGTGCGAAGTAGCCGGTCATGAAGTTATCCACGAACGCTGGCATCGATGCGAAATCCAGCGCATGGTGGCGTCCGGTACGGAAGAACTCCGTGCTCCAGCCCATCAGGGTCCACAACTGGGCATGGCGTTTCAGGCCTGCGGCGACCTCTTCCGGCGAATGGTAACGGCCCCTCTGGAAGCCCGGATCGGTGGTGATGGCATCGATCAGGGTTTCGGTGAACAGGAAGTCGTGCTCTGTGTTCTTCGCCGTACCGGCCATGGGAGCGGCACGTTTGACGAACTCCGGATAGCGCACGGCCCACTCGTAGGTCTGCTGGGCACCCATCGAACCACCGACCACCAGGGCGAGGCTATCGAGATCAAAATGTTCGGTCAGCAGGCGGTGCTGGGCGCGGACATCGTCGCTGATGCGTACCTGGGGGAAGTCGGGACCGCTGCTGTTGCTTGGCGAGGTGGAAAGTCCACTACCGATCTGGTTGACGCAGATGATGAAATATTTATCCGGGTCCAGTGCCCGCCCGGTACCGATATAGACCTGTTCCATGATCTTGCTGGTACCCGAGTACCAGGTTGGTACCAGGATCGCATTGTCTTTAGCGGCGTTGAGCTGGCCGTGTAGTGAAACGGCGAGTTTGCAGTCGGACAGGGTGCCGCCCTCCTCGAGCTGCAGGTCACCGATACCGATCAGCTCGAATGGACCATGATTCTCTTGCGAATAGTAGTTGCTCACGACAAATCTCCTTGCATACGACACGTATTGCGCGCGGAGGGGGGACCGCCGGCTGTGCACAGCCGGCGATTTCTGCGTAACGGTGGATAAGCTTCAGGACATCGCGAAGCCGGGGTAACCCTCGGCCGCGATTTCGTCGCAACGCTTGTGGTAATTGCCTACCCCGCCGATGTAGGAGAGCAGGCGGCGCGGCTTGCCATCCACGTTGGAGCCCATGTACCAGGAGTCGGTTTTGACCACCAGGGTCTTCGATGCCACCTCGTCGTGATGCTCGACCCAGGCATCCTCGAACGCCTTGGTGGCCTCCACCGTCTGCTTGCCGTTTCTCAGGGCATGGTCGATACAACCGGTGATCCAGTCGACCTGCTGTTGCAGGCAGGTGGTCATGTTGCACAGCGCGGCGGACGGTGCCAGCGGGGCGCCGGTGGTGAACAGGTTCGGATAGCCGTAGACCTGCAGCCCCATGGCGGTACGGATCTCTTCCTGCCACTGCTGTTTCAGCGCGCGGCCGTCGCGACCACGGATATCGATGCGGCTCAGTGCACCGGAGCCGGCATCGAAGCCTACCGCCAGCACAATGACATCCACCTCATGGATTTTGCCGTCGGCAGTACGGATTCCCTCGGGGACGATCTCTTCAATCGGTGCCGTGCGGCAGTCCACCGCCTCCACATTGTCCTGCAGATAGACTTCGAGGTACTTGTTCTCCAGCGGTACGCGGTGGGTGCCGAAGCCGTAGTCGGTTGGGATCAGCAGGTCGCACAGTTTGGGATCGTTATGCAGACGTGCTCGCATCTTGTCGCGGACGAATTTGGACACCTCTTCGCTGACCTCTTCGTCGTAAAAGATTTCCGGGAACGTCGCCAGCCACAAGGACAGCGAGCCCTCCAGCCAATGTTGTTCCAGAATGTCGGTGCGCTGCTGCCGAGTCAGGTCGGCCCAAGGCGGGGCTTCGAAGTCGTAATCGAAGCCGGCGAAGGTCTGGCGTACGCGGGCTTTCAACTCATGGAATCGCTCGCCCCACTTCGCCCAATTCTCCTTGGAGTACTTGTAGTTCTTCATCGGTACGATGTACTGCGGGGTACGCACGAACACCTTCATCGAGCCTACCTCCGGCGCGATGGACTGGATCACCTGGATACCGGTGGCGCCCGTGCCGATGACTGCGACCCGTTTACCCTTGAAGTCCACACCCTCCTTGGGCCACAGACCGGTGTGGTGGATCTCGCCGTGGAAGCTGTCCTGGCCGGGGAAGCGGTCTTTCAGCGGCGCGGAGAGCATGCCGCAGCAGGCGATCAGGAACTGGGTATCGATGGTTTCGCCGGTATCGGTGGTGACTGTCCAGCGCCCGGCGTCTTCGTTGTAGTGGGCGGACGAGATACGGGTGCTGAACTGGATATCCTTTTTCAGGTCCAGGCGGTCGGCCACGTGATTGAGCCACCGCTCGGTTTCCGGCTGGGCCGGGAAGCGCTCGCTGGGCTGCCAGGATTTATACAGCTCCTCCGAGAACCAGTATTGATAGATCTCCGCCTGGGAATCGAAACGGGCGCCGGGGTAGCGGTTCCAGTACCAGGTGCCGCCGACACCGGTGCCGGCTTCATAGCCGCGTACATTCATTCCCATCTCGCGTAATTTGTGCAGCTGGTACAGGCCGGCGACACCGGCACCGATCACCATGGCGTCGAGTTGGGTGACTTGGGCGTTGGGGGTCTTGGTCAGGGTTACTTGCGTAGTCATGGTGCACTCTCTTTTTTGATGTTTATGACGAGTCACGAGATGCCCCGCATCAGGGGCGCCCGCACCATCCGCAGAGGGCGTAATCGAGCAGGCATGGGAAGAAGATACCCAGAGCGTCGGTGCAGTTCTTGAACGAATGCGTGGAAGTTTTGAAGGAAACGGGGTGAATCCAGGATTTCCGGTGACAGTATGCCTGTTTCCCTTATCATCAATTAGGCTTTGTGCCGAATGCGACCATTTTGGTTTGCGTCGATCGGATGAAAGTTTTTTCAAATAAGAACTGAAGTCAATAATATGTCATTCAATTAATAATCCATTAAAATGATGAGCCAAAAACTCTCCACATACTCGTAACTTTGCCGAGAGATGAGGAGGTCTGACTTTTGCTTACGCGGCTTTCTCTAACCTTATGCCTGTTTTGTGCCGTTAACCGGTATAGAGTTTAATGGTGCCGTTCGCTTCGCTCAGTGGACCCTGCGTCTGAAGATGGCACCTTCATCCCGTTAGAGCAGAAAATTGCTTCTGCGTTTTTTGCATCGAGGCGGGGCGGCCTTCCGCCGTCCATGGCGATAAGCCGGCGAGCATTGGGAGTATTTTCCGATAAGCCCCGTCGGGGAGCGAGGCATGGGTGCCGAGCCGCCGATCCGGTTGCTCCCCGACCTGCACTGGACCAAGCTGTAGAAGGAGCTTGATCATGGAGGTATCTTGGTTCGAACCAGGCTGCATGCCATTCCAGGAACGGACATGCAACCGCAAGCCTTGAAAACGGTAAGCAGACACCATGAAAAATATTACAGACATTCATGAAATCATCGGTGCCGGTGAGATGGCCAGCATTGAAAACACTCATTCAGAGGAGCTTTCGATCAGCTTGATTTGCAGTGACGGATGTCAGCTGGATTTTGAACTGGCACCGGGTCAGATTCTGGAACTGTCGGCGGGCCGGTTGGACGCGAAAGTCGTCCTGCATCACGGTGACCCGGCTAACCTTTTGATAATCAAGCCTGAATCTGCATCCTGAAAAGCCGGATAATACTTGATAAATAAAAATGAAATATATTCAAGCAGTGACTAACGCATTGTTTAACTTAGCGTTAGGTTGAAACTTCAACTTTCGGAAAGGCCGTTACCGCGGCGCAAGCCTGGTCAGGCCGAGATGCTCGCTTCAGGATGTTCGGCGCGTTGCGCCGCGTTTTTCTGGAAAACGCGCCCTGGTATTCAGGATGAGCCCTTGATCAGGTCGCCAGCAGGCTGGGAGTCGCAACATCATGTCAAAGCCCTATCTGGATGTTCACCCCGAGGTGGCGGCGGCCGTGGCGGCCAATCAGCCGGTGGTGGCGCTGGAATCCACGATCATTGCCCATGGCATGCCCTGGCCGCGCAATGTGGAGACGGCCCTGAGGGTCGAGGAGGCGGTGAGAGACCAGGGTGCGATACCGGCGACGATCGCCATTCTCGACGGGCGGCTGACAGTGGGGCTCGAGCGGGGACAGATCGAGCGCCTCGGCAGGGAGGGGCGCCAGATGGCGAAGGTGAGCCGTCGGGACATTCCCTTTGTCGTCGCGGCAGGCAAGAGTGGTGCAACGACCGTGGCGGCGACGATGATCCTGGCGGCGATGGCCGGGGTGCGAATCTTCGCCACCGGTGGCATTGGCGGCGTACACCGGGGAGCCGCGCATAGCTTCGATATCTCGGCCGACCTGCAGGAGCTGGCCCGGACCGACGTCGCCGTGGTCTGCGCCGGAGCCAAGTCGATCCTGGATCTGGGGCTGACGCTGGAGTATCTGGAAACCCGGGGTGTGCCGGTGGTGGGTTACCGAACGGACAGGTTGCCGGCGTTTTACAGCCGCGACAGTGGCCTCAGGGTCGATTATCGCCTCGACACGCCCGAGGCGATCGCAGGGGCCCTGCGTGTCAAATGGGAGCTGAACCTGAAAGGCGGGGTGGTGATCGCCAATCCGATTCCCGAAAAGTATGCGATGCCGGCAGCGGTGATCGATGCGGCGATCGAGCAGGCGCTGCGGGAGGCCGACGAGCAGGGGATTCAGGGTAAGGCGACGACGCCTTTCCTGCTGGCGCGGGTCGCGGAGCTGACCGGCGGCGACAGCCTGGCGTCCAATATCCAGCTGGTCCTGAACAATGCGCGCCTGGCGGCGCAGGTCGCGGTGGCCTGTTGCAGGCATGAGGGGACTTGAAGCCCCTGGTCATGACGACAGGGTCTTTACGCCTTACGCCTCACGAGCGACAGGCGTGGAATTCGCACCGGGGCGGCGCTCCTACCGCCCTGTTACACTTTGTTACTTTTCCTTGCGTAAGTTTACCCCTATCCCGGCAGCGCTTTGATACCTTGGTTCATGCCGAATGTCGGGCTGCAATGGCCCCGTCGTTGATAACAATAAATCGGGACATCACAACATGAACAAGCTCAAAACCTGCCTTTCCGGTCTTGCCCTGTCTGTCGCCTGTGCCACCGCCTCCGCCGGTGAAGTCGAAGTCCTGCACTGGTGGACGTCCGGCGGGGAAGCGGCCGCCATCAATGTACTCAAAAAGGAAATGGAAGACGCCGGTCATGCCTGGAAGGATTTTGCCGTGGCTGGCGGCGGCGGTGAATCCGCGATGACGGTGCTCAAGTCCCGCGCCATTTCCGGCAACCCGCCGTCGGCGGCCCAGATCAAGGGTCTGGATATCCAGGAGTGGGGGAGCTCGGCTTCCTGTCGCCGCTCGATGAAGTGGCCGAATCCGGTCAGTGGGACTCGCTGCTGCCGGCGGTGGTCAGCGATGTGATGAAGTACGACGGTCACTATGTCGCCGTACCGGTCAATGTGCACCGGGTGAACTGGCTCTGGGCCAATCCCGAGGTGTTCAGAAAGGCCAACGTCGAGATTCCGACCAGCTGGGAGCAGATGATCCAGGTGGCGCCGAAACTGAAGGAGGCCGGCTTCGTGCCGCTGGCCCACGGTGGTCAGGCCTGGCAGGACGCGACGCTGTTCGAGGCGATCGCGCTGGCCGAGGGCGCCGATTTCTACCGCAAGGCGTTCGTCGAACATGACGAGGCGACGCTCAGGGGCGACACCATGGTCAAGGTGTTCAACACCTTCCGGCAGATGCGCGACCTGATCGACAGCGACGCCAGCGGCCGTGACTGGAACGTCGCCACCTCGATGGTGATCAACGGCGAGGCAGCGATGCAGATCATGGGCGACTGGGCCAAGGGCGAGTTCACCGCTGCCGGCAAGAAGCCCGGCACCGACTATGTCTGCCTGCCGGCGCCGGGTACCGCCGACATGTTCACCTTCAACATCGACAGCCTGGCAATGTTCCGGCAGAGCGAGGAGAGCCGCGAGGCGGCACAGCAGGACCTCGCACGCCTGGTGATGGAGCCGAAATTCCAGGAAACCTTCAACCTCAACAAGGGCTCTATTCCGGCCCGTCAGGGCATGGACCGGACGCCCTTCGACAGCTGTGCCCATGACTCCATGGATGCCTTTGTCGCCAGCGCCGAGCACGACAGCCTGGTGCCGAGCATGGCCCACGGCCTGTCGACCACCTCCCGCGTGCAGGGCGCGATCTACGACGTCGTGACCAACTACTTCAATTCCAGCGACATGAGCGCCGAAGACGCGGTCGAGAAGCTGGCCCGCGCGGTCAACGCCAGCCTTTAAGGGGCGCCTTCAAAGGTGTGGGGGCTGCGCGGCGTCCGGTCGCGCAGTCATTCGCGGGCAGTACCTGTCCGCCGACAATCCTCTCAACGGTAATCCGTCATGACTGAACAATCTGTATCGCTGCCCGCAACAGGGGCGGCGCGGCCCGTTGCACGCCGGCTGCCGGACCGGCTCGCCGACTGGCTGCCGAAAATCGTACTGGCACCTACGGTCGTCATTACCCTGGTCGCCGTCTACGGCTACATGATCTGGACCGGCCTGCTGTCGTTGACCAACTCCCGTATCCTGCCGGTATGGAAGTTCATCGGCACCGAACAGTACGGCAAACTGTTCGCCAACGAGCGCTGGAGTGTCGCGGTCGAGAATCTGATTATCTTCGGCGGGCTTTTTATCCTGGTCTGCCTGGTGATCGGCGTCCTGATGGCCATCCTGCTGGATCAGAAGATTCGCGCCGAGGGCGCGTTGCGCACCATCTACCTCTATCCGATGGCGATCTCCTTCATCGTCACCGGTACCGCCTGGAAATGGCTGCTGAATCCGGGCCTGGGCCTCGAGAAAACGCTGCACGACTGGGGGTTCGAGAGCTTCAGCTTCGACTGGCTGGTCAATCCCGACATGGTCGTTTATTGCCTGGTGATCGCCGCCGTCTGGCAGTCCTCCGGGTTCGTCATGGCGATGTTTCTTGCAGGTCTTCGAGGTGTCGACCAGGACATGGTCAAGGCCGCCCAGCTCGACGGTGCCTCGATGCCGAAGATCTATCGCCGCATCATACTGCCGAGCCTGAAGCCGGTGTTCTTCAGCGCCTTCGTGATCCTGTCCCATATCGCCATCAAGAGCTTCGACCTGGTGATGGCGCTGACCGGAGGCGGCCCGGGCTATGCGTCGGACCTGCCGGCGACCTTCATGTACCAGCATGCCTTCACCCGCGGCCAGATGGGCCTCGGTGCGGCCAGTGCCATGGTGATGCTCGGTGGCGTGCTGGCGATCCTGGTGCCCTATCTCTATTCGGAGCTGCGGGGTAAGAAACATGGTTAAGTCGCAACACACGGGCCTCTATGCCATTGCGTGCGGCCAGAAGAGCCCCGGCGCGGCCAGTGGCTTCGTGATGCTCGGCGGCGTGCTGGCGATCCTGGTGCCGCAACCACACTCGGAGTATTCGGAGCTGCGGGGTAAGAAACATGGTTAAGGTACAACAGACTCTTAATCAGCGCCTGCTGCGCTACGGCCTCTATGGGATTCTCGGCGTTGCCGCGCTGGTCTATCTGATGCCGCTCTGGGTGATGCTGCTGACTTCGCTCAAGGATGTCGAGGAGATCCGCAGCGGCACGCTGTTCTCGCTGCCGGGCAGCCTCAATTTCGACGCCTGGAGCAAGGCCTGGAACGGCGCCTGCACCGGCAGTACCTGCGAGGGGATCGCGCCGTACTTCGCCAACTCCTTCCGGATCGTGATCCCGGCGGTGGCGATCTCGACACTGATCGGCGCCCTCAACGGTTATGTGCTGTCGATGTGGCGCTTTCGCGGCAGCGAGCTGCTGTTCGGCGCCATGCTGGTGGGCTGCTTCATCCCGTTCCAGGTGATCCTGCTGCCGATGGCGCGCATGCTGGCGACCTTCGGTCTGGCCAACACCACCACCGGCCTGGTGGCGGTGCACGTCACCTACGGCATCGCCTTCACCACGCTGTTCTTCCGCAATTTCTACATTGGGCTGCCGAGGAGCTGATCGCGGCGGCACGTCTCGATGGCGCCGGCTTCTTCTTCATTTTCCGCCGCATCGTGCTGCCGCTGTCGACGCCGATCATCGTGGTCTGCGTGATCTGGCAGTTCACCCAGATCTGGAACGATTTCCTGTTCGGCGTGGTGTTCTCCGGCGGCGATACCCAGCCGGTGACGGTGGCGCTGAACAACCTGGTCAATACCAGCTTCGGCGGCAAGGAATACAACGTCGACATGGCCGCGGCGCTGATGGCGGCGCTGCCGACGCTGGTGGTCTATGTGCTGGCCGGCAAATATTTCGTCCGCGGTCTGACCGCCGGTGCCGTCAAGGGCTGAGAGAACAATAAGAGGTGTATGAAAATGGCTAACCTGACTATCGACAATGTCATCAAGACCTACGGCCAGACCGAGGTGCTAAAGGGCATCAATATCGCCATCAACAAGGGCGAGTTCCTGATCCTGGTGGGGCCATCGGGCTGCGGCAAGTCGACGCTGATGAACAGCATCGCCGGGCTCGAGGATGTGACCGGCGGCCGCATTCTGATCGGTGATGCCGATGTGACCACGGCGGCGCCCAAGGACCGCGACATCGCCATGGTGTTCCAGTCCTATGCGCTTTATCCGAACATGTCGGTGCGCGAGAACATCGCCTTCGGCCTCGAGATCCGCAAGGTACCCAAGGCCGAGCGCGCAGCGGAAGTGCAGCGGGTCGCCAGTCTCCTGCAGATCGAGCACCTGCTCGACCGCAAGCCGGGCCAGCTTTCCGGCGGTCAGCGTCAGCGCGTCGCCATGGGGCGGGCGCTGGCACGCCGGCCCAAGCTCTATCTGTTCGACGAACCGTTGTCGAATCTCGACGCCAAGCTGCGGGTCGAGATGCGCACCGAGATCAAGAAACTGCACCAGCGTCTGGGCACCACCATCGTCTATGTCACCCACGACCAGATCGAGGCGATGACGCTGGCCGACCGCATCGCGGTGATGCGCGCTGGCGAACTGCTGCAGCTGGGGACCCCGCAGGAGATCTACGACGACCCGGCCAACCAGTTCGTTGCCGGCTTCATGGGCTCGCCGGCGATGAACTTCGTGCGCTGTCGCCTGGTGGCGGGCGACAGCGGACTCGGTGTCGAGATTCGGGACGGGCAGGGCAATCCGGCCTGGCTGCCGGTGCCCAATGCGGAGCGCCTCAGTGGCCATACCGGCAGGGAAGTGGTGCTGGGGATCCGCCCGGAGATGATCACCGATCCGGTGCCCCACAAGGCCGGCGAGGCGCTGGTGCGCCAGGTACCGATGCAGGTGCTGGTGACCGAGCCGACCGGTGCGGACACCATGCTGGTCACCGAAATCAACGGTGTCGAGACCAACTGCCGCATCAACCCGGGCTACAGCACGCCGGTCGGACAGGTAGTGCCCCTGATGTTCGACATGAGCAAGGCGGTGTTCTTCGATCCCGAGACCGAGGAGCGCCTGGATCGGGGTTAAATATAATGTAGGTCGGGTAGAGGCCCGCAGGGCCGAAACCCGACAATGGCCGAAAGCCGGCACTGAAGTGTTCCCAGACCCGAGGAGAAACGATGCCCTACCAGGCCGACGAGAACCGCTACGAACGGATGCACTACAACCGCTGCGGGCGCAGCGGCCTGAAACTGCCGGCCCTGTCGCTGGGGCTGTGGCAGAACTTCGGCGAGGATGCGCCCGTCGATCGGGCGCGGGATATCTGTCGCACCGCCTTCGATCTGGGGATCACTCATTTCGATCTGGCGAACAACTACGGTCCGCCGCCGGGCTCGGCGGAAAGCTTTTTCGGACAGCTGCTGCGGACCGATTTTGCCGGCCATCGTGACGAGATGATTATCTCGACCAAGGCCGGCTACCGGATGTGGCCCGGCCCCTACGGCGAATGGGGTAGCCGCAAGTCGCTGCTCGCCAGTCTCGATCAGAGCCTCAGGCGTCTCGGTACCGACTATGTCGATATCTTCTATTCGCACCGCTTCGACCCCGAGACGCCGTTGGAAGAGACGATGGGGGCGCTCGACAGCGCGGTGCGCCAGGGCAAGGCGCTCTATGTCGGCATTTCGTCCTACAACTCGGCCCGCAGCTATGAAGCCGTGGCGATCCTCAGGGAGTTGGGGACCCCCTGCCTGATTCATCAGCCGAGCTATTCGATGCTCAATCGCTGGATCGAGGACGACGGCCTGCTCGAGACCCTTGACGAACTGGGTTGCGGTTCCATCGTCTTTTCGCCGCTGGCCCAGGGCATGCTGACCGACAAGTATCTGGGTGGCGTGCCGGTGGGCAGCCGGGCCGCCCGCGAGGATTCGCTGCGGCCGGCTTTTCTGACCGGTGAAAATCTCGGGCGGATCCGGGCGCTGAACGAGATCGCCCGTCAACGCGGCCAGTCACTGGCCCAGATGGCGATCGCCTGGGTACTGCGTGGCGGCCGGGTGACCTCCGCACTGATCGGTGCCAGCCGGCCGGAGCAGGTGACCGACAGCGTCAGGGCGCTGGAGCGGCCCGATTTCACGCCTGAGGAACTGGCCGAGATCGACCGTTACGCCACCGACGGCGGCATCAACCTCTGGGCACAGTCGTCGGAAGGATAACTTACTGCTTGGCGATCGGAATCGGATCCGTCCGGACCGACTCCGAATAGGCCCTGCCGTTGCTGTCCGGACCGGGCAGCAGCCTGACCAGATTGCGCGCCGACTCCTCGACGACGGACGTGAAGGTAATGGTCTTTTCACGGCCGGTTTCCTCGGCAAGGTTCAGTTCCTCGACGCCTTCCCATGCAATGCTGCCGTCATGGCTGTCCCATATCTGCACGAACAGGCGGATATTGGCGTGGGTGGTCTGATAGACCCGGAAGCCCAGCATGCTGAAGCGTCCGCGCGATTCCTGGCGGAAGTTGGCCAGGTTGAGCTGTACCAGGTAGCGGGCATTGGCGGCCTCACCGATCTTTTTCAGCGAAGTGCGGTTGAAGATACCGGTCTCGCGGTAGTCCTCGAACATCCGGTTGTACTCGGAAGCCAGCCCCGCGCGGTTGATTGCACCCAGGGTCTGGGGCAGATCGACGACGCGGATATCGGGACGCTTTTCCGCCAGCGTCTTGGCGAACACGAATGCCAGTACCTGCTTGTCCTCTTCCTGCCCGGTGATGGTCGACGGGCTGATAAAGGCCATGCCCTGGTGGCTCAGGGCATCATTTCGCAGTGAAATATCGTTGTGCTGAGCCGACGAGTAGTTCTGATTGAAGCTGCAGCCGGCAATCAGCGTGGCGGCGGCCAAGCACAGCATGAGCGGCAGTGCTCGCCAGGCTGGCAGTCCCATGGCCGTGTTCACTTGCGGGGTATGGCTTCTGTCTGACTGGTACATACAACTTTCCCTCCGGGTCCGTTTCGGTACGGTAGCGCCTGGCTGCCGGGTGTTCCTGACTTCAGTGCCTACAGTGTAGCCCTTCGCCGGCAGGGGCGAGAGCCGTTGCCGGCGGCGGTAAAAAGCTGGCGTCACCTGCCGTGATTGCCCAGAATGACGGCGACAGTGGAGGAGCGATCGCATCGAGATGGACACCGACAAACGCAGAATCTGGGCCTGGGCCCTGTACGACTGGGCCAACTCCGCCTTTGCCACCACGGTGATGGCCGGATTCTTTCCCATCTTCTTCAAGCAGTACTGGAGTCAGGGGCTGCCGGCGACCCAGAGCACCTTTCATCTGGGCATGGCCAATGGCCTGGCCAGCCTGCTGGTGGTGGTGCTGGCGCCGGTGCTTGGCGCCATCGGCGACCGGGGTGGTGTGCGCAAGCGGCTGCTGATCTTTTTTGCCTTTCTCGGCATCCTGATGACCGGCAGTCTGAACTGGGTTGCAGAAGGGCAGTGGTTGCTGGCAGCGGCGCTGTTCGCCTGCGGCATCGTCGGCTTTTCCGGCAGCATCGTCTTCTACGACGCGCTGATCGTCGGCATCTGTCCGGACCGGGACCGCGACCGGGTCTCGGCGCTGGGGTATGCCCTGGGCTATCTCGGAGGCGGGCTGCTGTTTTCCGTCAACGTCTGGATGACGCTGCAGCCAAAGTTCTTCGGCCTGGCCGACAAGGCCCAGGCGGTGCAGCTGTCTTTCGTGATGGTCGCAGTCTGGTGGCTGCTGTTCTCGCTGCCGCTGTTCTGGCTGGTCGAGGAGCCGCCGGTCGTTAACCCCCGTTCCGGCTGGGGCGCCGTCCGGGCGGGGTTCAGGCAACTGCGCGAAACGCTGCGTCATATCCGCCGGCTGCGCCAGGTGTTCTGGTTCCTGCTGGCCTACTGGCTCTATATCGACGCGGTCGACACCATCATCCGCATGGCGGTGGATTACGGCGTGGCGCTGGGCTTCGATACCGACAGCCTGATCGTGGCCCTGCTGATCACTCAGTTCGTCGGTTTTCCCGCGGCACTGCTGTACGGTTACCTGGGCACCCGGCTGGGGGCGAAGTGTGGCATTCTGATCGCCATCGGCGTCTATATCGGCGTGACCTTCTACGCCTTCTACATGGATTCGGTCACCGAGTTCTATGTGCTGGCGATCGTCGTCGGCCTGGTGCAGGGCGGGATCCAGGCGCTGAGCCGTTCCTTCTACAGCCGACTGATTCCGCCGGAATGCGCCGGGGAGTTCTTCGGCTTCTACAACATGCTCGGCAAGTTCGCGGCGGTGATCGGGCCGATGCTGGTAGGCTGGGTGGCATTGCTGACCGGCAGTTCGCGATACGGCATTCTGTCGGTGGTGATCCTGCTGGTGGCGGGGGCCTGCTGTTGCTGCGGGTCGACGGCCGCGGCGGGCGCATGGGGGCTGATGTCGACCCTGGAACGGGATGAGCGGACGGGTAGGGTGGATCGAGGCCGCAGCGCCGGATCCACCCTCGGAGTACTGGCAGGGCAGCCCGTAGCCTGGAATGAGCCCGCGGGCGAATTCCGGGATTCGAATTCGCGGACGACGTCGGAATTCGCAACTTCGTTGCTCATTCCAACCTACAATCCGTGCGAGGTGATCCGCATCGGCCGTAGGATGGCGCTGAGCGCAGCGAACGCCAGGGAGGTCGGGAGGCCGCCCCGCGGGCATGCCGGCATTGTGCAGGAGCTTTTGCCGGCGAAGCTCATCATATCAATCTTATGCTTTCGCCGGGCAAGCGGTGGCGTGGGCCTGGCGCTCCGACTGGAGGTCGAACAGGCCGTAGCGGGCCACGACCAGGAAGCAGGCGGCCGGCACGACGAAGGACAGGGTGGCACCCAGGCATCGATCATGGCGCCCTGGAACAGCGGCATGATCGCCCCGCCGAGGATCGCCATGACGAGGCCGGCGGCGCCGAACTTGGTGTCTTCGCCCAGTCCCTGCAGGGCAATGCCATAGATGGTCGGGAACATCAGCGACAGGCAGCCGGAGATGGCGACCAGGGCCCAGACACCGGTGATATCCGGGCTGGCGGTCATGTACAGGCACAGAGCCGCGGCCAGGAATGACAGGCCGGCCAGCAGTTTCGAGGCGCGGACATAGCCCATCAGCCAGGTCATGGCGAAGCGTGCGATCAGGAACAGGATCAGGCTGTACTGCAGGTAGTCGCCGGCACGGGCTTCGTTGACCGAGAGCGCGTCCATCACGTACTGGATGGTGAAGGTCCAGACGCAGGTCTGGGCGCCGACGTTAAAGAACTGCGCGATGACGCCGAAACGGTAGTGGCGGTTGCGCATCAGGCGGCCCAGGGTGGCGCCGAAATGGACATCGCGGCTATGGGCGACCACCTTTTCGCGAGCCGGGCGGATACGCAGCAGGGCGATTGCGATCCAGATCAGCACCAGTACAAAGGCCATGCCGACATAGGGCACCATGACGGCATCGAGTTCGGCGGTCTGGATGGCCTGCAGCTGCTGTGCCGGCATCGCTGCTCGCTGTTCGGCGGTGGCCGGGTTGAGCTGGGTCAGGATCAGCGCTGCACCGAGGAAGACGCCGATATTGCAGCCCACCGGATTGAAAGCCTGGGCCAGGTTCAGACGGCGCGTGGCATTGTCGACCGGCCCCATGGCGATCACGAACGGATTTGCCGAGGTTTCAAGGATGGACAGACCGGCTGCCAGCACGAAAAGCGCGGCGAGAAAATAGCCGTAGCTCATCGACTGGCTGGCCGGATAGAACAGAAAGGCGCCGCCTGCGGCGAAGCCGAGGCCGACCAGCACGCCGGTCTTGTAGGAAAAGCGGCGGTTGATGAAGGCCGCCGGCAGTGCCAGGCAGAAGTAGGCGCCATAGTAGGCGAATTGAACCAGCGCGGATTGCAGCGCGCTCATCGTGAAGATCTTGCTGAACACCTTGACCAGCGGGTCGGTCATGTTGGCCGCGACGCCCCAGGCGGCGAAGCAGGTGGTCAGCAGGATGAAGGGGACTATCATGTCCCGGAAAACCATCGGCGATTTGTTGTTCATGGTTGCCTTGCCTCTTGTCTTTTTCGAGCGGTGCGCAGAGCGCCGCCGGCTGCAGGCCTTGAAGGATTTCAGCATCGATTGCACCATCCGAATAAAAACCGCAGATGAACGCCCGGTGCGGGCTTTGAAATATTTGTAATCCGAATGGCTGCAATGCGGCCCGGGTTTGAGCGATGGCTGGTTGACTTTTGATCAATGTGCTGGTGGTATAGCCACCAGTTGTGTACCTTGGTCGTACTGTACCCTTGAGAGGATCCTGATGTTTTGGAAAGCACTGGCGCTGCTGGCGGCTGGCATGGCTCCCGCCGTTGGCGCCGAAGAGTTCGATACGCACGTCGATATGCTCAGCAGGGATGCCGCGACCTTTTATGTGCAGGGCGCGATCGGGGGCCTGGGGGCCGTCGACCTGATGGTCGATACCGGCTCCGGCTACATGACGATCAACGAAGAAATGCTGAGCGAGCTGAAGCGGCAGGGCGGGGTTCGCTATCTCAGCCAGGTGCGCGGGCGGCTGGCGAACGGGGACGAACTGTCGGTGCCGCTCTATTCGATCAGCCGGGTCAATATCGGCGGCAACTGCTGGCTACGGGATGTCGAGGCGGCGGTCTTTCCGGGCGGTACCCGCGCGATTCTCGGACTCAGTGCCCTGAAGCAGGCCTCGCCCTTCATCTTTTCGATGGATCCTCCCCGCCTCGTGCTCAGTCATTGTGCCGGCAGGGCCGAGATTGCCGAGTCCTGACCGGCAATAGGCGGCCCGGCAGGATCGAAGCCGGGTCGACTTCGTCCTCTGTTACGGTCTCTGGTTTTCTTTGGCCACAGGTGAGCGCAGATGATAGCCTTCGGCGTTGTCGTCGGTGATCGGGCTGCGCACCTCGTAACCCTTGTCTTTCATCATATAGCCGGCGGTGCCTCCGACGGCGGCACCGGCCACAAAGCCACAGCCCTGCAGCATCATGACGCTGCAGAGAATGGCGATGGCCGGACCCAGTACGGTTTTCATCGGATTGAACCTCCCGCCCGGACTGCGGGGAGCAACCCCGCCGGCCGGGCCTTTGCTTGTGTCGGCCTTGCAGATACAACCGATCAATAGGTGCCGCCGGACCCTTCAGGCGGTTGAGTCATCGGCTGATCGGGCTCGGGGATCGGCTCCTGCGGTTGCGACATTGGCGCCTCTTCGATCGGCACCTCTTCTTCGGGCACCGGTTCGAATGCGGAGAACTCGCTGAGGGGCCTGTCCGCCGGCTCAAGTTCTACGAAGGACTCCGGAGCGTATGCCTCCTGCTGTTGCAGCTCCTCTTCCGTCGCGCTGATCTCGACCTTGTCGCCGCTGAGCTCCAGCTTGTCGATCGGCACCGCGACTTTGTGGTCGCCGATACCCAGCACGCCGCCCGACGAGACCACGGCTTGGATATCCGAGTCCGTCTTGCTGCGCACGACCGTCTCGATCTTGCCGACCTTCTCACCGAGCGGATCGACCACTTCCATCTTCTTCAGCTCCTGCGGCGTCAGCTTTTGCAGGGGGCGTCCGTCGACGCCGTTTGCGGATCGTCGGTTCCCATCTGCTGCGGATCTTCGGTGCGGAGGCTTTCGTCCTGCGGGACGGGGGCGGGAGTGCCGAAACCGGCCGGGTCCTGCTGCATCTGTTCGGTACCGGTGGCCGGCATCGTCGTTTCCTCGTCCCCGGCAGCCCAGACGGGCACTGCGACCAGAGAGGTCAGTGCAGCCGCCAGCAGTGTTGTCTTGAATGGAACTTTCATTGCAGTCTCCTCGTTGCTTTGCTCTGTCGCCGGCTCGAACAGTCGGCACAGTGCTTCGGGTACTCAAAGAAGGACCAGCGAAAACCGTACCAGTCAGTTCCAAAACCTTGGGAAATTGCCGTTGGTGATCTGAGGATAAGCGCGTAAGCGGTTGATTGACGGGGATTTTATCTGCTGTTTCTGTGCCGGTTTGTCACTGCGGGAGACGGCGCCGGTCGTTCGAACCCTGAGCACCCGGTCAGGGGCACCGGCTCAGCGAACAGCGCAGATCCATGCGTAACTGCAGGATAACAAAAGAAAAAACCGGTCGAAGGTCTAGGCGCGGACGAGATGTTGTCTGTCGTTATAATGCGACTGCTATGTTTTCGAATAATCAATGATTTACCGCAACTCTTTGCGGAGTTGTCTGTATTTGGCGACTCTTTCGGCGCCGCCAGGGCGGCGCCGAAAGAGGGCGTTCAGTTCGCCAGCACCCGCTCGACCATCCGGCTCTGGCGGTCGGCCAGGTCCTCGGCATCGCGGTTCAGTGCCAGCGTGCGGCCGGCCTTGTGGACCACGCTTTCGGCGGCCTGGCTGATGGCGCGAATCTGGGCGTTGATATCGCCGGTCACCGCATTCTGCTCTTCGGCCGCGGTGGCGATCTGGGTCGCCATGCCCTTGAGCGCATCGACGGCCTGCAGGATGCCCTGGAGGCTGTCGCCGGCTGCCTGAATATTGCCGACGCTTTGGCTGCTCAGTTCCCGCCCCTGCTGCATGGAACCTGCAATCAGGCCGGTCTCCTGCTGGAGCGCGCCGATCATCTCGTTGATCTCGCTGGTCGAGGCCTGGGTGCGCTGGGCGAGCTTGCGCACCTCGTCGGCGACCACGGCAAAGCCGCGGCCGTTCTCACCGGCCCGTGCCGCCTCGATCGCGGCATTGAGCGCCAGCAGGTTCGTCTGCTCGGCGATATCCTTGATCACCTCGATCACCCGGCCGATGCTGTCGCTGCGTTGCGTGAGGGAGTCGACATTGCCGTTTATCCGCTCCATGGCGCTGTCCAGTTGCTGCATGCTGTCGATGGCACGGCCGACGATCTGGCTGCCCGTCCTCGCATCCTGCTGAACCGAATCCACCTGGTCGAGGGCTTCGGTGGTGGTGCGAGCGACCGACTCGGTAGTGCTGGCGAACTGCTCCATGGCGGTGGCCAGTTGCGTCAGGGAGTCCTGCTGCCGTTCGATCTCGCCGCTGGTTTCCTGCATCACACGGGTTGAATCCGCGGAGCTGCGGCGCACCGCGCCCGAGGTGTCCTGAATGCGGCGCAGGATGGCGCTGAGCTGGGACTGCAGCAGCCGCTGCGCCAGCTCCAGCTGGCCGATATCGTCGCTGGTGCCGGTATAGATCAGTTGCTTGAGGCGGTGGCTGACAAAGCGGCGGCTGTCGCGGATCTGGCGGGTCAGTTGCCGGGTCAGCAGCCAGCTTCCGCCGGCGGCCAGCAGCAGTGACAGGCCGACAAGGGCGATTTTGGCCGGCATTGCCATCGGGATCAGCGCCGCGGCCGCCGCCGGTGCGAGGGCAATCAGCGTCGTGCCCAGGCTGCGCCAGCTGACCGGAACGGCGGGAAAGCGAAGTTCCGGAGGTTCCTTGCCCAGCTTGCGCAGCTCGTAGATCCGTTCGGCCCGTCGTACCATCTCGATACTCGGCGAGCGGTAGATGCACTGGAATTCCACCAGTTCGCCATTGGCGAAAATCGGAATGATATAGGTGTCGACCCAGAAGGCTTTGCCCGAACGGTTGCGGTTGCGCAACATGCCCATCCAGGGTTTTCCGGCGAGTATCGTTGTCCAGAGGTCCTTGTAGGGCCCGGGGGCATGTCCGGATCCCGCAGCAGCGAGATGTTGTGGCCGATCAGTTCGTCCGGCGGGTAGCCCGAGAGGCCGATGAAATCGTCGCTGGCATAGCGGACATGACCCTTGATATCCGTGACGATGATGTAGACGCCTTCCTGGTCAGGCAGTCCGATGTTGTTATTGTATGCGTTCACTCGAGCATTCCTGGCTGGTGTCAATGCAGCCTTGGTATAAAGCAGAACGCGGTGCAATGCAAACCCTTGAGGACAAAAGGGTAATTAATTTGACTGCCTGTCCACGACGATGGCAGGCCAAAAGGCGACGGCCGCCTTCAGCCCTGATACAGGCGCGACCGTTAAGGTAGAATGCTCCATCCCTGCAGGACGTTAGGGCCACCTTTCATGGCAGATTTCAAAACCCATACCGTTACGGCCGCCGTGATCAGCGCAGGCCTGTCCGTGGCCGCGCTGGTGACGGGGCTGGCGGAGCTGCGCGAAGCCCTGCTCTACTGTCTGGCCGGTACCCTCGGCGGGCTGCTGCCCGATATCGATGCCGACGAGTCGATTGCGATCAGGCTGGTATTCCGGCTGTTCGGAGCCCTGGTGGCGGGTCTGGTGCTGATGCACTGGATGACGACACTGCCGCTCTGGCAGGTGCTGGGGCTGTCGGCGCTGGGATTCCTGGCGGTGCGCTATCCCCTGATGTGGCTGTTCGCCCAGTACACCGTGCACCGCGGCCTGCTGCACAGCCTGCTGGCCAACCTGCTGTTCGCCGCAGCGGCGCTCTGGCTCGGGTATGGGCTGTTCGGACTCGAGGCGCGCGTGGCCTGGGGCGTCGGCGGCTTCGTCTTTGCCGGCGCGACCCTGCATCTGCTTCTCGACGAACTCTACAGTGTCGATCTGTCGGGGATGCGTATCAAGCGCTCTTTCGGTTCGGCGCTGAAGCTGACCGACTGGGGACAGCCGCTGCCGTCACTGCTGTTGTTGCTGGGCTGTGCCGGCCTTTTCTGGATGGCACCGGCCAGCGGGGCTGGCTGCCGCAGTTCGACGATATCCGGGAAGCGGGCGTGCCGGCCGGCACTTTTTTCACCTGGCTGCAGCGGGGGCTCGCAAACCTGTTCCAGCACCTGAGCTGAGATTGACACATGGACAACAATGGCAGGCCGGCGCTGGCCGGATTTCATCACGTCGCCCTGATCTGCTCCGATTATGCCCGCTCCCGTGACTTCTATGTCGAGCGGCTGGGGCTGCGCATCATCGCCGAGCACTATCGCGCCGACCGCGAGTCCTGGAAGCTCGATCTGGCGTTGCCCGACGGGGCTCAGCTCGAGCTGTTCAGCTTTCCGGGCGCACCGCCGCGCCCGAGCTATCCGGAGGCGCAGGGGCTGCGGCATCTGGCTTTCGCGGTCGGGGACCTCGCTCGCTGGGTGGCCTATCTGGAATCCCTCGATGTCGGCTTGGAGCCTGTTCGCATCGACGAGTACACCGGCCGCCGTTTCTGTTTCTTCCAGGATCCCGACGGCCTGCCGCTGGAGTTGTACGAGGTGCCTGGGATGCGCTGATTTTTTGCGGCCTCGCGGTCCCTTTTCGCCACGAATCGCTGTCAGGGGATGGCATTAAGGGTAATCCCTGATACGCTGGCTGCCTCTGTTTCGCCAGGAGTTCAAGCCATGTCCCGTGCCCTGATCGTCGCCGCCGCCAGGACCGTCGATGCTGTCGGTTGCCAGCAGCACTGTCACGACCTCGAATCCCGTATAGCGCGGCTGGGTATTCGCATCCATGAGCTTGTGATCGAGCCGCTCAGTGCCGACTGGCACAGCCCCGAGCCGGAGGATCATTTTCGCAGCGGTTGCGCCCCGATCGAGGCGCTTGCCCGCGCCCGGAGCCTGATCGGGGAGGGCATCGAGGCGGTGGTGATCCGCGGCGAGGACCTGATCAAGAGCGACTACGGGCGTGACGAGCGCCTGCGGCTGATGGCAGTCTATGGCGAGCATTACCCGCTGACCCTGGCCTACAATGACCTGGCCGGCGATTTTCTCAAACGCCACCGGGGCGACGAGCAGCAGTTCCGCCAGATCGCCCGGGCGCTGTTCGACAACTATAAGCTGAGTTACCGTCACGCCCTGGCGGATGACTACTCCCCGATCTGTTGCCCGACGAGCGCTGGCACCGGCCGCTGACCTCGCTGTTTCGTGGCGTCGACTGTGCCAATCCGCTGGTCGACTTTTCCGGCCGTCTGCTGGTCTGCAGCGAGTCGCTGGCCCGCAGGCTCGAAGTCCCGGCCCAACAGTGCATCGACATTCCCGGGGTGGGGCTGGCGCGGCTCGATGGCGACGGTCCCGACTATCTGCAGCAGATCGCCGGCTACGACCACTTGCGCCAGGCCTATCGCGATGGCTGCGAACAGGCCGGCATCGACTTCGCCGCGCACTTTCGCGCCGGCGAGGCGCTGCTCGAGGCCTACACCTGCTATCCGGTCGTGCCGATGGCATTTCTGCTCGCCAGCGGACTGGTCGACCTGCTGGACGAGATACCGGCGTTTCTCGCACGGCACAGCATCACCATTACCGGTGGCATGAACCTCGCCCGCGGCGCCTGGAACAATCCGGCCCTGAACGCGTTGATCAGCATGCATCACCGGCTGCTGGAGGGGCCGGAGCGGATGGGCCTGGTGCATGGCAACGGCGGTCTCGGGTATCGCCGGTGGCGCTGCTGGCCCGGGCCTCTGCCTGAGCGCTGTCCGGGCGGCGGTGACAGCGGCTATTCTTGATAACGCCTTGGCCAAAAGAGAGGATGCCATGCTGAAGTTCCTGAGCCGCAACATTCTGACCGGGCTCGTGACGATCCTGCCGGTGGTGCTGACGCTCTATCTGGTTTACTGGCTGCTGGTATCGGTCGAACTGGTACTCGGCGGGCTGATGCGGATGATTCTGCCCGAGTTCCTCTATCTGCCGGGTATGGGGCTGGTCGCGGCACTGTTGCTGATCTTCGTCATCGGCGTGCTGATGCATGCCTATGTGGTGCAGCGGCTGTTTGCGATGGCGGAAGACCTGCTTTACCGGATGCCGCTGATCAAGTCGATTTACCGCGCGATCCGGGATTTTTTCAACTATTTCTCTCCCGATGCGCACAAGGAGTTCGAACAGGTGGTGGCGGTCACCTTCGGTGACAGCGGCATGCAGGTGATCGGTTTCGTCACCCAGGCGCTGCCGGACAGGATGCCGGAGGGCTTTCGGGCCGACGACAGTGTGCTGGTGTACCTGCCGCTGAGTTACATGATCGGCGGGTATGCGGTGCTGATGCCGCGCAGCGCCGTGCGCCCGATCGACATGAGCATGGAGGAGGCGATGCGCTTCACGCTGACGGCCGGCGTCGCCAGCGTGCCCGCTGCCCAGAAAGCCGCAAATCGCAAGCCTCAGGGCGAAAGCCCCGGGTCCTGAGCTGCCCGTCCGTCACCAACCGCTGATGCAGATCAAGGGGGGGCGACAAATCCGCGGCACCTCTTCACCGCCGGGCCTATCCTTAACCAGGATATCGGCATGGCAAGGAGTGGAGATGGCGGTTTTGACGAGGGTGTTGCTGGATGTACTCAAGCCCCACGACCCGAACATACTGGAGCTGGCCCGGGCACTGTCTGACATCGGTGCCTACGGTGTCCGGGTACGGGTGGTCGAGATGGACAAGAACACCGAATCGCTGACGATCGAAATCACCGGCCCGTCGCTCGATTTCGACTCCATCCATCAGGTGATCCGGGATCTCGGCGCTTCCCTGCACAGCATCGACGAGGTCGATGTCGAGGGCTCGCAAGCCGGGCCGCAGTCGGAGTAGATGCGGTTGAACAGGTTACGGCAGATCGGTTTTCTGCTGCGGATCAGCCACTCCCACGGCATCATGCGCCGTTACTTCGTCGTCAACGGCTTCGACGGCGCTCTGACCATGCTGGGCCTGATCCTGGGTTTTTCGGTCAGTGAGCCGGCACCGCTACCGGTGGTCATTGGCGCCTGTCTCGGCGCATCGATCGCGCTCGGCGTGAGCGGTGTCAGCAGTGCCTATATCAGTGAAACCGCCGAACGCCAGAAGGCCCTTGGCGAACTGGAACAGGCGATGGTCAAAAGTCTCGAACACAGCGCCCATGGCCAGGCGGCGCGCTGGGTACCGCTGCTGGTCGCCCTGGTCAACGGTGCCGCACCGCTGCTGCTGTCGCTGTTGATCATCGGCCCGCTCTGGCTGGCCGAGGCGGGTCTGTTGCCCCGGGCCCTGTCGCCGCTGATTGCGTCGCTGTCGGTGGCCTTTGTGCTGATCTTTCTCCTCGGCGTATTTCTGGGGCGGATCGCCGGCATTTCGTTGTGGCGCAGTGGCCTGCAGGCACTGCTGGTGGCCCTGGTCACCGCGGGCCTGATTATGCTGCTCGGAGGTTGAGATGTCACCAAAGCCTCCCCGCGGGTGGCATTGCCTGAGCATAGACGAAACCCTCGACCATCTGGGTGCCGGACCCGAAGGGCTGGCGGCGGACGAGGCCCGGCGCAGGCTCGACAGCGCCGGGCCCAACCGCATTGCCGCGGGGCGGCGTCACTCGCCACTGTTGATCTTTCTGCATCAGTTCAGCGATCTGATGATCCTGGTGCTGCTGGCCGCGGCCCTGATATCGGGCCTCGTCGGAGAGCCGCAGGATGCGATCGCGATTCTCGTCATCGTGTTGCTCAATGGCGTGATCGGCGCCGTTCAGGAGTACCGTGCCGAGCGCGCGCTGGCGGTGCTGCGCAGGATGGCCTCACCGGAGGCCCGGGTGTTGCGTGATGGCCGGGTGCAGTCGGTCGATGCGACGACACTGGTGCCGGGGGATCTGGTGCTGGTGGAAGCCGGCAATCTGGTACCGGCGGATCTGCGCCTGATAGAAACCGAGGCGCTGGAGGCGGACGAGTCGGCCCTGACCGGGGAGTCCCAGGCGGTGTCCAAGACCACCGAAGCGCTGGCCGATGCCTCGCTGCCGCCGGGCGACCGTCGCAACCTGCTGTACAAGAGCAGCCTGGTGGGGCGCGGCAGGGGAAGGGGCATCGTGGTCGCCACCGGCATGCATACCGAAATCGGCCGCATTGCCGGTCTGCTGCGCAGCGAACACCGCGTCAAGACCCCGCTGCAGCAGCGGCTGACCCGCTTCGGCCACTGTCTGGCGCTGGTGGTGCTGGCGATCTGTGTACTGATCTTTCTTGCCGGCACGCTGCGGGGCGAACCGGTGCTGCTGATGTTCCTGACCGCGGTCAGCCTCGCGGTGGCCGCGATACCGGAGGCGTTGCCGGCAGTGGTGACGGTGTCGCTCGCCTTCGGTGCACGCAAGCTCGGGCGGCGCCATGCGCTGGTACGCAAACTGCCGGCGGTCGAAACCCTGGGCGCGGTCACCTATATCTGCACCGACAAGACCGGCACCCTGACGCAGAACCGGATGCGTGCGGAGCGCTTCTGGGCGGACGGGGAACTGCGGGACGCTTTGCCGGCCCCCGACGGTGACAGCGTCTGGAGCGAACTCGGCCGTGCACTGGCGCTGAACAACGACGTGGTGGCGAACGGTGACGAGGTCAGGGGCGAAGCCACGGAGCTGGCGCTGTTCGAAGCCGCGGCCCGCTTCGGCTACGACAAGGCCGCCTTGGAGGCCGGGCAGCCGCGCCTGGGCGTGCTGGCCTTTACCAGCGAACGTCAGCAGATGACGACGCTGCATCGCCTGGACGACGGTGGCATCGCCTACGTTAAGGGGTCGCCGGAACGGGTGCTGCCGCAATGCAGCCGGCATCTGGCCGACGGCGAGCGTTTCGATCCCGAGGCCGTCCTGGCGCGGGCCGAGGCCCTGGCCGGCGAGGGCTACCGCGTGCTGGCACTGGCTTCGAGGCGTTTCGACCGGCTGACGGCGGAGCCGGATCCGGAGCAGATCGAGCATGCGCTGTCGTTTGTCGGGCTGGTGGCCCTGATCGACCCGCCCAGGCCCGAGGTGCCGCAGGCGGTGGAGGAGTGCCGCCAGGCCGGTATCGTACCGGTGATGATCACCGGAGATCACCCGGCGACAGCCCGTGCCATCGCCCGGCGCCTGGGCATCTGCGATGACGACGCTCCGGTGATGACCGGGGCCGAGCTGTCGCGATTGTCCGGTGACGAGCTAGCCCGGCGGGTCGGGCAACTGCGGGTCTATGCACGGGTCAGCCCCGAGCAGAAGATCCGCATTGTGCGCGCACTGCAGGCGCAGGGTGAATTCGTCGCCATGACCGGTGACGGTATCAACGATGCGCCGGCACTCAAGCGGGCCGGTATCGGGGTGGCGATGGGGCAGAAGGGCACGGATGTCGCCCGCGAGGCGGCGGACATGGTGTTGCTCGACGACAATTTCGCCACCATCGTCAGCGCGGTGCGCGAGGGGCGCCGCATCTACGACAATATCCGCAAGTTTATCCGCTATACCATGACCTCCAACGCCGGCGAGATCTGGACGCTGTTTCTGGCGCCCTTTATCGGTCTGCCGATCCCGTTGCTGCCGATCCATATTCTCTGGATCAACCTGATCACCGACGGCCTGCCGGGACTGGCCTTCGCTGCGGAACCTGCCGAACCCGGCAGCATGCGCCGGCCACCGCGTCCGCCCGATGAAAATGTCTTTGCCCGCGGCATGTGGCAGCAGATTCTCTGGGTCGGTCTGCTGATCGGCGGGCTGTCGCTGGCCGCCGAGGCCTGGGCCTGGGGGCGCGGGGTCGAGCACTGGCAGACGGTGGTGTTCACGGTGCTGACGCTGGCACAGCTTTTCAATGCCCTGGCGGTGCGGGGTGAACGGATGTCCCTCTGGCAGCTCGGGCTGGGCAGCAACCGTCCGATGCTGGGTGCCGTGCTGTTGACCTTCAGTCTGCAACTGATGGCGATTTACCTGCCGCTGTTCAACGATTTGTTGCGCACCCAGCCCCTGCCGCCCGGGGACCTGGCGGTCTCTATACTGCTGGCATCACTGGTGCTGCCGGCCTCGGAGGCCGAAAAGTGGCTGATACGGCGCGGTTTCATCTATCGCCCGCCGGCTCGGGGATCCTGAGGTCTTAGATGAGCGTTGGCCGCAGCTTTGTGCACATGCACTACCCTTAAGGGCAGGGCGGCGACCATCGAACAGCGCCGCTTCCAGGAGGAGACGATGAGCCTTAGCGACGAACTTCGGCTGCAGGACGGGGACGCCCTGGTCCTGGTCGATGTGCAGCAGGATTTCCTGCCCGGCGGACACCTCGGCGTACCTGATGGGGACCAGGTGATCGCGCCGCTGAACAGTGCCGTGCGGCTGTTCCAGAGCCGCGATCTGCCGGTGGTGGCGACGCGCGACTGGCATCCGCTGAATCACTGTTCCTTCGAACCCCAGGGCGGCCCCTGGCCGCAACATTGCGTGCAGCATACCCAGGGTGCCGACTGGGCGCCGCAGCTGCAGCTGCCGGACGATGTCATCGTCATTTCGAAGGGCGACACCGCCACCCAGGAAGCCTATTCCGGTTTTCAGGGCACGAATCTGGCCGACCGCCTGCACCACCGCCAGGTGCGCAGGCTCGTTATAGGCGGGCTGGCGACCGACTACTGCGTGCTGCAGACGGTGCTGGACGCCCGGGCCCAGGGCTTCGAGGCGCTGGTGCTGAAGGATGCGATCCGGGCGGTCAATGTTTCGCCCGGCGACGACGAAAAGGCCCTCGAGCGCATGCGCGGGGCCGGTGCCCGGCTGACCCGATCGCAGGATCTCTTCGATGCCAACCGCTGAACGCGATGCCCTCTGTGACAGCCCGCAACTGACCGACCTCTACCAGTTGACGATGTTGCAGAGTTATCTCGACCAGGGAATGCAGGGCGAGGCGGTTTTTGAGTTCTTCGTGCGCAAGATTCCGGAAAACCGCAATTTCCTGATCGCCGCCGGCCTGGAGCAACTGCTGGATTTTCTGCAGCGGGCGGCCTTCAGCGAACAGGAACTGAACTACCTGGCCCGCAGTGGCTTCTTCAAGCCGAATCTCATCGACTATCTGGCGCAGTTTCGCTTCAGTGGCACGGTCCATGCGATGGCGGAGGGAACTGTCTGCTTCAGCAACGAGCCGTTGCTGCGGATCACCGCGCCGCTGCCCGAGGCCCAGTTGATCGAGACGCGGCTGATCAACCTGATGCAACTGCCGATCATGGTCGCGACCAAGGCCGCCCGCTGCCGCCTGGCCGCCCCGGACAAGCGGCTGGTGGATTTCGGCCTGCGCCGTGCCCATGGCGCCGAAGCGGGGTTGCTGGCGGCCCGGGCCGCCTATATCGCCGGCTTCGACGGCACGTCCAACGTGCTCGCCGGCCAGCGCTACGGCATGCCGATCATGGGCACCATGGCCCATTCCTTTATCCAGGCCCATGATGTCGAAGCGGAGGCCTTCCGCCATTTCGCCGCCAGCCAGCCCGACAACCTGGTGCTGCTGATCGACACCTACGATACCGAGCGTGGCGCCCGGCGGGTGGCGAGGCTCGCCGACGAGATCGGCGCTCAGGGCCTCGAGATCAAGGCGGTGCGCATCGACAGCGGAGAGCTGGGGGACGAGGCGCGCAAGGTGCGCGAGATACTGGATCAGGCCGGGCATCCCGAGATCGGTATTTTAGCCAGCAGCAGTGTCGACGAATACCTGATCCAGAGCCTTGTCAAGCGCGGTGTACCGATCGACGGCTACGGCATCGGTACCAGCCTGACGACGTCGGAGGACGCGCCTTTCCTGAACTGCGCCTACAAGCTGCAGGAGTACGCGGGACTGCCGCGACGCAAGCGCTCGAGCGGCAAGGCGACCTGGCCCGGTCGCAAGCAGTTATACCGTTACCTTGATGACAGCGGGTTGCTGCGCTACGACCGCCTCTGCACCGAGGATGAAACGGTTTCGGCGGGTATTGCGCTGCTTGAGCCCGTGATGCAGAACGGACGCCGGCTCAATCCGCCGGAGTCGCTGGCCGATATACGCCAGCGGGTGCAGCGCGAGCTGAACATGCTCCCGGCCCATCTGCGCGATCTCGAGCATCCGGGCTCGCTGCTGCTGCAGGTGTCCGATGATCTGCAACGGCTGGCCCTGGAAACCGACCGGCGTTTTGGAGGCTAGCCTGGCAAGCGTCAAGTGGTCAGCGTAAGCTGACCCACGACTCATAACTCTCGACTGATACTCAATGCTGAAACTTTCAAACCAGGTCTCGATCCCTGACGACGAGATCGAAATCAACGCCATCCGCGCCCAGGGCGCCGGGGGGCAGAATGTCAACAAGGTCTCGAGCGCCGTGCATCTGCGCTTCGATATCCAGGCATCGACGCTGCCCGAGGTCTACAAGGAAAAACTGCTGGCGTTGCGGGATGCCCGCATCACCAAGGAGGGCATCATCGTCATCAAGGCGCAGCAGCACCGTACGCTCGAGCGCAACCGCGAGGATGCGCTGAACCGGCTGCGGGAGCTGATTCTCAATGCCATGGTCGAGCAAAAGAAGCGCAGGCCGACGAAACCGACCAAAGCCTCCAAGAAGCGTCGTCTCGACAGCAAGACCAAACAGGGCCGCACCAAGGCATTGCGCGGCAAGGTGGATTACAGCTGACGGAAGGCGCTGGGGCCGGCCGCAATCGAAAGGAGAGTTGCCATGCAACCGCGTATCACCCTGATTACATTGGGCGTTGCCGATCTGGCCCGTGCGATCGAATTCTACGGCAAGGGGTTGGGGCTGCCGGTCAAGGAGAGCACCGACACGGTCGCCTTTTTCGAAACCGAGGGCACCCTGCTGGGTCTCTTTCCCCGCGAAGAGCTGGCCAGGGATATCGGCATCGAGGATGACGGCAGCGGCTTTGGCGGCATCACCCTGGCCCACAATGTCGAGTCTCCCGAGAGGGTCGACCAGGTACTCGAGGAGGCGGTGGCCGCCGGTGCCACCCTGGTCAAGCCGGGCCAGAAGGTCTTCTGGGGCGGCTATTCCGGCTATTTTCGGGATCCCGATGGCCATTACTGGGAGGTCGCCTGGAATCCGTTTTTCTAGAAGGCCGTCTGACTTGGCCGATCAGACCGGCACCGTCAGACGAGATCCCCCGTCCGGCGTTGCCGGGTATATCGCTGTCAGAAGGGTGTCTTGAAATTTGTACATAGGTGTCAGGATTGTCTGATGGTATCTGTATGGATGTCTGTACATAACGGCCGTCTTGGTTATCCACGTTTGTAAAAAATACATATAAATCAATAGAATAATAATACTGGCCCGACTTGTGCTGCTGTAAACATGACAATTAAAACAACAGCTGCAGTCTGTCATGAACCCACCTGAAACATTCTTCATTTCAAGCCGCCGCCCACCACCCGGCGCCGGCTGCTGTCGCATTCAACCGCTTGCGCTTTCGACGACGACTCAGCTGCATTCAATTTCCAGCTGCCGAACACCCCTGCGCAGCTGTTTGCGCCTGTTCGCACCCTGGGCCGCGGTCCTGTCGCGATCGGCTATCCTTGATTCACTAAACGGAGAACACTATGGCGACAACTAAGACGGCGCTGGTGACCGGCTCCAGCAGCGGAATTGGTCTGGCGACCGCCCGGACGCTGGCGGCCCACGGCTTCCAGGTGATGCTGCACGGACTGGAGGACGCCTCGGTCGGCGAGCCGATCGCGGAGACCGTCGAACGGGAAGAGGGGTCAGGGCCCGCTACTGCCAGGCCGACCTGGCGCAGCCGCAGCAGGTCGAAATCCTGTTCGAAAAGACGCTGGAAGCGTTCGGCACCGTCGATGTGCTGGTCAACAATGCCGGTATTCAGCATACCGCGCCAACGGCCGCGTTCCCGGTCGAAAAGTGGGATCTGATCCTGGCCGTCAATCTCAGCGCCGCCTTTCATGCCACGCGGCTGGCGCTGCCGGGAATGCAGCAGACGGGCTGGGGGCGGATCATCAACATCGCCTCGGTGCACGGGCTCGTCGGGTCGGCCAACAAGTCGGCCTACTGCGCCGCCAAGCACGGACTGGTCGGCTTTACCAAGGTCGTGGCGCTGGAGCATGCCGCCGACGGCATCACCGTCAACAGCATCTGTCCCGGCTGGACCGATACGCCCCTGCTGAATCAGCAATTCGAAAACTATGCCCGCGAGCATGGCGTCTCGTTCGAGGAGGCCAAGCTTGGTTTGATCCATACCAAAACGCCTTTCCCGTCACTGATACAGCCGTCGGCGATCGGAGAGCTGGCGGCCTTCCTGTGCAGCGATGCGGCGGCCGGCATTACCGGTGCGGCCCTGCCGATCGATGGCGCCTGGACGGCTCAGTAGGCCGGCATTACGGACAGCCCGCAAGGGAATCAACCGGCCTCGAGGCCACAACAGATCCAAGAGCGAAAACACAACTGGAGCTTTGAATGAAAACAATAAAATCCACTCTGCTGCGTGCAGCTGTTGCCACTGCCATTGCCGCCGCCGCAACTGCGAGCCTTGCCGCCGACAAGGTGCTGCTGAAAACGCCGGTCGCCTTCGGCACCAACCTGCCGGCGCTCGGCACCACCATCACCTGGGTTGCCGACCGTCTCGACAAGGTCAGCGACGGCTCCATCCGGATGAAGGTCTACGAGCCGGGCAAACTGGTCAGTCCGCCCGAGATCCTCGATGCCGTCTCGTCGGGCAAGGTCAATTCCGGCTATGCCACCGCCGGCTACTGGCAGGGCAAGATCCCGGCCGCGGCGCTGTTCTCCGCCGTGCCCTTCGGCCCCGAGGCCGGCGAATACATGGCCTGGCTCTATTACGGCAATGGCATGAGCCTCTACCAGGAGATGTACGACAGCGCGGGCTACAACGTTCATGTGCTGCCCTGCGCCATCCTGTCGCCGGAAACCTCGGGCTGGTTCTCCAAGCCGATCGAGAAGCCGGAGGACCTGCAGGGGCTGAACATGCGCTTCTTCGGTCTTGGCGCCTCGGTGATGGAAAAGCTCGGCGTCGGCACCGTGCAGCTGCCGGGCGGTGAGATCTTCGGCGCGCTGGAGAAGGGCGCCATCGATGCCACCGAGTTCTCCCAGCCGGCGATCGACCAGCGCCTGGGTCTGAACAAGATCGTCAAGTACAACTACTTCCCGGGATGGCACCAGCAGGCCACCATCTTCGAGCTGCTGATCAACAAGGACGCCTGGAACGGCATGAGCGAAGGCCAGCAGGCCATCCTTGAGACCACCTGCATGGCCTCGGTGACCAACTCCATCGCCGAAGGCGAGGCGATGCAGTTCCCGGTGATGGCCGATGCGGCGAAGAACGGTGTCGAGATCCGCTACTGGAACCAGACCATGCTCGATACCTTCAGCGAGAAGTGGCAGGAAGTCGCGGCCGAGAAATCCGCCGAGAATCCCTTCTTCAAGAAGGTCTGGGATGACCTGAGCCAGTTCCGCGAAGGCTACGACCTCTGGGAAGCCAACGCCTTCCTGCCGCGCAAGCAGGCGAATTGATCGAGGTCAGGCGTTACGGGTAACCCGAAAAAGTAGGGTGGAATGAGAGCCGAAGGCCCGAATTCCACCGGTGACATCAGGCAAGCGCGGAACCAGGCCAATCCAGCTTTGGGGCCGGCCAAGAGCACCGGTGGAATTCGCCTCAGGCTCATTCCACCCTACATGTCTAGGTCGATACCCTTTCGTTACTCTCTGCAAGTTTCCTTCGAGGTACATTCAAACGTGCATGACAACAACAAGCTGCCGGCCGTGGCGCTGGCGGACCGCATCGACGCGGCCATCCAGCGCCTGACGCTGGGCATCGGCTGGTGCTATGTGCTGCTGGTGCTGGTCATCATTCTGCAGGTGACGCTGCGCAAGGGCTTCTCCCACGGCCTCATCGCCCTCGAGGAACTGCAGTGGCATCTCTACGCCATCGGCGTGATGTTCGGCCTGGCCTACGCCCAGACCACCAATTCCCATATCCGCGTGGACCTGTTCCACACCGGTTTCAGGACCCGCAACAAGCGCATCATCGAGATCCTCGGCATCCTGGTGCTGCTGCTGCCGTTCCTGGCCGTGATCTTCCTGCACAGCCTCGACTTCGTCGCCGATTCCTGGCGCATCAACGAGAGCTCCTCGGCGCCGTCCGGCCTGCCCTGGCGCTGGCTGATCAAGTCGGTGATCCCGGCCAGCATGGCGCTGCTGGCGCTCGCCGTGCTGTCGCGGCTTTACCGTGAAGTCGTCTTGCTGAGCCGGGGGAGTAGTCCAATGGAAGCGAATGAAATTCTTGTGATCGCGATGTTCCTGTCGTTCATCGCGCTGCTGTTCACCGGCTTTCCGGTGGCCTGGGTGCTGGGCGGCATCGGCATCCTCTTCGCCTTTATCGGCCAGCTCTCCGATACCTATTTCGACACCATCACCGGGCTCGACTTCCTGACCCTGGGGCTGGTGGTGAACCGGCTCTGGAAGATCATGGACAACTGGATCCTGGTGGCCCTGCCGATGTTCATCTTCATGGGCATCATGCTCGACAAGTCCGGCGTCGCCGAGCGGCTGATGCACTCGATGCAGGAGCTGTTCGGGCGGGTGCGCGGCGGGCTCGCGGTCACCGTCACCGCCATCGGCATCATCCTCGCGGCCTCGACCGGCATCATCGGCGCCTCGGTGGTGCTGCTGGCGGTGATGTCGCTGCCGGCGATGACCAAACAGGGCTACTCGATGCCGCTGGCGCTCGGCACCATCGCCTCGGCCGGCACCCTCGGCATCCTGATTCCGCCGAGCATCATGCTGGTGATCATGGCCGATCAGCTGGCGCTGTCGGTGGGCGACCTGTTCATGGGCGCGGTGGCGCCGGGCCTGATGCTGGGCGGCCTCTATATCCTCTATATCCTCGGCTACGGTCTGATCAAACCCGCGGCGGCGCCGGTACCGCATGATGCCAAGCCGGTGACCTTCAAGGTGGTGTTCAACGTGCTGCGCGACGTGCTGCCGACGCTGCTGCTGATCCTTGTGGTGCTGGGCTCGATCTTCGCCGGTATCGCCACCCCGACCGAAGCCTCCGGCGTCGGCGCCCTGGGCGCCACCCTGCTGGCCGTCTACAACCGCAAGTTCAGCCTCAGGGTACTGAAGGACGTGGTGGCCGGCACCACCAACACCACCGCCTACATCTTCGCGATCTTCATCGGCGCCACCTGCTTCGCGCTGGTGCTGCGCGAGCTCGGTGGCGACGAGCTGATCGAGTCCTTCCTCACCGGGCTGCCGTTCGGCCCCTACGGCATCATCTTCTTCATCCTCGGGGTGATCTTCCTGCTCGGCTTCTTCCTCGACTGGATCGAGATCACCCTGATCGTGCTGCCGCTGCTGGCGCCGGTGATCTCGGCACTGGGGCTGTCCATCGACGGCTACGGCGTGGTCGACAACCCTGAGCTGGTGTGGTTCGTGATGCTGGTGGCGATGACGCTGCAGACCAGTTTCCTGACGCCACCGGTCGGCTTCGCGCTCTTCTACCTCAAGGGCGTCTGCCCGCCGGGCGTCAAGCTCAGCCAGATCTACCGCGGCGTGATCCCGTTCATCGTGCTGCAGCTGATCGGCCTGCTGATCCTGGTGTTCAGTCCCGAACTGGTGCTCTGGCTGCCGGCCAAGGCGTACGGCTGAGAATGCCGTGAGTGGGAGCGGCTTTAGTCGCGAATAGCCTCCATGGGTGCCGATTTCGTTCGCGGCTGAAGCCGCTCCCACAAAAGCCGCTCCCACAAAAGCCTCTCCCACGAAGGTGCCTTACGGAGACTGTCCTAACGCCTTAGGCAACTATACCGTCTCGACGAAAGGTGGCAGCGGCATGCTGGCGAAACGCTGGCGCACCAGCCGCAGCATGGCATCGGCGGCGGGGCTGAGGGAGCGACCGCGGCGCTGGAGGATATAGAGGTCGCGATGGATGGCCGGGTTGTCGAGAGGCCGGAACAGCAATTGTTCGAAGGAACGGGTGCCGGCGGCCAGGGCCGGCAGGATCGACAGGCCCAGACCCGCCTCGACCAGGGCGGCGAGGCCTGCCGGGTTCGAGACTTCGATGGTCGGGCGGTCGAGTCGCAGGCCCGTGCCATGACGGGCAGGGTACTTGGAGAGCTGCGCGCGAATGCCGGTATCGGTCGACAGCATCAGCAGTTCCTCCTGGTCCAGGTCCTTCCAGTCGAGCGGTTCCCGGCGTCGGGCGAGTGGGTGGTCAGGCGACAGCACGACGCCGAAGCGGTCGCGCAGGATCGGCGTATAGCTCAGGTCCGGCTGGTCGGAGTGATTGCCGCCGATGCCGAAATCGACGTCGTTGGCCAGCACATGCTGCTCGATGCCGGCGGCACTGTGGTCGCGCAGCAGGATGCCGATGCGGGGATAACGGGCATGGAACTCCTTCACCACCGGTGGCAGCAGGCGGGCAAGGGTCGACGGAGAGGCGGCGATGCCCACCTGGCCGTGCTGATGTTCCGCCACCGCCTGCAGGTCGGTGACGGCGGTATCGAAATCGGACAGCAGGCGTTCGGCCACCGGCAGGAAACGTTCTCCCTCCGGGTTCAGCAGAACCCGCCGGGTGGTCCGGTCCAGCAGCGTGAGGCCGGCCTGCTGCTCGAGCTGCTTGATGGTGGCGGTGAGCGAGGACTGGGTCAGGTGCAGGTGTTCGGCGGCGCGGGTGAAGCTGCCGTGGCGGGCAACGGCCACGAAGGCCCGCAGGTGCCGGATCGAAATATTATTCGTCATTAACGATCAATTAATAAAATTTTAGCGTTTGAATGATAAATATGAATTCTGCATCATAGCCACCATACTGACAATTCCTGCTTCGCAGAACGCCCCGCGCCGGGCCCGCGAAGCGGTCACGAGGTCCATTGACGCCATGATCCCACGCATCGCGCACACCGATACCACCGAACCGCTCTATCTCGAATTTATCGAGCGGCTGAAGAGCCAGGGCTTCAGCGGCGATATCAGCCCCGACTATGCCAACCGGGTGGTGCAGTCCACCGACAACAGTATCTACCAGCTGCTGCCCCAGGGGTACTCTATCCCGCCTCGGTCGAAGACCTGATGCTGATCGCCCGGCTGTCGTCGGAGTCCCGCTACAACCGTATCGGCCTGAGCCCGCGTGGCGGTGGCACCGGCACCAACGGCCAGTCGTTGACCGACGGCCTGATCGTCGACTGCTCCAAGCACATGAACCGGATCCTCGAGATCAATGCCGAGGAGCGCTGGGTGCGGGTGCAGGGCGGTGTGGTCAAGGATCAGCTCAATGCCGCGCTCAAGCCCTACGGGCTCTTCTTCGCGCCGGAGCTCTCGACCAGCAACCGGGCCACGATCGGCGGCATGATCAACACCGACGCCAGCGGCCAGGGCTCCTGTCTTTACGGCAAGACCCGTGACCATGTACTGGAGCTGCGCTCGGTGCTGCTCGATGGCAGCTTCTGGGAGTCGAAGCCGCTCGACGATGACGAACTTGCGACGATCAAGGCGCGCGATGACCGCGTCGGCGAAGTGCACCGCCTGGTCGACGAGATCCACCAGAGGCGTCGCGATGACATCGAGGCCCGGTTTCCGAAGCTGAACCGCTGCCTGACCGGTTACGACCTGGCCCATATCCGTGACGACCAGGGCCGCTTCAACCTCAACTCCGTGCTCTGCGGTGCCGAGGGCTCCCTGGCGTTCATTGCCGAAGCCAAGCTCAACGTGCTGCCGATCCCGAAGTACTCGGCGCTGGTCAACATCAAGTACGACAGCTTCGAGGCTTCGCTGCGCGATGCCAAGGCGCTGATGGCCTGGGCCCGACCTCGATCGAGACGATCGACTCCGGGTGCTGAGCCTGGCGATGGGCGACATCGTCTGGGACTCGGTGCGCGACTACTTCCCGCGCAGCGGGGAGCCGGAGATCGCCGGCATCAACCTGGTGGAATACACCGGTGACGACGAAGCGCAGCTGCGGGCCGACGTCGACAAACTGGTCGCGCATCTGGCGTCGGTCAGCGGCCAGCCGGGCTGCAGCTTCGGCCATACGGTGGCCTATGGCGCCGGCGAGATCAACAAGATCTGGGGCATGCGCAAGAAGTCGGTGGGGCTGCTCGGTAACGCCCAGGGCGAGCGCCGGCCGATTCCGTTCGTCGAGGACACGGCGGTGCCGCCGGAGAACCTCGCCGATTTCATCATGGAGTTCCGCGCGGTGCTGGACGCACGCGGCCTGCAGTACGGCATGTTCGGCCATGTCGATGCCGGGGTGCTGCATGTGCGCCCGGCGATCGACATGAAGGACCCGGCGCAGGAGGGGCTGATCCGCGAAGTCACCGACGAAGTGGTGCGCCTGACGCAGAAGTACCGGGGATTGCTCTGGGGTGAGCACGGCAAGGGCGTGCGTTCCGAATATGCGCCGGAGTTCTTCGGCGATCTCTATCCTGAGCTGCAGCGCCTCAAGGGGGCCTTCGACCCGCACAACCAGCTCAACCCCGGCAAGATCGCGACACCGCTGATCGACGGCGCCGAACTTTTGAAGATCGACGGCGTACCGACCCGCGGCCAGCACGATCGTCAGATCCCGGCCGGCGTGCGCGCAAGCTACGATTCGGCGATGAACTGCAACGGCAACGGCGCCTGCTTCAACTACGACCCGAACGACGCCATGTGTCCGTCCTGGAAAGGCACCCGCGAGCGTATCCATTCGCCGAAGGGGCGGGCGTCACTGGTACGGGAGTGGCTGCGTCTGATGGCCAGCCAGGGCACCGATCTCAATGCCGCCAGCCGTGAGGTGCAGGCGGCGTCCTTCCTGAAGGGACTGCCGCGGCGTCTGCGCAACAGCCTGCGCAAGGGGCGCGGCGAGTACGATTTTTCCAACGAGGTCCATGCGTCGATGATGGGCTGCCTGGCGTGCAAGTCCTGTGTCGGCCAGTGCCCGATCAAGGTCAATGTGCCGGACTTCCGTGCCCGCTTCCTGGAAGTCTACTACGGTCGCTATCTGCGACCGGCCAAGGATTATCTGGTCGGCAGTCTGGAGTTCATGATTCCCGCCCTGGCACGCTTCCCGGCGCCCTACAACTGGGCGATGCGCAACCGGGTGATGAAACGCTTCTTCCGCCGCCAGGTCGGCATGATCGACAGCCCGGAGATCAGCCGGCACGACCTGTTGCAGGGGCTGCGCCGGCGCGGCATCGATCTGGCGACGCCGCTGCGGATCGCGGAACTGACCGAGGCGCAACGCGGCAAGGCGGTGGTGATCGTGCAGGACGCCTTCACCAGCTATTTCGAAACCCACCTGGTATTCGACGTGATCGAGCTGCTGGGGCGGCTCGGCTTCTATGTGCTGGTGGCGCCGTTCAAGCCCAACGGCAAACCGCTGCACGTGCACGGTTTCCTGTCGGCATTCGAAAAGACCGCGCGCCGCAACGCCCGCATGCTGCGGGCGCTCACCGACAGCGGTCTGCCGCTGGTCGGGATCGATCCGTCGATGACCCTGACCTACCGCCAGGAATACGCCTATGCGATGCCCGAGGCCGAGTTGCCGGAGGTGCAGCTGGTTCAGGAGTGGCTGGTCGGTCAGAAGGCGCGTCTGGAGGCGGCGGGGCAGGGGCTGCCGGCCGGCGAGTTCCGGCTGCTGGCCCACTGTACCGAGAAGACCTCGGCGGCGCCGTCGATCCGCAGCTGGCAGGCGATCTTCGCGGCCCTGGGGCAGCGCCTGGAGGTGCTGTCCACCGGATGCTGCGGCATGTCCGGGACCTACGGACACGAGAGTGCCAATTACCAGACCTCGCGCCGCATCTACGACCTGAGCTGGCGTGAGCCGATCAACGACGTCGACAACCAGGGCAAGCTGGTCGCGACCGGCTATTCGTGCCGCAGCCAGGTCAAGCGCTTCGACGACCAGCAGATCCCGCATCCGTTGCAGGCGCTGCTCGAGCAGCTGAGCCGGCCGCGCCGGGCGGTTTGAAAACTTGTTCGGGGCGCGGTAACCGCACCATGGTGGGTTACGGCACGCCCGGAATGTCGAGGGTGGGAAGAAGACCGTGCCATGCGTGCCTAACCCACCCTACATTCTGGCCTGTGGGAGCCCGCTCCGCGGGCGAATGGCTGCCGGTGCTGTAACCGTTCGCCCGGAGACCGGGCTCCCACGATACTGTAAACCTCCGGGGGTTATTTCTCGACAAAGGCCCGTTCGATGACGTAATGGCTCATTTCGCCGTGACGGGACTCCCTGAAGCCCCAGTCGTCGAGAATGCCGCAGGTTTCCTTGAGCATGCTCGGGCTGCCGCAGATCATGAAGCGGTCGTCCTCGAGGTTCGGTCGCGGCAGACCGAGGTCGTCGAACAGCTTGCCGCTGCGCATCAGGTCGGTCAGGCGGCCCTGGTTGCGGAAGGGTTCACGGGTCACGGTCGGGTAGTAGAGCAGCTTTTCCCGGATCTCGTCGCCGAAATATTCGTTGTTCGGCAGCTCTTCGAGGATGGTGTGCTGATAGGCCAGCTCCGAGACATAGCGCACGCCATGGGTCAGGATGACCCTGTCATAGCGTTCGTAGATTTCCGGGTCGCGGATGATGCTCATGAAGGGCGCAAGGCCAGTGCCGGTGCTCAGCAGGTACAGGTGGCGTCCCGGCAGCAGATGGTCGGCCACCAGGGTACCGGTCGGCTTGCGGCTTACCAGCACTTCGTCGCCGACCTGCAGCCTCTGCAGATGCGAGGTCAGGGGCCGTCCGGCACCTTGATGCTGAAGAACTCCATCTCGTCATCATAGTTGGCGCTGGCGATGCTGTAGGCGCGCATCAGCGGCTTGCCCTCGAGCTCCAGGCCGATCATGGTGAAGTGACCGTTCTTGAAGCGGAAACCCGGATCGCGGGTCGTGGTGAAGCTGAACAGCGTTTCGTTCCAGTGATGGACGCTGGTGACGGTTTCGCGATTGAGATTGCTCATTATGCCTTTTCCTGCACCTGTCGGTGATTCTTATAACCTAATGGCTGCAAGACTAGCGCTATCTATAACCGGCTGTAAAAATGATTATACCAATAACCCTTATCGGTTTTGTCGATTATGAAATACACCCTGCGACAGCTACAGGTGTTCCTCGCCGCCGCCCACAGCCAGAACATCACCCGCGCCGCCGAGGGGCTGGCGATGTCCCAGTCCGCGGCCAGCGGCGCGTTGCGCGAGCTTGAGACCCATTTCGATATCCAGCTGTTCGACCGGGTGGGCAAGCGGCTGCAGCTCAACGAACTCGGGCGGCTGCTGCAGCCGCGCGTCGAGGCATTGCTGGCCCAGGCGGGAGAACTCGAACTGGCGTTTCAGCAGCACGCCGAGGCCGGTCCGCTCAAGGTCGGGGCGACGCTCAGCATCGGCAACTACCTGGCGGTCGGCATTATGGCACGCTATATGGCGGAACACCCCGATGCCCGCGTCAGTCTGGATGTGGAGAATACCGCGGCTATCGCCGAAAAAGTGCGCAGCTTCGAACTCGATATCGGTCTGATAGAAGGGGAGGTTCAGCATTCGGATCTCGAGGTGCTGCCCTGGCGCGAGGATGAGCTGGTGGTATTCTGCGCGGCGACCCATCCGCTGGCGCAGGCCGGCCGGCTGAGCGACGCCCAGCTGCTCGGGGCGGACTGGATACTGCGCGAGGCGGGCTCGGGTACCCGTCAGGCATTCGATCGCGCGATGTACGGGCTGATGCCGCGGCTGCATATCCTGCTGGAGCTGCAGCATACCGAGGCGATCAAGCGGGCGGTACTGGCGGGGCTCGGTATCGGCTGCCTGTCGCGGGTGACCCTCGAGGACAACTTCCGCCGCGGCGACCTGGTACCACTCGGGGTGCCGGAGCGGGACTTCCGGCGGCTGTTCTATTTCGTGCTGCACCGCCAGAAGTACCGCAGCGCCGGTCTCGAGCGCTGGATCGCACTGTGCCGGGACAGCTGATCAGGCCTTCGGGGGTGGTGGTTTGAATGCACTGATGATATCGAGCGGCAACGGGAACACCACGGTGTTGCTGTGGGCGCCGGCGATCTCGGTCAGCGTCTGCAGATAACGCAGCTGCAGCGCCTGGGGCTGGGCCGCGAGGATGTTCGCGGCATCGAGCAGCTGCTGGGAGGCCTCGAACTCACCCTTGGCGTGGATCACCTTGGCACGGCGAATACGCTCCGCCTCGGCCTGGCGGGCGATGGCGCGGATCATGCTTTCGTCCAGGTCGACATGCTTGATCTCGACATTCGCCACCTTGATGCCCCAGGCATCGGTCTGCTTGTCGAGGATCTCCTGGACATCGGCATTGAGCTTGTCCCGTTCGGCCAGCATGTCGTCCAGTTCGTGCTGGCCGAGCACCGAACGCAGCGTGGTCTGGGACAGCTGGCTGGTGGCTTCGAGAAAGTTCTCGACCTGAATGATGGCACGTTGCGGATCGATGACGCGGAAATAGATCACCGCATTGACCTTGACCGAGACGTTGTCCAGCGAGATGACATCCTGGGTCGGAACATCCATCACCACGGTACGCAGATCGACGCGAACCATCTGCTGGATCAGCGGAATGACAATGATCAGTCCCGGTCCCTTGACGCGGTAGAAGCGCCCGAGCAGGAAAATGACCCCTCGCTGGTATTCGCGCAGGATCCGGAACATCGACAGCAGCAGCATGACGCCGACCAGCACCAGCGTCGTCGTGAAGTAGTAAGCCATGGTCATCTCTCCATTTTTTCGACCCTGAGGCGGACGCCCTGGGTGCCCATTATCCTGACCCTGTCACCACGCTCGAGAGGTTCGCTGCACTCCGCCTGCCAGAGTTCGCCGCGGATACGCACCAGTGGATGGCCGTCATGCAGTTGTTCGACCGTACCGACATCGCTGACCAGTGCCGTGACACCCGATACCACTGCCTGACGGCGTGAGCGCCAGACCATGCCCAGCAGCAGCGCCAGCAACCCTGCGCTGCTGACCGCCAGCGCCAGTATCACCGGCAGGGCGATCTGGAAGGCGGGCAGCTCGGTGTCCATCAGAATGATCGAGCCAACGACGAAGGCGATGACGCCACCCAGGCCCAGCACCCCGAAACTCGGTGCGAAGGCTTCGGCCACCATCAGTGCCAGGCCCAGAATGACCAGTCCGAGTCCCGCGTAGCTCACCGGCAATACCTGGAAGGCATAGAGCGCGAGCAGGATGCAGACCGCACCGACGATACCGGGCAGGCCCATGCCGGGGTTGGAAAATTCGAAGATCAGACCGTAGATGCCAAGCAGCATCAGCACATAGGCGACGTTCGGGTTGGTGATGACGGCAAGAAACTCGCTGCGCCAGTCCGGCTGGTGTTCGATCAGGGAGGCGCCTTCGAGGTTCAGGGTCAGGCTGCGGCCGTCGATGCTGACCTCGCGTCCCTCGAGCTGTTGCAGCAGGTCGTCGAGATCCGTCGCAATGATGTCGACCACCTGCCTTTCGAGCGCCTGAGTGGACGACAGGCTGGCGCCTTCGCGTACCGCCTGTTCGGCCCAGTCGCCGTTGCGTCCGCGCAGCTCCGCCAGGCCGCGGATGTAGGCGACGGCATCGTTGATCAGCTTGCGTTCCATCGCCGTCCCGGCTCGAGGTGCGGGGCTGGCCTGGTCGTCCTGCTGGCCGTCCTTGTCCGCCTGCTCCGGCTGGGGTGACGGCAGCGAGGGTGAGGCGATCTGCACCGGCGTCGCCGCCCCGAGGTTGGTGGCCGGCGACATCGCCGCAACATGGCAGGCATAGAGGATGTAGGTGCCGGCGCTGGCGGCGCGGGCGCCGCCCGGGGTGACATAGCCGATGACCGGGAGCGGCGAGGCCAGAATCGTGCGGATCAGATCGCGCATCGACAGGTCCAGTCCGCCGGGGGTATCGATACGGATGACGACTGCCTTCGCGCCCGCCTCGCCGGCATCCTCGATGCCGCGGCTGAGATAGTCGGCGTTGGCCGGCCCCAGTACACCCTTGAGATCGAGCAGCCAGATGGCGCCGGGCTGGGGTTGGGCGGCGACGGGATGCAGCAGACCGGCCAGTCCCAGCCACAACAGCAGGACCGGCAGCAGGCGAAACAGTTTCAGGCGCAAAGCGGTTGGGATACGCATGGGTTCAGTATAGATGGCGTGTGAAAGAGGCGGCATGGATGACCGCACGCCATCAAACTTTCATCGACTTTGTGCTATAAACCGGCGCTTGTGAGCATGGAGGTCGTTGATGGGGCAGGTATTCGTTCAGTTTCTGCTGCTTGGCTGCATCAGCTTCGGCGGCCCGGCCGCCCATATCGGCTATTTCCGCCATCGCTTCGTCGAGCGCCTGGGCTGGCTCGACGACAGGGCCTTCGCCGACTTGCTGGCGCTGTGCCAGTTCTTGCCGGGGCCGGCCTCGAGCCAGCTCGGGTTCGCCATCGGCTATCACCGCGCGGGTCTTGGCGGCGCCCTCTGCGCTTTTGCCGGTTTCACTTTGCCCTCCGTGCTGTTGATGCTGCTGCTCGGGGCGGGCGGCGGCTGGCTGCTCGGCCAGTCCTGGTTCGACGGCGTGCTGCACGGGCTCAAGCTGCTGGCGCTGGTGGTGGTGGCCGACGCGGTGCTGGGAATGTACCGCAGCTTTTGCGCCCGTCGGGGGCTGGCGGCGCTTGCGGTGCTGAGTGCGATGGCGCTTCTGTTCTGGCCGGGCATCCTGACCCAGTTCGCCGTGCTGCTGCTGGCCGCCGCTCTCGGAGCCGCGTTGCTGCCTGGCAGTCGCGATACGGCGGCGGTACAGGCCGGTAGCGGCTTCAATTATGGGGCGCTGGCTGTCTTTGCACTGTTGCTGCTGCTGTCGCTCAGTGGCGTCGGGGAGGGCCTCTGGGGACTCTTCGGCGATTTTTACACCGCCGGCAGCCTGGTGTTCGGGGGTGGCCATGTGGTGCTGCCGCTGTTGCAGGGGCTGGTCGGGTCGCAGCTCGATGCCGAAACCTTCCTGCTCGGCTATGCCGCGGCCCAGGCCGTACCGGGGCCGATGTTCTCGCTTTCGACCTTTCTTGGCTACGCGTTGCTGCCGCAGATGCCGGTGGCGGGCGCGCTGCTGGCGACACTGGCGATCTTCCTGCCCGGCTTTCTGCTGCTGCTGGGTCTGCTGCGGCGCTGGCACCGGCTGGCGGCGCAGCCGCGGCTGTCCGGTGCCGTTGCCGGCATCAATGCGGCGGTGGTGGGACTGTTGATCTCGGCGCTCTATCAGCCGGTGTTCGTCAGCGCCGTGACCTCGGGGACGGATCTGGCACTGGTGCTGGCCGGTTTCTTCCTGCTTCGCGGCCTCGGCGTCGGTGTCATCTGGCTGGTACCGCTGGCGATCCTCGCCGGCTTCGTGACAGGTTACGCGTAACCCGTCACCCCTTGCCTTTTCGCGCCAGCAGGCGGTCGAGCTGGTTGGCGAAGGCCTGGCGGTCGTTCTGGGTCAGTGCCGCAGGGCCGCCGGTATTGATGCCGGAACTGCGCAGGGTATCGAGGAAGTCGCGCATCGACAGGCGCTGGCGCACATTCTCCCGGGTGTAGAGCTCGCCGCGGGGATTCAGGGCCAGGGCGTTCTTGTCGATCACCTCGGCGGCCAGCGGGATATCGGCGGTGATCACCAGGTCGCCGGCACTGATCCTGCCGACGATGGTATCGTCCGCGACATCGAAACCCTGGCTGACCTGGATCGCATCGATCAGAGAGCCCGGAGGTGTCGGCATGTACTGGTTGGCCACCAGGGTCATGCGTGTACCTGTGCGCTGGGCGGCACGGAACAGTATCTCCTTGATTACTTTCGGGCAGGCGTCGGCATCGACCCAGATATGCATCTTCTCTCTCCGGCAGGTTGTGGCATCGGGCGGGCCATTGTCGGTATTTTCCTGCCATAGTGGTAGTGCATTTGGCCCGCTGTTGGCCGATGATGCTGTTTCGCGGCTCTTCAGGGGCCGGTCAACCTATTGATCAAGGATATTAGGAGCCTGACGTGGAAGATCTTTTGCCCGAACTCTGTGACCAGTTCCCGGACCTGGTACAGGTCGTCGAACCGATGTTCGCCAATCTCGGTGGCCGCGAGGCCTTCGGCGGTGAGATCGTGACCATCAAGGCATTCGAGGATAACTCGCTGGTACGCGAGCAGGTCGCCGAACCGGGCGCGGGAAAGGTGTTGGTGGTCGATGGCGGCGGTTCGATGCGCCGGGCCATGCTGGGCGACGTGCTGGCCGAAAAGGCCGAAAAGAACGGCTGGGAAGGCATCGTGATCTTCGGCTGTGTTCGGGACGTCAATGCGATCGGCAGCCTCGATATCGGTGTCCAGGCGCTCGGCACCCACCCGATGAAAACCGAAAAGCGCGGGCTTGGCGATCTGAACGTGCCGGTAACGTTCGGCGGTGTGACCTTCCGCCCCGGCGAATATGTCTACGGCGACAACAATGGTCTGCTGGTCTCGCCGCAAAAGCTGGCGCTGGAAGAGGCGTAAGGGCGTGAAGCGCAAGGGCGTGAGGTGTAACGCCTTACCCCTTACGCTTGCCCTTGCAGCTTTCGTTTTCCCGCCTTATAGTCTCAAAAGATAAATTTGAAATACATCATAAGGAGGCGGAACATGTCGCAGGATGATGATCTGAACCGGCAGCACCGGAACTGGATGGATGTGACGGCGACGGCGCTGCATCCGGTTCACAGCGCCAGCGGCTACAAGGGGCCTGCCCGCAAGCCGCTGATCCGGCCGCAGCTGCCGCCGGAGGAGCCGAAAGCCACCAGCGCCGGGAAAAGCTGATGAAAAGAGTGGAGGCCCTGCTGTCGCTGAGCCGTGAACACCACCAGGCGCTGGTCGTGGCGTCCCGGCTGGGGCGTCTCGATGACAGGGAGGCACTGACGGCCTGCTGGCGGCAGCTGGGCGAAACTTTCTTCGGGCCCTTGCGCGTGCATTTCGACGAGGAGGAGCACTGGATACTGCCGCTGCTGCCGGAGGGCGGCGAACTCGCGAGTCGCCTGCTCGGTGATCATCGTGAGCTGCGCCGGTTGATGGATGGCCGCGAACCCGCGCAGTGGCGGGCGTTCGGTCGCTGCCTCAAGGAGCATGTCCGGTTCGAAGAGAAGTGTCTGTTCGAGTGGCTGCAAATGCACTACAGCTCCGAGCAGCTGCTTGCGGCCCAGTGCGTCGAAACATGAGGCGCGCCGATGTGCTGGTCGTTGGCGCAGGTCCGGCCGGTCTGTTCCAGGTATTCGAGCTGGGGCTGCTGGGGCTGAATGCCGTAGTGGTCGAGGCGCTGGAGCGTCCCGGCGGCCAGTGCGTCGAACTCTATCCCGACAAGCCGATCTTCGATATACCGGCGATTCCGGAAATCAGCGGTGGCGAACTTGCCGCCCGCCTGCTGAAGCAGATAGAACCCTTCGATACCGAGTTTCGCTTTGGCGATGCGGTCAGCCGGCTGGAGCCGGCGGGCGAGCGCTTTCATGTCGTGACCGACGCCGGTGCCGCCTTCGATGTCGGCGCCGTCGTGATCGCCGCCGGTGCCGGCGTTTTCCGGCCGGTCCGAATGCGGCTCGAGGGTATAGACCGTTTCGAAGGCCGGCAGCTGCACTACGCGGTCCGGGACCGGCGCGCCCTGAAAGGGCAGCGGGTGGTGATCTTTGGCGGCGGGGACTCGGCGCTGGACTGGGCGCTGACCCTGGCGTCCGAGGTGCGGTCGCTGGCGCTGGTGCATCGCTCGGACCGCTTTCGCGCCCAGCCTTCGCAGGTGGCGCGGATGCAGGCGCTCTGTGCCGAGGGGCGCATGGAGTGCGTGCTGGGCAAGGCGGCGGATTACCGCACCCTGGATGACCGCCTGGTGGCCGTGCAGGTCGCCCTGGCCGATGGCGGCGAGCGCTGGCTGGCGTTCGATCAGCTGCTGGTGTTCTTCGGCATGGTGCCCAACCCGGGACCGCTCGCCGAATGGGGCCTGGAGATGGAGCGCCACCGCATCCGGGTGGATACGCAGGCCTTCGAAACCTCGGTGCCGGGCATCTTCGCCGTCGGCGACATCAACGTCTATCCGGGCAAGCAGAAGCTGATTCTCAGCGGTTTCCACGAGGCGGCGCTGGCGGCCTTTGCGATCAAGCAGCGGCTCGAGCCCGGCAAGAAGGTGCAGCTGCAGTACACCACCACCAGCCCGCAGCTGCTGCGTCGGCTCGGAAGGCTGGATGAAAGTGACGCGTGACGAGTTACGCGTTACGCATCACCTGTCACGCGTAACCGTCACCCCACCTTGCTGATCAGGCGTTGTTGCATGCGCGGATTGTTGAGCATGTCGGCGAGGCTGTACTGGCTGAGCGTGTCGATGAAGGCCTTTTGCGCCTGTGCCAGGGTGTTCTGCAGGTTGCACATGCTGGTCAGGCAGCACTCGAGACCGGCGCAGTCGATCAGTGGCTGGGGGCCCTCGGTCTGCACCACCAGTTCACCGATATTGATCTGATCGGCGGGGCGGTTGAGCCGGATACCGCCATGCTTGCCGCGGTAGGTCTTGAGGTAGCCGCTCTTCGACAGGGCGTGAACCACCTTGCGCAGATGTTCCACCGAGATCTGGTAGAAGTCGGCAATCTCATTGAGGGTGGCCAGGCGGTCGTTGTTGATCGCGACGTAAAACAGCACGCGCAGTGTATAGTCGGTAAATCGGCTCAGTTGCATTCCGGTAACCATTATAAAAATGCTTTTTGAATATACTTTAATCGGCCTCCCGGCTGCAAGCCGAAAGCGGGCTGTGGGCAGGGCAATCGCACTATCACGAGGCGATGACAAGATCGTCAGGGTCGATGTGGTCGGGCCTGTCTGACACGCCGTGAACTCGTCCCTGAGGGCTCGGCTGCCGCCGTCCTGGCGGCAGACGGTCAGCCAGACCCGACCACATCAGCCTCGGAGAGCCCGGTGCCGGTACGAAAACTGCTTAGTTCCGGCATTTGCAGAAACCGTTGCCATGCTGCCGAACCCCAAGCCTTGGGCGGTGGCGACTATGTGCTGGCCCCCAAGGGGAACCAGAGCACCTTGCATGACGACGTTCGCTTGTTCATGGACACCGAAGCCAAACACCATCCCCAGGGCCACGCCGACGCCGTGGAGAAAGACCACGGCCGGATCGAAACACGCCGCATCTGGGTCAGTGACGAGATCGACTGGCTGGCGCAGAAGCCGGACTGGCCGGGGCTGCGGACGTTGGTTATGGTGAAGAGCCAGCGCGAACTCAACGGTCAGGTGTCGCATGAGCGTCGCTGCTTTATCACCTCTCATGCCGCTGATCCGGAGCGGATCGGCCGTTATATCCGCCATCATTGTTGGGTCGAGAATAGCCTGCTCTGGGTGCTCGACGTGGCCTTCAACGAGGACCCGTCAAGGGCAGGAATCGGACATGCAGCGCAGAATCCGGCCCTCATCCGGCGCTTCGCCCTGAACCTCCTGCGCCAGGCCAGGGGCTCCAAACTCGGGGTCAAGAATAAGCGGCTGCGTGCTGCCTATGACGACGCCTTCCGGGCCTCGGTGCTGCAGTTGACGCCGCGAGTGCACGGATGGTTCTCGCCGCCGGCATGCCTGGCCATTGTCGGGTAGCGAACCGGGTTCGGTGCGTCTGTCGGTTGGCACCGCGCTGTCGAGGGGGGGCCGCTTCAGGGCGACCGTCTGCCGCCAGGGAGGGCGGCAGCCGAGCGGTCAGGGACGACGTAAAGCGTGTCGCCCGGAAACGGTACCGCCGGCCCGGACTGGCTCTCACAGTCGTCAGGTAGTGCGATTGCCCTGGGGCTGCGGGGCGCAATCTTGCGTCGTTTCGGCCTTTGCTTCATGCTTGGCGCCGGATATGACTGAGAGGTATCACGTTGTACAAGCTGCTTATTTTTGACTGGGACGGAACGGTCATCGACTCCGCTGCGCGCATAGTATCGAGCATACAGCGGGCGGCGCTGGATCTGGCCTTCGAGCCCCCGGGCGTCGATGCGATTCACAATATTATCGGTCTCGGGCTGCCGGAAGCGATACTGACGCTCTATCCGGGGCTTGCGGATCAGGATGTGGGTCGGATGCGCGAGCGCTACGCCCACTACTACCTGGTGGCGGACGAAACCCCGACGGCCCTGTTCCCGGGCGCCCGGGAATCCCTGGAAAGTCTCCGCGACAAGGGGTTTCGGCTGGCAGTCGCGACCGGCAAGAGCCGACGCGGCCTTGACCGGGTGTTTGACGAAACCGGACTCGGTCCGCTGTTCGAGGTCTCGCGCTGTGCCGACGAAACGACCTCCAAGCCCGATCCGCACATGCTCCATGAAATACTGGAACTTACCGGGCTGTCGTCTGCCGAAGCCCTGATGATCGGCGATACCGAATACGATATGGAGATGGGCGTGCGCGCCGGTGTGGCCGGTGTGGCCGTCAGCTATGGAGCCCACCATATCGATCGGCTCAAACCCTATAATCCGGTGCTGGAGATCGACCATTTTCCAGAGCTCGAGCACTGGCTGGATACGCATAGACAGGTCTGAAGGAGCAGAAGGTGGCGGATAATCCCTGGGATGAAAAACCGGACGACAAACTGAAGGCGACCCTCGACAAGGCCCGGGACGGCAGCCCCCGGGAGTGGCGGCTGATCGAAAAGCTGCTGATGGGGCTGCATGCCGAACAGCGGCGCAGTCGGCGCTGGGGCATTTTCTTCAAGCTGCTGACCTTCCTCTATCTGTTCGCGCTGCTGGGTATCTTCCTGGTGGGGAAAGACCTCGGGCAGGAGGTGGTGGCCAAGGAGCATACTGCCCTGATCAACGTGCGCGGCCCCATCGCCGATGGCGAGGAAGCCAGCGCCGACAGGCTCGTGGGCGCGCTGCGGGACGCCTTCAAGGAACGCAAGTCCCATGCCGTGATCCTGCGCATCAACAGCCCCGGCGGCAGCCCGGTGCAGGCCGGTTACGTCTATGACGAAATCAAGAGACTGCGCGGACTCCATCCCGACAAGAAAGTCTACGCCGTGATCAGCGATATCGGCGCATCCGGTGCCTATTACATCGCCGCCGCGGCCGACGAGATCTATGCCGACAAGGCGAGCCTGGTCGGCTCCATCGGCGTCACATCGGCCGGCTTCGGTTTTGTCGAACTGATGGACAAGGTCGGCGTCGAGCGCCGGGCCCTGGCGTCAGGGGAGCACAAGACCTTCCTCGATCCCTTCAGTCCGTTGAAGGAGAGCGAGAAGGCGTTCTGGCAGGGCGTGCTCGGTACCACCCATCAGCAGTTCATCGACCAGGTCAAGGCCGGGCGGGGCGAGCGGCTGAAGGATGACGACCGGTTGTTCAGCGGCCTGGTCTGGTCCGGCGAGCAGGCGCTGGAACTGGGGCTGGTGGATGGGCTGATGAGCAGCAGCGCCGTGGCCCGGGATATTGTCGGCTTCGAGGAACTGGTGGAGTACGGGCCCAAGCCGTCGCCGCTGGACCAGTTGATAGACCGCCTCGGTGTCAGCTTTGCCGGCGCGCTGGCGACCGAACTCGGCCTCGGTGGCGCGTCCCAGCTGCGCTGACAAGCGCGTTACGCGTAACGCGTCACCTTACAGCACTTCCACACCGGCGTTCTCCAGCATCCGGATCAGCCGGATCAGCGGCAGGCCGATCAGGCTGTTGGGGTCGTCACCTTCGAGACGCTCGAACAGGGCGATACCCAGCCCCTCCGATTTGAAACTGCCGGCGCACTGGTAGGGCTGCTCGCGCTGCAGGTAGTGCTCGATCATGCGGTCGCTGAGCGTGCGAAAATGTACCCGGAACGGGACCGCCTCGACCTGGCTTTCGCCTGTCCGGGCATCGAGCAGGCACAGGCCGGTAAGAAATTGCACCGACCGGCCCGAGGCGCGCTGCAGCTGGCACCGTGCAGTCTCGTGCGTCAGTGGCTTGCCGATGATGTCGCCATCGAGCACCGCGACCTGATCGGAACCGATAATCAGCCCTTGCGGCACCTGGCGTGCGACTGCCCGGGCCTTCTCCAGCGCCAGGCGCTGGACCAGGGCTTCGGGCGTTTCGTGCGGTTGCGGGGTCTCGTCGATACCGGGGCTGATGCAGCGGTAGGGCAGGCCGAGCCTGTCCAGGAGTACCCGGCGAAAGGGGGAGCTTGAAGCCAGAATCAGGTTTTTCATGGGACGGAGGTTACAGTCGGATAGAAGCGGCGTAGAATAGCAGCCCGTATTTATGCGCTGGAAGTCCGGAAGTCATTGATTTCAGATTGACAGCTATACTGAGCCTCCCTAGAATTGCGCGCTTATGTCGTACGGACCATTACCGAAAAAAGTTGACCCGCGAAAGCTTGCCGAGCGGGAAGTACGGATTCAGGGTCTGGCCAGCATCGACGGAATGCCACGTCTGAAGTCCTATCTCGTTGACAGCAGCGAGGGGGATATCAGCGTGGATCTTCTGTTTTCGCTGGATCAGCAGCGGATACGTACCGTCACGGGCAGTGCCGAAGGCAGGGTCCAAATGGCGTGTCAGCGTTGTCTGGAGCCCGTCGAGGTGACCGTCCAGGCCAGCTTCAATCTGGCAATCGCGCCCAGCGAGGAAGTGGCGAAAACACTGCCGCGTTATTACGATCCGCTGGTCGTTGAGGAAGAAGATGTCGAGCTTTGGTCTGTAGTGGAGGAAGAGTTGATTCTCAACCTCCCGGTGGTGCCTTACCACGACGACTGCAGTATTCAGACCTCTTTCGGGGAAGCCGCCCCGGAAGACGAGAAGGCACAAAAACCGAACCCGTTCAGTGTATTGGCCCAGCTTAAGGCCAAGACTGACAAGAGTTGAAACAGGAGTTATCCAACCATGGCAGTACAGCAGAACAAAAAGTCCCGTTCAAAGCGCGACATGCGTCGTTCCCACGATGCGCTGGGCAACCCGACTCTGTCTGTTGATGCTACCACCGGTGAAACCCATCGTCGCCACCACATGAGCGCCGACGGTTTCTATCGTGGTCGTCAGGTAGTCAGCAAGCAGGACGAAGAATAAGTTTGTCCGGCTTTTACACCATTGCAGTTGATGCGATGGGCGGGGACTTCGGTCCCCGCGTTACGGTTCCCGCCACCGTTGAGGCGCTCAAGCGTTACCCCGGTCTGACCATCCGTCTGGTCGGCCATCCCGATTCGATCTCTCCCCATTTGCACAGACTGTCCGCGGGACTCGCCGACAGGCTCCAGGTCGTGCCTGCCGAGGATGTTATCGGCATGGACGAGAAGCCGTCGCTGGCGCTGCGCAAGGGGCAAAACTCCTCGCTCTGTGTTGCGCTGCGGCAGGTCGCCGAGGGGCATGCCCGGGCCTGCGTCAGTGCCGGCAATACCGGCGCGCTGATGGCGTTCGGGCGCAAGGTGCTGAAAACCCTCCCCGGTGTCGACCGGCCGGCGATCGTCAGTGCGGTGCCGACGCTCAGGGGCATTGCTACATGCTCGACCTGGGCGCCAATGTCGACAGTTGCGCCAGTCACCTGCTGCAGTTCGCGATCATGGGGTCGACCATGAGTCAGGCGGTCGAGCACATCGAGGCACCCCGTGTGGGGCTGCTCAATATCGGTGAGGAGGCGATCAAGGGCAACGAGCAGGTCAAGCTCGCGGCCCGGCTGATCGAGTCCTATGGGCGGCTGAACTACATCGGCTATATCGAGGGTGACGATGTGTTCGCCGGTCGTGCCGATGTCGTGGTCTGTGACGGTTTTGTCGGCAATATCGCGCTGAAAAGCGCCGAGGGGGTGTCGCGCCTGATCGGTCGCAAGGTGCGTTCGACGTTCCGTCGCGGGCTCTACCGCCGTCTGCTGGCCTGGCTGGCCTGGCCGGTGCTGAAGGAGCTGCAGGCGCAGCTCGATCCCTCGACGCGCAACGGCGCCAGCCTGCTCGGGCTGCAGGGCATCGTCGTCAAGAGCCATGGTGGCGCCAACCGCAAGTGCTTCGGCTATGCCATCGACCAGGCGGTCGCCGAAGTCGAGATGGATGTGCCCTCGCGCATCAGCGAACGCCTTGCGGCCGCTCTGGTCTGACACGACCCTGTCTGACCGACCGTGTCTGGCCGACCCTGTCCGATTGGCTATACTCCCCCTTCAGGGTCGGCGATCGCTGTCGAATTCCTGCTGCTGCAGGCCATTCTCCCGATGCCTGCCAATCCCGGTCGATTGATGTAAACTACCGCACCCGTATGCCCGTTGGGGCTACTCATGGCAATAACGAAGAGCAACCACGAGGAAGCCATGTCACAAGCGCTTGCTTTTGTATTTCCCGGACAGGGTTCCCAGCATCTGGGGATGCTGGCGGAACTCGCCGAAACCCATTCCGTGATCCAGGATACCTTTGCCGAGGCCTCCGAGGTGCTGGGTTACGACCTCTGGCAGCTGGTCCAGCAGGGCCCGGAAGAGGAGCTCAACAAGACAGAAATTACCCAGCCTGCACTGCTGACCGCGGGCGTTGCGCTCTGGCGTCTGTGGCAGCAGCAGGGCGGCGCGCAGCCCGCACTGATGGCCGGCCACAGCCTGGGCGAGTACAGTGCCCTGGTCTGTGCCGGTGCGATTGGCTTCGCCGACGGTGTGCGTCTGGTGCAGGCGCGCGGGCGCTACATGCAGCAGGCGGTGCCGGCCGGTACCGGCGCCATGGCGGCCGTGCTGGGTCTTGACGACGCAGCCATCGCCGCTGCCTGTGAGGCCGCCGCCCAGGGGCAGGTGGTGTCGCCGGTCAATTTCAACTGCCCGGGCCAGGTGGTGATTGCCGGCGAGAAGGATGGCGTCGAGCGCGCCATCGAAGGCTGCAAGGCCGCCGGTGCCAAGCGTGTCGTGCCGCTGCCGGTCAGCGTGCCGTCCCATTGTGCGCTGATGAAGCCCGCTGCGGAGCAGATGGCCGCAGAGTTGGCGAACATCGACGTTGCCGAGGCGCAGATCCCGGTGTTGCAGAATGTCGATGCCGGGGTGCCGGCTTCGGTCGAGCAGTTGAAACAGAATCTGCTCGCCCAGCTCTACAGTCCGGTGCTCTGGACCGATACGGTTCGCGCCATGGTCGAGCAGGGCATCGAGACCACGGTCGAGTGCGGACCCGGCAAGGTCCTGTCCGGTCTGAACAAGAAGGTCCACAAGGCGCTCAACGTGGTCGCCATCAACGAGCCGGCCGGCCTTGCCAAGGCGCTGGGTGAATAATACTGACAAAGGACAGCAGGATGAGTATTGAAGGTAAAGTGGCGCTGGTGACCGGCGCGACGCGGGGTATCGGCAAGGCGATCGCCACCGAACTGGGCAGCCAGGGGCCGTCGTCGTCGGCACCGCGACCAGCGAGAAGGGCGCCGAGGCGATCAGCGCCTACCTGGCTGAAGCGGGCTTCAAGGGCCGCGGCCTGGTGCTGGATGTGGCCGATGCGGCCTCGGTCGAGCAGGTGATCAAATCGGTGCAGGACGAGTTCGGCGCCGTGGAGATCCTGGTCAACAATGCCGGTATCACCCGCGACAATATCCTGATGCGCATGAAGGACGACGAGTGGGAGGCGGTGCTCAACACCAATCTCACGTCGGTCTATCGCGTCGTCAAGGCCTGCCTGCGTGGCATGACCAAGGCCCGCTGGGGTCGCATCATCAGTGTCAGCTCCGTTGTCGCCTCGATGGGCAATGCCGGACAGGCCAATTATGCCGCCGCCAAATCGGGTATGGAGGGTTTTACGCGTGCCCTGGCCCGTGAGGTCGGTTCGCGCAATATCACCGTCAACTGCGTGGCGCCGGGCTTCATCGATACCGACATGACATCGGGTCTTGCCGACGAGCACAAGGCCCATCTGCAGGCGCAGATTCCGATGAACCGCCTTGGTCAGCCCGAGGAGATCGCGGCTGTGGTGGGCTTCCTGGCAGGCCAGGGCGGCAGCTACGTTACCGGTGAATCGATCCAGGTCAACGGCGGCATGTACATGAGTTAATTGCCTGACCTGACACAAAGAATTGTTTTTTTCGGTAATTTGTTGATAATTGGCCGTCAGTTTACGGCGATAATAAATGCCGCCACCCTTGCTTGGGCAGGGCGGTCCCGATAGAATCCCGTTTCGCATCCTGGGGTGCGTGGGTTGAAAGGAATATAGGATTAGTTATGAGCAACATTGAAGAGCGCGTAAAGAAAATCATCGCAGAACAGCTGGGTGTTAAAGAGGAAGAAGTGACCAACGAAGCTTCTTTCGTCGAAGATCTGGGCGCTGACTCTCTCGACACCGTAGAGCTGGTCATGGCTCTGGAAGAAGAGTTCGAAACTGAAATCCCGGACGAAGAAGCCGAGAAGATCACCACCGTACAGCTGGCCATCGATTACATCAACGCGCACCAGTAATCGACCCGTACCAGAACACCCGAAAAGCCGCAGCCGTCGCAGTATGGTGCGGCTTTTCTTTTTACTGCCAGAGGAACTGGAGGATCGCAATGTCTCGCAGGAGAGTGGTGGTTACCGGTATCGGCATGCTGACGCCGGTCGGTAATACGGTTAAGGATACCTGGGACAGCATTCTTGCAGGGAAGAGTGGCGCGGCTCCGATCGAGCATTTCGACGCTTCCCAGTTCGCGACGCGCTTTTCCGCCCCGATCAAGGGGTTCGATGTCGGCCAGTACATGAACGTCAAAGACGCCCGCAAGATGGACCTGTTCATCCAGTACGGGATGGCGGCGGCGATGCAGGCAATCGAGGATTCCGGCATCGACATCAACGACAGCAACGCCCATCGCATCGGTTGCGCGATCGGCTCCGGCATCGGCGGCCTGCCGATGATCGAAAAGAATCACGATGTTCTGAATGAAAGCGGTGCACGACGCATTTCGCCCTTTTTCGTTCCGGGCAGCATTATCAACATGATCTCCGGTAATCTGGCGATCCGGTTTGGCCTGAAAGGCCCCAATATCGCCATCACCACCGCCTGCACCACCGGAACCCACAACATCGGCCAGGCGATGCGCATGATTCAGTACGGTGACGCCGACGCGATGATCGCGGGCGGCGCCGAAATGGCGAACACGCCGCTGGGCATTGGCGGCTTTTCCGCGGCCCGTGCGCTCTCCACCCGCAACGACGATCCGCAGGCGGCCAGCCGACCCTGGGACCGCGACCGCGACGGCTTCGTGCTTGGCGACGGTGCCGGTATCGTGGTGCTGGAGGAGTACGAGTCGGCGAAAGCCCGTGGCGCCAACCTCTACGCCGAGGTCGTGGGTTTCGGCATGAGCGACGATGCCTTCCACATGACGGCGCCGCCGGAAAGCGGCGAGGGTGCCGCCCGGTCGATGGAAAATGCCATTCGCGATGCCGGTCTCAACCCGCAGGAGATCGACTACATTAACGCCCACGGCACTTCGACACCGGCCGGTGACAAGGCCGAGTCCAATGCCGCCAAGCAGGTGCTCGGCGATGCCGCCTATCGCATGCGGATGAGCTCGACCAAATCGATGATCGGTCACCTGCTGGGTGCGGCCGGTGCCGTCGAGGCGATCTTCTGTCTGCTGGCGATCCGCGACAGTGTGGCGCCGCCGACCATCAACCTCGACAATCCGTCCGAGGGCTGCGACCTGAACTATGTCGCCAACGCCGCTCAGGAGGGCCGCATCGATGTGGCCCTGTCCAACTCCTTCGGTTTTGGCGGTACCAACGGCACTCTGGCATTCCGCCGGATCTGATCGAAGCGGGCGCGTCCCCGGTGGCGCGCCCGGCATGTCTATGAGTCTCGACCCCGTAATTCTGGTCAACGGTATTCTGACCGACAGTCTGCCGGTGACCGACCGTGGCCTTGCCTATGGCGACGGCCTGTTCGAAACCGTCCAGCTGCAGGATGGGCGTCCATTGCTGCTCGAGGCTCATTTCGAGCGTCTGCTGCAGGGCTGCCGGCGTCTGGGTATCGCCAGCGAGGGCCTGGTTGCGCGGCTGCGCGATGACCTGTCGCGGCTGGCCTCGATGCAGGATCTCGCAGCCTGGGGCGTGCTGAAAATCACTGTGACCCGGGGCGCCGGCGGGCGCGGCTACCTGCCGCTGCCGGATCTGGTGCCCACGCGTATCCTGATGTTGTCCCGGGCACCGGTCCATGCCGATGCGCCGGCCGTCAACGGTGTCCGGGTACGGCTTTGCGACCTGCGTCTGGCTCTCAGTCCGCGGCTTGCCGGGATCAAGCATCTCAACCGGCTGGAACAGGTGCTGGCGCGCGCCGAATGGACGGACCCGGCGATCCGCGAAGGGCTGCTGCTGGATCAGGAGGGCTGGCTGGTCGAGGGCACGATGAGCAATCTGTTCTGGGTCTGCGCCGGTCGGATCTTCACGCCGCAGCTCGATCGCAGCGGCGTCAGCGGCATCGTCCGGAACCGGCTGCTGGCGCTGGCGTCAGAAGAAGGGCTCGAGGTCGAAGAGGGGCGATACCCGCTGTCGCATCTTGAACAAGCCGATGAAGCCTGGCTGTGCAACAGCCTGATCGATATCTGGCCGGTGACCGCGCTGGCCGAGCGCTGCTGGCCGGTGGGTCCCGTGACCCGGCGACTGCAGCAGCTCTTGACGGAGGACTATCGCGCGTGCTGAAAAAGACTCTGGCCGCAATCGGAGGCAGTGCCCTGGTGGCGGGGGTTATCGCCCTTGCCGGCTGGCGGCACATCGACAGCTATGTCGAAAGCCCGTTGCCGATCGCTGGGCCGGTGACCTTCGTGGTGGAAAAAGGCCGGGGATTCACGCATATCGCCGGCGAGCTCGAAAACCTCGAGCTGATCGAACATCCGCTTTATCTGCGGCTTTACGCCCGGTTGCACGGCCTGGCGCACCAGGTCAAAGCGGGAGAATATCAGGTCGAGCCCGGCCAGAGTGCCGCCGACCTGCTGGACAAGATGGTCCGGGGCGATATCCTGCGGCACTATTTCACCATTGTCGAAGGCACCAGCTTCCGTCAGCTGCGCGAAACCCTCGAGCAAAACGAGGTCCTCGAACAGACACTGGCAGAGCTCGACGACGGCGAGGTGATGGCGAAGCTCGGCGAGCCGCAGCGCCATGCCGAAGGCATGTTTCTGGCCGAGACCTACCAGTTCTATCGCGGCATGTCGGATCTCGATCTGCTGCGCCGCGCCCGCAGTGCCCTGGACGAAAGCCTCGAGGCCGCCTGGCAGGCGCGTCAGGAGGGGCTGCCCTACGAGAACTCGTATCAGGCGCTGATCATGGCCTCGATCGTCGAGAAGGAAACGGCGGTACCGGACGAGCGTCCCCGCATCAGCGGCGTGTTCGTACGCCGGCTCCGGCAGGGCATGCGGTTGCAGACCGATCCGACCGTGATCTACGGTATGGGCGAGCGCTACCAGGGCAACCTGCGCCGTGCCGATCTGCGCGAAGCCACCGCCTATAACACTTACGTGATCGACGGCCTGCCGCCGACGCCGATCGCCATGGTCGGCACGGCGGCGATCGACGCGGCACTGAATCCCGAGCCCGGGCCCTGGCTCTATTTCGTTGCCAAGGGCGATGGCAGTCACCATTTTTCCAGTCGGTTGTCCGAGCACAACAGCGCCGTGCGGCGCTACCAGCTCAAGCGCCGTGAAAACTATCGTTCGACCCCGGGAACTGACAGATGTCATCAGATCGAGGCCGTTTTCTGACGGTGGAGGGCACCGAAGGGGCCGGCAAGAGCAGCAATATCGAGTTCATTCGCCGTACGCTCGAAGCGCGCGGCCTGGAGCTGGTGTTGACCCGCGAGCCTGGCGGCACGCCACTGGCCGAAGAGATCCGTGATCTGCTGCTGCAGCCGCGCGACGAGAAAGTCTGCGACGATGCCGAGCTGTTGCTGGTGTTCGCGGCCCGGGCACAGCACCTGACGCAGCTGATCAGGCCCGCGCTGGACCGTGGCGCCTGGGTACTCTGCGACCGCTTCACCGATGCCACCTTCGCCTATCAGGGCGGCGGTCGCGGCATCGACCTGGCGCGTATCGAGGCGCTGGAGACGCTGGTGCAGGGTGATCTGCGCCCCGACTGCACCTTTCTGCTGGACCTGCCGGTCGAGCTGGGCCTGAGCCGGGCCCGTCAGCGCTCGGCGCCGGATCGGTTCGAGCGGGAGAAACAGGCCTTTTTCGAGCGCGTGCGCGACTGTTATCTCGATCGGGCCCGGGCGGAGCCGGGGCGTTTTGCGGTGATCGATGCGTCTGTCGGGCTGGAGGCGGTGCAGCGGCAGATCGGTGCCCAGCTCGAGCGGATGCTGGAGGCCGCCCATGGCTGACCCCGGGAGTGTCACCGAAGCCGAAGTCTTCCCCTGGATGGAGGATCGCTGGCGCCATGTCACCCAGCTGCACCGTGACGGCAGGCTGCCCCACGCCCTGGTCATCAACGGCGCCCAGGGGATTGGCAAGCACGCCTTTGCCCGGGCGCTGGCGCGATTTCTGCTGTGCCAGTCACCCGACGGCAGCGAGGCTTGTGGCCAGTGCCGAAGCTGTGTGCTGTTCGACAGCGGCGGTCATCCCGATCTGTTCCGCCTCAGTCCGGAGGAGGCCGGCAAGCAGATACGCGTCGACCAGGTGCGTGAGCTGACCGGCTTTCTTCATAGCACGGCGCAGCAGGGGGTACCGGCTGGTCGTGCTGGAGCCGGCCGAGGCAATGAACGTTGCCGCGGCCAACGCGCTGCTCAAGTCCCTGGAGGAACCGGGGCGCGAAACGGTGCTGTTGCTGGTGACACACCGTCTTGGCCAGGTGATGCCGACCATTCGCAGCCGCTGTCAGCGTATCGACTGTCACCCGCCCGCGCCGGAAGAGGCGGCCGCCTGGCTGGCGCAGCGTCTTGAGATCGAGCAGGCGGAGGCGAGCCAGTTGCTGGGTATCAGTCTCGGGTCGCCGATTCGGGCGCTCGAGTATGTGCAGCAGGACCTGATGGCGCTGCGCCGCAAGCTTGTTACCGGGCTCGCGGATATACTCAAACAGCGCCGATCGGCGCTGGACGTCGCGCAACAACTGGCCAAAGAAGACCTGGAGCTTTTGCTGGGATGGTTGTATGGTTGGTTATTAGATATCGTCCGCATCGGGGCCACCGGCGACGAAAGCTACTTGCGTCACGCTGATGTACGCAACATGCTGCTGGCGGTGGCACGCAGGGCAAGTCCCCAGACGCTGTATGCGCTGGCGGATCTGGTCCATGAGGAACGGCTGAATCTGATGCAGCGCCTCAACCCGAATCGCCAGCTGCTGCTGGAACGGGTTTTGCTCAAGTGGTCCGCACTTGCGAGATAAAAAGTGGTCCGTTTGGGCGGGATAGAAGGTGGTCCGCGCTGGTGAGATAAAACTGATTGGGAGCTTCGTTCGATGTCCGTAGTGCCGCGCATCAGTCACGGTATTCTGTCTTTGGCAATCGAAACCAAGGAAGACCTTTACAAGGCCTATATGCCGTTCGTTACCAACGGCGGCCTGTTCATCCCGACGCCGCGGGCCTATCAGCTCGGCGAGGAAGTCTTCATGCTGCTGAGCCTGATGGACGAGCCGGACAAGCTTCCGGTCACCGGCAAGGTGGTCTGGGTCACGCCCAAGGCGGCGCAGGGCGGACGTGTGCCGGGCATCGGTATTCAGCTGTCCCAGGACGACTCCGCGCTGGTGCGCAAAATCGAGACCTATCTGGCCGGCTCCCTCAACAGCGGGCGTCGTACCCACAGCCTCTGAGCTGCTTTCGTCAGGCCCCGAAGGCCTCTTCAATCCAATCTTTCGCGTTCATGACCGATGTATATTGATTCCCACTGTCATCTCGACAAGGTCGACCTGACACCCTATGCCGACGATTTCGATGCCATGCTGGACGCCGCCCGCGCCAACCAGGTGGATACGCTCCTCAGCGTCTCGGTCGATATGGCCAGTTTCCCGGCGCTCTACGAGCGCATTGCGTCACGCGAGGGCCTCTATGCCTCGGTCGGTGTTCACCCGCTGCACTCCGATGAGGGGCTGGTCCAGGTTTCCAGACTGGTGGAAGAGGCTGCGCGGCCCAAGGTGGTGGCGATCGGCGAGACCGGCCTCGATTACTACTACGACGCCGACTCGGCGCAATTGCAGCAGGAGAGTTTCCAGCGCCACCTCGAGGCGGCGGGGCAGGCGCAACTGCCGGTGATCGTTCATACCCGGGATGCCCGAGAGGATACCCTGCGGCTGATCGAGCGCCACGGCGATGCGCGCAGCGGTGGCGTGCTGCACTGCTTCACCGAGAGCGCCGGGATGGCGGCGGCCGCGATCGAGCTCAATTACTTCATCTCCTTCTCCGGCATCATCACCTTCCGCAATGCCGAGGAACTGCGCGATGTGGTGCGCCAGGTGCCGCTGGAGCGCATGCTGATCGAGACCGATTCGCCCTACCTCGCACCGGTACCCTATCGTGGCAGGAAGAACGAGCCGCGCTACGTGCCGGCCGTCGCCCAGTGCATCGCCGATCTCAAGGGCGTCTCGATCGACGAGGTGGCCCAAAGGACGTCCGAGAATTTCTACCGGTTGTTCAGTCGCGCGGCACAACGTCGAGTGAAATAAGGGTTCATCGGGCTTTCGGGTAGAAAGCTTTATTTGTAGGATGGGTGGAACGGCGCATCATGAATAATCTGCAGCGATACCGATTCCCATGGGCGCCGTGCAACCCATCGACGAGGTGTCGGTTACCGAAGGAGATTATCCGTGCCTACCGGTGCCAAGGCGCCTTCGCCGCCTAGGGTTACGCCGCCATCAAGCCGGTGCCACTCTGAACGGAAACGCCAATGGCGGCTCCACCCATCCTACATTTTTACGAGGAACCGAAATAATCCCGTCAACGGACTGATTCTGATCTATTTTTAAGCTTTGACCGGGGTTTGTCATCAAGGCGTCGGATTCGGCGCTTACATTAACCTTTCGACTTTGGTATTAGTAGATCTATATCAGGCTTTACCGAGACTAGAAACAGGAAGGGGATAACCATGAGAAGACCCGTACGTATCGCCATCACCGGCGCGGCCGGCAGCATTGCCAGCAACCTGCTGTTCAAGATCGCCGCCGGAGAGATGATGGGCAAGGACCAGCCGGTAATTCTGCAGTTGATCGAGGTGCCTCAGGCGATCGAAGCGCTGCGTGGTATTGCGATGGAGCTCGAGGACTGCGCCTATCCGCTGCTGCATACCATCACGCTGCACGACAATGTCGAAGAGGGCTTCAGCAACGCCCACTACGCACTGCTGATCGGTGCGCGTCCGCGCGGCCCGGGCATGGAGCGTCGCGATCTGCTCGAGGTCAACGCCGAGATCTTCAGTCGCCAGGGCAAGGCGCTGAACGATCACGCCAACCGTGACGTCAAAGTGCTGGTGGTCGGCAACCCGGCCAATACCAATGCCCTGATTGCCAGCCGCAACGCCCCCGACCTGAGCCCGTCTCAGTTTACCTGCCTGACCCGTCTCGACCAGAACCGCGCCCGCGGTATCCTCGCGACCCAGACCGGCGCCAACCCGAAGGACATCAGCCGCGTCATCATCTGGGGCAACCATTCCCCGACCCAGTACCCCGACCTCAGTCACGCCACCATTCACGGTCATCCGGCGATGGAGGAGATCAGCCAGGACTGGTATGCCAACGATTACATTCCGCAGGTCCAGAACCGCGGCGGCGAGATCATCAAGGCGCGCGGCGTATCCAGTGCGCCCTCGGCCGCCCAGGCGATTACCGACCACATGCGTGACTGGACTCTGGGCACGGAGCCTGGTGAATTCATCAGCATGGGTATCGTCAGCGACGGCAGCTACGGCATTGAGAAGGGGATCATCTACTCCTTCCCGGTACGCTGCAACTACGGCCGCTACCAGATCATTCAGGGACTCGAAATCGATGCCTTCAGCCGTGAACGGATGGCTAAAACCGAGGCCGAGCTGCTCGACGAAAAATCGATGATCGAACACCTGCTGCCGAAGGAAACCGCCGAGTCCCACGAGAACCTCTCGATCTGCCTGCGTTCCGGTCAGACCGTGACGCTCTATTCCGACAACACCGGCCCCGACGAAAAGTCGCGCTACAGCACTACGAACAGGGTGCTGTAGGCCAGAACCCGCTGTAAACCGCGCCCGCCATAACGGCGGGCGTTTCGTAAATGGGTGGCAGGTCGAGGGCGACTGTCTTTTCGTCACGCGTACCCTGCAGCTTACAGTCTGTAGGGTGGATCAAGGTGCGAAACGCCTGATTCACCTTTGGTGCCGTTGGAATTGCTCGGCTTGGGCATCCAGCTTCGCACTACCTACTCCGTCCATGGAGTCGTACGCGGGTTCCACCCTCCAGATTTCGGATAGATCGCAGTGCTATTGGGAGTTTCCTCCATGACCGCAACGCTTGGAATAATCGGCGCCGGCCATCTGGCCAGCTATACCGTTGCCGGCCTGCGCAACGGCGGCGATGATCGTCGCATTCTGGTCTCGCCACGCAACCGGGAGGTGGCTGCCGGCCTGGCCGACACCCATGGCTGCGAGGTGATGGGCTCGAACCAGGCCGTCATCGATCATGCGGACTGGGTCCTGCTCTGCGTTCGGCCCGAAATCCTCGATTCGGTGCTGGCGGAATGCCGCTTCCGCGACCATCAGCTGGTGATCTCCTGTATCGCCGGTGTTGGCGCAGACCGTTTCGCCGGAGCATCGGGCGCCATTCGCCTGGTCCGGGCGATGCCGCTCTCCTGTGCCGAGTTCGGTGCCGGCGCCGTTCCGATCTTCCCGGAAAACGAAGAGGTGGCAGGGTTGTTCGCGCCGCTGGGAACGGTTGTTCAGCTGCAGGCCGAAGAGCAGTTCGAGCTGGCCACTGTCGCCGCCTGTTACAACGGCTGGCTGCTGGACCTGTTCGCGACCGTCAGCGGCTGGCTGGAGCAGAAGGGGCTGCCGCCCGAAAAGGCGCGTGAGCTGACGCTGAGCGCCACCGCAGGCGCGGCCGCGCTGGGGGCCGGAAGAACGGACCTGAGTCTCGGCCAGCTGAGCGATGGCATCGCGACACCCAATACCCTGACCCGTCTGGGCCTGGATCATCTCAAGGCCAGCGGGGCATTCGCGCCCTGGGCCGGGGCCTGCGAACGGCTGCATCAGCGGCTGCAGCCGGAGTCTGACGACTGAGCCCGATGGCCTGATCGCCGTGCGGATCCGGATTCCATTGGTCGCTGTTCCGCAAAGCGAGTATGCTGAAGGTCTACACACGTAGCGAAATTCATTCGCCTGATCACTGCTGCGTACCATCGTACCGAGGGTGATCCATGTCCGTGCTGCGTTTCCGTTACCAGACACTCGAGTTTGGCGACGTCGATATTCATCTCAGAACCCTGCGCGACCTGCAGCAGTATCTCGATGCCGGCGGCGTGGCCGAAAAGCTCGGGATCCACTCCGCCAACTGGTCTCTTTTCGGTATTGTCTGGGCGTCAGGTGAAGTGCTGGCCCATGCGATGCTGGATTACGAAATCGCCGGCAAGCGAATTCTCGAAGTGGGCTGCGGCATCGGTCTGACCAGCCTGGTGCTCAATCACCGTCACGCCGATATCACGGCGACGGACTATCACCCCGAAGCCGGCAATTTCCTACGCGAGAACGTCCGCCTCAATCAGGGGGCGAGATTCCCTTTTTCCGCACCGGCTGGGCCGATCCCGACTGCGGACTGGGTCGCTTCGACCTGATCGTCGGCAGTGATCTGCTCTACGAGCGTGAACATGTCGAGCTGCTCGCCGACTTCATCGAGAGGCATGCCAGACCCGTCTGCGAAGTGGTGCTGGTCGATCCGGGGCGCGGCAACCATGCGCGTTTCAGCAAACGCATGGTCGGCCTCGGCTATGCCCACAGCCAAAGCCCGCCGGACAATCCGGACTATCTGAGTGCGCCCTTCAAGGGACAGATCCTGAGTTACCGGCGGGCTGCGCCGGCTAACGGTGTCGTTCCGGCGGGCTGACCGATCAGCCCAGCCCCTGATGCAGCTGCCGGGTCCTGCCCGGCGTCTCGTTGAAGCGGTTCTTGAAGGCGCGCGAAAAGCTCGAGGCGTCGGCGAAACCGACTTCCAGCGCCAGGGCCGCCAGCGGCATCCGGCTTTCGAGCAGCAGCGTCCGGGCATGCTGCAGCCGGCGGTTCATCAGGTACTGCTGCGGCGTGACGCCGAATTGACGCTGGCACAGGTGGTAGAAATGGCTTTCGCTGAGATTCATCGCCTGTGCCATTGCCGCATTGCCCGGCGGTGTGTCGAGACGCTGGTCGATAAAACGGTTCAGTTCGGCAGCATCGAGGCGTGTCCGGCAAGCCGGTTGCGGCGTTCCGCTCAGGTAGAGCTGACACAGCTGCGTCATGAACAGCGAGACCAGCTGGCAACTGACCAGTGGACTGCCCTGGTCGGTCCCGTGTTTGAGTTGGGCGGCGGCGAAATCCAGCAGCGGCAGCGAGTCCGCGTCCAGCGAAACGATCTCGGGACGCTGGAACAGTGTTTCCCCGAGGCTCAACCCGCAGGCGCTTTCGAGCGAGGCGATATAGGGGTCGGCGAGGGATACATCGATCACCAGCAGTTCGCTGTGGTCGTTCAACCCTTCATAGAGATGACCGGCCGAGGCCGGGACCAGCGCCGCATTGCCGCTGGCAAGGCGTCCGGCTGTATCGTCGAAGCGGCAATCCATGCGGCCACGCCAGCCGAACAGCACCTGGGCATGTTCATGGCGGTGTTCTCCGCTCTGTCGCGCGATCAGATTGCGCCGCGCCTGGCTGTTATTCATCGACGAATCCGCACTGGAAGGGAAGTTTCGTAGTCTGGGTATGGGGCTCCAGAGTCTCGGTCAATGGCAGGACGTCCGGTTTCGTTACCATGCTATGACAGGTTACCAACAGGAGAAGCCGAGATGCAACTGAATGCCGAGCAGGTCCGCGATGCGCTGCCCTGGAACCTCATGATCGAATCGCTTCGCGATGTCTTTTCCCGCGACGATGTCTGTTCGCCGGTGCGGCATCACCACTCTGTCGAGGTGCCAGGGGAGCCGGAGGCCACGCTGCTGCTGATGCCGGCCTGGATCCCGGGCGAATACCTGGGCGTGAAGCAGGTCAACGTCTTTCCGGGCAACAGCGCCCGCAATATGCCGGGCCTCAGCAGCCATTACCTGCTCAGCTGCGGCAAGACCGGAAATTCGCTGGCACTGCTCGAGGGTAACGAACTGACCGCCCGCCGAACCGCCGCAGCCTCAGCGCTGGCGTCCCGTTACCTGTCCCGCGAGGACAGCCGCGAGCTGCTGATGGTCGGGGCCGGCCGCATGGGACGCCGTCTGATCCCTGCGCATATGAGCGTGCGTCCGGTCAGCCGTGTCAGCGTCTGGGATCGCAACGACGCAGCATCCGAGGCACTGGTAGCGGAACTTCGGGACGCCGATATCGATGCCCGTGTCTGCCCGGTCGACCAGTTGCAGAAGGCTGCAGGCAGTGCAGACATCGTCAGTTGCGCCACCCTGGCAACGGAACCGGTGATATCCGGAGACTGGCTGAAGGCCGGCGCCCATCTCGATCTGGTCGGCAGCTTCACCCCGACGATGCGCGAGACGGACAATGCCGCGATGCAGCGCTGCGCCGTTTTCGTCGATACCCGGGCCGGCGCGCTGAGCGAAACCGGCGACCTGATTATCCCGATCCGCGAAGGTGTCATCACGGCTGACAAGGTCATCGCTGAATTCTCCGAGTTGTGCCGGGGCCTGCATGCCGGGCGTGCCGCGCTGGCGGGCCCCGAAAATGCCATTACCCTGTTCAAGTCCGTCGGCGATTCCCGCGAAGATCTCGCCGCCGCCATTCTGGCCTACCGGAACCAGGGCTGACAGTACCTCTTGGGCTTCGCTTGAATGGCAGGCCTTTTTTTATTTCGATCGACAATAACAAAGAGATGAAGACCGCGATCTCTCATCTTGCGGAGTTCTGGACATGAAACAACAAGCCCCCCAAATCGAGATGCCCAACCTCTGGGTCGCACTGATACCCGTCGTGCTGACGATCGGTCTGCTGGGTCTGCAGATCTTTTATTACGACGACTTCACGCCCCATATCGCCCTGGCCGTCGGCTTCGCCATCACCGGGCTGGTGGGATGGTCCCAGGGGTGGCGCTGGAAGGATATCGAATCCGGCGCTTTCCACGTGCTGCACGTGGCAATGCCGTCGATCGCGACGCTGATTATCGTCGGCATGCTGGTCAGCACCTGGATCGCCAGCGGTACGGTACCGATGCTGATCTACTACGGTCTGGAGCTGATCGACCCGTCCTGGTTCCTGGCTGCCTCGATGTTGCTCTGTTCGGTGGTGTCGCTGTCGATCGGTTCGAGCTGGACCACGGTCGGCACCATCGGCCTGGCGCTGGTCGGGATCGGAACTGCCTTCGGTATTCCGCTTTACTGGACGGCGGGTGCCGTCGTTTCCGGATCCTTCTTCGGCGACAAGATCTCGCCGCTGTCCGATACCACCAACCTGGCGGCGGCCGTCACCGAAACCAATGTCTTCGACCATATCCGCAACATGATGCCGACCACCATTCCTGCCATGGTCATCTCTTTCGTGATCTATCTGCTGGTCGGCGGGCAGTCCGGCGTCGACGCCTCCCAGCTCGAGCAGATCACCCTGTACAAGGAAGGGCTCGCCAGCCACTTCGACCTCGGCATTCTGCCGCTGATACCGCTGCTGGCGGTGATGGCGCTGGCGTTCTTCAAGGTGTCGCCGATTCCAGCGCTCTTTACCGGTTTCGTGCTTGGCGCACTGGTGGCCGCGATCAACTACGGCTACGGTCTCAACGAAGTCTTCACCTTCGCTCACAGCGGCTTCAAGATCAGCAGTGGTTCGGATGCGCTCGACAGCCTGCTGAACCGTGGCGGCGTCACGTCAATGACCTGGGTGGTCACGCTGATGATGTTCGCCCTGGCCTTCGGCGGCGCGCTGGAACGCACCCGCTGCCTGGAGTCGGTGGTCAGTGCCATCATGAAACTGACCCGTGGTTTCCGCGGGCTGCAGACCAATGCGATTCTGACCTCGGTGGCGACCAATGCGGTGTCCGGTGACGTCTACCTGTCGATCGCGCTGCCGGGCCGGATGTACGGGCCGGAATACAACAAGCTCGGTTACAGCCGCCTCAACCTGTCCCGCGCGATCGAAGAGGGCGGTACCCTGGTGTCGCCACTGATTCCCTGGAATGCCGGCGGAGCCTTTGTCATGGGAGCCCTGGGGCTGACGGCCGTATCGGGCGATTTCAGCAACCTGCTGTATGCGCCGCTGGCCTTTGCCTGCTGGCTGTCGCCGGCCATCGGTATTCTCTATGCCCAGACCGGCTGGTTTTCGCGGCGTGCCGATGACAGCGAAATGCAGGCCCGGGACGCGCTGGTGAATAACAGTGACGCTGCGCAAACGGCAAAAGGGGTGGTCTGATGCAGAAACCCGGTCATGCAACCAAGCCTGGCAGCCGGTCCGGTACGGTGGCCATCGTCGGCGCCGGGGTGGTCGGGCTCTGTACCGCGCTGGAAGCTCAGCGCCAGGGATACACGGTTACCCTGATCGATCGGGAGGCGCCCGGGAAGGGTGCTTCGTTCGGCAATGCCGGGTATCTTGCCACCGAGCTGATCGAGCCGCTGTCCACCGGGAAAACACTGCGTTCGGCTATGTCGATGTGGCTCAAGCCCGACGGTCCGCTGGCGCTGCCGCTGGGCTATCTGCACCGCATCCTGCCCTGGCTGGCGCGTTTCGTCCTGGCGGCCCGCCCGTCGCAGGCCGCCCGCTCCCGGCAGGGGCTGGTTGCGCTCAATCGGGCGGCGGTTCCGGCCTGGCAGCGCTGCCTCGAGGATATCGGCGCCGGCGAACAGCTGTGCCGATCCGGCTACCTGCTGGTCTGGGAGTCGCCGGACCGGCTCGACGACGCCCGCCTCCATGCCGACTATCTGCGCCAGTGGGACATTCCTGCCGAGCTGGTGCAGGGGGCCCGGCTGGCGGAACTGGAGCCAGCGCTGGTCGCTACCGTCAGTCATGCGCTGTACTTCCCCGAGGCCTGTCAGGTACGGGAACCCTATCAACTCTGTCAGGCGCTGTTTGCCGCCTTCGAGGCCCGTGGCGGCGTCTATCTGCAGCAGTCGGTCAGGGCGCTGCGGCCCGGAGAGGACGGGATGGCGCTGGACACCGATGCGGGCGCGCTGCGTTTCGACCGGGCTGTCATTTGTGCCGGGGCCTGGAGCAAAGCGCTGTTGCAGAGTGTCGGTCTCGAGGTGCCGTTGGAAGCCGAGCGGGGCTACCATCTTAGTTTTGCCGCCGGCGCCAATACCCTGCAGCATCCGATCGGCTCGGCGGAGCGGCGATTCGTCATGAGTCCGCTACAGTCCGGATTGCGCGCGGTCGGTTTTACCGAACTCGGCGGCTTGACGCTGAAGCCGTTTCGGCGCCGTTACGAAACCCTGCGCCGCCACAGCGAGGCACTGTTGCCGGAGCTGGCCGGTCCGGCCGTCGAAACCACCGAGTGGATGGGGCACCGGCCGACGCTGCCCGACTCGCTGCCGGTGATCGACCGCCACCCGCAGCATGACCGTTTGCTGTTCGCCTTTGGCAATCAGCATCTGGGCCTGACCCAGGCGGCGATCAGCGCCGAGCTTGTGGTCAGTCTGATGGCCGGCAGGCAACCACGACTGGATCCGAAGCCTTACCGTGTCTCCCGGTTCTGAGCCGGCCTCGTGCCGGCTGCTCCTGGGCCTGTTTCGCGGTCTCGCCAGGGCAGAACGGTCAAAAAACGTCATCTAAACAGCAGGAATGACAATGGCCCTTATTCTTCACAACTACAATATTGTCCGCATTTCGGATGGCAGCAATATTCTCGAATGTACGATTATAAAAATGTGCTTTGAATATGCGGTGGTCAAGTTCAGGGGAAAACAGTACAAAGTACCCTATGGCCTGATCGACAAGGTCGTGGGACATGAGCTTCTGCTTCCTCTCAATTAAGGTGTTCTTATCAACCTGGCGTGCAAACAGGGGAACCTGTTTGCACGCCAAGCCACGGGAACCAGCATGTCCGCGCACCTGCGCCCGTTTCCGTGGCGTGGCCGCTCAGCATCCATACGTGCGTGGCATACGGTACACTAGGGTTAATAGTCCTCCGGCTCAATCAAGCCCGAAATCCTTGACATTTTCCATGACCACAAAGGTTGTCGTCTGCAGAACGTGCGGCAGCGTGGAGAGCTTCTCGCCCAGTACCGTGCGATAGGACGCCATGTCCCGGGTGCGTATCTTCAGCAGGTAATCGAAGCCGCCTGCAATCATGTGGCACTGCTCCACTTCCGCGACCTTTTTGACGGCTTCGTTGAAGGCGGCCAGTGCCTTGCTGCTGGTGTTGTTCAGTGTCACCTGTACAAAGGCGATGTGATCGAGCCCCAGCTTGCTCTGGTCCACCAGGGCGGTATATCCCGTGATATAGCCCTGCTCCTCCAGGCGACGCATGCGCAACTGGCAGGGCGTTTTCGACAGGCCGACCCGGGAGGCAAGTTCCGTGACCGTGATCCTGGCATTGCGCTGGAGCTCGTCGATGATCTTCAGGTCTATCCGGTCCACTTTGTCCATGATCGCTTCATCTGACAGTTGATTTGCCGTCTTCCGGGATTGTTGGCCGCCTAATAGTCTACAGCCCGGTTCCGCCCGGAGAAAGCCATCCGGGGGACGGCGGCAGGGCAATCGCACTACCTGACGACTGTGAGTGCCAGTCCGGGCCGGCGGTACCGTTTCCGGGCGACACGCTTTACGTCGTCCCTGACCGCTCGACTGCCGCCCTCCCTGGCGGCAGACGAGCCCTCAGGGACGAGTTCACGGCGTGTCAGACAGGCCCGACCACATCGACCCTGACGATCTTGTCATTGCCTCGTGATAGTGCGATTGCCCTGGGGGCGGCGGACAGCGGGGTGACGCTCGTCTGCGCCACAGTCGCCCATGCCGTGAGAGTACCCGCCTTGGGCGTACCGATTCGAAGTGGCTGAGGCATATTCTCTATTTAGGTTAATTTTTGTTGTCGATAAGAATAAATAAATAGAAATTAAAATAACAAATATCTAAGGGAAGGCAATAAATAGGAAAAAAGACCTAATCCAGCCCGGTAGAATGGTTCAATCGATAACTCGTCACACAGGAGAACGGGCGGATGAACAATAAAGCACTGTCGATGACCGCTTGCCGCGAGACTATTCGCAGTCATTATCTGGCGGATGAATCTGCGGTCGTCAAGACACTGGCCGCCGACGCCGGCATCTCCCCGGACGTTCGTTCCCGCATTTCGGAGCGGGCCGCTGCCCTGGTAAGGGATGTGCGGGCCAACTCCACGCCGACCATGATGGAAAAGTTCCTGGCGCAGTACGGTCTGACGACCCGGGAGGGCGTGGCCCTGATGTGCCTGGCCGAAGCGCTGCTGCGCGTGCCGGACAAGATCACCATCGATGCGCTGATCGAAGACAAGATCTCGTCGGGCAACTGGGGCGGCCACCGCGGCAAGTCCAAGTCGTCGCTGATCAACAGCGCGACCTGGGGCCTGCTGCTGACCGGCCGGCTGCTGTCGCCGGTCGATCAGCAGGGCTGGCAACGACCCTGCGTGGCATGGTCAAGCGTCTGGGCGAGCCGGTGGTGCGTACCGCCGTGGCGCAGGCGATGAAGGAGATGGGTCGCCAGTTCGTGCTCGGCCGAGATATCGACGAAGCGCTCAAGCGCGCCAAAAAATACGAGTCCCGCGGCTATACCTACTCCTACGATATGCTCGGTGAAGCGGCCCGTACTGATGCCGACGCCCGGCGCTATCTGCGCGCCTATGCCAATGCGATCGAGTCGCTGGCACCGGCCTGCAGCCATGACGAGATCCGCCGGAATCCCGGCATTTCGGTCAAGCTGTCGGCACTGCACGCGCGTTACGAGTTCGGTCAGAAAGACCGGGTGATGGACGAGCTGGTGCCCCGTGCGCTGGAGCTGGCGCGAAAGGCCCGGGCCGCCAACATGGGCTTCAATATCGACGCCGAAGAGGCCGACCGGCTGGATATCTCCCTGGACGTGATCGAAGCGGTGCTGTCCGATCCGTCGCTGGCGGGTTGGGACGGCTTTGGCGTCGTGGTACAGGCTTTCGGCAAGCGTGCCGCGCACGTGCTCGACTGGCTCTACGCGCTGTCCACAAAGCTCGACCGCCGCATCATGGTGCGCCTGGTGAAAGGCGCCTACTGGGATGCCGAAATCAAGCGTGCCCAGGTCATGGGGCTGAAAGATTTCCCGGTGTTCACCCGCAAGGTCAACAGCGATCTGTCCTATATCGCCTGCGCCAGGAAACTGCTGGCCATGACCGACCGCATCTACCCGCAGTTCGCGACGCACAATGCCCATTCGGTATCGGCCATCCTGGAGCTTGCCCAGGGGCGCGACTGCTTCGAGTTCCAGCGCCTGCACGGCATGGGCGAGTCGCTGCACGATGCCATCGTCAGCAAGGGCCAGGCGCGCTGCCGTATCTATGCGCCGGTGGGCGCCCACCAGGACCTGCTGGCCTATCTGGTCCGGCGTCTGCTGGAGAACGGCGCCAACAGCTCCTTCGTCAACCAGATCGTCGATACCCGCATCCAGCCCGAAGAGATCGCCCGCGATCCCTTCGATACCGTCGAAGCCCTGGGGGATTCGCTGTCCAGCAAGGCGATTGCGCTGCCCAAAGCGATTTACGGCGAAAAGCGCCTGAACGCCAGGGGCTGGGACCATACCGACCCGGTGGAGATCGACGCGATCGAAAGCGCACGTGCACCGTTCAAAACCCGGCAATGGCAGGGCGGCCCGGTGCTCGGCTGCGAAGTCCGCAGCGACAGGGTCACGGAAGTGCGCAACCCGGCAAAACCCTCTGATCTGGTCGGTTACCTGACTCAGGCGTCCGCGGACGATATCGAAGGTGCTATCGCGACATCCCAGGCAGGTTTCGAGGCCTGGTCGTCGCTGCCGGCCGAGGAGCGGGCGGCCCGTATCCGCCGTGTCGGCGACCTGTTCGAGGCGAATGCGGCCGAGCTGTTCACGCTGGCGACCCGTGAAGCCGGCAAGAGTCTGCTGGATGCCGTCGCCGAGATCCGCGAAGCGGTCGACTTTGCCCGCTACTACCCCAACGAAGCCATTCGCAATCAGGCATTCGGCGCGGGAAGAGGTGTGATCGCTTGTATCTCGCCGTGGAACTTTCCGCTGGCGATTTTCGCCGGTCAGGTCCTGGCGGCACTGGCAGCGGGCAACGCGGTGATCGCCAAGCCGGCCGGCCAGACCGCGCTGATCGCCACCCGTGCGGTCGAACTGATGCACGAAGCCGGGATTCCGAAAGACGCCGTTCAGCTGTTGCCGGGCAGCGGCAGCACCGTGGGTGCGGCGCTGACCTCCGATCCGCGTATCGCCGGCGTCTGCTTCACCGGCTCGACCGGTACGGCGCAGCACATCAACAAGGTGATGGCCGAATCCATGGCGCCGGATGCGCCGCTGATCGCCGAAACCGGCGGTCTCAACGCGATGATCGTCGATTCGACGGCGCTGCCGGAGCAGGTGGTGCGCGATGTGCTGGCGTCCTCGTTCCAGAGTGCCGGTCAGCGCTGCTCGGCGCTGCGCATGCTCTATGTGCAGAAGGATATCGCCGATCACCTGCTGGAGATGCTGTTCGGCGCCATGGACGAGCTGCGGGTCGGCGATCCCTGGCTGCTGTCGACCGACGTCGGCCCGGTGATCGACGAGGCTGCCCGTCGGGGTATCGAGGCGCACTGCGACAAGTTCGAACGCGAGGGGCGCGTGCTCAAGCGCTGGCCAAGCCCGAAGAGGGGCTCTTCGTGCCGCCGACGGTGATCCGGCTCGACGGCATCCACGAACTGGAAGAGGAAATCTTCGGGCCGGTGCTGCATGTCGCCACCTTCGAGGCGGACGAGATCGACCAGGTGGTGGACCAGATCAATGCCAGGGCTTCGGCCTGACCTTCGGCTTGCATACCCGCGTCGACAAGCGGGTCGAGCGGATCGTCAGCCGCATCAGGGTTGGCAACACCTACGTCAACCGCAACCAGATCGGCGCCATTGTCGGCTCGCAGCCCTTCGGCGGTGAAGGGCTCTCGGGTACCGGTCCCAAGGCCGGCGGCCCGATGTACGTGCGCCGTTTCATGACGTCCGGTGCCGGTGCCGCCGTCGAACTGTCCGGCGCGCAAACCGTCGCGGCCGACCAGCTGCAGCGGGCGATCGGGCGCCTGGACAGCAGTGTCTGGGTCAGGGAACAGGACCGGGCGCAGCGGCTGCAGCCGATCTTCGGCAGCGTACCGGCGGCGCTGGATGCCGAACCGGAAGAGCTGCCGGGGCCGACCGGTGAGCTCAACCTGCTGCGCTGCTGTCCGCGCGGGGTCGTGGTCTGTCTGGGGCCCGATCTGGACGCGGCGCTGAAGCAGGCCGGACTCGCCCTGTCGCAGGGCAATGCCGCGATCGTCGTGGCACCGGACGCGGAAAAGGCCCTGTCGTCGGCCACCGCCACCGGTATTCCGGTCATCGGGATCGACGGCTTGCTGCAGGCCGCTGCGCTGGAAACCGTGGACGGCTTCGAAGCCGTCGTCAGCTCGGCGCCCGAAGCGGTGCTGCGCCAGTACCGTGTCGCCCTATCGCGACGGAACGGCGCTTTGCTGCCGCTGCTCAGCGGGCGGGATGGCGCCGAACGCTACGTGATCGAGCGCCACCTGTGCGTCGATACCACGGCGGCCGGCGGCAATGCCAGCCTGATCGCCGCGTCGGAGTAAAAAGCACCGGATGACTGAGCCCCGCCCCGAGGGGTGGGGGCTCAGTCGTCCCTTTCATCAACGGGAGTTGACCATGGAAAACTCATCCTCGGATGCCGCCCTGACCCGGTCGGGCGCCGGCGCTGAAAAACATAATCGATCGAACGAAGAAGTCATCAACAGGCGATTGAAGTCCTGGGTTTCGTCGCATGACCAGGACGGCGATGAACCCGGCTTTATCCGATCTTCCAACTGACGTTTTTTATCAATATTAACCCGGCGGGTTAATACATGAAGCAGGGATGCTTCATCATTGGCCGCAGGTCAATGCGAACGCCACGGAAACCAGCATGTCCGCGCACCTGCGCCCGTTTCCGCGGGTGATGTGCAAATAGGTAGGGAACCTATTTGCACGCCAGGTTAATAAAACAGGAGGGCCATTTTTTCGTCATTTAATTGCCAGCGGATTTGATCGGCCGGCACTGCATCTGCGTTATCGGCGTCTGTTCCTTTCGGGACTCGAGCGGGTGAAAGAGTGCAATGCCGTGATGGCCACCATCGAGGGGACCTGTCACGAGGGGCGATCATATCGTTTTCAATTACAACAACAACAGAAACTGCAATTACACCCAAGTGAGTACAGGTGAATTAATATGACAGACGCAACGAGTACGACGCACTGCAGACCGCCCAGCTTGCCTTTGGCGCTGACGCCCATTGTGTTGACCCTGCTGGTACTGGGTCTTCAGCTGTTCTATTTCGGTGATTTCACGCCGCATATACCCCTAGCCATCGGCCTGGCGATTACCGCCCTCGTCGGGATACGTCTCGGCTTGAAGTGGCGGCATATAGAAGAAGGGGTGTTTCACGTCATTCACGTATCGCTGCCTTCGGTTTCCGTATTGATCTGCGTCGGCATGATCATCGGCGTCTGGATTGCCAGCGGCACCGTTCCCACCCTGATCTATTACGGCCTGACCCTGCTGACGCCGCAGCTGTTTCTCGCCGCGGCAATGCTGCTCTGTTCCATCGTGTCGCTGGCGCTGGGTACCTCCTGGGGCACCGTGGGCACCGTGGGGCTTGCCCTGATGGGCATCGGTGCCGGCTTCGACATCCCGGTCTACTGGACCGCCGGCGCGGTCGTGTCGGGTGCTTTCTTCGGCGACAAGGTCTCGCCGCTGTCGGATACCACGAATCTCGCGCCGGCCGTGACCGGAACGGACCTCTTCTCCCATATCAAGAACATGATGCCGACCACGATTCCGGCGATGCTGATCGCGTTCGCGATCTATCTGTTCGCCGGCTTTGCGCTGATGGGCAACGATGAGGCCTCGTTCAACAAGATCAATGTCATCACGGCATCGCTGCAGGAACACTTCACCATCTCCGCCTGGTTGCTGCTGCCCGCCGTTCTGGTCATCGTGCTGGCGGTCAAGCGCATGCCGCCGATTCCGTCCCTGTTTGCCGGCGTGCTGGCCGGTGGTGCTGCCGCCATGATGGTGCAGGGCGTCGGACTGCACGACCTTTTCACCTACGGCAACAGCGGCTATTCGATCGATACCGGCGTCGGCGAGATCGACAGTCTGCTCAATCGGGGCGGCATTCAGTCGATGATGTGGACCATCTCCCTGGTGCTGATCGCCCTGGGGTTCGGGGGCGCGCTGGAGAAAACCCGCTGCCTGGAGACGATCATCGGTGTGATCATCACCCGAGTGCGCGGTTTTGCCGGTGTGCAGACCGCCGCCGCGACGACCTCGATCGCCACCAACCTGGTGGCGGGCGACCCTACCTCTCCATCGCGCTGCCGGGCCGCATGTACGCGCCGGTATACCGGGGCCTGGGCTATTCGACCCTGAACCTGTCGCGCGCCATCGAGGAAGGCGGCACCCTCATGTCGCCGCTGATTCCTGGAACGCCGGCGGTGCCTTCGTGATCAGCGCCCTCGGACTCGGCATCGCGGACGGCAATCTCGAGAACCTGCTGTACATTCCGCTGGCCTTTGCCTGCTGGACGGCGCCGCTGATCGGCATCCTCTATGCCAATCTCGGCATCTTTTCGCCGCGTGCGACCGAGGCCGAACGTCAAGGCTGGACAGCGAGCGAGGAGCCTGTGGCCGATATGAGTCATGTCGAATGGGCCGATGACGCCGGCGTCGCCGGGGTGGCTGTGTCGCGCTGATCCTGTCCGGTGCCCCGGGGCCGTTCCGCCAGGCAGGAGCGGCTTCGGGTGCGGACCGAATGCGTGTCGCGGCAGTCGGACAAAAGCGGGCTAAAGTTGTAGGAGGCAACGCAAACAACCGAGGCCCGCCATGATTTTCGAACAGGTCGCCAACGGCGGCTGCCAGTCCTATCTGATCGGGTGCGAGGAGAGCTGTTCGGCGGCGCTGATCGACCCGGAAATACACCAGGTCGATCGCTACCATGCGCTGGCCAGCCGCGACGGCCTGCGCATTCACTACGTGATCGACACCCATACCCATGCCGATCATTTCTCGGCGACGCGAACCATCGCCCGCGCCCTGGGCATACCGGTGGTGATGCACCGGGACAGCCCGGCGCCCTTTGTCGACCTGCGCCTGCAGGACGGCGACATGCTGGTGGTGGGCAAGTTGCGGATTCAGGCGGTCCATACACCGGCCACACCCGCGACTCGATGTGCCTGCTGGCCGACGACCGGCTGTTCACCGGCGATACCCTGCTGATCGGCGGCACCGGCCGTACCGATCTGCCGACCGGCGACCCGGGGGCCCTCTACGACAGCCTGTTCAACGGCATCCTCAAACTCGATCCGGCGCTACGGGTTTATCCGGCCCACGACTACAAGCAACTGGGTTCCAGCACCCTCGGCGCGGAGCTGGCGAACAATCCGCGGCTGCAGCAGCGCGATCGCGCACTGTTCATCGAGATGATGGACAACCTGAACCTGAGCGCGCCGACCCACCTGACCGAAGCGCTGCGCACCAATATGAGCGGCGGCAAGAGCGTCGCCCAGCTGCTCGGCGAGGCGGCCGAGCGGGTGCCCTTCGTGTCGCTGCAGGAACTCAACGCGCGGGTGGCGCAGCCCGATGGCGACCTTATCGTGCTCGACGTGCGTGAACGGGAGGCCTACGAATCGTCGCATGTGCCCGGGGCCATCAATCTGCCGAGGGGGCAACTGGAGCTGCGGGTCAACCAGGTGTTGCCGGACCCGACCAGGCGGATCGTAACGATCTGCCAGCTGGGCAAAATCTCGACTCTGGCCGCCGCCACGTTGCGCGAACTCGGCTTTCTCCGCGCCTCGGCCCTGGACGGCGGCATGGCCGCCTGGCTGGAAAGCGGCTTCGAAACCGAAGTGTCGGAGTGACCCTCTTGTCTCCAGGCAACAGGTGCCGCCGGCGGATGGCCGGCGCAACGGCCGCTACGCACGTTCAGCTTGGCCGGGGAGTACCTGGCGGGCAAAATGGCTGGCGCAACGATTACGATGCGCTAAGCCTGTTCGAAGGGAGAGAAAATGAAGCTCAAATATCTGCATACCATGGTCCGGGTCAGGGACCTGGACAAGACCATCGCTTTCTTCAAGCTGCTGGGGCTCGAGGAAACCCGGCGCACGGATAACGAGAAAGGCCGATTCACCCTGGTCTTCATGGCGCCGCCGCAGCAGCACGAATGCCCGGTGGAGCTGACCTATAACTGGGACGGTGACGAGGGCCTGCCCGGCGACAGCCGCCACTTCGGCCATCTGGCCTATGCGGTCGAGAACATCTACGAACTGTGCCAGGCACTCGCGGATGCCGGCGTGACCATTAACCGCCCGCCACGCGACGGCCATATGGCATTCGTCCGTTCACCGGACAATATCTCGATCGAACTGTTGCAAATGGGGCCCGCGCTCGAGCCCCGGGAACCCTGGGCCAGCATGGAGAATACCGGCCACTGGTAATCCGGGTGCCAGGCATCAAGCCTGCCGCGGTCGTCGCGACCGGGTGCAGGTGCCGCCTGGATGCCATCCATTCCCTGTTCTGCAACAAGGATAACCGCCATGCCGCAGGCGATAACGATAGGCGGTCAGGAGATCGCCGCGGGCAGCCGGGTCATGCTCGAGTTGCCGCTGCCGCATCTGTATACCCACACCCCCATGACCATGCCTGTGCAGGTGGTGCGCGGCAGGAAGGACGGGCCCAGCCTCTTCGTCAGCGCCGCGATTCACGGCGATGAGCTGAACGGCATCGAGATCATTCGCCGGTTGCTGAAGTATGGCGGACTCAGGCGACTCAAAGGCACGCTGATCACGATACCGATCGTCAATGTCTATGGCGTGATTCATCACTCGCGCTACCTGCCTGACCGGCGAGACCTCAACCGTGCTTTTCCGGGGTCCGAACGCGGCTCCATGACGGGCCGGCTGGCCGACATTTTCATGCGGGAGATCGTCGGCAATGCCACCCATGGTATCGATCTTCATACCGGGGCGATCAACCGGGTCAACCTGCCGCAGATTCGCGCCAACCTCGATGATCGGGAAACGGCCCGGCTGGCGCATGCCTTTGGGGTGCCGGTGGTCATGAACGCCAATCTGCGCGATGGCTCCCTGCGCCAGGCCGCCGACGAACTCGGCATCCCGATGTTGCTGTACGAGGCGGGGGAGGCCCTGCGTTTCGACGAGCTGAGCATCCGCGCCGGCCTGAAGGGCATCATCAATGTCATGCGCGAGCTGGGTATGCTACCTTCGTCGCGGCGTCGCGGAACGCCCCGGCCTGAGCCCTTCTTCGCCCGTTCCAGCACCTGGGTTCGGGCACCGAGCAGCGGCATCTTCCGCACGCTCTGCGCGCTGGGGAACTGGGTAAAGAAGGGCGAGGTAATGGGAATGATTTCCGATCCGCTGGGGGATTCGGATGTCGAGGTGCGGGCCGGGTGCAGCGGCATCCTGGTGGGCCGGACCAATATCCCGCTGGTGCACGAAGGCGAGGCGCTGTTCCATATCGCCCGGTACGAAGACGAGCAGGGCATGGCCGAGCGGGTCGAAAGCTTTCAGGAAGAGGGGCTGGAATTCTCGGGCAGCGATCTCGAGCCGCCGATTGTCTGATGGCGGATGCTGAGCGGCCTGAAAGCACGCCGCTCCGAATGCGCCATGCCAGGCCCGCGGGGCCAGCGGCAGGCTTGGCTTATTGATCCTGACGGGCAGGGCGCGCAGATCTTCTGATGCGTGTGCAATGATTGACAGAGGGAGTAGAATTATCGGCAAGGATCCCGTCACAAGAAGAGCCCGCGCCATGGACAAAGGCCTGCAACGAAAACTCAAAGCCTGTTCCGACCTCCCCAGCCTGCCAGCGGCCGCCGCACGTGTCATCGAGCTGGCCGAGAACCCCGCGGCCAGCATGGCCGACATCAGCCAGGCGGTGAGCCTTGATCCCGCCCTGGCAACGAAACTGATGCGTATCGCCAATTCTCCGCTCTATGCCCGCAGTCGTCAGATAGGTAATCTGGACATGGCGGTCATGATGCTGGGGCTGAACGCCACCATCATGCTGGCGCTGAGTTTTTCGTTGTCGGCTTCGATGCGTCGGAGCCGGGAAGGCGGGATGGACTATTCCCTCTTTTGGCGTCGCTCGTTGCTGGCCGCAACGGCTGCCCGCGTGATTGCCGGAAAGAGGCCGGACGTTCCGGTAGAAGATGCTTTTCTGGCCAGCATGCTGCGTGACATCGGTTTGGTTGCGTTGGACAAGGTGCAGCCCGGGGCGGCGGCGGCGCAACAGGACGGTCATGAGAACGGTCAGCTCGAAATCGGTGTCTGGCTGCTGGATCAGTGGCATTTCCCGTTGCACCTCCTGAACGCCATCCAGGACAGCGGGCATTGCGACGACTTGGGCAGATCGGCCGCCGAAGATGACCTGGCACGCTGCGTGGCCCTGTCGAGGTTGATTGCCGACTTCTTTATGGCTCACGACATGGGCGAGCACCTGGGCAAGGTGCGTGCCTTTGCCACCAGGCACTGGTCGCTGGACAATGTCTGGGTCGGAGAAGTGCTGGGTGCCGTGGCCAAGGAGGTTCCGCAGATCGAAGAGCTGTTCGAACTGGACCTGATCGACGTCCAGAGCCTGGACGGCCTGATGACTCAGGCCAAGGAGCTGATGATGGTTCGCAGCCTGCACACCGCGCAGGTGCTCGAGAGCAACCGGGAAGAGTCTCGGAAGATGGCCCGGAAGGCCCAGTTGCTGGAGGAAAAGGCCAACCGCGACCACCTGACCGGTCTGTGGAATCGGGCTTACCTGGATACGTCGATCAAGACGCTCTTCGAGCAAAGCGAGACTGATCGTCAACCGATGAGCGTCATTTTCCTGGACCTGGACCACTTCAAGCAGATCAATGACCGGCATGGCCACCAGACCGGCGACGAAGCCCTGGAACACGTGGCGCAAATATTGCTAGATAATACGCGCAGTTATGACGTCGTATCGCGCTACGGGGGCGAGGAGTTCGTCATCATAATGCCGGGCATGGATTGCGACCTCGCCACCCGGGTGGCGAATCGACTGGTCTCGTCGCTGCGCAAATCGCCCCTGGCAACCGACAGTGGCGAGAAAGTCACCATCACCGCATCGGCGGGCGTTGCGACCCACAATGACAAGCACGACTTCGACAATCCGGAGGGCCTGATGCGCGCAGCGGACCAGGTGATGTACGTGGCAAAAACCAGTGGCCGAAACCGGTTTGTCGTCTACTCCAAGTGCATCTGAGCGTTGCAGGCAATTCATTACCGCGCTTGCGCCTGGCCTGTTGCAAGTGTTCGTGCGTATTCAATTGAATCCCCTGGCTTCAGTCACAGAATCCCGCGGCAGAGATGCCGCGGCCGGCGGCTGCCATCTCGACCGGCAGGTCGACACGCTGATCGTCGAGTCCGGTTTCACCCTCGAAGAGCGCGTCACCGAATCTGCGCACGGATCTCGGCCATGAGGTACAACTTGTTCCTGTACCGGTCATAACCTGTCGCATTCCCCAGGATTCAGCGGCCCCGGACTCTCACTCCGGGGCTTGCTCAATGCTGGAAGCCTCTTGGGCCGGTATCAGGGTCGGCTCGTTGAAGCCGTGCCCCGGTCTTCAGCGCGGTACCGTTGCAATGCCAGCGTCTGCCACTGGAAGTAGACCACCGGGATGACCATCAGCGTCAGCAGCAGGGTGCTGAGCATGCCGCCGATCATCGGGCCGGCGATCCGCTGCATCACCTCGGAGCCGGTGCCATTGCCGAGCATGATGGGTACCAGACCGACGACGATGGCCGCCACCGTCATCATGATCGGCCGGACCCGCAGCCCCGCGCCCTGCATCACGGCCTCCCGGAGGTCCTCCCGCGTCAGTTCCCGTCCGGCGGCCGTGGCTTCGGCGCGGCGTCGCGACAGCGACTGATTCAGGTAGACCAGCATCAGCACGCCGATCTCCACCGCGACCCCGGCCAGCGCGATGAAGCCCACCGCCACGGCGATGGACAGATTGTACCCCAGCAGGTACAGCAGCCAGACGCCGCCGACCAGGGCAAAAGGCAGGGTGCCCATGATGATCAGTACCTCGACCAGGTTGCGGAAGTTGAGATAGAGCAGCAGCAGGATGATGGCCAGGGTAAACGGCACCACCAAAGTCAGGCGTTCCTTGGCCCGTACCATGTACTCGTACTGACCGGACCAGGCGATGGAATAGCCCGGCGGCAGCGCCACCTGTTCGGCCACCAGGCGCTGGGCCTCCACGACGTAGGAGCCCAGGTCGCGGCCGTCGATGTCCACCAGGGTCCAGCCGTTGAGCCGCGCATTCTCGCTCTTGATCGCAGGCGGACCGTCGTCGACGTAGATGTCGGCGACGTCGGCCAGGGCGATACGTAGTCCCGCCGGGGTCACGACCGGCAGCAGCCGAAGCTGCTCCACCGAGTCGCGGTAGGCCTGGGGGTAGCGCAGGTTGACTGGATAGCGCTCCAGTCCTTCCACCGTCTCGGTGACGTTCATGCCGCCGACGGCGGTACGCACCACGTCCTGAATGTCGGCGACATTGAGGCCGTAGCGCGCGGCCTGCTCGCGCTGGATATCCACCTTGATGTAACGGCCGCCGGCCACCCGCTCGGAGTAGACCGAGGCGGTGCCGGCGACCTGGGGCATTACCTCCTCGAGGCGCTTGCCGATCTTTTCAATTTGGCGCAGGTCGGGACCCGACACCTTGATGCCGACCGGCGTCTTGATGCCGGTCGAGAGCATGTCGATCCGGGTCTTGATCGGCATCACCCAGGCGTTGGTCAGGCCCGGAAACTGCACCAGGGCGTCCAGTTCGCGGCGCAGCCGTTCAGCTGTCATGCCCGGGCGCCAGCTGTCCTTCGGCTGCAGCTGGATGAAGGTTTCGATCATCGTCAGCGGCGCCGGGTCGGTGGCGGTGTCGGCCCGTCCGATCTTGCCGAACACCGTCTTGACCTCCGGCAGGGTGCGGATCAGGCGATCCGTGCGCTGCAGGATCCGCCGTGCCTCCTCGATCGATACCGCCGCATAGGTGGTGGGCATGTACATCAGGTCGCCTTCGTCGAGCGGCGGCATGAATTCGCTGCCCAGCCGGCTGGCCGGCCAGAGCCCCACAGCGACCGCGAGTGCGGCCAGCAGCAGCGTGGTCTTCGGAAAGTGCAGCACGCCGCGGATCACCGGCCGGTACGCCGCGGTCAGCAGGCGGTTGAGCGGATTGCGATGCTCCGGCAGCACCCGGCCGCGGATGCAATAGCCCATCAGCACCGGCACCAGGGTGATGGCCAGGCCCGCCGCCGCCGCCATCGCATAGGTCTTGGTGAAGGCCAGCGGCGCGAACAGCTTGCCTTCCTGGGCTTCGAGCGTGAACACCGGCAGGAAGCTCAGGGTGATGATCAGCAGCGAGAAAAACAGTGCCGGTCCGACTTCCGATGCTGCCTCGCCGATGATCTGCCAGCGGTTGGCGTCGGTCAGTTCGGCGCGCTCCATATGCTTGTGCACGTTTTCGATCATCACGATGGCGCCGTCGACCATGGCACCGATGGCAATGGCGATGCCCCCGAGCGACATGATGTTGGCATTGACCCCCTGCTGCTGCATCACGATAAAGGCGGCAAGGATGCCGATCGGCAGGCTGATGATCACCACCAGTGCCGAGCGCAGGTGGAACAGGAAGGCGGCGCAGATCAGGGTGACGACGACGAATTCCTCGAACAGCTTTTCATAGAGATTGTCCACCGCGTTCTGGATCAGCCCCGAGCGGTCGTAGGTGGTCAGGATCTCGACGCCGTCCGGAAGCCCCTTTTTCAGCGTTTCGAGCCGGGCCTTGACGCCCTCGATGGTCTTCTGGGCATTCTCGCCGAAGCGCATCACGATAATGCCGCCGACCACCTCGCCCTCGCCGTCGAGCTCGGCGATGCCGCGGCGCATCTGCGGCCCCAGCACGACATCGGCGACATCTTCGAGCAGTATCGGGGTACCGCGCTCATTGAGTCCGAGCGGTATCTTGCGCTGGGCCTCGATATCCTGGGCGTAGCCGCTGACCCGTACCATGTATTCGGCCTCGGCCATCTCGATCACCGAGGCGCCCACCTCCTGGTTGCCGCGCTGGATGGCCTGCTTGATGTGCGCGAGCGGGATGCCGTAGGCGCGCAAGCGGTTTGGGTCGACCTGGATCTGGTACTGCTTGACCATGCCACCGACCGAGGCCACTTCGGATACGCCGGGCACGGTCTGCAGCTCGTACTTGAGGAACCAGTCCTGCAGCGAGCGCAGCTGCGCCAGATCGTGCCGGCCGCTGCGGTCGACCAGTGCGTAGGCGTAGACCCAGCCGACACCGGTGGCGTCAGGTCCGAGCTGCGGTCTGGCCGAGGCCGGCAGGTTGCCGGCCACCTGGCTGAGGTATTCCAGCACCCGCGAGCGTGCCCAGTAGAGGTCGGTGCCATCCTCGAAGATCACGTAGACGTAGGAGTCGCCGAAGAAGGAGTAGCCCCGTACCGTGACGGCTCCGGGTACCGACAGCATCGCGGTGGTGAGCGGGAAGGTCACCTGGTCCTGCACCACCTGGGGTGCCTGGCCGGGGTAGGAAGTCTTGATGATGACCTGCACATCGGACAGGTCGGGAATGGCGTCGATCGGTGTCTGGCGCACGGCAAGGAGGCCCCAGCCGATCAGCAGGGCGCTTGCCAGCACGACCAGAAAACGGTTGGTCAGCGACCAGCGGATCACGGCAGCAATCATTCGGCTGCTCCTCCTGGATGAGCGCAGAGGGTCGTCAGGGTGTTCATTCGGGTCTCCCTGGGGTCAGTGCCGGTGCGACGCGGGTTCGATGGCGCTGATGCGGTAATCGGACTCGCCATGACGGCTGATTTCCACACGCACCGGCTGTCCCGCCTCGATGCCCGCGAGGCTCAGACCATCTGCGGTGACGAAGTCCATCGTCATCGCCGGCCACTGCCAGGCCGCAACGGGCCCGTGGCTGAGGGTCAGCATGCCGTGCGCCGGCATCAGGCTCTCGACCCGGCCCTCGACCCGGACGCGATCGGGTGCGGCACCGGGCTGGTCGGCCGAGGTGAGGCCGGCGAGCGAAACGTCGATCCTGGATTCCGAGTCGATCAGGAACTGGGCCGAGGTGACGACGCGCTGGCCCGGTGCCAGGCCTTCCAGGATCTGCACCCGGTCGCCGGCTTCGACTCCGAGCCTGACCGGCGCGGGACGGTAGCGGCCGTCGCCCTCGGCGACGACCACACGGTCATGGCGGCCGCTGCGGATCACCGCCTCACGTGGCACCGAAATCACCGCCTCGCCGATGTTGGCCTCGAGGGTCAGGGTGGCGAACATGTTCGGTTTCAGCACTCCGTCCGGGTTGTCGATCCTGACGCGGACCTGCAGGGTGCGGGTCTTGGCATCCAGCATCGGATACAGATAATCGACCTGGCCGCGCCAGATCCGGCCGGGCTGCGCGGCCACGGCGATCTCCACCGGCTGCCCGGGCCGCACCCAGCCGGCCTGGCGCTCGAACACCTCGGCAATCAGCCAGAGCGATTCCAGCGAGGCCACCGACATCACTTCGGTGGCCGGCTGGATAAACATCCCCTGGCGCACCTGAAGCCGCTCGACCACGCCATCCTGGGGGCATGGATGCCGATCAGCTGTTCCACCTTGCGTTCCCTGTGCAGCCGATCGATCTGCGGCCCGGTCAGCCCGAGCGCACGCAGGCGTTCGCGCGAGGCCTGCAGCAGCCCGGCATTGCCGCTGCGCAGCGCGGCGAGATACTCCTCCTGGGCATTGACCAGAGCCGGCGAGTAGAGGTCGAACAGCTTCTGGCCCTGACGCACCGGGTCGCCGGCGGCCTTGACATGGAGCCGTTCGATCCAGCCATCGACCCGGCTGTGGACATGGCTCAGCCGGTCTTCGTCGAAGACGAGGGTGCCGGCGGTGCGGATCGGCAGTTGCAACGGTCCGCGGGTCACTTCGGCGCTGCGCACGCCGAGGTTGTGTTCGGTCACCGGGCTGATCCGCACGGCGCCGTCGTCGGCGTCCGGCGACGCCTCGGCATAGACCGGTATCAGGTCCATGCCCATCGGCGATTTGCCGGGTTTGTCGCGGCGGTAGTTGGGATCCATCGGCGCGACCCAGTAGAGGGCTTCGCGGCACCGGTCTCCTCCGTCGAGGCGCTCGCGGTGTCGGCGTGCCAGTACGCCTTGCCATGCCAGCCGGCGGCGAAGGCGCCGGCGACGAGGGTGACAATCAGCAGTGCATTACGCATCGGGTGACTCCATGACGCTCTGGGAAACGGGCAGGAAATATGCCAGCCGGGCATGGGCCTGGGCGGCATCGGTTTGCAGTCTCAGCTGCTCCAGGCGCAACGCCTGCCATGCCAGGTAGCTGCGCATCAGGTCGGGGAAGTCGGTGGCGTTGGACTGATAGGCGGCCAGCGCCGCTTCGGCCCTGGCGCGGGCCTGAGATACCAGTTGGTCCCGGTACAGCACCAGCCGGGCATCGAACTGCTCGACCCGCGCCTGTTCGGCGGCCACCTGTGCCTGCAGCTGGCGCAACCATTCCAGGCGTTGCTCCCGGGCGGCCTCGCGCTCTTGCTGCGCGGCCAGGGCCCTTCGATCCTGGCGCTGGCCGGTAAAGAGCGGCAGTTGCAGGCTGACCCCGGCGGAGAAGAAATCGGACCGGTCCGATCCGTCGGCGTTGTCGCCGTTGCGCCAGCCGTAAGCCACCTCGAGCCCCCAGGCCGGCTTGTAAGCTTCGCGCGCCAGCGCTACGCCGGTTTCGGCGATCTCGATCTGCAGATCCCGCTGCTGCACGCTGGGATGGGCAATCAGGGCTGCATCGATGTCCGACGGTTGCCGCGACCAGGACGCCGCAGCCGGATGTTCGCCGGCCAGCGGTCGCCGGGCGTTGTTGTCGCCGATCCAGCGTGCCAGCATGGCCTGGACTTCCTGTTCCCGTAGCCGGGCCTGCAGCAGCCGGTCATCGAGGGTAGCGAGTTCCACTTCGGCACGCAGCAGGTCCTGTTGCCGGGCCCGGCCGACCTGGTACAGGGAGCGGGTGATATCCCGCAACTGCCGGAACAGTTGCGCATCCTCCCGCAGGATGTTCTGGGCATGCTGCCAGTGAAGCAGTTCCAGCCAGGCGAGTCGCACGCCTTCCAGAATCTTGAGCTGGCGGTCACGGCGTTGTTGCCGCTGGACATCGCCTCCGAGCTGTCGTCTGTTGCCCGCCAACTGCAGGCTGTCGCCGGCGGGAAACTGCTGTGTCAGCGCCAGTCGCAGCTGGGTCATGGGTTCCTGATCGAACGAAAAAGTGTCGGTGGGCAGATTCTGTGCCCCGAGGGACAACCTGGGGTCCGGCAGCTGCCTTTCGGCCACGGCCTGGTGGTCCGCAGCCTCGCCGAGCAGATTCAGACGGCTGCTTTCCGCATCCCGGGCCAGGGCGATCTGTTCGGCTTGCAGCAGGGTTAGCGGCGGCGCCGCAAAGGTAACGGTAGCGGCCAGCAGGCCGGCAACCAAAAGCGTCAGTCGCATGGCAAAGGGTCACTCCAGTGTTGCAGTACGATATGCTGCCGCCTCGGATCCCCCGGATTTCGGGCGTCAACAGGCGGTGCCGGACGCGGCAACGGCGTCCATGTCATTCAAGGGTCAGTGGCGAAAGGTGAAGCGCTAATTCAGATAGCAGCACTTCAGCAGACGGAGTGGGGGAGGCGGAAAACGGAAGGGCCCGGCGGCCCGGGCCGGGATCGCTATCCGGCGCAGATGGGGCAGGGCGAAGATGGCCATCAGCAGCGACAGGACTGCCAGTGGCAGCACCAGCGATGCCGGCAGACTGAGATCAGACTGGCGTTCGCAGTCGGATACCTGATCGGCTAGCGGATGATCGCACCCGTCCGCATCCAGGGTGGTGCTGTCGGACAGGGCGGATGTCGACAACGCGATCGCCGAGGCCGCCGGAGGAACGAGGGCCTGACAGAGCAGCGCAGCGGAACAGATCAGCCACAACAGCAGCAGAGGCCGGATCAGTTTGCGTCGGCTGCGAAACTGCTGCATCAGCATGGTCGCGAATTCTCCTGAAATCGTTTTATCCGCTGTCAGTAAACGTACTGCTTTCCGATATGACTTAGTATAGCTTTCAGCAACTTTTGGTCGCCATTGTCGAAATCATATTACTCTTATAATAGATGATATTTGTTGATGGGTATCAATAGTTTTCTGTTTCCTGCTGCGTGTCTTCGCTATTGTCACGGCGAGCATTCCTAGTGGTTTATGCTTGATCTAGCCCGGCTGGCGTTTTAATAAAATCGCAAGCTCGTTCCATCTGATACGGACATCCTCGAGTGTTTGATAGTATCTGAACAGTTCTTTTAGCGGTGCCGAAAAATCCTTGTGAGCGGCGAGTGCGGCCACCAGTGCACCGAACGTCAACTTTTCTTCAATGACCAGATAGCCGCCAATGGTATAGAAGAAAAAAGGCGTCATATGGGTGACGAAGTTGTAGAGCCCTTTCATCATGAATTTGCGGCGGTAAATCTGGATGCGCAGCGATTGCAGCGTGCGAATGGAGGCAAAGGCTGAAACCGTTTTTGAAGGGAATTGATCGGTATGGTCCCCGATCACCCTGCCAAGGTGCCGCACCTCCTTCATGCGCAGGCGGCCAAGATAATTGACCTTTTTCTGCAGATGAGGAATCACGATAAGTTGCACGGGGAGCAGTGATACGGCCGCAGCGCCCAGCAACGGGTCCTGCATAAAGAGGAAAAACAGGATGGTCAGGAAGGTGCCGCCCTGGAAAACCGGCAGCACGACGATATCGCCGGCAAAACCGGCGATGGCCTCCAGTTCCTGCACAATGACCGGGATAACCTGGGACTGGTTGCTCTCGCCCTGGCGCTTGCGCCACAGGCTGTAGACCTTGACCCGCAATCGCCGGAGAATCGATTCGGCCAGTATACCCTTGAACAGGTTTACCGAATATTTGAGTGAGCCATTCAGGCTGATGGCCAACAGATAGAGAAGGCAGAGTCCGAACAGAAACTCGAGCTGATCAAGCTGGATACCAACGATATCGATTGGAAAGTCATCGGTGCCGATGGCATGGTTGACGATATGTTTGGGAATTTCCAGTGTTATGTACAGTAAAGGCAGGGACAGCAGTGCCACCAGAAAAAGCAGGACTTGTTGCCTGCCGGTGTTAAATACAATATAGGAATAGAGTGTTCCGCTGATCTCTCGGTGCATTTTGCTGCGCTGAATATTTTTTGCAGGGAGCAGTTGTTGACTCTTGTGGAGGTAGAATCGCAGGGTTTTATGCAGTTGAAGTGCGAGTAAACCGGTTAACATAATGGGGGAGCCGAGCAGTATCCAGTGCACTGTCGTATGCAGCCACCAGTGCGAATGGCTGAAATAGGTAGCAACCAGTTCGTCGCTTAAGAGGTGGAGTTGCTCGAACATTCAGGTAACCGAACTCGGGTGAGAATGTCCGGGCCTAAAGGCCCGGATACTCATTGGTTTGAGACTGGATGGACAGAGCCGTCAGGCGCGGGGAATGAGTGTTCCGTCCGGCCTGTCACCGCAACCTCAGAACCAGGCAGTGACGCCCAGCAGGTAGGTGGTGGACTCGATGTCCTCGCCTTCTTCCCGGGCGAAGTCTGCGGTATCGCCGAATTTCTTCTCCCAGTGAACACCGATGTAGGGGGCGAACTTGCGGTGTAGCTCGTAACGCAGTCGCACCCCCAGTTCAGCGGTGCCGAGGCCCGAACCGACACCGATCTCCTCGTCGTCGCTGAAAGCGACATTCAGCTCCGCGGCCGGTTGCAGCACCAGGCGCTGGGTCAGCAGCAGGTCGTACTCGGCTTCGAGCGAGGCCGACAGGTCGCCTTCGTCGCTGAGATACAGGTTGGCATCGATCTCGAACCAGTAAGGCGCCAGGCCCTGCAGGCCGGCGACCGCATAGCTGCGGGACGGCCCAGGCTGATCGTCATAGCGAATGCCGAACTGGGCGTCGAAGAACTCCGAGACCAGACGCTGGTACAGCAACTGGTATTCGGCGCTTTCGGTAGGGCCACCCTCGGGGCGTTCGCCGTCGAGCTTCAGCGCCAGGCCCTGGTAATCGGTGTGCACATTGAGCTGGGCTTCCCAGGCCAGCAGGTCCTGGCCGTCGTCGCGACGCGTTTCGAAGCGATCCAGCATGAATTTGCTCATCACCGCGTCGTCCTTCATATCGGCCGCCACCGGTATGGCGGCGGTCAGAGCCAGGGCGGCGACTGTCAGGCGCTGGAGTGCGCCCGGGTTCGATAATCTGCTCATTGGATCGGTTTCCTTACATCTGCGCGGCCTGGGCGGCCGGCGGTTCGACGATCACCTTGCGGAACATGCCCGATGCCATGTGGTACATCAGGTGGCAATGGAAGGCCCACTCGCCGAGGGCGTCGACCGGCACATCCACCGTCAGGGTGGTGTTGGGGGCGACATTGACGACGTGTTTCAGCGGATTGAAGCGGCCGTTGCCCCTGTCGAGCTGCATCCACATGCCATGCAGGTGCATCGGGTGCATCATCATGGTGTCGTTGACGAATTTGATTCGGACACGTTCGCCATAAGTCAGCCGGATTGGCTCGGCGTCGGAGAACTTGATGCCGTTGATCGACCAGAAGTAACGTTCCATGTTGCCGGTCAGGCGCAGCTCGATTTCGCGGTCCGGTGCGCGGTAATCGGCAAAAGGCGTCATCGCCTTGAGGTCGCCGTAGACCAGAAACTTGCCGCCGTTCGCCGCGGCCGGTGTCAGGCCGCTGCCCGGTGCATAGTCGCCATTGGCGCCGGCCCCAGTCTGCATCTGCGAATGATCCATACCCGGCATCTGGGAATGATCCATACCCGGCATCTGGGAATGATCCATACCCGGCATCTGCGAATGATCCATACCCGGCATCTGCGAGTGGTCCATGTCCTGCATCTGCGAGTGATCCATGTCCTGCATCTGCGAGTGGTCCATGCCCTGCATCTGCGAATGATCCATGCCCGACATCTGCGAGTGGTCCATGCCCGGCATCGGGGATTGATCCGCGCTCGCCATCATCCGGGACTGGTCCATGTCTACCGCCCGGGCATGATCCATCCCGGCCATATTGCCATGACCCATGGCTCCATGATCCATGCCGCCCATACTCGCCATGCTCATATCGGCCATGGTCAGCAGTGGCCGTTCCCGCAGTGCCGGAATTTCGGCGTCCATGCCCTCGCGCGGCGCCAGGGTGCCGCGGGCGAAACCGGAGCGGTCGATCGACTCGGCGAGGATCGAAAAGGCGCGGTCCTCCTTGGGCTGCACGATAACATCGTAGGTTTCGGCCACGGCGATGCGGAACTCGTCCACAGTGACGGGCTGCACGTTGTTGCCGTCAGCCTGGACCAGGGTCATTTTCAGGCCGGGCATGCGAATATCGAAATAGGTCATCGCCGAGCCGTTGATGAAGCGAAGACGCACCCGCTCGCCCGGTTCGAACAGGCCGGTCCAGTTATCGTCCGGCGACTTGCCGTTGACCAGGAAACTGTAGCCGGAGACGTCGGCGATATCGGTCGGCATCATGCGCATGCTGCCCCAGTCGAGGCGGTTGCGCACCGTGGCAGCGAAGCCGTTCTGCCGGACGTTGTCGATGAAGCTGCCAAGGGTCTGTTGATTGTAGTTGTAGTAGTCGCTCTGGCCCTTGAGGTTGGAAAAGATCTGCTTGCCGGTCTCGGCCGACCAGTCCGACAGCATGACGACGTATTCACGATCGAACCTGAAGGGCTCGCGCTTCTTCGGCTCGATCACGATCGAGCCATAGACGCCTTCCTGCTCCTGGAAGCCCGAGTGGCTGTGGTACCAGTAGGTACCGGCCTGTTTGATCGGAAAGCGGTAGGTAAAAGTCTCGCCGGGCTCGATGCCCGCAAAGCTGATGCCCGGTACGCCATCCTGAGTATAGGGCAGCAGCAGACCGTGCCAGTGGATCGAGCTGTCGACATCGAGCTTATTGGTGACATTGATGGTGACCTCTTCGCCTTCCCTGAAGCGCAGCGTCGGACCCGGCACGCCACCGTTGATGGTCATGGCGGTCTTTGCCTTGCCGTCGATTTCGAGGGGTTGCTGGTCGATCACCAGATCGTAGCTGCCGGCGAGGGCGCTGATGGAAAACAGGCCGGCCGTGAGAAAGCATGCTTGTTTGATACAACTGGGTAGCATTTAACTGTCCTGAAATGAGTACGCTGATCAGTGCTGCTCGATCTCGCCGACCATGCCGGCACCGTAATGTCCGGGGATATTACAGGCGAATTCCAGTCGGGCATCGCCGGAGAAGGTCCAGACCAGCTCCTTCGTTTCGCCCGGCTCGACCAGCACGCTGTTGGCATCGTCGTGGCCCATGCCCTCCATGCCGGGCATCGCGCTGTGGTCCATGCTGGCCATCTCCTCGTTGATGCCGGTTGGCGTCAGCATGCCGTGATCCATCATCTGCTGCATCTTGTCCTGATGGGCTTCATGCATCGCAGCGGTGCCGATATTGAACTCGTGCAGCAGTTCACCCGAGTTTTTGACCACGAAACGCACGGTTTCTCCTGCACTGACAGCGATCGTCTCGGGCTCGTAGTACATTTCGTAGAGGGTGACCTCGACGGTACGGGTCGCGTCCTTTGTCATTCCGGGCTGACCGATATCGGCGCCGCCATGGCTGCCGTGACCATGACCCTGGTTTTCTTCGGCATGCACGAAGGGGGCTGACATGGCCAGTGCCAAAGCGAATGCCAGTGGCTTGATCGATCTCATGGTAAATTCTCCATTGGTTCCTTTGCTGGAAGTGTAAGCGCCGGACCCTTACGCCAGGCTGACGCCTGCATTACATTTTTGTCAGCTTGGGTGAGCAGGCTGGCGGACGCCGGACACTTCGATGCAGAATGGGGCTGCTTTCAATTTCACTGTAGTGCACGATGAAGATATTACTGGGCGAAGATGAACCGAAGATCGGGACCTACCTGCAGAAAGGGCTGCGCGAGGCCGGGTTCAGTGTCGACCTGACCGAAAACGGCACCGACGCCCTGCAGCAGGCGCTGACCGTCGACTACAGCCTGCTGATCCTCGACGTCATGATGCCGGGAGCGGATGGCTGGGAAGTGTTGCGAACCCTGAGGGCCCGCGGTGTCGAGCTGCCGGTGATCTTCCTGACGGCCCGCGATGGCGTCGAGGACAGGGTCAAGGGGCTCGAACTCGGGGCCGACGACTATCTGATCAAGCCCTTTGCGTTCACCGAGTTGCTGGCGCGGGTGCGGTCGGTGCTGCGTCGTCACAGTGCCACGCCGGCCCAGACCCGGTTGCAGATCGCCGATCTCGACGTCGACGTCATCAAGCGCCGGGTGTATCGCGCCGGTCAACGGATCGAGTTGACGGCCAAGGAGTACGCCCTGCTGGAGCTGCTGTTGCGCCGCCGTGGCGAAGTCCTGTCGAAGTCGCTGATCGCCTCGCAGGTCTGGGACATGAACTTCGACAGCGATACCAATGTGATCGAGGTGGCGATCCGACGGCTGCGCAGCAAGGTCGACGACGGCTTTTCGCCGCGGCTGATCCAGACGGTTCGCGGCATGGGTTATGTCATCGAAACGCCCGAAGCCTGATGACGCATTTGTCGCTGACGTCCCGTCTGAGTCTGATGTTCACGCTGCTGGTGCTGTCGGTGCTGCTGCTGACGGGCACCGTGTTCAAACAGCTCAGCCTGATGCATTTTCGCACCCTTGATCAGCAGGAACTCGAGAGCAAGCTGCACAGCGCGGCCAAGCTGCTGCAAAACGTCCATAGCCGACAGCAGTTCGCGCTGAGGGCGGCCGAGTTCGACGCGCTCTTCGGCCACCATGAACGGCTGCTGGCGACCATAGTGGGTCCGGACAATCAAATCTGGCTCCGGCATGTTCAGGGCAGCGAGGCCCCGGCACCGCGTCTCAACGGGGGAGCTCCTGTGGGAGTGGCAGGAGGGGGACCGTCTGTATCGCGGCATGAGCCGCGAAATAACGCTCGGGGGAGGCGTTGGTAACGTAAAGGTCGCGCTTTGGCTGGATGACAGCCTGCACCAGCGTTACCTGAATACGGCCGAGCGCTGGTTCTGGATCGCCTTCGGACTGTGCGCTCTGGGCAGCTGGGGGCTGGGCTGGCTGGTGGCGCGCAACGGTCTGCGCCCTGTCCGGTCGGTCACCGGCGTCGTGTCCTCTATCTCGTCGCGTTCACTGAAAGAGCGCATACCGCTCGACGATATACCGGCAGAGCTGCAGGGGCTGGCACAGACCTTCAATTCGATGCTGGCACGCCTTGAAGACGACTTTATCCGCCTGTCGAATTTCTCGTCCGATATCGCCCATGAGCTGCGCACGCCCATCAGCAGCCTGATCACTCATACCGAAGTCGTGCTGGCGCGCCCGAGGAGCGCCGACGACTATCGCGAGGCGCTCTATTCCAATCTGGAGGAGCTGCAGCGGATGGCCAAGATGGTCGAGGACATGCTGTTCATCGCCAAGTCCGACAATGCGCTGATCGTGCCCGGACAGGCGTTCATCGACCTGCGCGAACTGGTATCGCAGCTGTTCGACTATTACGAACTGCTGGCCGACGACGAGGGCATCCGTCTGGCCTGCGAAGGGCAGGGCAGTATCACCGGCGATCCGTCAATGCTGCGCCGTGCGCTGTCGAACCTGCTCTCCAATGCCATCCGGCACAGCAACAGGGATGCAACGGTCAGCGTCCGGATCGTCGAGCGGCCGGATGCGGTGGAGCTTTGTGTCGCCAATACCGGCACCCTGATACCTGCGGACGAGATCGAGCGCATCTTCGACCGTTTCTACCGGCTTGACCCGGCACGGCGCGAGGGCACAGCAGCCATGCCGGGCTCGGCCTGGCGATCACGCGGGCCATCGTCGAGTCCCATGGCGGCAGTCTCGGCTGCGAGTCCGACCGGCAGAGCACTCGCTTCATTATCCGCCTGCCGCGCAAGCCAGGCTGAGTCCGGCGTGCTGCGACGGGGCGGATACGGGGACCGGCAGACGGTCGGACAGGCGGGCCCGGTGTCGCGCCGATGCCTGACCTGGATCAATGCCGGCGCAATTATCGGAAAGACGTCTGGAATGATGGGACGGAAAGAACCTCTACTGTAAAGAAGCGGGCTGGGAGGTCGAGCGGATGTGTCATCTGATACTTTTTCTGCCGGTCTTCGGTCTGGCGGTTTTCCTGGTCTGGCCACTGAGTATGGCGGGACCTATTTATACCGTTATCTTCGTATTGTCGCTGTTGATGTATGTCCTCGTTATCAGGGTTATGCGGCGGCCGGTCATAACCGGTTCGGAAGCCCTGATCGACAGCCGGGTCGTCGTCGTCGGGGCGAATGGCGATCATTGGCGTGTGATGGTTGGCAATGAAGTCTGGGAAGCCGATGCGCCCGAGCCGTTGAGGAGTGGCGAATCCGTTCGGGTGGTCGGTATCGACGGGCTGCGGCTGAAGGTCAGCCGCTTGGGCAGCGGTGCCGGATCGACAGAATAATCGGCACTATACTTGACCTGTGAGCAACTCACAGGTTCTAGCATATCGATGAGCCAGTACAGAGGTCAGTGCAATGACGGTCAACGAACTTGCCCGAAAGCTGAAAGTGGCACCGGATACGGTGCGTTACTACACCCGGATAGGACTGCTGCAACCGCGCAAGGATGCCGACAACGGCTATCGCCGTTACAGCGCCCGGGATGAAGAGCGGCTGCGCTTCGCACTGCGGGCCAAGTTTCTGGGTTTTACGCTGCGTGATATCCAGCAGATTCTCGACCATGCCGACAGCGGTGACTCGCCCTGTCCGCTGGTCCGTGGACTGATCGTGCAGCGGGTCGACGAGATGCGCGAGCAGTTACGCGAAGCCCAGGCGCTTTTCGAGCGCATGGAGAGCGCTCTCGTGCAGTGGGATCAAATGCCCGACCAGGCGCCCTGCGGGGACATGATCTGTCATCTGATCGAAACCTGGGGCCCGGAAGGCGAAGACCGGGAAGCCAGCACGTTCAGGCCGAAGAAAGAGAAGGGGTTGGCCTGCCACCACAGGGAGATGCAATGATGAACCAGGCACCCCATTGCCATGAATCCGCAGTTCGGTCCGATAACGCAACCGCCGGCAACGAAGGAAGCATCCATCTGGCGGTCACGGGGGCATCCTGCGCCAGCTGCGTACGCTCGATCGAAAAAGCCCTGAGCGGGGTGGAGGGCGTCGAGTCGGCGACCTTCAATCTTGCCGAGCGCGAGGCCATCGTCAACGGCCGGGTCGATGCCCGGTCCCTGATCCAGGCCGTAGAGGCTGCCGGCTATGGCGCCTCGGAGATCACAGACGAGGAGCAGGCCAGCGATGAAAAGGAGAAGGCCGAGGAGGCCTACTACCGCAAGCTGTTGAAGGAAATGGCCATCGCCCTGGCCCTCGGTGTACCGCTGATGGCCTATGGCGTACTCGGCGGCGAGATGAACGTCGTGACCACCGGCGAGCGGCTGTTCTGGTTGCTGATCGGCCTCGTTACCCTGGGCGTGATGGTCTTCGCCGGCAGTCACTTCTATACCGGCGCCTGGAAGTCGTTCAAGGCCCACAGTGCGAACATGGATACGCTGATAGCGCTGGGTACCGGGACCGCCTGGCTCTATTCGATGGTGGTGGTGATCGCACCCGGCATCGTGCCGGAGCTGGCGCGGCACGTCTACTTCGAGGCGACGGCGATGATCATCGGCCTGATCGACCTCGGTCTTGCGCTCGAGATCCGGGCCCGCGGTCGTACCTCCCAGGCGATCAAGCGGCTGCTCGGCCTGCAGGCCAAGACGGCGCGGGTGGTGCGCAAGGGCGAAGAAAAGGACATTCCGATCGAGGCGGTGCAGATCGACGATATCATCCGCGTCCGGCCCGGTGAAAAGGTTCCGGTCGACGGCGTCGTGACCGAAGGCCACACCAGCATCGACGAGTCGATGCTGACCGGCGAGCCGATGCCGGTGGAGAAGGATGCCGGCGACGAGGTGGTCGGCGGCACCCTCAACAAATCCGGCTCGATCCTCTACCGCGCCACCCGGGTCGGCAAGGAGACGGCGCTGGCCCAGATCATCGCGATGGTCAAGCAGGCGCAGAATTCCCGGCCGCCGATCGGCCGGCTGGCCGACACCATCTCGTCGGTGTTCGTGCCTGTCGTCATGATCATTTCGGTGCTGTCGGCCCTGGTCTGGTACAACTTCGGACCTGTACCCCAGGTCGCCTACATGCTGGTCACGGCGACCACGGTATTGATCATCGCCTGTCCCTGTGCACTCGGGCTGGCGACGCCGATGTCGGTGATGGTCGGCGTCGGCAAGGCAGCCGAAGCGGGTGTGCTGATCCGCAATGGCGGGGCGCTGCAGCAGGCCAGCAAGCTGCATACCATGGTGCTCGACAAGACCGGCACCATTACCGCCGGTCACCCGGAAGTGACCGAGGTGGTCAGCCGCAACGGCTTCGGCGACGAGGAGCTGCTGAAGCTCGCGGCCAGTCTCGAGGCCGGCTCCGAACACCCGCTGGCCCAGGCAATCGTCGAGTCGGCCCAGGCGCGTGAGCTGACCCTGGATTCCCTCGAGGGCTTCAATGCGATCGCCGGCCACGGCGTCGAAGGATCGGTAAAGGGCCGTGCGCTGCTGTTCGGCAACTACAAGCTGATGCAGGATCGCGAGGTCGACCTGGGTGACCTGCGTACCAGGGCCCAGGAGCTGGCTGCCCAGGCCCGTACGCCGATGTATCTGGCCGTGGACGGCAGGGCCGCCGGCATCATCGCGGTGGCGGATCCGGTCAAGGAGGATTCGGTCGCCGCCATCCGCCGGCTGCAGAAGCTGGGGCTCGAGGTGGTGATGATCACCGGCGACAACGAGGCCACGGCGAAGGCGGTCGCGGACAAGGTCGGTATCAGGCATTACTTCGCCGAGGTGCTGCCGGACGACAAGCAGAACAAGGTCGCGCAGCTGCAGCAGCAGGGCAAGCTCGTCGGCATGGTCGGTGACGGCATCAACGATGCGCCGGCTCTGGCCCAGGCCGACGTCGGTTTCGCCATCGGCACCGGCACCGATGTGGCGATCGAGAGTGCCGATGTCACCCTGATGCGCGGTTCGCTGCACGGTATCGCCGATGCGATCGCCATTTCCAAGGCGACGCTGCGCAATATCAAGCAGAACCTCTTCGGTGCCTTCGTCTACAACGTGCTGGGCATCCCCTTTGCCGCCGGCGTGCTCTACCCCTTCGTCGGCATCCTGCTCAACCCGGTGATCGCCGGCGCCGCCATGGCGTTCTCGTCGGTCACCGTCGTCACCAACGCCAATCGTCTGCGCCTGTTCAAGCCGCAGGAGGAGTCCGCATGAGTATTCTGGTGAATCTGGTTGGTATTGCACTGATTGCCCTGATCGTCTGGTGGTTCTGGCTCTACCGGCCTGGCACGGCGACACAGGCCAACCACGGCGCAGTTGCAATTACCGTCGAGGATGGGGTCTACAGTCCCAGCCGGGTACGGATCAAACCGAACGAGACGGCGGTGCTGCGGTTCCTGCGCAAGGACCCGAGTCCCTGTGCCGCCATGGTGATCTTCGACGGCCTCGATATTAGCGAGGAACTGCCGGTCGGCAAACCGAAGGAGATCAGCCTGAAGGTCGCGGAGGCCGGTACCTACGCCTTCACCTGCCAGATGAAGATGTACCGTGGCGAACTGGTCGTCGCCGAAAACCAGGAGATGAATCATGAACGATGAAAGACCCCTTCATTCTGGATGAGCAGCCGGGGTGTCGTTGCCCTCGGTGCGGTTGCCATCCTTGGTTACCTGCTGGTGGTGGAGCATCGCCAGCATCTGGTGGAGTGGGCACCATACCTGATCTTGCTGGCCTGTCCGCTGATGCACCTGTTCATGAATCACGGTCATGGCCACAGCTCCCATCGCCACGACGACGATGGACGATGAGCATGGAACTCGCCCCTGTTGAGAGGGGCGAAGTGCCAGCGGGAGCGAAGTGATGGCGGAACACGATGCGTATGGATTATGGACCCTGGTGCTGTTTAACTCGGCGGTCTTCATCTTCTTCGCCTTCAGCTTCGTCAAGCCGCGTACCAGCCTCGACTGGCGCAGCCTTGGCGCATTTTCGGCCTTCGTGGTGGCGCTTTTTACCGAGATGTACGGTTTTCCGCTCACCATCTATCTGCTTTCGGGTTGGTTGCAGAGTCGCTATCCCGAACTCGACGTCTTCGCTCACGACAGCGGTCATCTCTGGCATACGCTGCTGGGAATGGAGGGTAATCCGCATTTCGATCCTCTCCATATCGCCAGCAACCTGCTGATCATAGGCGGCTTTCTTATGCTTGCCTCAGCCTGGAACGTCCTGCATCGAGCACAGCAGGAAAATCGTCTCGCCATGACCGGACTCTATGCACGGATGCGTCACCCCCAGTATGTGGGATTCATCCTGATCATGTTCGGTTTTCTGTTGCAATGGCCGACGCTCCTGACCCTGATCATGTTTCCGATACTGCTGGTGATTTACCTTCGACTTGCGAAGCGTGAGGAAGCACAGGTGATTCGTGAGTTCGGCGATGAATACCGCCGCTACCGGGCGAGTACGCCCGCCTTCATACCCAGGCTTCGGCCACAGCGGCCGAAGGTGTCCGGGCATCGAAAACCCTGATCAAGCCATAGCGGAGATTTTCCATGTCAGATACAGCCCACAGGTCCGACGTCCATGCAGCCTTTCGGGTGAAACGCCATCTAATACTCCAGCGGCCGGCAGAGACGATCGCCAGCGCTATCGTCCAGCAGATTCAGCTGCAGCCCGGTGTCGCTGCTGTCATGTTCGATCCCGAATCCCGTCGGCTCGATATCCAGTATGACGCCTCGCAACTGCAGATCGGGGAGGTCAGGGAAATAGTGCGCGCACAGGGGGAAGTTCGAGCGGGGCTGGTGGGCGAATCTCCGAGCGCATTGGTACCGCTTTACCGACCAGAACATCCGTGACAATGCCAGACACGAACCTCATTGCTGTAACAAGGCCCCGTCGGGGAAATAACGAAAACCATAATGACAGCATGCTGCACCAGTAATAACCCGACACAAAACTGCACGGAAACAGACGATATCTATCAGGAGCACAAAAGATGAAAGCACCTTCAGTTGTCCTCACTTTGGCCCTGTCGCTGGCCGCCCCGCTGGCGCTGGCACAGCAGGATCAGGAGCACCAGGCCCATCATCCGGATGCCGCGGTATCAGGCGACGCCACCGCGATGCCGTCGCCGATGGAGCAACGGCTCGACCGGATGCAGTCGATTGTCGACCGCCTGGCCGAGACCGCCGATCCGGCCCAGCGTCGCCAGTTGATGGAGGAGCATCGCCAGGCGATGCAAGAAACCCGGTCCATGATGGGCGCCGCCCCCGGCGGCATGGGCATGATGGGCGGCGGCATGGGCATGATGGGCGCCAACCAGGGCGGCATGGGGATGATGGGCGGCCAGTCCGGGATGATGCCGATGATGCAGCGCATGCAGGATATGCAGGCCGGGATGGACGAGATCATCAATACCGAGGACCCCGCCAAGCGCATGGAGCTGATGAAAGAACACCGCCGCCAGATGCAGGAAGCGATGGGCATGATGCGCGGAATGCAGCAAGGCGGAGGAATGGGCATGATGGGCGGCGGCATGGGCATGATGGGCAAGGGCGCGATGCCGATGATGGGGCAGCAGGGGCAGGCCGCTATGCTGGAAGCCTTCCGGCAGATGGACAAGCGGCTGGACCTGATGCAGCAGATGCTCGAACAGTTAATGGAAAAGCAGGACTGACAGCCCGAGCCCGCAATCCTTCGTTAACCGGGCAGGCCTCGCTGTCGGGACTGTCCGGCCGGATGAGAGGTATCGACGATGAACATCACCTTCCTTGGCGGAACCGAAACCGTCACCGGGTCCAAGTACCTGGTCGAGACCGGCAAGACCCGGGTACTGGTGGATTGCGGCCTCTTCCAGGGATTCAAGTGGCTGCGTGAACGCAACTGGCAGCCTTTACCACTCGATTTCGCGTCGCTCGATGCGGTGCTGCTGACACATGCCCATCTGGATCATTCCGGCTATCTGCCGGTGCTGTACCATCAGGGGTTCCGCGGGCCGGTTTACACCCATCATGCGACGCGGGACCTGTGCCGCATCCTGCTGGCCGACAGTGGCCATCTGCAGGAAGAGGATGCCCGATTCTACGCCAAACACCGTATCGGCCGGCACCGGTCGCCGGCGCCGCTGTATGACCGGCGGACAGCCGAAGACTGCATGGCACTGTTTCGAACGGTCGATTTCGGTGAAGACGTCTCGATAGCCGATATCCGGTTCCATCTGCAACCGGCCGGTCATATTCTCGGCGCCGCCAGTATCATTCTGGAGGCGGAAGGCAGGAGAGTGGGCTTTTCCGGCGACGTGGGGCGGCCGGACGATATCTTCATGCAACCGCCGCAGCCGCTGCCCGAGCTCGACCTGCTGTTGCTGGAGTCGACCTACGGCAACCGCCGGCATCCGGACACGGACCCTGGGCGCAGCTGGCTGATGCGGTCAACGGCGCGGCGCAGAAGGGCGGGGCGGTGCTGATTCCCTCCTTTGCCGTCGGGCGTGCGCAATTGCTGCAGCATATGCTGACGACACTGATGGCGAACGGCAGTATTCCCCGGCTGCCGATCTATCTCGACAGCCCCATGGCCATCGACGTCTCCGATATCTACTGCCGCTATCACAGCCAGCACCGGCTGACACCGCAGCAGTGCAAGGCCATGTGCCAGGTGCCGACCTATACCCGCAGCGTCGAGGCATCGAAGGCCCTGGCCGGGCAGGCCTACCCCCATATCATCATCGCCGGTAGCGGCATGGCCTCCGGCGGTCGGATTCTGCACCACTTCAAGCGGCTGCTGGGCAATCCCGGAACGACGGTGCTCTTTACCGGCTACCAGGCCGGCGGAACCCGGGGCGCGAAAATGACGTCCGGTGCCGAAGCGGTCAAGATCCATGGCAAGTGGGTACCGATGCGCGCCGACGTCCGGGTACTCGCGGGGCTGTCGGGCCATGGGGACTACCTGGAACTCGCCCAGTGGCTCGATAAGAGCGCACTCAAACAGGATACCGCCATCCGGCTGGTGCATGGCGAGCCCGAGGCGCTGGAGGGCATGCGTGACTATCTGGGCCTGCATACGGCGTTCCGCGCCGAGGTGGCCAGGAAGGGTACGACCCTGACACTCTAAGGAGAGACAGATGCAAATCGAAACTTTGAAAGACGTGCTGAACTGGACCGCCGGCTTTCATCGCCAGTTGTCCCGCTGCCTGCATCATTGCGAGGACCGGGCCCTCAACGAGCGGGCCCGTTTGCTGCTCGACTATCTGGAACAGCACGAGGAAAAGCTGGCCCGGGTGATCGACCGGTTCGAGGCAATGGCCAGCAGCCGTGCGCTCAATACCTGGTGCTACGAATATTTCGACAAGAATCCGGCAGCGCGCGGACGCCTGTGCGAATCGGACTATGACAACCTCGATATCGAGCAGCTGATGGCCCGCGTGCTTGAACAGCACCATGGCGTCATCGCACTCTATCGCTACCTGCAAGCCCAGTCGGCCGCAGGCTCGGCACGCGAGCTGTTGCAGAATCTGATCGATATCGAGGCGCACGAGGCGATGCGGATGGCCCAGGGCGGCAACCGTCTCGAGGATATTTGAGCATTACTCAAGAGGAGAACGCCAATTATGAAGCGGAAAGCGACTCTGGCGGTACTGTTGTTGGCCGGCGCCCTGGTGCAGCCGGCGCTGGCCGGCCATCGCGACGGCCATGTTGACGTCAGCGTGCCGAACCTGAGCGAAATGGCGAAATTCGGCCAGCAGGCCTTTAACGAAACCTGTGCCAAATGCCACGGTGAGAATGGCACCGGGACCGAGAAAGGCCCGCCCCTGATTCATCAGATCTACAATCCCGGTCACCACAGCGACCAGTCGATCTACAACGCGATGCGCAACGGCGTGCGTCAGCACCACTGGCCCTATGGCGATATGCCGAAGCAGGAAGGCATCGGATTCTACCAGTCCTCGGCGATCGTCAAATTCATCCGTGAAGTGCAGGAGGCCAACGGTATCGAGTACCAGCGGCACCACTGATTCTGTATGGCTTTCCGCCACCGGCACGGTGTTGCCAGCCACTGATGCCGTGGAGCTGACCCTTGAGTTGCCGCCCGAGGATGCGCCCGATCAGTCTCCTCGGTGCGCTGTTCATGTGGCTGAGCTATGTTGCCGGCGGCCACTGGTATGTGAATTTCTATGGTCCCGTCAAGGCGCTGATCAATGCCGGTCCCTGGCCCTTCGCCCATGGGTTCGTCATGGAAACCAAGGAACACCTGTTCCTCAGTCTGCTGCTGCTGTCGACCTATCTTCCCATCGCGGGTTTCGGTCTGACCGCCGGCAGGGCGAAATTGAAAGTCGTGGTGCTTTGGATGTCGGGCTGGGTCGTTGTCCTGGGCTTGAGTATGGAGGGCGCCGGCGCCCTCGTCAGCATGGGGGCCAAGGTCGCGTTGCTCGCCGCCCAAGCCCAGGGGATACCACCCTGAAAAACAGGGCGGTGGGACAGTACAGCGCTGTCTTCGGACTGGCGCTGGCCATAACCAGTCTGCTGAATGCGCTGCTTGTCGTCCTGAAGGAGCAAAACAACGAGACGGTGCTGGCGTGGATGACGGCCGCCACCGGCCATCACTGGATCAGCCATGGCATGCTGGTGATAGTGCTGTTCATCGTGCTCAGGTGGTTGATGGCACGACTGGGATTGGGAGCCGATTTGACCGGCAATCGCTTGAGTGCCCTTGTTTCCGGCAGTCTGGCGCTCAGTGGGCTTGTCATCGCGGGTTATTTCATCTGATACGGCCGGCCTGCGTGGCCCTAGGCGCTCCCTCTGAGCTCTCGGTTTTCTCGAAGGCATGGAGGCGTGGGCGTTCATGGTTGTTGGCGCCGAAACACGTACGCAGCCATACCGAACAGCAGCACACCGATCGTCGCCAGCGCCAGCGCCTGCGGCCAAAGATCGGCGATGCCGTTGCCCTTGAGGAAAATGCCGAGAATGACGTCCATGTAGTAGCGCAAGGGGCTCAGCAGCGACAGGTACTGCAGCGGTGCGGGCATGCTGGCGACCGGTGCCAGGGTGCCGGACAGGAACATCATCGGAAACAGGCCGAAGAAGGCCAGCAGCAACGCCTGCTGCAGTGTCCGGCAGATCGCTGCGACCAGCACGCCGATGGCGATGGCGCTAAGCAGGAAGAGGGCGGTCAAGAGTACGAACAGCAACAGACTGCCACGCAGCGGGACGTCGAACCACCAGACGATCAGCAGGCTCGGGAATACCGACAGCGTGCCCATCACCAGCGTCGGTACCGTCTTGGCGATGAAGAGTTCGCTGATTCGCACCGGTGTAACCCGCAGTTGCTCGAGGGTACCTATTTCTTTTTCGCGCACGATGGTCGCCGCCGGATGAATGACGCCGACCATCAGGGCGGCGAGTGCGATCATCGACAGCACCATGAAGCGCGTATAGGTCAGGTCCGGGTTGTACCAGATGCGTATGACCGGTCGGACAGCGGGCGTCGTTCCGGTATCCGTGCCAGGCCGCATTGATGACAGGCCCTGCAGGATGTAGTTGCGGGCGGTCGCCGCGGTATTGGCATCGCTGCCGTCGAGCAGCAGTTGCAGGGTCGGGGTTTCATCGCGTAACAGAACTGCGGCAAAATCCTGGGGTATGACCAGCACGGCGCGGGCACGGCCGCCCTGCAGCCACCGCTCTGCCTGCGTCATGTCCCGCGGATAGCCGGTAAACTCGAAGGCGTCATTGCCGGTCAGCGCATCGATCAGTTCGCGGCTGGTGGCACTGCGATCGTGATCGAGCACGGCCAGCGGCAGATGCCGAAGATCCAGTCCCAGGGCGTAGGCACAGATCACCACTTCCGCGGTATAGAGCCACAGGATCAGTAGCAGTATGACCCGGTCGCGAAAGAACTGGATCAACTCCTTGGCCAGCAGGCTGCTCAGTCGCATCAGGCCACCTTTTTCTTCAACCGGCGACTGGCGAGGAAAAACACCGCCAGGGTATAGATGGCCAGCACCAGTACCTGGAGCCAGACGATGTCGATCCCGGTGCCTTTCAGTGCGATACCGCGCGATATATCGACGAAATAGCGCCCCGGAAAGATTGCGGCGTATAGCTGCAGCAGCGCCGGCATCGTGAAGATCGGAAACAGCAGACCGGAAAACAGAAAGGACGGCATCAGCGTCACGATCAGGGCCAGCAGCATGGCGGTCAACTGGGTATGGGTCACCGTCGAAACCAGCAGGCCTATACCCACGGTACAGAGCACATAGATCAGACCGGCTGCCAGCAGAAAGACGACACTGCCCCGAAACGGCACGCCGAACCAGAAATAGCCGAAGGCTACCACGATGAGCATCTGCAGCAGCGCGATCAGACTGTAGGGCACCAGTTTGCCGAAAATGAACTCGCTGGAGGTCAGCGGCGAGGCGAAAATCGACTGAATCGTACCGCTTTCCTTCTCGCGTACGATGCCGAGTGCGGTTAACAGCGGCGGGAATGCCAGCAATATCACGGCATAGAGGCCGGGTACGACGTAATTAACGCTTTTCAGCGACGGGTTGTACCAGACCCGGGTCTCGAGTCTCAAGCTCGCCTTGGGCGCCGTACCGAAACTCGCAGCCAAGGCTTCGGCATAGCCCGCCGCCAGCAGGGCCGTCGTTGAGTAGGTGCCGTCGACCAGGACCTGAATGACCGGTTGTTCCCGTCGCAGCAGGCTGTCGTTCAGACCCGCTGGAATCACCAGCACCAGGTCCAGCTGGCTGCGTTGCAACGCCTGCTCCACCTCCCGGACGGTTGCGAGGGACCGGCTGAGGTGGAAGGATTCGTGGGCGCTGAAGTGCTCGATCAGCGCACGGCTGGCCGGGCTGCGGTCCTCGTCGAGTACGCCCAGGAGGCGCTGCGCAGGTCGAGCGAAATGGCATAACCGAACAGAAACAGCATAACCAGCGGCATCAGCAGGGCGACGCCCAGCGTAATGGGGTCGCGCAGGATCTCCCGCGTTTCCTTGGTGATGACGGCACCGATGCGGGCAGGATTCATGGTGCGTCCCCGGTGGCAGTCGATGAGCGGTTCAGATAGGCCATGAAAACGGCATCCACAGGAGCCTCTGGATCCGGAGGCTGCAGTCCGCTTCGCAGTTCGGCAAGCGTGCCCAGGGCAATCAGTCGGCCGTTGTGCATCAGCCCGAGCCGGTGGCAGTAATGGGCCTCTTCGAGATAATGGGTGGTGACCAGGATCGCCATGCCGGATTGGGCCAGGCGCTGGATCAGTTGCCAGAACCGGCGGCGTGCCAGGGGATCGATACCGGCGGTCGGCTCATCGAGGAAGAGGACCGAAGGTCTGTGCATGATGGCGCAGGCCAGTGCCAGTCGCTGGCGCAGGGCGCCGGAGAGTGCTTCGGTGCGGTCATCGTCTGTGCCGTCGATGCCGACCAGGGTTTGACCCAGCGGATCGCATCGCGCCGGCGTTGCCCCGAGAGGCCATAGACGCCGGCGAAGAAGCGCAGGTTCTCGATCACGCTGAGGTCGGGGTAGAGCGAAAAGCGCTGCGACATATAGCCGATGCGGGCCTTGATCTGTGCCGATGCGGCCGCCAGTGGCAGGCCGGCGATCCGGGCTTCGCCGGCGCTCGGGCGTTGCAGGCCGCAAAGTACGCGGATCAGGGTGGTCTTGCCGGCGCCGTTCGGTCCCAGCCAGCCGATCACCTCGCCGGCGGCGATACGGAAGGATACCTGCTTCACGGCCGTGAATTCGCCGAAGCGGACACTGATATCGGCGGCGGCAATGGCCGTCCCATGGCCGGCCCGACCGGGTTCGGGACTGCGCGAGCCGGTTGTCGCGAGACGATCGTCCGGCTGCGACGTCAGCTGTACAAAGGCGTTTTCCAGGTCGGGCGCGGACGGCGTCAGGCTGCCAAGGGCTTCGAGTTTCGGCTGCAGCGGTGCCGGTATGCCCTGATCGTTGTCGAGCTGAAAGCGATAACGGTCGGCGAGCCACTGTCCGCTGATGACCTGGGGATAGTCGGCGAGCAGTGCCTGTACCGCCGCCGGATGAGACGTCAACACTTCGTAGATCCGCCCATGCGCCTGGTGCTTCAAGGCGCCGGGGGTGTCCACGGCCAGCAGGCGCCCCCGGTACAGAAATGCCAGCCGGTCGCAGGTGCCGGCCTCATCCATATAAGGTGTCGTCAGGACGATGGTCATCCCTGACTCACGAAAGGCGCGGAGCATCTTCCACAACGCCTGGCGCGATACCGGATCGACACCGAGGCTGAGTTCGTCCAGAAGCAGAAGCTCGGGCTCGTGAATCAGGTTGGTGCAAAGGGACAGTTTCTTGCGCATGCCGCCCGACAGGACGCGAGCCTCGCGGTCGACGGCCTGTTGAAGGCCCGCCATCTGCAGCAGTCGTTGACGTCGCTGCCGGTATGTCGCCTTGGACACGCCGCGAATGCGGGCTGAAAACGCCAGGTTTTCCTCGACGCTCAGACGGTCGTACAGCGTGAAGCCCTGTGACATGTAACCGACACGCGCCGTTATCTCGGAGGCTTCACTCCGGGTATCGAAACCCAGCACACGGCATCGGCCGGCGGTCGGATCCAGGATCGCCGCCAGCAGCTGCATCAGGGTGGTCTTGCCTGCACCATCGGGGCCCAGGATTCCGAATATTTCGCCACGACCGATCTGCAAATCGATACCCGTCAGCGCTTCGTGGCGACCAAAGCGTCTGCCCAGTCCCCGTGCCTCGATGATTCGCTCTCCGCCAGCCTGCGCCGTCATCTATCTCGGGACCTCAAGCCGTTCCGGCCATGACTGGTCAGGGGTCCAGCGAATCCAGGCGTCGGCCGGCATGCCGGGTTTCAGGAAGCCATCGGAATTGTCCAGCGAAAGCTCGATGCCGAAGACCATGCGGGCGCGCTCTTCCGGCAGGTGCACGTCCCGCGGCGTGAACTGGGCTCGCTGATCGATCAGCGAGACCCGTGCCTCGAAATAGCGATCGGGAAAGGCGTCTATCCGGACCCTTGCCTCGTTGCCGAGCCGGACCCTGCCGATCAGTCGTTCCGAGATGTACACCCTGAGCCTGAGCCGCGAAAGGTCGACCAGCATCGCAATCGCGGTACCCTGACTGGCGAGTTCTCCGGCCTCGATCGCCTTGACGATCAGGGTACCGTCGACGGGTGCCCTGATTTGCGTCTTTTCGAGTTGCAGTTTCAGCAGTCGCAGGTTCTGCCGGGCGGCCTGCAGTCGGGCCTCGCTTTCGGCCAGTTGCGCCTGCAGAAATCTGACCTGGCCCTGCGCCTCCTTGAGGCGGTCTTCGGCGCCGGCCAGCTGTTGCGGCGTCGCGGCACCAGTCTGACGCAGCTTGAGAAAACGTTCATGGTCCGACGCGGCGGTGTCGACATGATGGTGCCAGACCTCCAGTTGCGCCTGCCGGGCCTGGATTCCTTGACGGATGGCCGCCAGCTCGGCTTCGGTCAATGCCTGACGGATTCGTAGCTCGCGGTCATCGAGGCTGGCCAGCAGTTCGCCAGCCCGAACCGGCTGCCCTTCTTCCATCCGGCTATCGAGCACGCGGCCGCTGGTCTCGGCGCTGACCCTGATCTCCGTTCCCTCGATATGTCCGCTGCCATAGAGAATACCTTCTGGCAGCGGAGTGGGACTCAGCACCCGAAACAGGATGTAAGAGGCGACAGCGACGGCGGCGATCGTCAACGCCGTCCAGACCCAGGCTTTGCCCGTCATGGTGTGCGGTCTCCGCCGGCCCGTGACAGTATCAGTCGCAGACCGATCGGTGCCGCGATGGTGGTGACAATGGCGACCAGCACCACCGCCGAGAAAAGATTGGCGACGATGGCGGAATCCCCCGCATTCGACTCGAACAGGCCGGCACGTAATGCAATGCCGGCGATGATGAGTTCGACGGCACCGCGGGCACTCATGGCCGTACCGACTGCCCAGGCCTCTTGCGGCGAAAGGCCGAACAGCCGCGCCGGCAGTGCCGCCCCGAGGAGTTTGCCGAGAAAGGCGACGACGATCAGTGAAAGCAGGAACAGCGGCACTTCTGCGATCGCCGAAAGGTCCAGTTCGAGTCCGATCGAAGCGAAGAAAATGGGCGCCAGAAAGCCGGTGGTGATCGCCGTGACTTTGTGACGCAGGTCGTCGTACAACTGGCTGTCGACCGTTTCCCGGCCGAAGAAAAGGCCTGCGGCGAAAGCGCCGAGGATGAAATGCAGCCCCAGCAGTTCCGCCAGCAGCGAAAAAAGGGCGCCCATCACCAGCAGAAAGCTGAATCCCATTTCTTCGACATCGAGGCCGATCACCCATCGCGTCAGGCGCGGCAACAGAAAGGTGCCGAAGGCGAAGACCAGCGTCACGAAGAGCAGTACGCGCAGCGGTATTAGCGCAAGTGTCAAGCCGCCCGGAACCTGGCCGCTTCCGAGGATCGCGGTGAGGATGCTGAGCAGGACCAGACTCAGCAGGTCGTCGAACACCGCGGCCGAGACGATCAGCCTGCCGACGCGGGTGTTGAGACGGTTCATGTCCATAAGTACCCGGATCGTCACCGGTACTGCGGTGATGGACAATGCGGTACCGACGAACAGTGACTGGGCGAAGCGCAGATCGGAAGAGGGCAGCCAGAGCCAGGTGACGGCGAAACCGGCTGAAAGCGGCAGTACCATGGCACAGGCCGCCACCGTCATCGAGCGGACTCCGGATTCGACCAGTTCGCGGGGGCGCATCTCGAGGCCCCCGAGGAGCATCAGAAAGAAAATGCCGAGGTCGGTGAGCGCCATCACATGGTGTTCCCGGCCCAGTTCGATCAGCGGAAGGTTGAATTTGAAGCTGGCCAGCATCAGGCCCAGGGCGACGCCGGCCAGGAGTTCGCCAACCAGCATCGGTTGCCGAAGCCTTGCCGCAACAAGCCCGCCAAGACGGGTCGCGACCAGCAGAACCAGAACGATTAGCAGTGTTTCCATGGAACAGGGGCCGGTTGAGATGTTCTCACAGCATAGTCCATCGCCTCAGGCAACCCTCGCGTCATGCCTGCCGGGCCGGTTATAGCGCTTCGATACAATAACCCGGCCCGAAGATCATTGCTGACGATCTTCATGGTCGCGCTGACCAGTACAGGTGCCCGGTATAGAAGTGCGGTTACCAGGCTGTGTTGAGCTTTTTCGGTGTAGTGCCGAGGTAGTGGGTCCCAAGTTCAATTCAATCTGCCGGCCAATAATGGTTAAGTGATACCCACCGCATTTGAAGAGTGGCAGATTGCAGCGACGATTATGAATTTTCCAGATATCGACACCGGGGTTGCATGCATCGCCGGAACTTCACTTCGCGCAGTGCTTTGCCTGGCGGTTCATGTTCTGGCCATGGGCGGTGCCTCCGCAGCCCTGGCCCACGGCGTTGCCGAGGGTGATGCCCTGTTCATCGAAAAGGCCAGTGGCGCCCAACTGCTGCCCTTCATCTATCTCGGTGCCAAGCATATGGTGACCGGCTACGATCACCTGCTGTTTCTGCTCGGTGTGATCTTCTTCCTCTATCGCATGAAAGAGGTCGGCGTCTACGTCACGCTGTTCGCCGTCGGCCACAGCGTGACGCTGCTGTACGGGGTACTGAGCGGTACCCACGTCAACCCGTACATCGTCGACGCCATTATCGGGCTATCCGTCGTCTATAAGGCACTGGACAACCTGGGGCCTTCCGGCGCTGGTTCGGCTTTCAGCCCGACACCCGGGCGGCGGTGCTGATCTTCGGTTTCTTCCACGGCTTCGGTCTCGCCACCAAGCTGCAGGACTTTACGCTGTCCGAAGACGGTCTGGTCGCGAACATTCTGGCGTTCAACGTCGGGGTGGAGATCGGCCAGCTGCTGGCGCTTGGTGCGATCCTGATCGCGATGAACGCCTGGCGCCGTACCGAGGGCTTTGCCCGGCACGCCTTCGCGGCCAATGTGGTGCTGATGTCGGCCGGCTTCATGCTGATCGGCTACCAGCTGACCGGCTACCTGACCCTTTCCTGAGGAATCCAGGATGCGTGATATTTCCAATCTGAGCCGCGAGGGGCTGCCCTCCGGCAAGCGTCTCGTCAAGGCGACTGCGATTGCCGCGGTCACCGCTGGCGCCCTGCTGGTGACCACCATACTGCCCGCCGAATACGGCATCGATCCCACCGGGCTCGGCAAGTCCATGGGGTTGACCGGGCTGAGTGCCGCCGATGCAGCGGAACCCGAAGGCAGCGCCGGCGTGGCTTCAGTCGAGCCGCCCGGCGCGGCGGTCGGGCCGGTCTGGAAGAGCGAGACCGGCTATCGCTCGGACAAGATGTCGCTGACCCTCCTGCCGGGGCAGGGCGCCGAAATCAAGGCGCTGATGCAGGCGGGCGAGAACTTCGTCTTCCACTGGCAGGTCGAGGGCGGCGCGGTCAGTTTCGATATGCACGGCGAGCCGCCGAATGCCGGCGATGATTTCACCAGTTTCTGGCTCGGCCGCAACGAGACCACGGCCAGCGGCTCCTTCGAGGCGCCGTTCGAGGGCACCCATGGCTGGTACTGGCAGAACAACGGGTCCGAGCCGGTGACGGTGCACCTGACGACCGCCGGTTATTACGCCGAGCTCTACCAGCCCTGACAGGGGATTCCGCCCTTGCGGTTTTTCGCCGACCGGCGAAAAACACCGCTTCGATTTCACGCCAGGAGATCCATCGCAGCCCATCCCGCTCGCATTCAATGGTATGGACCTACACTTAGGGAACCTGCGTTGATGGCCCCAATAAGAATCACGGGGATCTTTTCGCAGGTTCCCGAGCTGTAGCGCAACTGGGAGGCGGCAATGGAGATCTATCTGATGCAACATGGGCTCGCCGCTGATAAGGAGACGGATCCGGAGCGGCACCTGAGCGAGGAGGGGTTGAATGCGGTCCATCGCGTCGCGAACCGGACGGCCGAACTGGGACTGGAGTCGGGCCCGATTTATCACAGCGGCAAGGTCAGAGCGCGGGAAAGCGCCGAAATCCTGGCCGAGGCGCTGAATCGCAGGGGGCGGGTGCAGTATCTGGCCGGCCTCAATCCCAAGGATCCCGTCATGCCCCTGGTGGAATGGCTGCAGGAGCGCACAGCCGAAGGCGTGGAAGCGCTGACGCTGGTGGGGCATCTGCCATCGCTGGCGCGACTGGCGGCCCTGCTGATGACCGGGAACGAAGCTCAAACCGTTGTCGCCTTCGAAAACGCGGGCCTGGTCAAGCTGACCCCCGATCCAGACCGTGCGCAGCGGTATCGGGTGCGCTGGATGCTGAGCCCGGGCCTGGTCCGGTAAGGGGAGAGGCCATGGGCAGGGTCTGTATCGTCACCGGGGGATCATCGGGCATCGGACGAAGTGTCGTCGAGGTCTTTATTGAGGACGGATATCGGGTCTTCAACCTGGATATCACAGCCACCGATGCCTGCGAAACGATCCGTTGCGACATGACGCGGGTGGCCGAGGTCGAACGGGCGATTGCGGGCATACTGGCGACAACCGGTCGCATCGATGTGCTGGTGGCCAACGCCGGCATTCATTTCTCCGCCACCATCGAAGACACCGCCGAGGCGGATTTCGACCGGGTATTCGCGACCAATGTGAAAGGGGCCTATGCCGCGATACGTACGGTGCTGCCCGCGATGAAGGCGCAGCACGGCGGTGCCATCGTGCTGACCGCGTCGGACCAGGCGCTGGTCGGCAAGTCCAACTCCTTTATCTACAACCTCAGCAAGTCGGCCATTGCCTCGATGGCCAGGACGACGGCGCTGGACTATGCGCAATATGGCATTCGCGCCAATGCCGTCTGTCCGGGCACGATCGATACGCCGCTGTACCACAAGGCGATCGATGCCTACTGTGCCCGCAGCGGTGCCGAGGAAGCGGCGGTCCATGCCGAAGAGGCGCAGCTGCAGCCGCTGGGACGCATCGGCCGTCCCGAGGAAGTAGCCGCGCTGATCCATTTTCTCGCCAGCGACAAGGCGTCCTTCATCACCGGCAGCCTGCAGGTCATCGACGGCGGTTATACCGCCCGCTGAGCCGCGCCGGATGAAGATTATCGACCCCCATCTGCACCTCTTCGACCTCGCCGAAGGCGACTACGGCTGGCTGAAACCGGACCCGCCGCCGGCCTGGCCGGACAAGCCGCAGCTGCGGCGCGACTATCTCGAGGCGGACCTGAAGTTGCCGTCACCGCTCGAGCTGGAAGGCTTTGTCCATATAGAGGCGGGGTTCGACAATGCGGCGCCCTGGCGGGAGCTGGCCTGGCTCGAGCGTCATTGTCGCAGACCCTTTCGCAGCATCGCCTTTGCCGACCTGCGCCAAGCGGACTTCGCCGAGGTCCTGGACCGGTTGCAGAGCTATCCGTCGCTCGTCGGCATTCGCCAGATCCTCGACGAAAGGGCGGCGGAATTGCTGAGCCTGAAAACGGTGGCGGACGCGCTGGAACGTCTGGGTGCGAAACAGCTGATCTTCGAAGCGCAACTCTTCGCAACCGATGACGAGAGCGTCGCACAGCTCTGCCGCCAACTGGCAGCCAATCCGGAACTGCGCGTCTGTATTGGCCATGGCGGCTTTCCGCCGATAGACGGCGGGCGATGGGTTGCCTGGCAGGCGAATATCGGGCGGCTGGCGCAGTTCCCGCATTGTGCGATCAAATGCTCTGGTTGGGAGTTGGTTGCACGGCGCTGGCGACCCCGATGGGCCGAGCAGGTGCTCGGAACCGTTATCGAGCGCTTCGGCATCGAACGGGTGATGCTGGCCAGCAATTTCCCGCTTTGCGAGTTGGCTACCCGCTATGGCGAGCTGTGGCAATGGTACTGCTCGCTGCCGGGCTTTACTGAAACCGAGCGCGAGGCGCTCTGTTCGGGCAATGCCCGGCGCTGGTACGGGTTTTGAGTTTGCCGCACTTTGGCGGGAAACCGGGTGTGCTTCAAGGGGCCCGGACAACCCCCGATCGTGGGAGCTATTTCACCTCGACCCGTGGCGAGCGCATCACCACCTCATCGTTCAGTTCGATCCCGAGGCCCGGTGCGTCCGGTGCCTGAAAGACGCCGTTGACCGGCTGGTAATCCTGCAGGCAGAGTTCCCGGTTCCAGTCCTTGATTGCATAGGTGTGATGTTCATGGATCAGGAAGTTGGGAATGGCCGATTCCAGCTGCAGCGCCGCGGCGGTGGCGACCGGACCGCCGCAGACGTGGGCCTGAATCCGGATATCGTAAATGTCGGCGTAGTCGCACACTTTCCTGGTTTCGGTCAGTCCGCCGCAAAGACCCACGTCGGGCTGCAGCACGTCCAGGCTCTGGTCCTCGAAATAGGGGCGCACACCCCAGCGGTTGTAGAGGCGCTCGCCACCCGCGAGAGGCACCCTGACCGCTGCCGCCACCTTGGCGTGGAGCGCGGAGTTGAGGTAATTGACCGGCTCCTCGAAGTACATGCAACCGACCTCCTCGCAGAGCTCGCCGAGCTGGATGGCCGTTGTCGCGCCGGGCAGGCTGTGGCATTCGAAGATGATATCGACATCGTCGCCGACGGCATCCCGGATCGCCTGCAGGCGGGCGCGGAACAGTTTCATTTCCGGGCGGGTGAAGATGCGGGTGCGGTCGAAATGGGTGACGCCGTCGCTGTCGTACATGATGGGATCGACCTTGACGCAGTCGTAGCCTTCGGCGACGGCCTTCTCCGCGGCCCGGCCGTAGTCGGCCGGTTCAACGAGGCGATTGAATTCGCGGTCCCAGTCGAACTGCAGTTGACTGGCATAAGTACGCAGCCGGTCGTTGTGTTTGCCGCCCAGCAACTGGTAGACGGGCAGCCCCAGGGCCTTGCCCTTGATATCCCAGAGCGCGGTGTCGATGGCGCTCATGGCGGAATAGATCACCGGACCGCCGCCCAGGCCCCAGAAGCTTTCCCGCAGCATCCGGCTCCAGAGCCGTTCGGTCTGTAACGGATCCCAGCCGAGCAGCATGGCGTCGGCGATCTCCCTGATCATGGCGGCCGCCGCGCTGTGGCCAAGGTCGTAGGCCAGGCCGGCCTCGCCGACGCCGCTGATGCCCTCGTCGGTATGGATGCGCACAAACACCGGATGCCAGACCGGGCGCTTCGGGCACTCTATATCGAAAATTTCGACAGCTTTGATTTTCATATCGGCTCCTTGGTGTGCGGAATTCGGGTTCCTCAGGCGGCGAAACCCGGGTCCAGGCGGTAGGCCTTGCGCAGCATGGCCGGCCAGTTCTTGCAGCCGCCGGTGGTGCCGGAATGCACCACGCCGGCCTGTTGCGCGATGCCGTGGACGATGGCGGCTGAAACCGGCACGGTTTCAGCTTTCGAGGCCAGCAGCAGCAGCTGAATCTCACAGGCCCGCTGGAGGTCATACATCCGCATGAAGGCGTCGCCGACGGTCGGTCCGACGGTCAGGGCGCCGTGATTGCGCAGCAGCAGATGGTGGTTGCTGCCCAGATCCTCCTGCAGGCGTCGCTTTTCATCCGGGTTGACCGCCAGGCCTTCGTAGGCGTGATATCCCAGCGACGGTAACGAAAAAAGCGCGAACTGGCTCAATGGCAGCAGCCCCGCCTTTTGCGTGGCGACGGCGATGGTGGCGTTGGTGTGCAGGTGAAGCACGCAGCGGGCATCGTCGCGCGCCTCGTGTATGGCGCTGTGAATGGTAAAGCCCGCGGGATTGAAGCTGAACGGCGTGTCGTTCAGCACCCGGCCGTCCAGATCGACCTTGACCAGGCTGGACGCCGTGATTTCGTCGAAGGTCAGGCCGAATGGATTGACCAGGAAGTGGTGGCTGCCGGGTACGCGGGCCGAGATGTGGGTGTAGATCAGGTCGTCCCAGCCGAAATGGGCGACGAGACGATAGCAGGCGGCCAGATCGACCCGCAGCCGCCACTCGTCGGTCGGGACCTGCGCTTGCATGTCGATTACAGGCAGTTCAAACACCTGGACCTCCTTCCGGAGCCGGCTTTATCGGAAACACTACCTAAGAGCAAAGCCCATTGGCGGCGAAAGTAAAGCCGCCACCGGCGATATTCAGCTCAGTGGGAAGGGGGAGTGATGCCCTTTCAACCCCGGCAGGCCTGCAGTGTTTCGATCTCGTCGCCGCCGCAGCTGATGCTGACCGCGATCCCGCTGACGCGGGTGTGCGCAAGCAACCGGCCTGCCGTTTCTGTCATAAATATTACATTTACCATATATATGATCATTTCTATTATTTGGAATGGCGGCTCTGTCCAAAAATGCTGGCTGAAGCCAGCCATCAAGTGACAGTGGATCTTTCGTCCAGGCCCGTTCTTTACAATACATTCGGATTTCCATATATTCATTGCCGTTTTTCGACTGGAAGATCCCAAAGATGTTCGTGCTGGTGAAAACCAAAAAGTGAGACTCGCCATGGCTGAACTCCTGACTCCCACCAAGGTATTCAAATGCCTGGCCGACGAAACCCGGGTGCGGATCATGCTGCTGATCACCCAGGAAACGGAGCTCTGCGTCTGCGAACTCTGCTGCGCGCTCGACCACAGCCAGCCCAAGGTGTCGCGGCATCTCGCCCAGCTGCGTGGCTGCGGTCTGCTGCAGGACCGCCGCCAGGGCCAATGGGTGTACTACCGGCTGCACCCGCATCTGCCGGACTGGGTGGTCGACCTGCTGCGCGGCGTGCTGGACGCCAACCGTCACTGGCTGAGCCCCGATGCCGGCCGGCTGGCGCAGATGGGCGACCGGCCCCAGCGCCTTGCCGCCTGCTGCTGACCGGGGAGAGCTCCACGAGCGATCAGCGCCCTGCTACTTGACCCACGTAACCCGAACGGGAGACTCAACCGATGACGATCAAGATAGGTATCAACGGCTTCGGCCGCATGGGACGGCTGGCGCTGCGCGCCGCCTGGGACTGGAGCGAGGTCGAGTTCGTGCACATCAACGACCCGGCCGGCGATGCCACGACCCTGGCGCACCTGCTGACCTTCGACTCGGTGCACGGACGCTGGTCCCATGAAGCCAGGGCCGAGGGCGATGCGATCTGCGTCGGCGACCGGCGTATCGGCACTTCCCGTAACAAGTCCATCGGCGAGACCGACTGGAGTGGTTGCGACCTGGTCATCGAGGCCAGCGGCAAAATGAAGACCCGGGCGCTGCTGCAGGCCTACCTCGACCAGGGCGTGAAGCGCGTCGTCGTCACCGCACCCGTCAAGGAGGAGGGCGTGCTCAACGTCGTGATGGGCGTCAATGACGATCTCTACGAGCCGGCCGCACACCGCATCGTGACTGCCGCCTCCTGCACCACCAACTGCCTGGCCCCGGTGGTCAAGGTGATCCACGAACAGCTGGGCATCCGCCACGGCTCGATGACCACGGTGCACGACATCACCAACACCCAGACGATTCTGGATGCGCCGCACAAGGATCTGCGCCGTGCCCGCGCCTGCGGCATGAGCCTGATCCCGACCACCACCGGTTCCGCCACGGCGATCACCCATATCTTCCCGGAACTCAAGGGCAAGCTGAACGGCCACGCCATCCGGGTGCCGCTGGCGAACGCCTCGATCACCGACTGCGTGTTCGAGGTCGCCCATGCGACCACGGCCGAGGAGGTCAATGCCATGCTCAAGGCAGCCGCCGAGGGCGCGCTCCGGGGCATCCTCGGCTACGAGGAGCGTCCGCTGGTCTCGATCGACTACAAGACCGACCCACGCTCCAGCATCATCGATGCCCTGTCCACTCTGGTCGTCGACGGTACCCAGGTGAAGCTCTATGCCTGGTACGACAACGAGTGGGGCTACGCCAACCGTACCGCCGAGCTGGCACTCAAGGTCGGCCGCCTGGACCGGGAGAGCTGACCCTTGGGCGCCCTGAGCCAGCTATCCCCGGAGATCCGCCAGTACCTGGTCGTGACCGGCAACTACTGGGCCTTCACCCTGACCGACGGCGCGCTGCGCATGCTGGTGGTGCTGCACTTCCACGGTCTGGGCTACAGTCCGCTGGAGATCGCCCTGCTGTTCCTGTTCTACGAGATCTTCGGGGTCATCACCAACCTGGTGGGCGGCTGGCTCGGGGCCCATATCGGGCTGAACCGCACCATGAACATCGGCCTGGCGCTGCAGGTGGTGGCGCTGGCGATGCTGCTGGTGCCGGCGGCGATGCTGACCGTGCCCTGGGTGATGGCCGCCCAGGCGCTGTCGGGCATCGCCAAGGACCTCAACAAGATGAGTGCCAAGAGCTCGATCAAGCTGCTGGTACCGGGCCACGCCCATGGGACCCTGTACAAGTGGGTGGCGCTGCTGACCGGTTCGAAGAACGCCCTCAAGGGCGCCGGCTTCTTCCTCGGCGGCGCGCTGCTGATGGCACTGGGCTTTGCCGGTGCGGTGGGTGCCATGGCGGCGGCACTGGCGCTGGTCTGGCTGGCGAGCCTGGTGCTGCTGAAAAAAGACCTGGGCAAGGCGAAAAACAAGCCGAAATTCCGCGACATCTTTTCCAAGAGCCGCGCCATCAACATCCTCTCGGCCGCGCGGCTGTGCCTGTTCGGTGCCCGCGATGTCTGGTTCGTCGTCGCCTTGCCGGTGTTCCTGTCGCAGACGCTGGGCTGGGATCACTGGCAGACCGGCGGCTTCCTTGCGCTCTGGGTGATCGGCTACGGAGCGGTGCAGGCGCTGGCGCCGCGCATCACCCGGGCCGGCGGCGTGCCCGATGGCCGCAGCGCCCTGATCTGGGCGGCGCTGCTGACGCTGATGCCGGTGCTGATCGCGCTCGGTCTCGGCACGCGCCTCGATCCGGCCTCGCTGCTGATCGGCGGCCTGCTGCTGTTCGGCGTGCTGTTCGCGATCAACTCCTCGCTGCACAGCTTCCTGATCGTCAGTTACGCCAATAGCGACGGCGTTTCCCTCGACGTCGGCTTCTACTACATGGCCAACGCCCTGGGCCGGCTGCTCGGCACCCTGCTGTCGGGCTGGGTGTTCCAGCAGGCGGGACTCGGCGCTGCGGGCCTCGCGGCCTGTCTGTGGATCTCCGCTGCCTTACTGGCGGTCACGACGCTGATTTCCTGCTGGCTGCCGATGGCCGGAAAGCCCAGAGAAGCCTAGCAGCCTGTCGGACTTAACACTGATCTACTGCGGCAAAGCCGGTTTTGGCCATTTTTTGTTCTCTTTTTCGTTAAATAGAACCACTATTCTCCTCAAAGGAGTTCAAAAACTGCCTCAAAACGGACTTTCCCTCGCTACGATCGGTCAAGCCCGACAGGCTGCTAGCAATCCAGCCCGCGGGGCTCGCGGGCTGACTGTCATCAAGGGTGCTCTAGCCCGGAAACCGGTGCCGGGTCCTGTTGGCGATTCCGACCAGCATGAGCATAACCGGCACCTCTACCAGTACCCCCACGACCGTGGCCAGGGCCGCGCCGGACTGCAATCCGAACAGGGCAATGGCGGCCGCGACGGCCAGTTCGAAAAAGTTGCTGGCGCCGATCAACGCACCCGGGGCGGCAATACAGTGGCGCACCTTCCAGGCCCTGGCCCAGCCGTAGGCGACGAAGAAGATCAGAAACGTCTGCACAATCAGCGGAATGGCGATCAGCAGGATGTGCAGCGGATTGTTCAGAATGACCTCGCCCTGGAAGGCGAACAGCAGCACCAGGGTGACGATCAGTGCTGCCGGGGTGACGGGGGCGAGCCGCTTCATGAAGATGTCGTCGAACCAGCGCTGCCCCCGGCGCCTGATCAGGGTGCGGCGGGTCAGATATCCCGCCGTGAGCGGAATCAGGATGTACAGGACCACGGAGAGCATGACGGTGTTCCAGGGCACCTGAATATCGGAGACGCCCAGCAGGAAGACCACGATGGGGGCAAAGGCGACCAGCATGATCAGGTCATTCAGCGATACCTGCACCAGGGTGTAGGCGGCATCGCCCCGGGTCAGGTAGCTCCAGACGAACACCATGGCGGTACAGGGCGCGGCGCCGAGCAGGATGGCGCCGGCCAGGTACTCGCTGGCCAGGGGGCGGGGATAAGGGGTTCGAACACCACCGTCAGGAAGAACCAGGCGATGGCGAACATGGTGAAGGGCTTGATCAGCCAATTCACGGCAGTCGTGATCGCCAGCCCCTGGGCTCCTTGCGCACGCCGATGACGGCGCTGAAGTCGATCTGCGCCATCATCGGAAAAATCATCGCCCAGATCAGGATGGCAATGGGAATGGACACCTGGGCGTACTCGAAGCGGGACAGCGTATCCGGTACCACGGGCGCCAGCTGCCCCAGGGCGACCCCGGCGATAATGGCCAGGGTGACCCAGACCGACAGGTACCGCCCGAACAGTCCCATGCCGCCGGAGGCTTCGTTAATTTCCGTGACCTCGGTGTTACTGATCATGATTGTCCTCTATCGATAATGGCTTTCAGGATTCTTTCAGATAATCGTTCACTTCGCTGGCGGCGGCACGGGCACTGCGCATGACGCCCAGCAGGGTGGCCGAGGCAAATCCGCTCCAGTCCCCGTAACCCACGAGCCAGAGACGAGGCTCCTTCACCGACCGGGTGCCGTCGGTCAGGACCCGGCCATTCTCCTCGACCACACCGAGACTTTCCAGATGACCGAGTGCGGGACGGAAGCCGGTGCACCAGATCACGGCATCAACCGCCTCTTCCTCGCCGTCCGGCCAGACCACGCCACCGGTGGTGAAGCGGGCAAACATCGGTCTCGTCGTTAGAACGCCCCTTTCCCGGGCCTCCCGCACCGCGGGCACCATGACGATATCGGCCAGGGTGCCGGCCGGGGTGTATTCCCGGCCTTCCTGCTCGGCTTTCCACTTTTCCGTGGCCATTTCGAACAGGGAGCGCCCGTCCATGTCGTCGGGCAGGAATTTGGGCGGATCCCGGGTGACCCAGGTGGCGTCCGCGACCTGGGAGACCTCCGCCAGGATCTGCGCGCCGGAATTCCCGCCGCCGACCACCAGTACCCGCTGCCCTGCAAAGTCTTCGGGGCGCCGGTAATGTGCCGAGTGAACCTGGCGGCCGCGGAATAGAGCGAGGCCCTCCACCTGGGGAATGAACGGCTGAGACCAGGTGCCGGTCGCGCTGATGACTGTCCTGGCGTGATAAAGGCCCTTGTCGGTGTGGACAGCCAGACCGCCGTCCGTCCGCGTCACCTGCTCCACGGTGACCGGACGTTCCACCGGGATCTGATAGCGGTCCTGATAGGCGCTCAGGTAGTCGATCACTTCGTCCCGACGCGGCCATTCACCGTCGGCGGTTTGCGGCAGCTGCCAGCCCGGCAGGGAGCTCCACTGCGCCGGTGAAAACAGCTGCAGCGAATCCCAGCCATGGCGCCAGGCACCACCGGGCGCGGGCTCCCGGTCCAGCACCCGGTAATCGAGCTTGTGGCGCCGCAGAAAATAGCCGGTGGCCAGTCCCGCCTGTCCGCCGCCGATGACGAGCACATCCAGGGGCTTCGATGTCATATAGGTACCTTCTCTCCGTTCAGGTGCTTTCGGCCAGGATGCTGCGACAGGCATTGTGGGTGTCGAGGACTGCGATGGTTTTCATGGGTAATCTCCTGTGGAACGAATGATGTCAGGCTGATGTTCAGAACCCGGCAAACAGCCGGGCTCCCAGTGCATTGATCACCCAGCCGACCAGGACGAAGTTGGCCAGCAGGATGACAAATATCAGGCCCAGCAGGCCGTATGTCAGCCAGGCGGCAAAATGAGTGAAAAGTTCCAGCATGGTGTTCAGGTCCCGAAAATGGCGGATAAAGGGCGCTATAACAAGAAGACGAGCGGCCTCGCCAAAAGATACAGTTTTCGAAAAAACTTTACGGTAACAACCGGTCCAGGTTGCGCGAATGCATCGTACTCGCTCGAGTCTACGGCGAAAAGCGACAAACTGTCGGAGTGAACAGGGCCTGGAGTTGCTACAGGACAATGTCAAAAAATGCCGTGCACGGTTTAATGTCCTTGTGCCGGGCACGTCGCGGGAAGTGCTGTTGCGGCGAGCCGATTGATGCGTATCGAGAGCAGGAGAAAGACTCATGGCTAACAAAGAGGTGGTACTGTGCAGTCCGGTAAGAACCGCGATCGGCACCTACGGCGGTAGTCTGGCGGCCAGGGCATCGCATTGGCTGTCGAGCGGGTCTGACGAAACGGGGCATCGAAAGTGGCTTATGAGTGCGTATTAAGGGCCTGGCACGACCTTCAGCGCGAGTTGCGCCGGTTCCTGCTCGGGCAGCTGAGGGAGCCCGCAGCGGCCGATGACATGCTGCAGGATGTCTTCCTGCGGGCCATGCGCGAGGGCGGCTCCTTCTGTGACCTGCAGAACCCGCGCAGCTGGCTGTTCCGGGTCGCGCGAAATGCGCTGACCGACAGCCACCGGCTGAGGAAGACCTGGGTACCGGTACCGGACGACTTGCCGGATGACAGTGAGTCGGAGCGCGAGCCGGTAGCCGAGCTGGATGTCTGCATCCAGGCCGTTCTGCCACGGCTTGCGGCCGATGACCGTGATATTCTCGAGACCTGCGACCTGGGCGCCCTGTCACAGGATGAATACGCGACGGCCAGGGGACTGTCATTGCCCGCCGCCAAAGCCCGGATACGTCGGGCCCGGGAGCGCCTGCGCGACGCCCTGGCAGAGAGGTGCGGCCTTGTGTGGGACTCGTCCGGCAAGCTCTGTTGCCACTCCGGCGTGGGGGCAGAGCGATGTCGCTGACCAAGGTGGGTCGGCACGACCTCCAGCCGGGCCTCGAGCGGCTGAACGACGAGTGTTTCTGTCTGAGTCTGGATGACGAAGCGCTTCGACATGCCCTGGAAAGCGAACTGGGTACCCCCGGCCTCTATCGCTTGGCACAGGAACGCTGTCCTTATCTTTTCTCCAGTCGGCCGGTATTTATCGCCGACCGCCAGCTCGTGAGAATGGCCCGAATTGTCGCGGCGATCGAGGCGGTCGTGTCCATGCCAGCCTGGTGCGAGCAGGTCCTAGCGGGGGCCTCGGACGTCACCAGGCATGCGCCTGGCCAGGCCAGCGGCGTCTTTCTCGGGTTCGATTTCCATTCCCGGGGCGACAGCCTGGGGCTGATCGAGATCAATACCAATGCCGGCGGTGCCCTGTTGAATGCGCTTCTGGCCAGGGCCCAGAGAGCCTGCTGTGCGGAGGTGGAAGCGCTGATGCCAAGTCTCGCCATGGCGGAGAAACTGGAGCGGGATATTGTCGCCATGTTTCTCGACGAATGGAAACGGGCGGGGCACTCGGGGCCGCTGCGCAGCATCGCGATTGTGGACGACCGGCCCGAAAGCCAGTACCTCTATCCGGAATTCGTGCTGTTCCGCAAGCTGTTCGAAAAATATGGAATGACGGCGGTGATTGCCGGGCCGGACGAGTTCGAGCTGCGCGACGGCCGACTGTGGCATGGCGAGCTGGCCATCGATCTCGTCTATAACCGGCTGACCGACTTCGCATTGGAACAGCCCGAGCATTCGACATTGCGGCAGGCCTATCTGGACGATGCGCTCCTGATGACGCCGCACCCGCAGGCCCATGCCCTCTATGCCGACAAGCGCAACCTGGCTTTGCTCACCGATGCGAACGAACTGGACGCCCTGGGGTACCCGCCGATCTCAGGGCGGTACTGCTGAACGGGATACCGCGCACCGATGTCGTTGAGCCTTCCAGCGCGGAGCGGTTGTGGAGCGAACGGCGGCGACTGTTTTTCAAGCCGGCGTCGGGCTACGGCAGCAAGGCGGCCTATCGCGGTGATAAGCTGACCCGGCGGGTATGGGATCAGATACTGGCGGGGCGTTACGTGGCCCAGACACTGGTGATGCCCGGTGAGCGGCGGGTCGATCAGGCCGACGCTGTGTCGCCGCTGAAGTTCGACCTGCGCAACTACGCCTACCAGGGCAAGGTCCAGTGGGTGGCCGCCCGACTGTATCAGGGCCAGACAACCAATTTCCGCACCCCCGGTGGCGGTTTTGCGCCGGTATACGCTTATCGGGAATCGCTGTCTGAGAGGTGAAACAAAGACACGGGGCCTTTTTTAGGCGCTCTGGTTTCCGGGGGATTGTACCTGTGGCGGGGCCGGAGCGGGATTGATCCGCTGCTGGCCGCAGCCACCAGGACGCATATTAAACGCCGGCTGTTCCGGCACCCGTTCGCCAGTCTTCTGAATATCTCCTAGCGCTTCGACGCCTCGAAGATGCTCTGGATGGAGGCGTCGAGCATCGCGTTGAATGCATCATCGGACTGTTGGACGGACAGGCCCTCGGTCAAGGCTCGCGAGAAACTCGCAACCATGCCGTGGTTCTGTGCGAGTCGTTCATTCGCTTCCACCCGTGAATAACCGCCCGATAGCGCCAGGACGCGCAGGATGTTCGGATGCTCGATGCACTCCCTGTAATAGTCGGCCTGTTCCGGCAGTGTCAGCTTGAGCATCACCTTCTGATCGGGTGCGAGCGTATTCAGGTGCGCGAGGAGGTTTTCTTTCAGCATGGCCTCGGCCTGTGCCTTTTCGGGGCTGTTGATATCGATTTCGGGTTCGATGATCGGGACCAGTCCCTTGTCGAGGATGCGTTTGCCGATCTCGAACTGCTGGTCGACGATCGCGCGGATGCCGCCTTCCTGGGCAAGCCTGATGAAAGAACGCATCTTGGTGCCGAATATGCCGTTCGCCACTGCCCGGTCGAGCAGGGCGTCGAGTTCGGGGATCGGCTTCATGAGCTGCACACCGCTCTCTTCGGCCGCCAGGCCCTTGTCGACCTTGAGAAAGGGTACGACCTGCTTCTCCTCCCACAGATACTGCGCCGTCGGCTTGCTGTCGATCTGGCGTTCCATGGTGTTTTCGAACAGGATCGCGCCCAGGATCCGGCTGCCGTCGAATGCCGGGCTGGTGATGATCCGGGTGCGCATCTGATGAACCCTGTCGAACATCTCGTCGTCGCCCGAATAGTCGGTCTCGGGAATACCGTAAAGACGGAGTGCCTTCGGTGTGCTGCCACCGCTTTGATCGAGCGCGGCGATAAAACCGTTATTGCCATGCACTTTGTCGAATTGCCGCTGGTTCATGATTCCTTCCCTGTGCTGTTGGTTGGATGGGAGTTCGGACTGAAGCACCGGGCACCTGGCCGGGGTTATCAGTATACCGCCAGAACCGGCATTGTGTCGGCCGATTGGCGTGTTGACGGGATCACCTTGCGGCCTGAATCGACTGGCTATCGCTCCCGTGCAGGCCAGTCGGGATGATGCTCGTCGATAACCAGCCGGTGGCGGTGTTTCGTCGGTGCATGGTGATGCGGGTGACTGTGGGGGCCGGACCTTCCCAGCCTTCGTGCTCATGCTGGTGATGGGCGTCGTGAGAGTGCAGATGGCTGTGATCCATCGACGCATGGACGTGGTCGAGGGTCTCGGCTTCATGAGCGGGCCACAGCGTCAGCGCGGCCACAGCCGAGAGCAGGGCGATGATCCCCATTACACCAAAGGCAGTCGCCAGGCCAAGGTTGGCGCCAATCCAGCCGGCGAGCGGGTAGGTCACCAGCCAGCAGGCGTGGGACAGCGAAAACTGGGCTGCGAAAACCGCCGGCCGGTCCGCTTCGTGACAGGAGCGAATCAGCAGCCGCCCCACAGGCGTCTGCACCAGGGAGCCGCCCAAGCCGATCAGGAACCAGAGTGCCAGCAGCCCGGCGATGTCTGGCTGCACCGTTCCGAACAGCACCGCCGTCGCCATGATGCCGCCGCCAACCAGCATCAATGGGCGCTCGGATACCCTTTGCAGCATTTGGGGCATCAGCAGGGCCGCGATCATCGAACCTCCTCCCGCTGCCGCCAGGGCGATGGCCACCCAGGTGTCGTCGAGGCCGAGGTAGGTCCTGACATAGACCACGGTGTTGACGATCTGCATCGAACCGACGGCGGCAACGGCCAGCAGAGCGCCAGCAGTCCCTGCAGTCTCGGGGTGCGGAGGTAGATCTTCATGCCTTTTATCGCCCGGTGCCAGAAGGTGCTGCCCGGGTCCGGCGACCGGGCCGGCAGCACGACAGAGACCACCAGCAGCGCCGAAGCGACAAAGGCCAGGGCATTCAACCCGAACAGGACGTTGAAGCTCATCACAGCGATCAACATGGCCGCGATCGTCGGGCTCAACAGGTTTTCCAGATCGTAGGCCAGTCGCGACAGCGACAGGGCCCGGTCGTACTGCTGCCTACCCCTGACGATGTCGGGAATCGTGGCCTGGAACACTGGCGTGGAGCCGGCCGAGAACAGATTCAGCAGGAACACCAGGCAATAGATCTGCCAGACGACGGTGACGAACGGCAGTGAAAGCACTATGCCTGCACGCAGCAGGTCCAGCGCGACCAGAACGGTGCGGCGCGGCAGCAGCTGAGCGTAACTGCCGATGAGCGGTGCGACGAAGACGTAGGCGACCATCTTCAGCGCCAGCGCGATGCCGAGCACCTCGCCGGCGCGTCCGCCGGCAATCTGGTGCGCCAGCAACGCCAGGGCGACGGTCGTGAAGCCGGTACCGAAGAGGGAGATGACCTGGGCGGCAAAGAGGTGCCGGTAGCGCCGGTCCTGCAACGGGGAATAGCTCATCTACACATATTGCCTTGGGACTCAACAGATTGCGAAGAGTAGCACTCTGACTAGGCTTAGTAGGTCAGTGAATCGCTGTCTATGGAAGGGATAATGGACGACTATACGGTACAGCTGTCGCACCTGCTGCTCTTCGGCCAGAGCCTCGGCATCGGCTTTCTGGTCGGTCTGGAGCGTGAGCGCCATGCCAACAGCATCGCGGGGTTGCGCACCTTTACGCTGATCTCGCTGTCCGGCTCACTGGGCGGCTATATCAGCCTGGAGTTCGAACGGCCATATTTCGTCCTGATGATGCTGCTGTTGGTGATCGCCAGTCTGCTCGTCGCGCAGTTCAAGTCCAGGGCGAGCGAACCCGACACGACGACGGTGCTCGCCGCCATCCTGACCTTCGGCCTGGGGTACATGCTCTGGGCGGACTTCAAGCTGCTGCCGGCGGCGCTGGCGATCACCATGACGGCGATCCTCTATTACCGCGAAGAGCTGCACGAGGTACCCCATCGTCTCACGCGCAAGGATGTTTCGTCCTTTTTCCAGTTCGCCGCCATCGCCTTTATCCTGCTGCCGGTACTGCCTGACGACACTTACGGCCCCTATCAGGTGTTCAATCCCTATCAGACCGGCTGGCTGGTGGTGCTGATCAGCGCCATCAGCCTGACCGGTTATGTGGTACTGAGGCTCCTTGGCAGCCGCTCCGGCATCTTCGTCATGGGGCTGCTCGGCGGGCTGGTCTCGACCACGGCCACGACCCTGATCTATGCGCGGCACAGCAAGCGGCAGGCGTCTTTCGCCGGCCTGGCCGCGACCATCATCCTGCTGTCCCATCTGGTGCTGTTCATCCGTGTGGCCATCGTGGTCGCGGTGCTGGAACTGTCGCTGCTGGTGCCGATGCTGCCCTGGCTTGTCGGCGGTTTCGCGCTGGGAGCGGGTTATATCGCCTGGCACTACCATCGTACCGATGGTGACAAGGAACAGTACCGGATGCCGGCATTCGAGGTCAGCAACCCCGCCGAGATCAAGGTCGCGGTCGGCTTTGCCATCAGCTTTGCGCTGGTGCTGCTGCTGGTGGCCTGGACCAACGATGTGTTTTCCCATGCGGGTGTATACGTGGTCGCCTTTCTCTCCGGCCTGACCGATATCGATGCGATCACGATCTCGAACATCCGGCTCTTTTCGGTCGGCAACCTCTCGGCTCCTGTCACCCTGACTGCTGTGGTACTGGCGTTTCTGGCGAACCTGATTTTCAAACTCGGCATCGTTTTCGTCGTCGGCGACAGGAACGTTCAGGCTCCCGTGCTATGGGGCTTTCTGTGTCTCGCCAGCGGCGCCGTGACAGGACTCGTCCTGTCCCTGGTACGGCTCTAGGAGGAAAGCGTTGTGCAGACCCTGTGGCAACAATGGCATCAGGCGGCACTGACCAGCAGCGGCTTTTTCTGGAGTGCGCTCTGGGCTTTCGCACTGGGCTACCTGGTCAGCAGTCTGATTCAGGTGCTGGTGACGGAAAGAAGGATGCAACGCACCATGGGCAAGACCGGTCCGCGCAGCGTCGCTCTGGGTACGCTGTTCGGCTTCGTCTCCAGTTCGTGCAGCTTCGCCGCCCTGTCGACGACCCGGGCGCTGTTCCAGAAGGGGCGGGGCTGGTGCCGTCGCTGGCGTTCATGCTGGCGTCGACCAATCTGGTGATCGAGCTGGGCATCGTTATCGCGATCTTTCTAAGCTGGCAGTTCGTCGTAGGCGAATACCTGGGCGGAGTCCTGCTGATCCTGTTCGCCTGGCTGTTCGTGCGCCTGACTCGCCCGAAGATGCTGGTCTACGAAGCGCGGGAAAAGCTCGGCGATGACGAGGACGAAAACGGCGAGGGCGATGGCGGCTGGCGTGAAAAGATCAGATCCCGGGAGGGCTGGCGCCGGATCGGTCAGACCTATGTGATGGAGTGGCAGATGGTCTGGAAGGATGTGCTGATCGGCTTTACCGTTGCCGGGATCATCGCCGCCTTCGTGCCGGACAGCTTTTTCCAGGCGCTCTTCGTCGGTTCGGGCGGGGAGGCCAGCGCCGATCCCGGCTTTCTCGCGGTGCTGGCGCAGACGGTCATCGGCCCGGTCGCGGCCTTCTTCACCTTCATCGGCTCGATGGGCAACATCCCGCTGGCGGCACTGCTGTACGACCGCGGCGTCAGTTTCGCCGGCGTCATGGCCTTCATCTTTTCCGACATGGTGGTGCTGCCGGTGCTGCGCATCAACGCCGCCTATTATGGCTGGAAGATGGCGCTCTATATCCTGGTGCTGCTGCTGTCGGGGCTGGTCTGCGTCTCGCTGGTGCTGCACTACGGTTTCGCGGCCCTCGAGTTGTTGCCGCAGGCGACCGGCGAGGGAATTACCGAACGGGATTTTTTCCGCATCGACTACGGCCTGGTGCTGAATCTGTTTTTTCTCGGTATCTCCGCATGGCTGATCTTCTTCGCCCGCCAGGCCGATGGGGGTGACGGCGGGCAGTGCGAGCAACACGGCGATTCCGGGCACGAACATCACCATCACGACAGCGGGGCGCCGCTGTCGGAGAAAATCATGAATGGCCTGGTGAGCGTGGCGCTGGCCTGGCTGATCGGCGGACTGGTCGTGGCGCCCTGGCTCTGAACCGGTCGTCAGCGCTTGAGACGCTGAATCGCAAGCTCTTCGCTGAGCGACCGGATCAGGCGGGCCATGTTGCGCGCGAGGTTCAGTACGATCACACCGAAATCGAAAGGGTAGCGATCGTGCAGATCGCTGTACAGGGCCGCGGAGATTTCCAGTACCAGGCTTTCCTCGCGGGCGATGGCCCGGCCGGAACGGTCATGGAGTGCGATCATCGCCACGTAGCCGATTTCGTCGCCGAAGCACGCCGTGCGGGTGTAGCTGTAGCTGTCGAAATAGCGGGCGTAAAATTCGATGGCGCCACTGAGCACGACGAAAAAACTGTCGCCGCGATCACCGTAATCGAACAGCCGGTCGTTTGGTTCCAGTCGATACCCTTTGCCTTCCTGTATCAGAAAGCGTACGGCGTCGAGGGACAGGGCGCCAAACACCGAGCACTCCCGGAGGCTTTCGGGCGTAACCTCTCGGGTCAGCTCAAGCGTCGTTATCGCGTGCATGGACAGCCTCCAGGGTCGGGCCGCGGATCGATCTGTTCCAAGTATAGGGGGCTGAAGACGGCAGTGGTCTCAGTCGGCGTCCCGGCTGGACGACGCCCGTACGACCAGGTCCGGGCGCGGACCGCGCACGACGGACCGACCGGTCCTGCCATTGATCTGTTCGAACAGCAGCTCGATGGCCAGGGAGGCGATCTGGTCGAGATGGAGATTGACGGCCGTCAGCGGTGGCTGGCAGTTTTGTGCCCGCAGGCCGTCATAGCGGGTGACGACTCTGACATCGTCCGGAATCCGCCGGCCCATCTCTTTCAGGGCCCGCACCGCACCGACCGCGAAAGCGTCGACGGGGGCGCAGATGGCATCGATCCCGGGGTGTTCCCCAAGCAGATCCCGGCAGGCCTGCATCCCGGCCTCTTCGCCGCCCGTCTCATCGGCCTTGATCACCAGGCAGGGCATGCCCGACGCTTCGACAAACTCCCGATAGGCCTGCTCGACATCGACATAGGAATGGCGCGCCTGGCTGCCGATCAGCAGTGCGATGCGTCGTGCGCCCTGGTCACGCAGGTGCTCGAGCAGCAGCCGGCCGGTTTCGCGTCCCTGAAGGTCGATGTAGGGCAGGGCTGAATCCGCCCCCGGCTGGCGTCCGATCGAAACCAGGCGGATGCCGCGGCGCTGCAGCTGTTCCACATTGGGATCGTCGGCGACCGGCTCGATCACCACGGCGCCGTCGATATCGAGCTCATCCAGCAGATGTCGGGCTTCATCGAGGGTGGCACCAGCACCAGTGCCAGCCCCTGCTTCAGCGCGGCCTCCATGGCGGTGGCGGCGATTTCCATCATGAACCCCAGACGCGAGGGCCGCCGGCGACGGCGAAGGGCATCGAGGATACCAGGGCGATGGAGTTGGCCTTGCCGGTGCGAAGCCGCTGAGCGCGAAGGTTGGGACGGTAGCCGAGGTCCCGGGCGATCTGCTTGACCCTGGCGCGTGTCTTGGGGTCGACCTGGCCACGGTCGTTCAGGGCATGGGAGACGGTGGTGCGTGAAACCCCGGCTTCGCGCGCGACATCGGCGATGGTGATGCGTGAGCCGGTCGAAGGGCTGCTGTCGGACATGGATCTCTCGTATGTGCCTGGATTGCGACCCAGTATACGTCTATACCGGCGTATTCTAAATCGATTTGGCGGCAGTCTGCAGGGCACTCGCACTACCTGACGACTGTGAGAGCCAATCCGGGCCGGCGGTACCGTTTCCGGGCGACACGCTTTACGTCGTCCCTGACCGCTCGGCTGCCGCCCTCCCTGGCGGCAGACGGTCGCCCTGAAGCGGTACCCCCACCCCTCGACAGCGCGGTGCCAACCGACAGACGCACCGAACCCGGTTCGCTACCCGACAATGCCCAGGCGAGCCGGCGGCGAGAACCCTCAGTGCACTCGCGGCGTCAGTTGCAGCACCGAGGCCCGGAAGGCGTCGCCATAGGCAGCACGCAGCCGCTTATTCTTGACCCCGAGTTTGGAGCCCTGGCCTGGCGCAGGAGGTTCAGGGCGAAGCGCCGGGTGAGGGCCGGATTCTGCGCTGCATGTCCGATTCCTGCCCTTGACGGGTCCTCGTTGAAGGCCATGTCGAGCACCCAGTGCAGGCTATTCTCGACCCGCCAATGATGGCGGATGTAACGGCCGATCCGCTCCGGATCAGCGGCATGAGAGGTGATAAAGCAGCGACGCTCATGCGACACCTGACCGTTGAGTTCGCGCTGGCTCTTCACCATAACCAACGTCCGCAGCCCCGGCCAGTCCGGCTTCTGCGCCAGCCAGTCGATCTCGTCACTGACCCAGATGCGGCGTGTTTCGATCCGGCCGTGGTCTTTCTCCACGGCGCCGGCGTGGCCCTGGGGATGGTGTTTGGCTTCGGTGTCCATGAACAAGCGAACGTCGTCATGCAAGGTGCTCTGGTTCCCCTTGAGGGCCAGCACATAGTCGCCACCGCCCTCGGTGATCTGCCGGGCCACCGTTTTCTGACAGCCGATAGCGTCGATCGTCACCGTGACGCCGTCCAGGTCGAACAAGAATTCTGCTACGGCTTCCCAGTCATCCATGCCGGAGAGTATTGCACAAAGGGCGATACTGAGGATGTCCGACAGCCCATGCAGCTTGTTTTGCGTGGTCCGGCGCGGATCGGGGAGGGATTCGAAGAAAGGCTTGGGGTTCGGCAGCATGGCAATGGTTGCTGCAAATGCCGGAATTAAGCCGTTTTCGTACCGGCACCGGGCTCGCCGAGGCTGATGTGGTCGGGTCTGGCTGACCGTCTGCCGCCAGGACGGCGGCAGCCGAGCCCTCAGGGACGAGTTCACGGCGTGTCAGACAGGCCCGACCACATCGACCCTGACGATCTTGTCATCGCCTCGTGATAGTGCGATTGCCCTGCGGCAGTCTGTCGGGCGGTCCTCACGACAGCTGAACAGGTCGGCTTTGATTCAGAAGTGTTGACACGGGGGTCAGGAAAATATATTTTGACCAAATCGATTTGGGTAACGCTTCCTCGCAACCTGAATCGATTTGGTAATGCCTACCTTATATCTGCACCTGGCATGGGCAGCCCGTACCCGAACGGGTACGGGGCTTTTTTCGCACTTTGCCGAAATCGATTTGGGTAGCGTTGCCAGGATTCACTGACGACAATAAATACAAAGGAAATCAGCCATGCTCGAGAGAGACGCAGGGGCGCCGTCGCCCCCGTAGATGAAAAACTGCCGCTGAAGACGCTGCTCGCGTTCGGCCTGCAGCATGTGTTGGTGATGGCCGCATCGCCCATCGCATCGGTATTCCTGATGTCGAGGGTGCTGGGCTTCGATGCCGACCTCACCGCCAGCCTGCTCAGCGCGACCTTCCTGATCTGCGGGCTGGGTACGCTGTTGCAGTCGATCGGCTATTCCGGCTTCGGCTCCCGCCTGCCGTTCATCATGCTGCCGGGCGGCGCCCCGATCATTCTGTTCATTCAGATTGCACAGCAGTATGACGTCGCGACCGCATCGGGGGCGGTGATACTGACGGCACTCTTCTATTTCGTGGTGTTGCCGGTGTTCAAGCGAATGCTGAAATTCTTCCCCTCGGTGGTGGTCGGCACCATGCTGATTCTGGTCGGCATCAACCTGGTGAAGATTCTCGGTTTTCTGATCGTCGGCCGCAATCCGGACGCCCCCGACTTCGCCGACCCGACCAACATCTTCCTGGCGTTCGCGACGATCGGCCTGACGGTGCTGATCGCCCGCTTCCTCAGAGGGGTGTTCAAGCAGCTGGCGATTCTCGGCGGGTTGCTCGGCGGTACCCTGATCGCCTTCCTGGCGGGTGCCGTCCATACCGACCGACTGAGCCTGACGCCGGTGATCGGTGTACCCGAGGTGCTGCCGTTCGGCATGCCGACCTTCGACCTGATCGCAGCGATACCGCTGATGATCTTCTGCATGATCTCGATGGTCGAAGCCACCGGTCAGACCGTTGCCATCGGTGAAGTCGTGGGCAAGGACCTGAAAAAGGAGAGGGATGTGGCCCGCACCATCCGCGGCGATGCGATCATCTCGTTGCTGGGCGGTTTCTTCGGCACCTCGCTGATCATCACCAGCGGCGAGAATATCGGCGTGGTCCAGGCCACCGGCATCAAGTCGCGCTGGGTGACCGTATCGGCCGGCTGCATGCTGATCATCATCTCCTTCCTGGCGCCGCTGACCGGAGCGATCCAGTCGATCCCCGATGCGGTCATCGGCGGTACCGGACTTGTGCTCTTCGCCGTGGTCGGTGTCATGGGGATCGAAATGCTGCGCCGTACCAATCTTCGCGACAGCAACAACATGTATGTGGTCGCGGTCGCCCTGGCGGTCGGTCTCTTCCCGATTCTGGTGCCCGGCGTCTACAGCAACTTCCCGAATGGCGTTGCGGCCTTCCTCGGTAACGGCGTGGCCGCCGGTGCCATCACGGCCGCCGTGCTGAACGCCATTTTCAATCACTTCTCAAAGGAGGTCAGAGCCCCGGCTGACGACAAGGCCGTCACAGCCGAAAGCCAGTGCTGACCCTAACCGGGCAGGCCCGGGGCCTGCCCGACCAATGAATTATTTCGCAGGATTCAGACGATGACTCAATTATCACCGGAGCTTTTCGCGCAACCGGACCGGATACTGGCACCCGACTGGCTGATGCTAAGGGACGGGCCCGTCACCGGTCATGCCATCGCCCTGTCCAACGGCCGCTTCGGCGCCGTGGGGACGGTCGCCGAGTTGCAGCGGCGCTTGCCGGAGCTGCCGCTGCTGCGGCTGCCCGGCAAGCTGATCATGCCCGGCTTCGTCGACAGCCATCACCATCTGACCCAGGCATTCGGCAAGTCGCTGGTGTTCGGCGAGCCCTCGGAAATCTTCCGCCGCGTCTGGGTGCCCCTCGAGAGCGGTCTGAACGAGGAGTTCCTGTATCTGAGCAGCAAGCTCGCGGCCTTCGAAGCGCTGCGCGGCGGCTTCACCACCGTCTGCGATGCCGGTACGCGCTCATCGGCGGCGCTGGGGGCGGTTGCCCGGGCCGCCGGGGATGCCGGCATTCGCTGTGTGCTCGGCATGGTCTGCAACGACAAGCGTGGCGACCAGTTGCTGGATCAGGCACCGATCCTGGCGGCGGCCGAGCGCCATATCGGCACCTTCGAGGGGGATGCGGACCGGCTGGTGACGCCGTCGCTGGCAATCCCGATACCGGAAATCGCCACTGACGAGATGCTGTACCGGGTCTCGTCGCTCTGTCGCGAGGCCGGCATCGTATTCCAGACTCATGCCAACGAACACCTGGCGGCGGTCGAGCGTTCGCTGGAGCAGCGCGGACAGCGGCCGGTCGAGCACCTTTACCGGGCTGGCGCCCTCGGGCCCAGGCGTTGCTGGCGCATGCCACCCTGTTGACACCGCTCGAACTGAGAATGTTGCAGGAAACCGATACCGCGGTCAGCTACAACCCGGTCGCCAGTGCCTGGAAAGGCAACGGCGTGGCCCAGGCCGAGCTGATGCACACCTTCGGCATCCGCCTTGGGCTCGGTACCGATGGCACCCGCAGCGACGGCTTCCGCCTGATGGATTATGCCGAGGCCGCGCAGCGCTTCGCCTTCGGTCTCGGGGTCGGCGACTCCTCCTGTGGCGGCGGCTGGACCTGGCTCGACATGGCGACCGGCGGCGGTGCCGGGGTGCTGGGACTGGGCGCCGTCACCGGCGAGATCGCCGAGGGGCGGGCCGCGGATTTTCTGCTGGTCGACCTGCAGGTACCGGAGATGGTGCCGTCCTGGGACCTCAACTGGGAGCTGGTGCGGCTGTGCAACCGGGACCAGATCGACGGTGTTTTCGTCGCTGGACGGCTGCGGCTGTGGCAGGGCTGGCCGCTCGACTGGGACGCGCGGGCGCTGATGCACCAGGTCGGTGAAATCGCCAGGGCGGCGGTGGCCGAGGCGCCGATTCAGAAAATACATCCGTTCTCGCAGGAGCACCGCGGTGCCCGGGCCGGGAACAAAAGTCGCGGCCTGTACACCCCCGCTGCCTGCGATCCGACCTGATTCGACGTTGAAGAGCTTATGAGTATTGAATCCTTTATCTGGGTGGCCGTTGCGGTCGCCAGTGGCGCTTTCGTTCAGGGTACGACCGGCATGGGCTTCGCGCTGATCGTGGCGCCCATCCTGGGCATACTGGAACCCTCGCTGCTGCCGATCGGGTTGCTGGTGCTGATGCTGCCCCTGAACGCGGCGGTCGCCTGGCGCGAACGCCAGGCCATCGACCTGATGGGTACCAAGTGGATCACACTGGGACGTATCCTGGGCACCTTCGGCGGCCTCTGGGTGCTGGTGGTGCTGCCGCTGAGCTATCTCAACATCCTGATCGGGGTTTCGACCATCGCGGCATCCCTGGCCACCTGGCTGGCACCGGCGTTTTCCCCGGGGCGGCGGGCATTCGTCTCCACCGGCGTGATCACCGGCATTACCGAAACCGCGACTGGTATCGGCGGACCGCCGTTGGCACTGGTCTATCAGCACATGCCGGTCGCGACGCTCAGGGCATCGGTTGCCCTCTGTTTCCTGGTCGGCGAGATCGTCTCGCTGGTGGTGCTGGCCGGCAGCGGCCGGCTGCAGGTCGAGACTCTGGAACCGGTGCTCTGGATGTTGCCGGCGCTGCTGGTCGGAATGCTGCTGAGCCACTGGATACACCGCTCGGTCAACGACCGTTTCCTGCGCAATTTCGTGATGGTCTTCGCGATCACCTCGGGCGTTTTCGTGCTGGTAAACTGAGGCGCCGGGCGAAGATCTGCGGTCGATGGCCCGGTCGTTCGAACGTAGCCGGGGTTCGATTCTCTCGGAACTCGGAAAGCAGGGGCTGATCAGCGATGAGTGAAGGGTTCGAGGCCGCGTTCGCCATCTTGGTCTAAATTGTGTAGCAGCGGACGCTCTGTGGTATTGCCGTGCTGCAATGCCGGGGCGCTGCATCGAATAGCCCCTCAGCTACCAATGGAAGGACATGACTGGCATCCGGATATCAGCCTCGAACGAGTGGGTCTGCCCCCTGCGACCGCCGCGACCACCAGGTCAAGGCGACAGGGGGCGAGCATGAGGGTGCTGTTCGGCGCCCTGACCTCGGCACTGCGCGAGCCCCTGGCGCACTTTCTGCTGGTAGGGGTCTTGCTGTTCCTGGTCCATGAGTGGTGGCAGGATCGGCACGCGCGCGATGCGATCCTGGTGACGCCCGAGCGGGTAGCGGCACTGAGCGCCGGCTTCAGTCGCATCCGCCAGCGGCCGCCCAGCGAGCGGGAGCTCGCGGCGCTGATCGACGGCTATGTGCGGGAGGAGTTCGCGGTCCGGGAGGCGAGGGCGCTGGAGCTGGATCGGGATGACAGCCTGATCCGTGCCCGGCTGCGGCACAAACTGGAGTTTCTGACGCAGGACAGTGCCAGCGCCCAGGCGCCGACGGAACGCGAACTCAGGGACTGGTATGCCCGCAACCCCGATGCGTTTCGTACTGATCCGGAGCTGGCTTTCCGGCAGATATTCCTCGATCCCGCCCGCCACCCTGCCTCGCTCGATCGGTATATCGAGCGGTTGTTGAAGCTTTTGCGCGAGGAGGGGGCGATGCCGATATCCGGGCCCGGGGCGATACGCTGATGGTGCCGCGGGAGATCGAGCGCATGAGCATCAGTTCGATTGCACGGGCATTCGGGCCCACCTTCGCCGAAAAACTGCAGGACCTCGAGCCCGGTCGCTGGGCCGGCCCGATCGAATCGGGATTCGGGCTGCATCTGGTCTATCTGTATGACCGTCGCACGGGGCCGGTACCGCCGTTCGAGGAGATACGTCCCGAGGTGGAACGGGCCTATTCGGCAGCGCAGCGGCAGGCGGCACTGGATGCCTACTATGCGAATCTGCGCCAGCGTTACGAGGTGGTGGTACTGTCCGAGGACGACGGCATCGGCAGGGGCGAGGGCAGATGAGGGCGCTGTCGACACTGCTGCTGGTGGCGCTGATGCTGACAATGCCGGCATCCGGTCGCGCCCAGGCCTGGCAGCCCGGCTTTTTCGAGCTGCAGGCGTTTATGCCGGCGCTCTACGACTTTCTCTGGAAGGCGCCAACCGATCCGACCGGGGCCGTGATTACCCCGGTGCTGCCACCCGAATGCCGCCTCAGGAGCCGGGAACGCAAGCTGTCGGCGGACGGCGAGATCGAACTGGGGCGGCTTCAGTGTCCGGACGGCCTGGCGGACAAGACCTTGCGGTTCGAGGGGCTCGTTGCCAGCGAAACCGAGGTGATCGTGCGGGTCAACTCCGGGGACGGCGAAACCGAGACCTACAGGCTCGGGCCGGTGTCACCGCAGATCCGTTTCCCCCCGAGCCGACGGCATGGGAGGCCCTGCGGCGCCAGGCCGAGGCCGGGCTGATGCAGCCGCTTGGTACCGATCATCTGCTGTTCCTGCTCGGCCTGATGCTGGTCGGCGGCGGTCCGGGGCGGGGCGGCCCGACCGTTATCGCCCTGCTGGTCGGCCACAGCCTCACGCTCTGGGGCACGACGCTGGGATATCTGCACCTTGCGCTGCCGCCGCTCGAGGTCGTCGTCGCCCTCAGCGTACTCTTTCTCGGGCCCGAGATCGTCAGGCGCTGGCACGGCCAGCACGACGTTACCCAGCATTTTCCCTGGATTGTTTCGCTGCTGCTCGGGATGCTGCATGGTGCGGGCTTCGCCAGCGGCTATGACGGGCCGGCGGCAGCGCCGGCCGATATCCCGGCCGGTCTGCTGCTGTTCATCGCCGGTGTCGAGCTGACGCTGTTGCCGGCGATACTGCTTGCGGTCCTGCTGGCGCGGGGCTGCCGACGCCTGCAGCGGAGCGGATCCTGGCTGATCGCGGTAATGCCGGGATATGCGGTCGGCTCCCTGGGCGCCTATCTGACCGTCAAGCGCGCGCTGCAGCTGCTGGCGCCGATGATCTGATCGGCCCCTACCGTGGCGGTTCAGAGGCCCCGTGGATCGGCGGCGGGCGGCTGCAGCCTGTCGATGGCGGCCTTCATGCGCAGGTAGCGCTCCGCAGTTGTCGGGTGGCTGCCGCGGCTGTGGCGGATGGCGTCGGGAAAGTCGGTGCCGAGGCGGCGCCAGAAATCGGCCGCCCCCTCGAGTCGAAAGCCGGCCCGCTGCATCAGTACCAGGGCCTGGTAATCGGCCTCGAGCTCCCAGCCCGGGGAGCCGAGGCGGACGCCGGTGGTCGCGGCGAGGCCCGGGCTGGGTACACCGCTCAGCAGCGCGGCCAGGTCCAGCAGGCTGCCGAGCAGCAGGTTACGCAGCTGCTTGTCGACATGATGCAGCGCGTTATGGGCCAGCTCATGGGCGACCACCAGGGCCAGCTCGTCATCCTCGCGGGCATAGCGCAGCATCGCTTCGGGAATGCGCACATGGCTGCCGTAGGCGAAGGCGTTGACCGGTCCGCCATTGCTCATCCGCACCGGCCAGTCGCACAGCTGGACCGGTTCGAGCGTCGCCTCGAAACGGCTGTCGTCGCGCAGCCACTCGACCCTTATTGCCCCCTCCTGCCGCTTCAACAGTTGCTCGACCTGCTCCAGCCGCAGCTGCTGGCTGTCGAGGGCGCGCCCCTGGACGCGCAGAATCCGGTCCCCTCCCTTGAGGCCGGCCAGTGCCGCCGGGCTGTCGGGCAGGGGCGGGCGCAGCCGGGCATGCTCGTCGAGGGAGTAGAGGGTGGCGGCGGCGTCCCGCCATTCGGCGGGGTAGTGATTGCGATAGTGGAAGTTCAGGCCGAACCAGCTGCGCCTGTTGTCAGGGCACAGCGGCAGGGCGGCCCGAAGCAGCGGTACCGACACCCGCGCCAGGCGAAAGGCCCGCGCATGACGCAGGGCCAGCGCCTGCTGCTGCTGCTGCAGGGTTTCCCGCTCGATCTCGGCCCGGGGCGGAGGCTCCGGCATCGAGCCGGGCGATGCACAGCCGGCCAGCAGCAACAAAAGCAGCAGCCCGTGATACCGCAGGCGCAGGTGCATCATCGCTTCGTCGCCAGCTCCGTCCATTCGACACATTCCGTCAGTTTAGCGCAGCAGGGGGCAATCCGACTTGATCGGGCGCCGGCATTCGTCCATGCTGCACGGCATTGGACGGAGGCCGATACAGAGCCCCGTTTTGGACCGACAGGCAACGACCGATGACCTACAAACTGACAGAACAGCAGCGCGCCAAAGTGCTGGCCCGGGAAGCCCAGGAGCGCTTCGATCACTTTCTCGAGAAGTCCGCGGACTGGGAGGAAATCTGGAGCCTGGCCGACGGTGAAGGCTGTGTGATGCTCACCACCGACGACGGCGAAAGCTGTCTGCCGGTCTGGCCGCACCCTGATTATGCCCTGGACTGGGCGACCGATGGCTGGGAAGGTTGCGAACCGTTGAAGATCGACCTGGAAGCCTGGTTCGAACGCTGGGCACCGGGACTCGAAGAAGATGAGATACTGGTCGCGGTGTTTCCCCGCATCGACGACGAGGGTGTGCTGCTCTCTGCCCGGGAGCTGAGCGAGGCGATCGAGGAGCTGCTCGGAGCCGGTGGTGACTGAGCTCATGCTGGCCGACTCGCAGCATCCGTTCGAGACGCTGACGCCGGAGTTCATCATGGACGCGATCGAGGCCGAGGGCTATCTCTGCGATGGCAGCATTCTCGCCCTCAACAGCTACGAGAACCGGGTCTATCAGGTCGGCATCGAAGGGCAGGCGCCGCTGATCGCCAAGTTCTACCGGCCGGGGCGCTGGAGCCGCGAGCAGATACTCGAGGAACACCAGTTCTGCTATGAGCTGGTCGAGCACGAACTGCCGGTGGTGGTGCCGCTGCGCAACGGTGACGGTGCCAGCCTGTTCGAGCGCCAGGATTTCGCTTCGCCCTCTATCCGCGTCGCGGTGGCCGGGCGCCGGAATTCGACAACCTGGACAACCTGCTGATCATGGGGCGTTTCCTCGGCCGTATTCACGCCATCGGTGCCAGCCGGCCGTTTCGGCACCGGCCGGTGCTGGACAGTCAGAGTTACGGCCATGCCAGCGCCGAATTTCTGCTCAGGCATTTTATCCCCGCGGAGCTGCGGCCCGCCTACGAGACCCTGAGCCGGGACCTCCTCGAACGTGTCGATGCGATCATGGCGGAGCCCGTGGACCTGCTGAGGGTGCACGGCGACTGCCATGTCGGCAATGTGCTCTGGCGCGATGAAACGCCGAATTTCGTCGATTTCGATGACAGTCGCATGGCGCCGGCGGTTCAGGATATCTGGATGCTGCTCTCGGGCGACCGGCTCGAGCAGACGCGCCAGCTGGCCGAGGTGGTCGACGGCTACAACGAGTTTTACGACTTCCACCCGCGCGAGCTCCGCAGTATCGAGGCGCTGCGGACATTGCGGATCATGCATTATTCCGCCTGGGTGGCGCGGCGCTGGGAAGATCCGGCGTTTCCGATGGCCTTCACCTGGTTCAATACGCCGCGCTACTGGAGCGAGCATATCCTGGAGTTGCGCGAGCAGCTGGCGGCGCTGCAGGAGCCGCCTCTGCTGCTGATGTAGGGGCGGGCATCCAGCGGTTACTATACTTAAAGTTTTGAGACGCTCAGGGATGGATCGATGAAGCAGTTGCGCGGGCCCGACGGGTTGATATACGCATTCGTGATGGATCGCCGGGGCGGTGCCCGGGAACTGTCATGGGATGAAACCGGGCAGTGGCAGCCGCAACAGGGAGTACTCTGGCTGCATTTCGACTATACCTGCGATGCGGCGCGACAATGGCTTCGCAATGACAGCGGCCTGGATCCGCTGGTGGTGGACGCGCTGCTCACCGAAGAGACCCGCCCCCGTGCGACACCGGTCGGCGATGCATTGCTGCTGGCACTCAGAGGCGTGAACCTCAACCCCGGCGCCGATCCGGAGGACATGGTCTCGATCCGGCTTTATGTCACCGCCGATCTGATCGTCAGTTCGCGCAAGCGCCAGTTGCTGTCGGTATCGGACCTGGTCGAGAAGATGCGCCGTGGTCGAGGCCCTCTTGGCAGCGGCGACTTTCTGGTCGAGCTGACCGACCGGCTGGTGGCGCGTATGAGTGATATCGTCGACGACTTCGAAGACCGAGTCGCCGACCTCGAGGAACAGGTGCTCTACAGCGGCAACGGCACGCTGCGTCAGCCGCTGGCACAGCTTCGGCGCCAGACCATCGGTCTGCGCCGCTATCTGGCGCCGGAGCGCGAAGCCCTGACCCGGACCCAGAATGAGCCGCTCGACTGGCTCGACGACGGTTTTCGGCTGCGCATGCGCGAAGTGTCCGACCGGCTGGTGCGGCATATCGAGGATCTCGATGCGGTACGCGAGCGCGCCGCGGTCACCCAGGAGGAGCTGATGAGCCGACTCTCCGACCAGCTCAATACCCGGCTCTATGTCCTTTCGCTGGTGGCGGCGGTCTTTCTGCCCCTGGGTTTTCTCACCGGCCTGCTCGGTATCAACGTCGGCGGGATCCCCGGCGCGGAGAACCCCTATGCCTTCTACGAATTTTCCATCCTGCTGCTGTTGCTGGTCGCGCTGCAGGTGTGGATCTTCCGGCGCAGGAACTGGCTATGAATGTTATCAAAATGAGGTCAAGGTGATGCTGGAAATGATTGGCTGGCGCGAGTGGATGTCGCTGCCGGAGCTGGGTATCGACCGGATCAAGGTCAAGGTCGATACCGGTGCCCGTACCTCCTGTCTGCATGCGTTCAGGGTCGAGCCCTTTCGCGACAAGGGGCTCCCTGGGTCGCCGCGGACGTGCATCCGGTGCAGAACGACCAGAACCGGGTGATCAGTTTCGTGGCGCCGGTGCTCGACGAGCGTCTGGTATCGGACTCGGGCGGCCACCGCGAGCAGCGTTTCGTGATCGATACGCTGGCTCGCCTCGGCGATTACGAGTGGCGTATCGAGATGACGCTGACCAATCGTGACAGCATGAAATTCCGCATGCTGCTGGGACGGACGGCGATGCACGGCCGCTTCGCCGTCAATCCGGCGGCCTCATATCTGCTGGGAGGACGACCATGAGACTGGCGATACTGTCGCGCAATGCTCAGCTGTACTCGACTCGACGACTGGTCGAGGCGGCCCGTGAACGGGGCCACGAGGTCCAGGTGATCGATGTACTCAAATGCTACATGAACATCAACATGCAGCACCCGGAAATCCATGTGAAGGGGGAGGTGCTGGGGGACTTCGATGCGGTGATTCCCCGTATCGGCGCTTCGGTCACCTTCTACGGAACGGCGGTGCTGCGTCAGTTCGAGATGATGGGCACTTATCCGCTGAACGAGTCGGTGGCGATATCCCGCTCGCGCGACAAGCTGCGCTCGATGCAGCTGCTCTCGCGCAAGGGGATCGGCCTGCCGGTCACCGGCTTCGCCAACAAGCCGGCCGACATCCCGGATCTGGTCGAGATGGTCGGCGGTGCGCCGCTGGTGATCAAACTGCTCGAAGGCACCCAGGGTATCGGCGTGGTGCTGGCCGAAACCCGGCAGGCGGCCGAGAGCGTGCTCGAGGCCTTCATGGGGCTCAAGGCATCGGTCATGGTGCAGGAATACATCAAGGAGGCCGGCGGCGCCGACATCCGCTGCTTCGTCATCGGTGAAAAGGTGATCGCGGCGATGAAGCGCCAGGCCAAGCCCGGCGAGTTCCGCTCCAACCTGCACCGCGGCGGTGCCGCGACCTGGTGCGGCTGACGCCGGAAGAGCGCAGCACCGCGGTGCGGGCGGCCAAGACCATGGGGCTGAATGTCGCTGGCGTCGATATTCTCAGATCCAATCACGGCCCGCTGGTGATGGAGGTCAACTCCTCGCCGGGCCTCGAGGGGATTGAGAATGCCACCGGCCTCGATGTCGCCAGCCGCATCATCCAGTTCGTCGAGAAAAACTATTCCAGCCACAAGACCCGCACCCGCGGCAAGGGGTAAAGCAGCGCCGGCAGCCTGTAGGAGCGCCGCCCCGGTGCGAATAGCCGCGGTGCTCAATCTGTTCGCCTCGGGGCGAGGCTCCTACGGAAATTTCAGCGCCCGCCGTAGCGCCGCCCCGGTGCGAATAGCCGCGGTGCTTAATCTGTTCGCCTCGGGGCGAGGCTCCTACGGGAGTGCGTCAGCGCGCCGGCTCAGCGCCAGGGTGCTCTTGAGGCGTGAGCGGCCGAAGGCCGCCATCGCCAGAAACTCGTCGACCTCGATCGGCACGTCGATATAGTCGGTTTCGCTCTGGTACTCGTCACGGTCATTGTCCGGGTCGGAGAGGTAGACGAAACGCTCGTCCGCGGCGGTGACCATTACCCAGTGCGGCGCCTTGTTGCGGTTCAGACGCCAGGTACTGATCAGGCTCACCAGCACGTCGCCATGGCGGATGTGCTGCTGCAGCTGTTCCGGGGTCATTTCGCGATCATGGAGGGTGACATCGGTTTCCTCGAGCTCCATGACGAAATCCTCGTGCGCCAGCGCGATCACCTGTTTCTTTTCCGGATCCCGGACGCTGTCGATGAAGGGCACCTTGGTCTCGTTGCAATAGAGGGTGACGTCGAAGCCGCGGTGCCAGGCGCTCAGTGCCAGGCCCTGGGGCGAACAGCCGCCATGGCCGGCAGTCATGAAGATGGTGGTCGACTCGCGCCAGATCTTGAGTTCATCGCGCCGCGTCATAGGGTAGCGGGGATCGAGCCGGTGCATCGCCATCATCAGGCTGGCCGGGCCGCAGGTGAAAGGGGTGGTCTGCTGATAAAAGGCGGTGCGGCTTGCATCGCTGATGCTGGCATTGCGGCGGATCGGCTTCTCCATCTTCAGCGCATCGCCGCCGTCTTCGTAGTATTCGCTGATGGTTCCGATCGGGTGGTAGCCCGCCTTGCGATAGACAGCGATCGCCGCACTGTTGCCGACGTTGACTTCGAGCCGCATGAAGATGCAGTACTGTTCACGCGCCGCCTGCTCACTGTCCTGCAGCAGCTTCCGGGCAATGCCGCGGCCGCGGCATTGCGGCACTACCGCCAGCGAATAGAGGCGGGCCAGCCGGGTGCCGCTGCGATACAGCGCCAGGGCATAGCCGGCAGGCCTGTCGGCGCTGAACGCGATCAGCAGGCTGGCGTGGCCCTGACGGATCAGGCGCTGAAAACTGCGTCGTGACAGACGGTCGCTGGTGAAGCATTGACGTTCGATCTGCAGCAGTGCATCGATATCGGCCGCGGTGGCCGGGCGGGTGCTTGGCATGTTCAAGCGAGATGTCCATCAAGGCTGTGATAGGGCGATAGTAGCACCGGACCGGGCGGCGGAAGAGGGGCTTCATGAAATTTGCTGCAGATGATTGTGCCGTGCGGGCAGAGGCGCGCATAATCGCAAAAAATCCAACCTAGCGGAATCGCCTGGCCAATGTCTTCCTTTTATGTCGTTGTCGACGACCTGGGCGACTGGGCGCCCTACTACCCCAGTAAAGACGTTATCTCCTTTGACCAGTACCTGGCGCTTGCGGACAGTCGCAGTGCGGGCCGGGTGCGGGTGCTCAACTGCTGTCGCAACAGCCGGGCCCTCGGGCGGGGCTATTACTGCTCGCTGCTGGCCGAGGCCCGCGGTCACCATGTGATTCCGTCGGTGCGCGTCATCAGTGACCTGCGGCGAAAGTCGCTCTACACGCTGCAGCTCGTCGGTCTGTCACAGACCCTGGACAAGCTGGCCGGTCAGCTGTCGGCGGATCAGTCGAAGATCGAATTGCGCATCTTCTTCGGCGAAGTGACGATGCCGGAACTGTCGACGCTGGCCAAGCAGCTGTTCGAGCGCTTTCCCTGTCCGATGCTCGAGGTGCGGCTCAGGCGCCAGAAGGTCTGGCAGGTCGACAGCATCCGCCAGATGGCGCTGAAGGAGATCCGCGACGAGGCCGAGCAGGAGCTGTTCGCCGCGGCGCTGGAGCGCTTCAGCAATCGCATGTGGGCCAAGCCCCGCGCGCGCAAGCGTTACCGCTTCGATCTGGCAATGCTGGTCGATCCGGATGAGGCGCTGCCGCCGAGCGACAAGGACGCGCTGAAGCGCTTCGTCAGCAGCGGGCGGCAGCTTGGCATCAACGTCGAGATGATCGGCAAGCGCGACCTGATGCGCCTGCCCGAGTATGACGGCCTCTTTATCCGCGAAACCACGGCCATCGATCACCATACCTATCGCTTTGCCAAGAAGGCCGAGGCCGAGGGGCTGGTGGTGATCGACGACCCGACGTCGATCCTGCGCTGTACCAACAAGATCTACCTGGCCGAGCTGCTCAAGACCAACAGGGTGGCAACGCCCGCGACGGCCATCGTCAGCCATGCCGACAAGGCTACGGTGGACGGGATGATCGAGTCGCTGGGCTTTCCGATGGTGCTGAAGATTCCCGATGGCGCCTTTTCCCGCGGCATGTGCAAGGTGGAAACCCGGGAGGAGCTCGTCAGGGGCTTCGGGAACTGCTGCAGAACTCCTCGCTGGTGCTGGCGCAGGAGTTTCTCTATACCGACTACGACTGGCGCATCGGTGTGCTGAACAACAAGCCGCTGTTCGCCTGTCGCTATTACATGGTGCAGAATCACTGGCAGATCTACCGCCACGGCAGCGGCGGCGATGTCGACTCGGGCGGTTTCGATACGCTGCCGACCTACGAGGTGCCGCCGGCGGTGCTGGAGGCGGCGCTTAAGGCGGCACGACTCATCGGCGACGGCCTTTACGGCGTCGATCTGAAGCAGAGCGGTGACCGGGTGGTGGTGATCGAGGTCAACGACAATCCCAACGTCGACGCCGGTGTCGAGGACCGCTTCCTCGGCGTGGCGCTGTACCACGAGATCATGGCGGAATTTCTGCGCCGGATGGAGCTGAACAGAAAGTGACGCGTTATGCGTAACCCGTAACCTGTCACCGGCGCCGCTGCTGCCTGACAACCGTCGCTCCTCGGCTTCGGCATCCTGCGTCGCTCTAACTCCTGCGTCCATGCAGTCGTGCGCATGCTATCCATGCGCCCGCGACGTACGACAGCCATGGACGGCTGGAACGCCAAAAACGCAGGAGAGGTTTTTTCGTCGTTCATCCTGAACATAAAAAAACCAGCGGCTCTTGCGAGGCGCTGGTTTTTCTACACGTCAGGTTACGTTAGATAACCTGTACGTTCTCCGCCTGCGGGCCTTTCTGACCCTGAGTGACGGTGAACTGTACTTTCTGGCCTTCGGCCAGGGTACGGAAGCCGTCACCAACGATAGCGCGGAAGTGTACGAATACGTCCGGACCGTTGTCCTGAGCGATGAAACCGTAACCTTTTTCTTCGTTGAACCACTTAACAGTGCCAGTAGTAGACATTGTGCTGAACTCCATAAGGACTTGTTTTTACGTTATGTCCGGCAACTGTCGTCAAGACGGCCCCCGGACGGGTCTAGCTGAGAAATGCAGGTATTCCGTTATGAAGATCAGACGAGGTACTACTAAGAGGAACTTCGTGTGTTGACATCAAACTGGAGCTGTATTTCAAGCTTGGTAAGGAGCATAGCGAATTCCGGGGGAAGTCAACAGGATTTGTCGGCCTTGTGGCGATATTTGTACGTGCTTCAAAAAAGCTTCATCAAGCTATTGCCGCGACCCTGCCGGATACCGATAATTCCTCGCTTGTCCAGAGCTGAAAGGCCCGTCAATCGGGCGTCAGACCTGTTTTTACAACTGCTTCTCATTCCCGGCCGGCGCTCTGGGTCACTGGCCGTTTCCCGCGGAGAAACTGGCTTGAAACTGGCAATATTGTCCCGAAACCAGAAGCTGTATTCCACCCGTCGCCTTGTCGAGGCCGCCAGGGTGCGTGGTCACGATGTGCAGGTGGTCGATGTGCTCAGTTGTTACATGAATATCAACATGCAGCAGCCTGAGATGCATGTGAAGGGCAGGGTGCTGCCGGACTTCGATGCCGTCATTCCCCGCATAGGTGCCTCGGTCACCTTCTACGGCACGGCGGTGCTGCGGCAGTTCGAGATGATGGGGACCTACCCGCTGAACGAATCGGTCGCGATCTCCCGCTCGCGCGACAAGCTGCGTTCGATGCAGCTGCTGTCGCGCAAGGGGATCGGCCTGCCGGTCACCGGTTTCGCCAACAAGCCGGCCGATATCCCGGATCTGATGGCGATGGTCGGCGGTGCGCCGCTGGTGATCAAGCTGCTCGAGGGTACCCAGGGCATCGGCGTGGTGCTGGCCGAAACCGGTCAGGCGGCCGAGAGCGTGCTCGAGGCTTTCATGGGGCTCAAGGCATCGGTCATGGTGCAGGAGTACATCAAGGAAGCCGGCGGCGCCGATATCCGCTGCTTCGTGATCGGTGACAAGGTGATCGCGGCGATGAAGCGCCAGGCCAAGGCCGGCGAGTTCCGCTCCAATCTGCACCGTGGCGGTTCCGCAAGCCTGGTGCGACTGACGCCCCAGGAGCGCAGCACCGCGGTGCGGGCGGCCCGGACCATGGGGCTCAATGTCGCCGGTGTCGACATCCTGCGCTCGAACCATGGCCCGCTGGTGATGGAGGTCAACTCCTCGCCGGGACTGGAGGGTATCGAGTCGGCCACCGGTCTCGATGTGGCCGGCAGCATCATCGCGTTCATCGAAAAGAACGCCCGCAGCCACCGCACCCGCACCCGCGGGCGGGGCTGAAATCTACCTCCCCGGGGGTGTTGTCGCTCAAGGGGCATTGCCGCAGAATAGACTGCACATTCAGGGAGGCGGGGGCTGTCAGGGTTGACCGGCCGGAGCTCCCGCGCACAGGAACCGCAGCATGCAGAACCATCCGTTACGCGACCAGATCATTGCCGAGGTACACGCCCGGCCTTTCCAGCCCATGTGCGCCCCCTGGCGCTGCTTCAGGTCGCCATTCTGCACGATGGCCATGCGCCGGAAGATATCGACCGCGTGGTACGCAGGCTCGGGCGGCAGGCGGGATATGACCTAGATCCGCAGGCCCGTGGCTTCTTTTATGCCCACCAGGACCAGACCGCACTGCGATACGAACCTCACAGCGAATTCTACAGCCTGACGCTCTATCGTTTCGGTGATACCCGGGTGCCGGCGCTGCCGCCCGAGTGGCGCGAGCAGCTCCCGGGGGCCTTCCTTTGCGGCGTGGAAGTTCTGTTTCGCCAGGAAGCGCCGGATTTCGATGGCTGGGTCGAAGACCTTTTCAACGGTGTCCAGATCAGCGGTTCGGACGTCATGGGGCACAGGGCGTCGCTGCGTACCGATTTCCGTGTCCACGAGGATTCCGGCTACAACCGGGTGCTGCTCGAGGACCGCGGCGGCATGACGCTGTTCCAGGCCGGTCGGTTGCTGCAGCGCATCTGCGAGGTCGAGACCTACCGCCATATGGCACTGCTGGCGTTGCCGCTGGCGCTGGAAACCGTGCCCCGGGTCACCGAGCTCGACCAGCAGCTGGCGGACATGGTCGAGCAGATGGCGGTGTCCGACATGGATCCGGCGGGTCTGCTGCAGCAACTGATGGGGCTGGCGGCCCAGGTCGAGTCGCTGTCGGCACGCACGGCCAACCGGCTGTCGGCAACCGAGGCCTATTTCGCGCTGGTGGACCGGCGTATCGCCGAGCTGCGCGAGGCGCGCATCGAAGGCCTGCAGACGGTCGAGCAGTTCATGGAGCGGCGCCTGGACCCGGCGCATCGTACCTGTCGTTCGACCGGAGAGCGGATCGAGCGGCTGTCACGTCGCATCTCCCGCTCCACCGACCTGATACGTTCCCAGGTCGATCTGTCGATCGAGAACCAGAGTCGCGACCTGCTTCACGGCATCAATCGCCGTGCCCGCAGCCAGTTGAGGCTGCAGGCCAAGCTCGAAAGCTTCACGGTGATCGTGGTGACCTATTACGCCTTCGACCTGATCGACCGCACGTTGCGCAACGTGCTGGAAGACCACAGCCTCGAGTCCCGAGCCAGTCTTGTGCTCAGTGCCTCGGTGCCGCTCATCGCGCTGGTGCTGTTCTGGTATGTGCGCCGGCTGCTCAAGGGCGTCGACAAGGACGATTGACGTAGGCGGCAAGCGGACCGGCCCCTTTCAGGTCAGCGTAGGGTGGCAATAAGCGGAGCGAATTCCACCGGTGTTCGCAGCCTGCCTCGAAGTTTGAGTGGCTTGGCTTCGCGGTTATCGGATGTCGCCGGTGGAATTCGAGCCTTCGGCGCTCATTCCACCCTACATTCTAGCGGGCCGCAGAGGGTTGTTCGGGGGCATTGTCGGGCTTTCCGTTGCCACTTCCGCCACCGGTTCCGCCGCATCCTGGGCGGCGTGGAACAGCTCTTCGGCCGGGAACTGTGCCGCCGGCTGCGGTACGAAGGCCATTTTCTCCCGCGCCTGACCCGCCACCACCGACTGGTAGATCGCGAACAGCATCAGCAGAAAGACGCAGCTGCCGGTATAGGCAAACAGCGCCGCCGGGCCGAACTGGCCCATCAGGGCGCCGCTTATCAGGGGGCCGCCTATGGCGCCGAAACCGTAGCCGACCAGCAGGCCCGACGAGGTCTGCATTAACTGGCTCGGATCGCTCCAGTCGTTGACGTGGGCCGATGAAAGCGAGTAGATCACGAATGCCAGGCTGCCGTAGGCGAAGACGGTGCCATAGAGCCACCAAATCGGCAGGTCGAGACGGGTCAGCACGATCATCGACAGACTGACCAGCAGGGTGCCGAAGCTGACCGCCGCCAGTACCCTGCGTCTTTCGATGCGGTCCGACAGCCGGCCGATCGGAATCTGCAGAAAGAGACCGCCGAAAATCCCGCACATCATGAAAATCGAGATCTGCTGCACGCTCAGGCCAAGGTCCTGGGCAAAGATCGGCGCCATGGCGAAGAACGCCGAGTTGATGGAGCCGGCGCAGATCGCGCCCCAGAAACCCGCCGGGGCTGTTTTCAGCAGCGGCTTGATGGTGAGCTTCGTCATCGGTTCGGGGGCGGGTGCCTCGGAGCGGGTCAGCAGCAGCGGTACCAGGGATAGCGAAAACGAGATCGAGGCCACGGCGAAGAGATCGAAGTGACCCGGGTCGGAAAACGACAGCAGCAGTTGACCGATACCGTAGGCCAGGTAGTTGACCACCATGTAGAGTGCCAGGATGCTGCCCCGCGTCTGGTTGGTCGCCCGGGCATTGAGCCAGCTCTCCGTGACGATGAAGAGGCCGGCCAGGCAGTAGCCGTCGACATAACGCAGCAGCGCCCATATTTTCGGGTCGATCCAGAGCATGTGGACCAGCGGTGACATCGACAGCACCGAGGCGAACGCCGCGAAGGCGCGGATATGACCGGCGCGCTCGATCTGTTTGGGCGCGAAGCGTGCGCCGACGAACATGCCGAGGAAGTAGCAGGCCATGAGCAGGCCCAGCGTCTCGACCGAAAACCCCTCTATCTTGCTGCGCAGACTGGTCAGGGTGGTGAAGAGGCCGTTGGCCAGCAGCAGCAGGCCATAGCTGGAAAAAAGCGCAGTCAGGGTGCGGGCGGTTGCGAACATCCGTGCAAAATATCCGGCGGTAACAGTGGAATGGAAAGGGGCTGGGCCGGCAGGGGAAGCGGGCCCGGGTGGCCGATTCTAGGGCGGAAATCGGCGTAGAGGCTGTCGTTATGCGACTTCTGTCGATGCGGATGCGACAGCCGGGCCGGGCCCGGCTGTGCGGTCTCGACGGTCAGGCGTTGCCCAGGGCCTGGGCGTGGAAACGCAGGTGGTCGTCGATGAAGCTGGCGATAAAGAAATAGCTGTGGTCGTAACCGGGCTGCAGGCGCAGCTCCAGCGGGTGGCCGGCCGCTTCGCAGGCGGCCTCGAGCAGTTCCGGCCTGAGCTGCTCGGCCAGAAAGTCGTCCGCGTCGCCCTGATCGACCAGCAGCGGCAGGCGCTCGTCCAGCTCGCCCCTGATCAGTTCGCAGGCATCGTAGCCGGCCCAGCCTGCACGGTCATCGCCGAGGTAACCGCTGAAGGCTTTCTGGCCCAGGGCATTGGCTCGGATGGCTGATCGGCGAGAAGGCCGAGACGGAGGCATAGCGTCCCGGGTTTTTCAGTGCGCAGACGAGCGCGCCGTGCCCGCCCATGGAGTGGCCGCTGATGCTGCGTTTGGCGGTCACCGGGAACTGGGCTTCGATCAGTGCCGGCAGCTCGGCCGTCACGTAGTCGTACATGCGGTAGTGATCGGACCAGGGCTTTTCGGTGGCATTGAGATAAAAGCCGGCGCCGCTGCCGAAATCGTAGCTGTCATGCTCGCCGGGGAGGTCGAAGCCGCGGGGGCTGGTATCGGGGGCGATCAGGACCAGTCCGAGTTCGGCGGCCATGCGTTGGGCGCCGGCTTTCTGCATGAAATTTTCGTCGGTGCAGGTCAGGCCCGAGAGCCAGTAGAGGCTGGGGCAGGGGGTCGACTCCGCCTGCGGCGGAAGATAGACCGCGAATACCATATCGCAGTCGAGGGTTTCGGAGCGGTGGCGATAGCGTTCCAGCCAGCCGCCAAAGCAGCGGTTGCGTGCGATGCGTTCCAGGCTCATGGCGTATATCCGGATAGTCTGTACAGGGAAGGCAAAGGGTCCCGGGGGACCCTTTGCCGCGGGGATCAGAACAGGATGACGGAGCGGATGCTCTTGCCTTCGTGCATCAGGTCGAAGGCCTTGTTGATGTCGTCCAGACCCATGGTGTGGGTGACGAAGTCGTCGATGTTGATCTGGCCGTTCATGTAGCGGTCGACGTAGCCCGGCAGTTCGGTACGGCCCTTGACGCCGCCGAAGGCGGTACCGCGCCAGACGCGGCCGGTGACCAGCTGGAACGGACGGGTGCAGATCTCCTGGCCGGCGCCGGCGACGCCGACGATGACGGACTCGCCCCAGCCCTTGTGGCAGCACTCCAGCGCCGCGCGCATCAGGTTGACGTTGCCGATGCACTCGAAGGAGTAGTCGACGCCGCCGTCGGTCAGCTCGACGATCACTTCCTGGATCGGGGCATCGTATTTCTTCGGGTTGACGAAATCGGTGGCGCCGAGCATGCGGGCCATCTCGAACTTGTCTTCGTTGATATCGATGGCGATGATGCGCGAGGCCTTGGCCAGCACGGCACCCTGGATGACGCTCAGGCCGATGCCGCCGAGGCCGAATACGGCCACGGTCGAGCCCGGCTCGACCTTGGCGGTATTGAGCACCGCGCCGATGCCGGTGGTGACGCCGCAGCCGAGCAGGCAGACCTTGTCCAGCGGGGCTTCCTTGTTGATCTTGGCGACGGCGATCTCCGGCACCACGGTGTACTCGGAGAAGGTGGAGGTGCCCATGTAGTGGTAGATCGGCTTGCCGTTCAGCGAGAAGCGGGTGGTGCCGTCCGGCATCAGGCCCTTGCCCTGGGTCGCGCGGATCGCCTGGCAGAGGTTGGTCTTGCCGGACTTGCAGAACTTGCACTGACCGCATTCCGGGGTGTAGAGCGGGATAACATGATCACCGGGCTTGAGTGACGTTACGCCGGGACCCACTTCTTCGACCACGGCACCCCCTTCGTGGCCGAGGATCGCGGGGAAAATGCCTTCGGGGTCGTCACCGGACAGGGTGAAGGCGTCGGTATGGCAGACGCCGGTGGCGACCATGCGCAGCAGCACTTCGCCCTGTTTCGGGCCGGCGACGTCGATTTCTTCGATCTGCAGGGGCTTGCCTGCTTCCCAGGCTACGGCGGCACGGGACTTCATAATCGTATCCTTTATCTGTATTGCGGGAGTCGTGACAGTCACCGGTGCGAACCGGTGAATCGGGAGCTCCGGTAAGTGTAGTGTACCGGGACGAGAGTCTAGCCAGCCGGGCCGGGCAGGTTAAGGCTCGAGACGGCACAACATTCTTGCTCAGCTGCAATAATCGGCGAAAGAGACCTGTGAAATCAGCGCTGAATCGGCTATCCCGGCCATGGCGCAGACGATAGACTGGAGGTTCTGACAAAACGGCAAGGAGCGATCAAATGATCAAGGTGGGTGACGATCTTCCGGCGGTGACGCTGACGCGTGTAACAACAGAGGGCAGCGAGCCGGTGCCGGCAGCAGAGCTGTTTGCGGGCAAGCGGGTGGTGCTTTTCGCGGTACCGGGTGCCTTTACACCGACCTGCTCGAAGGCACATCTGCCGGGCTACGTGGTGCAGGCGGATGCGTTCTTCGACAAGGGCATCGACATGATTGCCTGCCTGTCGGTCAACGACGCGGCGGTGATGGCGGCCTGGCAGCGCGACCAGAATGCCGACAGGATCACCATGCTGGCGGACGGTGGCGCAGCCTTCACCCGGGCAATCGGAATGGCGCAGGATACCGGCGATTTTGGCGGTGTGCGCTCGAAGCGCTACGCGATGCTGGTCGAGGATGGCATCGTCCGGGCACTGAACCTGGAGGCGCCCAAAGAGTTCAAGGTCAGCGATGCGCAGACGCTGCTGGCGCTGGTCTGACTGCGAAGGGCGCGGCGTTGGGTGTTGCCAAAATTGACCGGGATCAATGTTGGCGGCTAAGGCGTCGGGGCCGCGACGGGAAAATTGAGCTGCGTCAAGTTGACGGGCCGGGATTGGGAATAACCTCGAGGCAAAGGTAACAAGCCGTACGAGAGGTGATTCCCATGTTTGGTATAGATGCATACAGCGCAGAAGTTCTGATTCCGAGTGTCGTCGGGGTGGTGGCGATGGCCGGGGTGATGGTCTGGGCCTTCATCAAGGTGCGTCACCTGATGAACGAAGACAAGCGCCATTGAAAGTGGGCGCCTTGTCCGCGTTCCGGTAATCAAGCGACTATACTCGAGGTCAGACCCCGGTCCGATCGCGTCTGCGGAGGTACGCCGGGGCTGATCCGGTCCGTGTTCGGCGTCTGTTTGCTGTCACGTGCAGTCAGCGAGGAGACCGGCCTCAAGGAGAGAACCTGATGCGCAGGCTGTCAGGACAGCGTTTGCTCGAGGAGCGCGGGTTGCCCTATTTCAGGGGTGTATCCACTTTCGGGGCGCTCAGTGACCCGACCGTTTTGCATCTTGTCCGCTCCGGCGAGGTGCTTGAACTGGAGACAGGCGAGGTCCTGTTCGAAGCCGGCGACGGGTCGGACGGTTTCTATGTGATCCTTCAGGGCCATCTGGCCTTCTTCAAGTACCACCAGGGCCATTACGCCTTCATCCGCAACTACCAGTTCGGCGAAAATATCGGCTTTGTCGGCATGATCGCCCTGCATCATCGCATCGGCCGTGCCCAGGCCGAAGGCAAGGTCATCGTGCTGAAGGTCCCGGTGAGCCTGTTCAACGAGCTGTACGAGCGTGATACCCGTGAGTTCGCGCTGCTGCTGATGAACCTGGCGCGGGATATGGCCCGAGGCATACGTGCAGTGGACAATATTATTGTCGAGCGCGCCCATCCGCCGGGGGACGGTCCGCCTCAGTTGCTCTGATCGGCGCGTCGGATCGTCGGTAAGCGTTTGCTCGTCCGGTAGCCGGGGCCGGATCGCCGGATCGGGGGCCGGCTCCGATGCGATCCGGACCCCGGCCGCAGGTGGCCGCGGCCGGGGTTTCGCTTACCACATAAGGTCGTCGGGGATTTTATAGTCCGCATAGGGGTCGTCCGGATCGGTTTCCGGCTCCGGCGTGATGCGGATCACCAGCCCCGGATCCTTCGCTTCGATACGGGCGGCGACCTCGTCGGCGATCAGGCCGTAGCCCTGCTCCAGGACCGCCACGGCCAGCTGGCCACGGCACAGCTGTGCATGTTGCTTGCGGTCGAGATGCAGCGTCTTGATGACCCGGTTGTGGACGAAGTTGTAGTCCAGCGGGCCTTCTTCCGGCGCGCGGGTGGCGTGTTGCTCAAGCAGCTGGCGGGCCTCGGCCAGGGCTGCACGTTGCGCTTTTTCCTCTTCCCGCTGCTGGTTCAGTGCCCGGTCGCGGGCCTGTTTCTCCTGCCGCAGACGCTCGAGGTCGGACTGAATCGCCGCGCTGTTGTCCTCGACCTCCTGGCCGGACTTGCGTTTCTTCGTCTGCTTGCGTTTGGTCTCTTTGGCCTTCTTTGCCTGTGTCTTGTTGGCCAGCCCCATGTTCAGAAGCTGATCCTGTAGTGTGCCCGCCATGTCGTCGCGACCCCTGATCTGAAAACAGTCGCACTATACCATAAGCCGGGCCCGGGAAGAGAGCCGCGAGGCTGCCGTGCCGGGCAGGGCTGGTGTAAGATGAGGACGCCCGGGCGACTGGTCCCGTGGATCCTCTGCCGATTGATTCTGCTACTGGAGACTGGCTGTGCCCGAGTTGATTGATCTGATGCCGGCGCTGGTGGCATTGACGCTGCTCTCGGTATCGCCGGGAATCGATACCCTGCTGACGGTGCGCAATGCCGCCCGTGGCGGCGTGACCGACGGCGTGGTCACCAGCTTCGGGATCTGCTGCGGTCTCTTCGCCCATGCGGTGCTGTCGGCACTGGGCATATCGGTGATTCTGCTGCAGTCCGCCTGGCTGTTCGAAGGCCTGAAACTTGCGGGCGCGGCCTACCTGATCTGGCTCGGCTGGGGCAGTCTGCGTCGGATTCGCCACAGCCGCAGCGATCCGGGCAGGGCGGTGCGGGCGGTGGCGCCGGCGCGGGTATCCCGCTGGCGTTGCTGGCGGGAGGGGCTGCTGTCCAACCTGCTCAACCCCAAGACGATTATTTTCTACATGGCCTTTCTGCCCCAGTTCGTCGACCCGGCCCATCCGGTGCTATGGCAGGCGCTCGGTCTGGCGGCGTTGCATTTCGCCATCGCCATGACCTGGCAGTCGCTGCTGGCACTGCTGACCTGTCGGGTACAGGGCTGGGTTCGCCTGCCGGGCCTCAGGGCCTGCTGTCATGGCATCACGGGGCTTGTGATGATCGCGCTGGGTGTGCGTCTTGCGATGGCAAAACTTTAACGGAGGAGACAAAGATGCGGTTGGCGGTTTTTTGCGGTTCGGCCGACGGGCGTTCCGGCAGCCGGTACAAGGAAGCGGCATATCATCTGGGGCGGCTGCTGGCCGAGCGCAATATCGAGCTGGTCTACGGCGGCGCCCGGGTGGGCCTGATGGGGGCGGTCGCCAGCGGCGCCTCAGTGCCGGCGGCCGGGTGGTCGGGGTGCTGCCAAAGGGTCTTGCCGAACGCGAGCTCGCTCATCCTGAGCTGACCGAGCTGCGGATGGTCGAAACCATGCACCAGCGCAAGGCGATGATGTCGGATCTTGCCGATGGCTTTATCGCACTGCCCGGCGGTGTCGGCACCTTCGAGGAGATTTTCGAGATCTGGTGCTGGGGACAGCTCGGACTGCACAGCAAGCCCTTCGGGCTGCTCAATATCGACGGTTATTACGACAAACTCATGGAGTTCGTGCTGCATAGCCGGGAAGAGGGCTTCGTGCGGCCGCAGTATGTCGAAATGCTGCTGATGGCCAGCGAGGCCGAAACCCTGCTCGGTGCCTTCGAGTCCTACGAGGCGCCGGCGGACAAGTGGAGCTGATCCATAAGGTTAGGCGTTACGCGTGACGGGTTCCGCGATGACGGCTTTAATCCTTGGTGCTTGACCCTTAACGGGACAGTCGGTAGTAGGATGGGTGGAGCCGCGATGACCCACCGTCGTCGGTGTGCAGCGGATTTAACGTGGCGCAACCCATCAATAGTGAAAAACGCGCTCCGGGAAGCGCGTTTTTGCATTTCGAAGGGGGATCGTAGCGCTTACTGCTTCACGCCTTCGATATTCAGATCCAGGTAGACCACCTCGGCGGCCGGCCCCAGATTGTAGTCGATATCAAAGTCCTTCAGCTTCAGCTCCGCGGTGCCGTGGAAGCCGGCGCGGTAGCCGCCCCAGGGTCTTCGCCTTCGCCGATCTGGCTGACCTGGATCTCGACCGGCTTGGTGACGCCGTTCAGGGACAGGTCGCCCGCGAGCACGCCACCGCCGTTGCCGTCGGTGGTGTAGGCGGTGCTGACGAAGCTCACCTTCGGATTGTTTTCGACATCGAGGAAGTCGGCGCTGCGCAGGTGCTTGTCACGCTCGGCGTGGTTGGTGTCGACGCTGGCCGGATCGATCTCGACCTGGACGCTGGCCGCATTCGGATTGGCGGCATCGTAGCTGAACTGGCCGCTGAATTTCTCGAAACGGCCGGTCACGTAGCTGAAGCCCAGGTGGTTTATACGGAAGTTGACCGAGGCGTGGGCGCCCTGGGTGTCGATGGCGTAATCGGCGGCGTAGAGCGGTGCCGCGGCGGCCAGCAGGCCACCCAGTGCAAGGCCTTTGACGAGCTTCATCTTCATGTTGTCTCCTTGGTGATTCCGAACATTCGTTTGAGGGTTGCGTCTTTGTCGAGGAAATGGTGTTTCAGGGCCGCCAGCGCATGCAGGCCGGCCAGCGCGATCAGTGCCGTGGCGCTCCAGTAGTGGACCCATCCTGCGATATCCTCCTGGCCGTCGTACTGCAGCGGCGAGGCGGGTACCTGGAACCAGTCGAACACCTCGATGGGGCGCCCGTCCGCGGTCGAGATCAGGTAGCCGGCGACCAGGGTCACCAGCATCAGCAGGTAGAGCAGACCGTGCGCGGCACCGGTGGCCAGTCGCACCAGCGGGCCATGGCTCGCCAGCGGGCGGGGCGTGCGGTCGCCGATTTTCCAGGCCAGGCGCAGCGCCAGCGCGATCAGCACCAGGATGCCGATGCTGCGATGCAGGTTCGGCATGGTCTTGTATTCCGGGTCGTAGTAGGTCAGGTCGACGATATAGAGTCCGAGCGCATAGAGGCCGATGATGGCGATGGCCATCAGCCAGTGGATGCCTATCATCATCCAACCGTAGCTCTGGGCGTCGTTTCTGAGTCGGGTCGTAATGGCCATGATCCCTCTGATATTGAAGCGATATCCGAATCGGGACAGTTAGTCTTCGATACCGGCAAAACGTTCAGCCTAATGTAGGGATTCTGTGGGAATGCGTCTAATGCATTGTTATGATTACCGCTATGCACAAACCGAATCTACGCAAGATCGACCTGAACCTGCTGGTGATACTCGAGGTGCTGCTCGAGGAGCGTCACGTGACCCGTGCCGCCGAGCAGCTGGAAATGAGCCAGCCCGCGGTGAGCCGCGCGTTGCAGCGGTTGCGGGAGACCTTCGACGACCCGCTGCTGGTCAAGTCGATGCATGGCTACGACCTCAGTGCCCGGGCCGAGGAGCTGCTGCCGGCGCTGAAAGGGGTACTGCAGGATCTCGGCCAGCTCATCGGCCGGCCCGGGTTCGATCCGGCCAGCTCCAGTGCCCAGGTGCGGGTCGCCTGTCTGGATCTGGAGGGTGCGCTCTTCCTGCCGAAGCTGCTCGAAACCATGCGTCGCGAGGCGCGCCAGATGCAGCTGGATATCCACTCCCAGCCCGGCGACCACTTCCGTCTGCTGCAGCAGGGCGATGTCGATTTCGTCATCAGCGGTCTTGGTCCGCCCCAGGGCGAAGCTCAGATCAACCGGGTGGCGCTGGCGACCACCCGGGTGGTGTGCGTGATGAGCCGCGGTCATCCCCTGGCACGACAGGCGCCAAGTCTCGACGACTACGTTTCGGCGAGTCACGGCTTCGTGTCGATGACCGGGCGCGGCGTCTCGGTGATGGACAAGCTGCTGCGCGGGCACGGCCTGAAGCGCGATGTCGTCGTCCGCACCAACAGTTTTCTGACGGTGCCGGAGTTCTGTGCCGGCACCGACCTGCTGTTTGCGTTGCCGGAGATCGTCGCCGAGCGCCTGTGTCGGGACGGGCAACTGGTCATGCAGCCGCTGCCGGGCGAGCTGGCCGAGCGGGAGCTGAAATTCTATCTGTACTGGCACCAGCGCAATCACCGCGACCCGATGAGCCAGTGGGTGCGCCGGCAACTGGCGGGCGTGCCCGGTCCGGCTTTCTGAGTGGCTTCGGTGCTAGAATAGCCTGCCTAACCCATTGATCAGAAACCGAAGGGAGCTGCTGTCATGACATGGATGAGCTGGTTGTCGCTATGCGCCATCTGCTGTGCCGGAGCCCTGTCCCCGGGGCCGAGTCTCGCGGTCGTGCTGCGTCACACCATGGGAGGAGGGCGCAGCCACGGTATCCTGGCCGGCCTGTTCCATGCGTTCGGTGTCGGCCTCTGGGCGCTGGCGACGGTGGCGGGGCTGTCGCTGCTGATCGTGCAGTCGCCGGGTCTTTACCAGCTGCTGACCTGGGCCGGTGCCGGCTATCTTGCCTGGCTCGGTCTCAAGGCGCTGCGATCGGCCGGCCAGGCCCCGCTGGCCTGGGGTGGTGGCGATCCCGTCTCGGCGATGCGCGCCGGACTCGACGGCTTTATGATCTCGCTGTTCAATCCGAAGCTCGCGGTCTTCTTCCTGGCGCTGTTTTCCCAGTTCGTGACGCCGGACATGACGATGACCGGGCAGGCGTTGATGGTCGCCACTGCGGCGGTGATCGACGGTCTCTGGTACAGCCTGGTCGCACTGGTGCTGTCGCGCTCGGACGTACTGTCCCGGCTCGGCAAACGTGCCCGCCTGATCGATCGTATCACCGGTGTCATCCTGTTGCTGCTGGCGCTGCGGGTGATCACCTTCTGAGCAGCTTCGGCCTTGCCCGGGAAAGAAATTTTTCTTTTAGTTTCAAACCTTTTGCAATCCCCGTCGAGGTTGGTATACTGCGCGCCTGTCTCGTTCGAGACCGGTCAGCCGACCCGTTATGGTAGCTCTGCCGGTCCTCCCGCAACGATAAACCGTGAACCTGGTCAGGCCCGGAAGGGAGCAGCCACAGCGGTAGACTCGTGTGCCGGGATGTGGCTGGTGGAGCTGCCCCCAATTCTCCCCCTCATAATTTACAAGCCGCTCAGCCGTCGACTTGATCGATGATGGTTGCCTAAGATCCCGACGCACTAAATCAATAGCGTCACCAGGCAGAGTAACAACAGCCCTGCCACCACGACATATCGGGTATACCGTTTGCTCCCGGGCACCTGTTCTAGCTCCGATTCAGGGGTAATAAGCAGTGGTTTCGCTTCCATTGCCTCAGCCGGCTGTTCCGGCCCGACATTCGGAACGATCTTCTGCACGGGGGCCGATATTGTTTCTCGTTTGCGCTCCCTCTCATCTGCGGGTTCTGGCGGTGGCACTTGCAACTTGTGAGATAGTTCTGGACCCCGTTCAGGCGCCGTTGCTGTTTCCGGCGGCCCGGGCGGGACTGGCGGTGGTTCCGGATCGGCTGCACTATCGATCACTGGCTTCGGTACCGTGCTCGGCGCCGGTGCAGCCACATGTACCAATACTGCATCTGCCGCATTATCCGAAACAGGCTGTGTTTCGGTTCTCCCGGTCTCAGCCGAAGCCTTTTTCTGCTTCCAAGCTGCCGCTTCTTCAGGCGTCAAGGGCGCAAGTCGAGAGGCAAAATCTTCGAGCTCATCCAACCCATTAAACATTGAACGGCTGCTCCTTGATCGTGAAAAAAGGTGTCTAACACCAGCTATATGAAAGGCAAACTTTATGCCATCTCCATAATCTGCAGTACACTGCCTCGCAAGCTTGATGCGATCAGGCTGGCGAAGGTACCTGCTGAACAGAGCCCGGGCGAGTCAAGAGAGATGGCATTGTGGCAACAAGTCATGAACTTGAGATTGCACTCAATGCAAACGAGGGCAGAGTGGAAAGAGCGAGTCTGTATGAGACGGGTGGTCGTGTCTCGGCACGCACCTGCCGTGACGGATGTATTCGTAGGTTGGGTGAAGACCCGGAGGGTCGTAACCCAACACTGTGGCTGCAGGGTACTCTTCTGAAAATATTAGATTCTGGAAGTGTTACCGCTGTCGGATAATCCGGTTTCGCCTCTCGGCGACCTACTTTTCTTCGCTCGTGCAAAGAAAAGTAGGCAAAGGCTATCCACAACAGGACGACGCCCGAAGAAGCCTTTCCACTGCGCGCTGGAAGCCTTTTCCGGGCGTCGAGCGGCGCACCGCGCATCACGGCACATCCCTGTGCCGGATCGGCGGCTCGGCATCCATGCCTCGCCCCTGACGGGCCTGATTGGAAAAGACTCCCAGTGCTCGCCGGCTTATCGCCATGGATGGCGGAAGGCCGCCCCGCGTCTATGCAGCGGTCCGGTGCACCGGAAATGCAGGAGCAATTTTCTGCCCTAACGGCACAAAGGAGACATCAATATTTGTTAAGGGACGCGCCTAAGGCTCGTCCCAGTTGGTTTTTTACTAGATTACATTTGTTTCCGCATACACCGACGGCCAACGGACCAGAAATGCGAAGCAAGTAGTTCAAATTGTTAAAGAGCAACTATGGGTGAAAAGCTCATAATTTTTTAGTGCCTATCGACGTGAGGACGGCTCATAGGTGTTATGTGCTTTTTTACATATCAAACAATTCAATTGCAAATATTGATTTTAGCTTTAAGTCTCTGTAATCATTTTTCTCTTTAAAATTGACGCTCCTATAGTTCTTTTCGATGTAGGAGTCGACTACTCTCCTGATAGAAGAATAAAAATGCTGAAGAGCATTAATCTCCGAACCTTTTGAGTCTTCATAAAACCAGGAGCTGTAACCAATCATATCCGTGTTTGTGATAACACTATCTTTGCAGAGGTGAAATGATTCGTTTATACCTGTTATCTCATCTGGCAAGTACTGATATGTGTCATGATCGAATAACTGATAGCTTCCTTTATGCTCATATGAATGAAAGTAATCTCCAATTTTTTCAATACTATTTGAGTTAAAGATAAACAAGTATGTCTTTGCATTAGGAAGATAATCGAAGCTTTTGAAATAATCTATTACCTTGTGGAAAATATTTTTGTTAATTGTGGTTTTGACCTCAATAACAGCAAGTACTGACTCAGAAGGTACAACTACAATGTCATTAACTCTATAAAGCGGTGCAAATAATTGTGAGTCATATATCAAAATATCACATTGCTTCGATAACTCACCTTTGTCATTTATGATAAACCCTTGCTCAACGCTTACTAACTGTGGCAGGTGGTCTTTAAGAAAGCCCCTTAGAATTTCTTCAGTCAACACACCAATAGTTGGGTTGTGCTTAGTAATATATGACTTGACTTGTGCCAGTTTTATCAATAATTCTTGGCTTACGAATTCAAAATAGTTACTCATAACTCTCAGTTCCACAGTAGCATATAACGTTGCGCTCACCGGAAAATTGCGAGCGCAGCGAGTAATTTTTCCGAGTGCAACGCTTTTCTAGCGCGACATTAATAAATATTGCTACCCAACATTTAGTTCCCAAGCGAAAATATAGATGTTATTGGATGTTCTGTTTTCGCCAATTGTCTACAGCTACCGAAAGACGCCTTTCTTTAACTGCCTTTTGCCATTCATCCCAGAAATCAACTGTCCCACTATTGGGTTTGTTTTTTGGCTCATCAATTCTAATTCTGCTCGGCAGCAAGCTTGCATCACCAACGACTAAAGCCTCTCCAGTATCAAGGGTAGGCAGTATGTCGCTAAATCCACCTAAACTATCAGGCAACAGCCTCTTTATAACGCCTTGATCTTCTGCATTGGTGAGTCGCATAGAAACGAAATTACTACACTGACTTAGCATCGTCTTGTTGACTTCGGATGGGCGCTGACTTATCACAACAAGACTAACCCCATACTTACGCCCTTCTTTCGCAATACGTTCAAAAATATCCAAAGAAATGTCGTCTGCGGAATCTGCCATGTTTCGTTGAGGCATGTACAAATGCGCTTCATCACAGAGTAGTGCTATTGGGTGACGCATCTCTGATGGGGTCCATTGTTGAACAGAAAAAGTTACACGAGCTACAAGCGAGACAATCAATGGGAGAACATCTGAAGGGACCTCAGAGAAATCAATGATCTTGATACCTGCCTTGCCATTCTCTCCCAAACTGCCAAGCACTGCATTAGCGAACTTTTCAAGCCAGCTAAAATCAAGAATATCTCCGCCTCCATTGAACATAAAACCAAGACGTCTATCAGATATTTTGTTCTCGAGGCGGGAAATCATGCGCGCCAACTTCCCAAAGAAGTCACCCTGTTTCTCGCTGCCGGCTCTTGCTCCCGGAACCATTTCAACATTAATTTCATTCAACCTGCCCATTAAAAAAGCAAGATCAAATGGAACGGGACTATCAACCGTAAAATGTTTTAGTACTTCATTCTGGTCGATGTCTTCTAAGTATTTTCGCTTTGCGTGATTTATCTCGCGAGCCATAATCATGGCCTGATTCGGCGCATTCTGGTCGCTTCGATCAACAAACATTGATACAAGTGCTTCATATGAGAGAAGCCAGTAGGGCAAGTAAAGAACCCCATCATCAATAGTGCGCTTGGTCTCGACATCTCTAGGACCGGCTACCTTGAAGTGCTGGATGCCTTTTTCTACCAATGGCGAATACTCACCATGAAGGTCAAAAACTATAGCGTTTGCGGTTGGTAGGCCCGACATCTGTTCAATAATTTTTGCCGTTGTCCAGGATTTACCGGACCCCGTACTACCTCCGATAAATGCATGTCGCTGGAAAAACTTATTGCCATTTAGATATGCAATAGCATGTTCATCCAGAGTGTATGTACCCAACGTCAAAGAATTTTCATCGGCTGACACATTGGATAGTGTTCGCATAAATCCAGTTAAATTGCGCCCCTCTAGAGAGAAGCAGTTAGCATCGATTTCTGGCACGCTTTCTAGAGTACGACGGAAAACATTCCCCTTTTCACCGTCACGATCAAGCAATGTTCCGATAAGTGCGATACGGCACAAGTTGACTTCCACATTCTGTTCGGCAATACCATCACTAGCTATATCTTCGATACTTCGTTTGCGGGTAACTTGAGTAATGAGTCCGATTAAGTGTTGTCCAGGCCTGCTACTTTGGAGCACTGCTAGATGGTTGACTTGCAATCTTTTTAGTTGATCTACATTATCCACTTCAACAATTACGTTTGCCGTGTCCACTGAAGCGACTTTGCCAAGAGCATCTTCATCCATAAAGTTAAAAATCGGCATATCTTTTTCCTACATAATTAGTGACAGGTAACCTTTAAAGCTCCATATATTCTTTTCAACAGTCATGGGAGCCTCACTTAACGATGAATAGAGTATTGATTGATCGTCTGTTGCTCCTCGTTCTATTGCGAGATAGTTCTGCGCCTTACCGTCAAGGATTAGCCTTCTGGCAGCATCTGAAAGGGCATAGGTAATAATAGTAATCGGGGAGCCTTGACGGACACATTTAACCACCAATTTTGGCTGAATGTGTTCGTCATTGAATCCATATCCTACGCAAAGATATGAACTGGCAGTTGTAATAGCTCGATCAGCATTATTAATAATTGAACGATATGGCTCTAGATGAGTACGTTGATATTTTTGAGTTCCTGGCGTTACAATTTGCGCCTCATAGTTGTCGGGTATATGGCTAATATTTGAGATGGCCACTATATCTTCCAGAGGAGATTTAAACCAATCTAGAGAGCCATGGACCTTCCAGATATTAACTTTTCGCGCAGGCAATATTTCGTTCGGTTCTGCCAATTGGCGAAAGAATCCATGTGTAAATCCCGTATAGTGGTGGACTCTTTGTTGATCACAAGCATACTCGGCCAATCTGTCGTAATTTGTAGTAACGATGTTTACTGCCTTTAGACTACTTCTAAATATGTGATCAAGCAGACGACTTAAAGGAAACATTACATTGTTTTGAAGGCTTGCTAGAAATACCTGTGTATCCTCAGTGTTAATAAGCTCCCAAGTCGCATTAATGATTCTGGCGGTAAGCAGGTCCGTAACAGCAACTTGATGAAGTGCAGACTCCAAATCTACACCATTGTTCAAGACCTGACAGAACGTCTCCCAAGCATTGTTCTCCGCCTTAGACAAGCCAGAGATATCAGTATTAGCAACTAGATACTCCGCAAGGGCTCCCATGCCGGACATGCCATGGGCAGCCGATGCTCCACTTCCCAAAATAATCAGAGGAGCCTTTCCGTGGTACTCCTGAGCTTGCTTGTGGTAATCGAATTCTGACATCTAAAAATCCCTTTTAAATTATTTAAATCTGCATTCTGACCACAGGTGTTTTTAAGCGCTAACAGTCTGTCAATGAGTCCTCCGACCTAATAGCACCTATTAGAAGGAATACCTTTTAATCTTCATCGGACAATATTGCAGACACTTAAGCATCTGATATAAGAAGATAGAATTCGACCCATTGAGCTTTTACTCCTTCTATAAGGTATACATTTTCTCAATCAGCCGGTCCAAAAGGTATGTGAAAAATTAGCCACATCTAGTCGTCCACTCGTTTGAGTCTGATACAAACGCGAGGTAATTGCCAGTGCTCAAGAGCATGGTCGCATAGATGATGGTAGAGCTGTGGGCCGCTTGCGGTCGCGAGCAGGCAATGTCCGCTTTGGGCACAAAGCTGACTCTAAAGAGGTGACACCGGCTACTGAGCCTCCGGGTAGGCGGGGTTTCTGGAGGCTCTAAGCGCAGGGCAGGGAAGGGCTGGGCTCACGTTCGGAGTGTCACTAATGGCGATCCGGTAGTATGTTGCGCTATCGCAGTGTCGCAATAGATTCGTAGCCCAGACTGTACGTAACAAGAAAGTGAAGCATGAAGCCGGAAAACTTACTGGATCGGCCCCTGATCGTTGGCGTCACACTGTTCCTGATTCTGTATTCCGTTGTCTGTTTCTCCATCGATACCCTGCCGGACCTTAGACCCGCGGTGCGTCGTTTTCTCGATATCTCGGAAACTGTGGTCGTCGGCCTGTTCACGCTGGAGTATCTGTATCGGATCTACAGCACCGAAAACCGGCTGAGGTTCGTATTCAGCTTCTATGGCCTGGTCGATCTGCTGGCGATCCTGCCGTTTTACCTGGCCACTTCGGTCGATTTGCGGACGTTGCGATTGCTGCGACTACTGCGCCTGGGCCGAGTGCTCAAGCTGCTTCGGTACCGCTTGGCGTTCGACCGCTTCGCTAAAGCGATCGCTATGGCAAAGGAGGAGTTGCTGGTGTTCACGCTGGGCAGTCTGGTGGTGCTCTTCCTGGCGGCTGTCGGTATCTACTACTTCGAGCATGCGGCGCAGCCGGACAAGTTCCGCTCCATTTTCGACAGCCTCTGGTGGGTCGTTGTCACGCTGACGACCGTCGGTTACGGCGATATCTATCCGATCACCCTGGGCGGACGTCTGTTCACCTTCTGCGTGCTGATGATCGGGCTGGGGCTGGTGGCGGTACCCACCGGTATTATCGCCTCGTCGTTGTCGGCGATCCGGGCGAAGCAGGAGGAGATCGCGTCGTCGCTGTCAAGTGACGACTAGCCTGGTCAGGATTGTTTCGCCGACGTTACAGGTGCAAGCGGCGTAGGCTGGAGGGTACGCCCTATCCATAAAGGAGCAAGTAAAGGAGCACGCGAAGGAGTACGGGATCACCCATTAGCCGACGGTGGTCTTGCTTTTTGCCTTATTACTGAACGTTGAGGGAAAAAGACAAGACCTGATCCCCCTGACGCTGACCCCCTGACGGACCCCCTGACGTGCTCCTGTGCATGACATATTGGCCTCTCTGCGATCTGCGCCGCGAACCCGATAGCGTTGTGCGGTAGACATGCGTGGACGCGGGGCGGGATCCGCCCCGCTACGGGTCAGGTCGAGATTCGGTCGAGCCGGGATTGGGCGGGATTAGGGTCACTTGCCCGGACAGCCGGTACATCGTCGGCCTTGAGGACATGGGGGGTATCAAAGATGGCTTGATCGAGTTCGCCTTCGCTTCGCGCGACTACGCACGTGACCGCACAGTCGCCAGCCACGTTTACCGCGGTACGAGCCATGTCGAGAATGCGGTCGATGCCGGCAATAATGGCTACACCTTCAAGCGGCAGGCCAGCCGAGGTCAGTACAAGCGACAGCATGATCAGGCCGGCGCCGGGCACGCCGGCGGTTCCAATTGAGGCCAGTGTCGCGGTCAGTACGATGGTCAGATACTGACTGGTGCTCAGATCTATGCCATACGCCTGGGCGATGAACACTGCGCATACCCCTGGTACAGTGCAGTGCCGTCCATATTGATGGTGGCGCCCAGGGGAGGACGAAGCTCGTGACACGGCGTGACACACCTAAATTGCGCTCGGCCGACATCATCGACACCGGTAGCGTTCCCGAACTTGAGGTGCTGGTAAAGGCGACCATTATCGGCTCGATACTGCCCTGAAAGTAGCGTACCGGGTTGAGGCGCGCGACGAGTCTGATCAGCCCCCGTAGACCACCACGGCATGGACAGCGCAACCGAGATAGACCATTGCGATAACCTTGGCCAACGGGGCCAGCAGGTCGAGGCCATAGGTACCGGATACCCAGGTCATCAACGCAAATACACCGTAGGGGGCAAAGGAGATGATGATCGATGTCAGCCTATACACCACCTCAGCCGCTGAATCGAAGAAGCGTTTCAGCGGGTTTGCGACGTCGCCAGCGAGTACGATCGCGATACCGAACAAGATCGCGAATACAATAATCTGAAGCACGTTGCCATTGGCGAGGGCCTCGACGGGGTTGGTCGGTACGAGACCCAGGATCGTGTCGGTGATGGTCGGCGCATCCTTGGCGTCGACGGCCCTGGCTGAGCCTAAAACCGCACCGACACCGGGTTTGAAGACGGTTGCCAGGGCGAGTCCGATCGAGATCGCCACTGCCGTGGTCGCCAGGTAAAGGGCGAATGTCTTCGCGCTGAGCCGTCCCATGGTGGCGAGATCCTGCAGCGAGGCGACGCCGGCGACCAGTGATACGAAGATCAACGGCACAATCAGCATCTTGATCCCGCGAATGAAAAGATCGCCGAGCGGTTTGAAGCCGGCAGCGAAATCCGCGTTGCCGGTTTGGTTGAGCACTATGCCGAGAACCAGGCCAAGCGTCAGCGCGATGAAAATCTGTTGCCAAAGCTGCATTCCGCTCCAGAACCGGAAGGGTCCACGGCGAGAGGTCGAAGGTGAGGGTTTCGTTGTCATTGTTATCTCCTATTTATCCCCCGGCATTACCGGGCTTCAGTCTCGACGACATGTCGCTTGCGTGCGCGCCAGGCGTCGGAAGCAGGAACACGGGAGCCGGTCGTTTCGGTGTCGAGGTCAGGTTGCGGTTTGCCGCCCCTCTCACCGGAAATGGCACAATCCGGGTAAACCTTCGGTGAACTCCCTCGACGGACTCATCGAAGGCTTGCCCTTCTTTGGCTTGCAAGACGTGCTAGCGGGTTTCAGCGCCGGGCCTGAGAAATGCAATCGCTTCGACTTCAACGTCTAGCCCGAAATGCAGTTCCGACACACCGGCGACCGCGCGGGCGGGACGGTGATCGCCAATCCATTTCGCGTATGTCGCGTTGAAGAGCGGCCAGTGGTTGATGTCGGTGACGTAGACGCGCACCTGTACCAGGCTTTCCTTACCGACCCCCGCGCATGTCAGGCAGGCTTCGAGGTTCGCCAGCGCTTGGGCTGCCTGGTCCTCGAAAGGGCGGCCGCTTAGAGGCGTGCCATCCGGTTGAATCGGTAGCTGGCCGGAGATAAAGACCTGACCGGCCGCCACGCAAACGTGGGAGTAGTGGCCGGCGGGGCGAGTAATGGCCGAGCTGTTCGAGCAAATGATATCGGAGCATTGGACGGCTTGATTCATGGTGCTTATCTCTCTGGTCAATAGACAAAGCGATCCCTCACCGTCGATAGAAAACGATCGACAGCTGGGCGTTGGGAGTGGGTGGGGTCCCGCCGGCTGGCGCCTCGGGCTAAGAGGCCAGCAGGCTGGAGAAACGCGCCAGGTCGACGTTACCGCCACTGATGAGCACGCCGATGCGTTTGCCTTTCAGTTCGGCTTTCATCTGCCGGGCAGCCGCGAAGCCAAGGCAGCCCGTGGGCTCGACGATCAGTTTCATGCGCGTTGCCATGAATGCCATGCAGTCAACGAGCTCGGCGTCCGAAGCTGTCAGGATGTCGTCGACATCCCGCTGGATGATGGGGAAGGTGACCTTGCCCAAATGCTGGGTCTGGGCACCGTCGGCAATGGTCTTGGGCGTGTCGATGTGTACGATGTTGCCCGAGAGGAACGAGCGCTGACCATCGTTTCCCGCCTCCGGCTCGACGCCGTACAGCCTGCAGTCCGGCGACAATGCCCGAGTGGCCAGCGCACAGCCGGACAGCAGCCCGCCGCCGCCCAGCGGCACGAAGAAGGCGTCCAGGGCGCCGACTTCCTCGAACAGTTCCTTGGCGGCCGTACCTGGCCACTGAGCACGTCGGGATGATCGTAAGGGGGAATCAACGTCAGGCCATGCCTCTCGGCCAGGTCGCGTCCGATCTGCTCGCGATCTTCCGTATAGCGGTCGTAGATCACCACCTTGCCGCCATAGCCTTGCGTCGCCGCCACCTTGGCCGCCGGCGCGTCGTGCGGCATGACGATCGTCGCCGGAATGCCCAGAATCTTCGCCGACAGCGCGGTGGCCTGGGCGTGATTACCGGACGAATACACGACTACCCCGGCCTTGCGCTGTTCGGGGCTGAACTTCGAAAACGCGTTGAATGCACCGCGAAACTTGAAGGCGCCCATGCGCTGCAGGTTTTCGCATTTGAAGAAGACCTGGGCACCAAACTTTTCGTCGACGGTGCGGGATGTCATCACCGGCGTCTTGTGAGCGTGCCCTTCGATACGTTCCGACGCTGCGATAACGTCGTCAAAGGTTGGAAGGCTGATCATTGGAATCCTCTCTACCGCGTTTTTGTCCGGGAAGCGGACGTCACTTTGCATAGCTGTATACCGATGCGCGAGAGACGCCCAGGTGCGCGGCGACGATTTCCATCGCCCGGCGCAAGTCCAGCAGCCCGGCGCCCTTCAGCTCTTTGACCAGGATACGACGATCTGCCGCCTTGAGCGCGCGGGGCGTGGTGGCCAAGCGCGCCGCGAACTGGTCGATGCGGGCGCGGATCGCTTCCGCGCCCGCAGGGTCGAACGTCTCTTTGGCTGGCGCGTCCACCTGGATATCGACAAACTGGTTCAGCATGCCCTGGAAGCCCTGAAACACCGTGAGATCGATGTTCATGCAGAGTGCGGCAATGTATCGCCCCTCGGAGTCCTTGATGCCAATCGAGGTGCTCTTGACCTGGCGGCCATCCGGGAAACAGTTCGGATAGTTGGCGATGACCTGCTCGAACTCCGGATCCATGATGCGGGCAAGCCCGAGCTCAGTGGCCGGATCGCCGACCTCGCGGCCGGAAAGGTTGTTATGGATCGCCAGTACAGCGTGCGAGGGATCCAGCAGGTCGTGCACGACTATCTCGCAGAATGGGGCGAACGTCTTGGCCAGGCCATCGGCGACCTGTTTGATTTGTTCGAGCAGCAATCGCTGTTCCGGAGTACGTTTTGTCATGGCAGGGGGCGGGTGTCGTTAATGATGTTTGACAGTTTGTCTTTAACTGGACAAACTGTCAACTCACTATCTGCAATACCTTTTCAGAGCGAGCCTGCCCATGACCACACTTCAAGAACTTGATACACCTACAGCCCTCATCGACACACGGCGCATGCAGCGCAACATCGAGCGCATGCAAGAGCGCGTGAAGACACTCGGGGTGCGCTTCCGTCCGCACGTCAAGACTACCAAGTGCCTGCCGGTGGTACGGGCGCAGATTGCGGCGGGGGCTCAGGGCATCACCGTCTCGACTCTCAAGGAGGCCGAGGAGTTCTTCGACGCGGGCATTGCCGATATCCTGTATGCCGTTGGAATGGTTCCGGGCAAGCTTCCGCAAGCGCTTGCACTTCGCCAGCGTGGCTGTGATCTGAAGATCATCGCGGACAATGTCGCGGCTGCCCGGGAAATCGGCAGCTTCGGGAAAACGCATGGATCCGTGTTCGAGGTGTGGATCGAGATCGACACCGATGGCCACCGCTCAGGCATCAAGCCGGAAGAAGAGGCATTGCTGGAGGTTGCGCGCGTGCTCCAGGAATCCGGTATGCGCTTGGGCGGCGTGATGACCCATGCCGGTTCGAGCTATGACTACGATAACCATGCAGACCTGCTGGCCATCTCCGAACGGGAACGCGCAGGGGCCGTACGCGCGGCGCAAAGGCTGCTCGAAGCCGGCTTGCCGTGTCCCGTTACCAGCATCGGATCGACACCGACAGCCTTGACGGCCGAGCACCTGGACGGTGTGACCGAACTGCGCGCCGGCGTCTACGTATTGTTTGACCTGGTGATGCGCAACGTCGGCGTGTGCACGGTAGACGACATCGCGCTGAGTGTCCTCACGACCGTCATTGGTCACCAGGAAGAGAAAGGATGGGCCATCGTCGACGCGGGGTGGATGGCGATGAGTCGTGATCGCGGCACGCAAAAACAGAAACATGACTTCGGCTTCGGCCAGGTGTGCACCGAGGATGGGGCGGTTCTTGAAGGTTACATCCTGAGCGGTGCCAATCAGGAGCATGGAATTCTGTCTCGTAGCGGCGAAACGGACCGCAGTATCGCGGAACGCTTCCCCATCGGCACGCGACTGCGCATTCTGCCCAATCATGCTTGTGCCACTGGTGCGCAGCATCCCGGGTACCAGGCCATGCGGCCCGACGGCAATACCGAAACCTGGCCTCGCTTCTACGGCTGGTAGTTACGGAACAGGTGCCATCGAGCCAGCAAGATCGGCGATTTCCGCCGCATTGTCGAGCGGCACCATCACCGGGTCGGGCTTCGCCGGATTCGCGGCGTTCGCGCTGGTGACCGGGGCCATCTGCCACCAATCGCTTGGCGAAGAGGTGTTCGTTGCGGTCTTCGTCGAGGACCTGCGGCTGGTGGCGGACATGGCCCTCAAGATGCTTGCCGCGGTGATGCTCGCGGGGCTGGTCTGGGTGCCGCTGCCCCGCGACAGCTTTACCCGACTGGTCGGCAGGAACAGCGGCCTGCTGGGACTCCTGATCGCCACCGTCGCCGGCGTGGTGACGCCCGGGGGCCGTCCGCGGCCTATATGCTGCCGGCTGTGGTCGGTGCCTCGGGCGGCGACCGTGGCGTGTCAAGGACACCGTAACTACCGGGCGCGGCCTGTTCGCGGCGGAAAATACTCTTTCCTGTACGATCTGCGAAGGATTGCCGTGACCGATAAATATTCGTTCCACCACCTGAGTGCCGATCCTCAACTGGCGTGACCGCATCACGCCGACGACCGACCGCACCCGGCGTCGTCGGTTTCGCAACGCAGAGCTGGAGTTGGATTTCAGCGCAGGCTGTACCCGGCGCATCTGCGAGGAGTGCGGCCGGTTGCCGGGCGCGGAGCTGATCGAGACGGAAAGGTCCGAAGCGGCACTCGGAAAGCCCGGTCTTACATCAGCAGTGCTGTGACATAATCCAGCAGGTTGTAGAACGGCACTACCAGGAAAGGGACCAGCAGATAGGGAAGCAGGTAGAGCAGACGCCATGGATTTTCCTTGATCCAGGCCTGGACAGCTGCCAGTAATTGATTCATGTGACTGACTCCTTGTCACCAGTGGCGGGGCTATTCTAGCCGAGCCTGAGGACGCTGTGTAGGGTTCTTTGCCTTATGACACCGGTATTGCCGGGCGGGCTGCATGACGTCCCGCAAGCCGGTCGTTGCCGGCGGCCGAACCTGGCCAGGGCTGAGGTCGCTGTGCAGGGTTCTTTGCCTTATGACACCGGTATTGCCGGGCGGGCTGCATGACGTCCCGCAAGCCGGTCGTTGCCGGCGGCCGAACCTGGCCGGGGCTGAGGTCGCTGTGCAGGGTTCTTTGCCTTATGGTGCCGGTATTGCCGGTCGGGCTGCATGGTGTCCCGCAAGCCGGTCGTTGCCGGCGATCGTATTGGCAGCTAAGGTCAAGTGGAGACTTCTGCAGGGGCTCTTCGTGGCGACCACCACCGTGCTGACACCGGAACAGGAACCGCTGATACTGGCGCTGGGCGCCTTTGTCATGCTGGTGCTGGGAATTCTGTCGGCGCTCAATGCGATCATGACGACGCGTACGGCGCAGGGAGCCGTTGCCTGGGCGATCCTGCTGGTGATCTTTCCGCCGGTCATGGTGCCGTTGTACTGGGTCTTCGGGCGCCGCCGGTTTCACGGCTACGCCCGTGTCCGGCGCCGTGGCCTGCTCGAGATACAGCGCCTGGCCGGTGACCTGAATCGCCGTTTTCAGCCCTTCATTCCCCGCACTTCGGCTGCGAACCATGCTGCCACGGCCCTCGAACGGCTGGCGAGCATGCCCTTTACCCGCGGCAACGAAGCGCGACTGCTGATCAACGGCGATCGTGCCTTCGAGGACATGTTTGCCGAGATTCGCAGTGCCCGTCATTACGTGCTGCTGGAGTTCTATATCGTCAGGGATGACGAGATGGGGCGCGCGCTGGCGGATCTGCTGGCGGAAAAAGTCGCAGCGGGCGTGCAGGTCTCTTTTCTCTATGACGAAATCGGCTCCTTCCAGTTGCACCGTGCCTATGTACGCAAGTTGAGCGCCATGGGGATCCGCATCCATCCGTTCCACAGCACCAAGGGGTTGCTCAACCGTTTCCAGCTCAACTTTCGCAACCACCGCAAGATACTGGTGGTCGATGGACGCTATGCCTGCGTCGGCGGCGTGAATGTCGGGCGAGAATACGTGCACCGGCATCCGGTGCTGAGCCCTGGCGGGATACCAATATTAGCCTTCGGGGACCTTCGGTGCAGGCGGTTCAGCTGGCTTTCGTCGAGGACTGGTTCTGGGCCACGGACCGTTTGCCGCTGGGGCTGAACTGGGAGCCGGTGCCGGTGGACACCGATGGCGTCGAAACGCTTGTATTGCCGAGCGGCCCTGCCGACGCCCTGGAGAGCTGCGCGCTCTATTTTCTGCACCTTATTCAGCAGGCCCGTCACCGGCTCTGGATCGTGAGCCCCTATTTCGTGCCCGATGCTTCGGTGGTGGCGGCGCTGCAACTGGCGGCCCTGCGTGGCGTGGACGTGCGGATATTGCTGCCGGATCTGGCAGACAAGCGCCTGATGAAGCTGTCGTCCTACACCTATATCGGCGAAACGATCTTCAGCGGGGTCAAGTTCTACCGTTATCAGAAGGGGTTCCTGCATCAAAAGGTTCTGCTGATGGATGATGACATGTCTTCGATCAGTACCGCGAACATCGACAACCGCTCCTTTCGTCTCAACTTCGAGATTTCGATACTGAACCGCAGCCGCCCGTTCGCTGCCAAAGTCGCAGAGATGCTGGCCACCGACTTCGCCAATAGCCGGCAATTGAGCTTCGCCGAGGTGAGGGGCTGGTCGTTGCCGCTGAGGATGGTCAGTCGGGTGGCCTATCTGCTGGCGCCCATTCAGTGAGGGGCGCCGGTCGAGATCCTCGTCGCACCGCATCGTCTGGCGCCGCCATTTTTCGGGGCGATGCTCCGCCAGTCATCCGAAAGGGTTCGAATCTTCCCGGTAAAGGGTATCCAGTCCCAAGCGGGTGGGTATAATCGGCGCCGAATTCCTGCCGACAAAAGGAGAGCAAACCCATGCAGGTCCATCGCATCAACCCTTGCAAACGCTGGTCCGATATCACGGTCTTCAACAGGATCGCGCACTTCGTCGAGGTTCCCGAGTCGGACACCGGTGCCGATATCAAGGGTCAGGCGGCGCAGGTATTGAGCCAGGCCGAGCAGGCTCTGGCGAAAATCGACAGCGACAGAACCCGCCTGCTTTCGGTGACGATCTATCTGACGGATTTCACCAATCTCGCGGCGCTGAACGAAGTCTGGGACGCCTGGTTCGACGAAGGCACGGCGCCGAGCCGGGCCTGTGTAAAGGCCGAGCTGGCCAACCCCGACTACCTCGTCGAAATGGCGTTCGTGGCCGCTGCAGGGGAAGCGTTCTAAGCCTGGGCCGGGCTCCCGGCTTCTTCGCAGGAAGGGGAGCCCGTACCTAAGGCTGATCAGATCGCCTGCAACGGATACTGTGCCGGGTACGGCAGGGCGGCGACGCCGGAGTCGATGGCGGCGCGGGCCACGGCATCGGATACGACCGTCAGCAGGCGCGGATCGGTGGCCTTGGGCAGGATGTAGTCGCGGCCGAATTCTAGGCTGTCGATCTCGTAGGCGGCCAGTACCTCGGCGGGGACCGGCTCCCGGGCCAGCTCGGCAATGGCGCGGGCCGCCGCCATTTTCATCGCCTCGTTGATCTCGCTGGCCCGTACATCCAAGGCGCCGCGGAAGATATAGGGAAAGCCGAGGACATTGTTGACCTGGTTCGGATAATCGGAGCGGCCGGTGGCGACGATGACGTCCGGGCGGGTTTCGCGCGCCAGTTCCGGACGGATCTCCGGATCCGGGTTGGCGCAGGCGAAGACCACCGGGTTTTCGGCCATCTTTTCCAGCTGCAGCGGCGAGAGCATGTCCGGGCCCGAGAGGCCGACGAAGACATCGGCGCCGTCGATGGCATCGTCCAGGGTGCGGGCCCCGGTGTCGATAGCGAAGGCGGCTTTTTCCGGCGTCAGGTCGTCGCGGTCGCGGTGGATCACGCCCTTGCGGTCGAGCATGAAGATGTTGCGGCGCCGGGCCCCAAAGCTCAGCAGCAGGTTCATGCAGGCGGTCGCGGCGGCGCCGGCGCCGAGGCAGACGATGCGGGCTTCGGAGAGGGATTTGCCGGCAATCTCGATGGCGTTCAGCATGCCGGCTGCGGTGACGATGGCGGTGCCGTGCTGATCGTCATGGAACACCGGAATATTGCAACGCTCGATCAGCGCCCGTTCGATTTCGAAGCATTCCGGCGCCTTGATGTCCTCGAGATTGATGCCGCCGAAACTGTCGGCGATGGCCGCGACGGTGTCGATGAAGGCGGCAGGCTCGGCGAGGTCCACCTCGAGGTCGATCGAGTCGATGGCGGCGAAGCGCTTGAACAGCAGCGACTTGCCTTCCATCACCGGTTTGCTGGCCAGTGCGCCGAGGTTGCCGAGGCCGAGAATGGCGCTGCCATTCGAAATCACGGCCACCAGGTTGCCCTTGCCGGTGTAGCGGTAGGCATTGGCCGGATCCTGGCGATTTCGCGCACCGGCTCGGCGACGCCGGGGCTGTAGGCCAGGGCCAGGTCGCGGGCGGATTCGGCCGGCTTGGTCAGGCAGATGCCGATCTTGCCGGGCTGCGGATGCTCGTGGTAGTCGAGCGCCTGTTGCTTGAAAGCGTCGTTCATCGGGTCCTTTCCTGGTCAAAAAAGCCGCCCGAAAGGGCGGCAGTGCGTTCAAGGGGGATTCAACGTAAACCTGGTGATTCAAAAAATATCGTGGGGCAGGGCCTATTCCTCGCGGATGCTGTGGCTGGACATGTGCTCCAGACCCTTGATCATGCCGGAGTGATCCCAGCCGGCGCCGCCGAGCGCGACGCAGGTGCTGAAGATCTGCTGGGTGGTGGCGGTGTTGGGCAGGTTCAGCGCCAGCTCGCGGGCGCCGGTCAGCGCCAGGTTGAGGTCCTTCTGGTGCAGCCCGATCCGAAAGCCCGGGTTGAAGGTGCCCTTGACCATGCGCTCGCCGTGCACCTCGAGGATCTTCGACGAGGCGAAGCCGCCCATCAGCGCCTCGCGCACGCGGGCCGGGTCCGCACCGGCCTTCGATGCGAACAGCAGCGCCTCGGACACCGCCTCGATGTTCAGCGCGACGATGATCTGGTTGGCCACCTTGGCGGTCTGGCCGTCGCCGTTGCCGCCGACCAGGGTGATGTTCTGGCCCATGATCTCGAACAGCGGCCGGGCGCGGGCGAAGGTCTCCTCGCTGCCGCCGACCATGATCGACAGGGTGCCGGCCCGGCGCCGACTTCGCCGCCGGAGACCGGGGCGTCGAGGTATTCGCCGCCGCGTTCGTTGATGCGCCGGGCGAACACCTTGGTGGCCAGCGGTGAGATCGAACTCATGTCGATGACGACCTTGCCTTCGCCGACACCTTCGGCGACGCCGTTTTCACCGAACAGCACCTCTTCGACCTGGGGGTGTCGGGTACCATCAGGATGATGAATTCGGCCGCTTGCGCGACCGCCTTCGGTGTCGGGCAGCCTTCGGCGCCTTCCAGGTCCGCCGGGACCGGGCCGCGCTGGGTGGATACATAGAGCTGGTGGCCGGCTTTCTGCAGGTTCTGCGCCATGGGCAGGCCCATGATGCCGGTGCCGATAAATCCGATATTGGCCATTGTTTTACCTCCGTAACGGGTAACTCCCCGTAGGAGCTGCGCCTCGCAGCGAATATCGATGGCACTCTGCCAAAAGATTCGCACCGGGGCGGCGCTCCTACGGGTGTGTGGTTCAAACGATGTTGTGATCTTTCATCCAGTGCAGACCGGCTTCGGTGCTGGTGGCCGGCTTGTACTCGCAGCCGACCCAGCCGTCGTAGCCGAGCTGGTCGAGGAAGCCGAAGATGAAGCGGTAGTTCAGCTCGCCGGTCCCCGGCTCGTGACGGCCCGGGTTGTCGGCCAGCTGCACATGCTGGATTGCCGACAGGTTGGCTTCCAGCGTCGGGCAGATATCGCCCTCCATGATCTGCATATGGTAGATGTCGTACTGCAGCGCCAGGTTGTCGCTGCCAACCTTGTCGCGAATGCGCAGCGCCTGAGCGGTGTTGTTGAGGAAGAAGCCCGGAATGTCGCGGGTATTGATCGCCTCCATCACCAGGCGGATGCCGGCCTGCTCGAGCTTGCCGGCGGCGTACCGGAGGTTCTCGACCAGGGTCTCTTCGGCGACTGCGTCGCTGACGTCCGCAGGCTTGATACCGGCCAGGCAGTTGACCTGGCCGTTGCCGAGCACCCGGGCATAGCGGATGGCCTGGTCGACACCTGAACGGAATTCCTCGATGCGGTCCGGGTGGCAGGCGATGCCGCGCTCGCCGCCGGCCCAGTCGCCGGCCGGCAGGTTGAACAGCACCTGGGTCAGGTTGTGGGCGTCGAGCTTCGCCTTGATCTCGTCAACGTCGAAATCGTACGGGAACAGGTACTCGACACCCTCGAAGCCGGCCTTGGCGGCCGCCTCGAAGCGGTCGAGAAAGTCGTGCTCGGTGAAGAGCATCGACAGGTTGGCGCAAAAGCGGGGCATTGCATTCACCTCAATGTCTGATTGCGCGTAGGAGCTGCGCCTCGCAGCGAATGGGCCACGGAGCCAAAATATTCGCACCGGGGCGGCGCTCCTACGGTGGTTAAAACCTCAATCCAGCAGCGAAATCGCCGTCGGGGCGTCTTCGCCGCGCTCGGCCAGGTCCTCGAACTCGTTGATGGCGTTGATCTCGGTGCCCATCGAGATATTGGTCACCTTCTCGAGGATCACCTCGACGACGACCGGCACCCGGTGGGCCTGCATCAGCTCCTTGGCCTGGTTCAGCGCCGGCAGGATCTGGTCCGGCTCGCGCACGCGGATCGCCTTGCAGCCCAGCCCCTCGACGACGGCGACGTGGTCGACACCGTAGCCTTCGAGTTCCGGCGCGTTCTGGTTGTCGAACGCCAGCTGGACGCAGTAGTCCATGTCGAAGCCGCGCTGCGCCTGGCGGATCAGCCCCAGGTAGGAGTTGTTCACCAGCACGTGGATGTAGGGCAGGTTGAACTGGGCGCCGACCGCCAGCTCCTCGATCATGAACTGGAAGTCGTAGTCGCCCGAGAGCGCCACCACCGGACGGGCGGGATCGGCTTTGACGACGCCCAGCGCGGCCGGGATGGTCCAGCCGAGGGGGCCGGCCTGGCCGCAGTTGATCCAGTGGCGCGGCTTGTAGACGTGGAGGAATTGCGCGGCGGCAATCTGCGACAGTCCGATGGTGCTGACATAACAGGTGTCCTTGCCGAAGGCCTTGTTCATCTCCTCGTAGACGCGCTGCGGCTTGACCGGGACATTGTCGAAGTGGGTCTTGCGCTGCAGCCTGCGCTTGCGTTCCTGACACTCCTCGAGCCACGGGCGGCGATCCGCCAGCTTGCCGGCCTGCTTCCACTCGCGGGCGACGTCGATAAAGAGCTCCAGCGCGGCACCGGCATCGGATGCAATGCCGTAGTCGGGCATGAAGACGCGGCCGATCTGGGTCGGCTCGATGTCGACGTGGATGAAGGTCCGGTTCTCGGTGTAGACCTCGACGGAGCCGGTGTGGCGGTTGGCCCAGCGGTTGCCGATGCCGAGCACGAGGTCGGAAGCCAGCAGCGTGGCGTTGCCGTAGCGGTGCGCGGTCTGCAGGCCGCACATGCCGACCATCTGCGGGTGGTCGTCGGGGATGGTGCCCCAGCCCATCAGCGTCGGGATGACCGGGATGCCGGTGAGTTCGGCGAACTCGACCAGCTTGTCGGAGGCATCGGCGTTGATGATGCCGCCGCCGGCGACCAGCAGCGGGCGCTCGGCCGCGTTGAGCATCTGCAGCGCCTTCTCGACCTGCTTGCGGGTGGCGGTCGGCTTGACCACCGGCAGCGGCGCGTAGGTGTCGATGTCGAACTCGATCTCGGCCATCTGCACATCGAACGGCAGGTCGATCAGCACCGGGCCCGGACGGCCGGAACGCATCTCCTGGAACGCCTTCTGGAACACCCAGGGCACCTGGGCGGGTTCGAGCACGGTGGTGGCCCACTTGGTGACGGGCTGGGCGATGCTGGCAATATCGACGGCCTGGAAATCCTCCTTGTGTAGGCGGGCACGGGGGCCTGGCCGGTGATGCAGAGGATCGGGATGGAGTCGGCGGACGCCGAGTAGAGACCGGTGATCATGTCGGTGCCGGCCGGACCCGAGGTACCGATACAGACGCCGATGTTGCCGGGGTTGGCGCGGGTGTAGCCCTCGGCCATGTGGGAGGCGCCCTCGACGTGGCGCGCCAGCACATGGTCGATGCCGCCGAGTGATTTCATCGCGGCATACAGGGGGTTGATCGCTGCGCCCGGCAGGCCGAAGGCGGTGTCGATGCCTTCGCGCTTGAGCACTTCAACGGCGGCTTCTATAGCTCTCATTCTTGCCATCAGGTAAACCTCTCCCTCGCGGGTTGAATCTTGGTCTGTCGAAAAAGATGGGCAGGGCTTGCGCCTGCCTTTCGTTGTGAGCACGTCCCTGTGCATTTTTTTATTGCGCCGGATCGAGCAGGTCCGAATAGTCCAGCGTCAGTTGTTCATCGGCCGGGAAATAGTGCTCGTCGCAGTTGTGCTTCTCCGTGATCAGGTCGACCAGCAGGAAGTCCTGATCCGGCGACAGCGCCAGCAGCGAGTGATGCCAGACCCCCGGGTGATAGTTCACGCCCTGCTGGCCGCTGCAGACGAAGGCCTGGATGTCACGGCTGTCGATACTGTCGCCCGCAGGGGCCACCACCACGATAAAAGGCCTCTTGCCCTGGGGAATGAAGGCCTGGCTGCCCAGCGGATGACGCTCGAGCATGCCGATCTTCAGCGGCGTCGGAAGCGGTTGCGACCGTGCCAGGCTGATCGACGCGTAGCCGTCTTCGCTGGCCGCGAAAATGCGCGCAATGTCGTGGAAGCGAAGGGTGGCGCCGCCATTGATCGGAAAATGGCGGCTGCCCTCCATTTCGATGACGTCGCCGAAGGGGCTGAATGCCTCGCGCTCGAGCGGCTTGAGTGTCAGGGAGCCGGCCATGCTCATGCCTCCGGCTCGGACGGCAGCGGGGTGCCAATCAGTCGCAGCCGGCTGATACCGCCATCCGGGAAGATGTTAAGGCGCACATGGGTGATTGGGCCCAGGTCGTTGATCTCGTCGCTGAACAGGTGCTGTTCGTGGGCCTGCAGTTTCTGCTGCGGTAGCAACTCGCGCCAGAACAGGCTCTGTGTCTCGATCTGATCATCGGTACCGCCCTTGACGTAGGCCGCCTGGATCGAGCAGCTGTCCGGATAGTTGCCCTTGAAGTGGGCGGTGTCGACTTCGATCTTGCGGATGGTGCCCGGGTGGCCGAGCGCGACAATCACCCAGTCGTTGCCGGGGGTGCGGCGGCGTGCCGTTTCCCAGCCATCGCCCATGTTGATGCCGCGTCCCGGGTTCAGGATGTTGGCCATCCTGCCGAAGTGCTCATCGCTGCAGGCCAGCGCCCGGCCGCCATTGACCACCGCGGCCAAGTCGACCGGCTCGCCGCTGGCGGCGGTATCGATCTGTGCCCGCGGGCGGCCCCAGGCGCGCAGTCTGGCGACTCCGCCGTCGGGGTAGATGTTCAGCTTCAGGTGGGTCCAGGTGCGCTCGTCATCGATGGCATGAATATGGTGTGAATCGCCCGCAAGGCTCACCGACGGCAGGATTTCGACCCAGTTGGCATCCTCGGCAGGGTCGCCCTGTTCGCAGTAGCAAGCCTGTACGGAGGCCGAAGGCGGAAAATTGCCGGTGAAATGGGTGGTGTCGATGTCCAGACCCTTGAGGGTGCCGGGGAGGCCCAGTCGGACGATCGCGAAATCATAGCCTTCGGCGCGCTTGCGGCGGGACTCCCAGCCATCCATCCATTTGCCGTTGTCGTCGAAAAAGCCTTCCTTCCAGACCGGGGCGGTATGGGACAGCATGCGGCTGGCCGCAGCGAAAAAGTCATCGGTACAGAACAGGATCTCGGCGCCGAAGCGATCGTCGGCGAGGTTGGGCCAGCGCTTCGAAAGGTCGTCTGCAGTCGGTTTGGTCATTATCGGTACCTTGTGTGGGTTTCGGTTTTTATTGTCTGGGACGCCCGGGTGCCGTTTCGGCGCTTTCGTCTCTGTTGCGGCCGGGGGTCGGCCGGCGGCGTCGACCGGATCTGCTTTCAGTCTACCCCGGGTTTCGAGAAAAGCAATACTAAATTTTTATATTGACTGGGTCTGAAAATAAATTATCATGTGCTTCAGTTCGACGGGGTGAGGCCGTGTCCCTCGGGATGCGCCCGGCGAGCGCGACAATAGCAACAGGACGGGTCGGGCCCGTGATGACAGCGGGGGATGTCGCTTTTGAGGCGGCATAACGGAACCACCGCTGTCATCGAGCGAAGCGGGTCCGATACCTTTCTGATCCCTGCGCCAAGGGCCAATAACAATCATAAGAGAGGTAGCAACAATGGCAGATGCCAACGGCAGCAGCGATACTTTGACCCAGCAATGGCCGGATCAAGGTGTCGACGTGAAACAAAAGAAAGGGTTCGAGATGCCCCACATCTACGTGATCCTGTTCGTTTTCAGTGCCATCGCGGCGGTGCTGACCTATTTCGTTCCTGCGGGTCTCTATGACCGCATTCCCGGCCCCAGCGGCCGTACCACCATCGATCCGGAATCGTTTCGCATTGTCGAGTCGACGCCTGTCGGACTGGTCGATTTCATGCTGGCGATTCCCCGCGGGCTGATGGATGCCGGTGTGGTGGTGTTCTTCACCTTCATTATCGGCGGCATGTTCATGGTGCTGCGCCGTACGGGCATTATCGAGATCGGCGTCGACAAGCTGACCCGGCGTTTCGCCGATAACAGCATCGTCGTGGTGCCGGTGCTGATGGTGGTTTTTGCGGTGATCGCGACCCTGATCGGCACCCAGGAGCTGGCGCTTGTCTACGTGCCGGTGATTCTGCCCCTGATGATCGCGCTGCGTTTCGACTCGGTCACCGCGGCGGCCGTGGCGCTCTGCGCCACCACCGCCGGTTTCACTGCCGGTGTACTGAACCCGATCAATACCGGCCTCGGGCAGCAGCTGGCCGGCCTCGAGGTATTTTCCGGACTGGGCCTGCGCGCGCTGGCATTCGGCGCCATTCTGCTGGTGGGTATTGTATACGTGACGCGATATGCGCTGCGTGTGCGCAACAATCCGGCTCTGGGGCTGATGAACGGCGATGCCAAGGAACTCGAGAAGCAGCACCGCTATCTGCACAGTGCCGACGAGGGGGCGCTGAGCGCAACACCGCGCCAGAAGCTGGCCGCCATCGCCGCCTTCGCCTTCTTCGGTATTCTGGTCTGGGGTGTCCTCGATCAGGGCTGGTTCATGATGGAGATGGCCGGGCTCTTCGTGATCATGGGGATTACCGTCGGCCTGATCGCCGGCCTCAAGACCGCCGATATCTGCGAGGGCTTCAACGAGGGCTTCCGCGACGTTCTGGTGGGCGCGATGATCTGCGGAGTCGCCCGTGCCGTCGCAGTGGTGCTCGAAGAGGGGCAGATCATGGATACCCTGGTCTACGGCCTGGGCAATCTGGTCGGCGGTTTCCCGGCGATGCTGTCGGCGATCGGCATGTTCCTGTCCCAGCTGGGCTTCAACTTCGTCATTCCGTCGGGTAGCGGTCAGGCGCTGGTCACCATGCCGATCATGGCGCCGCTGTCGGATCTGGTCGGCGTCACCCGTCAGACCGCCGTGCTGGCCTATCAGCTGGGCGATGGTCTCGGCAATATCCTCTATCCCACCTCGGGCTACTTCATGGCCACACTGGCACTGGCGGGCGTGAGCTGGAACAAGTGGGTCAAGTTCTTCCTGCCGCTGTTCGCGATCTGGGTCGGCATTGCCATGCTGTTCCTGATCTATGCCCAGGCTACGCAGTGGGTCGGTTAACCGGCACCTGATTACTCCCCCTTGATCAAAGCCCCCGGACCTCTCCGGGGGCTTTTTGCTGTTTGGGCCATGGCCCGATACAGGAGGCGAGGCCGAGGCTGTCGGATGCGGCGGATTACGCGACGCCCGGCTTAATGCGCGTGACTGAAAATGGATGCCAATGCGTCGCTAGTCCGCCCTACGTTACCGCTCCGGACCGCTCCGGGCTGTACATCGCTACCCTGTCCTTTCCTGTTTTCTGCCTTCTTAAAAGGTTCCATGAAATTTTATTTATCTTCGCTGTCAGGATGCCTTTGGTTTTCTATTTTTCGATGTATTTCTTTTATCGATCAATCCTTTGGGTAGAGAAAAAAGAGCTTTAAATCAAAGGGATAATATTTTTGTATACAAATGAAATACAAATAATTGTCAGATTTAAAACGGAAGAATGTCAGTATTGTGTACAAAATGAAATTTAATTTTTATCTTGACGAAAGCTGAAAAAGAATTATCATCGAGTTATTGCCTAGGGGCGATTTGGCAGCTGCGCAAATAGTTTCCCCGACAGCGAATAATTCGAATAAGAAAAGGAGGAGGTCTGCGATGCAAGCCGCCCAAAAAGCCGAAACAAGATCGTTGAGCGCCACAGCCGGAATGCTCAGCGATAAACTTGCCCGGCTTGTCGATAAACTCTGTCTCGTACTGCTGGTCGTGCTGATACTGGATGTCTGGCTCGGTATGCTGGCGAGAACCGCGTATTTTCCCTTCCCACTCACGTTCACCGAAGAACTGGCGCGCTATCTGATGATCTGGATGGCGCTGCTGGCGGTCTCCAGCGCCATTTCCCGGCGCCAGCATATTGGTGTGCTGTTCGTATTCGACCGACTGCCGGTAAAACTGCACAAGCCGCTGCTGTTCGGACTCGACATGCTGGCGCTGGCGTTCTTCGGTTTTCTGTTTTTCTACGGTCTGACGTTCGCGGGTGATGGTGCCGGTCGCGTCACCATGATCTACGGCATCAGCAAGCTGATTCCCTTCGCATCGGTACCGGTCGCCACTGGACTCGCCTGCTTGCAGATTCTGCTGGCGTCGGTTCGGGATCTGGGCGCCGAAGATGTCGAACCCGGCAGCGCTGATGTCCAGGGGAGGAATAATCATGGTTATTGTCGCTTCGACTTTCTTTTTGCTGCTGATCCTCGGTCTTCCGGTCGGCTATACCCTCGGCATCGCCGGCGTCGTCGGGATCCTTCAGATGGGCGGTCCGGAATTTCTGCCGATGGCGCCGTCACGCTTCTTTGCCGGCCTCGACCTGTTTCCGTTTCTCGCGATGCCGTTCTTTATCCTTGCCGGCGAGCTGATGAACCGCTCCGGCATGACCGAGCGCATTGTCGGCCTGGCGGATGCACTGGTGGGCTGGCTGCGCGGCGGCATGGCGCACTCGAATATGGCGGCCTCGGTGTTCTTCGCCGGCATTACCGGTTCCGCGACGGCCGACGCCGCGGCCTTCGGCAACACCCTGGTACCGGCCATGATCAAACAGGGTTACACCAGACCCTTCGCCTGTGCGGTGACCGCAGCCGGCTCGATCATCGGCCCGACCATACCGCCGTCGACCCTGATGGTTATTTACGGTTCGATTATGGGCGTCTCGATCGCCGGGCTCTTTGCCGCCGGCGTGCTCCCGGGACTGCTGATCGCCATTCTGTGCATGGGAGTCATCGCGATTCTGGCGCGGCCCCTGAATCTGCCGAAGACCGGTGACCGGCCCAGTCCGCGCATTATCTGGGTGGCGTTCAAGCGCAGCCTGACGTCGCTGGTGTTGCCTGTGATCGTACTGGGGGCATCCTCACCGGCCTGGCGACACCGACGGAGGCGGCGGCGCTGGCCATTCTCTACGCCCTGATCTTCGGCCGCTTTGTCAATAAGCTGCTGCCGAACAAGGATATCGTCGAGGTGCTGATCCGTACCACCCAGATTACCGGTGTGGTCTTCCTGATCATCGCCTCGGCCTCGATTCTGGGGTGGTGGATGACCTTCGAGCAGATTCCGCAGGCAATTGCCGCCGCGTTTCTGGCCGTGTCCGACAATCCGAACGTCATTATCGGTCTGATTCTGGCGCTGTTGCTGATCATCGGGCTGTTCATGGATATCAACGCCAGTCTGATCATCCTGGCACCGGTACTGGGACCGCTGACGCTGCAAATCGGCATGGATCCGGTTCATGCCGGCATCATGATCGTACTGGCGCTGAACCTGTCCCTGATGACGCCGCCGGTCGGCGCCTGTCTGTTCGTCCTGTCTTCGGTGACCGGCGAGAAGATAGAAGCCATCGCAAAATCTCTGTGGCCTTTCCTGCTGGCAGAGTTGGGCGTTCTGTTCCTGATCGCCTATTGGCCTGATCTGACATTGCTGCTGCCGAGGTTGTCCGGATTCGTCGACTAACGAATCACGGCATGCGGAGCAGCGTGTTCGATAAAACCTTTCGATAAGAAAAATAGGGTGGAACTATACAATGATGTCTTTTAAGAAATCCGTGGCAACACTGGCGACTATCGGGCTGAGTGCCGCTATCTGGGCAACGCCCGCAGCGGCCGAAAAAGTGATGAAGATCGCCCATATGAACCCCGGCGGTCCTTTCGAAAGCCACGCCGGCGCCATGGTGACGGTATTCAAGTCCCTGGTTGAGGCGGGCACCAACGGCTCGATCAAGGTGCAGCACTTCCCGGACGGCCAGCTCGGCAAGGACAACGAGGTGATCGAGCAGGTACGCATGGGTGTGGTGCAATCGTCGATCTCGTCGGCCGGGGGTGGCGCAACATTATCCGCCGGTGGGGGTGTTCGATCTGCCATTCGCTTTCCCGAATATCGCCACCGCCCACGAGGTGATCAACCTGAAGAGCGAATTCGGGCAGAAGTTTGCCGAGGATATGCACGCGAAAACCGGGTTGAAGGTCATCGGCCTGCTGGACAGCGGTGGCTTCTTCGCGCTGACAAATGCCAAGAAAGAGGTGAAAACCCTGGAAGATATGCAGGGCCTGAAGATTCGCACCATGACGTTGCCGACCCATGAGACGATTATCAACTCGGTAGGCGGAAAGGCCACGCCGCTGCCCTGGGCCGAAGTCTATACCGCGTTGCAGACCGGGGTCGCCGATGGTCAGATGAACCCCATTCCGACTATCAGCTTCGCCAAGTTTGAAGAGGTGCAGCCCTACATGACGTTGACCAATCACATCATTACGCCCTATGTGTGGATGATCAATGAGAAATTCTACGACAACCTGACACCTGAGGAGCAGCGCGTGGTAGATTATGCGGCCAAAGCGGCTGTCGATGCCGGGCGGGGCGTATCGCGCCTGATCGAGGCATCCGAAACCCGTGGCCTGCCGTATCTGTCCAGCAAGATGAAGATTACCACCCTGTCCGAGGCGGAGCGGCAGAAGTTTGCGGCTGCCACCCAGCCCGCGGTGAAAGAGCTGATCGAAGACCAGTTCGGCGCCGATGGTGTCGCGCTGATGAAGGCGCTGGAAACATCGATCCAGGCGGCGTCCGAATAGGTCGCAACGCCGTAACCGGCTGCGGGCAGGTGCCCGCAGTCCTGCTACACCTCCACGGGTTTTTAATGGGCGGCCATGGGCGGCACTTTCCCAGTGCCGCTGCCGAAGACGGAATACAGCGGGCAGGACAGGGGTGATGACGCGACAGCGCGGATAAACAGAGACCCGGCTCGGGTCTGAAAATGGAGGTTGTTATGAAGCTGCCGATCGAAGATCGTCTGAGGGAAATCTATGAAGAACTGCCACGCAGCGAGCGGCTGCTGGCGGATATCATCATCGACTTTCCCGGAGACCTGGCGACCCACTCCATTTCCGAACTGGTCACCCGTGCCAACACCTCCAATGCGGCCGCGACGCGACTGATCAAGCGCCTCGGCTACAAGGATTTCCGCGAGATCCGCAAACAGGCCCGCGAGGCGAAAGCCGAGGGCTCGCCACGCTATCTTCATACCCTTGATCACCACAGCGGTGATTTCAAGAGCGAAATCAAGCAGCATGTCGACTGCGAAGTGCAGAATCTTCTGCGCAGCTTCGATGCCCTCAGCGAACCGATGCTCAAGGAGATCATCGAGTGCATCGAAAAGGCCGACAATATCTGGGTCATCGGCTATGGCAACAGCTATATGCCGGCGATGTATCTGCGTCAGCAACTGGTGCAGCTGCGCCAGTGCGTGGAGATATTGCCGCGCCCCGGTCAGGCGATCGAAAAGGATCTGTCCGGTCTCAGTGAACGGGACCTGCTGATCGTCGTCGGCTACCGGCGGCGCAAGGAGATCATCTACCAGCTGATGAAATTTGCCCAGGACATCGGCACCCGGGTGCTTTACGTCACCGACCATTCCGAAGAGAAAACCGCGGGGCTGGCGAACTGGACCATTCGCTGCATGGTCAAGAGCACTTCGCTGTTCGACTCCTACATATCCGGTTTCAGCGTACTCAACTATCTGTGCGCTTCGGTATCGGATCATCTTGGACGCGCCGCTTCCGACCGGCTGGCGCGCGCCGAGCGGCTGCACGATATCTTCAGCCGGATCGAGGAGGTTTGATCCGCGTCTCCGTGCGCCACGGGACTCGGCTATGCTTTGGTTGTATTAACCCGGCGGGTTAATACATGAAGCAGGGATGCTTCATCATTGGCCGCAGGCCAGTGCGAACGCCACCAAAGCCAGCATGTCCGCGCACCTGCGCCTGCTTTTGTGGCGTGACTGACAAAATAGGCAGGGAACCTAGTCGTCAGCCAGGTTAATACCGTCGTTCCGGCAGCGGGAAACGCAATACCGGCTCACTCAAAGCCAGCGGTATGGAGGCTCCATGCGCTGTGCCAACTGCGGATTCGAGAACCCGGCGAGCGCCAATTTCTGTGACCAGTGCGGGACGGCGCTGCAAAGGGTCTGTCCACACTGCGCTCACCCGGTGCGGCCGGCTGCCCGCTTTTGCGGTGAATGCGGCCAGTCCCTGACGGTCACTGCAGCCGTGACCCCCGTCCATTACACCCCGCAATATCTGGCGGAGCGCATCCGGGCCGAGCAGGCCGTGCTTCAGGCGCAGGGGGACAGCCCCGGCGAACGGCGTATCATTACTGCACTCTTTGCCGATATGGCCGGCTCCACGGCGCTGATCGAAGATCTGGATCCCGAAGAGGTGCAGCGCCTGATCGATCCGGTGCTGGCGCTGATGATGGACGCCGTGCATCACTACGAGGGCTACGTCGCCAAATCGCTCGGCGACGGCATTCTCGCCCTGTTCGGCGCGCCCATCGCCCATGAAGATCACCCCCAGCGCGCCCTCTATGCGGCCCTGCGCATGCAGCAGGAGATGTCCCGTTACGCCCAGCGTATCCGTCAGCAGCAGGGGGTCTCGCTGCAGATTCGCATTGGCATCCATACCGGCGAGGTCGTGGTGCGGTCGGTGCGGACCGAAGATCTCCATATCGACTACGATCCCGTTGGCCAGTCGATTCACCTGGCCTCGAGAATGGAAAGCCTCGCGACACCGGGCAGCATCCTGCTGAGCGAGGCCACCTTTCGCCTGGTCGAAGGCTATGTCGAGTGCCGGGCCCTCGGTGCCGTGCCGGTAAAAGGCATCGCGAAGCCCATCGAGGTCTACGAGGCACTGGGGCTGGGGCCGCTGCGGACGCGGCTGCAGGTGGCGGCCCGCAGGGGCCTGGTCCCCTTTGTCGGCCGACAGCATGAACTGTCGGTACTGACGGCGGCCTGGTCCAGGGCCCGGGAGGGCCGCGGACAACTGGTCGGGGTGGTGGGCGAGCCCGGCGTCGGCAAGTCCCGCCTGTTTCATGAACTCAGGTCGGCGGTGGCGAAGCAGGGGCTGGTACTGGAAACCTTTTCGGTCTCCCATGGCAAGGCCTTTGCGTACATGCCGGTGGTCGAGCTGTTGAAGCAGTATTTCGGGCTCTCGGTCCGGGATGACGACCGGGCAAGACGGGAAAAGGTGACCGGCAAGGTCATGACGCTGGAACGTCGGCTCGAAGACTGTCTGCCCTACCTGCTTTTCCTGCTCGGCATCGAAGAACCGGAGCCGGTGCTGCAGCAGATGGACCCCCAGCTCAGGCGCCAGCGCACCTTCGAGGCGCTGCGTCGGCTGCTGATCTGCGAAAGCCGCAGTCAGCCGCTGATCCTGCTGTTCGAAGACCTGCAATGGCTCGACAGCGAAACAGAGGCCTTTCTGCGTTTTCTGGTCGAGGGCATCGCTGCGGCGCCGATACTGCTGCTGGCCAACTACAGGCCCGAGTACCGTCACGACTGGGCAGAGCGCGATGAGTACACCCAGTTGAGGCTGGAACCGTTCGGGCAGGCGGAAGCCGAAGAGCTGCTGCGAACACTGCTCGGTGAGGATCCCTCGCTGCAGCCGCTCAAACCGCTGCTCCTGGCCCAGACCGAAGGCAATCCGTTCTTTCTCGAGGAGGTGGTGCAGACGCTGGTCGAGGAAGGGATCCTCGCTGGCTCGGCCGGTGCCTATCGCTTGCTGCGGGCTCCCGGGGACTGGCGCATTCCGGCCACTGTCCAGGGCGTACTGACGGCACGCATCGATCGACTGGCAGCCGACGAAAAGGCACTGTTGCAGACGCTGGCGGTGATCGGCAAGGAGTTTTCCTGGAGCCTGGTGCGTCAACTCGTCGGTCCGCCCGAGGAACGGCTGCGCAGGCAGCTGTCGCGGTTGCAGGCCGGCGGCTTTCTCTACGAGCATCCATCCTTTCCGGAGGTCGAATACAGCTTCAAGCACGGCCTGACCCAGGAGGTGGCTTATGCTTCCTTGCTGACGGAGCAGCGCAGCGAGCTGCACGAACGCACGGCGCAGGCGATCGAGGCGCTATTCAGCAGCCAGCTGGAAGATCACTGCAGCGAACTGGCACACCATTACAGCCACAGCGGCAACAGCGGGAAAGCCGTGGAGTACCTGCAGCGGGCCGGACAGCAGGCCATTCGCCGGTCGGCGAACCAGGAAGCCATAGCGCAGTTGACCGGCGCCCTCGAGCTGCTGCGCCGTCAGCCCGAATCCGCAACACGCACCGGGTCGGAGCTGAATCTTCTGCTGATGCTGGGCCCTGTCTGGATGACGGTCAAAGGCTACGCGTCGCCGGAGGTCGAGGCGACCTATACCGAGGCGCTGCAACTTTGTCGCCGCCTGGGCGAAACACCGCAGCGCTTTCCCGCACTCATGGGCCTGCGCACCTTCTACCATGTGCGGGGCGACCTGCTGACCGCCCATGAACTGGGCGAGCAGTTGCTGATGCTGGCCGAAAAGGCGCAGGATCCCGAGTTGCTGCTGGAAGCGCACCGGGTGCTGGGGGCGGGCTGTTCAAGCTGGGCCGGCTGGCCGAGTCCCGCCGGCATCTGGAGCAGGCGCTGGGGCTGTACGAGCCGCAGCGTTACCGCACCCATGTGTTTCTCTACGGCATGGATCCCGGTGTTTTCGCGCAGTCGTTTCTGGCCTGGGTGCTCTGGCATCAGGGTTACCCGTCGCAGGCGTTGGCGGGCAGTCAGGCGGCGCTCGAGCTGGCACGGGATCTGGCCATTCCCCATGTGACGGCGTACGCACTGATATTTGCGGCGGAAATTCACCTCAATCGCCGCGAGGCCGCACTGGCACGCGAGCGTGCAGAGGCGGCTATTGCACTGTCGCTCGAGGAGGGTTTTCCGCTGCTGTCGACCTGGGGCGCCATCCTGCGGGGCTGGTCGCAGGTCGAGCAGGGCCAGTGGCAGGCCGGCATCGACCAGATCCGCGAGGGATTGACGGCTTACAGGGCCACTGGCGCCGAGGTCTGGGTCACCCATTTTCTGGCGCTGCTGGCAGAGGCCTGTGAAAAGGCGGGACAGACGGCTGAAGGTCTCGATGTGCTGCAAGCAGCCGGGGGCGTCATCGAAAAAAACCAGGAACATATCTACGAAGCCGAACTGCATCGTATCCGGGGACTGTTGTTGCTGCGCCAGGAGACCGCTGCCGCCGAGGCTGCCTTTGAAAAGGCGATTGGGGTGGCCAGGTGCCAGGGGGCACGTTCCCTGGAGCTGCGCGCGATGCTGAGCCTGGCGCGGCTATGGCAGCAGCAGGGCCGGCTGGATGATGCTCGGCAGGGGTTGGCGACACTCTGCTCCGGCTTCACCGAAGGCATGGATACGCCCGACCTGATCGACGCCCGGGCGCTGCTCGATGAGTTGGGCTGACAGGCGACGGGCTATGCCGCGGCCGCCTGTGTCTGCAATCGAAGGTCCCCGAACCTGAACGGAGGGGCTTGTTACTCGACCACCGTATCCCTGCGATAGCGGAACGGGTGCGCAGGGTACGTCCCCAGGATGCGCACGTCCTTGGCGAAGAAGTCCAGCTCCTGAAGTGCGTACTGCATCGAGCGCTGGTCCGGGTGGCCCTCGACGTCAAGGTGGAAGCTGGTGGCCTGCATGGTATCGGACGCCATGTAGCTCTCGAGCTTGATGGCGTTGACGCCGTTGGTGGCGAAGCCGCCCAGCGCCTTGTACAGGGCCGCCGGCATGTTGCGGACCGCGAACATGATCGAGGTCATGAAGGCGATGCCCGGGTCGAAGGTCGGCACATGGCTGTCCTTCGACAGGATCAGGAAGCGGGTGGTGTTGCCGCTCTTGTCCTGGAAGTTGTCGCGCAGGATGTCGAGCCCGTAAAGCTCGGCGGCGAGGCTCGATGCGATGGCGGCACGGCTCTTGTCGGGGGCGGCGGCCAGTTCCGCGGCGGCACCGGCAGTATCGAGGCTGGCGATGGGTTCGATGTTCAGTTCCTTGATATGGCCGTCGCACTGGGCCAGTGCCTGAGGATGGGAGGCGACGAAGCGGATATCTTCGAGACGGCTGCCCGGTACCCCGAGCAGGCAGTGGTTCACCGGTTCGAAATGCTCGCCGATGATATGCAGCTCGGTCCTGGGCATCAGCCGGTAGATCTCCTCGACCCGTCCGGCGGTGGAGTTTTCCAGCGGAATCATCGCCAGGCTGGCATCGCCACGCTCGACCATGAACATCGCCTCGGCAAAAGTCTCGCACGGAAAGGCCTCCATCTCCGGATGAACCCGGACGCAGGACAGATGCGAATAGGCACCCTTGTGACCCTGGAATGCGATGATCTTGTTGCTCATGATTGCGATGCCCGACCTTGAGTATCTGGTTGATGAAAAAGGTCGATCATTATCGCACAGGAGGCGGCCGGACTTAAGAACTGTTGCGGTGTCGCAGCCCCGAAGCCCAACATCACGGGATGATGCAGCTTCGCGGCGCTCTGCAACATCCTGCGGAAGGCTATGACGTCCCTGTAGCTTGGTCAGAGGGCGCAGCCGATGCCCAACACCGTTAAGGGGTCAGGGCCTTCGTGCGGTCCAGTAATGCCGTGCCCAGTAGGGGGTGTCGAGGCGGGAGATGATCACGCCCTGGCTGGTGGAGGCGTGCAGGAAACGGCCGTCCTCGATATAGATGCCGGCATGACGGGTACGGCGACCGATCTTGAAAAACACCAGGTCGCCGGCGTTGAGCTGATCCCGGGGCACCGCTGCGCCGACGCCGACCAGCGCCGCGGTGGTGCGCGGCAGGTTGCGGTTGAAGCGGTCGCGGAAGGTACGCTGGATGAAACCGGAGCAGTCGATGCCTTTGCGGTCCAGGCCACCGAGACGATAGGGCGTGCCTCGCCAATCGAGGTGATGGGCGTAGAGCTGCTCGACCGGATCAGGTGAGGTCGGCGCCGGCATTGCAGGCGCGACCGCCGCCTGTTCGACGCCGGTCCCGGCGCAGCCCTGAAGCAGAAGGGCCAGCGCGAAGAGTGCTGCTGGCAGGGCGTTGCGGCCCCATTGCAGCGATATTGTCGGCATTCGCGCCGCGCTTATGTCCAGGTTCAACATCCGTTCCGAACAGGTCCTTGAATGCATGTTCCGTAGACAGTTAAAAGTAGACAGTAACAGATGTCATCTCAACACTCCGGTGACGCGTTACGCGTTACGCGTTACGCGTTACGCGTTACGCGGGGCGTGGCGGGCCTGGCACCTTTCTTCTTGTCCTTTTTCTTGTCCTTGCTTTTGGCTTTGGGCTTTTTCGCCTTGCGCACCGGTTCCGGTTCGGGTTTGGTCGGCTCCAGACCCTTGAGTTTCAGGCGCGGCAGTTTCTGCTGCAGGTAGCGTTCGATGCGACCGACTTTCGGCCAGTCCAGGGTATCGACGATCGACCAGACGGTGCCGCTGCACCCGTCGCGTCCGGCACGTCCGGCGCGGTGGACATAGGTATCGGCCTTGAGCGGCAGGTTGAGGTTGATCACATGGCTGATCCGGGCCAGGTCCAGGCCGCGGGAGGCGACATCGGTCGCGACCAGGACCTTGAGCCGTCCGCGTCGCAGCTGCTTGATATGCAGGGTACGTTCGCCCTGGGCCATCTCGCCGTGAAGGCCGTCGCACATGATGTCGAGTCCGCGCACGATGTTGACCCACTGCTCGACCTGCTTGCGGCTGGCCACGAACACCAGCGCCTGGTCGACCGCCGGGTCCGTGATCAGTGCCTTGAACAGCGCCAGTTTGTGTTCGTCGTTGTCGGCGCGCAGGATGGCGTGTTCAAGATGGCCGGCCAGGGCGCGCGCCTCGCTGACGGCGACTCTTTCGGCGTCGCCTTTCAGCAGGGCACCGGCAAGCTGCACGATGGCGTCGGACTCGAGGGTGGCCGAGAACATCAGGGTCTGGCGCTCGATCGGCATCAGGCTGGCGACCTGCTTGAGCGGGTCCTGGAAACCCAGGTCCAGCATCCGGTCCGCTTCGTCGATCACCAGGAAGCTGACGTCGCCAAGATCCAGCCATCCCTTCTCGTCGAGCTCCAGCAGGCGGCCCGGCGTCGCGATCAGCAGGTCCATGCCGGCTTCGAGGATCTGCTTCTGGTTGCCGTAGGGCACGCCGCCGACGATCTGGGCGCATTGCTGTGACAGTGCGGTGCAGAGCGGTTCGGCGACCCGCAGGATCTGGCTGACCAGCTCCCGGGTCGGCGCCAGCACCAGGGCGCGTGGCGACAGGCCGGTGCGTGGCGGTTGGTCGAGCAGATGCTGCAGCGCCGGCAGCAGATAGGTCAGGGTCTTGCCGCTGCCGGTGGGGGCCGTGGCCAGCAGGTCACGGCCATCGAGGATCGGCGGAATGGCCTGGCGCTGAATCGCCGTGGGCACGGAAAAACCGGTTTCGATCAGCTGCTGCTGCAGTTCAAGATCCAGATCAAGGTCAAGAAAGGACATCGTTCGTGGGTTCGCCAGCTAAACTGTTTGAATGGCTGCATAGGATAGCGCAAATGAGCGGGTCTCCGGGCGCATTTATTTCGCGTGCCGGTGGCCGATGCGTCTTGTGAGGCTTCTTTCAAGCCCCTATCATGCCCAGCCCCCGACATTCAGCAGCGAAAGCGAGTAGAGTACATTGGCAAGGCAGCAGTTTTTCCCCGGTCAGCGCTGGATCAGCAACACCGAAGCAGAGCTCGGACTCGGCGTGGTGATCGAGCAGACCGGACGTAGCGTGACTCTCAATTTTCCGGCCGTTGAAGAGCAGCGAACCTATGCGGTGAACAATGCGCCCCTGAGCCGGGTCGAGTACCCGGTCGGTGACCGCATCCAGAGCACTTCGGGCATAGAGCTGCAGATCACCGAGCGTCAGGAGCTGAACGGCTGTCTTTTCTATCATGGCATCGATCAGAACGGCGAACCCCAGACCCTGGCCGAACTCGAACTCGACAGCCGGGTGCGCTTCAGTAAGCCCCAGGACCGTCTGTTCGCGGGTCAGGTCGACAAGAACAGTGCTTTCCGCCTGCGCGTCGAAACTCTGGAGCACCTGCACCGGCACCGCCAGTCCGAAGTCCATGGTCTGCTGGGGGGCGGGTGCAGCTGTTGCCGCACCAGTTCTATATCGCCCGTCAGGTGACCCGGCGGCCGGTGCCGCGGGTACTGCTGGCCGACGAGGTGGGGCTTGGCAAGACCGTCGAGGCGGGGCTGATCATGCATCAGCTGCTGTGCAGCGGCCGCGCCAAACGGGTGCTGGTGGTGGTGCCCGACAGCCTGGTGCACCAGTGGCTGGTGGAGATGCTGCGCCGCTTCAACCTGCGCTTCAGCATTCTCGACCCGCTGCGCTGCACCGCGCTGGAAATGACCGAGGAGGGCAACCCGTTCGAAAGCGCCCAACTGGTGATCTGCAGTCTCTCGTTCCTGACCGGCGACGACGATCGCCGCCGCGCGGCGCTGGAGGCGGGCTGGGATCTGATGGTGGTCGACGAGGCCCATCACCTGGGCTGGAGCGAAGAGGCCGCCAGCCACAGCTATCTGGCCATAGAGGCGCTGGCACGCCGGTGCCGGGGCTGCTGCTGCTGACCGCAACGCCGGAACAGCTCGGCCCCGACGGTCACTTTGCGCGCCTGCGGCTGCTCGACCCCGATCGCTACCACGATCTTCAGGCCTTCCGCGAGGAGGAATCCGAGTACCGCGCCATCAGCAATCTGGTGGAACGGCTGCAGGCCGAGGATGTGCGCCAGCAATTGCATGACGCGCCGGACCTGGTGCGTGCGCTGGAGCACTATCTCGGCGCTGCGGCGGTGCAGAAAATGCGTGACGAGCTCGAACAGGGCGATATCGACCAACTGATCGAGGATGCGATCAACAGCCTGCTCGATCGTCACGGTACCGGCCGGGTGCTGTTCCGCAATACCCGCGATGCCGTTGCCGGCTTCCCGAAACGGGAGCTGTTCCGCTATCCGCTGCGCATGCCCCAGGCCTATGCGGACCTGCTGGCCGGTGCGGCGTCCGAGAGCGCGCTGCATCCGGAAGCGCTCTGTGAAGACGACGACTGGCTGGAGTGGGACCCCCGTGTCGAGTGGCTGGTCGACTGGCTGCGGGACCATCGCGATGACAAGGCACTGGTCATCTGCGCCCGCAAGGATACCGCCAGGGCGCTGGAAAAGCAGATGCGGCTGTTCGAAGGGATTCGTGCTGCGGTGTTCCACGAGGGGCTCAGCCTGATTGAGCGCGACCGTGCCGCGGCCTATTTCGCCGACGAGGACGACAGCGCCCAGGTGCTGATCTGTTCCGAGATCGGCAGCGAGGGCCGCAACTTCCAGTTCGCCCATCACCTGGTGCTGTTCGATCTGCCGCTCAATCCCGACCTGCTGGAACAGCGCATCGGGCGTCTCGACCGCATCGGCCAGCGCCGCGATGTCGCGATCCACGTACCCTATTTCGAGGAAAGCCCGCAGGCCGTGCTGCTGAACTGGTTCGACCTCGGCATCAATGCCTTCAGCCGCAGCTGTGCGGCGGCCCAGGCGCTGTTCCAGACCTTCGCGCCGCCGCTGAAGGCGCTGCTCGACGACTACAGCGAAGCGGGTCTGGAGCAGTTGCTGGATGACACCCGTCACCGTGCCGACGAACTGCAGACCGAACTCCAGGCCGGCCGTGACCGGCTGCTGGAACTCAACTCCTGCCAGCCGGAACCGGCGGCACGCATTCTCGAACAGGTGTCGGAGGCCTCTCGCAGCCTGGAGCTGGCCAGCTATATGGAGCGGGCGTTCGATCTGTTCGGGGTCGAGCAGCAGACCCACGGCGCCGACAGCCTGGTGTTGCAGCCGGGCGATCATATGCAGGTCTCGAGCCTGCCGGGACTGCCCGAGGATGGCATCACCGCGACCTATCAGCGCAGTCTGGCGCTGTCACGCGAGGACATGCAGTTCCTGACCTGGGAGCATCCGCTGGTGAGTGGCGTCATGGAGCTGATCGCCGACGGCGAATTCGGCAATGCCACCCTCTGCAGTCTCAAGTTGCCGCCGTTGCCGCCGGGCACGCTGCTGGTGGAGACCTTCTACCGGCTGCACTGCGTGGCGCCGCGGGCGTTGCAGCTGCAACGCTATCTGCCACAGCATGCGGTGCGCCTGGTGCTCGACAGCAACGGCAACGACCTCAGCGCGATCATCGCCCACGGTCATCTCAACAAGCTGGCCGAGCGGGTGCCCAGACGTACCGCGCAGACGGTGATCTCCCATGCCCGCAGCCAGATCGCCGAGCTGATCGAAAAGGCGGACGGCCTGGTCGCGGCGCAGGACGAGGGTGTCAGAGCCTCTGCCCGCGCCCAGGCCGAGTCGCTGCTGGGTGCCGAGATCGAGCGGCTGCAGGCACTGGCCCGGGTCAACCCGAGCATCCGCGACTCCGAAGTCGCGGCGCTGGAACAGCAGCGTGACGAGGTGCTGGCGCATATCGACCAGGTCGAGCTCAAGCTCGATGCGCTGCGCATCGCCGTGGTGGGCTAGTTAGGGCAAAATAGCCACTGCGGTGCCTGAGCGGTGCGGTTCGCGCTGCTCACCTGACGTTTGCTCCTGCAGCTTCAGGATTTCCTCCATCCCTGGAGGTCACCGGCACCCTACAAATCGAGGCCGTAGGGTGCCGGTAAGCGCAGCGCACCGCACCGATACCGTCTTTCATGCGCGATACCGATCTCGATACTGGAGTCTGAATTTGCAATTTTCCGATCTGCCCCTGGACAACCGTCTGCTCAAGCTGCTCGAGCAGCTCAATTTCACCGAACCCACCGAGATCCAGCGGCAGGCCATCCCGTTCGCGCTGAACGGGCGCGACCTGATCGCCTCGTCGAAAACCGGCTCCGGCAAGACCCTCGCCTTTCTGCTGCCGGCGTTGCAGCGGGTAACCCGACAGAAGGCGCTGAACAAGCGCGATCCGCGGGTGCTGGTGCTGGTGCCGACGCGGGAGCTGGCCGGGCAGGTCTACGGCCAGCTGCGGGCGCTGCTCGCCGGCAGCCCCTTCAAATGCGCGCTGGTGCTTGGGGGTGAAAATTTCAACGACCAGGAAAAGCTGCTGCGCAAGGATCCGCACTTCGTTGTCGCGACCCCCGGGCGCCTGGCGAATCACCTCGATGCCCGCAGCCTGGCGCTCGATGGCCTCGAGCTGCTGGTGCTGGATGAAGCCGACCGCATGCTCGATCTGGGGTTCGCCGAGCAGCTGCGCCAGATCAACGCGGCGGCCGGTCATCGACTGCGCCAGACGCTGCTGTTTTCCGCCACCCTCGATCACGCCGAGGTCGAGAAGCTGGCCGCGGATCTGCTGAAGGATCCGAAACGGATCGCCATCGATGCCGTCACCCGACCCCATGGCGATATCCGTCAGCGTTTCTACCTCTGCGATCACCTGGACCACAAGCAGGCGCTGCTGAGACAGCTGCTGCAGCAGGAGAACTATCAGCAGGCGATCATCTTCACCGCCACCCGTGGCGATACCGAGCGGCTGGCCGGCTGGCTGGCCGACCAGGGGCTGAAAACCGTGGCGCTGAGCGGGGAGCTGTCCCAGAGCGAGCGCCACCGGATCATGGACGGCTTCAGCCGCGGTCAGCAGCAGGTCCTGGTGACCACCGATGTTGCGTCGCGCGGCCTCGATCTTCTGAACGTCTCGCTGGTGATCAACTTCGACCTCCCCAGGCACAGCGAGGAGTACGTGCACCGCATCGGCCGAACCGGCAGGGCCGGCGCCAAGGGCGATGCGATCTCGCTGGTCGGTCCCAAGGACTGGGACAGCCTGACCCGGATCCGGCGGATGCTGCAGCAGGATATCGAGTTTTCCGAAATCGACGGTCTGGTGGCCCGATTCAAGGGGCTCAAGCCCAGCGCCGTGGCGCCGAAAGGCCCGCGCAAGAGCGCCGCGGCACCGGCGGCGCAGAAACGGGCGCCGAAACCGCGATCAGCCGGCAAGCCGGCGCCGCGGGCGCCACGCCGTCCGCCGAGCACTATCGTGTCGAGCGACGGTCTGGCGCCGATGAAGAGGCGCAAGCCGGCCGACGACGACTGAGTCCCCGGGGCTTGCCGCCACCGGGGCTTTGGCGGATACTGGCGCGCTTTTAATTCAGCATGAGAGTGATGTCGATGGAGATCATCAAAGATCGCGTGGTGCAGTTCCATTACAGCCTGCGCGATGCCGACGGCAACGAGATCGAAAACAGCCGCAAGGGCGAGCCGATGGCTTATCTGCACGGCCATCGGAACATGATGGAAGGCCTCGAAGTCGCCATGGAAGGGCGCAGCGCAGGCGATATCTTCAGCGTCACGCTGGCGCCTGAGGAGGCCTACGGCAAGCGCGTAGAAGGCGCCGAGCAGCGGGTGCCGGTCAAGCATCTGCAGGGGGCCAAAAAGTGGCGCCCGGGCATGGTGGCCCATGTCCAGACCGGGCAGGGGCTGCGTCAGGTTCAGATCCTCAAGGTCGGCAAGTTCATGGTCACGATCGACACCAACCATCCCCTGGCGGGCAAGACCGTGACCTTCGACGTCGAAGTGATCGACGTGCGCGAGGCCACCCCGAAGAACTGGCCCACGGCCACGCCCACGGCGTTGGCGGGCATCATCACTGATTAATGGTGACGGGTTATGCATAACGCGTAACCCGCCAAATCGATCGCATCGCAGATCGATTGGTCTCGGCGGGCACGGAGCTGGACAGCACTTGCCCATGATCACCCGATCGTCCAAGCTGATAAACCCGAAACAAGATTACACAACGAGTGGAGAGAACATGGCTACTGCAAGTGCACGTCATATCCTGGTACCGAGCGAAAGCGAGTGCCAGCAGCTGAAAGCCCGCATCGAGGGGGTGAGGATTTCGCGACGCTGGCGAAACAGTTTTCCCAGTGCCCGTCCGGCGCCCGTGGCGGCGAGCTGGGCAGTTTCAGCCGTGGCCAGATGGTGCCCGAGTTCGACAAGGTGGTGTTCAGTGCGCCGCTGAACCAGGTGCAGGGCCCGGTCAAGACCCAGTTCGGTTACCACCTGCTGGAAGTGACCGAGCGCCAGGACTGAGTCCCGGCGCTGCGAGATTCCCGTCGCCGGTGCGGCTGCCGGGGATCAGTTCGATTCCGGCGCGGCCTCGTCCGCGCCGGTGTTCATTTCGGCGCAGTAATCGCGCGCCTCGATGGCCGAGGTAAACCAGATGTAATCGGCAACCTGTGCCGAGAGCAGCTCCCGGCCGCCAACGATCTCCCCGAATCCCGTACCGATACCAGCAGTACCACGGCGCTGTCGGCAGCGTCCAGCTGTTGCGGCACGCCCAGGTCCTTGCGTACATGGAAGCCGCCGGCGACCAGCACGGCCGGCTGACGGTCTGCGCCTTGCTTCAGCTGCGCCGCCATCCGCGCATCCCGCGCCAGCTGGATATCGACCATCGGCCCCAGACGCTCTTCCGGGACCGGCTCGCAATGCTGCTGCTCGATCTCCTCGCCCAGGCGTTCGCGCACCGCAGCGGATATCGCGCCCCGGCTGCTTGTTTCCGCCTCCGGCAGGCCGGTTTCGTCGCCCTGATACAGGGCGTTTATCTGCTCCCGGCTGAGATTGCCGCTGACCAGCTTGCCTCCCTGTTCGAGGGTCAGGCGGTAGAGCGGCGCATAGCTGTCCCAGTCCCAGCCCCCGGTGCCGGCCTCGAGTGCGGTACTCAACTCCTGCTTGGAGCTGGTGACGCCGAGATCCGCCAGCGGCAGGTCCGGTCCCAGCATCTCGAACACCACGGCCGTGCCGGGCCGGACCAGCTCCCCCAGCAGCAGTGACTCAACGGCATGGTGTCTGGGATTGTCGTGCTGTTCGCCGATCAGAATCAGCTGGGCCCTGTCGAGGCGGCGATAGAGCTCGTCCGGGCTCAGGGTTTCCTGCCGGCTCAGATCCAGTATCTCCCCGGGTTTCGGGGTGTCCGTGACGGCACCGGCCTGGGTGCTCAGGACCAGCGAAAGGCCGAGCGTCATTACGCCTGCAGCACGTCGCAGGGTGGATGTTCCTGGGCGGTGCCGGCGGTTGTGGACTGGCATGTACGATCTCCTGTTGCACTGGGGCGTCTGCTGGCGCCATGATGTTTAGGAGATATCAGCACAGGGGAACAGGATGAGCAAGTCGATCAAGGTGGTGGTCAAGCGCAAGGACGAGGATGTTGCAGCGGCCGATCCGGTGCTGGCGGCGCGTATCGGGGAGGCGGTCGAGCTGGTGCGCGGCCTGCGAAAGAAGGGCGACAATCTGAAGGTGATGGTCGACAAGCTGAACGAGCACGGTCACCCGCGCCCCGATGGCGAGCCCTGGGACTACGACAGTCTGAACGCCTTCGTTCACGAGCATCATTTGTGACAGGCAGTGGTGAGCGGGAAGTCGACCGTTGGCCGGCGGGGCCATTCGCCGGTCAGGGGTCACCGCTCTACCCCTGAGCGTGACAACTTCGTAGAATACGGCGCTTGGTCGAAACTGCTCCTGCATTTTCGACAAAGAGGTGGGGCGGCCCTGCGTCGTCCATCACCCCAATTGTCGCGCAGTCCGTACAAGAACAAGGATCAGGTGAATGAATCAACTCTGCTTTCAGCTCAAGGGGACCGTCGTGACGGCGATCGTGCTCGAGCTGTACCGCTATGACCGCGAGCAGTTTGCCGGCGGGCTGGCCGAAAAGGTGCGCCAGGCGCCGATGTTTTTCCAGCAGACACCGGTCGTGATTAGCCTGGAAAAGCTGGAGACGGCCGCGGCCGATATCGATTTCGCCGATATGATTTCCCTGTGCCGGGAATTCGGTCTGCGCCCGATGGCCTTCAAGGGCGGGGACGGCGATGCGGCGGCTTCGCTCGAGGCCCGGGGGCTGGCCAGGATTCCCGCGGGCAGCACCGCACGGGCCGCTATGCCGGAGTCCAGGTCGGAGCCGGAGCCGGCCGCGCCGATGCCGGCCGCACCGAAGCCGGCCGCACCGGAAGTGGTGGTCCGGACCGTGGTCGAAGAGAAACTGGTGCACCGTCCGAGCAAGGTGATAACCCGGCCGGTACGTTCGGGACAGCAGGTCTATGCCGAAGGCGCCGATCTGATCGTGCTGGCGGCGGTCAGCGAAGGCGCCGAGATCCTCGCCGACGGACATATCCATGTCTACGGCGCGCTGCGAGGTCGGGCCCTGGCGGGCGTCAGGGGCGATGAAAGCGCCCGCGTATTCTGCCAGAGCCTGGAGGCTGAGCTGGTGTCCATCGCCGGCAATTTCAAGCTCAGCGACGGCTTGCGGGAACTGATCTGGAAGGCACCGGCGCAGCTGTATCTTAAGGACGACACATTGCATGTTATGGCGCTTTGATTGATACTCGCGAACCGGGTGCAGCGGGCAGAATTAAGGAGACGATGTTGGCCAAGATTATAGTAGTGACCTCCGGTAAGGGGGCGTCGGAAAGACGACCAGCAGTGCCGCGATCGGTACCGGACTGGCCCTGAAGGGGTTCAAGACCGCGATCATCGACTTCGATGTCGGTTTGCGAAATCTTGACCTGATCATGGGGTGCGAGCGGCGCGTGGTCTATGACTTCGTCAACGTCATCAATCAGGAAGCGAGCCTGAAACAGGCGTTGATCAAGGACAAGCGCACGCCGAACCTCTTTATCCTGCCGGCGTCCCAGACCCGCGACAAGGATGCGCTGACCCAGGAGGGGGTGCAGAGCGTGCTCAATGAGCTGTCCCGCGATTTCGACTATATCGTCTGCGATTCGCCGGCCGGTATCGAGAAAGGCGCGCAGATGGCGCTCTACTATGCCGATATCGCCATCGTCGTGACCAATCCGGAAGTCTCGTCGGTGCGGGATTCCGACCGCATTCTCGGCATCCTGCAGAGCAAGACCCGCCGGGTGGAGTCGGGCGAGGAGCCGGTCGAGGAACATCTGCTGCTGACCCGCTACAATCCGTCCCGGGTGCAGGGCGGCGAGATGCTTAGCGTTCAGGACGTCGAGGAGATCCTGGCGATCCCGCTGCTGGGCGTGATTCCGGAATCCGAAGCCGTGCTCAAGGCCTCCAACCAGGGCACGCCGGTCATTCTCGATCAGCAGGCCGAGGCCGGCCAGGCCTACAGCGACGCGGTGGCGCGCCTGCTGGGTGAAAAAATCGATCACCGTTTCCTCGAAGTGCAGAAGAAGAGCTTCCTCAAGCGCCTGTTGGGAGGTAAATAGTGGGTATTTTCAATTACTTCCGCAGTAAATCGAAACCCACGTCTGCGGCGGTTGCCAAGGAGCGGCTGCAGGTCATCGTGGCGCACGAGCGCGGACGACGCCAGCAACCGGACTATCTGCCGCAGATGCAGCAGGAAATCCTCGAAGTGATCCGCAAATATATCGCCATCGATCAGGATGACATCAGCATCCAGCTCGAGAACAATGACAACTGTTCGGTGCTCGAGCTCAACGTCACGCTGCCGGATCGCGAGCCGGTCGAGACGAACTGAGACGCCGCAAACGACATCGGTAATACAATCTGTAGGGCGGAATGAGCGAATTCCGCCCTACACCTGTCCCAGCCACTCACGCACCCGCTCGATGCTCCGGTTCGGGAACTGCCGGTAGTCGGGGTAGGGCGTCAGCAGAATATTCCCCCGCGCCAGCAGCCGGTTGTCGTCATCCAGGGGCTGAAGGTCCCGGGCTCCAGTCCCAGTCTCTGCCAGCTCGCCTTGCCGGCGACCAGGTGCCAGCGGCTGCCGGCCTGCAGCGTCGCGCCGAAACCGATGGCCTCGAAATACCGCAGCATTTCCCTGTCCCGATAACCGCGCCAGTCGTCGTTTGCGGTGCAGATCTTGGCCAGGATGGTCAGAATCTTGCGCCAGTGGTTGCCGTTGCGCTCGATCAGGGCCGGGACGTCGATGCGATCCCGGCCCGCCGGCCGGATGGGCGGGTTGGGCAGGTACAGCATCAGCTGCGGCGCCGGCGCACCAAGAACCTCCGGTTGTGCCGGCACGGGCTTGTCGATGTTCAGATTCGCCATCCTCGCTCCTACTTCCGTCGTTTGATGCCGCTGCCCGGGGCCGCCTGCAGCGGGTCGTCCGGCCAGTGATGCTTGGGGTAGCGACCTTTCATGTCCTTCTGCACGTCGCGATAGCCGTTGTTCCAGAAGCTGACCAGGTCCTGGGTGACCTGCAGCGGCCGATGGGCCGGCGACAGCAGGTGCAGCTTGAGTGCCACCTGGCCGACACGGGGCGTTTCCCGACAGCCAAACAGCTCCTGCAGCTTGACCGCCAGAACCGGCGGATCCTCGCTGTAGTCGATGCGCGCCCGGTGGCCGGACGGCAGGCGGTAGTATTCCGGCGCCATTTCATCGAGCTGCTGCGGCAGCGGCCAGGGCAGCCGGGCCTGGAGAATGGCGCCGAGGTCGAGGGCGGCAAAGTGGTTGAGGTGGCTGACCGGATCCAGCCAGGGCGTGAGCCATTCGTCGAGGCTTTCGAGCAGCGCCTTGTCGGACAGGTCGGGCCAGTGGCAGCTGTCGTCGGTATCGCGCCCGTGGCGCCGCAGGAAGGCGACTCTCTGCCGCCAGCGTTCCAGGCCCTCGGTCCAGGGGAGCAGCCGCAGACCCCTTTTGCGTACCAGGGCGCAGAGGGTGCGATTGCGATCCTCGGGCGGCACCTCGGTGAGCGGGGTGCGGGACAGGACGAGCTGGCCGATCAGTGTTTGCCGCTCGGCAACGAGCCGGTTGTCGGCATCGCTCCAGGCAACGCTGTCCTGCCGTCGCAGCAGGTCCCGCAGCGGGCCCTGCAACAGCGCCGGATCGAAGGGGGCGGCCAGTACGATACGGTCGGTCGCGTCGCCGGCGCGACCGGTAAGCTGGGCCAGGGCGAGCCAGGGGCTGTTGCGCAGCGGGTCCTGGGCGGCCAGGCGGGCTGCCCGGCCGCTGGCCAGGCGGTAATCCAGGCCCTGGCTCTGCTTGCGTACGGCGATGCGATCCGGATAGGCGCAGGCGATCAGCAGCGCCTGGGCCTGCTCGCTCTGCGGGTCCACCAGCGGGGCGGGCGGCGCAGCAATGTCGAGCCGGTCGCAAAGGGAGCGAAACTGATCCCGCTGCTGGATCAGGCGTTGCCACTGGGCGCGCTGCTGCCGGGCAATCATGCTTTCGCCGCGCAGCCAGGCAAGACGGGTCGCGATATCGGCGCCGTCCTGGCGCAGGGGATCCCGGTCCGACAGCAGGGCGGCCACTTCGCAGGCCAGGCTGCGCAGCCCGAGGCGGCAGCCTTCGAGCAGCATATGGGCGATGCGCGGATGGGCCGGTAACCGGACCATGCGCTCGCCGTGGGCACTGAGGGTCCAGCGGCCTGCGGTCCGGCGGGCGGCGCCGAGTCGCTCGAGCAGTTCGAGCCCCTGGGACCAGGGCCCGGCGCTGGCGGGTCCAGCCAGACAAGTTCCGATGGGTCGCTGACGCCCCAGGCGAGCAGCTGCAGTGCCAGCGATGCCAGGTCGGCCTGCAGGATCTCGGGCGCGCGCCTGGGCTCAGGGCCTGCTGCTGGCTTTCCGACCAGAGGCGGTAGCAGATCCCGGGTTCGGTGCGCCCGGCGCGTCCGGCGCGCTGAATGCTGGCGTCGCGGGACAGCCGCCGGGTCTGCAGCCGGGTCATGGCGGTGGTCGGATCGAACCGGGCTTCACGACTGAGTCCGGCATCGATCACCACCCGCACCCCCTCGATCGTCAGACTGGTTTCGGCGATCGCGGTGGCCAGTACCACCTTGCGCCGACCGGCCGGTGCCGGTGCTATCGCCTGTCGCTGCTGTTCCAGGCTGAGGTCGCCGTAGAGCGGCGTCAGCAGGATGTCGTTGCGGGCGCCCAGGCGTTCGCGCAGCAGGCGGTGGCATTCGCGGATTTCGCGCTGACCGGGCAGAAACACCAGCAGGCTGCCGGTTGCGCTGTCGAGCGCCTCGGCCACGGTGGCGGCAACACGCGGTTCGATCCGCTCGCCGGTCTCGGCCGGACTGCCATAGCGGATCTGCACCGGCCAGGCCCGCCCTTCGCTGCGCACGACGGGGGCGTTGCCGAGCAGCCGGGCAGCGGCATCGCCGTCGAGGGTGGCGGACATCAGCAGCAGGCGCAGAGGGGGCAGTCCCGCAGCAGTTCCCGTGCCTGCAGCGCCAGCGCCAGTCCGAGGTCGGCATCGAGACTGCGTTCGTGAAATTCGTCGAATATCAGCAGTCCGACACCCTCGAGGGCGGGATCCCGCTGCAGCATGCGGGTCAGGATGCCTTCGGTGACGACCTCGATGCGGGTGCGGGGGCCGACGTGGCTGTCGAAGCGGATGCGATAGCCCACCGTTTCTCCGGTCGTTTCGTTCAATCCGCGAGCCAGCTGCTCTGCGGCGCTGCGGGCCGCGAGCCGGCGCGGTTCGAGCATCACTATCTTCTGGCCGTCCAGCCAGGGCTCGTCGAGCAGGGCCAGAGGCACCCGGGTGGTCTTGCCGGCACCGGGCGGTGCTTCCAGAACGGCTTCGGTTCTTGCGGCGAGCGCTTCGCGCAGGCAGGGCAGGATGTCGTCGATCGGCAGCCTTGTCATATCGCTCCTGTGTGATCGGGATCGGTATCGCCGGGCCATTCTACCAGTTCCCCGGCGCGCCAATGCCAGTGGATTCTGCGGTGTGCCAGACCAAGATGTGCAGGCTCCAGGGTAAAACAGAATGCAATGACGCGGCTAAAGGATTTACAATGCCGGCCGTTATTCTTCATTGGCCAATCCTTTGTTGCCGGCATGCGCGTGGAGTCGACCGACCAGAGTCGTCCCCCGGTCCGGCGCTGTAGAGGGACTCACAGCCAGTCATAGGGAATTATCAGGGTGAATCCAGCAAATCGTCAGGTGACCGGTGTCGAACGCAAGTACGATATCGACCAGCGCCTTATTTCCACGACCGATCTCAGCGGTCGAATCCTTTATGCCAATCAGGCGTTCGTCGATATCGCGGGCTATTCCCAGGACGAGCTGGTGGGTGAGCACCACAATATCGTCCGGCATCCGGACATGCCCAAGGCGGCGTTCGCGGACCTTTGGGAGCACCTGAAAGCCGACCGGCCCTGGATGGGCATGGTCAAGAACCGCTGCAAGAATGGCGATCATTACTGGGTACAGGCCTACGTCATGCCGCTGTACGACGAGCAGGGCCGGAAAACCGGCTACCAGTCGGTGCGCACGCGGCCCTCGGACGAGCAGATCCGTCGGGCGGAGACGGTCTATGGCCGGCTGAACGCGGGCAAGGCGCGCGTACCGGCGCGCAGCTCGCGGCTCGCGACCCCGGTCATCGGGCTGGTCGCGCTGATGCTGGCGGTCATCTGGGCGCTGATGCTGCTGGTGCCGCCGGGCCTTGCGCAGTACGCGCTGCTGGGCGTCGTCACGCTGGTGGCGCTGGCCGGCGGTGTCTGGCTGTGCCGGCCGATCGACCAGGTCCGCGCGCAGGCGGAACAGGTCTATGGCAACCCCTGGCCCAGCTCGTGATGGCTCCGCGAATGGACGAATCCGGCAGCGTCGATCTGGCGCTGCGGATGATGACGGCACGCATGCGCACCCTGCTGGGCAGGGTCGAGGACAGCATCGCGACGCTGTCCGGCGCCGTCGATACCACCCGCAAGGCGCTGCACCTGACCCATGAGGGCGTCAGGACGCAAAACGACGAGACCGACCTGCTGGCGTCGGCCGCCACCGAAATGTCGGCCACGGCCCACGACATCGCCAACAATACGGCCCAGACCTCGAATGCCTCCCGGCAGGCATCGGACGAGGCGGTCCAGGGTCGCGCGCTGGTCGACGAAATGATCGCGGCGATCCGCAGCCTGGTCGAAGAGGTGGTCGTCGCGGCCGAGTCCTCGAGCCGTCTGAAGGAGCACACCGAAGCGATCGGCGAGATTGTCGTGATCATCAGCGATATCGCCGAACAGACCAACCTGCTGGCGCTCAACGCGGCGATCGAGGCGGCCCGTGCCGGCGAGCAGGGGCGCGGTTTCGCGGTGGTCGCCGACGAGGTGCGGACCCTGGCGAAGCGGACCCAGGACTCGACCGGTCAGATTCGCCGCACCATCGAGACCATCCAGCACCATGTCACCGGCACCGCCGAAACCATGCAGCGCAGTCGCGACCGGGCCGAGAGCGGCATCGATCGGGCGCAGAACGCCGGCCAGGCGTTCGAGCGGGTCGTCGATGCATTGTCCGAGGTTTCGGACCGCTGTCTCCAGGTCGCCAGCGCTTCCGAGGAGCAGAGTGCCGTGGCCGACGAAATCAGCAAGAACATCCTGAAGATCCGCGAGATCGCCGAATCCAACGTCCAGGCCTCGACCGAAACGGACCAGGCGACGGCGGATATCGAGCAGCTGGTCCGGGAACTGCGCTCGGCGGTGAAGGCGTTTTCACGGTAAAGGGTGGGAGCCCGCTCCGTGGGCGAATGGCGCGGGTGCCAGCCTCGTGTTCGCCCGGGGGCCGGGCTCCTACGTCGTCAGCCTGCTGACTCTCGCGGTGAGGTATAGTGTCAGCAGCACGGCGCCGCCGAAGGCATAGAGCCCGTAGTGCACCTGGACCTGGGCGATGGCGCCGAGCTTGACCGACACCACCAGTACCGCCACGACGAACACGTCCAGCATCGACCAGCGGCCATAGCTGTGCATCAGGCGCAGATAGCGGGGCAGGCGGCCGTCGTGGTGGATCGCCGCGCCGGTCAGGCGCAGCAGGATCAGCAGCTTCAGTACCGGCAGCAGCACGCTGAAGGTGAAAATCAGCAGGAACAGCAGGTACTGGCCCTCGATGGCCAGTTGCCAGACACCGGACAGTACCGAAAAGCTGTGGCGGATGAAGATGAACTGCTCGATCGTCAGCATCGGCGTGCAGAGGCCGATCGCCAGCAGCGTCCCGGCCAGGGCGATCAGGCCCCGCAGGCGCCAGGCCAGGGCGGGAGTCAGGGCCTCGGTGGAGCTGTTCGACATGGCAAGATCGATTCCCGTTTGTGACAAAGCCCGCATGATAACGGATTCGGTTTCGGGACGCAGGCCTGCGGACGGGCGCCGCGCCCATGCCGGGCGCAATTAAGGCTTCCGGATCCGGGACGTATCTGGCACAATTCATGATTCGTGCCAAAAGACTGCTGTTGCCATGTTTGCATGTTATCGACAATGGACTGCCCGGTCCCTGAAGGCGTTGCTGTTGCTGCTCTGTCTGCTGGGGAGTGCCAGCGGCGGGGCCACCGACCGTTCCGACGGAGAGGTGAAGCTGAAGGTGACCGCCACCGCCTACAATTCATTGCCGGCTCAGACCACGGGCAACCCGGCTGTGGGCGCCTGGGGTGATCGGCTCAAGCCGGGGGTCAAGGCGATCGCGGTATCCCGTGATCTGTTGGCCATGGGGCTCGAGCCCGGCGCCGAGGTCACGATCGAAGGTCTGCCCGGACGCTTCAGGGTGATGGACAAGATGCACCGCCGCTGGCAGCGCAAGATCGATATCTACATGGGCAATGATCGCGATGCCGCCCTCGAGTGGGGCAAGCGCCCTGTCGTGATCCGCTGGAGTGGCCAGGACTCCTGATCCGCATCCCCTTTACCGTATCCGCTTTCCCGTCTGCGAACGTATCTTTTCGCAAAGAAAACCCAGCCTTTGACAATCTTTTTCCCGTCGTAGCGCCTAGAGTTTATAGATCCGGAATCGCGAGCCGAACCGGGCCAGGGTGTGTCCGCGGCCCTGGCACGCCAGGGTGTCGCAGCAGGGCTGCCCGGACAGCGTGCGCGAAGAGACCGGACAGGCAGATTGCAGAATCAGGACGGGGTTAAAGGATTCGATGTCGGAACAACGGGTGGATTACAAAGATAAACTGCTGGCGCAACTGGACGAACTCTACCAGAGTCGGCTGGCGCCTGAGATGGCCGCCAGCGTCAGTGCCTTCAGTGCAGACTACTACCGGGTCTCCCCGGTCCAGGAACTCGCAGAGCGCAGGCTCGACAATCTCTACGGTGCGACCCTTTCATGCTGGGAATTTCTCATCGAAAGCGAGGACCAGGAGCCGCGGGTCAGGGTGTTCAACCCGGATCTGGAGCAGCATGGCTGGCATTGCAACCATACGGTGGCGCTGATACTGCATCCGGACATGCCGTTTCTGGTGGATTCGGTGCGCATGGAGCTCAATCGCCGCGAGATGGCGATCCATGTCGTGCACAGCGGCGTGCTGGGGGTCGTGCGCAACGATGACGGCAGCTTTGCCGAACTGCGCGATCGCGCGGACGCGCGTGCCGGCAGCGAAGCGCTGATGTATTTCGAGGTCGACCGCCACACCGCGGCGGACGAGCTCAAGACCCTGCGCAGTCAACTGCTGGAAGTGCTGGGCGAGGTGCGTGCGTCGGTGGCGGACTTTGCCGCGATGCGCGAACGCCTGACCCTGGCGCAGGATCAGCTGGCGGCCGTGCCGGCGGCGATCGGGGCCGACAGGGTCGCCGAGGCGCGGGCGTTCTGCGACTGGATGCTGAGCGACCGCTTCACTTTCCTCGGTTATGACGAACTGGCGTTCGAAGGCGAGGGCGAATCATTCCGGGTCAGCCGTGTCGATGGCAGCGAACTGGGGACGCTCAAGCTGCATGCCCAGACCGGCCGCAGCCGCGGCGGCGAAGAGCTGCGCAAGGAAGAGCGCGACTTCATGCTCAGCGCCGAGCCGCTGATGTTCGCGAAGGATGCCAGTCGCGCCCGGGTGCACCGCCCGGCGCATCAGGACCTGGTCGTGATCAAGCGTTTCGACGACGCCGGCCGGGTCTGCGGCGAGCACCGTTTCTACGGTCTCTGGACCTCGCCGGTCTACTTCGAGCCGCCGGGCCAGATCCCGCTGCTGCGCCGGCGTACCCAGTTGATGTTGCAGCGTGCGGGATTCGATCCGCGCGGCCACAGTGCCAAGTCGTTGCTGCAGATTCTGGCCGATCTGCCCCGGGATGAACTGTTTCTGGCCAGCGATGACGAGCTCTACGAGATGGCGATGGGGATCTTCACGCTGCAGGAACGGCGCAAGATCAAGCTGCTGATTCGCCGCGATGCCTGCAGCAAGTTCTTCAGCTGCCTCTATTTCGTGCCGCGGGACCTCTATACCACGGCGCTGCGTCTGCAGGTGCAGCAGCGGCTGATCGAGCATTTCGGCGCCCTGGACTGCGAGTTCACCACCCGCTTCAGCGAGTCGCTGCTGGCGCGGGTGCACTTTGTGCTGCAGGTCGATCCGGCGCGGGTGCCCGAGTTCGACGTCCAGGCGATCGAGGCCGAGGTGGTCGAGATCTCCCGCGCCTGGAGCGAGGAGCTGCACGAAGCGCTGATCGAGAGCTGCGGCGAGGAGCAGGGCAACCATTTCGCCAATGAATATCGTCATGCGTTCCCGTCGGCGTACCGGGAAAACTTCCGTCCCAGCAGCGCGGTTTACGACATTCAGCGTATCGAGCAGCTCGGGGACGGCCGCCCGCTGAACCTGAGTTTCTACCGCATGCTGGAGCAGAGCCGCGAGGTGCTGCGCTTCAAGTTGTTCCACCCCGAGAGGCCGCTGGTGCTGTCGGACGTGATTCCGGTGCTCGAAAAGCTCGGGATGCGGGTCGTCGGCGAGCATCCGTACAAGATCAAGCGCCGCAACGGCGCCCGCGTCTGGATTCACGATTTCACACTGCAGTACGACAGCGAGGAGCCGGTCGAACTCGAGGACGTCAAGCAGAACTTCCAGGATGCCTTTTCCTGCATCTGGGGCGGTCGCGCCGAGAGCGACGAGTTCAACCGCCTGGTGATCGGCGCCAACCTGAGCTGGCGGGAGGTGGCGATGCTGCGGGCCTATGCCCGTTACAACCAGCAGATCCGCTTCGGTTTCAGTCAGCCCTATATCGCCGACACCCTGGCCCGTCACCTGCACCTGACGCGGCTGCTGGTGGCGCTGTTCCGCGCCCGCTTCGAACCGGGCCGTCAGAGCAGCAAGAAGATCCAGGCGCTGACCGAGCGCATCGTCAGCAGCATCGTCGACGGGCTCGACAAGGTCGACAACCTCAACGACGACAAGATTCTGCGGCGCTTCCTCGAGCTGATCCAGGCGACGCTGCGGACCAACTACTTCCAGCGCGACGGTGGCGGTGAACTGAAGGATTACTTCGCCTTCAAGCTCAACCCCCATGCCATCAGCGATATCCCGCTACCGCGGCCGATGTTCGAGGTGTTCGTCTATTCGGCGCGCGTCGAGGGCGTTCATCTGCGCGGTGGGCGGGTTGCGCGCGGTGGTCTGCGCTGGTCCGACCGGCGCGAGGATTACCGCACCGAGGTGCTGGGCCTGGTCAAGGCGCAGCAGGTCAAGAATGCGGTCATCGTGCCGGTCGGCGCCAAGGGCGGCTTTGTCGCCAAGCAGTTGCCCGGTGGCGGCAGTCGAGACGAGATCCAGGCGGAGGGCATCGCCAGCTATCGCACCTTTATCCGCGCGCTGCTCGACGTCACCGACAATCTGGTGGCCGGCGAGTTGCGGCCGCCGGCCGACCTGGTACGCCACGATGACGATGATCCCTATCTGGTCGTGGCCGCGGACAAGGGCACCGCGACCTTTTCCGATATCGCCAACAGCATCGCCGAAGAGTACGGTTTCTGGCTCGGGGATGCCTTTGCCTCCGGCGGCAGCCAGGGGTACGACCACAAGAAGATGGGCATTACCGCACGCGGCGCCTGGGAGTCGGTCAAGCTGCATTTCCGCGAGCTCGGTCTCGATACCCAGTCGCAGGATTTCACCGTGATCGGTATCGGCGACATGGCCGGGGACGTGTTCGGCAACGGCATGCTGATGTCGCGTCATATCCGCCTGGTCGCGGCCTTCAATCATCTGCATATCTTCGTCGATCCGCAGCCGGATGCGGCCAGCAGCTTCGCCGAGCGGGAGCGGCTGTTCGCGCTGCCGCGTTCGAGCTGGGAGGATTACGACCGCAGCCTGATCTCCGAAGGCGGCGGCGTCTTTTCCCGCAGTGCCAAGTGGATTCCGATCAGTGCCCAGATGAAGCAGCGGTTCGATATCAGCGAGGATCGGCTGGCGCCGAACGATCTGGTTTCGGCGCTGCTGAAAGCCCAGGTCGACCTGATCTGGAACGGCGGTATCGGCACCTACGTCAAGGCCACTGGGGAGACTCATGCCGATGTGGGCGACAAGGCCAACGACGGCCTGCGCATCGACGGCAACGAACTGCGCTGCCGGGTACTGGGGGAGGGTGGCAACCTCGGCTTCACCCAGCTCGGCCGCATCGAGTACTGCCTGCACGGCGGCGCCTCCAACACCGACTTCATCGACAATGCCGGCGGCGTCGACTGCTCCGACCACGAGGTCAATATCAAGATCCTGCTGAACGAGGTCGTCGCCAGCGACGACATGACCGTCAAGCAGCGCAATGCGCTGTTGCGGGAGATGACCGACGACGTCGGCCGCCTGGTGCTGAAGAACAACTATGACCAGGCGCTGGCGATCAGCATCGCCCAGCGCCATTCGCAGGATTCTCTGGATGACTATATCCGGCTGATTCACCGGCTCGAGGCGGCCGGTCGCCTGGTCCGGTCACTGGAGTTCATTCCCTCCGACGAGGAACTGCAGGAGCGCAAGAACCGGCATCTGGGACTCACCCGGCCGGAGCTGTCGGTGCTGATCTCCTACGCCAAGGCGGAGCTCAAGGAGCAACTGACCGGCTCCTGGATCACCGCCGACCCGCTGATGTCCCGCGAGATCGCGCGGGCCTTCCCGCCGCAGCTGGTGGAGCAGTTCCCGCAGCAGATCGAGCAGCATCGCCTGCGCGCCGAGATCATCGCGACCCAGGTCGCCAATGGCATGGTCAACCATATGGGCATCACCTTCGTGCAGCGCCTGCAGCAGGCGAGCGGGCGCGATCAGGCGGCGATTGCCGCCGCCTACGTGATGGCCCGCGAGGTCTACGATATCGAGGCGCGCTGGCATCAGATCGAAGCGCTCGACAATCAGGTGCCGGCCGAGCTGCAGCAGGGCATGATGCTGGACCTGATCCGGCTGGTGCGCCGCGCCAGCTACTGGTTCCTGTTGCGACAGCGTACGGCGCTGGAGGTCACGGCCACCGTCGAGCGCTATCAGCCGGGGATCCGTGCCATCGGCGCCGGTATCGGCGAGCGCCTGTGCGGCGAACAGCGCGCGGTCTGGCAGCAGCGTCGGGACGATCTGGTGACGGCCGGCGTACCCGAAGCGCTGGCGGCGCAGGTGGCCTCGGCGGACAGCCTTTATGCGCTGCTCGGGGTGATCGAGGCGGGTGCCGAAACCGGCCAGCCGCTCGAGCGCGCCGCCGGCGTCTACTTCGACCTCGGCGAGCGCCTCGAACTGCACTGGTTCGATCAGCAGGTGAGGGCGATCGAGGTCGGCAATCACTGGCAGTCGATGGCCCGCGACGGGTTGCGCGAGGATCTCAACACCCAGATGCGAACCCTGACCGTCAAGGTGCTGTCCGAAGCCGAAACGACGCAGGCCGGGGAGGATCCCCGGGCACTGGTCGAGCAGTGGCTCGGGCGGCGCTCGGAGCTGCTCGAACGCTGGCAGCAGATGCTGTCCGAATTGCGGTCGGCGAGCCTGAACGACTGCGCCGTTTTCACGGTGGCATTACGCGAACTGCTGGATCTGGCCCAGGCCGGCGCCTGAAGGAGTGCAGTAAAGCGTAAGGTGTAGGATGGGTAGAGCCGCCACTGACGGAGTTTTACCGAATGGCACTGGGTGCCTGGCGGCGTAACCCATCACAGGCGCCGAAGGCGGCTTTGTAACGATTACCTCGAGCTTCCTGAATTGGGCTCCAACACCGCAGGAGCTGTCGGCGACCAGGCGACCGGGGATAGGATTGCCATGATGGGTTCCCTGAAAACTGCTCCTGCGTTTACAGGATTTCCGCGGGGCGGCCTTCCGCCATCCCTGGCGGTTTCGCGATGCCTATAAAGGGTGCGAAACGTTTCGGTTTGGTGCGATGCATCGCTCTACCCACCGTCCGTGCCTTCGAATGCCTTATAGGTTGGTTAGCCGTCGTTGGCAGTGTCTGTCGCTTGTAGCTTTCGTCTTCCATAAGCACAATAGGCCCCCGGTTATTCAATTGCGGTCCCGTTGTGCCCCTGATCAAACGATATCTTCTGAAGCCGCTGTTCAAGGCCCTGGGCTGGCTGGCCCTGGGCTGGGTCGGTTTCAGCGTGCTGCTCGTGCTGCTGCTGCGCTTTCTTGACCCGCCGGTCTGGTCCTGGCTGGTTCAGCGCGAATTGTTTCCCCCGAAGGCTATCCCGACGCCCATGCCCACGAATGGGTGGCGCGCGATCGTATTTCGCCGTCGATGCAACTGGCGGTGATCGCCGCCGAAGATCAGCGTTTTCCCGAACACAACGGCTTCGATTTCAAGGCGATTCAGCGTGCGCTGGATCACAATTTTGACGGCGGCCGCCTGCGCGGTGCCAGCACCCTGACTCAGCAGACCGCGAAGAATCTGTTTCTCTGGTCCGGTCGCAGCTGGGTGCGAAAGGGGCTCGAGGCCTGGTTCGCGCTGTTGCTGGAACTGCTCTGGGACAAGGGCCGGATCCTGGAAGTGTATCTGAACATCGTCGAATTCGGCCCCGGCATCTACGGTGTCGAGGCGGCCGGGCGCTACTATTTCGGCGTGCCGGCCAGACAGCTGGGGCCCTGGCAGTCGGCACGGCTGGCGGCGGTGCTGCCCAATCCTTACCGTTATCGCGCCCAGCCGCCGTCGCCCTATGTCGAGCGCCGCAGCCGCTGGATCGCACAGCAGATGCGCCAGCTCGGCAATGTCACTCTCGAGGCGGTGGATCGCTGAAGCGCCGCAATTTTCTTTTACCGGATGCGGGATGACCGCAATGCTTTGATCAGGATTATCGATGCGCATACTGCACAGCTCCGACTGGCACCTTGGACAGCATTTCATGGGCAAGTCCCGCGAGCCCGAGCACCGGGCATTCCTCGGCTGGCTGATCGAACAGGTCAGGGAGCAGGAGGTGGACGCGATCCTGGTGGCCGGCGATATCTTCGACACCGGCACGCCGCCGAGTTACGCCCGCCGCCTCTACAACCACTTCATCGTCGAGTTGCACCGCACCGGCTGCCAGCTGGTGGTGCTGGGCGGCAATCACGATTCGGTTGCGACGCTGCACGAGTCCCGGGAGCTGCTGGCCTGCCTCGAGACCCGTGTCGTCGGGGGCGTGACGGAGGTGCCCGAAGATCAGCTGGTCCTGTTGCGCCGCCGCGATGGCCGCCCCGGTGCGGTGCTCTGCGCGGTGCCCTACCTGCGCCCACGTGACCTGGTCGAGAGTCATGCCGGTGAAAGCCGCGAGCAGAAGCGTCAGGCGCTGGTCGATGCCATTGGCAAACATTATACCGTTATCTATGAGCAAGCCTGTGCCCTGCGCGACCGCATAATGCGTGAACAGGAGGAAGAGGGCAGCAACGCAGCGCTGCTGCCGGTGATCGCAACCGGCCATCTCACCTGCGTCGGCGGCCTGCTGTCGGAGTCGGTGCGCGACCTCTATATCGGCACCCTCGATGCCTTTCCGGCGTCGGCCTTCCCGCCGGCCGACTATATCGCGCTGGGTCATCTGCACCGGGCACAGCAGGTCGGTGGTCAGGACCATATCCGCTACAGCGGATCGCCCATCGCGCTGAGTTTCGACGAGGCCGGTCGCCCCAAGCAGGTGCTGCTGGTGGACTTCGACGGGCAGCGACTGGAGGCGGTCACACCGCTGCCGGTACCGGTCTGGCAGCCGATGCTGAGCCTCGGTGGCGACCTGGACGCGATCGCTGCGCAACTGGCCGAGCGTTTCCCCGGCGACAGCGAGGCGCCGCTGTGCTGGCTTGAGATCGAAGTTCAGGCCGACGACTATCTTAGCGACCTGCAGCAGCGGGTCCAGGCCCTGGTCGAAGACCTGCCCGTCGAAGTTCTTCGCATCCGGCGTCGGCGCCGCGGCGAGGCGGCGGCCCTGGCTCCCGAGGCGCGGGAGACGTTGCAGGAACTCTCCGTCACCGAAGTCTTCCGGCGCCGGCTGGCCCTGGAGACGCTGGACGAGGGTGCGGAGTCCCGGCTGACCGAGGCCTTCGACAGTTTGCTGGCACAACTCCATGAGACCGGGGAGGAGGCCGGCCGATGAAAATCCTCAGCCTGCGACTGAAGAACATCAACTCCCTCAAGGGTGAGTGGTTCATCGATTTTCGCGAGCCGGAGTTTCGCGACAACGGCCTGTTCGCCATCACCGGACCCACGGGCGCCGGCAAGACCACGTTGCTCGATGCCATCTGCCTGGCGCTCTATCATGCGACGCCGCGCCTCAGCGTCTCGGTGGGCAGCAACGAGCTGATGACCCGTCATACCGCGGACTGTCTGGCGGAAGTCGAGTTCGAGGTGCGCGGCGAAGTCTACCGCGCCTTCTGGTCCCAGCATCGTGCCCGCAACCTCCCCGACGGCAAGCTGCAGCCGCCCCAGGTGGAGCTGGCCCGGGGGACGGCCGGCTGATCACGACGAAGATCAATGAGAAGCTGACCCGGGTCAGCGAGCTGACGGGACTTGATTTCGCCCGTTTCACCAAGTCGATACTGCTGGCCCAGGGTGGTTTCGCGGCCTTTCTCAATGCCAGCGCCAACGAGCGGGCGGAGCTGCTCGAGGAGCTCACCGGTACCGAGATATACGGCGAGCTGTCGCGCATGGCCTTCGAGCGACGGCGTAGCGAAGAGGAGGCGCTGAGGTTGCTCGACGCCCGCTCCGCTGCCCTGGAGCTGCTCGACGATCAGCGCCTGGAGGCGTTGCGTGCCGAACAGGAGGCGCTGGCCGTACAGCTGCAACAGCGGCAGCGGCAGGAGCAGGCGCTGCTGCAGGATCAGCAGGGGCTGCAGGCGCTGCAGCGGGCCCGTGCGGCCATGGAGCAGCACCTGATGCAGCAGCGCCAGCTGCAGGCGAAATGGCAGGCCGCGGCGCCCGAGCTCGAGCGTCTGGCTGCCGCGCTTCCGGCACTGGATATCCAGTCGCTGTACCAGCGCAGCCGCAGCGACAGTGAACAGCTGCAGGAACTGGACGCCTCGATCGCGCAGGACAGGCAGCGTCTGGCCGACATCGACCAGCGCAGTCGGACGCTGGCGGATCAGGAAGCGACGGCGGCCCGGTTGCTGCAGCAGGTGCGCGCTGAGCGGGAAACGACCGAAAACCGTCTGGTCGACGAAGTGATACCGCTCGACAACCGCATCCAGGGGCTGGACGAGCGGTTGCGGGATCTCGACAGCGAACTCGGCGGACGGGACGAAAAGATTGCCGAACTGCAGCGACAGAAACAGGACGCGGTGCAGGCCCGTCAGGACGCCGGGGCCCGGGTCCGGGTGGCTGAAGACTACCTGGCGCAGCATGCTGCCCACGCCTGCCTGGGCGAGCGCCTGCCCCTGTGGCGGGCCCAGTTCGAGCGCCGTGCCGAGCTTGGGCATCAGCTCGAGGGGCTGACGCAGAATGCCCGGCAGCTCGACGAGGCGCTCGCGCAGCTTGAGCGTCAGGCCGCCGATCTCGAACGCAGTTGTGAGCAGGCGGGAGACGCACTCGAAACCCGGCGGCGCAAGGTGCAGGAGCTGGAACGGCGCTGTGCGGAACAGCTCGGCCCCGACGGGCGGGAGGCGCTGGAACAGGGCGTCAGGGCGCTGCAGGACAGCATTGGCGTAGCCGGGCAACTGGCGGCGCTGGTCGAACGCCACGGCGCGGTTCAGGCGCGCCTGGAACAGCGGGGCCGGCAGCAGGCAGAGGTCGGGGCGGTCCTGCAAACCCGCCGGGTCGCGCTGAGCGAGACCCGTCAGCGTTATGGCGAGTGCCGGCAGCATCTGCTGGACCTGGAGCGCCTGCTGGAACAGGAGCAGCGGATACAGGACCTGAGCGCCTATCGCGAGCAGCTGCGTCCGGCCGAGGCCTGTCCGCTGTGCGGCGCCACCGATCACCCCTATGTTACCGAGTATCGCCCGCCGAAGGCCGACGATAGCCGCCGTCGCCGCGACGAGAAGCGGCAGCAGCTGGATCAGCTGCGCGAGTCGGGCGAGGCCCTGAGTCGTGAAGTGGCGGGATTCGAAACCCAGCTGCAGGGGCTCGCAGTCCAGCTCGAAGAGGACCTCGAGGAGCGCAGTCGGCTCCTGGGCGAATTCGACGCCCTCTGCGGCCGGCTGCCGGAGGCCGCCCGGCGCGGGCTGGTGCTGGATCAGCCGGAAACTGTCAGTCGCTTGCAGCAGGGGCTGAAAGCGCAGCTCGAGGGCAACGAACGCCGGGTCGCACAGTTGCATGCACTGGAGCAACAGCGAAGCGAGCAGTCCGAGGCACTGGCTCGCAGCGAGCAGGCACTGGTGGCGCTGCAGCATCAGCAGGCATTGCTGCAGCAGGCGCAAACGGCACAGCGCGGGCAGCAGCGCCAGCAGACGACGGCGGTCGATGACTGCAGGCAGGCACTTGAAGCGCTCGAGCAGGCGCTGGCCGCAACGGTCGGCGAGTCCGGGTTGCCGACCGAGGCCGGGCAGGGGGAATGGCTGGTTGTGCAGGAGCGGTTGCGGGTCGGCTATCAGCAGATGCAGCAGCAACGGGAGCAGCAGCAGCGGGAGCAGGAACTGGCCGACGGCCGGTTGCGGCAGTTCGAGCGCGAGCTGGACGAGCTGCAGGAGCAGTTCCGCCAGGCCGGGTCGCGCCGGCAGTCGCTGGCCGATGAATTGGCCGAGCTCAGGGCGCAGCGCGGCCGGCTGTTCGACGGACGGCCCGTGGCCGAGGTGCGCGCAGCTGCGCTGGAACGCTTCCTGAATGCCGAACAGGCCTGGCAGCGGCTCGGTGCCCAACTGGCCGAAGTCCGTCAACAGCAGGGCAGCCTGGGCGGACGTCTCGAGGCACTGGAGCGTCGACGGCTGCGGGCCGGTGAACAGCAGCAGCAGTCTGCAGACGCCTGGCATGAGGCGCTGGAGGCCAGCCCCTTCGCCGACGAGCAAGCTTTCACTGCGGCCATGCTCGAAACGGCGGAACGTATGCGACTGCAGGCCGTGCGCGATGAGCTTGAAACGGAGCGTACCCGCAATGAATCGCTGCTGGCGCAGGCTCGGACGCAGCTGAGCGAACTCGAGCAGCAGCCTTTCGCCGCGCTCGATCCCGACGCCGTCGCCGCAGGCCTGGCACAGGCGCGCACCGAACTGGGCGCTCTGGGGCAGCGTCAGGGTGCGTTGCAGCAGCAACTCGACCAGGATGCACAGCAGCGGCGCAATCAGCAGGATCTGCTGCGACAGATCGAGGTTCAGCGGGCCAGCTTCGATACCTGGGCACAGCTCTCGAGTCTGATCGGCTCACAGAAGGGAGACCGTTTTCGCCGTTTTGCACAGGGCCTGACGCTGGACCACCTTATCTATCTGGCCAATCGTCAGCTGGAGCGGCTCGATGGACGTTATCGGCTGCAACGCAAGCAGGGCGACGAGCTGGAGCTGGCGGTGATCGATGGCTGGCAGGCCGACTGCCTGCGCGACACCCGCACGCTGTCGGGTGGCGAGAGCTTCCTGGTCAGCCTGGCGCTGGCACTGGCGCTGTCGGATCTGGTCAGTCACCGCACCCGTATCGACTCGCTGTTCCTGGACGAGGGGTTCGGCACTCTCGATGCCGATACCCTGGATGTCGCTCTCGATGCGCTCGACAACCTCAACGCCAGCGGCAAGATGATCGGCGTGATCTCCCATGTTGAGGCGCTCAAGGAGCGGATTCCGGTGCAGATCCGGGTGCGCAAGGGCAATGGTCTCGGCCACAGCCGCCTGGATGCAAGGTACAGGTTCGAGCCGTAGGGTGGAATGAATGAAATGAATTCCACCGGTGTTTTCAGGATTCGCCTCGGCGGAACGACATTGACCCGCCGGGTGCCGGATATCCCCGGTGGAATTCGCCCCCTTTGGGGCTCATTCCAACCTACGTTTGATCAAGCTCCGCGCGCAGCAGGGGAGGTTGGCCCGGACCCAGCTGCGCCGGATCGGTCCCCAGTCCGTAACACGGTAGAGGCCGCAGTTGTTGCGCTCGCCATCGCTCTGCTCGAAGGTGCAGCTGATGCCGATATCCTCGAGGTCCTTGAGACTGTCCTGGAGGGTGCGCCGGGGCATGCCCGTCTTGGCCTGCAGGGTTCGCAGGTTGTGCTTGCCGTTGTCGATCAGCCAGGCCAGGTAGAGCTTGCGGAAAAAGGCGCGCTGGGATCTGCGGGTCATGGGCCGGTTCCTTTTGTCCGTACTGCCACCCCTCAGACTAGGCCATGGATGGCCTTTGTGCAGACAATGCAGGAGCAATTGTCTGTCTAGGCCATGGATGGCGGAAGGCCGCCCCGCCTTTGTGCAGACAATGCAGGAGCAATTGTCTGTCTAGGCCATGGATAGCCTTTGTGCAGACAATGCAGGAGCAATTGAATAGAACCCCGCTGACCATTACCGCCGTGCTCTGGCCGGGAAAGCTCGCGCCGGGGCGCCATTTCCCGTAAACTGCCCGGCTTGATGTACATCCGGGCCGATTCTCCCTGTGGGGGACAAGCGGTCCCGCCGATCGATCCCACTTGACGGATATTCATGACTGCTTTTTCCTCTCTCGGACTTTCCGAACCGCTGCTGCGCGCCGTGCAGGAGCAGGGGTACGAAACCCCATCCCCGATTCAGGCCCAGGCGATTCCTGTCGTACTGGAAGGACGCGACCTGCTGGCGGCCGCTCAGACCGGCACCGGCAAGACCGCGGGCTTCACGCTGCCGATGTTGCATCGTCTGAGCGAACACCGTCCGCCCGAAGGTCATATGCTGCGGGCGCTGGTGCTGACGCCGACCCGTGAACTCGCCGCTCAGGTCGCCGAGAGCGTGACCACCTACGGCCGTCATCTGCCGCTGCGCTCGGCCGTGGTGTTCGGCGGCGTCAGCATCAATCCGCAAAAGGATCTGCTGCGCAAGGGGGTCGATATTCTGGTGGCGACACCGGGCCGGCTGCTGGACCTGCAGGGGCAGGGTGCGCTCGATCTGTCCCATATTCAGATCCTGGTGCTCGACGAAGCCGACCGCATGCTGGACATGGGCTTTATTCACGATATTCGCCGGGTGCTGAAGCTGCTGCCGGCGAAACGGCAGAACCTGATGTTCTCGGCGACCTTCTCGCCCGAGATCAAACGCCTGACCCAGGATATCCTGCACAACCCGACCAGCGTCGAGGTGGCCCGCAACGCGACGGCCCACAAGATCGAGCAGGCCTTCTTCGACGTCGAGAAAAACGACAAGATGCCGGTGCTGTCCCAGATGATTCTGGCCGGCGACTGGTCGCAGGTCCTGGTGTTCACGCGCACGAAACATGGCGCCAACCGTCTCAGTCAGCAGCTCGAGCGCAACGGTATCAGTGCCGCGGCGATTCATGGCAACAAGAGTCAGAACGCCCGCACCCGCGCACTGGCCGATTTCAAGAGCGGTCAGATCCGGGTACTCGTGGCCACCGACATCGCGGCCCGTGGCCTCGATATCGACCAGTTGCCCCATGTGGTGAACTATGAGCTGCCGAACGTACCGGCCGATTACGTGCATCGCATCGGTCGTACCGGTCGGGCCGGCGCCAGTGGCGAGGCGATCTCGCTGATCAGTCGCGACGAGAACAAGGAGTTGAAGGCGATCGAGCGTCTGTTGCGGCGCAAGTTCGACGTGCAGCCCATGCCGGCCGTCGATCTGGAGTTGCTGCGTCGCAGCGCCGAAAGCTATGTGCCGCCGGTCGCGCCGGAGCCGGTGCAGAAAAACCGGCCGGTGGCGGCGAAGGTCAGAAACGTCGCCGTGGCGGTCGCGGCGGCAAGAGCGGCAGTGGCGGCAACGGCGGGGCTTCGCGCCCGCGCCAGGCGGCAAGCGAGCAGCCGCGGCGCCAGGACGAGGGGGCGCCCAAGCCCCGCCGCAGGCGCCGACCGCGCCGCAGCCCCGCACCTTCGGCCCATTGAGAGCGCAGCTCCCCGGATAGCGTAGTGCTGTTCGATTAAGGGGTTCTGCTCACCGAACGCAGGAACGGAATCCGGTATTCATCGTTGGATACCGGATTTTTTGTGCCTGTTCGGTAGACGGGGCTGAGGAAGGGCGAGCAGTGCCCGGTCGCCTGGGCTGTCGTAATTGGGTAATCCGGTGCGAAATTCTGTCGTTTTTGGATAACTTTACGGAAGGCGTCGTTTCTATACTCGGAGTCAGGTGCCGCTGCGGCGCTGCAACCGGCGTGAAGAGGAGGGGGCGCCATGACCGAACTCCCTGGTACCGGGAGCTGTTCCCAACCCTACCGGGTGGGCTTCCTGCTGGTTGATAATTTCACCCTCATCGCGCTGGCGACCGCGATCGAGCCGTTGCGCATGGCCAACCAGATGGCTGGCCGTGAACTCTATACCTGGCAGTTGGTATCGGACGACGGCCAGCCGGCGCGCGCCAGTGACGGCATTGCCATGCTCCCCGATGCCGCTATTTCCGACCGGCAGTGCTTCGATCTGGTGATTGTCGTCGCCGGGGTGGATGTAATCCACAGCTACTCGCGCCGCGACTTGAACTGGTTGAAAGCCCTGGCGCGCCGGCGGGTGGTGTTGGGCGCGGTCTGTACCGGGGCCTATGTGCTCGCCAGCGCCGGGCTGTTGGACGGCTACGGCTGCAGTGCCCACTGGGAGTGCCTGGCCGCCATGCGGGAAGGGTTTCCCAGGGTCCGCTGCAACAACCGCCTCTATACGCTGGAACGCGACCGGATGACCTGCACCGGCGGCAGCGTACCCCTGCACATGATGTTGAGCTTTCTGGCCCGTCGGCACGGCAGGGCGCTGGCCAATGCGGTGTCCGACATGTTCGTCTGCGACCGGATGCGTGAGGACAGCGAACAGCAGCCGGTATCGCTGCGCCAGCAGTTGATGGCGGTTCAGCCCAAGCTCGCCGAGGTGGCCCAGCTGATGGAGGCCAACATCGAGGAACCCATCGAGCTGCAGGAGCTGGCTCAGTTGGCCGGTGTTTCGCGACGAAAGCTGGAGCGGTTGTTTCTCAAGCATCTCGACTGCAGTCCCTCGCGTTACTATCTCAAGCTGCGTCTGGATCGGGCACGGCGCCTGCTGAAGCAGACCTCCTGCCCCATTGTGGAGATCGCCTCCATGTGCGGGTTTGTTTCCGCCACCCATTTCAGCCGCTGTTATCGGAAGTACCTGGGCATGGCGCCCAAAACCGAACGGCTCATGGTTTCCGGATGCCCGACTTCGATGGATGTGCTCACCGAGCCACTGGTGCAGGTGACTTCCGCGTCACGGCATGCGCTGCGTATGGCGCGGCTCGAGCCTACCTATGGCGAGTTCAACGGCGCCGTTCTACCTACCCACTGACCGGTGCCGAATCGGGCCCGGTCGCGGCTGGCGCCTGTCGCAATACCGTCGGTTTACGACAGACCGGTCACCCGGCCTTCCCCGTCCAGTCCGATATCCAGTGCCGCCGGCCGGCGAGGGAGGCCCGGCATGGTCATGATGTCGCCACAGATGACGACCACGAAGCCGGCGCCGGCACAGAGACGGACTTCGCGCACCGGCAGGCAGTGCCCCTGGGGAGCACCGAGGCGTCTCGGGTCTGCGGAAAAACTGTACGGGGTCTTGGCGATGCAGACCGGCAGATGCCCGAAACCGAGCTGTTCGTATTCGTCCAGCTGCCTGCGTGCCTGGGGCGCGAAATCCACGTCGGCCGCACCGTATAGCCGGGTAGCCACGCTGTGGATTTTATCCGCCAGCGGCATCCCGTCCGGGTAGAGCAGCTCAACGCCGGAGGGGGCGCTTGCGAGGCGATCCAGCACCGCCCGCGCCAGCTCCGTGGCCCCTGCGCCACCCTCGGACCAGTGTTCGGCCACGGCCGCTGTAACGCCCCATTGCGCACAAAGGCTTTCGAGCAGCGCCAGCTCATCTATGCTGTCGCCGGGAAATCGGTTGATGCAGACGATGGGATCGAGGCCGAACTGGCGCAGATTACCGATGTGTCGTTCCAGGTTTTCGCTGCCAGACCTTAGTGCTGGCAGATCGGCAAGCTGCAACTTGTCGGCACCAAGGCCACCGTGCATCTTGAGTGCACGAACCGTACAGACCAGTACCACCGCATCCGGACGCAGACCGGTCTGTCGGCCCTTGATGTCGATAAATTTTTCCGCGCCAAGGTCGGCCCCGAAGCCGGCCTCGGTCACCACCACATCGTTGAGCGCCAGCGCCGAACGGGTGGCGACCACCGAGTTGCAGCCATGGGCGATGTTGGCGAAGGGGCCGCCGTGAACGAAGACCGGGTTGTGCTCCAGGCTTTGCACCAGGTTGGGCGCAAAGGCATCCTTGAGCAGTACCGTCATGGCGCCGTCGGCGCCCAGTTCCCGTACACTGACCGGCGAGCCGTCGCGACGCCGGCCAACGATGACCTGGCCGAGTCGCCGACGCAGATCCTGCAGGTCCTCTGCCAGACAAAGTATGGCCATGATCTCCGAGGCCACCGTGATGTCGAAGCCGGATGCGCGCGGTGTGCCGTGCGCCGGTCCCCCAGGCCCGTGAGGGTGTGCCGTAACGTCCGGTCGTTGAGATCCATGACCCGCCGCCAGCTGACCCGGTGCGGATCCAAATCGGATTCATTGCCCCAGTGAATGTGATTGTCGATCAATGAGGCGAGCAGGTTGTGGGCCGCGGTGATGGCGTGAAAGTCACCGTTGAAGTGCAGGTTGATATCGTCCATCGGAATCACCTGGGCGCGGCCGCCACCGGTGGCGCCGCCCTTCATGCCGAAGCAGGGGCCCAGTGAGGGTTCGCGCAGGCACAGCGACGAACGCACGCCGAGCCGGTTCAGTCCGTCGTTCAGTCCGATGCTGGTGGTGGTCTTGCCTTCGCCGGCCGCGGTGGGCGAGATGGCGGTTACCAGTACCAGCTTGCCGGCTCTGCCGGTCCTGCTGCGTCGACACTGGTCGAGATTGAGCTTGGCCTTGTAGTGGCCGAACGGGATCAGGCTGTCGGCGTTCAGGCCCCAGTGCTGTTGCGCGAGCAGCAGTATGGACTGCGGCTGCACCGCCCGGGCTATATCGATGTCGGGGCTGCCCGGTGGCGGCAGTGGAATTTCGCCGAAAGCGGAGGTTTGTGGTTCGTCTGGCGGCATGCTCAGGGCGGTTTCCCCTGCTGCCTGGAGGGGCGCCGGTTGCACCCCGTCTCGAGAGTCAAAAGGTTTCATTTCAACACCTGCGAACCTGGTTGCTGCGGATCGTCCCGCAGGCGGTGCAACCACTGAGCGGTGGTTTCCAGCCCGCCGAACGTGAAGAGGTGAATGCCCGCCAGATGGGTCCCCGGATGGGTCTGGCGATGCTGTGCCAGCGCCTCGACCACGCCGTCCGGTGTCCAGGCACGCAACAGGCGGGCGGCGCCGGGCGTGCGCCGAAGCAGACGGGCCGAAACGCCCACCCCGCAGTGAGCGGCGTAGGTCAGCAGGGTTCGAATGCGTGTGGGTCCCGGCAGGCCGCAATACACCGGCAGCGGCAGTGCGCTGTCATCGAACAGGGACACCCAGTCCGTAAAGCGTGTCGCTTCGAATGCGAACTGGGTCACCACCCAGAGGCGGGCACCGGTGCTGCGCGCATAGTCCCGCTTGGTGTCCAGTGCGTGCATCAGTGCCCTTTCATCCACGATGGGGTGGCCATCGGGGTGCCCTGCAATACCGAACCGGTGGAATCCCTGCTCGGCCAGCAGTCCGCATTGCAGCAGGTCCAGCGTGTCCCGGAAGGGCCCGGCGGGCCGTTCGACATCGCCGGCAATCAGCATAAGGTCGCGGGCCCCGGTTTCGTACAGTCGTGACAGCCGCTCGTGCAGTTCGGCACGGCTGCGTAAGCGGCGGGCCGCCAGATGGGGCACAGGTCGCAAACCTTCGGCCAGCAGTCGTCGGCAGGCCGCCAGGGTATCCTCGACACGGGTTTGGGGCAGGCAGGGCAGGTAGACCGGCGTGCCGGCCGGCAGCAGTTGTGCCACCGACGGCAGCCGGGATTCCAGAATGCGCCCGGCCGTCACTTCGACAGAGGCGGTTCGCGCCAGCGCCCGGACGGCAGCGGCGGTTTCGTCGACCGCCGACTGACGCCCCGATTTTTTCATCAGTTTCATGACGTTTTCGCTCGCTAGTCCGCGAAGTCGATGCCCTTGGCCCGAGCCCGTTCGCGGGCATTGGGATTCACCGAGGGACGGAAGGGGACTTCGACCACGGTCGCATCCACCTCGGTGGCGCCGTCTGCGGCGGCGTACTCGACCGGCAGCCGGACCCTCAGGGACGTGCCGATCCCACACAGGTCCCAGGGCACATAGGCCAGGGCGATATTGGTCTCGAGTTCCGGCGAATACCAGGGGAGGTGACATAGCCTACCGCTTCACCGCTTTCGGGAAGAGCCACCAGCCAGAAGTCGTTGGCATAGTCGGTGACCGCCGCGCCGCCGAAACTCAGCCCCACCATCCTGAGCCGGAAGGGCGGGCTACCGGCTTCGATTTGCCGGCGAAGGGCTTCCAGCTTCTGCTTGCCGATATAGTCCGCCTCTTTGTTGCGCGGCACCTGATAGGCGAGGTTGCACTGAAACGGCAGCGTTTCCTGATCGACATCCTGGCCCCAGGAAAGGATGCCGGCGGCGATACGCCGGTGGTGCGCGGGGGCGATTACGCGAAGGTTGTGCTTTTCTCCGGCCTTGAGCACGGCGTACCACAGATCCTCGGCGTAGCGGGTTGCGTCGTAGAGGTAGATTTCGTAACCCTTCTCGCCGGTGAAACCGGTTTGGGAGATAACGACATCCCGCTCGGCGACCTTGCCACGCATCAGACCGTAGTACGGGATGTCGCGCACCTCGTCGCCGAACAGGTCCACCATCAGTGCCTCGGATTTGGGGCCCTGAATCTGCACCGGTGCCACATCGATTTCGGCGATGCTGACATCGTAGCCGAGCCCCAGGTTGACGCCGCGCAGCCAGAGTTCCAGGTCGCTGTCGGACACCGAGAACCAGAACTCGTCCTGCGCCAGGCGAAGCAGTACCGGATCGTTGAGAATGCCGCCCTCCTCATTGCAGAGAATGACGTACTTGCCGTGCATCGGTTCGATTTTGCTGGCGTCACGGGTGATCACATAGTTCACGAAGGCTTCGGCGTCCGGCCCCTTGACCCGGATCTGCCGTTCCACGGCCACGTTCCAGAGGGTGACGTCATTGACCAGCGACTGGTATTCCACCATGGCGCCGCCGTCTTCGGGGCGCACATAACCCCGCGGGTGGTACATGCGGTTGTACACGGTGGCGCGCCAGCAACCGGCCTCGTAGGCCAGATGCCAATAGGGTGATTTGCGCACGCGGGTGGAAATGAGCATCTCCACCGGCGTGGGGCCGGATTGTCGCAGGTTGACCGGCACGCGGCGGTCGGACTGGTCGATGCTCGCGGGCTGGCGGGCGGAGCCTGCGCGCTGTTGCGGGAAATCCTGCAGTGCCTGTTCGAATTGAGTAGCCATCTCGTTATACCTTCGCTCGGGTGGGAGATGGTTTTAAATGTGGTTGTGAACGGTCGACGAGACCGGTACCCGTACGACAGGCGATGGTCCAAAAGCGGCAGCGTGGGACAGATAATGCCCGGAATTCGCCTGAAGCTCATGTAGGTTGGAATGAGTCCCGAAGGGGCGAACTCCGACGCTTGTTTACGGATACGGGATAATACCCGGAATTCGCCCGAGGCTCATTCCAGGCTACGGTCGGCTTTCTCGAAGCGCTGCCCGGAGACGGCCGGGTGGTATAGCGGCTGTACGGCGTTGCCGGCCGGGTCCAGACAGTAGAAGCTCCTCACACCCGGGTCGTTCTTGTGGTCGTGCGGCCGGCTCAGGATCTCGACGCCATTGGCGGCCAGGTATTCGGCCCAGGCATCGACGTCTGTGGGGCGGTCGCAGATAAAGCCGAAGTGGTCCATGCGCTGGGGGCCGGCAGCGGTTTCGTCCGCATCGGCACGGCTCAGTGACAGGTTGTCGTTGCCCAGGGTCAGGTAGACCAGGTTCTCGTGGGGGCGGTGCAGCACTTCCATGCCCAGCAGTTCGACGTAGAAGCGTTCGACCTCCTCGAGATTGGGCACGCTGAAGGCGATATGGCGCATGCCGTTCAGCCGGTTCGGGCGTTGATTCATGCGTTGGCTCTCCGGGGTTGAGTTGTTTACTGTTTGTATCTAAAGTCTCTTTTGTTTGTATACAAAAATACGTTTTCTGGCTTACGGATTCAACAGGGGATTGCCATGTACTGCATTTTCATCAGCGTCGACCTCAAGCCCGGTGCCCGCGCGCGCTACCTCGAGCTGATCGCCGAAAACGCCCGCGCCTCGGTCGAGAACGAACCGGGCTGCCATACCTTCGACGTGCTCGCCGACCGCGAAGATGAAAACAGGGTCTACCTGTACGAGGTCTACGACAGCCCGGACGCACTGCAGGCGCACAAGGAAACCGAACACTACCTGCGCGACCGGGCGCAGATCAACGAGTTGATCAACAAGCAGCAGGTGCTGCGCGCCGATGTACTGACCTTCTGTCCCGCGCGCGGCTGACAGCGCCGGCGTCGGGCTTCGGGCTGCGCCCTCAGACCAACCTGCGAGCGCATCGTCCATTCATTGTGCATCGCCGGGTGGCAGCAACTCGAAGCTGGGACTGAATATCTGTTCCACCGGCGGGTGCAGATGGGTCCGTTCCGGATAGCTGGCCTTCAGGCCGTCGTACAGGGTCTGGGCGTGCCGGTGCCAGTCTTCGTAGTCGACGCCGGCAATGGCCCCGCCGTCGACGCGGATACGGCCGTTGACGATCACCGTTTTGAAGTCCCGGCCGGTACCATTCATGATCATCGTCTGGATCGGGTCGACCCGCTGGCCGAGGTGGAAACCGGACAGGTCGAACACGGTGATATCGGCCCGGGCGCCGGGTGCCAGCCGGCCCAGGTCCTCGCGGCCGAGCGCCCGGGCGCCGTCGAGGGTGGCGGCGTTGTAGAAGTCGGCTGCGCTGACCGCCTGGCTGTCGTCCTCCATGACCCGGTTCAGCATGATGCCGGCGTGCATGTTGCGGATCAGGTCCGGCGGGAAGGTATCGGTGCCCAGGCCGATGTTGATGCCGCGCGCCCGGAGCCGGCTGAAGCTGTTCAGTGCCTTGCCATGGCGGCCGAAGACGATCGGGCAGTGCACCAGGGTGCTGCCGGCGTCGGCGAGGTAACCGAGTTCGCGCTCGATCTGTTCCGGCCGGGCCTCGCCGCCGCCGAGGAAAAGTCCGTGGGGCAGCAGGGCCCGGGGGCCGAGAAAGCCTGTATCGTGCAGCAGTTGCAGCGACGAGGTGCCGAAGCGCTGCTGCATCGTATCGACTTCGAGCTGCGACTGGCAGCAGTGCAGACGCACCGGACACTCGAGCGCCCGGCTGGCATCGCGGGTGCGCTCGAGCAACGTGAGGGAACAGCCTTCGATCCGGTCGGGTGCCAGCATGCCGCGGATCAGGCCGTCGTGGCGGCCGTCGAAGGTCTCAAGAAAGCGTATAGCGTCGTCGAGGCCGGTCAGGCCCCGCGGCTCGTCCCAGTGCATGTCGAAGCGGCCGTTGGGGCGGACCGTCGACAGCCCGGTGCGATAGGCCGGCCCCAGGTAGGTGCGCAGGCCCAATTCGGCGGCGATATCGACGGCGCGGGCGAATTCGTCGTAGGTCTCGGCCCATTCCCGGTACAGCAGGGATGTGATCGGCAGGGCGGTGGTGATGCCGTTGTGCAGCAGCTGGGCATAGGCGTAGCGCTTCATGAAGTCTTCGGCCGTGCGGTCATAGACTTCCCGGCTGCCGCGCTCGACATAGCTGCTGGCCCAGACCCGGCCACAGCGCCAGGCCGGTCCGTTGTCGAATCCCAGCACCGTGGAATCGAGATCGGCGAGGGCATCGAGATCGATGAAGCCCGGTCCTACTATGGCGTATCCCGCATCGATCTCGCGATCGACCGGCCCGTCGTAACCGAAGCCGCAGAAGATGATGGTGTCGTCGCGATAGACGACTTCGCCGTTTTCCAGCAGCCGGTGCCGCTGGCCGTCAAAACCGACGACGTAGCGGCCTTTGATGCGTGTGCAACCCATGGCGAAGCTCCTCCTCAGACCAGGCACCGGCCGTCGCGGGCGATGATGCGCCCCGACTTGCAGACCAGGGTGCGCGGCGGGCGGCTGACGATCGCGTGGGCCGGGGTCTCGGCATCGAGCAGCACGAAGTCGGCGCTGCAGCCGGGGGCGAGGCCGTAATCCTCGACGCCCATGACCCGGGCGCCACCGCGGGTGCAGATCTCGAGAATCATCTCCAGCTCCTCGTCGCGGCGATAGTTACTGCGAAAGCCCATCAGCATCGCCCGCTCGAGCATGTCGGCATTGCCGTAGGGGCCCAGGCGTCGCGGATGCCGTCGGAGCCGGCGCAGACCAGGATACCGGCCTCGTGGAGCCGCTTGATCGGCGGGAAGGCGATATGGCCCGGGCCATGGGTCATGATCGCGATACGCTGTTCGCGCAGTGCCTCGATCAGCGTCTGCAGGTAACTGTCCTCCAGCATGCCGAGACAAAAGGCATGGCTGATGGTGACCTTGCCCTGCAGGCCCAGTGCACGCGTGCGCTCGATGATCATCTCGATCGAGGTGGCGCCGAGGTGATCGGGTTCGTGCAGATGGATGTCGATCTCCACCCCTTGCGGTCGGCGATGGCGAAGATCGTATCGAGATGCCCGGCGGGGTCGCGGTCGATCGACGACGGGTCGATGCCGCCGACCACTTCGGCGCCGGCATCGACGGCGGCTTCCATCAGCTCGCGGGTGCCGGGGCGGATCATCAGGCCGCTCTGGGGAAAGGCCACGATCTGCAGGCTCAGGCTGTCGCGGAACTCGTCACGGGTAGCGAAAACCCCTTCCAGATTGGCCAGGCCGATATCGGAGTCGATATCGACATGGGTACGGATATGGGTGGTGCCCCGGCTGATCGCCTGACGCACCTGGTTGGCGGACTGGGTGCGGGGGAGAGGTTCAGCCGTCGTCGGACGCGGCGTTCGTTCTCGATCTTGTCGATGATGCGCGGCCCGGCCTCATGGCGCTGCCAGGGCTGGCCCCAGAAGGTCTTGTCGATATGGGTGTGGGCGTCGACCAGGCCCGGCAGCAACAGCTGGCCCTGGCCATCGATGTCGGGGCAGTGCTCCGGAACGGGACTGCTTGCCGGGTCGGCGAAGCGCCCGTCGAGCACCAGCAGATCCGTCGGTACGTTGCCCAGCGGGCGGACGTTGCGCAGCAGCAGAGTGTTTTTGTTGTTCATGCGGCGATTTCCTTGATTTGAGACAAAAGGGGCCCTGCCTGTCTAACAGCAGGCGAAGATCGGCAATCGAAAGCAGGCCGGTCGGGCCTCAGGCAAAAACCTGTTTCAGATCGACGGTTTCTTCCTGGGGAGGCGCCAGATCGAGCTGGCTCTCGAGCTCTTCCAGGTGCTCTTCCATCAGTTGCACGGCCCGGTCCACTTCGCGGGCCGATATGGCCTCGATCAGTCCATGGTGCTCGCAGCAGGCACGGTCACCGGCACTGCGGCCGTTGGCCGAGTGCGAGCGCTGGTAAAGCGCAACGATCAGCGACGAGCGGGAGATGATCTCGTGCAGAAACTGATAGAGCACCGGCCGCCCGGCCAGCGCGCCGATCAGCAGGTGAAACTCCCCGGACAGCCGGATGCGGGTGCCGTTGTCGCCCCTGTGGTGGGCTTCGTGCTCATCATCGACGTGACGTTGCAGCGTCAGGCGGTCCTGGGGGTACATTTGGCGGCCAGCTCCCGCACCATTTCAAGCTCGATCAGACGGCGCGTCTTGAACACTTCCTGCGCCTCCTCCCGGGTCGGTTCGGCCACGAAAGCCCCGCTGTTTGGAATCAGCGTCACCAGATGGTGGTGCGCGAGTTGCTGCAGCAGCTTGCGCACGAAGCCGCGGCTGATGCCGAATGCCTCGCACAGGTCGTCCTCCTTCAGGCGCATTCCCGGCACCAGCTTGTGGGATACGATGGCGCCCCAGACGCGCTGGTATACCGCGTCGAGGTCTGTTCTTGCAGTTGCCTGGGCTCTGTCCATAGCGGTTCTACCGTTCTGTTCAATCACAAGGTCGCTGTTGTCGGGGAACATACTCTATCGCACCTTGGCCGGGAACGAGCGCCCGGATGTCGCGGCTACCGGCGGTCGACGTTCTCCGGTATCGCCGGTCGGTCATGTTTCTAGGCTAGTTTCGATTCGATAACGATGCAATAAAAAATTGTTAACAAAAATAGTTCGTGAGTCTGGCGGGTACGTCGAAGTCTCGGTTTATTTTTATTAATTTGTTGAAATTGCATCGAAAAATTGCTCCTCCGACTGCCTGGGGTGAGGCTGAGGGTGGCTGAAAAGTGACCAGTCGGTCAGGTTAAAGTTTAGCTTCCAGCTTGACATCTCGGCCCTTATCGTCTGTATTGAATACAAGATCGTTAACGAAAAAATAAATCATCGTTAACGTATCGGGCCCGGTCGGTCCCTGTCGACCGCCCGGGCTGAACATTGACGGCAAGTGCAGAAGTAACGAGAGAATAACAATGCGAAAAACACTACTGACTGTTGCAATGACGGTTTCGATCGGGCTCTCGGCAGCGACGCCGGGGCTGGCCAATACCCTCAGGGTGGCGGATGCAACGGACATTGCCTCGCTCGACCCCTACTCCATTACCGAGAGCAATACGCTCGGTTTCCTGCATCATATCTACGAGCCTCTGGTGCGCTATAACGCCGACCTGAAACTGGAGCCTGCGCTGGCCCGGTCCTGGGAACTGATCGAACCGAACCGCTGGCGTTTCCATCTGCGTGAGGGTGTCAGTTTCCACAATGGCAACCCGTTCGATGCCGACGATGTCGTGGCGTCGATCCGGCGCGCCATCGATCCCAATGCGCCGATCAAGGTCAATGTGCCGACGGTGGTCGACGCGGTCAAAGTCGATGCACTGAGCGTCGATATCGTGCTGAGCAAGTCCGATCCGCTGCTGCTGAACTACCTGACCAACGTCTATATGTTCGATCGGGAGTGGCTGACCGAGCATGATTCGCTCAAGGCCGTCGATCTGCGCAAGGGGAGGAGAACTATGCCTCCACCCACGCCAACGGTACCGGCCCCTTCAAACTCAAGAGCCGCCAGCCCGATGCGCTGACGGTGCTGGAGGTCAACGGCCAGTGGTGGGATACGCCCCTGCACAATCTCACCGAGATCCAGTTCACGCCGATCTCGTCCGATGCCACGCGGGTCGCAGCGCTGCTGTCCGGCGAGATCGACCTGATGAGTCCGGCGCCGCTGCAGGATATTCGCCGCATCGAGTCGGCCCGGGGCGTCAAGGTGATGGAAGCGCCGTCGCTGCGTACCATCCTGTTCGGTTTCAACCAGCGTGACGACCAGCTGCACGATTCCGATATCAAGGGCAAAAATCCGCTCAAGGATGTGCGTGTCCGCAAGGCGCTTTATCAGGCCATCAACATGGAGCTGATTCAGAAGAAGATCATGCGCGGCAAGTCCCGCAACGCCGCCCTGGTGGTGGCGCCGGAGGTGCCCGGCTTCTCGTCCGACCTCGATCAGCGTTTTCCCCATGACCCGGAAGCGGCCAGGGCGCTGCTGGCCGAGGCCGGTTATCCGAATGGCTTTCGTGTCGGACTGGACTGCACCAACGATCGCTATGTCAACGACGAGGAGATCTGTCAGGCGGTGGTGTCGATGTGGGCCCGGGTCGGCGTCAAGGCCAACCTGACCGCCCAGAGCAAGGGCAATCATTTCCAGAAGATGCTCAATGGCGGATCCGATATCTACATGTTCGGCTGGGCGACGCTGCCGATGCTCGATACCTTCAGTGCGCTCACCGGTTTTCTTGCCACGCCGGCCAACAACCTCGGTACCTGGAACCCGGGCGGCTATTCCAATGCCCGGATCGACGAGCTGATCGACCGGATCGCCGGCGAACTGGACGAGGACAAGCGCCGCGCGATGCTGGCCGAAACGCTGCAGATCGCCCGTGATGAGGTGGCGCTGATTCCGCTGCACCAGCAGCCGCTTTCCTGGGGCGTACGCGAGGGGGTGACTCTGCCGCAGACGCCGGATGACAAGCCGCGTCTCTGGTACGCCAGGGTCAACTGAGCCGAGGGACCGGGTCTTGGCCCGGTCCTTATCCTGCTGATACTCACTGCAAGGAGTCCCCATTATGCTCAGTTTTCTGATCCGTCGTCTGGGCCAGTCGGTGCTGGTGATGCTCGCCGTTGCGCTGCTGGCCTTCAGCATGTTCCGTTTCGTCGGCGACCCCGTCACCGGCATGCTGCCGCAGGATGCGTCGCACGAAGAGCGGGCGCAGCTGCGCGAAAGCCTCGGGCTCAACGCGCCCCTTTATGTGCAGTTTTCCAAATTCGTCGCCAATACCGCCCAGGGCGATTTCGGCATCTCCTATCGCAATCAGCGTCCGGTCTCGGATCTGATCGCCGAACGGATGCCGGCGACCCTCGAACTGGTGGCGGTGGCCTTTCTGATATCGCTGCTGGTCGGGGTGCCCATGGGTGTCTATTGCGCACTCAAACCCCACAGTTTCCTCAGTCATGTCTTCCAGACGCTGTCGCTGATCGGCATTTCGCTGCCGACGTTCGTCACCGGCATTCTGCTGATACTGGTGTTCTCGGTGACACTGAACTGGCTGCCGTCCTTCGGCCGCGGCGAGGTGGTTCAGCTGGGCTGGTGGAGCACCGGGCTCCTGACCGCAAGCGGTCTGAAGTCGCTGATCCTGCCCGGCATCATGCTCGGTCTCTTCCAGGTCACTTTGATCATGCGGCTGGTGCGGGCCGAGATGCTCGAGGTGCTGCGTACCGACTACATCCGCTTTGCCCGGGCCCGGGGCCTCAGCAACCGCGCCATCAACTTCGGCCATGCGCTGAAGAATACGCTGATGCCGGTGATCACCATTATCGGCCTGCAGCTGGGCGCCATGATCGCCTTCGCCATCATCACCGAAACGGTATTCCAGTGGCCGGGCATGGGCTTCCTGTTCATCCAGGCGGTCAGCTTCGTCGATATCCCGGTGATGTCCGCCTACCTGCTGCTGGTGTCGCTGATATTCGTGCTGATCAACATGGTCGTGGATATGCTCTATTTCCTCCTCGATCCCAGGCTGCGCGCCGATCGCGGCGCCGTGAATCTTCACTAAGGAGGCGAGGCAAATGCAAAGACTGATGAGTGTAGCCGACGACTGGCGGCGTTTTCTCGACAGCGACATCTTCTACAGTTTCCGTCATTCCCGTCTGACGGTCGTGGCGGCCCTGGTCACGCTGGTCCTGGTGCTGGCGGCGCTGTTCGCGCCCTGGATCGCACCGCACAATCCGTTCGATGTGGCGACCCTGAGCCTGATGGACAGCGAACTGCCGCCGGTCTGGATGGAGGGGGCGACTGGCGCTTCCTGCTCGGCACCGACAGCCAGGGGCGCGACGTGCTGTCGTCGATGCTCTATGGCCTGCGCGTGTCGCTGGTGGTGGGGTTTGCCGGTGTCGTCGTGGCGATGATTCTCGGTGTCGGTCTGGGGCTGCTCAGCGGCTTCATGGGCGGGGTGGTCGACGCCTTCATCATGCGCATCGCCGACATGATCCTGAGCTTCCCGGCGATCCTGGTGGCGCTGCTGATCAACGGCATCGCGCTGAGCTTCCTGCCCCAGGAGGTGATGAACGAAGCGGCGATCTATGTACTGATCCTGGCGATTGCCCTGACCAGCTGGGTGCAGTATGCCCGTACCGTGCGCAGCTCGACGATGGTCGAGAAATCCAGGAGTACGTCCAGGCCGCCCAGGTGATCGGCCTGCATCCACTGCTGATCATGGTGCGCCATGTGCTACCCAACGTGCTGGGTCCGGTACTGGTCATCGCCACCATCAACCTCGGGCTCGCGATCCTGACCGAAGCGATGCTGTCGTTCCTCGGTGTCGGCATGCCACCGACCGAACCCTCGCTCGGCACTCTGATCCGGATCGGCAACGAGTTCCTGTTCTCCGGCATCTGGTGGGTCGTTATCTTCCCGTCCATCACCCTGGCGCTGCTGGTACTGGCGGTGAACCTGCTGGGTGACTGGCTGCGCGATGCGCTGAACCCGAAACTGCGCTGAGGAGAATTTCGCATGTATAACAACGATAACAAGACTGCATCGCTGCTCGAGGTCGACAATCTGCGGATCGAATTTCCGACCCGCCGGGGTGTGCTGACCGCCATTGATGGCGTCTCGATGAATATCCGGGCCGGCGAGATCCTCGGCGTGGTGGGGGAGTCGGGGGCCGGCAAGTCGCTCACCGGCACCGCCATCACCGGCCTGCTGGAGCGCCCGGGCCGGATCGCCGGCGGCGAGATCCGCTTCAACGGCCAGCGCATCGACAACCTGGCGGCCGAGCCGATGCGCCGCTTGCGCGGCAAGCAGATCGGTTCGATCTTCCAGGATCCGCTGACCAGCCTCAACCCGCTCTATACGGTGGGCCGGCAGCTGATCGAAACCATCCGCACCCATACCGACCTGACGCCGCGACAGGCGCGGGCCCGGGCGATCGAGATGCTCAAGGAGGTCGGCATTCCGGCGCCGGAGCAGCGCATCGACCAGTATCCGCACCAGTTCTCCGGAGGCATGCGCCAGCGGGTGGTGATCGCGCTCGCACTCTGTGTCAATCCGAAGCTGGTGATTGCCGACGAACCGACCACGGCGCTGGATGTCTCGGTGCAGGCCCAGATCATCAGCCTGCTGCAGCGCCTGTGCCGGGATCACGGCTCGGCAGTGATGCTGGTGACCCACGATATGGGCGTCATTGCCGAGACCTGCGACCGGGTCGCGGTGATGTACGCCGGCCGCCTGGTGGAGATCGGCCCGGTGCAGGATGTCGTCAAGCGCGCGCGCCACCCCTATACCCGCGGCCTGATGGGGTCGATCCCGAAGCTCGGTGAGGAGGTCGAGTACCTGACCCAGATCGACGGCGCCATGCCGCGGCTGAGCCACATCCCGCAGGGGTGCGCCTTCAATCCCCGCTGTCCTCATGCGACGGCCAGGTGTCGCGAGGAAAAACCGCCGCTGGACGGCATCGGCGCCGGACAGGTGGCCTGCTGGCTCTGGGAGGGCCGCTCCCAGGATACCGACGCCGGCGAATTGTTTGCCGAGGCGGCCTTGCGGCGTCGGGAACCGGCGCGGGAAAACAGCGGTGAAGACAACGTAAAAAAGCATGTCGCGGCATGCGAGCAGGGGGTGGCATCATGAATGCGATTCTGAACGAGGCGGACATCAGGACCGTCGAGGATGGAGACGAGGCGGCGCCGATTCTTCGGGTCAGTGGGCTTAAACGGCATTTCGATGTCTCGCCGCCGCTGCTCAACCGCATTCTCGAGCGGGCACCGAAACAGTACCTCAAGGCGGTCGACGGCATCGATTTCGAGATTCACAAGGGCGAGACCTTTGGCCTCGTGGGCGAGTCCGGTTGCGGCAAGTCGACCGCGGCGCGTCTGGCGGTCGGCCTTTATGCCCCCAGTGCCGGCGCGATCGAGTTTGCCGGTACCGACATAGGGCCACTCAATCGCAGGCAGATGGCGCCGCTGCGCAGCCGCATGCAGATGATTTTCCAGGACCCCTATGCCAGCTTCAACCCGCGCTGGCGGGTGCGCAAGATCATCGCCGAACCGATCCGGGTGTTCAAGCTGCTGAAGAACGACGCCGAGATCGAGGCGCGGGTCGCGGAGCTGCTGACCCAGGTGGGCCTGATGCCGGCCGATGGCGACAAGTATCCGCACGAATTCAGCGGCGGTCAGCGCCAGCGCATCTCCATCGCCCGGGCCCTGGCCAGCAATCCGGATTTCATCGTCTGCGACGAGCCGACCTCGGCACTCGATGTCTCGGTGCAGGCGCAGATCCTCAACCTGATGCGCGATCTGCAGCGCCAGTACCGGCTGACCTACCTCTTTATCAGCCATGATCTGGCGGTGGTGTTCCATATCTCGGACCGGGTCGGGGTGATGTATCTCGGCGCGATGGTCGAGCAGGCGCCCGCGTCCGAGTTGTTGCGCAATCCCCGTCACCCCTATACCCGCATGCTGCTCGATGCGATACCGGATCTCGAGATGAGCGGGCGTGCCCGCACGCCGGTGAGCGGCGAGGTGCCGAGCCCGATCTCGCCGCCGAGCGGTTGCACCTTCCACCCCCGCTGCCCCCACGCCAATGAGCGCTGCAGGGCCGAGCGGCCGGCGACGATCGCCACGGACGGTGGCGGCCAGGTGGCCTGCCATGGCGTCGAGGAAGGGCGTATCTGACGCTGTCCCCTGATGTCGGTTTGAGTGTGGGAGCCCGCTCCGCGGGCGAATGGCCCTTGCGCTGCGTGAATGGGAAGGGTCCCCAGGTTTCCGTTGTGCCTCCGGTGCGGATTGGCCCGTCGGTCGCTGGCCGGCGGGTCCTTGTTGCCTCGCGAGCGCGTTATACCCAGTTTCAGAACCGGTGGCATACCGGTCGTTCGAGCAGGATCCGACCTGCCGGGAGAAAGATGATGGAGTTCGACTTCACAGGTCTGAGCAAGCAGGAGAAGTACAAATTGCTGGTGAGCTTCGTGGTGCCGCGACCGATCGCACTGGTCACCAGTCGCTGCGCTGACGGCATCAACAACGCCGCGCCGATCAGCTTCTTCAATGTATTCAGCGACGAGCCACCGCTGCTGATTCTTGGCATTCAGCACAAGCCCGGGGGATACCCAAGGATACGACCCGCAATATCCTCGAGACCGGCGAGTTCGTCGTCAACATGGTCGACGAATCGATCGCGCAGGCGATGATCGTCTCGTCGATCGGATTTCCATCCGACGTCGACGAGATCGACGCTGCGGGCCTGACCTGTGCCGCCAGCACTCAGGTTGCACCGGGGCGGATACTGGAAGCACCGGCTGCCTTCGAGTGTCGCCTCGAACGCAGCGTCGACTATCCGAACCGTTCGATTCTGTTCGGCGAGGTGGTGGCCATGCATGTGCAGGATCGTTTTATCGATGCCGAACGGTTGCGTGTGCGTTCACCGGAATACTGCCCGATCTCGCGGCTGCATGCCGATGTCTACATCTCGACCCGCCACCAGTTCGAACTGCCTCAACTGAGTTACGAGGATTGGCTGGCTTGCCGGGAGGCGAGGATCAGGACCGCCTGAGGCATCCATTGCGTGCACCGCTTCATGCCGGTGCCCGGGAACCGGGGTAGGTATCAGGTCCCTTAAATCTGGCGGAGGCGTGGCGATATTCTGTCTGCTTGGTCTGAATGTATATATATAAATATATATTTCAGGTTCTGCCAGTTGCTGGTCAAAGCGTCATTGTTCTGTGCCTTTTGATAAAGACGCCACTTAATAAAAAACACTTATATAATTGATATAAAACAAGATATTCAATCTGTTTAGGGCGATGCAAAAGCACCGCCCCCGCTGGCATGCATGGGCGGGCCTGCAGAAGTTGAGTGCCGATACATATTTTTCTTGACAGTGGCGGTCTCTTTAACCGTAATGTATATACATATGTTAACAATTGAATGCGAGATTGTTAGCGATGGTACTGGGCGTACGGTGAGTTTCCGGTCGTCTCAGTGAAATACAGAGCGGAAGTAGCGAGAAAAATTACAATGCGAAAGACAATACTTTCTGTTGCAATGTCCCTGGCCGTCGGCTTGACCGCGGCGTCACAGGCGAAGGCCAATACCCTGCGCATAGCGGAGTCGTCCGATATTGCATCGTTGGATGCCTATTCGGTGACCGAAAGCAGTACCATCGCCTTTCTGCACCACGTCTATGAGCCGCTGGTGCGCTACAACGACCGGCTGGAACTGGAGCCTGCTTTGGCGACCGCCTGGGAGACCGTCGAGCCGACCGTCTGGCGCTTTCATCTGCGCGACGGTGTGACCTTCCACAACGGCAATCCATTCGATGCCGACGACGTGGTGGCCTCGATCAAACGTGTTCTGGACGCGCCAATCAAGGTGAATGTGCCGACGGTGGTCGATGCCCGCAGGGTCGACGACCTGACGGTGGACATCGTGCTGTCGAAGCCCGACCCGTTGCTGCTCAACTACCTGACCAACGTCTACCTGTTCGACAACGAGTGGATGATCGAGCACGACGCGCTGAAAACGGCCAATGTCTACCAGGGCGAGGAGAACTATGCCACGACCCATGCCAACGGTACCGGCCCCTTCAAGCTGAAAAGCCGCCAGCCCGACGCGAAAACGGTCCTCGAGGTCAATCCGGGCTGGTGGGATAACCCTAAGCACAACCTGACCGAGATCGTGTTTACCCCGATCGCCTCCGACGCCACCCGGGTGGCGGCGCTGCTGTCCGGCGAGATCGACCTGATGCGCCCGGCGCCGCTGCAGGATATCAGCCGAATCGAGGCGATGGCCGGCGTCAGAGCGATGCAGTCGCCGTCGCTGCGAACCATTTTGCTTGGACTGCGGCAGGGGCAGGACGAATTGCTGTATTCCGACGTCAAGGGCAGAAACCCGATGAGCGACCTGCGGGTGCGCAAGGCGCTCTATCAGGCGATCAACATCGATCTGATCAGGCAAAAAATCATGCGTGGTCAATCGCGCAATGCCACGCTGGTCGTGGCGCCGGAAGTACCGGGATTCGATCCGGCGCGGCAGCGTCATTCCTATGACCCGGCGGCGGCCCGGGCGCTGTTGGCAGAGGCGGGTTATCCCGATGGTTTCCGGGTAGGGATGGACTGCCCCAACAATCACTACGTGAATGACGATGAGATCTGCCAGGCAATCGTCTCCATGTGGGCGAAGGTTGGTGTCGAGGCCAGCCTCAACGCCCAGGGCAAGTCCACCTATTTCGAGAAAGTGCTGCAGGGCGATGCCGACATCTACATGCTGGGCTGGGCGACCCTGCCGATGCTCGACAGCTACAGCGCGCTGTCGGCTTTTCTGACGACGAAGACCGAAAAACTCGGTATCTGGAATGTTGGCCAGTATTCCAATGCACGGGTCGACGAGATTACCGAGCAGGTGGCGGGCGAGCTGGACCAAGGCAAACGGTTGGCGTTGATGAACGAGGCTCTGGGCATCGTCAGCGACGAGGTGGCCGTGATTCCGCTGCATCAGCAGCCGTTATCCTGGGGGTGAGCGAAAAAGTCAGTATCCCGCAGTCGCCGGACGACAAGCTGCGCCTCTGGTACGTCAGGGTCGAATGATCCGGAGGCCCGGCCGCAAGGTCGGGCTTCGCCGCCGCACCAGCGGAACTTCGTCGCTTCGGTCGCCGGCCTCTGCTAAAGTGCGAACATGGTTGTTAATCATTCACGGCCGGATCGTTGCAGATGAACTACCTGGCCCATTTCCATCTTGCCGACCGGGCAGGCAGTTCACTGACCGGCAACTATCTCGGCGATTTCGTCCGGGGAGGGATCTCGATGCCTGGCCGCAGCCGGTCGAGGCGGGGATCCGGCTGCACCGGCGCATCGATGCCTATACCGACCGTCATCCCGACGTGCTGGCGGCGCTCGGGCTGATGAGCCCGGTGCGGCGCCGCTTCGCCGGCATCATCGTCGATGTCGCCTTCGATCATTTCCTCGTGCGTCACTGGTCCCGCTACGAGGCGCGGGCGTTGCCGAACTTTGTCGCCGGGGTCTATCGTCGTCTCGGGGACGAGGCCGCGCTGATGCCGGAAACGGCCCGGTTGCGTTTCGAGCGGATGCGCGAATACGATTGGCTGGTCAGCTACGGCGAACTCGAGGTCGTGGCGCGGGCGCTCGATGCCATCGCATCGCGCCTGAGCCGCCGTACGGCGCTGTACGGCGCCGGCGAGGAAGTGGTGGCGCGCTACGATGCACTGGAGACCTGCTTTCTGCGTTTCTATCCGCAGTTGCTGCGCTGGGTGGAGGAGCAGGGCTGAGAGTTTCCATGCGCGAAGCCAAGCTGGGCTGCGCCCAGCATGGTGGGTGTCGCGGCGCCCAAGCGAAGTAGGACAACGTTTATTCCGCTGCCGGTGCGCCGCTAACGCCACCCTACATCTATTCGGCAGCCGACGAACAGCGTTTAACCTTGCCGAGTCTGAATACGTCCAGGTGGCGCGTAACCCGTCACCCAAGACCCACCCGAATGCTCAGATCTCGCTACCTGCAAGCCGGGCAGCCGGTCTTTCTCCAAGTTTCGGAATGCCGGTGATAATCGCAAAGATCCCAACCACACCCAGCAGCCAGCAGTAGTAGGTCGAGCCGATCAGCTCCAGCGGCGACAGCGCGGCGATCGAGCCGGCCAGCAGCATCTGGGCGCCATAGGGCAGTATGCCCTGGATCACGCAGGAGAAGATATCCATGAGGCTGGCGCTGCGGCGCGGGTCGACGCCATGGCGACTGGCGATATCCCTGGCCAGACTGCCGCTGATGATGATCGCGACCGTGTTGTTGGCGGTGCAGAGGTTGGTCAGCGCCACCGAGGCGGCAATGCTGGCTTCGCCGCTGCGGCGCTCGCTGCTGCCGCGGGTCAGGCGGTCGATGGCGCGGGACAGGAACTCAAGCCCGCCCTGCCGTTTCATCAGGGCGCCGAGTCCGCCGATCAGCAGCGACAGGATCAGGATCTCCTGCATCCCGGTATAACCGGCATAGATATCCTTCGACAGCTGGGCGATGCTGTAGTCCGCCACGCTCAGCAGGCCCACCAGTCCCGCCAGCACAATGCCGGTAAAAAGCACCAGCATCACATTGAGCCCGGCAACCGCCAGTACCAGGACAGCGACATAGGGCAGCACCCTGATCAGCTCGTAATCGCCCGGCTCGGCGATAGGGCCGCTGTCGCCGAGTATGAACAGCAGCACCAGCGTAATGGCGGCCGCCGGCAGCGCGATAACCAGGTTGAGGCGGAACTTGTCGCGCATCGCGCAGCCCTGGGAGCGGGTCGCGGCGATGGTGGTGTCGGAGATGATCGAGAGGTTGTCGCCGAACATGGCGCCGCCGATGACGGTGCCGACGCTGAGTGCCAGCGACAGATCGGTGGCCTCGGACAGGCCCACGGCGACCGGCGCGATGGCCGCGATGGTACCCATCGAGGTGCCCATCGAGGTGGCGACGAAAGCGGTGATGACGAACAGCCCCGGCAATACCAGGGATTCCGGAATCACGCTGAGGCCGAAGCTGACCGTCGCATCGACGCCGCCGACCGCCTTGGCGACGCTGGCGAAGGCGCCGGCCAGCAGGTAGATCAGGCACATGGTGATGATGGTGTTGTCGCCGACGCCTGCGATGAAGGTCTCGATGCGTTTGCTCAGCGCGCCGCTGCCGAGCGCCAGCGCCAGCACGATGGCCGGCAGGATCGCGACCGGCGCCGAGATCTGGTAGAAGGCGAACTCGACGTCCCGGGACTGGTAATAGAGGCCGCTGCCGATAAAGAGGGCAAGAAACAGCAGCATCGGCAACAGGGCGATTGCTCTGGGTTGCATCGCTTGTCTCCATGAAAACGGGTCGCCGGATAGGCGACGGCTAAACGAAAGGCGCTCTTGTGAAGCGCCATCTGGTCCCCGGTGGCCCGTAGGCGGTGATGAGGCCTGCATGGGGCGGGAAGGCCGGCATTATACGGACCCTGTTGCCGATCACTAAATATTCTTTGACTATGGAGTTGATGAAAATAGTTATAGAAAGAACAATATTTAGGGTTTGTAGTTATAGAAATGGGGTGGTATCCCTGGCGTGATCCCATTACATTGTATGTATGGATATACAGTATTCGATTCGCTGATCACGACTCACGACTCACGACTCACGACTCACGACTCACGACTCACGACTCACGACTCACGACTCACGACCATGCGCTTATTTATCGCCGAAAAGCCCAGCCTCGGGCGCGCCATTGCCGATGTGCTGCCCAAACCCCATCAGAAGGGGAGGGCTTTATCAGGGCGGCCAATGGCGACACCGTCAGCTGGTGTATCGGTCATCTGCTGGAACAGGCCGAGCCCGATGCCTACGATCCCGCCTTCAAGCAGTGGCGACTCGAACATCTGCCGATACTGCCCGGGCAGTGGCAACTGGTGCCCAAGCCGAAGACACGCAAACAGCTCAGCGTATTGCGCAGGCTGGTGAAGGAGGCGGACCAGCTGGTGCATGCGGGCGATCCCGACCGGGAGGGGCAGTTGCTGGTCGACGAGGTGATCGATTACCTCGGCGTCAAGGGGTGAAACGGGACGGCGTGCAGCGTTGCCTGATCAGCGACCTCAATGCGCCGGCGGTGCGCCGGGCGCTGGAGCGGCTGCGGCCCAACCGCGAATTCGTACCCCTGGCCACCTCCGCCCTGGCCCGCTCCCGCGCCGACTGGCTTTACGGTATCAATCTGACCCGCGCCTATACCATTCAGGGGCGCAAGGTCGGTTATGACGGGGTGCTTTCGGTGGGCCGTGTGCAGACCCCGGTGCTGGGGCTGGTGGTGCGGCGCGACCGCGCCATCGAGGCGTTCGTGCCCAAGCCCTTTTACGAGGTACTGGCCCATCTGCTGACCGAGCGCAACGAGGCCTTTCATGCCAAGTGGCAGCCCAGCGAGGCCTGCCGGCCCTACCAGGACGAGGAGGGGCGGGTGCTGTCGCGCAAGCTGGCACAGAACGTGGTCGATCGCATCACCGGCCAGCCGGCGACGGTGCTGTCGGTCGAGAGGAAGCGCAAACGCCAGGCGCCGCCGCTGCCCTATAACCTGTCGAACCTGCAGATCGATGCGGCCAAACGTTACGGGCTTAGCGCCCAGGCGGTACTCGACAGCGCCCAGAGCCTTTACGAGCGGCACAAGCTGATCACCTATCCGCGCTCCGACAGCCGGCATCTGCCGGCGGAGCACCATGGTCAGGCACCGCGGGTGCTGCGGGCCATCGGCGAGAATACCGACGCTTTTGCCCAGGCGCTGGCGCTCTGTGACAGCAGTCGGCGCAGCAAGGCCTGGAACGACGCCAAGGTCGATGCCCACCACGCGATCATACCGACCGAGAAGAAGACCGACACAGGCCGGCTGTCGCAGACCGAGCGCCAGCTCTACGAATTGATCGCGCGCCAGTATCTGGTGCAGTTCCTGCCGGACCACGAGTACTACGAAACCCGGGTCGAGATCGAGATCGCCGGTGGACGCTTCCGCACCCAGGCGCGCCAGGTGATCGAGCCGGGCTGGAAAACCCTGTTCGGGCGCCAGGGCCAGGACGACGACAGGGAAGCGCAGCAACTGCTGCCGGCGCTCGAGGCCGGTCAGGTGCTGCAGTGCGAGCGCGGCGAGTTGCTCGAGAAAATGACGCAGCCGCCCAAGCCCTTCACCGATGCGACCCTGCTGGCGGCGATGACCGGTATCGCCCGCTTTGTAGAGGATGCCGAGGTCCGGCGCATTCTCAAGGATACCGACGGCCTGGGTACCGAGGCGACCCGGGCCGGGATCATCGAACTGCTGTTCCGGCGCGGTTTCCTCGAGCGTCAGGGCAAGGCGATTCGCGCCACCGCCGCCGGTCGCGGGTTGATCGACAGTCTGCCGGAACAGGCGACGTTGCCCGACATGACCGCCCGCTGGGAAGCCAGCCTCGATGGGATCTGCCAGCGGGAGGCGAGCTATGGCCAGTTCATGGGCGAGCTCGTCGCGGCGTTGCAGGGGCTGGTGGAACGGGCCTGCCGGTCACTGCCGCAGGGACTGCAGGGCGTCACCGCCGCGCCGGGCAAGAGACGGCGTGCGTCCGGCGGCCGCAAGTCGTCCACGGGCGCAGCGACGGGGCGCGGTAAAACAGGCGGCACCCGTCGCCGCTCCCGCAAGAAAACCGTCGCATTGGCGGACTGATCGAGTTGAATGTGACCAGTGACCAGTAATCCCGTGGATCTGTTTTTATGCCGCGCCCTGGAGTAGAGTCGCGCGGCGACAATCCCCTTTAGACCCTGAACCCTCGATATATGGACATAGGACTTTCGGCCGAGCTGCTGGCGCTGCTGTTCTGCGTCGCGCTGCTCGCAGGCTTTATCGATACCATTGCCGGCGGGGGCGGCCTGCTGACCCTGCCGACGCTGCTACTGGCCCAGTTGCCCCCGGTCTCGGCGCTGGCGACCAACAAGATGCAAAGCTCGTTCGGTACCCTGACGGCGGCGCTGACGATGTTGCGCCGCAGAGTCGTGCGCTTTCGCGATGTCCGCTGGCTGTTCGTCGCCAGTCTGCTGGGGTCGGCGGCCGGCACCTTGCTGGTACAGTTCACCGATCCGGGTATCCTCGAGGTGCTGATCCCGCTGGTGCTGGTGCTGATAGCGCTCTATTTTTTACTGGCCCCGGCGGCCGGCATGGAAGAAACCCGGGCGCGCATCAGCCGGCGCCGTTATGGCATTACCGTGGTGCCGCTGATCGGCTTCTACGATGGCTTTCTCGGACCCGGAACCGGATCTTTCTTCGCTTTCAGCAAGCTGTGGTTCCGCGGCCGCAACCTTATCGGCGCGACGGCTGTCGCCAAGGTGCTGAATTTCGCGTCCAATGTCGCATCGCTGGTGGTCTTCATTGCCGGGGGCAAGGTGATCTGGAGTGTCGGGGCGGTGATGGTGCTGGGGCAGGTGATCGGTGCGTTGATCGGCAGTCATACGATGATTCGCCACGGGGCGCGGATCATCCGGCCGATGGTGGTGGGCATGTGCCTGCTGATGGCGCTGAGCTATCTCTGGAAGCAGTTCGGCTGAGGTGTTGGATGCCGTTTGACGGGCGGGTTCGTGGGGAAGGAGGCTGCCGGTTACCGGACGGTCTTCATCAGGCCCGTCCGGCCCCGGTTGCAGCCGGCCACGATCAGTGCCCGAACAGGGAGTGCAGGCTGGGGGTACGCTTGACGCCGAAGCTTTTCAGCAGCGATACGGCATAACGCTTGAAGCGGGCAAGCTGCTCGCGGCGACGCTCGGCTTTCTCTGCTTCGGCTTTTTCCCGTGCGACACGGAAGATGTATTCGATTTCGGTTTCGCGGCGACTGTTCGGCACGTTGACCGGTGAATGCAGGTGGGCGCTGTAATAGTCGTAAAGGTTGTTCATCCTGGTTGCTCCTTCTTGGGATCCGTCCGGCGGTCGGGCCGGCATCGGGTCCGTTCTCTTTCGTTTCTCGACGTTGCCAGATTACGTCTATTACGCGCCTGCAGCAAATGATCCTTTCTTGTCTTAAAGGTGAATAATATTTAACTATCTGTGGCGAGTGCCGCAGCCGGCAGTTGTTGCCCCTATCAAGCTATAGGCTATTGAAAAGGCTGATAATAAAATCAAATGACGCGGCTTTCTGGGGCTTTTAAGGGCAGTATGTCTGTTCCAGAAGCGCAATATGATTCACCTTTTTGAAATTCATGCCGGGCTTTTCATGTTGCGTATGCGTAGAGGCGCCGGGCCTTGAGCGGGAGCCCGGCGCCCGGAGGGCATCAGGCGGCAAGATCGCGCCAGAGATGCAGGTCCCGCATCAGTTCCGTGCCCATCGGGTCGATACCGATATCCTCGAGCGTGTGCAGGTCGGGCCTGTTCGCGACAGGCTCGTGCAACGGGAGGCGCAGGCGCTTGATCAGTCTTGTCAGGCAATTCATGACAGGTCTCCGGAGTCCTGCGCGGCCGGCGCTCGCCACCGGCCGCGCCTTGTATCAGGCCGCCTGGGCGTTCCTGGCGGCGCTCATGACAGGGGCCAGTGCCTGTCCGATGCGTGCCATCTGGGTCGGGCTGCAGAGTTCGTTCAGCACGCGGGCGAAGTGGGGATGCTCCACGCCCGAGACGATAAACTGCCAGCGATACGCTTTCATGAACGTCCGTTCGATCGCTGCCTGCTGTCCGGCGTCGTAGCGTTGCGCAGCCTGGGCGACGAAGTAGCCCGTATCGGCTGACGCCTGGCCGCAGACGATGGCGTCCAGGGCGCCGACCAGCGCTATCAGGTCGTCTACGCCCCGGTCACGTTCGTCGTCGCCGAGCCGGGCATCTTCGCGACGCCATTCGATCTCGTCCATGACGGCGTGCTGCGACTCCTCCTTCCAGTGATAGAGGAACAGGTCCTTGAACAGCGGCGACAACCCGGCGTCCGGGGCAATGCTCTGGCGGTAGTGCATCTGGGTGAACAGCTCGATATGGCAGGTCAGGGCCAGCACCGCCCAGTTGCTTTTGCTGAGGACCGCCCGGGCAACCTCGTTGGGATCCGGCACGAAGCGATACCCGTCCGGCATCTGTCCGGCCGCCATCTGCTCGACACGGCGGAACAGCTCCTGGTGCTTCAGCTCCTCGTCGCTGAAGCGGATCAGCCCCTCCAGCGCGACCTGGTCATCGAGCAGATAGTCGCGACTCAGTTCGACGATCTTGGCACAGATAAAGCGCTCTGCAAGTCCGAACACATTGGCGTAGGTGCGTCCCTGAACCTGGCTGAAAAAGCGCCTGTCGGACTCGTCCATAAAGGGCAGGTCCTCGATGCAGGAGAGGCCATCCGGCAGATACTTCATTCCCGCGTCGAGCCGGCGTCCGCGTATCAGGTCCTTTTCGATTTCCCAGCGTACGCGGCGGGACGCATCGATGCAGCGGGCATAGCGGTCGGTGTTGGCGTTCATGGTGTCGTTCCTCGTCTTATTGTGTTGGGTTGACGAGTACAAGGCTAAAGGCGCTTCGTATCGGGAGGATGTCGCGGTGGTTGGTTTTTGTTGCGCTTTTGTTGCCGGGCGTTTCCGACGTTTCAGGCCCGGCAGCACAGCAGCTCGGTCAGCGTCTGGCGCAGGCGCTCGGTGTCGACCGGCTTGCGGAAAAAGGCACTGATGCCGTTGCTGCGCCAGCTGGCCTCGTCGACGTCCTCGGTGAACCCCGTATAGAGGATCACCGGCAGCGATGGCTGAAGGATCATCAGTTGCCCGGCCAGATCCAGGCCCGACAGGTCGGGCATGGTCTGGTCGGTAATCACGATGTCGAATGCGTCGCCGGCCTGCCCGACGCTTTCGAGGGCCTGGCGGGCATCGTAGGCGATATGGACCTCGAGGCCCCAGCTGCTGAGCAGGTCGGCCATGAACTCTGCCACGGTGGCTTCATCGTCGACAAGCAGCACACGTCCCTGCAGCGGTACCGGGTTGCCGCTCGACGTCGTTCCGCTGGCGGTGCGGTCGGGCAGGCGGTGCCGGCAGGGGGTAGCAGAATGCGAAAGCGAGCGCCGCCGCCGGGGTGGCTGTCGAGCAGCACATGGCCATGGTGTTCGTGAACGATGCCGTGGATCATCGCCAGTCCCATGCCGCTGCCCTGACCGGTCGACTTGGTCGAGAAGAAGGGCTCGAAGATGCGCTCCTGCACCTCGGGCTCGATGCCGGGGCCGTTGTCGGCGACCTCCAGCTCGACGTAGTCGCCGCCCAGGGAGCGGTGGCAGGAGGCGCAGACCTGGTCCTGCAGGTGCAGAGTCCTGAGGGATACCCGGATCTCGCCGTTGCCGTCGAGGGCGTCGCGGGCATTGATGCAGAGGTTCATCAGGACCTGCTCGATCTGCAGCGGGTCGGCCAGTACGGCGGGCAGGCGGGCGCCCAATGTCTCGCTGAGCTGGATATCGGCCGGCAGGACGGCATCGAGCATGCGCAGCGCCTCGTAGACCGGTTCGGCGAGCTGAATCGGACGCCGCTCGCCCTGCTGGCCGCGGCTGAAGGTCAGCATCTGTTGGATCTGGTGGCCGGCGCGCTGGCTGGCAGCCTGGATCCGGTCGAGGTATTTGTCCAGCAACGGGTCCTGGTAGCGAGCCGCCTGCTCCTGTGCCATCAGGATGTAGCCCAGCACCGTCGTGAGAATATTGTTGAAGTCGTGGGCGATGCCACCGGTCAGCTGACCGATGGCCTGCATCTTCTGGGCCTGTCGCAACTGGGACTGCAGGCGCCGTTCCGTCTCGGCGGCCTGGATGCGGTCGCGGATGTCGCGCATGTAGCCGATGAAGATGTCGCCGCCTGCGGCATCCTGGGCGACTTCGATGGTGAGTTCGACCGGGATTTCCTCTCCTCCCGCGGCCAGCGCCATGACCTCTACCCGGCGACCGAGGTAGTTGCCCTGGCCGCCGTCGAGAAAGCGCGCGAGGCCGGCACGGTGCCCTGCACGGTAGCGCGGTGGTATCAGCACCTCGGCCAGCGGCAGGCCGATCACCCTGGCCTTGTCGTGGCCGAAACAGGTTTCGGCGGCCGGGTTCAGGTCCAGGATGCGGCCCTCGGCATCCATGCTGACAATGGCGTCGAGTGCGGCTTCGAATACCGTGCGGTAGCGCGCTTCGGAGCTGCGCTGGGCATTTTCGTAACGCTGGCGTTCCAGTTCCAGCGCCGCCCGGGTCGAAAATATCCGCAACACCGCCTGGATCATGCCGTCGTCCTCGAGGGGTTCTCCGTGCATCGCGGCCATCAGGCCCAGAATCTCGCCGCGGGAGTCGAACAGCGGGATGGCGGCATAGCTCTCGACGCCGAACTCGACCAGGCTCGGGTCCTCGAACAGCTGGCGCATGTTGCGCGGGAAAAAACGGTAATGCTGTCCGATCACCTGTTCGCAGGGTGTACCGACCAGGTCGTACTGATAGCCGTCGGCGAAGTGGCCCTGGCTGTAGCCGGCGACGACCTCGACACGGTCGCTGTTACCGGGCAGCAGCACGCCGATCAGGGCGTGGTCGACGCCGAGCGCCAGCGTGAGTTCCCGCACCAGTTCACGGAAGATGCCTTCGCCGCCCTGACAGGTCGCGGCGTCGGCAGCATGGCGAAGGGCCAGGCGCAGCTGCTGTTCTTGGCTGGTGTTCATTGATGTCACCCCCGTGAGCGATCTCAATACAGTGTATCAGCCGGTCGAAGGGGAGCGGCGCGCTGAAACCGAACGAAACAATTGATACCGTACTGATACAAATCAATCGATGTAGGGTGCGGTATCGCCATGGATGGCGGAAGGCCGCCCCGCGTGAATCCTGGCAATGCAGGCGCGATTGCCAGGGAAGTGAAGCGCACCGCACCGAACGGATAACGGCGCCGTTCGCTGCGCTCAGGACACCCTACGGCCTATACCGCCCATTTTTCCGGGGATCAATCGGGGTTCGGCACGAACATGTAGCCGCCGCCACGGATGGTGCGGATGCAGCGGGGATGCTCCGGGTCTGGTTCGATCTTGCGTCGCAGGCGGGCGATGCGGATGTCGACGCTGCGGTCGTTCGGGTCCCAGTCCCGGTTCTGGGTCAGGTTGAGGATCTTCTCGCGGCTCAGAACACGGTTGGGCCTTTCGATCAGAACCCGCAGCAGATCGAACTCCATCTGGGTCAGCGGCAGTTCCTGGCCCTGGGGATCGAACAGTTGCTGCGACGACAGCTGCAGCCGGCAGTGCCCTATCGTTATGGTCGCCGGCTGATCCTTCGTGGCCGGCGGTGGCGTCGCACGGTCATAACGGCGTAGCACGCTGCGAATCCGGGCCAGCAGTTCGCGCGGGTCGAAAGGTTTGGCCAGATAGTCGTCGGCGCCGATCTCCAGGCCGATGATACGGTCGACCGGGTCGCTGGCGGCCGATACGATGATGATGCCGATATCGAGACGTTCGCGGATATGGCGGGCCAGGGAGAGCCCGTCTTCGCCCGGCATGCCGATATCGAGCAGCACGACCTGCGGCGGGTGCTGCTGCAGCAGCAGGCGGCCATCGGCGGCACTTGCCGCTTCGCGGATCTCGAACCCCTGTGGACCCAGGTAGTCCCGCACCATTTCGCGCAACGCGGCATCGTCGTCGACGATCAGGATGGAGGCGGCGGCCGTGTCGACCATGGAGGCTCCTGTCACTGTCATTGAACCGCAAGGGCTGGCGCGCGGCTCGGCTTCAGTCGCTAATGCGGTGCAACCGGGCCGTGATCTCCTTGCGGAGGCCGCCATCGAGTATGCGGCTGAAACTCAGGTCCAGATCGCCGTTTTCCAGCAGGGTACGGTCATAGACCTGCATGTCATAGGATCCCTCGTCGGTGATCATCAGCGCATAGACCGTCAGCGTGCGATCCTGGATGCGGGCCCAGACGAAGGGATCCCCGGCCAGCGGGTCCATCGGGATCTGCTTGCCGAACACATTGATTCTCATCGCCGATGCGTAGACGGCTCCGCGTCGGGTCTTGCGAAAGAGCACGCGGTAGTGGTTGTCTTTGAGCGACTGGTCGGCACGTCGTACACGGGTACTCCAGTCGACGAGAAAGTTGTCGCCCTGGGGCTCTATCGTCACCGTAAGGCGGCGCCGTTCCGATTCCTGCTTGACGATCTGGTCGGCGACACCGGCATAGTGACCGTAGAAAGCATCGATCTCGAGGCTCTCTGCGTGTAACGGCATCGCCAGCAACAACAGGGCAAGCCCGGTCAGCAGATCGGTGAAAAAATCATGCTGTCGCGGGCGCCGGCCTGCGGGGCGGCGGATGCAGGGTTGTTGGAATGGCACTGGCGGATTCATCGATGCGTCATGCTCCTTGCTTACGGCGATAAGTATAGCGGCCTCCGGGGCTTAGAGGTTACTGCTGGCCAGACTCTGATGCAGCCCGTTGCTACTGTCCAGAGGATGCAGCTGCTCGTGGTGAATCTCGTAGTGGTCATCGAAGGTTTCGCCAGACGGCAGATCCTTGTCGAGATAGAGCAGCAGCAGATCGGGCAGATGGTTCCTGATGCGCTGAACCACCCGGGTACGCTCGTCGAGGCTCATGGCGGTCAGGGCTTCATGCATGATCAGGATTCGGGGATGCTTGACGATGGCCCGCAGCAGCTGGATGCGCTGCTTGGCGATCAGCGGCAGCCCGGCACCGCGAATGCCGACCTGGGTGAAACAGGCCAGTACCATGACCATGGAGTCGGCGTCCTCCTGCTGCATCACGTCGTCAATCAGGTTCTGCAGGCGTTCCAGAGCCTGGTGATCGGTGCCGACGATCTTGCCGAAGACCACGTTCTCCCGGACCGACAGTCCGGAGCTGATGCGCTGTTCGTCGAAATGCTCGAAACTGGAGCACAGCGGGCAGTCGGTGCGGGTTAGCACCACCGCCCGTGCAGCCATCAGCCGTTCGACAACGTCATCGTCGAGCAGGTCGCCGCCATGACGCAGCGGCACGATGCGAAGGAAGAGTTCGCGCAACAGCAGAAGCCCCTCTTCGCTGCGGCTGAGATCCTGGCGCAGCAGGTCGCTCAGCTTGCGTCTGAACTCGCGGTTGTCGAATTCGCTGAAATCGTCCGGCAGCGGGGCGAGCGGCCCCGCTTCGATCAGCAGGCCGCGCAGTCGCCGGGCCAGGCGCTGGCCGCAGCGCCTCGAGGCCTCCTCGAGTTCGAACTGCTGCAGCAGGTCGTTCATCAGCGGATGGGCGGCCATGGCGGCAGCGGTGGCGACCGGCGGGCAGGGGAAGCCGAACCCCAGGTTCTGGGCCACCGACAGGCCGCGGTTGAAGCGCTCAGGGTCGAAATGTTCGATCAGCCCGTCCAGTCCGGCTTCCGGCAACCGTTCTCTGAGCTGCTGGCGTACCCTGAGCAGTCCGTTGGACAGCTCCGCAGGCCGGGCCGCGGGATCGTATTTGACGTCGAGGCCGACGCGGTAGATCAGGTCGTCGGCGCCCACCACCTGCAGCCCTTCATAGAGCCAGTGCCGCATGTCCTGCCAGTTCTCGGCATGGGCCAGGGAAAAATCGGTCCAGATGCCATCGAAGCGATCGGTGCTGTTGCCCGAGGCTTTCGCCTCACGGATCTCCCAGCGGCGCTGCGCGTCGATCTGTGCGGGTCCTCGCGGGGCGGCTTCAGACGCATGCTGTAGTTGATGTTCTGCAGCATATTGCCGGAAAACAGGAAGGCATCGGGGCCGACATAGGTCAGCTCCCGTGCCAGCAGGTCGGTGGGCAGCTCCTCCAGCGGCCGGTCGCCGATCAGCAACTGGCCGCTTTCGACCGGTTGCAACCGGATCAGGGTGCGGGCCAGGGCCCGCAGATGGGAGGCATCGTCGCAGCGGATCGCCACGGCCGCCCCTGGCGGGATCTCCAGCGAGATACTGCGAATCATGCGATTGCCCAGGTCATCGCCGACCGAAACCTGATCGAAGCGCAGACGGTTGTCGAGGTGCTCCGGGCTGTCGGGCCCGGCCGGCACGTAGGGCATCAGGTCGTCGTCATGGAACTGCTCCAGTATCTGCTCGTACTTGATCAGCGAGTCCTGGTACTGCTGGTAATAATCGAGCAGCTCCTTCCAGGGGGCGGTGAGGTCTTTGTGGGCCGCCACCGCCGCGACCAGGGCGCCGACCGTGAGGTCGCCCTGAATCGCCAGAACACCGCCGATGGAATAGAACATCAGTGGCGTCAACTGGTTGATGAAGTTGTTGAGAAACTTCATGAAGAACTTTTTCTTGTAGATATCCAGACGGATGCGGAACAGCTCGCCGAGGATCTTGGAGAATTCCGCCAGATGGTACGCGCGGGTGCCATGCAGGCGGATCTCCAGGGCGCCGTCGACATTCTCGCCGATGCGTTCCGACAGGTGACGTACGGTGCGGACGCGCTCCTTCTTGAGCAGGTTGATCTTGCGCTGCAGGCGCGGAATCACGGCGATCTGGACCGGTATCAGAATGACCGATGCCAGTCCCAGTATCGGGTCCTGCATGAACATGAACAGCAGGATCGTCAGCATGGTGCCGCCCTGAAAGGCGGGCAGGGCGATGCTGTCGCCGATAAAGCCGGCCAGCGGCTCGGTCTCGGCGGTGACCGTCGAAATCAGCTCGCCCTGGCTGATCATCTGAAAACGCCGCGGTTGAAAACGCAGAATGCGGTCGATCAACTGGTAGCGCAGTCGGCGTACCAGGCGCTCGCCGACGATCCCCTTGAAGGTGTTGATGCGCATCTTGAAGACGCCGTTGACGACGATCATCGTCAGCAGGAAACCGCACAGCGCCAGCAGGTAGGGCACCGGCTCCAGCACCGTGCCGAGCACGTTCTTGGGGCTGCTGGCGTCACCGATGGCGTCGTTGATGATGATCTTGGGCAGTTCGAGGGAGACGTAGAGTATCGGAAAGGAGCAGAAGGTCAGTATCAACAGCTTTATCTGCTGAGGCAGGCTGTAGCGCAGTATGAAGCGAATGATCGACCTTTCCATCTAGCGGTCTCCGCGCCGGCTTCGGGGAGACCGGGGACAGGAAGTTACCTGCACCCGGCGTGGCCCTTTTTGCTGCTTTGCAGCATAGACATCATTTCAGTGTAGTCGCAAAGTGAAGATTAGAGGCGCAGATGCCGCAATCGGTTCAGCCCGGCAGACGAATCAGGCCGCGGCTGGCCCAGGGGTGGTCCTGGAGTTCGCGGATCAGGTGGTCGACAAAGAGGCGCGTGCGCTGGTTGAGGTGGCGGCGGCTGGGGTAGAGCGCGCTGAGGGCGACGCTGGGCACCGGGTAGTCGGACAGTACCGGTCGCAGGCGTCCTGTCTCGATCAGCGGCTCGGCGTAGAAGCGCGGCAGGCGGACAATACCGAAACCGCGACCGGCCATGTGGCGCATGAAGTTCAGACTGTTGGTTCTCAACGGCGTCTCGGCGGGCTGCGGCGTCGGCGCGCTCCAGTTCTCGAAGCTCAGCGGGTCATGCCGGTGCAGCAGACCGAGATAGCGGTGGGCCTGGAGGTCGGCGGGCGTTTCCAGCGCCGGCGCCTGCACGAGATACTCGGGTGCGGCATAGAGTCCGCGGGCTACATGGGCAATCGGCCGGGCGACCAGGCTCGAGTCTTCCAGCACGCCGACGCGGATGGCGAGATCGATGCCCTCCTCGACAAGGTCGATGACCCGGGAGGTCAGCTCGACCTCGAGCTGGATCCTCGGGATACTGCTCGAGATAGGACGCCATGATATCGTCGAGCATCGCCAGTGCCAGTTCCGTCGGCATGGTCAGGCGCAGGCGACCCTGGGGCTCGGGTTGTGCGGCGCTGAGGCTGTGGCGGGCGTCCTCGAGGTCGTCGATCAGGCCGCGACAGCGCTCGAACAGCTCTTCACCGTCCGGTGTCAGGTGCAGTTTGCGGGTCGTGCGTTGCAGCAGGCGGATGCCGAGTTCGTCCTCGAGCTGCGAGATGCGCCGGCTCAGGGTGGATTTCTGAGTGCCGAGCCGTTCGGCGGCGGCCGTGAAACTGTTGGCTTCGACGATGCGAACAAAATAACGCAGATTATCGAGGTTCATAGGCGGGTTTCGGCCTCGGCCCTTACCGCGTCGACGATGGCGCGCAGGCCGTTGCCGCGGGAAGGACCCAGGTGGCGCATCAGGTCGAGGCGCTCGAACCAGGCGTCGAGATCGAATGTCAGGATCTGTTCGGGGGCTTGCCGTCATAGGCGGCGAGCACCAGGGCTATCAAACCGCGAATCACCCGGGCATCGGCATCCATCTGCAGCCTGAGGCGGCCGTTCGGCTGCGCCTCCACATGCAGCCAGACCCGGCTTTCGCAGCCGTGCAGGCGGTTTGGTTCGACCTTCAGCTGTGGCGGCATCGGTGTCAGTTGCTTGCCCAGCAGCATTATCTGCCGGTAGCGCTCCTGCCAGCCGTGGCAGGCCTCGAGTTGCTCCAGCGCTTCGCAGCTGTCGTATGCCGTCACTTCGGTGCCCCTGATATGCACGCCTTCATGGCGCTGTTCGGCGACGATCCTGTCCAGACAGCGGGCGAAGGATTCGACCTCCTCGAGGCTGTTGTAGAAGGCGAAGGAAGCACGCAGCGTGCCGGGCAGGCCGAGGCGCTCCATCAGTGGCATGGCGCAGTGATGACCGGCACGTACCGCTATGCCGTGCTGGTCCAGCAGCAGACCGAGATCCTGCTGGTGCAGCCCCTCGATCTGAAAGGACATCAGGCTGACGCGCCGCTCGGCCTCGCCGATCAGCCGAAAGCCGGGTATCTCGCGGCACCGTTCGATCGTATGCCGCAGCAGGTGCAGCTCATGGGCCTCGAGCGTGGCGCGGTCGAACTGCTGCAGGTAGCGGATCGCGGCGGCCAGGCCGATGACGCCGGCGATATTGGGGGTGCCGGCCTCGAACTTGAACGGCAGGGCGCCGTAGCGGGTGCCGCTGAAGCTGACCTTTTCGATCATTTCGCCGCCGCCCTGCCAGGGCGGCATCGTCTCGAGCAGCCTTTCGCGCGCCCAGAGCACGCCGATGCCGGTCGGGCCGAACAGCTTGTGGCCGGAAAAGACGAAGAAGTCGCACTCCAGCGCCTGGACGTCGATCGCCAGATGGGGGGTCGACTGGGCACCGTCGACGAGGATTTTCGCGCCGGCGGCGCGCGCCGGCGGGCCATCTCGGAGACCGGGTTCAGGGTGCCGAGGGCGTTGGAGGCCTGTGTCAGCGCGACGAGCGCGGGCTGGCGCTCGAGCAGACGGCGATAGGCGTCCTGGTCCAGGGTGCCATCGTCGAGCAGCGGAATCGGCTCGATGCGGACCCCGGTCCGTTCCGCCAGCATCTGCCAGGGGACGATGTTGGCATGGTGCTCGAGGGTGCTGACGAGGATAAGGTCGCCGCGGGCGAGCGCTGACAGGCCATAGCTCTGGGCGACCAGGTTGATCGCCTCGGTGGCGCCGCGGGTCCAGACAATCTCCCTCGGACTGGCGGCGTTGATAAAGGCCGCCACCTGTTCGCGTGCCTGTTCGAAGGCGGCGGTCGCGCGGCCGCTCAGGGTATGGGCGGCACGGTGTACGTTGGCATTGTCCCGCCGATAGTAGTCCGCGACCGCATTGATCACGGCTTCGGGCTTCTGGGTCGTGGCGGCGTTGTCGAAGTAAATCAGCGGCGCGCCATTGACCCGACTCGCCAGTATCGGGAAATCGCCCCGTACCGAACGCGGGTCGAACATCAGCTGCCGTTCCCCAGACGCAACAGCTGGCCTTTCCAGCGGGCATAGTACATGGCGGCAACGAACAGCAGTCCGACCAGCAGGCAGTAGGCCAGGCCAAGGCCGAAGGTGGCCGGATGCGTTGCGGCCAGCACGGCCTCGATAAAGAGCAGCAGTAGCACGAAGCAGAGCCAGGCATGGGCGCGGGGGCGTCCCTTCAGAATTGAGGGTGCGAAGGCCAGCAGCGGTGCGAGATGCCAGAGCCAGACCACCCAGGGACGGTCGCCCGGGGCCGGCGCCAGCACCAGGAACCAGGCGCTCAGCAGCGCCATCAGGGCGGCGTAGCTGGTCAGCGTGAGAAGGCGCGCAAGCCGCACCCGGGTTTTGAGTTGTTGCAGGTGGTCGGTGGCGGTCATCGGGTACTCCGGGGCAGCAGCTTCAGGGCCAGTTCGCCCAGTCGGCGTCCCTGGGCCTGACAGAGCTTGATTTCGGTACTGTCGACCTGCCGTCCCGGCTGGTGGCCGGCTACGTGGGTCGGGCCGTAGGGGTGCCGCCGCTGTCCGTCGTCAGCAGATCCTGCTCGCTGTAGGGCAGGCCGGTGATCAGCATGCCGTGGTGCAGCAGCGGCAGCATCATGGTCAGCAGCGTGCTTTCCTGGCCGCCGTGAAGGCTGGACGAGGCGCTGAATACCGCGGCGGGCTTGCCGATCAGGGCACCGGACAGCCACAGCGAACTGGTACCGTCGAGAAAGTACTTCAGCGGCGCGGCCATGTTGCCGAAGCGGGTCGGACTGCCCAGGGCCAGACCGGCGCAGTTGGCCGGTCCGCTTCGCTGCAGTAGAGGTCGCCGTCGGCGGGAATGCTGTCGGCGCTGGCCTCGCAGACCGTCGAGACCGCCGCCACGGTGCGCAGTCGCGCCTCGATGCCGGCCTGCTCGGCGCCACGGGCGATGTGTTGCGCCATGGTGCGGGTCGCGCCGTTGCGGCTGTAGTAGAGCACCAGCACATAGGGCCGGCCGGTGTTGGCTTGCGTCACCTCAGAGAATCTCCATGACCGACTCGGGCGGGCGTCCGATGCGGGCCTGGCCGTCACGGATGACGATCGGTCGCTCGATCAGTTTCGGGCACCGGATCATGCCGGCGATGATCTGGTCGTCCGTCAGGCTGTCGTCGTCGAGTCCCAGCTCCCTGTATTCCGCTTCCTTGGTGCGCAGCAGTGCGCGGGCGTCGATCCCCAGCGCCGTCAGTACGGCCTTGAGCTCGGCGGCGTCCGGGACATCCTTGAGATATTCGCGTACCTGCGGTTCGATGCCCTTGTCCTTCAGAAGCTGCAGGGTTTCTCGGGACTTCGAGCAGCGTGGGTTATGATAGAGGGTAACTTGACTCATGGCGCTTCCCGTTGCTGTGTTGGCGGCGCCTATTGTATATGGCAAACAATTGATGCAAAAGGACTTCACCATGAACCCGCTGTTGCAGAGCCGGCCGCTGCGTTTTCTTCGCTACCTGGTCGAGCAGTTCATTGCCAACCAGGGCATTTTGAACGCGTCGGCTCTCACCTATACCACCCTGTTCGCGGTGGTGCCGCTGATGACGGTGTCCTATTCGATGCTGGCGGCGGTGCCGTCCTTTCAGGGGCTCGGCGACCAGGTGCAGGGCTGGGTGTTCGAGAATTTCGTACCCGCCACCGGTGCCGCGGTGCAGGACTATCTCGCGAATTTCACCTCCCAGGCCCGCAAGCTGACCGGCGTCGGTATCGCCTTTCTGGCCGTGACCTCGATCATGATGATGAAAAACATCGAGGCGGCCTTCAATCGGATCTGGCGCGTCTCGAAGCCGCGCAAGGGCATGTCGAGCTTTCTGCTGTACTGGGCCGTGCTCAGCCTGGGGCCGGTACTGATCGGCCTCGGTCTGGTGCTCAGCTCCTATATCGCCACGTTGCCGCTGATCAGCAGTGCCACCGACATTGTCGGTCGAACGACGGTGTTGTCGCTGTTGCCACTGCTGCTGTCGACCGCGGCATTCACGCTGCTCTATGCGGCGGTACCCAACTGCCGGGTGCCGTTGCGCAACGCCCTGATCGGCGGCCTGGTGGTGGCCCTGCTGTTCGAGACGGCCAAGCGCGGCTTCGCCCTCTTTGTCACACAGTCGCCGTCCTATCAGCTGATCTACGGCGCCTTCGCCGCGGTGCCCCTGTTCCTGCTCTGGATCTATATTTCCTGGGTGATCATTCTGCTTGGCGCCGAGCTGACGCGGGCGCTCAGCGTCTACCAGCCGGTGCGCCGGCAACGCGAGGCCTCCCATCTGCTGACGGTGGTGGCGGTGCTGCACCGGCTCTGGCAGGCGCAGCGGGAGGGCCGCTCCCTGTCCGACGGGGTTTTGCTGCAGGAGGTGATCGGACTCGACCAGGGCCGCTGGGACCTTTATCAGCAGCTGTTGAGCGACGGGGGCATCATCCAGCGCAACGAGCAGGGGGATTTTCTGCTCTGTCGCGACCTGTCGCGCTACAGCCTGCTGGAGCTGGCCGCAACTCTGCCCTGGCCGCTGCCGGAGCCTTCGGCCCAGGAGGCCATCTGCCCGTGGCAGCGACGGCTGGATCTGCGCCTGCAGGCACTCTCGCACCAGCGTAGCCGACAGCTCGATGTTCCGCTGCAGCAGCTGTTCGAAGAGGACGCGGGCACTCAGCAGCCGCTGTCGGCGGCCGGAAAAGGAGGAGACGGATGACGACGATTGCAGTCGAAGTACGGTTGTCGGGCCGGGTGCAGGGGGTTTCGTTTCGACACTACACCCGCCAGCAGGCGTTGCTGGAAGGCTTGCAGGGCTGGGTGTGCAATTGCTCGGACGGTACGGTCGCGGCCTGGATTCAGGGCGAAGCCGAGGCTGTCGCGCGCATGCAGCGCTGGCTGGAAGAGGGCCGCCGGCGGCCAAGGTCAGCGATCTGCGTGCCGAACCCCGGCCGCCGGACCCGGACCTGAGCGGTTTCGAGATCCGCCGTTGATCGATCGTATTCCGTAGGGCTTTGGGTCGGTTGAGTTGTAGGGGGCTGGTAAACGCAGCGCACCGCACCGTTGTCTTTCGAGGTATCGGCGCGCTTAACTATCAGCTTATCGTCTCGCCGAGGTAATCTCGGATATCGATATCGTCGATCTGCTCCGGGGCCAGGTAGCGCCGGGCATATTGCAGGTAGACACCGCTTTCGAGGAACAGGCGCAGCAGGTCGGGGTCCAGGTGTCCGCCGTCGCGCATCTTCGCCATGATTCGCAGCGACTCGCTCAGTGTCTTGGCCTCCTTGTATGGGCGGTCGGCGGCGGTCAGGGCCTCGAAGACATCGGCGATCGCCATCATGCGGGCCCGCATTGACATTTCCTCGGCCCGCAGCCGTTTCGGATAACCGGTACCGTCCATGCGTTCGTGGTGGCCGCCGGCGATCTCGGGCACGCGGCGCAGATGCCGCGGATAGGGCAGTTTGTCCAGCATGATGATGGTCTGGACGATATGGTCGTTGATCTTGTAACGCTCCTCGGGGGTCAGGGTACCGGCCCTGATCTGCAGGTTGTAGAGTTCGCCCCGGTTGTAGAGATGCTCCGGCGTCTCGAGCCGGAACCCCAGGGGTTGTCCTGCGCGATACGGTCGTTCTCGGTCCGGGGCACGATATGGGCGGGCTTGTCGGCCAGCAGCGGCTCTTCGACCGGCAACCCGGGTGGCGGGTCGGGGCGGCGCTGGCGCTCCTCCCAGGAGAGACCCAGGCTGTCGTCGAGGGTGCGCAGCCAGGTCCGCCCGGCGATGGCGCGCAACCGGGCCTGATCCTCGGGTTTCATATATTCGCCGCCGAGGTTGCAGTCGGCGACGAAGCGGAATTCCTCGTCCAGCTCGGCCTGTTCCCGCTCCAGGCGCCGGCGCAGTTCGGTCTCGTCGCCGCCGGCGTGGAGCGCCTGCCAGTAGCGGATTTCGGCATCGCGCTTGAGCACTTCGAAGCGGGTGCGGATTTCGTGGATGCGGTCGTAGAGGGTTTCCAGCTTGGTGGCCTTGTCGACGATATATTCCGGCGTCGTGACCTTGCCGCAGTCGTGCAGCCAGCTGGCGATATGCAGCTCCTCCCACTGCTCGGCGCTGAGCCGGAAGTCGCGGAACGCCGGGTCCTGGCTGTCGCAGGCCGCGCGGGCGAGCATTTCGGTCAGGTCCGGCACGCGCTGGCAGTGTCCGGCGGTGTGGGGCGACTTGGCATCGATGGCGCCGGCGATCAGCTCGATAAAGGCCTCGAGCAGATCCTTTTCCATGCGAATCAGCTGGCGGCTCTCGAGGGTGATCGAGGCAAAACCCGAGAGGGTTTCGATAAAGGCGAGCCGGTCCGATTCGCGGCGGCTGTCGATATCGGGAAACAGCAGGCAGAGCACACCGACCGGCTCGCGCTTGCGGTTCTTCAGCGGGATGACGACGACGCTGAAGCGGCTGCGGTCCATCACTTCGAGCAGGCGGTGCATCGGGTGATCATGGCTCGCGTGATCGACCTGTTCCTGCAGGCTCGACTCCTCCCGCAGGCAGCGCGCCAGAGACCCGGTCGAGGCCAGTGCACAGCCGCTGAGCATGCCCGGGCTGGCCGCGGTGCCGGCGATTTTCAGGCTGACCGGTTCCAGGCGGGTCTCATCCTCGTTGACCAGGTAGATGGCGGCACCGGCCGCCTGGCTGACATTCATGGTTTCGTCGGTGATCAGCTCGATCAACGGCTTGAATTCGGTCTCCTCCGATATCGAGCGAACCAGGCCGAGGAAGCGGTTGAGCGTATCCTTCATGACGCTCATGCTGTGGCTGAGGTCGTCGATTTCGCGGATCATCGACGAGAACCCCAGGGGCCGGTCGAACTGGAGCCGCCGAATGGCGTTCGCTTCACGCGCCAGCTGACGCAGCGGCCTTGCGATCTGCCGCGCCAGGTACCAGGTCAGCGGCAGGGCCAGCAGCAGGATGATGCCGGTAATGAGGCTGGACTGCTGACGCATCACCAGGGCCTCGGTGAACAGTTCCTTTTCCGGTACCAGCATCAACAGTTCGAAGCGGATGCCGTGAGCCGGTTCGAGACGGTAGAGCCGGCCGCGCCATTTTTCGTCCTCGATCCTGAGCTCGAAGGCCCTCAGGCCCGACTGTACCAGCGGACCCGCCGCATCCAGCGCCTGCGAACCCAGGCTGTCGAGACGCGCCACCTCGGCGACCTCGTCGTCGCGCAGCAGCACCAGCTTGCCGGGGTCCCGGTAGGCGAGGGCGTTGAGGTTCAGGTCGAGCAGCACGATCTCGCTGCGGGGCGTGATCAGGAGGCCGGAGATGGTTTGCGAAAGGCTGTCCAGCGCGATGTCGGCCGCGACGACCGCGGTGCGGTCCGGCGTGCGGCTGGAGAGCGTAATGCCGACCTTGCGCAGCTGGTCGAAAAAATAGGGGTCGGTGGCGACATGCACGTCGCTGGCGATCGCGCCCTGGTACCAGGCCCGGGTGCGGGGGTCGTATTCCGAGAGGCCGGCATCGACGCGCCCGACCGGCTGCAGCCTGGCATCGAAGAAAAAACGTTCCACGGTGCGCCGGCCCAGGTCGTTCTGCTGGATGTTGTCGGCCATCAGTACGGCATCGTCCGGAGCGCCGAAGGCGGCCCGCAGCGTATCGCTGCCGATCGGTCGGACGATGAAGTAGTCTCCGCTTTCGTACCCGAATTTCAGCCCCACCACCTGTGGCCGCTGGTCCAGCGCCTTGGCCAGCAGTGGAATTTTCGACAGCCGCTCCTCCAGTGTCCAGGCGCTTGCGATCGAGTCCAGGGTCAGCATGTTGACGGTCTGGACGATCGGCTGATAGGTCCGCAGGAAGTCGAGGGTCAGCTGGTTGCCGTACTGGGTGAACAGCTGATCCGATGCCGCCAGTACGATTTCGCTGGATTTGCGGTAGTTGTACGCGCTGAGGGTGCCGCCCAGTACGGCAATCAGCAGCAGAAACAGGGCGGTGATCTGCAGGTGCAGGGGAAAGCGGCGGCGACTGGCCATCGGGTCGAATTCTGTGCGGTTGTCAACCCTTTCACTATACCCCAAGCCGGTTATTATTTCGTGGCTTCGGCCGTTCTCAGATCATCGTTTCGCCGAGAAAGTCACGGAGGTCGACCTCATCGATCTGCTCCGGGTCCAGATAGCGTTCGGCGTATTTCCGGCAGGCGAGATGGCTGGAATCCAACCCCGTGCCCGCAAGAGAGCATGAAGGGGATGGTCGCCGCGAACCGTGACGACCTTCTCGAGCAGGCTGCACGCCTGGGCCAGCAGCCTGGTCAGGGGCATCGACAGCAGCAGTTCCGTGATGATCACAGACTAGCGCGCATTGCCAGTGCCTCGACGGGTAGCTCCCGCTCCGATGCCAGCGTCATGGCCCAGGAGCGGAGGTGAGGACCCTCGCGGGTCCCTCCGGCGGTTCAGATGTCGAGCTTGTCGGCGAGGGTCGCCAGCAGTTCGTCGATGGCGATGTTCTGGCTGTCGCTGTCGCGGCGCCCTTTGTATTCGAGGGTGCCGGCAGCAATGCCGCGGTCGGAAACCACCACGCGGTGCGGGATGCCCATCAGTTCCATATCGGCGAACTTGACGCCCGGGCGCTCCTTGCGATCGTCCAGCAGCACGTCGTATCCGGCCTGCTGCAGCTCCTGGTAGAGGTGGTCGGCCAGGGCGCGAACCTCGTCGGACTTGTCGTAGTTCAGCGGTACCAGGGCGATGTGGAACGGCGCAATGGCGTCCGGCCAGATGATGCCGCGCTCGTCGTGGTTCTGCTCGATGGCGGCGGCGACGACCCGGGTGACGCCAATGCCGTAGCAGCCCATGTCCATGACCTGCGCCTTGCCGTTTTCGTCCAGCACGGTGGCGTTCAGCGCCGCCGAGTACTTCTGGCCCAGCTGGAACACATGGCCCACCTCGATGCCGCGACGGATCACCAGCCGGCCCTGGCCGTCCGGGCTGGGGTCACCCTCGACCACATTGCGAAGATCCGCCACTTCCGGCAGTTCGACATCCCGGCCCCAGTTGATGCCGAAATAGTGCTTGCCGTCGATATTGGCGCCGGCGCCGAAATCGGACGCGACGGCGACCGCGCGGTCGACGATGCAGGGGATCGACAGGTTGACCGGGCCCAGGAGCCGGCGCCGGCGCCGATCACCGGACGGAACTCGTCCTCCGTGGCGAACTGCAGCGGGGACGCCACCAGCGGCAGCTTCTCGGCCTTGATCTCGTTGAGTTCGTGATCGCCGCGAACCAGCAGCGCGACGAAATCGGCCTCGCACTCTTCACTGGCATGGACGATCAGGGTCTTGATGGTCTTTTCGATCGGCACGCCGTGCTGGCTCACCAGGTCGGCGATGGTCTTGGCGTTCGGCGTGTCGACCAGGTGCATTTCGACGGTCGGGGCTGCGCGCTCTCCGGCCGGCGCGAGCGCCTCGGCCAGCTCGATATTGGCGGCATAGTCGCTGCTGTCGGAGAAGGCGATATCGTCTTCTCCGGAGTCCGCGAGCACATGGAACTCATGGGACCAGCTGCCGCCGATCGAGCCGCTGTCGGCGAGCACCGGGCGGAAATCGAGGCCGATGCGGGTGAATACATTGACATAGGCCTGGTACATCTGGTCGTAGGTTTCCTGCAGCGACTCCCGGCCCAGATGGAAGGAGTAGGCGTCCTTCATGATGAACTCGCGCGAGCGCATCACCCCGAAGCGCGGGCGGATCTCGTCGCGGAACTTGGTCTGGATCTGGTAGAAATTGGCCGGCAGCTGCTTGTAGCTCTTGACCTCGCGGCGGATCAGGTCGGTGATCACCTCTTCGTGGGTCGGGCCGACGCAGAATTCGCGGTCGTGACGGTCGCGCAGGCGCAGCAGTTCGGGGCCGTACTGCTCCCAGCGTCCCGACTCCTGCCACAGTTCGGCCGGCTGGATCGCTGGCATCAGGACTTCCTGGGCACCGGATCGATCCATCTCCTCGCGCACGATGCGCTCGACCTTGCGCAGGGAGCGCAGACCCAGCGGAAGCCAGTTGTACAGGCCGGCGGCGACCTTGCGGATCAGTCCGGCACGCAGCATCAACTGATGGCTGATGACTTCGGCGTCGGACGGTGTTTCCTTCAGTGTTGCTATCAGGTATTGACTGGCTCGCATAGATCCTAAACCCATGAAACGGATGAGATTGCAGAAAATCGAACCATTGTAGGGAGGCGGCGACATGCAAACAAGTCCGATGGCTAGGGCGCGAGGCGTAAAAAGCGCACGCCCCTTACCCCAGGGCAATCGCACTACCTGACGACTGTGAGTGCCAGTCCGGGCCGGCGGTACCGTTTCCGGGCGACACGCTTTACGTCGTCCCTGACCGCTCGGCTGCCGCCCTCCCTGGCGGCAGACGGTCGCCCTGACCGCTCGGCGTGTCAGGCAGGCCCGACCACATCGACCCTGACGATCTTGTCATCGCCTCGTGATAGTGCGATTGCCCTGCCCCTTACCCCTTGCGCGTATGCAGATCGACGATCGGATAGGGGATCTGGATACCCTGGCGCTTCAGCGCCGCGAAGACCGCCTGGTTGACCTGAAACTGCAGCTCGAAATAGCGCGTTGTCGGTACCCAGTAGCGGTAGCCGATATCGATCGCGAAATCGCCGAAGCCCTGAATGCCGACCTGGGGCGCGGGTTCTTGCGTGATGTCCTCGGTATCGCCGAGCACCGCGAGAATCAGCGCGATCGCCTGCCCGGGGTCGCTGTCGTAGCTGATGCCGACGTTGGCCTCGACCACCCGGTTGGCATAGGAATTGGTGATGACCTCGCCGACGATATGCTTGTTGGGAATGGTGATCTTTTCGCCATCCTCGTTGGTCAGCACGGTGCAGGCGAGATGGATCTCCTCGACCACGCCGCTCAGACCGTTGATGGAGATGGTATTGCCGACCACGAACGGCCGGGTCAGGATGATGGTGAAGCCGGCGCCGTAGTTCGAGAACACCCCTGCAGCGCCAGGCCAATGCTGAGGGAGACAGCGCCGATTGCGGCCACGAAGGGGGCGACACTGATGCCGAATTTGCCGAGGCTGATGACGATGAACATGGCGATGACCAGCAGTCTCACGGTGCTGGCGATGAACAGGCGCAGAGTGATGTCGACGCCGTGGCGTTCGCACAGGCGCAGGGTCAGGTTGCCGGCCCAGCGGGCGACCAGCAGGCCCGCGATCAGGATGATGATGGCGCCGATCACCTGAAAGCTGTAGTTGACGAAGAAGTCGATGACGAGGCTGTAGATCTTGCCGGCGGCTTGCAGCTCTTCGTCGAACATGGCAGTTACCTCGGGCTTCAGGCGGCGCAGGAGGTCTGGGCGGCGATAAAGTCGATCAGGTGCGCCAGCTGGGTTTCGTCGAACACCGCGATGCCATGGCGCATCAGCTCTGCCGCGGCAAGCCCGCTGCCCTCGACCAGGGTGCCGCTGAAATGGCCGTCATAGACGCGGCTGTTGCTGCACGAAGGGCTGTCGGCTTTCATCAGGGCGCAGCAGCAGCCGTCGCGACGGGCCACTTCGAGTGCCAGTTCGGCGCCGCGCAGAAACGCCGGTGTGAAGTCCTGGCCGTCACGACTGTTGACCAGAATCGGGAAGCGCTGGCGGATTTCGGCCGCCGGGCGCGGGGTCGGAAGGCCTCCGGCCACTTCGGGACAGAAGGGCACCAGACGCCCCTCGCGCTGCCAGCGTTCGATGGCCGGGTGGTCGAGAAGCCGGTGCTGGCCGTCGTAGCGTACCTTTTCGCCCAGCAGGCAGGCGCTGATCAGTATCTTGTGCATAGCTTTTGCCATTCCCTTTTATCAGAAGTCTAAGATAGAAGCGCGGGCTTTGCCTGTCGGAGAGATCCGCTGCGCGCAGGCGCCGTCAAGCCCGCTATCGATTACGGGCGCGAAGCATAAGGGGGGATTGTTAAGACTCTGTGATAGTGGACGGCGCAGATTCGTCCCTGAATCCACGGCGCCCAGCGGGCGGCGGGCTCGCAGGATCGGCCCTAGTCGCTCAGGTGGACGCAGTTGCGGCCACGACTCTTGGCCTGGTAGAGGGCGGCGTCGGCACGGCCGATGAAATCATCGACCCCTTCGCCGGGACTGTAATCGGTCACGCCGAAGGAGGCGGTGATCGAACTGATCACTTCGCCGGATTTTTTCAGCTTGATGCGGATCGCCTGGATCTTTTCCCGCAGCGTTTCGGCCAGTTCGGCGCCCTCGTCGAGCGTGGCTCCGGGCATCAGGATCGCGAACTCCTCGCCGCCGAAGCGCACCGGCAGTACCGGCTCCTTGGCATGCTCCTTGAGCAGCTTGCCAACATATTGCAGGACCTTGTCGCCCATCAGGTGGCCATAGCGGTCATTGAAGGCCTTGAAGTGGTCGATGTCGATCATCAGGCTGGTCAGCCGCGGCGGTTCCGCGGTACCCAGCAGCTGTTCCAGCTCGGCGTCGAAGACCCGGCGGTTGAACAGCCCGGTCAGCGGATCGACCCGGGCATCCTGCCGGGTTCGGGTCAGTTCGGCCTTAAGGGCGTTTATTTCGGCCCGGGCTTCGTCGATACGCTGCTGGAAGAGGCGTGTTTCGGTGCTGATCGCCTCGGTGTTGGCGGCGAGATTCTGAATGATCGATTCGAGCGGCAGGCGGTCGGCGTCGGTGTCGCTGAGGGCCTCGAGGCTGTCCTGCAGGACTTCGCTGTAATCGCTGGTGCGACGGGCGGTTTCGCCGGCCTGGTGATTGAGGTCGTTCATCAGTGCGATCAGGTTAGCCTGCATGTCCTGTGCCGACTCCAGTTCGTCGCGCAGCATGTGATCGCGGAACAGCTGTTCGCTGACCATCATCGGGCAGGTGCCGTAGGCGTTCAGTGTCTTGTCCAGTTCACTGTTGAGTTCCGGCAGGCGTTTGGAAACGTAGGTGTACCAGAGAGCGTAGTTCAGTGGGTTGGGCGGTATGTTGTGCCGGACCATGATGGGCACCGCCTGGCGCAGCAGCTCTGCCGCCTGATTGGAACTCTCCGCGAACTTCATAGCATTCCCTATACCGGTAATCCGGACAACATTTGAATGGTACGGTGGCCGGCTGGTTCAAACATCTGTTTGATTCCGGCGCAGATCTAAATATATCGGATATTCAGGCCGGGGCGCCAGCAATGAACACGGCCAGGGGGCTGACTCACCGGGCTGGCCGGAGTATAAGGGATCTAAGACAGAGATGCCCCTTCCCGGTGACCCCCATCGGGATTTATCGGCCGCGGCGTCTATTCTTTAGGGCAAGTTGATGGGAGGGCGCGTGCTTAAACCGATTGGGCTCAATATTATGCTGCTCCTGCTATGCGTCTCACTGTCGGCCCGGGCACTTCCACTGGTCTCAGCCGACGGCGGCAATAGCGGAATCTGGACGTCGACCCGGTTCAGTTCATTCGAAAGCGCAATGGATTTCTATCGTCAGTTGGCCGACACCCATGACTGGCAGCCGGTTGCGGCCACTCCGATGCTGCGGGCAGGTGACCGGCATCCGGTGCTCGCCGAGATTCGCCAGCGGCTGGTACTGCTGGGCGATCTGCCCTATCTGACGCCGAGTCGGGACCCGGTTTATTTCGACGACGAGCTCCGCCTGGCGCTGGAGCATTTTCAGCAGCGTCACGGTCTCAAGCCGGACGGCATCTGGGGGCCCCGTTCCCGCGCCGCGCTGAATGTGCCGCCGCGCACCCGATACCGGCAATTGTGGCTCAACCGGGACCGGCAGCTGCAGTTCCGCCGGCAACTGGCGGCGGATGGATACTACGTCCAGGTCAATATTCCGGCCTATGAAATGCGTTATTTCGAAGCGGGGCAGGAGGTGCTGCGCATGCGGGCCATCGTCGGCAAGCTCAAGGCCAAGACGCCCCTGGTCGCCAGCCGGATCCGCACGCTGGAGCTGAATCCCGACTGGAATGTCCCGAGCGGCATTACCTACCGGGATATATTGCCGGCACTGGAGCAGAATCCCGATTACCTGCAGGAGCATTCGCTCGAGCTGGTGCAGGGGTATGGCCCGGGCATGCGGCGGCTGCCGTTCAGCGAGCTGGATTTCGAGCGCCTGTATCGCGGTGAGCGGCCTCAGCAGCGATTCTGGCAGGCCCCCGGACCCCAAAATCCCCTGGGGCTGATGAAGTTCAACTTTCCCAACGATTATCTCGTCTACATGCACGGGACACCGAACGCCTACCTGTTCGACAAGCCGGTACGCAACTTCAGCTCGGGCTGCATTCGCATCGAGTATCCGGAGGAACTGGCACGGCGCCTGCTTGGACCGGCCGGTATCAGCGAAACGGGGACCTGGCGGTTCGAGGATATTATCGCCAGCGGCGAGAACCGGGTGTTGTCGTTGCCACAGCCGGTGGCCGTCTATACCACCTACTGGACCGCCTGGCTGGACGACGAGCGAACATTGCAGTTTCGCGAGGACATCTATGGCCTTGATCGTCAGGACCTGGCCGCCGTGCCGGACTCGGACCGGCCCTGAGGCGTCCTCGATCGCCACGTCGTCAAGTGTGGCGCCATACGTGCCCGAAACGCCTCGATCTGGCGCAGTACCCCCTGCCGGCTCAGACCGGCCCCGAGTCGTCCCCGATCGCCACGTCGTCAAAAATGACGCCAGGCGTGCCCGAAGCGCCTCGAACTGACGCAGTACCCCCTGCCGGCTCAGACCGGCCCCGAGTCGTCCCCGATCGCCACGTCGTCAAAAATGACGCCAGGCGTGCCCGAAGCGCCTCGAACTGGCGCAGTACCCCCTGCCGGCTCAGACCGGCCCCGAGTCGTCCTCGATCGCCACGTCGTCAAAAATGACGCCAGGCGTGCCCGAAGCGCCTCGAACTGGCGCAGTACCCCCTGCCGGCTCAGACCGGCCCCGAGTCGTCCCCGATCGCCACGTCGTCAAAAATGACGCCAGGCGTGCCCGAAGCGCCTCGAACTGGCGCAGTACCCTGCCGGCTCAGACCGGCCCCGAGTCGTCCCCGATCGCCACGTCGTCAAAAATGACGCCAGGCGTGCCCGAAGCGCCTCGAACTGGCGCAGTACCCCCTGCCGGCTCAGACCGGCCCCGAGTCGTCCTCGATCGCCACGTCGTCGAGTGGCGCCAGGCGCGCCCGAAGCGCTTCTAACTGATCCTGGTCGGGCTGAAGGCGTATCTCGAGCCGTTCGCCCCAGTGACGTTCCAGGACTTCGAGTCCGAGCTGACGCAGTATCTGCTCGAGCGGGCCAGTCAGGGCGTGGGGGCCGAGAGGCTTACCGCGAACGTCTCGATGACAGCTTCCGTCGGGAGGTGGTCCAGCCCCGTCTGGACCGCCTGGCTGTAGGCGCGCACGAGGCCCCCGGCGCCGAGTTTGATGCCGCCGAAATAGCGGGTGACGACAACGCAGATCTCCCCGAGCCCCGAGTGGGTCAGGACATTGAGCATCGGCTTGCCGGCCGTGCCGCGGGGCTCTCCGTCGTCACTGCAGTTCCACTGGTTGTAATCCTGCGGGTCGCCGGCGACATAGCACCAGCAATTATGGTTGGCGTCCGGGTGCTCCCGGCGGATCCGACCGACGAACGCCTGGGCGGCCTCGATGCCGGCCGTCGGCGCGACATGGCAGATGAAGCGACTGTTTTTGATCTCGATCTCGACGCTTCTCGCCGATGCCGGGCGATCGAAGGGTTCAGCCATGGGCCGGCGCCAGCCAGAGTCTGAGCTGGGAGAACCAGTAGTGCTGCTTCAGCGCCTCGCGAAGCCGGCTCTGCAGTTCGACGCCGGACAGTTCACATTCCTTGAGGCTGAAGCTGTCGACCTTGAGCTCGAGTTCGATCCGGGCATTAACGTAGTGCAGCATCAGTTCCTCCCAGCGCAGGCTCGGATTGATCTGGTCGACGGCGCTCTGAAGTGCCTGTTCGACTTCGTCACGCAGCGGCAGCGTGTTGCAGAACAGCTGGCTGTCGTCGTTGTAGGTATCGATATGAAAGATGATCTGTTCGATGTTGTCGAAACGGCTCTTCAGCCTGCGCACCACGGTGTCGCCGATGTAGTGGCCCTCGGATGCGCTGAGATGACTGTCGACCTGGATATGCATCTCAAGCAGGCTCTGTCCGCCCATCAGGCGGCTTTTCAGGCTGTGAACGCTGATAACGCCGTCCACCTCCATGACCGCCTGCTCCAGTTCCCGGACCTCCTCCTCGGGCAGTGCGGTATCAACCAGCTCCTTGACGCTTTTCCAGGTCAGGTCCCAGCCGATCTTGGCGACCAGCAATGCCACCAGTACCGCGGTCAGGGCGTCAAGCCAGGGCGCGCCGAGCATGGCGCCACCGACGCCGAACAGCACAACGACCGATGAAAAGGCATCGGTGCGGCTGTGCCAGGCATTGGCAATGATGAGGTCCGACTTCAGTCGCTTGCCGGCCGCCAGGGTGTAGCGATAGATCCACTCCTTGCTGACGATCGACACCGCCGCGACTACGAGGGCGGGCCAGGTTGGCGTCTTCAGCGCTTCGCCGCTGAGCATCAGGCCGACACTGTCATAGGCCATGGCGCCGGCGACGGCAATCAGCAGGCCGCCGAGCATGACGGTGCCGAGGGTTTCGAACCGGGCGTGGCCATAGGGGTGATCCTGGTCCGGTTCCTGATGGGCCATGCGCAGGATCAGAATCACCATGAAGTCGGTGGCGAGGTCCGAAAGCGAATGGATACCGTCGGCGATCAATGCGTGGGAGTAGGAGAACACCCCCGTGATGATCTTGGCGATACCGAGAGTGAAATCCAGTAGGCTGCCGACCAGGGTGACCCGGCGGGCTTCTCGTTGACGTTCTTCAGCGGTGTACATGGCAATTCCGTTTCGGACACTGTACCGATTTTACCGGCCGGGGCCTGTGCCGGGCCAGCCTGGGGGCTGAGTCTGTGTTCATTCTGTCGCCAGGCAGGCCGACAGAAAACTGTAACGACTGGTTTACAGCGTAAAATCGCTGCCTAAGGCCGGCAAGCTCGACAGATTTCGAGTTGCTGGTCCTATCTATTTGAATATTAATAACAAATTACTGCTGGTTACAAAGTGATCAATCTGTTGCGGGCCGAGCGGTTCCGGGGCGGCCGGGCAGGTATCTTATCCTGGCCCACAACGTTATCCACAGCAGATGTGGGTATAACGTCGCAGCACCGTCACAATCGAGCTCCGGGGTCTGTTGATGAACGCCATTCAGTCGATACCGATGATCTTGTGCGTCTGCAGGCTCAGCTTCCACTGCGGATGTGCCAGGCAGTAGCGTACCGTGGCTGCGAGATTTTCCTGCGCGGCGGGACCGTCCAGGGGTTGCAGATAGAAGTGTTCGAAATCGAGCCCGGCAAACCGCTCCGGCGGTGCCTGCAGTTGCGGATAGACGAGCTTGAGCTCCTGCCCGCGGGTGATCACCAGCTGCGCCGATGCCTTGGGGCTGACGCAGATCCAGTCGATACCGGGGGCAGGGGGCGCGTGCCATTGGTCTCGATCGCGACTTCGAAACCGGCAGTCTTGAATGCCTCGACCAGCGGCTCATCGAGCTGCAGGGCGGGTTCTCCGCCGGTGCAGACGACATAGGGCTGGCCACCCGAGGCGTCCGGCCAGAGCGCCCTGACGGCCTTGGCAAGCGCCGCGGCGCTGGCGAACTTGCCGCCATTCTGGCCATCGGTGCCGACGAAGTCGGTATCGCAGAAGTCGCAGACCGCCTGGTGGCGGTCCTGCTCGCGGCCGGACCAGAGGTTGCAACCGCTGAAGCGGCAGAACACCGCCGGCCGGCCGCTCTGGGCGCCTTCCCCTGCAGGGTGTAAAACATCTCTTTGACGCTGTACATCGGGACCGGGTCCTAGGTTGCGCTGTTTTCGCCGCCGAAGGCCTGCAGCAGGTCCGGAATCAGCCGGCTCAGTTCGAGACCGATCTGGGCGACATCGGCATCGAAACGCGCCAGCTCGTCGTCGGCAACATCCTTCTGCTGCTCGCGGAACTGGTCCGTCTGCTTGATGCGATGGATGCTGAGGTCCTCGTGCAGCAGAAAGCGCAGATTCTCATCCCACTCCAGAGCCAGCTTCGTGACGCGCTTGCCAGCCTCGAGGTGGGCGACAATTTCCGCGCTGGTCAGGTCCTGGCCCTTGATGCGGATGACGCCACCTTCCACCAGGTTGTCCTTCATTTCGCACTCGTCGAGCAGCTGCAACGAGGTTGGGAGGGGCTGCTGCTGTTCGAGCCAGTGGCTCATCACCGCCGAGGGCGACTGCTTGACGTCCGGCAGCACCACCGGCAGCGTGCCCAGGCTGCTGCGCAGCTGCGTCAGCAACTCCTCGGCCTTCTTGTGGGCAGAGGCATCGACCAATACCCAGCCGGCCTGGGGCGCGATCAGGGCCCAGGTCTGCTGGCGCCGGGTAAAGGCCCGCGGCAGCAGATCCAGTACGATCTCGTCCTTGAGCTGATTGCGCTCACGTCGATAGACCTTGCGTGCCTGCTGATGTTCGATTTCCTCGACCTTTTCCTCGAGCGTCTCGCGGATCACGCCGGAGGGCAGAATCTTCTCCTCCTTCTGGGCGCAGATCAGATAGTAGCCCGCACAGCTGTAGACGAGCTGGTCCGGCAGCCCCTTGCAGGGCGCGATCCAGCCGTAACGGCTCATCTCCTGACTGCCGCAGGGCTGGAATGGATGCTCTGCAAGGGCGGTTTCCAGGCTTTGCGCGTCCCTGTCGAAAGCGGAGGTCAGGCGATAAAAAATCAGATTTTTGAACCACATAGTCTTCTTTGCCGGCTGGTGGAGGGCGCTATTCTAACGGCTCGGGCGGGAAATGCCATGCGCAGGGCGCTTCGTTTATCGATGGTCGGGCGAGTAGTCGGCACCGGTGGCGTTCCGAAATGCCGTTGCCGGTGCTGGTGACGCGTAACGCGTTACGCGTTACGCGTCACCAGATCTCAGAGGCCCTCGTAGGCCAGCAGCGTATGCACCGGTATGCCGGCTTCCTGTATGCGGGTCGAGCCTTCGAGGTCGGGGAGGTCGATCAGGGCGGCGGCCTCGTAGACACTGGCGCCCAGTTCCTTGATCAGGGTGCTGGCGGCCAGGATGGTGCCACCGGTCGCGATCAGGTCGTCGAAGATCAGCACCTGGTCACCGGGGCCCACCGAGTCGGTCTGCATCTCGACCGCGGCGGTACCGTATTCCAGGGTATATTCGGCGTGGATGGTTTCACCCGGCAGTTTGCCCTTCTTGCGTACCAGCACCAGCGGAATATTGAGGTGATAGGCCATGATCGAGCTGATCAGGAAGCCCTGGCGTCGATGCTGGCGATATGGGTGATATCGGTATCGATATAGCGCTGGATGAAGTCGTCGGCGACCATGCGCAGCGCCTTGGGATCCTTGAACAGCGGCGTGATGTCGCGAAACTGGACGCCTGGCTCCGGCCAGTCCGGAATCGTACGGATAATCGATTTTACATAGCACTCGTCAAAGGGCATTAAGGACTCCTGCGCGCGCATCCTGTTCGATGCTTGATATGGCTCAATGTTTTCAGGGCGAGAAAAGCGTCTAATGAAGGTGTTGGGTTACCAGCCAGAGATGGCTTATCAACTGTGCAGCTTGCACGGCATCCGCAGCTTCTGTGGATGCCGTTTTTTTATATATCAGGATGTCTGTCGGGACAGTGCCGGATCCTGCACCGGGCATTCGCCGGACAGCAGGTAAAGCTGGTCGAGATCGGTAACGTCGATCTCCTTGCCTTCGACCTGGATCAGACCGCTCTTCTGGAAACGGGTGAATATCCGGCTCACGGTTTCCACTGCCAGCCCGAGGTAGTTGCCGATCTCGTTGCGCGACATCGACAGGCGGAAGCGGGTCTGGGAATAACCCCGGGCCTGAAATCGCTGCGACAGCTTGATCAGAAAAGTGGCAACGCGCTCTTCGGCGGTCTTTTTCGACAGCAGCAGCATCATCTGCTGGTCGTCACGAATCTCCTTGCTCATGGTGCGCATGATCTGACGTCGCAGCTCCGGCAACTCGCCGGACAGGTCGTCGAGGCGGGTAAAGGGGATTTCGCAGACGGTGGTGGTCTCGAGCACCTTGGTGGAAACCGGATAGACACCGGAATCGACGCCGCTGAGGCCGACCAGTTCGCCGGGAAAGTAGAAACCGGTGATCTGCTCTTCGCCCTCGTTGGTCAGCGAATAGCTCTTCACGGTACCGGCGCGCAACGCATAGATGGATGTAAAAGGCTGGCCCTGACGGAACAGGTGCTCCCCTTTCTTGAGGGGCCTGCTTTTATCGATGATGTCGTCGAGGCGGTCGATTTCGGTCATATTGAGCGAGACCGGCAGACAGAGTGAACTCAGGCTGCAGGTGTTGCAGTGTGCTTGTTGCAGGCTACGGAGCTTCCCTTCCGGTTTTTGGTCAGCCATGGTCGGTTCCTGTTGTGTCGATAGGCCCGGGGGCGCAGTTGGAGACGATTATCCAACATTTGCCGCCCGGGTTGAAGTCACAACGGGAACTATGGCCGCTATGCCATCAGGCAGCGCGGAAAAAGCGGCTCAGATGATGCGGGAGAAACCCTGCACCGGAGCCTGTTTCGGAATATAGGCGTCGAAGGCCATGCAGATGCGCCGGATCAGCAGGCGGCCGGCGGCGGTCACGGTCAGTACCCGGTCCCGTCGTTCGACCAGGCCATCGGCGATGAAGCTTTCGATCTCGGCCTGTTCGGCGGCGAAATAGTCGTCGAACGCGATGCCGAAACGCTCCTCGATGCTGTTTTGGTCGAGCTCGAAGTGGCAGATCAGCTCGCCAATGACGCGGCGGCGGATCCTGTCGTCGGCGTTCATGATCACCCCCGCTTGACAGCGGAGGCACGGCTCTCGACGGCGCGCGTATAGGCCCCCATATCGTGTTCATTCTGAAAGTAGACGTCACCAATCTGGCTGATCGCCGACACGCCCAGTGCCACCAGATCGCAGTCTGCATGGGTGGTATAGCCCTGGAAATTCCGGTGCAGCTGGCGCGAACGCTGGGCAATGGCGAGACTGTCGTCGGGCTTGGCGAAATGATCCATGCCGATATAGACGTATCCGGCCTCGAGCAGCCGGTCGATGCTGTCGTGGAGAATCTGAAGCTTGGCGTCCGGGCCCGGCAAATCCTCTGCGCGAATGTGTTTTTGCGAGCGGAAACGGTCCGGCAGGTGGGCATAGTTGAAGACCGACAACCGGTCCGGCGACAGCCCGATCACGGTATCGAGGGTGGCGGCAAAGCTTTCGGGGGTTTGATGGGGCAGACCGTAGATCAGGTCCATGTTGATCGAGCGGAAGCCCTCGCTGCGTGCGGATTCCAGAATCTGCTGCGTCATCTCCAGTGGCTGGATGCGATTGACCGCCTGCTGTACCCGTGGATCGAGATCCTGTACGCCGAGGCTGATGCGGTTGAAGCCGATCTGGCGCAGCACCGCGATGGTTTCGGCGTCGGCTTCGCGCGGGTCGACCTCGATCGAGTAGTCGCCGTTATCGTCGTCCCTGAGGTTGAAATTCGAGCGCAGCGCCGACATCAGTTCCGTCATCTGCCCATGGCTGATAAAGGTCGGGGTGCCGCCGCCCCAATGCAACTGGTCGACCTGGCGCCCTTGCAGGCGCCCCTTGCTAAACAGTTCGGCGGAGCGGGCCATCTCCCGGTATAGGGTGTCGAGATACGGCTGGGCTTTGTTGCGGTTGCGGGTAATGACCTTGTTGCAGGCGCAGTAGTAGCAGACATGCTCACAGAAGGGGATATGGACATAGAGCGACAGGGGCGAATCGCTGTCCGCCGTGGCCAGGCCCGCTTCGATCAGGCGTTCGGGACTCAGCAGCGGGTCGAACTGCACGGCCGTGGGGTAGGAGGTGTAACGCGGCCCCGACAGGTCGTAGCGGCGAATCAGTTCTGGGTCCCAGCGGACGGTGCTGCTGTTGCTCACGGGATCTTTCCTTTGGCCAAAGTGTGCAAAATATACATTTTAGCGGTCACTTTGCGGGCCGCATTGACTTTAATCAAGCAAATCGTAGGAGCCGCGCCCCGCGGCGAAAATCCACGCGGCGTCATCTAGGAGGCAACCGGACACCACCGGTGGAATTCGCGCCTACGGCACTCATTCCACCCTACGCCGGATTGACCAGCATGCCAAGGGGAAGGCTGTACAGCCCGAAACCGATGATCAGGCCGCCGGCGAGTTGCTGCGTCAGGCGCCGCGCCAGCAACCGGCGCAGCTGGGCGGCGGCGAGGCCGGTGGTCAGCATGGCGGGCAGGGTGCCGATGCCGAAGCAGAACATCAGCAGGGCACTGTCGTTCCAGCTGGCGGCGGCCGAGGCCCAGATCAGGGTGCTGTAGATCAGTCCACAGGGCAGCCAGCCCCAGACCAGGCCCAGCAGCAGCGCCTGGAGCGGGGTGCGTGCGGGCAGCAGGCGGCTGGTCAGCGGGCGCAGATGACGCCAGAGATGCTGTCCGGCGCGTTCGAGATGGACCAGGCCCTTCCACCATTGCCCGATGTAGAGCCCCATGGCGATCAGCATCAGGCCGGCCAGAGCGCGCAGCAGCAGGGTCGCGAGGCTGCCGGCGACCAGGACCCCGAGACCGCCGAGCAGCGCGCCTGCCAGGGCATAGCTGAGAATGCGTCCGCCGTTGTAGCCGAGCAGCAGAACGATCGTCGGCGTCCGGCTGTCCTGCCGTGCCAGCCCGATGGTCGCCGAAATGCCGCCGCACATGCCGATGCAGTGGGCGCCGCCGAGCAGGCCCAGCATCAGGGCGGTCAGTATCGACAGCTGTTCAGTCATCCCGATCCCGCGGCTTGTCGACCGGCCGGGTTTCGTTGTCGCGTGCCTTTTCGCGGGCGTCGTCCGGGATCAAAGAGGCGTCATCGTCGTAGAGAATGCTGTGGGCCGGTGACTCGAGATCGTCGTACTGGCCGCTGTTGACGCTCCAGAAAAAGGCCCAGAGTGCGCAGGCGACGAAAATGATGGCGATTGGGATCAGCAGGTACAGGATATCCATGATCAGCCTTTTGATGAGGTTTTTGATACCGGCCGGCGCACGAGCTTTGACAGCCGCAGGGCATTGCCGACGACGACCAGTGAGCTGGCGGACATGCCGATTGCTGCCGTTTCGTAAAGGGTGGGGCGATAAACCGGCGATTTACACATGATCGGCCCCCTGTTGCACTTTTTGCACCTGTTGCACCTGTTGCACCTGTTGCACCTGTTGCTCCTGTTGCTCCTGTTGCCTCGTGCTGCGGCGCACCAGCTTCGACAGTCTCAACGCATTGCCGACGACGACCAGGGAGCTGGCGGACATGCCGATTGCTGCCGTTTCGTAAAGGGCAGGGCGATAAACCGGCGATTTACACATGATCGGCCCCCTGTTGCACTTTTTGCACCTGTTGCACCTGTTGCACCTGCTGCCTCGTGCTGCGGCGCACCAGCTTCGACAGTCTCAACGCATTGCCGACGACGACCAAGGAGCTGGCGGACATGCCGATTGCTGCCGTTTCGTAAAGGGCAGGGCGATAAACCGGCGATTTACACATGATCGGCCCCCTGTTGCACTTTTTGCACCTGTTGCTCCTGTTGCTCCTGTTGCTCCTGTTGCCTCGTGCTGCGGCGCACCAGCTTCGACAGTCTCAACGCATTGCCGACGACGACCAGGGAGCTGGCGGACATGCCGATTGCTGCCGTTTCGTAAAGGGCAGGGCGATAAACCGGCGATTTACACATGATCGGCCCCCTGTTGCACTTTTTGCACCTGTTGCACCTGTTGCACCTGTTGCACCTGCTGCCTCGTGCTGCGGCGTACCAGCTTCGACAGTCTTAACGCATTGCCGACCACCACCAGGGAGCTGGCGGACATGCCAATTGCCGCCATGTAAGGGGCAATAAACCCGGCTGCGGCGAGCGGCAGTGCCAGCAGGTTGTACAACAGGGCCCAGCCCAGGTTCTCGCGGATGATCGCACGGCATTTGCGCGCCAGCAGCAGTGCGTCCACCAGGCGGCCGAGGCTGCCGGTCAGCAGGACCGCGTCCGCGCAGGTTTTTGCCAGGTCCGTGGCGCTGCCCATCGCGACCGACGTCTGGGCACCGGCCAGTACCGGAATATCGTTGATACCGTCGCCGACCATCAGCAGCTGGGCGCCGTCGGACTGCAACTGACGGATATGGGCCAGCTTCTGCTCCGGCGTCATGCCGGCATGCACGCTGTCGATGCCGAGCTGTCGGGCGACATGCTGTGCCGCCGGCGAGCTGTCGCCGGTCAGCATCTGCACCTCCAGGCCCAGGGCGCGCAGGGCCCGGACGCTGTCGCGCGCATCGCGACGCAACTGATCGTCGAGTCCGAACCAGGCGATCGGACCCGTCTCGCCGCAGAGCAGCAGCCAGTGACCATGCTGGTCGGGCTCCGGGGGCGCGTTGTCGTGCGGGCAGAGCGCAGCGGCGAATGCCGGTTTGCCGATGCGGTAGCGACGGCCGCCGATGCGCCCTTCGAGCCCCTGGCCGAGGTGGGATTCCAGTTCGTCGGCGGCGGCGGCGGTCGCGAATGGCCGGAAGGCACGGGCGATCGGGTGCTCGGAATGGGCTTCGAGGGCGGCGGCCAGTCGCAGCGCCTCGTCACGGGGGCCTTCAAGTGTCACGACCTCCTGCAGGCTGAGGTTGCCTTCGGTCAGGGTGCCGGTCTTGTCGAATACGATATGGGTGGCTCTGGCGAGATTCTCCAGCACATGCCCCCGTGTGATCAGCAGGCCGTTCTGGCGCAGGGTGCCGGTGGCGGCCGTGAGCGCCGTCGGCGTGGCCAGCGACAGGGCGCAGGGGCAGGTGACGACCAGTACCGAAAGGGTCACCCAGAAGGCGTGTCCGGGTTCGATCTGCCACCAGATCAGACTGACGCCGGTCGCCGTCGCCAGTACCGCCGCAACGAAATAGCGGGCGACCCGATCGGCAATGCGGGCGCTGGAGGGTTTTTCGGCCTGGGCGCGATCGAGCAACCTGACGATGGCGGAGAGCTGGGTGTCGCCACCGGTCTGGCTGATCTCGATCTCGATCGGATTTTCGACGTTGAGGGTGCCGCCAACCACCGCTTCGCCTTCGCGGTGACGAACGGGCAGATATTCGCCGGTCAGCGCCGACTCGTCGATCGACGAATGGCCGCGGCGGATAATGCCGTCGGCCGGGATGCTGTGGCCGGGCTTGACCAGGACCCGGTCGCCCCGTTCCAGCTCGGTTGCCGGGACCAGCCGCTCCTCGCCGTCGACGAGCTTGAGCGCGCTGGTGGGCAGCAGGTTGAGCAGCGCGTTGCCGGCCCGGCCGGTGCGGTGTCGCGCCTGCATCTCGAGGTAGCGTCCGATCAGCAGGAAGAAGGTGAACATGCAGACCGAGTCGAAATACACCTCTCCGCTGCGGGTCAGTGTCGCCCAGACGCTGGCGCAATAGGCACCGAGTACGGCAATGGATACCGGCACATCCATGCTCAGGCTGCGGCTGCGCAGGTCACGCAGAGCGGCGGTATAGAAGGGGCGTGCGGCATAGAGCGCGACCGGGGTCGCGATCACCAGGCTGGCCCAGCGGATGAAGGTGACAAAACGCTCCTCCATACCCTGCATGGCGCCGGCGTAGAGGGCGATCGCATACATCATCACCTGCATCATGCCGACGCCGGCGACGCCCAGTCGGCGGATGGCGCGCTTCTTCTCCTGCTCGAGGAGCTGCTCTTCGCGGTCAGGGTGATAGGGGTGTCCCTGGTAGCCGATTCGGTAAATGGCGGCGAGCAGCTGGCTCAGCGACGTTGAAGAGGCATCCCAGACCAGCCGCATGCGATGGCTGCTCAGGTTCACCGAGACCTGCTGTACGCCCGGCTGGCGTTCGAGGTGGTGGTCCAGCAGCCAGGCGCAGGCGGCGCAGGTGATGCCTTCTATGACAAGGCTGGCTTCACGCAGATCGTCGTCGCGGACATGTACGAAGTCCTTTTGCACGCTCGGCTGATCGTAGAGCGCCAGCTCCTGGCGAATCGCCTCGGGCAGGTCGCGGCCGGGAATGTCCGGTGCGCTCGAGACCCCCGTGCGATGGCGGTAGTAGCTGTCGAGTCCGCTCTCGACAATGGTCTGCGCAACCGCCTGGCAGCCCGGACAGCACATGGCCCTGGGTTTGCCGTCGATCAGGGTGACGAAGTCGCTGCCCGGAGGAATCGCCAGGCCACAATGATAACAGCCGGACCGGTCACCGGCTGCGGCATCCCGGGTCGTCATTTCGCGGGCGACAGCTCGATTGTCAGCGGGTCATAGGGGGCAGGACCTCGGCGCGCAGCGTCCATTCCTGATCGAGTGGCTGGATGACCAGGTAGCGCTTGGCGCTTCCGAGCTGCGACTGCAGGTTGCCGCTGTAGCGATTGCTGCCGTCCAGGCGGCGTAGTCGGACCTTCTGGTCGTATTTCTTGTGGGTGGGATGAATGATATCCATTTCCAGTTCGGCAAGATCGTCCGACAGGGTGCCGTTAAGCGTCAGACCGATGTCGCCGGTCACCTCATCGATCAGCAGGCTGCCCGCCAGATCCAGTGCGCGGGCCCGTTCGGACCGGCTGTTGTCGATCTCGAGCCCCCGGGCCACCTTGTAGTAGTCGTCCTTGACCACACCATCGGCGGATACGATGGACAGGTACAGGAAAGTGGTGCCATAGATCATCGATGCGATGACCGGGGCGAGGATGAACCACAGCCAGGGCTGCTTGTACCAGGGGGCGATGGCGGGGCTATCTTGTTTCATTGGACTGCTCTTAACGGTGGGTTGCGCACTGCGTCAGGACGATCGGGGGCTTTGCACCTGGTGCATCGCCGACCCACCCTGCGTTCAGGACGCTATTGTAAGGGATAAGCGGCAAGCTACAAACTCCCGGCTGCAAGCGGCTGGGCGTTTGTAGTCTGTGTCTCTCCTAGGAGCCTGTCTGGCTTAGCCGAGCGTAGCGAGGGAAAGTCCGTTTTGAGTCAGTTTTTGAGCGATTTTGCGGCGAATAGTGGTTCTATTTAACAAGAAAGCGCTCAAAAAATGGCCAAAATCGGCTTTTCCGCAGTAGATCAGTGTTAAGTCCGACAGGCTCCTAGCGTCCCGGTGCCGGACCGATAAAGCGGCTTTCGGCTTCGAGGCCGATGTCGCTGCCATCGATCGTCTCGACCCTGAAGTGGATCTCGACATTGGGACGGGGCATCAGCTTCGGATCGATCTGCAGGCGCAGCGGGAGGTCGATCAGCTGTCCGGCAGGGATGTCGAGCTCCGAGGTCGTCACCAGTTCGACGCCGTCGAGACCCCGAACGCTGATGCTGTAGCGATGAGCCTGCTGCCCCTTGTTGGCCAGCTTCAGGGTGTAGCTGTTCTCGATCCAGCCGTCGGGGGTGCGGGTAAACAGCTGCCCGCGGTCGCGCAGCACATCGACTTCCAGCGGGACCCGGCTGGCGAGGGTGTAGCCAAAGGCTGCGACCATGACGCAGAGCACCGCAAAATAGCCGATCAGACGCGGCCGCAGGATCTTGGTCCTGTTGCCCTCGAGAGAGTGCTCGGTGGTGTAGCGGATGAGGCCGCGAGGATAGCCCATGCGGTCCATGATGTCGTCGCAGGCATCGACGCAGGCGCCGCAGGCCACGCACTCGTACTGCAGGCCGTCGCGGATGTCGATGCCCACCGGGCAGACGTGGACGCAGTTGCCGCAGTCAATGCAGTCGCCCAGGCCCCGGGCCTTGTAGTCGGCGCCTTTCTTGCGGCTGCCGCGCTGTTCGCCGCGTTTCTCGTCATAGGAGATCACCAGGGTGTCCTGGTCGAACATCACGCTTTGAAAGCGGGCGTAGGGGCACATGTAGATGCACACCTGTTCCCGCAGCCAGCCGGCATTGCCATAGGTCGCCACCGCGAAGAAACCCAGCCACCAGGTTTCCCAGGGCCGAGATTCCAGGCCAGGATGTCGGGTATGAGTTCGCGGATCGGGCTGAAATAGCCGACGAAGGCGATCGCAGTGGCGATGGCAATCAGCAGCCAGAGTGCGTGTTTGGCCGCCTTGCGGGCGATCTTGTCGCGGCTCCAGGGAGCCTTGTCCAGCTTCATGCGCTTGTTGCGGTCGCCTTCGGTAATGCGCTCGGCCCAGATAAAGAACCAGGTCCAGACGAACTGGGGGCAGGCATAGCCGCACCACATGCGGCCGGCGAAGACGGTGACGAAGAACAGCAGAAAGGCCAGGATGATCAGGAGCCAGGACAGCAGCATGAAGTCCTGCGGCCAGAAGGTCTGGCCGAAAATGTGAAACTGGCGGTTGGGCAGATCGAACAGCACCGCCTGGCGGCCGTCCCACTGCAGCCAGGAAAAGCCGAAGAACATCGCCAGCATCAGGAAGCCGGCGGCGGTGCGCAGGTTTTTGAACAGTCCCTTGTAGTACTTGACGTAGATATGTTCGCGCTTGGCATAGAGGTCGTAGGTCTCGACCTGGCCGCTGCCCTGTTTCGGCTTGGGGGATACATCTTTGACGGGTATCTGATTCATGCCCATGCTCACCGTTACTGTTGCACGGCCCAAAAGACCGCAGACTGCTGTATTAGTTTCGTTGCATATTGTAAAAACGAAACAAAAAAGGCGATATGACCTGAATCATATCGCCTAGGGGTTGGGGCTGGCCAGCCGATCAGTTCTGCGACAGGCTGTAGACGTAGGCCGCGATCAGGTGGATCTTGTCGTCGCTGAGCAGATCCTTGTGAGCCGGCATCACGCCGGCGCGGCCGTTGCGGATGCTGTGAGCGACCTGCTCGAAGCTGCCGCCGTAGAGCCAGGTATCGTCGGTCAGGTTCGGCGCGCCCAGGGCCTGGGTGCCCTTGGCATCCTGGCCGTGGCAGGCGGTGCACAGGGCCTGGAACTGGCTTTCGCCGCGTGCTGCGGACTCGCTGTCGACTTCGCGTCCGCTCAGGCTCAGCACATAGCTGGCGACATCGCGCACACCTTCTTCACCCAGCACTGCGCCCCAGGGCGGCATGCCGCCGTTGCGGCCATTGCTGATGGTCTGCTTGATGGTGTCCGGTGCGCCGCCGTACAGCCAGTCGTCGTCGGTCAAATTCGGGAAGCCGTAGGCGCCGGTACCGGCGCTGCCGTGGCAAACCGAACAGTTGTTGGCGAACATGCGCTGGCCCATCTGCAGGCCGGTGCTGTTCTCCGGCTGCTGCAGGTCTTCGACCGACAGTGCCGCATACTTGGCGAATACCGGCTTGTAGACCTCCTCGGCGTGCTGCATCTCCTCTTCCCACTGACCGTGGGACGACCAGCCCAGCAGGCCCTGGAAGTTGCCCAGGCCCGGGTACAGCGCCAGGTAGACCAGGCCGAACACGATGGTGGCGACGAACAGCTGGAACCACCAGCGGGGCAGCGGGTTGTCGAACTCGGCAATACCGTCGTATTCGTGGCCGACGGTTTCGTCGGTCGACTCCTTGTAGGTCTCGCTCTTGCGAGTCTGGAACAGCAACCAGGTGCAGCCCAAAATGACTGCGAGGGTAATCACGGTTACCCATGCGCTCCAAAAAGCACTCATTTTTCCTTTCTCCCGTTATCGGCCTTGTCGCCGGTGGCCTTCTCCTCATCCTCGAAGGGAAGGTTTGCTGCATCATCAAACTTCTTCTTGTTCTTCGGGTGCAGGACCCAGGCGAACAGGGCGATGAAGGTGATAAGCATGATCACCGGCAGATAGGGGCCGTACACTTCGTAGCTCAAGGGTATTTACCGCTTGTTGGTGTATTCGGAATGGGTTTTTCCGAGCGCCTGAAGGTAGGTCACCAGGGCGTCGATCTCGTACTTGCCGTTTACCTGATCCGCAGCTTCTGCGATCTGCTCGTCGGTGTAGGGCACGCCCATCCTGCGCATGACTTCCATCTTCTTGGCGGTGTCGGCACCGCTCACGCGGTTCTCGAACAGCCAGGGGTAGGACGGCATCTTCGATTCCGGTACTACGTCACGCGGGTTGTAGAGGTGCGCGCGGTGCCAGTCGTCGGAGTAACGGCCGCCGACGCGGTCCAGGTCCGGACCGGTACGCTTGGAACCCCAGAGGAACGGGTGCTCCCAGACGTCTTCGTTGGCGGTGGAGTAGTGACCGTAGCGCTCGGTCTCGGCGCGGAACGGGCGGATCATCTGGGTGTGGCAGACGTGGCAGCCTTCACGGATATAGATGTCGCGGCCTTCCAGCTCCAGCGCCGAATAGGGGCGCATGCCCTCGATCGGCTGGGTGGTGGAAGAGTGGAAGAACAGCGGCACGATTTCCGCCAGGCCACCGCCACTGATCACGATAATGATCAGCAGCACCATCAGGCCGATATTCTTTTCAATCGTTTCGTGTTTGATCATCTCAAAAAGCTCCTATCGGCCTCAGGCTGCCTGGGCGGCTGCATCAGCGACCGGTGCCCGGCTGCCCTTGCGGACGGTCTGCCAGGTGTTGAATGCCATCAGCAGCATGCCGGTCAGGAAGAAGGCGCCGCCCATCCAGCGGACGAAGTAACCCGGGTGGCTGGCAGCCAGGGCTTCGACGAAGCTGTAGGTCAGGGTGCCGTCTTCGTTGACCGCACGCCACATCAGACCCTGCAGAATGCCGTTGACCCACATTGCGCAGATGTAGAGCACGGTGCCGATGGTGGCGAGCCAGAAGTGGGCGTTGATCAGGCCGACAGAGTACATCTGGGTCTTGCCCCAGAGGCGCGGGATCATGTGGTAGATGGCGCCGATGGAGATCATCGCCACCCAGCCCAGGGCTCCGGCGTGAACGTGTCCTACGGTCCAGTCGGTGTCGTGGGACAGTGCATTGACGGTCTTGATCGACATCATCGGGCCTTCGAAAGTCGACATACCGTAGAAGGACAGTGATACCACCAGGAAGCGCAGGATCGGGTCGGTGCGCAGCTTGTGCCAGGCGCCGGACAGGGTCATCATGCCGTTGATCATGCCGCCCCAGGACGGTGCCAGCAGGATCAGGGACATCACCATGGCCACGGACTGGGTCCAGTCGGGCAGTGCGGAGTAGTGCAGGTGGTGGCCGCCGGCCCAGATGTAGGTGGCGATCAGGGCCCAGAAGTGGACGATCGAGAGGCGGTAGGAGTAGATCGGACGCTCGGCCTGCTTCGGTACGAAGTAGTACATCATGCCGAGGAAGCCGGCCGTCAGGAAGAAGCCGACGGCGTTATGGCCGTACCACCACTGCACCATCGCATCGACCGTACCCGGATAGATGGAGTAGGACTTGAATGCCGAGACGGGGATGACCAGGCTGTTGACGATATGCAGCACCGCGACGGTGATGATGAACGCCATGTAGAACCAGTTGCCCACATAGATGTGGGAGGTCTTGCGCAGCTTCACGGTGCCCAGGAAAACAATGCCGTAGGCGATCCAGACCAGCGCGATCAGGATATCGATCGGCCATTCCAGTTCGGCATATTCCTTGGACGACGTCAGGCCCATCGGCAGCGTAATGGCCGCTGCGACAATAACGGCCTGCCAGCCCCAGAAGGTGAAGGAGGCAAGCGCGTCGGAGAACAGCCGTACCTGACAGGTACGCTGAACGACGTAGTAGGAAGTTGCAAAAAGTGCACAACCACCGAATGCGAAAATAACCGCATTGGTGTGCAGCGGACGGATACGTCCGTAGGTCAGCCAGGGTGTATCGAAGTTCAGCGCAGGCCAGACCAGCTGGGCTGCGATCAGGACACCAACGGCCATACCGACGATGCCCCATACCACCGTCATGATGGCGAACTGGCGAACCACCCTGTAGTTGTACGTCGGGTGTTCAGTTGCTGTGCTCATGTCAGGCTCTCATCAACAAGCTAATGAAATTGGGAAAGTGCGTTCCGGCGGCAATTATCTGGGAACACTCCTGTGTTTTCAATGAGCTGTGTGTACCGGATGCGGTACTTTGTCGCACCCGCGCAGATAGTGAGCGTTTTTACGCCGATAAAATGATCTGCGATCACTTGTTGATCAACCCTTTGAAAAGTAAAGGGAAAAATTTCGAAATAATCATTATCCGACACTTTTTGCAGTCGTTGGGGCGGCATTTTCAAGACTTTGGTACGGTGTGATCATACCTTGGTCGAAAAACCAAAAGCGCCTTTGCTTGATTTAGGTCAAGGGCGCAAAATGCGCGCATCGAAGTCTTTATCGGGAGGAATCAACGCCGTGCAGCTAATTAACGGACAGCCGGAAAGGGGGCGCATTCTGTTTGCCCACGGTGCCGGTGCGCCGATGGACTCGCCTTTTATGGAAGTGGTCGCCGAGGGGCTGGCGCGCCAGGGGTTCGAAGTGGTCCGTTTCGAATTCCCCTACATGCAGGTGCGGCGCGAGGATGGGCGTCGCCGCCCGCCCAACCCGATGCCGAGGCTGCAGCAGGCATTTATGGAGCAGGTCATCGCGCTCGACGACGGCACGCCGCTGTGGCTCGCGGGCAAGTCGATGGGCGGGCGCGTCGCGACCCTGATTGTCGAACAGACGCAGGCGCGGGGGCGCTGGTATTCGGGTATCCCTTTTACCCCGCGGGGCGCTTCGACCGGCCGCGCATCGAGCATCTGCAGTCCATGACCCGTCCGGTGCATATTTTTCAGGGCACCCGGGATCCGATGGGCAATCGGGAACGGGTGCAGGGTTACGCGCTGTCGCCGGCGGTGCATCTTCACTGGCTCGAGGACGGCGATCACGACCTGAAGCCGCGCAAAAGCTCGGGTCTGACCCAGCATCAGCATTTGAGTACGATATTTGCGATGGTGGCGCGGCTCTGACTCGGCTGGCTATCAAGGTGACGCGTAACGCGTCACCCGTCACCTTTCTCTCAATGTTCGAGGATCGTGATCTTCTCCTCGGTCAGCAGCATCGGGCCGATGGCCGCCATCATTTCCAAGCGTTCCGGCGATCGCGCCCAGCGTTGCCAGTCTTCCACGGTGCGGTAAGTCGCCAGAATGACGCGGTGGTCGGGATCGTCGACATTGTGCAGCGCCTCGCCGGAAATGAAGCCGTGGGCCTGCATCGCTTTGGTGAGAGTGGCGCGGGCGGCTTTTTCGTAATGTTCGACCAGTCCGTCTGCTACGTGGCGCTCGATCAAGACGCGAATCATCGGTAACACTCCTGTGTTCTACTGCCTACCTGTCTAATCGTAACCGGAATGTCGCCAAGCGCAACCGCGCAGTGCCTTTCTCTGGCCGGTCTTATTTGCGACAATGGCCCTGTCATGGGGACTTGTGCCTGGGTCCCCCGGGAACAAGTGGAAATGAGATGGCGAATATCAAACCCGATCATGTGATGGATGCCTGCGGGCTCTTCTGTCCGGAGCCCGTGATGCTGTTGCATAACAGGGTCAGGGAAATCGCGCCCGGCGAAACGCTGCAGGTGCTCGCAACCGATCCGTCCACGCAACGGGACATTCCGAAATTCTGTACCTTTCTCGGGCATGAACTGCTGTCCCAGGAGGTCGAGTCGGACCAGTTCAGATATCTGATACGAAAGGGAGCCGGTTGATCTTGGCCACCATGGAAGTCAAAACCGTAATCGAGGAAACCGAGCAGTTGCTCGGCGAGCTCGACAGCTTACTCGAAGCGCGCGAACGGGGGCGCGAACGACAATCAATGCAACAGTCCGAGAACAGCAAAGTGAACGAAGCGGCAAACAGCGGTAACAGCAAACCCAAATCGAAAAACCGCGCCGCCAATCTGGCTGCCGTACAGCTGCTGATGGATACCTATCCCAAGACGTTCAGTCGCCATCAGGTACGGCCGCTGAAGATCGGTATCCAGGAGGATCTGCTGGCCGACGACAAGGTCTCCAAGAACAAGATCAAGCGGGCGCTGGCGTCCTATGTGCGCAGCCTCGCCTACTACCGGAGCCTGCAGGCCGGCGCAGCCCGCATCGATCTCCAGGGCCAACCGGCCGGTCAGGTGACCGAGGAGGAGGCGGAGCATGCGAAGGGCAAGCTCAAGGAACTCAACAAGCAGCGTCGCGAACGCGAAAAACAGAAACAGAAAGAGCAGCGCGAGCAGGAGAAGAGCGAACGTCTCAATAACAAGCTCGAGCAGCTGGTGAATCTCAACAAGCGTTGATCGCTGCACCGCAGGGTGGAATGACCGCCAGGGATGGCGGAAATCCTGAGTTTGCAGGAGCAAAACTCAGGGGAGTCTGCCGGCTCATTCCACCCTGCGGATTCAGCTGAGGGCCTTCGGTGCGCCGTACAGATATCCCTGGGCGCCATCGATCTTGAGCTGTTGCAGCTGGTCGCGCTGGCTGTCGCGCTCGATGCGCTCGGCGTAGGCACGGATGTCGAGGCTGTGGGCGACGCTGATCAGGCTGCTGACGAAAAACTGGTCCTGGGCGTTGCTGTCGATATCCTGCAGCAGTGAGCCATCGATCTTGATGTAGTCCGGTTGCAGCCGGTACAGATAGCCGAAACCGCTGGGGTGGACGCCGAAGTTGTCGACCCCGAACAGGCAGTCGAGACTGCGCAGTGCGGCGCGCAGTTTCTCGATGCCGGCCAGGTTGTTCAGAACCGAAGATTCGTTTATCTCGATGCCGAAACGCCCGGGCTGGGCGAAGCTGCCCAGCCGTTCCAGCAGCCAGTCGTGGAAACTCTCGTCCCGGACCGCATCGTTCGACAGATTGATCGCGATCGTGGGGGGCTGCGGATGGGACTGCAGGTGGCTCAGTACATGATTCACCACCGCCCGATCCATGTTCACCATTAGGCCCAGTTCCCGAACCACGCTGATAAAGTCGCCGGCGCTGCAGGGAGCATTGTCACGGTTGAGGATGCGGGCGAACACTTCCTGCTGCAGCGCCTGCCGATCGGCGCCGATGACCGGCTGGGCCTGCAGGAAGATCTGCTCATTGCCGATGGCGCTGGCCACATGCTGGTGCCAGCTTTCATCGACGATCTCGCCCCCGGCTTGAAGTACTGGTGCTCGCGCTTGCGTTCCTTCGCGGCAGTCTCCAGGGCAAGGCGGCCGTTGGACAGCAACTCGCTTGAACTGCTCTTGTCCGAACCGTGTGCAATGCCGATCTGTACCGGTGCCGGTCGTGGCGTGGCGTCCTGGGCCAGCTGTCGGTAATGCTCATCGAAGCCGGCGAGCAGACCGTTCACCAGGCGCTGCAGGGCGTCAGCGGGTCGACGTTCGATCAGCAGCACGAAATCGGCACCGCTCAGACGGCCGATGATGGGGTGGGCCGCACCCGCGGCGATGTCGGCAAGCCGTTCGGCAACCAGGCGGATAAAGTTGTTGGTTTTCTCCTGCCCCAGGCGCTGGTTGAGTTCCTGTAGTCCATCGATATGGACATAGAACAGGGTGCCGGGACCAAAGTCTTCGCGGTGGTCGAGGTGTTCACCGAGCTGGGCCCGGGTGGCGCGGGCATTGGGCAACCCGGTGAGCTCATCCTGATAGGCGCTGCGACGCAGTTCCTCGATGTTCTTGCTCTGCTCCTCGAACATCTGATGCACCTGTTTCACCATCTGGTTCATCGCCAGCACCACCCGGCGCAGCTCCCGTGTGGCCGGAATCGACGGTTGCTCGATATACTGCTTGTGGCTGAGCGCCATGGCCTGCTGCTCGACGCCCTTGAGCGGCTTCAGGATCACCCGCAGCAGCAGCATGATGGCAAGGCTCGCCACGAGTGACAGCAGCACGAACCACACCAGCATCTCCTTGGCTGTACGCCAGTAGGCCTGATAGGCGTAGCCCGGATGCCCCTGTACATAGATCGAGCCGACCTTGTTCCAGTTGAAGGTGACCTCCCGCGTCATCGAGGGGGGATCGAGTTTCACGAGGTCGACGAACCACTGCGGCACCGACTGGTCGATCACCGCCTCGGTCGATTTGCTGAACAGCCGTTCCCGGTTCGCGGTGACGACATCGATCTGGCGGTAAAAGCCGCTGTCGAAGATCGCATTGACCGTGGTTTCGACCGTGGCCTGGTCATGACTGGCGATATAGGGTGCCAGGTAGAGTCCCAGGTGCGTCGCGGTATCGAGGGCATGGGACTCGAGCTGATTCATCAGCATGCGCTTGGAGCTGTCCGAGACGATATACAGCGTAACGGAGGCAAGTCCGAACAGTACCGCGAGTACAGCGGCGATCAACTGGTTCACGAGGGACATGAAGGTTTCCTTTCTCTGCCTGGCATTTCTATTGTCCTATCCTTGATTGTACCTGCACCCAGGGCTTGAGCCGGTCCGAGGCGCCGACGAGATCCGCGCGCCGGCCCTTTTTCGACAGCCAGAGGTTGTCGCCATTGAAGCTGTATACGTGCTGCAGGTCGCGACGCTGATCGGCGGTGCTGATATCGGGGGTCAGGTTGTCGAGCACCAGTGGAATGCGGTCCGGCGCCTCGTAGTAGGTCAGTACCATGTGCGCCTGGTTGAGTTCCAGTGCCTTGACGTAGGCGATGCTCATCTTCTCGATCGGAACGCCCAGCTCCCTCAGGGTGTAGTACTTGGCGATCGAGAAATCTTCGCAGTCGCCGCCGTTGCTGACCAGAAACTCCACCGGCGTGGCCCAGTAGTCGTTCTTTTTCCAGTGACGAATATCGTCGACGAAGCGGACCTGGTTGAAAAAAGGTTGACCTCGCGCAGCTTGGTCATCTCGTCGGCGTCGGCCAGGTCCACGAGCAGTTGCTGCCAGGCGGTCAGCCGGCGCCTGGCTGGCTCGCCGTAGGTGCGGGCCAGCTCATTGATCTGCTGCTGGCTGAGGCGAATGCCGTGGTTGTCGGCGAGCAGCCCGACGCTGATGCCCGCCAGGACCAGCAGCAGTGTCAGAAACAGCGAAACCCGGGTCTGTAGCCCGGGTTTTGATGGTTCCCTGTGCGCGGCTGGCTGCGAAGGCACTCGTGGCGTCCTCTTCCCTGATAGCCCTATAGTGGATCAAGCCGGGCCGGCGCTCAAGGGGCGGGAGGCGATGCCGGTGTTGCCCGCTCGGCGGGACTATCGAGGCGGGCGCGGTCATGTCCGCGCTCAAGTTCGATCGCAGGTCCCCTGGGCACGATGCCGGTCGGATTGATGCTCCGGTGGCTGGCATAGTAGTGGTGCTTGATATGGCGGAAATCGGTGGTCTCGGCAATACCCGGCAACTGATAGAGTTCGCGCAGGTAATTGGACAGGTTGGGATAGTCGGCGATGCGGCGCAGATTGGCCTTGAAGTGGCCATGGTAGACCGGATCGAAGCGCACCAGGGTGGTGAACAGACGCCAGTCGGCCTCGGTCAGGCGGTCGCCGGCCAGGTAGCGCTGGCGGCTCAGGCGCGCCTCGACCTCGTCGAGTGCCTCGAACAGCGCCTCGAAGGCTTCCTCGTAGGCCTCCTGAGTGGTGGCGAAGCCACAACGGTAGACGCCGTTGTTGATGCTGGCGTAAACCTGCTCGTTGATGCTGTCGATGTCGCGGCGCAGGGCCTTGGGGTAAAGGTCGGGCCCCTGGTTCTGCAGACCGGCGAAAGCGCTGTTGAAGATCCGCAGGATATCGGCCGACTCGTTGTTGACGATCGTGGCCTCCTTTCGGTCCCAGAGTACCGGCACCGTGACCCGGCCGCTGTAGTCCGGCCTGGCGCGGGTATACAGCTGATGATGGTAGCGGCTGCCGTAGAGCGGGTCGCCGAGGGCGTATCGAGGATGTTTGAAGGCAGGATCCTGGCGGTACTCCCAGCCATTTTTCAGCATCAGCGGATGCACGCTGCTGATGCTGACGATCTTGTCCAGACCTTTCAGCCGGTGGGCGATCAGGGTGCGATGGGCCCAGGGGCAGGCGAGCGAGACATAGAGGTGATAGCGTCCGGCTTCGGCGCGGAAGGGGCCTTCGCCGATGCGGTTGCGAAAAAGCGACTGGTCGCGTTCGAAACGTCCTCCGTGGCTGCTGGTGTCGTACCACTGATCGTGCCATTGCCCATTCACCAGTAATCCCATCGTTGCTGCCTCCCGCGTTGAGTTGACGAAAAGCCCCTGCACAGGGGCTCTGTTCAGTTGGTCACCCGGACGTCAGATCCGTTCGATCTCGTCGAGCGCCTTCTCGATGGCCGCCTCTTTCTGATCCTGCATGCTCATGCCTTCCGCCTGGATCAGCTCGACATCGTCGATGCCGATAAAGCCCAGGAAGGTTTTCAGGTAGGGGGCGACGAAGTCGCGGGGCGTGCCGGCGTGGATGCCACCGGCCGCGGCAACGATATAGGCCTTTTTGTTTTCGACCAGGCCTACCGGGCCGGTTTCGGTGTACTTGAACGTGATGCCGGCGCGGGCGATATGGTCAAGATAGGCCTTCAGGGTCGAGGGTACGCCGAAGTTGTACATCGGGGCGCCGATCACCAGGACGTCGGCGGCCAGCAGCTCGGCGATCAGTTCGTCCGACAGCGCAACCGCCTGCTGCTGTTCGGCCGTGCGTTGATCGGCCGGCGAGAAGAAGGCGCCGAGCGTTGCTTCGTTCAGGTGCGGCAGCGGCTTGCCGGCCAGGTCGCGGGTGCTGACATCGAGTGCATTGTCGCGGCCAAGGCGCTCGAGCAGCTTGTTGGCGATAAACCGGGTGTTGGAGTTTTCGTTCAGTGCGCTTGATTGAAGAACGAGTACCTTGGTCATGCTGATGTCTCCGTTGTTGTCTCAGTGTTGGAGCCATTATGGGGTGATGGAGGCGAGTAGAAAATCGGAATAAACTCAGTTATTGGTTCAAATTAATTGAATGGTTGGAAGTTAACAGATAGGCGTTGGCAGTTCACAGCGATTGGTAGCCGGCTGTTGCTGTGAGCTGTTAACTGTCGGCTGTATTCTCAACACCCGGCATCAGTCCGCAGCGGCGCAGCACGGCCTGCCAGGCGCTGGTATGGTGGTCGCGGGCGAGAATATAGCGCTGCCAGAGGCTGTCGGGGTTCTCCCCGGCAAAGACCTGCCAGCGGTACTGCTGCATCGCCTCGGTGGCGGGCAGCTGATGCATCAGTGTCAGGTGGAGGTCGCGCCAGCGGCTGCCATCGCGGTGGACCCGGGCCAGATAGGGCTGCACGGCGCCGGCATAGTATTGGGTGAAGACATTGAGCAGGATCCGGGCGTCGGGCGTCGGCCTGTATTGCGGGCACAGCGGATAGCGCCGCTCGCGACTTTCGAGTCCGCGGGCGGTGCGCTCGAGAGTTTCGGTAAGCAGCAGCAGTGATTTCAGCCACTGGCTTCCGAAGCGGTTGCGATTGAGTGTCTGGTAGGGCTGCTCGATAACATCGAGCAGTGCCGGCAGCGGCCAGTCGGGCAGCTGTGCCAGGGCGGCCAGGTCGGTCAGCTGCTCGAGGCTGGACAGCGCGGCGAGGGCGCTGCCGTCCGGTTCAAGCGGCATGGGCGGATCGCCGCGGGAAAAATTGACCTCCATTTCGCTCGATGCATAGACGGCGTTCCAGATCGCGACCGGCAGTTCCCGCGACTTGACGCTGTAGATCGCATTGACCTGCGCCAGCAGATCCGGGTCCGGGGAGGGTGCCGAATCGAGGTCGCGGCGGCAGTCACGCAGCCGGGCGAGGAAGCGCATCTCGTAAACCAGCTGCTGAGAGGGTGCCATGACCTTGCCCAGCGAGCTGTTGCGTTCGGCAATCAGGTGCAGCAGATCGCAGTGCCGCAGCGCCAGTACCTCTACCAGTCCCTGTCGCAGGTCCGTCAGCGGCAGCGAGCGTTCCCGCCGGGCCGGAAACAGCGGCAGGCGACCGGCAACATCGAAATCCGTTTCGATCGGTTCGTCGAGGGTATTGGACACCCGCGAGGCATAGTCGTCGAGCATCTCCTCGGGGCCGGAGCCGTCGCAGCCCGCCAGCAGCAGGAGCGCGGCAGTCAGCAGTGATTCAGCAATATGCCTCTTGGCTTTCCACACGTCTAGTCATCCGATAGAGCCGGGTTCCGAGCAGCAGGGCCCCCAGTGTCAGGCCGCCGACCAGGCCGTACCAGAAGCCCCTGGCGCCCATGCCCGGCAGCAGCAGGTCGGTCATTCCCAGTACGTAACCCCCGGGCATACCGACCAGCCAGTAGGCGACAAACACCAGGATCAGCGGTACGGCGGTATCCTTGTACCCGCGCAACGCGCCGGCGGCACTTACCTGTATGGCATCGGAAAACTGAAAAAATGCCGCAATCGACAGCAGTTCCGCCGCCAGTCGAACCACTTCGGCATTGCCGGAATAGAGGCGGGCGATGGGTGTGGCCAGGATCAGCATGCTGAGGCTGGACAGGGTGGCGCACAGCAGCGCCAGAAGGATGCCGGTCGATGCGGCCAGTTGCGCCTGCCGGGGCTGGCCGGCGCCGATCAGCTGGCCAACCCGGATGGTAATGGCCAGCGCGATGCTCAGTGGCAACATGAAGGTCAGGCCGGTATAGCTCATAGTGATCTGGTGGGAAGCGATGGTGATGTCGCCCAGCGGTGCCAGCAGCAGTGCGATCAGCGTAAACATGCTGACTTCGATCAGCAGCGCCACGCCGATCGGCAAGCCCAGGCGCAGAAAACGGGCGCTGGCGCCGGCGCTCGGGCGCTGCCAGCGGCGTAAAGGCTCGGCTTCGCGCAGTGCGGGGTTGCGCAGCAGGTACAGGCTTCCGCACAGCAGCATGATCAACATTACGATCGCGGTCGCCCAGCCGCAACCGACACCGCCCAGGGCCGGCAGGCCGAACTTGCCGTAGATCAGTACATAGTTGAGCGGTATGTTGCAGATCAGCCCGAGCAGGCCGATCTTCATCACCACCCGGGTGTGCCCGAAGCCCTCGCAAAAGCTGCGGATCAACTGGTAGAGCAGGATTGCCGGCAGTCCCCAGGAGATGCCTCGCAGGTAGGCCTGGGTCAGTTCCACCAGGGGCGGGGCGACATCGAGTCGGACCAGCAGCCATTCGCAGTTGCGCACAGCGATGAACGCCAGCAGTCCCACCGCCAGACTGATCCAGAACCCCTGCTGCAGCAGGGCGCCGGCTTCGCGCGGTCGGCCGGCCCCGACCTCGCGCGCCACCATCGGCGTGGTTGCCATCAGGACGCCCGAGAGGGCAAGGAACACCGGAAGCCAGATGCCGTTGCCGAGCGACACTGCAGCCAGATCGCGGGCGCTGACGTGTCCGGCCATCAGGGTGTCGACAAAACCCATGGCGGTCTGCGACAGCTGCGCCACCATGATAGGAGCGCCCAGTTGCAACAGGGCGCGGGCTTCCGAAATCCGGGGTGAGTCTTGAAGTTCGTCAATCGCGCGCTCAGCTGCAGCTGTTGAAGAACTGGCGTGCGACCCGGCCGCTGCGCACGCCGCGACCCTGGGCGAAGCGGATCGCATCGGCATGGAGCCTGGACCGGTCGCCCTGCCAGTCGGCGAAGTAGTGATCGACGATGGCCAGGTATTCCGTCTGGTTGATCGGGTAGAACGACAGCCAGAGACCGAAGCGGTCCGATAGCGAGATCTTTTCTTCGATGGCGTCGCCGAAATGGATCTCGGTATTGTGGACTCGGGCCTGGTCGTTGTCCTGCATCCTTTCCGGCAGCAGGTGGCGCCTGTTGGAGCTGGCGTAGATCAGGACATTCTCCGGCGGCAGTTCGAGGGAGCCCTCCAGCGCCGATTTCAGCGGCTTGTAGCTGTTCTCGCCCTCCTCGAAGGAAAGGTCGTCGCAGAAAATGATGAAGTGCTGGGGCTGTTCGCGGATGCTGTCGACGATCTCGGGCAGGTCGACCAGGTCGTCCTTGTCGACCTCGATCATGCGCAGTCCCTCGTCCCGGTAGCGCTGCAGCAGGGCCTTGATCAGAGACGACTTGCCGGTGCCGCGTGAGCCCCAGAGAAGGGCGTTGTTGGCGGGTTTGCCGGCGAGGAAACGCTCGGTGTTCAGGCACAGCGCCGCTTTCTGTCGTTCAACGCCGAGCAGCTGTTCGAGCCGCACCGGGTCGATGCGCCGAATCTCCCGCAGCTGGCCGGTGCGCGCGCGCCAGACCGCAGCCAGGCAGTGGTTCCAGTCGATCTTGTGCATTCCGTTGTTCCCCGAGTGCTTGAAGGGGCCTCAGGATAAAGGGCGGGACGCGGGGCGGCAAGCAGGGGGGATTATAGGTCGAACGGGCCCGGTCACCGGGCGAATCGGGGGGGCTTGGAGTCGTTCGCCCACAGAGTGGGCTCCCACGGTACTCGGACCGCCGGAGCCCCTGGAGCTGGGCCGTTAGTCGATGCGGTTGCGGACGTAACTCCCCGGCGCCGGCTCGATCGCCTTGTGGGCGTCATTGCCGAGCAGGGTCGGTGCATCCACTTTCTTGCCCTGGCGACGCTTGAGCCATTCGGACCAGTGATTCCACCAGGAACCTTCCTGCTGGGAGGCGGTGTCGAGCCAGTGCTCGGCGCCCTTGCCCTGTTCGCCGTCGATCCAGTAATGGCGACGGTTCTTGGAAGCCGGGTTGATAACACCGGCGACATGGCCGCTGGCGCCCAGGACGAACTCGATATTGCCGCGGAAGTTCTCGGAGCCCTTGAAGGTCGCCTTCCAGGGGGCGATATGGTCTTCGACCGTGGATAGGAAGTAGACCGGAATCTTGATCTTGCGCAGATCGATCGGCTCGCCGCAGATGGAGAGGGCGTTCGGTTCGACCAGTTTGTTTTCCAGATACATGCGGTTGAGATAGTAGGTATACATCTCGGCCGGCAGGTTGGTCGAGTCGCTGTTCCAGTAAAGGATGTCGAACGGCGGCGGTGTCTGCCCCTTGAGGTAGTTGTTGACCACGTAGGACCAGATCAGGTCGTTGGAGCGCAGCATGTTGAAGGAGGTCGCGAGCTCGCGGCCGTGCAGGATGCCCTCGGTGCTGACCTTGTTCGCCAGGCGATTGATCTGCTCCTTGTCGATGAATACCCTCAGGTCGCCCGGATCGCTGAAGTCTGTAAGCGTCGTCAGGAAGGTTGCCGAGGCGACGCTGGTGTCCTTGCGCGCGGCCAGGACCGCCAGCGCCGAGGCGGCGAGGGTGCCGCCGACGCACCATGAAAGCAGATTGAGCTTCGGCTGGCCGCTGATCTCGCATACGGTTTCGATCGCCTTGATGACGCCGTCGCCGACATAGTCGTCCCAGGTGAGATGGCTCTGCTCCGGCGTCGGGTTGACCCAGGACACCAGGAAGACGGTCTGCCCCTGGTCAACGCAGTAACGCACGAAGGAGTTGTGCTCCTGCAGATCGAGAATGTAGAACTTGTTGATGCTCGGCGGCACGATCAGCAGCGGGCGTTCGGCCACTTGTTCGGTGGTCGGCTTGTACTGGATCAGCTGGAACATCGGGTTTTCGAAGACCACCGCGCCCTCGGTCGCCGCAAGGTTTTCGCCCAGCACGAAGGCCGTTTCGTCGGTCATCGAGATGTGGCCCTTGTCGATGTCGCCGAGCAGGTTCTTCAGGCCGTCGATCAGGCTCTGGCCCTTGGTCTCGAGTGCCTGCTGCAGTACCTCCGGATTGGTGACGGCGAAGTTGGTCGGCGACATGGCGTCGATATACTGCTGGGTGTAGAACTCGAGCTTCTGCTGTTCGCCGTCGGAAAGCTTGGCGTTGGAGGCCATTTCATTGAGCAGCTTGGAGGTCAGCAGGTAGGACTGCTTGATGTAGCTGAATACCGGATTCTTGGACCATTCCTCGGCCTGGAAGCGGCGATCGCCCCGCGGCGCCTCGACGACCGAAGACTCGTGCTGGCCGGTGAACAGGTTGCGCCAGAGATCGAACTGCGCCTGCTGGTAGTCGGTGATGGCCCGGATCCAGACGGTCGGATCCTCGAAGGAGCGTGTGGCAAGTTCGGTCCAGGACTGGGTGAACTGGGTAAAGATGTCGTCGCCGCCGGTCGCGGAGAACATCTCGAGGACTTTCTGTGTCTCCTGGTTCAGGTAGTCGATGAACTCCTGGGGATTCGAAAGCACGTTGCTGTTTTTATCCATCTGTACCGCCTTTTCCTGGGGCGGCTCTGAACCGCGATGGGCTGAGCCGCGAATGGGGTGCACAATGCCGGCGTGCCGGCATTGTGCATGGGCTAAAAGACTGCTGGTTGCAAGCATATCGTTCAGCTCGATGACCTGACAACCCCTAGCGTACAGCCAGGTACGTCTCGGGGGAAAGGAATGCTGCAGTTGCTCAAGCATGGGGCAGGCAGAATCATGCCCGCTGATTGTGACAAGCGGGTTGCAGCGCCTTTGCCGTCGCTTGCAGGCGTCTATAGAATCGACAGGCCCTGAAACCTGCCACTCTCTCCGGGAGACAAGATGAGACATTTCCTGCTGATGAGCACCTCGGGGTGCCATCTCTGTGACGAGGCGGTCGAGTTGATCGTCACGACACTGGATCCGGCGCTGCACAGTGTCGACGAGGTCGATATCGCCTTCGATGACAGCCTTATGGAGCGCTATGCCCTGCGTATCCCGGTGTTGCTGGACGAGGCGAGCGGCGCCGAGCTGGGCTGGCCGTTCGATCATGCGGGGCTGCGTACCTTTCTGGCGTCACTGGACGCCTGAGCCACCGTCAGGGTTGTATAGCGAAGAACTCCAGGCTGTTGCTCAGGAGGCGCTGGCGCAGGCGCGCTTCGTCCTCGCCCGTTTCCTGTGCAACGCGCCGGGCAATATGGGGCAGGTGGCAGGGCTCGTTGCGGCCCGACTTTGGCCTCGGTCGGATGTCCCGCGGCAACAGGTAGGGCGCATCCGTCTCGAGCATCAGCCGGTCGGGCGGAATGTCCCGCAGCAGCGGCTGCAGGTGGGCGCCGCGCCGCTCGTCGCAGATCCAGCCGGTGATGCCGATATGCAGGTCGAGATCGAGGTAGGCATAGAGTTCTTCCCGGGTGCCGGTAAAGCAGTGTGCGACCGCGCGGCTGAAGTGATCCCGGCAGTCGCGCAGCATCGCGATCTGGCGCTCATGGGCGTCGCGCTCGTGCAGAAACAGCGGCAGTCGCGTGTCGCAGGCCAGCTCCAGCTGGCGTTCGAAGGCCCGGATCTGCTGTTCGGGTGTCGAGAAGTTGCGGAAGAAGTCGAGGCCGGTTTCGCCGATCGCGACACAGGCCGGATCCTTTGCCAGGGCCAGCAGCTGTGACCCGGTCCCGTTGCTGTAGTCGCTGGCATGGTGAGGATGGATGCCGACGGTATGATAGAGGCGTCCGGGGCTTTCCCGGCACAGCGTCTGCGCGGCCTCGCTGGACGCAAGGCTGGTGCCGGTCAGTACCAGGCGGGTGACGCCGGCCTCGGTGGCGCGACCGAGCACCGCGTCGAGGTCGCGCTCGAAACTCTTGTCGGTCAGATTGACCCCTATGTCGATCATCGGTGGCAGCATGGTGGTCCTCGGGCGCCTGCGAACAGGTCCGCCATTATGCCCGCCGGGAGCCGAATTGCCAGCCGGGGCTGAGCCCCGGCCTTACGATCGCATGACTCAGTGCTGATAGAGCGCCAGTTGGGAGGATTCCTTCGGGGTCAGCATCCGGGTCGCACGGTCGGCGCGAACATCGTAGATCACGCCGAACGCCAGTACGTTCTGGACATAGTTTCGCGTCTCGTCGAAAGGTATGGTTTCGACCCAGATATCCAGCGGCAGGCGGCCGCGTTCCTCCAGCCAGCGGGAGATGCGATGCGGACCGGCATTGTAGGCGGCGGTGGCGAAGACGCGGTTGCCGTCGAAGCGTTCGAGCATCTGCGCCAGATAGGCGGTGCCCAGCGCGATATTGGTGGTCGGGCTGTACAGGTCCGATACCGAGCGGTAGGGAACCTGATAGCGTTTCGCGGTCTGGGAGGCGGTCCTGGGCATCAGTTGCATCAGGCCGCGGGCGCCGGCGCGGGACTGAACGTTGGCCTGAAAGGCGCTCTCCTGGCGAGCGATCGACAGCGCCCAGGTTCGATTGATGCCGCGGCTGTCGGCATACTGGTCGAACAGGGCGCGATAGGGCTGCGGGAAACGTATGCTCAGGTCGTTCCAGCGCTGGGCGCTGATGGCCCCGCGGATCGCCTGATCGTGCCAGCCCCACTGGTTGACCAGATGAGCGGCGGCGTGGCGCTCCTTCGGATTCAGCCGCGTCTGGGCATGGTTCCATTCCGAGCGCGCCGGATACTCCTGTTTCAGGTTCAGCAGTTCACGCATGCGCTGGAACGCAGCGCTGCGTTCCAGCTGCTGCAGGTCGGCCTGGCTGAATCGCGCCGGCTCGTCATTGAGGTCATAGGGCAGGTCGTGGGTCTCGGCGGCAAGGAAGCCGTAGAAGCTGCGCTCCGCCGTGAGTTTCTCGATATCGTCCAGGCGCCTGTCGGCGGGCTCTGCGCCCAGGGATTCGGCGGCGACGTTGCGCCAGTAGCGCCAGCGGTCGCTCTGCTGCAGATCTTCGGGCAGGCGGGCGATCTGGTCCAGAACCTGGTGCCAGTCCAGTCGTGTCAGGGCGTTGCGGATGCGCCATTCGGTGACATCCGGGTAGCGATAGTCCGGATCGAGGCGTTGCAGTTTCTTCTCGAGGTCCGGCAGGAAGTTCTTGCCCAGGCGGACACCGAAATACCGATCCAGCTCCTCGCGCGTCCGGGCGCCGATCTCGAGCCGTTCGCGTTCGCGCAGCCAGAGCGAAAACGCCTGCTCGAGATCCTTGCGTGCCAGTGCCCGAATGCCGTGGGCGGCAATGCGGCCGTGACCCGCATTGGCGCCTTTGAGTGTGGTGCTGTCGGCGAGCAGTGCCGGTTTGGCGCTGACCTGCCAGAACTTCGCGGTTACCGCTTTATGGTCCGCCCGGGTGATATAACGCTCGACGTAGCGTGCCAGGGAGGGGTTGCCGCTGTCGATGGCCTTCCAGAAGCGGCTGTAGGCGATGTCGGAACTGAGTTGCCCGGCCTTGATCCAGCTGTCGAACAGCGGGTCGCAGGCGTCCGGTTGTGATTCGCCGACATCCCACAGGTCGGCCGCTTCGCTGAAGGCGCCCTTGCGATCGCCGGTGTTGAGGCGCGCCACCAGGGTGAGGCATCGATAGTGCGTGCCTGTGATCTCCAGCTTGCCGGCTGCCTGCAGCAGGGCGGTCCAGTCCCTGCGCTGTGCCAGCTCGTTGAGCCAGCGCCGCTGCAGGCGCGATGCCAGCAGGGTGTCGCCGAAGCGGGAGAGGAATTCGTCGACCTGTGCTCGGCTCGCGCCGGCAAGGTTGCGATCGAGCTGCTCGAACTCGAGGTAGGGGTAAAGCGGATACTGATGCAGATTCTGCTTCAGCGTCCGGAAACGTTTGAGGTCGCCCGCGTCCAGCGCCTCGCCGGCCTGCTGGTACAGGGCCCGGTCCTGAGCAAAGGGGTCCGAAACTGCGGCCTGGGTGCCGGTTGAGACAAGGGGTATCGAACACAGCAGCAGCGACGCGAGCTTCAGAGATAGAGGTTTCATAGCCAATCCACAGCCCTGTTTAATTGGAGTTGTCCGGGCCAAGGATGGCCCCTGTTCAGAAAATGCATGGAGCAATTTTCTGACCGGGCCAAGGATGGCCCCTGTTCACCTGCTTACGTAGAAGACCGCAGGAAGCAATTTTTTGTCCAGTCTAAAGCAGAGGCGAGCAGAAAAAACAGTATTGAACAGTTTTCATATTGGGGCGGTTATTCCTGTAGAATAATGGTCCCCAAATGAATTGAATACATGACGCTATGCCACTGATACGTCTAGACAATATTTCGGTCGCCTTTGGCCCCAGAACGCTGCTGGACCGGGTCGGCTTCCAGATCGAACCCGGCGAGCGCGTGGCGCTGGTCGGGCTCAATGGCGCCGGCAAGTCGACGCTGCTAAAGCTGATTGCCGGCGAGCTGCACGCCGATGGCGGCGAGTTCTGGACCGACCCCGCCTGCCGCATCGCGCAGCTGGCCCAGGCGCTGCCCGCCGCCGACGAGCGGCGGGTGCGCGACGTGGTCATGGCCGGGCTGTCGGATATCGTCCGGCTGCGGCGCGAGTACGACGAACGGGTGCAGCAGCACGATATGGCCGGTCTCGAGGCGCTGCAGCAGCAGATCGAAGCGGTGGACGGCTGGCACCTGGAGCAGAAGGTCGAACGTGTACTGGACCGGCTCGGGCTGCCGGGGGACCGGCTGATGTCGGAGCTTTCCGGCGGCTGGCGTCGCCGTGCGGCTCTGGGGGCGGCACTGGTGCAGGAGCCGGATCTGCTGTTGCTCGACGAACCGACCAACCATCTGGATATCGAGACCATCGAGTGGCTGGAGCAGCAGCTCAGGAGTTCCGGGGCGGTCTGCTGTTTATCTCCCATGACCGCGCCCTGGTCGATGCGCTGGCGACGCGGATCGTCGAACTCGACCGCGGCATCCTGACCTCCTTCCCGGGCAGTTATCGGCAGTATCAGGCGCGCAAAGAGCAAATGCTGGCCGAGGAGGCGCGTCACAACGCCGAATTCGACAAGAAGCTGGCTCAGGAAGAGGTCTGGATACGCCAGGGTATCAAGGCGCGTCGCACCCGCAACGAAGGGCGGGTACGGGCGCTGGAGCAGCTGCGGCGCGAACGCTCCGAACGGCGCAATCGCCAGGGGCAGGCAAAGTTCGGCCTGGAAACAGCGCAGAAATCCGGCAAGCTGGTGGCCGAGCTGAAGGACGTCTCCCTGGCCTACGAGGGGCGGACCCTGATCGACCGGCTCTCGCTCAGCATTCAGCGCGGTGACCGTATCGGCCTGATCGGCCCCAACGGCATCGGCAAAAGCAGCCTGCTGAAGCTGGTGCTCGGGCAGATCGAGCCGGACAGCGGCGAAATCCGGCGTGGTACCAAGCTGGAGGTCGCCTACTTCGATCAGCTGCGCGGCCAGCTGGATCCGGACAAGACCGTGATCGACAATATTTCCCAGGGCGCGAAAGCATCAGTATCAATGGCCGCGATCGCCATATCATCAGCTACCTGAGTGACTTCCTGTTTTCGGCCGAGCGTGCCCGCACGCCGGTGCGATCGCTGTCCGGTGGCGAGTGCAACCGGGTCCTGCTGGCCAAGCTATTCAGTCAGCCGGCGAACGTGCTGGTGCTCGACGAGCCGACCAACGATCTCGATGTCGAAACGCTGGAACTGCTGGAGGAGATCCTGCTCGAGTTTCAGGGCACGGTGCTGCTGGTCAGTCACGACCGCTCCTTTCTCGACAATGTCGTCACCAGCACCCTGGCATTCGAAGGGCAGGGCCGGGTGCGCGAGTATGTCGGCGGCTACCAGGACTGGCTCCGGCAGCGTCCCGTCGTGCAGGCGCCGGTTGCCACAGGGGCACAGAAAAAGCCCGAGTCTGCAGCCGAGTCGAAGCCCAAGGCGACCCGCAAGCTCAGTTACAAGCTTCAGCGCGAGCTCGATGCGCTGCCGCAGCAACTGGAGGATGCGGAGCAGGCGCTGGAGGCGATACAGCGGGAGGTTGCGGCGGCGGACTTCTACGACCGTCCCCACGACCAGGTCAGTGCCCGGCTCGAGGCGCTGCAGCAGCAGGAGCAGCTGCTCGAGCAATTGATGGAGCGCTGGGTGGAGCTGGAGGCGATGCAGGAGTAAAAAGCTGCACGTTGACCCTGGTTGCCGTTGGCAGGAGCTGGTTCTAGAGGCTTGTAGCTGCGACTGGCGACGCTCGAAGCGTCTTCATCTTCGAGCGTTGCCCGTCGCATTTATTTCTCGACCGGCTTGACACGGATGGCCAGGACGTCACAGTGCGCGCCGTGCAGCACGCCGTTCGCCGTCGAGCCCAGCAGCAGCGAGAGGCCGTGGCGACCGTGGCTGCCGACGATGATCAGGTTGATGTCCTGTTCGTCGGCGATGCGGTGGATTTCGGATTCGGTATGGCCGCTGACCACGAACTTGTTCTTGACCGGGTGTGTCAGGCGTCCGGCAAAGCTGTCGAGCTTGCTGCGGGCATGATCGTCAAGCTGCTCCTGAATGGTGGTCAGGTCCATCGGGACATCGCCACCATAGGCGAAGCTCAGAGGCTCGATGACATGTATGAGGCTCAGCTCGGCATCGTTCCGCTCGGCGATCTCACAGGTCTTCTCGATCAGCTGGTCCGACTCCTCCGAGAGATCGACAGCCAGCAGAATTCGTTTATAAGCGCTCATCTTTGCGATGTTCCTCCAGGTAGTAGGTAATTTGAGATTAGCATACGGGCGTGGCGATCGAGTGACATCAATCAATGTATGGAAGGAATAGGCGATGTGGAAGTGGGCGATCATAGTGCTGATCATGATGTCGCTGATCGGGTCGGTCATGTGGGCGATGCCGACGCGGCGCCAGACGGAGCAGGCCCAGTTGCGCAGTCGCGCCCGCACCCTGGGCTTTCAGGTGCAGCTTGTAACGCTGCTGGGACCCCGGGCGTCGGGGGAGGCGGAAGCCGAGGAGTACCGGCGCCCGGCCTACCGGCTGCTGCGTCACGGCGTGGATGCGCGGGTGCGCGAAAGACTGATTCCCTGGCAGGTGTTCCGTGTCGGATCGCTGGCCTGTGACGGTCTCCCGTCCGGCTGGAGCTGGAAAATCGGTGAACGCCAGCTGTCCCCCGCGCAACTGGAGTGTCTGCGAAGCGTGCTGGCGCAGCTGCCGGACGATGTCGTCGCCGTCGAGTCGACGCCGGTGCATGTCAGTGCACTCTGGGGTGAGCGTGGCGACCTAGAGGCTCTGGAGCGGATCCGGGATGCGCTCCAGGTCGTCATTGCCCATCAATTCTGATTCAGGAACACCGCAACGGGAGGAAGGTCGGTTGGAAACAGTACAACAGCCGGAGCCGGGGCTTTACCGGCACTACAAGGGCGAGGACTACGAGGTGCTGGGCTGTGCCCGTCACTCCGAGACGGAGGAGTGGCTGGTGGTTTACCGGCCCTGTTACGGGGAGCGCGGACTCTGGGTGCGCCCGCTGGCGATGTTCATCGAAGAGGTGGTCTTGCCCGAAGGCAACGCCGTGCCGCGCTTTCGTCGCATCAGCGATCCCTGAAATAGCCTTCGAGATCGTCTGCGAGGATACCGCCCCTTGAGCGCTCGGGTCTGGGTTCCAGGCTGTCGAGCAGGGACTGGATCTGCTGCAGGCGGTCCTGTTTCAGCTGCTGTGGCACCATGGCGCGTGTCAGCACGGCCTTGGCGTGCTTGAGGTGAGACAGCGCGGCGGGGCGGTCTTCGAGGCTGAGGCTTTTCTGGCCCTGGGCCAGGTGGGCGGTGGCAATAATGGAGACATTGAGCCAGTGCAGGTCCTGGGCATAGCTCGACGCCAGCTGGCCGCTGAGCTGGTTGGCCTTGGCCATCTCTTCGAGCAACTGGCTGGCGAACTTGATATAGATGGATGCCCGCTTGATCGCGCGGTCGCTGTTCATCGGCACGCTCGAGGCCGTTGCGCGGTCTGCGCTGGCCTTGAGATTGCCGATGCTGCCGAGCAGCTCCGAATCGGGTGCCAGCACGCCGATCTCTTCGATCAGGGTCTGGGCATGGGCATCGATACGGTCGACGATCTCGGCCTTGCAGCCCGCGGCACGCATCACCATCAGTGCGTTAAGGCTGTGTTCGGCCTGCTGCTGCAGCCATTTAAGGCGTTCGGCGCGGGCTTTGGCGTCTTTTTCCCGGCTGCTGATGATGTGGCTGGTCAACAGGGCGGCCAGGCCGACGACGGCAATCAGGATTATGAAGCTGAGATTGTCTTGCAGCATTGGTTGCCATCAGGGGTTGGTTATTAACTGTCTGAATTATAAAGTGTAAAGTCAGAAATTTTCATCATGGCGAGAATCTTTGCGCCCGGGAACGGAAAAAAGCAGTTTTTCATGGCATCAGCTTGACCCCCGATTTCCCAGCACTTATATATGCACGCTGATTGAACCTGCGAACCAGGTTCCCAAGCCGATTCCGTGCCAAGGAACAGAATTCTATGGGCAAGTCTCTCGTTATCGTCGAGTCCCCGGCCAAGGCCAAGACGATAAACAAATATCTCGGAAGCCAGTTTGTCGTTAAGTCGAGCGTCGGTCATATACGCGACCTGCCGACCAGCGGCAGCGCGACCAAAAGCGATCCCAAGGAGCGGGCACGGCAGGCCGCTTTGACGCGCAAGATGTCGCCGGACGAGAAAGCCGAGTACAAGGCGCGCAAGTCCCGCGAGCAACTGATCGCGCGCATGGGCGTCGACCCCGATCACGACTGGGACGCCCATTACGAGATCCTGCCGGGCAAGGAGAAGGTGGTCGAGGAGCTCAAGCGTCTGGCCAAGGGTGCCGATGAAATCTATCTCGCGACCGATTTGGACCGCGAAGGGGAAGCCATTGCCTGGCATTTGCGCGAAGCGATCGGCGGCGATGATTCGCGTTTTCGTCGGGTGGTATTCAATGAGATCACCAAGAAAGCGATCAAGTCCGCTTTCGAACAGCCCTCCGACCTTGACCTGGCGCGGGTCAATGCGCAACAGGCGCGACGCTTTCTCGACCGCGTCGTCGGTTACATGCTGTCGCCGCTGCTGTGGGAGAAAATCGCCCGTGGCCTGTCCGCCGGGCGGGTGCAGTCGGTGGCCGTGCGCCTGGTGGTGGAGCGCGAGCGCGAGATTCGCGCCTTCGTGCCCGAAGAGTACTGGGAAGTCCACGCCGATACCCTGACCGCCGAGAAGGCGCCGGTTCGCCTCCAGGTGACGCGTCACCAGGGGCAGGCGTTCAGGCCCACCAGCGAAAGCGAGACCCGCGACTACCTGAGCCGGCTGGAAGGCGCACCCTTCGAGGTCGTCACCCGGGAAGACAAGCCGACCACCACGCGGCCCGGTGCCCCCTTTATCACTTCGACACTGCAGCAGGCGGCCAGCACCCGTCTGGGCTTTGGTGTCAAGAAAACCATGATGCTGGCGCAGCGCCTCTACGAGGCCGGTTACATCACCTACATGCGTACCGACTCGACCAACCTCAGTGCCGAGGCGGTGGCGGCCTGTCGCGACTATATCGGCGATCATTTCGGCAGCCGCTATCTGCCCGATCAGCCGGTTGCCTACAGCAGCAAGGAGGGGGCTCAGGAGGCGCACGAGGCGATCCGCCCCTCCGATGTCGGGGTCGAATCCTCGGCGCTGTCCGGAATGGAACGCGACGCGGAGCGTCTGTATGACCTCATCCGGCGCCAGTTCCTGGCCTGCCAGATGAAGCCGGCCGAATACCTGAGTACCCGTATTCAGGTCAAGGCGGGCGATTTCGAACTCAGAACCCGTGGGCGCATCCTCAAGTTCGACGGTTTCACCCGTGTTCTGCCATCCAAGGGCAAGAGCGACGAGGACGTGATCCTGCCGGATCTCAAGGCCGGGGACGCGCTGAAGCTCGAGCAGCTGGATCCGAAGCAGCATTTTACCAAGCCTGCGCCGCGCTTTACCGAAGCGAGCCTGGTCAAGGAGCTGGAAAAACGGGGAATCGGCCGTCCATCGACCTATGCCTCCATTATTTCGACGATCCAGGATCGGGGCTACGTGCAGGTGCAGAACCGCCGTTTCTACGCCCAGAAAATGGGCGACATCGTCACCGAGCGTCTGACCGAAAACTTTTCCGATTTGATGGATTACGGCTTTACCGCACGCATGGAGGAGGCGCTGGATGATATCGCCAGCGGCGACAAGGAGTGGAAACAGGTCCTGAACGACTTCTACGCCGATTTTGTGCTCAAGCTGCAGGAATCCCAGAATCCCGATGACGGCATGAGGCCCAACACCCCGACCGCCACCGATATTCCCTGTCCCGACTGCGGCCGGCCGATGATGATCCGTACGGCGAGCACCGGTGTCTTTCTTGGCTGCTCGGGCTATTCGTTGCCGCCGAAGGAGCGCTGCAAGGCGACCATCAATCTGGTACCGGGGGACGAGGTCGTCAGCGAGGATGATGACGACGAAGCCGAGTCCCGGCTGTTGCGCAAGAAGCATCGTTGCCAGAAGTGCGGCGCGGCGATGGATTCCTACCTTGTCGACCAGTCGCGCAAGCTGCATGTCTGCGGCAACAACCCGGATTGTGACGGCTTCGAGGTGGAGAAGGGCAGTTACCGCCTCAAGGGCTACGAGGGGCCGACCATCGAGTGCGACAAGTGCGGCGCCGAGATGCAGCTCAAGACCGGGCGTTTCGGCAAGTACTTCGGCTGCACCAACAGCGAATGCAAGAATACCCGCAAACTGCTGAAAAGCGGCGAGCCGGCGCCGCCCAAGATGGAGCCGGTGCCGATGCCGGAGCTGCAGTGCGAGAAGGTCGAGGATACCTACGTTCTGCGCGATGGCGCCAGCGGCCTGTTTCTGGCCGCCAGCCAGTTTCCCAAGAACCGCGAAACCCGGCCGCCCAAGGTCAGCGAACTGCTGCCGCACCGCGACGAGATCGACCCGAAATACAGTTTTCTGTTCTCGGCGCCAGTCGCGGACAGCGAGGGCAATCCGGCCCAGGTGCGGTACAGTCGCAAGACCAAGGAGCAATATGTGATGACCGAGGCCGACGGCAAGGCCACCGGCTGGCGCGCCTATTACGACAACGGGCGCTGGGTTGTCGAAGACAAGGCCAAAAAGACCAAGTAAGGTGCTGAACGCACTGCGCCCGGCGGGGTCTCTGCTATGGAGACCGCCTGCCGGGCGGGGGTTTTACCGTCAGGGGAGTTGGGATGAGTATCTATGTTGCCCGTACCAGCCAGAAGCTGAACTTTGCCCGCCTGCACCTGCATCAGCTGGAGCTGGCCCAGGCCTCGAGCGGCTGGAGCAAGCATGCGCTGGTCGAATCTTTTCAGGAGTCCGTGCTCTTTCATCTGGCATCGGGCTATCAGGCGTTCCTGCGCGAAATTGCCGAACGCTATCGACTGGAGGTCGAGCGGATCAACGGCTTCGAGGATCTCGAGCGGTTGCTGGAGCAGTCCGGCCAGGAGTCGCCTGAGCGCAACGAGCTGAGCGCCCTGGAGCAGGACAGCGGGAGCTGGCTGCACCGGATGCAGCTGGCCTATCGCGCCTGCTGGCAGGCCAGTGACCGCCGCGATGCATCGACGCCTGAGCACAGTCGTTCCGAGATCCAGGTGCGCCAGGTCAACCCCAGTCACGCCGTGGACAGAGACGTCCAGGCAGAATGCCAGCGCTGGTTCGACGAATTCGCCCGGCTGGTGGAGCGCCTGCGCGCCGGCATGGAGGAGTGGTAGCGGAGGATGGGTGAAGCGATGCATTGGCGGGAGCTTAACGTCGCTTTCGCGGCTCATGCATCGCGTAACCCGTCATATCGATCGCGTTGCAGATCGATTGGTGTCGGTTGGCTCGAAGAATGTTGGGTTGCGGTCGTTCCGAGTTCCATCCGAGCTACGGTTGCGGAGGCTCAGGCGTGCTGGCGGCCGCGTATCAGAATGCCGTGGCTGGCGCCGGACTGCGCAGCCTGCTCGAGGGTTTTCAACTGCGGCTCCGAAAGATAGCCGGGCCAGGAAATGACCGCATGGCAGGTGCCGGCACTCAGTGCGCGGCGTGCCAGGTCCAGCACGCTGTGTTCGGCATCAGGATGCAGCAGGATCACCTTGTTCAGGTCGATGCCGGCCTCGGTGAGCAGGGCCTTGGGCAGTCGTGCCGGTGGCGCTATCCAGGCGAACCAGCGATCGTCCCGGCTTAGCTGCGCCAGCAGCGGCATCAGCATCGGCATGCTGGCGATATCGGTATCGTGGGTGATGATTTCCGTCAGCTTTCCGTCGAAGCTGCAGGTCCGGGGGGCGCTGACGGCATTGCCGGCGCTTCGCGTCATGCGGGACGATGCGGCATGGCGGCGCTTGAGGGTGGTTGGCTGGATCATAGCGATTCTCCCGTGCGGCGGATGACGCCGACTCCCAGGCCCTCGATGGACAGCTCCTGCTCCCGCAGGTCGACCACGATGGGTTCGAACTCTTCGTTTTCGGCCATAAGGTAGACCTTGTTGCCTTCCCGCTTGAAGCGCTTGACCGTGACCTCATCCTCGATGCGCGCCACCACGATCTGGCCGTTGCGGGCTTCCTGGCACTGATGCACCGCCAGCAGATCGCCGTCCATGATGCCGATGTTGCGCATGCTCTGGCCCCGGACCCGCAGCAGATAGTCGGCCTTGGGGTGGAAGAAGTCGGAGGAAATGGTGCAGTGGTCCTCGATGTGCTGCTGCGCGAGGATCGGCGAACCGGCAGCGACCTGGCCGACGATCGGCAGACCTTCGTTGGCGGCTTCCTGCCCGGCTTCCGGCAGGCGGATGCCGCGGGACGTGCCCTTGATGATTTCGATCGCGCCCTTTTTCGCCAGTGCCTTGAGGTGCTCCTCGGCCGCATTGGCGGAACGAAAGCCCAGTTCGCGGGCGATATCGGCACGGGTCGGAGGGTAACCGGTGGTTTCGATATGGTGCTTGATGCAGTCGAGCACTTCCGTTTGTCGCCGGGTCAGTTTCATGATCGGAACCTGTTTGTTTATACAGTAGGTGTAAGTATATACAGTAACGGAAACGGGTAAAGCAAATTCTGTTGATATATCCAGTGTTTTGCTAGAATCCGGTGCCCCCTTCAGCGGAACCGGATGCTGCCGTGCTAACCGAGGCACTCAAACAAGAGATTCAGCAGGCTTATCGCGATTTTCTCGCCGCCAAGGGCCTGAAACCGCGCCATGGCCAGCGGCAGATGGTGGCCCATATCGCCCGGGTACTGGGCAATATCGAGGCCGATGCCTCGGCTGTTCGCCAGTCGGGCCCGCATGTCTGCCTGGTCGAGGCCGGCACCGGGACGGGCAAGACCCTGGCCTACCTGCTGGCGACGATTCCGATCGCGCGGGCAGCGGGCAAGAAGCTGATCCTGTCCACCGCGACGGTGGCGTTGCAGGAACAGCTGGTGATGAAGGACCTGCCGGACATCTCCCTCCATGCCCAACTGCCGGTCAAGTTCAGTCTTGCGAAGGGGCGGGGCCGTTATCTGTGCATCAACAAGGTCGAACGGCTGCTCGACAGCCAGGAGTCGATGGGGCAGATGGCCCTGTACGAGGACGAACTGGCGCACAAGCTCGACGAGGCGTCCGTCGAGCTGTACCGGGATCTGCTCAACGAATTCGCCGCCGGCCGCTGGGATGGCGACCGCGACAACCTCAGGCAGGAACTCGAGGAAAGTCTCTGGTACCCGCTCACCAGCGACCATTTGCAATGCAGCAACCGGCGCTGTGCGAACTTCAGCGCCTGTCCTTTCTACCGGGCCCGCGAATCCCTCGATCAGGTCGAGGTGGTGATCGCCAACCACGATCTGGTGATGGCCGATCTCGCCCTCGGCGGCGGCGCCATACTGCCGGACCCCGCCGACAGTATTTATGTCTTCGACGAAGGACACCACCTGGCGGCCAAGGCGATCGGTCATTTCGCCTACAGCATGCGGGTCGGGGCCAGTGGCCGCTGGCTTGCGGGTGTCGGGCGCCAGCTCGAGCGGATGCGCGGCGAGTGCGGCGACCATTCGGTGCTCAATACCTACGTCGGTCAGCTCGACCGGCCCTTCGCCGACCTGCAGCAGTGCCTCGAGGGGCTGCAGCGCACCTGCGGGCACTGCTGTTGAACGAGGACGGCAGCCCGAAGGCGGAGCGGTTCCGGTTTCCGGGCGGCCAGCTGCCGGAGGTGCTGCGGATCGAGTCCGGCGATATCGCGATGACCGCCGCCAAGGCGGCGCAGAAATTCGAGCAGATCGTCGATCTGCTGAAGGAGGCGATCGACGGCGGCATACCGGAGATCGACAAGACACCGGCCGAGCGCTGGTATCCGCAGATGGGCATGATGCTGGCGAGGATGCAGTCGATTCACTGGCTGGCGCGCTCCTATCGTCAGGAAGACCCGGCCGGCAGCTCGCCCACGGCGCGCTGGATCAACATGGTCGAAACGGCCGACGGGCTCGATTACGAATGCCGCTCGAGCCCGGTATCGGCCGCCGACACCCTCTCGGAGCACCTGTGGGAGCACTGCTACGGTGCGGTCGTCACCTCGGCGACTCTGACCGCGCTCGGCCAGTTCGACCGCCTGCTGGCAGACCTGGGTCTGGCGCCCGACACGCCCTGTGAAAGGCTGCAGAGCCCGTTCGACCATCAGCGTAGCGCCGAACTCTGGGTGCCGCCGCTGGCGGCCGACCCGTCGGACCCCGATGCCCATACCCGGGAGGTCGCGGATTTTCTCGAGCGACGGCTGTCATCGGCAACCGCAACTCTGGTACTGTTCAGTTCCTGGCGGCAGATGCGCGGCGTGCTTGAACAGTTGAGCGAATCCATTAAGAATACGGTGCTGTCGCAGGGCCAGTACTCGAAGAACGAAATACTCCAGCAGCACCGGGCGGCCGTCGACCGCGGAGCGCCAAGCATCATTTTCGGCCTGGCATCCTTTGCCGAAGGTGTTGATTTGCCAGGCGGCTACCTGACCGAGGTTATCGTCACCAAATTGCCATTCAGCGTACCGGACGATCCGGTCGACGCGACAATGGCGGAATGGATCGAACAGCGCGGCGGCAACGCCTTCATCGACTGGTCGGTGCCGATGGCCTCTATGCGCCTGACCCAGGCGGTGGGGCGGTTGCTGAGAACGGAGCAGGACAGCGGAACCGTGATACTGCTCGATCGCCGGGTGGTGACGAGGCGCTATGGCCGGCAGTTGCTGGATGCCTTGCCACCCTTCAGGCGTAAACTGAACTAACAGGATTTTAAGGTTTAACTTTGAGCAACGAAGACAAAAGCAACAAGCGCAGACGCCCGTCGCGCGGTTCCTCCCGCAAGCGTGGCGGATCCTCCCGGCGGCGCCGGGATACGGCAACAGCGAAATGGTCACCCGCCGATTTCGTGGTGCCGGTGGTGGAAGGCAAGCGCCGCTTTCACGACTTCAATCTGCCCGACGCCATCCTGCGCGCGATTCAGGATCAGGGCTTCCAGTACTGCACGCCGATCCAGGCCGCGACCATCGAGCCTGCCCTGGCCGGCAAGGACATCATCGGCAAGGCCCAGACCGGTACCGGCAAGACCGCGGCCTTCCTGACCGGGATCATCACCGACCTGCTGGACTACCCGCTTGGCGAGGAGCGCAAGCTGGGCGAGCCGCGGGCGCTGATCGTCGCGCCCACCCGCGAGCTCGCGCTGCAGATCGCCGCCGATGCCGAGGGGCTGGGCAAGTATGCCGATATCGGTGTCGTCGCACTGGTCGGCGGCATGGATTATGACAAGCAGCGGGCGCAGCTGCGCGAGCGGCCGGTCGACATCCTGGTGGCAACGCCGGGCCGGCTGATCGATTTCGTCCGGTCCAAGGAGGTCGACCTCTACAATGTCGAGGTGCTGGTGCTGGATGAAGCCGATCGCATGCTCAGCATGGGGTTCATACCGGACGTGCGCACCATTATCCGCCAGACGCCGCGCAAGGGCGAGGACCGTCAGACGCTGCTGTACAGCGCCACCTTCTCCGACGACATCATGAATCTGGCGAAGCAGTGGACCGTCGACCCGGTCCGGGTCGAAATCGAGTCCGAGCGCAAGACCACGGACAATGTCAGTCAGACCGTGTTTCTGGTGTCCAGCAAGCAGAAGTACCGGCTGCTGCGCAACTATATCCGCGTCAACAACATCGAGAAGGTCATCGTGTTCGGCAACCGCCGCCACGAGACCCGCGCGCTTGCGGAACGTCTGCAGAAGGACGGCCTGAAGGCGGCGCTGATGTCCGGCGAAATTCCGCAGAACAAAAGGCTGCGCACGCTCGAGGACTTCCGCAGCGGCAAAATCCAGGTGCTGGTGGCGACGGATGTTGCCGGTCGCGGCATCCATATCGACGGCGTGACCCACGTGATCAACTATCAGCTGCCGGAAGAACCGGACGATTACGTCCATCGTATCGGGCGTACCGGCCGTGCCGGCGCCAGTGGCGAGTCGGTCTGCTTCGCCTGCGAGAACGACTCCTTCCTGATCCCGGAAATCGAGACCGAAACCGGTGTCAAGCTCGAGTGCGTGCATCCTGATGCCGAGCTGCTCAAGGAGGTTCCGGAGGTCAAGGACGCGCCCGCGAAGCCCGAGGCGGCAGCTGAACCGGCTGGCGAGGCGGCCGGTGCCGACGCCGCAGAAGAGGCTGCAGAAGCGACTGAAGCCGCCGTGAAGGCGCAGTCTGAAACCCCGGCGCCTGCCGGGCACGAAACCGAAACCGGAACCGAACCGCAGCCACCGGCCGAGGCCGAAGCGGCCCCGGAAGCGGAGCAGCCCCCGGTAACCGAAGAGTCTGCAGCGGACGCGTCCGGAAAAGCGGCGGATGAGGCGGCTTCTGCCGAGGAGCAGGAGCGCCGGGCCGGAGAGTCGTCGGAGTCTCGATGAGCGCGACGGACCCGCACGGTACCCGCCGCATCAGCCGCATAGCGGCCACGCTGGTCAGTCTGTTTTTCGCAGTGATCGGCGTGGTCGGCTATCAGCGAACCGCAGACCTGCTGCAGCTGCTGCTGTTTCTGGCGCTGGCAGTCGTGGGGTTCGGTCTGGTGCTGGCGCTGTTTCGTGGTGTCGACTGGCTGCTCGACAGCCTGGATCGGCGCCGCTGAGGCAACGACGATCGCCGCACGGGGTCCAATGCGGTACGCGCCGGTGAGGGCGGTTCGCGCAATTGGGGCTGGCGGCGATCCGAAGGCAAGCAAGGAGTTTGTTCGATGAGTGGCAAGACGCAGGTTGCGGTACTGGGCGGCGGCAGTTTCGGTACCGTGCTGGCCAATATGGTGGCGGAGAAGGGGCTTCCGGTCCGGCTCTGGCTGCGTGACGAGGCGCAGGTGCGCAATATTCGCGAACACCGGGAGAACAGCAAGTACCTTCCGGGCTACCGGCTGGCGGAAGGCCTGGAGGCCGATACCCGGCTGGGCCAGGTTCTCGACGGCGCCGATCTGGTGTTCGTGGCGATCCCCAGTGGCGCCTTCCGCAAGGTAATCCGGGATGCCAAGGCCTGGTTGCGCCCGCACCAGATGATCATCAGCACCACCAAGGGTATCGAAGCGGACACCTTCAGCCTGATGAGTGAAATCCTGCGCGACGAGCTGCCGCAGGCGTCCATCGGGGTGCTGAGCGGTCCCAACCTCGCCAAGGAGGTCGCGGCGCGCCAACTGACTGCAACCGTGGTCGCCAGCGACGATGCGGCGCTGCGCGAGCGGGTGCAGACCGTACTGCATACCGAGTATTTTCGCGTCTATGCCAGCAGCGACATGTACGGAGTCGAGCTGGGTGGCGCGCTGAAAAACATCTACGCCATCGCCGCGGGGCTCAGTTCCGCGCTGAAAATGGGCGAGAACACCCGCAGCATGCTGATGACCCGCAGTCTCGCCGAGATGAGCCGGTTCGCCGTCAGCATGGGCGCCAATCCGCTGACGTTCCTCGGGCTCGCCGGTGTCGGCGACCTGATCGTGACCTGCATGTCGCCGCTGTCGCGCAATTACCGTGTCGGTTTCGCGCTGGGCGAGGGGAAAACGCTGGACGAGGCGGTCGAAGCCCTTGGGGAAGTGGCGGAAGGGGTCAATACGCTGAAGCGGGTCAAGGAAAAGTCGGAGCAGCTGGGCATCTACATGCCGCTGGTCACCGGCCTCTACGAAGTGGTCTTCAACGGCGCCCCCGTGGCCGCCGTCGCCAAGATGCTGATGCTCAACGAGCAGAGCAGCGATGTCGAGTTTGTGCTGCCGCGCAGCCAGGATGGCGTGACGGGTAGCGCATAACGCGTCACGCGTACACCGAATGGCACCCATGAGTACCTCCCGAATCTTCCTGATGCGTCATGGCGAGGCCGGCTTCGATGCCGCTTCGGATATCGAGCGCAGCCTGACAGCGCGCGGGCTGGCGTCGCTGGACCGGCTGGTCGAGCGGGAGGCGCAGCGTTTCTCGCCTGTGAGTGCCATTCTTTCCAGCCCCTACCGGCGGGCCCTGCAGACCGCCGAGCGGGTGCAGAAAAGGCTCGGGGTGCCGTTGCTGGAGCCGGATGCCGCCTTCACACCGGACAGAAGCGTTGCCGACGCCCTGGAGGCGCTCGAGCGGGCGCCTTGGCAAAACCTGCTGCTGGTGTCTCATCAGCCGTTGTTGGGGAATCTCGTTGCCACGCTGGTGCACGGGGATGCCCGCTACCCCGAGCCCATGATGCCCGGCAGCCTGGCCATCGTCGAACTCGACTGGCCGGCCGCCGGTCTCGGTCGCCTGCTGGCCCGGCTCGATCCCTGAGCCGTCCGCCGGATCTTCGCCGGCATGGCCCGTTCCCTCGGTCGTTCGGTTACCGGGCCTCGCTGGCCTGCTGCTGCACCCGGCGGGCATATTGCGAGGCCAGACGCTGCAGGTACGCATCGATCTCGCCCTTGCTCAGCGCGGCCAGTGCCTGCTCCAGTTTGCCGTTGTGACGGTAGATCCGCAGGCCCTCGCGCAGTGCCTGTTCCGCCTTGTCGTGCAGGCCAAGATGGACGTAGGCGCCCGCCAGGTCGTAGTAGAGCTGAATATCCGGGGTCTGCGTCAGATAGTCCTCTGCCCAGCCCACAAAGCGTCTGGAGTTGGTCTTGTTGTCGAGCGAGTAGCCGGCAATCAGCGTCTCTTTCATCAGCAGGTAGCCGGCGGGCCCCGAGAAGTACAGGTTCGACAGCGCCGGCGACAGGTACGCGGATTGCTGGCCGCGGCTTTTCATGTAACTGACGATGCCGGCATTGGCCATCAGCGAATGCAGCAGGAAGGTGGAGCCCGCGGCCGGCAGCAGGATCAGCAGTCCGGTGCAAAGGCCGTTGGCGGCACGGGAGAGCTTCACCTGCCGCTGCAGGGGGCGGCTGGCGAACGTCAGGTAGAGCAGGAACAGCAGCACGAACCAGTGCGGCGACGAGATGTAGAAGGGCAGCTCGACCTGGGTGTGCAGCGTGATCGGAATCAGGCCTGCGGCCAGCAACAGCCCCCGCTGGGGGCCGAGGCGCACGAGACGCCAGAGGACGGTCAGGCTGCAGATCAAGATCCCCGCCAGTGCCACCAGGCCGCCTTCGACCAGCCAGAACAGCAGTTCGTTATGGGGATGGGAATAGCGTGGTCCGAGGTCGAGGTCCGGGTGCGTGTCCTGGAAATGGCCGCGCTCGTCCTGCCAGACCGACTGGAAGCTGCCGATGCCATGACCGAAAAGGGGCGCACGGGCAATGGTGTCGAAACTGATTTCGTACACCGAGAAGCGCACATCGGCATGCCCGCCTTCCTGCAGCCGTTCGAGTTTGCCGACGGCGAAAGCGGAGCCCTGTTCGACCTTTTCCGACAGCAGAAAGCTGCCGCCCAGCGCCAGCGACAGCAGCAGTCCGAGGGCGATGCCGCGCCGACGCAGCAGAAAGGCGCTGCGTGCCAGCAGTGCCAGCAGCAGTCCGAGGGCACCGCCGATCAGGCCGATCCTGGAGCCGGTGGCAAGCAGGATGCCGGTACAGAGGGCCAGGGCGCAGTAGGGCAGGATGCGAATCATCGGCCGTGCCCTCAGCGCGCCGGGGCGGGTGGCGAGATAGACCGCCAGCGGCAGTCCGGTGGCCACGTAGCTGGCCATCAGGTTGACCTGCTGGAACATCGCAATCGGTCGCTGGCCGTTGGCGATCGGCAGAATATCCCGGAACAGCGGCAGTTGCTGGATCTGGATCCAGCCAATCAGCGCCTGCAGCATGATGCCGCACAGGATCACCATCAGGGCGATATCGCGATGCTGGCGTTGCAGCCGGAACTGGAACAGCGCCAGCAGCAGCATGAAACCGCCGAGCACGTATCCCAGCCTGATCAGCCATTCGGTGGGGTTGTCGATACCGGTGACGAAACCGCTGATGACGAAACCTGCGGGCAGGGCAGCCAGCCCCGGCCAGTACTGGGGCAATCCGAGCTCGCCATGACGCAGTGCCAGCAGCCAGCCGGCACCGGTCAGCAGCAGGGCGGCGGACCAGGTGCTGGCGTTATAGGGCAGATAAAGCCCCTCGCCGCCGAGGTTCTGCTGGTAATATAGTGGCGCGGCAAGGAACAGCAGGCCGAACAGCAGGAAGAAAAGCTTCTGCGAACGCAGCAGCTCCGGGTCCCGTTCGAGTTTCAGGGTGAAGGCGGGTTTCGCCGATCGATGGTGCTTTCTGGCGGACTTCTTTCGCGACATCGGGCTTTCCTTGGCTGGCAGTAGCGATCCGTCGCCGGGCCGGCAGCGTATAGTCGTTGAGCGACGGACTTCCGGGGATGGTAACCTATAATGCCGCAAGCGATAAGGCGCAAGTGGTGGGTGACAAGTGGCAGGGCCGGTCGTGTCGCTTGAGGGCTGCCGCTTTAAACAAGGATCAGGGATGTACAAGTCGTTGTCTTTCGAAGTGAACGGCCGCCGCCTGGCGGCGATGGAGTGGGGTAGCCCGGAGGGGCCGCCGGTACTGGCGCTGCATGGCTGGCTCGACAATGCCGCCAGCTTCACCCGGCTGTCCGAATATCTGCCGCAGTGCCGCCTCATCGCCATCGATCTGGCCGGTCACGGTTTTTCCGACCATCGTCCGGCAGGTACCCATTACTACATCTGGGACAATGTTGCCGATGTGCTGGCCGTCGCCGATCAGCTGGGACTGAAGCGCTTCAGTCTGGCCGGTCATTCGATGGGGGCCGGTATCTCGATGCTCATCGCCGGTGCCTTTGCCGAACGTGTCGAACAGCTGTTTCTGATCGACGGTCTGGCGCCGCTGGATTATGCCGCCGACGAGCTTCCGGTGCTGATGGCGCAGGCGATCGACAAGCGCGCCCGCATGGGGCGCAGAACGCTGCGTCCCTACACCAGTTTCGAGCAGGCGGTGCAGGTGCGCATGGGCGGGCGCTGGCCGGTATCCCGGCAGGCGGCGCTCTGGTTGCTCGAGCGAGGCCTGCGCGAGCAGGATGGGGGCTGGTACTGGCGCAGTGACAGCGCACTGATGCTGCCGTCGGTTGTGCGCCTGTGCGAGGCGCAGATCGAGGCCTTCCTGCGGCGCATATCGGCGCCCGTTCTGGTGGTGATGGCGGACCGTGGCATTGGTCTTGAGCGGGTGGAGGCGCAGGTCGGGCTGATCGACAATGTCGAGCTCAGAGTGCTGCCCGGTACCCATCATCTGCATCTCGAGCAGGAAGCCGCCGTGCTGATTGCTAAACTGATGAACGACAGGTTGCATTGCGCCGCCTGAAACTGCCTCTGCGGTGCCGCAGCCCGGTCCGGCAGTTGCACTGCGTGTCCGCTATCTGAATGGAGTCTGACTGTGCTGAAAAAAGCTGGTGGCTGTTGACCGCTTTGATGTTCTCCTGGGCCGTCTGGGCGCAGCCGGATGCCGGGGGATCCGCCGATTACCCCTTGCTGAAACGTTTCCCGCAGTCCTGGATCGAGGGCTATCAGCAGCGGGAGACCCCCGAATATCTGCTGATGTTGTCGGAACTGAAAAAGGCCAACAACGTCGTGGTGGCCGACCGGCGTTTGCCGCTCGAGGGGGAGCTGACACGCATCACCTACCGGATACCCGATCCGCACCTGCCGGCGGATGCGTTCGAACACTTTCGCGCCCAGATCGAAGCCCAGGGCGGTGAGGTCCTTTATCGCTGCAGCAGCCGGGACTGCGGCAGCAGCCATTACTGGGCCAACGACTTTTTCGGTATCTCCCAGCTCTATGGCCTCGACCGTACCCAGTATTATCTGGCCGCGAAGCTCGGCAGCGACTACCTGGCACTGTACTCGGTCCAGCGCGGCAATCGTCGGGTCTATCTGCAGCTCGACATCATTGCGCCGGAGGGGGCGGACGACCTGATGCAGCAGCTGCAGGTGTCCGGTTCAGCCGTGCTGTCGCTGGAGGGGCGGGGGCCGGAGGAAGTGGCGGACCGGCTGGTGCAGCTGCTGGCCGAGTTCGCGCCCGGCGAGCGGTTCTGGCTGGTGGTTCACTGGCAGGGCAGCGAGGCGGAGGCTGCCATCGAGGCCTCGGGCGCCTATGCCCGCCAGGTCGGGGCGGTGGTGCGCAGCGCAGGGTATGAGCAGGTCGAGGTCTTCGGCGTCGGGCCGCTGGTGCCCTCGGTGCTGGCCGGACGTGAGCGTGTCCTGGTGGTGGTGCGTCGTACAGGGGAGTAGCGGAATGAAGGTGACGGTGTCCCTGGCTCTGGGCAGTGGCGGTGCCCGCGGCTACGCCCATATTGGCGTGATCGAGGAGCTGGAGCGGCGGGGCTACAGGATCAAGGCGATCGCCGGCAGCTCGATGGGCGCCCTGGTGGGGGGCTCTATGCCGCCGGGGTGCTGGACGACTATCGTGACTGGGTGCGCAGCCTCAAACGCATCGATATCCTCAGGCTGATGGACGTGACCTTCAGTCGTGGCGCGATCAGGGGTGATCGGCTGTTCACCCGTCTGCGGGCGATCGCGGGTGATCCGCTGATCGAGGAGCTGCCGCTGGCCTACACGGCGGTGGCGACGGATCTTGTGCACCAGAAGGAGCTGTGGTTTCAAAAGGGCTCGATGCTCGATGCCATCCGCGCCTCGGTGGCAGTGCCGGGGTTCTTCACGCCGGTGGTCCGCGACAACCGCGTGCTTGTGGACGGGGGTGCTCAACCCGTTGCCGATCATTCCGACCGTCGCGGCCCATTCCGATATCATCGTCGCGGTCGATCTCAATACCAGCCTGTACCGCATGCCCGTGGTGGAAATGCCACAGAATGCCTATCTCGAGCATTCCGGCTACTCGGACGACTGGAAAGCGAAGGCCGAAGCGGATGCCGGGGCGGAGCGCAATGGCAGAGATCCGAACAACCGGCTGGCGGGGCGCATGGATATCCTGCTGAGCTCCGTCGAGGCGATGCAGAGTTCGCTCAGTGAATACAAGATCGCCGGATACCCGCCCGATCTGACGATCAACATACCCAAGGAAGCCGGCAGCTTCTACGAGTTTCATCGCGCCGGCGAGCTGATAGAGCTGGGCCGGGAGATTGCCCGCGAGCGCCTGGCGGCGCTGGAGCAGGGACGACTGACGCCATCGCCGCTCTAGTGTACTGTTTCACCCTTAAAGGCACTTATAGCGAGCCGCCAAGGGGCTGGCCGCAAGGCGCATTTTTGAAGGCATGGTGGGCCTATGTCGAGAAAATGCAACACCGCGGACGGCCCCTTGGCGGCTCGCCTGGAGGAGTCCGCCAATTCGCGCCCCGCGGCGTTGCCGTTCTTGGCAAGAGCGCCACTATTCCCGGCGAACGGCGCCTTGCTGGACACGAATTGGCGGGCTCTATAAGTATCTATTAGGGTGAAACAGTACACTAGGCCCGGGCGGCAGCTTTTCAGCCTTTGATCAGCGCCATGAACTCGTTGCGGGTGGCCAGGTTGTCACGGAAGGCGCCCAGCATCATCGATGTCTTCATCAGGGCGTTCTGCTTTTCGACGCCGCGCATCATCATGCACATGTGCTGAGCCTCGATGACGACGCCAACGCCGGCCGCATCGGTCACGTTCATGATCGCTTCGGCGATCTCCTTGGTCATGTTTTCCTGTATCTGCAGACGGCGCGCGTACATGTCGACGATGCGGGCAATCTTGGAGAGCCCGATCACGCGGCCCTGGGGGATGTAGGCGACATGGGCCTTGCCGATGAACGGCAGCAGGTGGTGCTCGCACATCGAATAGAGCTCGATGTCCTTGACCAGTACCATTTCACTGTTGTCGGACGGGAAGAGGGCGCCATTCACGACCTCTTCGAGTGTCTGTTCGTAGCCGCGGGTGAGGAATTTCATCGCCTTGGCGGCGCGCCTTGGCGTATCCCTCAGGCCTTCCCGGGACAGGTCCTCCCCCAGCCCTGCGATGATGTCGGCGAAAGCTTTTTCCATGTCGGCCTCTCTGGTTTGTCCGTCAAGGCTGCCGGGGCAGCCGGTTGTGTTGCGCCAGTCAGAGTATGGCTCAATCTATTTCTTCTGTCTCAGCAGAACATAGAGGGCCCCGGTACCGCCGTCCCGTGGCTGGGCTGAACAGAAGGCGAGGACGCCATGCAGCTGGCGCAGCCAGTCATTGACATGGGATTTCAGCCGCGGCTGGCGCCCGGCCTGGGAGAAGGCCTTGCCGTGCACCAGCAGAACCGCGCGGGCACCGCTGCGCTGGGCATCCCGGATAAAACGGCTGAGTTCGTCCCGGGCCTCGTCGACGGTCATGCCGTGCAGATCAAGCCCCTGTTCCCAGGGGATATGGCCCTGGCGCAGCCGCTTCATCACGCGCAGCTGGATGCCCGGCGCGGCGAACAGCAGCTCCTCGCCGGACTCGACGATCTCGACGGCTTCGCTGGACAGTCCGTCGATCACGCGCTCCGGCTCGCGCGTGGCGGCGGCTCGCTTATAGGCCAGAACGTCCGGATCTGCGGCCGGGCGGGCGATATCGGCACGGTCGTGGCGGTGGCGCTCGACACCCTGCATGAGCGTTTCAAAGGATTTCGCGTCTTCATCGACGCGGCTTGGCTGGTCCGACATGGCGTCACTTCAATATTTTCATTAACATAGGCGACCTTTACGCAGCACGTCCGAGGGGCGTGCACGGGTATCGAGTCCCCCACATTATCGGTTTTGGAATGAGCATCGATCAAGAACAGGTTGTCAATGAGCTCTTTACGATCCGCGACTTCGTGCGCTGGAGCCTGAGTCAATTCCATCGTCATCAGGTATTTTACGGTCATGGGACCGACAATGCCTGGGATGAGGCGGTGCAGCTCGTGCTGGGGGCGGTCGACCTGCCCTGGGACACGGATCCGACGGTGCTCGACGCCCGTCTGACCTACGGCGAGCGCAAGCGCGTGGTTGACTTTCTGCGCCAGCGGGTGGAAGAGCGCAAGCCGCTGCCCTACATTATCGGCGAAGCCTGGTACCTGGACATGCCGTTCTACGTCAGCGAACAGGTGCTGATCCCGCGCTCGCCGATCGCGGAGCTGGTGCGAAACCGCTTCGAGCCCTGGTTGCGGCCGGGCCCGGTCGAGCGCATTCTCGACCTCTGTACGGGCAGCGGCTGCATCGGTATCGTCTGCGCCCATGCCTTCGAGGAGGCCGAGGTCGACCTGGTCGACATCTCCGTCGAAGCGCTCGAGGTGGCGGCCCGCAACGTCAGTCGTCACGAACTGGAGGATCGGGTACACCTGATCCAGAGCGACCTTTTCAGTGCGCTGCAGGGCCGTAAATACGACCTCATCGTCAGCAATCCGCCCTATGTGGATCAGGCCGACTACGCCGCCATGCCGGCCGAGTACCGGCACGAGCCGGAGCTGGCGCTTGCGTCCGGCGAGGACGGCCTCGATGTCACCCGCAACATTCTGCGCCAGGCCTGTGACTATCTTGCGGACGATGGCCTGCTGGTGGTCGAAGTGGGCAACAGCGAGGTTCACCTGATGAACCTGTATCCGCAGATACCCTTTATCTGGGTCGAGCTCGAGCACGGTAACGGTGTCTTCACCCTCACGGCCGAGGAACTGCGTCGGCACCGGGACGAGATTTGACCGGCCATGCGCCGCCTGGCGGGGCTCGACTCCGCCGGGCGGCCGGGCCTTGGATGTTTTTGCTGTGACAGGAACGAAAGATGTCAGGAAATAGTTTCGGTAAACTCTTTACGGTTTCGACCTTCGGCGAAAGCCATGGGCCGGCGCTGGGCTGTGTTGTCGATGGCTGCCCGCCGGGGATCCCGTTGTCCGAGGCGGATCTTCAGGCCGACCTCGACCGTCGCAAACCCGGTACCTCGCGCCACACCACCCAGCGTCGCGAACCCGATCAGGTGCGCATACTCTCGGGCGTGTTCGAAGGGCGTACCACCGGTACCCCGATCGGGCTGCTGATCGAGAACACCGATCAGCGTTCCAAGGATTACTCCAATATTCAGGATACCTTTCGCCCGGCCCATGCCGACTACGTCTACAGCCACAAATACGGTTTTCGGGATTACCGGGGTGGCGGCCGCTCGTCTGCGCGCGAGACCGCCATGCGTGTCGCGGCCGGTGCCATTGCGAAGAAGTTCCTGGCGGCCAAGGGGATAGCGGTACGCGGTTATCTGAGCCAGCTCGGACCGATCCGCATCGACGAATCCCGGTTCAGCTGGGACGAGGTGGCCCGCAACCCGTTTTTCTCGCCGGATGCGGATGCTGCGCAACGGATGGAAAGCTACATGGACGAGTTGCGCAAGGAGGGCAACTCGATTGGCGCGCGGATCTCCGTGGTGGCCAGCGGCGTGCCGGTGGGGCTGGGCGAGCCGATCTTCGACCGTCTCGATGCCGAGCTGGCCCATGCGCTGATGAGCATCAACGCGGTCAAGGGCGTCGAGATCGGGGACGGTTTCGCGGTGGTCGAGCAAAAAGGCACCGAGCACCGGGACGAAATGACCCCGGGGGCTTTGTTTCCAACCACGCCGGCGGCGTGTTGGGCGGCATATCGACCGGCCAGGACATCAGCGCCCATATCGCGCTGAAACCGACCTCGAGTCTGCGCCTGCCCGGACGCAGCATCAACAGCCGGGGCGAGCCGATCGAAGTGGTGACCAAGGGACGTCACGACCCCTGTGTCGGTATTCGTGCCACGCCGATCGCTGAAGCCATGATGGCAATCGTGCTGATGGATCACTATCTGCGCCATCGCGGCCAGAATGCCGATGTGAAAACGGATCTGCCGGTATTGTGATACCGGTCCATGTTCTTGAACGAACGCAATCGATTCAAAGCGTCAATGGCCGCTTCCCAAGTGCGGGGCGGCCGTACCAGTGCAAAGGGCTTTACGACGAGATGACCAAGACCTACACCGAAAAACTTTATGACGGCTATGGCCAGAGCTTCGAGATCGACGAGGTGCTGTTCGAGCAGCAGACCGATTCCTGGCATCTGATCATCTTCCGCAATCGCCAGTTCGGTACCGTGATGGCGCTCGACGGCATCATTCAGACGACCGAGAAGGACGAGTTCGTCTATCACGAGATGCTCACTCACGTACCGCTGTTCGCCCATGGCGATGCAAAGCGTGTGCTGATCATCGGCGGCGGCGACGGCGGCATCCTGCGCGAAGTGCTGCGCCATCCGGAAGTGGAGCATGTCACCCAGGTCGAGATCGACCAGTCGGTGATCGAGATGTGCAAGACCTATCTGCCCAATCACTCCCGGGGCGCGTTCGACGACCCGAGGGCGAATATCGTCATTGCCGACGGCATCGAATACGTGCAGCAGTGCCAGGATAAATTCGACGTTATCATCTCCGACTGCACCGACCCGGTCGGCCCGGGCGAAGTGCTGTTTTCCAGTGCGTTCTACGAGGGTTGCAAGCGTTGCCTGAACGATGGCGGCGTGTTCGTGGCGCAGAACGGTGTCGCCTACATGCAGGTCGAAGAGGTGGTGACCACCCGCCGGCGTCTTGGCCCCTATTTTGCGGACCAGAGCTTCTACTGTGCGGCCGTGCCGACCTATGTCGGTGGGGTCATGACCCTGGCCTGGGGCTCGGACAACGACTCGCTGCGACGTCTTCCCGTCGACCTGATCGAACAGCGCTTCGCCAGGGCCGGCTTCAAGACCCGCTACTACAATCCGGCTGTCCACTGCGGCAGCTTCGCGCTGCCGCAGTTTGTGGTCGATGCGCTGGAAACGGCCTGACGTTCGTCTGTCTGCCCGGGCCGCGATAGCGGCCCGGGATTCCCTGCCGCTACGGCAGATCTGCCCCGGGATGTCGCTCTGGATCGCGGATGTCTGAACCGATCCCCTATCTTCGCCTGTCCGGCTTCTACCTGTTCTATTTCGCACTGCTCGGTGCCATCGTGCCGTACTGGCCGCTGTATCTGAAAAGCCACGGTTTCGATGCCTGGACGATCGGCGCGCTGATGGCGATCGTCCAGGCGTCCCGCATCGTCGCGCCGAATATCTGGGGTTGGGTGGCCGATCGCAGCGGCCGGCGGATCGAAATTGTGCGCTTTGGCAGTGGCATGACGGCGCTGCTGTTTCTGGCGATCTTCTGGGTCGACAGCGCCCCCGGCATCGGCTGGGTCATGCTCGGGTTTTCCTTCTTCTGGAATGCGGTACTGCCCCAGTTCGAGGTGATCACGTTGCGCCATCTTGGCGACGAGGCGGCGCGTTACAGTCAGGTCCGGCTCTGGGGCTCGATTGGCTTTATCGTCGCGGTGCTCGCGCTGGGCTGGCTGCTGGACCTGACCGGCGTCGAGGCGCTGCCGGTGGTCATGCTCGGACTGATGCTGCTGATCTGGATGAACAGCTGGCTGATCGGCGCTCCCCAGGCACGGCCGGACACCGAAGCGGCGGGCGATGGTTTCGTTAAAAGCCTGCTGCGTCCCCAGGTGCTGGCATTTTACGCCATCTGCTTCCTGGTGCAGTTTGGCCACGGGCCCTATTACACCTTTTTCAGCCTGCTGATGGAGTCCCTCGGTTACAGCCGTGGTCAGATAGGACTGCTCTGGGCGCTGGGTGTCGTGGCCGAGGTGTTGGTCTTCGTCATCATGCACCGGCTGGTGTTGCGCTTCGGTCTGCGGCGGCTGATGCTGGTCAGTCTCTGGCTCTGTGTGCTGCGCTGGCTGCTGACCGCCTGGGTGCCGGAGGTCTTGCCGCTGATGTTGCTGGCGCAGTGCCTGCACGCGGCGACTTTCGGCGTACTGCATGCCACCGGCATCGCACTGGTGCAACGGTATTTCTTCGATCACAGCCATGGGCGGGGGCAGGCGCTGTTTTCCAGTCTGGGCTTTGGTGCGGGCGGAGCCTGTGGTGCCCTGGCGGCCGGGGTGCTCTGGGAAACACAGGGTGCGACGGTTACCTTCATGGCCGCGGCCGCAGCAAGCGCTGTCGCGATCGTGCTGGCAACGCTATGGATTCATCCGGAAAAACTGCAGCAAAATGAGCGTTAGATTTATATTGCAGTGCCGTTATACTATATTGAATCGACGTCCCGACAGGCGTACGGACAGGCGGGCGTGCTGCCCGTTTTGTGCACTTCGGACGCCATGGGCGGTCACCGCAGGCGGCGCGGCCGTGGTTCCCGGACAGGACCTGGCCGGATGAAAGCAGGAGAGCCGGATGAAGTTCAAGATCGATGTCGAAATGACGCCCGAGGAGTTCAGGCAGCTGCTGGGGTTGCCCGATGTGGCCGGGCTGCAGCAGGAGATGCTGGACGAAATCAGACAGCGGATGATGGCCGGCGCCGAGGGTTATGATCCGATGGCGCTGTTCAAGCAGCAGTTGACCGGCGGTTTTGGCTCGATGGACAGCCTGCAGCAACTGATGATGAACATGATGAGCCAGTACAAGGGGGCGGCAAAGGGCCCGGACAAGAAATCGGACTGACCCTGCCCAAGAGACCCCCGAACCAATACAAGTGGAAGCAACCAGAGAGTGAGCGCCTTGCGAATCTTAAGAAAATATACCAATCGCCGCCTGTACGATACGTCCAGGAGTTGTTATGTCACCCTGGAGGACGTCAAGCAGCTGGTGCTAAGCGGCGAGCCGTTCCAGGTTCAGGACTCCAAGACCGGGAATGACCTGACGCGCAACATTCTGCTGCAGATCATCGCCGAGCAGGAGGCCGAAGGGCATGGCACCCTGCTGACCAATCAGGTGCTGCAGCAACTGATCCGCTTCTACGGCGACAGCATGCAGGGCATGATGAGCCAGTACATCGAACAGAGTGTGGGGGCCTTCCTCGAGCATCAGGAGCGGATTCGCGAACAGATGCAGAATGTGATCGGCGCGACCAATCCGCTGACCATGATGAACCGGCTGGCCGATCAGAACATGGCGATGTGGAACATGTTCAACCCGGCCGGGCGCAAGGAGCAGGACGAGCCCAAGCCCGAACCCGAGGAGGAAGCGAGCGGTTCGGGGGCCGGCAACAAGGACAAGAAGAAGGGCTGATGAGCGGTCGTTGACCGCGACCTGCGTGGATTCGGCGCCCTCAATCGTGTTCGATCAGCCAGCTGGCAATGCGCGGAGCTACCAGTGTTCGGGCACGGCGAGAGACGAAGACGCCGATATGGCCTGCCGGAACGCAAAGCGCCTCGTAATCCCGGCTCGAGGTCAGCGCCTCGAGGGGGATCGACGCCGACGGCGGCACCAGATGATCGTACCGGCCGTAGATATTCAGCAGTGGCTGGTCGATCGCCCTGAGGTCGACCGGCCGCTCGCCGATGATCATTTCGTTGTGCAGCAGCCGGTTCTGCTGAAAACAGTCCCGAATGAACTGGCGGAAGGCTTCGCCGGCCTGGTCGGGGCTGTCATGTATCCATTTCTCCATGCGCAGAAAGCTCAGCGCCTGTTCCCGGCTTCCAAGCTGCTCCGACATTGCCAGGTGTTTCTGGATGCCAAGGCGCATCGGCATCAGCGAGCGGTAGCATTCGTTGAGTACCTGTCCCGGAATATTGCCGTAGGTATCGACCGCGAGGTCCGTGTCGACCTGTTGCGCCAGATGACTGAGGCGGTTGTCCGCGGTCTTGAAATCGACCGGCGTGACCAGGGTGATCAGGCTGCGGATCTTCTGCGGATTCAATGCGGTATAACAGAGACTGAAGGTGCCGCCCTGGCAGATGCCGAGCAGATTGATGCGGTCCCTGCCGCTATGACGGCGTACCTGGTCGACGCAGTTGTCGAGATAGCCGTTGATGTAGTCGTCGAGGTCGAGAAAGCGATCCGCGGCATCCGGATAGCCCCAGTCGATAAGGTAAAGATCGAGACCCAGCGAGAGCAGTTCCCGTACCAGTGAACGCTCGGGTTCGAGATCGATCACGTAGGGGCGGTTGACCAGGGCGTAACAGATGAGCACCGGGGTGTGGCAGGCGGTGGCCGTCTGTGACCGGTAGCGCAGCAGTTGCACCTTGTCTTCGCGGTAGACCAGGTCGGCGGGTGTCTGGCCGACATCGATCTCGTCGATATCGGCCAGGGTGTCGCAGCTGTCGATCAGCTTGCGGTTGAACTCGCCAAGTTCGTCCAGAATCCGCGCCGGGTCGAGATTGAATCCCTTCATCGCGGTCGCTTCCCTGTCGTGCTCCGGCGCCCGGGAGCGGGCTTGCGATCCTTGACCTCGAGTCTGAATTGCTCGAATTCCGCACGCAGGGCCTGTACCTCGCCCGCCGGAACCGAGTCCTTGAGCTGCGCTTTCAGTGCCTCCAGTTCCAGGCTCATTGCACGCACCTGCTTGCGCAGACGGTGCTGGCGTTCGCCCAGACTGTCCAGCCCCTGCCGGCTGGCGAGCCCAAGCGCTTCATAATAGCTGTCTCGCCAGTCCTGGCAGAACTTCTGCAGGTGCATCAGGGCGTTGGAGGTTCGGCCATAAGCGCTCTGGAAGTCGGTACTGAGACTGGTATCGGCGTGGATCTTTTCGTAGCAGTTCACCCACAGGCGATGGAGTTCGCCCAGGGACTCGACGTCGGCGTCGTCCTCGGCGAGGCGCGCCAGCATCTGTTCACCCGCCTGTCGATTGATGGCATCGTGAAGTTCGATGAAATGCTGCAGCGCCTCCTGATAGTCGAGCAGCAGGCGAAAGCCCTTGCGGGCCTCGCGCTGCCAATGTGGGTCGCCGCCGAAGAGCGCACCGCCCGACAGGTTGCCGAAGCCGCCGGCGAAGGGGTTCTCGAACGGCGTGTCTGCGCCGCAGCCCCAGGTCCCGGCCAGGGCGGCAAGCTGCGCCGGCAGTTGCCACTGCTGCAGCAGTGCGGCGCCGGCATGTTGCTGCATGCCGGTGGTCAGTTGCTCAATGGCCCGCTTGAGCCCCGAATCGTCGCCGGGTTCCTGCAGGGCCTGCAGAACCTGTTCGCCGAAGCGGTTGAACAGGCCGGCGTTGGCGGTCAGCAGGGAGGTCAGGCGTGCCTGCTGTTCCGGCAGCTCCTTCAGCATCGACTGTTGATACTCCCGGAACAGACGCTGCCAGGATTGCGGCGCTTCGGCGGCGGTACCGCCTTCGGCCAGCCTGGCCCAGTAGGCCTTTTGCTGCTCGAGCCAGGCCTGCATCTGTTTGTGAATATCGTCGCTCAAAGGGCGCTCTCCGTGTTCGTGTTCGTCCATCATAATACAGCGGGGCGAGGCGTATGAAGCGGCTTGTCCCGCAGTGCTTCAGGTTCAGCCGTCGGCGACCTCTTGCAGCATTTCGACGAGCTGTCGGGCGGCATTGGACAGGGTGCGGTCGCGATGGTAGATGTATCCGAGCTGGCGCACAATCGGTGCCGAGCCGATCTCCAGTACTTTCAGGCTGTCGTCGATCAGGGTTTGCGGCAGCAGGCTCCAGCCAAGGCCGATGCTGACCATCATGCGGATGGTGTCCATGTAATTGGTGGTCATGCCGACATGAAGCGGCAGCCCCAGCCGTTCGAACTGTCTGACCGCGAGCTGACGGGTGAAGGTATTGCTGCCGGGCAGTATGGCATTGAAATGCGTCAGTTCCTGCAGCGAGAGTTGGTCGCGGGACGCGAGGGGGTGGTCGCGCGAAACGACATAGCGCAGCGGGTCCTGCCAGACGGTTTCAGAGCGGATCGAGGTGTGGGGGTGGGGCGAGAGGGTGATCAGTGCAAGCTCCAGCTCACCCTTGAGAATACCCTCGTAGGCCCGTTCGGACTCGTCGAACTTCAGCTCCAGTGTCACGCCGGGATAGCGCCGGTGATAGGCCTTCAGCACAGGCGGCAGGCGGTGAAGGCTGATGTGGTGGCTGGCAGCCAGGCTTAGCGGCCCCTGAACCTCACCGGACAGATTGCCGATCAGGCGCTGGCATCCTCGAGTTCCAGCAGCACCTTGCGGGCCCGCGGCAGCAGCGCCTGACCCGCCTCGGTGAGGCCGATATGGCGGCCGATGCGGTCGAAAAGGCGCGTATCGAGCTGCTCCTCGAGCTGAGAAATCCGCTTGCTGACGGCGGACTGGGTCAGGAACAGCCGGCCGGCGGCCTGGGAGAAGGAGCCGGTTTCCGCCACGGTGACGAAGGCCTGAAGGGTATGGGTGTCCATGAATGCCAGTTAACAGGTGAAAGTTGCCAGATACCGGTGCGTTTTCCGGTCCAACCCGGGCGGCACCTTTCAGTCGCTCTTGGGATCCGGCAACTGGGAGCCGACCGCATCCAAAAAGGAACGGAGTTGCGGCTCCGATGGTACCACAGTCAGCGTCAAGAGGACGTTCACCTAAGGCCATCCAGCCGTTATCGCGGCCGCCGCGCGTTGCGGCCGGCTCATGCGAGGGGTTTCAACCGGCAGGGTGATGGCAGGCGGCGTAGTGTCCCGATCCATGATCCTCCAGGGGCGGGTCGACCCGGCGGCAGACGTCGGTGGCGGCCGGGCAGCGTTTGGCGAAGGCGCAGCCGCGCGGCGGGCTCAGCGGGTCGGGCAGTTCGGCATCGGCACCCTCCGGGGCCGCGAGCGGCCGACCGACCGCGGGAGCGCTGCGGGCGAGCAGCGCGGTGTAGTGGTGGCGCGGGTGGGCGAAGACCTGACGCGCCGGGGCGAGCTCCACGATGCGGCCGAAGTACATCACCGCGACGCGGTCGGCCACTGCCTCGACCACGGCGAGGTCGTGGCTGATGAAGACGTAGGTGAGATCGAACGCGTCCTTCAGCCGTGCCAGCAGGTTCAGCACCTGCGCCTGCATCGATACGTCGAGTGCCGAGACCGGCTCGTCGAGCACCAGGATGCGGGGGCGGCGGCCAGTGCGCGGGCGATGGCGATGCGCTGCGCCTGGCCACCGGAGAATTCGTGCGGATAGCGGTCTAGGAATTCGGCGTGCAGGTTCACCGCGTCGAGGATCTCGTCGATCCGGGCAGCGCACTTGTCTGCCGGCATGGCGTGGAGCAGCTTCAGCGGCGCCTCGAGGATCTGGCGGATCGTCTTGCGCGGGTTGAGCGAGGAGGCCGGGTCCTGGAAGACGTACTGGATCAGCTTGCCGAACGCGGCCGGATCCTTGCCCGCCTGGTCGGCGTAGTCGGTGCCCTCGATCTCGATGCTGCCGTCGGTCGGCGGCAGCAGTCCCACCAGCATCCGCGCCAGCGTGGACTTGCCGCAGCCGGATTCGCCGACGATTCCCAGCGTCTCGCCCCTGTCGACGTCAAGGCTCACGGATTGCACGGCGTGAACCGAGGGCTTTTTCTTGCCGAAGCCGAAGAGCGTCCGGCCACCGCCGAAGCGCTTGTCGAGGTCCCGGATGCGCAAGGTCGGGGTCATGCCGTATTTCCCGCCGCGTCGTTTTCGGGGAACAGACACCGCACGGCGCGGTCGTCGCCGAAGGGGTCGAGCGCGATCTCGCCGTTGCGGCAGACCGCCTGTGCCTTGTCGCAACGTGGAGCGAAGGCGCATCCGGCGGGCAGGTTGTCCGCCGCCGGCGGCAGGCCGGGGATGGCATGCAGCGCCCGTTGGCCGCCACCGAGCTCTGGCACGCAGGCGATCAGGCGGCGGGTGTAGGGATGAGCGGGGTCGGAGAGGATCGCGTCGGTCGGCCCGGTCTCCACGATCCGGCCCGCATACATCACCGCGATCCGGTCGCAGAGCTGCGCCACCACGCCGAAGTCATGGGTGATGAAGAGGATCGCCACGCCGCGCTCACGCCGAAGGTCGTCGAGCAGCGCGAGGATCTGTGCCTGCACGGTGACATCGAGCGCGGTGGTGGGTTCGTCGGCGATGATCAGGTCGGGCTCGTTGACCAGCGCCATGGCGATGCCGACCCGCTGGCGCATGCCGCCCGAAAGCGCGTGGGGGTAGTCGTCGATCCGGCTGGCGGCGTTCGGGATGCGCACCGCCTCCAGCAGCTCCAGCGCCCGTTTGCGCGCCTCGGCGTGCGGGATGGCGTGGTGGGACTGGATCGCCTCCACGATCTGCTCGCCGACGCGGTAGAGCGGATGGACCGTCGCCAGCGGGTCCTGGAAGATGTAGGAGATCCGGTCGCCGCGGAGCTTGCGCAGTTCGGAGAACGGCCCGCCGAGCACCTCGCGGCCGTCGTAGCGCACCGCGCCGCCGGCGATGACACCGGGGGCGAGGCGACGAGGCCCATGACGGAGAGCGCGGTGACCGACTTGCCGGAGCCGGATTCCCCGATCAGTCCGAGACATTCGCCCTTGTGCACCGGAACGTGACGCCGGAGAGTGCCTGCAACGTGCGGGAGCCGACGCGGAACTCGGTACGCAGGTCCTGCACGTCGAGCAGCGCCGGATCGGCGGGCGGCTCGGGCGCCGCCTCGCGATCCACGAGGGTACGGGCCATCGGCCGGGTCAGCGCGCCGGAGCGCAGGCGCGGGTCGAGGGCGTCACGGATCCCGTCGCCCAGCAGGTTCACGCTGATGACGATGATGAAGATCATCAGGCCGGGCACGATCGAGGCGTGCGGGTCGGTGATGAGCGCGTTGCGCCCCTCGCCGAGCATCGAGCCCAGGTCGGCCACGGGCGGCTGAGAGCCGAGGCCGAGGAAGGAGAGGCCCGCGGTTTCCAGGATCATCCAGCCGACGGTGGTGGACATGGCGATCACGATCAGCGGCAGCACGTTGGGCAGGATCTCGGAGGTCATGATGCGCAGGTCGGTCATACCGGCGAGGCGCGCGGCGTCGACGAATTCCTTGTGGGCGAGGCTGACCGTCACGCCACGGATATTGCGGGCGAAGAACGGGATGTTGACGACGGCAACCGCGAGCAACGCGTTTGTCAGCCCGGGGCCGAGAGCGGCGACGATGGCGAGCGCGAGCAGGATGTAGGGGAAGGCCATCAGCATGTCGATCGCGCGCATCAGCCAGTTGTCGATGCGCCCGCCGAAGTAACCGGCGGTGATGCCGATCACGGATCCGAAGAAGGCCGCCCCCACGGACGCGACGACGCCGACGATCAGGCTGAGCACGGAGCCCCAGATCAGCCGCGAGAGGATGTCCCGGCCGAGGTGATCGGTGCCGAGCAAGTGGCCGGCGGAGAATGGCCGCAGGAACTTCTGCGCGGTGTCCTGGGCGTAGGGATCCTGAAGCGGCAGCAGCGGCGCGAGGGCCGCGACCAGCACCACGGCGATCAGGATCACCCCGCCTGCGGCGGCCAGCCGGTTGCGGGCGAAGAGCTTCAGGAACGCTGCGCGCGGCGCCCTGCGGGCCGGGGCGACGGCGGTCCCGCCCGCGCTCATGTTTTCACCCGCGGGTCGAGAAGGCTCTGCGTCACGTCGACGGCCAGATTGAAGAGCACGTAGCAGGTGGCGACGATCACCACGCCGCCCTGCACCAGCAGGATGTCGCGGGTGAGGATGGCGGTCACCAGCATCCTCCCGACCCCGGGCCACTGGAACACCGTCTCGATATAGACCGCGCCCGAGAGCACGAAACCTGCCTGCACGCCGATCACCGGGATGATCGAGACCATCGCGGCCTTCAGCGCGTGGCGCCAGATGACGCGGCTCTCGCGCAGGCCCTTGGCGCGGGCGGTGCGGATGAAGTCCTGCCGCAGCACCTCCAGCATGGCCGAGCGGGAGAGCTGGCGATGACGCCGGTGGCGACGACGGCGAGCGCGGCGGCGGGCATGATGAGGTGGTGGAGCAGGTCGGGGAGATCGCCGCCGCCGTAGATCGCGTACATGCCGGAGACCGGTAGCCAGCGCAGGTCCACGGCGAAAACGAGGATCATCATCATGCCGAGGAAGAAGGAGGGGATGGAGATACCGATCAGCACGACGAAGGTGATCGCCTTGTCGGCCAGCCCGTACTGCCGCGCCGCCGAGACGACGCCGGCGATGACGCCGAGAATGGAGCAGAGCACCAGCGAGCTGCCGGCGAGAATCAGCGTCGCGCCGAAGCGCTCCAGCACCTCGTCGAGGACCGGGCGGTTGAGCGAGAAGGAGCGGCCGAAATCGCCCTGCAGAATGTTGCCGAGCCAGATGAAGTACTGCTGGAGCAGCGGCTTGTCGAGGCCCAGGTCGCGGTTCAGCTTCTCGACGTTATCCGGTGTCGCGTAGGGGCCGAGGATGGCGGTCGCCGGGTCGCCGGGGATCAGCGACATGATGAGAAAGACGATGACCGTGATCCCGAGGATCACGGGAATCGCGGCGAGGAGGCGCTTGAGGATGTAGCTGCCCAATGGCTGGCTCCCGACGGCTGGCTGGAGGATTCAGTTCTTCTCGACGTCCCTGAGGATGAGGAAGAAGGACGGCTCGAGTTGCAGTTTTTTGACCGTGGCGGCGGTCACCGCGTTCTGCTTCCAGTTGGCCACGAAAACCCAGGGCGCCTCGTCATGCACGATCTGCTGCATCTCCTTGTAGAGCTTTGCGCGCTCTTCCCGGCTGGTAGTTACGCGGGCCTTCTCCAGCAACTCATCGACCCTGGGGTTGGAATAGTAGCCGGAGTTGAACCCGCCCTTGTCGGGCCAGGCATCGGTCCTGAGTGCGAGGAACGGCAGCGTGTCGGGATCCTGCGTCATCCAGGCCATCTCGGCCATGTCGGCCTTGCTGTCCAACCCTGGGTTCACTTCGCCGAGGAAGGAGTTCCACTCGTAGGTCTCGATCTTGACCTTGAAGCCCACGGCCTCGAGATCGGCCTGGATTGCGGTGCCCATCGGAATCGGGTCGAGCATGCCCGAGCCACCTTCGGTGACATAGAAGGTAAGCTCCGCCCCTTCGGCGTCGGCCTCGGCGATCAGCGCCTTCGCCTTCCCTGGGTCGTAGGGATAGGGTTTCAGATCCCTGTTGTAGGCCCAGCCGAAGGCCGGCGGGGTTGGGCCGGCGGCTACGTCCGCGGTACCTTCGAGCACGTTGTCGACGATCGCCTGCTTGTTGATTGCGTAGTTGGCTGCCGGCGTACCCGCACGTCGGAAAACGGGCCTTCCTTGTGATTCAGGATCAGGAACCAGAGGTGCGGGCCGGCCGCTTCCAGGATCTTGTAGCGGTCGTTTTCGAACGCCGACAGCGCATCGGGTGGCACCTCGACCATCACGTCAATGCCGCCGGCGAGCATCTCGGCGGTGCGGGTGTTGGCATCGGTGATCGGGCGGAACACCACTGCATCGAGCGGCGGCGCGCCGTCCCAGTAGTCGGGGTTCTTCTCGACCACCACCGCCTCGTTGGAGCGCCACTCGACGAACTTGAACGGCCCCGTCCCCGCGGGATGGCGGCCGAACGCCTTGCCGTGCTTCTCCACCGCCGCGGGCGAGACGATCAGCCCGGTGGCATAGGTAATGTTGGCCATAAAGGGCGCGTAGGGCTCCTTGAGCTTGAATTCCACGGTCAGGTCGTCGATCACGTTTACCTGCTCGACCGAGGAGAAGAAGAACGCCAGCGGGAACGGGCCGGTGTCGTGGTAGGGGTGAGTCTCGTCGAGCATCCGGTCGAAGTTGAACTTCACCGCCTCGGCGTTGAAATCGCTGCCATCGTGGAACTTGACGCCGGGACGCAGGTGGAAACGGTAGACGGTGCCGTCCCCGGAAATGTCCCAGCTTTCGGCGAGCGCCGGCTCGGGCTCCAGCGTGCCCGGCTTGTGGCGCGCCAGCCCGTCGTAGATGTTCAACAGAATTCGGAAGTCGTTGGCGGCGGTGACGGCTGCCGGGTCGAGCGACTTCGGTTCGGCGATCTGACCGACGACCAGTACGCCCGGCGGGGTCTGGGCGATAGCGGGAAGCGCGAGCGAGACCGACAGGGCGGCAAAGGCAAGGACGCCGACCACCCGGCGCATCAGCGGGATGAATGTCATGTCAGAGGCCCCTTGTTGGTTGGTTTGAGATTTATCGTAGCAATCCCCCCTGAGATTACCTATCTGGAGCTTCAGGGGCTGGCAATCAGCCGTGCCATCGTCGTCGTGCATGGAGTTATCCTGGTGTGTGAGTCCGATTCTCACTGTACCCGCTTCGTTATCTGCTTGCGGCTGCGAAAAATTAATCGCGTCGGAGCTTGACCTGTGAGCGACTCATAGGTTCTAAGCTATGGGTAAGTCAGCACAGAGGTGGTTGTCATGACCGTTAACGAGCTTGCCAAAAAGCTTAAAGTCGCGCCGGATACGGTGCGCTATTACACCCGGATCGGGCTTCTGGAGCCCCGCAAATCAGCCGAAAACGGCTATCGCCAGTACAGTGCGCGGGACGAAGAGCGCCTGCGCTTCGCCTTGCGGGCGAGACTCCTGGGATTCACGCTGCGGGATATCCAGCAGATTCTCGACCATGCCGACAGCGGCGCTTCGCCCTGTCCGCTGGTGCGCAGTCTGATCGTGCAGCGTGTCGACGACATGCGCGAGCAGCTGCGCGAAGCCCTGGCGCTGTTCGAACGTATGGAAAGCGCGCTGGAGCAGTGGGACCAGATGCCCGACCAGATGCCGTGCGGCGACATGATCTGCCACCTGGTTGAATCCTGGAGTCCGGCCGACGAAAAAGCGGCCGAGGTATTCCGACCGATGCACGGGAAAGGATTCGAAAGTCATAACACGGAGCCCCAATCATGAACCATCCATCCCATTGTCATGAGCCCGGCCACCGGGCCGATGTCGAGCAAAGGGAAGTGGCCAGAGCATTCGTCTGACCATAACCGGCGCGTCCTGCGGCGGTTGCGTCGGCAAGATAGAGAAGGCGTTGCAGGGGGTGGAAGGCGTCGAGAACGCGAGCTTCAACCTGGCTGACCGGGAAGCGGTAGTCAGCGGCGAGGTCGACGTCACGGCACTGATCGCGGCGATCGAGACCGCCGGCTTCGAAGCCTCCGAAATCACTGATGACGCGCAGGCAGACGCGAACGAGAAACCGGCCGCATCCTGCCATGGTGCTCAGGCATCCGAGAAAAGAGCGCCTCAGGCGGTCACTGAAAACTCGGTGCACCTGGCCGTGACCGGCGCCTCCTGTGCCAGTTGCGTCAGCAAGATCGAGAAGGCATTGCAGGCGGTGGAAGGCGTCGAAGCCGCAGCCTTCAACCTGGCCGACCGGGAAGCGGTGGTACACGGCCAGGTCGATGCCGCCGCGCTGATCAAGTCGGTTGAAGCTGCCGGCTACGGCGCCTCGGAGATTACCGACGAAGAGCAGGCCAGCGACGAAAAGGAGAAGGCCGAGGAAGCGTACTACCGCAAACTGCTGCGGGAGATGACCATCGCCCTGGCGCTGGGCGTGCCGCTGATGGCCTATGGCCTGCTTGGCGGCGAGATGAGCGTCGTGACCACCGGTGAGCGGCTGGTCTGGCTGCTGGTCGGTCTGGTCACGCTGGGCGTGATGGTCTTCGCCGGCAGCCACTTCTACCTCGGCGCCTGGAAGTCGTTCAAGGCGCACAGCGCCAATATGGATACGCTGATCGCGCTGGGTACCGGGACCGCCTGGCTGTATTCGATGGTGGTGGTGATCGCGCCCGGCATCGTGCCGGAACTGGCGCGCCACGTCTATTTCGAGGCCACGGCGATGATCATCGGCCTTATAGACCTTGGTCTTGCGCTGGAAATCCGGGCCCGTGGTCGTACCTCCCAGGCGATCAAGCGGCTGCTGGGCCTGCGGGCCAAGACCGCGCGCGTCGTCCGGGACGGCCGCGAGCAGGATATTCCGATCGACTCGGTGCAGCTCGACGATATCGTCCGCGTCCGGCCCGGTGAGAAGGTACCGGTCGACGGCGTCGTGACCGAAGGTCACACCAGCATCGACGAGTCGATGCTGACCGGTGAGCCAATGCCGGTCGAGAAAGGTGCCGGCGACGACGTGGTCGGCGGTACCCTCAACAAGTCCGGCTCCATCCTCTACCGGGCCACCCGGGTCGGCAAGGAGACGGCGCTGGCGCAGATTATCGCGATGGTCAAGCAGGCGCAGAACTCCCGACCGCCGATCGGCCGGCTCGCCGATACCATCGCGTCGGTCTTCGTGCCGACGGTAATGATCATCTCGGTGCTCGCGGCCCTTGCCTGGTACAACTTCGGCCCGGTGCCACAGGTCGCCTACATGCTGGTCACAGCGACCACGGTGCTGATCATCGCCTGCCCCTGCGCGCTGGGTCTTGCGACGCCGATGTCGGTGATGGTCGGTGTCGGCAAGGCGGCCGAAGCGGGCGTGCTGATCCGCAACGGTCAGGCGCTGCAGCAGGCCAGCAAGCTCGATACCATGGTGCTCGACAAGACCGGCACCATCACGGCCGGGCACCCGGAAGTGACCGAGGTGATCACCCGCAACGGCTTCGATGAAAGCGAACTGCTGCAGCTGGCCGCGAGCCTCGAGGCGGGTTCCGAACACCCACTGGCCCAGGCCATCGTCGAATCTGCCCAGGCCCGCGAACTGACGCTGGATTCCCTCGAGGGCTTCAATGCGATCGCCGGCCACGGTGTAGAAGGTTCGGTAACGGGGCGCATGCTGCTGTTCGGCAACTACAAGCTGATGAAGGACCGCGAGGTCGACCTCGGCGATCTGCGTACCAGGGCCCAGGAGCTGGCCGCCCAGGCTCGGACGCCAATGTATCTCGCCGTGGACGGCAAGGCGGCCGGCATCATCGCGGTGGCGGATCCGGTCAAGGAGGATTCGGTCGCAGCCATTCGCCGTTTGCAGAAGCTCGGGCTCGAGGTGGTGATGATCACCGGTGACAACGAGGCCACGGCGAAGGCGGTGGCCGGGAAGGTTGGCATCCAGCACTATTTCGCCGAAGTGCTGCCGGACGACAAGCAGAACAAGGTCGCGCAGTTGCAGCAGCAGGGCAAGCTCGTCGGCATGGTCGGGGATGGCATCAACGATGCGCCGGCCCTGGCCCAGGCCGATGTTGGGTTCGCCATCGGTACCGGTACCGATGTGGCGATCGAGAGTGCCGATGTCACCCTGATGCGGGGGTCTTTGCACGGCATCGCCGATGCGATCGCGATCTCGAAGGCGACGCTGCGCAATATCAAGCAGAACCTGTTCGGCGCCTTCGTCTACAACGTGCTGGGCATCCCCTTTGCCGCCGGTGTGCTCTATCCTTTCGTCGGCATCCTGCTCAATCCCGTGATCGCCGGCGCCGCGATGGCGTTCTCGTCGGTGACCGTTGTGACCAATGCCAACCGTCTGCGCCTGTTCAAGTCCCGGGAGGAATCCGCATGAGCATTATCGTCAATCTGGTTGGACTGACGCTTATCACGTTAATTGCCCTGTGTGAGCGATTCTGGATCGGCAGCCAGGAGGCAACAGCATGAGTATTCTTGTAAATCTGGTCGGACTGGCACTGATCGCGTTAATCATCTGGTGGTTCTGGCTCTACCAGCCCAAGGCGGCCGAGAAGGCGGATAGCGGCGTGGTGACCATCACCGTCGATGACGGTGTCTACAGCCCCAGCCGGGTACGCGTCAGACCGAACGAGCCGTTGATGCTGCGCTTTTTGCGCAAGGACCCGAGTCCCTGCGCCGCCATGGTGATCTTCGACGACCTCGATATCAGCGAGGAGTTGCCGGTGGACAAGCCCGGGAGATTCGTCTGAAGGTCGCGAAGGCGGGCACCTACGCCTTTACCTGCCAGATGAAAATGTACCGCGGCGAGCTGGTCGTCGACGATAACTAGGCTAGGGAAGGCCTGTGTGCTGATGCACCTGCTCATGCATCACGGCCATGATCACGGGTCCCATCGTCACGACGACGATGGCCGCTAGGCCTCCAGACTCGGGCCCCGCCCCGCGGAGGCGCTAAGCTGAAATCGGGAGCGAAACGATGTCGGATCACGATGCCTATGGGTTATGGATGCTGGGGCTGTTCAACTCGGCCATCTCTATCTTTTTCGCGTTCAGTTTCACCAAACCGCGTACGCGGCTCGACTGGCGCAGCCTCGGCGGTTTTTCGGCCTATATCCTGATCATGCTCGGGCTTTTGCTGCAATGGCCGACAATCCTGATCCTGATCATGTTTCCGGCTCTGGTGGTGGTCTACATTCGATTGGCCAGGCGTGAAGAGGCGCCGGCGTTCTTCCCGAGATTGAGGGGCCGAAGTTCGATGGCGTCCAGGCACTGATGCAGGACTCAAGAGATACGGTGGGCTATTCAGGTACCTCGATCCGGCTGGTGCATGGCGAGCCCGCAGCTCTGGAATACATGCGCGATTATCTGCGCCGCGGCACGGGCTTCAGCGTCGAGGTGGCCGAGCACGGAACAACCCTGACTTTCTAAGGAGAGGCTCATGAAAATCGAAACCCTGAAGGATGTACTCCACTGGACCGCCGATTTGCACCGTCAACTGTCCCGCTGTCTGGCCGATTGCGAGAACAGGGCGGTCAATGAACGTGCCCGGCTGTTGCTCGACTTTCTGGAACAGCACGAAGAGAAACTCGCCCGGGTGGTCAGCCGCTTCGAGGAAATGGCCAGCAGCAATGCGCTCAATACCTGGTGTTACGAATACTTTGACAAGAATCCCGAATCGATGGCGCAGATCTGCGACACGGACTACAACAGGCTCGAACCCGAAGGTGTCATGGCGCGGATTCTTGAACAGCACAACCAGGTGATCGAGCTGTACCGTTATCTCCGGGCCCAGTCCGGCGCGGCTTCGGCGAGGGATCTGCTGCAAAACCTTATCGCGCTGGAAGAGCACGAGGCGATGCAGATGGCGCAGGGCAGCAATCGGCTGGAGGATATTTGACCCCGACTTTCAGGCGGGTGGGCTGCGGCACCTGCGCCCGTTTCTGTGGCGTGACCTGCAAATAGGCAGGGCGGACCTGGTTGCATGCAAGGCCAGGAGCTTTCCTTACCGGTTTAACGAGGTGGATTGATGTCAAAGGGGACAGCACGCAAACTTTTGTCCGGCCTGATGGGGCTGGCGCTCGCAATTGCATGGGCAGATGGCGCCCTGGCGGACCATCGCAAGGGACATGTCGATGTCAGGGTACCGGCACTCAGCGAGATGGCGGCATTTGGTCAGACGGCGTTCAACGAGACCTGTGCAAAATGTCACGGCGAGAACGGCGCCGGTACCGAGAAGGGGCCGCCGTTGATTCATCAGATCTATAATCCCGGCCACCACAGCGATCAGTCGATCTATAACGCGATGCGCAACGGCGTGCGCCAACATCACTGGCCCTACGGCGACATGCCGAAACAGGCGGTCGGCTTCTACGCGTCCTCGGCCATCGTGAAATTCATCCGCGAAATGCAGCATGCCAACGACATTCAGTACCAGCAGCATTGAGGCTTTTCCCATCAGGCGTATCGGCCCGCCATGAAGGTATCAACCCGGCAATCAAATAGGCATTCCTGCCTATATTTATTAGGTCCCGGCTCCGTCTCCCTCGACAGTGCCCTGTTGTGACAGGCCCTGGCAGAGGGAACAACCATCCGATTCAATAGCCATATCCAAAAGCCCGGGCTTCTGGCGACCGGTTCGAAAGCCACCAGATGCGATCGCAGCAGGGCGCTGGTCGGAACCGCCAGCCCGGCTGCTGAATAAATTGACATGTCGCTTGAAGAAAATTAAGCAATGGAGTTGTCCGGTGAAGGGGGTATTGACGACGACGTTGAATAAACTAAGCCAATATAAGACCGTATGCTTGAAATATTTTTGGGCGTCATATTTTTTACGGGTATCGTGCTGACGCTGGTACTGGCGATACTGTTGGCCAGATCCAGGCTGATTCCGGCCAGTGGCGTGACCGTCAGGGTCAACGGCAAGCAGTCCTTTCGTATTCCGGTGGGGGACAGGTTGCTCGGCGCCCTGGAGCGCCGTGATATTCGCCTGTCGTCAGCCTGCGGCGGCAAGGGTATCTGCGGCCAGTGCAAGGTTCGGGTGCTGGCCGGGCGCAGCGCAGTATCGCCAGCTGAAAGCTCGCTCCTCAACGTGGCGGAAACGGCCGGCGGAACAAGGCTGGCCTGCCAACTGACGGTGCACGACGATCTCGATATTCAGGTACCGGACGAGGTGTTCGGCGTCGGGCACTGGCGTTGCCGCCTGAGTTCCAGCCGCTGCGTCGGCACGCTGATGAAGGAGCTGACCCTTGAGCTGCCGCCGGGAGAGTCGATCGATTTCCGGGCGGGGGCTTTTATCCAGGTCACCGCTCCGGATTTCGAGGTCCGCTACCGCGAGTTCGATATTGCGCCTGAATACCGCGGCGAATGGGACCGTCTCGGCCTGTGGCTACTGGAGGCGAAATCCACGGATTCGAAATCCCGTGCCTACTCGCTCGCCAACTACGTCGACGAGGCCGGTGTCGCGGTGCTGGTCGTGCGTCTGGCCATTCCGCCCCTCGATGCCTTCGAGTCGATTCCTCCGGGGGCGGTGTCTTCCTACCTGTTCAGCCTGCGGCCCGGAGACGAGGTCGATATTTCGGGCCCCTACGGTCATTTTTTCGCCACCGAGAGCGGCAACGAAATGATCTTCGTTGGCGGCGGAGCCGGCATGGCACCGATGCGGTCGCATATCTTCGATCAACTCAGGCGCCTGCACTCGAATCGGACCATCAGTTTCTGGTATGGCGCCCGGAATCGACGCGAGCTTTTCTACGTCGAAGAGTTCGATCGTCTGGCGCAGCAGTACGACAACTTCAGCTGGCATCTGGCGCTGTCGGAGCCCGGGCCCGAGGACGACTGGCAGGGCGATGTCGGCTTCATTCACCAGGTGCTGCATGACCGCTACCTTGTCGAGCATCCCAATCCGGAAGACTGCGAGTACTACCTCTGCGGTCCGCCGGTCATGATCAATGCCGTGACCGCGCTCCTCGACAGCCTGGGCGTCGATCCGGAAAACATCCGTTATGACGATTTCGGTGCCTAGCCCGGCTCGCAGGTGCGTCTTTGACCGGGATCAAGCGAGAGTTCGGCCGGTTGGTCGGGTTCGGAATAAGCAACTACGCTTGAAGACATTTGGTGGCGGGTGTTACAGCCCGCATTGTCGATACCCGGACTGTGTAGTGAATTCCTGCTGTGCGATCGTCATACCCCCTGAGTCCCGAAGGCTGTGCCGGTGGGGATCAAGAAACTCTGGCATGCCCTCTGGCGGCCCAGCATACGATATCCGGTCGTAATGCTGATCGGTGCCGGTATTCTGATCGGCGCCGTTTTCTCCGGTGCCTTCGCCAGTTTCGTCCAACACAGCAACAGTGAAGCCTACTGTACCTCCTGCCATGAGATGGAGACCGTGCAGCGGGAATACCAGGAAAGCTTCCATTATCGAAATCCGGCCGGCGTGCGCGCCATCTGTTCCGATTGTCATGTCCCGCCGGGGAACTGGGCCGCAACCGTACTCTTCAAGATCGGCAAGATGCAGGAGCTTTTCGCCCACTACCGGGGCACGCTGGACACAGAGGAAAAGTTCGAGGCCAGGCGGCTGGAACTGGCCGAGCGCGTCTGGCGCCGGATGGAGGCATCCGAATCGGCGCCCTGCCGCAACTGCCACAGCATGACGGCGATGGATCTGGAGAAGCAGCGGCCGCGGGCGCGGGGACAGCACGAGTCCGCGCGCGAGGCAGGTGAAACCTGTATCGATTGTCACAAAGGCATCGCCCACAGGCCGGTTCAGGCGTTGCCTGAACCACAAACACCGGAATCGGGGGACTTTGCCCTGTGAACCTGACAGGAATTTTGCAAATGAAGTCATCACACCGGTTTTTTTGGATTGCTGCGCTGCTTGCCCTGACGCCTGCGTCTGTCTGGGCACTGGACTGGACCAGAGTCGAGGCCAGGGACCTGATTCTGTTCTATCCCGGTCAGGCATCCTGGGAGTGGGCATTGACGCCAAGCGATCACAGCGGCGCGAAAAAATTCCGCGAAGGCAAGAACTGCCGGGAATGTCACGACGGCGAAGAGCCGGCAATGGGGGACCTTATCGCTTCGGGGAGAAAGCTCGAGCCCGATCCGGTCGAGGGCAAGCGTGGCTGGATCCCCCTGAAAGTTCAGGTCGCCCGGGAAGGCGAGCGTCTGTACCTGAGGCTGGAGTGGCCCGATGGTGATCAAAACGTCGGCCGCAAGCTGGATCCGGATGCCGAGGTCAAGGTCACCGTGATGCTCGAAGACGGTCACACCGTAGAGGCGCTGCGCGCCGGCTGCTGGGCGGCCTGTCACGATGACATGATCGGCATGCCCAGCGCGCCCGAGGCCAGGGAAATCACCAAGTATCTGGTCGCGTCACGCATCGGCATCAGCCGTCAGGGCGGCGGCGAAAACTTCAGGTCGCAGGCCGAACTCGATAAGTTGCTGAATCAGGGGCAATTCTACGAATACTGGCACGCCGAGCTGAACAGGGGCCAGGAACCGCGTGTCAGCGATGGTTATATCCTGGCTCGTTACCAGCCGAATCCCGTTCCGGCCGTAACCGTCGAGGCCACCCATAAGGCCGGAAGGTGGGTGGCCCTGTTCAGCCGCCAACTGGAACCCGGTGATCCCTATCACAAGGATATTGTCGCTGGCAAAACCTACTTTATCGGTTTCGCCATCCATGATGCCTATGCGGCGCGCCGTTACCACCACGTCTCACTCGAGCATACGCTGGTCCTGGATCAGGGCGAGGCGGATTTCGTGGCGACCCAACAGTGACTTGTCGACAGGGAGGGCAAACACCGATGCCACGCGTGCAAGCCATAGCCGCCGCATTGTTCGTGCTGGTGCTGTTCTGCGCGGCCTTGCCGACCGCCTCGGCGCAGAGTCAGGCCAGCCCGCAAGCCGGGGAGACCGCTCAATATGCCCCACTCGGCGCCGAAACCTGCCTCAAATGTCATGATGACTCGCCTGTCACCGACATTCTGGGTACGGCCCATGCACGCAGCGCCGACAAGCGGACGCCCTTTGCCAGGCAGGACTGCGAGGCCTGTCATGGTGTCAGCCCGGAACACCTCGAGAAGCCTGCGCCGGGTGCGACGCGCGCGCCGGTCAAGCGCCTGTTCGGGCAATTGTCGACCACGCCGGTCGCGGAGCAGAACGGGGCTTGTCTGCAATGTCACCAGGGAAACAAGCGGATCAACTGGTCCGGGAGCCAGCACCAGTTCGCCGACATCCCCTGTGCGTCCTGCCATCGGATACATGCCCGGGAGGACAGGGTGCTGAGCAAGCGTACCGAGACCGACGTCTGTTTTACCTGCCACAAGACGCAACGCGCGCAGATCCACAGGCTGTCCAGTCATCCGATCGACGAGAAGCAAATGGCCTGCAGCGACTGCCACAACCCGCATGGTTCATTCGGGCCCCGGCAACTGGTCAAGACGACGGTCAATGATACCTGCTACCAGTGCCATGCGGAAAAACGCGGCCCCTTCCTGTGGGAGCACGCGCCGGTGAGGGAGGACTGCACCAACTGCCACAACCCCCACGGCTCGACCCAGCCCAGTTTGCTCAAGGCCAGAACCCCTGGCTTTGCCAGCAGTGTCATATGGAGGCGTTTCATCCGAGCACTCTCTATAGCGGGACCGGCGTGCCTCCGCGGGGTGTGGCGGACCGGCTTCTGGCGCGCGGCTGTCTGAATTGCCACTCGCAGGTCCATGGCTCGAACCATCCGTCCGGTGTCCGATTCATGCGCTAGGGGGCAAAAAGGCCTCCAGGTGACCGCAACAAGAGGAGACGGCGATGCGGTATGCAATATCGATAATAGTTGCCTGCCTGTTTTCGGCTCAGAGTCTGGCCCAGGACGGCGGATTCGTGCTGGGGCCCCTGGAGGAGGAAGAACCTGCGCCCGAGAACCAGAGCGAGGTGGAGCTGGGGGGGCCACAACAGTGACGATGCCTTCAAGTACGGGGAGTTTAACGGGCTCGAGGAGGAGGGAACGTTTGTCATCGGCAACGTTCGCTACCGTCAACAGGAAGCGGCAGATGGCGATCGGGCCCGCTACCTCGAACTCGAGGGGCTGAACCTGGGCCTCGACTCCCGGTCGTTGCGGCTGCAATACGGCGACCAGGGGCGTTACCGGGTGGATATCGGTTACGACCAGATCCCAGGTTCCGGACCGAAGGCGCCCTGACGCCCTACAACGGCGTCGGTAGCGGCAGCCTGACGCTGCCCCCAGCCTGGCAGGCCGCGACGACAACGCCGGGGATGACAACCTTCGCTGCGGATGCGCAATCGATCGATCTCGACACCGAACGCAAGCGGGTGAAGGGTGGGCTGCGCTGGAATCTGGACGCGAACTGGACGCTGGAAACCCGCTTTCGTCATGAAAACAAGGAAGGCCTCGACAGCATCGCCGGCGCCTTTGCCACCAATGGCGGCAACCCCTCGGCCGTGATCCTGCCCGAGCCGATCGACTACGAGACCAATGCGCTGGATATTGCGCTGGGTTACGCCGACGAGCGGGGGCAGTTCCAGCTCGCGTACGAGTTGTCACTGTTCCGTAACCGGGAATCCTCCCTGAGGTTCCAGAATCCCTATTCAGCCTCGGCCGGGAGTGCCGGCTGGGCCGACGACACCGGCTTTCCAACGGGCTTTGGCCAGATGGCCCTGCCCCCCGACAACCAGGCCCATCATCTGACCCTGTCGGGCGGCTACAACCTCGGCAGCAGCACCCGGATGACGGCAAACCTCGTATTCGGGCGCCTGTTGCAGGACGAATCCTTCCTGCCGTTCTCGGCCATTTCCGCGCTGAATGCCAGCGTGACCACACCGTTGCCCAGGGATTCGCTCGACGGTCGCATCGACCGGCTGCTGCTGGATCTGGGGCTGTCGTCGCGCCCGCTGCACAAGCTCGATCTGCGTGCCAATTACCGCTACGAGGAGCAGGACAACAAAACCCCCGGGATATCTATGTCGGCATTGTCGGCGATGCCCAGACGCAGCCGGGCGGTATCGCCAACGAAAATGCCCGCATCAATCTGCCCTACGGGTATGAGAAACACCGGTTCTCGGTGGATGCCGGTTATCGCATCCGGCCGCGCACCAAACTGACGCTCGGGTATCAGTACGATCAGCGGCAACGGGATTTCCAGGAGGTCGACAAGACCCGGGAACATACGCTCAGGGCCCGCGTGAACGCGACGCCGCTCGACACCGCCAGCGGCTGGGTTGAGGTCGCCCGTGGCGTCCGTGATGGCTCCGGCTACATCGACAACAGGCCTTTTCTGGACAGTCATACCCAGGCCCTGCTGGACACCCTTGACGAGGACGAGCGCCTCGAAAACCATCCGGCGCTGCGCAAATTCCATCTGGCGGACCGGGACCGTGATGCGATCCGGGGACGGATCACCCTGGTACCCAACGACCGCTTGAGCTTCGGGCTGGACGGCAGTTACACCAGGGATGACTACGAAGGCACGACACTGGGTCTCGGCGAAAACCGGATTTTCAGCACCACGCTGGACGCCTCCTACAGCACGCAGCAGGGCGTGGATGCCTATGTTTTCCTGACCCATGAAAACCTGCGTTACGAACAGCGCGGACACTCGTATAACCCCCTTGGCCTGAGCTCGCTGACCGATCCGGCGCAACGATGGAGCGCCGGCACTGAAGACCGGGTGTACACGGCCGGCGTGGGCGCCAAGTGGAGTCTGCTCAACGACAAGCTCGACCTCGATGTCGCCTACAGCTTTTCGACTGCCGAGACCGGTATTGACGTCGATGCCGGATCGGCCCTGGAGGCCGAACCCCTGTCGGACCTCAACACGCGACTGCACCGTGTCGATATCCGGCTCGACTACAAGCTGAGAGACAATCTCACAACCCGCCTGGGGTATCGCTATGAATCGCTCGACACCGAGGATTTTGCCCGTGACGGCATCGATCCGGATACGATTCCGTCGGTACTCACCCTGAATGGAGATAGCCCCGACTACCGGGCTCATACCGTTGGCGTTTCGCTGATATACAAGTTCTGAACAAGGCCAGATCGGGGGACGGTACGCGAACGGTCGAAGCTACCGTATTTTTACGTTACCCTGGTGATGCTGCTGGTCGGCTTTGCCATTCATGACGTTGACCGCCTGAGCGAAACCGGGCGTCTGACCCTTCCGGTCATGCCCGAACGCTCCCGCTGGGAAATCTTGACCATGGTCGCCGGGACCCTGATCGTGGTGCAGGGATTCGAAACGCCGCGACCTGGGCCACCGCTTCTATACTCTGACCCGTATCCGGGCCTGTCTTGAACGGACAGCCGGCAGGATTCAATTGCACCGGCCAAAGGTCGCAGTTGGAACGAGTCGATAGTTGCATTGAAATCTCCTTGCCGGCCCCCTAGAATCGTCGGTTCACCCATTGCCGGGACTGCCATGAAAGCGCCGCTTCGAACATTGCTGGGACTGCTGCTGATGATAATCGTCTCGGTTCAGCCCATGGCGGCCCTGAACGCGGCAGAGCAGTCTGACCAGGCGATCTGGCAGCACTGGCAGTTCCATCTCGAACACGACAGTCATGATCATGACGGCGCGGCGGATCCCGCCCATCATGCCCACGGGCTCGAGGATCAACTGCACGCCGATGCCTGCCATGGCGGACACAGCCTGCTGTTGGTCGAGTTTCATCTGACCGGCCGCGAGCAGCTGCCGTCCGCACCCGTGATCCGTCCATTACCGGCGCACCAGGCGCCGGACCTCTCGGTCGATACCCCCTCCGATAGTCTGAGCGGTCTTTCCACACCCAACGGAAATTCCTGCGGTGCCGGTATCGGAACCGCAACCCGATAGTTGTGCAAGATTCGAGGATGTATCGATATGAAAACCGTATTTGTCTGGGGTAGCGCTGTTGTACTGTCCGCCACCGTCGCATCTGGCGTGGTTATGGCCCACGGTGGTGCCACCGGCGTCGTCAAGGAACGGATGGAGCTGATGAAAGATCTCAAGGGATCGATGAAGTCGCTGTCCGAGATGTTCAGCGGCAAGGCCGATTATGATGCCGCGAAGGTGCGCGAAGCCGCGGCGGTGCTGGAAGCCGCCTCCGGCGAGGCAATGACGCGGCTCTTTCCCGAAGGCAGCCTGCATGGACCGACCGAAGCGAAGCCCGGGATCTGGCAGGAATGGGAACGCTTTCAGGGGCTTGCCGACGATCTGGGAGTCTACAGCCGGGCGCTGGCGGAATCCGCTGACAACCGTGGCGGTGCCGGCGGCCAGGGGAGCGGCACGATGATGGGGACTCGGTCGATGATGGGAGGACAGTCCATGATGGGCACAGGCGGCATGATGGGCGGCGCGCCCTCGGCCGAGCACCTGGCGCAGATGCCCTCAGAAATGGTGTTCAAGATGGTCACCGATACCTGCTCCTCCTGTCATACCCGTTATCGTGTGGAGAAGGAGGACTGATGAAGCGGATCATACTCGGGCTGACCGGCCTCGCGGGGCTGGCCGCCGTCTTCATGGGAACAGGGGCCTTTTCCACTCCCCAGGCCGACCCGGGGCTGGGAAACCTGACCGGCGATGTCGCCCGTGGCGCCTACCTGGCGCGTGCATCGGGCTGCATCGCCTGTCATACCGATGTCGATGGCGGTGGCCAGCCACTGGCCGGTGGGGCCCCGCTGGAGACGCCGTTTGGCACCTTCCATGCTCCGAATCTGACGACCGACCCGGAGCATGGTATCGGCGCCTGGACGCTGCAGGACTTCGCCCGGGCCCTGCGTCACGGCATCGCGCCCGACGGCTCTCCCTACTACCCGGCCTTCCCGTACACTTTCTACACGGGGTTCAGCGATCAGGACATTGCCGATCTCTGGGCGGCGTTCCGCACGGTGCCGGCGGTCCCGCAGCCATCGAAGGAACAGGCGCTGGCGTTCCCGTACAGTATCCGCGAGGGGCTGAGACTCTGGCAAACGCTGTATTTCGAGCCCAAACGCTTCGAACCGAACCCGGACGGCGGCGACCTGCACAATCGCGGAGCCTACCTGGTGGAAGCGGCGGGCCATTGCGCCGCCTGCCATACCCCCGCAACCTGCTCGGCGCGCTGGACGAAGAGGCGCCACTGGCCGGGGCCGACGGCCTTCCAGGCGGTGGCTCGGCGCCCCCGATCCATGCCCGGGCGCTGAAGGCCAGCGGCTGGAGCGTCGATCAGCTGGCCTATGCGTTGAGCTCGGGCATCACACCGGACGGCGATGTGCTGGGCGGCTCAATGGGCGAGGTGATCCGTGACGGCACGGGTTTCCTGTCTGCCGAGGATCGCAAGGCGATCGCCACCTACCTGATGGCGGAGACCGACTGATCCGGTAAGCGGCGGCCCCGGCATCTCGACGGGGCTGCCATTGCTTACTGATCCAGCTCAATCATCTGGCGCAACAGGCTGGCCATTGCCGGCCAGGGTGCTATTGTGAAAAACAGCATGTGGACAGAATTCGCTTCCCGAACAGGCGTCAACGGCCCGATGAAGAAACTGTTTCTACTGCTGGCGGTGCTGCTGATACCGATCCTGTGGCAGCCGTCGGCGTCAGTGCAGGCGATGCCGTCGACCTGCATGCCGGACCTTCCGGTCGTACTGGCCGACACTTGCCAGGAGGCCGGGGCATCCTGCGACAGCGCCGTACACGGCTGTGCCCAAAGCTGCATCGGCAAGCTGAGACCGGCTGTTGCCGGCATTGCAATCCCGTATTCCCCCGCCGTGGTACGCGTGTCACCGGCTGCGCCAGCGCAGACGCTTAGCGGTTTCCACGCCCCCATCGATCACCCGCCCCAGGCCTGAGCCCCGCTGGCCGCCCGAGCCTGTGCGGCCAAAGCCGTGTTCCAGATTCCGCCGGTATCACCCCGGCACACCCTGATACGGGAGATCGAAAAATGAAAGCCACCCATTGTCTCGGCGTTGTTCTGCTGATGCTGACAGCGCTCTCAACAGGCCCGGTGCGGGCCGAATCCGTCAGCGACGAACAGCTGATCGAACAGAAAATCGAACAGAAATGGCAGCAGTACCTGCAGAGCGATGCGTTCGAACAGCGTGTCGAGGACGTGATACTGCAGTTCATCGCCAAACAGCAGCAAGCCCAGGCCAACCAGCAGCGCAAGGCGCGGGAGGAACAGGCCGGGAACGTCGCGCCGGTCGATCCGGCCAGCGACCATATTCGCGGGGCCGAAGAAGCCGCCTTCACGCTGATCGAATATTCCGATTACGAGTGCCCCTACTGCAAGCGCTTTCATGTTACGGCCCGGCGTTTTATCGGGAATAATCCCGAGGTCAACTGGGTCTACCGTCACTTCCCGCTCGACTTCCATAACCCCGGCGCACAGAAGCAGGCCGAGGCGGCTGAGTGCGCCGGCGAGATTGGCGGCCATGACCGGTTCTGGCAATACTCCGACCTGATCTTCGAGCGTACCCGCTCCAACGGCAAGGGCTTCCCGGTCGGGAACCTGGTGCCGCTGGCGGAAGAGATCGGTCTGGAGAAGGCAGCGTTCGAGTCCTGCTTCGACAGCGAGCGATTCGCGGACAAGGTCAGGCAGCAGTTCGCCAATGGCCAGGCGTCCGGCGTGGCCGGCACACCGGGCAACTTTCTGCGCCACAACGCCAGCGGCGAAACGGTTGTGATCAACGGCGCCCAGCCGCTGGAGCGGCTTGAGCAGGCGCTGGAAATGATGAAGGCGCAGGTGCAATGAGGGTGGGGCGGCAATGAGGTTCGAGCATGCATGGCCGGTCTGGTTGCTCTGGCTTGCGGTTGGTCTGCTCGCCCTGCCGTTGCAGGCCGCGACGGGGCCCTGGGGGCAGAGCGGACCGGTACAGGCTCGCGTGATAACCGCCGACCGTGGCCTGAGCGGACAGGCGGAACTGATGCTGGGGCTGCAGATCAGGCTCGAGCCCGGCTGGAAAACCTACTGGCGTACGCCGGGCGCTGCCGGTGCGGCACCGGAACTCAAGCTGGAGCATCCGGCACTGGAACCCGAACCGGAATGGCTCTGGCCGGCGCCGCACCGATACAGTCTGCTGGACATGCAGGCCTACGGTTACGGCGACGAACTGGTGCTGCCGGTGCGCTATCGCCTCAATACCTCGCAATCAAGGCTCGCATTGAAGGGCGAAGCGCAGATCTATGCCTGCAACGAACTGTGCCTGCCGCTGAACATACCGGTCCGCCTCGACCTGGCCCTCGACAGCGGCGTCGACTGGGACAGTCAGCGTCTGTTGAACCAGTATCTGGCGCGGGTGCCGGCGCCGCTCGATCCGGCGCAGGCACAGCCGCGGGCGGTCGTCGACGACAGGGGCCTCTATCTGGAACTGCAGGTGCCGAATCCGGGGGCGGAGGTGGATCTTTTCGTCGAGGGCTACTGGGTGCACGACTGGCCGGATCCGCAGATTCGCATCGAGGGCAACCGGGTGCGGGCTTGGTGGGACGCGCCCGAAGGTGCGAAGGTCGAGGACCCGGACCGGCCGCTGCGCTTCACCTACGTCGACCGATTGCAGGCACGGGAAGGGCAGGTGACGGCCGACATCGGCCAGCGCCCGGCCTCGGATCTGGCTGTCGCGGGCTGGGCCGGCCTGTTGCTGATGGCCTGGCTCGGAGGCCTGGTGCTCAACGTGATGCCCTGTGTGCTGCCGGTGCTGTCGATCAAGCTGATGCACCTGAGCGAAGCCTCGTCGCTGCCCCGACGCGAGGCGCGTTTGCAGCTGTTGCTGACCGTCGCCGGCATCCTTGGCTTTTTCTCGCTGCTGGCACTGGTGCTCGCGGGGTTGAAGGCCGCCGGTTACTGGGTCGGCTGGGGAATACAGTTCCAGAATCCGTATTTCCTGCTGTTCATGCTGCTGCTGATGCTGCTGTTCGCCGCCAACCTGCTGGGCTGGTTCGAATTCGGTCTGCCCGGCCGCTGGCAGACGGCGCTGGCGCAAAGCGGGGACGGACGGCGGCATTCACCCCGGTTTGCGTCCTTCATGCAGGGTATGGCGGCGACGCTGCTGGCGACGCCATGCTCGGCGCCCTTCCTGGGCACGGCGGTGGCGTTCGCGCTCGGACGGGGACTGACGGAAATCCTTGCGGTCTTCACCGCCCTGGGGATCGGCCTGGCCACCCCCTATGGCCTTCTGATGCTCTGGCCGGGGATGGTCCGGCGCCTGCCCAGGCCTGGGCGCTGGATGACCGCACTGCGGCGTATGCTGGCGCTTGGATTGGTGCTGACCGCCGTCTGGATGCTCTGGCTGTTGAGCAATCATCTGTCGTCAACGTTGATCGGCGTTATGGCGCTGGGGGCGCTGTGCTGGCTGATCCTCTGGAGTCCGCCGTTAAGGCGCTGGCGACTGCTGCTGACGATAATGACGCCGCTGCTGCTCGTTACCCCGCTGTTGCAGTCGACCCCGGTGCGGCTCTCGCCACTGCAAAGCGCGGCCTTCGAACCCGACCGGATCGCCACGCTGGTGCAACAGGGGCGGACGGTGCTGGTCGACATTACCGCGGACTGGTGCATCACCTGCAAATACAACCAGTCGGCGGTGCTGGATTCAGACGAGGTGCGGGCCCGGATGCAGCGTGCCCAGGTGGTTTTCATGCAGGGGGACTGGAGTCTGCCGGATCCCGTGATCGAGGCTTACCTGCAGCGGTACGGCCGCTCCGGTATTCCGTTCAATGCCGTGTTCGGACCGGGAAGACCGGAAGGTGTGCTGTTACCGGAACTGCTGACGGTCGATAATCTGACCGGCGCCCTGCGCCAAGCCACGGGACCGGTTGAGCGGTGATATACAGGCAATGCCCGTTCGGCGGTTCGGGCTCGCCACATGAGATCAGGGAGACTCGGAGTGAAACGACGTGATCTGTTAAAACTTTCCGCCGCAGGGCTGCTGGCGGTTCCCGGAATGGCACTGGCGGACAGAATCGCTGAGCTGCCTCGGCTGCGGCTGGAGCTGCGGCGGGAGCAACGCCACTGGTTTGCGCCCAGCGGTGATCCGGTGGCGCTCTGGGGCGCCAACCGGGACCTGCTGCGCCTGCACCAGCACCAGCCGATCGAGATCGAGGTGATCAACCTGCTGCCCGAGCCGACGACCCTGCACTGGCACGGGATGCGGGTCGACAATGCGATGGATGGCGTCAGCGGCCTGACCCAGGCGCCGATTCCGCCCGGGGAGCGATTCCTGTACCGATTGACACCTCAGGATGCCGGGACCTTCTGGGCGCATGCCCACCATCGCACCTACGAACAGCTGGCGCACGGGCTTTACCTGCCGTTGATCGTCGAAGAGGCGGAACCCTATGCCGCCGACCGCGAGCAACTGCTGGTGCTCGACGACTGGCGGCTTGGCAGGGACGGCCAGCTCGATACCGGCTCCCTGGGCAATCTGCATGAGTGGGCCCATGGCGGGCGCATGGGCAACATCCTGACCGTCAACCGCCAGCACCGGCCCCGGCTCGGGGCCCGGGCCGGGGAGCGGGTCCGACTGCGGCTGCTGAATGCCGCCAATGCGCGCATTATGGTGCTGCAGCTGCCCGAATGGCCAATCTGGATTCTGGCCAAGGACGGCCAGCCGCTGGCAACACCGCGCGAGCACAAGGGGCCGCTGGTATTGTCGCCCGCCGAGCGCTATGACCTGGTGCTCGACATCCCCGAAGACGCAGAGGGCGGCCATTCGCTCTATCACCTGGCGCACGACCGCCCGCTCGAAACCGCACTCCTGCAGGTCTCGGGGTCGGCGGGGACCGCCGCGCGGCCCGCACCGGCGCCCTTGCCGGCCAATCCGCTGGCGTCTTTGCCGGCAAGGGCGCCGGATCATCATCTGCAACTGGATATGACCGGCGGCGCCATGGGGTCGTTGCGCCAGGCGGTTTACCGGGGACAGATGCTGGGTATCGACGCGCTGGTGCAACAGCGCCAGATCTGGGCTTTCAACGGTGTCGCCGGCCTGCCGGAGCAGCCGCTGCTGCGCGCCAGGCCTGGAGAGCTGGTCGAAATCGAGCTGCACAACGACACCCGCTGGCCCCACGGCATGCATCTGCACGGCCATCATTTCCTGGCCGAGTCCGGACTGTACCCGTCCGGACTCTGGCACGACACTTTACTCATGGCCAGGGGCGACCGGGTACCGATCCGTTTCGTCGCCGGGAACGAAGGACGCTGGCTGCTGCACTGTCACATGATCGAGCACCAGGTCAGCGGCATGGTCAGCTGGATCGACATCAGGGCCTGAACAGGAGGGCTGCACTATGTTTCATGACTTCGACTGGATGATGTACGGCCACGGCTGGGGAATGCTGCTGTGGCTGTTGCTTTTGATCCTGCTGTGCTGGGCACTGGTCCGGTTATTCTCAGGGCGCGACGGCAGTGACCGACCGCGGGAAAAGACGGCCAGGGAGATACTCGACGAGCGGTTTGCCAAAGGCGAGATCGATGAGGACGAGTACCGGAAACGGCTGGAGGTTTTGAAAGAGGACTGACTCATCGCGAGGTCACGATCATTCCACCACAGCTATGTCGTCAGGCTCCAATCTCGGGGCATCGGTTATTCCCGTCTGGCCACCAAGAGCCGAGTAGAGTTCGAAGGCTTCATGCTGGGCTTCGAAATCAATGCCCAGCCCGAAGGTGATCCCGAGTGTCCGTTCAAGTTCATCGAAATCGTGTTCTGTGTTCATGTCTGAACCTTGTCGTCCTGGCAGCCAGTTGAGCAAGCTTGTTATCTGTGGTGAACCTATCCGCGAAGCAATTAAGGCCTGCGTCTGATCCCGTTGCAGTCGGCACATAGGTACAGGAGATATTTCATTCGTTTGCCACATTTTGGTGCGGCGATAGAAGTGGGTTTGTCTAAACCATAAAAGTCGGCAGGGGTTGAGGAAAAGAACAGCCTTCGAAAGGCTACTCGAGTCGCGATTGATGACTGTACCTGTGAATGAATGCTGTTTGTTACTGACCAACATTGGCTGTCAAAGCTGTTTTTCATCATGGAACTTTCACCCGAGCTTTCTCGGGTGAAAGTTCCAAGCCTTCCACAGTCGTTGAGATGTTATCCCTTTTAAGACAAAGTGTTAGTGGATTCATGAGATGGTAAATTCAAAACTGGCACAGAGTTCGCTGTAAACCGGTCAGAGCGACAAACAACGGTGATCCCCGCTCTCACCAAGCCAAACAACCGGAGAAACAGCCATGACCATTGCCATCAACGATCTGCACGAAAGCAAAACCCTGGATACTCAGGCTCTGGCCCGGGTCCGTGGGGGCTATATGTACAGGCCTGCCTATTTCGGCACGAGCTTCACCAACATCAAGGAGCTGACCAACATCAGCGAACAGCTCAACATCGCAGTCGGCAGCGCCGGCGTGTCCCAGGGCAACTTTAACACTGTGAGCCAGGGCGCACCCCTCATGTGGGCCATGTGACCGGCGGACGCCAACCGATGACCTCGGGGGCGAGAGCCCCCGCAGCACACAACATTCCCAGGAGCTTCACCATGTCCCTTCTCATCAACGATCTTGAAAAGAACGAACAGCTCGACACCCAGGCCATGACCCAGGTACGGGGCGGAATGGCGATCTTTGCCAACAAGCAGGTACATCATTTCGGCCCGGGGCCGAAGGGCCATGGCCCGGCCGTGATCCTGCCCGGCCACCTGTTCAACAAGAAGAGCCTGACCAACGCTTCGACCCAGCTCAACATTGTTGTCAACAGCCAGAACGTCAGCCAGACCAACAGCAATACCGTTTTCCAGTTCTGACCGATCGGCAGGTGCGCGGGGCGAAAGGAATCGCTCCCGCGCGACTGGAGAGCTCGGTCTCACGGTCCGTATGAGTACCTAACCACCCATCACCGCTTCGCCGCTATATGCGACGGCCAATTATCCATACGGACTCTGAAGCCCGTGCCCACATCGCAAGCAAATGTATACTCCCGGGCATGGAAAATTAGATGCACGGAAGCTGAGTTCAGAGCTTCAGCAACACAACCGAAAGCAGGCCATCCGCATGTTCGAAGCCGGACCTGGGCGGGAGCAGATCGCCCAGGCTGATCTGGCAACAGTTTTCCGGACACATTTTCAAGCAGCTGCTTGCAGCTCTGACTCATAATCTAGCGGACTCATGTAGTCATTGCTGGAGTGCAGCCGCACCCGGTTATAAAACACCTCGATATACTCGAAGATGGCCTGCTTCGCTTCTTCCCGTGTCTCGAAGTCCTCGTGATAGATCAGCTCGGTGAAAGAAACTCTCTGAAGGGGCGTTATCCCAACAATTTCCCTTGCGGCTCATGCTACATCGGAAGTCATGTTGTTTGAGCAACCGCTGGAAGCTATCCGAAGCATACTGGCTGCCTCGGACGCTATGGACCAATAGTCCGGCAGCGGGTCGCCGTTTCCAGATCGCCATGCTCAGCGCATCGTTCACCAGAGACGCCGGCATGCGACTGCCCATCGACCAGCCCACGACTGCCCGCGAGCAGAGGTCAATAAAGACGGCCAGGTAGAGCCATCCTTCCCGTGTCGGTACGTAGGTGATGTCACCGACGTAGGCCTGATCCGGCGTCTCTGCTGAGAAACTGCGATCCAGAAGGTTCGGCGCGACCGGCTTGTCGTGCTTCGAGTTCGTGGTCGCCTTGAACTTCCGCCGCGTCTTGCACTCAACGCCTTCCTCCTTCATCAGCCGGGCGATCCGGCGCCGGCTGACGGTCTTGTCCTCGCCGGCCAGCTTCTTCTGAATACGCCGTGTTCCATAGATTGCCCGGCTCTCTTCGTGGTGCCCACGAATCCTTGCCCTCAACGCCTCATCCTGCTGATCGCGCTGGCTGGACGGCTGGACCGCCACTCGTAATAGCCACTGCGAGACACCTCAAACACCCGACACATCAGGGCAGTGTTGAACTCGTCCTGATGGGCGTCGATGAAGGCGTATCTCAGCGAGACTCCTTGGCGAAGAAGGCAGCCGCCTTTTTTAACAGCTCACGCTCCTCCTTGAGCCGCGCGTTCTCTCGCCGAAGCTGTTTCAACTCCTCATACAGGTGCTGATCATCAACCGAGCCACCGGCACTGACATCTCGCTGAGCATGGTACTTCCTGGTCCATGAATGCAGCGTATTGACGTTGACGCCCAGCTCTCTGGCGGTCTGGGTGACCGGTTGCTCGGACTCCACCGCCAGTTTGACGGCGGCCTCTTTAAACTCAGCTGTATAGGAAGTGGCTTTCTTCTGACTCATGACACACACCTTAATGGGCAGGTGATCTTACCGTCCGGGAAACTATAGCCACTTCATCCATACGTGCGCGGCATACAGTACGTCCTGTACATAATGTGCAAATAGGTAGGGCGGGTCACACCTGCTTCGACTGAACGTGCGATCGAGCAAGACCATCCGCCGTGAACTCAAGTCGGTTTTGGATCACCTGGATTCGATGGCATAGGTTGATGCCAGCGAAGGCGACGACGGCGTGATGATCATGGTCGGGCACCGGTATTGAGGCGATGCCTGGCATGCTGGAGACGGACCTCCAAGGCATGGAGAGTGCCCCAACACATGCTGATCACCGACGTCTCGGTCTCCGACACTCACGCCGGTGCTGAGCCGTAGGCCACAGTCAGATACCGGGCGGACTCATGGCGCTATAATCGGAACTATGATAAGTCGAACGCCGTAATGCCGCTGTTTCCACTCGCGCTGGCTGCCGGTCTGCTGCCCCTGGCGGCCATCAATATCAGCTACGTGCTGGCGGCCAATGCCGGCCAGGTACCCTGGTGCCTGCCGTATATCGACAGTTGTACCTCGATTAGCGCCACCGGCCGCTTGCCACCGGCCGCTTTTGTCTTCAAGGGATTGATGATTCCCGCCGCTGTGCTGCTGGTTCATTATTGGATTCTCAACGCCTGTTGGCTCCGACGGCTGGGCTGCCAGCGTCATAGGTGGCATCGCCTACTCGTCATTCTGGGCCTGCTGGCCGGTTGCGGTCTGATCATCTATTCGACGCTGCTCGGCTCCATCGGCCCCGAGTATCGGGGGCCGCGCCGCACGGGCGTAATCGCCTTCTTCGGTGCGACCTATTTGGCGCAGTTGATCATCACCTGGCTGTTGCATGAGCGACAAACCATGCGCGTCGAGCACGGTGGACTGCTGTTTTGGCTGCTGGTCCTGATGCTGCTAAATCTGCTCCTGGGCCTCGTGCACGTGTTGCTCGGCATTGCGGCACCGCGCCTGTACGAGGCAGTCACCAATGCCTTTGCCTGGAATTTCACGCTGCTGTTGTGTTTGCACGTGCTGCTGACCGCCGAGTTATGGCGCCGCACCCGCTGGCGATTGTCCTTCAACCTGGACCAGCTCATCTGAACTGACCACCAGAGCGCTAGGCCACCGTTGGAAAATCACTGTTTGCGGCCTTTCCACAGCGCCTATACCGTTCCATTTCCTTTCTCCACCACCTTCGCCATTGCTGCTCCTGGGGCAGTAGGTTCAGCTATGCCCGCAGCACCCTCGCTGTTGCTGAACAGGTGGGCACGGCACCGAGCCGAAGGAGCAGAACACACAGCAGTCGCCCGGTTTCGGTCTTAGCAGTGTCTTGCACTGGCTGCACTCGTAGAAGAACTGGCAGGCATCTTCGGGCATGGTCTCTTTCCTGGCAAAACCGCAATGGGGACAGGTCAGTACGGACTCGAGGATGACGGTTTTCATTGTGCCATCCCTTGCACGGTTGACGGGTAGCCCGCATTCGCTGTGGCCTCGGTGAGGGCATCAGGCTGAGCCTGTTCCGGGTCGTAGGTCACGGTGGCTGTTTTCTTGTCGAAATCGATCTTGACGGTGCTGACACCCGACACCTTCTCAAGCGACAGCTTGACTGTGACGGGACACAACGCGCAGGTCATGTTCTGCACGTCCAGCGTGACCTTTTTCGGCGGGGCGGCAAACGCCGCCAGCGGCAGACCGACGAACATGGCAATCAGCAGTTTGCGCATGGCAATCTCCTTTCAGTAGAACAGTAAGGCCAGCCACGGCACGGCGAGCAGGCCCAGCAGCAGCACGGTGACGATCCAGAATATACGTCGTTGCCGCTGGACTGTGCGTGAAATGGCGCACGCAGCGCCCGGTGTGCAGGCTTGCGGCACCAGGTAGAGCTTGTGGAAGGCCAGGCCGAGGAACAGCAACGTCAGGACGATGAAGAAAGGCCGGTACGGCTCCATTGCGGTCAGGGTGCCTATCCATGTACCGCCGATACCGAGCGCCAGCAACACGAGCGGGCCCACGCAGCACACCGACGCACCAATGGTGGCCAGAACACCCGCAATCAGTGATCCTTTGCCGGTGAATTGCTTCATTGCTGTCTCCTTGAACCTGTCAGCATAGTCACTACTCTAACTCCCGTACCTGGGTACGGAATCAAGGGGATGATGGTGACAGAGCTGACCATCGGAAAGCTGGCGGAAGCGGCCGGAGTGAACATCGAGACGATCCGCTACTACCAGCGGCGCGGTCTACTGGAAGAGCCACCCAAACCGTTGGGGGGCCATCGGCGCTATGCGTCGGAGCAGGTCAGGCACGTGCGTTTCATCAAGCGGGCTCAGGCGCTGGGCTTTACTCTGGAGGAAGTGGGAACACTAATGAGACTCGATCCAAATTGTGCCTGTGCCGAGACGCAAGAATTGGCCGAACGAAAGCTGGAACTGATTGAACATAAAATGGCTGACCTTGCTGCCATACGGCAGGCGTTAAGCGGTTTGGTTAAACAGTGTGAATCAGGGGGCGATGGGGCAGACTGTCCGATCATCGACGTGTTAACCGGCGAACGATGCCCGGACGAGTGACGCATAAAGGTGTCCGCATAACGATGCCAGGGAGAGCAGCCCGAAGGCCAGACGCTTGGCTATCCTTTGAGTACGGCAGAGGAGGGTAGAACCATGTCAAAAGGCAGCAGCGGTTCGAAAGGTGGCGGTCGCGGCCCGTCCAGTCACCCCGGCCCCGGCGGTAACTGGCCGAGCACGACTCCGAACCCCTCCGGTGGTGGGCGGGGGAATGCGCCGTCGAGAGGCAAGTGAATTCATAGAACTGTCGGTGCACTGAGTGCCGGCGGACTTGACCTGCTTGCCATCCATGGGACGCTTCGCTTCGAGGGTGTTGATCGCCGGAACTTTCCTGGTGTTCATTGCGCTCGTCTTGACCGGCTGCGTTTTCATCCCTTCCTCCAGCGAGGATCCTTTCGATGCCAATGAGCTTAAGCGCCTAGTCGCTGGCCGCGCCAGCCCCAAGGAAGTCAGGAAGGCTCTGGGGGATCCTGTCGGAGTCTTCGAAGACAAGAGCTTCTACTTTCATGAATACCGAAAAGCAGGACACCTGATAGGATATTATGGCTTCGGAGTCACCGACGCGGTGCATTATGAGAGTCACATGGTAGCCGTGCATTTCAACGACGACCGCGAGGCTGAGGCGTTTGAACTCAAGACATGGGATGCCTCATCGAAACCGAATTTTTGCTTCAAATACGAGATCTGTTTCGAGGGTACCAGTTGGCTATCGCCCTTGACGCCCCCGGGTGACGACGCAGAGGCCAAACGCTTTCCTGTCGATAGTGGAACCTGCACACTCTACTACTACCGGGAGAGCCCGTGGATAGCCAACCATAACCCTTTCCAGATCAGAATCTACCTCAACCGCCATCTGGCCGGTGTCACCCACGGCAAAGGTGGCTACCTGATGTGGCGCCTTCAGCCCTATCGGTACAATCTGCGCGCCAATAGCCATGCACCGGCATACATGAACATGCGCTATTCATTTGAGTGCAATGCAGGCGAGATCCACTTCATCCGGCATATCGTGCCGCTGACTTCACGGGGACACTTGGAGTTGTCAGAAGTCGATGTCGCGGCGGGGAAAAAGGCTATTGCCGAACGGAAGCGGCTGCTGGATGTCTACGTGCCACCGAAATTGCGGCCGAGGCGGTATTATCACTTCAGGTGACAGTTCGTAGCCGGGCGAATATACAGCGTTGCACGAACTCATGAGCTGGGCTCGCCAAGATTCTGCAGTAGTTGATAAGTGGGCTTTAATAGAAACGGGAGTACGAAATAGATCACATAGAAGAGCAGAAACCACGGCAACTTCCGGAGCCCTCTATAGAGCCAATTGCAGACCCTAAAAGCCTTTTCGTGCATCCACCTGAAAACCTTCGCCGGTGTGAAAAGACATCATGACAGTGCTCGGCGATTGCGCGCCATCCATGCCTCCATCTCGGCTTCGAGGCCGTTTTGAATGCTGTCTGTGGCTGTGGATTCGGTTCTGGTGCTGGTGGTCTTTGTCGTTGAAGGGGAGGGGGTGGCTTCGAGTTCCTGCTCGCGCTTATACGCGGCGGCCAGCATTTCGTAGGCAGATGGGCGTAAACGCCGATAGGTATCCGCTACAACCCGAAGGGATTCTCTGCCAGGATTATATCGTATGCCCATCTCTTCAACTTTGGACATAATCATGCGTTCGAGCGTGCTGAGTTTTTTGGCTTTTTTAAAATACGAGTCCCAATCCATTTATTTTCCTCTTTGAAGATGATTTCCGAAGATTAACGTACAGGATTGATGATACACAAGTGTATCGATTAGGCTACATAAATTACACCCGAAGCGCATCAATGAGAAGTGATCGGGCGGCATGCGAGAAGATTGATGTCAAATCCATTAAGTAGACATCATAGATAATTGAAAAATTCATGGTGATAGGTGCAATAATTTCTGAAGGCTTGCCCGTCTGCTGGCTGCAACCGGTTCTGCGTGTCCTCTTCCACCGGCATACTCAGGGTATCAAGCACCGGAGCAGTCATATCGGCGAGGCTCCGGTTCCGTGTCTTTCGCTATAGATTCCGGATATGTTCGGGATTCCGGGGACAGTATACCTGTTACCCGGTTCATCAATGCGGGATTCCGGGGACAGTATACCTGTTACCCGGTTCATCAATGTCGGCTTTGCGCCCGTAAGCGACTCCCAAAGCCACGTTCAGGCTGACACACGTCGGCAAGTTTCCGAGTGGCCGGAGCATCTGCTTCCAGCTCCCTGCAGCTTGTGGGAGCTGGGGTTTGTTGTTGCACCCTTTGTGAAGGTCTAGCGCCATCCCCTCGGGCACAGCTGCCCCGTTACCGCCGAATCCCACGAACTATTAAAATCTCCTCTGCCCCGAGAGTCGGCTAACGTGGCTACGGTACAGGTACCATGCGGCTTTCAGCGTTTTCAACAATGGTGGGATCGATCCGATGAAGACCTGAAATCTACACGGACATGCTGCCTGAAGAGCCAATCTATTCCATTTTGGAATTCAAAGTATAAAAATAATGAATTTGTTTTGTGAAACCCGCTGCCTTAGCATGCAGGTCATAGAAGCGGGGACCTACCCGCCGTACCACGAGCAACGCTTGAGAGGAGCAGACGATGGCCGGTAAAACGCTTTACGACAAGCTGTGGCAGGACCATCTGGTCCGGCAGAACGAAGATGGCAGCGCCCTCATATACATCGATCGCCAGTTGCTTCACGAAGTGACCTCGCCGCAGGCGTTCGAAGGCCTTCGTCTGGCCGGTCGCAAGCCCTGGCGCATCGATACCAACCTGGCGGTGCCGGACCATAACGTGCCCACCACCGACCGTTCAGGCGGTGTCGAGGGCATCGTCGATCCGGTCTCGCGCATCCAGGTCCGGACCCTGGACGAGAACTGCGACACCTTCGGCATCACCGAATTCAAGATGAACGACCAGCGTCAGGGCATCGTGCATGTGATCGGCCCGGAGCAGGGCGCGACGCTGCCCGGGATGACCGTGGTTTGCGGCGACTCCCACACCTCGACCCATGGCGCCTTCGCGACCCTGGCCCACGGTATCGGCACCTCCGAAGTCGAGCATGTCCTCGCCACTCAGTGCCTGATCACCAAGAAGATGAACAACATGCTGATCCGGGTCGAGGGTGAGCTCGGTACCGGCGTCACGGCCAAGGATATCATCCTGCACATCATCGGCGTGATCGGCACCGCCGGCGGCACCGGCTACGCGATCGAGTTCGGCGGTTCGGCCATCCGCAAACTGTCGATGGAAGGACGCATGACGATCTGCAACATGTCGATCGAGGCCGGTGCCCGCGTCGGCCTGGTGGCCTGCGATCAGACCACCATCGACTACGTCAAGGGCCGGGCCTACAGCCCGACCGGCGAAAACTGGGACCGCGCGGTCGAGGCCTGGCAGGACCTGGTGTCCGATGACGACGCCGAGTTCGATGCGGTGGTCGAGATAAATGCCGCCGATATCGAACCGCAGGTCACCTGGGGCACCTCGCCGGAGATGGTCACCGGTGTCAGTGGCCTGGTGCCGAACCCGGATGCCGAGGCGGATGCGGTCAAGCGCGAAGGCTACAGTCGCGCTCTGCAGTACATGGGGCTGGCGGCCGATCAGAGGATCACCGATATCCGGCTGGACCGGGTCTTCATCGGCTCCTGCACCAACTCACGCATCGAGGACCTCCGTGAAGCTGCGGCCGTGGTGAAGGGGCGCAAGGTGGCGGCGACCCTGAAGCAGGCGCTCGTGGTTCCGGGCTCCGGTCTGGTCAAGGCGCAGGCCGAAGCCGAGGGGCTCGACCGGGTGTTCATCGAAGCCGGTCTGGAATGGCGCGAACCCGGCTGCTCCATGTGCCTGGCGATGAATCCGGACAAGCTCGGTCAGGGTGAACACTGCGCCTCGACCTCGAACCGCAACTTCGAGGGGCGTCAGGGCTTCGGTGGTCGCACCCATCTGGTCAGCCCGGCCATGGCAGCGGCGGCCGCGATCGCCGGTCATTTCGTCGATGTGCGCGAATTCGTCAAACAGTAACCGCGAGGGAGATTCCCGATGAACAAGTTTACTCAGCACCAGGGTATCGTCGCGCCGCTGGACCGCTCCAACGTCGACACCGACCTGATCATTCCGAAACAGTTTCTCAAGTCGATCAAGCGCAGCGGCTTCGGCCCGAACCTGTTCGATGAACTGCGATACCTGGACGAGGGGCAGCCTGACCAGGACTGCAGCGGCCGTCCGCTGAATCCCGACTTCGTGCTCAATCAGCCGCGCTATCAGGGCACCAGCATTCTGCTGGCGCGCAAGAACTTCGGCTGCGGTTCGAGTCGCGAGCACGCCCCTGGGCGCTGGAGGATTTCGGTATTCGCGCGGTCATCGCGCCGAGCTTTGCCGATATCTTCTACAACAACTGCTTCAAGAACGGCCTGCTGCCGATCGTGCTCGATGAGGCCATCGTCGACCAGCTGTTCCGCGAAACAGAGGCGAACGAAGGCTATCAGCTGTCGATCGACCTGGAGCGTCAGGTCCTGTGCAAGCCGGACGGCAGCGAGATCCCGTTCGACGTCGATGCCTTCCGCAAGCACTGCCTGCTCAACGGACTCGACGATATCGGCCTGACACTGCAGTATGCCGATGATATCAAGGCCTACGAGGCCAAACGCCGCGCCAGCGCGCCCTGGTTGTTCGATACCATCAAATAGGATTTTTTCAGATGAGTAAGAAAGTTCTGATTCTGCCGGGAGACGGCATCGGTCCGGAAATCGTTCGCGAAGCGCGCCGGGTGCTGGAGAGCGTCAACAGCCAGTTCGACCTCGGTATCGAGCTCGAGGAGCAGCTGGTCGGCGGGGCGGCGATCGACGCCACCGGCAAACCGCTGCCCGATGAGACGCTGGCGGCCGCCAGGGCGGCCGATGCGATCCTGCTCGGCGCCGTCGGCGGTCCGAAGTGGGACAGCATTCCCGATTTCTCGATCCGCCCGGAGAAGGGGCTGCTGGGCATCCGCTCCGCGCTGGGCCTGTTCGGCAATCTGCGCCCGGCGATTCTCTATCCGCAGCTGGCGCATGCCTCGAGCCTCAAGCCCGAGGTGGTGTCGGGCCTGGACATCCTCATCGTGCGCGAGCTGACCGGCGGCATCTACTTCGGCCAGCCCCGTGGCGTGCGTGAGAAGGAGGGCGGTATTCGCGAAGGTTTCAATACCTATGTCTACGATGAGAACGAGATCCGTCGTATCGGCCGTGTCGCCTTCGAGGCCGCCCGCGCGCGCAACAAGCGCCTGTGTTCCGTCGACAAGGCCAACGTGCTGGAAGTGACCGTGCTCTGGCGCGAGATCATGACCGAGCTGGCGAAGGAGTATCCGGACGTCGAGCTGTCTCACATGTACGTCGACAATGCCGCGATGCAACTGGTGCGCGCACCGAAGCAGTTCGACGTGATGGTGACCGGCAACATGTTTGGCGACATCCTCTCCGATGCCGCGGCAATGCTGACCGGCTCGATCGGCATGCTGCCGTCGGCTTCTCTGGATGAAAGCGGCAAGGGCATGTACGAGCCCTGCCATGGTTCCGCACCCGATATTGCCGGCCAGGGAATCGCCAACCCGTTGGCAACCATCCTCTCAGTCGCTATGATGTTACGTTATTCTCTCGATGCGGGAGAGGCCGCGGACAAAATCGAGGCGGCGGTCAGCCGGGTACTGGACCAGAACCTGCGCACCGCCGACATCATGTCCGTTGGCATGAACCGCGTCAGCACTTCCGAGATGGGAGATGCGGTACTGGCCGCACTGAACGCCTGACGAGCGTTGCCCTTTTTGCTCAGGTAAAAGGGGCTGTTACGGCCGTAACGAGAGCCGGTTCCAAGAGGGACCGGCTTTTGTGTATGGACTTTGTGCCCGGGCCGGGCAGGGATGGGGCCGGGGTCGTCATTTGTGTCACCTGGAGGGCCGGCAAAACGGTATCGGAGATCCTCGCGAGGACTCCAGCCGCCTTCCGATCAACATTGGGGTAGATAATGAAGCGTGTAGGTTTTGTGGGTTGGCGAGGCATGGTCGGTTCCGTGCTGATGCAGCGTATGCGGGACGAGCGGGATTTCGATCTGATCGATGAGCCGGTGTTCTTCACCACCTCCCAGGTGGGCGAGGCCGGCCCCGATATTGGCAAGTCCATTCCGGCTCTGAAAGACGCCAACAGCATCGACGAACTGAAACAGATGGATGCGATCATCTCCTGTCAGGGCGGCGACTACACCAAGGCGATCTTCCCGCAGCTGCGCGCAGCCGGATGGCAGGGGTACTGGATCGATGCCGCTTCGTCGCTGCGCATGGACGATGACAGCCTGATCATCCTCGACCCGGTCAACCTCGACGTTATCAAGAACGGTCTGGCCCGCGGTGTGAAGAACTTCGTGGGCGGCAACTGCACCGTATCGCTGATGCTGATGGCCCTGGGTGGTCTGTTCAAGTCCGGCCAGATCGAATGGCTGAGCTCCATGACCTACCAGGCGGCGTCCGGCGGTGGTGCGCGTCACATGCGTGAGCTGATCAGTCAGATGGGGATCATTCATGCGTCCGTTGCCGACAAGCTCGATGCCGCCAGCGCCATTCTCGAAGTCGATCGTCTGGTCGCCGAGACGATCCGCAGCGACAGGATGCCGGTCGACAATTTCGGCGTTCCGCTCGCCGGCAGCCTGATCCCCTGGATCGACAGCGCCCTCGAGAACGGGCAGAGCCGCGAGGAGTGGAAGGGGCAAGCCGAGACCAACAAGATCCTGGGTCTGTCCGAGCAGCCGATTCCGATCGATGGCACCTGCGTGCGTATCGGCGCGATGCGCTGCCACAGCCAGGCCTTCACCATCAAGCTCAAGCAGGATATCCCGGTCGACGAGATCGAGGGTATGCTGGCCGAGGCCAACGACTGGGTCAAGGTGGTTCCGAACGATCGTAACCTGACCATGCAGGAACTGACACCGGCCAAGGTTACCGGCACCCTGTCCGTACCGGTCGGTCGTCTTCGCAAGATGAACATGGGGCCGCAGTTCCTGAACGCCTTCAGTGTCGGCGACCAGTTGTTGTGGGGCGCGGCCGAGCCGTTGCGCCGTATGCTTCGGATCCTGATGGCGGGCTGAGACGTCTGTCCGTCATTGGCAGGCGGATCCCGATGGCCGGCGGACAGATACGGCGGCCATCGAAAAACTGTAGCGGGGCGCACGTTCGCGGTCCCCGCTGTCACCAGCCCGACCTGTTCGGGCTGGTCTGCGTTTGGAGATGTGATGAGTCAGACCTACAACGTTGCCGTCGTTGGTGCCACCGGGCTGGTGGGCGAGGCAATGATCGAGTTGCTGCAAGAGCGTAAATTCCCGGTCGAGAATCTCTACCCGCTGGGAAGCGAGAACTCCGCCGGCAAGGTGGTCTATTTCAATGGCAAATCCCGCCGCGTCGGCAATCTGGCGGAGTTCGACTTCGCTCAGGTGCAGATCGCGCTGTTTTCCGCCGGCAGTGAGGTCGCGGCCGAATATGCCCCCAGGCGGTCGCCGCTGGCTGTGTCGTTATCGACAACAGTGCCTGTTTCCGCAATGAGCCCGAGGTGCCGCTGGTGGTGCCCGAGATCAATCCGGAACGCATTCAGGAGCACTGCGGCATCATCGCCAACCCCAACTGCTCGACCATTCAGATGCTGGTGGCGCTGGCGCCGATCTACCGTGCCGTCGGTATCCGCCGTATCAACGTCGCGACCTATCAGGCCGTCTCCGGCGCCGGGCGCAACGCCGTCGAGGAGCTGGCGCGCCAGACGGCGCTGTTGCTCAATGCCCGCGATATCGACAACAAGCTGTTCGCCAAGCAGATGGCGTTCAACGTGCTACCGCAGATCGACAGTCTCGACGACAGCGGCTACAGCGCTGAAGAGCTTAAAATGGTCTGGGAAACCCGAAAAATCCTCGAAGATGACGAGATCGGCGTCAATCCCACCTGTGTGCGGGTGCCGGTTTTCTTCGGTCACAGCGAGGCGGTGCACATCGAGACGCGGGATCAGATCAGCGCGCTCGAAGTGCGCGAACTGCTCGAGCAGGCGCCGGGTGTCGAAGTCGTCGACGAGCCGGAGCAGGCCGGTGGCTGGGCCACGGCCGTGACCGAGGGCGCCGGCAAGGATGCGGTCTTTGTCAGCCGGATCCGCGAGGATATCTCCAGCGAGAACGGCATCGACCTCTGGGTCGTCTCCGACAATGTGCGCAAGGGGGCGGCGCTGAATGCCGTTCAGATCGCCGAGCAACTGATTCAGCCCGGACTCTGATCGATGTCAAGTGCCGGGGGTTGAAGTCTCCGGCATTCGGTGTTTCGCTGGTGGACGGCATGGGTCTGGCTGCAGCGTGGCTGATTCGACAGTCGTCTGCCTTGACCGTTTCAAGGTTTATAAATAATACTTTGTGCGGTATTCGGAATCGCAACTTCCTGATTTGCCGGTGTATCTCGGGGAGTGGACTTAAAGGAACAGACAGATGTTGCGCAAACTTGCTGTTAGTCTAGCTGTAGCGGGAGTTCTGGGCGCCACTCAAGCGAATGCGCTTGGGCTGGGACAGATCCGAATCAAATCGGCACTGAACGAACCGCTCGATGCGGAAATTCAGCTGTTGCAGGTGCGTGATCTGGATCCGCAGCAGATACAGCCGCAGATGGCCGATATGAATCAGTTCGCCATCGCGGGGCTGGATCGCTCCCGTCTGCTCTCCGATGTGCAGTTCCAGGTCAACGTCAATCCCAACGGTACCGGAAGCATTCGCCTGACATCCAGGCAGCCGGTACGCGAACCCTTTCTCAATCTGCTGGTAGAGGTGAACTGGCCGAATGGCCGGCTGGTGCGGGAGTACACGCTGCTGCTCGACCCTCCGGTGTTCGAGGCAGCTCCGGTGGCCGGCTCTGCGCCGCCGGTGACCACTGCGGCGACGCGGCCCGCCCCGCCGCAGCCGGCGTTGCCGACGCGTGCCCGGCCGTCGGGACCGGTCGACAACATCCGGACGCGCACCGATCCGCAGACCCAGGTGTTCGTCGAAACCCAGGATACCCTGGGGCAGCTGGCCCGGCGGCATTCTCCCGGTGGCGGCACCGATCTCAATCAGATGATGCTGGCGCTGCAGCGCAAGAATCCCCAGGCGTTCCCGAGCGGCAATATCAACTTTCTCAAGGCGGGGGTGGTGCTGAACCTGCCCAGCCTGGAAGAGGTGCGGGCCATCAGCGCCAGCGAGGCGGCGAGGGAAGTAACGCGCCAGATGCAAAGCTGGCGGGCCGGTCGCAGCGCACCGGCGGCAAGCACGCCTCAGGCGGACGGCTCAAAAAAGCCGGTAGCCCCGTCTGAATCCCAAGCCGCGGCGCCGCCGGCGCCGCAGGCCCAGTTGAAGATCCTCTCGCCCGAGGATCCGAACAGCGGCGAACAGGTACAGGATGAAGCCGGGGCCGCAGAAGCAGGGCAGTCACAACCGGTCGACCCGGAAAAGGCCGAGTTGCTACAGCGCAACGAGGAGCTGGAAAACCAGCTTGCGGTCACCCAGGAGTCCGTCGATCGCATCGAGCGGGAAAATACCGAGCTCAACGACAAGCTCACCGCGATCTCGCAGCAGCTGGAAACCTTGCAGCGACTGCTGGAACTGAAGGACCAGCAGATGGCGGCGCTGCAGAATCAGTTGCAGCAGGTGCAGCAGGCACCTCCCGTTTCGGCTGAGCCATCGGCGCCCCCACCCCCGCCTCCGGCCGGCCTGGTCGATAAACTGATGTCCTCGCCGGCCTATATGGCCGGCATCGGTGCCGTAATAGGCGGCCTGCTGGTCGGCCTGCTCGGTCTTCTGCGCCGTCGCCGGGACGATTCGCAACCCTTCAATGCCGAACCCGAGCAGCCGGCTTCCGCTTCGACAGCGGTGGGTGCGGCCGCTGCGGCCGCGGTTGCCGGCGGTGCCCTGGCGGCCGCCGACGAGGAAGAGCCGGAGGTCGAATCCGGCGTGGCCGATACCCGGGCGGAGGACGCCTCGGCATCGGTGGCGGACGCGGACCTCGATCTGGATATGGATCTCGATCTCGATCTGCCGCTCGACGAGGCGGCCGCAGGTGCTGAGAGGGGTGCAGTCGAGGCCGCGGAGCCGACGTTCGAAGATGACGACTTCGACCTCAGTCTGGACGGCGCCTTCGAGGAAGAAACGCTGCCCGATGATCAGGTTGCGGGTATCGACGAGGATGCCGACGACGAGTTCGACCTGAGCTTCGAGAGCGAGTTCGAGCAGGAGCCTCCGTCGCAGCCGGCCGAGGCCGAGGCGGATGAAAGCTTCGACGACAGCCTGGACGATATTCTCGGCGACGCCGAGGGTGACGAAGAGGAGGCGGAGCGCTCTGATCTGCGTTCCGGCATGGGTCAGCTCGAGGCGTTCGAAACCCTCGATGACGAGCCGGAAGACACCCTCGAAAGCCTGGGGCTGAGCTCCGTCATCGATGCCAGCGAGGTACCGAAAGAGCCCAAGGAAGAGGAAGTCGATTTCTCCCGGAGTGACAGCGCGCAGGGCGTCGATGACAGCGAAGACGATGCCCTCGATTTTCGCCTTAACCAGACGGTCGACATGATTCAGCCGGAGGAGGGCGAGCCCGAGCCGGAAACCGCCCCGCAAAGTGCTGTCCCGCCCGAAGCCCCCGGTGAGGAGGGCCTCGAAGAGGACGGGGAAGGCGCGACGGTGTCGACCGGTGCAGAAGAAGCGCCGGAGGCCGAGCCCGAGGCCGCAGCCGGGACGCCGGAGGACATCGAGGTCCCGGCTGCGGAGGCCGGGGTTTCGTCCGATGAGCCGCTTGAACTGGAGCTGGAGGACGACTTCTACGAGGACGCAGAAGCGTTGGATACCGGGCCCGACGATAGCCTGGAGAGCGCAGACGCGCCCGATGTCGATGCGATACTGGCCGAAGCCGGAGCGCAGCCGGCGTCGGATGAGGCTCAGCCGGAAAACGCGCCCCCGGCCGAGCCGGACGCGACATCCAAAGCCGAAGTCGGGGAGGACGACGGTCTGAGCCTGCACCCGGAGCTCGAAGCGTTGCTGGCCTCCGGCGGCGATGCCTCGGACGACGATGACTTGACGCTCGAGGATGACGAGGCGGTCTCGCTGTCGGATGACGATGCCGATCTGGACGCGATGCTCGCGGAACTGGGTCAGGACTTTCCCGACGAGGCGCTGGACGAAGAGGACGACGACACGCTGATCAGTCCGGTCGAGGAAGAGCTGACCGCCAATATCGCCCATGACCTCGAGTCATCGTTCGACGAGGACTCGGATCTCGACTCCGAACTCGAGGCTCTGCTCGGTTCGGTCGATGACGAGATTGCGCTGGACGAGAGCGAAGCCGAAGATGAGGATCTCGGTCTCGAGTTTCTCGACGGTACCGACGAGGTCGAGACCAAGCTCGATCTGGCCCGGGCCTATATCGACATGGAGGACCGCGACGGCGCCAAGGATATTCTCGCCGAGATTCTGCAGGAGGGCAGTAACCAGCAGCAGCAGGAAGCACGCAAACTGATGGAGAGTCTGGCCTAGGTCAGGCAGTGACTGCCGGGCTGCGCGCCCGGCCATCCCCCGGTCTGTGCCGGGTTTTTCAAGAGCGACAGATGAAGTCTGAAACAGAAGAATCCACGGGGGCGATTTCGATCGCCCCCGTCCGTTATGCCCTCTGTGTCGAATATGCGGGGGCCGCCTATCGGGGCTGGCAGACGCAGAAGGCCGACCATGTTCCCAGTGTTCAGGAAGCCGTCGAGAAGGCGCTGGGCCGGATCGCCAACGAGCCGGTCAGCGTTGTCTGCGCCGGCCGCACCGATGCCGGTGTCAATGGCACCTACCAGATCATTCATTTCGATACCCGGGCCCGACGCGACGAGCGTGCCTGGGTGCTTGGTACCAACAGCCATTTGCCGGACGATATCGCGATTCGCTGGGCCCGTCCGGTCGATGACGGCTTTCATGCCCGTTTCTCGGCCCGGGAGCGACGCTACCGCTATCTGATCCACAGTGCGCCGGTCAAGCCCGCGCTGCTGTCGCGCGGCGTGACCTGGACCTACAAGACACTGGATATCGGGCGCATGAATGACGCGGCCGTCCATCTGGTCGGCGAACACGACTTCACCTCCTACCGCGCGGTCGGTTGCCAGGCCAAAAGCCCCATCAGGGAGGTGCGCTCGCTCGAGGTCTATCGCAGTGGCGAACTGATCGTGATCGACGTGCGGGCCAACGCCTTCCTGCATCATATGGTGCGCAACATCGCCGGCGTGCTGATGAAGATTGGCGCAGGGGAGGCGGAACCGGTCTGGGCCCGGGAGGTGCTGCAGGCTCGGGACCGGCGCGTAGGCGGCATCACCGCACCGCCCTGGGGGCTGTATTTCGTCGATGTCGCCTATCCGGAGGCGTTCGGGTTGCCGCCGTCGGACCTCGGTCCCTATTTCCTCGGTCGCCCGGACTGACTTTGATCCGGCCGATCTGGTACTATCAGTCGTTTTCAGGAAAGGGTCCCAAGTGACGACACGCATCAAGATCTGCGGCATTACGCGTCTCGAAGATGCCCGCGCCGCGGTGGATCTCGGCGCCCACGCACTCGGCTTCGTCTTCTACGAACCCAGTCCACGCCATGTCGCACCCGAGGTGGCCGCCGAGATCATCGCCCGCCTACCGCCGTTCGTGACGACCACGGCGCTGTTCGTCGATGCGCCGCCGGAACAGGTCGCGCAGGTCATGGCGTTGACCGGTATCGACCTGCTGCAGTTTCACGGCAATGAAACCGAAAACGACTGTGTCCGATTTAAACGCCCCTATATCAAGGCGTTACGAATGAAATCAGGCCTTGACCCGGAGGCGGCAGTCGCGGAATATCCCAGCGCCCGGGCGATTCTGCTGGACGCCTACCGCCCCGGGGTCCCGGGCGGAACCGGCGAGGCCTTCGACTGGTCACTGATACCACAGACCCTGCGGTCGGACATCATCCTGGCCGGCGGACTGGGGCCGGACAATGTCCGGGCGGCGGTCGAGCGGGTCCGGCCCTTCGCCGTCGATGTCAGCGGTGGCGTCGAAGCGTCCAGGGGCATCAAGGATCACAACAAAATGAAGCAGTTTATCGAAGAGGTGGCACGTGCCGACAAAAGCTGAACTGGCTGCGCTGATGCAGTTGCCGGATGATCGCGGACATTTCGGTCCCTACGGCGGCTGCTTTGTTTCCGAAACGCTGATCTGCGCCCTGCAGGAGCTGGACCGTACCTACGAGTCCATGCGCCTTGATCCGGCGTTCCAGGCGGAGTTCGATGCCGACCTGGCTCACTATGTCGGCCGTCCGTCTCCGCTCTACTTCGCCGAACGGCTGTCCCGCGAAAATGGCGGTGCGCGCATCTACCTCAAGCGCGAGGACCTCAACCATACCGGCGCCCACAAGGTCAACAACACCATCGGCCAGGCGCTGCTGGCGAAGAAGATGGGCAAGCCGCGGGTGATCGCCGAAACCGGCGCCGGCCAGCACGGTGTGGCCTCCGCGACCGTGGCCGCGCGCCTGGGTCTGGAGTGCAAGGTCTACATGGGCATCGAGGACGTCCGCCGCCAGGCGCTCAACGTCTATCGCATGAAGCTGCTGGGCGCCGAGGTCATTCCGGTGGAATCGGGCACCCGTACCCTCAAGGATGCGATGAACGAAGCGATGCGCGACTGGGTCACCAATGTCGACAGCACCTATTACATCATCGGCACGGCGGCCGGCCCCCACCCCTATCCGAAACTGGTCCGCGACTTTCAGTGCATTATCGGCCGCGAGGCGCGGCAGCAGTGCCTGACCCAGGTCGGGCGCCTGCCGGATGCCCTGGTGGCCTGCGTGGGGGCGGCTCCAACGCCATCGGTCTTTTCCATCCGTTCATCGAGGACGAGGGCGTGCGCATGGTCGGCGTCGAGGCCGGCGGTTACGGTCTCGAGACCGGTCAGCACGCGGCGCCGCTGTCGGCCGGGCGCCCCGGCGTACTGCATGGCAACCGCACCTACCTGATGGAGGATGATGCCGGTCAGATTCTCGGTACCCACTCGGTGTCCGCGGGTCTCGATTATCCGGGGGTCGGTCCCGAGCACGCCTGGCTCAAGGACAGCGGTCGTGCCGAGTATGTCGCCGCGACCGACGAAGAGGCGCTGGCGGCGTTCCGCACCCTGACCCGGGTCGAAGGCATCATGCCGGCACTGGAGTCCAGCCACGCGGTGGCCCATGCGCTCAAGCTGGCCCGCGAGATGGACCGGGACGACGTCATCGTCGTCAACCTTTCCGGTCGGGGCGACAAGGATATTCACACCGTTGCCAGTCTCGACGGCATCGAGTTCTGAGCCAACTGCTGGAGTACAGATTAGACATGAGTCGTATCAAGGACTGTTTCGCCCGCCTCGAGGGTGCCGGGCGCAAGGCGCTGATTCCCTATGTCACCGGCGGAGATCCGGCGCCGGCTGTGACGGTACCGCTGATGCACGCGCTGGTCGAGGCCGGCGCCGACATCATCGAACTGGGCGTGCCCTTTTCCGATCCGATGGCCGATGGCCCGGTGATCCAGCTGGCCTGCGAGCGGGCGCTGTCCCATGGCACCCGGCTGCTGGATATCCTCGAGATGGTGCGCGAGTTCCGGGAGCGGGACAGCGGGACGCCGGTCGTGCTGATGGGCTATCTGAACCCGATCGAGGCGATCGGTTACGGCAACTTCGCAACCCGGGCGAAGGCCGCCGGCGTCGATGGCGTGCTGACCGTCGACCTGCCGCCCGAAGAGGCGGACGACCTGCTCGAGGTGCTAGGGAAAGAAGGTCTCGATGCGATCTTCCTGCTGGCGCCGACAACCGAAGAGTCCCGTATCCGTTCGGTCTGCGACAAGGGCAGCGGCTACATCTACTACGTCTCGCTCAAGGGCGTTACCGGTTCCGCGGCGCTGGATGTGAAGGCGGTGGAGGACAAGCTCGCCCAGGTGCGCCGTCATACCGACATGCCGGTGGGCGTCGGTTTCGGTATCCGTGACGAGGCATCGGCGCGCGCCGTGTCCGAGGTGGCGGACGGCGTTATCGTCGGCAGTGTGCTGGTCAACCGCATCGCCGAACTGAGCGGCACGCCCGACGCAATCCCCGAACAGGTTTCCGGCATCATCGCGGCCATGCGCACGGCGATGGATGCCTGAGAGTTTGGCCCTGTCTGGCCGCTTGGCGGGCTTGACCGCACGAGTTCAGCGGTAAGTCCGAATGGCGGCTGTTGGCAGGGTTGAACGGCAAAACAGTTTTCCCGCACAGCGGATGGAGCAAGATGAGTAACTGGCTGGAAAAAATCGTCCCTTCCCTGGCGCGTAACGCGCAGAACCGGCGCTCGAACGTGCCGGAGGGCCTCTGGAAGAAATGTCCCAAATGTGAAGCGGTCCTGTACCGTCCGGAGCTGGACAAGGCGCTCAACGTCTGCGTCAAGTGCAACCATCACATGCGCCTGGGCGCGCGCAAGCGCCTCGAAGTGTTCCTCGACGAGGGAACGTTGCGCGAGATCGGCACCGATGTCGAGCCGGTCGACCGCCTGAAGTTCCGGGACTCCAAGAAATACAAGGACCGTCTGGCCGCGGCGCAGAAGGAGACCGGCGAGAAGGATGCCCTGATCGCGATGCGCGGCGAGCTCGAAGGCATGCCGGTCGCGGCGGTCGCATTCGAGTTCCGCTTCATGGGCGGCTCCATGGGCGCGGTCGTCGGCGAGCGGTTCGTGCGCGCGGCGAACATCAGTCTGGAAGAGGGGATTCCGCTGATCTGTTTCGCGGCATCCGGTGGTGCCCGCATGCAGGAGGCGCTGACCTCGCTGATGCAGATGGCCAAGACCTCGGCGGCGCTGGAAAAACTGCGCCGTGCCGGTATTCCGTTCATTTCGGTGCTGACCGATCCGGTGTACGGCGGTGTCTCGGCGAGTCTGGCGATGCTGGGCGACCTCAATATCGCCGAGCCCCGGGCGCTGATCGGCTTCGCCGGCCCGCGCGTGATCGAGCAGACGGTGCGGGAAAAGCTGCCGGAAGGTTTCCAGCGCAGCGAGTTCCTGCTCGAACACGGTCAGGTCGACATGATCATCGAGCGCAAGGAATTGCGCCCCCGTGTCGCCTCGATCCTGCGCAAACTGACCCATCAGGACGTGGAGGCGGACGCGTAGCGCCCGCCACAACAGGCGGCCACTCCCGGGCAGCGTGTTCGGGTGTGCCGGCCGCCGTATTTCCGGCCATTGGTTTCCGGTGAATCGATATGCAAGCTGTAACCGAATTGACCCTGAACGAATGGCTGAGCCGAATCGAAGCCTGCCATCCCAGCGAGATCGAGTTGGGTCTCGACCGCATCCGTGACGTTGCCCGGCAACTGGCGCTCGATTTCGGTGCCACCCGCGTGGTCACCATTGCCGGCACCAACGGCAAGGGCTCGACCCAGACATTTCTCGACCGCATCCTTCGCCACGGCGGACACAGCACCGGCTGTTACAGCTCGCCGCACTTTCTGCGCTACAACGAGCGGGTGCGGCTGAATGGCGAAGAGGTATCCGACGGGCTGCTCTGTGATGCCTTCGCGGCGGTCGAGCGCGCGCGCGGAACGACGCCCCTGACCTATTTCGAATTCGGTACCCTGGCGGCGCTGAAGATATTCGCCGATGCCCGGCCGGAGTATCTGTTGCTGGAAGTCGGGCTCGGCGGCCGTCTCGACGCCGTCAATATCATCGATGCGGATGTGGCGGTCGTCACCACGGTGGCGCTGGACCATACCGACTGGCTGGGCGATAGCCGCGAGCTGATCGGCCGCGAGAAGGCCGGTATCTTTCGTGCCGGCCGTGCGGCCGTATGCGGCGATCCGCAGCCGCCGGTGACGGTCGCAGAAGTCGCGACGCAGCTGGGTGCCTGTCTGCATCAGGTGGGGCAGACGTTCAGCTGGCAGTCCGGTGACAGCAGCTGGGACTGGCAGGGGCTCAATGCCCGGGGCGAAGCGGTGGAAATGTCGGGTCTGCCGCTGCCCGCCTTGCCGCTGCCCAATGCGGCGACCGCGCTGCAGGTCCTGCACCTGTTGCCCGACCCAGTGCCGCGCCAGGCAATCGAACGGGGGCTGCAGGACGCCCGGATGACCGGCCGCATGCAGCGCATCAGTCTTGACGGCAGCGACTGCATCCTGGATGTGGCCCATAATCCCGAGGCGGCGGGGTATATCGCGGCGCGTCTTCGCGCAATGCCGGTCAGGGGCAGGCGCCACCTGTTGCTCGGCATGCTCGGTGACAAGGATGTGGCCGGTGTGCTCGCGGCCCTGGCGCCGCTGGCCGACCGCTGGCATCTGGCGGGGCTCGCCGGTGCCCGGGGGCAGAGCAGCGACAGGCTGGCCGAAACGCTTGATCGGGTCGACGATAGCGCCAGCCGGGCACTGTACCCTGACGTCGCCTCGGCATTGCAGGGCCTGCGCGGTGAGCTGACGGCGGACGATCAGGTGCTGATTGCCGGGTCGTTCTTTACCGTGAGCGAGGCGCTGGCGCAGCTGAAACTCGAAGGTTGACCGATGAACGATGGATTCAGACAGCGACTCATCGGCGGGGCCGCCATCCTGGTGGCCGCGCTGGTGTTCTTCCCGCTGGTCTTCGATGGCGAAGGCTACCGGGAACGGCATCTGCCGAGCAATATTCCCGCGGCGCCGGAGTTGCCGGAGGTGGTGACGATCGAACCGCAACTACCGGCACTGCCGGATACCGGCGAGCTGGCGCCGCCGCAGCAGGCACGGGAGATCGAACCGGAACCGGCACCGGAAGTGCTGCCGCCGCAGCCGGCGCTGCCGGACCTGAACTTGCCCGAGGATACGCCGGTGCTCGACGGGCAGAACGTGCCGGTGGCCTGGACGCTGCAGCTGGCGAGCTTTCGCGACGAGGCCAATGCCAAGACGCTGCGCAAGAAGCTGGTCGGGGCCGGTCACAAGGTCTATACACGCAAGATCGGCGATCTGGTGAAGGTCTATGTCGGGCCGGACATCCAGCGCGGCAAGCTTGAAGCCCTGCAGACGGAACTCAAGGAAGACTTCGGCCTCAACGGCATTATCGTTCGTTTTACCACGCAGTGAGCATTGGGTTGTGCAGGACCCTCTGCTAGAATGCGCGCTGATTTCGGGATCCGATCGGAAACATGAACTGGGCTGACTGGACCATCATCGCAATTGTCGCCGTTTCCGGGCTGTTCAGCCTGAAGCGGGGTTTCGTGCGGGAAGCGCTGTCGCTGGCGACCTGGGTGGCGGCCTTTGTCGTTGCCCGGCTGTTTACGGCACCGCTGAGCCTGGTGCTGCAGGACTATATCCAGACCCCTTCGGCGCGTATCGCCGTCGCTTTTGCTATTCTGTTTCTTGCGACCCTTATTGTCGGTGCGATGATCAGCGCCCTGATTGCCGCGCTGGTGCAGGCGACCGGCCTCAGCAGCACCGACCGCATCCTCGGCGTCGGTTTCGGCATCGCCCGCGGCGCGTTGCTGATCGTGGTGCTGGTCGCGCTGCTGGGCATCACGCCGGCGGTGCAGGACCCCTGGTGGCATGAGTCCCGCCTGATCCCTCATTTCATTCAAATGGAGTCCTGGACGCGCGACCTGGCGCAGGATGCAGTACGTGCGATATGGAACGTCGGACGCTGATGGCTCTCCAGACTTTATCTAGGCTTTTCTGAACCCGTTCGAGGTGCGTTGCATGTGCGGTATTGTCGGCATTGTTGCCAAATCCTACGTTAACCAGACGATTTTCGACGCCCTGACGGTGTTGCAACATCGCGGACAGGATGCGGCCGGCATGGTGACCTGTGAAGGGAACCGGTTTTTCCTGCGAAAGGACAATGGCCTCGTCAACGAAGTGTTCCGTACCCGGCACATGAAGCGTCTGGCCGGCAACGTCGGTATCGGTCACGTACGCTATCCGACGGCGGGCAGCTCCAGCTCCGCCGAAGCACAGCCCTTTTACGTCAACTCGCCCTACGGCATCGCCCTGGCCCACAACGGCAACCTGACCAACGCCGAAGCCCTGGCCGAACAGATGTTCCGTGCCGACCTGCGACACATCAATACCACCTCCGATTCCGAAGTGCTGCTCAACGTTGTCGCCCACGAACTGCAACGTCAGGGCAAACTTCGGCCCAGCGCCGAGGATATCTTCACCGCCGTCGAACGGGTGCACGAGCGTTGTACCGGCGGCTATGCCGTGGTGGCGATGATCACCGGTTACGGCATCCTGGCGTTCCGCGACCCCCACGGCATCCGTCCGCTGTGCTACGGCAAGCGCGAGACCGCGCGGGGCTGCGAATACATGGTGGCCTCCGAAAGCGTCGCGCTGGATGTCTGTGGCTTCACCCGTGTGCGCGATATCGAGCCGGGCGAGGCGATCTACATCGATATGGACGGCAATGTCCATACCCAGCAGTGTGCCCGTGACACCTCCTACAACCCCTGCCTGTTCGAATTCGTCTACCTGGCGCGTCCCGATTCCATCATCGATGACGTCAACGTACACAAGTCGCGTATGCTGATGGGCGAGAAACTGGCCGCCAAGGTGCTGCGCGAGCGGCCCGATCACGATATCGACGTCGTTATCCCGATTCCGGACACCAGCCGTACCGCGGCGCTGGAGATGGCCAAGGCGCTGAAGGTCGATTTCCGCGAAGGCTTCATCAAGAACCGCTATATCGGCCGCACCTTCATCATGCCGGGCCAGGTCGAGCGCAAGAAATCGGTACGCCGCAAGCTCAACCCGATCGAAATGGAGTTTCGCGACAAGGTGGTGATGCTGGTCGACGATTCCATCGTGCGGGGCACCACATCCAAGCAGATCGTGCAGATGGCGCGCGACATGGGGGCCAAGAAGGTTTATTTCGCCTCGGCAGCGCCCGCGGTGCGTTACCCCAATGTCTACGGTATCGACATGCCGTCCGCCGAGGAGCTGGTGGCCCACGGTCGCACCGAGGACGAGGTCGGCACCTATATCGGCACCGACTGGATGCTGTACCAGGATCTCGAAGACCTCAAGGACTGTGTCAGTGCCGGCAACGATGCCATCCGTCACTTCGATACGTCGGTCTTCGACGGTCAGTACATCACCGGCGATGTCGACGGCGACTACCTGGCGCGTCTCGAGGCCAAGCGCAACGATGCGGCCAAGGCGGGCGACGGTCCCGAGTCGGAGAGCAACTCCTCCAACGACCTGCACAACAAGATTGAATAACAGGGGAACGCGCGGCATGAGCAACTTCGAGCGCGAAGAACGCATTCAGTTCGATCCGGACGGCTGTGAATTCTCGACACTGGCGGTGCGCGCGGGGCAGCGTCGCACCAGCGAGGGCGAGCACGGCGACCCGATCTTCACCACCTCCAGCTTCGTCTACTCCAGTGCGCGGGAGGCGGCGGCCCGCTTCGGCGGCGAGGAGGAGGGTAATATCTACTCCCGTTTCACCAACCCGACGGTGCAGGCGTTCGAACGCCGCATCGCGGCGCTGGAAGGCGGCGAGCGCGCGGTCGCGACCGCCTCCGGCATGGCGGCGATCCTCAGTGTCGGGCTGTCGCTGCTGAAGCAGGGCGATCACCTCGTCAGCTCCCGCAGCGTATTCGGCTCCATCGTATCGCTGTTCGACAAGTACCTGAGCCGGGCCGGCATCGAGACCACCTATGTGGATCCGACCGACAACGACGCCTGGCGTGACGCAGTCCGGCCGGAAACGAAGCTGTTTTTCCTCGAGACGCCTTCGAACCCGCTGGCACAGCTGGCCGATATCGAGGCCTTGGCCGAGATTGCCCACGAGCACGGCATACTGCTGGCGGTCGACAACTGCTTCTGCACCCCGGCGCTGCAGCGCCCGCTGGACTTCGGCGCCGATATCGTCATCCATTCGGCGACCAAGTTCCTCGATGGCCAGGGACGCTGTGTCGGCGGTGCCGTGGTCGGCCCGGACAGGCTGATGGAAGAGGTATACGGCTTTATCCGTACCGGCGGCGCCTGCATGAGCCCGTTCAACGCCTGGGTGTTCATGAAGGGGCTGGAAACCCTGAAGCTGCGCATGGAAGCCCATTGCCGCAGCGCACTGGCGCTGGCCCGCTGGCTCGACGGGCAGGAGGGGATCGACCGGGTCTACTATGCCGGCCTCGAAGACCATCCGCAGCATGCGCTGGCCATCAGGCAGCAGCAGGCCTTCGGGGCGGTGGTGTCATTCGAGGTCAAGGGCGACCGCGATGCGGCCTGGCGCTTCATCGACGCGACCCGGATGCTGTCGATCACCGGCAATCTCGGCGATGCCAAGAGCACCATCACCCACCCCGGCACCACGACCCACGGCCGCATGACGCCGGAAGACCGTGCCCGCGCCGGTATCCGCGACAACCTGATCCGGGTGTCGGTCGGCCTCGAGGACCTTGAGGATCTCAAGCGCGACCTGGCGCTGGGGCTGGCGGCGGTTTGATTTCGCGGCGTTTTCAAACCTGAACTAGAACGTAGGTTGGAATGATGCCCCGAAGGGGCGAATTCCGACGGGGTATTTCCCGGAATTGGAAACCCGGAATTCGCTTCGCTCATTCCAGGCTACGTACGGTTCTATTCATGCGCCAAACAGCGCCTCGACCCGGTGCAGGGCGCCGCTGGGTCTGAGGATGCTGCTTTTCAGGCAAAAGGTATCACAGTCGAAACGGAAGCTCCGGCCGTAGAACTGCTCGGCGACCCGCTCCAGCACCGGGATCAGCCGGTGCCTGTCGCAGCGTCCGAGGGTGACGTGGGCATGAAAACGCCGCTGTTCGCCCTGAATGCCGACCTGGCGTAAAGCGCTCTGGATGCGGCGCTGCAGCTGTTCCAGCGCCGGAAGCTGATCGATGCCGAGCCAGATCACGCCGGAGCGGAACTGGCCGATGCCCTGGCAGCAAAGCGTCATCGGTTCGAACTCGACGGTCTCGAGAGCCTCGAAGATATCCGGCAGCCGCTGGTCTGGCTGGTCGCCGAGGAACTGCAGCGTGATGTGCAGGTGCTCCGGCGGCGTCCATTTCAGGTGACGCACCGGGATCTGAAGCCCGGCGATGGTATCCTGAAGCTCGCCCGGCAGATCGATGGCGACGAATAGGCGCATATACAGAACTCCTGGCGACTTTCCGAAGATTGGGACACTGTAGGAGCTCGCTCTGCGAGCGAATCCTTTCTGCCGGCGGCTCGCCCATAGCGTGGGCGCCTGCGTTCCGGTGGCGCCCGCGAATCTCCAATCCTTATAATAAGCGTTTTTCTTGATATCGAGCCTGCAATGAAAATCATCCTCGCACCGATGGAGGGCGTGGTCGATCCGGTGATGCGCGATGTGCTGACCCGCATCGGCGGCATCGACCTCTGTGTCACCGAGTTCGTCCGAATCAGCGACCGGCTGCTGCCCGAGCATGTGTTCCACAAGCTCGCGCCGGAGCTGAGCCGCGGCGGACGCACCGAGGCCGGCGTGCCGGTGGTGGTGCAGCTGCTCGGCAGCGAGCCGCAGCTGATGGCCGAGAATGCCGTGCGTGCGGCCGAACTCGGCGCGCCCGGCATCGACCTGAATTTCGGCTGTCCGGCCAAGACGGTGAACAGGAATCGCGGCGGGGCCGTGCTGCTCGATACGCCCGAGGATATTCACGCTATCGTCGCGGCGGTGCGCCGTGCCGTGCCGGCATCGATTCCGGTGACCGCCAAGATGCGCCTGGGCAACCAGGACAAGGCACTGGCGTTCGACAATGCCCGCGCGATCCGCGATGCCGGTGCCGATGGTCTCGCTGTCCATGCCCGCACCAAGCTCGAGGGTTATCGGCCGCCGGCGCACTGGGAGTGGATTGCCCGAATTCGCGAGACGGTGCCCGGGCTGCCGGTGGTGGCCAACGGCGAGGTCTGGAGCTGGGACGACTATTGCCGCTGCCGCGAAGCCAGTGGCTGCAGCGACGTGATGATCGGACGCGGGCTGGTGTCGCGGCCGGATCTTGCCCGTTCCATCAGGCGGCGGCTTGACGGGCGGCCGGAAGAGTGCCTCAGCTGGTCGCAGATGGAGCCGATTCTGCAGGGCTATTTCGAGCGCATGGTCCGGGAGATGGCGCCGGGCTATGTCCACGGGCGACTGAAGCAGTGGCTCAACCAGATGAAAAGACATTATCCCGAGGCCGAAGTGCTGTTCGGCCAGATCAAGCGGCTGCGCGAACTCGACGCCCTGCGACGGGTGCTCGGGCTGCAGACGGTCGCCGCCGCCTGATACCGGCGCGGCCGGAACGCGATTCGGGGCCCGCGGGCGCAAAAGATCACGCAGTCCGGCTACGCAAGGCGGGGTGCAGCTGCACCGGCAGACGTTTCGGCCCCCGGTGCCGGGGCGCGCCTCGAAACGGCCCGGCAGGCGGGTGCCGCAGCCGAGGCAGCAGCCGCTCTCGTCCAGGCCCCAGTGCCCGAGCTGATACCAGTCCCGCTCGATCAGCAGGGCGCCACAGCTGCTGCACCAGGTCGAGCTGCCCTCGCGGTCATGCACATTGCCCGTATAGACGTAGTGCAGCCCGGCATCCATCGCGATCTTCCGTGCCCGTGTCAGGGTCGCCTGAGGGGTCGACGGCTTGTCGAGCATCTTCCAGTCCGGGTGAAAGGCGCTGAAATGCAGCGGTACGTCCGGCCCCAGGTTATCCATCAGCCATTGGCTCATCGCCGTCAGTTCGCTGTTCGAATCGTTTTCCCCGGGAATCAGCAGGGTGGTGATCTCGAACCAGACATCGGTCTCGTGGCGCAGGTACTTCAGGGTATCGAGAACCGGCGCCAGCTCGCCGCCGCAGATCTTCTTGTAGAAGTGTTCGGTAAAGGCCTTGAGGTCGACGTTGGCGGCGTCCAGGTGGCGGTAGAACTCGGCCCGCGGCTCGGGGCAGATGTAGCCGGCGGTGACCGCGACGGCCTTGATACCCTGCTCGCGACAGGCATCGGCCACGTCCATGGCATATTCCATGAAAATTACCGGATCGTTGTAGGTGAAGGCGATCGAGCGGCAGCCCAGGCGCTCGCAGGCCTCGACCAGATCCTGGGGGAGGCGGAGTCGGCCAGGGTATCCATCTGCCGGGATTTGCTCATGTCCCAGTTCTGGCAGAATTTGCACGACAGGTTGCAGCCGGCGGTGCCGAACGACAGCACCGGGGTGCCGGGCAGGAAATGATTCAGCGGTTTTTTCTCGATCGGGTCGATGCAGAATCCACTCGAACGGCCGTAGGTGTAGAGCATGATCTGATCGTTCTCGCGGCCGCGCACGTAGCAGAGTCCGCGCTGGCCTTCGCTGAGCTTGCAGAAGCGCGGGCAGACATCGCACTGAATCTTGTCGCGTTCGACGCGATGCCAGTAGCGGGTTGGCACCGGCTTGAATTCATCGCCTTGCATGACGCTCTCCGTTGGTTAACTGCTTAAAGAATAGACAATCGCATGTGCGTCCGCGCTCAATCGCGCAGTTGCTTTCGTCGCTATGCGAGTGCCGGCGGCTGACTATAATTTAGGCATTCTGAACGGGAGGAACGATCATGCAGATACGTCCGCCGGCCGTGGCCGGTGTCTTCTATCCCGATGAACCCGCCGCGCTCGAACGACTGGTCGACCGCCTGCTCGATGACAATCCGCACCGTGGCCAGGCGCCCCGTGCTCTGGTGGTGCCCCACGCGGGGCTCGTCTATTCCGGCCCCGTCGCCGCTCATGCCTACAGCCTGCTGCGCCCCTGGTGCAACCGATACGACAGGGTCCTGCTGCTGGGGCCGAATCACCGGGTACCGCTGGCCGCGATGGCGGTGCCGACGGCCGAGCGTTTTTCCTGCCCGCTGGGCGAAATGGCGCTCGATACCGATCAGATCGAGCGCTGGGTCGCCCAGGGCCTGCTGCAGTACGATGACGAGCCCCACCGGCTGGAGCACTGTCTCGAAGTGCAGCTGCCGTTTCTGCTGCGCCTTAAAACGGACTGGACCCTGATCCCGGTCGTGGTGGGGCAGGTCGAGACCGAAGCGGTTGCCCGGCTGGTCGGCGAAGGGCTGGACAGCCCCCGCACCCTGGTGCTGATCAGCAGCGATCTGAGTCACTACCATGGTTACGATACCGCGCGGCGCATCGACAACGTCACCTCGAGGCGCATCGAGGGGCTGCAGCCGAGCCTGTCCCCCGAGCTGGCGTGCGGCTGTTATGCCCTGAACGGTCTGCTGTACGCCGCAGCGAGGCGCGGTCTTCATGTCGAGCGGCTCGACCTGCGCAATTCCGGGGACACCGCCGGCCCCCGGGACCAGGTGGTGGGCTATGGCGCCTACAGCGTCCACTGAGCCGTCGCGGCCCCTGCGAGACAAATACAGCGCGTCCGAACGCGCGCTGTTGCTGAGAACGGCCCGGGCGGCGATTGCCCGGGGGCTCGAAACCGGCGAGCCGGAGATGCCGGACCCGGAAACGGCACCGCAGGCGCTGCGATGCCCGCGCGCCTGTTTCGTCACGCTGAAAAAGCAGGGCGAGCTGCGCGGCTGTATCGGCAGTCTCGAAGCCAGCCGCCCGCTGCTGTGCGACGTGGCAGTGAATGCCTGGCATGCTGCGACACGGGATCCGCGCTTTGCACCCGTGACAGCCGAAGAGCTGCCCGGGCTGCAGATCGAGCTGTCGATTCTGACGCCACTGGAGCCGCTGGTGTTTCGCGATGAACAGGACCTGCTGGCGCAGATCGTTCCGGGGCGGGACGGGCTGCTGCTCCAGTATGGCCGGCGCCGGGGTACTTTCCTGCCGTCGGTCTGGGAACAGCTGCCGGAACTGGGCGCGTTCTGGGCCAATCTCAAGCACAAGGCCGGCCTGGCGTCCGATTTCTGGCATCCTGACCTGCGCTGCTGGCGCTATCGGGCGATCAAGGTTGTGGAGGCCGAACAGGGGGTACCGGTCAAGCAGAATCTGCTGGCCGGGTTGCCCCAGCGGCTGGACGAGGAGCGTTTCGAGCCGTTGCTCAAACGCAAGGGGCTGCGCCTGGAGCGTATCCTGTCGTTTGGCCAGAGTACCCCCGATGGCCAGTGGTACGACCAGGCGCAGGACGAGTGGGTGCTGTTGCTGCAGGGTGAAGCCGAACTCGAATTCGAGCAGGGACGGCGCCTGGAACTGGAGCCCGGGGACGCGGTGATGCTGCCGGCCCGCTGTCGCCACCGGGTTGCCCGGACCCGTCCCGGGCAGGTGACGCTGTGGCTGGCGCTGCACCTGAATGCGGAGGAGAGCGATGAAGACGAATGAAAGGCTCGAAGTCGTCGAGGGCGATATTACGCGTCTCGATGTCGATGCGATCGTCAATGCCGCCAACCAGAGCCTGTTGGGCGGTGGCGGCGTCGATGGCGCCATACATCGTGCCGCAGGTCCCGAGTTGCTGGCCGAATGCCGTACGCTGGGCGGTTGTGCCACCGGTGAGGCGAAACTGACGCAGGGCTACCGGCTGCCGGCCCGATGGGTCATCCATACCGTGGGGCCGGTCTGGCACGGCGGCGGCAGTGGCGAACGCGAGCTGCTGGTCAGCTGCTATCGCCATGCGATGGAGTTGGCGCGGGAGCACGGGATGAAGTCGCTGGCGTTTCCGGCGATCAGTTGCGGCGTCTATGGCTATCCGCTGAAGGAAGCGGTCAGGATAGCGGTCGCAACGGTGCGCGAGGAGCTCGAAGGCATGGAGGACCCGCCGCGGGTGCTGTTCTGCTGCTTCGGCGATGAACTGGCTCAACTCTACCGCAAAGAGCTGGGCGAGGCGTAGGGTGGAATGAGCGTGCGAATTCCACCAGATGATTCAGACCGCACGGGTTTTGATTCTGCCACCCGGTGGAATTCGCCTTCGGCTCATTCCACCCTACGCAGTGTCGATACAGGGCGCGAACAGCAAAAGGAGTTGGCGTTTAAACCCCTTCGATCTCGATCGTGCGCGGTTTCATCGCTTCCGGGATCTCGCGCTCGAGGTCGACGTGAAGCAGGCCGTTGTCGAGGCTGGCGCGTACCACCTTGACATGGTCCGCCAACTGGAAGCGTCGCTCGAAGCTGCGGGCGGCGATGCCCTGGTAGAGGTACTTGTGCTCTCCGGTGTCCTGCTGTTTCTTGCCGACGATCATCAGCATGCCCTGTTCGCTCTGGATCGAGAGCTCGTCATTGCGAAAGCCGGCGACGGCCATGGTGATGCGGTAATGGTTCTCGTCGAGCAGCTCGATATTGTAGGGCGGATAGGCCGGCTGGCTCTGCTCGTTGCGGCTGGCGTTGTCGAGCATCGAGGCCAGGCGGTCGAAGCCGATGGCGGAACGGTAAAGCGGGGACAGGTCGAAGTCTCTCATCTGCATATCCTCATGGAGCAATATGATGGTGCAGCCCCGGGGCCTTCGGGGAGCGCAGACCTTCATCGAAGCGACTGCGTCCTGATACCTATATGAGGACTTGGAATGCGGATTCAAGCCTTGGGGTCGAACCGGTCCGGGTCGTTGGTGATCGAGACGTCCACGCTGCGGGTGGGGATGCGGAAGTCGTAGATCCGCTCCCAGTCGGCCCCGGGCACCCGTTCCCAGACGGTGCCGGCGTTGTAGGCCAGCTTCTCTTCGAGGCTGTCATCGAGGGCGTAGAGCTTTTCCAGCGCCACCGGCAGCAGGTTGGTGATCTCGTCCTCGAGAAAGCTGTCGTCCTCGTAGCCGGTAAAGAGCCGCCAGCCGGTATCGTTGAGATGCTCGGGTACGGTCTTGTACATGAAGCGCACCGGCAGCTGCTCTTCGAATACCAGTCGCGAGACCAGGGCCAGAAAGCCGTTTTTGGTCTGGTTGGTGTCGCCGCTGGCGGGGGTGTCGGTTTCGGACATGGGGCCTCCTGCTAGATTGCCGGGGTATTGTACTTCAAACCGCCACGTTGTTCTCCTGGATGTAGGGTGCTGGTGAACGAAGTGAACCGCACCGCCATACTCAGCGATCGGTGCGCTTCGCTTGCTGGCAATGTCCAGGTGCAGAGCGCCTGCTGGATTCCCGTTCCGGAGGATCAACCATTCGTCAATAAATCGACCGTGGGCCAACGCGCCGTAACCGGCGCGTTGGATATGGACAGATCACCACCGCCTCAAGGATTTGCGCACGTCACCCACACCTGTTGGGCGTCGTCCGGGAGTCCTGCCTCGCCGCAATTGTATTCCCAGCCCGGCGGATCGACATCCAGGATAGGCCGGTCGATGACCGCCCTAATGGAGAAGAAGCTCTTGCAAGCACCGCCTCCCCCGAGGACGATGTCTCCCTCGTTGCAGAAGACTCTGTCCGTGAAGCCCGTCATGCGTGTATAGATATTGCCCGTGTCGATGACGCCCGGCGGACCCTGATCACCCGTATCGCCCTTGGGTCCCTTGGTGCCGGTGTCGCCCTTGTCACCCTGATCGCCTTTGTCGCCCGTTTCTCCCTTCGCCCCTTGCGGACCGATCTCGCCGAACGCCACGGGGAAATCATCGGAGAGCCCCGCGCCGGTCTGCACCGCCAGCAGATAATCGCCGGGGGGAGCGCTATGAGGCCCAGGTCGCACTCGATGACGTTGATCTGTGACAGACTGCAAAGTTCCGTGATCTCATCCGGACCTTCTCCCACACCTTCGGGTCCACCCAGCCAGACGAATATCTCGTCATTGCCCTTCGGACTGAAGCCATCGCCGAAGATCGAGAGGAGGCCGGAAAGGGAATCGACGTGAGCCTCCCTGATGCTGGGCCCGGCGGGAGTAGCGGCCATGGCGGGAGCGCCGTGGATGCAAAGTGCGGTCAGAACGAAAGCGGCCATTCGCTGATTGAACAGGTTCATGTCATGGTCTCCCGTTTTGACTGCGTTAGGGTCGGAGGCAGATTGCGTAGACTTGCGACGGATTCACCTGGTCGCCGAACAACTCTCCGCAGTTGAAACTCCAGCCCTGCTGATCGCCGATGAAGATGGGGCGGTCAACTACCACTCTCTGGGAGAAATTCGCGCAGGCTCCGCCCCCTGCGATGATCGTGTAGCCCGGACCGCAGAGCACCTGTGTGTCTCCGTTATCCGAAAACTCATAGCTAGGGTTTGGCATTTGACTGTTTGGGTCTGTATCGAATTGAAAGTCCGCTCCCGCCGCTCCGGTGTCGCCCTTGTCTCCCTTGGGCCCTGTGTCGCCTCTATCGCCCTTGTCCCCCTTTTCGCCTTTGTCGCCCTTCTCTCCCTGCGGACCCATCGCGCCGTAAGTCAGGGAGATGTCGGCGGAACGCCCTTCGCCGGTCTGGACCGTCAACAGGTAATTCGCCGGGGATAGCGCGATAGAGAACAGGTCGCACAGGATGAGGTTGTTCGTCGGTTCGGCGGCGGCACACAGCGCCGTGATGTCCTCCGGCCCTTCCCCGATGCCCAGAGGGCCACCGAGCAGAACACGAATACCGGGATTTCCTTCAGGCATGAACCCATCGCCAACGATCGTAAGGCTGTCGTCCACGAAATCGATACGGGCCTCGGTAATGATGGGGCCGACAGTCGGATCTGGTGGTGGTTCTTCGGGGGAGGTTCGAAGGGGACGCCCATGGCAACCGTCCCATGGATACACAAAGCGGGCAGTATGATTACGGCTAGCTTAAATCTGGACATGTTCATATCACCTCCAGGCTGAACGAGGACCGACGCACTTCCGCCGGCGTTAGCGGGGATATTCTTGTGGCGTACAAGAACATTTTTGAACGAGGACCGACGCACTTCCGCCGGCGTTAGCGGGGTTATTCTTGCGGCGCACAAGAGCCTTTTATGACCGGAGTCAGATGCCGAAGGAGAATTCCGAGCAGGCTTTCATTTCACGGAAATATCGTGGCACCCGTTTTGAGGATAGTACAGATGGACCACTCCTTCTTCCTGGTAAGCCGCTGGAGCCTGATCAGCAAGCACTGGTCAAGGGCTGCTGACGCCGAGAACCTGACTGCGCTACACTGACCGCTTACAGGAACGTCAATAACGGTGTCACACCGGGGTGACACACCAACGTCGCGAAATCTTGGAAAATCAGTGGGTTAATCTAGAGTAGATAAGCAAAAACCCCGCCGGAGCGGGGTTTTGTTCTGCCGTTGACCGACTTCGATCAGGCTTCGACGGTCGGGATCACGCTGGACGCTTTCTCGACGTAGTTCGGCATCTGATGGAAGTTCAGGTAGCGGTAGATCTCGCCCGACATGCTGTTGATGTTGGCGGCGTACTGCTTGTACTCCTCGACGGACGGCAGCTTGCCCATGACCGCGGCGACGGACGCCAGTTCGGCCGATGCCAGGTAGACATTGGCGCCGGTACCGAGGCGGTTCGGGAAGTTGCGGGTCGACGTCGAAACCACGGTGGCGTTGTCCGCGACCCGTGCCTGGTTGCCCATGCACAGCGAGCATCCCGGAGTTTCGATGCGGGCGCCGGCGCGGCCGAAGATGCCGTAGTAGCCTTCCTCGGTCAGCTGGGCGGCATCCATCTTGGTCGGCGGCGCAACCCACATGCGGGTCGGCAGGGCCTGCTTGGCGTTTTCCAGCATCTTGCCGGCGGCGCGGAAGTGGCCGATGTTGGTCATGCAGGAACCGATGAAGACCTCGTCGATCTTCTCACCGGCGACGTCCGACAGCAGGCGGGCATCGTCCGGATCGTTCGGAGCGCAGAGAACCGGCTCCTTGATCTCGGACAGGTCGATCTCGATGACCGCGGCGTATTCGGCATCGGTATCGGCACGCATCAGGCTCGGGTTTGCCAGCCACTCTTCCATCGCCTTGATGCGGCGGGAGATGGTACGCACGTCACCGTAACCTTCGGCGATCATCCACTTCAGCATCACGATGTTGGACTGCAGGTACTCGGCCACCGAGTCTTCCGACAGGGTGATGGTGCAGCCGGCGGCGGAACGCTCGGCGGAGGCGTCGGACAGCTCGAACGCCTGCTCGACGGTCAGCTCTTCCAGGCCTTCGATTTCCAGCACACGACCGGAGAAGATGTTCTTCTTGCCGGCCTTGGCCACGGTCAGCAGGCCTTCCTTGATCGCGTAGTAGGGGATCGCATGCACGAGGTCGCGCAGGGTGATGCCTTCCTGACGCTGGCCCTTGAACCGCACCAGTACCGACTCCGGCATATCCAGCGGCATGACGCCGGTTGCGGCGGCGAAGGCCACGAGGCCGGAGCCGGCCGGGAAGGAGATGCCCAGCGGGAAGCGGGTGTGGGAGTCACCGCCGGTGCCGACGGTATCCGGCAGCAGCATGCGGTTCAGCCAGGAGTGGATAACGCCGTCACCCGGACGCAGCGATACGCCGCCGCGATTCATGATGAAGTCCGGCAGGGTGTGGTGGGTGTTGACGTCGACCGGCTTCGGATAGGCCGAGGTGTGGCAGAACGACTGCATGGTCAGGTCGGCGGAGAAGCCGAGGCAGGCCAGGTCTTTCAGCTCGTCGCGGGTCATCGGGCCGGTGGTGTCCTGGGAGCCGACGGTAGTCATCTTCGGTTCGCAGTACATGCCCGGACGGACGCCTTCCAGGCCGCAGGCCTTGCCGACCATTTTCTGTGCCAGGGTGAAGCCCTTGCCGGTGTCGGCCGGCTGTTCCGGTTTGCGGAACAGGTCGGAGTGCCCAAGCCCCAGCGCCTCGCGCGCCTTCTCGGTCAGGCCGCGACCGATGATCAGCGGAATACGGCCGCCGGCGCGAACTTCGTCCAGCAGAACCTGGGTCTTCAGACCGAACCGGCACAGCTCTTCGCCGGTCTCGTGGTTTTTCACCACGCCTTCGTACGGGTAGACATCGATGACATCGCCCATCTCGAGCTTGTCGACGTCCATTTCGATCGGCAGGGCGCCGGCATCTTCCATGGTGTTGTAGAAGATCGGTGCGATCTTGCCGCCGAAGCAGTAGCCGCCGGTACGCTTGTTCGGCACATGCGGGATGTCATCGCCGAAGAACCACAGCACGGAGTTGGTTGCGGACTTGCGGGACGAGCCGGTACCGACCACGTCACCGACGTAGGCAACCGGGAAGCCCTTGGCCTTGACGTCTTCGATCTGGCTCAGCGGGCCGACTTCGCCCGGCTTCGCCGGCTCGATACCTTCGCGGGCCATTTTCAGCATCGCATTGGCGTGCAGCGGGATATCGGGGCGGGACCAGGCATCGGGCGCCGGCGAGAGATCGTCGGTGTTGGTTTCGCCCGGTACCTTGAAGACGGTAACGGTGATCTTTTCGGCCACTTCCGGCTTGCTGGTGAACCATTCGCCATCGGCCCAGGACTGCATGATCTGCTTGGCGAATTCGTTGCCGGCCTCGGCTTTTTCCTGGACGTCGTGGAAAGCGTCGAACATCAGCAGGGTGTGCGACAACGCCTTGGCGGCGGTGGCGCCCAGTTCCTGATCGTCGAGACAGGCGACCAGCGGCTCGATGTTGTAGCCGCCCAGCATGGTGCCAAGCAGTTCGGTGGCCTTGATCTTGTCGATCAGCGGGGAAGAGGCCTCACCCTTGGTGATGGCGGCCAGGAAGCCGGCCTTTACGTAGGCGGCCTGGTCGACGCCTGCCGGGACGCGATTGCTCAGCAGGTCCAGCAGAAACTCTTCTTCGCCGGCCGGCGGGTTTTTCAGCAACTCAACCAGGGCAGCTGTCTGTTCAGGATCCAGCGGTTTCGGCGGCACGCCTTCCTGAGCGCGTTCCTCTACATGTTTGCGGTAAGCTTCAAGCACGATATAGCCCTCATCAGTTGTCGCTGCCAAAGCCTTATAGTCGTTCGCTTAATAATGGGCTTTGGCGTTTTGTCGACCCTGGCACATCGGAACAAGCCTGATCGCATCCGAGCGACTTGTCCCGGGTTGCCCTGGAGATCGATTGTTGATTGGCGGCCGCCATTTTAGCCCAAGGCGCTTCTAAAGTTAAGATTTGTCGACAATCCTGCTGGTTAGACTTTGGCCATAGGTCAGGCCGATATATTGTTAAAATCATATATAAATCAATATGATAGGTAATATACCTCTCATATTATATTAAACATTTTTGCTATTTATAGTGGGGTTGCAATTTTCATCAATCAATGACTTAGCGCTGACTGGCGACAGTCGCTCCCCTGGCGGTGCGGCCTCAGTCGTCCCGGATCTGCCGCCTGTCTCCGATCATGACAGGCGTTTCCTTGTGTCGTGCGTTGTTGATGTGGGGGTCGATGGGCCAGAGTTCGAACGGGCCGGGGAGCTGCGGCAGCAGCCAGGGCAGCAGCGAGCCGCTGTCCGACGCCGGATCCAGCCAGCGCTCGAACTGATCCGGCCGCAACATTACCGGCATGCGGTTATGGATATCCCGGAACTGCGCCACCGCTTCGCAGGTCACGATGCAGCACGACAGGATTGAATCCTGGCCCTGGCCCCAGTGGTCCCAGATGCCGGCGAAGGCGATGGCGCCGTCGCAGGGACGTATCAGCCAGGGCTGTTTGCCGCCCGGTTCCGTATGCCATTCGATAAAGGACGAGGCGGGTACGATACAGCGCTGGTGGCGGAAGGGCGCCCGGAAGGCCGGGCTTTCGTTCAGCGTCTCGGCCCGGGCGTTGAACATCGAATAGCGCGTGCCGGGCTCCCTGACCCAGGACGGGATCAGCCACCAGTGCATCGACACCAGCTCGTAGTGGTCCTCCCGCCGGCGTATCACCGGCACCTCCTCGGTGGGGGCGATGTTGTACCGGGTCGTCAGCCGGGCTTCGATATCGAGCGCCTCGAGCAGGTCGCGGGTAAAGGGGTCATCGATAATGTTGTAGCGTCCGCACATGGTGCCGGTCTCAGGTTCGTCTCCAGTCTTCAAGCCTAGCAGCAACCAAAGAATGAACGCCTGATCCCGGTCGTGTTTACTGCGCTTGGCCGTCAGTGGATCTGGGTTCCGGATCCAGCAAGCTGATGGCTCCTTGCCTGGCGATTGCGCTGGTTTCACCACTTGCAGTTTGCCGCTGCTGTTCCTGTATAATTCCGGCCGTTTTTGAATAACGGCGGACTCCATGGATACCCTCGACGAGATCAAAGATTTTCTTGGTTGCGAAACACCCGACAGCTGGATAGCGGCGGCACTGAACAATCAGGACCTTTTGCTGATAGATCATGCCCACTGCGAAAAGAAGGCGGCCTCGACGGCGATGACGCTGATGTTCCGCTACGTCGATCGGACCGATCTGCTGAACAAGATGTCACGCCTGGCGCGGGAGGAGCTGATCCACTTCGAGCAGGTGCTGGCGATCATGGAGGCGCGCGGGATTCGCTACGATCATCTGTCGCCGGCGCGCTATGCCGGTGGTCTTCGCGCCGAGGTGCGGACCCATGAGCCGGGTAGGCTGGTGGATGTGCTCATTGTCGGGGCCTTTATCGAGGCGCGCTCCTGCGAGCGCTTTGCGAAACTGGCTCCTTTCCTCGATGACGAGCTGGCGAAATTCTACCGTTCGCTGCTCAAGTCCGAGGGGCGTCATTACCAGGATTACCTGGGCCTTGCGCGGGATGCGTCCGGCGAGCCGATCGATGCGCGTATCGAGACCTTCCGCCGGATCGAGAATGAGTTGATCCTGTCTGCCGACGAGGAGTTCCGGTTCCACAGTGGCGCGCCGGCGGCGGCCTGACAACCCTTGATCGTGGGAGCGGCTCCCACAAAAGCCGCTCCCACAACAAAGGCCGTCAATCGATCGGGAAATCGATCAGCTCGAAGCCGCGGTCGTCCAGCTTCAGATACCAGCCCGACCTGTCCCAGTCGCCGAGCACGATGCGGGTGCCGATTCCATCGCCGATCTGGTTGCGGTGAACGGCCGGCCGGTGGGTGTGGCCGTGGATCAGCCTGTCGACGCCGGCATCCTGCATGGCTTTGGCGACGGCCTGCGGGTTTACATCCATGATGGCGTCGGACTTTTCCATGCCGCGGGCCTTGCTGGCCTCGCGCAACTGGCGTGCGATCGCCATGCGCTCTTCCATCGATTTCGACAGAAAGGCCTGTTGCCAGGCCGGGTTCCGGACCTGGGCACGAAATGCCTGGTACTCGGTGTCGTCGGTACAGAGCTGATCGCCGTGCATCAGCAGGATCGGGCCACCGGGGTGTTCGATCAGCTGCCGTTCCGGTAGCAGCGTCGCGCCGATCCGGTCCATAAAGGCCTGGCCCACCAGAAAGTCGCGATTGCCGTGCTGGAAAAACAGCCGGGTGCCATGGCCCGCGAGCGAGGCCAGCTCCGCATAGACCTCCTCGAGACCGGGCATCGGGCCATCGTCGCCGATCCAGGCCTCGAAGATATCGCCCAGCAGATAGAGCTCGTCGGCCCCCGGGGCCTGTTTCCCGAGAAACCCGAGAAAAGCCCCGATCAGGTCGGGGCGTTCCGGGCGCAGATGGAGGTCTGCGACAAAGAGCCGGATCATGCCGGGCGGCTTAATCGGCGATGCGTGCGGATTCGATCACGACGTCCTGCTCCGGCACGTCCTGGTGGCCGGCGCGGAAGGTGGTTTTGACGCCCTTGATCTTGTTGACGACGTCCATGCCCTCGACGACCTTGCCGAACACCGCGTAACCCCAGCCCTGGCTGTTCTTGGCGGTATGGTCGAGGAAGCTGTTGTCGTTGACGTTGATGAAGAACTGGGCCGAGGCGGAGTGCGGGTCCATGGTGCGGGCCATCGCCAGGGTGCCTGTCTTGTTGGAGAGGCCGTTGTCGGCTTCGTTCTCGATGCAGTCGCGGGTTTCCTTCTGCTCCATGTTCGGCGTGAAACCGCCGCCCTGGATCATGAAGCCGTCGATGACGCGGTGGAAGATCACGCCGTCGTAGAAGCCGTCGCGTACGTACTGCTCGAAATTGGCGGCGGTTTTCGGCGCTTTTTCGTGATCGAGCTCGATTTTGATGTCGCCGTGGTTGGTAGAGAGGATGACCATGGTCTCGCTTCCTGAAGTGTCTTGTAGATCAACACATTATACCGAAGCGAGCGCGAATCGCATCCATTCCTGTACGGCCTTGTTAGTGCGCTCGGCGGCAGGATCCGTTTATAATGTGGCGACTTTTTTCCCGCAGTCAGGACAGACTTGGACGCCCAGCCGATTATGAGCAAAAACGAAACCGTCAAGCCGACGAACTTCATTCATCAGATTATCGAAAACGACATCGCGAACGAAAAGGTCGCTGACGGCCAGATCGTGACCCGGTTTCCGCCGGAGCCCAACGGCTATCTGCATATCGGCCATGCGAAGTCCATCTGTCTGAACTTCGGCACCGCCGAGAAGTACCAGGGTGTCTGCAACCTGCGTTTCGACGACACCAACCCGGAGAAGGAGAGCCAGGAGTACATAGACGCCATTGCCGAGGATGTGCGCTGGCTGGGCTTCAAATGGAACGGCGATATCCGCTATACCTCCGACTACTTCGATCAGCTGCACCAGTGGGCGGTCTATCTGATCGAGCAGGGGCTGGCCTATGTCGACAGTCTCAGCGCACACGAAATGCGGGAGTTCCGCGGTACCCTGACGGAGCCGGGCAGGAACAGCCCCTATCGCGAGCGCAGTGTCGAGGAAAACCTCGAGCTGTTCGAGCGCATGCGCAACGGTGAGTTCGACGAAGGCGACTGCGTGCTGCGTGCCAGAATCGACATGGCGGCGCCGAACATCAACCTGCGTGACCCGGTCATTTACCGCATCCGCAAGGCGCATCATCATCAGAGCGGCGACAAGTGGTGCATCTATCCGTCCTACGATTTCGCCCATGGCCAGTCCGACGCGCTCGAGGGCATCACGCATTCGATCTGTACCCTGGAGTTCGAGGATCACCGTCCGCTGTACGACTGGTTCATCGAGAACCTTCCGGTGCCGGCGCGTCCGCGCCAGTATGAATTCGCCCGGCTGAACCTGAATTATACCGTTACCAGCAAGCGCAAGCTGAAGCTGCTGGTGGAGGAGAAGCACGTTCAGGGCTGGGACGATCCGCGCATGCCGACCATTTCCGGCCTGCGTCGCCGCGGCTACACGCCGGCATCGATCCGCAATTTCTGCGAGATGATCGGGGTGACCCGCTCCAACGGCATCGTCGACATGGGCATGCTGGAGGCCGCGGTGCGCGACGACCTGGATGCCAACGCACCGCGGGCCATGTGCGTGACCCGTCCGCTCAAGGTCACCGTCAGCAACTTCCCGGAAGGCGAGGAGGAGTGGTTCGAACTGCCGGCCCACCCGAAGGACGAATCGATGGGGCTGCGCAAGGTGCCCTTCAGTCGCAACCTGCTGATCGAGCAGGAGGACTTCGAGGAAGAGAAACCGCGCAAGTGGAAGCGCCTGGCGCCGGGCGATGCGGTGCGTCTGCGCGGCTCCTACGTGATCACCTGCAACGAGGTGATCAAGGACGAGTCGGGGAATGTCGTCGAGCTGATCTGCAGCTACGATGCCGCCACCCGCGGCGAGAATCCGGAAGGCTACAAGCCCAATGGCGTGATCCACTGGGTTTCGGCCGATCACTCGGTGCCCTGCGAAGTCCGTCTCTACGACCGGCTGTTCACCGAGGCGAATCCGGACGGTGACAAGGAGCGCGACTTCCACGACTTCATCAATTCCGAGTCGCTGGAAGTGCTGACCGACAGCCGCGTCGAGATCGGCCTCAAGCATGCTGTCGCCGAATCCCATTACCAGTTCGAACGCCTGGGCTACTTCAGCGTCGACCGGGACTCCGACGAGAACCGCCTGGTCTTCAACCGCACGGTGACGCTGCGCGACTCCTGGGCCAAGATCCAGGGCAAGTAGGTTGCTGACAGGTCCTGACGCTGCGACTGTTGCAATTTGCTGGGCCAAGATTCAGGGCAAGTAGAACGTTAAGCTCCAGGCGGCAGGCTGAAAGCCGTTCTCGTTAAGGCCCCGTTTGTAACGGGGCCTTTTCTTTGTAGGGTGGAATGAGCCTGCGAATTCCACCGGGAGTTAATACCCTGCAGGTCGCCTGCGCCATCGAATGCGACTCACCGGTGGAATTCGCTTCGCTCATTCCACCCTACAGGGGTATGGGGTGCCGGGACGGGGCGGAACCGGCTGCCCGATCAGCGCCAGCCAATGCGCTATCTTCTCCAGCATCCAGTCCGGGTCGTCATGGGGCAGGTCATGGCCGGCGTCCGGGTGGCGCAGCAACGGTGCGCCCCAGCGCCTGGCGATGGCGGCGCTGCAGCTGCGATCGGCCAGCCGGTCTGCGTCGGAGGCGAGGACAAGCGCGGGCGCTATCGGCACTTCGGAGCCCGTGCGACAGCGGGCGGAGGCGATCAGTTGACGCAAGAAGTTGCCGGGGCTGACCGGGCATTCATGCGCAAAACGGCACCATTGCGCCAGCGTGGCTGCTTCGTCGCGCCTGAGGTGGCAGGTCAGGCGATAGATCGCCCGCTCGCGGTTTTCCACCGAAGCGAAGAGGGCGCCGAGAAGCCTCAGCAGTGCCCGGGGCCGGATGCGCTGCCAGGGGCGGCTGAGATCGCCGAAACTGCTGTTGATCAGGACCAGTCCCGAGATCTCGTGCGGATAGTGGCATGCCCAGAGGGATGCGACCATGCCGCCCATCGACAGTCCGAGCAGATTGACGGGACCGTCGTCATCGCGTGCCTGGCGAACGGTCTCCAGGGTCTGTTCCAGTCGCAGCGGGCTCGTTTCGCGAAACAGCGCGCCGTTGCCCGGCAGATCCGGGCAGTACACCCGCGTTCCCAGACGGTTGGCGAGCTGCTGCGGCAGATCGCCCCAGTGGCGCTTTTCCCGCACCAGGCCCCGCAGCAACACCCAGGGCACCGCTTCATGCGGCGTCGGTCCCCGGGGGCGGAATTCGGCGGCGGCGCGCATCATTCAGCCATTTCCCGTCCGTGACCAGCGCCTTTGTGCCTGGCGCTGGTGGAAGACACGCTCGTCATCCTGCGGCAGCCAGTACTGCCAGGAGCGGGTGGCGCGGATCAGGAAATCCAGCAGCAGGCTGTGGCGGCGCAGAATGCGTTTGTGGCGATGCGGCACCAGCGGATTGAACAGGCCGGTGAAGCTGGTGAGCTGTCTGAGGTTTTTTCTCACCCAGAGCCAGGAGCCCATTTCCAGCGTCAGCGGCAGAAAAACCTGCTCCCGGTGTGCGAGCTGCTGTCGGTAGAGGTAGTCCCAGAGGTCGCCGTGGGTGCGATACTGGTGGCACTGGGGCTCGAATACATAGGGGTGGTGCGGCTGGGCACGCTCGAACAGGCGGGCAAGGGCATGGACTTCGGCCGCATGCTCGAGCAGGCGGTTGCTGCCGGCATAGGGGAACCAGAGCCGGTCGCGCATGCCGAAGCCCGAATGACAGTCCAGTGCAAGGCTGAAGGGGGCGCCATCGATCTCGCTTCTGACCAGTTCGCAGAGCGCCTGCGCCTCCGGTTGCATGGGGGTGTCGCGACGCCCCCGGTACCAGGGCAGCCAGCGGCCGATACGGTGCCCGGCCAGCGGCCAGGGGCCGGGCGTTTCGGCATCGAGCGGGGCATTGCGCATCAGGTCCACGCCATTGCCGTTGCTGCGCCAGCCATGGGCCATGCCCACCGGGTTGATCAGCGGACAGAAAACCAGCCGTATCCGCTCGAGATCCTGCTGCAGACCTTCGTCCCACTGCAGGCGGCTGATCAGTGTCGCCAGCTGCGACAGCAGCAACTGGGAGCCTATCCGTTCGACGCCATGAATGCCGCCGGTCAGCAACAGTACCGGTGCATCGCTGCGCCTGCTGCCCAGCCTGAGCGCATAGAGGGGCAGGGCCAGGTCGCCGTCCCGGATCTCGGCCAGCACCGTCGTTTCGATATGCTGGCCGCCCTTGCGGATCAGCCGCTCGAGGCGATGCAGTTCCGGCAGGCGGCGGCGATAGTAACGGGTCTGCGACAGGGTCTCGTCGATGGCGTCGGGTCGGGCGCTGGCCGGCAGTGATGGCATGCTGTCTCGGGTTCTCGGGGTCGGGTTTATCAGGCTCCAGTTTAGCTGCTATGCTCCGGGGCGGTTGAAATCAGAGGAGCGGCATCTTGAAACATGCAACCCGGCGATGGTTCTGTGCCGGCATCCTGGCGCCGGCGCTGCTGGCGGGCTGCGCGTCCGTCGAGTTGTCCGGGCCTGAAGCGGGTGGCTTGCGTGGCGATATCGCGGTGCGGCGTCTGGCGCTGTTGCCGGAGGGGGTGCTGGAGACCTCGGGGCTCGCCCTGGTCGAGGGGCGTCTCTGGACGATCAACGACAGTGGTGATGGCGCCGTGATCTACCAGCTCGACGAGGCTGCAACCGGAATCGAAAAGCAGCTGTTCCTCGAGGGGGCCAGGAATGTCGACTGGGAGGCGCTGGCATTCGATGGCCGCGCGCTCTATATCGCCGACTGCGGCAACAATCGCGGTGATCGCCCGGTGCTGGATCTCTACCGTGTTCCCGTCGAATTTCTGGCGGCGCCCGACCGCAGCCGAATCGGCTACCGTCGCATGCGGTTTTCCTACGGCGAGCGCCTCGAGGTCAGGGCGTCGAGGGACCATGATTACGATTGTGAAGCCCTGGGCGCGGTCGGTGACGAGCTCTGGCTTTTCAGCAAGAACCGCGGCGACGGCCACAGCCGTCTTTATCGTCTGGACAGCCATGCGGCCGAACAGGAGGTGTTTTCGAGCGCCCGCTATCCCGTGGACGGCCTGGTCACCGCTGCCGACTACGATCCCGGCAGCCGTCGACTGGTATTGCTCGGATACAGTCGCGAGCGCATGCCGGGGCACAGTTTTCTCTGGCTGGTACCGGTTTTGGACGCGTCACCGGACTGGTCCGGTGCCAGGCGCTACCGGCTGGAAACCTATTCGCAATGGGAGGCGATCAGCTGGGACGGTCCGCGACGACTGCTCCTGACCACCGAACGCAACCCCTGGGGGATGCGGCGCTCGGCGAGATCCGGCTGGATGAGGCGGGCGAGCCGTTGCGGGCTCGCGGGGCCGCCCTGGCCGACGATCCCTGGTAGCGGGCAAAAAGGGCCGCGCCAGGATGCAATTAATTGATTTATAATGACCCAAATGTGTGCCATCGGCTGCCGAATAGCGGGCCGGTGGATCGGCAACCCTGATGCAAAAGCTGGTTTGATGCTGCAAATCTATAACACTCTGAGCAAGGAAAAGGCGCCCTTCGAGCCGCTCGAAGCGGGCAAAATCAAGATGTATGTCTGCGGTGTGACCGTCTATGACTACTGTCACATCGGTCATGCCCGGGTCATGGTCGCCTTCGATGTCATTACCCGCTACCTGCGGGCGCGGGGCTGGGACGTCGATTATGTACGCAACATCACCGATGTCGACGACAAGATCATCCGGCGCGCGGCGGAAAACGGCGAGACGCCGGATCAGCTGACGGCGCGGATGATCGCGGCGATGCATGAGGACGAAGAGCGTCTCAGCGTCCTGCGCCCCGATCGCGAGCCCCGGGCCACCGCCCATATGGACGATATCGTCGCGCTGGTGCAGACCCTGATCGACAAAGGCTATGCCTACCGGGCCGATAATGGCGATGTCTACTACCGTGTCGAGAAGTTCGCCGAGTATGGCAAGCTGACGCGTCAGAATGTCGACGAGCTGCGCTCCGGGGCCCGGGTCGAGGTCGGCGAGGCCAAGGAAAGTCCGCTGGACTTCGTGCTCTGGAAAGCGGCCAAGCCCGGCGAGGTGAGCTGGCCGTCGCCCTGGGGGATGGACGGCCGGGCTGGCATATCGAATGTTCGGCGATGTCCAAGTGCTGCCTCGGCGATACCTTCGATATTCATGGCGGCGGGCCGGACCTGCCGTTCCCGCACCATGAGAACGAAATCGCCCAGTCCGAGGCCGCCAACGGTGTCAGGTACGTCAATACCTGGATGCACGCAGGGCCCGTACGGGTCAACCGCGAGAAGATGTCGAAGTCGCTCGGCAACTTCTTCACCATCCGCGACGTGCTCGAGAAGTACAACCCGGAGGTGGTGCGCTATTTCCTGGCCAGCGTCCATTACCGCAGCTACATCGACTACAGCGAGGAAAGTCTCAAGGAGGCCCACAGCGCGCTCGAACGCTTCTATCAGGCGCTGCGCGGTGTGGAGCTGGCGGGCAGGGAGCCGGACAACGATTTCGAGGCACGGTTCGTCGAGGCGATGGATGACGACTTCAATACGCCGAAGGCGCTGGCCGTGCTGTTCGAGCTCGTCACCGAGCTGAACAAGGCGCGTCGCGACGGTGCTGCGGAAGCCGGGCAGTTCGCGGCGCAACTCAGGCGTCTCGGGGGATCATCGGTCTGCTGCAGCAGGATCCCGATGGTTTCCTGCAGGGTGAGGACCGGGCCGGCGAGCTTTCGTCCGAACAGATCGAAGCGCTGATCGAACAGCGCAATGAAGCCCGTCGCAGCAAGGACTTCGCCGCGTCCGACCGTATCCGCGACGAGCTGGCGGCCCGGGGCGTGATCCTCAAGGACAGCCGGGAGGGTACCAGCTGGTACCGGGAAAGCTGATCGCGCGACCAAAAGGCGGCTCCGGCCGCCTTTTCCGTTTCTGGCCGGCAGGGAACCCTATCTGCCGTTCTTCCGTAACAGCCGTGGCTGCCTGCGCGCGCTGAAAGGCGAGCGGGCCGCAAGGCGGCCTGTCCTGAGAGCGATTCCGGGTGGGTCGATTCAGCTTTGTTTCATTTGGATTGCCTAGTCTGATGGCTGTGACCCTGGTTCTGTTCTGCAAGAAACCCGGCCCCGGTATCGGCAAGCAGCGTCTTGCCAGGGCGCTGGGCGCCGATACCGCCTGGCGCATCGCCGAGCTGCTCCACCGCTGTGCGCTGGAACAGCTCCGGAGCTGGCCGGGCCCGAAAGTGCTGGCAACGGCTGACCGCGCCGATCTGGACGGGTACCGCAACGCCTTCCCCTGGATCGACCGGCTGCTGGTGCAGCCGCCGGGCAACCTGGGGCTGCGTATCAATCGGATCGATCGGATGCTGCGCGCCGGGGTTGCCGGGGGCAGATCATCATAGGCTCCGATATGCCGGAGCAGACCCCGGAAATGCTCCTGGAGGCCGCGGCGCTGCTGCGGCGACAGGATGTGGTACTGTCGCCGGCCGAGGATGGCGGCGTAACCCTGATGGCGAGCCGCTGCCCCTGGCCGGACCTTGCCGATCTGCCCTGGAGTACCCCTGAACTGGGGCGGGCGCTGGCCGAACGTTGTACAGGCGCCGGGCTTGAGGTCGGCACCATGACGCCCTGTGCCGATGTCGACGAATGGGCTGATCTGGAGCGGCTGCGGACGACCCTGGCGACGGACCTGCGTGAACCCCAGCAGGCGCTGCATAAACTGATACGGGAGCTACTTCGATGAAGCTGATCCGCAGTCGCAACTGGTACAGTACGCCGCAGGGCGAACCGCGCGGCTATATTCGCCCCCATGCGCTGCGCGAGCTCTGGTTTCATACCGGTACGGCCTGCAATCTCAGCTGTCCCTTCTGTCTCGAAGGGTCGAAGCCGGGCGACAATCGCCTCCAGATTCTCCGGCTGGAGGATGTCGAGCCCTTTCTGCTCGAAGCCCGGGCGCTGGGGGTGGAGCAGTTGTCCTTTACCGGCGGCGAACCCTTCGTGGCGAAGGATCTGATCCGGATACTGTGCCGGGCCAGCGATATCGCGCCCTGCCTGGTACTGACCAATGGTACCGAGGCGCTGCAGCAGCGTGCCGCCCAGCTGCAACAGCTTCGGGGCGGCCGGCATCCCGTCAGCTTCAGGGTGAGCATCGATCATCCCGAGCGCGAGGCCCACGATGCCGGGCGGGGCGAGGGCAGTTTCGACAGTGCCCTGGCGGGGCTGCAACTGCTCGATGGCCGGGGGTTCCATGTCTCCGTTGCTCGCCAGATGAAGCCCGATGAGGACCGCGCTGCGGTCGAGGCGCGGTACCGGGCGCTGATGCGGGAAAAGGGGCTTCCCGTGGATATCAGGCTGGTGGCTTTCCCGGATTTTCTGCCGCCCGGCAGCGAAGCCTCCGTGCCGGCGGTCACCACCCATTGCATGACCGCCTACCAGACCGAGGAGAGTCGTCGTGCCTTCATGTGCGCCTTCAGCAAGATGGTGGTCAAGCAGAACGGCCGCATGCGGGTCTATGCCTGCACCCTGGTCGACGACGATCCCGAGTACGACCTGGGGGCGACGCTGCGTGAGGCGATGGAGCAGCAGATCAGCATGAAGCACCATCGCTGCTTTTCCTGTTTCCGTTACGGCGCCTCCTGCAGTGAGGTCTGAGTCCTCGGAGCCGGCGCCCGCGGTCAGCGTTATCGTGCCGGTCGGACCGCAGGAGCGGGGGCCTTTCGGGCTGCTTTCGCAACTGGAACGCCTGCCGGCGGACTGGGAGGTCGTTCTCGCCCTTTGCGAACCGCGAGATGATCTGGAGCCGTCGTTTCACGGCGATATTTATACCGTTATCTCAAGTCCTGGCCGCGCCATTCAGATGAATCGTGCCGCCGAGGTGGCCAGGGGGCGGTGGCTCTGGTTTCTGCATCTGGATTCGACGCTGACCCCGGCCATGGTACGGGAGATCGGGCAGGCGTTGCTGTCGCAACCCGAGGCGCTGCATTATTTCCGTCTTGGCTTTGCCGCCGATGGCAAGGGGCCTTTGTCGCTGAATGCCTGGGGCGCGAATTTTCGCTCGCGCTGGCTGGGCGTTCCGTTTGGCGACCAGGGCCTGTGCCTGAGGGCGTCGGACTTTCGCCGGCTCAGAGGCTATCCTGAAGAGGTCGCTTATGGCGAGGATCACCTGCTGGTGTGGCGCGCGCGGCAGGCGGGTATCGGCCTTCACGGGATCGATGCGGTCCTGACCACCAGTGCCAGCAAGTACCGCCGTCAGGGCTGGCTGAGGCTGACACTGCTGTACCAGTGGCGCTGGCTGCGTCAGGCACTGCCGCAATGGCTGCGGCTGGTGATACTGCGCCGGTATTGATACGAACACATACTGGAAGAAACATGACAGCACCTGTCGAAGGTCCCCGTATCGAAATCGAGTACTGCGCCGGATGCCGCTGGCTGATGCGTGCGGCCTGGATGGCCCAGGAGCTGCTGAGCACCTTCGAAGGTCAGTTGGGCGAAGTCGCGCTGCAGCCGAGCCGGGTGCCGGGCACCTATCAGGTCCGCTTCGACGGCGATCTGATCTGGTGTCGCAAGCGCAATGGCGGCTTTCCGGAGGTCAAGGCGCTCAAGCAGCGGGTCAGGGACAGGCTCGACCCCGATATGAATCTGGGGCACCTGGACCGGGAGTGAATGTCTCGTAAGGCATGAGGCGTAAGGCGTAAAAACGTCTGTGTAGTGCTGGTAAGCGAAGCGCACCGCACCATCCGTATGGTCATATCCGGAGACGGTGCGGTTCAATTCGTTCACCGGCACCCTACCATTTATTCCACTCTGCTTTTCAGTATCACCGCGTCATTCGCCACGAATTCGAGTTGGCATTGGTGCAGTTGCGCCAGGTATTCGAAGGTCCGCTCGCTGAAAAAACACACGTGTGTCGGGTCGTTCTTGTAGTGCCAGCGGCTGAAGGCGTCGGCATCGATGACGCGCTTGGTCATGATGCCGAGCAGGCCGCCGGGGCGCAGCAGGGTCAGCAGTCGTTCGATCTCCCTTCCGGGGGCGTGCAGGTGCTCGACAACCTCGGTGGCGCAGACGAAATCGTATTGCCGTTCCAGTGTCGTGCCGTCGGGGGCATAGAAGGGGTCGTAGAGGCTGACGTCGTGGCCGGCCTCCTCGAACATCATCGCCAGTGCCGGTCCCGGGCCGCAGCCGAAATCCAGTCCCCGGCTGTCCGGCGCCAGACGCGCGCACATGGGATCGAACAGGCGTGAAAGAAAACGCCGGTAGCCCGCATCCTTCGGGTCGTTCCGATGGGTGTCGTAAATGGCCTTTTCTTCCGCGGCGGTCAGGCGTTGCGCCGGCGGCACGAAGACCAGATCGCAGAGGCGGCACTGGCAGTAATCCCGGCGCCGGTCGCGGTGATAGGGCCGGCAGTCGCCCGCCGCGCAGAGCGGGCAGGCGAGTTCAGCGAAAGGCCGGGTCACTTTTGACAGAAGTGATTGGCGGCTTCCAGGGTGTTTTCCATCAGGCAGGCAACCGTCATCGGGCCGACGCCGCCCGGGACCGGCGTGATCCAGCTGGCGCGCTCGGCGGCGGTCTCGTACTCGACATCGCCGACCAGGCTGCCATCGTCAAGGCGGTTGATGCCGACATCGATGACCACGGCGCCCGGTTTGATCCATTCGCCCTTGACCAGCCCGGGGAGCCCGACACCGACGACCACGATCTCGGCGCGGCCGACGTGCTCGGCAAGGTTTCGGGTGAAGCGGTGGGTGGTGGTGACGGTGCAGCCAGCCAGCAGCAGTTCCAGCGACATCGGCCGGCCGACAATGTTGGAGGCGCCCACCACCACGGCTTCCTTGCCGTGGAATTCGATACCGGTAGATTCAAGCAGTTTCATCACCCCCTTGGGGGTGCAGGGGCGCAGGGCCGGCAGGCGCTGTGCCAGACGACCCAGGTTGAACGGGTGGAAACCGTCGACATCCTTGTCCGGACGGATGCGTTCGAGGATTTCATTGGCGTCGAGCTGCTCCGGCAGCGGCAACTGAACCAGAATGCCGTCGACCGCGCTGTTGGCGTTGAGCTCGTCGACCAGTTCGAGCAGCTGCTCCTGACCGGTGGTGGCGGGCAGGTCATACGAAATGGATTCGATGCCGACTTCCTTGCAGGCATTTTTCTTGTTGCGGACATAGACCTGGGAAGCGGAGTCGGTGCCGACCAGTACTACTGCCAGGCAGGGGGCTCGCTTGCCCGCCGCGAGGCGCTGCTGAACGTCTTCGGCGACCTGTTGGCGAACTTCGGCTGCTATCCGCTTACCGTCTATAATGTGTGCAGTCATCGTTTGGCTGTCTTCCTCGAAACCGGAAAGTGATCTGCGGCGAATTTTCTCATGGTTACAGCTAGATGGCCAAGTGGGGATTTCGATAAATAGACGGTGACTGTTACCCCGGGTGGCCCAGGCGGCTTTTCAAGTCGGTGGTTATTCTCTAACCAGTATGATTTTGCTGAAAAAATTCAGATTGGGTGTTGACGCCGGCAAGTCCTCGCCGTAGTATACGCACCTCCTTCGGACGGGTCGTCAGCCAACTGGTTCTGACGCTCATCGGGAGGCGGGCAGCAAAGCAAGGCGCCCGTAGCTCAACCGGATAGAGCAACGGCCTTCTAAGCCGTAGGTTGCAGGTTCGAGTCCTGCCGGGCGTGCCACTTGCAACCTTGCTGGTCCGGTCAAAAGTTTCAGGTAGTGGTGGGCGTAGCTCAGTTGGTAGAGCCCAGGATTGTGACTCCTGTGGTCGTGGGTTCAAGTCCCATCGTCCACCCCATTCCTGAACTGCTTCAAGCGGACGTGGTGAAATTGGTAGACACGCCAGATTTAGGTTCTGGTGCCGAGAGGTGTGAGAGTTCGAGTCTCTCCGTCCGCACCATGTTTTGCAATACGCTGTGGTGGGCGTAGCTCAGTTGGTAGAGCCCAGGATTGTGACTCCTGTGGTCGTGGGTTCAAGTCCCATCGTCCACCCCATTTTATCGCCTCGTTTTTTGCGTTCCCCCCTCTATATCTCTGATCTGGCTGAATTCTCCCGTCTCTCTAGGGTAGCGGTGATCGCTTGTATTTCGGCGCTCCTGCTAGGGAGCCTTCGAACAAGCCCCAATGAGTTTCTGGCTTACAGCGCAGGCCGGAATCAAGGCGCAGCTTTGACGGCATGCTGGTGGCCTGTCGAGAAGCTGCAACGCAGAATCCGGTTTGCGCTGTAAGCCCCGTAGGGCGGACCCTGAAGCATGCATCTGCGTTGTTGCAGTGTTTGGCAAGGACTAAGGCCATTGCCTGCACACTGCGCCTTGCAGCTGCACGCTTCAGGGCCCGCAGAGGACAATTGGGACTTGTTCGAAGGCTCCCTTGACTATTCGGGGTAACTGGCACAGAATTTCGCGCTTTAGAATTCAGGTTCTGCGGCGTCTGTGTCAGGTCGGGAAACGATTTTACCGCCTAGCGAACACTGGGGACGGATGCGTGCCCGCAGATCTCGATCCAATACTGCTGCAAGTTTTTTGTGAGGAATTCCATGCAAGTTTCTGTTGAAGCGACTTCGGGCCTCGAGCGTCAGATGACGATCACTGTTCCGGCCGAGCGTATCGATAATGATGTAGCCAAGCGCGTGCAGGAAACTGCCCGTCGCGTCCGTATCGATGGCTTCCGTCCGGGCAAAGTGCCGGTCAAGATTGTCCAGAAGCGTTACGGCGCCGGGATCCGCCAGGAAGTGCTGGGTGAAGTTGTGCAGCAGAGCTTCTATGAAGCCGCGCAGCAGGAGAAGCTGGTTCCGGCCGGCGGTCCGGACATCGAATTCAAGAACGACAAGGCCGGCGAAGACTTCCAGTTCACCGCCACCTTCGAAGTGTACCCGGAAATCAAGCTGGCCGACTTCTCCGAAGTCGAAATCCAGAAGCAGACCGCCAGTGTCACCGACGCCGACCTCGAGAACATGATCGACACGCTGCGCAAGCAGCAGGCCGGTTGGGACCTGGTCGAGCGCGCTGCCGAAGACGGCGACCGCGTCAAGATCGATTTCGAAGGCTTTGTCGATGGCGAAGCCTTCGACGGTGGCAAAGGCGAGGGCATGGACCTGGTGCTGGGCTCCAACACCATGATCCCGGGCTTCGAAGCCGGCCTGATCGGTGCGTCCGCCGGTGATGAAAAAGAGCTGAACGTCACCTTCCCGGAAGACTATCAGGCTGAAAACCTGAAGGGCAAAGATGCGGTCTTCAAGGTCAAGGTGCAGAGCGTTTCCGCGTCCTCGCTGCCGGAACTGAACGAAGAGTTCTTCTCCAAGTTCGGCCTCGAAGGCAAGACCGAGGAAGAGTTCAAGTCCGAAGTGCGCGCCAACATGGAGCGCGAGCTGAAGCAGGCGCTGAAGATGAAGCTCAAGGAGCAGGTCTTCGGCAAGCTGATCACGCAGAACAACATTGACGTTCCGTCGGCGCTGGTCGACAGCGAAATCGACAACCTGCGCAAGCAGGCCGTTCAGCAGTTCGGTGGCGGCAACGCCAACCTGGACCCGAACATGCTACCGAAGGAACTGTTCGAAGAGCAGGCCAAACGTCGCGTCAGCATTGGTCTGCTGGTGCAGGAAGTGATCAAGGCCAACGAAATCAAGGTTGACGACGACCGCGTTCGCGCCATGATCGAAGAACTGGCCGCGACCTACCAGGAACCGCAGCAGGTCATCGACTGGTACTACGGCAATAACGAGATGCTGAACCAGATCCAGAGCCTGGTGATGGAAGAGCAGGTGGTTGATCAGCTGCTCGCATCTGCTAAAGTCGAAGTAGTTGAAGTCAGCTACGAAGACGCGATCAAGCCGGCTCAGCCCGAAGCTGAAGCCGAGAGCGAAGAACAGGCGGCCGAATAAGACCAGCCGCGGTATCGCTCTAACAAGTCAAGGAAAAACGACAGTTGGCGCAGGCTGACTGTCGTTTTTTTCGCTTTTCAGGCTAAGGAGAGATTTGGATGTCAGATATCTTTAAAGGGCAGGCGGGATCCACCATTACCTCGAACCTGGTGCCGATGGTGGTCGAGCAGACCGCGCGCGGTGAACGCGCCTACGATATCTACTCGCGGCTGCTGAAGGAGCGCGTGATATTTCTGGTGGGCCAGGTGGAAGATCATATGGCCAACCTGATCGTCGCCCAGTTGCTGTTCCTCGAAGCCGAGAACCCGGACAAGGATATTCATCTCTATATCAACTCGCCGGGCGGCTCCGTAACGGCGGGCCTGGCAATCTACGACACCATGCGGTTTATCAAGCCTGACGTCAGCACCATGTGCATCGGTCAGGCCGCGAGCATGGGGGCCTTCCTGCTGGCGGGCGGCGCGGCGGGCAAGCGTTACGGACTGCCGAACTCCCGCGTCATGATCCATCAGCCGCTGGGTGGCTATCAGGGACAGGCGACCGATATCGAGATCCACACCAAGGAGATCCTGTCGATCCGTCAGAAACTGAACGAAATTCTGGCTCACCACACCGGTCAGGATTTCGAAACCATTGCCCGCGATACCGATCGCGACTTCTTCATGAGTCCGACGGCGGCGAAGGAGTATGGCCTGATCGATGCGGTGCTGGATCAGAGGGTAATTGAAAGCTGAGGGCGAAACCGGGCGGTTAATATTGGGCGTACGGGTTGAAATCGCGCGCCCATGCCGTTATGTATTAGGTTTATGCCATCGCACAGTTGAGGTAGTCGAATGTCCGACGTGATGAAAGGTAAAGGCGGAGATGGCAGCAAGCTGTTCTGTTCGTTCTGTGGCAAAAGCCAGGACGAAGTTCGCAAGCTGATTGCTGGTCCTTCGGTCTTTATCTGTGATGAATGTGTCGATCTGTGCAACGATATCATTCGTGAAGAGATCCAGGAGATCGAAAGCCAGGAGCAGAGCGACCGGCTGCCGATCCCGGCCGAGATCAAGAAAAATCTGGACGATTATGTGATCGGCCAGGAGCAGGCCAAGAAGGTGCTTTCGGTCGCGGTTTACAACCACTACAAGCGCCTGCGTTTCAAGGAACGCCGCGAGCAGGGGGTCGAACTCGGCAAGAGCAACATTCTGCTGATCGGTCCGACCGGCAGCGGCAAGACGCTGCTGGCCCAGACACTGGCGCGCATGCTGAACGTGCCGTTCACCATTGCCGATGCCACGACGCTGACCGAGGCCGGCTATGTCGGCGAGGATGTCGAGAACATCATCCAGAAACTGCTGCAGAAGTGCGACTACGATGTCGAGAAGGCACAGCTGGGTATTGTCTATATCGACGAGATCGACAAGATCTCCCGCAAGTCGGACAACCCCTCCATCACCCGCGATGTATCGGGTGAGGGTGTTCAGCAGGCGCTGCTCAAGCTGATCGAGGGCACCGTTGCCTCGGTTCCGCCCCAGGGTGGACGCAAGCATCCGCAGCAGGAGTTTCTGCAGGTCGATACCTCCAATATCCTGTTTATCTGCGGCGGCGCTTTTGCCGGCCTCGAGCAGATCATCCGTGCCCGCTCCGAAAAGAGCTCGATCGGATTCAGTGCCTCGGTCAAGGGCAAGGAAGATGGCAAGTCTGTCGGCGAGACGCTGCTGGATATCGAAGCCGACGATCTGGTGAAATACGGCCTGATCCCCGAGTTCGTGGGGCGTCTGCCGATGGTCGCGGTGCTGTCCGAGCTGGACGAGGAAGCGCTGATCACCATTCTGACCGAGCCGAAGAACAGCCTGACCAAGCAGTATGCCGCACTGTTCGAGATGGAAGGCGCCGAAGTCGACTTCCGCAAGGACGCGCTGCGTGCCGTGGCACGCAAGGCCCTCCAGCGCCGCACCGGTGCCCGTGGCCTGCGGTCGATTCTCGAAGCGGTGCTGCTCGATACCATGTACCAGCTGCCGTCGCTCGAGAACGTCAGCAAGGTGGTGATCGACGAAGGTGTGATCGAGGGCGAATCGGAGCCGCTGCTGATCTACGAATCCACCGAACAGCCCCCGGGCCGCGGCGGAAGACTGATTTGCAGCTTGGCTGCAGAAACGAAAAGGGACGTTTCGGCGTCCCTTTTGCGTTCTGGCGTTCCGGATAGCCGGGCCGCGTTCGCCGTAGGGCGGATTAGCGGAGCACTTCGACATATCAAACGCCGCCATCTCGGTTCGGGCTCCGCGTAATCCGCCATATCGATCCGGCGGGATCGATTGATTGCGGAAACGCCCAATCTAAATCGAAGCGCCGGCAGCCTTCTCCGGCCAGGGGTCGGGCACCACGAAGCCGCGTCCGCACTCGCCCCACAGGTCCGGCCCGCCGAGCAGTTCCAGTTCAACGACCATTGCCGGCTGGTCACGCCGGCCGAGTCTTTCCCTCAGTTCGTCGAGATCGCAGGTATCGTCCAGCGGGAGCCGGGCGGGGGAGAGCCAGCGCAGTTTCTGCAGCAGGGCATAACGCCGGCCGCTTTTCGCGGGCCGGGCCGCGAGTTCGGACCGGGTGCACCACCAGCCCCGCAGATGACCCGGGTTGATGGCGGGATGCAGTGATTCACCCGGCACCTCGCCGCCGCGGTAGAACAGATAGCCCTGCATCAGCAGCTTCGCATCGGGCCTGCTGATGCCCAGCGGCGCAATCGTTTCCTGCCCGGCGGACAGGCGCGAAAGCAAAAGCTGATGCTGCTGCAGGCGCTGCCACTTGATATCGAGGCGGTCGCGCAGCCCGGGGCCGACGAAATGGTTCAACGCACTGCCGTCGCCAACGCAGAGGTAGAACTTGACCGCGGCTTCGAGGTGATACCAGCGTGCGCCCGCCGCAAACAGAAAATCGAATTCGCCGAGGGTGCGTCCCTGTTCGCGGCACTGAACATTGCGGTACAGCCGGCCCGTTTCCGGGCTGGCCGCCAGGATGTCGCCGACAACGTCCTCGAAGTAGAGTCCCAGGCGCCGGTGCCGGGACGGGGCGAGGCTGCCCTGCGGGCAGAAACCTTCCGTCAGCAGTCCGGCCAGGCCGGGCAGGGCGTCCTTCATCAGCGGAGGGGCGTCAAGCGCCCAGAGGCAGTCGCGGCGCCGGTCATCGGGTTCCCGCAGCAGCCTGGCTCTGAGGGGGTGTTCGGCCTTTGCCGTATCCGTCAGGTTCAAAAGCTTGGTAAACTCCCTGAAGATTGCCATCGAAAGTCGATAAGGAAGATCTGTCGCCATGACGTTCGTTCAGAAAAGCTCCACCAACACCACACCGATCAGCGCCCGCGACCGGCGCCTGATGGTGTCCGATACCGATATCAACTATATCCTCGTCAATGGCGCCCAGCTGTCGCTCAGCAAACTCAAGCGAGCCAAGAGCTTCGATGCTAGGCTCTACTATTTTGCCGAGATCGGTGTTTTTCTGGAAGTCTCCCTGTCTCGCGGCGCGGGCATTACCGATGATACGCGCGAGGCGCTGCAGGACATTCACAAGGAGGCGGTGCACCTGCACATGGCGGCAAACAAGGCCGATCATCTCATTCAGACCGACCGTGCAGCCAGTGCCGGCTGAGCGTCTCCATTCCGAGCAGTAGATTCGCCGTGACCGAAACCGCAACCCAGGCCTTCGATGCCAAGGCCTTTCTTGCCCGCCTGACGTCCAGGCCCGGTGTCTATCAGATGTATGCCGATGACGGCAAGATCCTGTACGTCGGCAAGGCCAAAAACCTCAGAAAAAGGGTCAGCAGCTATTTTCGCAGCAGCGGCCTGGCGCCCAAGACGCAGGCCCTGGTGGCACGCATCTGCAACGTCGAGGTGACCGTCACCAACAGCGAAACCGAGGCGCTGCTGCTGGAGCAGAACCTGATAAAGGAGCAGCGCCCGCCCTACAATATTCTGCTGCGGGACGACAAGTCCTATCCCTATATCTTCGTCTCGGACCGGGATACCTATCCTGCGGTACGTTTCCATCGCGGTGCCCGTCGTGGCAAAGGGCGCTATTTCGGCCCCTTCCCCAGTGGCAGTGCGGTGCGCGAGAGCCTCAACCTGATGCAGAAGCTGTTCCGCATCCGATCCTGCGAGGACAGTTTTTCCGCAACCGCACGCGTCCCTGTCTGCAGTACCAGATCCAGCGTTGCAGCGGGCCCTGTGTCGGGCTGATCCCGCCCGACGACTACGCCGAGGACCTGCGTCACGCCACCATGTTTCTCGAGGGGCGGAGCCAGGCGGTGATGCAGGAGCTGGCCGGCGAAATGGAAAAGGCGGCGGCGGCGCTTGATTTCGAGCAGGCGGCGCGTTATCGCGACCAGATCAGTCATCTGCAGAAAATCCAGGAGCAGCAGTACGTCAGTGGCTTCAGCGGCGATGCCGACGTGGTCGGCTGTGCACTCAAGGCCGGGGGCGTCGGCATCCATATGCTCTATGTGCGCGGTGGTCGCATTGTCGGCAGCAAGGTATTTCACCCGAAGGTGTCGGTGGAGGAGTCCGAGTCCGGCGTGCTCTCGGCCTTTCTCGCCCAGTGGTATCTCGGCTCGAATCGCGAAGTGCCGGAACAGGTGATCGTGCCGTTCGAGCTGGAGGACGCCGAAGTGCTGGAGCAGGCGCTGATACAGCGTCGTGGCCGCAAGGTCGCGGTGCAGTTCCGGGTGCGGGGCGAAAAGGCCGGCTGGCAGCGCCTGGCCCAGACCAATGCCGAGCAGCAGCTGGCCAGCCACCTGGCCAGCAAGCAGAACGTCTACAACCGCTTTCTGGCGCTGCAGGAGGCGCTGGGGCTCGATGCGGTGCCGCAACGCCTCGAGTGTTTCGATATCAGCCACAGCTCGGGTGAGGCGACGGTGGCCTCCTGCGTGGTGTTCGACCGCAACGGGCCGCTGAAGTCGGATTACCGCCATTTCAATATCGAGGGTATCACCGCGGGCGACGACTATGCCGCCATGCGTCAGGCACTGAGCCGTCGCTATACGCGGCTCAAGAAAGGCGAGGGCAAGCTGCCGGATATTCTGCTCATCGACGGTGGCAAGGGGCAGGTGACCCAGGCGCGGGAAGTGCTCCAGGAACTGCAGATCGACGAGGTGCTGATTGTCGGTGTCGCCAAGGGACCGAGCCGGCGGGCGGGGCTCGAGGTGCTGGTGATGGCCGAGAGCGGCGACGAGGTGACACTGGCGGGCGATGCGCCGGCGCTGCACCTGGTTCAGCATATTCGTGACGAGGCCCACCGCTTCGCCATTACCGGGCATCGCAGCCGGCGTGGCAAGGCGCGGCGGCAGTCCCGGCTGGAAGGTATTCCGGGGTTGGGCCCAAACGGCGCCGGGAATTGTTGCGCCACTTTGGCGGCCTGCAGGAGATCGAACGTGCCGGTGTTGAAGAAATTGCAAAAGTCTCTACCATTAGCCGCAAACTCGCGGAAGAAATCTATGCCGCGCTCCATCCCGACCCCTGAGTATCAGGCACTATTGCGGCAGGTAAGCTGTTGTCCATGAAAATCCCGAATCTTCTGACCGTTGCGCGAATCCTGCTGATCCCGGTATTCGTACTGCTCTACTATCTTCCCCAGGCCTGGTCGCCCCTCGCCGCGGCGCTGGTATTCGGCGCCGCGGCGCTGACCGACTGGTTCGATGGCTACCTGGCGCGCCGCCTCGATCAGTCTACGCCCTTTGGCGCCTTCCTCGATCCGGTGGCGGACAAGCTGATGGTGGTCGTGGCACTGGTGCTGCTGGTCGAGACCTTCGACCACCCCTGGGTGACGATTCCGTCCGCGATCATCATCGGTCGCGAGATCGTGATCTCGGCTCTGCGGGAGTGGATGGCCGAAATCGGCGAGCGCGCCAGCGTCTCGGTGTCCTATATCGGCAAGATCAAGACGACTCTGCAGATGATTGCCATTCTGCTGCTCGTGGCATTCACGCCCTACAGCATGCTGTCCTGGGTGGGAATAGTCGCGCTGTACGGTGCAACCCTGCTGACCCTGTGGTCGATGGTGATCTATCTTCGCGCCGCCTGGCCGCTGCTGGTCGAGGATATCTGACCGGCGCCCGCGCAATGGGACGGGAACCGACGATCAAGAACTTGGCAGGCCCTAAGCGGCATCCGCCACTTGCAGCCCGGGGCTTGCTGTTTGAAGCCTGAGGCTTTTTTGCGGTAAGTGTTTAATCTTTAAGCAAAAATATTTTTATTTCAGTGTTGACACAATCCGCGAGGTCTCTATAATACGCACCACTTACAGCGCAGGCGGGAATAGCTCAGTTGGTAGAGCACGACCTTGCCAAGGTCGGGGTCGCGAGTTCGAGTCTCGTTTCCCGCTCCAGTTTCAATACTGCGAAGTAAGGCGCTATCCGAGGCTGGATGGCAGAGTGGTCATGCAGCGGACTGCAACTCCGTGTACGCCGGTTCGATTCCGACTCCAGCCTCCATTTTCGCCCGGGTGGTGAAATTGGTAGACACAGGAGACTTAAAATCTCCCGCCTGAAAAGGCGTACCGGTTCGATTCCGGTCCCGGGCACCAATATCACTCAGGCAACACAAAGCGGGAATAGCTCAGTTGGTAGAGCACGACCTTGCCAAGGTCGGGGTCGCGAGTTCGAGTCTCGTTTCCCGCTCCAATTCATCTCTTCAAGTTACGTTAAGACCGTTGCCAATAGGTTGGCGACCCGTTGTTTCTATGTCGGGGTCACGACCGGAACGCCGGCCGGTTGAGTCTCGTTTCCCGCTCCAATTCATCTCTTCAAGTTACGTTAAGACCGTTGCCAATAGGTTGGCGACCCGTTGTTTCTATGTCGGGGTCACGACCGGAACGCCGGCCGGTTGAGTCTCGTTTCCCGCTCCAAATTTTGATCTACAGACGTCCACTGAAGTCTGTAAGTCGTTGAAAGAAGGGGCGAAAGCCCCTTTTTCGTTCCAGCGAAGTCTGCTGAAAACCACCGACGGCCAGCCTTTTTGAGGCCAGAATTGAGGCCAAACTAAAGGGGTGGTGTCAGTTCCGGATTGTTGCTGGGTTCGGGCGGGAGCCGTGACGAGCATAGAGCCTAAGTCTCAGCTTAGGAGCTATGAGATGGCACTCTCCGATCTGATTGCAAACCCAGCTCGGCATCCGGTTGTTGCTGTTGACGGGCGTGCGGACCGGCGAGTTGCACTCGGCCACGCCCGATCAATTCGACCTGGAGCGGGGGTTATGGCTTATCCCGCCACAGAACGTCAAGCAGGTACAGAACAACATGCGTAAAGCCGGCAGGCGACCGCAGGACCTGCCGCCCTACATCGTGCCGCTGTCTATTCAGGCTGTCGAGGTCGTTCGCTACCTGCTGGACGAGGTCAAGCCGGCCCAGCGCTATCTCCTTGCGCAGCGTAGCGATCCGAAGAAGCCCATCAGCGAAAATACGCTGAACGGTGCCTTGCGTCGGATGGGCTATGAAGATCGTCTCACCGGCCATGGCATCCGCGGCACGATTTCCACGGCGCTGAACGAAATCGGCTATCCCAAGGTGTGGATAGACCATGTCATACCAGACAACGTGCATGCGGTCGCAGAAATAGTCATTTTGAATCGACCCGGCTTTGCCGGAGACTCCAAACCTTGAGAGGTTGGAGGTTCCGGTAAAGCCGGGTCGATACACTCACCAGTCTATCGATTCCGGTCGGCTTGTTGAAACAAGACGGATCTTGCAGAACGGATAATCTCCCAGTACGGAACGGCTGATTGCGATACGACCCGTCGAGATCGCTTTTGCTGGCGATGTGACGGTGCACGACTCTCGCTCATCCGAAGAACAGGTAGCACGTTATTGATGTGCCGAATCGAGGGCCGCATTGTGCCGTCCGCTGCTACTTGGAATCCCAAGTCCTGGAGCCCTGAGGTATGTATTCCACTTGCAGCTGTGGGGAAGGGCAGCGCTTCGAACGTTCATGTACGACTGCCACCGAACGGCCAGGTGCGGACTCCTAACTATTCGGTCAGGTATGTGAATATCCGCCTCGGATCTTAAAACACTCTACATGTAAACTGCCGGCTTTTGAGCGCAGGAAGTACTCAGACCGTGCTTCCTGGTTCCGGTATCAATTCCCGTGATATTTGATTGGGCCGTTCTCAGCTTTGGATTCTGGCACCGCTTGGACGACAGCAGACGGCTGTGTAGTCGCTCACGTTCCGAGTCCTAAGACCCGGAGCAGCAGAACTGGGCTAAGCTTCTATCAAGGCCTATCGGTATGAAATACGGTCACATTACCACTGATTTGGCTCACCTGCTTTCGGGCAGTAGGTAAGCGGTGTGAAGGCTAGTTGTTGCACTACAGCAGCGGCCGCTAAGTGCCGCTATGTAAAGCTATACATAGGTGCTGCTAGCTGACGCTCAGACTTCGTTAACTGTCAGGTAGGGATTATTTGGCGGAATCTCATCGAACAGATTACTCGAGTCCTGCAATAGATATCCATGCAAGCGACGTGACTTGCGCGGCCCCGTTACTTCACAGGTCCAGATATTCAACCCGTTCGGCTCTTTTTCGGTGCAGATCCAGTTTCTCGAAGCGCTTCTGTATCCACTGCCAATCCTGCTGCTGGCTTTCCATGGCCCAGGAAGCGATCTGCATTGTGCCGCTACCGGGCTGGTTGCGGTGGTCGGGCGGGGTGGCGACAGGACCGGGGATCGCCCTGTCGCCGGAGGGGTCAGGCGGCGACGGTGCCGTGCGGGTCGATGACGAATTTCTTCGCCGCGCCGCCGTCGAAGTCGGCGTAGCCCTTGGGCGCCTCGTCGAGGCTGATGACCTGGACGTTGACCGCGTCGGCGATCTTCACCTTCTCGAACAGGATCGCCTGCATCAGCGGACGGTGGTACTTCATCACCGGGCACTGGCCGGTGTGGAAGCTGTGGGACTTGGCCCAGCCGAGGCCGAAGCGCATGCTTAAGCTCCCGTGCCTGGCGGCGTCGTCGACCGCACCCGGGTCTTCGGTCACGTACAGGCCCGGGATGCCGATCTGGCCGCCGGCGCGGGTTACGGACATCGCCGAGTTCAGTACGGTGGCCGGCGCTTCCTTGCCATGGTTGCAGCCGCAGGCGTGGGCTTCGAAACCGACGCAGTCTACGAAGGCGTCAACTTCGCGCTCGCCGAGGATCGCCTCGATCTTGTCGGCCATGTCGCCTTCCCGGGTCAGGTCGATGGTTTCGCAACCGAAGCTGCGGGCCTGGGCCAGGCGGTCTTCGATCATGTCGCCGACGATAACGCAGGCGGCACCCAGCAGCTGGGCGGAAATGGCGGCCGCCAGGCCAACCGGGCCTGCGCCGGCGATGTAGACGGTGGAGCCCGGGCCGACACCGGCGGTGACGCAGCCGTGGAAACCGGTCGGGAAAATGTCGGACAGCAGGGTCAGGTCCTTAATCTTTTCCATTGCCTGATCGGCATCCGGGAACTTCAGCAGGTTGAAATCGGCGTAGGGGACCATGACGTATTCGGTCTGGCCGCCGACCCAGCCACCCATATCGACGTAACCGTAGGCGGCGCCGGGGCGTGCCGGGTTCACATTCAGGCAGATGCCGGTTTTGCCTTCCTTGCAGTTGCGGCAGCGGCCGCAGGCAATGTTGAACGGCACGGAGACCAGGTCGCCGGGCTTGATGAACTCGACATCGCGGCCCGCTTCGACGACCAGGCCGGTGATTTCGTGACCCAGTACCAGACCGGACTGCGCCGTGGTGCGGCCGCGAACCATGTGCTGGTCACTGCCGCAGATGTTGGTGGTAACGACTTTCAGAATAACGCCGTGGTCGCATTTGCGATTGCCGATGGCGAGTTCCGGATAGGGGATCGACTCGACAGCGACCTCTCCCGGCCCCTTGTAGACGACACCGCGGTTTTCTGTGGATGCACTCATGTTGTTCTCCTTTTTTTGCTCCGGGGAATCTGCGAACAGGTCCCGGAGGCTGCTTGAGACTTGTTCTCAGCAGGCGTCTTCCAGCGCCAGCAGGCCGATGCCGGTGGTCATCGGGGCGTAGTAGAACTGGTGTACCTCGCGTACCTGTGGCGCCATGGCGCCGCGCATCACCAGCCACATAATGACTTCGCCGCCCTCGGCGCCGGCGGCGGTCATGACCTCGCGGTGCGACAGGTCCGCCAGTGTTTCCGGTCGCTGCTGAATGTCCTGCAGCCACTGGCGGTCCCACTCCTCGTTGATGAAGCCGAAGCGTTCGCCATTGAGCTGGTGCGACAGGCCGCCGGTACCCACGACGGCAACGCGCAGGTCCTCAGGGTAGGCTTCGATGGCCCGGCGCAGCGCCTGTCCGAGCTTGTAGCAGCGCCTGCCGCTGGGCATGGGATGTTGGATTACGTTGACCAGCAGGGGCACCACCTGTACCGGCCAGCTGTCGTCATCGTGCGACCAGAGCAGCGGCATCGCGGTCAGGAATCCGTGGTCCAGGTCCATTTCCTGGCACAGCGTCAGGTCGAATTCGTCGGCGACCAGCGAGTTGGCGAGGTGTTCGGAGAAATCCGGTGCGCCCGGGAAGTCGGGCAGGGGTCTCCGGCCGTAGCCCTCGTCCGCGACCCTGTAACTTTCGGCGACGCCCAGCGCGAAGCTCGGATAACGATCGAGGAAAAACTCGGTGCCGTGGTCGTTGTAGACCAGGATAACGACGTCCGCCTTGACCTCTTCGGCGAGCCAGCGCTTGACCGGCTCATAGCCGTCGAACAGCGGTTGCCAGGCGGGGTCCGCCTGATTCTGCTGATCGTAGGCCCGGCCGATGGAGGGGACGTGGGAAGAGCCGATACCGGCGACTATCCTGGCCATCAGGTCGCTCCTGGAACGTTGCGGGTTTTCATGAAGTCCTCGAAGCTTTCGCCGCGCATCTGGGCGCCGATCGGGTATAGGCCGTGGCCGAGGGTGGCGCCGAGCTTGAGGAAGAAAAACAGGTTGCCGCCCAGCTGCGTCAGGCGCAGCCAGTTGCGCTCGCGCACCGCCTGCTTCTGTTCGGCGTCGAGCCCGAAGCGGGTCATGTAGGCGTCCTCGTCGGCGAGATAGAGGTCGCGGTTTTCCGCAAGCCTCAGCGAGTGGCACATTTTGTTGATGGCGTATCCCCGTCGGGACAGCTGCAAGTCGAATACGTAGGTGCCGGGGATGCCCCAGCGGTCCCGATTATCTGACATTGTTGAATTCTCCCAGTGTCATTCGCCGTACAGAACAAAACAGGCGCGACGTTCGGCGAGGCGCCAGCCGTCGCTGCCGTTTCGGCAGAGATCGTCGAGCTCGCCGATCAGTACCTTGCCGTCCAATGGGGCGCCGAAAGGGTCGCCGGGTTCGGTGGGGCCGCTCGAGGCGTACAGCTGAACGTAACAGCGGACCCGTACGCAGTCGGCCGATTCCAGGCTAAAGCGGAAGTTGCTGCACAGATGGCGCGTGATTCGGGTCGTCGGTCGGTCGAGGTAGCTGTTCAGAATGGCGTTACGGCCCTTCAGCGGTGTCCGGGGCGCGCTCGGGCGGTACAGCTGCGCGTCTTCGGCGAACAGCGCCGCCAGTCCTGCGTAGTCCTGCTGGTCGGCGCGAAACGCCGCCTCCAGCACCAGCCGTTTGCAGGCTTCCTGCTGCTCCGGGGTCGGCAATGTCATGCTTGTGCCTCCAGCCAGTCGCGGATCGCCGATGTCACGGCCTGCGGCCGTTCCATGGTGCTCATGTGACCGGCGTCTTCGATTACTTCCAGGCGGCTGCCCGGTATCAGACTCGCCATTTCCTCGTGGCGCGCCAGCGGACTCCAGCAGTCTTCCCGGCCGCACAGCAGCAGCGTCGGGCAGTCGATCTCGCCAAGCTGCGCGGTGGCGTCGGGCCTGTGGAGCAGGGCCACGATCTGGGCGGCGAAGATTTCGGGCGTCTTGCGCTCGATCATCGCCAGGATGTCGTTGACGAGCTCCGAGTCGTCGAGGCGGGACGGATGCACCATGCCCGCCAGCCAGGTCCGGCCCATGGCGCGCATGCCGGCCTCCCTGGCCTGCTGCAGCAGCGCCAGCCGGCCGCTTTTTCATGCTCGCCGGCATCTCCTGCGGGACGGCCGGCGTAGCCGGTATCCAGCAGAATCAGCTGGCAGACCCGCTCCGGGGCCTGGCGATAGATTTCCAGCGCCACCCGTCCGCCCATCGAATGGCCGGCCAGTACAAAGCGCTCCGGAGCCTTGTCGAGGGCGCGCGCGGCCATGTCCTCGATCGAGTCGGCCAGCCCGTAGTCCGGCACCAGGCAGCGCCAGTCGCCGAGGGACGCGACCTGGTCGCGCCAGACCGCATCGTCACAGAGCAGGCCCGGCAGTAACAACAGAGACTTCATGGATTCCTTCCTGATAACGGTGCGCCCTCAGGTCGCGACCTGAGGGCGCCGGGTGGACTAAGTGGTCAAGACCCTGTCAGAACAGGACTGTCTTGAAACGGTAGGTCAGGTTCATGCCCACCTCGGTGGCCTCTTCGCCGTTGTCGTTCTCGGCGTAGAGAATGCCGCCGCCGAGGGTCAACCCCTTGGCAAGCTGGTAGTTGGCGCCGATGCTGTAGCCTTCGTTACCGCCACCGCCGAGCTGTACCGTCCCGGCCGGGTTGTATGAATCCCAGGCCTGGGTGTAGTTCACGCCGACTTTCCATTTACCCTTCGACCAGTCGAAGCCGACGTGGACCTGCTCATCATCGACGTGGATGTCCGCCTTGTCGTTGTTGTAATCCTCGTAGGCGTAGTAGGCGCTGCCGCTGATCAGCGCGCCGGAATCGAGCTTTTTGCCGATCTTGAATCCGACATCGGTGTTCTCCTGCAGCATGTCTTCATTAATGATCTGCGTGGACGTATGGGTAATACCGGCACTCAGCGCATAGCCTGCCGACGTTTTGCCATTCCACTGCAGCGCCAGCTCGTACTCGTCATCCTTGAGCCCGAGATCGCTCCAGCTGTCCTGCTCGTCCGCGATGCTGCCGCGGAACCCGTCAAATCCGGCGTAGGTATCCTGCAGGTTGATCGAGGCGCCGAACAGGAAGCCATTCCAGGCGGGAGACTCGTATCCGATCTTGATGGCATCCGAGGTGTCCCTTGAAAAGGCGCGCCAGTCGCCGCCGACGATGCCGTTGGGCCAGTCCCAGTTGTAAGGGTTTCCTCCCTCACGGATGGTACCGCCGGCGAAGGGCAGGTTGCCCCACCAGGGAATGATGCCGGTAAAGGCACCGTGGCCGACGGCAATGCCGACGCGGCCCGACTGTTTCGGCTTCAGCCGGTCGGCGGCACCGTCATCCTCGCCGAGATAGACGTTGCCGTAGCGGTCGCTCTTGAGTTCGATCGACAGTTCGTCGATCTGGTCGTCATCGAGCCAGGCGTCGTCCAGTTGAATGGCGCTGTGCAGCTTCAGCTGGAACTGTCCGTGGCGATCACTGAGGAAGTTGTAGATCGGGTCCAGCGTGGTGGTCGCGGTGTAGTAATAAGGCAGACCGCTGTTGATCTCTTCCTTGTCCGGGTTTGGTGCCGTGCTGTCGCTGTAGTCGACCGACGAGACGCCGGCATGGGCACCTAATCCGACTTCGAGCGCAAAGCCCTGTTCCGTTTCGGCGCTGGCCTGGGCAGCCGCCGTCGCCAGGTTGCTGCAATCACCGAGGCCAGGAGGCGCGGTTGCAGTCGGTTTACGGACTGGGTGCTGTTCTGTCGGGTCGGTTTGATGTAAGTCATCGAGCATAGTCTCCGCTTCTTGTTGGTATTGTTGTTGGTATTTTTGTTGGGTTGGGTTGGGTTGCCTCTTGTGTGACCACGGAGTGATGCACGGGGATTGGTCATGCATCTTTCCGGGCAGCGGTATTCGGTCGTTCATTCGCTGCGGGATGGTCAGAACACTCCGACTTCCGCCGGCGGGCGCACATCGTCCGTCAGCTCGCTGCCGGACCAGACCCCGACGAGGATGCCCTTGCGACGGGACAGCCCGGTCAGCGATCGCTCTTTCTCCCGGCTGACGGTGGAGCGGTTGCGCAGACCGGTGCTCCAGTCGAGCATCTGTCCGCGCAGTTGTGCGCGGATCGCCGCGTATCCGGGATCCCGGCCCAGGTCGACGAACTCGTTCGGATCGTTTTGCAGGTCGAACAGCATGTCCGGCAGGCCGAGGCAGTGGACCAGCTTGTAGCGGCCGTCGAATGCCATCGTCGTGCGGGCTTTCAGCGGGTCGACGCCGAGTTGCTGCGCCACCGGCAGGCGTCCGTAGTCGCCTTCGGAAAAGATCACCGCTCGCGCGGGTGCCTCTGCTTCGCCGTGCAGCCAGGGCCGCAGCGAATGACCTTCCAGCCTGTGCTCCGGCGGTGTGCCGCCAAGCGACTCGATGAAAGTCGGCAGCAGGTCGATGGCGCCGGTCAGGGCGTCGCAGGTCTTGCCGCGGGTGCCGTCGGCGGCGGTGGCGGGGTCATGGATGATCAGCGGAATCTTCACCGACGGCTGGTGGAACAGGTCCTTCTCGCCGAGCCAGTGATCGCCGAAGTAGTCGCCGTGGTCGGCGGTCAGCGCGATCAGGGTGTGTTCGGCCTGACCGCTGCGCTCGAGGTACGCGAACAGCCGGCCGAGCTGGTCGTCCAGCTCTCTGATCAAGCCGTAGTACGCCGGCAGCACGTGATTGCGCTTGTCGACGTCCTGGAAGGTGCGGGCGACGCCCAGCTGCATGTACGCCTGTAGCAGCGGGTGCGGGTTCTCGAGTTCCCGCTCCGAGCGTACCGGCGGCGGCAGTTCGCAGCCGCGGTACAGGTCGTGATAGGGCGCCGGCGCCGGTAGGGCCAGTGCGGCTTGATGTATGACAGGTGCAGGCACCAGGGCGTATCGCCGAGCGCCTCGATGGTCTCGATCGCGCGGCCGGTCAGGTAGGCGCTTTCCGAATGTTCGGCCGGTATCCGGGCCGGGCGGTGCGCGTTTTCCATGTAGAAACCGGACAGCGGGGTACCATCCTCGCCCTCGGCGGCGTTGGCCCATTCGAGCCAGGGGTTGCGGCCGGTAAAGCCCTGCTCGCGCAGGTAGTCGTTGTAGCGCGGTTCACGGCTCGAGTAGGGACCCGCCGGCCCCTCCGGATGGATGCCGTCGTCGTGCTCGCCCTCGACGAAGCCGGCGTTGGCCAGGGCGCGCCCCTGGTCCGACTCCGGGTCGATACCCAGACGATCCATGCCCTCGCGGTCCGGTTTCATGTGGGTCTTGCCCAGCAGCACCACCCGGCGTCCTTGTGCCTGCATGTAATCGGCCAGGGTCCACTCGTCGAGCCGGAAGGGCCAGTCGTTCCAAGTCGCGCCGTGGGAGCGCACGTGGCGTCCGGTGTAGATCGAGGCCCGCGCGTTGCCGCAGCTGGTACCCTGGGTGTAGGCGTTGGTGAAACGTACGCCCCGTGCTGCCAGCCGGTCGATATTGGGAGTCTCGACCACCGGGTTGCCGTAGCAGGACAGGGCGTCCCAACGCAGCTGGTCGATCATGATAAACAGGATGTTCTTGGCGGACATCAGCTAAGCGCCTCTTGAGGTTTGACTTGATTGATGCGGTGCAGAATCAGCACGCCGAGACCCAGGGCGGCAGCGGCCAGGCTCGGCAACTGAAAGGGAGACAACAGCACTATCGCCAGCGCCAGCCGCAACAGGCTCGACAGCGTTCCCAGCGAGTGCTGATCGAAGCGCGCCAGGGCGCTGCCGGCCAGATAGAGCGCCAGCGCCAGTTGCGCCAGCATCCACAGATAGGCCCCCAGGCTGAATACGCCGCCGGCCTCGGGCACCGTGAGCATCAGCGGGTTGTAAACGAACGCGAACGGGATCAGGAACAGCATCGCCGCGATACGGGTGCTGACCAGCGCCGTTGCCATCGGCGAGCCCTGGGAGATCGACGCGGCGGCGAAGGCGGCGATGGCGACCGGCGGCGTAATGACCGAAGCGACGCCGAAGAAGAACACGAACATGTGCGCGGTGATCATCTCCAGCCCGAACGCCTGCAGGGTGGGGCCCATGACGACGATGATGGCGATATAGGCCGGCAGTGTCGGCATGCCCATGCCCAGCACGATGCAGCCGATCGCCGTGATCAGCAGCGCCGCCAGCAGCGAATATTCCGAGGCGCCCGACAGCAGCACGGCGAACTTGGTCGGAATGCCGGTGGACGACATCGACGCGACGATGATGCCGACGATGGCGATGGCGATGCTCAGACGTGCGACCGTGATGCCGCCTTCGGCCAGGGCGCCCAGCAGGCGGTACGGCTGGCGCAGGATCTGCGGGTTGATCAGGCTCAGCGGCAGCAGCGCGAAGATCGCGGTGATCGAGGCGCCCGCGGGAGAGGCGCCCTGAATCAGCAGCGTCACGATGATGGCCAGCGGCGCGACGATCAGCGACAGGTTGATCCAGTCCTGGCGCGTTATCGGTTCTGGCATCTCCTGATCATTGGCTTCGACGCCGAGCTTGCGCGCCTCGAAGTAGACCGCCAGGAACAGACTGGCGTAATAGGCGAGCGCGGGAATCAGCACCGCGATGATGATGGTCAGATAGCTGACGCCGACATAGTCCGCCATCACCAGCGCCGCCGCGCCCATGATCGGCGGCAGAATCTGCCCGCCGGCCGAGGCGGTCGCCTCGAGGGCGCCGGCGAAGTTGCCGGAGAAGCCGCGCTTGCGGATCATCGGGATGGTGACGACGCCGGTACCCACGACGTTGGCGACCGCGCTACCGGAGACGGTACCGAACATGCCGGAGGCGATAATGGCGGAGTAGGCGGGGCCACCCCGGAAACGATGCATCAGCGCGAAGGAAATACGGATCATGGAATCGCCGGCACCGCAGCCTTCGAGTACCGAGCCGAGAATGATGAACGGCAGTACGGTGCTGAGAATGATGCCGAAAATACTGCCCATCAGGCCGTTGTCGGCGCCGAACCAGAGGTTCTCGGCAAGGCCGTCGACCAGGTTGCCGCCGGACGTCCTGAGTATGCCGGGCCAGTAGTCGCCGGTGCTGAGGTAGGCGAACGCCAGCAGGCCGATGATGGCGATGGGCGCGCCCCAGAGGCGCCAGCACAGCAAGGTGGTCACGGCCACGGCGGCGACGGCGACCAGGGCATCGGCGGCATCGAAGAAGACGATGGATCGGATCATCTGCATGCCGACCTGGTAGTAGCGCACGCAGCAGTAGGCGACCAGTACCAGCGCGATCAGATCCAGCAGGATGCGCCAGACCGGCAGCGGCCTTCCGGTGGTCAGGTTGCGCTGCCAGCCGAAGACGATCGCGATGGCGACGCAGAGGAAGAAAAACAGTGGCCGGAACCATTCGAGCTCGAACGGGCCGATGCGGGGTATGGAGGCATAACCCGGCATGACGTTGGCCAGGCCCAAAAAGGCCAGCAGGCCCCCCAGCACCCAGATCAGGTACTGCAGTTTGTTGATGCGATTGGACATGGGAATTCTCGGTTGCGCGTGGGATTCGCCGGGGCCCGTCGGGCCCCGGCTGCAGACGCCTTCACAGGTCGTCGAGCTTAAGTGCCGACCGGGTTACCGGTCGGTCAGCAGCTGCTGCGGGATCTCGATCCCGGCTTCGCGGTAGTACTTGACCGCGCCGGGGTGCAGCGGTGCATTGACGCCGGCGAAGGGGTCTGCGGTGTTGGTGTCGCCGAGCAGTGCGTTGGATGCCTTGATGGCATCGATGTTCTGCCAGTACGCCTTGGTGAAGCGGTAGGCGACGTCGTCAGCCATGTTGCGGTTGACCGCCAGGTACATGATATTCGACCCGGTCAGGATGTTCTGGTCGCCGTTGACCTGGCCGGCGTAGGTGTTGGCCGGAATCACCGAGCTGGTCATGTAGGCCTTGTCTTTGTATTCGCGCCACTGATCGGTGCCGGTAACGCTTTTGGGAATACCGAGAATGCGGATCTCGCGCTGCAGGCTCAGTTCGTTGATCGACTGCTGCCCGATGGGCGCGCTGGTGACCAGCACGTCGTACTGGCCGTCCTGGAATCCCTGGATGGCGATATTCCAGGGCGCGCGGATGGCCTCGTAGTCGCTTTCGGGCTTCAGTCCCGACGCCACTTCGATCATGCCGATGATCTGCATGTTGGCGGCGCCGGCCGGTGGTCCGACGAAGACGCGTTTGCCGCGCACGTCATCCCAGTCCTCGATGCCGGAATCGGCCCAGGCGATGGCGTGGTAGGTGCTGCCGGGGAGCCCCGTGAGGGCGCGGACCTCGCCGGCCAGCTTCCTGGCCGCTTCGGCCTGTTCGGCGTAGGGGCCGGTGCCGTTGCGCATGGCGCTGAATGCCGGAGGCGGCACCAGGGATGCATCGAGCCGGTTTGCACCGACTTTCATGATCGACTTGGTCAGGGTCTGTCCCAGAATGACCTCGAGGTTGATGTCTTCCCTGGCGGTGTACTGGGCGATTGCCTGCGGCAGTATCCCGGTGACCGAAGAGGCGCCGCCGGCATCCAGACGCAGGGTTTCGGCGCTGGTGGGTGTCAGGTGAAGTGTGCAGAGTGTGCCGATAACGGCGATTATTTTTTTCATGACGACCTCTTGATTGTTTGTATGGTGCGATGTCGTGATTGCCAGTGTGCATTACTGGATCCAATTCGTATAATGACTTTTTAAGGTTTTAAACATAAAAAAATGAATACAAGAGCAGGCGCGTAGCGATGGAACCCAAGCATTTGATTCAACTGGCAACGATTCTCGACTGTGGCTCGATCAACCTGGCGGCGCAGCAGCTCAACGTCACGCAGCCGACGCTCACGAAGAACATGCAGACGCTGGAAATGCAGGCCGGCGCCAGCCTGTTCAGCCGCAGCCGTCACGGCGTGCGCCAGACCGAACTGGGCGAGGCGCTGGCGCGCGAGGGGCGGGTGATCGGCGATGCGCTCTGGGCCGCGCAGCAGATAGCCGTGCGCCACCGTCTAGGCATGCAGTCGGAGATGCGCATCAGCGTCGGTCCTATGGTGGCATCGCTGCTCATGCACCGGGTGACCGAGAGTCTCCAGTCACAGATGCAGCAGCTGTCGGTGGTGGTGCAGGTCGAAACGCCGTCGCGTTCGCTCGATCAGCTCAATCGCGGCCAGCTGGATCTGGTCATAGGTCCGGAGGTGCCGACGGCGCGGCCCGAGCTCGAGCGCGTGCGCCTGTTCGAGGACGAGCTGGCGGTGTTCGCCTCGGCGTCACATCCGCTGGCGGGTGCCGACAGGGTGGAAGTTTCCGACCTCGACGGTTATGACTGGATCAATCTGGCGACCTACGCCTTTTTCGGCGAGTCGCCGGTCGAGCTGTTGCAGCGCGCCGGCGTTCAGCGCTTCAACACCGCGATCGCGCTCAGCGGCGATGTAATGATCTGCTTGAATTCGATGATGACGGGACGCTACCTCAGCCTGATGCCGGTGCGGCTGACCGCTTTGGCGCAGCGGGATTACGGGATTCGGCGGTTACCCGTCGACGCCGACTTCGGCCGGCGCGATATCTACCTCTGGCACCGCCGGGACTGCAAGTTCCGGGAGCTGGTCGAAAACATCCGCGTCACCATCGAGCAAGCATTGCAGGATGCCTGAGTGACGGTGCGCTCAGGCGCCGCAGCTTAGATATCCAGCACCAGACGTTTACTCTTTGACCGCGAGCAGCAGGGCGTGAACTGGTCGTTCGCAGCATGCTCGGCGGGTTCCATGAACAGGTCGCGGTGATCCGGTTCCCCCTCCAGTACCCGGGTGAGGCAGGTACCGCAGACGCCGTCTTCGCAGGAATAGGGAATGTCGATATCCTGTTCCAGCAGTACCTGCAGCGCGCTCTTGTCGGCCGGAACCTCGAGTATCTGGCCGCTGCTGCCAAGCTGGATCTCGAAGGCAGCGTCGGCGTCGTGATTGATCGGCGCCGCCGCGAAATATTCCCGATGCACCTGGTCCGCCGGCCAGCCGAGGCGCTTGGCGGTGTCCAGTACGTGATCCATGAAACCCTTGGGGCCGCAGACATAGAGATGGGTGCCGGTTTCCGGGCGGGCCAGCAGGCTGGCCGCATCCAGTATCTGTGTCGGGTCGCCGTCATCGAAATGGAACTGTACCCGCTTGGCGAAGTCGCTGTCGGCGATGCGCTGGCGGAAGGCCGTGCGGCTTTCGGTGCGCGTGCAGTAGTGCATTTCGAACTCGCCGCCGCTGTGGGCCAGCCGCTCGGCCATGCACAGAATCGGCGTGACCCCGATACCGCCGGCGAACAGCAGGCTGCGCGCGGCCTCGTGGGCCAGCGGGAAATGATTGCGCGGCTCGCTGATCTGCAGCCGGTCGCCGGCCTGTACCTGCTCGTGCATCGCTGCCGAGCCGCCGCGGGAGGATGGATCTTTCAGCACGCCGATCTCGTAACGGTGGCTCTCCTCCGGGTGGTTGCACAGCGAATACTGGCGTACCAGGCCGTTCGGCAAATGGACGTCGATATGGGCGCCGGCGCCGAAAGCTGGCAGCGCGGCGCCGTCGGGACGTGCCAATTCGAACCGGAAGATGTCCTCGGCGTCGAGGGTCTTGGAAATTACTTCGACTTCGATCATGGTCAGGTCTCCTGTTCGGGGTCAGTTGCCGCGGGCCGCGGCCTCGTTCTGTTCCTGTTCCGCCTTGAGGAGCCGATCCAGGATGCGGCGTGACTGGACGCCACCGGCATCGATATTCAGTTTCAGCAGCTTGCGCTCGGGATAGTCGAGCAGGTTCTGCTGCTGCTGTTCGAGCATATCCAGGTCTTCGCCGAAGATTTTGCCCTGGCCTTCGCGGATCTGGGCCGTGAGGTTGGTATCTTCCGGCTTGAATTTGCGGGCCATGCCCCAGAAATACCAATGGCTGGTCTCGGTTTCGGGGGTGATGAAGTCCACCACGGTGCTGGCCGCCTTGTACTCGTCCGGGGCGTCGTAACCGCCGTGACCGGCATGGGCGACACCGACTTCGATCATGACGTGGCTCGGCGGCGTGAAACGGCAGATCTGCCAGCGGTCCACCGGTACGTCATCGGCCAGGTGGTTCGCTTTCAGGGCCATGCGCCAGAACGGCGGCGCCGTGATGTTATCCATATAGCGGCTGGTGATCACCTCTTCGCCGTTCACCTCGGTGGCGACCGGCGCCTCGTCGATCTCGGGCTGGCCGATGCTGGTGGAGTGAACGTAGGTCTCATGGGTAAGGTCCATGAGGTTGTCGATCATCAGGCGGTAGTCGCAGTTGATATGGTAGAGTCCGCCGCCGTAGGCCCAGTCCGGGTTGTCGGCCCACTCCGGTACCGGAATCTGCTCGGGATCGGCCTTGGATGCATCGCCGGGCCAGACCCAGACGAAGCCGTAGCGCTCCACCACCGGATAGTTCTTGATGCACGGAAAACCCCGAACGCGCTGGCCGGGCATCTCGGCGGTCTTGCCGTCGTTGCCCATTTTCAGGCCGTGATAACCGCAGACCAGCAGGCCGTCTTCGACGTAGCCCAGAGAAAGGGGAGCGCCGCGGTGCGGGCAGAAATCTTCAACGGCCGCTGCACGGCCTTCCGGGCCACGGTAGAAAACCATCTTCTCGCCGCAGATCTGGCGGCCCAGCGGTTTGTCTGCGAATTCGTTCGGGGTGCAGCCGACATACCAGGTGTTCTTCAGAAACATTTGAGGCTCCTCTGGGTGTTTGTTCTAGTTTGGATCCAATTTTAGGGTGATCTTGATTCATATCAAGCTTTTTATTCAATATTGGATCCATTTTATGGTTATAAGAAAATGCCACATTGGTCTTTAGTGGTTATATACGGGCCTGTTTGTTGCGATTTATGGCAATTTATTCAGGATTTGAAGGTGCGGGGCGCCGCCGCCATCCGCCAGGAGTACAGTCGGTTGTACCGGGCGAGAGCGACTGGATCCAAAGGTGTGATGACTGGAGCTAAGGGGGCCCGATGAATTAACAGCTCTCGGGGCTTGAGGGTTTGATATGAGCAAAGCGGGGCAGCCTGTGCCGAGCACATTGCGACAGATGATCATGTCCGGTGAGCTGGCCGCGGGCGAGCGACTGGCCGAGATTCCGACCTCCGAACGGCTGGGAGCTTCCCGGACGCCGGTGCGCATCGCCTTTCGGGCGCTATGCCGAAACCTTTGCCGGCAGAACGTTACAAACGGCGGAGCGGCACTCGACCGGGGTGGAGTGAGCCTGCGAACAGGCGGGGCAGACGTAGTCTCTCGTTGGCAGGGCCCGGAGCCGCTGTCCGGGCCCTGCCGGCGTGGGCTGTGCCTCAGGCCCTGCGAATGGCGCGCGGGCTTTCGTCCATGGTCGCGGTGATTTCCAGCGCCAGCTGTTCCATCAGTTCGCCTTTCTTGCGGCTGTAGTCTGGATCGAACCACAGGTTATGCAGGTGCAACGGGTCTGACTGGGTGTCGTACAGTTCGCCCCATTCCTCTCCCGGGTACAGCGTCAGGCGCCAGTCGTGGCTGTACAGGGTGCGACTGCGGGATGCCCGTTTCAGTCCCAAGCGCGGCACATTGTCGTTGTGCTCTATCAGCAGTTGCGCCCGGCCGTCTCCGGCAGCCACGTCGGCCAACAGGTCGCGTCCCTGAATGCCGAAATAGGGATCGATGCCGGCGCGGGCCATGATCGTCGGGCCGATATCGATGGCGCTGCCAAGATGATCGCTGACCAGTCCGGCCGTTGCCGCGGGGTCGCGCCAGATAAAAGGTACGCGGTGGATCGATTTGCGCATCCAGGGGCCCTTGAGCAGCATGTTGGCGTCGCCCAGATAATCCCCGTGGTCGGCGGTATAGATGACCACGGTGTTGTCGTCGAGCCCGCGTTCCCTGAGGGCGGCCGTGATGCTGCCCACGGCGTCGTCGATCATGTCGATCATGCCGCCGGTAAGCGCCATGGCCTCCTTGCAGTGCCGCTCGGTGGCGGCGAAGGCTTCCTGGGGTGTATCCGGGTATTCGCCTTTCGCCAGCCGCTGGCGGGCGAACTCGACCAGCGGAACCGGTATCGTCAGGTCCTCGGCTCTGACGTCCAGTTCGAATTGCTCGGGCTGGTATCGGTCCCAGTATTTCCCGGGCGGGTTGAACGGGTGATGGGGGTCCGGGAAGGAGACGAACAGAAAGAACGGCTGCTCCGCGTCCGTCTGTTCATTGATCCACTCCACGGCCTGGTTCTCGATGTAGCGGGTCGGGTAGAGCTCCTCGGGAAGCTTGGTCTTCTTCGCCTGGGGGCAGGTGTAACCGTGCTCGAACTGCTCCTTCGGGTCGCGAAAGCGCTCCCAGTCAGGTGTCTGCTTGCGCAGCCACTGCAGGTAGTGACCGCCGGCCCTGTCACCGTGGTCGGTGACCATGTCGACATGATCGAAGCCGTAGTAGGGTGTCGGGAAGTCGTAGCGCTCGTCCGACTCGTACTGGCTCGGCTCTTCATGCACGTAGGGCTTAAAGTCGTCTTTCCAGGCCTCGGCGATCGGGCCCTGGTACTTTTTCGCCAGGGCATCGCCGAAAGGCGCATCGTTGGACGTGAACGGCTGCAGGTGGCTCTTGCCGATCGCTGCAGTCTGGTAGCCCGAGGCGCGCAGCACTTCGACGAAGGTGTTGGCACGACTCGAGAGCGCGCAGCCGTTGTAACGCAAGCCATGGACGCTGGGATAGCGCCCGGTAAGAATGCTCGCCCGGTTGGGCATGCACACCGGCGATGCGGTGTGAAATTCCTCGAAACGAATGCCCTGGGCCGCCAGCTGGTCGATATGGGGGGTGTTGAGGACCGGGTGGCCGTAACATCCCAGCCAGTCTGCACGCTGCTGGTCGGATACTATCAGTACGAAATTGGGCCTGCGATTCATGTCATACCTCCTTGATCGCCGGGGTTGTCCTGGATGCCAGAATGCGTCGTGCCACCAGCAGGCCGCCGATAACCAGGGCCACCAGCTTGGCGATAACAAAGGGCGACAGCAGCGCCAGCGCCAATGCGAACAGGGCCAGCCGCTCCGGTATGCCCAGTTCGCAGCGGTCGAAACCGATCAGCGCACTGGCGGCGAGGTAGATGGCGGCCAGCAGGCCAGTGATGGACATCGCCAGGTGCAGCGGATTCAGCGGGGCGTCGGATGCGGCACCGAGCAGCAGTGCCGGATCCAGCGCGAAGGCGAACGGGATCAGAAAGATCAGTGCGCCGATGCGCGAGCTCTCGACCGCCGTTCCGATCGGTCTGCCCTGTGAAATCGACGCGGCCGCGTAGGCGGCGATCGCCACGGGCGGCGTGATGACGGACGCCACGCCGAAGAAGAACACGAACATGTGTGCGGTCAGCAGGTCCAGCCCCAGCTGCTGCAGCGTGATGCCCATCACGCTGATAATGGCGATGTAGGCCGGCAGGGTGGGCATGCCCATCCCCAGTACCACGCAGCCTATGGCGGCGATGATAAGTGCCATCAGCAGCGACGAGCTCGCCGCCTCGGTCAGCAGTACCGCCAGCTTGGACGGGATGCCGGTCGCTTCCAGCGTCGCCACGACGATGCCGACGATCGAGATCGCGATGATCAGCTGCGCGACGGTATGACCGCCGGACGAGAGGGCTTCCAGCAGCCTGAACGGTTTCTGGCGAATCGTCGGGTTGATCAGGCTCAGCGGGAACAGCAGCAGGATCGCCGAGATCGAGGCGCCGGCTGGCGACATGCCGCTGATCAGCAGCCAGACGATAAGGAAGATCGGGCCGAACACCAGAATCAGGTTCAGCCAGTCCTGGGTCTGCGGCTTCTCGATCTGCTCGTCATCGGTCGCGCTGATATTGAGGCGCTGGGCCTCGAAATAGACCGACATGAACAGGCTGACGTAGTACGCCAGCGCCGGTAACAGCACCGCGGTGATGACGCTGAGGTAACTGACGCCGACGATATCGGCCATCACCAGCGCTGCCGCGCCCATGATCGGCGGCAGAATCTGCCCGCCGGTCGAAGCCGCTGCTTCCACGGCGCCGGCGAAGTTGGCCGAAAAGCCCCGGCGACGGATCATCGGAATGGTGACCACCCCGGTACCGACCACGTTTGCCACGGCACTGCCGGATACGGTACCGAACAGTGCGGACGCGGAAATGGCCGCGTAGGCCGGGCCGCCGCGGAAGCGGCGCATCGAGTAGAAGGCGATGCGGATCATGGAGCTGCCGGCACCGGCGCCTTCGAGCACGGCGCCCAGCACGATGAACGGCAGCACCGTGGTCAGGACGATGCCCATGATCGATCCGAGAATGCCCTGATCGGCGCTGTACCAGAGATTGGCGGCCAGCGTTTCGCTGATATCGGCCGGAATCGTCGCGAAGACGCCGGGCCAGTACTGGCCCGTGGCCAGGTAAAGCACGGCGATCATGCCGAGAATCGCAATCGGCGCACCCCACTGTTTCCAGCAGATGAAGATCGTCAACGCGGCCGCAAAGGCGGCGGTGATACCTTCACGCGGACCGAAGAAGTAAATCTCGTCCACCAGGACCTGGCCGATGTGGTAGCTGTCCCAGCTGACATAGGCTGCCGCCAGCGCCACGACCGCGAACAGCAGCAGGTCGAGCGGGCGGTGATGCCGGATCAGGCGGTGGCTCAGGAAGGCCAGAATGCAGAACCAGAAAAACAGCGGCCGATACCATTCGATCGCGAAGGGGCCGATGCGCGGCAGCACGTCGAAGGTCGGCAGCACATTGCCAAGACCGATCAGCGCGATCACCAGCCCGACCAAAAAGCTGAAGCGAGAGTAGTGAGTAGAAAGCATGGTGGAACCTGAAAGCTGAGGTGGGATCTGGCCGGCAGCCTTGGGGATGCCGGCCGGCGTATCCGCGCGAGCGAAGGAGCCGTTACATCAGATCGGCGGGGATCTCGATGCCTTTTTCCCGGTAGTAGCGCACCGCACCCGGATGCAGCGGCACGTTCACGCCGGTGAAGGGATCGGCGGCATCGATCGGCGTCATCAGGGCGTTGGCCTGCTTCATCGCGTCGATGTTGTCCCAGAACGCCTTGGTGACCTTGTAGGCGGTGTCGTCATCCAGCTTGCTGTTGGTGACCACCATCATCAGGGTCGTACCGGTCTTGATCGCCTGGTCGGCGTTGACCTGGCCGGAATAGGTGTTGGCCGGAATGGTCGCAAGACCCGTGACCTGCTGGCGGCTGTAATCGGCCCAGCCCGGGGAGGCGATGACCTCGTCGCTGACCGAAAGAATCCGGATCGGGCGCTGCAGACTCAGCTCGTTGAGCGCCTGGGAGCCGACCGGATAGAAACCGACGTACACGTCGAACTGGCCATCCTGGAACGCCTGAACGGCCGCGCCCCAGGGCAGCTTGATGCCTTCATAGTCGCTTCCGGCCTGCAGACCGCCTGAGGCCTCCGCGATCATGCCGGCGGCCTGGCCTGCGGCAGAACCCGCCGGCGGACCGATGAAGACACGCTTGCCCTTGAGGTCTTTCCAGCTTTCGATGCCGGAATCCGCCCAGACGATGCCGTGCATGGCGCTGGCGAAGAAGCCGAACAGCGCCCGCAGGTCGCCCGACAGCTTTTTCGCCTGTTCGGGGCTGCCCTTGTAGGGGCCGGTGCCGACCTTCATTTCGCTGATGGCGGGCGGCGGTGCAACGGCAAGATCCAGTCGGCCGGCGGCCACCTTCATGACCGACTTGGTCAGGGACTGTCCCAGCACGACCTGCAGGTCGACACCCTCCCTGGCGGCGTAGGGCGCCATCGACTGTGGCACTATGCCGGTCAGGGAAGCGGAGCCGCCCCCTCGAAGCCCAGGGACTGTGCCTGGGCACCAAGGGCAGCTAAGGACAGGATGCCTGCAGCGACGGTGTTTTTGAGAAAGTTCACTGTGCAATTCCTCTTATCGTTTTAATTGGACTTGTTGGATACGTTGATCATAGAACCTTCGTGAGATATAAATGAAATTACATTTTATGGTACGGCTATACAAAAATTTATAGATGGATCCGCGCTTACTCAAACAACTTGCTGTAATCGTGAAGCATGGCTCGCTCAGCCGGGCCGCTGAACGACTCAATGTAACCCAACCCACACTGACCCGTGCGATTCAGACCATTGAGCACAAGGTTGGGGGCCGGTGCTGGTGCGAACGTCCAGTGGTGTACGCCCGACCGAAATAGGCGCCCGCCTTGCAGAAGTCGGTCAACGGATCAGCGACTATGCGGAGCACACCACGACTCTGATCGAGCAGTGGCAACAGGGGCTTGGCGGCGAGATCCGTGTCGGTGCCGGTCCTCTCATCGCCCTGGGTGCGATCAACGGCTTCTTTACGGAAGCGATTACGAACACCCGCTCGGTACTTCATTTTGTCACGGCAACGGCTTCCACCCTGATCAGGCAGTTGCATGAAGGTGACCTGGATCTGGTGCTGACCCCAGCCAATATCGACGTGGTACAGGACAACCTGACCCGGCAGATCATCTTCCACGACGAAATGCGTATCTTCGCGGGCGTCGACTCCCCTTTTATGGCCGTAAATCGTCCATTGAGCCCGAGATGTTGAAATCTCAGCCCTGGATCGCGTCGGGCGCCAGCTCAGGAATCTTCGAAGCCCTCGATGCAGGACGTTTCAGCGGCCCGGCCCGGATGATCTTCACCGGCGGGATCGATATGGTGATATCGCTGTTGCAGCGCAGTAATGTGGTCGTGACGCTGCCTTACCGCCTGACCATGCTCTCCGAGCGTCTCAACGACGATCACGTGTTGAGCGTCAAAACCCTGTTGCCAAAGCGGGACATTGCCCTCTGGATTCCTCAGCGCAACCTTGAGCGCCCGGACGTGATGGATGTCGCGGAGCGTCTGAAGCGTTACTTCCAGAATCTCGACAAAACATCGGTCGGCAGCAGCTGAACAGCGGCAGCGGAGAGGATTTCGCTGACATTGGCATCATGGTGCCGCCCTGGATGTCTGGGAAAGGCTTCCGTTCATGTCGACTGACGAAGTGGCAGAGCGAAATTAGTTTTTCGAATCCCGACACCCATATATGGGCAGCGCTGGATGCGGAGCCACCGCCCTTTGTCTGGGTGCCCTTATAGCGTGCTACTACAGCGGCCGCTCTGTGCCGGTAGTAACCCCCAGTTGTCCTGCAGATCATGTCTGCATTGCTCGGCCTGCGGCCAATTGCTAACGCAAGTTTCACTTGCTGCAAGTGGCAATATGCGGCCAAAAACGGCTACCTACTCAAAATTGGTCAACTTTTCGCTTGGGAAAACATAACATGCTCAAGCATATTGGCAACATTACACCGGCAGAGCGGGAAATGGAGTACTATCGCCAGTTAAATGAATCAGGAGAGGCTGCCTTACTCAGACACAAACGGTCTCCAGAGAACCCTGGGCGGTTCACATCTAATACCGTATCGGTGCGATGTGCACGGGAAATGTCGTCCGGGCCCAATGGCCCGGACTTTCGACTCAGAACCAGGCGGTAACGCCCAGCAGGTATGCAGTCGATTCGGTGTCGTCGCCCTCGTCGCGGGCAAAATCAGCGGTATCGCCGAACTTCTTCTCCCAATTGATGCCGACATAGGGCGCGAACTTGCGGTGCAATTCATAGCGCAGGCGCAGCCCCAGTTCGGCCGAACTCACGCCAGAGCCGACACCAATCTCCTCGTCGTCGCTGAAGGCGACATTGAGCTCCGCGGCCGGCTGCAGCACCAGGCGCTGGGTCAGCCGCAGGTCGTATTCGGCTTCGAGCGCGGCCGACAGGTCGCCGTCTTCGCTGAGATACAGGTTGGCATCGACTTCGAACCAGTGGGGCGCCAGGCCCTGAAGGCCGGCAACCGCATAGCTGCGGGACGGCCCCGGCTGATCGTCATAGCGGATGCCGAACTGGGCATCGAAGAAGTCCGAAACCAGACGCTGGTACAACAGCTGGTACTCGGAGCTTTCGGTCGGCCCGCCTGACGGGCGCTCTCCGCTGGTCTTGAATGCCAGTCCCTGATAATCGGCGCGGACATTGACCTGGCCTTCCCAGAAGCCCACCTCTTCGTCGCCATCGAGATCACGGACTTCAAGGCGATCGAGTAAAAACGTGGTCCTTAACGCATCGTCCTTTTCTGCAGCACCAGCGATGCCGGAAAAGCCCAGCGTCAGTATCGTCAGGGCGATCGGTGCTGCTGTCCGGCTTGTCATCTTTACTGTCATCTTTACGTCCTTACCTAGAGTGCCGTGGCCTGGGCGGCCGGTGGTTCGACGATCACCTTGCGGAACATGCCCGACGCCATGTGGTACATCAGGTGGCAATGAAAGGCCCACTCGCCGAGGGCGTCGACTGGAACATCCACGGTGAGGGTGGTGTTGGGTGCGACGTTGACGACATGCTTCAAGGGATTGAAGCGGCCATTGCCCTTGTCGAGCTGCATCCACATGCCGTGCAGGTGCATCGGGTGCATCATCATGGTGTCGTTGACGAACTTGATGCGGACCCGTTCGCCATGGGTCAGCCGGATCGGTTCGGCGTCGGAGAACTTGATGCCGTTGATCGACCAGAAATAGCGTTCCATATTGCCGGTCAGGCGCAGTTCGATCTCGCGGTCGGGCGCGCGGTAATCCTCGAACGGCGTCATCGCCTTGAGGTCACCGTAGACCAGGAATTTGCCGCCATTGGCTGCCGAAGGTGTAAGGCCACTGCCCGATGCATAGTCGCTGTTGTGCGGGTTGGCGGCACTCATCTGCGAGTGATCCATACCCGCCATCTGGGAATGATCCATGCCCTTCATCTGGGAATGATCCATACCCGCCATCTGGGAGTGATCCATGCCTTGCATCTGCGAGTGGTCCATCTCCGCCATTTGCGAATCTTCCGCGCTTGCCATCATCCGGGAATGATCCATCCCGGCCATGTCACCATGACCCATGGCGCCATGATCCATGCCGCCCATGCTGGCCATGCTCATATCGGCCATCGTCAGCAGGGGCCGTTCGCGCAGCGCCGGCAGGTCGGCTTTCATGCCCTCCCGGGGCGCCAGGGTGCCGCGTGCGAAACCGGAGCGGTCGATCGACTCGGCGAGGATCGAAAAAGCGCGATCCTCCTTCGGCTGCACGATGACGTCGTAGGTCTCGGCCACGGCGATGCGGAACTCATCGACCGTGACCGGCTGCACGCTGTTGCCGTCGGCCTGTACCACCGTCATCTTCAGGCCGGGAATGCGCACATCGAAATAGCTCATCGCCGAACCGTTGATGAAGCGCAACCGTACCCGCTCGCCAGGCTCGAACAAACCGGTCCAGTTATCGTCGGGGGCCTTGCCGTTGACCAGGAAGCTGTAGCCGGAGACGTCGGCGATATCGGTCGGCATCATGCGCATGCCGCCCCAGTCGAGGCGGTCGCGCACCGTGGCCGCAAAGCCGTTCTCTTTGGCATCGCGAAAAAAGGTGCCTACAGTCTGCTGATTGTAGTTGTAATAGTCGCTCTGGCCCTTGAGGTTGGAGAAGATCTGCTCGCCGGTCTCGGCCGACCAGTCCGACAGCATCACGACGTATTCCCGATCGAACTTGAACGGCTCGCGCTTTTTCGGTTCGATCACGATCGACCCATAAACGCCTTCCTGTTCCTGGAAGCCCGAGTGGCTGTGGTACCAGTAGGTGCCGGCCTGTACGATCGGGAAGCGGTAGCTGAAGGTCTCGCCGGGTTTGATACCCGGGAAGCTGATGCCCGGTACGCCATCCTGGGTATAGGGCAACAACAGCCCGTGCCAGTGGATCGAGGAATCGACGTCGAGCTTGTTGGTGACATTGATGGTGACCTCTTCGCCTTCGGTGAAGCGAAGCGTCGGTCCCGGTATGCCGCCGTTGAGGGTCATGGCGTTCTTGGCCTTGCCATCGATAGCAAGCCGCTGCTGGTCGATGACCAGGTCGTAGGTGCCGGCCAGGGCGCCGAACGACATCAAACAGCCGGCGACCAGCAGTCCTCGTTTGATACTACTGAGATACATCGAGATCTCCTGTTAACTGAATGTTAGACATCAGTCGTGTTTGAACTCGCCGACCATGCCCGCCTGGTAATGTCCTGGCATGTTGCATGCATACTGTAGCTCGGCATCTCCAGAGAAGGTCCAGATCAGCTCCCCGGTTTCGCCGGGTCCGACCAACACGCTGTTGGGGTCGTTGTGACTCATGCCTTCCATACCAGGCATCGAACCATGATCGATACCGGCCATGTCGTGATTCATGCCAGTGGGCGTCATCATGCCGTGCTCCATCATCTTGACCATTTCCGCTTGATGCCCTTCATGCATCTTGGAGGTGCCGATATTGAATTCGTGCAGCAGCGCGCCTTCGTTTTTCAGTACGAAGCGAACGGTCTCGCCGCCCTCCACGCTGATGGTGTCCAGATCGTAGTAGTTGTCATGCAGGGTCACTTCGACGGTGCGGGAGACCTCGGCAGCGGAGCCTGGCTGGCCGATATTCGCTTCGGTGCCATGCTGGCCGTTGCCATGGGTTTCGCTTGCAAGAACGGAGGGGTGGCCGCCGACAAACAGAGCACTGCAACGAGGTGCTTGATGAACGTCATGGTGAATTCTCCGATTACCAAAGTTGAGTGTCTAGTGTACTGGCTGCTACCTGTCGCCAAGCTGACGTGGAGTTTACTTCTTTGTCAGGTTGGATTATCCCGCCGTGTCAAGTTGGCAGCATTTTTCAAGTCAGTTGTCGTGTGAGTTGATTCAGTAAATCTTGTGCGGTGGGCGGACGTGAGCGCTGTGGGACGCGTCCTGTAGCTCTGTCGTATGAGGCGCAGCGGGCATTCCTTTTGGCCCCCGGGCATGAGCGGGGTTGAGAAACGAATCGAAGCCTGCGGAAAGCGGATATCGAGCTGGAACCTTCAGGATCGGAATCGCCCAGTTGAGAAACCTTGATCACGATCAGGTCGGCGATATTACCTGCCAACCTTCTATATATAGAAGGAAGACCAGAGAAGGGTGCTGTTGTACGTCAGCGGTCACTACCTGAGTCCGGCGGACGATGGATCAGAGTGGCGAACCGCCACCAGAAAATTGTGCGGTAAACCGCTGCCCGTCCTGGGAGCCGGAGTGCCCGGTTTGTTAGAGGCACCCGGTCCCCAGGTCGTAGTGTTCGGCGACACCCTTCCTTGCGGCGTCCCAAGGATTAAGTGTGGCAGCAGGAACAAGCTTTGCCTTCCGTGCTACGGGTATCCCGTTCATTCAGCGTGACCGCCGCCGAGTCGCGATCGGCCGCTGTGTAGAAGGCGTCCGCGTGGATGTTATCCCCTGGCACACCTCGAAGCTGCAGCAGTTCGGTCGCCGCTTCCACCATGGGCGGGGGACCGGCCAGGTAGGCCCGGCAGCCATTCGCCCTGTCCCAGTCGTTCGCCACGACTTCGGTCACCGCACCGGTGCTGCGCCGGGTAGGACCGGTGGGGGCCGAGAGCACGATGTTGAAGCTCAGGTTGCCGTAGCGCTCGGCCAATGCCCGGAAGTGTGCTTCGAGGTAGATGTCGCGCTCATCCCGGGCCCCGAAATAGAGGTGAATAGGCTGACGCATGCCAGCGGCCAATGCCGTTTCCAGGATCGACTTGACCGGCGCCAGGCCGGAACCGCCGGCGACCAGCAGGATGGGGCCGCTGTGGCGTTCGCGCAGATGCGACGCGCCATATGGCCCTTCAACCAGCACCGCGTCTCCCACCGCCAGCTCCCGGGCTACACGGGCACTGGTGATCCCTCCCGGTACATGCCGCACATGGAACTCGATGACGGCTTCATCCGGCCGGTTTGCCATGGAATATTCCCGCGGTGGGCAGCCAGGGAAGGTCACCCGGGCATATTGGCCAGCGGAAAAGGCAAAGGATCCGCCACCTTCTACGCGAAGACGGACACGCTTGATGTCATGAGTGACGTCGTCCAGTTCGGCTACGACGCAGTGCAGCTGCTGCAGCGGGTGGGTGGCGACTTCTTCGTCTTCGCCGAGCCAGGCGATGGTGCAGTCGCTGCGTGGCATTGCGCAGCAGGCAAGCACCAGGCCGGCGTCGCGTTCTTCCTCGGTAAGCGAAAAGCGCGTATGGGGGCGCATCTCGACTTCACCCTCCACCAGACGCGACTTGCAGGCGCCGCAACGGCCGGTACGGCAACTGTGGGGGTAGGCGACGCCTGCCGCGATGGCCGCATCGAGAACGGTATCTCCCTGTTCCACCGTGACGGTCGTGCCTGCTGTTTTTATTTGCACGCTGTGTTTCATTGCTGTTTTCCTCGGGTTGTTCATGGAGCTGCCAAATGGGTGCGAGTTCCGTTGCCAGTAATCAGGCGACTTGGGAGACCGGGCAGGCCGGCGGGGCGGAACCGTCCGCTTCGATCGCGATCGGCGGCCGAAAGCCCTTGAGACGCAGTGCATTGCTGAGCACGCAGATGCTCGAGGCGGCCATCGCCACGGCCGCGAAGATCGGCGAGAGCAGAATCCCGAAGGCGGGAAACAGCATGCCGGCCGCTACAGGGATCAGAACGGTGTTGTAGGCGAAGGCCCAGAACAGGTTCTGTTTGATGTTGCGGATGGTGGCCCGGGATAGCGCGATGGCGTTGGGAACGTTGCGCAGGTCCCCGGACATCAGCACCACCTCGGCGGACTCGATGGCGATGTCGGTGCCGGTGCCGATGGCGATGCCCACGTCCGCCTGGGCCAGCGCCGGCGCATCGTTGATGCCGTCGCCCACGAAGGCTACCAGACCGCCTTCGCCCTGCAGGCTTTTCACCGCGTCCACCTTGCCGTCGGGCAGCACTTCGGCGACCACCTTGTCGATCCCGAGATGGCGGGCGATGGCTTCGGCGGTGCGCCGGTTGTCGCCGGTGATCATGGCCACCTGCAGCCCCTCGGCATGAAGCGCGCGGATGGCGGCAGGCGTCGACTCCTTGACCGGGTCGGCAACGGCGATGATCGCCGCCAGTCGGCCGTCGATGGCGGCATAGAGCGGGCTCTTGCCCTCGTCGGCAAGCCGGTTCGCGGTGGTCGAAAACATCTCCACGTTCAGGCCGAGCTTGCGCATGTAGCGGTCGGCACCGATTTCCACGCGGTGTTCGTTTACCTGCGCCGCAACACCGAAGCCGGGCTCGGCCTGGAAACTTTGCACCGCGACAGGCTCGAGTCCGCGCGCCTTGGCCGCGTTGACGATGGCTTCAGCTATGGGATGTTCCGACTGGCGTTCCACCGACGCCACCAGCCTGAGCGTTTCGACTTCGTCGAAGTCACCGGCCACCACCAGATCGGTGAGTTCGGGGCGGCCCTTGGTCAGGGTGCCGGTCTTGTCGAGCGCGATCACCTTGGCGTCCCGCAGCGACTGCAGGGCTTCGCCCTTGCGGAACAGTACGCCCATCTTCGCGGCCTTGCCGGTACCCACCATGATGGAGGTGGGGGTGGCCAGGCCCATGGCGCAGGGGCAGGCAATGATCAGAACGGCCACGCCGTTGACCAGGGCGAACGTCAGGGCGGGGGCCGGTCCGAAGATCAGCCAGATGCCCACGGTGACGAGAGCCGCGCTAATCACCCCCGGCACGAAGTAGTTGGTGACCTTGTCGACCAGGGCCTGGATGGGCAGCTTGGAGCCCTGGGCCTGCTCCACCATGCGTACGATCTGGGCGAGCAGGGTGTCGGCGCCGATCTTGGTGGCCCGGAAAGTGAAGCTGCCTACCTTGTTGATGGTACCGCCCACCACGTCCGCGCCGGTTTCCTTGCGCACCGGCACCGGCTCGCCGGTGATCATGGACTCGTCCACGAAGGAACTGCCGTCGATGACCTGGCCGTCCACCGGGATCTTCTCGCCCGGCCGCACCAGCACGTTGTCCCCTTGGCGCACCTCGTTAATGGCGATCTCCATTTCCTGGCCGTCACGGACGACGCGGGCGGTTTTGGCCTGGAGTTTCATCAGCGCCTTGATGGCCTCGCTGGTCCGGCCCTTGGCGATGGCCTCGAAATAGCGACCGGCGAGAATCAGCGTGATGATCACGGCCGAGGCTTCGAAGTACACGTTCACCGTGCCGGCCGGCAGCACCCGGGGGAGGAAGGTGGACACCACCGAATAGCCCCAGGCGGCAGAGGTCCCCAGCATCACCAGCGAGTTCATGTCCGGGCCGCCGCGCAGCAGTGCCGGCCAGCCCTTCTGGTAGAAGCGCAGGCCGGGACCGAACTGCACCACCGACGCCAGGACGAAGAACAGGTAGAACAGGTTCTGCTGGCCCACGTTCATCTGCAGCCAGTGGTGAAGCGCGGGGATGAGGTGCGAACCCATCTCCAGCACGAACAGCGGCAGGGTGAAAATGCCGGCTGTCAGGACCGAACGCTTCAGCTCGCCGATTTCCCGCTCGCGGGCCTCCCGTTCGCGGTCGCTGCGATCCGGTGCGTCACTGGCGGCTTCGGCATCGTACCCCGCGGCCTGCACGGCCTCGATCAGGTGTAGCGGGGTCACGGCCCCGACGACCACTTTCAGCGTTGCCGTCGCCGTGGCGAGGTTGACGCTGGCATCGAGCACGCCGGCTACGCCGGCGAGCTTGCGTTCCACGCGGCTCACGCAGGAGGCGCAGGTCATGCCTTTGACGGCCAGCTCCAGAGTTTCGGTAGCTGCCGGGTAGCCGGCGGCCCCCACCACCTGGGCAACCCCAGCGATATCGGTTTTACCGGACGCGAATACCACCCGTGCACGCTGGGTGGCCAGGTTCACGGAGACATCCGTAACCCTGGCACCTTGTGAATCGCCTTCTCGACCCGACCTACGCAGGAGGCGCAGCTCATGCCCTCGATTCCCAACGAAAAAGTGTCGCCGGTGTCCCGGATGGACCCCATTCTCGAGCCAATCTTGGTGAAGTTGTCGGTTGCCACAATCCAAGCTCCTCTGGTGTTCCGAAGTGAGTGTCTGGATCACGCTAGACCTTCCCATGGTGGGAAAGTCAAGAGGCGGGCGGTTTTAACAGCGAGGCGATTTCCATGCGATGATTTTTCTCTTGACAATTGTATATTGTCTACAAAATACTGTTTACGAACATTTCGTGGCCACTGATGTTTGAAACTCGCTTGGTTCAAAAATAACCATAAGCAACCAAGGCCTGCTCGGTAAGTTCGTGGTTTTCGAGTTATCGATAGGCCGAAGCAAGAGGATTAACCTGTGGTAAGTATTCGAAACTGTCTTGCAGGGATTCCCTGCCTGGTCAAAGGCGTGGTGGTGGCTGCCATGATCGGCCCTGTGGCCGCTTCGGCTTCGGCCGCCTCCGGCGGAAAGGTCGTTTTCGGCGAGCTGTACACCCCGGCCTCGGGGTGGGCGCCGGAGACTGTCGATTCCTACGTGCTGTCGCGCGCCGGCTGCCTGGAGTCGCTCGCGTACATGGACTACGACGCCTCGATAAAGCCGGCGCTGGCGGAATCCTGGGCGCAGGTATCACCGACGGTGTGGGAGTTCCAGTTGCGCGAAGGGGTGTCATTTCACGACGGCACCGCGCTGACGCCGCAAGTGGTCAGCGCTGCGCTCAACCGGCTGCTGACCCTGCCTTCACCGCCGCGACCATTCAATTCCAGTGTGATCGAGTCCGTGGAACCGGCGGGTGAACGCACCGTACGTGTCGTCACCAAGACACCGGACGTCTTCGTGCCCAACCGACTGGCCAGCGCTGAAACCGGCATTCTCGCACCGGCGGCGTTCGCCAATGGCCGCATCGACCCGGTCGGACACTGCACCGGGCCGTTCGAGATCGTTCGCGAGATTCCCCGTCAGGGGCTCGAGCTCAAGCGTAACGAGAATTATTGGGGCGGCGAGGTGCAACTGGCCGAAGCGGAGGTACGCTACATCCCCGACGGGAAGGTGCGTTCCGTGATGGTGGAAACCGGGGAGATTCATATCGCTCGTCAGATACCGGCGTCGGCGCTGGAAAAGATGGGGCGCTCGAAGACGCTGCAGGTGAAGACCATCGAGGCGCCGCGAACGACCACCCTCTATCTCAACAATCGGACAGCACCGCTGAATAACATGAAGGTGCGCCAGGCGATCCAGAGTGCCATCGACGTGACGGGCATCGCCGAGGCGGTCTACGAAGGCTCGGTGAAACCGGCGGTGGGGCAATTCTCGCCGAACACCCTCTGGGCACCGGAGAATGCATCGGTAATGCCCCAGGACCTGAAGCGGGCACGTCAGTTGCTGGAGGAGTCGGGGGTACCGGCGAGCGAGCTGACGTTCGAATTGCTGGCTTATGAGGAGCGACCGGTACTGGCAGATCTTGCCGCGGTCATACAGTTCCAGCTCCAGCAGTTGGGCATGAAAGTCAACATTCGGGTCTCGGAATGGGGAGCCATTGAACCGCAGCTGCTCGCCGGCGATTTCGACATGCTCTTGATGTCGAGAGGCTACCTCACCGATATCGCCGATCCGATCGGTGCGCTGGAAGCGGACTACGGTTGTGGCGGCAGCTACAACATGGCCGGCTACTGTGACCCGGAAGTCGATGCCCAGTTGAGCGCTGCGAGAAGTATGGCGAAGGCCGAGGATCGCAATGCCATCTATCGGGATATTGCCGCACGCCTGCAGGAGGAGGCGGTGAATGTGTTCCTGATCCACGAAACCATCAGCGAGGCGGTATCCAACCAGGTGGAGAACTACCAGGTGCATGCGTATGAGCGCACGGCCTTTCACAAGGACCTGAAGATCAACGCACCCTAGCGGCTCCCGATGGGACATGCCGGCGGGCATGGCCTGCCGGCATGTCCCGAAACCCATAAAAACAATAAGCGGAGACCCCGATGAACACTATCAGCTTTCGGCCGCAGTACGGCCCACGTCAGCCTTCGACGTCTGGCCTCCAACAGCCGTCGGTCGCGAATCCCGGTGAAAGGCCGCGACGGCGTGTCGCGGGGAGGTGGTGCTGGTGAGATTTCTGGTTTCTTCACGCTGCCTGGTTCCGGCCGTGCCGGATACCGGCTTACTCGGACACTGGGAGGGTTGACGGCATGTCGATATTCATACTGCGCCGACTCGCGCTGCTTGTGCTGGCTGTACTGATTATATCGTTTCTGGTTTTCCTGATTCCTTATCTGGGCGATACGGATCCGGTACGGGCAATTGCCCGGGCACGCTTCGGTCGTCTGGATCTCGAGGCGGCCGCCATCGAATCCTTGCGCATCGAACTGGGCATGCACAGGCCCTTGCTGGTTCAGTACCTGGACTGGCTGAGTAAGGCCGTGACCGGCGATTTTGGCAGCTCGTACATGAGTCGTGAACCGGTCATGGCGCAAATCTGGGCGGCTCTCAAGGTGTCCATCGTGCTGACGCTGACCGCTTTGGGGTTCGCTTTCGCGGTAGCCGTACCCTGCGGCAGCATTGCGGCCCTGCGACAGGGCGGCAGATTCGATTCCGTCGTCAAGTCGCTCAATCAGGCCTTCGTGGCAGTGCCCGAGTACTGGCTTGCCCCCATGAGCATTCTGGTTTTTGCCCTCTATCTGGGGTGGCTGCCCTCAGCAGGCTGGCGTGGGCCGGAGTCGGTGATCCTGCCGGCCCTGGCACTGTCCCTGCGCCCCATGGGCTACTTCACGCAGGTCATGCGGGCGTCGATGATCGACGTGCTCAACTCGCCCCACATCGTAGCGGCGTACAGTCGCGGTCTGGGCGTTCGGCGTACGCTGATCGCACACGGCCTGCGTAATGCACTCTTGCCGGTGATCACGCTGTTCGCTTGCTGGATGGCGGGCCTGCTGGGCGGTGCGGTCGTCATAGAGGTCATCTTCGCGGTGCCCGGCATGGGGCGGCTGCTGTACTCGGCGATCATCAATGGCGACATACCGGTGCTTCAGGCGGGGCTGGTGGCCATTGTGACCTGCGCCGTCCTGATCAATACCCTGACGGACCTGGCCTACACCGCTCTCAATCCAGTAGTGAGGATCGACAATGCTGCAACTTGACACCCCCATAACTCTGGGTAAGGTACCGGGCAAGCGCTCGAGGACGGCCGGGATGCGGATGCTCGGGGCCTTTGTGGCCCGTCTTGCCACTTACAACCCTGTGCTTTTACTTGCCAGCGGCGTGTTCGGCACCGTGATCGTCCTGTTGCTGCTCACCCCTGGATAGCGCCACACGACCCTTCGGTCATGTCACTGTCAGGTCGTTTCGCCGGCCCCAGTGCGGAACATTGGCTGGGACTCGACCATCTGGGCCGGGATGTGTTCAGCCGGCTGCTCTACGGTGGCCAATTCTCGGTTTCCATCGCGGCCATTACCCTGGTGCTGTCGGCCGTGGTCGGTACGCTGCTGGGCACGATCAGCGGCCGGGTCGGCGGTATCGTCGACGAACTCATCATGCGCACCGTCGATCTGCTGATCTCGTTTCCCGATGTGCTCGTGGCGCTGTTTCTGGTCGCCATTCTGGGGCCGGGTTACGGCACGCTGATTCTAGCGCTCGTCGTTACCGGCTGGACACCCTTCGCCCGCCTGGCGCGGGGGCTGGCATTGGAAATCAATGCCAAGGACTACATCAGGGCGGCTGAGATACTCAACTGTTCACGGAGCTTTATCATTATCCACCATGTGATTCCGAACGTCCTGAGGCCCCTGGCAACGATAGCCTTTCTGCGTTTCGGTCACAAACTGATCACGGTGGGCAGCCTGTCCTTCCTGGGGCTCGGCGTTCAACCGCCTGACACCGACTGGGCTGCAATGCTTTCGGAGGCGCTTCCGTACCTGGATCGTGCCCCTTTGCTGATGCTGATTCCCGGTCTGGCGATCTTCGTAACGGCTTTGAGTGTTACTCTGATCGGGCAAGGACTCGAGGCTCACATGGACAGGAAAATGAAGTGGCAGCATGACACTAAGAGCTGAAATGATCCGCTCAAGGAGAGGCAGGCAATGAACAACAAGTTAAACCGGGGTCCGCAACCTGTCGTTCGCGAGACCATGTCCAGCGTAGTCACCCAGCAAATCCGCGATGCCATACTCGCCGGCGTCTATCCACCTGGTTCGCAGTTGAATGAGCAGGTGGTCGCCGATAGTTGCGCTGTCAGTCGCGGACCGATCCGGGAAGCCATCCAGCGCCTGCTGCAGGAAGGACTGCTCGTCAGCAAACCGCACCGCGGAGTGTTTGTGGTGGAGCTCACGGAAGAAGCCATCGAGGATATCTATTTCGCCCGCGATGCGGTCGAGCAGGCCGCACTGCGCCGAATCGTCCGCTCCGATTGCCGACAGGCGCTTTCGGTCGAGCTCATGCAGATCGCGAAGTCCATGAAGCTGGCCGCCGAGCGGGAGGAGTGGGCCGAAGTCGCCAGTCTGGATATGCGCTTCCACACCGAGCTGGTGAATGCCGCCGGCAGCAAGAGATTGTCGCGACTGTTCGACACCCTCACGGCCGAAGCGGGACTCTGTCTCAACCAACTGCTCGGGATCTATCGCGGCCGTGAGGGACTGGTCGAGCAGCATGAGGAGATCGCGGAGCTGATTGCGAGCGGTGACGAGCAGCAACTCTTGCAGACCATGAACCATCATCTCCAGGATCCGGTGGAAACCATTGTCGATGCCTGGGAAAACGAACGTCCACAAAAGTCCGTGAGCAGAGCTGCCACGGGTCGTCGCCGGGGCTAAATCGGTAAATCCGAAGCCGTTGGCCAAGGCTTATCATAAGTACCTGAACGATCAGGGGGTCCAATGCTTGCAAATACAATAAAAACGCAGCATCCGTTTCATCCGGAGGTCTGTGCGCAACCGGTTCTCGAAGTCGAACATCTCACGGTAGGCGTTCCCGGCGTCGGAGCCATCATCAGCGACTTGAACTTGACGATTCGGCGGGGCGAGGTTCTGGCCCTCGTAGGCGAGTCCGGGTCCGGCAAGAGTATGACCGCTCGCAGCCTGATGCGCCTGATGCCTTCCGGTATCTCGATACTCGATGGCTCGGTACGGCTTGGCGGTGAAGAGGTACTGGGCCTGCCCGAGAGCCGCTTCAACAAGTTTCGCGGGTCCAAGATCGCCATGCTGTTCCAGCAGCCACACGTGATGCTGGACCCGACGTGCACCGTGGGTGCCCAGGCCGGCGAGGCGTTGCACGTACACAAAAGGTTGACGGCGGCAGAGGAACACGAACGGGTCGTGCAGTTATTCCGCGATGTGGGCATTCCGGAACCCGAAGAGCGGATGAAGAGCTATCCGCATCAGTTGTCCGGGGGATGGCGCAGCGCGTGATGATCGCCGCAGCGCTGAGTGGCGACCCCGACCTCCTTATCGCCGATGAACCCACTACTGCACTGGACGTTACCGTTCAGGCACAGATTCTGCAGCTCCTGGATCGCAAGCGCCGTGAGACCGGCCTTTCCATTTTGTTGATTACGCACGATCTTGGCGTTGTCTCGGCCATCGCAGACCGTGTCGCCGTGATGTACTCGGGCGAGATCGTGGAACAGGGGACGACCGAGGAGGTCCTGCACAGTCCCAAGCACCCCTACACCCAGTCGCTGGTCCACTGCGCACTGCTGGAAGAGGATGATTCCGGTCATCTGTATGCGATTGCCGGCAATCCGCCGGAGCTGTTGTCCAAGGTTCCAGGGTGCCGATTCCGTTCGCGCTGCCAGGTGAGCGAAAAGTGGGGACACCCCGAAATCTGCTCGCGGGTTGCGCCACCGGTGGTTGAGCATGATGGTCCCAACTGCTGCGCACGGTGCTGGATTGGTGCCCCCGACGATATGCAGGCCCAGGCCATCAGGATCTGTCATTCTGCTACGGAGGATAAGTCGTGATGGATGTTAAAGCACGATCCGCGTCCCACTCCGCGTCCGCTATTCTTCAGATTAAGGACGCTGTCAAACATTATCAGTTGCGCGGTGGTCTGCTGGGCCGGCGTCGGCGGGTGCGGTCCGTGGACGGTATCAGCCTCTCCGTTGCACCGGGCGAGTCGTTGGGCCTGGTGGGCGAATCGGGCTGCGGCAAGAGCACGCTGGCCCGGCTGATTCTCGGCATGTCGTCGCTGACATCGGGACATATCGATATCGACGGTATTGACGTCTCTTCGGCCAAGGGGAGGCGCGCAACCACCTCAGACGCACCGTCCAGCTGGTATTCCAGGACCCGTTCAGCGCCATGGATCCGCGAATGACGCTGGGACGAAGCCTCGATGCTCCACTGGCCCAGAATCGACTGGGGACCAGGCCTGAGAGATTGCAGCGGATCATCCGCGCCTTGAACGACGTGGGCCTGGATTCGAGCTTCGTCAACCGCTATCCCGGTCAATGCTCGGGCGGTCAGTTGCAGCGGGTCGTGATCGCACGCGCACTCCTGCTCGATCCGCAGGTGCTGGTATGCGACGAGCCGACGTCTGCCCTGGACTCCTCCATGCGCGCCCAGATATTGAATCTCCTGGCGTCGTTGCAGAAACGCTACAACCTTACCCTGGTGGTGATTTCCCACGACCTGCGCGTGGTTCATTACCTGTGCGAACGGGTCGCCGTGATGTATCTGGGTCGCATCGTGGAAGTTGCCGACAGCAAGGAGCTGTTCGAGAATCCGCGACATCCCTATACCCGCTCGCTGATTAATGCATCCATGCTTGAGGAGATGGGTCTGGAGGGTTGCGCCATGACGCGGGGGAACCGCCGAGCCCGCTCGCCCCGCCGCCGGGTTGCAGCTTCCATCCACGCTGTCCCATTGCCAGGGCCGAGTGTGCACGGGCGCTCCCCGAGCTGATTGCGATCGACGATACGCACCTGGTTCGCTGTCCATACCACGCAGTTGCCGAAGCGGAAGGCAGGGAGGCGCCGCCTGGCATACTCAGAATAAGCGAATAGAGTAACGTTTCGTTCTTGCGGGTACTGATGCTGCCCGCCCACAGGCTGAAACTTTGCAGGGCACCGGGCGGCAAGTCGCCGGCGCCCTGATCTATTTTTCAGAACGGGCCGGTCGTACCGGCAATGCGGCATGCAGAAAAGAGGCGGTACAACGGTGCGGTGCCGGGCTTACGGGGCGCACGGAAACGTTCGGACTTTGAACTTACCGGGCGTCGGTGACGTCATCGGGAGCCTTTGCCGGCGCTGTGAGTTGCGCCGGCGCCGGGTGATGCTCGGCGTGCGCGCACTTGGGCGGGTTTCGAGGGAACAATCAGGGAGGGCTGAGGGCCGGAAGCCGCTGAGCGCAGCTTCCGGCGCTGCAGTCGCCGCTACACTAGGGTATTGGCATAACCGGCTTCTTCGAGGATGGCAGCAATGCTTGCTGCATCGGCAGTGCTCTCGATCGTCACTTGCTGATTTTTGAGATCGATTTCAACCTTGGCATCTGCATCCAGGGTCTTGATCGCAGTGGTGACGGTCGAGCTGCAGTGTCCACAGGTCATTTTGGGTACATTGAATGTCAGCATGATCTTTCTCCGTAGTGGTTAGGAAAACCCAGCGTAAAGCTTCCTAGTGTTGGAATGTCAAGCGTCGGTTTCGTGTCAGGTGTAGCCTGGGAGTTGTGCAGGCGGGGAAGGGGTATAGCGGGGTAGTCGCTGACGCGCCGGCACTGGCCAGAACAGGCGCACTCGGGTGATAAAGGCAGAAAGAAAGGGCATGTCTCGAGCAGGAATGGTTTAACGAGTGGGGCTGAAGCATTCCCACATCTTAGGGCGTTTCAAGTAGGAGGTATCAGATGAACATCGGACAGGCGGCCAAGGCGTCCGGCATCTCGGGCAAGATGATTCGTTATTACGAAAGTGTCGGCCTCATTCCCCAGGTCAACCGCACCGACTCGGGGTACAGGCACTTTAGCGAAATGGATATCAAAAGGCTGCGCTTTATCGCCCGTGCACGAAGCCTTGGGTTTACGGTGGAACAGATGGGTAGTCTGCTCACTCTGTGGCAGGACCGCAATCGCGCCAGCTCGGACGTGAAGGCGGTTGCCCAGACACATATCGAAATACTCGAGACCAAGATCGACCAGCTCAACAGCATGCGGCAGACCTTGCTGTGCCTGGCAGATCGCTGCCAGGGCGACCAGCGGCCCGACTGCCCGATTCTGGGTGGCCTGGGTGCAGAGGATATCTGAGCGGAGCAGGGGGTGGGCACTTGGCCGGGACCCTTGTACCAGGGCAATCGCACTGGTGACAGGATCGTCAGGGCCGATATGGTCGGGCGGCGCGCCTGAACGGCGCAACCGCCGGTACCGCAGAGGCGGTGGCGCCGGTCTAGTGCAGTGTTCCTCAGTCGTGCACGGCACCGGAGTTCCCGGCGGTTTCATTCTCCGCCGGTCATGAACTGCGTGCCGGGCTGCAAGCTGGGGCTGGATGCATTCGCGCCGGCCCGACGTGGCATCGGCTGCGGTGGTTCGGCCGGGTTGAAGCACAGCAGCCGAAGCGCATTCAGGGTGACCAGGACGGTGGCCCCGGTATCGGCGAGCACGGCGATCCAAAGCCCGGTGAACCCGAGTACCGTTGTCAGCAGGAAAACGGCCTTGAGACCAAGGGCCAGCGCCACGTTCTGACGGATATTGCGCATGGTGGCGCGGGCCAGCCGGATCTTGCCGGCTACATCTCCGACGTAATTGCGCAGCAGCGCACCGTCCGCCGTTTCCAGCGCCACATCGGTACCTGAGCCCATGGCGATACCGACGTGCGCCGACGCCAGCGCGGGGGCGTCGTTGATGCCGTCGCCGACCATCATGACCGGCCCCTGGCCGCCAGTTCCCGCACCGCCGCGACCTTGTCGTCCGGCATCAGGCCGGCGCGGTAATCCAGCCCCAACTGGTCCGCGATGGCCGCGGCCGTGCGCGGATTGTCGCCGGTCAGCATCAGCGGTTGAATGCCGAGCGACTTGAGTCCGGCGATCGCGGCGGCGGCATCCGGTCGCGGTTCGTCCCGCAGGGCGATGAGTCCAAGCGGCGTTTCCCGGCGGAAGACCACCACCACCGTTTTGCCGTCGTTTTCCAGCGCGGCGATCGCGGACTCGGCCTCTGGATTCATCGCGTCCTGCCGGGTCGCGAAGCGCGGCGAACCCACGCGGACAAGGTCGCCCTCGACTTCGGCCTCCATGCCCAGGCCCGCCAGCGCCCGGGCGCCGGTCGCGGCCGGAACGGGAATGGCCTTCGATTCGACATGCGCGAGCAGCGCCTCCGCCAGGGGATGGCTGGAGCCCGCCTCGACAGCCGCGGCCAGGCGCAGCACCTCCCTGTCCCCGGCGGCGAGGCCGACGACGTCGGTTACCGCGGGACGCCCCCGCGTCAGGGTTCCGGTCTTGTCGAAGGCGACGTAACGGGTTTTGGCGGCCGTTTCGATGACGGCGCCTCCCTTCATCAGCAGGCCACGCCGGGTACCGGCGTACAACGCCGAGGCGATGGAGGCCGGGACCGAGATCACCAGCGCACAGGGGCAGCCGATCAGCAGCAGGGCCAGGGCGCGGTAGATCCAGGTGTCCCAGGGCTGGCCATAAAGAAGCGGCGGCAGCAGCGCGACCAGGATTGCAACGCCGACGATCGCGGGCATGTAGTAGCGGCTGAAACGATCGATGAACCTTTCGGTCGGCGCCCGGCTGGCTTCCGCTTCCTCGACCAGGCGGATGATGCGGGCGATGGTGTTGTCGGCGGCTGGCCGGGTGACGACTACCCGCAGCGTGCCCTCGGTATTGATCGAGGCGGCGAAAACCGCGTCCCCCGGTGTCTTGGTCACGGGCACCGATTCGCCGGTGACCGGGCTTTCGTCGATACCCGAGGTGCCTTCGATGATGTCGCCGTCGGCCGGAATGCGGTCGCCCGGTCTGACCTGCACCACCTGGCCCACTTCCAGGCGTTCGGCATCCACCATGACGATGCCGCCATCGGTCTCCAGCCGCGCGGTTTTCGGCACCAATGCGCCCAGTGCCCGTATCCCGGCGCGCGCGCGATTGGCCGCGAAACCCTCCAGCACCTCGCCGACGGCAAAGAGGAACACGACCAGCGAGGCCTCTTCCGCCGCGCCGATCAGCAGGGCGCCGCTGGCGGCTATGGTCATCAGCATCTCGATGGTGAAGGGCATGCCGGCCCGCAGGGCGGCGAAGGCGCGTCGGGCGATCGGCGCGACGCCGATCAGAGTGGCCAGCGAGAAAGCCCAGAAGGCGGTGGCGTCGGCTATGGTCAGCTTCGTCGCCCAGGCCAGCGCCAGCAGCAATCCGGTGCCCAGGACGAAGCGCCCCTTCGCCGTCCGGTACCAGCGCTGCTCGACCGCGGCGGAGGCATGGCCGTGCTTGGGTGCGGCGGACGGCTCCATCGATTCCGGCGTCGGATGCGAAGCCGCGGAGCAGCAGGCTTGCGCCTGGCACGCCGCGGCGGGCTGGGCCTGACCGGCCGCGGCCGGGGTCAGGTCGTACCCCAGCTTTTTGACCGTGGCTTCGATACCGCTCCGTGAGGTGCCGGATTCCTCCAGGTGCAGGCTCAAGCTTTCCGACATGACCGACACTCTGACCTCGCTGACACCCGGCAGGCGCTCGAGAGCACTGCGAATCTTGGCCGCACAGCCGCCACAGTCCATGCCGGCGACGTTCCAGCAGAGTTCGGCAGTAGAGTTCGTTTCGATGTCATTCATTCGATGTCCCCCTCCAAGTCAAAGGTGGCGGCCCCTTCGGCGCGCCCTTGTCACGATTGTCCAGGTCATCCTAATATCTATAGTGACTAGAGGTTCAAGGGCTTTTTCATGATTTCAATCGGACAGCTTGCCCGGCACACGGGCGTCAAGGTACCGACCGTCCGCTACTACGAGAAGATCGGCCTGCTGCCGGAACCGGCGCGCAGCGAAGGCAATCAGCGGCTCTATCCTCCGTCGATGGTCGAGCGGCTGGCCTTTATCCATCACGCCCGCGCGCTGGGGTTTTCGCTCGATGGCATCCGCGACCTGCTCAGCCTTGCGGACCATCCGGACCAGCCCTGCGATGCGGCCGACGAGATCGCCCGTGCCCAGCTGGTGGCGGTCGAACGCAGGATAAGGCAACTGCAATCGCTGCAGCAGGAATTGCAGCGCATGCTGAGGCAATGCCATAGCGGGCGCATTTCCGAATGCCGCGTCATCGAGGTTCTGAGCGATCATTCGCAGTGTCTGCAAGATCATCCCAAAATGCAGTCACCTGACATGAGCGACAAAAGCTGATGACTGGCCGAAAGGTCGGGATTCTCGATGCTTGATCAGCGTTCCGAAGACATGACATTCTGCACAAAGATTAATTAGTCCAACAAAGGCGTGCACGGTATTTAGGCGCTATCGCGCCTCCATACTTGATGCCTGCGTTCGTTAATCTCAGCTGAAGGAGTCACGGTGAAGAAATCAATAGCTGACCTTCTTGCGGGCGTCACCTATCTGCCCAATCGGACGCCGGAGGTGGCGCATAGCGGAGAAATAGGGAAGGCGTTCGCGGAAGTATCAAAATATAGAGATGGCGCTATTTTCGTGGGGTACTACTCCGGAGGAAGTGACTGGGAGCGACATTCCAATGGGGACGAGATCGTCATGGTCCTGGGGGGAGCACGACCCTGGTGCTGCTGGTTGGAGACAGGGAGGAACCTGTCCATCTCACGGAATCGGAGCTGTGTGTGGTACCGGCCAATACCTGGCACAGGTTCGAAGGGTCCAGGAAGCTCAAAGTAATGACCGTAACCCCACAGCCCACGGACCATCAATTGGAGCGCCCCGAAATGCCCTTCGCGGATTAGAGTGAAAGCCCGGGGCGAAACTGTAGGATGGGGTGGAGTCGCAATGGCACGGTGCTGTCGGTACGCAGCGCTTTTGTTGTGGCGTAACCCATCAGCAATGACGCGGTCCTGCGCCCAAGATGAGTTACACAACGCCTTGAGGGCGTCAGGAACGGATATCCTGTGCCCAGGCGTCGTTCCACCCATCCTACGAATGACACCGTTGTCCCGCTGATCTGCGATGAACCAAAAAAGGCGGGAGCCGGGCTCCCGCCAACACAGCGAGGGAGGTTCGTCAGAACTCGGAAACCTTGCCCCAGGCGCCTTTGTTCAGGCGGGCAAGTCCGTATTGGGTATGATCGACGAAGGGCGTTTTGCCCGTTACCAGTTCGGCGATCAGGCGCCCGGCGCCGGGCCCGATACCGAAACCGTGTCCCGAAAAGCCGGCGGCCAGCAGGAAGCCGGGCAGGTTCGCCGCCTCGTCGATGACCGGTACGCCGTCGGGGGTGCTGTCGATATAGCCCGCCCAGCTGGCCTGGACCGGCACAGCCCCGAGTGCCGGAAGCAGCCGTCGTGCCCGGGCCAGGGTTTCGTTCACGATCGCTTGCGACGGGCGCGGGTCGAGGATACGGACGCGTTCCATCGGGGTGGGCCGGTCGAGCGCCCACTTGCTGCCGGTCTCGTGACCGTATTGCCAGCCCTGCAGGTCGCCGGGCGAGAGTATGCGCCAGCGTTTGGCGAACATCGGCAGGAATTTCGTCGCGAATCGCAGCTGCTGGGGCGTCGGATCTACGCTGGCCCTTCCCGAAGTGGCCAGCGTATAGCCGCCATCGCCGCGTCGGGTGACGGTGATCTCCGTCGTGTGCAGCGCATCGGGCAGACCCTGGGCCCCCGGCATGACCGACAGGATCGACGAGCGGATCGAGGCCTGCGGAAAGCGGATCCCGAGCTGGCGGCAGAAGGACGAGGCCCAGGCACCGCCGGCCATCACCACCTGACGGGTCTTGATGACACCCTTTTCTGTCACCACCCCCGAGACATGGCCGGCCTCGGTCTCGAGGCCGCGGGCCGCGCAGAACTGATGCAGCGAACCGCCATGCTTGAGCACGCCCTTGGCGATCAGCGGCGCCGCCCGCGCCGGGTCGGCGATACCGTCGGATGGCGAAAACACCCCTCCGCGCCAGGACTTGCCGGTCGCGGCGCCGCGATCGGTCGCTTCGGCCCCGCTCAGCATGTGGGTCGTGACCCCTTGGGTGATCGCGAAGTCGCGCCATTTCGCCCAGCCGTCCAGCTCGGCCTGGTTATCCGACAGGTAGAGCAGCCCGCAGCGACGAAAACCGAGGTCCTCGCCGAGGTCGGCGGTGATCTCCTCCCAGAGCGCGAGGCTCTTGGTCGACAGTGGCAGTTCTCGCGCGTCACGGTTCTGCTGGCGGCACCAGCCCCAGTTGCGGCTGGACTGTTCGGCGCCGATGCGGCCCTTTTCGAGCAGGGCCACGCTCAGGCCCTGGCGGGCCAGGTAATAGGCGGTGCAGACACCGATGATGCCGCCGCCGATGACGACTGCATCGGCGCTCTTCGGCAACTCTGGTGTGGATGGAATTGTCAACAACGGGGCCGGCATACGCTTCTCCTGGCCTGACTATCTATTGTTTCAAGCCAGGTTGCCCTGGCACAGATACTTGGTCGCCATGTAGTCGTCGAGGCCGTAACGCGAGCCTTCACGGCCGTAACCGGATTCCTTGATGCCTCCGAAGGGGGCCGCTTCGGCGGCGAGCGCGCCCTCGTTGATCCCGACGATACCGGTCTGCAGTTGCTCGGCGAGACGCCAGATACGGGCGACGTCGCGGGAGAAGAAATAGGCGGCCAGGCCGTAGGGGGTATCGTTGGCGGCGTCCACCACTTCCGTTTCGTTCTGGAAGCGGAACAGCGGCACCACCGGCCCGAAGGTCTCGTCCTGCGCCAGCTCCATCTCGTGACTGGCGTCGCCGAGCACGGTGGGGGCATAGTAGTTAGGCCCGTTGGCGGCGCCTTCGTTCAGGCGCCGGCCGCCGGTCAGCAGGGTGGCGCCGCGGGCCAGGGCGTCCTGCACGTGGCGCTCGATCTTGTCGACGGCGCGGGCGTTGATCATCGGGCCGATCTGGCTGTCGTCGCGATCGCCGGGACCGACGCGCAGCGACTGAACGCGGGTCACCAGTTTATCGGCGAAGGCGTCGTAGACGGCGTCGTGGACGTAAATGCGGTTCGGGCTGACGCAGGTCTGGCCGCCGTTGCGGAACTTGGCGGCCATCAGGCCCTCGACCGCCGCGTCGAGATCGGCATCCTCGAAGACGATGAAGGGCGCATTGCCGCCCAGCTCCAGCGAGAGGCGCTTGAGAGTGGGCGCCGACTCCCGGGCGAGCAGCTTGCCGACCGCCGTCGAGCCGGTGAAGGTGATCTTGCGTACCCGGGAATCCTTCAGCCAGGCGCCCACGACCTCGGAGACCCGCTCGCGGGACGAGGTGACGATGTTCAGTACGCCGGCCGGCAGCCCGGCTTCCTCCGCCAGGGCGACCAGGGCGAGGGCGGTCAGGGGCGTGTCCTCGGCCGGCTTGGCGACGACGGTACAGCCGGCGGCAAGTGCCGGGGCGATCTTGCGGGCGATCATCGCCAGCGGGAAGTTCCAGGGCGTGATCGCGGCCACCACCCCGACCGGCTCCTTGGTGACCAGCATTTTCTTGCTGCGTACGGCCGCGGGGATGATATCGCCATAGCTGCGCACCGCTTCCGCCGCGAACCAGTCGACATAGGAGGCGCCGTAGGCGACCTCGCCGCGCGCTTCCGCGAGCGGCTTGCCCTGCTCGCGGGAAATCAGCCGGGCGAGGTCCTCGACATGTGCCTGGATCAGGGCATGCCAGCGTTTGAGAATCTGTGCACGCGCCGCGGCCGGCTGCTGACGCCAACTGGCGAACGCCTGGTGTGCTGCGGACGTGGCGGCCTCGGCGTCTGCCGCCGTGCTGTCGGCAACCATTGCAATGGCTTCGCCGGTCGCCGGATCGCAAACGGGATAGTCGGCGCCGTCGATGCCGTGACGCCATTGCCCTCCAATGAAGTTATCGGTACGTAGAAGATCGGGACGATCGAGATTGAGCGCCATGCCTGCTGCCTCGTAATGTCGGTTGTTGGTCGATTCGCGGTGGCGGAGCGGGCTGTGACCGGTTTCAGCCCGGTCGCCAATGCCGTCGCGTTGTACCTATATTAGGCACTTGGGGCCGGCGGGTGCTGTCGTATCGGCAGTGCGCGATCGCAGAATCGGGCGTTTTCGAGGCAGTGCTCGGAAGTTTGTGCTGTAGGGGGCGGAGCGCTCTGTGCCGGGAGGTCAATCCTGGTCGCTGATCAACTTTTCGATCGGATAGAATTTTTTAACGACGGGCGACTTGATCACGATGTAGCTGAAATACTTGTCGATGCCGATGCGCTGCTCGAGCAGGTCCTCCATGACGCTCTGGTAGTGGACGACATTGCGGGTCAGGAAGGTCAGCTGATAATCGAAGCCGCCGCTCACCAGGTGACACTCGAGCACTTCGTCCACCTTGCGGATGTAGGCCTCGAAGCGGGAAAAGTCCTCGAGCCTGTGGTCGGACAGGGTGAGCTGGGTGAAGACCCGCTGGATGCTGCCGAGCTTCTCGAGCTGGATGTGGGCGCCGTAATCGGTAATGTATCCGGCCTTTTCGAGGCGTTTGACACGGGTCAGACAGGGACTGGGGGAGAGGCCGACGGCATCGGCCAGATCGACGTTCGATATTCTGCCGTTACGCTGCAGATGACTCAGAATGCGTATATCGATGCGGTCCAGTTTGGGGGTGCCGTTCATCGAAAGCTCCGGGAATATTCGATTAATCAGTTGGATAATAACAGGCGCAAATGCGACGCACCATCATCCGGGTGCGCCGCAGTCAGACATCAACCCAGGGCGCGACGTACCTCGGGCTGATCGAGCACCGCATTGAGGGTGCATTCGAGGCGTTCGAACAGCAGATCGAAGTCCTGACCCGTATAACAGAGTGCAGGGGCAAAGCCTAGCACGTTGTCGGCGAAGGCGCGCAGGATGATGCCGTTACGGTAGGCGGTCTCGAAAATGCGGTCGGCCAGTTTCAGGGCGGGATCGAAACGGGTTTTGGCTTCCTTGTCGGCCACCAGTTCCAGCGCGCCCAGCAGGCCGCGGCTGCGGGCGTCGCCGACCAGCGGGTGATTCAGAAGCGCGCGCAGACCTTCCTCGAAACGCGGCGCCTGGTCGATGCCGTTCTGCAGCAGACCGCCTTCTTCATACAGACGCAACACCTCCAGTGCGACCGCCGCACTGACCGGATGGGCGGAATAGGTGTGGCCGTGGCCGATCGGAGAGTCCGCACCGCCTTCGGCAATGCCCTGGTAGACCGCCTCGCTCATCAGCACGGCCCCCATCGGCGCATAGCCGGCGGTCAGTCCCTTGGCTACCGTCATCAGGTCCGGGGTGACGCCTTCGGCTTTGCAGGCGAACATCGGGCCGGTGCGTCCGAAACCGGTGATCACCTCGTCGACGACGAACAGTACGCCGAGCTCGCGGCAGCAGTCCTGCATCGCCTTCAGCCAGCCTTTGGGCGGCACGATCACGCCGCCAGAGCCCTGGACCGGTTCGCAGAAGAAGGCGGCGACCCGGTCGGCGCCGAGCTCCTGCACCTTGGCCCGCAGCGCCGCGACGGAGGCATCGATGATGGCGGCGGGATCGGAGCCGAGCGGATTGCGGTAGGGGTAAGGTGATGGGATGCGGTGCTGATTGGGCAGCGGCAGGTCGAAGTTGCGGTGGAACACCGGCAGGGCGGTCAGGCCCGCGCCCTGGGACGAGGAACCGTGATAGCCGCGCTCGAGAGTAATGAAATGCTTTTTCCCGCTTTTGCCCAGGGCGTTCCAGTAATTGACGATGAAGCGGATCGCCGAATCAACCGCATCGGAGCCGCCCAGGGTGAAATAGACGCGCTGCAGCGAGGCGGGCGCCAATTCGACCAGTTTGGCGGCGAGCCTGATCGCGGGCTCGGAGCCAAAATGGAAATAGCCGGTTGCATAGGGCAGGCGGCGCATCTGCTCTTCGGCTGCGCGCACGATACTCTCCTGGCCGTAGCCGGTATTGACGCACCAGAGTCCGGAGAAGGCGTCAAGAAGTTCATGGCCGTTGCTGTCGCGCAGGTAGGCGCCCCGGCCTTCTTCGAGCACCGCTACGCCGCGTTGCTCATGGGTGCGGTAGTTGACGACCGGATGGATGAGATGATCGCGGTCCAGTGTAACGAGGGAATCTGTTTGCATGGTCATTTCACCGTATGTGGAGTGAGCGTTAGGCCTGGTTCGAGCCGGGGTGGTTTAGCGCGAGTGTCGGCCTGCCTGTTTCCCAGAGGCGTGCGGCACAATGCACCTTGGCTCATGATAGCCCGCTGTCGGCAACGTTTTATTGCGACTGCTCGTGCCGCTATGACCAAAAATTTTGTAATCGTCCCTCGTTCGGAAGATTCTGTCGAAAGTCATCCTGTCGCCGCAATGGAGCCGCCACCGCTCTTTGCTCTAAGTGCTGTCGAAGTGGTCCGTTCCGGCGCCGGTCGAGAACAATATCAGTCCCAACCTGGCTCTCCGGTTATCAGAATGCTCAGTGGATATTCGCGTCGGTCGAGCGGCTGGCGCAATACGATTCGGCTGGAGAATTTCTCGATCCCGATATCGTCTTCCAGCAGCCGCTCCATGAGCGCCTGAAAACAGGCAATACTGGGCGCCACGATTTTCAGAAGGTAATCGTAACCGCCACTGACGTTGTAGCATTCGATGATCTCGCGGTACTTGCCGGCCCCTGCTTCGAATTTACGGAAGTCGGGCACCCGGTGGCTGCCGAGCGTTACCTCTGAAAAGACGATGACGTGGCTACCCAGCTTCTCCAGCGCGACATCCGCGCCGTAGCCCCGGATAACGCCGATTTCCTGAAGCCGTTTCGTACGGGAGAGGCATGGGCTCTCACTGAGGCCAACGGCCGCCGCCAGTTCGACGTTCGAACAGCGTCCCTCGCGCTGAAGATGCTCGAGAATCTTGATGTCGAACTTGTCGAGGGCGGTCGAAGAGCGCATGAGTCGAGATCACCATCAGTGACGGTTGTGTTTAGCCTTTTGCCGTTCGCGCGAAGGTCAGCGCTTCGTCGAGCACGTCGATCACCATGCCGGCTTGTTCCGATGACAGCACCAGCGGCGGTCGAATCTTGAGCACATTGTGTCCCTTCGCACAGGCGCTGAGCAAGACGCCCTTGTCGCGCATGCGATTGACCACCCGGCTGGTGAAGCCGCGGTCCGGGGCGCGCGTTGAGCGGTCGGAGACGAGCTCCACGCCGACGAACATGCCCACGCCGCGCACGTCACCAATGGCCTCGTGCCGGTTGGCGAGTTCGGCGATGCCCTCGCGCAGGATTGTCCCGACCCTGGCCGTATGCTGCACCAGGCCTTCTTTCTCGATCGTATCCAACACCGCCAGCGCCGCCGCGCAGGATACGGTATTGCCGGCGAAGGTGTTGAAGTAGCGAGAGTTCTTGCCGAACTCCGCCAGGGCGTCGGCGGTGGCCAGCAGTCCCGCGACCGGCTGACCGTTACCCATCGGCTTACCCATGGTGACGATATCCGGGTTGATGCCGTGACGCTGGAAGCCCCACATATGCTCGCCGGTCCGCCCGAAACCGGGCTGGACCTCGTCGGCGATGAAAAGGCCACCAGCCCGCTTGATGGCGTCGACCGCGCCCTTCAGGAAACCCGCGGGTTCAGGGAGGATGCCGTCGCTGGTGAACAGGGAGTCGACAATCAGGGCCGCCGGCTTGATGCCGTGACGACGCAGGTCGGCGATCGCCGCCTCGACATCGCGCGTGAAACGTTCGGAGAGGTCGGCCCCCACGGCATGATAGCGGCTCGGTGCCGGGACCAGGCGAACATGCGCGCCGAGGTCGACCGTCACACCGAGCGATGGCGAGAATTTCGACACCGCATCGGTAAAGCCATGATAGGCGGTCTCGGTCACGATCACGCCGGTGCCGCCGGTGCGGACCTGAGCGATACGATAGGCGACGTCGTTGGCCTCGCTGCCCGTGCAGGTCAACATCAGATGTGCCAGGTCGGTCTCGGGCACGGTCGCGAGCATGCGCTCGGCCAGCTCGAGAATCGTATCGTGCAGATAGCGTGTGTTGGTCGCGAGCGTCTGCACCTGACGGCAGATCGCCTCGGCCACCGCCGGGTGACAATGCCCGAGCGATGCCACGTTGTTGTAGATGTCGAGGTAGCGGCGGCCTTGCGGATCGATCAGCCACACGCCCTCACCGCGTACGATGTGCAGCGGATGTTCGTACATCAGCCGATAGGCCGGGCCGAGCAGGGCGTCGCGGCGCTCGATCATGGCCGCGGTGGCGGGGTCCACATTGGCCCGTCCGGGAATATAGGCGTTGACCATATTGAGGTCAGTGGTGCTTTTCATTGGCTTATCCTCTTCGTACTTCGGCCAGCAGTCGGTCGCGCGCTTCAGCGCGGGAAAGATCCGCCATCAGGGACAAAACTTCCCATGCTGCGGGATTGTGCTTCATGATGTAGGCGCGGTTCTCGGGGTAGCGCGCGGCGCGCCATTCCGTGATCAACACAGTGATAAGGTGACGCGTCACCATCAGGTCGGTGACGATTTCCAGCTCGGCATCGGTCAGTGGCAGCGTGTCGTGATAGGCGCCGACGAACTGCGCCGGCGCTTCGAACGGATCGTCGTCGCCGCCCGTCATCTGGAAAGCCGCCGCGGTGGCGACTTCACCCACCAGGGGCGCATGTACCATGTCACCGAAGTCGATAATGCCCACGATGCGCTCATGATCCTCAGGTGCGACCAGCACGTTGTAGAGGTGGTAATCGTTGTGGATCACCTGCGCCCTTACCGAATCCAGGCGCGGCAGCACATGCTCGGTGAAGCGGGTGATGAACGATTCGGCGAGCTTGCGGCGCGGGCCGTCCACGATGGCATCGAGCTTGTCTATCAGCTGGTGCGCTGTGGATACATTCCACAGCAAACCCTCGTGCATCGCCGCGGGATGGGTAAAATCGCGCAACGCCAGGTCCAGCCTGGCGAGCACGGTTCCCATTGCCCGCCGCTGAGCGGCGGTACGGGGAGTCTCCCGGATCTGGACGCCGTTGAGATAGGTCAGCATCCTCACGGTGGTCTGGACCCCGTCGGGCAAGGTCAGGGTGTCGCGCGTACTGCCGCCAAGCGTCCGCACCACGCGCGGCACCGGCTGGTGCGGCGATACGCGGGCGATGTGCTCGAGCGCGGCGATCTGGAAATCGACGACCGACACCGGCTCGGACGGATTGCTGATCTTGAACACGTAACGCCTGCCGTCCGCGCTCTCTATGCGACAATTCTGGTCGCGTTCGCCCGCCAGCGGTTTGACGCTGCCATCGATACCGTAGAGACGGTTGACCAGGGCTCTCACCTCGTCCAGGGCTAGGCTGGGCACCGCCGTGCTCAAGGCGGCTGCCGCAACCGGATGATTTTCCGACATCATGCGCCTCTTTTCATCGTTGCGGTCTGGACACGATCTTCGAAAATCCTTTTTGCAGTCGGCCCCATTTCGAAGTTGATGAGCGTTCCATAGCAATCGAAGCTGATGAATTTCGGTTTATAAGTCATTGGATTTATCTCCTACGGGTGGATCACAGCTCGTTGAATACAAGTCTATGGATACCGGCGCTGCGGAGATGCCTTATTGTGGCGAGACTCAGGCAGATTCCTTTTCGATTTGGAGCCCGCGTGACATTTTCTGCGGCGTGCACGAGGCCGGAAGCTAGTAACCTCGCGCTCTATCGACCAATCCGACCAGCGGCAACCCGTCCTTGTGCCGGCGCAGGTTGTCGAGCACCGCTTCGGCGGAGGTGTCCGGCTGCGTCATGCTGGCGACATGGGGCGTCAGCAGGATACGTGGATGACGCCAGAACGGATGGCTCTTCGGCAGCGGCTCGACACTGCAGACGTCGAGAATTGCTGCCGACAGACGGTCACGGTAGAGAGCATCCAGCAGGTCGGCTTCGACCAGATGGTCGCCCCGCCCCAGGTTGATCAGTACGGCCCCCTGCGGCATTTGCCGAAACAGCTTCTGCGACAGGATGCCCCGGGTCTCGCCTGTCAGCGGCAGCAGGCAGACCAGGATGTCGCTGCGTGCCAGGAAATCCTCCAGCCCTTGCTCGCCGGCGTAGCATTCGATGCCGGGCAGGCTGTGTTCGGAGCGGCTCCAGCCCGCGCACCGGAACCCGAAGTCGCGCAGTTTTTCGAGCACCGCCGTGCCCAGGGTACCCATCCCCAGCACTCCGACGCGGCGTGTGTCCGCCGTGCGTACCTGCAGCGGCTTCCACAGGCCCTCGCGCTGCTGGGCCGCATAGGTCAGCCAGTCGCGGTGGGCCGCCAGCACCGCCAGCGTCGCAAATTCGACCATGCCCGCCACCAGGCCGGATTCGATCATCCGCACGACCGGCACATGCTCCGGTATTTGGGATATATCGAACTGGTCGACGCCGGCGCCGACCGAAAACACCAGCTCCAGATTGGGAAAGGTCTCGGCAATGTTTTCCGGCGGCTGCCAGGCGGCGAGATAGCGCACCTGCTCCGGGTTGCCGATGGCAGGCCAGATGTGGAAATCGATTTCCGGTGCGCGTGCAGCGAACAGTTCTGCCCAGCGTGCACCGCGAACCGGCTCGGATTTGTACAGAAAACTCATCTATCTATATACCTTCAAGGTGACTCGCCATGCATCTGGCGGTCGAGGGTGTATACGAAGGCCCACGCGATTGCGTGCCCCGTTGTCGTTTGCTGTCAGAACCCATGCGGCTTCGCGAAGTTCGGAATGTCGCGGTATTCGCTGGCTTCTTGTTTACTCTGGCAATGCCCCGGGACAATGGCTAGGACGTTCTTGCCTGTTCCCGCAGCTTGGATTTCCGTCCCCTGATCAGTGCCCGCCCCGGCCGGTGGCTTCGGGCTTATCCGATGTTGACACACTATCGATATGATCTGCTGTAGAAGCGCTGAAAAGCCGCAGAAATAGTCATTGTTAGTGTTGAAAACGGGGCGGATGATCTCGGGCTGGGTGTTGTAATGCAGTTAACGCACAGAGCGTAACTGTAGACACATGGAGGCAAGAGATGAAAAACAACAAACTGCCCTTTGGTCGGGCTGCTTCTGACTTGGTGCGAAAGGCCGACGAAGTGTCGGGTCATGGCGTTTCGAGGCGCGATGTGCTGCGGGGGCTGGCGGCCGGTACCGTGCTGGCGGCGACCGCCGGCGGCTTGATGACCGGGGCGACGTCCGTCTATGCCCAGACGCCCCGGCGCGGCGGGCGCATCAAGGTCGCCAGCGCGACCGGTTCGACCGCCGATACCCTGGATCCGGCGCGCGGTGCGAACTATACCGATTATTGTCGTCAGTTCATGTTTTACAACGGCCTGACGACACTCGACGCCTTCCTGGTGCCGCGAATGACGCTTGCGGAATCGATCGACACCGCGGACGCGATCTCCTGGGTCATCAAGCTGCGCAAGGATGTCGTCTTTCACGACGGCAAGCCGTTCACCTCGGCCGACGTCGTCTATTCGCTGAACCGTCACAAGGATCTTCAGGTCGGCTCCAAGGTTCTGACCATCGCTCAGCAGTTCGAGGAGGTCAAGGCCGCCGGACCGCACGAGGTGCGGGTCCGGTTGAGCAGCCCGAACGCCGACCTGCCGTCGACGCTGGCCACCTCCCATTTCCTGATCGTGCGCGACGGCACCACCGATTTCAGCACCGCCAACGGCACCGGCCCGTTCAAGTGCGCGGAGTTCCAGCCGGGCGTGCGCTCGGTCGGCGTGCGCAACGACAGTTACTGGAAACCGGGTCAACCCTACCTCGACGAAATCGAATTCTTCTCGATCCCGGACGAGGCCGCGCGCATCAATGCCCTGCTGGCCGGTGAGGTTGACCTTATCAACCCGGTCAACCCGCGCTCGGTCCCGCAAGTCACCAGCAGCGGCAACGCCATGGTGATGGAATCCCCGACCGGTGGCTACACCAATCTGGTGATGCGCGATGACCTGGGGCCCAGCCAGAATCTGGACTTCGTGCTGGCGATGAAGCATCTGCTCGATCGCGAACAGATCAACCGCGTCGCTTTCCGCGGTTTCGGCACCCTTGCCAACGACCAGCCGATCGCGCCCAGCCATCGCTACTATATGGGGGATCTTCCGCAGCGTCCGTACGACCCGGAGAAGGCGAAGTTCCACCTGCAGAAAGCCGGTCTGGCTGGACGTTCCCTGCCCATCGTCGCTTCCGACGCCGCCACCGGCTCGCTGGATATCGCCCAGCTGCTGCAGCTCTCGGCACAGCAGATCGGGCTGAAACTCGACATCAAAAGGGTGCCGGCGGACGGCTACTGGTCCAATCACTGGATGAAGCATCCACTGGGCTTCGGCAACATCGGCGCGCGTCCAACCGCCGACCTGATGTTCAGCCTGTTCTACAAGTCCGATGCGGCCTGGAACGAGTCGGGCTGGAAAAACGAGCAGTTCGATCAGTTGCTGCTCGCCGCCCGCGCCGAGACCGACGACGCCAAGCGCAAGCAGCTCTACGCCGATATGCAGGTGCTGGTGCATGAGCACGGCGGTATCGGCATACCGCAGTTCAACAGCAGTCTCGATGGGCACAATGCCAAGCTGAAAGGTCTTTCCCCGCACCCGCTCGGCGGCCTGATGGGCTACATGTTCGCCGAGCATGTCTGGCTGGAGGCCTGAGGGCGGGTTGTATCCAGTGTCGACAGACAGTGGTGAGGCGCACAGATCCGGTCCGAGGCTCTGACGCCATAGCGCCTTGGGCTCAATAGCCAAGCGTCGATTTCCGGGAGCGACCACTCAAGTGGTTGCTCCCGTCGTTTATTTGCATAAATCAATGTAGGAAACCCTCATTATGGTCAGCAATCCCTTAGATGGTCTGGCTTCCCCGCGGCGGTGCGTATCGAACATGACCTGCTCGGTGACCTGGCCGTACCGGCCGATGCCTATTATGGTGTACAGACCGCACGCGCCCTGGACAACTTCCGCATCACCGGCATTCCGCTGGCACACTTCCCCAATTTCATCAAAGCGCTGGCGATGGTCAAGCAGGCGGCGGCGCGGGCCAACCGCAAGCTCGGCAATCTGCCCGCCTCGCTGGAGCAGGCGATCAGCAGCGCCTGCGACGAAATCATCGCCGGGCAGTGGCACGAGCATTTCGTGGTCGACATGATCCAGGGCGGGGCGGGCACCTCGACCAACATGAACGCCAACGAGGTGATCGCGAACCGCGCTTTGGAGCTGCTCGGCCATGGGCGTGGCGAATCCGACAAGCTGCATCCGAACAACCACGTCAATCTGTCGCAGTCGACCAACGATGTCTATCCGACCGCGGTGCGCCTCGGCATTCTGATCAGCTATGCTGACCTGACGAGCGCGATGGATGCGCTCTGTGCGGCGTTGCGGGCCAAGGGCGAGGAGTTCGCGCACGTCATCAAGATGGGACGTACCCAGCTGCAGGACGCCGTGCCGATGACGCTCGGCCAGGAGTTCATCGGCTTCGCCACCACCGTGGGCGAAGATGTGGAGCGGGTCCACGAACTGGTGCGGCTGTTCCGCGAGGTCAACCTAGGTGCGACAGCCATCGGCACCGGTATCAACACCGACCCCGATTATGCGGCGCTTGTGGTGGCCGAGCTGTCGGAGATCAGCGGAGAATCTCTGACGCTGGCGACGGACTTGATCGAGGCGACCTCGGATACCGGTGCCTTCGTCACCTTCTCCAGCGTACTCAAGCGCATCGCGGTCAAGATTTCGAAGATCTGCAACGATCTGCGCCTCCTGTCGAGCGGTCCGCGCACCGGCTTCGGCGAGATCAACCTGCCGGCCCGGCAGCCGGGTTCGTCGATCATGCCGGGCAAGGTGAATCCGGTGATCCCCGAGGTCGTCAATCAGGTAGCCTACCAGGTGATCGGCAACGACCTGACTGTGACCCTTGCTGCCGAGTCCGGGCAGTTGCAATTGAATGCCTTCGAGCCGGTCATTACCTTCAACATCCTCCAGTCGCTGCGCATTATGACGCGGGCGATGGAAGTGCTGACCGAGCGCTGTATTGTCGGTATCACTGCCAACGAAGCGCATTGCCGTTCCCTCGTAACCAATAGCATCGGCATAGTCACGGCGCTGAATCCGTACATCGGCTACCAGAATGCAACGCGGATTGCCAAGAAGGCGCTGGAGAACGGGCGCGGCGTGACCGAGCTGGTACTCGAGGAGGGCCTGCTGACCGTCGCCGATCTCGACGATATCCTGGCGCCGGAACACATGACCCGCCCGCGTCGATTCGAGCGGCGCGACAGCCAGGGCTAGAAGCCTTCTGCGAGCACCCGGTAGCCGCTCCGGGTGCTCGCCGACGCCAGTCAGCACAAGCGGAAAGCACCGTTGCCGTCTAGTCTTAACCAAGAGAAAGAATGGCTTCCGGCTTTTCTGATATTGGGCAGGCGTTCAACCTATGACTGCTTCCGGCCAGGCGTCTGTTTCGACGAGACGGCGCCTCAAACGCTCGATATTCCGCAGCACCCTCTTGCGACTGGTGTTCGGTTTGACGGTCCTGACTCTGATCGGCATGACCATCGCCTATCTCTATGTGCTGGCCAGCCTCGAGAGCCGGACGGTGGCGGAGCTCGGGGCCTATATCCGCGAACGCGGCGCCAATGAGGAAACCATCTTCAAGCTGGCAGCGGACAACCACGCCCTGATAAAGAAAGACCTTTTGTACCGGCTGGACATGGCCGAAAACGGGGATCCAGCTGACCGCTTCGAGCAGCTGTTCGTGCGCGACAGCGACGGCTTTGTCCGCAGCCGCCCGGATGGCTATGACGGCACCCGCATGGCCGGGGGCTGCATCCTCAATGCCCGGCTGCCACTGACAGACGCCGTGCGCCGACGCATGCTGGTGTTCTACGACCTGGTCAACCAGTATGGACCGGCCTGGCACAACCGCTTCCAGAACACCTATATCTCCACGCCCGAAAACATCATGCTGATGTACTGGCCCGAAGTGCCCAACTGGTGCCTGGAATCGTCCCCGTTCCGCTATCGGCCGGTGGAATCGTTCGTGGACGGAGGGGACGGCGCAGAGGTGGTGGAGCGGGAGACCGTCTGGACAGCACCTTTCTACGACCGGGTATCCGCCTCCTGGCGCGTATCCGCCGAGACGCCGGTGTACTGGAACGACCGCCAGATTGCCACCCTCGGTCACGACATCCTGGCGGGCGAGCTGCTCGAACGCGCACTGCAGCAGCGTCTCGAGGGTACCTACAATATCCTGCTGCGTGACGACGGCCGTCTGATACTGCACCCCCGGCTGATCGAGCAGATCACGCGCAAGGAAGGCTATTTCGATATTCCGACGATGGGCGATACCCAGCTCAAAGGGGTCTACGAAGCGGCGATGTCCGGTACCGAGAAAGCCTTTGTCGTCGATCATCCCAGTGCCGATGAGTTCCTCGCCATCGCCCGTCTCGAAAGCGTCGGCTGGTACTTCGTGACCGTGTTTCCCAAGTCGATACTGGCCGATCTTGCCTTCAGCGGCGCACGGATGGTGCTGCTGCTGGGCGTGCTGGCGCTATTGCTGCAGGGCCTGGTGTTGTACTGGGTGATGCGCCGGCAGCTCGATGCACCGCTGTCCCATCTGTTGGGCGCAACCCGGCGGCTGGAGGCCGGAGACTATCAGGTCAGCGTCGATCTGCCACGTGAGGACGAATTCGGCGTACTGGGCCAGGCATTCAACCAGATGGCGGACCGGGTGCGGGAGCGGGATCGCGCCCTGGCTCAATCGGCCCGAGAACTGGAGGATCGCGTACGGCAGCGCACCGCTGAACTCGAAGAGGCCAAGGATGCGGCGCTGCAGGCGGCCCGCCAGGCCGAGCGCGCCAACAGATCCAAGAGCGCCTTTCTCGCCAACATGAGTCACGAAATCAGAACGCCGATGAACGCCATCCTCGGTTTCACCGACATCCTGGCAGGGCTGGTGCGGGATCGACAGCAACGTCAATACCTGAAGTCGATTCAGACCAGCGGCAAGTCCCTGCTGACGCTGATCAACGACATTCTGGATCTGTCCAAGGTGGAGGCGGGCAAGCTGGAGCTGATTTATTCGGCGGTCGATCTGAAGGAGCTGTGCGCCGAGATGGAACCGCTGTTCTCGCAGAAACTGGCCGAAAAGAATCTCGACTTCGTGCTCGATATCGACCCCAGCCTGCCGCCGGCACTGCTTGTCGACGAAGTCCGGTTGCGGCAGATCCTGATCAACCTGATCGGCAATGCGGTCAAGTTCACGGAGCAGGGCCTAATCCGGCTGGCGGTCCGCTGTGAATCTCCGGGCGGTGCGCAGAGCACTCCGGATCTGGTGATCGAGGTCGAAGACAGCGGTATCGGCATTCCCGCCGAACAACAGACGACGATCTTCGGTGCCTTCGAGCAGCGCAGCGGCCAGAGTCCCGAGCGCTACGGCGGTACAGGCCTGGGTCTTGCGATCTGCAAACGCCTGGTCGAGCTGATGAATGGCGAGATTCGACTCGACAGCGAAGAGGGGCGGGGCAGCCGCTTTACGGTGCTGCTGCACGGGATCAGGGTGGCGTCGGTATCGGAACTGTCTGCTCGGGCCGGCGCCGTCGTCGACCTCGATGCGATCAGCTTCGCCCCGGCCACGCTGTTGCTGGTCGACGACATCGCGATCAATCGCGATCTGCTGCGGGGCTATCTGAGCCGATACGCCTTCCAGTTTCTGGAGGCGGAGAATGGGCGGGAAGCGGTCGAGATGACCCGGCAACGAAAACCCGACCTCGTGCTGATGGACATGCGGATGCCGGTGATGAACGGTTATGAGGCGAGCGAGCGGCTCAAGCAGGATGACAGCACCCGGGATATACCGGTGATCGCGCTGACGGCATCGGCGATGGAGCGGGATGCCCGGGAGATCGGCAGCCTCTGCGACGGCTATCTGCGCAAGCCGGTCAGCCAGCAGGAACTGGTCCTCGAGCTGGGGCGTTTTCTGTCGCATAGCGTCGCCGAGGCCCAAGCGTCCGCCACCCTGTTGCCGGAGGAGGCGACGCCCTGGCCGCCGGCTGAACTGGATACGGATCAACGGCAACAACTGGCACAGCTGCTGGAGGAGTGGCACGGGCTGCAGGCCCGATGCGACCTGCTTTGCGAGACCATGCCCATCAACGATATCGAGGCTTTCGCCGGGGAGATGCAATCTCTGGGAGAGCAATTCCGCTATCCTCCTCTGGTCGACTGGGGGCGTCGACTGAGAGAGCAGACCGAGCTGTTCGACCTCGACGGCATCAGCTCGACACTGAGTCGTTTGAGCCAGGAACGCCAGGCACTCGAAAACTTGCTGAAAGAAGAGGCGTCACCCGGTGTGCATTGATCCCGAACGGGGCCCGGCTGACATTGGTGATAATCCGCTCCCAAGGTCATCGTCATGAATCAGTTGCCAGACAACTTCCGCATCCTCATCGTTGACGACACACCGAAGAATATCCAGGTGCTCGGCACCCTGCTGAAACAGGAAGGCTATCAGATCAATGTGGCCCGCAACGGCCTCCAGGCACTGGACATCGTGGCCAAGGCGCCCCCGGATCTCATACTGCTGGATGTGATGATGCCAGAGCTGGACGGCTTCGAGACCTGCCGTCGGCTGAAGCAGGATGCGGCCAGCCGGGACATTCCCGTTATTTTCCTGACCGCCAGGACGGAAACCGAAGACATCGTCCAGGGCTTCGACGTCGGCGCCGTCGACTATGTCACCAAACCGTTCAACCCGCCGGAACTGCTGTCCCGCGTGCATACCCATCTGGCATTGCAGGCCGCGCGGGCAAAACTGCAGGCGCTGTCGCTGAAACTGTCGAAATACCTGCCGCCGCAGGTGTATGACTCGATATTCGCCGGCAAGACCGATGCGCGAATCGAGTCCTATACACGGGACCTGACCGTCATGTTTTCGGATATCGTCGGTTTCACCGAAAGAGCGGAAAAAGTCGATCACCGCGAGCTGACGCGCTGGCTCAACAATTATCTCAACGAGATGGCCCAAATCTGCGCCCGCCACGGCGGCACCCTGGACAAGTTTGTCGGCGATTCGGTGATCGTTTTCTTCGGCGACCCGGAGTCGCGGGGGATACGCGAAGATGCAGTCGCCTGCGCCCGTATGGCGCTGGAAATGCAGCAACGGGCGCGGGCGTTGAACATCGATATTCGCATCGGCATCTGCTCGGGCGAATGTACCGTCGGCAACTTCGGCAGCGACGAGCGCATGGAGTACACCATCCTCGGCAAGGTGGTGAACACGGCGGCCCGGCTGGAACAACACTCCGAGCCGGGCAGAATTCTGATTTCCGAAAGCACCCGCGCGCGCATCGAGGCGGAGATGCGCTGCGAGCCGCGCGGTCCCATCCAGGTCAAGGGCATCGATCGGCCGCTGGCGACCTACTGGATCCTCGACTGATCTCTAGCAGCCTGTCGGACTTAACGCTGATCTACTGCGGAAAAGCCGGTTTTGGCTATTTTGTGAGCCCTTTTTCGTTAAATAGAACCACTATTCGCCTCAAAAGACCTCAAAAACTATCTCAAAACGGACTTTCCCTCGCTACGATCGGTCAAGTCCGACAGGCTGCTCGCGGAAGACTGCCGGCCGGCAGTCTTCCGCGGGGCGGCGCTCCGCCTTGCTTCGGCTCAGTTTCCGAGTACCGCCTGGACCTGTCGGGCCAGTTCGCCGGTACTCAGAGTGCCGCCCATATCCGGGGTTCCGGCGCCGGTGACGGTGACGGTTTCGATCGCGTCCATCAGGTCTGCAGCCGCGGCGCTCTCGCCCAGGTGCTCGAGCATCAGGGCGCCGGCCCAGAGGGTCGCCAGCGGATTGGCCAGGCCCTTGCCCATGATGTCCGGTGCCGAGCCGTGCACCGGCTCGAACATGCCCGGTCCTTCGCTGAGAGGGTTGATGTTGGCCGAGGCCGCAAAGCCGAGGCCCCCTGGATGGCGGCGCCGATATCGGTAAGGATGTCACCAAAGAGGTTCGAGGCGACGACGACATCGAGGGTTTCCGGTGCCGTGATCATGCGCGCGGCGATGGCGTCGACATGGTAGCGGGTCACTTCGACGTCCGGGTAGTCGGAGGCGACGCGGTCGGTCATCTCGTCCCAGAACACCATGCTGTGGCGCTGGGCGTTGGACTTGGTGACCGACGCCAGCTTGCCGCTGCGGGCGCGGGCCTGTTCGAAGCCGTACCGCAATACCCGCTCGACGCCGGCGCGGGTGAAGATCGAGGTTTCGACCGCCACTTCCAGGTCGCCGCCGCGGTGAACACGGCCGCCGGCGCCACTGTATTCGCCTTCGGTGTTTTCACGGATGCAGAGAATATCGAAGGGTTCGGTCGAGCGCAGCGGTCCCGGCACGCCCGCCAGCAGTCGGTGCGGCCGGGCGTTGACCGATAGGTCGAGCCCTGGCGGATCGCCAGCAGCAGTTCGCGCAGGGAAATGTGATCCGGCACCTGCTCGGGCAGGCCGACGGCGCCGAGATAGATGCCGTCGAAGGCCTTTAGTTGTTCGACGCCGTCTGCCGGCATCATCGTGCCGTGGGTCTGATAGTATTCGCACGACCAGGGCAACCAGGTGCCCTCGAGGTTGAAGTCGTGTTGCTTGGCAACGGCCTGGAGCACCGGCCAGGCGGCTTCCAGGACTTCGGTGCCGATGCCGTCGCCCGGAAGCAGTGCTATGCGGTAGTTGTTCATCTTTATTCTCTTGGTGGCATTCTGTTGTCACGCGACGGCACTAGGCCGGGCGGTAGATGGCGTAAACCTTCTTCACGACTTCGCGGCTTTCCCAGCTCCATTGCGCGCCTTTCTCGACCAGGAAGATGTCGCCCTTGACGAAGGTGCGCGAGACCCCGGTGTCGTCCACGACGTTGACGGCGCCCTGCAGCAGGTGCATCAGCTCGAACTGACGGGATTCCATGGCGCGGCGGTGATAGGGCGTCGCGTCCCAGGTGCCGCAGACGAACTCGCCGTCGGTGGAGCGATAGTCGGTATGATTGCGGCAACTGGGCGTCTCGCCGATCAGCAGCTCGGCCGCCGGCGTACCCGAGGGCTCGAGCACCGCCGACTCGTCGACCGCAATCAGGCTGGCGTCGCCTGCGGTTTCCCCGTGATAGCGCATATAGAGGAGGGTGGCCGAGGCCGGGCAGTGCCAGTCGAAGCGGCTACCGGCGCTGAGCACCGCACTGGCGCCGTCGACAAGCTCCAGCGTCCGTTCTTCCTGCGTCAGAGTCAAGGCGCCGTCACAGAGGATGATGAACTCGTCGGCCGCCAGCTCAGCGACGGACCCTTTGCCCGCTTCCAGCCGAATGGCGCCAATTTCGACCGGGCCGGGAGGCAGTTCCAGGGGCGTACGGTTGGCTAGGAAGGCGTCCAGCTGGCCATCGACCCGGCGAACGGGACCCGAGACGAGGTCCCGCGCGAACTGGCGCAGGTCGATGAAGGACGGATACGATGGGCGGGTGGCAGCCTGTTGCTGCCCGAACATCTGCGACATGGACTATCTCCGATCGGTTAGGGGCTAATCCGCAGTCTAGCGATGAATCCGCATCAGGACTGACCGAATTGCCCGCAAAGAAAGGAGGATCCTTTTGTTCTGTTCGCTGTTTTCGGCATGAATGAGGATGGTATCGAGTCCGAAAGCGGCACGGTTATTTCAGCTTCGATCCAGGATCCGCAATGTCCGTGAGCCTTCGGCACGAACTGTCGCCTCGGCGATAGCAAAGCAACTTTATGTCGGCCAGATCCGTCGAAAATAACATCCTGTGCCGGAGCCTCGCTTTAATATAGATCCCGCATCTAGATTACCGTCTCCAAACGGCTCACTCCTCGACATTGATGTCGAGTTTCAACTCCCCGGTTCTACCTGTCCCGGGGATTTTTTTACTCCAGCGTTATCAGTCCTCAGCCACGGCCCCCAAATGCAGATGCCTGTCCGCGACCTTTTCCACCAGCAGGGGATCGTGACAGACGAGCAGGAGGGCGCAGCCCGACTCCCTGGCCAGTTCGACCAGCATCAGCGTCGTGTCGCGGGCGGTGATGGGGTCCAGTCGCGATGTCGGCTCATCGGCAAAGAGTAATACTGGGTCCAGCATCAGCACCCGGGCTATGGCCAGCCGCTGCAGCTCGCCGCCCGAGACCTGATGCGGATAGCGCCCAAGCAGCTTCTTGGATAGATTCAGCCGCGCCATCAATGACAACAGCCGGCCGCGGTCGAGGCGGTGCAGGCAAATCAGATCTTCCATCAGGCGCCCCAGCGTCACCTGGGGGGCAAAGGCCGCAGGGGGATCCTGGTACAGCTTCTGGTACTGGTAACGTGCAGCCTCGACTTCGCGTAAGACCTGGCCCGAGCTGGGTGGGAGCAACCCCAGCAAGACGTCGCCCAGGCTGGTTTTCCCGGTACCGCTGTCGCCGCTGAGGGCCAGCACCTCGCCGGCGGCAATGTTGATATCGAGGTTTGAAAAAAGCTTCTTGTTTCCTCGCATAAGGCTGAGTCCACACCCCGCCAACACCCGCCTTTTGGCGGGCTGGCCTACCGCGGCAGCGCGCAAATCGGGCCAGTTTTGCGGTGCGGCTGCAACCAGCGCCCTGGCGTAGGCCGATTTCGGTGATGACAGGATCTGCTCGGTCGTACCGCGTTCGACGACGACCCCCTGCCGCATGACGATGGTGTCGCCGCCCAGCTGGCGCGCGACCTCGATGTCGTGAGTGATGGTCAAGAGGCCGCCATTTGCCGATCTATCCTTTAGCTGCGCCACGACCAGGTCCCGTCGTCTGGCATCGAGGCCTTTCGTTGGCTCGTCTGCGAGAATGATTCTGGCGCCACCGGCCGTCGCAGCGGCAAAGGCAACCCGTTGCGCCATTCCGCCGGAAAGCTGGGCCGGGATCTTGTTACCCGCATTGGCCAGCTGTAGTCGGTCGAGATCGCCACTGGCACGATGCCAGGCCGCTTCCGGTTCCATTTTGCCCACCAGTTCGTAGACTTCCGAGACTTGGGGCAAGGCAGGCATCAGCGGATCGAGAGCGCGCCAGGGTTCCTGCGGCAGCATGCCAATGTCGCGGCCCCATTGGCGCTCACGCTGCGCACGGCTGAGGCCTGCCTGGTCTCGCCCATCGATCAGGATCTGTCCCGAGACGGTCAGTCCCTTGGGCAATAAACCGATAATGGCCTGGGCCAGCAGGCTTTTGCCGGAGCCGGTTTCGCCGAGAATGGTCAAAGGTGTGCCTTTCCTGAGTTTCAGGTTCAGTTTTTCGACGATAGCGGTCCGGCCCGCTCGCACTTCGAGGCTATTGATCTCAATCAGTGGCGCCATGCTTTTTTCCAGCCAGCAGATTGAATCCCAGCACCAGCATGAACACGGCTACCAGCGGCTGAGCGAGGATCCAGGGGCTTCACTATAGTAAGGAAACAGTTCCACCATCATCAGTCCAAGCTCGGCCGTCGGAGGGCGGAGGCCTACATAAATGAAGCCGAGCGAGGCCAGCGCCAGGATGGCGTTGCCGGCACCGAAGGCACTCAGTGCCAGCACTGGCGGTGCGACGGTGGGCCAGATATGCCGTCTGAATAGATACCAGCGACCGAACCCCAGCAGTTTCGATGCTTGCATCTGGGGGCCCGTAACCACTGTAAGGGTGACGGCGCGAGCGACGCGGTAGTATTCCACCCAGAGCACCATCGAGATGGCGAAATACAGCATCGCGAAGGAACCCGGTACCAGTGCGACCAGCAGCAGCACCAGAACGAGCCCCGGCAGGGCGAGCAGCGTGTTCAGCAGGATATCCATCAACCGGTCTGCCCAGCCTCCCCGCCAAGCAGCCCAGACCCCCAGCAGCACGCCGACCAGGGCTGAGGTCATTACGCAGAGCAGGCCGAGAGCGAAGGATAGCCGGACCGCAGCGCCCATCCGGGCCAGCATGCTGCGACCGAACTGATCGGTACCCAGAGGCTCTTCCAAACTGGGCAACGCAAGTACGGCGTCCAGTTGCTGCTGGGCCGGATTCCGGTCGAACAGAAGCCATTCGAGCAGGGCAAAGGTGGCAAGTGTGCCCAGGATGATAGCGCCGGCCCATTGCGAGGCTGTCAGACGTTTCGAATCTGTGTTCATTCTCGGTTACCTCTCGGATCGAGCCAGTGACATAGCAGGTCGACCAACGTATTCAGAAAAACGAAGATCAGTCCCATCGTCAGGGCGGCACCCTGAATCATGGGGATGTCGCGAGAAAAGATGGCGTGCGCCAGACCGTGCCCGATCCCGGGCCACGAAAACAGGGATTCGATCATCACGATGCCTTCGATCAGCCCCACCAGTTGGATGCCCATGAAAGCGACGACCGGTACTGCTATGTTACGTACCCCATGGCGTAAGAAGGTCTGCCATGCCGTCAATCCCTTGATCCGGGAAAACTCGAAATAGGCCGAATGCAATACGTCATAGGTGCTGTTGCGAATCACGCGATTGGAGACGGCAGCCAGGCTCAGCGCCAGGGCGATGGCGGGCAGGACCAGATGCGCCGGCGTGCCGAAGCCGGCGACAGGGAGCCAGCCAAGCTGCAATGCGAAGGCCAGTATCAGGAGCAGCCCGATTACGAACACCGGCTGCGCCCTGAGAAGGGCGGAAGCGATCAGGCTCGCAAGATCGAGTTTGCCGTGACTTTTCAGAGCGCAGTAAATACCCAGTGGCAGGGCGATAACCGCCGACAACAGTAGGGCCGCAGATGCCAGCAGCAGGGAATGGCCGAGCTGGTGCTGCAGTTCCAGGCTGACGGGGGCGCCGCTGACCAGGGTGTTGCCCAGATTGAACTGCAGCAGGTCGGCTAGCCAGTCGAGATATTGCTCCAGGGCCGGACGATCGAGGCCCAGTTCTGCTCTCACCGCCTCGGCCGCGGCGCTGTCGACAGCGTCGTAGCCGTAGCGTCCTGCAGCGATACGGAAGGCCATGTCGCCGGGCAATGAACGCAGCAGAATGAACGTCAGGGTTCCGACGCCCCAGGCCACCATCAACGCTTGGACGAAACGGTGCAATACGATCCTGCCCATCAGTATTGCAGCTCCATTTCAGCGATGTGGTAGCTGCGCTCCAGTGGGTCGAAGCGGAAACCCTTGACCCGCGTGTTGACCGCCGTCTGCTGGGTGTAGAAAGTGACGGGAATCAACGGCAGCTCGGTGGCCAGCAGCTGCGCGACGTGCTGGGCCTTGCGGTGATAGGTAGGTCCCCGCTGCTCGCTTCCGAGTTCCGTCAGCAAGCGATGGACTTCCGGATGATGCCAGTTCATGGCGCCCCAGTCACCGCCGCCTTCGCCGAAATCCGCCAGCATGACTCCCAGGGGTCGGCGATAACGCCGAAGTTGCGTGCGATGAGCGCCATCTCGAGTGAGCCGTCCTGATGACCTGACGGGATGGCACTGGAGTTGGTGATCTCGACCTCGACGGCGATGCCGATCTCGACCAGCTGCGCCTGTATCGCGGTGGCGATGGAGGGCAGCTCCGGCCGGTTCGCATAGGTGATCAGCCTGAGCTTGAAGGGTTGGCCATCACGGATCAGTATGCCTGATGCGCCAGGTGTCCAGCCGAGCTCGGCCAGCAGGCGGCGTGCCTCGGACGGGTTCCGTTCGGCCGGCGCGAGCGAGTCGAGGTGCCAGTCGCGCAGTGACGGCGGGATGAGCTGGTTCGCTTGGGATCCCGGTACGCCGACGATGCTCGTGGCGATGCCGGCCCTGTCAAGCGCCAGACTGAGTGCCCGCCGGGCTCTGACATCGTTCAGAAAGGGATGGCCGCTGTTGAGCTTCAGCAGAATGACCCGGGGAATCAGCTCCGAATGTACCCTGAGATGGTTGGAGGCTGAGAGACTTTTCAGGCTTGAGGCGTCCAGCGTATAGATGATGTCCGCCTGGCCGCTGCGCGCCTGCAAGGCGCGGCTTTCGGCCCGATGACCGGTGAGATACCGCACCTCTTCGATTCTTGCCTTTGCGCCCCAGTACTGGTCGTTTCGACTGATATGAAGTTTGTGCGGTGGCGCATAGTGCGAGAGACGGTAGGGTCCGCTGCCTGAAAGGACGTTGACCGAGCCGTTCGCCGCATAGGCTGCCGGCGACAATATCAGGGTGGAATAATGGGCCAGTACGGCGCCCAGCGGGCTGTAGGGTTCGCTCAGTTCGATGATGACCTGGTGCGAACCGGAGGCGGTGATGGCGAGCACAGGTGCCTTGCTCAATGGCCCCGGCTTGGCGCGGGCGATAGCGAGACTTTTGACCACCGTATCGGCATCCATCGGCTTGCCATCGTGAAAGGTCACGTCAGGCCGCAAGTCCAGTCGCCAGTTCAGGCGGTCGTCGCTGACGGCCCAGGCCTTTGCCAGTCCCGGCCGCAGCACGCCCTGGGCATCCACATCAAGCAGGGTTTCGGCCACCTGGAGGCGTTGGTAGATATAGCCGTCCTTGGCCGGATCCAGGCTGGTGAATTCGAAAGGGCCGCCAATCATAAGCGGCTTTTGTTCGTTTTCGGTTTGGCAGCTGTTGAGCAAGCCCGCCAGAAGAAGCATGGCTATAAGCCCTGCGTATTTCCGGCGCAAACATTGGCTGAACAGCAATCTTGCGAGCATTGAGGTTTCTCTTTGGGTGGATCGGTAAAAACTGGGCACCGTACCTATTGAATGAGGGCTAAAATATAACCTTTGGCTGCAGTCATTAACGCCGCGCAGCCGTAAGCGCTCTGAATGCGAAGGCGCCAGCCAGGACCTCGTTTTTTTTACCGGCAACAAACTACTGTGCGCTCAGAGCGGTCGGGGATGGACTAAAGCCGCCCACAGCGGGGAGGGGAGAGTTGTGATGGGGACGCAGCACCGGCCAGCGTGCCCCTGCGCCGTCCCGGCCAAGCCTGGCAATCTCGGAAATCGCTACTGGATTAATAATAGCATGGCGAAACCGGTGCGCAGGGCACCGGCGTATCAGTTCAGATCGACCCCCAGGTGCTCCGGGAATCCCAGCATCAGGTTCAGGTTTTGCACGGCTGCGCCCGAGGCGCCCTTGCCGAGATTGTCGAGTTTGGCCACGAGCAGACCCGAGCGTGGGTCCTGCGAACCAAAGACCGACAGCTCGATCCGATTGCTGTTCTCCAGACCGTGGGGTGTTACGAAGGGGGCCGATGCGTCGGAGATTTCATTGAAAGGGGTCACCTTTACGAAAGGCTCGGCTAATTAGGTGTGCATCAAATGGTAATGCAACTGAGCAACGGAGATTCCCTCGGTCGTATGAACTGGGATGAAAACAAGCATACCCTGGGCGTAATGGCCGACACTGGGTATGAATACCGGTTGCCGGGCGAGACCCGACCACTGTTGTATCTCCGGCAGATGTTTGTGCGAGAAGTCCAAACCGTAGGCGGCGAAGCGGGGCGCCCCATCGCCGTCGCCTTCGTAGCGCTCGATCATGCTCTTGCCCCCGCCGCTGTAGCCCGACACCGCATTGATCGCGAAGAAGCCGGTGGTCGGCAACAGCCCTGCTGCCAGCAGTGGACGCAGCAGCAGCACCACGCCGGTCGGATAGCAGCCCGGATTCGACACCTGGCGGGCGCCGGCGATCGCCGCCCGCTGCTCCGGCGCCAGCTCCGGCAGGCCGTAGACCCAGCCGCTGGCGGTGCGGTGCGCGGTGCTGGCGTCCAGCACCCGGCAGCCCGCTTCTGCGGCCAGGCAGGCGCTTTCCCGGGCGGCGTCATCGGGCAGGCAGAGCACGGTGACGTCGGCCGCCTGCATGAGGCGGCGTTTGACCTCTGGATCTCGCTTGTCGGCCGGGTCGATGCTGAGGATGTCGATACCGGGGTGGCGCTGCAGGCGTTGCCGTACCTGCAGCCCGGTGGTACCCGTTTCGCCGTCGATAAAGATTTTCTTCACAACTGTTTCCTGTTCGAAGTCTTGCCCGCTGCGCGACGGGGCCCTCCGATTAGCCGAGAGCCTGATTGATGATGGCGAACTGCTGCAGGCCGGGGGCCGGCTCCGGTGCCTCTCCCTGACCATGGCGACGACAGAGTCGACCTGCACGAGGCCGAGTTCGTTCAACCAGGGGCTCAGTTGGCTCGAGTCGTGGACGTCGATACGCACGAAGGAGTCGACTCGGGCGCCGACCCAGTAGCTGATCATTGCCTTGGCCCTTTCGGCATCGGGCGCGACCACCGGGCCGATCGCGTAACCGTGACCGAAACGGCGCATCAGGGCGAAGCCTACGAGCTCGCCATAGCTGTCGATGACGACGCCCTCGGCGACCCGGAGCAATTCGTTCAGGACGGTGGCACGGGGCATGCCGGTACCGCCCGCTGCCAGTTCGATCAGTCTGGCGCGGTCGTTCACGCCGAGCGGGCGGATACGCTCGCCGGTCGGAGGCGCGACGACTTCGGGCTGCACGACGGTACCCTGGTGCTGGTGGACCATGCCGATGGGCTTGAAACCGAGCCGCTCGTACAGTGGCTGCCCGGCAGGCGTGGCGTACAGCAAGGTATTGCGTTGGCCGATTTCGCCGAGGACGGACTCCATCAGGGCGCGTCCGATGCCTTTGCCCTGCGCCTCGGGCGAGACGATGATCATGCCGAGCGATGCAAACCGCTGGCCCTGGCTCCAGCACAGAGCCGTACCCACGACCTCGCCGTCACGCTCGGCGACAAAGCCGTTGCCGAGACGGAAAACGAACTGCCAGTCTTCGAGTCGGTGCGGCCAGCGAACCGCCTGGGAAAGCCGGTGAGCGGCGGGCAGGTCGCTGTCCAGCATGCGCCGGTAGGTAATTTCGGTTTCAAGGTTCTGGATTGGCATAAAGAATTCCTCCGTAGACCCTTGTTACTCTGGCGCCTGATATAGGGGATTACTAGGACGTTCTTGCCGCCGGGGCTGCTTGATCGTGGTAAGGAAAATATACGGTACTAATGTTCGAGCGAGACGGAGCTGACGCCAAAAGCTGCCGATACGGCGTGCTTTTTCGGCAGAATATCCAACAGGGTTCGTCGATAAAGGCCGCCCCCGGGGTCCGGCGGGGGCATTCATAGAGGTTGTGTCGCCTGTTGCGTGCCCCCTGGTACGGCCTAGCCGAGTGTATGACTGGCGAGCGCGAAGGTGTGGACCCCGCTGTCGGCCTGCATTCTTGGGGGCAGAGACAAGGTGGTGACCTGGTCGAATTCCGGCATTCCGCAGCGGCTGAGGAATTCCGTATAGCCGCCCTCTGACTGAGCGGTGTCGACCCTGAGAAAGCTGCCTGCATGCGTCGCCACATGGGGGGTGGTCAGCGCTATGGCATCGGCGCAGTCCCTGGCGACGACCGGCCCTACGACATGACCGCGGCCGAAGCGGCGGCACAGCGCGAAACCGGCGATACGGCCGTCGCGCTCCAGGACCATGCCGCTGGAATGCTCGAGAAGTTCACAGAGAGTGGCCGTTCGGTCAGCGCCGAAGGCGTCCTGGTCGAGACGGGCGATGTCCGCCAGATCCGTTGCTTCCAGCGCGCGGATTCGGGTATCGGCCGGCAGCGGAATCGCGCCGGGATCGACCGCCACGCCCTGATGCTGGTGAACGACGGCTACCGCCTTGAAGCCAAGGGCATCATGAAACAGACGATAGGCCGCGCGGGGGCATTGACCTGGAGGCGCCGGCCATCGCATTGCTGCAGCACGTGGTCCATCAGCCAGCGACCGCCTCCCAGCGCCTGCAGGCGTGGCGAGGTGATGACCATGCCGACGGTGGCGAAGTCGACCCCCATCGGAAACCACATCGCCGAGCCGACGACCCGCCCAATCTTGTCGCATGCGGCAAATCCCTTGCCGAGCTTGAGCAGCAGGCGCCAGTCATCCGGCCGGTGCGGCCAGCCGACACCCACCGACAGTTGATGCAGCTTGTCGATATCGTTGTCCTGAAGGTCTCTCAGCGTCAGCTCATAGGTTTGCAGGCGCTTTGACGTCTCGTTGGACACTTGAATCTCCAGATCAGGTTCTGCTGTGTGCGGGCTGCCAGTTTGGCATCGACGAAATCTCATTGCTAGGACGTTCTTGCCGTGTCGAGGCGGTGGCGACTTGCGTGGGGAGGGGCGGTATCAAGCGTTGCGGCGTGAAACGAAATGACGACTTTATATCGCAGAGGGCTGTCGGGACGGAACAATAGTCTGCGCGATCCGAATTATGCTGTTCTTGGTCCGGCGGGTTAATGCATGACTCATCGGTTGCAGGTCAGGTCAATCGCCTCGGTTACATCCTGGGGAGCATCTAACGGCCCTCCGTTTGTTCGTCCAGGTCTGAGCGACGGCCAGGTTGTCGGGAGGTCGGGTTGATGTGCAGTGGTTCCTACCGCGAGGAGCGGCCAATACCGATGATTCTGCGCTCGAGCAGGGGCAAAACGAGGCAAAAGCGTTGTTCGTTGGTGATGTAATGGTTCGAATAGCTGGCCCGTATCCCCTCGGGATGCGCTCCGAATCGGGGTGGCGGTAGCACCTTCAGGGCAGAGGCGCTGGCCGACATAACAATGGCTAGTGCGATAATAAACAGATTCATGGAGGCAATAGCATGAAGAATAAGGGCTGCAAATGGGGTGATCAGGACGCTTCGGGCCTGGCGGGAAAAGTCGGAGAGGTGTCCGGTCATGGTGTCTCGCGTCGTGATCTGCTGCGGGGGCTGGCGGCCGGTACCGTCCTGGCCGCGACCGCCGGTGGCTTGATGGCCGGTGCGACATCCGTCTATGCCCAGGCGCCCCGGCGCGGTGGGCGAATCAAGGTCGCCAGCGCGACCGGTTCGACTGCCGACACCCTCGATCCGGCGCGCGGCGGGAACTACACGGACTATTGCCGTCACTTCATGTTTTACAACGGCCTGACGACGCTCGACGAATTCCTGGTACCGCGAATGGCACTGGCGGAGGCGTTCGATACGAGCGATGCCATGTCCTGGTCCATCAAGCTGCGCAAGGATGTCGTCTTCCACGACGGCAAGCCGCTGACCTCGGCCGACGTCGTCTATACGCTGAACCGACACAAGGATCCGCAAACCGCTTCGAAAGTGCTCGGCGTCGCCCAGCAGTTGGAGGAGGTGAAAGCTGCGGGCCCGCACGAGGTGCAGGTCCGGCTGTCCAGTCCGAATGCAGACCTGCCGGCGATTCTCGCCACCTCCCATTTCCTGATCCTGCGCGACGGCACCACCAATTTCGCCATCGCCAACGGCACCGGCCCGTTCAAGTGCGCGGAATTCCAGCCAGGCGTGCGCTCGGTCGCGGTGCGCAACGACAGCTACTGGAAACCGGGGCAGCCCTACCTCGACGAAATCGAGTTCTTCTCGATCCCGGACGAAGCGGCCCGCATCAACGCCTTGCTGGCCGGAGACGTTGACCTCATAAACCCGGTCAATCCGCGCTCGGTACCGCGCATCACCGAGACCGCCAATGCGAAGGTGATGGAATCCGCGACCGGTGGCTACACCAATCTGGTGATCCGCGACGACCTGGGGCCGAACCAGAATCCGGATTTCGTGCTGGCGATGAAGCATCTGCTCGATCGGGAACAGATCAACCGGGTCGCCTTCCGCGGCTTCGGCACCATTGCCAACGACCAGCCGATCGCGCCCAGTCACCAGTACTATTACGCCGGTCTGCCGCAGCGTGAGTACGACCCGGAAAAGGCGAAGTTTCACTTGCAGAAGGCCGGTCTGAGCGGACGATCGCTGCCCATCGTCGCTTCCGAAGCCGCCACTGGCTCGCTGGATATCGCCCAGCTGCTTCAGCTCTCCGGTCAGCAGATCGGGCTCAAGCTCGACATCAAGCGGGTGCCGGCGGACGGCTACTGGTCCAATCACTGGATGAAGCACCCGCTGCACTTCTCCAACATTGGCGCGCGCCCGACCGCCGACCTGATGTTCAGCCTGTTCTACAAGTCCGATGCGGCCTGGAACGAGTCGGGCTGGAAAAACGAGCAGTTCGACCAGTTGTTGCTCGCGGCCCGGGCCGAGATCGACGGCGTCAAGCGCAAGCAACTCTACGCCGACATGCAGGTGCTGGTGCATGAGCACTGCGGTATCGGCATTCCGCAGTTTAACAGCAGTCTTGATGGGCACAATGCCAAGCTGAAAGGTCTTTCCCCGCACCCGCTCGGCGGCCTGATGGGCTACATGTTCGCCGAACACGTCTGGCTGGAAGCTTGAGCGAATACCATAACGACAGCTCGATAATAAAGCGGCCCCGTGCGTCGAGGCGACGCCCGGGGGCATTGAAAAAGGGTGAAGTATGAACAGCACTATTGCACGGCTCGTAATCGGCCGTTTGGGTATCGGAGTGCTCACGCTGCTTATCGTCTCGCTGGTGGTCTTTTTCTCACCAGCATGCTGCCCGGGGATGCGGTGCAGGAACAACTCGGCCAGGCGGCGACTCCGGAAGCCGTGGCGGCGTTGCGCGCCCAGCTCGGCCTGGACCAGCCTATACACCTGCGTTACCTGAACTGGCTCGGAGGCCTGATTACCGGCAATCCCGGCACTTCTCTGGTCAACGGCATGGAGGTCGATGAGATGATCGCCGACCGGTTGCCCAAGTCCCTGGCTTTGGCGGCGGTAACCGCCCTGGTCTCGGTGCCGCTGGCGCTGACGATCGGCATTCTGTCGGCGATGTACCGCGGTTCGGCATTCGATCGCTACACCAATATGGCGGCTGTGTTCGCGGTCTCGGTTCCCGAATTCCTGATCGCCACCATCGCGGTGTTGATCTTCGCGGTCAAGCTGGGCTGGCTGTCGGCGCTGTCGCGCACGGTCGAGGTTGAATCTTTCGCTGAACTGGTCAGTGTCTATGCCATGCCGGTGATGACGCTGTGCTGCGTGCTGGTCGCGCAGATGGCCCGCATGACGCGGGCGGCCGTGATCGATCAGCTCAGCGCCCCCTATGTCGAAATGGCCGTGCTCAAGGGCGCGCGGCCGATTCGGGTGGTGCTTCGGCACGCACTGCCGAACGCGGTCGGGCCGATCGCCAATGCCGTGGCACTGAGCCTGTCGTATCTGCTGGGCGGGGTCGTGATCGTCGAGTCGATTTTCAACTATCCGGGCATCGCGACGCTGATGATAAACGGCGTAGTCACGCGTGACATGCCGCTGGTGCAGGCGTGCGTGATGCTGTTCTCCCTGGGCTTTCTGCTGCTGGTGCTGGTAGCCGATATCTGTGCAATCGTATCCAACCCGAGGCTGCGCAAATGAATCCGAATATCATTCCACCGACTTCGCCGAACCTGGCGGCACCGGCCGCTACGGAAAAAGAATTGCTGGAAGAAACGGCACCGGCCGACGCACCTCGCCGCCGCCGCCGGCTGCCGTCCATCGGCGGTATCCTGGGGCTGCTGCTCGTGGGCTTCTGGTTGCTGATGGCACTGATCGGCCCCTGGGTCGCGCCCTATGATGCCAATGGTCTGGTCAGCGACGACGTCTTCGGTCCGCTCAGCCTGCAGTTCCCGCTGGGTACCGACTACCTGGGGCGGGATATCCTGAGCCGGCTGTTGAACGGAGCGCCCTACACCCTCGGCGTGGCGCTGCTGGCGACGTCCCTTGCCTGTCTGTCCGGTGTGGTGCTCGGGCTGGTGGCGGCCGCCGCCGGCGGCTGGGCCGATGGTGCCATCAGCCGCTGCCAGGACGCCCTGATCGCCATCCCGAACAAGATATTCGCGCTCATCATGGTGGCTTCGTTCGGTTCCTCGGTACCGCTGCTGATCGTCATGGCCGCCATCGCCTATATGCCGGGTTCCTACCGTATCGCGCGTGCACTCGCGGTCAACGTCATGACGATGGACTATGTCCAGGTTGCGCGCACCAGGGTGAAGCCATGCCGTACATCATCTTCGTCGAGGTGCTGCCGAACATGCTACGTCCGGTGCTGACCGACTTCGGCCTGCGCTTCGTCTACGTCGTGCTGCTGCTCAGCGCAATGAGCTTCCTCGGGCTGGGCGTGCAGCCGCCCGATGCCGACTGGGGTTCGCTGGTACGGGAGAACATCCAGGCGCTTGGAATCGGAGCCCCGGCGGTGCTGGCGCCGGCGATTGCGATCGCCACCCTGACCATGGGGGTCAACCTGCTCATTGACAGCCTCGGCGGGCGGGCGAAACGCGGGACGGAGAACTGATATGAGCGAAATTGTCAAGGTAAGCGGTCTGCGCGTGGCGGCGCGTACGGAAGAGGGTGTCGATCTGCCGATCGTGCACGGTGTCGATTTCAGCCTCAGGAAAGGCGAGGTACTGGCGCTGATCGGCGAGTCCGGCTCCGGCAAGACCACCATAGCACTGTCGCTGATGGGCTACGCCCGCTCCGGCTGCCATATCGTCGGCGGCTCGGTACGGGTCGGCGATGTCGACGTGCTCAAGCTGTCCGATGCGGAGCTTGCAAAGCTGCGCGGGCGCACCGTGGCCTATATCGCGCAGAGCGCGGCCGCGGCCTTCAACCCGTCCAAGACCATCATGGACCAGGTGATCGAGAGCGCCTTGATCCATGGCACCCTGTCACGGCCGCAGGCACAGGCCAAGGCCGTCGAGCTGTTCCGGGCGCTGGCCTTGCCGGATCCCGAGCGCATCGGCGCCCGCTATCCGCACCAGGTCTCCGGCGGGCAGCTGCAGCGGCTGATGGCGGCGATGGCGTTGATCACGGATCCTGCGCTGGTGATCCTGGACGAACCGACCACCGCGCTCGACGTGACGACGCAGATCGAGGTGTTGCGGGCGTTCAAGGAAGTGGTGCGTGAACTCGACACCACGGCGGTCTACGTCTCGCACGATCTGGCGGTGGTGGCGCAGATGGCCGACCGCATCGTGGTGCTGCGCAACGGCGAAATCCAGGAGAACAGCCCCACCGAGCAGATCCTGGAAGCCCCTGAGCATCCTTATACCCGCAGCCTGCTGGCGGCGATGAAACCGGCCGCACGCCCGGCCGAGGACAGGGTGGCGGCGAACGACCCGGACGAGGACCTGATACTCGACGTGCGCGACCTCGAGGTCTGCTACGGCAAAAAGCGGGTACTGGAGAATATTGATCTTAAGGTCCGTCGCGGTGCGACTGTTGGGGTCATCGGCGAATCAGGGTCGGGCAAGACCACCGTTGCGCGGGCCATTGCCGGCCTGGTCGAGCCTTCGAAAGGGCAGATTCTGCTGGACGGTGAACCGCTCAGCGGAACCCTGGCCGGGCGGACCCGCGACCAGTTCCGGCGGATCCAGTACGTGTTCCAGAACGCCGATACGGCGCTGAATCCGCGGCACAGTATCGAAGATATCCTGGGGCGCCCGCTCAGCTTCTATCACGGCATGAAGGGCGCGCAGCGACGCAAGCGGGTGGCCGAACTGCTGGATCTTGTGCATCTGCCGGCGAGCATTGCGCAGCGCTCGCCCGGTGCACTGTCGGGCGGCCAGAAGCAGCGCATCAACCTGGCACGGGCGCTGGCTGCGGAGCCGGAACTGATTCTCTGCGACGAGGTGACCTCGGCGCTGGATACCGTGGTGGGTGCCGCCATCCTCGAATTAATGGCGGAATTGCGGCGGGAGCTTAACGTCTCCTACCTCTTCATCAGCCATGATATCAGCACGGTGCGGGCGATCTGCGACGAGGTGGTGGTGATGTATTCCGGTGCCAAGGTGGAGCAGGGCGAGCGTTCGACGTTCCAGGCGCCGCCTTTCCATCCCTATACCCATCTGCTGATCGATTCGGTGCCGGAGATGCATCAGGGCTGGCTCGAGGAGACGGGGGCCGGGCGGGGCGTGCTGCCATCGATCGCTGCCGCCTCTTCGGCGGTGGACCTGTGCCCTTTTCTCGATCGCTGCCCGGTCCGCATCGATGGCAAATGCAACACCTTGCCGCCGCCGCGGGCCCGGCTCGACAAAGGCAACGAAATACTCTGTCACCACAGCGACGTCGAACTGCGTCGACTCGAGGTGGCGGCACCGGTGTTGGCGGCAAACGGCTGAAGACAGGCCGGTGTCCGGCCGGTCGGGCCCGGCCACCGATGACTCTGGTATGAGGACGTTGAAGATGAACGACAAAGGCGACCATTCTTCTGTATGGCAAGATTGCAGCCCTGTGCCCGGGGGCTCTCGATTCGAATTCGATACGGCACAGGCCATCGCGATGGCCAGGGACTACATCGATGAAAACTTCTTCGAGCCGATCAATCTCGACGATCTGGCGGAACGCGTCGGCCTGACGCGTTTCAGCCTCGCCAAGAAGTTCCGCCAGCGATTCGGTGTCTCTCCCTATCGCTATGTCTGTCTGGTGCGGGTCCGGCAGGCGAAATCGATGATGGAGCAGGGGCAGCGGCCGACGGACATCGCCAGCGAGGTCGGCTTCTTCGACCAGAGTCACCTGGCGAGGCATTTCAAGCGTCTGTGCGGCATGACGCCGCGGCAATACAGAAGCCGCTGTCTGCAGGCGGCAGGACAATGAACTGGTCCGCGGGCTCGAACACCGGCCGCCTGCAACTGCCTCGACCGTCACCTGGAATATCTAGTAGTTCCTTAGAATCACAAAAAATCAGGCTCTTCGCAGATTGGAGGGAAGCCAGGCGCCAAATTCGTAGGATGGGTGAAACGACGCGGAGGAACGGGATATCCGATCCCGCGGCCGCAAGGGCGTCGTGTAACCCATCTTGGGGGGCACCTCAGCACTGCGGAAGCTGAAGTCATTGATGGGTTGCGCCGCACTACCCGCGTTGCCTACCGACAACGGAGTGCCATAACGGCTCCACCCATCCTACGTTTGATGCCTTCTTCCCGCTAAAGCGCGATGAACAAAACAATCAGGAGGGGATAATGGAAAGAACAACAGTAACGCTCGAGGATATTAAAAAAGCGGCAGAGCGCATCCGGCCCTATATTCGTCGTACGCCACTGCTCAGAGAAAGCAAGATGGATAAGGCGTTGGGCTGCCAGGTCTATGTCAAGCCGGAAATGCTTCAGATAACGGGTGCGTTCAAGCTGCGAGGGGCCTTGAGTAAAATCCTGTCCTTGACTCAGGAGGAGCTGAATAAAGGAATTGTCACCAGCTCATCGGGCAACCATGGTCAGGCATGCGCTTATGCAGGACAGCTGCTGGGTATTCCCGCCACGGTCATCGTTCCGGAAGATACGCCATTGGTGAAGGTCGAAAATGCCCGCTCAATGGGTGCCAATGTCATTCTATGGGATCGCTCCTATACGGAACGTTGGAAGAAGGTGCATGCCGAGGTCGAGGAGCATGGTTACACCATCGTCCATAACTATGAAGACTTCGATGTCATGGCCGGTCAAGGCACCATGGCCCTGGAGATCATGGAGGATCTGGCGGATGTAGATACCGTGCTCGTCCCGATTGGCGGGGGTGGCCTTATTTCAGGCATTGCCACCGCCATAAAGGAATCGAAACCGGATATCAGGGTCATTGGCGTTCAGGCTGAAGCCTGCTGTCCCTACTATCGAAGCCGACAGAACGGCGAACGGACCCGGGTGACGGTCAAGCAAACCATCGCCGACGGTCTCGCGTGCGATTGGCCCGGAAACAACCCCTATCCCATTATCGAGAAGTATGTGGACGATATCGTTGCCGTCTCCGAAGAAGCGATTGAAGAAGCGGTAAGGGTTGTCGCCAATGACGCCAAGCTCATAGCGGAGCCTTCCTCTTGCGTGGGAATAGCCGCTTTGCAAGCGGGTCTCGTGGAGACTCGTCCGGATGAAAAGGTCTGTGTGGTACTGACCTCCGGAAATTGGGACCTGGACAGGATCGGAAGTCTCCTTAAGGGAGAACATGTGAAAGGCATTTTCTGACAAGGCATCGGTAAGGGGTTGAATATGAAAACGTTGCTGTTGAACAAGGATGAAGTGGGAGCGGTCTTTGACCTGGACGAAGTATTAACGGCGGTTGAAAACGGCTACAGAGCATTCAACAGCGGAAAGGTCATTCAGCCGGACTTCATGGGCGTAGAGCTGCCCGACTCACATGCCTGTATCGATTTCAAGGCGGGGCTTGACCTGGATGGAGGCTATATAACCCTGAAGTCCTCCGCCGGCGGATATTATAAAAACCCCGCGTTGGGCCTGCCGACCGGTATGAACACCGTTATGCTCTTCGAGGCAAATACCGGTGCGCTCAAGTGCATTATGGACGGCACCTGGATTACCGGCTGCCGTACCGCTGCCGCGGGTGCCATATCGGTCAAATATCTTGCGCGAGAGGATGCGAGAACGCTGTGTATTATCGGTGCCGGAAACCAGGCACGCAGACAGTTGCGAGCCATTATCAGGGTAAGGGACTTTACCAAGGTGCTTGTCTGGAATGCCTCTTCGGATGAGCTCGATGCCTACGTACGGGAAATGGCTGCCGAAACGGGCCTTGATATCCAGAAATGCGAAACCGCGGAGCAGGCGGTTCGAGCGGCCGATGTCGTTGTAACCGTCACACGCGGCCATCGAGGCGCCGTCGTCAAAAAAGACTGGGTAAAGCCTGGTACACATATTGTCGCTATCGGCTCCGATATGCAGGGCAAGCAGGAGCTTGATGCCGATATATTCAAAGAGGCAAAAGTGGTCAACGACTCTGTCGAGCTTTGCATCAAATACGGCGATACCCAGCATCCTGTCAAGGATGGATTGATCAGGCCTGAGGATATTCATGCGGAGATTGGTGAGATCTTGCTGGGAAGAAAGAGCGGTCGTGAGAATCCGGAAGAGATCACCATATTCGACTCCGTTGGTATGGCGATTCAAGACAATGTAACCGTTGCCATGCTGTACAAGGCTGCCCTTGATAAGGGGCTCGGTACCTACTACGAGTTTTTCAAATAACACATCTTGGCGCTTTTTATTAACCTGGAGCGTTAATAGATGAAGCAGGGGTGCTTCATCATTGGCCGCAGGCCAGTGCGAACGCCACAAAAGCCAGCATGTCCGCGCACTTGCGTCAGCTTTTGTGGCGTTGCTGACAAATAGTTAGGGAACCTGGTTGTCAGCCTGGTTAATAGGCCAGCCAAGCCAATCATGGATACCAGAAATGAGTGAAGTGAAGGTCTATCCGGTCGATCCGGAATTCGCCGCCAAGGCGCACATCGACAACGCCAGGTACCAGGCGATGTACGAACAATCGATCAAGGATCCGGACGCCTTCTGGGGCGAGCACGGAAAGCGTCTGGACTGGTTCACCCCCTACACCAGGGTCAAGCATACGTCCTTCGATCCCCATAACGTCGATATCCGCTGGTTCGAGGACGGCACCCTGAACGCCGCCTACAACTGCCTCGACCGTCATCTGGAAACCCGTGGCGACCAGGTCGCGATCATCTGGGAGGGCGACGACCCCAGCGAAGACGAGAAGATCACCTACCGCGACCTGCACGAGCGGGTCTGCCGTCTGTCCAATGCACTCAAGGCCCAGGGCGTCGAGAAGGGCGACGTGGTCACCCTCTACATGCCGATGATTCCGGAAGCTGCCGTGGCGATGCTGGCCTGTGCCCGCATCGGCGCCGTGCATTCGGTGGTGTTCGGCGGCTTCTCGCCGGAAGCCCTGGCCAACCGTATCGAGGGCGCCGAATCCAAACTCGTTATCACCTCCGACTACTCGCTGCGCGGCGGCAAGGTCGTGCCGCTGAAGGCGAATGTCGACAAGGCCCTGACCGACCCGGCCGCCGCCAGGTTCTGCGAGAAGGTCGTGGTCGTGGAGCGCCACCCGGTCAAGCGCACCGGCGACGAGCTGGCCTGGCACGATCACCGCGACCTCTGGTACCACGACATCACCGAGCAGGCCTCGGTCGAGTGTCCGGCCGAGGAGCTGAACGCCGAGGATCCGCTGTTCATCCTCTACACCTCCGGCTCCACCGGCAAGCCGAAGGGGCTCAAGCACACCACCGGCGGCTACCTGGTCTATGCGTCGATGACCCACGAATACGTCTTCGACTACCAGGAAGGCGATATCTACTGGTGTACCGCCGACGTCGGCTGGGTCACCGGCCACAGCTACATCGTCTACGGCCCGCTGGCCAACGGCGCCACCACCCTGATGTTCGAGGGCGTGCCGAGCTATCCGGACAACAGCCGCTTCGGCCGCGTCATCGAGAAGCACAGGGTCAACCAGTTCTATACCGCCCCGACCGCGATCCGTGCGCTGATGCAGAAGGGCGAGGACGTGCTGGGCGATTCGGACTTGTCCAGCCTGCGGCTGCTCGGCTCGGTCGGCGAGCCGATCAACCCCGAAGCCTGGGAATGGTACCACCGCGTGGTCGGCCAGGGGCGCTGCCCGATCGTCGACACCTGGTGGCAAACCGAAACCGGCGGCATCATGATCGTGCCGCTGCCGGGCGCGACCGATACCAAGCCGGGTTCCGCCACCCGTCCGTTCTTCGGCGTGCAGCCGGCGCTGGTGGATAACGAGGGCAACGAACTCGAGGGCGCCGTCGACGGCAACCTGGTGATCAAGGACTCCTGGCCGGGCCAGAGCCGCTCGATCTGGGGCGATCATGAGCGTTTCGTGCAGACCTATTTCTCGACTTTCAAGGGCTGCTACACCACCGGCGACGGCGCCCGTCGCGACGAGGACGGCTTCTATTGGATCACCGGTCGTGTCGACGACGTCCTCAACGTCTCCGGCCACCGCATGGGCACCGCCGAGATCGAGTCGGCGCTGGTGGCGCACCCGGCGGTCGCCGAGGCCGCGGTCGTGGGCTATCCGCACAACCTCAAGGGCCAGGGCATCTATGTCTACGTCACGCTGCAGGCCGGCTTCGAGCAGTCCGATGAGCTAATGAAGGAGCTGCGCAACTGGGTGCGCAGCGAGATCGGCCCGATCGCCTCGCCGGACCTGATCCAGTTCGCCCCGGGCATGCCCAAGACCCGTTCCGGCAAGATCATGCGCCGCATCCTGCGCAAGATCGCCGAGGACGATTTCGGCAGCCTCGGCGACACCTCGACACTGGCGGATCCGAGCGTGGTCGACGACCTGATCGAAAAGCGCCTGAATCGGACGTGAGGGGGCGCCTTGCATTTATCCGGCACCCCGTGGCTGGCCCCTTAGGGCGCACCGAGCGAAGCGAACAACAGACGTAGACTGATATGCCAATACGGGTGTTTTTTACAATGCTTCCTGCTGTCCGAGGGGTGGCTTTCGGCAAATCCGCTCTCACAGAAATGGTCATACTCGACAGTACACTCCGCTCAATGATCGATCTGTCGAGTGCAGTTGCGGCCGCGATCTGAGCAGTAGCGGGAATATTCAGCGAGAGGTCCATTAAATGCGAGAGCTAAGAGTCGCCGAAAAGAACACGGCTTACTGGTGGGAAGCGGCGCCCGTCAAGCCGGTGCCGCGGCTGGGGCTGGGGCTGGCCACGAAACTCGACGTCCTGATCGTCGGGGCAGGCTATGCCGGGCTTTCGGCGGGACTCGTGCTCGCGCGGGCGGGGCGGTCGGTTGCGGCCTTCGATGTGATGAACCCGGGCGAGGGTGCCTCATCGCGCAACGGAGGCATTACCAGTGCCAGCATCCGGCCGGATTTCGCCACCCTCAGTCGTCGCTTCGGCGAAGACAAGGCCTTGGCCATCGAGGCGGAGGGCAAGGTCGCACGCGACTTCCTGTATGACTTCATCAGGACCGAGGGGCTCGAGTGCGACTTCCAGCTGACCGGCCTGTTCAGAGGTGCCGTCGGCTACGAACAGTACGGGTCGATGGCCCGTGGCGCAGACGCCCTGGCGAAGAAACTGGGGGTCGAGTCTTACGCCGTTCCGCATGCCGAACAGCGCCGCTATATCGGCACCGACTTTTACCGCGGCGGTGCGGTGCGGATGGACATCGGCGGGCTGCATCCGGCCAAGTTCCACTCCGAGCTGCTGCGGGTGGCGCTCGCGTCGGGCGTGCGCGTCCATTCAAACACGCCGGTGATTTCGATAGCAAGGGACGGCGCCGGCTTCCGCGTGCTGACAACGGCCGGGACGGTGCAGGCGCGGCAGGTGCTGGTCTGTACCAACGGCTATACCGATGGCGCGAGTCCCTACCTGCGCCGCCGCCTGGTGCCGGTGCGCAGCCGCATGATCGCCACCGAGGAACTCGCGCCCGAGGTGATGGCTCACCTGATGCCGAAGCGGATGATGATGGGCGAGGGTCTCCAGCTGGGCTTCTATTACCGCCCCTCGCCCGACGGCAAGCGCATTCTGCTGGGGGGCGCGACAGCTCCCGCGTAGGCGATCCGGCGGAACCGACGCTGCGTCTGCGCAATGGCCTGGTGGAACGTTTCCCGGAACTGGAGAAGGTTCGGCTGACGCACAGCTGGTTCGGCAACGTGGCGATGAACCGCGACATGCTGCCCCGCCTCTTCGAGAAGGAGGGCGTGGTCTATGCCACCGGCTTCTGCGGTTCGGGCGTGGTCTGGGCGCCCTGGCTCGGCATGCGTGCCGCCCACAAGCTGATGGGTCACAGCGCACAGGCGCGCACGGCCTTCGACTTCCGGCCGCCGGCCTTCGTGCCCCTCTACCGGGGCAATCCGTGGTTCATGCCGGCCATCATTCGGGGCTATGGCATGCAGGACCGCATCGCGCTATGGCGCGCCAGCCGCTGATGGACCCGGACGGCCTGACAGTCGCGCATTCATTCAAACCGACGCGCAGCGCCGGTGCCGGTTATACCCATTTCTCGAGAGGATTTGTTTATGCAAGGCTTTGACCCGGATCGGATTAGCGTCCGTAGTGCACACTTCATCGGCGGCCGCTATGTCGAAGGCGGCTCCAACACCATCGATGTGAAGCGTCCCTCGGACGGCGTGAACTATGCCGGCTTGCCGGTGGCGGACGCCGACCTCGTCGACCAGGCGGTGCAGGATTCACGGAACGCATTCAAAAACAGCGACTGGGCGCGCTGCGCGCCGCGCGAACGCGCGCGCATCCTGCGGCGCTGGGCGGACCTGATCGAAGCCGACGTCAAGACACTGGCGCCGCTCGAAGCCTTGGGCTCGACGCGACCGATCCGCGACGCGGCAGGCTGGGACCTACCTTTTACCGCCGAAGGCATCCGCTTCTATGCCGAGTGGGCGGACAAGATCGGCGGCGAGGTCGCCTCGACGCGTGCCGACCATCTCGGCATGACGATCGCGGAACCCTACGGCGTCATTGGCGCCGTCGTGCCCTGGAATTTCCCGCTGGTCACGACGTCCTGGAAGGTGGGGCCGGCGCTGGCCGCGGGCAATGCGATGGTGCTCAAGCCCTCCGAGATGACGCCCTTCAGCGTGCTGCGCATGGCCGAGCTGGCCGTCGAGGCCGGCGTGCCGAAAGGTATTTTCAACGTCGTGCAGGGCGACGGCCGCACGACCGGCGATGCCCTCTGTCGCCACCCGGGGATTGCCAAGGTGACCTTCACCGGCTCGACCCGGACCGGAGCGGCCATCATGGCGGCCTGCGCGGAAAGCGGCACCAAGGCGGTGACGCTCGAGCTCGGCGGCAAGAGCCCGCAGGTGGTCTTCGCCGACGTGCACGACTTGGAAAAAACGGCCCGCACCGTGGCGCGCGCCATCACGACGAACGCCGGTCAGGTATGCGTGGCCGGCTCGCGTCTGATCGTGCAAAAGTCCATCGCGGACCAGTTTGTCGAGCGGCTCAGCGCGATCTTCGCGGAACTCAAACCGGGAAGTACCTGGGAGCCGGAGACGACCCTGTGCCCCATCATCTCGAGCCGGGAAATGGAGCGCATCGACGGCATCGTCCAGCGCACCGCCGCCCAGGGCGGGCGGATCGTCACCGGCGGGCAGGGCATCTCGATGGGTAACGGCGGCGCCTTCTACCAGCCGACCATCCTGACCGATGTCGATCAGCACATGGAAGCCATCAGGAACGAGATCTTCGGCCCGGTAATCAGCGTGCAGACATTCGACGACGAGGCGCAGGCGCTGGCGCTCGCCGACCATCCCGATTATGGCCTGGCGGCGGGTGTCCATACCGCGGATATCGGTCGTGCATTGCGGCTGGCGCGCGGCATCGAGGCGGGGACCGTCTGGATCAACCGATACGGGCGCACGGCCGACTTCGTGATTCCGACCGGCGGATACAAGCGCTCCGGCATCGGCAAGGATCTCGGTCGTCAGGCGTACGAAGCCAACCTGCGCACCAAGAGCGTGCTGGTCGATTTCTCGGAATAGTCCGCTGGCGCCGCACTGCAGCGGCAACTGCGGTCATACTCTATATACTCGAATCGGGCTCGGGCGAGCTCGAGGGAGATGCAGCAATGAAATTTGCGTCCTATTGGCATGACACTTCGGCACCGTTCGACAAGGCCATGACCGGGCCCGTCGAGGGGGATTTCGAGGTGGCGGTGATCGGTGCCGGCTTCACGGGTCTCAACGCCGCGCGCGTGCTCGCGAAATCCGGCGTGAAAGTGGCGCTGTTGGAAGCCGAACACGTCGGCTACGGTGCCTCGGGCCGCAACGGCGGGCACCTCAACAGCGGTCATTTCGCAAGCTTCGGTGCCATCAAGGCCCGCTTCGGCGATGCCCAGGCACGGCGCCTGTGGCGGGCCTACGATGACTCGATCGACCTGATCGAGGCGATCATCGACGAAGAGAAGATCGACTGCGACTTCCGCAGGGGCGGCAAGCTCAAGCTTGCCTCCAAGCCCTCGCACGTCAAGGGGCTGCAGGCGATGTGCGAAGAGATCCGCCGCGAGGTCGACCCTACGGTCGAATGGCTGTCCCGCGACGACATCCGCCAGGAGCTGGGATCGGATGCCTTCCACGGTGCGGTACTGTCGCCGAAGTCCGCGATGATGCACATGGGCCACTATGTCAACGGCCTGGCCGAGGCAGCCCACCGTCATGGCGCGACGATCTGGGAGCACAATGCCGTCACCGGCCGCGAGCGGTTGCCGAACGGCTGGCGGCTGACCACACCGACAGGATCCCTGACCGCCCGTCAGGTCATCCTGGCGACCGATGCCTATACGACCGAGACGTTCGGCTACTTTCGCCGGCGGATGATGTCGGTCGCCTCCTTCATCATCGTCACGCGCCCCCTTACCGCGGAGGAGGTCGCCGCGACCCTGCCGGGCAACCGGAACTATACCAATTCGCTCAATATCGCCAATTATTTCCGCCTCACCCCGGACAACCGGATGCTGTTCGGCGGACGGGCCCGTTTCTCGGCGGCGTCGAACCAGAAAACGGACACCGGCTCCGGGCAGCTGCTGCGCCAACAATTGCTCAGCATCTTTCCGCAGCTTGCCGACGTCGAGATCGACTACTGCTGGGGTGGCCTCGTCGGCTGCACGCAGGATCGCTATCCCCGGGCCGGCATCGCGGATGGCGTGATTTACGGCATGGGCTATTCGGGGCACGGTGCCCAGGTATCGACCCTGATCGGCAAAGTGCTGGCGGACATCGCCATGGGCCGCAGCAACACGAATCCGCTCGACGGCCTGACCTGGAATGCGGTGCCGATGCACACCGGCAAGCCCTGGTTCCTGCCCATCGTCGGAGCCTATTACCGCATGAAGGACATGCTTCCCTGATCGATATACCCGATCCGAGCCATATAAAGGAGAGACAGAATGGAAATCGACGATCTGGTGGCGCCTTTGGTGTCGTTCCGGCGCGACCTTCACGCCAACCCCGAACTTGCATACCAGGAGCACCGCACGGCGAACAAGGTTGCCGAAGCACTGCGTGAACTCGGGCTGGAGGTGCACACCGGTATCGGTGGCACCGGGGTCGTCGCGTCGCTGAAAGTGGGGGACTCCGATCGCAGCATCGGCCTGCGCGCCGACATGGATGCACTGCCTATCCAGGAGGAGACCGGGCTCCCCTATGCCAGTTGTACCCCGGGTGTCTTCCATGGCTGCGGTCACGACGGCCATGTCGCGATGCTGCTGGGCGCCGCCCGGTATCTTGCCCGTAGCCGTCGCTTCGACGGCACCGCCCACTTCATTTTCCAGCCGGCCGAGGAGGGCGAGGCCGGGGCCCGGGCCATGGTCGAGGACGGCCTGTTCGAGCGTTTTCCCTGCGACCGGGTGTATGCCTTTCACAATTGGCCGGATCTTCCGGCCGGTACGGTGTCGACAAGGCCCGGGCCGATCATGGCGGCGGCGGATAAGTTCGAGATTCTGGTCGAGGGCGGCGGCGCCCATGCCGCCATGCCGCACAAGACGCCGGATGCGATCCTGGCGGCCAGCGACCTGGTCACCCAGCTCAACAGCCTGGTATCCCGTCGTATACCGCCGATGTCCACGGCCGTGCTTTCAATCACCCAGATCGAGGGCGGGAGTTCGCACAACGTCCTTCCCGCCGCCGTTCGCGTCGTCGGCACGGTGCGCACTTTCGATACAGCGGTGCAGGACAAAATCGAGGCATCCCTGCGACAGGTCGCCGACGGCGTGGCCCTGGCCAGCGGCACCCGCGTCACCGTCAATTACCAACGCTACTATCCGGCGACGATCAATAGCGCCGAAGCCGCCGAGGAAGCCCTGGCCGCCGCGGCCGGCTTCGCCCGCGCGGAGCTGGCGCCGCAGCCGGCCTTCACTTCGGAGGATTTCGGATTCATGCTCCAGGCCTGCGAGGGTGCCTACATCTGGCTGGGACAGGGACGCGGTGGCGACGAAGTACCCTTACATCATCCCCGGTACGACTTCAACGACGAGGTGCTGTCGACCGGGATCCGCCTGCATGTTTCGCTCGTCGAACGCCATCTGAGTGCCTGAGCGTAAAGACTGATCGCTCGACCGCTGCCGCGGTTATCCTGAGCGGAAACCAGGGCTATGCTCTGGTTTCCGCTTTTTTGGTTCTTCGTGCTTTAGCGGGAAGAAGGCATCATTCGTAGGATGGGTGGAGCCGCAATGGCACTCTGTTGTCGATAGGCAACGTAGGTGGCGCGGCGCAACCCATCAATGACTTCAGCATCCGCGGTGCTGACTTGACGCCCGAAGATGGGTTACACGACGCCCTGGCTGCATCGGGATCGGATATCCCGTATCCCGGCGTCGTTTCACCCATCCTCTCATAGCTTAGTCAACTCCTGTTTCTCACTGTTTTACGGTGTCTCTTGGCAACACGGATTTGTGACCTGCGGTTAGACTGCTGCAGATTGAGGTCCGTGTTGTTTGCCAGGGTGCCAAGAGCGGTCTTTCTGTCCCGGATTGACCTTCATGGGGTACGCCTAACCTCTCAGTATCGGATGTCCGCTTGGTGGCATCGACTCAGTTACCTTGGGCATGTCGGTCCATGAAGTATCCCGGGGCGTGCCTCGTGACTCCGGAAGGGCCTGCAAGGGCCTCAGGATGGGTCGAAGGTCACGCCCAAGGACACAAAGGGTTGCTCGTATCGTCTGGTGTTAACGCATGGTCGATTGCTTCCGTTCGGTTGTAGCGTTTGGCGCCATTGTCGACTCAGTCGTCAGGCCGCCTTGAGTGCGGGTAGCGCCGCGACATTGAACAAGCGGTTCGGATCAAAGATCGCTCCGCGCCCGACGTGCCAGAGTGCCCGCACCAGCTTGCGCATGATGGCGGTGATCGCCTTGCTCTTGCTGCCACCATCCCGTTGCGCCTTTGCCTCGGCCCAATGCTTCACCACCCGGTTGTGTTTGAGCCACCTGAGCGCCGCCCAGTACAGGTAGCGGCGGGCAATACTGGGGCCGCGCTTGGTGATCTTCAGCTGACCCTTGTGTTTGCCGCTGCTGCGCTCTTTCAGGTTGAGGCCCAGTGCCTTCAGGTAATGGGCCGCACTGGGATAGTCCTGTGGCGAGCCTAGCTCAGCCAGCAGCATCAGGGCTGTGACACGGCCCACGACGGTGTGCAGGCGTGACAGCATCTCATCATCGGCCAGGCGGGCCTCCAGACGCCGCTCCAGCTCCCTAATCGCCAAACGCTGGGCCAGCAGGTCCTCGGCCAGTGTCTGCAGCAGGTACCGCTCGGCGTCCTCGCACGCCCTCCCAATGGTGGTCTCGGCACTGGCCAGCAGCTGTGCGCTGGTCTCGGGCTTCAACCCGGAGCGCCCGGTTCGGCACATCAGCTGCAGCGCCTCCTCCGGAGCTGCCCGCACGGCGGCAGGAGAGCCGTAGTGTGCCAAGGTTTGCAGCAGCGTGACGGAGTCCAGTGACAGGATGTGGGGCGCCTCCGGCCAGTGCCGGGCCAGTAGCGCCTCCAGCCGATTCAGGCTGCGCTGGCTGCGTTCCTGGTACATCTCCAACAACTTCAGCTCGGCTTTCAACTCGCGTTGCTGTGCCGTCGGCTCGATCCAGCGCTCGGTGTTATTTTCCAGGTGCAGCCGGCCGATGACGTAGCAGGCCTTGGCATCGTGCATGCTAGGCACGCCATCGTAGAGTTCCGCCGCCTTATTAGTGCGATTGGGGGCCGCTCGGTAGACCGGGATCCGGGCCTGATGCAGCAGATCGAATAGCGGGTCGCCATAGGTGCCGGTCGGCTCCATGACGACCACGAAGTTCATGCCTGCCAGCTGCGCCTGCAGCGTCTCCACCAGGGCCCGTGTCTGGAGCGGGTGCTTCCAGCGCAGGATGACGTGCATCTGACGATCAGGCGTCATCAGGGTGGCGTAGAAGTCAATCTTGGCAACATCGACAGCCACCACGACCGGCTGGTTCTTCAGCTTCTCACGGACATTGGCCCAGTCAACATCTTGCAAAGCTGTGCTGCGAAATTTACGCTTGCTCATCTGGGGGACACCTTCTGCTTCCTTACTTCGCTTGGAACGGGTCGTTATTTCGATGACGACCCTCGAGGGTCCCCCTTCCTACCAGAATTTCTCCCCAGTTATAACTGACTACGATATTGTCGTCTGGCTTCCCTCCAATCTGCGAAGAACCTTTTTTAGCGCCGTACATCGCTGGAAGCGCACGGTATATGGGATAAATCGCACTTATCAAGTCAGGGGGCTGTCCCTTGGTGCGAAACTGCGCGGGGCAAGTCAGAAAGATTCGAACGTCGCCGCTGATCGCCCGGCCTTTGCGAATATAACTAAGGCCGGGGGAGCGGTGAGGCAGGGGAGAGCGCTTTCGCTGGCAGCCTGTCGGTCTTGACCGCCGTTGATCGGTGTCAGACCGACAGGCTGGTGGCGCGCTTAGAGGCCGACCGTTGCGGCCAGGCCGCTGAAGTCCTTGATCTCGTGAGTCGCGTAATGCGGAACCAGGTTCGGCTCATGGTTGCGATTGACGAACACGCGGGCACCGTAGCCGAGGTCGCTGGCGGACATGAGGTCGTAGCGGAAGCTGCTGGAGACGTGCATGCACTCTTCCGGTGAGCAGCCGAGCTGGTCGAACATGTATTCGAACGCCTGGAGGCGCGGTTTGTAGGCGCGGGCCTGTTCGGCGGTGAAGACATGGGCGAACGGGGCGCCGAGCTTTTCGACGTTGTGATGGATCTGGTCGTTGTCGGCATTCGACAGGATCACCAGTGGAATCTCATGGGCGATCTTCAACAGGCCTTCAGGCACGTCCGGGTGCGGGCCCCAGGTCGGCACGGCGTGGTAGATCTGCATGGCTTCCTCTTCGCGGAACTCGAGCTTCCACTTGCGGCAGGTGCGCTCAACCGAGTTGCGGACGACTTCGCTGAACGGTTTCCAGTCGCCCAGGACCTCATCGAGGCGAAACACTCTGAAGTCTTCGACGAAGGCTTCCATCTGCTCCGGGGCGATTCGATCGGCAAAGATCTTGCGCGCCGACGGCGCCATCTCGAAATTCGTCATGGTGCCGTAGCAATCGAAGGTGATGTACTTGGGCTTGAAGATGTTCATAGGTCGGTTTTTCCTGTTCTGTCGATTAGTGACGTAAAGTTCGCCCGGCGTAAGCGGCGTCCCGGAGGCATGAGACCTGAGTTGGGTACTTTCACTTTCACACCGTAAAGCCATTACAACATGGTGGCGCAAACAGATTTGTTCGATGCATGGTGCCGAAACGGCAATAAACTTCGCTTTCCCGCGCGCTCGCAGCATATATAAGCGTTCATTCCGGGCCGGACCGCCGCTGCGGGGGGCGTGCTACCGAACCAGGGGTATCGGGTCGCCTGCACGGCTGCCGTCTTTTGCGGCAGTTCCCGGCCCGCACGGTTTCGTGCCGGTGCATGCATGCCCGCTTCCCGGTCGATGCCGTCGCACTCCGTGACCGAGGAAGGGCTTCAGGGCACAGCGGCTAAGGGGAGCACGCCATTTTCCGGGTCGCCAGGGCTGAATATTGTAATGAGAATGATTTGCGGTTATATTGCCGCGCATTCGCGAATGCGTATCAGTTACTTGTCCGGCATCGTCAATTTCGCAGGCATCATATCCAAGAGGGAAGAGCGCTGCATCGGTGCCGGGGTGTCTCGGGAACAGGAGTTCAAATGAAAGTGAGGCAGTTGGCAGCGCTGGCCGGTCTGGGGCTCGCCGCGATGATATCGCCGGCCCTGGCCGAAAACATCACCGTCACGGACGTGGCCGGCCGCGAGGTGGTCGTGGATGCCCCCGTCGACCGGGTCATCCTCGGCGAGGGCCGACAGATCTATCTGGTCGGCGTTCTGGAGCCCGAAAATCCCTTCCAGCGGGTGGTCGGCTGGCGAGAAGATTTCTCCCAGGCCGACCCGGACAATTATGCGGCCTATCTGCATCAGTTTCCGCAGATGACGGACATCCCCACCTTCGGCGGCTTCAAGGACAGCACCTTCGACGTCGAGCAGGCCATCGCCTTGGATCCCGATGTCATCCTGATGAACATCGAAGCCAAAACCGCGACCGAATCGGCGCAGTATATCGAGAAGCTGGCAGCCGTCGGCATTCCGCTGGTCTACGTGGACTTTCGCGAAGACCCCTTCGCCCATACCGAACCGAGCATGCGCCTGATCGGCCAGCTGTTCGGCAAGGAAGAGGCGGCCGAGGCATTCATTGCGTACCGCGACCGGCAGATCGAGCGCGTCACCGAGGTGATCGAGGCCGCCAGCCCCGAGCGACCGTCCGTTTTCATCGACCGCGCGGGTGGTTACTCCGAAGAATGCTGCATGAGCTTCGGTGACGGCAATTTCGGCCGGTACGTCGAAATGGCCGGCGGCCGCAATATCGCCAGGGGCATCATACCGACAACGTTTGGGAATCTGAATCCGGAGCAGATCATTGCCGCCAACCCGGACCAAGTGGTGGTGACCGGCGGCAACTGGGATGCCTACGTGCCCGGCGGCAACTGGGTCGGCGTCGGTCCGGGATCGGATACCGGGGAAGCGCGCCGCAAGCTCGAGGGGCTGACCCGTCGTGCCGCCATGACCGGAATTCCGGCGGTCGAGCACGGTCAGTTCCACGCCATCTGGCATCAGTTCTACAACAGCCCCTACGAGTTCGTCGCCATTCAGCAGCTCGCCAAATGGCTGCACCCGGAGCTGTTCGCCGACCTGGATCCGGCGGCGACCTTCGTCGAGCTGCACGAGCGCTTCCTTCCGGTTTCCTACACTCCCGGCTACTGGGTCTCGCTGTCCGATGTCGAACGGTAATACGATTAGTCACCCGGCATCCGGGCGCGGTCAGTACCGCGCCCTGGTGCGGCGCCGGCAGCTCATGCTGGCCGGTTTCGGTATCGCCCTGCTGGTCAGCCTCTGCGTCGACCTTGCGCTGGGCCCGTCCAATTACAGCCTGGAGCAGGTGATACGGGCGCTGCTGGCCCCGGATTCGGTGCCGGTGCAGGTGCAGGTCGTGCTCTGGGAGATCCGCATGCCCATCGCACTGATGGCGGTGGTGGTCGGCGCCGCGCTGTCGGTCGCCGGCGCCCAGATGCAAACCATCCTCAACAACCCCCTCGCCAGCCCCTTTACCCTGGGCATCTCCGCCGGGGCCAGTTTCGGGGCGGCGCTGGCACTGGCGTTCGGCGTGACGCTGATCCCCGCGGCGATCGAATACGTGGTGCCGATCAATGCCTTTGCCGTCGCGATGCTGGCTGCTTTTCTGATCCACCTGGTGAGCATGCGCCGTGGCGTAACGGTGCAAACCATCGTCCTGCTGGGGATTGCCCTGGTGTTCACCTTCAATGCGCTGATCGCCCTGGTGCAGTTCTTCGCCACCCAGCAGGCGCTGGCGGCCGTGGTGTTCTGGACCATGGGCAGCCTGACCAAGGCGACCTGGGGCAAATTCTGGATCACCCTGGCCGTGGTGGCGGTCGTGCTGCCGTTCTTCTTCCGGCGTGCCTGGGCGCTCACCGCTATGCGGCTGGGGGATGCCAAGGCGGAGAGTTTCGGCATCAAGATCGCCCGCCTGCGCCTCGAAACCATGATCCTGGTCAGCCTGCTGGCCGCGATCCCGGTCGCCTTCGTCGGCACCGTGGGCTTCGTCGGCCTGGTGGGGCCCCACATCGCGCGCATGCTGATCGGCGAGGATCAGCGCTTCTTCCTGCCGGCCTCGGCGCTCTCCGGCGCGCTAATCCTGTCGGCGAGTTCGGTGGTGTCCAAGAGCCTGATTCCGGGCACGATCTTTCCCATCGGCGTGGTGACGTCGCTGGTGGGCATACCCTTCTTCATTTCCCTCATTCTCAGCAATCAGAGGCGCTCATGGTAACCCTGCGTCTGGACGGTATCGGCGCCGGTTACGGCGCGAGCCGGATCCTCTCGGACATCACCACTCCGACATTCGAGGCCGGCGAGGTCGTCGCCGTGATTGGTCCCAACGGGGCCGGCAAGTCTACCCTGTTCAAGCGCATCGCCGGTCTGCTGCCCGGTCCCGGCGCGGTGTGGCTGCAGGGGGCGGCGTCTGCGCTGGCGATCTGCTACATGCCGCAGGACACCGCCTGCAATACCGCCCTGAGCGTCTTCGAAGCGGTGATGCTGGCGCGCAAACAGGGGAGCTCGCTGCGGGTGTCGGAGCGGGATCTCGTGACGGTCGACGAGACCCTGGCCGTGCTGGGCATCGCCGCGCTCAGCGCCCGCAGCGTCGGCGACCTGAGCGGCGGTCAGCGGCAACTGGTCGGGATCGCCCAGGCGCTGGTGCGCGCACCTGAGATCCTGCTGATGGACGAGCCGACCTCGGCGCTGGACCTCCATCGTCAGGTCGAGGTGCTGTCGCTGGTCCGCCGGCTGGCGAAGGAGCGCAACATGATCATCCTGATCGCGCTGCACGACCTCAATCAGGTGCTGCGCTTCAGCGATCAGGCGATGGTGATCGCCGAGGGCGGCCTGCACGCCTGCGGCGCGGTCGAGCATATCGTCACGCCGTCGCTGCTGAAAAGCGTCTATCAGGTCGAGGCACGCATCGAAGCCTGTTCCCGCGGCCAGCGTCACGTCATCGTCGACGGCATGGTGCCACCGACGCAGGTACTGGCGATAACGGCTTGACGGATCAAGCCGCGGCCAGAGGGTTCAATCGCAAATTAACGGGGCGCTCGATAAAGACCCACGACAGGGGGCCTGGAAGCGCCAGACGCCCCGTCCATGGGGCTCCGTGAAAAATGCTCCTATGTCGCCTTCAACTCCGTCATCAGCGAATCCAGGTCACCGAAAAGCGCGCTGGCGTTCACCATACGAGGACTCTGTCCATCACCGGCGATCAGGGTGGGGACGCCCCGGGCACCGAAGTGGCGCATCTGGACCTGGCCCTCCGCGATGCGGATGCGACAGACGGACAGCAGTTCGTCATCCGCCGTGGCGAAACGTGCGGCAGCCTCTTCAAGCCCCAGCCCGGAGAGCACATCCGCGATGACCGCCGGGTCGCCGTTGTCACGCCCGTCCACATAGCGCACCTGCTGGATGGCCTTGAGCGTCTCCCATTCCCGTCCGGGTGTCGTCAGGCGTACGGCGGTCAGTGCAAGCGTCGCCGGACCCGAGTCGACTCGGGCGCTGCGGTCGCCCAGAACCTTCAGGCGGTATTCTTCGGTGAAGCGCTGACCGGAGAGTTGCGCGATGCGCAGGTCCGACTCCCAGGCGTGGCGTGCGAAGGCGTCGTTCATCGGGAAGGCGCCGTCGTCGGCGAACAGGCCCGTCGGGATGAGTTCAACCGCAAGGTCCTCTTGCGCCATCAGCCGGTCCAGCATAGGGGCGGCGCCATAGCACCAGCCGCAAAGGGGGTCGAGCAGATACAGGATCCGGTGCATCTCAATACCCTACCGTAAAGCGCTGGCGAACATGCTGCGGGTTCTCGATTTCGTCAACCAGGGCAATGGCGTAATCCTCGTAGGAAATGCTGCTGCCATTATCGTTGCTGAGCAACTGATCCTTGCCGAGGCGGAAGTCGCCGGTGCGCTCGCCGGGTACGAACAGGGCCGAGGGGGAGAGGAAGGTCCACTCGAGATCCTCAATCTCGCGCAGCAGGCCGAGGAATTGTGCGCCGCTTGTCGCTTCGTCGCGATAGATTTCCGGGAAGTCCGGCGTGTGGAGCAGTATGGCGCCGGGGGCCACCTCAAGGCTGGCTGCGCCGCCCACTACCAGATAACGCTTTACACCGGACAGGCGCACGGCTCTGATCAGGATGGCCGGATTGCTGATCAGAAAGCGTAGGGCGCTGACCACTGCATCATGTCCTTTTAGGAGTGCGGCAAGTCCTTCGCAATCCCGGATATCGCCGGCCTGGGCCTTGACGCCGTCAAGGCGCTCGACCTTGTCCGGATTACGGTCGATCGTGGTGACACTGTGACCCCGTGAAGCGAGTTCCCGAAGAATGCGCGATCCGACATTGCCGGATGCGCCGATAAGAGCGATGCGTGCCATCTCTGTGTCCTTAGTATGAATTGGAGATCTGGTCTAAAATATAGACCTAGGGGATTATCAGGAAGCGAAATGGCTTTCGCAAGAAGTCACCAGAATGTCATCAGGTCACCGAGAGCTGACCATTGAGCGAGGGATCCACCATGTCCAAGCACCGCAACGACGCCGCCTCGACGGAATTCGAACAACCCTGTCCGGTCAGAGATGTGCTCGACCGTATTGGCGATCAATGGAGCCTTCTGGTCCTGCTGACGCTTCAGGGCGAGACGAAACGTTTCAATGTGCTGATGCGCGAAATCGGCGACATCTCCAAGCAGATGCTCTCGCGGACGCTGAAACAACTGGAACAGGATGGCTACATCCGCCGTACCGTCTATGCCGAAGTGCCGCCGCGGGTGGAGTACGACTTGACGGACCTGGGCCGCTCTTTCCTGGAGCCGATGAAGCTGCTGGTCGCCTGGGCGGACACCCATCACCCTGCTATTCGCGAAGCGCGTCGCGCCTACAGCCAGAGGGCCAGCGGCGGTCGTCGCGAGGCCTGAATCTTCAGAGCGCCGGGAATCTTCATCCAGGAGGTTGCTGGCGTTCTCCGAATGTTCGACCGGTATGGGCGAAGAAAAGGCCTGCGCCGGTGCTGCCCAGCGCTGTCGCCGGATTGGTAGTGCCGCCAGGCCGCCATCGACGATCACATAGAAATCGGCCGTCGTGGCCGGGAGCTGGGCGTGCTTCGGCAGCTCCGGTACCGGTCAGATCAACGGCATCTTGCCGTTTACGCCGCAGACCACATCTGATTCGGTACCTTGTCTAGGTCGCTGTAAACTAGAGCTGACGGCCGTCCTAGTGCAACAACTATACATAGTTCGGAACTTTACATAGGTGCCGCTAGCGGCCCCCAGACTAGCAGCCGGTCACTCGCCATTTGGAGACCGACTCTAAGCCCGTCTGTGGCATGGTCGTCAGCCAGATTCGCGCGCGCCTCGATAACGCGCGCCTCGATAAATGTAAACATATATCGCGACCCAGCCTGCAGGTTCTTCTTCTTTCTAGTGGCGAACTGCACGGCGCCTCCTGGAGGGGCGAATCAGTATTTGCTATGGTTGGCGGGCGTGAGCCCAATGGCACGAGACTCTGCCTCGCGACCTTTTCTACCCGCTGTCCTAGAGGAGAAGGTCTCCATTGCTCGCCAACTGATTGAAGTCGAACTATCTGCGACCGCTTCGATAGCGTTGGCTGTCAGTATACACTCTGGGAACCATGCTGGATCTTCGTAGATTTTGTTGGACTCGATTGCTTGACGGAGTCAAAAAACAAGGCCAATATTGCGGCCGCCTTACAGCAGAGGTAGGGAAAGAAGTCTTAGAGATCAACGATTTAGAACTCTAATGCTTGTCTCGTTTCCCGCTCCAAATTTTTCTTCTCATATACCTCGAAGCAAGTGCCTGTCTGGCAGGCGACCCGCTGTTTATTTATCGGGCCCGCGACCGGAGCGCCGGCCGGTTGAATCTCGTTTCCCGCTCCAATACATCCTCTCATGTACCGCAAAACACCACCAATCTGGTGGGCGACCCGCTGTTCATTGGTCGGGGTCACGACCGTAGCGCCGGCCAGGTAGGATGGGTTGAGTGATGCATCCTGATGACCTCGAACGCATTGCACGTCATACAGGCATCACGAAACCCGTCGAATCGATCGTATTGCAGATCGATTGGCTTCGTTTGGCACGGTCATGGGGGCGGGGCTCTCCGGCTGCGCCGCTCTGGGTTTTATCTCATGCAACCAATTGCGGCTTGATTGGAAGTTCCCGCGCAGCTTTTTCTGCGCGAGTACGTCACGTATTTCTGCACAAGCCATCACCCCTGTATTCGTAAATGCACGCCAATGCTGGCGTTCGCGGGAATGACGGTGCATAGCTGCAAAACAACATGCGTAAAGCTGGCGTTGCTGCCGGAAAAGCTGACACTCGATACAGCGCGCGAGACGGTTGCCCTGTTCCATCACTACTGGCAATCGGAAAAGGCTAACTTGCCGCTTTCCAGTGATGTCATTTCCACCATCGAAAGCCATCTCAAGAAACTTCCAATAGCCTGACAGCGGAGGCCGACGTCATACCATTCCGGTCCGGTGCCCTCTCTGTCCTCCTTCTTCGGCTTTGCTCAGGTGTGACGCAGCATCACGAACCGTGCTGCCCGCACCACCCTTTGCGCTCGACGGCCTGAGGCGGCCATATTCGGTCCCTCAGCCAATTGGTCAACTTGCACGACAACGAACCTGACAAGGCATGGACCCTAACCTCATGAAATATGTCGGCCAGGATTACGCTTGATGCCGAGGTGCAAAATCTTCAGAAAAAAGCCCGGCACCCCCTGCTCGAAATTCGGAGATGCCGGGCCGAACGGTAAAGCGAAGTTGCTTTTTACCCGAGCCGGTGCGCCAGGTAGTCCAGGGCCGCCAGATAGCCGCGGGTGCCGAGGCCGGCGATAACGCCATCGGCACGGACCGAGACGTAGGAGTGGTGGCGAAAAGCTTCGCGCTTGTGCACGTTGGAAATATGTACCTCGACCACCGGCGCTTCGAAGGTGTTCAGCGCGTCGAGGATCGCCACCGAGGTATGGGTGTAGGCCGCCGGATTGATGATGATACCGGCGGCTTTCTCCCGGGCCTCGTGAATCTTCTCGACGAGCACACCCTCGTGATTGCTCTGGAAAAATTCGATCTCGAGTCCGAATTCGTCGGCTTTTTCTTCCACCATGGCCTGAACGTCGGCCAGGGTTTCATGCCCGTAAACCTCCGGCTGGCGGGTGCCCAGCAGGTTCAGGTTCGGGCCGTTCAAAACATAGATCAGCTTGCTCATTCAAGTGTCCTGAAATCAGTAACCGAAGATCCGCGGCAGGAAGGTCACTGTCTGCGGAACGAAGGTGATGATGGCCAGCACGATCAGTTCGACCAGGAACAGCGGCATGATGCGTCTCGAGATGGCGCCCATGCCGACGTTGGCGATCGAGTTCGAGACGAACAGGCAGATGCCCATCGGCGGTGTCACCAGGCCGATCATCAGGTTGAAGATTACCACGATACCGAAGTGTGTCGGATCGATACCCAGGCTCATCGCGATCGGATGCAGGATCGGCAGCAGGATCAGCATTGCCGCGATGCCTTCCAGGAAAAGCCCGACGATCAGCAGGATGCCGTTGACCAGCAGCAGGAAGGCCCAGGGACTGGTGATCTGTTCCAGCACCATGGCGCTGATGTTCTGCGGTACGCGGGAGAACGTCAGCAGCCAGTTGGCGGCGGCGACCACGGCGATGATGATCAGAATGATCGACGAATCGCGCATCGCCCGAATGAAGATTTTCGGCAACTGGGCGACCTTGAGGCTACGCAGCACGAACATGCCGGCTACCAGGGCGTAGCCGGCGGCCAGCGCAGCCGCTTCGGTCGGAGTGACGATACCCGTCAGGATCGAGCCGACGATGAATACCGGCATGAACAGCGGAATCCACGCATCGACGAATGCCTTGAAACGCTCCCTGGCCGACAACTTCTTCTGCATCGGCGCATAGTGTCCGGCGTAGATGCGCACATAGACGGAGAGACCGATCGCCAGCAGGACGCCCGGCGCCACGCCGGCGAGGAACAGTGCCGGTACAGAAACGCCGCTGGTGATCAGCGCATAGATGATGACCGGGATGCTCGGCGGAATCATTGGGCCGATGACCGATGAGGCGGCGGTCAGGGCCGCGGCGAAGTCGCGCGGATAGCCTTCCTTTTCCATTTCCGGAATGAAAATCCTTCCCAGAGCCGAGGTGTCGGCGACCGCCGAGCCGGACAGCCCGGCGAAGATCACCGAAGCCCAGATGTTGACTTGGGCGAGGCCGGCTTTCATATGCCCGACCAGGGCATTGGCGAACGTGATGATGCGGCCGGTGATGCCGCTTTCGTTCATCAGCTCGCCGGCGAGCACGAACAGCGGAATGGCGAGGATTGCAAAGGAATCCATGCCGGCAAAGATACGCTGGCTGACCAGACTGATCGAAAAGGGCGTCTGGCCCACATAACTGACGATGGCCAGCAAAATTGCAAAGGCAATGGGGCTGCCGATGGCCAGCAGCACGAAGAGTGTCAGAAATCCAACCATGATCTTATTCGCTCTGCTGGGGTTGAGCCTGGGCCTCTGTCCGGTGGCCGAAGCGTTCCATAAGTTTGATCAGCGCGGCCAGGGTCAGACCGATACCGCCCACGATCATGGCCGACTGAAAGACGTACATCGGCAGACCGGTACCGGTGGCCAGGATGCCGCCACGCTTGAGCACGAAGAGGTAACCGGACCAGACCAGTACGACACCCGATCCCAGGGTGGTGATGTCGACCAGGATGTTGAAAAGTCTCTGTACCTGAACCGGGACGGCGTCGGCGACGAAGCCGAACCTGATATGGATGCCTTCGAGATAGCAAAGGATGGTGCCGAACATCGCACCGTAGATCATCGCGTACTTGGCGATCTCTTCGCTCCACTGGATGGGGGCATTCAGTGCGTAACGGCTGAGACTGCTGCCGAGCACGACTGCGAAGACAATGAACAGGGAACCGCCTGTCAGCCAGGACAGGACTTTCTTGTAGAGCAGTTTCATAACGAGATCCCAGACGACAGGTATGGAGGGAAGGGCACCGGGGCCAGAACCCCGGTGCAGCCGTCACGAACCTCAGTCCGCGGTTGCAGCCTTCACGGCATCCTGTGCCTTGGTGATCCAGCTCGGGTCGAGCTGGGTCTTCAGCCACTCAAGGACCGCCGGCTGGGCGGCCGCCTTGAACTTTTCCATCTGCTCGGCGGTCGGGCTGGTGATCTCCATGCCCGCTTCCGACAGCTTGAACAGACCTTCAGCGGAGTTGACCTGCTGGATGGCGCGGCCGACGAGACCGGCGGTCTTGGCGGCGTTGCTGATCAGCGTCTGATCATCCGGGCTCAGGCTCTGATACAGGTCTTCGTTGATGACCAGGAAGTCGGTGCCGTAGACGTGGCCGTCCAGCGTCAGATACTTCTGCATTTCATAGAGCTTGTTGCCGTAGATAACGCTGACCGGGTTTTCCTGTCCGTCGACCACGCCAGTGGCCAGAGCGGACGGGACTTCCGGCCAGGCGATCGGGGTCGGTTCGCCGCCCATGGACTTGACCATCTCGACGAACAGCGGAACGGTCATGACGCGGATCTTCAGGCCCTCGAGATCCTTGGGTTCGGCGATCGGACGTTTCGAGTTGGTGAAGTTGCGAAAGCCCGTTTCGGCATAGGCCAGGGTACGCAGGCCGGTCTTTTCGAGGCAGTGGGCGCTCAGGTCCTGACCGAACTGGCCATCCAGCACTTCCCAGGCAACCGGCGCGGACGGAAACAGGTAGGGAACGTCCAGCACACCGGCTTCAGGACACAGCTGGGAGAAGGGGCCCGAAACCATCGCCATGCTAAGGGTGCCGTCCTGGGCGGACTGCAGCAGATCGGTTTCACCACCGAGCTGGCCGGCCGGATAGACGTTGACGCTGATGCGTCCACCGGTCTGACCTTCAACCAGCTCCTTGAATACCTTGCCGGCCGCGCCTTTTTTCGAGGTGGTCCACTCCTGCGGATCGACATGGCCGAGGGTCAGTTCGATCTCGGCCGCCTGGGTCTGCAGGCCGAGAACGGTGGCGGCAGCGGCAATGGCGAGGGTTATTTTTTTTGTCGGCAGTTGCATTGTTGTATCTCCTTCGGGCGACCTGGGCCGCTCTGGTTGTTGTTCTTCGCTCGCGATGTCGAAAGATGCAGAGTCATCCAGCGATGTTCGGAGGCTATCAAGGTTGTTGACTATAGTCAATTATATGGGGTTATAGAATAAATACCCTATACTTTTGGTTTTGGACGATCGCGGGACTCGGTCAGTGGGGGCTGTTCACTACCGATGCGATCCTCCAATGGACAGGCTTTTTCCGTAACGCGGGAGCCGCCTTCGATACGGCTTCCTGTCGGTCGCACCTACTCTGTATCAATGGATTCGTTATGAAAAATGAGGTTTTGATTGTTTCATATATCGTTATCGATATAGAACTTTGAATTCAGGCGCTTGGGGCGTGACGAATGCGCAAAAAACAGCTGGCCGGGTACCCGAAGGTATCGAGTCGATGGATTGGATAACGGTCGCACGCTGGCATCCCTGTAGCCTGGCTGGCCGTTCTGTCGTCGCAAAAAGGATAGACCGGGTTGGAACGAAGCGTCACTCCGACCCGATGTTGTCGTTACCTGCCGGGTTCAGCCTGGTTATGCTTTCATAAATATCCTATATTTACAAAAACAAAGTATATATTGACGATTGAACTCTGATATGGATATGATCCGGCTAAACTTCGCGCGGCAGGCTGGCATGTAGATAGAGCTCAGGCGTTCCGGTGCGATGCAGCTTTTATCGGGCGATGCCTTCGCGAGTCACCATCCTCGGATTCTGGAGAATAAGAATGTTGAAGCTCGGACTTATCGGTCAGTCAATCGCGCAGTCCCGCGCGCCGGCCCTGCACAAAATGCTCGGCGAGATCTATGGCATTCCGGTGGCCTACGCGCTGCATGAGCCGGCGGACACCAGCGCCCAGGCGTTCGCCACGACGCTCCGGCAGATGCGCGAGCAGGGTTATCGCGGCACCAATGTGACCTTCCCGTACAAGCAACTGGCGGTTGCCGAGGCGGATAGCGTCAATACCGCCGTGGCCCGCACAGGCGCCACCAATACGCTGTCGCTGGGGGATCGCGTCGAGGCCTACAATACCGATTACACCGGCTTTATCCGCGGTTACCGCGGCCGGGTAGGCGAGCTGCCGGCCGGTCGCGTGCTGCTGGTCGGCGCCGGTGGGGTGGGGCGGGCGATCGCCTTCGCGCTCTTCGAACTGGGGGCGACCGAGGTGCAGGTATTCGACCTCAGCGATGACAGTGCCCGCTCCCTGGCCGCCGCACTCAAGGCTGCTGGCTACAACGCAACCGCCATCGGGCAGGATCGCTTTGACGAAGCGGTCCGGATGGCGGATGGCCTGGTGAATTGCACGCCGGTCGGGCACTACAAGACGCCGGGCAGTCCTGTCCCGGCCGAGCTGATCGGCCGCCAGCGCTGGGCCTTCGATGCCGTTTATACACCGCTCGATACCGAGTTCCTGATCCAGGCCCATCGCCAGGGCGTGCGAATCGTGTCCGGTTTCGACCTCTTTATCTATCAGGGTATCGATGCGTTCGAGATCTTCAGTGGCATCGCTGTCGATGATCCCGCCCCCTTATCCAACGCTTCAAGCAGCAGTTTGCGATCAGCAGTAAGCTTATCGGCTGAAGCGAAGCTGTTGACGAGACTGTCGCCTGGCAGGATGCTCCCGTCATGTGACAGTCGTCATGCCCTACGTCCTGCCGCGCTATTCGTGTAATATAGGACGAACCGAAAACACTCCTATATTCCCGGACAACTTATGAATACTGCCGTCGATCGCAAGCTGGTCGGTCAGACCGTCTATGAAAGTCTTCGCAACGATATCGTGACCGGCAAGCTGGTGCCTGGTGGGAAGCTCAAACTCAACGAGTTGCGCACCCGCTACGGGGCCAGCGTCAATACGCTTCGCGAGACGCTGATGCGATTGGTTTCGGACGGCTTTGTGCTGTTCGAGGACCAGAAAGGGTTTCGGGTCAATCCGGTCTCGACGACCGATCTCGAAGAGCTGGTGGAGCTGAGGGTGACGCTGGAAACTTTGGGGCTGAGGAAGTCGATGGCCAATACGCAGAACCTGATGGACTGGAAGTCCCGGCTGCTGAGCGCCCACTATCGACTCGGCTGCATGGAAAAGCTGATGATGGAAGATGAGACGGCCCATGTACAGGAGTGGGAAAGAGCCGACCGCGAGTTCCACATGACCATCGTCTCGCACTGCGGCTCGAAACAGTTGCGCCGCTACCATGCATCCGTTATCGAACTCTTCATGCGCTACCAGGTGCTGGCGCTGAACAAGCGCCCGTTCCGCGGCCAGGCCAGTATCGACGACCATCAGAAACTGCTGGACCTGATCATGAACGATGATCAGCAGGGGGCCGAGAGCCTGCTGACCGCCCATATCATCGCCGGCCGCGAACTGCCGGTCTGAGTGCCCGCCCCCTAATTCGGATATTAATTTCTCCTTCGCCCGCTCTGCGGGCGAACCGATGACATCTTAAAGCAAGACCCCCAGCGTGATGCTGATGGTCGCGAACGACAGCACCGTTGTCGCCAGCAGCATGCTCGAGCACAGGTTGCGATAACCGTAGTTGCCGCCGATGATCGGATAGATGCTCATCATCGGCATCGCCGCCATCAGGATCGCGGCGACCTTCAGTTGCGGGTCCAGGCCCGGTACCAACCAGATCATCAGGCTGACCAGCAGCGGATGCAGCACCAGCTTGCCGGCGACCACCGTGCCGATTTCACCGAGGTTGCCGCGCAGGGAGGCACTGACCAGCGAACCGCCTACCACGAAGAGCGCAAGGGTGGCAGCCGTACGTGCCAGCATCTGCAGACTCTGCTCGAACACCCCGGGTAGCTGCAGGTCGACGGCGGATGCGGATATGCCGGCGGCGATGGCGATAATCAGCGGGTTGCGTAGCACCCGAGAGAGAACGGCGCGCCAGGCTTCGACCAGGGTGGTGCCGTTCTGGCGGCCGATGCTGTATTCGATGGTGACCAGTGCCAGCGGCAGTATCAGGATATTTTCGACGATCAGACACATCGCGAAGGCGTTGGTCGGCGGGTGATCGAAAACCAGCAGCAGCACCGGATAGCCGAAAAAGGCACTGTTGGAGATCGATATGCCGATGCCCTTGACCCCGCTGCCCTTGAGATCGTTGCGCAGCAAGGTCTTGCTGACCAGAATGCCGAGGGCAAGGGCCAGTACCGAACCACCGCCGTAGATCAGCATATAGGCAGGATCGATCACCTCTGAGAATTCCATGGTGCCGAGGGTGCTGAAGATCAACGCCGGCATTGCGAAGTAGAGCACGAAGCGGCCGAGCCCCGGTATGGCGTCCTGCGGCATCAGCGTCGTTTTGACGGCAGCGAAGCCCAGCGCAATCAGCATGAAAATGGGGGCCGTCGTGGCCATGATCTCAAGCATGGTATCTCTCCGTGAAGGCTGATTCCGGTTGTGCGTCGCAACGTTCGATCCGGGCGGAATCACGGGACCGGGGGCGGGATGGAGGGGCCGCAGTCGAACGGGCCGGAATGGCCGTGTCGGTGCCACCGCTATTGCAGCCAGATATTGTCAAAGTTTCAAAACGATATGTAAATTCACTTTTGATCGGGTTTATATATCGATTTCAGTATGAGTCGGCATAGTGGGTGGCGGCTTCCCGGATGGCGTTCATCAGCAACTGCAGCATCGGCGACGGCGTGGCGTCGGCACGGGTCGTCAGCCCGACCGGTCCCTGGGTATCATCGGTGTCGAGCGGCAGTTCGACGAACTCGCCGGTCCCCAGTTCACGGGCCACGACGCCACGCGAAACGACCCAGATGGCATCGGTCTGGCGAATAAACTCCTTGCCGAAGGAGTCCGACGTCGTCTCGACCGGATCCTGTGGGGTGGCGATGCCATGGGCCAGCAACAGTCGCTCGATGGCCGGTGCGATGGTGGATTCCGGCGGCGGCAACAGGATTCTGTAGTCGTGGATGGCGGCGATCATCAGGGCGCCCTTTCGTGCCAGCGGATGCCGCTGATGTACGACAAAGGCGACCCCCTCGGAATAGAGATACTGGAAGGACAGTCCGGACATCAGGTCGACGGCCCCAAGGCGCCCGACCACCAGATCCAGAGCGCCCACCCTGAGCTGGTTGAGCAACTGGGCGTTCGGGCCCGAGACCAGATTCAGTCTGATACCGAGGTCGTTATCGTACAGCGACTTGACGGCCCGGGGCATGATGCTGGTCGCCACCGTCGGCAGGACCCCGACACCGAGACGGGTTTTGCTCTTCTGCCTGGCCTGGGCGATGCTGTCGGCGCCTTCTCTCAACGCGGCGACGCTTGCGCCGGCATACTTGAGGAACACCTCACCAAACTGGGTCAGTTCGACCCCTTTCTTGCTGCGTTCCAGCAGGCGAACGCCCAGCATTTCCTCGAGCTCCTTGAGCTTTTTCGATACCGCCGGCTGAGTCAGCGCCAGCATCCCGGCGGCACGGCCGACGCTGCCCTGACGTGCCACTTCCAGGAAGCATTGCAGATGTCGATACTTGATGCGATTTTCGAGCATGACCTTGATTCCAGAAAATATAGGATGAGTCAAAGATAATTGAACGCATTCTTTTTATGCCAGATAACACTGAATGATAGCGCTTTTGGTATATCAATAACGATATGTAAGTACGTCCATTATTCATTTTTATTGCCTGGATCTTCGGGCTACTGTTAAGGCATCCAGAAAGAAAATTCCTTTAGCTGCAGGCAATGGCGGTGCTGTGCCGGCAATGTCCACAGCGCCCACGCTGAACCAGACGACGAGAACCACGACATGAAAACGGCACTGGCAACGGTCAGCATTTCCGGCACGCTGCGCGAAAAGCTTCTGGCGATTGCCAAGGCGGGCTTCGACGGCGTCGAAATATTCCACAACGATCTGACCCAGTTTGACGGCAGCCCCGGCGATGTGCACAGGATGGCCGAGGACCTCGGGCTCGAAATCATCGCGTTGCAACCTTTCCGCGATTTCGAGGCGATGCCGGAGCCCTGGCGCAGCCAGAACTTCCACCGGGCGCGTTGCTGGTTCGAAACGATGCACGAACTCGGCTGCCGGCGCATGCTGATTTGCAGCAACGTCTCGCCCCATGCGATCGACGACCGCGACCGGGCCGCCGCCGATCTGTACGAACTCGCCGGGCTGGCGAGCCAGGAGGGCATCATGCTCGGTTACGAAGCCCTGGCCTGGGGCCGTTACGTCGCCGACTACGAGGTCGCCTGGGACATTATCAAGAGAGCCGACCACCCGAACCTCGGCATCAATCTCGACACCTTTCACATGTTCGCCCGCGGCAATACCCTGGACTGTCTGCGCGACGAGATCCCGATCGAGAAGATCGCCCTGGTCCAGGTCGCCGACGCGCCGCGTTTGCAGATGGAAGTGCTGCATTACAGCCGCCACTTCCGCTGCTTCCCGGGACAGGGGGATCTGCCGGTGGTGGAGTTCGTGCAGTGCCTCAGGGACAAGGGGTTCGACGATTATCTCTCCCACGAGATCTTCAATGATGAATTCCGCGCCTCGGCACCACAGGAAAAGGCCGTCGACGGCATGCGTTCGCTGATCTGGCTCGACGAGCAGACTTCGGGGGCGGTCCGATCAGCCCGAAATCACCGATGTCGAGTTCATCGAGTTCGCGGTCGAGGGCGACAGCGGCGAAGAGTTGATCGGCCTGCTCAGGTGTCTAGGCTTTCGCGAGACCCACCGTCACCGCTCGAAGAACGTCAGCCTGATGCGCCAGGGGATATCAACCTGGTGCTGAACCGCGAGCCGCAGAGCCTGGCCCACGAACACTATCAGGCCCATGGCGTCTCGGTCTGTGCACTGGCGTTTGCCACTTCCGACCTGAAACGGACACTCGCCCGGACCGAGCACTACCACTGCAGCCGCTTCGCCAATCAGGCCGGTCCCGGCGAGCTGAACATACCGGCGATCCGCGGTATTGGCGACAGCCTGGTCTATTTCGTCGAGCGGGGGCCAGGTTTCGCTTCTTTGACATCGATTTCGTGTCGGTGGCAGGCGAGGAGGCCGGGGATATCGGCTTGCAGCGGATCGACCATATCGGCCAGACCGTGTCCAACACCGACTTCCTCTCGGCGGCTTTCTTCTACAAGTCGCTGTTCGGCTTCGACATCGAGGCCAGTACCGACCTGCCGGACATCTACGGCCTGGTGGTCAGCCGGGTTGCGATCAGCAAGAACGGCCGCGTGCGGATCCCGATCAACATGACGGCGGCACGGGAAGCCTCGGCCCAGCGCTTCATCAGCAAGTCGAAGGGCTCCGGTGTGCAGCAGATCGCCTTCGGCTGCGACGATATCTTCGCGGCTGCCCGCCAGGCCGGCGCTGAAAATCTGCTGCCGGTTCCGGACAACTACTATCGTGACCTCGATGCCCGCTTTGGTCTCGATGCCGAACTGTTGGAACGGTTACAGGGTCTGAACATCCTATATGACCGCAACGACGACGGCGAATTCTTCCACTTCTATACCCGGGAAGTGCATGGTGTCTTCTTCGAGGTGGTGCAGCGCCTCGGCGGCTACAATCGCTACGGTGAAGCCAACGCCCATATCCGCCTGGCGGCCCAGGCCCGGGAGTACCGCCGGGAAGACGATGTTTGAGTATTGACCGGGGTGCCCGAAAAGCTCGCCCGTGGGAGCCCGGTCTCCGGGCGAGCTGCTTGGGTACCGGGGATATTCGCCCACGGAGTGGGCTCCCACAAAAGCAGACCTGGTGGGAGCTTGGTCTTTGGGCGAACCTGTTTTAGTACCGGGGATTTTCGCCCACGGAGTGCTCTCCCACAAACGGCACCCGGAAATACTCCCGATACATCTCGATCTGCGGCGCCAGCATATGGATACCCTGATGGACGCGCAGGCCCCGCTGGGCCGCATGCTTCAGCAGCCGCGTTTGCGCCGGCTTCATGATGATATCGGCCACCAGGGTCTCGTTGTGCAGCCTGTCGACATCGAACGGCAGTGGGTCCGTTTCGCGCAGGCCCATCGGGGTCGAGTTGATGACGATGTCGGCATCCTGTAGCTGGGGCGTTACGCTGGCGTCGACCCTGCCGTTGTACCTGGCATTGAGGCGCTGTGCGAGCCGGGACGCTTTCTCCTTCGACAGGTCCGTCACATTCAGGCGCTGGACGCCGGCCTGCAGGAGCGCGGCCGCGATGGCGACGCCCGCACCGCCGCTGCCGACCAGGGTGACGATCTTGCCGGCCGGGTCATGGCCCTGCTGCATCAGGCCCGCCACGAAGCCCAGGCCATCGAAGTTTTCGCCGCTCCAACTGCCATCGATCTCGCGGCGCAGCGCATTGGCGGCGCCCGACAAGCTGACCATCTCGCTGGCAGTGTCGATATGGGCACAGACGTCGAACTTGTGCGGAATGGTGATCAGCATGCCGTCGAGATTGGCGATCTGCTTGAGCCCCGGCATCACCGTCGGCAGTTCGCAGGGGTGGACATGGACAGGTACCATGACGGCATCGACGCCGTTGGCGACGAAAACCCGGTTCATCAATTCCGGCGCCTTGACCTGAGCGACGGGATCCCCGAGGACGACAAAGACGCGGGTCGTGCCCTGTGGGCTCGGTATCAGAAGATTTTCCATGACTGTCTCCGCTGAAAGAGGGGCGGACGGCACTGGTGGGAACCGCTTAGGCGGTCCCCGGGGCGTGCTTCGTCTGAAGTTGGGTTGAGAAAGGTCGCGGCTTGCCACTCAGGAGGTGGGCTGTTTCAGCTGGCTTTTGATGAGTTTCGGCAGCGGCGTCTGGCTGAGCAGCAAGGCCGCCACGACCAGGGTCAGAATCAGCGAGATCGGGTGGGTCAGCAGCTCGAGGCCGAGTGCGGCCGGGTCGTCGCCGACCGAGATCATCGCGCGCCGGTAGGAGACGTCCATCAGCGGCCCGAGGATCACGCCGAGGATGATCGGCCCGACCTGGAAGCCGGCCATCTTCAGGAAGTAGCCGAAGATGCCGAAGCCCAGCAGCCAGAAGATGTCGGCGATATTGTTGTTGATGGCATAGGCGCCGACCACCGACAGAATGATGATCAGCGGCAGCAGAATGCCCTTGGGCAGTTCCACCATCTTGGCGAAGACGCGGATGCCGGTGAGGCCGAAGATCAGCAGGAAGATGTTGGCCAGCACCAGGTTGCCGACGGTGAACCAGAACAGGTGCGGCGTTTCGATCATCATCATCGGGCCGGGTTTCAGGCCGTGAATGTACAGGGCTCCGATGATCACCGCGGTCACCGCATCGCCGGGCATGCCGAGGGTCAGCATCGGGATATAGGCGCCGCCGACGGCGGCGTTGTTGGCCGATTCCGGCGCGACGAGGCCTTCGTAGGCACCCTTGCCGAACGGTTTGCTGGGCTTCTTGACCGAGCGCTTGGCGTGGTCATAGGCCATCAGGGAGGCGATGTCGCCGCCGGTGCCGGGCAGGGCGCCGATAAAGACACCGATGAAAGATGTGCGGATCGACAGCGGCAGATACTTCACCACCACCTTCCAGGACGGAATGATCTTCGAGACGTCCTGCTTGATCGGCTTCAGGCCGATATGGTGCAGCTGGTACAGCGCCTCGGAGACGCCGAAGAAGCCGATCATCGCGACCACGTAGGGAATGCCGCCAAGCAGCATCACGGTATCGAAGGTGAAGCGGCCTTCGGCGGTCATCGGATCCATGCCGACCATGCCGATACAGGCGCCGAGCGCGGCGCAGAAGATCCCCTTGGCCATCGATTCGCCGGACAGACTGGCGACCAGCAGCAGGCCCATCAGCGCCAGCAGCAGATAGTCCCGCGGTGCAAACATCAGCGCCACGTCCGACACCATCGGCGCGGCGACGGCCAGTACCAGGATGCCGACGAAGCCGCCGATCACCGAGACCACGGTGGTGATGCCGATGGCCTGGCCGGCGAGTCCCTGCTTGGCCAGCGGGAAGCCGTCGAAGGCGGTGGCGATGGCCGAGGGGGCGCCGGGGATGTTGAGCAGGATGGCGGTGCGGGAACCGCCGTAGACGCCGCCGATATAGATGCCGACCATCAGCGCCAGGGCATCGTTGACGTCCCAGGAGAAGGTGAAGGAGATCAGGATCGACACGGCCATGGTCACGGACAGGCCGGGAATGGCGCCGACATAGATTCCGGCCAGGGTGCCGAGCGCCGTCAGCAGCAACAGCGAGGGATCGAACCACGCCATCGTAAAGTAACCGAACATAGATTCAGACATGAAAAGACTCCTCTGCCGGGCCGCGGGTCAGGGCAGCACGACCTGGAACAGGTAGTGGAAGATACCGTAGATCACGGCTACGGCTGCGGCGGCGATGAGTACGGCGCGGACCGGCCTACTGCCGCGCAGGTAGATGAAGCCGCAGCAGAGGAACAGGAAGGTGCTGATGAGGAAGCCCAGCGGCTGGAGCAGCAGCATGTAGGCGACGATCAGTAGCGTGAACAGCACGATCCGGCGTGGCAGCAGTTCACCGATCACGACCCAGGCCGGATGTTTTTCGTCGGCCGGTGTCTTGAGGCTGATGCGAATGTTGGCAACCACCAGGTTGATCATGCACAGGGTCATGATAACGGCCGCACCGAGCGGGAATGCGCCGGCGGAGCTGAGGCCGGAAAAGCCCGAGATCTGGTAGGCCTGGAAGAGGACGAAAAAGCTGAATATCAGCAGCAGAATACTGATGCTAAGCTCGCCCGGATGAAGTTTGCGTGCGCTTTTCATAGCGGGTACCACAGGTTAGGCAGCGGCGGGACGTCTGTCGGACGGGGGCCGGTTGGGGAGCGGCCGGGTCCGGCAGACGCCCAAGGCGTCCGCCGGCTGGGGATATCAGGGTTTGGGAATGCCGAACTCTTCGGGCGATACCTTGGTTTCGCCGACATTATGCAGCGACCAGGTGGTCACGGACTGCCAGTGTTTAAGGAACTGATCGGCTTCGTTACCGCTGATATTCATCACCACGGCCCCGAAGTCTTCCATGAACTTGGCGAACTTCGGGTCGGCCGCCGCCTTGCCGAAGGCTTCGGTCAGCTTCGCCTTGGCCTCGTCCGGAATATCTTGCTTGGCGAAGATGCCGTAAAAGGGGCCCCAGGGCAGGAATTTCTTGAATTCCGGCAGATCCTCGGTGATCAGCGGAATATCCTCGAGTCCCGGCACCGGCTCATCGGACACCACGGCCAGCGGCTTCACGCGACCGGCGCGTATATGTTCGCGTACCGCAGTCAGGCCGGCCGGCATGAAGTCGACATGGCCGCCCTGCAGTGCGGTAACACCCGGGCCTTCGCCGTCGAAAGGCACGGCGCGGACATCGAACTCGGCGGAGGATTTCAGCATGGCACCGACGACGAAGGGCAAGCCGCCGGGACCGGTCGAGCCCATCTTGATCTCGCCGGGATTGGCCTGAACATCGGCCACCAGGTCCTTAACCGAGTTCCAGGGCTTATCGTTGTTGGCGACGATCACGACAACGCCCCGGGCCAGGATGCTGACCGGATAGAAGTCGGCGTAGTCGATCTTGGACAGCCCCAGTACCTTGTGCAACTGCGGGTTTTCGGCGCCGTACAACAGGGTATAGCCGTCGCTGGGGCGGGCATTGACGAAGTTGGTGGAGATGGCACCGGCACCGCCCGATCGGTTGGTCAGGACGATGCTTTTTCCGAGGTGGGGTTCGACCAGCGGCGTGATGGCGCGGGCGACGTTATCGGTGGCGCCACCTGCGCCCCACATGATCGCACCCTGAAGATCCTTGTCCGGAAAGTCGGCAGCCAGGCTGTTGCCGGCGACAAACCCTGCGAGGGCGGTGCAGGCCAGTGTCTTGATCAGATTTTTTTTCATTGTTGTAGGTCCTTGTTGTTATCGGGGTGGCTTGTCCTGTTTTCCGAGGCGCCGATCGTCCTGTTAGCGGTCGTCGGCATCGCTCTTCGCAGCAGAACCAACTGCATGGGGTTGTATTCTCCGCGATAGCGACTAAAGGTCAAATACCTATATTGGCCATATCTATAACATAATGTTAAGTTTTGCTCGCGCTGATCCTTTTATTAAAAGTAGCCCAGCGGGGGGATGGTCAATGGAAAAATCAAGGGGGATGGCATGCCGAAACGCCAGTTGACACTGCGCCAGATCGAGGTGATTCGGGCCATTATGGTGGCGGGATCCATTGCCGGGGCTGCCCGGCTGCTCAACGTCTCCCAGCCCGGCCTGAGCCGGACGATGAAGCACGTCGAATCGATGCTGAAGATCAAGCTGTTCTCGCGCAGTGGCGGCAAGTACACGCCCAGTCCCGAGGCGCAGAGCGTCTTCGCCCAGCTCAACGAGGTCTACAAGAAGCTCAACGATCTGCAATTCTCGATCGAACAGCTCGAGCAGGGGCTGGACGTCGAATTTTGCTTCGGCTCGGTGCCGAGTATCGGCCACTCGATGGTGCCGCGAGCGATTCGCAGGCTCAAGGAGCAGTATCCGCAGCTGCGCATCAACCTGGAAACCCTGAAACTGGAAGAGGCTGTCGACTATCTGCTGCTGGAGAGAGGCGAGTTCGTCTGCATGAGTTACCGCTTCGATCATCCGGCCATCAGTTTTCAACCGCTCGGTGCGGGGGAGCTCGCCTGCCTGGTGCACGCCAGTCATCCCCTCGCCGACCGGCCCGCGGTCAGCGCCCGGGAGATCGCGCGCTATCCGCTGATCGGGATCGATCCGGGGGATCCCTACGGCGGCATTCTGGCGAGCATCTTCGAGCGGCAGGGACTGGACTTCGACATCGTGATCCGCGTCCGTTACGGCTCGATGATCATCAGTCTGGTGCGACAGAATCTCGGCATCGCGGTACTCGACAGTTTCACGCTATCGGATCTCGGGCTTTCGGCCGGGGAGCTGAGGGTGATACCGATCGACGAGGAAGCCCGCTTCGACACCTACGTGGCCAGTCGCAGGGATCAGGAGCTTTCGAGCTTCGCGGACAGCTTCGTCGAGGCGATCAGAACCGAAATGATTCTTCAGGGTAGGGTGGAATGAGGGAACCGAATTCCACCGGCGTTTTCAGGCTACTCGGCTGTTCGTTTCGATCAAACGCCGCCGGCGTACCAGGCAATCGGTGGAATTCGCGCCTGCGGCGCTTATTCCACCCTACGTTACTCCAGCCCGTCGAGAATCCACTGCCGGGAGCGGATGGCGTGCTGCAGCGACGCCTCCGGACTCAGGGCCAGGTATTTGTCGTTGTAGACGTCGAAGACATAATCTCCCTCGTAGCCTACAGACTGGCAGAAGCGCACCAGCTCACGGATGCTTTCGCCATGGCTGCCTTCGCCGGGATAGAGGCGATAGTGGCGTGCGATGTCGATACGGTCTTCGAGTGCCGGAATGGTGCTCATCGCGAAGTCGGACAGATGCACCAGCGCGAAGCGGGCAGCGGGAATGTCCCTCAGATCCTCGGGGCCCTCGAGCTGCGCCAGCAGGTGAAAGCTGTCGATCACCAGGCCGAGGTTCGCGTTGCCGGCGCGCTGCAGGATGTCCCAGGCCGCTGCATAGCTTTTGGCACCCGGTGCCCAGGACAGCGGTTTGAAAGCGATCCTGACGCCCAGGGTGTCGCCAGTGTCGCCAGGATGCGAAGATCCTCGGCGATACGGTCGGGCTCGGGCGCCGCATGGGTCGAGGTGGCGGGGGTGACGATCAGCTGCCGGCAGCCAAGGCGCACCATCTGCCGCAGATAGGACTTGGCCAGCTCCAGCTTGTAGGCGAGGATCCGGCCCGAATGGCCGCCGAAATCCTTCACTTCCTGCAGTGCGCTGATGCGCAGGCCGCTGTTACGTATCCGTTCAATCGAACCGCTGACGCCGTCGCCGGAGCCGGACAGATCGAGTGCGCCGAGCTCGATCGAACCGAAGCCGGCATGCTTGATGGCATCGAGTTTCTGTTCCAGTGAGCCGGTCAGACTCAGGGTGCTGATGGAAAATTGGGGTGCTGACATCGTTTGCCTTGTTTTGTTTGTCGCCTAGCGTTCGATAAGAAAATCCACGGCCTCGACCAGAGCGTCGTGCTCGAGCTTCCAGCCGTCCTGATCAAGGGACTTGCAGTCAATACCGGCTGCGCCAAGAGCCGCGCAGGCACTGGCCGGTTCGTCCGTCGCCAGGTGAATGGCGCTGATGCCCTCGTCGGACAGATCGAATTCAGCGTCGGCTATCTCGGCGAACCTCAGCTCGAAACTCCCGTCCGGGCTGCGGATGCGGCTGTCCGTCAGGTCTTCGAACCCGAACAGGCGACAGAAGAAATCCCGCCACTCGGCAGTACGTCCGGAACCGACCGACAGCGTCAGCCTCGAGACGCGCTGCAGCATCGGGCCCGTGGTCGCCCCTTCCGGCAGAGGCTTGAAATCCACGTCGTAGATGCTCAGGTCCCTGCCATAGCGATCGACCAGATAGATCTGGGTGCCCCCGAGGCTTTCCACCGCCGGAATGTTCAGCTCCATGGCCCCGGCAGAGGTGCTGGCTTCCCAGGCGCCCTGCGCCAGCAACTTCTGATAGGCGTCGGTGGCATCGGCGACACGGAATGCCAGGGCGCAGATCGAGATGCCATGTTCCTGGGCAAAGGACTGCGCGAAGCTTCCCGGGGTTGCATTGACGATGAAGTTGATCTCACCCTGACGGTACAGGGTGACGTCCTTGCTACGATGTTTGGCCGTGGCCCTGAATCCCATCTTTTCGAGCAGTTGGATCAGTGGCTGCGGATCCGGTGCGGCAAACTCGACGAACTCGAAGCCTTCGATGCGAATGGACAGCAGGTCCTGGCCGGTACTGAGCGGACGGTCTGGCATGGGGTGAACGGCTCCCTGATTTTCGATGGCGGACTGAGACAGTATAGGCGCTGCGTAACGATCCTCGTCGGGCGCCTGAGCCGAGTATTGTAAACGTCGGCCTGATCCGGGAAAACCGTCGCTTTCAGATGGCGCTAATCGCTGCTTGTCCGTCGCAGTGGCAGTTGCGTTTCTTCTCGGCGTTAGTGCGATCAATCCGAGCGCTTGCGCCGGAAAAGAAAATGCCCCGGTATCGGGGCGTTCCTGTCAATTGCCGACGGGTGTCGAGCGCAGGCGGGAGCCGATCAACCGCGGCAACGGTGTCTGGCCGACCAGCAGCAGGATCACAACCAGGCTCAGTACCAGCGAGATCGGATGGGTCAGAAGTTCCATGCCCAGTGCCGCCGCGCTGTCGCCGACCGAGATCATTGCGCGCCGGTAGGAGACGTCCATCAGCGGTCCGAGGATCACGCCGAGAATGATCGGCCCGACCTGAAAGCCGACCATCTTCAGGAAGTAGCCGAAGATGCCGAAGCCCAGCAGCCAGAAGATGTCGGCGATATTGTTGTTGATGGCATAGGCGCCGACCACCGACAGAATGACGATCAGCGGCAGCAGGATGCCCTTGGGCAGTTCCACCATCTTGGCGAAGACGCGGATGCCGGTGAGGCCGAAGATCAGCAGGAAGATGTTGGCCAGCACCAGGTTGCCGACGGTGAACCAGAACAGGTGCGGCGTTTCGATCATCAGCATCGGGCCCGGTTTCAGGCCGTGGATGTACAGGGCGCCGATAAAGACTGCGGTCACCGCATCGCCGGGCATGCCGAGGGTCAGCATCGGGACATAGGCGCCGCCGACGGCGGCGTTGTTGGCCGATTCCGGCGCCACCAGGCCTTCGTAGGCACCCTTGCCGAACGGCTTGCTGGGGTTTTTGACCGAGCGCTTGGCGTGGTCGTAGGCCATCAGGGAGGCGATGTCGCCGCCGGTGCCGGGCAGGGCGCCGATAAAGACGCCGATCGCCGAGGTGCGAAGCGACAGCGGAATGAATTTAGACACCACCTTCCAGGACGGGATGATCTTGGAGACGTCCTGCTTGATCGGCTTCAGGCCGATATGGTGCAGCTGGTACAGCGCCTCGGAGACGCCGAAGAAGCCGATCATCGCGACCACGTAGGGAATGCCGCCGAGCAGCATCACGGTATCGAAGGTGAAGCGGCCTTCGGCGGTCATCGGATCCATGCCGACCATACCGATACAGGCGCCGAGCGCGGCGCAGAAGATCCCCTTGGCCATCGACTCGCCGGACAGGCTGCTCACCAGCAGCAGGCCCATCAGCGCCAGCAGCAGGTAGTCGCGGGGCGCGAACATCAGCGCCACGTCCGACACCATCGGCGCGGCGACGGCCAGCACCAGGATGCCGACGAAGCCGCCGATCACCGAGACCACGGTGGTGATGCCGATGGCCTGGCCCGCGAGGCCCTGCTTGGCCAGCGGAAAGCCGTCGAAGGCGGTGGCGATGGCGGAAGGCGCACCGGGAATATTGAGCAGAATGGCGGTACGGGAACCACCGTAGACACCGCCGATATAGATGCCGACCATCAGCGCCAGCGCATCGTTGACGTCCCAGGAGAAGGTGAAGGAGATCAGAATCGACACCGCCATGGTGACGGACAGGCCGGGAATGGCCCCGACGTAGATCCCGGCCAGGGTGCCCAGGGCCGTGAGCGCCAGCAGGGACGGGTCGAACCACGCCATCGTAAAGTAACCGAACATAGATTCAGACATGAAAAGACTCCTCTGTCGGGCCGCGGGTCAGGGCAGCACGACCTGGAACAGGTAGTGGAAGATGCCGTAGATCACGGCGACGGCCGCGGCGGCGATGAGCACGGCGCGGACCGGCCTACTGCCGCGTAGATAGATGAAGCCGCAGCCGAGGAACAGGAAAGTGCTGATGAGGAAGCCCAGCGGCTGGAGCAGCAGCATGTAGGCGACGATCAGTAGCGTGAACAGCACGATGCGCCGTGGCAGCAGTTCACCAATCACGACCCAGGCCAGGTGCTTTTCGTCGGCCGGTGTCTTGAGGCTGATGCGGATATTGGCGACAACCAGGTACAGCATGCAGCCGCTCATCAGGGTGGCCGCGCCAAGCGGGAAGGCGCCGGCGGAGCTGATGCCGGAAAAGCCGGAGATCCGGTGGGCCTGGTAGAGGACAAATAGACTGAAAGCCAGCAGCAGCCAGCTGATGGCGAGTTCGCCGGGATGAAGTTTTCGGGTCTGCGTCATGGCTAAACCTTTCGTTATTGTATTGCGCATAATAGAACATAGTTCAAATATAGGACTATATTGCTGTTATGGAGTCAAGCCCAGTTTGTCTCTACGGACTTTTGTGGGAGATGTGGCTACAGCCGCGAAAGGGGATTGCACCGATGGTCGCGATTAGCGGCTAAAGCCGCTCCCACTGAAGGTGAGTGTTGTCCGCGCAGAAGTGCCACCCCCGGTGCGAATAGCCACGGTGCAGCACCGGCTCGCCGTGGCAAGGCCGCCTATGGAAGGTGGAGGACGATGTGTCGAAGTCGTTGGATCAGCGCGCGCAGCGACCCAGCGGGCTCAGGTAGCGCTCGAGTGCAGGCAGGGACGAGAGTTCGGCAGCGGTTTCCAACAGCTCCGGCGCGAACTCGTTCATCTTGTCTTCGGTCAGGCGCGCAGTGGGGCCGCCGATGCTGAGAATGCCGAGTACCTGGGAGCCACTCTCCGCCGTGACGGCGGCGGCAATGGCGGACATGCCGGGAGATGACATGTCGATGGCACGTCCGTAGCCGCGCTCCCGGGTCTCCGAGAGTTGCTGCAGGACTTGGGCAAAGTTGCATGGTGCTCTGGGGCCGCGGTTCTCGGGATCCATGGCGCCCTGGGCGGCGATCAGCCGTATCGCCTCGTCGTCGGAAAAGCCCGACAGCCAGGTGAAGGCGGTCGCGGTACAGAACAGCGGCGCCTCGCCGCCGGACTCCGGGTCATAACGCAGGCCGGTGCGGGCGCCCTGGGACTTGGCGATAAAGATCAGCCGGTCGCCGTCGACGACCGCCAGACGCACCAGCTCGCTGCTGTATCTCGCCAGACGATCGAGCAGCGGCTGGCTGGCACCAATGATGCCGGTGCCGGCCAGGTGGCGCATGCCGAGCGAAGGCAGCTTGCCGGTCAGGCGGTACTGGCCACTGTCCGGATCCTGGACCACGTAGTCGAGTCGCGTCAGCTCTGCCAGGAGCCGGTGCGCGCCGCTTTTGGGCATATCGACAGTGTCTGCGATCACCTGCAGTCCCAAACCCCGGCCGTTCTGTGCCAGCAGTTCGAGAGCGCCAAGTGCCCGGGTCAACAGATTCGCCGCCATGCGTAACCTCTAGTGAATTGGAACAGGGTTCATCTATTTGGCCTCATTTTATCTGCACCCGCAAGGGGCGGGCAATTTCGCGTAGGAGCCTCGCCCTCGCCGCGAATGGGCCCGGCACCGAAACAAAGCGTTCGCGGCGAGGGCGCGCTTCCTACGGGGGACCGGTGATCTGCCAACCAACCGTAGGAGCCTCGCCCTCGAGGCGAATGGGCCCGGCGCCGAAACAAAGCGTTCGCGGCGAGGGCGCGCTTCCTACGGGAGGACGCGGCATGCTCCGGTCTCAGGGCTTCGGAATACCGAACTCGTCCGGTGACTTCTTGGTTGCCTTGGCATCCTGCAGCAACCAGGTGGTGACCGACTGCCAGCGAGCGAGAAACTCATCGGCCTCGGTACCGCTCAGGTCGACCGGAATGGCGCCGAAATTGTCGAGAAACGCCTGAAACTCGGGCTCATTGACTGCCTTGTGGAAGGCGTCGCTGAGCTGGCTCTTGACCTCGTCGGGCGCGTCGCGGTTGACGAATACGCCGTAGAAGGGGCCCCAGGGCAGAAACCGATCGAATGCCGGATAGAGTTCGGTGATCAGCGGTACGCCGTCGAAGCCTTCGACCGGCGAATCGGAAATCACCGCCAGTGCCTTGGCGCGACCGGCGCGAATGTTTTCACGTGCGGCCGAGAGCCCCACCGGCATGAAGTCGACATGGCCGCCGAGCAGGGCGGTGACGCCCGGGCCGGTGCCGTCGAAGGGCACGCTGCGAACGTCGAAGTCGGTGACCGACTGCATCATCTTCTCGACCACGAACGAGAGTCCGCCGGGACCGGTCGATGCCATCTTGATGGAGTTGGGTTCGGCCTGTGCGGCCTTGATCAGATCGGCAAAGCTGTTCCAGGGCGCGTCGGCACGGGTCAGTACCACGGGGATGTTTCGCGCCAGTACGCTGACCGGATAGAAATCGCGATAGTCGAGTTTGGACAGACCCAGTACGCCGTACAGCTGCGGATTTTCGGCGCCGAACAGCAGGGTGTAGCCGTCGGAGGGGCGGCTGTTGACGTAGGTGGTGGCGATCACGCCGGTGCCGCCGGGCCTGTTGACCAGCACGATATCCTGCCCCAGGTGTTTTTCGGCCAGGGTGCTGACGGTGCGGGTGACGGTATCGGTCGAACCGCCCGCGCCCCACTGAATGATGCCCTGAAGGCTGTGGTCGGGGTAGTCGGCGCTGGCGGCATTGGACAGCATAAGCGTGATGCCGCAAAGCAGGGATTTGAGTTTCATCTGCAGTCCTCTCGGTTGTTACTGCTGTTGGGGTGGGGCGGGCCGAAGGTCCGGCCGCCCGCCGGTCGCTCAGGGCCGGGGTATGTTCAGTTCGTCCGGCGATTTCTTGGTCGCACCGCTCTCATGCAGTAGCCAGGTGGTAACCGACTGCCAGTGGTTCAAAAACTCATTGGCCTTTTCGCCGCTCAGGTCGACGCTGATCGATCCCGAGTTATCGACAAATTCCCGGAATTCGGGACTTTGGGCAGCCTGGTGGAAGGCGGTCTCCAGCTTGGCCTTGATGTCATCGGGGGTGTCACGGTGGACGAAGACTCCGAAGAACGAGCCCCAGGGTAGGAATTTCGAGAACGCCGGGTATTCCTCGGTGATCAGCGGAATGTTGTCGAAACCGGTAACGGGCTCGTCGGCTATGAAACTGAGCGCCTTGAGCTGGTCGGAGCGGATGTATTCCTTCGCCGTCGACAGGCCGATGGCCATGAAGTCGATGTGCCCGCCCAGCAGTGCCGTCACACCCGGCCCTGAACCGTCGAAGGGCACCTTGCGCACCTCGTAGCCGGTAATGGTCTGCATCATCGAATCGATCACGAACGGCAGGGTGCCGGGGCCGTTGGTGCCCATCTTGATGCTGTTCGGGTGGGCCCTGGCATCGTCGACGAGTGCCTTGAACGAATCCCAGGGCGCGTCCTTGCGGGCCAGGATGACGCCGACGTTACGGGACATGATGTTGACCGGATGGTAGTCGCGATAGTCCAGGTCCGAAAGCCCCAGCACGCCATAGAGCTGCGGGTTTTCGGCGCCGAACAACAGGGTGTAGCCATTGGCGGGGCGAGAGTTGACGAAGGTCGTGGCGATCACGCCGCTGCCGCCCGGATGGTTGGCCAGTACGATTTCGCTTCCCAGGTAGGGCTCGGCCAGTTTGCTGATGGTGCGGGATACGCGATCGGTTTCACCGCCGGCGCCCCACTGGATGACCCCCTGCAGATTGCGTTCCGGATAGTCCGCAAAACTCTGGGTCGACAGCAGCAGCGCCGCTGCAGTGAGTCCGAGAATCGATTTCCGCTTCATGGTGCGTCCTCTTGATTCGTAGTTATTGAGACTATTGATGCGGCAGGCCGGGAATCTGCCCCATGATGCCGTCGCTGAAACCACCATCGGCGGTCAGGATCTGGCCGGTGATATAGGCGGCATCCGGGCTGGCGAGAAAAGCGGCCGCGGCCGCAATGTCATCGGGGCTGCCGATGCGTCCCAGCGGGACCAGCGTTTTGCGCCGTGCAGTGACTTCGCTATCACGGTAGATGCCGTCGGTCAGCGGTGTATGGATCATGCCGGGGGCAACGGCGTTGACCCGTACGCCGTCGGCGGCGACCTCCTGCGCCAGCTGTCGGCACAGCATGCTCATCGCGGCCTTGCTGGCGGAATAGGCGCCGCTGCCGGCGTGGGGGTTCTGACCGGACATCGACGAGATCGCGACGACGTTACCGCGGCTAAGCCGCAGCGCCGGCAGTGCCGCTCTGGCAAGCAGCCAGGTCGCGCGGACATTGACGTCGAACAGCCGGTCCCAGGCCTCCAGCGACAGTTCGCTCAGCCGACCCGGCGCCATCATCCCGGCGTTGGCGACGAGGATGTCGAGACCGCCGCAGAATTCGATGGCTTCGGCGACAAGACGCGGCGGGACCTCGGGGTCGGCCAGGTCGCCGCTGATCAGCAGCGTGCGGGCGCCGAGTGCTTCCAGCCGGCCGAGGATGCCTTCCGGCGCCGGTTTGCGGCCGGACGTAGACAGAACCAGGGTCGGTGGCTGGTCGCGGGCAATCGCATCCTGAGCCAGGCGCAGGCAGATGGCGCCGCCGATGCCTTCACTGACGCCGGTAATGAGTGCTCTCATGCTTCATGCCTCCGTAACGGTTGCCGGTTCGAGGTTTTCCGCGAGCAGGTCCGGGTCGCCGCGAGCGCGCGACGGGCGCGCTCGGCATCGCTACCTAGCGCGGAGTTGGGGACCTCGACGCACAGCGGCAGGGCCCTGGGCAGGCGTCGGAACAACTCGGCCAGCGGCAGGCCGCCATCTCCCGGCAGCAGTCGTTCCTCGCGGGCGGCGCGGATGATCTCCTCGGTGGTAGGCGGGGTCTGCACCGGCGCATCGCAGATCTGTGCGTACTGCAACCACCGGGCCGGGATTCTGCCAAGGTCGTCGAGTCGGCTGGCCGACCGGCCGAAGTGGATGGCATCGATCAGCAGGCCGGCATTGTCACGGTCGATCGCGGCGAGAATCTCCAGTGCCGTACCCAGGTCCGGCACCCGGGTCCAGGGCATGAATTCGAGGTTCGGCTTCAGGCCAAAGGGCGCGGCGGCATCGCAGAAGGCGGCGAAGTTGTCGCTGAATCGTCCCAGGTCAGGATCGTCGCCCGCCACCAGAATGCACTGGGCGCCGAGTTCCGCGCCGGTTTCGAGGAAGGGCAGCATCGCCTTGCTGTCGAACTGCGCGTCGATGCGCACGATTTCCAGATCGAAGATGCCGACGCCGGTGTCCCGTATGCGGGCCAGGGTCTCGTCGAGCATTTTGCGGTCGTGCATCAGCGGGTGGGCGATACCGCCGGGGGTGGCCGGCAGCAGTCGCAGGCCGGCGTAGTCGTAGCCGCACTCCGCCGCCAGGCTGACGATATCCGGCGGCGTCATGCCGAGCACCGTCAGGGCGCCGAGCGCCAGGGGTCTTGAAGTGTTCATGATGCCTCCTGCAGGGCGGCAGGCCGCCCCTGAGTGATGATTGTTATCTGAGGGGAGAAACCGCGGTCGGCAGATAGATCGCCGAGGTCATGTCGGTGGTCAACCAGTCGGGGCCGCCTTTCGGCGGCCAGGCGCCGGCCTGGACAGATTCGCTGCGGGCCCGGGTGCGTTCCTCGAGGCTGCGGTAGGGCCAGATCTGGGTGATGCGCTGGCTGCCGTCGAGTGCGTAGAGGGCAATACACAGCGGCGAAAACCTGATGCGTTCCGGGACGGCCTTCGACCAGGCGTCGATGGTCGGCGCCAGGCCACCCTGCTTGAGCTGGTAGGTGCGCAGTTCGTAGATGGGGCCGAAGTCGCCGACCTCGACCGGCGGCAGGAAGGGGAAGGGGGCGTAGGAGTCGAGTGCCATGTCGATCAGATACTCGCTGCAGTGGAAGGGGTTGTCGGAACGACGGGTGCGCTCGCGTTCCCGTTCCATCGCCTCGCTGCTGTCGAAGCCCCGCAACACCATGACCTTGTTCAGATCGCCGATATCGGAAAACCAGCAGCCCAGCAGACGGCCTTCGGCCTCGGGGGCTTCACAGAAGCTTTTCACGCCTTCGGCGACTTTGCCGGCGGTAAAGAGTTTGGTGGTCAGCGTTGCGATTTCGTAGCGTTTCATCGGAGTTCCTCCAGGCGTTCAGGACGCGGGTTTCTCGTGGGTGAATGAGGTGTATCGGCTTTTGATATGGTTTGCGGCGATATAGCCAAAGGTCATGCCGGGACCCAGATTGATACCGCCGGCGGGATAGCGGCCGGCCATGATGCTGGCCATGTCGGTGCCGACCGCATAGAGACCGTCCACGGGGAAGCCGTCGGCCGCCAGCACCCGCGCCGATGCATCGGTGCGCAGGCCGGCAAAGGTGCCGAGGCTGCCGGGCCGAATCTCGACGCCGTACAAGGGGCCCTTTTCGATCGGCGCGACGCAGGGATTGGGCGTGCAGTCGGCATCGCCCTGGATGCGGTTGTAAGCCGTGTCGCCGCGCCCGAATGCCGGATCCTCGCCATGGCGGGCGTGCTGGTTGTAGTGGTCCAGCGTCTGCTGCAGGGCGCTGGCGTCGATGCCACAGGCCATCGCGAGTTCGGCGGGCGTGCGTCCACGTTTCAGGTAGCCGCTGCGCAGGTGCGGAGCGATCGGCAGCGGAAACGGTTTGGCGTGGCCGAGGCCGTAACGGCGAAGGAAACGGTGGTCGCAGATCAGCCAGGCCTGCGGCGGCTGGCCCGGCTCGGTGGTATCGATCAGCGCCTGAATGAAGTCGTGATAGGAGTCCGCTTCATTGACGAAGCGTCTGCCGCTTGCGGTGACCGCGATCACGCCGGGTTTGGCCCTTTCCAGCAGGTGCGGGAAATGGGCGTTTTCGACCGGGCTGCGTGGTACCAGCGAGACCGGTGCCCAGGCGCCCGCCGCCGGATAGCCGGTTTCCATCACGCCGCCGGCGCTTTCGCCAAGGCGGATGCCGTCGCCGGTATTGGTTTTCGGTGCCGCGGAATAGTGCTCGGTACCGGTTGGCGCGTGGGGGAACAGCTGCCGGATACGTGACGGGTCGTGGGGAAGCCGCCACACGCCAGCACTACGCCGCTGCGCGCGCGTATCTCCACGGGACCGTTTTCTGTCACCAGGCGGGCGCCTTCAACACGTCCCGATTCATTGCTGAGCAGGGCGCTCACCCGGGTCGAGACGCGGATGTCGACGCCCAGATCCAGCGCAGAGCGAACCAGCCGGGCGACCAGCGCATTGCCGTTCACCAGTTGCATGCCGCGACGGTACCGCGCCAGATCCCAAAGGTGGCGGGTCATGCGCTTGCAGACGTGCCAGGTCGATGCCGGGCTGCGCAGAAACTTCAGAAAATGACCGATATCGGCCCCCGAAGCTATCCCCAGGCCCCAGAACGAAATCTCCCGCAGCGGCGGTCGCAGTTTGTCGATCATCGGCCCCAGTTCACGGCCATCGAAAGGCGCAGCGGTGACGCTGCGCCCGCCGGTGCCGGCGCCTTCGGTATGACCATGGAAGTCCGGAACGGCATTGCCCGGCAGGAAGCTGAGCGCGGTGTTGTGATGGAAAAACGCCACCATTTCCGGGCCGGCCTCGAGGAATGCATCGACGCGCGCTTCGTCATAGCCGTCGCCCAGTTCGTTGCGCAGGTAGGTTTTCGGCGCCTCGGGCGCTTCATCGATACCCGCCTCGCGCGCCAGATGGTTGCGTGGGATCCAGAGCCAGCCGCCGGACCAGGCCGAGGTGCCGCCGAACACCGGTTCTTTTTCCACCACCACCACATCGAGTCCCTGCCAGGCCGCGCGCACGGCGGCGGACAGGCCGGCGGCGCCGGACCCGATTACCAGCACGTCGCAGTCAGTCTGCGCGGTAGGGGGCGTTTTTGTCTTGCTGTTCATCATGAGGTTCTCGCTGTCGGGTTCAGGACAGTTTTACGCGGGTGCCGCGGGTCGCGGCCTCGTGCATGGCCATCACGATCTCGAGGTTGCGAGTCGCTTCGCGCGCCGACACCAGCGGCGTCGCGAGGCCCTTTATGAGCTCGCCGAAATGCCGTAGCTGGGCGACATAGGGATCGCCACTCTGGTGTGGGCAGAGGATTCGGGCCATTTTCCCGGTCCAACTGATATCGCCGTCATGGCGCCAGAGTTCCAGCGCCGGCAGACTCAGGCCGCCTTCGGTGCCGCAGAGGTAGTGGGACAGGGCCTCATGGGTCGGGAAACGCTCCACCTCGCCGGACGTCAGGTCCCAGCTCCAGGGCGCTGCGACCGAGTCGGAAATGGCAATCGATGCTATGACACCGCTGTCGAACCGCAGCAGCACGCCGCCAGTGTCCTCGACGTCGAGTCCACGGACCGCGTTCGATTTCATCGCCGAGACGCTGTCGACCTCGCCGCACAGGTGCCGCAGCAGGTCCACTTCGTGGATCAGGTTGATCAGGAAGGGGCCGCCGACACCGCGCTCGCGGTGCCAGGGAATCTGGAAGTAGCGCTCGGGCTTCATCAGGGCGCAACAGACCGACACCATCACCAACCGGCCCAGAGCGCCCTCGGCGATCAGCTTTTTAGCGGCCTGTATTACCGGATTGTGACGCCGGTGATGGCCCACCAGTACCGGTACACCGAGCCGCTCGCTGGCCTCAACCAGGCGCATGGCGTCGGCCACCTTGTTGGCGATCGGCTTTTCCAGCAGTACCGGCAACCCCGTTCGAGGCAGTCGATGCAGACATCGACGTGCAGCTCGTTCGGGGTGGCGACGATGACACCATCCAGTTCGCATTTCTCGAGCATATCTCGGTAAGCGGCGAACCAGGACGCCTGCGACGATTCGGCAATAGCCGCCGTTGCGGGGCCGGGGTCCGCGATCGCCGCCAGGCGAAAACCGGGCAGGCAGTCGAGGGTACTGATATGGGTCTGGCCGATCGCGCCGGCGCCGATCAGGCCGATGTTCTGATCGCGCATCAATAAATGCCTCTCGTTGTTATTCGGTCGGATACGTCCGGGTGGAAGCTCGACCGGATTGGCATTCACCTTAACACGGTGTTTTTGAGAATTAAATATTATTCTTGAACAATGTTTCATTATTGTAGAGTATTCATTTTAAACCGGCGCGGTCGCCGTCCGTCCGCCCGGAGGTATTCAACAAGACCTTGTGAACCCAGAGGTAAATCGATGGACAACCCAGGTGCGAACACCCAGAACCTTTGCATTCAGCTCAACGGCGCCACCGAGTTGATCCCGATCATCGGCTCGCCGATCGCCCAGGTGCGATCGCCCGCCGGCATGACGCAGGAGATGCAGGCCCACGGCCGCAATGCCGTCATCGTTCCCTGTCACGTGCAGCCGGAGGATGTCGACGACTTCATGACGCTGGCCGGCAAGATGATCAACGTATCCGGGGTAATCGCGACCGTGCCGCACAAGGTTCGTGCCAGTGAAGTCTGCGGGCGGCTAACTGCTCGGGCGGCGATGCTCGGTGCGGCGAACGTCATCCGCCGCGATGCAGACGGCAGTTGGTACGGCGATATGTGCGACGGCGATGCCATGGTGAATCCGATTCTCGCCAGCGGATGCAAGCTCGATGGCCGTACTGCCTTGCTAGTCGGCGCCGGCGGTGCCGGTATCGCGATCGCCCATTCGCTGCTGCTGGCCGGCGTGGCGCAACTGCGCATTTGCGAGCTCGACGATAAGCGCTTCGAGATTCTGACGCAGCGCCTCGGCGACTGGGCGGCACGGATCCAGCGGGCCGAAACCGGTGATCCCGATGGTTGCGACCTGGTCGTCAATGCCTCGCCCTGCGGCATGCGCGAAGGCGATCCGCTACCGGTCGATATCAGCAGGCTCGAGTCCCGGATGTACGTCGCCGACGTCATTACCCGGCCGGAGGTCACGCCTCTGCTGCAGGCCGCGGCCGAACTTGGTTGTCGCACCCAGGGGGCGCGGTGATGTTTGCCGAGGCGCAGCGCCTGATGGCGCAGTTTCTACGCCAGGCCGATCCCGCCTGAGCGTCGGAGTGACGGTCGGATGCGGCCGTCCGCACGTTGCGGGATGCAACAATAACCAGGCGTACGCGGTTCCCTGTGCGGGTGCCGGGTACCGGGAGATCCGAGCTATGACCTCTATCGCGAAATCACTGCAAGACCTTGCCGGGAACGAAACCTACGATGTGGCCGTGGTGGGCGCAGGCGGCGCCGGCATGGCAGCGGCGCTGTTCGCCGCGCTGCGCGGCCAGCGGGTGCTGCTGATCGAAAGCACCGAATATGTCGGCGGAACCAGCGCCTTGTCCGGCGGTACCACCTGGATACCGAACAGCCTGCATTCGCATCGGATCGGCGCCGACGACAGTCGCGAAAAGGCCTCGCGCTTTCTCGATCTGGCGGTCGGTGAGCGCGCCCCAAGGCAATGCGCGAGACCTTTCTCGATGCCGGCCCCGAGGCGGTCGAAGTGCTGGAAACCCAGACCGAAATGAAATTCCGCGCCCGTCCCTACCATCCGGACTACCTGTCCGAACTCGAAGGTTCGACGGAGTTCGGACGGGCGCTGGAGCCGCTGCCGTTCGACGGCCGGCTGCTGGGCCAGGACTTCGACCTTGTGCGGCCGCCGATTCCCGAGTTCACCGTGCTCGGCGGCATGATGATCGACCGTGACGATATCGCGCACCTGTTGCGCCTGACAACGTCGTTTCGCTCGTTCGGGCACGGCATGAAACTGGTGCTGCGCCATCTGTCCGACCGGATGCGCTACGCCCGGGGAACCCGGCTGGTGATGGGCAACGCCATGATCGGGCGGCTGCTGTATTCGCTGCGTCGGTGTGGCGCCGAGCTGCTGGTGCAGACCCGCGTCGACGAGATTTTGCATGAGCGGGAGGCCGTGGTCGGGCTCAAGCTGACGCAGGGCGAAACAACGCGGCGCATTCGCGTGCGCGGTGGCGTCGTGCTCGCCAGTGGCGGCTTTTCCCGCCATCCGGAGCGGCGCAAGGCAATGCTGCCGCAGCCGACGCCGCTATACTGCCCCGGAGCGCCGGGACATACCGGCAAGGCCCATGACCTCGCGCTGCAGCTGGGCGCGCGCTACGGCGAGGGTCACCTGGAAAACGCCTTCTGGGCGCCGGTCTCGGTACGCAAGCGGGCGGACGGCACCACCGCGGTATTTCCGCATTTTCTGCTCGACCGCGGCAAGCCCGGCATGATCACCGTCAACGTCAGGGGGCAGCGGTTCGTCAACGAGTCGACCTCCTATCACCTGTTCGGCCGCGAGATGTTTCGTGCCAACCGGCAGGCGGACTGCATGCCGGCCTACCTGATCACCGACAGCGAAGGGCTGAAAAAGTACGGTCTGGGCATGGTACGGCCAGGCGGTCGCGGCCTCGGGCCCTTCCTGCGCGACGGTTATCTGACCGAGGGGCGTTCGCTGCGCGAACTGGCGGAACGCCTGGGTATCGATGCCGACGGGCTCGAGCAGACGGTGCATACCTTCAACGGTTACGCGCAGGCCGGTATCGACAAGGACTACAATCGCGGCAGCACCATCTACCAGCGGGCCAATGGCGACCCGACCCGTGGCACTCCGAATCCCTGCCTGGGCGCGCTGGAAAAAGGCCCCTTCTATGCGGTCCGAGTCTATCCGGGCGATATCGGCTCGTCGGCGGGACTCGTGACCGACACCGACGGGCGGGTGTTGGGGCAGGGCGACCGGCCGATCGCGGGACTCTATGCCTGCGGCAACGACATGCAGTCGATCATGGGCGGCACCTATCCGGGACCGGGCATTACCCTCGGCCCGGGTATCACCTTCGGCTACATTGTTGCGCGACACGCCAGCGAACGGGCAATGGGAGTGGAGGAGGAGCCGGTCCTCAAGGCAGTGGGGGGCTGAGGTTCCCGTAGGAGCCGCGCGCCGCGGCGAACAAATTCGGCACCGGGGTAAAAAAACTTCGCACCGGGGGCGGCGCTCCTACGCGGATGGGCCGTAGCGCCGGCGTTTATTAACGCGCGGACGGCGGGCGGCGAAGATAGTCGGACAGGACGCTGATGGCGGAGATGTCTCGGGCGGTCTGCTGCAGGAAAGGCGCCAGTTCATTCATCAGGGTTTCGGTCAGGCGGGCCGTCGGGCCGCCGATCGCGAGCACGCCGATCACCTTGGCGCCTGCGGCATCGGTGACGGGAGCGGCGATCGCCGACATGCCCGGCGCCGACATGTCGATCACCTGGCTGTAGCCCCGCTCGCGGGTCAGCTGCAGCAGCGGGAGGATCTCGGCGAAACTTTGCGGCGCCCGCGGGCCGCGGTTCTCCGGATCCATCGGGCCCTGCGCGGCGATCAGCTTAAGCGCATCGTCGTCGGAGAAGCCCGCCAACCAGGCGAAGCCAGTGGCGGTACAGAACAGTGGCGGCACCTCGCCGGCCGGGGCCTGATAACGCAAACCCGAGCGGGCGCCCTGGGCGTTGGCCGCGAACACGAGCCGGTCGCCGTCGACAACCGCAAGCCGGACCAGGTCGCCGCAGATCTCGGCGAGTTGATCGAGATGGGGCTGGGCGGGGTCATCGACGCCGTTGACGGAGAGGTGGCGCTGGCTGAGTGCCGCCAGTCGGGTCGTCAGCTGATAGCGGTCCCTGTGTGCATCCCAGGCGACGTAACCCTGCTGTATCAGGTCGTTGAGCAGGCGCTGGCAGCTGCTTTTGGGCATTGGAACGCCGTCGGCGATCGCCTGGAGTCCCAGGCCCTGCGCTTCGAGTGCGAGTTGTTCGATCACGCTGAGGGCGCGGGTGATCTGACTGGCGGCCATGCAGGGTCCTTTAAGTTTCAAATTTGAACTAGGTTCCGTTATTTGGCCTCAGCCGGATGACTTTTGCAAGTTGCGAACCCCCTTCAGCCCTCTGTTCCGGGCAGTGGCTGATGGGTTCGGACCCGCTCGCGGAATTCGCTCGGTGTCAGTCCGGTCTGCTTGCGGTAAAAGCGGGAAAAGTAGGCGGCATCATCGAATCCCAGGGATTCGGCCACCTGTTGCACGCTCATCGTGGAGTAGGCCAGATCCCGCTGCGCCGCATGGATGATACGGGCATTGATCAGTTCCAGCGGTGACTGGCCGAGCACCTCCTTGCAGATCCGCCGCAGCTGCCCGGCGGTAACGCCGATGGCGTCGGAATAGGCCTCCACCGGCCGCAACGCGCCCAGCCAGTCGTTCACCAGCGCGCGAAACCGCTCGACCTGTTCGGCCTTGCGCGAACCCACCGGCTGGTAGGTGGCACGGGCCGATGGCGCCAATCGCTGTACCTGAACCAGCAACGCCACCAGCAGCGGTATCGCGGCGCTGACTTCGCCGCCGGTACAGTTCAGGGTTTCATACTCGATCAGTTCGAACAGCTTCTGCAGTGCACCGGTGAATTTGGATGCCGCCGGCACATCGGTCACCGTCGGCTTCTGCAGAATCGCGGCCATTTCAGGCGTAGCGATTCCAATCAGTGATTCCAGCGGGCTCTGGGCCGCAGTGACCACCGAGCCGTCGATGCCCGGGTTGAAATCGAAGCCGTGCACGGTCCGCGCCGGGATCAGAATGAAGCAGGGCGCCCGGAAGGCGACCCGGTTGCCATCGAAGAACACGGTGCCCGAACCCTGTTCGACGAACAGCAGCTGGATCAGTGCATCGTGCTGGTGTGGCTGGATCTTCCATTTATAGCTTTTGGCGCGCCGCGAGATGGGTTCGTAGTGCAGCGATTCGAACCAGCGTTGTTCGGGGTTTTCGCCATATAGGGCATAGTTCGGCACGGTGGACATAAGCGCTATCCTGAAAAACATGCGGCTGGCGCACGAAAAAATTCAGACTCCCGCTCGCGAAAGCGGCGGAAAACTCTTTATGATTCAAGGAGAATGTCGGCTTTTGAGGTTCCTGCTCATCGTCGATGCAAGCCCTTATGCACGGATTGTCCTGCTGCTCGCCTGTTTTGTCAATTCAGTTTCATACCGGTATTGCCTAGTATAAGCGTCATGCAGATATATTGATTCAGGGTGTTGCAAAAGTAATCAAAAGGTTCCCAGGAGCCTGGTAATAATAATTAAAGGTATCCCAATGAATAAACATAAATCCCTTTTTGCCGGTCTTTACCTTTCTGCCGGTCTGGCGCTGGCGCCGATCACCGAGGCCGCCGACGTCAATCTGCGTTTTGCCCATTTCTGGCCGGCCAGTTCCGGTCTGGCGCAAACACTGGCGCTCTGGGGCGAAACCGTCGAGAAGGAATCGAATGGCCGTATTCAGGTCGAGATGTACCCGTCGCAAACGCTGGCCAAGGCACCGAAGATATACGACTCGGTGGTGGCGGGCATCGCCGATATCGGTGCCACCATCCAGGGGTATACCGCCAACCGCTTTCCCCAGACCCAGATCGTCGAGCTGCCCGGACTGGTGAAGTCCGCGGAGCAGGGCTCGTGCATTGTCCAGACCCTCTATGACGAGGGGCAGTTCAAGGGCGAGTATGACGATGCCCAGGTACTGTTCATGTTCACCCACGGTCCCGGCCATATCCACACCCATGACAAGCCCGTCACCAGACCTTCGGACCTCGCCGGGATGCTGATCCGTCGGCCGACGGTGGTGGTCGGGGAGTTGCTGACAGGGCTCGGCGGCGAGCCTATCGGCTTGCCGGCTCCGGAGATGTATGGCGCCATGCAGCGCGGCGTGATCAACGGCGTCACGCTGCCCTGGGAGGCGATGGGCTCCTTCCGTCTCAATGAACTGGCCGAACAGCACACCGAGATTGGCCTCTATACCACCGCCTTTGTCGTGGCGATGAACAAGCGTGTCTACGACGAGCTCCCGGACGACCTGAAAAAGGTGATCGACGACAATTCGGGCCTGAAGTGGGCGGACAAGCTCGGTACCACCTATGACGAGCTGGACGTGACCGGGCGCGAACAGGCGAAGGAGCTGAATCACAGCTTCACGGTGATCGAGGGCGGCGTCAACAACCCCGACTGGAAGCCGGTACTCGACCAGGTCACCGACAGCTACCTGAAGGAGCTCGAGGCGAAGGGCAAGCCGGCCAACGCCATCTACCAGCGCGCCCAGGCACTGTCCGAAAGCTGCAGCGGCGCCTGAACTCCTTCCAGCGCCGCTCCGCGACCGGGCCTGTTATGGTCGGCCCGGTATGCGTTTTTTGCCGGTGCAGGAAAACCGATAGCGCAATTTGTTTAATACTCGTTTCAATCTTTTTAAATGTCATTTAATTAAAGACAGGGGCTCTTTTTGCCTTTTGAATGCACCGAATATCCGCCTGTTTTGTCCTGATAAAAGCGCGTTTTTTAAATTCTCTACACGGCATTGCCTATTTAAATTGAATGTATTGCGGTGCAAAGAATAAAGACTCTTTTAGGCGGCTGCTGTTTAGGTCGCACCGTTGAGGATATAGAAATGAATCACGAAAACTTCACAGCGGACTGGCTCGAACTCCGCGGCAGGGTCGCGGTCGTGACCGGCGCGGCCAGCGGCATCGGTGCGGCCATCGCCAGTGCCCTGGTCGATGCCGGCGCCCGGGTGGCGTTGCTGGACCGCGACCGCGACGGCGTCGAGGCACTGCGTCGGGAGCTGGCGGGGCGGGGCGAGGTAATCGGCCTGGCCTGCGACATCGGCGACGAAGCCCAGGTGCGCGCTGCGGCCCACCGGGTGGCCGAGGCGCTGGGACCGTGCCAGGCGCTGGTCAACTGCGCCGGTGTGCTGCGTCCGGCCGGAATCCGCGACATCGATATCAACGACTGGGAGATGGTGCTGCGGGTCAACCTGACCGGCGCCATGCTCTGCAGCCGCACCTTCGTCGAGCCGATGCTGGCAGCGGGCGCCGGCAGCCTGGTTCACGTCGCATCGGTCTCGGCGCACCATCCGCAGACCTTCAGCGGCGCCTACAGCCCGAGCAAGGCCGGCGTCAGCCTGTTGTCGAAGCAGATCGCCGCGGAACTCGGCGCCACCGGCATCCGCAGCAACGTCGTTTGTCCCGGCATGATCCGCACGGCGCTGTCGGAGTCCTTCTACGCCGATCCGCAGATCAAGGTGGCGCGCGAAGCCCTGACCGCCAGCAAGCGTATCGGCCGGCCGCAGGATATCGCCGACGCCGTGCTCTATCTGCTGAGCCCGCGGGCGGCCTATATCAACGGCGCCGAGCTGGTGGTGGACGGCGGACTGGAATGCATGCTGATGGATGCCATTCCCCGTCCCGGTTATTCCAACCTGCGTGAGACTGACTGAGGAGACTTGTCCATGACGACCGAAACGATCCATTGCGACCTGCTGGTCATCGGCTCCGGCGCCGGTGGTCTCTCCACCGCCATCACGGCCCGCAAGGAGGGCCTCGAGGTGGTGGTCATCGAGAAAGCGCCGGTGTTCGGCGGCACCACCGCCTTCTCAGGCGGCGTGCTCTGGCTGCCGGGCAATCCGGTGAGCCGTGAGCAGGGTATCGAGGACAGCCGCGACGCCGCCCGCCGCTACCTGCAGGCGGAGACCGGCGACTTCTACGATGCCGAGGCGGTCGAGGCGTTTCTCGACAAGGGGCCGGAGATGGTGGAGTTCTTTCAACGCGAGACCGAGGTCAAGTTCGTGCCGACACTATACCCGGACTACCATCCGACCCAGGACGGCGGCGTCGACGTCGGCCGCTCGATTCTCGCGGCGCCGTTCGATATCCGCAAGCTCGGCCAGGACATCAAGCGCATGCGGCCGCCGCTCAAGACCATCACCTTCATCGGCATGATGTTCAACTCCTCCAACGCCGATCTGAAGCACTTCTTCAACGCCACCCGCTCGCTGACGTCCTTCGTCTACGTGGTGAAGCGACTGGCGACCCATATCAGGGAGCTGGTGCTGTATCGTCGCGGTGTCCAGGTCACCAGCGGCAATGCGCTGGCGGCGCGTCTGGCGAAATCGGCGCTGGATCTTGGCATCCCGATTCTGACCGAAACCTCCGCCCGCGAGCTGCTGCACGAGAACGGCCGGGTCACCGGCGCGCTGGTGCAGGGCGAGCAGGGCATTCGTCGCATCAGTGCCAGCAAGGGGGTGGTGCTGGCTTGCGGCGGTTTCTCCCACGATGTCGAGCGCATCCGTCAGGCCTATCCGCACCTCAAGCGCGGCGGCGAGCACCACTCGCCGGTACCCACCGGCAATACCGGTGACGGCGGACGCATGGCCGAGCGTGCCGGCGGTCGCGTCGAACTGCGCTACCGCGATGCCTCGGCCTGGATGCCGGTTTCGCGGGTGCCGATGGGCAACGGCCAGTATGGCGTCTTCCCGCACCTGCTGGACCGCTACAAACCCGGCGTGATCGGCGTGCTGCGCAACGGTCAGCGTTTCTGCAACGAATCGGAGTCCTACCATGACGTCGGCGCCGCGATGATCCGCGCCTGTGAGGAACAGGGTGAAACCGCGATGTGGCTGATCTGCGACCAGACGGCGCTGGGTAAATACGGCCTGGGCTACGCCAAGCCTGCGCCGATGCCGGCCACGCCGCTGATCCGCAACGGCTACCTGCTCAAGGGGCGCACCCTCGTGGAACTTGCGCAAAAAGCCGGTATCGACGCCGCCGGTCTCGAAGCCACGGTGCGCGAGTACAACCAGGGCGCCGAGCGGGGCCAGGACAGCCAGTACGGTCGCGGAAGCACCAGCTTCAACCGTTTCCTGGCGGACCCGGACCGCAAGCCCAATCCCTGTGTGGCCCCGGTCGCCAAAGGGCCCTTCTATGCCGTCAAGGTGTACATGGGCGACCTCGGCAGCTTCGACGGCATCCGCACCAACGTCGTCGGCCAGGTGCTGAACGGCACCGACGCGCCGATCGACGGCCTTTATGCCGTCGGCAACGACCGCGCCAGCATGATGGGCGGCAATTACCCGGGCGCCGGCATCACCCTGGGGCCGATCATGACCTTCGGCTACATCACCGGGCGTCATATCGCCGGCGTCGAGAATCTGCTCGAGCCGCAGTTGCACGCTGTTCCGAATCAGGAGGTGGCCAATGGCTGACCGCTTGCTCGATTCGACAAAACGCTCACTCGCGAGGAAGTCTCAATGACCGACAAACCGCTGATCGATCATCGCATCTACACCATCAAGCCGCGCAAGATGGGCGAATTCATCGAGGTGTTCGACCGCATGGCGATGCCGGTTCTGCTCGAGACCCTCGGCCATCCGGTGGGGTTCTACCAGAGCCAGGTCGGGGCGCTGAACCAGTTCGTCCATCTCTGGGCCTACGCGTCGCTGGCAGACTACGAGCGCCGCTGTCATGCACGGGATACGCATCCGGATTTCCCCGCCTATCTGCAGGCCTCCGGGCACCTGATCGAGGCGCAGGAAAACCGGCTGCTGCAGGCGGTCGAGATGCCCAGCTGGCGGAGCCGGGATTGATGCGCCCGGTCGCCATCATTACCGGCGGCGCCGGCGGCATCGGTCTGGCGACGGGCCGCTGTCTGGCCGCCGACGGCTACCGGGTGGTGCTGGCGGATCTGGACGGCGTTGCCGCCAAGCGGGCCGCGGGACGCCTGGGCGCGGATCACCTCGGCATCGCTGTCGATATTACCAAGGAAGCCTCGGTGGAAGCCCTGGTCATGACGGTGGTCGAGACCTGCGGCCGCATCGACGCGCTGGTCAACAACGCCGGTATCGGCGACCAGCCGGGCGCGACCTTGGATCAGAGCGCCGACGCCTTCGACCGGGTGCTGCAGGTGCACCTGCGCGGCACCTTCGTCATGAGCCGATGCGTCGGTCGGGAGATGCTGCGCCAGGGGACGGCGCCATCGTCAACCTGAGTTCGATCGCGGGCCTCGGTGGCATCCCGACCCGCAATGCATACGGCGCCGCCAAGGCCGGCATTGTCGCCATGACCCGGTCGATGGCCTGCGAGTGGGCGCGGCAGGGCGTGCGCGTCAATGCGGTCGCGCCGGGTTATGTGCGCACCGAGCTGGTGGCGGAGCTGGCCCGTCGCGGCGCCATCGATCTGGCGGCGCTGGAGCGCCGCACGCCGATGGGGCGGCTGGCGGACCCTGAAGAGATCGCCGACAGCATCGCCTTTCTGCTGTCGCCCCGCGCCGGCTACATCACCGGCACCACCCTGGCCGCCGACGGCGGCTGGCTGGCGCTCGGCGCGCCCGAATCCACCCTCGATCCGAAGGAGGTGTAATCCCGTTCGAGTAACCCGACACATTCAAGCCATAACAATAATGAGGAGTTAAATCGTGCTGACAATCAGTATTTTCAACGGCCTGGTCTACGGCGCGCTGTTGATGGTGGCGGCCTCGGGCCTGGCCATGATCTACGGCCTGCGGCGGGTCGTGAATTTCGCCCACGGCGCGCTCTACATGCTGGGCGCCTATCTCGGCTACAGCCTTGCCGAGTTGACCGGCTTCTGGGGCGCGCTGCTGCTGAGCCCGCTGATCATGGCGCTGCTCGGCGTCGCGCTCGACCGCTTCGTGTTCCGGCCACTGCAGGACCGCGACCCGCTGTCGGTGCTGCTGGTGACCTTCGGACTGCTGCTGATCATCGAGGATTTCGTTCATGCCGTCTGGGGGCGGGGAAACCTCTCGGTCGAGGTGCCGGCGCTGCTGGAGAACAGCGTCGAACTGTTCGGTGCGCCGGTACCGCTGTACCGCGTGCTGGTGGTGGCGCTCGGCGCCACGGCGATGCTGGGACTCTGGGCCTGGATCCGCTTCAGCCGGCTCGGCCTGTTCGTCCGCGCGCTGAGCACGGATCCGCTCACCACCGCGATGCAGGGGGTCAATACCGACCGCGTCAGCGCCGCCGTCGTCGGCCTCGGCACCGGGCTGGCCGCGCTGGCCGGCGTCGCCGCCTCGCCAATGCTGTCGCTGGTGCCGAGCATGGGCAGCGACATCCTGGTGGATTCCTTCGTGGTGGTGGTGATCGGCGGTCTCGGCAGCCTCGGCGGTGCCTTCGTCGCCGCGCTGCTGCTGGGCCAGGTGCAGTCGTTCGGCATCCTTTACCTGCCGTCGCTGTCGGCGGTGCTGCCGTTCCTGTTGATGATAGCGATTCTTCTGTGGAGGCCGGCGGGCCTGTCGGGGAACCGCTTATGAGCCCGCTAACGACAGGAAAGACGCAGAGGCTGCTTTCAACGGCAACGCCGTTCCTGCTGATGATAGCCATTCTTCTGTGGAGGCCGGCGGGCATCGCCGGGAACCGCTCATGATCAAGACGACCCGAAAATCCATTCTGCCGGGCATGGCGCTGGCGCTGTTGGGCGGCCTGGCACTCTACGCCGGCACCGGTTCCGCGACGCTGCTGTCGTTGCTGACCCAGGCCACCATTTACGCCATCTTCGCCCTCGGCGTCGGACTGCTGCTGCGCCAGAGCGGTCTGGTCAGCTTCGGTCATGCGGCCTTCTTCGGCTCGGCGGGCTATCTGGTCGCGCTGCTGCTCAAGTATGCCGACTTGGCAGCGGGGCCGGCGATTCTCGCCACCGTGCTGATCATCGGCGTCGCGGCCTTCCTGCTCGGCCTGGTCATCGGCCGCATCCCCGGCATCGCCTTCGGCATGCTGACGCTGGCGGTGGGACAGACGCTGTACCTGTCGACGCTGAAATCCCGCGACCTGCTAGGCGGCGCCGACGGTCTCAATATCGCCTGGCTGGATACGCTGTTCGGCGCGCCGATGAGGGCCCTGTACGACCCGGGCACCATGTTCCTGGTCTGCTGGGTGACGCTGGTTCTGATCGCCGCTGCCCTGGCGTGGCTGGTGCGCAGCCGCTTCGGCAGCACCGCCGCGGCAATCCGCGACAACGAGGAACGCGCGCGCTACATCGGCATCCGCGTGCTGGTACCCCGCGCCGCCATCTACGGTCTGTCGGCCGCGGTGTCGGCGGTCGCCGGCATCCTGTCGGCGCTGTACACCGGCTTCGTGTCGCCGGAAAGCCTGCACTGGAGCGTCTCCGGTGTGGCGCTGATGATGGTCATCCTCGGCGGCTTCCGGGTGCTCTGGGGGCCGGTGCTGGGCGCCATGCTCTATTTCCTGGCCAAGGACTACCTCGGCGAAGTCACCGACTACTGGATGGCGCTGCTGGGCGCGGCGCTGATCCTGACGGTGGTCTACGCCCCGGATGGACTGTCCGGGACCCTGGTCCAGGTCTACCAGCGTCTTCGCCGGCCGGCGCGTACCGCCGCGCTGACCCGACTGGAGGAGGGCAAGTCATGCTGAAGCCGATATTCGAAGTTACCGGGCTGACGGTGCAGTATGGCGGCGTCAAGGCAGTGGATGGCGTCACGATGTCGCTGCAGCCGGGGCAGATCCGCGGCCTGATCGGGCCGAACCTGGAGGGGGCAAGTCATGCTGAAACCGATATTCGAAGTCACCGGTCTCACGGTGCAGTACGGCGGTGTCAAGGCAGTGGATGGCGTGACGTTGTCGCTGCAGCCGGGGCAGATCCGCGGCCTGATCGGGCCGAACGGCGCCGGCAAATCGACGCTGATCGATGGCATCTCCGGACGTCGGCGCCCGGCCGCAGGCAGCGTAAGCCTCGATGGTACCGACATCACCCGGTTCGGCGTGCTCGAACGGCGCCGTCTCGGTCTGTCGCGTTCCTTCCAGCGTACCAGCATCTTCGCCGGCATGGGCGTGCGGGAACAGGTGGAGCTGGCGGCGGTCAAGGTCGGAGCCACCGATCCGGAACGGGACTGTCACGACAGCCTCGCCGAGCTGGGCCTGCTCGACGTCGCCGAATTGACCGCGGGTGAACTCGGCTACGGTGAGCAACGCCGCCTCGATCTGGCGCTGGCATTGGTGGGGTCGCCGTCGGTGCTGCTGCTTGATGAGCCGATGGCCGGCCTCACCGTGCCGGAGTCGCTGGAACTCGCGCAGCACCTGAAAAAACTCGCCAACGAGCGCGGCGTGTCGGTGCTGCTGGTGGAGCACGACATGGAAGTGGTGTTCGGCGTCAGCGACCGCATCACCGTGCTCGAGCTCGGCAAGGTGCTGGCCGAGGGTGTGCCTTCCGAGGTGCGGGCCAACCCGCGTGTACGTGAAGCCTATCTGGGGAGTGCGGCATGAAACAGTTGCTTTCGTTTGACGGCGTCAACGCCGGTTACGGTGCGGCCAGGGTGCTGCACAACCTCAACCTCGACGTCGCCGAAGGCGACCGGGTCGCGCTGATCGGCCGCAATGGCGTCGGCAAGACCACCCTGGTCAACTCGCTGCTCGGCGTGGCGTCGGTGCGCGCCGGCCGGGTGTCGATCAACGGTAGGGTACAGGGGCGTCCGCGCCCCTACCGGGCGGCGAACCAGGGAGTGATGATCGTGCCACAGGGGCGGCGCATCGTCGCCAACCTCAGCGTCGAGGAGAACCTCCGGCTCGGCGCCGCGGTGAAAAGGCCCGGTCCCTGGCATCTCGACAGCGTCTACCGACTGTTCCCGATTCTCGAGGAGCGGGCCCATACGCCCGGCACCGCGCTCTCCGGCGGCCAGCAACAGATGCTGGCGATCGGCCGGGCGATGATGGCCAACCCGTCGCTGATGATCCTCGACGAGCCCACCGACGGGCTGGCGCCGGTCATCGTCGACCTGCTGGCCGACAGCCTCAACCAGCTTGCCGACCAGGGCACTGCGCTGCTGCTGGTCGAGCAGAACCTCAGTCTCGTCGCCCGCGTCACGCGGCGCTATTACGCCCTCGACAAGGGTACGGTGGTGGCCGAGGGCGCGGTCGATGCCGACGACATCGAATCGCTCAAGCGACACGTGACGATCTGATCCCGATCGACACGACAGAAGAACGCAATACAACAACAAAAGGTGATAACCCCATGACCCATTTTGGCAAAAAACTGTTTCGACTGGGTGCAGCGACGCTGCTGAGTGCGGCGCTGGCGACGGCGGCGCAGGCTGCCGACCAGGACCCGATCCGCATCGGCGCCGTCAGCTCGATAACCGGCGTGTTCGCGCAACAGGGCGAAGAGGTGCTGCGCGGGATCCAATTCGCCGTCGAGGAGGCCAACGCCGGCGGCGGTATCGCCGGCCACCCGGTCGAGCTCAAGACCGCCGACGACGAGAGTACGCCGGAGGCCGGCCGCCGGGTGGCGGAGAAACTGGCGCGTGACGGCTTCCCGTTCCTGATCGGCCCGATCTCCTCGTCGATTTCGCTGACGCTGTCGCAGAGCCTCGAGCGTTGGGATGCACTGTACGTCGCCGTCGCCAGCAAGCTCGATGATCTGACCGGCAAGGCGTGCAACGCCCGCATGTTCCGCACCAACCACTCAGACAGCATGGACCTGGCAATGATGGGCAAGTGGCTGGAAAGGGTCGAAGCGAAGAAATTCGCCGTGATCGCCGCCGACTACACCTGGGGCCACGGCTCGGCCGAGTTCTTCGAGAAGACCGCCAGGGCGCAGGGCAAGGACGTCGCCGAGACGCTGTACGTGCCGATGGGCACCAAGGACTTCGCGCCCTACATCGCCCAGCTGCGCGCCGCCGATGTCGACGCCATCTGGGTCGCAATGGTGGGGCGTGATGCCATCGGCTTCGTCAAGCAGGCCAAGGCGTTCGGCCTGACCGACAGGCAGCTGATCGGCCACGCGCTGATCTTCAACTACCTGGTGGACGCCACCGGTGATGCCACCGCCGGGGTCTGGGGCAATATCGGCTATGGCGCCGGTATCGACACGCCGCGCAACAAGGCGTTCGTCGAGGGCTTCAGGCAGAAGTATGGTCGCGTTCCGACCGAGAACGAGGGCCAGGCCTACAATGGCGTGCAGGCGATATTCGAAGGCGTGCGTTTAGCCGGCAGCACAGAACCGGAAGCGGTGTCGACAGCCCTCGTCGGCGCCGAGTACGAGACCATCTACGGCCCGGCGACCATGCGCCGGGACCATCAGCTGGTAATCCCGAACTATGTCGGCCAGGTGAAGCAGGTGGGCGACCGGTTGCAGCCGGTGGTCGAGCTCAGCTACCAGCCGTCGATCTATCCTCCGGCGTCGAAGGAGTGCATGCTGTAACGTAATCGCACCAGAACCAGGGCGCGGCAGCGCGCCAACTGGAAAGCCCGGCGCCCGCTACAGGGGGCGCCGGGCTTTGCCGTTACTGGGCAGCCGGGATACCGCCTGCGTGTTGAAGAAAGATTGCCGAGGGTCAGTGGTCGATGGCGTGCTCGACCAGGATATTGCTGAGCTTGCGGACGATTCGTGCCAGGTCACGTGCCAGGTTGAGGGTCATGATGCCGAAATCGAAGGGGTACTTTTCATGCAGGTCGGCAAAGAGTTCGGACGAGATTTCGAGTACGATGCTGTCCTCGTGGGCGACAGCCTTGCCGACATGGTCGTGCAGGGCGATCATCGCCACGAAACCGACTTCCTCGCCGGGCATCGAGGTGCGGGTATAGGCATACTTCCCCTGATGATGCTTGAAGAAGTCGACCGATCCTCTGCAGACGACGAAAAAACTGCCACCCGGATCGCCGCTTCGGAAAATTTCCTCATGCTGGCGGACGCTGTAGACCTTGCCGTTTTCTACCAGAAAGCGAATCGCCTCGCGGGAGATGGCGCCGAAAATGGAGCCGCTCTGAAGCCCGTAGGCATCCAGTTCATCGAAAATCGCCTTTGCCGATAGTGGCTGCATGTTTCTGCTCTGGTTGCAGTATCCTTTGCGCCAATTCTGCGCGCGATAGCGAGCCGGTTCAATACCGCTAATAGCTTCATATCGTCGCCCGGGGCCGGGCGGGTGCAAACAACGCAGGGGAGGGCCTCCCGGCAATCAGCGAGAGGCTCCGGGGGAAGAGCCTCAGGCGAACTCTTCGGTGTCGATCTCGGCCTGCTGGGCCTCGTTGTAGCGCGGTCCGGAGACGGTGATCTGGTTGATCAGGACGTCGAGGCGCGCGACCACGTCATCTTCCAGGCGGACGCTTTCGGCCAGCAGGTTTTCCCGCATGTGGTCGATGAAGCGCGTGCCCGGAATCGGCACGATGAACTCGCCCTTGCTCCGCACCCAGGCCAGCGCCAGCTGGGCCGGCGTGCAGCCGATGGCCTCGGCAATGCGGCCGTATTCCTCGAGCAGCGCCAGATTCTTCGGGTAGTGGCGGGCGCTGAAACGCGGCATGTTGTTGCGGATATCCTTCGGCTCGAGGGACGCGATATCGCGCAGGCTGCCGGTCAGGAAGCCGCGGGCCAGCGGGCTGAAGGCGACCAGGGCAGTGCCGCTGTCGCGACAGGCATCGAGCAGGGCGATTTCGGGATTGCGGGTCCAGAGCGAGTACTCGGACTGCACCGCCATGATCGAATGTTCGCGCTGCGCCTTTGCCAGGGTGGCGGCGGAGACTTCGGACAGACCGATGGCGCGGATTTTGCCGTCCCGAACCAGGTCGGCCAGGGCGCCGACGCTCTCCTCGATCGCGACCTGCGGGTCCAGCCGGTGCAGGTAGTAGAGATCGATGCAGTCGGTCTGCAGGCGCCGCAGGCTTTCCTCGCACTGGCGTTTCAGGGTATCCGGGCGGCCGTCGATTTCCTTCTTGCCGCTTTCACGGCCGATCGCCATGCCGCATTTGCTGGCCAGGAACAGCTGGCTGCGCTTGGCCTTCAGCGCCTTGCCGAGCAGCTTTTCGTTGGCACCGCCGCCGTAGAGGGTGGCGGTGTCGAAGTGCCGGTAGCCCAGGTCGAAGGCGGCATCGAGTGCCCGCAGGGCGTCGCCTTCCGACAGCGGTGTGCCATAGGCATGGGACAGGTTCATGCAGCCCAGGCCGATTCCGGGGGTATCGAACAGGGGTTCTCATTCTGCATTGGTAAAGACCTTTATCAGATGGTTACGCGTTCCCTGAAAACCGCTCCTGCGTTATCAGGGTTTCCGCCATCCATGGCGGTCACAGGTGACAGGTTACGCGTAACCTGTCACGCATCATCGCATTCAGCAATCCGCCTTCAGGCACTGCTCCAGGCGGTCCAGGGTTTCCATCGCCGGCAGACACTGGACGACGCTGGAGTTGGGTTCGCGGCCTTCGCGGATGGCGGCGATGAACTCGCGGTCCTGCAGCTCGATGCCGTTGTTGGAGACGGCCACACCGCTAAGATCGATCTTGTTTTCGTGACCGTCGACCAGGTCGTCGTAGCGGGCGATATAGGTGCCGTTGTCGCAGATGTAGCGGAAGAAGGTGCCCAGCGGACCGTCATTGTTGAACGACAGCGACAGGGTGCAGAGGGCGCCGCTCGGCACCTTCAAGCCGATGCTCATGTCCATGGCGATGCCGAGTTCGGGATGGATCGGGCCTTCGAGGGCCTGCACCTTGCTCGCGGTTTCGCCGGTCTGGTACTGGAACAGATCGACGGTGTGGCAGGCGTGGTGCCACAGCAGGTGGTCGGTCCAGGAGCGCGCCTGGCCCAGGGCGTTCTTGTTGGTGCGGCGGAAGAAGTAGGTCTGGACGTCCATCTGCTGCACCTTCAGCTCGCCGGCCTGGATCTTGTTGTGGATCCACTGGTGGCTCGGGTTGAAGCGGCGGGTATGGCCGGCCATGGCGACGAGGCCGGTACGCTTCTGGGTCTCGACCAGCCGGCGGGCGTCTTCGATGTTGTCGGCCATCGGGATCTCGACCTGGACGTGCTTGCCCGCTTCGAGGCACTGGATCGCCTGGGAGGCGTGCAGCTGGGTCGGGGTCGCCAGGATCACGGCGTCGACATCGTCGCGCGCCAGGGCTTCGGCCAGGTCGGTGCAGTAGTGGGGCACGCCGCGTTCTTCGGCGAAGGCGCGGATCGCATCGGGCTTGGTGCCGACCACCGAGGTGACTTCGGCGCCGTCGATGGCGGCGATGGCATCCATGTGTTTCATGCCGAAGGCGCCCGAAGCGCCGGCGATACAGATTCTCATCAGTTTGCTCCCTATAGTCGTCGGGTTCGTTATAAATGCTTGCGGGTGGAGGCGCCGCCGAGGCGCTCCAGGATCTCATCGGCCTGCTGTGCCAGGTCGGTCGAGTCGTCGCGGATCTGCAGCTCGCCGATCCGCTGTTGCCGGCGGTCGTGGCGCTGGCCATGTCGTTGCCGATACCCAGTTCCGTCAGGGTGGTCGCGACCTCGCGCATTTCGGCGGCGCGGCGGATGCCGTGGCGGCGCATGCGCTCGAGGTTGTAACCGGCGCGCTCGCGCCAGCCGAATCCGGGAAAGCTCTTCTCGAGGGACAGCAGGATGTCCTCTTCGATACCGGCCCTGCGTGCCGCCAGGAAACACTCGGCACTCAGGGCCTCCATACCCTTGATCATGACGCTGCGCAGCATCTTCACCGTCGAGGCGGCGCCGACGGCGCCGGGCATCGGGCGGGCATTCATGCCCAGGCGCTCCAGCAGCGACAGCAGCTCTGTGCTGTGGTCACCGCTGACCAGCAGCGGCGTACGCTGGCGTGCCGGATGGATCGGCGCCATCACCGCAACATCACTGTACAGGGCGCCGGTAGGGGCGACGATATCCGCCGAGGCCGCCTTGCAGCCGGGTGAACAGGAGTTGCAGTCGAGAAAGTGCTGTCCCGGCTGCAACAGCGGTGCCGCCGCTGCAGCCGCGACCGCCGCCTGGTCGGCAGTGACCAGAGAGAAGACCAGGTCGGCACCGGCGATCGCCTCGGCCAGAGTCGCGCTGCCCTGGATGCCGGCGCTTTCGTAATGGCGCCGGATCCGGTCGCGTATCGCCGGATCGGGGCTGTCGGACTTGATATCGTAGGCGCGCATCTCGACGGCGGCGCCGTCGTCGATCAAGCCGGCGGCGATCGCCGTCGCGGCTTCGCCGAAACCGATAAAGGCAAGGCGTTGTGCAGCATTGCTGGACATTGACAGCCGCTCCCGCTGAATCCGTGATGGGCACCTCGAAAAACCTACTGCGCGGCTCATAGGCTGCGTTGCGCGGTGCTCGGAATCCTCATGTATACCAAAATACACTGCGGTTCCTGCGCGCCGTGCGCCTTGCCTCTGAACCTCTCGTTACGGTTTTGCGAGGTGCCGTGATGCCCTTCAATCTAGCACCGTGGACCTGGCCTGAATAATTGAATCTGGGTTCAGGGTATTCATTTTTTGCATAGCGCTTGCTGCGTTACTGCTCCGCATAACGGCCGGCGGCGTCTCTCAACATCTCCAGAAACTGCCCCTGCGCGGGGGTCGGCTGCCAGTGCTGGCGCAGGGTGATACCGATAGGACGTCGCGTGTGGCTGAGGGCATAGGGCAGCACGCAGAGCAGGCCCAGACGCAGCTCGTGCTCGATCTGGTGGGTCGAGATCAGGGTCAGCCGGTCGCTGCCGCGCAGCAGTTCGCGGATAAGTATTTGCGAACTGGTTTCGACCAGGCGGCGCGGCGTCGGCAGCCCCTTGTCGACGAACAGCGAGTCGAAGAAGGCGCGTGTCGGGGTGCCGGCGCGCGGCACCACCCAGGGATAGTCCGCCAGGGTGGCGATATCGAGCTTCGGGCTGGAGGCGAGCGGGTGGCCCTTGCGCGCGACGATCGCCAGCGGCGGAGCGAGCAGCTCCTCCTGCACGATATCGTCGGCGGGAGCCGGGAAACGCAGCGCGCCGACCAGGAAATCGAGATCGCCATGACGCAGGTGCTGCAGCAGGTCGTCGTAGGGCGCATCGACGACGCTGATGCCGATATCCGGGTGCTGAATGCTGAAGCGGTTGATCACTTCGGGCAGGATCGAGGTACGCGCCAGCGGCATGCTACCGAGCACGATCCGGCCCACCTCCCGCGAGCGCAGTGCGCCGAGTTCGTAATAGCCCTGGCGGATCTCGGCAAAACCCAGCTTGGCGGCCCGCGCCAGCGCCTGACAGGCCTTGGTGGTGCTGATGCCGGTACTGGTCTTCTCGAACAGCGGGATCGCCAGCAACTGCTCCAGCTCCCGGGCCGCCCGGTGCAGCGAGGACTGGGAGACGCCGATATTGCGGCTGGCGATGCTGAAGTTCTGTGCCTCGGTGACGGCGACCAGGGCCTTGAGCTGGGTGGTGGTCAGCAGGGCCAGTATCTGTTGTGCCGAGGTGGGGCGGCTGCCGGAGCGGCTTTTCAGCGCCTCGCGAATCCCTTTTTCGATATAGCCCAGGCAGCGATCGACACGGTTGTGCCAGAGCCGTCCCGCGTCGGTCGGAAACATGCCGTCGGTCTGGCGTTCGAACAACTCGCTCTCGAGCAAGGCTTCCAGTTTTGCAATCGCCTGGGTGATCGCCGGTTGCGACAGGAACACCCGCGGGGCGGCCTGGCTGATACTCCTGCATTCGGCGACTTCGCGAAACACCCGCAGGTGTCTGAGGTTGGGGATCGGAAAGCTCATCGGGCTCCTTGTAGACAGGCGGGTTGCAGGTGCTATCTCAAAATCTAATACCTTAACGGACAAAATGAAATGGCCAATGTCGGCGCTATGGGTCAATACTGAGATCATGCAAAGCGGACGGGATCCAATATTCCAGCTCACCGCTTTCCCAATTTTCGAACGGTGCGCGACGATTCGAAGCAACCGTCAGCACAACGTTGAACAGACCCACAACAGAGAGTCCAGCAATGATCATCGATTGTCATGGCCATTACACCACCACCCCGCCTCAGGTAGGCGAGTACCGCGAGAAGCAGAAGGCGGCCGTCGCCCGGGATCCATCCTTCGTTGGTGAAAAGGGGCAGATCATCATCAGCGACGACGAGATCCGCGAGAGCATCGAGAAGAACCAGCTGCGCCTGCAGCAGGAACGCGGCACCGATCTCACCATTTTCTCGCCGCGCGCCAGCTGGATGGGTCACCATATCGGAAATGAATATACCAGCCAGTTCTGGACCGAGCATCAGAACGATCTGATCCGCCGTGTCTGCGACCTTTTCCCGAACAACTTCGTGCCGGTCGCGCAGCTGCCGCAATCGCCCGGCGTCGATCCGGCCAAGTCGGTACCGGAAATCATCCGTACCGTCGAGGAGATGGGCTTTATCGGCATCAACCTGAACCCGGACCCGAGCGGCGGCCACTGGAACGGCAGCTCCCTGGCGGACCGCGCCTTCTACCCGATCTACGAGAAGATGGTCGAGTACGATATTCCGGCGATGGTCCACGTCAGCGCGGCCTGCAACGACTGCTTCCACACCACCGGCTCCCATTACCTCGGCGCCGATACCACCGGCTTCCAGCAGCTGATGATGTCCGACGTCTTCAAGGACTTCCCGGAACTGAAGATCATCATCCCACACGGCGGCGGCGCCGTGCCCTATCACTGGGGCCGTTTCCGCGGTCTGGCGCTGGACCAGGGCTTCGAGCTCGAGGAGCGGGTGCTGAACAACATCTACTTCGATACCTGCGTCTACCATCAGCGTGGCATCGACCTGCTGCTCGACATCATCCCGACCCAAAACATCCTGTTCGCCTCCGAGATGATCGGCGCGGTACGCGGCATCGACCCGGAAACCGGACACTACTTCGATGACACCAAGCGCTACATCGACGGCAACCAGGCGCTGAGTGCCGAGCAGAAGCAGGACATCTTCGAGCACAACGCCCGTCGTGTTTTCAGCCGCATGAAGAACCCGGCCTGAATCGCCGGCCCGCGCAAGAGCATTGGGAGAGCACCATGAGAGAGAATCTAGTCGTTCAGAATATCGAGCGCGCGGACCAGGCGGTCATCGATGGCCTGGCCCAGTGCGGCGTCGCCACCATCCACGAAGCCCAGGGCCGGGTCGGCCTGCTGGCGCACTACATGCGCCCGATCCAGCAGGACAAGTGCGTGGCCGGGTCTGCGCTGACCATCTCCGGCGCTGCCGGCGACAACTGGATGATGCACGTGGCGATCGAGCAGTGCAAAGCGGGCGACATGCTGGTGTTCGCGCCGACTTCGCCGTCGGTGCACGGCTTCTTCGGCGACCTGCTGGCCACCTCGGCGCAGGCGCGCGGTGTCGTCGGTCTGGTGATCGACGGCGGCGTGCGCGATACCCGCGACCTGCGGCAGATGGATTTCCCGGTCTGGTCCAAGGCGGTGTTCGCCGAGGGCACCATCAAGGAAACCCTGGGCTCGGTCAACGTGCCGATCGTCTGCGCCGACGCCCTGGTGAATCCGGGTGACGTCATCGTCGCCGACGACGACGGCGTCGTCGTCGTTCGCCGCGAACACGCGGCCGAAGTGCTGAAGGAGGCGCGCGAACGCATGGCGCGCGAGGAGGGCAAGCGCGTACGCCTGGCCAACGGCGAGCTGGGGCTGGACATCTATGACATGCGCCCGCGCCTGAAAGAGAAGGGCCTGAAGTATGTCTGACGGCATCCGCTGCATCTGGATGCGGGGCGGTACCTCCAAGGGGGCTACTTCCTCGCCTCCGACCTGCCGGCCGATACGGCCGAGCGCGACCGCGTCCTGCTGCGCGTGATGGGCTCGCCGGACGAGCGCCAGATCGACGGCATGGGCGGCGCCGATCCGTTGACCTCGAAGGTCGCGGTGGTGAAACGTTCCGAGCGCAAGGATGCCGACGTCGACTACCTGTTCCTGCAGGTGTTCGTCGACCAGGCGGTCGTCACCGATGCCCAGAACTGCGGCAACATCCTTGCCGGCGTCGGGCCATTCGCGATCGAGCGCGGCCTGGTGGCGGCGCAGGACGGCGAGACCGAGGTGCGCATCTTCATGGAAAACACCGGCCAGATCGCCATCGCCCGGGTGTCGACGCCGAACGGCAAAGTCAGCTATGTCGGCGATGCACGCATCGATGGCGTGCCGGGGACGAGCGCACCGGTGCCGATCACCTTCGCCGATACGGCGGGTTCGAGCTGCGGTGCGCTGCTGCCGACCGGCAATGTCGTCGACGTGATCGACGGCGTCGAGGTGACGCTGATCGACAACGGCATGCCGGTGGTGATCCTGCGCGCCGGAGACATGGGTATCAGCGGTCAGGAGACCCGCGAGGAGCTGGAGGCGAACCAAGAACTGCGGGCAAAGCTCGAGTCGATCCGCCTCCAGGCCGGCCCGCTGATGAACCTTGGCGACGTCAAGGACAAGTCGGTGCCGAAGATGTCCATGGTCAGCGCAGCCAGCCGGGGCGGTGCACTGTCGACCCGGACCTTCATCCCGCATCGCTGCCATGCCTCGATCGGTGTGCTCGGTGCGGTCAGCGTCGCCACCGCGGCGGTGCTGCCCGGCTCTCCCGCGGCCGAGGTTGCCAGCGTGCCCGAGGGTAGACGCAAGTCGCTGGCAGTGGAGCATCCGATCGGCGAGATGACCGTGATACTGGATGTCGACGAGGCCGGCAATCTGGGTCCGGCGGCGCTGCTGCGTACAGCGCGCAAACTGTTCGATGGCGAAGTCTTCGTACATAACAATTGAAAGAGTGGTGCAGCTAACATGATGGATGCAGATTATCTACCGTTTCACCCGAACCCCAGCAAGCCGGCGTTCAAGGCGCCGGCCGGCGCCGTCGATGCGCACTGCCACGTGTTCGGTCCGGCGGACCGGTTCCCGTATCACCCCAGGCGCAAGTACACGCCCTGTGATGCGCCCAAGGAGAAGCTGTTCGAACTGCGTGATTATCTCGGTTTCGAGCGCAACGTCATTGTCCAGGCTTCGTGCCACGGTACCGACAACGCGGCGCTGATCGATGCCCTGGAAAGCGCCGGCGAACGGGCCCGCGGTGTCGCAGTGGTCGACCCTGCGATCAGCGTCGAGGAGCTCGAGGCGATGGATCGCGCCGGCGTGCGGGCGGTGCGCTTCAACTTCGTCAAGCGTCTGGTCGACACCACCCCGAAAGAGGTGTTCCTGTCGATCGCCGAGAAGATCAAGCCGCTGGGCTGGCACATCGTCGTCTACTTCGAGGCGCCGGATCTGGAAGACCTGATCCCCTTCCTCAACGAACTCGACACCACCATCGTCGTCGACCACATGGGCCGGCCGGATGTCGCCAACGGCGTCGACCATGCGGACTTCCAACGCTTCGTGCAACTGATGCGTGACAACGACAAGGTCTGGACCAAGGTCAGCTGCCCGGAGCGCCTGACCCTGCAGGCGCCGGATTACAGCGACGTGGTGCCCTTTGCCCGCACCCTGGTCGAGCAATTCCCGGACCGGGTGCTCTGGGGCACCGACTGGCCGCACCCTAACATGAAGTCGCACGTACCGGACGACGGCAAGCTGGTCGACGTTATCCCGCAGATCGCACCGACCGCCGAGTTGCAGCAAAAGCTGCTGGTGGACAACCCGATGCGGCTCTACTGGTCCGAATAAAACAGGAGGTGACCCCATGTCATCCAGTGACAAAAAAGAGATTCCCGGTACCTACAAGTTCGATGGCCCGATGGCGACCAAAGGCTATGGACTGAACAAGATGTGTTTCACCTTCAACAGCGCCGAAGGTCGTGAAGCGTTCAAGGCCGATGAAGCCGCCTATTGTGACAAGTTCGGCCTGACGCCGGCGCAGAAGGAAGCGGTACTCAAGCGCGACATCATCAGCTTGCTGCGCGAAGGCGGCAGCATCTACTACCTGGCAAAATTTGCCGGCATTCTGGGTCTGAACGTACAGGATGTGGGCGGACTGCAGACCGGCATGACCACCGAAGAGTTCAAGGCGTACCTGGACAGCCAGGGGAGGGGCAAACACAATGGCTAAGATTATCGGTGGTATCACCACATCACATATTCCCGCCATCGGCATCGCGATGGACCGCGGGCTGGAAGACACCGATTACTGGCGCGACTTCTTCGCCGGCTACCCGCCGGTTCGCGAGTGGCTCAACGAACAGCAGCCCGACATCGCCATCGTATTCTACAACGACCATGGCCTCGAGATGTTCCTGGACAAGAAACCTACCTTTGCGCTCGGCTGCGCACCGCAGTATGAAAATGCCGACGAGGGCTGGGGCATCGCCACCATTCCACCGGTCACCGGCGAGACCGAGCTGTCGTGGCATATCGCCAACGAGCTGATCGAACACGACTTCGATCCGACCATCTGCCAGGACATCAAGGTCGACCATGGTCTGACCGTACCGCTGTCGCTGATGTATCCGGGCCACAAGTACCAGCACCTGAAGGTAATTCCGGTCTGCATCAACTGCGAGCGCCATCCGATGCCCAAGCCCTCACGCTGCTACGCGTTCGGACAGGCGATCGGCCGTGCCGTCGAGTCATTCGCGGGCGATCAAAAGGTCGTGGTCTTCGGTACCGGCGGTCTGTCGCACCAGCTTGATGGCGAACGCGCCGGCTTCATCAACGCCGACTTCGACAATGAGTGCATGGACAAGCTGGTTTCGGATCCCCAGGCGCTGACGAAATACAGCAACGACGACCTGATCGAGATCGGCGGTGCCCAGGCCGTCGAGCTGAACATGTGGCTGGCGATGCGCGGCTGCCTGCTGGGCAAGGTCAGGGAGGTCCGCCGCAACTACGTGGCGCCGATCTCCAACACCGGTGCTGGTATGCAGCTGTTGATCAACGAATAGCAGAAGCGATACAGGGGCCGCCGAGCTGTTCGCCAAGGCAGGTCGGCGGGTCGTTAAAGCCCGGGGGAAGGTTCGAACGGGATCCATCCTGCAGCTTGAGGCCAAGCCCTTGCAAGCGCCAGAAAAAATAACCAGAAAAGGATAAAACCATGAAAAAACTGACTGCCATTGCCGCTACCGCCGCCATGAGCCTGCTGCCGCTGGCAACCGCCCAGGCGGCCGACTTCAATCTGCGTTTCGCTCATTTCTGGCCCGCGACCTCCGGCCTGCACGCGGCTTTCGAATCCTGGGGCACGTCCCTGGAGGAAGCCTCGGACGGTCGTATCGCGGTCGAATTCTATCCCTCCCAGACCCTGACCAAGGCGCCGCAGAGCTACGATGCAGTCAAGAACCGCATCGCCGATGTCACCGCCACGGTGCAGGGCTATAGCGCCAACCGCTTTCCGCTGACCCAGGTCGTCGAGCTTCCGGGTATGGCGAAAACCGCCGCCCAGGGCTCCTGCGTGATCCAGTCGCTCTACGATGAAGGCCTGATCAGCGGAGAATACGACGATACCCACGTGCTCTACGTGTTCACCCACGGCCCCGGCGATATCCATACCCGGGAAAAGGCCATCCACAAGCCCGAGGACCTGGCCGGTCTCAAGATCCGCCGTCCGACCACTGTCGTCGCGGAGCTGCTCGAAGGTCTGGGCGCCCAGCCGGTCGGCATGCCCGCACCGGAAACCTACCCGTCGCTGCAGCGCGGCGTGATCGACGGCGTATCGATGCCCTGGGAAGGTATCAAGGCGTTCCGTCTCAACGAAGAGACGAACTATCATACCGAGATCGGTCTCTACACCCTGTCGTTTGTCGTCACCCTGAACAAGGGCGTCTACGACGAGATGCCCGACGACCTCAAGAAGATCGTCGATGAGCACTCGGGCCAGGTCTGGTCGCAGAAAATGGCGGCCGCGTTCGACGATCAGGACCGTCAGGGCCGGGAGGAAGCGGTGGCTGCCGGACATACTATCATCACCCTCGAGGGCGGTGCGGGTAACCCGGATTGGAAACCGGTGCTGGATGCGGCCACCGAAAAGTACCTGTCCGGACTCGAAGAGCGTGGCCTGCCGGCGCGTGACGTTTACGCCCGTGCCACCGAGCTGAGCAAGAGCTGCGGCAGCTGAATGCCGAACGAGGGGCTAGTACGATGAAATGGCTGATCAAGGCTATCGACGGCCTGGCGCTGGTCCTGTACCGGATCAGCGGACTGCTGCTGTTGGGAATGATGTTCTGCGTGGTCGCCGATGTCGGCGCCCGCAGTCTCTTCGCCATGAGCGGAGGCACGGTCGATCTGACGTTCAACGGCGGCATCGAGCTGGTGAAGTTCGGGCTGCTGTTCACGATGCTGTTCGCCTTTCCCTATGCGGTCGACAAGGGGCAGATCGTGGTGGACCTCTTCACCCACCAACTGCATGAACGCACCCTGCAGCTGTTCGACGGCGTTTACACCCTCTGCTTCGGTGTCTTCGGCGCACTGCTGTGCTGGCGTTTCTACCACGCCGCAGAGGGTGCCCGGATGAGCGGCGAGCTGACCCAGGATCTGCTGATGCCGATGGCGCCGATCTATCTGGTTTCGTCCGCCGCGCTGGCGCTGATGGCATTGCGCGGTTTCAGTTGCGGCATCCTCGAATTGCTGGGCCTCAAGGAGCGTACATCATGAGTGCACCCGTTATTGGACTGCTCTGTCTTGCCGCGATGCTGGCGATGATAGCGCTGCGTGCCCCGATCGCCCTGGCGATGGCGGCGACCGGCGTGATCGGCTTCGGCATCATCGTCGCGTTCGAGCCGGCGGTGTCGATTCTCGAGGCCGGTCCCTTCGAGACCCTGAGCAACTACAGTTTCAGTCCGATCCCGATGTTCCTGCTGCTCGGCGTACTGGCGTCCAAGGCCAACATGTCGAGCGAGCTGTTCAACGCCGCCCGCTCGCTGTTCGGCGGCTGGCGCGGTGGTATGGCGCTGGCGGCGGTCTCGGCCTGCGGCACCTTCTCTGCGATCTCCGGCTCGTCGGTCGCCACGGCGGCCAGCATGTCCCGGGTCGCGCTGCCGGAAATGCGCCGGCACGGCTATGCCGATTCCCGGCGACCGGCACCCTGGCGGCCGGCGGCACCCTCGGCATCATGATTCCGCCGAGCATCGCGCTGTTGCTCTATGCGCTGATCACCGAGCAGTCGGTCGGCGACATGTTCATCGCCGGCCTGGTGCCGGGGCTGCTCGGACTGGTTCTGTACTGCGTAACCATCGCACTCCTGGTGCACTACCGCCCGGAACTGGCACGCGCAGGCGAGCCGACCAGCTTGAGGCAGAAGATCACCGGTCTCTGGGGCTTCGCGCCCTTCATGTTCATCTTCGCGATCATCATCGGCGGCATCTACAGCGGCCTGTTCACCCCGACCGAGGCGGCCGCCATCGGCGCCTTCGCGACCCTGGTGGTGGCCCTTTTCCGGGGTGTTGGCTGGCGCGATCTGATCGATGCGGTGGAGGAGACGCTGGCGCTGTCGGCGATGATCTTCTTCATGATCGTCGGCGCCGAGATCTTCGGCTACTTCCTGTCGGTGTCACGAATTTCCTTCTATCTCACCGATCTGGTGGGGCAGTTGGGCTGGCCGCCCTATGCGGTGCTCTTCGCGGTGCTGGCGCTGTTCATCCTGCTTGGCTGCGTTATGGACGCCATCGCGATGCTGCTGCTGACGGTGCCGGTGGTGATGCCGCTGATTACGGAAGCGGGTTTCGACCCGGTCTGGTTCGGCATCGTCGCGGTCATTACGGTCGAACTGGGCCTGATCACGCCGCCGGTGGGGATGAACGTCTTCGTGATCAAGAGCGTGGCGCCGGACGTGACGATCGGGCAGATTTTCAAGGGCGTCTTCCCGTTCGTGCTCTCCGATATCGTCCGCCTGCTGCTGCTGGTACTGTTCCCGGTGCTGGCCCTCGGGTTGGTGTAGGGAAGGAAAGCGGCAAGCTGCAAGCGAAAGCCCCGGGCATCATGTCCGGGGCTTTTTGTTTTCGGCCCATGCAGCCGCTGGAACCTTGCGAAAAAAGTAGGATGGGTGGAGCCGCAATGGTACCGGGCACCCGGTGCGCAGTGGGTCAGCCGCGGCGGAACCCATCAATAAAATGTCGCCGGCTTCCTCGATGGGGAAGCGACACCCGAAGATGGGTTACACGGCGCTCTGGTTGTGTCTGAGGTCCGGCCGTCCCTTGCGATGGCGCCGTTTCACCCATCCTACCTACTTTAATCTACGCCTCGGTGGTATCGAAGTTGTTCTCGCTGCGAAAGTTGCCCGGCGTGCTGCCGGTGGCGCGCTTGAAGAAGCGGGAAAAGTACGCCGGGTCGCGAAAGCCCAGGTCCCAGGCGATTTCGTCGAGGTTGCTGCGGGTATAGATCAGCCGGCGCTTGACCTCCAGCAGCAGGCGCTCCTGCGGCAGGGTCTTGGCGGTCTTGCCGAGCAGCTGCTTGCACAGCCGGTTGAGGCGCGCCGGCGACATGCCGAGTTCGTCGGCATATTGCTCGACGGTCCAGTGCTCGCGGAAACGGCTTTCGATCAGCCGGCGGAAGGCCGCGAGGGGGCGCTCGACATCGGTCCGCGGGTATCGGACTGGCCCTGGATCTCGAGCTGTCGTCGCAACGTCATCAGCACCGCCCGCGCCAGCCATTCGCACATCAGTGCCCGCCCGGTATCGGGTCGGTTCAGCTCCCGCTCGATCTGCTGCAGGAACTGCTGTAACTGGAGCAACAGCGCCGAGCCGGGGGCGAATGCGGTGATCAGCGGACGGGCGAACAGCGGCTCGAAATAGGGCTGGCATCGGCTGTAGGACTCGTCGCTCAGCAGCGGTTCGGCCAGTGTCAGCACCCGCCCCTCGGTTCCGGGGGCGAAACGGAAACCGTGCACCGCGCCCGATGGAATGGAGATGACGCAGGGCTCGTCGCGGCAGTGGACCTCGTCCTCGAGACGCACCTCGACCTCGCCTTCATACAGGCAGATCAGCTGGAACATGCGGCCGTGGCGGTGGGGCCTGATGACCCAGCCGTTGAGGCTGCTGCGGCTGATGATGTTCTCGATATGGACGAAGGCCGGATCTTCGACCGCCGCTTCGCCATAGAGGCCGAATTGCGGAATGGCCTGCGGATCTGGAGCTTGGGTCGCGAAGTCTTTCATTCGGGCGTCGGTCGTCGGGCGTTGTGCGTCGATTTGTACAGTACAGACCCGATTGTAGCGCGGTTGCCCCCGGCAAATGAACGCCGGTGTGAAGCGGGGCAGAGATGCAGGGTGCCAGAGGCGAGGGGAAGGGGCTGCGAGCGAAAAGTGCAACCCCCGGGCAGGTCGATGATTGACCGGGGCCGGAAGCTGTCGGCCCCGGACGCGGGGTTAGTCCTTGAGCTCCTCGTAGGGCAGACCGACGTACTGCTCGGCGATCACCCGGCGGCCGTTTTCGGAGCCGAGGTAGTAGTTCAGTTCCGATTCCATGAAGCGGTTGAAGGTCTGTCCCTCGAGGCCGTTCGCGCCGATTTCGGCGCCGAAGTCGTGCAGCATGTTGGTCATCCACCAGGAAAAACGCTCGCCGTTCCAGACCCGGCGCAACGCGATTTCCGAGTACTGGCTGATGCAGCTTCGATCGTCCGTCTGGTAGACACGGGTCAGGATCCTGTAGAGGGTCGCGACGTCCGATGCCGCCAGGTTAAGGCCCTTGGCGCCGGTCGGCGGCACGATATGGGCGGCATCACCGACCAGGAAGAGGTTGCCGTACTGCATCGGTTCGCAGACGAAGGAGCGTAGTGGCGCGATGCTTTTCTCGAGGCTTGGGCCGGTGACCATGTTGGCCGCGGCTTCCGGCGGCAGGCGTTTCCTGAGCTCGTCCCAGAAGGCCTCGTCACTCCAGTCCTCGACCTTGTCGGTCAGCGGCACCTGGATGTAGTAGCGCGAGCGGGTTGCAGACCGCTGGCTGGCGAGGGCGAAGCCGCGCTCACTCTTGGCGTAGATCAGCTCGTCGTGGCACGGCGGGGTGTCGGCCAGCAGACCGAGCCAGCCGAACGGGTAGACGCGTTCGTGCTCGGTGCGGATCTCGGCCGGGATGGTCTGGCGGGAGACGCCGTGGAAGCCGTCGCAGCCGGCGATGAAGTCGCAGTCCAGACGGTACTCTTCGCCCTCGTGTGCGAAAGTGAGGTAGGGCTTGTCGGACTTGACGTCATGGGGTTGCACGTCCTTCGCTTCGTAGAAGGTTTCCAGCCCGGCAGCGACGCGGGCCTCCATCAGGTCGCGGGTGATCTCGACCTGGCCGTAACAGACGACGACATCGCCGCCGGTCATCTCTTTGAGGTCGATGCGGGTCGCGTTGCCGTTGTTCGAGATGACGAAGCCTTCATGAACATGGCCTTCGCTGTCCATGCGCTCGGCGACGCCGGCTTCACGCACCAGATCGATGAAACCCTGCTCCAGAATGCCGGCACGGATACGGCCGAGTACGTAGTCGCCGGTGACGCGTTCGACGATGATGTTGCTGATTCCCTGACGCGCCAGCAGTTGGCCGAGCAGCAGGCCGGACGGGCCGGCACCGATAATGGCTACCTGGGTTTTTATCGATTTCATGGGTAGAGACCTTATCTGCAAGTTGGGTCGACGGTCGCTTGACCGGGTGTACGTCCATCATGCTTTTCAGGCCGGCCTAACGGTATGCAGTTTCCCCTTAAAGAATTGTACTTTTCCTTCACAAGCGCAAGGCGTGTCAGGCACCGTAGGTTGGAATGATGCCCCGCAGGGGCGAATTCCGACAGGGTGGCGCGCCACAGGGGAGGCGCCTTGCGGTTGGATCCCGGAATTCGCCTTCGGCTCATTCCAGGCTACAGCGATCAAGAACACGAAAAAAGCCCCCGGACCCTTAGGGCGCGGGGGCTTGGCTGTTATCGGACGTTTCAGGTGCCGCAGCTCTGGCTCAGCGACTGGGCCTGGCTGTAGACCTTTCGGGCCGGCAGGCCCTGGCCTTCGAGTTCGTCGAGGTAACTCTCGGTTACACGCTCGAGCGCCGGCTGCCAGGCGGCCTGGATTTCGCTGTCGAGTTCCTTTACCTCGTGTCCCATGGCTTTTGCATCGGCCCGCGACTGCTGGTCCAGGTCGTCGAAGATCCTGGCCATGAACTGCGACCACTTCTCGCCCGAGTGCTGGTCCAGGACCTGTTTCAGGTCGTCCGGCAGCCGGTCGTAGACGCCCTTGTTCATCGTCACGACGAAGCTCAGGGAGTAGAGGTTGAGCTCGGTATGGTGGCTGGCGACCTCGTTGAGACGGAACACCAGGGCACCGTCCCAGGAGATGGCGACGCCGTCGATCACGCCGCGCTGCAGTGCCGTGTAGGCATCGGGGGCGGGCATGCCGACCGGCTGGGCACCGAGGTTCTCGAGCAATTGACCGACCACAGTGGTCGGCCGGCGGATGCGCAGGCCCGAGACATCCTCGGGTTTGGTCACCTGCTTGTCTTTCATGTGCAGATGGCCGGGGCCGTTGGTCCAGACGAAGAGCACATGGCTGTCCTCGTACTCCCCGGCGATATCGCCGGCATCGTAGAGCTGCTGCAGGACGCAGGAGCCCTGGGCGGCGCTGTCGACCAGGCCCGGCAGTTCGATCACCTGGGTCAGCGGAAAACGGTTGGCCGTATAGCCCTGCACCGTTGCCGCGACATCGGCGATCTGGCCGACCACCGCGTCATAGCCCTTGGCGGCCTTGGTCAGGGTCTGGGCCGGGTAGAACTCGACCTCAATCCGCTCATTGGACGCCTGTTCCAGCGAGTCGCCCCAGGCCTCGAGTCCCCTGGCGATATCGGAGGTGCCGGGCCAGGGATGGGCAAAACGCAGGGTGACATCGGCGGCCTGGGCTGGAACGGCGCTCAGCGTAACGCCTGCGATGGCGGCGGCGGCCGCCCAGTTTTTCAGTTTCATATGCATCGCTTCCTCTTGTTATCGCTATTGGGTTGACTGTGCAGTGTGGTGATCAGATATCCAGCACCAGCCGCTTGCTCCTGGCTCGCGAGCAGCAGGGGGTGAACTGGTCGTTTTTCGCATGCTCGGCCGGCGTCATGAAGAAGTCGCGGTGATCCGGCTCGCCTTCCAGCACCCGGGTCAGGCAGGTACCGCAGACGCCGTCTTCGCAGGAATACGGAATGTCGATGTCGTGGTCCATCAGCACCTGCAGCACGCTCTGGTTGGCCGGAATCTCCAGCACCTGGCCGCTGCTGCCAAGCTGTACCTCGAAGGGGCCATCGCTGTCGTGGCTGATCGGCACCGCGGCGAAATACTCGCGGTGCACCTGTTCGGCCGGCCAGCCGAGCTGCTCGGCGGTCTCGAGCACGTGGTCCATGAAGCCCTTGGGGCCGCAGACGTAGAGATGGGTGCCGGGTTCCTGTTTGGCCAGCAGACTGCGGGCATCCAGCTTCTGGGCCTCGTCGCCGTCGTCGAAATGGAATTGCACCCGGTCGGCGAAGCCGCTGCCGGCGATGCGCTGGCGGAAGGCCGTGCGGCTTTCGGAGCGGGTGCAATAGTGCATTTCGAAAGGACCGCCGGTATGGGCCAGCCGCTCGGCCATGCAGAGAATCGGCGTGACGCCGATACCGCCGGCGAACAGCAGGCTCCGTGTGGCATGGTGGGCCAGCGGGAAGTGATTGCGCGGCTCGCTGATCAGCAGTCGGTCGCCGGCCTGCACCTGTTCGTGCATGGCCCGGGAACCGCCGCGCGAGGACGGATCCTTCAGCACGCCGATCTCGTAGCGATGGCTCTCGTCCGGATGGTTGCACAGCGAGTACTGGCGTACCAGTCCGTTCGGCAGCTGGACGTCGATATGGGCGCCGGCGCCGAAGGCCGGCAAGGCGGCGCCATCCGGACGTGCCAGTTCGAACAGGCAGATATCCTCGGCGTCGCTGGTTTTCGAAACGACTTCGACTTCGATCATGGTCGGTCTCCTGTGCAGGGCTCAGCGGCCGGTGGCGGCGGATTCGTTCTGTTGCTGTTCCGCCTTGATGAGTCGATCCAGTAAGCGGCGGGCCTGAACGCCACCGGCATCGATGTTCAGCTTAAGCAGTTTGCGCTGCGGATAATCCAGCAGGTTCTGCTGCTGGCGCTCCAGCATCTCCAGATCCTCGGCGAAGATCTTGCCCTGGCCGTCGCGGATCTGGGCCGTGAGATGGGTATCTCCCGGCTTGAAGTGGCGCGCCATGCCCCAGAAGTACCAGATCGAGGTCTCGGTTTCCGGGGTGATGAAATCGACGACTATGCTGGCGGCCTTGTGCGCGTCGGGCGCCGCGTAGCCGCCGTGACCGGCATGGGCCACGCCGACATCGATCATCACATGGCTCGGCGGCGTGAAGCGGCAGATCTGCCAGCGATCCACCGCCACGTCGTCGGCCAGGTGATTGGCCTTGAGTGCGGCGCGCCAGAACGGCGGCGCCATGATGTTGTCCATGTAGCGGCTGGTGATCACCGTCTCGCCGTCCACTTTGGTGGACACCGGCGCTTCGTCGATCTCCCTCTGACCGATGCTGGTTGAATGGACATAGGTTTCATGGGTCAGATCCATGAGGTTGTCGATCATCAGGCGGTAGTCGCAGTTGATATGGTAGAGGCCGCCGCCGTAGGCCCATTCCGGGTTGTCGGCCCACTCCAGCACCGGAATCTCGTCTCTGTTGGCCTGCTCGGGATCGCCGGGCCAGACCCAGACGAAGCCGAAACGCTCCTCTATCGGATAGTTCCTGATGCAGGGAAAACCCTGGACGCGCTGGCCGGGCATCTCCGCGGTCCTGCCGTCGCTACCCATTTTCAGGCCATGGTAGCCGCAGACCAGCAAACCGTCTTCGACGTAGCCGAGGGACAGCGGCGCGCCGCGGTGCGGGCAGAAATCCTCGACGGCGGCTACCTGGCCTTCGGGTCCACGGTAGAACACCATCTTTTCGCCGCAGATCTGGCGGCCCAGCGGCTTTTCGACGAATTCGTCCGGGGTACAGGCGACATACCAGGCATTTTTCGGAAACATCTCGGGCTCCTCGGGGTGGCTTGTTATAGTTTGGATCCAATCTAGGCCAAGTCTTGATCTATATCAAGGTTTAGGTGCTTTATTGGATCCATTTATTCGCAATAAAATCTTTCCATTTAATAACCAATGATTATAAGAAATAGCTATATATCGACTTCAATCCGGCTTTATAGCCCCGTTATAGGGATTTCGTCCCTAAGCGCCATCTCCCAACGGCCTTGGCGACAGCCAGTCGATGCACCCCGATCGAGCCTGATTGGATCCAGTATGATATGCTCTGGAGACAACGTCGGTCTTAATGTATCCAGACTTCCCGGGGCATGAGGTTTTGTATGAGCAAAGCAGGGCAGCGTGTGCTGAGCACATTGCGACAGATGATCATTTCCGGCGAGATGGCCGCCGGTGAAAGGGTGGCCGAGATTCCAACGGCCGAGCGGCTGGGGGTCTCCCGCACGCCGGTGCGTATCGCCTTCCGGGCGCTGGAGCAGGAAGGGCTGCTGACCAAGCTGGAGCGGCGGGGATACCGGGTGCGCGAAGTGACGCCCGAGGAGGTCGGCGGCGCCGTCGAAGTGCGTGGCGTGCTCGAGGGGCTGGCCGCCCGCCAGGCTGCCGAGCGCGGGCTGTCCCCGGAGCAGCGCAAAGGACTGCTGGAATCCCTCGCCTTGGGCGACACCCTGTTCGAAAAGGGCCATGTCACCGAGGAAGACCTGGAGACCTATCACGATCTGAACCGGCGCTTTCATGCCCTGATCATCGAGGCGAGTGGCAATCCCGCCATCAGTTCGGCACTGAGTCGCAACGAGCATCTGCCTTTCGCCTCGGTCAGTTCACTGACCGTCGACCGCAACAATCTCGAACGCGAGTACAGGCGCTTCAATTTCGCCCATATGCAGCATCACGCCGTATTCGATGCCATCGATCATCGTCAGGGTGCCCGGGCCGAAGGCATCATGCGGGAACACGCCCAGGCCACCCTGCGTTACGCCGAGATCTTCGCCGGTAAAAAGGAGCAAGCGGCCGAGATCCACGTTATCCAGGCCGAAGCGACGGACGCCCAGTCCCTATAAGCCATGATCAATCCCCAAGGCGTAGTAGTGGTCGCCACTCTAGCCCGCGGACCCGTCACAGCGCCAGACCAAAGGTCGGCGCTTCGCGATCCAGTCGCGTCACGAACTCGCTGATCAGTTCCCGGACCTTCACGAACTCCGGCCGTTCGTCATGCTCGAGCTGTGACCAGAGCGCGATATCGCGCCGCGGTCCAGGCCGGCCCTCCACCTCGATCAGCTGCCCGGGCGCGACCTCGCCGGTCATCAGTGCCAGTCGCGCCGGCAGACGCACCAGCATGTCGGTGGTGTCGAGCAGGTGCAGGACCGAGCGGATACTGCCGGTAAAGGCCATGCGCGCCGCCGTGGGGCCGGCCAGCTCCCCGGCCATCGAGAAATCCGGCGCTGGCACCCGCGATCATCCAGTTCTGCTGCTCCAGCACCTCGCGAGATACCGGCTGTCGGGTACCGGCCAGGCTCGATTTTTTGCCGGCGAAGACGCCCGAGCGGTCCCGGAACAGCAGCTTGCGCGCCAGGGCGCCCTGGGCGACGCTCAAATGAGCCGGCGCCAGCAGGAAATCCAGCTGCCCCTCCTGCATCAGTCTCATCTGTACCGATGCCGACCCGGTGCGCAGATGAAAGACATAACGTCTCTCCCGCAACAGGCTTTCGGTCAGGCTCTTAAAGGTCGCGAACTCCCAGAGCGGATCGATGCCGATCGCGAACTCGCTTTGATAGCCACTGTGCCACTGGCGGATGACCTCCTCGCCATGCTCTGACTCGGCCAGTATGCGCTCGCCGATCCGGGCCAGCCGGGCGCCGATTTCAGTCGGTGCCACACCGTACCTGGTGCGTGTCAGCACAGGTGCTCCGACCTTGGCCTCTATCTGCTGAATCGCGCGCGTAAGCGTTGGCTGAGTGATGTACAGCTGCTCGCAGGCGCGGCTGAGGGAACCCTGCTTGACGACGATGGCCAATTGCTTCAACAGGTTGGGGTTCATGTATGCAAATTCTTTTAGTCTTAAGATAAAAACCAATTTTTACTTATATCAAGGATTGTATAAGGTTACAAAAAACAAGAGGAGCCACGACATGCAGTTTCATCTCAACGGTTTTCATCCCGGCGACCCCCGTTTCGACGACCCTCAGGATCGCGTCGTACCGCCACCGATTAAGCGCCCCCTTCCCGAAGCAGTTGACGTCCTGATCGTCGGTTGCGGTCCGGCCGGTCTCAACCTCGCGGCACAGCTGTCACAGTTCGGCGACATCAAGGTCGCCATCGTCGACCAGAAGGACGACCGTCTGCTGGTAGGCCAGGCGGATGGTATCGCCTGTCGCACGATGGAAATGTTCCAGGCCTACGGCTTCGCGGATCAGATCAGGCAGGAAGCCTACCAGGTCAGCGAAGCCGCTTTCTGGAAACCGGATGCAGACAAGCCGAATCAGATCGCGCGTAGCGGCAAGGTTCAGGACGTGGCGGACGATCTGTCGGAGATGCCTCACCTGATCATCAACCAGGCACGTGTGCACGATATGTTCCTCGATGTGATGCGTCAGGGCCCCGGCAAGATCGTGCCTCACTACCAGCGCAAGCTGCTGGGTCTTGAAGTCGACCCGGATGGCGGCGAGTACCCGGTTACCCTGAAGTTCGAGCGTCTGGTGAACTATTCACAGTACTCTCAGGAGATCGAGACGGTTAAAGCCAGGTACGTGGTTGGCTGCGATGGTGCCCGTTCAAGCGTTCGCACGGCTATTGGCAAGGAGCTGGTGGGCGATGCTCTGAACCAGGCCTGGGGCGTCATGGACGTTCTGCTCAATACCGATTTTCCGGATATCCGCCTGAAGTCTCTGATCCATTCGAACAACGAAGGCAACATGCTGATCATCCCGCGTGAGGGTGGTTACATGGTCCGTCTGTACATCGAGCTGGACAAGCTCAGGGAAAACGAGCGCGTCGCACGCGACCAGATGAGCCCCGACGTGCTGGTCGCGGCCGCCAACCGCATCATGCAGCCCTATACGGTCGATGTGAAAGAGGTTGCCTGGTGGAGTGTTTACGAGATTGGCCAGCGTATCACCACTGCATTTGACGATTCCGCAGAGGGTCGCCCGGCACATGTATTCCTCGCCGGTGACGCCTGCCACACCCACAGCCCCAAGGCGGGGCAGGGGCTGAACACCTCGGTGATGGATACCTGGAACCTTGGCTGGAAGCTGGCGCACGTACTGACCGGCCGTGCCGGGCCCGGGATTCTCAAAACCTACTCGGCAGAACGTCATGAATATGGTCAGGCGCTGATCGATTTCGACCGGGAGTTCTCCAGGATGTTCAGCGCCAAGCCGAAGTCCGCCGAGAACCCGGATGGGGTTGATCCCGCCGAGTTCCAGCGCTACTTCCAACTTTTTGGCCAGTATACCGCCGGGGTCTCAATCCAGTACAAGCCATCGATTATGGTCGGTGAGGGTGGTCACCAGGACCTTGCGAAAGGCCTGACCGTTGGCAAACGTTTCCACTCTGCGCCCGTCATACGCCATTGCGACGCCAGGCCGATGCAGCTGGGGCATTGCATCACAGCCAACGGCGCATACCGCATCTTTGCCTTTGCCGGTAATGTCGAAGCCATGTCCGATGACTGTGGTGTCAAGGCGCTCTGCGACTACCTGCAGAACGACGCCAGCTCACCGCTGAAGAAGTACACACCCGTCAAGTCGGACCCGGATGCCGTGATCGATGTGCGTGCGGTCTTCCAGCAGCATCACCAGTCGATCGAGACCGGCAGCCTGCACCCGGTTCTGATGCCTCCCAAGGGCAGGTACGGCCTGCAGGACCACGAGAAGGTTTTCTGCGTGGACAAGCGACCGGAATCGTCCGGTGGCGGCAAGAACATCTATGAGATGCGCGGCATCGACAAGGAGAAGGGCTGCATCGTCATCGTGCGCCCCGATCAGTACGTCGCCGAGGTGCTGCCGCTGGACGACTTTGCTGGTCTTGAAGGCTACTTCAAAGGGGTTCTGGCGGCGGTCTGAATCACAGCGCCTATTGCCCGGCCGGTCGCGACAGTCATAGCGCCCGGCCGGGCTTTTTCCCTAGATGCAGGTGGCGACAGGCCCGGTCATCCCGTGTCGGTACGGGACCAATGGCGTCACCCGTTCTCCATCGCCGCCAACGCGGTATCGATCATCCGGTTCGAGAACCCCCATTCGTTGTCGTACCAGGCGAAGACCTTGACCATCTGATCGAGCGTGCGGGTCTGGGTGCAGTCGAAGATGCAGGAGGCGGGATCGTGATTGAAGTCGACCGAGACCAGCGGCAGCTCGTTGCAACGCACAATGCCCTTCATGTCGCCGTTGGCGGCATCGCGCATCAGGCAATTGATCTCGCCAGTGGTCACTGCCCGCTCGGGCATAAAGCTCAGATCGAGCAGCGACACGTTGATCGTCGGCACCCTGACCGCAAGGCCCGTGAGCCTGCCCGCGAGCTCCGGCAGCACAAGGCCCACGGCTTCGGCCGCGCCGGTTTTCGTCGGAATCATCGATTGGGTGGCCGACCGTGCGCGGTAGGGGTCCTTGTGATAGACGTCCGTCAGGTGCTGGTCGTTGGTGTATGAATGGATCGTCGTCATCAACCCTTCGATGATGCCGACCTTTTCGTGCAGTACGCTTGCAAGCGGGGCCAGGCAGTTGGTGGTGCAGGAGGCATTGGATATGATGCGGTCCGTCGACTGCAGGCGACGGTGATTGACCCCGTAAACGATGGTGGCGTCGGCATCGGCGGCGGGTGCCGAGATGATTACCTTGCGCGCACCCCGGTCGAGGTGTATGGCGGCAGCCCCCGGTTCGTGAAGCGTCCCGTGCACTCGAATACCAGGTCGATATCCAGATCGCCCCAGGACAGCCTGTGCGGATCCGGCTCGCTGTAGATTGCGATAGCGTCGCCTGCGATCACCATCTGCTGATCCTCGATCGATACCGAATGACCAAAAGGACCATGGACGGAGTCGAAGCGCGTCAGGTGGGCGTTGATGGCGGTGTCGCCGAGATCGTTGATGGCGACAATCTGAATCTGGTCAGTTCGACCGGACTCGTAAAGCGCCCTGAGGATGTTGCGACCGATGCGTCCGTATCCATTGATGGCTGCTCTGATGGCCATAGGCTCTCTCCTGACTGGCTGTGCTCATGGTTAGCATAGATGATCGCCGCCATCGCGGTTGACCTGCGCCGCCAATACTGTATTATGCAGCGCCTCGAGGGCTGGATGGCAGAGTGGTCATGCAGCGGACTGCAACTCCGTGTACGCCGGTTCGATTCCGACTCCAGCCTCCATTCGAGCTTCGTTTCTGCCATCAACGGCACCTGCCCGCTCTATATGTCCTGGCGCCAGACGCCTGTCTTCTACCCTTTACCCCAAGCCTGATACCGACCAGGGTACAGTCGCTGCGTCTTTTGTTATCTTCTGGCGACGCTGCAGCGACTTTAGGTTATCCTGCTGAATCTGTTGGCCCTGTGTCTGTCTCTACGGCATCGCAGGTCAGGAAACGTTCCGAATAATACGTACACTGTATTTTTTGATATGAAGCCGGGTTCCGATACACGACAAAAAGTCTTCGTCGCCGCGGATCAGCTGCTGGAGCGGGGGTAAAGCCTACGCAACAGAATGTGCGCGATCTGATCGGCAGCGGTAGTCTCACCACCATCAACAAGGCGCTGGGAGACTGGTGGCAATCGCTGGGCGAGCGCGTCAGCCGTCGCAATCAGCACCCGGAGCTGCCGGAGCCCGTGCTGGCGGCGGCAGGCAAGCTCTGGGACCAGGCGCTTGCCTATGCCGAGCAGCGCTTCGGCGAACAGTGCAGAACACTGGAGGCCGATTACCGCGAGCGCCTGGAACAGCTGCAGCGGGACGACCGCAGTCGCGGTGCCGAGGTGCGCCAGTTGCAGGAGCAGAATGCCCGCTTGCTCGAACGCAATGAGCAGCTGTCGGCTCAGCTGGACGAGTCCCAGGGCGAAAGACTGCGCCTTGAAGAGCGCATCATTCGGCTGGTATCGGACAACGAGGACAAGGCACGGCTGCTGAAGCAGCATGAGCGGCTGCAGCATCGCGATGCCGGCGGTCTGGATACCGAAGAACTGCTGGATGCAAGGGTCCGGCTGCGCATTCAGGAGGAGGAGGCCAAGCGCGTGCAGGCCAGCAACGACCGCCTGGCCGATGAGAATGCCCGCCTGCGGCAACAGCTGCAGGAGCAGGAACGCGCTTCGGTGACACGTATCCACCAGCTCGAGCTCGAGCTGGCACGCCTGGAAAGCCGCCGCGAGGCATTCGCCCGCTGATAGCGCAGTGGTCGTCCGCCGCGGCCGTTGCGGCGCACTCCGGATGGCCCTGCATTATTTTGGAATCTGCTCTCTGGATAGACAAATGGATATTACGCTCGAGAACGATGCCAGCTATGCCACCGTCGTCGCGGCGCTCAAGCGCTGTACTGCCGAGGATGCGGTCTGCTGTCGCAGCGAAGCCCTGTTCGCCCTGGCCAAGGGTGCGCTGGTGCGGGAGAAGATCACCGGCGTCACCCTCCAGCTGCTCGACGCCGATGGCTATGCCGTGCGTCAGGTGACCAGTCGGCGCCGCGACGACCAGTCGGCGTCCCGTGACCGGCTCAATGATCGCCAGATAGCCGTGATCCGGGCGCTGGAGAAGGTACTCTCCTATTGTCGCAAGGAGGGTATTCAGCTGATCGGCTACAGTGACGAACTGGTTGCGCTGCCGGCCCATATCAGACCCGAAGAGGTGGCCTCGGCCTGCGCACTCGACATCGATACCCAGGGCGCATACCGGGGCGCCGATGCGCTTTTATCCGAATCCGGCGCGGGTTTTAGTGACCGATTTCGTTAAGTATTATCTTCAAGTTTATGTTTTAAAAGGCAAAATATGAGTCTTATTCGGGTGCTTCTAGTGGACGATCATGCGGTTGTCCGGGATGGGTTTCAACGTATACTCGAATCCGACCAACGTATCCGGATCATTGCCAGCGCCAGCAATGGTCAGGAAGCGTTTGAGCAGTATCGTGCCGCGGAGCCGGATGTGGTGGTGCTCGACCTCACGATGCCGAGCCAGGAAAGCAGCGGCGAAAGCTCTTCGATCTCCGGTGGCATGGAGGCGATCCGGCGCATTCTCGCATTCGATGGCCGGGCCCGGCTGCTGGTGCTGACAAGCTGTGAAACCAAGCCCTATCCGACCCAGGTGATCGGGGCCGGGGTCAAGGGCTACCTGACCAAACGCTGCGCCCCGGCGGAGCTGATCGAAGCGGTGGTGAAGGTCAGCAAGGGCGAAAACTTCTATTCCGCCTCGATCCAGGAACAGCTGGATCATCCGGAAAGCAGCGATGCGTCGCCGATCAAGGTGCTGAGTCCGCGGGAACTTCAGATATTCGTGTTGCTGGCCGAGGGACATCCGGTCTCGCGGGTAGCCGAGCAGATGTTTCTCAGCCCCAAGACGGTCCACGCCCATCGTTCGAACATCAAGCGCAAGCTCGACCTGAAGACCAATTCCGAAATCGTGCATCTGGCACTGCGCCACGGGCTGGTCGAGCCCTGAGCGGCGCAGCCCGGGACGGCCTGGTCCATACTGTAACCAGGCCCGTACTAGGCCTTCACCTGACCGGGCCGATTCGCAGTTCAGGGATCCGACAAGCCGGTTTGACAGGGTAATACGATGAGACAAATGGAAGGCTCGAGCGACATCCTGCTCGAAAGCCACTTTATCTGGCATGAAATCCGGGTCGGCGACCTCATCAGTCTAGAGGCGAACCTCGAGGACGATGGCGTGCTACAGCTTCGCCATGACCACCCGTACGAGGTGCTGGCAAAGCTTGATCTGGCACCCGGCAATCAGGTCTTTGTCGTCCAGTCGGACGTTACCGGCGACCTCGTTTATGTCCATCCGTTTCTGGTCAGCAGCTATGACAACAGTCCGGAGCCGGCCAGGATCATGTGAGGCGTGAGGCGTGAGGCGTGGCAGTGCCTCCGTCACGCGTAACCGGTCACCCCCTTAAGTCCTCCATCTTTTTTCAGTCGCATGCCAACTGACGTTTCCACAAAGCAGGGTGTCGCAGCCAGGCCCAATCCCGCTTCCTCGCCGTGGTAGCTTCTGCATTTTCCTTTCAGAAACAGGACCCTGCCATGCGTGAAGCGACTCTCAAGCTGATTCAGGATTACTATGCGGCTTTTAATGCCGGCGATATGGCGCGGTTTCTCGACCTGCTGACCGATGATGTCATTCACGACATCAATCAGGGCGGCCGTGAAGTCGGCAAGGAGGCGTTCGCCGCCTTCATGGAGCGGATGAACGGCAGCTACCGCGAGGAACTCGAGGATATCGAGGTAATGGTCAATGGCGATGGCAGCCGCGCGGCCGCCGAATTCGTGGTGCTGGGTACCTACCTGAAGTCCGATGAAGGGCTGCCCGAAGCACGGGGCCAGCAATACCGGCTGCCGGCCGGAGCCTTCTTCGATATCCGCGACGGCAAGGTCGCGCGCATCAGCAACTACTACAACCTCGAAGACTGGATTCGTCAGGTAAGCCAGGCGGCGGCCTGACTTGCGTTCGGTCGCGCGACACCCTATAACGTCTGCCCAGGCCCGGGGCTGTCACTCCGGGTACGCCAGCATTCGACAGGGAGCGCGACAACGGTTTGACGACCTCGATTCCCCCCATGACCGGGGTCGCTCCGACGCGACCGGTATTTCCCCGCCAAGGCTGGCGCGCCTGCTGGGCTGCGACTGGCACCGGCTTGAACTTGGCATGGAAGGCCTCCGGCTGTTCACGTCCGACGGCGAGCGGTCGATCGACTGGCAGGCTATCGCGCAGGACGGCCGGCTGCACAGGGGCTGGCTGTTCCGGCGCCTGTCGCTGCCGCAGCACGCAGCCGTGCTGGGCTGGCTGCCAGGCTGGAAGCGCGGCTTCTGGCGCGCTTTCGAGGCACGGCTTCAGGCGCACCGCCAGCCGCTGGTTGAATCCACCCTCAGGGAGATCGAGGCGCAGCTGAAGTCGCGCTACCCCAGGCAGTCCCTCTGGCTGGGGCTCTCTCGGCAGGCAGACGAGGTGCTGGCACCCTTTGAAGGCTCATCGCCATCGGCCGGGGAAGACCCGCTGGTTCGGCGCCTGCGCCAGATCGCGACCGCCGACAACAGCCTGCTGGAACGCTATCGCGAACACTATATTGCGCAACAGCAGCGTGCTTTCGGTTCGCTGTTCGCACGCGTCGAGCGCCAGCCCCTGACGGTTGCGCAGCAGCGCGCCTGCATTATCGACGACGACCGCAACCTGGTGCTGGCCGGCGCCGGTACCGGCAAAACCAGTACCCTCATTGCGCGCGTCGCCTATCTGGTGGCAAGCCGGCAGGCGCAGCCGCACGAGATCCTGCTGCTGGCCTATGGCCGCGAAGCGGCGACGGAGATGCAGCAGCGTCTGCAGCAGCGGCTCGGCATCCCGGTCACCGCCACCACCTTCCATGCGCTGGGACAGCGCATTATCGCCGCTGTCGAGGGGCTCGCCCCGCGATCAGTACACTGGCATCCCAGAATCGCGCGCTCGAGCGCTGGCTGGAAGGGCACCTCGAGGTGATGCTGCGCGACCCGGGCTATCACCAGGCCCTCAGCAGCCAATGTCTGAGCCCCACAGAGCCGCCACTGCCCCCGGGCGACAGCGCCGCCAGGGGCGGCAGGTCTCGTTTCTGGCTCAGTTGCTGCGGCGTTATCGCTCATCCGGTCTCGAGGCGTCCGACCATCCCGGGCTGATCGACCGCAGCGAAGAGCCCGCGCGCCTCGAAGCGACGCTGAAACTGTTGATGCCGCTGCTGAATGCCTACCAGGCCGAGCTCGAGGCGCGCGGTGAAATCGACTTCGACGCCATGATCGCGAGGGCCCTGGCCTATGTCGAGCAGGGACGCTACCGGCCCCGGTGGCGCTTTGTACTGGTCGATGAATTCCAGGACCTTTCCGAGCCGCGTGCCCGTCTGATCAGGGCGCTCCTGAACGCCGTGACCGGTGCCTCGCTCTTCGCCGTCGGTGACGACTGGCAGTCGATCTACCGGTTCAACGGCAGCGATATCCGCCTGACCACCGCATTCTCCGACTATTTCGGCGATGCCCGCTGCAGCGCGCTGGATCTTACATTCCGCTTCAACAACCGCATCAACGAGGTTGCCTCCGGCTTCGTGATGCGCAATCCCCACCAGTTGCGCAAAACGCTTGCCACGGTTCGCCAGCAGGACGAGCCGGCGCTGTCGCTGCTGCGTCATTCCGGAGACGCTGATGGCGCGCTGGAGCGGGTGCTCGACGCTATCCGGTGCCGGGCCGAGGCGGGAAGCCGGGTGCTGATACTGGCGCGCCACCGGTTTCGTCTTCCGGACGCGGCGCGGCGGCAGGCGCTGGAGCAGCGCTTTCCATCGTTGGCGTTCGAAATCCAGACCTGTCATGGCGCCAAGGGGCGGGAAGCGGATTACGTGGTGCTGCTCGGGCTCGATGGCGGGCCCTGGGGTTTTCCGTCAGGCCAGGTCGAGCATCCGCTGCTCGAGGCGCTGCTGCCGCCCGGCGAGGATTTCGAGCAGGCGGAGGAGCGGCGGCTGTTTTATGTGGCCCTGACCCGGGCGCGGCAGCGGGTGTACCTGCTGGGCGATGCGTCGCGGCTCTCGCCCTTCGTCGCAGAGCTGCTGCGGGATCGCTATCCGCTGGAGCTGATAGGTTAAACTTTACGGGTTACAAAGCATCCAATAAACAATGAGATGGATGCGTATCTTGAAGTGTTTGCGATGTCATGGGCCGGTTGTTTTCTGGCCAATTGGGCGCTTTCGTACAACACTTGTACAAACAGGGACACCCGACCGACCCAACCACTGACCGCCTCTGGGGCAGGACTGCGCAGGCTGTCAGGGAGGTGATCCATGCGATCCTTGATTGCCGCTCTGGCATTGAGCGGTCTTTTCGGCCTCGCGCAGGCAGACGTTCCGGTACAGCCCCCGGGCGCCGGCATTCATCCGCTCTGCTTCGTCGAGCTTTTCGCGGCCCTGCAGAGCGACAACCCTTTTGCGCCGGTGACCTGCGACGGCCTTCCGGGCAGCAAGCCTGTGCAGATCCTGCCCGGGCAGGATGCCGCCGACCTGACCTATGCCGCCGAAGTGGTCAGTGACCGCGGGCTGAGAGAGGGCTTCGTCGCCTATGCGGTGGCCGGGCACTGGCCCAGCTCCGCCAACGACACCCAGTGGACCCTGTTCGAAGTGACCACCAATTACGGTGGCGTCGGGCTTTACAGTTCGATCTGGCTGCTGATGCGGCCGGGCGGGGAGGAGATCGTCGAGCCACTGCTCTATTTGCCGGGGGCGACCGCTGCAACGACGGCGCGCTGCGTGTCAGCGAAGTCGCTTCGGACCGCCTTGTCTACCTGTCCGCCGCAACGCCGTTCCGGCTGCTCAATCCGACCGGCAACGACAGCTGGCACCTGCTGGATCTCAAGAACCACGTTGATGCCAATCCGGGCGCCAAACCCGCCCCCTTCCTCGGCTGGCAGCCGGGCCGCGATGTCGCCGACAGCGCCACTGCCTGCGCCGGCCAGCTGGTCAAGTCCTACAACTTCAAGACCGACCGCCTCGATGTGCTGGGGGTGCATATCGATCGCCAGGCCTTTCTCGATGCCGAGCAGGGCAGCAAGCAGGCCTGTATCAACGAGTGGCTCAAGCGTCAGCCGTTCCAGCGCGCCGACGCCTTCGACAGCCGGGTGCTGGACGTCGATCTCGATACCTGGAGCGAGATGCTGGCGACCCTCGAAAGCGACTGTTCCGGCTGAAGGTCGCGTCAAACGCCGAAACGGTCGCGCAGGCTGTAGAACCAGGCGCCCATCGCCGTCAGCGGTACCCGGAACAGGCGTCCGCCCGGGAAGGTGTACTGCGGCAACCCGGCAAAGACATCGAAGCGTTCCGCCTGGCCGCCGATGGCGTCACCGATCAGGCGGCCGGCCAGGTGCGAACTGGCAATGCCATGACCGCTGTAGCCCTGGGCGTAATAGATGTTACGGCCGATGCGGCCGAACTGGGGCAGGCGCATCAGCGTGAGCAGGAAATTGCCGGTCCAGGCGAAATCGACTTTGACATCGCGAAGCTGTGGGAAGGTCTTCAGCATATTGGGCCGGATCAGTGCCTCGACGCGACCCGGGTCGCGGGCACCGTAGGTGACGCCGCCACCGTAGATCAGGCGCCCGTCGCCGGAAAGGCGGAAATAGTCGAGCAGATAGTTGCAATCCTCGACACAGTTGTCCTGCGGCAGCAGGGCCCGCTGCATTTCCGGTGAAAGCGGTTCGGTGGTGATCACCTGGGTGCCGCAGGGCATCGATTTCTGCGCCAGCTGCGGTATCAGGCCACCCAGGTAGGCATTGCCCGCCACGACGACAAAGTCCGCGGTCACGCTGCCGCGGGCCGTGAACAGCCGGACCTTGTCGCCCTCCTGCACGCGTTCGACCGCGGAGTCCTCGTAAATGACCCCGCCGAGGGATTCCAGCGCCGCCGCTTCGCCGAGTACCAGGTTCAGCGGATGGAAATGGCCACCGCTGTGATCGATCAGGCCACCGACGTAACGCTGGCTGCCGACCCGGGCGCGGATTCCACCGGCATCGAGCAGCTCCAGCCGGTCGTGGCCGTGGCGCTCCCAGAGGGATTTCTTGCTTTCGAGTGCCTGCAGCTGCTTGCCGGTGCAGGCGGCGAAGATACCACCGTCCTTGAGGTCGCAGCGGATGTCATGGCGCTGCACGAAGTCGCGAATGATGCGGCCACCCTCGAAGGCCATCTGGCCCATGGCGTTGGCGGTATCCATGCCGTAGTGCTGTTCGATAAAGTCCAGGTCGCGGCTGTAGCTGTGGACGATCTGGCCGCCGTTGCGTCCGGAGGCGCCGAAGCCGATGCGGCTGGCTTCGAGCACCCGCACCCGATAGCCTTTCTCGGCCAGGTGAAGGGCGCTCGACAACCCGGTAAAGCCGGCGCCGATCACGCAGACGTCGGCCGTTTCATGGCCCTCCAGCGCCGGGCGCTGGCGGGTGTCGTTGGCGGAGGCGGCATAATAGGAAGTGGTATGGTGCTTGGTCATCTTGGTTCTCGCTGGCAGCCCGACCGACGGGCTGCGGGGCAAAAGGGTTGCATCGCGGCCGCGCTCAGTTCAGCGCAAAGCCCAGTACCAGAAAGGTCAGTATCGCCAGGGCACCGCCGAGCAGGGCATAGGGCAGCTGGGTGATGGCATGGCCCATGGTGGTGCAGCCCGACCCCTGGGACGACAGCACCGTCGAATCGCTGAAGAAGCAGGCATGGCTGCCGAAGGCGGACGCCGACAGCAGGGCGCCGACCGTCAGCGGCATCGACAGCTCCAGGCTTTGGGCAAGCGGAATCACGATCGGCAGCGACACCACGAAAACGCCCCAGCTCGAACCGGTGGCGAAGACCACGGCGGCCATCAGGGTGAAAACCATGGCAGGCAGCATTTCGCGGGAAAGGAAGGGCGCCACGGAATCGATGATAAAGGGCGTCATGCCCAGCTGATCGTTGATCTCCTTGACCATGAAGCCGGCGGCGACGACGGCGATGGGGTAGAGCATCACCTTGAAGCCGTCCAGCATCGCATCGACCAACTGACCGAAATCGAGCAGCCGCTGCCAGAAATAGAGCACCATGGTGAACAGCGAGGCGACCAGGGCACCCTTGAGCAGATCGATCTCGTACCAGACGCTGGCCGCCACCAGCACTGCCATCGGCAGCAGGAAATTCATCAGTCCGCGCAGCGCCGAGGTGCGGGGCAGCTTGTCAGTGTCGAATCCGTCCTGGGCGATACCGTCCGGCACCGGCTGGCCGTTGCGGGCGCGTCGTTCTGCGGCCTTCATCGGACCGAGGTCCGGCAGCAGGCCCATCACCACCAGACCGACGATCAGCAGCGCCGCCCATCCATAAGCCATGTAGGGAATGGCCTCGATATAGAGCGACATGCCGCCACCCGACGCCACGGCGTGGTTTTCCTCCAGCAGTGCGGCGAAATAGACCGCCCAGGTCGACACCGGCACCAGAATGCAGACCGGCGCGGCGGTGGAGTCCACCACGTAGGCGAGCTTCTCGCGGGAGATGCGGTAACGGTCGGTGAGGTTCTTCATCGACGCCGAGACCGCCAGTGAATTGAGATAGTCGTCGATAAACACCAGCAGACCCAGGGCGCAGGTGCAGAGCAGCGTCTGGCGCCGGTTTTTCAGCCGTCGGATCAGCAGCTCGCTGAAGCAGAGCACGCTGCCGCCACGCTCGAGCATATTGATCAGCCCTCCCATCATGCCGCAGACCAGCACGATCCAGACGATGGTTTCGTTCATCATCACCTCGAGGGAGAGATCGGCGAGGCCACCGACCAGGTTGGCCGGGTCGAGCAGCAGCAGGCCGGAAACGATGCCGGCAAAGATCGATTCCAGCGGCCGCTTGCTGACAACGGCCGTGGCCAGAATAAGCAGTGACGGCAACAGACTGAGGGCACCGTAACTCTCGTCGTCCGGTTTCTGCAGCGCGATGTAGCCGAAGCCCAGAGCGACCAGGACGCAGAACAGCAGCGGTTTCCATCGGGTCGCACCAGGCAGGCTCATGACGGTTGTATTCATGGCGTTCGTACTCTCTTGTTAATTTTTTCTTGAGTAACCTCTGAACGGCGCCGGTCCGGGCCAGGGCCGACTGACCCTTCGCCTGACGGCGCCATCGCTACGGTGTGGTTCGGTTTTGGAGACCCGACGCACCCTGCCGGGCGCGATCGGAATCAGGGCAGTGGCGGTCTCAGAGCGTCGACAGGTACCACTGGGTCTCGAGTTCGCTGACATGGCGCTCGAAGCGGCTCAGCTCGTCCGACTTGCAGGCGTCGTAGAGCTCGACGAAATCGCGACCCAGGTAGCAGGCAAGCGCTTCATTGGCGCGAAACGCCTCCAGAGCGTCGGGCATACGGATCGGCAGTCCGATTTCCTCGTCGGCAAAGGCGTTACCTTCGGTTTCGGCACCGGGCGCGCACTCGTTCTGCAGGCCGTAATGGATGCCTGCCAGCAGCGCGCTCATTACCAGATAGGGATTGGCATCGGCACCGGACACCCGGTGCTCGATGCGGGTCGCGTCCTCGGGGCCCGCCGGAATGCGCACCGCGACGGTACGGTTGTCGTAACCCCAGTTCGGCGCGATCGGTACGTAATAGCCCGGCTGCAGCCGGCGGTAGGAATTGACGTTGGGACAGAACAGCGCCATCGAGGCGGGCATCAGCGTCAGCAGGCCGCCCACGGCCTGCTCCAGCATCCGTGCATGCTGGGCGAAGACGTTGTTGCCCTGGCCGTCGAGCAGGCTGATATGGATATGCATGCCATTGCCGGCTTCCTCTTCATAGGGCTTGGCCATGAAGGAGGCTTCCATGCCGTGCTTTTCGGCCACCGCCTTGATGACCCTTTTCAGCAGCAGGGCATTGTCACAGGCGGCCAGCGCATCGTCCTGATGCTTGAGGTTGATCTCGAACTGCCCCGGCGCATTCTCCGCCACCGCGGTATCGGCCGGAATGTCCTGGGCCGCGGTATACTCGGCGATCTCTTCGAGCAGATTGGCGTAATCGTCCAGATTGTTGATCGAGTACACCTGGGTGTGCTCGTCGCGCTTGCCGCTGCGAGGCGATACCGGCGGTTGCGGGCGGCCTTCCTCGTCCCGCTCCTGATCGATCAGGTAGAACTCCAGTTCGACGGCGACCACCGGCTTCAGACCCAGGGCGTCAAATTTTTCAACACCCTGGCCAGTACATGGCGCGGGTCGCCGAAAAAGGGCGAGCCGTCCTCCTCGTACATGTGCATCATCAGCTGTGCCATCGGCCGGCGCTGCCAGGGCGCGACCTTGAGGGTGCCGGTTTCGGGCCTGCAGAGGCGGTCCGGTTCGCCGATTTCGAGGCCGAGACCGCAGCTTTCGACGGTGGTGCCGGTAATGTCCAGCGAGAAGATGGAGGCCGGCAGGTTGACCCCCTGACTGTAGACTTTGTCGAGGCTGTCGCGCTCGATGCGCTTGCCGCGAATGACGCCATTGAGGTCGGGAATCAACAGGTCGATCGCTTCGACCCCGGGGTGCTGTTGCAGAAAATCAGCGGCTTCTTGGTATTGCGTGTGGGAAGACATGGTCCTGTCCTTCGTTTTTGTAATCACGTCCGGGACGCGAAGTCCGGATCGCGGTCTGGCCAACAATGGCCGGGAGTCCGAATGGATTCCCAAAAGTGTTTGTTATATCGATCAGTTTAGAGGCCCGCTTGTGGAGGGGTCAATAGGCTTGTGATCAAATAAAACAACATAAATGTGCCCAGATACCCACTAATAGGTATTTATGATTTTATATACGATACGTGATCACGTTTTTTGTGACGCGCGGCTTCCCCGGTAGCGATGGTCATCTGATCGATATGCTGAATATCGGCCCGGTGCGGCCGCGATGCCGGCGAGGGATTTCTACGTCCTCCCGTTGCCATGCTATGATGCTGACCGGACATCGCGAGCGATCAATATAATCATCGTCAGGGGAGGCGCAGGGTGGACGTTGGAGACAGACTGAAAAAAATTCGGCAGATCTACGGATTTTCGCAGCGTGAGCTGGCCAAGCGGGTCGGCATGACCAACAGCACCATTTCGATGATCGAGCAGAACCGGGTCAGCCCGTCGGTCAGCTCGCTGAAAAAGATCCTCGACGGAATCCCGATGTCGGTCACCGAGTTTTTTACCGCGGATTTCAGCGAGCATGAAAAGGTGGTGTACCGCCCCGACGAACTGATCGATATCGGCAGTGACGGCATCGAACTGAAACTGGTCGGCACTGTCGAGAACAAATCCAGCCTGGCACTGCTGATCGAGACCTACGAGCCCGGCGCCGACACCGGCACCGAGATGATGTCCCACGAAGGCGAGGAGGCCGGCACTGTCATCGAGGGTACGATCGAGGTGACCATCGGCGGCGAGGTCCATACCCTGGGCGCCGGCGACAGCTACTCCTTTTCCACCAAGATCCCCCACCGTTTCCGCAACCGCAGCCGCAAGGTCTGCCGCATCGTCAGCGCCCATACGCCCCCGACCTTTTAACTGAGCAGTGATTTTTCCCGCTGGCCATTGCCGAATCGACGGGCGTTGGCGATGCTTAGTCAGCATCAGGCTTATAATCCGGCCGGGAGATCCGATGACGACCCATAAGACGGCGGCGACAGAACCGCTCGACGAAGCGCTGGCGGCCTTCATCGAGAGCCGGTTGTCGATTCAAGTGGCCAGCAGCGATGCCCGCGGGCTGGCGACGCTGGCACGCGGCTACGGCGCCCAGGTCTCGCCGGACCGTTGTCGTGTCCGGGTGCTGCTTGCCTGCAGCCAGTCCGACGCGCTGCTGCGCGATATTGAGGCCAGTGGCCGTATCGCGGTGCTCTTCAACGAACCGGAAAGTCATCGCAGCGTCCAGCTCAAGGGGCGCGACGCCCAGGTCGAACCGGCGACGGAGCGGGACCGGGCCGCGCTGCCGGCCTATGTCGATACCCTCAGCCGCCGTCTGCAGCATTTCCAGGTCCCAGAAGCCTTCAGCCGGGCGTTGTTGAGCCTGGCCGACGACGATCTCGTCGCGGTCAGTTTCAGCCCCTGCGAAGCCTATGGCCAGACACCGGGTCCCCAGGCCGGCGAGCCCTTGCCTGCCGGAGCGGCAAGGACGTGAGGCCGGGCTCTCATCCGGGGTGCCAGACGGGGACAGGGGCGCCATGAACGCGCTGCTCAGTCTCGACCGGCTGCGCAACTGCCTCGAGGGCGTGGTGCCGGCCGGCGTGGCAACCTGTGACGATCACGGCATGCCCAATGTGACCTATGTATCCCAGGTGATGTACGTCGACCCCCAACATGTGGCGCTGTCCTATCAGTTCTTCAACAAGACCCGCGCCAATATCCTGGCCAATCCCCAGGCGACGGCACTGGTGCTGGATCCGGACACCGCCGCCCGTTACCGCCTGCGACTGCGCTACCTGCGCACCGAAACATGCGGCCCCCTGTTCGAAGGCATGAAGGCGCGGCTTGCGGGTATCGCGTCCCATGAGGGAATGACCGGGGTTTTCCGCCTGCGCGGGGCCGATATCTACCGGGTGCTCGGGATCGAGGCGATCCCCGGCCGGGAACTGCCGGCCAACCTGCCGGCGCCTGCGATCCTGCCGGCGTTGCGCCGCAGCAGCGATGCGCTGAACGGCTGCAGGACGCTGGACAGCCTCTTTGACGGGCTGCTCGACTGCCTGTTGCGCGAGTTCGGCCTGCAGCACGCGATGCTGCTGATTGCCGATCTTGCGGCCAGCTCCCTCTATGTCGTGGCCAGCCGCGGTTACCCGCATTCCGGCATCGGCGCAGAAATTCCACTGGGCGTCGGCGTGATCGGTATCGCCGCGCGCGAACGCGTGCCGATCCGCATCATGTATGCGGCCGCCGAGTACGCCTACACCCGCGCCGTGCGGGAAGAAGCGATTCGCAGTGGGCTGGTCCGGTCGCTCGAGGAGGTGATACCGCTGCCTGGCCTGCCCGATCCACAGAGCCAGCTCGCGATTCCATTGCTGTGCGGCAAGGAGTTGGCAGGGGTGCTGTACAGCGAAAGCCTCGAGGAATGCCGCTTCGGCTACGATATCGAGGACGCACTGGTCACGCTGTGCGCCCAGGCCGGACATGCGCTGCGCCTGCTGCAACTGCAGGGGGAAGAGGCGCTCGAAGCCCCGGTGGCCTCGACACGCCGGGCGCCGCAAGGACCGGCCCTGCAGATCGAATACTACCCCCGCGACCACAGTCTGTTCATGGATGGCGACTATCTGATCAAGGGCGTGGCCGGTGCCATTCTCTGGGAGCTGCTGCACGAATACCGTGACCGCGGCCGCACCGAGTTCAGCAACCGCGAGCTACGCAGGAATCCCCGGCTGGGATTGCCCGACATCTGCGACAATCTCGAGGCTCGGCTGATTCTGCTGACACGGCGCCTGGTAGAACGCCAGGCGCCCGTGCGGCTGGAAAAGAGCGGACGAGGCCGATTCCGCCTGACGTTGAAGCGCCCGCTCCAGTTGCATCGGCGGTCATGAGGCCTGATGCCAGAGACGATCTTCCTGAGGCGTCTTCACCTCGGCCGGCGGGAGGGGTTTCGGCTGCTGCTCCCGGGCCGGTCCGGAGCGTCGCAGGCGACGCCAGAGACGGCCGTAACGACAACGCAGTCTGCGCATGGCTGTATCCTCGGGAAACGGGACTGACCCGCCCCCGTTTCCCATCTTCCTAATGTCTGGTGATCGTTTGACCGCCGCCCGGCATCACCGGTTCGAACGATAGATAGGGCGTTTCGACCGGCCGCCCGGGCGCCACTGCAGCCGGCGCGGTCTGTCCGGCTGGTCCCAGCATCGCGAGGTAACGGTAGAGCGCCCTCAGATCGCTCTCGCTCATTGCCCGCAACGCGTTCCAGGGCATCGGCGGCAGGCCGCCGGCGCGGGCCCGGTTCATCCAGGCCGATTCCGACAGCCCGGCGACGGACAGCCGCAGGTTGGCCGGATAGCTGACGCCCCAGGGCCCGGCAAAACCCAGTTCGGCACCCAGTAGCCGCTGCGACTCCGGCATGGCCTCGCCGAGCGTTTCGTAACCGGGGGAATGGCAATCGTTGCAGCCTCCGATGGCGACCAGGTAGCGGCCGCGCTCGATCTCGGTCGGATCGCCCGCCGCCATGCCCGCTGCCGCGAGGGAGGCCAACAGGGTGGTGATGCAGAAGACTTTCGGGAACATCGCTATCGCTCTCGTAGTGGTGGATGACCGTTACAGCCTACCGGCATCCAGCGATCGCGGTTGTTAAGACTTCCCTCAGCAAATCGTAAAAAGATCTTAAAAGCACCGCAGAATGCCGTAGAGCGCAACAACCACCATGAAGGGTGCAAAGCCTGGCATTGCAGGAGCGAATGCCAGCAAAGCGCATCACCAGTTACAGCCAGGGTGGCGGGATGAAGCGCTGATCGGCATAGCGCGGCGGCCAGATGATCCGCGCCTCGCCCTCCATCAGCTGCGCCATCGGAAAGAAGAACCCCTCCATGAAGCCGCCCGTCTGCACCTCGTTGGCCGATACCGAGTTCGGCGTCGGTTCGCTGGCGAACTGGTAGCGGTTCCAGACGCCGCGATAGGGCATGCGATAGACGGTTCGGATCAGGTCGTCGAGCTTCAGGCTGGCGCTGGCATTGAGTACCCGGATCGCCATGCGCGTGTAGTCGTAATGCAGGCCGGCGGCGGCGATACTGGGCATGTCGCCGAACAACCGGCGGTAGCGCCTCACCCACCACTGCTGCCAGAGCGCGATCGGCATGGCCGTGTCCATCGCCAGCAGGTAGTTGGAGGCATCGCCGGTATGGGCGTACCAGTCGCGGTTCCAGCGCAGCCCGTGGCCTATGAACAGGGCGGGCACCTGCTCTTCCTGGAACTGGCGCACGAAGGCCGCCGCCGCCTGGATGCCCGTCGTGGTCATGACCACCAGCGAAACGCCGTCGCGGCGGTAACGCGCCAACAGGGCACGGAAGTCGTTCTGCTCGAGCGCTGTCAGGTCCGGAGGGCCGACCTGGAAGCCCACTGCCTGCAGGCTGTCGTGCAACGCCTTGCCCCAGCCGCGGCCATAGGCGGTATTCTCGACCATGACGGCGGCGCGATTATTGGGCGGTCGCCAGAGACCCTGCAGGCGCAGGTATTGCAGCGGTTCTCCGTAACGGGCCCCAAGCATCGAGGGCGTCGGCCAGCCCTTGAACCAGCCACGGTACTTGCCGTAGGCGCGATTGATCTTGTCGGCGATGGCTAGGGCCTCGCCACTGTGTCCCAGGTGCATGATCCTGAATGCCGATTCGGCATCCATCAGCGCCAGCGCCACATCGGAATGCCAGCCACCCACCAGCATCGCGACCCTGTCGCGGGTGACCGCCTCGGTCATCGCGGCAACGGCCCGTTCGGGATCCGAGGCACTGTCGACCCATACCGGCTCGACCGGTCGCTCCAGGCCATTGCGCTGCAGCGGCAGCTCGCCCTCGTCGCGGGCATCCATCAGCGCCATCAGCACCCCCGGCGAATCTCGAGGCCGGTGTCCTGCGCCGGTCCCGTGAACGGTCCCACGAAGCCGATCCTGAGCGGTAGTTCGCTGGCGAATGAAGGGTCGGTCCTGCCGAGCAGTACCGACGCCGTTCCCAGCGCCGAGCCGAGCAGGAGACGCCGGCGACCGATACCCCGGTATTCTGCACTTGCCTGCGGGCGGCTGGAATACGGCATCTTCACCTCTTTATGGCCAATCCATCCCAAGCTTAGCTCAGCCCGGACGGCAAAAAGCCGCTAACCTCTAGTTAGGAGAAAAACGGCAGAACCCGAAAGATGCAATTTCCCGGCCTTACATTGCTGAAAAAAGCCTCAAGGCGCGAATGACCGCCTACTTCCTGCTGGTGTCGCTGCCGGTGGTCGTGGCACTCGCAGGGGCCTCCTATATGCTGTCCGCCGCCCAGTTGCAGCAGATGGCGATCGACCGTTTCGAGGTCATCGCCGACCAGCGCCAGCGGGAAATCAACCGTTTCGTCGCCGATCAGGCCGATATCATCAGCAAGATTGCCAATCTCGACGGATTGCGCGACGCCGTCAGCCAACTGTTGCGCCAGACGCCCGGCACCCCGGCGTACGAGTCCGCTTACATGGCCATGGCCGACCGGCTGTTTCGCTCGACCTTTCTCGATTATGGCTCGGCGGCGGCGACGGACCTGACCGAACTGATGCTGCTCAACCAGACCGGCGGCCAGGTGTTCTTTTCCACCAACCCCGACCACGAGCAGAGATACCGCCTCAGCGACGAATTCTTCCGCGCCGGTCGCGAGCGCACCTATGTGCAACCGGTCTATCCGGCACCGGATACCGGCCTGCCGACGCTGACGGTGGCGACCCCGCTAACCGGGCTGGACGGCGAACCCTGGGCGTGCTGGCGGCCCATGTGCGGGTACCGGTGCTGGTCGATATCGTCAGCGACCGTACCGGGCTCGGCGAAACCGGCGAATCCTATCTGATTGACAGCCACAATCGCTTTCTGTCGGTGGCACGTTTTGGCGACGAGGCCTTTCCCCGCGGTGCGCACAGCGAGGGGATCGATGCTGCGGTGCAGGGCGAGACCGGCGCCGGCATTTACCGCAACTATGCAGGTCAGCCGGTCATCGGCAGCTATCGCTGGATGCCCGCGCTGGGCCTCGCGCTGCTGACGGAAATCCGCGTCAGCGAGGCGCTGCAGCCGGCCACGCGACTGGGCTGGATGATACTGAGCATCGGATTCATCGCCATTGCACTGCTGGCCGTCGGCATCTATCTGATCACGGCCCGCATCGCACGCCCGATCCTGGCGGTCAGCGCGACGACCGAGCAGATTGCCGAAGGCGACCTGAGCCAGCGGGCACCGGTGATGACCGAAGACGAAACCGGCATCCTGGCGCGCAACTTCAACCGCATGATCGACCGTCTGCGCCAGACGCTCGAGGACCTCGCGGCCGAGCAGGAGAAATCGGAACGCCTGCTGCTCAACATACTGCCGCAGCCGATCGCCGAACGACTCAAGCAGGGCGAGAGCAATATCGCCGACAGTTTCGCCGAGGTGACCATCCTGTTCGCCGATATCGTCAACTTCACGCCGATGTCGGCCGGCCTGCCGGCCCACGAACTGGTCGGCCGGTTGAACGAGATCTTCTCCGAGTTCGACCGTCTCGGCGAGGTGCGCGGTCTCGAGAAGATCAAGACCATCGGCGACGCCTACATGGTCGGCGCCGGTCTGCCGGTTGTCCGGCCGGACCACGCCCAGGTGGTGGCCGAGTTTGCCCTGGACATGCTCGATGCCATCGACGCCTTCAACCGGCGCCATCAGTCCGACCTGAAGATGCGCATCGGCATCAATAGCGGACCGGTGGTGGCCGGCGTCATCGGCACCCATAAATTCATCTACGATATCTGGGGCGATGCGGTGAATACCGCGGCTCGCATGGAGTCCCACGGTATCGGCGGCTGCATCCAGGTGACCGAAAGCACTTACCAGCACCTCAAGCATCAGTACGTCTTCGAGGACCGCGGGCTGGTCAAGATCAAGGGCAAGGGACAGATGCACACCTACATGCTTAAGGGACGCAGGATTCCGGAGGCGGAATGCGTGTCCTGATGCTGCTGGCGCTGGGCCTCTGGCTTACCGGCTGCGGCGCAGGGAAGGATGAACCGCTGGAGCTGCGCATCGGCCTGATCGCGCCAATCAGCGGCGCCCTGACCGACACCGGGCGCACGACCCTCGAAGGGGCCGAACTGGCAGTGGCCGAAATCAACCGCAACGGCACGCTGCGCGTCGAGGGACGACAGGTGCGCCTGGTGCTGGTGACCGAAGACAACGAGGACCGCAGCGAGGCCGCCGTCAGCGCCGTGCTCAAGCTGGTGAATCAGGAGGGCGTGGCCGTCATTGTCGGCCCTCAGGCCAGCCGCAATGCGATTCCCGCCGCCCGTGCCGCCAACGAACTGAAGATTCCGCTGATCAGCCCCGCCTCGACCCATCCCGAGACCACCCGCCACCACGACTGGGTATTCCGGGTCGCCTTCACCGACAGCTTCCAGGCCCAGGTGCTGGCACGGCTGAGTCGCGAATACCTCGGCATGCAGCGGGTTGCGGTGCTGTTCGATATCGCCAGCGCCTACAACCGCAATCTCGCCGAGGAGTTTCGCGACCGCTTTCGGGCCCTGGGCGGCGAGATCGTCGCCTTCGAGGCCTATACCCGCGATGCGCCCGACATCGGCGAACCCCTCGCGCGCATCGCCGGCAGCGGCGCCGAAGGCGTCTTCCTGCCCAACTACTACAACGAAGTGCCGCAACAGATACGGCAGCTGCGGGCACAGGGCATGGATCCGGTCTGGATCGGCAGCGATTCCTGGGCCCAGATTCCGCCGGTGCACCGGCGGCTGATGGAAGGCGCCTACTTCAGCGCGCTGTTCTTTGCCGACAGCGACGAGCCCAAAGTGCGCGAGTTTGTCGCCCGCTACCGAGAACGCTACGAGCGGGAACCGACCGATATCGCCGCACTGACCTACGACGGCGTGGGTCTGCTGGCGGCGGCGGTCAGCGCGGCCGGCAGCCTGGAACCCGGCGCGATCCGCGATAGCCTCGCAACCCTTGACCGGTATCAGGGCGTGACCGGCGAGGTTACCTATACTGGCTCCGGTGACCCGGTCAAAAGTGCCACCATCCTGCGGGTAGAGGACGGGCGTTTTGTGTTTCACGCCCGCATCGAGCCCTGAGGATCTCTTAACCGTTTCGCCTTTGCAGGCACTCACGACGTCCGGCAGCGGCCGGGGACAACGTTTTATCGGGGAATAAGGGAACATGCCGTCGGAACACCCGCTGGACAAGGTCGTTGCCGCCGCGCTCAAAGGCGGTCTGCCGTTGCTGATCCTGACACTGTCGCTGCTGGCCGGGATGATCGCCCTGCAGTTCACGCCGCGGGAGGAAGAGCCTCAGATCGTGGTGCCGATGGTCGATGTGCTGGTGCATGCGCCGGGGCTCGGCGCCGGGCAGGTCGAGCGTCAGGTCACGGTACCGCTGGAAAAACTCCTGGCACAGATACCCGGTGTCGAGCACGTCTATTCGACGACGTCCCAGGGATTTGTCGCGGCGACGCTGCGCTTCCATGTCGGCCAGGACCGCGAAGCGTCCATCCTCAATACCTACAACAAGCTCTATAGCAACCAGGACCGGGTGCCGGCCGTCGTCAGCAACTGGCTGGTGAAACCGGTCGAAGTGGACGACGTACCGATCCTGATGCTCGCGCTCTGGAGCGATGACCCGGGCCGTTACGGCGACTACGAACTGCGCCGCATGGCCGAGGAGATCACCACCAATCTGCAGGGCATCCCGCTGACCAGCCAGATCGAGGTGGTCGGCGGCAGCCCGCGTACCGTTCAGATACGCTTCGATCCCGAGAGCATGGGGGCTCGCAAGACCACGGCGATGGACCTGGTCAGGGCGCTGCAGTTGTCCAACCGGCTGCAGAACGCCGGCCTCTGGACACTGAACAACGACGCCATCCTGCTCGAAAGCGGCGACGTTCTGCGTCAACTGAGCGAACTCGAGACCCTGGTGGTCAATGTGGTCGATGGCGTGCCGGTTTACCTGCGCGATGTCGCGACCCTCGTCGACGGCCCCGGCGAACCCGAACACTACAGCTGGATCGACTTCGCGCCCGGCCACGAGGATTTTCACCCCGGCAGCGCTTACCGGCCGATGGTGGCGATCAGCATCGCCAAGCAGCGCGGCAGCAACGCGGTATCCGTCGCCGCAGCGGTGCACCAGCGCATCGCCGAACTCCAGCGCCAGCTGCTGCCGGCCGAGGTGAACGTCGAGGTGCTGCGCGACTATGGCCAGACGGCCGACGAAAAGGTCGACAACCTGACCTCGAGCCTCGGCTTCGCGGTGCTCACGGTCGTGGTCTTCATCGGCGTTTTCCTTGGCTGGCGCGCGGCCCTGGTGGTCGGCCTGGCGGTGCCGATCTGCTACGGCGTCACCCTGGCGCTGGACCTGTATTTCGGTTATACGATCAACCGGGTTACCCTTTTCGCCCTGATCCTCTCGCTCGGCCTGCTGGTCGATGACCCCATTACCGGGGTCGACAATATCGAGCGTTTCCTGCGCCAGGGGCAGGGCAGCACGGCCGAGCGGATCGTCGCCTCGATGGCGGAGATCCGCATCCCGCTGCTGATGTCAACCCTGACCATCGTGCTGGCCTTCGTCCCGCTGGCCTACATCACCGGCATGATGGGTCCCTATATGGCGCCGATGGCCTTCAACGTGCCGGTCAGCGTCGCTGTCAGCACCCTGGTGGCCTTCCTGGTGACACCCTGGCTGGCGTCGCGCCTGCTCAAACCGATCGCGAACGTTGGCGGCGGCGAAGTGGCGGCAGCGCCCGGTCTGCTGCGTTTCTACCGCGGCCTGTTGCAACCGCTGCTGGGCAACCGGCGGCGTGCGAAGTGGTTGCTCTGGGCCCTGCTCGGGCTTTTCCTGGCCACGGCGGTACTTCCGCTGTTCCGGCTGGTGCCGCTGAAGCTGCTACCCTTCGACAACCGCAACGAGGTGCAGATTCTGATCGACCTGCCGGAAGGCGCCAGCCTCGAACGGAGCGCGGCGGTCACGGAACATATCGCACAGCAGGTCAAGCAACTGCCCGAAGTGCGGGCAATCGCCGCCTTCGTCGGGGTACCGTCGCCGATCGACTTCAACGGCATGGTACGGCGTTACTACCAGCGCCAGGCACCCCATCTGGCCGAATTGCGCCTGACGCTGGTCGACAAGACGGAGCGCTTGCACCAGTCCCATGCCGTGGTGCTGCGGCTGAGACAGTTGCTGGCGCCGATGAACCGCGACGGGCTAGAGGTCAAGGTGATCGAGGTGCCGCCCGGGCCGCCGGTGCTCAGCACCCTCGTCGCCGAGATCTACGCTGACGGCCTGGCGCCCTACAGCCTGCAGCAGCAGGCCGCCGAAACCCTGATGGCCCGGCTGCGGCGGGAACCCCATGTCGTCGAGGTCGACTCGACGCTGGTGGCATCGCAGCCGCGGTTGCGTTTCGTCACCGAGAAACAGAAGGCGGCGCTGTCCGGCATCGCCACCGAGGATATCAACCAGACCCTGATGATGGCCAACGACGGCCTGGTCGCCTCCTACCTGAACCTGCCCCGCGAAGCGCGCCCCTTGCCGATCGAGCTGCGCCTGGCGCCAGAACAGCGAGGATCGCTGCACGACTTCGAGCGACTGCAGCTCAAGGGGCGGCCCGGTATCGTGCAGCAGCAGAGCGCCACCGGTCTCGACAGCGCACCGCAACCCTGGTCGCCCTCGGCGAGTTGGGGCGGTTCGAGCCGGTCCCGGCGGACGCGCCCATTTTTCGCAAGGACCTGAGGCCGGTGGTCTACGTCATGGCCGAACTCAACGGGCGCACGCCGGCCGAGGTGATCGCCGACCTCGGTGCCGACCGCAATGCCGGTCCCGGGCGGCAGCAGGTCGACTGGCAGGCCCGAAGCTTCTTCGCGCCGGGTGGCGGCGACAGCTGGTCGCTGCCGAAGGGTACGGAGCTGCGCTGGAGCGGCGAAGGGGAGTGGCGCATCACGCTGCAGGTGTTCCGCGACATGGGACTGGCCTTCGCCTTCGCGCTGGTGGCCATATTCTTCGTGCTGCGGGTGCAGACCGGCTCTGCCGGCCTTTCGCTGATCATCATGTCGGCGATCCCGCTGACCGTCATCGGCATCATGCCGGGGTTCTGGCTGCTCAACCAGTTTGGCGAGCGTACCATTGCCGGCGCGCCGGAGCCGGTGCTGTTCACCGCCACCGCGATGATCGGCATGATTGCCCTGGCCGGCATCGTCGTGCGCAATTCGCTGATCCTGGTGGAATTCATCAGCCAGGCCCTGAACCGCGGCCTGGAACTGAAGGAAGCGCTGATACAGGCCGGTGCGGTGCGTATGCGGCCGGTGCTGCTGACTGCCGGCACGACTCTGCTCGGCAACCTCGTGATCACTCTCGATCCGGTGTTCAGCGGCCTGGCGCTGGCGATCATTTTCGGCATTCTCGCATCGACGCTCTTTACGTTGCTGGTGATCCCCATTGTCTATCTGCTGGTCTTCGACCGGCCTGTCGAGGAGGCGCGCAAATGATGCGCAAGGTGTTGGCACCGCTGGTCGCCCTGGTTTTCCTGATTCTGATGGTGGCCTGGATGGCCGGGGTATTCAGCCCGCGCATCGAGCCCGGCCTCGAGCCGCTGCCGGCTCCGGCGCTGGAGGCGTCGCTGCAGGTCAGGGCCATTGAACAGCCGCTCTACGAGTCGGTACCGGCCAGCGTCAGGGCGAAGGAGGCGACGGACATTTCATCGCGCCTGCTGGCGCGAATCACCGCCATTCAGGTCCGGGCCGGTGACAGCGTCGAACCCGGCCAGCTGCTGATCGAACTGGAACAGTCGGACCTGCGTTCGCGCGAATCCCAGGCAGCCGAGCAGGTGCGGGCGGCCAGCGCCAGGCTGCTGGAAGCGGAACAGAACCTGCGCCGGGCACAGGACCTGATTCAGCGCGGGGTACTGGCCCGGGCCGATCTGGACCGTGCCCGGTCCAATTACGATGCCCTGGTGGCGGAAAAGGCCGCCGCTGAACAGGCGCTCGAAGAGGTCCGTACCGCCGTCAGTTACACCCGCATCGTCTCGCCGATACGGGGGCGGGTGGTTGACCGCTTCGCCGAACCCGGCGATACCGCAACGCCCGGCACCCGGCTGCTGTCGATCTACAACCCGCTGACGCTGCGCATCGAGGCCCATGTCCGGGAATCACTGGCACTGTCGCTCGAAAACGGCCAGCCCCTGGTCGTCGAGATTCCGGCGCTGGGCATCGAACTGCCGGCGACACTGGAGGAACGGGTGCCGGCCGCCGATCCGGGTTCGCGCAGCTTCCTGGTCAAGGTACAGATCGACTACGACAGTCGGCTGCTGCCGGGCATGTACGCCCGGCTTGTGGTGCCGGCCGGTACCGAGACCCAACTGCGCATTCCCGCGGACCGCATCGCCCGGATGGGTCAACTGAGCCTTGCCTGGGTCGAGGTCCGGGGCCGGGCAGAGCGCCGCATTCTGCGCCTGGGCGATGAGGTGGCGCCCGGTGAATTCGAGGTTCTGGCCGGTCTTGCATCCGGCGACCGGGTACTGCCCGTACCTCAACAATAGTCCGTAGGGCGGAATGAGCGTGCGAATTCCGCCGGGCCTGCCGGACTACCGCGAGGTCTATGACCGATTTCGATCCGCCGGCGGAATTCGCCAGCAGGCTCATTCCACCCTACACTGGTACTGAAGGACGCAATAAGGGGTATTCAGAAAACCTGTTTAGTGCAGGGGGAGGTCGGCAACATGGCCGATTCCAGATCTTCGCTCGAGCAGATGATCGGGCGCCGCTACAGCCAGGGTTTCGTCACCGAGATCGACGAGGACAGCCTGCCACCGGGGCTCGACGAGTCCGTCATCCGGGCGATCGTCGCGAAAAAGCAGGAGCCCGACTTCATGCTCGAATGGCGCCTGGCCGCCTATCGCCACTGGCGCACCCTGAAACCGCCGACCTGGTCGCGGGTTCATTACGACCCCATCGATTTCGAAGCCATACGCTACTATTCGGCGCCCCGTGCGCGGGAGGACGGCCCGAAGAGCCTCGACGAGGTCGATCCCGAACTGCTGCGCACCTACGAGCGCCTCGGCGTGCCCTTGCACGAGCGGGCCCGCCTGGCCGGCGTCGCGGTCGATGCGGTGTTCGACAGCGTCTCGGTGGCCACCACCTTTCAGCACGAGCTCGAGGCCCTGGGCATCATCTTCTGCTCCTTCTCAGAGGCGGTGCAGAAGCACCCGGAACTGGTGCGCCGCCACATGGGCACGGTGGTGCCCTGGACCGACAATTTCTATGCCGCGCTGAATGCGGCGGTGTTCAGCGACGGCTCCTTCTGTTACATCCCGGCCGGCGTCAGGTGCCCGATGGAACTGTCGACCTATTTTCGCATCAACGCCGCCGGTACCGGGCAGTTCGAGCGCACCCTGATCGTTGCCGAAGACGGCGCCTCGGTCTCCTACCTCGAGGGCTGTACCGCGCCGATGCGCGACGAGCACCAGCTGCATGCGGCGGTGGTCGAACTGATCGCGCTGGATAATGCCCAGATCAAGTATTCGACGGTGCAGAACTGGTATCCCGGCGACGAGCAGGGCCGGGGCGGCATCTACAACTTCGTCACCAAGCGCGGGCTCTGCGCCGGTCATCACAGCAAGATATCCTGGACCCAGGTCGAGACCGGCTCGGCGATCACCTGGAAGTACCCGAGCGTGATCCTCAAGGGCGACTATTCGGTGGGCGAGTTCCATTCGGTGGCGCTGACCCACAACTACCAGCAGGCCGACACCGGCACCAAGATGGTTCACCTGGGCAAACATACCCGCAGCACGATCCTGTCGAAGGGCATCTCGGCCGGCCAGGGCCAGAATACCTACCGCGGCCTGGTCAAGGTCGGGCGCAGGGCGGTCGATGCGCGTAACTACAGCCAGTGCGACTCGCTGTTGCTGGGCGATCGCTGCGGCGCCCATACGCTGCCCTATATCGAAGTGCTGCGTCCCGACGCCCGGGTCGAACACGAGGCCACCACGTCGAAGATCAGTGATGAGCAGCTGTACTACTGCCGCCAGCGCGGCATCGATGCGGAGGCGGCGGTCTCGCTGCTGGTCAACGGATTCTGTCGGGAGGTGTTCCAGAAGTTGCCGATGGAGTTCGCCGTCGAAGCCCGGGCGCTGATGGAAGTCAGCCTCGAAGGCGCAATCGGCTAGGGAGAACGCGATGACTCTGTGGACGCGAAAGCCCGGCCTGCTGGAACTGCTGCTGGCGTTCATCCGCTGGCTGCTGCGCTGGCTCGAAAAGTTCCGTCCCTGGAGCGCGCGGCGGCGGGAGGTGCGCAATGGCTGAGCCTCTGCTGTCGATCCGCGGCCTCTGCGTCGAGGTCGAGGGCAAATCGATTCTCCGCGGCCTGGATCTCGAGATCGACGCCGGTGAGGTGCATACCATCATGGGGCCCAACGGCTCCGGCAAGAGCACCCTTGCCCATGTCCTGGTGGGTCATCCGGGCTACGACGTCAAGGGTGGGGAGGTACGCTATCGCGGCCGGGATCTGCTGGCGCTGGATGTGGAGCAGCGCGCCGCGGCGGGGCTCTTTCTCGCCTTCCAGTACCCGGTCGAGATTCCGGGTGTCAGCAATATCCAGTTTCTCAAGAGCGCCCTCAACAGTCTGCGCAAGCAGCGCGCAGAAAGCGAACTCGATGCACTGGAGTTTCTCGATACGGTAAAGGCGCGGATGCAGCAGATGCAGATGGACGAGGCGCTGCTGTACCGGGGCGTCAACGAGGGCTTTTCCGGCGGCGAGAAGAAGAGCAACGAGATCCTGCAGATGCTGGTGCTGGAGCCGCAACTGGCGATTCTCGACGAAACCGATTCCGGCCTCGACATCGATGCGCTGAAGCGTATCGCGGCGGGCATCAACGCCTTCAGGCGCGAGGATCGGGCACTGATCCTGGTGACCCATTATCAGCGCCTGCTCGACCATGTCAGGCCCGACTTCGTTCATGTACTGCAGGACGGTCGCATCGGCCGCTCCGGCGGGCCTGAGCTGGCGCTCGAACTCGAGCAGTCCGGGTACGGGCGGGCCGTGCCGGGAGAGACCGGCCATGACTGAGCGCCTGGGCGAATGTCCGGACTGGTCGCGACTGCCGGCGGCTGGCTGGCCCTGGCTGCAGGAACAGCGGCGCCAGGCCTGGCGTCTGTTCGAAGCGGCCGGCCTGCCGGAGCCCCATGTGGAAGCCTGGAAATATACCCGCCTGGACGACCTGCCCGCGCGCGGCTTCATGATCGGACGGGACGGTGTCCCCGATGAGGGGGCGCAGCCGGCGGATACCCCCTGGGCGGTCATCTGCTGCTGTTCAGGGGCGGACGTTACTGCGCCCGGCAGTCCCGGCGGATGCCGCTGCCGCCGGGTGTCAAGCTGCTGTCGCTTCATGAGGCCCTGACCACGGAGCGCCCGCTGCTGCAATCTCATCTCGGGCAAATCGCCCGGCTCGACGGTCATCCCTTTGCCGCCCTCAATGCCAGTCGCTTCGATGACGGCCTGCTGCTCTGGCTGGCGGCCGGTACCCGCATGGAGCAGCCGATCCATTGCCGCTTCGAAGGCGCTCCGGAAGAGGCGCCCGCGGCCGCTTTCCCGCGCCTGCTGATCGTGCTCGAAGCCGGCAGCGAAGCGCTGCTGATCGAGGAGTCGACCGGACAGGGTGAAGCGCCGCATCTCACCGATTTGCTTTGTGAGATTCGCCTGGGCGAGGGGCGAAGCTGTTCCATGGCCGCCTGGTGCGCGAAGGCGACAGGGCACAGCAGTTTGCCGGCATCCATGTCGAGCAGGCCCCCGGCAGCCGCTACCGGACATTCAGCCTCAACCTCGGCGGCGCCCTGTGCCGCAACGACCTGCAGGTCCGGTTGGGCGGCGAGGGGGCCGAAGCACAGCTCGACGGGCTCTACCTGCTGGGCGGGCATCAGCATCTGGACAACCATCTCCGGGTCGATCACCTGGCACCCGGGGGCGTAGCGACCAGTTCTACAAGGGCATCCTCTGGGACCATGCCCGCGGTGTCTTCAACGGTCTGGCGGTGGTGCATCCCGGTGCCCAGCGCAGCGATGCCCGCCAGATCAACCGCAACCTGCTGCTGTCCGAAGGCGCCGAGATGGATACCAAGCCCGAGCTGCAGATCGAGGCCGATGACGTCAAATGCTCCCATGGCGCCACCGTCGGCTATCTCGACGAGGATGCGCTCTTCTATCTGCGCAGCCGCGGCCTGTCGGCGCAACTGGCGACCCGTTTGCTGACCTTCGCTTTCGCCCGGGAGTCACTGCAGCGGGTGCCTTCCGGCACGCTGCAGGAGTATCTGCAAACGCTGATCGAGCAGGCTCTGGAACGCCTGCCGGGCGGGAGCGGATCGCCATGAAGCTACAATTGCCCCAGAGCTTCGACCCGCAGGCCCTGCGGGCCGACTTCCCGATTCTCGCGCGCCAGGTCCACGGCCGGCCGCTGGTCTATCTCGACAATGCCGCCACGACGCAGAAGCCGCAGCCGGTGCTCGACTGCCTGCAGCACTACTACAGCCACTTCAATGCCAATGTCCATCGCGGCGTGCATTGCCTCAGCGAAGAGGCAACGGCCGCTTACGAGAAGGCGCGGGACCGGGTGAAGGCTTTCATCAATGCCGGGCAGCGCGAGGAGATCGTTTTCGTGCGCGGCACCACCGAGGCGATCAACCTGGTGGCCCAGGCCGGGTTCCGGCCGCACCTCGGGCCCGGCGACGAGATCCTGATCAGCGTCATGGAGCACCACTCCAATATTGTGCCCTGGCAACTGCTGTGCCGGCAGACCGGCGCGCGGCTGCAGGCGATTCCACTGCTGCCGCACGGTGAACTGGACCTCGGCGCCGCCGAGGCGCTGCTCGGTCCGCGTACGCGACTGCTGGCCCTGACCCATGTCTCAAATGCCCTGGGGACCGTCAATCCGGTACAGGACCTGGTCGCCAGGGCGCATGCCAAGGGCATCCCGGTGCTGATCGACGGCGCCCAGGCTGCGCCCCATCTGCGTATCGACGTACAGCAGCTCGGCGCCGACTTCTATGCCTTTTCCGGTCACAAGGTCTATGGCCCGACCGGTATCGGCGTGCTCTACGGCCGCCTGGCACTGCTGGAAGCGATGGATCCCTGGCAGGGCGGTGGCGAAATGATCACCCGGGTCAGCTTGACCGACAGCGAGTTCCGGCGCCGCCCCATCGCTTCGAGGCCGGCACGCCCCATATCGCCGGCGCCATCGGTCTCGGCGCCGCCATCGATTACCTCGAGTCGGCGGGACTGGCGGCAATCGGGGCTTATGAACAGCGGCTGCTGGGCCATGCGACCGAGGCGGTGCTCTCGATCCCTGGGCTGCGTCTTGTCGGCACGGCGCGGCACAAGACCGGCATACTGTCGTTCGTGATGGAACAGGCCCATCCCCACGATATCGCCACGGTGCTCGATCGCTTCGGTGTCGCGGTCCGTGCCGGCCACCACTGCGCCATGCCGCTGATGAGCCACTACCGGATCCCCGGTACCGTCCGGGCCTCACTCGGGCTCTACAACACCGGCGACGATATCGACCGCCTGGTCGAGGGCCTGCACGAGGTGGTGCGGCTCTTTGGCCGTCCGGCGGGAGGCCGCTGAGATGGACCCGGAACTGCGCGAACTCTATCAGGAGGTGATCATCGACCATGGCCGTCATCCGCGCAATTTCCGCCGGCTTGACGGTGCCGGTCGCTGCCGGGAGGGCTACAATCCCATCTGCGGCGATCAGCTGGAACTCTGCATCCATCTGTCCGACGATGGCCGGATCGACGATGTCGCCTTTCAGGGCCAGGGCTGCGCCATCTCGATGGCCTCGGCTTCGCTGCTGACCGAAACGGTCAGGGGCATGACCGGGCCCGAGGCGCGGGCACTGGTCGATGCCCTCCAGCGCATGCTGCACGGCGAGGCGCTGGCCGACGACAGCCAGCTTGGCAAGCTGCGGGTGCTGGCCGGGGTGCGGGAGTTTCCGAGCCGGGTCAAATGCGCGACCCTGTCCTGGCATGCGCTCCTGTCGGCACTGGAGCCGCACGAAGCCGACGACCCGGTCAGTACGGAGTAGCACCCGGATGACGGAACGTACCAGGCTGAGGCTCACCCGAGACTGCGATGCCATAGCGATCCCGTCCGGCCGTATCATCCGGCTTACCGAGGGCACCGAAGTCGGTATCGTGCAGTCGCTCGGCGGTCATTACACCGTCGAGGCCGACGGCGCCACGGCCCGTATCGACGGCGCCGACGCCGATGCGCTGGGACTGATCGCCGCCGGCCCCCGGTGTGGATCCGGCCCGGTGACGATAGCGGAACGGCGGTGAAGCGGGTGCTCCGCAGCTGTTACGATCCGGAGATCCCGGTGGATATTCTCGAGCTGGGCCTGGTCTATCGCTGTGACGTCGAGCCGCTGCCCGACGGGCACGTTCGGGTCGACATCGACATGACCCTGACCGCACCGGGGTGTGGCATGGGGGCGGTGCTGGTGGCCGAGGTGCGGCAGCGACTGCTACGGCTGCCCGATGTCCGCGAGGTCGATGTGCATCTGGTGTTCGATCCGCCCTGGGATCAGAGCCGGATGTCGGAGGCCGCACGGTTGAAACTGGGGTTATTGTAAGGAATGAGCGAGATGGACTGGCAGGATCTGGGCGAGGCCCGCACCCTGGCACCCGGCGAGCACCTGGTCGCCGGGCTGCCCGACTACAGCGTGCTGGTGGTCAATGTCGACGGTACCTTCCATGCCGTGGAGAACCTCTGCCCGCACGACGGCGGGGAACTGGGCGGCGGACTGATCGAGGGTGACCGGGTCACCTGTCCGCGTCACGGCGCCTGCTTCAACCTCCGGACCGGTGAGGTACTGAAACCGCCAGCCTTCGAGGACCTGCTGCGCTTCGAGGTCCGTGTCGAAAACGGCCGGCTGCTGGTGGCCACCCAACCAAAGGCAAGCGACTAGACTCAAGGACAGGCGTTAAGCTGCCCGTAACCCGTAACCCGTAACCCGTAACCTTGATATTATGACCACCGCCTTTATCAGCCACCCCGACTGCCAGCTGCATGAAATGGGCGCAGGACATCCGGAGAGCCCGCAGCGCCTGCAGGCTATAGAGCGGCAACTCGATGCATCGGATCTGCGCCAGCGCCTCGATATACAGCTGGCGACGCCGGTCGAGGTTGAGCTGCTGTATTGGACGCATGGCCGGGAGTTCGTGCGCGAGATCGAAGCGCTGCTGCCGAGCCATGGCCTCGCCTGGGCCGATCCCGACACGGCTTTGAACCCCCACAGCCTCGGCGCGGCTCATCTGGCGGCCGGCGCCGTGGTGCAGGCCGCGAAACGGGTGCTGGCAGGCCAGGTCGACAACGCCTTCTGTGCCATCCGGCCGCCCGGGCATCATGCCGAACAGGAACGTGCCATGGGCTTCTGCCTGTTCAACAATGTCGCCGTCGGCGTCGAGTGGGCGCTGAGGGAAGGCGGCGCCGAGCGCGTCGCGGTGCTGGATTTCGATGTCCATCACGGCAACGGTACCGTCGACATCTTTCAGGACAGGCCGGAAGTGCTGGTCTGCTCCAGTTTCCAGTATCCCTTCTATCCGTTCCGCTACCAGGATATCCGCCGCCCGAATATCGTGCATACGCCATTGCCGGCCGGTACCGCCAGCGATGAATTTCGCCTCGCGGTCGAAGCCGACTGGCTGCCGGCGCTGCGCCGTCACCGGCCGGACATCATTTTCGTTTCCGCCGGCTTCGACGCCCACCGCGAGGACCCGCTGGCGCAGCTGCGGCTGGAGGATGCGGATTTTCGCTGGATCACCGACCTGATCGTCGATGCATCGAAGCCTTCCGCCGGCGGGCGAATCGTCTCGGTGCTCGAGGGCGGCTACAGTCTCCAGGCGCTGGGCCGTTCGGTCGAACAGCACCTCGAGGGTCTGCTGGAGGCCTGATTCGCTGTGGGAGCTGCGAACAGGTTTGGCTCGGAATTAAAGCATTCGCACCGGGGAAGTGCCCTTCGGGTCCGCAGCGTCTACGCAACGGCCAAGCCCCGTCGCCTGGCTATTGCAACAGCTCAAGCGCCGCGGCGACGATGCCGTCCTTCGACGGCAGGGTGGCGGCATAGGCCGGTCCCAGCGCGATAAAGCTGTCCTCGGCGCAGAGCCGTTTCAGGGCCGGCATCGGCGCCATCCGCTCGGCGACCAGTGTCATCAGGGCTTCGCTGACAGAGCCGCTGCGCCGGCATTCGTCGACGATCAGCACCCGCTTGCAGTCGCGGATCGCATCGAGGATGGCGGCCTCGTTCAGCGGTACCAGCCAGCGCAGGTCGACCAGCCGCAGCCGGACGCTATGCTCGCGCTCGAGTACCCGGGCCGCCTGGCAGCTCAGGTAATAGCCGTTGCCGTAGCTCAGGATCGCCAGCTCCCGGCCATCGCCCACCACCGCCGGCTGCCCGAAGGACAGCGCCGGCAGCCGGTCGGCGGAGCGGTAGTCGAAACTCCAGAGGCCATCGCCGGCCTCGTGCAGATCCCGGGTCATGTAGAGCGCGATCGGTTCGACGAACACCACCACCCGCTGCTCTTCGCGGGCAAGCCGGATGCTTTCGCGCAGCATCGCAACCGCATCCCGACCGTTGCTCGGGCAGGCCAGGATCAGACCGGGAATGTCGCGAAACACCGCCAGGCTGTTGTCGTTATGGAAATGACCGCCGAAACCGCGCTGATAACCGAGACCGGCGATGCGGATCACCATCGGATTGCTGTACTGGCCGCACGAAAAGAACGGCAGCGTCGCCGCCTCGCCGCGGATCTGGTCCTCGGCATTGTGGACATAGGCGAGAAACTGGATCTCCGGAATCGGCACGAAACCGTTATGGGCCGCACCGATCGCGAGCCCCAGTATGCTCTGCTCGTCGAGCAGCGTATTGATCACGCGGTGACGGCCGAATTTCTCGCTGAGCTTGCCGGTGACGTTGTAGACCCCGCCCTTGGGACCGATGTCCTCGCCCATCAAAATGATCTCGGGATGCATCGCCATCAGCTCCGCCAGCGTCCAGTTCAGCAACCGTGCCATGGGCTGGGGTTCGCGCATCAACACCTGTTCGCGGGCGAAGAGCGTCTGTCGCGCATCGTCATCCAGGGGCTGCACCGGTGCCGCGTCGCGGCGTGGGGGTATCAGGCTGGCCATGACCTCGACCGCGCTCTTCAGCTTCGGCCGCTCGACGACCTGCCGGGCCACTCGCTCGACCTCGTCGCCACAGTCAAGGTAACGATCCAGGACCTGGTCCGGGCGCAACAGGCCTTCGTCGATCAGCAACCGGGCCGAGTACAGCAGCGGATCCCGTGCTTCGATCGCCTCGATCTCCTGGCTGGTGCGATAGGCGCTTTCGGCATCGGAGCCGGCATGGCCCAGCAGGCGGACGCAGCTCAGGTGCAGAAAGACCGGACGGTGGTGAACCCGCGCAAGCCTCGCGGCTTCCCGTGCCGTGCGATAGCTATCGAGCAGGTTCAGGCCGTCGCACGACAGGTAGGCGAGGCCCGGACGGTTGCCGAACGCGGCCCTGATCCAGCCTTGCGGTGTCGGCGTCGAGATGCCGATGTCGTTGTCCTCGCAAACCATCACCAGCGGCAGGGGGACCTGCTGGTACGCGGCCCAGCTGGCGCTGTTGATCGCTCCGAGTGCCGTCGAATGGTTGGCAGAGGCATCGCCGAAACTGCAGATCACCACGCTATTGTGAGCCAGAGGGCCCCCGAGCCCGAGCCGGCGCGCCAGCGGAATGCTGTAGGCCGCGCCCAGCGCCTTGGGCAGATGGGAGGCGACCGTACTGGTCTGGGGCGGGATCAGCAGGCTTTTACTGCCCAGTACCTTGTGCCGTCCGCCCGCGATCGGGTCGTCACGCGAGGCGGTAAAGGAGAGCAGCAGGTCCCGCAGCGGATCCTCCCCTTCGAGCTGGCGGGCGCGCTGGATCATAAAGGCGGCATCCCGATAATGCAGAAATGCGATATCGCCGGGTCTGAATGCCTCGGCCACCGCGGCATTGCCCTCGTGGCCGGCACTGCCGATGGTATAGAAGGATTCACCCCGGGCCTGCAGCCGCCGAGAACAGAGATCCAACTGGCGACTGAGCAACTGGCTGTCGAACAGCTGCAACAGCCTGTCCGCATCGAGGCCCGACTCGTCCAGTGTCAATTGAACTCTGGGCGAGGGCAGGTCACCGGCCAGAATGCGGTGCCGGAAGTTCTCGTCGACGATCTCGGCCCGGGATTTCATCAGGACAAACCTTTGACAGCCAGGGCAAGACGGAAGCTTGTTGATCTATAAAGGAGAAGATTCACGACCGGCTCCGTTTTCGCAACGTTGCCCTAGAGTATGGTCGAGGATGACAGGAAACGGAGTAGGGGGCCTCACTCGATCTGTTCGCCGCACCGCAGGGCCTGTTTCTTCAGCGCACCCTCCAGCGCCTGTTGCTCCGCCGGGTTCATCCAGTCGTCGATCCAGTCCCGGATATGAGAGCGCTTGTGCGGGGTGCGGCTCCAGGCCTTGTAGGCCTTCATGTGAGCGGTGCAGATATGGGGTTCACCATCGACCTGGGCGGCGCAGTCGCAGGGAAACAACTGATCGGATGCAAACTGTTTTTCGATCCACTCGATCACAAATGCTTTCTGTGTCTTGCTGAACTTCATTTTGTGGTCTGCCCTGGCTGTCCAAACTGAGAAGATTCTACCGCTGTTTATCTCGGCGCAGATGACAACTAAATGAAGATAGGCGTGTATCGATGGAAAGGTCAGCCAAACCGGTCAGATGTGAGGGGAGGGTTGCACCTGGTGTGAAGCAGGGGAGTGGCACCGGCTCCGGGCCACTCCCGTCCAGCGGTACCTAGGACGCTTTCTTGAGCAACTTTTTCAGTTTCTTGAGTTTACCTTCGTGCTTGGCGATTTTCGCCTTGCGTGCCTTGATATCCTTCTTGATTGTCTTGACCTTGGCCATACGGATGCGCTCCTGCTGTTTTCGTGACGGTTCCGGCGGCTGGTCCGCTGGCCGTTACTGCTTGCTGGTAACAGACTCGTGCCTTGCCAGAAATAGGCGTATAAACCGACGTACCTCGCGTGCGGCACTGGTGTCCATCTCCTCGCAGAGCGCGACAAAGCGGTCGCGCTCTTCGTCGTTGATACGAATCACCAGCTGGCTGTTTTTCTTTGCTCTATTGCGTTTTTCCATGGTTTCGCACCAGCGTTTCGGCAACCGGTCAACGACTCATACAGCAAACAAAAGGGCCGGAATGTACATCGCTTGTATATACACCAGACAGGAATAGTCGGGCTTGGACGCGAAATCAACGCTTTAACAAAAACTTAATATTTTTTCCGGCACGAAGGGTGCCGGTTCGGACCGGTTTGGCCGCGCCGGCATCAAAAGACAGCGGCCTTGTCCATCCGCGCGGCTCAGTGATGCCGCTGACCGGGTTTCATCCCGTGACTGCTACCCATGCCTTCGTCGTCGGCATTGAAATAACGACGATCTTCGCCGATCGCAACGAGGTCATCCATGATGTAGTTCAGCAGCAGGATATGCAGCAGTTCATTGAAGCACAGGTGCTCCAGGTCGCCGCGGGCGGGCAGGATGTCGGCCAGTTCCATCGACAGCAGGCCGTCGAGCTGCATGAAGGCCTGGAGTACGACGTATTTGGTGCCGTAGACATCGTACATCTGCATCAGGGTGTCGTGCAGAACCCGTTCGACCTTGTCGTTGGCTGTCTGGACATAGTCATCGTACACATAATTTTGTCCAGCGGCGCTCAATTGCTCCCAGTCGCTCAAAACAGATTGCTTGATGGCGGCAACAGCTTTGAGGATATCGGTGTTCACGCAATTTTCTCCAGAAATTCAACGAGTTTAATCGAGCTCGCAATGATACCCGAAATATCTGTCGTCAAACACCGGGAAGATTTTCACGCCGGGGGCCTCAGCCCGGCAGCGCCGGGACGAGGAACTTCGACGGCAGCAAAACGGGCAAGCTAGGCGGACTGTTGCAGGATGTGCGCCGTAACAGACCGCGCATGCTGCTCCAGCAGCTCGATACGGTGCTGGAAGGGGCGGTGCGGGGAATCTATGGCGTAGAGATCACGAAACGCGCAGTCGACCTGATCGTGCTCCAGCGATTCATGTACCCCGGCACTGAAGTCGGTCTGTCCGGCGGCATTGGTGCTGGCCGTTTCGGTGTGTCGCGTAGTGACCCCGTTGCCCCGGCATTGCAGGGTATAGCTCACCTGCCGCGGCGTATCGCCGTGCCTGAAAACCGCCACGGCATCCGGTTGAACTTCACTGACAACCCGGGCGAGCCAGTTGGACGCCAGTCCCAGGGCCACATCGGATGCATCGAGATGATCCGGCAGCAGACCGGGCTCCCGGGTGCTGCTGGCCAGCCTTGCCTGGACGGATGAGAGGGTTTCAGACAAATCGTAACAGGTATCCCCCAGCAGAAGATGAACTTCAGGATTCGGGGGTTCACTCTGGGATTCAGCTGGAAAACGGGATTTGAAATGAAGATCAAAAAGTTGTTCGACGGTTCGTTCGATCGATTGATAAGGCATGTCTGCTCCCCAAAAAAGTGGTCATATTTTGCACGATTTGTGGCCAAATTTCAACCAGAGGCCGGGATCTGCACGCTAGCGCGAAGGAACGAACACCATTGCCATCCCTGGCGGGACAGGCCGCTTCGCCGGGCCTATTCTGAGTCCGACGGTTGACAGCGCGCTTACAAATAATTACTAATTACGTGATTCTATTCTTAATAACAACAACCACAGGCGTCCCAGAACCGGCACCGAGGCGCGCTGACCGGAACGCCGCATTATTCGAGGCCCCCGAATGAAGCTCGTCACTTTTCTAAACCCTGTTGGCGTCAGGCGCGTCGGCTCGCTGTTCGTGGATACCGAGGGCGAGAAGGTCGTGGACCTGAACTACGCCTACGCGGCTTACGCACTCCAGGTGAACGGGGATCCACGCCCCCAGCCGATGGCGGATGCCCTGGTGCCGGCCGACATGCGCGAACTCTTCGCCGGCGGCGACCGCAGCCTGGATGCGGCCCGGGCGGCCGAGGCCTTTGCCATCGAAAGGCGGGATCCGCAACGGCGGGGCGTCAACGGTGAAAAGCTGGTGTTCGGTCGCGACGAGGTCAGACTGCTGGCGCCGATCCAGCCGGCCAAGCTCTGGCATACCGCCGGCAACTTCCTCGAACATATCGACGAAATGGGCGAGGCGGGTTTCAAATACGAGGCCGAGAAGCCCTGGATCGGCTTCTACCAGAACACCACGGCCTGCATCGGGCCGGACGAGGCGATCCGCTATCCGCACCACCTGACCCGCGAGCTCGATTACGAGCTGGAGATCTGTGCCGTGATCAAGGGCGTCAGGCACAGGGACCTGTCGCCGGCAGAGGCGGAAAAGGCGATCGGCGGCTACCTGATCTTCAACGATGTAACGGCGCGCGACATCCAGGCGACCGAATTTCCGAACCGCAGCTACGGCTACAGCAAGGCACTGGACACTTTCTGCCCGATCGGGCCCTGCATCGTCACCTGCGACGAGATCGGCGATGTCGGCAACCTCGAGATGACGCTCAGGGTCAACGGTGAAATCCGCCAGCACTCGTCCACGGCCCGCCTGTGCCGCAGCATGCCGGAAATCGTCGCTTACTATTCGGGCCAGGGCTATGTTGGCGGCGACCTGATCAGTTCCGGCACACCGAGCGGATGCGCCGTCTTCCACGAGGATCCCCATGCCTGGTATCTGAAGCCCGGCGATATCGTCGAGTGCGAGGTCGAGAAGCTCGGCATTCTGCGCAACCCGGTGGTGGCGGGGGATTAGCCACCCGCCTGCCAGGGATCGTCGTCCCCTGTCGAGCCCAATCTTCCCTGCCCGCCTTGGCCGATATTATCGTGGGTACTGAAGTAATAGCGATTTCAACTAAACGTTTGTTTGAATTCGAAGCGTTCCGAATCTATACCCTTTAAGCACACAGGAAGAGCCCGCCTTACTTCCCACCGGAATCCCGACGGAACGCCGCCCTCAGGACGGGGCGCCGGGATTGTATCCCCAACGCTCAGGATGATTCGCAGGGGAGGCGTCCATGGCTGAACGCAATATCTATCTCCGGATCGAGGCAATCGAGGACTACAGTCCGGTCGAGCCGGACCCTTTTGCCATACCACCCTCCAGTACAAGCGTGACGGCATGTACAACATGGGCCACCCGCTGGGCGTGATACCCGACGCCGAGCGCGAAGCCCGCGCGCTGAGGGCGGTCGTCTACCGCGAGTACCTGGATGCCGGCTATCTGATTCCGAAAACCACCAAGATCATCAACGCCGATATCAACGAGCCGGTCTGGAACCATCGGGTACCGGGCTGCGTGCTCTACGCCTATGTCGGCGACAGTCTGCGCATCCATGTGCACAACGCGGACATCCGGCCGCATTCGTTCCATATCCACGGAATCGAATACGGCATCGATTCCGACGGCGCCTGGCCCATGGGGACCCAGTCGGCGGACGGGCGTCGTTCCGACGAGATCTGCCCGGGGCAGTCCTGGAGCTACCGCTACGAGGTGCGCGAAGAGATGATCGGTGCCTGGCCGTTTCACGACCACACCTCGCCCAGCCCCAGCCATGGCTTCAAGCTGGGTCTCTTTGGCGCGATCATCATCCGCAAGCGGCCTTTCCGGTTCCCGATTCCGATTCCGCTGCCCGATCATTTCGAGGAGCTGGTCCACCGGCGCCTCGCGCTTCCCGGCCCCAGGCCCGTCGCGAACTGTGCCGTTCGCCGGCCGACCCGCGCACGCCTGACCCGGCGCCAGGCACTGATCCTCGAGCACCAGTACGAGGATCTGCGCGAGTGGCTGATACGCGACCTGCGCCTTCATTTCTGGCCGCGACCCGACTGGAAAACGCTGCACGTTCCCTTTTTCCTGCACCAGATGGTCAGCGACGAGGCCAAGCCCCTGTTCGACAGCGGCGACCTGGAGGAGAACGGGGCCGGCACCTTCGCCCGGGTGTTCGACGATGCCGGCAGCTACGACTATTTCTGCGCCTTCCACCCGATGATGACCGGTACGGTCAACGTGGTTTCGGGCGCGCCGGCGGTGGCCACGGTCAATATCCTCGATGCCCCGGCCATGGGGTTCTACCCGGACACGGTCGATATCGCGCCGGGCGGCACCCTGACCTGGAACAACCTCAGCATGCAGCACCACACCGTCACCTCGAAAGAGGGCCGCGATCGCGACCCACTGCATCAACGGACGGGGGTTCGTCGGCAATACGCCAACGATCGTCGCACGCAGCGGCCAGCGGATCCGCTGGTACGTATTCAACCTGGATTTCGGCCACGAGTGGCACAACTTCCACCCCCACGACATGCGCTGGAGCCTGGCCGGCGAGAATCTCGACGTCCGCTCCCTGGGGCCGGCCGAGTCCTTCACGGTCGATGCCGTCGCACCGCCGGTGCTGCTGTTGCCGGACGATGTCGCGGCCATTCAGCCACCATCGAAACGGCCCCCGGAGGCAAACAAGGTGCGCCTGATGGGGGACTTCCTGGTGCACTGCCATGTGCAACACCACATGAAGAACGGCATGATCGCGGTGGTTCGCGCCTACCAGGATGTCTGGCTGACCGAAGCGATGCAGCAGAGCCTGCTGGACGATGGCCGTATTCAGCTGTTCGACGACTCGAATCCGATTCCCGAGGTTGAAATGGGTCGTTGCAGCAAGCTCGGCCCCGGCACTTGGGAAGAGCTTGCGCTCGACCCGGAAGTGACCTTCATGCATGCCTGCCTGCTGCCCAACACCGGCAAGGTGCTGTACTGGGGCTACACCCGGCCCGACCAGTCACGGCTCTACGACCCGGCAGGACCTGCGGTGACCGCACCGGCTCCGCAACCGGCGGCACTGCCCGGCATGGATGCGTCGCTGTCGGATCTCTGGTCTGCGGCCCATGCGTTCGTGGCCGACGGGCGCGTGCTCGGCCACGGTGGTTTTGCAGGTCCCGGCGCCAACTACGTCAACGCCTTCCTGTTCGATCCCGCAAGCGAACAGTGGCAGCAGACCGGCTCCACCGACGAGGCGCGCTTTTACGCCTCGACGTTGACGCTGGCCGACGGGCGCATCGCCACCCTCTACGGCTCGGCGTCCAAGTCCCTCGAGATCTGGAATGCCGGTACCGGCACCGGAGCGCACCGGCGGCGTTTCCGCCGCAGATGGACCATCACCAGTACTATCCCTGGACCTACTTGCTGCCCGACGGGCGCCTGTTCATTGCCGGCCCCCACGATCCGCCCCATCGCTTCACTATCGAGCCGATCGGCGGCCTCGAGACCTTCCCGACCATCGCCGGCAACCGCAGCACCGGCGGAGAGAAGGGGACCTCGGTGCTGCTGCCGCTGCGGCCACCGGATTACGCGCCTCGGGTCCTGGTCCTGGGCGGCAATACGGTACCGGCTCGGAATACCGCCGAACTCATCGACCTGTCCGAGCCGATGCCGGCCTGGCAGAGCCTGCCCAATCTCAACCAGGAACGCGCCGAGCAGGTCAACTCCGTGCTGCTGCCGGACGGACGGGTGCTGGTCGTCGGCGGCGCCAATGCGGTTCCCGGTGGCGGCCCGGTGGAGCTGCTCGATTCCGAAAGCCCGATGGCCGGCTTCACACTCGGCCCGGTCATGACCTACCACCGGGGCTACCACTCGGCGGCGATTCTGCTCGCCGATGGCAGCGTGCTGGTCGGCGGCGACCCGAATTCGAGCGTCTTCGAGCGCTACCGGCCCGGCTACTTCGATCAGCCGCGGCCGGTGATCGACAATGCCCCGGCGAACGTCGCCTACGGCGGCACCTTCGGCGTCGACAGCGCCGATGCCGACGACATCCTGACCGTGCATCTGCTGTTCCCCGGGGCCGTGACCCATGGCTTCAACATGACTCAGCGCGTCGTCGAATGCTCCTTCAGTGCCGGCGCCGGCAGCCTGCAGGTGGATGCACCGCCCGACGGCAATGTCGCGCCGCCGGGGCACTACCTGCTGTTCATCATCAACGATCAGCGCGTACCTTCGGAGGGACGATGGATTACCATAGGATGAACCGGACCCTGCTGAGCCTGGCGCTCGGCACAGCCGTCGCGGCGGCTCTGGGCTGCCGACCCACCTTCGACGAGCCCGTCACCGATACCACCGGCGAAGACGGCGGCCCCGGCAACGACTATTCGGTGCAGTGCTCCGGCTGGTTTCCGGACTGGATCGCGCGGGCGGCGCCGCCGGCCGGCAGTTCCACCTTCCAGCTCGCCCAGGGCTACCCGCTGGGGGTGCCCCAGTTCAACGACGAGGGCGAGCTGACCGGCTGGAACCCCCGAGCCCCTTCAGCAGTGCGCCCTGGCTCAGTTTCGATTTCCAGGAACCGGCCGAGCGCCTGCAGTACCTCGAGGCGCTGAAGGACTATGCACTGTCGGACCTGGTGCCGCACGATTTCGTGCCGCAGAACCAGACACTCGGCAAGAAGCACTGGTTCCATGTGCCGATGATGACGTCGGGCTTCTTTCCGCGCGAGCCGCGCCATGGCCTTACCCGGGAACGGTCACTGCGCGCCTCGGAGCAGCCCTGGCTGACGTCGGATGTGGGCGCCTTCGGTATCGGCCTCTACAACCGTCTCGGAGGCTATACCATCGGCCAGGTCTTCGACGATCCCGAACCGAGCAACGCCAACGCGGCCGCATCCCAGTTCATCGACGGCACTCTGGTGGTGAAGATCCTGTTCGCCGAATACGATCCGGCCGCCATCACCGGGCCGGACCCGCTGGCCCATGCACCGGCCTGGCAGATACAGGATCCGCTGTCGAATTCGAACGGCACCTTCGAGGTGCGGCTGATCCAGATGGACGTGGCCGTAAAGGATCCGCGCGCCACCGAGACCGGTTGGGTGTTCGCGACCTTCGTCTACGACGAGTCCCTGCCGGCCGCGACACCCGATCAGCGCTGGTACAACCTGACGCCGGTCGGACTGGCCTGGGGCAACGATCCGGACGTGACCTTCGAGGGTGATCCGGACCTCGACCAGACCTGGATCAACCCCGCCGTGCCGGCCCCGTTCAACGATCATGTCGGCCTGCATGGACGCCTGAACGGACCGGTCGACAATCCGCAATCCGCCTGCATGAGCTGTCATTCGACGGCCCAGGTGCGGGACGGCGCGACCTCGTCCGTCGGTGCCTATACGGCGGCGCGCCTGCTGCCGGACAACAGCTGCAGCGCGCTGCAGCAGCAGCACTGGTTCCGGAACCTCTCCGGCAGCGAGCCCTTCGGCCAGATGACGACACCGCCCGATTTCTGCGTGCCGGCCGATCCGCCGGTGTCGTCACCGCCGATGCGACCGCTCGACTATTCGCTGCAGGTGCAGCGCGGGCTGGTCAATGGCGTGGCGCTCGACCACGCCAATCCCTGCCTGGCGCACATACCGCCCGAACAACTGCCGGCCGCTGCACGGCAAAACCTGATGGCCGCCGTCGAAGCGGGTGAGCTGAAGCGGACGGAGATCGAGTCGCGCAGCATCCGCCCGCCCCTGATCCAGCCGGTGCGGGTAGTCGAGAAGCTGTCGGACTGGAAAAAGGTCGGCATGCAGCCGGATAGCCGGGAGATCGACTACTATCCCGGTCGCTGATGCAGCGACAACATGATCGGCGCCGCCGCCGGCTACAGCGGCTACGCGGTGGTAGTCCGGCTGCATTTTACGGGGATTGGCTGGCATGGCCGGGGCAGGAACGAATACCCCGGTACTCGATCGTACGACCAATCTGTTCCGCCTGGCGCACCAGACAGCAGTAAACAGTTTTAACGCCTGCCTGCGTTCCTTATTGTGAAACCAACAGCGTTCGTACCCTTGCCAGAGGCAGTACGGGGGCGTCCCGGTGACATCAACAACAATAAGGAATGACAGCCATGAACCCGAAAAAACTGATTTCACGCCTTGTTCGCGCTGGCCTGCTCGGCATTGCCGTTGGCGTTGCCTCGGTGCAGGCCGATACGCAGGTGGTGATGCTCGGCACCGGTACCCCGGTGCCGGATGCGGACCGCTCGGGTCCCTCGACTGCCGTGATCTACAACGGCGAGGCCTATGTGTTCGACAGCGGAGCCGGGATGGTGCGCCGGGCGATTGAAGCCGCGCAGAAAAAGGGCATCGAAGCGCTGTATCCGACCAACATCAAGCACCTTTTCATCACCCACCTGCACAGCGACCATGTCCTCGACTACCCGGTGCTGGCCTCGACCTACTGGTGGCGTCGAACCGATCAGCTGAGTGTCTACGGCCCTTCGGGCCTGGATGCGATGACGCAGGGCTATTACGACATGATGCAGCGCGATATCGAGCTGCGTACCAGCGGCCTGCAGCCGGTCAAGAACCCGACCTTCTATCAGGTCAAGACCCACGAGTTCGACAAGGGTGGCTGGAAAATTCAGGACGGCGAGGTCACGATCGAGGCATTCGACGTCAATCATGGCGATATCGAGCCGTCCTTCGCCTATCGTGTGACCACCCCGGACAAGACGGTGGTGATTTCCGGCGATACCACCTACAGCGATACCCTGGCGGAGGTGGCGAAGGGCGCCGATATCCTGGTGCACGAGGTGATCAGCGAGGCAGGCTGGTCTAAACTGCCGGAGAACTGGCAGCAATACCATGCGGCGGCGCATACCCGCACCAGCGAACTGGCGCGTCTCGCCAATAAAGCCAAGCCGGGGCTGCTGGTGCTGACCCATATTCTTCACTACAGTGCGCCGATCGAGACAGCGCTGTCCGAGGTGCAGGCCGCCTATGACGGCAAGGTCGTATTGGCCAGCGATCTGGATGTTTTCGAGTAGGGCCGTCCAACCGGCGGCGGCCTCGACCGATCCACGTCTGTGAGGTAACCGATGTCGGATGCCGAAACCAGCCGTTCCCTCGAGCGCGGCATCCAGCTGCTGAAAGCCCTCGACCAGCTCGATGGCGCCACGCTCAGTCAACTGGCGCGCGCCGTCGACCTGCCGAAAACGACGGTCAGAAGGCTATTGACCACCCTGGTCGAGCAGCGGCTGGTCCGCAAAAGCCTGGCCGATGGTCTTTACCGTTCCGCGGTATTGCTGCCCCTCGAAACCGACTACGAACTCCCGCGCCACAGCTGGCGCCTGTGCGACATCGCGGCACCGGTGATGCGACGCCTGACCGACCAGGTTCGCTGGCCCTCCGACCTCTTCGTGCGTGTCGGTACGGGCATGCGCATCGTCGAAAGTTCGCGCTCCTGCAGCCCGATTTCGCTCTACCGCGGCAAGCTCAGTACCCAGGTCAGCATGCTGCTGTCGGCCGCTGCCAGGGCCTATCTGGCCTACTGCCCGGATGATGAGCGGGAGCTGCTGATTGCGCGGGCACTGGAGCAAAGCCCCGAAGTGATGACCGAGGAAGGCATAAGGCGCATGATCGAACAGACCCGAAGGCAGGGGTACGGCGTCCGCCATCCCGACTATTACGGGGAAAGCCGTCCGGACGACGGGTTGAGGGCGATCGCGGTGCCCGTCATCTTCGCAGGCCGGGTCCAGGCCTGCCTCAACCTCCTCTGGGTCAGGGACTATCTCAGCGAGAGCGACTTTGCCGCTCGCCACCTCGAAACGTTGCGCGCCGCTGCACAGGAGATTGCCGAACGCTGCCAGGCGGCGCCCTGACGGCAGCGGGCCAGGTTCGCCGGCCAATGGACCTGAATCGCAGGGCAGCCGGATCGCCAACTTGTTACCCAATCAATGATCAGGCTCAAAACTCCGTCATTTCCTTTGGTTACACTCAAAGAGCAGGGAGAGACGTACTTCGGGCCCGGGATGCCCTTTCAAGCAAAGGAGAGGGGACTTCAATCATGTTGACCTATCAGGAATGCCTCGATTTGTGTGGCCTTTCGGAGGACGAAATCGAGGCCATCGCCGAACATGAACATCTGGAGCCGATCATTGCGATGGCGCTGGGACAGTACCTGGTCACTCATCAGGAAGAAAGTCGGATCAAGCGCATCATACTGGATGACATCCAGCGGGCGGAGGACAAGGGGAACCAGCGGCACGCCGAGGCCCTGCGCAAGGTGCTGAAACACTTCCTCGCGACGCATCCTGAACGTGACAGGGGAACATCCGGATAAAGGACATCGGCGCAGTGCCGAGAAGATGCATGGCACCGGGACTCTGTAGGCCTGATATGGCAGCAGGGCCTGGAGAAGGATGCCTATTTTGTAGCAGTCTGCTACAATTTCGGACATCTCAACCAGCCCGAAGAGGTCATGCCATGGCTAAAGCGTCCTCACCCGTAAGACTGGACAGCGGCCTGATGGAAGCGGCCGCCCTGGCGGGCAGCACCCTGCATCGCAGTGCCGCCGAGCAGATAGAGTACTGGGCGGACCTGGGGCGGAAGGTGGCCCGGGTCATTACGCCGGAAACCCTGCTGGAGGTCCAGGCGGGTCTGGCGAAACTGGCGGTAGAGAAGACACAACCCGTCACGATCGATCCCGACGCCCTGTTCGCCACCCTGGATCAGCAGCGCCGGTCCGGTGCCCTGCAGGAAGCCATTGCCAGTGGCAGCCTTCGATATCAGGCATCCCGCGAACATACCGGTCTTCTGGAACAGGTGCACCCTGATGGAAGGGTCGTTGTCGGTGAGTTCAAAGAGGGTCGCTTCGAGCCCCGGCAAGCATGAAGCAGTTGTGGATGCTGGTCGGCGGCAACGGCGCAGGCAAGAGCACCTTTTACGATCGGGTTCTGAAACCACTCGGCATGCCGTTCATCAACGCCGACCTGATTGCCCGGGACCTGTATCCGGACAACCCCGAGGCCATGAGCTACCAAGCGGCAAAACTTGCCGAAAACCTGCGCAATGAGCACCTGGAAAGCGGTGACAGCTTCTGTTTCGAAACCGTATTTTCCCATCCGTCCAAGATCGATTTCATTGCCCGGGCCAAAGCTTTCGGCTATCAGGTCATCCTCGTCGTGATTCATGTCGGCAATAGTGCGCTGAACCGTGCGCGAATCGCGCAGCGCGTCATCGACGGCGGGCACCGGGTACCCGACGAGAAAGTGCTCGCGCGGATCCCCCGTATGCTGGACCATGTCCGCCTGGCCATCCCGCTCTGCGACCAGGTGCGTGCCCTGGACAACTCCCGGCTGGACCAGCCTTTTCTGCCTGTTTTGACCATACGGGGAGGGCTGCGGACCCTCCATATGGATCCCTTGCCCGAGTGGGCACAAGCGTTCTAGACCTTCTTGTTTGTGCTGCAAATGCCGAAAGTATCCCGGTTTAAAACGATTACTGTGCCAGTGATCGATAATTGTTCGATATATGCCAACAGCTGTCGAAAAATACGTTTTCCATAAAGGAACTTTCATGGGAGAAAACCCGGGATCATGGTTCACCATTTCCGCTGTCGTCTAAATATTTTTCCATTTAGAACAAGGCATTAATGGATTTATGGGATGGCAAATACAAGATTGGCACAGAGTTCGCTGTATACCGGTCAGAGCGAACAACAACGGTGACTTCCGCTCTCACCAACCTGAACAACCGGAGATACAGCCATGACTATTGCCATCAACGACCTGCACGAAAGCAAGACCCTGGATTCCAAGGCCCTGACCCGCGTCCGTGGCGGCTACATGTACAAGCCTGCCTATTTCGGTCCGAGCTTCACCAACATCAAGGAGCTGACCAATATCAGTGAACAGCTCAACATTGCGGTCGGCAGTGCCGGTGTATATCAGGGCAACGCGAACACCGTGAGCCAGGGCGCCCCCTCATGTGGGCGATGTAACCGGCGGACTCAGTCGGATTAACCAGGGGCGAGAGCCCCCGCGGCACTCACCATTCTCAGGAGCTTCACCATGTCACTTCTCATCAACGACCTCGACAAAAACGATCAGCTGGACGCCCAGGCCATGACCCAGGTGCGGGGCGGGATGGCGATCTTTGCCAACAAGCAGGCACATCACTTCGGCCCCGGGCCGAAGGGCCATGGCCCGGCCGTGATCCTGCCTGGACACCTGTTCAACAAGAAGAGCCTGACCAACGTGTCGAATCAGCTCAACATTGTGGTCAACAGCCAGAACGTCAGTCAGACCAATAGCAATACGGTCTTTCAGTTCTGACGCGGTACCCGACCGGGAATGGCAGCGGACGCCTTCCTGGCCGGGTTTGACCGGGTTCCGGTTCTCTCCACTTGCCCGCTGCACTTTTCCAGCCGCCCGTCGGTCTTACGTTCAGAGCACACTGGGGGAGCGCATGCATATTCGTGTCGAATGTTATGCCGGCTATAAGGGAGAACAGGAACCGCGCCGTTTATATCTCGGACGGCGCCCTGTCGACGTCAACGAGATTCTCGACCGATGGCTGGCCCCCGAGCATGCCTATTTTAAGGTGAGCGACCCGGCTGGCAATATCTATATCCTGCGGCATGATACGACAATGGGGTTTTGGGAACTCACCCTGTTTGATAGCCTTCACCGACCCGGCGCAGCAGGTCGGTCAGGCAATGACGCAATTTCCCCCTGAGCGCGTGACCGAAACCTTGCAGCAGGAACCAGCCGCCTTCCAGTTCGCTATGTAGCACGTGACCCAGGCTCTATATGCTGTCCTGCGTAACCGCTTCAAGACTATGGCGGGTTCGGAGGTGTGTGCCCGGCGGTTCCGTGCCATCCACGCGTCCATCCCGGCTTTCAAGCCTTGCTGAATGCCGTCCGGCGCGATGGCCTTGGAGGTCGGGGTTGCGGTCTTTGTCGCAGAAGGAGAAGGAGAGGGGAGGCTTCGAGTTTCTGTTCACGCTTATACACGGCGATCAATATTTCGAAGCCATGAAATAATTGTGTATTGCGGTAGCGAAATGGCGACACCCTTATACACTGAAACGATTGAATAGTCTGCCAAAAAGGCGAGATTAGATATTGGGAGGTGTTTATTGATAGCCTGCAGCTATTTAAGCAGCCGGTCTGCATTGAGACCGGTCCGATAGCGACTTCACCACAGCGGTACCTGTGCATGCAAAGCGGTTGACCCCGAGATGTGAATTTAAAGGGACTTGGTATGGGTATGGATAAGTCGACATTGGTGGCACTGATCATCGAGGACACCGAGGATGACGTGATCATGCTGGTGCGCGAGCTTCAGCATATTGGCTACAAGGTGTGTTACCGCTGCGTCGATAATATGGCCGACTTGATTGAAGCCCTCAACGATGTGCGGATGGGTTGGCAGGTTGTATTCTCGGATTTCACGATGCCTGCTTTTGACGGTTTGGAGGCGCTCAAACTGGTCCGGCAACACAATGCAGATATTCCCTTCATCTTTGTGTCCGGCACCCTGGGGGAAGACAAGGCGGTCCAGGCCGTCAAGGAAGGGGCACAGGACTATATCGTCAAGGGCAGCTTGAAGCGCCTGCATGCGGCGATCCCTCGTGAGTTGCGGGAGTCGGAAAACAGGCGCAAGCGGCGCGAAGTGGAAGCTCAGCTGGACTACCTCACCAAGTATGATGAGGTGACCTCATTGCCGAATCGGGCACTGTATATGCGGCATCTGCATCAGGCCATCGCTCGTGGAGCAGATAACGGTCGTATGACGGGAATCATGCATATCAACCTGGACGGGTTCCGCGAGATCAACCACGGCTTTGGCAGCGATGCAGGTGACCAGCTACTGCGAGACGTAGCCCGGCGGCTAACCGAGTGCGCCGGACCCGATAACCTGGTGGCGCGCCTTGCCGGTGACGATTTCGCTGTCGTCATACCTGACATAGGTGACCAGCAGGCGCTCAACGATTCGGTGCAGAGCATTTTTACCTGTTTCCAGGGGCCATATTCCGTTTCGGGATACGACCTCTGTATTGGCGCAAGTGCAGGGGTCAGTGTCTCGCCTCTGCATGGAGACAATATCGACCAGTTACAACGAAGTGCCAGTCTGGCGATGCATCATGCCAAGCAAGGTGGGGGCAAAACCCTGGAGCTATTCGACCCCAAGATGCGCGAGAAGATGCATCAGCGCACTCGGATGGAAAGGGCGTTGCGCCGAGCCACTGAGCATGGGGAGTTCGCTTTGCACTATCAGCCCCAGGTCGATCTGCGCAGTGGCGAAATCGTGGCGGTGGAAGCTCTGATACGTTGGACAGACCCCGAGTTCGGCCCGGTCCCTCCTCCGGAGTTTATTCCGATCGCGGAGGAGTCGGGGCTGATATTGCCGATCGGCCAGTGGGCATTAACGGAAGCATGCCGACAGCACAAAGCCTGGGTGTCCGACCTGGGGGCGCAAATTACGCCACGCATGGCCATCAATGTTTCACCCTTTCAGTTCCGGCAGCGGAATCTGCCGCTGTTGATCACCAGCGCGCTGAATGCACACGAAATGGCGCCGGCATCCCTGGAAATAGAGATAACAGAATCCGCACTGCTGCACGATCAGGACGAGACATGGAGGATCATCCACACGCTTTCCGATGCCGGTATCCGGATATCCCTCGATGACTTCGGGACAGGCTACTCCAGCCTGAGCTATCTCAAGCGATTTCCGGTGGACGCCTTGAAGATCGACCGGGAGTTTGTCGAGGATTTGCCCCAGGGGAAGGACAGTATCGCCATTGTTCGATCCGTGATCTCAATCGCGCAGCATCTGGGGTTGACGGTGGTGGCAGAAGGGGTGGAAACCCGGGAGCAGATGGCATTCGTGAAACAAGCCGGGTGTCCGCTAGTTCAGGGATACTACTTCCACCGACCGGTGGAGGCGCAACAGTTGAGCCTGTTGTTGGCCTCATCGGATCCGTTCGCAGACCAGCTTAAAGACCGGTAATCGCCAACTGTCCTGTTCTCCTGCCCGCGGGGCAAAGCCCATCCGAAGCGGGCCAGGTCCACCCAACCTGTACCTTGGATACGTGGCAGCCACCCCTCGAGCCTCTTGAACACAAGTCAATCCAGATATACGGCCCGCTTCGTCTGCATCGCGTAGACTGATAGCAGGGACGGGAAATGTCAGGCTCAGGACGCCTTGAAGCAGCTGAAGGAGGCAAACAATGTTGACCTATCAAGAGTGCCTCGACATGTGCGGATTGTCGGAGGAGGAAATCGAAGCCATCGCCGAACACGAACACCTGGAACCCATCGCAGCGATGGCATTGGGGCAGTACCTCATCACGCACCGGCAGGAACGCCGGATCAAGAGCATCATTCTGGATGACATCAAGAAAGCCCAGAGGCAGGGTAACCACCAACATGCGGATGCGTTGCGCAAGGTACTGGTGCATTTCGTGGCGACACATCCGGAGCGGACACAGGGTAAATAGGTTTAGCGGAGCCGGTGCGAAATAGCTGTACACCGGCGATTTAAACCAGGTGCGCTTTGGGGGCATTGTGGCGGCACCGTCCATAGCGTCCAAGTAGCACCAACTAGAACACCTACACATCCTTGCCTGTTTTCTTGTGGATTGGTTTTGTATTTCGTCCCTGTGGGGACTATAATCAGGAAAGATTGGTAGACAGCTATGCAAGAGGGGCGTGCCATGCTGGCAGCAAGAGACATCCTGGATCAAAAAGACCCGAAGGTCGTATCCAACACGGCCCTCAAGGTCTTTTTCAATATCGCAAAGGAGTGGGGGCTTTCATCCCAGGATGAGATGACCTTGCTCGGTGATCCTGCGCGTTCAACCTTCTACAAGTGGCGCAATGGTGACGGGCCCGTCATCCCCAAGGACACGCTGGAGCGGATCTCCTATGTGATGGGGATCTACAAGGCGCTGCGCTTGCTCTTCCCGACAGAAGATCAGGCAAATGCCTGGCCCAGGAAGCCGAACCGCGACTTTGGCGGAGAGTCTGCATTGGGCGTGATGCTCAAGGGCAGTGTCATCAACCTGGCAGACGTACGTCGCTATCTGGATGCCATGCGAGGCTGATGATGGATTTGGAGCCAAAACAGGTATTGCCGGACTGGGAACGACTTCATCGGCTGGTTCCCAGTCACTTCCCGCCGATTGGTCTGTTCGAGACCGTTGCCGATCCCGAAGACCTCGAAATCATCTATGCGATCGAAGCCCTGACCAATGACCGGCTACGGGATGAAGTGGGAGACCTGACCCTGGTGCCTGCCGATGAGCGCATAGCAGGACCGGGATCGACGCCGGTAATGGCTGCGTTCACGCACACAGGTCTGCCCAGTCGCTTCACCGGTGGGCGCTACGGCGTGTACTACGGGGCCCGCGACCTGGAAACGGCAATTGCCGAAACGGTCTATCACCGTGAACGATTCCTGTCTGCTACCCGGGAACACGACACCGAGCTGACAATGCGGCAGTACATCAACAAAGTCGCATTGGAGCTGCATGATGTACGGGATGTCGGGTATGGAGAGCTGTACGATCCGGATTCATATGATGCGCCACAGGCCTTTGCAAAAGTGCTGAGAGAGAGCGGCAGCAACGGCCTGCTGTATCGCAGTGTCCGTCATGATGGCGGTGAGTGCGTTGCGGCGTTTCGCCCCAAGGCGGTCACCATCCCGGTGCAGGGTCAGCACTTCCGGTACGTCTGGAGTGGGCATCACCAGAAGGTTATTTCCGTGCTTTCTGTGTCTGAAATCAAGCAATGAACTACACCAGGTGATGAACAATGCCAGCAGGGTCCATTAAAACCAACTGCAGGCAGAAGGTCCGTGTGCTACGGCAAAGGCGTTCGTAAATAATTTGAATAATCAATGCCTTGTCTTCATTTGTGAGAATTGACGTTACAAAGAAGTGATCTGGCAACAGTTTTCCGGACACATTTTCAAGCAGCTGCTCGTAGCTCTGATTCATAGTCCACCGGACTCATGTAGTCGTTGCTGGAGTGCAGCCGCACCCGGTTATAAAACACCTCGATATACTCGAATATGGGTAAGAGTTGACTGCTTACACCCTAGATGGCCTCAGCAACCTGTGAGTCGTCGAGGTTGATGTTCCAGGGGAGCAGGCTTTCGACGTCTGATGCCCTGGTATTGTTGATCCGTTTCAGTACGGCTGTCAGGTAAGCTTTCGGATCGATACCGTTCAACTTCGCTGTACCCATGATGCTGTAGAGCGCCGCACCGTAATGCCCGCCATCCTCAGATCCGGCAAAAAGATGATTTTTCCGCCCCAAGGCCAAGGGACGGATGGCACGTTCAGCGGCATTGTTATCGATCTCGACTCGACCATCGTTGAGATACAGCGTCAGGCTATCCCACTGCTTACGGGCATAGTTGATCGCTCTCCCCAGGGCAGAGCCTTTAGAACATTGCCGAAGCGTCTGAGAGTTATGGTGATTTCTGGTGTACGGGGAGATAGGGAGGATGGCGTATCCTGTTGATTGATCACGACCAAGATCTCAATCAACAGAAGGTGATACGCCATGGCCGATTTTACCCTGAAGGCTCTTTCACAACCAGAGGAACAGGCAGCCGATCCACTAACCGAACTGTTGCGCGCGAGCTGATCGCACAAGCCGTCGAGGCCGAGCTTCAGCTGCTCCTGGCCCAGCATGCCGAACACCGGCTCCCGGATGGTCGTCAGGCTGTGGTGCGCAATGGCTATTTGCCGGAGCGTACCGTCCAGACCGGTATCGGCGATGTCGAGATCAAGGTGCCGAAGGTGCGGGATCGGAGCGGTTCCGGGATTCGCTTCAACAGCACCTTGTTGCCGCCGTACCTGAAACGGGCCCGGAGTGTCGAGGAGCTACTGCCTTGGTTGTACCTGAAGGGTGTCAGCACCGGCGATTACCAGGAGGCGCTGGCCGCGTTGCTCGGTGATCAGGCCAAGGGCTTGTCCGCGAACACGATCAGCCGGTTGAAGCAACACTGGGTCGATGAGCATCGGGACTGGTGCCAGCGTGACCTGAGCCGCAGCCGGTACGTGTACTGGTGGGCCGATGGCGTGTACAGCAACGTGCGCATGGATGACCGCCTCTGTCTGCTGGTGATCATCGGCGTGACGGAGCACGGGCGCAAGGAGTTGGTTGCGGTTGAGGACGGCTACCGAGAGTCGGAAGCCAGCTGGTCAGAACTGCTGTCGGGGCTGCGCGCCCGAGGCCTGACGACCAGTCCGAAGCTGGCGATCGGTGACGATGCTCTGGGCTTCTGGAAGGCGCTGGCCAAGTGCTATCCGGATACCCGCCATCAGCGCTGCTGGGTGCACAAGACCGCGAACATCCTGTCCGCGCTGCCGAAGTCAGTGCAGCCGAAGGTGAAGGCGGCGTTGCATGAGATCTGGATGGCAGAGACGCGGGACGAGGCGTACAAGGCGTTTGACCGGGCGCTGGTGCGCTTCGAATCGAAGTATCCCGGCGCCATGGAACGGCTGCGCAAGGATCGGGAGGAACTGCTGGCGTTCTACGACTTCCCAGCAGAGCACTGGGTCCATATCCGGACGACCAACCCGATCGAGTCGACGTTCTCGACCGCCCGGCTGCGGACCAAGAGAGCCCGGAACTGCGGCTCACGTGAGACCACGCTGGCGATGGTCTACAAGCTGCTGGAATCGGCACAGAAGAACTGGAAGCGGATCAAGGGATTTAATCTGCTGACCCTCGTGGTCAACAACGTGAAGTTCAAGGACGGCGAGCAAGTACAGGATCAGTCAGACAGGAACGCTGCCTGATCCCGTACACCAGATTTGACAATAACTCCGAAGACTATGCTGCGTAGAGAAAGTGAAACCAACATTTTCCCCATAGACCTATAACGGCACCACGCAGTCACGACTTGATGCCAGGTCGATGCAACCACCCAGCCTATCAATTAACTCAATACATTCAAAAGGTTACGTCAGCGTGAGATTCTTGCGCCACTTGCGCCGTGGCGATTACACGAGCGTTTTCCTGTAATGGGGCTCGTCCCCCGAGGACACGCATCTGACCAACAAGAGGATTACTGTAATGACTAAGAAATCAACCCCGATGACGCCCGCACGTGCAGCCGCCGTACAGAGCGCTACTGCCAAGAAGTGCGGTGGGACGGTGAGCAAGGGTAGCTTTGCGGCTCGAGCCACTAGGGCAGCGGCCAAGAACAGCAAGTAACTCAGGCAGTCGCCAGGCCAGTACGGCCTGGCGCTATCCGAGATGTGTATAGACCAGCTCCAAATAGAAGTTCGCAAGGTCGTGTCGTCCTGTGGTGGTTGTCATCAGCTCAGACTGCACCAGTGAGTATGCGAAAGCTCGATATTTCAATGACTTATACACCAGCGCATTTTTTGCGGTCTTCACGCCGCCGACATTGAACGGCTTATGAAGTGAAATCGACAGAGCACGGAATGAGCTGCAAATAACCTATATGAGGGTTCCACAATGCGTAAAAAAATGAAGCCTATGACACTTGAACGTGCTGCCGCTATTCAGAGTATCGAAGCCAAGAAGGTCGGTGGAAAGGTATTAAAGCGTAGTTTTCCGTCCCGTGCTCAAAAAGCTGCCTCCAAGAACAGCCTGTAATGAACAGCAACCCACCAAGTGTCGACCCCTTTTTGGGTTGCGAAGGACGTTGATGATGCCTAAGTATTCAAACAACAAAGATATTGATAAGTTTGTTCGTCACATGGTGCGCTCAGGGTGGCAATTTATACGCCTTACAAAGCATAATCGCCTAGTGTCACCTCGCGGTGGTAACGTCACCTTGCCAAAGACACCGAGCGATCGTCGAAGCTTGTACAACCTGAAAAGCGAAGTATCGCGCTATAACAGACAGGGAAAGTAATAATGTCTAACATCGACTCTAAATTTCAGACAGCGTACCCAACGAAAGGCGAAATTATTCGATGCGTTTACAAAATGTTGGGTCTTTCAAAGCCAGACAAAGAGCTTGATCGATTCGCTCAGGGTGACTTTAACTACAAGCTAGAGCGACGCTATCTGGAAGATATTCAGAATCAACTTAATAGGTATTTGGGGCATCACTTTTCCAATATCGTGCTTGACTGCCTGCATAACCTCTTGAATCACTATACAAATCTTGTCGTAAATATTCCACTTGAAGGCATGTCGAGAGCGAAGGCTCTTGATTTACTGATAGATAACTACTACGGCGCTTGGGCTGCTTTTTGCGTAACTTATCTCACCAAAGAGTTCGACAGTCCAGTAATTTGCGAACTAGTTTTTAACGGCGGCTCATCTGCTGTCGCAACGCTGGATACGGTTTTCTCCAAGTGTGTTCCAGAATACACGGAGGCATTCAAAAAATTAGACAAAGATACTAAAGACAAGTTTAAGCGATGGACGCGCGGAAGCGAAGAGCCGAATGCGGCGCTTCCCGATGCGCCTGGCATCTATAATTTTACTACAGAACTTGTCAATAATTGGCCCTATCATGAGTCTGAGGCAGACAAAAAGGAGCATCATTCCCACTACTGTATGCTGCTTCTTACTGCCGTTTCTGTCGAGCGGTGTAAACGTGTTTCTAGAGAGGTCAAGACAGTTGATATCATCAGGCCTGTCAGTTTTCATCTGAAAGATCCAACAGGGTTTGATGTAGGTGCCGCCTTATCAATCGCCGTGTACGAAAACAGCCTTGGACTTGAGGACTACAAAGATCTCAATATCCTCATCCATCACCAGTTATACAATAAAGATATTGTAATTGATGAAGGTGTACTTGAAAAACAATTGGCTGCTGTACGCCAGATGGCATCGGAGATTGATCGGGATAATACCACCACGTACTATATTGACTGGCTTGATGGTCGTTTCAGCGTTCTTAAAGGGGAGCTTGAAAAGGGCGCAGCCTTTTATAAAGAAGCAGTCACTAAATCGTTATATCGTGCTGGCGAGAATCAGAAGGTTATCTTGACAGATGCACTTTGTCTTGCTGCTTACTTAGGCGATCGTCCTTGGATGAAAGCCATCAAAAATCAGTTGATTTCGTTTGGCTTTGTACAAGCCCCAAGTTATCGTTCTGATACCGATTTAGTAAATAAAAAGAGTCGTTCAAATAATGATATAATTGAGGACTGGGAAATTAAAAACTGGGTGCATGGATTTAATTTGCGATTTCCTGAGGAAAAACGCCTTCCCTCGTTCAAGACGATGCCCACAAAATTCAAAGCCTCCTTTGGACCTATATTTCTTTCTATGGACCAGATTGAGAGAGAACTCAATCTTACAAAACCTAATAAATATATTATTATAGAAGGTAAACGATGGCCACAATTGGTATTTTTCTCAGAATTTAATGATGTAGCAAAAGTAGAGGCATTGTTGAACGCAGGCGCGAGTGTTGATGAACTGTCTTCTTCAGAGGACTCTGCCATTTTATGTGCTATTAATGAGATGGACCCGTTTGGTGGTAGTAATTCAATGTCGGATGCTTGTTTTAATGCAATTGCAAGTTATCCGCACAAGGCTGAGACCTTGAACACACTTACCGTTAAAAGGCGCTTATCTCCGCTAAAGTGTGCCGTGAACACGGGGCGATATAAAGTCGTCAAGAAGGTTATTGAACTTGGAGCAGACGTCAACAAGATATCTGGAGTCGAAGGCACATCTCCGTTAGTAGAATGCATTAGCCTTCTAGATTTAGTTCGCCATCCTTACAAACTTAAGGATAAATATTATAACCAAACACCGAGTATCGAAAATATTGAGGCTGCGCGACGTTTTGGTAACGGTTTGATGTTCGCGAACTCCCAGGAAGGCCGGAAGGAAGCGGATCATGATGTACAGAGGTTCATAGGAGAATCCTTCATTGAATTTTGCATTCGACGCTTTTTGGAGCATACTTCGATTGAGTCTTTTAAAAATATTTTAAAGGAGCTATTGAAGTTTGGAGCAAACCCCAATATTCAATACGAGATTGGACAGCTGAAAAAGTTTACACCTTTGATGCTTGCTGCTGAGCTTGATGATGTATCCACTTTAGAGCTCCTTGTTAGTCATGGAGCTTGCATCGAAGCGACTGATAGCTTGGGGCGGACTGCTCTAGCGATAGCAAAAGAGTGGAAATCCGAAAACGCAATATCGTATTTAAGTTCTTTGGACTGAAGAAAAAGCAAGAATGAGCGCCAAGAGACAGGATTCCCATCTGGCGCTCATATTATTAATGTAAAGCACAGCCATATCGAATATTTTATATTAGCATACGCGATGCACGAATCTATGAGATATAGTTGAACGCCAGCACTTTTTTATAAATCTCCACACCCTGGTTTTTACTTAAGATGCACGATAGGTAGGTGGTGCCAACGCGTTGTGTAACTGGGCGATAACCGCTGTCGCTTCATCGTCCAGTTGTTCGCTCGGCTCTGCCCGCCGAACCGAACTTGGCCCAAACCGCTTCGGTTGATCTGATCCAAAGTCGCCATCAGCGCCTCGGAAGTTGGCTGACGGGCAGTCGCTTCAAACAGGGACGGCTGAAAGTTGCCAGGCTCGTAGAAGTCGCTCAGCATCACGCCCGCCTTCATGTAGCGGTACCCAGGCTTCCAGATCGACCGTAATCCTCTAACAGCCGCCTCTATGAATTCACGTGTGTCGCTGGAAGGTTCTGGCAGCCCAATGTTAGCGCTGTTCGCGTAATACGGCTCGTTGGCATTGAAGGGGTTGGTCCGAACGAAAACGTTGAGCATCTTGGCGGTCGATCGCTGGGCTCGGAGCTTTTCGCATGCGCGTTCAACGTACTTGCAGATCGCTGCATGCATGTTGTCATAGTCAGTGACGCGCTCGCCGAACGAACGGCTACAGACGATCTGTTGCTTTGACGCAGGCACGGCGTCGAGCTCCAGACACGAAATACCGTTGAGCTCCCGAATGGTCCGCTCGAGCACGACACTGAACTGTTGTCGAAGACCTTTCGGATTCGCGTCAGCCAGGTCAAGAGCTGTGCGAATCCCTACGGCATTCAGGCGAGGAGCTAACCGCCGCCCGACGCCCCAAACTTCGTCGACGGGCGTGATCGCGAGCAGTCTCCGCTGTCGTTCGTGATCCGTCAGATCCACGACGCCGCCCGTTTTCGGATAGCGTTTAGCCGCATGGTTTGCGAGCTTAGCCAAGGTCTTTGTCGGCGCGATCCCGACGCATACATGGATACCCGTACATTTCTGTACCTCGGACCGTACCTGTTGACCGAAAGCCTCAAACTCAATACAGGCCGACACTCCACTGAGATCCAGGAAGGCTTCATCGATTGAGTAGACCTCGACCCTGAGCGCCATCTGTTCCAGAAGACTCATGACGCGGGCGGACATGTCACCATAGAGCGCGTAGTTTGATGAAAACACCTGGATACCATGCACTCGTACCAGCTCCTGAATCTGGAAGAACGGCACGCCCATCTTGATGCCAAGCGCTTTCGCTTCAGCGGAGCGAGCAACGACGCAACCGTCATTGTTGGACAGGACGACGATCGGCTTCGCCTTGAGGTCTGGCCGAAACAGCCGCTCGCAGGAGGCGTAGAAATTGTTGCAGTCCACCAGCGCAAACACACGCGTCATCATCGGCTACCTCAGAGAGTGAATGACGTTGGTGACGACGCCGAAAATCTCGAGCTCGGACTCATCGCTTAATTCGATGGGGGAATACAAGGTATTGGAGGCCTCCAAGCGCAGTGAGGGCCGCAGAGAAAGCCGTTTCACCGTGAACTCGCCGTCTACACTCGCGATGACGATATCGCCGTGCACTGGGTTGAGCGAGCGGTCAACGATCAAGATGTCTCCCGAGAAGATTCCCGCCTCAACCATTGACTCGCCCTCTGCGCGAACGAAGAAAGTAGCGGCAGGACGCTTGATGCATAGCTCATTGAGGTCCAGGCTACACTCGATGTAGTCCTGTGCTGGTGACGGAAACCCTGCCGCCACCCGTTCCATGAAGAGAGGGATCTTGAGTGTTTGAGGCTCACCAAATCGGCCTAGAAGTACGGCGACCATAGAAAATCCTAATAAAACTGTATATCTATACAGTATAGCGTTCAGGCGAGTCGCGAATCCACCAAAAGCCCCCGTCGAGGGTTCGGCCACTGTCCGCAAGCTCATATCTCAGACCTGTAGAAAAAACGGTAATTTCGGAATTTTAAGCTACGTTTTCTGCTTGATCGTTGCACAATCGCGAGAAATCACCCATATATTGACTGTCGGTGATTGAAGACGGCATTCAAATAAGGGATAACTATTCAACCACGGGCTATGACTGCTCGTTGAGGGGCAGTTCGCGCTGAGCAGGGACAGGATGTTGCCCGACGGGTATAGCACGAGCAGGGAATGAGTCGATGGCGTGGCCTGACCAAGATCGGTTTCCCACAAACCGTACACACCATACAGTCTTCGCCTCTATCAAGGGCTGGTTCAACCAGTCTCGCCACCTGTTGTTGGTCTCTGGCTATGCGAGCCTCGACAAAGTCATCGACCTGATTGCCAGGACATTTCCTGATCAACAACAGGTTCGGATTTACTTCGGCAACGAACCCCAGTCGGTCAGTCGCGAACGGAAAACCCGTACCGTGCCCGACGAAATGCGTGACTACTGGCTCAAGAAGGGCCTGTCCATTGAACAATGTCCATTAATCGAGATCGCGGTTAGAAGACTTCGTGCTCATGATGTAGAAGTACGAATGCCAGCTCGAGGCCAGCGTGGCGTGCATGCCAAGCTCTACTGTGCTGATGACAACACTTTGCTTGGTTCATCGAACTATACAGCCGCGGGTCTCCATCACCAGATCGAAGGCAACGTCGTTTTCAATCGTACGAAGGACAAAAAACGTCATCAGGAAACATGGGATCTTGCCGAAGCCATCTGGGAAACGGGTGAGTGTTGCAATGAATGGCTTGCCGACCTGATTGAGAAGCTGATGCAAGTCGTCACCTGGCAAGAAGCCTTGGCGCGCGCCTGTAACGAGTTATTGTCGGGCGAGTGGGTTGATCTGCTGCTGAGCATGGAACATGAGAGCGGAAGGCTCTGGCCTAGTCAGAGGGACGGTATCGCACAGGCGCTCTATATCCTGGATAACACGGGTGCGGTGTTGATCGCCGATGCGACGGGATCGGGCAAGACGCGCATGGGGGCATTTCTGATCCAAGCGATTGCGGCACGTGCTCGCGCTATGGGTCGTCTCAGCAGTATGTGTGGCATTGTCTGTCCGCCCAGCGTCATCGACAACTGGGTAGCAGAAGTGGATCGGCCAGGGCCCAATGTGCGAGTTGGGTCAAGCGGTATGCTGGGGCGCAAATCGAAGGACGCTCTGCGGATTGAGCGCATACTGGCCCAGGGGGATATCCTTCTCGTCGATGAGGCCCATAACTATCACAACCTGAAGTCAAATCGTTCTCAGGCGCTGCTGGAGAGCGTCGCTAGCGATCTGTTGCTCTTCACCGCGACGCCTATCAATCGTTCTGCCCGTGATTTGCTTGTCATCGTCAATCTGCTGGGGGCGGATAACCTGCATGATCACACGCTGAAGCAGCTTGAAGGCTATCTAGGAGGACGCAAACGGATCTCTCAGCTCGACCCGAAAGTGACTGCCAAGCTGGCGGCCGAGATCAGGCAGTTCACCGTGCGTCGAACCATCAGCCAACTCAAGTCCTATATCGCCGCGCAACCAGATGCGTATAAAAACGCCCTAGACCAGAACTGTAGCTACCCTGAAATCAGTAACCTGGTGTATTCGCTCAACGAGCCAGATGCTGATTGCCAGATCGCAAGGGAGATCGCCGAGCTCGCCAGCCAGCTTGCAGGTATCAACTACCTCATCAAGCCCATCAAAGATGATTTTGATCTGGGTAGCGATCGGGAAGCGCTGCAACGTTATGTCACCTGGCGCGTGGATGCAGCGCGCTTCCTCGCGGCGTATACCGTCATGCATGCGTTGAGAGCTTCGAAATATGTGCTGATGGAAGTGATTCAAGGGCACGATGCCGCCTGCAATGCGGCACGACTTGAATCCCTGGACCACAACGCAGACCACGTCGGATTGATCGAAAAAATCCGCCGAAACTGCCGCAGAATGCCAGAGCCTGCGGTGGCTCCCGACCTGCTCCCATCATTCCTTACAGCGCCAGAGGTCTATGCACAGACAGTCGAAAACGAGATCAAACTCTACGAAGCGATTGTGGGTCTCACACAGCAGCTCAGTCTTGCGCGAGAGCGAGCCAAAGCACAACAGATTCTGCAAGCCGCTCACAGGCACGAGAAACTACTGGTCTTCGAGGAGCGAATTACCGCACTCCGAGTGATTCGTAGTCTCCTGAGCAAGATGAAGCCACGCCACAAGGTACACTTGGCAATCGGCAGTACCGCCAAAAGCAAGGCGGAGATCTGTGACATCATGGGTCTTAAGGGCAAAGAGGGCGCTCATATCGCCCTCTGTTCCAACGTGATGGCGGAGGGCGTTAACCTTCAGTCTGCTTCCTGTCTCATCATGCTGGATCGTCCCTCTGTCATTCGCATCGCCGAACAGCGGATTGGCCGTATCGAACGGTTGGACTCGCCGCACAGCAAAGCGGAGGTGCATTGGCCACTTGATGCTGACGCCTTTCGTCTTAAACGCGACCAGAAATTCATCACCCGATTGCAAGATGCCAAACGGCTGATAGGTTCCAACTTCGAAGTGCCCGACGAGTATTGTGCTGACGATCTAGAGTCGATGACCGAGGCAACTAGCCAAGACCTCATCGAGAAGCTGGCACGTAACAGACTGGACGAGATTTCGGCAGGATCTGGCGATGCGTTCCACGCGGTGAGATCACTGTTTGCAGGTGAGGGCGCCCTGATCCCAGAACATCTGGTAGATAAAATGAAAGCCGCGACAGGGATGGTGGTGTCACGCGTCAGCCTGGTCGAAACAAGAGACGACGCACAGTGGGTGTTTGTTTGCCAGGGCGGTACAGATCAACAGCCTGCACGGTGGCTCCTCATCAGTGAGGACGAGGAGAAAATGACCGCTCAACTCGATGAGATTGTCGCCTTTCTGAAAGGACACCTAGGGCCAGACACCCGAGACCTTAAACCGACTCAATCAAGCGTGGCTCAAATGGAACGACTGGTTGAGCGACTACGGGACAATCCAGGTATCAATCTCAGTCGAAACCGCCTCGCTGTCCTTGAGGTGCTGGCGCAATATGTAAACCATATGCTCCAAGTCTCGGCGAAAGAGCAGGATCAGCAGAAGATCGACTACTATCACTCGATCAAAGTGCTGCTGCCAGGGGTACCTGGTAGTCTGTTAGACGATCCACCCGACACAGGTAACTTCAGATTGTTGGAGAGTCTCGCTGATGCGTTCCAGGCACTGCTGCAGCCATTGAGGACGGAGCGATTAAAGCGCATGGGGAACAAACAGCTCGTGCGGTATCGCGACTTGCTCAGCAAGCTCAAACAGCAACCGATCGAATTCGAACGGTTCCGTAAAGCGACAGAGCCTGCTCTCAGGCAGGGTTACGCCGAGCCTCCAACTGCTGCGGTAATTTTCGGGATCAATACGGTTTAATAACGCGTGAAGGTTGAAAGGACAGCGACCGAGCTATGGTATGCCGACAGGACATTGGGATAGCGTCAAGCAGGAGGCATCGATGAACAAGGTACCCTTCGCGCTCCACATCGAGACAAAGGAGTACGTTGACGTCCACGACGTGGAAAGAGGACGCAAGTGCAAATGCATTTGTCCCTCCTGTGATACGCCGTTGACTGCTCGCCAGGGCGATGTCAATGAATGGCACTTTGCTCACGCCACTCGGGGAACATCGGAAGAGACCAAACAGGACTGCAAGTTCTCTTTCTACGTTTCCGTCACCCAGATGGCAAAGCAGCTTTTCGCCGAGAAGCAGCAACTGGATCTAGCGCTGCCTGACTTTGTATACACTGTGAAAGAGTTGCATCCGATCAGTGGTGGCAGGTTGTCGAAGGATGTGACCGTCACATTGGCGTCCGACGCAGTGCTGGAAGACGTCAAGCTTGAAGCCACTTGGAAGTCTCTGAAGGGCGATGTCCTTGGACTAGTGCACGGCGTGCCTCTGATCATCGGGTTCCATCACCCAGAAAGAAAGTATGAAATTGAAGTCGGAAATCTTGAGGGTCTTGAGGGTGAACGTGTAGGTGTGCTGCGGGTTGATCTGACAGAGACATTGAAGCTCTTCTATAACAAAAAGCAGCGAAGTCAGCAGCCGTTCAAAGAACGTCTCGATGAGTACATTTTCAGTGACCGAACCAACCTTGAATGGCTCTATCATCCAAGACTACCGAGTTATGCAGCCACGGCGAGGGAGGAGCTAATGCGTGAGCTTTCAACTAGAGCCGACACCACGCCGTATGGCAATCGCAAGCCGAGTAGAGGCGACTTCATAGACCGTGCACTCGCAGGGTTCTCGCTGAATCGCCCACGTCGATAGCCGAAAACATAATAACGTACGTAGAGTATCAGTGCTTGCTATTGATCGACATTTGCACGTATAAATCATATAGGCATTAAAAACCAATGAAAAGAAGTTTTAAAGAGCTTGTTCAAAAAGGGAAAGTGAAGCAGCCCACTCAAAAAGGATTTAAGTTATCAGAATGGACTAAATTCTGGGAGAACTCTGAGTCGAAGTCGGAGGAATGCAAAAATCTTTATAAAGCGGGATTAATAATATTTGATGCGTTAGGATCGATAAGAGATGAGCTGGCGAGGCTATATAAAGAAAATGCGCCTAAAACCAGCAATGAAGAACTAATGAAATATTATTTTGCTATGTCAAACCGAGATAGATTTATACTTGAAAAAAAGAGAGGAAGTTATGATAATAAGAATATTTTTAGCGTAACCATAGATAATAATTCAAACAAATCTGAAATGACACTTCAAGAAGTAGCCGACGGATGTGTTGATCTAATAGAAAAAGCAATATATTTTTGTAAAGATCGGAAAAACAAAGAAATTAACATCCTTCCTGGACGAGAACCAATAAGTCTTATCGAATTCATTTCTAGAGAAGTACACCTCTCTCAGTTATACGGGATATACGAAAGTTATTGGCATGCTATGTTATGGGGTGACTATGAATTACTGGAGTCAGAACAGGATGAAAAATTATATTATATAATACAAAAGCCGACAGACTTTGAAATAGGTTACCTTGCTAGCAGTATTCGAAAACAAAGGCTTGGAAGCCAATCAGTTGCAATAATTTTACAAGGCGACCTTCATAACCTAACGAAAAGTGACACAGCTATATTCCAAAAAAAGAATAAAAGACTAAAAAAGATCAAAAAAATAAATTTAGAAAAACTCAGTCACGAAGTACAAATATCGAACACTCATTGGAGGGCGAGCGAACAAGCTCTGAGGGATCATTATCCGTTCGACATCATAACAAATCTTAGACCAAAAGGGTTTTCAATTAAGGAGGCACTTAATGTATTTAGATGCCTCATGATTTTTTCATACCAACTCTCTGAAAGCTACCCTGAAAATAACGAGGTTTTTACTACAAACAAGCTCAAGTCATTTTGTCCTTCTGTCAATAAGGTTGAGTTGCGACAAGGATTAAAAGAGGCGACGGGGTACAACTTTGCAAAAATTATCAAAATATTAGACTTTATTGAGTTTGATACTAAAGATAAAAAAGATATTTGGTGCCATCCTATACTATCCATCTCCAAAACAGAATACATATTACTAACAAGCGCATTAATCACACCAGTTATTGAACGTGTTGTAGAACATTGGATGGTTAGTCTTTATATAGACTTGCAAGACAAAGGAGAGATCTATGAAAATACAATATTACAAAGCATAAACGAAAGCATTATAAACAACAAACTAATAACGGATTATGAAACAGCCACTAACAAAACAATAAAGGTAAAGAGTGGCCAAGAAGAAATAGACTGTATAGCACGTATCGGCGATTTGATTTTGGTAGGAGAGGCTAAATCAATAGTTACATCAGACTCCCCAATTTCCAAATTTCGCTCTAAGGAGACGTTGCTGAAAGCATTTGATCAAGTGGAAAGAAAGGCTCACTTCATAAAGAACAATCTGTGTGAAGTATTTAGTATAATGAGTTGGGAGTATCATAACGAGCGAGAATATAAAATTATAAGCTTCGTTGCTAATAGTGGCAGGATGTTTGTAGGGTCACATTTAGGGGATGTTCCTGTTGTAGATGAAAGAATCTTGTCGCTTTATCTTGAAGATAATATTTGTCCGCTTATAAGCGGCAATCAGATCTATGAGCACTTAGTTTGGTTAGAGCTATACAATAATTTCGATCAGCTACAACAAAATCTATCAAAGTACCTTAAAAATCCACCACAAATACAGACTGCGTGCATGAAAACAACATATAAGACCGCTCCAATACCGATGTTAAATGAAAATTCCGTTAAGCTTGTTACCCTTAGGGTTATAGCTGATGAGCTTACTCAAGACGATGTCTTAAATCATAACTATGGTTTTAATTTGCGTATTTCAAACCATGCTGAGAACGCTTTAAAAAACATGGATATGTTTATCTAAATAGTTATAGTTCAGAATGAAAAGACGATACCAGAACAGTGACAGACGGAGCCTTAGTGGAATTCCGACTAAATCGTGATCGCTGCAGACAACAAGGATCTGTGTTATGCCCCAATCTCCGTTCTCAATCCGAATATTCGTTGCCGATGGTGATCCCGATGGGCTACGCCTCGTTGAATGCTCCAACTGGGTGGGTAAAGCGCCGCTGTTCCCGCGTTCGCACCTGCCTCAAGTCAAGAAAAGGGACGAGTTTCAGCAAACAGGCGTCTATCTGCTTCTGGGGCCTGAAGAGGTGGGTGATAGCGATATGCTTTATATCGGTGAAGGCGACCCCGTACTGCCGCGTCTGGAGAGTCATTTCGCCAAGAAGGATTTTTGGACTCGAGCAGTCTTCTTTGTATCGTCAGCGGGGCAACCGAACAAGGCGCATGTCCAGTACCTGGAGCATCGCCTGATCGAGATTGCCAAAGATGCCAAGCGGATGGCGCTGGACAACATTCAGACACCCTCAAGGCCGACACTGGCTGAGGCCGATCAGGCCGATATGGAGGTCTTTCTCGAATACATTCTCGGCATTCTACCTGTACTGGGGATTCACGCGTTCGAGCAACCGCCCGTGAAGAGGGTCTCGGCGGCATCCAGGCTGTATCTCAGCGCACCGAACAAAGGGATACAGGGCTCGGGGACAGAGTCGTCCCAGGGCTTCACGGTCTTTGAAGGCAGCGATGTCAGCCCAACAGAGGTGGCCTCTATCCCCGTTACAATCACACAGATCAGGGCAAAGTTGAGAGCCGCTGGCGTCATCGGAGATGTCGACGGCACATTGAAGTTTACCCAAGACTACAGCTTCTCATCGCCGTCACAAGCAGCGTGCATCATTCTGGGACGCTCAGCCAATGGACGTATCGAATGGTCGGACCAGGCAGGTAGAACGCTGAAAGCCATCCAAGAGGCTCAGGTGCCACAGGCAGGCGGAATCACTGCTGCCAGGGCGCCCGCATCATGCTGTTGAGGCGTCATTCTCTGCCTTCGAGCGGGGCTGATGTAGTACACTGATTTTCAAACAGAATCAGGCAGGGACCGCATCATCGCAACATCCTCCTGCCGACATGGACAAGGCATAAGCATCAATGGAAAACTTCTCGCAAACGGCAGCGTTCATCTGGTCGGTTGCCGACCTTCTTCGTGGGGATTTCAGGCAAAGTCAGTATGGACGGGTCATCCTGCCGTTCACGCTGCTACGACGCCTCGAGTGCGCGCTGGAAGCAGACAAGCAAGCGGTTCTGTCGGAACATGAGCGAGTCAAAGGTATGAGTCTGCCTGAAGACGCCGCCGAGAAGCTAATTCTCAGGGCGACGAGCCAGAGCTTTTTCAATACCTCGCCGATGTCCCTGTCGAAATTGGGCGAGTCGGGCATCAAGGACAACCTGGAGAACTACGTTCGGTGTTTCTCGAAAGATGCACGGGAGATCTTCGAGTACTTCCACTTCGATGAGTTCGTGGGGCTCCTGAGCGATGCCAACCTGCTGTTCAAGGTCGTGCAGAAGTTTGCCAATACCGATCTCAGTCCCCAGCGGATCTCAAACCATGAAATGGGACTGGTGTTCGAAGAACTGATTCGCCGTTTTGCCGAAAGCTCCAACGATACTGCAGGTGAGCACTTCACGCCCCGTGACATCGTGCGACTGACAACGTCACTGGTGTTCATGGAAGACGACGAGGCCCTGACCAAGGAGGGCATTATCCGCACCATCTACGATCCGACGGCAGGCACGGGCGGATTCCTCTCCAGCGGTATGGAGTATGTGCTGCAGATGAACAGCAACGCGGTGATTCGGGCGTTTGGCCAGGAGCTGAATCCCGAGTCCTATGCTATCTGCAAAGCGGACATGCTGATCAAGGGGCAGGAGGTCAACAACATCAAGCTCGGCAACACCCTCTCCAACGATCAGCTCTACGCCGACAAGTTCGACTACATGCTCTCCAATCCTCCGTTTGGTGTGGATTGGAAGAAGGTCGAGAAGGAGATCAAGGACGAGCACGCTATCAAAGGCTTCGATGGACGCTTTGGCCCAGGCCTGCCCCGTGTTTCCGATGGTTCTCTGCTGTTCCTGATGCACCTGATCAGTAAGCTACGTGACCGCACCCCGAATCAGGCGGATGTTATCGAAGGCGGTGGCCGTATCGGCATCATCCTTAATGGTTCGCCGCTGTTTACAGGCGGCGCTGGCAGCGGCGAGAGTGAGATCCGTCGCTACATCTTGGAAGCGGATCTGCTGGAAGCGATCGTCGCGCTGCCCACAGATATGTTTTACAACACAGGCATCGCCACCTATGTCTGGGTGCTCTCGAACAAAAAGCCCGCCGAGCGCAAGGGCAAAGTACAGTTGATCAATGCGGTGAACCTTGGCAGCAAGATGCGCAAGTCGCTGGGTTCCAAGCGCAAATACCTCACCGAGCACGATATCCGCACCATCACCCGTGAATTCGGTGCCTTCGATGAGGCCAGCGCAATTGATCCAACCAATGGGCAGCCGCTGACCAAGATCTTCAGCACCACCGATTTTGGCTACCGCCGCCTCACCATCGAGCGCCCCCTGCGCCTGTCGGTACAGATGGATGACGAGCGTCTGGCCGCGCTGCGTTTTGCGCCCAAACCGTTCAATGCCCCCATGCAGTGGATCTGGGAGCAGTTCGGCTATCAGTGGAACGACCATGCCTCAGACCCAAGCTATGGCGATCTCACGGCGATGGAGAAAGAAATCCGTGTGGAGATGAAAGCCAACTTCCCCGAGTTGAAAGAGAAACAGGTCAAAGACCTGCTCGGCCCCAAACTCTGGCGCGAGCAGAAAGCTCTCCTCGATGACGCCAAAGCGCTGCGCTGCCAACTGGTGCAGCAGATGTGCGAGGGCGCCATCGTTACGGGCCAGTGCGATGACTTCAACCGATTCGAAGACGAGCTGAAAAAGGCGTTGAAGGCCACTGGCATCAAGCTGGATGCCAAACAGAAAAAACAGCTTCTGGACGCCATCAGTTGGAAGAACCCCGAGGCCGAACGGATCATCAAGAAGGTGCTGAAGGAAGAGGCACAACCCAAATACGGCGCGTTCGAGACCATCATCAACGGCAAGCCCGCTGTAGTCGAATACCAGTCCGATGGCGACCTGCGTGATAACGAGAACGTACCGCTGGACCCGTCTAAACGGGTGGCGACGCTGATCGAGGAGTATTTCGAACGCGAAGTGGTACCCCATGTTCCCGACGCCTGGATCGACGCCAACAAGCGTGACGACAAGGACGGAGAGATCGGTATAGTCGGTTACGAGATTCCGTTTAATCGGCATTTTTATGTGTACCAGCCGCCGAGGAGTCTGGAGGAGATTGATGCGGATTTGGATAAGGTGAGTGCTGAGATTATGGCGCTTCTAAGTGAGGTCCATTCGTAATGAGGAAGTATCTAGACTACCAAGACTATAAATCCTCACATATTGAGTGGCTAGGTTCTATTCCAAGTCATTGGAGTTTGTATCGCCTTAAGCTGATATTCGATATTAAAAAAAGAATAGCAGGCACTATTGGTTTCGATGTTTTATCAATCACACAGAAGGGTATACGAGTCAAAGATATTGAGACTGGCGAAGGTCAGCTTTCAATGGACTACTCAAAATATCAATTGGTTGAGGTGGGTGATTTTGCAATGAATCACATGGACCTTTTAACTGGCTTTGTTGATATCTCAAAGCACCTTGGTGTCACAAGTCCTGACTATCGTGTTTTCACTATAAAAGATGAAATAGCTTTCGAAAAAAATACTATTTATACCTTCTCCAAATGGGGTACAAACAAAAGCTTTTCTACCATTTGGGACAAGGTAGTGCTCACCTTGGGCGCTGGCGATTACCAACTGAGGAATTTAATGAAATTGAATATCCCGTTCCACCTAAAGAGGAACAGACTAAAATCGCTAACTTCCTCGATTACGAAACCGCCAAGATCGACACGCTGATCGATATGCAGCAGCAACTGATCAAGCTGCTGAAAGAGAAGCGTCAGGCGGTGATCAGTCATGCCGTCACCAAGGGCCTCAACCCTAATGCGCCGATGAAAGATTCAGGTGTGGAGTGGTTGGGGGAAGTGCCTGAGCATTGGGATCTAATACCCTTAAAGCATTGCACCTTTGACCATACTGGCATTCAAATGGGGCCATTTGGGGGGATGCTAAAAGATCTAGACTACGAAGTGACTGGCTATAAAGTGTATGGTCAAGAGAATACGATATCAGGCGACTTCTCTAAAGGCAGCCGATGGATATCTGAAAAACGATACCAGCAATTGGAAAACTATCATCTCCATAACGGGGATATAGTTATAACGCGGAAGGGTAGCCTTGGAAAAGCCAGAATTATTCGAGATCTTAAAATAAAAGGAATTATTGATTCTGATACAATAAGGATAAGATTAAATAACAATGTTTTAAATCCAGAGCTTTTGTCATTTTTGCTACATAACTCTTTCTACATCCAAGAGCAAATATCGCGTGAGCGTCGTGGCGCGATACTTTCAGGGTTGAACTCCGAAGTTATCGGGAATTTAAAAATAATAATCTCCCCCATTGAAGAGCAAAGAAAACTGATCCGTTATTTGCAAAGTATTGAAAGTAAATACGAGAAAGCCACCAGAAAGAGCGAGTCGGCAATCACCCTTTTGGAAGAGAAGAGAAGGGCGTTAATTTCTTCAGTCGTTACAGGAAAAATTGACGTGCGTGATTGGAAACCCCAATCTGCCCCTGAAGCGCCGCCGATTGCCGCTGCTGTAACAGTTGCCGCCGCAACACCCTGACAGAACCACAAGGACGTTGGATATGAGCAATTACGCCAGCAAATCAAAAGAATCGGTCTTCCAGAACGAGATTATCGAGCAGTTGCTGGACAACGGCTGGCTGCTGGGTGAGCCTGCTGGTTACAACCGCGAACGGGCGCTCTATGAGCCCGATCTGCTCGGCTTTGTGCAGGAGACCCAGCCCGAGCAGTGGCAGAAGTACTGCAAGCTCTATCCGAATGATCCTGAAAAGGCGTTTCTGGAGCGGGTCACCAACCAAGTTAGCAAGGCGGACCCGAACGCCGCCAACAAGGAGCTGCGCACCTTCGGCACGCTCGGTGTGCTGCGTCATGAGCTGAAGGATCGCGGCACCCGTTTCCGTCTCTGTCAGTTCAAGCCCGATCACGACCTGAACCCCGAGACGCTGGCCCGCTATCAGCAGAACCGTCTGCGCGTGGTGCCCGAGCTGGTCTACAGTCCTTACGCGACAGCAGAACATCTGGCACTGACGGGGAAGCAGGCGAAGGCGTGGCGGATTGATCTGGTGCTGTTTCTGAATGGCCTGCCCATCGCCACGCTGGAGCTGAAATCGGAATTCAAGCAGGCGGTTGAAAGGGCGATTAAGCAGTACAAACAGACCCGTCTGCCGAAGGACCCAGCCACTAACAAACCCGAGCCACTGCTGACTTTCAAGCGCGGTGCGCTGGTGCATTTTGCCGTCAGCCAGTACGAGGTCTATATGGCGACTCGGCTGGAGGGTAACGACACCTTCTTCCTGCCGTTCAACAGGGGCACGAAAGAGGGAGGTGCAGGCAACGATGTGCCCGCGAACCTTGACGAATACGCCACCGCCTACCTTTGGCAGGAGGTGCTGGCCCCCGACAATATCCTGCGCATTCTGGCCCGCTTTGTTCATCTGCAGATCGAAGAGAAAGAGGACTGGCAGGGCAAGAAAACCAAGAAAGAGACGCTGATCTTCCCCCGTTATCACCAGTGGGACGTGGTCAGCAAACTGGTGGGCGATGCCCGCGAAAACGGCCCAGGCCAGAAATACCTGATTCAGCACAGCGCGGGCTCGGGCAAGTCCAACTCCATCGCCTGGACCGCGCACCAGTTGGCGTCGCTGTATGATGAGCAGGGCGACAAGCGGTTCCACTCGGTCATCGTCGTCACCGACCGTACCGTGCTGGATGACCAGCTTCAGGACACCATCTACCAGTTCGAGCACGCAGACGGTGTAGTAGGGCGGATCAACACCAAAGAGGGCGAAGGCTCCAAGTCGGAAAAGCTCGCCACCGCCCTGGAAAGCGCCCAGCCGATCATTATCGTCACCATCCAGACCTTTCCGTTCGTGCTCAAGGCCATTGAGAACAGCGTCAGTCTCAGGGAGCGCAACTACGCGGTGATCGCGGACGAGGCGCACTCGTCCCAGTCAGGCTCCACGGCACGTCAGCTCAAGGAAGTCCTGATGCTGGAAGCCGACGAAGACCAGGAAGGTCTGACGTCCGAAGATATGCTGGATGCCACCGTGGCGGCACGTCGTGGTTCGCAGAACCTGAGCTTCTTTGCGTTCACGGCCACCCCCAAGCCGAAAACGCTGCAACTGTTTGGTCGCTGTCCTGATCCCGACAGCCCGCCTTCGAGCACGAACAAGCCCGAAGCCTGGCACGTCTACAGCATGCGCCAGGCGATCGAGGAAGGGTTTATCCTCGATGTGCTGAAGAACTACACCAGCTACAAGGTGGCCTATCAGCTCGCGCAGAAGGTGCGGGAGCAGGATGCCGAGGTCGACGCCAAAAAGGCCAAGGTCAAACTGAACCAGTGGGTGCGCTTGCATGACTACAACATCGCGCAGAAGGTGCAGGTGGTCGTCGAGCACTTCAAGGACAACGTCATGGGATTGCTGGGCGGCCAGGCCAAGGCGATGGTCGTGACCAGTTCGCGCAAGGAAGCCGTGCGCTACAAGCTGGCGTTCGACAAGTACGTGGCCGAGAAGAAATACCAGAAAATACATGCGATGGTCGCTTTCTCGGGTGAAGTCGAATTCTCCGACAACGACCCGAACGTTGCGGGCCTGCTGGGCGAAAAGTTCACCGAGATCAATATGAATCCTGCCCTCAAGGGCCGCGATATGCGCAAGGCCTTCGACACCGACGACTACCAAGTGATGCTGGTCGCCAACAAGTTCCAGACGGGGTTCGACCAGCCCAAACTGTGCGCCATGTACGTCGACAAGAAGCTGGCTGGCGTCGAGTGCGTACAGACCCTGTCGCGGCTGAATCGCACCTATCAAGGTAAAGCGGAATCGGGCACCTTCGTGCTCGACTTCTTCAACGATCCGCAGGACATTCTGGATGCCTTCCAGCCGTACTATCAAACGGCGGAGCTCACCGATGTCTCCGACCCCAATCGGGTGTACGACCTGTTCGAGAAGCTCAAGTCACAGGGCATCTTCTCCTGGAGCGAAGTAGAGCAGTTCTGCACGGCGTTCTTCATTCCGAACAAAAGCAACGCCGCCATCGCCAACATCTGCAAACCCGCCGTCGAACGCTGGCAGAAACGCTATGCCTCGGCCACCGAAGCCTACAAGACAGCGAAAGAGATGTTCGAGCGTTGCAAGGCCTCGGGCGATGCCGTACTGATCGCGAACGCCGAGAACAGCTTCAGGGAGTGCAAGCAGGAAAAGGATGCCCTGGAGATCTTCAAGAAAGACCTCGGCAGCTACGTGCGCTTCTACGAATTCATGTCCCAGATTGTCGACTACGACGACAAGGAACTGGAAAAGCTCAGTCTCTATGCCCGCCACCTGAGACCCATGCTGCGCGAGAAGATCGACGAGGACGACGAGATCGACCTGGGTAACGTGACGCTGAGTCACTACCGCTTGTCGAAGATTCGTCAGCAGGACCTGAAACTGAAGGACGACGCTGGCGAATATGGGCTGGAGCCTGGCAACGAGATGGGCACCGCCAGGGCAAAGGACAAGAAGGAGGAGTTCCTTTCGACCATCCTGAGACGGCTCAACGAGCTGTTCGTCACCGACAACCTTACGGACGACGACATGCTCAACTACGCCCGAACGATCACCGACAAGGTACGGGAGAACGAGCGGGTCATGCAGCAAATACGGAACAACTCGCCTGAGCAGGCGTTCCTGGGCGAGTTCCCGCAGGCCATCGATGATGCCGTTCTCGGCAGTTCGGATGCGCACCAGAATCAGATGATGCAGATTCTGAGCAGCCCGCAGATCGCCCAGGGCTTCGCTCGGGTCGTGTTCGACATGCTGATGCAGTCGTCAAAAGTCTCCAATAACCAATGAGTTGGCTGAATTTGTGAGAATTCACGTTACCAGGAAGCTCGCTGACAAACTGAAGAAAGCAGGGCATCTGATTGTTGATGGCCCAGCGCGACAAGACAGCTTGCTGGATGGTTGGCATGCCAACCTGGTGGTCATTCAGCGCCGCAACTGCATGCTTTTTATCCATGACCAGACACGCTATGCCGTCGCGCTGATCGGCATGACGCAGAAGGATCTCAAGCAGATCGATCGCTGGTTCGACGACATGCTGGTCAACAGCATGATGAAGCTCGGGTATCCGAGCGAGCTCGTGGAACGAACGACCAGATACCTGACACCGCTGGCGTTCGATACCCAGTGCGATCGATCCGTGCAAGGCACGCTGAGGGTCGCGGTACAGGACCTGGAATCGTTCACCTGGGACGGCAGCGACATCATGGCGCTCGGTCCGTACTCGTTGTCGGCGAAGCTGTCCGAACGGCCGAGCCGCATCAAGGGCATGAAAGAGACGGAATGTCTGTGGCCGCACAAGGAGATGCTGAAGCTGCTCGAGCAGCTTCCAGCGTAGGCTGTCTGGCAACGGACCAACGGACCTTCATAGTCGAGCCGAGTCAGTCGGCAGCAACGTGCGCTACATTGCGTTACGCGGTACTTATCCCACGAAAACGAATTCTTCGCGACTCTCCGCACGGGTAGGCGCCAGAACCGCAGAATCTCATCGTTAGCTTGATTATCGGGTTTCGACCAGGCAGCGCTGATAGCGCTAAAGCCTAGAGCAGGCGTGGTCTGGACGAAATCAAATAGCGATGAGATCGGATCTCATCCTTAGTTTGAAATAACACAGGGGCAGCCAACTCCAAAGACATATTCTGTATTTAACATAATATATATTATATGCAATACGATATTGGCGTAATAAAGGGGTTTGACAGCCGGCTGGTGCTTACCAGCCAAAGCTTCTATACGCGACTTTCACTCGTCGCCGGAAAGACGATCCAGAGGCTTGTTGGCGGCGGACTCGTGTCGTTCTGCCCGGCTGGTGTGGAGGTATTGGGATGTCGTTTCGATACTGTCGTGTCCGGCGTCAGCCTGGACGTGAGACAGCGGCCGGCCGTTGAAATTGATATCGTGGGAGATGCCCGTATGGCGAATGCTGTGCGGTGTCATGGTGCGCATTTCCCGGGCATCCTGGCTGAATCCGTCTTGTTCGGCCTGGTCGGCGGCCTGGGCGATCACGCTGGAGATCTCGTCGCGCAACTGGCGAATGCCAAGGTTGGCGTTGAGGATGCCCGCGTCGCGTCCGCGTCCTGCAGCACGGTGGCGTACGAAAAGCGGCGTCTTGTCGTTGGGTGCCGGCAGTTCGCTCATTCCCAGGTGACTCCGATAGCGCTTCAACGCCTGCAGCAGACGCCTGGAAACCGCTACGGTGCGCTTTTTGCCACCCTTGCTGATCGGCACGAAGTACCCCCAGACACCGGTTTTGCGGTCGCGACGGAACTGTCCCATGACCGGCGCGAAACCCGGCCTCGCAGAGACTTCGGAGATGCGCAGATAGCAGCCGTACATCAGGCAAATCAGGAACCGGGTGCGCTCATGCTCCTCCGGATCTCGGGCCGCCAGGCGGTCTGCAGCCGCCATCACGTAGGACCACTGCAGGTCGGTGAATGCCTTGAGCTCCTCGGTATCGTCCAGCGGGCCTGCCTGGCCGACCCGGAAACGGCCGTTCTTTATCAGCATCAGCGCCGGATTTCGTTCCGTGTATTCCTCGTGAATCAGATAGCTGAAGAAAGACGACAGGATTGCCAGCTTGGTCTTCAGCGCCCGCTCGGTGATGCGGTATGGCTGCTCTTCTCCGCCGATCCGCTTGCCCAGGAAAGGCCGCCACAGCGGGTTCGGCAGGCGTTCATCGAGATGTTTCGAGTGGATGAACTGGGCAACGTTGCGAAATGCGATCAGCTGTGCCGGCGGCTGCATGCAGTAGTCGATATAGCGGCTCAGATGACGTCGGCCGGCATCGGTTACCGATATGCGCTCGACGTCGAAGCACCAGTGCAGAAAGGTGGTCAGCTCGCTCCGGTAGGTTTTGTAGTTGTTCTCGCTGTGTTTCTGTTCGAGCAGCCACTCCAGCGCGTACTCGTAGACGAGACCGGCATCCGGAACGGCATCCAGCATGACTTCCGCCAGGTACTGGTTGACGTGGGGGTTGCCGAACTCCACATGGCGTATCGAATCGAACAGCGGCATGACCGGCGGCATTTCATACATCGGGACGGTTCCGTTTTTGGGATCTATAAACCAATTAAATCATATAGTTATACCTAAGTGCCGATAAATTGCGTTATCGGCACCTTTGAGGGTCTGAGGCCTTGAAACAGGATTTGCGCTCTAGCGGCAACCTCTTTGACTGCGCCCTTCCAGCAGTATCTTTTTCAGGGCTCGTGGCGCAGCAAAGGAGGATCCCTTGAGCGGCGGCCAGGATCGGGCGGGATAATCTTGCCGCCCGGCACGATGGCCCGACAGCGAAGACAGCGGAATATCGGTGCAGCCATCACCGTCGAGATCGTAGCCCTTGGGCTCGCCGTTCTCGCTGTCGACGCGGAGAGCAAAATAGGCCGCCTGTTCGTGACGATCGACCAGGGCGTTGTCGCTGACGAAATCCCCGAGTTCGTCCTCGATCGCGCCGACAGTCACCACGCCCCTGGCGAAGGAAAACGTATTCACCATGCCACGCCCACCGTTACCGGCAATGGTGATCACGGCAACACCGCTTTCGGCCAGCGCCTCCAGTTGGTCGATGATTGCCAGGGTGTTGTTCCAGTCGCTACCCTGCCCGGCCCAGGCCTGCAACTGCGCCTTGTACTGACTCTTGCGTTCCCGGCGCAGCGGTTTCTCGAAGGCGCTGACGAGGGTCGAGGACTCCCAGGCCAGCAGGACGGCGTCCACGTTCTGACTCGGTAGACGGGCCCGCAACTCCCGCAGGTTCTGCAGGATCGACTCCAGTGCGTGCCCGTGGCCGCTGATCGGATACAGTAGAAAGATAAAATCGGGATGAGATGCGATCAGGCGGATAAGATCGCCGTGGTAATACGGCTCCTTGCGGCGGTCGTTATCGGCGTCGAGCAGTCCATGCATCCAGAGCTGCACTTCCTCTCCCGCTCCGAGGCGAAGAACTCGGCCGGCGGAAAAAAGCGATCGATAATCGCGATCCGGTAGGTAGAGGCGCCAACTGGAATGCTGACAAGCAACAACCAGACGAGAAACGCAGCAGGCACGGGCAAACCCTCGCAACGCTGGACATACTGGCCTGCAGTATAGACCCGCCCCCGTAACGCTTAGGTATCATTCAATACGTATCCTGTATTTAAATCATCTGACCGCACCCGCTCTGCGTGCTATCGCGGCGCCTCGTGCTCTTGATAGCGGTCGCGATAGACGGCCGGCGTCATCCCGCTCCATTTGCGAAAGGCGCGCACGAAAGCACTGGGCTCGGTAAATCCCAGCAATGAGGCGACCTCCTGAACCGAGACGTTGGGGCAACTGAGATAGTCCTGGGCCGCCGTGAACCGGCTCTGGTCCTTCAGCGCCTGATAAGTGGTCCCCTCCTTGTCCAGATGACGCCGCAGGGTTCGCGAGGACATGTTCAGCGCCGCCGCCACATTCTGGATCGGCGGTGGTGGACGACTGAAATCGCGTCCGATCAGCCCTTTGACCTGGGCACTGACCGAACGGTCGCCATTGACCATGACCATCAGCTGATAGGGGGCGGTACGCAGAAAGCTGCGCAGGGATTCGGCGTTCTGCATCATCGGCATCTCGAGCTGCTCTGCCGGGAAGATCAGGCAGTTCTCCGCCCGGTTGAACGCCAGCGGGCACTGGAACAGGTTCTGATAATCGCTGAGATTGGGCTGCTCGGCAAAGGTAAAACAGGCATGCCTCAGGGGCAGACGATAGCCGACCATCCAGCTCATGAAATGATGCCAGATAGACATCGAGGTACGGATCACTGCCGGCGTTTCGTTCGACACCAGCCGCTTGACCGTATCGGCCGGCATCGAATTGAGCGCGATGTAGCGAAAGATGGCACTGTCGCCTTCCATCTCGACCACCGGCTTGACGGTCGGCCCCTTGCAGATCTCGTAGAACTGGCTGCAGCGGCGCACCGCCTCGCCGAGGGTTGAACAGGTGATCATGCTGAAGCACATCATGCGGAAGGTGCCATTGGGCATGGTACCGCCCGACAGCAGGCCGAAGGATTCGTCCTGCACCAGCCACATCATGTGCTGGTACAGCTGGTTGAACTGGTCGGCGGGAAAGTCGTCACGCCCGTCGATATCGCTACGGGACATGCCGATCGAGCCCAGCAGAGAATTCACGTTATAACCCTTCTGCTCGGCGTGCAGGAGAAGGCTTTCGACGAAATCGATGCTAACGGTGGCGGAACGGGACATGATGGCAGTTAACTTTTGGTTGCAACTGACTGAAAATATTACCCTGTTTGCACCGCAAGCGTAACTGCCAACCGCCGCCGAAGCCGGCCTTACATCATGGTTTCGAGTTTTTCACGATCCGCTTCGGCAGGCTTGTGCATGACGCTCAGCAGAATCCTTGCCAGCTCACGGGTTTCAGGCGATGCCGATTCGTCGGCCAGAACCTTTTCCAATGCGGCAGCATCCTCCTCGCCGACCTTGTGCTGCATATTCATCAGCGCCCTGGCGACGGTCTTTTCCGCCTCGCTGCTGGCGGCGTCGGCCGTGATCACCTCGAGTGAAGCCTTCTCGCTCTCGGACGGAAAGTGGTTCAGATTGTAGAGTATCGTTGCAATCGTTCGGGTGGCATCGGTTTGCGCCCAGCCAGCCGGTGCGGCCAGACTCGCGCAAACCAGAACAAACGAAAGAACACAGCTTTGGAGTTTCATGGATCTTTGCTCCCTGACAGGATTGGGGCGACGCGCCCGGTGATAACCGTATACGCCTCGCACCCAAGTCTAGTTCAGCCAGGAAGACTCTGGTTGATCCTGGCGGGGCGCATCGTTGCGATTTTCCCCGCCCGCTACGGTCAGAAGCGGTAACCGAGACCCAGCATGTAGACCCAGGGGTCGATTTCGACACTGCCTACATCGGCGCCATTCAGCTTGACGTCGGTATCGATATCGATATTCCAGACCGCGGCATTCAGCAGCCAGTTCTGATCGATCTGGAAGTCGACGCCCGTCTGCCAGGCGATACCCCAGGAGTCCTCCAGCTTGAGGTCGCCGAGACGCGACTGCTCGTCAAAGAAAGTGGTGTAGTTGACGCCGACACCGACGTAGGGCTGAAAGCCCCCATATCCAGCTGCGGCACCCACTGCAGAGACAGCGTCGGAGGGAGCTGATCGGTATCGCCGATCTTGCCCAGCCCTTCTGCCGTCACGTCGTGATTGAAGGGTGTAGCGGCCAACAGCTCGACACCGATCGTATCGGTCAGCATATAAGCGGCAGTAATCCCCAGCGCCTCGCCATCATCGACATCGACCCCAAGCGCATCCATGGTGCCATGCGGATCTGAATCAGGCTGCACCGAGGCGATGCCCGCGCGCAGCACAACATCGCCGGCCTCATAGGCCTGACTGACGGCAGGTACCGATACGAGGCCGGCCGCAAGCAGTACGGACATAACGGATTTTTTCATGACTTTGGACTCCCCTTGAAAAGTCTCTATAAAATGTGGGGACATTACAGAGCTTTCCGGGTGCCAAAACATTGATCTGAATCGCCTTTTTTCGACGCCCACCAGCCCGTCGCGGCAAATCCTTGCGCCAGATCAGTTTCCGCGCTTATGTCCGCGGCAGGATGTTCTGGTTCATGCGCAATAGATTGTCAGGATCATACCGCTCCTTGAGCAATGTCAGGCGATGCTGATTCGGACCGTAGGCCGCCCCGACCCGGGCCTCCTCATCGGCGGTCATGAAGTTGACGTAAACACTGCCTGCCGCGTGCGGGCTCAGGCTGTCGAACAGCCGTCTCGACCAGCCGATACAGCTTTGGTCGTCACCGGCATTGTCCCACCGGCCATGGATATTGACGATGAACTCGACGTCGCGGTGCGGATACGCCGTCGCGTCGGGCGCCCGAAGGTTGGTCACACCGCCCATCTGGGCGATGAGCAGTTCGCACTGATCCGACGGCAACCGGCCGGCGGCATCGACGAGCGGATCGATCACGGCATCGGGCAATGCTTTCAGGTTGTGGGACTTCCAGTAATTGCGCGCCCCCGGCGACAACAGCGGATCGAACGCCGTCTGCCAGTTGCTGTACAGCTGGCGGCCCAGGTGTTCCCCAGGGGTGTTCCGAACTGATGCAGGCTCTCGACCAGTTGCGGGGCCTTTTTCATGTCCCCGCTATAACATACGGCCAGTATCAGAACCTCCTGCCCGCGATACCTTTCTTCGAGAAAGGGTAACGGTGGCGCCTTGCGAAGAACGCCCCAGATGCTGAGACTGTCCGGCGCCGTGGCAACGAATTCACGGTAGGCCCGAAGTACGGTGCGAGCCTGATCGAGCGGATAGACAAGCAACCCGGTCAGCACCTCGGGCCAGAACCGGTGCAGTGTGAACTCGAAACTGGTAACAATGCCGAAATTGCCGCCGCCGCCGCGCAGTGCCCAGAACAGCTCCGGGTTCTCATCTTCACTGGCATGGAGCAACTGGCCGTCCGCGCCCACCAAATCGACGGATCTGAGGTTATCCGCCGCCAGGCCAAAACGCCGCGACAGCCAGCCAAAACCGCCACCAAGGGTCAGCCCGGCAATGCCGGTAGTGGAATTGATACCGAGCGGCGTCACCAGTCCATGCGTCAGGGTTTCACGGTCGAGATCGCCGAGCAGAGCTCCGGCACCCACCAGGGCCACCGAGGCCTCGGGGTCGACATGCACCCAGCGCATCGGCGACACATCTATCATCAGGCCACCCTCGCAAACCGCGTGACCGGCGATGTTATGGCCTCCTCCGCGGACCGAGACCAGAAGCCGGTGTTCGCGGGCAAAATCGACCGCGCTGCGTACATCGCTGGGCACGATACAACGGACGATCAATCCGGGCCGGTGGTCGATCATCGCGTTCCAGACCGACCGGGCCCAGTCATAGTGGCTCGACTCCGGGGTCAGAAGATCTCCCCGCAAACCGGCAGCGAGCACATCGACGGCTGCGCAAGGAACCTCGGCAGTCCCCCCGTCGAGCAGTTTCAGGCTATAGTGAGACATTGAAGCCTCCGGTTGAAACAGAACCGGCATCCCTGCCCGAATGAGTTGTCCGGGCGCCATGTGCTTCAAGATGGCGGCTTTCCCGGGAGCATCGACAAGCGCTTATAGCTTAGTCGAACCGCCAGCGAATCCCTGAACCCCGAGACAATCCGGAAATCCAAACCAGTGAGACCCAAGTACCCAGAGCGTCAATCCAGTGGAGACAGCATCATGAAAGTTCAGTTGCTGGTCACCAAGACGGACTTTTCGGTGCCCAATATAGAGAGGGAATTCAGACACTTAGGAATCGGATATCAAGTGGAATATATAGAGGACCATCCCGACCTCGTTAGCCGGCACAATATTCGGCACTCACCCAACATATTGATCGACGGTGAACTCGCCTTTCGCTACCACCCCACCGAAACCGAACTGAAAGATTACTTTTACGACCATAAGACCCGCCACTGAGCGGCTCAGGCGCCGCCGGCAATCCGGTAGAGACTCAGGGCCAGCATCAGCGGCAGACCAAAACAGGCCAATCCGATCAGCAATGCCATCGACTGCAGCATCCGCCCGCGAAGGATCGCGGCGCGGCCGTTGACCTCTGCCCGCTGCCGCAACATCAGGGTATCGCTTGGCGGGAAGCGCTTTTCACGACAGCAGCGCTGCCCGAGCCGCCAGAGCGAGACACTGGCCAATAGCACCGGAAGCCCCGGAATCAGCAACAACAGCGCGCTTCGGGTGGGGTATTCCAGCAGCAAATCGGCATTGTCGAGCAGCCAGGCTTCGAGCCAGTCACGCCTGAACTCGAGCAGCAGGATGGTGGCGCTGCCGGCGAGAGCCGCCAGGCCCAGCAAGATAAAAAGACGGATGCGAGCGCGCCGTTCAGCAGGCGTTTCATTCGATGTCATGCGTCCTCTTCCCTGCCCATGAAACGAAGATCTGTATTATGCACCACCCGTCCCTGTGGCTCCCGGTGGAATGCCCGCTTTCGACGTTTATTCCACCCTACCTGCTGTTCAACCCAGGCCGGCGTTGACTTGAATCGAACATTTTAGATAACGGTATAAATATACTATTGCTACTCATGACATCGTTCTGTATCAGACACTTGGGATAGTTCCCTAAAGTGCTCAAGCATTTCGATGTCATCAGGATCCGACGCACGACAGTGACGGCTGACCGGGGTCGGCCTGCCCGGCGATCCAGGTCTGGTGTACCTGCAGTGCATCGTCTAGCAGTACCATGTCGGCGCTGAAGCCGGGGGCAATGCACCCGTAGCGCCGGTCCAGGCGCAGGAACCGGGCCGGATAGCGTGACGCCATGCGCAATCCCTCCTCCAGCGGCAGGCCGAGCAACTCGACGCAGTTGCGTACCGCCGATGCCATGTCCAGATCGGAGCCCGCCAGGGTTCCTTCGGGCGAGCTGACACGCCCCGCCTCGCGAATGATCTTCTGCCCCAGCAGCCTGAACTCGCGGCCTTCGACACCGACCGTCTGGACCGCGTCGGTCACCAGCATCATCTTGCCCTCAGCCTTGGCGCGCATCGCAATGCGCAACGTTGCCGGATGCACATGGTGGTTGTCGACAATCAGCCCGCACCAGCTGTCGGCATCTTCGAGGGCCGCACCGACGGCGCCGGGCTCGCGACTGGTCAGCGGCGACATCGCGTTGAACAGATGGGTAAAGCCCTCAGCCCCTGCCCCAGGGCCTCCCGCACCTGCTCGTAGCGGGCGGCGGTATGCCCGGCCGCCACGAGCACGCCGGCCTCGCTTAGCTGGCGAATAAAGCCGGGCGGCACCCGCTCCGGCGCCAGCGTTACCAGGGTACAGCCCGCCTGACCCAGCCCGGTGAGCAGCGAAAAGGCATCTTTCTCCGGCACCCGCAGACTCGCGGCCGGATGGATCCCCTTGCGCTCGAGATTGAGATAGGGTCCTTCGAGATGTATACCCAGCACGCCCGGTACCGTTGCAATCGCCTCCCGGGTGGCATCGATGGCGCGGGCCATCGTCTGGGGCCGGTCGCTGATCAGGGTGGGCAGGAAACCGGTGGTACCGTAGCGACGGTGCGCCCGCCCGATGATCGCGATGGCCTCGGGCTCGGGCCGGTCATTGAACAGCACGCCGCCTCCGCCGTTGACCTGGGTGTCGATAAAGCCCGGCGCCAGCAGGCGCCCCCGAGGCTGAAACACGGGATATTGGCCGGCAGATCCGATGGCCGCAGCAGCGCCTCGATGCGGCCGTCGCGAATCAGTACGGCACGCCCCTCGAGAATCCGATCGCCGTCGAAAATGCGGCCTTCGCTCAATGCAAACAGCATCAGACAGTCCTCATGACAGTATTGAATTCGGTTGCTGACGGGCCAGCAAGACGGCCCCGTCCATGGCGTCGCCCAGCGGCTGACACAGATGGCGCAGCGCGGAGGCCGGCAGCCAGGGGCGCAGCGGTTCGCCGAGACCGCCCATCAGGCAGAGGCGTGTGGCACCCAGGTCGGTCAGCCGTCCGATCAGCGCCGAGGCCTCGGCCGCCGACTGTTGCAACAGCCTGACCGCCAGCGCATCGCCCTCGCCCGCGAATTCCAGCACCAGCGGCGCGAAGGCCGCATAATCCTGGGACGCGCCGTCTCGGACCAGTCCAGCAGCGACGCCGGCGAGTGGTCGAACCGTGCCATCAGCGCCCGACTCAGGGGCGAGGCGCCGATCACGCCATCATGGGCCAGCAGCGCCTGACGCACCAGGTTCAGGCCCAGCCGCGCCGCTGCCCTGGTCCGATATCATGAACCCCCAGCCGCCGACATTCTGGAAGCGGCCATCCTGGTGAAAGACGCCGCAGGAGCCGGTTCCAAGGATCAGGATGGCGCCATTGCCGCCCCCGTGGGCACCGAGGCAGGCCGTATGGGCGTCGGTTTCGACTGCAACTGCGGCAAAGGGATGGCGGTACTGACGCACGGCATTCTTGCGTGCCTCATCCACCGCCCCGGCCAGACCGAAACCGGCGCGGGTACGGACCAGCACCGACCGGTCCAGCCCGGCAACGGAGAGCGCCTCGTCCGTGGCGGCCAGGATGGCGGCATAGGCCTGGTCGACACCCAGGCGCACATTGGCGCTGCCGGCGCGGCCTTCACCGAGGGTACGCCCGGAGGCATCGCAGAGCCGGACGCGACAGGAGGTCCCGCCACCGTCCACACCCAGCAGAAACGAGTGGTCATTGTTCATCGCATTGCTTTCCTCAACCCCTGACTGCAAGCCTGTCGGTCTCGCGCCGGACCCAGTGGTAATAGTCGTGATGCTCCAGCGCCGACGCCGCCTCGGGATCCAGGATCACCAGCGCACGGGGATGCAACTGCAGTGCCGACGCCGGACAGCTGGCCGACAGCGGACCTTCCACCATGGCCCGCACGGCGTCCGCTTTCGCTGCCCCCGTGGCCAGCAGCATGGCCCGGCGCGCACGCAGGATTGTACCGATGCCCATGGTGATTGCCAGACGGGGCTGAAACTCGTCCGGGCCGAAGAAACGGCTGTTGTCGCGAACGGTATCCGGCGACAGTGTCTTGATGCGGGTGCCGGAGCCAAGACTGGAACTCGGCTCGTTGAAGCCGATATGGCCATTGCGGCCGATACCCAGAACCTGCAGGTCGATTCCGCCGGCCGCCTCGATCAGCGCCTCGTATTCGTCCCCCACCGTCCCGGCATCGCCGAGGCCATCGGGTACCCGGGTATTCTCCGGCTGGATATCGATATGGTCGAACAGTTCGCGGTTCATGAAATAGCGGTAACTCTGCGGGTGTTCGGGTCCAAGCCCGAGATACTCGTCGAGATTGAAGGAGCGAACCCCGCTGAAGCTCAGGTCTCCCCGGCGATGGCGACGGATCAATTCGCGGTAGAGTGCTATAGGCGTACTGCCGGTGGCGAGCCCGAGCACGGCGTCGACCCGGCTCTGCACCAGCTCAGCTACCTGGTCGGCACCCAGTGTCGCGACCTCCTGCGCCGATTCGGCAATGATTACCTGCATGTCGTCTCCCGGCTCCCTGCGGAACCTTTTGGTTGAGTCATCGATACCTGTGGTGTTGTTTTTATGCTGCGAGCAGGCCAGGCCAGGCCACAACAATACCTATACAATACCAGTTAACGGCATCAGCACAAGAGGCTTTTTAGTGATGTTTTCGGCGTCTTTATTGCTACAGGGTCTAATGGGGAGCGAAAAAAACAGCGTCAATGGTATTGCATAGACCCATACCACTGGTCTACATTGGTCCTATCAACACCTGCGACAGACAGGAAAGGTTCATACCACCCCTGTTTACATCACAGCCACGGAGACAGAACAATAATGAACATTCCCACACCTCACCGCTTCGCAACGACCCTTGCCCTGGGCATCGCACTGAGCGGCGCTTCGGCCAGTGCCCTCTCGGCCGACAAGCTGGTCATCGAAAGCTGGCGCAACGACGACAGCAAAATCTGGAACGACGTCATTATTCCAGCCTTCAACCAGGCCCACCCGGAGATCGAACTGGTGTTCTCGCCGACGCCGCCGAGCGACTACAACTCGGCATTGCAGGCCAAACTGCAGGGGGAACCGCCGGCGACCTGATCACCTGCAGGCCCTTCGACGTCTCGCTGGACCTTTATAACAAGGGTCACCTGGAAGCGCTCGACGACCTGCCGGGGATGCAACATTTTTCCGAATTCGCCCGCAGCGCCTGGCAGACCGACGATGGCCAGACGAGCTTCTGCCTGCCGATGGCCTCGGTCATCCACGGCTTCATTTACAACAAGGAGCTGTTTGCCGAGCTGAACCTGGAGATCCCGAAAACCGAATCGGAATTCTTCAAGGTGCTCGAGACCATCAAGAGCGAGAGCCGCTACGTGCCGCTGGTGATGGGCACCTCCGACCAGTGGGAAGCCGCCACCATGGGGTTCCAGAACATAGGTCCGAATTACTGGAAGGGCGAGGCCGGCCGCAAGGCGCTGATCGAGGGCACGGAAAAGCTGACCGACCCGCAGTACGTCCAGGTCTGGGAGCAGATGGCGAAATGGAGCCCCTACATGGGCCGCGGCTACCAGGCACAAAAGTACGCCGACTCCCAGAACCTCTTCACCCTCGGCCGCGGCGTCATCTACCCGGCCGGTTCCTGGGACATTCCGACCTTCAATGACCAGGCAGACTTCGAATTCGGCGCTTTCCCGCCGCCGGTACCCGATGGCCAGGACAGCTGTTACATCAGTGACCATACCGATATCGCCATCGGCATCAACGCCAACAGCCCGAACAAGGACGCCGCACGCACCTTCGTCGACTGGATGGCGAGCCAGCAGTTCGCCGAACTCTATTCCAATCAGCTGCCCGGCTTCTTCTCGCTGTCGAATCACCAGATCGAGATTCGCGACCCGGTCGCACAGCAGTTCCTGAGCTGGCGGCAGAACTGCGAACAGACCATTCGCAACTCCTACCAGATCCTCTCGCGCGGCACGCCGAGTATGGAGAACGAACTCTGGAACGTCAGCGCCCAGGTGCTCAACGGCACCCTGAAGCCGGCACAGGCTGCCGAACAGGTCGAGAACGGTCTCAGGCAGTGGTACGGACCGCACCAGTAAGGCAGGCGGGCCGGCGCCGCCGGCCCTGCTTCAACGTAGGAGCCGGGCCTCCCGGCGAACAGGGTTGGCACTGCCCCGGGTTCATTCGCACCGGGGAAGTGCCCTTTGGGTGCGGCGCTCCTACGATTCGACAGACTAATAACCGGTACCCAACCATGTCCGACTATCAACCACGCCAGTTTCCCTGGCACATCCTGGTCTTCCTCGGGCCGGGCCTGCTGATCTACCTGACTTTCAGCGTCTACCCGCTGCTCGATACCCTGTGGCTCGGTTTCTTCCAGGAAACCGAGGGCGGACAGCGCGTCTTCGCCGGGCTCGACAACTACCGCACCCTGTTGCTCGATGCGGTCTGGTCCGAGCCGTTCTGGAATGCGCTCTGGAACAACACCAAGTTCTTCCTGATTCACATGCTGGTACAGAATCCGATCGGCCTCTTCCTGGCGGCATTGCTCAGTTCGCCGAAGCTGCGCCTGCGCAATACCTACCGCACGCTCATCTTCATGCCGACCATGCTGTCGGTGGTGATCATCGGCTTCGTCTGGCAACTGCTGCTGAGCCCGATCTGGGGTATCAGCGAGGAGTTCATGTACAGCATCGGCCTCGGACAGTACTTCGATGCCTGGCTCGGCAAGGAGAGTTCCGCGCTGATCACCCTGGCGCTGATTTCGGTCTGGCAGTTCGTCGGCATCCCGATGATGCTGATCTATGCCGCCATGCTCAGCATTCCCGACGACCTGATCGACGCCAGCGTCGTTGACGGATCGAACGCCTGGCAGACCTTCTGGAACATCAAGCTGCCGCTGATCCTGCCCACCATCGCGATGGTGTCGATCCTGACCTTCGTGGCCAACTTCAATGCCTTCGAGCTGATTTATGCCGTCAAGGGCGCTTTGGCCGGGCCAAACTTCTCGACCGACATTATGGGCACCCTCTTCTACCGCACCTTCTTCGGCTTCCAGCTGCAAAGTGGCAGCACGACGATGGGCGCCGCCGTCGCGACCCTGATGTTCCTGGTGATCCTGGTCGGCGTGATGCTTTACCTGTTCGTGATCCAGCGCCGCCTGAAACGCTTCCAGCTCTGAGGAGAACCCACATGCTCAATCCCGCACTGGAAAGACCTTCGCTGATGCACCGGCTCGGACTGACGCACAGCGCCGGCAAGGCCCTGATGACCCATGCGGTGCTGCTGACCTACACCGTCATCGCGCTGTTCCCGATCCTGGTGATCATCGTCAACTCGTTCAAGAGCCGGCGTGCGATCTTCAACGATCCGCTGGCCCTGCCGACGCCGGATTCCTTCAGCGTCGAGGGCTTCGCCGAGGTGCTCGGGCGCGCCGATTTCGGTCTCTATTTCGGCAACAGCCTGATCGTCACCGTCGCCGCGCTGTTCTTCGTGCTGCTGTTCGGCGCCATGGCGGCCTGGGCACTGACCGAGTACCGCTTCCGCGGCAACCTTTTCATCGCCATCCTGATCGCGATGGGCATCATGATCCCGATCCGCCTCGGCACCGTCAGCATCCTCGAGCTGATGTCGACGCTGCACCTGGTCAACACCCGCACCGCGCTGGTGCTGGTCTACATCGCCCAGGGGCTGCCGCTGGCGGTTTTCATCCTGTCGGAGTTCATCCGCCAGGTGCCGAAGGAGCTCAAGGAGGCGGCGCGCTGCGACAACGTCAGCGAATACAAGATCTTCTTCACCATCATCCTGCCGCTGATCCGGCCGGCAATGGCGACGGTCGCAGTGTTCACCATGATCCCGATCTGGAACGACCTCTGGTTCCCGCTGATCCTGGCGCCGAGCAACGAAACCCAGACCATCACCCTGGGCGTGCAGCAGTTCATCGGCCAGTACGTCACCGACTGGAACGCGGTGCTGTCGTCCCTGACCCTGGCGATCGTGCCGGTACTGGTGCTCTACGTGATTTTCTCCCGTCAGCTGATTCGCGGCCTCACCTCCGGTGCCGTGAAGTAGGACGGATCGACGAAACAATAACGACAACCCGAGAGATTTATCATGGCTGACGTCAAACTCGACAACATCAAGAAAAGCTACGGCGACGTGCCGGTTCTGCACGGCATCGACCTCGATATCAAACACGGCGAGTTCGTGGTACTGGTGGGCGCCTCCGGCTGCGGCAAGTCGACGGTGCTGCGCCTGATCGCCGGTCTCGAGGAGATCAGCAGCGGTACGCTCGAGATCGGCAATCGCGTGGTGAACAGGCTGCCGCCGGCGCAGCGTGGTATCGCCATGGTGTTCCAGTCCTATGCGCTCTACCCGCACATGTCGGTATACAAAAACATGTCCTATGGCCTCAAGATCGCCGGCAAGAGCAAGGCCGACATCGAGGCCAAGGTGCGCGAAGCGGCGAAGATCCTCCACATCGACCATCTGCTCGACCGTCTGCCACGGGAACTGTCCGGCGGTCAGCGCCAGCGCGTCGCGATCGGTCGGGCCATCGTACGCGACCCCAATGTGTTCCTGTTCGACGAGCCGCTGTCGAACCTCGATGCCGCGCTGCGCGTCAAGACGCGGGTCGAGATCGGCAAGCTGCACCAGGAGCTCGGCGCCACCATCATCTACGTCACCCACGACCAGGTCGAGGCGATGACCCTCGGCGACAAGATCGTGGTGATGAACCAGGGCCGGGTCGAGCAGTGCGGCACCCCGCTGGAGCTGTACCAGCATCCGACCACCCGCTTCGTCGCCGGCTTCATCGGCTCGCCGAAGATGAACTTCCTCGACGGCAAGGTCGCCGAGATCGGCAACGGCCATGTCGAGATCCAGCTCGGCAACGGCTGCCGCAGCCGTGCCTGTGTCGAAACCGGCACCCTCAAGATCGGCGATCCGGTGACCCTCGGCGTACGGCCTGAGCACCTGCTCGAGTCGGCCGGGGCCGGCACCGTGCTGGTCGGCGACGTGACCCTGGTCGAGCGGCTCGGCGAAGCCAGCTACATCTACATGACCCTGGCCGACGGCTCCGAAATCGTGGTGCGCGGCAGCGGCGACAGCACCGTTACCACCGGCGAGCGAATCGAGGTATCCTTCGCTCCCCGCAATGCCCACCTGTTCGATGCCGACGGCAGGTCGCTGCGGCGCCTCGAAGCCGGTAACGTGCATTCCACCGCGGAACTGGCACAGATGAAAACGGTGGGCCAGGAATCCTGAAACCGCTGCCGGCCGTGCCGGCACAGCCGTCAACCGGAATCCATCATGGACAGAAACGACAGCCTGATACACAAGATCTTCGACACCCCGGTACAGAGCGCCCGCGAAGCCAGGCCGCTGTATCTGCAGCTGCAGCAACGGATCCGCGACGCCATTCGCAATGGCGTGCTGCGATATGGCGACGCCATACCGCCGGAGCGGGAAATCGCCGGCACCATGGGAGTTTCGCGCGTCACGGTGCGACGGGCCATCGACGATCTGGTGACGGAAGGCCTGCTGATCCAGCGCCAGGGGTCGGCACCTTCGTCAGCGACCGTGTCGAGCAGCCGCTGAATTTCCTCAAGAGTTTTTCCGAGGTGATGCGCGAGCGCGGCCGCACACCCGGCTCCAAGTGGCTGGACCGCTCGCTCGGCCTGGCCACCGAGGAGGAGCAGCAGGCGCTGCGGCTCGGGCCGGACGACGAGGTGGTGCGTTTCCACCGGCTGCGGCTGGTCGACGACCAGCCAATGGGATTGGAGATGGCGTCGATTCCCCGCCGCTATCTGGAGAATCCCTTCGTGGTCGAGGACTCGCTGTACCAGGTGATGTCGGAGAAGGGGCTGCGGCCGGTCAAGGCGCTGCAGCGGCTGCGGGCGATTTCGATCGACGAGGCGCGCGCCCACCACCTGGGCATACCGGTCAACAGCGCCGTGCTCTACATCGAGCGTCTCGGGCTGCTGGCCGACGACACGCCGGTGGAATTCACCCGCTCCTGGTTCCCGGGGGATGCCTACGACTTCGTCGCCGAAATCCGTAATCCGGACGTCCTGCCGGTCGAACGGTAATCCTGAAAATCGAGGAATAACACCCTGGGCGCCTCCGTACCCAACGGGCATGTCCCCGGTGCGAATCAATAGAGCACGGTCGTTATTCGCACCGGGGCGGCGCTCCTACTGTATTTGACCAGTCCCCCGTAGGAAGCGCGCCTCGCCGCGAATGACGTGGCACGATCTCCGAATGAGGCGCTGTCCGCCTCGCGGCGAGGCTCCTACGATGATCTGCCCTGATCAGGCGCCGAGCACCTTGTCGATGGCGGCCTGGGCGCAGGCGGCATCCAGATGGCCGCCGGGCGCGCCACCGACACCGATACCGCCGATCTTGGCGTCGCCCACCTTCAGCGGCAGGCCACCGTTGAGAATCAGCAGGTTCGGATGCATGTCTCTCAGACCTTCCAGCTCGGCGTTGCCGGCCACGGCCTTGGCGATGTCACCGGTCGGACGGCCCATGCTGGCGGCGGTGAAGGCCTTGCCCTGGGCGCTGGTCACGGTATGGGGACCGGCCTGCTCGTGGCGGGAAAAACCTGCCAGCACACCGCTGCGATCGACCACCGCGGCCGAGACCGCATAGCCCTGGGCCTGGCACTCGGCAACCGCCGCAGCGGCCAGTTCGCGCGCCTGGTCGTGGGAGACGACCGCCAGACGGGGCTGGTCGGCCAGAGCATGGGAGCCTGCGAGCAGCAGCGGAATGAGCATCAGTTTTTTCATCGTCGTTCTCCTGGTTGGGTAATGTCGATGGCCTGAGCTTAAGCCCACAGCCTTACCCGAACCTTGCCGGCCCATTACAATTCTGAAAGGTTGGCCGCCGGCTCTTGGGCCCGTTTGCAGCAGATGTTAGCTTAAGGCCTCTACCGATACGGAGCCGAACCCAAATTGAAACTGCTGCTGGTCGAAGATGACCTGACCATCGCCCGCTTTATTCAGAACGGCTTTCGCGAGGACGGCTTTACCGTCAACCATGTCGCCGATGGCCGCGATGCCCTGGATATCGCCGAGCAGACGGCCCACGACGCCGCCGTCATCGACCTGATGCTGCCGGGCCTCGACGGCCTCAGCCTGATCCGCGAGCTGCGCGCCCGCGGCCAGACGATGCCGATCCTGATCCTCAGTGCGCGCCACTCGGTGGATGACCGCGTTACGGGGCTGCGCAGCGGCAGTGACGATTACCTGGTCAAGCCCTTCTCCTTCGTCGAGCTGCAGGCCCGCATCCAGGCGCTGCTCAGACGCACCCAGCCAGCCGCCGGCTGCAGCCGGTTGCAACTCGCCGATCTCGAGCTGGACCGCCTCGATCGCAGCGTTCAGCGCGCCGGCACGCCGATCCAGCTGCAGCCGCGGGAGTTCGCGCTGCTGGAATACCTGCTGCAGAACCCCGGACGCATTCTGTCGAAGACGATGATTCTGGAACAGCTGTGGGACTATCAGTTCGACCCCCAGACCAACGTCGTCGATGTGCTGGTGTGCCGGCTGCGAGGCAAGATCGACAAGGACTTCGAACCCAAACTGCTGCATACCATCCGGGGTGTCGGCTATGTCCTGCGTGCCGACTGACCGGCGCCGTGCCACGGGCTGGCTGCTGAGCCTGCGACTGGGTGCCGTGCTCGGCATCGCCATACTCGGCATGGGGCTGATCGTCGATCAGCTTCTGGGGCGCTCCCTGGCCGACCGCGACCGTGAACTGCTCAAGGCCCGCCTCGAGAACTATCAGCGCATTGCCGGCCACGGCGAGCTCGCCAAATTGTACGGCGTACTCGATGAAGAGCAGCAGGAGGCCTGCTCGGCAACTGGCTTATCCGCATGCCCTCCGGCGCGATCTATGGCGCGGGCCGCTGGCAGACGCTCGAGCCACCGGCCGCGCCAGGCGACGGCTGGGTCGAGACCAGCGCCGGCGATGGCAGCCGCTGGCTGCTCGGACGGGCTTCGCTCGGCGCCGGCCGGGAGATCCTGATCGGGCTCGATGCGGCGGCGCGACGGTCTCAGCGCGTGGAGTATCGCTGGGCCATGGCGGCCCTGGTCGCGCCGATCTGGATACTGGCCGTGGCGCTGATGGTCTACATCAACCGGCGCACCCTGAGACCGATCCGCGACCTCATCGACACCGTCGAGACCATTCGCTCGAGCCGGGAACTGTCGGCCCGGGTGCCGGTGCGTGATGACCGCTCGGAACTCGGGCGCCTCTCGGTCCAGGTCAACGCCATGCTCGCGACCATCGGCCAGCTGGTCAACGGCATGCGGGAATCGCTCGACCATGTCGCCCACGACCTGCGCACTCCGCTGGCGCGTCTGCGCCTCAACCTCGAGCAGCAACTGCTGCAACCGCAGGAGACCCTGACAGCCCAGCAGATCCAGGCGCTGAGCGAGAGCATCGAGGAATGTGGACGCATCGAATCGATGCTGAAAACCCTGATGGATATCGCCGAGGCGGAATACGGCCTGCTGCAACTGGACTACCAGCCGCTGGACGGCGCCCGCCTGCTGCGGGAAATGGCCGAACTTTACCAGTACAGCGCCGAGGACGCCGGCATCTCGGTCCATCTCAGGGCCGAAGGTCCGATCCCGCTCGAGGCCGATCCGAACCGGCTCCGACAGGTGCTCGCCAACCTGATCGACAATGCCATCAAATATACGCCGGCCGGCGGTGAGGTCCGGCTCGAGGCCCACGCCGGGACCGACGCCGTGCTGTTCCGGATCTCCGACAGCGGCATCGGTATTGCCGCCGCCGACCGTCCGCATATCTACCAGCGCCTGTTCCGCGGCGATCGCAGCCGCAGCAGCAAGGGGCTCGGGCTTGGGCTCAGCCTGGTGCGGGCCATTGCCGAAGCCCATCACGGCTGCGTCAGCGAAACCAGCGCCCCCGGTGCCGGCAGCTGCTTCGAGGTACGACTGCCCGCCAGCCGCCGCCGGCCGCCGGCCCCCTTCTGCCGGAACCCCTTCAGCAAGACCCTCTTCAGCAAGAAAGGCGTTAGCGTTATCATCACGCCTTTTGCGTCCCGCGGGAGCAATAGACGATGGTGATTCCCTTTCTGGCCAGCCTGACGCCGGTACTGGTCTGCACCGGCCTTGGCTGGATACTGAGCCGGCGTACCCGACTGCTCGACGACCCCGACCTGCCCCAGCTGGTCATGGTCATCGGTCTGCCGGCACTGCTGCTCAACTCGCTGCTGCGCATGGACGCCGGTATCAGCCAGTTGTCGCAGACAATCCTGGCCACCCTCGCCATGCTGGCCCTGTCGGTATTGATGGCGGCTGCGCTGCTGAAGATCGCCCGTCAGCCGCTGCGTTTTCTGGTGCCGGTGCTGTCAAACCCCAACACCGGCAACCTCGGCATCCCGGTGGTTTATGCGCTGCTCGGCCCCGATGCCCTGCCTTATGCGGTGGTCGTATCGACCACCGTCGGCCTCAGCAATCTCTCCCTCGGCGCCTGGCTGATGTCCGGGCGGCTCGACCCGAGGGCGCTGCTTGCCAACGGCTCGGTGATCGCGCTGCTGGTTGGCGTCCTGCTGCTGCTCGCCGATATCCCGGTACCGGCGCCGATTATGGATACCCTGGACCTGCTGGCCGGCATTACGGTGCCGATCATGCTGCTGCTGCTCGGCCGCTCGCTGGCGTCGATCCGCCTCGGAGGCAACATCGGTTTCGGACTGATCGGGCTGCTCAGTGCCGGTCGGGTGCTGATCGGGGCCGCTGCGGCGCTGATCGTCCTGCAACTGCTGCCGATGCCCGAGTTGCTGGCAGAGTCGCTGCTGATTCAGGCCTGCATGCCGGTCGCGGTACTGAGCTACATCCTGGCCAGCCAGTACCAGGGGCCCAAGGACCTGATTGCCGCCGTCATCCTCTGTTCGATGCCACTGTCGCTGCTCGCCGTCATGCTCCTGTCCGCCTTCTACCTCTGAAGTCGGCGGCCGGTTCTGGTAGCATGCGCTCTCCAGGGATCACCAGGGCACCAAGAAATGGAAAAGAGCATCCTGATCACCGGCTGCTCCAGCGGAATCGGACACCATGTCGCACTGGCGCTGCGCGAGCGCGGCTACCGTGTCTTCGCCACAGCGCGCAAACCCGAGGACGTCGAACACCTGCGCGAGCAGGGCTTCGAGGCCTGCCGGCTCGACCTCGACGACCCGGCCTCGATCGCCGCGGCGGTCGACCGGGTGCTGGCGCAGACCGGCGGCACACTCTATGCGCTGTTCAACAATGGCGCCTATGGACAGCCGGGCGCGGTCGAGGATCTCAGCCGCGAGGTGCTGCGCGCCCAGTTCGAGACCAACCTCTTCGGCACCCATGAGCTGACCTGCCGGGTGCTGCCGGTCATGCGCCGCCAGGGCTACGGGCGGATCATCCAGCACAGCTCGGTACTGGGACTGATCACGCTGAAGTACCGCGGCGCCTACAACGCCTCCAAGTTCGCGCTCGAAGGGCTGACCGACACCCTGCGCCAGGAGCTGGACGGTAGCGGCATTCAGGTTTCGCTGATCGATACGGGACCTGTGCTCAGCCGCTTCCGTGAAAACGCCTATCGCATGTTCAAGCAGCATATCGATGTCGAGGCCAGCGCCCATCGCCAGACCTACGAAGCGGTCGAACGGCGCCTGGCCGCCGAAGGTACCCAGAAGAAGGATCGGTTCACCAAAAGGCCGGAGGCCGTGCTGGAAAAGGTGATCCTGGCACTGGAAGCGCCGCGCGCGCGGCCGCGCTACTACGTCACGACCCCGACCTATCTGCTCGGCGGCCTGAAACGGATGCTGTCGAGCCTGATGCTCGACCGGGTCCTGAATGCGATTTCGGATCGGGAGAATCGGTGACAGCTTTGTAGGAGCCCGCCCCGTGGGCGAACAGGCCTGGGCAGGCACTCGGTTCGCCCGGAGGCCGGGCTCCTACGGTTACCCGGCATACGGAGTATTCGTATGCCGGGTTAGATTCAACAGCCTTTCTTCGGGTGACATTTGCCGCCACCGCCGGTGTCGCCACCATCACCTCCCCCGCTGTCACCGCCGCCGTCCGGACTGATGTTGACCGAGACGGTGGCAGTTGCAGAACCGCCGTTACTGTCGATAACGGTATAAGTGAAACTGTCGCCACCGCGCCTGTTGCCACTGCTGTAGGTGACCTGGCTGCCGTCGTGGGTCAGGCTTCCCTTGTTGGCGCCGGTGACGCTGGCGATCGTCAGGCTGTCGCCGTCGGGGTCGCTGTCATTGGCGAGCACATCGATCACGACACTGCTGTTCAGTCCGACCGAGGCGCTGTCATCGGCAGCCACCGGCGCACCGTTCACCGCATGGACGGTGACCGTCACGGTCGCCGGAGCGGACTCCGCCAGCCCGTCGGTAACGGTATAAGTGAAGCTGGTGGTGCCACTGAAGCCAGCTGCGGGCGTGTAGACCAGCTCGCCCCCGCTGGCGACGACGCTACCATCGCTGCTGGCGCCAACCGTTTCGATGTTGAGGCTGTCACCGTCGGCATCGGTATCGTTGGCCAGTACCGGGATCGAAACGGCCACCCCCGCGTCGGTCGAGGCGCTGTCGTCGTTTGCCACCGGCACCTGATTGGCGTAGGTCGTCGCACTCTGTATCGACGACCAGGCGGTTTCGTTGCCGTAAGCGTCCCGTGCCTTGACCTGGAAGCTATAGAGGGTCCCCGGCGCCAGTCCCGTCGCGCTGTATTGGGTACTGCCCTGCCAGCCGCTGTAACCGCAGCCGCTGCCGCCGGTCACGCACTGGAACCAGTATTCGACGACGCCGGAGTCATCCGAGGCGGCATTGACGGCCATATCGATACTGCTGGTACTGCTCGCAGCGGGCAACGTGGCCCACCAGCCTGCAGAATTCACCGTCGGCGGCGTATCGTCGGTGACCGCCGGCTGGACAGTGCCAGAGATGTAATAGAAACCGAGGCTGCCATAGTCGCTGTAGGGGCTCGCGGCACTGCCGACGCCGCTGATCTGCAGGTAGTAGCGGCCAGCCGGTACGTACTGATCGAGCTGAGCCATAGTATCGCCGCTCAGGTCGCTGCTGGCCACGGGGTTGCCCAGAGCGTCATAAAGTTTGGCCTCGATATCGAGATTGGCGCCGCGCCGGCTGTCGCGGTAGAAAGCTTCCAGGCCGGCAGCAGGTTGAAGGTTACGTAGCCTTCGGCGGTGTCGAACCAGAACAGGTCGACGTCGCTACGCGTCTCGATCACCCCCTTGTTGGCCGGATCCTGGTTGTAGGGATCGATCTCGGGGAAGGTCACCGCCACGATGCCATCGGCATCGACCTGCAGCGCCGTCGCACTGCCGGGACTGTTGCCGTGATCATCGCTGCGGTAGCCGAGCTGGCCGCTGATGATCGCAACGTCGTCCTGGGTATTGTTGGCATCGGCGTACTCGCCTTTGCTCCACTGGGTGACGTTGTTGTAGTAACCCACGCCCATCACCGGGGCCCAGGAGATGTAACCGGAGCCATGGCCGCTGTAATAACCCGTCGTCGAGGTGCCATCGTGACCGAGCCCCAGGTTATGCCCGAACTCGTGGCTCGAGGCTTCCGAGACATAGGGCGGGAAACCGCCGCCGAGGTTGTCGTAATAGACCAGCGCCGGCTGATAGTAGGTATAGTACGAAGCCCCCAGACTCCGACATACGCCACCCCGCCCGCCGACGAGTGGGGCATCGGCGAGCCGGTTTCGTCGGTACTGTCCGTGATCAGCACATGGCCGGTGGTCGGGCCGAAACCGCCCGGGTCCTCGGTCGTGACATCGATGTCGAAGGGCGCCATGTCCTCGGCGACCCGGTGCCAGATCTCGGCGATCTGGTTGCGTTCGCTGTCACTGAAACCGGTGGGATTGCCATCGGTATCGTAGGGGCGCGCAAAGTAGGACGAAGCGCCGCCGCTGTTCCAGGCGGTGTCCGTGATCACATGACCGTCGAAGTCGAGAAACACCACCTGGCTCGCGCCCGGCCGGCTATGCAACAGGAAGGCGTCTTCCGGTGCAATCGCCTCGACGCCCGGCTCGCTCGGTTCCGTGGTGCCGTCGGCCTCGTCGGGCAGCACCGTATCGGCATAGAAGATGGCCCCGTCACCGTCGACGTGCAGAAATTCGTAATCCTCGACCGGTATATCGAAGCGCTCGAGCCATTCCAGCGCACGCTGCTGCGCGGCCGGCGGCAGTTTCTCGATCTGGGATTTGAGCCGTCCCGGCGGCAGCCGGTCCGGATCACCGGAGAAGGCGGCGGCGCCGCCCTGACCCGGTGCGGCCAGGGTGCTGCAACTGACGAAAACGGATAGCAGGCATCCGGCAAGAGAGCCTGTGCGTATGATATTCATCCTTAGTCTCCCTGCTCGCCCCGAAAGCCGGTGTGCGGGGCTCGCTTTTCGAGTGTATTTCTGTCCTTCGCATCCTCGGTGCGGCCGGAGACCGCCCCTGCAAAGGGTAGCGTGACAAATCGGAAATTTCCGCAAGCGATAACGGATAATCGACCCGGCTGCGGATCGGCGGCATACGGCAGGCAAATACCGGCAACCTGTGAATCCTGAACAACGCTTGCGCGAAAGACCCACAGCTACCGGCTGAAGAGGCGTGACTCTCGTTCGGTAGTCCGGCTATCCAGCGAGGGACCCGTGACTTTGCGTCATCCGGTTGCCCGGATTTTGCCATTTCGGGAGAGGATCTTTCTGAGTTGATCCTTGGCGCCCGGAACGGTCGTCGGCGGCTGGCCCACGTCATTCAGGACAGATTCAACTCTGTCGGATGGATGCTAGCAAAAACGGTCGTTCAATAATTAGATGAATATGGAATATCGATACGGAAAAGTTGTATTTTCTGAATAAGTTAATTTAATTAACTGATTTACAAAGATATTTAATTGTCTCCACATGGCGACAAAGGCCCGGGACGGGCCTCTGTCGGCGCCGGTCCTCAGCTTCGGGCCACCAGCCCGCGACTGTCGAGCGCCGCCTCGATTTCCGACAGGCTGGTCGGGTCATCGATGGTCGACGGCACGCTGTATGCCTGACCGTCGGCGATCTGGCGCAGCAGCTTGCGCAGGATCTTGCCGGAACGGGTCTTGGGCAGGCGCTGCACCACCACCGCACGCCGGAAACAGGCGACCGCTCCGATCTCCTTGCGCACGCTGGCCACCAGCTCGGCCTCGAGTGCCGCCTCGTCGACCTCGACGCCATCCTTGAGCAGCACCAGGCCGACCGGCTGCTGACCCTTGAGCTCGTCGTTGATGCCGATCACCGCGCATTCGGCTACCGCCGGATGGGCCGCGACGATCTCCTCCATTTCACCGGTGGAGAGCCGGTGCCCGGCGACATTAATGACATCGTCCGTCCGCCCCATGATGAAGACATAGCCGTCCCCGTCCTTGTAACCGCCATCCCCCGAGCAGTAAAAGCCGGGGAAATCGCTCAGATAGCCGGCACGAAAACGTTCGAAATTGCCCCAGACGGTCGGCAGGCAGCCCGGCGGCAACGGCAGCTTCAGTGCCACACTGCCCTGCTCCCCGGCCGGCATTTCCTGACCCGCGGGATCGAGGATCTGCACGTTGAAGCCCGGCACCGGCACGGTGGCCGAGCCGGGTTTGGGCTCCAGCATCTCGATACCGGTCGGATTGCCGCAGATCGCCCAGCCGGTCTCGGTTTGCCACCAGTGATCCACGACCGGCTTGCCGGTGACTTCGAGGGTCCAGTGGTAGGTCGGTGGATCGAGGCGCTCGCCGGCCATGAAAATGGTTTCCAGTTTCGACAGGTCATACTGTCGCAGCCGTTCGCCCCGGGGATCCTCCTTCTTGATGGCGCGAAAAGCGGTCGGCGCAGCGAACAGCGCCTTGACACCGTAGTCGGCACAGACGCGCCAGAAAGCGCCGGCATCAGGGGTACGCACAGGCTTGCCCTCGTACACCAGGGTGGTGCAGCCGGCCAGCAGGGGGCATAGACGATATAGGAGTGTCCCACGACCCAGCCGACATCGGACGCGGCCCAGAACACCTCGCCCGGATCCATGTTGTAGATGGCCTTCATCGAATAGCGCAGCGCCACCGCATGACCGCCGTTGTCGCGCACGACCCCCTTGGGCTTGCCGGTCGTGCCGGAGGTATAGAGGATATAGAGCGGATCGGTCCCCTTCACCGGCACGCAGCCGGCGTCCTGGGCATCCTTCATCGCCTCGACCCAGTCCAGGTCCCGCCCCGGAACCATCGAGGCGGTGATCATGCTGCGCTGGAACACCACACAGCGCTCAGGCTTGTGACTGGAACGTTCGATCGCCTCGTCCAGCAACGGCTTGTAGGGGATGACCTTGTCGACTTCGATGCCGCAGGACGCGGACACTATCACTTTGGGCTCGGCGTCCTCGATTCGCATTGCCAGCTCCGGCGCTGCGAAGCCGCCGAAAACCACCGAATGGACGGCACCGAGACGGGCGACCGCCAGCATCGCCACCACCGCTTCCGGGATCATCGGCATGTAGATCACCACCCGATCGCCTTTGGCGACGCCCTGCGCCTGCAGCACACCGGCAAAGCGGGCCACCTGGTCACGCAGCTCGCGATAGCTGAACTGGCGCCGGGTAGCGGTCACCGGCGAGTCGTAGATCAGCGCCGTCTGGTCGCCCCGCCCTTCCTCTACGTGAACATCCAGCGCCAGGTAGGCGGTATTGAGTTCGCCGTCGGCAAACCAGCGATCGATACCGTTTTCGTCCTGCGAGAGGATGCGTTGCGGTGCCTTGAACCACTGAAGCGCGGCGGCCTTTTCGGCCCAGAAGTCTTCGGGATTCGCGATCGATTGTGCGTACTCTGCTTGGTAGGACATTGTCCGGCCCCTTTATTGTTATCACCTGAGGTTTCAGGGGCCTTGTTATGATTGTTGACAGTTAGCCCCGCATCTAGGCTCAACCATACTGAAAAACGGCTGAATTTTAACCTAGACGAAAGGCTAAAGGCCCTTGGTTTGTTGATCCTGGGCAAGTATCGGTGCATAACTGCGATTTCGGGCCATCACAAACTGTCGACAGTTATTGATGCGATGGGTCTGTAAACTGGAACTCAGGCGACCGGGCAGCTGACCAGCCGGTTCAGTTCGGCAATGTCGGCATCCCCGGCCATGCCCCGGACGATCTCGCGCTGCTCCTCGATAACGTCCTGCAGCACCTGGTCGGTGGTCAGGGGTTGGCCAGCACGACGCGAAACACCGTGATCAGCTGGCGCCCGTAGCGTTCGGGCGTCAGGCGGGTGCGGGAGACGAACGCCTTGCCGTGCTCGCGCTGGGTTTTCTGCACGGTACGGGTGATGCGGCTGAGCACCTCGTTGATCCGCCGGCACAGATCGGCATCGGCGCCACGCAGCGTTTCCTGCACCGGGGCCGGCGCCCAGCGGTAGGTCAGAATATTGAGTTCGGGCTCGGAGACCAGTTCGAAGTCCTCGAGCGTGTCGACCCGGCTGGCGAAGCGCCGGGCCATTTCGATGCCGTTGTCGATCAGCAGGCCGTAGCCGCGGCGACCGATGATCTTCAGCGCCGAATGCACCAGCATCGCCATTCCCGGACGGGACCCTTCAAGGGTGGCACTGCCCAGATCCTTCGAGCCCTGGCGGATGATGTACTGGGCGTGGTGCTCGATACTGCCGAGCGCGGAGGGATCGCGGAACAGCACCAGCCCGACGCCCATGGGCACATAGAGCTGCTTGTGCGCGTCGATGGTCACCGAGTCGGCGCGCTCGATGCCCTTCAGGCGGCCGCGGTAACGGTCGGAGAACAGCGTCGGCCCCCAGGCGCCGTCGACATGGAAATGGATTCCCCGTTCCTGGGCGATATCGGCCAGCCTGTCCAGGGGTCGATATTGCCGGTCTCGGTGGTGCCGGCCACGCCGACCAGCGCGAAGGGGCGGATATTCTGCCGCTGCAGCTGTTTCAGCTTCGCCTCGAGGGCATCCGGACGGATCCGGTTGTGACCATCCGTCTCGACGGTGACGATCTGATCGCGCCCGATCCCGAGCACGTCGGCGGACTTGGACAGCGAATAGTGGCCACGCTCCGATACCAGCACCGCAGTGCCTTCACAGCCGTAATGACGCATCGCGGCAAATACCCCGCTGCGCGTAATGCCCGGGAAGTCGCCATCGGGACCGAAGGCCCGGTTACGGGCCGCCCAGAGCGCGGTGATATTGGCGACGGTGCCCCCGGAGCAGAAAGCCCCAGGTGTCTGTGGCTGTCGTGCAGCCAGCGGTCGTAAAACGCCTCCGGCTCGCCGTAGACAAGACGGTGCAGCATGCCCAGCACCTGGCGCTCGAGCGGCGTGAAGGCCTTCGAGGTCTCCGTTTTCACCAGGTTCTGGTTCAGGGCGATCATGATCTTGGACAGCGGGATCATGAAATAGGGCAACGCCGAGGTCATGTGCCCGACGAAACTCGGCGAGGAGGTATGCACGGACTGGGCGACCACCTTCTCGAGCAGGAACTGGGCCTGATCGGACACGTACACCGGCTGCTCCGGGATCTCGGTGTCGTTGAAATCGCGCTCGATCTTTACCAGATCGGTCTCTTCGGCAACGATATGATCCTGCAGGAACCCGGCAAGGTTGGCGGAAATATGGTTCTCCAGCCGGCTCAGTGTCGACCCCGGGGCTTCGGGAACGGTGAAGATCCGCAGCAGGTTTTCCATGCTGACCTCCGCTGGCTTCGATTTTCTGTTCATGGATGTTCGCTACCTTCTGCCATACCTTGACTGCCGCGGCGGGCGATCGAATTCTACCTTTTTTACACTCAAATTGGCCGGACGTGCTCATTTTTTTGCATTGCGACACCGAAACCGGAAAGGGTTGCCGGGCCGTCATGCCTGCAGCTGCCGGCTCGACAACGGGCCCCGGCACGATCACGGCGCCCCTGCCGGGCGCAGAATGAGGCCCTTTTGTGCCTGTCTGTTTGCAATTTTTTTCAACTCACCTTGAACAGCACTCAGGAAAAGCGGCAAGCTTTTGATTTACAATAGCGAACCTTATGGATTGATATTCGACCGGGGCCGAACAGGTGACAGAAGTAAATCGTTTCAAGACACTGCAGGACACGCTCAACAACCGCATCATGATCATCGATGGCGGCATGGGCACCATGATCCAGCAGCACCGGCTTGAAGAGCAGGACTATCGCGGCGAGCGTTTCGCCGACTGGCATACCGACGTCAAGGGCAACAACGATCTGCTGGTGCTGACCCAGCCGAAACTGATTGCCGATATACATCGGGACTACCTGCTTGCCGGGGCCGATATCGTCGAAACCAACACCTTCAACGCCACCCGCATCGCGATGGCCGACTACGACATGGAGTCGCTGAGCCACGAGATCAACGTCGAAGCCGCCCGCCTGGCACGCCGCATCTGCGACGAGGTCGAAGCGAAAACCGGCGAGGCGCGCTATGTGGCCGGGGTGCTGGGGCCGACCAACCGCACCTGCTCGATCTCGCCGGACGTCAACGACCCGGGCTACCGCAACGTCAGTTTCGACGAACTGGTCGAGGCCTACCTGGAATCGATCGACGGCCTGGTGCAGGGCGGCTCCGATATCATCCTGATCGAAACCATCTTCGATACCCTCAACGCCAAGGCGGCGATCTTCGCGGTCGAGAAGTATTTCGACGACAACGGCCTCCGCCTGCCGGTGATGATCTCCGGCACCATTACCGACGCCTCGGGCCGCACCCTGTCGGGCCAGACCACCGAAGCCTTCTGGAATTCGGTGCGTCACGCCCGGCCGATCTCGGTGGGCCTCAACTGCGCCCTGGGGCCGAAGGAGCTGCGCCAGTACGTCGAGGAGCTGGCACGCATCGCCGAAACCCATGTTTCGGTACACCCCAATGCGGGCCTCCCCAACGCCTTTGGCGAGTACGACGAGACGCCGGAGGAGATGGCCGGGGAGATCGCCGAGTGGGCCCGCTCCGGCTTCCTCAATCTGGTCGGCGGCTGCTGCGGTACCACCCCCGAACATATCCGCGCCATCCGCGAGGCCGTCGAACCGCAGGCGCCCCGGGCCCTGCCCGGGATCAAGCCGGAATGCCGGCTGGCCGGGCTCGAGCCGATGAACATCGGCGAGGATACCCTGTTCGTCAATGTCGGCGAGCGCACCAACGTCACCGGCTCCGCGGTGTTCAAGCGCCTGATCAAGGAAGGCGACTACGAAACGGCGCTCGACGTGGCGCGCCAGCAGGTCGAGAACGGCGCCCAGATCATCGACATCAACATGGACGAGGGCATGCTCGACGCCGAGGCGGCGATGGTGCGTTTCCTCAACCTGATCGCGTCGGAGCCCGATATTTCCCGGGTGCCGATCATGATCGACTCGTCGAAATGGGAGGTGATCGAAGCCGGCCTCAAATGCATCCAGGGCAAGGGTGTGGTCAACTCCATCTCCCTCAAGGAAGGCGAAGACAAGTTCATCGAACAGGCGCGGCTGGTGCGCCGCTACGGTGCCGCCGTCATCGTCATGGCGTTCGACGAAACCGGCCAGGCCGACACCTTCGCGCGCAAGAAGGAGATCTGCGAGCGCTCCTACCGGGTGCTGGTCGACAAGGTCGGCTTCCCGCCGGAAGACATCATCTTCGACCCCAACATCTTCGCCGTCGCCACCGGTATCGACGAACACAACAACTACGCCGTCGACTTCATCGAGGCCACCGGCTGGATCAAGCAGCACCTGCCCTACGCCAAGATCTCCGGCGGCGTCTCCAACGTGTCCTTCTCGTTCCGCGGCAACAACCCGGTGCGCGAGGCGATCCACTGCGTCTTTCTCTACCACGCCATCCAGAAAGGCATGGACATGGGCATCGTCAACGCCGGCCAGCTGGCGATCTACGACGACCTGCCCGAGGAACTGCGCGAGCGCGTCGAGGACGTCATCCTCAACCGCCGCAACGACGGCACCGAGCGGCTGCTCGAGATCGCCGAGAAATACCGCGGCGATGGTGCCGCGGCCGAAGCCCCGAAGCCCAGGAGTGGCGTTCCTGGGAGGTGAACCAGCGCCTCAGCCACAGCCTGGTGAAAGGCATTACCGAATTCATCGACGAGGATGTCGAAGAGGCCCGCTGCAACCACGACCGCCCCATCGAGGTGATCGAAGGTCCGCTGATGAACGGCATGGGCGTGGTCGGCGACCTCTTCGGTTCGGGCAAGATGTTCCTGCCGCAGGTGGTGAAATCCGCCCGGGTGATGAAAAAGGCGGTCGCCTACCTGATGCCCTTTATCGAGGCGGAAAAGGCCGACAACGTCAGCAGCTCCGCCGGCAAGGTGGTGATGGCGACGGTCAAGGGCGATGTCCACGATATCGGCAAGAATATCGTCGGCGTCGTGCTGCAGTGCAACAACTTCGAGGTGATCGACCTTGGCGTGATGGTGGCCGCCGAGAAGATCCTGACGACCGCCCGCGAGGAAAATGCCGACCTGATCGGCCTGTCCGGCCTGATCACGCCGTCCCTCGACGAGATGGTTCACGTCGCCAGGAGATGGAACGCCAGGGCTTCGAGATTCCCTTGCTGATCGGCGGTGCCACCACCTCCAAGGCCCACACCGCGGTGAAGATCGAGAAAGGCTACAAGCGCGACCAGGTGGTCCATGTCACCAATGCCTCGCGCGCCGTCGGCGTCGCCTCCGCCCTGCTGTCGAAGACCCGCAAGGCGGCCTTCGTCAGGGAAGTGCAGGAAGAGTACGCCGCGATCCGCGAGCGCCACGCCGCGCGCCAGAACGACAAGCGCCGCGTCTCGCTGCAGGCCGCGCGCGCCAACAAGTTCGCCATCGACTGGGACAGCTACACCCCGCCGGTACCGAAACAGCTCGGCATCCAGGTGTTCGACGACTACGACCTGTCGGAACTGGTCGACTACATCGACTGGACACCGTTCTTCCAGTCCTGGGAGCTGGCCGGCCGCTTTCCGCGCATCCTCAGCGACGAGGTGGTCGGCGAGGAAGCCACCAAGCTCTATAACGATGCCCGCGCGATGCTCAAGCAACTGGTCGACGAGAAGCTGCTCAGGGCCCGCGCGGTGATCGGCATTTTCCCGGCCAACAGCGTCGATGACGACGATATCGAGCTTTACACCGACGATTCCCGCAGCGAAGTACTGATGCGCCTGCATCACCTGCGCCAGCAGACCGAGAAGGTCGCCGGCAAGGCCAATATGTGCCTGACCGACTTCATCGCGCCGAAAGCATCGGGCAAAAAGGACTACTACGGCGCCTTCGCCGTCACCGCCGGCATCGGCGTCGACGAACTGGTGGCCAAATACGAGGCCGACCACGACGACTACCACAGCATCATGGTCAAGGCGCTGGCGGACCGTCTGGCCGAAGCCTTCGCCGAGCGCATGCACGCCCGCGTGCGCCGCGAGTTCTGGGGCTACGCGGCCGACGAGCAGCTCGACAACGAGGACCTGATTCGGGAGAAATACGCCGGCATCCGTCCGGCGCCCGGTTACCCGGCCTGCCCGGACCATACCGAAAAGGGACTGCTGTGGCAGCTGCTCGAGGTCGAGCGGAACGCCGGCATCACCATCACCGAGTCCTATGCGATGCTGCCGACGGCCGCGGTCAGCGGCTGGTATTTCAGTCATCCGCAGGCGCAGTATTTCGGCGTTGCCAAGATCGGCGAGGACCAGGTCGAGAGTTATGCCCAGCGCACCGGCATGGAGATGACCGAGGCGGAACGCTGGCTGGCGCCGAACCTCGGCTACGAGCCGGAGGAATAATTGTAGGAGCCTCGCCCCGAGGCGAACACAGTCGGCACCGCGGTCATTCGCAACGCGGCAGCGCGCCTACAGCCAAAGCCGTAACACCTGATCGTAGGAGCCTCGCCCCGAGGCGAATAGATTTGGCACCGCGGTCATTCGCACCGCGGCGGCCCGCCTACGAAGCCTTGTTTCGCAACCAGTTGACCAGGCCGCCGGCCTGGATCAGCGCGCACTGGCGCTCCGACAGCTGATGCTCGAGCGCCAGCTGCCCCTCCCTGTCCTTGATCCGGGCCTGTAGCCTCAGCCCCGGAGCCAGGTTCTGCAGCTCCTCCAGCACCAGCACATCGCCCGGCTGCAGCCGCTCGTAATCGGCTTCGTCTTTCAGCGTCAGCGGCAGGACGCCGTAGTTGACCAGGTTCTGCCAGTGGATGCGGGCGAAGCTTTTCGCGATCACCAGTCGAAGGCCGAGATGACGTGGCGCGATGGCGGCATGTTCGCGGCTCGAGCCCTGGCCGTAGTTGCGCCCGGCCAGCAGTGCATGCCCGCCCTGCTCCTTCAGTCTGCCGGCCTCTTCGACATATTCCGGCGCCAGCTTTTCGAATACGAACTCGGCGATCTTCGGGATATTGCTGCGATACGGCAGCACCCGGGCGCCGGCCGGCATGATTTCGTCGGTCGAGACGTCATCCCCGAGCTTCAGCAGCAGCGGCAGTTCCAGCCGTTGCGGCAACGGTTCGAATACCGGCAGCGAAACGATATTGGGTCCCTTGATCAGCTCGATGCCGCGCCCGTCCACGGGCGGCGCTTCGAACAGCCGGGCGTCCAGTTCGCAGCCTTCGGGCGGCGCCAAGGCCGGATAGTCGAGGCCGAGGCCGCGCGGGTCGGTAATGACCCCTTCGAGGGCCGAGGCCGTTGCGGTTTCGGGGCTGCACAGCCAGACCCGGTCCTCGGCCGTGCCGGAGCGGCCGGGAAAATTGCGCGGCGTGGTACGCAGGCTGTTCTGGTCGGTCGCCGGTGCCTGCCCCATGCCGATACAGCCGTTGCAGCCGGCCTGATGCAGGCGCGCGCCGGCCGCGATCAGCACATCCAGGTACCCGGAGCGGATCAGTCGCTGCAGCAGTTGCCGCGACGTCGGGTTGATATCGAACGAGACCCCATCGGCGACCTGCCGCCCTTTTACCATCTCGGCGGCAATCGCAAAGTCCCGAAAGCCCGGATTCGCCGACGAACCGATATAGGCCTGATAGATCGGCTCGCCGGCCACCTCGGTCACCGGCACGACATTGCCCGGACTCGAGGGCCTCGCGATCAGCGGCTCGAGACTGCCGAGATCGATACTGTCGTGATGATCGTAGTCGCAGCCTTCATCGGCGCACAATTCGCGCCATTCATGGCCCCGCCCCTCGCTTTCGAGGAACCGCCGTACTTCGGCATCGGACGGGAATACAGAAGTGGTCGCGCCCAGTTCCGCCCCCATATTGGCGATCACATGACGGTCCATGGCGCTCAGGCTCTGTAGTCCCGGGCCCCGGTATTCGATGATGCGGTTGACCCCGCCCGAGACACCGTGGCGGCGCAGCATTTCCAGAATGACGTCCTTGGCGCTGACCCAGTCGGGCAGCCGGCCGGTCAGCTCGACGCCCCAGATTTCCGGCATCTGCAGCCAGACAGGCTCGCCGGCCATGGCCGTGGCGACATCGGCACCGCCGGCGCCGATCGCCAGCATGCCGATCGCACCACAGGCGGGGGTATGGCTGTCGGAGCCGATCAGCGTCGCGCCCGGCACGCCGAAATTGAGCATGTGCAGCGGATGGCTGATGCCGTTGCCCGGGCGACTGAACCAGAGTCCGAAGCGCCGCGCCGCGCTTTCGAGAAAGCGGTGGTCGTCCGGATTCCTGCTGTCCTCCTGGATGAGGTTGTGATCGACGTACTGCACCGAGAGGTCGGTCTGGACCCGATCGAGCCCCATCGCCTCGAGCGTCAGCATCACCAGGGTACCGGTGGCGTCCTGGCAGAGGGTCTGATCGAAACGCAGCGCGATCGACTCGCCGGGCGTCATATCGCCGTCCAGCAGGTGTGTTGCTATCAATTTACGGGCAAGATTCTGCCGCATGATTCACCTCCGCCCGAACGCTGCAAGCCGTCGGCCGTGAGCGGAAGGGCTCCACGTTGATTTAACAGTCTGTAGGATGGATGGAGCCGCAACAGCACTTTACTGTCCGCGCGCAGGAGATCGTTTGCGGCGTAACCCATCAATAACTCCGGCGTCCGCGTTACTAAACCGACACCTTAAGATGGGTTACACGACGCCCAGGCTGCGTAAGTATCACGTATCTGGTTGCACTGCGTCGTTTCACCCATCCTACGAACTCACGTCTTGCTTCCTTTTTAGGCATCAGCGATGCGGCGTTGTTTCCTCATTTTTGCCGCACCGGATCCAGAGAGCTGAACACATCGACCTCGATCGCCCGGGCAACGGCCTCATCGGCCTGTTTCAGTTGTCCGGCCTCCTGTGGCGACAGCAGGCCCTGGCGCTGCGCCTCGTCCGGATCCTCGAGCCCCGCCTCCGTCATGCGCCGGCGCAGCGGTTCGCACGCCACGACACGATTGAAGGCGTCTTCCACCAGATCGATACCGTCGCCGGTATTGCCGAGGCAGATGCCGCCGGTCAGCCGCTCGCGGGTGGCACAGGGCCGCGTCAGCAGCCCGGCACAGGTACGGGTCAGGTCGTCATCCGGACGCCGCCGCCAGCGCCCCAGCGGAAAGGCGGTCAGCCGCAGCAACCAGCGCCAGACCGGCGACGGAAAGTTGTCGAACACCTCGCCCAGACGCTGCTCAACCAGGTGGCAGCCACTCTGCATGCAGTAATCCACCAGCGGCCGCTCCTCGAGGGGACTGCCGCCATCCCGGTGGTGCTTGAGCATCATGCTGAGCAGAAACAGCTCGCCAAGCACATCGCCGAGACGGGCCGAGAGCATCTCCCGGCGTTTGAGCGCGCCCCCCAGCACCAGCAGGGCGACCTCCGTGGTCCAGGTCAGCGTGGCCGCATAGCGGCTGAGCGCCCGGTAGTGGCCGGCGAGTCCCCCGGCGCCCCGCGGCGCGGCGGCCAGGCGCCCGAGACTGAGGCCATGCCCCAGGCTGCGGCCCAGTGCGGCCAGCAGGTGCCGCAAGTGGCCGAACAGCAGCCGGTCGAATGCCTCGATGCCGGCCGTCTCGTCCGCCTCCCCGGCCGCCTCCATCTCCCCGAGCAGAAAGGGGTGACAGCGCACGGCTCCCTGGCCGAAGACGATCAGACTGCGGGTCAGAATGTTGGCCCCTTCGACGGTAATGGCAATCGGTATGGCGCGAAACAGGTTGCCGAGATAATTGCCGGGACCGTCACAGATCGCCTTGCCGCCATGGATATCCATGGCGTCGAAGACGATCCGCCGCATCCGGCTGGTGGCCTGGACCTTGAGGATGGCCGATATCACCGCGGGAATCTGTCCCTGATCCAGTGCCTGGGCCGTTGCCCGACGCGCGGCATCGATCAGATAAAGCTCGGCCGCCATCTGCCCGAGGGCTTCCTGAATCCCTTCGAACTGACCGACAGGCACGCCGAACTGCTGCCGGATGCGGGCATAGGCGCCGCTGCTCCTGCAGGCCAATTTCGCCGAACCGGTACTCAGCGACGGCAGCGAGATGCTGCGCCCGGCCGCCAGCGCGCTCATCAGCATCATCCAGCCCTGGCCGATGCGCGCCTGACCGCCGATCACCCAGTCCATCGGGACAAAGACGTCATGGCCTTCGTTGGGACCATTGAGAAACGCCTGCAGCGCCGGATAGTGACGGTCGCCGATCTCGACGCCCGGCGTGCCGGTCGGCACCAGCGCCAGGGTAATGCCGAGAGCGTCGCGCTCACCAAGCAAATGGTCCGGGTCGTAGAGCTTGAATGCCAGCCCCATCAGGGTGGCGCGGGGACCAAGCGTGATATAGCGCTTGCGCCAGTTGACCCTCATGCCCAGTGTTCGCCTGCCCTCGTGCTCGGCATAGCAGACGTCACCACGATCCACCATCGACGCCGCATCGGAACCAGCCTCGGGACTGGTCAGGGCAAAACAGGGAATCTCACGGCCATCGGCCAGACGCGGCAGGTACCAGTCCTTCTGCGCCTGGGTGCCGTACTCCAGCAACAGCTCGCCGGGCCCCAGGGAGTTCGGCACCATCACTGTGACGGCCACCGCGATGCTGCGCGACGACAGCCGCATCACCACCTCGGAATGGGCGAAGGCGGAAAAGCCCAGACCGCCCTGGTCCTTCGGGATGATCATGCCGAAAAAGCCCTGCCCGGCGAGGAAGGACCAGATGGCTTCGGGCAGTGTCCTGAGCTCGGCATTGATGGCCCAGTCGTCGATCATCCGGCACAGCTCGTCGACCGGCCCGTCGAGGAAGGCCTGCTCCTCGTCGCTCAGCCGCGGCGGACCGGCGGCGAGGAGGCTGTCCCAGTCGGGCTTGCCGCTGAGCAGTTCGGCATCCCACCAGAGCCCGCCGGCTTCCAGCGCCTCGCGTTCGGTATCGGAGATCGGCGGCAATAGCCTGCGGATCCTGCGCAGCAGCGGTGCGCTCAGATAGCGCCGCCGCCATTGGATTATGGTGCTCTCACTCACTGTCGGCCCCTCCCGTTCTGCCTAATAGCGTAGGATGGGTGCAGCGATGCGTCTGCAGCAATTGACCGTTTCTCGCCGGATTCGGGCATCGCGGAACCCGTCATATCGATCGCATCACAGATCGAGTCGCCGCAGGAATTCCGACAACCCCGGCGGAATTGCATCGGTGGGTCGCACTCCGGTGGGTCGCGCTCCGGGCGGCGCTCCACCGGGTGTTTCACGCAGAACCCGACAATCCCGGTGGAATTCGCCTTAGGCTCATTCCACCCTACCGATTGACCCAACCGACGAAACCAGCGCTTTTACCTGCTCGACGATATGCCTGCCGATCGGAATCGCCGATGTGGCCGCTGGCGACGGCGCATTGCAGACCACCAGCGCCCGCCCGGTACTGACGAAGAGGAAGTCGTCGACCAGGCTGCCGTCCGGCCTCACGGCCTGGGCGCGGATGCCGGCCGGATAGGGCCTCAGGTCCTCGACCCTCAGCTGCGGGCAGTATTTCTGCACGAGCTTGAGATAGCCGCGCTTGCTGAGGGAGTTCTTCAGTTCCGTCAGGCTCGCCCTGAAGTTCTTCATCACCACTTTGCGAAGACCCGGATAACGCAGCATTTCGAGGGTATCGGAGAGGCTGATATCGCGCTTGCGATAGCCTTCGCGCTTGAACGCCAGCACCGCATTGGGTCCGACGGTCACGGTGCCGTCGATCATCCGCGTCAGGTGCACGCCGAGGAACGGCAGCTCGGGATCCGGGATCGGGTAGATCAGGTGGTTGACGATGCGGTTGTGCTGCGGCGGCAACAGGAAATATTCGCCGCGAAACGGAATGATGCGAAACGCCGGCTCCTGCCCCAGCATGCGTACCACCCGATCCGCCATCAGACCGGCACAGGCCACCAGGTAATCGCCGCCGACGCGGCCCCGGCGGTGATGACCTCGACCCCGCTCTCCTGTTCGTCGATGGCGGTGACCTCGGTTGAGTAGCGAATCTCGCCCCCTGCTGCTGCACCAGTTCGGCCATCCTGGCGGTGATTTCGGTGAAGCTCACGATGCCCGTCGAGGGCACGAAGATGGCACCGACACCGCTGATGTTGGGCTCGCGCGCGTGCAGTTGCTGCTGCGACAGCACCTCGATCGCGATGCCGTTCTGCTCGCAGCGCGCGACCAGATTCATCATGCGCTGGTACTCGATATCGCTGGTCGCCACCAGCAACTTGCCGCAGCGATCGTAGCGGATGCCATGTTCGTCGCAAAACGCCGTGGTCGCCGCGTTACCCTCCTTGCAGAAGCGCGCCTTGAGGCTGCCGGGCTTGTAATAGACGCCCGCATGGATCACGCCGGAGTTGTGTCCGGTCTGGTGTCGCGCAGGCCCCTCTTCCTTTTCCAGCACCAGCACAGAACGCCCGGGCCAGGCCTGCTGCAGCTGCCAGGCGGTCGACATCCCGAGGATGCCGCCGCCGATCACGATAAAGTCGTAGTGTTTGTCCATGGAAGACTCCTTCACTTCAGGCGGCCGCAGCTGCAGACCCGATACCGCGGCGGCTGTAGACGAACAGGGCAATGAAGACCGCAAGCCCGGCCAGGTCGATCAGCAGATTGTCATGGGGCCAGAGCATGGCCAGGGCGGACAGGCCACTGACCAGACGGGCCACCAGGTTCAGCCGGCCTTCCAGGTAGCCTTCCATGAAACCGACGAAGGCATAGAGCCCGAAGACACCGAAGACGAAGACCCGCAGCACCTCGTCGGCACTGCCGCCGATCAGGTTGGTATAGCCGAACAGCAGCGGCACCACATAGAGCCCCTTGGCGATCTTCCAGGCGGTAAAGCCGGTGGCCATCGGCGGCGTCTTGGCGATGGCGGCCGCGGCGAAGGCGGTCAGGCAGACCGGTGGCGTGACGTTGGAGTCCTGGGACAGCCAGAAGATGATCATATGGGCCGACAGCAGGGTCATCGACAACACCGTCGGATCCAGTGCCTGGGACAGCAACTGACCGGTGAAGTCCTGCGGCACCTGGGCCAGCAGCGCCCGCGCATCGGCCTCGGACATCGGCGACGCCAGCGCCGTGACTTTCTCCGGATCCACCAGCATGAAGATCATCCGTGCCGCCTCCGGCAGCCCGCCGCTCATCATCAGTTCGACCAGCCGGGTTTCGGCGATAAGGTTGTACAGCGCCGGTGCCGACAGGGTCGCCAGCACGATATAGGCCGCCGTCACCGGCAGCCCCATGCCCAGCACCAGCGATGCCAGCCCCACCAGCAGGATGGTGATCAGCAGACTGCCGCCGGCCCAGTCGCTGATCATCAGCGAGAAGGTATTGCCGATACCGGTCATCGCGACGACATTGACCACCAGTCCCACGGCCACCAGCAGCATCGCGGTGGTGGCCATGTTGCGGGCTCCTGGGCCAGCGCATCGAACACCGCCCGCGGCCCCATCGGACTCTTCGACAGCCAGGACGACACCACCACCGCGATAATCGAAATGCCGGCGGCATAGGTCGGTGTGAAGCCGTAGATCAGCAGCGCGACCAGCACGCCGAGGGGCAGCAGGAAGTGCCAGCCCTCCTTCAGCACCTCCTTCAGCGGGCGGGTATCCAGCTCGACGGCATGGGCATGACTGCGCATCGCCTCGACGCGGACATAAAAACCGACCGAGAGGAAGTACATCAGCGCCGGCAGCGCCGAGATGGCGATGATGTCGACATAGGGAATCTGGGTATAGGAGGCCATGATAAAGGCACCGGCCCCCATCACCGGAGGCATCAGCTGTCCGCCGGTGGAGGCGGCCGCCTCGACGCCGGCCGAGAAGCGGGCCGGAAAGCCGGCGCGGCGCATCAGCGGAATGGTGATGACGCCGGTGGACACCGTATTGGCGACCGAGGAGCCGGACACCGAGCCCATCAGTCCGGAGCCCAGCACCGCGACGAAACCGGGTCCGCCGACGAAGCGCCCGGCGGCGCAGCGCGACAGCTCGATGATGAAATCGCCGGCACCGGAGCGCACCAGGAAGGCGCCGAACAGGATAAACATGAAGACATAGGTCCAGGAGATCCGGGCGATGGAGCCGAACATGCCGTCGGAACCGAAATAGGACCGGTACAGCAGCGTCTCGAGGCTGAGGCCGGCAAAGCCGAACATGCCCCCGACAAGAGGCCCCCACCAGAACACGTAGGTCAGGGCCACGACAATCAGGCAGGGAATGAACCAGCCCGTAGTACGGCGTGCCATCTCCAGCGCCACCAGGATCGCCAGCAGCGAGAACACCCAGTCCGAGGCCACGAAATCGACGCCGCGGTCATAGAGCGCATCCTCGAAACCGATCAGATAGAGGGCACAGAGGATGGCGGCCAGTCCCACCAGGATATCCAGCAGCAGCACCGCTTTCTGGCCGGCCGGCGTCGCACTGCCGATGCCCGGCACCATCAACGCACAGATCAGCGCGAAACCGCCGAAATGAACGGCCGAGACATAGAGCTCGGACCAGGTACCGAGAGTGTTGAAATAGATGTGGGCCAGCGAAAACAGCACGCCGATCCAGTAGATAAAGCGTCCCGTGACGGACTTTTCGGGGCGTCGGGTCAACTCCAGACTCTTTAGCTTGTCCGCCGTTTCCTGATCGCTGACTTGGGGTTCGGTACTCATAGGTCTATCCGTAATCTTGGAACGGGAGAGGCAACCGGTAACCGAAGGTACCGGCTGGAAGTTTTTGACACTTCGTAGGATGGGTGGAGGTGCGCTCAGCTCGCGATTACCGGCCCTGCGTGCCCTGGACGCGCACCGTAACCCATCGATGGATTCAGGGTGCGGCCTATCGACACTCGTGCCGAACGAGACAGACGCCTGAGGCGCCGATGATGGGTTGCGCCGCGTAAACTGCGCTGCATTACGTCAGCGGTGTGCCATTGCGGCTTCACCCATCCTACGTTCTTTGTTTACTCGGCGATCAGATGTTCGGGAATCTCGATCCCGGCTTCACGATAGTAACGCGCCGCACCCGGATGCAGCGGTACCGGCATGCCCGCAATCGCCTTCTCCAGCGCCATCGCCTGGGTGGCCTTGTGGATGCCGTTGAGGAACGCCAGGTTTTCGTAGATCGTCCTGGTCAGCTGGTAGACATCCTCTTCCGGTATGTCGTCGCGCACCGCGAGAAAGTTCGGCTGCGCCATCGTCTGGACGTCCTTCGTCTGTCCCGGATAGGTGTTGGCCGGGATGGTGAAACGGGTCCAGAGCTTGTAGCGGCCGTTGGCCTTCTCGATCTCCTCGTCGGTGAAATCGAGAATGCGGATATCGCTGCCCAGCGCCGCGAAGGCCCGGGTGATCGCCGAGGTCGGTACCCCGGACGGAATGTTCATGCCCTCGACGGTGCCGTTCTGCAGCGCATCGGCCGAGGGGCCGTACCCCATGTAGGCCATATCGAACTGCTCGGCATCGATGCCCAGGTTGCCGAGGATGGTGCGCCCGGACCCCTCGGTACCGGAATTTTTCGGCCCGATCGAGAACTTCTTGCCGGCCAGGTTCTCGAGGTCCTGGATGGTGCCGGTCTTGGCATACTCGCTGCGCACCACGAACTGTTCGACGTTCTGCCACAGCATGGTCACGGAGCGCAGCTGCTTCTGCGGCCCCGAGGTCGCGAAATCCCCTTCTCCGTCCCAGGCCCAGGCGCCGTAGAGCCCCTGCAGAATCGCGAACTGGGCTTCGTTCTCGCGCATCAGCTTGATGTTTTCGCCGGAGCCGGCGGAGTTGATCGCCGACATGGCGAGCCCCTGGGTCGGTTCGAGCTTGACCTTGGCCAGAGTTGCCAGCGCGACGCCGACCGGATAATAGGTGCCGCCGGTCGAGGCGGTCGCCAGGATATAGGAGCGGTTCTCGGCCGCCTGACCCAGGGAGGCCGTCGCGCCCAGGGTACCCGCGGTCAGGGCCATCGCGATGCCTTTCAGAAGCGTGCGTTTTTTCATGCTGTTACCTGCTTATTGCTGTTGTTGTCATCGAGGTGAAACTCGACAGCGGATAAAGCAAGCCGAATGCCAATATTTAAGAAAATCCTTAACGATTGATTTGTAAGGATTATTTTCCCAATCATCGAACAACGACGGACCGATAGGCCATTTTTGGCTTATCGGGACGCCAACGCTTGGGCCAAATATGGCCGATACGGCTCGAAAAGCCGCTTTACCGGGGTATTTCGCCTCCGGCTACGGCTCTCAGCATCAACCATAGGCAATAAATGGCCGAAAAGCGGTATCAGGCGTTCATATCGCCGGTGAATTCGGCACGGTTGATGCCGTAGCGGATCATCTTCTGATTCAGGGTGCGACGCGGCAGGTCGAGCTCTTCCAGCACGGCCTTGATATTGCCCTGATGCCGCTGCAGGGACGCGCGGATAAGATCCGCCTCGAAGGCACCGACCTGCACCGCCAGCGGCTGGATGACCGTATCGGCGGGCCGGCGCTGCTGCAATGGCGTCTGGCGGGGAAACAGCAGCTCGCTGAGCTGAACGCGGTCGTCGAGGGCGAAACGCATCGCGATATTGCGCAGTTCACGGACATTGCCGGGCCAGCCGTAGCTTTGCAGCGTCTTGAGGTCCAGCTCCGACAGCCGGCGCGGTTCGCGTCCGTGCTGGGCGGCACAGCGACCGACATAGTAATCGAACAGCAGCGGCACATCGTCAAGGCGCTCCTCAGTGCCGGGATATGCAGCTGGGAGACGTTGAGGCGGTAGTAGAGGTCCTCGCGAAACTGCTCCTCGGTGCGCAGATCGGTCTTGGCCGCCGCCACGACCCGCAAATCGACCCTGATCGGCTCGTTGCCGCCGAGACGCTCGATCACTCCTTCCTGCAGCGCGCGCAGCAGGCGAATCTGCAGATGGGGCGGCATGCTCTCGATCTCGTCGAGGAACAGGGTGCCGCCATCGGCATATTCGAGCTTGCCGATGCGCCTTTTCGTCGCGCCGGTAAAGGCACCGGCCTCGTGACCGAACAGCTCGCTCTCGATCAGCGACTCGGGAATGGCACCGCAATTGATCGGCACGAAATGGCGCCGGTGGCGCGGTCCGAAATCGTGCAGGCACTGGGCCACCAGTTCCTTGCCGGTGCCGGTCTCGCCGTAGATGATGACGCTGGTATCGATCGCCGCCAGCGTCTGCAGCTCCTGTTTCAGCCGCTGCATCGGCGGCGACAGCCCTATGAGCCGGGCATCGATGCCGGACCTGGAGGCCAGGTCCTGTTGCAGACGGTGGTTTTCCAGCAGCAGCCGCCACTTGTCACAGGCGCGCTGCAGGGTCTCGACCAGCCGCTCCGGCACGAAGGGCTTTTCGATGAAATCGTAGGCGCCGTCGCGCATCGCCCGGGTCGCCATGTCGATATCGCCATGGGCCGTGACCAGCACCACCGGCAGCCCCGGCAGCCGGGTCAGCGCTTCGTGCATCAGCTCGAGGCCATCCATGCCCGGCATCCGCACGTCGGTCACCAGGATGCCGTCGAACCCCGGCTGCAGCCGTGCCAGCGCCCCTGGGCCTGGCTGAACGCCTCGACCTCGAAGCCCGCCATCGACAGCCACTGTTGCGTGGCATCGCGCACCATGGCTTCGTCATCGACCAGCAGCACCCGCCCCTTCGCACCCATCCTGTCTCCTCTTTGTACTTCAGGCTGTTTCGACATACTTCGGCAACCGCAGGCTGAAGACGGCGCCGCCTTGCGGTCGGTTGTCGGCACGGATCTCGCCCCCGAGGTCACGGACGATCGAACGCACGATCGACAGCCCGAGACCGAGACCGTTGCCGATCGACTTGGTGGTGAAGAACGGCTCGAACAGCTTCTCCCGTGCGCTCGGGTCGATCCCGCCACCGCTGTCGCCGACCTCCAGCTGCAACCAGTCCCCCTCGGCGGCCAGCCTCAGACTCAGGATCCGGGGCCCGCCCCGGTCCGCCATCGCATCACAGCCATTCCGGATCAGATTGACCAGCACCTGTTCGAGACGGGCACTGTCCCCGGCGACCCTGTCGTCGTCGCAGTTGCGCTCGACCTGAAGTTCGATGCCCTGTTCCTGCAGGCGCCCGCGGAACAGCGACAGCGCCTGATCGATGCAGGCGCCCAGGGCCACCGGCTCCATCCGCTCCGGCTTGCGGAAAGCGAAGGTTTTCAGCTGCCGGGTAATAAGCGCCATGCGATCGACCAGCGAATTCACCTGGCCGAGACTTTCACCGAGCAACAGTGGCTGATCGAGTTGCTGGCGACAGATCGCGAGATAGGTCCGCATCGCCGTCAGCGGCTGGTTGAGCTCATGCACCACGGCACTGGACATCCTTCCGAGCGCCGCCAGTTTTTCGGCCTGCACCAGCTCCTGCTGCATCGCCTCGAGCTCGCGGGTCCGTTCCACCACCTTGTCCTCGAGCGAATCCCGCGCTTCGCGCAGTGCCTGCTCCAGGCGCTTGCGCCGGGTGATGTCGATGACCGTGACCAGGTAGCGCGGCGCCAGGCTTTCGCGCATCTGACGAATCGAAAACATCAGCGGAAAACAGGAGCCGTCGGCACGCTGGCCCAGGGCCTCCTGGCCGATCAGCGGGGCGAAGGCCCGGCTGCCCAGGCGGGTCAGCGCCAGTTGCAGGGTCCGTCCGCCTCCGGCTCGAGGAACAGCCGACGCAGCGGCTGCTGCAGCGCCAGGCTGGAGGACAGGCCGAACTGTTTCAGCGCGGTACCGTTGAGAAAGCCCATCAGGCCGCCGGCATCGACGGTGATCAGCCCCACCTGAGCCGTATCGATGATATCGCGCTGCTGCTGTTCGCTGCGCTCCAGCGCGCGCCGGGTCTCCTGCTGCGAACGCTGCTTGAGACGCCGTTCACGCAGCAGCAGCAGCAACAGGCCCAGGGCGATGCCGCCACCGAGCGTTACCAGACCGACGGCGCGTGCATTGCGCGCGGCGGCGCGACGGTCCTGAAACACCGTCAGGCTCCAGCCGAGATCGTCGAGGGCCACGGTCTGCGCCAGACGGTGGCCCTCGAACAGTTGCGGCCAGATATGGATCTCGGTGCCGTTGAGCAGCGTGCGCACCTGCTCGTCCTGCGCAAGTTCCGCCCGCTCGCGCCCCACCCAGTCCGGCTCGGACGCCGCGATGAGGCTGCCGTCCCCGCTGCCGAGCAGCCAGGGCAAACCCGGGCCGAGGCGGTGCTGCAGCAGCTGCAGGTTAAGCCTGACCACCGCGGCGCCGATAAAACGCTGCTGATCATAGATCGGTGCCGACAGGTAGAATGCCGGGCTGAGGCTGCCTTCCGCCAGCGCGAAGCGCCGTCCCTGCTCGCCGCGCCGGGCATCGAGAAAATAGTCCCGGCGGCCGTGATTGCGCAGGTAAAAGTCCTGCTGGTCGCGCCAGTGACTGTAGGCCACGGCGCGGCCATCGGCATCGAGAATGAAGAGCGCCGTGGAGCCCGCGACCAGATTGGTCTGTTCGAGGTAACGGCTGACCCGGACGCCCATTTCCTGATTCGGATAGAGCAGCAGGCGCGGCACGTCGCGGTTCTGGGTCAGCAGAAACGGCAGGTAGTCGTAACCGTCGAGCCACTGGCGTATCTCGCCCACGCGTTCGAGCAGCGCCTCCGAGCCCTGCTGCTGCAGCTGCTGCAGCGTCCAGTCGCGGGCCCGGTAGGCCGCGAACAGCGCCAGCAGCAGGACCGCCAGCACGACCGGCACCAGCGCCAGCAGCGATGCCGAGCCGCGATGGCGCCCCGGCCTCCTTGTCGTTCGGCGCCCGGACGACCCCGGGAGTGCCATCAGATCGCGACGATCTCGAAGTCGTCGGCCAGCTTGGTCGCGCGGTTCGGGTTGGTCACCACCGCGATGCTGGCGTTGTCACCGGTCAGATATTTCTGCGCCACCCGCTTCAGGTCGTCCAGTCCGACCTCGAGGATGCGACGGCGGAACGCCTTGCGCTGTTCCGCCGTGCGGCCGAAGAGCGCGCTATGGTAGGCCTGCTTGGCCTCGCCCGCCGGCGACCCCGGCTTGTCGATCGAACTGACCACGCCAAGAATGGCCTCCTCGAGTTTCTGGGGATCCTGCTCGCTGTCGAGCAGCCAGCGCACCGAGGCATCGAAATCGTCGAGGGTTTCGGTCAGGCGCGGGTCGCGATAGGAGAAGAAGCGGAACACCGCATCGCCGGAGTCCTGACCGGCGCCGGAGCCGTAGGCACCGCCCTTCTCGCGGATCGCCCGGTGCAGGAAGCCGTTGCGCAGATAGTCTCCGAGTACCGTCAGCGGGGCCGAATCCGGATGCTCGACCGGCACGGTCGGGTAGGCCTTGGCGCAGAAGTTCACCTGGGTGCTGGTTGTCCAGAGCTGGCGTACCGCCTCGCGCACGGGTTCCAGGGCAAAAGCCGCGAAGTCGGCGGCAAACGCCTCCTGCTGCCAGCGCGCGGTCACGGCCTGCTGCATCGGCTGCTGCTGTTCGGCTTCGCCCACCAGCAGGAAACGCCGTGGCGCGGCGAGGAACTTGTCCCGCATCGTCGCCAGCTGATCGGCCAGACGCTGCAGCGCCGGCTCCTCTTTCAGTGCCGCATCCAGGGTTTTGACGAAGCGGATGCTCTCGAGTCCGCGGGACTCGTGGGCCAGCTGCGCCGCCGGACTCATGCGGGCCGTCGCGGCGTTCATCGCCAGGGCATGACCATGACCGGTGATGCTCTGCTCCTTGCGGGTACGCTGCTGCGAGACGATCTCGCGCAGGCGCTTGAGCTCGTCGAAACGCGCACGGTGCAGGGTTTCGTGCATCAGATCGGCCAGCGCCTCCTGGCCGCCAGCGCCTTGCCCGACAACACCAGGTAACCGCTGACCTGCTGTTCGTTGTCGATGGCACCGCGCACCTCGGTGTAGGCGCTGAGGCTGCCGCAGACCTGGGACTGGTACTGCTGGTTCTGCTGGTAATCGCGCTCGCCGCAGCCCAGCTCCGTGAGGCAGTGGCTGAACAGCGGCAGCAGGCGGCGCTCGTCGGCATCGAGTTCCGGCATATCGAGGATCAGCTGCTGATAGACCAGACCGTTGGTCCCCTGGGTGTAGCTGTCGAGCCGCAGCGGCATCTCGCGCCGAGCGTCGGCCTGCGGAATTTTCATGTCGGACGGTACGTCGGGGATCCCGACCTTCGGCAGGATGCTTTCATCGTCCTGCTGCATCTGGCGCGCTTCGAGGGCACTGGTCTGTTCGATCAACTGCAGCTTTTCACTGTCGCTCAGGCCCTGCCGGATCGCCTCGAGACGTGCGGCCTCGGCCTGTTCGGCCCGCGCGGTGATCTGATTGTCGGGGCGCAGCGTCAGGCGCACCCGATGGGCGTTGTCCAGCAGCAGCTCGCGCACCAGGGTCTGGATGAAGTCGGGCTGCTCGATCTCTTCGCGCAGCTTTTCCAGCACCGGATCCAGATTGAGCACGGCGATGGGATCGCCACGGTGCATGGCGGCCGACATCGACGACATGATCAGGTTGAGGCCGTAGGGATAGCCATCGCCGCTGATCTCGCGCTGGGTCAGCTCGAGCTGATGCAGCTGGGCCTCGAGCATTTCCTGGGGCACGCCCTTCTCGGCCACCTCGCCGAGGGTCTCCAGCACCAGTTGCTCGAACGCGGCGGCATGCTCCGGCTCGCTGCCTTCCAGACCGCACATGAAGCTCATTTCGCGGTTCGAATCCTCGAGCCCGCACAGCGGCGACGGGGCGCTGCCCAGGTCGCTGGATTCGAGCGCATAGCGCAGCGGCGACGCGCTGTTGTCGAGCAGCACCCGGGACAGCAGGTGCGCCTTGAGCTGGGCTTCCAGATCGATGGAATGACCCAGCAGCCAGCCCAGTACATGGTGGGTCTTGCCGCTCAATTCCGGCTCGTCCAGGGCGTAGGCCTCCTCGACCCGGATCGGGGCGTGCAGCCGTTTTTCGTCCGTCACCTCGATATGGCTGTCAAGACGCTCGAAACGCTGCAGCGCCTGCTCGTCGAACCGCTGCTGCAGCTCCTGGGCCGGAATGTCGCCGAAGGTCATGAAGACCGCATTGCTCGGATGATAGTGACTGCGATAGAACTCGAGCAGCTGCTCGTAGCTGAGATCGGTGATGCACTCGGGATCGCCGCCGCTGTTGTAATGGTAGGTGGTGGTCGGAAACAGGTGCTTGCCCAGGGTCTGGTACAGCGTCGAGACCGCCGAGCTCATCGCACCCTTCATTTCGTTGAGCACAACCCCCTTGTATACCAGCGGCGAATCCGGGTTGCCGTCCTCGCTGAACTCCAGACGGTGGCCTTCCTGGGCGAAATCCAGCGGATCCAGACGCGAAAAGAAGGTGGCATCGAGATAGACGTCGAGCAGGTTGAAGTAGTCCTTGCGGTTCTGACTGGCGAAGGGATAGGCGGTCCAGTCGGAACTGGTGAACGCATTCATGAAGGTGTTCAGCGAACGGCGCGTCATCATGAAGAAGGGATCGCGCACCGGATAGCGCTCACTGCCGCACAGGGCCGTGTGTTCGAGAATGTGGGCCACCCCGGTGGAGTCCATCGGCACGGTGCGAAACGCCACCAGGAAAACATTTTCCTCGTTGTCGGCCGCGATGTGGTAGTGCCGGGCACCGGTCTTGAGATGCTCGAATTCGTGCATCTCGATGTTCAGGGACTCGATGGTCTCGCTGCGGAGAAAACGAAAGCTGGAATGTGTCTGCATGGAGCGCCTGTGCCTCAACCTGTCCGTGGCCGTATGCCGGCCGTCGTTGACTTGATGCCCCATTCTATCGGGTTGGCCGGCGGTTTCAAAAAACTGTTGCATTTGGCTGCTATCCTTAGCTCGCGAATGCCCTGGGACAGTGCTGATGCACAAATGTGAAATTGATTCACGACATGGTTTCTGCAACTGCGTTATGGTATCAAAGTCGCTGGGTAGCGGGGCTCGATTGCGAGCCCGCATATCCGGAAAAGTCAGGAATTTCGGCACGCATTATGCGACGCCAAAAAAGATTGTGCAGTGCATCATTTACCGGTTGACAGCCCCCTGCGGCGCTACTATAGTCAACCCTAATGTTGCAGCGCACAAATCGAACGAATTTCACCGCCGCTATATCAATTTGAGGTAAAGAGCATGTACGAAGATATGATGAAGGATCTGAAAGACAAAATGCAGCCGGTCGTCGAGATCACCGAGATCAACAAGAAAGCCGCCGAGAAGCTGATTGCGCTGCAGACCTCCTGCGTCACCGAACTGTTCAACTTCGGCCTCTCCCAGGCCAAGGCCCTGACCGAGATCCGCGAGCCGAAGGCTGCCGTCGAACTGCAGGTTCAGTTCTACAAGGAAGTCGAAGCCAAGCTGACCGACGTGGCCGAGCAGGAAATCGCCGCGCTGACCGAAGCCCGCGACCAGCTGACCGAAATCTTCGAGAAGAACTTCTTCGACATCGCCGAACTGCCGACCACCTATTTCCCGGATTTTGGCAAATACGTATCGTCCGTGCCGTCCTTCTTCGAAGCCGCCAAGGCAGAGCCGCAGGCTCCGGCCAAGGTCGCTCCGCGCAAGGCAGCACCGGCTGCTTCCGCCAGCACCGCTGCGTAACGATGCTCTCTGGGGGCTCCCGCCCCCAACCACTCAGGTTCGGCCCCGCCGAATCTATTTCGAGGCTGCCTCCCGGCAGCCTTTTTTACAATACGCGCTTCAATCACCCGACAGCTCAGCGCCCGGCGGCGTTGACATTTTCAGTTCCATCGGCTGATAAATCAGGCCCGACAGCTCGGCCACACCGCCTTTGCACTCGAAACCGCAACTGATATAAACCGGCACCGACGATAGCGACGCGCTTACCGATATAACATCGGCTCGCGCATGTTCCAAAGCCGATGACAACAGCCTTTTCCCAACACCTCGACGCTGGCAACGGGGGTCGACAAAGAACATCGCAACATGACGTCCTTCCTTCAACTCGACAATACCCTTTACTTCGCCCTGCTCCTCTGAAACAAGAATGACATTATCTTCCTGCATTCGTTTCAGGAAAGCATCCGGCGAAGCTATTTTCTCGAAGGTCGAAATGCCCTCTTCGGACAAAGACCCTGCAACCGATTCATTGAAGGCGGCCATGCAAATGGCGCTTGCGATATCGAGATCCTTCTCGGTTATTTGCCTGATTATCATCTGATTACCGCGTTTCGTTACATGATGTGGTTACCCTGGTACAACAACTCGAGCCATCCCGGGCATATACAACCTCCTTGTTCAACGATGGCTCTCTGCTACAAGAAAATTCGATCAACTCCCAGAATTAGGCATACTGTCCCCGGAAGTCAGGGCACTGCGCAACCCTTCGGTTAGCGGCTTCGGATAAACCCGGGTCAGCGACACGGAATCACAGCTTTGAAACCGGCAGAAATGCGCGATGGCATCTACCAGGGCCCGGATGACCGCATCGTCGTCAAAGCAGTGCGACTCCAGATGAAGCGATTTTACTTCCAACTGTCTGATTTTTCGGTGAGCCTTGCAATCCATCCGGCCAATAAATTCATCGCGGTACAACAACGGCAGGCAAAAGTAGCCGTACTGCCGCTTGGCTTCGGGCACGTAACATTCAATCTGATAGTCATACTGAAACAGGGCCTTGAGCCGGTCGCGCTGAATGACGCTGTTGTCGAACGGAGACAGAATCCGTAACCGGTTGTTCAGCCGCGGAAGAGGACCGTCGAGCGCGCCCGTTTCCAACAGGAAAACCTCGCCACCGCTCACTTGAACCTGCTCCAAGGTACGCTGCGCCAGCCGTTCGTTGACCAAGGCTTTCACGGCATTGCGCAGCCCCGTGTTGCGACGCAGGTAAGTCAGCCCTTTGAGTGACACCAGGCCATGGCAGCGCAGCTGTTGATCGACAAGGTGCGTGGCAAATTCAGCCATGGTGGGCATCCGTGTGTCGACGTGCGCTGGCAGCACCCGCTCGGTCAGATCGTACGCTTTCTGGAAACCCTCGCGGTCGCTGACCATCAGGTCGCCTTCCATGTACAACTGTTCGAGGGCCCTTTTGGCGGGCTTCCAGTCCCACCAACCGGCCTGTTTTCTGGTGCCAGATTCGAGATCCCGGGACCTTAGCGGGCCATCTGAACCTATGCGGGCCAGCAACTCGGCCATCAGCTTTTTATCCCGGGTGCGGAACCAATGGGTTTGCCCGCTTTTAATAGCGTGCTTGTAGGGTAAGGAGAAACGAAAATCGTCGATCGGCAGGAAAGCGGCAGCGTGCGACCAGTACTCAAAGATATCGCGATCGCGCAACATCCGGTCGATCATCGCCGGCTCGAATCCGGGTACTCGCGAGTGAAGAACATGATGGTGCGCTCTCTCCACCACCGAGATGGTGTCGATCTGCACATACCCCATGTGCTTGATGGCTCTCCGTGCCCCTGCCAGACCACGCCCAAAGGCTTGAGCCTGCAACAACCCCTGAGCGCCCAAGGCAAGGCGACGCAATCGCGTCAGATCCCTCGGTCGTCGAATGTCAATCATGGCCAATTCCGGGGACAGTATACCTATTTCCATCTACGCCTTTCCCTTTAGTCCCGGAGAAAAGTATTGTTCATCCTTGACAAATGAGTGAAACCACCGCTGCTAATGGGGTCGCCCATTAGCCGACGGTACAGGTACAAGCACGATAGGCTTCCAAAACCGGTCCCTGACCATAGATGCGCTCAAGGCGGCGGATTACGAAGTGACCCTTAGCTGCATCCTGGGCCAATTCCGGGGACAGTATACCTATTTCCATCTACGCCTTTCCCTTTAGTCCCGGAGAAAAGTATTGTTCATCCTTGACAAATGAGTGAAACCACTGCTGCTAATGGGGTCGCCCATTAGCCGACGGTACAGGTACAAGCACGATAGGCTTCCAAAACCGGTCCCTGACCATAGATGCGCTCAAGGCGGCGGATTACGAAGTGGCCCTTAGCTGCATCCTGGAAATGGTCGATGAAGAGAATGTTTATGATTGCACCACCGGCCGCCCCAACCACCGGAACCGCCTGGGCAGCAGCCTTCTCGGTTACGGGTATGCTGAAACGAGCAGCGATCTGGCCAATTAGCCGGATCATGGCTGGCGCGGTCTCTTTTACCGCGCCGGCGGATGCTGCGTAACCCAGGGCTTCGGTAACTGCCGCAGCTAGTGCTGTGCGAACTCCAAAGTAGCCAGACTCCGCAGCGTCATCTCCGGGGAGGTTCCTCCCAGCGCAAAGACTTCCATGCAGGCCAGTTTAGCTTCCGGGGTTCCGAGGTTCTCGCCCTCACTACGCGCAATGTCCGCGATTGAGCGGAGCATGATTGTTGTGGAGATTGGAAGTTCGGCAGCCAACGCAGGAAGCCCAAAGGCACCACCTATGGCCCCCGTGAATGCGCTGCCAGCCTTATGAGTGAAATTGGCAGCTGACTTGACTTCGTCGCCTAGTGTGAATAACGCCAGCTTCAATGCACTACTCAGGGATTTTTCTGAGATCGCCAATATCTGATCTTGCGCACCTTGCGGTAAAAGCGCCATACCCTTCCCGATTGGCGTAGCCAGAACATTGGCAAACCTGGCAGCGATGCTCGGGTTTTCGAGCATGAACTTCGCCTGCTGCAGTTCAATCAGGTGTTCGTCGGAAATTCCCACGATTCCCCCAAATGACGCCTAACGCCCATGATATGCGGCGGCTGGGACGAAGTAGAAGCCGAACCAGATCGCGCCTTTTGCGGGCGACGTGATCTGTTTGGTTAGGCGTCATTGCTTCTTTTCAGTGCAACAACTGGTTTCTCTTTCGACCGGCACGTCGGTACGCGTCCACTGAGCCAATGGCCGGCCGTCACGCCGCCACCAGGATCCGGCCTGGTCCTGCTGCGGCCAGCCGTCGGGCGAGTCCTCCCAAGTCTCCTGCCGGCCGTAGGGCGTGAGATCGAGCAACTGCAGTGTGGGCATCATAGCCTCGACCCCTCGTAACTTCGTTTCATACGTCTGGAACACCTGATCGCCGTCCCGCAGGTAGCAGCGCACGTCGCCACCGTCTCGGGTCGCAAGCACGTCCGTCGAACCGGCGGTCGAGTACCACGGCATCGTCCAGCCCATGAAGTCCCGGTAGGCGGCGATCTCGTCCCACGGACCGCTGCTGAAGACGGCATAGGTCACGTCACGCTCGGCCAGATAGGCGCAGACAGCGGAGCTCATCGCTGCCTGAGTATGCGTGCAGCCCTCGCACTGCTGGTGGGGCATGCCCTTCCTCTTCCACATGAAGTGGTACACGATCAACATGCGCCGGCCTGCAAACACATCGTGCAGAGCGACGGGGCCGTCCGCACCCACCACCGTAAGCGGCTCCATCCGCGTCATTGGCAAGCGCCGCCGAGCCGCGGCCAGTTCGTCACCAGCGCGCGTGTGCGCTTTCTCGCGGACCAGTAGCTCAGCACGAGCCCGCTCCCACTCGTCACGTGTAACGATTTGCGGAGTTTGCGATTCTGTCATAGCGTTCTCCCCTACATTCTCGAGCATAGTGCCCTGGGCAAATAAGCGCAGCGTTTTGGCTGTCCCAGCGATCACCAGGGACAGTAGACCTATTTCCATCTACGCCTTTGCCTTTCGTCCCGGGCGCCCCGGGCCAATTACCTTTCCAGTCACACCCCAAGATTCTCAACGAAGCCCGTGGCGCCCAACGGCCTGCCTTTTTTCGTATGACGCTCGATCATCTGCGCGAGTTCGCCATGCACTTCGCAGTAGACGCCATGGCCGTTCGGATCCTGCAAATCCTGACGGTAGCCAGGCATGCAGCCTGGATAGCCGGGCCCTTATGGGCCCCGGCTTGCCGAGTCACTTGCTGGCGCCGACCACGGCAAACCAGGCGCCTTGCGGGTCCTGGGCGACGGCGATATAGGCGCCGCCCGGCACCTCGACGGGTCCGTGATGGACGTTGCCGCCTGCGGCCCTGATCACCTCGATCCTCTCCGAGACACCGCCATCCACGCCGAAATAGGGTAACCAGTTGGAGATCGGCGCATCGCCAAGACCCATCATGCCGCCGATATCGATACCATTGTGACGGAAGAGCTGGTAGGTGCCCATCGCGCCCATATCGACCGCGTCCCCCTGGTCCAGCCGAACAGCCTGGAATAAAAGGCGAAACCCGCTTCCGGGTCGCTCGACATCAGTTCGTTCCAGTGGCCATGGCCGGCCTTGTTCTGGTTGAACGCACCCTCGCCGGCCTCGGCCCTGGCGATGTCCGCGTCGGACATCGTGCTCATATCCGGCTGAAGGACGCCGAAACCGGCGCCCTGGGGATCGGCCAGCAGGGCAAAGCGTCCGGTCTGCGGAATGTCGGCGGGTTCGCGGTGGACGCTGGCCCCGGCCGCCCTGGCATCGGCGACGAACCGGTCGGCGTCATCGACGGAGAAATAGATCATCCAGAAGGGGGCATATCGGCCACGTCCTCGGGCATGACCATCAGGCCTGCGACATTGTCGCCAGCGGATTTGGCAAGGTGATAATCGAACCCCTGCATCCCGGCGTCTTCGACCGTCCAGCCAAGGATCTTGCCGTAGAAGTCCCCGGCGGATTGCAGACTGCCCTTGCTGGTCGCCAGTTCGTACCAGCAGGGATTGCCATGAAAGCGCTTGGTCATCGTACCGTTCCTCCGGTGTTGGCTTCTTATACTTCGGCGGATTCAGCCGCGCCGCTAGCGGCGTGGTCATCGATATAGCGTGGGAGCGTCATGACGTTGCACCCGAGTCGAAAACGGGTTCGAATCCGGCCCACATCATGCGCATGCCGTCGAACGGCATCTCTGACATGTCCATGTCGCCCATCCCGGCCTCCATCGCCCTGGCGGCGGCGTCGCAGGTGTCGCGGTCGGGCCAGGCAATCCAGCTGAAGACCGCGATCTCACCTTCCTCGGCCTTGGTGGCGCGGTAGAAGTCGGTTTGCTTGCCGTGCGGTACATCCTCTCCCCAGGTCTCGATCATCCCCAGTGCGCCTCCCTTTTTGAACAGCTGCCAGCCTTGGCTTGCCATCTCGACATAGGCGGCCTTGTTCTTTTCCGGCACCGCCAGCGTGAAGCCCTGATAATAGCCCGCACCGGTGTGGCTGCCCTGCTCGAAGACGGGGGAGAAGCCGCCAAAGATCATGCGACCGCCGTCAAATGGCATTTCCGGCAACGTTTTCATCGCCGTATCGTTTTCCATCCTCTTCCACGCAGCATCCGCCGTCGCCCTGTCAGGCCATGCGATCCACGAGAACACTATGGATTCCGTATCCGTCGCGCTCACCGCACCATAGAAGTCGGTGACCTTGCCTTTTGGCACGTCGACGCCCCAGGTCTCGACCATGCGGATGGCACCATAGGATTTGAACAGCGGCCAGGCGGCCGTCGCGTGTTCGACGTATTGCTGTTTATTCGCGGTCGGGACGGCCGCGATCGAGCCGGTATAGTAGGTCATCGCAAATATCCTCTCGTTGCGGGACGAGTCTCGCCCTCGATCCAAGCGAACCAATTGTAGTAGTCAAAAACAGGGACGACGGTAAATCCCCTGATCAGCGAGGGGCTGAGTCGGAGACAAGCCCCAGTCTCCGGTGCCAATCCGCAAGAGACTCTTGCGGGTACTCGTCAAACTTCTGGTCCTTTGGACCGATATGGAGCTCAACCCACCTGGCCTTCGAATTCAACATCATATGCGTATGCTCTGGAGGTACCGGCAGATCGGTATCGATAGCAGAGGCGAATGGATGTACGAGATCCGGCCATCTCGGGTCCCAAACCCAGAGGGCACTTCCGCACTTTTTACAGAAAGACCTCTGCCCGGGACTCTCCTTGATTTTACCGGTCGCGGGATCCTTGATTCTGGCCTGGTAGACTCTGATATATTCTTTCCCGCGAATCTTCAGTGTCTCGTAATCGCCACCCAGATTAATGGCATAACCACCACCGCCCGCAGTCTTCCGACAGATCGAGCAGTAACACAGATTGAATGGATAAGGATGAGAGGAATGAACCGAGAAGCGTACGGTACCGCAATGACATGAACCTTCGAGCAACATTTTCATCCTCCATTTTTTGTTGACGCCTGACGCCGGCAATCACCGGTTTGTCACGTGAAATGCAATATTAGGCCTGCTTGAGGCAGAGCCGCGGCATCAACGCGAACACTCCCCAGCCCAAATACTCGCGCGTGTAAGCAGTGTGGCGCACAGGTTCCGAGGCCAGCTTAGATCGAACCTCTTCCACTAACTCATCGTCGGGATTGGCTTCAAGCCATCGGCGCATGGTGAGCCATTTGGCCGCTTCGTATCGGTCCCAACCGTCCTGGTTAGCCAGAACCATTTCAACAACGTCGTAACCCAGGCGGCCGAAAGACGCCACCAGTTCCGGCAACACAAGGAAGTCAGAGGTTGCGTTGGCCAGACACCCCTTGGCAATATCTTCCGTTGGTGGCAATCGCCGCCAGTAAGGCTCGCCGATGAGGATGATTCCGTCAGTGCGCAGGCTCCGTGCCAGAAGCTCAATCGTCCCGGCAACTCCCCCACCGATCCAGGTAGCACCCACGCAGGCCGCGACATCGACCTTTTCGTCAGAGACATAGCCTGTGGCATCGTCGTGGATGAATTTGACTTGATCTACCACGCCCAGTTCTTCGGCACGAAGCCTGGCCTGCTCACTGAACAATTGGCTCATGTCGACACCGATGCCAACAACACCGTGATCACGTGCCCATGTACACAGCATCTCTCCCGACCCGCTGCCGAGATCAAGCACTCGCGCTCCCGGCTCCAGACGCAACGCCGCGCCGAGAGCAGCAAACTTATCGGGTGTGAACGGGTTATGGATGCGGTGCGCACTTTCCATGATGTTGAATATGCGTGGGATGTCCATTGCGTAAATGTCCTTACGGGTGCTAATGCGTTCGGCAAAGGCCTAATACAAAGCACAGCGGCGTTGTGTATACGAGCGTCAGGCGGCCGTGCTAATAGGTGACCCCGTTGGCGTTGTTAAAGAGCAACTAAGGGCGAAAAGCCTGGAATATTTTAATGCCTATTGACATGGTGACGGCTCATAGGTGTTAGGTATTTATGGGTGCTGAACGTAAATCAGCCGATTCGTATCAAAACCACGTTCTGCCGACATTTGAATAAATTTTTCCATTACTTCTGGTTCAACTGACGGAGTTCGCGATAGTAACCACAGATAGTCTGTATTAGGCCCTGAAACAAAGGCGTAGCTGTAATTTTTACGATCTAATTCAAAAATCACGTAAGAGCCATAAAAAGGACCAAAAAATGAGACTTTGAGATAACCGTGCGTCATACTATTAACAAAGTAGGCTTTACCTTCCGCCTCTTCCCACTCATTTTCAGCCTCGGAGTAACCACGATTGAGTACCGAAATGCCACCATCATTTCGCATGCTATATTCAGCAGTAACCTGACTTAGGCCTCTTTCGAATGAATGGTCAAGGCAAGCCACCTCATACCATTTACCCAAATAGTTGTTCAGCTCAAACCCCGATACTGGCTTTACTGATTCCGGCATTCCCAGACAGCCACTAAGTAAAGCCGCACACATAATCAAAAAAGCCGTTTTCAAGATGCCTCCAAATATCTAAGTAAGCTGGGCCGCTTTTTGGCGTCAACTTGATCTAATCGTTAGCTTCATTTAATGAATTACGTTTGCGCAATTGATAGATGCTTCGTCATATAACCACTCCAAAAATACGACCAACTCCTGCCGTTAATGCCATGGCAATAGCACCCCAAAAAGTCACTCTGATTGCACCGACAGTAATCGTGGCGCCGCCAGCGCGCGCCGCTACGCCACCAAGAAGGGCTAAAAATACAAGGGATAAAACTGCAACGGCGGATATTATATAATCATATGACGTGACCCATGCCACAATTAACGGAAGTGCTGCACCGACTGTAAATGTACCGGCTGAGTAGAAAGCTGCTTGAACTGGCTTGGTACTGATACTCTCCGATATACCAATTTCATCTCGGGCGTGCGCTCCTAGCGCGTCGTGAGCCATTAGCTGTTCAGCAACTTGTTTTGCTAAACCCGGCTCAAGCCCCCTATTTTGGTATATTTTTGCGAGTTCATCTTTTTCAAACTCAATATTGTTCTCTAATGATATCTTTTCGAGCGCTAAATCCGCATTCTCTGTATCGGACTGAGAACTGACAGACACGTACTCACCAGCCGCCATAGACATGGCACCTGCAACCAAGCCAGCAACGCCTGCTAGAAGTATGTTTTCTTGAGTAGTGCTTGCGGCTGCAACACCAATAATAAGACTGGCAGTAGAGACAATGCCATCATTCGCACCTAAAACAGCTGCACGTAACCAGCCTACGCGATGTGACCTATGTACTTCATGGTGCGTCATTTGCCACCTCGATATATTTTTCTTACAGCTAACGCTCGCGTAATAGTCACTAGCTTTTGAGCGCCCTAATTGACGCGATTGTTAAGTTTCTGAACTTCAATTTCACGGCAAAACTGATTGAGTCCGGCTTTTAAAGCGCCAGAAATTTCTCGATTATCGACTATTCCGCCAACATCTAACCCACTACTCAAGAGAGGTATAGATACATACGCCTTTTCAACTACTATCCCTGACATAGTCTTAACAACTTCCCTCAAGGCTTCCAGTGCATGCGATGCTCGTGATGATGTATTTATAAGCATGACAGGTTTATCTGGAAAATCTACTCCGCTTACCAACCAATCAAGAGCGTTTTTCATGGGACCACTAATTCCATGCGCGTATTCCGGACTTGCCAATATCAATCCATCAGACAGTTTCAAAGACTGAGTCAACTCTGCTAAAGCCGGAATGTATTCTTCCTCCCGATCGGGATTAAATAAAGGCAAATCACCTATGGAACCGATCACAACTTTTATATTGGCAGGCGCCAAAATTTGTAACGCCTCAATAACGGCGGTATTGTACGAAGCCTTTCTCAAGCTCCCGGACAAAGCTAATAATTTTATACTTTCCATTCGAATAGCTGTTTCCTGCTAGAAAAAATTAACGCTGCCAGTAAACACGGCTTTGTAGTGTAGGCGAAGCCGCAACGGAAAAGCCGTCGCCGTGCCTAACCTTGTTAGCGACAGCTGAGTTATGGCTGTTTGTCATACACCGCTACGCCTTCTGGTATAGGGTACCAGTCTTGCTTCTCGCTCACCCAAACATGAGCGGTCGGCTGAATGATGCTGGTATCTGAAAGGTTTGACGGTTTGAGCTTGATTTTTTCAGGTTCCTTCGGATCAAAATGATATATTCGATTTCCACAGGTTGGGCAAAACTTTGCTCCATTTGTGTTGCCGCTGTCCGCAACTCTGCTCCACTCAACCATCTCGCCTTGAAACTCAACCACGTCAGCACCTACAACCGCGGTGATGCTAAACGCGCTTGTAGAGAGTTTCTGGCATTCTTTGCAGTGACACGCAACAATCATCAGAGGCGCCGAAAACAATTGATATTTTACTCCTCCACATTGGCAGGAACCTTCGATCGGGTATTTCATTTCTATCTCCGATAGTTCTATAAATCGCGTCGTGGTAGAACGGCCTGTTACCAGACCGCCCCCACACAGATCCGGACGTGCGGAACTACCGCATCCGGCTCCTCAGTTATACGCTCGCTCGTGTAGAACACGACCCTAATACCAGTCAACATGGATCGTCCGTTTGCTGACTCTCAACTGCTCAATACCGAAACACCCCAGCATCATCTTCAGACTACTCCAGTTGTAGCTCCGTCGCTGGCTACGTCTGTTCAGCCATTTATAGAGGCTTTTCAGCACATGACCATACAGGCGATGCAAACTCCTGCTGTTGTCCGGCAGGCCGAAGTAATTCCTGAACCCCATCAGCTTCCGCTTCAGTTCGGGGAGCCACGCCCTCAGCGCGGTAAACCGCTTATATTTGATCCAGCGGCAGTACTCGCTCATCGTCGCGTGCTGCTTCTTTGACGCAGTCCGCCGTCTGAGTCGAGGCTTGCCGTTGACATCCTTGCCCCAGTAAAACTCGAATCCCAGAAACTGGAACTGTCGTTTACGTCCGGGGTGGAAGCGACTGAATCGCTGTAAGCTGGTCTTCTCCGCCGCCGTGTCCAGGCCGAACTTCTTCAGCCGTTGCGGCAGTACCCGGTAGAACCGTTCCGCGTCGCCGGCGAGTTGGAAGGCGCAGACAAAATCATCCGCATAGCGGATGAGCATCGCCCGGCCTTCCATGCGTGGCTTCACCACCTTCTCGAACCAGAGATCCAGGGCGTAATGCAGATAGATGTTCGCCAGGATCGGACTGATCACCCCGCCCTGTGGGCTGCCACTGGTGGGCTTGGTGTAATCTCCTTCCGGCGATTTGATCCGCGCTTTCAGCCACTGTCTGATCAGGCTCAGGAGGGCGTCATCATCGATCCGCTGGGCCAGCATACGCATCAGCCAGTCGTGATCCATGTTGTCGAAAAAGCCTTTGATATCGGCCTCTACGATGTAGCCATAGCCTTTGAACTGCAGGTTCAGCCCCAGGCTGTGGACCGCCTGGTGGGCACTCTTATTGGGCCGATAGCCGTAACTGTTCGGCAGGAAGTCCTGCTCCCAGATGCTTTGCAGGATCTGGCTGACGCCCTGTTGCACCAGCTTGTCGTCTATCGTCGGCAATCCCAGCGGTCGCTGTTTGCCATTACCCTTGGGAATGTAGACGCGCTTGATCGCCGACGCCCGGTAGCGTTTCTGCTTCAGGTCTCGGCTCAGCCGTGCGATGTGTTGCGGCAACTGCTGCCGGTATTCCGGGAATCGCTTCCCGTCCACACCGGCAGCAGCTTGCTTGTTCAGCTGACCCCAGCTTTGGTACAGGAGATCCGAATTCAGCAGTCCGTTCAAATTCTGAAACCTGTGTCCGGGGTGGGTCTGTGCTTTAAATGCGATGGCATGCAGTGCAGTTGTCATAGTGGTTCCAGCCCTACTTCGTCCGGCCTATGTATCGGCTACATGCCTGTTATAACTGTCAGCCCCTTCGCCATGTGAACGGCTTTCCCGCTCCCGGACTACTATGAGCTGATCCGACTGCCAGGGCGTCATCGTTGGCCTGCTGTTACGCTCGGCTTCCCTACCACGTCCCGGTGGAACGCGCCTGGCTCTCTCAAGTTCCTGATGCATCTCTTCATACATGCCACGGCTTGATAACCCCGCTGACTCGCCACAGCCTTACCAGAACGGCTGCTTTGCATGGACTTCGATGGCGTTACGAACCTCGTCAGTCAGAACTCACTTTATTATCGAGGCGATACCAGCACTTCAGGAGCACGCACTCCCTGTGGCCTACATGATTCTCTGTGTACGCTTCACGCTGCTTGTTCATCCGTGCTTCCTGCTACACAAATATTCCTGATTTCAGATTCCGCACAACGCGCAACACTCGATACTGGTGGGTGGTTAGCCCTTACCAGACAGGGACTTTCACCCTGCAAGATGCATCAAGCTTCGCTTGACGCACTAACGCCGTGGTTTGGGGCCGGAACGAAGCGCCAGCGTAGTGGAGGTCCCAGCCGCGATAGCGGCGAACAACACCACTTTGTTAGCTGCTCTATCTGTTTTACCATTCATTGTTTCTAATCTTTCTGCGGATTTCTCTCTCAACAGTACCGAGAGCATATCGCTTATCTCCCTTCAGTGAACACCTTGTCGTATTGCACCGCTCACAAATAAAATCTATTTTTGGCTCCAAACCATCATGCATGTAGTTGTATCTGTCTGGTACGAATTCAGAGTATACGAGTTCGTTCTTACAGGACGGGCACAAACACCAAAGGTTTTTAATTGAGCCGTTTACGTAATGCCAGTGCCAATTAGCCCCAAATAAGCTATCTGATTTATATAGGTCTTCTACACCGTGCTCTTTCTTTCTTGAAATTAAGGAAACCAAATCAATTAATACTGGAACTGATAGGACAATTAGTAGCACTAAAACCCATCCGTATATTTCGTGTGAGGACGAAAGCCATTCCCATACTGCGGTCAGCAGCCCCCAGCACAACAACGCTGCCTTGACCAGAAGCGCTCTAAACGGTGCCCAGAAGGAGAGAATTATTCCGCCGATTACAGACGCAATTGCACCATTACGGATTGGGTGAGATTCCTTGTTGCTCAAATTTACTCCTTTAGACAGCTAACGCCGCTAACAACGGCGAGCGTAGCGAGTCCGGCAGCCTATGGCTGCGAATTGCTTGGCCTTGTTAGCTGAGAACATGAAGCGGCCCTCTCGGGTAACCATCTAGATATTTACCAGAGGCAAGCTGTACCTCCGACAAACGGACTGGCTGATCCAAGGGCTCTATTCCCTTAACCTTCCAGTAAAACCCCCATTTCTCACCCGCGGTCGACTTGGGCCGATAGCCCCGCTTCTCTAGGCGGCGCATCTCCATCGGATCCCCGATGATCCCCTCGAAAATCCCAACGTAGCTAACTACTGGTTCTGATTCGTCGTGGGAGGCATAAATCAGGACTTTTGCCCCGATATCGGTCTTCTCGAACACATCAAACGCCTCCGATCCGAACAGTACAAAATCCTTGTCCTTGAGGATATCGATAGCGCCTTGGATATGCATGATCGGAACCGGAGCAAGAAGCGAATATCCAGACATCATGAGTACTCCATATAGCTAACGCCAGCCTATGGGGCCGTAACGTAGCGCCAGCGAAGTAGAGGTCCCAGCCGCGATAGCGGCGAACATCAGGCTCTTGTTAAGCACTGTCTCGGCACTCCATGATCTCAGGAAAACCATTTGACGCCATGAAATTTAATAAACAATATCGAATAAAACGCTCTAAACCTAGAAAGGTTGGAGCTTTCTCTAGTATTTTTGAGAAGTCTTTATCGCTAACTACAGGACGACCGCACTGGAGATCGGTATGATGACCTCTAGGCTGAATCCAGTTGCCAAAAGGGACTCCAGTGTGAACATACTTGCTACGTAAATCATATGCTGCACCAATATTTCGCTCTATAAAATCAGGTTTAAAGCATCCAAATTCGACTTCAGACTCCCTGGACTCAAAAAATCTCTGATCAACTAATGAACAGAGAGACTTCACAAAGCTCCTCTTAATACCCAAAAGTCTATTCGAAAGCTGCCTAGATATCTTTTGTCCGTTTTCAAGTCCACCCTCAATTATATTTAAGACATCCAATATCTGTTGGTCTAATACTTCTTCTTTTTTATATTCAAAAAATCCTGCTAGGATTTCCCCTGATGTGATTAAGTGAAGATACGCCACTTCTGGCTCATACTCTACATTCTGAAGTGCTTGCATGTAGAACTTACACGCGGCATTCAATTTTGATTGAAAAGCGGGATCAATATCTGAACCTGTTAAAATTTTCGACAAAGGAGAAAAGCTAGATAGATTTAAAGGGATTTTAAAGCAGCCTCGTTGCTTGTGGGTATTAAATGGCAGCTTAGGGTTACATATGCTGCTGTATGCCAATAAGTCAGGAGTATTGTAGAAACCACTGCCTTCTACCAACCCGTGACAGTCAAATCGTTTTCCAAATAACACCGATAGATAAGAACACACAACTTCTCCAACGGGAGAGTAATCAGGAATTACGATACCAGATTCTTTATTATGTGGCTCAGTTTGAAAAGCAATAATAAAACCTGACCTAGATACCGGATTTTCCTCCATCCTGATTGTGCCAGATGAGTTTGTGAAATTCTGCCAAGCATGACAGATAAGAATTTCATCACTTACAAACTCTCCAACCATTCTACTAGTAGTTGAGATAAGTATCTTATGAATTGTCTCATCAGGTCGTAATGGGTGCTTAGAATTACTCATAAAGCCTCAGATTTTGATTGCATGCTTAACGCCGTGGTTTGGGGCCGGAACGAAGCGCAGCGCAGTGGAGGTCCCAGCCGCGATAGCGGCGAACAACACCACTTTGTTACAAGGCAACGTCACCCTGCGCCCCAGGAATTCCAACATTAAACTGATGCTCGATAACTTCATAGTGCTGCACTGACAAGTCGGGTTCCAGCTCATAAACCTCATCCTCTGGATACAACCGTGCTTGTGAAATATCCTCACCGGCAAATGTACTAATTGATTCGAGTTTATCCCAGTAAGTGATGAGGGTAAGTTCAATATTTTTAAAAACAGAACGTCGGAATATCTGTGCACCGAGATAACCGGGTGTTGCGGATGAATCCTTAATTCCGGTTTCATAGAGGTATTTCGTGAAGCTCTCACTATGAGTTAACGGTACACGACATTTCCATTCCCTAGCGATCATAGTGATTTCTCTCCCTTGCCTTGTAACGCTCAAAGCACGGGCGGCGTAGCCGTCCAGTGCCTTTGCTTGTTATGTGATTGATGCACTTAGGTCGATAGGTGTCCTGCAACGACCCCGACTCCTGTAGCCCATATACTTTCAACCACTGAGCTAGAAAAAATACGAGTACGAGCTTTTAATGTTTTAACCATAGACACCTCCTTAATGTTGTCTTGATCCGATGGAATCAATCTAATACTTGTAAGCGTTGACTGGTTACACGTTGTTTCAGAATACGTGAGATGTGAAGTTCCCATTTAAAAATAGATGGGAACGTAACATGCCTGAATCCACACTACCGCCTCGCCGTCGATACCTGCCAGAACTCAAACTGAAAATCGTCCGCGAAGCGCTGGATGGGCCTCTGTCCAAGGCCGCTGTTGCCCGCAAATACAACATCAATGCCAATATGGTGTCGAACTGGATTCGTGAGTATCGCGACGAGGCGCGCTGGGTCAAAAAAGCGAAGGCACCGATATTGCCTATTGTCGTGGATGATGCGGCCACGGCTGATCCCACAGCATTAACACCAGCAACACAGGTTCATGTACCGGAACCGATCCGGCCAATCGAAGCGACCCTGACGATCCAATTCACCTCAGGCCATCAAATAACCGTCAGCAATCCGAGCGAGACCCTGGTCCGCCAAATACTGAGTACACTGGCATGATCGGTTTACCCTCCGGAACGCACGTCTGGCTGGTCGCAGGCTATACGGATATGCGAAAGGGCTTTGACGGTCTTGCCGCCCATGTTCAGTACCAGATCGATAAAGATCCCTTCTCAGGGCATCTCTTCGTGTTCCGAGGTCGGCGAGGTGATCGCATCAAAGTGCTCTGGTGGGATGGTCAGGGGCTCTGCATGTTTTACAAGCGTCTTGAGCAGGGACGTTTTGTCTGGCCGCAGGCACAGAACGGTGTCATTCACCTGTCGTCTGCACAGCTGTCCATGCTACTCGAAGGGATCGACTGGCGGACGCCGAGGCGCACTGAACGCCCTGTTCTATCAGCATAAAACCCAATAAATACGGGGTCTCCAGGCAGGTTCATGGTAAAATTAACGCCATGAAATTGACCGCTGACTCCCTGCCAAGTGATCCAGAACTGCTTAAGCAGATGGTACTTGCTATGCAGCAGGACATGGCCAGTTTGCAGCAGGACCTCACCGCAGAGAAGACTCGGACAGAGCGCCTCGAACTCCGCCTGGCTGCATTGCTTCGGAATCGCTTTGGTCGCTCCAGCGAACGATCTGGAAGCTCAGACCAGCTCGATCTTCTGATCGAAGATACCGAAACGGCCCTCGCGCAAATATCACCGAGTTCCAACATCTCGGCAACGCTGCCGTCTACCTCGCGCAGCCGCAAACGCTTCAGCGAATCGCTTCCCCGCGAGGAGCGTCGTTACGAACCCTCCAGTTGTAACTGCCCCGACTGTGGTGGGGATATGAAGCTGATCGGAGAAGATACCTCTGAAATGCTGCATGTGGTTCCAGAACAGTATGTCGTTATCCGGCAGGTTCGGCCTAAATATAGCTGTAGTGCCTGCGATCGAATCGCCCAGGCACCTGCACAGGAGCGTGTGATCGATAAGGGGATCGCTTCGGCGGCGCTGATCGCGCAAGTGATCGTTGATAAATACGCTGATCATCTACCTCTCTACCGTCAGGAAGAGCGCTTCAGGCGTGCGGGTATCGATCTGGATCGCTCCACGCTGGCGGGCTGGGTGGGTCGTGCCGGTGCACTGTTGGAACCCCTGGTCCAGGCAATCCGCAGCCATGTCATGGATGCGGACAAGCTCCATGCCGACGACACCACAGCGCCCACGCTCAAGCCTGGGAACAGTAAAACCCTGACGGGACGCTACTGGAACTATGTGCGTGATGATCGTCCCTGGGCTGGTGATGCCGCACCGGCGGTCTGGTTCCAATACAGCACAACGCGATCTGGGAAAGAGCCAGCCGCTCACCTGAAAGGGTATTGCGGCATTATCCAGGCAGATGCCTATGCGGGTTACAACCTGGCGGTTCAATCAGGCATCACGAGAGCCGGTTGTTGGGCGCATGTGAGAAGAAAGTTCTTTGAACTGGCAGAATCCACACAAAGTCCTGTAGCACAGGAGGCCGTTGATCGAATCAACGCGCTGTATAGCGTAGAGAAACAGATCAATGGCCGGCCACCCGATGAACGGCAAGCTTATCGAGCAGGACAGGCCAAACCGTTAATGGATGATCTGCATGCCTGGCTGGATCAGACGCTTCGGCAATGCTCTAAAGGCTCTGCCCTGGGGAGAGCGATCAACTATGCCCGTAAGCAGTGGGATAGCCTGACGCTGTATCTCAACGATGGTCGAGTCGAGATCGATAACAATGCCGCTGAACGTGCCATCCGTCCCTTGGCCTTGGGGCGGAAAAATCATCTTTTTGCTGGATCTGAGGATGGCGGGCATTACGGTGCGGCGCTCTACAGCATCATGGGTACAGCGAAGTTGAACGGTATCGATCCGAAAGCTTACCTGACAGCCGTACTGAAACGGATCAACAATACCAGGGCATCAGACGTCGAAAGCCTGCTCCCCTGGAACATCAACCTCGACGACTCGCAGGTTGCTGAGGCCATCTAGGGTGTAAGCAGTCAACGCTTACTAATACTTACGTAACGCAACAAAAACAACAGCAGGGCTACAGAAGCAACAATCGTCATGGGGATTGCCAGTCCCCCACCTATTACCCCTATCGGCCTAAAAACACCACCTTTCTTGCTTCACATAACGTTTCACATAAACGGCCGCAGCGAAGCGGAGGTCCGGCGACCGTAGGGAGCGAATTTCATGTGGTTGTTAGAGCTGTGAATCACCATAGCCTCATCATGACAACCAAGAAACCAGCGCCCGCAAGAAAGACCGTGCTCCATGTTATTACAGACTCGGCCGGCTCGGGATTCTCATAGAGACCCTCCCTTCGCGTACCAGGAAGAAGTCTGTAATGTGCAAAAATGGCGGGCACATACCCGATCACCAAGATCAGCGCCGCGGTTGCGGCGGCAAACGGAAGCCGACCGAGACTTCCTGAAAGAGGTAGCTGAGATGCTACCGGCAGCAACACAAGGACCAAACAGAGGAGAGTCGCCCCGATCAACAACCGTTCCGCATAAGGAATCCAAATCGGCTCGTCACTGCTATCCATTTGGAGTTCGCGCTGGATTCGGAAATACAGCATTGCGATACCAAACGCGGCAATAATGCCGGCAATTGTCGATAGGTTACCGAGTTCAGACATGTCTTGCGGACACTCCATTGAAGGCTCTAACAGTCTGTTAATGAGGCCTCCGGCCTCATAATAATTATAAGAAGGTATACCTTTAATTTTTTGTCACAAAACAGCACGCATGCGCAACACGTTGATTTCCTTTAAAATATCGCTTCTTTAAGAAGCCTGCATGATCGTGAAAAGGTATTTCACCTCGACACCATCTCGACCAAAAGGTATTAGTATAGGCTCTTCTGAACATTTCAAGGACGAAGTGTCGAAGATGGCGAAGTCTCCTTTTCTCCAGTCCGTCGAGGACTTCATGCGGGTTCAGCGCTATAGTCGCCGAACGATTGACTCCTACCTGTACTGGATCAAGTTCTTCATCCTGTTCAGCGGTAAACAGCATCCATCAATTCTCGATGGTGACGCGATCAAGCGCTTTCTTACGTTCCTGGCGGCGGAGCGGAATGTCTCGGCAGGCACCCGGGGCCTGACACTTAACGCGATCGTATTCCTCAAGACCAGGTTTCCGGGTCAGACCCCGGGCGACCTGTCGGGCTTCAACCGCTCCCAGCGACAGCGCAAACTGCCGGTGGTCTTGACCGGCAACGAGGTCGCGGCGTTGCTCGCCGAGTTGAAAGGCGTTCACTACCTGATGGCTGCGCTGCTGTACGGCTCCTGGTTCCGCATCGAACGGGTACGCCTGCGGGTCAAGGAGAGGATGTGAAAAGCCCATTGAGCAGCCTGTAAACCATAGTGCCTGCAGGCAGCGGGTTCGCAGGGGACCGGCCCCCTACAATCGCGACGGCGCCAGGCGGGCACGCTACCGCCCGTCCGTGCGGTGGTGCGGAAAGCCGATCTCGAGTGTGGACGCGGATTTGCGCCGTGACGATCGGGCGATCGTGCATAAAGGGCTTCACGGGCCGGGGCGGGTTTGGCCCGGCAGGACCGATACGGTGAATAACGCCTGATACCGGCGTCACTTCGACAGCGCGCTTTCAGTCCTTTGGGGGAATGCACTCCATTTGCACGACAGCCACTGTCTGAACAGACTAGCGGCGAAATGCGGCGGGGTAAACCGTATAAGTGCTTTGCCGGGGAATGGAAAGACAGGCCGGGCGTCGATTGCCTGGTCCAGCCTGCATCCTGCAATCGATTTGATGGGGGCCCTTTATCACAGCGGCGCGGGCACCCGACACAGGCCACGGACAAACCGGAAAGCACCGGTGGAATGCGGGCCTTCGGCCCTTAATCCACCCTACAGGGGTTCCGGTCTTGCGATGACTCAGGTCTTGAGGATCCCCTCGCCTCTGGCCAGCCGTGGCAGGTCTCCCTCCAGCCCCATGGCCATGCGGACCACCCGGCGCTTGAGTGGGCCGGAGTGCTCGGCCAGGCCCAGACCGAGGTTGCGCAGCAGCTTGAGCGGCAGGCTGTCGTTGCCGAAGACCCGGTAGAAGGTATCCATCAGCTGCATCATCATCAGATTGTGCCGGCGCCTCGAGCTTTCGTAGCGCTGCAGCACGTCGAGGGCGTCGACGCGCTGGCCCGCAGCCTCGGCCTCGAGCAGCACTTCGGCCAGAGAGGCAGCATCGAGCAGGCCGATATTGACGCCCTGCCCGGCCAGCGGGTGAATCATGTGCGCTGCATCGCCGACCAGCGCCACGCCTTCGGCGACGTACTGCTGGGCATGCTGACGACGCAGCGGGAAGGAGCCTCGAGCCACCACCCGGGTGATCCTGCCGAGACATTCCGGAAAGGTCCGGTGCAGCTCGTCGAGGAAAGCATCCTCGTTCAGCGCCATCAGGCGCTTGACCGCATCGGGCCGCTCGTACCAGACCAGCGAGGCATTGGCGCCGGCCAGCGGCAGGAAGGCCAGCGGGCCGGTCGGGGTGAACTGCTGCCAGGTGATGTCCTGCTGGCCGTAGCCGGTCTCGACCGTGGCCACCAGGGCGTGCTGATCGTAATCCCACTGGTGCACGCCGATACCGGCCGCCTCTCGCACCCGGGACTGGCCGCCGTCGGCCGCCACCAGCAGCCGGCCGACGATCTCGCGGCCGTCGTCGAGCCGCACCAGGCTGCTGCCGGGGGCGTACTCGATCATTTCGGTACGCGCCGGGCAGATCAGATCGATATTGGCGAACGCCTTGAGCCGCTCGATCAGCGCCAGCTGCACGATACGGTTCTCGACGATATGACCCAGCGCCTCGCGGCCGATCTCTTCAGCCCGGAATTCGGTCGCCGCCTGGACCTCGCTGGTCTCCCACACCTTCATGCGCCGGTAGGGACAGAGGCGCCGGCTGCGAATGCCGTCCCAGGCGCCCACCGCTTCGAGAATGTTGCGCGACGCGGCGCTCAGTGCCGAGACCCGCAGGTCCCAGGGCTGTTCGGGTTCGAAGGCGGGCGGAAAGTCCCGCTCCAGCACCGCCACCGACAGCGCACTGTTGCCCAGGGCGCAGGCCAGGGCCGCGCCCACCATGCCACCACCAACGATCAGGATGTCATAGCGAGGTTTCATCCAGGTTCCACTCATTCCCTGTAGGCGCCCGGCCTCCGGGCGAATCGAATTCCAGCCCACCGCCTGTGCAGCGGGCTGTCACCCTCAGATTTCGGTGACGCCGCCCATGTAGGGATGCAGCACCTCGGGCACCTCGACACTGCCGTCGGCACGCTGGTAGTTTTCCAGGATCGCCAGCAGAGTGCGGCCGACCGCCAGGCCCGAACCGTTGAGGGTATGCAGCAGTTCGGGCTTGCCGGTTTCCGGGTTGCGCCAGCGCGCCTTCATGCGGCGGGCCTGGAAATCGAGCATGTTGGAGCAGGAAGAGATCTCGCGGTATTTGCCCTGCCCCGGCAGCCAGACCTCGATATCGTAGGTCTTGGCGGCACCGAACCCGAGGTCGCCGCCGCACAGGGTCACGACCCGGTACGGCAGGTTCAGCAGCTGCAGGATCTTCTCGGCATGGCCGGTCAGTTCCTCCAGCGCGTCCCAGGACTTGGACGGCTCGACCAGCTGCAGCAGCTCGACCTTCTCGAACTGGTGCTGGCGGATCATGCCGCGGGTGTCCTTGCCCGAGGCGCCGGCCTCGGAACGGAAACAGGGGGTATGGCAGGTGAATTTCAGCGGCATCTGCTCGGCCGGCACGATCTCGTCGCGCACCACGTTGGTGACCGGCACCTCCGAGGTCGGAATCAGGTAGTAGTCGCGGTCGCCGAACGGCACCTTGAACAGGTCCGCCTCGAACTTCGGCAACTGGCCGGTGCCGTACAGCGAGTCGGCGTTGACCATGTAGGGCACGTAGATCTCGTTGTAGCCGTGCTGGCCGGTGTGGGTATCGAGCATCAGCTGGATCAGCGCACGGTGCAGCCGCGCGATCTTGCCCTTCATCACCGCGAAGCGCGAACCGGTCAGTTTCGCCGCGGTCTCGAAGTCCAGCTCGCCATGGCGCTCGCCGATGGCGACGTGATCCTGCGGCTCGAAGTCGAACGCCCGCGGCTGCCCCCAGCGACGCACTTCGACATTGTCGTCCTCGTCGGCGCCTTCCGGCACGCTGGCGTCGGGCAGGTTGGGCACGCCCAGCAGCAGTTCGTCGAGGGCTTCCTGGAGTTCGCCCAGACGATGCTTGGCGCCATCGAGCTGTTCGCCCAGCGCCTTCACCTCAGCCTTCAGCGGCTCGGGATCCTCGCCGGCGCCAATCGCCTTGCCGATCTGCTTGGAGCGGCTGTTGCGTTCGTTTTGCAGGTTTTCGGTGAGGACCTGCACTTCCTTGCGCTCATGTTCCAGTTCGCTGAAACGCTCGACCGGAAATTCGAAGCCCTTCTTCTTCAGCAGCAGGGCAACTTCTTCAGGATTGGAGCGGACGTATTTGGGGTCTAGCATGGGTTCTCAAAGCACCTTACAGATCAGAACAGGCGGGTTATGCATATGCCGGCATACAGGGCGGCAAGGCACAGAATAACGCTCAATAATACATAGATTAGGGCGGACATGACATGCCCCTCCATCAACATCGCCACCGTTTCCAGCGAGAACGTCGAGAAGGTGGTAAAGGCCCCCAGGAAGCCGACCATCAGCAGCGGCCGCAGCTCGGGACTTAAGCGCGCCCGCTCCAGCACCAGCACGAACAGCACCCCCATCAGCAGCGACCCCGCGACATTGCAGGCCAGGGTCCCGAGCGGCAGGCGCCAGGCGGCGTTGTTGAGCACGCCGCTGACCCAGTAGCGGGCCAGGGCCCCGAGGGCGCCTCCCAGCGCAACGGATACCAGATGCAGCATCAGCGGTCCTTTTTCAGGTAACGACGGTTGGGGCTCCGGGCGTCGAGGGACGCGAGATAGTCCAGCTTGTCCGCAATTTTCTGCTCGAGACCGCGACGGTTCGGTGCGTAATAGCGCCGCCCGGCGATCTCCTCGGGGAGGTAGGCCTCGCCGGCCGCATAGGCCCCCTCCTCGTCGTGTGCATAGCGGTACCCGGCGCCATAGCCGAGATCCTTCATCAGACTGGTCGGGGCATTGCGCAGGTGCGCCGGCACCTCGTAACCGGACTCTTTCGCCACATCGGCCCGGCACTGATTGAAGGCGCGGTAAACCGCATTGCTCTTCGGTGCGCAGGCGCAGTAGATCGCCGCCTGGGCGATGGCCCTTTCGCCTTCGGCGGGCCCGACCCTCTCGAACGCATCCCAGGCCGAGAGTACCACCTGCATCGCCCGCGGGTCGGCATTGCCAATATCCTCGGAGGCGATCGCCACCAGCCGGCGCGCCACCACAAGCGGGTCGCAGCCGCCGTCGAGCATGCGGCAGTACCAGTACAGGGCGCCATCGGGCGACGAGCCGCGCACCGACTTGTGGAAGGCCGACAGCATGTCGTAGAAGAGATCGCCCTGCTTGTCGAAACGCCGGCCGCCCGCGCCCAGCACCTCGGTCATGACGGCCGCATCGACCACCTCGACCCCGCCGTCGGGCTGCGCCAGGTCCGAGGCGATCTCCAGCAGGTTCAGTGCCCGGCGCGCGTCGCCATCGGCTGCCTGCGCCAGATGTTCGAGGATGCCGTCGGCGAATTTCAGCGGACGCTGTCCGAGTCCCCGGTCAGGATCGTTCAGGGCGCGCTGCAACAGGCCCAGCAGGTCCGCGGTTTCGAGACCGCGCAGCAGGTAGACCCGGGCCCGGGACAGCAGCGCATTGTTGAGCTCGAACGACGGATTCTCGGTCGTGGCGCCGACGAAGATGACGGTGCCGTCCTCGATATAGGGCAGGAAAGCGTCCTGCTGCGACTTGTTGAAGCGGTGCACCTCGTCGACGAACAGGATGCTCTTGCGCCCGGACTGGGCCTTGACCACCCGGGCCTCGTCGATCGCGGCACGGATCTCCTTGACCCCGGACAACACCGCCGAGATCGTCAGAAAATGCGCATCGACCTGGTGGGCCATCAGTTTCGCGAGCGTGGTCTTGCCCACGCCCGGCGGCCCCCAGAAGATCATCGAGTGGGCCAGCCCCTGCTCCAGCGCCAGGCGCAGGGCCTTGCCGGGTGCCAGCAGATGCTGCTGGCCAGCGTATTCGTCCAGGGTACGGGGCCGCATCCGGGCGGCCAGCGGCTGATAACCCGGCGAGCTGTCGGCGAAAAGGTCGTCCATTACACCCCCGGGTCAACGATCAGATCGGCGTCTTCCGGCACCTCGAAGCTGAACAGGTCCCCCGGCAGTTCCGGGTTCAGCTGCTGGTTGAAGAAACGGATCGTCGTACGCTGTCCCAGGGAATCCTCGAGCATCAGCTCCGATACCCGCTCCTGCTGGAAAAACAGCCGGATACGGGTGAAGGCGCTCTGCTCCGCACGCCGGGGCAGCAGCTCGAACAGCGCTTCGGACTCGTTCTCGTGCAGCAGGCTGATGCTGAAGTCCTCGCCCAGGCGGTCGATCTGGCCGTTGAGGATCAGTGCCGGCGCACTGTTGTTGTTGCGGTCGAACGGCTTGCGGGTGACCTGCAGCAGATCGGGGTCGTAGATCCAGAGATAGGTGCCATCGTTGACGATCGTCTGCGGAAACGGCTCCTCGCTGGTCCAGCGGAAGAGGTTGGGCTTGCGCAGCGCCAGGGTGCCGCGCGAGGCTTCGGTGCGTCGCCCGTCGGTTACCGAGTACTGCTCGAACTCTGCGCTGAAGGTCCGGTAGCCCTGCAGCCGCTGCTGCAGATTTTCACCGGCATCGGCCGCCTCCGAGAGCGTCGACAGCACGAAGAAAAAACTTAAGATACATGCGCTAAGCAACTGTTTCATAATCAGTCTCTGGGTGGCGGAGGTGCCATGACCTCGCGCTGACCGTTGCTGCCGGCCGGCGTTACGACGCCGGCGGCTTCCATGGTTTCGATCATCCTGGCGGCGCGGTTGTAACCGATCTTCAGCTTGCGCTGCACACTGGAGATCGACGCCTTGCGGCTCTCGGTGACAAAAGCGACCGCCTCGTCGTAGAGCGGGTCCTGCTCGTCGTCGAACAGACCGCCGCCACCGCCACCGCCGCCGCCCTCGGCGCCCGGTTCGTCGAGAATATCGTCGATGTACTGGGGTGATCCGTACTGCTTCCAGGCCTCGACGATGCGATGGACCTCATCGTCGCTGACAAAGGCGCCATGGACGCGGTTCGGCACGCTGACACCCGCCGGCAGGTACAGCATATCGCCGTTGCCGAGCAGGTTCTCGGCGCCGGACTGGTCGAGAATGGTACGCGAATCGATCTTCGACGAGACCTGGAAGGCGATGCGGGTCGGTACGTTGGCCTTGATCAGGCCGGTGATCACGTCGACCGACGGACGCTGTGTCGCCAGGATCAGGTGGATACCGGCGGCCCGCGCCTTCTGGGCGATACGGGCGATCAGCTCCTCGACCTTCTTGCCGACGATCATCATCATGTCGGCGAACTCGTCGATCACCACGACGATATAGGGCATGGTTTCGAGTTCGGGTGCCGGCGCGTCCTGCGCCAGCCCCTCCTGCTCCGGATTCCACAGCGGGTCGCGCAACGCCTGCCCCTGCTCGCGCGCCTTGACCACCTTGTCGTTGAAACCGGTGATGTTGCGCACGCCCATCTTCGCCATCAGGCGATAACGGCGCTCCATTTCGGCGACACACCAGCGCAGACCGCCGGCGGCCTCCTTCATGTCGGTGATCACGGGGGTCAGCAGGTGCGGAATGCCCTCGTAGATCGACAGCTCGAGCATCTTGGGATCGACCATCATCAGCCTCACCTCGTCCGGCGTCGCCTTGAACAGCAGGCTCAGCAGCATCGCATTGACGCCGACGGACTTGCCGGAGCCGGTGGTACCGGCCACCAGCAGATGGGGCATCTTGGCAAGGTTCGCCACCACAGGGTTGCCGGCGATATCGTTGCCAAGCCCCAGGGTGAGCTTGGACGAGGCCTCCTTGTAGGGCTTGGAATTGAGGACCTCGCTCAGGCGCACCATCTGGCGGTATTCGTTGGGGATCTCGATGCCGACCACCGACTTGCCGGTATCACCTCGACCACGCGCACGCTCAGGACCGCCATCGAGCGCGCCAGGTCCTTGGCCAGGTTGGTGATCTTGCTGGCCTTGACGCCCGGCGCCGGCTGCAGTTCAAAACGGGTGATGACCGGCCCCGGATTCACTTCGACGACCTCCGCCACGACGCCGAAGTCCTTGAGCTTGTCCTCCAGCAGCCGCGACATCTGTTCGAGCTGATCCTCGCTGTAACCCGCCTCCTGGTGCAGCTCCGGCGGATCCAGCAGATCCAGCGACGGTATAGCCTGACGGGGCGGCTGCCTGCGAGCCGGCGCCAGATCGTGATCCAGCCCCAGGTCACTGTCCTGCATCGGACGGTGGGCTTCGGCCAGCGGCACGATACGAACACCCTTGCGCACCGCCTCCCCGGCCGGCATCACGACCTCGTCAATGACCGGCGCAGGCGCCTCGACCCGGCTCACCACCTCGTCGACCAGCCCGGTAACGGCGCGGGGCCCCTCTTCCGGGGCCGGCGGCACGGACGTCTCCTCGGCCCAGGGCGGGATATCGTCCGGCTCGACCGCAGCCGCCTGCTGCTCGAATGCGAAGCGCGGTTCCGTACGTTCATCCCGCACCGGCTCCGGTGCATCGGTAAGGAACAGCGCCGCGGGCTCCCGGCTTTCGGTCTCGGGCTCCGGACGCTGCAGACGCGCCCTGGAAAGGCTCGAGGACGCAACCGGCGGTGGCGACGCGACGGCGGCACGACTGCGCGGCTCGCGTTGCCGTCGCAGGCGGGCACCGATGGCGGCGAAAAACGCCGGTATCCGACGCCAGCCGTTCAAAAGCGCGCCACCGAGCCATTCCAGTGCCTGACGCCAGGAAACCTCCAGATACCAGGTCAACCCGAGCAGCATCAGCGTCCAGAGCAGTACCGAACTGCCCGGAATGCTGAACCAGGAGACCGTCCAGTCGGACAGCGCCTGACCGATCAGGCCGCCGGCGGTAAAGGGATAGTCCAGAGAGTCGTTGGACTGGTGCAACGACGCCAGGGCACAGAACCCGGACAGGAAAGCCAGGGCGCCGCTGGCCCGCAGAATCAGATAGGGAATGCCGTCGAGCAGGGACACCGAGCGGCGCATCAGAAAACGCAGTGTCGGCCAGGCCAGTAGCGGCGGCACCATGTAGGCGGCCAGCCCGGCAACGGAAAACAGCAGATCCGCCACCCAGGCACCGGCGGCACCGGCCAGATTCGCCACCTCGGGGTGGTAGCCCAGATGCGACCAGCCGGGGTCCCGGCTATCGTAGCCGAAGACCGCCAGCATCAGATAAAGACAGCCCCCAGCACCAGAACCAGGGCCGACTCCTTGGCAATTCGCGTCAGCAACTCGACAAACGACAGTGACGCTTTCAACTTCTGTTCACTCAAACAACAAACCCTTAGCCCGGATTATTCATTGGAGACTGGTATCCAGGGACTGGCGGCACCCTTCACGGCAGAACTCCGGCAACCCCTGAGGTTCGCCGCAGATCGCGACAGATGCGGCACCAACCGCCACCTGAAACCGGACGGCAACGGATCCCGCTACCATCTGGATTTAAAACTTAACCTAATCTATTGAAAACAAACAGCTTGCCACTCGCAATACCGCCGCCGTCCAAACCGCCGGCAAAGGTCTGATGCGTCTCGCTTTTTGCGCCAGACAACATACCATAAACCGATCCTCTTTTGATGCAGATTGCAGTCATCATCCCTCCCGCTATTGATGCCCGAAAGCGAATGCGAGATAGTTAGCCGCATTGTTGCGGCAGCTTCTGCAACCCCTCTCGCAGGCTCCCTTGAGGATACAGACCGACGATGACGCCCGGCTGAATACCACCACCCGGGTACGCGACCGGGTCTTGCACGGGGTTGAAAAGGAACTGCGACGCCCCCATCCAGGGTGACAAACCGGATCCGCCGCACCGAAACACGCACCGCCCGCTGCGAACCAGGCCGCTTCGGACCCGGCTGGACCGATGCCCGCTAATTGCAGTCAACCGAATCACCGACATGGATCGATCATGAGCGAAGTCAAACATCACCGTCTTATTATCCTCGGCTCCGGCCCCGCCGGTTATACCGCCGCCGTCTATGCCGCGCGCGCCAACCTGAACCCGGTCATCATCACCGGCATGCAGGCCGGCGGCCAGCTGACCACCACGACCGACGTCGACAACTGGCCGGGCGACGCCGAGGGCGTTCAGGGCCCCGAGCTCATGCAGCGCATGCAGGCCCATGCCGAGCGCTTCAACACCGAGATCATCTTCGATCACATCAACGAAACCGACGTGCGCAGCCGCCCGTTCCGCCTCAAGGGCGATATGGGCGAGTACAGCTGCGATGCCCTGATCATCGCCACCGGCGCCTCGGCCCAGTACCTGGGCCTGCCGTCCGAAGAAGCTTTCGCCGGCAAGGGCGTTTCGGCCTGCGCGACCTGCGACGGCTTCTTCTACCGCGGTCAGAAGGTCGCGGTCGTCGGCGGCGGCAACACTGCGGTCGAGGAGGCACTCTACCTCTCCAACATCGCCTCCGAGGTGACCCTGGTGCACCGTCGCGACAGCCTTCGCGCCGAGAAGATCCTGCAGGACAAGCTGTTCGAGCGCGCCGAGAACGGCAACATCCGCATCCTCTGGAACCACACCCTCGACGAGGTTCTGGGCGACGACAGCGGCGTCACCGGCATGCGCGTGCGCAGCACCCAGGACGACAGCACCCGGGATATCGACCTGGCCGGCGTCTTTATCGCCATCGGCCACAAGCCCAACACCGATATCTTCGAAGGCCAGCTGGAGATGAAGGACGGCTATATCCGCATCCGCTCCGGTCTCGACGGCAACGCCACCGCCACCACCGTGCCGGGCGTCTTCGCCGCCGGCGACGTTTGCGACCACGTCTATCGCCAGGCCGTCACCTCGGCCGGTTTCGGCTGCATGGCAGCCCTCGACGCCGAGCGCTACCTGGACGACCTCGACCAGTAACATCACTGCGGGGCGGCGCTATCTGCCGCCCCCTTTCCGACGCAGGGGACCTCGATGATTGCCTGGCTCTCCCGGGACTCCGACCGGTTCCCGCCCGCATCGGCGGCGCTTCAGGACCCCAATGGCCTGCTGGCAGCCGGCGGCGACCTGAGCCCGCAGCGCCTGCTACAGGCCTATCGCAACGGCATCTTCCCCTGGTACAGCCCGGGCGACCCCATACTCTGGTGGAGCCCCGATCCGCGCTGCGTCCTCTATACCGACCGCCTGCACATCTCCCGCAGCCTGCGCAAGCGGCTGAAGCGGGCCGATTACCGCGTCAGTTTCGACACGGCCTTCAATGCCGTGCTCGATGCCTGCGCCGCCCCCGCGCCCGGGAAAGCGGCACCTGGATCAGTCACGAGATGCGACTGGCCTATTCGCAGCTGCATCGACTGGGTCATGCCCATTCCGTTGAAGTCTGGCGAGAAAATTCGCTGATCGGCGGTCTATATGGAGTATCGATCGGGCGAATGTTCTACGGCGAATCGATGTTCAGCCGCGCGCCCGACGGCTCGAAGATAGCCTTTGCCTGGCTGGTCGAACAACTCAGAATCTGGGGCTATCCTTTAATAGATTGCCAGGTCCACAGTCGGCATCTCGTCACCCTGGGAGCCGAGGAGATTGCGCGGGAAACTTTTCTGCGGGAACTCGACAGACTTGTAGACGCCCCCTGCAGTCCGAGCTGGAGATTCGACATCGATGTCGGTGTGTTTGGAGGAGAAGCGCCGTGACCACGCTGCGACAGCTGCATTTCTATTCGACACCTGAGCACGAGTGCAGCTACATCTCGGGCCGGATGGCGCGTACGCTCTTTGTCGACCCCCAGGCGATCATCACGACCGATGCCTACAGCCAACTGTCGGATCTGGGTTTTCGCCGCAGCGGCCGGCATATCTATCGCCCCCACTGCGAAGACTGCCAGGCCTGTGTCTCGGTACGCATACCGGTGGGCGAGTTCAGGCCCAGCAAGAGCCAGAAGCGCATCCTGAACCGCAACCGCGACCTGAGCGTCGAGCGCATCGATCCAATTCTCACCGACGAGCACTACGACCTCTATTCGCGCTACATCCATTCCCGCCACTCGGACGGCGACATGTTTCCGCCATCGCTGGAGCAGTTCAAGGCCTTCCTCGTCGAGGGACACGACTGCAGCTTCTTCTTCGAGGTCCGAGAACATGACCGCCTGCTGGCGGTTGCCGTGACCGACGAGCTGCGCCAGGGCCTTTCGGCCATCTACACCTTTTTTGATCCCGACGCCGCCAAACGCAGCCTCGGCACCTACTGCATCCTCAGCCAGATCGATCAGACCCGCCAGCTCGGCCTGCCCTACCTGTATCTCGGCTACTGGGTCAAACAGTGCAGAAAGATGAACTACAAGATCGCCTACCGCCCGCTGCAGCTGCTACTGGACGGCCACTGGGTTTCACTGCGATAAAGGTGCCACAACGCGGAATGTCTTTGATATAGCGCCGGTTTTAGGGCAAAATACTGCGCTTCGTCGGGAAACCGCTGACAGACACTCGACAAACCTGAGGTCGGCGACTCCCTAAAGACCGGGTTAGTAACAAGGTAGGTATTGAATGGCCAAAGAAGACAGCTTAGAAATGGAAGGCACCGTTATCGACACGCTGCCGAACACCATGTTCCGGGTAGAACTCGAAAACGGTCACATCGTGACAGCGCACATTTCCGGCAAGATGCGCAAGAACTACATCCGCATCCTCACCGGCGACAAGGTCAAAGTGGAACTGACTCCGTACGATCTCACCAAGGGTCGTATTGTTTACCGCGCCCGTTAATACGCCCTTCCTTCAGGCTATCTTCCGATGCAGCGACAGCCGAGTGTCGCTGCTCTGAAATCCGCAGGATGGGTGGAGCCGCAATGACCTTTCGCTGTCGGAGCGCAAGGGACTGGATGCGGCGGAACCCATCGCCGACTCAAGCGACTGCGACCTGATCCGCCTTCCCAGGATGGGTTGCATGACGCCCAGGCCGAACCATGATCGAATATTCCGTGCCCAGGCGCCGTTTCACCCAGCCTACGAACTGTCACGCGTAACGCGTCACCTTAGTACAGCACCCTTGGAGACCGGCGCCGGATTCGTTGCGTTGGGCTTCGGCCTTACAGGCCTCCACCCAACCCAGGTTCAGTGACAGCCTTCCGGCTGCTCCGTTACCACATTCAGCTCCAGCTCGCCGCTTTCGCCAACACCGATTTCCACGGTACCTCCTCTTCGGCCAGTTCACCGAACAGGATCATCTCGGCCAGCGGCTTCTTCAGGTGCTCCTGGATCAGACGCTTCATCGGGCGGGCGCCCATGGTGTCGTCATAACCCTTCTCGGCCAGCCAGGCGCAGGCCGCATCATCGACATGCAGCACGACCTTCTTCTCGTCGAGCTGCGCCTGCAGCTCCGTGAGGAACTTGTCGACCACACCGCGGATGATATCGGGCGTCAACGACTTGAACTGAATGATGCCGTCGAGGCGGTTGCGGAATTCCGGCGAGAACATCTTGCGAATGGCCGCCATGCCATCGGAGGCATGGTCCTGGTGCGTGAAGCCGATCGACGGCCGGCTCATCGCCTCCGCTCCGGCATTGGTCGTCATCACCAGGATAACGTTGCGGAAGTCCGCCTTGCGGCCGTTGTTGTCGGTCAGGGTACCGTTGTCCATGACCTGCAGCAGCAGATTGAAGACTTCCGGATGGGCCTTCTCGATCTCGTCGAGCAGCAGCACGCAGTGCGGCGACTTGGTGATCGACTCGGTGAGCAGACCGCCCTGGTCGTAGCCGACATAGCCCGGCGGTGCGCCGATCAGGCGGGATACGGTATGACGCTCCATGTACTCGGACATGTCGAAGCGCACCAGCTCGATGCCGAGAATCCGCGCCAGCTGATTGGTGACTTCGGTCTTGCCGACGCCGGTCGGGCCGGCGAAGAGGAAACAGCCGACCGGCTTGTTCGGCTCCTTGAGCCCGGCACGGGAAAGCTTGATCGCGGACGACAGCGTATCGATCGCCTGCTCCTGACCCAGCACCACCATCTTCAGATTGGTATCGAGCTTCTTCAGCAGGTCCTTGTCGGACGCGGACACGCTCTTCGGCGGGATGCGCGCGATCTTGGCCACCACCACCTCGACGTCGCCGACGTCGATCACCGATTTGCGATGATCCTCCGACAGCAGCCGCTGGTAGGCACCGGCCTCGTCGATCACGTCGATCGCCTTGTCGGGCATGTGCTTGTCGTTGATGTAACGATCCGCCAGCTCGGCCGCGGCCCGCAGGGCGCCGTCGGTATACTTGAGCTGGTGATGCTGCTCGAAGCGGTTCTTCAGGCCGACCAGAATCTGGTAGGTATCCTGCACGTTCGGCTCGAGCACATCGATCTTCTGAAAACGGCGCGCCAGGGCGCGGTCTTTCTCGAAGATGCCGCGAAACTCCTGGAAGGTGGTCGAGCCGATACAGCGGATCTCGCCGGAACTGAGCATCGGCTTGAGCAGGTTGGAGGCATCCATCGACCCGCCGGATGCCGCGCCGGCCCCGATAATGGTATGGATTTCGTCGATAAAGAGAATCGCATGCTCCTGGCCGCGTATCTCGCTCAGCAACCCCTTGAGACGCTTCTCGAAGTCGCCACGGTACTTGGTACCGGCCAGCAGCGCACCCAGATCCAGCGAATAGACCACGCTGCGTTCGATCACCTCCGGCACCTTGCCTTCGACGATCAGCTTCGCCAGCCCCTCGGCGATGGCGGTCTTGCCGACGCCGGCCTCACCGACCAGCAGCGGATTGTTCTTGCGCCGGCGCGAGAGAATCTGGATTACCCGCTCGACCTCGGCATCGCGACCGACGAGGGGGTCGATACGCCCCTGCTGGGCCAGCATGTTGAGGTTGACGGCATATTTCGCCAGCGCGCTTTTTTCCTTGTCTTCGGACGATTCCCCCTCGACCGACGCATCGCTGTCGGGCGCCTCGTGGTCGGACACCCGGGAGATGCCGTGGGAGATATAGTTTACCGCGTCGATCCGCTCGATCCCCTGCTGCTGCAGAACATAAACGGCCTGGCTTTCCTGCTCGCTGAAGATAGCCACCAGCACGTTGGCACCGGTGACCTCGTGACGGCCGGACGACTGCACGTGGAATACGGCGCGTTGCAGCACGCGCTGAAAGCCCAGTGTCGGCTGGGTCTCCATATTGGGAATGTTCTCCGGCAGCAGCGGCGTGGTTTCATCGATAAATGCCGTCAGCGCCTGACGCAGTTTGTCGATGTCCGCACCACAGGCCTTGAGAACGCCCTGGGCTTCACGGTTGTCCAGCAGTGCAAGCAACAGGTGCTCGACCGTCATGAACTCATGCCGCTTGTCCCTCGCGGCCCGGAAGGCTGCGCTGAGGGTCTCTTCCAACTCTCGGTTAAGCATGGCGGCGGCCTCCTGTATCAGACACTTTCAACTTCACACAGCAAGGGGTGCTTGTTATCCCTTGAGTATTGATTCACCTGGGCGGCTTTAGTTTCAGCCACGTCCCGGGTAAAGATTCCACAGACGCCCTTACCCTGAGTATGGACGGCCAGCATGATCTGTGTCGCCTTTTCCTCGTTCATCGAGAAAAAAATCATCAGCACTTCGACGACAAAGTCCATTGGCGTGTAGTCATCGTTCATCAGAACGACCCTGTACATGGGCGGACGCTTGAGCTGGGGCTTTGCCTCTTCGGTGGCAAGCCCGGCACCGCGGTCCTGGTGGTGCTCAGGCCCGTTGTCATCATCCGATGACATCCTGACTGTTTGGGAACTGCTCATGCCTGAATTCTAGCCTTACTCTGGACGGTAGATGAAAATGCGAGGGGTAGTAGCGCCCCGGACAGCGACTGCTATACTGCCGTGGAGCAGGAGGGATCCAGTATCAGCAGTACCTGCCCCGATGTAAAGAAGACACCCTCGGGTTTGCTTCCACATTGTAGCAAGACCAGGGGAGCCTGCGAACATGCCAGTCCCGTAGAGCCCGAAGAGGACAGCGGGACTTATTCGCAGGTCCCCATGCCTGGCATTTGAGCCTTGTTGCCTGCAGACAAGCGCTCATGGAGATTATGACGGGAGTTACTGTATGCAGACAGGGAAAGTGAAGTGGTTCAACAACGCGAAAGGATATGGATTCATTCTTTCCGATGACCACAGCGAGGATCTGTTCGCCCATTATTCCGCGATCCAGTCCGAAGGGTACCGCAGCCTGAAGGCCGGACAGCTGGTTGAATTCGAAACCAAGGCAGGCCCCAAGGGCATCCATGCCGTCAATATCAAGCCGATAGAGTCAAGCTGAACAGAAAGCTTCAGGCGGTGAGAACCTTAGGATGGGTGAAGCCGCGACGGCAGTGTACTGTCAGCGCGCAAGATGTCGATTGCGGCGAAATCCATCAATGGCTCCGGCTTGTGAAGTGCGGAACTGACACCTAAAGATGGATTACAGGACGCCCCGGCTGAAGGCTCGTTTCAATACTGTCCGTGCTGGCCGAAACGAAGGCACCTTCGGCGCCTATGATGGGCTTCGTCGCCATCAGGGCGGCGTACCAGTCGACAGAATGCGCCGATGGCGACTCCACCCATCCTACAGTCGTGCATTCTTCCCGCCAGATCGAGCACACCTGAAAAGCCCCTGCGCCGCGGCGCAGGGGCTTTTTGTTACATGTGACTGATGATGGCGTCGCCGAACTCGGAACTCTTGAGCAGGGTCGCGCCGTCCATCAGGCGCTCGAAATCGTAGGTCACGGTCTTCGCCGCGATGGCTCCGTCCATGCCCTTGATGATCAGGTCGGCCGCTTCGGTCCAGCCCATATGGCGCAGCATCATCTCGGCGGAGAGAATCACCGAACCCGGGTTCACCTTGTCCTGGCCGGCGTATTTCGGGGCCGTGCCATGGGTCGCCTCGAAGATGGCGACACTGTCAGAGAGATTGGATCCGGGCGCGATACCGATACCGCCGACCTCGGCCGCCAACGCATCGGAGAGGTAGTCGCCGTTGAGGTTCAGGGTCGCGACCACATCGTATTCCGCCGGACGTAGCAGGATCTGCTGCAGCATCGCATCGGCGATGACATCCTTGACCACGATCTGGCGCCCGCTCTTGGGGTTCTTGAACTGCATCCAGGGACCGCCGTCCAGCGGTTCGGCGCCGAACTCCTCCTTCGCCAGCTCGTAGCCCCAGTCCTTGAAGGCGCCTTCGGTGAACTTCATGATATTGCCCTTGTGCACCAGCGTCACCGAGGCGCGATCATTATCGACCGCATACTGGATCGCCTGACGCACCAGTCGCTTGGTGCCCTGCTCCGATACCGGCTTGATACCGATACCGCACATGGTATCGAAGCGAATCTTGGTGACGCCCATCTCCTCCTTGAGGAACCGGATCACCTTGTCGGCTTCCGGGGAGCCCGCCTTCCACTCGACACCGGCGTAGATATCTTCCGAATTCTCGCGATAGATCACCATATCGACATCGCCGGGGTTGACCACCGGACTCGGAACGCCCTTGAACCAGCGTACCGGGCGCTGGCAGACATAGAGGTCAAGCTCCTGGCGCAGCGCCACGTTGAGCGAGCGGATACCCCCTCCGACAGGGGTGGTCAGGGGCCCCTTGATGCCGACCACGAACTCCTTGAATGCGGCAAGGGTTTCCTCCGGCAGCCAGGTGTCCTGCTCGTAGACCTGGGTCGCCTTTTCACCGGCGTACACCTCCATCCAGGAGATCTTGCGCTCGCCACCATAGGCCTTGTCGATTGCCGCATCGACGACCTTGATCATCGGCGGCGTTACGTCGACACCGATGCCGTCACCCTCGATATAGGGGATGATCGGATGATTGGGGACATTGAGGGAAAAGTCTTCATTGACGGTGATTTTCTCGCCGGTCGCCGGTACCTGAATCTTCTGGTAGCCCATTCTCTAACTCCACTCAAAGCGTTCGTAGTATTATTGGCCCCGTCAGTATATACCCTCCCACGGCGAAATGGCCGTGCCACCGAATTGGACCTATGTCTAAGATCATCCTGTTCAACAAGCCGTTCCAGGTACTTACCCAGTTTACCGACAGTGACAACCGCGCCACCCTGGCCGACTATATCGACCGGGAGGGTTTTTATGCGGCCGGCAGGCTCGACTACGACTCGGAGGGTCTGCTGATTCTGACGGATGACGGTGCGCTGCAGCACCAGCTCAGCCATCCGCGCTTCAAGATGGAGAAGACCTATCTGGCCCAGGTCGAAGGCGAAATAAGCGAAGGTGCGCTGAGCCAGCTGCGCCAGGGCGTAGTGCTCAAGGACGGCCCGACCCGCCCCGCAAAGGCCCGGCAGGTCGCCGAACCCGCGGTCTGGCCGCGCAATCCGCCGATCCGCGAGCGCGCCAGCATCCCCACCAGCTGGATCGAGTTGACGATCAGCGAGGGCCGCAACCGCCAGGTCCGGCGCATGACCGCGGCGGTCGGTTTTCCGACCCTGAGGCTGATCCGGACCGCCATCGGCCCCTGGGCGCTCGACGGCCTGGCTCCTGGCGAATACCGCCTGGAGGAGGTCAGTATCGCGCCCCCGCCCCGGCGACAGGACCGGCGCCGCCGCCGTCGCTGAGCACCGGCCAACTGTGGGAGCGACTTCAGTCGCGAATAGCATCGGTGCCGCTACTCCTTCGCGGCTAAAGCCCACGGAAATTTCAGCGCCCGCCGTAGGAGCGCCGCCCCCGGTGCGAACAGCCTCGGTACCGGAGCCTTTCGCCTCGGGGCGAGGCTCCTACGCAATATCGGCCATGGCACCTGCCACGATCAGGGGTGGCCATGAACCATAGAATCTCCCACATTTTGCCATCTACCATCGTTTAGCGGCATCGAGGTCGCTTGCCTTCTGCTCGACCCAGCGCTCGTCATCGGCGAGCAGCTCCTTCTTCCAGAAGGGCGCGTCGCGCTTGAGGTAGTCCATGATGAATTGTGCGGCCTCGAAGGCCGATGCACGATGGCGTGACGCGACGCCGACAAAGACGATATTGTCGTTGGCGAGCAGTTCGCCCACGCGATGAATCAGGATCACGTCGCCCAGCGCCCAGCGTTCGCGTGCCTGGTCAACGATCCTGGTCAGCGCCTTTTCGGTCATCACGGGATAATGTTCGAGAAAGATGCCGCGCAACCGGTCGCTGTCGGCCAGTTCCCGGACGATACCGGTAAAGGTCACGATGGCGCCGCAGCTGGCATCCTCGGCCCGCAACTCGCCATGCAGTCGGGCAATATCGAAGTCTTCGGTCTGGATACTGATATGATCGCTCATCATTCACTCCGTAACGGGCAGCTGTTGTTCCGGCCTGCAGCCAGCCGAACGCGGCCCGACTGAACGCAGCCCGACCGTACGCGCAAAATAATACCATTAATGGTATCTTGTGCGCCTTTAACGACCGGACAAAACCGATGTGCTGGACACCCCACGCCACCGTTGCCACCATCGTCGAGCGGGACGGGCGCTTTCTGGTGGTCGAGGAGATCTCGGCCGGACGCCGGGTGATCAACCAGCCGGCGGGCCATATCGAGGAAAACGAGGCGATCACGGCCGCAGCGGTCCGTGAAACCCTCGAGGAAACGGGCTGGCATGTCGAGCCCGAACACCTCGTTGGCCTGTACACCTACCGGGCCCCGAGCAATGGCGTGACCTATTACCGTTTCTGTTTCGCCGCCAGGGCGGTGCAACAGGTACCGGATGCGGAGCTTGACAGCGATATCCTGCGCGCGCTCTGGCTGACCCGGGAAGAACTTGCGGCACGCGAAAAGGATCTGCGCAGCCCGCTGGTACTGCGCTGCATCGACGATTATCTGTCCGGCCGGCGTTTTCCGCTCGACTTTGTGGTAGAACATTCCGTTTAGAGATCCATCGATTACTATATGAGCGATCCACAGCACACCAAGGTTATCGTCGGCATGTCCGGCGGCGTCGACTCCTCCGTCTCGGCCCTGTTGCTGATGCAGCAGGGGTACCAGGTCGAAGGTCTCTTCATGAAGAACTGGGACGAGGACGACGGCACCGAATACTGCACCGCCCTCGCCGACCTCGCAGACGCCCAGGCGGTGTGCGACCGCCTGGGTATCCGCCTGCACAAGGCGAATTTCGCCGCCGAATACTGGGATCATGTGTTCGAGCACTTCCTCGAGGAGTACCGTGCCGGCCGCACACCGAACCCGGATATTCTCTGCAACCGCGAAATCAAGTTCCGCGCCTTCCTCGACTATGCCCGGGAACTGGGCGCCGAACTGATCGCGACCGGTCACTATGTGCGCCGTCTCGATCGGGACGGCCGCACCCTGCTGCTCAAGGGCCTGGACAACAACAAGGACCAGAGCTACTTCCTGCACCAGGTCGGCGAGGCGGAACTGGCCCAGACGCTGTTCCCGGTGGGCGAACTCGAGAAACCCGAGGTGCGCCGGATCGCCGAAGAGCACGACCTTGTCACCCACGACAAGAAGGACAGCACCGGCATCTGCTTTATCGGCGAGCGTCGCTTTGCCGACTTCCTGAAGCAGTACCTGCCGGCCCAGCCCGGCAGGATCGAAACGCCGGACGGCGACCCGATTGGCGAACACGCCGGCCTGATGTATTACACCATTGGCCAGCGCCAGGGACTGCGCATCGGCGGACTCAGGGATTATCCGGAAGACCCCTGGTTCGCCGCCGCGAAAGATCTCGAACGCAACGTACTGATCGCCGTCCAGGGCAAGCAGCACGATCTTCTGTTCAGCGACTGGCTGACCGCCGGCGACATTTTCTGGATCAACGGCGAGTGCCCGCCCCTGCCCTACCGCTGCAAGGCCAAGGTCCGCTACCGCCAGGCAGATCAGGATTGCGTGATCGAAGCCTGTCCGGCAAAGGGCTATCGGGTGCGCTTCGACCAGCCCCAGCGGGCCGTCACGCCGGGCCAATCCGTCGTTTTCTACGACGGCGAGGTTTGCCTCGGCGGCGGCGTCATTGAAACCACCGGCAAAAACGGCGCGGAGTAAACATCAGGATGTCACGCCAACAGGATCAACAGACAATCGCCCTCGCTGCCATGTGTCAGGCAGCCGCCCTGGTCGATCAGATCGCCACGCGCGGGATGGTGCCGCAGAACAGTTACGAAACCTGCCTGCGCAGCATCTTCGTCACCAATCCAAGGAACACCGAAGAGATCTACGGCGGCGCCCACGACCTGCCCTACGACCTGAGCCTGGGCCTGAAAACACTGTCCGATCTTGTCGAAAAGCGCCGGGGCGAGCAGAACCGCAATCAGATCAACTATGTGCTCAGCATGATCACGCTGCAGATGAAACTGGCGGCCAACGACCAGATGATGGACACCCTGGGCCGGCGCATCGAACAGATCCGCCAGCAGGCCCGCTACTTCAGCGGCCAGGACCAGGAGGGGATCCGCTCGAGCACCCCGAGGTGTTCACCCACAGCAGCATCGTCGCCAACATTGCCAGCCTCTACCAGGAAACGATCAGCACCTTCAGTTTCCGCATCAATGTCGGCGGCGACCCGCGCCATCTGCAGAATGCCGAAAATGCCGCCAAGATCCGCGCCCTGCTGCTGGCCGGCATCCGCGCGGCGATGCTCTGGCGCCAGGTCGGCGGCGCCGCTGGCACCTGCTGTTTTTCAAGCACCGCGTACGGCCGTCGCTGCAGCGCCTGCAGGCGCACGATTGAAGACCGAGTCGACAGAACGTAGGGTGGAATGAGTAGCGAAGGTGCGAATTCCACCGGTGTTTTCAGCATGCTTCGCTGCTTGTTTCAAATCGGCCCCGCCGGTAGAGATGTCGCCGGTGGAATTCGTTTCACTCATTTCACCCTACGCAGATAAAGACAAGCTCCGGTACCCGGATCCGCGCGATAGCGCGATGCACCCGTTAAAGACATGCGCCCGCGGAGCTGTTTCCGCTATAATGCGCGCACTTTTCGAAACCCCTTAGCTACAGCGAGACGATACATGGAGCTCTCTGCCCTTACCGCCCTTTCTCCCGTCGACGGCCGCTACGGCAGCAAAACCGCTGACCTGCGCCCCATCTTCAGCGAGTTCGGCCTGATCCGTTTCCGCATCGAAGTGGAGATCCGCTGGCTGCAGCAGCTTGCCGATCACCCCGGCATCACCGAGGTCAAGCCGTTCAGCGCCCAGACCGATGCGCTGCTCAACGCCATCGTCAGCGATTTCAGCGAAGTCGATGCACAGCGCGTCAAGGAGATCGAGCGCACCACCAACCACGACGTGAAGGCGGTCGAATACTTCATCAAGGAGAAGTTCGGCAACAACGAAGAACTGGCAGCGATCAGCGAGTTCGTCCACTTCGCCTGCACCTCCGAGGACATCAACAACCTGTCCCATGCGCTGATGCTGAAAAACGGCCTGGCGGTCGTGCAGCAGCAGATGCAGCAGGTGGCCGATGCCATCGCCGAACTGGGCCGCGGCTTTGCCGACCAGCCGATGCTGTCCCGCACCCATGGCCAGACCGCCTCTCCGACCACGGTCGGCAAGGAGATGGCCAACGTCGCCTACCGCCTGCAGCGCCAGCTCAAGCAGCTGGCACAGGTCGAGATCCTCGGCAAGATCAACGGCGCGGTCGGCAACTACAACGCCCACCTCTCGGCCTATCCGCAGATCGACTGGCAGGCCAATGCCGAGGCCTTCGTCAAGCGCCTGGGTATCGACTGGAACCCCTACACCACCCAGATCGAGCCGCATGACTATATCGCCGAGCTGTTCGACGCGGTCTGCCGCTTCAACACCATCCTGATCGACTTCGATCGCGATATCTGGGGTTACATCTCCCTGGCGTACTTCAAGCAGAAGACCATCGCCGGCGAAGTCGGCTCCTCGACCATGCCGCACAAGGTCAACCCGATCGACTTCGAGAACTCCGAAGGCAACCTCGGCATCGCCAACGCCATCATGCAGCACCTGGCCGCCAAGCTGCCGGTGTCGCGCTGGCAGCGCGACCTCACCGACTCCACGGTCCTGCGCAACCTCGGCGTCGGTTTCGGCCACAGTCTGATCGCCTATCAGGCCACCCTGAAAGGCATCAGCAAGCTCGAGATCAACCCGGCCCGCCTCGACGAGGACCTCGAGAACGCCTGGGAAGTCCTGGCCGAGCCGATCCAGACGGTGATGCGTCGCTACGGCATCGAAGAGCCGTACGAAAAGCTCAAGGCCCTGACCCGTGGCCGCACCATGAACCGCGAAACCATCCAGGCCTTTATCGACACCCTGGAAATGCCGGACGAGGCCAAGGCCCAGCTCAAGGCGCTGACGCCGCAGAGCTATATCGGCAATGCCGTCGCCCAGGCCGAGAAAATCTAGCGGTGGATGGGTGTAACGGCGCCCCGGTCGATATCTTCCGCTAGGCAGGTATTGCGGGCGCCGTGTAACCCATCTTTCACGGTCTGTTTCGTAATACGGAATCCGAAGTCCCTGATGGGTTACGCCGCAATAAGCGCCAAGGCACAGCGGTATCGCAGTGCCATTGCGGCTCCACCCATCCTACATGTTTGCCCGCCACTCACGACACGATCCCAATGCTCGACAACATCCGTATCGTACTGATCAACACCTTCCATCCCGGCAATATCGGCGCGGCCGCGCGGGCGATGAAGAACATGGGGTTATCCCGGCTCTGGCTGGTCGACCCGGTCGAGTTCCCCCACCCCGATGCCGAGTCCCGCGCCGCCGGCGCCAAAGACCTGATCGAGTCGGCCCGTGTCGTCTCGACCCTGGACGAGGCGATCGCCGACTGCCAGTTGGTGATCGGCACCAGCGCCCGCAACCGCACCTTCGATCTGCCATTGCTCGACGCCCGCCAATGCGGTCTCAAGTGCGCTGATGAATCCCGTGACGGCCAGGTCGCGCTGGTGTTCGGCCGCGAGACCATGGGCATGCACAACGACGAGATCAAGCGCTGCAACTTCCATGTCTACATCCCGGCCAATCCCGAATATCCGGTCCTGAACGTGGCCCAGGCGATCCAGCTGCTGTGCTACGAGGTCTGGATGGCCCACGAGCAGGCCGAAATGCTGCCGGAGCGGCGTTCCGAATATCCGCGTCATGGCGAAATGGAGCTGTTCTACGAGCACCTGGAACGGGTGTTGCGAAGGACCCGCTTCATCATTCCCCAGCATGAAGGCCGGGTACTCGACAAACTGCATCGCTACTTCAACCGGTCCCGTCCCGAGCGCACCGAACTGAACATGCTCCGCGGCGTACTCGCCTCGGTCGAGGAGGTTCTGGACGGCGAAGGCAAGGGCTGATCACCGGGCCCGGGCATCGGCCGCCGGGCAGTTGTCGAGACCGGCCATACCGCGGTACTGTAAGCAGCAGTCAAGCCTGCAGCCGAGAAGAGGTATTCGATGGACAGCCAACTGCAACAGCTGATGACCCAGGCCGATGAACTGCGCAACGGCATTCATCATCTGGCCGACGTCAACCGCAACTACCAGTACAACCTCACCGGTATCGAACGCTGCGTCGACACCATTCAGCGCTGCGTCAGGCTGGTGGGCAACAACCGTACCGCGGCACTGCCGTCCAAGGATCAGCGCAAGGTGATGGCCGAGCTCGAAAGCGCGGTCGAGGAGCTGCAGGAGCTGATCAAACGGTAGGCGCGGCTCCTGCAATCGAAACGTAACCTGAATTCCACAGGACCCGATGAACATTCTGAACCTGGGCGAACTCACGCCCGAACGTTTTCTCGCCGAATACTGGCAGAAAAAACCGCTGCTGATCCGCCAGGCCTTCCCCGATCTGCAGCCGGTGATTGAGCCGGACGAGCTGGCGGGCCTCGCCTGCGAAGAGGATGTCGAGTCCCGTCTCGTCGTGCAGTCGCCCGACAACGATGACTGGGCACTGCGTCAGGGTCCTTTCGACGAGGCCGATTTCGCTACGCTGCCGCCGTCCCACTGGACCCTGCTGGTCCAGGCGGTCGACCACTGGGTGCCGGAGGCTGCAGAGCTGATGGCCCAGTTCGACTTCATTCCGAGCTGGCGCCGCGACGACCTGATGGTCAGCTACGCCGTCGACGGCGGCGGTGTCGGCCCCCACTACGACAACTATGACGTTTTCCTGATCCAGGCATCGGGCCGGCGCCGCTGGGAGATCGGCGGACGCTTCGACCAGCACTCGCCGCGGCGCAAGGACGCACCGGTGATGATACTGCCCGAGTGGCAGGCCGAGGAGGCCTGGACCCTGGAGCCCGGCGACATGCTCTACGTGCCGCCCCAGGTGGGCCACAACGGCTTCGCCATCGGCGATGACTGCATCACCTATTCGGTCGGCTTCCGGGCCCCGTCCCATGGCGAGATCATGCGCCACTTCACCGATTTTGTCGGCGAGCGCCTCACCGGTGAAGACCGCTACCGGGACCCCGATCTGCAGCTGCCCGAGCGGGCCGGCGAGATCGGGCCGGATGCCATTTTGCGCCTGCGTACCCTGCTGGAACGCTACTGCAGGGACGAAGACCTGCTCGGCGACTGGTTCGGCCGCTATATGACCGAACCCAAGTACCCCGAACTCGAACAGGCGCCCGAGACACCGGCAGACCGGGAAGAGCTGCTGGCGTTTCTGGCGTCCGGCGGCAGCCTGAGCCGCAACGAAGGCGCGCGCCTGGCATGGCGCCGCAACGGCGAGCGCTGGCAGCTGTTCGCCGATGGCCAGGCCTATGAGGGCGATGCCCGCCAGGGACCGCTGTTCATGAGCATCTGCGATGGCGGAGGCCTCGATCTCGGCGATGCCGACAACCGCGACTTCGCCATCGACCTGCTGACCGCGCTGATCAACCAGGGCGTACTCTACGCCGACGAGCCCTGAAGCCCCGGGCGGCCTTGATGCCCGGCACCGCCCCGCCGGCCGCCATCGGCGGTCGGCGGGGCAAGGTCCCCGGGACAGGACGCGAGACCCGGCCGGTCAACGCCCCCAGACCTCGTGCAGCCGGGCAGAACGGCCGCAGCTGGCCTTGTAGAAACGATAGCGGATCGGGTTCTTGAGGTAATAGTCCTGATGATAGGCCTTCACCGGATAGAAGGGGCCGGCATCGCGCACCGGGGTCACCACTTGCCGGTCCGGAAAGCGGGCTTCGACCTCGTGCCTGGACGCTTCGGCCAGCCGGCGCTGCGACGCATCGAGGACGAAGATCGCACTGCGGTAGCTCGGCCCCCTGTCGCAGAACTGCCCGCCGTCGTCGAAAGGGTCTATATTGCGCCAGAACACCGACAGCAACTGGCGATAGTCGATGCGCTGCGCATCGAATACGACCTCGACCGCTTCGAGATGCCCCTCGTGATTGCCCTCGTAGGTCGGATTCTCGAGGCGGCCGCCGGTAAAGCCCGAAACCACCGAGGTGACACCCGGCAGCTCCTGAAACGCCTGCTCCATGCACCAGAAACAGCCGCCCGCGAAGAGCGCCCGGTCCGCATGCGCGACAACGCCGGGGAACAGGGAAAGCAGAAAGAGCAGCAACAGGGTCCGGACTGGCATCGGTATTCTCCCTCGGGGCCTGTCTCTTCTGACTGGCCGGCGCCGCTACCGTTCAGTCGGACCCTCGCTGCCGGCACAGCTGCTGCAGAACCTCTACCGCGACGGGGCGACTGAACAGGTATCCCTGATAGAGATCGCAACCCAGTGCCTGCAGCGACTGCCACTGCGCATCGTTCTCGACGCCCTCGGCGATAACCTCCAGGTCGAGACTCCGGCCCAGGGCGATGACGGTCCTGACGATGGCTGCATCGTTCGGGTCCACCAGCAGATCACGGACGAAGGACTGGTCGATCTTGAGGTGATCCAGCGGCAGCCGCTTGAGGTAGCTCAGCGACGAATAGCCGGTGCCGAAGTCGTCGAGGGAGAAGCGAACACCCTGGTCCCGCAGCCGGTTCATGTTGACGATCATCGCCTCCGCATCCTCGACCAGCTGACTTTCCGTCAGCTCCAGCTCCAGCAGCCGCGGGTCGGCGCCGGTGTCCGCCAGCACCTCGATGACATCCCGAACAAACTCCGGATGGTGGAACTGGCTGGCGCTGATATTCACCGCCAGTTTCAGCCGTCCCAGCCGCGGATCCCGGGACCAGGCGACCAGTTGCTGACAGGCGCTCTCGAGTATCCAGCGCCCCAGCGGCAGTATCAGACCGGTCGCCTCGGCCACCGGGATGAAGTCCGCGGGTGAGATGACACCTTTTTTAGGGTGGCGCCATCGCACCAGCACTTCGGCACCGGTCACGTTACCCGATGCATCGACCACCGGCTGGAACTCGACATAGAACTGCCGCTCCCTCAGTCCGCGGCGCATATCGGCCTCCAGGTTCGCCCGCGCGGTCACTTCCTCCTGCATCTGCGGATTGAAGAAGCGCACCCGGTTGCGGCCCGCGGACTTGGCCTTGTACATCGCCAGGTCGGCACGCTTGAGCAACTCCTCAACGGTGTCGTCGCCATCGGAGAACAACGTCACGCCGATACTGGCGCCGCCGCTGTACTCCCGCCCCGGCAGGAGGTAGGGCTCAGCGAGCAGGCCTATCACCTTCTCGGCGACCAGTTCGGCCTGGTGCATGGCCTCCCCGGGTTTACTGGCGAGTCCCTCGGCCATCAGCACGAATTCGTCCCCCCAGTCGTGCCAGGGTATCGATCTCGCGCGTCTGCTCCCGGAGGCGCCGGGCAACCTGCTGCAGCAACAGGTCGCCCATATCATGTCCCAGCGTATCGTTAAGGTTCTTGAAGTTGTCGAGGTCGATGAAAAGCAGGGCGCCATCCTGATGATGCCGGGATCTCGTCGCCAGCGCATGCTCCAGCCGGTCGAGCAGCAGGCGGCGATTGGGCAGCCCGGTCAGGGGGTCATAGAAGGCGAGCTGGTGTATCTCTTCGAGATTCTGCTTGTGCGCCGTTATATCGGTGGCGATGCCGCAGAGGGATGTCACGTTGCCGGCATCATCGCGCAGCGGAATTCTGGACGACAGGAAGGTCCTGACGGCGGCATCGTCGGAGCCGGCCAGATGCAACTCGCTGACGACACGCTCCCCCTTGTGCAGCACCTGCAGATCGGCCGAGCGCAGCGCCTGCGCCTTGTCCGACGGGAAAAAATCGAAGTCGCTACGGCCGATAATCTCGTCCAGCGGACGGCCGAACAGCGTGCTGAGGTGACGGTTGCCATAGCGATAGCGAAGATCCGAATCCTTGATGAAGATCGCCGCCTCGACACTGTTGAGGATCGCCGAGTGCTTCTGTTCGCTGGACACCAGCCGACGGCTTTTTCCTCACCTGCCAGCGCAACAGCGCCACACCGGCAAGGGTGAACATCAGCATCAGGCTCAGGGACGCCAGGCCCCAGCGGGCCCAGGACGGCAGCACGATCAACGGTTGCCTGTCGCCCCAGCGTTCCAGGATGCGGAAATAGACCGAACCGGGGTCGCGGGTCCAGCTCTGCAGGTAGTTGTCGAGCGCTGCAAGCAGCTCGCCATTGCGGCCATCTGCCGTCGCGTAGTAGAGCTTGACCGGCTGAAAGATCACCGGAGTGACCCGCAGCCCGTAGTCCGAAACCACGAACTCGCCAAAATGCCGGCTGCCGACCACCGCATCGGCGTCGCCATCGGCGACCCGCGCAAAACCGTCGCGCGGACTCTGAACCGGTACCCATTCGGCGTCGATATTGAAGCTCTCGAGCATGGACTGCAGATAGCCCTGCTGGATCGAGCCGCCGAGGACCGCCACGCGCAGCCCCTGCAGATCCAGTACCGAATCCAGGCGGATGTCCGGATGCCGGTACAGCGCCGACCAGCTGTAGAGCGAAGGCACCTTGTGAAAATCCATCACCTGATCGCGCTGCTCGCTCCAGGCCACATCGGGCAGCAGGTCGATTTCACCGGCCTCGAGCAGCGCCAGACAACGGCTCCACTCGCAGCCGACCGGTTGCAACGCCCAGCGCTCCCGCAATGCGACCTCTGTCAGCAGTTCGCCCAGAATGCCCGAGGCGTCGCCGTTTTCATCCGTCAGGATCTTGGGCTCGTTTTCGTAGACACCGACCCGCACCTCGCGGACCGCAGACGGGGTACCGGCCGCACCGGCCAGGGCCACCCCCGCCATCAGCGCGGCGCAGCTCCAGAGGGTTGCGTAACGACGGATGCGGGAACGATCGGTCCGGGGCATGATTCCTTCCTTGAATACGGGCCGGCAGCAAGCCGTCGATGACCCTGGCCGCCGACAACGCGACGGTCCCCGCCAGCCTCGCGATTATGCGGACCAGAAGCATATTAACGGCAGTGGCGACCGAAACAAAAGGCCATCCTGCCCGTGCGCGCTCAAAACCCGGTGCGGCGACCGTTCAAAGCGTCAGTATATGACGGTACCCGGCCACCTCGACATTAAACCTGCTGGTTCGACGCAGGTAGTCCCGCATCGCCTCCAGCGCCTCGGGCTCGCCGTGCACAAGGCGGATGGCGGTATCCGGTTTCAGCGCCGACGCCTTGAGCCAGTCACCCAGCTGCACGAAGTCGGCATGACCGGACAGCCCGTGCAGAACCCGCAGTCGCGCACGGTTCTCGACCCACTCGCCATGAATACGGACGCTCTCGACCCCCTGCTCCATTTTGGCGCCCCGGGTACCGCCGGCCTGATAGCCGGTCAGCAATACGGTCGTACGGTGATCCGGTAACAGGCGCTTGAGATGATGCAGGATACGGCCGCCCGTAACCATGCCGCTGCCGGCGATAATGATATGGGGATAGGTCAGCTCGTTGAGCGCCCGGGATCCGTCCACCGACTGCACGTATTTCACCAGCCGGCAGAGCCTCTGGCAGTCCGCTTTCGTCAGCCGGTGCTCGGTGTGAAAACGCCAGTAGATATCGGAGACGTCTATCGCCATCGGGCTGTCGAGGAATACCGGCAGTTTCGGTATGCGCCCCTCGTCCATCAGGCGGGCCAGCATGTGCTGCAGCACCTGGGCCCGGCCGACGGCGAAACTCGGGATCAGCAGGACACCGCCGCTTCCGGCGGTTTCGTTGACCACCGCCTCCAGCTGATCGAATGGGTCGCCAGGCTCGTGGCGACGATTGCCATAGGTCGATTCGAGCATCAGCAGATCCAGCGGCGGCAGCGGTTCGGGTGCGCGCATGAAGAGGTCGTCGGGCCGCCCGACGTCACCGGAAAAGCCGATACGTTTGCCCTCCGCCTCGACGATCACGCAGCCCGCCCCGAGAATATGCCCGACCGGATGAAGCTCGATGCGCATCGAACCGACCTGAAAGCGCTGGCCGAACTCGACCGGACGCAGCAGGTCGAGACAGCGCTCCGCGCATCGCTGGTCGTAGAGGGGCTCGGGATGGGGGTGGCGGCCGATACGGTGACGCTCGTAGAAGCGCGCATCCTCCTCCTGCAGGTGGCCGCTGTCCGGCAGCAACACCCCGCACAGCTGACGGGTGCCCTCGTGGCAGTAGACGGGCCCGCGATAGCCATCGCGATAAAGCACGGGTACATAGCCGGAATGATCGAGATGCGCGTGTGTCAACACCACCGCATCGAGCCGGTCACGGTCCAGCGACAGGCCCTGCCAGTTACGCTCGCGCAACCATTTGTAGCCCTGGAAAAGCCCGCAGTCCACCAGCACCTGGGTATCACCGCTGCTGACCAGAAATTTCGACCCGGTGACGGTTTCGGTCCCCCCAGAAAGGTGATCTTCATCGCCGTTTCCTCTTCGTCATTCTGGCTACAGCTTAGTCCAGCTGTGCGTCAGGGGCGTAGCGGCCGCCTGACCGGCCGCAACCGCGCAACCGTTCACCTCCGCTGTCAGCCGAGTACTTCGGGATTGAGGATGCCCGTCGGATGACCGGCAAAAAAATTGACGAGATTCTGAAACGCCGTGCCGAAATAGAGCTCGTAGCTCTGGCGTTCGACATAGCCCAGATGGGGCGTGCAAAGCACCTGGCCGTTCGTCAGCGCCCAGTGATGCGGATCGGTAAGCGGCTCCTGTTCGTACACATCCAGGGCGGCACGTCCCGGGCGACCGTCCTGCAGGGCTCGGCGCAATGCACCGGGTGCGACCAGCTCGGCCCGGCTGGTGTTGACGAACAGCGCTTCGGGTTTCATCCGCGCCAGATCCCGGTAACGCACGATGCCGCGGGTTTCGTCGTTCAGTCTCAAATGCAGGCTCACCACATCGGCCAGCTCGAACAGCCGCTCGCGGCTCCCTGCAAGCGCCAGGCCGTCCTCCCGGGCCCGCCGAAGCGATCCGTCCCGGCCCCACACCAGCACCTCCATGTCGAAGGCACGGGCGAAGCGCGCGATCCGCTGACCGATCTTGCCGTAGCCCCAGATACCCAGGGTCTTGCCGGCAAGACAGTCGCCGATATTGGTCTGCCAGCGTCCCCTCTTCATCGACTCGACCGCCGGCACCAGCCGTCTCATGGACGCCATGATCAGGGCCCAGGTCAGCTCCGCCGGCGCGACCGGCGAACCCACACCCTCGGCAATGGCAACGCCGTGCCGGCTGCAGGCGCCGACGTCGATATGTTCCGACACCTTGCCGGTCTGACTGATCAGCCGCAGACCGGGCAGGCGTTCCAGCAGGGCCCCGTCGATGCGCGTGCGTTCGCGTGTCAGCACCAGAGCATCGGCGCCGGCGAAGCGTGCGGCGAGGGTATCGATATCATCGACGCTGTCGTTCCAGGTCAGGACCTCGAAGCCCTGCAACAGCGAGAAACAGTCCAGCCCGGGTATGACGGACTGATAGTCGTCCGGAATCGCGATTTTCACGGCAACAGCTCCTCTGGGTGCCGGTTACAAGGGGAATGGCGCCGTGACCGGGAATCTGACCCCGGTGTTTGCCAGCGAACCGGCGCCACCGCTAAGCTGCCTGCATTCTTATCCGGAAGATGCCTCGATGTCGACAACAGCCGAGCCGCGCTGGCAACCGATCAGAACCATAGTCCGCTTTGTGCGGCCCTATCGCCGTCAGGTACTTTACGCGCTGCTTGCGCTGATGTTCACCGCAGGCGTCACGCTGTCGATCGGACAGGGGGTACGCCTGATCATCGACGAGGGGCTGGTGACCGGCTCCGCCGAGCGCCTGGGTCTGTACGTACAGCTTTTCCTGCTGCTGGTAGTGGCCCTTGCCGGCGGCACCTTTGCCCGCTATTACTGGGTCACCTGGCTCGGCGAGCGGGTCGTCGCCGATATTCGACGCCGGGTCTTCGAACACCTGATCGAGCTGCACCCGGGCTTTTTCGAAACCAACCGGGGACTCGAGATCCAGTCCCGCCTCACCGCCGATACCACGCTGCTGCAGGCCGTCATTGGTTCGTCGCTGTCGGTCGCACTGCGCAACCTGATCCTGCTGGCCGGCGGCATCGTCTGGCTGTTTCTGACCAATGTCAGGCTCTCGGCCCTGGTGCTGCTGTCGGTGCCCCTGGTGGTGGCGCCGATCCTGCTCTTCGGCCGCCGCGTACGCCGCCTGTCCCGCCACAGCCAGGATCGGGTGGCGGATATCGGCGCCTATGTCGGCGAGGTGCTGGGACAGATCAAGACCGTGCAGGCCTACAACCACCAGGATCTCGACAAGTCGCGCTTCGGCGCCTTTGTGGAGCAGGCGTTCGCCGTCGCGATCCGCCGGACCGTGCAGCGCGGCCTGCTGATTACCGTCGTGATCGTGCTGGTACTGGGCGCCGTGGGGCTGATGCTCTGGGTCGGCGGTCTCGATGTGGTCTCCGGCCGCATCAGCGCCGGGGAGCTGGCCGCCTTCGTGTTCTACAGCGTGATCGTGGGGGCGGCGGTGGGCGCTGTCAGCGAAGTGATCGGCGAGCTGCAGCGCGCCGCCGGCGCCGCCGAACGCCTGGTCGAGCTGCTGTCGGCCCGCAACGAGATTCTCCCGCCCCGCGCCGGTCTGCGACAGCTGCCGGACCGGGTCTCGGGCAGGCTGCAGCTCGAGAATGTCAGTTTTGCCTACCCGTCCCGCCCGGAACCGCCGGCGATCGACCACCTCAGCCTCGACGTTCGACCGGGGGAAACCCTGGCGCTGGTGGGCCCTTCGGGCGCTGGCAAGTCGACCCTGTTCGACCTGCTGCTGCGTTTCTACGACTGCGGCGACGGGGAGATACGTCTCGAAGGCATCGATATCCGACAGCTCGAGCCGGACAGGCTGCGCCGCTGCTTTGCCCTGGTGTCCCAGTCGCCGGTGCTGTTCTACGGCACGATCGAGGATAACCTGCGTTACGGCAAGCCAGGGGTCGTCGATGCGGACCTCGTCGCCGCGGCGAAGGCGGCCAATGCCCACGACTTTATCGAGGCGCTGCCGCAGGGTATGGCACGCGACTGGGAGACGCCGGCAGCGGACTCTCCGGCGGCCAGAAACAGCGCCTGGCCATCGCCCGCGCGATCCTCGCCGACGCCCCGATACTGCTACTCGACGAAGCCACCAGCGCCCTCGATGCCGAAAGCGAGCACGCGGTTCAGCTGGCGCTGGAGCGGCTAATGCGCGGACGCACGACCCTGGTCATCGCCCACCGTCTCGCCACGGTCCAGAGCGCCGACCGTATCGCCGTATTGAACCGGGGCCGCCTCGAAGCCCTCGGCAGCCACCGGCAGCTGCTTCAAAGCAGCGAACTTTACGCCCGCCTGGCACGGCTGCAGTTTGAAGTTGAGCCGTAGATGTTAGCGACGCATCGACACCCTGGCCCAGGGCGACCGCCTTGTTCTGCACGTCACCTACCCCGTCCATTTCCCGGTCAACGACCTGCGGACCGAAAGCAAGGCGCCAAGGGCGCCTATGACGGGTTACGCCGCCGGTAAACTCCCTTGGTAAACGCACAGACAATGCCAATGGCGGCTAATCCATCCTACCCGCTGTTCACTGCTTTTACCGTTTACTGTCTAAATAGATTCCTTGCAGAAGGACGACACTTCGCCGGGCTTGCGCAGCATCTTGTCGACGTCGGCCTGGTGCATCACCTCGGTCTGGATCATCTGGCGGGTGAATTCCTCCAGTGCCACCGAGCGCCCCTCGACCAGCGACAGCAGTTCGCGGTAAAGCGCCAGCGCCTCGCCTTCGGCCTCCAGCGACTCGCGCAGAATGGCGCCTATGTCGGTCTTGTGCGAGTCGAGCAGGCGGCCAATCTCCAGCGACGGATAGGCGCCCAGGGTGGTGATCCACTCCCCCACCTGCTGAGCATGCAGCAACGATTCGTCGGCCTGCTCCCGCAACCAGGACACGATCGGTATGCGGCCGTAGCCGAATACCAGCAACGAATAATGGGTATAACGCACCACGCCCGCCAACTCGGCTTCGAGTATGCGGTTCAGTACATCGACGACCTGACTCTTGTCCAATTCTGACATTGTCTTGATCCCGGGCGCATCGGCACCCCGTTATCGGTTGGATTTACCTGCCGCCCCACGGCCTGCCGCAAGGCGGTACCGAGAGTATAGACAAGGAGGATTCCGCAGCCGATGCCCGGCGACGCTTTCCGATATTTCCATCTATGTCCCCGGCCTTGGAAATGGTGGTATTCTGATACCTAGGGACAGCCTCGGACATGAACGGAATCATGAAACTCAAACCGCGTTTTCTCCTGCTTACGATGCTCCTGTTCGTCCTTTCCGGGATGGCGGTCTGGGTGTCGGTTCGCTTGCTGGCCGAAGATATCATCGAACAGTGGGCCATCCGGTACGCCGAAAAGCAGGTGCTCTACGACAAGTCCCGCGCCCTGCAGCCCATCATTCGCGAGATAGCGCTGTCGCGCCAGTTCGCCGACTCGCAGCAGATCCGCGAGTGGGCCCGGGATCCGGATGACGAAGCGCTGACGGCGCGTGCCATGACCGAGATGGAGAATTTTCGTCTCAACTTTGCCGACAGAAGCTATTTCGTCGCCCTGCTGGAGTCCGGCCGCTACTACCACAACAATGCCGACAACGAATATGCCGGGCGCGAGTTTCGCTACGTGCTGGACCCGGACAAACCGGCCGACAGCTGGTTCTACGACATTATCGAGCAGCAGCGCGACATGCACCTGAACGTCAATCCCGATATCCCCCTCGGGGTCACCAAACTCTGGATCGACGTGCTGCTGCGTGACGGCCAGCAGATTCTCGGGGTGGTGGGTACGGGCCTCGACCTGACGCAGTTCCTCGAAAAGGTAGTCGACGAACGGACGCCCGGTATCACCAGTCTCTTTGTCGACCACCAGGGGCGATACAGCTGTATCGCGACCAGAGCCTCATCGACTTCGCGACCATCTCCAGCAACGGCAACCCGCAGAACGGCCTCGAGCGTCTGTTTGAAAGGCCGTCGGACCGGACCGCCGTACGGGCGGCGATGCAGGAACTCGAGACCCTGGACAGCCGGGTCATCACCCGCTTCGTACACGTCGAGGACAAGCGCTACCTGGCCGGCATCGCCTACATTCCCGAAATCGACTGGTACGAGATCACCCTCCTCGATCTCGAGGTACTGCTGCCGTTCAGCCTCTTCGGCGATATCCTGCTGGTCTACGGCGCAACACTGCTGATCGCGCTGCTGTTGTTCAATCTGATGCTCGGGCGAAGCATTCTGCGGCCACTTGAGCGCCTGGCCGGAGCCATGCGTCAGGTCGAGAAAGGCGATTATTCCGAACAGTCGCTGCCGCCGGCGCGGGACGACGAGATCGGCCGTCTCGTCGCCCATTTCAGGACCATGCGGCAATCGGTGCAGGAGTCCCGTCACAGCCTCGAGGAGAAGGTACGGGAGCGCACCGAGGCCCTCGATCACCTGACCAAGACCGACCCGCTGACGGAACTTCTCAACCGTCGCGGCATGACCGAGCGACTCGAGGCAGAGATCAGCCGGGCCGGCCGGAACAACAGCCGTTTCGGCATCGTCTGGCTCGACCTCGATCGCTTCAAGGACATCAACGACCAGCACGGGCACAAGCGGGGCGACGAAGCCCTGATCAAGGTGTCCCGACTCATCCGTTCGATTATAAGGCCCTATGACAGCGCCGCGCGCTGGGGCGGCGACGAGTTTCTGATGCTGCTGCAACAGTGCGATGGGCCGGCCCTGGAGCTCCTCAGCGAGCGCATTCGCGCGGCGGTCGCAACCAGCTGCCATGTCGACGGGCACGATGGCATACCGGTGCCGTTCAGCATCAGCGCCGGCACCTACCTTTACGACGACGGCGATGACCTGGAAACCATCCTGCTGCGGGCCGACCTCGCGCTCTACGAAGCCAAGGAAGGCGGCCGCAACCGGGTCAGCCACTACCGGCAGCGCGGCCCTGTCCGGCTGCAGTCCCGCTGATGCGGGTACGGCCCCCTGTGCCACCCGCCATCGCCCCTGCGCACGACCTCTGCCGTCTACACTTGGAAGAGGAACCGCCAAAGAAGGACAGAATCATGATTGAACTGACACTGCGCCCGGTCGGCGACGGCCTCGGGGTCGAGTTGCCTGCGGACGTCATCGAGGCACTCGGGGCACGCGACGGCAGCAGCATCTACCTGATCAACATGCTCAACGGCAGCTACCGCCTCGCGCGGCACGACGACGACCTGATCGAGAAGATGGAGCTGGTCGACGGCATGATGCATGAGGAAGATGCCTGAGCCAGCCAGGACCGCCGGCTTAAGAAACTGAAATAATAAGGCTTTTTCGTTATGCAAGCCCATGCCGTGAACTGATTGCCATGGCAGGGGGCCGGGTGCCTCCTGTATCATGCGAGCGCCCGGATCCTCTGAATCAACCCGTTACCGACATCATGAAACCAAAACGCATACACCCCTTTGCCCGGCTTCTACTGGCATCCGCACTGATTTTCTCCCCGCTCGCGCCGGCCCATGAAAAACAGGAGACCAGACTGGCGCTCGCCTCCGTCAGCGCCTCGGTGGTCGACCTGAAAAGCGGCGAGCCCCTGGTCGCCAAGAATGACGGCCTGGTCGTCTCGATCGCGTCCATCACCAAGCTGATGACGGCCATCGTCATTCTTGAAGCCAAGCAGCCTATGGACGAAAGGATCCGCATCACCAAGCGCGATCGCAAGCTGGCCCACAACTACTACTCCCGCATTCGAACCGGCTCCGAACTCAGTCGCGACGATCTGTTGCGCATCATGCTGATGTCCTCGGAAAACCTGGCGGCGACAGCCCTCGCGACGAGCTATCCGGGGGCTTCGACGCCTTCGTCGCGGCGATGAACGCCAAGGCGCGGGAACTGGGCATGAGCCGCAGCCGCTTCGTCGGCCCCAGCGGCCTGTCACCGGAGAATGTGTCGACGGCCGCCGACCTGAGCCGCCTGGTGCGCGCGGCGGCACGTTATCCGGCGATTCGCGACTACAGCACAACCAAGGTGTTCACCGCCAATTTCAGCCGCCCCCGCTATCGTCTGGGCTACACCAACACCAACCCGCTGGTGCGCGGTGGCGGCTGGGATATCTCCATCAGCAAGACCGGCTATCTCGACGAAGCCGGCCGCTGCTGGTCATGGTCGCCGATGTCGGCAACCGCGAAGTGGTGATGGTGATGCTGGATTCGTTCGGCAAGCGCACCCCGGTCGGCGATGCCGGCCGCATCCGCCAATGGCTCCAGACCGGCGACGGTGGCAAGATCGCCGGTGCCGCCCGGGATTACGAGCGTCGCAAGACCGCGCTGCTACTGGCCAAATAAGGGTGAGACAGTAGGATGGGTAAAGCCGCCAGTGGTACTGATCATACCCTCCCCAGGGCGGGTTGCGGCGGCGAAACCCATCACAGGCGCCAACGGCGCCTTGCTTATTGTCGGAATTCGCTCCTTCGGGGCATCACCGGCAATTGCTCCTGCATTACCGGTATTTACGCGGAGCGGCCTTCCGCCGTCCATGGCAGTCATTCCAACCTACGTGCTCAGGCTGCGCGCACGCGCCAGTGCAGCGCAAAGCCCGGATCGAAGACTTCGATGGTTTCCCCCATCGCCTCGACCGGCGGCGGCAGCGGCAGGGCTGCGTCGCTCTTCTCCAGCACCAGGTAGTCACTGTTGACATCCATGCCGTAGAACGCCGGTCCGTTCAGCGAGGTGAAGGCCTCGAGCCGGTCCAGCGCCTGCTCCCGTTCGAACACCGCGGCGAGGGTTTCGAGACAGACCTGGACATTGAAGATGCCGGCACAGCCGCAGGCGGTTTCCTTCGCCGAGCGTAAATGGGGCGCGGAATCGGTACCCAGAAAGAATCGCCGGTCTCCGGAGGTCGCAGCGGCGCAGAGTGCCAGGCGGTGTTGTTCGCGCTTGGCCACCGGCAGGCAGTAGTAATGGGGCTTGATGCCTCCGACCAGCATGGCGTTGCGGTTGATCACCAGGTGATGGGGGTGATGGTGGCGGCGGTGAATTCATCGCAGGACTGCACGAACTCGATACCCTGCCGGGTGGTCACATGCTCGAGCACGACCTTGAGGCGCGGGAAGCGCTCGCGCACGCGGCTCAGCACGCGATCGATAAAGACCGCCTCCCGGTCGAAGATATCGATCTCGGGGTCGACCACTTCGCCGTGCACCAGCAACGGCATGCCGATCTCCTCCATGGTCGCCAGCACAGGGAAGATCTTATCGACCTGTTTCACGCCCGCGGCGGAATTGGTGGTCGCGCCAGCGGGATAGAGCTTGGCTGCGACGATATGGCCCCGGGTGAACCCCTCGCGGACGTCGGCCGGATCGGTCTGTTCGGTCAGGTAGAGCGTCATCAGCGGCTTGAAGATGGCGCCCGCCGGAATCGCAGTTTCGATTCGGCCGCGATAGGCGATCGCCTGGGCGGTGGTCACGACCGGCTGCTTCAGATTCGGCATGATAATGGCCCGGCCGAACCAGCGGGTGCTTTCAGGCAACACCTGGTGCATCACCGCGTCGTCACGCACATGAAGGTGCCAGTCATCGGGACGGCGGATGCGCAGTTGGTTCAAAATCGTCACGAACTCCCCTGGAATTACTGCATGGTTGAGTGCCGGCCGGAACCGGGCAGCCCTTCGCTGCGGACCGCAACAGCCCGGCGCCGGGACGGTTCCGACAGCGCGCTAAGGGTACCTGCAACGGCGCCCCCGCACCACCCAAATCATACTGCTGCCCAGCGGAAAAAGCCCGCGACGGGCCGCTCAGAAGGTAATGCCGGCATTGCGGTAGCGCTGGCGCAGAATCGCCACCCGTTCGACGTAAACGCGGGTCTCGGCATAGGGCGGGACGTCGCCATACTTGCGCACCGCACCGGGGCCCGCGTTGTAGGCGGCGACGGCGAGCCGACTGTCGCCGTTGAAGACACGCAGCAGGTCGGCCAGATACCTGACCCCCCGAGGATATTCTGCTCGGCATCGAGAGCGTCATTGACGCCGAGCTCGGCGGCCGTCGCCGGCATCAGCTGCATCAGCCCCTGGGCACCCTTTTTGGACACGGCAGCCGGATTGAACGCCGACTCGGCATGGATCACCGCCCTGACCAGGGCCGGATCCACCTCGTGGGCCCGTGCGGCCCTGACGACGAGTTCGGTATAGGCGGTCATATTGAGGCGGGTGTTGCGCCAGTTCACCCGCGACGCCGGGTTGCAGGCATAGCACTCGATTCTGACGATTTCGTACTCGTGACCGCGCGGCTTCTGATCGGTGAAGCTGATCACGCCGTCAGCCTTGCGGTACTTGTAAATGGCCGTACCGGACGGCTGGCCGCCGAGCACCGTTTCGCCGCGGGATGGCGAGCCGACATTGGTATACTCCACGCGACCGTCGGGGTGCGTGATACGCCTGATTTCGTCTGCCCATCCCTGTGCCGCCAGGGTTCCCGTCACCAGGAACAGGGGAATCAATCCATGTTTCAGTATCATGCACTGAGTTTCAGCCATCCGGCGAATTTTTCAAGCTTTTCCGCCAACCCTGCAGCAAATTTCCACTTTGCGTCGGGCTGCTATGCTTTGTCTGCCAGGCAAAACGACAGGGAAAAGCGATGAGCGACAGCAAAGACCCCGAACTCGCCCCTCATCAGATCACTCAAGCCCCCGGGACAGCACCCACCGATCCCAAGCCCCTCTCCGTCCTGCGCCTCGGCGCCCTGGTGGCGGGACCGGCCATCGCCCTGGTGCTGTTTCTGTTACCGCCCCCCGAGGGCATGGCACCTGAAGCCTGGCGCCTGGTTTCGATGGCGTCCTGGATGGTGATCTGGTGGCTTGGCGAGGCGGTGCCGATCCCGGCAACGGCACTGCTGCCGATCCCGCTGATGCCGCTCTATGGCATCGGCGATATGGCACCGGTGGCCGCCAACTATGCCAACCCACTGATCTTCCTGTTCCTCGGCGGTTTTCTGCTGGCGTCGGCCATGCAGCGCTGGGGGCTGCACCGGCGCATCGCCCTGCGCATCGTCGCCGTGGTCGGCACCGGCCCCGGCAATGTCATCGGCGGCTTCATGCTGGCGACGGCCTTTCTATCGATGTGGATCTCCAACACCGCAACCACCATCATGATGTATGCGGTGGGCCTCTCGGTGATCGATTTCATTGCGCGCAAGACCGACGACGAGGAGATGATACGCAACTTCGGCGTCGCCCTGATGCTCGGCATCGCCTACAGCGCCTCGATCGGCGGCGTCGGCACCCTGATCGGCACGCCGCCCAATGCGCTGCTCGCGAGTTTTCTCGCCAGCACCTACGACATCCGTATCGACTTCTTCACCTGGATGACGTTCGGCATACCGGTGGTGCTGGTGATGCTGCCGACCGCCTGGCTGCTGCTCACCCGGGTCACCTTTCCGTCCCACCGCATTCGCATCGGCGATGCCGGCGCGGTGATCCATCAGGAGCTGCGGGCGCTCGGCGCGATGAGCCGGGCGGAAAAGGTGGTCGCCTCGGTCTTTGTCGGTGCGGCACTGGGCTGGATCTTCAGATCCCAGTTGGTGGCACTGACCGGACTGCCGATCAACGATACCACCGTGGCGCTGGTGGCAGCGCTGATACTCTTCGCATGGCCCATTTCCCGCGCCCGCGCCGAATTCGCACTCGACTGGTCCGCCGCCGTTCATCTGCCCTGGGGCGTGCTGCTGCTGTTCGGCGGTGGCCTGGCGCTGGCCGGCGGCTTCAAGAATACGGGACTGGCCGACTGGATCGGCAACTCGGTCGCGAGCTTCGACATCAGCACCTGGCTGCTGGTACTGGTCGTCGCCGCCGCCATCGTCTACCTCACCGAGATCACCTCGAATACCGCATCCACCGCGACCTTCCTGCCGATCCTCGGCGCAGTCGCGGTCGGTCTGGGGCTCGACCCGCGCCTGTTGACGGTTCCGGTCGCGGTCGGCGCCTCGATGGCCTTCATGATGCCGGTCGCCACACCGCCCAATGCCATCGTATTTTCCTATGACAAGATGCATCTGGCGGATATGGTGAAAGCCGGCTTCTGGCTCAATATCATCGCCATCTTCGTCACTTTTGCCGCCATGTACCTGCTGGCCGGCCTGGTGTTCGGCATTTGAATTTCGGGCGGTATTTTTGATACGCAATACGTACTGAAAAACCTCGACGATGCCGGCAACCCGGACTCGGGCCATGAACTAACCTGTAAGCATGATCTAGCCTGTCCTGCACGGAGGGACTGCCCATGCCCATCGCCGAGCGACTCAGTCACTACCTCGAACAACACAACATCGACTACGAGACCCGCACCCATACCTTCACGCCGTCGAGTGCCCGGGCTGCAGAGGCCGCCCATGTACCGGGCCATCAGCTGGCCAAAGCCGTGGTGCTGAAGCGCCCGGACGAGCGCTTCCTGCTGATGGTGCTGCCGGCCGACTTCCGGGTGCAGCTCGGCCAGTTGCATCGACTGATGGGCGAAGAGGTCTGCCGGCGACCGAAGCGGAACTGGTCGACCTGTTCCCCGACTGTTTCGAGGGGGCGATACCGGCCCTGGGGGATGTCTACGGGCTGCGCACCCTGGTGGCCGAAAGCCTGTTCGACCAGCCCGAGGTGTTTATCGAATCCGGCGATCACCAGACACTGATCCGCCTCGATGCCGGGCAGTTCGCCGGTCTGATGAAGAACGCCGAGCGGGTCAATGCCGTCAAGCAGGCATGAGACCGGGCCGCTACCCGCCTTCTTTCCAGCCACCGGGTCAGGGCCGCCCGGGGCAGCGCGCCGGCCCCCTCGCCGTCGTTCGACAGCATCAGGGGCGGCAGCCCGCGAATGCCCATGCGGCCAGGATCAAAGCCTGACCAGGTCCCGCTTGCCTGCTTTGGCAACGGCGTCGACGGCATTCACGTCCACCGGCGTCACCTGCATGTCGGGACGCACCCGCTGCAGGCTGTTCACCATCACCCGGTCACCGGCATCGAGCCCGCTCAGCACCAGGCGCCGGCCTTCGACGACGGCGCCCAGTTCAACCTCGCGATAGGTAACCCGGTCATCGGCGTTCACCACATAGACGAACTTGCGGCTCTGGTTGGTGCCGACGGCCCGCTCCGGAATCAGCAGCGCCGCCTCGGTGCCGGGCGCGGCGACGCTGACGCGGACGAACATGCCGGGGACCAGGACGCCGTCGGCATTGTCGACCAGCGCCCGGGCACGGATGGTGCCGGTGCGGCTGTCGATCTCGTTGTCGAAGGCGTGCAAACGTCCATCCACACCGGTCCCGATGTCGCCGTCCAGCTGGAGCCTGACCGGAATGGGCGTATCGGCGCCCCGGCGTGCGAGGTCGAGATAGGTCTGCTCGTCCAGTTCGAATTCGGCGTAAAGGCGGTCGTCGGCCACAATGGTCGTGAGTACCGGGGCATTGGCCCCCGCCTCGACAAGGTTGCCGCGGGTCACTTCGGCGCGGCTGATACGCCCGCCGACCGGCGCTTCGATATGAGCGTAGTCAAGCTCGAGCTTCGCACTCTCCAGCGCCGCTTGCGCGGCACTCAGGTCTGCTTCGGCCACCCGGTAGTCGTTGCGCACCGAGTCGACGTGGCTCCTGGACACCACTCGCTTGTTCTCCAGCCCCTTGACGCGCGCCAGCTCGACCCGAGCGAACTCGAGGCGGGATCTGGCAGATTCGACTTCGGCGCGGGCACTGGCCACCGCCACTTCGAAGGGTCGCGGATCGATGACGTAGAGTGGATCGCCGGCCTTTACGCGACCGCCCTCCCCGTGCAGCACCTCGACGATGGCACCGCTGACCCGGGGGCGAACCTCTACCCTTTCGACCGCTTCGAGACGTCCGGAGAAAGTCCGCCACAGCTGCACCGGCTCAGGCAGGAGGATTTCGACGTCGACGCTCGGCGCCTGCATCTGTGCAGCCGGCGATCCGGCGCCCGCCTGTACCGCATTACCGTACCTGAGTGCTGCCGCCCCACCCAGCATGACCAGGCCGACAGCCAGTCCGGTGAGGATGACGCCGGACCTGTTTCTGTTTGCGTTTGCATTCATCAGCTGCTCCTTCGGACCTTTTCGCGAGTATACATACCGGTTGGTCTAGCCTGAAAACAAGTTAAACATACCGGTCGGTATGCGTCAATGAGCGACAGCGGCCAAAAGGTGAAAAAGATTGAGCTGAGCCTGGGGCTGAGCCATGACCGCCAGGAACGGCGGTCAGGTCGACGGGGCCCGCGACGAGTCCCGGAGGATGCGGTACGGCTGTCAGGCGGCGCTGGAGGCGTCGGCAGCCAGGCGGCGGTGTTCGGCCTTGAGGCCGATCATCCGGTAGACACCGGGACGCAGGTCCGACAGAACGCAGTCGACACTGTTGTAGATACGGCAGTAGATCAGTAGTCCCTGCACGAACTGGTAGAGCAGTCGGCCGACCTGTTCCGGATCGGGCGCGTCGCTGAGCAGCCCCTCGGCCCTGAGCCGCGAGATCAGGATCGAGAGGTAGGCGATCTTGTTGGCGGCCATCTCCTGTGCCGCCTGCTGGACCTTGATCTCTTCGCAGCCGCACTGGCCGCCGGAAGTGAACACCGGACAGCCGACGACCACCTGGGTGGTATCGCCGTTCTGCAACATGCCCTCGCCCCTGGCATGTCCGATCACCATGTCGAGATAGCCTTCGAGCTGGTCCAGCGCCGGGCGAGCGGGGTCGAAATTACGGTCGAGCTCAACCTTCAGGTGCTCCCAGTGATTGAGCACCGCCGCATAATAGAGATCGGCCTTGGTCTCGAAGTAATGGTAAAAACTACCCTTGGTGACGCCTGCCTGCTTGCAGATCTCGTTGACACCGACACTGGTGTAATTGCTCTGCCAGATCAGTTCCATCGCGGTACAGAGCAGCTTTTCGCGAGTATCGGTCGGCTTTCGTACCACAATCGTCACCTCGTACTTGTTATATGACTGAACTATAACAAACCAGTTGGTATGTACTCAAGCCGCGCTCCCGCCGGGGGCGCGGCCTGGCGTCATCCCGGCGCTTGCTCCTGCTGTGCCGGCACGGGCCGCCGGAGCCTGAGGCTTCGCAGCAGTACATAGAACACCGGCGTCAGGAAGAGCCCGAACAGCGTCACACCGAGCATCCCGGCAAAGACCGCGATCCCCATGGCGTTGCGCATTTCGGCGCCGGCGCCGGTCGAAACCGCCATCGGCAGCACGCCCATGATGAAGGCGAACGACGTCATCAGGATAGGCCGCAGCCGCAGCCGGCTCGCCTCCACCGCCGCCGCGATGACGCCCTGACCCCGGTGTTCCAGTTCGCGGGCGAATTCGACGATCAGGATGGCGTTCTTGGTCGCCAGCCCCATCAGCACGAACAGGCTGATTTGCGTGAAGATGTTGTTGTCGCCGCCCGAAAGCCAGACGCCTGCAAGCGCCGAAAGCATACTCATCGGGATGATCAGCACGATGGCGATCGGCAGCACCAGGCTCTCGTACTGCGCCGCCAGCACCAGGAATACCAGGAAGATCACCAGGGGATGATGATCACCGCGGTATTGCCGGCGAGGATCTGCTGGTAGGTCAGCTCCGTCCACTCGAACTGCATGCCGGCCGGCAGCGTCTCCTCAAGGATCCGCGTGATCGCCGCCTGTGCCTGGCCGGACGAGTAGCCCGGCGCCGCATTGCCGTTCAGATCCGCGGCGCGGTAGGCGTTGTAGCGCTGCGCCGATTCGGGCCCGTAGCTTTCGCCGATCCGCATCACCGCACCGAGGGGTACCATTTCGCCGTCGTCGTTGCGCACCTTGAGCCGCAGCACGTCGTCGGGGGAGTCGCGGAAGGCCGCGTCCGCCTGCGCAATGACCTGATAAGTCCGCCCGAACTGATTGAAATCGTTGACATACATCGACCCCAGGTAGATCTGCATCGTTTCGAACAGCGCATCGATGTCGAGCCCCAGCTGCTTGGCCCGGGTGCGGTCCAGCTCAGCGCTCAGCTGCGGCACGTTGATCTTGTAGCTGGAGAAGACCCCGGCCAGCTCCGGTGCTGTCCGGGCCCGGGTCATCACCTCGTCGAGCGCCTGCTGCAACGCCTCGTACCCCTGGTCGGTACGGTCCTCGATCTGCAGCTTGAAGCCACCGATGGTCCCGAGCCCCGGGACCGGCGGCGGCGGGAAGATGGCAACAAAAGCTTCCTCGATGCCGTTGTAGCGCTGCTGCAGGTGCTGGCTGATGGCGAAACCGGACAGCGCCGGCTCGCTGCGCGCCTCGAAATCGTCCAGCGCGACGAAGACGATGCCGGCACTGGGGCTGTTGATGAAGCCGTTGATCGATAGTCCCGGAAAGGCGACGGCGTTGGCGACGCCCGGCGTTTGCAGGGCGATGTCGCTCATTTCGCGGATCACCGCTTCGGTGCGTTCGAGGGTGGCGCCGTCGGGCAGCTGCGCGAAGCCGACCAGGTACTGCTTGTCCTGGGTCGGCACGAAGCCGGCCGGCACCGTCTGGAACAGGCCGTAGGTGGCGCCCAACAGCAGCATATAGACCAGCATGCCGGCGCCCTTGCGTCGCACCACGCCGCCGACGCTGCGGGCATAGTTTTCGAGGCGCGGCCGAAGACACGGTTGAACAGCCGGAAGAAACCGCCGAACAGGCGGTTCAGCAGTTTCGTCAGCCCGTCGGCTCTGGCCCCTTCGGGCTTGAGCAGCAACCGTGACAGCGCCGGGCTCAGCGTCAGGGAGTTGAGCGCCGAGATCACCGTGGAGATGGCGATCGTCAGCGCGAACTGGCGGTAGAACTGGCCGGTCAGGCCGCTGATCAGCGCAATCGGCACGAACACCGCCAGCAGCACCAGTGTCGTGGCGACGATGGGCCCGGTGACCTCGCTCATCGCCCGTACGGTCGCATCGCGCGGCGACAGACCCGAGGCGATGTTGCGCTCGACGTTCTCCACCACGATGATGGCGTCGTCGACGACGATACCAATGGCCAGGATCATACCGAACAGGGTCAGCACGTTGATCGAGAAACCGAACAGGTACATCAGGCCGAAGGTGCCGACGATGGAGACCGGCACCGCCAGCAGCGGAATGACCGAGGCGCGCCAGGTCTGCAGGAAGACCACGACCACCAGCACCACCAGCGCCACCGCTTCGAGCAGCGTCTTGATCACCGCCTTGATCGAGCCCTGAACGAACACTGTCGGGTCATAGACCACGCTGTAGTCGACGCCATCGGGAAAATGCTGTTTCAGCTCCGCCATCTTCGCCCGCACGTCGTGCGAGATGTCCAGCGCATTGGCTCCCGGCGCTGCGAAGATCGGAATGGCCACCGCCTCGCGGTTGTCGAGCAGCGAGCGCAGCGCGTACTCGGATGCGCCCAGCTCGATGCTGGCGACATCGGACAGCCGCGTCACCTCGCCGTGCTCACCGGTGCGAATGATGATGTCGCCGAACGCCTCCGGGCTCTCCAGCCGACCTCTGGCGTTGATCGGCAATTGCAGTTCGGCGATGTCGGCGTAGGGGGCGCCGCCGATCAGGCCGGCGGCGACCTGGACATTCTGCTCGCGAATCGCGTCGACGACCTCGGCGGCTGTCAGGCGACGCTCGGCGATTCTGTCCGGGTTCAGCCATATCCGCATCGCGTAGTCGCCGGAGCCGAACAGCCGCACCTGTCCCACGCCACGGATCCGCGCCAGTTCATCCTTGACGTTGAGTACCGCGTAGTTGCGCAGGTACAGCATGTCGTAGCGATCGTCCGGCGACGTCAGGTGCACCACCATGGTCAGGTCCGGATTGCTCTTGACCGTCGTCACCCCGAGCTGCCGTGTCACCTCGGGCAGGCGCGGCAACGCCTGGGCGACGCGGTTCTGCACCCGTTGCTGCGCCAGGTCCGGATCGGTGCCGATCTCGAAGGTCACCGTCAGCGTCAGGCGCCCGTCGGTGGTCGACTGGGAATAGAGATAGAGCATGTTCTCCACGCCGTTGATCTGTTCCTCCAGCGGCGTCGCCACCGTTTCGGCAATCACCTGCGGGTTGGCGCCGGGAAAACGGGCGCTGACCACCACCGATGGCGGCGTCACGTCCGGATACTCGGAAACCGGCAGCTGAAACATCGACAGGAGTCCGGCCAGGAACACCAGCACGGACAGTACGCCGGCAAACACCGGCCGGTCGATAAAGAATTTTGACAGGTTCATGGGGGCTACCCTTTCAGTTTGATCCCGCTCAGCGGCCGCCCACGCCCAAGGCACTATATCGGCCAGGCGTTTGAGCCTTGAAAGCATACCGCTTGGTATGCCGAGAATCTAAACATACCGGTTGGTATGCGGTCAACCAGAAACCTCGCCCGCAGCGGACTAAGCTGTTATTGAGTCGGAGGGTTAACAGGTGAAACAGGGAAGAGGCAACCCATGATGTTCAAAGACCGCCGGGACGCCGGCCGGCAACTGGCAAAAGCACTGAAAAAGTACCGCGGCGAGGCGGGAATCGTCTTCCCCCTGCCCCGCGGCGGGGTCACCCTCGGCGTCGAGGTCGCACAGGCGCTGCAGATGCCCCTCGATCTGATCGTGCCGCGCAAGATCGGCCATCCGATGAACCCGGAATACGCCATCTGTGCGCTGGCCGAAAACGGCGAACTGGTCTGCAACCGGGCCGAAGCCGATCGCGTCGATCAGCAGTGGCTGCAGCAACAGGTCGCGGCCGAGCATCGCGAGGCGGTGCGCAGGCGTGAACACTATATGCAGGGGCGCCCGCCGCTGGAACTGGCCGGCAAGACCGCGATTCTGGTGGACGACGGCATCGCCACGGGCCTGACAATGGAAGCGGCCATCCGCGATGCGCGCCAGCGCGGAGCCGCGACCATCGTCGTGGCGATACCGGTGGTGCCGCAGGACACTTTTCAACGGCTCAAATCCGAGGTCGACGTTGTCGTTGCCCTCGATGCTCCCCTTCATTACCGGGGCGCGGTCGGTGCCTATTACGAAAACTTCGCCCAGGTCTCGGACGACGAAGTGATCGAGATGCTGGAACAGTTGCAGGCACCGCCGGCCGACTGAGGCCAGTTGCCGTCAGGTTTCGCGGTGACTGGCCCTAAAACCCGCGCCGGTGCTTCTGCTATTCTGTTTGCCGGCAAGGTCCGGCAGGTGCCGGCCCGCACGCGCTTATAGACTGATATCAGGAGGATTCCATGCCCGGTCTGCTGCCCGAGGTCGACCCCGACGGCCTGCTCGAATATTCGGTGGTTTATACCGACCGCTCCCTCAATCATATGTCCGGCTGCTTCCAGCAGGTGATGAAGGATATCTCCTCGATGCTGAAGGAGGTCTACCGTGCACACTCGGCGATCATCGTACCGGGCAGCGGCACCTTCGGCATGGAAGCGGTGGCGCGCCAGTTCGCCACCGGCCAGAAGTGCCTGGTGATCCGCAACGGCTGGTTCAGCTATCGCTGGAGCCAGATCTTCGAAATGGGGCAGATCCCGTCCGAATGCACCGTGCTCAAGGCCCGGGCCCAGGGCGACGGGCCCCAGGCGCCGCTGGCGCCGGTACCGATCGAGGAAGCCGTCGACAGCATTCGTCGCGAGCGCCCGGCGCTGGTGTTCGCCCCCCATGTGGAGACGGCCTCGGGAATGATGCTGCCGGACGACTATATCCGCGAGCTGTCCAAGGCGGTGCATGAAGTTGGCGGCCTGATGGTACTCGACTGCATCGCGTCGGGCTGCATCTGGGTCGACATGCTCGCCACCGGCGTCGATATCCTGATCAGCGCACCGCAAAAGGGCTGGAGCGGCTCCCCGTGCTGCGCCATGGTGATGCTGGGCGAAGAGGCCCGCAAGCGCATCGACGACACCACCAGCACCAGCTTTGCCTGCGATCTGCGCAAATGGCTGCAGATCATGGAGACCTACGAGAACGGCGGCCACGCCTACCACGCCACCATGCCCACCGACGGCCTGCGGCGACTGCGCGACGTGATGCAGGAAACCCACCGTTATGGCTTCGACAACGTGCGCGAGGAGCAACTGGCACTGGGCCAGCGGGTGCGGGCATTGCTCGAGGCCCGGGGCATTCGCAGCGTGGCGGCACCGGGCTTCGAGGCGCCCGGGGTCGTCGTCAGCTATACCCGCGATGCGCAGATCCAGAACGGCAGCAGGTTCCTCGAGGAGGGGCTGCAGATTGCCGCCGGCGTGCCGCTGATGTGCGACGAACCGGACGACTTCCAGACCTTTCGCCTCGGCCTCTTCGGTCTCGACAAGCTACACAATCTCGACCGCACCGTCGCCCGGCTCGAGCAGGCGCTGGACCGGGTCCTGTCGAAAACCTAGGGACGGATCGCAGCGAACCTCGCCCCCGCTAAAGGGGCAGGTCCGCCCGAACACTGGTTTCGGCATCGCGGATCCAGCGCTTCGCGGCAACCTCGCTGCGGCAGTAGTGCACGACACGCCCCCAGGGCAGCGGCTGGCCATTGACACCGATTTCGTGGCGGTACACCCACCAGCTGTCAGCGGCGATGCCACGGCAGGCGTGGGCCGCCGGACTTTGCTTGTTTAGATCGATGGACAATGCGCAGGTCATGTTTTCCTCCGGCTCGTTGTGTTTTCGATTACAGGGTCTGGACGGCACCCGACGCCCCTGCGACGGGGCCTCCGGGTGCTTTTGGGGCCCGGGTCATGATCGAACCGGGGCCGGCTCGGGTTTCGCCAGGCGCTTGAGTGCCTGCACCGCCACGCTCAGCTGGGCGAAGCTTGGCACCGGGATCTCCCGGACGCGCCCGAACAGCGCCAGGGTACGCTCGACTGCTTCCTGCGCCCGCCCGTACCGGCCCCGTTCGTCGGCGACCGCCAACCGGGCGACGCTCAGTTCGCACAGCAGGCTGCTGAGCTCCAGCGTCAGCGATGATCGCGCCTGACGCTGCCAGCTATCCCCGCCCGGCAGATCGCGGATCGCCTGGCGCAGCCAGTTGAGGTCCAGCATCTGCTCGAACTCGAAGAAGGCCTGCGCCGACAGTTCGAGTCCCGCGCCGCTGATTTCCGAAATCCGCACGATGTCGAAACTGGCCAGACGATACGGCAGCCGCGCGTACTCTTCGGCCAGCGCGGGCGCCAAGCCCTGCGTGACCAGAGCCTCCTGCTGCGACGCCAGGCGCTCGCGGGCGCTGTCGCCAAGGCGTGCCGGCAGCGCCAGCCCTGCCGCTTCGACGCCCGGCCCGAGGCGGCGGCAGGTCGTTGCCACCGAGCTCAGGATTTCGGTGCTGCCTAGCAGCCAGTGGCAGGCCTGTTCCAGCTGTTCGCGAATACCGGCCAGCAATTCGAGCTGCAACCCATAGGGCACCCGGGTGCCAAGCGCATCGATGGCGTCCCAGAGCGCCTGGATGCCCAGCAGGTCCCGCGCAATGTCGAAAGCCGCCAGCAGCTCGACCGGGCTGCAACGTTGCTCTTCCATCATGACCGTCGCAAAAGTCGGGCCCATGCGGTTCACCAGCTCGCCGGCGAAACAGGTCGCCAGGATCTCGTGCTTCAGCGGATGCGCTGCCATCATCTCCGGCAGACGATGCGCCAATGCCGCGGGAAAGTATTCGCTCAGGCGGGCACTGAACCAGGGGTTGTCCGCCAGCCGCGCTTCGACCAGCTGCTCCGCCAGGCTGATCTTGCCGTAGGCGGTCAGCACCGCGAGCTCGGGACGGGACAACCCCTCGCCCCGCTGGCCGCGCGCGGCCAGCTCTTGCGCGCCGGGCAGGTTTTCCAGTGCCGGATCGAGCCGGCCCGCCCGCTCCAGCCCCTGCATCAACCGTTGACAGCTGTCGAGCGCGGCCGGCGCCCAAGCCGCCGCCTGGCTCAGCAACGCCGCCTGGCGATAATTGTTGCGCAGCACCAGATCGGCCACGTCGCCGTCCATTTGCGCCAGCAGCGCATTGCGCTCGGGTTCGTCCAGAATGCCCTGCACGGCCGCCTGGCTCATCAGCACCTTGATGTTGACCTCATGGTCGGAGCAGTCGACGCCGCCGGAGTTGTCGATCGCATCGGTATTGATCAGGCCGCCCTGGCGGGCGAACTCGATGCGCCCGCGCTGTGTCAGGCCTAGATTGCCGCCCTCGCCGACGACCCGGCAACGCAGTTCGCCGCCGTTGACCCGCACGGCATCGTTGGCGCGATCACCGACATCGGCATGGCTTTCGTCACCGGCCTTGACGTAGGTGCCGATGCCGCCGTTCCAGAGCAGGTCGACCGGCGCCTTGAGGATCTCGCGGATCAGCTCGGCCGGCGTCAGCGCCGACACATCGGGCGCCAGCGCCAGGGCCGCGCGCATCTCGGGACTGACCCGAATCTGCTTGGCGCTGCGGCTGAACACCCCGCCCCCGGCGAGATCAGGGCGCTGTCATAGTCGGCCCAGCTGGAGCGCGGCAGCCGGAACAGGCGCTCGCGTTCAGCAAAGGTCGCCCGGGCGTCGGGCGTCGGATCGATAAAGATATGCTGATGGTTGAACGCCGCCACCAGACGGATATGGGGTGACAACAGCATGCCGTTGCCGAAGACATCGCCGGACATGTCGCCGATGCCGACCACGCTAAAGTCTTCGCGCTGCGTATCGCGTCCCAGTTCGAGGAACAGGCGTTTTACCGACTCCCAGGCACCGCGGGCGGTAATGCCCATTTTCTTGTGGTCGTAACCATGGGCGCCGCCGGACGCGAAGGCGTCGTCGAGCCAGAAACCGTATTCCCGCGACAGGCCGTTGGCGATATCGGAGAAGGTCGCCGTGCCCTTGTCCGCGGCTACCACCAGGTAGGGATCGTCGTCGTCATGGCGCACCAGGTCCGCCGGCGGCACCACTTCGCCATCGACGAGGTTGTCCGTCAGGTCCAGCAAGCCGCGGATAAATGTCCGGTAACAGGCCACCGCCTCGGACTGGATCTCGTCGCGGCTGCCCTGCTCCGGCAACCGTTTGCAGTAGAAACCGCCCTTGGAGCCGGCCGGAACGATCACCGCATTCTTCACCATCTGCGCCTTCAGCAGCCCCAGCACCTCGGTACGGTAATCCTCGCGCCGGTCGGACCAGCGCAGGCCGCCGCGCGCCACCTTGCCGCCGCGCAGGTGCACGCCCTCGACCCGGGGCGAATAGACGAAGATCTCGAATTTCGGACAGGGTCGGGGAATGCCGGGGATCAGGCCCGGATCGAGTTTCAGTGCCAGATAATCCTTGTGACCGCCGTCAGCCGCGCGCTGATAGCTGTTGGTACGCAGCAACGCCTGAATCAGTGCCAGGAACGCCCTGAGGATGCGGTCTTCATCGAGGCTGCCGACGGCGTCCAGCGCCTGCTGCAACTGCTGCACCAGGTCATCGGCGAGCGGTTGGGACGCCCGCTGCGGATCGAAGCGCGCGTCGAACAGCGCGTTCAGCAATACAGCGATCGCCGGGTTGCGGACCAGCGCATCCTGGAGGTACTGCTGCGAGAACGGCAGCTGGATCTGGGAAAGATAGCGGCCGAGCGCCCGGAACAGCAGCGCCTGACGCCAGTTGAAACCGGCGGCCACCACCAGGCGGTTGTAACCGTCGTTCTCGGCCTGCCCCTGGCAGGTGCGGACGAAGGCCTCTTCGAAGCGCGTGCGCAGAGCCTCACAGGCAGGGTCGAGGGCCTCGCCGACGAATTCGAAGTCCAGCATCCAGGCCGCCGCGCCGCTGCGCACCGCCAGAGCGTACGGGTGCGCACTGGTGACCTCGACGCCGAGATTTTCCAGAACCGGCAATACCGACGACAGCGCCAGGGCCGGCCATGGCCGTACAGCTTGAACCGCAACGCCGTATCCGGCCCCTGGTAAAGGCTCGCCGCCAGCGGCCGGTCGTCGTCCAGACCTTCCAGGCGCACAACATCCGCCACCGCGGTTGCAGGGCAGACGTCGGCGCAGTATCCCGCCGGCAGGGCCTCGCCGTAACGGTCGAACAGCAGCAGCCCCTGCTCCTCGCCGAGACGCTCGATAAGCGCCGCGCGCAGACGATCCTCCCAGCTCAGCATCGCGTCGGCCAGGCGCCGCTCCAGCGCCTCGCTGTCGAATACCAGCCGGTGGGCGTCCCGGGTATGAACGCGATACTGGATGGTGACCAGCAGACCGTCGATATCGCAGATGCGGTACTCGGCGTCGCTGCCTGAAAGCCCCTCGAGCAGGATCTGCTGCAGGCGCCGCCTCAGGCTGGCGTTGAACTTCTCCCGCGGCACCATCACCATGGCGGTGACAAAACGGCCATAGACGTCGGTACGGGTAAAGAGCCGCAACTGCGGACGATCGTGCGCCTCGAGCATGCCACGCAGGATCTCCTCCAGTTCTTCCGCGTCGCACTGCAACATCTCGTCGCGGGGATACTGTGCCAGGATCTGCTGCAGGACGCGGCCGCGATAGCCGTCATCGCGGGCGCCGAGGCGGGACCGGAGGCGCTCGATACGCAGGCGCAGCAGCGGCACCCCGGATGCGGCGGTGCTGTAGGCGCAGGTAGCGTAAAGGCCAAAAAAGCGGTGCTCGCCGATCACCCGCCCTGCTGCGTCGAACTGCTTGACGCCCAGGTAATCCAGATGCCCGGCCTGCACCACCGGCGAACGGTAGGTGGACTTGGTCAGGATCAGCGGCTCCTCGCTCATGACCAGGCCGGACAGGTAGGCCGACAGGTCGATCTGTTTCTTGTCGGCGGGAAAGTGACGCTCGAAGCGCAGGATGCCAAGGCGGCTGTCGCCGTCCAGCGCCAGGTGACACTGATCCTGCGTCACGCAGGTCAGGCTGTAACGGGCATAGCCGATAAAGGTGAAACGCCCGTCGCGCAGCCAGCGCAGGTAATCCAGGGTTTCTTCGAGCAAGGCGCTGTCCCGGCCCGCTGCCAGTTTGACGATCGCGGTGGCGCTGATGGCGTCGTCCAGGCGCTGCCGCATGGCGTCGGAATCCGTCGCCAGGATGCGGACATCCTCGAGCACCGCGCCAAGGGTTCTAACCAGGGCGTCGAGCCGCACGGGATCGCGCTGGCGGTCGATTTCCAGTCTCAGGATCGCCTCGCGGACACCCCGGCCGGCATCGATCGACAGCAGCCGCCCATGCTCGTCGCGCTCGATATCGGCGACTGGATGCACCACCTGGTGCAGCGTCACGCCCTCGCGCTGCAACGCCAGGCTCAGCGATGCCACCAGATGGGGCCGGTCCTCGGTCACGACTTCGACGATAGTGTGGGCCGATTCCCAGCCATGATCCGGGCGCTCGGGGTTGAACGCCCGCACCCGATCCTCCCCCGGTCGCCGGTCATCGATGAACGCCAGCAGACCCCGGGCCGCCGCGACCAGGTCGTCGGGGCGCGCGCGCTCGAGTGTGCTGCAGCCAACCTCGGAATAGAACAGCCGGCACAAGGTATCGAGCGGCTGCGTCCGGGACGCTCTCGCCTGCCCCGGGATCAGGTTCCGTATCTGTGAAATGACGTCGTTTTTTCTTATCGAAGATTCAAGCATCGCGAATGCACCGCCCTCTACGCATGGGTGTTCCTGACAGACAACTTGGACAAACAGAGGAAAACGGTTTGGCGCAGCCGCCGGCGAACCGGCGTCCTCGACGGGAGCCGGTTGCTGCACGGGCAGCAGTGCCCATTCGATTGTGGCCAGTCACGGCGGCCACAGTCGGATGAGCGCTAAAACCCTGCTCCTATGCATCCATGCATTCGCAGGATAAATACCTCCCTGTATAAAAAACGGCTGGCGGATATGTGCGGTATCGCAGCCAGCCGAAATGAGTATCACGCTATGCAGTGATCCCCGGACGACAATAGATAGAGAGGAGTGGGGGCGGCTTGCGCCGCCCCGCCAGGCTGTGCTCAGTCTTCCAGCATCGGCAGGTCGAGGCCCTGCTCCCTGGCGCAGTTGATGGCGATCTCGTAACCGGCATCGGCGTGGCGCATGACACCGGTACCGGGGTCGTTGCGCAGCACGCGGCCCAGGCGCTTCCCGGCGGCCTCGGTACCGTCGGCGACGATGACCACGCCGGCGTGCTGGCTGAAGCCCATGCCGACACCACCACCGTGATGCAGCGACACCCAGGTGGCACCGCCGGCGGTATTGAGCAGCGCGTTCAGCAGCGACCAGTCGGAAATCGCGTCGGAGCCATCCTTCATCGCTTCGGTTTCGCGGTTCGGGCTGGTGACCGAGCCGGAATCCAGGTGGTCGCGGCCGATGACGACCGGCGCCTTCAGTTCGCCGTTGCGAACCATTTCGTTGAACGCCAGCGCCAGGCGGGCACGGTCCTTCAGGCCGACCCAGCAGATACGCGCCGGCAGGCCCGGAAGGCGATGCGCTCACGCGCCATGTCCAGCCAGTTGTGCAGGTGCGGATCGTCCGGAATCAACTCCTTGACCTTCTGGTCGGTCTTGTAGATGTCCTCCGGATCGCCGGACAGCGCGACCCAGCGGAACGGACCGATGCCTTCGCAGAACAGCGGACGGATATAGGCCGGCACGAAGCCCGGGAAGTCGAAGGCATTCTCGACGCCCTTCTCTTTCGCCATCTGGCGGATATTGTTGCCGTAGTCGGTGGTGGCGGAACCGCGCTTCTGCAGCTCGAGCATCGCCCGCACCTGGATCGCCATCGATTCCTTGGCGGCGTCGACGACGGCCGCTTCGTCCTTCAGGCGCATTTCGGCAGCATATTCCATGGTCCAGCCCTTGGGCAGGTAGCCGTTCAGCGGATCGTGCGCGCTGGTCTGGTCGGTGACCACGTCCGGCACGATGCCACGCTCGACGATTTCCGGGAAGATATCGGCGCAGTTGCCCAGCAGACCGACGGAGACGGCTTCGCCGTTGGCCTTGGCTTCGTCGATGATCTGCAGCGCTTCGTCCAGGCTGTAGGCCTTCCTGTCGACGTAGCGGGTGCGCAGGCGGAAGTCGATACGGGTTTCGTCGCACTCGACGGTGATACAGGAGAAGCCCGCCATGGTCGCGGCCAGCGGCTGAGCGCCACCCATCCCGCCGAGGCCGCCGGTCAGCACCCAGCGCCCCTTGGCGTCACCGTTGAAATGCTGCTTGGCCATCGCGGCAAAGGTTTCGTAGGTTCCCTGGACGATGCCCTGGGAACCGATGTAGATCCAGGAGCCGGCGGTCATCTGGCCGTACATCATCAGGCCTTTCTTATCCAGCTCGTTGAAGTGCTCCCAGGTCGCCCAGTGCGGCACCAGGTTGGAGTTGGCGATCAGCACGCGCGGCGCATCCGGGTGGGTCTTGAAGACGCCGACCGGCTTGCCGGACTGGATCAGCAGGGATTCGTCGTCTTCGAGGCGCTGCAGCACTTCGATGATCTTGTCGTAGCATTCCCAGTTACGGGCGGCGCGGCCGATACCGCCGTATACCACCAGATCTTCCGGGCGCTCGGCGACGTCGGGATGCAGATTGTTCATCAGCATGCGCATCGCGGCTTCGGTCAGCCAGCTCTTGCAGGTTTTCTCGGCACCGGTCGGGGCTTTGATGACGCGGCTGGGATCATGACGGGTATTAGACATTGTTATAGGCCTCACTTGACAATAAAGTGGATAAGACGCGCCGCAGCGCGGGCAGTCCAGTTATCGATATCGAATGTCGGGTTGTATTCCGCGATATCCGCTATTTTCAGTTTGCCGCTGCGCCGGATCACGGCGATCAGCGGTTCCAGGATTTCAAGACCCACTCCTCTGGGAGCCGGTGCGCTCACACCAGGCGCAACGCTGGCGGGCAACACATCCAGGTCGATGGTCAGGTACAGCACATCGCAGTCGTCGATGAACCGCTCGAGCTGTGCCCGGGTGTCATCCAGCTGGATGACACCCATATCGGCGTCCTTGCGGTAGCTGACGCCCAGCTCCCCGGCGCGTCTGAACAGGGCCGGCGTATTCGAAATCTCGCTCACGCCCAGGCAGCAGTAGCGGAAGTCGTAGCCCTTCTCGCTGCAGCGTTGCGAGATCTGGTAGAAGGGCGTGCCGGAACTCGCGCCGTTGCTGTCCAGACGCAGGTCGAAATGGGCATCGAAATTGACGATACCGATGCGCGGCTGCTCGCTCCGGCGCTCGAAGTGCTGCGCCAGACCCAACCAGGTGCCGAACGCGACCTCGTGGCCGCCGCCGAGCACGACCGGGAAGTGGCCGTCCGACAGGCAGTCCTGGACAAGATTCGCCAGCGCCAGGTGCGCCGCTTCGAGCTGCTCCCCTTCGCAGACCACGTTGCCGGCATCGTAGGCGGCACGCTCCGGCGACCAGGGTAGATTGGCGATCGCCCGGCGCAGCTGGTCCGGCGCCTGGCGGGCACCAACCCGCCCCTTGTTGCGGCGCACGCCCTCGTCGGAGCAGAATCCGACCAGTGCCACGCCTGCCGGCCCCTCGCCCAACGGCGAAATCACCTGGTGCAGGCGGGTCGCCAGGGCGGCCTCCTCTTCGGAATCGACGCGACCGGTCCAAATTTCGTTGAAATCGACTTCAGACATTTTTCACCTCCCCGGCGACAATGCGCTGACGGATCGGGTTGACGCCGAACTGGTAGGACAGCTCGGCCGGATGTTCGATATCCCAGAGCAGCATATCGGCCTGCATGCCGACCTTGAGCTGACCGGCCTCGCCCGCCAGTCCCAGTGCCCTGGCGCCGAAACGGGTGACACCGGCCAGGGCCTCTTCCGGCGTCAGCCGGAACAGGGTGCAGGCCATGTTCATCGCCAGGCGCAGGGAGGCCAACGGTGACGAGCCCGGGTTCAGATCGGTGGCGACTGCCATGCCGACACCGTGCTTTCGCAACAGCTGGATCGGCGGCACCCTGGTGTCGCGCAGAAAGTAGAAGGCGCCGGGCAGCAGGGTCGCCACGGTACCGGCCTGCGCCATCGCTTCGACACCGTCCTCGTCGAGCCATTCCAGATGATCCACCGACCAGGCACCGTAACGGGCTGCCAGGGCCGCGCCGTGCAGATTCGACAGCTGTTCGACATGGGCGCGGATGCCGAGTCCATGGGCCTTGGCCGCCTGGAATACACGCTCGCACTGGGCCGGGGAGAAGGCGATGGTTTCGCAGAATACATCGACCGCATCGGCCAGGCCTTCGGCGACCGCCGCCGGAATGATGTCGTTGCAGATCAGATCGATATAAGCGTCGGCGTTGTCGCTGTATTCCGGCGGCAGCGCATGCGCCGCCAGCAGCGAGGTCGATACCCGCACCGGATGGCGCTCGCCGAGCTGGCGGGCCGCCCGTAGCATGTTCAGTTCGCCCTCGAGGCTCAGACCGTAGCCGGACTTGATCTCGACCGAGGTCACACCCTCTTTCAGCAGCGCCAGCAGGCGTGGCTCGGAGAGTTCGACCAGCTCGTCGACGCTCGCCCCGCGGGTGGCACGTACGGTGGAGATGATGCCACCGCCGCTGCGGGCGATCTCTTCATAGCTTGCGCCCAGCAGGCGCTGCTCGAACTCCTGTGCCCGGCTGCCGGCAAACACCAGATGACTGTGGGCATCGACCAGACCCGGGGTCATCCAGCCGCCACGGGCATCGACCACGTCGGCGGACAGGGCTCCGGAATCGAACCGGTCCATCGGCGCGATCGCGACGATACGACCACTGCGCACCCCGATCGCCTGATTCGACAGAGCCCCGTAGGGCTGATCGATGTCGCCATCGAAGGTCGCGAGGTTCGCGTTGGTCCAGATTCGGTCACAGGTCTTGAACACTGCATCCACCTTTTTCGTGCCGTTTGATTTGTATATACATATATATACCACAAGATTTTCAGAAGGCAAAAGCTTTTGCCGGATTTTTTTCAGGCTGCACCTCACAGCCTTGCCGGAACGGCTTTGAACACGTCGAACTTACTGACTTATCTATTTGTTATATATGGCTTTTTATGAAGCACCCCGCAGTTCCTGCGGCGCTTTGACGAAAGCGGTCAGAATCGCGCCGGCAGCGCCTTTGAAGGCATGCCGGCAACGCCCTTCCGATGTCGTGCAGCAGGAAGACAGATAATTATGTATATACATATAGCGCAGAAAGGCTTCGCGGCGCCCGGTGCGAATAACCTCCGTGCCGACATCATTCGCCTCGGGACGAGGCTCCTACGCCACCATGACGGTGGCACGTCCCGTAGGAGCGACGCCCCGGTGCGATTAACCACCGTGCCGACATCATTCGCCTCGGGGCGAGGCTCCTACGTCACAGTGACGGTCGCACCGTCCCGTAGGAGCGCCGCCCCGGTGCGAACCGTCGTTCGGCTCTTGGCAAATAATCAGAAGATCAGATGGGCCGCCCCGGCCACCAGCGGGATCGCCAGCAAGGTTCGGATCAGGAAGATGACGACCAGGTCCTTCACCGACAGCGGGATATCGGACTCCAGCATCGCATTTGCGCTTTCGGTGAAGAAGATGATCTGGATGGTCGACAGGGTGCAGACGAAGAAGATGCTCATCGGCGCGACGTCACCACCGGAAATCATGATCGCCGGCAAGGCGATTTCGGCGATCGAGATCAGCACCGTCGGCGCGATCTTGTCGGCATCGGGCAGGTTGAACAGGTTGATCAGTGGCTCGATCACGACGCCCAGGTAATCGAATACCGGCGTATAGGTACCGATTATCAGCGAGAGGGTTGCGATCGACAGAATGTAGGCAACGATCTTCTGGGCAAAGGTGGTCGCCTCCCAGAGATACTTCTGAAACACGTCAGACCTGGTCTGGGAGGCGCGCTCGGCCGCGGCACTGCAGGCACGCACCAGGATATTGCCGGTCTGCGGCCGGTCGTCGTCATTGTCCTGCGCCGCACAGCCGTCGAAGAAGGTATCCGGCTTGTTGTTCAGTGGCGGTATGCGGGTGACGATGGCCGCCAGCACGAAGTTGATGATGAAAGAGGAGATGATCATGTGCGGCAGGTATTCCATGATACCGCCGATCGACGCCAGCAATGCGAAGAAGCCCAGGCTGCAGATGCTGAAGTTGGTGGCAATGCTTGCGGCTTCGCGCTGGGTATAGTGGCCGCTTTTGTACAGCTTGTTGGTGATGAAGATGCCGACGGCAGGGGCCGCGACAAACGACGCCACCGCATCGACCGCGGAACGCCCCGGCAGCCGGTACAGCGGGCGCATCAGCGGCTCCATCAGGGTGCCGACAAACTCGAGAAACCCGAACTCGGTGAGGAAGAGCACGAAGAAACCGGCCACGGTCACGGTCAGGAACACGCTGCCGCCGAGGTAGAGCGCAAGCCCGCCGACGTCCTTGTGCAGGAACCAGTCGGGCCCGACCTTGAACACCAGCAGCGCCGCGAACACCGCCCCAAGCAGGAACAGGAACCCGACGATGCCGTTGTCCTTGCGGTGATAGTCTTTCAGCGCCCTGTTCGCCGTCACCCGGGATCCGATCCAGGTCAGGCTCAGCAGCAGCGTAATGCCCAGCGTGAGGTACTCGAGGCTCCCGCCCAGCAGGTCCTTGATTGCACCGATGATGCTGACCAGCGGCACCTTCGATTGCTCCTCGTTGCCGGCAATGGGAATAAAGAAGATCGACAGGCCGATCAGGCTGCCGACAAGCGCCTTCAAGGCACCGCCACTGCTGCTTTTGCGCATCACTTCAGCGTTATTCATCGCTTTGTCTCCAGTATTATGATTATTCTCGGTCGCCCCGCGAGCCGCGAAGGCGCCGCCGGACTGATAGCTGGCGCGATGGGTTCGCCCCAGGTTACAGGCCTCGATCCCCCGGATCATCCTCCCCTTTACGGTTATGCGTTCGCTGGCGGCCCCCGGGCGAGTTCGAGGGGCCGCCAACAGCCTCAGCCCTTCAGCACCGTGCGGGCGATGATGTTGCGCTGAACTTCGGAAGAGCCCTCGTAGATGCGCATGATGCGCACGTCGCGAACATAGCGCTCGAGCGGCATTTCACGGGTGTAGCCGTAGCCGCCGTGAAGCTGCAGCGCCTTGTCGGTAATGCGGCCGGCCGCCTCCGAGGCATAGAGCTTCGCCATCGCGGATTCGAGGGAGAAGCGCTCCCCGGCTTCGCGCCGGGTGGCGGCTTTCAGACCGAACAGGCGCGCGGCTTCCAGATCGGTGGCCATGTCGGCGATCATCCACTGCAGTCCCTGGAACTCGCCGATCGGATGGTCGTTGACCTCGCGGGTATTGGCCCAGAACAGCGCAGCCTCATAGGCGGCGCGGGCGATGCCGGTGCAACTGGCGGCGATTTCGACACGACCGTTGTCGAGCACCTGCATGGCGGTACGAAAGCCGTTGCCCTCGACGCCGCCGAGCAGGTTTTCCGCCGGCACTTCGCAGTCCAGCGCGACTTCGAATACATGTCCCCCTTCAGCCCCATGGTCCGCTCCGGCGACGCGACCTCGATCCCCGCCGAGTGGCGGTCGACGATAAAGGCACTGATGCCGCGATGACCTGCGCTCTTGTCGGTCTTCGCATAGACGACCAGGAAGTCCGCTTCGGCGGCATTGGAGATGAAGTGCTTGACGCCCCGCAGGCGGTAACCGGTTGCCGTCTTCTCGGCAAAGGTGCGCATCGCCGCCGGATTCGAGCCGGCCGCCGGTTCGGTGAGCGCGAAAGCGCCGAGCTTGGACCCGGTGGCAGCATCCGGCAGCCAGGCCTGTTTCTGCGCTTCGGTGCCACCGAGCAGAATCGAGTCGGTGGCAAGAAAATGGGCGGTGACCATCGATGCCGTCGAGCCGCAGGCGCCGGCCAGGTTTTCCACGGCCAGATAGAGGGCCACCGCGGAGACACCGGTACCGCCACAGGCTTCCGGCAGATTCATGCCCATGATGCCGATATCGGACAACGCCTGACGGTGACAGGTAGACGACAGACTGCCTTCATCGATTTCAGCAGCTTTTGGCGCAATCACTTCCTGGCAAAAGCGATTCAACGCGTCTGACAGCATGCGATCGTCTTCGGTGATGGTGATATTCATCGTTTTTCTCCTGAGAGTCCCGATTCGCCTGCAATACGGCTGCGCGCGGCTTGTTTCGCCCGCACGCATCCGCACCACCGGCCGGGAGGCGGGTGTTTCGTTGCTGATAGTGTGAGTCGGAGGTCCCTGGGGGGCTTAGCCGAACAACTCGTCGTCGTGTTCGCCGAGCTCCGGTGCCGTGTTCGGTTCCGGCCTTGCCCAGGCGCTGGCACGCACGGGCTGCATCATCGCCGGAACAGGTCCGAGACGGGGGTGTTGCTGGGTCTGCAACAACTGGCGCTCACCACGGCTGGCGCGGGCCAGCACATCGCGCATTTCCAGCACCGGCGACGCCGGAATCCCGGCCCCGGACAGGGTATCGATGGCCGATTCCACCGTCTGTCCGGACAGCCAGGACTCGATCAGATCGCGCAGCGCCGGTTCGTGGCGGGTTCGTTCCTCGTCGGAGCGAAAACGGGGATCTTCGGCGATCTCCGGCCGCCCCATGGCAACGCAGAGGGCACTGAACTGCCGGTTGTTCAATACCGCGATAATGACCCGGCCATCCCGCGCACTGAAGGAGCCGAAAGGCGTCGACAGCGGATGCCGGTTGCCGACACGCCCGGGCGCCTCGCCACTGAACATCCACTGCGCGACAGGTGTCGGCATCAGCGAAAACAGGCAATCCAGCATGGCCACGTCCAGATGCACCCCCAGGCCTGTGCGCTGACGGTCGAACAGTGCCGCGAGAATGGCCCAGGAGCCATAAAGACCGGCCACGAGGTCAGCGATGGACTCTCCCACCTTGGTCGGCTCGCCATCGGCTTCACCGGTAATCGCCATCATCCCGGACATCGCCTGCACCACCAGGTCGTATGCCGGCAACTGGCTGTTCTCGCCGCTCTGGCCGAAGCCGGAAATGCTGGCATAGACGATATCGGGATTGATCGCGCGGACCGCCTCGTAGCCGACACCGAGACGGTCGGCGACACCGGGCTTGAAGTTTTCGACGAACACATCGGCCTCGCGGGCCAGCTCCAGCACCCGGTTCAGGTGCCCGGGGTTCTTGAGGTCGGCGACCGCCCCTTTCTTGTTGCGGTTGATCAGGGTGAAGAGTGCACTCTCCCCTGCCCTGAAGGGACCGACATGACGGTATTCGTCACCGGTGGGCGGTTCGATCTTGATGATCTCGGCGCCAAGGTCCGACAGCAATGCCGTGCAGAAAGGGCCGGACAGGACCCGTGTCAGGTCGACGACCTTGATGCCATCGAGGGGCTGGCGATTCTTGTTCTGTTCCATGGGCGGACTCGCTTGTTCGTTCGGTGATCTTGAAATCGAGTTTGCCAGCCCCCTACTATTGCGTAAAATACTAGTTACCAATATTCAATATATATAAATCTGATAGTGATTACCCTTCATCAACTCAAGGTGTTTGTCGCGGTGGCCGAATGCGGCGGCACGTCCGGCGCCTCCCGCGCCCTGCACCTGTCGCAGCCCGCGGTCTCACTGACTGTCCGCACCCTGGAGGATGCGCTTGGCGCGGAACTCTTTATCCGCAACCCTCCCAGAGGGCTGGCGATCACGCCGTTCGGACGCGGCAAGCTCGAGGAGGCCCGGTCCCTGCTCTCCCGGGCCGAGATGTTCGGCGAGCCGCCGGATGCCGGCTCGCAACTGCGCGGACAGATCACCATCGGCTATTTCGCCACGCTCGGCCCCTCGTACGTGCCCCGCCTGATCCGCCGCCTGCGCGACAACCTGCCCAAGGTCGAAGTCCAACTGCGCGAAGGCGATCTCGCCTCGATCAGCCGCATGCTGGATACCGGACAGGTCGAACTGGCATTGACCTACGATCTGGGCATGAGCGAACGCCCCCTTGTGCATCTGCTGAAGGAGTACCAGTTCTATGCCGCGCTGCCGCGGGACCACCCCTGGCGCGGCACGAACGGGTTTCCCTCAGGGATCTTGCTCAGGAGGACTTTATCCAGATCGACCTGCCCATGAGCCGGGAATTCCTGATGTCGCCGTTCTGGCACTACAACCTGGAGCCGGTCATCGCCTACCGCACGACCTCGCTGGAAATGGTACGCGGCATGGTGGCCCACGGACTGGGGGTTTCGCTGCTGGTCACCCGCCCGGCGTCGGAACTGACCTACGACGGCCTGACCCTGGTCTGCCGGCCCATCGCCGACGAGCTGCCGACCCAAAAACTGGTGATGGCGCAATCCCACCACTTCTCACCGACCCCGATTGCCCAGGCGGTGATGGACGAGATCAGGGCGATGTTTGCGCAGGATGAGCAGGCGCAGTAGGCAAGGAATGGCAATAGTGGGCGCGCACCACGAAAAAAGCCCGGAAACGGCGTCAACCGTTCCGGGCTTTCGGGTGCGGATGAAAAGCCGTCAACCGATCAGGCTTTCAGCATAGAAGGCCACCGGGGCCGAAAGCAGAATGGTCAGCGCGACGCGCTGGTACCAGATGATCAGCATCTGGCGGATGGTCAGCGGAATCTCGGTCGACAGGATGCAGGGAATCGAGGCCGAGAAGAACAGGATCGACGAGATCGCCACGCAGCCGGTGACGAACTTGGCGGCGATCGCCCCTTCGGCCATCAGCAGCGCCGGCAGGAACATCTCCGCAAGACCGGTCGCCGAAGCCTTGGCCACCAGCAGCGGGTCGGGCAGCTGCGCCAGGGCCGTGAACGGATAGAACAGGTAACCCATCCAGTCGAACAGCGGCGTGTACTTGGCGACCAGCAGACCGATCAGCCCGACCGACATGATCGACGGCAGGATGCTCATGGCCATCAGCAGGCCCTCGACGAAGTTGCGACGGATATTGACCAGCAACGGCAATGCCTTTTCGTTCGCCTCGAGCCCTTCCAGTACAGCCTGCTTGAGGCGGTGATGCTCGAGCACCTCGTGCTCCGGCGCTACGGCCTGATCATCCATCCGCGACAGCGGAAAGATTCGCACGGTAATGGCCGTGACGATAAAGGTGATCGCCAGTGTCGACCAGAAAAACAGGTTCCAGATATCCATCAGCCCCAGGGTCTTGGCGACGATCACCATGAAGGTGGCCGAGACCGTGGAGAAGCCCGTCGCGATGATGGCCGCTTCCTTCGCCGAGTACTGTCCGGACTTGTAGACCCGGTTGGTGATCAGCAGGCCGATCGAGTAGCTGCCGACGAAAGACGCCACCGCATCGATGGCCGACTTGCCCGGGGTCTTGAACAGCGGCCGCATGATGGGCTGAAACAGCACCCCGATCAGCTCGAGCAGCCCGTAGCTGATCAGGAACGCCAGGAAGATGGCGCCGATCGGCACGATCAGGCCGACCGGGATCACCAGCTTGTTGAACAGGAACGGCAACATGTCCTTTTCGAACAGCAGCGCCGGCCCGAACTCGAAGAAGGCCATCATCGAGACGGCGACACCCGCAAGTTTCAAGAAAGAGAACACGATATGGGTCGCATCCTTGCGCCACGAACCCTTGATGAACGGATAGAGCCCGCCGGCGATGATCACCAGCAGCGCATAGATCGCGGCGCTATCAGCCTGGTTGCTGCGAATCCAAGAGACGATATGGTCAAGCGGGATGGTGGACTTGCCCCCACTTCTACCGGCACGAAGAAGAAAAATATACCGACCGCACTGAACAGAATCAGTTTGGCGATCGATAGCGGATTGAAGGAAACCAAGCTCGCTGTTCCATTCTTGTTCATGGAAATGCCTATCTTCTTTATTCTAGGAAGCCCGACGGCGATCGCACCGCTCGCAGACCCGAGCCCTCCACAAGCACCGTGTCCTTGCAGCCGCTTCACCGTTTTCGACTCCCGCAGGTTTATCGGAATATGCCAGCAGTCGGGGGACGGCTGGGCCGGTGGCCCGCCTGCCCGTCCTGCGAACCGCAGCCTCAATCACTGCAGCCAAGCCGCTTTGCCGACCGTCAGCGCCATGCTGCCGTTCGTCGCGACACGCATCCTGCCCGGACCTCGAGGAGCCCGATTTCCTTTTGTATGTATATGTATATACATTCGACTTTGGAATGTAAACTGTTTTATGCAAATCGGCAGCGCTGCAGCTGAACAAAATGGCTTCTATTGAACCGGCAATACAATACCGTACGCTCAGTGAGACCGGGCATGGACATGCAGGCCCCGGCCAAGCCTGGCAATCCCGATAAAATACTGCCGGGTCAATATTGAACAAGATGGGGCGTTGTGATAGGAAACAAAAGTATATACAATCGTCAATTTCAGCATTATCCGGGGGCCGGGTGAACAACAAGCCGCGTTATCAGCAGATCAAGAGCTTCATCCTCGACGGGATCAAGCAGCAGACCTACCGCCCGGGCAACAAGATCCCGACCGAAACCCAGCTGGCCGAGCAGTTCGACGTGAGCCGGATGACGGTCAACAAAGCGATCCGGGATCTGGTACAGGACAATATGCTGGTTCGCTACCCGGGTCTGGGTACCTTCGTTTCGGATGCCAAGGCGGAATCGCCGCTGGCCGACATCAAGAACATCGCCGACGAGGTGCGCCAGCGTGGCCACGAATACGGCAGCCGGCTGGTCAAGCTGCGGGAAACCGCCGCGAGCGAGACGGTCGCGATGCAGATGGGGGTACCGGTCGGGACCCGGGTGTACCGCTCGGTGATCGTGCATCTTGAGAACGGCCTGCCCATCCAGCTCGAGAACCGCTATGTCATCGCCTCCCTGGTGCCCGGCTACCTCGAACAGGACTTTTCCGAGCACACGCCCAACGAATACCTGTCAAAGATGTGCCCGATCTCCAGCATCGAGCATATCGTCGAAGCGGTGCTGCCGAGTGAAAAGGTCCAGGATCTGCTCGATATCGACGCCAATACCCCCTGCATCCAGGTCAACCGGCGCACCTGGTCCGATGGCCGGCTTATCAGCTTCGCCTGCCTGACCCATCCGGGCACCCGCTACAAACTGCGTTCGATTACCACCGTCGGGCATGGCTGAGCCGCGGTTCAGGATCAGCACCTTGCTACACTGAGACTGTCGTCATGATCCGGAGGAACCGGCGCTATGTCGGTCTCGGCCAAAAGTTTCGAACAGGCGCTCTACAGCGGTGCCGACGGTCTGCCACAGGAAATTTCGGTCGCGTCGGCACAGCAGTTCATTCCGGCTGCCGTGCTGGATGAAATCGACCGTTTCATCACCCTCTTCGACCGCGTCACGTCCCGTCCCGCCTGGGTACGCGAGGCCCTGGCCCTGTCGCCGGACGCGTCCCCCACGCCCGGGGACGAATACTGCTTCTTCAGCGCCTGGGATTTTCACCTGCCGCCGGGCAGACCCCATGACTGGCAGTTGATCGAATTCAACGACAACGGCTCCGGTTTCCTGTTCGCATCCCGGATCAACCGTCTGCGCCATCGACTGATGCTGGCAGACGCGCCCGGCATCCAGGCGCCCGAAACAGAGCGCCATCTTGGCCAGCGAATACTGGCGATGATCCACGAGGAAGCCAGGGCCCTCCTTACCCGGCCGCCCGGTAACGGCCTGCTGATTCTCGATGACGCCGATTCGCTCAAGACCGGCAAGTTCCGCGACGAGCATCGCCGGCTGGCCGAACTGGTCGCGAAAGATGGATGGAGAACGGTGATCGCCACCCCGCAAGCGCTGGTCTGGACAGGAAGCGCCCTAAAGGCCAACGGCACTGCGGTCGACTTCGTGGTCAACCGTTCGACCGATTTTCTCTGGCAATCTTCGGCTTTCGATGCGCTGAAACAGGCCCGCAAAGCGGGACGGGTCTATGTTGCCCCGAATCCGTTCAGCTATGCGACCCGTAGCGACAAACGACTGTTTGCCTGGCTATCGCGCCCGGAGCGGGATAACGAACTCGGCATACTCGGCGATGAAAGAGCCCTGTTCGACGCCCATGTCCCCGCAACCTGGTGCCTGACCGAGGCTAACGTCGAGGTGCTGGCGGCACGCAAGCATGAGCTGGTGTTCAAGCCGGCCCAGCGTCATGCCGGCCTCGGCGTACTCGACAGCCGGCAGGTCGGGCGCAGCCGGCTGCGCCGTTTACTGGCCAGGGGCGAGCTTTACGTGGCCCAGCAGCGGGTCGACAAAGAGGTCCTGGAGGACGACGAGGGTCACCGCCTCTGGTGCGACCTGCGGGTCTGGAGCTGGCGTGACCGGCGCTACCTGCTGTCCGGCCGCGCCTCGCGGGAGCCCGGTCGGCTCGACCTGCAATCGCCGGGCGGTTGGCTGGCAACCTTTGCGATCGACTAATCCTTGCCGTTCTGGAAATATTCCTGGGTGCCATGGGCCCGCATCGCGTCTGCGATGCGCTGCAGTGCCAGCAGGTAGGCGGCATTGCGCAGTGTGCGGCCCTGCTCCTCTGCGATACGGAACGTTTCGTCGAAGGCAAGGGTCATATAACGCTTGAGTTCCTCCCGTACCCGTTCCAGGGACCAGGGGTAGCCCGAGCGGTTCTGCACCCACTCGAAATAGCTGACGGTCACGCCACCGGCGTTGGCCAGCACGTCGGGCACCACCCGGATATTCCGCTTTGCAAGCGCCGCTTCGGCATCTGAACGCACAGGCCCGTTGGCGATCTCGACGATGGTGCCGGCACGGATACGTTCGACGTTGCCGCAGTCGATCACGCCTTCGAGGGCAGCGGGTATCAGCAGGTCCACGTCGAGCGCCAGCAGTTCGGCATTGCTGATCTCCTCGTGATCTTTCGTCTCGCACACAGATCCTTCGCAGTACACCGCACTGACCTTTCGGCTCTGCTGTTTGACCTGCCACAGGCGCTCGATGTCGAAACCCTCGTCGGAATAGATGGCGCCCTTGGAATCGCTGACCGCAACGATACGGTAGCCGTCCTGTTGCAGCAGCCGGCCCGCGTGGTAACCGCCGTTGCCGAACCCCTGGATGGCCACGCGCATCCGCTCCGGCCGCCACTGCTGCCGCTCGGCCAGCGCGCGGATGCAGAGCCAGGCCCCCGTCCGGTCGCTTCTTCCCGTCCCTGGCTGCCACCGAGCGCAATCGGCTTGCCGGTAATGGCCGCCGGTGCCCGCATCCGCCGGATCGTCTCGAATTCGTCCACCATCCAGCCCATCACCATCGCATTGGTGTAGGCATCAGGCGCCGGAATATCGGTATCGGGGCCCACGAAGTCGACCACCGAGCGCATGTAGGCACGGGACAGCCGTTCCAGCTCCATCGGCGACAGCTTCTTGGGATTCACCACCACGCCCCCTTGGCACCGCCGAATGGCAGACCGAGCAGCGCGCACTTGATGGTCATCCAGAGCGCCAGTGCCTGAACCTCCTCGCGATGGACGCCGGGATGGAATCGGATACCGCCCTTGGTCGGCCCGAGGACGTCGTTGTACTGGCAGCGAAAACCCTGGAAATACCGGGTGGCCCCGTCATCCATGCGCACCGGCAGTGTGGTTTCCAGCATGATTGCCGGATGCAGCAGCGATTCGAGCACGTCGGCGTCGATCTCCGCATCGTCGCTCAATTCCCTGATACGTTCGAGTGCGTCCTGAAAAACATCCGCATGTGCCACCTCAACGTCCCTCCGCTATCAGTAAGTTGAAGGCCCATCGCTCTGGACGAATCTGACCACCAGTATAGCTTCCGAGCCGGCTGATCAGGGCGCCGGGATAGCGTTCGGTTGCTAAGCTCTTCAGAGCATTCTGATACAGGGAGCAGTGCCTGCCGTGGCCCGGAAACAACCCTTTAGCGACTCGGTCTGGCGCCTGTTGCCGGCGGTGCACAGGCATCCATTGCCGCAGATGCCCCGGTCCCTCTACCGCTACATCTGGCGAATCAGCCACCGGCATCAGTTGGGACTCAGCCTGTTGACGCTCGGTGTCTTTCCGCTGACCGTGGCGCCACTGGAGCTTCAGCGGCGGCTGATCGACGATGCCATCGTCGGGCGCGATCCCGAGCTGCTGGTGCAGCTTGGCGCCCTTTACCTGCTGCTGACGCTGCTGCGGGCGGGACTCAAGTTTCTGCGCAATGCCTATATGGATCGCGTCGCCGAAGGCGTGACCCGGCAACTGCGTCACCGGGTCGCCCATCCCGAAGCGCTTGATACCGCTTCAGTGGATGGCACCCGCCAGTCCATCGCGGCATCGGAAGCCGAAAAGATCGGCGGATTTGTCGCCGACAGCATTGCCAATCCGTTATTGCAGCTTGGCACCCTGATCAGCGTGGCCGGCTACATGCTCCTGGTCGATCCCCTGATCGCCCTGGGCGCGCTGGCTTTTCTGATTCCGTCACTGCTGCTCGTCGGCTTCACCCAGCCTCTACTGAACCGGCTGTCGGAGCGCAAGATCGGCGCGATCAGGGACCTCGGACAAGCCCTGCTCAGGACAGACGAAACCGAAACGGACGGCCTGATCGAACGCATTTACCGGCTTCGACTGCGTTTCACGCTGATCAAACACGCGGTGAAGCAACTCAATAACCTGACCAACCATCTCGGGCCACTGAGCGTGCTGGTCGTCGGCGGCTGGCTGGTGATCGAGGGCCAGGCGGAGGTGGGAACCCTGGTCGCCTTCATATCCGGCTATGAACGCCTAACCGGGCCAAGCCGGGATCTGCTGAACTTCTACCGCCAGCTGGCGCTGATACGGGTGCAGTATCGCCTGGTTCAGAAGGCGAGCCAGCCGCTGGATCCCTGACGACGTTCGCCGGCCCCTGGCTCAGCCGACGTCCATGTGGATCAGCTCCCAGATATGACCGTCAGGGTCCTGGAAGCCGTGACCGTACATGAAACCATGATCCTCCGGTTCCTTGTAGGTATTGCCCCCGGCGGCAAGCGCTTTCTGCACCATGGCATCGACCTCGGCTCGACTGTCACAGCCAAGACAGACCAGCACTTCGGTACTTTGGCGTGCATCGCACACCGGATTGGGTGTAAAGCCGGCGAATTTCGCCTCGGTCAGCAACATCACGAATAGATTCTGATCGATGATGATGCAGGCCGCGGTGTCGTCGGAAAACTGCGGATTCAACGAGAACCCGATACGGGTGAAAAAATCGATCGAACGTTCGAGCTGTTTTACCGGCAGATTGATGTAAACCTGTCTGGCCACAGTGTTGATACTCCCCGTCTGCAAAAAGGCGGCCTCCCTGACCGCCTCGATACCCCTTACAATGCGATCAGGCGTGACGCACCTTGTTGATCGAAGGCCGGTCGCCGACACGCTCCATGAACGCCACGAGATTGAGATAGCGATTGATGTTGATCTCGAGCATCGGACACCAGCCCAGCACCACGAACAGATAGGCGTCCGCGACGCTGAAACGATTGGCAACCAGATAATCGGATTCCGACAGCTGCCGGTCGAGGATGGACGCGCAGTGGGCGAACTTCTCCAGCAGCAGCCCGCGCGCGTCCTCCCCAAGCCTCGGATCGAAGAAGGCACCCAGGGTCTTGTGCACTTCGCAGCCGATGAAACTCAGCGCCTCCTGCAGCCGAACCCGGTCGAAGGTACCGTTGGCAGGCGCGAGTCCCGACGACGGCTTGAAGTCGGCGACGAACTGCAGAATGGCGGCCGTTTCGGTCAGCACCTGGCCGTTGTCAAGCTCCAGCACCGGTACATAGCCCTTGGGGTTGAGATCAACGAGATGGCGGCCGTCGGACAGACGCCGGTCACCCCGCAGGTCGACCTTGACCAGGTCGAATGGAATATCCTCCTCGACCAGACAGATATGAACCGCGGCGGAACTGGTACCGGGGGCGGAATACAGCTTCATGGCAACTCCTCCAATGTAAGGCCCTTCGGGCCGGCCTGCAGAAAACCATAGTCCTCCGGCCCGAATCGCGCCAGCCCGTTTCCTGCTTCTGTGCCGATGCCGGTCAGCCCGGCCGCAGGTCTACACTTAAGTTGAATAGTCATTCGGTTTCAGACGCTTATGATGCTTCCGGATACTTTGACGCCAACCGCAAGCAGCGGCTGCCTTGCGCGCATCGGCGCAGGCCTGGCCCTTCTGGCGGCATTGCTGGCCGGTTGCGCGACACAGCCCCCGGTCTTTCCGCCCGGCCCGCTCACCGGATGCCTGGTGCGGTTCGAGGCGGCCGACCGGCAGATCCGGCAGGCCGGTGTCGAAGACCAGGGGTTTCCGCGTGTCCCGGGCTTTCCCTTCCTCAGGACCAGCCGGCTGCTGGCTTCCTTCAGCCAGGAGCCGATGGCGCCTGAACAGTTCGGCGCCATGCGGTCGCCTTTGTCGGAAGACGCCACTTCAATGATCCCTGTCTGATCGAGACGCTGTTTGAGGAAACCGGCCATTGAAAACACGGCTACTGCCACTGCCACTGCTTCTTCTGGCGCTCCACACCGGTGCCGAGACGGTCGAGGTGGGGCGTTTTTCCGCCGCCGACCTCGAGGGCTGGCACAGCAAGTCTTTCGTCGGCCACAGCCGTTACGAGCTGCGACGCGACGCCGGCCAGCTGGTACTGCATGCCAGCAGCCGCAGCGCCGCCTCTGGGCTGTATCGCGAGATCGAGATCGACCTGGACAGAACACCGTTGCTGGCCTGGTCCTGGAAGGTCGCAAACCTGATCGACACGCCGGACGAGCGCAGCAAAGCCGGCGACGACTACCCCGCGCGCATTTATGTGGTGTTTTCCGGCGGTCTGGCATTCTGGCGCACCCGGGCGATCAACTATGTCTGGTCGAGTCGCCAGCCCGCCGGCAGCGAATGGCCCAACGCCTTCGCCGCCAATGCGCGCATGATTGCGGTGCGCGGCGGCAGTGCCGACGTCGGCCAGTGGGTCCATGAATGCCGCGACGTAAGGGCCGATTACCGCCGCCTGTTCGCAGCGGAGCCCGGCCCGGTTGACGCGGTCGCGCTGATGACCGACACCGACAATACCGGCCTCGAGGCCAGCGCCTGGTACGGGGATATCCGATTCGAGAGCGACGACGGGGACTGCCCCTAGGGTGGAATGAGCCTGCGAATTCCACCGGGTGGCGTTCCACCGGTGAATCGCATTCCGGGTGGCGCTATGGAGCAATGATGCCAATCGAGAAAACCACGGAGTAACCGGGCAGCATCGGTGGAATTCATGCCTTCGGCCTTCATTCCACCCTACGCTGCTCTGTTGACTCATTTTTCAATCGCTTCTCCATCGTGAAATTGATCAGCACCTGGCCCTGACGGCATACCTCGTTGCGACAGACCACCGCAAAGCCTCGCTTTTCGAAGAAGGGCCTGGCCAGCAGCGACGCCTCTACAAAGAGGCGCCCGATGCCGTCGCGGCGGGCCTTTTTCTCGATGCGTTCGTAGAGCCGGGCGCCCACGCCCTGATGCTGATAGTCGGGATCGACGTAGAAACAGTCGATATGACCGTCCGCTTCCAGCTCGATAAAGCCCGCCAGCCGGTCGTCGTCCAGCGCCAGCAACGGCTGCCGGGCCTTGAGGCGCGTGCTCCAGAATTCATAGTCCGGCGGTGTCGGCGCCCAGGCCTCCTGCTGCTCAGGCGTGTAGAGCTTCGGATCGATCGCATGGACAGCGCGGTGGTAGAGATCGGTGACGGCACGGGCAAGCGCCGGCTCGTAGGGTACTAGATTCATGGCACTACCCGGTTGCAGACGGCTCAGCCCAGCAGATACCTGAGTCCGATACCGATAACAAGCAGATAATAGATCCGCGGCAGCCATTCGTAAAAGGCTTCGAGGTACAGATCGAGCCGTTGCTGTTCGAGACGCAGATGATGCCCGAGTGCCTGAGGCAGACGCCCCGCCGCCCCGGCACTGCGTATCAGCTGGCGCAACGCCGGCGACAGCGGCAACCCGGCACACTCCAATGCCGTGGAGGGGTCCTGGCCAGACGCCAGCGCCTGCTGTGCGATCCGTACCCGGCCCCTGTAGACGCGGTCATCGAGCAGATCGCGGCAATGCTCCAGCGCCTCGACATAATCACAGCCTGCGTCGAGCATTCCGCTCAGCAGGCCGTAAAACCCGACTTCGAAAAAGCCCCGGTAAAGTCCGGTTCGCCCGAGTCCCAGTCGCCACCCCCAGTACAGCCAGCCTGAACGGTCCAGCTTCAGCAGTTTCAGCAGCAGGGTGGTCAGCAGAAAGACAAAACCCAGCGACATCCCCGCGTCCGCCAGCGCGACGCCCAGGGACAGCTGATAAAACCGGGTATTCAGGAGCAGCCCGGCCAGGGTCGCGATCAGCAACAGTAGCAGTGGCAGCCAGAGCCGGGCTCGGAACCGGGCCAGCCTGCGACGGTGCTGCTCGGAGCGATCGGCGATCAGCCGCAGCGCCTCGGGAAGGCGCCCGCCAAACTCCCCCGCCTCAAGCAGAATACGAGCATGGCGGCCGAAAAAGCCGCCTTCGCCAAGGCTTTGGCTCAGGGAGCGGCCCCGGGACAGCCGGCTCATCGCGTGCTCCAACGGCTGCGACAGCGCGGGATATTGCCGGCGCAGCACCTCGACGGCCTGTAGCGGCGACAACCCCGCCCCCATCAGCGCAGCCAGGCTTCGACTGTGTTCGGGCAGCCAGTCAGGACTCCGACCGCAGAGCACTCCAGCGACACCGTTGGCCGTCATCCATCAGTCGGGAAAGGCTTCTGCGATCAGGCGGCTTCCGGTATCGCTGTCAAGTTCACCCGTTTCCGGCAGGTCCCGGCGGTTCTGAAACTCGATCAGGGCCGAACGGGTCCGGCGGCCACGCAGGCCGTCGATCGGCCCCGGGTTGATGCCCAGATAATTGAGCGCGGCCTGGGCGGTGCGCAACGCAAGATCGGGCAGCAGGGTACTGAACTTCGCATGGGCCGCGGCGAGCCGGGTATCGTATTCGTTGACCTTGAACGCCGGACCGTTGTAACCGCGGGCAAATGACACCCAGTTGTGGCGCTGCAGGGCACTGTCGAGGCGGTTGCCGCGGATGAAGTTGGCCATCGCCAGCAACTGGGCATCCTCGTTGCGCACCATATCGTCCACCATCGCCTCGACATCGTCGTAACCTGCGACCTGGAAGTTCATGCCCATCACCTGGCCGATGCCCCAGGAGGCACTTTGCAGCGCCGCGCCGCGGTCGAGCGTCATCGCCTTCTTGAGACGGTCGTACTCGGCGGCACCACCGACATAGCCGCCGGGCCTGGCATTGCTGATGTCGCGGTTACCGGCATCGTGCTGACCATCGGTGAGGCGATGGAAAATGTGGCGTTCGAACAGGATCTGCGGCCGGCGATTGCGCAGGAAGCCGAACCCTCGGGTCTCGACCGTCAATATTGCCCAGACCTCGGGCTCGGCCACGCCGAGCGTTCTGCAGATCCGGTCCATGCCATCGTCGCTGAGTGGGCGTCCCTGACTTTCAAATTTCATGATCCACTCCTGTTTGGTATCCCGTGACAGGCGCGGGCCGGGGCCGGCGCTGTCCTGGCAGACAATTCCGGGGACATCAGCGGTTCGGAAAACAGGCGGAACGGACTCTCCCTTGCTTCCACACTATAGGCGACGCGCAGAGGCTTTGCAGATGGGTACGGGGCTCAGACGTACTGGCCGGCGCAGTGACCGCAGGCCCAGGCGAACTGGAAGTTGTGCCCGCCCAGGTGACCGGTCACATCGAGGCACTCGCCGATAAAATAGAGCCCCGGAACCTTTTTCGCCTCGAAGGTCTTCGACGAGATCTCGTCGGTGTCGATACCCCCGCGGGTCACTTCTGCGGTGCGGTAACCCTCGGTACCCGACGGTTTGACGATCCAGCGGTGGAACTGGTCGGCGACAGCCTGGAGCCTGCGGTTATCGAAGCGGTTGATCGGCCCCTCGAAGTGCCACAGGTCGCAGAACGTCTGTGTAATGCCCTTGTGCATCAACTGACCGAGCAGGGTCCGGATATCGGCCCTGGGCCGTGCCTCGCGCTGTTCCTTCAGCCAGGCCAGCAGGTCCAGCTCCGGGAACAGGTCGATCTCGACTTCGGTGCCTGGCTCCCAGTACGACGAGATCTGCAGGATCGCCGGACCGCTGAGGCCGCGGTGGGTGAACAGCAGGTTCTCGACGAAGGATATAGCGCCGATGCGGGCTCTCACCCGGTGGGAGTCACCGGACAGGGGCCTGAACAGTTCGAGGTCCGCCGGCTGCAGCGTGAAGGGCACCAGTGCAGCCTGCAGCGGCAGCACCTCGAGGCCAAACTGGCGGGCGGTCTCGTAGGCAAAGGGGGTGGCGCCACCATTGGGAATCGACAGCCCGCCGGTAGCAATCACCACCGAATCGCATTGCCAGATACCCAGCGAGGTCTTGACCCTGAAACCCCGCTCCAGCTTTTCGACACGGTGAATCTGGCAATCGGTACGTATATCGACCCCGGCCCAGTCGCACTCGGTCAGCAGCAGTTGCAGGATCTCCCTGCTCGACCCGTTGCAGAACAGCTGTCCCAGGGTTTTCTCGTGATAGTCGATGCCGTGACGCTCGACCAGCTCGATAAAGGCGGACGCCGGGTAGCGGCTCAGCGCGGACTTGCAGAAATGGGGATTGCGCGAGAGGTAGTTCGCCGGTGAATTTTGCAGATTGGTGAAATTGCAACGCCCGCCGCCGGACATCAGGATCTTGCGGCCGATCTTGTTGCTGTGTTCGAGCAACAGGACGGAACGTCCGCGATAGCCGGCACTGGCCGCACACATGAGGCCGGCCGCGCCGGCACCAATGACAATGACTTCCGGTTGGGTAGTATGGGGCTGCAATGTTTCTTACCTGGGGGTTTAAATGGGCGCTAATGCTAGCAGCCTGTCGGACTTACCGCTGATCTACTGCGGAACAGCCGATTTTGGTCATTTTTTGTTCTCTTTCTCGTTGAATAGAACCACTATTCGCCTCAAAAGAGCTCAAAAACTGCCTCAAAACGAACTTCCCCTCGCTACGATCGGTCAAGCCAGACAGGCTGCTAACACAGCCGCCCGGTTGCGGTGGCGCAGCGCGGTACCGATTCAGGTCGGCGTGTCCTCTTTGCGTCTTTTGTGGGAGCCGTCACAGAGCGGCGGACTCTCGGTCGATTTGCACATGCACAGAAAAACGATATCGTTTCGCTCGGCGACGAATACGACCGGGTCTATGCCGGTGCCCTGATGGGATCCGTCGCACCAGGGCTGGTTTTCCGAGCGCCCGCAGGCACACCAGGTGTAGGTCTCCCCTTCCTTGAGTTCGATACGTACCGGTGCATTGCCGGCACGATGAATCGGCGAGTGGGACATGGCGGCTATCTCGGCTGTCGAGTCACCCCAAAGCCTAGGCCAGGGATGGCCTCTGTGCAGACAATGCAGGAGCAATTGTCTGTCTAGGCCAGGGATGGCCTCTGTGCAGACTCTACTTGCAACAAGACGGCAGGAGCAATCCTCTGCCTGGGCCAGGGGTGACGGAAGGCCGCCCCACGGAAGGCCGCCCCGCCGCTGTACAAACTCTACTTACAGAGCAATTGTCTGAAGGCGGCCGCCCGGGACCTGCGCCGATCCTGTTCAGGCCCGGCGCAGGGGCTCAGTCGTCCTCGGGCTCATCGTCGAGTTCGACCCGGTCACGGTTCAGGCGGCGGATTTTTTCCGCCAGCCGACCGCCCCGCGGCCCGCTGTCTTCGCGCCGTTCATCGTCACGCTCCTGTTGTTCGACGTGCTTCTCGTAAACGGACTTTTGACGCTTGCGCTTCTCCAGCGCCTTTTTCTTGCGACTTTCGTAACTGTCCGGATCGGCCAGTTTCTCGCTGCGCCGGGGCGGACTCTCGCCCCACTCGATACGGTTGGCATCGGAACGCTTTTTCTTTACGCGTGTCATTTCGGGTCCTGCTGTTGCTCATCTTCCGCCGCCAGGCGCTCGGCTTCTTCAAGCGCGGCCTGGCGTCTCTTTTCGTCCCACTCGGCGACCGTTTCAAAACTGATGCGTCCGAGTTTCCCGCCCCGCAGTTCGTTTAGCAGTATTTCCGAGGCCTTGTGCCTGTCGACGATACCACCGGGTCTGAGGCAGCCACGCTTGCGGCCGATTGCATCGATCAGCTCCTCGGCGATCTCTGGCAATTGTGTCAGTTTGTAGCGTTCCTGCAAGCGTTGCGGGTACTGTCTGAGCAGAAAACCGGCGGCAAAGAGCGCCACGTCCTCGAACTCGATAGCAGTATCGCGGATGGCGCCGCTGGCGGCCAGTCGGTAACCGGAGTCCCGGTCCTCGATCTTGGGCCAGAGAATGCCCGGCGTATCGGACAGCGCCATGCCTCCCTGAACGCTGAAACGCTGTTGCGACCGGGTTACGGCCGGCTGGTTGCCCACCTTGGCGATGCGCTTGCCGAGCAGCGCATTGATCAGCGTCGACTTGCCGACATTGGGAATGCCCATGATCATCGCCCGCACCGGACGGCCCGCATTGGCACGCGACGGCACCAGCTGCTTGCACAGATCCGGCAGGCGCTTGATCAGCTTCTTGTTTTCGTAGTCGAGCGCCAGCGCCTGGACAGCCTCCATGCCGTTGAAGAACTCCAGCCATTCCTGGGTCAGCAGCGGGTCGGCAAGGTCGGCCTTGTTGAGCAACTTGATCACCGGCTTGCCCTTGCGCAGTTTGTCGACCAGCGGGTTCTCGCTGGACTGGGGCAGACGCGCGTCCAGCACTTCGATCACCACATCGACCTCGTCCATGGTCTTGGCGATCTCTTTGCGCGCCTTGTGCATGTGCCCGGGAAACCAGTTGATGCTCATTGATGTACCGCCCCTGTTCGAAGGGCGCCTATTATAGCGCCGTGGGCACAAAGCGATAGCGCTCCGCCCCCCTTTCGCCCTATCGCTTGACGGGGGTTTACGTATAAACTTTGCGGGACCGGGCAACAGGAAGAGTGAAGGGACAAATGGATTCGACGTCCAACAGCCAGCAGTTTCAGATGACACGCCAGCCCATCTTCGACGGTCACCAGAAAGTGGTGGCGTACGAGTTGCTGTACCGTAATGAGAACGAGGCCGCGCCGCAACTCGCCGACACCGAACACAGCGGCGAAATGATTCTCAACGTCTATACCAGCATCAGCGATGCAGGCGCCGTGCGCCGGGTACCGGCCTTCCTTCCGGTCAGCCCGCAGCTGCTGCTGTCCGGAAGCATCCCGGACCTGCCGCGCAAGCAGGTCGTCATCGAACTCGAGCCCGACGAATCTCCTGACCGCGAGTACGAGCAGGCGGTCCTGAAACTGATGCGCGACGGTTACCGCATCTGCCTCAGGAGCAGGCGTTACAACCCCCGTCACGACAATCTTCTGAAGATGGCACAGATCGTCAAGCTCGATGTGCGTGAGCTCGATGACGCCGAACTGAAACAGCAGCTCGCCACGATGGCGCCGTTCAAGGTCGCGTTTCTGGCCGCGGGGATCGAACAGTTCGACCAGCTCGAACGCTGTGTCGAGATGGGGTTCAAGCTCTACCAGGGCGGTTTCCTGAGCCGCCCGAAGATGGTCCAGGGCCGGCGCGTCAGCGCCAATCAGGTTGCGCTGATGCAGCTGATCCAGGAACTGCAGAAACCTTCGACGACGCCGGAGAAACTGGAGTCGCTGATACTGCGGGACCCGGTGCTGACCTTCAAGCTGCTGCGAATCGTCAATTCGGCCGCCTATGCCCTGGTTCGCAAGGTCGACTCCATCGCCCAGGCCGTCGTGCTGCTCGGACTCGAGCAGGTGCGCAAATGGGCCACCCTGATCGCGATGTCCGCCAACCGCGACAAGCCCGAAGAGCTGGCGCGACTGCTGCTGATAAGGGGCCGCATGTGCGAGCTGGTCGCCGAGGGCATGCGCTACCCCAACGCCTCCTCCTTCTTCATGGCCGGCATGATGTCGGGGCTCCACGCGATGCTCGACATCGACCGCGATGCGATGCTCGAGCAGGTGCCGCTGGGGGACGATATCAAGATGGCGATATGCGACGGTGCCGGGACGGTCGGCACTGTACTGGGCAACGTCGTTCATTACGAGAGCGGCGACTGGGACCTGCTGCCGGCCGACTTCGACGGCAGCCTCTATGACAAGGCCTATCGCGCCAGCCTCAAGTGGACCCAGGAAGCGATGCAGGCGATGTACGAGGATTGACGGGACCCGTCACTGCCGGGCCATCCCGGTCAGGCAGCATCCGTTTTGATGTTATTTTTGAACCTGCGCCGCCCCGGCGGCCGATACCCGTATCAACGTGGAGAAAACCATGACCCAGGCCCACGGCCTTTTTATCGAGGAGCTTGAACTCGGCCAGACGGTGTCCGTGCTCAAGACCGTCTCCGATCGCGATATCCAGCTGTTCGCCGAAGTCACCGGCGATACCAACCCGGTACACCTGGACGAGGATTTCGCACAGCAGACAGCCTTCGGCGGCCGCATCGCCCATGGCATGCTCAGCGCCGGCCTGATCTCCGCCGCAATCGGCACTCACCTGCCGGGACCCGGTGCCATCTATCTCGACCAGCAACTGAAGTTTCGCCAGCCGATCCGCCCCGGCGACGAAGTCGAAACCCGCATCACCGTAACCGACATCAATGTCCGCCGGCGGCGCGTCACCCTGTCCACCGACTGCTATGTCGACGGCCGAAAGGTCACCCAGGGCGAAGCCATCGTCATGGTCGACAACAAACCCTGAACCGGAGGCAGGTCGATGCTGATCGATTCGCAAAAATCGCTGTTGCTGCTGGTCGATGTCCAGGACAAGCTCGTGCCGGCGGTCGAAGCGCCCCAGGCACTGCTCGACAACTGTCGCTGGCTGATGGAGATTGCCCGGTACCTGCAGGTGCCGGTCCTGGCCAGCGAGCAGTATCCCCGCGGCATCGGCCACACCTCGAACGCCCTGCGCGAGCTGCTGCCGGACGACGCCGTGCTGGAGAAAACCTTTTTCTCCTGCATGTCGGAAGCGGCCTGCCGGGACGCCATCGATGACGGGCAACGGGAGCAGATCGTCGTCATCGGCATAGAGGCCCATGTCTGCGTACTGCAGACCGCCATTGAGCTGCGCGAGCAGGCCCGGGAGGTCTATGTCGTCGCAGACTGTATCTCGTCGCGCAACCCCTCGGACAAGGCGCTGGCGATCGAGCGCATGCGCGAGGCCGGCATCCGAATCGTCAGCCGAGAAATGGTCGCCTTCGAATGGATGCGCAAGGCCGGTACCGACAGCTTCCGTCATATCAGCCGCAACTACCTGCGCTGACGGCGGGAAGCCCCGGGCGACGGGGCGTAACTGGGATTGTCCGCCTCCTTTGACTAGACTTCGAACGGGCAGCTGCCGTACCGGCCACGTCAGCCGCCTCTCGGATGAGGGGAGGATTCCATGGCGCAACCACTCTGGACACCCGGTCCCGATCGCATCGCCGGCAGCCGCATGACGGCGTTCATGCATCACCTCAACAATCGACTGAGCCTCGAACTCTCCGACTACGGGGCGCTCTATGACTGGAGTATCCGGGAGGCCGAGACCTTCTGGGAGGAACTCTGGGACTGGGCTGGCGTAATCGCCGATGCCCGCGGCGACCCCATTCTGGAGCACGCCGAACGGATGCCGGGCGCACGCTGGTTTCCGGAGGCCCGTCTCAATTTCGCCGAAAACCTGTTGCGAGTGGGTGACGACAGTCCTGCGGTCGTGTTTCGCAACGAAGCGGACCATCGCAGCACCCTGAGCCATAACGCGCTCTATCACCGCGTAGCGGAACTGGCCAGCGCCCTGCGTAAATTCGGCATCGGGCCGGGCGACCGTATAGCCGGTTTTATGCCGAACCTGCCCGAAACCCTGATCGCGATGCTGGCCAGCAGCGCCGTCGGAGCCGTCTGGAGTTCCTGCTCGCCTGACTTCGGTATCCAGGGCGTACTGGACCGCTTCGGTCAGATCGAACCGCGCCTGCTGTTTACCGCCGACGGCTACCTCTACAATGGCAAAAACCACGATTCCCTGGTAAAGATCGCCGGCATCCTCGACCGGCTGCCATCGGTGGAACGGCTGGTCGTCGTGCCCTACCTGGCGGAGCAGCCGGCCCTGGGGCGGCTCGACAAGGCCGTGCTGCTCGACGACTTTGTCGACCGGGGCGAGACCCATATCGAGTTCGAACAACTGCCGTTCGATCACCCGCTCTACATTCTGTACTCGTCGGGGACCACCGGGGTGCCGAAGTGCATCGTCCACGGGGCCGGCGGCACGCTGCTCCAGCACCTCAAGGAACATCGGCTGCATACGGACCTGGGAGCCGGGGACCTGCTGTTCTACTACACCACCTGCGGCTGGATGATGTGGAACTGGCTGGTCAGCGCCCTGGCATCCGACAGCGCGCTGCTGCTGTTCGACGGTTCCCCCACGGCACCGACACCGGAACACCTGTGGAATATCGCCGAACAGGAGGGGATCAGCGTATTCGGCACCAGCGCCAAATACATCGCCGCACTGGAAAAAGCCGGTATCAGGCCCGGCCGGACACATCGCCTCGAACGCCTCCGGGCACTGCTGTCCACCGGCTCGCCGCTGTCCCACGAAAGCTTCGACTACGTCTACCGCGAGATCAAGCAGGACCTGCAGCTGTCGTCCATCTCGGGCGGTACCGACATTATCTCCTGTTTCGCCCTGGGCTGTCCGATAAGGCCGGTTTACAAGGGCGAGCTGCAATGCCGGGGCCTGGCCATGGCGGTCGAAATCTATGATCCCCAGGGACAGCCGCTGCAGCGCGGCAAGGGCGAGCTGGTCTGCACCCGCCCCTTCCCGTCGATGCCGATCGGGTTCTGGCAGGACCCGGACCAGCAGCGCTACCGCGACGCCTACTTTTCCCGCTTCGACAATGTCTGGGCCCATGGCGATTTCGCCGAGCTGACCGGGCATGACGGCCTGATCATCCACGGCCGCTCGGACGCCGTGCTCAACCCGGGCGGCGTCCGTATCGGCACCGCCGAGATCTATCGCCAGGTCGAGTCAATCGAGGAGGTGCTCGAGAGCATCTGCATAGGCCAGCCCTGGCAGGACGATGTGCGGGTGGTGTTGTTCGTGCGTCTGCGTGACGGTCTGTCACTCGATGATGCGCTGCGCGACCGTATCCGCCGCCGCATACGCGAGCACACGACGCCTCGACACGTGCCGGCGAAAATCGTCCAGGTGGCCGATATCCCCCGCACCCTGAGCGGCAAGATCGTCGAACTGGCGGTGCGCAGCATGGTCATCGGCGAGGACGTGCAGAACCGGGAGGCACTGGCCAACCCGGATGCGCTCGAACTGTACCGGGACCTGCCGGAATTGAAAACCTGAAATTGCGTGACGCGTCACCCGTTACGCGTCACCCATTACCCTTCCACCCGGTCGAGATGACGCAGGAAATCGGCCGGATCGATCACGCCGACCAGCATCAGCTGCGGTTTCAGGGTGCCGGCGCTGTCGTAGAACAGCAGCGCCGGCGGCCCGATGACGCCGTATTCGCGGTTCAGTTCCCGGGCCGCAGCGTCGTTGGCGGTCACGTCCACCTTGATCAGCTGATAGCCCGACAGCGCCCGGCGTACGCTCTCGTCGCTGAACGTCACGTACTCCAGCTCGTAACAGGACACACACCATTCGGCGAAGAAGTCGAGCATGACCGGCTGGCCATTGCGGCGGGCCTGTTCCAGCAACGGCTGCAACTGCTCCATCGAGGTCACCCTGCTGAACGGCAGTGACGCCTCTGATCGCGCTTCGCCCGCGGCCAGCCCCTGCAGTGGATAGACCAGGCTTCGGCTGCCCGAGAACAGCCCCACCATCAGCGCCAGACCATAGACCAGCAGCATCAGGCCCACTCCCTTCCAGAGCCGGTGCCAGCCGCCGCTCTGATCCGGCAAACGATCGAGGGCGTTCATGTAGACCGCCGAAACGACAAGTACCATCGCCGTCAGCGCCATCGTCGCCCGATCCGGAATGATGCGATCGAGCATCCAGATCGCCATCAGCAGCAGCGCGACACCGAATGCCGCCTTCACCGCATCCATCCAGAGCCCGGCCTTGGGCAGCAGTTTCCCGGCCGAGGCGCCGACCAGCAGCAGCGGCACGCCCATGCCGAGACTGAGCGCAAAAAGTGCCGAGCCGCCAAGCACCGGATCACCGGTCTGGCCGATATAGATCAGCGCGCCGGCCAGCGGCGCCGCCATGCAGGGTCCGACAATCAGCGCCGACAGCAGCCCCATCACCGCCACGCCGGTGAGGGTACCGCCCTGGCGCCGGCTGCTGGCGCGACTCAGCCGGCTCTGCCAGCTGGACGGCAGCTGCAGTTCGTAGAATCCGAACATCGACAGCGCCAGCAGAACGAAAAGGCCGCTGAAGGTGGCGATGATCCAGGGATTCTGGAAGCCGGCCTGGAGATTGGCACCGAAGAGCCCGGCGAAGATACCGGCCAGGGTGTACGTCAGCGACACCGCCAGCACATACACCAGCGACAGCACCAGTGCGCGCCCGGTACTGATGCGATGGCCATGGCCCGCAATGATGCTGGAGATGATCGGGATCATCGGGAAGACACAGGGCGTGAATGCCAGCGCAAGTCCCGCAATGAAAAAGGCACCCAGGGTCACACCCAGGCCCGCATTGCGCAGCAGACCGGCGAAGCGGTCCTGCTCGCTGACCGGCTCCCCGGCCGGGACTGTACCGACACCGTAACTGACGGCGCCGGCCTGGGTGGCGCCAGCACCATCGCCGCCGCCCGGCGGCCTGTTCGTAACAGCGGCGCCTGCCGCAGGAACGCCTGCCAAACGGATCTCACGGGTCACAGGCGGATAGCAGATTCCGCCTTCCCAGCACCCCTGGTAGGTCACGGCAAGGCGATCGTCGACCGCTTCGGAACCGAGGCTCGCCAGGCTCAGTTCCACCTCGGCAAATTCATGGTAGACCTGGACCTTGCCGAACAGCGGATCCTCCTTCTCCTCGGAAGGCGCGTTGATCCGCTCGACAACCCGGCTGGTTCCGTCGAGGCTCTTGAACTCCATCCGGTCCCGATAGAGGTAATAGTCCGGCTGTATGGTCCAGAGCAGTTTCACCCGTCCGGGGGCGACCTGCTCGAAATCAAAACGGAAGGCATCATCGACCTGCAGCGGGCCGTCGCTGCCGCCGAAGGGATTCTTGTCGAAGAGCCCGGCCTGGGCCGGCAGGTTAAGACCCGCCAGCAGCAGCAGGAAAAGAGAAACGCAGCGAAAGAACTGTGAGCGCACGGGATTCCGGTTCCACGGGTTGAACGAATTGGCAGCCTGTAGACCACGGCATCCGGGTCAAGTTCGCACCGGGCTCAGACCAGCTTCAGGCGGCATTGTAACACTGGCCCGCGGACCTGGCCTCCACCGGAACCTGCCGGGCTTATAACGTGCCTGGTTATGTGTTAAAAAGGTGTGCAGTTGCACAAAGCGCCGAATGCCGGCCCGCTGCGCTAATCGCATGCCGCACCGGAACCCGAGCGCCTTGAAAACCCTTAACCTGTTACCGTTCAGTTTTCAACATTGCGACGGGCCCGGACGATTGCGGGCCCGGCCCTGTTCGCTGTAGGGAATACCCATGACCGACACACGTTTAGACGACCTCAATATCGAATCCGTATCCATCCTGATCACGCCGGAAGCGCTCAAGGCGAAGCTGCCGATCAGCGAGGCGGCGGCCGCAACCGTCATGAACGGCCGCGAAACGATCCGCAATATCCTCGACGGCAAGGACAAGCGCCTGATCGTTGTCGTCGGCCCCTGCTCCATTCACGATCCGGAAGCCGCTCTGGACTATGGCCGTCGCCTCAAGGCGCTGGCGGAGCAGGTCAAGGACAGCCTGTTTCTGGTGATGCGCGTCTATTTCGAGAAGCCGCGCACCACCGTTGGCTGGAAAGGCCTGATCAATGACCCGCACATGAACGACTCCTTCGATATCGAGGAGGGCCTGCACATCGGACGCAAACTGCTGCTCGATCTGTCCGAACTGGGCCTGCCGCTCGCCACCGAGGCACTGGATCCGAACAACCCGCAGTACCTGCAGGACCTGATCTCCTGGTCTGCAATCGGCGCCCGGACCACCGAGTCCCAGACCCATCGCGAGATGTCGTCGGGTCTCTCCTGTGCCGTCGGCTTCAAGAACGGCACCGACGGCAGCCTGGGCGTGGCGATCAACGCGCTGCAGTCCGTCAGCCACCCGCACAGTTTCCTCGGCATCAGCGAAAAAGGCGAAGCGGCGATCATCCGCACCCGGGGCAACCCTTATGGCCACGTGGTGCTGCGTGGCGGCAATGGCAAACCGAATTACGATTCGGTCAGCGTTACCCTCTGCGAGCAGGAACTGGCGAAGAACAAGCTGCCGCTGAACATCATGGTCGACTGCAGCCACGCCAACTCCAACAAGGATCCGGCGCTGCAGCCTCTGGTGGCGGAAAACGTCGCCAACCAGATCGTCGAAGGCAACAAGTCACTGATCGGCCTGATGATCGAATCGAATATCGGCTGGGGCAACCAGTCGATCCCGGCCAAACTCGATGAACTGAAATACGGCGTTTCGGTCACCGACGCCTGCATCGACTGGGATACCACCGAGCGCAGCCTGCTGAAGATCCACCAGCAGCTCAAGGAAGTGCTGCCGCGCCGCTAAGGCCCTGCAGCTATGCCAAAAAAGGCCCGCTACGTAGCGGGCCTTTTTTGGCGGATTCCGTCACCGGCCTGGCGGCCGGCAGTCGTATCAGCCCTTGCCGGCTTCGCGGGCTTGGGCAGCCGCCGCGTCCTTGGCGATATTCTTGCGCAGGAAGCCCACACCCACGAAGACCAGGGCTACACAGGCGGCCACGATCAGGACACTGGGTGCGAAGGATACCAGGCTGTATTTGTCGATACCGGTCATAGGAACCTCTTGTAGTCGCTTTTTTGAACAGAAAAAATTTTGGCGATTATAAGGGAACCTTGATCCAAGTCAAAACAGACTTGTCGACTTTTCCGTTCAGTCGTCCCTTTCCAGACGACGAACCAGGCTGCAGGTATCCCAGCGCCCGCCCCCCATCGCCTGAATATCGGCGTAGAACTGATCGAGCAATGCGGTAATCGGCAGACTGGCGCCGTTGTTGCGGGCTTCATCCAGCGCGATACGCAGGTCCTTTCGCATCCAGTCGACGGCAAAGCCGAAATCGAAACGGCCATCGAGCATCGCCTCGTGGCGATTGTCCATCTGCCAGGAACCGGCGGCGCCGTGACGGATAACGTCGAACACCGCTCTGCCGTCGAGCCCCGAGCGCTTGGCGAAATGCACCGCCTCCGCCAGCCCCTGCACCGCACCGGCGACACAGATCTGATTGACCATCTTGGCCAGCTGACCGCTGCCGGCATCACCGAGCAGGCGGCAGGACTTGCCATAGGCGGCGATCACCGGCTCGATCCGCGCAAAGACTTCGGGCGCCCCGCCGCACATGATGCTGAGCACCCCGTTCTGGGCCCCGGCCTGGCCGCCTGACACCGGCGCGTCGATAAAGTGCAATCCCCGCGCGCGGGTAGATGCATCGAGTTCACGCGCCACCTCGGCGGAAGCGGTCGTGTGGTCCACGAGCACAGCGCCGGCGCTCATTCCGGCGAAAGCACCGTCATCGGCCTGGACGACCTGGCGCAGGTCGTCGTCGTTGCCTACGCAGGTAAAGATGATCTCGGCACCGGCCGCCGCAGCGGCCGGTGTCTCGGCGAACCGGCCGCCATATTCGTCTGTCCACTGCCGGGACTTCGCCACGGTGCGATTGTAGACGCAGACCTGCTGTCCATTGCGCTGCAGGTGACCCGCCATGGGGTACCCCATGGTTCCCAATCCCAAGAATGCGACTTTCATCCTGATTCCTTCTGGCTGTGGATTCGTAAGTTCCGGGGACTGCGTCCCGGTCGATCAGACTGTACTTTATGCCACAGTCGACGCCAGGCTGACCAATGGAGTTAGCCGATGACGCCCCGGTACCGGACTGCTAAGCTGTTGCGGTAACGGGAACAAGGAGCTTTCATGCGCACGCTGGCGACACTGTTACTGCTGGGCCTTTCGCTGCTGCAACCGGTCCGGGCCGGGATGGCGGTCTACGACCTGAGTTTCACCGACCTCGAACACCGGCCGATCGCGCTCGACCAGTTTCGAGGCCAGGTGCTGCTGCTCAATTTCTGGGCCACCTGGTGCCCGCCCTGCATCCGCGAGATGCCAGCCATGGACCGGCTGCAGCGCCACTTTCCCGACGACGGGCTGGCGGTGGTGGCCGTTAATGTCGGTGAAAGCGCCGAAGCGATCGAGACCTTTCGCGCCCGCCTCGAGCGCCCACTGGGTTTTCGCATCCTGCTCGACGAATCCGGCTCGGCCTTCACCGAACTCGGCATTCCCGGCCTGCCGATGACCTATCTGTACGGTCGCGACGGCACGCTGATCGATACCGTAGCCGGCGGGCACGAATGGGACTCGCCCGAGCGCATCGAACAGATCGGAGCATTGCTGAAATAAAGGCCGGGCTCCCGCTCCATGACGGCATCCAGGCCGTTCGAGACCGGGCTCCCACAGTCGAGGATTCGGGCCACCGCAGCACCTGGCTTGCCGCTTGTAGCATTCATTCAATGCTTGTACGGATCGGCGGCATCCAGCAGGCCGTCGCCGAGGAACTGATACGCCAGCACCACCAGGATGACCGGTATCACCGGATACAAAAGCCATGGATAGAGCACCACATAATTGATGTTCTGCGCCTCGTTGAGCAGCACGCCCCAGCTGGTGACCGGCGGGCGCAGGCCCAGGCCCAGAAAGCTCAGCGCGGTCTCGCCCAGGATCATGGTCGGAATCGACAGCGTCGCCGAGGCGATCAGGTGACTGACGAAACTCGGCATCAGGTGCTTCATGATCACCCTGCCCGGCTTCGCCCCCATCAACTGGGCCGCCACACAGAAATCCTCCTCCCGCAGCGCCAGCAGCTTCGAGCGCACCGCCCGCGCCAGCCCCGGCCAGTCGAGCAGCGCGAGCAACACCGTGATTCCGATGAAGATCAGCGTGGGGGCCAGGTCACCGGTAGAATAGCCGAGAGCGTCATCAGCAGCGGCAGCATCGGAAAAGAGCGGATAACTTCGATCACCCGTTGCACCACGTTGTCGACCATTCCGCCGTAGTAGCCGGCGACACCTCCGATGCTGATACCGAGCATGAAGCTGATGGCGATCCCGATCAGCCCCAGGGTCAGGGAGATCCGGGCACCGTAGACGATCCGCGAGAGCATGTCCCGGCCGAGCCGGTCGGTCCCGAGCAGGAACAGCGGCCCTCCCTTGGCCGGGCAGACGAGGTGGAAGCTGGCGGGCACCATGCCCCAGAATTCGTAGCCGGCACCGGGGTAGTCATTGTCATGACAGAAAAAGCGCAGCGGATGGCGCTGATTCCGGTCCTCGGCGTAGACCCACTGCAGCTTATCCATGTCCAGGGTCACGTCGATTCCATAAACGAAGGGCCCGACAAACTCGCCCTCATGAAACCAGTAAAGCTCCTGAGGCGGCGCGAACAGGTAATCGACATGGCGCTCCTCGAGCTGGTAGGGTGCCACCGCCTCGGCGAAGATCACCACCAGGTACATCAGGGTCAGGAAGCTGGCGCTGATCACGGCCAGCCGGTGTCGCCTGAGTTTCCACCAGGCCAGGCGCCACTGCGACGCCATGTAATAGCGCTCCTGCTCCGGCGTCAGCTCCATCACCGACTGCGGGTTGAACGGTTCCGGGTTGACGTAATGCTCGACCGGCGGGCGGTTCATCGCTGCTGCCCTCCTCGAGCCGGATACGCGGATCAAGCACCGCCAGCGCCAGGTCGGAAATCAGCGTCCCGAACACCGTCAGCAGCGAGATGAACATCAGGAAACTGCCGGCCAGATACATGTCCTGCGACTGCAGCGCCTTGAGCAGCATGGGGCCGGTGGTCTCGAGCCCGAGCACCACCGAGACGATCACGGCGCCGGAGATCATCTCCGGCAGCAGGTTGCCGATATCGGCGATAAAGGGATTCAGGGCCATGCGCAGCGGATACTTGACCAGGGTCTTGCCGGGCGACAGGCCCTTGGCCTTGGCCGTGACCACGTATTGCTTGTGCAGCTCGTCGAGCAGATTGGCGCGCAGGCGGCGTATCATGCCCGCCGTGCCGGAGGTGCCGATGACCACCACCGGCACCCAGAGGTGTTCGAGCACCGACACCACCTTGTCCCAGGTCCAGGGCTGATCGATATAGCGGGCATCCATCAGCCCGCCGATATCGGTGCCAAAATACGCCTTGGCCAGGTACATCAGTACCAGCGCCAGCAGAAAGTTCGGCGTCGCGAGGCCAATGAAGCCGACGAACGAGAGTGCAAAGTCACCGATGCTGTACTGGCGGACCGCCGAGTAGACGCCGATCGGGAACGACATCACATAGACGAACAACGTCGTCACGAACGCCACCATCATGGTCAGGAACATCCGGTCGCCCACCACCTCACGTACCGGCTTGTCGTGCTCGAACGAGTGCCCCAGATCCCCCTGCAGCAGCCCGGCGACCCAGAAGAAATACTGCTCGACAGGCGAGCGGTCGAGGCCATACTGTTCGCGCAGGTAGGCGACACGCTCCTGACTGACGTTCTCGCCCTGGGCCTGGAGCTCGTTGACCATGGTGGTCAGGTAATCGCCCGGCGGCAGCTGGATGATGGTGAACACCAGTACGCTGATAACCAGCAGTGTCGGTATCATCATCAATACGCGGCGGGTGATGTAACGCCACATGATGCTTTACCTCTCGAACCAGAAGGTGTCCGGTAAATAAAGTCCGAAGTGGGCGCCCGGATCCCAGTTCCAGATGCCTTCGTCCGGCACGTTACGCAGCGCGGCGTCGACCGCAACCGGCTGCATCACACCGGCCAGAATACCGATACTGAAGACATTGTCGGCATGCAGCTGCAGCATCCGGTGCCAGGCCTCGGCACGCGCGTCGGCCGATTCGGCGCGATACCAGCTCTCGAGCAGCGTCATCAGCTGTTCCGCCTCGGCCATGTCCACCGGCTCGCCGGCCGCGCCATGGGTCTCGACATACTGGCCGAACTTGGGCCACTGATAGTACTCCTGCTTCACCGGCGCCAGCTCCGAGGGCGAATTGGCCCGCGTCGCGATGCCGTTTTCAAGCCCGGTGGAAATGGTCATCTGAGCCTCGCCGGCGTAGACACGACGGCGGACGTTGTCGAGATTCGACGGTTTGATATGCAGTTTGATGCCCACCTCGGACCAACTGTCGGCCACCAGTTGCAGCACGTCGGCCTGTTCGCTGGTGCCGTCGAAGGTCTCGACGATGATCTCCAGCGAACGGCCGTCCGGCAACTTGCGGAAACCACTGGAATCACGTTCGGTCAGGCCGATTTCGTCGAGCAGCCGGTTGGCCTGATCGAGGTCGAATCCGGTCCAGTTTTCCCGGTATTCGGGCTTGTAGAGCGGCGATTTGGGCAGCAGCGTATTCTGCCCTTCCACGGCCATGCCGTAATAGATCACCCGGTTGATCTCGTGGCGGTTGATGGCGAGCGACAGCGCGCGCCGAAATCGCACGTCGCGAAACAGGTCGCGCCACACCGGATCGTTGTGGTTGAGATTCGGGAACAGCGCCTGGCGGGCCCCCTTGGCCTCACGCCACAGAGCCACCCGGTAACCGTAGTCGGGGCCATTGCGCTTGAGCAGCGTGTAGTCGCTGAACCTCAGGTACTGGGCCTGCAGATCCGTTTCACCGGTGGCGGCCTTGGCCGGAATCAGCTTCGATTCGGTGATGCCCATCACCACCCGATCGATATAGGGCAACTGACGCCCGTCCGGATCGACCCGGTGGAAATAGGGGTTGCGCTCGAAAATGTACCGGCTGCTGGGTCCGGCCGTGGTCTGGTGCCAGGGCTGCAGCGCGGGCAGTCCGGGATTATCGGCACGATAAAGCCGTCCCATCGAGGTATGGAGTGCAGCCCAGTCGCGCTTGCCCTCGCTCAGCACCTTCTCCGCCAGCTCCGCTTCGTTGGCATACTTCTGATGAAACTGCTTCATGTAGTGTGCCGGTGCGTAAATGAAGAGCGGCGCGGCCCCGGCCAGGCCGGCGAGAAAGTCGGGATTGGGATCCTCCCAGGCATAACGAACCGTTGTTGCATCCGGGAAGCTTACCGTCGGGAACTTGTCGTTGACCTTTAGGACTGCAGGCGGGCCCACCGGATAGAGCTGATCGTTATTGGCGACATCCTCCCACCAGTAGCGAAAATCCTCGGAGGTGAAAGGTTCGCCATCGGACCAGCGATGGCCGGGGCGCAGATGCAGCGTGAATATCCGTTCCTGCTCGACTTCGACGGCCTGCAGAATATCGGGCACCAGCTCCAGGCTTTCATCGTAGCGCACCAGCCGGGCATACCCGTAGACCGTCATGCGGCGGGTGTCCTTTTCCTTGCCCATCAGGATGTTCAGAGTACCGCCATATTGCCCGACGTCCTTGTTCCATTTCGCGAAATCCAGCTGCAGCGGCTCGGCGGGCAGGCGCTGCTCCAGTGGCGGCAGCTCACCGGCGGCGACGCGTTCCTCGACGGACGGTGCCTGCGAATAGGCCTGGACCCCCAGGCTGAATCCCGCCAGCGGCAGCAACAGTGCCAGGCGACGCCAGTTGAAATGACTCATGCTACCAGCTCCTCGCGGCGTGTTCCCGCCGCAACGCGGACATAATGCCCGGCTTCGAATTCGATCAGCGATGCCGGGGCATCGGGGTGATGGGTAAAGGGCGCCGCCCAGGCCTCGGGCTCCGACGCCCGGTCCAGCATAAGGCGCTCGAAATCGAGCGGATGTTCCGGGTCCGGATAGGGCACCGCGCTCAGCAGCGCCTGGGTGTACGGATGCAAGGGCCTGCGGAACAATGCCTGCTTGGGTGCCAGTTCAACCAGCTGACCGCGGCACATCACGGCGATCCGGTCGGCGATATAGTCGACCACCGCCAGGTTGTGACTGATGAAAAGATAGGTCAGACCCAGCTGTTTCTGCAGATCCTTGAGCAGATTCAGTATCTGCGCCTGAACCGAAACATCGAGCGCCGACACCGGCTCATCGCAGATCACCAGCTCCGGACTCAGCGCCAGTGCCCGCGCGATGCCGATGCGCTGCCGCTGGCCGGCCGAGAAGCTGTGCGGATAGCGCTGCAGGTAACGCACATCGAGCCCCACCAGGTCCATCAGTTCACGGGCGATCGTCTCGCGCTGTTTGCGGCTGGCGATACGGTGTATCACCAGCGGTTCGGTGAGGATGTCGTAAATGGTCATGCGGGGGTTGAGCGACGAAAAGGGGTCCTGGAACACGAACTGCATGCGCTGACGGAACTCGGTCAGCGGTTTGCCGTCCAGTGCCAGCAGATCGATATCGCGGTGGCCGTCGTAGAAACTGACCTGGCCCTGATCCGGATTCAGCGCCCGCATCAGGATCTTGCTCAGGGTCGTCTTGCCGCAGCCGCTCTCGCCGACAAGCCCCAGACATTCACCGCGATGGATATCGAAACTGACGTCGTCGACCGCCTGAATCCGGCTCTGGTGACCACTGCCGGCACTGCGAATGCGGAACTGCTTGCGAATATTGCGCACGCTGAGGATGGGTCTGTGGCGGTCGTAGTCCGGCGGCAGCGGGTGCTTGGGCGTATGCAGATTGTCGGTATTGGGGCGGATCTCCCGGATCGGCACCAGCCGCTCGTCCGGCGCCATGTCGAAACGGGGCACCGCCCGCAGCAGGGCCTTGAGGTAGGGGTGGGAGGGATGCCGAAAGATATGGTCGATGGAACCGGCCTCCATCACCTCGCCGTGGTAGACCACGACCACATCCTGCACCATGTTCGCCACCACCCCGAGATCATGGGTGATCAGCAACAGCGCCATGTGCAGCTCCTGCTGCAGGTCGCGGATCTGCTTGAGTATCTGCGCCTGAATGGTGACGTCGAGGGCCGTTGTCGGCTCGTCGGCAATCAGGAGCACCGGATGGCAGACCAGCGCCATGGCGATCATCGCACGCTGCCGCAACCCGCCCGACAGTTCGAACGGATAGGTCCTCAGCGCCCGCCGGGCATCGGGAAAACCCGCCAGGTGCAGTATTTCCCGTGTCAGCTCGAGGGCCTCGGCCTGAGTCACCGAGCGATGGAGCTTCAGCGCTTCCGATATCTGATCGCCGATGGTGTGCAGCGAGGACAGCGAGGTGTTGGGCTCGGGGAATATGATGGAGATGCGACCACCGCGAATATCACGCATGCGGGCGCTGTCACGGTGCAGCGCGGCGATATCGACCACCTGGTGCGAACGGGGATCGCGGAACAGGATCTGCCCCGAATCGATCACGCCCGCCTTGGGCAACAGCCCCATGATGGCCTGGCTGATCACCGATTTCCCGGATCCGGATTCGCCCACCAGGGCCACCGACGCACCCGGGTCTATATTGAACGACACCCCCTTGACCGCTTCGATAACGCCTTCGGGCAGACGGAAGGAGACGCGTAAATCCTTCACCGACAACAGATGATCCAAAATCCGTCCCCCCGCTACATTCCTCCATTCAACTGTAGTTTATAGACAGCGGAGCGGCTGCCGTCCATTCGGGACGTCGCGAAAGCGCGACAAAGTGACGGATTACCGCCAGGGATGGCGGCTGTGCCTACAACGTAGGAGTAGTTGTAGGTGGACGGGTGACGGGTGACGGGTGACGGGTGACGGGTGACGGGTGACGGGTTTAGCGTGCCGCCTGCCTTCAGGCGGCACGACGGCGATCAGTGCCCCGGGCGACGGCCGATGGATTCGACGATGGCCATGACCATTTCGGCCGAATGGGTCGCGGCCTTTTCGAGGAACTGCTCGAACGAAATGTTCGATTCCTTGCCGGCGATATCCGACAGCGCGCGTATAACAATGAAAGGCGTATCGAACCGGTGGCAGGTCTGGGCGATCGCTGCCGCTTCCATTTCCACCGCTTTCAATGCCGGGAACAGAACCCGCGTTTTCGCCACCCGCTGCGGACAGTTCATGAAGCTGTCGCCGGTAGCGATAAGCCCCCGCACGGTTTTCACGCCCGGCATCCGGTCAATGCACTTTTCGGCAATCTGTGCCAGCAGCGGGTCCGGTTCGAAGGCCGCCGGCAGGCCCGGTACCTGGCCCGGCTCGTAGCCGAAGACGGTAACGTCGACGTCGTGATGCCGCACTTCGGTGGAGATGACCAGATCGCCGACCTCCAGCTCCGGATCGAAGCCGCCGGCGGAGCCGGTATTGATCACGCAGTCCGGTTCGAATATCTGCAGCAGCAGTGCCGTACTGATTGCCGCATTGACCTTGCCGATGCCCGACTGCAGCAATACCACATGCTGGTCACGCAGTTGTCCGGTATAAAAGGCGTACCCGGCATAGCGATGCTCTTCGCAACCACTGATGGCCGATTTTAGTAATTCGACTTCCTGATCCATTGCACCGATGATGCCGATGCATACCCTGTCCTTGCGCTTGAGAATCTCTGCCAGGCACTTGCTCATCTGATTGTAACTACCGTTCTTCGTATCTGTATGTTTGTTATAAATCCGGCGGGCGACCCGGGTTGACCTGAACCCTGCTGCCGGTGCTGCATCCGGACAGAGTTCGTTCCGGACCGTCCCACTGCCGGACCTCCGGAACAGCTTGTGCAGCCGAAGCGGCTGCATTCTTCCCTGATATCCATTATCCGGCCCGGGAGCCCGGATAATGAAGGCCGCCTAGGATACGGAATTTGCCCTGCAGAAAGAATAGTGCAGACAAGCCGATTCCCGCCATTGGGCACTTAATTGGATCTGACCGGACAGTTTCTGAACAGCGATGGCGCTCAACGCGGATAAAGCCCCGTCCATCCCAGTTCCCGAAACAGGCTGTCGCTGTAATCGTCGACGCCGCTGCAGATGCGCTTCGTCTGTCCGGTAAAGGGGTGCCGGAATTCGAGCTCCGTGGCCATCAGCAGAAGACGCTGCAGCCCGAAACGCTCACGAAACAGCAGATTGTGCTTGCCGTCCCCATGCTTGGTATCACCAACCAGCGGGTGGAAGATATGCTTCATGTGGCGTCTGATCTGGTGCTTGCGCCCGGTATGCGGTCGCACTTCGACCAGCGAGTAGCGCGCGGTCTCGTAACGGCCGACCGGTATCGGCAGCTCGACGGTCCCGAGGCGCCGGAACTCGCTGACAGCCTCTTTGGCCGGCTTGTCCGGATCGGCGAAGGGGTCGGCCTTCTTGTCGTGAATTGGCTTCAGCGGGTAATCGATAATGCCCTCTTCCGGCGTATGGCCCCGGGTAACGCAAAGATAGGTTTTTCGCACCCGGCGCTCGGAGAAGGCCAGATTCATCGCCTGGGCCGCTTCCTTGTGTTTGCCGAACAGGATGACGCCGGACGTGGCCCGGTCCAGCCGATGGATGGTGTAGACGGTAGAACCGAGATAACCTTTCAGCCAGGCAACCGCGTTGGGCGTTTTGCGCGGCGCTATCCAGCTCGGGTGAACCAACAGGCCGGAAGGCTTGTCAATGGCGATGAAGTGTTCGTCCTCGAAGAGAACTCTGGGGTCGGACATTGGCGGCTATGGACTCGCGAGGCACGGCGCAGGGAAAGAAGTGGCGGTGGGACAGGGATTTGAACCCTGGGAGCCTTTCGACTCGCCGGTTTTCGAAACCGGTGCTTTCGGCCACTCAGCCATCCCACCGCTGCAATGCGGCGCCAATTTTACGTGGAATCATCTGGATGTCAAAGGGTCCAAACGCTTGAATTTTAATTTATAAACGTCATTATCGTACTCATCGGACAGAAACCAACCGAGGGAAACCATGCGTAACGTTCGAACCATCAACAACGATGCCTACCACTCAGGTGCGCTTTCGACCAACAAGGTCCTGCGCAATACCTATTTCCTGCTGGGCATGACGCTGGCCTGGTCTGCGGCGATCGCAGGCGTCGCCGCGGCCCTGGCCCTTCCCCACCCGGGTCTGATCATCACCCTGGTCGGTTTCTACGGTCTGCTGTTCCTGACCGAGAAAAATCGCAACAGCTCGCTGGGGCTGCTGTTCGTATTCCTGCTGACAGGCTTCATGGGCTACACCCTGGGCCCGATCATCAACATGTTCCTGGCCCGGGGCGGCTCGGACATCGTCATGATGGCGCTCGGCGGCACCGCCCTGACCTTCTTCACCACCTCGGCCTACGCCCTGACCACCAAGCGTGACCTGTCCTTCATCGGCGGCATGCTGATGGCCGGCTTCGTGGTGCTGCTGGTAGCGGTCATTGCGAACATCTTCCTGCAGATGCCGGCCCTGTCGCTGGCGATCAGCGCGATGTTCATCCTGTTCTCGTCCGGTGCCATCCTGCTGACCACGCAGCAGATCGTGCGCGGCGGCGAAACCAACTACATCTCCGCGACCGTGACCCTGTACGTCTCGATCTACAACATCTTCATAAGCCTGCTGCAGCTGCTCGGTCTGACCAGCAGCGACTGATCGCGGGGTCGAAAGCCCCTTCAAGCCCCGCCATCTTTGCTAAGATGGCGGGGCTTTCGTTTTGGGGTTACGCGTAACGCGTCACCCTTACCGGCGCCGTCCGGTTGTTCAGTGCGCCCCAAGTGCCGCTGATCTGCAAAGAAACTCAAGCGGGATAACGAGTTGCCATGATCTTTTCACTGCTGGTCTATGCCGCGCCCCACAGCCACCAGGCCGCCGAATCGGCCTACCGTTTCGCGGTTGCAGCGCTCGAACAGGGTCACAGGATCCACCGGGTGTTCTTTTACGGCGACGGCGTGCACAACGCCTCGGCCCTCGCCGCGCCGCCGCAGGACGAAACGGACCTGCCGGCGCGCTGGCAGCAGCTGGGCGAGGCGCATCAGCTGGATCTGGTGGTCTGCATCGCCGCAGCGGTGCGTCGCGGCGTGCTCGATGCGAACGAGGCCGGCCGCTACGAAAAACCCGGCCACAACCTGCGCGGGGGCTTCGAGCTCTCGGGACTCGGGCAACTGGCGGATGCTGCCATACAATCGGACCGCCTCGTCACTTTCGGAGCCTGAGATGAACGCCGCCAAACGCTTTCTGATCATCAGCCGTCGCCCCCCTACGGCAGCAGCCATGGCCGTGACGCACTGGACACCGCACTGACCACCGCGGTGTTCGAACAGCCGGTCGCAATGCTGTTCCTGGGGGACGGCGTGTTTCAGCTGCTCAAGGGACAGGACCCGGCCGGGCTTCAGCAGAAAAACCTTTCCGCCACCCTCAGCGCCCTGCCGATGTACGATATCGAGACGCTCTACGTCTGCGCCCGGGCGCTGCGCGAGCGCGGCCTCGAGACCGGGGACCTTGTATTGCCGGTGCAGGTGCTGGAACCCGACGCGATCGGCCAGCTGATCCGCCAACACGATGTTGTTATGAGTTTCTGAACATGACCCTGCATACACTGAACCGCGCCGCCTCCAACCAGGCGCTGATCGATGACTGCCTGGCGGCGCTGGTCGACGGCGACGCCCTGCTGCTGCTCGAGGATGGCGTCTATTGCGCCCTCGAGGCCCGGCCACTGCCGTTGCCGACCGGCGTGCGTTGCTATGCGCTGGCGGCCGACGTCAGCGCCCGCGGCCTCGATGGGCGCCTCGCGAGCGCCATCGAAGTGATCGACGATGCCGATTTCGTCCGGCTCTGCTGCGAACACGAACGGGTACTGAGCTGGTTCTGACCATGGGATATCTCGAAATGGACGGACAACGCATCGAACTGGACGGCGAAGGCTATCTGCGCGACCTCGACCAGTGGTCGCCGGACGTGGCCCGGGCGCTGGCCCAGCAGATACCGCTGGAGCTGACCGAGGCGCACTGGGAAATTATCGAGGTCTTGCGGGATTTCTACCGCCGCTTCGAACATGCGCCCGCGATGCGCCCGCTGGTCAAGGCTGTGGCCCAGTCCCTCGGTCCGGACAAGGGCCGCAGCATTTACCTGATGAAACTCTTTCCCGAAAGCCCGGCCAAGGTCGCTGCGCGTCTGGCCGGTCTGCCGAAACCCACCAACTGCCTGTGATAACAACAATGACGTATCCCCGTATCGCTTTTCTCGGTATCGGCCTGATGGGCCGCCCGATGGCGCTCAACCTGCTGCGCGCCGGATACCCCCTCAACGCCTGGAACCGCACCTTCGCCAAGGCCCAGGCCCTCGTTTCGGCCGGCGCCCGGCCCTGCGAGACGGTCGCCGAAGCGGTCGCCGATGCCGATATCATCATCAGCATGCTGGAGAACGGCCCGGTGGTCGAAGCCGTGCTGCTCGACGCATCGACCCTCGCGGCAGTCAGGCCCGGTGCGCTGATCATCGACATGAGTTCGATCCCGCCGGAAATGGCCAAGCGCCACGGCGCCCTGCTCGCGGGACGGGGTATTGGTTATCTTGATGCACCGGTTTCAGGCGGCACCGTCGGCGCCGAACAGGCCAGCCTGTCGATCATGGCCGGCGGCAGGGGCGAAGATTTCGACCGTGCGAAACCGCTTTTCGAAGTGCTGGGCAAGTCCGCTACCCATATAGGCCCGACCGGTTCCGGCCAGCTCGCCAAGTGCGCGAATCAGGCAATCGTCGGCATCACCATCGGAGCCGTGGCGGAAGCCCTGCTGCTGGCCGCCCGGGGCGGTGCCGATCCCGCCGCGGTACGCGAGGCCCTGCTCGGCGGCTTTGCCGGCAGCCGTATTCTCGAGCTACATGGCGAACGCATGATCGAACGGGCCTTCATGCCCGGCGCCACCGCCCGGGTCCAGCTCAAGGACCTGCGGACCATTCTCGATACGGCCGGCGAAGAACAGTTGCAGCTGCCGCTGACGCAGCAGGTATTCGAACAGTACCGGCAACTCATCGACAGCGGCCTGGAGGAGGTCGACCACAGCGGGCTGCTGTTGCAGCTGGAGGCGCTCAATGCGCCGGCACGCCTCAACGACCGACCGACACTCAAGCCAGACGACGTCAGGAAGCCGGACTGAACCCGGCCCCAAATGACTTTTCCCAGCCTTTTCAAGGCGATCGATGCTATGGGATACTCGGGCCTGGTCAGCCCGCAATCCAATTCGCGACAGGGAGCCACCGCAGGCCTGGATCGGCCCGGTAGCCTTCGTGCAAACAAGGTGAACATTTCGTTATGAGTCTGGAAGCAGCAGCGGCACAACTGCAGGCACTGGATCTGCAGAAGAGCAAAACCGGCAAAAAGGACGCCAGGAGGGTCGCTCCGCGACCAAGGAAGAGGTGGCATTCCACCAGTGGGCGACGTTCAAGGTCGATGACGAACTCTTCGGCATCGATGTCATGCAGGTGAAGGAGGTGCTACGGTTCACCGAAATGACCCCGGTACCGGGCTCCGAACACTATATCCTCGGTATCATAAATCTGCGCGGCAATGTCGTGACGGTGATCGATACCCGTCGCCTGTTCGGCCTGCCCGACGCGGAAACCGGCGATGACACCCGCATTATCGTGGTGGAGTTCAACGACCAGGAAGTGATCGGCCTGGTGGTCGACAGTGTCGACGAGGTCGTCAACCTGCCGCAGAACGAAGTCGAGCGCGCGCCCAACGTGTCGGGCGACGAGGCCAGCCGGCGTTTCGTCCAGGGTGTCTGCTACAACAACGACCTGCTGATCATTCTTCTCGACCTGACCAAGATGCTGCTCAGCATCACACCGGATACGCCGGACGACAGCGCCTATTAAGTGGCGAGAAACCGTAGGATGGTTGGAGCCGCAATGGCACGGCGCTTTCGGAAGGCGGTAAGGTTTGGTGCGGCGAAACCCATCAAGGAGTCTGGCTTTCGCGGAACTGAACCAACATCCCATGATGGGTTACGCGGCGCCCTGGCGTCGTCAGGTTCGGTGACTCCGTGCCCAGACGCCGCTCCACCCATCCTACGATTCACTTCCGTGCCACTTGTAGCCTGCAGCATCTGACTTACAGCTTTCTCTTCTCCCCCTGCAACGTAAGCACCAGGCGGCGAGCGCCGCCGTGATTGCGATGCTCGCAGAGGTAGATCCCCTGCCAGAGACCGATATTGAGCCGGCCATCGGTCACCGGAATGCCGAGGCTGGCGCCGAGGAGGCTCGACTTGATATGGGCCGGGAGATCGTCCGGACCTTCGTCACGGTGGCGGTACCAGGGCTCGTTTTCCGGCACCGCGCGATTGAAATGCTCCTCGAAATCCTGGCGCACCGTCGGGTCGGCATTTTCATTGATCGTCAGCGACGCCGAGGTGTGCCGGATAAAGACGTGCAGGAGCCCCGCCCGCACCGTCCGCACCTCCGGCATGGCCGCCAGCACCTCGTCGGTCACCAGATGAAAACCGCGGGGCCGCGGTCTCAGATCGATTTCTTTCTGTAGCCACATGGTTCAGCTCTGCCGTCGTAATATTAATCCGGAGGGTTAATAGGTGAAACAGGGATGTTTCAGCATAGATCCCGGCCGGCCCCGGATCGAGTGAAAAACAAAGCGCTCAGGCCGGCACCAGCGCCCAGACGGCGAGCCAGAGCCCGCCGATCATGTGTATGGTCAGGGTCAGTTCGATGCTGCGCTTCAGGCGTTCAGGCCCCGCACTCAGGCCCAGTGCGGCATAGGCAGCAACCGGCAGCAGCAGTGCCGGTAGCAACAGGGCCCAGCTCTTAAGCATGCCCAGCGAAACCGCCAGTGCCATGAAGAGCAAAGACAGCGCCTGGATAATGAAATAGAGCCCGCGGCTGCGTACCACGCCCAGACGCACCACCAGCGTATGCTTGCCGGTGGAGCGATCAGCCTCCCGGTCCGGCACCTCGTTGGCCAGCAATATCGCCATCACCCAGCAGGCGACCGGCAGCGAAAGCACCAGCGCGCCGAAGATCGAAAGGCCGCTCTGCAACCAGGCAGCCCCGGTCACCGGCAGCACACCAAAAGCCGCGGCAACGGCCAGCTCTCCGAGGCCGCGGGCATTGAGCTGCACGGGCGGCATCGAGTACAGCAGCGCCAACGTGATCCCGACCAGCCCGAAGAGCAGAAAAACCACCCCTTTCTGGGCTACGAGAGCGGCACCGAAACCGACTCCCAGCAGCAGCAGTATTACGCCCCAGATCGCCATCTGCCGCCGGCTCAGCAGAGCGTCCTGAATAAAGCGCGAGCCGCCGGTATAGGGAAAGATGCGGGATTCGTTGACGGCGTCGGTGCCACCGATATCGTCAAAAACGTCATTCAGCACATTGGCGGAAGCATGCACCAACACGAGGGTGGCTATCGCCAGCAGCAGGGCTGTCAGATCGAGTTCGCCGGCCATGCGATAGCCCCAGGCGGTACCGACCAGCACCGGCAGGACCGAGGCGGTGAGAAACATTGGCCGGGTGGCCAGAAGCAGCCTCATTAACAGGCCGGAAACTATACGGTTCCCCGGATTGGCCTTGCCGGCAGCGTGCACTGGGCTCTTTTTCATTGTGGTGCCCATCTTCTATACGGACATATTCGGAAAGGATTGACGAGCGATATGACTGGATGGAGACAGGACCTTGACCCGAAACTTCCGCGCCGCAGTCCTCTTTCGATGATAAGCAACCGCCTCGGACCGGTGCCGTTGCAGGCGAATGGAAGTTGCGGCAGGTTAAAGGTACAGTACGCGAATAGCACTGTACCTTTATCGAGGTTACTTCACGATCAGAAAGTCTTCCTTTTTCGCGCCTTTGGCAATACGTTCCTCGAAAACCTTCGGCATGCGGCCACGCCCGGACCATTCATGGGGGCGCCGTCGGCATCGATCAACCGGTATTTAGGTGCCACCTTGCCTTTTTTGCCGGACTTGCCTGCAGCCTGGGCGGCAATATCGTCGGTTGAAAGACCCAGTTCTGCCATCTGATCCTGGATTTTCTTGATGGCGGCCAGGCGTTCGGCTTCAGCCTCGGCATTGGCTTTCTCTTCAGCCACCTTCTCGGCCTTGATTTCGGACAGATCCGCTATCGCCTTTTCGAGCTCGACAATGCTGGCTGCTTCACAGGCCTTGCGGAGTGAGTTTTTACGCAACAGTATAGTGGTGAAATCAAGATCGCTCATCGTATGCTCTCTTAAGCTCTGGAGTGTTGTGGATTCTATTTTTTAAACTGAATAGCAGAGTGATTTGCTGTCTTCAATAGAATAGCGGAAAATCCAGTGACGCCAAAGCAATATTATTAACCTGATTGAACATGGCCCCTTCCCGGGACCTTCCAGTTGTGACGCGCATGAACGACTCGCGCCGCCTGGCCGGTGGGCTTCTTACCTGAAGCCCGATTACCTTGTTTCAATAAATAATATTGGCAGCTGTGCTTTTGGAAAGGGTTTGTCCCTATAGGGAGACGTCCTATATTGCTCAATTGTTCGTCTGCAGGGCCGTCCAGGTCACTTCACACTGCCCCTCGTCCGAGGCTATATAGGCAGAATCGCCGCTGAGGGTTACCGACAGGTCCATACTCCTCTGAACCAGTCCGGCGAGCGCCTGGATGCCCCGCCAGTCCAGTCGGTATATCGCAACCGGCAACGCCCCGAATTTCTGCTGTCCCTGGCTCCACCAGACATCCGACTTCGAATTGAAACTGTAGATCTTGACGGCATCCGCGAGCCGACTGGCCTTTTTGACACGGTCAACGGCAGGTTCGCCGACTTCAATCCAGAGCGCGATCTTTTCATCCAGTGTTCGCACCCAGATGTCGGGCTCCTCCACCGAGCTCAACCCCTGGTAAAGGCGAGGTTCTCGGTGCAGTTGAGACAGAAGGCCAGCACACGGGCCATCAGTCGCTCGAGATTTTCCGAAGGATGCTGTGCCACCGTCAGGTTCAGATTGTCGTAGTAGTCCCTGTTAAGGTCCGATAACGCTATACGCAGCTTGTATATTGTCGGTTTCAAGGCCACAGTGTTCATCCTGTCGGGAATACCGGCCGTTTTATACAGCACTGGAGGCGTTTTTACGAGCCCCGGACGTCTTTCGACAACTGCGCGCGACAGTATTGGGTCACATTCGAGCGACCCCTAGGCGCTGCAAGGCAATTGATCGACAGCGGAGCAGAGACTCACTAAAGGCACCTGGCGCCCGCATTGCGCTCCGCTTTTGTCGGCACGGGTTCAGTCCGCTTCGCAGTAATGACCGTGCCGCACGCCACCGAGCAATTCGAGAAAGTCCGATCCCGCCACGCGAATCAGCGTCCGGTGATCGCCGCTCTCGAAATAGACGAACGCCAGACTGGTCAGAGCTTCATCGAGCAGTGTCTGCATGCCATACGCAGGTCCGAGCGGCGGAATGGCCCCCTCTCGCAATCGGGGAAATATCCGCTGGCCTCGACTTCATCGGCCAGTTGCAGGTCCCTGGCAAGCTCGGTGCAAAGGGCATTCAGCCGCAGCCAGTTGCCCCCGGGAATAACCGCCACTATCGCACCGTTGTTGTCATGCAAAATAACGGCCTTGGCGATATGACCTTCGTCGACATGGGCGGCCCGGGCATTTTCGTGGCTGGAACCGGCGGCGGGATGGGCGACCGTCTCGTACGCGATCCCAAGTCCCTCGATATAACTCCTGACAGTAGCGGCAATGGTCATGTGTTTCCCCCATGAAGGCGATTGGCAGCTTCGTTAAGTTTAGCCGTTTCATTTCGACATCCCGGCCTTATTCGCTTCTCTCGTCGGGTTTTGCCGGCCGCTCCCAAAGCCGCTTCAATTCGTCGAGGCGGGATGGGCGAGTGATAACGATCACCTCGTCGTCTGCAGCGAGCCGGTCGGTCTCCTCCGGCAATACCAGCTTTTCATGGCGGTAGAGGCAGATGATACGGGTGGCCTTGGGCAGGCTGAAGTCGGCCAGCGGGCCGGCCTCGTCCTGCGTGACGATAAAGGAAAACACCTCGGCATCGCGGTGGATGATAGCCGCCAGCTCCAGGCTCTTTTCGCCCCGGATCTGGTTGACCAGGTGACGCGCGACGGCGCGATTCGGCGCCACCGTATCGGCCAGTCCGAGTTCCGTGCAGATGCGCTCGAACTGGGATTCGGCCACCAGAGGGACGACGCGGCTGAATTTGAGCGATCGCGCCACCAGTGCGACGATGATGTTGGTCTGTTCGTTGTCGAGCAACGAGAAGAGTGCATCGGTGTTTTCCGGCTCGGCCTCCTTCAGCACGTCCGGCGAACCCGCATCGCCATGGAGAAAGCCGCAGTCGAGCTGTTCGGACAGCTGTTCGATGCGCTCCTTGTCGCGCTCGATCAGTATCACGTCGACCCCCTCGTCCTGCAGCATGCGCGCAGTCGCCAGCGTCAGCGGGTTGGTGCCAATCAGTACGACTCTCATGGGAACCTCCTAAGGTCTTCGACCGATCCAGGTACGGGGATAGAGCAGTACGAGCAAGGCGACGATCTCGAGGCGCCCGAGCAGCATGTCGAGCCCCAGAACCAGTTTCAGTACCGGATCCAGACCGATGCGGGTGATGCCGGTCGAAAGTCCGACGGTACCGGTGGCCGAAACAACCTCGAACAGCGCATCGAGCGGCGGCTGATCGTAGGCGAGAAACATCAGCCAGGATCCTAGGACGACCATGCCCCAGAGACCGCAGAGCACCAGTGCCGTGGAAACATCGTCGGGGTCGAGCTGCCCCCGCCCAGACGCGGCAGCAGCACCGCCCGGGGCGAAGCCGAAATCCGCTGCAGCGTCAGTTGAATCAGACGCAACAATATCAACAGGCGGATGAGTTTCAATCCGCCGGCAGTCGAGCCTGTGCTGCCCCCGACCAGCATCGAAAGGATCAGCAGCAGCTTGGGTACCGGATCCAGCGTCGCCACATCCAGGCTGCTGAAACCGGTGGTCGACTGGGCGGACAGCGCCAGCAGGACGCCATGGCGCGCGGATTCGAGGGGACTCAGCGAATGCCAGTAAAACAGGCCGACCGACAGTGTCAGCGACAGCAGCCCGATCGCCACGAGCAAAGCGCGGGCTTCGAGATCGCGCAGCAACCGGGACAGCTGACGCCGGTTGCCGAAATGGTATAGCGGAAGGCTGATGGCACCGGCGCAGGCCACCAGCGAGATCGTCAGCTGGACGGCGAACGGAAGGTCTGCAAGGCTGGCGTCGAGACTGGAGAAACCGCCGGTGGAAATCGCGGACAGGCTCAGCACCAGCGCCTGCAGAGTATCCGGATGAAACGCCCGAATCAGCAGAAAGCCGAGCAGTGTCAGCAGCAAATAGACCTGCAATACCTGGCGCGCATAGCTGCGGGCCGTGGTGCTGCGCCCCTCCTCGCCGGCGGATGCCAGCAGCTTCTTGCTCGTCACCTGGTGCCCCATGAAGAGCGCGACCGCCAGCACACCGATACCCAGGCCCCCGTACCACTGCATCCAGGCGCGGCCGAAGAGGAAGCTCTGGGACTGGACCTCGACCGATGGCAGCGTCGTCAGTCCCGTGGTGGTGATACCGGACACCGCCTCGAACCAGGCATCGACCCAGGACAGGCCGCTGGCCATCAGCGGGTAGCTCATCAGCAGGGGCGTGAGCAGAAACAGCAGCGCCGTGACACTCAGGGCCTCGTTGCGCTCGATCCGCTCAGGTTCCGGCAAGCGTGCCAGCGGTACGCAGACCAGCAGCAGCAACAGGTTGACGACAGCGTAGCGCAGTGCGGTTGCGCCATCGCCGAGCAGCCAGGCGACCAGTGCCGGAACCCATGCGACCAGTGACAGCAGTATCAGCAGCAGCGCCAGATAGCGGATGACCACGACCGGGCGCACGGTTCGCATCAGTGCATGGGCTCTGGGATCCGCCATGATCTCGGCACCTGCAGTCGAAGCGGCACCGCTTTTTCCGCAGCACCGGGAAAAGCCTCAAGGAACCTGCGCCGCGGATAGCGCGGCGCCGCATTCCTCAAGCGTAGTCCCCCATGCGTACTATTTCCCCCGGCATCGCGGATTCCGCCTTCGGCCTTCCCGACCCTCCGGTGTCCACCGACGGGCAGCGGCCCTGCATTGGCGACGACCTCCCATAGGGGCTTCTATACCGCCGGCGGCACGTCCTTTATGCCGGTGTTCCGAACGCTTTCTGAATCATGGCAGCCGGAAGCGGCTTCCACGACGGCCGGGCCGGCGCCCGCCGGTAGCCACGGACGAAGGTCTGTGTCCACCGCCGAGCAGGCGCTGGCGCAAGCGCAGGCGTGAACGCCTGAAGGATGTAAAGATCAGCGGCGCTTCCTGCAGCCCCGATATCCCTTCCTGGCCACCATGGGCGTTGTAGAGGCAAAACAGCCGGTAATGCGCCTCGCAGTCGATGCCTGTACCAAAGCTGATGCCGAGGGTCTCCTCGAGCGTATCAGACTGTCGGTTTGAAAATGTCATATCGATAACCCTGGGTTCTTTTCGGGTGATGGGCGGCCTGCCTGCCCTTTTGCGAAAGGCCCGGCATCCGGAATGGCGGCCGAACTCGGCGCCGGCGCACATCGCCACGGCAACTCCAGACGTCCCCGGGCATCCTGCAACAACTGGGTGTGAACGTCCTGAAAGGAGCCGAGATTCTTGTAAAGACCGCCGAGCAACGAGCCCCGGGGCTCGAGAATCGAACAGTAGCGGTAGAAACACAGGGCCTGCTCTTTCATCGCCAGGGCGCTATCGAGTATCGACTGCGCCGTTTCGGCACGGACAATGAAGAAATGATCGCCCTCATCGGCGTCTTCCACTTCGATGGGACTGCGCAGGCGCTGGTTCCATTCCAGATAACGGCTGGCGTGATAGAGCAGCTCGCCCTTGTGGGCTTCGGTTTCCTTGAGCAGGTGCCCGAACAGTCGGGCCAGTTCGGAATCGAAGGGGCGTATGCGCAACCCCCAGCGACGCAGGTTGCAGATCTGCTCGTCCTCCAGGGCAATGGCGAAGGCAAGTGATTGCTGCGGCGGCAAGGTGGCGTTTGGATGCATGGTCCCCGGGCTCTTGGGTGGATACCGGCCCGCCGGTGCGGCGGGCTTGTTATTGTGCGTCCCTGGCTCCTTTGAGTCCTGCGATTAAAGCGAAGCTGGGCGAAAGTTTAAATACGTGCGAACACCTACCCGGCGAGTCTCCTGGACGGTCGAGTCAGGATAGTTGCATCGGTCTTTTCCCCTGTTTCTGCGGGTTGCGTAATCAGCCTGAACCGATCAAGCGTGCGGCTGAACCAGGCTCAGCGCTCTGCGTATGCAGTCGAGCAGCGCCGGAAACCGGAATGGCTTGATAAGGAATTCAATCGCTCCCCCTGCATCGCCTGGTTCCGCGCCGTATGGTCGCTGTGACCGGAAATGAAGATCACCGGCAACCGCGCCTGACAGGCATTGAGCCACTGCTGCACTTCGAGACCACTCATGCCCGGCATGCGCAAGTCGAGCACCAGACAACCCAGGCCGTCGGCGCGATAAGCCTCGACAAAAGCTTCACCGGAATCAAAGGACCGGACCTCGAACCCGGCATGGTGCAACGCCAGGCAGAGGGAATCCCGCACGGAGCTGTCGTCGTCGACCAGAAAGATCGTCGTGTCTACCGCCCCCATGGTCCCTCCTGTACAACGAACTGGCGACTGCAGCGTCCCGGCTGTGTTCATCACGCCTGCCACCAAAGGCCAGGCTGAATCTAACCGAGAAGGGCACGCGCGCCTATTCGCATCACTACCTATGGCATTCCTACCGGCAGCTCGAGGATACCGCAGACCAGTGCCAGGCCGACGAGCTCCGCCACGGAGGCGGCCTCCATCTTTTCCATGATCCGTGCACGGTGGATTTCGACCGTGCGATGACTCAGGCGCAGCTCCCGTGCGACCTCCTTGCTCGACAGACCGGTCACCACCGACGCCATCACCTCCCGCTCCCGGGGTGTCAGGCGCTCGAAGCGTTGCAGAACCCGGGCTATTTCCTCGGCCTTGCGCCGCAGTACCCGGCCCTTCTCCAGCGCTTCTTCGACTCGAGCCAGCAGGTCCCGGCCACGAAAAGGCTTGGGCAGGAAATCGACGGCTCCCGCCTTGACCGCCTTTACCGAGGTCGGGATATCGCCATGGGCCGAAAGGAAGATGATCGGTATCCGGATATCGCGCTGGACCAGCGTCTGTTGCAGTTCCAGGCCGCTCATTCCCGGCATGTTCAGATCCAGCACCAGGCAGCCGTGACGCTGCGGATTGCAGCACTCCAGATAGGCCTCGGCCGAATCATAGTCTTCGACGTCCAGACCCGCATGCCTCAGGGTCAGCCCCAGGGCCTCGCGTACAGCCGGGTCGTCATCGATCAGAATCACCTTGTGCTGTTCGCTGTGCATCGGGTCTCTCCGGCGGGCTGTACGGCAGTGTGAAATGGAAAGCGGTTCCGGCGCCGCCCTCCAGCCAAAGGCGCCCGCCACGCGCCTCGACAATGGAACGACTGATGGCCAGGCCCATCCCAAGCCCCTGCGGTTTGGTTGTTTCGAACGGCCGGAACAACTGCTCGCGAATGACCGGATCGACACCGGGACCGGTATCACGAACGCTGACCTGGATCCGCTCCCCTTCGGCCAGTGCGGTCCTCAGGGTCAGCTGTCGCGGCTCGCTGGCGGCCGCTTCCATCGCCTCGCACGCATTGCGCACCAGATTGACCAGCACCTGTTCGATCTGCACAGGCTCCAGCCAAAGCCGGGGCAAAGCGTCGGCCAGCTCCAATCGTATTTCGGCACCGGTCCTGCGAATATCGGCTTCTACGAACTCCACCATTTCCCGGACCAGCGTGTTGATGTCGACCCAGGCGCTGTCGCTGCCGGCCTTGCCGACGAAATCGCGCAGGTGGCGGATAATGGACCCGGCCCGCTGGGCCTGCCTGTCCATCTGTTCGATCAAATGCGACAGTTTCCCGTCCGGGTCGTCGGACGCCTTGATCAGCATCAGCGCCACATCGCTGTAATTGCCGATGGCCGTCAGCGGCTGGTTCAGCTCGTGGGCCAGCCCCGAGGCCATCTCGGCCGCCGTCGCGAGCCGGTCCATATGCACCAGCCGGGTCTGCCACTGCTTCAGTTGCTCCTCGGCTCTGCGCCGGTCCGTTATATCGGTACCGGTACCGATCAGATACTCGATATCACCGCCCTCATCACGAATGAAGCTGCTCGACCAGGAAATCAAACGCAGCTCCCCGTTGCGGTGACGCCAGTGATTTTCCCAGTAGTCGTGAATGCGCCCCGCTCTCGTGCCCTGGGCCGTCACCTCGACGGCTGGCAACTCCGTCTCCGGTATCAGTCCCAGTTCCCAGAAGGGGCGTCCCAGCACTTCCGCCTCGTCGTAACCAGAGGCTTTCTGGCACGCCCGGTTGAACCGCACGATACGCCAGTCACAGTCCAGCACCAGCATCAATGCATCGGTCGTATCGAGCAGCGTCGACAGGAAATTCCGCTCCTGCCGAAGCGCCTGCTCGGCGTCTAGCCGTTCGGTGATATCGGTCACCACGGCGAGCACGCCGCCTCCTCTTCGCTGCCGAAGGCGGCCAGCCCGATCTCGACCGGAATCTCGTTGCCATCCCTGCGCCGGGCAAACAGGTGCCGGCCGGCCCCATCGGGCGCGCCTCGACGCGGTCGATGAACCCGCGGTGGTAGCCGGCATGCCGGCGGCGATATCGCTCGGGCAGCATCATTTCGACCGGCTGCCCCATCAGCTCCGCCGGCCGGTAACCGAACAGTCGCTGACACTGCGCATTGACCTGCACGATGCGCCCGTCGCGATCGGTCAGCAGGATCGCATTCGGATTCGCCTCGACGATCAGGCGCAGGCGGTCCGCCATTTCACGCAGCGAAGCGATACCGGCGCAGAGCAGCATCGCCAGCAGACCATCGACGACCATAAATGACCAGAGTAGCACCAGGCTTTCGGTGATCGACTCACGCACGAAGGGGCCATGCCCGAGATGAGTGCCCAGCATCGAGATCGCGGATACCAGCAGGATTGCCCGTGCGGTCCAGTGCAACGACAGCCTCATCGCGATCCAGATCAGCAGCGGTGCCGGCAGGAACGCGAGGGGCAGATCGCCCTGGTCGTCGAACGGCAGGAGGTCGCCGAATACCAGACTGCAGACGATGCCCAGCGACAGCAGCGCAACCCAGCCCTCGGCGCGCCAGGGCGCCGATGCCGTCGAATGCTGTCGGGGCTTCAGCGTCAATATCAGCGGTGTGAACAACAGCACACCGGCCGTGTCGCCCATCCACCCGACCAGCCAGCTGTTGGACAGTTCGCCGGCGAGGCCCTCCTCGCCGAACAGCAACAGACTGGCCTTTAGTCCCGACGGCAGCACCCCGCCAAGCAGCAGCAGCACGAGCAGATCCTTGACCCGCGACAGCCTGAGGTCGAAATCCGGCCAATGCCGCAGCAGCCAGGTACCCAACAGCGCAGCCAGGGTACTGCCAAGGGTCGCCGCGACAAACTCGGCCGGGGGCAGCCCGGCACTCAGTATCAGTTGGGCGACAAGTACACCGGGCCAGAGACGGTAGCCGTAAAGCAGTAGTGCCGCGAGTGAAATACCCGCGGGAAGCCACACCAGGGAGCCCTGGATGCTGTCGTAGGTAAATGCCAGCCCCATCCAGCCGGTCAGCAGGCACGCAGCCGCCAGGCCGAGCACCTGTACCGGATATCGCCATGAAACTTTCATATGCCCTTTATGCGCCTTTCACTCCCTGATGCCCATGACCGGCGTCAAGCGAAGTGAAGCCAGGCCCATTCAGGATCGCTCGATCAACAATAGCAGCATTGCCGATTTCCCGTTGACGGCCGGCTGTCGCATTGCGCTTGCCCCGACCCCTTCAAGGGCGGTCATGGAGCCTGACCTGGATCAAGTCATGCGCCGCCAATACTGACTTATACTCAGAAAGCGACCGGACCGATGTCCGGCCCGACATCTGCACCGCACAGTCAAGGTATTGAACAGGGGGAACTGCAATGAGCAATCTTACCCGCTTCAACAGTCTACTGGACGATTCGTTTTTCAGTGATTTCTTCCGCCCGCTCGCTGCACGTACCGGTGACAAGGTCCCGGCCATCGACGTGCGCGAGAACGACGGCACCTACAGCGTCAAGGTCGATCTGCCGGGGGTCAGTAAAGAGGATATCCAGGTCAGCCTGGACAACGGGATCCTCAGCATCAAGGCCGAAACCAAATCGGAGGAGAAAGAGGAGAAGGAGGGCAAACTTATTCGCCAGGAGCGCCATTACGGCCAGTTCCTTCGTCAGTTGTCGGTCGGCTCCGAAGTCGACGCCGCCGCCATCAAGGCACAATTCGACAACGGAGTGCTCACTCTGGAGCTGCCGAAGAAGCAGCCGCTGCCGGAAGAATCGAAGCGCATCGCCATCGAATAATCCCGCTTTCCGGCGGGGCCCCGAAAACGGAGCCCTGCCCTCTTCTACGCGGCAATCGCAGCCGCGCTCTCCGCCTCGATCCAATCGGCGATACGCTCGAACGCTCCGGCGCGGTCCGGCTTGACCACTAACCCTTGATACAGACCAGCGGCCTGAGTTTGGCGACCTTGCGTGCCAGGCCGGCGTCGGCGGCGGCATCGACCACCGCATCGACGTCCTTGTAGGCGCCAGGCGCCTCCTCGGCGATGCCGCGGGACGAGGGGCTGCGCACGATGATGCCGCGCCCGCGCAACTGGTCCAGCAGCTGGCGCCCCATCCAGGTCTTGCAGGCCTGGCGGCGGCTCATCGCGCGGCCCGCGCCGTGGCAGGCCGACGAGAACGACAGCGCCTCGGCGCGTTCGTCGCCCACCAGTACATGGGAGGCGGTGCCCATCGAGCCGCCGATCAGCACCGGCTGGCCCTGCCCGCGGAACAGGGCCGGTATCTCGTCATGGCCGGGGCCGAAGGCCCGTGTCGCACCCTTGCGGTGGACGAACAGGCGACGCCTTTCGCCGTCGACCCGATGCTCCTCGACCTTGCAGGTGTTGTGGGAGACGTCGTAGAGCAGCGCCAGCTCGATACCGGGGAAGAGTTCGGCGAAGACACCGCGCGCCAGGTGGGTAATGATCTGGCGGTTGGCAAGGGCGCAGTTGATCGCCGCGCGCATGGCGCCGAGATAGCGCTCGCCGAGATCGGAACGGATCGGCGCGCAGGCCAGCTCCCGGTCCGGCAGCTCGATGCCGTGACGGCCGGCCGCGACGTACATGCTCTTGAGGAATTCGGCGCCGATCTGGTGGCCGAGTCCGCGGGAGCCGCAGTGGATGAACAGTACCACCTCCCCTGCCGCAGGCCGAAGGCGACCGCGGTCGCCGGATCGAAGATTTCGCTGACCTCCTGTACCTCGAGATAGTGGTTGCCCGACCCGAGCGTGCCCATCTCGTCGCGCTGCCGCTTCTTGGCATGCTCCGAGACCGCCTCCGCGCGGGCACCGGCCATGCAGCCCTGCTCCTCGATATGGGCCAGATCCTCCACCTGGCCGAACCCCTGCTCGACGGCCCAGCGGGCGCCGCCGGTCAGCATCGCATCCATGCCGGCGGCATCGAGATGGATACGGCCATGGCTGCCGACGCCGACTGGCACGCGGCGATACAGCAGGTCTGCCAGTTGCTCTTTCAGCGGCTCCACCGCCTCGCGCCTGAGACCGGTGCGCAGGCAGCGCACGCCACAGGAAATATCGAAGCCGACACCGCCGGCCGAGACCACGCCGTCCCGGTCGGCATCGAAGGCCGCCACCCCGCCAATCGCAAAGCCGTAGCCCCAGTGGGCATCCGGCATCGCGTAGGACGCCTTGACGATACCGGGCAGGCAGGCCACGTTGACCACCTGCTCCCGGACCTTGTCGTCCATCGCCTCGATCAGCGCCTCGGTGGCATAAATGATGCCCGGCACACGCATCCTGCCCGCCGGCTCGATCTGCCATTCGTATTGAGATATGCGCTTGAAGTCTTTGATATTCATAATGATTCACTTAAACGTCGACGACGCATTGGGCATGCCAGTGATCCGGTGCATCCTCGCGCACCTCGAGTTCGGTATAGGTCGCACCCTTGACCTCGACCGCCGGCTGATGGCGCTCGACGTCAACCGGCTCGCCCCAGGCGCAGGCCTGCAGCCGGTCCCCCTGCAGTTCCACCTCGAAGCGACCGAACAGCAGATGCCGCGTCGCCATCTCGTACACCAGGGCGTTGAGCCAGTCGGCCAGCAACAGTTCCAGCTCCGGCGCCTCGCACTCGATCCGGACGCTTTCAATGCACCTGACTTGCGCCGGGTCGGTGATCACCGCCGTCATCGCCAGGGCGGCCTGTTCGAACGCCCGAGCCGGCGTATTGCCGGTCCCCCGCACGCCGATATCGGCGCCATGATGAAAAAGCGACCACAATTTTCGATCCTCCGAGCGGAAGTATCCCCTCCGTGCCCCACCCGCGTATTGGCCGTACGGGCCTCTGGGCCTGACCTGCATCAATGAACGCGGATTCCGGCGCTGTCATCTTTAGTGTAGGCAGGGTTGGATGGGCTGGCGTGGCCACGTAGTCCCCGGCTCGTGCCTATACTTGCGGGTGACCGAAACAATCCAGAACCGGCACAGGTCGCAGGAGGTTCTCATGGCCGTTATCGGGATCGATCTGGGTACGTCCAACTCCGCCGCGAATTCTCTGCAAGGTGACACGTAACGCGTAACGCGACGGTAATCGAGGAGAAGCAAATGAAGATACAGGCTTTGAAAACAAAGACGGCAGGACTGGCACTGGTGCTTGGCGCCGTGGTCACGGCACCCGCGGCCCTCGCCCACGGCCAGTACGGCATGGGCGGGCCGATGATGGGCGGCGGCTACGGCGGCCATGGCATGATGGGCGGCTATGGCATGGGGATGGGTCCCGGCATGATGGGAGGCTATGGCATGGGCATGGGCCCCGGCATGATGGAAGGCTTCGGCAGCCCGGGCATGGCGCTCGATCTCGACAAGGAGCAGCGTCAGAAAATGCGGGACCTTCAGAACGAGATGCACGAGAAACAGTGGGCGCTGATGACCCGGATGCATGAGGAACATAACCGCCTGCGCGAACTTTATTCCGCCGACGAACTCGATCCCAAGGCGATCGGCGAACAGCAGCAGAAACTGTTCGACCTGCACCGTCAGATGACCGAGAACCGCATCGAGACACAGAACCGGATGGAGCAGGTCCTGACGCCGGAGCAGCGGGAAAAGGTGCAGAGTTTCCGCCACGGTGGAATGATGGGCTGGTAGCCGCATGTTCCGGGGCGACAGGTGCTATTCCCAATTACCGAAGATGGCCACCCCTTCCTCGTTGAATCGAGGCTCGCCCAACAGATAAAGACCGATCTCGTCGATCCTGAGGCTGTCGTCGAACTGGACCAGCACGTCACCGGCCAGATAGGGCGACAGCGCTGCCAGCAGGCGCCTGAGGATTTCGGCATCCCTGCCTGAACATCGTGCCAGCATCGCAGGCCGGGCCTGCCCGGGCAGCGCCAGGTCGAAACCGGCCCGCGCCCTGCCCAGGCCAAAGTGCGACAGTGCGGCGCCGAGCCGTTCGGCCAGTCGCTGCCGACTCTTGAGACCCGGCGCGACCCTCACCTCGAGCGAAGGCGCCAACTGCTGGTAGGCGGCCCGAAACTCACCGAGGTTTTGCAGTACCTGGGCCCGCAACGGTTCGGATTCTGCCATATAGATGCGGTCAAGCCTGTCGGTCACGGCAGGAGCCGGCAGGCGAATCCACTGCGCATCCTCGGCTTCACTGAGCACCACCAGTGGGCTTTCGCCACTTCGCTGCGGCTCGCCGGACCAGTCCACGAGAAACGACAAGATCAGCAGAATCAGCAGCCCGCCTGCAATAAGATGGACCGAGCGAAATCCACTGGCAATGGACCTAAGCATACCGTCCCCCTGTTCGGCGATGGGATTTTGCAATAATGGACCAGAGCGAGTTGGCGAACCGGTTTGCCCGTGAAAACACTCGGCCATCAACAGCCCATTACCGGTAAAAGTATAGAAAAGCCTGTCCGGACTCCCGACAATGGCACGGCTCCATGATGAAAAATCGTACAGATCTTCATTGGAAGCGGTCTGGCAACTGCGTTAGTTTAAATACGAACCCACGCCGTACGGGCCAAGATCAGGTATCCGCCAACGACGGTGGCACCCGACTTACCTATCGCCCGACGACTTGCCGCCTTTGCGGAAAGTCACGCAACTGCATCGCTTTCTCCAAAGGCTGTAGCACAGGTCAACTAGGGAGAACGACATGCAATCCATTACCCGCCAATATCTCGAGCAGATGAACGAAACGGATCACGAGGACTTCGTGCTCATCAACGTACTGCCCCGGGAAACCTTCAACGAAAAGCATATCCGCACTTCGATCAATATTCCCCACGAGGCGGACGACTTCACCGAAACGGTCGAAAAGGTCGCCGGCGGCAAGGATCGAATAATCGTCGTTTATTGCGCCAATTTTGAATGTCCGGCGTCCACCAAGGCCGCTGAAAAGCTGGACAAGGCCGGTTTCAGGCAAATTTTCGATTACGAAGGCGGCACCGAAGAGTGGCTCGCCAATCACAAACACCATTGACCGGTCCGGGTCTGAGACGAACTCGACGACGGCCAATCTGTCGCTATCCTTAGAGGGACAACGGCAACAGTGCTGGAGATAGCCCATGGCGGACATCGCGATAGCCGAGGCGGAATGGCAGTCGTTCTGCGAACAGTTCACCCGCCAGCACCACGGCTGGCGGGTCAGGCTGCACCAGGCCGGTACCGGTGCGGCTGATCCAAAGGCGCTCTTTACCGGCGAGCAGCCGCTGCAGGAAGTGCGGGAAGGCACGAACGGCAACCGGGCGGAGATCATCGTCACGGTGGGCGAAGGACGCAACGAAACCTCCTTTCTGATCGAGGATGCCATCGGGCTCTACGCACTACGCATCGACGATGCCCACCGGGGCCTGCGCATCGACAGCGGTGACGGCACCCGCACCCTGCTGGAGTTTCGCGCCGCCGCCGCACCGGAAGCTCTCGACGGTCTGGCCGACTCCGAACGCTGAGTCGGACCTTGCCCAGGCACCATCGCACAGCAGAGACACCCGCTGATCAGCGTCCCGCGCCTGCCGGACCGCGCAGCAGGTAGCGCCCCAGCGGCGTCAGCGCATAGCGCCGACGGCAGGGAAACATCGGCAACGGCTGCACGACAATATCCAGCAGCCCTTTGGACCTCAGGCTTTCTATCACACCGGGATCGCATTCGGCGTCCAGATCCTTGCCGGCCGCCAGGGCCCGCAGGCCATGCCATTCGCCCGGTGACAGCGGGAAAGGATTCGTCATGGTCAACTGTCGCCGTTGCCGAGAAAACGATAGCCAACCCCTGCTCTGGTCTCGATATACCGGGGACTGGTGGGGTCATCGTTGAGTTTGCTGCGCAGGCGGCCGATGAAGACGCGCAGATAGTGATTGTCCTCGCTGTGGTGCGGCCCCCAGAGTTCTCGCAGCAGCTGCTGCTGGGTCAGCACGCGCCCGGGATGGGCCAGCAGGAGCTTGAGCAGCTCGAACTCCTTCTTCGAAAACCTGACCTCCTCGCCGGCCACCCGGACACTGCGCTCCTGCAGATCGACTTGCAGATAACCGTCATCGTAGCCCACCGGCGGCACCTCGATACTGTCGTAGGTGCGCAGAACGGCACGTATGCGCGCGAGCAGCTCGTTGACGGCAAAGGGCTTTTCGACATAGTCGTTGCAGCCGGCATCGAGGGCGCGGACTTTTTCGTGCTCGCTGTTGCGTACCGACAGCACGATGACCGGCCCCTGATAAAAGTCGCGCAGCGCTTCGAGCACCTCCTGACCGTCGCGGTCGGGCAGCCCGAGGTCCAGTATCACCAGGTCCGGCGCCTCCAGTGCCGTCAGCTCGAGCCCCCGGCACCCGTTTTCCGCCTCGATGATGACGTAGCCCTGGGACCCGAGGCTGATGTTGAGGAAGCGACGGATCTGGGGTTCGTCGTCAATGATCAGTATGCGTTTCATCGCAACTCCTGTCAGCAAGGGTCGATTCGGGTAACGGCAGCGACAGCCGGATCAGGGTCTCGCCGGGGCGGCTGCTCAGCACCCTCGCCTCGCCGCCGTGAGCACCGAGTATTGCCTGGCAGATGGCAAGTCCCAGCCCGGTACCGGCCGGATACTGATCGCCATGGCTCAGGCTGCAGAACATATCGAAAATATCCAGCCAGGCCGATGCCGGGATGCCCGGCCCCTGATCGCCGACATCGATATGCATCTGCCGACTCTCGGTCCGGGCCCTGATCAGCACCTCCGAATCCGGCGGTGCATAGCGCAGCGCATTCTCGACCACGTTGAACAGTGCCTGTTCGATCAGAGTCGGATGTACATGCAGCAATGGCAGCTCCGGCGGCACCTCGAGGCGCAGCCGCACGGAGTGCAGCAGCGGCCGGGTACGCTTGATCACGACGCTGAGGATATCGTCGAGACCGACCCAGTCCCGCTCCAGTTTCAGTTCGCCATGCCCCAGCTTGGTCATGTCCAGCAGCTTCTGAATATAACCGTCCAGGCGCCGCGCCTCGCTCAGGGTATTGTGCAGCAGTTCGACCTTCTGGGCGGGGTCGAGCGCATCGGCCAGCTCGATCAGGCTGGAGACCGAACCGATCATGGTCGCCAGCGGCGTGCGCAGATCGTGGGAAATGGATGATAGCAATGCCGAGCGCAGTTGCTCACGCTCCTTGACCAGAATTTCCCGCTGCAGGGTCTGAGCCAGCTGAACCCTGCTCCAGGCCAGTCGTGTCAGTTGCACGAAGGCGTCAAGCCGCTCCAGCAGTCGCGGCGGCAGGTCGGCTTCGCCCTCGAGCAGAATGACGCCCTGGCAGGCCCCGTCATGACGGAAATACAGCTGATAGCGCCTGCCACCGCGTCGCAGCGCGATATCCTCTCCCGTCATGGCGGCGTTTGCGACATCGGGCAGCGGCGACTCGAACGTCCGGGGCAATGGCTGCATCGGCCGCAACACCCCTTCGCGCTCGTCCATCCAGAAAGGATGGGCAGGCCGCTGCAGATCCTGTTGCAGCCGGTCCGCCAATGTCCGCAGAATCTGGGGCCCGTCGACGCAGAGCGCCAGCTGTTGCGCCAGCGCCATCTGGTGCAGGTTCCACCGGTGGCTCGCCTCCAGCGCCTGGATCTTTTCGTTGCGACTCGCCGCCAGGTGACCGGTGACCAGTGCCACCAGCATCAGCAGCGACACCGTCAGGATGTCCTCGCGGTGGATCATGAAAAGCGTGAAGCGAGGTTCGGTATGGAAGAAGTTGTAGGTCAGAAAGCTCAGCACCGCACAGATCAGCGCCGGCCGCACCCGGGTGGTAACCGCCGTAAGCAGCACGCCGGCCAGGTAGAGCAGCGACAGATTGGCATTGGGCAGCAATGGCGACAGCGGCCAGGACAACAGCGTGACCAGCAGCGGTGACAGCCACGGCAGGATCAGTGACAGCCGGTCACGGCCGAACACCCACTCTCGCCACAAACCCCTCAAATGATCGTGCATCCTCTATCCTCGCCAGAACACCGGTGTGAACAATACCATCAGGCTCAGCAGCTCCAGCCGGCCCAGCAGCATCGCAAAACAGAGTACCCACTTGGCGGCATCCGGCAGCGAGGAAAAGTTGCCGGCCGGACCGATGATATCCCCAAGCCCCGGACCGACGTTGGTCAGGGCCGTCGCGGCGCCGGTCAGACTGGTGACATAGTCGAGCCCGAGGATCGCCAGCAGCAGCGTCGTCACGACAAGGGCCATGAAAAACAGGAAGGAAAAGGCCACCGCCGAAAAGATGATGTCGTCCTCCACCTCCTTGCCATTGAACCGGATCGAAAAGAGCCCGCGCGGGTGCACCTGCATCTTGATCTGACGGTGCAGGAACAGGTACGACAGCTGAAAACGAAATATCTTCATACCACCGCTAGTCGACCCGGAACAGCCTCCGATAAAGGTAACGAAAAAGAACAGCGCCAGACTGAAGCCTCCCCAGAGGCTGTAGTCGGCCGAGGCAAAACCGGTGGTGGTGATCACCGAGGTGATATTGAAGGCGGCCTGAGTCAGGGCATCGTACGGTTCGTACTGACCGCTGGCAATCAAATAGATGCCGAGACAGAGGCTGAGCCCCGCCACGATGACCAGGAAGGCAAACACCTGATCATCGGCCAGGGCCCCGAGCGAGGGTTTGGAGATGAAGCGGATAAAGAGAACGAAGGGCATGCCGCCGAGCAGCATGAACAGCGTCGAGATCCAAAGCATGCTGTTGTCGAAGCGGCCCATCGACCGGTCATCGGTGGCGTAACCGCCGGTCGAAACGGTGGTCAGTGCATGACTGACCGCATCGAAGAGCGTCATGCCATTGAGCCAGTAACTCAGAATGCAGGCCAGGGTAATCAGCGCATAGACAAAGAACAACGACCGTGCCAGATGCGCCAGACGCGGCAGGGATTTGTCGGACCAGTCCGAGGATTCGGTCTGGAACAGCCGCATGCCGCCGACTCGCAGGAACGGCAGGATCGAGACCGCCATGCCGATCACGCCGAGGCCGCCGATCCACTGCAGCAGGGCGCGCCACAGCAGCAGGCTGTGCGGCAGTCTCTCGAGCCCGCTGAGGATCGTCGAGCCGGTGGTAGTGATACCCGACATGGCCTCGAAGATGGCATCGGTAAAGCCGATATTGGCATGGCCGAATACCAGGGCAACGCGCCGGCGACGGACAGCAGAACCCAGCTGAAGCTGGTGAGCAGATAGAGCTGGCGCGGCGCCAGAGAAAAGTCTCTCGAGCGACAGCCGACCACCAGCAGGACACCGGTGAGCCCCGTTACCAGGGCCGACTCCAGAAAGGCCAGGGTTTCCGTATCCCCGCGCCACCAGCCGATCAGGGCTGGAAGCAGCATAAGACCGGTCATCAACAGTGCCAGCAGCCCGCAGACATAGAGAACCGGCTTGAACAATCTGAACATGATCGACATCCCTTCCATCGATGCTTCCATTGTTCATCAGCAGGCGTAAAGATTCGATTGGCAAAACGGGAGCCCACTGTAAATTTTTCGTAAACGTCGCAGGACCTGTCTTTCGATCGTCATTCCTCGACACAGAGTCTGGGTCTCGGGCCTGCTCTACCTGTTCTACAATCAATGGCGCACGCAGTGGCAAACGCTGGGAATGGCCAGACTGACACTGAACCGGGGGCGCTAGTGCATACCGCCACGGCCTTCCTGGTGCTGATCTTCGTCATCGCTCTTGTCTAGATGGCGACCATGGTCGATACGGTTTTCAGCCTGATCAAACTGATGATCACCGGATACGAGAATCCTGAAACGCCGCCGCGAGTGAAAGAACGCAGCAAGCGGGAATCCGGATGACCGAGCCCTCTGTTCAGGGTTCTGTCATCCTCCAATGGCATATCCAGACCACTTGAGGATTTAGACCAGTCTAATATAGGCGCAACAGAGGTCTTCGCGCCCGTGACGGAAAGCTCGATGATCAAAGATGAGTCCACTGTTATTCGACGGCGCTGGAAGCGCTCGGGCTTCGCGATCGAGATCAGCCTGATCCTGATCGTCAAGATGGCGATTCTGTTTGGCATCAAGGCCGTCTGGTTCGATGCGCCGACCATCCCGGTAGACGGCACCCGCCTGACGGAAGAGCGGCTGCTGAGCGTACCTGGCAATGTCGCTCCGCCACCCCAACCCAAGGAGATTGGCCGATGATCTCGGAAGCCGCGGTCGACCTTTCCCGCCTGCAATTCGCTCTCACGGCGATGTACCACTTTTTGTTCGTGCCCCTGACCCTCGGACTTTCTTTTCTGCTGGCGATCATGGAATCGGTTTATGTAATGACCGGCAAGCAGGTCTACAGGGACATGGTCCAGTTCTGGGGCAAGCTATTCGGCATCAACTTCGTCTTGGGCATCACCACCGGCCTGACGCTCGAATTCCAGTTCGGTACCAACTGGTCCTATTTTTCCCATTACGTCGGCGACGTCTTCGGCGTCCCGCTGGCGATCGAGGGCCTGGTCGCTTTCTTCCTCGAATCGACCTTTGTCGGCCTGTTCTTTTTCGGCTGGCAACGGCTAAGCAAGAACCAGCATCTGCTGGTCACCTGGCTGGTCGCGATCGGAGCCAGTCTATCGGCACTCTGGATCCTGATCGCCAATGGCTGGATGCAGAACCCGGTCGGCGCCGCGTTCAACGTCACCACCATGCGCATGGAGATGACCAGTTTCGGCGAGCTGTTCTTCAACCCGGTGGCCCAGGTCAAGTTTGTCCATACCGTCGCCGCCGGCTACGTCACCGGAGCTATTTTCGTGCTGGCGATCTCAAGCTACTACCTGTCGAAGAAGCGCGACCTGCCCTTCGCCCGCCGTTCCTACGCCATCGCCTCGGCCTTCGGACTGGCCTCGATCCTGTCGGTGATCGTGCTCGGCGACGAGTCCGGCTACGAACTCGGCGATGTGCAGAAGGTCAAGCTGGCGGCGATCGAGGCCCAGTGGGAGACCCAGGATGCGCCGGCCGGTTTCACGCTGTTCGGATTTCCGGACCAGGAAACCATGACCACCGAGTATGCGGTCAAGATCCCCTGGCTACTGGGCCTGATCGCGACCCGTTCGGTCGATGAGGAGGTACTGGGCCTCAAGGATCTGATCAAGCTGCACGAAATCCGCATCCGCAGCGGCATCGTCGCCTACGATTTGCTGCAGCAGCTGCGCAGCGGCCAGGATACGCCGGAAAACAGGGCGGCCTTCGCCGAGGTGATCGAGGATCTCGGTTACGGCCTGCTGCTCAAGCGCCATACCGAGGCGGTCGTCGATGCCAGCGACGACCAGATCCGCCAGGCCGCCGTCGATACCATTCCACGGGTCGCGCCGCTGTTCTGGAGCTTCCGCGTCATGATCGCCAGCGGCTTTCTGATGCTGGCGCTGTTTTCCGCCGCCTTCTGGGCCAGTACCAGACTAGACATGGAGCACCGCCCCCGGCTGCTGAAATGGGCGCTGTTCAGCCTGCCGCTGCCCTGGATCGCCTCCGAAACCGGCTGGTTCGTCGCCGAATACGGACATCAGCCATGGGCCATCGGCGAAGTTTTACCTACTCGACTGGCCGCCTCGGCCCTCGCGCCCGGCGATGTCATCGCCTCCCTAACGGCCCTGATGGTGTTCTACACCGCCCTGCTGGCGGTGGAGCTTTATCTGATGATCCGCTTCGCCCGTCTCGGCCCTAGTGTGCTGCATACCGGCCGTTATCACTTCGAACAGCCGGCCCATGACTAGGAGGGCGCACCCATGCTTGATTACGAAAGCCTCAAACTGATCTGGTGGGTTCTGATCGGCGTGCTGCTGATCGGTTTCGCCCTGACCGACGGCTTCGATCTCGGCGCCGCCATCCTGCTGCCACTGGTGGCCCGTAGCGATGAAGAAAGACGCGTCGTCATCAACAGCGTGGCACCGCACTGGGAAGGCAACCAGGTCTGGCTGATCACGGCCGCCGGGGCCCTGTTCGCCGCCTGGCCGATGGTCTATGCGGCCGCCTTCTCCGGATTCTACTGGGCCATGCTGCTGGTACTCTTCGCCCTCTTCTTCCGCCCGGTCGGCTTCGATTACCGCAGCAAGCTCGAGGATCCCCGCTGGCGCAGCAGCTGGGACTGGGCGCTCTTTGCCAGCGGACTGGTGCCGGCACTGGTGTTCGGCGTCGCCTTCGGCAACCTGCTGCAGGGCGTGCCGCTGCTGCTGGACGATTTCCTGCGCCCGAGCTACCAGGGTTCCTTCTGGGGGCTGCTCAACCCGCTGGGGCTGCTGGTCGGGGTCGTCAGCCTGTCGATGATCACGCTGCAGGGTGCCGGCTGGCTGATGTTGCGGTGCTCCGACCGGGTCCGGGAGAACGCCCGGCGCGCCGCCGCCTGGTGCGCGCTGGCTTTCCTGGTCGCCTTCGCGCTGGCGGGGGCTGGGTCAGCTTCGGCCTCGACGGTTACCGGCTGGCGCCGGGGCTCGATTTGGGTGCGCGGCTCAATCCGCTCGACAAGACAGTGCTGCAGGACAACAGCGGCTGGCTGGCCAACTACGGCCTGTACCCCTGGATGATGGCCGCGCCGCTGCTGGGACTGGCCGGAGGTCTGCTGGCGCTGCTGGCGGCGCTGCAAAGTGCGGGCGTCCTGACCTTCCTCGGCAGCAGCCTGGCGATCACCGGCACCATCCTGACCTCGGGTTTTGCGATGTTTCCCTTCGTCATGCCGTCGAGCCTGCAGCCGGCGGCCAGTCTGACGCTCTGGGATGCGGCCTCGAGCCCGCTGACGCTGGGGATCATGACCGCGGTGGCGGCGGTGCTGGTACCCGTCGTGCTCGGCTACACCCTCTGGTGCTACGTCAAGATGTGGCGCCGACTCGACACCCGGCAGATCGCCGAGGATTCACATAACCTTTATTGAGAAGACGAATATGTGGTATTTCGCCTGGCTACTGGGGGTGCTGCTGGCCTGCAGCTTCGGCATCATCAACGCCTTATGGCACGAAACCACCGGCGGCTTCGACGACTGAGCGACGGTCGCGGCTTTGCAGCTTGAGCTCAGTCGCACAGCGCCATCGCATCGAAAAACACCGGTCCATAGGGCATCCTGGCCCCGGGGCGCTGCGGATGCTCGCGCAGGATAGCGTCGACTTCGAGGGTATTCTCCGTGCGCCCCTGACCATTGAGTGCATAGAGGCCGTCCGGAGTGCGCAGGGTTACGGCGCTGGGCGGCTGGCAGCGAATCACGGCCATCGCCACTGTGAAGGGCCAGGCCTCGTAGTCCGCCGCGCTGACCAGCCGGGCTCGCGCATCGGCGGCATCGATATTGCGCAGCCGGGTTTCGCCGTCGGGCCGGATCTCGACCCGATCGACACAGGCAAGGCCGTCGTCGCATTGCTTGGCGAAGACTCTGATTTCCCAGCCGCGCCCGTCCCGCCAACGGAAGCCGCCGCCCTCGGGCGGGTTGACGGCGATTTCGCCGGCGAAGCCCTGCAGCCCGAGCCGTTCCAGCAGACCGGCCAGGTCATCGGCCTGCCGGATGTCTTCAGGCAGGGCCGGCGCCATCGGACTGCCGAATTCGAAAACTTCGTTTCCCTCGGCTGAGACGGCGTGGCTGAATCGCTCGTCGGTCTGGCGTGACGGATACAGCAGCAGCGCCGCAAACACCAATGCGATACCGGTGACCAGGGCCAGTAGCGGCTTGCGTTTCATCTTTGTCCCTGCGCGCAGTCGTTTCGGAGTAAGGCCGCGATTATAGGCCAACAGCCGTCGCGAATCAGTCGCTGACCAGGCGAGATGCGGATACGGCCACAATCCAGGCTATTGATAGAGGTCAAGAGAGGATCGCCCGTTTCGCCTATGATCATAGGATCCTGCGAGGAGAGCCACATGTACGCCCGACTTTTGTCGCTCTACCACCAGAGCCCGAGACAGGCTCAGCTACTGCTGATCATGGTTGCGGCCTTCCTGGCGATCTACCTGTTGCCGGCAGGCAATGCGCGCTTCGACAACGCGCTGCTCGAGGCGGTGCGCCTGACCCACTGGTATGCCCAGGAACACGTGATCCTCTGCCTGCTGCCGGCCTTTCTGATCGCTGGCGCCATGGCGGTCTACATCAGCCAGGGTTCGGTGATGCGCTTTCTGGGTCCGGAGGCATCGAAGCCGGTGGCGTTCAGCGTCGCCTCCGTTTCGGGCACCCTGCTCGCCGTCTGTTCCTGTACCGTGCTGCCGCTGTTCGGAGGTATCTACAAAAGGGGCGCCGGCCTCGGTGCCGCGATCGCCTTTCTCTATTCCGGTCCGGCGATCAATGTGATGGCCATTGTCGTCACCGCCAAGGTACTGGGCGCTGAACTGGGAATTGCCCGCGCCGTGGGCGCCATCCTCTTCGCACTGGTGATCGGCACGATCATGCACCTGATCTATCGCCGCGAAGAGGCCGAACGCGCCCGGGGATCGAGCCGCGGATTCGGCACTGTGGAAGACGGCAAGCCGATAACCTCGGTGATGGCCTTTTTCGGTTTGATGATCGGTATCCTGGTATTCGCCAACTGGGCCGCTGCCGACAGCAATGCCTGGATGACTGTTTTCCGCTGGAAATGGCCGATTACGGTCGTACTGGCTCTGCTCTTTGCACTCCTGCTGGTCCGGCGCTGGAACTGGCCCGTGCGCCCGCTGCTGGGCCTGGGCATTGCCATCGTCCTCGCGGCCCTGCTGACCCCGGGACTGCCGGAGCTGCCGTTCGCCATCGGCATCCTCGGCATCATGGCGATCGCCATCACGCGCGACGAAGACCGGGAATGGGCCACCCAGACCTGGGACTTCGCCCGGCAGATACTGCCGCTGCTGCTTGGCGGCGTCTTTATCGCCGGCCTCCTGCTGGGCCGCCCGGGATACGAAGGCCTGATCCCCTCCCAGTGGGTCAGCTTGGCGGTGGGCGACAACTCGCTGATCTCGACGTTGCTGGCGTCACTGCTCGGCGCCTTCATGTATTTTTCGACCCTGACCGAAGTCCCGATTGTCGAGGGCCTGCTCGGTTCCGGCATGGGCAAAGGTCCTGCACTGGCTTTGCTGCTTGCCGGACCTGCGCTTTCGCTGCCGAACATGCTGGTGATACGCACCATACTCGGCACCGGCAAGACGGTCGTCTACTGCGTCCTGGTGGTCCTGATGGCGACCCTGACCGGCTTTATCTACGGTAACCTCTGGTAAACGAACGGAACGGAGAAGGCTATGAAGCTCAAAATCTACGGCAGCGGTTGCGCCAAATGCCAGCAACTGGCCGCCAATGTCGAAGCGGCTGCAACGACGCTGGGACTCGACTACGAACTGGAGAAAATCACCGACGTCACCCGCATCATCGATGCCGGCGTCATGCGGACCCCGGCACTTTCAATCGACGACGACGTCCTGGTCGAAGGCAAGGTGGCCGACGTCGACGAACTGGTCGCGTTGCTGGGCTAAATTGAAGTCGCCCGGCTCACCCGGTCGAAAATACCCTCAAGGGGGTTGGCTTCTTTCTCGGCGGTAACCTGCTGGCGCTGCCGCGGCACCGGATGCGCTGAAGGCGTCATCGGGCGACTATGCTTGAGTGAGCCGACAGACGTGGAGGCTCCATGCGCATTCTCATAGCCCTTGGCGGAAACGCCCTGCTGCAGCGGGGCCAGTCCCTGAGCGCCGACAACCAGCGGCAGAATGTCGCCATCGCCGCCGAGGCCCTGGCACCGCTGGCGCTGAAGCATCAACTGGTCATCACCCATGGCAACGGCCCCCAGGTCGGACTGCTGGCACTTCAGAATGCGAGTGCCGAGCATCGGTATCCGCTGGATATGCTCGATGCCGAAACCGAGGGCATGATCGGCTACCTCATCGAGCAGGAGCTGCAGAACCGGCTGCCCTCCGGGCAACCGGTGGCGACCCTACTGACCCAGATCGAGGTCGACCCGAAAGATCCCGCCTTCCACCACCCGACCAAACCCATAGGTCCCGTCTACAACCGTACCGATGCCGATCAGATCGCCCGCGACCGGGGCTGGCGCTTCGCTCCAGACGGGTCCCGTTATCGCCGCGTCGTGGCCTCGCCCCGTCCGCAGAGAATTCTCGAACTGGCGGTGATCGACCTGCTGATGCGCCAGGGGTGACCGTCATCTGCGCCGGCGGAGGCGGCATTCCGGTTGTCAGCCGTCCGGACGGCAGCCTGGTGGGTGTCGAGGCGGTGATCGACAAGGACTTGGCAAGCTCGCTGCTGGCCCGCCAGCTCGGTGCGGACGCCCTGCTGCTGCTGACCGACGTCGATGCCGTCTACGATCACTGGGCCGAACCCCGGGCGCGGGCTATTCGACGCAGCTCGCCCCGGCAATTGCGCCAGCTCGGTTTTGCGCCGGGTTCGATGGCACCGAAAGTGGCGGCGGCCTGCGACTTCGTCGAACAGACCGGCGGCATCGCCGCCATCGGTCAGTTGAAGGATGCCCGGTCCCTGCTCGACGGAACGGCCGGCACCCAGATCAGCCGGGACTGAAGCTTTCCAGAAACTGATCGACCAGCGCACCGAGTGCCGGCTCGCCGGCCTCGACGAATTCGTAGCGGGCCCGTACCAGCGGCCTGTGGATTTCGATAAGGCCCCCCAGGTCGCACGGCGTCGCTGCCACCACGACATCGACATCGGCCGCGTTGATCGCCTGCTGCAGCGCCGCGAGCTGGTCCGGATAATAGCCCATCGCCGGCAGAACCGGGCCTATATGCGGGTACTGAGCATAAATGGCGGCGATCGCATCCGGAGCGCTCGTCCGTGGATCGACGATCTCGGCCGCCTGGACTGCCGAAGCCGCGACGAACCCGGCACCATAGGCCATGCCCCCGTGGGTGATGGTGGGACCATCCTCGACCACCAGCACCCTTTTTCCCCGTACCGCTTCGGGATCATCGAGGGTCACCGGCAAGGCCCCGCGCACGACGGGCGCCGCCGGATTGAGCCTGCGGGCGTTTTCGCTGACGGCCTGGATATCGGCATCGGACGCCGAATCGACCTTCGACACCACCACCACATCGGCCATGCGCAGCACCGCTTCGCCCGGATAGTGACTGGTCTCGTTGCCGGGGCGCAGTGGATCGACCAGCACCAGATGCAGATCGGGACGGATAAAGGAAAAATCGTTGTTGCCGCCATCCCAGAGGATGATGTCCGCCTGCCGCTGCGCCTCGGCCAGGATGCGCTCATAATCGACACCGGCATAGACGACGGTACCCAGGGCCAGATGAGGCTCGTACTCCTCGCGCTCCTCGACCGTGCAGTCGGCGGCGAGCAGATCGGCCCGGGTCGCGAAGCGCTGTACCGCCTGACGTTCGAGATCGCCATAGGGCATCGGATGACGGATGACCGCGACCCGCAGCCCCTGGCCTTCAGGCGCGCGGCCAGCCAGCGCGTGGCCGGCGACTTGCCGCAGCCGGTTCTGACCGCACAGACGGCAATCACCGGGACCTCTGCCTGCAGCATGGTGCGATCCGGTCCCAGCAACAGGAAGTCGGCGCCCTGCGACAGCGGTATCGAGGCTGCGTGCATCAGTTGGTCGTAGCTGACATCGCTATAGGCAAAGACCACCTGGTCGATCTTCTCGTCACGACACAGATCAAGCAGTCCCGCCTCGTCGACGATCGGAATTCCGTTCGGGTAAAGAGGCCCTGCCAGCGACGGAGGGTAGCGCCGGCCCTCGATCCTTGGGATCTGGCTGGCGGTAAAGGCAACCACCCGACTGCCGGGGTCGTCGCGATATACCTGATTGAAATTGTGAAAGTCGCGGCCGGCCGCGCCCATGATCAGGATGCGTGTTATGTCCCGTTTTGTCTGCATTTCAACCGCCAACGATGCCTACCATCCGACAAAGATCAGGAAAAGCATAAGCGTCGACAGCAGAAACGGCCAGGTACCGGGTATCGCACAAGGGGAAAAGGGGCGCCCAAAGGCGCCCGCAAAGTGCAATCTAGCCTCAAGCAACCGTCGGGAGCGACGGTCGGGGGTAACGCCACAGCCGCCTTGACCCGCGGCAGCTGCGGCAGGGGCCGATGTGCACCGGCCCGGTGGCTGGTCAGTCTTCGCGGTAAGCATCGACCGACGGGCAGGAGCAGATAAAGTTTCGATCGCCATAGACGTTATCGATCCGGTTCGACGCCGGCCAGAACTTGCTGCGACGGGTCGCCTCGGTCGGGAACACCGCCTCGTCGCGGCCGTAGGGGCGATCCCAGTCGCCGACCAGGTCCGCCTGGGTGTGCGGCGCGTGATGCAGCGGATTGTTGTCCGCGCTCCACTCCCCGCCTGGACACGGCTGATCTCGGCTCGAATCTGCACCATCGCCTCGACGAAGCGGTCCAGCTCGGCCTTGGATTCCGACTCGGTCGGCTCGATCATCAGGGTACCGGCCACCGGGAACGACATCGTCGGGGCATGGAAGCCGTAATCCATCAGGCGCTTGGCGATATCCTCCTCGGAAACGCCGGATGCCTCCTTGATCGGGCGGATATCGACGATGCACTCGTGCGCCACCCGGTCGTTCCGACCGCGGTACAGGATCGGGTAATGCGCAGCCAGTTTCTCTGCCAGGTAGTTGGCGCCGAGAATCGCGATTTCGGTCGATTTCTTCAGCCCGGACTTGCCGAGCATGCGGACATACATATAGCTGATCGGCAGGATCGCGCCGGAACCGAAAGGCGCGGCCGAGACGGCGCCGTTCTGGTTGTCCAGACCCGGCACCGGGCTGACCGCATGACCCGGCAGGAAGGGTGCCAGGTGGCTCTTGACGCCGATCGGCCCCATGCCCGGACCGCCACCGCCGTGCGGAATGGCGAAGGTCTTGTGCAGGTTCAGATGGGACACGTCGGAGCCGATCAGGCCGGGCTTCGACAGACCCACCTGGGCATTCATGTTGGCGCCGTCCATGTAAACCTGACCGCCGTGCCTGTGCACGATCTCGCAGATCTCGACAATCTCCTGCTCAAAGACGCCGTGGGTCGACGGGTAGGTGATCATCAGGGTGCTGAGGTCGGCGCTGTGCTGCTCCGCCTTGGCGCGCAGGTCGGCCACATCGACGTTGCCGTTCGCATCGCACTCGACGATCACGACCTTCATGCCCATCATTGCGGCCGATGCCGGGTTGGTACCGTGGGCGGAAGACGGAATCAGGCAAATGTTGCGATGACCTTCACCGATCGACTCCTGGTACTTGCGGATCGCCAGCAGCCCCGCGTATTCACCCTGGGCACCGGAGTTCGGCTGCATCGAGACGTTGTCGTAGCCGGTGATCTCGACCAGCATCTGCTCGAGCTCGACCAGCATCTGGCGATAGCCCTCGGTCTGATCGGCCGGCGCAAACGGGTGGATGTTGGCGAATTCCGGCCAGGTGATCGGAATCATCTCGGCGGTGGCGTTGAGCTTCATGGTGCAGGAGCCCAGCGGGATCATGCCGTGTACCAGCGAGTAGTCCTTGTTCTCGAGCTGCTTCATGTAACGCAGCATCTCGGTCTCGCTGTGATAGCTGTTGAAGGTCGGATGCGTCAGGATCGCATCCTCGCGGCGCATGTCGACAGGGATGCCGGTGGCGCCGCCGCCGACGATGCGGGTGTCGATCGCGGCAACGTCGAGGCCATGGCCTTCGCCCAGAATGATGTCGAACAGCTCGGCCACGTCGGCCGCGGTGGTGGTCTCGTCCAGGCTGATACCGATGCGGTCATCGCCAACCAGGCGCAGGTTGCAGCCGGCCTCCAGCGCGCGCTGATAGATCGCGCCCTGCTGCTCGCCGACCGCCAGGGTCAGGGTATCGAAATAGGTCCCGTTCGGCGCGAACCCCTTGTCCGCAAGGCCCTTGGCCAGAATGGCGGTGAGACGGTGGATGCGCTCGGCGATGGTTTTGAGCCCGTCCGGACCGTGGTAGACGGCATAGAAGCTTGCCATGTTCGCCAGCAGCGCCTGGGCGGTACAGATGTTGGAAGTCGCCTTCTCGCGACGGATATGCTGTTCACGGGTCTGCATCGCCATGCGCAGCGCCTGGTTGCCGCGGGCATCGACGGAGACGCCGATGATGCGCCCCGGTACCGAACGCTTGAGCTTGTCACTGGCGGCGAAGAAGGCCGCGTGCGGGCCGCCGAAGCCCATCGGCACGCCGAAGCGCTGGGCCGATCCCAGCACCACGTCGGCGCCCAGTTCGCCCGGCGATTTCAGCAGCACCAGCGCCATCGGGTCGGCCGCAACGGCGACCATCGCCTGCTGGGCCTTGGCGTTACCGATGATCGATTTGATATCGGTGATGTCGCCACAGGTGCCGGGGTACTGCAGCTGCACACCGAAAACGTCGTGCTGGTCGAGTTCTTCGGGCGATGCCACGACGACCTCATAGCCGAAGTATTCGGCACGGGTGCGGATGACGTCGATGGTCTGCGGATGGACGTCATCGGCGACGAAATAGGTGTTGCTCTTCTTGCGGTTCGAACGCTTGCACAGCGTCATCGCCTCGGCCGCGGCGGTGGCTTCGTCGAGCAACGAGGCGTTCGCCAGATCCATACCGGTCAGATCCATCACCAGCTGCTGGAAGTTCAGCAGCGCCTCCAGGCGGCCCTGGGCGATCTCGGGCTGGTACGGCGTATAGGCGGTATACCAGGCCGGGTTTTCGAGCACGTTGCGCAGGATGACGTTCGGCACCAGGGTGTTGTGGTAGCCGGTCCCGATATATGACTTGTTGACCCTGTTCCTGCGCGCCAGCGCCTGCAGATAGGACAGCGCCTGCACCTCGGTTTCGCCGTCGGCCATGCTCAGGGCATCGTCCAGGCGGATGCTGTCCGGCACGGTCTGGCGGATCAGTTCGTCCACCGAGCCGACGCCCAGGGTCTCCAGCATCGCCTGCTGCTCGGCCGCATCGGGGCCGATATGGCGCCGGGTAAAGTCCGTGCGCTGTTCGAGTTCTGTCAAGGTACGGGATTCAACAGCCATAACGCTAACCTGTGTGCTCTGTGCAGGCTCCGCCGGGCGGCGCCTGCAACTTGTTCAATAAGTGCGGGGTGCACGCCGGCAACCCCGCGTTTTGCGAGAACGCTGATCCGGGGACAGTGGGATCAGCCCTCTTCCGCAACCGTGGCCTGGTAGGCGTCCGCATCCAGCATCTCGTCGAGTTCCGACGCATCGCTGAGTTTCAGCTTCGCGATCCAGCCGTCTTCATAGGCCGATTCGTTCAGGGTCTCGGGCGCCTCTTCCAGCGCCTCGTTGACGGCGATCACCTCGCCGGAAACCGGGGCATAGATGTCGGACGCCGCCTTGACCGACTCGACCAGCGAGAATTCCTCGCCCCTGGCGACCTCGCGGCCGACTTCCGGCAGCTCGACGAAAACCACATCGCCGAGCAGCTCCTGGGCGTGGTCGGTGATGCCGACGGTCACGGTGCCGTCGCCATTATCCAGTACCCATTCGTGAGATGCAGTAAATTTCAGGCTGGACGGAGCTTTGTTCATTTCGAATTCCTTCTGGCAGGTAATATCGGGCCTGCGGGAGCCGCAGCAGCAGCCCCGCATCGGCCGTTCAACGCTTAGCGATAAAGCGGGAAGCGGGCGCAGAGCGCATTGACCTCGGCGCGCACGCGGGACTCGACTTCGGCATTGCCCTCGGGCTGCTGCACCAGGCCGTCAAGCACGTCGTTGATCAGATTGCCGATCAGGCGGAACTCCCCGGTGCCGAAGCCGCGGGTGGTACCGGCCGGCGTGCCGAGACGGATGCCGGAGGTGACCATCGGCTTTTCCGGGTCGAACGGGATGCCGTTCTTGTTGCAGGTGATACCGGCACGCTCGAGGGCATCCTCGACCTGGTTGCCCTTGAGCCCCTTGGGCCGAAGGTCGACCAGCATCAGATGGGTATCGGTGCCGCCGGTCACGATGTCGCAGCCGCGCTCGACCATCACTTCGGCCAGTACCCGGGCATTCTCGACCACCCGTTCGATATAGGATTTGAACTCCGGCCTGAGCGCCTCACCGAAGGCCACCGCCTTGGCGGCGATGACGTGCATCAGGGGGCCGCCCTGCAAGCCCGGGAACACCGCCGAGTTGATCTTCTTGCCGATCTCCAGATCGTTGCTGAGGATCATGCCGCCACGGGGACCGCGCAGGGTCTTGTGGGTGGTGGTGGTCACGACATGGGCATGGGGCAGCGGGCTCGGATGGGCACCGGTGGCGACCAGACCGGCGATATGGGCCATATCGACCATCAGGTAGGCCCCCACCCTGTCGGCGATAGCGCGGAAACGCTTGAAATCGAGCTGACGCGGGATCGCGGAACCGCCGGCGATGATCAGTTTCGGCTGCGACTCGACGGCCAGCTGCTCGACGGCGTCATAGTCGATGCGCTGGGTTTCGGGCGATACGCCGTACTGCACCGCATTGAACCACTTGCCGGACAACGCCGGACGGGCGCCATGGGTCAGGTGACCGCCGGCATCGAGTGACATGCCCAGGACGGTGTCGCCCGGCTGCAGCAGCGCCAGCATCACGGCGCCGTTGGCCTGGGCGCCGGAATGGGGCTGGACGTTGATGAACGCGCAGCCAAACAGCTCCTTCGCGCGATCGATCGCCAGCGCCTCGGCCTTGTCGACGAATTCGCAGCCACCGTAATAGCGACGCCCCGGATAGCCTTCCGCATACTTGTTGGTCAGCACGGTGCCCTGGGCCTGCATCACCGCCTTGGAGACGATGTTCTCCGAGGCGATCAGCTCGATCTGGCTGTCCTGACGGCTGAACTCCTCGTCGACCGCGGCCTGCAGGGCCGGATCGGCAGCGCTCAGATCCTGGGTGAAAAACGCCGCGCTGACAGCGTCCTGGTATAGATCTCGCTTGCTCATGGCTCGTTATTCTCTTGTTGCGTGAATGGCGATAACAGGCGGCCCGGTCAGCAGGCCACCACATTGACGGCGAGACCGCCGGTCGAGGTTTCCTTGTACTTGTCCTGCATGTCGAGGCCGGTCTGGCGCATGGTCTCGATAACACTGTCCAGCGACACATGATGTTCGCCGGTACCGCGCAGGGCCAGACGCGCGGCGTTGATCGCCTTGATCGCGCCCATGGTGTTGCGTTCGATACAGGGCACCTGCACCAGGCCGCCGATGGGGTCGCAGGTCAGGCCCAGATTGTGCTCCATGCCTATCTCGGCGGCGTTTTCGACCTGCCTGATGGTGCCGCCCAGCACCGCACAGAGCGCGCCGGCCGCCATCGAACAGGCCACGCCGATCTCGCCCTGACAGCCGACCTCGGCCGCCGAAATCGAGGCGTTCTGCTTGTACAGCATGCCGATCGCCGCCGCGGTGATCAGGAACGTCTTGACGCCGTCGATATTGCTGCCCGGAATAAAGCGGTCATAGTAGGCCAGCACCGCCGGGATCACCCCGGCCGCACCGTTGGTCGGCGCCGTAACGACGCGCCCACCGGCCGCATTTTCCTCGTTGACCGCCATGGCATAGAGGTTGACCCAGTCCATCACCGTCAGGTGATCCTGCAGGCTGCGCTCGGGGTGATTGACCAGCTCCTGCCACAGATCGTGGGCGCGGCGCTTGATATGCAGACCGCCGGGCAGCTCGCCGCTGTGCTCACAGCCCTTGCGAATGCACTCGTCCATGACCTGCCAGATCTTCAGCAGGCCCTCGTGGATCTCCTGGTCCGAATGTCGCATGCGCTCGTTTTCGAGCACCAGCTCGGCGATGGTCAGACTTGCCTGCTCGGCCTTTTCGACCAGCTCGGCGGCATTGCGGAACGGGTAAGGCTGCGTGATGGTCGCATCCTCGGCACCACGCCCCTGGTCGTTGGCTTCGGCGTCGCTGAGAACGAAGCCGCCACCCACCGAATAGTAGACGTTGCCGTAGAAAATCAGCCCGGCGCGGTCCAGGGCTTCGAATCGCATGCCGTTGGGATGCTTGGGCAAGGATTCGCCGAAATGGAATTTCAGATGGGTATCTTCGGCGAACGGAATCTCGCGCTCACCACCCAACATCAACTTGCCACCGGATCGGATGGCATCGATATAATCCGGTATGCGCCCGGCTTCGACCTGATCCGGCCTTTCGCCAAGCAATCCGATCATGACGGCAACATCGGTCGCGTGTCCCTTGCCGGTCATCGCCAGGGAACCGAAAAGACTCACCCGCAGGCCGGCAACCCGCTCCAGGTCGCCGCGCTCTCGCAGCTCCGCCAGGAAGCGATTGGCCGCCACCATCGGACCGACAGTATGGGAAGACGAGGGCCCCACGCCGATCTTGAACAGATCAAAGATACTCAATGCCATTGCATGCCTCCCGTCGTTTCATCGCTAATAGCGCCCAAACACTATCGACCCGCCTGAGCGCCGGACTTCGCTCAGCGTCCAGACTATCGACGCCCGCTACTGTATTAAGGATAGGAGTCTGATCGTCGATGAACCAAGACTAGCAATAGCATTTCCATGATTCAACAAAAAATTTCCTATAGGAAACTTATATCGCCTGACATTTCCCCATACGGCCATTTTTGCCTTTCTTTTCAACTTCGGGGGCCTTGTGTAGTATCGGGTACATATCCATTCAATTTTCAGTCATCTGAGTTCCGCCCTCAGCCTTTGGTATCGACACGGGTGGCCACCGACGGATGCGCCTTCAGCGCTCAGCGCCGAACGGCAATCAGGAGTTTGACCATGACCGACCAACCCCATTTCCTGCAGGAGCAGAAGGAAAAGCAGGAGCTGCAGGTCAATCGCGCCAGCCATGAAGCCCTGGTGGAACCACTCCAGCTGGGCAAGCGCGTACGTGAGATCCGCCTCAGCCAGAACCTGACCCTGGAAGAAGCCAGCAAGCGCACGGGCCTCGCCCGCTCGACCCTTTCGAAGATCGAGAACGAACAGATTTCTCCGACCTTCAGTGCCGTGCAGAAGCTCGTGAAGGGCCTTGGCATCGATATTCCTCAGCTGTTCGCCCAGCCGCACAAGAGCCGCAGCAGCGGGGGCCGACGGGATATCACGCGTCGCGACGAGGGCAAGCCCCACCCCACTCCGACCTATGAACACGAGATGCTGGCCACCCAGTTGACCAACAAGAAGATGATCCCGTACAAGACACGGGTACGGGCGCGCAGCTTCGAGGACTATGGAGACTGGGTGCGCCACGACGGCGAAGAACTGCTCTACGTGCTGTCCGGCAGCATCCGCTTCTTCACCGAGTTTTACGAGCCGATCGATCTCGGCGAGGGCGACAGCGCCTACTACGACTGCGAGATGGGTCATGCCCTGATCTCCACCAGTGAAGAGGACGCCGTGGTGCTCTGGGTCACCGCCTGATCGACAAGCGCCCGGCCTGTTCTGCTATACTGACCACTCTTCCTGAATCAGACCGTCGGATCCTCCCCCGGATCGACGGTCTTTTTTGTCGACGGTGCGGTTCGTTGCACTCACCAGCCCCCCTACAGACCATCAGGCCTTGTAGGGGTGCCGGTTATCGCCATGGATGGCGGAGGCCGCCCCGCGCGAGTCCGAGCGCGGCCCGCCTGTCAATGCAGGAGCAATTGCCAGGGAAGCGAAGCGCACCGTCACCCGTCACCCGTCACCCGTCACCCGTCACCCGTCACCCGTCACCCGTCACCCGTCACCCGTCACCCGTCACCCGTCACCCGTCACCCGTCACCAAGATTCTGCGACACCCTTGTGCCCCACGACGACACCGGAAGTCCATTTTTATATTGCATTCGTAAAAACGATCCGCTACTTTTGTTTCCTATTGGAAACTCGATCCACCCAATGTGTGCAGTTGCGGCATTTCCGGCCGGTCAAGCGGTCCGGCAGCGGTAACCACGACCCCTTTAGATGCGGAGGCAACCATGGCAGAACAGCAGAGCAGCGCCCTGAACAAGACCCCTTTGTATGATCTTCACCTGGAGCTGGGCGCCAAAATGGTCCCCTTCGCCGGCTACGAAATGCCGGTACAGTACCCGGCGGGCGTCAAGAAAGAGCACCTTCACACCCGTGAACAGGCCGGCCTGTTCGACGTCTCCCACATGGGCCAGCTGTTTCTGCGCGGCGACAGCGCCGCTGCGATGCTGGAATCGCTGGTACCGGTCGATATCATCGACCTGGCGGTCGGCAAGCAGCGCTATGCGGTCTTCACCAACGAACAGGGCGGCATCCTCGACGACCTGATGGTCACCAACTACGGCGACTGCCTCTATCTGGTGGTCAACGCGGCCTGCAAAACGGAAGACATAAACCATCTGCGCGCGCATCTGACAGACGCCGTCACGCTGGAGACGCTGGATGATCGCGCCCTGATCGCACTGCAGGGCCCGAAAGCGGCCACAGTGCTGGCCCGTATCGCACCGGAAGTCGCCGATATGGTCTTCATGGACTCGCGCCGCATCAGTCTCGACGGCGTCGACTGTTTTGTCAGCCGCTCCGGTTACACTGGCGAAGACGGTTTCGAGATTTCGATTCCGGCCGAAGAAGCCGAACGCCTCACCCGGCTGCTGCTGTCCTACGAAGAAGTCGAGGCGGTCGGACTCGGTGCCCGCGACTCGCTTCGCCTGGAATCGGGTCTCTGTCTTTATGGCCACGATATCGACACCACCACAACGCCGATCGAAGGCAGCCTGATCTGGGCAATTTCGAAGGTTCGCCGCGCCGACGGTGAGCGCGCCGGCGGCTTCCCCGGCGCCGACATCATCCTGGGCCAGATCGCCAGCAAGGATTACAGCCGCAAGCGTGTCGGCCTGATCGGCGAAGGCCGCGCCCCGGTTCGCGAGGGCACGGAGCTATTCGATGCCGACGGCAACGCCATCGGTCGCGTCACCTCGGGCACCTTCGGCCCGAGCGCCGGCGCCTCGATCGCAATGGGATACGTCGTCACCGCGTTCGCGACCCTTGATACGGCTGTCTACGCCGAGGTACGGGGCAAGAAGTTGCCAATGACCGTCAGCAAAATGCCCTTCGTGGAGCAGCGCTACTATCGCGGGTGAGCGATAAACCGTAAGCCGGTGGGAGATTCTACGGTTCATGGCCACCCCTGATCGTGGCCGGTGCCATGGCCGATATTGCGTAGGAGCCTCGCCCCGAGGCGAAAGGCTCCGGTACCGAGGCTGTTCGCACCGGGGGCGGCACTCCTACGGCGGGCGCTGAAATTTCCGCGGCTTTAGCCGCGAACTGCATTGGCGCTGGCGACCATTCGCGGCTGAAGCCCCACCGGTTCATGAAGGGTTAATCGCCGGGACGGCAGTATTGCGTTATTGCCGCCGAGCAGGTAAGTTTAACCCTCGTTTTTTGCATCACGAGAAGGGCTGACGTCCTCGCCAACCTGCCAACCTGGGCAAGGTGGTTGCCGCCAAGCGGCGATGCGGTCGATACCGACAACCAATCAGGTATCCGCACTCCATACGTCAGCTCCAGGGATTCAGTCTTCGCATCGCGACGAAGAGTTGGGAGCACGACATGTTCGAAGCACACTATCTTGTACAGCCGGAATGCCCGGCACTTTTCGACACCCCCGAATCGGGACTGGTACGGCGACTGCGCAGCCATCGCCATCAGTGTCCGCTGCATGCCTGGGCCGTGCCCGGCAAACGCAAGGACGACGCCGGCACCCCAGGCTCCGGTGGTTTATCTATGTCGAATACTGCAGGCCTGACGGCGCCCGCGACTGGGCGGCGATCGAAAGACCCCGCAGCCAGGACCTCGACGCCCTCTTCGGCCAGGCCCAGTGGCTGGAACTGCCAGACATCGATCCGCAACGCACCACCGACTGGCTTGACGCCATGAATTGACATGCGACACCAAGGATAACCCGAACCAACCCGTAGGGTGGAATGAGCGCCGAAGGCACGAATTCCACCGACGGCACCGGATACCTGCGGGGCTTCCTGCCAGCGGCCCGAAAATACCGGTGGCCCACAGGTCAATCCAGAGGTTCGACCGTCATGCCCTGTGCACGAAACCTCGTCAGCAGACCGTCGGGACCGATCAGATGAGCCGCTCCGACCAGCACCAGCTCGGTTTCCGGCGTTTGCATAAGACGCTGCAGTACCGGCCACCAGAGTTCGTTTCGATCCACCAGCAGGCGCTTGTACACCGACGCATAACCGATGCGCAGCTCCTCGACCAGCAGGCTCTCGAGCCGCTGCTCGTCGCCGGAGCGCCAGGCCTCGATCAGCGGATCCAGCATCTCGCCACTCTGTTCGAGTTCGTCTAGCATCTGCCGCAGAAAAAGATCGGTATCCTCCTGCCCCATCTCAAGCAGATAACCCAGATGCCGCTCGATCGGCTCCAGCCCCGAGGTCGGTTTTCCGTCCCGCGCCGCGCGACGGTAGAGAAGCAGATCGACTCCTCCTCGGTCGCCCCCAGGCGTGCCATCTCGACGCCCAGCAGCCACAGCACCACCCCACCCGGGCGTAGCGCGTCGAGAAGCTCGGGCGCCAGTCCGCGACTGTGCGCATACTCGCTCAGTCGCCGCCAGGTCCTGCCCGTCACCTGCCGCGAAAGGCGCTGCCCGGTCGGCAGGCGCAGATACCGGGCCAGCAGCAACTGGGTCGCGGGGCTGGCCAACTGTGCCAGGTCGGTTTCGAACACCAGACGATCGGCCTCGCGATAGGCGCGGTCAAACACATCCGGAAGCGGCAGGTCCTGGGCCCGCAGCAGATGTACCGTACCGGCCAGGTACAGCGCCGGCCCCGACTCGGGTCCTACGCGCCAGACCGCGCCGTCCGCCAGCAGGGTCGTCGGCAACCACAACAGCATGCCCAGGCAAATACCTTTCATTCCAGCTCCTTAGGGGCTGTATTGTGCGAAAACAGCCTCCGGCAGGACATATCCACAAACGTCAACAGCCCCTATCGCCTGCTGTATCCCGGCAGGTTGAGCATAAACGGCGGCTGGGCCACGCACTCCAGATCTCGTGACCAGAGCCGCAGGCAGATTTTGCCGACATTGTCACGGCCATAACCGATCAGCAGTACCTTCCAGGATGTCCCCCTTTCCATCTCCCGCTCGAGCAGCAGTACCCGCCCCGACGGCAGGCCGCCCAACTGGGACTGCGCCCGGCGCGCCGCCCGGCGCGCATCGGCCTTGCCGGGATAGATACCCAGCAGCACGCCCCAGCTTTCGATCGGCCAGACCGAGCGGCTTTCCGATGCCACACCGGTGGAACAGACCCCCGGCAACAGTCGCGGGGGCGGCAAGCCCGGGAAATCCGGGCCGGCAGATCCGAGAGCGCCGGCAAGGCCTCCAAGGCGTCCGCAACCGCGAAGCCGCTGTCGAGCAGCGCCCTGACCTGCCGGTCGCGACTGGCCCGACTCGCGGCACCGAGCACGACGGCCACCAGCCGGCGATCGTCCCGCGTCGCCGTAGCCACCATGTTGTAGCCGGAATCGCAGGTAAACCCGGTCTTGAGACCGTCCGCGCCGGGATAGCCGCCGAGCAGCGGGTTGTGGCTGCCGTGACGGTGGCCGTTGAAAGCGAAACTGCGGGCGGAAAACAGCGCCATGCGCTGCGGGAAGTCGCGGTACAGGCGCTGCGCCAGAATGGCCATGTCTCGCGCCGTCGTCACCTGGCCCGGGTCCGGCAGCCCGGAGGCATTGCGAAAACGGGTATCGAGCATGCCGAACGACGCCGCACGCTGCGTCATTTGATCGGCGAAGGCCGCTTCGCTGCCCGCCAGCGCCTCGGCCAGCACCACCGCCACATCGTTCGACGAAATGGTCGCCAGCGCCTGAATCGCCTGTTCGACACTGAGGGAAGCACCGGCCCTGAGACCCAGCTTCACTGCGGGCTGTGCCGCGGCCCGTTGCGATACCGGCAGCGACTGATCAAGGCTCAGACGCCCGTCCGCCAGCGCTTCGAAGGCAAGGTAGAGCGTCATCAGCTTGGTCAGCGAGGCGGGGTACCAGAGCCGGCCGGTCGCCTGCTGCTGCAGCACCCGGCCGCTGCCGGCATCCAGCAGGAGCCGGGGCGAAAGCTCGTCGGCCGCGGTTGCGACAGCAGATGCAAACAGCAGTGTCAGCACAAGCACAGCGCTGCCGGCAAACCGCGGACTCGATACAGGAGTGGCAAGCATGGGCGCCTCCGCAGAACCGGGCCGGGACGGACAGGGCCTGTCCGCCACAGGGAAACGATAGGCCAGGATGGCCAAAAACGACAGGCCGCGACCCCGGGATCAAGGGCGCGGGATCATGCGCTTGGCGCCGTTCTCGTCGATCGCGACGTAGGTAAAGGCCGCCTCGGTTACCTTGTAGCGGGGGCCGCTGTCGCCGTCGTGACACTGGCGCGGACGTATCCAGACCTCGAGTTTGAGCGCCACCGAAGTGGTGCCGAGCCTGATCACGGAGCCGTAACAGCAGACGACGTCCCCCACCTGCACGGGCTTGATGAACTTCATCGAATCGACCGCCACCGTCACGATGGGCCCCTGGGCGATCTCCTGGGCCCGGATACCGCCGGCGATATCCATCTGGGACATGATCCAGCCACCGAAGATGTCGCCATTGGTGTTGGTATCGCCCGGCATCGCCAGGGTACGCAGCAGCAACTGACCACAGGGCTTATCCAGGTTCTGCGTCATCGAACTCTCCTTCATGCTGCCGGCTTCAGGGCCGGCGTTCCAAAACCGCGAGTATAGCCGCTACGGCACCTCCGGTCGCTGGCCGCGCCATGGCAATGGACTTCACAAAGCGATTGGTATATACTTTGCCGCCTTTCCCATCCCGGCCCGGTGCCTGTTGGCACGGCCTCTTATAGTTTTCACAGGTACTTCTATCTATGTCAGATGCTGGTGAACAGCTCTCCTTTGCCTCCCTCGGCCTGTCTGAACCGGTCCTAAAGGCGCTGACCGATGTCGGTTATGAAAGCCCCTCCCCATTCAGGCCGCCAGCATCCCGCACCTGATCAATGGCAAGAACCTGCTGGGCATGGCCCAGACCGGTACCGGCAAGACCGCGGCCTTTGCGCTGCCGCTGCTGTCCCGTCTCGATACCAGCCGCCAGGAACCGCAACTTCTGGTGCTGGCACCGACCCGCGAGCTGGCGATCCAGGTCGCTGAAGCGTGCCAGACCTATGCCAAGCACATTCCGGACTTCCACGTTCTGCCGATCTACGGCGGCCAGGCCTACGACACCCAATTGCGCCAGCTGCGCCGCGGAGCCCAGGTCATCGTCGGCACGCCGGGCCGCGTCATGGACCACCTGCGTCGCGGCTCGCTCAAGCTCGACAACCTGACCTCGCTGGTGCTCGACGAAGCCGACGAGATGCTGCGCATGGGCTTTATCGACGATGTCGAATGGATCCTCGAGCATACGCCGGCCACTCGTCAGATCGCACTTTTCTCGGCCACCATGCCTGCGCAGATCAAGCGTGTGGCGCAAAAATATCTGCAGGATGCCGAAGAGGTCAGGATCGCATCCAAGACCGCGACGGCGACGACGATCACGCAGAAATACCTGCGCGTCAGCGGCCACCACAAGCTGGACGCCCTGACCCGGATTCTCGAGATCGAACCGTTCGACGCCATGCTGATCTTCGTGCGCACCAAGTCGAGCACCGAAGAGCTGGCCGAGAAGCTGTCCGCCCGCGGCTATGCCGCCGAGGCCCTGAACGGCGACATCTCCCAGCAGCAGCGCGAGCGCATCGTCGAGCGCCTCAAGAACGGCAAGATCGATATCCTGGTCGGCACCGATGTGGTCGCCCGTGGCCTTGACGTCGAGCGCATCAGCCACGTTCTGAACTACGACATCCCGTACGACACCGAATCCTACGTGCACCGCATCGGCCGCACCGGTCGCGCCGGTCGCAAGGGCGAAGCGATCCTGTTTGTCGCGCCGCGCGAAACCCGCATGCTGGGCGCGATCGAGAAGGCGACCCGCCAGCCGATCCAGCGCATGGACCTGCCGACCGTCGGTGCCATAAACGAAAAGCGCGTCGAACGCTTCATGCAACGCATCAGCGACACCCTCGACAACGACGATCTGTCGCTCTATCTCGACCTGCTGAGCGAGTATCAGAAGGAGCACGACACCGATCCGATGCGTGTCGCGGCCGCACTGGCGGCACTGGTCCAGGGCGAAACCCCGCTGCTGCTCGACGAGCGCGAGATCCCGACGCCGCGTGACTTTCGTGACGAGAGGCGCGACGATCGCGAGACACGCAGCCGTCGCGGCCCGATCAACGTCAACCCGAACGCCCGTCCGCTGAAGGATCATCCGGATATCCAGATGCAGCGCTACGTGGTCATGGTCGGGCGCAGCCACGGCGTGATGCCGAAAAACATCGTCGGCGCCATCGCCAACGAGGCTGGCATCGCCGCCAACCTGATCGGCCAGATCGATCTCTTCGACGACTACAGCACCGTGGACCTGCCGGCCGGCATGTCCAAAGAGGTGATGCAGGTACTGAAGAAGGCCTTCGTCTGCGGCCAGCGCCTCAATATCCATGCCGCCGGCGAGCAGCCGGACAGCGCTCCGCGCGAACGCCGCCCTGGCGGCGGCTACAAGGGCAAGGGCAAAGGCAAGGGCAAGGGCCGCGACAACGCCGCGCGCCGCCCCGCCAAATAGCCCTGGGAATCGACACGACGAAATAAAAAGCCCGCTGCGATAGCGGGCTTTTTTACGACCGGATGTTCAGGCGTTGCGATATTCGATCGCGACGCGACGGGTCAGACAGGTCAGCAGCGTATAGGGGATGGTGCCGCAATAGCGCGCCACTTCCGATACCGGCAGTTGCGAGCCCCACAGCTCGACCTTGTTACCGATCGCTGTACCCGGAATATCGGTGATATCGATGGTCATCATGTCCATCGACACCCGCCCGGCCGTTACCGTGCGCTGGCCATTGACCACGACCGGCGTACCGTTGACGGCGTGCCGCGGATATCCATCGCCGTACCCCATGGCAAGGGTCGCAATGCGGCTCGGGCGCTGACAGACGAAGCCTGCGCCGTAGCCGACGGCATCGCCGGTCTGCAGATCATGAATAGCGATGATCTCGGTCGTCAGCGTCATCGCCGCCTGCAGTTTTGCCGCCTGCGCCTGCTCTACCTCGAAAGGCGTGGCGCCGTACAGCATCAGCCCCGGGCGCAGCCAGTCGCGATGCGCCTCGGGCCAGGCCAGGGTGGCCGGGGAATTGGACAGGCTCTGGGGCGCGTCGATACCCTCCGCTGCCTGGTCGAAACGCCTGATCTGCTCGCGGGTGACGTCGAGATCCAGCTCGTCGGCACAGGCAAAGTGGCTCATCAGGGTGATATCCGCCACCTGATCGAGACTGCGCAGTCGGCGGTAGGCCTGCTGAAAGCGATCCGGCTCGATACCGAGACGGTGCATGCCGGAATCCATCTTCAGCCAGACATTGACCGGATTCGGCAGCTGCGCCCGGGCCAGGGCTTCGATCTGATGCACACTGTGGATGGCGGTCCAGAGATTGTGGCGGGCGATATAGTCCAGCTCGTCCGCTTCGAAGAACCCCTCGAGCAATACGATTGGCTGCCCGATGCCGGCGTCGCGCAACTCCACGGCCTCCTCGATACAGGCGACACCGAAGGCATCGGCCTCGGTGTGCAGCGCACGGGCGACGGCGATGGCGCCGTGACCATAGGCATTGGCCTTGATGATGGCGGCCGCTCGGGCCCGGGATGACTGGGATTTGGCAAGGCGATAATTGTGACGAATGGCGTCCAGGTCGATACTGGCTCTTGCTGCTCGGCTCATACTGACTCCTCCGATGCCGATAGGCCGCAGGCCGGCACCCGCGCAACGCGGGGCCGGCCCGAAGTGTCCGGGATCAGTCCCCGGTCACCATGATCGCTTCAACTTCGATATCCACGTCCTTGGGCAACTGCTTGACCGCATAGGCCGCACGCGCAGGATAGGGCTCGGAGAAATAGCGCGCCATTACTTCGTTGACCTGGGCAAAGTTCGCCAGATCCGACAGCAGGATGGTCAGCTTGACGCAATGGTTCAGGGAACCACCGGCTTCCTCCGCAATCGCCTTGAGGTTTTCGAATACCCGAACCGCCTGGTCTTCGAAGGAGGCGTTCACCACGTCCATGGTCGCCGGATCCAGCGGGATCTGGCCGGAGATGTACACGGTGTTGCCGACCTTGACGGCCTGGGAGTAGGTACCGATCGCCGCCGGGGCCTTGTCGGTGCTGATAACGCTGCGATTTGCCATGTCGTTTCCTTGTTGCTGAAAAATGGATATCCCTCTCGGATACCCGATTAGACACTTAAGAGCAGGATCCGGGCGGAGGAGTCCCGAACCCTGCTCTTAAGTGTCCACGATTACAGCTCAAATGTCAGTCGCCGGAGCGACGCCGTTGGCGCAATTGCGGCAACGGCGACTGCGCGCGGCAGCCTGCGGGATACGCAGGTGCCGCTTGCCGCTTGCCATTAGCTGGCGTAGGCGAAGGGATAGCGGTCGATGGACAGGCCTGCCGGATCGATATCGGTCGGCCGCCCGCAGAGCAGGTCGCTGACGAACTTCGCCGAGCCCAGCGACATCGTCCAGCCCAGGGTGCCGTGACCGGTATTCAGGTACAGGCTCGGGAAACGGGTGGCGCCGAGAATCGGGGTGCCATCCGGCGTCATCGGCCGCAGGCCGGTCCAGAATTCGGAGCGATCCATGTCGCCGCCGCCGCCGAACAGGTCGGTGACCACGAAATCGACGTTGGCGCGGCGTTTCTCCGGCATCGAAAGATCATAGCCGGCGAGCTCCGCACTGCCGCCGACACGGATACGGTCACGGAACCGGGTAACGGCCACCTTGTAGGTTTCATCCATCACCGTGGAGACCGGCGCACGGGACTCGTCGACGACCGGCAGCGTCAGCGAATACCCCTTGACCGGGTAGATCGGCAGACGCATGTCGATCTGCTTCAGCAGCAGCGGGCTGTAGCTGCCCAGACATACCAGATAACGGTCCGCCTTCAGCACGCCCTGACGGGTTTTGACGCCGACGATATCGCCCTTGTCCGTCAGCAGACCGTCGATATCGGTGTTGTACATGAACTTCACACCGATCTCTTCGCACTTGGCAGCCAGGGCCTGGGTGAACTTGAAGCAATCACCGGTTTCGTCGCCCGGCAGGCGCAGACCGCCGACGATCTTGTCCTTGACGTAGTTGAGCGCCGGCTCACGATCGGCACAGCCATCACGGTCAAGCACCTCATAGGGTACACCAAGCTCCTGCAGTACCTTGATATCCTTCGCGGAACCGTCGACCTGTTTCTGTGTGCGGAACAGCTGCAGCGTACCGCCGGTGCGATGCTCGTAATCGATGCCGACTTCCTCGCGCAATGCCTTGAGGCAGTCGCGGCTGTATTCGGCAATGCGCACCATGCGTCCCTTGTTGACCTGATACTTGCCTTCCGTGCAGTTGGCCAGCATCCTGCTCATCCACTGATAGAAGTTATAATCGAGGGTCGGCTTGATCATCAGCGGCGACAGATCCTGCATCAGCCACTTGACCGCCTTGACCGGCACGCCGGGCGCGGCCCAGGGCGCCGAGTAGCCCGGCGAAACCTGCCCGGCATTACCGAAGCTGGTCTCCATTGCCGCGGCGGACTGACGATCGACCACGGTGACCTCGTGGCCGGCACTGGCGAGATACCAGGCACTGGTGACACCGACAACGCCGCTACCGAGTATGATGATATGCATGAGGCAACCCCTGATTATTGTTCGATCATTAGCGATAATATGTGTTGCAGTTTAACGATTAATGCGCAGAATTTTTTTGCGTATTAGCTATTTTTTCGGATAATAATCTGCTTACAATGTCATCTACCGGAAATATTTATGGTCACATCCCGCCCCCCAGAAAAAGCGCAAGCTCGACCGCATCGACATGAACATTCTGCGTACGCTGCAGTTCGAGGGACGCATCTCCTACACCGAGCTCGCGGATCGCGTGGGACTGTCGACCACGCCCTGCATGGAGCGCGTCAAGCGGCTTGAAAAGGACGGCTACATCGAAGGCTACTACGCCAGGGTCAACCCGGAAGCGCTCGGATACAGCATGCTGGTGTTCGTCGAGATCGCCCTCTCATACCAGTCGCCCGACGCCTTCGACCGCTTCAACAAGGCGGTCGCCACCCTGCCCTACATACTGGAGTGCCACCTGGTGTCGGGAGATTCGGACTATCTGCTCAAGGCCAGGATCAGCGACATGACCGAATATCGGGAGCTGCTGGGCGAAATGCTGCTGACACTCCCCGGCGTCAAGAACTCCAAGAGCTATATCGTGATGGAAGAGGTGAAGGAGTCGCTGGCTTTGCCGATCGATATCAGCAAGCCCAGGAGCTATTGAAGCTCCCGTAGCGTGAGGCGTGAGGCGTGAGGCGTGAGGCGGAGTCTAACCGCAGGTCACAAATCCGTGTTGCCAAGAGACACCGTAAAACAGTGAGAAACAGGAGTTGACTAAGTTATGAGAGGATGGGTGCAACGATGCACCCCAGCCATCCCAAACGCTTCCCGTATGGTCCGGGCATCGCGAAACCCGTCAGATCGATCGCTGTACAGATCGATTGGCAGCAGGCGGCACGGGTGTTGGGTGTCACGGCTTCGCCGCCGAACCCAAGCTGGGCCAGGGATGGCGGAAAGCCGCCCCGCCTCTGTGCAGATTATGCAGAAGCAATACCCTGCCTAGGCAGCACTTTCCGGCAGCCCCCGGAGCCAGTCGAAGAAGACCCGGATCCGGACATCATCGAGGGCGCCGGGCCGATAGATCAGATAGTAGGCGCAACAGGCATCGACGGACGGCAGCGGCGCCACCAGACGGCCGCTTGCCAGGTCGCTGTCGATCAGGCTGCCCCGGGCCAGCGCCACCCCGAGCCCGGCCGCGGCCGCCTCGATCGCGAGGTCCGCGCGATTGAAATAGTGACCTCGCGCGCTTTCGACAGCCCCCAGACCGATCTGGTCCAGATAGTAGCGCCACTCGGCGTCGCGCGCCGCTCCCCGCCAGGGTACCGAGTCGTGCAGCAGAGTCAGCCCCTGCCAGGCGGCGGGGTCCCGCCAGTCCCGTCCCGCCGCATAGTCGGGACTCGCCACCGGAAACAGGATCTCCGGCAGCAGCTTTTCCGCCTCCAGTTCAGGGTACTCGCCGAAACTGTAGTCGATCGCCAGATCGAAATCCCGCGGCTCGGTTTTGAGCAGCGCCTCCTCGGCGAAGGTTTCGACATGGATGTCGGGGTAGCGGGCGTGAAAGCGGTGCAGCCGGGGCACCAGCCACTTGAACAGCAGCGACGGCGTGGAGCGAAAGCGGATATGCCCTTCCAGCATCTGATGCTGCAGACGCTGCACACAGCTGTCGAGGTCCAGCAGACAGCGGTGCACGACGGCATAGAGCTGCTGCCCCTCGGCGGTCAGGCGCAAGCCCCGGGGCAGCCGGTCGAACAGCTTGAAGCCCAGCTGCGATTCCAGATGCTTGATCTGCTGACTCACGGCGCCGGTGGTGACGTTGAGCTTCGCTGCGGCCCGGGTAAAACTGAGGGCGCCGGATGCGGCTTCGAAGGTTCTCAGGGCAGCCAGTATCTGGGCATTGATCATCGGTGACTCCGGGCGGGGTTTGGAACAAGTAAAGCAAAGCCAGCCCCTTTGCGAAGCCCTGCCGCCGTGGTTGCGGCATTTTTTACAAATCCACCCCGCATCCTATCTTTAGCAGAGCTATAGTCATCTTTACAAAGCATCGATTGCAGCCTGCCGGCTCTGAAACCAGAATAGCCGTCCGATCCGATTTCGCAGGGGAATTCGAGTGGCAGCACAGCATGAGACAACGGTCAGACAGCGACTCGCCGCCAGGACGCCTCTCTTCTGGCACAACCCCCGCTGCGATGGGGCGCCACCGACGCCCGACCGCGGGGCAATCGACGACGCCGCGGCACGCCTGCAGCGCTGTGCCCCCTGCTCGCCCAGCTGTTCCCGGAGCTTGCGCCCTCTTCGGGCCTGATCGAATCAACCCTCCTCCCGCTACCGAAGCTGCAGGACAGGCTCGGCATACCGGGCCGGGTGCTGCTCAAGGCCGATCACGCCCTGCCCGTCGCCGGGTCGGTCAAGGCCAGGGGCGGATTTCACGAAGTGCTTTGTCACGCAGAACAACTGGCGCTTCACAATGGACTGCTGCGCGACACCGGCGACGACTACCGCAAGCTGGCCCGCGCCGAAGCCCGGGCGCTGTTTGCACGTCACAGCCTCGGCGTCGCCAGCACCGGAAATCTCGGGCTCAGTATCGGCATGATCGGCGCCGCACTCGGTTTCGATACCCAGGTGCACATGTCGAGCGATGCCAAGGCCTGGAAAAAACAGCGCCTGCGCGATCGCGGTGTTCGGGTCGTCGAATACGATGGCGATTACAGTGCCGCGGTGGCCGCGGGTCGCGCCGCCACCCTCGCCGACCCTGCCGGCTACTTCGTTGACGATGAAAACTCGCCCAGGCTGTTCCACGGTTATGCCGTCGCGGCGCTGAGGCTGCGGCAGCAGCTGCACGACGCCGGCATCCCCGTGGACGCCGAGCACCCATTGCTGGTCTATATTCCCTGTGGTGTCGGCGGCGCACCCGGCGGTATCTGCTTCGGCCTGAGACAGCTGTTCGGCGCCGCCGTGCACTGTTTCTTCGCAGAACCGGTCGAAGCGCCGTCGGTCCTGCTTGGACTGCTCGATCCGACCGTGCCAGCGGTGAGCGAGATAGGCCTCGACTGCCGTACCGAAGCCGACGGCCTGGCGGTCGGACGGGCGTCCGAATGGGTCTGCGAGCGCGTAGGCAGCCAGGTCAGCGGCGTTTACACCGTCACCGACGACAGCCTGTTCCGGGACCTCTACCGGCTCCACCAGGCCGAAGGCATCGACATCGAACCCTCGGCCGCCGCAGGCATTCAGGGTCCGGCCCGGCTGATCGGGAGTGTTGACGGACTCCGCCAACACGCGGACCTTGCCCGGCGGATGGACAAAGCGACGCATCTGATCTGGAGCACCGGCGGACAGCTGGTGCCTGAAAGCGAATACAGGAATTTTCTCGAAATAGGAAAAATCGCTTCAAAAGAAACTTGAAGTGATTAAAATAGCCAAAGTTTCCAACATGAAACTTTAATAACTGGCCGCATTCGATGACTACCACCGTCGGGCGCGATCCGGGTTGTCCCCCAAGCTGACCGCAGCGGGGTTCGCAATCATCGGTCCCTATCCGGGGCTGCATGAAAACAATAACAAACGGGAGGTTTCCGTCTCATGGAGTTGATCAAGTCCATAATCGGTGAGATTAACGGTATTGTCTGGGGCCCGATGATGCTGGTCCTGATTCTCGGCGTCGGGCTATTCCTGTCGCTGGGTCTGCGGCTGATGCCGATTCTCAAGCTCGGCACCGGTTTCAAACTGCTCTGGCAAGGCCGCAAGGCCGCCAAAGATGAAGAAAGCACCGGGGAGATCTCCCCATTCGAGGCACTGATGACCGCGCTGTCCGCGACCGTCGGTACCGGCAATATCGCCGGCGTCGCGACCGCGGTCTTCCTCGGCGGCCCGGGCGCCCTGTTCTGGATGTGGATCACCGCGCTGGTGGGCATGGCCACCAAGTATTCCGAAGCCGTTCTGGCAGTGAAATATCGCGAGGTCGATGCAGAGGGCAACCATGTCGGCGGCCCCATGTACTACATCAAGAACGGCCTGGGCAAAGGCTGGGCCTGGCTCGGCATGGCCTTCGCGATTTTCGGTGCCTGCGCCGGCTTCGGTATCGGCAACACCGTTCAGTCCAACTCCATCGCCAGCGTCATGGAAGCCAACTTCGGCCTGCCGACCTGGGTCAGCGGCGTGGTCGCCATGGTACTGGTCGGCGCCGTACTGATCGGCGGCATCCGCCGCATCGGTCATGTTGCCGGCGCCCTGGTGCCGGTGATGGCGGTATCCTATATCGTCGCAGGCCTGGTCGTGCTGGCAATCAATGCCGAACAGATCCCCCATGCCTTCAATCTGATCTTCACCCATGCGTTCTCGCCAATCGCAGCCGAAGGCGGCTTCGCCGGCGCCGCGGTCTGGGCGGCGATCCGTTTCGGTGTGGCTCGCGGCATCTTTTCCAATGAAGCGGGCCTTGGCTCCGCGCCGATTGCTCACGCCGCAGCCCAGAACAAGAGTCCGGTGCGTCAGGGTCTGGTCGCGATGCTCGGAACCTTCATCGATACCATCATGATCTGCACCATCACCGGTCTCGTTATCGTGACCTCGGGCGTCTGGACCGGCGGCGAATCCGGCGCGGCCCTGACTTCGGCGGCCTTCGCCGCTGCACTGCCGGGCGTCGGCAACTACCTGGTGGCGATCGCCCTGGCGATTTTCGCCTTCACCACCATTATCGGCTGGTCCTTCTACGGCGAACGCTGCGTCGAATACATCTTCGGCGTCAAGGCCATCGCGCCGTATCGCGTGCTCTGGATCCTGGCGATCCCGGCCGGCGCCGTGCTGAGCCTGGATTTCATCTGGCTGGTCGCCGATACGCTCAACGCCTTCATGGCGATCCCCAACCTGATCGCCCTGGCACTGCTGAGCCCGGTGGTGTTCCAGATCACCCGCGAGTTCTTTGCCAACAACAAAGACCTCTGATCAGACGGGATACTCGCAAAGGCCGGCAACTTGCCGGCCTTTTTCATTTTTGGGAGGCAGTAATCCCGGGATTGTAGGATGGGTGAAGCTGCCATTGCTCCTGTATTACCCCCATGGCACCGCCGCCTGGGGCAGCGTAACCCATCAATGTCCCGGTTTCTGCGGTGCCAAGCTGGCGCCCAAAGGGCTCGGGCTGCGTGCCAGGATCTATGAATCCGTAACACACCACCATACCGGTCCAAACGAATCGACCTGGAATACGATCGATGTGATGGGTTGCACGACGCCCTGGCTTTGTCAGGATCGACTATCCCGTGTCCGAGCGCCGTTCCACCCATCCTACACACTGTCAACTTCCAACGGTTAACTGTCTCTTAAAGCTCCAGCCCCGCTTCTCCCGCGACCGGCCCGTACTGTACCTGCACCTTTTGCGGCATCTGTGGATTGAAGGCGCAGACCAGGCGCATGCTGCCATTGTCGAGATAATACTCGAGGATGCCTTCGCCGCGGGAGCGCCAGCGCACATGGGTCAGCGTCTCCTCGTCCCAGATCGACCACCAGCGCGCGTCCCAGTGCGCCGCGCGGGCAAAACCGGTGGCGCAGTTCTTCTGGGCGCTTTCACTGTAGCGCTCGCTCCAGCATTCCAGATCCTTGCGGCACTCGATCTCCTCGAGCCGGTTGGCCTTGGACTTGAGCTTGGCGACGCACTGACTGACCACCAGCGGGTTCATATGAGCCTGGCATTCGCGGATCGCCTGTTCGCTGGCGCCCTGCGCGGGCATCGACAGTACACCCAGAGCCCCCATCAATGAGGCCACTAATCGTACGTATCCTTTCATCTGTCCACTTCCCGAGTATTTTCGTCAGTGTAGCCTACAGGAAGCCTGCGCCTCTAGCCCACGGCTGCCGGGCCGAGCGCCACCCGCCGGGAAAAGCGCTGTATAATGGCGCCCGGTTCGACAAGCGGAATGACAGATGCAACGTATCGATATGCTCCTGGTGGAACGGTCACTGGCCAGTTCCCGCACCCATGCCCAGCGGCTCATCAAGGATGGACGGGTTCGCGCACAGGCCGGTGCCGACTGGCAGGCGATCACCAAGCCCGGCCTGAAACTGCCCTGTGACACGCCGCTCGAGGTCGAAGCGGACCCGCAGGACCGCTTCGTCTCCCGTGGCGCCCTCAAACTGCAGGGCGCCCTGGCGCACAGCGGCCTGGATGTGACCGGCATGGTGGCGCTCGATGTCGGTCAATCCACCGGCGGCTTCACCGACTGCCTGCTGCAGGCAGGCGCGGCACTCGTCGTTGGCGTCGAGGTCGGCCACGACCAGCTCGCCCCGCAACTGCGGCAGGACCCGCGCGTGGTCTGCTACGAGGGGATGAATGCCCGCGACCTGCCCGCCGAAACCCTGCTCCCCCACAGCCCAGACGGTGGCGGCTTCGACCTGGCGGTCATGGACGTGTCCTTTATATCCCAGACCAAGATACTGCCCTCGCTGGCGCCGCTGATCCGCCCCGGCGGACGCCTGATCAGCCTGGTCAAACCCCAGTTCGAGGTCGGGCCCGGCGGTATCGGCAAGGGCGGAATCGTGCGCGACAGCCGCCTCTACGAACAGGTCGAAGTCGAGGTCAGTGGTTGCTGCAAAGGCCTGGGACTCAGGGTCGAGAATTACCTGGCAAGCCCGATCAAGGGCGGTGACGGCAATACCGAATTTCTGCTGCTGGCGGTGAAAAACGATGACCGATAAGGATGTGATCGAACTCAAGCTCAAAACCGAGGGCCCCGTTGCCTGCGCTCTCGATTACCTGGCGACCGAAAGCGGCCTGCCGAAAAAGCGCCTCAAGGACGCGATGACCCGGGGGCCGTATGGCTGATCCGGGGCAAGCAGGAGCGCCGGCTGCGCCGCGCCACCACCGCGCTGCGCGCCGGCGACCGCCTCGAACTCTATTACGACCCCGGACTGCTGGCCCAGAAGCCGCCGAAACTGAGCTGCCTCGAGGACCGCATGGGTTACAGCCTCTGGTACAAGACCGCCGGGGTGATGTCCCAGGGCAGCCGTTTCGGCGACCACCTGGCACTGCCGCGCATTGCCGAGCTCGCGTTCGACCACAAGCGGGAGGTTTTCACGGTGCATCGCCTTGACCGCGAAACCCGGGGACTGATGCTGCTGGCCCACAACCGCAAGATGGCGGCAGAACTGTCACGCCTGTTCCAGGAAGGTGCCATCGAGAAGGGTTACCAGGCGGTAGTGCTGGGTGAAGCCCCGCTGGAGGGCCATATCGACCGGCCGCTGGACGGCAAGGCGGCGGTGACCCATTTCACGCGACTGGAGTACGACGCCGGGCGCAATACCAGCCTGCTGGAGATTCGCATCGAGCATGGCCGCCTGCATCAGATTCGCCGCCACCTGGAGCAGATCGGCCATCCCGTCATGGGGGACCCGCGTTACGGCAAGGGCAACAAGAACCGGGAGGGGCTCCTGCTGGTCGCTCACCGCCTGAACTTTATCTGCCCGATGCGGCGCCAGCCGGTGGAGTGGGCGCTGCCGCAGCCGTTCGTGCCACTGTCCTGACAGGGCTCGCTTCGCGAGACCCTACTCGCCGACGAGCTGCTGCAGCATCCAGCGCCCCTGCTCAGGGGCCAGGCGCTTCGCCAGCTCCGGCAGCGCCTCCTTCAGCTCCGCCTCCAGGATCCAGGGCGGGTTGATCATGAAAAGTCCGCTCGAGGTCATGCCAAAGCCCTCGCTGTCGGGTGCCAGCCCCAGCTCGACCTGCCAGAGATTGCGAATACCGCCCGCCTTGAGCCCCCGCGCCATCTCATCGATGCGTGAGCGATCGACAACCGGGTACCAAACGAGGCAGGTGCCGGTGGGGAAGCGCTGATAACCCTCCAGCACTGCCCGGACCACCCGCCGGTAGTCGTCCTTTTGCTCATAGGGTGGATCAATCAGCACCAGTGCCCGCCGTGACGGCGGCGGCAACAGCGCCTTGAGGCTCGCGAAGCCGTCGCTGTCCTCGATGCGAACACGGCGGTCGGCCGCGAAATTGCCGGTCAGCAGCCTAAGGTCGCTGGGATGCAGTTCGAACAGCCGCAGCCGGTCCTGCGGGCGCAGCAGCTCGGCCGCGATCAGGGGTGAACCGGGATAGTACTCGAGCTTGCCGGTCGGATTGAGACGCTCGAGCACCGCCATCAGCGGCGTCAGCACGTCCGGCAGATCCCGCCCCCAGAGACGGCCAACGCCATCGCGGTATTCGGCCTTTTTCTGCGCCATCGACTCCGACAGACGATAGCGCCCCGCCCCGGCATGGGTATCCAGGTAGAGCAGCGGCTTGTCCTTGCGGGTCATGTACTCGAGGGTGCTGGCAAGCACCAGGTGTTTCAGGACGTCGGCGTAGTTGCCGGCGTGATAGGCATGACGATAACTGAGCATCTGGGCTCCCATGCATCGGAAAGAACGGGGGCGCCAGCATAGGCCAGCGTCCCCATCATTTCCAGGGCACTGGGAGCTTTATTCGGCCGGGAGCGGTACCACCAGCACCGGGATGTCGCTGTGCTGCATCACCCGCTGGGCACTCGAGCCGAGAAACATCTTGGACAACGCCGAGTGGGTACGGGTACCCATCACGATCATGTCGGCACCGGTCTTGTGCGCCGCCTTCATGATCATCTCCTCGACATTCCCCTTCTCGATCTGCACCGAAGGCTTGCCCTGGGGAAACTCGAAGCCCTCAGGCACTTCCTCCTTCCAGAAGCGCTCGATACGCTCGGCCATCTTGCTCTTCAACTCCTCGGCGCCGGCCTTGCGCATTTCTGCCAGGGCCTCCGGTTCGAAATAGGTTTCGATGACCGCTTCGGCGGAAGGACTCATCGCCTCGATCACATGCAGGAAGGTGACATGTGCCTTGTGCACCGCCGCCAGTTCGACCGCCATGCGGAAGGCCGGGCGGGAGTTCTCGCCGAGATCTGAGGCGTAGAGGATGTGTTTGATTTCCGGCAGCATACTTCTCTCCTTGTTGGGCTATGAAGCCATTATCATTCGCCCGGTTCCGGTGTGCCCGGATCCAGGTCAATGTTTTGTGCCGGGGCGTGCCAGCGCCTCGCGCAACGAAAAACCGGTATCGGCCGCCTGCTCCGGCGTGAGACTGTTGCCCCGACTCAGAAGCTGGCGCGCCAGGCTGTGATCGGCGGGACTGTTCACCGAATCGACCGACAGCAGCCGCCCCTGGCTGAAATGGAACAGCGAGAAGCAGTCATTTTCGGGGAGCCCCGCAACACCCCGACCTGCGGCTCGACCGCGAGTCCGGCCATCTGCAGCCGGACATCGTATTGCTGGGACCAGAACCAGGGCACAGCATCGTAGGGATGTGGCCGCCCGACCAGGGTATGGGCCAGTGCCGCCGCCTGGTCGGTCGCATTCTGAACCGACTCGAGCCGCACCCGGGTACCGAGGCGCGCATCCGGATGGCTGGCACAGTCGCCGGCAGCGAAGACATCGGCATCGCTGCTGCGTCCGAAGGCATCCACCGCGATTCCATTCTCGCACTCGATACCCGCGTCACCGGCCAGTTCCTGATTCGGCAACACGCCAATACCGGCGACCACCAGGCCCACGGGCAAACGTGTCCCTTCGCGGGTGACCACCGCCGCAACCCTGCCGTCCTGCCCCTCGATATTCAGCAGCTGGGTTCCCAGCCGGACATCGACACCCTGACGCCTGTGCAGTTCGGCGAAGTAGTCCGACATCCGCGGTACCAGCGCCCGGGCCAACAACCGCCTTGCGCCTCCAGCACCACCACCCCGACACCCTGCCGGCGCGCCACCGATGCGAATTCCAGACCGATAAAGCCGCCACCGACCACCGCCACTCCGCGAGCCTGCGCCAGGCGGTCGCGAATGTCGCGGGCATCGGCCAGCGAACGCAGATAGCAGACCCCCTCAAGCCCGGCGCCGGGCACTGTCAGACGCCGGACCCTCGCGCCGGTCACCAGCACCAGCTTGCGATAGCCGAAGCTTTTTCCCGACGCCGTTTCGATGCGATGACGCCGCCGGTCGATGGCACAAACGGACTCTCCCAGCGCCACCCGGACGCCCGCCCTGTCATAAAAGGACTGCGGTCGCAGCAGCAGCCGCGCTTCGTCATATTCGCCCTCCAGGTACTGCTTGGACAGCGGCGGACGCTGATAGGGCAGCAGCCGTTCGTCGCCGAGCAGCAGTACCGAACCGTCATAATCCAGCTGATGCAGACTGACCAGCAACTGCACCGCGGCCTGCCCCCGCCCACGACGACGAGGTCGAAAACGGCCATGGCTGTCACGGCGCCGCGCCCCGGCAAAGCAGGAATCCCATAGACGAACCTCCCACAGACACTCCAGGCAGACAATTGCGTCTGCCATGCCCACAGATGGCGGGGCGGCCTTCCGCCCCCCTGGCCCGGACGGTGATCAGTACTGTGTTTCCGGTATCCGCACGACCAGCCCATCCAGCTCCGGGCCGACCCTGAGCTGACAGCTGAGCCGGCTTTGCGGCCTGCGTTCCGCGGCCACCAGCTCCAGCATGTCGAGTTCATCCTCCGCCGGCTCCCCGACATCGCCGGCTTCGACATAGACATGACAGGTGGCACAACTGCATTCGCCGCCGCACTGCGCGACGATGCCCTCGATATCGTTCTGAATCGCCCCTCCATCACGCTCCAGCCATCGGGAACATCGAGTTCGTGTCGGGTATCGTCCGGTTCGATATAGGTGATCCTGGCCATACTGTCGTCTCTTCCCTCCGATGCGCTAAGTGTAGACATTTCCAGCCACTTCGCCCGGGCCGGCCGCCCGGTTTGCACTCGCACCTGGATGGCTATAGAATCGGCATCGCTCTTGGGGGAGTAATCTTCCGTACGCGACTGCGTACAGAGCGGCTGTCAACAAACTTGGGCCCCATGCCCATGGCAGTCGCGTCCTGCGGGATTGATGAGACCTGAGACACTGCAAACTGCTCCTGGCGGGCCGGTTTGTCGTGTCTTTGGAAATCAGCCCGCCGAGGAACCCCTGAAATGGAAGCCCTGCTGTCCTCCACCTTAGCTGTCGCCATTGCCGAGATCGGCGACAAGACCCAGTTGCTGTCGCTTTTTCTCGCCGCGCGCTTCAGTCGTCATGGCGCGATCATTGCCGGCATTTTCGTCGCAACCGTGCTCAATCACGCCCTCTCCGCCTGGTTCGGCGCCTGGATCAGCCAATGGATCCCCGCCGGCTGGCTGCCCTGGATCGTCGGGCTCAGCTTTATCGCCGTCGCACTCTGGATCCTGATACCCGACAAGGAGGATGACGAAGACAGCAAGGTATTGCGCTATGGCGCCTTTGCCGCCACCTGCATCCTCTTTTTCCTGGCCGAGATCGGCGACAAGACCCAGATCGCCACGGTTATCCTGGCGGCACGTTTCGATGCCACTGCCTGGGTCGTACTCGGTACCACCCTCGGCATGCTGCTGGCCAATGTGCCCATCGTCTATGCCGGCAGCTGGCTGATGCAGCGGCTGCCGCTGCTCTGGGCAAGGCGCGGCGCCTGTGCACTCTTTGCAGCTTTGGGAATCGGCACCATACTTTTACCGCAGGGAGCCTGAACTACGGCCGGGGCAAAGCGCGCCAGCGGTCATCATCTACGCAAAATATACAAACACAGACAACAAATAACTTGTTTTTTTGTAATATTTACGTAAATTAACATAAATAAAATCTACCGACCGATACAACAACAAAGGAGCGCGCAATGCCCTACATCTCCGACTCCGACGCCTGGCAATCCCTGCAACAACAGGCCGAGCAGGTGCGCGATGTCCACCTGCGCGACCTGTTTGCCCAGGACCCGTCGCGGTTCGACAAATACTCGCTGCAGGTCCAGAACATCCTGCTGGACTACTCCAAGAATCCAATCACCGGGGAGATCCTCGAGGGCCTGCTGGATCTGGCCAAGGCGGCAGGCGTCGAAAGCTGGCGCGAGCGCATGTTCCATGGCGATCGCATCAACTCCACCGAAAAGCGCGCAGTGCTGCACACGGCACTGCGCAACCGCACCAATACACCGGTCTACCTCGATGGCGACAACGTCATGGACGCAGTCAACCGCGAGCTGACGCGCATGAAGAGTTTCGTCAACGCCGTACGCAAGGGACAGTGGCGCGGCTATTCCGGCAAACGCATCACCGACGTGGTGAATATCGGTATCGGCGGGTCGGATCTGGGCCCGCGCATGGTCACCCAGGCGCTGAAACCCTATGCCGACGACCGCATCAACGTGCATTTCGTTTCCAACGTCGATGGCGTCGAGATCGCCAACGTACTGCGTCCGCTCAACCCGGAGCGGGTGCTCTTCGTCGTGGCCTCGAAGACCTTCACCACCAGCGAAACCATGACCAACGCCCAGACCGCGCGCAACTGGCTGATGTCGTCGGCGTTCGACGAACGCGCCGTGGCCAAGCATTTCGTGGCGGTATCGAGCAACCACGAGGCGATCAAGGCCTTCGGCATCCGTCGCGAGAACAGCTTCCAGATGTGGGACTGGGTCGGCGGACGCTTCTCGCTATGGTCGGCCATCGGGCTGCCGATCGCACTCTATCTCGGTTTCCGCCAGTTCGAGGAACTGTTGACCGGCGCCCACGAGATGGATATCCATTTCCGCGACCAGCCGCTGGACCAGAACGCGCCGGTACTGCTGGCACTGATGGGCATCTGGAACAACAACTTCCTGGGCCGCCCGTCCCATGCCATCCTGCCCTATGACTGGCCCCTGGCGCGCTTTTCCGCCTATCTGCAGCAGGCGGAGATGGAGAGCAACGGCAAGTCGATCAACCGCCACGGCAATCCGGTGCCCTACAACACCGGCACCATCATCTGGGGCGCGCTGGGCATCGATGGCCAGCACGCCTTCTACCAGTACCTGCACCAGAGCAACACCGTGGTACCGGCGGACTTCATCGGCTCGATCGAAAGCAGCACACCGGTCAAGGGCCACCATGAAAACCTGATGGCGAACTTCTTCGCCCAGACCGAAGCGCTGATGAACGGCATCAGCGAAGAAGAGGTGCGCCGCGATCTCGAAGCCCGCGGTCTGTCGCCGGAAGCGATCGATACCCTGGTGCCGCACAAGATCCACGCCGGGGACCGCCCGACCAACAGCCTGTTGCTCGAGCGTCTGGATCCACGCACCCTTGGCGCGCTGATCGCGCTCTACGAGCACAAGATCTTCGTCCAGGGCGTGATCTGGGATATCTGTTCCTTCGACCAGTGGGGTGTCGAACTCGGCAAGACCCTGGCCAAGCAGATCCTGCCGGAACTGACCGGAGACCAGCTGTCGGACAAGCACGACGGCTCGACCCGCAATCTAATCCAGTATTTCAAGGCCCAGCGCCGCAAACTGGCCGAAGCGTCCGACCAGTAGGCCGGACCGCCCCGGGGAGGAGCCATGCAGCACAAGAAACTGACCATGCCGGAGCGCAAACGCATCGCGCTGATCGCTCACGACAACATGAAAGGGGAACTGGTCGACTGGGCCCGGCATAATCTCGCGCTGCTGAGCCGGCATCAGCTGTTCGCCACCGGCACCACCGGCCACCTGCTGGAGCAGGAGCTGCAGGTCGGCATCGACAAGCTGATCAGCGGCCCATTGGGCGGTGATCAGCAGATCGGCGCCATGCTGGTCGATCAGCGCATCGACATGGTGATCTTCTTCTGGGATCCGTTCGAGCCGATGCCCCACGATCCCGACGTCAAGGCGCTGCTGCGCATCGCGGCGGTCTGGAATGTGCCGGTCGCCTGCAACCGCAGCTCGGCGGACTTCCTCATCAGCTCGCCGCTGATGAGCACGCCGCACGAGTACCGGGTTCCGGATTACGACCGCTATATTGCCGAGCGCACCCAAGCCTGAATCGGCGGGCACCGCCCCGCCCGTAGGAGCGCCGCCCCGGTGCGAATAACCGCGTTGCCAAAGGTGTTCGCCTCGGGGAAGTGCCCTTTGGGTGCGAGGCGCCTACGGGTGCCCGGATTTGTCGTGGAGCGGCTTTAGCCTAGTAGGATGGGTGGAACGACGCCTGGCCTCGGCATATCCGATTCTGAAGCAGTCGGGGCATCGTGCAACCCATCTTGGGGTGCGGATTCAGCACTGCCGGGCTAAGATTCATTGATGGGTTGCGCCGCGACAACCATGTCCTGTGCTGCCAGTACGGTGCCATTGCGGCTTCACCCATCCTACAAATGCTTTTTCGGTTGTGGTCTCAATAGCGAAAGCGTCCCACCAGGGTGTCGAGGGTGGCGGTAAGCCGGTGCAGCCGGGCGGCCGCCTCGGCGCAATCCCTGGCCGCATCGGACGAATCGCGCGAGGCCATATCGATGCTTTCGACATTGCGGTTCAGGTCGGCGACCACGGCAGCCTGTTCCTCGGTCGCGGTTGCGACCTGGACATTCATGTCGGAAATTTCCACCACCTTGAGGGCGATCTCGCCGAACACCTCGCCGAGACGCTCGACGGCGGCAACGGACTCGCTGCCCAGCTCGCGCCCCCTTCCCATGGCGGCGACCGCGCTGTGACTCTCCTCCTGCAGCCGTAGGATCATCTGCCGGATCTCCTCGGTGCTCTGGGCAGTACGCTGCGCCAGGCTGCGAACTTCGTCGGCGACCACGGCAAAACCGCGCCCGGCATCGCCGGCCCGTGCGGCTTCGATGGCGGCATTCAGCGCCAGCAGATTGGTCTGTTCGGAAATACCACCGATGACATCGAGGATGGTACCGATCCGCTGTGAATGGTCGGCAACCGACTCGATCACCCGGGCCGCCGTCTCCATCTGCCCGGAAAGCTGACCAATGGCCCTGATATTGCTTTCAACCTCGCGGCGCCCCAGCCCGGCCCGCTCCGACGCGCCCTGAGCCGCCGATGCCGCATTGGCGGCATTGGCGGCGATCTCCTGCACCGTCGCGCCCATTTCGGTGACGGCCGCGGCCACCTGGGTGGTTTCGTCTCGCACCCCGGCCGAAGCCTGAGACCCCTGCTCGGATGTATGTCTCAGGCGGTCGGCGGTGCACGTCTGTTCGTTGCTGGTCGTCGCGATCTCCGCCACCATCACCTGAAGCTGGGAGACGAAGCGATTGAATCCCTGCGCCAGACGCGCCAGTTCGTCGCGCCCCTGCGCCGGAATCCGCACCGAGAGATCGCCGCCTCCGGCAGCGACCGCCTCCAGCTGGGCGGCCACCGCCGCCACCGGCCGGGCGATAGAGCGGGCCACCAGCACCGTCAGCCCGATCGCCGCCAGCAGCGCCGCCACGGCGATCGACAGCGAGATTAGCGTGCTCTCGCGCACCGCGGCCAGGGCCTCGCGCTCCGGCACTTCGGCGACCAGCAGCCAGTTCACCTCCGGCACCTTGACCGCGGCCACCAGCCAGGCCTCTCCGTCCTGCTCGATACGGCCGGTCGCCACCTGCCCGGCCCGGTCGCTTTCGGCAGCCAGGCCGGTTAAATAGCCGGCCAGCTGTTGCTTGCCCGGCGCCAGCTTTGGATGCACCTGGATAACACCCCCGGCGTCGACGAGATAGACGAATCCCGTCTGCTCCAGCCGGTAGCTGCGGATGCGCTCGGCGAGCGCGCTCGCATTGATGCCGATCCCGGCCACACCGAGATACTCCCCTGATCGTTACGCACGGCGATATCGACGAAAAAGCGTGCCTGGCCGGTCAGATCGACATCGAACACCAGCTCCTCATCGTCGTTGCCGTCGAGCATGCGAAAGAACCACTGATATCCGGCATCCCGGCGGTCAAAGGAAGCCTGCTGTCCGGCCTGATCGAAGGCGCTGTGGCGGCCGGCGGTACGCAGGAAAACGGTATCGGCACCGGTGTCCTCGGCCAGTTTCGCCAGATGGCGCATCACCAATGCCTTGCGACCATCGTCCGGTTCGCCGGCCTCGAGCCATTCGATCATGAAGGGGTTCGCCGCCAACTGACGCGAACGGGCGATAACCGGCCGGATATCGGCGAGCACATCGTTGCGTATCGCCTGCAGCCGGGCCGGCAGCTCCTGCCCGGTCAGGCGCTCGGTGATCAAGGCATTTTCAAGATGGACATTCAGCCAGGTGGTGGTACCCATCGCCACCAGCAGCAGGAGACTGATCAGGGCGATCAGCCGCAAGCGAATGGAACTCAGCACAGACAATCCTCGAATCGGTTATTGTTCTTTGTATACAGGGCGACGCGCCTTGCGACAGAACATTAAACCAATAAACAACTGGATTGTGTACATTTTATCTTGGCAGGCTGGGTAGAGGCCCGCAGGGCCGAAACCCAACCTGTGCGAGGCAGCCTCAGGGGACGCGCTGACCGCGGGCGGCCTCCAGCAGGGCGAACCAGTCGGGGCGGGACAGTTCCAGTTCGCAGCCGGCCAGCGCATCGGCGATACGCGCGTCGTTCAGGCTGCCCATCACCGGTACAGGCTGGCCGGGAAGCCGCCGTAGCCAGGCCAGGGCCAGTCCGGTGGTACCGCAACCCGCCTGGGCGGCCATCTCCGCCAGCCGCTCGCCCAGCCACTCCTCCTCGACACGGCCACCGGCCAGAGGCGACCAGGCCAGCAACTGCAGGCCGTCGCGCTGCAACGCCTCGGCCGTACCGTTGAAAAGCAGGCCGCTGGCACGCAACGACAGCTCCAGCTGATTGCAGCACAGCCGCGTCCCCAGCGCCTGCTGCAGCAGGCGCCACTGCTCGGGCAGGAAATTCGAAACGCCGACCTGCCCCACCTTTCCGCTCTGGATCAGGCGCTCAAGCGTACGCGCGGTCGCCTCCGGGTCCATCAGCGGATCGGGGCGATGAACCAGGAACAGGTCCAGCTGCTCGACGCCGAGCCGTTCGAGGCTGCCATCGACGGCCGCCGTCAGGTGCTCGGCAGACGTATCGTAGTGCGTGACCTGTTTCGGCGCCTGCCCTCCGGCCTTGACGATATCGGCCTTGCCGATCAGCCGCACCCGGGATTTGAGTTCGGGGCGGGCCGCGAGGGCTGCGCCGAACAGGGTTTCGCAACGGCCGTCGCCGTAGATATCGGCATGGTCGAACCAGTTCAGCCCCTGATCGAGGCGCCGCTCGATCCAGTCCGCAAGCGGTCCGGGCTGCTGCAGCGACTTCTGCTCAGCAAGCCGCATCATGCCCAGCACCAGCGGCGTGTCCACTACCCTGTTTTGCTCCACCATAATTCAGTCCAGTATCGATAGATTTGTCGCGAGGCAGTGTCGCTCGCCCGGCGCCAGTGTGACCGGATCGAGCCCGGTGTTCGCCGCCTCTACGCAGACAAACTGACTCCGCTGCGCCTGACCGACATCGGCCAGGGCACCGGCACCGTCGCCGGGATTCCAGACCACGGTCGAGCCGCTGCCCTCCTTCGTCACCCTGAGCCGGCGCTGCCAGACAGGATCGACCAGTTCCGTGACCCCCTGATGACAATAGACCCGATCCAGTGCCGCCGTCAGGCAGGGCGCACCATTCTGCTGCATCCGTCTGCCGTTTTGCAGCTTGTCCAGATAATCGCAGCCATCGAGCCCGACCAGCTCGCAGCGGGCGACATCGCCCACCGCAAGATAAGAGTGCAGCGCCTGGCCCAGCGAGACGTGCTCGCTGCCGCTATTGAGGGTCTCGAGACGCAGCGCCAGTTGCCGGTTGCGTACCTGAACGCTCAGCACCGGTGCCAGGCCGGGCCAGAGCGGCTGCAACGGCTCCAGGCGCAACGCCAGCGCATCTGCCGCAAAGTTCAGCACCCGCCACTGCCATAGCCCGGTGCGGGCGACGCCATGGGCCGGCTGCGCCTTATCTCCCGGATGCGGGCCGAACCAGGGCCAGCACAGCGGCACGCCACCTCGGATCGCCGACGGCGGCGCCTTCACGGCGTCGCTGAGCCAGAGCAACGGGCGTTCGCCGGCCGGCCGGTAATGCAGTACCTGGGCACCCTGGGCAGACAGCGCCAGCTCCCCCAGGGAGCCTTGACCAGCAGCAGCGCAAAACCGCCGACCTCCTGCTCGTGGAGGCCGTCCGCCAGGGTCTCGAGCAATGCTTCCAGCGCCTGTCTCATGATCGCTTATGGCTCCCGGCCAGAGGGTTGTCCAGACCGGCGGCCGCCCCCAGCAGACCGGGATAGTCCGCGGTGCAGAGCCATACCGGTACACTGCGAAGATAGTCGACAAAACGCCCTTTCGCCTCGAAACCCTCACGAAAAGCGCTGGCGAGGAAGAAGTCGCGGATGCGCGGCAGGATGCCGCCGCACAGGTAAACGCCGCCGCGGGCACCGATCGTCAGCACCGCATCGCCCGCCTGCTCGCCGAGAATGCGGCAGAAGCGCGACAGTGTCTCCCGTGCCAGCGCATCGCCGGCGAGGCCTGCCGTGGTGATCTCGGCCGGCTCGCTGAACTGGGCCGGCAATGCCCTGTAGCCGGCCAGCGCCCGGTACAGGTTGACCAGCCCCTGGCCGCAGAGAATCCGCTCGACCGATACCCGGCCAAACTGCTCCCGCAGCTGGCGCCAGACCGCGACCTCGACCTCGTCGGTCGGCGCGAAGCTGACATGCCCGCCTTCGGTCGACAGCGGTACCCAGTCGCTGCCGGCCGGCACCAGTGCCGAGACCCCGAGGCCGGTGCCGGGGCCGATCACCAGTCGAGGACTGCCTGCCAGGCTTTCGCCGCCGCCGACCGCGACCAGTTCATCGTCACGGACATGCAGCATTCCCAGGGCCATGGCCGTGAAGTCGTTGAGCAGCCGGAACTGCTCGAGGCCGAGGCGCTGCTGCATCTCCGTGCGGGAGAAGGCCCAGTGGTTGTTGGTCATGCGGATCTGCTCGCCCTGCACCGGACAGGCAAAGGCCAGGCAGGCGCGATCGACCGCCGCCACCCCGACCTCCGCCAGATAGGCCAGGCAGGCCTCATCGAGATTGGCGTAGTCGGCGCAGGCCAGGGTGCGGATAGACTCGAGCTCGACGCTACCGGGCCTTACCAGCGCAAGACGGGCATTGGTTCCCCCGATATCGCCGACCAGGGCGTATTCGCTCATGCACCGGCCTCCGTCGCGAAGAAGATGCTGGCTCCCTCTTCGGCGCAGTTGACCTGGCCACGCAGCGGCGCGAACAGCTCGCGCCCCATGCCGCTCTGGTGGCGCAGCACCTCGCCGGCATCGGCGTCGCTGCGGGCGGCGAATTCTGCAGCCTCGACCTTGAGCTCGAGCACCCCGGCCCGGGCATCCACCCGGATCATGTCGCCGCTCTGCACCCGTGCCAGCGGCCCCTTGCTTGCTTCGGGCCAGACATGAATCGCCGCCGGCACTTTGCCGGACGCGCCCGACATGCGCCCGTCGGTCACCAGCGCCACCTTGAAACCGCGGTCCTGCAGCGTGCCGAGGTAGGGCGTCAGCTTGTGCAGTTCCGGCATGCCGATGGCACCGGGCCCCTGGAAGCGCACCACGGCGACGAAGTCGCGCTCCAGCTCGCCGCGCTTGAAGGCCTCGGCCAGCTGGTCCTGATCGTCGAACACGATCGCCTCCGCTTCGACGACCTGGTGCTCCGGCGCCACCGCCGAGATCTTGATAACGCCCCGGCCCAGGTTGCCGTCGAGTACCTTGAGGCCACCGTCCCGGCTGAAGGGCTCGGAAACGGTCCGCAACACCCCGTCATCGAGGGAGGTCGTCGGCCCCTCGCGCCAGACCAGCTCGCCGCCCTCGAGGAAGGGCTCCTGCAGGTAATGCTCGAGCCCTTCGCCCATCACCGTGACCACATTCGGGTGCAGCAGGCCTGCAGCCAGCAGCTCGCGCACCAGGAAGGAGGTTCCGCCGGCGGCCTGGAAATGGTTGATGTCGGCCTCGCCGTTGGGGTAGATGCGCGCCAGCAGCGGCACCGCGGCCGAGAGGTCGGAAAAGTCGTCCCAGTTGATGATGATGCCCGCCGCACGGGCCATGGCGACCAGATGCATGGTGTGATTGGTCGAACCGCCGGTGGCCAGCAGCGCCACCAGACCGTTGACGACAGTCTTTTCGTCAATCACTTCGTACAGCGGGGTGAAGCGGCCGTTCTGAGCGGTCAGGCGTACCGCGCGTTGTGCGGCTTCGCGGGTCAGCGCTTCGCGCAGCTCGGTACCCGGGTTGACGAAGGAGCTGCCGGGCAGATGGAGCCCCATGATCTCGACCACCAGCTGGTTGGTATTGGCGGTTCCGTAGAAGGTGCAGGTGCCGGCGCTGTGATAGGAGCTGGACTCGCATTCAAGCAATGCATCGCGACCGACCTTGCCTTCGGCGTACAGCTGACGGATGCGCGCCTTCTCCTTGTTCGGCAGACCGCTGGGCATGGGGCCCGCCGGCACGAAGACCGTCGGCAGATGACCGAAACTCAACGCCCCCATCAGCAGGCCCGGCACGATCTTGTCGCAGACACCGAGGTAAAGAGCCGCATCGAACATGTTGTGGGACAGCGCCACCGCCGTCGACATCGCGATGACATCGCGGCTGAACAGGCTCAGCTCCATGCCCGGCTGCCCCTGGGTCACGCCGTCGCACATCGCCGGCACACCGCCTGCGACCTGGGCCACCGAGCCGAGTTCGCGTACCGCCGCCCTGACCTGCTGCGGGTAGTCCTCGTAGGGCTGATGCGCCGAGAGCATGTCGTTATAGGCGGTGACCATGCCGACGTTCACCGCATTGGTCAGTTTCAATGCCTGCTTGTCGTCCTGACCACAGGCGGCAAAGCCGTGGGCCAGATTGCCGCAGGACAGCCGGCCACGGTGCACACCCTTTTCTTCCGCCGCCTTCATGCGCTGAAGATAGGCGTCACGACTGTTGCGGCTGCGCTCGATGATTCGCTGGGTGACTTGCTGGACGGTGGAATGCATGGCAACTCCTGCTTGTTGTTTGCTGTTGGCCGACGGACTTTCTGAAGGGTCCTGATATTTTCGGTAAGTTTACCAATTTACAAAAAGAATGTTTGCCTTTTTTACATTTTTCACGTAAGTTTTACAAAAAATAATTCACATCCACGACAATACGACAGAGGTGCAGCATGACAATTCGAGTCGCTATCAATGGTTTTGGCCGCATCGGCCGCAATGTGCTGCGGGCCCTTTACGAAAACGGCTACCGCGACCGCATTCAGGTTGTCGCCATCAACGACCTCGGCGACGCCGCCATCAATGCCCACCTGTTCCAGTATGACAGTGTTCACGGCCGCTTCCCGGGCGAAGTGAGCCACGACAACGAATCCATCACCGTCGACGGCGACCGCATCCATATCAGCTCGCTGCGCAACCCGGCCGAGCTGCCCTGGGGCAGTCTCAATATCGATGTCGTCTACGAGTGCACCGGCCTCTTCACCAGCCGCGACAAGGCCGCCGCCCACCTGCAGGCCGGCGCCCGCAAGGTGATCATTTCGGCGCCGGGCAAGGACGTCGATGCCACCGTCGTCTATGGCGTTAACGATAGCAGCCTGCGCCAGAGTGACCAGATCATTTCCAACGCCTCCTGCACCACCAACTGCCTGGCACCGGTCGCCCAGGTCCTGCAGCGCGAAGTCGGCATCGAAAGCGGTCTGATGACCACCATTCACGCCTACACCAACGATCAGAACCTGTCCGATGTCTATCATTCGGACCTCTACCGCGCCCGTTCCGCGACCCAGTCGATGATTCCGACCAAGACCGGCGCCGCCGCGGCGGTGGGCCTCGTGCTGCCGGAACTGGCCGGCAAGTTCGACGGCATGGCCGTTCGCGTGCCGACCATCAATGTCTCGCTGGTCGACCTCTCCTTTATCGCCGAGCGGGAAACCACGGTCGATGAAGTCAACGCGATGCTGAAGGCCGCCGCCGAAAGCTCGCCGGTGCTGGGCTACAACGAACTGCCGCTGGTCTCGGTCGACTTCAACCACTGCGTGCTGTCGTCCACTTTCGACGCAACCCAGACCAAGGTCTCTGGCCGCCTGGTCAAGGTCATGGCCTGGTATGACAACGAATGGGGCTTCTCCAACCGCATGCTCGACAACACCCTGGCCCTGATCAACGCACCGGCCTAAGGAGCAATACTGATGTTACGCCGAACCAAGATCGTCGCCACCCTGGGGCCGGCCACCAGCAGCCCGGAAAAACTCGAGCAGCTGATACTCGCCGGCGCCGACGTCGTGCGCCTCAACTTTTCACACGGTGAAGCCGCCGATCACCGGGCGCGCGCCGATCTGGTGCGGGAGCTCAGTCGCAAACATGGCCGCTTCGTCGCCATCCTCGGCGACCTCCAGGGCCCAAGATCCGCATCTCGCGTTTTCGCGACAACAAGGTGCTGCTGAAAAAAGGCCGGCCTTCGCCCTCGATGCCGTCCTCGACAAGGATGACGGTGACGAGACCCAGGTCGGCCTCGACTACGAGGCCCTGTTTCAGGATGCCCGCCCCGGCGACATCCTGCTGCTGGACGATGGCCGCGTGGAACTTAAGGTAACGGCGGTTCGCGACCAGCGTGTCGAAACCGAAGTGCTGGTCGCAGGTCCGCTGTCGAACAACAAGGGCATCAACCGCCTCGGCGGTGGTCTTTCGGCCAAGGCCCTGACCGACAAGGACCGCGAAGACATCAAGGTCGCGGCCGAAATCGGTGTCGACTATGTCGCGGTTTCGTTCCCGCGCGATGCCGCGGACATGGACGAGGCCCGCCAGTTGCTCGAAGCCACCGGCTCCAGCGCCGGCCTGATTGCCAAGATCGAGCGTGCCGAAACCGTTGCCGACGACAGCGTGCTCGACGGCATCATTCGCGCCTCCGAAGGCGTGATGGTGGCACGGGGCGATCTCGCGGTCGAAATCGGCGACGCCGAGCTGGTGGCGGTGCAGAAGCACATCATCGGCCGCGCCCGGACCCTTAACAAGGTAGTGATCACCGCGACCCAGATGATGGAGTCGATGATCAACAGCCCAATGCCGACCCGTGCCGAGGTCTCCGATGTCGCCAACGCGGTCATGGACTATACCGACGCGGTGATGCTGTCGGCCGAAACCGCCGCCGGGGACTACCCGATCGAGACCGTCGAGGCGATGGCAAGGGTCTGCGTCGGCGCCGAACGCCACCCGATCACCCATCGCTCGAAGCACCGCATCCACGAAAGCTTCGAGAACATCGACGAGACCATCGCGCTGAGCGCCATTTACGCGGCCAACCACCTGCAGGGCGTCAAGGCGATCATCTGCATGACCGAGTCGGGCAAGACCCCGCTGTGGATGTCGCGCATCCGCTCGCCACTGCCGATCTTCGCGCTGTCACGCCGTACGGATACCCAGCACCGCGTCGCGCTCTACCGGGGCGTCCAGACGATCCCGTTCTACAGCGAGGAGATCCCGCCGAACGAAATCAACCAGCGCGCCATCGACGAACTGGTCAAGCGCCAGGTCGTCAGCGAGGGTGACAAGGTGGTGATCACCAAGGGCGACTACATCAACGCCCAGGGCGGCACCAACACCCTCAAGGTGGTGACGGTCGGCCAGCCGATCCCCTGAATTCGGGAGCGCCCTGCGTTCCCAAACCCCACTCTCCTCGGAGTGGCCCGTTATCCGGTCTGGTTCACAGGCTCATATTGGTTGCACTTTATGGTTCCAGGATAACGGCCTTTATGCAGGCGCCGGACGGATTCCCCCGGCTGCCTGCTTTTTTATTTTTGGATGAGGCGTGACGCGTGACCCGTGACGCGTGACGCCATTCTGTAAACTGGTTACTGTTATCTGCCTACTGTCTTCCATAACAACAAACTCCAATGACGACTTCCTCCCTGCCCCAGCTCAAGATCGCCCGCAAGTTGCGCTGCCCGCCGCTGCCCGATGACAGTCTCTGCCGCCCGCGTATCGAGGAACGGCTGCAGCCCCCACTCGGGGGTGCCTGATTTTGCTGCAGGCCCCGGCCGGCTACGGCAAGACCACCCTGATCAACGGCTGGAGCCAACGCCAGGACCATGCCTGCCTCTGGTACAACCTCGATCCCACCGACGATCAGCCTGAAGCCTTCATGCGTTGTCTCGACGAAGGCCTGCGGGAAACGCTGCAGCTGCAACCGGCGGCGACCGACGGCGATGCCGGCACGCTGATGATCGCGCTGCTCAACGACCTGCCGGAGCAGCACGAACCGCTGCTGCTCGTACTCGACGACTACCACCATATCGCCGACCCGCGCATCGACGCGGCGCTGCGGCTGCTGCTGCGACATCAGCCCGACTACCTCGGTATCGCGGTGCTGAGCCGCAGTCAGCCCCGGCTCGGTATTGCCGAGCTTCGCGTCAAGCGCCGGCTGATCGAACTCGGCAGCGAAGATCTGGCATTCGACGCCGACGAAGCGGCCGCCCTGCTGGCGCGGCAACTGCCGTTCGAGGCCAGCCGCGAGCAGGCGGAGCGTCTCAACCGGCGTACCGAGGGCTGGGCCTCGGCACTGCAGCTGGCCTGTCTGGCGAGCCAGACACCGGCGCTGCTGGACCGTTTCATCGAAGCCCTGCATGCCGGCCAGCGCCACACTCTCGACTACCTGGCCGAAGAGGTGGTCGCGCCGCTGCCTGATGAACTCAGGGACTTTCTCTACCGCACCTGCATCCTCGACCGATTCGATGCCGGCCTCGCCGCCCGCGTCAGCGGCGAGGACAGGGCCGCCGCGTTGCTGGTACAGCTCGAACGGCAGGGGCTCTTCCTGCAGCGCTGCGACGATGTGCCCGACTGGTACCGCTATCAGGGACTCTTCGCCCGTTGCCTGCAGCAGCTGCTGGCCCGGCATCGGCCGCGGGAGATCGCCGAACTGCACCTGCGTGCCTGCGATGCCTGGCTGGAACTGGATGCACCGCAAAACGCGGTGCGACACGCCCTGGCCGCCGGCGACGAGTCCCGGCTGCTGGCACTGCTGTTGCGTTACGGCCGCCAGTTCTATCGCGACGGCCAGCTGCCGCTGCTGCAGCAGTGCCTGCAGCGTCTCAGTGACAACAGCATCCACCGCCAGCCGCTGCTGACACTGCTCAGCGCCTGGGTGGCGCAGAGCCAGCACCATTTCGAAGAGGCGGAACACTGGCTGCAGAAAGCCGAAGAGACTTTGGAGCCGATCTACAACGACGACGAATGGCGCGCGCTGCAGGGCGATTTCTGTGCCATCCGGTCACAGATGGCAATGAATGTCGGCGCCACCGACAGCGCCATCGAGCTGGCGGACAATGCCCTGGCGCTCAATCCCGAGCACATGCGCAGCTCCCGCACCACGGCACTTTCGGTGCTTGGTGAGGCCCATTTTGTGCGCGGCAACCTTGACGAGGCCCAGCGGCGCATGGTCGAAACCGAACAGCTCGCACGCTCCCACGATGCTTCCCAGCTGGTGCTCTGGACGCTGATCCAGCAGTCGGAACTGGCCATCGCCCGCGGCCACCTGCAGCAGGCCTACAATCTGCAGGAAAGGGCCTTCAGCTATGCCGAAACGCAACAGCTGCCACCGAATCCGATGCTCGAGTTCCTGCACCGCATCCGCGGCCAGATCCTCTGGGAGTGGTACCACCTCGAAGCCACCGAAGCCTGCGCCCTCAAGGGCATCGAGATCCTCGAGCCCCATGGCGAGCGCTGGTTCCTGCAGTGCTATACGCTGCTGGCCAAGGTCGCCCACAGCCAGGGCCGCCAGAGCCTCTGCGCCGACTATGTCCAGCGCATGCAGAAGCTGCTGGCGCGCTGGGACTACCATCTGGACTGGGTCGCGAACGCCCAGGCGATGCTGATCACCTACTGGGAGGAGACGAGGGACAGCGACAGCCTGGCACGCTGGCTCGACACCGCCCCGGCGCAGGCCTCGCTGACCAACCACTTCGGCCAGTGCAACGCGCGCAACCGCGCCCGGGCGCTGCTGGCACTCGAACGCCATGACGAGGCGGCCGGGATTCTCACCGCCTGTCTTGACTCCGCCGAACGCTGCGCCCTGGCGATGGACCAGAACCGCAACCACCTCTACCTGGCACTGCTGGATTGGCACCGCCAGCAGCGTGAAGCGGCGCTCGACCACCTGCAGCGCGCGCTGATACTGGCGACGACCACTGGCGCCCTCAGCAGCTTCCTGCGCCTGGGCAAGCCGCTGATCGTGATGCTCAAGGCGGTGATCGCCGAGCGACGGCTCGACGACCTCGAGCGCCAGCGTGCCGAACGGCTGATCGGTCTCTGCCAGCAGCAGCGCCAGTTCAGCCGGGCGATCCGCATCACCCTCGACGAGGCGATCATCCAGGACATCATCAACCGCCCCGACGTACCGGAGCTGATCCGGACTTCGCCCCTGACCCGGCGCGAGTGGCAGGTGCTGAGCCTGATCCACGGCGGCCTGCCGAACGAGCAGATCGCCTCGCAGCTGGATGTCGCGCCGACCACCATCAAGACCCATATCCGCAGCCTTTACCAGAAGCTCGGCGTCGCCAACCGCGCCGAGGCGATCGCCCTGGCCAGCGACCTGCTGGCCAAGATCCAGGGGAGTAGCGGCCCGCAGGCCCCACTCCGCCCTCTACTCCCCATAAGCCCCCCGGCCGATACGCCCCCCAAAGCTGCGCCCGGGAAGTAGCGGCGACCTGGCCCCTGCTCCACCCTCTCCCCCGTACCCCTCCCGACCGATACGCCCCCTAAAGCTGCCTGCGGGAGGATGTGGCACTGGCCCACAACGCCGATCATGGATGCGACTCGAAAGCTACAGGAGAGCGCAACAACATGATCCACAAGGACCCCGACTGGTGGCGCGGCGCGGTGATCTACCAGATCTACCCACGCAGCTTTTTCGACAGCAACGGCGACGGTATCGGCGACCTGCCGGGCATCACCGCCAAGCTCGACTACATCGCCTCGCTCAATGTCGATGCCATCTGGCTGTCGCCCTTCTTCCGTTCACCGATGAAGGACTTCGGCTACGACGTTTCCGACTACCGCGACGTCGACCCGATCTTCGGCACCCTCGAGGACTTCGACCACCTGGTGGCCCGCGCCCACGAACTCGGCCTCAAGGTGATCATCGACCAGGTGCTGAGCCACACCTCGGACCAGCACGAATGGTTCCGCGAAAGCCGCCAAAGCCGCGACAATGCCCGCGCCGACTGGTATGTCTGGGCCGACGCCCGCCCCGACGGCACGGCGCCGAACAACTGGCTGTCGGTATTCGGCGGCTCGGCCTGGACCTGGGACAGCCGGCGCCGGCAGTACTATCTGCACAACTTCCTCAGCAGCCAGCCGGACCTCAACTTCCACAATCCGGCGGTGGTCCAACAGCTGCTGTCCGACGTCGAGTTCTGGCTCCGGCGCGGTGTCGACGGTTTCCGCCTCGATACCGCCAACTTCTATTTCCACGATGCCCGGCTGCGTGACAACCCGGCCAACGAAGCGGCCCGCCAGGGCGGCATCGGCGTGCGCCTGGACAACCCCTACGCCTACCAGAGCCACCTCTACGACAAGACCCGGCCGGAGAACATTGGCTTCCTGCGCCAGCTGCGGGCGCTGCTCGACCGCTATCCCGGCACCACCAGTGTCGGTGAAGTGGGCTGCGACCGCTCACTGCAGACCCTGGCCGATTACACCAGTGGCGGCGACAAGCTGCACATGGCCTACTCCTTCGACCTGCTGACCGAACAGCACAGCGCCGCTTTCATCCGCCATACGGTCGATACCATCGAACAGGCCCTCGGCGACGGCTGGCCCTGCTGGTCGGTCGGCAACCATGACGTGGCGCGGGTGATGAGCCGCTGGGGCGATCCCGGCGCGCCCGAAGCCCAGGCGAAACAGCTGATGGCCCTGCTGCTGACACTGCGCGGCAGCCTCTGCGTCTACCAGGGGAGGAGCTGGGGCTGACCGAGGCAGAACTGGCCTACGACGACCTGGTCGACCCCTACGGCATCACCTTCTGGCCCGAATTCAAGGGCCGCGACGGCTGCCGTACGCCGCATCCCTGGCAGGCCGGCGTGCCCAATGCCGGCTTCAGCACCGGCAAACCCTGGCTGCCGGTACCGCCCGAGCATCACGACCGGGCCGTCAGCGTCCAGCAGGACAGCGCCGGCTCGATTCTCAACAGCTACCGCCGCTTCCTCGCCTGGCGCCGGCAGCACCCGGCCCTGATCCGGGGGGACATCAAAACGCTGGACGCCCCCGGCGAAACCCTGCTGTTCAGCCGCCACGAAGGCGACGAGCGGCTGCTGGTCGCGATCAACATGGCGGCCTCACCGGTCGAGTTCGACATCAGTGGCGACTGGCAGCCGCTGACGACAGCGGACGCCTTCGCCGACGGCGAGCTGCGCGATGGCCGCATCAATCTTCCCGCCTACGGCGTACTGATCGCCGCCCGGGCCCGTTAACGACAGGAGAGCGCATGCCATGGCGACCCTAAGCCTGAAAAAACTCTGCAAGCACTACGACGGCGTGGCGGTATCGAAGGATATCGACCTCGAGATCGACAACGGCGAGTTCGTGGTCTTCGTCGGCCCGTCCGGCTGCGGCAAGTCGACGCTGCTGCGCATGATCGCCGGCCTCGAGGAGATCAGCAGCGGCGACCTCCATATCGGCGACGTGCGCGTCAACGACAAACCGCCGTCGGAACGCTCGGTGGGCATGGTGTTCCAGTCCTACGCCCTGTACCCGCACCTGACCGTCGCGGAAAACATGGCCTTCGGCCTGAAACTCGCCAAGACCGACCGCGCCGAGATCGACCGGCGCATCGAGAATGCCGCCCGCATCCTGCAGCTCGAAAAACTGCTCGAGCGCAAGCCGAAGGACCTGTCCGGCGGCCAGCGTCAGCGCGTCGCGATCGGCCGCACCATGGTACGCGAGCCGCAGGTACTGCTGTTCGACGAACCGCTGTCGAACCTCGACGCGGGACTGCGGGTGCAGATGCGTATCGAGATCGCCAGCCTGCACAAGCGCCTGAGCGCGACCATGATCTACGTGACCCACGACCAGGTCGAGGCGATGACGCTGGCGGACAAGATCGTGGTGCTGGACGGCGGCCAGATCGCCCAGGTCGGCGCGCCGCTCGAACTCTACCACTATCCCGGTAACCGCTTCGTCGCCGGTTTCATCGGCTCGCCGCAGATGAATTTCATCGAGGTGACCGTGCACCGTCCGGACGAGGCGCTGACCGAGGTCCGACTGCCGAACGGCCGCCTGCTGAGCATCCCGGTCGACAGCCGCGACCTTGCGCCCGGCAGCCGGGCCACCCTCGGCATCCGGCCCGAACACTGTGTCCAGGGCGCGGAGGCCGAAGCCAGCCTGCCGGGCAGCGTCCGCGTCGCCGAACGCCTCGGCGACCAGACGCTGGTCTACCTCGAGCTGGACGGGGTCGGCCCGGCCACCCTGCGCCTGGAAGGCGATGTGCCGGTCGATGAAAGCGCGCCCCGTGCCCTGGGCCTGGACCCCAACCGCTGCCACCTGTTCCGCGGGGACGGCCGCGCCTGCCCGCGGCTGTTCCGCGAGGCGGGCTTCTAGCCCGCAACGGCGCCGGCTCCGCCGCCAAAGAGCCGGGCCGGCGGCGGCCACGGTTTCTGCTACGTTTAAAGGCGTCGAAACCAGCCAAATGCGAGACGCCCATGCATATCCTGATGATACTGACCTCCCATGATCAGCTCGGCCATAGCGGCCACAGGACCGGTTTCTGGCTCGAGGAGTTCGCGGCGCCCTACTATGTCTTCAGGGATGCCGGTTGCCGGGTGACCCTGGCTTCGCCGAAGGGTGGACAGCCGCCGCTGGACCCGAAAAGCGACGACCCGGATGCCCAGACCGCGGCCACCGAGCGGTTTCGCCAGGATCCGCAGGCGCAGGAAGCCCTCAGGGGCACGGTTCCACTGGCCGAGCTGGAGTCGAGAAATTTCGACGCCCTCTTCTACCCGGGCGGCCACGGTCCACTCTGGGATCTCGCCGAAGACGGCGACTCCATCGCCCTGATAGAAGCTTTCCATGCCGCCGGCAAGCCGGTCGGCGCGGTCTGTCACGGCCCGGCGGTGCTGCGCCACGTCTTCAGCGGCGGCGATCCGCTGGTCAGGGGCCGCCGGGTCACCGGCTTTTCCAACAGCGAAGAGGCGGCGGTCCAGCTTACCGAAGTGGTGCCTTTCCTGGTCGAGGAGATGCTGCGCGAGAACGGCGGTCTTTACAGTTGCGCCCCTGACTTTGAGGCCCACGTGGTCACCGACGGCAATCTGGTCACCGGCCAGAACCCGGCCTCGTCGGATGGTGCCGCCCGGGCGCTGCTGCAGTTGCTGCAGCACTGAGTGCCATCCTGTGTGGGAGACTCTATGGTTCATGGCCACCCCTAATCGTGGCAGGTGCCATGGCCGATATTTCGTAGGAGCCTCGCCCCGAGGCGAAAGGTTCCGGTACCGAGGTTGTTCGCACCGGGGAAGTGCCCTTTGGGTGCGGCGCTCCTACGGCGGGCGCCGAAATTTCCGAGGGCGGCTTTAGCCGCGAATAGCGCCCTCGGTGCCATCCTGTTTCGCGGCTGAAGCCGCAGAAGGCTGCCTAACTCTATTCGCGGCGCGGCGCCGTTCCTGCGGGCGCTCGCCGGTTGCGGCGGCTGTAGGCGACCAGGCCCAGCGCCGTCAGCGCGGCGAATCCCGCGCCGGCCAGGAAACAGGCGCGGGGACCGACGCCATCCCAGAGCGCGCCCGCTATCAGGCTCGCGAGCAGCAGTGCGACCCCGGTGACCAGATTGAACACTCCGAAGGCCGTGCCCCTGAGGGCCGCCGGCGAGGTGTCGGCGACCAGCTTCGACAGCAGTCCCTGGGTGAAGGCCATATGGCCGCCCCAGAGCGCCGCGCCGAGCATCGCGACCAGGGCGTGGGCGCGAATGCCAGCACGAGATCCGCTGCGATCAACAACCCCAGCCCCAGCAACAGCAGGTGACGCGCCGGCATGCGATCGGCCGCGGCCCCGGCCGGATAGGCGCCGAGCGCATAGCAGGCACTCATCACGATCATCACCATCGGCACCCAGGCGATGTCGAGCCCGACGTCGCGGGCCCGCAGCACCAGGAAGGCCTCGCTGAAGCGGGCCAGGGTGAAAACCGCGCCAAGCCCGACCACCATCCAGTAGCGCAAGGGCAATTCGGCCAGGGCAGACAGGCGCAACGGCGAGCCTCTCTGCTCGCGCGGCACCGCCTGCTCCGGCTCGCGCACGAAGCCCGCCAGCAGTATCACGGTGATCAGCGCCGGCACCAGCGCCACCCACATCGCCGCCTGGATATCGTCGTCGAACAGCAGCATGAAGGTGACCGCCAGTCCCGGTCCGACGAAAGCACCGACCGAATCCAGCGCCTGGCGCAGGCCGTAGGCCGCACCGCGCAGCGCTTGCGGGGTGATATCGGCGATCAGCGCATCCCGCGGTGCGCCGCGGATCCCCTTGCCGAGACGGTCGATAAAACGGGCGGCGAATACCCAGGCGGCACTGGTCGCCAGCGGAAAGATCGGCTTGGTCAGGGCCGCCAGCCCATAACCGGAGACCATCAGCCATTTGCGCCTGCCGAAATAGTCGCTCAGCGCACCCGAAAACACCTTGGTGATCGCCGCCGTGGCCTCGGCAACACCCTCGATCAGCCCGACGGTGAGCATCGAGCTTCCCAGCACCGTGACCATGAACACCGGCAGCAGGCTGTGGATCAGCTCGGACGAGATATCCATGAACAGCGAGCCGAAGCCGAGCACCCAGATGCCGGCCGGCAGCGTTTTCTTCATCCTTGCTCCCGAATCGCGCAGATGACTTCCAGTGTAGTCAGTTATACTGGCCCACCGGACAAGCGACTCGAGGAGACAGACGTGCAGAAGACCCACTCGCCCGCGGGACCGATCGCGGCCGTGAGCGCGCTACTGGTCCGTAATGACGAGGTGCTGATGGTCAAGCGCGGGCGTGCCCCGAACGCCGGACTCTGGAGTTTTCCCGGCGGCAAGATACAGGCCGGCGAGCGGCTGGAGGAGGCCGTGCTGCGCGAGCTGGCAGAAGAGACCGGCGTCGAGGCCGAGGTCCGCGGACTGGTCAGGGTGCTCGACGTCATCGCCCGCGAGGCCGGCCAGTTGCAATACCACTACCTGCTGGTGGTGATGCGCTGCGACTGGCGTGCCGGCGAGCCCTGGCCGCCGACGATGCCGCCGACGCCCGCTGGGTTCCGATCGCCCAGCTGCGCGAGGGCCGTTATCCGCTGACCGATACCATCCTGCCGGTGCTCGACAGCCTGATCGATATCTGAGGTCCGTTGATGCGCTTCGACCTCAAGGCCTCTACGGCCCCCTATAAGGCAAAGGTCGGCTCGAGGCCGTAGGGCGGAATGAGTGAAACGAATTCCGCCGGAGTTTCAACGGCCGGCAGGGGGTCACCCGGAATGCAATTCACCGGCGGAATTCGCAAGCTCATTCCATCCTACCCCTTGACGCCGCCGGCGGTGAGGCCGCCGACCAGCCAGCGCTGGCAGTAGAGGAACACCAGGGTGATCGGGAAACCCGACAGCACGGCGGCCGCGGCGAAGTCGCCCCAGAGATAGTTCTGCTCGTAAAGGTACTGCTGGGCACCGACCGCCAGGGTGAGCCGGTCGACATCGAGCAGCAGCACCGACGCCATCGGATACTCGGTGATGGAGGTGATGAACGCCAGGATGAAGACCACCGCCAGGATCGGCACCGACAGCGGCAGCAGGATGTGGAAGAATGCCTGCCAGGTGGTGGCGCCATCGATGATCGCCGCCTCCTCGAGCGACTTGTCGAGGGTGTCGAAATAGCCCTTGATGGTCCAGATATGCAGCGCCATGCCGCCGAGCGAGGCAACGATCAGCGCGCCGTGACTGTTGATGCCGAGCCAGTCGACGTACTGCCCGAGCTGATCGAACAGCGCGTAGATGGCCACCAGCGACAGTACAGGCGGGAACATCTGGAAGATCAGCATCGACTTGAGCAGCGGCGCCTTGCCGGTAAAGCGCAGGCGCGCAAAGGCGTAGGCGCTGGTCGTCGACAGCAGCAGGATCAGCACCGACGAAATGCCCGCGACCTTGATCGAGTTCCACAGCCACAGCAGCACCGGGAACGGCGGCTCGACGACGCTGCCGTCCGGCAGCGTATAGTTGAAGCCGAGCGCCAGCGCCCAGTGCTCGAGCGACGGCTGATCCGGCAGCAGGCTGCCGGTGGCGAAGTTGCCGGCCCGGAAGCTGATCGATATCACCATCAGCAGCGGGAACAGGACAACGCCGAGAAAGGCGACCAGGCCCGCATGGGTGGCCCAGACGCGGTAACGGGTGGAATGGGAACGCACGATAGCCATATCAGATCTCCATTTTGCCCAGGCGCATCTTCAGCAGCGACAGGCCGCCGACCAGCAGGAAGATCATCGTCGCGATCGCCGCGGCCAGGCCGAAGTTCTGTCCCGAGTCCTGGAAGGCGATGCGGTAGGTGTAGCTGACCAGCAGGTCGGTGGTGCCGGCGGGCGTGCTCGCGCCGATGATGTCCGGCGAGCCGCCAGTGAGCAGCGTGATCAGGACGAAGTTGTTGAAGTTGAACGCGAAACTGGCGATCAGCAGCGGCGTGAGCGGCTTGATGATCAGCGGCAGCGTGATCCTTAACAGATTGTCGAGGGGGCGCGCGCCGTCCATCGCCGAGGCCTCGTAGAGGTCCTGCGGAATCGACTGCAGCAACCCGGTGCACAGCAGCATCATGTAGGGATAGCCGAGCCAGGTATTGACCACCAGTATCATGGTTCGCGCCATGGCGGGATCGCTGAACCAGTCGGGACTGATGCCGAACAGGTTTTGCAGCACCAGGTTGATCTCGCCCAAGTTCTGATTGAACAGTCCCTTGAACACCAGGATAGAGATGAAGGCCGGCACCGCATAGGGCAGGATCAGCAGCGTGCGGTACAGCGCCTTGCCGCGAATCAGGTCCCACTGCAGCAGGCTCGCCAGTACCAGCCCCACCGCCAGCGTGAAGGCGACGGTGCCACCGGCGAACACCAGCGTCCAGACGAAAATTTCGAGGAAAGGCCCGCGGATGCTGGGATCCGTCACCACCTTCAGGTAGTTGTCCCAGCCGATGCCGACGACGAACCCCGGCGGCACCCGTTCGCCGTCCGCGCGCTGATAGAAACCTTCGTCGTAGTTGATCGTCAGACGCTCACCGCTGCGGTTGTCGACCAGGCTGCCGTCTTCCTGCAGCGAATAGACCGGTTTGCGGGCGGCGAACTCGCGCAGGCCGCTCAGACGCAGTTCGTCACCGTCCGGCAGTTGCAGCCTCAGATCCGACAGCGCACCGCGCAGCTTGATGACATCGCGCATCGTCAGCGCATCCGCCGCTTCGACCTGCGACTCGGGCGCAAGCGTCAACAGCTTGTCGCCGTCCGGGATGAACGGCTCGGTCGACAGCTGGCCGTCCGGCGTATCGAGCCTGAGACGATAGCGGTCGCCTTCGGCATGCAACCGGAACGGGAAGCGCCCGGCGTCGCTCTGGTAGGTTTGCGACAGGTGATAGGCCTGCACCCGCTCCAGGTCCAGCAGGTTGCTGGCGCTGTAATTGGTGAAACCGATGCTCACGGTGTACAGCAGCGGAAAGATCACGAAGACACCCATGCCGGCGACGGCCGGATAGGCGTAGCGGTGGGCATAGGTACGACGGCTGAGATAGACGTAACCGGCGGAGCTCAGCACCAGCAGCACGAGCAGCGCGAAGGCGATCTGCTGCTGGGCATAGAGCGCCACCACCAGGTAGAGGCCGAACAGCGCCAGCGACAGCCCGGCCACCAGCTTGAAACCGATTTTGAGAGTGGGAAAGCCGTTGCCGACGGCAAAGCTTTTGAGTACGTAACTGGACATGAACTGACCCTGAAAGTGACGGCGCCGGAGCCGCGCCGGAATATCGGCACGGCCCCGGCGGCGGCGTTAGTTGAGAATGCGCTTGGCAGCGCCATCCAGGGCTTCCTTGACGGACTGGCGACCCGAGGTGATGTTCTTCAACGCCGGCTCCATCGCGGACCAGAAGGCGCCCATTTCCGGCACGTTGGGCATCGGCTCGCCCATGGCGGCGTTCTGGAAGGTGGCGTAGATATTCGGATCCTTCGACAGTTCGGACATCAGTGCGCGATTGGCGACGGCACCGAGCGGGACGTCGGCATTGACGGTCTTCAGCCCCTCGGGCTGCAGCAGGTAACCTTCGAGAAACTCGACCGCCAGATCCCGGTTCGGGCTGGCGGCGTTCAGGGTCGCGGCCAGCACCCCGGTCAACGGTTTGCCGGGCTCTTCGCCGACCGCCGGAATCGCCGTGACGCCGAAATCGATACCGCTTTTCTTCAGGTTCGCCCAGGACCAGGGGCCGTTGATCATCATCGCGACCTCGCCCTTGTTGAAGGCCGACTCCATGGCACCGTAGTCCGCCCCGCTGGGCATCACGCCGTCGTCGATCAGCTGCTTCAGCAGGCCGGCGGCGCGCAGGCTGCCCGGATTGTTGACCCCGGTATCGCCGACGTCGTAGCCGCCCTCGGTCTTGCGGAACGGATAGCCGCCTTCGGCGGCGAACAGTGGCCAGCTGAAATAGGTGGTGTTGTAGTCCCAGAGGATCGCCTTCTTCCCTTTCGCCTCAAGCGTCTTGTCCAGCGCTGCGACTTCGGCGAAGGTCTTCGGCGGCTCGGTCACCAGCGCCCTGTTGTAGATCAGGCCGATCGCCTCGACCGCGATCGGATAACCGTAGTATTTGCCTTTGACCCTGACCGCGTCCCAGGCGAAGTCAACGATCCCAGCCTCGATGGCGTCGCTCGGTTCGATCGGCACGATGAGGCCGCTGGCGGCCCACTCGCCGAAACGGTCGTGCGGCCAGATAAAGATGTCCGGGCCGTTACCGGTGGCCGCGGCCTGCTGGAACTTGTCGGTGACGCTGTCCGGATGGGACACCTCGACCGGAATGCCTGTCTCCTCGGTAAAGCGCTTGCCGACCTCGGCAAGTCCCTTGTAACCCTTGTCGCCATTGATCCAGACGACCAGCTTGCCCTCTTCGATGGCGGCCTGGACGCCGGCAGAGAGGCCGGCGGCGGTGACGGCCAGTGTCAGGGAGGCAATAAGCTTCTTGATCTTCATCCTGCGTGTACCTTCGGATTGTTATTGTTCCGGCCCCTGAAGCGGAGCCCGCTACCGTCGTCTATGCTGCCGTGACGAGGCCAGCGGAACATCCTCCCCACGGAGGAGGATCCAAGGCGTAGACGGCGGGCGTAGACGGACACTGATACACTGAGGGAACTGACAGGAGGGTGTTTCGGCATGACAACAGTCCATGATTTCCAGGTCCGGGACCTCGACGGCCAGGCGGTGGATCTGGCCCGCTACCGCGGCAAGGTGCTGCTGATCGTCAATGTCGCCAGCGAATGCGGCTTCACGCCCCAGTACCGGGGTCTGCAGGCGCTGTATGACAAGTACCGCGAGCGCGGATTCGAGATCCTGGGCTTCCCCTGCAACCAGTTCGGCCACCAGGAACCGGGGGACGAGGCGCAGATCGGCGCCTTCTGCGAGCGCAATTACGGCGTCGGCTTTGCGCTGTTCAGCAAGATCGAGGTCAACGGGCGGGATGCCGAGCCGCTCTACGCCTGGCTCAAGCATCAGGCGCCGGGGCTGCTCGGCAGCGAGGCGATCAAGTGGAATTTCACCAAGTTCCTGGTCGGCCGGGACGGCACGGTCGTCAAACGCTTCGCGCCGAAGACCACGCCGGAACAGATCGACGCCGAGATCGCCGCGCAGCTGGAGCAATGCAGCCCTTGATCCGGGGCGGGCCTACGCTGGAATGGCCGCCATGGACGGCGCCCCGGATGGTGGAATTCGCTCCGCTCATTGCCACCCTACCGCCAATCAACCTCTGGGAAGTTCTGAGGCGTCCAATACGTAGGGGGAATGAGTGCCGAAGGCCCGAATTCCACCGGCTGGCTGTGGGAAGTTCTGAGGCGTCCGGCAGTATAAAAAGGCATACAATCACGCGCTACTGAGCTGTCCGCAGCTGCAACTGCTGCAGCAGATGACGCCGGGCATTGCCGGCACCGACGCGCCGTGCCTCCTCGGCCAGCTGCAGCGCCAGGTCCAGATCGTCCTGCGCCAGCGCCCGGTCGATGGCGGCGAGATAGTAGGCTTCGGTCTGGGGCAGCGCCGCTTCTGCGGACGCCTCCTGGCGCGCGATGCGCACCCCTTCCGGTGCGCGCTGCTGCCCTTGGCCGTGGCTCGTATCCACGTCGCCGAGCAAAGGCTGCAGCAGGCGGCGGCCAAGGGCGAAACCGCCGTTCGTGCTCGCCCTGAGCTGCAGGGTGCCGGTTTCGCCATGGGGCATCACCGGGTCGGCGATGTTGGGCGGCTCGTTGCCTTGGGCCAGGGCGAAGGTCTTGGCCGGGTGCACCAGACGGGTACTGCCCGCGCGCTGCTCCGGCGTGCTGTAGACGATCAGGTAGCGCTCGTTGTCGGGCGCCCCGCGGTAGCGGCTCTGGATTTCGATGCGACCGGCCAGCGCATCCGACACGAAGCCCCGTGCCGGCTGATAGCGGAACGCCTCGCTGCCGAAGGCCCGGGTCGGCCGGAACTCTTCGTCCAGCAACATCAGGCTGGGCTGCAGCAGGTCCCCGTTGGCCAGGCTTTTCAGCGACACCTCGAGGCGCTGTCCGGTTTCCGGCAGCCGGAAAGCCAGGAAGGGACTCTCCCCTTCGGCAAAATCAAAACGCGGCGCCTGGTCGTCGATGCGGACCTCCAGTGTGCTGCCGGCCGGCAGGTCCCGGTAGGGCAGCGCATCCAGGGATTTGCAGCAGGGAGTGGCCAGTACCGGTGCCGCCACGGCGAGGCCGAGTATCAGCAGCAGCCCCTTGAGGGATTTGACCTCAATCATCGAACACCTCCAAATGGCAAAAAGCCCCCGGTATCGGGCGACGCCGGGGGAAGAATCATCGTCGGGGGTGGCGTCGCTACCCGCCGCAGCGGCGCCGGTTGCCCGTTTTTACCACCAGGCCTCGACCTGGACACCGAAGGTCAGGCCATCGTCGTCGCCCATCTCGATCGATTCGCTGGCGGCGTTGTAAACATCGCCGTCCCACTGGGCGTAGGTGACGAAGGCGCGCAGCTGCGGCCGGGCCCAGAAACTGCGACCGGCCGACCATTGCTGTGCCAGGGTGATCTTGGTCAGGTCCGCGTCTTCGCCGTCGCCCTGGGGCTCGACCCTGTCGTAGCCGAGTTCCAGCGCCGTGCTCATCACCTCGTTCCACTTGTATACCGGCCGCAGGCCGAACGAGGTCCAGGTCTGGCCGTTGCCGGCATCCAGGTCCTTGTCCTCGTAGATGCCGACATACATCATCTCGACGCTGTCGCTGACCTGCACCACGCCCTGGTCGACCAGGCGGAACATGTCGCCGTCGCCGGCGGCGCTGTTGTTGTGGCCGGTACCGATCATGCCGTCGGACGCATACTGCAACGCCAGCTTGTTGAAACCGCCGAACCAGTTGCCCTGGGTGTGTTCGAGGGTCACCAGATAGCCCTTCTGGTCGTCGAAGCCCGGGTCGTCCTGCTGGCTGTCGCTGAGGTTCGCGCTGCCGTAATCGAAGCCGACTTCCAGGGCACCGTCCGGATTGACCCTGAGGTCGCCCAGGCGGATATCCAGCGTATCGTTGGCGACGTTGGTACCGGTGCCGGCGCCGTCATAGACCCAGCTGCCGTCGGTGTTGCGGATCCAGGCCAGTGCCAGCTTGCCGAAGCCCAGATCGATATCTTCGATGCCGGCTCCCGGCCCCGACACGTCCCAGTAGTAGTAGTCGTTGATATGGACATCATGACGCTTGTAGTAGCGCTTGCCGGCCCAGAGAGTGGCACCCGGCAGCGCCTCGAGCATGTTCTTCGCCTGGACGTTGAACTGGCGCACCGAGGCCACCGAGTTGTCGAAGGGGTTGCCGTCGCTGGCGCTGTCACCCAGCGCCGCCTCCCAGTCGTTGGCCTGGTTCGACTTGTAGGCGATCATGGTGTCGAGATAGAAGGAGCGCTCGTCCTGGTTGTAAAGCTCGGCGCCGAGACCCACTTCGGCGTAGGTTTCGCACTCGTTGCCGAGGCGGTATTTCGCCGATGCCCCGGCGGCCTGGAAACAGGCCTGATCGCCACCGCCTGCGGTGGCACCGATGCCGGAACGGACATAACCGTGAAAATCGACTGCGAGGCTGGGCGTCGAGGCGAGGGCGGCGGCCATGGCCGCGAACAAAAGCGAAGTTGGTTTCAGCATGCGTGAGTCAGGTGCCATCTCTCTGTCCTGTTGTTGTTATCGACTACCGGACGCCAGGGTCGGCGACCCCGCGGCCGGCTCGACCGGAACGCCTCCGGTTGGGAGATAGCATGCGGCTGGTCCTCATTGACCGCATCCTCCCGGGGGCCTTTTCTGACGGCGTAGCCGGGGAGGATCAAGGGGGATGAGTGAACGGGAGGATGGTTCGACGCGGGCGGACCGGTGCGATCCAGCGGAACTCATCTATGCTGTTGTTGATACAGCCTCGACCAGGGAGATTTCGAGATGACCAGCCTCAACAGTTTTTGCGCCCGTTGCGCCCCGCCGCTGCTCAGCCTGATGCGGATCGTCGCCGCCTTTCTGTTCATGCAGCATGGCGGCCAGAAGCTGCTGGGGATCCCGGCGCCGCCCAACAACCCGGTCGAGCTGTTTTCGCTGATGGGCCTGGCCGGGGTGCTGGAACTGTTCGGCGGCGCCCTGCTGCTGCTCGGGCTCTTCACCCGTCCGGTCGCCTTCATCCTGTCGGGGATGATGGCGGTCGCCTATTTCATGGTCCACGCGCCCCAGGGCTTCTGGCCGATGCTGAACCGCGGCGAGCTGGCAGCGCTCTACAGTTTCGTGTTTCTCTACCTCGCCGCCGCCGGTGGCGGCCCGGTCAGCCTCGACCGGCTGTTCGGAGGACGCTGACGGCCCAGGGCGCTGCGTACCGCCAGCACTTTCAGCTCCAGCCGGTCGCGAATGCTGCGCGGGCGCTGAGGGCTAGAGTTCGGCCAGCCCGTGTTCGATGGCATAGCGGGTCAGGCCCGCGGCGGTCTGGATATCGAGTTTGGTCTTGATGTTCTGCCGGTGGCTTTCGACGGTGCGCACCGAGATGCCGAGACGGCGGGCGATGTCCTTGTTGCTGCCGCCCTCGGCCAGCAGCCGCAGCACCGTTTCCTCCCGCGGCGTCAGCGGCGTTTCGTCCGGCGTATCCGGCGCCGCCACCAGGGCCTCCTCCCGGGCGAACAGCGACTGCGACGCTCCCGCGCTGAAATAGGTGCCACCCTGGTGAACCGTCTCGATGGCCCGAATCAGCTCGTCCGACGACACGTCCTTGAGGATATAGCCTGAAGCGCCGGAGCGGATCAGCTGCAGAATGTACTCCCGGTTGTCGTGCATGCTGAGAATCAGCACCCTGATCGACGGAAAACGGGTCCGGAACGCTTGCGTCGCCTCGAGCCCGTTCATCACCGGCATCGATACGTCCATCAGCGCGACGTCCGGCTGCAACCGCTCCGCCTGCTCCAGCGCTTCGCGGCCATTGCAGGCGGTCCCCACGACCTCGAGGTGCGGTTCGCCCTGCAACCGGGCCGAGATGCCCTCGAGTACCAGCGGATGGTCGTCGGCCAGCAACACCCGAATCGGCTTTTTGTCTGTCACCCCTGCTCTCCTCTGCTGTCGCCCCCGCCGGGCAGCGCGACCCGGATCCGGGTACCTTCGCCGGGAGCGGAGTCGAGTTCGAACTCGCCACCCAGCAACTCGAGCCTGTCGCGCATGTTGCGCAGACCGATGCCGGCCTGCTTTTTCAGGTTCTTCGGATCGAAACCGCAGCCGTTGTCTTGCAGCTGCAGCCGGAGCAGGCCGCCCTGGTAGCGGCAGCGCACCTGCAGCCGGCTGGCATCGGCATGCTTCTGAATATTGGTCAGGGCTTCCTGCACCACCCGGTAGAGGGTGATCTCGATATCGTCGGTCAGCCGGGCGCCGGGCAGCTTCAGCTGCAGGTCGACGAGGATGCCGGTGCGCTCGCGGAACTCCTCCAGCAGGTTGCGCAACGCCGGCTCCAGCCCCAGGTCGTCGAGAATGCTGGGACGCAGGTCGTGGGACACCCGGCGCACTTCCCGAATGGCATCGTTCAACACCGCCATGCCCTGGCAGAGGTCGGCAGCCACGTCGTGGTCCCCCTTCTGCAGCTTGTTCAGCGCCACTTCGATACGGTATTTCACCGATACCATCAACTGGTTGATGCCATCGTGCAGCTCGCGGGCGAAACCGCGGCGCTGGCTCACCTGCAGCTGAATCGACTTGTGCGCGAGCGAGCGCAGCCTCGCGTTGGCCAGGCGGCTTTCGTGCAGATTCAGTGCGATGGCGATCATCACGATCAGCGCCACCGCCGCCGAGACGATCAGCAGCACGGTGAAAAAGGTATTGCGGATGTTGCGGTTGACCTCGCGGCGGATCTCCGTGACCTCCTTGGCGATATCGTCGATGTAGAGGCCGGTGCCAAGCATCCAGTTCCATTTCGGCAGCAGCACCACGTAACTGAGCTTCTCTTCGGACTCGCCGCGCGAGGGTTTCTGCCACAGGTAGCGATGGAAACCGCCGCCCTCCCGGGCCCGCTGCAGCAGCGTACGGATCACCGGATCGCCGCGTTCGTCCCGCATCCGGAGCAGATTCCGCCCCACCAGCTCGGTCAGGATCGGGTGCACCAGCACCTGACCCTGCTGGTCGTAGACGAAGAAATAGCCGTCGTCGCCGAAGGTCAGGTCACTGAGAATCCGCTTGACCTCCGCCTTGGCCGCTTCGTCGTGGGCGTCGGCATTCGCGACGATATGGTCGATCGAGGTCAGCGCCAGGCTGACATAGTGCTGCAGCTCGCGTCTCTTGGAGCCCAGCAGGTTTTCCTCGAAGATCCGGATCTCCTGCTCCGACAGCCGGTGAGCCTGCTGCAGGCTCACCATCGTCACCAGAGCGGTCACCAGAATCAGCGGCAGGATCGCCAGCAACAGCAGTTTCGCCTTCAGCGACATCGACAGTGGTACCCTCTGATTATTGGTTCATCGCGCTTTAGCGGGACGAAGGCATCATTCGTAGGATGGGTGGAGCCGCAATGGTACTCCGCTTTCGGTAGGCAATGCAGGTAGTGCGGCGCAACCCATCAATGACTTCAGCTTCCGCAATGCTGACTTCCCCTCAAGATGGGTTACACGACGCCCTGGCGGCGGCGGGATCGGATATTCCGTTCCTCCGCGTCGTTTCACCCATCCTACGAATTTGCAGCCTGGTTTCCCTCCTCTTCGAAGAGCCTAATCCTTCTTGGGTCGCAGCGGATGTAATATTACCAGCAAAGCGCGCGGACCCGTATCAGGGGCCGGCGGGCCTCAGGCCAGACCGTAGAGTCCCGGGAACACCAGGATCGAGATCAGCACCAACAGCTGCAGCAGGATGAAGGGCACCACCCCGCGGTAGATGTCGGTGGTGCGGATATCCGGCGGCGACACCCCTTGAGGTAGAAGAGCGCGAAGCCGAACGGCGGCGTCAGGAAGCTGGTCTGCAGGTTCATCGCGATCAGGATGGCGAACCAGATCGGCGCGATGCCCAGTGCATCGGCCACCGGCGCCAGGATCGGCACGATGATGAAGCTGATCTCGACGAAATCGATGAAAAAGCCCAGCACCAGCACCGCGATCATCGACAACACCAGGAAGCCGATCTGGCCACCCGGCAGCCCGGTCAGCACCTCCTCGACGATGTAGTCACCGCCGGTATAGCTGAACGCCATCGAGAAGGCCGTGGCGCCGAGCAGGATCGCGAACACCATGGCGGTGACCTTGACCGTTTCCAGCGACGCCTCATAGACCATCTTCCAGCTGAACTGTCGGTACAGCAGCGCCAGCACCAGGGCCCCGACGCCGCCCAGCGCCGACGATTCGGTCGGCGTGGCGATACCGGCGAAGATCGAGCCGAGCACCACCAGTATCAGCGCCAGCGGCGGGATGATGGCTTTCAGGGCAATGCCGTAATAGGCTGCACGGCTCACCGAGGCGTCCTGCGGCAGCGACGGCGCCGAAGCCGGTTTCAGCCAACTGTAGACCAGGATATAGAGGATATAGGCGCCGATCAGGACCAGGCCCGGACCGAGCGCGGCCTGAAACAGATCGCCGACCGGTATTCCCAGCACATCGCCGAGAATGATCAGGATGATCGACGGCGGGATGATCTGACCGAGAGTGCCGGAGGCGCAGATGGTGCCGCAGGCCAGTGCCTTGTCGTAACGGTACTTGAGCATCACCGGCAGCGAAATCAGTCCCATCGCGACGACCGAGGCGCCGACCACGCCGGTCGAGGCCGCCAGCAGCGCCCCGACCAGTACCGTCGAGATCGCCAGTCCGCCGCGCACGCCGCCGAACAGCGTGCCCATGGCCTCGAGCAGCTGCTCGGCCAGACGGGTCTTCTGCAGCACCAGCCCCATGAAGATGAACAACGGCACCGCCATCAGGGTGGTGCTCTCCATGATGCTCTGGATGCGGAACGGCATGAAGGCGAACATCGAGGGCCCGTCGGCATAGACGCCGAACCAGAGCGCGACCCCGCCAAAGATGAAGGCCACCGGGAAGCCAATCAGCAGCATGCCCAGGGCGACGAAAAACATCACTATTCCGATCATCGGTTTACCTCTGCCGATCGGCGACGGACTGTGCGCGCAGGCAATTGACGGATTTGAGCAGCAGGCCGATGCCGCTGACGGCCGTGGCGAACAGCGCCAGCGGAATCGCGGCCTTGATCAGCCAGCGATACGGCAGGCCGCCGGGATCGCCCGAGGTTTCGCCGAGCAGATAGGCCTCGTGCGAGAAGCCGATGCCGTACCAGGCCACCAGCAGACAGAACGGCAGCAGCAGAAAGAGGCAGCCGAACAGATCGATCCAGGCGCGGGCCGCCGGCGCCAGCCGGTCGTAGACCAGGTCGACCCGGACATGGCCCCCGGCGCGCAGCGTATAGGGGATCGCCAGCAGGAACATGGTGGCGAACAGGTGCCATTCCAGTTCCTGCAGGGCGATGGAGACGTCGTTGAAGACATAACGGCTGACAACGTCGATAAAGACATTGAACAGCATCAGTACGAAAAGCACGGCGGCGATCTTGCCCAGCAGATCGGAGAAACGATTGACCGCCCGCTCCAGCCGTAACAGCAGCATGGTGAATCCTCGGCTTGTCTGGAGCCGCTGCGACAGGCGCCGCAGCGGCGGGAGTCCGGTCCGGACGCCATCAGGGCGCCCGGAAGGCGGCATCAGTCGGAAAGGCTGTTGAGGTAGGCCTTGTCGGAGATGTCGGTCCAGACGCGCGCCCTTTCCTGGTAGCTACGCTGGGAGGCGATGATCTCGCGGGCCAGCGGATCGGCGGCGGCGGCCTCGGCGAGCAGTTCGTCATTGGCCTGCTTCATCGCCTCGATGACGTCGGCCGGGAAGGTCTTGATCTGGATATCGGGGAACGCCTCTTTCATCTGCGCCCATCCGGTCGCGGAGGCGTCGTAGTTCTGGATGTACATGTCGTAGGCGGCAGTGCGCATCGCCACGCGCAGGATCTCCTGCAGATCCTCCGGCAGGCGTTCCCAGCTGCGCTTGTTGATCAGGAACTGCAGCTCGGTCGCCGGTTCGTGCCAGCCGGTGTAGTAGTAGGGGGCGATCTTGTGAAAGCCCATGCGCAGATCGAGGCCGGGACCGACCCACTCCAGCGCATCGATGGTGCGTCGCTCCAGCGCGGTATAGAGCTCGCCCGGCGCGATATTGGTCGGGTTGGCGCCGATCTTCGCCATCACCTCGCCGGCGAAGCCCGGGATGCGCATCTTCAGGCCCTGGATGTCCTCCAGCGACTTGATCTCCTTCTGGAACCAGCCGCCCATCTGGTTGCCGGTATTGCCGCCCGGGAACGACAGCAGGTTGAACGGCTCGTAGACCGCCTGCATCAGCTTCATGCCCTCGCCCTGGTAGAACCAGCCGTACTGCTCCGGCGTCGTCATGCCGAACGGCATGGTGGTGAAATACTGGGTGTTCGGCACCTTGCCCTTCCAGTAGTAGGACGCCGAATGACCCATGTCGTACTGGCCGGCCCGCACCATGTCGAAGATGCCCAGCGGCGCCTTGTGCTTGTTGGCCGAGTCGATGCTGATCTGCAGGCGGCCGTTCGACATCTTCTCGGCCATCGCCGCCATGTTGCGCGGCGCATCGCCGAAGATCGGGAAGTTGGTCTGCCAGGTTTCGGCCATTTTCAAACGGTAGACCTTGTCGTCGGCCTGGGCGGGATTGAACAGTGCCGCGACGCAGGCGGTTGCCGCCACCAGTGTGCGGGCTATCGAAAGCTTGAACATTGTTATTGTCACCTTTTGTCCGGCTGCTCCCGATCGGGAAGCCTCCGATACGCATGAAGTGGCACCGCCCTGTGGCGGCGCCCCTGTCCGGCCCGATAGGAACCGTTGCGAAATAGTGACAATTGCGGCCAGGGACCGCTATTCGGAATAATGACCAGTGATGCCGGGACCCGATCCGGGTTACCGCGCAGAGGCACTCGGTAGAACTACGTAGTCCGTAACGGGCTCAATGCCCGGCCGATTCGAGGTTCAGCCCGATCACGCCGATCACCACCAGCACCACGGACAGCGCTTTCAGCGTACTCAGCGCCTCGTCGAACCAGAGGATACCGGCCGAGGTGATCAGCACCGTGCCCATGCCGGCCCAGATCGCGTAGGCGATCGAAACGTCGATCCGTTTCAGCGACAGCGTCAGCAGCGAGAACGACAGGCCGTAGAACACGAACAGCAGCAGCGACGGCAACGGCCGCGTGAAGCCGTCCGACAGTTTCATCGACAGAGTGCCGGCCACCTCGAGGCCGATGGCGCAGAATAGATAGATCCAGGCGGTCGTCATGGTTTTCGCTCTCCTCGCATCTGTCCGCTTGGGTGGAGCTCGGGCATTAACCGGCGACAGGCCGGCGCCCCGCCCGACCTTGCCAAGCATGCATAAGATAAAGTTAACTATTCAGGCACTCAAACGATTAATATTGAGTCTTATGGATAAGTATTCATTATGTATCCGCTGAAGCCACAGCTGCCGCCGATGTCCTCGCTGATCGCCTTCGAGGCGGCCGCACGCCACCTCAGCTTCACCCGCGCGGCCGAGGAACTGCACCTGACCCAGGCCGCGATCAGCCGCCAGATCCGGCAGCTCGAGGAGAATCTCGGCCTGGCGCTCTTCACGCGCTCCCACCGTGCGGTGCGCCTCACAGCCGAGGGCAGGAAGTTTCAACATACCGTCGCTACCGCGCTGGAGCTGCTGGCCACCGCTGCGGGGGACCTGCGACATGCAAAGCCGCACTCGCCCCTCTCGATCGCCGCCGACCTGTCGATCGCTGCCTTCTGGCTGATGCCGCGCCTGCCCCGCTTCCGTGAAGCCCATCCCGGGATCGACATCCGCGTCATTGCCTCCGATGACAACACCGACCGGCTCGAGGACGGTGTCGATATCGCCATCCAGTATGGCGACGAAGGCGGCTGGCCCCGCTACCGTAGGGACTACCTGCTCGACGAGGAGGTGTTTCCGGTCTGCAGCCCGGCGTACCTCGCCCGTTTCCCGTGGCTGAAGGAGCCCGCGGACCTGCTGCAGACCACCCTGCTGCATCATGAAGACGAGCACTGGGACTGGATGGACTGGCGCAACTGGCTCGCCAGCCAGGGAATCCGGCTGACAGGCCAGCGCCAGGACCTGCAGATCAACAACTACCCGCTGCTGATCCAGGCCGCGATAGCCGGCCAGGGTGTCGCGCTCGGCTGGCGCCACCTGCTCGACGACCTCCTGGCCAGCGGTCTGCTGGTCCGCCCGATCGCGGCATCGTTGCGGACCCGACGCGGTTATTATCTGATAACGCCGGATACCGACCGCCTGTCACCGAACGCACAAAGATTCTGCGACTGGGTAAAGATCGAATGTCGGAACACCCTACAGTCGGAATAAATCCAAGTTTCACCACGACAGAATACCGAGCTTCCCGTTTCTCTGCCGGTTTTCATTCACCTGGATGACAAACAGATTTCCAGCCTGACTATTTTTGCTTCGCACCACGAAAACGGGCGCACCGAACCACACTCAGGCCAGATACTGCAGCGTCCAGAGGGTTCCCATCCCGGCCACCAGGGTGAAGAGGATATTGCGGCTTTTCCAGGCCACGAGGGCGGCCACGAGTGCGGCCCAGATCCGCGGATTCTCCAGCGAATACGGCGCTGCGGCGCCCCCATAGATCACCGCCGGCAACACCAGCGCCGCCAGCACGCTGGACGGAACGTAGTGCAAGGCCCGCTGCAGGCCAGACGGCACCCTGAGCCGGCCGTAGAACTGGATAAAGGACAGCCGGAGAGCGAAGGTCACGCATCCGACGGCCAGGAAAAGCAACCACAGCGACAGCTCGCTCATTGGCCGTCCACCCCTTCAGTCGACGCGGCCGCAGCCGCCTTTTCCGGGCGCAGGCGTTCCACGACCAGGCCCGTGCCGATACCGCACACGGCGGCCAGTAGAAAGCCGAGATTGTAAGGCATACCGACCGCCAGTACCGCAACCAGCCCACCGACGCAGGCCGCCGCGAGACTTGCGCTGTTGCGAATCGCCGGTATAAGCAGAGCCAGAAACACCAGCGGAATGGCGAAATCCAGCGACCAGTTGGCCGGGATACCGGCACCGAGAAAGACGCCGGCCATGACCGACAGCTGCCAGGTGAGCCACATCGCAAGCGCCGCGCCGGCAAAGAAGCAGTGTCCATGGCGCGCCCCGTCCGCGGATGAAAAGCGCAGAATGCTCAGCACATAGGCCTGATCGGACAGCATGTAGGACAGCGGCCACTTCCAGCGCCGCGGCAAGCGGTGAAAATGCGGCGCCAGCGAGGCACTGTACATCAGAAAACGCAGATTGATCACCAGCACGGTGACCAGAATAATCAGCGGCAGGGCATCATTGCGCAGCAGCTGCAGCGCCGCCATCTGGGCGGAACCGGCATAGAACAGCAGCGTCATGCCGATGGTGGTGCCGGGCGACAGGCCCTGTTCGATGGCAGTGACACCGGTCACCAGACCGAACGGAATCACGCCTGGCGCTGCCGGCAGCAGCGCGCGGGCACCGCCGAAGAAGGCTTCCTTTCCCGAATTGAATTGCATATCAAACCCTGCCGTCGAAAGGCAGCATTATCGCATTGCCGACGTCAAACGCCACCTTGGCAAAGCGGACACAGGCGACACCGATACCCATGGACGGGCCATTCAAATGCCGTAACACTGCTTCACCGCCATGGCGCCCTCCGCGCCGATCGCCTGATATTTGCGCCAGAACTCCGCATCGATCGCCTGCAGCGTCTTCGAGGTGCCCGCCTTGCGGTAGCGCCTCAGGTGTGCCGGCCCGCCGTTGTAGACGCCATAGGTGGCACGGGCGAGGTTATGGGGGTCGCCGGTGATCTCGTGCTCCCGCTTGCGGATCGCGAAGTCCACCAGGTAGTGCACCAGGATCTCGTTGCCGGCACGGGCGTTGTAGCCGACATCGTCCTGCAGACGGCCGATGTCGTAGACACCGCGCCAGACATGCCGGTTGATCTGCATCAGACCAATGGCGCCGCCCGGCGACAGCAGGGTGCGTACCTGGCCGTCACGCTCGACGTACTGGCGCCAGCAGCTCTCCTGCCAGGCGGTGGCCCGCAGCAGGTCGGCATAGATGTCGAAGAACCGCTCCGGAACCTTGCCTTTCGGCTTTTCGGCGTCGATAACCGCCTCCAGCAGCCGGTCCATGACCTCGAGGTAGGCGTCAATCTCCGCCGGCGCCGGCACCCAGGCCGTCAGTTGTTTCACCAGTGCAGGGCTGATCGGCCCGGCATGGGCAGCCGGAATCAACCAGGCAAAAGGGAGGCTGTCGCCCTCCTCCCCGCTGAGCTCGGGATCCAGCCCCAGCAGCCTGCGCAGCGCCGGGTCGACCTCGGTACCGTAGTCGAGCTCCGTCTCGCCCACCCCCGGCACCAGCAGCCGCGCCAGGGCGCGCAGGCTGTGGCTGTCCAGCCGCATGCCCAGGTGGGGCGCGGCACTGTCGAGCGTCCTGAGGGCATCCGCGGCACTGACGAAGGCCGCGAACTGCAGCGCCTGGATGCCCGGCACCTGCAGACGGCTGTCCTCGAGCAACGGCGCCAAACGCGCCCAGGTACGCAGGAAGAGGTCCCGCACCGGATCGCGGCTGCGATCGTCCGCGGCCAGCGCGTCCCGCAGGTCGTAGCGCGCCTCGAGCAGGATGTCCGCCAGCGCCCGGGCCAGCTGCGGCTCGGCATCGGCGGCAACGGTCTTGATCAGCCAGGTGGCGAAACCGTCCCAGGCCTGCCAGTTGGCATCCCAGTGCGCCAGCTCCTCCTCGGTCAAAGGCCGCTCCCGCGCCGGCCGCCAGTCCGGCGCCGGATCGGCGACGACCAGCCCGAGCAGCACTTCAAGTGTATCGGCGGCCGGCGTCACGGCCTCGAGCCAGACCAGCGGCTCGGACGCGACACCGCCCTCGGGTGCGGCGACGGCCATGGTCATCAGCTCGCCGATGCCGTCGACCGCAGGCGCCAGGTCCAGGGTGACCGCCTCGAAGCGGGGATGAACCCAGCGTTTCACCCAGTCCCAGAGGATGCCGGGCACCGCCTTGCCCTCGTCATCGAGACGCAGAATGTTGGAGTCGAGCAGGCGGAAATGGACCTGCGAGCGCTCAGTATCGACATAGGGCGTCTGCAGCGTTTCGAGCAGGCCGCTCCAGCCGATGGGCAGCATGCAGAGCTCGCCCACCGGTGTGCCGATCTGGGCATCGACCTGGGCCAGTACCCGGATACGGCCATCCGCAGCGCCTTCGACCCTGGGGCTCGACAGCACCAGGGTATTGCAGCGACGCGCATCGGCCAGGACCTCGACCGACCCTCCGGGACCGGTGAACAGCTGTTCGCCGAGCGCCCGTTCGAGAATGCGGTAATCGACCGCCACCGGCAGCGCGAGCTCGGCCGCCCCGACAGGCGCCGGCACCAGAAAAACGCCACAGATCAGTGCCGCAACGGCATGCCAGCGCATCGCCGCTCTCCTCAGACAGGTCCAGATCAGGCGGTATACACCGCCAGCCCTGACCTTGCAAGGGCCAGCGGCGTGATTCAGTGACGGTTGGCGTTGCGCGCCAGCGTGATGCCCAGACGCGCCAGTTGCGCCGCCTCGGCCGGATTGCCGCTGGCGAGCCAGCGCCGGTACAGCGCCATGATCTCGGTGGCGCTGTACTGTCGGCAGCGACGGCAGGCGCGGGCGACCAGGTCGAGCATCTCGACGAACCCTTCGGCCAGCTCGGCGAAGATAGGCCGCTGGTGCAGGGCGTTGTCGGCCAAGTACGCGTAGGCGCCGCTGCCCATGCCGATGAAGTAATCACGCTGTATGCCACGACGTGCGTAATGCTCGGGGAAAAGCGCACCGAGAAACAGTGCCAGATCCCCCAGGTGGCGCAGGATCAGGCAGCGCTGGCGCTCGTCGCCGGCTTCGAGGGCTTCGCCGTAGAGCAGTGCCAGCGGACGGATACTGCGTACGCCGTCCTGATAGCTGAACAGGGCGTCGTTGCGGCTGAATCGCTCCAGCAGGTTGCCGAGATACCAGCAGGTGTCCTGCTGCGGCGGCCGCTCGGCGGTCTGCTCGAGCTGTTGGCGGAAGTACTCGGCGAGGCTGGCACGGGACAGGGGCTGATGGCTTGAACGATCTGACAGCATCGGCAGCTCCTTCTCTGACATACACCTCTTAAATCTAGGCCAGGGATGGCCTGTGTGTGAAAAATGCAAGGAGCAATTTTTCACTTAGGTCAGGAGCGACCTGCATGCAGCCGTACGGCGTCGAACGGGAACCGGAAAAAAATTTTCATATCCCCTCTTGAAAAGCCCCGGGGCCGCTCCTATATGGGATTTCACGGGCGCAGCCGATGCGTTCGTAGTCGTTTGTTTGTGTCATGTTATCAACAACTTACGGAGAAATTTCTGGTATGAGCATTCGACCTCTCCACGACCGTCTTGTGGTGCGCAGGCTGGAGGCGGAGACCACCAGCAAGGGCGGCATTCTGATTCCCGACAACGCCAAGGAAAAGCCGAGCCAGGGCGAAGTGATCGCCGTCGGCGACGGCACCGTGCTGGACAACGGCGAGCTTCGTCCGCTGGCCGTCAAGCCCGGCGACCGGGTGCTGTTCGGCAAGTACTCCGGCAGCGAGCTGAAGCTGGACGGCGAGACCCTGCTGGTGATGCGGGAGTCCGATGTCCTGGCCGTGATCGAGAATGCAGACAGTGAGGAGAAAGCAGCATGAGCGCCAAGACCGTCAAGTTTTCCAATCAGGCCCGCGAGCGCATGCTCGCCGGCGTCGACATCCTGGCCGAAGCGGTCAAGGTGACCCTGGGTCCGAAAGGCCGCAACGTCGTGCTCGAGAAGAGCTTCGGCGCGCCGCGTGTCACCAAGGACGGCGTCTCGGTGGCCAAGGAGATCACCCTCAAGGACAAGTTCGAGAACATGGGCGCCCAGATGGTCAAGGAGGTCGCCTCCAAGACCGCCGATATCGCCGGTGACGGCACCACCACCGCCACCGTCCTGGCCCATGCGATGATCCGCGAAGGCCACAAGGCGATCGCCGCCGGCATGAACCCGATGGACCTCAAGCGCGGCATCGACGCCACCGTCAAGGCGGCGGTCGAAGCGCTGCACACGCTGGCCACCCCTGCGCCGACAGCAAGTCGATCGGCCAGGTCGCGACCGTATCGGCCAACTGGAACGAGGATATCGGCGACATCCTGGCCCGTGCGATGGATGTCGTCGGCCGCGACGGCGTCATCACCGTCGAGGAGGGCAAGTCGCTGGAGAACGAACTCGACATCGTCGAGGGCATGCAGTTCGACCGCGGCTACCTGTCGCCCTACTTCGTCACCAACCAGGAGAAGATGCAGGTCGAGCTGGACAGCCCCTACATCCTGCTGTTCGACAAGAAGATCAGCAACATCCGCGACCTGCTGCCGGCCCTCGAGGCGGTCGCCAAGGCCGGCAAGCCGCTGCTGATCGTCGCCGAGGACATCGAGGGCGAGGCCCTGGCGACCCTGGTGGTCAACAACCTGCGCGGCATCCTCAAGGCCGCCGCCGTCAAGGCGCCGGGCTTCGGTGACCGCCGCAAGGCGATGCTCGAGGATATCGCCGTCCTGACCGGCGGCACCCTGATCAGCGAAGAGGTCGGCCTGTCGCTGGACAAGGTGACCCTGGAGCAGCTGGGCACCGCCCAGCGCGTGGTGATCGGCAAGGACAACTGCACCCTGGTCAACGGCGCCGGCAGCAAGGAGGCGATCAAGGCCCGCGTAGAGCAGATCCGCGCCCAGATCGAGACCACCAGCTCCGACTACGACCGCGAGAAGCTGCAGGAGCGGGTCGCCAAGCTGGCCGGCGGTGTCGCCGTCATCAAGGTCGGCGCCGCTACCGAGGTCGAGATGAAGGAGAAGAAGGACCTCGTCGATGACGCCCTGCATGCCACCCGCGCCGCCGTCGAGGAAGGCATCGTCGCCGGCGGCGGCGTGGCCCTGGTGCGCACCGCCGCCACCCTTGCCGAAGAGGGTGTCAAGACCGCCAACAGCGACCAGGCCGTCGGCGTGCGCATCGCCCTGCGCGCGATGGAAGAGCCGCTGCGCCAAATCGTCGCCAACGCCGGCAGCGAGCCGAGCGTGGTGCTGAACGCGGTACGCGGCGGGACCGGCAACTACGGCTACAACGCCCAGACCGACGCCTACGGCGACATGCTCGAGATGGGCATCATCGACCCGGCCAAGGTGACCCGTTCGGCGCTGCAGAACGCCGCCTCCATCGCCGGCCTGATGCTGACCACCGAAGCCATGGTCGCCGACCTGCCGGACGACAAGCCGGCAGCCGGTGCAGCCGCCGGCATGGACGACTGGGGCTGATCGGGCCTTGGCGTCGCAACCGCGAGGGGCCAGGCGAAAGCCGGCCCCTTTTTTGTGTTTCATCGCGCTTTAGCGGGAAATGGGTGTAGGGTGCCGGTAAGCGAAGCGCACCGCACCGCACCGCACCGATTGGCCACACGGGCAAGCGTTCGATATTTGCATTCAATCAGCACCCATTTTTGCCTAACGGTGACTTACTTTTCTTTTGCGTGAAAAGAAAAGTAAGCAAAGAAAGCACGCCCATGAGAAGCCGGCCTGCGGCTGCACTCTGCGCGCTGAAAGCCTTTTCCGGGCCTGGCTAAATGGGTCGCGGCCCGGTGCGGGCCAACAGGTAGATGTCCATGATCCAGCCATGCCGCACGCGCAGGGCCGCGCGGCTTTCGAGGATACGCGGGCCGGCCTGCGCCAGCGGCCCCTTGATCAGGCACTGCTTGTCCATACCCAGATAAGCACCCCACCAGATATGCAGGCCCTCAGGCGGCAACGCCTCGAAGGCGCCGCCTGCGTCGAGCATCACCGCGACGCAGGCGGCATCGGCGGGCCAGCCGCGCTCGCGCAGGCGCCGGCCGGTGGTGATCAGCACCGGCTCCGCGAGCCGGTTGAGCGGGATCCGGTGCTCGGCGGTGAGCACCTGCAAACTGGTGATGCCCGGCACCACCTCGACCTCCAGGTTCCGCCCGGCCTGGCCCAGGCGCGCGGCGATGCGCAGGCCGCTGTCGTACAGCGACGGGTCGCCCCACACCAGCATGGCGACCCGGCCGCCCGCCGGCAGGTGGTGGTCCATCAGCTCGCCCCAGACCGCGGCAATAGCGCCGTGCCAGTCGTCCACCGCGCCGAGGTAGTCGTCACGGCCCTCGCGCTGCGGCAGGTCGAACTCGACTAACCGGGTCCGGGACGGCTCGCTCAGCAGGTTGCGGCACAGCAGCCGGCGCAGGTCCACCAGGTCGGACTTGCCCTCGCCCTTGCGCGGCAGCAGCACCAGGTCCGCGGCGTTCAGCGCCCGCACCGCCGCCAGGGTGACGTGGTCCGGGTTGCCGGTGCCGATGCCGATCAGCGCCAGCCGGATCATGCATCGCGCTCCCCGCCTTCGGGCGCCGGTTCGGCAAAGGGCGAGTCCGCCGACTGTGGGCGGAAACGGCGGTCGTAGCCGATGGCGTAGAGACAGCTGTCGTGGAAATCCGTCGCCGCCAGCGCCGGTCCCACCAGGATCAGCGCGGTGCGGTTCATCGCCGGATCGAGCTGCGCCGCCACCGTCGCCAACCGCGCCCGGATCACCCGCTCATCGGGCCAGCTGGCACGCCAAACGATGGCGACCGGGCAGTCGGCGCCGTAAAACGGACTCAGCTCGTCCACCACCCGGTCGAGGTTGTGAATCGACAGGTGGATCGCCAGGGTGGCGCCAGTGCGGGCGAAGTTGGCCAGGGTCTCGCCGTACGGCATGGCGCTGGCGCGCCCGGAGGTGCGCGTCAGAACCACCGACTGGGCCACGCCCGGCAACGTCAGCTCCTGTCCCAGGGTCGCCGCGGCCGCGGCAAAGGACGGTACGCCCGGGGTAACGGTATAAGGGATATCCAGTTCCCGCAGCCGCCGCAGCTGCTCTCCCATCGCCGACCACACCGACAGGTCGCCGGAGTGCAACCGCGCGATATCGAGCCCCGCGGCATGGGCGGCGGCGATTTCGGCGACGATCTCGTCGAGCGACAGTGGCGCAGTGTTGACGATGCGCGCTCCCGGTGGACAGTGCTCGAGCACCTGCGCCGGCACCAGGGAGCCGGCGTAAAGGCACACCGGGCAAGCGGCGATCAGGTCCCGTCCGCGCAGGGTCAGCAGGTCCGGTGCGCCAGGGCCGGCGCCGATAAAATGTACGGTCATGTGATGATTCCTTCAGCCAGGGCCGCGGTGGCCCGCCGGTCTTCTGAGATCAGTCTCGGGCCGAGCAGACGCGCAGCGGGGCCCGCGGCGATCAGGGCAACGGCTTCGGCAACGCTGCCGGTGCCGCGAGCCCGCAGGCTATGTGTGGATTGGGTCGGGGTGTCGGCCGACGCCAGGTCGGCATCTGCTACGGCGACCACGGCGATCCCCCGCGCCGCGCCCAACGTGCGCACCAGCGCCTGCATCGACGCGGCCGCCGCCAGCCCGTCGACCGGGCCGTAGCGCTCGCAGAGCCGGTCCAGCACCTCGGCCAGCGACTCGATCGTTGCCGAGCGGCGAAAGCCGAATCCCGCGACGATCAACGCGTCACCCGCCATTGCACGATGGGGTAGCTCGCCTTCCAGCCGCGCCGCGACCCGATGGCGGCGACGGACGACAACTCCAGCCGCAGCAGGTCGCCGCCCCCTGCGCTGCCATTCGCCGAGCAGCGCTTCCGATTCCAGGGTCACGGCGTTGGCGACGATGCGCACGCCCGCTGGCAGGGTCTGCCACAGGTGTTCCAGTAACGGTGCCGAGAGCCCGCCGCCGACGAACACGGCATCCGGCGCCGGCTGGCCCACCAGCACCGCGGGGGCCCCGCCCTCCACCACTTCGAGCCAGTCGACACCCAGATTCAGGGCGTTGCGGCGCGCCCGTGTCACGCGCTCGGCGCTGCACTCGAAGCCCAGGGCGCGGTTGTCCGGGTGCGCCAGCAGCCACTCGATTGCCACCGAACCGGAGCCGCTGCCGATATCCCACAGCCGTTCACCGGGGGCCGGAGCCAGCGCGGCCAGCGTCACCGCGCGCACCGCCTGCTTGGTGATCTGGCCGTCGTGTTCGAAAAGCGCATCCGGCAGGCCCGGCGTACACGGCAACGCCGGTCCCGGCCCTCGATCTCGAGCCCCAGCGCGACCGGATGGGCGATATCCGCCGGCAGCTCGGCATCGGCGCGCAGCGTGCGGATGCGCTCGTCGGCGCCGCCCAGCGATTCCAGCAACCACAGCCGCGTCGCGCCGAAGCCGAGGCGTTGCAACAGGCCCGCCAGCTCGCTCACCGCCGCGCCGTCGCGCAGCAGCACCAGCAGGCGTTGGCCGCGCTGCAAATGGGGCCTGATGCGGGTCAGCGGTTTGGCGTGCAGGCCGAGACAGCTGCAGCCCTCCAGCGCCCAACCCAGCCGCGACGCCGCCAGGCTGAAGGCCGACGGCGACGACACCGCGTGCCATTCGCCGGCCGTAAGGTGGCGCGTCAGGCTGGTGCCGGCGCCGAACCAGAAAGGGTCGCCGGACGCCAGCAACACCACGCGCCGGCCACGTTCGGCCAGCAGTAGCGGGATGCCGTCGGTAAACGGCACCGGCCACTCCCGCACCTCTGCAGTCAGCGGCGGCAGCAGGCGCAGGTGGCGGCACGCGCCGAAGACGACCTCCGCCGTTTCCAGCGCGCTGCGGCTTGCCGTGGTCAGGCCCTCTGTGCCACTCTCCCCCAGCCCACGATTGTCAGCCACGGAGCGCTTTTGTCGTCAGTCATCATGAAGGTCCTGATCCTGGGGGTACCACCGAAGCCGGCGCCCTCGCCCGCGCCCTGAGCCAGGGTTCGATCCCCGCCCTCTACAGTTACGCCGGCCGGGTGACGGCGCCAAAACCGCAGCCGGTGCCGACCCGGGTCGGCGGTTTCGGCGGCGCCGACGGCCTGGCTGCCTTCCTGGTGGACCAGGGCATCACCCACCTGGTCGACGCCACCCACCCCTTCGCCGCGCAGATGAGCCGTAACGCCGTGGCGGCCGCCGCGCGCAGCGGTGTCGAGCTGATCGCGCTGACGCGGCCGCCCTGGGCGCCGGTCGAGGGCGATTGCTGGCAGCGGGTCGCCAGCGTCGAAGCGGCGGTGACGGCGCTCGACGGCCCCGCCGAGCGGATCATGCTGGCGATCGGCCGCATGCATCTGGCGAGCTTCGCCGCGCAACCGCAGCACCATTACCTGCTGCGGCTGGTCGATGCCCCCGAGGTGTCGGCGCCGCTGCCCCGCCACAGCACCGTCGTCGACCGTGGCCCCTTCACGCTGGAGGGCGACCTGGCGCTGCTGCGCGAGCATCGAATCGAGCGCCTGGTCTGCAAGAATGCCGGCGGCAAGGGCGCGGCCGCCAAGCTCGAAGCCGCACGCAGGCTCGACCTGCCGGTACTGATGATCGACCGGCCCGAGCTGCCGCCACGGCAGGAAGCGCACAGCGTCGAGGCCGTGCTGGCGTGGCTCGCTCATACGACGGATCTCGGCGTATAAACCAGCGCGTCGCCGTCGCGCTCGATGCACCGCGTCAGGCTCGAGCCGACGATCACCAGGGTGCGCATGTCGGCCATCTCCGGCTCCGCCTCGCCCAGCGTCGTCACCCGCAGCGACTCTTCCGGCGTCGACACCGCGCGCGCGAACAGGATCAGTCGCTGTGGCCCGCAGGCCTCCCGCAACACAGTCAGCGCCCGTGCAAAACCTTCGGGTCGCGACGCCGAACGGGGGTTGTAGAACGCCATCACGAAATCCGCCTCGGCGGCGAGCCGCAACCGCTTTTCGATCAGCGCCCAGGGCTTGAGATTGTCCGACAGGTTGATGCAGCAGAAGTCGTGCCCCAGCGGCGCGCCGGCCCGGCGCTGGCCGCGAGCATCGCGGACACCCCCGGCAGCACCTGGATATCGAGCGCGCGCCACGCCGGATCCCCGGCCTCCAGCGCCTCGAACAGCGCCGAGGCCATTGCGAACACGCCCGGATCCCCGGAAGACACCACCACGACCCGGCGCCCATCGCCGGCCATGCGCAGCGCCGCCTCCGCGCGCCGGATCTCCTCGCGATTGTCCGAACCGTGGCGCACCAGGCCCGGCCGCGGCGCCACCCGTTCGACGTAGGGCACGTAGCCGACCACGTCGGTGGCATCGGCCAGCGCGGCGGACACTTCCGGCGTCACCATCAAATCGGCGCCGGGACCGAGCCCGGCGATCTTCAGCCAGCCACTCATGGCCGCCTCCCGTTGCCGTGGATCACCAGGATGGAAAAGTAGGGCGCGCTGTCGCCGGCCTCGCGCAGCGGTATCACCCGCTGCTGCGCCATGGCGGCGTACTCGACCAGCCAAGCCTCTTGCTCGCGCCCGGACCGCGCCAGCGCCCGCCGCAGCTTGTCCAGGTTGCGGCCGATCTTCATCACCACCAGGGCGTCGGTATCGGCAATGCGCTCGGCCAGCGTCGCTTCCGGCAGGGTGCCCATAAGCACCGTGAGGATGTCGTCGCCCCAGGTCACCGGCTGGCCGGTGGCGGTCCAGGCGGCGGACATGCCGGTGATCCCGGGCACCACCGAGACCGGCACCCGGCCCTGCAGCCGCGCGTACAGGTGCATGAAGGAGCCGTAGAAAAAGGGATCGCCCTCGCACAGCACCACCAGGTCCTCGCCCGCCTCGGCCAGCGCCGCCAGCTGCGCGACGCAGCCCGCGTAGAAATCCGCCAGCAGCGCGTTGTAGCGCGGGTCCTCGAACGGGATCTCAGTAGTGACCGGGTACTCCATCGGCAGCTCGACGACGTCGTCGCGCAACATACCCTCGACGATGCCGCGGGCGTGCCCGGTGCGGCCTCGCTTGCGGAAATAGGCGACGTGGGACGCCTGTCGGACCAAGCGGTCGGCGCGCACGCTCATCAGGTCCTGGCAACCGGGCCCGAGACCGACGCCGTAGATGGTGCCGCGGCTCATTCGCGGCGATCCGCAATGGCGTTGATGGCGGCGACGGTCACCGCGCTGCCGCCGAGGCGTCCGCGCACGATGCAGCAGGGAGCCGCCCCGCTCTGCCACAGCGCCTCCTTCGACTCGGCGGCGCCGACGAAGCCCACCGGGCAGCCGATAATCGCCGCCGGGCGCGGGCAGTCCGGGGACTCGAGCATGTTGAGCAGGTGAAACAGCGCGGTCGGCGCGTTGCCAATCGCCACCACTGCGCCCTCCAGGTAGGGACGCCAGAGCTCCAGCGCCGCCGCCGAGCGGGTATTGGCCATCTTTTCGGCGAGCAAGGGCACGCGTTCGTCGTGCAGCGTGCAGATCACCGCGTTGTCCGCCGGCAGGCGCTACGCGTCACCCCTCGGACACCATGCGGGCATCGCACAGGATCGGCGCGCCGTCTTCCAACGCGGCACGGGCCCGCTGCACCATGTCGCCGTTGAAGTGGATGTGCGGCGCCAGCTCGACCAGGCCCGCGGCATGGATCATGCGTACCGCGATCTGCTCCTCGTCCGGCGCGAAGCGCGTGAGTGCCGCTTCGCGGCGGATGGTGGCAAACGACTCCCGATAAATCGCCGTTCCGTCCGTTTCATAGACGTGGGGCATCGAATTTCTCCAGGTAAGCAAAAACGTCAGATTCGTTGAGGCCAGTCGCCGCCGGCGCCGCGTCCGCGCGGCCGTCGACAATCAGGTCGTAGCGGCCGTCGCGCCCGACCAGGCACAGCGTCGCGGGCTCGCGGCGGGCGCAGCCCTTGCGACAGCCCGATACGTGCACCGAGCCGGCGAGTCGTCCGCTCAGGCGTTCAGCCAGGTCCCGCGTCGCCACCGTCGCCTGCTCGCAACCGGGCCCGCCGGGACAGGCATCCACCGCCAGCCGGGGATCGCCGTTATCGTCCAGCAGGCCGGCAGGCGCCGGCCCGTCGGCCCCTCGATGAGCAGGCGGCGCCAGGGCGTCAGCCGCACCCCGGCCACCGATTGGGGCTCGAGCGCGGCACGAAGGGTCGGGGCGTCGACCCGCCCGAACGGCAGGCCGTAGACCCGGCCCAGCGGGTGCGCGCCCAGCGGCAGCGGACTTCTTGGCGCGGCGGGCGCCATTGACGCCGGCGCCCAGCACGGCAGCGGCGCCCGGTGCCGGTGCATGCGGCCCGAAACCTGGCCGCCGCTGTCGGCGAACCAGTGCGCCAGCCGCAGCAGCAGCGTCACCGCCGCCTCCACCGAGGCCGCCGGCGTGCCCAGCGCCAGGCCGTCGGCCCGTACCAGCAGAGCGCTCGAGGCCGCGCGCTCGATGCGCAGGTCCGCCGACGCCGCACCGAGTACAGGCGCCGGTCCCGCGTCGACGGCGAAACCGAACTTGCCCGGCAGGGCCGGCAGCTCGCCGAGGCGCGACAGCAGCAGTCGGGCCGCCGCGTCGTTGTCGTCCCCCGGCCGCCAGTCCGGCACCAGCAGCACATTGCGCCGGCTTTCGCTGTCCGGGTCCGGATCGAGCAGGCCCTGTTCGGCCAGCATGTCCAGCAACCCGGGCCAGCCGGCTTCGGACACACCGCGCAGCTGCAGGTTGGCGCGGCTGCTGAGGTCGATCAGGCCGTTGCCGAAGGTTTCGGCGGCATCGCACAGCGCCAGCGCCTGCGCCCGGCTCAGCCGGCCCTGATAGGGGCGCACGCGCACCAGCAGGCCGTCGCCCGACGCCATCGGCCGCCAGGCGCCCGGGCACCAGCCCCTGACACGCCCCTCAGCCGCCATGGGCCGCGCCCTGTGCTGCACCAAGAGGCGCCATGCCGGTCTCGCGCGCCTCGTCGATCTCCAGCAGCAGCTCTTGCAGCGCTGCCCCCTGCTCGCCCGGTTCCCGCCACAGCCCGCGCTGCGCCGCTTCCAGCAGGCGCTCGGCCATCTCCTCCAGCGCCGCGGCGTTGTGCCGGCGCAGGAAGCGTTGGTTGTCCGGATCCAGCACCAGGGCGTCGCTCACCTGGGCGTACTGGTAGTCGGCCACCAGGTCGGTGGTGGCGTCGTAGGCGAACAGGTAGTCCACCGTCGCCGCCATCTCGAAGGCGCCCTTGTAGCCGTGTTCGCGCATCGCGCCGATCCATTTCGGATTCAGCACCCGCGAGCGAATCACCCGGTTCAGCTCCTCCTTGAGGGTGCGGATGCGCGGCTGTGCCGGGTTGGCGTGATCGGCGTGGTAGATCGCCGGCGCCCGCCCGCCGAGGACGCGGCTGGCGTTGGCCATGCCCCCTGGAAGGCGTAATAGTTGTTCGAGTCGAGGATATCGTGCTCGCGATTGTCCTGATTCTGCATCACCGCCTCGAGGCCCTCCAACTGGTGCGCGAAGGCCGCGCGCGCGGCGACACCGGACTCCGGGAACTGGCCGTAGGCATAGGAGCCGCTGCGCAGGTAGGCCTCCGCCAGATCCTCGGCGCCGTCCCAGTGGCAGCCGTCGATCAGCCGGTTGAGGCCGGTGCCGTAGGCGCCCGGCCGGCTGCCGAACACCCGGTAGCTGGCCTCGCGGGCGGCGGCGTCCGCCGTCATGCCCTGCTCCTCCAGCGCCTGCCGGCGCGCCTGTACGGCGCTGCGAATACCGTTGGCGTCGCCCGGCTCCTCATACTCGGCCAGCGCCTGTACCGCGGCGTCGAACAGGCGGATGACATTGGGAAAAGCATCGCGGAAGAAACCGGATACCCGCAGCGTCACATCGACCCGGGGCCGGTTGAGCAGCATGGCCGGGATCACCTCGACGTCGATGACCCGCTGCGAGCCCAGTGACCACACCGGCCGTACCCCCATCAGCGCCAGCGCCTGGGCGATATCGTCGCCGCCGGTGCGCATGGTGGCGGTGCCCCAGACCGAGAGCCCGAGCCGGCGCGGGAAGTCGCCGTTGTCCTGCAGGTAGCGCTCGACGAACGCCTGCGCCGACTTTTCGCCCAGCGCCCAGGCGGCGGGCGACGGGATGGCACGGTTGTCGACGCTGTAGAAATTTCGCCCGGTGGGCAGGGTGTCGAGGCGCCCGCGACTGGGCGCCCCGCTCGGGCCCGGCGGCACGCAATAGCCGGCGAGGCCGTCCAGCAGTGACCCGATCTCCATCGCGGCACCGCGCCGCATCGCGGCCCAGACCCGTTCGCGCGCGTAGCGGCACTGCACAGCGGTGGCGGGATAGTCCCGAGCCAGGCGATCGGGATCGCCGTCGCCGATGACGTACTCGGCCACCAGCCGCTGCGCCAGCAGCTCCAGCCGCTCGCGGGTGTCGGCGGCACTTCGCCAGGCGGATGCGCACTGCGCCGCCAGTACCGCGGGCCTGGGCCCGGCCCAGGGCTCGGCGTCTGCGCTCAGTGGATCGAAGCCGCCGTCCCGGGCGCCGAGCCCCAGGTCGTCAGCCAGGTTGTGCAGCAGCCCGCGATGCTCGGGCGCCTCGCCGCGCGGCAGGCGCAGGATTGCGACCAGGGTGCCCGCCAGCTTGTCCGCATCCGGCAGCGTGCCGAGGATATGCAGGCCATGGCGGATCTGGGCCTCCTTGATATCGCAGAGGTAGGTATCCAGCTCGTTGAGCAGGGTTTCGTCGTCGGAGCTGTCCAGGTCACGGGCGATGTTCTGGGCCAGCTCGCGGTCGATGCCGGTCCGGCGCAGGTGTTCGAGGATCCGCTGCCGCAGCAGCGCCTCGCGGCGCGGGTCCATCCCCAGCGCCTGGTAGTACTCGTCGGTCAGGGCTTCCAGCTCCGCCATGGCGCCGTAGAGTTCGGCGCGCGCCAGCGGCGGCATCAGGTGATCGATGATCACGGCCTGGGTGCGGCGCTTGGCCTGGGCGCCCTCGCCCGGGTCGTTGACGATAAAGGGGTAGAAATGCGGCAGCGGCCCCAGCGCGATATCGGGCCAGCAGTCGGCGGACAGCGCCGTGCTCTTGCCCGGCAGCCACTCCAGATTGCCGTGCTTGCCGACGTGGATCACGGCATCGACCCGGTAGTGCTCGCGTAGCCAGACGTAGAACGCCAGGTAGCTGTGCGGCGGCACCAGTTCGGAGTCGTGGTAGCTCTGCACCGGGTCGTCTATGAAATCCCGCTCCGGCTGGATGCCGACGAAGGTCTCGCCGAGCCGCACCCCGGCGATCATCAGGCGCCCCCGGCGGAACTTAGGATCCTGCTCGGGCGCACCCCAGCGCGCCTGAACCGCGGCCCGGGCGCCCTCCGGCAGGGTGTGGAGCCAGGCCAGGTAGTCGTCGAGCGCGATGCTCTGCCAGCAGGGACGCAGGTCCAGGCTGTCGTGATCGTTGGTGATGGCGCCCTGCAACAACTCGATCAGGGCGTCGCCGCTCTCCGGCACGCCGCTCACCGGGTAGCCCGCCCGGACCAGCGCGTGCAGGATCTGCAGCGTCGAGGCCGGCGTATCGAGCCCGACCCCGTTACCGATACGGCCGTCACGGTTGGGGTAGTTGGCCAGCACCAGTGCCAGTCGCTTGGCCGGGTTCGGCTTGCGCCTCAGGTCGCAGAAACGCCGCGCCAGCTCGGCCACGAAGGCGGCGCGCTCGGGATGCAGCTGATGCCGGATCACCGCCATCTGGCAGCGCTCGCTGTAGTGCGCCTCGGCCTTGAACCCCACCACCCGGGCGATCACGCGCCCGTCCATCTCCGGCAGCACCACCTGCATCGCCAGGTCGCGGCTGCGCAGGCCGCCGGCCTGCGCCCGCCAGTCCTCCTCGGTGCTGCTCGACAGGATCGCCTGCAGCACCACCGGCCGGCCGGCGAACAGCGACGCCTCCTCGGTGGCAGCTGCTATATCGAGATTGTCCGGGCTGCGGTTGACGGCGAAACTGGTGGTGTTGATCACCAGCAGGGCGCCGGTCCGTTCGATCAGGTGGTTGACGAAGGCGATGCAGGCCTCGTCCTTGAGCGACGCCACTGCCACCGGCAGCGGCGCCAGCCCTTCGCGGCGCAGCGCCTCGATCAGACCGTCCAGCACCGCGGTGTTGGCGCCCTGCAGGTGGCTACGGTAGAACAGCAACAGGCACACCGGGCGACCGGGCGCCTGTTGCGCCCGCCACTCGCCCAGGCTCGTTTCCCGGCCATCGCCGGGCGAATACAGCAGCGCGGCGGGTATCGCCCGGGGCTCGCGCCAGTCCAGTGCCAGCCCCAGGCACTCGGCGCCGACGCAACGCAGCAGCTGCTCGGCATTGTCGGTCCCGCCCTCGCGCAGGTAGCGCCAGGTCCGCCGCGCCAGCTCGAACGGCACGCTGGAGGCGGACAGCAGGGCATCGTCCGGCGCATCGCAGCCCGGCACCAGGATCAGCTGGCGCCCCTTGCCGGCGGACGCCCAGGCCAGCAGGCGCTCGTACCCGTACTGCCAGTAACTGCTGCCACCGAGCAGCGACAGGATCACCAGCCGCGCACCTTCCAATACCCGGTCCTCGTACAGGTCGTAGGCCGCCGGCTTGACCAGGTTCATCCAGTTCGCCAGCCGTACCGTCGGGTAGCCGTCACCGAGACGCTCGACCGCCTGCGCCAGCGCCGACAAGCTGCTGTCGGCGGCGGACAGGATCACGATCTCGGCGGGACTCTGCTGCAGGTCGACGATGCCTTCATCGTCGACGAAGCCTCCGGGCTTGGCAGCGAACAGGTGCATCAGGCGGTCGCCGCGAGCTCGGCGCCGGCCAGGGCTTGGCGCAACGCGTCGACATCCAGCCCCTTGCCGATGAAGACGATCTGGGTGCCGCGCGGCTCGCCCGGCGCCCACAGGCGATCGAAATAGCAGTCCAGGCGCTGGCCCACGGCCTGCACCACCTGGCGCATCGGCTTGCCGTGAATGGCGGCGAAGCCCTTGGCGCGGTAGATCGGGTAAGCCGTCAGCAGTTGCTGCAGACGCTCGGCCAGCACCGCGGCATCGACTTCGCCCAGGCGAATCACGCAGGAGTCGAAGTGGTCGTGGGCATGATCGTGGTGTGCACCTTCGGCGTGGTGGCGGTCGTGGTGGTTGTCGATCGCATCGATACCCTCCTCGCTCGCCGCGCCGATGCCCATCAGGGCTTCGAGCCCGCCCTTATCCTCTGCCAGCGTCTGGTCGATGAACAGCGTCTTCACCGAGTCGGAGACCCGTGCACGCACCAGCGCCTCGACCCGCTCCCGCTCAGTCGGCGCCAGCAGGTCAGTCTTGCTGACCAGCACCAGGTCGGCCGCGCTGAGCTGGTCGTCCAGCAATTCGCGCAGGCTGGGATCGTGGTCGAGGTTCTCGTCGGCGCGGCGCTGGGCTTCGACCTTGTCGACATCGCTGGCAAAACGACCGGCGGCAACCGCCGGCCCGTCGACCACCGTGATGATGGCGTCGACGGTGCAGTGCTGGCGCACCTCGGGCCAGTTGAAGGCCTGCACCAGGGTTTCGGCAGCGCCAGCCCGCTGGTTTCGATAAGGATGTGGTCGATATCGGCGCGGCGCTCCACCAGCTTTTTCATCACCGGCAGGAACTCCTCCTCCACGGTGCAGCAGATGCAGCCATTGGCCAGCTCGTAGATGCCGTCGTCCTCGGACACCGGCTGGGCATCGTCGCAGTCCAGCGCACAGCTGCGCAGCAGGCTGGAATCGATATCCTGCTCGCCGAACTCGTTGACGATCACCGCGATGCGCTTGCCAGTGACCTGGCGCAGTATGCCGGCCAGCAGCGTGGTCTTGCCGCTGCCGAGAAAGCCGGTCACCACCGTGGCGGGAATCTTGTTCAGTTGCATGCGTCAGCCTCCTTGGCCTGGATGTCGGCCGCCGTTTCAGCGCCCAGCAGGCGGGCCACAGCGACGGGGTTGTCGGGGAAAAACAGGTGCAGGTAGGACGCGGTCAGGCGCCTTTCACGGTAGATCGCCTCGCCCGGCGCGGGGTGGCGCTGGCGCCGGCCGTGGGCGATGGGTTCGGGGGTGCCGTCCGCCACCGAGCGGTGATGGGCGTGCGCCCTCACCGGCCCTTCCGGCAACTCGGCGGTCTGCATACCCTGGCAACCGCTGCGCCCGCGCATCCAGCCATGCCCCGGTAAAAGCCCAAGCATCGGGTGGCTGCGCTCGTCGTAACCGGCAAGCGAGTCGAGGCAGTAGAGCATGCCGCCGCACTCGGCGAGGATCGGCTTGCCGGCGGCGTGAAAGCGGCGGATAGCGTCCATCAGGGTCTGGTTCTCGGCCAGACGCGCAGCGTGCAGCTCCGGGTAGCCACCGGGCAGCCAGAGCGCATCGCACGCTGGCAAATGGCGGTCGGCGAGCGGCGAGAAGAAGCGAACCCTCGCGCCCATGCGCTCGAGGAGGTCAAGATTGGCCTGATAAATGAAGCTGAAGGCGGCATCCCGGGCCACGCCGATAACGCGACCCTGCATCGACGGCAGCGTCTTGGCGGCAACGCTGTCGACAGCCTCGAAGGTCACCGGCGACAGTTGCAGCAGGGCCTGGTCCAGCCCCTCGGCCTGCAGCGCGCGGGCGCCGGCCTCGAAGCGGTTTTCGAGGTCGTCGCGGATCTCGTCGGCCTGCACCAGCCCCGGTGCCGCTCCGGCAGCGCCAGGTCCGGGTTGCGCGCCATCGCGGCCAGCATCGGCACCGAGGCCGGCAGTGCCGCTTCGATCAGCTCACGGTGGCGCTGCGAACCGCAGGCGTTGGCGATCAGCCCGGCGATGCGGATATCGTCGCGAAATCCCGCCAGGCCCGCCACCAGCGCCGCCGCGGTCTGGGCCATGCCCTTGACGTCCATGACGATGACCATCGGCAGGCCGAAGCGCGCCGCGAGATCCGCGCTCGACGGCTCGCCGTCGAACAGCCCCATGGCGCCTTCCACCAGGATCAGGTCGGCCTCGCGGGCCGCCTCGTACAGGCGCTGCCGGCAGTAGGCCTCGCCCGCCATCCAGAGGTCGAGCTGATCCACCGGCTGGCCGGAGGCCTGCGCCAGCACCTGCGGATCGAGGTAGTCCGGCCCGGTCTTGAACACCCGTACCTGCTTGCCACGGTTGCGCAGCAGCCGGGCCAGCGCCGCCGTGACGGTGGTCTTGCCCTGCCCGGACGCCGGCGCGGCGATAAAGACCGCGGGGCAAGTCGCAGCCTCCGGCATCGGTTGTTTCGTGTTATATCGGGTGTGGCTCATGCGAACTCCAGCTGCGGCAGCGGCCGGTACAGCGCGCCCAGCTGCTGTGCGATGCGCGCGCCCTGCCCGCGCCGGACGGCGGACTGCTCGGTATCGATCACCACGCAGTCGTCGAGCGGCGGCAGGCCGTCGAGGGATTCACGGGTACGGCCGTCGGTCACGAGGTAGGTGCGGACCTGCAGGCCGGGTTCGCACCGCCGCCACTGGCGGATCAGCCGCGCCGCCCGCTCGATCGCCGCGCGGATCGGCGTCCCGCCGCCGCCGCCGATACCGTCGAGCAGCGGTCGCATCTGCTTCGGCGCGCGCCGCCGCGCCAGGATCGGCGTCACTTCGTCGTTGCCGAAGCCGAGCACCGCGAACTGCTCGCGCAGGGCGTAGGCCTGCCGCGCCAGATCGTCCACCAGTCCCTTGGCACGGCCCAGCAGGCGTCGTCCCAGGGTGGAGCCTGAGGTATCCAGCAGCACCAGATGCAATAGCGGCTGTCCGCGACGGGCCTTTCGAAAACGCAGCTGTGACCAGGGCCAATGGCCGCGGTTGGCGGCCAGGGTCGCGAACCAGTCCGGATGCCGGCTGTCGCCCGGGCTCCGGTGCAGGCCACGCTGCCGGCCCTTGCGCCTTCCTGCGGATGGCGCCGCGTGCAGCGGCTTCACGCCTTGTTCACCGGTAAGCGCGGGCAGCGCCGGCGCCTGCATACTGACCGACTGCTGCGCCAGCGGGGCCATGGCGCCCCACTGTCCCTGCTCCGCGGATTCGCGGCCAGCGCTCGGTTCGTTGGACGCATTGCCGCTGCTATCGTCCGGGCCACGGTCGATGTCGCGATCCGGCGGCGGCGCGGAAGAATCGGGGGCCCTGGTGCGGCGGTGCGCCAGCACCAGGGCTCGACGGCATCCAGGTCCACGCGCGCCACGCTTTGCGCACCGCGCCAGGCGGCGTGGGCCCGCGCCACCCGGTGCCAGGTGACGTCGGCACGAAGGCCCTCGACGCCGGCGGCCTCGCAGCCGGTGGCGATATGCTCGTAGACCCAGGTCGCCACCGCGATATCCGCGAGACCGCGCCGCGCCCGCTCGATGCGCCGCGTCAGCGCGGCTTGGGCGGGTTCGAGCTCCGCCAGGCAGGCTTCCGGGTCGCGCTCGAAAACCTCGCGCTGGCGCACGATGGCGATGCGCTCCTGCATCCCGACCGCCGCCCCCAGCTCCAGGCACAGCCCGAAACGGTCGAGCAGCTGCGGCCGCAGCTCGCCCTCGTCCGGATTCATGGTGCCGATGAGGCTGAAGCGTGCCGGGTGGGTATGGCTGATGCCGTCGCGCTCGACGCTGTTGACGCCGCGCGCGGCCGCGTCGAGCAGCAGGTCGACCAGGGTGTCGGGCAGCAGGTTGACCTCGTCGACGTAGAGCACGCCGCCATCGGCTTTCGCCAGCAGCCCGGGCTGAAATACCGCCTCGCGTTCGGACAGCACCTGCTGCAGGTCCAGGCTGCCGGTCAGGCGGTCCTCGCTGGCACCGAGCGGCAGGTTGACGAACGGAGGCCGACGCCCCCGGGCTCATCGGGCAGGATCGCCGCCAGCGCCCGCGCCAGCGTCGACTTGGCGCTGCCCCGCGGCCCACTGATCAGCACGCCCCCAATCCCTGGATCGACGGCATTGAGCAGCAACGCGGTCTTGAGCGCATTCTGGCCGACCACGGCGGCAAAGGGGAATTCAGGCAGCGGCGACATCGGTCCCCTCGCCCGTGGCCGTGACACTGCGCTTGAGCACTACGGCACAGAGCACGCCGGCCAGCAGCCAGAACACCAGGTTGGTCAAACCCGACGCCAGGATGAACTCGCGATGCAGCGCCGTCAGCGCCGCCACGGCCTGCGGATCGGGATTGGCGAACAGCGGCCCCTGGTGCGTCGGCACCCAGGCCTGGGGCAGCAGCAGCAACGGCAGCCCGAGCAGTCGCCGCCAGCTTTTCGCCAGCATCAGCAGAGCAAGCCCGATACAAGCCAGGATGACGGTCGCCAGCCACCACAGCTGGCGCGATTCGAGCGCCGCGGCCGAGGCACCCGGAATCTCGGGCGGCAGCCCCAGCGACGGTGCGACGAAGACCGCGAGATAGGCCGCAACGCCAACGGCCAGGCCGCGGCCCGGCGACAGCTGCAGCCGGCCGCGCTCACGCAGCTGGTTCATCACCACCAGCAGGATGGCGCTGAAACCGATACCGGCGCAGACGTTGGACACCGCGGTGTAGAAGAGGCGCTCGGCACCGTCGGCCGGGGCCCAGGCCTCTGCATCATGCTGATGGGTGCCGGCCTCGCCATGCGAATGGTCGTGGCTGTGGCCGCTACCGACCGCGCTCGACAGGGGGCTTCGTCGACTTCGTATTGCTCGGCGGCGAGCAGAATGGGGGTTACGCCAACGGACTGCAGCGCGGTCGTTGTCAGCCCGAGCACGAGGCCGATAAGACAGGCGCCGAACACCAGGGAACGGAACATGGTTTTCTCTCCAAAGCGAATTCTGGCAACGCACAGACGCCACGCCGAAAGCCCGGCGCAGTGACGACTGCGACGAAGAAAGCGGTCTGTGGGTTAGTGGCAGGGGAACACGAACGCATGCCGTGTATCGTGCGCCGCGTTATGCGCCGCGCTCATCGGCAGGAAGCCAACGGCATAGAGCACCACGACACCGAACAGCACGGCCGCGCCCTGCTGCAGCAGAGAAAACGCCCTGGAACCGGAACGGGCAGCCCGCTCCGAGGAGGAAGACAGATTAGCAGACATGATATATCCCCCGGTGCCCACCGCACCGTCTCTGGATTGAATGAAATGACAGGCCGGTCTCCGGGCTCCATGAGGACGGACTCGCAGGAATCGCGCCTTTGCCTGCACCTTCCCGGCGTACGCCAGTGGTATTCGCAGACGACTCATGTATTACCGTTGCGGGGGCAGCGATGGGATAGGCCTGGGGCCGCACCATACTTCCCGATTATCCCCTCGCGCCGAGGGGCACCTGTCTACAGCGGGGCATCCTAAAGCAATTAACGCCGCAGACGCAATCCGTGGGCGCACATTTTTGCGGTCTAGTTCCGTTGCCGGCGGCACGACAGCCAGGCGGTCAGCGGATGTACCGACGCCGGCGCCTGACGCCAGCCGGGGTGGTGCATCAGCTCCTTCAGTGGCAAGCGCGCACGCCAGCCCCTGGCTTGCAACTCCGGCTGTACCAGGCGTTCGCCGACATAGCCGAGGCATAGGTCGGCCAACGGAGATGTCGACTCCGGCTGCACGAGCGTCCGGGCGAGGCGGGTAACGATCAGGCAGAAACTGCGAGCGGACGTCGCGACGTTCGAAGATGGCGCAGTACAGCTTCCGACCCTCTTAGTCACTGAAGGCGTGATGCGGTTTGCTCATCTATGATCTCCCAGCGGCAGCCCCCGTTCTCAGCGAAGCCTGCTGGTATCGAAAGTATCTTCAGAGGGTTGGCCGGCTCCCCGGTCGGCGGTGCCGTCGACCGGTCCCATGCCGTTTTGGCACCCTGGCCGAGCGCCTCCGATGCGAATAGTGCCGCCAGGATGTACTGGCCGCCAATAATATGCATACAGAATGTTTCTATATTCGCCGCCACTGGTCTAAGTTTATCCAGTGACGTAGATTCCGCTTTCGAGCGCACGGCATGCGAAGGTCGGTACAGGAGGAAGAACCATGGACAGGATACCGTTGAGGGCATTGATCATCGAGGACGAAGACGACGCCGTCCAGATCCTGGTCCGGGAGCTGCGACGCAGCGGCTACGAGCCGATCTATCGTTGCGTCGACAACAGCCAGGACCTGGCCGAAGCACTGCAGCAATCCTGGCAGATCGTGTTTTCCGATTTCACCATGCCGTCGTTCAACGGAATCGAGGCGCTGCAACAGGTGCGTCAATGGGCCCCGGATCTCCCTTTCATTTTCGTCTCCGGCACGATCGGCGAGGAGCGCGCCGTCGAGGCGGTGCGATCCGGTGCCCAGGATTACATCCTCAAGGACAACCTCAGGCGGCTGTCGGCGGCCGTACCCCGCGAATTGCGGGAGTCCGAAGCGCGGCGGGAGCGTAGCAAGGCGGAGCGCCGAATACACTATATGACGCACTACGATGACCTCACGGCTCTGCCCAATCGGGGGTTCTATTTCCGCCGCCTCGAACAGCTCATTCGTATGGCCGCCGAGACCGGCTATGGTCTGGGCCTGGTTCACGTTAACCTGGACCGGTTTCGCAAGATTAACGAAAGCCTCGGCCGCACGGCCGGCGACCGATTGCTGCAGATAGTCGCCGAACGGCTGCAGCAAGGCGCCGGCAAGCACGATGTGGTGGCCCGCCTGGGCGGCGATGAGTTCGCCGTGATCCTGCCAAAACTGACCGCCAACCTCGAGCTGATACAGGCGTTTCAAAGGATCCAGCGATCCCTTGCACCGGCCGTGACGCTGTCGGGCTATACGTTCCCTGTGCGTGCCAGCCTGGGCATCAGCCTGTACCCGCTCCACGGCGAACAACCCGAGGAACTGCAACAAAACGCCACCTCGGCCATGTATCAGGCCAAAGAGGAAGGCGGTGGCCTCTGCCGTCTGTTCTCCGGCGAGATACACACCCGGCGGGACGCGCGACTGAAACTGGAGCAGGACCTGGAACTGGCGGTCGAAAACCATGAACTGACCCTCGCCTACCAGCCCCAGATCGAATTGGCGAGCCGTCGCATCGTCGCCGTCGAGGCGCTGATGCGCTGGCAGCATCCGCAGCAGGGCAGCATAACACCGTCGCGCTTTATACCTGTAGCCGAAGAGACGGGCCTGATACTGCCGCTCGGCCACTGGGCGTTGGAGGAGGCTTGCAGTCAGACCCGTCACTGGCAGGACAGCGGCTTGCCGTCACCACCACGGATGGCGGTGAACTTCTCGGCCTTTCAGTTCAGTCAGGGCACCCTGGTGGAAAACGTCATGGCGGTGCTCGAGCAACGGCAGCTTGCACCCGACTGCCTGGAGATCGAAATTACCGAAACGGCCCTGATGCAGGATCCGGAGACCTCGCGGCAGTTGCTTAAGAAATTGAAGGATTGCGGAATCTCTATTTCGCTCGACGATTTCGGCACCGGCTATTCGAGCCTGAGCTACCTGAAGCGGTTCCCGATCGATGTCCTCAAGATCGACAGGACGTTCGTCACCGACCTTCCCGGCGACGCCGAAAGCGTCGCCATCGTCCGCGCGGTGCTCGCGCTGGCGAAACAGCTCGAGCTCAGCGTCGTGGCGGAAGGTGTCGAGACCCGCGAACAGCTGGATTTCCTAGAGGACGAAGGCTGCGACCTGGTACAGGGTTATTACTTTTACAGGCCGGCCCCTGAAGACGAGATCACCGCGCTACTGGCGGCGGATTCGCCTTTCCCATCCCCTTAACGGCCGCTGGAAGGCCTTCACCTAAGCGGTGTAGCACGACCTGCGCGCCGCCCTTCGCACCATCACGAGTTTCAGCCAGTCCGCGAGATTCAGGGCGTGCCGGCCGTGACCGTCGAACGGCGTGAAGACGTCACCTTCGACGGCCTGGCACGCATAAGGCAGCAACACATCCGGCGCGCCCTTGATGTACATCCTCACGCAATCGCCGCCATGGTGGAAGCTGGCCCAGTCACGGACGATACACTGGCGCTACTGCCCAAGCGCAGGATAAACGATGATGCGTTCGACAGGTTCCAAAAGGCGGATGCAGGCCGCGTCGGGACCGCCTGTCGATATCGGCAATCCTTGCAGCAAAGTATCGGAGAACAACAATGACACAGACGGTCGAGATTGCGCTGAGTCCCAACATGCCCCCGGAACTGGCCAGCCAACTGGTCACACTGGGCAGGCTGAGCACGGCCGGACATTGCATCTCGCCCGGCACCCGCGTATTTGCCTGTACCGTTGGCGATTCGGTCGATGCCAGCCTGATCAACCGACTGCCCGCCACGGTCGAGCTGATCGCGACCGCCGGCGTCGAAACCGACCATATTGACCTCGATGCCGCCCGCACCCGAGGTATCCGGATCAGCAATACGCCGGGGACAACGCAGGATGCGGCACTGCGGCTCAAGGCCAATATCGCGGCCTTTCTCGACCGGGGCCTGCCGCTAGACCGGGTCTAGGGATCGAAAGCCGTCGTGTTATCGACGGCGCTCTTTGCGCAAGGCCCCGCCCCCTGCGCCTGAACAGAACCCGCCCTGAGCCCAATGAAAATTTTTTTGCCAAAGGGCCCAGGGCTTCTGTTCAGCGACATCGGGACTCGATATGATCGGGACTTCGTTGCAACCGCTCCGTCCATTGCCGCACAGGAATACCACCCCGCCAGCGCCGCACCGATCACCCTCGCCATTCTCCATATTTTCCGCCGCTGATTGCCCCGGCGCGGAGCTAACGCTGACCGTTCTGTAACAGGTTTACAACCGCATGACACTGGCTGTTCTGGCCATCCTGGCCGGCCTCGGGCTTCTGGTCTGGAGCGCCGATCGTTTCGTTGAGGGCGCGGCCTGCACCGCGCGTTATTTCGGCATGCCTCCCCTGCTGATCGGCATGGTCGTCGTCGGCTTCGGCACCTCCGCACCGGAGATGCTGGTCTCGGCGCTGGCTGCCTCCCAGGGCAACCCCGGCATCGCGCTGGGCAATGCCTACGGCTCCAACATCACCAATATCGCACTGATTCTCGGACTCACGGCGCTGATCAGCCCGATCGCCGTCCATTCCCGGGTGCTGCGCCGGGAGCTGCCGATCCTGGTGCTGGTCACGGCCTTCGCCGCCTGGCAGCTCTGGGACGGCGAGCTGAGCCGGATGGATGCCGTTAGCCTGCTGGCGATGTTCGCCGGTCTGATGGTCTGGACCGTCTGGCAGGGCCTCGGCCGCAACGACGATGCGCTGGCGCGGGAAATGGATCAGGAACTGGTGAGTCACGCCATGCCGCTCAAGCGCGCCGTTCTGTGGCTGGTCGTGGGACTGGCGCTGCTGATCCTCAGTTCGCGCGTACTGGTCTGGGGTGCGGTCGAGATCGCCCGGGGCTTCGGCGTCAGCGACCTGATAATCGGCCTCACCATCGTTGCCGTCGGCACCTCGCTGCCGGAGCTTGCCTCGTCGATCATGGCCACCCGCAAGGGCGAACACGATATAGCCCTGGGCAACGTGCTCGGCTCGAATCTCTTCAACACCCTGGCCGTGGTCGGTATCGCCGGCATGATCAGTCCGATGGCGGTAAGCCCCGAAGTGCTCGAGCGGGATATCCTGGTGATGGCCGTACTGACCCTGTCGCTGGCCGTGATCGGCTTCGGTTTCAGGGGCCCTGGCCGCATCAACCGCATCGAGGGTGCTGTACTGCTGTGCTGTTTCGGCGGCTATACCGGCTACCTGCTCGGCAGCCTGTTTTGACCGAAGGCCGGGCGTTGATCGTTCACCTTGCCGAACGCCGTGCAGCTCTCGACGAGGGCTGATCGCAGTCGCCCCGGTCGGGGCGCCGGCGGTTAACTGTCCACTTGCAACTGTCGACCCGCCCTACGCCGGGTAATCGCGTTGTTTCTCGCCGGTATAGAGCTGTCGCGGGCGGCCGATACGGTTCGGGCTGCTGTGAAATTCGTTCCAGTGCGAGATCCAGCCGATGGTCCGCGACAGCGCGAAGATCACGGTGAACATGCTGGTGGGAATGCCGATCGCCTTCATGATGATGCCGGAGTAGAAGTCGACGTTCGGATACAGCTTTCGCTTCACGAAGTAGTCGTCCTGGAGCGCGATCTGCTCCAGCTGCTTGGCGATCTGCAGCAGTGGCTCGTTGTCGATGCCGAGCTCCGACAGCACCTGGTCGCAGGACGCCTTCATCACCTTCGCGCGCGGATCGAAGTTGTGATAGACGCGATGCCCGAAGCCCATCAGCCGGAACGGATCGTCCGGGTCCTTGGCGCGTTCGATGAATTCGGGAATGTGTGACTCGTCGCCGATCTCCTGCAGCATCGCCAGTACCGCTTCGTTGGCACCGCCGTGGGCCGGTCCCCAGAGGGCCGCGATACCGGAGGCGATACAGGCGAAGGGGTTGGCGCCGGAGGAGCCGGCCAGCCGCACGGTCGAGGTCGAGGCGTTCTGCTCGTGGTCGGCGTGCAGCAGGAAGATCAGGTCCATCGCCCGGGCCAGCACCGGGCTCGGCCGGTATTCCTCGCAGGGCGTGCCGAACATCATGCGCAGGAAGTTCTCGGCATAACCAAGGTCGTTGCGCGGATACATGAACGGCTGGCCGATCGAGTACTTGTAGCACATCGCCGCCAGCGTCGGCATCTTGGCGATCAGACGATAGGCGCAGACTTCGCGGTGGTGGGCATCGTTGATGTCCAGGGAGTCGTGATAGAACGCGGACAGCGCACCGACGCAGGCCACCATGATCGCCATCGGGTGGGCATCGCGGCGGAACCCGCGGAAGAAGTAACTGATCTGCTCGTGAACCATGGTGTGATTCGTGACGATATCGACGAACTTCCGCTTCTGCCCGGGGTCCGGCAGCTCGCCGTTGAGCAGCAGATAGCAGACCTCGAGATAATCGGATTTTTCCGCCAGCTGCTCGATCGGATAGCCCCTGTAGAGCAGGATGCCCTTTTCGCCGTCGATGTAGGTTATCTTCGATTCGCAGGCGGCGGTGGAGACGAAGCCGGGGTCATAGGTAAAAAGCCCCTTGCCGCTCAGCGCGCGCACATCGATGACGTCCGGCCCCTCGGTGCCGGAGTAAACCGGCAGCTCGATGGTCTCGTCGAGCCCCTCCACCTTCAACGTCGCTTTCTTGTCGCTCATCTCGACACCTCCCCTGAGGCTGATTTCGATTCCCTGTTAAGTCTAGACCTCTCGGACGGTATTTGGCCGCCGGCCCGGAATCCTTTCCGGCCCGGCTCGAACACCAATTTTTTTTGCAGCGCAAAAATATGCGACTACCCTGATAGAGGTTCTGCAACGCATCCAAAGGAGGCATGGTCGTGGAAATCAGAGACAAGGTCGCCGTTATCACCGGCGCCGCCAGCGGTATCGGTTACGCAACTGCACTAGAACTGGCCAGGCGCGGATGCAAGGCCATCCTGATGGTCGACCTGACCGACCAGGTCGAGACCAACGCCGACCAGGTCAATGCCGAACTGGGTCGGGACGTCGCCTTTGCGTTTCGGGGCAACGTCACCGACCCGGCATTCCGCCAAGAGGTGTTCGACGCGGCACGGGACAGATTCGGGCTCGTCAGCATCTGCATTCCGGCGGCGGGCATCACCCGCGACGACCTCGCCGTGCGCCTCGACAAGGCCACCGGCAAGGCGCAGATCTACGAACAGGAAAGATTCCAGCTGGTGATCGACGTCAATCTCATCGCGCCGGTCTACTGGTCGCTGGAAATGGTCGCCCGCATCGCCGAAGACCGTTTCGCAGGGGGCTTAAGAAGTGGAACGCCGACGAAGGCGTTCAGGGCGCCGTGGTCTTCATCGGGTCGGTTTCGTCCCAGGGCAACAAGGGGCAGATCTCCTATGCCGCGACCAAGGCCGGCCTCGAGGGGGCCGCCGCGACCCTGATGAAGGAAGCGATCTTCTACGGAGTGCGCTGCGGCGTCATCCATCCGGGTTTCACCGATACGCCGATGGTCCGGGCCCTGGGCGAGGAGTACATCGAAAAGCATGTGCTGCCCGATACCCAGCTCGGACGCCTGATCCGTCCGGCCGAAATCGCCGACGCGATCTGCTTCATGGTCTCGAACTCCGCCATCAGCGGCGAACTCTGGGCCGATGCCGGCTGGCATCCGAACCCCTGAGTCGATGGGGTAACGTCCGTAGCCGGCCCAAACGGTGACCGGCTGCCTGGCTGCTATGATGGTGAAGCGGCCACTGGATTCGGTTCTACCCTCGACTCCGGCGGCGTCACCGATGCAGCGGAGCTTCAGGATGGCGTCTTCCCACGGACATGCACATGGCCACGAACACCACCAAGGCCCCGCCGACTACAACCGCGCCTTTGCGATCGGTGTCGGACTCAACAGTCTCTTTGTCCTGATCGAGGCGGTCTATGGCCTCGCCGCGGACTCGCTGGCACTGCTGGCGGATGCGGGTCACAATCTCAGCGATGTGCTGGGACTGCTGCTGGCCTGGGGTGCCAGCTATCTGGCCCGGCAGCAGATGACCCACAAACGCACCTTCGGTTTGAAAAAATCCACGATCCTCGCCGCGCTGATCAACGCCATCGTGCTGCTGATCGCCATCGGCGGCATCGCCTGGGAAGCGGTGCGGCGCTTCGACGAGCCGGCGCCGGTGGCGGGCATGACCGTGATTGTCGTCGCCGCCATCGGCATTGCGGTCAATACCGCCACCATGCTGCTGTTCATGACCGACCGCAGGCGTGACCTCAACATCCAGGGCGCCTTTTTGCATATGGCGGCGGATGCGGCCGTTTCCCTCGGCGTCGTCATTGCCGGTGTTGCGATGCTCTATACCGGCGCCTACTGGATCGATCCCGTTGTCAGCCTGGTCATCGCAGCGGTGATCATGATCAGCACCTGGTCGCTGCTGAAGGACTCGCTCAACCTGGCGGTCGACGCCGTGCCGGAGGGGATCGATGCGCTGGCGGTGAAGCAGGCGCTTGGCGAACTGCCGGGGGTGGCGGCGGTACACGATCTGCATATCTGGGGCCTGAGCACCACCGAAACCGCCCTGATGGCCCACCTGGTGAGGCCCGATGGCGACGATCACGACAAGCTGATCCGCGCGGCCAGCGAGATGCTGCATCAGCGCTTCGATATCGACCATGCCACGCTGCAGGTGGAAAGGAGCCTGCAGCAGTGCCCCAGCGGGGCGCGCTGTTAAGCCGGCAACAGTCTGCGGATCAGCGGCCGGTTTCCAGCAAACGCAGCTGCTCGCGGATATCGGCGATCACCGCGTTCGCGTTCATGATAAAGGTATGCATCGCGTCCACCTCCATTACATGGCTGCCGTTGTCGCCGCTGGCTTCGGCCAGGGTCACCAGGCCATCGTTGGGCTCATCGCCGAACGGCAGCCAGGCACGGCGCGGGCCGGATGTACCGGCGTAGATTCTCAGGTGCTGCGGCAGGGGCAACCGGTTCATGAAGGCATCGTCGGCCAGGCGCTGGCCCATGTCGCCGGTCAGTAGCCGGTAGAGCCGGAAACGGCAGAAAAAGCGGGCGGCGCGACTAGCGGTCAGCGGCGGCGCGATAAAGAAGCAGGCCGCCGGCGGATGGGCCCCGAGTTCATCGAGGGCATTGCGGATGATCACCGTGCCGAGGGAGTGGCCCACCAGCGCATAGGGTTCAGCCGGGGACAACTTGCGAAGACGGTGCAGCAGCCGGCCGGTGACACGGTCGAGGCTCTCGAAGGTGGGCGAATAGCCGAACAGGGCCACCCGGTGGCCGTCAGCACGCAGCCGGTGTCGCAGCCAGAGCATCGACAGCGGCGTGCGGCCCATGCCGTGAATCAGGAAGACCTGCATTATGCGCGGCCACTACTCCGGCGGCGGCCCATATTCGGCGAAGACTTCGGCGCCGGTCATATTGCGGGTCTGCTCGGCGAAGCTGTAAAACCCGGGCTTCTCGTCGATAAAAATCTGGCTCTTCAGCATGAAGTCGCCATTGTCGAACAGACCTGCCGGCATCGCGTATTCGCCGCTGCCCTTCAGGCGGTAAAACAGATGGGTGCCGCAGGTCTTGCAGAAGCCCCGTTCGGCCCAGTCGGACGACGCATAGACCGCGATATTGTCCTCGCCCTCGAACCGGACGTCGGTCCCGCACTCAACCGCCAGCAACGGGCCTCCGCCCCATTTGCGGCACATACTGCAATGGCAGGTACCGACATTGTGGCTGACACCCTGGCATGGACCTGCACGGCTCCGCACAGGCACTTCCCGACGCCTTCGAATGTATCGGACATTCCGTTTCCTCCCGGTTGGTGGCTCACGATCGAATGAGTGTAGACCATGGACGCGCGGCTGATGGCTTGGGCGTTACGCGCTTCGCGTTACGGACCTTATGATTCCGATACCTTCAACAGCCGGACGGTATCGCGCATCAGGTCGGCCATGCTGCGGTCTGTGCCCGCGAGACCCCGCGCCCAGAACCAGAGGCAATCAAGGGCATCGATCATCCAGCCGGCCCGGGCCAGCCCCTTTCCAGCGGCTGGTGACCGAGCTCGGCGAAGGCCGGCAGTCTGGCGACGTCCCGCGGCGTCACGCCGAACTCCCGTACTAGCGCCGCGGCGTCGAACCAGGGCGAGCCGGGGGCGCCGTACTCCCAGTCGACGATCACCAGCCGGCCATCCTGTGCACAGAGGTTGGCGTGGTGAAGATCGTGGTGAGTCAGCGTCAGGGGCAGCTTCGGCAACGCCTCATGGCCCTGCTCCAGCCGCTCGATCAGTTGCAGCAGCGCCTTCGACATCGGCAGACCGAGCAACTGGCGGCGGTAGTGATCGAACAGCTGACGGTAATCGATGGCCAGGCCTTCATCGATCTCGAGCTGCTGCCAGTCGGCCACCGCCTGCATCAGTTGGCGCTTCAGCGGTGCCGCCAGCGGCCGCGCCGGGGTTTCGCCATGCCAGTCCATCAGCAGCCAGCCGGCGTCCGGGTCGCAATGGTGTACAACCGGCGCCCAGACCTGGCCTGCGAGACGTGCCAGCAACTGCGCCTCGCGCCGGCGATCGACGCCCTGTGCCAGCCCTGGCGGCGCATTGACACGCAACACCAGTGTCTGACCGGCGGCATCGGCACGATAGAGACGGTTGCTGCTGCCGCATCCGAGCGGCTGCCAGTCGTATTCGGCATCGAGAAACCGGTGAACGGCGGTAAAAATGTCGCTTGGCATGGCGGGCGGTTCCGTTAGGCGTGACAGCTGGGTTAAAATCCGGCCTCCCCGAGGCCCCCGGTGCGCGCAGTGTAACGCCCGCAGCGGGAGCCGTCTGCCCCGATTCGAAGGAACACGATGAAAACTGTCCTGACGTTCTGCTGTGCGCTGACACTGAGCACCCTGGCCGGCGCCGCCGACCTCAGGGTTTACACCTACGATTCGTTCGTCTCCGAATGGGGCCCGGGACCGCAGCTCGAGCAGGCGTTCGAGCAGCACTGCGGCTGCGATCTGGAATTCGTCGCGGTCGAGGACGGCGTCAGCATCCTCAACCGGCTGCGCATCGAGGGCGAGGGCAACAAGGCCGACGTCATTCTCGGCATCGACGACGGTCTGATGGAGGAAACCCGCGCGACCGGCCTGATCCGGCCCCATGGCGTCGACACCTCCGGGCTGCGACCGGAACTGGACTGGTCCGACAACAGCTTTCTGCCGTTCGACTACGGCTATTTCGCCTTCGTCTACGACAGCACAAGGGTCGAGGAACCGGTCACCTCGCTGCAGGCGCTGATCGCATCGGACGCTTCGGTGATCTATCAGGACCCCCGTACCAGCACCCCGGGACAGGGACTGATGATGTGGGTCAAGGCGGTCTACGGCGACAAGGCCGCAGACGCCTGGCAGCAACTGGCCGGCCATACGGTGACGGTGACCAAGGGCTGGTGGGAAGCCTACAGCCTGTTTCTCGAGGGCGATGCCGATTACGTGCTGAGCTACAGCACCTCGCCGGCCTACCATGTCGTCGCCGAGCAGAAGACCCGCTACCGCGCCGCCGAATTCAGCGAAGGCCACGTTGCTCAGATCGAACTGGCGGCCGTCACCCGCACCAGCCGGAACCCGGAACTGGCGCAAAGCTTCCTGGCGTTTCTGATCTCGCCCGAAGCCCAGCAGATCATCCCGGTCACCAACTGGATGCTGCCGGTGATCCATGGCGTACAGCTGCCGCAGGTGTTCGGCGACCTGATCCGGCCGACGCGCATCGGCTTCACGCCGCAGCAGATGGCGGCCGAACGGCGCGACTGGATCCGGGAGTGGCGTAGCGCCAGCACCCGGTAAATGATCCGGTTCGGCGGCAAGCTCGCCCTGGCTCTGAGCCTGCTGCTCACGGCCCTGGCCTTCTATGGTCTGATCGGCTTCGATCGCGGCGGTCTGGACCGCGAACTCCTTGCCGATCCCTACTTCTATTCTGTGCTGCGGTTCTCGATCAAGCAGGCGGTACTCAGCGCCCTGCTGTCGCTGCTGCTGGCCTGGCCCATCGCCCGGGCGCTGCACTACTGCCCGGGCCTGCCGCTGCGGCGCAGCTTTCTGAACCTCTGCATTCTCTGCTTCGTGATGCCGACGCTGGTGCTGATTACCGGCCTGGTCGCACTGATGGGGCGCAGCGGACTGATCACCCCGCTGCTCGGGAGCGACTGGAACCTCTATGGACTCAACGGCATCCTAATCGCCCACGTCTACCTCAACCTGCCGTTCGCGGTACGAGTACTGCTGCTGGCACTGCAGCATATCCCCGACAGCAGCTGGAAGCTGGCCGCGCAGCTGAAGCTGACCCCGTGGCAACGGCTGCATTCGATCGAATGGCCGGCGCTGCAGGCCAGTCTGCTGCAGCTGTTCGGTTTCGTGTTCGTGCTCTGTTTCAACAGCTTCGCCGTGGTACTGGCACTCGGCGGCGGCCCGCGGGCCACGACCCTGGAAGTGGCGATCTACCAGGCACTCAAGTACGACTTCAACATCCCCGAGGCGTTGACCCTGGCCTGGGCCCAGTTGCTGATCGCCGGCAGCCTCTTCCTGCTGCTGACGCGCCTGGGCGGCAGCCACTGGCTCGGTGTCGACACCGCCGCGCGGCGCTGGACACCGAGAGCCACCAGGATGCTGCCGTTCCACCGGCTGGTCTACGGTGCCGCCTGGCTCGCGCTGCTGCTGCCGATCCTGGCGTTGCTGCCGGGCCTGCTCGAGACCGACCTGGCGCGGTTCGACTGGCGCTCGATTCTGCGCCCGGCCCTGGTGACCCTGGGTCTGGGCCTGTTCTCGGGCCTCGGCGCCCTGCTGTCGGCCTATCTGATGCTGGCGCCGGTGCGCGCGGCACGCCTGGCCGGACAGACCCGGCGCTCGATGGTGTTGGAATGGCTCTCGACCCACGCGCTGGTGGCCCCGGCACTGGTGCTGTCGGTCGGACTCTATATCCTGCTGCTGCCGAGACTGGACCTGGATCGCTACGGCATGCTGCTGGTACTGCTGCTGAACATGGCGGTCGTGATCCCGTTCGCGGTCCAGCAGCTGAAACCGCGACTGCTGCAGTTCGACCGCCAGTACGACCGTCTCGGCCGCTCGCTCAAGCTCGCGCCCTGGCAGCGTCTGGTCATCGAATGGCCCTTTATCCGCAGCGCCTGCCTGTCTGCCTTTGCACTGGTCATGCTGCTGGCGATGGGCGACGTGGCGATCTTTTCGATATTCGGCACCGCCGACTGGACCACCCTGCCCTGGCTGATCTACGGCTATGCCGGCACTTACCGCATTGCCGAGGCCTCGGTCGCCTCGCTGCTGCTGTTGCTGATCTGCGCACTGGTGGTGCGGCTGTTTGAACGGGGACGCGAGCATGCTTGAAATAGACGACCTGGACGTGATGCGTGACGGCGCCCGGCTGCACTACCGGCTGCAGGTCGATGCCGGCGAGATCCTGGCGATCCAGGGCCGCAGCGGTGTCGGCAAGACGACACTGCTCGATGCGATCGCGGGCTTCGAAGAGCCCCTGGCCGGCGATATCCGCTGGCAGCGCCGCTCGCTGCTCGGACAGCCCGCCGAACGCCGGCCGGTCAGCATGCTGTTCCAGGACCATAACCTGTTCGAGCACCTGAGCGTCCACGACAACCTGCGCCTGGGTTTTGGCGATCGGATCCCGGAAGATCGCCTCCTGAACGCCTGCGAACGGCTCGGCGTCGCCACCCTTCTGGCGCGCAGGCCGGGCGAACTGTCCGGCGGCCAGCGCCAGCGTGTCGCCCTGATCCGCACCCTGCTGCGCCCGGAGCCGATCGTGCTACTGGACGAACCCTTCGCAGAACTCGACCCCGAGACCCGGGAGACCGCCGCCCGCTGGACCCGACAGACCGCCCGCGAGGACCACAAGACCCTGCTGCTGGTGACCCACCAGGACGAGGACGTGCGGCTGGTCGCCGACCGCGCCCTCAACCTGAGCTGGCACGGCTGAGCGGGAGACGGATCATAGCGGTGCGGTGAGAATGCCTCCCCGGACAACCCGAATCAGCCGGCGCAATACGCCGCCGTCGGCGTCGCCGAGTGGATTTCATAGGGCGTCTCCGGCGTCAGGATGAACTCGCTGGCACCGACATTGCTCGTCGCATTGCCCCAGTCGTAGGTATAGCCGAGGCCGGTCCAGGGGACGCCGTCGCTGGCCCGGAAGCTCCTGTAATAGAGGTTGCGATAGAAGTCGCGATAGTTCGCGATGTTGTCGACACTCGGCGTATCGTCGGCGAAATGCAGCTAGCAGCTCTGGTCGTCCGTCTGCGGATCGACACAGGGCCGTAACAGCCGCGCCGGGTCGACCCAGAGTTCGACGAAGAGGTCGTAGTGCCAGTGAGGATCCAGCCCCAGGTATTGCTTGAGTCGCAGATCCAGTGCCTGCGGATCGCTCGAGGCCAACCCGGCGCAGAACGCCCGGACCTGCGGCACTGTCGTGACCCAGATAGCGTAATCCGGATTGTCCGGGGTGCTGGTGTTCGGCTGGATGAACTGCTCGTAGGCCTGCCGCGATTTCCAGGTCGTGACCAGGATCCTGTCGCCGGCATCGTTCCACACCAGCCCGGGATTGTCCCGCCGGATGGCGACCAGGTCCGTCGCGATCTCCGACGCCTCGACGATCGCGGCGTCCTGCACCGCATGGCGGTAGGCTTCGTCGATGCCGACCGGATGGCCACTGCAGCCGGCGATCGCCAGCGTCAGCACCATCAGTCCCGTCCCCCGGTACAGCGGTGATCGATCTGCAGAACGGCGTACTCTCATGCTTTCCTCCTTGAAGGCTGTCTCCTTTTCCCGGAGCCAAAGATAGCACGCGGAGAAGCCTGATGCCTGCCACAGGTACCGCGGCGGCCATTCGCTGGCAAGCCCTATAGGGTGCGGTGAGTTCGCAGCACGAACCGCACCGCCTCTTTTCGCTTTAACGCGTCCCGCGTATCCCGTCACGCGTCACCCATAAAGAAAGGCCGCGGGTTTCCCGGCGGCCTTGGCAGAGTGGTTCGGCGATTAGCGGCTGGCGACTTCGGCCGATTTCGGCAGCTTGAAGGTCCAGACGGTGCCGCCCTGGTTCAGGTGCTTGACGCGCTTGGCGACTTCGCCGCCCCAGAGCGGTACCGCACCGCCCCAGCCGGAGACGACCGAGACATACTGCTCACCGTCCTGTTCCCAGGTGATCGGCGAGCCGACGATCCCGGAGCCGGTGTTGAACTTGTACTTCTGTTCGCCGGTTTTGGCGTCGAACGCCATCAGGTAGCCCTCCGGGGTACCGGTGAAGACCAGGCCGCCCTTGGTCGCCAGTACGCCGCCCCAGAGCGGCGCATAGTTCTCGTAACGCCAGACCTCCTTGCCGGTCTTCGGATCCATGGCGCGCAGCACGCCGATATAGTCCTCGTTCAGCGGCTTGATGGTAAAGCCGGCGCCCAGGTAGGCGGCGCCCTTCTTGTAGGAGACCGGCTCGTTCCAGATATCCATCGCCCACTCGTTCGACGGCACATAGAAGAGCCCGGTATCCTGGCTGTAGGCCATCGGCATCCAGTTCTTGCCGCCGAGGAAGGACGGCGCCGAGAACACCGACTGACCCTTGTTGCCCTCTTTCGCATCGGCCGGATTTCCCGGACGCCCCGCTTCGATCAGGATCGGACGCCCCTTGTCGTCCAGGCCCTCGGCCCAGGTGATCTTGTCGACGAACGGGAAGCCGCGGATGAAATCGCCGTTTTCACGGTTGAGCACGTAGAAGAAACCGTTGCGGTCCGCGCTGGCGGCGGCCTTGACGGTCTTGCCCCCGTCCTCGTAGTCGAACGAGATCAGTTCGTTGACGCCGTCGAAATCCCAGCCGTCGTGTGGCGTGGTCTGGAAGTGCCAGACGATCTCGCCATTATCGGGATTGATGGCCAGACGGGACGACGAGAACAGGTTGTCGCCCGGGCGCATGTGGGAGTTCCAGGGCGCCGGGTTGCCGGTACCAAAGAACAGCAGGTTGGTGTCCGGATCGTAGGTGCCGCCGAGCCAGGTCGCCGCGCCGCCGCTCTTCCACAGATCGCCGGGCCAGGTCTGGCCGGGCTGGCCGCCGGAGATGCCGGCTTCGGTCTTCTTGCCGTCCTTCCAGACATAACCCATATGGCCTTCGACGGTCGGACGCGACCAGAGGATATCGCCGGTCTTGGCGTCATAGGCCTCGACCTTGCCGACGATGCCGAACTCGCCGCCGGAGACGCCGGTAATCACCTTGCCGTTGACCACGATCGGCGCGGCGGAAATCGAGTAGCCGGCCTTGTAGTCCTCGATGGTCTTCTTCCAGACCACCTTGCCGCTGTCCTTGTCCAGGGCCACCAGCTTGGCATCGAGGGTACCGAAGATCACCAGGTCGTCGTAGAGGGCGACACCGCGGTTGATGACGTCGCAGCAGGGCATGATGCCGTCCGGCAGGCGGGCATTGTATTCCCAGAGTTCGTCGCCGGTGGCGACATCGATGGCAAACACGCGGGAATAGGAGGCGGTGACGTACATCACGCCGTCCTTGACCATCGGCTGGGACTCCTGGCCACGCTGCTTCTCGCCGCCGAAGGAGAAGGCCCAGACCGGACGCAGTTCCTGCACGGTATCGCCGTTCACCTTGGTCAGCGGGCTGTAGCGCTGGCCGCGCAGGCCCAGACCGTTGCTGACGACATCCTCGGTGGTCGCCTGGTCGTTCAGAATATCCTGATCGGTCACACCGGCCTGGGACGGACCGGACAGGGCCATCGCGGCGACCAGGGTGGTCACGGCAAAGCCCGGGATACGGCCAATTCTCTTCATCGCAGTCTCCTTCACGGATTCGTTCTTATTAGCCGACCGGGAAAAACTCCCGAATCTGTCGTCAATTCTTCAGTCTTGCCTTGATCGCAACAATTGATCCCCGGTAGCGGATTCATAGTGCCTTGGTAGTACGACCCGCTTCGACCGGGAGGCGCCGGTCCGGCTCCCCGGGCAGGCAACGCAGCATTCCCCGGCCCTCGAAATGACGCACGATATCGCAGACGACATCCAACCAGTCCCGGCGGGGAACCTCGGCGCAGCTCTCCATGCGCACCGCGATCTGGGCCAGGTTGCGCACCCCGTCACAGGCACGCAGCACCTCCAGCGACAGCGGATCGAGAAAGACCACCTGCTGCGGCGCCTTGATCACCCAGCGCCGCGGCTGGTCGTCGAAATAGAGCCGAATACCGGGGGCCAGACTCGGCACCCGGTTGAGACTGTCGGGATTCATAACGCTCTCTCGAATCGGTGGCGGAACAATATTTACCTTGCAGGTCGAAGGCGCAGGCCGGAGGCAAGCACCGTTATTCGGTGCGCTTCGCTGGCATTTGCTCCTGCAATGCCAGGCTTCCCACGGGGCGGCCTACCGCCGTCCATGGCGGTTGCTGTGCGCTGCGGTATCCTGCGACCGAGTCGCCAGGGCACAGTACTAATGGAACGCCTGCTGCTCGTAACGCGGATAGAGGTGTGCCACCGTGCGGGCGAATTCGTAACGGGTCAGCCGGATGGAATCGAAGCGGTTATCGATCGGCAGGGCCATCACCTCGGTCATCGTCAGGCCGGCATCGGCCGACCGCCGCAGTGTGTGGTCAAGCCAGTCCAGGTAATCGCGGGTCTGGTCGATCGCCCTGCCGCCCTCGTCGACCGGGCCATGTCCCGGTACCAGCCAACGATAATCGAGCGCCGCCAGCTGTGACAGCTCGTCGCGCCAGAGCGCCAGGCCCGGCGTCTGCGGCGTCGTCAGTGCGCGTTGATGGAACACCATGTCTGCCGCAAAGAGCACGCCGGTGGCCTCGTCCAGCATCACCAGATCGGCGCCGGTATGCCCCTTGAACGCGAGGAAGCGCAAGCGGTGACCGCCCACCTCGAACCGCTCCTGCTCGAGCGTGCGGGCAGGCGGCATCGCTTCGGTACCGCGCATCCAGTCGCCGACCAGACCGTAGAGGTTCTCCGCCAGGCCGTCGCCGTCGCGCGCGATCTGTTGCGCGGTACCGGGCAGCGCCCAGATCGTCGCATCGGCAAAGGCCTGGTTGCCGAGGAAATGATCGGGATGGGCGTGGCTGTTGAAGACATGCACCACCGGCCGATCGGTCACGCCGGCAATGGCCGCGCGCAACTGCTCGCCGAAGCGGCGCGAAGGCCCGCTGTCGAACAGCACTACCCCCGCTTCGGTGACGATAAAGGCGACATTGACGATATGGCCGCCATTGTCACGGGAAAAGGACTCCCGTCGCCCCTCGACCAGCCAGGTATCGGGCGCGATCTGCCGCGGCTCGAGTCCGTAGTCGAACCGGCCGGCCTGGGCTTGCGGCATCGTCATCCAGACCGGCACCATCAGTAACAGCCACAGCATCTGCATCTCAGGGCCCCTCCTGCACCGCCGTTTCGAACTCGTTGCCGTTGTTGTCCCGCATCCAGAGGCTCAGGCTGCCGAGACCCCGTGTATCGAAACTCAGCACCGGGTTCTCGCTGACCGGCGGCGACAGCTCCAGGCGCAACAGCGTATTGCCGTCGGGATCCCGCAACAGGGCCTGTTCGATGTAGAACTCGGGAATGCCCTCGACCAGCCCGGTATCCATCGGGTGGATCACCCGAAACTTGAACCGGGCAGAAGTGGCCGGCGAGGCTTGGGCTTCGAAGCGGCGCGCCTGCATCTCGCCCAGATGGCTCTCCCAGTAGGGGCTCGTCGCGGCCTGGCTCGGCACCGTGCAACCGCCACCGGACGCATCGAGGAAGGCACCGCCCAGATGCCGGTGCCGGCACTCAGTACTGCGGCCCGCACCGCCGTGGCCTGCTGCACCTTGATACGCAGCGACAGCCTCGGCACAACCCGGCCGTCATGTGGATAGAGGGTGGCTATATGCTGGATGGGATTGAGATCGGCCCAGATCAGAATCCGCTCGACCGGTTCACCCAGTCCGGTGGCGTCGATACTCACCGGCACCTGGGTCGGGTCTTCGGCAAAGGGGGTACCTCGACCCTTATCCGCGTATCGAAACGATAGGGATCGGCGCCAAGAAAGCGCTCGCGCAGGTAATCCCACATCGGCGAGCCCAGCGGGTCGGGCGTCCCGGTCGCGCCCTGAAGCGCCCCGCAGCCGAGACTCAACAGCGCGGCGCCGAGCCAGCGCAGACAGTGTCGGTTCATGATTCCCTCCCCTTCTCCGGCTCGTCACTGAACGACATCCTGGTACAGGCCCGGCAGTTCGTAGCCCAGGCCCTGAGCGGCGTAGAGTTGCCCCATGCCGCCACCGCGAATCAGACCGTCAACCACCTCCTCGACCGCGTAGCCGAGCTGCCGGTGGCTGTGCTTGATCGCCATGCCCAGATCCCAGGTCTGACGGCCCATCATCGGAAAGCCGTTTTCGCCGCGGCGAAAACGCGGATCCTTCGCCTCGTCGAGCAGCCAGTCTATTTCGGCGCGCATCCCCATCACCGCATCGACCTCGCCCCGCTGCATCGCGGCAAAGGCTTCGCGGACATTGGCATAATGACGCGTCTTGTCGCGCATCCGCCCCTGGAAGGCAGAGGTCAGGTAGAAGTCCGGCAGACTGTCGATCTCGACGCCGATCGGGTGGTACTGGAACACCGCGACGGTCGAGACGCTGTCGATGCGCTCGCTGTTGTAGGCCACCTGCCAGCGTTCGCGCTGGTAGGCGCCGAACATCACCACCTGCTCGTTGACGATCTCGCCGGTGGAATCGCGCTTGAAGGCATACTCGCGGTCGTAGGGTACCCGCATCATCACATCGGCCAGCTGCTTGGGCGCCAGCGGCTGATCTTCGTTCTTGTCGAGATAGTGGCCCTTCCAGACGTTGTTGCGCAGATCGTCGTCGAGATTCTCGTCCGGCGTGATCCAGTGCGGCTCGAATCGCACCCCGAGCCCTTCGGCGATGCGCTTGCCGATCTCGACATCGATGCCCCTCGGCTCACCGTCCTGGAGCCAGGAATAGGGCGGAAAGTCCCGGTAGAGTCCGATGCGGATATAGCCGCTGGCGATCACATCGTCGTAATAGCGGGCCTGGACCGGCAGTGCCAGCAGCCAGACCCAGAGTAGGCCTGCTGCCGACAGCGCGCAGCGGTGGAGGCTATTGCTCCACATACTTGGTCTCCAGCCAGGCGCGGATCGCCCAGAGGGCTTCCTGGCTCAGGTGCTCCGCCATCTTCGGCATGTAAACGCGGCCGTCGCGCACCGCCCCGTTGACCACGCGGTACTGGTACCACTCGTCGCCGTCGATGCCGGGCTCGAGGAAGCGCAGATCCGGTGCGATGCCGCCCGAAACGCCTTCCAGACCGTGGCAGCGGGCGCAGTTCTGGTTGTAGGCCGACTCGCCGATTTCGACAGCCAGCGCATACTTTTCGTGATCTTCACCGTAGGGGTTCTGATCCAGCCACTCCTCGCCCAGCGACTCGAGGCCCGCGGTGTCGACCGCCTGTGGCGTGACATCGCCATGGGCCAGCGCCTGGGTCGACAGCATCAGCGTGATCATCCCAGCCCCGGCAAGTCCGAATATTTTCTTGTTGTGTTTCATGGCCTAGCACCCTTCCGATTCAAGAACTGTAAAGAGGTCGCGAACAGCCGAAGCTGCCCGCCAGCTTGAATCCATGATAGGGCGAGGTCCCGTTGCGCCAGAATTCTACTTTGGCGCCCAAGGGCTAGTTCGTTGGTAGTAGGTTGGAATGAGTGTCAACGAATTCGACAGGGTGGTGCTCCACAGGGTGGCACTTCACCTCCCGCGCGTTGCGCGGCACATGAGAAAGAGAAGAACGATGCGGACCGCTGCCCCGAGCTGTCAGCGCTCCTGCCGTTGCAGCAGCGTTTCCATCCGCGTCAGCTGCTCGCGCAGTTCCCGTACATCCTCGCGCAGCCCGTGCAGCTCGGCGGCCTCGCCCTCGCCGCTTTCGAGCTCCATCTGCACGCTCTCCTTCTGCATCACATCGAGCACGATGCCGATCATCATGTTCAGGAACACGAAGGCATTGAGGAAGATGAAGCTGATGAAGAAAATCCAGGCGTAGGGGTATTGCTCCATCGCCGGGTAAAGAACCGCGGTGGCCCAGCTCTCGAAGGTCGCGACCTGGAACAGCGTCAGCATCGAGACGGCGATATTGCCCCAGAGCTTCTCGTCGACGGTATGGAACAGGAAACTGCCGATGGCGCCGTAGATGTAGAAGATGATGAACATCAGCAGTGCGACATAGCCCATTCGCGGGATCGACTTGAACAGTGCCGTCACCAGCAGCCTGAGCTCAGGAATCATCGAGACCAGACGCAGTACGCGGAAGATGCGCAGCAGCCGCGCCAGCAGCACCATTTCCGAATCCTGCAACGGCACCAGACTGGCCACCACGATCACGAAATCGAAAACGTTCCAGCCCTTCTTGAAGAAGTCGAACAGCCGCCGCTCGCCGGCCATGCGGATCAGGATCTCGACCAGGAAAAAACCGGTCACCGCCATGTCGGCGATCAGCAGCGCCTGCTCGAAGCGGCTGGTTTCCTCGTAGGTCTTGGCGCCGATCAGCAGGGCAGAAACAACGATAATGGCGATGACGACGGCTTCGAACAGCTTGTTGGCGCGCAGGCGCTCGAAACGGGTCTGCAGTGTACTGATGGATTCACTCATGGAAGGGCTCGACTGCAACAGGTAGCGCGCCCTGGCGACGCGCAGTATCGGACTGCGCGGCATTATCGCCGATCCGTCGCCGCGTGCAAAGAGCGCAACGCCGGATAACCGACAGCACGGACATCCGGTCTCTGGACGAAAGGCATGCCAGCGGGCATTCGATTCGCCCACCGGGTGGACTTCTGTCACAGCAAAACCCAGAACCGGAATCAAGATAACGGTATAAGAAACTGGGTAAGGAATTCCCCGGGGCCGGCGCGAATAGCGTCTGTGCCTGCATCCTTTCCGGCCTTGCGGTCACTTCACGACGGTCTGGCCACAGGATGCGCGTCGCCGAAGCGCAAGGCGTCACTCGTAACCCCTGCCATCCTGCCTATACTTACTCCAAACGTACCTATCCGACATGGGGCCGTTGGCATGAAACTCTTCATTCCGGGCGCAGCGCTCTTCCTTCTGGCCGGTTTTTTGCTGACCGGGTGCGGTGCGTACGAAAAGGGCCATGCTGAATACCAGCGCCCCGAGTTGCCGGAAAAAACCGACTGGGTCGGTCCCGGACCCGAGCTGGAGACGCAGCCGGTGCAGGTATCGGCGAGCGAAACGATCCAGCCGGACTGGTGGAGAGGTTTCGACGATCGCTATCTCGACCGGCTGATCGACTCGGCCCTGACCGGCAACCTGGACCTGAAGATTCTGGCGGCGCGCATCGATGCCGCCGAAGCCGCCGTAGGCGAGGAACGCGCCGGACTGTTACCCACCGTCGGCGGCAATGTCTCGGCACAGTTTCAGACCAGCCCGCAAGGCACCAGCCGCCAGTTCGGCGCCCAGGCCTCGGCCAACTGGGAGGTCGACATCTGGGGCAAGGCCCGCAAGGGGGTCCAGGCGCAGAGCGCGGAATATCAGGCGACCGAAGCGGACTGGCGGGCCGGATACCTGTCGATGGTCGCCGAGGTGGCCGACACCTACTTCGCCATTCGCCGCCTCGACGAACAGCTCGCGCGCCAGCGCAATGCGCTGAACCAGAACCGGCGCATCCTCGGCATCTACCACCAGCAGCACCAGGCCGGGCTGGTACCCGATACCCGCATCCGACAACAGCAGGCGGAAATCCATGCGCTGCAAGACGCCGAGGTGGACCTGAAGCGCCTGCGTCGGCTGGCGGAAAACCGCCTGGCCACGCTGCTGGGGCGACCGGCGGGCGATTTCCGGGTGCCCGAGCAGATGTTGACCGATACCGTGTCGCTACCGGTGGTACCGGCCGGCCTGCCCTCCGAGCTGGTGTCGCGGCGACCCGACATCATTGCCGGGGAGTTTCGTGTATTGCAGGCACACCACCTGGTCGGCCAGGCACACCTGGCGAAGCTGCCCAGCTTCAGCCTCACCGGCAACGGCGGCTTCGCCAGTGCCATGCTGTCCGGCCTGCTCGGCAACTGGAGCCTGGGGCTGGCTCCGGCACTCAGCATTCCGATTTTCGACCCTGGCATCGAGGCCAGGCTCGGCAGCCGTGAAGCCCAGGCGCAGATTGCCGAGGAGCAGTACCGCAAGACGGTGTTACTGGCCTTCGAAGAGGTGGAAAACGCCCTGACCAACCTGGCCGCACGCAAGGCTCGGCTGGCCGAGGTGCAGGCCCAGCTGGCTCAGCTGACCCAGGTGCGCAACCAGATCGACCGTCAGGTCCAGCTCGGAATGGCGTCCCAGCTGGAGGTGTTCGAATCGGAGCGCTCGGTGCTGGCGGCCCAGCAGAGCCTGCTGCAACTGCACAGCCAGATCCTCAGCGACACGGTCACGCTCTACAAGGTGCTGGGCGGCGGCTGGCCCCATATCCGGGTCAACTAGGATGGGCCGATGAAACTGATCCTCAAGGCCCAGTCCCATCCCGAGATCGGCGACATCCCTGTCGAGGACAGCCTCTTCGCCATCGGCCGGCAGGAAGCGCCCTTCAATACCCACCCGAACGAGGCGGTCGCCAAACTGTCGCGCCGCCACGCCAGGATCTTCGAACAGGACGGCCACTATTTTCTGGTTGATTCCGGCAGTCTCAACGGCACACGGCTCAATGGCAAGGCGCTCGGCCAGCAGGCCGCCAGACTGCACCAGGGCGACAGCATCAACTTCGCCGGCCAGCTTGAGTTCCGGGTCGAACTGCCGCCACCGCAACCGTCGGAACCGCAGCCGGACATCCGGCTGATTCTGACACCCTGCGACCCTCAGGCCGGGCTCGACAGGCTGGTGATCAGCCGCTTTCCCTTTCTCGTCAGCCAGAACGAAGGCGTCTTTGCCGGTTTCCCGGCGGCGCTGGCCGATGAGATCAGGCATCTTTCCCGCCGCCATGCCCATATCTTTCTCAAGCATGGACAGCCCCATATCGAGGATCTCGGCAGCACCAACGGCACCTTTATCGGGGAGCAGCGACTCGACGAGCACGCGTTACCGCTGCAAAGCGGTGACCGCCTGACCTTTGGCAGCCCCGCCCTGAGCTACCGGGTGGAACTGCCGGCCGAGGAGCCGCCACCCGCGCCCCGTGCCGATCCGGTCACGACAGTGGCCCCCGATGAGGCCGACCCCAGAACCACCTTCATCACCAGCGCCAGCCCTTTCCTCGATATCTTCTGCCAGCAGCAGGAGCCGCCACGCCAGGCCACGACGGCCGATCCGGCTGCCGCCGAACAGCCCCCTCCTCCGCGCGCCCCGGTGGCCGGCTGGCGCGAATGCGGGTCTTTCTCGTCGAGCTGCGACGGGCCCTCGGCTTCGGGGAGAAGCCCGGTTCGCTGAAAAGACGCGGAATTGGCGCCGCCATCGTCCTGTTGCTGGCGACAGTGGCTCTGCTGCTCTATCAGCGCGGTGCCGAGGAGCGGGCCATCAAGGCGCTGATGGCCGAAGCGCACTATCTCGAGGCCAGCCAGATGGCCGCTCGCATATTGCGGCAGCAGCCGGAGGAGACCGAAATCCGAACCCTGGCCACTTCGGCATTGCTACAGGGTACCCTTCCCGGCTGGCAGCAACAGCTGGATGCGCAGGCCTACGAGAACGCCCGGCAACGGCTCGCAGCCTTGCCCCTGAACGACCTCCATCCCCAGGGCCGGCAACTGCTGGCCCTGCTCGGATGGGTGACCGACCTGGAGCAGTGGTTTGCCGAACGTCCGCCGGACAACCATCTCGAACTGTACCGAGACGAACAACCGATCCGCGCATTGCTCGAGCGCTGGGAAGACCAGGGCGACGATGCCCGCCGCCTGCTGGATCTTATTCGCGACCAGGAGCCGGCGTTCGAAGCACGGCATAGCCGCATTTTCAGCCGGCTGCGCCAGCTGGAGAACGAACGCTCGGTCTATCTGACCGGCATCGATACGCTGAACCGGCGCCTGGAAAACCTGCTGGCGAACAACCGCAGCGATGAGCTGACAGCCCTGCTCGACGATTTCGTACGGCAGTATCCCACTATCAGGGGCACCGACCGGCTGCGGCAGGATATCGGCGACTACAGGACGCTGCATCAGGCGATCGGGAATCGCGACCTGGAAGCCCTGGAGCGCCTCACACTGGGGCTCGGGTTCCGAACGCCGCCGTTTCAGCAGGCGAGCCAGGAACTGTTGCCGCAGCAACTGCCGCCGCCCGAGATCGTCGAACGGCATCGGCAGGCGCGCCGGGCCTGGCTGGCCGGCGACGCGCAGCAGGCCATCGCCCTGCTCGAGCCCGCGACGGTGCAGCCCTGGGGCGCGGCACTGGAACCGGCGTTACAGCACTATCGCCAGGTAGAAAGCAGTTACCGGCAACTGCAGATCCGCCAAAACGCAGCCGATTACGGCCCGGCGCTTATCGCCTTCTACGGCTCGCTGGATCCCGTGCTGGATCGCCACTACCTGGATGCCCTGCAGGCCGCCTTCCGGCAATACACCGACGAGGCCCGCCGCAATGCCGATGCCGCGATGGCGGCGGCGGCAGACTACTGGCAGCAGTATCAGCAGCAGGGGGCATCGGCAGCACCCTGCGCCTGGAAGACGATATCTCCGAGCGTTTTCGCCAGCAGGCACTGCTGCTCAACCTCGCCCAGGATGAAGCGCGCCAGGGGTTGAGGCTCTATGGCCTGCTGCAGCAGTCGCCGGCGCAGCCGTCACAGGCGCTGCAGCAACGCATCGCGACCGAAGTGCAGGGGCAGCGGCAGTGGCTGCAGGACCTCAGCACGGTGCTCGATCCGCCGCTTTTGCGGGCAAAGCTGCAGCTGCTGAACCCGGCCGAGGAGGCAAGCCCATGAACGATGCCGAATCACGCGCGCTGCACGAGGCGCTGCGCGATCACAGTGCCGAAGGCATCGGCATCCTGACGGCGGAACCCTCCCGGCTGATCGGCTTCATCCTATACCTGCTAGCCGCGCTGATGCTCGCCGCCCTGGCCTGGTCCTTCGTCGGACGCGCCGATGTCATCGTCAAGGCGCCCGGGGTGCTCGGCCCCGAATCCAGGGTGCGCCGCGTCTATGCGCCGATCGAGGGCGAGCTGGTGGATCTCTATATCGCCGAGGGTACACCGGTCGCCGAGGGAGACGTGCTGGCACGGATCAATGCCCGCGGCGCAATTCAGGCCGCTACCGCCGCGCTGCAGGCGGAACTGGCGCTGGCCGAAGCGGAACGTGCCTACAACCTCTTCCCGGCCCGCAAGGCGCTGCTGCAGAGTAAGGCCGACAGCCTGCAGCAAAAACTGGAACTGGAACAGCAACTGCACCGGCAGCGGGTAACGGAAGGCCTCGGCAAGCTGTCGGAGGCCCACAAGGCCAGCCTCGAGAGGGCCCGCGCCGGGCTGGAACAGAGCCGCACCCTGATGAACGCCGCCCGCGGTGAAATGAGCGCTTTCGAGCGACTCTACAATTCGCCGGGCGGCGGCGGCGTCTCCCGCAACCAGGTCCAGGAAAAACGCAACGCCTACGCGGTCGCACGCAGCAATACCATCGCCGCCGAGGCCGCCCTCAGTGAACTGGAACTGCAACTGAGCTCGCAGCAGCGGGAGAAGAGTCGCGAAATCGAGCGCAGCGCCCAGCAGCTGCGGGAACTGCGAATTCAGTACGAGGAAGCGCTCGAAGCGGTGCGCCAGGCCGAAGACCGGGTCATGACCGACCTCAGGGCCGCCCGCCTCAACGCCGAGGGTGCTGCCCGCATCCGCTTCGACAATATCGACGAGGACAACTTCCTGCGGATTCTGGCCCCTTCCGACGGCGTCATCACCCGCATCAACTTTTCCCAACCCGGCGACAAGGTTTCGGCGGACCGGCCCCTGGCCACCCTCGCCCCGGCCGACGCCGCGACGGTGTTGCATGTCGAGATCCCGGAACGGGACCGGGGTTTCCTGCGCGAAGGACTGCCGGTGAAGTTGAAATTCAATGCCTTTCCGTTCCAGCGCTATGGCTTTATCGACGGTTCGCTGGAGTACATCTCGCCGGGCACAGTGGTGTCGGAACAGAGTGGTCAGCCGGTCTATCAGGGCCGGGTCAGCCTGGCGCGGGACTATTTCAGCGACAGCGGGCAGCAGCATGCGCTGCGCTTCGGCATGCAGGCAGAAGCCGAGATCCAGGTGCGCAAAAGGCGCCTGATCGACCTGGCACTGGATCCTTTCCGCCGATTACAGCAATGATACGGAGGTCCGGAGGGTGGATTTTACGTAGGGTGCCGTTAGCGGCGCAGCCGCGTAACGCACCGATCGGGATTCGGCCCGATGCGAGAGGATAAAAAATGACTATACCTAAAGAAGCCGGGATCAACCGCCAGGCCGCAGGGACCCAGAGAGCCCCGGCCGCCATCCGCCCTCAACCGGGCCAGGCCCACCCTTCAAACACCGGGAGGCTCCAATATGAGCAATATCGCCCGCATTGACGAGGAGTACATCAGCGCCGACGACTTTATCAGGATTCTGAAGTTCAAGGATCGCCTGGAAGATCTGCTGGAGGAGGTGCTGAGCGACAAACTGACCGTGCTCGAAGCCCGCAAGCAGGGCCTCGAGGTCACAGCCGAAGAACTCCAGGAGCGTGCCGACAACCTGCGCCGCGTGGAGGGTCTGCATCGCGCCAAGGACATGTTCGACTATCTCGAGGCGATGGGCATGACCCTGGACGACTTCGAGCTCTATCTTACCGATACCCTGTACCGGGAAAAGATGATGGAGCGCATCTGCAGCCCCAGGCGGTGGAGGACTACTTCAGCCTTCATTCACCCAGGTTCGACGCCGTCGAGATCAGCCATATCCTGCTCGATTCCGAAGACAAGGCGCGGGAGATCGTCGCATTGCTGGAAGACGACCCCGACAGCTTCGCTGAACTGGCGCAGGAACATTCGCTGGCCGACGAAAGCCGTGAACAGGGCGGCGCCCTGGGCCGGATACTGCGCGGAGCCCTGTTCGGTGAAGCCGAGGCCAAGGTGTTCAATGCGGCCGTCAACGAAGCGCTCGGGCCTTTTCCATCGGCCGACGGCCAACTGTTCGAGATTTTCATGGTCACCGCCCGGCACCCGGCCAGCCTCGACGACAGCACCCGCGCCGAAGTGAAGAAACTGCTGCACCGGGAATGGCTGCAGGCAAAGGCCAGCGAGCACCGGATCGAGTATCTGTAGGAGCGGCGCCCCCGCCGCGAATAGGGGAAAACGTTAGGCGTTAGGCGTTAGGCGTTAGGCGTTAGGCGGGGCAGCTTGTGGCTTGCAGCTGTGAACGGAGGTGAACTTGGAACAGGATGAGCTGGTCGACTTTCTGGCCGGGGTCGAATTTTTTCGACCTTCGACCGGGAGGGGCTCGCGGCACTCGCGGCTCGCGCCGGGCAGAGCCACCACGACTTCGGCGATACCCTTCTCCGGGCCGGCGAACCCGGGACGGGCGTCTATGTGGTGCTGAAGGGCACGGTACGGCTGTTCACCGAGGAACAGGGCAAGGAGACCAGCCTCGGCGTGCGCAAGACCGGCGAAGTGTTCGCGGAACTGGCGGCGCTGCGCGAACACCGGCTCGAATATTCGGTGCGCGCCTCGGCCAAGACGCTGCTGCTGCACATTCCCCGCGAGGCGCTGGCGCCGCAGCTGCAGCGCAATCCGGCGGCGGCGGACTTCATTGCCCGTCTGACCGCCATCAGCAGCGCCGGCGGTTTTGTCAGCCGCCTGTTCAATCTGCGTGGCAAGGTGGCCCCCGGCGAGCTGGAGGAGTTCATCCAGAGTATCGGCGTCAAGCCGGTCAAGGCGGGCCAGACCATCCTCAGCCAGGGCGGCCGCGACGACCGGCGCCTCTATATCGTACGCCAGGGCAAGGTACAGCTGCTGTACCGGGAGGACGACAGCGAATACCCGCTGGCCACCCTGCACCAGGGCGAGTCTTTCGGCGAAAAAGCCTGCCTGCTGAAGCAGGAACAGCCCGCCAGCGCCGTTGCCGAGACCGACGCGGTACTGCTGGTGATCCCGGAGCAGACGATCGGCTTCATTCTCGAGCGCAATCCCACGGTCGCCACCGTGCTCGAGGAGCGCATCCAGTTCGTCGAACGGGAGCTGCAACGGCAGAAGAAACTGGCCGAGCGTCGCAATCGCCGGGTGCTGCTCGACCTCTTCTCCAGCCCCCGGCGCGGCGAGCGGATCCTGCGCCGTTTTCCGCTGGTCGAGCAGGCCGAGGAGATGGACTGCGGCGCCGCCTGCCTGGCGATGATCTGTCGCCATTACCATATCAACCTGACCCTCGGCAAACTGCGGGAGCTGGCCAATGTCACCACCGAAGGCGCCACCCTGGAAAGCCTGGCGCGGGTCGGCGAATCCCTCGGTTTCAGTACCCGGGGCGTGCAGTGCACCTACCAGGCCCTGCTGGGCTTCGAGCTGCCGTTCATCGTCCACTGGGAGGGTTACCACTATGTGGTGGTCTACGGCATCTCCAAGCACCATGTCTGGGTCGCAGATCCGGCGCTGGGCTTTCGCAAGCTGACGGTGCAGGAGTTCGAGCGCGGCTGGAGCGGTACCTGTCTGATCTTCACGCCCGGCGAGAGCCTGGTGCAGCTGGCGGCCGGCCGCTCACCCTGGCTGCGTTTCATCGCCTATCTGAAGCCGTTCAAGAAATTGCTCGGCTACCTGTTCCTGGCAACCCTGGTCATCGAGGTGCTCAGCCTGGCACCGCCGATCATCATGCAGAACATCCTCGACCGCGTCGTGGTGCATCAAAGCTTCGAACTGCTGCACGTGCTGATCTTCGGCCTGATCATCGCCCAGGTCTTCACGCAGCTGACGATGCTGATGCGGGCGCTGCTGGCGAACTTCCTGATGCGCAACCTCGACTTCAGCATGATCGCCGGCTTCTTCAAGCATACGCTGGCACTGCCGGTGGCCTTCTTCGCCAAAGGCGTACCGGCGACATCTTTGCCCGCTTCCAGGAAAACCACAAGATCCGCCAGTTCCTGACCGAGTCCACCATCAGCACCCTGCTCAACCTGCTGATGGTGTTCATCTATTTCACGGTGCTGTTCATCTACAACGTCCAGATGACACTGCTGCTGATTGCGATGGTGATACCGATCGCCCTGCTCACCGTGCTCGTGACACCCCGACTGAAGCATTATGCCCGGCAGGCTTTCGAAACCTCCACCGATGCCGAATCGGTGCTGATGGAAACCCTGAGCGGTGCCGAAACCATCAAGGGCATGGGCATAGAACGCCCCATGCGCCTGAAATGGGAGCGCAAGTATGCCCGGTCCCTGGACGTGCAATACCGCGCCGGCCGCTTCCAGGCGCTGGTGCAGATGGGCGGCCAGCTGTTGAGCGCCGCCACCACCATCGTGGTGCTCTGGGTCGGCGCCACCCTGGTATTGCAGCAGCAACTGAGCATCGGCCAGCTGATCGCCTTCAATATGCTGATGGGCAGCGTGATGGCACCACTGATGGGCCTGGTGGGTCTGTGGGACGAACTGCATGAGGCGGGCATCGCCATGGAGCGCCTCGGCGATGTACTCGATCTGGAGCCGGAGCAGAAACCGGAATCCCTGTCGTCGCGCATTCTGTTGCCGGACCTGCAGGGGGACATCCGGCTGGAGAACGTCTATTTCCGCTATGGCGGCAACGAAACGCCCTATGTGCTGGAAAATATCAGCTGCGAGATCAAGCCGGGCCAGCTGGTAGCCATCGTCGGCCAGAGCGGTTCCGGCAAGACCACCCTGGCCAAGCTGCTGGTGGGTTTTTACCCACCGTCCGAGGGCCGCATCCTGGTCGACGGCTACGATCTGATGCAGATCGACATGGAATACTACCGCGCCCAGGTCGGCTACGTGATGCAGTCGAACCTGGTATTTTCCGGCACGGTGGCGGAGAACATCGCCATCGGCGACGACAATCCGGACCGGCGCCGTATCGTCGAGGTGGCGAAGATGGCCGATGCCCACGGCTATATCAGCAACCTGCCGCTGGGCTACGAGCAGGTGGTTGGCGAACGTGGCGTCGGCCTCTCCGGCGGCCAGGTACAGCGACTGTGCATTGCCCGCGCCCTCTATCACAATCCGCGCCTGCTGATCTTCGACGAGGCCACTTCGGCGCTGGATACCCAGTCGGAAAGCAATATTCTCGGCCATATGCACGAAATCCTGAAGGGACGTACCGCCATCGTCATCGCCCACCGCCTCAGCACCGTGATGCATGCCGACAAGATACTGGTGCTCTACGACGGTTGTATCACCGAACAGGGCGACCACCGGGAACTGCTGGACCAGCGCGGCATGTATTACCAGTTGGTGCAGAAACAACTGTCCGGCGCGGCACTGCCGGAGTAGAAAATGAAAGCACTGAACCTCAAGCCGCTCTCTTCCGCCTCCTACGGCGGGCTGCTGGAAAAAATCGAGGTGTTGCGCTCAAGCCTGCGCTGGCTGCCGGGACTCTCGTCGACCGACAAGCAGAAACTGCAACTGCAGCTCAACGAGGTGCGCAATGGCCTGATGCTGCTCTCGCGCCAAGCCCGGCTGCAGCAATCCAGTCAGGAGCAGGCCCCGGACCAGGAGGCGGAAGACGCCGGGCAAGCCCATGCCCTGTCCCGCCGACAGCGGCGTGAGGCGCTGCTGGAGCGCGACTTCGTGTTCGAGGGGGTGTTCGGCGAAAGCCCGAAACTGCTGGACGCGCTGGAGATCGCCGAAAGGGCCGCACCGACCGATCTGCCGGTGCTGGTCGAAGGCGAAAGCGGTACCGGCAAGGAACTGATGGCCAAGGTGGTGCATCACAACGGCAGCCGGGCGGACAAGCCCTTTATCTCGATCAACTGCGGCGCCATCCCGGAAAACCTGCTGGAATCGGAGCTGTTCGGTCACAAAAAAGGCGCCTTTACCGGCGCCAGCAGCGACCGCAAGGGCAAGTTCGAGAGCGCCCACCGCGGCACCATTTTTCTCGACGAGGTCGGGGAGTTGCCGCTGCAGGGCCAGGTCAAGCTGCTGCGCGTGCTGCAGGCCAACGAGATCCAGCGTGTCGGCTCCGACGAGATCATCGAAGTGGATACCCGGATCGTCGCCGCCACCAATCGCAACCTGCTGCAGATGGCCCGCGACGGCAGCTTTCGCGAAGACCTTTACTACCGCCTCGGGGTGATCCATGTCACCCTGCCGCCGCTGCGCGAACGACGCGACGAGATTCCGCTGCTGATCGATTATTTCTGCGACGAGGCGGCGGAAAAACTGCACCGGGCACCGGTTCGAATGACCCCCGAACTGCGCAGCTTCCTGCTCGCCTATGGCTACCCGGGCAATATCCGTGAACTGCGCAACCTCGTCTACCGCCTGTCCTGCCTGGCCGACGACATTGCCTCGCCCGCCCAGCTGCCGGAAGAAATCCGGCCGAAGTCGAAAACCACGGCCGGCGCGTCCGATGAGACCCTGTCGTTGAGTGAAATCAAGCAGCAGGCCAGCGATGCGGCCGAGCGGGCGTATCTTGAAGAGGGGTTGCAGGCCGTCAACGGCAAGGTTACGGAACTGGCGAAACGTACCGGCATGAACCGCTCCTATCTGCAGACGCTGCTGAAGAAACACGACCTGCATTCCAAGGACTTTCGCCGGACGGCGGAAAAATAACATTTGCTTTTGGGGAGAGGAGGTTATTCGATTCCGGACAGACTCGCAAAAAGAAGACCGGCTGCGACCGAGAGTCCGAAACTGGAAATGAGCAGAAACAGTTGTTTGGCGTAATGAATGATCTCGTAAAGGTACATGACACGGCTTCTCGATTGCGTTGAGCGCCAGGAATCGTTCCTGACAGGACCGGCATCCGACGAATCCGCCCCCGAAGCGCTCTCCGGGGGCGGCGGGACTCAGTACTGAATGACCGAGTTCGAGTTGCCCTGGTTCACATAGGCGCTGCCCACTGCGATATTGAGCTGCTCGCTGATGTTGGTCAGGCTCTTATGCATATAGTGACTGGAGTAAAGCGACGGCTGATGCATTTTCAGTCCACCGGGTTTCATGGTGGTCACCAGGCTGTTGACCATCGCGGTGTAACCACCGCGAACCTGGGTCATGGCTTTGCCATCGAGTTCTTTGCTTGCGTGCAGATCGGTAATGGTAAGCATGGTCATGATGTTATCTCCGCTGTTTTAGCTTTTCGGGTAAGAGCCGGATGCTCAGTACTGGATCACCGAGTTGCTGTTGCCCTGGGTGACGTAGGCGCTGCCGACGGCAATATTCAACTGTTCGCTGAAGTTGCTCAGGCTCTGGTGCGAGACGTGACTCGGGTACAGCAGGCCATAGCCGGGCTTTTTCGGCATATGGGGCATCAGTTTGAGTCCCTGGGCCGCCACCAGGGCGCTGTAACCGCCGCGCACGCCGGCCAGTGCCTTGCTGTCCATTTCAATGTTCTGCTGCAGATCGTTGATGATAATAGTCATGATCGTTTCTCCTGATAATCTAATAGGTTGCTCTAGGGCTTATTGATCAGCCCTGGCTGACAAAATTGGAATTGTTCTGGAACACACCCTGGCTCAGCACCGCAATATTCAACTGGGTATTGATGTTGGTCAGATCCTTGATGCTGGTGTGGACCGGGCCGATCCAGTTTTTAACCCCGCCCTGGTAACCCCAGCTGAAACCGCCGCGGATTTTCGCCAGTGCCTGGGTATCCAGTGCCTTGCTTTCGTTCAGATCGTTGATGGCAATATGAGTCATGGTCGTCTCTCCGATTCTTTATTTGGGAAGGCAAGTGTATCGGTTACCCTTGCCTTGATTGGTATATTGCAGAGGCTGTGCCAGTTTCTTTTAAACACCCCTATATATTTATCAACCCTATGAAAATAAACACTTTTTAGTTTTAAAAGATCGATTGAAAGACAGTAGATGCAAAGACAATCAGGCAAAAAGTTATTTTAGAACCAACACTCTTTTCGCATGCTGTTTTTAATCCTGAAACACTACCGCGGATGCAACGGCCGGGTTCGCCATGCGTGAACCGCCCCATCCGCGACAAGGAGAAGCTCGTTGTCTGGGTCAGTTGCAGAATACAGAGAGACAGATGCTGCCCGCGAAACGGACCGCTGCGGAATCAACCGCCAGCCAGGGCGACAAGCAGCCGGTTTAATAGCGCAGTCAGCTTCCTGACGGGAAACAAAGAGGGGGGGACAGTCGCCAGAAACAGAGGAAACCGGTCGATTGACCGGTTTCAGGGGATGCAGAAGAAAAATGGAGGTGCCTGCGATCAGGCTGCGAGTTTTTGCCACAGAAGGGCGTCCCGCTGGAGTTCCGCGGCCATCGGGTCGAGTCCGAGGTCCCGCAGCGCGTGCCCGCTCAGCCGCCTGACCTCGAGTGCACCGGATCTGGACGGTTTCAGCAGACGTAGAACAAGTCGTTTGATGCATTTCATCTTGATGATCTCCTGTTGTTGGCGGGAGCAAGTCCGTTTCGGCTCCCGCGCGGCAGCGCTCGATCAGAACTGAAGTACAGTATTGCTGTTGGTCTGGAAGACGTCCTGGCTCAGTACGGCAATGTTCAGCTGGGTATTGCTGTTGGTCAGCTGCTTGGTGTTGCTGCTGACCGGACCGAACCAGCCCGGCTTCGGCATCAGGTATCCCGGGTTGAAGGCATAACCGCCGCGTACGCCGGCCAGCGCCTGGGAGTCCAGTGTTTTACTTTCGTGCAGATCGTTGATGGCAATGGTCATGGCATTATCTCCAATGGTTCAGGGTGGCTAGAGCGTGTTTCCAGGTTGGCTGATCGCTCTGACCTGCGCTCTGACCTGTATATTGCAGACCTTGTGCCAATCTCGAAAACGACATCGCTAAAACATTGTAATCAGCTGATTTAAAAAGGTTATTTATCAAAAATAATAAAAAACCCGGGCCAGATGCCCGGGTTTTTAATTGGCGATAGTTTGCTTCATTGAAACATATTTTTTGGTGAATGTTTGCTACGGATCAACAGCATTCAGCCGCCGGCCGATTTCCACCCTATTTGAACAGCGGGCGCGGCCCGAAATCGAGACTGCGCCTGAGCGGATTCCCATGCAGGCGGGCGCGGCGCCCCCGACAATGGTCCTCATCGCTTTGCGGTCCAGCTCCGTGTTTTCCGGCAGGTCTTTGATTATCAACTTGGCCATTTTCGTTCTCCCCTGAGAGTAGGCAGCCACTGCTCGACACCCCTGAGTATAGCTCCCGGGCTAAGCTGGCCGCTGCAGCAACAGCAGGACGACGGCAGCGCAGGCCGCCAGTAACACAAGTCCGAGCAGCAGCCTCAGGCCCCTTCTTCGGCGCCCGGCGCCGAAACCTGTAACCGTTCTCGAGGACGCGTCCCCCGACCGGCCTGGCATGTCCTGCTTGAATTGCATCTCCACTTTACCGAAACGCAGCCGGTCACCACTGCTCAGCGGCGAGCTTTCGGCCGCCTCGTCGCCAACATAGGAGCCATTGGTGGACTGCAGATCGGTCAGGGTCCACTGACCATGCTGGAACCCAAGCTCGGCATGCCGTGACGAAACCGATGGATCGTCGAGCACCAGATCGTTGTCCGGTGCCCGGCCGATGCGGATCAGCCCCGGTTCCAGCGCGAAGCGCTCCACCCCGGCCCCCTCCAGCCAGGCTGCGGGCGCACCGAGCAGCCGGGTGCCCTCCTCCGCTTCGCCGCCCGCCTGCAACAGTGCGGTGCTGTCGGCGACATGCAGCGCGGTCGCTTCGGGATCCCGCAGCCGCGTCGTTTCCAGGTCGGCCGTCACCGGGCCCAATACCTTGAAGGCCAGCCGGTCCAGGCGGATTTCATCCCCCGGGTGCGCCTCGCCGGCCTCGATCCGCGTGTCATTGAGATAGGTGCCGTTGGCCGACCCCAGGTCCTCCACCTGCAGGCCTGTTTCCGATACCCTGATCGTTGCATGCCGGCGCGAGAGGTGAGGGTCGTCAATCACCAGATCGCATTCCGTCCCGCGCCCGATCACCAGGGCGCCGCTCAACGACAGGCTACCCTGCGGCAGATGCTCGGATACCAGCGACCATCCGCCGGCGGCAGCGTCCGCTGGTGCCGGCGACGAATCATCGCCCTCGTTATTGTTCATAGTTTTACCTCTTTAGCCGGCCATCAAGCGAGATAGAGCACCAGCACGATCAGCAGCACGCAGAGTACAGCGACCCCCAGATAGCCAAGGCGCCGCCCGGAGCGCGCAGACACCGACATCGGCGATGGCGCCATCATCGGCAGGGTGGCATCCAGGCTGGCCGCTGCAGGCGCATCCTCGGGGGCCGAAACGACGATGACGCTGACATTGTCGCGCCCGCCATGCGCCAGCGCGTCCTGGATCAGACGATCCGCCTGCATCTGCTCGGAATCGCCGCCACCCAGAACAAGGCTCAGCCGGGCATCATCCAGTTCACCGTTGAGCCCGTCGCTGCACAGCAGAATCCGCTGCCCCCGCTGCCACTGTCCGCTGGTGCGACTCACCCGCAGTGGCGTACGTTCCGTCGCTCCGAGCGCCTGCAGCACCACATGAGCCTGCGGATGGCTGGCGGCCTCCTGCTCGCTCAGTTCGCCCTTGTCCACCAGCCACTGGACATAGGAGTGGTCATGACTGAGGCGATGCAGCGCCCGCTCCGCCGCATCCCACAGATAGGCCCGGCTGTCGCCGACCCAGGCGATCTCGTAGCTCAGTCCCTGGCCGCGTAATGCCACCAGGGTGGCGCCCATCCCTTTGTTGCCATCGCCCTGCTCGCCCGCGCTGAGTATCGCCTGATGGGCATCCTGAATCGCATCCAGCAGCGACTGTCCCCGGGCAACGCCCTGATGCACGGTCAGGCCGGCAATGGCACTGGCAACTTCCCCGCCCTGGTGACCGCCCATGCCATCGGCCACCAGCCAGAGTCCCAGCTGCGGATCGACCACGTAACTGTCTTCATTGTGGTCCCGTATGCGCCCGACGTCGGACCCATAGCCAAAGGAGAGGGAAGGCATGCTGTTCCTCGACAGGATTCACCGAACCCGGATTGGGATACCGGCAGGCATTCTCCCCCTGCGCACCATCCGGCCCGATACTCTACTATGAAGCTAAGTGTAGTCATTCGGAAGGCCCGCCATGGTTGACTCCCCACCGGACAGGAAAGCGCCTTCGAAACAGCGAACCAGCGTGCGGCCCCCGCCGGGCAAAGGTACCGACCTCGAGCCGACTCTTCCGCTCGGTCGGCGCCCGGCGCAACCCACACCAACGCCGGCGCCAGGCCGCGCCCTGCCCGGACGCTTTCACAGATGGCTTGTCATCGCTGTTGTCGCCGCCGGCCTTCTGCTATCGATCTGGTGGCAAAAGATCGATGAAGAGGTTGTTCCGCCACCCCCTGCGCCAGCGCCGCAAGCGCCGATTGCCGAGCCCCGGCCGGAAAGCCCGTTGCCGGCGGACGAAGCGGGCAGCGACTATCGACAGCGACTGCTGGCGCTGAGCAGCCTGCCGCCGCCGACACTTTCCGACAGCGAACGGGAGCAACGCCTGACGGCTCTGTTCGAACGCTTTTCCAGGGCGATCGACAGCGGCAATCTCGTTCTGCCGGCAACGGACAGCGCCGCCGAATACCTGCTCCGGATGACGGCGCTCGGCGCCGGGCATCCGCGCCTGCTCGAGGCCCGTTCGCGGCTGGCACAGGCCTTTCTCGAAGAGGCCCGTCGTGCGCGCCTGGCCGGTGACTGGGACGCAGCGGACCGCTGGTTGCAGCATGCCGTCGAGATCCGCCTCAGTCTTGAAGATCTCGAGGCCGAACAGGACAGCCGCGATTAATCCCCGGGCTCTGTATCGAGCCGCTGTTGCAGCGCCAGCAAACCGCTATGGGCGGGAAATAGCGCCAGCCCCCGTTTGACCTGGCCCCGGGCTGCACTCCGCTCTCCCGCTTGCCAGAGCTGCAGCGACTGTTCCACCAGCCGGTTCGCAACCACGTTCATGCCCTCGTTCGCCGCCGGGTTGGCCGGATCGATATCCAGCACCAACCGATAGGCATCGTAGGCATTGCTGCCCTGGGGCAGGACCAACCGACCCACCATCAGGTGCACCCGTGCCACCGCCAGCAGACGCTGTATCTTTTCCTGATCGACCAGCGTCAGCACGACGTCCTGGGGCTTCTGCTCTGACGGTATACCCGCCGATGGGGGCTCCAGCCCGTCCAGATCCAGTTCCGGCGTCGGTGATTCGCGAGCCAGGTCGGCCCGTTCGCGGTACCACTGATAGCCATGGTCGCCGACCAGGAAGCCGACCAATATCACGATGGCCACCCAGAGGCGAAACCTCGGCCGGCTGTCGCTCTTGCGGCGCTGGTCCCTGAACGCATCGACGGCAGCACGGAACTCCGCGGCGTTCTGAAAGCGCTGATCGGGCTGCTTCGCCAGCGCTTTTTTCACCACCTTGTCGAAGAAGCGCACCACCTCGGCGCTGGAGCTGTCCGGCTTGCCGGGCATCTCATGGATGATACGGTGAATCACCGTATTGGAGAGATCGCCGGGAAAGGCCTTGTTGCCGGTCAGCATTTCGTACAGCACTATGCCGGTGGAGAAGAGGTCGGTGCGGGCATCGACCGCGTTTCCCAGGCACTGCTCCGGCGACATGTAGTTGGGCGTTCCAATCACGCCACCGGTCTGCGTCAGCTCGGTGGTTTCCAGTTTGGCGATGCCGAAATCGGCAATCTTCACCGAGCCGTCCGGCAGCAGGATGATATTGGCGGGCTTGATGTCGCGGTGAATGATGCCGAGGGAGTGGGTGTAGTCCAGCGCATCGAGCACCTGGCTAATGATTTTAAGCACTTCGTGAAACTGGAAACGGGTGCCGTGGCGCAGATAGTCCTTGAGTTCCTTGCCTTCAACGTACTCCATGACGAAAAAGGGCAGCCCACACTTCTCGTCCTCTTCGTACTCGTAAATGGCCACGATGTTCTGATGCGTCAGCCGGCCCACCGCCCGGGCCTCGTGACGAAAGCGTTGCAGCAGATCCCGCCCGAGTTCCCCTTCCAGCAACGCCCGGTGTACCGTCTTGATTGCCACGGTACGTGCAATATGGGGATCGTAGGCCTTGTACACCACCCCCATTCCGCCTTCGCCCAGCACCCCGTCGAGCCGGTATTTACCCAGGTACTGCTGTTGCGGCATAAGACGTTGTCCTCCGGGCGAGTCCCGGTTCAGGGCGTCCATGGCGGCTCAGAGGGGCCGGAAAAAGAACTCGCCGGCTTCATGACCGGCATGATGGATAGGTGCATAATCGGGTACCTGTTGCAGTTCGGGCCTCAGCTTGCGCTGCTGTACCCGCTGCAGTACTTCGCGGTACAGGGCATGGCCCTCGAGTACGCGCTGATTGCCGCTAAGGGTCTCCAGAAATGCCGTGGCAAAAACGGAATGATTGCCGCCCGCCGAATCCGGCACCGGCTTGACGCCGCCCGAGGTCAGAACGGTGCGCGCCCTCACCTGCGCCAGGGTCATGATCCATTCGTTGCGGTTGTCCTCGGGAATGCTCAACTCCAGCCTGGGCATCGACGACAGACTCAGGGTACCGGAATAGCAGGAGTCGGCGACCACCATCACCTGTTTGGCGCGCATGGCGTTGAGGATATCGGTGATATCGACGTTGGAGATCCAGTTGGCGCTGTTGCCCTGCTCCGCATCGACCGGCAGCCAGAAGCCGCGATCGTTGATTCGATCCAGTTCGCCGTGACCGGCATAGTAGATCAGCAGATTGTCCTGCTCGGTAAGCTCCTGCCGCAAGCGGTTCAGCGCCGAGAGTATCGCGTAGCGGTCCGCATCGAGCAGCAGGGTGGTCTTGAAACCGTATCGTTCACGCAGCAGTTTTTCCGCATCGCGGGCATCGTTTCTGGCCGTATTCAGACTCGGGAAGTGGCGATACCGGTTGTTGCCGATAACCAGTGCATGGTAGTTGCCAAGCGCGAGTTCGGGTGCCTGTGTCGCCTCGGTAGTGGAACCTTCAGACGCTTTGGCGACCGCAGGCGGCTCGGTGACCAGTGAGAACGCGGCCACGACACGACGTCCCTCGCGGTCGACGGCAACGATCTCCACCGGCGTCCTGCCGGACCGGATCGGGACCTTGACCTGGAACAGGCTGTTGTCCCCAACGGCCACCGCCTTGCCATTGACCTGGAAGCTCAACAGACCGGCCGGCGCCACCACCTTGCCGATAACCTCCCGCTCCAGCACCGGCGACTGCAACTGAACACTGGGCACGCCGCGCATCAGCACAACGGGCGGCTCAATGATCTCGATCGAGGGCGGTCCGGCCGCCGCAACAGCGCGTCCTGTCTCGGCCCGCTCCAGTTGCGACAGCTGCTGCTCCTGCTGTCGAACCGCCTGCTGCAAGGCTTCGATCTCGGACTGCTGGGCGTCGACCTGCTGCTGCCGGGACTGCAGTTGCCGGTCCAGCGCGGCAATCTCGCTCTGGCGACGTTGCCGCTGTGCCCGGGTCTCCTGGGCAAAGAGCTGCAGCTCCGTTTCATAGCGGGTACGGCTGGCGGCCAGCTCCGCCTCGCTTTGCTGCTGTTGTGCCTGCATCTGCTGTAGTACAGTCTCCTTCTCCTTCAGCGCCAGCTGGAGTGTCTGCTGTTGCTCGCGATACTGCTGCAGTCGCTGCTCGGTGCCGCTCTGTTCGCTCTGGAGTGCATTCAGTGCCTGTTGCAGGCGTTGCTGTTCCTCGCGTCCTTCGGAGATCAACGATTCGTAGCGCTGCTGTTGGTTCTCCAGCGTCCGGTTCTGTTGCGCGAGCGTCTGCAGACGCGCTTCGTCCGCGTTCTGGCCACTGCTCAGCTCGCGCTGGCGCGCCAGCGCCTGGCGGCTGGCCTCCAGCTCCTGCCGGGTGGCAGACAGTTCCTGCCGGTGGCCGGCAAGTTGCACCTGAGCCTGCTGCAACTGTGCCCGCAAACCCTCGACCTGCTGCTGCGTACCGGCAAGCCGCTGCTCCAGCTCCGGCCCGCTGCGCGCCAGCCCATCGAGCTGTTGCTGCAACTGCTGCTTGTCCCGGGACAGCGAATCGACCTGCTGTCGCAGAGCCGCGGAATCATCGGCCGGGGGAGGCACGGCGGCACCGGGTGGCGACTTCTTCTGTTCCAGCCGGCGCCGGATCTCGTCAGCCTGGCGCCGCGACGCCTCCAGCTCCTGCTGTCTGGCCTCGAGCTGCCGCTGGGTGCGCTGCACCTGGGCACGCAGCTGCGCCTCCGATTCCCGGCGTTGCGACAGCTCGCTGCGCAACGACGTCAGTTCGCGTTCCTGCTCGTCGAACTCCGCCTTGAGCGTCGAGCTGAACGCCAGATCATCGCCCAGCCCCGAGGCCCTTCGATACCAGTTGAGCGCCGCCTGCCGGTCCCGGGGGACACCGAGCCCCTTTTCGCTGAGGTTGCCCATGTTGATCTGTGCCGGAGCATATCCCTGATCAGCCGCCTGCCGGTACCAGTGAGCGGCCACGCGATAATCCGGCGCCAGTCCCAAGCCCTTTTCGTAGATCTCGCCAACGTAGTTCTGCGCCTCGGGGTCGCCTTCCAGCGCCTTCGGAAGCCAGACCTTCAGCGCGCTGGCATAGTCGGCGCGGTCGTAGGCCACGTACTCGCCGCCCCGGATCTCGCAGTTGACGGCGGAGGTCCGTATCGGCCGCCGGGCGGTCTGATAGGTCAGTTGCCGGCCCAGTTTTCGCACCTGGCCGGGCAGCAGGCAGTCTACGATCAGAAAGTCGTCCGCGTTGCGCGCCGCTGCAGCCTCGGTCGCCGTCTGTTGCAACTGACCACCGCCCTGGCAGCCCGCCAGCACCAGGACCAGCAGAAGCAGCCCGCGCCCAATCCAACCGGCCGGCAATCCGCCGCCCGAATGCAAAAAGCCAAGCCCCTCAGTGCCACCCGCTCTCATCTGGTTACCCTACTGGTCGAGTCAGCTGCGCCTTCCTACAATGATAGTTCAAGCCGGTCCCCAGCCCAGCCCGATTGCGCTACCGCCCGGCAGAAAAAGGCTTGTGATGACGCTCTGCGACCTTCCAATCCGTTGGCGCCGTACCGCGGCGCTGCTCCTGCTGCTGAGTATCAGCGGCTGCAGTCTTGCGCCGGCCGGGCGTTTCGATAACGAGGCCCGTCGCCTCGGTTTCAGCAAAAGCCTCGTCATGGGCGCCGGCTTCGAACATGTGCTGTTCTCGCCTGCACCGATGCCGCGGGGCCCGCTGCTGCATGTTTACCTGGCCGGGGACGGCTCGCCCTGGCTCGATGGACGCTGGCCCGCGGCCGACCCGACGCCGCGGAAGCCGTTGATGCTGCAGTTGATGGCGCAGGATCCGGCGCCGCGTCTCTATCTCGGGCGCCCCTGCTATCACGCGCCGGCGACGCCGCCGGCGTGCACGCCCGATCTCTGGACCGACGGCCGCTACTCGCAGATGGTGGTCGACAGTCTCGCAGCCGCCCTTCAACAGTGGCGTGCAACGCACGACTACCAAGGCCTGATCCTGTTCGGGTACAGCGGCGGCGGTACCCTGGCGATGTTGCTGGCCGAACGCCTGCCCGATACCCGGGCGGTCGTCACCCTGGCCGCCAATCTGGATCCGCAACGCTGGGCCACTCACCACGGCTACCGGCCACTGCAAAAATCGCTCAACCCGGCTGTGCGACCGCCGCTGCCCGGGTCCATTCATCAGCTGCATCTGACGGGCGGTCGCGACCGCAACGTGCCCGTCGACCTGGTCGAGGCGGCGATTGTCCGCCAGCCCTCGGCGCAGCACCTGCATTTCGCCGCATTCGACCACCGCTGCTGCTGGCGCTCCGCATGGCCCGGGCTGCTCGAAACACTGGCCCGACGGCTCGATGACGGGCCGCGGCCGGTCAATCGATAAGGCGTGCCCGCAGGCTATCGGCCGAGTCGGCTTCGGGCACCTCGCCGAGCCCGATCAGGCAACCGCCATGGAGGCTGAGGATATCCCGGTGCACGAAGGTCTCGTCGCCGTCTTCATCGATCAGATAGGTACCGTTGGTGCTCTGGTCGGTCAGCACGAAGTGACCCTTGTGGTAATTGATGCGGGCATGCTGGCGGGACGCCAGCTCTGGATGACCACCAGGTCGTTCTGCTCGGAGCGGCCGATGGTCAGGCTGGGGCGTTGGGCGCAGATCTCGATCGACAGGCCGCGGTATTCGAGCCGGAGCCGGGCCCCCGGCCGCGTCAGGCGTGGCCCCGGCTCGCAGCCTGCCATCCGGGTCAGGTCGTCGCGCTGCCACAGGAGCTCGAAGATCTCGACCTCCTCGCGCTTGCCTTTGACCGGCGCGCAGTCGATCCGACGTACCATGCCGGCCCATTCCGGCCCCAGAATCCGGAAGGTGGCACCGGTGGTCAACACCTGTCCGGCCTTGGCCTGGGCGGCGATACGCGCCGCCAGATTGACGGTGTCGCCGAAAATATCGCCGGCATCCAGCAACACGGATCCCTGATGGAAGCCCACGCGGATCTGGATCGGCCGCCCCTCGACGACCAGCGCACCGCTGATCCCCTCCTGCATCCGTATCGCCGACCGCGCGGCGGCCCGGGCTTCCTCGAAGCTGACCATCACCTCGTCGCCGATCGTCTTGATCAGCGTGCCGCCCTGGCCTTCGCAGGCGCTGATCATCAGACCGATGCAGTTCGCCACGATCTCGCGTGCCCTCAGATCGCCTACAGCCTCGTACAGCCGGGTACTGCCGCTGATATCGGCAAAGAGCACCGCCCGCTGCTGTTCGTTGGCCATCGCTGTTGCCTCGATATCCCGCCGGACCCGACCGCCGGCGAATGCGACGGTCTTCGATTGCAACATAGCAGACCGGGCCCCGACTGACATGGCAGTTCGCGCGATTGCGATGTTGCATCGCGGTAGCTGCACTACACTTACACATCGACAATTCCTCTCAACCAGCCTCGCCCCGGGGGGACACCATGGAATGCAGGACATCGGAACCGGCCTCTGCCCAGGCCTTTCATATTAAGACAGGTAGCATCGTCGTACTTTGCGGCCTCTTGACGACGGGTCAGGCATTCGCCCAGACACCGGCAGAGGAGCTGGACGACAATTGGGTGAACATCTGCGAAGGCGCCGACCCCGAGAGCGACCTCGCCAGCCAGTGCGAATTGATTCTCGAAGCCGGCCCAGGTTCGGGCAATCGTCGCTCGGCTGCCGCGACGGGCAATAACATGGGCATCCAGGGTGCCCAGAGCAGGATCTCGCTGACCGGCGCCCGTCTCCAGGCGACCAATATCGAGTCTAGGCTCGACGAGGAGGATGACGAGGACGAAGAAAACGGCGGCGGCGCCAGCGCCGAAATGAATTTTGGCCGCCTCAGCCTGTTCGTTACCGCCAACTATACCGATACCGAGCGCGACGACAGCGATTTCGAAACCGGATACGACGAAGATCTCTACGGCGCCACCTTCGGCGCCGATTACCGCTATTCGGACCAGGTCACGGCCGGGGTGGCAATTGGCTATTCCGACAGCGAGGCCGATTTCGACAACAGCGCCGGCAGCCTCGATACCGACAATATATCGCTGATCGCCTACGGCAATTTCCGTCCGCGCGAGAATCTCTATATCGACGCCTACCTCGGCTATGCCTGGCTCGATTACGATAGCACCCGGAACATAAACTATGAGTTATTCGTTGACGACGGTGTAAATCCTCCTGTTTCCCTCGGTACTGTATCAGAAGTGGCAACAGGAGATACCGATGGCGACCAGTGGTTCGGCGGCATCAATCTGGGTTACGACCGGGTATCCGGGCCCTGGACCCTGAGTCCGCAGGCCAGCCTCGACTTTATCGAGACCGATATCGACAGCTGGTCCGAAAGCGGCGGTGGCGGCCTGGCGCAAAGCTACGACGACCAGTCGATTTCGTCGCTGACCACAAGCCTCGGCGCCCAGGTCAGCTACGCCCTGAGCCGCAGCTGGGGCGTCCTGCTGCCCCAGGCCAGCATCTTCTACGTCCACGAATTCGACGACGATTCCCGGACCATCACCTCGAGCTTCGCGGAGGATACGGGCAATACGGCCCTGAATTACCAAACCGACGAACCCGATCGCAACTACTTTACCGCCGGCATCGGCGCCACGGCCGTGCTGGCCAATGGCATCATGCCGTTCGTCGACTACCAGGCCCTGCTGGGGCACGACTTTCTCGACGAACAGGTCATCACCATCGGCGTACGCGTGGAGCTCTGACGCCCCCACAAAAGGCAGGTGGCGGCGTGTAGCCTGTCGAAGGAAAAGTTCAGCGCACGCTGAAGGTCCCGACCATGCCCTTGCCTTCCAGCCCGGCGGAATAGAAGCTGAATTCGCCGGGCTTCACCGGCACGAAGTAGAGTTCGGCTTCGCCTTCCTGCTCGAACTCGAGTTCAGTCAGGCTCACGGCCTTGATCTCCATGTCGCCGGCCTCGACCTTGCGCAGGAAGATCGCGGCAAAGAACTCCGGCGCGCGGATGGCGTATTCCTTGCGACCGGTCGAGATGATTTCGAGCTTGTAGGCCTTGCCGGTTTCCAGTTCGTAGCGATTCTGCGACATCGAATAATCGCTCTCTTCACTGCCGAGCACCAGCGCGGGCAGTTCGGTGGGCCGGGTCGTCAAGTCGCCTTCGGCCAGGGCCTGAACGGACGCCAGCAGGCCTGCGGCCAGCACCGCGGAGATGATCGGTCGGGTCGGCATTGTTGTTGTCCTTCTGCTTGTTGTTGTCACCTGTCATGCTGCCGTGCACCGGGCGGGGCCTGAATAGTACTTCGGTACCAATCGAACGGTACTTTCTGCATATTTCGCCGTTTTGCCACCGCCCCTAAGCTGGTCGTATAGCCATAACAAGAAAGACCCGCGATGACGACCCGACAACTTCTGCGACTGGCCGGTCTCGGACTGGCCCTGCTGATCGGCGCGACAGCGGCGGCCGAAAGCCTCGAAATCCGCATCGGCTACCTCAGCTACCGCCCGGCTACGCCGCCGGCGCTGTCTAATGTCCTGCCCGAGTCACGCGACACCGGCCTGCGCGGTACCGAGCTGGCCATCGCCGACAGCAACACCACCGGACGTTTCCTCAAACAGCGCTATCGCCTCGAGACCGCCGAGAACGGGGATCCCCAGGCGCTGCTGCTGCAGGCACAGGCAATGCACGACAGCGGCATCGGCCTCTTCGTCGCCGACCTGCCGGCGGCACAACTGATCGAACTCAGTACCAGGCTGGGGCCCGATACACTGATCTTCAATGCCGGCAGCAGCGACGACACCCTGCGCACCGAGCAATGCCTGGCCAATGTGCTGCATACGCTGCCGAGCCGGGCGATGCTGGCCGATGCGCTGGCGCAGTGGCTGGCGTCGCGCAGGTGGCAGGACTGGCTGCTGATCGTCGGCAACCAGCCGGAGGACAGAGCCTATGCCGAGGCGCTGAAACGTGCCGGCAGGCGCTTTGGCGGCACCGTCGTCGCCGAGAAGGCCTGGAGCTTCGATACCGACCTGCGCCGCAGCGCCCAGAAGGAACTGCCGCTGTTCACCCAGGGCAAGGATTACGACGTGGTGCTGGTTGCCGACGAGCGCGGCGATTTTGGCGAATACGTCCTCTACAACAGCTGGTTCCCGCGCCCTGTCGCCGGCACCCAGGGACTGACGCCGGTGGCCTGGCACCGCGTCGTCGAACAGTGGGGAGCGGCCCAGCTGCAAAGCCGTTTCGAGGAAAACGCCGGGCGCTGGATGGACAGCCGCGACTATGCCGCCTGGGCCGGCGTGCGCTCGATCGCCGAGGCCGTGACCCAGTTGAAGGCCGTGGAACCGGCCGCCATCCGCGACTTCCTGCTGTCCGATAAATTCCAGCTTGCCGCCTTCAAGGGGCGCAAGCTCAGCTACCGTCCCTGGAGCGGCCAGCTGCGCCAGCCGATCCCACTGGTCCATCCGCGCGCCCTGGTTTCCCAGTCGCCGCAGGAGGGCATCCTGCACCCCGTGACCGATCTCGACAGCCTGGGCTTCGATGCGCCAGAAAGCCGCTGCGCCGAGCTGTACGCCAACAGAGGAGAATAACAATGACACTCAAGAGAACTGCCCTGGGCCTGGCGTGCACGCTGTTGCTGTCGCCGCTGGCCCTGGCCGAAGTTGCCTATGTCTCGAACGAGAAGGACGACACCCTGTCGCTGATCGATCTCGACAGTCTCGAAGTAATCGAAACCCTCGACGTCGGCCAGCGCCCGCGCGGCATCACCCTGTCGAAAGACGGCAGCAAGCTGTATATCTGTGCCAGCGACTCCGACACCGTGCAGATAATGGATCTGGCCAGTCACAGGATCGTCGCCAGCCTGCCGTCGGGCGAGGACCCGGAACAGTTCGCGCTGCACCCCAACGACAAACGGCTCTATATCGCCAACGAGGACGACGCCCTGGTCACCGTGGTCGATGTCGACAGCCACGAAGTGCTGGCGCAGATCGACGTCGGCGTCGAGCCCGAGGGCATGGCGGTGAGCCCGGACGGCAAGTGGGCGGTCAACACCAGCGAAACCACCAACATGCTGCACTGGATCGACACCGAAACCCATGAACTGGTCGATAACACCCTGGTCGATCAGCGCCCGCGCCATGTCGAGTTCAGCAAGGACGGCTCGGTGCTCTGGGCCAGTGCCGAGATCGGCGGCACCGTCTCGGTGGTCGATGTCGAGACGCGCCAGATCACCCGCAAACTGACCTTCGAGATCCGCGGCGTGCACCCGGACAAGATCCAGCCGGTCGGCGTCAAGCTGACCTCGGACGGCCGTTACGCCTTCGTCGCCCTGGGGCCGGCCAACCATGTCGCCGTCGTCGATGCCAGCACCTACGAGGTGCTCGACTACCTGCTGGTCGGCCGCCGCGTCTGGCACCGGCGTTCAGCAGCGACGAGTCGAAGCTGCTGACCACCAACGGCGTCAGCGGCGACGTCTCGGTGATCGACGTCGACAGGCTCAAGGTGGTGAAATCGATCAAGGTCGGCCGCTACCCCTGGGGCCTGGCGGTGAAATCCTGATGAGCATCGCGGTCGAGGGGCTCGGCTTTCGCTACGGTGCCCGGGAAGCACTGCGGGACCTCAGCTTCGAACTGGAGACGGGCAGCTTCAATGCGCTGCTGGGCCCCAACGGCGCCGGCAAGAGCACCCTGTTCGCGCTGCTGACCCGCCTTTATGCGCTGCAGCAGGGCGAGATCCGCATGCTGGGCAGGCCGATCCGCCAGCATCCGGCCGAGGTGATGCAGCGCCTCGGCGTGGTGTTCCAGCAGAGCACCCTGGATCTCGACCTCAGCGTCGAGCAGAATCTCGACTACCACGGCGCCCTGCACGGCCTCGATCGGCGCGAGATCCGCCGGCGCGCAGCGGCCGAGCTCGAGCGCCTGGGGCTGGCCGAGCGTCTCCACGAACGGGTGCGCAATCTCAACGGCGGCCACCGGCGCCGGGTCGAGATCGCGCGCGCCCTGCTCCACCGGCCGGCGATCCTGCTGCTGGACGAGGCCACCGTCGGCCTCGATACCCGCACCCGGGCCGACCTCAACGCCTATGTCCGCGGCCTGTGCCGGGACCAGGGGCTGACCGTGCTCTGGGCCACCCACCTGATCGAGGAGATCGAGGCGGACGATCGCGTCATCGTGCTGCACCGCGGCCGTGTGTGCGCGGATAATCGGGGCGAGCAGCTCTGCCGCCTGACCCGCAGCGTCAACCTCGCCGAGGCCTTCGAACGCCTGACCGCGTCAACGGATGCGGAGTGTGCCGCATGAACATGATGAGTTTGCCGACCCAACCCCGCCGGCGGGCCTACTGGCACAGCTTCCGCGGCATCCTGACGCGGGAGTTCCTGCGCTTCGTGCAGCAGCGTAGCCGTTTCCTCAGCGCCCTGGTGCGGCCACTGCTCTGGCTGGTGGTGTTCGCCGCCGGCTTCCGGGCTGCCCTGGGCGTGGCCATCATTCCCCCGTACCAGACCTACATCACCTACGAGACCTACATCGCGCCGGGCCTGTGCTGCATGATCCTGCTGTTCAACGGCATGCAGAGTTCGCTGTCGATGGTCTACGACCGCGAGATGGGCAGCATGCGCGTGCTGCTGATGAGCCCGCTGCCACGCACCTGGCTGCTACTGTGCAAGCTTGTCGCCATCGCGCTGATCTCGCTGACCCAGGTCTACGCCTTCCTCGGTCTCGCCTGGGTGCTTGTCGGCTTCGACCCGCCACTGGCGGGCCTGTTGTGGGCGCTGCCGGCATTACTGCTGACCGCGCTGCTGCTCGGCGCCATCGGTCTCTTCCTCTCGAGCCATATCCGCCAGCTGGAGAACTTCGCCGGCGTGATGAATTTCGTCATCTTCCCGATGTTCTTCGTCTCGTCGGCGCTCTATCCGCTATGGAAGATGCGCGAAGCGAACGAATGGCTCTACTGGGCCTGCATCCTTAATCCCTTCACTCACGCGGTCGAGCTGGTGCGTCATGCCCTCTATACGGAGCTGAACCTCCAGGCCCTGTGCATCACCGCAGGCACTACCGCCGCCTTTACCCTGCTGGCGCTGCTGGGCTTCAACCCGGAGCGTGCGGCGCGGAGCAAGACCGGGCGCTGAATCCGGACGCCGCTGTGCATGGCCTGGCGCCCCGAAGGCCAGGCCATTGGCCAACAACAGCGTGATTCGCGATGCGTCTTCGTCTCCGAAGACCCGGCCCGGCTACCCAAGGCTGCCGCCATGGGCTATGCTTGCCGCAATATATGGCAGGTTGTTGTACGGTACGGGCAAGGGTATGACCGACCGGTAATCTTCATTCACGGTGGGAACAGGATGTCACCCATTGATGAGCTATCGCTCCATGCCGCTGCCGGCCCTTGCGCTGATCAGCCTGAGTCTTCTGGCCGTTGTCGTGGCCCTGGCACTGTTAAACCGGCCAGCGCTGCCGCTGCAACGGCTGACCATCGCCGTCGCCACCAGTCCGCTGTCGGCGCCCGTCTACATCGCGGCGCAACAGGGCTACTTTCGCAATCAGGGCCTTGCGGTCGAGCTGATCGAGGTACCCGGCGGCAACCTGAGCTTCGACCTCATGGTCGCGGGCCAGGCGGATCTGGCCACCAGCTCGGAGTCGGTGGTGATGTTCCGCAGTTTCGAACGCCAGGACTTCCGGGTTCTTGCCTCCTTCGTCTCCTCCGATAACGATGTCAAGCTGCTGGCCAGCGCCGACGGCCCCATCCGCCACCTGCGCGACCTGGCAGGCGCCCGGGTAGCGGTCATCGACGACTCCTCGAGCGAATATTTCCTGCACAACGTGGCGCTGATGCACGGCATCGATCACAACGAGATCGAAACCCTGCCCCTGCAGGCCGACGAGATGAGCGCAGCGCTGCTGGAACAGAACCGGGTACAGGCCCTGTCGACCTGGGAACCCTTCGGTTACGAGATCGTCAAGGCCCTGGGCGAAAAGGCGGTGGTACTGCCCGGCAAGGGGCTCTACAGCCTCAACTTCAACCTCGTGACCCGGGAGGATACGCTGCAGGTCCGGGCCGACGCACTGCTGGCGTTTCTCAAGGCGCTGGACCAGGGGATAGAGTTCATGCACCGGGACCCGTCGGCGGCCCAGGGCATCATCCGCGCCCGGCTGGGTCTGGAGCCCGGTTTCATCAACTGGCTCTGGCCGGATTACAATTTCCGCCTCGGCATGGGCCATTCGTTACTGATATCGCTCGACAGTGCCGCACGCTGGGCACTGGCCACCGGCGCGGTGGCACCGCAACCGCCGCCCGACTTCCGCCGCCTGCTGGACAGCCGCCTGCTGCAACAGGTGGTCCCTGAAACCGAGGGCCTCTAGACGATGAAGGTCGGATCCCGCCTGCTGCTGCTGTCCTCTTTCGCCGCTGCCGTTGCGCTGTGCGGCTGGCTGGTTCACCAGTGGAGCGCCGGTCGCGTCGAGCAGGCGATGCAACAGCTCCACTATGCCGATGCGGTGCAGCAGGCCGTTACCCGCCTCAATACCCGCTTCGGCCTCTACCTGTCGTTCCATGACAGCTACAGTCTCTCCGAGTGGCACCGGGCGCGCGCGGCACTGTCGGAGACGCTGACGGCCAAGCCGGAGCAGGCTTATCGCTTTATTCACAGCATCAGCTATCAGAATACGACGGTCGAGCACCTCAGCGCCCTGATCGGCACCGCGCCCGCCGACAGCCCCGGACAGCGGCAGGTGACCTACCGCATCTATGCCACCCTGCAGGAGATGACAGAGGCTGCGAGCCGGCTCGGCAGTCTGGCCCAGGCACGCATGCGCGAGGCGGCGCACCAGGGTCGACTGCTGTCCCAGGGCCTGATGATCACCCTGGCACTGGTCCTGACGCTGATCGCCTTCCAGCTCTCGCGCAACCTGAAGGGACGACTGGACCTGATGCTCGAACAACTGCGCCGGGCCGCCGCCGGCAATCTGTCCCTGAGCATCGGCGACCAGCGCAATGACGAACTCGGCGAACTGGCCCGCGGCTTCGACCACATGCTCAGCCGTTTGCGCCGCACCACCTTTTCGGTCGATCAGCTGAACGAGGAGATCGCGCGTCAGACCGCGACCTTGAAGGATCATCAGGAGTACCTGCACACCCTCATCGAGGCCGAGCCGGCCTGTGTCATCACCCTCGATCCCGACGGTCACATACAGAGTATCAACAGTGCCGGCGCCCGGATGCTGCGGACCGACCCCGAGGTGGCGATCGGCGAAAGCTTTATCCGCCGCTTCGTCGCCCCGCCCGACCACGGGACCTTCGAACGACTGGTCGCCTCTGCCTATGACGGCAGGAGCGGTAATCTCCAGTACCGCCTGCACCGCCCCTATGCCCGCGATCAGTACTGGCTGCAAACCTATGCCGTGCCCTTCTACGACCACAGCGGCAAGATCCAGAGCATGATCACGGTCTCCCATGACGTCAGCGACCGGGTGCGCGAAGAGCAGCGCGTGCGTGAGGCGCGCGCCTTCCTGCAGAACGTGGTCGACAGTGTCCAGGATGCCATGGTGGTAAGAGATATCGACAGCAAAGTCAGACTGCTCAATCGCGCCGCCCGGGACAGCGAGCCCGGACACCCCTGCAACAGGCCCCTGCCTCCGCCCCAGCCGGGCGTCGAGCGCGATAGCGGTCGCCTGCCCGGTCCCGGTGACCGGACTTCCGAAACCTGCAGCTACCTGACAACCAGCGGGGACCGCCGTTATATCGAGCGGGTCGCCACGCCACTGGTACTGCCCGACGGCAGTCTGAATGGCGTGATCGAGCTGTTCCGGGATATTACCGAGAACACCCGGCTGTTGCGCGAACTGCATGAAGAACAGGCACGCCTGCAGCAGCTCGCCCACCATGACCTGCTGACGGGCCTGCCCAACCGCACCCTGTTCCTCGACCGGCTGGAGCAGACACTGCTCAGGGGCCGGCGGGACCGGCAGCGCTTCGCGCTGCTGTTCATCGATCTCGACCGTTTCAAGGAGATCAATGACAGCCTCGGCCATCAGGCGGGCGACCAGGTGTTGAGGATGGCCGCCCACCGCCTCAGTGAAACCATCAGGGCCAGCGACACCCTGGCGCGGCTCGGCGGCGACGAGTTCACCGTGATCATGTCCCCGCTGCAACACAGCGACGATGCGGCCATCCTGGCCCAGAAGCTGATCAAGTGCATCGAGCCCCCTACCAGCTCGACGAACACCGCCTGTTCGTTACCACCAGCATCGGCATCAGTATCTACCCCCATGACGGCTCGACCACCGAGGCGCTTATCAGCAACGCCGACGCCGCCATGTACAAGGCCAAGGAAGACGGCAAGAACATCTACCGCTACTACTCGCAGCAGCTTACCCGCCGCGCCATGGAGCACGTATCGCTGGCGTCGGAGCTGCACCGGGCGCTGACCCATGACGAGTTCCTGGTTCACTACCAGACCCAGTTCGACCTCCAGACCCGTGCCTTCATCGGCATGGAAGCGCTGGTGCGCTGGCAGCACCCGACCCAGGGCCTGCTGTTGCCGGGACGCTTTCTGCCGATCGCCGAAGGCTCCGGTCTGATTGCCCGCATCGGCAACTGCGTCATGGAGATGGTGATGCAGCAGACACGCCGGTGGCACGAGGCCGGCCTCGATCCCGGCGTGGTCGCGATTAATCTGTCGAGCCGCCAGATCGACAGCGAGCGTCAGCTGGAACTGATCCGGGACGGGCTGGACCGCCACGGCTGCAAACCCGAATGGTTCGAGCTGGAGGTTACCGAGGATTTTCTGATGCAGAATCCGGAACGTGCGATCGAGCTCTTCCACCGTCTGCGCGACCTCGGCTTCGAACTCGCCATCGACGACTTCGGCACCGGATTCTCGTCGCTGTCCTATCTCAAGCGCCTGCCGCTGACCCGGCTGAAAATCGACCGCGCCTTCGTCCGCGATCTGCCCGGCGACGCCGACGACCAGGCGATCTCCTGCGCGGTGATCGCCCTGGGCCAGAACCTCGGTCTCAAGGTAATCGCCGAGGGCGTGGAAACTCAGGAGCAGGCGGACTTTTTGCGCGCGGCCGGCTGCGACGAGGTACAGGGCTTCCTGTTCAGCCGGCCGCAGCCGGCGCACGCCATCACCGAAACCCTGAGGACCCGAAAACAGCACATCGCAGCGGCCAACGCCGGTTCGTAGAAGGTTTTATCGCTAATTCTTGAAGGCGGGTTCTGGGCCACCTAGCCCTTGCACGGGGCGGTCGAGCGCCGCTCCAGAAGCTTGGGCTCAAGTACGATGTGCTGCAGGGGCATATTCGGCTTGTTCAATCGCTCGAGTATCAGCCTGGCAGCTTTCTCACCCATTTTCAGGCGCGGAATCTCGATGGTTGTCAGCGGCACCCGGAACTGATCCAGATAGGGCATGTTGTTGAAGCCGATGACCGAGACATCTGCAGGGCAATTCAGGCCGTGGTTTTCCAGCTCTTCGATGCAGCCGAGGGCCACCAGGTCGTTGGCGGCGATCACAGCGGTAAAAGGAACCTTGCGGGCCAACAGCTCTCGAGTGGCCTCCTGGCCCGCCGCATGCTTGAACGCCTGGGCAAAGACGATCAGGTCTTCCTTGACTTCGATACCCTGCTCTTGCAACAGGTGGCGATAGGCCTGGTAGCGCTCGTAACCATCGGAAATATTCTGCGTCGCGGCAATGAGCGCGATCTCCTTGTGGCCCAGTTCGAGCAGGTGCTCGATAATCTGCTGCATCCCCGACTCATTGTCGATCACGATCTTGTCGACCAGGTCCTTGTCGATCGAACGACCGACCGTGATGGCCGGTATTTTGTTTTCTACACAGTAATCGACGGAAGCATCATCCCTGAAGGCACCGGCCAGAATAAAACCGTCGACCTGACGGCCCCGCATCCGTTTGATTTCAGTCAGCGCCAGCTCGATATCGTTTTCGCAGTACGCGATGATGGAGGTGTAACCTTCGCGGTTTAGATAGTTTATGATCCCTTTCAGGATTGGTGGGAACACCGGGTTCATCAGATCCGGGATGATCACCCCAATGGTCATCGAGCGGCCCTTTCTCAGGGCATAGGCCATGGTATTCTGCACGTAGCCCAGCTCATCAGCAGCCTGCTGCACTCTACGCACCTGCTCCGCCGTCAGCATCTTGCTGGTCTTCGGGTTCAGTGCGCGCGAAACCGTCGAGGTGTTGACGCCGAGGTGCTCGGCAATATCCCGCAATGTAACCTTTTTACCGCTCATGATCCCTGAACACCGGACAATTGGCTGCTATCGAGGTAACCATTCCGCCATGACCGTAATCTTTCGGACAGGGCCGACAGGCTCTTTACCGGGAAGGATACAGGTCAGGGCCCGGGTAGCAAAGCCCGGCGCCCGACCAAACCGCGGGGCAGCTTCAGTGACGATGGCCGCAGCCCGTCGAGCAGCCGCAGGCCGTCGCCGCTGCGCTCAGTTTATTGACCTGGGTGCTGCGCCTTAGCCCCTTGAGCTTGATGCCCAGGCCGCCGCTGATCAGTCGTTTCACCGGCAGCCCGGTTTCCGGGTCGGATTTCAACGGTTCGTCGGACATTTTCTGTACGACTTCAAAGCGGCGTGGCGCAGTATCGCTGTCGGCCGGAATGGTTTCGTATACGTAAGTGGGCATAGGGTTCATCCTCAGGGCAAATTGAAAGCTTCCAGGCGGCTATGTCGGGCCCGCCAGGACCGTCGAACACAGACCTACTTTATGCAATCGTTTGCATCAAGTCAACCCTGAGGTACCGTCGTTCGGCGGTCCTTCATAACGCCATCAGGCCGTCGTAGATCAGCTTGATGCCGGCAATCATCAGAAAGAAGTTGAAAAAACCATAGAACTGCGCCGCCGAGAACCGGCTGTGCAGCCAGTAACCCAGCCCGACGCCCAGAGGCGCCAGCGGCAGCAACATCAGCGAGGTCCAGAGATTATCCGCGCTGAACTGCCCCAGCCAGAAGTACGGCACCAACTTGACGTAGTTGGTGACGCAGAAAAGGACGGAGCAGGTGCCGACGAAGATGGTCGGAGGCAATTTCTGCGGCATCAGATAGACGCTGACCGGCGGACCACCGGCATGGATACCGAAGCTGGTAAAGCCGGCCAGCACCGACCAGAAGGTGCCCTGCACGGCGCCGGGGCGCCGCCCCTGCTCCTGCTGCTGTCCCTTGCGGTAATAGTTGAGGGAGAAGCCCAGCGCCAGCAGCCCAATGAGCAGCCGGACATGGGCTTCGGAGAGGTACTTGAAGGTGAAGGTTCCGATCACCACGCCGAGAATCGCTGCCGGCAGCATGATTTTGAGATTCTCGACGTCCCAGCGGCGCCAGAATTTTTTCATCGCAAGAATATCCATGACGCAGAGAATCGGCAGCAGAATGGCAGCCGCCTGCAACGGACTGACGGCAAAGGCCATGAGCGGAACGCTGACGATACCGATGGACCCGCCGAAGCCTCCCTTGGCAATGCCGAAGATCAGTACCGCCGGCACGGCACACAGCAGAAAAAACGGATCCAGTATCACTGCGGGCTACCTTCTGAACATCATGCTCTGGTGTCGGGCTTCGTCCTCAGACCGACCTACGGGTGCTCGGACCGACCTGCGGGGCCTCAAACCGGCCTGCGGCCCCGCAGCAATGGACGATCAGATATGCAACGCCTTGCCGTAAGCGTCGAGGGTCGCCTCGTGCATGCTTTCCGACAGGGTCGGATGGGCAAAGATGGTATGCATCAGCTCATGCTCGGTGGTCTCGAGCTGACGGGCCACGACATAGCCCTGGATCATCTCGGTCACTTCGGGACCGATCATGTGGGCTCCGAGCAGCTCGCCGGTCTTGTCGTCAAAGACGGTTTTCACCAGCCCCTCGGGTTCGCCCAGTGCGATCGCCTTGCCGTTGGCCTTGAACGGGAAGCGCCCCACCCGTACTTTGTAACCCTGCTCCAGGGCCTTGGCTTCGGTCAGGCCGACACTGGCGACCTGGGGGCTGCTGTAGGTACAGCCCGGCACGGCGCCCTTGTCCAGCGGTGTCAGCCCCTCGATACCCGCGATCTTTTCGACACAGATAATGCCTTCGTGGCTGGCCTTATGGGCAAGGCAGGGGGCGCCGGCGACGTCGCCGATGGCATAGAGGCCGGGCTCTGCGGTCTGCGACCACTCGTCCACCTGGATAAAGCTGCGCTCCACCTCGGCACGGGTGTTTTCCAGCCCGATGTTTTCGGTATTGCCGACCACGCCGACCGCGGAGATCAGCCGCTCCACCTCGATCTCTTCCCGCCCGCCGGCGCTATCGACCACGGCGACCACCGAATCCGCACCCTTGCGCAGTTCGGTCACCCGGGCGCCGGTCAGGATCCGGATGCCTTTCTGGCGGAATGCCTTGTCGGCCAGCGCCGCGATCTCGGCATCCTCGATCGGGAGGATCTGATCCAGCGCCTCGACCACCGTGACCTCGACACCGAGGCTGTTATAGAAGCTCGCAAACTCGATGCCGATGGCGCCTGCGCCCATCACCAACAGCGATTTAGGCAATGATTCCGGGGTCATGGCCTCCTTGTACGTCCAGACCAACTTACCATCAGGTTCGATACCCGGCAGACTACGGGCCCGGGCGCCAGTCGCCAGCACGATACTGTTGGAGGCCAGCTCCTCCTTCCCTTTATCACTGCTGACCTCGAGCTGCCCACCGCCCTTGAGTTGCGCATGGCCGGAGTAGACATCGACCTTGTTCTTTTTCAGCAGATGGCCGACCCCCTTGTTGAGGGTGCCGGCTACCCCGCGGGAGCGCGCGACGATCTTCTTAAGGTCGAACTCCAGTCCGCTCACCGAGACGCCGTAGCGGTCGGCATGGCGAATCTGGTCGATGACCTCGGCCGAGCGCAGCAGCGCCTTGGTGGGAATACAGCCCCAGTTCAGGCAGATCCCGCCCAGGTGCTCCCGTTCGACCAGTGCCGTTTTCATGCCCAGTTGAGACGCCCGGATGGCCGCGACATAGCCGCCGGGGCCACCGCCCACCACGATCAAATCGTAAGTATTCATATCCCGTTCTGATCCTCTGTTAGGAATGATGATTCAGGTCCTTGATGGCCATTCAGCCACCGCGAAGCATCAGATGGGTCGGATGTTCCAGGTAGTGCTTGAATGCCTGCAGGAAACGCGCGCCGACGGCGCCGTCAACCACCCGGTGGTCAACCGAGAGGGTGCAGCTGACGAGCGTTGCCACCGCCAGCTCGTCCCCGCGCACCACCGGTTTCTTCTCGGCTGCACCGACCGCCAGGATGCAGGACTGCGGCGGGTTGATGATGGCGTTGAAGGAACTGATGCCGTACATGCCGAGGTTCGAGATCGAAAAACCGCCGCCCTTGTACTCGTCGGGCTTCAGTCGCCCTTCCCGGGCCCGACCGGCCAGTTCCTTGACTTCGTTCGACAGCGTCGCCAGCCCCTTGGTATCGGCCTTGCGGACGATGGGCGTAATCAGGCCATCCTCGGTCGAGACCGCCACCGAGATATCGACATCCCGGTAGCGCAGTACCTCGGTATCGGTCCAGCTGGCGTTGACTTCCGGCACATCGCGCAACGCCAGCGCAGACGCCTTGATGACGAAGTCGTTGACTGTCAGCTTGTAACGTCCATCCCCTTCCGGCGACTCTGCATTGAGGCTGGCGCGCAATGCCAGCAACGCATCGATTTCGCAATCGACACTGAGGTAGAAATGCGGAATCGTCTGCTTCGACTCGACCAGGCGCGAAGCAATCACCTTGCGCATGCCGCTGTGGGGGATCGCTTCGTGGTCGCCGTGAACAACCGGCGTCTGTTTCGTCTGCAGCGGCACCACCTGTGCCGAAGCCGCAGCCGGCGCCTGTTGTGCCGGCGCCACGGGCGCCGCACTGCGAGTGCCAATGAAGTCGTTGACGTCGGCCTTGAGGATGCGACCGTTGGGCCCGCGCCCCTTCAGCGCCGACAGTTCGACATCGTTCTGACTGGCAATGCGCCGGGCCAGCGGGCTGGCAAAGATGCGTGTCTCACCGGCCGGCACCTCGGCCGCAGTCGGCGCCGCCGTGGCAACCGGAGCGGACTCGCTGGCGACGTCGGTCGCCGCCTGCGCAGACGCGGTATCGCTGGGCACAGCCGTGTCGGCGCCGTTGAGGAAGCTGTCGATATCGGCCTCGGTTTCACCCTCTTTCAGCAGTACGCCGATGGTCGAGTGCACCGGCACGTCGCTCTGGCCGCCCTCGACCAGAATACGGCCCAGCACGCCGCTCTCTTCGGCCTCAACTTCGACCAGTGCCTTGTCAGTTTCAATCTCGACGATAACGTCTCCCTTTTCGACCGGGTCGCCGACCTGCTTGGTCCAGGCGCCAATGGTACCGGCGTCGAAATCGGGGGTAACGGGGGGAGTGTAATGGCTACGGGCACTTGTCTGTCTCCTTAAGTCTTGTTCGGGGCCACGAGCGTCAGGCTTGAATAACGCCTATTCGGCGGGATGCGCCGGATGCCAGAGCTTATGCTGATAATCTTTCTCGTACGCTTTGCCGTTGGGGTAACTGAGCAGCTCCAACTGCATGCCCCAGGGCGCCTTGAAATAAACCCAGGTCTGGCCGCCGCTGGGGCCGGCTGTACGCACCACCGGCTCGCCCATGATCTCCACGCCATTGGCCTTGAGGTAATCGAGCGCCGCGTCGAAATCGTCGACATAGAAGGCCAGATGATGGCCGCCGATATCGCTGTTCTTCGGCTGTTCCCTGTTCTGATCCGGTGCCTGGTATTCGAACAGTTCGAAGTTCGAGCCGTGCTTGCAGCGCAGGAACTTCAGCTTTTTCATGACCGTCTGCGGATGCACGCCGAGTTGCTGCGCCATCCATTCGCCCCCTTCGAAGGGACCGAGCTCATAGAAGGCTTCACAGCCGATCACGTCGACAAAAAAGGCCACCGCCTCGTCCAGGTTCGGCACGGTAAAGCCGATATGGTCGGTGCCGCGCAAACCCGGCAGGCCTGATTCGTTGCTCGTCATAATGCCTCCGGCAATCTGCATCTGGTGGGATCCGCAGCCTGTGGGCCCCGGTCCCGGAAAGGAATCTATGGCAGGCAGGCCAGGATCCATCGACCCCGACCTGCTGCCCCGTTCAGGCGCTGGCCTTTTTCAGTGCCGCGCCCATGTCTGCCAGGGCCGCCTGGAAGCCGGCGGTAATCTCCTCCTCGCCGACATAGGCCGCACGCTCCAGTATCTTGGAGACACTGGGCGAAGATTCGCCGCCATAAATGCGGCGCACCGGATGATCCAGGTAGTCGAAGTAGCGCTTCTGGATCTCGTCGGCGAGCATGCCACCGTAGGAGTTGGTCAGGCTGCCCTGCTCCAGCACCACCACATGGTTGGTCTTGCGGATACTTTCGCCGAGGGTATCCCAGTCGATACCCGCGCGATCCAGCGAGCGCAGATCAATGACTTCGGCGTCGATGCCGAGTTTCTCGCAGACCTCGACCGCCTGGCTGACCATGTTGAGATAGGTGAGCACCGTGAACTTCTGGCCGCTGCGCACCACCTTGGCCTTGCCCAGCTCGATGAAATAGTCGAAGTCTTCGACCGGTCCCATACCGCTTTTGCCGTAGAGATCGACGGTCTCGATCACCAGTACCGGGTCTTCGCACTTCAGTGCGCTGTTCATCAACCCGACATAGTCGAACGGGGTCGAGGGCGCGACGATACGCCAGCCCGGCCACATCGAGAACAGGCCGGCCGGATCCATCGAGTGCTGTGAGCCGTAGCCGGTACCGATGGCGATCTTGGTACGCAGAACCAGCGGCACCCGGACCTTGCCACCGAACATGTGGCGCGCCTTGGCAATCTGGTTGAACAGCTGGTCGGCCGCCACCAGCGCGAAATCCGGATACATCAGTTCGACGATCGGGCGGTACTTGCCGACCATCGCGGTGCCGCCGGCCATGCCGACGAAACCGTGTTCGGCGATCGGCGTCGGCACGCAGCGGTCCGGCCAGCGCTCCGGAATGCCCTTGGTGGCGCCATTGGTGCCGCCCTTGAGCTTGTGCACATCCTCGCCGAGCACGTAGTAGCGGTCGTCATCCTCGAACCGGCGCACCATGGTCTTGGCGATGGTTTCGATGAATTTGACCTCATCGAGATTGCCGCTGTAGGTCGCTTCCTCGACATATTCGGTGCCGGCCAGCTCCGACAGGTCGCCACGCAGGTCCTCGTCGCAGGTTTTCGGATCCGGCCAGAGACCGGCAATGATGGTGCGACGGCTGCCTTCCTTTTGCGTCAGTCGTTCGACCGCCGACTCCACGGCCTGAGCCGCATTGTCCCGGAGATAGTCCAGCTCCTCCTCGGTAATCCAGCGACGCTGGAGCATGCCCGCTTCCATGCATTCGATCGGGTCCTGCTTGCGGCGTTCCTCTTCCTCGGCCTTGTCGCGATAACCGAAGGCGCTGCCCTTGATACCGCCGCTGTGGTGATAGTAGCGATAGACGTCGACCTCCAGCATCGCCGGACCGCGACCTTCGCGCAGCAACTCCTCGATCTGCATCATCGCCGTCCTGACACTCATCGGATCCATGCCGTTGACACGGAACGACGGGATGCCAAAGCCCAGCCCGCGAGCGGACATCCGGGTTTCGCGCGCCTGTTCCTTCACCGTGGTCGAAACGGCATAACCGTTGTTCTCGATGTAGAAACAGAGCGGCAGATCGTACAGTGCCGACAGGTTCAGGGTTTCCAGCACGTTGCCGATATGACAGGAACCATCGCCGAACGACGTCAGCACCAGATCCTGATCCCCGTCGCGCTTCTTCGACCAGGCGGCGCCGGCGGCGATCGGTACGGCACCACCGACGATGGCGTTGGTGCCCAGCACGCCGGCCTCTTCCCAGCGCAGGTGCATAGAGCCGCCCCGGCCGTTGCAATAACCGGGGCTGAGCCCCATGATTTCGGCCATGGTGCGATACAGCATCTCGCGCACCGCATCGGAAAACGGCTGCGTAGACGGATCCAGGTGCGGATCGTGCAGGTAATTCAATGCCTTGGCGAGAAAGAGATGGTGCCCCCGGTGCGAGCCGTTGACGAGGTCCGAGTCGCGCAATACCGACAGCGCACCGACGATGGCACCTTCCTGGCCGACACTGACATGCAGCGGGCCATGTACCAGGCCGTGTTTTTCCAGTCCGAGCAGCGCTTCCTCGAAGGCGCGGATCAGATGCATGTGACTGAGCATCTTGAGACAGCCGGTTTTTCCGGCCGTGTCCCAGTCCGAAGCGGTGGCCTGGATCTCAAGCCAGTCCACACCCAATGAGATCTTCTTCGCCTTAGGCATTTGGTAACTCCTGTCTTGTTCAAGGCATGCTCAAGGAAAGCGGGATCGTTGAAGGCCCGGTCACTGAAGTGCCTTTTACCTGTAATAAAAAAGCTGGCGGGCCCTTCGGCTCTGAACCAGGGCAATACGGGATGAGCGATTGGTACGGCCCCGCCAGCCGGAACTGTGCCTTACCAATCGACGGCGATATATTTCTTCTCAATGAACTCGTGCAGGCCGTCCTGGGAGCCTTCGCGACCGATGCCACTCTGCTTGAGGCCGCCAAAGGGCGCTGCCGGATCCGAAACAAACCCACGATTGATCCCCATGACGCCGGCGTCGATACGGGACGCCACCGCCAGCGCCCGGCCGACATCGCGCCCGATAACATAGGCCGCAAGCCCGAATTCGGTGTCGTTGGCCTTGCTCACCGCTTCGTCGATGGTTTCGAACGGGTAGATCGCCGCCACCGGACCGAAGATCTCGGTGCGGCAAATATCGGCGCTCTCGGGGATATTCGTGATTACGGTAGGCTTGTAGAAGAAACCCTTACCTGAGATCGACTCGCCGCCGGTCAGTACTGTTGCTCCCTGCGCCACCGCCTGATCCACCAGCTCCGCCACTTTGTCCCGGGTCGAAGCGTTGACCAGCGGCCCGACGTCGACGCCCTGCTCGAGACCGTGGCCAACCTTCAACTGGCCCATCTGCTCGGCCAGACGTCGGGAAAACTCGTCGATGATCGAGCTGTGCACATAGAAGCGGTTGGCGCCGATGCAGGATTCGCCGGCATTGCGCATCTTGGCAACCAGGGCGCTTTCGATGGCCACGTCCATATCGGCGTCGTCCAGCACCACGAAGGGCGCGTTGCCGCCCAGCTCCATGGAGCAGTTGACGACCCGCTCGCTGGCCTTGGCCAGCAACAGACGCCCGACTTCAGTGGACCCGGTAAAAGAGATCTTGCGTACCCGTGCGTCGCCGAGGATGCTGTTGGACATGACCGACGAGCGCTTGGACGGGATTACATTGACCACGCCGGCCGGCACACCGGCCTCCTCCAGAAGCCCCGCCAACAGCAATGCCGTCAGCGGCGTTTCGGACGCCGGCTTGAGAATGGTCGTGCAGCCGGCCGCCAGGGCCGGCGCGATCTTGCGCGTGCCCATTGCGGCCGGGAAGTTCCAGGGCGTAATCAGCAGGCAGACGCCGACCGGTTGGTGCTGTACCAGGATATTGTTGGCCCCGGCCGGCGAACGCGCCAGCATCCCCTGATCGCGAACCGCCTCTTCGGCGTACCAGCGAAAGAACTCGGCCGCATAGGCCACCTCGCCTAGGGCTTCAGCCCGGGTTTTGCCCTCTTCGAGGGAAATCAGAGCCGCAATCGCCTCGCGACGCTCGGTCATCAGCTCGAAGGCCTTGCGCAGGATTTCGGCACGCTCACGAGGCGCTCGCGCTTGCCAGGCTTCGCCGGCGCGATGGGCCGCATCTACCGCCTTGAGGGCATCGGCTTCTGTCGCCGACGCGACCGAGGCCAGTGCCTCTTCGTTAGCCGGATTGTAAACGGTAAAGGTCCCGCCATCGGACGCGGGTAGCCACTGGCCGTTGATATAGAGTTCGAGGGGAACAGTTTTCAGAACATCATTGGTCATTTTTACACCCGTTTAGATGACTGGAAAGAAGGACGAACCGACTTGCATACCCGACCGGCATACAGGCGACATCCCTGTCGCCTTTTCTGTCAGTAGCGGTTGGCGACGAACAGTTCCTGCGCCGGGAACAGTGTGATCACCTTGCAACCGTCGGCGGTGACCACGACCTCCTCTTCGATTCGGGCGGCCCCGCTGCCATCCATCGCCGGGCAGTAGGTTTCGAGCGCGAACACCATGCCTTCCTTGAGCTCGAACGGGTGATCGAAGGACACCAGACGACTGATGATCGGTCGCTCATGCAACGCCATGCCAAGGCCGTGGCCGAACTGCAGCCCGAAGGCTTCCATTTCGTTGGCAAAACCGAACTCCTCGGCTTTTGGCCAGACCGCGGCGATCTTGTCGGTGGTCATGCCGGGCTTGACCAGTGCGATCGCATCGTCGATCCACTCACGCGCCTGCTTGTAGGCGTCGACCTGTCCCGGGGTCTGCAAACCGACGTTGAGCGTACGGTAGTAGCAGGTGCGATAGCCCATGAACGACTGAATGATGTCGAAGAAGGCCTGATCGCCCGGACGGTACATGCGATCGGTGAAGTTGTGCGGATGCGGGCTGCAGCGCTCGCCGGATACCGCATTGATCGCCTCGACATCGTCCGACCCCTGCTCGTAGAGGAATTTGTTCGCCAGGGCGACCATATCGTTCTCGCGCACACCGGGCTTCAGGTTCTCGGCGATCAGATGATAGGCGCCATCGACCATCGACGCCGCCGTATTGAGCAGGATAATCTCGTCCATGCTCTTGATTTCGCGCGCATCCAGCATCACCTGCTGGGCATCGACCACGGTGAGTCCCTCTGCCTGAAGGGCGAAGAACATCGGCGGCTCGACGACGTCGACACCGAGCGGAAGGTCGGCGACCCCTTCATGGCGCAGCAGGTCCGCTATCTGCTTGGCGGCGCGCTTGAACAGTCCAGCCTTCTCGCTGACCGAGCCGCGCAGACCAAGCATGCCGGCGTGACAGTGTTCCTTTTCAAGCCAGGGCGCAAACAGCCGGTGATGTGCGGCAGCCGAACCGAAATCCCACAGGTACGGCTCGGAGTTGCCGGTAAAGAGGGTGTAACGACAGATTTTGTCGCGCGACCACTCGCCGATCACGCTGCTGGTCAGATAGCGGATGTTGTTGTTATCGAAGCAAAGAATGGCACCGAGGCTGGAGTTGGCCAGCGCCTGACGGGCACGTCCGGTGCGATAGCGATGCAGGCGACGGAAATCGACCCGCTCCTCGAAGTCTACCGCGGACCGACCCGGGGACGGAATCGGGCGACTCCAGTCCCACCTGGGATCGATATCATCGGGAAGAATAATTTGGGGCTCAGTGGGCTTGATAATGTCCATCGCTTCACCTTGATTATTTGATTCTGGTTGCGCCGACAACGCAATCGTTTGCGGTGTCGAAAAGTAAAAAGGCCCTGCAGATATCGAGCTTGTCCAACAGGGCAAAGCCGTGACCGTCAACTGCCAGGAGCCAGGGGGAAACCCCGCCAGACCCTGAATGCAATCGATTGCACCACACGTTGCCAGGTAATGTCAAGTCATGGACAGGCAGAAAATTCATCCGGCGACAGCCAGCCAGAGCGGCGCTATCGCCCCACATCCTTATATCTTTATTCCTGCCTGTTCTGAATGCCGGACACAAAGAAGCTGAAAAACCTGCACAAACATGGTTGACAAAACGCCCAACAACATGGTGCAATCGTTTGCACTCCAGGCGTATAGACCGCTCATACCCCTGCGAAAAACGACACTACGTATCCAAGAAACCGTCTGTCATTCACAGATTGAAACAATAACCAGTGAGGAACTTTCGATGGATAAGACAAGACTGCAAGGCAAGAACGTCGTCATTACCGGTGCCGCCCGGGGCATGGGCGCCGCAGTAGCCGAGCATTATGCCGCGCAGGGTGCCAAGGTTTGTGTGGCCGACATCAACCTGGATGGCTGCAATGAGGTCGTTGACCGTATCAAGGCCAACGGCGGCGAAGCCATTGCCGCCAAGGTCGATGTCACCAAGCGCGAAGAGGTCAAGGCCGCCATCGATGCCACCGTCGCAGCCTTCGGCAGCCTCAACGTGATGCTCAACAACGCCGGTATCAACAAGCCGATGATGTTCTGCGACGTGACCGAAGAGAACTGGCACCAGATCATGAACGTCAATGCCCTGGGCTGCCTGATCGGCATGCAGGAAGCGGCCAAGCAGATGATCAAGCAGGGCAAGCAGGACGAGCCCTACAAGATCATCAACGTCGGTTCCATTCTGTCCCGCCAGGCGTTCGACGATGTCGTCCCCTACGCCTGCAGCAAGCACGCCGTGCTGGCGATGATCAACGGCGGTGCCAAGGCGCTGGCGCAGCACAACATCACCGTCAACGGCTATGGCCCCGGCGTCGTGCGCACCGAACTCTGGGAACAGCTGGACAAGGACCTGGTCGCCATCGGCAAGTTCGACAAGGCGGGCGAGTCGATGGACAAGCTGGCCGAGGACATGATCCTGCTCAAGCGCTACTCCTATCCGGAAGACGTTGTCGGTACCGCCAGCTTCCTGGCCAGCTCCGAGTCCGACTACATGACCGGCCAGCTGCTGATGATCGACGGCGGCATGGTCGTTCAGTAAGTCTCTGCCCCTCCGGTTACGCCCGGAGGGGTACCCCGGTCTCGCTGAGCTCGACAACAGCACCCGTCGGGCGAGGCGAAACCTGCGTCAACGTTTATACGTTGCTTTCCAACAGCTCCGATTGAGCCCTTCGCCTTTGGCTACGGGACCCCGGTATATATTCCTTTCGGGGTCTCTTTTTTACTGCCGCTCCAAAATCAGCCCTAGCACCATAAAACCTGGCCGCAACCCTGTCCGATCGATAGTCAGTAGTGACATGCAGGACGCCAAACGGCAACCAGGTATTTCAACTTATTGTTTTTCTTATAAACGATGATCACTCCCGCCCCGACATCCGATCGATTTTTCCCGTGGTTCGTGTTTTCAAATTACCCTTGACAGTATCTGTCAGATATGGTGCAATCGTTTGCATAGGCCTGCACAACGATGCTCCCGCTTATGAAGTCTTCAAGGAAATTGCACCAGCCTGTAGTGGCTCTCAATTACCAGCCATAACAATAACCCTGAGGAAACAGCAAAAATGAAGAATGCACTGAAGACCACCTCTTTCGCCCTGCTGGGCTCTGCTCTGTTGGCCGGCTCTGCCGTTGCAGACATGAAGATCGGCATTACCCAGAACAATGTCGGCGTGGACAGCTATCAGACAACCTATGAAAAGGCGTTTAAGGAGGCGGCCGCCAATACCGACGGCCTGGAAACCGTTGTGCTCGACGCCGGTGGCGATGTCGCCCGCCAGATCGCCCAGCTGCAGGACCTGATCCAGCAGAAGGTCGACGCGATCATCATCTGGCCGACCAATGGCCAGGCTGTCGTACCGGTGGTGCGCCAGGCACACCAGGCCGGTATTCCGGTGATCGTCACCAACTCCAATATCGCCGATGCCGGCCAGGAGTTCATTGCCGCCTTCTCCGGCCCCAACAACATCACCCAGGGCGAGTATTCGGCCGAAATGATGTGCGAGGCACTGAATGGCGAGGGTCAGATCGTGCAGATTTCCGGCCAGCCGGGCTACACCACCGCGATTCAGCGTCAGCAAGGCTTCGAGGATCGTCTGGCCGAAGCCTGCCCGGGGGTGAAGATCATGGAAACGCAGCCCGGCGACTGGAACCGCGAAAAGGCACAGCGCGTCATGGAGAACTTCCTCACCAAGTACGACAAAATCGACGGCGTCTATGCGGGTGACGACAACATGGGCGTGGGCGCGCTGAACGCCGCCAAGGCAGCCGGCCGCGCCGGTGAGATCGCCTTCATCGGTGCAACCAACTTCGCCGTCGGCTACGAAGCCATGGAGCGCGGTGAGTACTACGGCTCCGTTTACCAGTCCCCTGTCGACGATGCCAAAGCCGCCCTGCAGACCGCCATCGACGTGATCAACGGCAACGAAGTGCCCAAGCTCAACTACTTCGATACCCCGAAGATTACCCAGAGCAACATGTCCGAGTTCGACAAACCCGTCTTCTAAATCCGGCTTAACGCACCATTAAGTAAAGCAAGAATCCCTGCCTTACAAGGCGACTTGTAAGGCAGGGTCATTTTAGCCTAGGTTTAAAATTCAAGGGGTAAAGCACATGACGAGGACAAGTGCCATGAGCGATACTATCAGTGAAATAAAAACAGGCGGTGAGCGAAGCCTGGCAAAAAAATACTCACAGCTGCTGGCCCGACAGGGCATTTTGGTCGCCTTCGTGCTTTTCCTGGTCGTCTTTTCCATTTTCTCCGACCGGTTTCTGAGCACCGACAACTTCATGACGGTGATACGCCAGGCCTCCATCATCGGCACCATCGCGATAGGTGTCACCATCGTCGTGATCGGCGGCAACCTCGACCTTTCCGTCGGTTCACTGCTGTCATTCTGTACCGTTCTGGTGGTGGACCTCCACGACAAGATCGGCCCGACCGGCGCCATCGGCCTGATGCTGGTTTTCGCACTGCTGATCGGTGCGGTCAACGGCTATCTGATCGGCTACCTGAAGCTTAACTCGCTGATCGTGACCCTGGGGATGCTATCGGCCATTCAGGGCATCACCCTGATCTATACCGGCGGCCAGAACGTCGATATCCAGAATCAGGAAGGTACCTGGTTTGCCTTCTTCGGTCGCGGCTACCTCTGGGGCATAGCGGTCCCGGTCATCATTTTTCTCGGCTTGGCGCTGATCGCCGAATTCGTGCTGAAAGCGACCACCTATGGCCGAAAAGTCTTTTCGGTGGGAGGCAACCCGGCGGCCGCGGTCTTTTCCGGCATCCGCCGCAATCGCATGGTGTTCAGCACCTACCTGCTGTCGGCCTTCACCACCGCCTGTGCCGCCATTATCCTGGGCTCGCGCGTGATGGGCTCGCAGAACAATGTAGGCCAGGGTTACGAACTGCTGGTACTGGCCGGCGTCATCCTGGGCGGCACCAGCCTGCTCGGAGGCTCGGGCAGCATCACCCGCACCATCATCGGTGTCCTGATCCTCAGCTTCATTCAGAACGGATTGCTGCTGCTGGGTTACCCCTACTACGCCCAGTGGCTCGTGACCTGGGCGGTGATCATCCTGGCGGTCTGGCTCGATATCGCCTCGACCCGCGGCAAGATCTTCACATCCTTTTCCTGATCTAACAAGAGTCATGGGGAGCCTTTAAATGACCACCCTAGCCCACAAAGCCAAATCTCTCGTCATCGAGCAGCCCATCTGGCTGTTCGTGGCGGCCTGTATCGTCGTATTCAGTCTCAGCACCGAGCATTTTCTCGATATCGGCAACTTCAAGAATATCCTCGTCCAGACCTCGACCATCGGCCTGATCGCACTGGGCCTGACCTTCATCATGATTAACGGCAACATCGATCTGTCGGTCGGTGCCGTGCTGGCCCTGGCGGCGTGCCTGGCGGTCGATCTCCAGTCGTCACTCGGCATCCCGCTGGCCGTCGCCGTAGGCCTGCTGAGCGGCGTGGTACTGGGCGCCCTCAACGGCATGATCGTCTGGAAAACCGGCGTCGATGCCTTCATCGTCACCCTGGGTGCCATGATCGGCGTGCGCGGCCTGGTATTCGTCTACACCGAAGAACAATCCTTCTATGCCAGCGATTTCGCCTACTCCGATTTCGGCGTCAGCAGTATCGCCGGCATCCCCACCCTGGCGATAATGTTCGTGGTCCTCGCCGCCATTATGCACTGGGTCCTGTCGCGTTCGGTTCACGGTCGTAATACCTATGCGGTCGGCGGCAACCGTCAGGCCGCCATCGACGCCGGCATACGCGTCGGCCCCCATATGGTGATCAACTTCATGCTCGGCGGCTTTTTCGCCGCCCTGGCCGGCATTACCCTGTCGACCCAGATGGGCGCCGCCACCCCTAACCTCGGCCGGGACTTCGAACTCTGGGCCATTACCGCGATCGTGCTCGGCGGCACCAAGCTGACCGGTGGCGCCGGCAGCATCGTCGGCACCTTCGGCGGTGTCATCGCCATCGGCATACTGCGCAACGGCATGAATCTGCTGCAGGTGCCCTCTTTCTATGTCCTGGTCATCATGGGCACCATCCTGATCGCCGTGCTCTTCATCGACCGGCAAGTGAACCGCAATGCCGAGCAGGAGTTGAACGTATGAACAACCTGGATTCCATCGAAAATTATGGTGTGCATGCGGCCGGCACGCCGCCGATTCTGTCCCTGGAGGGCATTACCAAGACCTTTCCGCCTTCGGTCGTCGCGCTGGACGATGTCAGCTTCGGGGTGCACAAGGGCGAGGTTCATGCATTGCTCGGCGAGAACGGCGCCGGCAAGTCCACCCTGATGAAGGTACTGGCCGGTATTCACAAGGCCGATGCCGGGGAAATCTACCTCGAGGGACGCCCCATCAAGATGGACAACCCGATGGATGCCAAGCACCAGGGCATCCTGCTGATCCATCAGGAGCTGTCGCTGGTGCCGGAGATGACGGTGGCCGAAAACATCTTCCTGGGCTATCTGCCGAGAAAATGGCCCAACAGGGTCGACTGGAACAAGCTCTACGGTGACGCCGATGCGATCCTGAAGCGCCTGAAATGCAACTTCAGCGCGAAGGACAAGGTCTCCAGGCTGTCGATCGCGAAAAAGCACATGGTCGAGATCGCCCGGGCGCTGGTGTTTACACCGAAAATCGTCGTCTTCGACGAGCCGACGGCGTCACTGACCGATACCGAGAAGTTCGTCCTGTTCGACGTCATCCATGACCTCAAGGCCCAGGGTGTGGCGATCGTCTATATTTCGCACCGCATGGACGAAATTTTCACCCTGTCCGACCGGATCACGGTATTGAGAGATGGCGGCTACCGGGGTACCGTCGAAACGAAGGAAACCGACGAAGACGAGATCACCCGGCTGATGATCGGCCGCAGTCTCGATACCAGCCGCAATATCGACGCCGCTGAATTCGGCGACAAGGTACTCGAGGTCAAGGACCTGAGCTGTGGCAGCCTGTTCGAGAATATCAGCTTTTCCATTCGCAAGGGCGAAGTGCTCGGCATGTACGGCCTCGTCGGCGCGGGCCGCACCGAAATAGCCGAGACGCTTTTCGGCCTTCGTACCCCGACCGGGGGCGAAGTGTTGCTCGAAGGCAAACGGCTCGATATCAAGAACTCGACCGATGCCGTCAAGAACGGCCTGGCCCTGGTGCCCGAAAACCGCAAGGAACAGGGGCTGGTGCTCGGTATGAGCTGCCGCGACAACATCACCATGGCCGTATTGCAGCATGTTGCCAGTGGTGGCGTGCTGAGCCGGACGGAAGAATCCAAGATCTACGATAAATACGCCGAGGAGCTGGCCATCAAGTCGCCCAGCGGCGCCCAGAAGGTCGGCAACCTCAGCGGCGGCAACCAGCAAAAAGTCGTAATCGGCAAATGGCTGGCGACCCATCCCAAGGTGCTCATCCTCGACGAGCCAACCCGCGGCATCGACGTCGGCTCCAAGTCCGAGATCCACAAGCTGATCCGCCAGTTGGCCAAATCCGGCTATGCGGTACTGGTGATCTCGTCGGAGATGCCGGAGGTGCTCGGCGTCTCCGACCGCATCCTGGCGATGTACAACGGCCGCATCAACGGCGAGTTCCTCGACAGCGAAGTCACCGAAGACGACCTGGTGCGTGCGATTTCGTTCGAGAAGTCGAGCCAGCTTCAGGCTAGTGCGTAACGAGCTCAAGCCCCTTTATGATTGACTTGGCGTGCAAAGCAGGCTCATTCCGAGCCTGCTTTGTGCGTCGCTGTATCCCAGTATATGGCCGGACAGGGCCCGCGGCGGGATTAGCCCGCGCGTTTGATAGAAGCCCGGTCTCCGGGCGCAGCGGGCTCCTACAGCTTCCCAGAATCTCTCCGCCTGATGATGTTTTTTTGTAAGCCGGACTAATAATCCGGCCTATAATGTAGTTGTTCGTCGGGTTAATAATAGTCTCCGTAGATCAGGCTGAGATTATTTGTTTTCAGCCAAAAAACATCGACGCCATCACGACCATTCCATTTATGGAGTGAAATAACTATGACAAGAGAAGAGCTTGTTCGAGTCCTCGATTTTGTCGATACAACCAGAAAACTGGGAGATAAGGAAGTTCCACTCGCGATGGTCGATCCCCGATGGAACCTTATTTCCTTCGCCTTGAGACGCCACTACGAAGGAAAGCTGATTACCAATACCTCACTCGCCCTGGCGGCCGAAGTGCCATACGGTACGGCAATCCGAAGAATCAATGAATTACTTGAAGAAGGTCTGTTGTTAAAGCGCTCACGCTCAAGAACCGGAAAGTCCTATTCGCTTCACCCCACCTCAAAGCTGATAGAACTATTCGAGAAGTTCGCCTTTCAGCTTAAATCTCATATTGGCAATACCTTTGGTTTTTCTGCCGACGACAGCGCCGCTGGCGATTTTTATTTCGGTGGTTCCTATATGACCCCGAGCATTCTACCATTCCCCAGTGTTATGGAGGAAGGTATAGGATACGACCGGGTACTGCGAATCCTGAGCCCGTCGGATCCTACATTCAAATCACTCGCCGACTTCTCCGGAAACCTCAATGAGTTTTGTGGAGGAAAGCTGGAAATTATTAACCTGTCCCTTGATGAGCTTCACGATGAAATTATTCTAAACTCTCAACGTGCCGAGTCAAAATACGACATTGTCGCCTTGGATATTCCCTGGCTGGGCGAACTTGCGGAGTCCGGTATCGTACTGCCTCTCAACGAAATGATTGCCGATGAGAAATATCGCCACTCCGATTTCCACAGCACCGCCTGGAAAGGCTCAGGTTACAACGGTGAACACTACGCTTTGCCGATTCAACCCACGGCAGAACTGCTGTTCTATCGCACCGACCTGTTCGATAAAGCCGGCCTCAGTGTACCTGAATGCACCGATGACGTCCTGACTGCCGCTAAAAACCTGCACCGTTTCGAGCCGGAGTTGAGCGGTATAGTGATGAACTATGGGCCGGGGACGCCGGTAGGTCATACCTTCATTCAGACGTTGGCCGATTTTGGATTCCCGATCATAAAGCTGCCCAGGCTCGGCAAGGATTTCGATGTCAGCAACCTGAAGGACGAGAACTATCGCCCCCAGATAGAGAGCGAAGCCGGCTATCGAAGCGCCGAGTTTCTCCTGCAGCTACTTGACTATGCCCACCCTGAAAGCCTTGCGTGCAACTGGGACCGGCGAATCCAGCTGTTCTCGGAGGGCAAAGCCGCCATGACCTACGGCTGGTCGATTCGAGGGGGATGTTCGAGTTTGATGAAGCCAGCCCCGCCCACGGCAGGGTCGGCTATATACCCCACCCTCATGGCCCGGGCGCCCGTACAGTCTCGCCCATTGGCGGCTTTTCACTGGCCATTCCCACGAACCAGACGGATGATCGCATCAGCAAAGCCTGGAAGATGATGAAATATCTCACCCGTCCTGAGCTGATGAAGTGGTATGCGCAGAGCGGCAGCCTTTCGAGCCCACGTTTTTCGACCAGTGCCGACCCAGAGGTCCGGGCGCTGAGCAAAATCATCGTACAGCTCGATAACATGGAAAAGAAGGGCCAACTCCAACTCTGGCCGCGACCGCCCATTCCCGAGTTCAACGATATCGTTCATATCGTTGGCGAAGAGATACATCCCATGTTGAAGGGCGAAGCCAGTATCGACAGGGCGCTGAAAAACGCCCAGAAACGTGTCGACAGCCTGATGAGAAGCCATGGTCACTATTGAGTATCAGGCGGCAGGTTGGTAACCCGCGACCATTTTCCGGACAGCATGAGTTCGGGCGACCCGCTCCCGAACCCAGAGAGATCATCCAGGTAGGCGGCAGATGAATCAAAAACATAAGGGGGCATCCGTGAATGCCCCCTTGGTGCAGCCATCCGGCAGACTCAGAGTCCCTCTACCCTTTCCCAGCCGCCACTGGATGCCGAGCGGTGTATGGCATCGACCGTGCACTGCACCCGGTAGCCCTCGCGAAAATCGGTGAAGTTCTTTTCGCCCTCGATCAGCATATCGATCAGCTGCGCGACTTCGATCACCTTGAGATCATTGAAGCCCAGGTGGTGGCCCGGTGCAGGACAGAAGTTACCGTACGGGAAGTGGTCAGGCCCGGCTTCGATCTTCTTGAAACCGTCGAACCCCGGGGACTTGCCCGCTTCCCAGATATGCAGCTCGTTCATCCGTTCCTGGGAAAAAGCCACCGCACCCCTGGTGCCGCTGATCTCGAACGACAGATCCATGGTCCGGCCGGTGGCCATCCAGTTGGCTTCGAGGCTGCCGACAACACCGGAGGAGAACTTCACCAGCGCATGGCCCAGATCGTCCACTTCCACCGGAGCACGCTCGCTGGTGCCCGGGCGCAATGGTCTGCTCTGGCAGACCGTGCGGTTTACGGAAGAGACCTCGCTGATATCCCCCAACAGGTAGCGCGCCATCGATAGGATATGGCTGCCGATATCGGCCACCGCGCCGCCACCGGCCGTGCTGGTACGGAAGGAATGGGGCAGATCCGGATTGCACATGTAGTTTTCCGCATGGCGCCCCCGAAAGCTGATAATCTCCCCCAGTTCGCCGCTCGCAATCATTTCCCGGCAGACGGCAATCAGCGGATTGCGCAGGAAATTGAATCCAACCAGTGTGGCGACGCCGGCCTCTTCCGCCGCCAGCATCATCTTCTCGGCCGACGCAGAGGTGGTTGACAGGGGCTTCTCGCAATACACGACCTTGCCCTGTTCAATGGCGGCCAGGGCGATCTCCTCGTGAAGGGCATTCGGGGCCGTGATCGAGACAATATCGATATCCGGATCCTCGACCAGCGTTCGCCAGTCGCCGGTAGCCCGCTCGAAGCCGAGCGCCCGGGCGTTCTTATCGGCCTGAGCCTGATCGATATCGGCGAGCGTATGTAGCTGGACAGTGACCGGTGCATCGAAAAGCCCACCGTAAGATCGGAAGGCGTTCGCATGGCATTTGCCCATAAAGCCGGACCCGACCATCCCAATATTCAGTATTTTGTTCGAGTCTGTCACTGAACGGTCCTCTTCAATTCATGGATCTTTGGATTATCAACAACCGGGGGCTTCGGCTCGCTCTGTAATTGAACCTCCGAAACCGCATTGATGAGGTTTTCCTCGGTCATCCCGGCCCCGGTGAACTCACCGACCAGCCGGCCATTGGCCATTGCGAGAATGCGATTGCTGACACCGATCACTTCGGGCATCTCGGACGAGATGACGATGACCGCCAGGCCCTTCTCGGCCAACCCGGCAATGATCTTGTGAATGGATGACTTCGATCCCACATCGATGCCCCGGGTCGGTTCATCGAGAATGATCAGTTTGGGGTCGGCACAGAGCCATTTGGCCAGGACGAATTTTTGCTGGTTGCCACCGGAAAGATCGGAAAGCGGCTGCTCAGGCCCCGTCGTCTTGATTTCCAGTTGCTCCCGATAGTAATCGAAGACCTCCAGCTCTTTTCGGGTATCACTGATTCCCATTTTGGAGAACAGGTTCAAATGCGGCAGAGTGATGTTTACACGCCCGCCCATACCGAGGATCAGCCCCTGCTCCTTGCGACTCTCAGGTACCAGCGCCATACCCTTTTCGATCGCATCCTTCGGCGATGCGAAGTCCACCTCCTCGCCATCGAACAGTATCTGGCCGCTATCCGGTTGGCGAACACCGAATATCGTCTCGGCCACTTCCGATCGACCGGCTCCGATCAGTCCATAGAGGCCAAGCACTTCTCCGGCGCGGACCTTAAAGTTGATATCGCTGAACAGGCCCTCTTTTTCGAGATGACGGACTTCCAGCATTTCGCGACCAATGGCACCCTGGGCCCGGTGAAAAAACTGATCCAGATCGCGACCGATCATCATCTTGGTGATCTGGGCCATATCGACGTCTTTGGTATTGACCGTGCCCTGCACCTCACCATCCCTCAACACCGTAATACGATCGGTGATCTCGAATATTTCATCCATCTTGTGGCTGATGTAGACGATACCGACACCACGCTCTCGCAGCCTGCGAATAGCAATGAACAACTGCTCTTTCTCGCTTTCTGTCAGCGAAGCCGTCGGCTCGTCAAAGATAACCACATTGGCATTGAAAGCCTGTACCCGGGCGATCTCGACCATCTGCTGCTTGGCGATCGACAGCGTTCCCACCCGCACATCCGGTCCGAAATTGCACCCGAGAGAATCAAGCGCGGCCTGGGTCTTTTCGTGCAATTCCTTTTTTCAGCACCCCGAAGCGGTTTGTCGGCCAGGCGCCCAGATAGACGTTTTCTGCCACCGACAGCTCCGGCGACAACGAGAGTTCCTGGTGAACCAGCAATATGCCCCTGTCCCGTGCGTCTCTGGGTGAACTGAAGTTCACCAGCTCTCCGCGATGATGAATCGCCCCGGCATTCGGATGGTAGACCCCCGAGAGCACCTTCATCAGAGTGGATTTTCCGGCGCCATTCTCGCCCATCAGCGCATGAACCTCACCGGCATGGATATCGAAGCTGACATCGTTGAGTGCGGTCACACCGGTAAATGTCTTGGTAATTCGCTCAGCTGTAAGCACTACTTCAGTCATCTCTCTGCCTCACTTCGCATGTCCGAAACCGAGCACCTTGTCGATGACAAGCGCCAATACCAGCACCGCCCCCATCACCATCAGCTCGATGTAGTTGGGTGTATTGAGCAGGCTCAGGCCATTGCGCAGTACCGCCAGCGTCAGTACGCCCCCGACGGTTTTCCAGACACTGCCCCAGCCGCCCTGCAGGCGGGTACCGCCCAGCACCACGGCGATGATCGCCCAGAGCTCCCATATTTTCCCCGCATTGGGTTCTGCCGTACCCAGGCGCATGGATAGCAGAATACCGGCAATCGCCGCCAGCGTGCCGCAAAGCACGAAATTGATAACCTTATGACGCTTGACACGGATACCCGCTTCGTGAGCCGACTTCGCATTATCACCGATTGCAAAGGCCTCCCGGCCGTGCTTTGTCCAGGTCAGCATCCATTGAAAAAGTGCCGCCAAACCAAGGAATATCAGTGCTGTAAGAGATAAAGGACCCAGGTAGACCTCTACGATTTCGGTATAGCTGAAATCCTCCACCATCAGGGCACTTTCGCCGGTATAGATGAATACAAGCCCGCGGATACCGATCAGCGCACCCAGCGTGATAATGAAGGAGTGCATCCCCGACAAGGCCAGGAGCGTGCCATTGATAAGCCCCATGAGCGCTCCGGAACAGAGCGCCACCAGAACCGCCGGCCAGACACCGATGCTTTCCTGCAAGCCGATCGCCAGCGCACAGGCCAGCGCCAGCGTAGCCCCCACCGACAGATCGATTTCGCCGTTTATCATTACCAGCGTCATACCAATCGCCAGCAGTCCAATAAATGCCGCCTGCGTGAGCAGGTTACTCATGTTGTTCAGGGTAAGAAAGTAGGGTGAAGCCAATGAAAACAGCAACAGACTCAATGCGAGAAAGACCCAGATATGCTGCTCGGCCAGCAACACAAATGTGCGACGTAACGGCTTCGGCTGAACCAGGCTCCCCTGAAACTCGGCTGAATTGATTGTTTTACTCATGCGATCACCCTGCCTCTTTTAGCCGCCAGATCCACCCATACCGCAAGTATTATTACCATCCAGGTCACCAGCCACTGCACGTAATATGGATAGCCCAACAGCAGCAGACCATTCTGTACAAACCCGAGCATCGAAATACCCAGCACCGTACGCCAGATGGTGCCGGAGCCGCCCATCAGCGAGGTACCGCCCAGAATGATGCCGGCGAGCACGGTCAGCTCATATCCTTGGCCGATGGTGTTCTGGGCGCCCATCACCCGGCTGCCCATGATGATAGCCGCCAGCGCCGTTGCGAGGCCGGACAGCACATAGGCCGAAAAAACCACTTTTCGCGTCTGGACGCCGGAAAACCGACTGGTCGTCTCGTTACCGCCGACGGCATAGATGCCTCGGCCGAAGTTGGTTTTAAGCAGGAAAAAACTTGCTACGACAGCGGCACCGAGGAAAATCCATACCGGTGTCGGAATGCCCAGCAGGTCTCCACGTCCGAAGAAGCGGAACCAGGTCGTCTGCGCATCGGCCACATTTACGTTGGACCCACCGGAGTAGAACAGCGTGACTCCCTGCAGAAATGACAGCATCGCAAGGGTCACGATCAGCGCATTCAACTTCATGTAGCCGACCAGAAAACCGTTCAGTGCACCGACCACCGCGCCCACCAGCAACGTTATTGCGATTGCCACGGCAGGGCCGAGCTGATTGTGCTGATCGACCATGACGACGGTGAGCAGCGTCAGCATCGAGCCGACCGACAGATCCAGCCGTCCGGTTATGACGACAAAGGTCACGCCAATGGCGATCATTCCGGTGATCGACACCTGCCGGATCACATCGAGAATATTGCCGGGCGACAGGAAGGTCGGCGCATAGAGAGAGGTAACGAGCAGAAAGACCGCAAAGGCAAGCATCAAGCCATGCCTCCGCAGGTAATCTCGTTTTTTATTTGATATAGCCATATCGATTGGGTCCTGATTTATCGTTGTAATTGAACACTAGCTAATGGAGCGGTTCCTCCATACTAAGACGGGTGGCAGCCATAATGACAGCGGCAACTTGTCCATTCTGGACAGCAAGCAGATTCTCGATTTCATTCCGCCGTTTCACGTCGAGACAGCGCCTTCCACGTCGGAGCATAAACGTTTAAAAAACATAAGCTTGCACCAACAATAAATGACAATTTCAGGATTGCTGAACACCCTTTTCGCCATTGCCTATAATTATAGGTTGATGATGATGGAAGTACTTCAGAGAAGGCGGACCGAACGATGTCCAGTTTGGACAATTTCAGCATTGTAAAGCCAAAGAGTTCTATGTTGATAATAGCGTAAGCTCCTTGCACCGAGGCAAGCGGGTCTTCCAACAGTTGAAACACATCATTGGGGTCAACGATGAATATAAAGAATAAAATGGCACGCGTTTTTCTTCTGAGTGCAATCTGCAGCGGCATTCTGTCTATGCCCGCCCGGGCGGCAGAGGCGCCGGACTGGCTCGGCGGAGAGCTCAAAAAGCCGCTGTCCGAAACCCGTATCGGCATCACGGTCCTCTACCCGGGTTCCAATGCCTACCAGGCAAAATATGCCGAAGCGGCCGAACAGTACACCAGAGAGCTCGGACTGAAAGCGACGGTGATGGACCCCCAGGGCGACCCGGCCACACAGTTCAACCAGATTCAGGACATGGTCTCGAAGAATCTCGACGCCATCGTGCTCTGGCCGACATCGCAGAATGCATTGATTCCGGCGGTACGCCAGGCCTCTCGCGCCGGCATCCCGGTGATCACCTCCAACTCGCCAATCGGCGAAGCGGGCCGTCGCTACATCAAGGCCCACACTGGGCCTGACGATTGCGCCCAGGCTCGTCAAGCCGCCGAGATTCTTGGCGACGCCCTTAATGGCGAAGGCAACATCGTCGTGGTTGAAGGTACGCCGGGATACTCGGTGTCCATCCTGCGGAAGAACTGTTTCATGGATCGGATGGAAGACGCTTACCCCAATATCCAGATACTGGCCAGCCAGACGGCTGAATGGAACCGGGAGAAGGCCCAGACGGTCATGGAGACCTACCTGACCAAGTTCGGTGACAAGATTGACGGCGTCTATGCCTTCGACGACGGCATGGGCCTTGGTGTCATCAGCGCCCTCCAGGGTGCCGGTAAAAAGCCGGGCGAGGTCAAGGTCGTCACCTGCAACCTCTTCGGCGAGGGCTGGGATGCGATTAAGGCGGGCTGGGAAACTGGTTCCAACAAGCAGTCGCCGATCGATGATGCCATTCTCGCGATTCAGACCGCCGTCAAGGTCGCAAACGGTATCGAGGTGCCGGCTATCGACACCATCGAAACTCCGAAAATCACCGCGGAAAACGTCGAGCAGTTCGAGCGCCCGACCTGGTAACTGTTGCCGCATGCAGGGTGCCTGACTGGCACCTTGCAATACACAGACGAGCCCTGAAATATTTTCAAATAAATCTGCAACATCACTAGCGGCATATAAATACAGTTACGGACGCTATTATTCTGAAGCATTCATTATCACTGCTTTTCTGCCATCAAACTGGTTGCTAAATTTAGCCGGCGAACGAGCACGATCATGAGTAAGATAACTAACGTCATATTTCCTATTTTCACATCCTAAAAATAAAGTTCAGATCGCGAACATATTATATGATCCCCCCTAGTGCCGGCAGGGTCCAGACGCATTTATTGGAGAGACAACAATGAAACCGAATGAGAATAACTACGATTTTATTGTCATTGGAGCCGGTTCCGCTGGTTGTGTAGTGGCGGGAAGATTGAGCGAAGCCGGTCATTCGGTACTGTTACTTGAAGCCGGCGGCAAAAACAGCAACCCCTGGATCCATATTCCGCTGGGGTATGCCAAGCTCTACTCCAACCCCTCGGTCAACTGGTGCTACGAGAGCGAACCAGAACCCAACCTGAACGGCCGCAAGCTGTTTCAGCCCAGAGGGAAGGTGCTTGGCGGATCCGGCTCCATCAATGGCATGATCTATGTCAGGGGACAACCGGAAGATTTCGATGGCTGGCGAGATCTGGGCTGCGAGGGTTGGGGGTTCGAGGACGTATTGCCCTTTTTCAAGAAGTCCGAACACCAGGAGCGAGGCCCAAGCAAGTACCATGCAACGGGGGGCCCGCTCTGGATATCGGACCTGCCTTCCACCTACGAGTTGGGGGACGCCTTTCATGAGGCGTCCCACAAACTGGGGTCGCCGTACAATAACGACTTCAACGGGGAAACCCAGCTCGGCACCGGCTACGTACAGGTCAACACAAAAAACGGCCGGCGCTGGAGCACTGCCGATGCCTACCTGAAAAGCACCATGGGAAGGAACATCAAGGTACAGACAGGTGTCCTCGTAGAGCAAATCGTAGTCGATAACGGCAAAGTTTGCGGCGTCAAGTACAGAGACAAGGACGGCAACTACCTTGTTTCGGCCAGAAAAGAGGTTATCGTCAGTGCGGGAACCTTCAACTCCCCTAAAGTGCTGGAACTTTCCGGCATCGGAGATTCGGAGATCTTGAAGGAAAAAGGTATTCCGGTCACACATGACCTGCCAGGCGTGGGAAAGAATCTGCAGGATCATTTTGGCGTCGGCCTGGAGTTCAAGTCCACCAAACCGGTGACCGTGAACGACCTCTATAACAATATATTCAAAGGCGGCGCCGCGATGATGCGCTACCTGTTGTTCAAGAGCGGTCCCATGGCCAGCAACGGCAACTATTCCAACACCTTCATCACCACGTCCGAGGAGATCGGACGGCCGGACATGATGATTACATTCATGTCCTGGTGTACCGGTGAAGATCTGCAGCCAAGACCGTTTTCCGGATTCACCATCCTCGCCGAGCATATTCGCCCCGATGCCAGAGGCAGCGTACATGTACGCTCCAGCGACCCCGAAGAACCTCCGGCGATATCGTTCAACTTTCTGGAATCGGAGGCGGACAAGAAAGCGATTATTGCGGGATTGAGACATTCCAGGAAGATTTCGCAGACAGCCCCGATGAGCGACTTTGTCGCCGAGGAGATCCTGCCGGGACTCGATTGCGAAAGCGACGAGGAAATGCTCGAGCACTGCCGCCAGAACGGACTGTCGTTGTTACACTGTGTGGGTACCTGCAAGATGGGGGTTGACGATATGGCCGTCGTCGATCCCAGGCTTCGTGTCAGAGGTCTCAAGGGCCTGCGGGTCATCGATGCCTCCATAATGCCAACCATCGTCTCGGCCAACACCAATGCGGCATCGATCATGATCGGCGAGAAAGGCGCCCAGATGATTATCGAAGACTGGCAATAAAAACGCTTATAAACGGCTGCCGGTTTAGCCGGCCCAGGAGTGACTTATGATACGTTTTTGTTTATTTGGTTCTGGCCGGATGGGCGATCTCTATTGCCAGATTATTACCAGAAATCCGAACGCCGAGCTGGTAGGCGTGATCAATCCGAATCTCCCTTCAGCGAAAAGACTGACGGACAAATACGGTGGACAGGCATTTGCGTCTTTCGATGACTGCTTGCAGCACTCGGACATTGACGCCGCTATTGTCTGTTCGCCGACCAATACTCACCTGGAGATCATTAGCCAGGTCAGCCGGGCCGGCAAGGCCATTCTCTGCGAAAAGCCGATCGACCTCAGCCTCGAGCGGGTGGATCAGTGTATCGCCCTGGTAGAGGAGCACCGGGTGCCCTTCATGGTGGGATTCAATCGTCGTTTTGATCCCACCATTGCAGCACTGCGGGCCCAGGTGGTCGAGGGCAAGATCGGCAAACTCAACATGGTGCTGCTGACCAGCCGCGATCCGGCGCCACCGCCGATCGAATACATCGAGCGCTCCGGAGGCTACTTCTGCGACAGCACCATCCATGATATCGACCTGGCCTGCTGGATCACCGGCGAGACGCCCGTAGAGGTCTTCACCAGCGCCAGCTGTCTGGTGGACGAAGGCATCGGCAAGGCCGGTGATGTCGATACGGCGATGACGACGCTCAAGATGCCAAGCGGCGTACTCTGTCATATCAACAACAGCCGCAAGGCCGTTTATGGATTCGATCAGCGGATCGAGGTTTTTGGTTCGGGCGGCATGCTGCAGACCCAGAACCAGCGGGACATCCTGCTCAGCCACTCGACTGCGGAAGCCACCGATGCCAAGCCACTGCTCAAGCACTTCTTCCTGGAGCGCTACGCCCAGTCATTCGAGCAGGAAATAGCGGAATTTATCTCATCTCTGGAATCCAATATACCGCCCAGCGTTAACCAGGAGGATGGACGACGCGCCCTTGAAGTCGCTCTCGCGTGCGGACAGTCCCTACGCGAAGGCCGCGCAATAAAGCTTTAATTTACCGAGAGGTAAATCAGACAGTTTTCTATTATTAACCCGGCTGATTAATACATGAAACAGGGACGTTTCATCATTGGCCGCAGGCCAATGCGAGCGCCACGGAAACCAGCATGTCCGCGCACCTGCGCCCGCTTTTGTGGCGTGACTGACAAAATAGGTAGGGAACCTATTTGTCAGCCATGTTACTAACCTGGCATGCAAATAGGTTTATATACAGATCTTCATCATTCAGGAACCAGGCGCTTACGTATAACATCATCGGTTGCAGTATTGTCTGTAGGAGCCCGCTCCGCGGGCGAATGAAGCTGGGCAGATGCCCAATTCGCCTGGAGACCGGGCTCCTACGGCTTCTTGGTAAGCGGATGTATTTGTCAGCCGGGTTAATAATAAATCCGAAAAGCTTCTCGTCCTGTACAGAATTACCTCCTTTTACATCTTATACGCCTTATTATACCGCCAACAAGCGGCGCTTGACTTTTCCATAGAGGCATGATCTCATGTATATGCAAACGATTGCACAAGAGGCCCAAGATGCGAGAAAAACCGCTGTTCGACGTCAAGTTCAGCTCCACCGGCACCTGTGTCGGCAAGCTGCGAAACGAGGTGACGGTCAAGGCGATCGAGCCGTTTCAGACCATCAATACGCTGGCCACCGACGAGGGCCGGTTCCAGGGCGGCGAAGGTACGGCGCCGACCCCGCTCGAGTTTTTCCTGACCGGCCTGGTCGGCTGCCTGATGACCCAGATAAGGGTGTTCAGCCGTCGCATGAAGATCAAGGTCGACGATGTGATGGTGACCTGCGATGCCCACTGGGAAGCCTATGCCGGTGAAGGATTTCCGTACGAGGGTCAGCCCATTGGCTTTGCGATCGACATCGATGTCCGGTCGCCAGACAGCGAAGACGCGCGCATCGTCGAGCTCGTCAACGCCGCCCGCAAGGGCTGCTTTGTCGAGCAGACGATCGAGCGGGAAACCCGCATCGATCACCGCGTCCGCGTCAATGCCCAATCCTGGATCGATGTCTGATCAGCCAGCTTGAACAGGCGCCATCCGACGATCAGCACCAATACGATACAACAATAAAGGGAACACCTATGACTCCGAAGACCCATAGCGTTAATTTTAAGAACCGATTCCGCAACTTTCTCGGCGGCGCCGCCCTGTCGCTGGCCGCCCTGGCAGCGCTGCACATGCCGTCCGCCCAGGCGACCGAAGAGATCGACCTGAGCATCGTGTCGGGCTTCTCGCCGACCGTGGCCGCGGTCAAGCTGCTGCAGGAGAGCTTCATGCCCGGCGTCGACGCCCGGCTGGCCGAAACCGGCAACTACAAGGTGAACTGGCAGGAGGCCTTTTCCGGCACCCTGGCCAAGCCCGGCGGTGAGCTGGAAGCGCTGGAGGTCGGGCTGGCCGATGTCGGCGTCATCGTCACGGCGATTCACAGCGACAAGATTCCGCTGTACAAGATCGGCTATGTCACCCCTTTCACGACCACTGACCTGGTGCTGATCCACAAGGTGCTCGACGGCCTGGTGGAAAAATATCCGGCGTTCAATGAAACCTGGGATCGCTTCAATCAGGTGACGCTGTCCGCCAGCGGCATCGCCGACAACTACGTCCTCTGTTCCGCCAAGCCGATCGAGTCGCTCAGTGATTTCGAAGGCCTGAAAGTCGGAGGTATCGGTCCCAATCTGCGCTGGGTGCAGCCGGTAGGTTCAGTCGGGGTCTCCGGGAGTCTGGGCAATTTTTATCAGATGGTCGAAACCGGCGTGATGGATGCGATGCTGGTCTGGGGCGAATCCGTGGTCTCGCTCAAGTTTTACGAGGTCTGCCCCTATTACTTCAATGCCAATCTCGGTGGCGCCAATACCTATACCATCAACGTCAATCAGCAGGCCTGGGATCGCCTGCCGGATGAAGTCAAAAATGCGATGCAGGCAGCCGCAAAACAGTATGGCGTGGATCTTGGCAACTTTGCCCGTGAACTGGGCGAGGTGGCGATTGAGACCTTCAAGTCCAAGGGCGGTACCGTCACCAACATCGATGATGCCGAACGACTGCAATGGGCTAAGACACTGCCGAATCTGGCGCAGGAATGGGCCGAACAGATGGAAGCCCAGGGCATCCCCGGCAAGGCGATTCTGACCGACTACATGAACGCCATGCGCGAGGCCGATCAGCCCATCGCCCGCCAGTGGGACCAGGAATAGCGCCTTCCGTTGCGAACGGGAATCAGCTTATGAAAAAGCAATCTACCCAGGATTCCGAAGCGGCTGAGCCGCTTCCGAACAACCGTCAGGCGACGAAGTTGCTGACGCCAATGGTCGTTGGCATGGATACCCTCGGCGCCGTTATCGTGCTGGCAATGATGGTAATCGTGAACCTCGATGTCTTCGGCCGCTGGCTCGCCGATACGCCGCTGGACGGCACTCTCGAACTGACGGAAATGGGCATCGTCGCCGTCGTCTACCTGCAACTGGCCCACGCGATCGCAGCCGGCCGCCTGACCCGCTCCGACACCCTTCTGGGTCTACTGGAGCGCCGGGCCCGGCGCCTGAACCTGGCACTGCGCGCTGCCTTCGACCTGGCCGGTGGCCTGGTGTTGGCCATCATCGTCTACGGTCAGGCGCCACGGCTGATCGATGCCTGGAACGCCGGTTACTACAAGGGCAATATCGGCATCTTCACGGCGCCCACCTGGCCGCTCGAAGCCATACTCCTGATCGGCGCCACCCTGGCATCGATTCAGTTCTTCGTGCTTGCGCTACGTCATCTCAAAGCGATTCGGAGCGCCGGTCAGTGAGCCTCTTAACTACGGGATTACCAGTATGACTGGACTTGAACTGGGCCTGCTGTCGGTTGTCGCCATAGTGGCACTGATCTATGCAGGCATGTACGTGGCAATTGCGCTCAGCCTGGTTTCCTTCGGACTCGTGGTCGTGCTCAAGGGCAACCTGATGCTGGCTGTCAAGCTGCTGACGTTGTCGGCAGCGGACAGCATCGCCGACCAGACGTTTGCCGTCATCCCCCTTTTCGTACTGATGGGGCTGATCATGAGCGTATCCGACGTCGGGCGCGATGCCTATGACGTCGGCGATTACTTTCTGCGCCGGATCCGCGGCGGCCTCGGGCTGGCGACGGTCAGCTCCAACGCCGTATTCGCCGCGGTGACCGGCGTCTCGATCGCTTCGGCGGCCGTTTTCACCCGCGTTGCGGTACCCGAAATGCTGCGCCTGGGCTATCACCCGCGCTTCGCCGTCGGAACCGTCGCCGGCAGCTCGGTACTGGGGATGCTGATTCCACCCAGTATTCTGCTGATCATCTTCGCGATACTCACGGAGCAATCGATCGGCATGATGTTCTTTGCCGGTATCGGCCCGGGCATACTGCTGTCGGTGGTCTACTGCCTGGGCATCATCGGCATGGCCTATTTTCTGCCATCCTTCGTCTACGACCGCTCCGGTCGGTTTGTCGAGTCCCAGGCACCGGACACCGAGCCGCCGGTCCAATCGGCCGGCACCATTCTGGTGAAACTGCTGCCCCTGGCCGCTCTGATCTTTGTCGTACTCGGGGGATCTACGGTGGCATCTTCACCCCGACCGAAGCCGGTGCCGTGGGCGCCCTGGGTGCCCTGGCTCTGGCCATCGTCCGCAGGAAGCTCAGCCTCCGTGGTTTCTGGCGCGTGTTGCTGGAAACCGGGCATATCACCGCATCCGTCTGCTTTCTGATCATCGCCGCAACCATGTACAGCCGTGCGCTCGCCATTGCCGGCGTCCCGGTGGAAATTGCCAGCCTGATGCAGTCCGCAACCGACAGCTTCCTGCTCGTACTGCTGCTCTATGTCGCCGTGGTACTGCTGCTGGGCACGATCATCGACTCGGTGTCCATCATCCTGATCATGGTGCCGCTGTTCCTGCCGATCATGCTGGGCTTTGGCGCCGACCCGGTCTGGTTCGGTATCCTGACGGTCATCGCCGTCGAGGTCGGCCTGCTGACACCCCCTGGGCATGGCCTGCTTCGTAATCAAGGGCTGCCTGGACGATCAGCGCATAACCCTTGGCGATGTCTTCATCGGTGCGATGCCCTTCGCGCTGATGATGGTGTTCGTGCTGGTGCTGCTGACTGCCTGGCCACACCTGGTCTATATCAATCGCTGGTTCTGATCCAGCGCCCTGGGTCGCCGACGGCGACCCGGTCACGCCTGCCCCGACGATACCCGATGGATACATGAGCTACCGTACGATCGCACAACCTCTGCTGGGCGGACTTTCGACCCTGATCTGCATTCCGGTTTCACTGTTCATCTGCAGTCTGTTCGATGCCGAAACCTTTGGCAGCTGGGTCGCCTTTACCGTGATCTGCACGACTCCGATGCATATGGTGTTGAGCCTGGTGTGGCATTACGATTATCCCCTGTGGCTGTCACGTCTCGGGCAGCCCACGAAGGGCCTCGTCAGCCTGCTGATTCTTGCCCTCTCCGCGCTCGTCGTCGCGCCTCTCGGTCTCCATGTTGCAGGCGGCGGTATCACGCCCCCATCACCTTTTTCCCTGATGTATGTGATCCTTAGCGTGGTCACCACCCTCTGGCTGCTGGTGCAGTTTCAGTGCTGGCCTTTGGCCGGATGGGTCCGCCATCCAGCGGCAACCGGCTTGGGAACCCTGCTTCTGGCCTATTCCCTGGCCTGGGGGCTGTTTCAGCATGCCTTCGACTTCCAGGAGCTGCAGAACGCGCCCTTTTATATCGCCGAGCTCGATCCGCACGGTGGATTCGATGCCTGGGATGCACTCTCATTTGCCGTAACAACCGCCGCGCTCATCATGGCATGGGTATTGTTCGATTTTTGGCCCCTGAGGTCAATTGCACAGCGCTGGCCCTTGTTGAACCGGCAACCGCTGTTCGGATTGCTGGCGGGCAGTCTGGTGCTGGTCTGGACCGGACTGATTTGGTACATCGGTGTCAACGTGCTGCAGCTGGATGTCGTCGAGTACCTGGTGCGGGTACCGGTGCCGCTGCTGTTCGGCGAGTTCATCATTTTGCTGCTGTTTCAGAACCGTCTTCTTCACTCGATCCCGCAGCCACTGCGGGGCATCGGGCTGGCGGCCATCAGTACTGTGCTGGCAGCAATGACGCAGGGTCTCTACGCCCGGGCCGGCGCCTGGATCACCGGAGGTCTGTCGGCAGGAGGGCCTCTATACCAGCTTGAACTTTGGCTGGCATCAGCCATGCTGGCCGTGACCTTTCCGGTGATGGTGGCCTACAGCGGCGGTTTTGCGTTCTGGCCATTCCAGCGCAGGTGATCAAGCAGCGCCCAAGGCGATACAGGTGGCGCCGAAACCACGGTTGAAGAATTGCCAAATCCGAAGCGCAATTGTCCGTAGCGCCCAATCCGAACAGCGCCTAGACATGACAGGACGTTTCAGCCTGATTCTGCCCGTTCGCAAAGCAAGGAAGACGCCCTCCGGAGATCGGCGGTTTCCTGCCCTTCGCTGAACCCTTGCAGCACCGGTTCCAGCAACTGCCTGGCGTCGGAGGGTCTGCCCTGCTCTTGCAGCAGGCGGGCCAGGCAGGTGATCGCTCTCAGCTCGAGTGATCGGGCACCCTGGCTGCGGGCAATGATAACCGCCTTCTCGAAGCACGCCTGCGCTGCAGCCGCGTCTTTGCTCTGTTTCAGGATCAGTTGCCCCTCCAGCCGATAGAGCTCGGATTCATAGAGGTGGCCTTCCGTCGCGTCGAGGGAGGTATGGGCCTCGTTCAGGCAGTCACGGGCTTCATCCAGCCGGCCGGCTTCGACCAGCGCCTCGAGCAGCAACGAGAGGAAATAGGGACGCCACAGCTCGGCACCGGCCGCCCGGTCGGCCGCCAGGCCCTGGCGGATTTCGGCAATACCGGCCTCGTGCTCGCCCTGCTGCGCCAGCGCCCATCCCCGCAGCACCCGACCCCAGAGGTTCCAGATCGGGAATCCATGTGCCTGTGCCTGTGCGATCGCCGCTTCGGCCCGCTCCTGGGTCTGACGCAGATCCCGGCGCAGCAGGTGGGTTTCGGCATCGAACACCAATGACACCACCCGGATAAAGGGGTAATCGAGCCTCTCGGCCAGCGCCAGTCCCTCGTTGCTTTTTTCCAGTGACTGCTCGGGATAGCCCTGGTACCAGAGTACCCAGGCCATATAGAACAGGCTGAAGATCCCGGAATCGACGCCGTAATAGAACACATGGCGCTGAGAGTGCTGCGGATCGTAGAGTGCCAGTGCCTGCGCCAGCTCGGCGCGGGCCAGGTCCAGCTCTCCCAGGTTGAACAGCACGGTTCCGAGCGCCCGATGCGCCTCGAGCTGGCGCTCGTCGTCGCCCGCTTCCTGGCCAGCCGCACCAGCTGCTCGCTCAGCTCACGAGCAACCGGCAGCTCGCCGCGCACATGATAGAAGGTGCGCAGCCCCAGCAGCGCCGGAAACAGCTGCGGCGGCGCGCCCACCTGGCGGCACAGCTGCAAGGCCCGGCTGTAGGTGCTTTCGACTTCGGCGGCCGCATAGCCCCGGGTCGCCATCAGCGCGGGTCCCGACGTCAGCCGTGCCGCCAGTTCCAGGCTGTCCCGCTGCGGCGACTCCGGCAGCGATCCGATCAGCTCGAGGGCTTTGGACAGCTGCGCGATCGCTTCACTGTTGGCGTATCGCTGGACCGCCTGCTGGCCGGCCAGCTGCAGATATTCGATCGCCTTGTCGGTGTTGCCGCTGCGACCGTAATGATGGGCCAGCTCGCCGTAGTGCTCGTCCAGGCGGTCCCGGTACCGGCTTTCGATGGCCCGGGCCGTGCGTTCATGCAGATCGCTGCGCCGCTCGTTCAGCAGGGAGCGGTAGGCCACCTCCAGCGTCAGCGCATGCTTGAACGCGAACTCCTGTTCCGGGAAGGCCGGTATCGAATAGATGAAGTCGGCGTCCTGTAAACGATTCAGCAACAGCATCAGGTCATCGTGGCTCTCGCCGGTTACCTGCCGCACCAGGCCGAAGGGCAAGGCCTTGCCGATTACCGCCAGTACCTGCAACAGCGCCTTGCTGTCCGGTGGCAGGCGATCGATGCGCGCCGCCAGCACCCCCTGCACCGTCATCGGCAGCTGCAGGTCGCCGGCGGAGGTACCGAGACGGTAGTGGCCCCGCCGGCCCACCAGCACCTGCTCTTCGGCCAGCGTCTGAACGACCTCCTCGATGAAAAACGGATTGCCCTCGGTCTTTTCCAGAATACGGCGGGCGACCGGCATCAGCTCGGGCGCGCTGCCCAGCAGCGATTGCAAAAGCCCCTCGGCATCCGACTGGGCGAGGGGCTCGAGCTGCAACCGCGTTGAACCGCTTTTTCCCAGCCACTGATCCCGATATTCCGGCCGGTAGTTCACCAGCAGCATCAGCCGATGCCCTTCCAGTGCGCCGACGAGCAATTCGAGAAACGCCTGGGTTTCGCTATCGAGCCATTGCAGGTCTTCGAATATCAGCACCAGTGGCCTTTGCCTGCTTTGTGCCAGCAACAGCTGCCTGATCGCCTCGAAGGTGCGTTCACGCCGGGTCTGTGGGTCCAGGTGCAACAGTGGCGAGTTGTCCCCTGCCCCCGCCAGCAAAAATTGCAGGTAGGGCAAGCCCTGCTCCAGGGAGGCATCGAGTGCCGCCACCTTGGCACCGATCTTCTCGTGTCGCCGGCGTGCATCGTCCCGGGGAGCGAGATCAAAATACTGATTCAGCAGACCGATCAGGGGCCAGCAGGCAAAGGTCCGGGTGTGAGACACCGAAAAGGTTTCAAGGACCAGGCAGTCGTCCGAGACGCTGCGCTTGAATTCGAGCAGCAGTCGCGACTTGCCGACACCCGGTTCGCCCCTCACAGCGACGAGCTGTCCCTGGCCTGCCAGCATGCGATCCAGCAATGCCTGCAGGCAGCTCAACTCCTGCTGACGACCGAAGAAGGGTACCAGCCCCCGGCTGACCGAGACCTGCAACCGGGTGCGCAGTGGTCCGACTCCCAGCAACTCGTAGATCTGGATGGGTTCGGCCACACCCTTGACACGGGTGGGCCCCAGGGCCCGGAACTCGAAATAACCCTGCGTCAGCCGATAGCTGTATTCGCTGACGACAATGGCACCTGGCGAAGCGGCGGTTTCCATCCTGGATGCTATATGGATCGAGCGTCCAACCGGGTCATAGTCGGTATGCAGATCCTCGGTATGGATAGACCGCACCACCACCTCGCCACTGTGGATGCCGATCCTCAGCCGCAACTGCAGGCCCTTTTCCCGTTCGATGCGTTCGGCCAGTTCATCCATGCTGTGCTGCATGCGCAGCGCCGCATAGAGTGCACGCCGGGCATGGTCCTCGTGGGCGATGGGCGCCCCGAAGAGCGCCAGAATGCCGTCGCCGAGGGATTTGGCGACATAGCCCTCGTAATGGTGCACCGCCTCCATCATCAGCTTGAGCACCGGATCGAGCAGTTGCTGAGCCTCTTCGGCATCCAGGTACTGAATCAGCTCGGTGGAATCTGCCAGATCCGAGAACAGCATGGTGATGGTCTTGCGCTCGCCGTCGGCGGCACCCCGGGCCAGCATCGCGGCTTTCTCGGCCCTTATTCGCTCGGCCAGGTATGCCGGGGTATATTGAACCGGCGCCACCGTCCCGCCATTGGCCAGCGGTGCGCCACATTCACTGCAGAACTTTGCATCCACGGCGCATGCATGGCCACAGTTGCCACAGCGCCGGGGCTGAACCGCGTCACAGGCGGGACAGGTATCAGGATTGCCAGGGCTCTCGACCCCGCATTGCTGGCAGCGCATATCACCTCATCGCCAGATGGCTGGCGCCCTCGAGACATCCTCCCGGCAACGATGGCTGTCCGGTATTCGAGGGCAAGTGTTTATGGCATCAGTATAGCGGGCATCGGGGCTGGTCAGCCGGTTGGCGGCGAGGATGACGGCAGGCTCCGCCTGGCGGCAAGTACTACCGCCCCCGTGGGAGCCACGCCCTCGCTGCGAACGGTCCGGCACGAGGCCCGTTCGCGACAGGTCTTGGCTACTACAGCGAATCAGAGACCGAGTTCGAAAGCCACCGGCAGCGCTTCGAAAGCGCCATAGCGGCCGACGGTCAGGGCACCGCAGCGGCTGGCGAACTGCAGTGCCGCGGTCAGGCGCGCTTCATCGCGCACCCAGTCGGCGAAAGCGGCATGACCGATGTTCTGAGTCGCCAGCTGGAACAGCAGACCGGCGACGAAAGAGTCTCCGGCCGCCGTGCTGTCGACGACCTGGGTCTGCGGCGGGTTCAGGCGCAGCGAGCCGCCGGACCAGTGCGCCTCCAGCGGTTCGCCGCCGTCGGTGATCAGCAGCAGCCCTACACCGCTGTCCAGCAGGCGGGACACCAGGGTATCGTCTTGCCCGTACAGGGCTTCGAGCTCTTCGCGACTGATCTTCACCAGATCGGATGCCGCCATCGCCTTCCAGATCGGCTCGCGCGCGTCGGCGCCTTGCGGCCAGAGGTTGTGCCGGTAGTTGACGTCGAAGCTGACCAGGCAGCCGGAGGCCCGTGCGCGCGCCATCAGGGTCAGATGGTTCTCGCGAATGGCATCGCAGGTCAGAGTGTTGGAGCAGCAATGGAACAGCGCCGGCCCCTGCAGGAAACTGTCGGGACACTGTTCGGCCCGGTACAGCAGATCGGCGCTGTCGTCGCGGTAAAAGGCGAAACTGCGCTCGCCGGTCTCGTCGAGACTGACGAACGCCAGTGCCGTCAGGGCATCGGGAGTCTGCAGCAGCTGACCGGTATCCACCCCGAATTTCTGCATCGTCTGTACCAGCGTATCGCCGAACATATCCTGTCCGACCTGGCCCAGAAAGCAGGCCGCCCCGCCGAGCTTGGCCACACCCACCGCGACATTGGCCGGTGCCCCCCGGGGTGGGCGACGAAGGACGTAGGGCCGTCGCTCACGGGACGGGCCAGCATATCGATCAGTGCTTCGCCAAAGGCAATAACCTTAATGGACATGGACGCCCCCTTGTCTGCGAATCCTGTTAAACGCATCAGTGTACCCGGCACCGCTGCAGCCGGACAGCCCCCGCGATAGACGTTGTAAGGGTGTAACACACATAACGACAAACACCTGTGTTTTTATAGGTAACCTTACCGATAATAACCAAGCATCGAGACCAAATGAAGTATATTTATGTAAATTTACTAAAATACAGACAGGACAGGCATTCAGAGGCCACTGTCATCGGCCAGTGCCGGCAACCGCTGTGCCGCGAGCTGCCCCAGTTGCCGGGAAGGCTCCCCTGCGTTGCAGGGTCAATGGTCAGGACCCGTTTGCGCAACAGCCCGAGACGTTCGACGACCTCTCCAGACGGCGTCACGCCCAGGAAGACGAAACTTTCGGCCAGAGCTTCGTAGCGGCCGATCGCCTGACCGGCCCGCGCCGAGAGCAGCAGCAGGGCACAGTTGCTGTCATTCAACGCCTCGGTAAAGCCCAGGACGAAGTCCTGCAGCGCAGCATCCGTCGCGAGACCGGCCAGGTCACCGGGAAGCACCAGCACCACCAGAGGGTTTTTAGCCAGGATCCGGCGCCGGCCGTTGCGCGGACCGTCATAGCCGGCCCGCCGACACTCCTCGAGGATATGCCGGCGCAGCGCATCGGAAAGCTGATCGGGACGGTTGAATGCATTGGAAATGGTCGCTGTCGACACCTGAAGGCGTTGCGCCATGTCCTGAAGTCTGAGTTTCTTGTTATTGTTCATTGCAGCACCACCTGGGATTCACAACGGGTCCCTGCTCTTCGGCTTCGGCATCCTGCGTCGCTTTTCCTCCCTGTGCCCGCAGGATAAATACTTCCATGTAAGAGCCGCTCCTCGGCTTTGGCTTCCTGCGTCGCCCTAACTCCTGCATCCATGCAGTCGTGCGCATCCCTGCGCCCGCGGCATACCGTTCGTCCTGAACATAAAAAAGCGAAAGCCCGATGGACTTTCGCGAAAACAGGAATCATGAAGGGCTTGCTGCGGGCCCCGCGGCCAACGGTTGATGACGGTCGTTCGCCACGGGTCCGCCCACCTCAGAAGGTGTAGTTCAGGCGCATCCGTACGCCGGTTGCCGAATCATCGACCCCGACATTGTCCGCCGTCGAACCCGACACCGCAAAGGTTACGCTCGCATTGTCGATATCGAACAACGGCAGCGTGTAGGCGGCGTAGGCGGTGGTGACATCGGGATCCGGTCCGATAGCCAGTTCGGTTTCGGAATAGATAAGGCCGGCACCGAAACGCCCGTAGATCACGTTGGCCCCATAACTGCGAACCTCGTCGACATTCGACCCCTGGGTCTGGTCGTCGAGCCAGGCGGCGTTCAGGTTGACCAGCGCCTCGCCAAGGCTGAATGTCGCCCCGGCCCCGAAGCCTTCCTTCTCGATTTCGCCGCCGCCTATCAGGTCGACCTGCTGGTACTCGTAACCCAGACGGGCCGAGAAGCCGTCACCCTCGTAAACGATAACGGGCCTGGCGCCGGAAACGGCATCCTCATCGGTGCCGTCAACGTTGTCATCTCCAAACAAAGTATTCAGCTCGAAGCGCAGACCACTGTCGCCCTGCAGGTGCAGTGCGATCTGCCCGCCGTCGGTACCGGCACGGCCGCGCACGAGATTCGCCTCGTACACCTGGGCCAGACCGCCGCCGGCATGGACCACCAGGGTGTCCTTGCCTTTCGGGAACAGATCGATGCCCTCGAAGCGGCCGAACTGCAGGTCCCATCGGTCCTGACCGAACTGCACCCACATGTCGTCGGTGTGGGTGTCGGAATCCTTGGCCAGAATCAGGGTCCCCTTGCCGCGCACGAAATATTGCTCGCTGCGGATCTCGCCGCGCAGGTTGGCCTCGACGCGACCGCCCTGGCTGTACTCGGTGGAGCCTGCGCCGCTGTCGATCGCATCGGTATCGAGCTCGACGTTGGCATCGAGACTGAAGGTGGGATTCAGATTGGCGGCCTGGGCCGCGTTCGTGGACAGGACAGCCAGCGCGAGCGTGGAAAGTACTGCAGCAGTGCCACCGAAAGTGGAAGTCATTTTCATTATTTTACTACCGTTATTTTTATGGGGGTTTCGTTATGGTTTTCGACCCTGGGGCCGTCGGAAAAACCGGAACGTAAACGTTTACGTCCATGGTTCAATGTTAATTTTTACCCTTACCCTGAATCAAGAACTTTCTGGTCTTAATTTCTTCTTAAATTACGAAACAAGAACTGGCGCGGACGCCTGGATAGAAAACGACGATCTCAACGTCGAAAAAGCCGGTTTCGGCCTCAGCCGCTCTGCATGTTTTTTAACACGCAGGCCACCCCGGACGATTTCAAATATTAACCTGGCGCATGAACCCGCTGATCTTGCGGCTATCGAGGGCAATAAAGTCCCTCCCGCAAACCGGGGCCGGATATGACAGGCCGGCGGCTTGAGTCGCGGCGGCTTCAGGCCACGGCACGATCGCCCCGCGCCGGCAGCCTGATAGCGGCCCCGTACAGCGATTCCAGCACCACCTCGCCTTCTGTCACCCTGAACAGGGAAGCGCATCCCCCGTCACCGCTTATGCTGAGGCTGCTCAGCGACAGCCGCCCGTTATCAACCAGCAGCTCGAGGCTGCCGTGATCACAGACCCATTCGAGCGTTACGCTGTTTCCCTCGCCTGCGCCGATGCTGAAGTCATGGGGAAAGAAACGGTCGAATTTCTCGTCACCGTTCTGTCCGCGGCGCTGGTGCTGCAGCCTGAGGCCGGCCTCTTCTAAACTGAGCACCAGGTCGGCATACCCGGCCTGCTGCAGACAGATCTCGACCCGGCTACCCGCCTGCAGGCTGAGGGCCGCACGCCCCAGCTGCGGCCCCTTGTCGACAGGCGCCTGGAACGACTGACCCGCCGCGAGCCCGACGCCGTCGTCGATCAGTGGAACCGGCTCGAACCTGGCCGCCAGCTCACGCACGAAACGTTGCTGCAGTCGCGTTCCCTCGGCCGTCGTCACCAGTGCCAGTTCACGCGGCAGGCTCATGTTGCCGCGCCAGCCGCTTTCCGGTATCTGGTTGGCGTAATGCCAGTTATTTAGCCAGGCGATCGCCAGCCGACGCCCGTCGGTCACGTCCGACCAGCTCTGGGCAGCGTAGAAGTCCCGGCTTTCATCCATCAGCAGCACCTGGTCCGCCGGATTCTCGTTGTGGAACCCGGTCCCGTCGAAGTCCCCGACGAAGTACTGGGTAAAGGAACCCCAGTCGTCCTTGCCGGCGCCGACGCCCACGACCAGCACCCAGCGACGGCGGCCATCCTCGAGCGCCAGCTCGAACAGGTCCGGACATTCCCAGGGCCCCTCGGTATGGGCGCCCTGGTCGCTGCCGAACGCGCTGGCGAGCGTCCAGTCGAGCAGGTTTTCGGAGCGGTAGAAACGGATCGACTGGCCACAGGCCAGCGCCATGATCCAGTGCTGGCTGGCCTCATGCCAGATCACCTTGGGATCGCGGAAGTCCCTGAATCCCGGCGGCGCGATCACCGGGTTGCCGGCATATTTCTGCCAACTGCGTCCCCTGTCGCGGCTGTAGGCGACACACTGTTCCTCGATGTAGTCATTGGTGGCCTCATCGAGCACGCGGTGGGCCGTGTAGAACGCGATCAAACCCGGCTCGCCGCCGAACAGGCCGCTGCAGTCCCTGTGGTCGACGACGGCGCTGCCGGAAAAGCACATGCCGTCCTCGTCGGGAAACAGCGCCGTATCCAGATGCTGCCAGTGCAGCAGGTCGGTACTGACGGCATGACCCCAGTGCATGGGGCCCCAGACCCTGGCATCGGGATAGTACTGGTAGAAAAGATGGTACTCGCCGTCAAAGTAAACGAGACCGTTCGGATCGTTCATCCAGCCCTTCGCAGGCGTAAAGTGAATCGCGGGGCGCGACGGCGCCGCACCGCTGACTGTGGTTTCGAGCGACATGATTACATCCATTGGAAAACGGCGCCGGCGCTTGATCCGGCGCGCATTGATTGTTTAAACCGCCTGGGCCAGACCCTCTGCTCCGGGTACCGGCTGCGGCACCGGCCGCGCCTCCCTGAGACTGTTGCCGGCGGCATCGAAAAGGTGGCACTGCTCCAGATCGAAACTGACGCTCTGCACCTGCCCGGAGTGCATGCCGCTCAGACCGCCGACCTGCAGTGTCAGCCCGTCCTCGCCGGCATAGCGCGCATAGACGAAGGTGGTGCCGCCGAGGTGCTCGACCACGTCGACATCGATAGCGATGGCGACATCGCCGTCGCGGTCCTCGCGGATATGTTCCGGCCGGATGCCGAGCCTGACGCGGTCACCTTCGCGCACGTCCGTAGCCTTCGCCCGGACGTCGGTTTCGGTGCCGCAGGGCAGGCGCAACCGCAGCCCGTCGGCCGATCTGCCCAGCACCTCGCACGACAGGAAGTTCATTTTCGGTGAACCGATGAAGCCGGCGACGAAGTCGTTGGCCGGGTTGAGATAGAGCTGCAGCGGGCTGCCGACCTGCTCGATATTGCCGCCGCGCAGCACCACGATCTTGTCGGCCATAGTCATCGCTTCGGTCTGATCATGGGTGACGTACACCATGGTGTTGCGCAACTCGCCATGCAGCTTGGCGATTTCGACCCGCATCTGCACCCGCAGCTCGGCGTCGAGATTCGACAGCGGCTCGTCGAACAGGAAAACCTTCGGATTGCGCACGATGGTGCGGCCGATGGCCACACGCTGGCGCTGGCCGCCTGAGAGTGCCTTCGGCTTGCGGTCCAGGAGCTGCTCGAGCTGCAGTATGCGGGCGGCTTCGTCGACGCGACGGCTGATCTCGTCTTTCGGGACCCGTGCCATCTTCAGGCCGAAGCCCATGTTTTCACGCACCGTCATGTGCGGATAGAGCGCATAGGACTGGAATACCATCGCCACCCCGCGTTTTGACGCCGGCACCTGCGTCACGCATTCGTCGTCGATATGGATATCGCCTTCCGAGACCTCTTCGAGGCCCGCGATCATCCGCAACAGGGTCGACTTGCCGCAGCCCGAGGGGCCGACGAAGACCACGAACTCGCCGTCTCTGATATCCAGGTCGATGCCATGGATGGTTTCCAGGTCGCCGAAACGCTTGATCACACGGCTCAGTGTAAGATCTGCCATTTTATTTTCTCCCGCCGTCCGGGTACGGAGAACCCCGCCGGACAGCCTCTGTGATGTACAAAGCAACCGTAGGGGGATCAAGGCGCGAAGCGCCGGATCCACCGCCAGACGAGTCGTTCAGCCCTTGATGCCGGCACCGGCCAGACTGCGGACGAATTTTTTCTGGAACACCAGGAACACCGCCAGTACCGGCAGAGTCACGAAGGAGGCATAGGCCATGACCTCGCCCCAGCCGGTCTGACGGCCGAAGAAGATCTGGATACCGGGCATCACCGGTCGCGCATCCTCGCCCTGCACCGCCATGATCGGCCAGATGTACTGGTTCCACATCAGCAGGAAATGCAGAATCGCAACGGTGGCGAACACCGGCCCCGACATCGGTACGATGATATGGCGGTAGATCTGGAATGGCGTGGCGCCGTCGAGTTCGGCGGCCTCGTCGAAGTCCTTCGGAATGTCGCGGAAGAACTGATAGAACAGAAAGATAAAGAAGGAGTTGGCGACGAACGGCAGCATCTGCACATGCAGCGTATTGAGCCAAGAGCCCGTGATCGCCAGCATGCCATCCTCCCAGCCGATGGACGGCAGCTTCGAGGCCAGCAACAGCAGCGGCACGACGATCGCCTCCAGCGGGATGATCATCAGCGCGATCACCGCCGACAGCACCAGCTTCTGTCCGCTCCATTTCATGCGCGACAGCGTGAAGGCCAGCAGGCTGTTGACGAAGAGGCCCATGATCACGGTGCCACCGGTGATCAGCACCGAGTTCCAGAAATAGAGGCCGATATTGCTCTTCTCGAACACCTGCCGATAGTTGTCCAGCGACAGCTCGCCCACCGGCAGGATCGCACGGATCGAGTAGAGATCGGCGAAGATCGCCTGTTCGGGCTTCAGCGACGACACCAGCATGAACAGCATCGGAAACAGGAAGACATAGCCGACGCCGATCAGGATCAGGTACCAGCCGAGGGTTTTCAGTTGCTTGACGGACATTTACTTATCCCCCTTGCCATCGAACAGGCGTTTCTGGAACAGCGCGATCGCCAGAATCACCAGGAAGAAGATCACGCTGATCGCCGAGCCGTAGGCAATATCCTGCTCGCGAAAACCCTTGGTCACGGCGTGGTACATCACCGTCGAGGTCGAGCCCTGGGGCCGCCGCGGGTCATCACATCGACCTGGGTGAAGAGGCCGAATGCCTGGATGGTGGTACTGATGATGACGAACACCAGGGTGTTCTTGAGGCCGGGCAGCGTGACATGCCAGAACTTGCTCCAGGCACCGGCGCCATCGAGCTCGGCCGCCTCGTAGAGATCCTGCGAAATGCCCTGCAGGCCGGCCAGGAAAATCAGCATCTGCACGCCGGCCGCCTGCCAGGCCGACATGATCACGATCGACGGCATCGCCCAGTCCGGATCGCCGAGCCAGTCGATCGGTCCGATCAGACCGAAGCTCATGGCCTGCAGGTAATGGTTGAACAGGCCGAGATCGCGGTGATAGAGGAAACTCCAGACGATCGACACCACCACGATCGAAGTCACCACCGGCGAGAAGAACACCGTGCGAAACAGGTAGATCCCCTTCAGCTGGCGGTTGATCAGCAATGCCAGGGCCAGCGCCAGTCCGCACTGCAGCGGCACCACCAGCAGTACGAACAGCAGCGTGTTGAGGAAGGAGCGGATGAAGTGCGGGTCCTTGGCCAGCACGATGAAGCGCTGTTCGCCGATGTTCCAGCTGGTGAATTCCTTGTAGTCCCGCAGCGCGGGGTCGGAGCGCAACAGGGTACGCAGGCGCGGATACTCGATCTGGCCGTCATCGTCGCGCAGCGCCTGACCCGCGGTATCGCGCTCCGGCTGCTGCACCAGCCAGTTGACGCTGAGCAGGCGGTCGTAGTTGCGCAGCCCCACCCAGCCGGTTTCGTTGGGCGACAACAGCCGCTGATCGGTAAAGGACATCACCACCGCCATCAGAAACGGCAGCACCAGGAACATGAAGAGTCCCAGCAAGGCCGGCGTGCTCATCAGGAAGACATAGCGGCGGCGCGGTGTCTGGTCCAGGTTGTCTTGCCGTGGACCGAGCGCCAAACCCGGCTCCATCGGCCTCTCCCGAATAATTACTGAGGTATCTGCTTGCATGAGTATAGGTCCCGCGGACAGGTTCAAAGGCACAGCCCGCCCGCTCCGGACCCGGGCCGGGTCCGGCGGGAAGGCTGCAGGAGCTGGAACCCCGTCTAGTTGAAGCCGTAGCCCTTGTTATCGGAGATATTGCGCTCGATGGTATCGACCGCCTGATCGAGGGCGTCCTGCACGTCGGAGCCGTCCTTGATATTGCGGGCCATCGATTCGAAGGTGCTCGAGATGATGGGATAGGCCGGCGTCGCCGGTCTCAGCCGGGCGTAGGCGTTGCTGTAGTCGTAGAAGAAGCGCCAGTCGCCGCCGGTACGGTAATGCTCGGTCAGCTCGGCGGCGGCCGGCGTCGAGGGTATCATCCCGGTTGCCCTGGACATCTCGGCGACCTCGGCCGGCTGCAGAATATAGTCGATAAAGGCCGCGGCCCCCTCCGGCTGCTCGCAGCTCTGGGTAATACCCCAGTGCCAGGAACCGCCGCCAATGACCGGCCCCTGGCCGAAGTCCGGCACCGGCATCACCACCAGGTCGTCACCCCACATCTTGCTGTGGTTGGACATCTCCCAGTTGCCCATGTAGTCGAGGGCCGCACGTCCCTGACCGAACGCCTTGTCGTCGCTGGGGTTGCGATCGACATAGCCCTTTTCGAACAGCGTCTGGAAAAATTCCCCCAGGCCAGGGCGCGCTCGCCGTTCAACACCCCTTCGGCAGCAAGGTAATTGCCGCGGTCGATCTGGTCGCCGCCAAAACTCTGCAGCATCGGCGCAAAGGCATAGGAGTACCATTCACCGGTCCAACCCGCGCCGATGGCAAGTGGATAACGGTACTGACCGGAGTCTTTCAGCGTGGCGAGCGCCGCCAGGAATTCTTCCTTTGTCCAGGGCTGATCGGTTGTCGCGATGCGGATGCCGTGCTCCTGCAATACGGACTTGCGGGAGAACAGTGCCAGCGCCGCTTCATATTGACCGACCGAGTATACCTCGCCCTTGTAAGTTCCTTTGGCGGTGTCGATCAGCGCATCCAGCGCCGCCCGGGAAACCAGCCCCTCGAGCGGGCGCAGATAGCCGGACCAGGCGAAATTGGGCACCACCGGTTGATCCATGTCGAGAATGCAGGGCAGATCGCCGGCCAGCACCGCCGCGGTCACGGTCTCGGTGTATGAGCCCTCCGGGATCATCTCGATTTCGACCTTCCAGTTGTTCTGCGACTGGTTGAACCGCTCGACCGCTGCCTTGCTGACCTCGATCTCGGCGATATTCGAGGTTTCGTGTCGCCAGAGCTTGAGGGTTTCCGGTGCTGCCGCGACGGCGCCGATCGAGAAAGACAACGTTGTCATCACAGCAACAGAGAGAACGGAGGGAGTGAATCGCTTCATTGCAGGTCATCCTGTTTATTGTTATCGAACCAACTTTCGTTATCGCCCCGGCATCCACGTTCGCCGGGACGGTCTCACCTATCCACCCGGTGCGATTCCCGCACGATCGGGGGCATGGGTATCAGCCGGGTACTGTTGTCAGTCTCCCCGCCGAGCAGATGGCGCATCGCCGCACGACCCATCTCGAGGTGCGGCAACGCCATCGTGGTCAGGCCCGGCGACAGATTGGGGGCAATCAGTCGCTGGTTGTCGAAACTGGTCAGCGCCATCTCCTGGCCGACGCGGATACCGTAGCGCAGCAGCAGGAAGTAGGCCTGCATCGCGAACTCGTCCTTGCCGCACACCAGGGCCGTCGGCCGCGACGACAGTGCCATCAGCTGCGCCAGCGCGGTTTCGACACTATAGGCCGCGGGCTCTTTTCCGAAGACATCCTCGCCGCGCACCACCAGTTCCGAATCGAACGCCAGACCGCCCTCCTCCAGCGCCCTGCGATAACCGGACAGACGAAGCTTCGCCGCCGTCACCTCGGGATGGAGGCTGATCAGTCCGATGCGCCGATGACCCCGCTCGACCAGCAGCCGGGTCGCCTCGTAGCCGGCCCGCTCGTCGTCGGGCACGAAGGTCGGCAGCTGGACCCTGTGGCTGTAGCAGTTCACCAGCACCGAGGGCACGCTCAGCAGCTCCGCCGGAACCTCGACTTCGCGGTGGTAATAGGTCGCCAGCACCAGCCCCTCGACACGGCGCTCCAGCAGCATGTCCAGCGCCTGCTGGCGGTGGCGACGGTCGTGCTCCATATTCACGACCATCAGCACCTTGTCGTGCTCGCTGGCCACTTCCTGGGCCCCAAGCAGCAATTCGCCGGCATAGGGACGGGTCACGACATCATCGGATATGAAGCCGATCACGCCGGACTTCTGGTTGCGCATCATGCGCGCGGCACTGTTGGGCCTGTAGTTCAGCGCCTCGATCGAGCGCAGCACCTTGTCGCGGGTCTCCTCCCGGACCGCAGGATCATTGTTGATGACCCGCGAGACGGTCTTGAAGGAGGTACCGGCATGTTTGGCGACGTCTTTGATCGAGACCATGAAGGACAGTATCCAGTTGTGAGTGCCGAGTTGACAGCCAGAAGCACAAGCGACAGTGCCGGGCGACAACGTTGACAAAGCATAGAGCGAAGCAGACAACGTTGTCAACCATTCCGAAACAGGCTTTAATTCGGTCGTGCCGGGCGGCCGGGCCTTCACCGGCTGTAACATTTGAAATTCGATCTGGCCTATTCTGTGATATCAGAACAGCCGTCACCTCTGAACGGAAGGAAGTCATGACCGAAACAGTGCGCCCGAAAATCCTGGTTGTCGACGACGAAGCCGATATGCGCGAACTCCTGCAGGACCTGCTGGACGACAACGGATTCGAAGCCGTTGCGGTCAGCAATGGCGCCGAGATGCAGCGCGCCCTGAACGAATCGGCCTTTTCGCTGGTGATCCTGGATCTGCGGCTGCGCGGCGAGGACGGCATGCAGCTGGCCAGGGAGCTGCGGGCCAGGTCCGTGATCCCGATCATGATGCTGACCGGCAAGGGGGACGAAACCGACCGTATCCTCGGTCTGGAACTGGCGGCCGACGATTTCCTGATGAAACCCTTCAATGTGCGCGAGCTGCTGGCCCGGGTACGCGCCCTGTTGCGCCGCTCGGCCGGTCCGGTGGCCCGCAGCGAAGACCTGCACAGCCACCAGCGCCTCGCATTCGGCGACTGGATCCTCGACCTGACGGCGCGGCAGCTGAGCCGCAGCGACGGCACCGAAGTGGAACTCACCTTCGGTGAATTCAACCTGCTCGAAGCCCTGGCTCAGGCGCCGAACCGCATCCTCAGCCGCGACCAGCTGCTGGAGATGACCCGGGGCGACAACAGCGAGGTGTTCGATCGCACCATCGATGTGCTGATACTGCGGCTGCGGCGCAAGCTGGAACCCAATCCGCGCCAGCCGCAGTACATCCGCACCGAACGCGGCCTGGGCTACTGTTTCCACGGCCAGGTGAGCCGCGTCTGAGATGCACAGTGTCCGCGCACGACTGCTGTTCGCCTTCGGCTGTATCATGCTGGCCGCGCTGGCACTGGCCATCGTCGGCTGGCGCGGGCTGAGCGACACCGAACAGTCGCTGGAACGTCTGCGCCAGGAAATACTGCCCGATATTTCACATTCGCTGGAACTGGCCGAACGAACGGCCTCCCTCGCCTCCCTCGCCCCCTTCGTCGCCGAAGCCTCGGCGCCCTTCCAGCTGCAGCACGACCGCCAGCAATTGCTGCAGCGTGTCGAACAACTCAAGGAACTGGCGGGCCGTATCCGCCACCTCGAGTCGGCACCCCGGCTGCGCGATCTCCTCGAGCGGCTCTATGCCACCCTGGACGAGCTGCTGGCGATGACTCAGCAGGAGCTGTTCCAGCGTGAGGACCTTCGCCAGTTGCTGTACCGGCTGCAGCAGATCGATAGCCCGGCGGACAGCGAAGATGCCCGCAGCATCGATCAGCTGATCGCCGCCGCGTCGGCTTCGGGCCAGGAGCTGGCGATCATCGAAACCCGTTTCAAAGCGCGGCTGGACCCGAACAGCCCGCTCGCGACCAGTGCCCGGCAGATCTTCGACCTGCGCCACCAGCAGCTCGACGTCAAGCAGCGCCAGGCCTATCTGCTGGCTGCGGTGCGGGCCATTTCCGACCAGCTGTCGAACGAGGTCAAGGGCTTCGTTGACAGCCTGCAGGCACGTTTCGAACGCCAGCACAGCGTGCTTGCCACCACCGTCGACCAGGGCAAGCTGCGCATCCTGGCCATCAGCCTGGTGGCGCTGCTGGCCCGGCCGCCGGCGCGGCGCTGGTGTTGAACATGACGCGCAACCTCAAGGCGGTCACCCGGCTGATGACCCGTCTTGCGTCCGGTGTCACCGAACAGGCCACACCGGCGGTGCAGCGGCGCGACGAGATCGGCAGCCTGGCCCGGGCTTTTAACGTCTTCCGCGAGAACAGCCAGCAGTTGCAGACCACGACCGAAAACCTGCAAAAGCAACAGCGACTGCTGCAGACGGTGTTCGACAACATCAACGACGGCCTCAGCGTCTTCGATCGCGACCAGCGGCTGATCGCCTGGAATCCCCGCTACCTGAGCATCTTCGACCTGCCGCCGAGCCGGTTAAGGGCCGGTCTTCCACTGGACAGGGTGCAGACCCTGATGGCCGATGTCCCCCACAGCAACCGGACCCTCGACAACCGCCCGCTCGACATGGCCGAGACCAACCTGCAGCGCCCGGCGCAGCCGATCCGCTTCGAACGCTACTATCAGGATGGCCGGGTCATCGAGTTTCGCAGCCAGCCGATGCCGGACGGCGGCTTCGTGACCCTGTACAGCGACCTCACCGACCGCAAGGCGATCGAATCCCAGTTGCGCCAGGCGCAGAAGATGGAGGTCCTGGGCCAGCTCACGGGCGGCATCGCCCACGACTTCAACAACCTGCTGGCGGCGGCGATCGGCAACCTGCAGCTGCTGGAGCAACAGCCGGGCCTGAGCGACAAGGCCGGGCGTTACACCCATCGGGCGCTGGCGGCCGCCGAAAGGGGCGCCGGCCTGGTGCAGCGGCTGCTGGCGTTCTCGCGCAAGCAGCAGTTGCACCCCGAGCCGCAGCAACTGAATGCGCTGGTCGAGGGCATGCTGGACCTGATCGAATACAGTGTCGGCCCGCAGATTGCCATCGGAACCCGGCTCGAGGCGCAGAGCGACCAGGTCTATATCGATCCGGGCCAGCTCGAGAACGCCCTGCTCAACCTGGCCCTCAACAGCAGTGCGGCGATGCCGGACGGCGGACGCCTCGGTTTCGAGTCCCGCAACGAGCCCGACGAAGAGGGCCGGCTTCGGGTTGTGATCGAAGTGAACGATACCGGCAGCGGCATCCCCGAGGAACTCCTCGAGCGGGTGTTCGACCCCTTCTTCACCACCAAGGAGGTCGGCCAGGGCAGCGGCCTGGGACTGAGCATGGTGTACGGCTTCGTCAAGCAGTCCGGCGGCGATATCGCCATCGACAGCCAGCCGGGCCAGGGCACCCGCGTCAGCATCAGCCTTCCTCATTACGACGGCCCGCAACCGGACGCGCGACGGCCCGAACCGGGCAGCCGGCTCATCCTGGGACAGGGCGAGCCGGTACTGGTGGTTGAGGACGACCCGCTGGTGCTCGAGGCCATCGAGGAGATGCTGGCCGAGCTGGGTTACGAGCCCCTGAGCTGCCGCAATGCCGAAGAGGCCCTGGCATTGCTGGAGACGGGCGAGCAGCCGGAGCTGGTCCTCAGCGACATCAACCTCGGCACCGGCCAGACCGGCATCCAGCTCAAGCAGCAACTGCAGCAGCGCTGGCCCGCCCTGCCCTGCCTGCTGGCCTCGGGCCTGCCCCGGGACCAGCTGCGCGAGCGCTTCAGCCTGCCCGACGACAGCCCCTTCATCGCCAAGCCCTATCGCCTGGCGACCCTCGCCCAGGCCATCGCCGCCGCGCTCGAAAAGCGTGACGCGTAACGCGCCACCCTTCTGTTTCAATTGTTAACGGCGCCCATGACCACCGAAATTCTCCGTTAATCCTTCGGCCCTTAAATGAGCCTACTGACACTTCGCAGTACAACAAAAACAACGGAGACAACAAGATGAAAAAGCAACTGAGCGCCCTGGCACTGGCCTTCGCTGTCGCCTCCCCCTGGCTCTGGCGGATGAAAAGCCGATCGTCGGCCTGATCACCAAGACCAACACCAACCCCTTCTTCGTCAAGATGAAAGAGGGCGCGGCGATGAAAGCCGAGGCCAATGGCGTCGAGCTGCGGACCTTCGCCGGCAAGTTCGACGGCGACAACGAATCCCGGTGCAGGCGGTCGAAAACCTGATTGCCGCCGGCGCCAAGGGCATCCTGATCACCCCCAACGATTCCGCCGCCATCGTACCGGCCATCGAGCGGGCCCGCGAAGCCGGCCTGCTGGTCATCGCCCTGGACACCCCCTCTCCCCGGCCACCGCGGCCGATGCCACCTTCGCCACCGACAACTTCAAGGCCGGCGAGCTGATCGGCCAGTGGGCCAAAGCCCAGCTCGGCGAAAAAGCCGCTACCGCCAGGATTGCGATGCTGGATCTCAACAGTAGCGAGATCAGCGTCGATGTTGCCCGTGACCAGGGCTTTCTCAAGGGCTTTGGCATCGATCTGAACGATCCCAACGACATCGGCGACGAAACCGATCCGCGCATCGTCGGCAACGACGTCACCGCCGGTTCCGAAGAGGGCGGTCGCCGGGCGATGGAAAACCTGCTGCAGAAAGACCCCGGCATCAATGTCGTCTACACCATCAACGAACCGGCCGCGGCCGGCGCCTACGAGGCTCTGAAGGCACTCGGCAAGACCGATGCACTCATCGTCTCGGTCGATGGCGGCTGCCCGGGTGTCGATAACGTACGCGGCGGCGTCATCGGCGCCACCTCGATGCAGTTCCCGCTGCGCATGGCCTCGATGGGTGTCGACGCGGTTCTCGAGTACGCCCGGACCGGTACCAGGCCGCAGGCCACCGAGGGCCTGGACTTCGTCAACACCGGTGTCGAGCTGATCACCGACCAGCCGGTCGAATCGATCGAGTCCAAGTCCTCCGAGGAAGGCATGGGCCTCTGCTGGGGTTAAGACCAGGGACGGGCGGCACGCCGCCCTGTCTGTATGCCACCTTCTACAGCAAGAGGGCAGGAGCAATTTTCGGCTAAATTGCTCCAGCGCGCCGGCCGGGGCTCAGCCCCCCGGCGTCCAAGAATAACAACTGCAGGTTTCCATTATGAGCACTACTCCGACTGCCAACACACAGGTGGCCGACCACGAGAAGGTCGCCGATGCCGCATCCGGCGATTTCGCGTCCTTCGATGCCCGGGCTTCCCTGGGCGAGAAAATCCACCAGTTCTTCCACCAGTATCCGGTCGCCGCGCCGACCATCGTGCTGCTGGCGGCCATTGCCCTGTTCAGCGTCCTGATCGGAGAGCGCTTCCTGCATCCGTTCAACCTCTCGCTGGTCGTGCAGCAGGTCACCATCATCGGCATTCTCGGGATCGCCCAGACCCTGATCATCCTCACCGCCGGTATCGACCTCTCGGTCGGCGCCGTGATGGTGCTGACCTCCGTCATCATGGGCCGTATGGCGATCGAGGTCGGATTGCCCCCGAGCCTGGCCCTCGGTGTGGGCCTCGCGGCCGGCGCCTTTACCGGCTGGATCAACGGCATGCTGGTGACGCGCTTCAGGCTGCCGCCCTTTATCGTCACCCTCGGCACCTGGAACATCTTCTTCGCCCTGAACCTCTGGTATTCGCGCAGCGAAACCATCCGCTCCCAGGATATCGACGCCAGCGCGCCGCTGCTGCACTGGACCGGCACCGCCTTCGACTTCTTCGGCGCGCGCCTGACCTATGGCTCGCTGCTGATGCTGGGACTCTTCGTGCTGATCTGGTACGCCCTGAAGTGGACCGCCTGGGGCAAGCACGTCTATGCCACCGGCGACGATCCCGCCGCGGCCCGCCTGGCCGGTATCCGCGTCGAACGTGTGCTGCTGTCGGTCTACGTCGTCGCCGGCGTGCTCTGCGCCGTCGCCGCCTGGGCCCTGATCGGCCGCATCGGCTCCGTCAGCCCGCAGGCCGGCATGATGGCCAACCTCGACAGCATCACCGCGGTGGTGATCGGCGGCACCAGCCTGTTCGGCGGCCGCGGCTCTATCTTCGGCACCCTGGTGGGGGCTCTGGTGGTCGGCATCTTCCGCAATGGCCTGGCGCTGTACGGTGTCGATGTATTGTGGCAGGAGTTCACCGTCGGCCTGCTGATTATCGTCGCCGTCGGCGTCGACCAGTGGATCCGCAAGGCATAAGGGGAGAATCGTCATGACCGCAGAAAAGAAAATCGTCCTCGAAGCCCGTAACCTGGTAAAGCGTTACGGCCATGTGACCGCCATCGACCATGCCGACTTCAACCTCTACGCCGGCGAAGTGCTGGCGGTGATCGGCGACAACGGCGCCGGCAAGTCGTCACTGATCAAGGCCCTGTCCGGCGCCGTGGTGCCCGACAGCGGCGAAATCCTGCTCGACGGCAAGCCGGTGCATTTCAAGACGCCGATGGACGCCCGCGCCCAGGGCATCGAGACCGTCTACCAGAATCTGGCGGTCTCGCCGTCGCTGGATATCGCCGACAACATGTTCCTGGGCCGTGAGCGCCGCCGTCCCGGCTTCCTCGGCAAATGGCTGCGCATGCTCGACAAGAAGGGCATGCACGACGACGCCAAGGCGAAACTGTCGGAACTGGGTCTGTTGACGATCCAGAACATTGGCCAGGCCGTGGAGACCCTCTCCGGCGGCCAGCGCCGGGGTCGCCGTCGCACGGGCCGCCGCGTTCGCCCGCCATGTGGTGATCATGGACGAGCCGACCGCCGCCCTCGGTGTCAAGGAATCGCGCCGCGTGCTGAACCTGATCCGTGACGTGCGCGACCGGGGCCTGCCGGTGATCCTGATCAGCCACAACATGCCCCACGTGTTCGAGGTCGCCGACCGCATCCATATACACCGGCTCGGCAAGCGCGTCGCGGTGGTCAAGCCCGATACCCATACGATGTCCGATGCCGTCGCCATCATGACCGGCGCGCTGGACCCGAACGACCACCCAGCCGGCGCCTTCGCGGCCTGACAGGCCCTGCTGTTGTGGGAACCCGGGGTGTGGGAGCTCGCTCCGCGAGCAAGTCATTTTCCTGGCCTGGTGCCGGTCAATTCGCCCGGAGACCGGGCTCCCACAACAAGGTTCCAATATTCATCCACAACCAAGGAATTACCCCATGACCCCGCTGCTCGACCAGAACTTCGATGGACTGCAACACCTCGGCGTCCCCGTCGTGGACCTCGAAGCCTCCAAAGCCTTCTATGCCCGGCTCGGCTTTCGCCCGGTGATGGAAAAAACCTTCGACGATGGCGACGGTCAGGTCACAGCGGTGATGGTCAAGCGTGCGGCCATGGTGATCGAACTCTACCGGCTGCCCGGTGAGCGCCATGCCGAAGTCACCCGCCGGCAGCACGGTCATATCGACCATGTCGCCTTTTCGGTGCGCGATATCGACAGCGCCTTCGAGGAGCTGTGCAGCGCCGGCTTCGAAATCAATCAGGACGCGCCGATCGAACTGCCGTTCTGGGACCATGGCTGTCGCTACTTTTCTATCCGGGGTCCCAGTGGCGAAACCCTGGAGTTCAACCAGATACTGGAGGGCTGAAGCGCCCCGATTGCCAGTTTCCACGGACAGCCGCTACCCTTAGCAGGATTCCGCGGCGCACAGCCGCCTCCCTGACCGGAAACCGTACAGGCATGCTGATCCAAAGATTCCTGCTCTCTCTGACGTTGCTGCTGGCCGTTACGCTACCGGCACAGGGCCAGTCCGATACCGGGCTTCGGGCCATCGGCGTCTCGATATCGGACCTGGGCAACCCCTACTTCGTCGAGATCGCACGCGGCGCCGAGCGCCGGGCACGGCAACTGAGCGGCCCGGGCGTGCAGGTGAAAGTCGTCTCCAGCGCCTACGATCTCGACCGCCAGATCCGCCAGATCGACGAATTCATCGCTGCCGGCGTACAGCTGATTCTGCTCTCGGCGGCCGATACCGAGGGCGTCGCCCCCGCGGTGAAGCGGGCTCGCGAGGCCGGCATCAAGGTTATCGCCGTCGACGTCGAAGCCGCCGGCGCCAATGCCACCATCACCACCAACAACCTTGCCGCCGGCACCCTCGCCTGCCACTACCTGGCCGATCGAATCGGTCAGCGCGGCAAAGTGGTGATCATCAACGGGCCGCCGGTCTCGTCGGTGCTGGAGCGCGTCGAGGGCTGCCACGGAGCCCTTCGGGAATACCCGGATATCGAGGTGCTTTCCGACAGCGAAAACGGTGGTGGCGCGCGTGAAGGCGGGCTGGAAAAGATGACCGCGCTGATGACCGCCCATCCCGATATCCAGGGCGTCTTCACCATCAACGACCCCTCCGCACTCGGCGCCGAACAGGCCGCTCGCCAGGCCGGACGGGACAATTTCGTCATCGTCAGCGTCGACGGTTCCCCCGCCGCCCTCGAGCGCCTGCGCGCACCGGACAGCCTGCTGCAGGCCACCGCGGCCCAGTTCCCGGGCCGTATCGCCGAACGCGCCGTCGAAACCGGTGCCCGCCTGCTGCAGGGCGAAGCGGTCGAGCCTCGGCGCATCCTCATCGCTCCCGAGCTGATCACGCGGGACAACGTGACGGATTACGCCGGCTGGCGCGAAGGGAACTGACGCCTCCCCATACCTGCATGATGCGCTTCGCAGCATCCTACGGTGTATCCAGCTGCTTCAGCTTGCGATAGAGGGTCGCCCGACTGATGCCGAGCGCAGAGGCCGCGGCCGAGACATTGCCCTGATGACGTTCGAGCGTGTCCCGGATTTGTGCCAGTTCCGCCTCGCGCAGGCTGCCCGCCGCGGCACTGGCCGGCGCCAGCAGCTCGTCGAGAAAATCGTCGGTCAGGTGATCGGTGGTAATCGCGGGCTCTTCGGGTTCCAGCAGCGCCACGGCGGTTTTCAACACCATCTGCAGCTGGCGGATGTTGCCCGGCCAGCCATAGCCGGCGAAGAGTTTTTCGGTCTCGTTGTCCAGCGCCACGCCCGCGGCGCCCAGCGAATCGAGCAACTGCCGCGTCAGCGCCCTGATGTCCGAACGCTCGCGCAATGCCGGCAGCCGCACACCGGCGCCGTTGAGGCGGTAGTAGAGATCCTCACGGAAATGCCCGTCACGCACCTGCTGTCCGAGGTCGCGGTGAGTGGCGCAGATCAGCGCGATATCCAGCGCGACCTCGTCACCGCCGCCGAGCGGCGCCACATGGCGCTCCTGCAGTACCCGCAGCAAACGCGCCTGCAGCGCGACCGGCATGTCGCCGATCTCGTCGAGGAACAGGGTGCCGCCGTTCGCCTGCTGGAAACGCCCGACCATCCCGCCCTTGCGGGAGCCGGTGAAGGCGCCCTCCCGATAACCGAACAGCTCGGATTCGATCAGCCCTTCCGGAATCGCCGCGCAGTTCACCGCCACGAACGGCTTGCCTGCCCGCTCGCCGGCATCGTGCAGCGCCCGCGCCACCACTTCCTTGCCGGTACCGGTCTCGCCCCGCAGCAGCACCGGCACGTCGGCGGCCAGCGCCCTGGCACCGATCTTCAGCGCCCGGGCAAGCCGGGCGTCGTCGCCGGCCAGATTCGCCAGATCCGGACGCGCCGGCACCGCCGGCCGTGCAGCGGCCGGCCGTCGCAATCCCGGCCGTGCCCGGGAAACTGCAGCAGTTCGAAGAACAGCTCGCCGGCACGGGTTTGAAGCGCGCCGACGCCATCCCGCGACTGCCGTGACAGCAGCGTTTCGAGCGGCTCTCCCAGCACCTCTTCCGCCGACCGTCCCGCCAGTCCCGGGCGGGGACGGCCCAGCAGTTGGCAGGCCCGGTCGTTGAGCGCCAGCACCCGGCCATCGAGACCCAGCGCCAGCAGCCCGTGCCAGACGGAGCCGAGATACTGCCGGCGACTATGAATCGCCAGCACCACCTGATCCGGGAAAGCACCTGCGAACAGCCGGTTTTCGATGCCCTGGGCCGCCAGCTGAACGATGCCGAGGCTGTCCTGGGGCTGCACCAGTTGCCCTTCCCGGGTCATGTCCAGCACCGCGACCACCTCGCCGTCGGTACTGCGGATCGGTGCCGAGATGCAGGAGAAATGGGTGACCGGATCGAGGAAGTGTTCGCTGCAGTTGACCAGGGTCGGCCGGGCATCGACGATGGCGGTGCCCAGTGCATTGGTACCGCGCACCTGCTCGCTCCAGCAGGCACCGGGTATCAAGCCGTAACGGGCGCGTACCGAAGGATCGCGACAGCCCTCGGTAGCGAGGATGGTGGCATCGGCGTTGGCCAGCACCACCAGCCCGGAGTCGCCGACCTGACAGCTCAGCTGTTCCATTTCCGGCGCCGCCAGCTGAATCAGGTTCTGGTGCCGTTCGACCAGCTCGTCCAGTTGCTGCACCTGGGTATCGGCATCGAGGGGATCGCGCAGGCTCAGCCCCGCCCCGAGGCTGCGGCGCCAGGACGCTTCGATTTCGTCCCGCAGCAGGCCCTTGGGCACTTCGCCATGCTCGAGCAGGCGGTTGCGCGCCATCCGGATGCTCTGCTGCGGGTCGCCGATAAGGGCCGTATGAAGTGTCGGTTGCATCGAAAAACCCCGTTGTTGTTATTGTCGGCTGCGATTGAGCCAATCTAGCACAGGGTCGGAAACGGCTGAAGCCGCTTCGGGTGACGGCACCCGGCCGCCACCCGGTTCGCCGGCGCCTCAGCGCACGAAGATCTGGGCCGTGGAGATCGCCATATCGCCGCCCGGCAGCTCGACAGCGCCGAGTTTTTCGAGCGAATCGGCATCGTAGATGGCGATGTCGTTGAAGGTGCCCGCCAGGTAGATCTTGCTGGCGTCCCGGTTGATCGCGATGCAGTAGTAGGAGTGGTCCAGCTCCGCGGCCTGAAGCAACGTCTGCTTCTCGATGTCGTACTTGGTCAGACGGTTCAGCACGCCATACATCAGGTTGGGATTCTTCGGCGAGCGGGTCCCGGTAAAGTAGACTTCGGTGATCGGGCCGAAATCCCGGGTCTCGGTTTCGCCGCTCTCGAGATCGACATTCATGTAGCCCCAGAGCCAGTCGGCGGTCTCCGGGTTCTGCGTCTCGTCCCGGAAGCGCGCCGTGGTGTAGAGCACCGTGAAATCGCGGGTGGCAGTCTGTATCGGCCAGACGCTGAGGACATCGGGCGGAGTATAGTTGGGCCGCTGCCAGTTGCGACTCGGGACCGCCACTTCGACGGCGCCGCTTTCGACATCCATCTTGTAGATATCGGGACCGGCCAGGTAGAGACTGCCATCCGCGCCGGTCTGCATCACCGTGATCTGGCGTGGCGCCTCGAAGGTGCGCACAGGTTTGGCGTCGAGGCCGGCAGCGGTGTCGTAGACCGCCAGTCTCGGCGCCTGAACCCGGTAGTGGTCGCGATGGATCAGCGTCGGGTTCTGCACCGCGTAGAGCTCGTCCCCGTCGGGGCTGACGGCGAAGGAGAACATCGACTTGGCGCGCTCGTTCGGCGCCTGCGACATCGCGGCATGGAATACCAGCTCGCAGCTGTCGAGATCGACACCGTAGATGTCCTCGTAGTGATTGTTGAGGATATAGGCGGTGTGCCCGTCCGGCGCCATCTGGATCGTTCCGGGGCCGAATGCCCGGGGTAGCGGGCAGCTCTTGTAGAGGCTGTCGCCGGCCAGCTCCAGCACATGGAGGTTGTTGGGATAGTTGGCGACGACCATATACTCGTGCCCCCGCTTCAGGGCAGGGCCTTCGGCCTGGGCGGCCACGCCGAATCCGGGCCCCGTGGCCAGCGCCGCCGCGACGCCCAGCCGGGCCAGGATACGCATCGAAAGTTGCTTCATTGTCTTCTCGCTCTGTCCGGTGATTACTTGTCTTTCGGGAACACGGTGCCGAGGTTGCGCCAGTCCTCTTTGGAGTTCATGGCGTCCTTGTTCCAGTCCGGATAGGTGTTCATCATGTCCGGCACCTGGGCCGGCCACCAGCAGGGATCGGCGCAACCGTAGAGATCCGATTCCATCGGCTGGCACAGCGAGGTGACCGAGCCGAAGGCATCGATCTCCCAGCCCGGGTCCGTGGTGGCGGTACAGCCGGCCAGCGAACTCATCGCCACGACCTCCTCCACCGTATCGTCCTGCACGGCACCCTCGAGCAGGCGCGCCTTGTTGTTGATCGCTTTGAGATGTTTCATTGTTGTTCTCCGTTTTCGTCTCGCCGCCGCGCTCAGCGCGCCTGGCGCGGCGCGATGTAGTCGTCGATAAAGGCGGGATTCGCCGTCATGATCCGGCTGTAGACCTCGATACCGAAATCGACCCAGTCGCGCATCAGATCGCAGTAGTGGTAGGTCGGATGCGTCGGGTCGCCGTAACGGGCATAGCTTTCGTGATAGCAGCCGCCGGAGCAGAGATTGCGGATGCGGCAGTCCGCACAGCCGGTATCGGTCCGGTCCAGACGCCGGGACAGGAAGTCCCCGAGCTGCGCGTGCTGCACGCCGCTGCCGACATCGCCGAAGTTCGGGAGATCGGAGCCTGTGAAGCGGTGGCACAGGTTGAGCCCCCTCGTGGTCCACCGCCAGCATCTTCAGGCCGGCGCCACAGGGCAGCGCCTTCTTGTGGCCTTCGTGCAGGTCGGTGATCAGCTGATGCAGGTTGGAGAAGCCGATATTGCGATGCTGCAGTGCCGCCGCCAGATAGCGGCGGCCGAGCCGCTTCATCGCCGCGAACACCTCCACCAGCTCCTCCGCGCTCAGGTTGAAGCTGCCGATATCGCCGGAGGTCACCGGCGCGAAGCCAACCTCGGCAAAGCCGAGCTCATTGAACAGGTGATCCCAGATCCCCTCGACATCGGTAACACCCCGGGTCAGGGTGACGCGGGCGCCGACCGGACGGGAGTCGTAGCGCGCCAGCAGGCGCTCGGCCTTGCGCCGGACCACCTCGTAGGTGCCCTGTCCCCCGACGGTGATGCGGTTCCTGTCGTGAATCGCCCTGGGGCCGTCCATGCTCACCGACAGGCCGAATCGATGGGCATTGAGCCAGTCGATGATATCGTCGTTGAGCAGGGTCGCATTGGTGGTCATGACGAACTCGACCTTCCTGCCGAGTTCGGCGAAGCGCGCCTCGCAATAGTCGACCACCTGTTCGATCAGGCGCCGGTTGCTGAGCGGCTCGCCGCCGAAAAAAACGATGCTGTAACGCTTTTCGTCCGGGGATTCGCGCAGCAGCATCTCGACCGAATCGCGGGCGGTTTCGAAGGACATCCGCTTGCCGGCCGAAGGGGTGTCGAGATCTTCCTTGTAGCAGTAGGTACAGCTGAGATTGCAGCCGGTGTTGACGTTCAGGACCAGGGTCGTAAGCGGAAACCGGTCGACCCGCCGGGTGCCGATTTCGTCCGTCAACGGGGAGCCGTCACTGACCAGCTCCAGTGCCTTCAGCTCCCGCAGGCTTTCACTGACGTCCTCGGGACGGTAATTCCGCGCCAGGCCGCCGATCAGATCGCCGGCCGGCCGAGCCCCGTCCCGCAACCGGTCGATGATCGCGCCGCTGAGCGGGTCGAGGGCGAACAGCGAACTGCTCGGGATATGAAACAGCAGACGATCGCCGTCGACCTCGACCAGGTGCAGATTGCGTTCAACAAGATTCAACTGGGCGCCCATGGGTGCTTCCTCGTCTTGTGGTTATTGTTTTGGCGCTGTCGTTCGCTTCGACACGGGGTCAGGGGATCGGCGGATTGTTCCAGCGCTGTACCGTGACGATCATCTGGCCGCTGCCGCTCAGGCTGCGGTCGCCATCCCGGACCTCGGCCACCACCTTCAGGTTGCCGGCGTTGTTGGTCCCCATGCGCCTTTCTGGATTGGGACCTGCGGCACCGGGCGTGAACCTGCCGGTGCCGGCATCGATGCTGCCGGCGAACCGGGTGTCCTGGTCCTCGGCGGCACGCGCGTCGAACGGCTCCACATGCCAGCTCGCCGGCACGATGCCGATGCGATAGTCATCCTCCGTACCGGCCTTGCCGTCGGCACCGGCCGCCCAGGCCTCGGCATCGAACAGGCCGAAGACCTTCGGCGTCGAACTGCCGTTGCCGCCGATGCGGGAAACGCTGTATTCCGGCACCACCCTGAGGCTGGCGATGCGGTCGTAGACGCTGAGCGAAACACCTTCCGTTTCGCCGACACGCACCGGGCGGATGCCGGCGGCGTCGCGACCGGCCCGTGCTCGCAGACGGATGCGATCGTCACTGCGCGACAGCACCTGCAGCACTTCGACGCCCTCACCCAGATCGATATCACCTTCGAGGCCGGCGCCGATCAGGGTCAGTTCGGCCGTCTCGCCGGCCCGAAGATAACCGGGCTGGAGCGCCAGCAGCGCCGATTCGCCAGCGGCGAGCACGGCGCCTTCGATATCGAAGCCAACTTCGTCATGCTCGACCTCGAACATGCGCCCGGCGAGGCGGTTTCCATCGATGGCGAATACCTGGCGCATTTCGATGCCGTCGATCTCGAGGTTGCCGCGCCACTCGAAGCCGGTGTAGAGGATCGCCTCCCCCTCACCCCTTAGCGGTTCACCGTTGGTATAGCAGCCCTCGAAGCTGAGGCTGAAGCGGTCCTGGCCTTTGGCCGCCACCGTCATGACACCGCTCATTTCACCTCGCCCCGGCATCCGGCCGGCGAGACGCCACTGGCCGTTGAGGTCCGGTTTCACCGCCGCCTGCCACTGCGCCCAGGCGTCGGATTCGAGCGGGTAGGTTTCGGCCAGCTCGGGGACCATCTCGCTCAACGCCAGTCCCAGCCAGTCACGATCCCGCGCCAGCGCCTGGTATTCGGTCGAGGGCCACTGGCCCAGGTGGAAGTGCACCAGGTGCTCCCACTCGCTCGCCGGACGACGCTGCAGCGCCACCCGGGCACCGGAATGGCAGCGGGCGCAGGTTTCGGAGAACGCCTGGGAATCGAAGGCCTCCAGGGTGTTGAGACGCCGTTCCAGGGCATAGCGTGCACCGGCCGTTTCCGCCGGTGACAGACCCTGGCGGTCCGCCAGGTATTTCACCAGGGTACGGCGATCCGCGTCACTGATCTCGAGGCCGTGCATGACCTGCATGCGGGCGATGGTCATCAGCCAGCCCTCCGGTGTCTTGCGCTGCTGGCTGATGCGGCTGTATTGACCGTCATCCTGCGAGGCATGGCAGGCCGCGCAGGTCCGCGCCATGATCTGCCCGGGATCCCCGGCCGCCTGGACCGCAGGTGCGGCGACGGCCATCGCGGCCGTCAACAACGCGGGCCGAAAGGGACTGGATACTTTTATTCTTTTCAAGGTCCTACCTCCTTAACTGGATCAGGCGATGAAGGTGCGGCATCTCGCCTGCGCCGCACGGCTGCCCTGAACCCGTCTCTGCACGCCATGTGCCATTTTAAAAATTTTCTTAAATTTCAATTAGATGCATTAAAACCACCCTACAGACAACCCGCCTGGGCCCGAAGGCGTCTGTTTCATAGCGCGACAGCTGTCGAAAACTGAGACAACCCTGCAAGACAGAGTCCGCCGGCATCGGGCGGGCGCACTGAGTCAGATTCAGACAGAGGTCTCAGAATGCAACAGCCCAACTGGCGGTCGCGCCCGCCGCAAACCCAAAACCGAACAGATAACCTAATAATAAACAAACACTTACATTCAAAAATGCGGATTGGCACAGGGTTTGTAACGGTTCAGTCGACACCATCAGAACAAGAGGTTACCGAGGATGAACGACTTTACCCTGAGGCCCGACACCGCCGCCTTTATCGCCAGACAGCATCAGCTTCTGATCGGCAACCAGCGCCTTGATGCGACGGGGCAGAAAACGCTCAAGGTGTTCAATCCGGCCACGGGCGAGCGATTGACCTCCGTCCCCGCCGCCGACAAGGCCGATATCGACCGGGCCCTGATCTGCGCCCGCCGTACCTTCGAGGACTCCGCCTGGAGCCGGATGAAACCGGTGGACCGCGAGCGGCTGCTGTGGCGCTTCAGCGACCTGGTGGAGCAGCATGCCGACATGCTGGCCGAACTCGAATGTGTCGACAACGGCAAGAGCGTCGGCATCGCCCGCGCCGTCGACATCCAGCTGGCGATCAATTTCCTGCGTTACATGGCCGGCTGGGCCACCAAGATCGAAGGCAGCAGCGTCGACGTTTCGATGCCGTTCATGCCCGACGGTCGATTTCACGGCTATACCAAACGCGAGCCGGTCGGGGTCGTCGGCGCCATCGTCGCCTGGAACTTCCCGCTGCTGCTGGCCGTCTGGAAACTGGCGCCGGCGCTCGCCACCGGCTGCACCGTAGTGCTCAAGCCCGCGGAAGACACGCCGCTGACAGCCCTGGCGCTGGGCGAACTGGCACTCGAGGCGGGCTACCCGCCCGGGGTGATCAACGTGGTCACGGGACTCGGCCAGGAGGCCGGTGCTGCGCTTGCAAACCATCCCGATGTCGACAAGCTGACCTTTACCGGCTCCACACCGGTCGGCAAACTGATCGGCAAGGCGGCAATGGAAACCATGACCCGGGTGACCCTCGAACTGGGCGGCAAGTCACCGACCATCGTGCTGGATGACGCGGATCTGGCCAGCGCCGCACAGGGCGCCGCCAATGCGATTTTCTTCAACCACGGCCAGGTCTGCTGTGCCGGATCGCGGCTCTATGTGCAGCGCAAGCATTTCGACAGCCTGGTCGCCGATATCAGCACGATCGCCGAAGGCATGCGTCTGGGCAACGGCCTGGATCCCAGTGTTCAGATGGGCCCCTGGTGTCGGCGAAACAGCAGGAACGGGTTTTCGGTTATATCGAGCGGGGACGCCGCGATGGCGCCACCATCGCCACCGGCGGCGAACTGGCGGGTCCGGGATTCTTCGTCAAGCCGACGGTCATTGTCGACGTCGATCAGCACTCGCCGCTGGTGCAGGAGGAGATCTTCGGCCCGGTGCTGGTCGCGATGCCGTTCGACACCCTCGACGACGTGGTACGCATTGCCAACGACAGCCCCTATGGCCTGGGCGCCAGTATCTGGTCGAACAACCTGTCCGCCGTGCATCAACTGATCCCGCGCATCAGGTCCGGCAGCGTCTGGGTCAACTGCCATACGGCGCTCGACCCCGCCCTGCCCTTCGGCGGCTACAAGCAGTCGGGCCTCGGCCGTGAAATGGGGGCCGAGGTGATACACCACTACACCGAGGTCAAATCGGTGCTGATGCAATTCTGAGGCCCGCCGCCCGGACTGCCAGGGTCCGGGCTCCCTCCCGCTTTTCGTCCGGCTATACTTGAGATGAATCCGATCTGCATCTATACCACGTAAAAGCTCTGTCGCCGGCGCAGCTTGCAGAAGCGGCCGGCGCTACTCGATGTCGACAGCACAACAAGCGACGGAGGTGTCAGATGAACACATTCAATATCGAGTCCTGGTGCAAGCCCAAGGGCGCGTCCAAATCGGAGCCCATGGGCCTGATGACCTTCAGCGTCAGCGATGAGGCCCTCCTGAAGCTCGAAGCGGCGGAAGACCAGATGACGCAGGATGACAGGAAGCACGAGATGGATATTCCGGTCGATATCGACAGTCTCGAGCTGAAGCTGCCGCCGGAATGCGACGCCGTGTCCGATACCGCCTTCCATGTCTACCGTCATCCCCACGAAGATCGCAGCCACTTTTTCCTGACCGGCCATCGCGCCAGCGACGGTGCCCTGGTCTATACCAATGCAGTGCTGGTCGACCTGGCCAATGGCTAGAGATAGGGTGCGCCGACCGGCAAGACGGTCCTGTGGGGCCGCCTTGCCGGTCAAGCACACCCAATATAATTTGCACTTCGTAACATTTCGCGTAGCACAAGAATTTGATATTTCAAAGAATGCTTAAAATATCTGCTGTTTAACTCAATAGTTTTGTATTGATTTGCGAAATATATTCGGCTTCCTTAAGATAAAAATCCACGTTGATAATTTACTAAGGAGAGTCGAATGGTCCGTATATTGACCCTGATGTTTTTGGGGCTTTTCAGTGCCTTCAGTCTGGCCGATACGCTGGACGATGCCAAAGCATCCGGCAAACTGACCCTGGCCGTCGCCAACGAGATCCCCTACGGCTACCTCTCATCGGACGGCGAACCCAAGGGCGAGGCACCGGAAATCGCCCTCCATACCCTCAAAGCCCTGGGCATCGACGATGTCGAAGTACTGGTGACCGAATTCGGTTCGCTGATTCCGGGCCTGAAGGCCGGTCGCTTCGATGTCATCGCTGCCGGCATGTACATCAACCCCAAACGCTGCAAGCAGATCCTCTTCTCCAACCCGACCTACACCATCGGCGAAGGCTTTCTGGTCAAGAACGACAATCCCCAGTCGCTGCACAGCTACGAAGACGTCAAGAAAAACGGCGACCTGAAGCTCGGCGTCATGGCCGGCGCGGTCGAGTTCGGCTATGCCAAGGACTACGGTATCGCCCTCGATCAAATCGTGACCCTGCCCGATTACCCCAGCGGTGTCGCGGCACTGAAGGCCGGCCGCATCGATGCACTGGCCGGTACCGTGCTGACCATGGCGGAGCTTGGCAAGAAGGACGATGCGGTGATGCTGGCCCAGCCTTTCGAGGACCTGGTGATCGATGGCAAGAAGGTCAACGGTTACGGTGGTTTCGGCTTCCGCCCGGGCGACGAACGTCTGCGTGATGCCTTCAACGAACACCTCGCCGGCTTCATCGGCAGCGACGAGCATATCGCGCTGGTCGAACCTTACGGTTTCGGACGTCATACCCTACCCGGCGACGTCACCGCCGAGCAGCTCTGCACTCCCTGAGCCAACATGCCCCGCCCGCTGCAACGGGTGCAGCCGGCGGGGCACTGAAGGCGCCAGACCCAAAGAGTGAAAGGTGACGCCAAACGCGTCACCTTCAGGAGACCTGATGTCCGTAAATGAAATTCTGAGCGTGCTGTTCGGCGGCGCCCTCGTCACCCTCCAGATCGTCGTGCTGGCCCTGCCGCTGGCGACCATCATGGCCTTCATATCCGGCCTGATGCGCCTGAGCGAGCACAAGAGCCTGCGCTGGGTCGCCACCGTCTATGTCGAGTTTTTCCGCGGCACCTCTGCGCTGATCCAGCTCTACTGGATCTATTTCGTGCTGCCCTTCTTCGGTATCAGCATCGATGCGATTACCGCCGGTGTCGTGGCACTGGGGCTCAATATCGGCGCCTACGGCTCCGAGGTGGTCCGCGGCGGTCTGCTGTCGGTCGACAAGGGCCAGACAGAGGCGGCCATTGCGCTCAATTTCACGCCCCGCCAGCGCCTCTGGCGCATCATCATGCCCAGGCGCTGGTCGGCATGATGCCGCCCTTCGGCAATCTCGCCATCGAACTGGTCAAGGCCACCTCGCTGGTCAGCCTGATCACCATCGCCGACCTCACCTACCGCGCCAAATCGCTGGCTGACATGACCCTGCAGGTCGAGCAGATATTCGGCCTGGTGCTGGTGTTCTATTTCGTTATGGCCCAGGTACTCACCCTGGGGATCCGGGCGCTTGAAAAGCACCTTGGCAAGGGCATGGATCGTGGAGGCCTGGCATGATCGAGTTCGAATGGGACTGGGCCTTTGCCTGGGAAGTGCTGCCATTGCTGCTGGATGCCTGCGTGGTGACGCTGCAGGCCACGGTGCTCGGCAGCGGGCTTGCCATCGTTATCGGCCTGATACTGGCACTGTTGCGACGCAGCCGCTGGAAAACGGTGAGCTACAGCGCCTACTGGTGGATGGAGTTCGTGCGCAGCACACCGCTGCTGGTGCAGATCTATTTTCTCTACTACGTCGCCCCTGAATGGGGCATCAGCATGTCGCCGATGGTCACCGGCGTACTGGCACTGGGCATGCATTACGGCGCCTATCTGTCGGAAGTCTTCCGCAGCGGCATTGACGGTGTCGACAAGGGCCAGTGGGAGGCCTCGGTGGCGCTGAACCTGTCGCCCTTTCGCACCTACAGCGACATCATTCTGCCCCAGGCACTGCGCCAGATGATACCGGCGACCGGCAACTACATCATCGCGATGTTCAAGGAAACCCCGCAGCTGTCCGCCATCACCCTGCTGGAGATGCTGCAGCTGGCCAAGATCATGGGGTCGGAAAACTTCCGCTATCTCGAGCCCTTCACCCTGGTCGGGCTGATCTACCTGGCTCTGAGCCTCACCGCCAGCTGGGGCATCCGCCACGCCGAACGCCGCTTTCCGAAAGAAGGATTTACCCTCTCATGAGCGACTATGCCGTCGAATTCGACAACGTCACCAAGAAGTTCGGTGACAACGTGCTGTTCGAGCACTTCAACTTCAAGATCGAGAAGAACGAAGTCGTTTCCATCATCGGGCCCAGCGGGTCCGGCAAATCGACCCTGCTGCGCATCCTGATGACCCTCGAAGGCATCGATGCCGGCATGGTACGGGTCCAGGGCGAACCGCTCTGGCACATGCAGAAAAACGGCATCTGGATGCCGGCCGACGAGCGCCACCTGCGCAAGATCAGGGGCCGGCTGGGAATGGTTTTCCAGCACTTCAATCTTTTCCCGCACATGACGGTGCTACGCAACATCACCGAGGCGCCGATCTACGTGCTCGGCCAGTCGAAGGAGGAAGCCCGGCAACAGGGCATGGAGCTGCTGCGCATGGTGGGCCTGGAGGACAAGGCCGGGGCCTATCCAGGCCAGCTCTCGGGCGGCCAGAAGCAGCGTGTCGGCATCGCCCGGGCGCTGGCGATGAAACCCAGCATCCTGCTGCTGGACGAGATCACCTCGGCGCTCGACCCGGAACTGGTCGACGAGGTGCTCGAGGTGATCCGCAAGCTGGCCGCCGAAGACGCCTTCACGATGATCCTGGTGACCCACGAGATGTATTTCGCCCGCGAAATCAGCGATCGCGTCTGTTTCTTCGATGCCGGCCAGATCGTCGAGGAGGGCCCGCCCGAGCAGATCTTCAACCAGCCGACCCACGAGCGCACCCGCGCCTTTCTCAATTCGTTCCTGAATATTTAGAACAGCCTATGGCGGGCCTGTTTCTACGTAGGAGCGACGCCCCGTCGCGAATAGCCACGGCACCGAATGTTCGCCGCGGGGCGCGGCTCCTACAAGGAACCTTTGGCAGGCCCGTTTCCCTCCGTAGGAGCGACGCCCCGTCGCGAATCAGCCGCGGCGCCGGCCGGTGATCATGGTGCGGACCAGGTTCACCGGTCCCAGCCAGCTGAACAGCAGCACGGCGCAAACATGAACGAATACCAGCAACAGGGTCAGGTTGGCGCAAAGTTCGTGCAGTTCCTCGACCCAGTCCTCGCCCCAGAATGCATCCAGCCCGTGCATCCAGCCGCTGATTCCGGTCAGCACCACGCCGGTCATTAGCGCCAGAATCATCAGGCCACCCACGGGATTGTGGCCGTCATGTTCTTCGATACGACCCTGACGCAAAAGCTTCAGGTGATGTCGAACCCGATGAGGTGTCGGGAAGAAATCGCCAAAGCGCGCGTTGCGAGGACCGACAAAGCCCCAGAAAATCCGCAGCGCCAGTATGCCCAGGCAGTAGTGACAACCATTGTCAGCCCTGTAAAGGCGGGCCCATGATCGGACCTGCAGCTTAAGGGAGTCTTATGCATCCGACGCTGCGGGCAAGTGAATACGCACCGTCAGACCGCCCCCGGGCGTTTCATCCAGCGACAGCCGCCCCTGATGCAGCTCGACGATCAGCGAGACGATAGACAGCCCCAGTCCGGCGCCGTCACCGCTGCACTTGCGCTCGCGATAGAAGCGATCGAGGACCTTCTGCCGCGCATCCGCCTCGAGACCCGGACCATGATCGACCATCTCGACCGTCACCTGACCCTCGTGCGAGTGCAGGCGCAGCTGCAGCCGGTCGCCCTCGCGGGTATAGCGGATGGCGTTTTCGAGCAGATTGCGCAGCATGATCCCCAGCAGCGTTTCGTCACCCGGCACTTCGAGCGCCTCGTCGCCCTCGAATTCGATTTGCAGATTCCGTTCCAGCGCCCGCGGGTAAAGTTCGGCGATCAGATCGCAGCACAGCGGCTCCAGCACCACCGGTCTGCAGGGCAGCCGTCCGCGCTGGGGTTCGATGCGCGCCAGCATCAGCAGCTGGGCTACCACGCGCTCCATGCGATCGATGCCGCGCAACAGGTCCCCTGTCTGGGTCTCGGGCAGGCGCAGTTTCTCGAGGTGGATACGCAGGGCGGCGAGGGGTGTACGCAGCTCGTGGGCGGCGTCCGCCGTGAAGCGACGCTCCCGCTCCAGGGTCTCGCCCACCCGGACAAAAAGGTCGTTGAGCGACGCCACCACCGGCTGCAGCTCGGACGGCAGGTTCCGGCCGGGCAGCGGCTGCAGGTCGTCGCTGCGGCGCTGTTCGAGGTCGTGCCGGATCGTCACCAGCGGCCTCAGGCCGCGCCCGATACTGATGCTGAGCATCAGCAGCAGCAACGGCAGCACCACCAGTAAAGGGATGATGACCTTGTCGGCGACCTGTTCGGTCAGTTCGTCACGCACACCCATGCGGTGGCCGGACCTGATCCAGAGACCGTGCGCGGAATCGCGCAGCGTATAGATCCGCCACCGGCTGTCGCCCTCGCCGACGGTCTCGAAGCCGGGCCTGAAGGGTCTGCGCAACGGGAACTCCGGCGGCGTGCTCAGCAACAGCTCCCCGTCCAGCAGCCCCGCCTGGAAACCGACCTGGTATTCGTAGGGGTGCCCGGGATCGTCCGGGTCTCCGCTGTCGTAGCGGTCTTCGTCCGGCGCCCCTTCGAGGCGCGCCAGGCTGACGGAGCGCTGCAGTGCATTCAGGGTCTGCCGCTGCTGGTGATCGACGACCAGCCCACGCAGTACCTTGGCACTCTGTACCAGGGAGGCGTCGAACACCTCTTCGACCTCGTGACTGGTGTGCCGGTACGTCCATGCCACTGTCACCGCCGTGCTGATGCCCAGCAACAGCACCAGCATCAGCATCAGGAAACCGCGAATGGACCGCATCAGCTGCGGTCCATCATATAGCCGACGCCGCGTACGGTGCGGATCATCTCGCGGCCGATCTTCTTGCGCAGATTATGGATGTGCACTTCGAGGGCATTGCTCTCCAGGTCCTCGTCCAGCCCGTAGAGCTGTTCCTCGAGCTTGCGCCGGGTCATCACCTGACCGCGGGCATCGAGCAGCCGGATCAGCAGCTCGTACTCGCGCCGGCTGAGCTGCAGCTCCCGGCCCTCGAGACTGACCTGGCGCTGACGGGTGTCGACGGCAAGGTCCCGGTACAGCAGCCGTTCGTCCGAGCGCCCTCTGGCGCGGCGGTACAGGGCCCTCAGACGGGCCTCCAGCTCATCGAGCGAGAACGGTTTGAGCAGATAATCGTCGGCCCCGGCATCGAGCCCCGCGATGCGATCCTCGAGGGCATCGCGGGCGGTCAGTATCAGGATCGGCACCTCGACCTGGCGTTTTCGCGCCGAGCGCAGTACTTCAAGTCCATCCAGCCCCGGCAGATTGAGGTCGAGGATCACCAGATCCGGCGTCATGTCGAGCAGTGCGGCCAACCCCTGCCGGCCATCCTGGAACCATTCCACCCGGTAATCCGGCCCCAGCGCCTCGCAGATGCCACGCCCCAGGAGTTCGTCGTCCTCGATCAGCAACAGATCCATCGTTTAGCCCACTGTCAAAAAATGCCGCAACGTAGCGGCCTGAAATTAAGACAATCTTAAGGCCGAAGAGGACGATGCAAAAGCACGTTCAGAGACAACGCCGGTAGAAGGCCAGCTCCAGCTCGAGCACCCGGACCTGATTGGCGGCGCGACGAAAGCCGTGTCCCTCGTCCGCAAACAGGTGCAACTCGGTGACGATACCCCGCGTGCGCAGCGCCTCGGCCATGCGTTCGGTCTGATCCGGCAGCACCACCTTGTCCTGCGCCCCCTGAAAGAAAATCACCGGTGCCTCGACGGCCTCGGCACGCCGCAGCGGCGAGCGGTCGCGGTAGCGCGCACTGTCCCGCACGGGATCGCCGATCAGCCAGTCGAGGTAGCGGGATTCGAACTTGTGGGTGACCTGGCCCAGCGTCAGCGGATCGCTGACGCCATAGAGGCTGGCGCCGGCGCGCAGCCCGTCGAGGCTGGCCAGGGCGTTGAGAGTGGTGTAGCCGCCGGCGCTGTTGCCACGAATGAAAACCCGATCGGCGTCGATCAGGCCCCGTTCGGTCAGTCCCGCGATGGCCGCGGCGACATCCTCGACATCGGTCGAGCCCCAGCAGCCCGCGAGCCGGTGCCGGTATGCCCGGCCGTAGCCGGCACTGCCGCGGTAATTGAGATCGAGCACCGCAAAGCCATGGCCGGTCCAGTACTGCAGCGCAGGCCGGTAGACCGGATAGCTGGTCGCCGTGGGGCCGCCATGGGTCATGATCAGCAGCGGCGGCGGATTCGCCGCCTCGGCCGGCGGGTAGAAAAACCGTGAACCCGCTCGCCATCGCCGACCGGACAGCTGAACGGCTGCGGCAACGACACCCGGTGGTCGGGCCGGGTACCGCCAGCGATCAGGGTCTGTTCCCCGCTTTGCCGCTCGATCGCCAGAATGGATACCGTGCGATCCGGCGCCTCGGCAACGCTATAAAGACAGTGTTCGTCACAGCATAGCGAGCGGAACAGCCGGTAATCTTCGGCCACGGCGACCGCTGCACTGCCGGGCTGTATCAGCCGCAGCCGCCCTTCGCCGTTTTCGACCAGGCTACAGCCGTAACATCCGTCGCCGAAGGCGACCCAGGTCGAAAGCCCGAGCTGCCACTGGGCGACGCCGAACTCGGCGTCCAGCGGGCAGACATTGTGCCAGCGCCCGCCCGGTGTCAGGCGGTAGAGGTTCCACCAGCCGCTGCGATCGCTCACCACATGCAGCACGCCGGCAGCATCGAAACCGGGCTGGAACAGCGCCTCTCCGTTGCCCTGGCCGGCCAGCAGCCGGGGCGCCAGGCAGCGCCCCTCGCGGTCCAGTGGCGCGCAGTAGAGCCGGTTCCGGGTCCAGGGCTGGTCGGGGTGATCCCAGGTCAGCCAGGCGAGCGAGCGGCCATTGGGGCTCAGGCACGGGGAGCTGTAGAAGTCGTGCCCCCGGGCCAGGCACTGCACCCGGCCGCTGCCGAGCGACACCGCCACCAGGCTGTTGACGACGCCATCGTCGCCATGGCGTTCGGCCACCGCGATGATCCGGCGCCGGTGCGGATCGTAGAGCAGGTCGCCAAAGCGCGTATCCGTCGTGGCGGTCAGGCGCAGCGGCGGGCAGCCGCCCTCCTCCGCCTGCGGTGACAGCGGTTGCAGCCAGAGCTGCTGGTCACTGTCGTTGACGAACACCAGCCGGTCGTCCGCCAGGCACCAGGCGCCGCCGCCATATTCATGGACCCGGCTGCGCACGCTGAAGCCGCCGGGGGTGAGCACCTGCGAACGACCATGACGATGGCGGACAATGCGGTTGCAACCGTCCGCCGGGTTGTATTCGACCCAGAAGAGACCCTGCCTGTCGACCTTGAGGGCCGCGAAGTCGCGTTGCGCGACGCAGGCGTCGGCCGCGCCGAGACGGGGTGCCTCAGCCGCGGCAGAAGACACGGCTGTTGCGTTCGTTGCGGTAGGTAAAGCCGGTCCCGGCAGGGTTTTCAGCCGCCTCCCGGGCCTGCACGATCAGGTCGTGGTGCGGCGACTTGCTGCACACCGGATCGGCATTGGCCGCATCGCCGGTCATCATGTAGGCCTGGCAGCGGCAGCCGCCGAAGTCCTTTTCCTTTTCGTCGCAGGAGCGACAGGGCTCCTTCATCCAGTCGTCGCCGCGGAAGTGATTGAAACCGAAGGAGCGGTACCAGATGTCGCCGAGGGACTGCTGCTTCACACTGGGAAACTCGACCGGCAACTGGCGTGCGCTGTGACACGGCAGCGCGGTACCGTCGGGGGTCACGGTCAGAAAGATCTGGCCCCAGCCGTTCATGCAGCCCTTGGGACGCTCTTCATAATAATCGGGCGTCACGAAGATCAGCCTGATCGGGTTACCGGCTGCCGCGAGCCTTTCGCGGTATTCGTTGGTGATGCGTTCGGCCCGCTCGAGCTGGGCCCGGGTCGGCAGCAGTTCGGCACGGTTCTCGTAGGCCCAGCCGTAATACTGGCAGGTCGCCAGTTCCACGTAGTCGGCTTCGAGTTCGATGCAGAGTTCGATAATGCGGTCGATACGATCGATATTGTGACGATGGGTGACGAAGTTCAGCACCATCGGATAGCCCTGGGCCTTGACCTCCCGCGCCATCTTCAGTTTCTGCGCGAAGGCCTTGGCGGAGCCGGCCAGCATGTTGTTGACCTCCTCGTCGCTGGCCTGAAAGCTGACCTGGATATGATCGAGACCGGCCTCGCGAAAGTCCGCGACCTTGCGTTCGGTGAGACCGATGCCCGAGGTGATGAGGTTGCTGTAGTAGCCAAGCTGGCGCGCTTCGCGGATCAGGTCGACCAGATCGGGTCTCGTCAGCGGCTCGCCGCCGGAAAAACCCAGCTGGGCCGCACCGAGTTCGCGCGCCTCCCGCAAAACCCTGATCCACTGGTCGGTCGTCAACTCCTCGCCATGGCGGGCGAAGTCCAGCGGATTGGAGCAGTAGGGACACTGCAGCGGACACTTGTAGGTCAGCTCGGCCAGCAACCAGAGGGGTTGGCCGGCCGGCTTCTCCCGGCCTTCGGGCAACAGGGCCTCAGTGCAGCCTGATCCAGTTCTGTTCATGGGCGACTCCGAAAAACTCCCGGACGTCGTGGCTCAGGCCACCGGCATCCGGAAATTTCTGCTGCAGGGTACGCGTAATATCGGCCAGCGTACGACGACCGTCGACCAGCGCCAGGATCTCACCGCCACTGGGGTTGAGCTTGATCATGCCTTCGGGATAGAGCAGCACATAGCAGTCCTGCGCCTTCTCCCACTGGAAGCGAAACAGCGGATTGAAACGCGGTACGCAGTTTTCGTTCATCAGAAGAGTCCCCTGTGATAGACCCGCTCGGAGGTCACCGTATGATAGGGCGGACGGTCGAGCTCATAGGCCAGGGTCATCGCATCGAGCATGCTCCAGAGCACATCGAGCTTGAACTGCAGGATCTCGAGCATCCGTTCCTGCGCCTCTCGTGTACGGTAATGATCAAGGGTAATCGCCAGACCATGCTCGACGTCGCGGCGCGCCTCGGTCAGGCGGTTGCGGAAATACTGGTAGCCGGCGGCGTCGATCCAGGGATAGTGCTGCGGCCAGCTGTCAAGACGGGACTGGTGAATGGTCGGCGCGAACAGCTCGGTCAGCGACGAACTGGCCGCCTCCTGCCAGGTCGCGCGACGGGCGAAGTTGACGTAGGCGTCGACGGCGAAGCGCACGCCCGGCAGCACATGTTCCTGGGACAGGATCTCGTCACGGCTGAGGCCCACGGCCTCGCCGAGCCGCAGCCAGGCCTCGATGCCGCCCTCGGCACCGCCGTAACCGTCGTGATCCAGGACCCGCTGCACCCAGAGCTTGCGGGTTTCGCGGTCGGGGCAATTGGCCATGATGGCGGCATCCTTGACCGGAATGCTGATCTGGTAATAGAAGCGGTTGGCCACCCATCCGCGAATCTGCTCGGGGGTACAGCTGCCTGCGTACATCGCCCGGTGGTAGGGGTGGTGAATATGGTAAAGGTCGCCCTTGGCACGCAGTGCCTGTTCGAACGCCTCCCCCGAAAGCGGCGCCCGCTCGGTGGTTTCGGTTACGATGCTGTTCATCAGCGGACCTCCTAGAGTTCGATCGACAGGCCGTCGTGGGAGACCTCGATACCATGACGTTCGAGCTCTGCGCGCTCGGCAGAGTCCTCGTCGAGAATCGGATTGGTGTTGTTGATATGAATCAGCACCTTGCGCGGCTTCGCCAGGCTGTCGAGGAATTCGATCATGCCGCCCTCGCCGGACAGTGCCAGATGCCCCATCTCCTGCCCCAGCTTGGTGCCGACACCGGACTCGATCAGCTCGTCGTCGCGCCAGATGGTGCCATCCACCAGCAGGCAGTCGGCCTCCTGCATGAAGGGCAGCAGGTGCGGCTCGATGACCCCGAGACCCGGGGCGTAGAACAGCGACTTGCCGCTGCGCCGGTCGGTGACCAGCATGCCGATATTGTCACCCGGATGCGGATCGGCACGGTGCGGCGAGTACGGCGGCGCGCTGCTGGTCAGCGGTACCGCGGTCAGGGTCAGTTCCGGCACCTGCGGTATCACGAAACTGCTCTGCCCCGCCTCGACCGGCACCCGGTTCCATTTGAGGCCGCCGTTCCAGTGCTCCAGCATGCGGAAGATCGGAAAGCTTTCGCTGAGATCCCGATGCACGCGCTCGGTGCACCAGACCTCGTGCGGACAGCCCTCGCGCAGCATCAGCAGCCCGGTGCTGTGGTCGATCTGGCTGTCCATCAGCACGACCGCCGCGATGCCGGTATCGCGCACGCTGCGGGCCGGCTGCATCGGCCCGAAGGATTCGAGCTGGGCACGGATATCGGGAGAGGTATTGAACAGAATCCAGCGGATGCCGTCGGCGCTGATCGCGATCGACGACTGGGTGCGGGCGCGGGCCTTCAGAGTTCCCTGGCGCAGCCCGTGACAATTGTGGCAATTGCAGTTCCACTGCGGAAAACCGCCTCCGGCCGCGGAACCGAGAATCTGAATTTTCATTGTTATTCTGTCTTCGGCTGGTCTGACTTGGGTCAGGCAGGCCGCGCCTGCCTGCGAAGAAGCTGCGGCCCCTGAGTCACCGGGGCCGGAAGGAAGCCCGAAGGCCTCCGGCGCCTTAACGGTTGGCGAAGTACATGGTGACTTCGAAGCCGATGCGCAGGTCGGTGTAAGCCGGTTTAGTCCACATGATTGATTCCTCTTTGTTGTTGTCGGAAGGACGAATCGCATCCTCTGTACCGATGATAGGAACCGACGGCGGCGGGCAGTATGGTACTTTGGGACTAAAACCGGCCTGAATAGGTAGTAGATGACCTGTAGGAGCGGAAGCCGGCCGGCTCCGGTAGCTGGCTCCGGTGGGTGCGCGGTCACTCGCTCCTGGTGACTATATCCGCCCGGGTGGATTCGACGATCGCGACCAGCTCGCCCTGCTCGGCCTCCGGCACCTGATGCTTGTCCAGCACCTGTGCGAACAGTACCAGCATCCGCTCCCATTCCCCGGGCGTGATACCGAGATGGGCGTGGGCGCTTTTCATGTCGCGCCCCTGGTACTGGCAGGGGCCGCCGGTCGCCTGGCAGACCTGTGCCGTGACCTGATATTTGAGATAGGCTGCCGGCACGACCTGCCGGGCCGCATCGACGGCCGGGTTCTGGTTGAGACTGTCGTCGGCGACCACAACATCGATGAAATCGCTGACAACGACGGATATCGGCATCAACCCGCCCAGCCGGTCGTAGAGCGAGGGCTGCTGCGCCTCGTCCTGGGCCGGAACGCCGTACGCGGCGGTTAGGAGACCTGCCACCAGCACGAAGCGGGCAAGTCGTTTGACAGGGGTAGTGAACATGACCATCTCCTCGACTGAATGACGACATTCCCCGTCAGCGACAAGGCGTCACAAATCCGGGTTATCTATCAGTCTAGTCCGGTCGAGCGGAGGGGTCGAAGCCGGCTCAAGACCTCGAGAACGCCTGCTCCAGCGCCCGGCGCATCACCTCGGCATCGGCTTCGGCACCGGTCCAGTAGCGGATCGCCAGTCGCCCCTGATTCACCAGCATGCCCAGCCCATCCAGCACGGTGCAGCCGCGGCCGGACGCGGCCTGCAGCAGCGCGGTCCTGGGAGGATTGGGTATGACATCGGCGACCACCAGCTCCGGCCTCAGCGAATCCAGGTCGAGGTCCGGGCAGGCGGTCAGGTCCGGGTAGAGCCCGATGGAGGTCGCATTGACGAGCAGGTCCGTTTCGGGCGTCAGCGCCCGGTTGCGCTCCCAACCGATGAACTCGGCACAAGCGGCGGTGCGTTCATTGATCAGTTGTACCAGCGCCCGCCCCCTCGCCGCATCACGGTTGGCCACCTGGATATGCTCAGCCCCGGCCAGCGCCAGCTCCACCGCAACGGCGCGCGCCGCCCGCCGGCACCCAGCAGCATCGCGCGCCCGCCGGCCGGATCGAACACCGGCCGCAGCGCCTCGACGAACCCCCGGCCGTCCGTATTTTCGCCGATCAGCCGTTCGCCCTGCCGCACTACCGTATTCACGGCGCCGATGATCTGCGCCGACTCGCCAAGACCATCGAGATGCTCGATCACCGCAACCTTGTGGGGCAGCGAACAGTTGAAACCGGCCCAGCCCATCGCCCGGGCGCCGCGCACCGCGTCGGCGAGCCCTTCCGGCGCCACTTCGCAGTTGATGTAACGCCAGTCGAGCCCCAACTGGCGGTACGCCGCCTCGATCATCGCAACGGTCGGATTTTCCGCCGCCGGCTGTGCAAAGGATCCGCTTAACTGGCTGAGAAAGCTGCCGCTCATATGATGCTCCCGGGTGTCGAGTTCGGACGCGGTCGCGGCAAGCCACGACCCGTCGGCTCATGCTAACAGCCAGGTCCCGGGGCAAAATTTCAATTGTTGCGGCACCACAGGGGGCATCGCGGCCCCCTGTCGCGATGAGGAAAGGCGCTCAGGAACCGCTGTGACCCAGGGCTTCGGCCGGTACCAGCGGCATGGTGCCCTCGGTGCCCGGCGGTTCCCAGAAGAAGCGCAGCGTCGAGGTGCTCTTGCGTTCGAAATAGCGGATGGTCAGCGGATACCAGCCGGGCTCGCTGACATCGAAGCTGCCAAAATCGGAAAAGCGGTCCGAATGAACATCGGGATCCTCGAGGATCATCTGGTCGCCGATCTCGAGGCGCACGCCATCGTTGGATTCGAAGGCGAACTTGTAGGAACCGGTCTTGTCGAGATGGATGAACCCGGTGATCCTGGCCATGACCCCGTCATTGCCGTTGCTGGTCAGGACGGTGCCGGCCCCGGTACGGTAATTCAATTGCGGCAGGGGCTCGCCCGGCTTGCACTCCTTCCATTTTTCCTGCCGGATCATCTCGTCGATATGCCGAACGAAATGATCCATGTAACAGACCTGAAGTCCCGGCATCAGGTTGTCTGCCGATACCGGCGATTGCGCCAGCCCCGCCGTTGCCACGCCCAGCAGGCTGACACCGGCGATGACCCCGGGGCCCCAACTTGAAACGATTTTGCGCATACTGTTACTCCAGCCTGGTCTGATCCCGATCCAGCGATCGAATACCTTGATAGTGGACCAAGGTTGCACGTCGTGCCAGTGGCGTTGGACAGTTGTGGCGCGGGATATCGACCTGCGCCTGCGGCAGCGGGACGGGCACGGATCCTGCTTAACAGGCGACGAAACCGGCTGCCTGCGGCTCCTGCCAGTCCAGATCGCAGCAGAAGACCTGGAGCCGGTCACCGGTATTGACCGTCTGGGACAGGGTGATGCACATCCTGGAGTCCGCCACCGACAGGTAGGGTTGACTGATCTGGGTCTTGCCCGCCTCCTGGAGGGCACGGTAATGGTAGTGTTTGTGCGACCAGTTGGCGTTGCCGCCACAGAGCAGCGGCGTGAAACGCGGATTGAGCCGCTGCCGGTAATGGGGCGCATAGAGGTTGCGCGTCATCTGGTAGCCCGCTTCGTCCAGCAGATAGCAGCGCACCACGCGCGGATCGGCGAACAGCCTGGCACCGCTCTGCTCGAAACGCCGGTACCGGCTGTAATCCTCGACGGCCTGGCGGAACTGCCCCTCGAACAGCTGCAGGTCCTCGCCCGGACCGCCGTGATGACGCGGCCGCTGCCACTGGCGCCCCCGCAGCAGGCGATCGATCCGCCCGGTCACCTCCCGATGGGGGCTGACAAGCGGTTGTGGCCTGGCCAGGAAATACCCCTGCACCATATCGGCATTGGCGGCGATCGCGACCAGCGCCTCCTCTTCGGTTTCGACCCCTTCGAGCACCACCAGGCTGCCGGCCTCATGGATCAGCGCAACCAGGCCCGTCAGGATGCGCTCCACCCGTCTGGAACCGGCCGCGCGCCGCACCAGGCCGCGATCGATCTTGACGATATCGGGTTCAAGCTCCCAGACCCGGTCGAAATTGGAATGACCGGCGCCGAAATCGTCGATGGCAATCAGGCAGCCGAGCTGGCGAAAGTGCCCGATGAACTGCTGCAGACGCGCAGGGTCGTCGACGCGGTTTTCGATGATCTCGATCACCAGCCGGCGGGCCGGCAGGCCGCAGTGATCCAGCAGCTTGCGGGTAAAGCCGATGTCGGGCCGCTCGCGGACCAGGCACTGGGAATTCAGGTTGAGAAACAGCCAGGCATCATCGCTGTGCTGACGCACGAAGTTCTGCATGTGCAGGCTGCGGCAGATGCGGTCCAGTTCGAGCATCTCCCGCCCCGTTTGCGGCAGGGACAGCAGTTCGGCCGGGGGCTCCGGGCGACCGTCGCCGCGCTGCGCACGCACCAGCCCTTCAAAGCCGACGGCACGGCGGTGGGCGATGCTGAATATCGGCTGGAAGTGGCTGCTCAGTGCACGGCCGAGGTAACGGGCCCCGATGGCGGAACCGGGAATCGTCAGCCGCCCGGCCTGCCCTTCAGGCTGCCGTCCGGGCGCAGTCGCGATCATCTCAGCCTTCTCCATGAATACGCCTCAGCTGATCGAGGGCCGCATCGACAAGCGCCAGCAATTCGTCAACCGCCCGGGTCGCCTGCTGAAAATAGTGCCTGGCATCGATCTGCGGCCGCTCCTGATCGAGCAGTTCCTGTTCCAGACACTGCAGAAACGTCTGCACGGCCTGCTGACACTGCGGCAGTCTGAAGCCCGGCGTTTCGGCCCCGGGGTTTTGCTGCAACGCCTGAAAGGCGGTCTCCGACAGCTGACGAATCTTCTGATGAAGAAAGCGCAGCCGCACCCGCTGCTCCGGGCAGCTGCGTCCACTGGCCGCGATGCCGGTGCCCAGCGCACGGGCCTGACCGGCCCATTCGGCCGTCTGCACCACCTCCCGCCAGATCGCGGGCAGATAGGCAAGTGCCGGCCGCCCCCGCTCAGGTCGACCTCGGTGGCGACATCCTCGATCAGGTAAATGCAGTCGCGAATGATCCGGTGATGCAACAGCAGGTTTTGCGTCGAGTCATGATTGCGGCTGTCCCGCAACCGGTCCCACTGATCGATCAGCGCCTGCCAGGCAGGGGCATGAAGGCTGCCCGATTGCCGGGCCTTGGCGAGATTGCGTTCCAGCTGGTCACGCACGCCTGACAGCTCCTGACGCAGGCTGTCGTCGCCGGACAGCAGGCCGGTGCTGAGACCGCGATGACGCTGGAAATCGGCCAGCAAGGCGCGCAACAGCTGCAGCTGGGTCAGGCTGGACCTCAATTGCCGGCATTGGCGGCGCCTCAGACGTCGGTGCAGTGCAAGGAACAGCAGTGGCAGCGCGCCGATCAGCGCCGGGGAACCGAACTGGATCCAGGAAGTTGCACGAACAGGGTCATGACCGCTACTCCGTCAGTCGAGTCAGATGATGGGCAATGGTGCGTGCCTGACCGGCCGCGAGCAGGTTATCGGCATTGCCCTGCGACACCCGCTCGGCCAGGCAGGCGATCTCGGCGACCGCCTGGCCCTGCTGCCCGGTGCTGACCGCCACCTGCATCACCTGCCCGGTCAGCTGCTCCGTGCGCTGTCTCGCCTGGTCCAGTACCGAACGTACCGCGCTCGAGGTTTGCGCCCCGCAATGTGCCAGGTCCGACAGATCCGACATCTGCCGTGTCGCGGTCTCGATATGCTGTTGCACGGACTCGATGGTGCGACCGATCTCGGCGGCAGAGGCCTGGCTGTGCAGGGCGAGACGCCGTACTTCGTCGGCCACGACCGCAAAGCCGCGACCGCTCTCGCCCGCCCGCGCGGCCTCGATGGCCGCATTGAGCGCCAGCAGGTTGGTCTGATCGGCGATGCCGCGAATGACCGCGGTCATCTCGTGAATGCTATCGGAGTTGGCATTGAGCTCCCGCATCAGCTCGCTGGTGGTCAGGGCCTGTCCGGCCATCTCGTTGACCTGGGTCACCAGTGTGCCCAGCTGCCGGATGCTGCCGTCCAACTGCGCGCCGGCCTCGACGCTCGATGCACGGGAAGTATCGGCAAGACCCACCACCTCCTGGATGCTGACCGTCAGCTCCTCGACCGCCGCCGCGGCCGTGCTCGCCGCTTCGCTCTGCCCCTCCGCACTGCGGGTCACCAGCACCGCACTCTGCTCCAGTTCCCGGGACGAATGGGAGATCTCGTCGAGCCGCTGCTGCAGGAGCTGCTGCTGGCGGCGTTCCTGCTGCAACAGCTGCCGAAAGCGGCCCACGACCGGCAGCAGCAGCAACCAGCCGGAATCCGCGGGCGCCGGCGTGCCGGCCGACTGCAGCATCCGCTCGCAGTGCCCGCCCAGGCGTTCGATTTCCTCCGCGACCCGCCACAGGCACGCGCCCCCCAGATAGACGGCGATCAGCAGCAGTGGCCAGACGGCCAGTGATGGAAAGAGAAGCAGCTGCAACAGTCCCAACATCAGCGTGCCGACCAGCGTCGCCAGCAGGCCGCCGATACCGAACGCGTGAAGCAGCAAAAAAACGGGGTAGGTCAACCACTGCATCTGCATCCGTCTCCCTGCAGTGAATAAAAAAAACGCCTGAAGCCACCGTTCCCAGGAACGACAGCGACAGGCGCCATTGCCAAATCGTAGAGAATTCAGTGAATTCAATCTGCCATGATTAAAGCAAGACCTGTGCCACCCAAAGGAAATGGCTGAAAGCGAGGGCCTGTACAGGCCGGACATGGAAACTGAAAGGAAACGCCCCGCCCGGGTGCGCCAAACGGGGGCACCGGCCCGGCATCGAGGCTCGATCAGGCGCAGCAACGGCGCAGAGCGAGCGGGGCTGGGGACTGTCGAAAAGTGCCGCCCGCCATCGTCGCAGCGATGGCGGCAGACGGGTGGATCTGAAGTACCAGACGCGCGGATCGCCGCCAATAACTGCCGTCCGGTGGTTGCGGGATCTGCGGCAATACGGTGTCGTCACCGGTGAGCCGCTCATCCCGACCGCGTCACGGGTGGCGCTTGCGCTCCTGCTCGCGCTCGCGGCCCATCAGCGCCACCAGGTCCGACAGCTGTTCGGTCAACAGCTCGATCAGGTCATCCACGGCGAGGATGCCGACCAGCGCGCCGTCGTCATTGACCACCGGCGCACGCCGGACACCCTTTTCGCGCATCCGCTTGACGGCATCGAGCCTGTCATCGCCTTCGCGCAGCGCCAGCAACTCGTAGCTCATGGCGTCCCCGATGCTGACGGCATCGAGATCGACCTCCCGCGCCAGCAGCTCGATGACGATGTCGCGGTCGGTCAGAATGCCGACCGGAACGCGCTGGCCCGCCTTTTGGGTCACCACGACCACATCGCCGACATGATGCTTGCGCATCAGCCTGGCGGCATCGAGAATGGACTCGTCCCGATCGACGATCACGACTTCACGGTTGCAGATTTCGCCTACGGACATCTTCTTTCCCCTTGCCGGGCTTCGGCATGTCGGCCCCCGCGGGTTTCGTCCACCGCGAAGACCGGTTGAATGCCATGCAGTATAGATAACCTGGACGATGCACAGAGGGTTGACGGAAAACGCGCGCTAATCGACCTTTCGTGCCAGATAGAAGCCATAGCTGTAAAAGGCGCGGTATTTTTCATACAGGGCGATTTCCCGTCTCTCAGACTCTACGACCTGCCGCGCCTCTTCGCTCGAGGCATTGCGTGACAGGAAGCCGGAAAAACGGCCTTCCAGCGGACGGTAATAGTTCTCCAGCCAGCAGCGCTCAGGCAGGACGAAGTAGCCGACGGGAGAATACCCATGCCTTTCGAGCACCTGGATCTTGGCGGAGGCGGTATCGATTTCCGGGTAGAGGGCGTGCCAGTAGTCTTCGATTTCCTGCGGTCGGTCGCCGGTGGTCCAGGTGATTTCGGACACAGCCAGCAGGCCCCGGGCTTGAGAAAACGCCGCCAGGCCTCGACGCCGTGCTCGAAGCCGATGCTGTAGATCGCGCCCTCCGACCAGATGACATCGAATGCCTCTTGCGCGAACGGCAGCTCGTCCATCGAGCCGACCAGCGCATCGATGCTGCCGCTCAGCCCTTCACGGCGGGCGCGCCGTTCGAGTTCTTCGACAAATGTCGGCATCAGATCGAGGGCACTGATGCGGGCCTTGAGGGAACGGGCAAGCTGTAGGGTCGAAGCCCCGGTACCGCATCCGATATCCGCAATCCGTAACGGCCGGCGCGGATCGAGCCCGGCCAGCTCGATGGCCCTTTTTGTCTCGGCGTCCCCACCGGGGCCCTGCCGCTTGGCGTGCCGGTGAAGATCCACCAGCAGTCGATAGTCGTCCATAGCGCTTCCTGTCTCCGATTTTCGGGCCCCGTCGCTCAGCCATTCTCCGAATGACCCGGGGCCGACCGGTTCCAGTGTAACCCGGGGACCAGCCCACCTCCCCGGCGACCGAGCATCGCGCGCCGGAGAGGTGGGCACAGGTTGCGTCGCGAATCAGTCCCTGGTTTCGCTACCGCTCGAAGTCGAGGCTACATCGCTGGCCGCCGTGCTCGCCTTCGGAGCGGCGGGTTCGGCCGCCGGGGTCGCGGCGACCGGCGCCGGCTCAGGTTTCGCAGGTGCCGCCACCCGGGTCAGCGTCGGCACCGGATCGGCAGGCGCCTTGGCCGGCGACTCGGCCCTGGGCGCCGGGCTGGCCGTTTTCGGCGTCGTGGCCTTCGGAGCAGTTGCCGTCTTGTTGGCTGTGCGACGGGGGCGACGCGGCTTGGAAGCGGCCTTCTTTGCCGGCGCCTTTGCCTGGGTTTCCGGCTTCGCTTCCGGCTTCACCGCGACGTTTGCCTGGACTTCCGGCTTCGCTTCCGGCTTCACCGCCGCCTTGACGTCAGCTTTGGCTGCTTCGCTCGCGACCGGTTCGGAAACCGCCGGGGCTTGGACTTTGTCTTCCCCTGCCGGCGCCGGTACGGGCTCGGCAGCCTGCGATGATGCCCCGCCGGTCACCGGGCTGAAGCGCCCCCAATAGCCGACCGTGCCCTCATAGCTCAGCTTCGCCAGATCCAGCACCGTCTCCTGCGCGACCTGACCGCACTTCTGCAGATAATCCGCCTGAGCGTCGAGCAGCTCGTTCGGCGCCTTCACGGCCGCCAGCCCCTCGAAAAATCCCGGTTCAGCTGCCCCATCCGGAGCACCGAACCCTGCACCGCAGCACCCAGGGCCTGCGCCAGCTCGATGCCCTCCTGCACGCCCTGATACCCCTGTTCGACAACCTTCTTGTTTGCAACCATATTGCTCTCCTGAAATGGAAATCCGCGAGAATGCTGCACCGCACAACAACCCATTCTAGAGAGGTCCGTCCAGGAGTCAAACCCATTCGCCAACCCCAGCCCCGACGACCGGTAAGAAGACGGCCTCAAGCCGTTCGCCGACTTTGATCCGGAGTCCGAACGCAGACGGTATCGGCACGAAGCCGATATTGGATACCGGGCGGTATCGGGAGTTGACGGCACGGCAAGACGGCTTTTGCGTTACAATTGGTACCCGCACGAGCCTTCTTTGAACCATCGAACGAATGGACCTTGCCGATGACGTTTGCCATCGAGTTCGACTTCAACACCAAGCAGGAACGCCCGGTGGCCTTGGACGAGATCGCAGCGAAGCCGGCGAGTGACCTTTATTACTGGATCGATCTGGAGGGCGAGCCGGAAGCAACAACGAGGGGTTTTCTCGAACGGATGAACACCGATCAGTTGGCCCTGGAGTTGCTTTTCGACGAGGAAGCCCCGCCAAGGTTCAACCTGTTTTCCTCCTGCCTGCATTTCACGCTCAAGGAAGCCCGCGTGGTGAACGACGATTGGCTCACCGTGCCCGTGCAGGTGGTGCTTGGGCCGCATTTCATGCTCACATCGCATCCGGCGCGCGTGGAATTTCTCGCCGACATGAAGCAAACCTACAGGGAGGACTTCCACGAACACAGCCATTCGCCCGGCTTTTTGCTCTTTGAACTTGCGGACCATTTGACGCATGGTTACCGGCTGACGCTCAACCGCATCAGCGAAATGATCGAAGACATCCAGTCGCAGATATTAGGCGAGACGGAAGGCGAGATGTTCCGCGAAGTCTACGACCTGCTCCGCTGGCTGCTGGAATATCGCAAGATCATCATTTCCACCCGGGAGATCGTGCACGAACTGGCCATGCGGAAATCACCCTACGTCAGCCAGACCACACAGCCGTTTCTGGAGATAAAGGGCGTGCTATTGGACCGTCTGAGCGCCGATGTCACTACGGAGCGCGAGGTCCTTTCGGAGAGCCTGAACCTCTACATGGGCATCATGAGTCACCGCACCAACCAGGTCGTCACCAAGCTGACGATGGTCAGCATGTTCTTTCTACCGCTCTCGTTCCTCGCGGCCCTTTACGGCATGAACTTCGGCTCGCCCGATTCCACTATGCCGGAAATCGGCTGGAAATACGGCTATGTATTCTTCTGGTGCGTCGCGGTCGCCATCGTCGGATTCTTGCTGTACTGGATGCGACGCAACAAATGGTTTTAAGAAGCTAAGGAACCGCCTTGTCCAAAAACGGCTCTGCCATACGATGAAATCAAGTCGGATCGCGGATATAGGTATACTGTCCCCGGATATGCACGCTGTCCCCGGATATGCACGAGCAAGCGGGAACGACTCCTTCCGTCCCCGCCGACCGGTCAGAACTGCAACAGGGTGTTGCTGTTGGTCTGACTGACGTTCTGGCTGTTGACCACAATGTTGAGCTGGGTCGAGGAGTTGGTCAGGCTCTTCTTGTTGAACAGGTGACCAGGCAGAATCACGGCCGGGCCATAGCCCTTCGGCCCCGGGCCAAAGTGATGTACCTGCTTGCTGGCAAAGATCGCCTTCCCGCCCCGCACGTGCGTCATGGCCTGGGCGTCCAGCTGTTCGTTCTTTTCGAGATCGTTGATGAGAAGTGACATGATGCTGCTCCTGTGACTGATGAATGCTGTGGGAGCTTTCGCCCCCGGGTTGATTAACCGCTTACCAGTAAACCGGCATGCCCTGGCTGACCGTATTGAAGTTACCCTGGGAAACGCCCGCGCTACCGACCGCGATGTTGAGCTGTTCACTGATATTGGTCAGCTCCTTGATGTTGGTGAAGCTCGGACCGAAATAGGCAGGCTTGTACATGTAGCCGCCACGGACGCGGGTCAGGGCCTTGGAATCCAGGGTCTTGCTTTCGTGCAGGTCGTTGATGGCAATAGTCATGACTGTATCTCCGGTGGTTCAGGTTGGTGAGAGCGGAAGTCACCGTTGTTGTTCGCTCTGACCGGTATATAGCGAACTCTGTGCCAATTTCGTATTTGTCAACCCATAAGTCCGTTAATACGTTGTCTTAAAACGGAAAATATCTAAACGATTGAGGAAAGCGCGGGCCATGAGCCCTAGCTTTTTCGTCTGGATGATTCATGAGGGAAAACAGTTTAAGCGACCACTGTTTGGCAGTAACAAACAGTGCTCAATCTCAGGAGCAGTGATCACTATAGACTGTCGAAAATCTTCGGATATTCCGCATTTTGGCACCTATCGAACCCGATTTTTCTGACTTGGTGAGCCCCCTCTCTTGCTGCACCGCAATGTGGAAAACGGATGGTTTGTCTCCTATAACTATGTGCCTGCTGCAACGGGACAACCGCACGTGCGCTCTGATCGCCTCGCGGACGCTTCCCCGCAGGACGGATACCGATAGCAAGCCCGCTCGGGTCAAGACGTCAGTTGCAAAGGAGACCTCGCCTCATGCCATACTCCCACACCCAGCCCTTGCAGCCGTCGCTGTCGCGAGCCATCGACCTCGAAGACGACCATATCGGCCGCTTTCGCACTTGGGCGTTACGCCTGCGCCCGTTCGACATGAGCCTGGCGCGGATCCTGGACCTACAAGCCGATGAGATGGGCGACCACAAGCGGATGTTGCTTGAATGCACCAAGGCGCGAATCAAACACTTCAGCCCCCCCAACCTCCATAGCTCATCGGGGCCCGGCCACTGCTGAGCATTTCTTCGTCCTCAACGCGACGGGTGCAACGACGATTCTGGAAAAGGCGCGGGGACTGAAAGAGGAAGCACGGAATTTCTATCTCCAGTCCATGCAAACGGAAGCCGATAGTTCCCGGCTCCTCAAGGCGTACCAGGCGCTTCAACGGTTCAAGGATTGCCACATACAGATTCTTCTGGAAGCACAGGCAGGCATTCACCGGATATCGAATGTAACGCACCAGCGCTTTCCTGAAGCGAGTTGCAAACCTGATCGGGAGTGTCCAGACGATAGCCTGAGTTGTTGACCAGTACCCAGTAGTTATGGGCAACCAACGTAGCCAGATCAAACACAGAGGAGCGGGTAGTCATGAGTGAACCTGTAGCGTTAGTGACCGGCGGTACCGGCGGTATCGGCACAGCGATCTGCCGTCGACTGGCTAAAGACGGATTCAAGGTGGTGGCCGGGTACAGCAATGCCGAGAAAGCCAAGCGCTGGAAGGACGAGCAGCACGCAGCCGATTACGACATCGCCATCGCCTACGCCAATGTGGCCGACTTCGAATCTTGCCGGCAGTGCTATCAGGAGATAGTCGCCAAGTATGGTCCCGTGTCGGTACTGGTGAACAACGCGGGCATTACACGAGATGCGACGCTCAAGCGAATGTCGCCGGAACAGTGGAACGAGGTCATCCAGACCAACCTGAACAGCGTCTTCAACCTGTCCCGCGTCTTTCTGGAAGACATGCTCCAGCAGCAGTACGGCCGGATCATCAACATCTCGTCGATCAATGGCCAGAAGGGTCAGTTCGGCCAGACCAACTACTGCGCGGCCAAAGCCGGGATGCACGGATTCACCAAGGCGCTCGCCCTGGAAGTCGCCAGCAAAGGGATTACTGTCAACACCATTTCACCAGGCTATATCGCCACCGACATGATCATGGCGGTGGCCGAAGAAATTCGTGAGCAGATCCGTGAGCAGATCCCGGTCAAACGCTTTGGCAAACCGGAGGAGATTGCCCGTGCAGTCGCCTTCCTGGCCGCTGAAGAGGCGGGCTTTATCACGGGCTCGGACCTGTCCGTCAATGGCGGGCAGTACATGCATTGAAACCCGCAGACAGCCGCTTTGACGGCTTGCTGCGCACCTTAGGAAGACAAGGTTCAGACATGATTGACTCAGAAGATGATATCGATGAACTCGAACAGACGCTCGGGATCACCTTCGGACTGGGGATCGATTTCGAGGCCCAGCAAGATGCCTTTATGCTCTACTCCGCGCTTGGTGGACAGGAGGGAGTGACCGATATTCCGGGATTGAACTCCGATGACATTGCTGTGGCGGCTTGGTGGCGAGGAGGCGATGGGTGATGAAGTAAGCCTCGCCCGACAGGGTGCATCGCGCCGGCGTCGGGAGTGAGCCGTATCGAGACTTGCTTTCCGGACTCGGTTGTCATGAGTGTTATCTCGGTTTGTGGCGCTGCCGCAAGTACTCTATAAAGCCGGCGTTTTCGATCAGGTAGTTGCTGCGGCCCATCTGTGAAATCAATCCGTGGCGCTTGAGCTTGTTTAACGCGGCGGTGACACCACTGTCTTTGACGTTGATACCGAAGCGTTCCTTAATTGTCTGCAACGTGCTTTCGGCATAGAGTTGCCTGCACTCCTCTTTGATCAACATCAACACGGCCCGATCCGTTGAGTTGAGCTTTTTGCTCAATGCCTCAAAGCCACCATCGAGCACGATCTGCTCCTGGACTACCTCGGCAGCGGCCTGGACACTGCACTGATGCATCACCAGATGCTGAATCAGCTTGCTTAACCAGAACGGCGAGTGGTCGAAGCACCGGGCGAAAATGTCAGCCACTTCCCGTACGTCGTAGCTCAGACCAAAGCGATCCTTGAGGATGTCGCAGCAGTGCCGGACAAACTCGATGCCCATGGTTGGGAAGTCCGTCATATAGGCTGAGTTATAAAAGGGCATCTTGTCGTCGGCGAACATCGCCTGAATACCACTGCGTGAAGATCCGGCGTAGACAACCGGCAACCTGTCTCCGTGCAGGTCAAAGGCGGTACGCAGAGCACCTTGCAGCGCATAGAAGTGATCGCTTTGAGCCAAGTGCTGGATCTCGTCGATGATCAACAGAGGCTTGCAGTTGGGCGTGTCTACCAGCTGTTGGATCAACTGGCCGATGCGCGTCAGGGTGCCGGGCTCGATCGCTGGAACCGTGCCCTCGAACTCAAAACCAAGCTTGCCGATCAGGCTGTTGCCCACTTCCAGTTTTTTAACCTCACTGGACAACGCATCCTTGATTCGGCGCTTGTCCTTGCGCCCGGCCAAGGCTGTCTGCAGTGCCGCGATCACCGTCTCGTGGGGATATTCCGGGGACGCCCAGAGGTTGATGTAGACGGGCAGGTAGCCCTCCTCCAGCGCCAGCGGACAGAGGTCACGTAGCAGGAACTCTGTCTTGCCGACCCGGCGGACACCCAGAAGAGCGATACGGTTCATCATGCCCTGTGTCACGCCGGCCAGATAACGCTTGGCCAGGTCCCGACGGGGATAGTGCCAGTCGATACGACTCATCTGCCACCTCAATTTCACATATTTTTACATCGTAAGTAAAATTTTACGCAAGATGTAAATATATGGCAAAAAAGGTCATTGTGCGACCGAGCGTATCCATACTGACGACATTGTGTTCCCAGAGGTCTCCAGAACACGGACGGGTGCCCGGGTTCGTTGTTTTGCCAGGCGTTCGCCGAACGCCCCTTGCCTGCAGGCTATTACCGGCTGGCTGCCGTCTGATCCGTCCCCATTCAGCCCTTGGTTTCGCGACCACTGGCTGCAGCGGCCGGTGCATCCTTGGCTTCAGTGCTCGCCTTCAGAGCAGTGATGTCGGCGGGCTTCACCGCGGCGGCCGGCGTTTGCACCGGCTTAGCAGGCTCTGCCACCTTTGTCAGCGTCGGAACCGGGTCGGCAGTCGCCTTCGCCGACGACCCGGCCTTCGGGGCCGTGCCGGCTTTCCTGGCTGACGTGGCTTTTTTGGGGGCTGCCATCTTGTTGGTTGTGCGGCGGGGGCGACGGGGCTTGGGAGCGGCTTTCTGCGCCGGCGTCTTGGGCTGAGCCTCCGGCTTCGATTCGGCCTTTGCCACGACTTCGGTTTCCACCTTCACGTCAGGCTTGGGCTCCGGCTTGGGTTCCTTTTCGGCGACCGGCTCGGCGCCCGCTTTGAACTCAGCTTCCTGAACCGGCGTCGGGGCCGGCTCGACCGTCTGAGACGCTGCAGCAGCGGGCTCCGCATTGAAGCGCCCCCAACAGTCGAGCACGCCCTCACAGCTCAGCTTCGCCAGGTTCAATACCGTATACTGCGCGACCTGGCCACACTTCTGCAGATAGTCGGCCTGAGCGCCGAGCAGCTCGGTCGGTGCCTTTACGGCTGCCAGCCCCTCGAAAAATTCCCGATTCAGTTGCCCCATCCGGAGCATCGAATCCTGCACCGCAGCACCGAGCGCCTGCACCAGTTCGATGCTGTCCTGTGCGCTTTGACGTGCCTGTTCGACGACCTCTTTGTTTTCAAACATAGTGCTCTCCTACTATGGGATCCTGCGAGAATGCTGCGCCGCACCACAGCCCATTCTAGTGAGGTGCTGCAAGGAGTCAAACCCAATCGCCCGCCCCGCCCTGACCGGGTCCAAGAGCCTTTTCAAGACCAAGCCTCCCTCTTGTGACGGTGCGCCTGGCAGATGCAATTGCTGGATGAAGACCCGAAGGATCGTAACCCGAAACCTGGATTATTCGGAGCTATTCTAAGAAAGTCAGATGCAGGAAGTGTTACCGCTGTCGGATAATCCCGGTTTCGCCTGCCGGCGACCTACTTTTCTTTGCTCGTGCAAAGAAAAGTAGGCAAAGGCTCTCTCAACAAGACGACGCCCGAAGAAGCCGCGACTGCTGCGCTCTGGGAGTATTTTCCGGGCTCACTTCCGTCAAGGTAAAGAGCGGCAGATCCCTGTGCCGGATCTGAGGCTCGGCATCCATGCCTCGCCCCTGACGGGCCTTATCGAAAAATACTCCCGGTGCTCGCCGGCTTATCGCCATGGACGGCGGAAGGCCGCCCCGCGAAAATGCTTTAAACGCAGGAGCGGCCCGAATCGAATCATCGGTGTCCGATCAACCGTCCTCCTCCAGCGCCTGCGCCAGCCGTACCAGTTCCGCCACCGAGTGCACCTGCAACTTGTCCATCAGGTTGGCGCGGTGTAATTCCACAGTGCGGGTACTGAGGTGGAGGTCGCTGGCGATAACCTTGTTCATCTTGCCCGACACCACTTCCGCCATAACCTCCTTTTCCCGTGGCGTCAGGGTGTCGTAGAGTCGATGCAACCGCGCCCTGGCTTCGGCTTCCGTGCGCCGTTCCAGGTCCCGTCGGATCGCGCTTTGTACCTTGTCAAGCAGAAGCTGGTCACGGAAGGGCTTTTCCAGGAGATCCATCGCCCCTTCCTGTATCGCCCTCACCGCGGTCGGCACGTCGGCGTGACCGGAAATGAATATCATCGGAATCGTCGCCCCCATGGCGTTGAGCTTTTCCTGAAGTTCCAGCCCACTCATCCCCGGCATGCGGATATCCGCCACTATGCAGCCGGACCACGCCAGCTGATAGTGGTTGAGAAAATCGAGTGCGTTGCCGTAGGTCTCGACCTGCAGTCCGACAGAGCGAATCAGCATCGACATTGCTTCGCGCACATCCGGTTCGTCATCGATCACGAACACCCGGGCCTGATCCAAGGTCACGTCCTGCCTCCTCGCTATTCGGTTAATGGCAGCGTCAGCTGAAAGCAGGCGCCGCCCTCGGGATAATTGAATCCGCAGACGCGTCCGCCATGGGCCTCGATGATGGATTTGCAGATGGAGAGTCCGATCCCGATGCCGGCGGATTTACTGGTGACAAACGGCTCGAACATCCGGCTCTGCAGTTGCGGATCGATACCGGGCCCCTGATCCAGCACGCTGACCTGTAGTTCTCCCGGGGCACTGCGCTGCGCCATGATTCTGATCCGGCCGGTGCGACCGGCAGCTTTCATGGCGTCTCGGGCATTGCGGAGGAAGTTCAGAATAACCTGTTCGATCTGGGTGGCATTGATGTGAACCCGCGGCAGAGGCTGTTCGCTCTGCAGCTGAATTTCGATGTCGTCATCATGCAGCTCCACCCGGGCGAGCGATATCGAATCCTGCAGCAACGCCAGGATATCGGTCGCCGTAAGCTCCGGCTCGCCCTTGCGCAGGAAATTACGCATCTGCTGAATGATATTGCCGGCCAGTTCCGCGTTGGCGGCAACGCGTTCCATCGCATGACGAATCTCGCTGTTTTCGTTCGAGCTGTTACCGAGCAGACGGAGACTCGCTTGTGCGTAGGTGAGGATGGCGCAGAGGGGCTGGTTGATTTCATGTGCGAAAGCGGACGCCATCTCGCCCATCGAACTGACTCTCGAGAGGTGGGCCAGCTCCTGCAGTGTTCGGTGGGCCTTTTCCTCCGCCTCACGGCGTTGCGTCACGTCACGTCCCACGGCCACTACAGTCTGCAAGACTCCTTGCACCATCGTTGCTTTTAGCGACCAGGAAAGCCAGCGAGCACCTCGCGCGGTCTGAACCCGGTGCTCGAACTCGGCCCAGTGTGGTGTCGAATCGAGCGATTTCCAGCAGGCATGGACTCGTCTCTGACTGGCACGCTCGATCAGGTCGTGGAAGGAAACCGTCAGCAGAGACGCCTCGTCTCGCTGAAAAAACTCGCACAGCGAGGGACTGACGAACTCGAACCGGCCGTCCCGATCCAGCTGTGCAACCAGTTCCTGCTGATTCTCCACCAGCAGACGATATTTCCGTTCCTGATGCTGGAGGTCGCGTAGCGCCTGTATCCGTTGCAGCTCGGCGCTGGCACGATCGCAGAAAACGTCGAAAACCGCCTTGTGATAGAAACTGGCCGGCATCTCCTGCGAATCGAAGAATGCCATATGGCCAATCACCTGGCGATGGTCGGCATCGAAGATCGGCAGCCCCAGGTAACTCTCGACACCGACATCCTCGGGATAGCGCTCCGACATCCGGTTGGCGTAAAAACAGACACGGCCTTCCTTGATCACCTTGTCACAGGGCGTATTCACCAGGTCATACTCGATATCGCCGGTAAAGGCGCTTTCGGTCCAGTAGGCCAGGGTGCGTACCCGGGTGGTTGGAAAATCCAGACACTCGGTGATTAGCGCGCCCTCCACGTTGAGTACTTCGGCGACCGAGCGCGCGAGTATCCGGAAGAATTCGCTCCCGGTACTTCTGGCGGTGGTGCGGACGACCAGTTGCAACAGCCGTTCCGCTTCGCTGCTCGCGACCATCGGGTGCAGGCAGGCGCAGAGCTGGATTTGTCCGTCGACCTGAATTCGGCCGAAGCGGATGTCGACCGGCATCTGTCCCCCTTGCCTCGCCACGAGTCGGCCTTGCAGCCGGGCGCTGCCCTCGACCGTCGTTTGTCGCCAGAGCGTGGCGATGCATTCGGGCGTCAATTCGGGAATCAGCCCGGTCAGGGGCATCAGGCTGAACGTCGTCGTGTCATAGCCCAGCGTTAGCGGCAGCTCCGGACTGAAATAGATCAGCTTTGCCTTGTCGTCGAAGTGAAGAACGGCTTTGCTGAAGGCAGGCACAGCGTCCGACATGATGACGTTTCCCCATTTGCTCAAACTGTCATCCAGCTCCCGCTGCCGGGCCCTGGTCCGCAGAGGTGGATGCGGTGGTTAAGACTTTGGAGCCTGCGGGTCCGGTCGCTTTCAGTATAAGGCATTGATCACTGCAATCGCCCCCAAGTGCATAGGCGGTGGCCTGATCCCGGGTATAGAAACGGCCATCGAGCACGAAGCCGGAAATCACGGTCGCGCGAATCCGGAGCGCTTGGCCCTCGCCGCTGACCACCAGTTCCGCAGGCAACCCCTCCAGCAGATGCACGGGGGCGGGGACTCCGTTGGCAAAACGGGATAAGTAGATGCGACCACTCAGTGTATCCAGGAAAGCCGGCCGAAATCCGCATGACCGGTTATTCTGGCTGATGCCGCCGGTGCCGTCGAAGCGGATATTTTCCTGTCGCAGCGCGGCACGGCTGAGACCGGTGGTGACGTATTCTTGATGCGAGACTCGCATGATGGACCTCCTCGGTCATTCCGCTACAGACATCCCAAGAAACGGTTTTTTCTTCCTGCCTGAATATCTTCAATTTACCCGTCCCGGTTCACGCGGCTAACCCGGTATGCTACCTGCCCTACTACGGTTTTCCGCAGGTACAACTGGTGTCATTGCGAATGTTGGCGCCCAGCCGATTTCTTCAGACTGTGTTCCATGGCGACGAGGCCCGAAGCCTAAGCCATATACCAAACTGTTACCTGAGGAAATCGAACATGAAAGTCTCCACTCAACTGATTACCGCAGCCGTTCTCGCCCTTTCCACCGCGGGTATGGTCACCTTGAACACCGCCAAGGCCGACAATCCCGAATTCGAGAAATGCTACGGTGTCGCCGCCAAGGGCAAGAATGACTGCCAGACCGCAACCAGCTCCTGCGCCGGGACGACCAAGCAGGATCGCCAGACCGACGCCTTTATCGCCGTGCCTAAAGGCACCTGCAGCAAGATTGCCGGTGGTTCTCTGACCGCCAAGTGACCGGCCGACGGCCCCTCGTTTCTTTCGTCTGTCCTCGTTTCAGGATCTATTGCAAACCATGGGTGGTGATCCGGACTGGCTCCGGTCACCACGCACGGAGGTTGCCCGCATGAACCCCATACCCTCAGACACCGTCATACCGGCCGCGGCCGGCCCGGCGTTGCTTGATCGAATCGCAGGCTGTATCCGCTGGAGCAGTCACGCACTCGATCGGCTCAGTCCCGCTGTGAGCCTGCTGTTCCGACTCTGGATTGCGGCTATTTTCTGGCAGGCCGGTCTTACCAAGATCGCCAGCTGGGATGCCACCCTCTACCTGTTCAGCTACGAATACAGCGTCCCCTTGCTGCCACCGGAACTGGCGGCCTATCTCGGTACCGGCGTGGAGTTGCTGATGCCTGCATTGCTCGCCCTGGGTCTTGCCACCCGCTTCAGCGCCCTGACGCTGTTCCTGTTCAATATTGTGGCCGTGATCTCATATCCCGAGCTGAACGAGATCGGCCTCAAGGACCATCAGTACTGGGGATTGATGCTGCTGGTGCCGTTGTTCTACGGACCGGGTGCGCTGTCCCTGGATGCGCTGATCGGACCCTACCTGGCTCCGAAGCGACGGCTGGCCCATCACTGATGTCGCTCCCTGAGCACGTTGGGGCGATCGCGTTCCGAATCGCCCCAACCGCTCCGATATCTTCAGGAGATTGCCGATGAACCCTCTGATACCTGTCAAGCCCGTGCCAGCCGTCAACAGCGCCATTCCGGTCGATGCCGGGATAGGTCTGCGCAGTCCCCATATGGAGGCGCTGTTGCAGACGCGTCCATCCGTCGGCTGGCTTGAAGTCCACTCCGAGAATTTCTTCGGCAACGGTGGGGTTGCGCTCCATTATCTGATGCAGGCCCGCGAGCACTATCCGGTGAGCCTGCACGGCGTGGGCCTGTCACTGGGTTCCACCGACCCGATCAGCCAGCCGCATCTTCGCCTGTTGCGGCAACTGATCGACCGGGTACGACCGGGACTGGTATCGGAGCACCTTAGCTGGGGTGCAGTATCCGGCATCCACTTCAACGACCTGCTGCCGCTGCCCTACACCGAAGAAGCGCTGGATCATTTCTGCCAGCGGGTCGATCAGGCCCAGGAAATCCTGGGGTGGCGCCTGCTGATCGAGAATCCGTCCAGTTACCTGCGCTATCGTCATTCAACCATCCCGGAATGGGAGTTTCTGGCTGCAGTCGCCGAACGCACCGGCGCCGGCATTCTGCTGGACATCAACAATATCTTCGTGTCCGCCTTCAATCAGGGTTTCGATGCCGAAACCTATCTGAAGGCCATCCCGGCCAGCCGTGTCGGGGAGATCCACCTGGCCGGCCACAGCCGAAAACAGTTCGACGACGCTGAGCTGCTGATCGACGACCACGCCTCGCCGGTCTGTGATCAGGTCTGGTCCCTGTACCGCCGTGCGCTGAGGTGGCTGGGACCAAAACCGACCCTGATCGAATGGGATGCCGAGCTGCCGCCCCTGCCGGATCTTGTCGATCAGGCGCGGCTTGCCCGTGATTGCCTGAACCGCGCCGCGACAAGGCGCCGGGAGACCTGCCGATGAGCGCTCTTAACCGACTGCAACGGGCCTTTGCCGAAGACCTTTGGGGCAGCGACCTCAAGCACCTACAGGGGCTGATTCCCGATGGACGCCTGCCCGCCGCCCGGCTGCTGCAGGTGTACCGCAACAATTTCAGGATTTCCCTGACCGAGGCGCTGGAAGCCGTTTACCCGGTCATGCAACGCCTGGTGGGCGCGGACTTTTTCGCTACCTGGTCGACCGGTACCTGCGCAACCATCCCCCGCCTGCGGCGACCTCACTCAGTTCGGCGACCGGATGGCGGCCTTTGTTGCCGGTTTCCAGCCAGCGGCCAGCCTGCCCTACCTTGCCGACATCGCCCGTCTGGAATGGGCCTGCCATGAGGTGTTCCATGCCCCCGGCAATGCCGCCGTCGCTCTCGACGCGCTGAGCCGCATGCCCGCAGACGATCTGCCCGGCCTGCGATTCCATCTGGGGCCGGCCTGCCGCCTGCTGGCGTCCGATTTTCCCGTCTATCGCATCTGGCAGGCCAACCAGGCCGAGGTCGACGAGCCGGCAACCATCGACCTGGACCGTGGTGGCGAGACGGTACTGGTACTGCGCCCGCAATGGGCGGTTCAGCTCTGGGCCTTGCACCCCCGGCCGGGCGCTTGTTGACATCGCTATGGCGGGGCGAGCCCTCGGCGAGGCCGTCGACCAGGCGCTGATGCTCGATGGGACCTTCGACCTGCAACCTCTGCTGTCCCGCTATCTGGCCTCCGGCGTGCTGATCCCGCTGTGCGATTGTGCCCCGTCCCCGATACCTAGCCATCCGTACCCGGTACGACCGGAAGGAGCCTGACCATGATGTCCCGCGAAACCTTTGATCTTGTGCATACCGTTCTTTCCACCCTGGCCTATCTGTTCGTGCTACTGGTGGGACTGGCTGTGCTGGCACTGCTGGTGGTGTACCTGCTTGACGTGACCCAGACCCGCCAGGCGTTGCGGCGCAACTATCCGGTGGTGGCCCACTTCCGTTATGTCTTCGAACATCTCGGCACTTTTCTCCGGCAATACTTCTTCGCCATGGACCGCGAGGAAATGCCCTTTAACCGGGCCCAGCGCAGCTGGGTGTATCGGGCCGCCAAGAATGTCGATACCACCCAGGCGTTCGGATCCACCCGGGATATTCACCAGCCCGGCGCCCTGATCTTCGTCAACTGCCCGTTCCCGACGCTGGGCACCGACGCCGCACCGGTGGGCACCGTTACCATCGGGGTCGGTTGTCGCCACCCGTACGCCGCAAGTTCCCTGTTCAACATATCCGGGATGAGTTACGGGGCACTGTCGAAACCGGCCGTCCAGGCGCTGTCGCGCGGCGCGAAGCTGGCCGGTTGCTGGCTCAACACCGGTGAAGGCGGCCTGTCGCCCTGGCACATGGAGAGCGGATGCGACCTGGTCTTCCAGATCGGCACGGCCAAATACGGCGTGCGTGATGCCGACGGCAACCTGTGCGATACCCGGCTTCGGGAGATTGCCGCCCACGATCAGGTGCGGATGTTCGAGCTCAAGCTGTCCCAGGGCGCCAAACCCGGCAAGGGCGGTATCCTGCCAGGCGCCAAAGTCAGCGCAGAGATCGCGGCAATCCGCGGTATCGCGATCGGACAGGATTCCATCAGTCCCAATCGCCACCCCGACATCAACAGCGTCGATGACCTGCTGGACCTGATTGCGCGGATAAGGCGGGTAACCGGCAAGCCGGTGGGGTTCAAGTGCGTGCTGGGAGCCTACGGCTGGCTGGATACCCTGTTCACGGCGATCCAACAGCGGGGAATCGAATCGGCACCGGACTTCATTACCCTCGACAGTGCCGACGGCGGTACCGGTGCCGCGCCCACCAGCCTGATGGACTACATGGGGCTGAGCATCCGTGAGAGCCTCCCGCTACTCGTCGACCGGTTGCACCGCTACAACCTGAAATCGCGCATCAAGGTCATCGCCTCGGGCAAGCTGATCAATCCGGCAGAAGTGGCCTGGGCGCTGTGCATGGGCGCCGACTTCGCGGTCTCGGCACGGGGCTTCATGATGGCCCTGGGCTGCATCCAGGCACTGCAATGCAATCGCAATACCTGCCCCACCGGCATCACGACGCACAATGCGCGTCTGCAGAAAGGGCTCGACCCCGATCACAAAGCGGAGCGCGTGCGTCACTACGTGCACAACCTCGTCCATGAGGTCGGTGTCATCGCCCATTCCTGCGGCGTCAGAGAGCCCCGCGAGCTGCAACGCTATCACTGCCATCAGGTGATGGAGGGTGGCCGCAGCCGGGCGCTGGACGAAATGTTTCCGTTACCTGCGGCCACGTCCGAGCCGGTCAAAATGCTGATTTAACGGAATTGTCGACCGTCCACCCGGGAGGTTTCGCCATGTTGTTGTTGCTGAGTGCCCTTCTGCTGGTTGCGGTTCTGGGGTATCTGACGCAGATCACCGGCCTGTGCCTGGTGCGCGGTGTCAGGGAATGGTCCCAGGGCCGACCCGAGGTGCTGATTTCGATTCTCTGCTGTGGGGTGCTGGTCTGGGTGGTCGCGTCTATTGCGCCTTACGTCGGCGCCACGATTCCCTTCCTGGTGTTCAAACCCGGTCCCGGGTTTGCGATCGGCGGCTTCATGTTCGGGCTCGGAACCGCCTTCAACCAGGGCTGCAGCATCTCGACCCTCAGCCGACTGGCCAGCGGAGAGCTGAGGATGCTGACGACTCCACTGGGCTGGATTGTTGGCTGGTTCACCCTGACCTGGTGGCAACCGGATCTGCACGTGACGGCGCTGCCCGGACCCGACAGCCTGCACTTCGCGATTCTGTTCACAGCTTCCTGCGGGCTCGCCATCAGGGCACTGCGGGGTGACCGGTCGCGACAAAGGCTCTGGTTCGGCATGATGGGAATCGGTCTGCTGTCGGGGTTGCTCTTCCTCTACGAGCCGGGCTGGTCGCCCGGCAGCCTGATGCAGGAGCAGATAGCGGCAGCGCTGAATGGCGACGTCCATCCGCCGCCCCCACTGCCCCGCTATGCGCTGGTGCTCGCCCTGCTCGTCGGCATGTCCCTCGGCGCCCACCGGCTGAAAAAGCTGCAACTGCGCTCGACCACCGTCGGCCCGCTGTTTCTGCACCTGCTGGCAGGTACCCTGATGGGCGTCGGCACGGCGCTGGCGATGGGCGGCAACGACTCCCAGCTGCTGCTCGCGCTGCCCGCTTTCTCACCGGCAGGCTTTCTCACCGTCGGCTGCATTCTGGCCGGTATCAGGCTGGGTCTTTTTGTACTCGACTTGCATCATAAAAGCGGAAGCCCGCAGGTGGAGAGGCGCTGAATTGAAATCTGCTGGCCGGGAAACGCGACCGAGCGACGCGACTGCTGGATGCTTCAACGGTCGGTCCATCCGGCAAAGTGCCGGATTTGGCGGTTTACTCTAGACCCAGGTTGCGACTGCGATTCTCTGATCCGAAGACCCCATCCAACCCAACAGTGCATGGAGGGAATGATGAAACAGCGAAAATTCGACAAAGTGCATAACGATACGGCTTTGTTGCGGCACTCGATCAGAGCGGCGGCAGCACCCCGAAGGTATTCCGTCTTTACGGCATTCCCGAAGCCAAATATTCGGGCGACGATGAGATGTCCGACAAAGTCCATCAGATACGGACAAGAAACATCACCAGCCCGCGTTCGACTGCAAGCGGATCCTCGGCTCGATCCTGTTCGAGAACCCGATGGTCCGCCAGATTGGCGGCAAGCCTACGACGAAATATCTCTGGGAAGCAAAGCAGGTCGTGCCTTTTCAAGGCCGACATGGATCTGGCGGCGGAAGGAACGACGCGAATTCAACGCCGAAGTGCGACGCCTGCCAATGCAGCCTGAAGGTATTCTTGGAATACCCAAAACGGCAGAAGAGTATATCGATGCTTTGGACAACGCCGGCCTCAGCATTTTCGCGTCAATATTACGTGAAGACAAGGAACTCATATAATAACAAGCAAACTACTGTATTCTACCAGGCCTCCTGCAATGCATTTGCCCGTAACTGGGATCCATCTCAGGTAAATCAATGTACAAAACCAGGATCCTTCAGCGGCCGCGCCCGGCACACAGCGGCCTCCGCTGTAGCACGCTATTAATTGAGAGAAAGTTGGTAGGACGGGGATTCAGATAATAAGTGCGACACTCATTGTTGAGCGGCGAGAGGTGGTCAACTGCCCCTCAAAGGTGAGGTTTCGTCAGGCCTCCCTGGAGTTCGTTTTCGCAGTGTTTGCCGCTGCCCTCTTTTTCCCCAACCATCTATGCGCCCGGATCAGTTCGCCTCGATGGCCGCGGGCTAACGCCTACCGCCAGTGCTTTTCCGGCCAAGCATTTCGATAATGTCGCCTTCCTGGGCGATCGTACGCGCCATCTCCCGGGCAAGATTCAGCATCAAAATGCCAAAGTCACCGGGAGCATCCTGGTGCAGGGCGAAAAACTGATCCGACGAAATCTCCAACACCAGGCTCTCCGCCTCGGCGACTGCGGTATTCATCCGATCGTGCAATGCGATCATCCCGGCAAAGCCAATCTGCTCCCCGGACTGAAGGTTCTGACCGCAACGGGCAGGCTGTCGTAATTGCGATACAGTACGATCTTACCCGCGCACAGCACGAAAAACTCCTGCACACGACTTCCGCTCCGGTACAGGATGTCACCCTCGGACAGTTGCAGGATACGGCCGCCTTCCAGCAATCCTCTTACCGTCTCCTCGGTGATTGCACCGAAGGTGGACAGCGTGCCAAAGTATTCAGGCGGATAGCGCTGCAATAGTTGTGGCATGGAGATCGTCTTCACTCTTTCACCCCCACCGGCTGACCCAACCTCAGTCCAAGCATAGCCAAACCACTTCCAGATCCACCGCCCCCGGTTCCGAACCTTTCCCGGCCATGCTGGTCGACCTGTTGACAATAATCTGCACATTTCGTTGCTTACTGTAATCAAAATAAGTAGACTGAAATCGCGTGACCGACAATAACAATCGCTGCGGTACCGACCCGCAGCCCAGACGCAGGTACGAAAATAATGAAGTTATTCGCCTCCAAGGTCTTCCAGGCCGTGGCGCTGGCGGCAACGCTGGCCTTCGCCGGCAATGCCGTTGCCGACTATCCCGAGAAGCCCGTAACACTGGTTTCGCCCTATGGCCCCGGCGGCGCTGCCGACCTCGCCGCTCGCACACTTGCCAATGCCGCCAGCCAATACCTCGGTGAAGACATGATCGTCGTCAACAAGGTTGGCGCTGCTGGCGTCACCGGCTCGACCTTCGTCTCGCGTTCACGGCCCGACGGTTATACCCTGCTGCTGGCCCGCGTCGGCTCCCAGGCGGCGGTGCCCGCGATCAACCCCCGCATCCCCTACCGCTGGAACGACTTCACCTTCCTCGGACTGCTGGAGAAGAACCCCTTCGTGCTGACGGTCGGCACCGACAGCCCCTACCAGAGTTTCGATGACCTGCGTCAGGCGCTGTCCGAGGGCAAGTCTCTCAGCTATGCCTCGACCGGTATCGGCTCGCTGCAGCACATCTCGATGATCATGCTGCAGGGCGAACTCGGCCTCGACAGCAACAGCTTTACCCATATCCCATACAAGGGCGGCGGCAAGGCAGTGGCTGCGGTCGCCGGCGGCCATGTCGATATCTTCTTTCAAAACATGTCAGGCGTGATCGCCGGCATCGAATCGGGTCAACTGAGGCCCTTGCTGATCACCACCGACGCCCGCTCGGCCCAACTGCCCGACACGCCGACGGTGGCCGAACTCGACATGCCGAACCTTGAACAGGTCGTCGGCTGGAGCGCCCTTTACGGCCCGCCAAACCTGCCGACGGAGATCGTCGATAAGTGGCAGGCGGTGCTACAACAGGTGAGCAAAGACGAACAGTGGCAACGGCAGACAAACCAGCTCAACTCCATCCCCTTCGTACGCGACGCGGCTCAGACCGAGAACTTCGTCCGCCTCCAGTACGACCTATTCAAGGCGATCGTCGATCGTTACCAGCTCGCGATCAACTGAGTGAACCCGCCCTGCGCCGCTCAGCCGGCCAGGGCTTCCAGCGGCAGGTTGCGGGTGGCGATGAACTCGTTGAGCGCCAGCAGCCGCGCCGCTTCCTGACTGCTCATACTGCTGATCCGCAACGGCAGGCTACTGTCGGACTCCAGGCAGCTTTTGCGCACCCCGACGCTGTAAGCCTCGACGCCTGCTAGGGGGCCAGCCAGGATAATGGTCTCGGGCCGTAGCAGGCGCCAGATAACATCGATCATCCGCCCCAGAATCTGGCCCGCATGCAAGAAGTGCGTGTTGATGCCCGCCTCGCCGCGGCCGGCACGCGCCACGACCTCCACTAGCTGCTGCGCCACCTCCTTGCTGGACAGCTCCGGGCTTTCCGGATCCAGCCCCAGCGCGCGCATCACCGCCCGACCTCCGGCCAGTTCGTCCAGCGTTTTCAGCTCATCTGAAGATGATACGGTCCCGGACTCCGAGACCCGTAGATCCCCAACCAGCGCCGCGGAGAAATCGCGTCCGCGACGGATATGGTTGTCCAGCAGCAGGCTGCCACCGAGCCGCAACGATGCATTCACCACCACCACGTTCTGACAACCCTTGGCGATGCCGAAACGGGTTTCCCCAAGTTGATTGAGTTCGGCAAGTTTTCTAGCGCCACCGGCAGATCCAGCATCCGTGCAAGCCGCGGCCCGATGTCCAGATCCTTCCAGCCCAGCGTTTGGGAATCAAGCAGGATGCCACGGGCGGGATCCACGGCACCGGCCGTAGCGACGCCAGCACCGAATATCCGGGCATGATCGACGCCGCTGTCCGCGATTATCTGCTGAGCCGTTTCGGCGACGGCGGTCAGCACCGGCTGGGGGTCTACCAGGCATTCGATTTCGAGCGCCCTTTCGGCGATCAGATTGTTGTTTAGATCGGCCAGCGACACCACCTGGGCGAAGGCGTTGATGCCGATGCCCAGTACATAACCGCCACCGGGATTCAGCGACAGCTCCACCAAACGCCGGCCTGAGCGGCTGCTCGGCAGTTCCTTGGCTTCGACCACCAGACCGGCATTGATCAGATCCCGGGTGATGCGGGACACAGATGCGGCGGTGAGGCCGGTACGCGCCGCGATCTCGGTACGGGGCACCGGCCCGTTGAACAGGATTTCGGAAATGACGCGACGGCGGTTGCTTTGCCCCAGATCCCCGCGTGAGCGGTCATTCGACTGATCGGACACAGACCAAAAACCTTATTTAGTTACGTTAAGGAATCAATTCTAGTACGCGCACTGCCTGAGCACAAACCGACAGCAATTCGTGTATCGATGGCCGATCCAGAATGCCATTTCCAGCAGGATTAAGTCGCAGCGGACAAACGCATGCTTTTGTTTGCTTACTGTAATCAATAGTGGTAGTTTTAATACTGCCAATAACAACAAAACGGCCCTCCTGGCCCGGAGACAGATTCCGATGAACCGACTACAGACTCCCCACCCGCCCCCTGCCCACTTTCGAACCAGGCCTTCGCCCCGTTAGCTCCAGTGCCGGCAGACGCCGACGCGGTTGGGGGAAGGCCATCGGCCTTCCCTCTCTTTTCGAACAAGCTATGGTTGGAGTGCGTAGATGAATCTCGAATTACCGAAAGCGGTCGTGAGCGTTCCTGGACGCTCAGCGGACCGATTGCAGGGGACATCCCCAATGAAACCTAAATCCGACCTGGTCGTAGGACTGACGGTCGTGGCGTTGGCGATTACCGGCCTCGCCTGGCTGATCCCGGCCGGTATCACGCTGCCGGGCAGTGAACGCTCGGTACTGCTGTCCCCCGCCTTTTGGCCGAAGGTGCTCTTCTGGCTGCTGCTGGCGATGGGCCTTACAATCATTCTGGGCGCGCTCCGCTCAGGTCGCGCAGCGAAGTCACAGAACACCGACGGCTTGCTGCCGCTGACCCGGATCAGCCTGCTCAAGGGCCTGGTCTTCATCGGCGGCCTCTTTGTCTACTATTGGGTCATTCACTGGATCGGAATCGTGCTGGCATCGACGCTGATGCTAATCGGTGCCATGTGTCTGGGCGGCCAAAAACAGTGGCTGCCGATGCTGCTGACCGCGGTGTTGCTGCCGCTGGCGGCCTACCTGTTCTTCGTCCACGTCGCGAAGATCCCGATGCCGTTGGGCATTTTCGAACAGTGGCTTTGAGGCTGGAGGTGACACCATGATCGAACAGTTCACCGACGCCCTGCTGCTATTTTTCAGCGTCGACAATCTGCTGGCGCTACTCGCTGGCGTGATGATTGGGACTATCACCGGCGCCATTCCGGGCATGACCACCCCGATGGGGGTCGCCCTAGTGCTACCGTTCACCTTCAGTATGCATCCGGTGACCGGCATCCTGATGCTGCTGGGGGTCTACAAGGGCGGTCTCTACGGCGGCTCAATCACCGCCATCCTGCTGAAAACGCCGGGAACGCCCGCTGCCTCCTGCACCGTGCTGGATGGCTTTCCAATGGCGCAGAAAGGACAGGCCCGCCGAGCGCTGGACATGGCACTGTACGCCTCCTGCTTCGCCGACTTCGTCTCCAACCTGTCGTTGATCCTTCTAGCGGGCTTCCTGGCCAACTTCGCGCTGCAGTTCGGCCCGCCCGAGTTCTTCACGTTGATCGTCTTCGCGCTAACCATCATCGCCGGGGTGTCCGGCGACCGGTTGGCGCTTGGCGTCACCTCGGCTTGCCTCGGCCTGTTGCTGGCGACCGTCGGGCTCGACGGCATCTACGGCACCGACCGCTTTATTTTCGGCGAGTACGAACTAATGTCCGGCCTCAACTTCATTCCCGTACTGATCGGGCTGTTTGCACTGCCGGAAATCATCAACTTTTACAGCCAGCCGCTGGGCAACAGCGTCGTGAGTAGCGCCTTGCAGGGCGCCAGCGCCACCTTTGCTGAGTTTCGCCGCTGCTTCAAGTCGATCCTGCGTGGCAGTCTGATCGGCGTCGTGCTCGGCGCCATTCCGGGTATCGGCGGTGCCCCCGCGGCCTTCCTCTCCTACAGTGAAGCCAAGCGTAATGCGAAAAATCCCGACGCCTTCGGCAAGGGCGAGATCGAAGGCGTGGCTGCCGCCGAAGCGGGCAACAACGGCGTTGCAGGCGCCACCATGATTCCGTTGCTGGCGCTCGGCGTACCGGGTGACGTGATCACCGCGGTGATCCTCGGCGCTTTCATGATCCACGGTCTCAAGCCCGGCCCGATCATGTTCCAGCAGAACATCGACATCATCTACGCGCTCTTCATCGGTATCATGCTCAGTTCGGTCTACCTGTTCCTGATCGGCAAGCTGTCGATTCGCTATTTGAGCCGGATCTCGGATATCCCCAACCGGATCCTCTACCCGTCGGTACTGGTGCTCTGCACCTTCGGCGCCTATGCCGTCAACAGCAGCCTGTTCGACGTGCTGGTAATGCTGCTGCTCGGATTGCTCGGCTTCGCCATGCTGCGGCTCAACGTGCCCACAGCACCTTTCCTGATCGCCTTCGTGCTGGGCCCACTGCTCGAGGATAACTTCCGTCAGTCACTGTTGCTATCCCACGGCTCGCTGGGCATTTTCTGGACCAGCCCCATCTGCCTGTTCTTCTGGGGCCTTACCCTGCTGACCCTAGGTTTCAGCCTGCGCAATCACTTGCGACGGCGACCTGCTGCACCTTCCGCCTGATACCGATGCGTTAATTCCGGGATGGGTGCCGTACGGCGGCGCCCGAAGGCGGCTGCGCGCCCCCGTCCCACCCAACCACGACTGGAGACATCATGAACAACGTCGACCCGAAACTCGGCCGCAAGCTCTTTTCCATGGTAGTGATGGCCGACACCCACCTCAATCAGGGCGAAGACACCTGCTCGTCGCCGTTCGAGGTGAATCGCCTCGCTAACAAGCGTATGCGCTATGTGGTGCGCGACGTCAATCGCATCGCGCCGGACTTCGTCATCAATCTTGGCGACCTCATCCATCCAGTGCCGTCGCTGCCCTCATACGGCGAGGCGGCACGGCAGTTCCTGCACCAGACCCGCGCGCTGAACTGCCCGCAATACCTGGTACCGGGTAACCACGACGTCGGCGACAAACCGATCAACTGGGGGCCGGCCGGCGTCGTCTGCGACGACTACCTCGACCTCTGGAAGGAATTCTTCGGCGACCACTACTACGCCTTCGAGCACCAGGGCTGCCATTTCATCGTCATCAACGCCCAGTTGATCAACAGCGGCCTGGCCGACGAGACACGCCAGCGCGAATGGCTCGAGGCTTATCTCGCCGAGCACCCCGGCGCGCGCTTCTTCATCAATACGCACTACCCGCCTTACATGACCGAACGCGACGAAGTCGAACACTACGACAACATTGCCGAGCCCGGCCGTTCCTGGCTGCTGTCCCTGCTCGAGCAACACCGGGTCGAGGCGTTGTTCGCCGGTCACGTGCACAATTTCTGGTACCACCGACACCAGGACACCGACTGCTACCTGCTTCCGTCGACCGCCTTCGTGCGCCAGGACTACAGCGAGATGTATCGCATCGAGCCGGGCGATCAGGGCGGCCGCAACGACCTGCCCAAGCTCGGCTACTTCGTCGTCAATGTCTACGAACGCGGCCACGCCTGCCTGATGCAGCGCACCTACGGCGAGGCCCTGGAACCGGACGCCGCGGTCGGTATGACACAGCCGCGCGTCACGCCGCTGCACACGGTCGAGAACACGCGCGCGCCGCTGGGATTCGACATGCGCCAGCCCTGGGCAGAACTCGTCGAGATCCCGCCCAGCGGCGCACTCGACGAGTTCAGCCGCAAGCGGGTCCGCAACGACTATCCGTTGCTCGCGCTCTGGGAAATGGGCGTGCGCAAGATGCGTCTTCCGCTGGACGACCTAACCAGCACCGAGGTCGTCGAGCGCATCGCGACGCTCAGGCGTTTCGGGCACGAATTCCAAGTGTTTGGCTTCGAGGTCCCGCAGGGGCGGCAGTTGCTAGCCCTGGTCGAGCACCAGGACCTGCTTAGCGGTTGCGAACTGGCATTCGCCGACGCCGATCTCGAGCGCGTCGCCGACGCGCTGCGTTCGCTGAAACGGGACCTGCGACTTCCGCTGTACCTGTCGCGCCTGCGTACCCGGGAGGACATCGAAAGCGGCGGCAGCAAATACTACCACGTGATCAATCACGGCTACACGTCGGAGGACGGCTCCCGTATTCGCACCAGCATTACGGAAGGTCCGCTGCGGGGCCTGGTGGACGGACTGGTCTTCCGACTCGACCCCGGCATGGAATCGGCGCCGACACTGGCGGCCATCGACGAATTATGCCGGACACTGCAATTGCAGGCCTCGATTCACCTGCGCGTCAGCGACGCGAGCCCCGCGGACGTGCGCGACGACGACCTCGACCTCGCCAACCGCATCGCCGAAACACTCTGCGCCGCGCTTGCGCACCCGGCGCTAGGTGTTTACGTCGACACCTTCGCCGACGTCGATCGCGGCTTCTTCCGCCGCAACGGCGTCACCGACCGTCGCGCCAACCCGCGCCTGGCCTTCCACGTCGTCAAGCACCTGTACGCCGCGTTGAACGCCGACCCTGCCGAATTGCGGCCGGCCGGCATCGACGCCGCCGACGGCTGGCGGCGGATCCTTCTCACCGCAGACCGCAAGCGTTACCAACTGCTGTTACCGCAACCGGGGTGCATGCCCATGCAGTCGGTGGCAGAGTGCACCGGCGTGGCCTTCCGCCTGCTGGACCTCGCCAGCGGTCGCTACCATCCGGTCGACCGCCACTCGGGCAGGCTGCACTGGGCCTGCCAGGCCACGGGCCCGGTCCTGCTCGAAGAAACCCAGAGCTGAATCCATGGGGCATCCCGCCGGTATGCCCCATCCCTCAGAAAACGGCTCTGTTGCAAAAATCTACCGCTTGTCGGAGAAAGGCTGGTGAAGCAGACGGGAGTAAGGTATGTGCGGCGACTTCAAATGGAGTCATTTCAGTGGAGAGATCATTCTGTGGGCAGTAAGCTGGTACTGCCGCTACGACATCAGCTACCGCAATCTTGAGGAGATGCTGGCGGAATGCGGTGTGCGTGAATGAAGGTCGGCGAGCTAGCCATCACCGTATTCCAGGACGCCAACGCCCAGGGACGTGGCGCGGTAGACGCCTCCATACGCCTGGCCTAGGGCGAAGACACGGAACATAAAGTCTGGGTGCCCTTCGAGCTGGTGATCCCGGCCAATTATAAGGACTACCTCAACTGGACCTGATTCCCGAATAGCTCATTATGGGGTACTGCCTTGCTGGCAGCGCCCCTTTTCTGCTGATTTCGTCACGCGCAGATTACGAATCGTGACACTGAATCAAGATTGCCCTAGCTTGACCACTTGACCGAATAGTTGGGAGACCGCAAATGGCCGTTAGCGGAGGCTGGAGGAATGCTTCGCTCCAGATTGGATGGTGATTTCGACATACGGACTGTCGAATCTGGAAGTCAGGTGAGAAGGCTTGCGCCCTTCAAGTCGGCGAGTGTGACCATCAACATCATGGGATCGATCGGAGACGGCTCGAAGCCGACTCCCTCGTAAAAAGCCTTCGCTTCTTCCGACAGGGCGTACACGATCATACCGCGAATGCCAATGGTGTCCGCCGCCTGGATTACGCGCAGCCCGGCATCCCGCACCAGGGCACGGCCGAATCCCCTGCCCTGCAGGGATTGATCCACGGCCAGCCGGCCCAGGACAACTACCGGAATCGGGTCCGGCATGTTGCAGCGAAAGCGTCCTGGAGCCGCATCAACAGTGATCGCGCTCGATGCCAGGGCATAGTACGCCAGCACGCAGCTACCCTCGCAGGCCACGAAGGTACGGGATGCACCTGTTGACTGGTTTTTCAGCGCACGACGCTCGAGCCAGTTATCCAGGCTTTCCCCCTGAGGCGAACGCCTCGACATCGTGATCTGAGGTCAAAGGCTCGGGCGCCGTAACCGTCATGCTTTTTCCCAGGGGCCGCTGTCTGCATCGTTTTGCGCAGGCGCTCATTTGGCTGTGGCGGCATGTCCAGTCGTGCGAGAAAGGCAGCATAGGCTTCCGGGCTGGCCGCAATAATGGCCTGATCGAGCAACGTTTCCTCGGCAGCCATGCGGGCCGCTTCCAGCACGAAGTCTGTGCGGTTCTTCCCTCGGGCCCTGGCAGCACGATCGATCAGATTGCGTTCCTCGGGCTTGATACGGATATTCAGCGTTTCGCGCTTTTTCGGCGCGGGGTTCGTGCGACGCTCGATGAAAACGGACTGCCGCAGGCCTGGGAACACCGTATCGCCGGTCAGTCGATCGTCCAGGGCACCGTTTTCGAAAGCGGCATGGTCAAGGACGGCATCGACGCGACCTCGGTCGAGGGCGCGGCCAACCTGCCCTACCGGATCCCGAACCTGAGCGTCGAACTGCACACCGTCGATCTTGGCGTACCGGTGCAGTGGTGGCGCTCGGTCGGCAGCACCCATACCGCCTTTTCGACGGAAGTCGTTGTCGATCGCCTGGCCCGCGCCGCCGGCCGGGACCCGGTCGAATACCGGATGCAGCTGCTCGAGGGCCATCCCCGCCATCAGGGCGTACTGAAGCTGGCGGCCGAAAAGGCCGGCTGGGGCACACCGCTGCCCGAAGGCCGGAGCCGGGGCGTCGCGGTACACGAGTCGTTCAACACCTATGTGGCCGAAGTGGCCGAGGTCTCCGTCGGGGATGACGGCAGCTTCCGGGTGGAGCGCGTGGTCTGTGCGGTGGACTGCGGCATAGCGGTCAATCCCGACATGATCCGGGCCCAGATGGATGGCGGCATCGGCTACGGTCTGTCGCCGGCACTGATGAGCGAAATCACCCTGGACCAGGGGCGGGTGGCGCAGTCCAACTTCCACGACTACCAGGTGCTGCGTATCGACCGGATGCCGCAGGTGGAGGTCCATATCGTCCCGTCGGCGGAACCGCCGACCGGCGTGGGCGAACCGGGCACACCGCCGATCGCGCCGGCGGTGGCCAATGCGCTCGAGGCGCTCACCGGACAGTCATTCGAACGCCTGCCGCTGAAGCTCGCCTGAGCAGCGGATGCCGTGCCGCCCCGCCGACACGGCATCCCCGTTCAACCGATCGAGGAATCCCATGGCCAATCAGCTTACCCGGCTGCTGCTGCAGTGGTATCCGCAACGCGACGCGCTGGAATGGGTGCTGGGCACGGTCTATCGCACCGAAGGCCCCAGCTACCGCAAGGCCGGCGCCATGATGCTGTTCAACAGCCTGGGACAGGCTTTCGGCATGCTCAGCGGCGGCTGCCTGGAGTCGGATATCCAGCGCCACGCCCGGCGCGTCATGCAGAGCGGCCAGGCCCTGACGCTCTGTTACGACGGCAGCGACGAGGACGACCTGTCGTTCCAGCTCGGTATCGGCTGCGGCGGCACGGTGCATATCCTGCTGCAGCCGATCCGTGCCGACAACGACTACCTGCAGCCGGACCTTGTGCATCGGGCGCTCGAGCAGAGGGCGCCCGGCTTTATTACCAGCACCTTCCCGGTGCGGCGGGCGAAGTCGAAAGCCGCTTTGTGCCGCGGCCCGAAATGGGCCGTAGCGCAAGACCCGCAACGCTGATCCGCGAAGGCGATCAGCAGTGGCTGAAGACGGCCATCATCCCGCCGCCCCACCTGCTGCTGATCGGCGGCGGCCTGGACGCCCGGCCGCTGGTTGCCATGGCCCATGAACTGGGCTGGCAGACCAGCCTCTGGGACCCGCGCCCGGCCAACGCCCGGCGTGAGCATTTCATGCAGGCGGGCCTGATTCTCGACGAAACGGTCGAAGCGCTGGCGACCTACAGCCAGGAACAGCCTGTCGATGCCGCGGTGCTGATGACGCACAACATTCCGCTGGATGCCGCCGCCCTGAAATCGCTGCAGCGCGCCCCGCTGCGCTATCTCGCTCTGCTCGGCCCCGCCAGCCGCCGCGCCCGGGTTCTCGAGGAGGCGGGCCTGAGCGAAAAGACGCTCGATCTTCCGCTCGCCGGCCCCGCCGGGCTCGATATCGGTGGCGAACTGCCCGAGAGCATTGCGCTCTCGATCCTCAGCGAGTGCCATGCGGTACTCTTTCAACACAGTGCGCGGCCACTGAACCGGTCCTTTTGACCGGACCGCATTTTATCGAGACTGCGAAGCCCGGCCGGGACCCGTCATTTTTCCGGCTTTACCAATAACTGACGTCATTACACAACGGCAAAGGGCTTGAACACCATCAACCAGAAAACGACCAGTATCGCTGCAAAGGCGGGCACCCCCAGCGCCGTCCACCACCGCATCAATTTCTTCAGGCCAGGTTCGAGTACTCCGTTAATCAGGGAGGCATCGGCAAGGGCCTTGAGTCGGTACTGGATCAGCACAACGGGGACCCAACAGGCCCCAATGAAGAGATAGAGGGCGATCACCAGATAAAACCATGTCGAGCTGAACGAATACTCCAGCCTCAGCATGAGCAGCACACCGGTCACTAACTGCACGACCACTGCAGGTGTCGTAAAGATCCAGTCCGCCATCACCACATGGCGTGCGGTCAGAGCTATCGCCGCAACATTGGAGGAACGACTGGCCATGAACATGAAGAAGGCGATACCCGCTCCGGTACCGGCAACGACGACTGCACACAGGATATGGATCATCTTCAGCAGCAGATAGTTATCCAATTTCCCTCTCCGTTTGGTGATGAATACCCAGCGGAGAAGCTTCCACATCGAACTCTTCCAATGTGTACATGCCCAGGCAGGGCCTCGCGCCTGTTGCGTCGAGTGTGCCTGCGATCAACTTCTTGGCAAGGATAATCGCTGACAGCGTGGGTATATAGGGCCCCACATTATTTTCGGCACAGAGCGTCCACCTGATCCGCTGAGGCTCATGGTCCTTTCCCAGACCCGAGAGATTGATCTGCATCCCCCCGATATCGGTACCCAAACCCCTGAAGAACTCGCCGCCGTTGAAGATTGGCTTCGTGAAAACAGACCAGTCCCTGATCAGGCCCATTTTGGCCAGCAGCGCCATGAAGACCATCGTGAAGTGAAGCAGCGGCAGTTCCAGGCCGGCCTGGAACCTGACGGTATTCACGGGCCGGTAGCGTTCGGGGAACAGTTCCAGGTCGGGGATGTCGACGTTGGCCAACCAACGCCTGCCGACGACATCGCCGAAGTGCAACCTCCTGGGAGACATCCAGCCGTACTGCTCGACCCACTCGCCTTTACGGAAGGCCATAAAGGGATGGCCGGTATAGGAAAGAATGCCCCTGACCGTCGCATCACCCCGTTCGGCCCGATTGCCGGGCGCTATCGCAAAGTCTATTTCATCGAGGCGTGAGAACCTGTCCATCAGGCTGTCGATAACCGTCGAGGAGAGACCGGGCACCGAACTCGCCCCCGATACAACCAGCAGATTACGCTGCATGGCCTGCTCGTTCAGCGCAACGATATCGCAGACGAAGCGGCGATCGTCCGCCAGGTCGATGTAGTGACAGCCGACCGCAATGCAGGCTTCGGCCACCCGGTAGTCCTGACCCTGAAAAGGGCCGCCGGTATGAATCACCAGATCGGGGGATAAGGCTCCGAGCTCGTCGATGAAGTGCTCATCGTTGATATCGACGACCGCCTCTTCGAGCAGCGCCCGAGCTCCTTTTGCCGATAAATCCCGGCACAACTGCCGGGCCTTCCCGGCATCGCGTCCTGCGACGGTAACGGTGATTCCTGTCAGTAACGCCAGGCTTTCGGCAATCCGCTTGCCAAAGTTACCGTATCCACCGAGGATCAAGATCCTGCGTACGTCCATGTTCGTCTTCATATAAATAGCGGTTGAGTTGTCGCCCCCAGGGGACGGGCCGGTCGTCCATGACCGATCCGATAGTGACGCATTTGCCGCTAACGCGCCAGTGCGAATCGGGGTGCAGCCTTATGCCGGTTTTCGGCCGGCGCCTGTCCGGATGATGCGCATCGCTGCGCTCTGCGGCATCCTACGTCGAGATCGGTCGGCGCTTTTGTCACGCGTAACGCGTCACCCGTCACCTGCCGCTTTCGGCGCGGGGCGCGCCTCCCGCAGGGGCCTGACCCGCTGGATACTATTGACTGGTGACTGGAAACTCACACATAAAAAAGCGCGGCCGAGGCCGCGCTGAAACCTGAGAGTGCAATTACTCTGTTCAGGGGTTGGCTGACCACGCAGGCCAGATTCAAAGTGTAGTTCAAGGGAGCCTCTAGACAAGTCGCAGAGACCTGTTTCAACTTATCTGGCGACTCCCGGCCCCGAAGGCTGATTCGGGGCCCGGGACTACCGCAGGATCAGAAGAAGCCCAGCGGGTTGACGTCGTAGCTGACCAGCAGGTTCTTGGTCTGCTGATAGTGGTCGAGCATCATCTTGTGGGTCTCGCGACCGACACCGGACTTCTTGTAGCCACCGAAGGCGGCGTGGGCCGGGTAATGGTGGTAGCAGTTGGTCCAGACGCGGCCCGCCTCGATGCCGCGGCCCATGCGGTAGGCGCGGTTCATATCGCGGGTCCAGACGCCGGCGCCGAGGCCGAATTCGGTGTCGTTGGCCACGGCCAGGGCTTCCGCCTCGTCCTTGAAGGTGGTGACCGAGACCACCGGGCCGAAGATCTCCTCCTGGAAGACGCGCATCTGGTTGTTGCCGCGCAGCAGCGTCGGCTGGATGTAGTAGCCGCTGTTCAGGGCCCCTTCCAGACGCTCGGCGCCGCCGCCGATCAGCACCTCGGCGCCTTCGCCGCGGCCGATCTCGAAGTAGCCCATGATCTTGTCGAACTGCTCCTGCGAGGCCTGGGCGCCGACCATGGTGTCGGTATCCAGCGGGTTGCCGCGCTTGATCTGGCGGGTGCGTTCGATGACCCGGCCGATGAAGTCGTCGTAGATGCTTTCCTGCACCAGCAGACGAGACGGGCAGGTGCAGACCTCGCCCTGGTTGAAGAACGCCAGCACGGTGCCTTCGACGCACTTGCTCAGGAAGCTGTCTTCATGCTTCACCACGTCCTCGAAGTAGATGTTCGGCGACTTGCCGCCGAGCTCGACGGTGGACGGGATGATGTTTTCGGCGGCGCACTTGAGAATGTGCGAGCCGACCGGCGTGGAGCCGGTGAAGGCGATCTTGGCGATGCGCTTGCTGGTCGCCAGCGCCTGACCGGCTTCGGCGCCGTAACCGTTGACGATGTTCAGCACACCGGCCGGCAGCAGATCGCCGATGATTTCGGCCAGCACCAGGATCGAGGCAGGCGTCTGCTCGGCGGGCTTGAGCACGATGCAGTTGCCGGCGGCCAGGGCCGGGGCCAGTTTCCAGGCCGCCATCAGCAGCGGGAAGTTCCACGGAATGATCTGCCCGACCACGCCCAGCGGCTCGTGGAAGTGGTAGGCGACGGTGTTTTCGTCGATCTCGCCGATGGAACCTTCCTGGGCACGGACGCAGCCGGCGAAGTAGCGGAAGTGATCAGCCGAAAGCGGCACGTCGGCGGCCAGGGTCTCGCGCACGGCCTTGCCGTTGTCCCAGGTTTCGGCGACGGCCAGCGCCTCGAGATTGGCCTCGATGCGATCGGCGATCTTCAGCAGGATGTTGGACCTTTCGGTGACGGAGGCCTTGCCCCAGGCGGCCTTGGCCCCGTGGGCGGCGTCCAGTGCCAGTTCGATATCCTCGGCAGAGGAGCGCGGGATCTCGCAGAACGGCTGACCGGTCACCGGCGAGATGTTCTGGAAATACTCGCCTTTGACCGGCGCAACCCATTCGCCACCGATGAAGTTGCCATAACGCGGTTTGAAAGAAACAACGGAACCTTCGGTTCCCGGCTGTGCGTAGATCATCGTTATCGTGCCTCTTTGTTGTTATCGCTCCGACACCTTGCCTGGCGCCGTTACCTGTTCGACTACAGATGCATCTTAGCCAGCGACCACCGGGAGCCCCATGCTCCCTTGGCACAGAAAAACGGGGATCCGAATAGTACTTTCGGCCTATGGCAGGGCAATCGCACTACCTGACGACTGTGAGTGCCAGTCCGGGCCGGCGGTACCGTTTCCGGGCGACACGCTTTACGTCGTCCCTGACCGCTCGGCTGCCGCCCTCCCTGGCGGCAGACGGTCGCCCTGAAGCGGTACCCCCACCCCTCGACAGCGCGGTGCCAACCGACAGACGCACCGAACCCGGTTTGCTACCCGACAATGGCCAGGCATGCCGGCGGCGAGAACCATCCGTGCACTCGCGGCGTCAGTTGCAGCACCGAGGCCCGGAAGGCGTCGTCATAGGCAGCACGCAGCCGCTTATTCTTGACCCCGGGTTTGGAGCCCCTGGCCTGGCGCAGGAGGTTCAGGGCGAAGCGCCGGGTGAGGGCCGGATTCTGCGCTGCATGTCCGATTCTTGCGCTTGACGGGTCCTCGTTGAAGGCCATGTCGAGCACCCAGTGCAGGCTATTCTCGACCCGCCAATGATGGCGGATGTGACGGCCGATCCGCTCCGGATCAGCGGCATGAGAGGTGATAAAGCAGCGACGCTCATGCGACACCTGACCGTTGAGTTCGCGCTGGCTCTTCACCATAACCAACGTCCGCAGCCCCGGCCAGTCCGGCTTCTGCGCCAGCCAGTCGATCTCGTCACTGACCCAGATGCGGCGTGTTTCGATCCGGCCGTGGTCTTTCTCCACGGCGTCGGCGTGGCCCTGGGGATGGTGTTTGGCTTCGGTGTCCATGAACAAGCGAACGTCGTCATGCAAGGTGCTCTGGTCCCCCTTGAGGGCCAGCACATAGTCGCCACCGCCCTCGGTGATCTGCCGGGCCACCGTTTTCTGACAGCCGATAGCGTCGATCGTCACCGTGACGCCGTCCAGGTCGAACAAGAATTCTGCTACGGCTTCCCAGTCATCCATGCCGGAGAGTATTGCACAAAGGGCGATACTGAGGATGTCCGACAGCCCATGCAGCTTGTTTTGCGTGGTCCGGCGCGGATCGGGGAGGGATTCGAAGAAAGGCTTGGGGTTCGGCAGCATGGCAATGGTTGCTGCAAATGCCGGAATTAAGCCGTTTTCGTACCGGCACCGGGCTCGCCGAGGCTGATGTGGTCGGGTCTGGCTGACCGTCTGCCGCCAGGACGGCGGCAGCCGAGCCCTCAGGGACGAGTTCACGGCGTGTCAGACAGGCCCGACCACATCGACCCTGACGATCTTGTCATCGCCTCGTGATAGTGCGATTGCCCTGCGGCCTATGGATTCAGTCCGCGGCCGGCTCGGCGGCGGCCTCGGTGCTGCCTTTGCTGATCAGCCAGGGGCCGACGCCGGCAACCAGGGCGCCGCCGACGATCAGCAGGCTCGCCAGCATCAAGGCCCAGCCGGGCTCGGCGAAGCCGGCCAGCACCAGCAGCACCGTCGAGACCAGCGGCGCACCGTAGGCGAGCACCCCGAGCAGGCGCAGATCGCCGTGCTTGACGCCGTGGTCCCAGGTAAAGAAGGCAATGCCGACGGGGCCGAGGCCGAGGCCGAGGATGCCGACCCACTGCAGCGCTTGCTGCGGCCAGATCCAGGCTTCCCAGAGCAGGTGGCAGACCAGGCCCGCCAGCGCCGTGGCACCGCAGAACCAGCCCACGGCGTCGGTCGGAACGCTCGCCACCAGCCGGCTGGCCACCGAATAGGTGGACCAGATCAGCGCACAGCCGAGCGCCAGGGCGTAACCGGCCAGGTACTGCGTCTCGAAACCGCTGTCGCCGCGATCCAGCAGCAACCAGCAGCCGACCAGCGCCATCAGCGCCCCGACGAGATGGACGGCCAGCAGACGCTGCCCCGGCAGCAGCGCCGAAAACAGCACGATCAATAGCGGCCAGAGATAGGCCAGCAGACTGACCTCGACCGCCGGCGCCAGGGCCATGGCGGCGAAATAGCACAGGTGATAGCCGAACAGCCCGCCGACGCCCAGCAGCCAGGCCCGTAGCGGCTGACGCAGCTGCTTCAGCGGCGCCGGTCCCAGCAGCAGTCCTTTCACCATCATCAGCGCCCAGGCGATGGCGAAGGTCATGAACAGCATCTGGAAAGGCGGTATCTGATTGCCGGTCAGCTGGGTCAGCAATGCCAGCGTGCCCCAGAGCACGACGGAAATTGAGCCGATGGCGGTCGCCCGTCCCTGATTCATGTTGCAACTCCGGTGAGTGTAGATGGGGCAAGCATAGCGCGATCGGGGTGTTGTGACTTTCGCGGAGCAACCGGATACTTTGCCGATCAGGAAGAAAGACGTTTGTTGAGGTCAACGCCGGAGCGGCCGGAACGTTCAACGTCAGATCGCTTTGCGTCAGTGGCGGTCGCTGCCGCGGAAATAGCGCGGCGACTTGCCGAAATGGCGGCGGAAGCGATCGCTGAACGCGGCGAGATTGCCGTAGCCGACCCGCTCGGCGATGCGCTGAATACTGAGGTTGCTGGTTTCCAGCAGCGCCCAGGCTTCCTGCATGCGGCGCTCGAGCTGATACTGCTGCGGCGTCATGCCGAAGCAGTCCTTGAACAGTTCCGACAGCCGGCGCGGGCTGAGATGGGCAACGGCGGCGAGGTCCGCCAGGATGAAGGTCTGATCGAGATGCCCGTCGATCCAGCTGCGCGCCGCCTTGACCCGGCGGTCGATCTGCAGATCGCTGCCATAGCGTTCGGTCAGCAACTGGACCAGCAGCAACAGCATCTGGCGCCGGCCATGGGTGGCGATGCCGGAACGTTCCAGTTCGGCCTGAAGAAAACCGATGTACTGTCCCAGCGAGCTGTCCAGGGGAATGAAGGACGGCAGCCGCTCCAGCTCCGGCGCCAGCGCGGCGGGAATATCGGCGACGATAAAGCGGTTGGCCTCGTCGGCGGCGAAGGCATGATCGTCGCCCGCCGCAATCACCGCGCCCTGCCCCGGCCCGACGATGCCTTCACGCCCGCCGATGCTCATTTCAAGCGCACCCTCGACCGGCAGCACCAGCTGGTGATAGTCGTGGTGATGGCGCCGGGTTTCACGGTCGTAACTGCGCAGGTCGAGGATCAGATGGGAGTAGGACATATGCGGATGATAGCACCTTGTGGTACAGACGCCTGCAGAAAAGGCAACGAAACAGCCGGCCCTGCGCCAGGCCCCCATTAGCGACACCACCAGGCCGATCTTATACTTCGGTCACGCCAATAAAAAACCGGCAAGGAGGGCACTTCGGCATGAGCTCACATAGCGGCTGGCAAGTCATCGATAAACCGACCTTCTTCGGCGCCCTCTTTCTGCTGTTCGCGGTAACCGTTCCGCTGATCCTGTTTCCGGAGGCCGGCGAAGCCTGGGTGCTCGCGGCGAAGAATTTCGTCACCGACAAACTGGGCATTCTCTATCTGATGCTGGGCCTGGGGGCCGGCGGTTTCATGGTCTATATCATCTTCAGCGAAATCGGCCAGATCAAGCTCGGCGAGGCGGAGGAGGACCCCGAATTCTCGACCCTGTCCTGGGCGGCTATGCTGTTCTGTTCCGGCATCGGCGCCTCCATCCTCTACTGGTCGATGATCGAGTGGGTCTACTACTACCAGGCGCCCCCGTTCCAGATCGAAGGCGGTACGCCGGAGGCCGCCCGCTGGGCCGTGGCCTACGGCATCTTCCACTGGGGGCCCTGGCCTGGTCGATCTACCTGATCCCGGCGCTGCCGATCGCCTATTTCTACTATGTGCGCAACCACAGCGTACTGAAGATCAGCGAGGCGCTGATGCCGGTGCTGGGCGAGAAGCATGCCCGCGGCGGTATCGGCAAACTGGTCGACGTTCTGTTCATCTTCGGCATGCTCGGCGGCGGCGCCACCTCGCTGGGGCTGGCGGCCCCGCTGATCAACGAGGGCGTGCACGAGCTGTTCGGCGTGCCTATCAACCTGACCACCCGCATCATCGTGCTGCTGATCTGCACCGCCATTTTCGGCTACAGCGCCTTCGTCGGCCTGAAAAAGGGCATCCGGCTGTTGTCCGACATCAACTTCTGGCTGGCGCTGTTCCTGCTCGTATTCGTTTTTCTCACCGGGCCGACCCTGTTCTTGGCCAATACCGGACTCGATGCCCTGGGGCGGGTACTCGACAACCTGGTGCACATGGCCAGCTGGACCGAACCCTTCGCCCAGTTCGCCGACTTCAAGGACACCCATTTCCCGCAGGACTGGACCATCTTCTACTGGGCCTGGTGGCTGGTGTTCGCCCCCAGCGTCGGACTCTTCATCGCCCGCATCTCTCGTGGCCGCACCATCAGGACCATGGTGGCCGGTTCGATCTTCTACGGTACCCTCGGCTGCTTTGCGTTCTTCATGGTGCTCGGCAACTACGGCGTCTATCTGCAGTTGTCCGGCACCCTCGACGTGATGGACATTCTCAACAACCAGAGCCCGACGGCCGCGATATTCGCCATGCTCAAAACCCTGCCGATGAGCAATATGGTGGTGTTCGTCTTCACGCTGCTCGCGCTGATCTTCACGGCCACCACCTTCGACTCGATCTCCTACATCCTTGCCGCCGTGGTGCAGAAGGAGGTCGACGAGGAGCCGGTGCGCTGGAACCGGCTGTTCTGGGCCTTCGCCCTGTCGGTAATGCCCATCGTGCTGATGTTCCTGGGCGGACTGCAGACCTTGCAGACCGCCAGCGTCATCGGCGGCGTGCCGCTGCTGCTGGTCGCCCTGCTGCTGTGCATCTCGATCGTGCGTGCGGCTCACTACGACCTGCGCTATCAGCCCGACTACGAAGACAAGGAGATCTATATCGAGGCCTTCCCGAAGGACGACCCCTGGACCGCAGAGGGTACCTGGGATACGCCGGAAGCGGCGCATCATGGCGTCCAGCATACCGACAAGCCCCACGAAGAGGGCGATCCGGACAGCCATCCGTCGCGGCTATGACGGCGACTCGTTTTTCGCCCGCCGGCGTGCTACAAAGGGCGCAATTCGCTCAACCTGCAAGGGGTTCAAGTGTATACCCAGATTCTGGCCACCACTGGCATCATCATCGGTTATTTCGTCGTCTCCCACCTGATCCGCCGCCTGATGCTGTCATTGGCCAGCGCGAAGAAGGTGCCGCTGCAGCGCGTCGCCTACATCAGCAAGTATTTCAACGGCCTCAGCCTGTTCGCGGCCGTCGTCATGGTGTCGCTGATCTGGAGCATCGACTACGGCAACCTGATGCTGTTCGCCTCGTCGATCTTCGCCATCGTCGGCGTCGCCCTCTTCGCCCAGTGGTCGATCCTCAGCAACGTCACCTCGAGCGTAATCATCTTCTTCACCTTCCCGGCACGGATCGGCCACCGCATCCGCATCCTCGACGACGAGGAAACCCTGATCGGCGAAATCGTCGAGATCACCCTGTTCCAGGTGCTGCTGCGGGGCGACAACGGCGAAACCATCTCCTACCCCAACAACCTGCTGCTGCAAAAGCCGGTGATAATCGTCAATGACCGGGTGACGTTGCCACAGGCCGAGGGTGACGGGTGACCGGTGGCGCGTGACAAATACTCCAACGGGAAAAATTCGAAGGCACGGACGGAGGGTGGCTAGAGCGATGCATCCCACCCGGTCGAAACGTTTCGCACTCTGTATGGGCATCGCGAAACCGCCAGGGATGGTGGAAGGCCACCCCGTGGAAATCCTGAAAACGCAGGAGCGGTTTTCAGGGAACCCGCCGTATCGATCGCATTGCAGATCGATTGGTGTCGGCCGGCAGGGAGAAACCCAACCCACGGATACTGTTAACTCCCATCCGTAAACTGTTAACTCCTATAAAAAAAGCGGCCCTGAAGCCGCTTCGAAGTTTGCTGAATCAACTCAACAAGGGGTGGAACTCATTTGTCTTTCCGGTCGTTGGCCAGGAAGAACCAGGTATCGAGCACCGAGTCGGGGTTCAGCGAAACGCTGTTGATCCCCTGTTCCATCAGCCAGCGCGCCAGCTCCGGATGGTCCGACGGGCCCTGGCCGCAGATGCCGATATATTTGCCCTGGGCACGGCAGGCTTCGATCGCCATCGCCAGCAAACGCTTGACCGCATCGTTACGCTCGTCGAACAGGTGGGCGATGATGCCGGAATCCCGGTCGATACCGAGGGTCAGCTGGGTCAGGTCGTTGGAGCCGATCGAGAAGCCGTCGAAGTATTCGAGGAACTGGTCGGCCAGCAGGGCGTTGGACGGGATCTCGCACATCATGATGACCCTGAGCCCGTTCTCGCCGCGGCGCAGGCCGTTCTCGGCCAGCAGTTCGACCACCTGCTTCGCTTCACCGACGGTGCGCACGAAGGGCACCATGATCTCGACGTTGGTCAGGCGCATCTTGTCGCGCACGTACTTCAGCGCCCGGCACTCGAGTTCGAAGCAGTCGCGGAAGTCCTCGGAGATGTAGCGCGCCGCACCGCGGAAGCCCAGCATCGGGTTCTCTTCACTGGGCTCGAACTCCGCACCGCCGATCAGGTGTCCGTATTCGTTGGACTTGAAGTCCGACATCCGCACGATCACCTTTTTCGGGTAGAAGGCCGCCGCCAGGGTTGAGATCCCCTCGACCAGCTTGTCGACATAGAACTCGACGGGGCCTGCGTATCCGGCAATGCGGCGGCGGATGGTCTGCTGCAGGTCGGCCGGCTGCGCATCGAAGTTCAGCAGCGCCTTGGGATGCACGCCGATCATGCGGTTGATGATGAACTCGAGACGCGCCAGCCCCACACCGGCGTTCGGCAGCGCCGGAAGTCGAAGGCGCGGTCCGGGTTGCCGACGTTCATCATGATGTCGAACGGCAGCGGCGGCATCGATTCGATACGGTTGGTCTGGTGTTCGAATGCCAGGCTGCCCTCGTAAACCCGGCCGGTATCCCCTTCGGCGCAGGAGACGGTGACCTCCTGACCTTCGCGCAGCCGCTCGGTGGCGTCGCCGCAGCCGACGATCGCCGGAATGCCCAGTTCACGGGCAATGATCGCGGCATGGCAGGTGCGCCCGCCGCGGTTGGTGATGATCGCCGATGCCCGCTTCATCACCGGCTCCCAATCGGGGTCGGTCATGTCGGTGACCAGCACATCGCCGGGCTGCACCAGATGCATGGTATCGAGGCCGCCCACCAGACGCACGGGACCTGCGCCGATCCGGTGACCGATGGAGCGGCCCTCCACCAGCACCTTGCCTTTTTCCTTCAGCAGATAGCGTTCGACCACGTTGGTCTGGGCGCGGCTCTTGACCGTCTCGGGACGGGCCTGAACGATGTACAGCTGGCCATCGTCGCCATCCTTCGCCCACTCGATATCCATCGGACGGCCGTAGTGATTCTCGATGGTAACGGCAATGCGCGCCAGTTCCTCGACATCCTCATCCTTGATGGAGAAGCGGCCGCGCTCGTCGGCCGATACATTGACGGTCTCCACCGCGCGCCCGGCGCTGCCGTCCTCAGTGTAGATCATCTTGATCGCCTTGGACCCGAGGGTACGGCGCAGGATCGCCGGGATCCCCTGGGACAGAGTCGGCTTGAAGACATAGAACTCGTCGGGGTTGACCGCCCCCTGCACCACGGTCTCGCCAAGGCCGTAGGACGAGGTGATGAACACCGCGTGCTGGAAACCGGACTCGGTGTCGAGGGAGAACATGACGCCGGCGGCGCCGGTCTCGCTGCGCACCATGCGCTGGATACCGGCCGACAGCGCCACTTCACTGTGCTCGAACCCCTGATGAACGCGGTAGGAGATCGCGCGGTCGTTATACAGCGACGCGAAGACCTCGCGGATGGCATGCTTGATGTTGTCCAGGCCGCGGATATTGAGGAAGGTTTCCTGCTGGCCGGCAAAGGAGGCATCGGGCAGGTCTTCCGCCGTCGCCGACGAGCGCACCGCGACCGGCAGCTCGTCGTGACCCTCGACCATCTCGGCAAAGGCCGCGTCTATCGCCTTTTCCAGCGCCGGCTGCAACGGCGCTTCGAGGATCCAGTTGCGGATCTTGCGGCCGGTCTCGGCCAGGGCGATGACATCGTCGGGATCCAGCGATTCCAGTTCCCGGTGGATACGACTCGCCAGGCCGTCGTAGGCGAGAAAGTCCCGGTAGGCCTCGGCCGTTGTCGCAAAGCCCGTGGGAACCCGTACCCCCACTTCACTGAGCTGGCTGATCATCTCGCCCAGCGACGCATTTTTGCCGCCCACCTTATCGACATCGTCCATGCCTACCTGATCGAGGCGCAAAACATAGTGCTGCAAAACGCGTTCTCCTTAAAGCTTTGCCAATCGCTGAAATGTCGCAAAAACGGGACGGAGCCGAAGCCGCCCCGCCGGTTTCAGCGCCGATAATACTGGAGTTGTACCATAAAATCGCGTCCCTCCGGCATGTAATTTCACTACATGAATTTCTGCTATGATGCCCGGAATGCGGGGCTTTCAGCGCCCCTTTGCCAACCGTTCAGGAGTGTCCCCACCGCATGAAGCGCACCGCCTTTTTCATTTCCGACAGTACCGGCATTACCGCCGAATCTCTCGGCAACAGCCTGCTCGCCCAGTTCGACGGCATCCAGTTCGAGAAGATCACCCTGCCCTATATCGACAGTCTGGAAAAGGCCCGTGAAGTGGTCAAACGGATAGACACCGTGATGGAACAGGGCCAGCAAAGGCCCATCATTCTCGATACCATCGTCAACGAGGAGATCCGGGAATATATCGCCCGCTGCAAGGGCATGATGATCGACGTCTTTTCGACCTTTCTGAAACCGCTGGAAATCGAACTCGGCGCCGACTCCTCCTATTCGGTCGGCACATCCCATGCCATTGTCGAAATGCACCGCTACAAGGACAGGATCGACGCGGTCAACTTCTCCCTCGACAACGACGACGGTGCCCGCATTCAGCAGTACGACAAGGCGGATATCATCCTGGTCGGCGTATCCCGCTCCGGCAAGACGCCGAGCTGTCTCTACATGGCCCTGCAGTACGGCATCCGCGCCGCCAACTACCCGCTGACCGAGGAGGATCTGGAGAATCCGGGGCTGCCGCAATGCCTGCAGGCGCATCGCGGCAAAATCTACGGTCTCACCATCGACCCCTTCCAGCTCGCCGCCATCCGCCACGAGCGCCGCCCCAACAGCCGCTACGCCTCGCTCGACCAGTGCAGTCACGAAGTGCGCACCATCGAGCGACTGTTCCGCCAGGAGCGGATACCCTGCATCAACACCACCACCTTCTCGGTCGAGGAGATCGCCACCCGCATCATCTCCGAGGCGAAGCTGAACCGGAGGATATGAGGGTGCCAATAGCCACAATGCCGGGGTTCGGCGATTCTGTAGTTTAACTACACAAATGTGGTGACGCGTTACGTGTTACGCGTCACCTGTCACCCTAGTCTCAAATCACGAACAGCTCCATGAACTCATGGACCGGCGTCACCTCCAGCGCCGCCGGGTCCCTGCACAGTTCGAAGATCCTGTCGCAGCGCCCCGGCGGGAACCGGGTCGCGAGGTTGGTTCTGAATTTCTGTTCCAGCAGCGGGATGCCCTCGCGGCGGCGGCGGCGATGGCCGACGGGGTATTCGACCAGGACCTCGTCGGTGTGGCTGCCGTCGCTGAAGAACACCTGGACGGCATTGGCGATCGAGCGCTTGGCCGGGTCCAGGTAGTCGGCACTGAAGCCCGGCTCCTCGACCACCTCCATCTTGCCGCGCAGCGTATCGATGAGCGGATGGCCGGCATGAAAGGCATCCTCGTAGTGCTCGGCGCGGAGTTCCCCGAAGATCAGCGGCACCGCGGTCATGTACTGCAGGCAGTGGTCGCGGTCGGCGGCGTTGGACAGGGGCCCGACCTTGGAGATGATCCGTATTGCCGACTCCTGGGTGCGGATGACGATCCTGTCGATCTCACCGAGCCGGTCCCGGACCTGCGGATGCAACCGCACGGCCGCTTCGCAGGCGGTCTGGGCATGGAACTCGGCCGGAAAGGAGATTTTGAACAGCACATTCTCCATCACGTAGCTGCCGTAGGGTTGCGAAAAGCGGAACCGGCGCTCCTGCTCCGGCTTGATCTGCCGGTCCCTGCTGGTCGTGCTGAAGGCGACATCGTAGAATCCCCATTGCTCAGCCGTCAGCGCTCCCGGGATGCCCATTTCGCCGCGCATCGCGATATCGGCCAGGCGCACGGCCCGGGACGTGGCGTCGCCCGCCGCCCAGGACTTGCGGGAGCCGGCATTAGGCGCATGGCGGTAGGTGCGCAACGCCGAACCGTCGACCCAGGCATGGGACAGCGCTGCCATGATGACTTCGCGATCACCCCCAGCAACCGGGTGGCCACCGCGGTGGAGGCGACCCGCACCAGCAGCACATGGTCGAGTCCGACCCGGTTGAACGAATTCTCGAGCGCGATGACGCCCTGGATCTCGTGGGCCCGGATCATGGCATCGAGCACGTCGCGCATCAGCAGCGGCCTCCGGCCGCGGGACAGGTTCAGCTGGGACTGATGGTCGGCGACGGCGAGGATGGCACCGAGGTTGTCTGACGGGTGACCCCATTCGGCGGCGAGCCAGGTGTCGTTGTAGTCGAGCCAGCGGATCAGGCAGCCGGTATCCCAGGCCGCCTTGACCGGATCGAGACACAGGCGGGTGCCCGGGACCCGGGCGCCATTGGGCACCCGGGTCCCCTCGACGAGCGGCCCCAGGTGCTTGGTGCATTCGGGAAAGCGCAATGCCAGCAAGGCGCAGCCCAGGCTGTCCATCAGGCAGTGACGGGCGGTATCGAACGCGACTTCGCTGCCGATCTCATAATCGAGGACGTAGTCGGCGATATCCCGGATCACCTCATCGTAATCCGGGCGGACGTTCAGATCGGCGGTCGTGGACAAGGGACACCTCCCGGCAGAAGAGGTGCGGTTCGCAAGCTCACCGGCACCCAACGCATTCGAATGCCGCGTAGGGTGCTGGTAAGCGAAGCGCACCGCACCGATCAAGCGCGATGCTACAAGATGCCATTGCAGGATAGTCGTTAAAACGAATCCCCGGGAACCCGCACCCAGCCTTCCATCAGTATACGAGCGCTGCGGCTCATGATCGCCTTGGTGACCGTCCATTCGCCGTCGACCAGGCGGGCTTCGGCGCCGACTTTGAGGGTGCCGGACGGATGACCGAAGCGCACCGCATTGCGCTCGCCGCCGCCGGCGGCCAGGTTCACGAGCGTGCCCGGAATCGCGGCCGCGGTGCCGATGGCGACAGCGGCCGTGCCCATCATGGCATGGTGCAGCTTGCCCATGGACAGCGCCCGCACCAGCAGATCGATATCCGTGGCCTTCACGTCCTTGCCGCTGGAAGAGACATAATCCGCCGGGCCGGCGACGAAGGCCACCTTCGGCGTATGCTGCCGCGTGGCGGCCTCGTCGACATGCCTGATCAGCCCCATGCGGATGGCGCCGTGGGCGCGGATCAGTTCGAACTTCGCCAGCGCCTCGGCGTCACCGTTGATATCGTCCTGCAGCTCGGTGCCGCTGTAGCCGATCGCTTCGGCATTGACGAAGATGGTCGGGATACCGGCATTGATCAGCGTCGCTTTGAGAGTACCGACGCCCGGCACCTCGAGGTCGTCGACCAGGTTGCCGGTCGGGAACATGGAACCGCCGGAATCATCCGCCGGGTCCAGGAACTCGAGTTGAACCTCGGCGGCCGGGAAGGTCACGCCGTCCAGTTCGAAATCGCCGGTTTCCTTCACTTCGCCGTTGGTGATGGGCACCGGGAAATGATGGTCTTGCCGATGTTGGCCTGCCAGACACGCACCGTGGCGATGCCGTTTTCCGGGAGGCGGTCGGCATCGACCAGGCCGCTGCTAATGGCGAAGGCGCCGACCGCCGCCGACAGGTTGCCGCAGTTGCCGCTCCAGTCGACGAACGGCCTGTCGATCGAGACCTGCCCGAACAGGTAATCGACATCGTGATCCGGCTGGCTGCTTTTCGACAGTATCACCGTCTTGCTGGTGCTCGAGGTGGCCGCCCCCATGCCGTCGATCTGCTTGCCGTAGGGATCGGGGCTGCCGATCACGCGCAGCAGCAGCGCATCGCGCGCAGGGCCCGGCACCTGCGCCGCTTCGGGCAGGTCCTGGAGGCGGAAGAATACGCCCTTGCTGGTACCGCCACGGATATAGGTGGCGGGGATCTTTATCTGGGGAACGTGGGACATTTGATTAACTCCCGAAACAAGCGGGCACCTCGGCACCCGCTTTCAGGTTGCGTAGGGTGGAATGAGTGCCGAAGGCCCGAATTCCACCGGTGATATCGGGCGCCGACGAGGGCCCTTTATGCAAGCTTCAGCCTAACCTGCAAGCACCGGTGGAACGCCACCCGGTGGAACGCCACTCGGTGGAATTCGCTCCGCTCATTGCCACCCTACCGTCGCATTGCCAGGGTATGCCGTTATCAGGCCGCCGCTTCCGCTTCGAGGAAGTCCTTGGCGAACCGCTGCAGCACGCCACCCGCCTCGTAGATCGACACCTCTTCGGCGGTATCGAGACGGCAGGTCACCGGCACCTCGACGCGTTCGCCGTCCCGGCGGGTGATCACCAGGGTCAGGTCCGCCCGCGGCCGGAAGGCGCCGGTCACATCGAAGGTTTCGGTGCCGTCAATACCGAGTGTCTTGCGGGTCACGCCCGGCTTGAACTCGAGCGGCAGCACGCCCATGCCGATCAGGTTGGTGCGGTGAATGCGCTCGAAGCCTTCGGCGACGATCGCTTCGACCCCGGCCAGACGCACACCCTTGGCCGCCCAGTCACGGGATGACCCCTGACCGTAGTCGGCGCCGGCCACGATGATCAGCGGCTGCTTGCGCTCCATGTAGGTCTCGATCGCCTCCCACATGCGGGTGACCTGGCCTTCCGGCTCGATGCGGGCCAGCGAACCCTGCTTCACGTCACCGTTTTCCTGCACCATCTCGTTCAGCAGTTTCGGGTTGGCGAAAGTGGCGCGCTGGGCGGTCAGGTGATCACCACGGTGCGTGGCGTAGGAGTTGAAGTCCTCCTCCGGCAGGCCCATCTTCGCCAGATACTCGCCGGCCGCGCTGGACGGCAGAATGGCGTTGGACGGCGACAGGTGGTCGGTGGTGATGTTGTCGCCCAGCACCGCCAGCGGCCGCATGCCTTTGAGGCTGCGCACGCCGGCCAGGGCGCCTTCCCAATAGGGCGGACGGCGGATGTAGGTGCTCATCGGGCGCCAGTCGTAGAGCGGGCTCTTGGCCGCCTCGGCCTTGTCCAGGTTGAACATCGGGATGTAGATCTGGCGGAACTGCTCCGGCTTGACGGCCGCTTTCACGATGGCGTCGATCTCTTCGTCGCTCGGCCAGATATCCTTCAGGGTGACTGCATTGCCGTTCCTGTCGGTGCCCAGCACATCCTTCTCGATATCGAAACGGATGGTGCCGGCGATGGCATAGGCGACCACCAGCGGCGGCGATGCCAGAAATGCCTGCTTGGCATAGGGGTGGATGCGACCGTCGAAGTTGCGGTTGCCCGAGAGCACCGCGGTAGCGTAGAGGTCGCGGTCGACGATCTCCTGCTGGATCTTGGGATCGAGCGCGCCGCTCATGCCGTTGCAGGTGGTGCAGGCGAAACCGACGATGCCAAAGCCCAGCTTCTCCAGCTCCGGCAGCAGCCTCGCTTCCTTCAGGTACAGCTCCGCCACCTTGGAACCCGGTGCGAACGAGGATTTCACCCAGGGCTTGCGGATCAGGCCCAGTTCGTTGGCCTTGCGTGCCAGCAGGCCGGCCGCCACCACGTTGCGCGGGTTGCTGGTATTGGTGCAACTGGTGATGGCGGCGATGATGACCGCGCCATCCGGCATTTCGCCCTCTTTCTCCTCCCACTGGCCGGCAATGCCGCGGGCCGCGAGGTCGGCGGTCGCCACCCGTGCATGGGGGTTGGAGGGGCCGGCGATGTTGCGGCCAACGGACGACAGGTCGAAACTGAGCACACGCTCGTACTGCGCCGTCCTCAGGCTCTCGGCCCAGAGACCGGCCTCCCTGGCATACTGTTCGACCAGGGCCACCTGCTCCGGCTCGCGACCGGTCAGTTTCAGGTAGTCGACTGTCTGCTCGTCGATGTAGAACATCGCCGCGGTGGCACCGTATTCCGGCGTCATGTTGGAAATGGTGGCGCGGTCGCCGACGGTCAGGCTGGACGCCCCCTCGCCGAAAAACTCCAGATAGGCACCGACGACGCGCTCCCGGCGCAGGAACTCGGTCAGCGCCAGTACGATATCGGTGGCGGTGATGCCGGGCTGGCGCTTGCCGGTCAGCTCGACGCCGACGATATCCGGCAGGCGCATCATGGAGGCGCGGCCGAGCATGACGGTCTCGGCTTCAAGGCCCCCACCCCCACGGAGATCACGCCCAGCGCATCGACGTGGGGCGTATGGCTGTCGGTACCGACACAGGTGTCCGGAAAGGCCACACCGTCACGGGCCTGGATCACCGGCGACATTTTCTCCAGGTTGATCTGGTGCATGATGCCGTTGCCGGCCGGGATGACATCGACATTCTGGAACGCGGTCTTGGTCCACTCGATAAAGTGGAAACGGTCTTCGTTGCGACGGTCTTCGATCGCCCGGTTTTTCGCAAAGGCGTCCGGGTCGAAACCGCCGCACTCCACCGCCAGCGAGTGATCGACGATCAGCTGCGTCGGGACCACGGGGTTCACCTGGGACGGATCTCCGCCTTTTTCGGCGATGGCGTCACGCAGCCCCGCAAGGTCGACCAGTGCGGTCTGACCGAGAATGTCGTGGCAGACCACACGCGCCGGGAACCAGGGGAAATCCAGGTCACGCTTGCGTTCGATGATCTGTTTCAGCGACTCGGTCAGCGATGCGGGATCGCAGCGGCGCACCAGGTTTTCGGCCAGCACGCGCGAGGTATAGGGCAGAGTGTCGTAGGCGCCGGGCTGGATCGCATCGACCGCCGCGCGGGTGTCGAAATAGTCCAGCGAGGTGCCGGGCAGGGATTTGCGGTATTCAGTGTTCATAGCGCCGGTCATCCATCAAGGGGTTCGCAGTAGGCGCAGGTGCGCTCGGATGCCGGGCGACACCTGCAGCCTCTTCAGATGTACAGGGAGCAGGCGGCCCGGAAGGGCCGCCGGATCGGGATCAGGGACGGTCTTCGATTGCGACCCAGTCCGCGTGGTCCGGGCCGGTGTAGTCGGCGCTCGGACGGATGATGCGGTTGTTCGCCCGCTGCTCCATGATGTGGGCGGTCCAGCCGCTGACACGCGAGCAGACGAAGATCGGCGTGAACAGCTTGGTCGGGATGCCCATGAAGTGGTAGGCCGAGGCATGGAAGAAATCGGCGTTGCAGAACAGTTTCTTCTCGCGCCACATCACCTCTTCGCAGCGGACCGATACCGGGTACAGGCGCTCGTCGCCCACCTCTTCGGCAAGCAGCTTGGACCACTTCTTGATCAGGGCGTTGCGCGGATCGGAATCGCGGTAGATCGCGTGGCCGAAGCCCATGATCTTTTCCTTGCGCTCGAGCTTGCCGAGGATTTCGCGCTCGGCCTCGTCCGGCGTCTTCCAGTGCTCGATCATCTCCATCGCCGCTTCGTTGGCGCCGCCGTGCAGCGGTCCTCGCAGGGTGCCGATGGCCGCGGTCACGCTGGAGTGGATATCCGACAGCGTCGAGGCGCAGACGCGGGCCGCGAACGTTGAGGCGTTGAACTCGTGCTCGGCGTAGAGAATCAGCGATACGTTCATCACCCGCTCGTGCAGTTCGTTGGGCTTCTCGCCCCGCAGCAGCCCCAGGAAATGACCGCCGATGGAGTCGATGTCCGGCGCCTCGGTGTCGATGCGCACGCCGTCGTGGCTGTAGCGGTACCAGTAGCAGATAATCGACGGGAAGCAGGCCAGCATGCGATCGATCTTGTCATGCTGCTGGGAGAAGTCGGTTTCGGTTTCGAGGTTGCCGAGCATCGAGCAGCCGGTCCGCATGACGTCCATCGGATGGGCATCGGCGGGAATCTGTTCGAGCACGGTTTTCAGCGCCTGCGGCAGCCCGCGCATCTCCTTGAGCCGGGCGATGTAGGCATCCAGCTCGCCACGGTTCGGCAGCTTGCCGTACAGCAGCAGATAGGCGACTTCCTCGAACTGCGCCTTGTCGGCCAGTTCGGCAATGTCGTAGCCGCGATAGGTAAGGCCGGCACCGGATTGACCCACGGTGCAGAGTGCGGTTTCGCCGGCAGACTGGCCACGGAGACCCGCACCGCCGAGTTGCTTAGCTTCTGCCATCCTGTCTCTCCTTCTTATTCGGGGGTGGAACGTCTGACCACCCGGTCTGCAGTTTCGTACTTCAAGCGTCGTGCCTTCGGCTTTCCGCTTTTTACTGTCAACTTCAAACTGTTGACTGGCCCTTATTTATTCTTGCCCTGGGCGAAGAGCGCATCCAGTTTCTGCTCGAAATCGTGGTAGTTGAGAAAATCGTACAGCTCCATGCGGGTCTGCATGCTGTCGACAACCGCCTTCTGATCGCCGTCGGCAAGAATGTGCTCGAACACATTGAGCGCGGCCTTGTTGGCGGCGCGGAAAGCCGACAGCGGATAGAGCACCATGGTGGCTCCGTTTTTCGCCAGCTCCTGCCGGTTGAACAGCGGCGTGGCGCCGAACTCGGTGATATTCGCCAGCAGATGAGCCCCGCCGATGCCGTCGGCAAAGGCACGGTAGTCCTCGAGGGTATGCACCGCCTCGGCGAAGATGCCGTCGGCACCGGCTTCGAGGCAGGCCTGGGCACGCTCGACGGCGGCATTCAGCCCGTCCTGCTGGAAGGCATCGGTGCGGGCGATGATGAAGAAATCGTCGTCGGTCTTGGCATCGACCGCGGCCTTGACACGGTCGACCATCTCCTCCAGCGAGACGATCTCCTTGTTGGGACGGTGACCGCAACGCTTCTGCGCCACCTGGTCCTCGATATGCACGGCCGCCGCACCACCCTTGATCATCTCCTTGACGGTACGGGCAATGTTGAAGGCGCCGCCCCAGCCGGTATCGATATCGACCAGCAGCGGCGTCTCGACGGCACTGCTGATGCGGCGCACGTCCTCGAGCACGTCGTTCATCGAGGTCATGCCCAGATCCGGCAGACCATAGGAGGCATTGGCCACACCACCGCCGGACAGGTAGATGGCCTGATGGCCAACCCGGGTCGCCATCATCGCATGATAGGCATTGACGGTACCGACGATCTGAAGCGGTTTGTTTTCAGCCAGCGCTTTGCGGAAGCGCCCGCCGGCGGTGAGTTTCTCAGCCATGTTTTTCTCCCAGGTTGTTATTGACGGTGTCCAGTTTGTCCTCGATGTTGCGACGCGCCGCACTGATATGCCGGCGCATCAGCAGTTCCGCCAGCTCCGGATCCCGGGCGTCGATGGCATCGACGATCTGACGGTGCTCCTTGAGGGCCCGCTTCGGGCGCGAGCTCGAAACACTGAACTGATAGCGGTACATCCGTACCAGGTGATAGAGATCGCTGCCGAGAATCTCCAGCAGCTTGGCATTCTTGCTGCCCTGCACGATGCGAAAATGGAAATCCAGGTCGCCCTCTTTCTGGAAATAGGCGCGCCCTTCGTGCTCTTCCACCGACTGCTCGTGCTCGTCGAGCAGGGCCCGCAACTGCTGGATCTCGTCTTCGCTCATGTACTCGGCCGCCAGACGGCAGGCCATGCCCTCGAGCGCCTCGCGTACACGATAGATCTCGACCAGCTCCGCCGCCGAAAGCTTCACCACGCGGGCGCCGATATGGGGCTTGCGCTCGATCAGCCGCAGCCCTTCGAGCCGGCGGATCGCCTCGCGCAGCGGCCCGCGGCTGATACCGTAGGTACGGGCCAGTTCCGGCTCGCTGATCTTGTGGCCCGGCGGAAGCTCGCCCTTGACGATCGCCGTGACGATATCGTCACAGACACGGTCGGCAAGCGTGCGGGTTTCCACCTGTAGGGACCTGACTATCGTTTTATCGTTCATGGGCCTCGGCCAACTGTAGACTGTCGACAATCTTGAATAACTGCCACCTTAACGCTGAGAAAAGAGACCGTCAACAGCCTTATCCTGAAAAAGTGTCAACATTAGACAAATGTCTAGCGATTCCGAACCTGCGTTAACAGACTCAGCCCAGGTAACGAGACAGCTCCTGATTCATCAGCCGGCCGATCTGGCGGGGCTTCTGAAACGGCAGCGAATGGTCGGTGCCCGCAACCAGGAAGTAGTGCCAGTTGGGCAACCGCTCGGCCAGCTGACAGTGGTACTGATGCATGGGCTCCACACTGCGCCCGCCGATAAAACTGCTGACATCGCCCTGGGCGGCGACCAGCTGCTCTCGATCCAGCTCGCCAATGGCCCGGGTCACGGCATCCAGCGCGCTGGCGAAGCCCCGGCCCTCGATGCCAGCCGCGACACCATCAGCCGCTCGGACTCCGGCTTGATCTTGCGCGCCGGAGAGATTGCATCGAGAAACTGATAGACGCCCTCTGCGGCATCGCTGCCACGCAGGTGCCCCGCCGCCTGGGAGTAGCGCTTGCGCAGCTCGACCGTGCCGGTCCAGTCGGGGCGGTCCAGCACCGCGGACTCCAGCAGATACTGCTTCTGCACCCGGTCCGGATGCTGCTGCTTGAACAGCATCGCCACCAGCCCGCCCATCGAGTACCCGCCGAGATCGAACTGCCACCAGCCCAGCTGGTCGAGCAGCGCATTGAGGTCCGCGACCAGCTCCTGCACGCGGAAAGGATGCTCCTTGCCGTCGGGATAGAGAGTCTCCCCCGTGCCGCGCTGATCCGGCACCAGGATTTCACTCCACTGATCGAGACTGGCAATCAGCGCATGCCAGGTATCGACACCGGCCACTCCGGCGCCATGCAGCAAAACCAGGCGGCGCCCTGTTTCAATGGCCGGGTTGCGATAAAGGCGGTAGACAAGATGCTGGTCCGGCTGATGCAGCCGGCGGGTTTCAACCTTGAAGGGATGGTGCATGTTCCTTCCTGTCGGAATTCGAATCTGCTTCGGATTGTCGACACATGCCGGACGGCGGCTTCCGGAACGGAGCCCTGCCAAAGTGTCGACAGTTACGCCTTCATTATAACAACCCGACAGCACTTCGACCGACACGAAGCCGCCCGCCCCCTTCCGCGGGACTGCTCGGGTGGAATGCGTGCATTGAGGCCGGGCGGCGGTTAGAATTGCGGCTTTTCAACGCAGGCAGACCGTAACCGTGATCAGCCGTACAGTTATCGACTATCGCGAAGACAGCAGCCACTACTTCGAGCGCCTCCGCTCGCTCGGCAATGCGCTCTGGCTCGACAGCGGACGCCCCTTAAGCCGCTACGGGCGCTACGACATCCTCGCCGCAGCGCCGGAGTTCGTCGTCCGTTACGACCGCGGCACCCTGGTGCTCGAGCAGGACGGGATCAAGGAGAGACTGAATGCGTCGCCGTTCGCGGCGCTCAGGCAGTTGCTTGCCCGCTACCCCGCGGTCGCGCCGCAGCCGGACCTGCCTTTCTGCGGCGGCCTTATCGGCCATTTCGGCTATGACCTCGGCCGCGCCCTCGAGGACCTTCCGGACAGCGCTCTGGACGACATCGCCTTTCCCGAGATGCGGGTGGGCTTCTATGGCTGGGCGGTGGTGGTCGATCACCAGCAACGACGAGCCGAGCTGATCAGCCTGGACAGCTGTGCCCGGGATGCGATCGACACTGTGCTGACCCGCCTGAAGATGTCCGGTTCCGAAGCCGAAACTGCGCGGTTCGAACTCGAGGCGCCCTTTGCCAACGACCTCAGCCGCGAACAGTACAACCATGCCCTGGCCCGCATAGACGACTATATTCATGCCGGCGACTGCTACCAGGTCAACTTCACCCAGCGCTTCAGCTCGACGTTCCGCGGCGACCCCTGGCAGGCCTACCGGCGACTGCGCGAAGCGGCACCGACACCCTATTCCGCCTATCTCGAGAGCGAGGATGGCGCCGTGCTGTCCCTGTCCCCCGAGCAGTTCCTCGGCTGTGATCGCGGACAGGTCACCACCAAGCCGATCAAGGGCACACGCCCGCGCAGCGACGACGCCGCGCAGGATGCGGACCTGAAGCGCGAGCTGCAGCTGTCATTGAAGGACCGGGCCGAAAACCTGATGATCGTCGACCTGCTGCGCAACGATCTCAGCAAGGTCTGCGCCTTCGGCACCGTCAAGGTACCGCGACTGTTCGCCGTCGAGAGCTATGCCAACGTTCACCACCTGGTGACGACCATCACCGGCCGGCTGGACAGCCGCCGGCAGCCGCTGGACCTGCTCGAACACTGTTTTCCCGGCGGTTCGATCACCGGCGCACCCAAAATCAGGGCGATGGAGATCATCGACGAACTGGAGCCGCAGCGGCGCAATATCTACTGCGGTTCGATCGGCTATATCAGCCTCTGCGGGCGCATGGATACCAGCATCACCATTCGCACCCTGCTGTGCGAGGAGAACCGCATCTACTGCTGGGCCGGTGGCGGCATCGTCGCCGACTCCGTCACGCAGCAGGAGTACGAGGAAACCTTCAGCAAGGTCAACAACCTGCTGAAGAGCCTCGAAAAGACCTGCACTCAGACAGACGACTGAGCCTGCCGGCGGCACATCCTACTTGTTAGGCTTGCCGCCGCCTTTTCCACCACCCCCTGGCCGCCGCCGGCATCGTTGATTACGACTTCGATCGACGCTTCGCTCCAGGCAGACACGCCGGCCCCATTACGCGCCCTCACACGGTACAGATAGGTCCCCGAGGGAACCTCATCGGTATAGGCCAGACTCAGATCGGTATCGATATTCTGTATCTCCACGACGGATGTTATCTTGCCGTTTTTCGGGTGCCGGGTACTGCGCTCGATATCAAAGCCCGTTACGTTGATCCCGTCGTGGCTCCAGCCCAGCACTGCCGACTGATCCCCGCCGTCTTCCACCATCCCTGCACTCAGCCCTGACGGCTCGGACGGCAATTCGGGCTCCGGCGGTGGAGGTGGCGGCGGTGGTGGTGGAGGCTCAGCCGCCGCGGTCAGCGCCCCGTGCAGATTCAATCGCCCGTGCTGCGACCAGGCCTGCATGTTCTGCCCAAGGGCGCCGAAGGCATCGGCACCGGATTCCAATCGCTGTCGCACAATCTGATTACAAGGCGTAACGCCATCCGCATCCACACAATTGCCGGGATCCCCGAGATCGCCCGGATAGATATACGCCCACACAAGCGCCGCGGCACCGGCCACGTGGGGACTGGCCATCGAGGTACCGGAATACCAGTCCAGGCAGGCATCGCTATCGGGATCGAACTCCAGGCCGAGTATATCCGCGTAGAAGATGCAGAAGTCGTTGGGCACCGTCGAGAAGATGTTTTCGCCCGGCGCCATCAGTGACACCCAGCTGTTACCGAAGCTGGAAAAATCGGGAATATTGTCGTCGTGATCGGTCGCGCCGACCGCAATCACCTCGGGATAGGCAGCCGGATACAGCGGGGTATCGGTGCCTTCGTTGCCGGCCGCCGCCACCAGTACGACACCGGCATTCCAGGCATTGCTGACCGCATCGGCCTCCGCCTGGGAGTAATTGCCATAGCTGACCGGCTCGCCACCGACCATTTCATCGCTGGCATAGCTCATATTGATGACGTGATAACCGTTGTCGGCGGCATACTGAATCGCATTCGCCGATGCCGAGACGGGACAGACCCCGATAATGACCGTGTAATATTCACACAACTCCGGGTAGGGACAGTAATAGTACTGGAAGCATGTCTTGAGACTGCCGATCGAGCTGTTCCAGCCCACACCGGCGACACCGATGCCGTTGTCGGTCGTCGCAGCAGCGATTCCCGCCACGTGCGTACCGTGACCGATCCAGTCGAGCAGACTGGGCTCCTCATCGGAGACAAAGTTGACCTCTTCAACGCACTTGCCGTCCGCGAATTCAAGACTGCCCGCCGGGTTACCCGCGCCCCGGCAGTCGACACCGGTATCGAGTATGCCGATCTTGACGGCGGACGATCCGGTCGTCAGGTCCCATGCCTCCGGCGCATCGATATCCGCGTCCTCGGTACCGCTCACCTCGACAATGCCGAGCGCGGGGTCGGGAATAGCGTGAGGGTCGCCGGTGTTGTTCAACCCCCACTGGTCGGAAAAATGATCGTTACCGGTGCCATCCGGGGGTCGACACCTTCATCGGGCTCTATGAGAATGCGATAAAAATCCGGCTCGGCGTAAAGAACATTCGGATTGCGTTCGTACAGCGCAATCCGGGCCTTCACCGCACCCTCGGGCACCTCCAGCACGTGCACGTCGATGCCCGGAATGGTTCGAAGATATCGGTCGCCTTTTGCCAGCCCGGCCATTTCCGAAGCGGCGGAACCCGGCTTGAACTTGACGAGAACACGATCCGGCGCAAAGGCAGGCGGTGGTGAAGAATGGACAGCCCCCGGAGGGCCGGGCGGGGCGGCGAGCGTATCGGCCAGGGAAATGACACAGGCCAGGATAAAAACGGCAAGCGCAATCAGGTGATGCATGGCGTCATCCTCCGCCCTGCAACCCTCCGGGCCGTCAGACCCGGATAGCCGATGCTCAGACTCCGCTGACATCACGCAGAGCAGTATCCATCGCCACCGTCGACAAACGGCGGCATTATCCAACCCTCTGCGGCGTACCGCCACCTCCCTGTCTTTCGCCCGCCACAATGGATCAAGTGCGGAGTACTGCGCGCTCTCCAGTGCAGTTCGCACGCCAGGTCCCGATCGGCCGCGGCGTTGCGAACGCACACTGAAGCTTAGCAGGCCGTTCGAACGGCAACCTGAAATCTACGGCCATCCACCGTCGATCAGGGCCTCAGTTCACGCTCACTGGCCTCGAGGAAGGCGTTGCGCAGATCCCGATAGCTGTGTACCGCCGGGAATTGCGGAAACTCGTCGATGACGTTCTGTGGCGCATGAAACAGAATGCCCGCCTCGGCCTGGGCCAGCATGCTGGTATCGTTGTAGGAATCGCCCGCCGCGATCACACGGTAGTTCAGGAGCTGGAAGGCCCGTACCGACTGCCGCTTGGGGTCGGGCTGACGCAGCCGGTAGTCGACAATGCGCCCGCCGGCATCGACTTCCAGCCGGTGGCACAACAGCGTCGGGTGGCCGAGCTGCTTCATCAGCGGCGCGGCGAACTCGTAGAAGGTATCGGACAGTATCACCACCGGAACCGCTCGCGCAGCCAGTCGAGAAACTCGGCGGCGCCCTCGAGAGGCCTGAGCCGGCTGATGGTGTCCTGGATCTGCGGCAGTGCCAGCCCCTGCTCGTCGAGAATTCGCAGCCGCTGCTTCATCAGCACATCGTAATCCGGAATATCCCGGGTCGTGGCTTTCAACGCCTCTATGCCGGTTTCTTCGGCAAAGGCGATCCAGATTTCCGGTATCAGCACGCCTTCGAGATCGAGACAGGCCAGCTCCATCGACAGCTCCTTGGTACGAATATTGTTTGACAGGTGATACGCAGTAAGCGGCAAGTTACGCTATCGAGTCAGTCGAACGTCAAAGCAGAACGCCCCGCCAACTGCAAGCTCATAACTCATACACTACATCACCGGTAGCACCTGGTCGGCGAAAATCTCCTCGACCTCGGCGCGACTGGAGCAGCCCTGCACCCGGCGCACGACCTCCTCCGTCAGGTGCGGTGCGAACTTCTGGATGAAGTAGTACATGTAGCCGCGCAGAAAGGTGCCCTTGCGAAAGCCGATCTGGGTGGTGCTGGCTTCGAACAGGTGGCTGGCATCGAGCGAGACCAGGTCGGTATCGATATCCGGCTCGTAAGCCATGGTCGCGATGATGCCGACCCCGAGTTTGAGCCGGACATAGGTCTTGATCACGTCCGAGTCGACCGCGGTGAAGATGACCTTCGGGTCGAGCCCTTCGCGACGGAAGGCGTCGTCGAGCTTGGACCGGCCGGTGAAGCCGAACACATAGGTCACGATCGGGTAGGCGGCGACATCCTTCAGCGTCAGCTTCGAGACCTGGCACAGGGGATGATCCTTCGGCACAACGACGGAACGGTTCCAGTGGTAACAGGGCATCATGATCAGATCGCTGAAATGCGACAGCGCCTCGGTGGCGATGGCGAAATCCACGGTTCCGTCCGCCGCCATCTCCGAAATCTGCATCGGCGTCCCCTGATGCATGTGCAGCGACACCTCGGGATAGCTCTTGATGAACTGGGAAATGGTCCAGGGCAACGCATAGCGGGCCTGGGTATGGGTGGTCGCGACCGAGAGACTGCCCTTGCGCTCATCACTGAACTCCTGGGCCACCTGCTTGATGCTCTCGACTTTTTGCAGGATTTCGCTGGCGACGCTCAGGATGGCTTCGCCTGCCGTGGTGACCCGGGTCAGATGCTTGCCGCTGCGGGCAAACACCTCGACACCGAGTTCATCCTCGAGCAGCCGGATCTGCTTGCTGATGCCCGGCTGTGAGGTATAGAGGCTCTGGGCTGTCGCCGAGACGTTCAGGTCATGTTTGGCAACTTCACAGATATAACGCAATTGTTGGAGTTTCATTGGCCGCTCTGGCTCCCCGTCCCGACTGTCGTCAGCATACGCTGTAAAAGCAGGATGCTTATAACAGTATAGAATAAGACAAAGGCAACGCCCAACCCAACAACGACTTGCAGCACCGCTGGGCAATCAGCGGCCGAACGATCCCCATCTACTGCCGTGCGGTGACTCTTTTCAGCTCCTCGTCCTGGGTAATCAGGCGTTTCTCCAGGCTGATCACCCGGGCATTCGCCTTCATCAACTCCTCTTCCCGCGCCTGCAGCTGCACCCGCAGTGCGTTTTCCCGCCGCGTGGCTTCGCTGGATGCATTGAGCTGGCGCTGCGCCTGCTGTTTCAGGTCCGCCTCCAGTTTCCGGACCTGGTCATCGAGCCTTTTCGCCCGATTCTGCTCCGACAGCAGACTGGCGTTGACCTTGGCCAGCTCGCGCGACAGGTTCGTCGTCTCCTGCTGCAGCTGCTTGACATCGTCCTCCAGGCCCTGCACATGGGTCTTCTGGGTTTCGAGTTTGCTGTCCTTTTTCGCCAGCTGTGACTGCAGCTCGCTGATATCCCGGACCAGCATCGCTTCCTTCTTGCCGAACTCGTCGCGCAGCTTCTCCATCGCACTGCGCTGGAAACGGACATCGGCGTCCGCCTTGCTCAGGGCTTCGAGGTTCTGGCGCTGCTCCTCCTTGACCCGCTGATCGAAACCGCGCTTGGTGTCCTCATGGGTCTTGCGCAGCTGCTCGAGCTCCTGCTCGGCGTGGGCGCGACGCGCCTCCTCCTTCGCCAGCCGGCCGGCCTCGGTCCCGAGGCTGTTCTTCAACAACGCCACTTCGGCCTCGGCCATGCGCGTGGCATTGAGCGCCTTTTCGAGCTTGAGCCCCTGTTCGCGGTGGCGGGCCTCGAGCTCGAGGTAGTGATCATGGGACTGCTTGAGGGCGTCTTCCGACACCCGCCGTTCCGCCTCGGCACCGAATTCCGCATGGCGCTTTTCCAGCGTGACGGCCGAGGTCGCTTCCTGAACCGCCTGCTGCCAGACGCGGGAGAATGCCGCCGCCAGCGTATCCGGAATCTCCGGGATCGTTTCCAGGGCGCCGCCAAAGCTGACCCGCGCCGGCAGGGTCTGCCACCAGAGTCCGAGGCAGCGCTCGATATCGCCTTCGGCGGCATCGATCAGTGACGACACCCGGTTTGCCGAGGGTGACTGCCCCTGCATCAGCAGCTCGTCGGCCGCCCGGAACACCTGCTCTTTCAATACATCGTTAATCATTGGTTCCTTCCGTACCGTCCCGATCTGATTCTTGCAGCTTAGTCAGCCCATCGAGGAGTTGCGACTCCAGTGGAGCCTCTACCCGCAGACGCTCGCCACTGGGCAGCGTCAGGCGCAGTTCCGCCGCATGGAGAAACAGGCGGCGAAAACCGACCGCCTTCATTTCGCGATTGTTTTCGTCGACACCGTACTTGTCGTCGCCGACGATCGGATGCCCGGCGAACTGGGCATGCACCCTGATCTGATGCGTGCGCCCGGTAACCGGCTGAGCCTCGACCAGCGTCGCCACCGAACCGAAGCGCCGCAGCACCCGGAACAGCGTCAGCGACGGCTTGCCCATCGGGTGCACCTTGACCACCCGCTCGCCGGACTTAAGCTCGTTCTTGTTCAGCGGCGCATCGACCTGGTGCTTGCGCGTCGGCCAGCGCCCCAGTACCAGCGCATGGTAGATTTTGGTGATTCGTCCCTTCTGACGCAATGCCTCGTGCATGTATCTGAGCATCGATCGCTTCTTCGCAACCATGATACAGCCCGACGTATCGCGATCGAGACGGTGAACAAGCTCCATGAAACGCTGCTCGGGACGCATCTGGCGCAGCGCCTCGATCAGCCCGAGACTGACACCGCTGCCGCCATGGACCGCCAGGCCCGAGGGCTTGTTGATGATGATCAGGTCCTTGTCTTCATAGAGAATCGACGCTTCCAGCACATCGATCAGCCCCTGCCCGACCGGGACCTCCTCCCGCGCTGCGGCAACGCGGATCGGCGGAATGCGCACCAGGTCGCCAACCTGAACACGGTATTCCGGCTTGACCCGCTTCTTGTTGACGCGCAACTCGCCCTTGCGCAGCACGCGATAGATGAGACTTTTGGGAACGCCCTTGAGGGCGGTACGGAGGAAATTATCGATCCGCTGACCGTCCTGATCCTCGGTCACCTCGACCATCTGGACGCTGACCGGAGCGGTCGCATTTTTGTTCGACATATTAATAGGATACTGAGCTCTGATTGATGCCTTTAGGGATTGCTGATATATTCTACCGCTGCCGTGTGCGGTTGGCTCTAGCGAATGCAAATTTCTCGAACCGCCTGACCCTACCCAAGTCACTCTCTCAAGTAACTCTGGCGATGTGGCGGGCCCTGGAGCCCGAGTGCCGGCAATCAACAATCCTCAGTGATTGACAACAGTTTTCGGGAATACCTTCCAGCCACTGGTCCAGACGGTCCGGTTGCAGGTGAAGATGCACATCAGCCCAGAACCTGCCCCTAGCAGCCTGTTGGGCTTGACCGGTCGTAGCGAGGGAAAGAACGTTTTGAGGCAGTTTTTGAGCTCTTTCGAGGCGAATAGTGGTTCTATTCAACGAAAAAGCGAACGAAAAATGACCAAAACCGGCTTTCCCGCAGTAGATCAGCGTTAAGCCCGACTGGCTGCCGGTGCAGCCACAAGCATAGAACCTAGAACAAGATTGGCTGGCGTTTCCTTCACCGACGATATGAGCTTATACAATGCCCGCGCACCCGAGGGTGCGCGGCCGAGTCACCCTGACGCGGTCTGTTTGACCTCCTTCAGAAGACCGGACACCAGCACCTGAAAGACAAGACAGCTCGATCAGCGGCCAGAAGCGCATTCCCCTATTAAGAATGCGAACAAAATGAAGAGAATGCTCATCAACGCAACTCAGCCAGAAGAGTTGCGGGTCGCCCTCGTAGACGGGCAGCGACTCTATGATCTGGATATCGAATCCGCCAGCCGCGAACAGAAAAAAGCCAACATCTACAAGGGCAAGATCACCCGCGTAGAACCCAGCCTCGAAGCCGCCTTCGTCGACTATGGCGCCGAACGCCATGGCTTCCTGCCGATGAAGGAGATCGCCCGTGAATACTTCAGCAAGCAGCCGGAAAAAGGCGGCCGTCCGAATATTCGCGAGGTGCTGAAAGAAGGCACCGAAGTCATCGTCCAGGTCGAGAAGGAAGAGCGCGGCAACAAGGGTGCCGCCCTGACCACCTTTATCAGCCTCGCGGGCCGCTATCTGGTGCTGATGCCCAACAACCCCCGTGCCGGCGGCATTTCGCGCCGCATCGAGGGCGACGAGCGGGCTCAGCTGAAGGAAGCCCTGTCCGGTGTCGAAGTCCCGGACAAGATGGGCATCATCATCCGCACCGCCGGTGTCGGCCGCAGCTCCGAAGAGCTGCAGTGGGACCTGAACTACCTGGTCACCCTCTGGGAAGCCATCACCGACGCCGGCGGCAAGCGCAACGCCCCCTTCCTCGTTTACCAGGAAAGCAACGTCGTGATCCGCGCGATCCGCGACTACCTGCGCAACGACATCGGCGAAGTTCTGATCGACAGCGACAGCGTCTACGATGAGGTCAAGCAGTTCGTGCGTCACGTGATGCCGAGCTACGAAAACCGCGTCAAGCTGTACAAGGATCAGACGCCGCTGTTCAACCGTTACCAGATCGAAGCCCAGATCGAGACCGCCTTCGAGCGTGAAGTCAGCCTCCCCTCCGGCGGTTCCATCGTCATCGATCCGACCGAAGCGCTGGTGTCGATCGATATCAACTCGGCCCGGGCGACCCGCGGCGGCGATATCGAAGAGACCGCGCTGCACACCAACCTGGAAGCGGCCGAAGAGATCGCCCGCCAGTTGCGCCTGCGCGATATTGGCGGCCTGGTGGTGATCGACTTCATCGACATGACGCCGATCAAGAACCAGCGTGCCGTCGAAGACAAGCTCGCCGACGCGCTGAAACTCGACCGTGCCCGCGTGCAGATGGGCCGGATCTCCCGTTTCGGCCTGCTGGAAATGTCCCGGCAGCGTCTGCGTCCGTCGCTGGCCGAGTCCCGCGGCACGGTCTGTCCGCGCTGCAACGGCCAGGGCAGCATCCGCGACACCGAGTCGCTGGCGCTGTCGATCCTGCGCCTGATCGAGGAGGAGTCGGCCAAGGAGCGCACCGCGCAGATCCGTGCCATCCTGCCGGTCACCGCGGCGACCTACCTGCTGAACGAGAAACGCCACGAGGTCCATGAGATCGAGTTGCGCCATCGCGTGCGGGTGGTCATCGTACCGAACCCGAACATGGAAACGCCGCACTACGAGGTCGTGCGCCTGCGCGATGACCACACGGTCGCGACCACCAACGATGCCAGCTACAACCTGCAGCCGCCACCGAAGCAGGAGGACTACAGCTCCGCGACCAGCACGACAGCAAAGCGCGAAGCCGCGGCGGTCCAGGGCATAGCACCGACCACTCCGGCACCCGCGGCCGCGCCTGAAACGCCGGCCGCCGAGGAACCGACTCCCCCGACGCCCGCTCCCGCTCCCGCTCCCGCGCCGGCACCCGCCCCCAGGCACCCCAGCCCGTCGCGAAGGTCTCCTTCGGCGGCAAGCTGATCGGCGTTCTGAAGGGTCTGTTCGGCGCGGCGGAATCAGCTGCACCCAAGGCTCAGCCGGTCGAAGAAGCCCCGAAACCGGCCCCCGCCGCTCCGGTACAGAAGAGTGCGGAAGAGCGTCCGCGCCGCAGCGGCGCAAGCAGCAGCGAGCGCAAACCCAAGCGTCGCCGCGACAGCGATCGTCGTCGCCGTCCACAGGACTCCGACGAGATCATCACCATCGAGCCGCAAGGCCCCGCAGCATCGCAGCCGTCGGGTGGTGAAGAGTCGCAGGCCTCGGGCAAACCGCGTCGCCGCCGCCGCAGCCGTCGCAGCGAAGGCGATGAGACCCGCACCGACCGCGCCGAGCGCAGCGCTGAGCGCAGTGCCGAAAGGGGCGCCGACAAAGCGGTAGAAAAGACCGCCGAGAAGCCGCCCCGCGAGGAGAGCGAAACCGAGGCGCCGGCACGTACCGGGGAGCAGCGCGAAGCACGCGAAGCGCGCGCAGCCAGCGATGATGCGGACACCCGCGGTCGTCGTCGCGGCCGCCGTCGTCGCGGCAGCGAACGCGTTGCCGAACGCACGCCGGCCGACATGACCGCCGCAGCGCCGAAGGAGGCAAAACCGCAGGCACAGACCGGAGAGGAAGAGCCGGTACCGGCCACTGCGGCTGAAAAGCCGGCGGGACAGGTCGCCGTCGAAGCTGCCGCTCCGATCGAGCAGGAGACCACCGCCGAGGCGAAGCAAAGTGTCCAGGCTGAGGCGGTATCGGACACCGAAACGCCCGCCGAAAGCAGTGAATCGCAGGTAGAAGCCAAGGAGCCGCCGGCAGAGGCAGCCGAGGCCGAAAAGCCGGGTGAGCCGGAAGCTGCAGAAGCTGCAGAAGCCGCGGACACCAGGGAAAAGCCGGCGCAACGGGCACCGGTTGCCGAAGCGCAGGAGCCGACGACTGCCGAGGCCGTGGACAAAACGGCGGCCGCGCAGCCTGACGAGCAGGCATCCGAAGCCGCTGCGACTGCAGAACCGACTGTCCCGACACCGGTCTCCACCGCAGCCCCGGGCGAACCGCAGACGGTAGAAGCCGAAGCCCGTGACGCGGAAGCAGCACCGGAATCCGCCGCAGAAGAAGCGAAAGAAGCGACGGATACGGAGGCACCGAAGGCACAGGCCGACGAGGCCGAGGCTGAAGCCGAAGCCGAAGCCGAAGCGAAGAAAGCGCAGGAGCCGAACGCCGAAGCGACCACGGAAGCCGCCGAAGGCGCGGAACCGGTAGAGCAGAAGGCCGAAGGGGAGACCGCTGCCGCAGAGGACGAGGCGAAAGCCGGTGATGAGGCCGCTGCCGCTGAGGAAGAAGCGAAAGCCGGTGATGAGGCCGCAACGACAGAGAGCGCTGCGCGCCCGCGTCGTCGCCGTCGTGCAGGCCGCGCCCGCAACGACCCGCGCGAACAGCGCCGCCAGGCGTCGCACACCGAGGAGCACCACTCCTGAGCGACGTTTCGGCCCTGACCCGCGGCCCCTGACGGGGCCGCCGGGACTGGACAGCGTCCAAAAAACCGGCGATTTTCGCCGGTTTTTTTACCTGAAATACCGCAGCTCAAGCCGGGTACAGACGCGGTTCCATCTCCAGCTCGACTCCGAATCGCTCCCGTACCGAGCCCCGGATCCGATCGGACAGCTGCAGCAGTTCGGCGGCCGTGCCACCGCCTTCATTGACCAGCACCAGCGCCTGCTGGTGATAGACGCCGACCTGCCCGAGCCGCCGGCCCTTCCAGCCGCACTGGTCGATCAGCCAGCCGGCTGCCAGCTTGCAGCCGTCACCGGCAGCAAAGGCCACCAGACCGGGAAAGCGTTCGCGCAGCGCCTCGCACTGCGCGCTGGACACCAGCGGGTTCTTGAAAAAACTGCCGGCATTGCCCACCACTGCGGGATCCGGCAGTTTGCGGCGGCGAATCTCACAGATAGCCTCGAACACCTGTTCGGGATCGGGCGCGGTCAACCCTCGAAGGGCAAGGGCATCGGCCAGGGCCTGGTAACGCAGCACCGGACAGGGTCGCTGCGACAGAGCGAAGGTCACCTCGAGAATAATGTAACGACCGGGCGCCACCGACTTGAACAGGCTGTCGCGATAGCCGAAACGGCAGTCGTCGCGATCGAATCGCCGAATGTCACCGCTTTCGGTATCCAGCGCCAGCAGCGAGTCGAAACGTTCTTCCAGCTCCACGCCATAGGCGCCGATATTCTGCATGGGCGCGGCGCCGACGGTACCGGGGATCAGCGCCAGGTTCTCGAGGCCATAACAGCCCTGTTGCAGCGTCCAGACCACCGTTTCGTGCCAGTTCTCACCGGCCGCCGCACTGACCAGGACCGTCCCGGCCTCGGGCGACGCGACCTGCCGCCCTTTCAGCGCCATCTGTATGACCAGACCGGGTATGTGCTCACGCAGCACCAGGTTGCTGCCGCCGCCGAGCATCAGCATTGGCCAGCCCTGCTTCCGCGCCAGCGCCACCGCCTGCCTCAGCTGGTCGAGCGTCTCGACACGCAGGAAATACTCGGCGCGGGAGGGAAAACCAAAGCTGTTCAGAGCGCAGAGGTCGAAATCCCGCTGCAGCGCAAGCGTCGATGGCCCGGAGAGATTCACGCGCCCTCCCGCTGCAGCTGCTCGATAAGCCCTTCGGACGCCGCCTCGATCAGATCCAGCACCTGCTCAAAGCCATCATCGCCGCCGAAATAGGGATCGGGCACCTCGAGCATCGACACCCGGTCTCCGGCAAACTCGAGAAAAAGCCGGACCCGAGACCGGTATTCAGGCGGACAGATTCGCATCAGGTTGTCGAGATTGTCCCGGTCCATTGCCAGCACCAGATCGAAACGACGGAAGTCCTCCAACTCCACCTGGCGCGCACGCAAATGTTCCAGGCGGATACCGCGTCGCAGCGCGGCGGCCGTGGCGCGGCGATCAGGCGGATTGCCGACATGCCAGGCACCGGTCCCGGCCGAATCAACGAAGACCTCGAGCCCCGCCTCGCGCAGGCGGTGTTCGAGCACGCCATGGGCCGTGGGTGAACGGCAGATGTTGCCGAGGCAGACCAGAAGGATCGAAGTTTTATCTTTTGAAATCATTTACTTATGCGCCGTCTTAACGCTTCAAAACGGCCCGAAAAACGGGCATGACGCGACATTATAAAACAAAGCGTTACGGAATGGTTTTCCAAGGAGAAAACGAGAAACACGGGGGAGAGGACGATCAAGGGCCCAGCAGCAGCTCCGGCAGCCGGCCCGGCGCCTCGATCCTGCACCCATCCCAGGGATGCGCATAGCTGATACGCAGACAGTTGCGGAACTGCCCGGAGACCGAGAACAGCGGACCGGGCGTGATCACCACCCCCTGCTGCAAAGCCGCCGGATAGACGGCGAGGGTATCGACCGACTCGGGCAGCTCCAGCCAGATCGCCAGACCGCCGAGCGGTGTACTGACGCGAATCTCTCCCGGCCAGGCGTGCAGCGACGCATGCAGCGAGAGCTGTTCGCGCAGGGCCGGATCGCCCGCCGACGCATCGTATTACTGGTGATCGTCGCCCTTCTGACGACGCAGAGCGCGGCCGAGAGCACGGTTCAGCGCCACTATCCCGGACGGCGCCTCACCGGCATGAAGATCCGGCAACAGGTCGAAGGCCGCACTGCGGCGCATGATATCGAGAAACAGCTCGCTGGCCGTTACCGGACGGGGCGCTTCGAGCCGAGTCCGTCTGCGCGGCGCCCCGATCGTCTTCGGCTGCAGGGTGACGAAATAACCGGCCTTGGGCCGGGCCTCGACCAGTCCCTGCGCCTCCAATCGCTGCAATGCATGCTGAACAGTCGCCTTCGATACGCCCTGCTGCTCGCACAGCGTCCGAATCGACGGCAGCCGTTCGCCAAGCCGCCAGCGCTGTTCCCGTATGCCCTGTAACAGCCAGCTTTCCAGTTGCTGATAACGCTATTCCACCGGACTCTGTACCTATCGATTTTATTTTTTATACCTGATCCTATCCAAATCACCAAGGTAAGCTGCGGCCAACATCGGAATTGCGGACAGCTGCCATGGAAAAAATCGACGTTGTGCAGGACTGCACGTCACCCTTTGCGCGGGACGGCAAGTTTCACGTACGCCTCACCGAAGGCCGTTTTCAGAACTGGCGGCGGCTGACCAGCTGACCAATGATCGCACTGTTTTTCGGCCTGCTCTGGGTCCAGCTCGACGGCCAGCCCTGGCTGCCGTACCGGGACTGCGGCATCGATATCGGGCAACCGCGTTCCGCGTTGACGTTCAGCTTCAGCTCTGAGCAAGTCTCGGCATTCAAGGAAACGACCTTTCTGACCCAACGGAAGTAGACACTCCGGCGCCGATGGCTCATAGGTCCCACCACGCGATCAGCTCTACCCTTTCGACAGGCGGCGCAGCAGCATCGGAACCACCATGCTCATCGCGATCATCCGGAAGATCTGGTGGGATGCGACGAACACCGCATCGACCTGCTGGTTCATCGCAATGGCGATCATCACCTCGATGCCGCCAGGGGCGTAGGCCAGCATCGCCTGGACCCAGGGGACGCCCAGGAAGTGCCACAGCCCCCAGGCGAAAAGGCCGCAGATAAGCAGCGTGATCAGCAGCCCGCCCAGCGCCGCCCGCATTTCCGGCAGCACCTGCGACAGCCTTACCGCATTGAACCTTGCACCGATCGCACTGCCCAGCACGATCAGCAGCGCGATCATCAGGCTGTCCGGCAGGCCATGCTCCCAGCCCAGCGCCTGCTTGACGACCAGCGCCGCCGCGAATCCGCCGAACAGCATGGCCGCCGGTACCCGGCAGCGCGCCAGCAAGGTCCCGATCACCAGTCCCAGTATCAAAACCAACAGCAAGTGCTCGGGATGAACGATCTGAAAGGCGGTGACACCGAGTTGTCGCTCGGCTATGGGAAGGAAAAGCGGCAGCAGGGTCACCAGAAAACAGACCCGTATGCTGTGTACCAGCGCCACCTTGCGCAGGTCGGCCGAGGTGTCGGCCGCGAGGCTGAGCATGATGGCCAGATTGCCGGGAACGGAACAGAAAAGCGCTTCAACGCTATGCCATCCCGGCTGACGGGAATAGTAGCGGAACAGCAGGGTCAGCAGCAGAACCAGCATCAGGCACAGCAGCAGCACACTGTGCTTCCAGTGACCGAGCTGATGCACCAGGCCGGCATCGAGATTCAGGGCGACGGAAATGCCCAGAAAGAGACTGACCGCCGAGGTGGTGGCCCTGGGCATACTCACCGGCAGTCCGAGCAGGGCCGCCAGGGTCACGCCGACGACGGGCCCCAGTAACCAGGAAGACGGGACACTCAGCCAGTGCGCGGCGAGTGCCCCGAGGGTGCCGACCAGCAACGTACGTCCCGCCAGCATCATGGTGTGCTTATTCCTCTTCCAGCATCCGCCGGTCCGCAATGGCACCCGCCTTGCCTGCCTTTTTCCACAAGCGCCACAGGCCAGGTGCCAGCAGAGCGACCAGCGTCGCCACAGTCAGGCTATAGGTCATCGGGCCATTCAGCAGGATCGACCAGTCGCCGCCGCTGATCGACAGCGCCCGACGCAGGTTGTCCTCGAGTACCTCACCCAGTACCAGTCCCAGTATTACCGGCGCCAGGGAAAAGTGGAGCTTGCGCAGCAGGAAGCCGAAGATGCCCAACAGCACCATGAAATAGAGGTCGAAGCTGTCGCCGTGGATCGAGTAGATTCCGACGAAGGTCAGCATCACGATCACCGGCACCAGATAAGCCTGGCGAATCGACAGCAGCCTGACGAAAAGCCCGATCAGCGGCAGGTTCATCACCAGCAGCGCAAGGTTGCCGACGAACATCGAGGCGATCAGGCTCCAGGCGATCTGCGGCTGCTGTTCGAACAGCAGCGGACCCGGTGTGATGTTGAACATCAGTAGCGCCCCCAGCAGGATCGCGGTGGTGCCACTGCCGGGAATCCCCAGCGTCAGCATCGGCACCATCGAGCCGGCGGCCGAGGCGTTGTTGGCCGCTTCCGGTGCCGCCAGGCCACGGATATCGCCTTTGCCGAACTGGCTGTCATCACCCTCGGCAAAGCGCTTTTCGGTGCCGTAGGCGACCGCACTGGCGATCGAGGCACCGGTGCCCGGCAGTACGCCGATCAGGAAGCCGATCACCGTCGAGCGCAGCACCACCCATTTCACCTTCATCAGATCGGCAAAGCTTACGAAGCTCCGCCCCACCGGCGTAATGGACAGATCGTTGCGCGCCCACTGTTCCAGTAACGCCAGCACTTCGCTGATGGCAAACATGCCGATCACCACGACGAGGAAATCAACGCCGTCGAAGAAGTTCGGAATGCCCATCGTGAAGCGCAGCACACCGGTGCCGGAATCGACCCCGACCGTCGCCAGCAGCAGGCCGATCAGCACGCCCACCAGGGTCTTCACCGGCCGGCTGCCGACCATGGTCGCCAGACAGGTGAAGGCGAACACCATTAGCAGCACATATTCGGACGGTCCGAACTGGATCGCCAGCTGGCTGAGCAGCGGCGCCGAAACCACCATCAGCAGCAATGCGCCGATGCTGCCGGCGAAGGACGAGACCGCCGACAGCGCCAGCGCACGACCGCCTTCGCCGCGCTTGGACATCGGATAGCCATCGAGCGTGGTCATGATGGCGCCGGCATCGCCCGGTACGTTGAGCAGAATACTGGAAATACGGCCGCCATATTCAGCGCCGTAGTAGACGCCGGCCAGCAGGATCAGTGCCGATTCTGGCGGAAACCCCATGGCGTAAGCCAACGGTAGCAGGATCGCCACGCCATTGATCGGCCCGATGCCGGGCAGCGAGCCGATCAGGGTGCCGATGAAACAGCCCACCAGCACCAACACCAGATTCATCGGGGCCAGGGCAACCGAGAAACCGGTCGCCAGATGATTGAAAATTTCCATCGGTCAACCTCCCAGCAACGTGCCGGCCGGCACGTTCAATTGCAGCAGATCCTTCAGCAGGAAGTACCCGCACAGGCTGATTGCCAGCGAATAGGCCGCGGCGCGCCAGGGCTTTTCTCCAAACAGCCAGCTGAAAACGGCGCCGACCAGAAAGGTCGCCGGGATAAAGCCGGCGGACTCGAACAGCACCGCATACAGCGTCATGACGACCAGGCCTGCCAGCAGCTTGAGCAACACCGCACGATCCGGGTGCCAGTCGTTACGACTGGGTTTGACCAGCAGCCAGCCCGCTGTCGTTGCCAGCAGTATTGAAAGAATGACCGGAAAGGCCTTGGGACCGAGCGGCTCGTATTGGAAGGGCACCTCGAAGCCGACGGCTGTCCAGGCGATCAGCCCGGACAGCAGCAGCAGGGTACCCGCAAAGATGCGGTCATACATGCCGGGGCCTCACTCGATCAGACCGGCTTCGCGTGCCAGATCACGCATGTAGCCGACACGCTCCTTGACGTAACGGTCGAACTCTTCACCCTGCATCTTGAACGGCATCAACCCCTTGTCGGCGACCGTCTGCATAAAGGCCGGGCTCTCGTAGGCCTTGCCGAACTGACCGGCCCAGTATTCGTAGGCGTCGTCAGACACCCAGGCCCAGATAGTAACCGCGTAGAATGGTCCATTCGGCGTCGAATCCCTGTTCCTTGGCGGTCGGAATCGCGGCGAACTCGCCGTCGAGGCGTTCCGGCGACATCACCGCCAGCATCTTCACCTTGCCGGCCTCGAGCTGGCCCTTCATCTCGCCGACATCGCCCGGATACACCTGGATATGCCCGCCCATCAGGGCCGCCAGGGCTTCGCCACCGCCTTCGTAGGCGACATAACGCATCGACCTGGGATCGACCGATGAGGACTTCATCAGGATTGCAGCCTTCATCCAGTCCTGGCTGCCAACGCCACCACCGGCACCGAGCACGTACCTGGTCGGATCCTTTTGCAGATCGGCCACCAGCTCGCCAAGGGTGTTCCAGGGCGCATCGGCCTTGACGATCACGGCACCGTAGTCGACACCGGCCGCTCCGACCCAACGGGCATCGGATTCGTCAAGATTCTTGCCGAACTTGCCCTGGGCGATGTTCAGCAGAGACCCGGAACTGAAGGCGACCAGCGCATTGCCGTCATCCGGACGGCTGGCGTTGATATGGTTGTAGGCCACGGCGCCAACGCCCCCGGCATAAAGGTAACCGCCATCGGCGTTTCAAGCAGATCGGCATCGGCAAAACCATTGGATATGACACGACAGGTCAGGTCGAAGCCGCCACCGGGCTTGGCCGGGGCGATACACTCGGGTTTGGAAGGTTCGAACGCCATGGCGTTTGCAGCCAGGGTAAGACCGCCCGTCAGCAACAGGGCACCGATATTGACTTTCATCTTTTAACTCCGCTTATACTTTTTATGAGTCGCTGCACTTTGTCAGCACTACGAGACGAACTCTAAGCGTTCAAACTGACACCAGCCTGACAGGGCAAAATAAAAACAACGTTGCCGGACGGCGACAACAGCGAGACAATTGCCGCCCTTATGCGCATGCTGCTGATAGAAGACAACCAGGCCCTCGCCGATGCGACCCGCGAGTACTTTCTCAACCTCGGCCACCCGCTGGACTGGGCCGGCTCGGTCGAGCAGGCCGAGCGCAGTCTCTCGTTCGACGACTTCGACCTGCTCATTCTCGATATCAACCTGCCGGGACGCAGTGGCTACCAGTTGCTGCAGAGCCTGAGAGCCGCCGGCAAGCGGATTCCGGTACTGGTGCTGACGGCCCGGGCTGAAATCGATGATCGCGTCAGCGCGCTGGACCTCGGCGCCGACGACTACCTGGTCAAGCCGTTCGATTTCCGTGAACTGGCGGCCCGCTGTCGCGCGCTACTGCGGCGCGAACGCGGCGATGCCAGCAACGAGTTACAGTTCGGCAACCTGACCTTCAACCTGGCGGCCCAGAGTGCCAGCATCGATGGTCGACCGCTCGAGTTGCGACCGCGGGAAGTCCAGCTGCTGGAACTGTTCCTGAAGAACCTCGACCGCATCCTGACCAAGGACGATATCGCCAACCGCCTCTATACCTTCGACGAGGCCTATACGCCCAATGCGATTGAACAGGCGCTGACGCGCCTGCGCCGGCAACTGGCGGAATCATCTCTGATCATCAAGACCATACGCGGCCTCGGCTATCTCGCCCATGTCGACGACTGAGGCCGGCTACTCCCTGCGGCGTCGGCTGCTGTCCCGCACCGCCCTGCTGCTGCTGGTCGTGCTGCTGGTGCTGAGCCTGGGTGCTTGGCACTATGCCCGCCAGGCGGCGGACTACTCCTACGACCGCCTGCTGAGCAGCGCCAGCCTGTCGGTCATGGAGGGATTGTTCGTACGCAATGGCCGCGTCGATCTCGACCTGCCCTACGCAGCACTGGAGATGATGCAGCTGGCACCGGATGACAAGGTTTTCTATCAGGTTCAGGATCCGCAGGGGCAGTGGATCACCGGCTACGACGATCTGCCACAGCCTGAGGGCTTCCAGCCGTCCGAGACGCCCTTTTTCTACAATGCCCGTTACCGCGGTGAGCCGCTACGCTTCGTTATCCAGAGCAAACGCCTGACGGAACCCGCTGTCTCAGGTTGGGTCCGGGTAACCCTGGGCCAGACGCTCAATGCCCGCCGCGAGTTGATGATCGATATTCTCTACAAGGCCCTGGTGGCGCTGATGGGCCTGATGCTGCTGGCGCTGGCGGCGCTCTGGTTCGGCATCAACCGGGCGCTGGACCCGCTCAGCCTGATATCACGAACCTTGCAGCATCGTTCGGCCGGCGATACCCAGCCGCTGGCCAAGACGCCCATCCAGGAAGTGTCGCCCCTGGTGGACGCGATCAACAGTTATCACCGCAGGCTACTGGACAATTTAGAGGCGATGAAGATGTTCATCGCCGACGCAAGTCACCAGATCCGTACAGCCCAGAGCGCGACCCAGGCGCAGCTCGATATCGCCAGCCAGAGCAAGGACCCGGCCACCCTGCCCCGACGCCTCGACACGATCCGCCAGCAACACCAGCAACTGACGCGCCTGACCAACCAGTTGCTGGCCCATGCCATGGTGGTCCATCGCAGTGATACTCAAAGCCTGGAACTGATCGATCTCGAGGCCCTGTTGAAACAACTGCTGACGGAGTGCGTGCGCGACCACGCCCACCGGGACATCGAGTTTGCCTACCACTGCGACCTCCAGCCGGCGACGATTCCCGCCGATAGCGTCAGTCTGCGCGAAGCGGTACGCAATCTGCTGGATAATGCCGTACGTTACGGCCCGGACGACAACCATATCGATCTGCACCTGACGACCGCCGAGAACCGGAGCCTCGATATCATCGTCGACGACCGGGGGCCCGGCATTCCCGCGCATCTGCGCCGCCAGGCGCTGCAGCGCTTCTCCCGCCTGGCCGCGGGAGGATCGGGCTCGGGCCTGGGCCTGAGCATCGTCCAGAGTGTTGCCGATGCTCATGGCGGCGCCCTGTTCCTCGAGAACAGCCCGCTCGGAGGCCTGCGAGTCCGGTTGAACCTGCCGAGAGGCTCAAGATGATGATGCGCCTGTGCAGCCTGCTGCTCTCCCTGATAGCACTCCTCTCGCTGATTAAGGCGCCGGCAATGGCGGCCGCCGAGACGGACGAAACGGTGCTGATTTACAGTGCCACCGATATCCCCGCAATAAGCCCCGTACTCGATGCTTTTCGAGCCGCCAACCCCGACTTGGTACTGGAATACCGCGAATTCAACACCCTGGAGCTGCATGAACGGATGCAGTCCCCCGACGACGGGGATTCCCCGATCTGGTGATCAGCTCGGCGATGGACCTACAGATCCGCCTGGTGAACGACGGCTTCGCCCAGCCCTTTGTGGACCCGGTTCTCGAGGAATTGCCGACCTGGGCGAACTGGCGTAACGAGGCTTTCGGTTTCACCTATGAGCCGGTCGTGTTCGTCTATAACAAAGCCGCCTTCGCCGGCCGGTCGCTGCCCGCCACCCATGAAGCCCTGGCCACGGCCCTGCGCAGCGACGGTGAATTCTTCCGGCACCGGGTCGGCTCCTACGATGTCCGCACCTCTGGCGTCGGCTATCTGGTCGCGACCCAGGACGAGGTTACATCGAGTCTCAGCGGCCGGCTGAAGGAAAGCCTGGGCCGGGCCTTCACCCAGGTCTATTGCTGCACATCGCAACTGCTCGACGCCATCGCCGAAGGCGATCTGGTACTGGGCTACAACCTGCTCGGCTCCTACGCCCTGGCACATGCCCGGCGCGATCCGCGCATCGGCGTGATCGTGCCCGAGGACTATGCGCTGGTCGTCAGCCGGGTCGCCCTCATCACGAAAAATGCTCCGAACCCGGCCGGAGCCGAACGCTTTCTGCGCTTCCTGTTGTCGTACCAGGGACAGCAGGTCATCGCCCAAAACGGAGAGTTGGTTGCGCTGCACCCGCGGGCCTCAGGCCCCTTTTCGATCGCCGCGCTTGGCACCGAACAGCCCCTCAACTTTCACCCGATCACGCTGGGCCCGGCGCTGATGGTCTACCTGGACCAGTCAAAGAGACGACGGTTCATCATCGAATGGCAGAATGCCCTGCTCTATGATCCGGTCGCACCTTGACAACTCACTTCCACCGATCGGAGTTGTCCACTTGGACAGGTGGCCGTTTTTGGCCGTTCGGTGGCTGTCTTATGTGAAAGTTCGAAGCGCTACCCTTTCCCACAGATACAAGAGAAATACATACATCAGGGCTCCAGGACTTGGGATTCCGAGCGGCAGCGGACGGCATAGAGCAGCCGCCGTTGAAAACCGGCAAAAACGTATCTCAGCTTAAAATCGACAACAGCTCAATGGCTGCTACCGGTGCAGCAATCTAAACAGGGCGGTAAACTCACTTCAAATCAAGAAGTTCGTAGACCTCCAGCGGCTTCTGCTTGCCCTTGGCCTGGATAGTGGTGACCGGGGTCACCAACACCTGTTCTTTGACCCTTTCGTAAACAGCGGCGCTGATCAGGATCTGGCTGATGCCGGTATGTTCCTGTATGCGTTTGGCGATATTGATGTCATCGCCAATGGCCGTGTACTCCATACGTTCCTGAGTGCCGACAAGCCCCAGCACCGCTTCGCCGACGTGAAGCCCCACACCAAAGGAGAGCCGGAACAGCGGAGAGATTTCCTCGTGCAAAGCGGCTATGGCATCGCGAATGCCGAGCGCCGCACGGATCGCTCGCATGATATGGTCCGGCTGGGGCAGAGGCGCATTGAACCAGGCCATGACCGCGTCGCCCAGGAACTTGTCGATCGTCCCCTCCTCGGCCAGTACGGCGTTCGCCATGGCGGCAAGATAGCGGTTGAGCAGCCCGACCAGATCTTCCGGATTCAGCTGCTCACTGATTTGGGTAAAGCCATGGATATCGGCAAACAGAGCGGTAATTTCCGCTCGCTTGCCGCCCAGTTGCAGACGCTCGGGATCAAGCTGGGTCAGTATCGCGGGGGATACCATGTGCTCGAGCAGGCGGCGTTGAGCCTCGACCTGACGCTTTTCGGTAACATCATCGACAACGATGGCGATGCCCTGCGTCTCCTGCTGTCCCTTGAGTGTCGAGAGGTTGAACCGAAGGTGCGCGACGCCTCTTGGCGGCATGTCGACACTGGTTTCAAGCCCGACCACCGATTCGCCGGTATGGCCGACCCGGTAGAGATGGGGTAACAGCAGGCTGCCGAGAGGGGGCCGCAAATCAGCCACATGTTCCCCGGCAAGGTCATCGCTATCAGAGTAGCCCAGGATATGCAGAGCAGCGGCGTTATTGAGCGTGACGGTACCTTGTGTATCGGTTGTAATGACGCCGCTGACGATGGACGAGAACACGCTGTCGAGGAGATTTTTCAGCTCCGTCGCCTCGGCGAGGGAGCGGCGCAGCTGACGCTCTCGCCGATCCAGCTGCTCGGCCATATGATCGAATGCATACCCCAGCTGGGCCAGTTCGCCACGCATAGGCTGCATGCCGGTACGGGCCGCCAGGTTCCCGGACTGCAATTGCTCCGTGGCATCCAGGAGAACACTGACCGGTCGCAGTATGGCGCGCTTGCCGAACCACCAGGCTGCCAGTACAGCAAACAGGGAGATGACACCGACGACAATCAGATTTCGGGCAAAAGTGTAGTTAACCGGCGCAAAGGCTGCATCGATGGGAACGCCAACGGCCAGATAGAGCGCCGTTGCGCTCCCGGTGTTGGCGCTGTCGTTGATCGGCGCGAAGGCGAACAGGCTCGAAACACCGCTCAGATCCGGCGCTTCGACTATACCCTCGCCACCCAGAGCAACCGCCGCCCCGAACACGGAACTGTTCGCCGCTGAACTGCCAACGGACCACTGTGGCGAGATCGGATAGCGCACCAGCAGCACACCGTTGCGATCGAATATCGAAAACGTCGTCCCGGGCGCCAGGCGCAGCCCGGCGGCAAGTTCACCCAGCCACTTGAGATCCAGGGCAGCGAAGACGACCCCCTGTACAGCGCCCTCCTGATCGAAAACCGGATAACCGAAGTGCAGCGATGCCTTGCCCGTTCGCCGGCCGACCGCATAGTCGCCGATAGCGAAGTCCCGGCTTTGCATCGCACTGATGATGTAGGCGCGGTCCGCCAGGTTGACCGGCCGTGTTGCCCGCAGAGGGCTGCAGAAGCTATAGCCTTCCAGATTCGCCACCCCCAGCGTCGTGTAGTAGGGATAGCGCTTGAACAGGTCGCCGAACAGGGAACTGCAGGCATCGGCATCCTGGTTCCGCACCCAGGGCAACTGCGCCAATGCAATCAGCAGCTGCCGGGTCCCCTTGATCAGATGCTCATACTGGCTGGTCGTCAGCTGTATGAGCCGAAGCGCGTTATCCCTGACATTGTCCGCCGCCTGCTGCCGTTGTTCGATATTAATGATGACGATCAGTAACAACACCGGCACAACCACCAGCAAAAAGAGCAGGAACAACCGGCCCCGAAGGCTTCTGAAGATCATGGGTGACGCCTCGCCAGTATTGTCAATGGCTTTCGTTAACGATCAGTGTAATGGGTCAGGCGGTATTCGGCGGCCGCAGAGCGACAAATTCGACAACATCGAGGTGCCCATCGACAGGACAGTGGTCAGTGCTGACTGCACCATCCGAAAGTTCGCATACCGGTTGGAGGCGGCGCGCCTGAGCTTTTCCTGGCGCCAGGTCTCCATCCTGCGCCCGGGATCAGCAAGCGGATAAAGAGTGCATCTTGCCTAACTTTTTGTTAGTCTCAAGTTACTTATTGCTCGTTGTCTTTTTCACGGACAAGCAGAATAATGGGCCGGCTGGAAGTTGATGGTAAAATGCCGGAAGCTGAGCGAAAAAAATACCGGGAGGGCCTCGGATACTCGGTGCCGAGCAATAGTCCGATGTGAATATAAACATCCAAAGACGCCGTTTTCGAAAGAGAAACACCTTTAATGGGACCCTGACATTTAGCCCTTATGACAAACAAGCTCTACGCTAATTGGTATTGAAAGGTTTATTCTAAGAATAACGAAAATGTTTTTACGGTGGTGAAATGAAATACCCACTTCCTCCGCTGAACCCGCTGAGAACCTTCGAAGCCGCAGCGCGACTTTGCAGCCTGACCAGCGCCGCAGAAGAGTTGAACGTCTCCCAGGTCGCCGTCAGCCGCCAGGTGCGGGTGCTCGAAGACTACCTGGGCGTTGCCCTGTTCCGGCGCCTGCATCGGGGTATCGAGCTGACGCGCGAGGGCAAAGAGCTGTACGAGGGCATCACCCAGGCATTCCAGGACATCAGCAATGCGGCCCGCAAGGTGTCGCGCCGGGGCCGGCGGGATATACTGTCGATTCAGTCCTATACGACCTTTTCGCAACGGTGGCTGATCCCCAGACTGGCCAACTTTCATGACGCCAACGAATCGATTGAGGTCAGACTTTCCTCATCCGTGGCACCGGTGGACTTCGATACGCAAAACATCGATGCATCGATCCGCTCCGGCCATGGCGACTGGCCCGACCTGCATGCGGAAAAACTGGTGGACATCGAACTGATCCCGATATGCTCGCCAACGTTGATGGAATCGGCAAAACTGAAGACACTGCAGGACCTGTCCCGCGTGCGCCTGCTCCACTCCATGGCTCGTCCCAACGACTGGGTCAGCTGGATAGCCGCAGCCGGGGTCGATATCGACGCCGACGCCGGTATCCGCTTCGACAACTCCGCCCTGGCCTACGAAGCGGCCTCGATGAATATTGGCATGGCCATCGCCGTCAGGGTCTTCGTCGAGCGGCAGATTCAGAACGGAAATTTCATTGCTCCTTTCGAAACCACATGCAAGACCGGGGAGGGCTATTATCTGACCTGGCCGCGCAATATGAGGCCATCGGAGCCCCTGCTGAAATTTCTTTCGTGGATGCGCGAGCTGCTGTCAAAGACAGAGTAATTTTCAGCCACTAGGCTTGCAATTAATTTACAGAATGAAGCAGCTGCTTAAGCCGTTTTAAAGACCTCTTAAGTCGAGTGATCACTCTTCCATTAAAAGTCTAATCCTGTGTACCAAGTCACATGCGTAACCTTGCCCAATCAAAACATACCCCTGGCCTGACAAATCGTCAGTACCACTTCGAACTGTTTTTTGGGACTCTTGAATCAGGGGATCGACCCCAGATTGAACACTCGAAAAATAAAACTCGGGAGACCGTCGAAGATGATAAGCAAAGTTACCAAGAGCGCTCGCGCCTACCTTGGCGCAACCACAGTCGCTGCCATGACAATGTTCTGCGGTACCGAAGCCGCACTGGCCGAGAGCGACTGGCCCACCGGCCCCGTCAACATGATCATGCACACCAAGGCAGGTGGTTCTTCGGATGTCTTTATCAGGACGCTGGCGAAATCGCTGGAGCCTGAGATTGGTCAGAATGTTGTCGTTATCAATTCACCGGGCGGTGGCGGTGCGACCCAGATGACGCGGATTCGCGCCGCCAAACCGGATGGCCTGACACTCGGCATCAATACGCTGACCCACTTCACAGGGATGCTCACCAACCTCAAGGGGACCTTCTCGCCCGATGACTTCTCCTGGATCGCCTCGACCCAGGAGGACGCGATCCTGCTGTTTGTCCGGTCCGACTCCGATATGAAGAACCTGGACGATCTGGTCGCCAGGGCCCGGGAAAATGAAGGGGAAGTCAACATTGGCGGCTTTGGCCCTGTCGGCTCGATGCAGAGCATTGGCATTTCGATGCTCGAAGAGGCCGCAGGCGTCAAGCTCAACTGGGTCGCCTTCAACTCGACACCGGATATCGTCGCGGCTCTGCTGGGCGGTCATGTGGATGTGGGTGTATCGAACCTGGGCGCGGTCAACTCCTTCTTCGACGCCAAGCGGATCGCAGGCCTGGGTGTACTGGGCGAAGAGCGGCTGACGGGCCTGCCCGAGACACCGACCTTTGGCGAGCAAGGCTATGAGGTCGATACCAGCTGGCTGCAGGTCCGTGGTGTATTCGGCCCGGCAGGTATCCCGAAGGACGTACAGCAGAAGATTGCCGATGCCTTCCACAAGGCGATGCGTTCGGAAGACTATCAGACCTATGCGCGCAATGCCGGTGTCGTCGATTCCTGGATGGGGCCGGAGGAATACTCGAATTTCGTCAAGCGCGTCAGTGGCGTCGCGGAAAAACAGCTGAAAACAGCAGGTCTGATCGAGTAACTGCCGCATTCACTCTGGCTCGATCAGCGAACCGAAGGAGGGAGTTCCCTCCTTCTGTTACGGCCGGTTGATTTGATGAGCCTCAGTATAAAGCCGCTGCCATGTTGCACCTTCAATTATTAACCCGGAGGGTTAATACATGAAGCAGGGATGCTTCATCATTGGCCGAAGGCCAATGCGAACGCCACAAAAGCCAGCATGTCCGCGCACTTGCGCCTGCTTTTGTGGCGTGACTGACAACCAGGTAGGGAACCTGGTGGTCATCCAGATTAAAAGACGCAACTTTCAATCCCGAGATCTTGCCTGCCCGAAACCCTTCTCCAGACAGATCTCCCCAAGCGTAATTCGGTGAGCCCCCATGACCAAAGCATTCGACGGAATTCGTGTCATCGATACGACACATGTACTCGCGGGCCCCTTTGCCAGCTATCAACTGGCCGTGTTGGGCGCCGAAGTCATCAAGGTCGAGTCGCCCAATGACCCCGATCAGGCGCGCATGCAAGGCTCAGACCGCGCCCTGAACGACATCGGTATGGGCACGGCTTTCATGGCTCAGGCGTCCAACAAGAAAACGCTGGCGCTCGACCTCAAGACCGCTGAAGGGCGCGAGGCGATGAAGCGGCTCATTTCGACGGCGGATGTGTTCGTGGAAAACTACCGGCCCGGCGCTTTCGATGAGCTCGGGCTGGGCTATGACGAGATGTCCAAGCTGAATCCGAAGCTTATTTACTGTTCGGTCTCGGCTTTTGGATCGACCGGTCCCCGCCGTGAACAGACCGCCTATGATAATGTGATCCAGGCATTCTCCGGCATGATGGCAATGACGGGACATGGCGACGGCAGGCCCTTGAAATCCGGCGCGCCAGTGGTCGACTATGCAACGGGGACGACGGCGGCCTTCGCGATCTCGACGGCCCTGTTCCAGCGGGAACGGAACGGCGGCAAAGGCCAGTTTATCGATGTTTCAATGCTCGATGTCGCGCTGATACTGTCCAGTTCGCACCTCACCGGATTTCTTTGGAACGGCAAGCACCCCGAGCAAAAGGGCAACACCTTCCCGTTCGCAACCATCGGTTGCTACCAGGCTGCCGATGTCCCGATGATGATCGCCGCCTCGAACCTGCAGCAACAACGTCGCCTCTGGACAGCGCTCGGTCGCGAAGACATGATCAAGACCGATAACAATCAGCGTCTGGACGCGCATGCGGAAGAAGCCGAGGTTCTGTCAAAAATCATTGGCACGATGACGGCGGACTACTGGGAGGAGTTCCTGCAGAAAAGACGTATCCCGGCCGCACGCATACGCCGCATGGAAGAAGCCCTGTCCGACAGTCAGGTGGCCAGCCGGCACGTACTGCACGAACATGCGGCTCCCGACTGTGCCGTCGACGGCCTGACGGTCCCCGTCGCCGCATTCAACCTGTCCGACAGCCAGTCGGAAATCATCCTGCCGCCACAGCCGGTCGGTGCGCAGAGCGCCGAAATCCTGGCGGAACTCGGTTACGGCCGCGAAGAGATCGAGGCGATGCGAGCGGCCGGCGCCGTCAACTGAACATCCCCCAGCGACGGGACTGACGAACGGTTCAGCGCCCTTAGGATCAAGGACACACCATGACCAATCCAATCGTTGTACTGGCCAATGCAGCGACCGCCTGGCAAAACCAACGTTTGAGCGCAGATGTGAGCTGGGCGGCACGGCGCGCCCTCCTGGACTGGTTCGCCACAACCTTACCGGGCTGCGCACTGCCACCGTCAACGCTGCTGTCCGACGCCCTTGGCGCCAGTCGCGGTCAGGGCAATGCCGTCTGCTACGTGGACGGCCAGATCGCTTCTCCCCGGCATTCGGCGTTGCTGAACGCCACCGCGAGCCACACCGTCGAGTTCGACGATATCTTCAAGGATGGCGGTTATCACCCAGGTAGCCCGACCATTGCCACCGCACTGGCCGTCGCTCAGGACAAGGGCGCTTCGCTCGAACAGCTGCACCGCGCCATCATTGGTGGCTACGAAGTGGGCTGCCGGATCTCGCTGGCCATTCAGCCCAGCCACTACCGCTACTGGCATACCACCTCGACCGTCGGCACTATAGGCGCCGCGGTGGCGACCGCCATGATTCTGGGGTGCGATGCGGATCGAGTCGCCCATGCGATTGCCCTTTCCAGCAGCTTTGCCGGGGGCCACCAGCAGAACCTACAGGGTGAAGGCATGGCCAAGGCACTCCACCCCGGCCACGCGGCCGATGCCGGCATTCTCGCAGGCATCGCTGCGGCCCATGGCGTAACCGCATCTCTTGATAGCCTCGATGCGGACAAGGGGTTTGCCGCGGCAACCAGCGTATCGTCCGGAGACTGGACAACAGCGCTGGACGGCATCGGCGACTGGACACCCATTACCCGCATGACGGTCAAGAACCATGGTTGCTGCGGACACATCTTCCCGGCCCTTGATGGCCTGAATCGCATGCAGCAACAGGACGGTTTTGCACCTGACGACATCGACTCGATCCATGTCGAGGGTTACGGCGCAACCTATCAGATGTGCAACCGCCCGGATCCCCGGTCGGCCCAGGAAGCCCGTTTCAGCATACAGTACTGCCTCGCGGCGCAACTGCTGCTGGGCGGCGTCCGCCTGACTGCCTTCTCGCCCGAGGCACTTGCGCGTCCCGATATCCGCGCCTTGAGGCAGAAAGTGACCGTCAGCGAGGATGCCGAACTGGCATCGGCCTATCCGAAACGCCGCATGGCCAGGCTTCTCGTAACGCTGAAGGACGGTCGTCAAATCCGCCATTTCCAGCCAACCCGAAAAGGCGACCCGGAAGATCCGTTGTCGGACGAGGAACTGATCGCCAAATACAACGAGCTGGCCGGATCCGTACTGCCTCGTCAGCAACTGGAGGTCTTGCGGCAAAACATATTGTACGGAGCCGAACTGCCCGGCTCAGTTGCGCCAATTGCACCGTCGGCTGATACCGACGCCTGATTCTCAAGCCCGCAACAATGCCCTTGACCCGAAGTGATCACACCGGGTCAAGGGCTAATACCTGAAGACCTTGACTCCTTCCCGTCCTGGTTACGCCGGTCATCAATCGATGATCATGGCCTTGCCCCCTGCCCAGACCCAAACAGGCGAAAAAGCACAGCAGTAGGATGGGTGGAGCCGCGGTGGCACTTCATATCCGGATGCTACTCGTTTGATGCGGCGCAACCCATCAACATCGTCCGATGCTCTCGTGATGCTCTGAGAGTACACGATGGGTTCCACTACGCTCTGGGCCGAGTCAGCAACGGATGCCCCGTACCAAGCGTCGTTTCACCCATCCTACGATTTGCGCTCGGCGTAATACCCTGCTTGAAACCTGTTTTAACGCGGCATTCGGCAACGCAGATAGATTTACAACAGCCTGCCAACCTGAACAGACCGGTTCAACAATATGAACCATCGACGTCCAGTCAAGCCGATCGCCCGATTTCAAGCCGACGGGCAGCCGCGATAAACCAGTGGATTCCCGGCATAAGAATACAGATCCTCACGATCTGGAAAGAGGTAATGAGCGCGACATCGTAACCCAGAAATTGCGCGGTCAATGCCATTTCGGTCACGCCACCCGGGGCGGCACTGAGCACCATCGTTTCCCAGGGTTGATCGATCAGGTGGGCAAAGGCAATCGCGGTAGCACAGGTAAAAAGGATAAAGCCCAGCATCGATACGCTCAGCGCAAGCGTCAGCTTCCCACCGCGCCAAAAGAGGTCTTTGGTAAAGACGGAGCCCAGCCAGCTCCCAAGCACAACCTGAGCACCCGCCAGGACGATGTACGGATAGGGCGTCACGTGCAGGCCACTACTGGACACGACAGCCGCACTGAGTAGAGCGCCAAAAAAGAAGGGATTCGGTAGCCTGACGACTTTAAACAGGACACCACCCACCAAGGCAGAAATCGATAGCAGTATTACACCGCCCAAGTCGAACGAATTGGCCGAACCAAGCCCTCGGCCTGAATTGCCAGGCCAGCCATCGGCTATGTACAACGCTATAGGAATAAGCACCACGACACTGGCGATTCTTATCGTTTGTGATAGTACGACCAGGCCCCGGTTCAAACCGAATTTTTCGGCGACCACGACCGCCTCGACCGGGCTGGTCGGCATGGTGCACAAGAGTGCCGTCGGATAATCGAGATTGCTAAATCGCTTGAGCAAGATCGACACGACAACGGCGTTTATGCCCGTCAGAAGCGTCAATCCGACCATGATGGGGGCCATCTCCATAGCGATCGCCAACGCATCGCTGGTAAAGGCCAGGCCGACCGTCGAGGCGATTATCATCTGGCCGAAGGGGCGCGTCTTCGCCGTTACCGGTTGTCTAGCCAATCCGGAAACATAAAGTAAGGCCGAAAATAACATCGGCCCGATCATGAACGGTAATGGCATCCCGATTTTCATAAATAGCCACCCTACAGCGGCTGCCGAGAAATAAAGCACCACTAACTTTATTGGCTTGCGCAAATCAATACCCATAAAAATCAACTCGCAGGATCAGACAATAATTTTAAATTTCCAGATACAGAACACCAAAGCACTGTGAAGCGAATTGCTAATTGATAGTGAATAAACAGGATAAGCCCGAAACCACAAACCGATATTGGTTTGCAGTTCCGGGCTCGATGCATCACGAAGTGACTCAGAACAGATTCGGTCTATTCTTCATCGTGATATACCTCCTGTACATGACGCCGCTGATCCAGTTTCTCGCGCAGAAACCGCAGCGCCGGCATCGCGAAGGACAGAATCGCAATCGTCATCAAAACCAGCGTCAGCGGACTGGTATAGAAAATATCGAGATCGCCGTTGGAAATAACCAGTGCACGGCGGAAATTCGTTTCGAGCATTTCACCGAGTACCAGGGCCAGAATGATCGGCGCCAGTGGTATATCGACCTTGCGCAAAATGTAGCCGATAACACCGAACGCCAGGGTGACATATACCGGAAACATCGAGTTTTCGGACGCATAGGCGCCCATCAGGCAGATGGCTGCAACGACTGCTGCGATAGCGGGACGGGGCACGTCCGCCACTTTCGCCCAGTACCTGGCACCCGCCAAGCCGATAAAAATCATCACCGGAACACTGATCCAGAGTGCGGCGAAAATCGTGTAGGGAATCTCGGGCTTGGTAGTAAACAGCAGGGGCCCGGGCTGAATACCGTGGATCATCAGGGCGCCGATCATGATGGCGGTGGTGGGAGAGCCCGGGATACCCAGCGCCAGGAGCGGCGCGAGCGCACCCGATACCGCCGCGTTATTGGCTGACTCCGATGCCGCTATGCCTTCGATGCTGCCTTTGCCGAACTGTTCGGGCGTCTTCGAGGTCTTCTTGGCAACGGCGTAGGACACAAAGGACGCGATCGAGGCACCCGCACCCGGCACGACCCCGATGACGTAGCCGAGGACCGAGCTGCGCATCAGATGGAACTTCAACTTTCCGAATGTTTTCAAGGGTACGGCAAGAATTCCGCTCATCGGCTGACTTTTCGTCTTTTCAGAGGGGCCAGCCTCGACCATGAAGAGGACTTCGGACAGTGCAAAGAGACCCAGCAGCACCGGCACCAGCGGGAAGCCCTCGAAAAACTCCGGATGTGAACTGAAACGGGGGATGCCGGTCTGGGCATCGAGCCCCACGGTCGCGAGCGCCAGGCCAATACCCATGGCGATAGCGCCTTTGAGGGGCGACCCATTGGACAGCGTCGAGACGAGACTCAACCCCACGAGGGCCAGTGCAAAATAGGCCGTGGGCCCAAAGTCGAGCGCGAACTCCGACAAGGGAACCGCCGTCAGGAACAGCAGGATGGTACTGCCGAAAATGCCAATGCCCGACGAAACGATCGAGATATTCAGCGCGACCCCGGCTTTCCCCTGCTGGGTTAGCGGAAAGCCATCCCAGGACGTCGTCACGGCAGCCGCAGTGCCGGGGGAATTGACGAGTATCGCGGAAATAGCCCCGCCATATTCAGCCGCGGCATAGAGCGCGACCAGCGTTACGATCGACACCAGTGGATCAAGGCTGTAGGTGAACGGAATCAGCAGTGCGACGCCGAGGCTTGGCCCCAGTCCCGGCACCGCACCAATCATATATCCGAGCAGCGCACCGACGAGCAGCCCCACCGGCACCAACGGATCGGCAAATGCCGAGAAACCTATCAATATATTCTCAAACATGGCGACACCTTAAGGAAAATAAACACCGAGAGCGAGGACGAAAACGGCATAGAGGCCAAGCGCCAGGCCCAGGGGAACGGCTATGAGCTGAATCGGCCGACGCTCCCCCACCGCTATCATTATCAGAGCCGAAAGCCCCGCCGTTGCGATGATGGCACCCAGGGCGTCCAGGAAGGCTCCGATACCGATCAGAACCAGAATCGCGATAATGACAGACAGGGGACGACGGAGCTCAACCAGCTCATGTTCCTTTTCCCTGAATATTTTGACCAGGCCGTGGCAGCACATCAGAAATACCGCGATCAGGGTTCCGATGGCTATAATCATCGGGAAATCGCCGGCCCCCACTGCCTTGGGATTCATCGGGTCGGGAAGTTTTGCCGCTTCGTATAGATAGGTACCGACTATAAGCAGCAAGATAAGGCCAAACACCACCTCTAACCACACCAAGGGAACCTGAATAAAGTGCCCTTGCCTGCGCTGACTTTTGGCCGGGTCCTTCGGCGTGCTTTGAGTCGACGCTGACGATGTATTCATTCTCTCCTCCCACCGTGACCAGACTTGGGCCCGGCTTGTCGCCACGTCAAGAGCGGACGTGGGCTGATTGTTATTGTACGAGGCAGCCAAGCACTCAATGCCTGCACCTCACCGGTCGAACTGTTGTCCGACGAGACTCGACGCCTCTTGAGTACGGCTCCTACTATGACTGAAGGCGCTCTGCCACTGAACTGAGTATTTATTGGGCCTCAGGCCAGCTTTCTGTTGGGCAGGCGGTCCCGAACCGCCCTTGAAGTTCTTCAGACACCTCCCCAAGGTGCGCTCCAGGCCTTGGTGCAGGTTGCCGTGCCCCTCCCCCGACCCGGTCTCTAACTTTTTGTTAGCGCTGGCGGCAGCTTTACTCATTTGCACCTTGGAGTCGTAAATTCAAGAATGATTCGTGGGATGACTGGACGGTTAAACGACGATAAGCGCTCTATTTTGTGAATTGGCTGTTCAGACAGTCAGCCCGATATCCCGATCTCGAATAACACTTGAATCAGTTTTACTGAAAAACAAGAGGCCCGCCATGAGTCAAGACGCTCTCATCGAATATCAGCAGGAAGGTGGTATTGCCATTCTGACCCTCAACCGGCCGGAAAAGCGCAACGCCATGAGCGATGCCATGCGCGCTGAACTGGTGGAACATCTGGAGAACCTGCGTCGGGACCGTAGCGTCCGCGCACTGATCGTCACCGGGACCGGCAAGGGATTCTGCGCGGGCGGCGATATCGCCGGTATGAAAACACGTATGGAAGCGGACCCGGCCACCGTCGGCTTCAATGGCTGGGAGCGTCAGCAAGGCGTCCATTACGCCGCCAGCTTGCTGCTCAACCTGCCGATTCCCACCATCGCGGCTGTCAACGGTGCAGCGGCAGGCCTCGGGGCCGACCTCGCACTCTCCTGCGACTTTGTCGTGGCTGCAAGCCCCGCCACCTTCACCTGGGCCTATATCGCCCGCGGCCTGGTACCCGATGGTGGCGGCATGTACTTTCTGCCGCGCCGGGTTGGTCTGGCCCGTGCCAAAGCACTGATTTTCAGCGGCCGTCGCGTCAGCGCCGAGGAGGCACTGGAGCTCGGCATCGCCGACAGTTGCTGCGAGGCGGATGCACTCCTGGAAACGGCCATGGAGATGGCGAAGGAAATGAGCAGCGGCTCGCGCACGGCAACCGCCCTGACCAAATCGATCATCAATCACAGCTACGAAATGACCGATCATCAGGTATTTGCCGAAGGCAGCAAGGCCCAGGGCATCTGTTATACCTCTCAGGAACATCGCGCTTCGGTTCAGTCCTTCCTCGATCGCGCAAAGGAGGCAGGCAAATGAAACAGCTGGACGCACTACTCAACCCAAAAAGCGTTGCTGTAATCGGCGCCTCGGCCGACCCTACCAAAACCTCCGGTCGGCCGGTGTCATACCTTATCAAGCACGGTTTCAGCGGTGCAATCTACCCGGTCAACCCGAAAGCTGCCGAGATTCAGGGTCTGACCTGCTATGCCGATGTCGAAGCGCTACCGGAAGCCCCCGATGTGGGCCTGGTGCTGCTCAACGCCAAACGCAGCGTCGCGGCTGTCCGCTCCCTCGCGAAACTAGGTTGCAAGGCGGCCGTCGTCCTGGCCAGCGGCTTTGCCGAGGCGGGTGAGGATGGGCAGGACCTGCAGGCGGAACTGAAAGAAGCCGCAGGTTCCATGCGCATCCTCGGGCCGAATACCATCGGTCTCGTCAACCTGTCCGCAGGTATACCGCTCTCCGCCAGCGGTGCGCTCGAGGTCAGCGACCTGCCCGCCGGCCATGTCGCCGTCGTATCCCAGAGTGGCGGCATTCTCGGTGCCCTGCTCTCCCGTGCGGCCGGCCGCGGTATCGGCCTCTCGTCGCTGATTTCCACCAGCAACGAGGTGGATCTCGAGGTCAGCGACTTCATCGACTACCTCGTGGACGACGAGAACACCAAGGTGATCGCGCTGTACCTGGAAAGCATCCGCAATCCGCAGCGTTTCCGCGAAGTGGCTATCCGTGCCCGTGACGCCGGTAAGCCGCTCGTGGTGTTCAAGATCGGCCGCTCCGAAGCCGGTGCCAATGCCGCCAGCTCCCATACCGGCGCACTGGCCGGTGAAGACCGCGTCTACGACGCTTTCTTCCGTGAACTGGGCGTCATTCGTGTCAACACCTTCGATGAATTCCTCGACATTCCGGCGGTGCTGGTTGCTGGCCGCAAACTGGCTGGCCGCCGTGTTGCTGTTCTGACCTCCACAGGTGGTGCCGGTACGCTGATCGCGGATAGCCTGGGTGTAACTGATTTTGATACTCCTGCGCCTGATATCGACACCGCCGAGAAGCTGCGTGCACTTCAGGGTGATACACCTACCGCACTTGACCGTAACCCGATCGACGTGACCTTGGCTGGTCTGCAGCCCGATCTGCTGCGCCAGGCGATCCGCATCCTGCTTGAGAGCGACAGCTATGATGCTCTGGTCGTGATCATCGGTTCCTCCGGCCTCGCCATGCCCGACCTGGTTGTCAGCGCCATTCAGGACTGTCTGAGCGTTAACGACAAGCCGGTACTGGCGTATGTCAGCCCCTACGCACCGGATACACTGAAGCGGTTGAACAGTGGCGGTATTCCTGGGTTCAGCTCACCGGAAAGCTGCAGTGCCGTACTCGAAGCGCTGTACTTTACCGGACAGCCGTTACTTTCCAGCGCATCTGCGGCGCCCGGCGTTCAACTTCCCAACCTGGAAACTCTGCCAGGCGGATCGTTGGACGAGGCATCAGCCAAGACCCTGTTCAGTCAGGCGGGGATCAAGGTACCGCAGAGCAAGGTTGTCACCACCCGTGATGAGGCCGTACAGGCAGCGCGTGAGTTGGGTGAGCCGGTCGTTCTGAAAATCATGGATGCCAACCTGCTGCACAAAAGTGATATCGGTGGCGTAGCGCTGTTCCTGAACGCTGACACCATTGGTGAGCGTTTCGATAAAATGATCGCCGATGTTGAATCCCATATCGGTCGCTGCCCTGACCAGTTCCTTGTCGAAGCAATGATCGCCGGCGGTCATGAGCTGATTCTTGGTGCCAACCGTGATGCTCTCGGTACGGCACTCCTTCTGGGTGCCGGCGGTGTCACCGCTGAGCTGTTCAAGGACACCGCGCTTTGCATGTTGCCTGAAACGGGTGCGCTGACGCTCGATCAGGCCAGGGCGATGATGCAGAAACTCACCACCTGGCCTCTGCTTGATGGTTACCGTGGCTCAGTTCACCGCGATACTGAAGCACTCGCCCAGGCGATCGTGAATTTCTCTGCGCTGATCATTGCGCTGGGCGATCGTGTTGTCACGTCGGAAATCAACCCGCTGTTCGTTCTGCCTGAAGGTCAGGGCGTAGTTGCTGCCGATGCAGTGCTCGTGCTGGATGAGAAGAGCGCAGGAGATAGATCTGATGGATGAACCACAAACCGGCGGCCAGGTTCACCTTCAGCGCGAAGGGGATATCGCGGTCATCACCCTCGATAATCCCCCCGTCAACAGCAGCACAGACGCAGTACGAAGGGGCATTCTGGCGGCACTGGCCAAGATCGAAATCGACCAGACACGTGCGGTCGTGCTGACGGGCGCCGGCCGTAATCTGATGGCCGGTGCCGATCTGCGCGAACTGGAAAACGAACCGACGGAACCGACCCTGCCCCAAGTCACGGCAGCGCTGGAATCCTTTCCCGTACCCGTTATCGCCATCGTCAAGGGCCATACCCTTGGCGGTGGGCTGGAACTGGCGCTGGCCTGTGACGTGCGCCTGGCGACGGCCAATGCCACCCTCGGCCTGCCGGAAGTCACCGTCGGTGTTATTCCAGGCGCTGGCGGCACCCAGCGTCTGCCGCGCGCGGTCGGCCTGTCCACTGCGCTCGAGATGATCGTTACGGGCAAGCCTGTCAAAGCGGACATGGCGAAGGAGCTCGGGCTTGTCGATCAGCTGCTGGCCGCCACTGACGCGGACGCCCACTACGCCGAAGTCCTGGCCTTCGCCCGCGACTACAGTGGCGGCAAAAAGCCATTGAGCGCCCGCCCGGTCGCCCCCGCCGACCGGGCCGCACTGGAAGTGCAGGCGCAAAAACAGGTCGCCCGCGCCCGTGGCCTGCCGGCCGCGGCCGTGGCGGCGAACGTGGTCCTCGCCGCGGGCGAACTGAGCTTCGCCGACGGCATCGCCCAGGAACGCGCCCAGTTTCTTGCCCTGCGCGGTAGCGAAGCGGCAAAGGCTCTGCGCTATCTGTTCTTTGCCGAGCGGGCCGAACCCTTCGTGCCGCAGCAACCGGTGCAGCCACGCGCACTCGAGCGCATCGCCGTGATCGGTGCCGGCACCATGGGCAGCGGTATCGCGCTCTGCGTATTGAATGCTGGTTACCGGGTCGATCTGCTCGAGCTTAACCCTCAGGCTCTCGAGGCCGGGATCAACCGGATCAAGAGCGAGCTGGAAGGCGACATTAAACGTCAGCGTCTGAGCACTGAAAAACGCGACGAAATTCTGGCCCGGCTGAACCCGACTCAGGATATCAGTGATCTTTCAGGGGCAGACCTGGTGATCGAAGCCATCATCGAGGATCTGGAAGTCAAACGCTCGCTGTTCAAATCCCTTGCCAGCGTGGTCGGTGAGGGCACCCTGCTGGCGACCAATACCTCCTACCTCGATATCGACCAGATCATGGCTGATGTGCCCAATCCAGAGCGTACACTGGGACTGCACTTCTTTAGCCCGGCCCACCGCATGTCGTTGCTGGAAGTGGTGCGTAGCGGATCGACCAGCGATCAGACACTCTGCACGGCACTGAAATTCGCCAAGCGCCTTAAGAAAAAGGCGATTGTCGTTGCCAACACCTGGGGCTTTGTCGGGAACCGGCTCTACGCCGCCTACCGCCGCCAGTGCGAGTTCCTGCTGGAAGAAGGCGCCAGCCCCGAACAGATCGACGCCGCGCTCGAGGCCTACGGTTTCGCCATGGGGCCGTTCAAGGTCGCCGACATGTCGGGGCTCGATATCGCCTGGAAGATGCGCCAGCAGACCGCCGACAGCCGTCACCTGCGGCGCTATGTCGGCATTCCGGACCTGATCTGCGAAGCCGGACGCCTGGGGCGCAAGACCGGCAAGGGCTACTACCGCTACGACGACAACCGGCCGCAGTCCGATCCGGACGTCGCCGCGATCATCGCCGGCTACCGCGCGGATCAGGGCATCGAGCCAAAGGCCTTCAGTGCCGAGGATATACAGCAGCGCGCTTTGCTGGCGCTGATCAACGAGGCCCTGCTGCTGCTCGGTGAAGGCGTCTGTCAGCGTCCCGAGGACATCGATATCGCCCTCGCGCATGGCTACGGTTTTCCGCGCTGGCGTGGTGGCCCGGTCTTCATTGCCCGCCAGATGGGGCCAGACGCACTCAATGCAGCCCTCGACCGGCTCGTCGCCGTCAGCGGCAAAGGCCAGGAACGGGGCGATGCAACCCAGATAACCCTCGACGCCAAGACTGCTCAGGAGTGACAAGATGACAGACGCTTATATTTGTGACGCGATCCGCACCCCTTTTGGCCGTTTCAACGGAGCCCTGTCATCGATTCGCACCGATGACCTGGGCGCGCTGCCAATCCAGGAGTTGATGAACCGCAACCCGGGGCTCGACTGGAGCCTGATCGACGATGTGATCTACGGCTGCGCCAACCAGGCCGGCGAGGACAACCGCAACGTCGCCCGCATGTCAGCCCTGTTGGCGGGCCTGCCGATCACGGTACCCGGTTCGACGATCAATCGCCTGTGCGGTTCCGGCCTCGACGCCGTCGGCAGCGCCGCCCGTGCCCTGCGCTGCGGCGAGGCACAGCTGATGATCGCCGGCGGGGTCGAAAGCATGAGCCGCTCCCCCTTTGTACTGGCCAAGGCCGATAAGGCGTTCGCACGTAATCAGCAACTGGAAGACACCACCATTGGCTGGCGCCTGGTCAACCCGAAAATGAAGGCGCTGCACGGTGTCGACGCCCTGACGCTGACCGCCGAGAACGTGGCCGAAGAAGAAGGGGTGTCGCGCGAGGACCAGGACGCCTTCGCCCTGCGCAGCCAGCAGCGCTGGCAGCGGGCCCAGGAAGCCGGCTTCTTCGCCGGCGAGGTGATGGAAGTCAGGGTCCAACAGCCGCGCAAGCCCGATCAGATCGTCACCCAGGACGAGCATCCACGCCCGGATACCTCCCTGGACGGACTCGGCGCCCTTAAAGGCGTTGCCAGGGAGGGCGGTACCGTGACCGCCGGTAACGCATCCGGCATCAACGACGGTGCCTGCGCCCTGCTGATGGCGAACCCTGCGGCCGTGGAACGGCACGGGCTCACCCCGCGTGCCCGGGTCGTCGCCATGGCCACGGCCGGCGTCGCCCCAAGGGTCATGGGCATGGGCCCGGTTCCGGCGGTGGAAAAAGTGCTGCAGCTGACCGGCCTGAGCCTGGGGCAGATGGACGTGATCGAGTTCAACGAGGCCTTTGCCTCCCAGGCCATTGCCGTCTGTCGGCGCCTGGGGCTGCGGGACGACGACCCGCGGGTCAACCCCAACGGCGGCGCCATCGCCATCGGCCACCCGCTGGGGGCGTCCGGCGCGCGGCTGGTCACCACCGCCCTGAATCAGCTGGAACAGCAGAAGGGACGCTACGGACTCTGCAGCATGTGCGTCGGCGTCGGCCAGGGTGTGGCCCTGATCATCGAACGGCTCTGATCCGGCTCCCGCGCCGCTGCGCGCGGCCCACATAAAATAGGAATCAGGGTCGATCCCTCTGACCCGACTGAGAAAATATTGCTCAGTCGGGTTCACTGACACTGCGATCTGAGGACAGCACCATGCCGCCCTATTTCGAAGCCTCGATCAAGCCACGCTTCAGTGAAACCGATATGCGCGGCCATATCAACAACACCGTGATACCGGTCTGGCTCGCGGATGGACGGGCGGCGCTGTTTCGTGAGGAACTCGGATCCCGGGTACCGACCATGGTCGTCAACCTGAACGTCGACTTCAGCCGCGAGCTCCACTGGGGTGCCCTGGTGACGGCGCGGACGGCCGTGGAAAAGATCGGCAACAGCTCCATCCGCTTCGTCCAGGAACTCTGGCAGAACGAACAGCGCTGCGTGCAGGCACGCACTACCGTCGTGACGCTGGACATGGAGACCCGCAAGCCAGTCCGCATACCTGATCGCGAAAGATCCCTGCTGGCTCCGTACCTGATAACGGATGAAGGCTGATGTTGTTCGTGATTAGATTCCAGGACTTAGGCTCCACGTATATCCGTGGAACCGCTTACGCCTCTAACCGAAAGAGTAAGGCTGCTGTGTCCTGTAGATCTGTTGAGTCAAAGCCTTCCATGAAGATGTCATACCTCTCGACTCCCGTAACGGGATAGGCATCGCGGAAGCCCTGTATGCGGGCGAACCGGCTCAGGTCGCTAAGCATTCGCCCGCGGAGCGGGCTCCACAATGCCCTCTGCCAACTCAGGTCAACGCGGTCAGGAAGCGCTCGTTGAGCTGGCGGTCGTGGTAGAAGATCGCCTTGCCGAGCTTGTCCGCGTCCCAGGTGATCGGCGGATGATCCGGATAGAAGGCGTCGCCGCCGCAGAACACTTCGTTGCGGTTGCCGGACGGGTCGAAGAAGTAGATCGTCTGGCCGTGGGTGATGCCGTGGCGGGTCGGGCCGATGTCGATCGAGGTGTCGGTCATCGAGATCAGGTCGCCGGCCCGCAGCACGTCCTCCAGGTCTCGAGGAAGAAGGAGGCGTGGTGGAATTTGTTCTTCTCCGGATGCTTGATGAAGGCGATATCGTGGGCCTTCATCGACACGGTGAGGAACTGGGCGACACGGTTGCCTTCGGGGTCGACCACCTGTTCGCACAGATCGAAACCGAGCACCTCGTTGAACAGCTTGTAGGTGCCATCGATGTCGTCACCGTAGAGCAGGCAGTGGTCGAAGCGCTGCGCCTTCATGCCCTTGAGGTCACGCGGCCAGGCTTCCGGATTGTGATTGCCGATGCCGTAGCGGCCGGTCTGCTCCTTCTCGGCGAACAGCTCGAACGAATGGCCGGTCGGCGCTACGAAGCGGATACGGCGACCGCAGCCATTGAGCTCGCCGGCCGGGATCTGCTCGACCGCGCAGCCGTACTCGACCAGCTCTCCGTGCAGCCGCTCCAGCACTTCATCGTTGAGCACCTTGAACGCCATAAAGTCCATGCCCGGCGCATCGGCCTCGCGCAGCACCACCGAGAACCTGTCGACCTCGGTCCAGCCCTTCAGATAGACACGGCCCTGGCGGTCGGTGTCGACTTCGATCAGCCCCATCAGGTCGCGGTAGTGGGCGACGGCTTCGTCGATGTCCAGGACGCGAATCTGGACGTGGCCGGGTCTCATTACACCTTTTTTCATCGCTTATTCCTCGTTGTTATTGTCCGGTTCCGCGGCGTGCTGCCTCGGATCCTGATAGTGGTCGGATTCGATCACCAGATCGCTGCGCGCAAAGATGCGGCAGGCCAGCACGATGCCTTGTGCCTCGTCCTGCTCGCTGATATGCGCCCGACTCATGCGCTTGCTGTCGTAACGGCCATCCAGCACCCGGATCCGGCAGCGTCCACAGCCTCCGCCGCGACAGCCAACGTCGATGGTCCGGGCACCGGACGCTTCCATCGCAGCCAGCAGGGTCCGGTCCGGCCGGGCAGCAAAGCTCTGCTGCCGGTTGTCGACCCGGATGCTGAAGCCGGCTGGCCGCGGGGGATCAGCTGGCCGAGAACTTCTCGTAGTGGACATCGCTGTTATCCATCTCGCGCTGATCGAGCCAGCCCTTGACCGCGTCCACCATCGGAGGCGGACCGCAGAGATAGGCATCGACTTCGCCACCGTTGAAGTGATGCTCCTCGAACAGGTCGGTGACGACACCGACCGGCCCCTGCCAGCCCTCGCTCGCCTTCATCACGATGCTGTGATAGCTGAAGTTCGGCAGCTGCTCGGCGTACTTCTGAATGCGCTCCATCTCGCACAGATCGACGACCTGGGTGACGCCGTAGAACAGCGTGACCGGCAGGGGACAGCGTGCCGGGTCCGCCGCCATCTCATCGAGCATGCCAAGGAAGGCCGCCAGCCCTGTACCGCCGGCCACCAGGATCAGCGGGCGCGTTACCTTGTGCAGATAGAAAGCGCCGAGCGGCGCCTTGAGGCGCAGCTTGTCGCCGGGCTGGGCTCGGTCGCGCAGGTAGTCGCTCATCACGCCCTGGGGCAGCAGCCGGATCAGGAACTGCAGCTGGTTGCCGTCATTGGGCTTGCAGGCGAAGGAATAGGAACGCCACTCGTCGGTGCCGGGCACCTGGACGTGGGCGTACTGCCCCGGCAGGAAGTCCAGCTGGCCAGCCCTGGCTCCCGCGTCGATATGCACGATGGCGGCCGATTCGGAGACGATTTCGACCTCCTTGACGATGGCTTCGATCTCTTCGGGACCGGCACTGGTGCAAAGCGTCGAGTCGAAGTCGAACTTCACCGCACAGTCGGAGGCGACCCGCATCTGGCAGGTCAGCACGCCCCCTTCTCGAGATCGGCTTCGCTCAGCGCGTCCTCGTCGACGTACTCCAACTGGTAGTCACCGGACTGGCAGGTTCCCTTGCAGGTCGCGCAAACGCCTTCACGGCAGTCGACCGGGATGGTGATACCCTGGCGCAGGGCGGCATCCAGCACGGTCTCGCTGGCGTTGACATCGATAAAATGGGTCCGTCCGTCGCTGAAGTTCAAGGCTACTTTATACATTGGGCACCTCCTGGGTACTTGAACGCCGCCCGCTTAGACGTGATAGAAATCCAGTACGTGACGGATCTTGTCGTTCAGCAGGATCGACTGCTTGCGACGGATCTTCCAGCTGTCGCCGTCCGGGCGCAGCCGGTACTCGGCACGGCCGAAGAAGGCTTCGGATTCGCCGAAGCGATAGAAGTGGGTCACCCAGTTGACCTTCACCTGCCAGGTACCGTCCTCCTGCTCTTCGCCCTGAACGTTGCTGATCAGGTGCAGGGTGCGCGGCATCGGGCTGCAGGCCGCCGACTTGCCGGTACGGATGCGGTAGACGCGATCCTCGAGGCCGGCACGATCGGGGTAATAGATCAGCGACATCTCGCGCTTCGGATCGGTGGTATGCACATGCTCCGAGTCCCACTGCGGGATATGGAACTCGCTGTCCTCGTCGAACTGCGCCAGATATTCATCCCACTGCTGGCGGTCGCAGAACTCGGACATGCGATAGAGAAACTGCTCGATACTGGTCAGTACGTTGCTCATCGCTTAGTCCTCCTGTTCCTGCTGCAGCTTGGCGTCCAGCCCCTTCAGCAGATAGCGCTGCCAGTTCGAGTGCTGGTTGACGTAGAGCCCCTCGTGGGTGAACTCGGTACCGGTAATGGCCGGATGGATCCCCAGGGCTTCGGTATTGGCCGTCGGCTCGCGGGTCCACTTGTCGCAGCCGCGGGAAATGTCGTTCCAGCGCTCCAGTCGAGCCTCGAAGCCTTTCTGCGCTTCGCGGAATTCGACCAGATCGTCCGGCGTGCCCATGCCGGATACGTTGAAGAAGTCCTCGAACTGGCGGATGCGGTTTTCCCGATCGGCGTCGGACTCGCCCTTCACGCCCAGGCAGAAGCTGTGCACCTCTGTCTTGTTCCAGGCCTGCGGCCGCACCACGCGCAGCTGAGAACTGATCTGATCCATGAAGAACAGGCTCGGATAGATGTTCAGGTTGCGCAGGCGATGCATCATCCACTCGGCGCGTTTTTGACCGTATTGCTCGACCAGACGCGGCATCACGCTGGCATAGCCCGGACGCACTTCGGGGTTCGGCATGTCGCTGAAGAGAATGGTGTGGCCGTTGTCGAAGGCGAACCAGCCGTCGTCGGTCTCCTTGTCGCCGGCGCCGAGCTTGCTGTAATCGAGCGTCTTCTTGCTTTCGCCGTTCTTCTGCGCTTCCTGCTGCTGCCGGTACTGCACGGTCGCCACATAGTTGTAGTGCACGGTGCTGACGTGATAGCCATCCAGGCCGTTCTCGTTCTGCAGCTTCCAGTTGCCGTCGTAGGTGTAGGACGAGGAGCCCGGCAGCACTTCCAGCTCGCCGCTTTCGGACTGGGCCACCATCATGTCGAAGCCGATACGGGCGTCGCCGAGGAAGTCCTCCAGGGACTGCTCGCTGTCGGTATTCAGGTTGATGAAGACGAAGCCCTTGTAGCTGCTGATCAGCGCCTTGCGCAGGTTACGGGTCGACTTGTCGAAATCCTCCGGGTACTCACCCGGCGCCTTGACCTTGACCAGGCGGCCATCGGACTTGTAGCACCAGGCATGGAACGGGCAGGTGAAGGTTGACTGATTGCCGCGGCAGACGCGGGTCAGAGTGGCGCCGCGATGCTGGCAGGCGTTGATCAGCGCATGCAGTTCACCCTTGCCGTCACGGGTGATGATCATCGGCTGGCGGCCGGCCTGCAGGGTGAAAAAGTCGTTCGGGTTCGGAATCTGGCTTTCGTGACAGGCGAAGATCCAGGTGTTCTCGAAGATCAGTTCCATTTCGAGATCGAACAGCTCGCGATCGGTGAACATCTCGCGGGCGACCTTGAAATGGTTCTGTTGCGGACGGAAGTCCACCCAGCTCTCGATCTTGTCGCGCCACTCGGTCAGCGCTTGCTTGTTATTGTCGCTCATGGTTTGAGTCTCCGCTCACAGTCTCTATTAGCTGGCCTTATATGTTCAGGAAGAACGGTACGCCGCGGGCGCAGGGACGCGCAGGAGCGGTGCATGTTCAAAATGGAATAATGGTTTTTATCCAGAACGCCTCGCCTTCCGGCCTGTTCTCGACGGCCATCTCCTTCTGGTATTTGGCTGAAAAGAAGAAGCCCTTCCCATTGTCATATTTGATCGAAGGCCCTATCGCAAACGCCTGCCCCTCGTTGCCGATATCGACGCCGTTCAGCTTATCGCCGGTCGTCTGCTTGTAGGCGTACCCGCCGACACCGACGACCCAGTTCGGATGCACGCCGTAACCGATGGAGTAATCGACATGCAGCTCCTGACCGGATTGATAATCGGTGTCCCCGTTCTCGAAGTTGTAGTCGTACATCAGCTTGACGCCCCAGTTGAGGCCGGCCGGGTCGATACGGGAGGCGGCATAGACCGCCTGCACCGCCCAGTAGTTGCGACCGATATTGGCGAGCTGACCGACCTTGTAATCCCCCGTCGGCGCGAAGATATCGAAGCCGACGGCGCTGTGCAGATTGGCGTTGTGGTGGTAGGCGAGCGCCGCGGTCAGGTCGAGGTCGCCGATGCCGCTGTTGCCGTCGTTCAGGCCGTTGACCGAGACATCGAGGTCGACCAGCGGCAGCAGCGCCGCGGCCACGAGCTGGCCGCCGAACAGGGTACGGTCGGTGACCCAGAGCAGGCGCGGCGCCACCACGTCGGCCCGCAGCTTGAAGTCGATCGGCAGGCTGTCGCCATTATCGTCGTTGAAGTCGTCCGCCGCGTAATGCTCGGCGTAAATCAGCGGATAGACGCCTGGCGGTGGCAGCGCGCCCACCAGGTAACTTTCCGCGCCCATCGGATAGTTGGAGCCGCCGCCTTCGGTCGCCTGGACGTCGAGATGCAGCAAACTGGCTGCAAGTCCGGCGAGGACGCAGCTATGAACTTTTTTATCATCAGTCGGGTTTCCGTTTTTTGTTGTTATCGAGCGGGCCCCGGACGGGGCCCGGTCAGGTTCAGGCGCAGAGCTGCTGGAAGCCGCCCTTGTAGAACAGCAGCGGCTCGCCGTCCGCCTTGCTGAACGCCAGCACCCGACCGACGATCAGCAGATGGTCGCCGGCAACGCGGGTGAACTCGACGCGGCATTCCAGCTGCGCCAGGGCGTCATCGAGCAGCGGCACGCCGGCGTCATTCCGGCGGTGGGAGACGCCGGCGAACTTGTCGTCGGACGGCCGGGCGAACTGCATCGCCAGCGCGTCCTGCCGGTGTTCGAGGATATTGACGGCGAAATCCCGCCCCTCGGCGAACGCCAACAGACTTGGCGATTTCAGCGCCAGGCTCCAAAGAATCAGCGGCGGATCCAGCGACAGCGACGAGAAGGAGTTGGCGGTGATACCGATCGGCTCACCCGCTTCGGCGCCGGTCGTCGTCACGACGGTGACGCCGGTGGCGTACAGGCCGAGCGTATTGCGCAACTCGCGACTGTCAAAGGCCTGGACCTCAACAGTCTCCTCGGAACGGATGGCAGTGGTCGGTGCATTCATGGTGGTCATCTCAGGCCCCCTTTTTCAGCTGTTCATTGACGAAGTGGTTGCAGGCGTCCGCATCCAGCCACCAGGGCATGAAATCGGTCGGATCGTTAAAGCCGTTGGCGATGCTCGAGGCCAGCGCCGGCGACTGCTGCGCCGCACCCAGCAGGTTCAGAATGTGCTCCGGCGGCGGTAGCAGCATGCTGTTGGTCCAGGTGACCACATCGCGGGCGTAATCCCAGTAGGTCTCGAAGGTGGCCTGCATCCAGTGATCGTCGAACGCTTTGTCGCCCTGCGCCTTGATCGCTTCCAGATAGACAAGGCTGCACTTGGAGGCGTTGTTGGAGCCCTGGCCGGTGATCGGGTCGTTGACCACCAGTGCATCGGCAATGCCCATGATTTTGCGTCCGGAGGGCAGCGTTGCCACCGGCTTGCGTACCGTGGGCGGGAAGCGACCGGCGATGATGCCGTTGGCATCCGTCAGCTCGATGGATCGGCAGCGATCGACCTCTGCCGGCGCGAAGGTCCTGACGATCTCCAGGCTGCGAGCCAGATGCTCCTGCGGCGTTTTGACATCCTGCCAGCAATCCATCGGACCGCCCGGCACACCCTCGAACACCATGATCTCGCAGGGGCCGCTTACGGTCAGTGCCGGGAAGCTGAAGTACTCGCCGACGCCCGGAATCAGATTGAACGCGACACGGGAGAACGGCTCCATCGGCGCCATGCCGTGCACGTAGGTCAGTGCCAGTGCGCGTTGCGGCTTGTCGAAGGTAGAGCGCTCGGCATCACGCTCGAACAGGCCGACGATGTCGCCCTTGCCGGCCGCTATCAGCACCAGGTCGTAGGCCCTGGCCAGCGCCTCCAGCACGTCGACATCCACATCACGGATCTGCAGATCGCCACCCAGACGCACGAACTCGTCCATCCAGACCGGCATCTTGATACGCTGGTCCACCGACTGTGCCGGCTTGTCCAGGCGTGCCGCCCACTCGATCAGATGACTGCCGGGTTTGGCCGGATCCGGCACCCGCAGGCCGATCCCCTCCACCGGCGGACAGTCGCTGTCCCAGTAGTTGACCCCCAGATCGCGTTCGTTCTGCAGTGCCATATCGAACATGCACTGGCTGGACATCACCTTGCCGGCCTTGATCTGCTCGCCGGTCCGGTTGGACAGGATGGATACGTCATAACCCGCCTTGAGCAGGCCGATACCGGTCTGCAGGCCCGACTGGCCCGCGCCGACGATTGCGATTTTGCGTGTCATAGGATGACTCTCCTGATCTGTTTTTCTTGTAATGGCCTTGGGCCTGGTGTTGGGTTATTCCGCCAGTTTCGGGATGGCGGGTTCCTGCTGCTCCGGCCCAAGGGCGGAGTAGCCGCCATCGACGGCATAATCGGCGCCGGTCACGAAGCTAGCTTTCGAAGAGCAGAGGAACAGCACCACCTCGGCGACCTCCTGCGGATTGCCAAGACGGCCGAGCATATGGAAAGGTGCTGCAACGCGATCCGCCTTTTCGCGGTTACCGCCGCTGACCTCACCGATAACGCGGGACCAGGTCCAGCCCGGCGAGACCGAGTTGACACGGATACCGTCCGGTGCAAAATCCAGCGCCATGCTGCGGGTCAGGTGCTTCATCGCCGCCTTGCTGGCCGGGTAGATCCAGCGTCCGGTCTGCGCCGCCTGCGCGGAGATGCTGGTGAAGTTGACGACGGCAGCGCCCTCGCTCGCGTTCAGCCAGGGGCGGGCGAACTTGGCCGCCATCACGGCGCTGACCAGATTGATATCCAGTGCCTTGTGCCAGTCGTCACGGGGGAGTCCGCCCCCTCGTCGATATAGCTGCACGCCAGGTTGACCAGATAGTCGATGCCACCGAACTGCTCCGCCGTCTGTGTGGCGGCGGCCTGCAGCTGGGCGTCATCGGTGATATCGGTTTCAATGAACAGCGCGGCTGCGCCCAGCTCATCGGCCAGCTTCGCACCACCGGCAGCATCCACGTCGAGGATCGCCACCCGGCGCCGGCGGCGACAAAGGCTTTCGCCACCTCGGCACCGATCAGTGTGGCACCGCCGGTAATCAACGCCGTGCGCTTCTCAAGAGTACTCATGATCAACCTCCTCAATCCTTGCCTTCGCTGCTGGGCCAGTTACCCATCAGCTCGTTGGAGGGCAGGGTTTCGTCCAGCAGCTTGGCGGCGGTTTCGCGACCGGCGACCGGCAGACCTGCCGGGTCCAGCACACCGAGTTGCACCAGCACCGACGCCTGATCCCAGTAAATATGCTCGTGGTAGAGCTTGTCGCCGCGGAACTTGACCACCGCCACGAACGGGATCTCCACATAGCGACCGGTGGGCGCAATGCCCGGCACCAGCCAGTCGATCTCGCGATCGTGGGTGAAGCAGAACAGCAGCTCATCGACGATCTGGGTATCACCGATGGTGCGGGAAATCGGGATCAGCTTGGTATCGGGCGGGTTGGCATCGACAAAGTGGTTCTTGTAGAAGCGGTACAGATTCTTGTAACCCACGCCGCCGGTCAGGGTCGGGATATGGTTGACATAGGGTTCGGCCACCATGGTCGCCATGGTATCGGCGACATTGCGGGTGTCGAATTCGTACTCGCAGTGCTTGTCCCAGAGGGCAGAGAGGTCGTAATGCGGCCCCATCGCCTTGCGAAAGGCCGTCACAGAACGCTGGTGCGCCATCAGTGCAGACGGCTTGTGATAATGCTCAGAACCTGCGCGGGCGAAGGCGTGATCGACACCGGGATAGAGATAGAGCTCGACATTGTCCTGCCCTTGCAGCGCGGCATGAATCTGCTCGCGTTGCTCAGTCGGGCAGTACTCGTCGTTTTCGGCGAAGTGCAGCACCAGCCGGCCCTTGATATTGGCCGCCTCGTCGAGGTGGTCCTGGATACCCATGCCGTAGTAGCCGACAGCCACCTCGACATTGCAGCGGCAGGCCGTGAGATAGGCCAGCCGCGCGCCGAGACAGAAACCCAGGGCGCCAACCTGGCCGCTGCACTCGGGACGGGCCCGCAGCGCTTCGACGGCCGCATCGATGTCCGCAATGCCAAGATCCTGGTCGAAGCCCTGGTAGAAACCGAACGCCTTCTGCCAGTCGTCGGGACCGTAGCCGAGCTCGACACCCGGCTCCTGGCGCCAGAACAGGTCCGGCGCCAGCACCACGTAGCCCTCCTCGGCGTAGTAGTCGGCGATGCCGCGGATGGTATCGTTGATGCCGAAAATCTCCTGCAGCAATACGATACCCGGCCCGCTGCCCGATGCCGGTACCGCCAGATAGCCCTTAAATGATCCGCTGCCATCCTTTGCCATGATCTCGATGGATGTGCCCATGCTCGTCTCCTGGTGTTGTTCTTGGTATCGGAGACTTCATCCTAGAGATGCCCGTGAGCGCGAACGATCCGGAAAGTGCGGCGACTATCCGTTCAGTGCAGGAATAAAATTGCAAGCATCCAGATCAAGGAAAGTGATATGTATACTGGATGCACCCAACAAGCCCAGCCCCCTGTGCGTCCATGCACTTGCAGGATAACGGCCAGGGATGGCCGGAATAACGATTTTGCAGGAGCCTCAATCGCTGAAGTACATCCTTGTACAGATGGCCGCCTAGGCGCCCGGTGACTCATAACGATAAGAAGAAAAAACCATGTCCGCATATAACACACTGCCCTCTTGGCTGCGACGCGCACTGCTCGACGACAGCAATCGACTGGTATTCAGTTCCCGCGAGCCCGACGAAACAGAGGAGCGGGTCTCCGAAGCGTTCAAACCCCACCGGCTTACGACAGCCGGCGCTTTAGATGCCCGCATGCACTCGGTATCCTTGGGTCAGGTCTCATTCAATCGCCTGAGCTACGGCGCCGAGGTGCAGATCGACCCCGAGCGGCTGGAACAGTTCTACCTGATCCAGATGCCACTCAGTGGTCGGGCCGAGATTCTGCTGGACAAGGACTGTGTAAGCTCTACTTCCACGGTGGCGTCGATTCTTAATCCCACTGCCGCGCTGTCCATGCGCTGGAGCGCGGACTGCGACCAACTGATGCTGCGCATCGAGCGCGAAGCGTTAGAGCTCGCCTGCAGTCTGCACCTTGGCCATCCGTTACGTACCCCGCTTTGCTTCAACGGCGCACTACAATGGCTGGACGATCCGAACTGGAACAACCTGATTGTCTATTTGGCCCGGTTGTTGAAAGAGTCCCCCGATGCGCCCAGTCAACCGCTGATCGCCGGGCAGCTCGAACAGCTGATCATCAGCACCCTGCTGTCGGTCCAGCCCCACAATTATTTCGACGAACTCCATCAGAGCGACCGCTGCCTTGCACCGCGCCATGTGAAAAAGGTCGAGGAATATATCGAGGCCCATGCCGATGAACCGCTGACGCCAGCGCAGTTGGCCGAATACGCCGGCGTCAGCGTCAGGACGCTGCATAGCGGCTTTCACGATTTCCGCCACCAGGGCCCGATGGAATATCTGCGCACTGTCCGGTTGCAGAAAGTGAAAGCTGCTCTGGAGGAACCGGGCGAGAGCCGTTCGGTCACCGAGATCGCCCTGAGTTGGGGCTTCAGCCATATGGGTCGTTTCAGCCAGGAGTACCGCAAGGCGTTCGGCGAACGGCCGAGCGAAACCAAGCGAAAGTTCGCGGATAATTGAGGGACTGAGCATGCCACCATTTCCCGATCAGCTGTTTGCAGGCTCCCCGGTCGTTCGCGTGGGGACGGTAACGCTCGTCGCCACGAACGACCCTCAGACGCAACGCGAGAAGTTGGCCCGTATCGTACTGGATTCCATGTATCAGTTCGTGGGCCTGCTCGATGCCGACGGCATTATGCTGGAGATCAACCGGGCAGCGCTGGAGGGCGCCGGTATCCAGCTGGAAGAGGTACGGGGAAAACCGTTCTGGGAGGCCCGATGGTGGGCGATCTCGGAAGCCTCCCGCACCCAGTTGCGTAATCTGATCCTTCGGGCAAGCCGTGGGGAGTTCGTGCGCCAAGACTTCGAAGTCTATGGCAGGGAAGCCGGCCGGGAAATGATCACCGTCGACTTTTCTCTGCTGCCGGTGAAGGACCACAACGGCAAGGTCGTTTTCCTGCTCCCTGAGGGTCGGGACATTACCGAGAAGAAGCGCGCCGAGGCCGAGGTTGCAAGGAAGAACAAGGAGCTACAACGACTTCAAGCCGCCACAGAAAAAGCCAGGGCGGTGTCGGAACAGCTACTGCTCAATATACTGCCCTCCCCCATTGTCGAACGTCTAAGGACGCGCTCCGACCATCCTGACGCCAGCGTTTCGGATATTATCGCCGACAGCTTCCACGAAGTGTCAGTGCTGTTCGCGGATATCGTGGACTTCACCAAGTTTTCTTCAGGTATGAGCCCTGAACAACTGGTGGCATTGCTCAATGAGCTCTTTACTGAATTTGACGGCATTACCGACGCCCATGGACTCGAGAAGATCAAAACCATTGGTGATACCTATATGGCTGCCGCCGGACTACCGATTCCCGTCGCAGACCACGCGACAAGAACGGCAGGCACCGCACTGGATATGATGGATGCCCTAGCACGATTCAACACATGCCATCACTATCGACTGCAACTGCGTATCGGCATCCATAGCGGTGCCGTGGTGGCAGGCGTCATCGGCAAACGCAAGTTCATATATGACCTGTGGGGCGAGACTGTAAACACGGCCAGTCGTATGGAGTCCCATGGTGTGGCGGGGAAAATTCAGTTAACCGAAGCGACCCGGAACAAGCTGGGCGGAGGTTTTCTTTTGCAGGAGAGAGGTGCGATCGACGTCAAGGGCATGGGGGAACTGCACACCTGGTTTTTAACCGGCAGGAGCCTTGATTAATTCCGAGGAGCTTATCAATCTCGCTTGTCTTGCCGTCCCTCCCAGGGCAGACCCATCGTCGATGGGTCTGCCATTGAATTAACCTAGCGCAAAGACTAGCCCCGTCGTCGGAACAGCGGTTCAGGGCTCAACACCGAGCGAGCATAGATCTGATCGAAGCCGGCAAGACCTTTCAATGCGTCCTCGGCCGAGCGGTCGTCACGGACGGCGAAGGAGCTGAACCCGCAGTGGCGCATCGCCGCCAGCTGATCGCGCAGCACGTCACCGACCGCCCGCAGATCCCCCTCGAAACCCAGTCTCGCGCGCAGCAGATAGGCCTGTGTATAAGCCCTGCCGTCGCGAAAGCTCGGAAAGGTCAGCGCAATAAGTTCAATCCGATCCAGCCAGGGCAGCAGGACCTCCGGATCATCATCAGGATGCAGCAGGACACCGGCGCCGACTCTTGCGGTATCCGGCAGCATTTGCCAACGCGCCAGCGACAGTATCCTGTAATCCGCCACCGCCGAATCGTTTTCGTCTTCTATTTTCCAGGGGTCGCGCTCGACGACCATCGCCTCTTCGTTGACGAACTTGATCAGGTTGTTCATGCGCCGGCCTCCTCCACCGTGCGGTTCCGGCCGTAGACCCCCTCCTTGAATGGCTGCAGGCCGACCCGATCGAGGGTGTCGATGAAGACCTCCTCGGCCTCGCGGTATTGCAGGTAGATCGCCAGCAATCGGTCGATCGTATCCGGCACGTCCCCGGCGCGGACCGAGGGTCCGATCACCTTGCCGATCGCACTGTCCTTGCCCTGGGCCCCGCCGATGGTGATCTGAAAATACTCCTCGCCCTTGCGGTCGACACCGAGGATGCCGATATTGCCGATATGATGGTGTCCACAGGCATTGACGCAACCGGAGATATTGAGGCTGATATCGCCGAGGTCGTGCAGATAATCGAGGTCGTCGAAGCGGGCCTGGATCGCCTTGGCCACCGGCAGCGAACGGGTGCTGGCCAGGCTGCAGTAGTCGCCGCCAGGGCATGAAATCACATCGGTCAGCAGGCCGACATTGGGGGTCGCCAGGCCAATCTCCTCCAGTGCCTGCCAGACGAGGTAGAGGTCACCCTTGCGGATATCCGGCAGCACCAGGTTCTGCTCGTGCGTCACGCGGATCTCGCCGAAGCCATAATGGTCGGCCAGGTCGGCGACGGCGCGCATCTGAACTGCCATCAGATCACCGGGGGCGGCGCCCTCTGTGGGCTTGGTCGACAGCACGACGGATGTATAGCCAGCGATCTTGTGGGTCCGGGTATTGGTCTGCGTCCAACGGGCAAAGGCCGGATCCCGCGCCAGCCAGGCACCGTACTCCGGATCCAGGGCATCGAGTCGCAGGTAGTCCGGTGATGCAAACCCCTCGGCGACCCGCTCGTACTCCTCGACCGTCAGTTCGCCCGCGCTGTCGCGGATCTGTTCCCATTCACGCTCCACCTCGGCTGCAAAGGCTTCGACGCCCAGTGACTTGAGCAGTATCTTGATCCGCGCCTTGTATTTGTTGTCGCGACGCCCGTAGCGGTTGTAGACCCGCAGCACCGCCTCGACGTAAGTCAGCAGGTGCTGCCACGGCAGTGCGTCGCGTACCGCCTCGTTGAGGATCGGCGTACGCCCGAGACCGCCACCGACCATCACGCGCAACAGCATCTCGCCATCCTTGCCGCGATAGAGATAAAGACCGATATCGTGCGCGCGCAGGGCGGCACGGTCGGTCGCGGACGACGAAATGGCGATCTTGAACTTGCGCGGCAGATAAAGGAACTCGGGATTGACCGTGGACCACTGCCGCAGAATCTCGGCCAGCGGGCGCGGGTCCAGCAGCTCATCGTCGGCAACGCCGGCAAAGGCCTCGGTGGTGATATTGCGCACGCAGTTGCCCGAGGTCTGGATCGCGTGCATCTGCGAATCGGCCAGCAGTTGCAGAATATCCGGTACCTGCTCCAGTTCGATCCAGTTGAACTGGATATTCTGCCGCGTGGTGAAATGGCCGTAACCGCGATCGTACTCTTCGGCGATCCGGGCCAGTGTCCGCAGTTGCGCCGACGATAGCGTGCCATAGGGAATCGCCACCCGCAGCATATAGGCATGGCGCTGCAGGTAGAGCCCGTTCTGCAGTCGCAAAGGCAGAAACTCCTCTTCGCTCAGCTCGCCGTTGAGACGCCGGGCCACCTGATCGCGGAACTGTTCGACCCGCGCCTGCACCAGCGCACGGTCGTACTCATCGTATCGGTACATGCTGTCCGCTCCTGATTTTTTCAAGTTGTAAAGCCGCCAGACTAAAGAGGCTGGTATAGAAGGAGCAGGCTCAAAAAATTTAAATTCGACCGGTACAGATTGCCCATCAAGGGCCCAGAAGCAGTTCCGGCAGCCGACCCAGCGCCTCGACCCTGCGCGCATCCCAGGGATGCGCGTAGCTGATACGCAGACAATTGCGGAACTGTCCGGAAACCGAGAACAGCGGACCGGGCGTGATCACCACGCCCTGCTGCAATGCCGCCGGGTAGGCGGCGAGGGTATCGACTGCCTTGGGCAGCTCCAGCCAGACCGCCAAACCGCCGAGTGGTGTACTGACGCGAATCTCCCCGGCCAGGCGTGCAAGGACGCGATCAGTCGGTCCCGCTGCGTACGCAGCTCGTTGCGCTGTCGGCGCAGATGGGCCGCATAGCTGCCGTCTTGCATAAAGTCGGCAACCCCCTGCTGCTGATAACGGCTGCTGGCCAGCTGCGTCACCAGCTTCAGGTGCAGGATCTTCTGATGCCAGCGCGCGCCGGACACCCAGCCCAGGCGCAGGTCCCGGGACAGGCTTTTGGAAAAGGAGCTGCACAGAATCACGCGGTCGGCGCCATCCAGCGCTTTCAGTGGGTCGGGCACCTGGCCAAAGGCGGTATCGGCATAGATATCGTCCTCGATGATCGCCAGGTCATGCTGGTCGGCCAGCGCCAGCAGGCGCTTTCGCGCCTCTTCTGGCATCAGGGCTCCGCCCGGCGTGGCAAAGGCCGGCGATACGACGCAGGCCCTGATGTCCCAGCGCCCCAGCGCGGCCTCCAGCGCATCGATGTCCATCCCCTGATCGCTGGAGCTCGGCACCTCGATCACCTGCAGCTCCAGTTGTTCCAGCAGCTGCAGCACACCGTAAAAGCCCGGCGACTCGACGGCCACGATGTCGCCGCGCCGACAGCAGGCCAGCAGCGCGAGGAAAAGCGCATGCTGGCAACCCGAGGTGATACAGAGCTGCTCGGGCAGCACTGTCCAGCCGCGGCGCGCTGCATGCAGCGAAAGCTGTTCGCGCAACGCAGGGTCGCCCGCCGGCGCATCGTAGTACTGGTGATCGTCGCCCTTCTGGCGGCGCAGTGCCCGGCCCAGGGCCCGATTCAGCGCCACTATCCCTGGCGGCACCTCACCGGCATGCAGATCCGGCAGCAGGTCGAAGGCCGCGCTGCGGCGCATGATATCGAGAAACAGCTCGCTGACCGTTACCGGACGGGGCGCGTCGACCTGTGTCCGGCTGCGCGGCGCCCTGATCGACCGCGGTTGCAGGGTGACGAAATAGCCGGCCTTGGGCCGTGCCTCGACCAGTCCCTGCGCCTCCAGCCGCTGCAATGCATGCTGTACGGTGGCCTTCGACAAACCCTGCTGCTCGCACAGCGTGCGAATCGACGGCAGCCGTTCGCCAAGCTGCCAGCGCTGTTCCCGTATGCCCTGCAACAGCCAGCTTTCCAGCTGTTGATAACGATGTTCCATCGATTCTGTCCCTATCGTAATTATTTTTTTATACCTGATCCTATTCAAATCACCAAGGTAAGCTGCGCCCAATTTCCCACTTACGGACCGCTGCCATGGAAAAAATCGACGTTGTGCAAGACTATACGCCTCCGTTTGCGCAGGACGGCAAATTTCATGTACGCCTCACCGAAGGGCGTTTCCAGAACTGGCGCCGACTGACCAGCTGGCCGCTGCTGGCGCTGTTTTTCGGCCTGGCCTGGATACAGATCGACGGTCAGCCCTGGCTGCTGTTCTCGTTCGAGCAGCGACGCATCCACCTGTTCGGTAGCGCCCTGTCCTGGCATGACCTGCCGCTTCTGGCCGGTCTGATGATCGCTGGTGCCAGCCTGCTGTTCTTTCTCGCCGTGGCCTGGGGACGCGTCTGGTGTGGCTTCGCCTGCCCGCAGAGCATCTGGACCTGGCTCTTCATCCGCATCGAGCAGCTGACCGAGGGCGCGCCAGCCAGCGCGCCCGCCAGGAGAATCAGCCGTTAACGGGTGGACTGCTGCTGCGCCGTATCACCAAGCACGGGCTCTGGATCCTGCTGGCCACCGCCACCGCCGTCACCTTCACCGGTTATTTCGTACCGATCCGCGACATCGTTGCCGATGCGGTGAATCTCGACATGTCGCCCGCGCTCTGGGGCTGGATTGTGATCATGGCCGCGTTGACCTACGCCAACGCCGGGCTCGTGCGCGAGAAGATCTGCCTGCACGCCTGCCCCTATTCCCGCTTCCAGGGCGTGATGTTCGACCGGGAAACCCGCACCGTCAGCTATGATCAGGGCCGCGGCGAACCCCGCGCGAGCCGTCGCAATGCCGGCCCCGACAGCGGCGACTGCGTCGACTGCGGACTCTGCGTTCAGGTCTGCCCGACCGGCATCGACATCCGCGACGGTTTGCAGGCGGCCTGCATCGATTGCGCGGCCTGTATCGACGCCTGCGACGACGTCATGACAAAGCTCGAACGCCCGACCGGGCTGATCCGCTTCGCGTCCGAAGCCGAATTCGCCGGCGAAAAGTCCCGCCTGCTGCGTCCCCGTCTGGCCGGCTACGGCGCCGTGATTATCGCAGCCATCGGCGGCGTACTCTGGGGCTTTGCCGGCACCACCGAACTGCTGGTCGAAATCCGCCGGGATCGCGGCGCCCTCTTCACCCAACTGGATGAACATACCGTCTGCAACAACTATCGCGTCAAGGTCGAAGGTTTTGCCGAAGAGCAATCGCTTATCAGCGTCTCGGTTCAGGGACCGGGCCGGTTCAGGCTGTTCGGTGCCGAAAGCATCGACCTGAACGAAAGTAATTCGACCTGGCTGCCGTACCGCGTATGCGGCGTCGATATCGAACAACCGCGTTCCGCGTTGACGTTCAGTTTCACGGGTCAGCAAGTCTCGGCTTCCAAGGAAACGACCTTCCTGACCCAACGCAAATAGACAAGCGGGACTTTTCTGATGCACGAAACAACGTTGCTTTTGGCTCGCTTCCAGTTCGGCTTCACAGTCTCCGCCCCTATCGTGCATGAGGGTGTCGGCAGCCCGGCTGAATACCGGCGGAAGCGAGGTTGATGGTGACAATGACCGAAGTTATCGAAATCGACCATCGTGCCAACAGGATGGGTTGCTTCTGGATGGTGTTTTCGATGGCGGCTTTCGCCATAGAGGATGTGTTCGTCAAGGCCGCATTCGAAAAGCTGCCTGTCGGTCAGATTCTCATCTTCTTCGGCTCGGGTGGCGCCCTGGTGTTCGCTTGCCTGGCCATGCTCAAACGGGAAAGGCTGCTCTCGGCAGACGTCATTTCCCGTCCGATGCTCGTCCGTGCAGGCTTCGAGGTTCTTGGCCGCCTGTTTTACGTGCTCGCCATCACGTTAAGCCCGCTGTCCGTTGCAACGGTGATCCTGCAGGCAACACCGATAGTGGTAGTTACCGGCGCGGCCATGTTGTTTGGCGAAAAAGTGGGATGGCGGCGGTGGGCCGCGATTGTCGTCGGGCTGGCAGGCGTGATAGCGATTATTCGCCCGGGAACGGACAGTTTTACGATGTTGTCGGTTCTTGCCGTGATCGGCATGCTCGGCTTCGCCGGTCGCGATCTGGCCAGTCGCGCAGCCCCGGCCTCGCTTGGCACCTCGGTATTGGGGCTGTACGGCTTTCTGGCTGTTATAGCTGCCGGTGCCACTTTTATGCTCTGGGAGTCAGAGGTTTTCGTGCGGCCCGACCTCGAAACCTCTCTCTACCTGCTGGGCGCCATCCTGGCTGGCGTCACGGCATATTCGGCGCTGATGAAGGCGATGCGTACCGGGGAGGTTTCGGCCGTAACGCCCTTCAGGTACACGCGGCTGATATTCGGCATATTCTTCGGCGTTGTCCTGTTTGGCGAACAGCTGAATTCCATGATGCTTCTGGGATCCGGCCTGATTGTTGTATCGGGTATATTCATCCTTTCGGGACGGCACGGGAAGCAGAAGAGCAAGTTCTCTGCCGCGCTGTCACGAGAGCATTGATCCAACAAGCCTTTCGCTCTCGAGATAGGGCGATCCAAGTAATTGGAATCGAATAATAACCAATTACGAAATTTTTCTGGGAAGACGGACAATGCATACAGTTAATAAGGGAAACGAGGCGCATCGCCAAAACCAAGAGAAAGCAACGGCATATGCGCTTGAAGTGACGGGTAAGGACATCCGCCAGGTCGAGATGTCTGCGCCGCAAATTCCGCCGGGCACGTCGATCAACATCGCGTTTTTGGGAAATGAAAACCACGATCAGCGCGTTAATGCCGCCCGAATTATACGGGCGTGCGGATTCGAGCCCGTCCCGATCATCTCTTCTCGTCGTCTTCGCTCCGAACGGGATCTCGACGACCTGCTCGACCTTTTCAACGATGCCGCCAGTCCGTCACGCTTCATTTTTGTAGGGGGAGATCCTTCCACACCTGCAGGCCCGTACAGGGATTCGCTGGCGCTCCTTGCAAGCGGGGTGCTGCAACGTCACTCCATTCGTCATGTCGGGATCGTCGGCTATCCCGAAGGGCACCCGAAGATCGATACGGAGACCCTCTGGCAATCACTTAAATGGAAGCATCACTTTCTTCGGGACAGGGGCTGCACGGTGGATATAACCACCCAGTTTGGTTTCGATACCGATGCCGTCGTTCACTGGATTCAAAGGCTACGCGATGAAGGTATCGACGCACCCGTTCGTATCGGTGTACCGGGACCGGCAGATGCCGGCAAGCTCCTTCGGTACGCGAAGCAGTTTGGCGTCGTAACATCAACGGCAATCGCCCGGCGATATGGTTTCTCGTTGACCAACCTTCTGCGCCACTCCGTCTCTGATCGCTATTGGAACGATCTTGCCACCGGCATGGCGGGGCAAAACCTTGGCGATATCCGCTACCACCTCTATCCGTTCGGTGGAATGATGGAAGGCGTCCGCTGGATGAACCATCGGGTATCGAGTATCCGCTCGTAGATAAAGCTCTACTCCAATCCCCCTGACTCTACTTTCAGCTCGACGCTAAGGGCAGTCACGATCGAACCCCAGTCAGGCCGGCACTCGATTGCGTCCCGCTACGGACTGCGCCGGGTGTTTCATACGCCCGGTGTTGACGGACTGCTTTATTCCTTGGCACCAAAAGCGCGGCGCCACTCCTCCAGTATCAGCTCGCGCTTCATCTCATCGGTCTGCACCAGCAGCGGCACGCCCAGCGGAATCGGTCGCAACGGGCTGTTGAAGGTGAGCCGCAGCCGGCTGGCGCCGGTTTCGCCGACGATGTCGCCGCGCACCGGATAGAGACTGGCTTCGTCGGCCAGCACCTGCTGCCCCTCGTTCGACAGCAGAAAGTCGAGAAAGCGGCGGGCATCCTCCGGGTTGCGGGCGCTCTTCGGCACGAAGGCGGTACGCATGATGACGGTGGTGTAGTCCTCGGCCAGCACCACCGTCAGTAGCGGGTGGCGCTTGGCCCAGGCGTGTGCATAGGAGCCGAGCACGTTGTAGGCGATGACGATATCCCCCGCACCAGCGCTCGGAGCATCGCCGCGCTGCTGGTGAACAACCGCGCCTCCTGGGTCGCGAACAGCTCCAGCAGCCGGCCGTTGCTGGCGGTTCTCTGGTTGTCGTGGGACCAGACCAGGTAGCCGATGCCGACCCGTTCGATATCGAAGGTGCCGATGCGCCCGCGCACCTGGTCGCCCTTGCGCCGGATCAGGTCGATCAGCTCGGCACGGCTGGCAGGCACGGACTCGTTGTCGAGAAAGCCGGTATTGAGCACGAAGACCGCGGGCTCGTAGGTGATGCCGAAGATCTCGTCGCGCCAGCGCGCCCACTCGGGCAACCGGTCGGTCTCGGCCGAGCGATAGGGGTGGGCATAGCCGTCATTGACCAGCTTCACCTGCAGGTCCATCGCCGAACTCATGACAAGGTCTGGCGTCTGCGGGTAGCGTTCGAGGAAGGCGTGATAGAGCTCGAGGGTACCGAATTCGTGATAGCGCAGGCGAATGCCCGGGTACCGGCGCTGAAACGCCGCGAGCACCGGCTTGATGGCAGCGAAGTCGGCGCCGGCATGGACCTCCAGCACCGCGGTTTCCTGGCCGGCCGCCGGCAGATCGTGAAGCACTTCGGCATCGACCGAGCAACTGACAAAGGTCGTCAACAGGCACAGCAGTGCAGGGCCGATCAGCTTCATGACAGCCTCCCTGACGGAAAATGGACCTCGACAATGAGGCCTTGCGGCGCGTTGTCCTTCAGCCGCAGGCTGGCCCTGTGGTGTCCGGCGACTTCCTGAGCGATGGCCAGCCCGAGACCGGAACCGGAACGGCTGTTACCGGGGCTGCGGTAGAAGCGCTCGAACACCAGCGGTTTCTCGGCATCCGCAATACCCGGTCCCCGGTCGGTGACGCTGAGCAGCACCCCACTCCCGTCTCGCTGCAACGTCACCTGTACATCGCTGCCCGGCTCGCTGTAGCGGATGGCATTCTCGACCAGGTTCTGGAGCATTTGCTTGAGGGCGAAGCGGTTACCCTTTAGCTCGATCCCCGCTGTGCCGTCGTATGCCAGCTCGACATCACGCTCCAGTGCCGGTACCGCCAGCTCACGGCACACTTCCAGCACCAGTTCATCGAGCGCTAGCCGCTCGTCCTGCTCGCTGCGCAACCGGTGCGTCAGCACCGCCTGTTTGAGTAGCTGATCAACGGTATCGCTGAGCCGGTCGGCAGACTCGATGATCTGTCCGAGCTGACGCCACCGTAACGTCTCGTCTTCCTCGGCGCGCGCATTCTGCGCCTGTGAGCGCAGCCCGGCCAGGGTGTGCGGATCTGGTGTGCCGCTTCGCTGGTGAAGCGCTGCAACCGGTTCAAAGTACCGCCGAGCTGCAGCATCAGGTGATTGAGGGTCTGTACCAGACGCGATATCTCCCGCGGCACGGCCACTTCCAGCGGGCTCAGATCCACCGGGGACCTTTGCGCCAGCGCCCGGTTCAGCCGCTCGAGCGGCCGCAGTGTCATCCAGATGCCTGCCGACACCAGCAGCAGGGTAATCAGGAACAACACCGCCACCAGTTGCACGGCGCGCAGGCTGATCTCGCCGGCCAGAGCCTGCCGGGCTCGCGTTGTCTGGCCCAGCTGGATGCGAATGGTGCCGCTGAAGTCGGTCTCGGTCAGCAGCCGGCTGAGCACCAGAAAACGCACCGGCTCGCCGCCATAGGAGGCATCGAAGAAATACTGGCGGAAGGCATCGCCAGGATGTCGCACATCGGCCTCGTCGGTCGGCAACGGCAGGTCGGCATAACCGGTGATATGGGCGTCGCCCGGTCCGAGCACTCGATAGAAGACGCGGTCTTCAGGCGCCAGCGCCAGCGTCTCGAAGGCGGCACGCGGCAGATCCACCACCACGCGACCGTCATGCAGGCCGATGTGCTCGGCGATCTGCAGCGCCGCACCGGTCAACAGCCGGTCATACGAAAGCCCGGCGGCGCGCTGGCTGTAGCTCTGGGCCGCCCGCAGCGCGAAAACCGAAATGGCGCCCAGTAGCACCAGCGTCAGCAGCAGAAGCTTTCGCCGGATCGACCAGCGTGCCGGCTCAGGACGACGGAGTTTTAACCACATAGCCGAGGCCCCGCAGGGTGCAGATCTGAACTGAACTCTGTTCCATTTTCTTGCGCAGGCGACCGACATACAGCTCGATCGCGTTGGCTCCGGGTGTCTCGTCGAAGCCGTAGAGGTGGTCGATCAACTCCGCCTTGCTCAACACCCGACCGGTGTGGCTCATGAACACTTCCAGCAGCCGCAGCTCCCGCGGCGCCAGCTCGATGAGTCGACCGTCAATCCGCACCTCGCAGGCCCTGCGATCCAGTTCGGTATTGCCAAGCTTCAGCAGATCCTGCGCCTGCCCCTGACTGCGACGCAGCAGCGCCCGGCAACGGGCGTCGAGTTCGCCGAAATCGAACGGCTTGGTGAGGTAGTCGTCGGCGCCGAGGTTCAACAGCGCGATGCGGTCCTCGACCTGCCCGCGCGCCGTCAGTATCAGTACCGGCGCGGGATCATCGCGGCGCCGCAACTTCTCCAGCACCCGCTCGCCGCCAAGCCCCGGCAGGTTCAGATCCAGAATGATCAGATCGAATGACTGCTGCGCCAGAACCCGGTCCGCCAGGGCCCCATCGGCGATCCAGTCGACGGCCTGCCCCTGCTTCTGCAAGTGCCGACTGATGGCTTCTCCGAGGGTGCTGTCATCCTCGACGATCAGGACTCTCATCGCGGTCTCCACCCATCTCCGCCTTTATCCAGCGCACGAAACGCTGAATGTCCGGCCGGTTGAAGGTATTGCGTGTGCATATCAGATAGTAGTTGTGTTTGGCCCGAACGCTGGTCTCGAACAAGCGCACCAGGCGCCCGGCACGCAGGTCGTCGGCCGCCAGCACGCTGCTGCCAAGGGCAATTCCCTGCCCGTCCATCGCCGCCTGCAATACCATGCTCGACATACTGAAGCGCGGGCCGTTAACCACCTCGAGACCCGCTACACCGGCCACTGACAGCCACTGATTCCAGCCCGGAAAGTCGCGGTCATCGGCACGACCCTCGAAATGCAGCAGCGTCTGGCCGGCCAGGTCCGACGGGTGCGCGAAGCGATGGCCGCGCTCCAGCAGCCGCGGGCTGCAGACCGGGAAGAGTTCCTCGTCGGTCAGCAGTTCAAGATGCAGCCCTCGCTCCTTCGGGGGCCGTAGCGGATCGCCAGGTCCACGTCCTCGAGGAAAAGTCCACCAGCCGCGTCGACGCATCGACCCGCAGGTCGATGTCGGGATGGCCGCGGCGGAACAACTCGAGTCTGGGCAGCAGCCATTTGGCGCCGAACGACGGAGCCACGCTCACCGTGATCAGTTTCTGGTTGCCGAACTCCTGCGCCTTGATCACAGCCTGGTTCAGCAGCTCGAACGCCTCCTCGACGAATGGCAGAGCCTCGCGTCCGGCTTCGGTCAACCGGACGGACTTGTTCATACGCTTGAACAGATCGACGCCGATGAATTCCTCCAGCAACTTTATCTGCTGGCTGACGGCACCGGTCGTCACATGCAGCTCGTCGGCCGCCTTCTTCAAGCTCTCGAGCCGACCGGCGGCTTCAAAGGTCCGCAACGCCTTTAGCGGCGGCATTCGTCTCATCGCCTGCTCCTCTTGCTATAGAAAATATAATCAATTCGTAGTCATGGCGATCTATCAGTGCAAAAAGCCGAGTGCCAAGTACAGGCTTTCGGAGGGCCATACTATTTGTTTAGTAATTCTAGACCTTACTTCCCCCTAATGCCATCCACCCCGATTAGAACACTCGACGAGAACAAGTTTCTCTTCCGCCAAAGCACGGCTTCGGTATTGAAACGCCTTTAACGACAGGATCAAGAACAGCACCTAATAAGCTGTTTTTATTGATCTTATTGCATTTCCTTCTGCAACCATGAGGTCTCCTGCTTAGAAAGTTGCATGATCAGCGGTCATTATCAATGTCGGCAGTTTTTGGGTGTGATGACGAGACGACTCGACATAAAGTTTAGTTTTTCTATATCAAACAGAAAAAATATATGGTTTGTCCGCCTTTCTAAGTAAACGTATCTTGATTATCAGCAGGGCTTACGGACCGAGCCAGCACCGCTCTAGAGCTAGAAGTTTTAAACCAATTGCGGACCGCTCAACCGAGACCAAAACCATGCAGACAGCTATCCCCTGCACCATGATGAGAGGCGGCACCTCCCGCGGCCCCTACTTCCTCGCCACCGACCTGCCGGCCGACTGGGCCACCCAGGAGCAGGTGCTGCTGGCGGCGATGGGCTCACCCAACGCCCAGCAGATCGACGGTATCGGCGGCGGCACTTCGCTGACCAGCAAAGCTGCCATAGTGTCCCGCTCCAGCCACCCGGCGGCCGATGTCGACTACCTGTTCGCCCAGGTCGGCATCGACCGGCTTCACGTCGACATCGGCCCGTCCTGCGGCAACATCCTCGCTGGCGTCGGCCCCTTCGCCATCGATGCCGGACTGGTGACGCCAACCGGCGACGAAACCCTCGTGCGGGTGCGCAACGTCAATACCGACAAGCTGATCGAGGTCTGCGTGCGTACGCCCGGTGGTCAGGTCGAGTACGAAGGCGACACCCGCATCGATGGTGTCGAGGGCAGTGCCGCCCCGGTGCTGCTGAACTTCCTCGACGTCGCCGGCAGCAAGACCGGCAAACTGCTGCCCACCGGCAACGTCTGGGACCTCATCGACGGCGTGCCGGTTACCTGTATCGACGCCGCGGTGCCGATGGTGATCATCGACGCGGCATCGCTCGGCAAGACCGGCAGCGAATCCAAGGCCGAACTCGACGGCGACCGCGAACTGCTGGCGCGCATCGAGAAAATCCGCCTGGCCGCCGCCTGGAAAATGGGCCTCGGCGATGCCCGCGGCAAGGTCATTCCCAAGGTCGCGCTGGTCAGCGCGCCGCGTCACGGCGGCACCCTGACGTCGCGTTACTTTGTCCCGGACAACTGCCATGCCAGCCATGCGGTGACCGGCGCCATCTGTGTCAGTGCCTCGGCATTGCTGCCGGGATCGGTCTCGGCTCCACTGGCCACGCCGGTGGCCGCCAACGGACAGGTTCGACTGGAACATCCAAGTGGCCAGATCGACATCGTGCTCGACAGCGCACTGTCCGCCAAAGGCATCGAGATACATCGCGCCGGCGTCGTGCGCACGGCCCGTCGACTGTTCCGCGGCGAACTCTACGTACCGGGCTCGATCTGGAACGGCCATCACTCCAGGGCATCCTGAGCCAGTTTTTTGCAACCTGTATCCGACTGACAGCTTGATGACAGCTTCAGGGGATACCTTGACCCGTGCCGGAACCTCAATCTCCCTGTTTTTCCGGCCACAACAATAAGAGATCCATACCATGAAAAAATCGAACCAGACTCTCATTGCCAATGTTGCACGTTCTCTGCGCAGCTCGATTGCCGCCGCCACCCTCGGCGCCGGCGCCCTGGCGCTGCCATCCGCCGCCTTGGCCGTCGACTTCGCCGGCGATCGCATCGAAATGGTCATGCCCTTCAAGGAAGGCGGCGGCTCCGATACCTGGGGCCGCTTCTACGCACCGCTGGTTGCCGAACAGCTGCCAGGCGGCCCGGTGATGGTGGTCAAGAACATTCCGGGCGGTGGTTCCACCAGCGGCGCCAACCAGTTCCAGCTGCGCGCCAAGCCGGATGGCCGCGATGTTCTGGCTTCCTCAGCTTCGACCATGTTCCCGTACATCCTTGGCGACAGCCGTGTGCGTTACGACTACAAGGACTGGGCCGCGGTGCTGGCATCGCCCACCGGCGGTGTCGTCTATGTCAGCGCAGACCTGGGTATCGACTCGGTCGCGGATCTCGCCAAGCTCAAGGGGCAGGACCTTAAGTTTGCCAGCCAGGGTGCCACCAGCATGGACCTGGTGACACTGCTTGCGCTCGACCTGCTGGATATGGACGTCAAGGCCGTTTTCGGGATGAAGGGGCGCGGCGAGGGTCGCCTGGCGTTCGAGCGCGGCGAGGTCAACATCGACGCCCAGACCACCTCGGCCTTCATCAAGAAGGTCCAGCCGCTGGTTGACGAAGGCAAGGCCATCCCGCTGTTCAGCTACGGCGTACTGGGCAAGGACGGCAAGATCAAGCGCGATCCGAACTTCCCGAACCTGCCGCATTTCGTCGAAGCCTACGAGATGGTGCATGGCGAAGCGCCGAACTCCGAAGCTTTCCGTGCCTGGAAATCCTTCTTCATCGCCGGCTATGCGGCCCAGAAAGGCCTCTTCCTGCCCAAGGGCACGCCTGAAGAGGTCGTGCAGGCCTACAGCGAAGCCGTGGCGAAAGTCATCGCCAAGCCTGGCTTCGAGACCGAGGCCGAAGACGTACTCGGCAACTACGAGCAGGCTGTTGGCGGCGATGCCCAGATGATGTTTGCCGAAGCACTGAAAATCGACGACGCCGCCAAGGCCTGGATCATCGACTGGCTCAACAGCCGCTACAGCGCCGGTCTCGAACCGAGCGCCGACTGATTCCTACAGGCACCTCAGCGGGCTGCGACCAAGCAGGTCCAGCCCGCTCCTTCCCAAGGTGATTCCCATGATTGAGACTATTGCTTCCTCGCTGCTGACCGTGCTCAGCATCGAGCATATCGCCTATCTCGCCGGCGGCGTCTTTCTCGGCCTGATGATCGGCATCTTCCCGGGCCTCGGCGGTATCGCCGGCCTCTCGCTGCTGCTACCGTTCCTCTATGGCATGGAACCGATCTCCGCACTGGCGATGCTGATCGGCCTGGTTGCGGTCATTCCGACTTCCGATACCTTCACTTCGGTGTTGATGGGCATTCCCGGCTCCAGCGCCTCCCAGGCCACCGTGCTGGACGGCTTCCCGATGGCCAAGCAGGGCCACGCGGCCCGCGCCCTGGGCGCCGCCTTCAGCGCCTCGCTGCTGGGTGGCCTGCTAGGCGCCCTGCTGCTGACAGCCTTCGTTCTGATCGCCCGGCCGCTGATCCTGGCATTCGGTTCCGCCGAGCTGTTCATGCTCACTTTGCTGGGGCTCAGCATGGTCGGCGTACTCGCCGGCAACAGCCTGGTGAAAGGCATCAGCGCCTGCGGTATCGGCGTGCTGCTGGGCAGCCTAGGCGCCGCCCCCGCCACCGGCGAATACCGCATGTCCTTCGACAACATCTACCTGATGGACGGCATTCCGCTCGTCGTCGTCGGCCTTGGCATCTTCGCGATTCCCGAAATCATCGACCTGCTGCGCCAGAACCGGGCCATCAACGAAGCGTCGGAACTTGGCAGCGGTTGGATGGACGGCCTCAGGGACGTCATCCGCAACAAGTGGCTGGCAATCCGCTGCGCCGTGATCGGTACGCTCGTTGGCGCCCTGCCGGGCCTCGGCGGCAGCGTCGTCGACTGGATCGCCTACGGCCATGCCGTTCAAACCACCAAAGAAAAGCCCCGATTCGGTAACGGCGACGTGCGCGGCGTCATCGCGCCCGAATCCGCCAACAACGCCAAGGAGGGCGGCGGTCTGGTGCCGACGCTGCTGTTCGGCATCCCCGGCTCCGGTAGCATGGCGGTGTTCCTCGGCGGCATGGTGCTGATCGGCCTCGAACCCGGCCCCGCCATGGTCGGCGCTGAACTGGGCACCACCTACACCATCGTCTGGTCGCTGGCACTGGCCAACGTCATCGGCGCCGGTTCCTGCCTGTTCCTGTCGAAATGGGTCTCGCGCCTGACGCTGATTCCGTACGCACTGATGGCGCCCTTCATGCTGATGGTGATCTGCTTCGCCGCCTTCCAGGCCACCCGCAGCCTCGGCGACCTGGTCGCACTGCTGGCGATCGGCGTGCTCGGCGTGCTGATGAAGCGCTTCGACTGGCCCCGCCCGGCCTTCCTGATCGGCTTCGTGTTGGCCGGTGGCATGGAGACCTACCTGTACCAGGCGATCCAGTTCGACGGCTGGTCCTTCCTGACCAAGCCGGGCGTGATGATCATCGCCTTCATCACCGTACTGTCGGTCTACTTCGCCGTCCGCGCCAAGCGCAAGAGCGGCGACGACAGCACCGAGGCTCCGACGACCGACGAGCCGCCGCGCCGTCGTGCCCGCAACCTGAAGCCGCAGGCCGCCTTCGCCGCACTGGTCGTCGCCTTCTTCGCCTTCGCGCTGTACGACGCTTTCCAGCACTCGTTCCTCGGCGGCGTTTTCACCGCCGGCATCAGCGGTCTGATGCTGGTACTGTCGCTGATCGTACTGATCAAGCTGCTGCGCGGCCAGGTCGACGACCCGGTCAACTTCGACAACGAGGTCGAGGCGGGCTACGACAGCGACAGCACCGTGGCGCGCCTGCCGCACTACCTGTACTGGCTAACCGCACTGGTGCTCGGCTGCTACCTGTTCGGCTACCTGATCGCCATCGGCCTGTTCTTCGTCGTCTTCCTGATGACCAAGGCGCGCACCTCGCTGATCAGAACCCTGTCGCTGACCGGCGCCGCGCTGGGCTTCCTCGTCGCCCTGGCCCACCTGATGGTGCTGGATCTGCCCCAAGGCCTGTTGCAGGACCTGGTGCAGATGCCCTGGCCGCTGAGCTAAGGAGGTTCAGACAATGAACGATCCGAGAATACTGTTAATGCCGCTGTCGAGCAGCGGCGAAGTGTCCGAACGGCTGCAGGGTGCACTGGCGGTGGCAAAGTACTTCGGCGCGCAGCTGCAGGTGCTACATGCCTGCGCCCACCCCAGCCGCTTTGTTCCACACGAAATCGCAGGCCTGTCACGGCAGTTCATGCAGGAGCTCGAGCGAATCGCCGACACCCAGGCACGGGAAGATGCCAGCCAGCTGCGCCGGCTCTTTAAACAGCTGGCCGACCAGGGCGGCGTCGCGGTCAGCGAAGAGTACCTGCCCGGCGGCGCTTCGGCCTGCTGGCATGAAGTCGAGGGCCTGCGCAGCGAACTGGTCGCGCGCCGCGGCAGAGTCGCCGACTTGCTGGTCGTTCCGCAGGGTCGGAACGGCACGATCAGTTCGACACTTGAGGCCGCCATCCTGCAGAGCGGGAGTCCGGTACTGGTCATGCCGCGGACACAAACCAACTTTGCACCGCAATGCATCGCCATCGCCTGGAACGGTAGCCCCGAGGCAGCACGGGCGGTGCGCAGCGCCCTGCCGCTGCTCAGGCGCGGCCGCGACGTGCGGATACTGACCCATGAAACCACCTCCAGCCGGGTCCCGGGCCCGGGGTCACTGCAGGCCTATCTGCAATGCCACGGAATCGACTCGAAACCACAGCGGGTCGAACAGCTACATCGCAGCGACGGTGCCGACCTGCTCCAGGCGGCTCAAGGCTTCCACTGCGACCTGATCGTGATGGGTGCTTACAGCCACCACCGCCTGCAGCAGCAGGCATTCGGCGGCGTTACCCGTCATCTGCTGCAGCACAGCGCCATGCCACTGCTGTTGTGTCACTGACAGACGTCTATATTGCCCGGCCGCAGCAAAGAGGCGACCGGACAGGGATAAACCAGAACGCAGCCAAGGGAGGAAAGATGGCCGGATAACGCAGAAACAAGGTACTACAGGTTGTGAAAACCTTCGGATAATCACATTAAACCTGTTGATTGGCGCCAGCCCTGCGCTGCAGGGCTATCCCCGCACGTTTCAGACACGCCAGACTACCGCAACAGGCAGGCGTCGCCCCCTCAGCTGGAGTTGCGACCAGCAATCCAACCCGCCAGGCAAGCTGGTGCGCATTAGCATGGGACTCGCCTGCCCGAGAATGTCAGGAGGCGTCACCGGCAGCCTGCGAAACGCCATCGCAACCACTTCGATGCGATGCAAATGAGCCAGTAACGGCCCGAGCGAGGCCAAAGCTTCAGTCGACTCCCCCGTCATGGCCGGTTTTTAACATTCTCGTAAATCAGCACCCGATTTCCTTCTGCCTTGATAAGTTGGCCGACCGGCCCAGGGACCGCAAATGGCCGAATCCGGCACCCTTCGCGGACAACTCACTTTTTGGTGATCTTTCTACTCTTTTACCAACCTGGGATCGTACTGGAATGCGGTGATCGGACCGTATTTCGCCTTTACAGCATCCGGATGTCGAGGATTGAACAGATAGTTGTACTCACCACGAATGGCTGCACTCGGCACCTGCAGGACCGGTGATCCAGCTTCCTCCACCCACGCATCTCCGACCACTTGCACAGAGGAAGCCATCGAGGGCGAGGCCCAGTCACCGGGTAGATCTTCGAGGTCGATGTGCTGTACCAGTGCCTCATCGAACGCAACCACCATCTTATGGTAGGTTCGGAGTATATCGGCCCTGCCTAGATGAATCAGAAGCTCCAACGAAGCCTGCGCGAGGCTGGTACCGAGATACACAACCCTCACACCCTTGCTGGTCCAGCGCCCACCAAATAGAAATGCGCCCTCAGCCGACATCATCTGCTCAGGACTTGAAGCATATGCCGGATCGGTAATTCGCCACCCCTTCAGAATCAACTAAAGACACCATGACGGATACGGCCGATGAGGTCCTCGACATCGCGCGCGCCCATTTCGGTACTGGCGTGCGCCATTGGCGTTTCATCTCCGAGCACCTCAAGCGGTGTGTGGAGCCACTGGATGGCCGCATCATCGTTACCCTGCATCATTGCAACGGCGGCATCCTTAAGTCGGGCCAAACGTGCCACACGATCGGATTCATCCGCATGTAGCCATCCTTCCTTCTTACGACGTGTTAGCGTTGAGACGGGGATCGAGAGCACTTCAGCGAGCTCCTTACGAGAAGCACCATAGGCCTCCTCCAGAGTCTCAATGACCTCGAACGGCAGCCCCTTGCGAATATTCGCCAGCATGCTGGGCCGGTCTCCAGAGGGCACGCCTGTTACGGTGAAGAGCAGAGTGTTCGCTTGCGACGTGCGATCCGACTTTACCGTGATCAATCGGCCGCTTCGCCAACTGTGCTTTAACCGCGAGGCTTTCGGTTTGGCCGCCCCTTTCCTGGGCTTGGCAATGGGCTCGACATGAGTGCTCATTTGGTCACCAGATATCAATCATATGAGCATTCTAATCCAGACATTCCGGCCGACACAAGAGCCCAACGCTTAACGTCCTGTAGGGACAACTTTCACATGTGAAAGTGAGGTGCGAATAACCGCACGCCCTGACAGCAGGCAAGCTTGGCCATCCATATCTTCTGATCGGTCAATAACGATCCGCTGCCGATCCGCTGGGAAAACCTTGAGCCCACCGTGCCATTGAAAGTATCGGCGACCGGTCAAGCCACATCCGCATCTACAAGCCCTCAGGGGCAGCGCCCGGCACAGAGCGACCGCCTCTAAGGCACCTTACTACCACTGGACTTACGCATTAATGCTCCGCGAAGTTCAGAGCCAACGAGCAAGAAATGTGCGTCGTGCGATAGTTTTTATGCTGTAGCCTGATGCGGCGTACCGCATTATTTGTGGGACAGCAGGCAACCGACAGGAGGCCTGGAGTCGAATCCTCATTGACCTGCTGACACCCCTTCGTGGAAGCGAAGCCTGAATAGGAATTTTCCTGCCAGCTTCACCCATTCAAAACGCCTCGGATAAGCTTGACCTCAGCCTCGGAGCACCCTGAATCCAAAAATAGTGCCATCCCTGGCACACAAGATTGCAAGGCTCCGTTGGGTGGGGGTGGGCGCAGTCCCTGTCGGGTGCAGACAGGAAATGGCGAATCAGATCCGCTCGAACAGGGCGGCGATACCCTGGCCGCCGCCGATGCAGAGGCTGACCATGGCATAGCGTCCCTGAATGCGCCTGAGTTCGTACAGCGCCTTCACGGTCACGATGGCGCCGGTCGCCCCGATCGGATGGCCGAGGCCGATACCGCTGCCGTTCGGGTTCAGCCGTTCGCGCGGCAGTTCCAGTTCGCGGGCCACCGCCAGCGCCTGGGCGGCGAACGCCTCGTTCACTTCGTAGACGTCGATATCGCCCACGCCCAGGTTCTGGCGCGCCAGGATTTCGCGGATCGCCGGGACCGGTCCGATGCCCATGAATTTCGGCTCGACGCCGACGACACTGTAGTCCACCAGCCGACCCAGCACCTCTTTGCCTTCGGCGGCCGCTTTTTCGCGATCCATCAGCAACACCGCCGCGGCAGCATCGTTGAGGCCGGACGCATTGCCCGCGGTAACGCTGCCGTCCCGCTTGAACACCGGCTTCAGTTTGGCCATATCGTCGAGCTGGACGTCAAAGCGTACATGCTCGTCGGCGTCGAACGACTGCGTGCCCTTGCGGCTCTTCAGCTCGATGGGCAGGATCTGCTCGCGAAAACGGCCCTCCTCGATTGCCTGCTGGGCGCGAATATGGCTCTCGACCGCCAGCCGGTCCTGGTCCTCGCGGCTGCTACCGTATTTTTCCGCCAGGTTTTCCGCGGTCACCCCCATATGGACTTTTTCCATCGGGCAGTGCAGCGCCGCGGTCATTGCATCGATGGTTTCGCCGTTGCCCATACGCTGGCCGAAGCGCGCGCTCTGCAGCCAGTAAGGGGCCCGGCTCATCGACTCGGCACCACCGGCGACAGCCACATCGCAGTTACCCAGTTCGATCTGCTGCGCCGCCGTGAGGATCGCCTGCAGGCCGCTGCCGCATAGCCGGTTGACGGTCAGTGACGCGGTCGCCTCGGCCAGTCCGCCTTTCAGCGCCGCCACGCGTCCCATGTACATGTCCGCCGGCTCCGAATGGATCACATTGCCGAATACGCACTGGCCGACCGACTCCGGCGCGATGCCGGCCCGGCGCATCACCTCGGCCACCAATCGCCCGGCCAGTTCGCTCGGCGCCTGGTCCTTCAGACTGCCGCCAAAATCGCCGATGGCGGTGCGGGCACCGCTGACCACCACTACTTCGTTTTTCTGCACCATGGTTCGCTCCTGCTCGGTTGCTTCAACCCTGCGCCGCGAGTTGCTCGCGGATCTGTTTCTTGTTGACCTTGCCGACACTGGTGACCGGTATCGAGTCGACGATGCGGATCTGCTGCGGGATCGCCCACTTGTTGATCTCGCCGTTGTCGACGTACTGCATCAGGTGCTGCTTCAGCGTCCCGCTGTCGATCTCCTGGCCTTCCACCGGCACCACCAGCGCCAGCGGTCGCTCGTCCCAGCGCGGATCCGGCACCCCGACCACGGCGACGTTGGCCACCGCCGGGTGCCGGCTGATCAGGCTTTCGAGCAGCAGCGACGAGATCCACTCGCCGCCGGTCTTGATCACGTCCTTGATCCGGTCGCGGATCTGCAATACGCCGTGCGCATCGACCGAGGCGACATCGCCGGTATGCAGCCAGCCGCCTTGCCAGAGTTCGGCGCCCTTTTCCGGCTCCCGGAAATAGCCCTGGGTCAGCCAGGGCGCCCGTACCTGCACTTCGCCGACGCAGCTGTCATCCAGTGGCACCTCGCAGCCGGTCTCATCGACAACGCGCAAATCCACCAGTGATATCGGCACGCCGGTGCGCATGCGCAGCGCCACCTGCCCGGCGGGCGGCAGCGCGGCCTGCTCGGGCGTCAGATGGGTCAGACTCAGCAGGGGGCAGGTTTCGGACATGCCGTAGCCGGTATAGAAGCGGATGCCGCGCTCGACCATCTGCCGCACCAGCCCCTCGGTCGGCGCCGCGCCGCCGGTCAGCAGCTTCCAGCGACCGAGATCGGTATCCTTCGCCTCGTCGCAGTTCAGCAGCATCTGCAGCACTGTCGGCACGCCGTGGGAGAAGGTCACCCCCTCGTCCCGGTACAGCCGCACCAGCCGGTTCGGCTCGTAGCGACCCGGGTATACCTGCTTAACGCCGAGCATCGTCGCCACGTAGGGCACGCCCCAGGCATGGACATGAAACATCGGTGTCATAGGCATATAGACGTCTTCGGAGCGCAGCAGCGACACCCCCTCGTAGGCCGCCAGGGTCGTAGCCATGTTCAGCGTATGCAGCACCAACTGGCGGTGGCTGAAATAGACGCCTTTGGGGTTGCCGGTGGTGCCGGTGGTGTAGAAGGTGGTCGCGACGGAGTTTTCGTCGAAATCGGGGAACAGGTAGTCGGTCGACGTCGACGCCAGCAGCGCCTCGTACTCGCCGAGCGTCTTCAGACTTGTATTTGCCGCCTCGGCGGCATCACTGAGCTGGATATAGCTCTCTACCGTCGGTAACCGATCGGCCAGTTCTTCGACGATCGGCAGAAAGTCGTCGTTCACCAGCACCAGCCGGTCTTCGGCATGCGCCATGGTATAGCCGATCTGGTCGACGCTCAGGCGCACGTTGACATGGTGCAGTACCGCACCGATCATCGGCACCGCGAAATAGGCCTCGAGATAGCGATGGCTGTCCCAGTCCATCACCGCCACCGTGTCGCCGGCCCCGATACCGGCCTCGGTCAGGACGTTGGCCAGCCGGGCGATACGCGCGTTCAGCTCGCGGTAGTCGTAGCGCCGGTTGCCGCAGACGATTTCCCGCTCAGGCGCATAGCGCTTAGCCGACAGCAGCAGGCTCTTGATCAACAGCGGATACTGGTAGACCCCTCGCAGGGCTCGATTATTTTTGTATTCATCGATATCTCCCGATTAAACAATGCGGGCGGCAAAGCCGCGGATCGGATGACGCGGCCTCTTCTGCAGTCGAAGGCGGGATAGGACATCATCGGACACGGCAATTTGAAACGCCCTCTTAGGCCGACGTTAAGCAGATAGCGCTTATATGCTGTAGAGTCAGTCTTCAACAAGGCTTAGTTTGGGGAGTACAGCGGCCATGAACAATAACGGATTAAGCCGAAAACATGACATGATCGGCCAAATCAACAATGAGTGCCGCCCGAGCCATCGCTTCGTCTCAGCGACTACAAGTGCTCTATCGCGTTAGAAGCGAACAGCGATCTGCCTGCTGCGCTGCGATGAAGCCAACCGACATCCAGTCCAACCAGTCCATCGAAGTCGAGCTTTCGCGCCTGGCTCCATTACACAGAGATCAGGCCCCGGGTGGATACACCCACGGGCGCGGCAGGTTCATCCTCCGGCCTGGCCCCTCGGCTTCGGTTGTTTCGACAACCGGTGGATCAATCCGCGATCTGGCCGGATGGCTGCCGTAGCCGAATCACCAGCTTGCGCCCTTCATCCAGCAGCAGCACGCTGGAAGCGACGACGGCCGCCAGCAGCCAGTCGCCGAGGCGCAGGTCGCGGGTGCCGAAGAGAGCCTGGGCCGGCGGCCAGTGCACCACCAGGACCTGTAGCAGCACGACTGCGGCCAGCGCCAGCCAGAGCTTGCCGTTGCGCAGGAAATTGGCGTTGAAGGCAGTGCCATGCTCGGCGCGGGCATTGAAGACGTTGAAGAACTGGTACAGCACGAAGGTGGTGAAGGCCAGCGTCACGGCATAGGCCTGGTCACCACGCGCCAGCGCGTAGGCGAACAGCCCCAGGGTACCGGCCGTCATGGTGAGACCGTACAGCACCAGCCGCAGCAGCCGGCCGGCGCCGAGGATCTGGGATCCGGGCTGACGCGGTGCGTCCCCCATCAGGCCCGGACGGGCGGGCTCGATGCCCAGGGTCATGGCCGGCGGTCCGTCCATGATGATGTTGATCCACAGCAGCTGGATGGCGGTGAAGGGAACCGGCATCGCCAGCAGCGTGGCCACCAGCACCGTGAGGATGGCGGCGATGTTGGTGGACAGCTGGAAGCGCACGAACTTGACGATGTTGTCGTAGATCACCCGACCCTCCTCCACCGCCCGCACGATGGTGGCGAAATTGTCGTCGGTAAGGACCAGGGTCGCCGCCTCCCGTGTCACCGCGGTGCCGGTGATGCCCATGGCGACGCCGATATCCGCCGCCTTCAGCGCCGGGGCGTCATTGACGCCGTCGCCGGTCATCGCCGCGATATGGCCGTCCGCCCGCAGCGCCCGGACGATCTTCACCTTGTGCTGCGGCGAGACCCGGGCGAAGACGGCGATGCCGTCGATCCGGCGCGCCAGCTCTTCGTCACTCATCACATCCAGTTCGGCGCCCTCGACCACCTCGCCACCCAGGCCCAGTTCGCGCGCCACGGCGGCCGCCGTGGCCCGGTGATCGCCGGTTATCATCTTGACCTGGATGCCGGCCTGGCGACAGCTGTCGATCGCCTGCGCCGCCTCCGGCCGCGGCGGATCCATCAGGCCGACGAGTCCCAGCAGGGTCCAGTTGCCGACCCACTGCCAGAGGTCGCCCGACGGATCGAATTCGGCGATCGGGATCTCGCGGCAGGCCACTGCCAGCACCCGCAGCGCCTGGTCGGCGAAACGGTCGTTCTCCGCCAGCAGGGCCTTGCGGCCGGCCTCGTCGAGGAGGGAAACGCCATCGCCTTCGGCCACTTCGCGGGCATAGTGCAGCAGCACGTCCGGCGCGCCCTTGACGTACATCGTCACGCGATCACCCCGGTGGTGAAAGCTGGCCATGAACTTGTGCGCCGAGTCGAACGGAATCTCCGCCAGGCGCGGCGCCCGTTCCTGCTCCGCGAGCGGATCCAGCCCTCCCTTCTGGGCCAGCACGTAGAGGGCACCTTCGGTCGGATCGCCGACCAGCCTGCCGTCGCGGACCCGCGATTCGGTGCAGAGCGCCATCGGCAGAAGCAGCGGACGCAGGTCGGGGCAGCCGTCGCAGTCGATGCGGCCTTCGGTGCGGTAGCCTTCACCGCTGACGCTGAAACGCCGGCCGGCATACCAGCCGGCGCGGGCGGTCATCTGATTCAGGGTCAGAGTGCCGGTCTTGTCGGTGCAGATCACCGTGGTCGAGCCCAGGGTCTCCACCGCCGCCAGCTTTTTCAGGATCGCCCTCTTGCGCGCCATGCGCCACATGCCGATCGCCAGGGTGACGGTGACCACCGCCGGCAGCCCTTCCGGCACCGCCGCAACGGCGAGCGCCACGGCGGTCATCGCCGCTTCGCTCCAGGCGTGCCGCGCAGCACCGTCAGCGCGAAAATCAGCACGACCACCACGCCGGCGATGGCCGCGAGCCGCTTGCCCAGCGCATCGAGCTGGCGCTGCAGCGGGGTTTCGCCGTCCGGGGCTTCGGCGATCATCGCCGCGATCCTGCCCATCTCGGTGTTCATGCCGGTGGCGACGACGATCATCTCGCCACGCCCGCGGGTCACGACGGTGTTCATGTACAGCATATTGCAGCGCTCGCCCAGCGGCAGGGTGCTGCTGTCCAGTGCCTCGGCCAGCTTGCCCACCGCCAGGGACTCGCCGGTGAGCGCCGACTCCTGCGCCTCCAGGGCGTGAGCCGCCAGCAGGCGACCGTCGGCCGGCACCTGGTCGCCGGCCTCGAGCAGCACCACATCGCCGGGCACCAGGTCCGCGGCCTCGACCTCCTGCACCTGGCCGTCGCGCCGCACCCGCGCCGTCGGCACCAGCATGCCCTTGAGCGCGGCGAGGGTGCGTTCGGCGCGGTGTTCCTGGTAGAACCCGAGGCCGGCGTTGAGCAGCACCACCGCGAGGATGACGACGGCATCCTTCAGGTCGCCGATCGCCCAGGCCAGCACCGCGGCCAGCAGCAGCACGATGACCAGCAGGCTCCTGAACTGGTCGAGAAACTTGCGCCAGAGCGCCCGCGGCGCCTTCTCCGCCAGCCGGTTGGGGCCCTCTCGATTCAGCCGGTTGCGGGCTTCGCTTTCGGCCAGCCCCCGCGGCGGTTCGGTCTCGAGCCGCGAGGCGACCTCGTCGGCGGTCAGGTGGTGCCAGGGTTTATCCTCAGGGATCATAATCGAGACTCGGAATTCCGGGGTTGGTGGTACTTTTTTAAACTCAAACTTAAACGCGAAAGCGCCTCCAGGCCGGGCGGTGCCGATATGATTGACGGTGAACGATCGTATCGCACCCACCTGGATCACCATGAACCGTATCGGAATCCCTCCTCGCGCCGCCGGATGATGACGACGCTTAGCCTGGAGACAGGCATTGAGGGTGCAGCACCTGCGGGGCGTAGGGACCGTACTTTCCACGCGCCTCAACGCAGGCCTGCGACTGCATCGGACAGACATAGTCCCGACGGATACGCCTGATCCGTGCGAGGACCTTGTCCTGAATGATGGGCGTCCGGTAATTGTTGCAATTGTTGCCTTCATCCCAGGCGCCGTCGACGTAGTCGGCAATGTCGAAGTTGCCATGGTAACGCCAGGCGCGCACCAGCGTCCGTTGCCGGATCGATTCGAGCAGCCTGATTTCGCAACTCACGTACGGGCTCAGGAACAGGTTTTCAACGAAGCCACCGAGCGGGTCCCGGTCGTGAAGCAGGATGCGGTTCCAGAATCGCCAGCCGTTGAAATTGGCCGCAAGATCGGCGTAGGAGAAAATTCCGGTGGTGAGGTAGCCATACCGACCCTCCTCCTGATGCCGCCCCAATGCCAGCGCCCGTTCAAGCGTCTCACCGTCCAATGCGGTCAGTTCGAAATACTGCCATCCCTGGGCGAAGAAATGCCCGAGCTTGTCGAGTCCGACGCGATAGCCTGCGAGATTCACCCATTCGCTCAACTCCTTGAGGTGGACGGAGAAAGCTTCAAGATAATCCAGGTCGCGATAAATGGATTCATCCAGTGCTACCGCCTGGCCCGGCAGGACTTCCCGCAACTGCAGATCCAGGTCATAGCCTTTGAGGCCGAGAGACGCGGTATGGGATTGAAAGAGCGCTTTTCTTAGTTCGGGAAAGAGCCTGCCCTCGTCGCAAAACCGCTCGCCGTCCAGACCTGCAAGCCAGCCCGCGTCCTTGGCGTTAGCATTGGCAACCCCTGCGCCAGCCGCGCATGAACAATGCCGTTGACGATATCGGCTACGTCTACGAGCTCCCGATCACGGGCCGTGATGCTATCGACCTCGGCTGCCAGGGTCACCGACGCGAGCAAGCCCGCCGCCAGCAGTCTGAACAAATATCTCGCTATGCATTGCATCCGTGTCGGGCTCATCGATTAGACCGGAGACACGCAGGCAGCCAGACCCCGCCTGGAGTTCAGTGGAAGTCCCTGGAAAGCCGGTGTGGAGCGGGTGAAGGGAATCGAGAGTAGCACCCAACCCATTGTTTAAAAACCGATTTATCCCGTTCGCTCAACGGGATAAGACCGCATTATGTACCCATCCCACCCACGAGACAAGTGAGCGAGATTCACTGCGTGCTGCTGACATCCGCCAACTGCCATCATAACAGTGCTGAGGCCTGGGGGTTTCATCGGGAGTTGACCGCTCAACCAGGCATCCGCAACCGGCACACACCAGCCGCCGCTGTAGCACGGAGAATACATGAGCGGTGAAAGACTAGTTGCCTAGCGCTGGATGTCAGCCGCCTGAGCCTTGATACAGGCCAAACTCGCCAGAATAGCGTCTTCAAGCGACCAGGCGTTCGCTGCGTGTGGACGCCGACCGCTTGGGAATCGGGGCGAGGTCTATTTTTGCGCACCATGCAGCTTTTGACGAGAAGCTTGAGTGCGCAGAGAAAATTTCCCCGGCCAAGCTGGACCGGGGAGCCAAGCCCTTGCGCTCTGCCAAAGGACGGGAGCTCAGGAACCGTAGACCCAGTGCACCAGGCCGAGGGAGACCGACGGCACATAGGTTACCAACATCAGCAATGCCACCAGCACGCCGATGAACGGCAGGTTGGCGCGGGTCGTGGTCCAGACATCGACCTTGGCGATCGAGCAGGCGGTTGCCAGGACGCTCGCCACCGGCGGCGTCTGCTGGCCGATCGCCAGGTTCAGCGTCATGATGATGCCGAAGTGGATCGGGTCGATGCCGAACTGGTTCACCAATGGCAGCACCATCGGCACCACCAGGATGATCGCTGCGGCGCCGTGCAGGAACATGCCCAGTACGAAGAACAGCAGATTCAGTAGCATAAGCACCGTGACCGGGTTGTCGGTCAGCCCCATGATTGCCTGGGCCATCTGCTGCGGCAGCCGCGCTTCGGTCAGGTAGAGCCCGAGCAGCGCCGAGGTCGCCACCAGCAGCATCACCGCCGCGGTCTGCACCGAGGCTCGCACCATGCACTTGTACAGGTGCTTGAGCGTCAGCTCGCGGTAGATGACGAAGCCGATGAACAGTGCCGCCACCACCGCCAGTCCCGCGCCTTCGGTGGCGGTGACGATGCCGCCGAAGATGCCGCCGAGGATGATCACCGGCAATAGCAGCGCCCAACTCGCCGCGCGCAGTTTCTCGCGCACCACCCGGAAACTGAAGGCCTCCTCGCGCGGCAGGTCGTAGCGCACCGCGAAGTAGTAGGACAGCGCCATCAGCAGGCCGCCGCCGAGGATGCCCGGAATCACGCCGGCGAGGAACAGCTTGACGATCGAGGTGTCGGCGATGGCGCCGTAGAGGATCATCGATATCGACGGCGGAATGATGATCGCCAGCGACGCCGACGACGAGGTCACCGCGGCGACGAAGGCCGGCTTGTAGCCCTTCTTCTTCATCGCCGGCATCAGCACGCTGCCGGTGGCGGCGACATCCGCCACCGCCGAACCGGAGATCTCGGCGAAGAACATCGACACGCCGATGTTGACCATCGCCAGGCCACCGCGCACGAAGCCGATCATCGCCGACACCAGGTCGACCAGCCGGCGCGAGATGCTGGAGATGTTCATCAGTTCGCCGGCAAGCACGAACAGCGGGATCGCCAGCAGCGGGAAACTGGTGGCACCGTCAAACAGCGTCAGCGGGGTGTTCAGCAGCGTATCGCCGCCCTGCGCCACCACCATGCCGATCAGGGCCACGACGCCGATCGCCACCGCGATCGGCACATTGATCATTACCAGCGCCAGCAGGGCACCGAATAGCAGCAGATAGGTCATGATCGGGCTCCTGCAGGGGCGAAGAGTTCACCGCTCAGGCCGGCCTCTTCGGCATATTCTTCCAGTTCGGCCTGGTCGGCATCGCGCCCTTCGGCGAGATCCTTCAGTGCCCGCGGCAGGGAGAGCAGCTCGGCGGCGATGATCAGCACCGCGCCGACCGGGATCACCGAATGGGTCAGTAGCGTCGGCACCCAGGGCAGGCTGATCATGGTTTCGCCGGCGAAGTACTGCAGCACGATCCAGCCGTAAACGGCGACGATGCCGAAGAAGCCGATCACCACCAGCTCCGACAGCCAGAAGGCAACCTGTTGCGCCGGCCCCCGCAGTGTCAGCAACAGTCCGCTGAAGCCCAGCTGGGCGCGCTTGACGGTGGCGGTGGCGGCGCCGTAGTAAGTGATCCAGACCAGCAGCACCGAGGCCACCTCGTCGTACCAGATCAGCGAGGTGCCGAGTTTGCGCATCACCACGCCGTAGACGATGACGAAGGTCATGGCGGCGATCAGCGCCACCGAGATGCCCTCGAGCAACCGTTCGAACCCTTTGGCCAGCTTAGTCATCATATTTCTCGACTCCCGGCCGGAAGCGAGTCCGCTCCCGGCCCTGTTATCTCCAGACGTCAGTTCGCCAGCGACAGCGCTTCGTTAAGCAGCGTTTCGCCATCCGGCACTTCGGCCGCGAACTGCTCGTAGATCGGCTTGCTGGCCGCGACGAAGGCCGCGCGGTCGGCGGTGTTTACCTGCATACCGCTGTCGGTCAGGGTCTGCAGCAGCTTTGCCTCCTCTTTGTCGGCCAGCTCGTACATCCAGGGTCTCACCGCGTCGGCGCTGGTTTTGATGACCTCGCGCACCTCTGCGGGCAACTTGTCCCAGGTGCGCTTGCCAGCGACCAGGTAGGACGGCGTATAGACGTGGTTGGTCAGCGACAGGTACTTCTGCACCTCCTGAAGCTTGGCGGCGTAGATGTTGGTCAGGGGTTTTCCTGGCCATCTATGACGCCGGTCTGCAGCGCCACGAACACCTCGGAGAACGCCATCGGCGTCGGGTTGCCGCCCCATTCCCGGAACATGCTGACGCGCCAGGTGCTGTTCGGGGTGCGCATCTTGATACCGGCCAGATCCGCCGGGGTATTGATCGGATGGGCGTTGTTGCTCATCTGGCGGAAACCGTTTTCCCACAGGCTCAGCACCTGGTACCCCTTGGTCTCGACGGTCGGCGCGATCTTCGGCCAGAACACCTGCTGCTCGATCTTCTCGAGATGGGCCCGGTCCTTGACCAGGAACGGCATGTCCCAGAGCGCGAACTGCGGACTCACCGTCGGCATCGTCGACGACGGCTGGGTGAAGGCCAGGGTACCGAGCTTGAGTTTCTGCATCAGTTCCTTGTCCTTGCCCAGCTGGGCATCACCGAAGAAGGAGATGCTGTAGTCGAGACCTGCCTGCTCGAGACTGGCATTGGCCACTTCGGTGAACTTCTCGGCCGTCCTGTACTGCAGCGAGCCCTGGCTGGCGGAGATACCGAACACCAGCTGTTCGGCCTGGACGCTCAACGAGCCGAGGCCCAGGGCGATACCGGTGGCGAGCAGGGTCTTACGCATTGTTTTTATCTTCATCGGCTTTCCTTGGAGTGGTGGTTATGATTGTTTTGTGCCTGAGTATCCCCATCCCTGGCAGGGGCTCGGCCCCAGCGTCTGCTTCCTGGCGAATAATGGGCATCAAGGGCGCATGATCGCGGCCGTGGTGCGATAGACACTGTCCAGATGGTCGAGCATGGCGGTCTCGGCGGCATTCGCATCCCGGTCGCACAGCGCCCGGTAGATGGCTTGATGCTCCCGAAAGCTGTTCTCTATCATGCCGGCCTGCGCCATCACCTGCCGCCGGAAATTGAGCCCGTAGGCATAGAGTTCATCGGAATAGTTGTGCAGTATCTCGTTGGCGCCACATTCGGCGATCAGCTTGTGGAATCCCTTGTCGGCGAGCTGAAAATGCACCGGTTCGTTGAACAGCTTGCGCTGCTGATCCAGCAGGACCTTCAACTGCCGCAGCCCGGCTTCGTCGATCAGGGCGGCGGCCCGACGCGCGATGGCGGATTCGACGATCTTGCGGCTTACGTACACCGACTCGAGATCGAAGCGGTTGATCTCGAGATCGGCCATATGCGGCAGCAGTTCCGCGCAACGCTCCAGCAGGGCTTCGGTCCGCCGGACCCGCGTTTTGGCGCCGTGCGAGACCTGAATCAGACCGTAGGCGCCGATCAGACCCAGAGCGCCGCGCACCGTTTCGCGGCTGACGCCGAACAGTTGTCCCAGCTCACGCTCGCTCGGCAGCTCGTCGCCATCCCTGAGCAGTCCGCTGAAGATCATCTCCAGCAGCTTCGCCGCCAGGATCTCCTTCTTGGTCTTGTTTCTCACGGCCTGCTCAAAGGCGAATGCATGTTCAGCCATCTTTTCCAACCAACTTGACTTCTGGTACGATAACCATACCACCACAAATAAAACGGCGACAAGCCTTTCCGACCGGGAAGGTGGCAATCGTTAAAGCCGGGAGTCGAGCAGCCATGATTTATACTGAAAACAACAAGACATACGCCCGTCCGGTACTGCCGCGACGGCCCTATGGGGCCAGCCCGATGAAAGTTTTAGATGACGCCCTGCACCACCGACATCCCCCTCGAGGTGCTGCGAAGCATGTCGGCGTTCGGAGCCCTGTCGGATGCCTTTATCGAACGACTGTTGGAACGCGGCCAACTGTTGTGGCTGAGAAAAGGCGAGACCCTTTACCGCAAAGGCGAGCAGGCCGACTGCTTTTTCATCGTCATGGAGGGTCATGTCACCGTTTACGACGACACCGACCTGGGACGGCACATCATCCGCACCACCGATACCGGCGAAAGCGTCGGCTTCCCGGCGATGATCGGTCTCAGGCCGCGGCTGTTCACCGGCGAGGCCTCCTGCACCTGCAGCGTGTTGCGGATATCGAGCAGTGCCTTCGCCGATCTCTACGACTGGGACCAGCAACAGTTCGCGATCTTCTTCATGAACCTGTCGCGGGACATGAGCCGCTTCCTGCGCTACAGCGCCGGTGGCGCCGACACCCCTAGGGTGTCGGCTGTGCTGGCAGATTACGCAGATAAGCGACCATTGCAGCCCGGTCTTCGGTGGTCAATCTTGACGTAACGCCTCTGATAACCTCAGCCATCTGACCGCCGCTCACCTGACCATCTGGCCGGACCGCGGAAACCAGATAGCGCTTCAGCGCCGCTTCACTCCACCGAAGGAGACCCTCTTCGTGCGGTGTCACGTTCGGGGTACCGGCATTGATCGATGCCTCTTCCCCGACGCCCGACAAATGCTGTCCGTCGACGGGAGCTCCCAGGAAATTGCGAATCGTATGGCAGACGTCGCAATGGCCCAGTACCTCGGTCAGATAGGCTCCGCGCTCCGACACCGAGCCGGGAGGCTCGAGATACAGGAGCTTCCACACCGCCATGGCCGGGCGAAACGAAAAAGGTGCCACTAGCTGATTCTCTACCACCTCCTGCCCCGACGGCGGCAAAGATTGTAGGTAGGCAAAAAGATCCGCCAGGTCGCCTTCCTGCATGTCCTTGTAGTTGAGGTAAGGAAATGCCGGGTAATAGTGCCTGCCCTCCGGAGACAGACCCAGCAGCATTGCACGTCGAAAGTCGTCGAACCGCCAACGCCCTATGCCCGCGATCGGATCCGGCGTGATATTGGAAGCGACGACACTGCCAAATGGCGTCCTGATGGCATAGCCACCGGAATAAGGTACTTTCCCGGGCAGAGTGTGGCAGGTTGCACAACCCGCCGCATCGGCAATATAGGCTCCCTTCTAGAGTCCCCGCCAACAGACGGCGATTCGTCAAGATGCCAAATAGCCTCGGGCAGGAACATAGGCACTGCCAGCAGTGCGGCGAGCACACCGGCACCTGCAAGGCCGGCGATCTCCACCCGGTTCGGCCACAGGGACCTTTTCTTGCTACGTTTTATCCGGACTTTACTTCCCATTATTTATCAATCCTTCGTCTGGAGATTAAATGAGCAACGAATATTTAACTGAACTGACTTGACACTAAAGGCGAAATATAAATGATAATTTTAAATTAATGCCTGTCTGGTTATACACCTTCTCTTGGGCTAAAATGAGTAACGATAGCAGTGGATAAAATAAACGAAACCTGTGAGAGTCGATCATCTATCGATCCTCCACGTCTAATTGAATTGTACAGGGCTTCAGGTATGACCCGGGAATCGATGCGATCCAGAATCAAAATGGAAAACGTTGCAAAAGCGGCGGGCGTCTCAACCATGACTGTATCCAGAGCATTGAAAAAAGATAGCCCCATCTCGGAAAAAACACGAGCTAGAATTCTGAAAATCATCAGGGAAATGAATTACGTTCCCGATCTGATGGCCGGCGGTCTATCGTCGATGAAGTCAGGCTTCGTTGCCCTTTTGTTACCGTCCCTTAACAACCTTCACTTTGCGCAAACTGTAGAGGCATTAAGTGAAACACTGGCGAGAGCTGACCTCCAGATTTTATTGGGTCATACCGGTTACTCTCTTCATAAAGAAGAGGAACTCATCGAACTGATGCTTGGCCGCAGGCCTGAAGCGATAGTGCTCTCGTACGATGGACATACGGAAAGAGCACGACAGCTGCTGGAGCATTCCTCCGTTCCGATCATCGAGATCTGGGATCTGCCCGACCGTCCCATCCAGCATACAGTTGGCTTTTCCAACTTCGAAGCCGCCCATGCCATGACATCGACACTGATCCGCCAGGGATACCGCAGGCTTGCTTTTCTTGGTGAGGCCGACGATACGGGTACTCGCGGTGCCGCCCGGCGCCGAGGGTTTGTCGCGGCGATGGGCGCTGCAGGCCTTTCCGCACATCGTCTGGTTCGCCATAAATCCCCTCCCGTATCGATTGAAAGCGGTGCCGAGGCAGCATACATTCTTCTCGACCGATACCCGGACACGGACTGCATATTCTGTGTCTCGGATCCGGCCGCTTTTGGCGTACTCAGCACCCTGAAGAAGACCGGTCGCTGCGTACCAAAAGATATTGCAGTTGTAGGCTTCGGTAATTTTGAGGTCTCTCGCTTCGCTGATCCGCCCATCTCGACCGTTGCCATTGACCCTAAAGCCATCGGTAGGGAAAGCGGGAATTTGATAGCTGATCTTTTGGGCATTAATGGGAAATCTCCAAAGGCAATGGATGAATACCTGCATATCCCTGTTCAGTACGGTTTGGAATTCCGGGAGAGCAGCTGAAGATCAAGACTGTTATTTGATTTCATCATACGAGACAGTTGTAAAAAAACTCCTCACTACCGGCACATACTCCTGCAAAACATTATCCCGGAAGTGAGGAACAAGGCCCGAAATTTTACTACAGGCTGCAATACCACCTTTGCACACCGCTTTCTAAGCGCAACAGTTTAATCGCTTCGCCGATTACCCGGGTGACGTTCATCAATACCCCAGATGGCCTGATAAGTGTCGATACGTGCCCCCTGAGACTGTAGGCTCGAAATATGAATACCAGAAGTAAAACCCAACCGAGGTATCCCAGTATCAAAAGCCATCCGGCCCTGAACTCGAACATACCTGAAAGGACTGTCGGCAGCGTAAGAATCAAAGCCAGATAGCCGGATGCCTTGTGCACGCTTTCGAATAGCCGTCGCCGCCATGTCATATCATAGTGATCGCCGCGCCAGGTCTCGGGCTTATCCGGGTCAGCCCCTTTTCCCGAAGGCCCTCCTTTCGTTCCGCGGCCGATCCCCCAAGAGAGTTGCCAGATTCCAAGGCAGAGCAGCAGTATTCCCAGCTTGGCATGCAAGCTGTCCAGTTCCGGCCCACTGAAACTGACCCATAGCCCCCCCACGACCAACCATGACGAAACGACCACGGCAACGTTACCGTGCAGATGCACAAGCCACCAGAAGCGATTATCCAGGTTCCGGGGAAACCGCTGACCTTTGGTCACTTTGAAGTACCGGGCGACCAGCACTATAAGCGGTACGACCAAACCCCAGGTCAACAGCATCACCACAGCATGCAGCCACAGCACCCAACCGGTACCAGGCTCACGAAGGCCGCCGCTGGCCAGGTTGATATCGATAACACCAAATTGCGTATGACGCCGAAAGCCACTGCCGTCGCCAATAGCCCATAGGGTCGGCACCCAGTCCTCAGCGCTCAGCGCAGCGTCATTCTCATCGCCGCTGGCCAGTGGCCGGGAAAACGTCAGGATCGTCGATCCCTTTTCCACGGCAATGGCGGCGTCGAACAGATCCGACCGGGCATCCGTCCGTATGTCGTCCAGTCGCCTGCCGATCATATGACTGTCGACAACCGTGCCGATATCGGGGCGCCCGATCACGGCGTCGGCACCGGCCATCCGTGTCCCCCAGCCGATTCCGATCCAGACATGCCCTGGATGCACCGCCTTGATATGGAGGTTGTCGTCTTCCATCGACCAGCACAGCCGCAGTTCAGAGCCCGGAACCACCTGGCCGTGATCCATGGCGCCGCAGTCGTTTGCCTGGGTCGATAAACTTAAAAGCGTACTGACCAGGCCGGCTAGAAGGGCCATTAGGTATCTATTCATGCCGTTATCCCTTGACAGCCCCGGCCGTCATACCGGATATGATCTGCTTCGAGGCGACGAAGGTGAAGATGATGGGCGGAATCGCGATGAGTGCACCCAGAGCCATGATCTCGCCCCAGTGAGTGTCATGGCTGCCGTTCAACAGCGAGACATTCACAGGCGTCGTCCTCGTGCCCCTGTCGGTCAACACCAGAGCGAGAATGAACTCGTTCCAGGCGATCCGGAAGGTAAAGATCGCGGCCGCGGCCAAGCCCGGCTTGATCAGGGGAAGAACCACCTTGTAGAAGACCTGAAACGGATTGGCACCGTCCATACGGGCGGCCTCCTCCAGTTGAACGGGCACCTGGGCCAGAAAACTCTGCAGAATCCAAATTACGAACGGCAGGTTGATCGCTGTATAGACGAGGACCAGCCCGTTCAGATCGTTGGCAAGGCCGTACTGGAAGGTCCATATCGCGAACACAGGCACAGCAAGGACCGCCGGCGGAACCGTGCGTACGAGCAGCGTTATCATCGACACCGTATCCCGGCCGAGGAAGCGAAAGCGGACGATCGCATAGGCCGCCATACAGCCCATGAACAGGGTCAGGGCCGTTGAAACAGTTGCCACATAAAGCGAGTTTCCCAAATATTTGAGCCGACTCGGGTCATCGAGAACCGATGCATAATTGCTCAGTGTCGGCATAAAGACAAAGGTACTCAAATCATCGAAGATCTGTACCTTGGTCTTGAATGACGTGATGAGCATCAGAAGAATCGGCCCCAGAGCAAAGCATACCAGCACTGTTAAGACGCAATAAAACAGCAGATCTTTCGTTCTAGTTGGCATGAGGTTCCACCTTATTCGCTCTCGACGGCAGCACGAATACGCGCAGTCCGCCTTTCACACATTTTGTTATATGAAAACATCAGGATAGTGATCAACATCACCAGCAGCAGCAAAAGGTTGGACAATGCAGCGGCGCGACCTAGCTCAAAACTGACGAAAGCCTCGTTATAGATTCGCATACTCAGAATCTCGGTCGAGTTTCCAGGCCCGCCGGCTGTCATGATATAGATCACTTCCAGCACCTTGAAAGCATCGATAAGCCGCAAAAGCGTTGCAACGACGATTACCGGTACCATCAGGGGAATCTTTACATACAGGACCGTTTGCCAGCCATTGGCACCGTCGATCTTGGCCGCCTCCATCGCCGATGACGGTAACGACTGCAGAGCGGCCAGAGACAGGATGAAGATGAAGGGGGTCCACTGCCATATATCGGCAATGATCACCGACCAAAGTGCCCAGTCCGGTGACGATAGCCAGAGAATGGGATCTAGTCCCAGGCCGACCATCATCTTGTTCAGGATACCGAACTGAGGGTTGTACATGTACTTCCAGATAAGGCCCACGACGATTGGAGCGATCATCATTGGCAAAATGAATATCGTTCGAAAAACCGACATGCCGCGAATAGGCCGGTCAAGCAGCAGCGCCAGTCCGAGACCGAGAATAACCTCCAGCACCACGACAGCCGCAGCGAAGAAAAGAGTTACCGCTACCGATTCCCAGACTTGCGGGCTGTCGAGCAGCCAACGATAGTTATCGAGTCCAGAAAAATTGGCACTTTCCAGCGAGCCCCCCATGCGCAGATCGAAAAAACTCGTATAGACGGAGTGCGCCACGGGATAAAGCAGCGCCATCCCCATCACCAGCAACGCAGGCATCAGGAATAGATAGGGAGTCGCCCGGTTTATAGCTTGTGTAGTACGCAAGGTCTTACCCACCCTGTTTCGGAAACTTGAAAATGGAGCAGTCCCGCGGGCTTGGCGATGAACCGCTCCTCTACTCTTCGTAACAGATGCGCTAGCGACCGGCGTTCCAGCTGTAGTAGCCCGCCTTGTCCATTATTTCAGTCACGGGCTCCACCAGACCATCCAATGCATCCTTGATGGATTTCTCACCCGAAATGGCCTTGGACAACTCTGTCCCCATCAGTTGATTGATCTCGCCCCAGACCGGAATGATCGGGCGCCAATCCGGATCCGCATACTGCAACGCAATGCCAAAAGTCTTCATATAGGGCATCTTTTCGTTGATCTCGGGGTCTTCGTGGGTCGAAAAGCGCGACGGGTTGCCGCCGGCGAGCGCGATCATTTTGTCGACGTCTTTTGACGTCAGCCACTGCAGCAGCAGGAAGGCCGCTTCCGGGTTTCGGCCATTGCGCGGAATGGCCAGTCCGAAACCGCCGGTCTGCGAGCCGCGACGAACACCTTTGGGATGGGGTGCCCAGCCCACCTTGCCGACGACCTTGGATTTCGCGGGATTATTGACTTCACCGGCAACGACGGTGGAGTCCAGGAACATGGCGGCACGGCCTTGCAGAAACGAATTCTTCATTTCGCCGAAGCCGAAAGAACCGACGCCTTCGGGTGAGCAGGACATGAGCCTTTTCAGTGTCTCGCCTGCCTGAACGCCTTCCGGACCATTGAAGACCGGGCGCCAATTACTGTCGAAAATACGGCCCCCAGCGGCGCCAGATGCAGCAGGAATGCATGACTGATCTGGTGACCGGAAGCGCCGCGGCTGGTAAAACCGGCCATACCCGGTTCCAGTTCGGATATCTTGCAAGCTGTATCGACCAGTTCGTCGTAGGTTTCCGGAACCTTCAGCCCGTGCTTGTTGAAGATGTCTTCCCGGTAGGCCAGAACCGACGTTTCTGAACCGAAGGGAATACCATAAAGAGCACCGGTGACACCGGGCAGGTATCCTTTTTCGCCACCAGCCAGGCCGATATTTTCCACGTACCCCTTAACCAGGTCATCCGGATCGTACTGCGGATCGGCAATCTCGGCATTCATAAAGAAGGGGGCCAGCGGGTAGATCTGATCCGCAGCAACATAGTCGGCTTTGGAAAATACGACGTAGGCGAGCAAGTCGTAATCGCCTTTCGGCTTGCTGAGCTCCAGTGTCTGCTTCTGCCGCATCGCCAGATACTGAAGTTGATCAACCTCGACCTTGATGCCCGTTTCTTCGGTGAACTTGGGAAGCACCTTCTTGACTGCATCAAAATGCGGATGAGCCGGAAAGCTTACGACCAGCGTTTCGCCTTTGTACGCGTCATAGGGATTGGCCATTGCCGCTCCGATCGAGAGTGCAGTACCTGCCAAAACTGTTGCCACCGTCCTCGCTATTTTTAGCATTTTCTTCATCCTGTTATTTTTCGTTATTTGCACTGCTTCAGATAGCAGCTTCCGTCTGGCGATCAAAAAGGTGGATACCTTCCTGAGCCACCGAAAACCTTAAGGTGTTGCCAAGCGCAATCGGTGTATCCGACTTCAGTTCGACATTGACTTTCTGATCGCCGCACTCGGTCAGCAATACCGACTGGGCGCCGATGTATTCAGAAACGACGACACGCAAGTCCAGCGCTTCTCCGGCTCCGGCGCTGAGGTTGAAGGCCAAATCGGAAGGTCTTATGCCCAGGGTCACCTCCTGGCTACGGCAACGGCCCAGAGCCGCGACCTTATGCTTCGGAAGCCGGAGTTCGAAGCCCGATCCCATGACATAGAGCCCGTCGTCCTTTTGTGTCAGGCTGCCATCGAGAAAATTCATCGGAGGCGAACCCAAAAAGCCTGCGACAAACTTGTTGGCCGGTCTTTTGAACAGTTCCTCCGGCGTACCCTGCTGCTGAATATGGCCGCCGTGCATCACGACGATCCGGTCGCCCAACGTCATCGCTTCGACCTGATCGTGGGTCACGTAAATCATGTTCTTGCGCACTTTCTGGCGCATCAGTGCGAGTTCCGCGCGCATTTGGCCGCGAAGCTTCGCGTCCAGATTCGACAGCGGCTCGTCAAACAGGAAAGTCCCCGCGTCCCGGGTCAAGGCCCGCCCCATGGCGACGCGTTGCCGCTGTCCGCCCGACAGCTCTCCAGGCTTGCGGTGCAGGAGCTTCTCCAGTCCCAGCATCCGGGCGACATCCTGAACCTTTTGCTCGATTTCGGATTTCGGCCGACCGGCCAGACGCAACGCGAACGACATGTTCTTGGCGACATTCATATGCGGGTAGAGCGCATAATCCTGGAATACCATCGCCAAATCCCGCGCTTTGGGCTCCAGCGCACTGACGGGACGTTCGTCGATATAGATTTCTCCATCCGATACGGTCTCCAGTCCTGCGATCATGCGCAGGGTGGTCGACTTGCCGCAACCCGAGGGACCGACCAGAACGGTAAACTCCTCGCTTTCCATCTCCAGGTCGATGCCGTGGAGCACTTCCATGGGCCCGTATCGCTTTACCAGCTTTTCCAATCGAATCGTTGGCATTCTGTCTCCTTCTTTTTTCATTTCTTTTCGCGGCCGCCATTTGGCCGAGGCTCGAATAAAAATGTTATCGATAACAATCGAAGAGCAAAAAAAATACGAATATGTCTCAGGCGTCCGCCTGGCGCCGGGAAAGGTCTGCTCCGACGAGGAGCAGACCGACCGTTCAGCCGCTCGACGTCCTACTTCCAATATGCCAGGTAGGCTTCGCGGTACTGGTTGTCCGGGTCGTAGAGGTTTCGGTCGCCACCGTCATAGGCGACATTGTCCGGCACCACCAGATGGACAGGAGTCGAATAGCCGCTGGGGGGCGCACCGGCAAAAGCCCGGTTCAACTCGTCGACCAGCTGCCAGCCGTGCAGGTTAAGGGGTTCCGGCACTGTCCCGCTCTGGAACATGTCGGCCCGGATGCGCTCGTAGGCTGACTGGCTGCCGTCTCCCGCCGAGAGGTTGCGCGGCAGTTGCTCATCCGGCAAACCCGAGGCCGTCAGGGCGGGACCGATGAAGTCGAAATAGAGATCGTTGATACCCAGCGAGTGGGTCCACTGGCCCTGATTGCGCTGCAGCAGCGATGTGGTCAACTGCGGCATGCGGTTCGAGGTGTCGGCCAGCGGCGTATCCTCCACCGACAGCAAGGTACAGCCGGCGCACTGGCGGATCACCTCGGCCATGGCGTCGGACTTGGCAACGGCAACACTGAAGGCCGAATCGGTAAAGATCACGACCCCTGCCTTGCCGCCTGATTCCGCCACCGCCGAGAGCGCCGCGATTTCCGCGACATCATCGGCATCGGTGGTGACATTGGTAAACACCGGGCTGCCGTCCATCGGGCCTGGCTGGGGGCCGAGTGCCAGCCGACCACCTTGATCCCCTGCTCGGCCGCCTGCTCCAGCCCGACCGCCTGCTCCTTGGCGTCGAAGCCCCCGAGCACAATGCCGTCCGGCTTCAGCGCGATGGCCTGATTGAAGGCGGCCGTACGGCCAGAAACCGAGCCCTGGCCGTCTATCACCCGGACATCCCAGCCGATATGACTCGCGGCTTCCTGGGTCCCCTCGCTGACACCGAGCACGCCGCCATTGCGCATATCAGAGGCCAAAAAGACCACCGTTCTGCCGGCCTCTGCTTTGGGACCCGAGGTGGGTCCGTCCCACTGCGACTGTGGTGCAGTGGCAGCCTGCACCTTGCGTTTGGCCTGCTCCAGGAAGCCGTCCGCGCTGGCGCTGATCGGTGTCAGGCAACTACCGATTACGGCCAGCGCCAGCGTCGTCTTCATCCACTTGATCTTCATTTTTCATCCCCTTGTTATTGCTATGCTCTGGATGTTTCATGGTCGTAGAATCGAGGCTCCTACCGTCATCGCACCTCTGGCGGTCGGAGCCAACGATCAGGTTTGCGGCTTCGCTGCCTCCCCGGCGGAAAGCTTTTTCAATCGGCCGCGCTTGCGCTGGGCATAGCCGGCGATGCCGATCGCCACCAGCAGCGTCACACCGTTGAATAAGGGTTCGATATAGAAAGCACCACCCAACTGCTGAATGCCGGATATCCCCACCGCCAGTATCGTCACGCCAACCAGCGTACCCCAGACATTAACCCGCCCCGGACGAATGGTGGTGGAGCCGAGAAAGGCTCCGACCAGGGCCGGAAGCAGGTACTCCAATCCCACGCTCGCCTGGCCGATGCGCAGCTTGGCGGCGAGAATGACACCCGCCAACGCGGTTAGCAGGCCCGAGGTGACGAAGGCACCCATTACGTACTTTCGTGAAGGGATACCGTTGAGATCGGCGGCACGCGGATTGGCGCCGATGGCGTAAAGTGCACGGCCGACCGGCATATACTCGGACAGGACCCAGAGCACGATGGACAGACCGATGACGTAGAAGGCCGGCGCCGGCAGGCCAAACCAGAATGAGGAACTGATCGCATAGAAGTCCGGATCGACGGCGCCGATCACCTGGCGGCCGCCGGTATACCAGAGCGCAACTGCATAGATCACCGTACCGGTACCGAGCGTCGCGATAAACGAGTCGATCCGGGCCATTTCCACCAGCATGCCGTTGAGCAGGCCGAACAGCATACCCGCCAGCAGCACCATGGCGACAGCGACCGGCCAAGGGAAATTGAACTGTACCTGCAGACTGATCGCCAGGATGTGCCACAGCACGATGCCATAGCCGACCGTCAGATCGATCTTGCCTGTCAACATAGGCACCATCGCCGCCAGCGCCAGGATCGCGATGACTGACTTGTCGCTCAATATCGACCGCAGATTGAGCAGCGTCGGAAAGGTATCCGGCAGGATGATCGAAAAGACCAGAATCAGCGCCAGAGTCAGAATCGGCAAGCCGTATACCGGAAGATAACGTCCCAGATTGCCGAGCAGTGACCCCTCGCCAGGCTGAAGGGGATCCGGCTCCAGCGCCGTAGACTTGATGGAAGTGGACATAGGCCTCTCTTTTTCTTGTGGTGAATACGTATCGAATTTTTTACACCCGCCACTCACGTTATCGGTAACAATCAGATACCAATGACGCCAAGAGCCCGGAAGTTCTCGTCAGGCAGCATCGCTGATCGATGCCCGCTGCAGCATCTCAGCGAAGGTCAGCCGATCGCCCTCCAGCTCGGCGACGATACGTCCCTTGCTGAATACCAGGCAACGGTTGCAGATCTTCTCGACCTCTTCGAAGTCGGTGGAGACGACCAGAATGCCGGTACCGGAGCGAGCCGCCTGCTGCAGCAGCGCATAGATCTCACCCTTGGCCCCGACATCGACGCCGGCCGTGGGCTCTTCCAGGATCAGCAACGGCTTGCCGAGGTTGAGCCAGCGGGCCATCACCACCTTCTGCTGATTGCCGCCGCTGAGGTTTTCCACGATTTCGTCGGGATCGTCCGGGCGAACGTCGAACTGTCGCGTCAACCGTTGCGACTGGGCGACCTCGTCCGCCGCGCGCCGGAACGAGAAGAATGAAGCCCCCGAAAGCTGAGGGTTCAAGAAGAGGTTCTCCCGAACACTCATCGACATGGCGAGATTCTCGCGGCAGCGGTCGCCGGCGACAAAGGCGACGCCCGAGGCGATGGCGGTCGCCGGAGACGACAGATCCGGACTTTCTTCCGCCAGCCGAACCACGCCCGACTGCCGAGGCAGGTCGCCGAACAGCGCCCGGCCGACTTCTTCCTGACCGCCGCCCCTCAGGCCAACCAGCCCCAGTATTTCCCCCTCGTGCAGGCCGAAGGACACCGGGCCGGCCGATCCGACGCGCAGTTGCTCGACATCGAGCAGGGCCGCCGCTCCGAGGGGCGCCGGCAGGGCCACGATCTCGCGCTGAGCTTTGCCCACGATCAATTCCACCAACTGGTCGGGCCGGGTGCCCGCGGTCGGTTGCGCGGCCACGAGGCGGCCGTCACGCATCACCACCAGGCGGTCGGATATCGTCATGATCTCATCGAGGCGATGAGAGACATAGATCATGCCCACCCCTGGCGGCGCAGATCTCCGATCACCTGGAACAACTGCTCGACATCCGCGGCCGGGAGGCTGGCGGTGGGCTCATCCAGGACCAGCAGCCTGGCCTTGCCGTGGACCGCCCGCGCGATCGCCAGCAACGACTGTTCCGAACGGGAAAGACTGGATACCCGCCTGCGCGGATCGATATCGGCGCCGACCAACGCCAGAGCCTCGGCCGCCAGCCGGTGCGCTGCCCGCCAGTCGATGACCCCGAAGCGACGCGGATAGCCCATGACCATCGACATGTTCTCGGCGACGGTCATCCAGTCCACAAGCCCCAGGTCCTGGTGGATAAAGGCGATTTCGCCAGACTCGAGGTGCTGTCGCGTGAGCGGCCGCCCCTCGAACAGGATTTCGCCCTCATCGCGCTGATGAATACCGGCCAAGGTTTTGATCAGGGTCGACTTGCCGGCGCCGTTCTCGCCCAGCAGCGCCAGGACGGCGCCCGCCTCGACGTCGAAACTGACCCGGTCGACGGCGACGTTGCCACCGAACCGCTTGGTGACCTTGCTGAATTGCAACAGCGGCGCACGCCGATGCCCGCTTTTACTCGTTTCCATCGTTTCCATCCTCCGGCGGCTCACTTCGTGATTGCCACCGTGCTTCTTCTTGTTGTTTTCCCCGATGCCCAGCCGAAACTGGTAGACTGGTCGTATCTTAATACCAGTTTGTCCGCAAAGTAAAGCGACATCCGGCTCATTTCAATCAGACGCCAACTTATATGTTAATTTTCATATAGTTAACTGTAACTCTCGTGGCAAAAGGCGATATCGCTACCTGCCTCAACCCGCTTAACGAGTCATGTTCCGGCCTGAAACATCGGCCAGGGGCTATTGAAGCCCGCAAACTGGTATGGTTATACTACCAGCAAATATCAAGCCTCGAGGATATGATGGAATCGATAGAAGTAATCGATGAACGGCTGCATGCCATCTTGGATTCGGAGAGCCGGCTTGAGCAGGTTTGCAGCGGCGCCGTATGGAACGAAGGGCCTGTCTGGATACCGGCCCAGCAAGCGCTGTTATGGAGCGATATTCCCAACAACCGCATCCTGCGCTGGCAGGCCGGGGAAGGGATGAGCGTGTGGCGCCATCCGGCCAATTTCACCAATGGCCATTATCTCGACCTGGAGGGTCGGCTGCTGCACTGCAGCCACGGTGACAGGGCCATCCTGCGTACCGATCTTGCAAATCTGCAGACCGAAGTACTGGTCGACCGCTATCGGGGCAAGCGCCTGAATTCGCCGAACGACCTGGTGGTGAAATCCGATGGCAGTGTCTGGTTCACCGATCCGCCCTACGGCATCCTGTCGAACCGGGAAGGCTACCAGGCGGAGCCGGAACAGCCGGCAAACTATGTCTTTCGCTACGACCCGGCGACCGATACCCTGGATGCCGTCACCGACCTCCTCGAGGAACCCAACGGACTCGCCTTTTCCCCCGACGAGTCGCTGCTCTATGTCGCCGACACCTCGGCGGCGTTGCGCCGGGACGGCAGCGGCAATCACCATATTCTGGTGTTCGACGTGACAGACGGTCGACGCCTCGAAAACGGCCGATTGTTCGCCGAAGTATCCCCCGGGTTGGCCGATGGTTTCCGGCTCGACCGCCAGGGCTGGATCTATACCTCGTCCGAAGACAGCATCCAAGTCTATCATCCGGATCGGACATTGCTCGGCAAAATACTTGTCCCGGAGAAGGTGTCGAACTGCACTTTCGGCGGCGCCCAAAACGACATGCTCTTTATCACTGCCTCGACCTCGATATACCGCATCAGGCTGAAAACACAGGGGCTGCGTCCTTGAGTGGCGGACCGGTGATTACCGATCCCGAACATTAACGGCATCATTCCCCGCCGCCGCTCGGCATATCCGGCAAAAGGCGGCGGCGTCCAGTGATGCCCCGCCCACCAGGCCGCCATCGATATCCGGCTGCGCGAACAGTGCGGCGGCATTGTCGGCCTTGACGCTACCGCCATAGAGCAGAGGCAACCGTTCGGCAATCACTGCGGAGCGCCGCGCGACCAGACCGCGGATATAGGCGTGGACCTCCTGGGCCTGTTCAGGACTCGCGGTTTCACCGGTACCGATGGCCCAGACCGGTTCGTAGGCGACCACGCTGCCAAGCATGGAATCGATCCCGAGGGCGTCGATCACCGCTTCGATCTGACGCCCAACCACCGCCCGGGTTTCGCCGCCCTGTCGTTCTTCAAGGCTTTCGCCGACACAGAGTACCGGTACCAGTCCCTCGGCCTTGGCGGCGGCCAGCTGCTGCGCGATGTCGGAGTCCCGCTCGCCGTTGAGGCTGCGTCTCTCCGAGTGTCCCACCAGCACGTAACGACAGCCAAGGTCCTTCAGCATGGCGGCGCTGACTTCGCCCGTATAAGCGCCGGCCCCGTACTCGCTCAGGGTCTGAGCCCCGAGGGCAATGCCGTTGCGCCGTAATCGCGAGCCGGCCTGTGACAGATAGGGAAAGGGCGGGCAGATCACTATCTCAATGCTGCCAAGTCCTTCAACCACCGGAAGCAGGGCATCAAGCAGCGCCGCATTGGCGGTCAGGCTGCCGTTCATCTTCCAGTTGCCCATGATGATGGGGTGTCGCATCGTCGGGTCCTTCATATTAGGCGGGTGGTCATGGTCTTACCGGCGGCGGTGAACTCTTCAGCCTCACCAGCGTGCGCTTGTCCACCGCTGCCGGCCGCCCCTCCGAAAGGTGCTTATTGATGCCTGCCGTTGTAGGCATCAACGCCTCGGGCAGAGGCGTCGCCCGGATAGTCCAGATGATATGCCATATAGCCCAGTGCCTCGCCGACAACATCGTTCCAGGCTTTCCATTCATGGTCGGTTTCCGGGATGATATTCAGCGCGGTCATCTTCGGCTGCAACGGCTTGATCTGGCCGTAGATCTCGAAGGCGGTCTGCGCCACGCCGTACTTGTCGCTGTCGCCGCCGGAGATATAGAACGCTACCGGAGAGGCCCTGTCCCGGTAGCCGTCCAGATAATTGCTGTAGTGATTCTGTCCATAGAGCCCCTTGTCGAAGCGGCCCTGGTCGACGAAGGCGTCCTGCTTGGCGACGTTGTTGTTTTCGGGTACCTCGCCCTCCTTCGAAAAAACCGAGGGGCTCAGCAACGCCGCCGCGGCGAACCGTTCCGGATAACGCAGCGACAGGTTCAGGGCCCCGTAGGCCCCCATCGACAGCCCAACCAGGGCGCGGCCGCCCTTGCCGCCGATGCCCTTCCATTCCTTTTCGATCCGCGGGACGAACTCGTCGACGAACGCCGTCATCGCCGGCTCCTTCAGGCCGTCGATCCACCAGGATTGGTAAGCCCCGGGAAAGACGACAATGCTCGGTTGCAGCTGTTTATCCGCGATCAGCCGGTCCAATTCTGCCTCGATATGGGTCAGGCCGCCGAACTTTCTGCCCTTGCGGGTCCAGTTGTACTCGTCGCCGCCCGAGCCGTGCAGCGCATAGATCACCGGGTAGCGGACCCTGTCCGCCTTGTCGTAGCCGTCCGGGAGATAGATATTGTAGGTATAGGCACGATCCAGCATGTCCGAGGGGTACGAATAATGCCGAATTTCACCGGCCTGCGCAGCCTGGCCCTGGAAGGCCGCCAGGGCCAGGCCGAACAGCATAGGCGTTGTTTTTATTGTCTTGTGCAGTTTCATTCTAGCTCTCCTGATTACAGGGTTATGATTCCCGGCCTGGCTCAGGCCGGGTCTGATGCCATTGCGGCTTGAAGCCAGCCGAGCCCCGCCACCGTGTTCGCACGCGGATGGTATTCGCAGCCGATATAGCCGTCATAACCGGAGGCTTCGATCTGCTCGAAAATATAGGGGTAATGGAGTTCACCGATATCCGGCTCGTGCCGTCCGGGAACCCCGGCGATCTGCAGATGACCGATGTAAGGCAGCAGGTTGCGGAAGGTCTCGATGACGTTGCCCTGCATGATCTGACAGTGGTAACAGTCGAACTGCAGGCGCACATTCGGCTCATCGATCTCGTCGATCAGGGCGACGGCGTCCTCCTGCAGACTGATGAAATAGCCTGGCATGTCGACGTAGTTGATCGGCTCGATCAGCAGCGTAACCGCCTCCTGCCGGGCCCGTTGTGCGGCACGTCGCAGGTTGTCGACATAGCAGCCATGGGCTTCGTCGTAGGCGAGGTGGTCGGGCACCCGTCCCGCCATCACATGAATATGCCGATTGCCCAGTACGGCGGCATACTCGAGCGCCTGCTCGATCCCTTCCATGAACTCCCGCTCACGGCCGGGCAGGCAGGCGATGCCCCGCTCGCCCGCTGCCCAGTCACCGGGCGGCGCATTGAATAGGGCCTGACTGAGATCGAACCGATTTAGGCGCTGCCTAAGGTCCGCGACCTCGTAGTCGTAGGGAAAGAGGTATTCGACCGCCTCAAAGCCCGCCATGGCGGCCGCTTCGAAGCGATCCAGGAACGGCACTTCGTTGAACAGCATCGAGAGATTAGCAGCAAGTTTTGGCACGATCGTCCTCCTTTTCCCCGAATACTCGCTCGAGTTCCGCGACCTGCTCGGGCGTCAGCAGGCGGGGTCGCTGTCCCTGCAATAACAAGAACAGTTTCGCGGTCTCTTCCAGCTCCTCTGCGGCATAGACGGCGGACTCGAGATCTTTTGCAGCCACGATCGGACCGTGATTGGCTAACAGGACTGCACGGTGTTCGGCCGCCACGATGGAAATTTCATCACCCAAGCGCTTGTCACCGGGACGATGGTAAGGCGTGAGGGCCACCTTGCCGAAACGCATGATCGAATAGGGCGTCAACGGCGGCAGCACGTTCCGCGGATCGACATCCGGCAAACAGGAAACAGCCGTGGCATAGGTCGAATGCAAATGCACCACGGCACGATCCGTCGGCCTCCTGTCGAGGAAGGCCTCGTGCAAAAAGAATTCCTTTGACGGCGCTTTGCCCGACACCAGCACCCCACTCCGCGTCAGGCGTGAAATATCCGCAGGATCAAGATTGCCCAGACAGCAATTGGTCGGGGTCATCAGCCAGCCATCGTCGAGGCGCACGCTGATATTGCCGGAGCTTCCCGCCGTCAGGCCGCGCTCGAACATCGAGCGGCCGAAATAGGCGATCTGCTCCCGAAGCTTACTATCGTTCGTATTCACTGCATCATCTCCAGTGCCTTGGCGAAAAAGTCCCTGTCACCAAAATTGCCGGACTTAAGCGCCAGCAGCTTCGGTCGGTCGCCCAGGGTCTGCGTCAGCGGCACCCCCGGCGCAATTGTCGGCCCGATCTTCAACGCACCGACGCCCAGGGCCTGCACCACGGAACCCGATGTTTCCCCCGGCGACAACGAATTTGTTAACACCCAACGCACCAAGCTGCTTCACCACGTCGGCCATCAACCGCTCGACCAGTTCGCCGGCCCTTGCTCTTCCCAACTCGTCCTGACAATGCCTGATCGCATCCGGATGATCGGTGGCATAAATGAGCACCGGCCCCTGGTCGCGCTGCTCCAAATACCACTGCACCACCTGCTCTGCGCTCTGCGTCCCCTGATGCAAAGACAGAGGGTCCACCTTGTACGAGGGTTGAGTCCTCTGGAATTCTGCGACCTGATCACGGGTTGCTCTGGAACAGCTTCCGGACAGCACGACGGCTTCGCCGGCGACCTTGACCAGTTGCGCCGAATCGCCGCTTTTACGAAACAACCCCTTGGCCTCGTAGTTGTCGGCCAGCCCAATGGCCAGCCCGGACCCGCCGGTCAGGAGCTTCAGCTCACTGCAGGCATGGCCGATCGCCAACAGATTCTCCCGATCCAGGGTATCCAAAATGGCATAACGCACCTCTCCCGCCAGCTCCCGAAGCCTATCCCGGATGGCCTCGGCGCCCTCGCCGACCACAGGTTGCGCCACCAGGCCGACCTTGCCCTCAGTCTGGGAATCGAGCACGCGAACCAGATTGGCATCGGTCATCGGGGTCAACGGATGCTGTTCCATACCACTCTCATTCAACAGCACCCCATTGACGAAAAGATAACCGTTGTAAACGGTCCGGCCGTTGACCGGCAGAGCCGGGCAGGCAATGGTAAAGGTCTCGCCCAGCGCCGCCAGCAACGCATCGGTAACCGGGCCGATATTACCCTTATCGGTCGAGTCGAAGGTCGAGCAGTACTTGAAGTAATACTGTTCACACTCCTGTCGTCGCAACCATTCGAGGGCCGCCAGCGACTCAGATACGGCATCACGGCTGTCCTGGGTGCGTGACTTGAGCGCAATCACCACGGCATCGGCCGTCTCGAGGTCCACTTCCGCCTGCGGGATACCCAGCAGCTGCACCGTGCGCATTCCGGATGCAACCAGAAAGCTCGCCAGATCCGTGGCCCCGGTAAAATCGTCGGCAATACAACCTAAAAGCACAGACATGATTAGCTCCTCACTGCTTCTTGGGCAGTTCAATACCCGGATAGACCTTGATCACGGCCGCGTCATCTTCTTTACCGTATCCGGCCGCACTGGCACTCAGGAATTGCTGGTGAGCACTGGCGGCAATCGGCAACGGAAATTTCATTTCCTTACCGGCGTCGAGCACGATGCCCAGATCCTTGACAAAGATGTCGACCATGCTTTTCGGTGAGTAATCGCCTTGCAGAATATGGGGTACACGGTTCTGGAACATCCAGGATGAGCCGGCGCTGTTGGAGATAATTTCGAACACCATGTCGGGATCCAGCCCGGCTTTCATACCCAGTGCCATCGCTTCGGCGGCCGAGGCAATGTGCACGCCGGCCAGCAACTGGTTAATCATTTTGACCGTTTCTCCAGCACCGACCTCGTCGCCCACAGGGTAGATTTTGGCGGCAATCGCCTCGAAAACCGGCCCGCAGATGTCGAATGCCGCCGGTTCGCCGGATGCCATGATCGATAGCTCGCCCACCGAAGCTTTGACCGCACCGCCACTAACGGGGGCATCGATCATTTTCAGCCCGTGCGCCTGGAGCTTCCGATCCAACGCCTTGGCGTAGCTGGCGGAGGTCGTACTGCCGAGCAGGACCACGCTGCCTTGGGGAATCGCCTCGGCCATGCCGCCCTCGCCAAACAGTACGCTGTCGCACTGTTCAGCATTCACTAGCATCAGAATGACGACACGACAAGTTCGGACGGTATCCGCGAGATCGGACGCGACATCGCCCCCGGCTTTTGCGAACTCATCAAGGGCTTCCGGGTTCAGATCGAATCCCCGGGTCGTTATACCCGACCGGAGTAGAGACCTGGCTACGCCCATTCCCATTGAACCCAAACCGATAACCGCGACTTCTAGCGTTTCTTCGTTAAAATCGTTCATAGATGAATTTCCTCAGCCGTGCCGATGCCCTACGCCGGCTGGCGCATGGACATGGACTGAAACGACGAATTTAAAAAATTTTGATCAGATAAGCTGACGAAAACTTGTTCGTTTTCAACCTCAATACTCGATACCGGGCAGCCACAGCGCTATTCCGGGAAATGTCAATACCAGACCCAATGCAATAAGTTGCAGCAGAATAAAAGGCCACATGGACATGAATATCTCTTTCAGGCTGATCGAAGGCGGCGCGACGCTTTTCAGATAAAAAGCGGCCGGTCCGAATGGAGGGCTGATATAAGATACCTGCATATTCATGGAAAAAAGGATACCGAACCAGATGGGGTTGTAACCCAGCGATATGACAATGGGTACAAATATCGGCATCGTCAGCAGCGCGATCCCAATCCAGTCCATGAACAGACCCAGGATCAGCAAAATCGCCATCATGATCAGCACAACGACGACCGGCGCCACATCCAGACCCAGAATCACCGACTCGACAAAACGGTTGCCACCCATCAGATTGTAAACACCGACCAAAGCGCTGGCGCCGATACCGATCCAGATAATCATGCCGCAGGTATTGAGTGTCTGCCGCAGACTGTCGCGAATCATTGTCCAATTGAGTTCCTTCCGCAGCCAGGTCGATACGATAACCCCCACAACCCCCATGCACGCAGCCTCGGTGACCGAAGCTACCCCGGCGTAAATACTGCCAAGCACCCAGATTGCGACCAACACCGGCAAGACGACACCCTTGATCATCCTGAGCTTGTCGGACCAGCTGATCTCAAGCTCCTCCCTGGCGGCGGCAGGCCCCATGTTCGGGTTCAGATAACACCGGATCAGGATGTAAGCGATATAGAGCGAGCCCAACAACATGGCGGGAAAGATCGTGGCGATGAAGAGTTCACTGATCGACACGTTGGCCGTCAATCCGTAGATGATCAGCACGATACTTGGCGGTACCATCGTACCCAGGGAACCTCCGGCACAGACGGTACCGATAGAAAGCCGGCGGTCATAACCGAGCCTCAGCATCTGAGGCAGGGCGAGGAGACCGAGCAGTACGATTTCACCGCCGATAATGCCGGACATCGCGGCCAGGAATATCGCCACGACCAGGGTTTGTACAGCGACCCCACCGCGCAACTGGCCGGCAAACACTCGCATGGTGTTATAAAGATCCTTGGCGATCCCGGAACGGTCCAGTATCGATGCCATGAGTACAAACATCGGAATGGCGATCAGCACATATTCGTTGATAAAGCTGTAGACCCTTGTGGTGACCAGTGGGATGGACATAGGACCGAACCAGGCCAATGCAAACACCAGGGCAATAAGGCCGGTAATAAATGCCAGCGGCAAACCGGTCACCAGCAGGGCAAGAATACTGCCCATCATCAGATAGGAAGCCGTTTCAATACCTATAGACGCGAAATCAAACATGCCATTCACCCTTTTTCGGGACGCGTTAGGGCTTTAGCCAGGTGCAACAGACTCTGAAGGCTCATAAGCAGCAGCACCAGGAACAGCCCGGACTTGACCAGGGCGGGATATATCGGATCCCAGGCCGAACCTGTCGTTTCCAGTCGAAGCTGGCCGCCAGGGTGAACAATGCCTTTTCGGCCAGAACGAAAGCGGCATAAGCGATGAGTGCGCAGTAGAACAGGGACAGCAGACCGTTGAAAACATCGAGCATCCGCTTCCCCCGACGCCCCAAGGCATCGTAGATAATCCTGATCCGGATATGACTGTCCCGCGCAAGACAATAGGCGCCGCCGTAAGCCATACACAGAGCACATATCATAATGGTGGTTTCATGCACCCAGATGGTGGGCGCGTCGAACAGGTAACGGCTCAGGATTTCATAGAAACTGATCACAACACTGACCAGGAATGCCAGTGAAATCACATTACCGACCCTGTCGATCCAACGGTCCAGACCTGTACTGAACACCACATTATCAAGGTGGTCGTAGTCGGTTGGCTCGACGGAAACTTCACACTGCGTTTTGGAAGAGAATTCCATCCGCTCATGCTCTGGCAGGATCTTTTCGGGGATTGGCTGTACCTGCATGTCAAACCTCTTATAGTTATAAGGCCCCTGCGAACAGCAGCGCCGATAGGGGCCTTGTACGACACGATTGCAGAACGGCTGTTAATCCAACAACCCTTGGCTCACGAGAAATTCTGAGACCTTCTCGTATACCTCGGTTGCCATTTCGGAACGCGACGCCCAATTGGCCCACTGACCCTGAGCCACCTTGCGGAACTTGTTGCGCTCGGCCTCGGACCAGTTGATCACTTCGATATCGGGGTCATTTTTCGCCTCGACGACCGCTTTCGTATCCAGCATTTCCAACTGCTGGACCATATCGCGGCTAAAATCACGCACTGAGACGGTAATGATTTCCTGCAAGTCCTTGGGCAGGTCATCCCAGAGCTGTTTATTCAGCGAAACCACCAGCGTTGGCATGGAATGGAAACCGGGATAAAGCGGGTATTTCGCAAACTTGTGCAACCCCTGCGCCTGATTGGTGGAAAAGACCGTGTAGTCCGCTGCATCGATCACACCCTTGTCGAGCGAGGTATACACTTCGGAACCGGGCAGATTGACCGGGGAAGCCCCCACTGCGGCGAAGACTTCCTGAACCATCCCTTCAGGAGCACGCATCTTGACCCCTTTGAAATCCGCTACCGAACGAATCGGTTTTTTCGAGACAAAGGCCTCTACACCGGTGGAAGCCGCACCGATGAACTGCAGACCATAGGGATTGACGAGTTTGTTGTAGGCCCCCTTGCCGCCGCCGTACTCCATGAATTTGATCATCTGGGAGGGATGACTCCAGGCACCCACAAGGTTACCCAACATGGCGAAAGCTGCATCCTTTCCGCTGAAGTAGGAGGGATCCGTAATATGCCCCTGAAGAATCCCAGTGCCGACCGCCTCCAGAGTCTCGTTGTACTGAACCACCGAGTTGACCGGTACCAGGTTGATGCTGACCCGTCCATCGGTCATCACGCCAACCCGTTCAGCCCAGGCCTTTTCAATGGCAAAAAAGTTGTCGCCCGCCTGAGCGGAGGTTTGGATGGTCCAGCTGTATTGCGCCGCCTCGACCGACGCCACCGCCAGGCTGCCGGCCAGTGCCGCCATACAGAGCCCGTGCTTGAAATATTTTTTCAACGATAAACGCATTGTTTCCACCTGATTGTTTTTTTATGGAAAAAGGCCCCTTCAACGACGGGATTCGGCTTTTTCGCCGAAGGGGCTGCAGAAACCCGACCGAAAGGTTGCGCTACCATTTCACGCTCTACATATAAACATGCAGATCAACCCTCAACCGGAAACACTACGGTAACACATATGGTAGCGCTGTCAACCAATCTCAAAAAGCTGACGGTAAGGTCATTCCCATGGATTGATTGCGCTATCAAACAGTATTCGCTAGCATGAGCCTGCCCGGCACTTCGGCCCGCCGCCCAGGAGAGGCTGTACCGAGGTCTGGGCGACCGAGATACAACGCTTTTCCACAGGATCACATGGACCAGAAACCAAAAAGCTCGACACGACGTGGCAGCGGTCGGGTCACCCTGGCGGATGTCGCCGCCCGGGCCGGCGTCGGCGCCATTACCGTCTCGCGGGCCCTGAAAAACCCCCAGCAGGTTTCCGAGAAACTGCGTGTTCGGATCGACCGCGCCGTCCGTGAACTTGGTTACATTCCCAATCAGGCCGCCCGCGCCCTGGCTTCGTCCGAAACCAAAATCATCTCGGTGATCTTCCCGTCGCTGTCGAACGCGGTGTTCGCGGACCTGCTCGACGGCATCCATGACTGCCTGCAACCAGCGGGCTATCGCACCATGCTGGCCAACAGCCACTATTCTGAGGGCGAGGAGGAAGAGCTGATCGAGATGATGCTGGCGCAAAACCCGGACGGCATCATCATTACCGGTATCGATCAGTCCGAGCAGACCCACCAGCGCCTGAAGCGGGCCGGGGTGCCCATCGTCCAGACCATGGAACTAGGCGACAACCCGCTGGACATGAATGTCGGCATCTCACACCTGGCAGCCGGTCGTGCCATGACCGACTATCTGTTCGAGCAGGGGTATCGACATATCGGGTTCATCGGCGCCCGCATGGACAAGCGGTCTCAGCGGCGCCTGCGAGGCTACCGCGAAGCCATGCTGGAGCGTGGCCAGGACCCGGACCGCTATGTGCTGACCAGTCTGTCCAATACCTCCTTCCAGCTGGGGGCCGACCTGATGACCCAACTGGTCGCCCGTCACGGCGAAATCGATGCGCTCTTTTTCAGCAACGACGACTTGGCCGCCGGCGCCATCTTCGAATGCCAGCGCCGGGGCATCCAGGTCCCCCGTCAACTGGCGATCTGCGGCTTCAACGATCTCGAGTTCGCCAGCGCCATCGCGCCGTCGTTGACAACGGTTTCGATTCCCCGCTACGACATGGGCCGCACGACCGCTCAGTGCCTTCTGGACCGGTTGCAGGGCCGGCAGGGGCCGCGCCAGATCGACGTCGGTTTCAGCATCTGCCGGCGCGAAAGCACTCTTTGACCCCTCTCGCTACAGGGCGAGGCCGGACCGGCAGAGACGCCCGCTGCTGACAGCCAGCAGCGGGGCCCTGGCGACATCGCGACGTGACAGGGAGCCGAACATGTGCAAGTCAGGCCCCGAATGCCCGGCCGCCGGGCAGCCGTGGCGCGATCAGCGCATCGGCGAACAGCGTCAGGAAATGAAACATCACGCAGACCAGCAGCGCCTCGCCGATCGGTCCCTCCAGCACCGCCAGCAGGCTGATCGCCACCGGCAACGTTTTCTGCGAGCCGGCCAGCGCCATCGCCACCCTGCCCTGCCAGCCAATTCGGAGCAGTCGCCCGCTCCACCAGCACAGCGTCATCAGCAGCAGATGCAGCAGCAGTCCGGCCAGCGCTATCTGCAGCAGCAGCGCGAGTTCGAGATGGCGGAAGACCGCGGCCGAGTCGGACATCGCCATCCAGACGCCGAGCACGATGCAGCCCGAGGGCAGGTACTGGAACAGCGGCAGATCGGATCTGACGGGGCGCCGGGATTGCAGCAGGATGCCGGCCAGGAACGGCAGCAGCACCATCAGGCTGAGCTGGCGCAACAGCGGCACGGGGTCGATGCGGATATGATCACCGCTCTCGAGTACCTGCGCCAGCATCAGCGGCATGCTCAACACCCCGGCCAGGTTCAGCGCCAGCGACAACATCAGCGCCCAGACCGTGAACCCGCCGACCAGCTGCGTCAGAACGATGCAGCTCGACAGCGTCGGCGGCACCGTCGCGATCAACACCAGCCCCAGCAAAGCCCCGGCGGGCAGCGCCAGCAACTGGGCGCTCAGCAGTCCGAGCCAGGGCCCAGCAGCAGACTGATGACCGCCGTGGCGAGCAACGCCTTGACGAAGCCCCTGTCACGCGGCAACTCGGCCAGCCGGATCTGGTAGCCGTTGACCAGGAAGATCACCACCACCACCCAGGGCACCAGGCCCGCCTGCCTGCCCGCTTGGCCCCAGGCGGGTTCCAGCCAGGCGAGCAGAAAGGCCAGCACCAGCCCCAGCGGCAGGAACAGACGCTTGAGCATCGCTAGGGCTTGGTGCACGACAGCAGTTTGATCGGCCGTACGTCGACTCTGTCCCACACCCTGCCGCTGGCATAGGGATCACTCTTCAGCCAACTCTCCAGTTCTACCCTGGTGGCAAACTCTACATGCGCAGAGGACCCGATCATCTTCCCTGACTCGTCCAGGATGGCGCCTCCGCTGAGGAAGTTGCCGGATTCCACCATCCTGGTGATACCGGCGAGGTGCGCTTTGCGCATCGCCAGCCGGCGGTCAATGGCTTCTGCATCTTGAAAATCATAGGCTGTTACGACGAATTGCATATTCCCTCGCAAGCGAAAAGTCGAGTCCGCGTGTATCGGAGATACGGTGATTAGAAGTGCGTCCTTTGCCCCCGTAGCGACCAACTTCAGGTGGTCGCTACGGGTTCGGCGCCTACTCCGCCCGGCAGTTCACTAGACGCGGTACGCCCAGCGGATTGTCCTGCCGCAGTGCCGGCGGCAACAGGGCGTCCGGGACGTCCTGATAGCAGACCGGGCGCACGAAGCGCTGGATCGCCGCTGCGCCGACCGAGGTGGTGCGGCTGTCGGAAGTCGCCGGGAAGGGGCCACCGTGCACCATTGCCTGGCACACCTCAACGCCGGTGCCGAAGCCGTTGAACAGCACGCGCCCGACCTTGAGCTCGAGCTCGCCGACCAGTTCCCGGGCCAGGGCCTCGTCCCCGGCACCGCTATGGATCGCCGCGGTCAACTGCCCTTCCAGCGCCCGGGTCAGCTGCAGCATCTCGGCGGCATCCCGGCAACGCAGCACCAGGGTGCAGGCACCGAACACTTCGGCCGCCAGGCGTTCGTCGGCCAGAAAATCGGCCGCTGCCGCGACGAAGAGCCCGGCCCGGCACTGGTTGTTCCCGTCGGCCGGGCACGCCCGGGCCTGGGTGGTGACGGCCGGATGGGCCTCGAGGGCGGCGAGGCCCTGCTCGAAGGCCTGGTGGATCCCCGGCGTCAGCATGGTCTGGCACGGGCTCGCCGCGATCCGTGCCGCGGCATGATCGAGGAAGGCATCCAGGGGCTCGCCGTCCAGCGCCAGCACCAGGCCCGGACTGGTGCAGAACTGCCCGGCGCCCATCTGCTGCGCCGCTACGAAGGCCTCGGCCACCGCTTTGCCGCGCTCGCTCAGCACGCCGGGGAGCAGGTAGACCGGATTGATGCTGCTCATCTCGGCATAGACCGGGATCGGCTCCGGACGGTTCTGGGCCACCTGCATCAGCGCCGTGCCGCCGCGGCGCGAGCCGGTGAAGCCCACCGCCTTGATATGGGGATCGGCGACCAGGGCGGTGCCGATCTCGTTGCCGGCGCCGTAGAGCAGCGCGAAGACGCCGTCCGGCAGGTCGCAGTCACGCACCGCCTGCTGCACGGCGCGGCCGACCAGCTCCGAGGTGCCCGGATGGGCCGAATGGGCCTTGACCACCACCGGACAGCCGGCGGCCAGCGCCGAGGCGGTATCGCCGCCGGCCACCGAGAACGCCAGCGGAAAGTTGCTGGCGCCGAACACAGCCACCGGGCCGAGCGCGATCAGGTTGTAACGCAGATCCGGCCGCGGCAGCGGCGCACGGTTCGGCAGCGCCGGGTCGATGCGGGCATCGAGGTAGCGGCCGTCACGCACGACGCCGGCGAAGAGCCGCAGCTGGTTGCAGGAACGGCCGCGCTCCCCTTCCAGCCGCGCCCGCGGCAAGCCGGTCTCCTGCATCGCCCGTTCGATCAACTGATCGCCGAGCGCCTCGATGCGATCGGCAATCGTCTCGAGAAAGGCGGCCCGAACCGCCGGCGAGCTGTTGCGGTATTCGCGGAAGGCTTCCCAGGCCAGTACGCAGGCGTCGGCGACAGCGGCGCCGTCGAGGCCCGGAAAGTCCGGCCCCAGCGCCTCGCCGGTCGCCGGATTGATGGCACGGATGCCTTCTCGGGTGCCGGCGACCTCGCGGCCGCCGATCAGATTGTGTCCAGTTAGCTCTATCACCTTGTCGTCTCCTGTTCTAAGGCGGTTAAAAATACGGGAATCTGCGGCACGTTTCGCTGCATTGGAGGCGCTCGAGTTCGCCGTAGGATGCAGGTCACCACCATGGACGGCGGAAGTCCTGATATTGCAAGGAGCAAATATCTGGGGCGCAACGCGAACCGGACCATTGCAATGGCGGTGCGGTGCGCTTCGCTTACCGGCACCCTACGAATCGAGCGCGAGCACCACGGGATCCAGGCGGTACCAGTGCAGCGCATTGCGCCAGAGGATGGCGTCGCGCGCCCCGGGTGCGGTGCGGCGGATCGCCTCCTCCACCAGCCCCAGCCAGTCGCGGTAACTCACCTGCAGCCCCGACACCGGCGCATTGCTGGCGTAGAGGCAGCGCTCCGGGCCGAAGATGCGGATCAGGTCGCACAGCAGCGCCAGGTTGTCCCCTGCATGCCAAGCACGCCCCTGCGTGCCGAGTTCCGACAGCTTGACGCAGACCCTGTCGTTGGCGGCGAGCGCCTTGAGCCCTGGCGCCATTGTTCGAGCCCGGCTGCGGTGCGATCCCAGGGCAGGCCGCAGTGGTTGAGGATCACCGTCAACGTCGGGTGCTGCTGCAGCCGCTCGGCCGCCTCGGCCAGGTGCCAGGCCGGCACCCGCAGGTCCCAGCTCAGATCGCGCTCGACAAGCAGCGCCAGCCCGGAACACCAGCGCTCGTCCTGCAGACTGCCGGGCCTGTTGCGCATGGCGGGCAGCTCGTCCGGCGTCCTGGCGGTGACCGGCTTGGCCCGCACGCCGCGAAACAGCTGCGATTGCAGCTGGCGGTCCAGCTGGGCCGCGCAGTCGTCGCTGCCGAACGCGGCCCAGCCGACATGGGCCGACGGCAGTCCCGGTCGGCGGCGAGCCGCGAGATCCAGCGGGTCTCGTCGCAGGCCTGACCGCGGGCCGCTTCGGCTTCGCAATGCACCGAACCGAGCAGCCGGTAGCCGTCCGGCACCCGCCGGCGCAGGTCCTGCGGCAGGAAGGGCCGCCGGATTGCGCTGTAGTCGCCGAGGAAGAAATCCGCCACCGGCGCATCGCCGAGCCAGGGATAGTCGATCTTTCCGTCGAGCGCCCAGAAGTGGTGGTGGGCATCGATCAGCCGTTGCGCCTCGCTCATGGATCAGTCCCGCACCAGCAGAAAGGAGACGTCGGGTTCGGCGCGGGTCGGGAAGTAGCGTTCGACCCGCCCCGACTCGAGGTTCAGCACGCCGATGCGGTCGCCCTTGAACGACACGAACGCCTGCTCGCCATTGGGATGGAAGCTCAGCGCGATGGGAATGTGATCAAGTTCGATGCGGCCGAGGGCGTTGAGCTGCTGATCAAACAGCGACAGCGAGTTCTCGCCGTAGTTGGTGACGATCAGGCGCTGCTTCGGATCGCTGTAGATCCGCGTCGGATCGATGCCGGTATCGGCCCGGTCGCGCACCTGCATCGACTCGACATCGATGGCGACGATGCTGTTGTCGGTGCGGTTGCTGACGAACAGGGTGCGCTCGTCCACAGACAGGCAGTTGCCCTCCGGCTTGCGCCCCGGGATCATCGCCACCGGCGCGATCGTCGGATCGTGGGGCTTGAACTTGCTGACGGTATTGCTCAGCAGGTTGATGCCATAGGCGGTTTCGCCGTTGCGGCTCAGCGCGAACAGGTGGGTCTTGTAGCCGCCGGAAGCGACGGCCAGGTCCGGCGCCGTCTGATTGAGGGGGTCGCTGAACAGCAGCAGGGTGTTGTGGCCCTCGCTCATCGCGTAGAGGCGGTCCCGGTCGTCCAGCCCCAGGCCGTGGATGCGGTAGTAGGGCCAAGTGCTCAGCGTGTTGACCTGCTCGAAGGTCTGCAGGTCGATCACGAACACCGAGCAGCCGCCCTGGTCGCCGATGCAATCGGCCCCGAGGATGCCGTAGTGGCCGACGAAGGCATAGCGCCCGCTGGAGTCGACGACGAATTCGTGGGGGTAGTCCGGCAGGCGGATGCTGTGCAGCTCCTCGCCGCTGCGGGCATCGTAGCCGCTCAGCGTATGGGCGCATTTCTGGTTCAGTATCAGGAGTTCCTTGGCGCTCATCTTGACCTCTCAAAGGCCGGGCCCACTGACGCGCTGGGCCCGGTGGTTGGCGTTGGTGTTACTGGGCCGCCGCGGTAATGGCATCGATCCATTCGCGGCCGTTGGCCTCGATATAGGTATCCCAGGTCGGCTTGATCACGGCCTGGAAGGCGGCGGTATCGACGTTCTCCTCGATTTCCATGCCGCCGGCCCGCAGCTGGGCGATGATCTCCTTCTCCTGCTCGACATTGAGCTCGCGCTGGTACTGGCCGGCCTCGCGTGCAGCGCTCAGGACCGCCTGCTGGTACTCGGGCGCGAGGTCGTCGAAGCGCTCCTTGTTCATAACCATGATCAGCGAGGTATAGGCCTGGTTGGTCAGCGACAGGTACTTCTGCACCTCATGGAACTTGGCCGACCAGACGATGCCGATCGGGTGGTCCTGGGCATCGACGGTGCGGGTCTCCAGCGCCGTATAGAGCTCGCCGATCGGCATCGGCACCGGGTTGGCGCCGAGCAGCGAGAAGGCCTCGATCAGCGACTTGTTGGAATTGGTGCGCATCACCAGCCCCTTGACGTCGTCCGGGGTCCTGATCGGGTGCTTGGAATTGGTCATGGCGCGAAAGCCCACTTCCCAGAATGCCAGCCCCTTCATGCCCACATTCTCCACCAGGCCCAGGGCATTCTGGCCGACCTCGCCGTCGAGCACCCGGTAAGCCTGCTCGCGATCGCCGAAGATATAGGGCAGGTCGAAAGCGCCGAGCTCGGGCACCAGGCCGGCGAAGTTCGGGTTGCCGGACATCTCGATATCGATGGTGCCGCTGCGCACCCCGGCGATCATCTGCTGGTCGCCGCCCAGCACGCTGTTGCCGAAGATCTTGACCTCGACCTCACCGCCGGTCCGCTCCTTCACCAGTTCGGCGAAGCGCTCGGCCGCGACCTGCTGGGTATCGGAATCCGGTGCCGCATGGGCCAGTTTCAGTTCGATGGCGGCCTGGGCCTGGGTCATCGACAGGGCCGTCAGGGCGGCGAAGGTGAAGGCTTTTATTGTTGCTTTCATCGTTCTCTCTCTTGTTGGTGGTAAGAGGCGGCAACCGACGCCGGAGCGCCGGCCACCGCCGGGGGTGCTCGGTTTCAGCCGGCCAGCCACTGCATCGGCGCGATAATGATCTGCGGGAAGGCGACGAACAGCAGCAGGATGGCGACGTAGGCCAGGGCAAAGGGGAAGACGCCGGCCACCGCCTTTTCGAACTTGATGTTGCCGACACTGGTGATGACGTTCAGTACGTTGCCGACCGGCGGTGTGATCAGCCCGATCGAACAGTTCAGCACGAACAGGATGCCGAAGTAGACCGGGTCGATACCCGCCAGTTGGACGATCGGCATCAGGATCGGCGTCAGCACCAGAATGGTTGGCGTCAGATCCATGACCATGCCGACCACCAGCACCACGCCCATGATCGCCAGCATCAGCAGCCGCGGATTGTCCGCCAGCGGTGCCAGCATGTCGGCGACCATCAGCGGCAGCTGGGCGATGCTGATCAGCCAGGACGCGACCATTGCCGCCGCCACCAGGAACATCACGATGGCGGTGCTGCGCGCCGCCTGGCCCAACACTTCGTACAGCTGCGCCAGGTTGAGCTCACGGTAGACGACGGTGGCGACGAAGATGGCATAGACAGCCGCCACGACACCGGCTTCGGTCGGTGTAAAAACGCCTGTCTTGATGCCGCCGATGATGATTACCGGCAGCAATATCGCCCAGAAGCTGTCACGCAGCGCCTTGAGTCGCTCGCGGCCGCTCGCCTTTTCGGCCACCACCAGATCTTCTCTGCGGGTCATCAGCAGCCACATCAGCACCAGAGTGACACCCATGATCAGCCCCGGCACGATACCGGCCAGGAACAGCTTGCTGATCGAGATGCCACCGGCGACACCGATGATGATCAGCGGGATCGACGGCGGAATAATCGGCGCGATGATGCCACCGGCCGCCATCAGGCCGGACGAGCGCCCCAGCGGATAGCCGGCCTGGCGCATCATCGGCAGTAGCATGCTGGCCAGCGCCGCGGTATCGGCCACCGCCGAGCCGGACAGGCTGGCCATGATGATGGCGGCGAAGATGGCGACGAAGCCCAACCCCCTTGCGATGCCCGACCAGGCTCATCGCCAGTACGACGATACGATTGGACAGGCCACCGCGGGACATCACCTCGCCGGCGACGAGGAAGAACGGAATCGCCAGCAAGGTGTAACTGTCGGCCCCGTTGACCAGGTTCTGCGCCAGGATCTGGGAGTTGAACATGCCCAGATGCAGCATCAGCACCACGGCACTGACGAGCAGCGCGAAGGCGATGGGCACGCCGAGGCCGATGGCCCCGAGCAGCGAGCCGATGAAGAGTGTGATGGTCATGACTGGTGCTCCTCGGGCAGGGCCGGACCGGCTGGCAAGAAGACCCGGTACAGCAGGACGATCGACATTAGTACGCCGGCCAGCAGGCCCGCCAGGTAGAAGACGCCGACCGGGATGCCGCTGATCGGCGAAAGGTTGTCCCAGTTCAGCAACGTCTGCTTGTAGCTGCCGACCGTCAGCATCAGGCTGCAACCGAGCATGGCGAGGGTGACCAGCCGCTGCAGTACCTGCTGCACGGCGGACGGCAGCTGCTCCACCAGGGTGGTAACGCTCAGGTGCTGCTGTTTCAGCAGCGCCACGACGGCGCCGAGGAAGGTCACCCAGACGAACAGAAACCGCGACAGCTCGACGCTGACCGAAATGCCGCTGTTGAATCCGTAGCGCAGCACCACGTTGACGAACACCAGCGCGATCATGGCGACCAGCGCCAGCACCATCAGCGCGTTCAGCAGCCGCTCGGTGAGCTTGGCCACTTTGTCTATCAGCTGCATCTTGAACTCCGGGCCGGAGCGGCCGAGCGCACCCGGCAATTGCGATGCCCCGGCCGCCTTGCCCCCGGAATGAGTGTTAACAGAAAGCATAGCGCCCTCTCGATTCTGTATGTGCATCGACAATCGGCAGATCGTCGTCCCGGCCGCTGCGCAGGAAGCGCTCGCGCGACCCTGATTGCGACGCAGTCATCACTTGGCTCTTTCCACGGCATCGAGCAGTTCACGGCCGTGCTTATCGATGAAGTTCGCGCGCACCGGCTGTTCGGCGATGGCGCGCATCGAAGCCCGATCAGGCTGCTCCACGACCTTGACGCCCTGTGCCTTCAGGAAGGCGAGGTCGTCCGCCATGCGGCTGTTGTTCAGCTCGCGCTGATACCGGGCCGCGGCCAGCGCCTCCTGCTCCAGCACCTGTTGAAACTCGGCCGGCAGGCTGTCGAACCTGGCCTTGTTCATGATCAGCGGCGCCGCGGTATAGGCATGAGCTGTCAGCGACAGGTGCTCCTGCACCTCGTGCAGCTTGGCCGAGCGGATCAGCGTCACCGGATTCTCCTGGCCGTCGACGGTGCGGGTCTCGAGCGAGGTGAAGAGTTCCGCGAACGGCATCGGCGTGGGATTGGCCCCCAGCGCCTTGAAGGCGGCGATATGGGCTGGGTTCGGCGTGGTGCGCAACTTCAGGCCCTTGATGTCGGCGGCGTCCTCGACCGGACGACGCGAGTTGGTCAGGTTGCGAAAGCCGATTTCCCAGAACGCCAGCCCCTTGATGCCCTTGTCGGCCATGCGGCCGAGCAGGTCCTGGCCGACCGAGCCGTCCAGCACCCGGTAGGCCTGGTCCGCATCCTCGAACAGGAACGGCAGGTCCAGCACGTTGAGTTCGCCGACCAGGCCGCTGAAATAGGGGTTGCCGGACAGCTCGATATCGATGGTGCCGCCCCGGACGCCGGCGATCATGCCTGGATCGTCGCCGAGCTGACCGCTCGGAAAGATCCGGACCGTCACCTCGCCGCTGGTGCGTTCGGCCACGCGCTCGGCGAAGCGCTCGGCCGCCAGGTGCTGCGAGTCCTCGACCGGGTGGGCATGGGCGAAGGTCAGCTTCCATTCCGCAAGGGAGACCTGGCTGAACGAGAGTGCCGCGGCACTCGCAGCGGCGATCAGCAGGGCTTTCAGAGGTTGGGTATTGGTTATCATCTCGGGCACCTCTTTGTTGTTATGGTTGCGGGTATTGACGTCCGCCGGTACGAACCGGCGGACGTTGGAACTAAAGCACGCCGGCCACCGCCACCGAACCTGGCGCCTCGGCGAAGCGCAGCGGATTGCGCAGCGCCCGACCCAGTGACGGCAGCTCGATCTCGAAGCGATCCCCGTCACGGGTTTTCACGCCGTCGGCAAAGCTCAGGGTCGCGGTACCGAAGTAGTGCACGTGCAGGTCGCCTGGACGGCGGAACTGCGGGTACTTGAAATGGTGATGTTCGAGGTTGGCGATGCTGTGCGCCATGTTCTCCTCGCCGGTCAGAAATGGCTTGCGCCAGACCACCTCGCCGTCGCGCACGATGCGGCTCTCCCCTTCCAGGTGGGCCGGGAGGTCGCCGATCAGCAGCTCCGGGCCGTAACTGCAGGCACGTAGCTTCGAATGCGCCAGCCAGAGGTAGTTGGCGCGCTCGGTGACATGGTCGGAAAACTCGTTGCCGATCGCGAAGCCCACCCGCCAGGGTGCCGTCAGCGGCATTGACGTAGAGCCCGACCAGCTCGGGTTCTTCGCCGGCATCCTCGGCGAATGCCGGTACCGGCAGTGGTGCCTCCGGCGCGATGACGATGTCGCCATCGCCCTTGTAGAACCACTCGGGCTGGGCGCCGGACTTGCCGGTCCCGGGCTTGCCCCCTCCAGGCCGAGCTGGAACATGCGCATGCTGTCGGTCTGCTCGCTCGCCTTGGCCGACACCTGGGCATGCATCTCGGCGCGGGTGCTGGCGCTGCCCAGATGGGTCAGGCCGGTGCCGGACACCAGGCAGCGCGCCGGGTCCGGATGGGTGATCGGCGGCAGCAGCTGCTGCCGGTCGATGACCTGCTTGTAATCGAGCAGCTCGTGACTGCGGTGGCGGCCGATCAGTTCAGCCAGCGGCACGCCTGCGGCGATGGCGGCCTGCGCCAGCGCGTAGGTGCCGCCGTCGAAGTCGACGAGACGCAGCTGGTCGCGGCTCTCGACGACCGCGGCCCGCACGCCCCGGGAATGCCGGATCTGGACGATTTTCATGCTGCCCTCCTCACTCGATGATGTTGAACTGATCGAGATACTTGTCCGAGATCGACAGCCCCAAACCCGGCTTGTCGTCGTCCAGATCGATGAAGCCGTTGTCCGGCTCGGGATCGCCCTCGAAGATGTAGTAGAACAGCTCGTTGCCGACCTCGACGTCGTGTACCGGGAAGAACTCGGACATCGGCGATGCCAGCGTCGACATGGTCAGGTGGTAGTTGTGCATCTGGCCGGCGTGGGGGATCACCGGGACGCTGTAGGCCTCGGCCAGGGCGTTGATCTTGTGTGCCGCGGTAATGCCGCCGACACGGTTGGTGTCGTACTGGATCACCGAAACCGCCTTCCTGTAGAGCAGCTGCTTGAAGCCGTAGCTGGTGAACTCGTGCTCGCCGCCGGAGATCGGGATCGAAGTCAGCTGGTTCAGTTCGGCATAACCGTCGATGTCGTCGGCGATCACCGGCTCCTCGAGCCAGCGCGGCTCAAACTTCTCCAGTTTCGGCAGCATCCGCTTGGTATATTCCAGGTTCCAGCCCATGTAGCACTCGAGCATCAGGTCGATGTCGTCGCCGATCACCTCGCGCACCGCCGCGACGCTGTCGAGGTTCTTGCGCATGCCTTCCGGGCCGTCCTTGGGACCGTAGCCGAAGCGCATCTTCATCGCGCTGAAGCCCTGATCCAGATAACGCTGCGCTTCCTCCTGCATCTCCTTCAGGTCGGTGCGGTAGAGCTTGGAGGCGTAGCAGGGGATCTTCTCCTTGGTGCGGCCGCCGAGGAGCTTGAACACCGGACGGCCGGTCGCCTTGCCCATCAGGTCCCAGAGCGCGATGTCGATCGCCGAAATCGCCGCCATCCCGACGCCCTTGCGTCCCCAGGCGTGGGTCGAGCGGTACATGCGCTGCCACAGGTATTCGTAGTCGAAGGGATCGTGGCCGATCACCAGCGGCGCCAGATACTGATCGACGATCGCCTTGGCGATGCGCGGCGCCAGCGCCACGTTGCCGATGCCTACGTGGCCGTCATCGGTTTCGACCTCGACCACCGTCCAGCCGTGGAAGCGGAAGGTGCCCATGGAGTCGCCGCGGTCCCAGAGCTGGTCCATGGCATTGGAGCAGAAGTGGGGCTGAGGTGGGACCGTGTGGCCTTTCCACTCGAAGGTGCGCGCCCGGACTTTGGTGATTTTCATCGATGGATTCTCCATGTTGCTGCTCAGTTGGTCTGGGCGCGGTAGGCGGCACCCATCCGGCAGGCGATATTAAAGGCCTGCAGCGCCGCCTCGACATTGGCGCGGTTCTGGCCGGCGATGTCGTAGGCGGTGCCGTGGGCCGGCGTGGTAATCGGAACCGGCAGGCCGCCCTGCACGGTGACGCCCTTCTCGAAGCCGAGTAGTTTGATGGCAATCTGGCCCTGGTCGTGGTACATCGTGACGATGGCGTCGAGCTCACCGTCGCGCGCTTTCAGGAAGATGGTGTCAGCCGGGAAGGGCCCCAGCACCTGCAGCCCCTCGGCGTTCAGCTCGGCCACTGCCGGTGCGATGATGTCGATCTCCTCGCGACCGCAGACGCCGCCGTCGCCGCCGTGGGGATTCAGCGCCGCCACCGCAACCCGCGGCTCGACGATCCCCGCCGCCTGCAGCGAGCGGTGGATCAGCCGGCTGGCTTCCTTGATGCGCCCCTTGTCGAGGTACAGCGGTACGTCCTTGAGCGGTACGTGAGACGAGATCCGGGAGGTCCAGAGCCCGCCCAGCGTATTGAATTCGCAAAGAAGCTTTCGACACCGAGAAAGTCGGCGAAGTAGTGCAGCTCGTCCTCGAACTTCAAGCCGGCCTGCTTCATCGCGTGCTTGTTCAGCGGCGCGAAGCAGATGGCATCGATCTGGCGGTCGCGCACCGCCGCCAGGCACAGATCCAGCACCCGCAGCACCGAGGCGCCGCCCGAGGCCCTGGCGACACCGGTTTCGACCTCGTCCGGGGAAACCGTGTTCAGCGCCAGGAACAGCGGCTTGCCGCAATCGTCCAGCTCGCGCGCCTCGGCCAGGGAGCCGATCGGCTGCACCTCGACGTTGACGCCGGCGATCTCCTGCCCCTGCCGCCACAACCAATCATCGCCCACCAGCACCACCTTCGCCGCATCCAGCACCTGTGCCCGGCTCAGCAGCTTGGCGATCAGCTCAGGTCCGATACCGGCCGGATCCCCCAGTGTCAGCGCGACCGTCGGCTTGTCATTGACCATCTAAAGCCCCTCTCGTTGATTGCTCGGCCAGCCCATTTACAAATCCGCTCTGGCCTACTGGTTCGGTAACTGTACCAGTACATTCAAGCATGGGTCAAGCGCCGAAAATTCACAGAAATACGAGCACGACGTGTCCGGGCTACCCTGTGCGGCCGGGCCGGAGGTCCGGCCAACCGGAGCGATGGGAATTGAAAGCCCAGATTGAACCGGACTGCGGCCGGCAGACGCCGGCTTTATCCGCCGGGCAACGGGCCTTTATGATTAGCCGTCAGGGCAGACCGCAAAGCACGCGGTCCCAGGGCACGACCTGGGCACCGGAAGGGAGATGGCACCGGTCCGGTTTCGTCCGGGGCATGGAGTCGGATTCGGTGATCGGGCGCAACAGGCGTTCAGCTGCAGCCCCGCATCGCCTCGACGGTCGTGCAATAGACGCTGTCGATATGCTGCAGCATGGCCTGTTCGGCCGCTTCGGGATTGCCTGCCTCCAGCGCCCGGTAGATGGCCTCGTGCTCCTGGTAGCTGCGCTCGATCGCCCCTTCCGACTGCATCACCAGACGGCGGAAGTGCAGCCCGTAACCGTAGAGGTCTTCGGTATATTTGAGCAGGATGTCGTTGTCGGCGTATTCCGAGATCAGCTTGTGGAAGTTCTTGTCCGATAGCTGGAAGTGCACCGGCTCCTGGAACAGTTGCTTCTGCTGGTCGAGCAGTTTGCGCAATGCCGCCAAGCCCTTGCGATCGATGTTCACGGCGGCCTTGCGGGCAATCGCCGCCTCGATCACCCGGCGACTGTCGAATACAGAATCAACATCGTAGTTGTTGATCTCGACCGACCCGAGTTCGGGCAACAGTTGCGTACAGCGCTGTAACAGCTCCTCGTTGCGGTTGACCCGCGTCTTGGCGCCGTGGGACACGCTGATCAGGCCGTAGGCGGCAACGATTGCCAACGCGCCGCGCACCGTTTCGCGGCTGACGCCGAACATGTTGCCGAGCTCCCGCTCACTTGGCATCACATCGCCGTCGCGCAGCAGGCCGGTAAAGATCATCTCGAGTATCTTCCCGGCGAGCACGTCTTTCTTGGTCTTGTTGGTCAGGGCCTTCTCGAAGGCAAAGGCATTGGTAGTCATAGAGGAACCGGTTGCTGCATAACTTGTTTGGTTATTAGTCCAGTGTAACGATAATCCCCGCCGCGGTCATGCCATGGAGGCAACTAGTAACAACGGATGGATCCCATATTGCATAAGCTTTTCTTCGCTGTGCGCAGCATGGCGGATAAACGTCCGTTGAACTGAGCCGCGTCGATCCGACCACCGCTTCTATATGGAAATTGTTTGATCTTTACGACTGTCGAGGCCCGAGGTGGGAGAGGATGCCGATCGGCGTGGCGTTGGATAGGACTCGAAAAACGGTCATGCAGTCCTCTTTGTTTTGCAATTTACCTGGCTGAATAGCGTCAGTTTGGCCAATTTCCAGCCGATAAGCCAGCCGAAGGCCTGAGCGCGTTCAAGGCGCCCATTCCGGAACGCGCGCTGCGGTCGATGGCGGCGTTTAAGCCGCCGTCATTGTTCGAGCTTTCTGCGGTGAGACCTCCTCGTAGAACTGCAAGTGCCCCTGACCGCAGCGTGGGCAACGTTGTGGCGGCGATGGCTCGATCATCATCGGGGCCGGCGGCTTGGTCGGGACGCTGTCGCTGGCTTCCTGACTGGCTATCTCGGTCCGCTGCTGTTGCAGGCAGTCCCGGATGCGTGTCAGTTTCTTGCGGCGATGACAATTGGCCATGAACCCCAGATGTCGGGTCCACATAAAGCCGGCCGGTAGTACATGCAGCAGGAAGCGGCGGATAAACTCGATGCCGGACAACTCCATCACCTTGCGCTTATCCCTATCGCGGTAGTCCTTCCAGGCGAAGCGGACCGACTGCTCGTCCATCTCGACAAGGCGGCCTTGGCTGATGGCAATGCGATGGGTATAGCGCGCCAGGTACGTCAGTACCGTCTTGCTGTTCTGGTAATAGGCCTTGCTGTAGACCACCCAGTCGGTGACCATCAGTTCATCCAGCTTGGCCGATAGCGCACGCGCGTCTCCCACTTTCGGCAGCAGCCCCTTGCTGTAGGCCTGGCGCAGGCGCCTGACCATCTCGCCACGAAAATACCGCGACAGGGCCCTCACCGGGAACAGGTAGTTGGATTTGGCCGGATGCCAGGCATCCCCCTGCTTGGACAGAGCGCCGCCGGGTACCAAGCAGTGAAGGTGTACATGCCGGGTCAGGTTCTGCGACCAGGTATGCAGGACCGCAGTCATGCCCAGCTCGCCATCGAGCCGCTTCGGATCTTCCCCGAAGGTCTTCAGCGTCGTCCAGACCGACTTGAACAGCAGGTCATAGAGCATCGCCGGATGGCATTGTACCCAGTCGTTCAGACTGTGCGGCAAGGTAAACACCAGGTGAAAGTATGGCACGGACAACAGGTCCTGTTGCCGGTCTTCCAGCCACTGCTGGGACGCCTGCTGTTGGCACTGCGGGCAATGGTGGTTGCGGAAGGAGTGGAAGCGAATCTCATGATAGCCACAGCGGTTGCAGCCCCAGCTTTGCCCGCCCAGGGCTTCGGTCCGGCAACAGCAGATGCTGTGACAGGCGCGGGCTTGCTGCGCCGCCAGGGGGCAGCGCTCTTGATAGGGTGCCAGGAAGCGCGCCATGATCGCCGCCATGGTGGGTTGGTCAGTCATCGCTCAGTACCTCCCGCAGCAGGTCGCAGCCTTTACCCAGACCGGGCCGGCACGCCGGCAACCAGTAGATGTAGCGCTGGGTACTGCGGATATTCTGGTGTCCGAGCAAGTGCTGCAACTCATGCAGTGGCATGCCCGCGGCCAACTGATGGGTCGCGAACGCATGACGCAGCGAATGAATACCGCCGATTTTTTCGATACCGGCTCTATTCTTCGCCGCCCTGTAAACCCGCTGGATCGCGTTTCGGGTCAAGGCGGTCGCCCGGTCGTCAGCGCTGTAGATCAGGATCGATTGCGGGCGATACTTCAGCCAGTAATGCCGCAGCTGCTTGAGCAGACACGGGGTCAACAAGGCATGCCGGTCTTTGGCGCCATTGCCCTGCTCGATGCGGAGATAGCCTTGAGCGCTCTCGATATCCCGTCTGACCCGCAAGCCGGCACCGTAGCAGACGGCCAGTAGGGTCTGGTGCTTGAGATTGGCACAGCTTTGGATGATCTGAGCCACCTCCGCCGGGCTGAGCAGTTCCGGATGCGCTGCGGAACTTTCGGATAGTCCAGCGTCAGTCCATCCAGGGGGCGTTGTAGCACATGCAGATAGAAGAAGAGAATACCGTGCATCGCCTGTCGGCAACTGGCCAGCGACAGGTGCTTCTCCTTGATGAGATACAACAGATAGGCCTGGATCTGGTCGCGGTCCAGCGTATCGGGCGATCGCCGGTAGTGTCTGACGAGCTGGAGCATCGCCCGCAGATAGGCCTCTTGGGTATTGGCGGCGACCCCCTTCATGATCTTGGCATCGATCATTTTTCGACGTAACGGTGTCATCACTTATCTCCTTCATCAGGTCGACCGACAGTGGTCACAGATAAGTGTGGGCAATGGGGAACGTGGGGGAGCGTCTGAGGCCTGGAGCTACCGCGAAGCGGTTTAGTTCAATACCGATAATCTTCCTCGCAGAAGAACCTCTTCTGCCGCCGGCTACCACGTTTGTGTTACGTGATGAGGGTACCCTGGCACAACAACCCGGGCCATCTTGGCCATGTACAACCTCCTTGTTCAAAAATGGATCCATCTTACGACAACATCAGGCGGGATCTCGGAAATAGGTATACTGTACCTGGGGTTTGGTAAAATGGCTTTTTGATAAGTGATCTTCAACTAGGTAACAGCGGCTCCATGCCAAAATATATTGCCACCGACAAGAATTAGTGCGCCTGCCGACAAGAAGAAACCGCACCCTCCGGAACATAATATCTGCACGTGCTGGACAGCCGGGGCGCGTTCAACATCAAGCAGTTATCCGAGGAGAAAATCATGACAGAGCATATTTGCACAGCAGGTTGCACACATGGCATCACAGCGGAGAATAAAAAAGATGTCGTCGAGGAATTTGATACGGCACGGCGTTCTTTTCTGCGGAACTCCCTTGTCGGTGGCGGGGCCGCCTCACTGGGCGCAATGGGCGTCACCATGTCGCCGATGAGTTATGCCGCAGGCGCAACTAATGCTTCAAAAGATCCAGACGCTCCCGGCCCGATGCATTATTACATTCCTGCCACCCCGGAAACCGTTATGTGGGGCTATTTCAGCAAAATAGCCAAACCCACCGTTGAGATCGAATCGGGCGACTTTGTCACCATGGAAACCCTAACCCACCATTCCAATGATGATGCTGAACGGATGGTGAAAGGCGACCCAGGTGCTGAAAGCATTTTTTATTGGGATGCCCAACGCAAAGGTGTCGACCGTCGTGGTGCCGGTCCGATGGATGCCAACATTGGTGCGGGTGCTGGTGCGGGTGTGCATATCTGTACCGGACCAGTGCGAATCAAAGGCGCTCAGCCAGGTGATATTCTGGAAGTACGCATTGCCGATGTCACACCAAGACCCAGCGGCAATCCCAAATACAAAGGCAAGACTTTTGGTAGCAATGCTGCTGCCAATTGGGGATTTCATTACGGAGATATGCTCACTGAGCCGAAACAACGAGAAGTCGTCACCATCTATGAAGTCGATGCTACTGGAGAGCGTAATTGGGCCAAGGCAGTCTATAACTATCGTTGGACACCGCAAACCGATCCCTTCGGCGTTGTTCATCCCACTATCGATTATCCAGGCGTGCCGGTAGATCCCAACACCATCACTAAAAAAGACAATATCCTGCGTGATATCCGTATACCGATCCGCCCACACTTCGGCACTATCGGCCTTGCTCCTGCCGAAGCGAATATGGTGAACTCCATTCCACCTAACTACACCGGCGGCAACATCGACAACTGGCGAATTGGCAAGGGTGCAAAGATTTTTTCCCAGTCGCCGTTGATGGCGCAATGTTTTCAGTAGGCGACCCACACGCTTCTCAAGGTGACTCCGAACTGTGCGGAACCGCTATCGAATGTTCGTTAACCGGTACTTTTCAGTTTATATTGCACAAAAAAGCCGACCTCCCGGGCACACCTTTGGCCGAACTTAATTACCCATTGTTGGAAACTCAGGACGACTGGGTGCTGCACGGCTTCAGTTATGCCAACTATCTGAGTGAGCTGGGACCCAATGCCCAAGATGATATCTACAGCAATTCTTCTGTTGATAAAGCCTTACGCGATGCCTATCGCAAAATGCGTCATTTTTTGATGACCACCCAGCACCTGGACGAAGACGAGGCGATATCGCTGATGACGGTGGCGGCGGACTTTGGTATCACACAAGTCGTCGATGGCAACTGGGGTGTCCATGCGATCCTTAAAAAATCCATGTTCCCCGCCCGTGGTAGCAATTGATATGGCATAACACTTGCAAAAGTAATATTCAGTAATCAGAGAGTAACACACGACTTTGACTGATCTGAAACGCTTCTCCACCAGCGCTGTACCGACAGAGTTACGCCAGCCGGCCTGGAATGAGATACTTTCCAGGCTCGGTCTGGTGAGCGATGCTGTGAGTTTAGGCTATAGCGATGATTGTAGCCATATGGCACTGTCGGTCTCGACACGCGACTCAGTATTTGTACAACTCACCGCAACCCCACAGATTCTCTCGCCAATTTCAGGCAAAGCAACCCAGCCCGTACAAGGCACTGTATTGGTGCTCGCCTTGCTTGATGGCACCGCGCAGGTGCTAGAAGACGATCAGTCAGTCACATTACGCTCGGGCGATATCATGTTGCTCGATCCAAGTCAATTCTGGCAAATGGTATTGCAAACCCATTTCAGAATTATGTTGATCAAACTGGAGTCTTCTAGCTTTCTGCTCAGGCTAGTGCGAACTGGACGACAGGAAGCGAATCGTATCAATACAGAACAGGGTATGGGGACGTTATGCCTGAACATGCTGCAATCGCTGACCGATCAGTTGCCGCATCTGGATCGCAATGAACTGCCTGCCTTGGAAACGACGCTGGCCGAATTACTGGTGGCCTGTCTCTCACATAAACATTCAGGAGCCAATGATGACGTCACAGATGTGCAATTGGCCCACTTACGCCGCGTTTGCCGATCGGTAGATTCCCGTCTGGATGATCCTGATCTGCATATTGATAAAATCGCCGCACAGGAAGGATTATCAGCAAGGTACATACAGAAGCTGTTCAAAAACAGTGGCACAACGTTCAGCGAATACCTGAAAAGCCGGCGGATACAACATTGCTGCATTGATCTGGCTAATCCGGCCTTGGCACAATTCAGTATTGCCCAGTTGTGCTATCGCTGGGGGTTTAATGACGCTGCTAATTTCAGCCGCACCTTTTCGCAGTTTATGGGCATGTCGCCGAAAAGCTACCGTGCGGCACCGCCTCAGGATCTGCATGAACAGCTTCGGCGTGGTTGCCCACAAACAAAACCCTCTGCTCGTTTACCAGTCACCGAACCTCAGAAATTGACGTTGCAAGACGATATTCAACAGCGGCGCCGACCGTTTCAAGACGTACTGGATGATCACGCTCGTTACGCTCTTTCCCTGAGGCTTGCGCCTAAACGCGCACTTGCACCAGAGGACAGCGTACCAGCGCAGACAAATGCTCACGCACCTCGGCAGTATTATCTGCCAGTGTCGGATAAAACCGTTCACTGGGGCTATTTCAGCAATGAGATTAAACCGGTGTTAACCATTCGCTCTGGCGATATTGTGACCATTGAAACCTTGTCCCAGCATGCTAGCGATGACTGTGAACGTATGATTGAGGGTGATGCCGGAGCGCAAAGCGTTTTCCATTGGACGCGCACTGCCAAAAACGTAGACCGGCGCGGTGCTGGGCCGATGGATGCCACAATATTTGGACGCGGTGCCGGAGAGGGTTTTGGTGTACATATCTGCACCGGCCCGGTGTATGTCACCGATGCCGAACCCGGCGATGTGCTGGAAATACGCATACTCGATATTCAACCCCGTCTCAGCCGCAGCTCGGAGCATCAAGGAAAACACTTTGGCAGCAACGCTGCCACCTGGTGGGGCTTTCAATATGACGATTTGCTGACCGAACCCAAAAAGCGTGAAGTGGTGACCGTATACGAAGTGCATCAGCACACCCACCCACCACATGCCAAGGCGATCTATAATTTTCGCTGGACACCACAGACCGATCCTTATGGTATTGTGCACCCGACCATTGACTACCCGGGAATACCGGTCGATCATGCCAGTATCGACAAACAGTTCGGCATACTCGAAAAAGCAACGATTCCCGTCAGACCACATTTCGGAGTGATGGCAGTTGCGCCGAGGGAAGACGGTATGGTTGATTCGATTCCACCCAGCTATTTTGGCGGCAATATGGATAACTGGCGCGCGGGAAAAGGCGCTAAGTTATTCCTGCCTGTTGCTACATCGGGAGCACGATTCTCGGTCGGTGATCCCCATGCTTCGCAAGGCGATTCGGAATTATGCGGCACCGCCATCGAATGCTCTTTAACCGGCGTATTCCAATTGGTGCTACACAAACAAAGCGATATAAAAGGCAGCTTTATGGATGGACTCAGTCATCCGTTTCTGGAAACGCCGGATGAATGGGTCTTGCAGGGCATGAGCTTCTCCGACTATCAGACCGAACTTGGACCTAATGCCCAAACTCAGGTGTATAAAAATTCATCAATGGAAGGAGCTATGCGGGATGCTTTCAGAAAAGCCCGCCATTATCTTATGAAGGCCCATCAACTGAGTGAAGATGAAGCCATCTCACTGATTTCCGTGGCAGTAGATTTTGGTATTACCCAAGTGGTGGATGGTAATCTGGGTGTGCATGCAATTATTCGCAAAGCCATTTTTCCGGACTACGTTGCAAGCAAACCAGAAAAAAACGTTTCAATTTCCAATTAACGATAGCAATCCAACATTCCCACATATGTCTCTGCATGTATGTTGGAGCTAACGGGACACCCAATTCTAACCAACTGATTGTTTGAGGTGTCTCAGATGGGTCTCCTGCTTATTTACGTGTTATTAACCCGACCTGCAAATACATTCACGCCGCGTAGGCGATATGCCGGTGCTCGAAGTACTTTTTCACTCGCTCGGGCTTCTTTTGCAGCATCCGCATACCTGATTACCCCAAAACCTCAGCCATCTTTAGCAGCCGATACGGCATTGGCGGTGTTCGCACGGCATGGCGACCAAGCTTGGGAACAGAGCTCGCAGATTAAAACGGTTATTGAACCGGTAGCAGTACTCGGCCAGATGTCGGGGCAGATGCTTGGCCGCGATTGAGTGACAACTTCCGCGTAACGAACTTTTTACATTGATGATCATGGTGTCGGGAATTCAGATAATAAGTGCGACACTCATGGTTGAGCGGCGAGAGGTGGTCAACTGCCGACGGTGGTACGCTTCATCTCGCCAAAGAAAGCAGCAGTATCACCATGAGCTATCAGCAGTTGACCGAGGGGAAACGATACCAGATATCGGTTCTCCTTGCGCAGGGATGTTCGCCAGCAGCGATCGCCACAGTAGTAGACGTCCATCGTTCCACGGTCTACCGGGAGATGATGCGTAACAGTCATAACGGGGTGTATCAGCCCGAGGAGGCGCATGCCAGAGCCTGCGCACGTCGGGTCGGAGCAAGCAAGTACAGGGTGCCAGAGCAGACCGTCATGTACGTGGAACTGACGCTGTCCTGGCGGTGGAGCCCGGAACAGATCAGTGGCGTCGGCAAACTTATCGGCATGTCGGTGAGTCACGAGTGGATCTACCGCCATGTGGCGGCGGACAAGGCACGTGGCGGCAAGCTTTACAAGGCGTTGCGCCAAGGGCATAAACGGTATCGCAGAGGTAGCAACAACAAGCGCTCGGTCATTCCGGAGCCTCGATCTATCGATGAGCGACCGGCAATTGTGGACACGCGGGAGCGCTTCGGTGACTGGGAAGTCGATACGGTCTTGGGCAAGCACGGGAGCGGTGCCCTGGTCACCCTGGCAGAGCGCAAGAGCCAGATGTATCTGGTGCGCAAGGTGGAAGCCAAACGGGCCACCGATGTGCGGGATGCCATCATCGATATGCTCAAGCTCAAGCCCTATGCGGCACACGTGCATACGATCACGGCGGATAACGGCTCCGAGTTCGTTGAGCACAAGGCCATCGCCGAGGCGCTGAACACGGAGGTCTACTTTGCCCATCCGTACTGAGCGAGGGCTGAACGAGAACTTTAACGGCCTGCTGCGCCAGTACATCCCGAAGGGTACGGATCTTCGAACGATCACTGACGAAGATGTCCGGCAAGCGGAGAAACAGTTAAACCTGAGGCCTCGCAAATGCCTCGGGTTCAGGCAGCCTGAAGTGGTATTCCAAGAATACCTTCAGGCCGCATAGGCGGGTGTCGCACTTCGGAGTTGAATTCGCGGGCCCCTTTAAGGTTTTCGGGTTGAATCTATCCTTGGAACTTGCTGGAGTCGTTGGATATAGGAAACGGAGCTGAAATGGAGCGGGTGAAGGGAAGATACTGCAGCACCCAACTCATTGTTAGAAAACAGATTTTTCCCGTTCGCCCAACGGGATAAGAGCGCATTATGTACCGCTCTTGCGCCCAAGACAAGTCGGCCATGTCCGCTACGATCCTATGAAGTCCATCCGCTGCCATCAACACAGCGCTCGAAGATAACCTCAGCATGGAACGTTCCTGACAATACAGTCCGGGTGCGACCGAACAAGCAATCGAAACGGATGGCATATTGCCGGACACACAGACGCAGGTAAGATCACCTGCCCATGAAGGTGTGTATCATGAGTCAGAAGAAAGCCACACACCGACAGGAAAACAGGTTCTCCTCAAAAGCAGTCGCAAGTTCGCGTATGTGCTGTTAGGCCGATCAAAATCCGGCTAGTCAGATTCAACTATTAACCTGGCTGACAAATAGGTTCCCTACCTATTTGTCAGTCACGCCACAAAAGCGGGCGCAGGTGCGCGGACATGCTGGCTTTGGTGGCGTTCGCATTGGCCTGCGGCCAATGATGAAGCATCCCTGCTTCATGTATTAACCCGCCGGGTTAATATTGAGTGCAAGTGCCAGGATGCGACTCAGCTCCGACTCTGCGCCGGCCAGCCCGGCCGCTCTGCTCTCCTCGCCCATGTTCAGGCCCTCGGCATAAATGATCTCGACATCCGTGATGCCGATCAGGCCAAGAAAGTTGCGCACGAAGTCGGTTTGGGTGTCGAGCGGCGTACCGAAGTAGCGTCCACCCCTAGTGGCGAAGATGTAGACTTTCTTGCCGCAAAGCAGGCCCTGCGGTCCGCTCTCCGTATAGCGAAAGGTAATGCCGGCACGCGCAATATGGTCGAAATACGCCTTCAGTGTCGATGGCACCCCAGGTTGTACATCGGCAGACCGATGACGACGACATCAGCCGCTTTCAGCTCGTCGATCAGAGCGTCGGAATAGTCGACGCGCGCCTGCTGCTCGGCGGTCCGCTCCTCCGGTTTGGCCAGGAAGGCCCTGAAACCCGCCCCATCGAGATGGGGTACCGACTCTTCGGCGAAGTCGCGGACGACGACCTCGCTCTGCGAATGGTTGTCCCGCCAGGCTGCGACGAAGGCATCGGAAAGCCGGTTCGATTGCCCCTGTCCGGAAAAAATACTGGTCCTGATCTGCAGAAGTTTTTTCATCTTAGTCCCCTTGATTTTCCTGACTGTTTTTTATCCACGGATACCGATCTGAATCTTTTCCGGCATAGTCCGGATCCAGGTAAATAAAACAGCGCTGTATTTTCCAGTCCCGGATCTCAAAGACATCACACCAGCGACCGGCTCCCCACTCGGGGACACCTGCGCGCCAGGCACCATCCTGATGCTTACCATGACTGGTACCTTCGCAAACCAGAAGGTCGTCACCCGAGAAAACCCAGTTGAAATGGGAAAAATGATGTTCAATGGATTCGATCGTACTGGCCACATCGCTAAACAACTGGCCTATCTGATCTCTACCGTTAGCCAGGCCCCATTTTGGGAAGTAGACCTGAGCATCCTCAGCGAAAAGGCTCAGTATTGAGTCACCGCTCGATGTAACCCCGCCATTATCAAATGCCTTAAGGTACTCCAAGGCAACCGATTTACGCTGTTCGTCGGTCATGGTTCGAGTAGCAATCACCATTTAAAGCCTCATAAAAATACAATATTTAAATGCAGAGACGGCAACAGGAATGTCTATTCAATTTAATCAACAGTGCACACTCCAGCCAAATATATGACTGAATATCCAGGATAAAACGGCCCCGTAAATACTTAAAATTTCTGTTTGGCCTACCTTCCGCTATATCTCGTGGTTCACTGCAAAATCCTCGGGCACGTCGGGCCCCCATAAATAGAGCGAATCCTCCGGATGGTGATCCATGGCTTCCCACTCCACCGTAGCCGGGATGTAATCGATATCCCAGGAGTATTCCGAATAGCTGCCCCAGGGATCACGGACATAGTGAAAATAGTTGGAGCCCAGCACATGACGCCCGACACCCCAGCCTTCGGGCCAGCCGGCTTCGGCCATCTGCATCGCACCCAGACCCACCTCGTCGATACCGGATACAGCCCAGCTGCAGTGATGGAACCCGCCGCTTTCAGACTTCACGAATGCCAGGGTGTGGTGGTCGGCGCCGTGGGGCGCATGCAAAAAGGCGACGATGTCACGCGACCGGTCCGAGAGGCGCAGACCGAGCGTGTCTTCAAAGAAACCGATACTACGCTCGACATCGGTGACGAAAATCAACACATGGGACAGCCGGATTGGACGCACTCCGGTCCTGTCCTGACGATTGGGCGCACCGCGTGTCCCCGCATCGGCCGACGGGATGACGCCGGATGCCTTTTCGTCAGGCGTCACTTTGGGAGCCACCCGAACCTGGATCAGATTTTGGTCCGGATCATGAAACCAGAGGCCGCGCCCATCCTCACCATGCGGAGTCGGCAACCGCGGGACGCCGGCCGCCTCGAGTTGTCGCTCGATTGCCGGCATGTCCTGCTCATATGCACCGAAGCACAGATGCCGCAGCCGTTTTTTCTTGCCGGTATAGAGCTTTCCCCAACAGGGGTCGCTGCCGAAGGCTTGTAATTCGAGGCTATTCCCCTGCCTTTTTACCTTCAGTCCGAAAGCTTCGTAAAAAGCCTGTGCGATGCAGAGCTGCGGTACCTCCAGTGCAAAGTGATCCAGCGAGTGCACCGCCGCTCTTGCAGTCTTTTCGACGTGTAAACAAGTCATGATGTAAGCGCTCCGGCGGGTGCCAGGTCATTGCCAAGGCCTGGCCCCGCAATTCAAACCGCATTAAGACGACCAGCGGCGTCCGAGAATCCGCTCGACGACGTCGGGCAGCATCTTCAGGCTGGACTCCGTACAGGCGCGGGCCCGCCAGGCCACGAAGTGGTCGGGACGTACGAGCACGCAGCCGTCGTCATCAACCTCCCGCAGCCTCTCCCAGTCACCGAAACAGTCGATGTAATCCTGACCCGGCCCGATAAAGCGGACATTCATCCGGATTCCGGTACGTTCTTCGATAGTCTGCACGGCATCCTTCCAGGCCTTTCCCCCGATACCGGTCAACAGCGTGAATTCGCCTTGGCCGACGATGTCGTGCGTCGAGAACCGGGTCCTATCACGGTTGAGCCAGGCATGGGGCAATCGACAACCGGGCCAGGTCGTGGGTTGATAGTAAAGTTCGGGGTCACGCGTATATTCGGGTGCCGCCGTTCCATCGGGCACCACCGCCGAGCTGCAGTAGCGCTGTCCCAACTCCACGCCGTGGGCGTTGAACTGATAATTTTGCAGCTCGATCGCGGTCGCAAGCTTTTGCCGGCGCTGCCGCCCTTCCTCCCCTGCACCGAAAGTGCGATGCAGGTTGTCCCAGCCCTGCGCCTCGGTTTGCCCCGGCTTGAATCCCAGAGCCTCGGGAATCGGCGCCATATTGGCCACGCTTTGCATCGCCCGCTCGACCACTTGCCGCCCGACCGGTTGGCGTTCCACCGAATAGCTTTCCAGCAGCTCGGGCGTAGCCTTGCCCTCGAGCACCCACTTCAGCTTCCAGGCCAGGTTGAAACCGTCCTGAACCGAGGTATTGGAGCCCAGGCCATTGGCAGGCGGGTGGCGGTGTACGGCATCACCGGCGCAGAAAACACGCCCCTTGGAATAGCGCTGCGCGACGATATGGTTGATCTGCCACTGGCTGACGGCCTTGATCCCGATCTCGACACTGTCGTCGCCGATCAGGCGAGCAGCACGGGCCTTGACGGCCGCCTCGCTCAGATCGGGCTCCCCTCGTTGAGGTCATACATGAAGAGCATGACCCACTCGTTCCATGGCTTGACGTTTATAAAGGTTCCGCTGCCCACCCAGTAATCGTTGCCGGGTGTCAGCATCCAGTAGAGAACGCTCGGACGATAGTCGACCAGGTGCGACAGATCGGCCTCGAACCAGACGTTGGCGGCATGCCCCAGTCCCATCTCGCCGTCCAGCGGCAGCTCGAGTCCTTCGACGACCTGGCTGCGCGCACCATCGGCACCCACCAGATACTGGCTGCGCACCTTGATTACTTCGCCGGAGGCGCGATCCAGCACCCGGGATACGACCCCCGTCTCGCTTTGGCTAAACGACTGAAGTTCGTGATTGAAGCGCACATCCGCGACAGACGCATCGCGGATCGCATCGAGCAATATTGGCTCGAGCAGGTGTTGACCGATGTTGCACATGCCGGTAGGGCTGGCCTTGTCGTAATCGGACCGGCGCTCCGGCCCCTGCCCCCAGGTCGAAAGGCGTCCGATCTCGGTGCCGTTGAAACCTGTTGCCCAGACATTATTGCCCATCCAGTCCGACCGGGTAGCGACGTCCAGCACCTGCTGTTCAACGCCGAGATCGCGGAACACCTCCATGGCGCCCTGATTGGTAATATGAGCACGGGGCGAATTCGCCGTCCCGGGATATTTCGACACCAGCATATGGCTGATCCCATAACGGGATAGTGCCAATGATGTCGTTAAACCGGCCGGACCACCGCCGACAACCAGCACAGGCGTATCGATTGTTTTCATCGTTATTTTTCTCCTGTGAACGATTCTTTAATCAAGCAGCCAGACGCTAACCCAGCCTCTTCTTGAAGTTGACGGGCTCTAGAAATAGCACTTTGTTTTTAATTTTTTACTTGACGAGTTTTTCCGCAATCAACTGCAATCGTGGCGCACCTACCCTGATCAGCAGGAATGCTATGGGCCAGGCAATATAAATGGATCGCCACCAACGCGAGTAAAACCCCTCATCCATTCCCGTATTGATCCAGGTAATGAGACCAGTCATGATAGTGACCATATATATCGACATCATCACAGAGAAAAGTAGCTGCGCATGACGGCGCGGAAATATCATTTAATGCCTCCAATGACCTCAGCCCCAGGACTATTTTCGATCCCGTCAGAGAACACGAACCTCATCACCTGATATTAGAAGAGCGCCTTTTCAAGCGCTCCTCATATCCTTTAAGCACGGACAATAAGGCTCGTGTAATTTTGGATATCGCACCGCACTACTTCATGGTGGGCATGACAAAGTCGGCGCCTGTGCGGATGCCGCTCATCCAGCGGGACGTAACAGTCTTGAGCTTGGTATAGAAGCGCACGCCTTCCGGTCCGTGCATATGATGATCACCGAAAAGCGAGTTCTTCCAGCCACCGAAACTGTGAAACGCCATCGGAACCGGAATCGGTACATTGACCCCGACCATGCCGACCTGGATTTCGTGGGCGAACATCCGTGCCGAGTCTCCGTCGCGGGTAAAAATGGCGGTGCCATTGCCATACTGATGGGCATTGATCAGATCGACGGCTTCCCGGTAGGTTTTCACCCGCACCACGCCCAGCACAGGTCCGAAAATTTCCTCCTGATAGATACGCATCTGTGGCGTCACCTGATCGAACAGACTGCCGCCGAGAAAGAACCCGTTCTCGCAGCCCTTGGACAGCACCCGGGGCTCGCGACCATCGACCACGAGCCTCGCACCCTCTGCAACGCCCTGGTCGATATAGGCGCGGACTGTGTCGCGGTGATGGCCACTGATCAGTGGTCCCATTTCGATTTCCGGATCGTCACCGGCACCGATTTTGAGCGCCTGTACACGGGGCGCCAGCCGTTCGATCAACGCATCGGCAACCTCATCGCCCACCGCCACCGCAATCGAGATCGCCATGCAGCGCTCGCCTGCGGCACCGTAGGCCGCGCCCATCAGCGCATCGGCGGCTTTTTCGAGATCGGCGTCCGGCATCACCACCATATGGTTCTTCGCGCCGCCCAGCGCCTGTACCCGCTTGCCGTTCGCCGCCCCGGTGGCATAGATATAGCGCGCAATGGGTGTCGAGCCGACAAAGCTGATCGCCTGTACATCGGGGTGAGTCAGGAGCGCATCGACGGCCTCCTTGTCACCCTGCACGACATTGAAAACGCCTTGCGGAAGTCCGGCCTGCTGCAACAGTCCGGCGAGAAAGAGCGCGGCGGAGGGATCGCGCTCCGAAGGCTTGAGTACGAAGGTGTTGCCGCATGCCAGCGCCACCGGGAACATCCAGAGCCCGACCATGGCCGGGAAGTTGAACGGCGTGATACCGGCCACCACGCCCAGCGGCTGGCGCAGGGAGTGGGAATCGATGCTACCGCCGATATTCTCGGTGACCTCGCCCTTGAGCAAATGGGGACCGCCGCAGGCGAATTCCACGACCTCGATCCCCCGTGTCACTTCCCCCATGGCATCGGACAACGTCTTGCCGTGCTCCGCGGTGATCAGCGCCGCCAGCTCGTCGGCATGGCGCTCGAGCAGTTGCTTGAATTTGCCCAGGACACGCGCGCGCCGCAGCGGCGTCAGGCCCGACCAGGCAGGAAAAGCCGCCTTCGCCACCTGCACGGCTTCATCAATTTCATCCACCGTCCCCATCGGTACGTGGGCGATTATGGCACCGGTCGCCGGATTGAGGACATCCGAAAATCGCTCGCTACGGGATTCGACCGCCTGGCCGTTAATGTAATGTGTCAGTGTGTTCATTGTTCTTAGCACCTCAATGCATGTAGGGTCGGCCGTCGCGTCAGTCCTGCTATTCAACACAGGCGCCCGGTGAATTCCGCCAACGGTGTTCGGCCAGAAAAAATTGCAGTGATCCGCTCAGGCAGTCAGTCTGCGGGTGGCCTGCCAGACCACCATTTTCCAGCCTTCGGATTTCTGTTGCCAAATACAGAGAAAACGACAGTTCAGATGCGTTGCGATACCCTCTATATCGACATCGATATGGATATCGCCGGTAATAACCGCCAGCTCCCTGAATATGCGAATATCATGGTCATGACGTTCGATATTGCGATACTTCCATTTTCCCGCTTGAACCCCCAGCAGATAGGATTTCTTGCTATCGGTTACACCATCGGAATGGGTGTAACTGAGATCCTCCGCCAGCAGTCTGTCCAGAGACTCGGTATCGGCCTCCCTCATGGCCTTGTATCGCCGAAGTTCAAGTTCGGCCACTACGTCTCTCGTTATAGGGTCGGTCATGTTCGTTTCCAGCCACTATATTAATAAGTGAGCAGCCGGAAGCCTGCCGCCTGAACAGCTTCCAGCCTCGTTTTTTTCGATCAGATGATTTCCCTTTTACCATCCGAATAACTGATACGGACGGTCAGAGAACCTTCGTTCAGCAGCCAGGGACGAATTTTGTACAATCGCGCACCGGAGCTATGCATCGGATCGGATGCCATGATTCGGTCCGCCTCTTCCAGCGACGCGGCACGGATGATCACCAGACCTTCGCCGTCCCACTCTTCGCCATCCTCGGTAAAAACAGGCCCCGCGGCAAACATGATTCCCTTACGTTCGAGTTCGACCTGGAACTTCAGGTGCTCTTCGACATTCGCCAGAACCTCATCGAGATTTCCCGCTGAATAGGTCTTCACCGTGAAAAGCTTCTTGGCCAGAAACCCCTTGCTTTCACACAGTTCCACGATCTTTTGGCTTTCAATATTTCCGTTGGACATAATGACCTCTGTTTGATTTTATTATTGATATTTACAGGCTTAACGAATCAGAAAGGTTGTAAGCCCCGGAACAGCCACCAGCAATGCCAGCAGCAACAGCATGCAGCCGATAAAAGGCGTCACACCGATAAAGATTTCCTTGATTCCGATACTCTGGTCATCCAGCGCAGCCTTGACGGTATAAACGGAGATACCGAACGGCGGTGTGATCAGGCCGATTTCCACGGCGATGATGGTAATCACGCCGAACCATATCAGGTCCATTCCGAACGCCTGGGCAATCGGCAGCACGATCGGCACCAGAATCAGCAATATGGATACCGAATCCAGAATGCAGCCCAGCAACAGCAGCACCGCGATATAGACCAGCAGGAACTGGTAGGGCCCCAGCCCGTAGCTGTTCATCAGGTCCGCGACCCCCGCGGGCAGGCCGGTCATGGCCAGCATGCGGCTGTACAGGCTTGCAGCCATAATCAGAAACAGCACCGCTACCGAAACATGACCGGTCTCGACCAGCACTTTCCAGAGCGAGGCGAGCGTCAGTCGTCTCAGCGCCAGGGCCAGACAGAAGGCACCGAAGGCACCGACGGCACCGGCTTCGATCGGCGTGAAGATACCGCCATAGAGCCCGCCGAGTACCAGCAGTATCAGCAGCACGATCGGCACCGCTTTGCGGCTGGCCGACGCCAGGGTTTCCTTGTTGCGCAGACTTTCATCAGTACTGGCCTGTCCGATAAAGCCGGGCCAGAGCCGGGTCATCAAGGCGATCAGCACACAGAAAGACAGTGCCAGCAGGGCACCGGGCACCACCCCGGCGATGAAGAGGCTGCCGATCGACTCTTCCGCCAGGACGCCATAGACGATCAGCAGCAGACTGGGCGGAATCAACATGCCCAGGATCGAGCTGGCCGCAACGACACCGACGGAGAAACGGGCGGTATGGCCGTGGCGCATCATCTCCGGCACCGCCACCTTGGTGAACACCGCGGCGGACGCGATGCTGACACCGGTAATGGCAGCGAAGGCAGCATTGGACCCGACGGTCGCCATACCCAGGCCACCGCGGATCTTGCGCAATAGCCATTCGGCCACATCGAAGGTATCGCGTCCGACGCCACAGACCGAGACCAGCATGCCCATCAGCACGAAGAGCGGTACGACGCCGAACAGATACTCGCTGATCGAGTCATTGACCGCCGCGCCGACCATGCGACTGGCAATCTCCGGATTCCTGAGGATCGCCAGGCTCGAGAAAGAGATCAGGATCAGCGCAACACCGATATGCATGCCGAAAAAGATCGCGGCGAGCATCAACACGATGGAGAGCGAGCCTATTTCAATGGCAGTCATCGTTATTCCTCCTGCTGGCTTTTGGCCGGGGCGATACAGGCCCGAACATCGTCATAGACATGCAGCCCGTACTGGATGATCGTGGCAGCAGCCCCCACCAGCACCACCAGCCGAACGGGCCAGGTAGGCAGCGTGAACAGCCCCTGCACACCGACGTAGTCATTCTCGTGCCAGGCGTTCTGAAACATCGGCAACGTTGCATCGAGCACGATCAGACAGGCAGCCAGTCCGCCAACGCTGAACAGTGTACGGAGCAGCCGACCGAGACGGGGGCAAAGTCCGATAAAGCTGTCCAGAAAGATATCGGCCCGTGCCATACGGTTATGCCTGAGGGTGCTGGCAAGCTGCAGGAACACGATCGCGACGATCGACAGCGACACGAACTCCGCAACACCGTAGATCGGCTTGCTCAGCAACGACCGGGATGCCACGTCGGCGCAGATCAACAGCATCATCACGAAGATCAACAGCGAGCCGATGCCGTTCATCCCGTCTATCAGGTAGTGCAGCGGCGAGAGTCGCTGCTTGACCCGGCACCCGGTTGCGGATGCCGGCTTCTGAAGCGTCGAATTGGTATCCATGTTGGCCTCCAGCGTGCTCACAACTCTCGATCCCAGTTGCGCAGCGGCTCGACGCCCTGCTCACGCATCGCATTCATGTAGGCGCTGAGCACTTCGCGGGCCGGCAAGCCTTTGGCTTCATTCTCCTTCACCCACTCGGCGGCGATGTTGGGCATGGCATTGATCCACGCCAGTCGTTGCTCGCGGGACCAGTCGAGGATCTGAACGGGCGGCGTCGCACGGGCGCCCTCCTCGGCCAGCGTCTTCATTCCGTTGTGGTAATTGGCCATGACCGCTTCACCCAGCTTGCGCGAGTACTCCCGGCCGACCTCTTTCATGATCTGGCGCACATCCTCGGGCAACCGCCCCCAGGTATCCTTGTTGATCGCCAGGGCGCCGAAGTAGGTTGATCCCAGATTGACCTTGGTCACGTAGGGCGCGACCTCGTGAAGCTTGATGCCCATGACCCCCGATGTCAGCGACAGCGCGCCTTCGGACAGGCCGGTCTGCAAATCGGTGTAATAGGTCGTGAGCGCACCGTTGACCGCGACGGATCCGGTTCCGCGCATCCAGGACGCGAGTACGCCGGGCGCAGAAATCCGGCGGCCGTCCAGATCCTCTACCGAATTGAGCGGGAACGTCGTGAACATATGGTAGGTATCGCCACTGCAGGCCCCCAGAAAGACCAGGTTGTTTTGCTCCCACTCCGCCTTTAACGCCGGTACCGTTTCGTTCAATTCATTGAAGACCTCCATCATCAGCGCGGGGTCGTCCGTCACCGCCGGCGTATAGATGGTGACCTGACTCAGGGGCTGCTTGGCGCCCTCCAGATTGCTGAAAACCCAGCCGATATCGACGATGCCATCGGCCACGGAGCTCAGCGTGGCGTTTGCCTTGTAAAGCTGCCCTCCGTAGGCCTCCTGCCATTGAATGTTGTAGCCCTTCCCCAGCGCCTCGACCCGCCGTGTCACTTCGGGAATGAAATGATTAGAGATCACCCCCACCCAGGGCAGGACCTGGGGATGGCTGGCACCGACCGTCAGCCTGAAGGTTTCGCCGGCATGGGCCGCCGTCGCCTGAACCAGGGTCAGGCAAGAGGCGATACAGGCACTCATTACGTATTTATGCCACATGGTACTCTCCTTATATTTATTGTCATTTGGGTCAATCAGAGATTTTCAATTGGCAGTATCAACTGCGTCGGCACCTGCCGAACCTTTTGCTGATATCACAAATAAGTTCGAACAGGACAGAATATAATTTCGAAAATTACGTCTTTAATAGGGATATTATTAATTGGCCCTTACCCTTTATTCAGCGAGTACTCCGAAACCTCCCCAAGAAAATCCTCTACCGACATCGAAGGCCCCCACTGATAGAGACTGGCATCGCAAGCGGCCGTATGCCCCATCGGAGACTCATGGTTGAAAAGATCGCCATCGGTAAAGTGCTCGATAATATTGCCGGAAGGATCCAGCCAGTAGTCGAATATCTGACTGCCCAGCAAATGGCGGCCGATTCCCCAGAAAGGCGTCCAGTTGTGCTCCGCCATCCAGGCATTCCCGAGACACTGCGCATCGAAGTCCTGTACCTCGAAGGACGCATGATGGACCTTGTCCCGCGGAGCCTGGAAGAGCGCGACCGTATGGTGGTCGGTCCAGTCCGGCCCTCGATTGAGTCGGAGAAAAGCGGCAACAGGCGGTTCCTGGTCGTCCGACTCGACCACCAGGTCTGACGGAATCAGGCCCAGCATCTCCCGGTACCAGCTAAGACTGTCCTGCATATCGGTCACACCGATGGCGATATGGCCAAGCCTCATCACCTGTGCCGGTTCTTTAACCGGGCGCTGCACTGCGCCGAACCGCTGCTTGTCCTGGGCCGAATTCAGGGTCAGCGCCTCGCGCATCGGCAGAGGTTCAACCGCCTCCACGCCATGTATGAGTTCGACACGCAGCCCGGCCGGATCGGTCAGTACCACGCGCTCACCGCCGCCAGGCCCGTCGATGGGTTCGATCGGCGAAGCGCCCGGCAATGTCTGTGCAAATGCCAGGTCGTCGCGTTCCTCGACTGCGAAAGCGAGTGTCGAAAACCCGGGCTGCGCCGAATATTCCGCGACATAAATATAGGGTAGCGGGCCGGTACCGCGCATATAGAGTCTTTCGGCGTTTTTATGAGCGGTCACCATGCCAAAGTCCGAGAGGAAGCGCTCGACGGCATCCAGATCCGCATGACGGTAAACAACGTGATTGATATCTTTTATTCTTAGCATTTAACGAACTCCCCGGGCGCACTGCCTTCCATACAAGCCAGGAAAGCAGTGAGGCCCAACTATCAACATTGACAATGATCGACTGTATCTGACCTTTATCCCGCATATCCGGGAAGAGGTCAGGCCGACTAAATCAGGCCAATGCTGCTTCGTCTTCGATTTTATTCTGAAGGGTTCCGATACCCTCTATTTCGACCGTACAGACATCGCCCGGCTTCATGAAAAGTGGCGGGCGACGGGCCCAGCCGATACCCGCGGGCGTACCGCTCACGATGACATCACCCGGCTCGAGCGTAACGGCTTCGCTCAGAATAGAGATCAGCTCGGCAACATCGAAAATCATGTCATCGGTGTTGCCCTGCTGAACCACCTGATCGTTCAGGCGGGTGACCAGAGTCAGCCCCTTGGCCCCCGCGGGCAGTTCATCGGCGGAGACAAACACCGGACCGAAGGCGCCGGTCGCGTCGAAGTTCTTGCCCACCGTCCATTGCGGAGACTTGAACTGATAGTCTCTTATCGAGCCTTCGTTAAAGATCGAATAACCGGCGACATGAGCCAACGCTTGGTCGCGCGGGATATGACGCCCCCGGCTACCGATGACAACCGCCAGCTCGCCTTCGAAGTCGAGCTGCTCGGAAGCGCGGGGGCGAATCATGGCAGCGCCGTGACCGATCAGCGATGTCGAGAAGCGCGGAAAAAAGGTCGGGTAGTCCGGCTGCTCGTAGGGGCTTTCCTTGGTGTGATCGGCGTAGTTAAGGCCGACACAGACAATTTTCCCCGGGCGCTCGATCGGCGGGAGGTACTGAATGGTACCGGCATCGACAACCGGTGCCTCGGCCAGGACCCGCTCGGCAGCCTGCAAGGCTTCGGCGCCTCGTGAAACCAGATCCTGCAAGCCGCCAGGATAGCCCGCGTCGCCCTCCAACAGCCCTCTCATCGTACCCGACGCCTCTACAGCCACCCCTTTGCGTCCATCCTGCTCAAAGTTAACAAAACGCATCACGACACCTCTCAACCGATCTTTTTGATTTGACGGTAAGGTACTGTACCGTACCCTTTTAGTGAACATTAGCTTTGCCCGTGATGTAAGTCAACGAACAATGAGTTGTTTTTTATTATGTTGGTTGACGCTTTGATACTTAATAGCTATTGACCACCACAGCCTTGGCCTGATCCGGTAGACGAACGCCGTCGGGCCTTGCCACTCGCCGTCGAAGCCGCTACCTAACCCTGTTCGTCTGGCTCTGGGCAGGAGGAGACGAGGGAGAATCGGCTCTGCATATCCGGGCTGATATCGATACCGCCGGATACAGGCCGGCTGTAGCGGGTGCTGCTGTCAGCGTGAGGGCCCTCAAGGGCCCTCGACCGGGTTGATGAAATGCGGAAAGGCCTTTATCCTTGAGCACACCCTGAACTGTACTATCCATTACCGTATCTTTTTTGAGAAAGCATCAGACCCATGAATCAGCCGCGGCAGATCGAAAAGCGCAAAGCCATCATCAATGCAGCGACCGAGATGTTTCTCGAATCGGGATATGCAGGCGTTAGCGTCGACGGCATCATCGCGCAGATCGGCGGTTCCAAGCGAACGATCTACAAGTATTTCGGCGACAAGGATGGGCTCTTCGCCGCTATCGTCGAACAGCTGTGCGAGGAGATCGTCACCCCTCTCACCCATATGGACCTCAAGCGACTGTCGCTGCAGGAAGCGCTGTCGACGATCGCACATACCTTTCTCGAGGTTCTGTTATCGCCCCGCACCATTGCGCTGCACCGCCTGATCGTCGCTGAGGCCCCACGGGCACCGGCCTCTGCCCGAACCTTTTTCAACGCCGCACCGGCCACATCGTACCGCTGTCTTACCGAGTACTTTATCTGGGCCGACGGCGCCGGACTCGTGACCCCGGGCGATGCTCATGCCCGGGCGATCCTCTTTCTCGACGCCCTGACCGGCGATTTCCAGTTGCGCAGTCTGCTCGGACTGGAGGTCCCGGGGCGGGTGGAGCAGAACCGGCTGATCGACGAAGCGATCGCCGTCTTCATGAAGGGTATTGCCCCGACCGGAGACTGATGCCGTCAATCGGTGCCGGGCCAGGGCGGAGGGTATTAGCCTTTCTTCGTAACATCGGCCTCATCGGACGCGAACAGGGCCTCCAGTTCCGCACGGGCATCCCGAGCCGCCTGAATCACCGCCGCCTTGTCGTCTAACACCGCCTGCTGGGCCTTCAGCACGTCCTCGTCGTGCCGCTGGAACCGCTTGATGCGAGCATCCGCCTGCTCGGCACTAAGCCCCAGGCCGACCAGGGTCCTGCGGCTCATCTCCAGGCTCGAATGGAAGGTCTCGCGAATCGGCGCCACGCCCAGCCGATCCAACTGCAGCGCATGCTGCCGATTGCGCGCCCGGGCGATCACCCTGATATCGGGATAGCGCCGACGCACCAGCTGCGCAATTTTGACGGTGGTCCCGGGATCGTCGGTGGCGATGACGAACAGCTTCGCCGATCCGGCGCCGGCAGCGCGCAGGATCTCCGGCCGCAGCGGATCACCATAGAAGATTGGCATCTGTTCTACACTGCGCGAGAGCTCGATGCTTTCGACCTCCGTATCCAGTGCCACGAAAGGGACACGCTGCGCATGCAGAATACGGGCGACGATCTGTCCGACCCGACCCATGCCGGCGATCAGGACACGCGGCTCGTCACTGTCGATATCCCGGTAATCCTCCGGCACCTCCCGGGGCTCGGGCTGCGGCCGGACCAGACGCTCGACCAGTATCAGCAGCAGCGGGGCAACGGCCATCGACAGCGTAATCGCCAACACCAGATAACCATGGACGTCGGGAGACAACAGTCCCTGATCCTGCGCCATCTTGAACACCACGAAGGCAAATTCGCCCCCCGTTGCCAGCACGACGCCAAGCCGCAGCGCACTGCGGGCATCGAGCCCGCCCAACAGTTTTCCGACCAGCCACAGCAACGGCAGTTTCAGCAGTATCAGTGCCGCGGTCAATGCCAGTACCGCCCCGGGAGCCACGAGCAGCAGCCCCGTATTCGCGGTCATGCCGACACTGATAAAAAAGAGCCCCAGCAACAGTCCCTTGAACGGCTGGATCTGGGATTCCAGTTCATGGCGGTACTCGGAGTCGGCGAGCAGCAGGCCCGCCAGGAAGGCGCCCAGGGCCATGGAGACACCCGCCAGCTCCATCAGCCAGGCGGTACCGATCACGACGAGCAGCGCAGTCGCGGTCGAAACCTCCTGGATACCGGTCTTGGCCACAATGCGAAAAACGGGACGCAGCAGGTAACGTCCGCCCAGGATCACGACGCCAATACTGCCGAGCACCTTAAGCACAGACACCCAGCCGGTATCCGCGGTTTCGCCACTGCCGGCACCACTGAGCAGCGGCACCAGCGCAATCAGCGGAATGGCGGCGATATCCTGGAACAGCAGGATAGCGAACGCCTGCCGGCCATGGGCGCTGTTGAGCTCCTTGCGCTCGGCCAGTACCTGCAGGCCGAAGGCCGTCGACGACAGGGCCAAGCCAAGCCCCAGCACGACCGAGGCCTCAAGGGACTGCCCGAATCCCAGCGCCGCAACCGCGCCGATCAGCAGCGCGGTCAACAGCACCTGGGCGAGGCCCGCGCCGAATACCGACCTGCGCATGACCCATAAGCGTCGCGGCGACAGCTCGAGCCCGATGATGAACAGCAGCAGCACCACACCCAGCTCGGAAATATGGGCGACACTTTGCGGATCATCGATCAGGCTCAGCACGGACGGGCCGATCACCACCCCGGCCAGAAGATAACCCAGCACCGCCCCCAGCTTCAGGCGCTTGGCGAGGGGAACGGCAATGACGGCTGCGGTCAGGAAAACGACGACCGCCTGTAGCAACCCGCCTTCATGTGGCACGGCGGCCTCCTCGGAATAGTTGTACGAGCCGACGGCAGCGGCCAGCCCGTTTCGAATTGACCCGGAGGGCGTTATACCGGCGCCGGCATCAGGGCACCAGTACGACCTTACCGGCGCGCCCCTCATGACAGGCGCGATAGGCGTCAATACCCTGCTCCAGCCCCCATCGCGCAATGCCGCCCGTAACGCACTCCCCCTGCTCGAAATACCGGCCGATACGGTTCAACATCTTTGCACAATCTTCAACGCTGTACAGTGCCGAATTGATGCCGACGATCATGCCGCCGCGACGGTACAGATCCAGCACCGGTACCTCGACCACACCGCCGGCGGGAGCCGCGATGACCGCGACACGCCCACCGGGGCCAATCAAACTCACCGCTGCGGCCAGCCAGTGTCCGGTCGTATCGAACAGAACGTCACAGGCCTCCCCCGCGAAAGCCTCACCGATACGGTTGCCGAGGCTATCGGCGGGTTCCAGCGCAATGGCGTCGACGCCCTGCGCACGCAGTTCATCCAGCGACTCCGGTCGGCGCACCGCCATCACGGAGCGGGCACCAAGCGCCCGGCCGAGCTGGTTTGCCGCCGACGCCACCGCGCCTGCGCCGATGATCAACAAACGAGTACCGGCATCGACCTGACAGCGCTGCAGCGCATCGAGCGCGGTAATGAAGGGCACGCCGCAGGCGGCGGCCTGGCCGAAGCTCAGGCAGGCCGGTTTAACGGCTACGGCCCTCGCCGGCAGCGTCATGAACTGCGCATGGCTGCCATCACGGATAAAACCCAGCTCACGCCCACTGCCCCAAACTTCCTGGCCAAGCAGCGGCTCCGGCCCTTCGACGACGATGCCGGCGAAGTCCCGGCCCGGTATCCGGGGCAGCGTCGTATACGGAAAGAGTCCCAGTACATTCTTGACGTCACTGGGGTTCAAACCCGCCGCCTTGATCTCGACCAGTACCTCATCGTACACCGGTACCGGCTGTTGCAACTCCACCAGCCGCAGGGCCGACAGATCTCCGGTGGCATCAAACTGCAGGGCTTTCATGTCCGGTTACCTCTTTTCCAATCTGTGCCATGACTGAGCATGCAGAGCAAACAACGTCCAGCGTCGGCATTGCGGCATATCGCCGCCCTGTCCCCCGGCCTGGCCAAAAAAGGGGCGGAGAATCCGGCCTGACCGAATCCCCGCCCGTTATGCCGGCAAGCCCGATTCAGCGGGCGCCTGCAACCTGCCGGCGTTATCGATCAGTTACCGCCCTGGAAAGTGCTGTAGCTGGAAATCAGATTGCGATAGTCCGGAATATGGTTCGAGAACAGCGCGCCGAGCCCTTCGACATCGTTGCGCCAGTCGCGGTGCAGCTCGCAGGCGGCGCCGAACCAGGTCATCAATTGGGCACCGGCGGCCGACATGCGATCCCAGGCCGCATCGCGGGTCATGGCGTTGAAGGTGCCGGAAGCGTCGGTCACCACGAAGACCTCGTAGCCTTCCTCCAGCGCCGACAGCACCGGGAAGGCGACGCAGACTTCGGTCACGACACCGGCAATGATCAGTTGCTTCTTGCCGGTGGCCTTGACGGCCGCGAGGAACTCCTCGTTGTCCCAGGCATTGATCTGACCGGGACGGGCGATATAGGGCGCATCGGGAAAGATCTCCTTCAGTTCCGGGACCAGCGGACCGTTGGGGCCGTTCTCGAAGCTGGTGGTCAGAATGGTCGGCAATTCGAAGTACTTCGCCAGATCGGCCAGCGCCAGGACGTTGTTCTTGAACTTGTCGGGTTCGATGTCCCGAACCAGGGACAGCAGCCCTGCCTGGTGATCGACCAGCAGCACGGCGGCATCGTTCTTGTCGAGACGGACGTAAGGCTTGCTCATGGGATTTTTCCTCGAGGTTAACTGGGTGCTTGTGCACCGCTTTTTGCCCCGTCGCAAAAGGCGACAGGGCGGCTACTCTTTGGCGATCCTGCCGAAAGCACCGCTATTGAAGTCGCGGATGGCTTGCGCGATCTCCGCTTCGGTGTTCATCACGAAGGGGCCGTGCCCCACGATGGGCTCGTCTATCGGTTCACCGCTCAACAGCAGCACGACCGAATCGGTGCCGGCTTCGACATCTATGACCTGCCCCTCCTCGCCCAGCACCGCCATCTGGGCTTCGCCCACCTCGGTACCGGCATTGACCCGGACCTCGCCGTGAAGAACGACCAGCGCTACGCTCCAACCGGCGGGCAGGGTAAACTCGTTGCGGCCACCGGCCTTCAGCCTTAGATCCCAGACGTTCATCCGTGTAAAGGTCTGGGCCGGCCCTCGCTGGCCGCTGTACTCGCCGGCGATTACGCGCAGGGTTCCGCCGCGAGCGGGAAGGTCCACCGAGGGGATATCCCGGTCGAGGATCGCCTGATAACGAGGGGCGATACCCTTGTTCCGTGCCGGCAGATTGACCCAGAGCTGTACCATCTCCAGCGTCCCCCCTGTGCGGGTGAAAGCGGGAGAGTGAAACTCTTCGTGCAGTATCCCGGCGCCCGCGGTCATCCACTGGACATCGCCGGGACCGATCGTGCCTCCCTCGCCGGATGAGTCGCAGTGCGCGAGCTCCCCTTGTAAACGATAGTGACGGTCTCGAATCCGCGGTGGGGATGCTGACCAACTCCACGGGGCTTGTCCGACGGCGCGAAATCCATCGGACCGGCATAGTCGAGGAGGAGAAAGGGGCTGAGCTGCTTACCCTGGCCCTGGTACGAAAAAAGAGAACGTACGGGGAAGCCATTCCCCACCCAATGAGTACGCGGTGCATTGAAGACCCCGAGTACGCTTTTCATGCCAGTCTCCCGTTCGTTTCAGAATAGACGCTTTCGTAAAGCATAATTTCGCTGGACGGTGGCGTGTAGCGTGCTAAATTGCACTGCTGAGTCCTAAATATAGAACGATGGATAGTTGCCTCCAATGCAGGACCTGAACGATCTCTACTACTACGTGCAGGCCGTAGACCATGGCGGATTCGCGCCGGCGGGGCGTGCCCTGGGCGTGCCGAAATCCAAGCTCAGTCGCCGTATCGCCCTGCTTGAGGACCGCCTGGGCGTCCGGCTGATTCAGCGCTCAACCCGCCACTTCAAGATGACGGATGTCGGCCAGACATACTACGATCACTGCAAGGCGATGCTGGTGGAGGCCGAGTCCGCGCAGGAAGCGATCGACGCGATCAAGGCCGAGCCTCGCGGGCTGATCCGCCTGACCTGTCCGATCGCGTTACTGCACGCACATGTGGGGTCGATGCTGGCCGATTTCATGGTCCGATATCCCCATGTCAGGATTCATCTCGAAGCGACCAACCGGCGCGTCGATGTCATCGCAGAGGGAGTGGATGTGGCGATTCGGGTCCGACCGCCGCCGCTGGAAGACAGCGAACTGGTGCTGCGTGTGCTGTCGGACCGGGGCCAGTGCCTGGTCGCCAGCCCCGCTCTGATTGAAAGACAAGGCGTACCCGCCGCACCAGCCGATCTGGTGAAGTGGCCCAGCCTCGGCCTCGGCGAACCACAGCAATCCTATAGCTGGATACTGAACGGACCCCATGATGCCAGGATCACGCTGAACCACAGCCCCCGCTTCGTCACCACCGACATGGTCGCCCTGCGCAATGCCGCCCTGGCGGGCGTCGGCGTCGTGCAGCTGCCGACCCTGATGGTGCCGGATCAGCTGGCGGACGGCTCACTGGTCCGGGTGCTACCCGACTGGTTTCCCCGACGGGAGATCATCCATGTCGTTTTTCCGTCACGCAGATGCCTGCTGCCTTCCGTGCGGGTCCTGATCGATTATCTCTCCGAGCAGTACGCTTCTTTCGAGGAGGACTGAGTCGCGTTACGGGCACGACTAAATGTCGGTGTCTCGAAATGAAACCATTTCTTCCCGAGTTGACCTACTGGGAGAATGGGATAGACTCCCCTTCCATCGGCATACAGGAGCCAGAGATGCGCGGACATTCTGGTTTCGGTGGCGTTCGCTTTGGCCTGCGTCCAATGATGCAGCATCCCTGCTTCAGATATTAACCTGCCGGGTTAATAACGGTTCGGATATATAGACCTTCACCGATTTCGATCACCTAGCCACGACAGACTGCCCCTCCATTGTTCAATGCTCTGCCGGAATAACTGTATACAATATTCCAAAATACTCCGCAGCGCGCTTGACTTTATCAAGGAGTCAAGCCCGGTCAAGCGGCAGTCCATGGTCGAAAAAGGCCGCAATGTTGGCTTTCAGGCTTAGTGCGATACTCGAAGCGGCAGGTGAAGCTCTACTGACCTTGATGCCGCGGGCCCTGGCCGCCTCGAGGTCAATGTTATCAGCTATGATGCCAGCGAGGGCGATCAGTTCCAGTGAGGCAGGTAGCTGGTTGATCAGGTTCGCATCAACGATATCCTGCTCTGTACAAATATATACACGAGTACACTTTGAAACTTCGCTGTTGACGTTCGAGAGCACTCCTAGAGAGATCAGTTGACAGGTCTGCTCGGAAGTCAGGGTTGGACTCACAACAATATCGGCTTTGGGGAACATTTTTAATTTCTCTATTATTAGACTTGCATCGGCAGGATTATTTTTCCCAATTAAAAGCAGTGCTATTTAAAAACCATACAAAGGTGGCCCTACTTATTCAGAACCTACTATACAGGCGTATAAACAGATCTATTCCGAACCTATTTTAGTACCTTACCTGTCAGGTTCTTATTATTTTTTTGCCCCCCCTAACGCTAAAAATCATGAGGTTAACGAGTAATTTAATAAGACCGTTTATCGATAAACACCTACACAATAAATAGATTATTTATCAACCAGCCACATATCGATCCACGACTAACCATATACCAACTAGAAGAGCGAGAAAAACAGTACTAGCGACCATAAGCAACATCGGGCGCCACCCCATTTCGGCCAGCTCCTTGAAGGAAGCTTTCATACCCAGCCCCACCATGGCAACGACCAGGCACCAGCGCGAGAGCTCGATCATTGCATTGCTGATAGATGATGGCAGGTATCCGCCACTATTAAGCAGTACAACAATGACAAAGGCGACCAGAAAGCCGGGCAAGGGCAAACCTGACATGCCCCTGTTCCCAGTTCCCGAACGCTGTCGTGCAACGATGACCGAGATCATCACCACCACCGGAACCAGCATCGCCACCCGCAGCAGCTTCGAAAACGTAGCGACGTCCCCTACGTTGTCGGAGACCATGTAGCCCGCGCCCACAACCTGCGCGACATCATGAATGGTCGCACCCAGAAAAATACCACTTTCCGTTTCACTGAAACCAAAATAGCTAACGACCAATGGATAAAGAATCATCGCCGCGGTGCTCAGAGCCGTTACCGAGATCACCGTGAATATCAGATTTTTTCCGCATCCTTGTTCTGGGGCAACACCGAGGCTACGGCCAGGGCTGCTGACGCACCGCAAATGCCAACAGAGGCGCCCGCCAGCACGCTCTGTGAGCGGCCAAGCTTCAGCCACTTGCCGCACAGGACACCGAAACCGATGGTCGCCGGCACAGCCACCAGCACGATGGCAATGGGCGTAATCCCAAGTCCCAGTAACTGTTCAATGGTAATTCGGGCGCCAATCAACCCAATGCCAAAACGCAGTACCGCCTTGGCCGAAAAGGCAATGCCCGCGACACAACGGCCTTCCAGCGACAGGTAGTTCAGTGCCATGCCCATCAGCACGGCATAAAGGATGGTGGGGCCACCGTAGTGCTCCGATACGAACGTCGCCGCCATACCGACGACAAGGCACAGCACGAAGCCCGGCAGCAGCTCCGCCACACGCGTACGCAATCCGGTGAACCGACATGAAAAAAAGAACCTATCGACTGAATTCATTCTGCTTCCCAGTGTATGCGAGAAAGGAACGCCAAAGATAAAGACGCATTATTTTTAGAATAAAAAAGATAACAGGCCTATAAGCGAACTTACCCAAGAAAGGAATAGAACTGTTTATTGATCGGTGCCACCGATGGGGCTCCAGGCTTCTGGGATGAGGATTTTGTTTTCAATACTTTGCACCAGCGGGCGCATTTTCAGGGCGTATTCCAGCCACTCCTCACTGGCCTGCAGTTCCTGGCGACGTTTCCATCGATCATCCATGGACTCGTAGCCCCACATATGAATCACCTGATTCAGCGGGCCAATATCGGTATGAAAATACCCAATCATATTACCCAGAATACGCACCTGCACATCCTTACCCAGAGTCTCGTACAACTTTAGAAACTCGCCAAGCTTGCCATTCTTAAGGGTATAAATTCGTTCATCGATAAACATTCTTAATCTCCAAAAGGAAAAAGGTCTTTCAATTTATCATATAAAATCGCTTTCAAAAGACGCAATAAGATCCCGCCAAAGGAAAACGGGGGCGAACGCTCCTGCGATGAAAACCAACAGCTGGAACCAATGACCTATAACCAACTATCAATCACGAGTATCTGGCCGAAAATACATCATGCAGAAGCGTCCCTGCTTCATCGACTAACCCTCCGGGTTAATCGATGAGTACATCATTACTTCATGGTCGGCATGGAAAACTGCGACTGACTGCTACCGGCCTGCCAGCGGGAGGTAATCGTCTTCAGCTTGGTAAAGAAACGCACCCCTTCCATGCCGTGCATATGATGGTCACCGAACAGTGAGCCCTTCCAGCCACCGAAGCTATGGAATGCCATCGGTACGGGAATCGGGACATTGATACCCACCATGCCGGCCTGAACCCGGGCGGCAAATTCGCGAGCTGCATGGCCCTCCTGGGTAAAGATGGCGGTGCCATTGCCGTACTCATGGCTATTGATGAGCTCCAGCGCCTGCTCATAGTCATCAACTCGGACAACAGCCAGTACAGGACCGAAGATTTCCTGCTGATAAATCCGCATCTCCGGCGTCACCTTGTCGAAAAGGCAACCGCCCATAAAGTAGCCTTCACCGTGCTCTGGGTTCTGTACATGACGCCCGTCGACAACCAGGTCAGCGCCTTCCCTGATACCGCTGTCGACAAAACGCAGCACGGTGTCCAGGTGCTCCCGCGTCACCAGCGGGCCCATCTCGGCGTCCGGGTGGGTACCCGGAAGCACCCTCAGGTCTTTGAGTCGGTCTTTTAGTGCAGCCACCAGCGGATCAGCGATATTCCCTACGGCAACCGCGACTGAGATGGCCATACAGCGCTCACCGGCAGAACCATAGGCGGCCCCCATGAGCGCATTCACCGTGCTGTCCAGATCGGCATCCGGCATGATAATGGCGTGATTCTTGGCACCGCCCAGCGCCTGTACCCGCTTGCCATGCTCGATACCGACCTTTTGTACATAGCGGGCAATCGGTGTGGAGCCGACAAAGCTGACGGCACTGATCGCCGGATGTTGCAGCAGGGTATCCACCGCTTCCTTGTCACCGTTCACCACGTTGAACACACCCGCTGGCAGGCCCGCCTCAGAGAACAGTTCCGCCAGGCGCAGCGTGCTGCTCGGATCTTTCTCGGAGGGCTTCATAATAAAGGTGTTACCGCAGGCGATGGCAATCGGGAACATCCACAGCGGTACCATGACCGGGAAATTGAATGGCGAAATACCGGCACACACACCTACGGGCTGGCGCACAGACCAGCTATCGACCCGGGTGCCTACGTTTTCGTTATACTCGCCCTTGAGCAGGTGCGGAATACCACAGGCGAACTCGACCACTTCGATACCGCGGGTGACTTCACCTTTGGCGTCGTCCAGAACTTTGCCGTGCTCCTGTGAGATCAGCAGCGCCAGCTCGTCGATGTTCTCGTTCAGCAGCTGCAGAAACTTCATCATGATGCGGGCCCGGCGTACCGGCGGCGTAGCAGCCCAGGCCGGCAGTGCATCGGTCGCGACCTGAACAGCCTCTTCTACTTCTTTTACGGTCGCCAGGTTCAACTGCGCATTCTGGAACCCCGTCGCAGGATTAAATACCGCACGATTACGTTCGCCGCGACCGGTAACGGCCTCGCCATTAATATAGTGCCCTATCTGATTCATTCGTTATTATCCTTTTGAGTTGGCATCGCATTTACGAATTTGATGGGTTGTGTATCTGGCTCACCGATAACTTCATCGCCACGGTTGGTTGTTTCGCCGTAACGCTTCAAAGCCGGTGGTTTAAGGCCGGCATAGAGCTTTTCGAGCTTGGCATTGATCGCGCGCTCGTGTTTAACAAAAAGGCTGTTGCCTTCACGGTCGTTATCCACGATAAAGGGGCCGATCTCGTTAACTTCAAAAATCCACATCGCCTGGGCGATGCCATTTTCTTCCAGCCAGTGCACATCTTTAACACGGGTAATACCACGACCGAGTAATGCGCCTGCACCATAGCCCACGGTCGAGAGATAGCGTGCGCCGTTGGGCATAAAGACATCGCGGTAGGCCTCTTCCGGCATTCCGCCCTTGCCGATAATGATTTTTGCGCCCGAGGTTTCGAACCAGTTTTTCATCCACTTTCCGAAGCGAAAACTGGCAGTCGCCGTGACAGCCCCCACATCGTAGCCGCCTTCATTATTCGGGCTTGCCGCCGGAGAACAATGGAAATTGACATTGGAAATGGCGCGGATATCAACGGGCAGCTCTTTGCCACTTTCCAGGACTTTTTTGTAAACCCCTTCCCGGGCGGTATAGATTGTACCTGTCAGATAGACAATATCGCCCTGCTCCAGGTTGTCGACATCTTCCTGGGATACAGGCACCTGCAGTTTTACGACTCTCATATTGCTCATCAGATACCCTCCCGGCGGTAGAAGTCGGTGAACCACTGTGGGTCATCCCTGAATTCAACCCGGCCATCGCTATAAATACGGGCAGCGGCACGGCGGGACGAATGACAGAACGAATGAATGCTCATGGGCATGCCGCCGGTGTGGGTGTATGCCACCTCAACATGACAGTCGACGACGAGCGTCTGGCCTTCAAACCCCATGGGGCCCATGCCGATGCCGTTACCGAGTTCCTTGAGCTCCCGCTCCAGCTTGGCAACGTCCGGATCGGGGTTAACATCGCCGACAACGCGAAGACAGGCCGCCTCTTTGCCGATACGCATGCAGGTATCTTTGTTGCCACCCAGGCCCACGCCGATAATGGCCGGCTGGCAGGCCAGTCCACGACGGCCAAAAGAGGCCATGGTGTCGAGGAAGAAGCGCTTGATTCCGTCAATGCCATCACCCGGGAACAGCATGCGGTAATCGGTACCGAACAGGCCGCCCTTGTGCACGGTGATGATATCGATCCAGTCGCCACCGGGCTCGAACGTGTACTCAATCTCCGGGGCGTGAATACCCAGGTTGTTGTTGTTGTCCTGGCGCGTTAGCGGGTGCACACGGTTCGGACGCAGTGGTATTTCCTGAGTACCGATAGCCACCGATTGGCGCACGGCGTTTTCCAGCGCTACAAAGCCACCCTCTACCACGGCCTCGTTCCCCGCCTTGACATAAAACCGCGGCAGGCCGGTATCGGCACACATCGGACGCCGGTCCTTTTCGGCAACGTCGTAGTTGTCCAGCATGGTCTTGATGACAAAGCAGGAGAGGTTTTCAGTTTCCTTGCTCGCGGCCTGCTGCAGGGCACGCTTGTAGTCAGGCGGAATATCAATGGCAGCCCGGGACATCAGCTCCGTTGCCGTTTCCAGCACCAGCTGCTGCGGTATGGGATTAATACTCATGATGCGACTCCAATTTTATTGTCGTTTTCTTCCGGTATGAGTGTCTGGCCTGGTCTAACGCGGGTAAATTCAACCGGTATTTCCGTCACGGTAATAGCGTCACCGTCCTGCCGAACCCGAACATAGGTTGAGGTATCCAGGTCGCCCTTTTCGGGGTAATCATCACGAAAGTGGGCGCCCCTTGAGTTCTTGCGTAACTGGGCCGATTTGATAATCGAAAGGCTGACGCTGATCTGTGAATGCAGGTTCAGCCAGTCGTGCCAAGTCTGGTTATAGGCCTTGCCCTGATCGGGAATACCCAGTCCCATGAGCTCTTCCCGGATGGCCAGCACATCGTCATAAGCCCGCATCAGCCCTTCCTCATTGCGGATAATGCCGGCGTCGTCCCACATCTTGTCGAGCAGGCGATAACGCAGCTCGGTCAGATCACCCGGATTCTGGCGGAACGGCGTGTCGATGAACGCCAGCGTTTGCGCGATTCGATTCCGGTCAGGTTCAACGAACTGCCCTTCCCGTGCCACCCAGTCGGCCATGACATCACCGGCGATGCCGCCATAGACTGTCGAGTTGGCTACACCGTTGCCACCCAGGCGATTGCCGCCGTGTACACCACCGGCATCTTCCCCTGCACAGTAGAGCCCGGGCATTGCGGTTTCGCAGTTTACGTTCACCTCAACACCGCCCATCATGTAGTGTGCCGTTGGCACCACTTCTACCAGGCCACCGGCAAGATCCGCCCCCACATCCTTGCAACGACTGACCATGCCCTTGAATTTCTTGCGCACATTGTCGGGTCCCAGGTGCGCCATGCTGATATGCACGCCGCCGCTTTTGGTCGTATTGCCCTTGCGCATCTCGCGATAGATGGAGCGAGAGACAACATCACGGGTGGCGCGCTCACCACGCTCGTCATAGGCATGCATGAAGCGCTCTCCCTTGCCGTTGAGCAGGTGACCGCCCGCGCCACGCAGACCTTCCTCCAGTACCGTACCGGTTAGACGCGTACCTTCACCGGCCAGCAAGCCCGTGGGGTGGAACTGCACCATTTCCATATCACGCAGATTGAGACCCGCCCGCAGCGCCATGGCCAGACCATCGCAGGACTTTTCGCCTGACGGCGTATGATAGCGGTACATGGTGGGCCCGCCCCCGGTACCCAGCATCACGGCCTTGGCTTGCACAAGCAGAGGCTTGCCGGTGCGGATATTGAGCATCAGAATGCCCGAAATCCGGCTGCCGTCTTCTGACTGGATAATCTCGATGGCCCGGTGATCCTCTAGCCTGTCGATAGGCCTTGACCACACCTGCTCGGCCAAACGGTTGATGATTTCGATGCCCGTCAGGTCGCCTTTGTGAATGGTGCGATCGAATGTCTGGCCCGCAAACGCCTTGCCATGCAGGGAGCCGTCGTCAACACGGTCAAAGAAGCATCCAATCTCGTTTTCAAGCTCAAGCACTCGCTTGGGCGCGGTTTCAACGAGCTTCCAGGCCAGCTCCTGATTGGGGATCCAGTACCCGCCATGGATGGTATCCATAAAATGGCGTTCTACAGAGTCGCCATGATTCAAGGCAACGTTGTACCCCCTGCACCATTCGGGTACAACCGCATTTTCCCAGCAGCCCTTTAACGGCCACGGTAATCTTGAGCTCAGGATTGCTTTTATAGGCATGTAGTGCGGCGAACAAGCCAGCGCCGCCAGACCCGAGAATCAGAATATCGGTTTGTTTTGTTTCAATAGTCATACCGTCTCCCTTGCATCCTCAGAGGACACAACAAGCTGTTTAAAATGCCCTGAGAAGAAACAGGCAACCCGTCGCCGCAGCGCCGGTCGCGGCAACGGATATCAAATATCCTTGCCACTCTTTCCAGGCAAAAAACTCGATGACGAGCAGGCGCACACCGCCTAAAAGGTGAACCGAAAGCAAACCCACCAACCCGGCTTCGGCAAACTTGACCAGAGGGGCATCAGCCCAATAAAGGAAACCGTCCAGCACCTCGCCTCCCTGGAGGATCAGGCTTAATACCAGAAAGTGAAACGGCAGGAAAAGCGCCAGGGCAACGCCTGACCAACGCTGAACAAACGAGGCCCAGTATTCCTTCTTATCGCGGTTGGTTTTCACAGCACCAGCCCTCCTACTGCAGAGATACCTGTCACGCAGAGCATCAGGAAAAAAACTGTCAGAATGAGGTTTACGCTCGCCCCTCTCCACCCCAATACCTCAAATGCGACCGTACGCAGGCCAATGGAAGAATGAACAGCGGCTGCAATCGTAAATACCGAGTAGAAAACTCCCATGGCATAGTTGCCGCTGGTGCGTTGCAAGATTTCAGTCGAAGACAGTCCCCCTGAATCGCGATAATCATGCCTACCAGATGCACCACCACAAACAATCCCAGCAACATGGCGCTCACACGGTGCAAGAACCACAACTTGAACTCAATTCGATTGCTCATATTTCCCCCTTCAGCGTTGCAAGGGCTACCGTCTTTTTCAGGCCCGCAATGGAGCGTGTAGGGTTCAGTTGCAATGGACAACGGGCCACGCACTGGGAGTTGGTATGGCAGTTCTGACAGCCGCCATCACCACTCACGGCCTTCAGGCGCTCGGGGTTCGCGAAGTCTTTGGCATCGTTGATCAGCGACCAGGCACGATTGAGTGCCGCGGGGCCCAGATAGGCGGGATTAGACTCCACCACATCACAGGCGGCGTAGCAGCAACCACAATTGATGCATTCGATAGCTTCGTCGACTTTCGCGCGCTGCTTGTCCTGCGGCTTGATTGGCGCAAACTCCTGCACCGCAGACTCTGCTGGCTCAAATCGGCCTTTGGCTTCCTGCCACTTGTCAAAGAATGGCTCCATATCCACCACCAGATCTTTGACTACCGGCAAGTTAGCCAGCGGCTCAAGTGTCAACCTATCGTTCTGTACCACGTTGCTAACCAGGGTGCGGCAGGTCCAGCGGGGCTTACCATTAACCTGCATTGCACAGGAACCACACATGCCTACCCTGCAGGCAAAGCGATACGACAGGGAACTATCAACGGATCGTTGAATATGGGTCAGAAGATCAAGAATTGTCTGCCCCTCAACAAAAGGAACCTGAAACTCTTCATAACCGCCCTCCTCTTTTCCTCGCCAGACCGATACGGTTATTTTTTTGATTATTTTCCATATTTTTTGCGCCTCACCGGAAATAGATGACTACAGAAATACTGGCTGCTGATTCATGCTATTGATCATATAATCACAAACTTACTTATGCTAACCATATAAATTTAACAATAACTTAAGATTATCTTATAAAGAGGATTATGGGCAGCCCGATCGCCCAGGGGAAAAACGAGCCTGCAGCGGTACTTGATGGTTTACTGGCACACAGCAGCCTCCCCAACGGCTGGATGCGGTAGTTACAGGACATGGAGAAAATATCAGTACGTAGAACAGAGCGCCTGCTGACGCCGGGAATACATCTCCCGGCGTCAGGCATCGCTCAGAGAACCCTACGGAAAGGGACTATCCAAAGCGGCCTCTTAAAGCAGCAGCGATCGGCCAGCCAAAAATGTTCCAAACAGAAACAGGAAGATCCAAATAACTTTTTGAAACATATCGGCATCAAGACGATGGGTCAATAGATGACCAAGCACCGTAGAAAACAATGCCAATGGCAAGAAAAGTAAATAGAGGCCAATCAACCGAGGGGTAATCAAACCCGACGAGAAATAACTAATAGGAATCAGAACACCACTTAATATATAAAATCCGCTAATCGTACCTTTAAACTGCTCCTGGCTCCATCCTCTCAGCCCACCATAAATACTAAAAACGACACCGCGCAGGGCGTACGCTGACCCGAGCATGCCAGCAAGGCCACCGAACAAATAACTCCATCCATTGGATTTTAGCTGCAACTTAGATTTAGGCCCTAAACGCCATATAGCCATCGCAACGAGCAAAACACCGAGCAGCCCCTTGATCACTGCTTCGTTGCCTAAATTCAACAGCATGACGCCAAAGGGAATTCCGGCCAAAGCAGCAACGGACGTACGCTTAAGCGAACTCAACTGCAGCGAGCGCCGATCCTTCCAAAGCGCATTAACCGATATGGTTGTGGAAAGACAAAGAATCAAAGGTACCGCTTCACGTATGTCGATGAACATCGCTAGCAGCGGAACCGCCAGCAAACCGTCTCCAAAACCAATTGAAGCTCTTAACAATAGAGCGAAGAAAAGTATCAATCCGATGTAGCTGAGGTTACCCAGTGCCATTGCCTGACTAATTGACGACGCGATATATTCCATTTATTTGTTCTCTAAGAGCAACCGGAAGCTTCAGCCACAAAGCTGAAAATAGGCCACCGGAATATCAGTGACCCATTCCAGAATATCCCCTAACCTTGCTTGACTGATTTACTTCTGCCAACCATTTCTGAGGATTCTTTCCTGGCAACAAGATTACTCTTGATCAGAAAGAACAGCGTAAACGTGGTTAACGTCCAAAACACCCAGGTAATCACACTGCGAAACAGTATGTTAAAATCACCATTAGACATCAACATCGACTGCCGGAAGTTATCCTCAAGTAAAGGGCCCAGTATAAAAGCGATCAGGAAAGGCGCGGCGGGCACTTCCAGCCGCATCATGAGATAGCCAAGGCCTCCCAAGGCAAACATAACCATAATATCAAACATCGAGTTATTTACAGCATATGCCCCGAAAACGCAGAGTACCAATACCGCAGGCATGAGTATCGACTTCGGAATATCTGCAACAAACTTGAAGATACGTATGGAGAACCCGCCAATAAAAAACAAAAAAACAGAACTCAAAATCAAACCCATAAACAGCGCATAAACGAGACTGCCATTAGTCTCAAACAGCATGGGGCCAGGTTGAATTCCATGAATCATAAAAGCACCGATAATGATCGCCGTGATAACATCTCCAGGAATACCCAATGCCAACAACGGAATCAGTGTCGAACCGCAGACACCATTGTTACCTGCTTCCGCTGCGGCAACACCTTCAAGCTCGCCTTTGCCAAAATTGTCCTTATTAGGAGACTTTCGTCTCGCCTCGCTGTAAGACAGAAATGCAGAAGGTGCGGCACCTATACCCGGAATGGCTCCCAGTATGGCGCCGATGACGCCGCCCCGACAGATCGACCGGAAGCAGCGTTTGTACTCTAAGAAGGTAACGTTATTGCTACCCAGTGCTCGTACCTTTCCATGGGCGTCGGATGGGTTCATGGCAAAGGCAATAATTTCCGGCAGAGCGAACAGTCCGATCAGGACAACGATGAAGTTCAGGCCGCCCATCAGGTTTACATTGCCCATGATAAACCGATCCGTGCCGTAGACTAGATCCAGGCCGATAGTCGCAAGCAACAACCCCAAGGCAGCAGAGACCAGGCCTTTCATCAACTGGTCACCGGATATTCCGGCGATAATCATCAACGAGAACACCATCAGCGCGAAAAACTCCGGCGGCCCGAAACTCATTGCAAAGGAGGCCAGCCAGCCCGCAAACATAATCAACGCAAGGTTCGATACGATATCTGCCGTACAGGATGCGTATAACGCCATACCCAGTGCTTTACCCGCCTGGCCCTTTTCCGCCAGGGGATACCCATCCAGCACCGTCGCACTGGAAGCCGGCGTACCGGGCGTCTTGATCAGAATCGCAGGGATGGAACCACCAAATACACCGCCTTTGTAGACACCCAGAAGTAACAGAATACCCACAACGGGCTCCAGCGCGAACGTAAAAGGTAATGTCAGCGCCACCGCCATGGTTGCAGACATACCGGGAATAGCCCCGCAAATAACACCGATAGCGACGCCGATCGCAAGTGCAAGGATACTTCCCGACTGAGCAACAAGCGAAAAAGCTGCCATCAACGTATCCAGGAAATTCATGGCAACCTCGCAAATTCACTTTGGGGTATATCGACACCCGCTACATGATAGAAAAAGGCATAGAGTGCCGCTGGCAAGAAAAGCCCGACAACGACTGCCGTAAAGCGATATCCGGTTTTGCAAAATGCTATTGATAGCAGTATATACGCAAGACTGGAACTCCAGACCATTCCAAGATAGGGTAGAGACAAATAGTAGCCGGAAAGAAAAACAGTAAGAACGGATAAACGAAAAACGTTTTTATATGAGATCCAGTCAGAAGGCTCGTCCTGAGACTCAAGTTTTTTCCAAAACGTTATATTTAGCAGCATACATACGCCAATAATCAGTAATACCCATGACACAACCTTAGGCCAGAACGCTGGATCAAGAACCGCTATGGATACGGATCTAGGAGAAACAATTGCGCCAGGAATCAAAAACAGTATAAGCAGAAGGCCAAACAATAAGGCGCCCCCGCTGGTGATCAACTCCTTTCTATTGATGGGCATACAAGCAACCTCTTTAGCGTTAAATAATACGCGCCTATTTCGGCGCGCACATAATACAAACAGCTATTAATTTACTTGCATACCCAGCTTATCTACCAATCTTTTGAAGATACTGTACTGTTCGTTAATAAAATCTTCCGACTCCTTTGGCCCCATATTGACTATAACAGAGCCAAGCTTCTCCATATTACCAACGAACTCCGGATTTCGAGTCGCCGCGCCTAACCATTTTTCCCAGGACTCTACAGCCTCCATATCCATATCTTTCGGGCCCGCGATACCCGTCCAGCCCAGCAGCTTCTCCAGTTCAGGATGACTCAACTCAGAGGCAGTGGGAGCATCTATTCCGTTGATGCGCTCCTTGGTCGTCACCATAAGCGGGGTCATCTGGCCATTATTGATGAAGCCTGCCAAGGTCGATGAATTATCACAGATAAAAGTTGCTGTACCGTTGAGTACCGCCGTGGCTGCTTCGCCGCCACCACGCATCGGCAGATGAATGGCCGTTTCCAGCGGTTTCTCTACGCCGAAGGCGTCCAGTATCATGACTGCAGACAACTGCAGAAATGAGCCTACCCCTGAGGAGCTATAACTTACAGTTCCAGGACTGGATTGCACCTTGCCCACCAGCTGCTCCATCGAATCGATTCCACTGTCACTGTTAGTTGCACAGACAATTGGATTTATTTCGTACACACCGACAAATTTGAAATCTGACAACACATAGGGAAGATTGCTCTTCATGGCCGGACTTACGGTATGGGAGCCAACACGAGCAGCCAGCACCGTATAACCATCACCTTTGGCATGCGCAACACTGGCCGAACCTGTAGCACCGCCTGCACCGGTGCGATTCACCAGCACCAGCGGCTTGGCGACTTCATCAGCAAGGGACTGTGCCAAGGCACGTGCCGAAATATCGGTAGCACCACCAGTACCGTACGGAATCACCAACGATATGGGGCGCTTCGGATACTCAGCCATTGCCTGAGCGGAAAACATAAGACCTGCGCTTAGACACAGACCCGCTTTGATTGCCTTGTAAATGTTCTTGGATGATTTGGTATTTTTAATCATTATTATTTTCCTTCAAGAAGTAACCTTACCCCCTCCCCAGTCAGGGGATGAGGTTTTATCAAAGGCCAAAATAGCGCTGATCCAGTTTCAACATCCCCCTATCGAGAAGCAGTGGCGACTACCTTGGCACAACCTCATAGCAGACATTACCATCAGGATTTCTAATTACAAGCTATAATTAGTTAACGACTTCTTAAAATCTAATTAAGTTAATTCTTGATGTTAATAGATCCAAAAGATGGAACAAAGTAAGCGATGTTGATTCGACACATTCCCCTAATCGTACCGCGCCAGATTTTTTAAAGGCGGCTCCAGCGCCACACTCCACGGCAGGAGCCGCTGTTTTTCCAGCATGTCCACCTCGCCGATCCAGTACAGGGTGAATGTGGGTCGAGGGTTCCAGTTGATTGGCTTTGGCCGTTTGGATCAGGGAGTAGCCGGTCGAGGTCCCACTGGCTCTGGCTCCCTGCGCGGTATAGGCGAGCAGGCCCGGCCCATGGGTATGGCGCGCAGCGCTCTCTCCAGATGATTGATCCAGCGGCACCGCCGGCTCCTCCTTGATCACCCGCAGCTTGTGCTCACGGGCATGCACGCTGTTCAGGGCCTTTATCAGCGAATTCGACGGCTGCGGGGTGCGCGGGATCGGGTCATGGAGCGGCCTCCCTGATAAAAGTGAGGCCAGCTTATCGCGGGAACACCGGGTGCGGCGAAATGCCCTGGAATGAACGTTACGAGTGAGATGAAGCTTCTCGGTAGCAGCAACCCAGAGCGAACATCGAGGTCTGACGGCTGGCTCTGCAACCGCATGAACTTAAGGTTTAGTAATATTAACAACACAATATTACACCTTTGTAAAATTTTTCTAATACTGATATCCATGCTACCGTAGCATCAAGACCCCCAGGCCATGTCAGGTAGCAGACAATGTCGATTCGCCACCTCAAGACCCTCGTTGCCATTGCTGACAAGGGCTCCTTTGTAGAAGCAGCAGACGCTATGTTTATTACACAAGCCGCAGTCAGCATGCAGATGAAGGCGCTTGAAGATGAACTCAATATGACACTGTTCGACCGGACACGCCGCCCGCCTACCCTGAACGAAGCGGGGATGTCCATCGTCCCCAAAGCCAGGAAGTCGTTCGAAACTATGAACAACTGATGGAAACTTCGGCCATCTTTGACGAGTTGTCGGGGCAGCTTTCCCTTGGTTCGGTGCCCACCATGTTAACCGGCGTGTTGCCAACGGCGCTGGCGAGACTTCGCCACTCTCTGCCACAACTGCACATAGCGGTCTCCAGCGGCCTGTCCAGTTCATTAATCGCACAGGTAGATAGAGGCGCCATTGACGCTGCCATCATCAGCGAGCCCCCCACTGAACGCCCGGGTCTCAGGTGGACAGCCTTTGGCATAGAACCCCTGATCGTTATCGCTCCCATCGATTCACCCAATGACCCTCCCGAAGTATTGCTGCAAACCCACCCTTTTATCCGCTTCAGCAAGAATGCATGGGTCGGCCAGTTAATCGACGAGCATTTGAAAAACATGGGTATCGTCGTCAACGACACTATGGAACTGAACACCCTTGAAGCGATTTCCACAATGGTCTATCACGGCTTGGGCGTCTCCGTTATTCCGCAACGCAATATCCAGTACCCGGGCGCGCTCCCCCTGAAACGCCTGTCCTTTACCCGCAAAGCGCCTCATCGTGTTCTGGGCCTTATCGAAAAGGAGGGCAGCGCCAAGTCGCACCTGACCAAGGAACTCATCACTGAACTGGCTGAGACAATGCGAAAGAAGCACTGGTGATATTGACGGATAAATACATCCGTCATGCTGCATACGTTAGGTGAGCTGCCTTGCAGTTACCTTGCACCCGTTCCGGTCGACATTGCAGCTTGCGCATCAACACCTTGCCGGGCGTGTACTCGATCAACGACCGCAAGAACTTGATCAACACCGTTGCCGTCACACAGGACCCCGCCGTGTCAGGATGAACCGCAGGGTGACTTGGTTGGTGATCGCCGAAATCATGTTCATCGACATGCTCTTGTCGGGTAGCGGCTTGACCGGTGTTTAGCCGGCCGGGGCAAAGCTGTGTTCATGTTGTATCGTGTTACGGCTACCGATTTCGTCGCTCCAGAAAACCTGGGCGTTTTCGGCTTCGGACCGCGACTGGATCTTCGGATACTACTCCTTCAGCCAGGCCTCCACCTGAGTGGGGTTCTGCTCCCAAGCCTTTTTCAACGGTTTCTGGGGCCTGAAGCCCTGCGCTTGAGGTAGTCACCCAGGATGCGGGTCGGTATCTCGATGCCCCAGAACTGCTTAATCAGCTGGGCAATGAGTCGATGCGTCCAGAGCGCGAAACCGAGCCTGTACTGATCGGGCATATGATCGCGATTGACGTCGATCACGACCTGCTCCTGTACATCCGACAGACAGCGAGGTTCGTTCTTGGGACGGCGCTTCTGGGCTGCAATGCTTCCTTGCCGCCTGCCTCATACCGTCGGTACCAACGGTATCCGGGTGAACATGCGGCTATTGGCCGATATGACCGTCTGGTTAATAAATCGCAACGTCCGTTTGTAAAAGGTAACAAGAGATTTATTCAGATAAACTTAAGAAGATCTTCAATAAATTAAGACCAATATTAGTTAGATTGATGATAAGTTGCTCTTAGACTGCAAGGCAAAAGTCTGTATAGAGCACTGTTGTGAACGACGCCTTTGCTAGATCCCGGTAGGCAGAAGAATAAAATCAATGTCATACGGAAAAGAAGAATGAGAACCTTAGACATTTTTTCCTTCACAGCTAAAAAATGTTGCAAGAACGCACAGCCAATGGATGGTAGTGGCGCAGCCATGTCAACTCCTGCCATGGCTGACCACCCTGAACGCCCCATATCTCTGATCATCCCCTATAGCGTTGGTAGCGTCCGCGATACCTTGGCACGGCCACTGACTCGAAGCCTTTCCCCAGCAGCTCGAAGCCGATGGTCCCTGTCGATCGCACCGGGGCCGATGGTGCATGCGGAGCGGGATCCGTTTTCCACGCAAAGAGTAACGGTTGCGCCGGGCTGGCGACGCATCTGGGTTCCCATACGGCCGGTCCTGCGGTGAAAAGTGGTCTTCCCTATTACGGCGTGCTTCCTGATCAAGTCTCACCCGGAAGCGAAGCAAAACGAAACTGAACGCGTATTGGGCTCCGAACTACGGAGTCGTTCACTTTCGGTGAGGCCTTAGGTGAGTAGCTCCCATTTCTCTCTTTGTGATTTTCCAACTGGCACCGAATAATAGAAGGAAGCATAATTCAATGCCTAAATATGAAAGTCTTCTGTATATCAATGGTGAGTGGTGCTCCGCTGCTGACGGTGGCACCAGAGCTGTGATTAATCCGGCGACCGAAGAGGTCGTGGGATCGGTCGCACAAGCGACTGACAGCGATATCCAACGTGCTATCGATGCCGCACAGAGGGGTTTTGAGCACTGGCGAAGCGTTTCTCCCCAGGAACGCAAAAGCATCCTGAAGAGAGTGGCTGCACGGATTCTGGAACAACGCGAATCCTTGGCCGTCTCAATAACCCTCGAGCAAGGAAAGCCGCTCGAGGAGGCCCGCCTGGAGATCGACCGAACCGTCGATGCCTTTGAGTGGTGCGCAGAAGAGGCCACCCGCACCTACGGGCGGTTGTTGCCACAACGCAAAGCCGGAAGTCGGGAAATGGTTATTCGTGAGCCCATTGGGCCCGTTGCAGGCTTTTCGCCCTGGAACTTTCCTGCTGCCATGGCGGCACGAAAAATCGCCGCGGCACTCGGCGCAGGGTGTTCGATGGTGATCAAGCCGTCCGAAGAGGCACCGGCGATCTGTGCCGGTCTGGTGCAAGCCTGTCATGATGCTGGCGTACCGCCAGGGGTGATCAACCTGCTGTTAGGCCCCTCCGATAAAATTTCAACCCGGCTTATCGAATCATCGGTTATCAAGAAAATCTCCCTCACCGGGTCAGTGCCCGTGGGTCGGAAAGTGAGCAGTCTGGCGGGTCAATTTTTAAAGCCCGTCACTATGGAGCTGGGCGGACACGCGCCGGTGATCATATTTGATGACGCTGATGTCGAAAAAGCAGCGGCCATGACCGCTGCGTTCAAATTCCGCAACGCAGGTCAAGTCTGCCTCGGAGTCAGCCGCGTTTTTGTACAGCAGAACGTTTATGAGCAATTTCTGGATTGCTTCCTGGCGCATGTCAGCCGATTAAAGCTTGGCAACGGGATGGACCCCGACGTGACCATGGGGCCGCTTGCCAATCAACGTCGACTCGATGCCATGGAGGCGATGGTTGCCGATGCCAAGGCTCGAGGCGCAACAGTCAGGTATGGTGGCAAGCGATGGGGCGATCAGGGCTATTTCTGGGAGCCCACCGTCATTACCGATATAGGGGACGATGCGTTGCTGATGCGCGAAGAGCCTTTCGGACCGGTGGTTCCGGTCGTCTCCTTCGTCAACTTTGAAGAAGTGATTGAGCGGGCCAATCAACTGCCGCTGGGACTTGCAGGATACGCCTTTACCCGCTCTCTGGTACGGTCGACCGCAATTGTCGATGCTTTAGAGGCTGGTTGGCTCGGCGTTAATAACTTTTCGCCAGCGCTATCGGAAGCGCCCTTTGGCGGTATGAAAGATAGTGGTATCGGTTATGAAGGTGGTCCTGAAGGATTCGCATCCTATACACAAATTAAGTTTGTAAGCCAGGATAGCCTGTAGCAGGCGATAGCGCTTCTAGGTACATAGTTAAAAGAGGCGGAGGTGCTATATGTATGTTAAATGAAATCTGATGTACCGAAGCAATTAAAATTATACGAAATATATTTGATTAAAATTTTCAACATGCAGAGATGCTGATATGTTAAAAAAAATAACTTCAAGTATCGCCATTCTTGGCGTTTCCATTGCTTTCTCGTTCAATGCGAAAGCTACGTCTGAAGTCAACGTTCCTTATGTAAAAGAAACAGTAAAAACACTGAAGCTTGCTCATGGCTTACCAACTGGATCGCCCTATGACAAAGGTGCAGAACGTTTCTCAGAATTAGTTGAAATATATTCTAGAGGAGAAGTGAAAGTACAAATTTATCCTGGCGGTCAACTTGGAAACGAAGTCGATGTTGCCAAAGACGTTCAATTAGGAACCCTCGATCTCGGTTTAGTCGCAATTAACAACTCATCAAAATGGTATAAACCCCTAGATATTTTCATTATGCCATTTATTTTTCGTGACAGAGAACACGCTAACGCCGTTATCGAAGGACCTGTAGGAAAGGAACTTTTTGATAATTATCGAAAAGCTAGTGGCATGAGTATTGTATCGGTCTTTGAGTGGGGTGATAGAGCGATATTTAACAATAAGCGCGCGATCAATCACCCGGACGACTTGAAAGGGGTCAAAGTTCGAGTGCCAAAGAATAAGGTCATGATCGACACTTACAATGCATTTGGCGCAAATGCTACAGCGATTGCCTGGGGCGAGCTCTATAGCGCTTTGCAACAGGGCGTTGCGGATGGACTTGAGGGGCCTCCTCAGGGAATGATCGATATGAAATTTAACGACTTTCTAGACTATTACTCATACATCAACGTTTACTACGGTACATCCGTTGTCTTAATGAACGACAAGACACTGCAGGGTTTATCACCAGAAAATCAAGCAGCGATTATACGTGCCGGACAAGAAGCAGGTGTTTATCAACGCTGGCTATCGACTGTTTCACATCTGAGCGGTCTCTCTAAATTGAAAGATCTAGGTGTCAATGTAAACGTCGTTTCTGATCGTCAGGCCTTTGTCGATAAAGTACAACCTGTCTGGGACAAGTATCGCACCATTATTGGTGAAGAGTGGTTCGATAAAGTTTCTCAAGCAAAGTGATGTTATTACGCCCGGCCTTCAAGGGGGCGTAGCTTTATTAAATTACTGTTAATAACTGTATCATTTACACCTAAGGATTTTTAGGTTGATGACAAGGATATTGTGACGCCTCAGTAATTCTAGAAGAACTATCGAAAGGAAACATGTATGCGCGCCATTAATCTATAAGTATAGAGAGCGGCTAAATTTATAACACTTTTAATGATGCGGCCTTACAATAGTTTTTGGCATCTTACGAGGTTTGAAATGATTACATTTAACTTTATTGATCGCTGGCTTGAAAAAATAATTCTAGTACTACTAACCTCTACAATGGTTATTTGCCTAACGTACTCATCGTTCGTTAGATATTTCATTGAAAATCATTTTTTTACGAGCCTCACTCATAAAGCTGAAGAACTAGCGGTGTTTTGTTTTGTTTGGTTACTCTACTGGGGGGCAGTTCTGGCTACAAAAGAAAAATCTCATTTTAGGATTGACGCACATTTGAGTCTTCTTCCCAAAAGCCTACAGCGTTGGAAATATTTACCAGGAGATATTTGCTGGGCTGCATTCAATGTTTTTATTGTTTGGCAAGGCGTGGTTTTGGTGGAATCCGCCATTGAGAACCCTGAAAGCAGCCTTTCTCTTGAAATACCCATGGAGATTATCTACTCAATAATTCCTGTTACATTCTTCGTAATGACATTCCGACTTATTCAGAATTACGCCACCACCAATAAACAAGTCGCTTTAGATGACAGCCCCTTGAAAGAATGTAATACGTAAGACGATTTTCATAATTAGGCTTCTTGAAAGAATTAGTAAAATAGGTCGAAGCAATGGATGATTCATATATTGTGTTGACTCTTTTTGGGTCCCTAACTATTGCCCTTGCTCTTGGGATTCCGGTGGGCATTGCTCTCGGTATTGCTACAGCTCTAGGGCTTACGCTTACTTCAATCCCTTTGGTTTATATCACTCAAACCCTTTATACGGGTGTTGGAATGTTCCCGCTCATCGCAATTCCTGGCTTTGTACTAGCAGGGTTGCTTATGGAGCGATCGGGACTTACCCATCGGATCGTTAAAATAGTTACGCTTGCTGTTGGGAATGTGCCCGGCGGCCTTGCAGTAGTGACTATCATCTCATGTATGTTTTTTGCTTCTTTAACTGGCTCTGGCCCAGCTACGACTGCAGCGATTGGCGGCATTATGATACCAGCTATGATGAGGGCGGGATATTCCGTTTCATTTGCCGCTGCGGTAGCTGCTACAGGGGGCGCTCTCGGCATTTTAATACCGCCTTCAAACCCGATGATCATTTATGGTGTGATGGCAAACGTTTCCGTCGGCGGACTATTCATGGCCGGCGTATTGCCTGGAGTACTTTTAGCCACCGGGTTAGCTGGATATTGTGTTTTTGTCGGCCGCCGTCGCGGCCTGATGTCGTCGAGTGAACGATTTAGTTTAGCTCCTTTTATTAAAGCCTGTTGGGATGGAAAGGCTGCTCTTTTTATGCCAGTGGTGGTATTAGGCAGTATCTATGGCGGTTTCGCTACACCAACAGAAGCTTCTATGCTAGCGGTTGTCTATGCTGCTGCTTATGGCTTGTTAACACGCCAGTGCAGCTTCAAGAACCTGGCAGAATCAATGATCAAGGCAGGGAGCTTGACAGGAGCTATACTTATCATCATGGGGCCAGCCATGGCTTTCGGGAAACTAATTACTCTCTATAATATTCCGAGCCAAATATCGGATGTAATTACGTCTCTGACAAGCAGTCCCCTCTTGATTCTAATTATTATCGCCATGCTGCTGGTGTTTATCGGCACATTTATGGAGACCCTCAGCACGATAGTACTCTTAGTACCTGTTTTCCTCCCCGCTTTGTTAGCGCTTGGCGTAGATCCTGTGCACTTCGGCATTCTATTTGTGGTTTTATCGGAAGTTGGTTTTCTTACCCCGCCTCTTGGCGTTAATCTTTATGTCGCGTCGGCTATTTCAGGTCAAAGCATTGAGTCGGTGAGTAAAGCAGTATTACCATTCCTGATGATACTGCTGCTGTTCTGCGCGCTGCTCATTATTGTTCCTGATATTGCTACTATTGGTTATGGTTTAAGTTCGCGTTAATTGAAATTCAATCTTTACATTAGTTGAATATTATTCAAATTGATGCGTTGGATTTAGTTGTTTCCCTAGATTTTAAAAATTGGACAATTTTGGAGATTGAGATATGAAAAAGGTTGCGTTTATAGGTCTTGGTGCCATGGGGATTTCAATGGCACGCAACATTATAAAAGGTGGGCATACTGTTGTCGGCTATGATCGTGATGCGTCTCGCTTGAGTTTGCATATTGCAAACGGGGGTGTGGCTGCAGACTCTCCTGCTGAAGCCGCTCGGGGCGCGGACTTTGTTATTACGATGCTGCCTATTGGTTCGATTGTGAAGAGTGCGCTTTTCGACGAGGGGGAATTACAAAAACCCTATCGGATAACGCGCTCTTTATTGACATGTCAACTATTCATCCTCTGGAGTCAGATGCGCTACGAGATGAGCTCACACAGATCGGAATAACGATGATTGATGCACCTGTCGGTAGAACTTCTGTTGAAGCAGCAGAAGGAAAACTTATGATTTTGGCGGGGGAGACGCCGATTCACTGCAACGAGCAAAACCGATATTTGGTTGCATGGGGGATACCATCATCGACTGTGGTGGGGCCGGAAAAGGCATTAGAGTTAAAATAGTAAACAACTTCATGTCTACTGCACTCAATGCACTGACTGCGGAATGTCTGGCACTCTCTGACAAATTAGGGCTGGAAAGAGAGCTTTCCATCGAAGTGATGAGTGGTACTGCTGCAATTAAAAGTCACATGCTGACAACTTATCCCGCTAAAGTTTTTAAAAATGACCTTACGTCTGCTTTTGCGGTTGAGCTTGCTCACAAAGACCTTTTGATTTCTCTCGACTTGGCTGAGTCACTTGACGTCAAAATGGAAATGGGTCTAGCTGCAAGCGCTGTCTACAAGGAAGCAAAAGATAATGGACGTGGGAAGCAGGATTGGACTGCATTGTATGCGATGCGCTCACCGGACAGTCAATCAAAATAATGTGTAAGAGCGACACATAGAACGGTTTTCTTATCAACCAGGCGGCGAAATACATCCGACATGCTGCATACTTTATATGAACTGAGAAGCGGCTATAGTTTCCCGGACACACAGACGCAGGTATTAACCCGGCGGATTAATAGATGAAGCAGGGACGCTTCAGTATTGGCCACAGGCCAATGCGAGCGCCACGGAAACCAGCATGTCCGCGCACCTGCGCCCGTTTCCGTGGCGTGGCCGCTCATACGCATCCATGCGTACGCGGCATACAGTACGTCCTGTACATAATGTTCAAATAGGTAGGGGAACCTATTTGCACGCCAGGTTAATAAGATCACCTGCCCGTAAAGGTGACTGTCATGAGTCAGTAGAAAGCCACTCCTATACAGCTCAGTTTAAAGAGGCCGGTGGTCAAGCAGTCTGCCGCACCTTCAGGGTCGGTTATCCTCCTCGATAGACGCTTCGGGCAACAGCAGGTCCTCACGGCGGAAATCGAGGCGCAGAAGCAGATCGCTGGCGATGTAGATCGACGAATAGGTGTCGACCGAGATGCCGATCAGCAGCGCTGTGGCAAAACCATGAATCATCTCACCGCCGAAAAGAAAGAGCGCCACCACCACCAGCAAGGTGGTCAATGATGTCATCAGTGTACGACTCAGGGTCTCCGTCAGCGAGCGATTAATGATCTCGTAAGCATCATCCAGTCGCAGGCGTCGGAAATTCTCCCTGATCCTATCTGCCACCACCAGCGAGTCGTTGAGCGAGTAGCCGATTACCGCCAGGATCGCCGCCAAGACGGTCAGGTCGAACTCCCAGTGAAACAGAGATAAAGCCCCCAGTACGATGATGACATCATGGAACAACGCCACCAGGGCGCCGAGCGCAAACTTGAACTGGAAGCGAAAGGACACGTACAGCATGATGGCGCCGAGCGCGATCAGCACACCGAGTCCGCTACGCTCACGCAGGTCCTCGCCTACCTGCGCGCCAACGAACTCGATGCGCATCAGCGTGACCTTCAGACCACTGGCCTGCTGCAACAATTGCTGCACCTCTTCACCCACGCCGGGTCTGTAGCTGGTTGCCAGCCGGACCAACACCTCGTTCGCCGAGCCGAAGGACTGCACCAGGGCATTGTCAAAGCCTCCGCTTTCCAATGTCACGCGAATCCGATCCAGCGGTGCCGGTGCGCCGTAGCTTAACTCGATCAGGGTCCCCCCGTAAAATCCAGCCCAAGCTGCAGACCCGATATTGTCAACGACAGCACGGACAGCAGGACCAGATTCCCGATCACGCCACTGAGCGGATCCGGCCCTCGCAGCAGGACGCGGTTTCAGAATCGCCAGCCGTTGAAATTGGCCGCAAGATCTGCGTAGGAGAAAATTCCAGTGGTGAGGTAGCCGTAACGACCTTGCTCCTGCTCCCTTCCCAACGCCAGTGCCTGCTCCAGCGTGCCACCGCCCAATGCGGTCAGTTCGAAATACTGCCAGCCCTGAGCAAAGAAATGTCCGAGCTTGTCGAGGCCCACCAGATATCCTCCGTTCGGTGCCGCTGAAGACCTCGAACCGGCGATAAGGACTACCCTATGGTAATCCGGTCTAATACTCGGTTGAGTAGAAGCTAGGAGTGGGTATCACCCACTATAGTGTTAGCGGGACCGTCACTTTTTCATGACTCGAGAAGTTAGAAGCCGGCTTCTTTCTGGTGGCGGATGGCGAGCACCACGATGGTGTCGCCGTTGCTGCGGTACCGGGCCACATATCCGCTGTCGCCGTAGTCGATCAGCCAGTCCCGGTATTCTTCGGGGAGGTCGTCAACAGGTCGTCCGATGCGAGGGTGTTCGCCGAGCGCTTTGACACCCTGTATGATGGCTTTCGCGGCTCGCTCGGCCGCGTCCGGATTCTTCGGTCGCAGGAACTCGCGCAGCCGCTCCAGATCCTGGATCGCGGCCGGGGTGAACATCACTTGTGACATTTTGGTGCGGGCAGTTCGTTATCCGCTCCCCAACTGTCGAGCCATTTCTCCACCTCGTCAGCGGTCGCGTGCAGGCCAGTGGCCTGGAAGTCCTCCCAGGCTTTGAGCGTGTCCCGCCTGAAGGCCTCGCGCTGCTCCTCGCGCTCCACGTACTGCTCGATGGCTTCCCGCATGAGCCAGTGCGCCGAGCGCCGGCGTGAGTCAGCCAGGTGCTGAAGCCGCCCTTTTAATTCATCATCGAGTTTGATGGATGTTGGCGATGCCATGTTGGCCTCCGTAGTAAGAGGTAATACCAAATACTACTATAGGCCGATCCGGTCCCTCTGTCGATGACACAGACATCTGGCGCGAGGCTTCCAGATACCGGTCCCGGCAAATGCGGCCCCGAGCCAACACATCAATGACGTGCTGGTTGCTCTTAGGATGAGCGAGAGTCGGCTTCATACATCCGGATGGCTTGCTTGCGACTGTGCTGCTGAAGCTTTGAAATCAGCTTTCCTGCGTCAATTTTTGTCATGCCAGGTATTAAATATTTTTACCTATTTGCAGGCCGAGTTGATAAGGGAGGGTTACACGAGCAGCTGCGCTCTGACATTGCTCTGTAAAACGCTCAACTCCGGCTTTTTGTTTGATGGACGGGATTTGTTTTGCAGGGTTTATGGCCGTTGACGCGACCAGTAAAACATCCCGGATTGCTTGTTGAGTACCGATACGGACCAGTGGTCGTCACAGGCTCTCCCCGCGAGCCCGTAACAGACATGCAGTGGCAGCAGGTGTTCCTCTCTGGGATGGCAGAAACGGGCATGAGGCGCTTCCTGCCAGCGGCTGAAGCGGCGACTGCGTTCAGCTTCGTCAAGCGCCGGATTGGCGCAGGTTTCAAGCAACCAGTCCTCGAATGCCTGGTTTCTTGCGCGGATCTGCGGTGAATCCGGCGCAAAGAACGCCTGCATGTTGTGAAATGAAAAGCCGGAGCCGATCACCAGCAGATTATCGCAGTCCAGCCCCTGCAGGGCGCGGCCGACGCTCAGGTGCGCCTCGGCGTCCAGGTTGCTCATCAGTGACAGCTGCACACAGGGAATATCGGCATCCGGGTACATCAGTTTCAGCGGCACGAACATGCCGTGGTCAAACCCCCGCTGCTCATCCAGCTGTGCGGAAATCCCTGCGTCGTTCAATACCCGGAATACCTGCTGCGCCAGCTCCGGATCACCGGGGCACGGGTACTGGATCCGGTAGGATTCGGGCGGGAAACCGTAATAGTCGTAAATCAGACCGGGACTTGCGCCCGCGGTGATGGTCGGTACCCGCTCTTCCCAATGGGCGCTGATCAGCAGAATCGCAGAGGGTTTGCGCAGCCTGCCCGCGACCGCCTTCAGGCTTGCCACCATTTCCCGGTGGCCCGGGTCATCCAGCAGCGGCATAGGACCGCCGCCGTGCGAGAGAAAGAGGATATCGGTTCTGTTGCTGTTCATTGGTGTCCGTTCGAATACTGCTGTGGTTTGCCCGGATAAACCGAATCAGATTTCTTGCGGACCCGCCGGCACGATGCCGTTCGGATTCAGCGCCTTGATGGAGTAGTACCCGGCCTTGATATGGTTGAGGTTTACCGTTTCGGCAATGCCCTCCAGCGAAAGGATGCGTCGGGTATAGGCATGCAGGTTGGGCATTTCCCGCAGCGTGGTGCGATTGCATTTGAACAGCCCCTGGTAGGCGGCATCGAACCTGACCAGGGTCACGAACAGACGCACATCGGTTTCGGTCAGGCGTTCGCCAAACAGAAAGCGACGGCCATCCGCCAAGCGGTCTTCAAGCGCATCCAGGGTGGCAAATACCCTGTCAAAGGCTTCGTCGTAGGCCTGCTGTGTGGTGGCGAAACCGGCCTGGTATACGGCGTTGTTCAGATTGCTGTAGATCTGCTCGTTCAGATCGTCGATCTGCTCTGCCAGATCGGCCGGATACAGGTCCGGCCCGCGATCACCGAAGCCGGCAAAGGCACTGTTGAGCATGCGTACGATATCCGCCGATTCGTTGTTGACGATGGTCCGGGTCTCTTTGTCCCACAACACCGGCACCGTGGCGCGGCCGGAGATAGCCGGATCGGCGAGGGTGTACAGCTCGTGTACGTAGGCTGCACCATTCAACGGATCGCTGCCCGCCCCCGGGTAACCGCCAAAGCGCCACCCCTGATCGGTCAGTTGCGGATTCACGACCGTGACGCCGATCAGGTCGGTCAGTTGCTTCAACTGGCGTACCATCAGGGTACGGGACGCCCAGGGGCAGATATAGGCGACATAGAGGTGATAGCGATCTTTCTCGGCCCGGAAACCACCCGTTCCGGTGACCCCGGGTGAACCGTCAGCCGTGATCCAGTTACGAAATGTCGATGTCTGACGGATGAAGCGGCCCTGCGCGTCCTGTGCCTGAACCGGCTGCCAGTTCTCCTTCCAGACCCCATTGACCAGCATCGTCTTCTCCTCTGGAAACAAGAAAGACGCCCGGTCCGCGACCGGGCGGCGGGTGACGTTGTTACTCCCGATATCAGGCAGCCGCGTTGCGGGCCGTTGAACCCTGCCCCTGAACGGCACCGGTAAACTGCGCCAGCAACAGATTATCGATCGCGAACCGGCCCGCGCCCTGAATCGACAGCGCCAGCGTAATGGCAAACAGGCTCAGCGCGTACTCGTAGCCGTTATTGGACATGAACAGGCCATTGCTGAAGTGCACACTGAAGATCGCCACCAGCATGGTGAAGGCCGACACGATCGCCGCCGGGCGGGTCAGCAGGCCCAACAGCAGCGCGATACCGCCGAAAAATTCTGCGCTGCCGGCCAGCAGCGCCATCAGATAGCCCGGCTCCAGGCCGATGCTCGCCATCCACTGTCCGGTGCCCTCGAGACCGTAGCCACCGAACCAGCCAAACAGCTTTTGCGCGCCATGGGCCATCAGAATCACCCCGGCCGGTATACGCAGGGCCAGCGCGGCGTAGCCACCGGTGGAACGGAACAGTGTGTTTGCAAAACGGGTATTCATCGGTCTTTCCTCGCGTGTCCGGAGTCTGGGTTCCCTGAGGCCTTGGCGTCAGGCGATGGAACTACTCTACTATCTACGATATAAAAGACTAAGACGTGATCTATTGCGTATTTATCAACATAACATTGATAATCTCAGTCAACTCTCGCTAAAGGTGACCCCGTTGGACCGTTTTGATGCCATGCGCGCGTTCGTCACGGTGGTGACGGAAGGCTCCTTTACCCGGGCGGCCGAGCGGCTCGACAAGTCGCCGCAGCTGATCAGCAAGTATGTCTCCCTACTGGAGCAACGCCTGGGCGTGCGCCTGCTCAATCGCACGACCCGCAAAGTCCGTCTCACCGAAGCGGGTACCCGCTACTTTCAGCGTGCGCAACCGTTACTGGACGAGATCGACAATCTGGAAAACCAGCTCGGCGATCTGCATGCGCAGGCGCAAGGCCAGCTGCGCATCAGCGCCCCCGTCTCCTTTGCCATGCATCATCTGGCGCCCCCAATCTGCGAATTCCAGCGAGACCACCCGGCGGTGAGCATCGACCTGCAACTGAACGACCGCAAGGTCGATATCGTCGAGGAGGGCTTCGATATCGCCCTGCGCATCGGCCACCTCAAAAGCTCGTCGCTGGTGGCCAAACGCATCGCCCCGGTGCGGCTGGTGATGTGCGCGTCTCCCGATTACCTGGCCCGGCACGGCACGCCGGTCCGTCCCGAACAGCTGAAACAGCATCGCTATCTGCGTTACAGCTTTATGGAAAACGACGCCAGCCTGGCGATGCACCAGTGGCTGCGGGTGGCGGGACGGGATTCAGGGGCTGATCTGGTCAGCAACAACGGCGACCTGCTCGTCCAGGCGGCGATAGCCGGCGCCGGCATCGCCCTACAGCCGACCTTTATCTCGGGTGCGGCCATTGCCAGCGGACAACTCAGGGTGATTATGCCGGAATACGAACCCGAACCGATGGGACTTTACGCCGTCTATGCCCACCGACATTTACTGCCCAGCAAGGTGCGAACTTTCGTCGACTTCCTGGACGGCTATTTTGGCGATCCGCCGTACTGGGATGCGTTCGATCCCGGGGTTTCGCGGCAGAGCGAGACGTGATGGGTCGATTCGGCCACGGCGCCGATCCAAATCGGTCGGCATAAGTTCCCCAACAGCCAGTGCCGCCCTAAGGACACTGGCCCTTACCCGCTCTCCCTATGGCTGGCCATTGCCGAGAGATTTCAGCTACTACTCTATATTTATCGGCACACTGCCGTTGTAACGATATAGCGGACCGGACAGTAATAACAGCATGGCGCCGCTTTCTTGTTCAAAGATTGTGATCAGCACAGGGCGACTGGATGGATCCGCCCCAGATCCGGCTGATTATTTGCTCCTGAATTTTTTAAATATGCTCCGCCCACGGTCAAGCTCAAATTGCAGCAAAAGACGGCATCTTTTCGGTACAAAAAATAGGTTCTTCGCAGATTAGCGGGAAAGTGAGGAGTGCGGCGGCGAGAAGGGGTATGGTTGTGTTCGGCAAAACATATCCAACTACCCGACCGCCGCTGACGTCATGGATGCTAGTCTGCTTGACCTCTTCTGGGAAGGCTTTGAGCTGGAAAGCTACGAAATTTCCGACGCCAAGACCCTGACTATCCGCCTTCAACCTTGCCCCTCGCAACTGCCCTTCTGTAGTGACTGTGGGCAAGCCACGCTGCTGGTTCACGATGTCAGCCGACGGCGCGTGCGTGAGCGCGATCTGTTCCACTATCGGGTCTGGCTGGATGTGCCAGTGCGCCGCGTTCGCTGTGCTGACTGCGGCATCCGACGTGAACAGATACGTTGGCTTTCAGGGCGTCGGCGGCTCACGCAGTCCTTGGTCAATTACGTAGAAGCCCTGGTTTCGCTGATGCCGGTGAAGCAGGTAGCAGAGCTACTCGGATTACATTGGCATACGGTCAAGGCAATCGATAATCAGCGGTTTGGTCAATGGGTAGCCGCATGCCGGCGTCTCTGGTGAATGATGCCCTGAGTATGGCGATCTGGAAACAGCGACCAGCCGCCGGACTATTGGTCCATAGCGACCGGGGCAGCCAGTATGCTTCGGATAGCTTCCAGCGGCTGCTCAAGCAGCATGACTTCCGGTGTAGCATGAGCCGGAAGGGAAATTGTTGGGATGCCCCATCAGAGAGCCTCTTTCACCCCCTGAAGACCGAGCTGATCTATCACGAGGACTTCGAGACACGGGAAGAAGCGAAGCAGGCCATCTTCGAGTATATCGAGGTGTTTTATAACCGGGTGCGGCTTCACTCCAGCAACGACTACATGAGTCCGGTGGACTATGAATCAGAGCTACGAGCCGCCGCATAAAAAAGTGTCCGGAAAACTGTTGCCAGATCATTACGACGGACAGCATATTTGCGTCCCCTCGAAACGCACGAACAGTGTCTTCGCGTATGGCGCCTTTAGCGGCATCGCGCTGGATACGTCCAAGAATTCCGGCTTATCAGAGCGCAACCGCAGGCGGCGGGCAAATGACTATCTCGCGCACCGGCATGCAAAAAAGTCAGGGGCCGACAGCGAATACGGATCGCGCCGCCTGTAACCTTTTGCCGCCTGCCTGCATCTAGGGGTTAAACAAAGCGTTACACCCAGCAGGAGAGGAACCATGAAAACAGTCGAGACCTACCTCAACGCGCAACGTCGCGGCCTTCTTGTCCGGGGCGCCGGCCTGACGTTATCGGCGGCAGCCGTCGCCATGCTGGCCGGGTGCAGCCCGAGCCGGGCCCGCGCCGGTACTGGCGACTATAGTGATGACAGCAGGACGCAGGACCTCAACATCCTGAATACCGCCCTCAGGGCCGAATTCGAGGCGGTAGCCGCCTACCAGCTCGGGGCCGACAGTGGCTTGCTGACCCGGGCCATGCTGCCGGTAGCGGTGCAGTTCCAGGGCACCACCGTGAACATGCCGATCTGCTGAGCCAGACCATCCGCACGCTCGGCGGAGAGCCGGCCAAACCGCAGGCACAGTACCGGTTTCCGGTCGAAACGCTCGATAGCGAGCAGGACGTGCTGACCTTCGCCGCCGGACTCGAACGCGGCGCCGTGAGCGCCTATGCCGGGGCCATCCCGCTGTTCGCGAATTCGGACCTGGCGGGCGCCGCGGCCAGCATCCTGGCGGACGAGGCCATGCACTGGGCGGTGCTGCGACACAGCCTCGGGCTGGACCCGGTGCCCGGCGCCTTCTTTTCCTGAGGGGCGGCCATGATGCATTTGCTTCGACAGGCCGTGCTGCCTCTGGCCATGTTCGCCGGCCCGCTCTGGGCCGGCGGGCTGACGCCGTCCGAACGGCAGGCGGGCGCCGAGCTGTATCAGCGCTGCCAGGGCTGCCACGCTCTGGCTTACGACCGCACAGGTCCCCGGCACTGCGGGCTGTTCGGCAGACGCGCCGGCAGCGTCGAGGGGTACGGGTACTCGCAGGCCATGCGCGATGCAAACATCGTCTGGAGCCGCCAGACGCTGGACCGCTTTCTCGCCGGCCCGCTCAAGATGATTCCCGGCACGACCATGGGATACGCCGGCATCGCAGAGCCTTCGCAGCGGGCCTTGCTGATCGGATACCTCGAATGGGCCTCGACCTCGGCAACCCTGTGCCCGAATCAGTGAGCCGGACAGGAGTGAAAATGAACGGAACGACACCGACCGACGCGAATATCGCACCACCCGTCCCGGATTGGGTACTGGTGGCGCGCGTGCTCGATGGCGAGCGCGGCGCGTTCGAAGGGATCATGCGCCGCTACAACCAGCGCATCTACCGCCTGGTGCGCAGCATCCTGCACCAGGAACAGGACGTGCTGGACACGATGCAGGACGCCTACATCAAGGGCTTTCGCCGGCTGCATCAATTCAAGGGGCCCGGCGGCCTTGGCGCCTGGCTCTGCACTATCGCCAGGAACGAGGCGCTGGCGCGTCTGCGCAAGATCCAGCCCGTCGCGGCACAGGAGTATATCGACATGGCCGAGCAGCCCGACCACTACCAGGTTTTTTGCAGCCCCTCGACCAGGCTTCGCAGCAGCAACTGCGCGCTCTGCTCGAACGGGCCGTCGATCAGCTGCCGTTGATCTACAGGGAAGTGTTCATGATGCGGGCTGTCCAGCAGTTGGATACCCGGGATACGGCCCGCATGCTCGGCATAGACGAACAGCTGGTCAAGACCCGATACCTCAGAGGAAAACGCCTGCTGCGGACCCTGCTCGACGTCCATATAGAGGGGGCCGGCCTGCATCTGCACGAGTTCGCCGGCCAGCGCTGCGACGCAATGGTATCCCGGATCCTGAACCGCCTGGCTGAGGACGAACCCGGGACGCCGGGCAGTTAGGCCCCGAAGGCGCGTTCGGATGGCCCGCCTCATCCCGGCCCGGCATCCGCGAGGGTGAAAAGCTCCTGTGAGCCCTCCACACCGCGAAGCCTGTGACGCCCCAGCGACCGCAGCGGCTGCCGGCAGCTAGCCGCGAATGCCTGCGACAGCAGGATGCGCTGCCCCAGTTGCCGGCACATCCCCTCCAGGCGCGAAGCCTCGTTGGCCGCCGCGCCGATAACGGTGAAGTCCAGGCGTCGCGCCGTGCCGATATTGCCGTAGGTGAATTCGCCCCGGTGCAGCGCGATGCCGTAGCCAACCGCGGGGTCGCCCATGGCCCGCCGCTGCCGATTGAGCGCCGCCATCCGGGTTCGGGCATCACGGACCGCGGCCAGCGCCCGCTCGGCGGCGGCGGGGCAAGGCTCGTTCGGCTCTTCGATCGGGAATATCGCAACCACCGCGTCCCCGACGAATTTCAGTACCTCGCCCCCCTGCTCCATGACCGCGCCGGCCATGCAGTCGAAGAAGGCGTTCAACAGCTCCAGATAACGTACCCGGGGCATCGATTCGCTGATCGAGGTCGAGTCCCGCAGATCGGAAAACCATACCACGGCATGGATGTCTTCGCTGTCGCCACGCCTGATCAGGCCCCCGAGCACGCGCGGGCCGGTGTAGCCGCCGAGGTAGGTCTCCAGCAACACCTGGGCGGTGCGCTTGAGCGCCTGAACCTCGAACAGCCTCGACAGCAGCGGCAGGATCTCGTGGATATGGCCGAGCTCGCTGGTGGTGAAACCGCCACGACGGTCCGACACCAGGGTAATGATATTGATCTGACCGTCGGAGAACAGCAGCGGCATCGCCACATAATCCGTGGCACCGGCGTCGCGCAATTCCCGCAACACTGGAAAGTCGAGCTGGCAATCCTCTCCCTCGAGCCGGCGCCTCACGCCGCCCACGCCCTGCAGTATCGGGGCGTAGGGGCTATCCAGATACTCCGACCGCAGCAGCAGATCGTGGGACTGCTGGATCTCGCGGACGCCTGCCCGATCCCGCTGCCACTGGTAGCTGACCGCGAACAGCTGCGGATGCAGTGTCCTGATCAGCAGGCCGAACCGCTGCAGCGGCAACTTCCCGTCGACCAGCCGGCCGGCGAAGGACTCGACGAGCTGGCCCGCTTCGTACGCCTGCCAGGCATCGCGCAGCAGCCAGCCCAGGTAGGGATTGGCCGTACGGTCCGAAACGGCCGGTTCGGCCTGGCGCTGGCCATTCCGGTACCAGGCATCCATGCGTCCCCAGTAAAAGGCGATGTAGTTCCTGACCTGCGCCGCTTCGTCATAAGGGTCCTCATAGCTCCATACAGCGTTTTCGGCGCACTTTCCGGCGACCTCGAGGGTCCAGTAACTGGCGTTGCCCTTGAACGGGCAGTGAGTATGGTGCTCCGACGGCCGCAGCCAGTCCATGTGGACATCTTCGCGCGGGAAATAGTAGGTCGCAGGCAGGCCGGTTTCCCGCAGCACCATCACCCGGCTGCTGTCGGCGACGAGCCGACCATTGAATTCGACGCTGATGCGCGCGTCACAGGGTTCAAAACAGATCTGGTAGGCACCGTAGCCGCTTGCCGTCGTCATCGTTCAATCCTCCGGGCCGGTACCTGAAGATTAGTCGAACGGCGGTTGCTGTCCTCATGTACAAGCCTCTGCGGTTACCTCATAAAGTTCCTGCGAAGCCCCGCATGAAGCTGAGCGTACCGTCCGGCTTGGGATAGTCGATCTGCGAGCACTCGGATGCCGGTTTCATATTTGCGTCCCCGCGAGACTCACGAACATTGGCTTCGCCTATGGCGCTTTTGCCGGCATCGCGTTGGAAGCTCAAAAGTGTCGGATGCTGTGCAGTATCGCCAGATCACCCGCTGGTGTTATTCGAGGCCGTCATCCATGTCGCTTGGCGCTGTACTTATAATCTTCAGCGCAAGAACGGCTGTGTTAATGAGTCCTCAGAAGACTTGCTGACTCAACTCGACCAGGTCGCGAACTATCAGGTCGGGTTCCACCTCCCAGGGATCGAAGATCCTGGCCGGCTCCCGCTGAACCCATACAGCTTTCAAGCCCGCGCACTTCGCCCCGATAACATCCCAGGGTTTCCGGAAACCATCCAGCAGTACGACGGCGCAGAGCCGGTTCGCTCCAGCAGATACCGGTAGACCCGGGGACTGGGTTTGAAGGTGCGCACATCATCGACGCTGATCACGTCATCGAGCTGCTGGAGGACGCCGTTTCGGCCCAGCAACGTGCGCACAGCCGCTTCGGGGCCGTTGGAAAAGGCGGCCAGCCTGTGCCCCTGCGCTTTCAACGCCTTCAGCCCGGGGACCGCATCCTCGAACGCATCCAGGTTGTTGAACTCCGCCAACAACTTTCGCTGATCCTCCTCGGAGAGCTCGATCCCGAACTGCTGCAAACAATAGCGCAACGCCTGGCGGGTGCAGACGCCGAAGTCCTGGTACTGTTCCATCAGCCCCCGACGAAACGCATACTCGACTTTCTTGTCGTGCCACAGCTGGCCGAACTGTTTGGCCCGGTCCCCCGCCAGGACCTCGAGATGCCTGCCCATATCCACCGGGTCTACCAGGGTTCCATAGACATCAAAACCAATCACTTGCGACATCGTAGTGCCCTCTTGTTCGGTTGCCGGGACGTCCGGCCCCTTGAACACAGACTAGCGCATTCCTTGCAGGGCTTTGATGGACTCAGTTACGACCGAATCGACGAGCCGCCTCTACGCCGCCGTCCTCAGAACGGCTTAGCCTCTGTCGATCACCGCCTTCAAGGCGTCAGGCCCATCAGGGCTAAGGTCTGCAAGAACGGCTGTGCAGCAATGATCAACAACCTCCGTCACCAGTTGGAGCGGCATGACTTGGTGCGGCAGATGTCAACACCATAAATGGCAAGTTGACCAATGGGCCAGGTGACCGCAAATGGCCGTTAGCGGAGGCTGGAGGAATGCTTCGCTCCAGATTGGATGGTGATTTCGACATACGGACTGTCGAATCTGGAAGTCAGGTGAGAAGGCTTGCGCCCTTCAAGTCGGCGAGTGTGACCATCAACATCATGGGATCGATCGGAGACGGCTCGAAGCCGACTCCCTCGTAAAAAGCCTTCGCTTCTTCCGACAGGGCGTGCACGATCATACCGCGAATGCCAATGGTGTCCGCCGCCTGGATTACGCGCAGCCCGGCATCCCGCACCAGGGCACGGCCGAATCCCCTGCCCTGCAGGGATTGATCCACGGCCAGCCGGCCCAGGACAACTACCGGAATCGGGTCAGGCATGTTGCAGCGAAAGCGTCCCGGAGCGGCATCGACCGTGATCGCGCTCAATGCCAGGGCATAATACGCCAGCACGCGGCTACCCTCGCAGGCCACGAAGGTACGGGATGCACCTGTTGACTGGTTTTTCAGCGCACGACGCTTGAACCAATGGTCCAGGCTTTCCACCCCTGAGGCGAACGCCTCGACATCGTGATCTGAGGTCAAAGGCTCGGGCGCCGTAACCGTCATGCTTTTTCCCAGGGGGCCGCTGTCTGCATCGTTTTGCGCAGGCGCTCATTTGGCTGTGGCGGCATGTCCAGTCGTGCGAGAAAGGCAGCATAGGCATCCGGGCTGGCCCCAATGATGGCCTGATCGAGCAACGTTTCCTCGGCAGCCATGCGGGCCGCCTCCAGCACGAAGTCCGTGCGGTTTTTCCCTCGGGCCCTGGCAGCACGATCGATCAGATTGCGCTCCTCGGGCTTGATACGGATATTCAGTGTTTCGCGCTTTTTGGGCGTGGAGTTCGGTGTCGGCATGGTTTGACCTCCTGCATATACCGCCACTTTAACGCCTAGTAATGTCATTGTCATTACAAACAAACCTTCGCATCAGCCTGAGACCCGGGCAAGCCAAGTATGAATCCCCAGAGTTCCCGGCCGGTACACACACCTGCTGTCGGTTGAGCACGTTGTAGGCACCGCTACCCAAGTCTTCTAAACGAAACTCGAACTTAATGAGCTTTCCGAAGGCGCAGACGGCCTACCGGGTAGTGAACATTGTTCCACAACCACACGCACGGTCACCTGCATACTCTCCGGCGTCACGGCTTCGATCGGAGAACGGCCGTGCAGGGCGTCATGCGGCCGTTGCAACGCGCGATAGATGTCCCAGGTATCGACGCTACGCGGTGTCTGTTGGAGAACCGCCTGGACCAGCTGGCGCTTGAGTGGTTCGAGCTGCCACACCGGGACACGCTGGCCCTTGTTGCCCAACTGGAGCGACAGCAGTGTGCCGGCCTGGATCTCATAGGTGATCCAGCGGCGTGACTTGCCGGCAGGCTTGGCGTAGTCAGCCACCACCAGGTTGTCCGGTTGCTCGAAAACGTCCAGCAGCGTACGACGCTCGCGCTGCAGGTCCGATAGTTGTGGGCGCGCGTACTCGGGTAACTCGACCGCCGGAAGGCGCTGCACGGCAGGTGCTACCGGCGGCATACTCTGCTCGGTAGGCGCCACCAGCAAGATGGGGACGTGCTGGCCCGGGGTCGGTAGCGGTGCCACCTCTTGCCCTGCAATTGTCGGCAAGCCCTGCAGATGGATGGTCAGGTGCGTGCTGGCGGCCTGTACCTGATTCCGCTCGAACAGGTCCAAACGATCAGCCCAATCCTGCATCATCACCCGGCGTTGCTCGACGTATTCGGCATGGTTGTAGGTGGCGCTGATGCGATTGGGGTCGGCGTGCGAGAGCTGGGAGTCCACCCAGACCTTCGGATAGCCCACTTCGTTGAGTGCCGTCGAGATGGTGGCGCGGATACCGTGACCGGTCAGCCGGCCGTCGTAGCCCAAGCGCTTGAGCGCCAGATTCACCGTGTTTTCGCTCATGCGGTCTTTCAAGCATTTAACGCTGGGGAACAGATACTTCTGCGCGGTTTTAAAGTCCTCGAGCAGGTAGCGAACGATCTCCATCGCCTGAACGGACAGCGGCACGATGTACGGCGGGATGTCGGAGGCACGCTTGCGCTTCTTCCGAATCAGCATTTTGCGTTGCTTGAGCGACGCGACCGGGATGATCCACAGCCCAAGGTCCAGATCGAACTGATCCGGCGTGGCCAGGCGCAGCTCGCCCGTTCGGACCCCGGTTAGGAGCAGCAGGCGAATCGCCAGTTGTGTCGTCAGCCGACCGCAGTATTGGCGTAGCGTCTGGAGGAACCCGGGGAGTTCGGCCATGCGCAGAAACGGATTGTGTTCGACCGGGGGAGCGGCACCGCAACCACGTGCAGGTCGGTGGTCGGATTGGTCTCCATGTCCGGAACGACAACCATCGCATAGTCGAACAACTGCTTGAGCCAGGTACGTACCTTCTCGGCTACCGACAGCGAGTTGCGCTTCTCGATGCGACCGATCACCTCAAGCAGATGAGGACGGGTGATTTCGTAGATGGTCAGCCGCTTCAGGAAAGGGAAGACATCCTTCTTGAAGACGCGGGGGATTTGCTCCAGAGAACTCTGGCGGCCTGCCTCAAGGGTGAGCTGGCGGTGCTGCATCCAATTCTCATAGACCGCCATGAAGGTGTGTTCGGCCGCCAAACGCACGGCGCGGCGTTTCTGTTTTCGGTTAGTATGGGGGTTGATGCCCTTGGCCAACAGCGCACGAGCTTCATCACGTAGGGCACGCGCCTTGCGAAGACCGATCTCGGGATAGGCGCCCAGCGACATGCGCTTCTGTTTGCTCAGCCAATAATAGCGGAAGTGCCACGACTTGCCGCCAACGGGCGAGACCACCAGTCCCAGGCCATTTGTGTCGGGGAGGTTATAAGTTTTACCGGTAGCCTTGGCCTGCCGGACGATTAGATCGGAAAGTGCCATCACATAGCTCCTAAGCAGAGACTTAGGCTCTATGCTCGTCACGACCCCCGCACGACCCCAGCAACAATCCGGAACTGGCACCACCCGCATTGTATGGCCTTAATTCTGGCCTTAAAAAGGCTGGCCGTCAGTGGATTTCGCTGGACGTCACTGGCTCGAGTTGAGGAGAAATCCCGAACAATGTCAGCGACTTACGACCATCCTTAGAATTCGATAGAAGTCCCTGGAAAGCCGGTGTGGAGCGGGTGAAGGGAATCGAACCCTCGTATGCAGCTTGGGAAGCTGCCGTTCTACCATTGAACTACACCCGCGGGAGGATTCGCCTAATGTAGCGCCGGGCAGCGGAGGCTGCAAGGCTTGGTTATTGATTTGGCTGGCTTTTCTGCGCCTGTGTCCGGCCGTGCAACGGCACGGCCGGACACAGGCGGCGATCAGCCCGGTTCGGCGAACGGAAGCGGCTGCGAGGTTTCGCGGCGCACTTCAAAAACGTTCAGCGTCATCGCCACCAGGGCGTAGTAGCCAAAGATGCCGACCAGCTCGACCAGCGCGCTTTCCCCGAACTGCTCGCGGGCTTCGCAGTACAGCGCCTCGTCGACGCGGCGCGTCTCGTACAGGGTCCGGCCGATACGGTAGACCAGTCGTTCATCCTCTTTGGAAATTTCCGGCGCCTGTCCCTGCCGCAGAGCCTCGATCACTTCGTCCGATAGGCCGGCCTGGCGGGCGATCGGTTCATGGATCTGCCACTCCGCCTGGGACTGCCACCAGGCGGCGGTGACCAGTATCGCCAGCTCCGACAGGCGCAGCGGCATCTGGGTATGGTAGCGGCAGAACGCGCCCAGCTCCTGGGCATGATCAGCCAGCCCCGGACTGTGAATCCAGGCCAGGAAGGGACCGTCGAGATTGCCCCGCGGGCCACTCAGTATCGCATCGAGTACCCGCTGCTGCTCGGCGCTCATCTGACCGCGCTCGAGGTCCGTCAGTCTGGACTTCATGCCTTGCCTCCATCGATAGTCTTGAGTGCCGCGTCGAGGGCGGTACCGAGCTTGTCCACCAGTTCGTCGAGGTGCGAATCCTCGAGGATGAAAGGTGGCGCCAGCAGAATATGGTCACCCTGGCGGCCATCGATGGTGCCCCCATCGGATAGCACATCAGCCCCTGCTCCATCGCCGCCTTCTTGATCCGCGCATTGAGCTTCAGCGCCGGGTCGAACGGCGTCTTGGTGTCCCGGTCGCGCACCAGCTCCAGACCCAGGAACAGCCCGCGACCGCGCAGATCGCCCACATGGGGATGGTCGCCGAAGCGGTCCTGCAGTCGCGCTTCGAGGGCGCTGCCAAGCTGGCGTACCCGCGGCAGCAACTGCTTCTGCTCGATTGTTCGCTGAACGGCCAGCGCCGCGGCACAGGCGGTGGCATGGCCGATATAGGTATGGCCATGCTGGAAAAAACCGCTGCCGGCGGCAATTGCATCGTAGATCCTGCCGCTGACGAGGGTCGCACCGATCGGCTGATAGCCGGCGCCGAGCCCCTTGGCGATGGTGGTGATATCCGGGCTGATGCCCTCCTGTTCGATCGCGAACAGGGTGCCGGAACGGCCCATGCCGCACATGACCTCGTCGAGGATCAGCAGCACGCCGTAGCGATCGCAGACTTCGCGGATCTTGCGGAAGTAGCCCTCGACCGGCGGTACCGCCCCGAGGGTCGCACCGACCACCGGCTCGGCGACGAACGCCATCACCTCGTCGGCGCCCAGGCGCAGTATTTCGTCCTCCAGCTCCTTCGCCAGCCGCGTGCCGAAGGCATCATCGGACTCACCCTGCTGTTTTTCGCGGTAGGCGTAACAGGGGCTCAGATGGCTGACGCCGGTCAGCAGCGGTTCGAACTGGGCACGACGCCAGAGATTGCCACCGGTCGCCAGGGCACCCAGGGTATTGCCATGATAACTCTGGCGCCGCGCGATGAGGTGACGGCGCTGCGGCTGACCGATCTCGGTGAAATACTGCCGCGCCAGCTTCAGCGCCGCCTCCACCGCCTCCGAACCGCCGGAGACGAAATAGACCGACTCGAGACCGGCCGGCGCACGCTCGATCAGGAAGTCCGCCAGTTGCTCCATCGGTTCGGTGGTGAAAAAGGAGGTATGGGCATAGGCCAGGGTCTCGACCTGCGCCTTGATCGCTTCGACCACTTCGGTGGCACTGTGCCCCAGACAGGAAACTGCCGCGCCGCCGCTGGCATCGAGATAGCGCCGTCCCTCGCTGTCGATGATATAGGGTCCGTCACCGGCAACGGCGACCGGATAGCTTTGATGGATATTGCGATGAAAAACGTGGGACATGGCAGCGGATCCAGGGTTCGCGACAGTGAATGCAAATATATTTGCACATTATGCTTTATGCAAATATTTTTGCCAATTATTCAAACGAAGACCGGCTGCAGCTATAATGCGCCGGCTTTGTTCCCCTGCTGGAAAGATAGTCATGAAACCGCCGCAAACGCCAGTCCCCGAGAACCTCGACAGCCTCCGACGACTGCTCGGCCTGCTCGACAGCGGCGAGGCGCCAATCCGTCTCGGCGCACGGTCCAGACGGGTACTGGCAGCGATGCTGGAACAGCCCAGCGCCAGCGCCCTGGCCTCGATCACCGAACTGGCCGAACGGTTCGACGTCAATCCCTCGACGCTGTCACGACTGGCGCAGCGCCTGGGATTCAGTGGCTTCGGTGGACTGCAGGAACTGTTCAGGCGGGCACTGACCGATAGCGGCAGCCATTTCTACAGCGACCAGGCCAGTCTGCTGGCGGCCACGGCGGAAAGCCCGGGACTCGACCTGCTGGCACGCCTGGGGCGCCAGGAAAGTGGCAATATCGCAGCGATGGTCGACGCCCTGGACCCGGCCGCCTTCGACCGCGCCGGCGAACTGCTGGCCAGGGCGCCGAGGGTGCGCCTGTACGGCATGCGCCAGTTCTTTGCCCTGAGCTATTTTCTGGCCTACGGGCTTGGCATGATCCGCGGCGAGGTCGCCCCGCTCAACGCCGGCGCCCAGGGCATTGCCGATGCACTGGCACCGCTGGAGCCGGGGGATGTGCTGGTGGTTGCCAGCTGCTTTCCCTATACCGCCAGCGTCGTGCGGACCGCGGAGATCGCCCGCACGCGCGGGCTGGAAGTGGTGGCCCTGACCGACTCGACGGCTTCGCCGCTGGCGGCAGCGGCGAGCTGCTGTTTCCTGGTACCGAACCAAAGCCTTTTCTACAGCAATGCCATGGCGGCATTTTTCGTCTTCGCCGAGGCGCTGCTGAGCGAGGTGGCACGACGGCTCGGCAACGACGCGGTCGCCGCACTGCGACGACGCGAAGCCCTGATCAGCGAACTGTCCCCGCTGCCCTGAGGCTTTGGCGCAGCAACTGCCGGCGAGGTCGATCACGCCGGCAAGGTGGCAGGCTGTCGTTGGCAGGGCATGAAAACTCAGTCGCCGGCTTCAGGCCCCGGGCCGCACAGATAGCGGCAGAGCAACGCCTCGAGCCGGCCGTCCTCCTCGGCCCGGGCGATGGCCCGGTCGATAGCAGCCAGCCAGTGCGTCCGGCCCGGATGCAGCCGCACACTGACCGGGTTGCTCTGGTAGGGAAGCGATATCCGGTAATCCAGGTCGAGGGTACGCTGATAGTGCAGGGCCAGGGCCTCCTTCATCAGGCCAATCCGGTTCCAGCCCCGGTCGACCCGTTTGGCAACCTGCAGTTCAGTGGCAAAATCCTCCCGTTCGACATAGGCGGGCACCCGGGTGCCCCGCACCGTCGCAACCCGCTGTCCGGCGAGGTCCTTGAGAATGAAGATATCGAACGTCAGCTCCGGGCTGTAGATAATGACTTCGTTGACGACAAAGAACGGACGGGAATAGAGGGCGCCATCCGGATCCGGCGCTTGCGACGGCGCTACGCCGACCTCGATGTCGATATCGCCGCTGGCGAAGTGGTGCCTGAGCCGGGCCTGGGACAGGGCAATGAAACGCATATCCACCGCCATCTCTTCTGCGACCAGGCGCATCAGATCCGGATAGATGCCGAGAAAACGGCCGCCGTCATCGCGCCAGAAAAAAGGCGCCTGGGCATCGCCCGGCAGACCGGCATTCAGTGTATCGGTCCAGGCCCGCGGGGGACGGCAAGAATGAACAACAGCAATAAACGCCACATTTTCGCTAACAGATCCGGACTCGGCTGACCGATAGTACGGTCAGGGCTGCGCAACCGCAAGGCAGGCGACGACGCTGCCAGCCCGGCACTTTTGGTATACACTCGCCCCACCCCCGTTCCAGCGATGAATCCGTCTGCAATGCCGAACAGCTCCGCCTCGAACCGCCTGATCGATCCTATCGTCCAGGTCGCGCGGCACAATCGCCAGGAGATCGATACGCTGCTCGCCAATGCCGGACTGGCACGCGATGCACTGCCCCCGTCCGCGCCGCGCCTGGAATCGGCGACGCTGGAAAAACTGCTCGAACAACTGGCCCGGAGCACCGGCAACGGCCGCATCGCGTTGCGGGTGGCCGATGCGACGCCCCCAGGGCCCTGGGGCCCGTCGGCTTCCTGATGGCGACGGCCGACACCCTGGCCCAGGCCCTGCAATGCCTGGCCGACTACCTGCCGCTGCTGATCGAGGGCGTGCAGCTTCGGATCGAGCGCGGCCGCGAGGACTGCGAACTCAGCCTCGAAGGCGCCTGCGGTGATCACCTGGCGCTCTGGCTGCTGGCCTGCCTGCACAGCTGGTCACGCCAGCTGACGGGCACTCAGATACCGCCTTCACGGGTCGAGTTCAGCTTCGAGACCGGCGCCGACACCGCACCCTACCGGCAGTTCTTCGCGGCGGAAGTACGCTTCGAAAGCCCCGAGGCCAGGCTGGTCCTGCCCTCCCGTTACCTCGACAGGCCCTGCCGGACACCAACCCGGAAATGCACCTCCTGCATCGCGCCCTGGCCGACGACCTGCTCGGCGCCACCGCGGGGGACGGGGCCCTGGTGCCAAGGGTCAAGGGCCTCATTCGCCGGCGCCTGCAGGAGGGCCATACCGACTTCGGCCGTCGTGATCTGGCGTCGGCACTGAACCTGAGCCTGCGCACGCTGCAACGCAAGCTGGACCAGCAGGGCACCCACTTTCAGGCGCTGTTCGACCAGTGCCGACAGGACCTGGCCCTGCAGCTGCTGCAGCGCGGCCATCAGAGCCTTGGCGAAATCAGTTACCAGCTTGGGTTTTCCGGACTGCCGGCATTCCAGAAGGCGTTCCGCCGCTGGACCGGGACCTCGCCCGGGCAATACCGGCAACGGCAGAATGCCCGCCCGGCCGGCGGTGAGAACCGCCGTCTGAGCGACTACATAGGGCCTTCGGGGCTCCCGGAGACCCTGTTCTACCCGCTGGCGCTGCAGCTTCTCGACCTGCTGCCGCTGCGGCTTGCCGAAACCCCGAATGTCGCCGCCGCACCGCACCGGTTTTCGGTCCTGACACCGGGACCGGAGCAGTGGCAGCTGAAATGGGTCGATGCCCCCGCGACCGACGCCCTGAACGAACTCGAATACAGCGCACCGGAAACGAGCGGTCTGGTGCCACCGACACCGGGCCCGGCCGCCCTGCTCTACAGCCTCGGCTGTCTCTACCATGCGCTGCTGCATGGCCGGCCGCCCCACAGCGCAACGGACCTGCGAACGCTGCTCAGATCCCGCCAGGAACGGCCACCGCGCTTTGACGGCAGCCTCGGCAAGCCGCTGCGCGCACTGCTCGCACAGCTGCTGCAGCCGAGCCCGGGCGCACGGCCGCGATCCTTCGAGGCCGTGCGACAGCGGCTGCTCCATTGCCGATGGCAGCTGCAGGGCACCGTCACGCCTGCGGCACTTCACCCGGACGTCCCGACGGACAGCGCGCCGGACCTCGGCACAGCCGCCGTCCGCGAGCGGGACCGCGCCACGCTCGCGGAGCTGCTGCTCCAGGCCGAAGCCGGCCAGGGGCGGCTGCTGCTGGTCATGGGCGCGACAGGCAGTGGCAAGAGCACCCTGCTGTATGGCCTGGTCGATGAGCTGCTCCCGGCACAGGCCATCCGCCTGCGCCTGCGTTTTCAGCCGCAGGCACGCGGCGCGGCCAGCCCGGTTACCGACCTGCTGCGCCAGCTGATACATCAACACAGTGCGGCGCCGGCCATGGAATACGGTCGCTGGCGCCGCCAGCTCCGGCAACTGCCGCCCGAAAGCCTGCGCCAGCTCGGTGCGCTGCTGCCGGAAACGGCGACACTGGAAGGCCTGCTCGGCGAGACGCAGAACGCCACGCCGAACACCGAGCAACATCCCGGCGCGCTGTTCGGCGCCCTGCTGCGCCTGAGCCTGTCCGACCGGCCGGTGGTCATCTGCCTTGACGATCTCCACTTCGCCGACACCGCGGCGCTGACGACACTCAACATGCTGACGGGACTGCTCGAGGACGCCGGGCTGCTGATCATCGGCAGTTGCCGTACCGAGGACAGGCCCGTGGCCAGCCCCTTCGCCCGGCAGTGGCCGCTGCTGCGCCAGCAGGCCCGCTGCCGTCTGCTCGAGCTGGCGCCGCTGCAGCCCGCGGAGATTCGTCAGCTGCTGACGGGACTGATCGTCGCAAGCGCAACCGATCTCGACGCGCTGGCGCTGCATCTCGGGCGCGAGACGGCCGGCAACCCCGGCCGTCTGCTGCAGTCTCTCAGGGCCCTGCAGCCCCGGGGCTCGTCTATGACGAAACGGCCGGGCGCTGGCGCTGGGACGCCCCCGATCCGGTACCCGCCGACAGCTGCCATGACGGCAAGGATGGCGATGCGGTGCTGGAGCGGCTGCCCGCCGCCAGCCGGGCGTCGCTGCACTGGGCCGCGGTCGCCGGCATGGCATTCGATGTCGAACAGCTGAGCCGGGTCTGCGGCGAACCCTGGCACGCCTGCAGGCAAAACTGCAGCCGGCGCAGCGGGCGGGCATCATCCACCGCAACGACGCCGGCGGCCACCGCTGTCGTTTCAGCTCCGCCAGACAGCGCGAGGTGCTCCTTTTGCAGCTGACGGATGCGGAACGCGCGCACAGGCACCGGATCTTCGGCGCATTCCTGCGCCACGCCCCCGACACAGCCCCTGACAACAGGACACTGTTCGAGCGCCTGCACCATCTCGATCAGGCCCAGGCGCTCGACCCCGTGCCGGGCCAGAACGCAGAGCTGGCTCTGCTGAACTTCGAAGCGGCCCGGCGGGCCGAACAGGCCGGTGCCCTGGCGACGGCACGGCGTTACCTGCAACAAGGACGCAACCTGGCACGGCAGACGGACGCGGCCGAGCTGAGGCAGCCGACCTTCGAAACCGGCCTGCGACTGGCCCGGCTCGAAAGCACGAACGGGCGCCACGACATCGCCGCTGAAATTCTCAATGAAAGTGCCGGCCTGGCACGGGACCCGGCCAGCCGGTCAGCCCTGACACTGGCCTGGAACCAGCTTCTGCTGCAGCGGGGCCGGCCCCAGGAAGCCCTGGACCGGCTGTGCAGCGGGCTGGCGGAGCATGGCGTCGAGATCCCCGGGAACCGTCCGCCCAGGCGGCGCTGGCGCTGGCGCTGACACAGCAGGCCATGCAGCGGACAGGCACCGGGCCGGACGTCGCCGAAGGCGAGAGGACGCTGCTGCAGCGCCTCTGGCTCAATGCCGAGCTGCACGGCGATCAGGGACTGGCGCTCTGCGCCCTGGCGCAGGCAGCGCAGCGCAACGGCCACCCGGACGACAGTTTCGCCTGCGCGGCCCTCGGTTACGTCGGCAGCTGGCTGGGCGGCGACCTCGCCCGGGGTGAACAGCTGCAGCGTCTGGCGCTGCAGCTGACCGCCGGCGAAACGACAACCGCACGGGCCCGGACACTGCTGCTGACCGGCGCCCGTCTGATGCCCTGGACCGCCCCGGCGGCTACCGCCGTGCGTACGCTCGAGGACGCCGCCCGGCTGGCCGCCGAAGCCGGTGACGGCGATACCGCGGTACTGGCGACCCTGGTCGGCTGCCACAGCCGCTGGATGCAGGGGACGCCGCTTTCGACCCTGCTGCCGTTGGCTGAAGCGGCCCTGGATCGGGGCAAAGATCCGGCCTGCACGGTGGCCGGACAGGCGTTGCGCGCATCGCTGCGCCATCTGCTGGATGCACTGGGCAGCCCTGCGCTAGCAACAGCGGCCCCGGTTCAGGATGAGCCCGGCGCCCCCTGCGTCGACAGCCCCTGGCTACTGCTGAGTCGCACGCTGACCGCCTATCTGCTCGAGCCGCCCCGGGCCTGGCCCGCGCTGCTGCCCGAGATCGAACAGGCGCTGCCGCGCCTCGACGGCTATTGCGCCCAGGCCGAACTGACACTGCTCGGTGCCCTGATGCGTGCCGAACTGTGCCGTCACAGTACCGGCCGGCGACGGCAGGCACTGCTCGACCGGCTGCAGCTCGACGAAACCCGTCTGGAGCTATGGAGCGCGCAGAATCCGTCGACCTTCGCCTGCCGAGCGGCCTTGCTGCGGGGTGACCGGGCGGCGCTGCTGGAACAGCCTGATCTGGCAGAGCGGGCCTACGAAGCCGCCATCGCCCTGAGCGAAGAGTCCGCCTGCCTGCATATCCAGGCCATCGCCTGCGAACGCTACGCTGGCTACTGGCTGCGACGCGGCCGTCCAGGGGTTGGCCGGCTGTTGCTGAACGAGGCCCGGCAGCTGTATGAGCGCTGGCAGGCACCGGCCAAGGCGGCACAGCTCGGTGCGGCTTTTGCGACAACGCTGTAATCCTGGCCCGGGCCGGGTAGAATGCAGGGCGCCACGAACCTGGATAACAAGAGCCTATGAACGGACCGATCCCGCCCCACCGCCCCTGGCGCGTCCTGGTGGTTGACGACGAAGAGGGTATTCACGGCATTACCCGGATGATTTTTCGCGGCTACACCTTCGAGGATCGCCCGGTCGAACTGATCAGCGCCCTCAGCGGACAGCAGGCCCGGGAACTGCTGCACAAACACGAGGATCTCGCCCTCGTACTGCTGGACGTGGTGATGGAGTCCGACGACGAGGGGCTGCGTCTGGTCGACTATATCCGGGACCAGCTGGGCAATCGCCGCGTGCGCATCATCCTGAGAACCGGCCACCCGGGCTACGCCCCCGAAACCGACGTCATCGTGCGCTACGACATCAACGACTATCTGAGCAAGGCCGAGCTTTCGGCATCGCGCCTGCTCACCTCCGTCGTGGTGGCCCTGCGCGCCTACCGGGATCTGGTCAATGCCGGCCCCCTGCGCAAACGGCAACCGACGGGGAAACCGCACCGGACGGCCAGGCCGCACTCGCAACACTGATGCGACCGCTGCTCGACGAAGCCCGGAGCCTCGGGCGCCGGCTGCAGCGTTTCGATCTCAATCCCCAGGCCCGGGACCTGCTGACCGAGCTGGTCACGCAGCAGCAGCGTCTGTCCGCTCTCTGCCGCCAGCTCGAAGCGCAACCACCGCGCGAGTCCGCCACGGCCACGGAACCGAGACAGCTGATCGAAGCACTGATCCAGACGCTATTGCCGCTGGCGCGCCAGCACCGCCAGTTGCTCGACTACCGCATCGAGGCCGGGGTGCCGGCACGGCTGCAGCTGTGCCAGAGCGCCAGTCTGCAGCTCTGGCTGACCCTGCTGGAGCAGGCCATGCACTGTGCACCCGATGCCGACCTGAAGCTGATCATGCGCTACCAGGCCGACGAGGCCCTGCTGGAGCTGACGATCCAGGGCGAATCGCCCGGGGCATCGTCGGACGCGGCCGATCCGCTGCGTGAAGCCTACTGGCAGGCATCCGGTCTCGGCTACAGCCAGCGGCTGGCCCGGGCACTGGACGGCAGTCTGGAACTGCTGTCGCTGAGCCCCTCATCGGTCCTGCTCTCCTGCAGCATCGCCGCCAGGGCGATCTGACAGTCCCCAGGCACAGGGCCGCGCCCTGCCCGACCTGCAACCGTGCCCGTATACGGCCGGAACGGGGTACCGGTATGGATCAACCCGTTCCGCGCCGGGCCTTGTCGGCATCGTCCTGCGCATGCCGGCGCTCGATCCAGGCCTGCGCCTCGGCTTCGCTGCGGGCGAAATGCACCACACGGCTGGCATGCAACGAGGTGCCGTCCCGTGCCACCCGGTGACGAATCACCCACCAGCTGTCGGCTCCCCGCTGTTCGACACTGTCCGCTTCCTGCACCCGGTTGAAACGGTGCAGATACAAGATGTTGCTCATGTTGCTTTCCAAAACTCCGGTTGAGTATACCGGCCGGCGCTCGCCACCGACCGGCCTGTTGTCCAGGTCCGTTTCAGGCCTGGGAAAGTTCCTGCAGTTCGCGCAGGGCCACCGAAAAGATCGAGCAGTCGCGCACCTGGGCCGAGCGCAGCTCGTTCAGCATTGCCTGCCAGCGTCTGACCGACTGCGGCTGGTCGCCGAGCCAGTCGGCGACGCGCTCGACGGCACCCGCCTGATCGCCGCTGTGGTTCAGCGCCCGCGCGGTCAGCTCCCGCTGCTGGGTGCTGAGGTCATCGAGATAGCCGTCACAGGCCAGCGACTGCCAGTGGCTGTGGGCCTCGAAACCGCGTATCTGCTGCCCGAACCAGTGCAGGTCAAGCTGGTCGCCGAGGGCGAAGTAGACCCGGGCCACCTCCTCCACCGGCCGTCCCGTCTGTTCACCGATCCTGATGATGCCGAGCGATGAGAACAGGCTGTCGGCGCTGGCGACGAAACTCGCCAGCGTCTGCGACACAGAGGCGTCGGCCAGCTGGGCTCGCCGCTCCTCCCAGGTTTCGAGCCGGCTGCCCTGAATCAGCTCGCCCATGCAGGCCACCTGCGCCTCGATCCCGGGACGGTAACGTTCGATGCAGGCACTGACGTCGATCTGCTGCCGGTGATGGCGGACCAGCCAGAAAGTGGCGCGGCGCACCAGCCGGATAAGCTCCGCCATCATGCTGTCCTGGACCTCGGTCGACACCTCGCCGTCCAGGTCTTCGATCTGCTGCCAGGCCTGCTCCATCGCGAAGATGTCGCGGGCCACCACGTAGGCCCTGGCGACATCGGCGTATTCGGCACCGGTCGCCTGGCGCACCACGGCGGGGAAGCTGATGCCCATGCGGTTGACCATGCCATTGGCCAGCTGAGTCGCCAGTATCTCGTTGCGCAGCCGGTGACCGGCCACGGCCTCCGGGAAGCGCTGCAGCAGGGCGGCGGGGAAGGCCCCGTCGACTTCCCGCGTCAGGTAGGCATCCCGATGAATCTCCGGACGGTTCAGGGCCTCCTTGAGATCCGCCTTGACATAGGAGATCAGCACCGAGAGTTCCGGCCGCGTCAGCCCCTCGCCGCGACTCTTGCGCGCCAGCAGGGTTTCGTCGTCCGGCATGAACTCGAGCTCGCGATCGAGCTTGCCTTCGGTTTCGAGCTGGCCAATCAGCCGGCTGTATTCGTCCGGCACCGTCTCGGCATGGCGTCGCGCCAGGCTCAACGCCAGCACCTGGTGATAATTGTTGTCGAGCACCAGCCGCGCCACCGCATCGGTCATGTCCCGGAGCAGCACATTGCGCTGCTTCACTGTCATGTCGCCGGCCGCGACCACCTCATTGAGCAGGATCTTGATATTGACCTCATGGTCGGAGCAGTCGACGCCGCCGGCGTTGTCGATGAAGTCGGTGTTGCAGCGACCGCCACCCAGCGCGAACTCGATGCGGCCGAGCTGGGTGAATCCGAGGTTGCCGCCCTCCCCCAGCACCCGGCAGCGCAGCTCGCGGCCATCGATGCGCAGCGCGTCGTTGGCCTTGTCGCCGACGTCGGCATGGCTCTCGGTACTCGCCTTGACATAGGTGCCGATGCCGCCGTTCCAGAGCAGATCGACCGGGGCTCGCAACAGGGCCGAAATCAGTTCGTTCGGCGTCAGCCGCTCGGCCTGGATATCGAATCGCCGCCGCATCTGGTCGCTGACCGGAATCGACTTGGCGCTGCGGGAGAAGATGCCGCCGCCCGCCGAGATCAGAGCGTCATCGTAGTCGCTCCAGCTCGAGCGCGACAGCGCGAACAGCCGCTGCCGCTCGGCAAAGGCCGCGGCGGTGTCGGGGTCGGGATCGACAAAGATATGCTGATGGTTGAAGGCCGCCACCAGGCGCGCATGGGGCGACAGCAGCAGGCCGTTGCCGAAGACGTCACCGGCCATGTCGCCGATGCCCAGGACGGTAAAGGGTTCGCGCTGCGTATCCAGCCCCAGCTCGCGGAAGTGACGCTTGACCGACTCCCAGGCACCGCGGGCTGTGATGCCCATGCCCTTGTGGTCATAGCCCTGGCTGCCCCCGGAGGCAAAGGCGTCGCCAAGCCAGAAGCCGTATTCGGCCGCGATGGCGTTGGCGATATCGGAAAAGGTCGCGGTGCCCTTGTCGGCCGCCACCACCAGATAGGGGTCGTCGCCGTCGTGACGCACCACCTGTTCCGGCGGCACCACCTCGCCGCCGACCAGGTTGTCGGCCAGATCCAGCAGCGCGCGGATAAAGGTCTGATAGCAGGCGATACCCTCGGCCTGGACCGCTTCACGGCCGCCCTCTTCCGGCAGGCATTTGGCGACAAAGCCGCCCTTGGCGCCCACCGGCACGATGACCGCATTCTTGACCTGCTGGGCCTTGACCAGCCCGAGCACCTCGGTACGGAAGTCTTCCAGGCGATCGGACCAGCGCAGCCCGCCGCGCGCCACCTTGCCGCCGCGCAGGTGCACCCCTTCGACCCGGGGCGAATAGACGAAGGTTTCGAACATCGGCCGCGGCCGCGGGATATTGGCGATGGCGCGCGGATCCAGCTTGAAGGCGATATAGGGGCGTGGATTGCCCTGGGCGTCGGTCCTGAAATAGCTGGTACGCAGCGTCGCCCTGATCAGTTCGAGCAGCCGGCGCAGGATGCGGTCGTCATTGAGGTTGTCGACCTGCTCCAGCGCCTCCAGCACACTGTTCTCGAGCTTGCGGCTGACCGCATCGGCCTTGTCGCTGGCGCGCCGCGCCGGATCGAAACGGGCCTTGAACAGGTTGACCAGCAGTTTGGTGACATGCAGGTGCCGGGCCAGGGTATCGGCGACATAGGGCTGGCTGAACTCGAAGCGCAGCTGCCGGTTGTAACGGGTATAGGCGCGCAACAACGCCACTTCGCGCCAGCCGAGCCGGCCGCCGACCACCAGTCGGTTGAACTCGTCGTTCTCCGCCTGTCCCTGCCAGACGGCGGCGAACGCCTCCTGAAAGATCGGTTTGACCTCCTGCAGCTCGACCGGCTCGCTGCCATGGTACTGCAGGGTAAAATCGTGCAGCCAGAACACCCGGCCATCGCGCCGGTGCACCTCGTAGGGGTGTTCGCCCAGCACCCGCATGCCCAGACGCTCGAGAATCGGGATCATGTCGGACAGCACCAGCGCCCGATCGGCCGTGAACAGCTTGAAGCGCAGCCACTCCCGCGGCTGCTCGAGCTGGCGATAGAAGCTCATCGCCAGTGAACGCGCTTCACCGAGTTCGGCCAGACGCTGGATATCGAACACCGCATTGCCGGGCGGAAAGTGCTCACGATAGGCACTGGAGAAAGCCCCGCGATAGAGGTTCGCATGGCGGTTGCCGTCCTCCTCGCCACAACTCTCGACCAGGGCCCGGTGCAGCTCTTCGTCCCAGGCGCGGGACGTCTCGACAACCTGGGCTTCGAGGGCCCGGGGATCGTAACTGACACTGCGATCGGGATCGACCCGCAGCACAAAGTGGGTGCGCGCGAGCACCGACTCGGAAAAGTGGGTCGTGAACTCGGCATCGACGGCGCCGAAGTGATCGACCAGTACCCGCTGCACCCGCGTCCGCAGGTCGGTGCTGTAGATATCCCGCGGCGAGAAATAGAGACAGGAGACGAACTGGCCGCAGGGGTCCTCGCGCACGAACAGGCGCACCTTGCGCCGCTCCTGCAGGTTGAAGATGCCGATCGAGGTTTCGAACAGCGCCGCCGGCGCGGTCAGGAACAGCTCCTCGCGCGGCAGTTCCTTGATGATCTGAAGCAGCTCCTTGTGATTGTGGCCGCCGGCCTCGAAGCCGGCGCCCTCCAGCACGGCCGCCACTTTCTGGCGCACCACCGGGATCTGCGCCGGCGGCAGGTCGAACACCGTCGAAGTATAGAGGCCGTAGAAGCGGCTTTCGCCGCTCACCCGGCCATCGGCGTCGAAATGCTTGACCACGACCATGTCCTGATACGCCGGGCGATGCACCCTCGAGCGTCGGGCCGACTTGGCGAACATCAGCGGTTCGGCTGTCAGCACGAAGTCGCGCTCGCGCTGATGCAGTGCCGGCGCGCGCTTGCGCCGGCCGCCGCTGTCTCGCAGGCGCAGAATGCCGAGCTCCCGCCCCGCCACCGGCGTAACAAGCGCCGTATCGCCCTGCCCCTTGACGCTCAGCTCGTCACAGGACAGAAAGGTGAAGTGGTCCTCGAGCAGCCATTCCAGGAAGGCGACCGCTTCGTGCACGGCCGCCGGGTCCCGGGGCGTTTCCAGCTGCCGAAGCCGTTCGATCTCGTCGTGCACCCGGGCCTTCATCGGCGCGAAGTCATCGACCATCGCGCGCACGTCCCTGAAGGTCTCCAGCAGGCTGGACCGGATCGCCTTGAGCTCCTCCGCATCGCTGTGACGGTCGATCTCCAGGTAGATCACCGATTCCGGACGACCGGCTCCGTCGGGCTCGCACAGCCGCTGCAGCCTGCCCTCGGCGTCGCGCTCGACCCTCAGCACCGCGTTGTGAATGGCATGAATCGACAGGCCCAGCCGGTTCAGCTCGATCCGAATCGAGTCGACCAGGAAGGGCATGTCGGGATTGATCACCTCGACGACGGTGTGTTTCGAGTGCCAGCCGTGACGCTCGAAATCGGGATTGAAGACCCGCACCTTGGCATCACCGGTATCGAATTGCTGCATGAACTGCCAGGCCGAGAGCGTGGCGCCGTAGAGGCTGTCCGGGCGCCGCTCCATCAATTCGCCCTGGGGGTCACCCGATAGTACTGACGGGCGAAGCGATTGACCTGTTGCGCCATCGCTTCGTCGAGCCGTGCGTTGAACTCGTCACAGAGCTGACGCAGCAGCTCTCCCTTGTGGCTTTCGATTAGGTCGAACATAAGGGTTGTCATGCGGCCGGAGCCGGACTCCTGTCATCCAGTGTTTGGGATTGCGGGTACTGCTCGGGGAAACCCTAGTTTTCGGGCTCGTCCCAGCGCCGGAGAATCAGAACCGAGCACTTGGCCCGCTCCACGACACGCGCCGAATTGGAGCCCAGCAGTGCGCTGTCCAGACGTCCCCGGTGATGGGCGGACATGATGATCAGATCGGCGTGGACCTTTTTCGACTGCTTGACGATCCGTTCGGCCGGATGCCCCTGATGCACCGACAGGTCGTACTGGATGTCGTCGGGCAATTCCCGACGGGCGAACTCGACCAGATGCTGGTCCACGGCCTGATGGGCCTTTTGCACCGCCGCCGGATCGAAATAGGACGCCACCAGCGGCGAGGCGAACCCCGGAATCACCGTCATCAGATGCAGCTTGCCGCCATCGCGGTCCAGCTCGCGCAGCGCCACCTCGATCGCCGGGCGGGAAAAACCGGGCTCCTCGAGATCTACGGGTATCAGTATCGTCTTGAACATCTCGTGTCCTTGGCCGGCACCTGGCCGGCGTCAAATCGGGGCCACCCCGAAGGGTGGCCGGTTCTCAGGCCCGGGCCGTGGTGCCGGACGCCGCCGCTTCGGTGGTGCGTCGACGGCGCTGTATCAGCACCAGCGGCACCAGCAGCAGCAGTGCCGGAATGAAGATCAGCTCCTTGGGCGGCTGGCTCTGCGGAACCTCGACCTGGGCGATCACCTGATCGAACATCAGCCCGGCACGCTCGGCCGCGCTGTCGAAGGTCACCATGTCCACCAGCGCCTTGCCGTTGTCATCCATCAGCTCGGCGCCGGCCTCCACCAGTCGTTCGCGGGTAGTGTCGCCTTCACCGAGGGTCAGCAGGGTCACGAACTCGCGCGGATTGCCGATCGCATCCTCGCCGATGATGTGCAGCCGGACCTGGGCGCCTGCCGGAATATCGACAGAGCCGTCGAGCAGTGCCTCACCGCCGCGGGCCTGATAGGGCTCGACGATCTGATCCATCCAGAATCCCGGCCGGAACAGCGAAAAGGCGATAACCAGCAGCAACGCCGATTCGTACAGGCGGCTGCGCACCAGGAAATAGCCCTGGCTGGCCGCCGTGAACAGCAGGATGCCGATGGTCGAGATCACGAACACGGCGATGCCGTGCCACCAGTCGACGTTGATCAGCAGCAGATCGGTGTTGAAAATGAACAGGAACGGCAGAATCGCGGTGCGCAGGCTGTAGAAGAACGCGACGAAGCCGGTACGGATCGGATCGCCCCCGGACACCGCCGCCGCCGCGAAGGAGGCCAGGCCGACCGGCGGCGTGACGTCCGCCATGATGCCGAAATAGAACACGAACAGGTGTACCGCGATCAGCGGCACGATCAGCCCCGACTCCTGTCCCAGGGTGACGATGACCGGCGCCAGCAGCGACGACACCACGATGTAATTGGCCGTGGTGGGCAGGCCCATGCCGAGGATCAGGCTCAGCACCGCGGTCAGCAGCAGCATCAGCAGCAGATTGCCGAACGACAGCACCTCGACCAGGTCCGCCAGCACCGAACCGACGCCGGTCTGGGACACGGCGCCGACAATGATGCCGGCGGTCGCGGTCGCGATACCGATGCCGATCATGTTGCGGGCGCCAGCGATCAGGCCATCCACAAGCTGCTCGAAGCCGAGACGGCATTCGGCACCGAGGCTACCCCGGCCGCGGAACAGCGCGAACAACGGCCGCTGGGTGACGAGAATCACCATCATCAGCACCGTCGCCCAGAACGCCGACAGCCCGGGAGAGAGGCGCTCGACCATCAGGCACCAGACCAGCACCACCACTGGCAGGATGTAATGCAGACCGGATTTCACCGTGGGACCGGTCTCCGGCAACTCGACCACCTCGGATTCAGGATCGTCCAGCTCCAGCTCCGGGTAGCGCGCCGCGAAGCGGATCAGGCCGACGTAGACGATAAACAACAGTACGGCGATCACCAGGCTGGCGGCATCGCCCAGCAGCGGCTTGATCCAGCCGATGCCGTAATAGACCGCGAGCGCGACCACTGCCGTGGCCAGGAAACCGAACAGCGCGCCGGTGAGACGGGCCAGCCAGGGTTTGACCACACCACGGCGCGGCAGCCCCTGCATGCCCTGCTTCAGGGCCTCGAGGTGAACGATATAGACCAGCGCGATATAGGAGATCAGCGCCGGCAGAAAGGCGTGCTTGATGACCTCGACATAGGACAGGCCGACGTATTCCACCATCAGGAAGGCTGCGGCGCCCATGACCGGCGGCATGATCTGGCCGTTGACCGACGAAGCGACCTCGACGGCACCGGCTTTCTCGGCACTGAAACCGACCCTTTTCATCATCGGCACCGTAAAGGTGCCGGTGGTCACCACGTTGGCGATGGAGGATCCGGAAATCAGCCCGGTCATGCCGGACGACACTACGGCCGCCTTGGCCGGGCCGCCGCGCATGTGACCGAGCAGTGAAAAGGCCACCTTGATGAAATAGTTGCCGGCCCCGGCCTTGTCGAGCAGGGCGCCGAACAGCACGAACAGAAACACGAAACTGGTGGATACGCCGAGGGCGATGCCGAATACCCCTTCGGTGGTGATCCACTGGTGGTTGACCACCTGGTCCAGTCCCGCGCCCTTGTGGGCGATGATCTCGGGCATGTAGGGACCGGCAAAGGTGTAGATCAGGAACACCAGCGCGACGATCACCAGCGGTGGCCCGAGGGCACGACGGGTCGCCTCGAGCAACAGCACGCCGCCGATGCTGGCGACAATCAGGTCCTGCATGATCGGGGCGCCGGGACGTCCCGACAGCGATTCGTAGAAGATGAACAGATAGGCCGCCGAGAAGGCGCCGGCCAGTGCCAGGATCAGGTCGATGACGGGCACCCGGTCACGGGGCGAACCACCGAAGGCCGGATAGGCCATGAACGACAGAAAGACGGCAAAAGCGAGGTGAATGGAGCGCGCCTCGGTGTCGTTGAAGACCCCGAAACTGCCGATCAGCGGCCAGTCGTAGAAGGGCAGCGGCGAGGCGATCCAGAGCTGGAACAGCGACCAGCACAGCGCCGTGCCGAGCAGCAGGACTTTCTGGAATCCGGACGGGTTGCGCGCACCGCTGTCGGTGGCATCGACCAGATCCTGCAGATCCGCGTCGTTGTAGGTTTTCGATTCTTTTACTGGGTCACTCATGGGACCTCCGGTCATCAGGCTGCGCCCCGCTGTACAAAAAAACTGTCAGTTGCAAACGACGGAACGAACCGCCAGTGGCAGTCCGTTCCCGGGTGGGGCAGCAAGCGGGACCCTGCGCAGCCGCCAGGTCCCCGCCCCCGGTCCGGATTACATCCAGCCCTGTTCCTTGTAGTAGCGAGCGGCGCCTTCGTGCAGCGGTGCCGAAAGGTTGTTCTTGATCATCAGCGCCGGATCCAGGTTTTCGAATGCCGGATGCAACTTCTTGAAGCGGTCGAAGTTGTCGAACACCGCCTTGACCACCTGGTAGATGACGTCCGGATCGGCCTTGGTCGAGGAGACGAAGGTCGCGCCGACACCGAAGGTCGCGGTATCGCTGTCGGTACCGTTGTACATGCCGCCCGGAATAACGGCCTTGGCATAGTAGGCGTTCTCGGAGATCAGGGTATCGACTTCAGCCCCTTCGACCGGCACCAGGATCGCCTCGCAGGAGGTGGTCGCCTCCTTGATCGAACCGTTGGGATGGCCGGCGGTGAAGATGATGGCATCGACCTTGTTGTCGCAGAGCGCCTGGGACTGCTCCGAGGACTTGAGCTCGGACGCCAGCTTGAAGTCGTCCAGGGTCCAGCCCTTGCGCTCCATCAGAACTTCCATGGTGCCGCGCTGGCCGGAACCCGGGTTGCCGACATTGACGCGCTTGCCCTTGAGGTCGTCGAACACCTTGATGCCGGAGTCCGCGCGTGCCACCACGGTGAAGGGCTCGGGATGAACCGAGAACACCGCCCGCAGTTCAGGGTTGGGCCCCTGTTCGGCGAACTTGTCGGTGCCGTTATAGGCGTGATACTGCCAGTCGGACTGGGCAACACCCATATCCTGGTTGCCTTCGCGGATGGCGTTGAGGTTGGCCACGGAACCACCGGTCGACGGCGCGGTGCACTTGATACCGTGCTCCTCGGTGCCGCGGTTCACCAGTCGGCAGATCGACTGACCGACGACATAGTAGACCCCGGTCTGACCGCCGGTGCCGATGGTGACGTAGGTCTGCTCGGCCGCGGATACGCTCTGCCCGGCCGAAGCCAGCATAACGCCGGCGCTGAACACGGAAGCGGTAAAGGCTTTCTTGAGATTCATCATCATTGTCTTTCCCTTGTTATTCTCCATGGGATACCGACTTCGGCCTGAAGCCGGCCGGAAGAGAGGGTCGGCATCCACCCGGTACCGGGGTCCGCCGCCGGCCGAATCGCCGGTGGACCGGAAAATCCCGAATCGCCAAGAAGCTTAATCAAGCCGACAGAATTGGATGACCCCTTGCGCGCCATAGTTGTATCCTTGCGTGCCAAAGTCGTCCCTGTCATGGCCATAGCCCGAGCGAATGCTTGAATACAGCATAGGCACGGACAGCGCAGAGGGTAAAATCAAGCGAGCGATTCAATCGCCGATCAAGGTGAAGACGCAAGACAGAGAGCGAGACAGAGACCCGATGAACTGGCTATCCCGGCTGAACCACTACCGACAGGATAATCCGCTGGCGATGCGACTGGTCGCACTGATCCTGCTGTGCAGCTCGGCGATCACACTGACAGCCACCGCCCTGCAGCTCTACCTCGACTACCGCTACGACCTCTCCCGGATCGACAGCCGCATCGGACAGATCGAGGCCAGTTCGCTGCAGAGCCTGTCGAACAGCCTCTGGGTCATCGATCCGGTCCAGGTACAGCTCCAGCTCGACGGACTGAAACAACTGCCGGACGTCGACTACCTGCGCCTGGCAACCCGTTTCGACGAAACCTTCGAGGCGGGCACGGCCCCTGCCCCGGACAGCCGCCTGGTCACCCGCCACTACAGCCTCGAGCACCGGACGCCGGAGGGCCAGCTCTACCCTCTCGGCGACCTGCAGATCGTGATCAGTCTGGATGGCGTCTATCGGCGCCTGCGGGAACGGGTACTGGTGATCCTGGCATCCCAGGGCGTCAAGACCTTCCTGGTCTCGACCTTCATCCTCTACCTGTTCTGGTATCTGGTCACCCAGCACCTGAGCACCCTTGCGCGCTACGCCAGCACCCTGCACCTGGACAATCTCGACCGCCCCCTCGCGCTTGGGCGCGGCCCCGGCGCAGGCTGGACGAGCTCGGCAAGGTCGTGACCGCACTGGAGAACATGCGCTGCAATCTGCGCGAGTCGATCGTCCGCCGGGCGCGCGCGGAGTCCGAACTGGCCGATCTGAACCGCGAGCTCGAGGCTCGCGTCAGCCAGCGCACCCGTGAGCTCGAGCAGTCCAACGAGACACTGAACCGAACCCTCGAACGGCTCCGGGCCACCCAGGCACAGCTGATCGAATCGGAGAAGATGGCGGCCATCGGCGGACTGGTGGCCGGCGTCGCCCATGAAATCAGCACGCCGCTGGGCATCGGCTATACCGCGGCATCCTACCTGGAACAGGAGGCGCAGAAGCACGCCGCGATGGCGGACGGCGGTGATGGCGCGCGCGACTTTACCGCCAACGCGCTGGAAAGCAGCCAACTGATCCGCCAGAACCTGGAGCGGGCCGCACAGCTGATCAGGGCTTTCAAGCAGGTATCGGTGGACCAGTCCAGCGAGGAGCGCCGGCCGTTCAATCTGCACCAGTACCTGGAGGAAATTCTGCTGTCACTGCGCCCGCGCCTGCGCCAGCAGGCGCCGGAGATCAGCATCCTCTGCCCGTCCGACCTGACGCTGAACAGCTATCCCGGCGCCTTTTACCAGATCATGACCAACCTGGTGCTCAATTCGCTGATCCACGGATTCGACTCGCGGCCGGACGGCCGCATCCGGATCGAGGTCTCGCCGGCGCCTGACGCCCTGCTGCTGCGTTACAGCGACAATGGCAGCGGCATCGCCGCCGAGGTCAGGCACCGGCTGTTCCAGCCCTTCGTGACGACCCGGCGCCACCAGGGCTGCAGCGGCCTGGGCATGCATATCGTCTACAACCTGGTCACGCAACTGCTGCACGGCAGCATTCGCTGTCGCACGGACTGGCCGGAGGGCGCCTGCTTCGAGATCGAAATTCCGCTGCACGAAACCTGAGTGACTCAGAAGCCGGTCAGTCCGCGTTCGCGGTAATAACGCAGCGCCCCCGGGTGCAGCGGCACCGGGAAAGGCCCGCCAACCATTGTCAGCGGATCCAGATCACGGAACGCCGGGTGCAGCCGCCGGAAGCGGTCGAAATCCTCGAACAGCGACTGCACGATCGCATGGGCGATCTCGTCCGGCAGGTCGGCCCGGGCAAAGAAAGTGGCATGAACGCCGAAGGTGGCGATATCCCGGTTCTGCCCGGGATAGGTCCCGGCCCTGATGGTCATCGGCTCGTAGACGGGACTGGCCTGCAACAGGGCCTCACGCACCTCCCCTCGACCGGAATGATGCGCGCGTCGCAGCTGCGGGTGACCTCTTTCATCGCACCGCTGGGGTGCCCCAGCATATAGAGCATGACGTCGATCTCGCCGCTGCACAGCGCTTCCGCCTGCATCGCCGGATCCATCTCAAGAGCCGCCGCAAAGTGCTCCAGCCCGCGCCCCTGAAGGGCCAGCAAAAGCTCCAGCGTCGCACGCTGACCGGAGCCGACACGCCCGACGCTCACCCGCCGACCCAATACATCCTCGAAGCGATGGATATCCGATGAAGCCCTGACCACGACGGTGAAGAGCTCCGGATAGAGCGAGAAAAGCGAGCGCAGCGGCGGCGACGATGCGGGCATCCCGGCATCCGACCGGTGGCTGAAGCCATAGATCCAGTCGGCCTGGGCGATCCCCAGGTCCAGCTCTCCGGCCGCCACCGCCTCCAGGTTGTAGATGGAGCCGGCGGTGCTTTCGACCGAGCAGCGAAGACCGTGACGGCTGCGGTCCGCGTTTACCAGTCGACAGATGGCGCCGCCGGCAGGATAGTAGACACCGGTGACGCCGCCGGTCCCGAGGGTCACGAACTGCCGGGCCTGCGCACTGGATACGGCACCCGACAGCGCCAGAACCAGCGCCAGCCCGAGTACCAGGCGCACGCCCGGTGCAACGCGATGTAACAGCATAGACAGGATACCGGTTGCGAGAGGCCGGCACGGCCGGCAGGGACATTGATAGGTACGAAGGATAACCCGGCCATGCGGATCAGGACAGCCTGCCGGCCTCCGCCCGCTTGAGCAGGTTCAGGGTACTTTCGACCCAGCTGCCGCGATCGCCGCGAATCCAGAGTTCGGCCAGCAGCTCGCCGAAACGCTCGATCCAGTCCTGCGCCAGCGCAGCCTCCGTGGCCGGCAGCAACCATTCCGCGTGACAGAGCAGCGAATACTGCTCGGGCTCCAGACGCCGATGATCATAGAGCAACTGGGCGACAGCCCTCAGCTGGGCGGCCGTCGCCCGTCGGGCACTGAATCCCAGGGTACGAAACACCTGGCTCGGCACGCTGGTGCCGACCGTCAGCCGCGGCGCCGCGCCCGCCAGCAACAGGGGACTCATCCCCTTGCCCGCCAGCTGCGGCTCGGCCCAGGGCCTGATCCCCTTGAGGTTCCAGGCGCGACCGAACAGCTTCAGCAGATAACCGTAAAGATCACCGGAGGCGGCTGCGGCCGCCGGGTCTGGCCGGTCGCGGCCTCCATCTCCAGGGCAGTTCTGGCGAGTGCATAGGGACGGGCGAGACGGCAGAGGGACTCGACACGCGCGGCCTCGTCACAGAGCCACTCGAGCATGCGCGCCTCCGCCAGCCAAAGCTGACCGAGCATCAGGTCCGAATGCTCGAAGCGCGACCATTCGAGCCGCACCCCCACCGGAAACCGGATGTCAATGACTTCGGCGATGTCGAACTGCGCGAGGTCCCGCACCAGCACTTCGGCGTCGGCGACAAAGCGACCGTAGTCCGCCTCCAGCGCGTGCAGCCCGGCGGCAGGATTACGGATGATGTCGCCATAACCCTCAACGGGCCAGCGCTGCAGCAGCGCCTCTTCCAGAAGCGAAACGGCCCCGGCATCGCGCTCCACCGACAGTTCGGCGATGAGTTCCGAAGAGATGGCCGCCTGTTGCAGCATTTGCCCGAAACCCCGGTCGAGCCCCGTATCCGGCGAGACGTCGGCCGGCTGCGCCTGTGGCGAGGTATTTTTGCGCCGATCAGAATGCACTCTTCAACTCCATGCGGTCGCCGGGCGCCCGCCGGTAAAACGCCATTGTCACTGCGTTGCCTCCATGCTGCCTGCCGGTTCTTGGCAGATCGCCGACTTCGGACCCGGGCCGGCAGCCGCCATGCCGCGAGCCGCCGCTACCGGCCCGGTAAGTATAGACCGGGGTGCTTCATTTTCGCTTGCAGCCGATTGTATCCTCAGAAATGTCTCCAATCACAGACAAATTCACAGCCATAACCAATACTGATATCTTTACGCGATGGAACTCTCACGCGTCAACCTGAACCTTTTGCCCGCCCTCTATCAGCTGCTGCGCACCCGCAGTGTCAGCCAGGCGGCACGGGCACTCCATGTCACCCAGCCGGCCATGAGCCGCAGCCTGGCCCAGCTGCGCGAACTGCTGGGAGACCCACTGCTGGTCAGGGTTGGCAACGAGATGCAACTGACGCCAAGGGGCGAAGCACTGACCGGCCAGCTGCCGCCACTGCTGCTGCAGATAGAAAGCTTCCTGGTGCCGAGCCAGTTCGACCCCTCGCTGTTCACGGGCCGCTTCAATATCGCCATCACCGATTACATCTCCGAGCACATACTGCCCCCGCTGGTCGAGAGGCTCTACCGCTGCGCGCCCGGACTGCAGCTGCACTTCCACCTCTGGGAGCCGACGATGATCACGGAACTGCGCGAAGGCCGCCTGGATCTGGCGGCCTGCATCCTGGACGCGTTGTACGACGACATCCACGGCCGCGAAATAGGCCAGGACGATTACGCCTGTCTGCTGCGCGCCGGTCACCCGCTGCTGGCAAAAGAGGCTCTCGATCTCGACGACTACACGGCCGCGGATCATATCAGCATCAGCGGCGGCGGCGACAAGAACCGCCCGCTCGACAGCGCACTGGCGGCGCAGGGTCGACACCGCTCCATCCATATTACGGTACCCTTCTTCCACTCCGCACTGGCCTTCTGTGCCAGCAGCGACTGCCTGCTGACACTGCCGACGCACATGGCCCGCAACCTGCGCGAGCTGCACAACCTGGAGCAGCGGCCGCTACCGTTCGAGGTCCCGCGTGTCCAGTACTCCCTGATCTGGCATCAGCGCCAGCAGCACGATGCCGCCCATCGTTACCTGCGCAACCACTTCTACGACGTCCTCAAGGCCTCCCCTTCTCCCGGACAGGTCATAACCTTAGCTTATAACCTGCATCAGCATTCGGGATTGGGCCTCAAGCAATCGACACCCTAGACTGGCCCACAGATTCGTAGGATGGGTACAGCGATGCGCTGGCATCTACTTTAATGTTCCCCCGGGTGATATGGGCATCGCGAAACCCATCGTATCGATCGCATTCCCGATCGATTGGCCTCAGATGGCACCGATGTTGGGTTACGCGGCCACATGGCACCGAAGGACCCTGAAACGACGGCACATGACGCCGCTTCACCCAACCTACCCAACTTCACCCGAGAGCGGAGACCTCCAATGACGGAATGGCTACTGTTTGCCGGCATAACACTGCTGGGCGCGATGATTCCCGGCGCCAACATGGCGATCGTGCTGCGCAACACCCTGGGCGGCGGGATCCGAACCGGCTTTGTCACGGCCGCGGGACTTGCCACGGCGCTGCTGGTACACGCTTCGCTGTCGCTGGTCGGCATCGCCACGCTGATCAGCCAGTCGCCGGCGCTGTTCGGCCTGATCCGCTGGCTCGGCAGCGCCTACCTGCTCTATATGGGGGTCGTCTATCTGCTGAGCAGCCGCAATGGCCATGCCGACCCTGTCGACAAAATCGACAGCGGCCGGCGCCACGCCTTTTTCGCCGGCCTGATGATCAGCCTGTTCAACCCCAAGGTATTGCTCTTCTTCCTGGCGATGTTCTCGCAGGTACTGAAGCAGGACCACAGCTGGCCGATGCTGACACTCTACGGCCTGACACCGGTCACCGTGGAACTCTGCTGGCTCAGTCTGGTGGTGCTGGTACTGACGCGACCGGCGATCCAGGCCTGGCTGGCCCGCGTTCGTCACCGCATAGAAGGCGCCGTCGGCGTCACGCTGATGGCACTGGGGATCAAGGTCGGACTGGGCTGAGATTCGCCCGGGGGGACCGGGGGACCGGGCTCCCACATAGCCGCCCGACACTCCGTTTTGTGGGAGCTCGCTCTGCGAGCGAATTCAGACGCCCGATAAAGCAGCCGCCGCCTGACGCCGCGCGTCACGCTCGACGAGCTTTTGCAGCACCCGCGAGACCGCGACGAAACCGAAGGTTGCCGTGACGCAGACACCAGGGAGACCGACTGAAACCGCCGTCGACGGCAATGGCCGGGAGGATTCAGCCGCCCGATAAAGCAGCCGCTGCCTGACGCCGCGCGTCACGCTCGACGAGCTTTTGCAGCACCCGCGACACCGTGACGAAACCGAATGTCACCCTGACGCAGACACCAGGAGACCGACCGAATCCGCCGTCGACGGCAATGGCCGTGAGGATTCAGTCGCCCGAAAAAGTAGCCGTCACCTGACGCCGCGCGTCGCGCTCGACGAGCTTTTGCAGCACCCGCGACACCGCGACGAAGCCGAAGGTTACCCTGACGCAGACACCGGGGAGACCGACCGAAACCGCCGTCGACGGCAATGGCCGTGAGGATTCAGTCGCCCGATAAAGCAGCCGCCGCCTGACGCCGCGCGTCGCGCTCGACGAGTTTTTGCAGCACCCGCGACACCGCGACGAAACCGAAGGTTGCCGTGACGCAGACACCAGGAGACCGACCGAAACCGCCGTCGACGGCAATGGCCGTGAGGATTCAGTCGCCCGATAAAGCAGCCGTCACCTGACGCCGCGCGTCGCGCTCGACGAGCTTTTGCAGTACCCGCGACACCGCGACGAAACCGAATGTCGCCGTGACGCAGACACCAGGGAGACCGACCGAAACCGCCGTCGACGGCAATGGCCGTGAGGATTCAGTCGCCCGATAAAGCAGCCGTCACCTGACGCCGCGCGTCGCGCTCGACCAGCTTTTGCAGCACCCGCGACACCGCGACGAAACCGAAGGTTACCCTGACGCAGACACCGGGGCGACAGACCGAAACCGCCATCGACGGAAACGCCTTGGGATTCAGTCGCCCGATAAAGCAGCCGCCGCCTGACGCCGCGCGTCACGCTCGACGAGCTTTTGCAGCACCCGCGAGACCGCGACGAAACCGAATGTCGCCGTGACGCAGACACCAGGGAGACCGACCGAAACCGCCGTCGACGGCAATGGCCGTGAGGATTCAGTCGCCCGATAAAGCAGCCGTCACCTGACGCCGCGCGTCGCGCTCGACCAGCTTTTGCAGCACCCGCGACACCGCGACGAAACCGAAGGTTGCCGTGACGCAGACACCGGGGAGACCGACCGAAACCGCCGTCGACGGCAATGGCCGTGAGGATTCAGTCGCCCGATAAAGCAGCCGTCACCTGACGCCGCGCGTCGCGCTCGACGAGCTTTTGCAGTACCCGCGACACCGCGACGAAACCGAAGGTTACCCTGACGCAGACACCGGGGCGACAGACCGAAACCGCCATCGACGGAAACGCCTTGGGATTCAGTCGCCCGATAAAGCAGCCGCCGCCTGACGCCGCGCGTCACGCTCGACGAGCTTTTGCAGCACCCGCGAGACCGCGACGAAACCGAATGTCGCCGTGACGCAGACAGAGGCGCCGAAGCCGCCGTCGCAGTCCAGCCGCGTACCGCCATCACTCAGGGTTTTCTGCTGACAGACGCTGCCGTCAGGCTGAGGATAGACCAGTTGCTCGGTGGAATAGACGCAGTCGACACCGAACTTCTTCGACTTGCTGAAGCCGTAATGGCGCCGCAGGAAGGCACGCACCTTGGCGGCCAGCGGGTCCTGACTGGTGCGGCTGAGATCGGCGATCTGCACCCGCGTCGGATCGGTCTGGCCGCCGGCTCCACCCACGGTAATCAGCGGAATTTTCTGACGCCTGCAGTGGGCGATCAGCGCCGACTTTTCCCGCAGGCTGTCGATCGCATCGACGACATAATCGTATTCACGACTGATCAGCTCGGGGATATTGTCGCGGGTGATGAACTCCTCGACCGACTGCACCTTGCATTCGGGATTGATCGCCATTATCCGTTCGGCCATCACCTCGACCTTGGCACGGCCGATATTACCGCCAAGGGCATGAATCTGGCGATTGGTATTGGTCACGCAGATATCATCGAGGTCTATCAGGGTGATACGCCCGATCGCGGTGCGGGCCAGCGCTTCCGCCACCCAGGAACCGACGCCACCGATACCGATGACACAGACATGGCTACGGCGGTAAAGATCCACCGCATCGGCGCCGTACAGCCGCCGGCTGCCACCAAAGCGATTATCAAACGCGTCAGACAAGGGTTTGTCGTCCTCTCAGAAATCTTCGTCGGTCAGTTCGGTCAGCACCGGCTGACCGCAGCCCAGGCAACGGCCTTCGATATAGACGACCCCCTTGAGCTCGTACTCGACCGGATCGGACATGCCCAGATTCGCCTTCAGGCAGTTGTCGCACCAGGTCTGCTCGAGAAAGGCCTGCTGTTCCTGCCGGTCGCGGGCACCAAAGTCCCGCATCTTCCGTTCGTCTGTCATCTCTTTACTCTGCAATCTATTGTCCTGTCAGCGCGACTGCCCCTGTGGCGAATGAAGTCCCGGCACCGCGGGCCAGTCCAGCGCCCAGGGATCGCGCCAGAGCCCGAGCGCAGCGGCGAAGGCCTCGGTCCGAAAACGCTCGCCGATCGCTGGATCGCACCGGTAGCGGTAGCGCCTGCCGTTCAGCTCGAAGTCCAGCGCCCAGGCGTGGAGATAACCCCGATCCTCGATCCCCTCCAACCGCTCGTGATAAGCCGGGTCTCCGATGATGGGCGCACCCAGACTCTTGAGCGCCACCCGCAGCTGATGGGTCCGTCCGGTGAGCGGACGCAACAGGAAAAGCCGCTCATTGGCGCGCACCGAGACGCTTGAAAACTGCGTCAATGCCGGATTGACCAGGGTTTTCGTCAGCCGCCACCCGCCTCGGCGACTGCGGACCATATCGCCCCGCACCAGCCCCTGCTTGCGGTTAGGCTTGCGATCCGACAGTGCCAGATAAAACTTGTCCACCTGCCGTTCGCGAAACAGCGCCGCCAGCTGCGCGGCCGCCCTGGGATGGCGCGCAAAGAGTATCAGCCCCGAGGTCATACGATCGAGACGGTGCACCATGTGCAGCGACTCGCCGAAATCCGCCTCCAGCGCCATCGCCAGCCCGCCCTCCGCCTGATCCTTGTGGACCGAGACGCCCGGCGACTTGTCGATCAGCAAAAAATCCGGCTGTTGGTCGATCACCCGATACATGGCTGGTCCGTTCGTCCGATTGCGATTCCGACAAGACCCGCACTGCGCCCGGGCCCGCACAAAAGCATAGCAGCCGACGTCCGGCTACCAGCCCATCTCCTGCTTGACGAACGGGATGGTGATCTTGCGCTTGGCACTGAGGGAGGCACGATCGAGTCGCTCCAGCAGCTCGAACAGGTCACCCATGTCGCGACTGGCATGGTGCGTCAGGTAGCGCACGACTTCGGTCGAGAGCTGAAAACCGCGCGCCTGAGCCCGCAGCTGCAGTGCCCGCTCCTTGTCTTCGTCCGGCAGCGGATGCAGCTGGAATACCATGCCCCAGCTCAGCCGCGACAGCAGGTCCGGCAGGTTGAGTCCCAACTGGCGCGGCGCGCGATCGGCGGCGACCACCAGCCGGTTGTTCTGGGCGCGAATGCGGTTGAAGAAATGAAACAGCCCCTCTTCCCAGAGGCGATTGCCCGCGATCAGCTGGACACTGTCGATGCAGACCAGGTCGAGGTGCTCCATGCCCTCGAGAATGCCGGGCCCCAGATGGATCAGCTCCTCCAGGGGCAGATAGACGGCACTGCGTCGCACAGGCTCCGCCGAGTGACAGGCGGCCTGCAGCAGGTGGGTGCAACCCACGCCGGGCGCGCCCCACAGATAGAGCAGCAGCTCGCCCTGCCCCTGGGCGGCCTGCTGCAGCATCGCGCAAGCCAGGCCGTTGGCCCCGGTCAGGAAGTTCTCGAAACGTGCGTCGTCGCGTAACGAGACGCCCAGCGGGAGCTGGAAAGGTGCCGTGTTATTCATCCGCTTCTGTATTGCGCAATTCCACTTCGACACCCCGTGCCGAACCATACAGCGTGCTGCTCTTGTACCCTGGTGCAGATGACGCAATAGCACCATGATCACCGCCGCAACCGGCAACGCCAGCAGGATGCCGACGAAGCCGAACAGCTGTCCACCTGCCATGATCGCGAAAATCACCGCCACCGGATGCAGACCGATGCGATCCCCGACCATCAGCGGCGTCAGCACCATGCCTTCGAGCGCCTGACCGATACCGAACACCACGGCAACCCAGACCAGTATCATCGGATCCTGGAACTGGATGAAGGCTGCAATGCTGGCCACGAGGATGCCGATGATGAACCCCATGTAGGGGACGATACTGGCAAGGCCGGCCAGCATACCAATCAACAGCGCAATATCAAGCCCTACCAGCCAAAGACCGACGGCATAAATGAAGCCAAGCGCCAGCATCACCAGCAACTGCCCCTTGACGAAGGCGCCGAGCACCTCGTCGCACTCCCGCGCCCAGAGGGATACCCGGGGCTCGAGATAAAGCGGCAACAGCATGCGAATGCGCGCCATCATGATGTCCCAGTCGCGCAGCAGGTAGAACATCACCACCGGGATCAGCACAAGATTGGCGACCCAGGCCACCACCACCAGCCCCGAGCGGGTCAGACCGCCGGCAAGCCTTGCCATCAGGTTGCCGGTTTCCTGCCAGTTTCCCAGCACCAGCGTTTTCAGACTGCCGACATCCAGCGCCGCCAAGTCGACGCCCAGCAGCCCTTCCAACTGCGGCAACAGCCGCTGCTCGAACAGCTCGAGCATCACCGGAATTCGCTCGATCAGCACCTGAATCTGCCTTCCCAGCTGAGGCAGCAGCAGCAGCACCGAGACCGCCAGCAGCGTGGTCAGCAGTACAAAAACCGCCACCACCGCGCCGGTGCGGTTGAAATGACTGGCCTCGAGGCGGTCGACGACCGGGTCGAACAGATAGGCCAGCAGCGCCGCAACCAGAAAGGGCGAGAGGATCGGCGCCAGCAGATAGATCAACGCCCCCAGCACCAGCGTGCAGATCAGTAGAAACCAGCGTTGCGACTCGGTCATTCCCTTGCTCTCCCGGCACTGGGCCTGCTGTTTGGCCTGCTATTGTCCACGCCAGCGATACTGCAGCACGCCGGTTTCATCCATCTGACCGTAACCGATCAGGGGCACCGCCTCGAGACGGCTTTCCAGATCCAGAGACTGCTGCAGCCGCTGCACACTGGTGTCGAGCTGCAACCGCAGCTGCAGCCCGCCATGGGCGAAACGCTCGGGGAAGACCGCCGAGACGCCCTGAGTCTGACGCAGCAGACCGACCAGTTGCAGGTAGGCCTCCTGGTTCTCGACCCCCTCGACCTTAAGCACCAGCCCACGGGGACGGTAGCTGAAAGCCTGCCGCTCTGCTCCGCCGAACAGCCGGTCGGCGGCCCGGTCGACAACCGTCACCATCTGCGGCGCCAGCTCGCCTTCGGGCGTGACGGCCCGCTCGCCCGCCTTGTCGAACAGACGGAACTCGCTGCGCCAGGCGCCACCTGCGGACTCGAGGCGCCCCACCAGAATGGCGTCGGGCCGGTAGCGGCCTGAAGTACGACGCACCGCCTCCTCCGGCAGCGCCCAGAGCCGCTCCGGTGGCAACTGCTGCTGATCCTCCAGATCCAGCAGCGGCAATTGCAGGGGTAAACCGCGGCGCCGGGCCTGGGTTTCGAGCGCATTCAGTGCAGGGTGCCCGGGCGCCACATATTCCGACACCCCGTCCTCGACCACCACCAGCCACAGCAGCAGCGCCGGGCGTTGCGCCCCCGGACCGCGGATGCCGGCCTCTTCGAGCAACCCATCCAGCAGCATCTGGTCGTAATGCAGTTCGAGGGTCGCACCGTCCGCCAGCGGGCGGTAGCGATACTGACTCAGCAGCATCGGCGCCTGCTCGATGACCGAGGCGTAGCCCGGCAGAGCCGCCGGGTCCCGCTGCCCGCTGAGCTTGACCAGAACCTGGGCAAGCCCCGGGCCGTCTGCTCCGGCGACGGCGCCTGGTCCAGCTGCTGCACCTCCAGCTCGGCACTGTACAGCCCCGACACCGTCAGCGCCGGTACCGGCAACGTCCAGAGCATCGCGACGAACGGCAGCAGTCGAAGCAACCTTTTGATAATCATGGAGAAATCCCTAGCACTCCGGAGGCGGACAGGCTTCCGCCCAAACTCTAACATACAATAGCCGCCCCACGAGCAACCTGATAGAATACCGCCTTGTTTTTCGCCCCATTCAGTTGCTTAAAGGTTACCTGATACATGTCTACCGGTTCCGACAAAACATCACTGAGCTACAAAGACGCTGGTGTCGACATCGACGCGGGCAATGCCCTGGTCGATCGCATCAAGGGAGTCGCCAAGCGCACGGCACGCCCTGAAGTCCTCGGCGGACTCGGCGGTTTTGGCGCCCTGTGCGAAATCCCGGCCGGCTACCGCCAGCCCGTGCTGGTATCCGGTACCGATGGCGTCGGAACCAAGCTGCGCCTGGCCATGGACCTGAAAAAGCACGACAGCATCGGCATCGACCTGGTCGGCATGTGCGTCAACGACCTGGTGGTGGCCGGCGCCGAACCGCTGTTCTTCCTCGACTACTACGCCACCGGCAAACTGAATGTGGACACCGCCGCCGACGTCGTGACCGGCATCGGCCGTGGCTGCGAACTGGCCGGTGCGGCGCTGGTCGGCGGCGAAACCGCCGAGATGCCGGGCATGTACGAAGGCGAAGACTACGACCTGGCCGGCTTCTGTGTCGGCGTGGTCGAAAAGGACGAGATCATCGACGGCAGCCGCGTGCAGGCCGGCGACAGCCTGATCGCACTCGCCTCCTCGGGGCCCCACTCCAACGGCTATTCACTGATCCGCAAGATCATCGAGGTCAGCCAGGCCGACCTGCAGCAGCCGATGGGCGATGCCACCCTGGCCGACGCCCTGATGGCGCCGACCCGCATCTACGTCAAACCACTGCTTCAGCTGATCAGACAGAGCCAGGTCAATGCCCTGTCCCATATCACCGGCGGCGGCCTGCTGGAAAACATCCCCCGCGTGCTGCCGAAGTCCGCCAAGGCGGTGATCAATACCGCTTCCTGGGAACTACCGCCGGTATTCCAGTGGCTGCAGCGAGAGGGCAACGTCGAAGCCCGCGAGATGTATCGCACCTTCAACTGCGGCGTCGGCATGGTCATCGCCGTTCCGGCCGAGCGCACCGACGAGGCGCTGAAGCTGCTGGGCGAAGCCGGCGAACGGGCCTGGGTGATCGGCCAGATCGAGCACGCCGGTGACGGCGAGGAGCAGGTCGAGCTGCGCGGCCCGGGGGCCTGAGCATGGCCACCAAGCGGATCGTCGTGCTGATTTCCGGCAGCGGCAGTAATCTGCAGGCGTTGATCGATGCGACCGCCAGTGGTCGCATCGACGGGCGCATCGTCGCCGTGATCAGCAACAGGCCCGGCGTGCTGGGTCTGGAACGCGCGCAAAAGGCCGGCATCAGGGCCGAACTGCTCGACCACAAGGCATTCGACTCCCGCGAAGCCTTCGACAGCGCACTGCAGGCGCTGATCGACAGTCACGAGCCGGACCTGGTGGTCCTGGCCGGCTTCATGCGCATCCTGACGACCGAGTTCGTCAGCCACTACCTCGGCCGGATGTTCAATATCCATCCGTCCCTGTTGCCCCGCTACAAGGGCCTGAACACCCATCAGCGGGCCCTCGAGGCCGGGGACACCGAGCACGGCTGCACCGTGCACTTCGTGACGCCTGAGCTCGATGGCGGCCCGCTGGTCGTACAGGCGGTCGTACCGGTGGCAACGGACGACGACGCCAGCCGTCTGCAGCAGCGGGTGCACGAGTGCGAGCACCGGATCTACCCGCTGGCCGTCGAATGGTTCTGCGCCGACCGCCTGCAGCTGTTGCAGGAGGGCGTGACGCTGGACGGCGCCCTGCTGCCGCCGACCGGTTACCGCCTGGACGCCTGAGCCGGTCAGGGCGCGGCTTCGAACGCCGGCCCCGACCTCACAGTCAGGCACCGTTCATGCGACGGCGATAAGATGACTGCAGCGCCGGCTCCGCAACGATCAGGGTCAGGGCCCGGCTTCAAGCCACGGAGAAATTATGTACCGCTGGATCAGACAGCTACTCTGCTGCGGCCTGACAATCGGCTGCAGCCTCGGCGCCCAGGCGCTGACCGCCACCGAGCTCAAGCCCTTCAGGGCGCTCTACGCCTCCAAGCTGGATATCGGCATACCGCTGGAGGTCGAGGCGGTCCGCGAGTTGCGCCAATCCCCCGACGGTCACTGGGTGATGACCAGCACCGCCGACGCCGGCGTAGCCGGTGTCCGGGAAAGCAGCCGCTTTCAGCTCGACAGTAACCGTATCGTGCCCCAGGAGTATCAGTACCACCGCAAGGTGCTGGGCAAATCCCGGGATGCCGTGCTGAGCTTCGACTGGGCCCGCGCCCGGGTCACCAACGATGTCGATGACAAGCCATGGCAGATGGAGATCCCGACCGGCACCCTCGACAAGCTGTCGTACCAGATGCAGCTGCGGCTGGACCTGCCCGACGGGCCGCGCACGCTCAACTATGCCGTTGCCGATGGCGGCAGCCTCAAGGAATACGCCTTCGAGGTACTGGGCAGCGAAAGGGTCAGCACCCCGGCCGGCGACTTCGATGCCATCAAGGTGCAGCGCGACCGCGGCGACGATGCCAAGCGCGAAACCTACATCTGGTTCGCCCCCGAACTCGACTACATGATCGTCAAGCTCTACCAGATCGAGAGCGACGGCAAGGAAGTGCAACTGCTACTGAAAAAGGTGGAGACCCCATGACCGATTACAGCGACCGCCTGCACCAGTTCCTGCTCGACCAGGAGCAGACCACCGAAGACGGCGACCGGCTGTTCTACTGCAGCTACCTGCTGGGCCACCTGAGCCTGGCGGCGGCGGCCGACCCGGCCTCGGCCGAGCAGCTCGAAGGGGTGTCAACGACAGTCTCGACAACGCCTTCGCCGTCGACCGACTGAGCGATGCTGACAAGGCCGGTATCGCCGCCCTCTGGCGAGAAGCCCAGGAAGCCAGCGGCACGTAACAGGCTGGGTAGAGCGCCACAGGCGCGAAACCCAACACCAGAGCGGCAAGATTCACAGGCACCACTTGCCGCTTGCCGCTAGAGGCTTCCTCTAAGCACCCAGTCGCCGTAGCGGATCCTGCCGGTAGAACAGGCGCAGTTGCTGATAGATATCGGGATAGCAGGCCAGGAGCACTGCCGGCGTCTCGAAAAAGGCCTCGCTGAAGACGGCAAGGCACTCGGCGGGACTTTCGGCGGCATAGGGGTCGATCGCCGTCTCCTCGCCTCGATTCACACGATCGGACATATCCGCGTAGGCCACCTCGAACGCCCGCGCCCAGTCGGCCACCCGCATCTCCGGATGCAGGGGCGGCAGACCATTGGCGTCACCGTTGAGCATGTCCAGCTTGTGTACGAACTCGTGGATGACCAGGTTGGTACCATCGCAGGCACACGCGGCCATGACATCCTCGGCCGACAGAATCACCGGCCCCCGCTCCCAGGCCTCGCCGGAGAGCTCCGCCACCACCTCGTGCACGACACCGGCCTCGTCCTGATACTCGTGCCGCGCCACGAAGCCGCCGGGATACACCAGCACCGTCTGAAATTCACGGTAATAATCGATATCGAGTGCCAGTAGCGGCAGACAGGCCAGCGCGGCGATACGCAGACGCATCACCTCGGTGACCTCAAGCCCCTGCACGCCGACAATCGCCTTCTCGTGCAGAAACAGCCAGGCCAGCTCTGCCAGGCGCCTGCGCTCATCCGCATCCAGGCCGCTCAGCACCGGCAGATCCGACAAGGTCCGCTGCCAGCCGCGCGCGGGCAAGTTGATTCTTTGCAGCAATCGTTGTCGTCGCCAGCCGGCCAGGCTCCACATCCCCCGAGCTCCCATTGCAGTTTTTAGCGGGCATTGTAACCGCTAAACGGCCCGCTACCAGAGCGGCGGACTCATGCTGTCGACGTAGCTGGCGAACATCAGGTTGAAGCTGACACTGACGCGCTCGATGTCGCCTCGATTCGGATCGACCGAATGCTGCAGCCAGGACGGGAATAACAGCAGCATGCCCTCCTCCACGCGCAACACCACCTGATCGGTATTGCCAGCGGCCAGTTCCGTGACCGGCGGCTTGATAACGCCGGCCTGAACCCGCGGATCGTGGAAATTGATGGTATCGGCCCCTTCGCCGGTACGTACGTAATAAACGCCACTGAGGAAATTGTTGGGGTGACTGTGCATCCGGTGCCCGGCGCCCCTGGCATTCAGGTTCAACCAGCAACCGGTCACCCGCAAATCATCCTGACCGATCCGAAGAGCCCTGAGCATATCTTTGGCTGCGATATCCAGCACCTGCAGCAACGGCTGCAACGCTGTCGCGTCCTGCATCCGGTTTCCGGACTGCCAGCTCTCGCCGGCCGTCAGCGACGGCAATGTCCGGCGCAGCTCCTGCATCTGCTCCAGAATAAGGCGATTGATCATCCGAACGAGATCCGCCTGCAAACGCGACTCCCAGATAAGAGTGGGGAACAGCGAATACCGGGTGGATTGCATAATTTCGGACGCAGCCATAGCAAGCTCCTCTATGGGCCCCGTCGGCCCGCCGGGAGGATACCCCCATTATAGCGCCCGATTTTGATACATCCGGAGCACACTGCGCCGCCAGGCTTTAATACTCAGTATTTCACCCTTCTAAAGGTCGACCGGCTTTTCCAGCTCGCCGATCGCCTCTGCAATACTGTCGAGCCGGGCCTGCAGAACCGTCTGCGCATCTTCGAGTCCACGGTTGTAAAAACAGCCACCGATCTCGCCGGCAAAAAAATCCAGCAGAAACTCGGCATCGAACTGGCCGATCTCCTGCTCCAGCTCTTCCTGGAAATAACGCCGAATCCGCGCTACGACCGCAGCCTTCTGCTCACTCGAGAATTTGATATCCGCCATTGCATGGACTCCCGCACGCTCCGTTGCACGCCAAGCATACATCGTGCTCCACCGCTTCTGCTACCAGACCGGAACAGGTTAAGATGTGACTTTCGCCAACCGGACAGGAATCAGCACCATCATGTATGTAGCCATGAACCGCTTTCGCATCGCCAAAGGCAGGGAAGAGGCCTTTATCGAGATCTGGAAAAACCGCGACAGTCACCTGGAGGGCGTACCCGGCTTTCGCAGCTTCAATCTGCTGCAGGGTCCGAGCAACGAGGAGTTCACGCTTTTTGCATCCCACAGCCTGTGGGATTCCGAGGAAGCCTTCGTCAACTGGACCCGCTCCGAGGCTTTCCGCAAGGCCCACGCCAACGCCAAGCCGGCCACCGACATCTATCTCGGCCCGCCGCAGTTCGAGGGCTTCAACGCAGTATTGTGATGGCGTTGCGATTCGGGCCTCTACGGAGGCTCATTGAAAATAGTAAGGCGTAAGGCGTAAGCAAGCTACGTACTGACCGCTGCTGCCGTCAACTTGCCGCTGTAAACTTGAAGCTTTCTTAAGAAGTGGTGGAGCCTGGGGGATCGAACCCCCGACCTCGACGCTGCCAGCGTCGCGCTCTCCCAGCTGAGCTAAGGCCCCACATTGATGCTCGCGGATGCGAGACTTGAAATGGCGTCCCATAGGGGGTTCGAACCCCTGTTACCGCCGTGAAAGGGCGGTGTCCTAGGCCACTAGACGAATGGGACGCTTAGGACTGTCTTCTGTCTTGGTGGAGCCTGGGGGGATCGAACCCCCGACCTCGACGCTGCCAGCGTCGCGCTCTCCCAGCTGAGCTAAGGCCCCCCTGCAGAAGACGAGGCGTATATTAATGATCGCCCCCCGAGGTGTCAACCACCTTTTTCACAAAAACTTAAAAAAACTTCTTTTAATTTCAACTGGTTAAAGAACAGACAGCCCGTAAGGCGGCTGAAGCCGCCATGGGTGGATTTTCCCGGGATGGCACCGACCCCCGGGCGGCGAAACCCATCACAGACCGTAGCCTGGAATGAGCCCCAGGCGAATTCCGGGAAGGGCGTCGGAATTCGCCCCTTCGGGCCTCATTCCAACCCAATTGCCATCGGTTACGTCGCTGGCGGGGCTGCCACCCCGAAAATACCCGACGATGGCAGCCCCCATCCGACACGCCGATCAGGCTTCGCCCTGCAGCGCCGCGTATTCCTTCTCCCAGCGCTTGCCCTCCTTCTTCGACGGACCGCCGATGAGGTTGAGGGCATGGCGAATCCGGGCACGGCTGATATCCGGGCCGAGGATCGCCATGGCATCCATCACCGAGACGGTCTGGCTGGTGCCGGCGATGGCGACGAACAGCGGAAAGAGGAAGTCGCGGATCTTGTAACCCATGCCGTCAGCGAGCTTCTTGAGCTGCTGAAACAGCTGATCCTTGTGCCAGTGGCGCTCGTTGTCGAGCTGCCAGGAGGCAAACTGCAGGATCTTGCGGATATCCTCGGTCTGCAGCGACTTGTGCTCGAACTTCGACGTATCGAGTTCGATCATGCCGGCCAGGAAAAATCCGGCCAGCGGCGCGACGTCGGAGAACTTCTCGACCCGCTGCTGTACCAGCGGCACGATCTGCATCAGGAACTCCGGGTTCAGCGCCCACTCCTGGAAGCGCGCCGCGAACTGCTCGGGACTGAGGTTCTCCCGCAGCCAGAGGCCGTTGAGCCAGCTCAGCTTCTCCTGGTCGAACACCGGCCCGCCCAGGGACACGCGCCGGATATCGAAATGCTCGAACATCTCGTTACGGGTGAACTTCTCGCGCTCGTCCGGCATCGACCAGCCCATGCGCCCGAGGTAGTTCAGCAGCGCCTCCGGCATGTAACCCATGCGCTGGTAATAGAGGATGCTGGTCGGGTTCTTGCGCTTGGACAGCTTCGACTTGTCGGGGTTGCGCAGCAGCGGCATATGGCAGAGCACCGGCATCTCCCAGCCGAAATACTCGTACAGCAGCTTGTGCTTCGGTGCCGAGTTGATCCACTCCTCGCCACGGATGACGTGGGTGATCTTCATCAGATGATCATCGACGACGTTTGCAAGATGGTAGGTCGGCATGCCGTCGGACTTGAGCAGGATCTGTGCATCGACCATGCCCCAGTCGAGCTCGATGGTACCGCGCAGCATATCCTCGATCTCGCAGGCTCCCTCCTCTTCCGGCACCAGCATGCGGATCACATAGGGCATGCCTTCGGCCCGGCGCCGCTCAACCTCTTCCGGCGGCAGTGCCAGATCGCTCTGCTTCAGTGCGGTATGACCGCCAGCGGCACGACGGGCTTCGCGCAGCGCATCCAACTCTTCAGGCGTGCGGTAACAGAGGAAGGCCTTGCCTTTCTCCACCAGCGTCATGGCGTAATCGCGGTAAATGTCGCCGCGCTCGCTCTGGCGATACGGGCCATGGGGACCGCCGACATCCGGCCCCTCGTCCCACTCCAGACCGAGCCAGTTCAGCGAATCCAGAATCATCTGTTCGGATTCCGGGGTGCTTCGGGCCTGATCGGTATCCTCGATGCGCAGTATGAACTGACCGCCATGCTGACGCGCGAACGCCAGGTTGAACAAAGCGATATAGGCGGTGCCTACATGAGGATCACCGGTCGGTGAAGGTGCAACGCGGGTACGAACTGTCATCGTCATCCTGAAATCGAATCGGGTTTGCGAAATGCTGCGCATTATAGCGCTGTGCCGAAGCTTGCAACAGTCACCCGGAGACCCACCCCGCCCCAACTTTTCGGCACATTTCATGCATAAAAATTTTAGTCACTGAAAATGACGCCTCCAATAATAAAGCCGATATGCACATTGATTGCCCAAGGAGCCCGTGACCCATGAAACACCCGCCGCCCATAAAAGTCCTGGTGATCGACGACGACCGGGCACGCGTCGCATTGCTCGAGCAGTCGCTGCGCGACCAGGGATACGAGGTGCTGGCCAGACTCGATACCACCGACCTGCTGGCCGAACGCGTCGAGGAACTGCAGCCCGATATCATCATCATCGATCTCGACTCGCCCGATCGGGACGTGCTCGAAAACATGGCGCTGCTGAACGACCGGTCCCCCGCCCGGTCGTGATGTTCGCCGAACAGGGCGACAGCGACACCATCGCCCAGGCGATCCGCTCCGGCGTCAGCGCCTATGTGGTCGACGGCCTCGAGGCCGGGCGCATCCGCTCGATCCTGGATGTCGCCGCGGCCCGTTTCCGCGAATTTCAGGCACTGCGTCGCGAGCTGGTCGAGGCCCGCTCGGAGCTGGCCGACCGCAAGCTGATCGAAAAGGCCAAGGGCCTGGTGATGAAGCGCCACAAGTGCTCCGAAGACGAAGCCTTCAAGGCCATGCGCCGCATGGCCATGGACCAGCAGAAGCCGCTGCCCGAAGTGGCGCGCAGCATCATCGCCGTAATGGAAATCATCTGAATCTGTACAGGATTGCCACCATGACCGACCTTACCCTGCCCGGCCAGCTGCCTGCGCCAGAAAAACGCGACCTGACACTGGGGTTCGTCCCGCTGGTCGATGCCTGTCCGCTGATCGTCGCCCAGGAGCGCGGTTTTTTCGCCGACTGCGGCCTGCATGTACAGCTCAGCCGGGAAGCCTCCTGGGCCAGTATCCGCGACAAGCTGGAACTGGGGCTGCTCGACGCCGCCCAGATACCGGCCGGCATTCCGCTGGCGGCCGCCTTCGGCCTGGGTTACGGCCAGCGCCCGCTGGTCTGCAGCATGGGCCTGGGACTCAACGGCAACGCCATCACCGTCAGCGCTCCGCTGTACGAAGCCCTGCAAAGCGCACCCTCATTCGCGGCGGAACCGGCCGCCGCGGGCCAGGCACTGAGGGATTATCTGCAGCAGAATCCGGATCGACAGCTGACCCTGGCGACCGTCTATACCCATTCGATGCACAGTTTCCTGCTGCAGTATTGGCTCGATGCCTGTCGCATCGACCGTGCACGTATCCGGCTGGTGGTGGTACCGCCGCCGCAAATGGTCGATGCGCTCCGGCGCGGTTTGATCGATGGCTTCTGTGCCGGCGAGCCTTGGAACAGTGTCGCGCGACAGCAGGGCGTCGGTGAGGTACTGGTCAGCGGCTACCAGATCTGGCGCAACGCCCCCGACAAGGTGCTGGGCAGCACGGCCGACTGGGCCGCCGAGCATCCCGCCAGCCTGCAACTGGTGATCATGGCGCTGCTGCGCGCCTGTGCCTGGCTGGACGACCCGGACAACGCAGAGGCGAAGCTGGGGCTGCTGCGCCGGCCGGAATATCTGGGCGAGGGCCTGACCGCCCCGGATCCGGACATCGGCCGGCATCGATTCTTCGGCGCCGCGGCCAATTTTCCCTGGCTGTCCCATGCCCGCTGGCTGCTCGAGCAGATCCAGCGCGATCAGCCGCACCGGCACCCGGCCGAGATCGATGCCCTGGCCCGCCAGACCTATCGCAGCGACATCTTCCGCCAGGCCGCTGCGGCACTGAACCTGAACCTGCCGCTGACCGAAAGCAAACCCGAAGGCGCACATGAACAGGACTGGACAGTCGATGGCAGCCTGGGCCCGCTGGCGCTGCCCGGCGACCGCCTGTTCGATCGACCGCCCGCAGAGGAGCCTCACTGAGCGAAAAGAGTGCAGCCACCCGGATCGACGGTATTACCGCGGTGCACAATACCGTCAAACCGACGCACAAAAACATATAAAACCCTTAAATTACAAACACTTAAAATAATGGCACGACTCCTGCTTTGTACTGTTCAGTTGAAACTGACAATTCGAATCAGGCAAAGGCGCCTCTTTCGCGACGGTCTCCCCGTCGCGCTGGGGCGCCTTTTTCGTTTGTACTTGAGGGGGACTCTCGATGACTCGCAATACCCGCCACCACGCCAACCGCCCGGCCTTCCCCGGACGTCGCCGCATGCTCAAGCGCGCCCTGGCCGGCGCCGGCATGATCGGCCTTGCCGGGATGATACTGACAGCTCCGGCACGGGCCGAAATCGGACCGCCCGAAAAGGAAGACCTTAAATTCGGCTTCATCAAGCTGACCGACATGGCCCCGCTGGCCATCGCCTATGAAAAAGGCTACTTCGAGGACGAGGGCCTCTACGTCCAGCTCGAAGCCCAGGCCAACTGGAAAGTGCTGCTGGACCGGGTGATCGACGGCCAGCTCGACGGTGCCCATATGCTCGCCGGCCAGCCGCTCGGTGCCACTATCGGCTTCGGCACCCAGGCCCATATCATCACCGCCTTCAGCATGGACCTGAACGGCAACGGCATCACCGTCTCCAACGATATCTGGGAGCGCATGAAGCCCCATATTCCCACCGGCGAAGACGGCAAGCCGGTGCATCCGATCAAGGCCGACTACCTGAAGCCGGTGATCGACGAATTCAAGGCCGAAGGCAAGCCCTTCAATATGGGCATGGTGTTCCCGGTCTCGACCCACAATTACGAGCTGCGCTACTGGCTTGCCGCCGGCGGTATCCATCCGGGATATTATGCCCCCCACAAGGGCGATATCAGCGGCCAGATCAGCGCCGATGCCCTGCTGTCGGTGACGCCGCCGCCGCAGATGCCGGCAACTCTCGAGGCCGGCACCATTCATGGTTACTGCGTCGGCGAGCCCTGGAACCAGCAGGCGGTTTTCAAGGGCATCGGCGTGCCGGTCATCACCGACTACGAGATCTGGAAAGACAACCCGGAAAAGGTATTCGGTGTCTCGAAGGGCTGGGCCGACACCAACCCCAACACCCACAAACGGGTCGTCAAGGCCATGATCCGCGCCGCCAAATGGCTTGACGAGAACGACAATGCCAACCGTCCCGAGGCGGTCGAAATCCTGTCCCGTTCCGAGTATGTCGGCGCCGATGCCGAGGTGATCGCCAACTCCATGACCGGGACCTTCGAATACGAAAAGGGCGACAAGCGGGAGGTGCCGGACTTCAACGTCTTCTTCCGTTACAACGCCACCTACCCCTACTACTCCGATGCCATCTGGTACCTGACCCAGATGCGTCGCTGGGGCCAGATCGAGGAAGCGAAGCCGGACAACTGGTACATGGATATCGCCAAAAAAGTCTACCGCCCCGATATTTATGCCGAGGCCGCCAAGGCGCTGATCGAGGAAGGCAAACTGTCGGCTGACGAGTTCCCGGACTTCGCGGCGGAGGACGGCTACCGCGCGCCCCAGACCCACTTTATCGACGGTGTCACCTATGACGGCCATCAGCCCAACGCCTATCTGAAGCAGTTCGAGATCGGCCTCAAGGGCGACGACCGGATCTGATGTACCCGGCGCAGACCGCGGTCTGCGCCGGCAACGGGATGGAGAAGACGCTATGAGTACGTTGAATCTGAGCTGGCCTGCACGGCTGCGGCTACCGGCACGGGATGAACTCCCGGCCCTGACGGCCCGCACGGCCAGGGCCCTGATCATACCGCTGATCGGTCTGCTGGTGTTTCTGTTCGCCTGGCATATCGCGGCACGCAATATCGACACCTCCCTGGGACAGTTTCCGGGCCCGGTGCAGGTCTACGAGCAGTCGGTCAACCTGATCGCCGAGCACAAGCGCGAACGCGACAAGGAAACGGCCTTCATCGAGCGCCAGGAAAAACGCAATGCCGAAAAGCTCGCGAAGAACCCCGCTGCCGAGGTCCGCATCCGCGACTATACCGGCAAGCCGACCTTCTTCGACCAGATCGTCACCAGCCTGGTGACGGTGATGGCCGGCTTCGTGCTGGCGTCCCTGCTGGCGATCCCTCTGGGCATCCTGATCGGCCTCAACAGTACCCTGCATGCGGCGCTCAATCCGCTGGTACAGCTGTTCAAGCCGGTCTCCCCGCTGGCCTGGCTGCCGCTGGTGACCATGGTGGTCAGCGCGGTCTATGTTTCGGACGACCCGCTGTTCGCCAAGTCCTTCCTGACTTCGCTGATCACCGTGTCGCTGTGCTGCCTCTGGCCAACGCTGATCAACACGGCGGTCGGCGTCTCCGGCATCAGCCAGGATCTGAAGAACGTCAGCAAGGTGCTGCGCCTGCCGTTTCTGACCCATGTGTTGAAGATCGCCATCCCGGCTTCTCTGCCGGCGATGTTCACCGGGCTGCGGCTGTCGCTCGGCATCGCCTGGATGGTGCTGATCGCCGCCGAAATGCTGGCGCAGAACCCGGGGCTCGGCAAGTTCGTCTGGGACGAGTTCCAGAACGGCAGTTCCGATTCCCTTGGCCGCATCATGGTGGCGGTGCTGGTGATCGGCATGATCGGCTTCCTGCTCGACCGCGCCATGCTGGCGCTGCAGAAAGCCATTTCCTGGGACAAGAACGCCGTCGTGCGTTGAGGAGCAGCAAGATGACACATCTCGAACTGAGCGGCGTCAGCATCGACTTCCCGACGCCGAAGGGGGCCTTCCGGGCCCTGGACAGGGTCAATCTGAAGATCGACAAGGGCGAGTTCATCTCGCTGATCGGGCACTCCGGCTGCGGCAAGTCGACGGTGCTGAATATCGTCGCCGGCCTCTACCAGGCCACCGAGGGCGGTGTGGTGCTGGATGGCCGGGAAGTGCGCGATCCCGGCCCCGAGCGCGCCGTGGTGTTCCAGAACCATTCGCTGCTGCCCTGGCTCAGCGCCTACGAGAACGTCGGACTGGCCGTGAAGCAGGTGTTTCGCCACAGCAAGTCAAAAGCCGAAATGCGCGACTGGATCGAGCACAACCTCGAACTGGTGCACATGACCCATGCGCTGCACAAGCGCCCGGACGAGATCTCCGGCGGCATGAAGCAGCGGGTCGGCATCGCCCGGGCACTGGCGATGGAACCCAAGGTGCTGCTCATGGACGAACCCTTCGGCGCCCTCGATGCCCTGACCCGGGCCCACCTGCAGGACTCGCTGATGGAGATCCAGGCGACCCTGAACAACACCGTGATCATGATCACCCATGATGTCGACGAGGCGGTGCTCCTTTCCGACCGCATCGTCATGATGACCAACGGCCCGGCCGCCACCGTCGGCGAGATCCTGAAAATTGAGCTGGAACGCCCGCGCGACCGTATCGCCCTGGCCGACGACAGCCGTTACAACCACTATCGCCACGAGGTCCTGAGCTTCCTCTACGAAAAACAGCGCCATCCGGTGGATGACGGCGAACAGGGGTCGAAAAAATCGACAGTGGCACAGGATCTGCATTCAGAACAGGTAACGGATACGAAAGCCAGGGCTGTTCAGGCGGCCTGATCCGGCATTCGGGCAAACCCGGGGGCGACAACCCCTTCGGGGCGCACCGAAACAGGGCCGGACGACAACAAGACGCACCAGGTTTGAACAATGGCGTTCAACCGGTTCCCCCTCACAGGAGAGCCGTTGTGCGCCATTTTTTTGCCATTTGGGAATAACGGAAAACAACTATGACTGATAACGCCAAGCTCAATCTCTTGTCGTTTACCGGCAAGATGAAGATCCTGCACCTGAGCTGGATCGCCTTCTTTCTGACCTTCTTCGTATGGTTCAACCATGCGCCGCTGCTCGGCTCCATCGCCGCGTCGATTGGCCTGAGCAAGGACGAGGTCAAGACCCTGCTGATTCTCAACGTCGCCCTGACGATCCCGGCCCGGGTCCTGATCGGCATGTTGACCGACAAATACGGTCCGCGACTGGTCTACGGGCTGCTGCTGGCAATCTGCAGCCTGCCCTGCTTCATGTTCGCCCTGGCCGACGACTTTACCCAGGCGGCCATCGCGCGCTTCCTGATCGGCTTTATCGGCGCCGGCTTCGTCATCGGCATCCGCATGGTCAGCGAATGGTTCCCGGCCAACGAACTGGGCACCGCCGAAGGCATCTACGGTGGCTGGGGCAACTTCGGCTCGGCCGCCGGCGCCATGCTGCTGCCGACCCTGGCACTGCTGTTCGGCGGTGACGAGGGCTGGCGCTGCGCCATCGGCATCACCGGCGTGCTGTGCCTGATCTTCAGCGTGATCTGGTACCTCAACGTCACCGATACCCCCAAGGGCTCCACCTACTTCAAACCCAAGCGCATCGGCGGCATGGAAGTGACCAGCAAGGGCGACTTCGTCTTCCTGCTGGTGATGAAGGTACCGCTCTACGCCGCCCTGGCACTGCTGTGCTGGAAACTGTCCCCCGCCGGCGTGGAACTGCTCAGCGGCACCGTCTCGACCCTGATCTACCTCGGCCTCGTCGCCTTCTTCGTCTACGACTGCTACAGCGCCTGGAGCGTCAATCGCGAGATCTTTGTCAAACCGGTGCCCGAAATGCACCGCTACAAGTTCAAGCAGGTGGCCGTGCTGAACGTGCTCTATTTCGCCACCTTCGGTTCGGAGCTGGCGGTCGTCTCGATGCTGCCGCTGTTCTTTACCGAAGTGTTCGAGCTGGACATGGTCTACGCAGGGCTGCTGGCCTCGGGCTATGCTTTCATGAACCTGATGTCGCGCCCGGCCGGCGGTCTGATCTCCGACCGCTGGGGTCGCAAGTCGACCCTGCTGGTACTGACCGCGGGCCTTGCCGTCGGCTATGCGGTAATGTCGGTGATCGACAGCAGCTGGCCGCTGGCGCTGGCGGTGATCGCAGCCATGGCCTGCTCCTTCTTCGTGCAGGCCGGTGAAGGCGCGGTTTTCGCCGTGGTACCGCTGATCAAGCGCCGCCTGACCGGCCAGGTCGCGGGCATGACCGGCGCTTACGGCAACGTCGGCGCGGTGTTCTACCTCACGGTGCTGTCGATGGTGAGCTACCAGACCTTCTTCATGGTGATCGCCGCGACCGCAGTGCTCGGTTTCGTAACCCTGCTACTGCTGGAAGAACCCAAGGGGCATATGGCCGAAGTCAATGCCGATGGCAGCGTCGAGCTGATCAGCGTTTCCTGATCGGCCTGCCAGGCCGCAAAGAGTCTCAGGGAGGACCGGCAGGGGTGCCAAAGCACCCCTGCCACAGACGATGAAACACACCGATTACAGCGCCCCGGCCCAGGCGCCGATGGTCCGTTTCGGCGGCCAGTCGGTCAGCGGCGTCAAGGCCGTCAACCAGGACGCCTTCGCCGCCCATGCCCCCGACGCCCCGACCGCCCGACTGAAAGGCGCCGTCGCGGTGATCGCCGACGGTGTCAGCAGCTGCGAGGATTCCCATATCGCCAGCCAGACAGCCGTAACCAGCTTTATCGCCGACTACCTGAGCACACCGGACAGCTGGAGCACCCGCCATGCGGCGGCCCGTGTCATCTCCAGTCTGAACAGCTGGCTGTTCCAGCAGAATGCGGTGCGTCAGGGACATGACGACAGCATGCTCTGCACCTTTTCGGCGGTCATTCTCAAGTCCAACACGCTGCACTGCTTCCATGTCGGCGACAGCCGCGTCTGGCACCTGCGCAACGGCGAGCTGGAACAGCTGACCCGCGACCACGTCCATGTCGAACGCGGACGCAACTACCTGTCCCGGGCCTTCGGCGCCGATCAGCACCTGGAGGTGGATTATCAGCAGCGCACGCTGGAAGCCGGCGATCGCATCCTGCTGACCACCGATGGCATCCACGAGCATCTGCCCCGCGCCCGGATCGCCGAACTGCTGGCCCTGCAGCCGGACGACCCGGTGGCGGCCTGCTCGGGCCTGATCGACGAAGCTCTCGCCGGGGGCAGCGACGACAACCTGACGGCACTGCTGATCGAGGTCGATGCACTGCCGCTGGAAACGCCCGACGAAAACTACCGTCGGCTGACCGCCCTGCCGATCCCGCCGGTACTCGCGACCGGCAACCGCATAGACGACTACGAGGTGCTGGATATCATCTTCAGCGGCACCCGCAGTCATATGTATCGGGTCAAGGACCTGCACGGCGACCGCCAGTACGTGCTCAAGGCGCCGTCGGAGAACCATGCCGAGGACAGCCTCTATCTGGACGGTTTCATGCGCGAGGAATGGGTCGGCCGGCGCATCGACCATCCCAACGTGATGAAAACCTTTGCACCGCCGCGCCCAAAGCGCTTCATGTACTATCTCGGCGAACATATCGAGGGGCAGAACCTGCGCCAGTGGATGCAGGATCACCCCCAGCCACCACTGGATCAGGTACGCGACCTGCTGCGCCAGATCGTCGCCGGTCTGCGCGCCTTCCAGCGGGCCGACATGGTGCACCAGGATCTGAAGCCGGAAAATATCATGATCGACCGCGACGGCCGGGTTAGAATTCTCGATTTCGGCACCGTGCGCATCGCCGGCATCGAGGAGATGGTCTCGCCGCTGGACAAGTCGATTCCCCAGGGTTCGGTCAATTATGTGGCGCCGGAATACCTGATGGGGCTGCCCGGCAGCTACCGCTCCGACCTCTTCTCGCTGGCGGTGATCGCCTACGAGATGCTGACCGGCGAGCTGCCCTATCGCGAACCCTCGGTGAAACGTCACCGCATCGAACATTATTCCGAGCTGCATTACATCCCTGCACTGCGCCACCGCAAGGATCTGCCGCTCTGGATGGAGGGCTGCCTGCGCAAGGCACTGCAGCCCAACCCCTGCATCGCTACGACGCCTATTCGGAGTTCCTGCAGGACCTGTGCACGCCGAACCGCCAGCTCGAAGCACGCGTCCGCGAGCAGCCGCTGATGGCCCGCAACCCGCTTCTGGGCTGGCAGCTGATCGCCGCCCTGTTGCTGCTGCTCAATCTGCTGCAGCTGTTGTTGTAGGTTGGAATGAGCGCCGAAGGCGCAAATTCCACCGGGAGCCGTTGATCCGGACCGGCGGCGCCAACCGAAACCACCGGTGGAATTCGTTTCTCTCATTCCACCCTACGCGGCCGGAACATTTGCCGGAACCGAACGCGTATCGCGCCACCTTTTTTGCACCAATGTCAGGCACCAAAGCGGTTCAGCTACCCCATTCGGTGCAAAAAATAACGACGAAGCAGCCACCAATCCGACTCAAATCATTGAATAGTGGCATTTTTAACAAGTTGGCACGCACCCTGCTTTAACTAACACATACAACTCGACGCCCCCTCGGGGGCACTGAACAAAGGCGTTCATCCCCGTGCATTCGCGCACGGACGATGAGCGCCTTTTTTGTTGGCATTTTTACCGGCTACAGCAACGGAGTCACCTGCGGATGGAACGACAGAAGCTCATCATCATCGGTAACGGCATGGCCACCAGCCGCCTGCTGGACGAGCTGTTGCGCCGCGATGCCGCACGTTACGACATCACCGTCTTCGGCGAAGAGCACGGCGGCGCCTACAACCGCATTCAGCTGTCGCCGCTGCTGGCCGGCGAAACCGACCACGCGGCCATCGTGCTGAAAAGCGCCGACTGGTATCGCGCCAACGGCATCCGCCTGCACAGCGGCGATCCGGTAGTTCGCATCGACCGTGACGCCCGCCGGGTCATCAGCCAGCAGGGCCTGCACTGCGACTACGACCAGCTGGTGCTGGCCACCGGCTCCCGCCCAGCCCGCATACCGGCATCCAACCAGCACCTGGACGGCATCTTCGACTTCCGCACCACCGGGGACGTCGACGCCATTCTTGAATGCGCCAAAGCCGGCCGCGAGGCCCTGGTGGTGGGCGGAGGCCTGCTGGGTCTCGAAGCCGCCCATGCCCTGGCCAGGCGCGGCCTAGACGTGACCCTGGTGCACCGCGCCGACTGGCTGATGAACCGCCAGCTGGACCCTCAGGCCGGCGAACTGCTGCGCCAGGCCCTCGAGACCCGCGGCATCCGTTTCCTGCTGGGTGATGAAATCGGAGCCTTCGAAGGCGCAGATCGTATCGAAGGCGCCCGGCTGAAAAGCGGCCGGCACCTGAAAGCCGACCTTGCCGTGATCGCCACCGGCATCGCGCCCAACGCAGGGCTGGCCCGGGACGCAGGTCTGCCCTGCCGGCAGGGCCTCGAAGTCGACGACCTGCTGTGCAGCGAAGATCCGCGCATCAGCGCCCTGGGCGAATGTATCGAGCACCGCGGTCGGACCTTTGGACTGGTTGCACCGATCTGGGAGCAGGCGCGCCTGCTGGCCGATCGGCTGGTCCGGGGTCTGGCCACCCCTATCGCGCCGCGCCGGTTCCGACGCAGCTGAAGGTATCGGGCATCAACCTGTTCTCGGCCGGCGAGCATCTCGATGCGCCCGGCCTCGAGAGCCTGACCCTGAGCGACCCCCGCAACGGCTGTTACCGCAAGCTGCTGCTGCGGGACAACAGGCTGGCCGGCATCGTGCTCTACGGCGATACCGCAGACGGCCAGTGGTATTTCGAGCTGCTGCAGCAGCAGACCGCGCTCGATGAACTGATTCCCATGCTGCCGTTTGGCCGCGCCTATTGCATCCGCGACACCGAGGCCCCCGGCACCGCCGAGGAACCGCGGGAGATGGCGGTATGAAACCTGAAATCCAGAGTTCGGATCGGCCTGCTGCGAAAGCGCCGTTCCTGTCACCGAATCGTAACGGGAGTAGCCCCATGAACAAGACCAAACTGATCCTGATCGGCAATGGCATGGTCGGTCACCAGTTCCTTCAGAGCCTTGCCGAAAGCGGCGAAAGCGCACGCTTCGACGTCACCGTCTTCTGCGAAGAGCCGCGCCTGGCCTATGACCGCGTCCACCTGAGCGAATACTTCGCCGGCAAGACCGCCGACGACCTGGCCATGGGCAAGCCCGCGCAGTACGCCGACTGGGGTTTCAACGTTCTGCTCAACGAAAAGGCCGTGGCGATCGACCGCGAGCGCCAGGTCGTGACCAGCGATAAAGGCACCGAGCTCGACTACGACCGCATCGTACTGGCCACCGGTTCCTACCCCTTCGTGCCGCCGGTGCCGGGCCATGAGCGCGAGCACTGCCTGGTCTATCGCACCATCGAAGACCTCGAGGCGATCAAGGCCAGCGCCGCCAGCGGCAAGACCGGCGTGGTCGTCGGTGGCGGTCTGCTCGGCCTCGAGGCCGCCAAGGCCCTGCGCGACCTGGGGCTGGAGACCCATGTGGTCGAATTCGCACCGCGCCTGATGGCGGTCCAGCTCGACGACGCCGGCGGCAAGGTACTGCGCGACAAGATCGAAGAGCTCGGCGTGCGGGTCCACACCGGCAAGAATACCCAGCAGATCGTCGATGGCGACGATGCCGTGCATCGCATGGAGTTCGCCGACGGCGAGTCGCTGGAAACCGACCTGATCCTGTTCTCCGCCGGCATCCGCCCGCGCGACGAGCTGGCCCGCAGTTCCGGCCTCGAGATCGGCGAGCGCGGCGGCATCGTGATCGACAACGACTGCCTGACCACCGACAAGAACATCTTCGCCATCGGCGAGTGCGCCCTCTGGGGTGGCCGTATCTTCGGCCTGGTCGCACCGGGCTACAGCATGGCCAAGGTCGCCGTGGCGCAGCTGCTCGGCGATGACAGCCAGTTCCTCGGCGCCGACATGAGCACCAAGCTCAAGCTGATGGGGGTCGACGTGGCCAGCATCGGCGACGCCCACGGCCATACCGCAGGTTCGCGCAACTACACCTACCTGGATGAGGCCAACGGCATCTACAAGAAGATCGTCGTCAACGACAGCGGCAAGGAGCTGCTCGGCGCCATTCTGGTCGGCGATGCCGAGGACTACGGCACCCTGCTGCAGTACGCGTTGAACGGCATCGAGCTGCCGGAGTTCCCGGACAGCCTGATCCTGCCGCAGCGCGGTGACGGCGCCAAGCCGGGTCTCGGCGTCTCGGCGCTGCCGGAAAGCGCCCAGATCTGCTCCTGCCACGACGTCACCAAGGGCGCCATCTGTCAGGCGATCGACGCCGGCTGCACCGACGTCGCCGGCGTCAAGGGCGCGACCAAGGCGGCCACCGGCTGCGGCGGCTGCGCCGCGCTGCTGACCAATGTCGTCAACCACGAGCTGGAAGAGCGCGGTGTCGCGGTCAGCCGGGATATCTGCGAACACTTCGCCTACACCCGTCAGGAGCTGTACCACCTGGTGCGGGTCGATCAGATCAGGTCCTTCGACGAGCTGCTGCACAAACACGGCAAGGGCAAGGGCTGCGATATCTGCAAGCCGGCGGTCGGATCCATCCTCGCGTCGTGCTGGAACGACTACGTGCTGAAAAAGCCCCACGTCGGCCTGCAGGACACCAACGACACCTTCCTCGCCAACATGCAGAAAGACGGCACCTACTCGGTAGTGCCGAGGGTCGCCGGCGGCGAGATCACGCCGGACAAGCTGATCGTGCTCGGCCAGGTGGCGAAGAAATACAACCTCTACACCAAGATCACCGGCGGCCAGCGCGTCGACCTGTTCGGCGCCCGCCTCGAGCAGCTGCCGCTGATCTGGCGCGAGCTGGTCGACGCCGGCTTCGAGACCGGCCATGCCTATGGCAAGTCGGTGCGGACCGTCAAATCCTGCGTCGGCAGCACCTGGTGCCGCTACGGCGTCGACGACAGCGTGGGCCTGGCGATCGATATCGAGAACCGCTACAAGGGCCTGCGCGCGCCGCACAAACTGAAGTTCGCCGTCTCCGGCTGCACCCGCGAGTGCGCCGAGGCGCAGAGCAAGGACGTCGGCATCATCGCCACCGAGAACGGCTGGAACCTGTACCTGTGCGGCAACGGCGGCATGAAGCCGCGCCATGCCGACCTCTTCGCCACCGATCTCGACCGCGAAACGCTGATTCGCTACGTCGACCGCTTCCTGATGTTCTACATCAAGACCGCCGACCGCCTGCAGCGCACCTCGGTCTGGATGGACAACCTCGAAGGCGGCCTCGACTACCTGCGCGAGGTGGTGATCGAAGACTGGGGCTGGCTGCCGATCTCGAGGCACAGATGCAGCAGGTCATCGGCACCTACGAATGCGAATGGAAGAAAACCATCGAGGATCCGGAGGCCCTCAAGCGCTTCCGCCCGTTCGTCAACTCCGACCAGACCGACGACAACGTCGTCTTCGTGATGGAACGCGACCAGATCCGTCCCGCCACGCCGAAGGAAAAGGCCGCGTCGACCCCGGCCGAAACGATCAAGCTTGTCAGCTGAGGAACCTGCAGATGAATACAAAATCCCACTGGACGCCGCTGTGCGGCAAGACCGACCTGATTCCCGGCAGCGGTGTCTGCGCCCTCATCGAGGGGCGTCAGGTCGCCCTCTTCTATCTGCCCGAGGACGACCGGGTCTACGCCATCGACAATCATGACCCGATCGGCGGCGCCAATGTGCTGTCCCGCGGCATCGTCGGCTCGGTCGGCGATGAGCCGGTCGTGGCATCGCCGCTTTACAAGCAGCACTTCAGCCTCATCGACGGCCGCTGCCTCGAGGACGACCAGCACCGCCTGGCCGTCTGGCAGGTATCCCTCGACGAAGACGTGCTGCTGATCGACCCGACGCCCCGTTAAGGGGCAGCGGGTGACGGGAACGCCCCCTTAGGGACCACGCCCGGCCAGGTCTGCCCCACCCAACCGCCTGGCCGGATTCCTCTCCAGGGCCCAACGGATGCGCCTTTCGGGCGAAATAACAAAAACTGGCACGGTTTTCGCCTACACATAATAAAGCGATAGAAAGCTGAAGAAAGCGAAGCACCGAAGAGTGTCAGGCTCGAAAGGCTGAGACCTTGAAGGGGAAGTTGGCAATGGCGCCATCTCCCGCCATCCGGCGGGGATGGCGTTTTTTTGAGATAGCGGAAGACAACAATGAACCGAACCGAATCCACAACCAGCACCACCTGCCCCTACTGCGGCGTCGGCTGCGGTGTCGAGGCCCGGGTCGAAAACAACCGTCTGATCGCCGTCAGTGGTGATGACCGGCATCCGGCCAACAAGGGCCGGCTCTGCGTCAAGGGCTCGGCGCTGCACGAAACCACCGGCGATCAGGGACGCCTGCTCCATCCCCAGGTCGCCGGCAGGCGCGCCAGCTGGGACGAGGCGCTGGACCATATCGCCGGCCGCTTCTCGCAACTGATCGAAACCCACGGTCCCGACTCCGTGGCCTTTTACCTGTCCGGCCAGATTCTGACCGAAGACTATTACGTCGCCAACAAGCTGATGAAAGGCTTTATCGGCAGCGCCAATGTCGACACCAATTCGCGCCTGTGCATGTCGTCGGCCGTGGCGGCACAGAAACGCGCCTTCGGCAGCGATACGGTGCCGGCTTGCTACGAGGATCTCGACGAGGCCGACCTGGTCCTGCTGGTCGGCTCCAATGCCGCCTGGGCCCACCCCATCCTCTATCAGCGTCTGGCGCGCGCCGGGAGCGGCGCCCCGGCATGAAGGTGGTGGTCCTGGACCCGCGCCGCACGGCCACCTGCGACCTCGCCGACCGCCACCTGGCGCTCGCGCCTGGCAGCGACGGCTACCTGTTCAACGGCCTGCTGAGCTACCTGGCCGATCATGATGCCCTGGACCGGGACTTTATCGATCACCACTGCGAAGGCTTCGACGAAGCCCTGGCGCAGGCCCGGCGACAGTGCCCCGATATCGCCACGACCGCCGAGCGCTGCGGCCTGGAAGCCGCCGAGCTCGAATGGCTGTTCAGCCGCTTCGCCACCACCGAGCGCAGCCTGACGCTCTATTCCCAGGGCATCAATCAGTCGTCGAGCGGCACCGACAAGGCCAATGCGATCATCAACTGCCACCTGGCAACCGGACGCATCGGCAAGCCCGGCGCCAGTCCCTTCTCGATCACCGGGCAACCCAACGCCATGGGCGGCCGCGAAGTCGGCGGCCTGGCCAACCAGCTGGCCGCCCATATGGACTTCGCCGATCCGGACCACCTGGAAACGGTACGCAGCTTCTGGCAGGCCCCGAACCTGGCCGAACGGGAGGGCCGCAAGGCGGTCGACCTGTTCCGCGCCATCGAGACCGGCGACATCAAGGCCGTCTGGATCATCGGCACCAACCCGGCGGTCAGCCTGCCGGACGCGGCCCGTGTTCGCCAGACGCTGAAGCAGTGCGAACTGGTGGTGGTCAGCGACTGCATCGCCAGGACCGACACCACGCTGCTGGCCGACGTGCTGCTACCGACCACCACCTGGGCCGAGAAGAACGGTACCGTGACCAATTCCGAACGCCGCATCTCGCGCCAGCGCAGCCTGGTCCGGGCGCCCGGCGAAGCCCGCCATGACTGGGAGATCCTGTGCGATTTCGCCGCCCGGCTCGGCTACGGCGAGGCCTTCGGCTACCGTCACCCGGTGGAGATCTTTCGCGAGCACGCGGCATTGTCCGGTTATCGCAACGGCGGACGCCGGGATTTCGATATCTCGGCGCTGGCAAGCCTGAGCGAAACACAGTACGACGCCCTGGCGCCCATCCAGTGGCCGGTCACCGACCGCTGCCCCGAAGGCACCGCACGCCTGTTCGGCGATGGCCGCTTCTTCACGCCGTCCGGGCGCGCACGACTGCTGCCGGTCGAGGCGCGTCTGCCGGCCGCTACCGCCGGCGACGGCGATTTCGTGCTCAACACCGGCCGTATCCGCGACCAGTGGCATACCATGACCCGCACTGCCCGCAGCCCCCGTTTGCTGGAGCATAGCGACGAGCCCTTCGTCGAGATCCATCCGCAGGATGCGCAGTGCTCCGGGGTCGGGGACGCGGACCTGGTACGCCTCGAAGCCCGCGGCCAGCGCTTCATCGGTCGCGCCCGTATCAGCGACGGCGTGCAGCCCGGCACGCTGTTCGCGCCTATTCACTGGAACGATCGCCATGCCGCGGCCGCCTGCGTCGACGCGCTGGTGGCACCGGTCACCGACCCGGTTTCAGGCCAGCCCGAGTCCAAACACAGCCGCGTCGGGCTGGTGGCGCTCAAACAGTGCTGGCAGGGACTGCTGCTGAGCCTCGAACCACTCGAGCAACCGCCCTGCGAATACTGGGTGCGGGCAGCGCTCGAACAGGGAGAGCGCTATCGGCTGGCGGGATTCGAACCGGTCGCGGACTGGCGCCACTGGGTCGAAGCCTGGCTACCCGCCTGCGAGGACCGCATCGAACTGCTCGACAGTCGGGGCGTCCATTACCGCGCGGCGGGCTTTCGCGACGGCCGCCTGCAGTGGGTACTGATCGCCGGCGGCGACGGCGAACTGCCATCGCACCCTGGCTTTCGCAGCAACTGGGACGGGCTCTGAGCGCCGGCGAGCGGGCGCGGCTGTTGGCGGGGCGCCCCTGCGAAGGCGTCGAGGATCAGGGTTCTATCGTCTGCGCCTGCTTCCAGGTCGGGGAAAAACGCATTCGCAGGGTGCTGGATCAGGGCAGCCAGTCGGTAGAGTCCCTCGGCCGCCATCTCGGCTGCGGTACCAACTGCGGCTCCTGCATTCCCGAATTGAAGGCGTTGATCGCGAAGTCCAAAGGATAGGTCGCCCCCGACATCCAACCAACGCCGGGCTAAGCCCGGCATGGTGCGTTACGCGCTCGACCGCCCCGGCGGAATCTGATGCCCCCGGTGGAATTCGCACCTTCGGTGCTTATTCCACCCTACTGGCCGGTTCCAGCAGCGGGATATTGGCACTGGTCTGCAGCAGCGTGCAGGCCTCGTCGAACGGTAGCGGTTTCGAGAACAGGTAGCCCTGGCCGATATCACAGCCGAACCGGCGCAGGATACGCCACTGCGCCTCGTCTTCGATACCTTCGGCGACAACCTTCATCTCCAGCGCATGGGCCATCTGAATCACGGTACGGGCTACGGTGGCGTCGCTGTGGCTGGTGGCCATGTCATTGACGAAGCACTTGTCGATCTTCAGCGTCGAAACCGGGAAGCGCGTGAGGTAGGCAAGCGAGCTGTAGCCGGTACCGAAGTCGTCGATGGTCAGCGAGAGCCCCAGGGCCCGCAGTTTTTCCAGTCGCGGCATGACCGCCTCGACGTTTTCGGCCAGCAGCGATTCGGTGATTTCGAGCTCGAGGGTGGTCGGGTCGATACCGGCATGCTGGATCGCCTCGCGCACATGACCGATGATTTCGTCGCTGCCGAGCTGGCGTACCGACATATTGATCGCCATCGTCAGCGGCTTTCCGCTCAGTGCCTGTAGCCTGGCCAGGTCTGCACAGCCGCGCATCAGCGCAAAGCGCCCCATCGCCTCGATGAAACCGGTTTCCTCGGCCACTTCGATGAACTCGTCCGGCCCCACCGCGCCCAGCGCCCGGCAGTTCAGGCGCATCAGCGCTTCGAAGCCCATGACCTCGCCGGTACCGATACGGTTCTTGCTCTGGTAGACCATATAGAGGTCGCCGCTCTTGAGCGCCGCCGGCAGCTGGTTCTCGATCTCCAGCTTGCGCTTCATCCGCTTGTCGAGTTCGGCATCGAAGAAGGTATAGCGATTGCGCCCGCGCCGCTTCGATTCATAGAGCGCGATGTCGGCGTCGCGAATCAGCCCCTGCACATCGGGGGCATCGACCGGGTAACGCGAGACCCCGATACTGGTGGAGATGTTGAGATGTTTTCCCTGCAGCAACAGCGGCTCGCGCACGGTTTCGATGATGTTGGCGGCAACACGTTCGATCTCGTCGACCTCGGTGAAGCGGAAATGGATCAGAAACTCGTCGCCGCTCATGTGGGACAGGTGACCGTAATCGTCTACGGCATGCTGCAGCCGGTCCGCGACCTTGATCAGCACCTGATCGCCGAAGAGGTGACCGAAGGTATCGTTGATCTGCTTGAAGTTGTCCAGGTCGAGATACAGCAGCGCCAGCAGCCCCTTGCTGGACCAGGCATCCTCGACAGACTGGGAGATTACCTCGCTGGCGCGGCGCCGGTTGGGCAACCCGGTCAGCGAGTCGAAATTCGCCTGCTGATAGAGCTTGGCCTCGGCGTGCTTGCGCTCGGTGATGTCCTGGGCGATCAGTATGAAGCTGGTATCGGCACTGTCGGGCGTCTCGACCGGCGAGATCGAGAACTCGTACCACTGATCGGTACCGTCCCGACGACGCTCGCCGCACCAGCCGCCGGTTTCGATCACCTTGCTCTGAATCTGTACCAGGTCGTCACGCAGCATGTCATGGGGCGCGAAATTGGTTACCGGTACACCCTTGAGGCGAGCCTCGTCCTGCTTGACGTCTCCCTCGAAGCGGCGATTGGCATATTCGATGCACCAACTGCTGTCGGTGACGACAACGCTGTCCTGACTCTGCTCGATCGCTTGGGACAGCTTGGAAAGATTACCCTCCGCCAGCAGGCGCGCGTTTTCGAGCCGGGAGTTGGCCAGCCACACGAGCCGGTACACCAGCAACGAAATCAGCAGGAAGAGCCCCAGCAGCAGCCCGACCGTCTGCACCTTGCCGGTCCAGAGCCAGAACTGCCGGCTCAGGGGCACGAAGGCCACGGAGAGAAACTGAAACTGCGGCAGCAACTGCGCCTGCACGACCACCGGCTCGCCATTCAGCGACAGGCGGAAGACATCGGCACTGTTACCATAGGCCGCGTGCTCCATCAGCTCGGCAAGCGACAGCGCATCGAGCTTCCAGTCGCTGATGCCGCGCACCAGGCTGCCGGTCATCGGATGGGCGAAACGGATACGGCCGCCGTCCCCCAGCAGCCAGACCCTGATGTCATCCGGCGTGTTCAACGATTGCCAGATCGAGGCTTCGCCCAGGATGCTGTAGGCCGCGACCACAAACGCCAGCAGGTTGCCTTTTTCGTCCTGCAGCGCGACAAACGCCGGCAGCAGCGGCCCACCGGGGTTCGGCGCGCTGAACAGGCGGCCAAGCTTGAGCGTTCCGGTATAGCGGGTCTGGGTGATGGCGTCCGTGGACGACAGGGCGATATCATCCGGCAGGGGGCGCCCACACTGAGCAGAAGCTCGCCGCGACGGTCCAGAACACCGAGTGATTTCAGTTCCGGCACCGCCGTCGAGAGGGTCTGGAGCGCGGCCTCGAGTTCCGAGCGCCGCAGTTTGTTGTCGCGCACCAGCGGCTGCGTCGCAGACAGCAGCAACTGTTCCTGGGGACGGAAGAAGGCTTCGGTCTGGTCTATAAAGCTGGCATTCTGCTGATGCAGCTGACGGGTCACCTCCTGGCGAACCTCCAGCCAGCTGAACCAGCCGAAACCGAGGACCGACAGCAGCATCATCAGCGACAGCAGCGCAATCAGCAGCCGCAGTGGCCTGATGCTATTGATCATCTACAGCACCCAATCCCGTTCTCCCCTGATCGCGACATCCGAACGGATACCAGGTTAGAGACAGCCGGCCCTGAAACTTCGACGCCGGGATCCATATATTCTTCCTGAAACTATAAGCGCTTCCATGACATCCTGCCGCCGCCGCCTGAAAAATAAATTGAGTCTGCGGCGAAAATATCGATTTACCGCACCGCACCATCACTTTACCCTTACGCCCCGGTTTATGAAAGCCGCCGCCAGGGAATCGTACGGGGGAAACAACCACGGCCGGCATGGCGCGGCGGAATGTTCAAGGACAGGAGAAATGACCGAATGCGTGAATACAGTCTGAAGGCCAACCTGGTCCTGCTGCTGGTCGCGGCCATCTGGGGGCTGGCGTTCGTCGCCCAGCGGGTGGGCATGGAGCACCTGGGCCCGTTCGGTTTCAATGCCGCCCGTTTTGGGCTCGGTGCGCTGTCGCTGATACCGCTGACGCTACTGTTTCGCGCCCGTGCCGGCCAGGCCCGGCCCTCGGGCCTGCTGCGGGGCGGCCTTCTGGCCGGCAGTCTGCTGTTCTGCGGCGCCTCCTTTCAGCAGGCTGGCCTGCAGTACACCACGGCCGGCAACGCCGGCTTTATTACCGGCCTCTATATCGTGCTGGTGCCACTTGCGACTCTGCTGCTGGGACAGGCCGTCAGCCGTGGTATCTGGGCCGGGGCGCTGCTGGCACTGGCCGGCCTCTACCTGCTCAGTATCAACGAGGATCTGGTGATCAATCGCGGCGACCTGCTGGAACTGATCGGCGCGGGATTCTGGGCCGCGCATGTACTGGCCATCGGCAGGCTGGCACCGAAGGTCGACGGACTCAGGCTGTCGATCATCCAGTTTCTGGTCTGCGCCTTGCTCTGCCTGCTCTGCGCCCTGCTGTTCGAGTCGGACAGCCTGAGCCTGACGAGCCTGGCACAGTCCTGGCAGCCGATCGCCTATGCCGGCCTGCTGTCTGTGGGTGTCGCCTATACGCTGCAGGTATACGCCCAGAAGCATACCCCGGCCGCCCATGCGGCCATTATCATGAGCCTGGAAGCGGTGTTTGCCGCCTTCGGCGGCTGGCTGCTGCTTCAGGAAACCCTGGCCGGCCGGGCCCTGCTTGGCTGCGGCCTGATGCTTGCCGGCATGCTGCTGGCACAACTGCCCTCGCGCCACCGGGGCAACGCTACCGACAGTCGCCCTAGAGGTTCAGCAGAGGAGATTTGACGATGTCGAAGAAGATCCCGACCAACATCATCACCGGTTTTCTCGGTGTCGGCAAAACCACCGCGATCAATGCCCTGTTGGCGCAGAAGCCGGAGTCGGAACGCTGGGCGGTGCTGGTCAACGAATTCGGCCAGATCGGCGTCGACCAGGCGGCCATGCCAAACGAGGAGGGCCTGCATATCAAGGAACTCGCGGGCGGCTGCATCTGCTGCGCCCTGGGCCCGATGCTGCGGGCCGGGCTCGCGAGCCTGATCCGTACCGCCAGACCCGACCGCCTGATCATAGAACCCACCGGGCTCGGTCACCCCGAAGGCATTATCGATACCCTGCAGGGCAAGAGCTTTCGCGACATCCTGGACCTGCGCGCGGTAATCTGCCTGCTCGACCCGAGACTGCTCGATGACCCGCGGGTGCTGAGCCATGAAACCTTTCAGGACCAGCTCAACCTGGCCGATATCGTACTGCTCAACAAGCTCGATCTCGCCACACCCGAACAGGTCAGACAGAGCCACGCAGCGCTGGCCGGCCTGTTCCCGCCGAAGCAGCGCATCGAGGAGGCTGAACGGGGTCGATTCCCCGTCGAACTGCTCGACCTGGTACGCGACGACACCCTGGCCGCGCAGTTCCCCGACAGCCATGTCACAGAGCAGACTCCGGAACCACTGCAGACACTGGCGCTGCCGGAGCCGGGCAAGCCGATACGGCGCACCGGAAGCGGCGCGGACTTCGTGAGCTGCGGCTGGGTCTTCCACCGCGACGACGTCTTCGATTACGACCGCCTCGAAAGCCTGCTCAAGGGCATCGAGGGCGCGGTGCGCATCAAGGGCGCCTTTCGCATCGGCTATGTGTGGCTGTTCTACAACCGTGTGCTTGAGGAACACAGCATCGACAAGCTGGCGTGGCGCCGGGATTCCCGTGTCGAGATCATCAGCCGTGACGCCCGGGACTGGGAAAACCTCGAGCAGGGTCTGCTGGCCTGCCTTGAGCCGGCCCCGATGGCTTAAGAGACCGCATGCGACAATCGGCCGCATTAACGGCGCCCGTGCCCCTGATCTAGAATAGGCTTTCAACAAGAGGTATAGATGACAGTCGACGCGATCAATCGAAAGGTGCCCTGGGCAGCCCTGTCCGCCTTCGCCGGCCTTATGGCCCTGCTGGCGGCAATCTGGCTGGGCCCGCGCCTGCTGGCGCCGCCCACGGCCGCCAGCCTGGCCACGCCGGCTGATTGTGACCTCTCGGCGGGCCCCTGCCGGGCAGCGGCGGGCGAAAGTGCCCTGACGCTGATGCTGAATCCGCGCCAGCCCAGGGCTCTGGAGCCGTTGCAGTTCCAGGTCCGTACCGAGGCACTGGACGCCGATTCGATCAGCATCGTACTGGAGGGACGTGACATGTACATGGGTTACAACCGCATCGAGCTACAGCCATCGCCGGCGGATCCGGTACTCTGGACAGGCACCGGCGAACTGGCGATCTGCACCACCGGCGAAATGATCTGGCTGGCCCGGGTCGAAGCCGGCACGGCCGGCGGCCCCGCCACCGCCCGCTTCGAGTTCAGCGCGCGATGAGTACCAGTCCGCTGAAAACCCTGCGTATCCTGCTGGTCCTGACGGCCTTTCTGCTGGCAGGAATGACCGCGGCCTTCCTGTTGCGACCGGGGCCGGCACAGCCGTCGCTGGGGCAGAGTCTGCGACTGGGCGGCGACTTCGAACTGCAATCGGCCGACGGTCCCGTGGCGCTATCCGATTTCAGGGGCCATCCGGTGGTGATCTACATCGGTTACGCCTCCTGCCCCGATGTCTGCCCGACATCACTGGCCGTCATGGCGCAGGGCTTTCGCCGCCTCACCGAGGCGCAGCAGTCCGAGGTGCGGGGCATTTTCATCAGCGTCGACCCGGACCGCGACAGCCCGGCCAAGCTGGCCGAATACAGCGACTTCTTCCATCCCAACCTGGTCGGACTGACCGGCAGCCGGGAGCAGATCGACCGGGTGGTCAAGCAGTACGGCGCCTACTATCGCATTGCCGAACTGGAAAACTCGGCGCTGGGCTATGCCGTCGATCACAGCTCGCGCCTCTATCTGGTGGATGGCGACGGTCAGCTGGCCGAAGTCCTGAGCCACAGCATTACGCCCGATGAGCTGGCCGGGAAACTGCGCGCGCTGCTCTGAACACCGCTCCAACATTCACGTACAAGGAAGGCCGATCCCATGTCAAAACCCCTTGCCGGTGCGCTGCTCTGCACCCTTCTGCTGGCCGCTCCGGCCATGGCCGACATCACTGCCAGCGACGTCTACGTCCGTGCGGTTCCGCCCGGGCAGATGAACAGCGCCGCTTTCATGACACTGCATAACGATGGCAGCGAGGCGGTCGGCCTGGTCGCCGCGGGCTCCGCCATCGCCGAAAACGTCGAACTGCACAGCCACAGCATGCAGGATGGCGTGATGAGGATGCGCCGTATCGATCGCATCGATGTGCCGGCGCACGGCCGGCACAGCCTGGAGCCGGGTGCCGATCACGTGATGCTGATTGGCCTCAGGGGCGCTCTGCAGGAAGGTGACAGCGTGGAGCTTCGGCTGGAATTTTCCGACGGACAAAGGCTTGAAATCGCCGCCCCGGTCAAATCGGTGATGGCCGGCATGCAGAACGGGCAGCATCTTCACGGGAACTGATCCCGGCGTTTATGCCACCCCATGAAGGCGAAAGCGCCCGGCGGTCAGTGCCGGGGTGTTATAAAACGCCTGCAGCGCCTCGACCAGCATGCGCGGGCGCTGCGGCAACCCTGCTCGAGAAAGTCGGCCACCTGCTGCTGAACCCGCTGCCGGAACTGCTCGCTCGGACCGAGGCCCAGGGACAGATTGTCGGCGCTGAAATGAAAGCGGTGCCCGGCCGCCGCTGAGAATATCCATTCCAGCGCCTGAGGCTTGACCTCGACCCGCTCGAACAGCGCCTGCTCCTCGGCCGTGCGACCATCGGGCTTGTACCAGTAGCCAAAATCCACCTGCTGACGCCGCTCCGCCCCGGCCACGCACCAGTGGGCGATTTCATGCAGCGCACTGGCGAAAAAGCCATGGGCGAAGACGATACGGTGATGCGGATATCCGTCACCGGCCGGCAGGTAGATGGGCTCGTCGTCCCCCAGCACCAGCACGGTATTGAAAGTGTCTCGGAAAAGGCCGTCGAAAAGTTCGATCAGGTCCTGATAATGCGGTTCTTTCATCAATCGAATTTCTGCCAGCTATCCTTGTTTAACCACCAGGTTTCACCACTACGCTTATCCAAACGTGCCGCTGCGTAACCCTTGACATCCTTTTCGGCGCGTTCAAGCACAACATCATATTCAGAACTGGGAGTGCTTTCGATATCTATTAACGGCTTCCATCCACCCTGATCGGCAAGCCAGGTCTCACCACTAAACCGATCAAACCGAATAAGAATCCATTCCCCGGTTGCCGTATAGGTCGCGACGATGCGAAAAGCATCACCGGCGCCGCCGACCGACAGCTCATTGGCAATCATGCCGAGCTGGTCGATCAGGCCGCCCAGCGCCGCGGACTGATCCCCCTGCGCCGGCACCGGATGCTCGCGGTCGGTTTCGTCGGCGGGCGCCGCGGCCGGTTCGGTCAGCATCTGCAGACGCGCCAGCACCTGTTGGGACTGCTGTCCCAGCTCGGCACTCCGGGCTTTCAGCTGGATCAGCTGCTCCTGTACCAGCGTCAGGCGGTTGGCGAGCTGTTCGAGGCCGGCACTCAGCGTCTCGGCGCCCGTCGCTGGCTCGGCAGAGGCCGATGTGCTGCCCGAGGACGGCGGTGCGTTATCCGTTGCGGCCGGAGCCTGTTCCGCGACCGCCTCGGGCTCGGGCGCCGTGGACTGTATATTGGCAGTGTTGCAGCCGGCGAGCAGCAACAGTGCCAGCACTGGCAATCCCTTTCGTATCACATGGACCTCGTCGAAGTTCCGGGTTCGCCGCAGAACCGCCTCGGGACAGATCGGGTGGTGTCCGCGGCAGATGCTTGTCACTTTGCTGAAAAAGCGGGAGGGCCGGCCCGGGCGGCGCCGCGCACGGCCCCTGTCCAGCTAGGCAACCTGCGAATGCAGTTCCTTGAGCATGTGCCAGCAGCTGAGCATCGACATGGCGCAGGAGAGGGACAGATCGCTGGCACTGCGGGCGAGGATCGTCTGCCGGGTTTCCGGCAGGCCCGTGCGCGTAAACTGCTCGCGAATCTCTTCGACGGACTTCAGCAGCGCCGCGGCGCCCGCCATCGCGTCGGCCACCATGATCTGGCGGTCGGTGCCGGCACTGCTGGCGAACAGCACGTCCTTCGCCATCTCGAATACCTCGACCAGATCCGTATTGCCGCCACGGATTTCGGCCGAGTTGTAATGGGCATCGATGATCGACGAACATACCTGCACCAGGACGCTGACGCCGTTGTGCAGTCGGCGCCGGGGCTCCAGCGGTTGCTGGTTCAGCCGAGTCCAGCCCTTGAGCAGCTGTTCGATGGTCACGGCCTCGAAGTGCCCTTCCGCCTTGCGGGTTTCCCCGGACAAGGCATCCATCAGCGGCTCGAACTGGCGCCGAATCAGCTCCTGACGCTCGACCTTGCTCGGCAGCTGGTACTTCATGGCCTGCCATAAAGCGTCGAGATTCTCATGCTCGACAAGCAAGGGAGGCAGCGCCGCACGGATCGCTTCGCTGGCCAGCAGGCTGTCGCGCAACGCCTTGTAGCGTGCCGCCAGCGTCGGGCCTCCGGCAATAAAATCGAGCAGCAGCGCACGCAGTTCCCTGGCGTTCGCCAGCAGGTTACCAGAATCAGTCTGTTGTTCAGTCATCGCTTGGCGTCTCCAATACGCTCTGTGACAGCCGCAATGCAACAAAGTCCCGCGGCCATTTTTCCTTCTGCCCTGTTCTGGCTCACACTGAGGATAGACCCGATCGGACCGGATTATAAGCCTGCCGGACCGTTACGGATCCCGTCCATCAGAGCGACAGTATGTCGATCCGTTCACCCGTCGGCGTATCGCCCCCTGCCCGCTCTGCGCACCGGCGGCCCCGCCATTCACGATGCCATGGGGGAAGCCCAGCTGCAGGCCGGCGAAATCGAACAGACCGGTATCGGCCAGGTGACTCGGTACCACGTTCTGCAGCGAGCGGAACATGGTTTCGATCCGCCCCGGATGGCTTCGATCCCAGCCCTGCAGCATCTCCTTGATCACCTGGCGCTGGAGGTTTTCCTGGGAGCCACAGAGATTGCACGGAATGATCGGGAATCCCTTCAGTCCGGCGTAGGCGGCAATGTCCTTTTCACGGGAGTAGGCCAGCGGGCGGATCACCATGTTCTTGCCATCGTCCGAGACCAGCTTGGGCGGCATCGACTTGAGCTTGCCGCCGTAGAACATGTTGAGAAAGAAGGTCTCGAGGATATCGTCGCGGTGGTGTCCCAGCGCGATCTTGTTGGCGCCGATCTCGTCGGCGAAACCGTAGAGGGTGCCGCGACGCAGACGCGAGCAGAGCCCGCAGGTGGTCTTGCCTTCCGGCACCACCGACTTGACGATGGAATAGGTATCGCGCTCGACGATGTGGAACGGCACTCCGACCGACGCCAGATACTCCGGCAGAATGTGCTCGGGGAACCCCGGCTGCTTCTGGTCGAGGTTGACCGCCACCAGCTCGAAGCTGACCGGTGCGCTTTTCTGCAGGTTGAGCAGGATATCGAGCAGGGTGTAGGAGTCCTTGCCGCCCGACAGGCAGACCATGACGCGATCGCCTTCCTCGATCATGTTGAAGTCTTCGATCGCCCGCCCCATCTCCCGGCGCAGGCGCTTCTGCAACTTGTTTAGACGGGTCTTGAGCTTGGGGTCGGGCGTCTGATCGGCGCTGTCGTCCGCGGTCTCGCCAAGACGTGTTTCGGGAAGGAGTTCCCGGTACTGGATATCGCTCATCGGTTGGCATCGGCTGGTAAACGAAAAGAGGCCGCGATTATAACGGATGCATGTTCAAATCGCAGCCACCTGCAAGAGGGTTAAGCGTCACCTGTCAGCCGTCACCGCCAATCCATCGGGCACCGGCCAGTTGATCTCGAGCGCTGTCCCGGTTCCGACCACCACCGCATCGAGACTGGGCGGAATCAACGCCCGGCCATCGGAGATCGGCACGCGCCCGCCCATGATCTCGGCCAGTCGCTGCGGATAACGCGGCACCTGATCCGGTTCGGCAAAACCGTCGGGCCAGAGCGGCAGACCGGAGTTGAGATCGTACTTGTCGCTGGCCCCGAGGGTGTGCAGCAGTTCGTGGGCCGCGACGACATTGTTCTGTCCCTGGTTGCGTTCGTCGGCGAAGGCGTTGACCAGGCCGATCAGCCCCTTCTGCAGCCCCAGCGAATGGGCCAGAGGCTCCCGGTTCTGCGGCGAGTAATAGCGCATGAAGATGCGGATATCGGCTGCCGGCCCCTGCCAGCTGTCATTGCGCCAGGCCCACCAGCGCATCGACAGGCTCCAGCGGACATTGTCGAACAGCGACGGATTCTGCGGCAGTTTCGGCGGAGACGCGAACACCTGGGGCGCCAGTTGAACGAAGACCGGATCCACCGAGGCAACGCCGTAACGCCCGGCCTCGCGGGTGAAGAAACGCTCGATCCCGTCGAAGGCATCCCCGGACAGGCTGTCGATATAGGCCTGGGTATCGGCGCGGCCATCACCATTGAGCGGATAGACCAGCACCCAGAGGGTTTCCTGCCAGTCGGTCGTGCGGATGCGCGAGAGCCAGCTGTTCAGCGCCACCGCCAGCAGGATCAGCAGCAGGATCAGGATGCGCAGGTTGCGGAAGGTGCGGGCATTCAGCATCGGCGGTCGCAGGTTTCGACGTTTCGGTACATTCTAGCCGATGAAGCAGGCTCCCATATGGGAGTCCGCTCTGCGGGCGAATATCATGGTCGACAGTAACGTAGGTTGGGTGCAGCGGCGAAGTCGCGTAACCCAACATCCGAGGGTGCCAATCGATCTGCAGCACAACGATATGATGGGGTTCGCCGCCACAGGCGCAGTGCAAACCGGGCGAGTCCGGCAAAGGCGGCTTCACCCATCCTACGAATGACCCATCGCCACCTTCACGCAACGCAGCAGGCCGATATCGTAGGCGCCGCCCAGTGCTTCGTGGACCGGCTTGAGCGCAGCGCCGGATTCGCGTTCGCATTCCAGTATCACCTGCTCGATATGCCGCAGCTCCGCGTCCGGCAGCTCGACCACCTCCCGCATGCCGATCCGTCCCTGCTGGATCTCCTGAGCGAGATGACCGTATATGGCATTGACCGACAGCTTGAGCTGGCGCGCGACCTGGTCCACGCCCATGCCGGCGCGAAACAGTGCCAGCGACTCGTCCGCCTGGGACGACTCGGGCTGGCCACCGCTCAGGTGCGCCTCTATAACCGCCAGGAACCGGTCGCCGTAAAGTGCCAGCTTGCGTTCGCCGACGCCGTTCAGTCGGCGCAGCTGGGCCACGTTCAGCGGCCGGTGCATGACCATTTCCATCAGGGTCGCGTCATGGAAGATCACATAGGGCGGCACATCCTGCTCTTCGGCCAGCGCCTTGCGTGCCGCACGCAGATCGTTCCAGAGCACGTAGTCCTCCGGGTCGAGCTTCGACTGTGGCACCGAGCCGCGGCTGAAGCGGTTCTGCTTGCCGGCCCTGGGCGACTCGAGTCTCAGCTCGAGCTGCTCGTCACCCCTCAACAGCGGACGGCAGCGCTCGGTCAGGTGCAGCACCCCGTGCCCCTGGGCATCGACACCGAGGTAACCCCGGGCCACCAGCTGGCGGAACACCGAGCGCCACTGATTGCGGTCCAGCTCCTTGCCGATGCCAAAGGTCGACAGCCGGTCGTGGCCGCGCGCCCTGACCTTGTCGCCGGCCTGACCGAGCAGAATATCGATGACATGGTTGACGCCGAACTGCTGGCCGCTGCGGTACACCGCCGACAGCGCCTTGCGCGAAGCCTCGGTGCCGTCCCAGACCGGCACAGGCTCCAGGCAGGTATCGCAGTTGCCGCAGGGCGGGTGTTCCGTCTCGCCGAAATAGCCGAGCAGCGTCTGCCGCCGGCAACTGGTGATCTCGCACAGGCCCAGCATCGCTTCGAGCTTCTGCCGCTCGATCTGCTTCTGCAGCTGCGGCGCCTGGGAACCCTCCAGCATCTGGCGCAGGAAGATCACATCCTGCAGGCCGTACACCATCCAGGCATCGGCGGGCTGACCGTCGCGCCCGGCACGGCCGGTTTCCTGGTAATACGCCTCGACGCTCCTGGGCAGATCCAGATGAGCGACGAAGCGTACATTGGGCTTGTCGATGCCCATGCCAAAGGCGATGGTGGCGACCATCACCAGCCCCTCCTCCGTGAGGAAGCGGTGCTGGTGATGGGCCCGCAGTTCTGGCGGCAGGCCCGCATGGTAGGGCAAGGCGTGAAAACCCCGCTCGCACAGCCAGGCAGCCGTCTCTTCGACCTTCTTGCGGGACAGGCAGTAGACGACGCCGGCATCCTGCGGGTGTTCGTCCTGCATGAAACGCAACAGCTGCTCCCGCGCCCTGTCCTTCTGGCCGATGCGGTAGCGGATATTGGGCCGGTCGAATCCCTGGATGAAGCGTGCCGCATCCACCAGCGCGAGGCGGTCGACAATCTCCTGCTGGGTACGGCCGTCGGCCGTGGCGGTCAGCGCAATGCGCGGCACCCCCGGGAAAACCTCGGCAAGACGGCTGAGCTGCAGATATTCGGGACGGAAGTCATGCCCCCACTGGGATACGCAGTGGGCCTCGTCGATCGCAAATAGCGCCAGGCGGCAGCCGGACAGAAGATCCAGGGTTCTGGGCTGCAACAGTCGCTCGGGAGCGATGTAGAGCAAATCCAGCTCGCCGCGACGCAGCGCCTGTTCGGTTTCCACCAGCTGCTCGAACGGCAGTGCCGAGTTCAGACAGCCGGCCCGGATACCCCATTGCGACAGCGCGCTGACCTGGTCCTGCATTAGTGCAATCAGCGGTGACACCACCACAGCGGTACCGGGGCGCAAAAGCGCCGGCAACTGGTAACAGAGCGACTTGCCGCCACCGGTCGGCATCACGACCAGCACATCCCGCCCCTCGACCAGACAGCCTATTACCTGATCCTGGGGGCGCGAAAGCGGTCATAGCCGAAGACTTCTTTGAGAATCCTTAGTGCGTCATCCATCATGGGCCGGCATTATCCGGCAAGGCCGACATACTGTCACTTGAAAATCGTGACGCGTTACGCGTTACGCGTCACGAATCCAATATATTCCTTACCCCCGGGCCACGGTTGGCGTTAGAATCGCCCCATCAAAACCGGAATACGGACAGCCCCATGCCAATGCCGCCTATTGCCCAGCCGCTCAACGACGATGAGCTGGACCGTCTCGAGGACTTCCTGTTCTCCGAAGCGGTCTCCGAAGAATCCCTCGACCTGATTGGAATTCACGGCCTGTTCTGCGCCCTTGCCATCGCGCCGGAAGAGGTACCGGAGCAGCAGTGGCTCGAACTGCTGTTCGACGGCGAGCCGAAGTGGCAGTCCGACGCCGAGAAAAAGGAGATCACGGCACTGCTGCGCCAGTGGTATCAGTCGATCAGCAGTGACCTCTACAACGACGAAGAGATCGACCTGCCCTGCGATGCCAGCCTCGAACTCGACGAGGAGGACAGGGAGGTCGGCATCGCACCGCTGACCCTCTGGGCCGAGGCCTTCATGGAGGGCGTTTTCCTGCACGAGGAACTCTGGTTCGCGCCGGAGCGCGAAGAGCAGGTCGCCGAACTGCTGTTGCCGATCATGCTCGCCTCGGACCTGTTCGACGAAGACGAGATCAAGCAGATTCGCAAGGACAAGCGCCTGAGCGAACAGATGGTTGCCCAGATTCCGGAGCTACTGGTCGATCTCTATCTGGTTTTCCACGCGCCCGAGAAGTGATCAGCCGCCTGTAGGAGCGCCGCCCCCGGTGCGAATAACCGCCGTGCCAGATTCGTTCGCCTCGGGGCGAGGCTCCTACGGAGCGCCCCCTTACCGCCCTATCCCGATCTACGCGCTCTCCACCTCGCCCATAATAATGGAAACTAAATACACTTTTAGCCACTACCCTTGATCCAGATCAACCGGGGCCGGCGACTGGCTGCATACACTATCCCCGTCTATCGTTGTTTGATGGGCGCCAAAGGGACCAGGTGTTTGCATGTTCAAGAAAATTTCCCCGCTGCTACATTACATTCTCCTGCTGATCATCGTCATCAGCCCGTCGGCCTTCGCGGTCCAGGGCGGCCTGCTGCAATCCCCGCAGGAGCTGATACGGCAGGTTTACCCGGACGCCGACAGCATTGGCGACAAGGAAGCCGTCGACGGTGACGGCCCGCTGGTGCGCACCATCCGGCAGCAGGACCGTATCCTCGGCTATGCCTTCGAAACGGCGGATGTGGTCGCCATCCCTGCCTATTCCGGCAAACCGATCAACCTGCTGGCGACCATCGACCCCGAAGGTCGCTTCCGTTCGGTGCACGTACTCGAGCACCACGAACCCATCCTGCTGGTGGGGATTCCGGAACAGAAGCTGTTTGACTTCGCCGATCAGTATAAGGGCCTGGGCATCGATGACAGCGTCCGGGTGGGACGCAGCAACGACGAAAACACCGTCAGCCTCGACGCCATCACCGGCGCCACCGTAACCGTCATGGTGGTCAACGAGAGCCTGATGCGGGCGGCGGTGAAAGTCGGCCAGGCACTGGGCATCGCCGAACTGGGCAACCAGGCGCAACAGCCGGCCGCCACCATCAGAAAAGACGATTTCGAGCAGGCCGACTGGCAGACCCTGACCGGCGACGGTTCCATCCGCCGCCTGCACCTGACCCGGCGGGAGGTCAATCAGGCCTTTGCCGGCACCAAGGCGGAACGCGGCCACGGCGGCAAGGGGCCCAGGGCCGACGAAACCTTTATCGACCTTTACTACGCCCCGCTCAACGTCCCGACCATCGGCAGAAATCTACTGGGTGAAAGCGAATACCACTGGCTGATGGACCAGCTTGCGCCCGGCGATCAGGCCATCGCGGTGATGGCCAACGGCGAATATTCGTTCAAGGGCAACGGCTATGTTCGCGGCGGCATCTTCGACCGCACCCAGCTGCTGCAGGACGGCACCACCATCAGCTTCCACGACAGCGATCACTACCGCTTGAGCGACGTCTATATCGAGGGTTTCCCGGGCTTTCGCGAAATGGCGATCTTCATCGTCCGTTCCGCCTACGAGTTCGACCCCGGCCGGCCCTGGCAGCTGGAGCTGCTGGTGCGACGCCAGGTGGGCGCGCTGGACAGCGTCTTCACCAGCTTCCACGGCGAGTACCAGACGCCGGAGAAATACCTGGAGCGCCCAGAGCCGGTCGCCGGCGCCGAGGCCGAAGGCGAACCCCGGCCGCTGTGGATCTCGATCTGGTACGACAAGGTCTTCCAGATTGCCGTGCTTGCGGCCGGCCTGGCAGTACTGACGCTGGTCATCTTCTTCCAGGACTGGCTGGCACGCCGCCCGAAACTGCTGCTGCGCCTGCGCCTGGCCTTCCTGATCTACACGGTGGTCTTCATCGGCTGGTATGCCCTGGGCCAGCTGTCGGTGGTCAATGTCTTCACCTTCACCCACTCGCTGCTCGGCGACTTCCAGTGGCAGCTGTTCCTGCTCGACCCGATGCTGTTCATTCTCTGGAGCTTCGTCGCCATCACGCTGCTGCTCTGGGGACGCGGCATCTACTGCGGCTGGCTCTGCCCCTTCGGCGCGTTGCAGGAGCTGATCAACGAAGGCGCGCGCAAGCTGCGGATCCGCCAGTTCGAACTGCCCTTCGCCGTCCACGAACGTCTCTGGGCGATCAAGTACATCGTCCTGCTGCTGCTGTTCGGCATCTCACTGGAGTCGCTGCAGCAGGCGGAACGCTTTGCCGAGGTCGAACCCTTCAAGACCGCGATCATGCTGAAATTCCAGCGTGAATGGGGCTACGTACTGTATGCCGGCCTGTTGCTGCTGGCATCGGTCTTCACCCGCAAGGCCTTCTGCCGCTATCTCTGCCCGCTCGGCGCGGCGCTGACCATCCCCGGCCGCTTCCGGATGTTCGACTGGCTCAAGCGGCGCCACGAATGCGGCAATCCCTGCAAGCTGTGCGCCAATGAATGCGAAGTGCAGGCCATACATCCGGACGGTCATATCAACGGCAACGAGTGCCATTACTGCCTCGACTGCCAGATGACCTATTACAACCACAGCAAATGCCCGCCGCTGGTCGCGCGCGAGAAGCGCCGTCGCAAGGGCACGGCCAGCCAGGCACCGACTGCAGGCCGCTCCGGCGCCCGCATTACGGCTGTCGAAGTGGAGTAGTGGGCGGCCACCAGCCGCGCCACCCGGTTTCGCACCCCGGCAAGAGAGTTCCGGGTTGGTAGCGGTGCACGGACGCACCGCCATTGGCCGAAGGCCAATGCGAGCCCTTGAAAATCAAGGGAATTCGCAAATTTCCGCCCGCTTTTTCAAGGGCGACAATTGAACAGTCAGGGATGGCTTTCAATTGCCGGGTTAACAGTGACAGGAGATCACAAATGATAGATCCGAAAGATCCGAAACTGGGCGATATCCAGCCAGACGACGAAAACGCCAGCGAACATGTCCGCTTCAGCCGGCGACTCTTCCTCGGCTCCGGTGCGGCGCTAATGGGTGCGGCCGGCATGGGGCTTGGCGGCTCCCTGGTATCGACCCCGGCCAAAGCGGCCGAAGGCCACAACGCCGTTGCCCTGGCACCGGGGGAACTGGACGAATACTACGGCTTCTGGAGCGGCGGTCACTCCGGCGAAGTACGCATACTTGGTGTACCGTCGATGCGCGAGCTGATGCGTATTCCGGTATTCAATATCGACAGCGCCACCGGCTGGGGCCTGACCAACGAGTCGAAGGAAGTCCTGAATCACAAGCCCTGGCTCACCGGCGACTGCCACCATCCGCACATGAGCATGACGGACGGCAAGTATGATGGCAAATATGTCTTCATCAACGACAAGGCCAACAGCCGGGTCGCGCGTATCCGCTGCGATATCATGAAGACCGACAAGATCACCGAGATCCCCAACGTTCAGGCGATCCACGGCCTGCGGGTACAGAAGGTCCCCTATACCAAGTACGTCTTCGCCAATGCCGAATACCGCATTCCCCATCCGAACGATGGCACCGGAATGGACGCGATCGACAAGTACTACACCATGTTCTCGGCGGTCGATGCCGAGTCCATGAAGGTCGCCTTCCAGGTGATCGTCGACGGCAACCTGGACAACACCGATGCCGACTACAGCGGCAAATATGCCTTCTCGACCTGCTACAACACCGAAGGTGCGGTGGACCTCGCCGGCTCCATGCGCCTCGAGCGCGACCATGTGGTGATCTTCAACATCGAGCGCATCGAGGCGGCGATCAAGGCCGGCAACTACCAGACCCTTCCAGGGGCCGACGATGTGCCGGTAGTCGATGGTCGTACCGGCTCCGAGCTGACCGCCTATGTGCCGGTACCGAAAAACCCCCATGGCATGAATACCGCCCCGGACGGCCGCTATGCCGTCGCCAACGGCAAGCTGTCACCGACCGTTACCGTGCTCGATATCCAGAAATTCGACGATCTGTTCGACGGTAAGCTGCAGCCGCGGGATGTGGTCGCCGCCGAGGTTGAAGTGGGCCTCGGTCCGCTGCACACCGCCTTTGACAACCGCGGTAACGCCTATACCACCCTCTTCATAGACAGCCAGATCTGCAAATGGAACCTGGAAAACGCCATCAAGGCCTACCAGGGCGAACAGGTCGAGTACATCGTGCAGAAACTCGATGTGCACTACCAGCCCGGGCACAACCACACCACCATGGGCGAAACCCGGGATGCCGACGGCAAGTGGCTGATCTCGCTGTGCAAGTTCTCCAAGGACCGTTTCCTCCCCTGCGGCCCGCTGCACGCCGAGAACGACCAGCTGATCGACATCTCCGGCGACGAAATGAAGCTGGTCCATGACGGCCCGACCTATGCCGAGCCCCACGACTGCATGCTGGTGCACCGCAGCAAGGTGAAGCCGGCCAAGCTCTGGACGCGAGACGATCCCTACTTCGCCAAGACGGCCGAAATGGCGAAACAGGACGGCGTGACCCTGGAGAAGGACAACAAGGTCATCCGCGACGGCAACAAGGTGCGGGTCTACATGACCTCGGTGGCGCCGGCCTACGGCATGGACCGCTTTACGGTCAAACAGGGGGATGAAGTCACGGTGGTGATCACCAACCTCGACCAGATCGAGGACGTTACCCACGGCTTTTGCGTCGTCAACCATGGCGTACAGATGGAGATCGGCCCGCAGCAGACGGCTTCGATCACCTTCAAGGCCGAGCAGCCCGGCGTACACTGGTACTACTGCAACTGGTTCTGCCATGCACTGCATATGGAAATGCGCGGCCGCATGATCGTCGAGAAAGCCTGACCGACGGCGGGGGCCCCGGGGTCCCCGCCCTCTTCGGGAGCCCTATGCTGAAATCAAACGAAACCACCGCAGGCCCGGGCAAGATGCCCGCCTGCCTGACCCTCCTGTGCGCCTCACTGCTGGCAATGCCCGTGCCTGGCGCCGAGCGTCACATCGAACCCGGCCAGCCACTGCAGGCGGCGCTGGATATGGCCGCCGCCGGCGACAGACTGATACTCGCGCCCGGCACCTACAGCGGTAACTTCGTGATTCGGACCCCGATCGCTCTGGAGGGCGAAGACGGCGCACGGCTCAGATGCAACCACAGGCAGTACTGCCTGCGCATCGAGGCGCCGGATGTGAGCATCGAAAACCTGGAACTGGCCGACTGGGGCGCCAACCTCTCGACCCTCGACGCCGGCATTTTCGTAACCCGCGAGGCGGCCCGGGTGCATATCGCCGGCAATTGGCTGCAGGGCGACAGCTTCGGCATCTGGATCGATGCCGCCCCCGATGCACGCATCGAAGGCAACCGTATCTCGGGCAACCCGTCGGTCCGTTCCCAGGATCGCGGCAACGGCATTCAGCTGTTCAACGTCAGCGGCGCCGAAGTGGCCGGCAACGAGGTCTGGCAGACCCGCGACGGCATCTACATCGATACCAGCAACGACAACCGCCTGGTCGACAACCACCTGCACGACCTGCGCTATGGTATCCACTACATGTATTCGCATCACAATGCGCTGATCGGCAATCGTACCCGCAACACCCGCACCGGCTACGCACTGATGCAATCGAAGTACCTGACGGTCAGCGGCAACCGCTCCGACGGCGACCTCAACTACGGCTTTCTGCTCAACTACATCACCAACTCGACCCTCAGCGGCAATCGCATCAGCGGCGTGCGCGCCGGCCGTGCCACTGCGGCCGGGGGCGGCTCGGCGGTCGCCGGCGCCGAGGGCAAGGCGATCTTCATCTACAACTCGCTGTTCAACGAGATCACCGACAACCTCTTTGCCGACAGCGACCTGGGCATTCATCTGACCGCCGGTTCCGAAGACAACCGCCTCAGCGGCAACGCCTTCATCGGCAACCGCGAACAGGTGAAATATGTCGCTACCCGCGAGCAGAACTGGTCCCATGCCGGCAGCGGCAACTACTGGAGCGACTACCTCGGCTGGGACCTGGACGGCGACGGCATCGGTGACACCCGCTACGAACCCAACGACGGTATCGACCGGCTGCTGTGGCAATATCCCGACGCCCGGGTGCTGTTCAACAGCCCCGCCGTCGAGGTACTGCGCTGGGTCCAACGCCAGTTCCCGGTACTGAAGGCCCCCGGGGTTATCGACAGCCATCCATTGATGAGTTCGCACTGGCTGGAGGATCTCCAAAGTCAGGCGGCAGACCAGAATCCGCGCAAACCGGAAGACCGCAATGAATATCGTCGAACTGCACAACGTTGACAAACACTACGCCGGCGTACGCGCGCTCAGCCGGCTGAGCCTGGCTCTGCCCGAAGGCGAGGTGCTGGGGCTTTTCGGCCACAACGGCGCCGGCAAGACCACCACCATCAAGCTGATCCTCGGCCTGATCGAGCCCAGCGACGGCGAAGTGAGGGTATTCGGTGAACGCCCCGGCAGCCGTGGCGCCCGGGAGCAGCGCCGCGCCCTCGGCTTTCTCCAGGAGAACGTCAGCTTCTACGAGCAGCTGAGCGGCGACGAGGTGCTGCGCTATTTCGCCCGCCTCAAGGGGGCGTCGCGCGCCCAGTGCCGCGAACTGCTCGATGAGGTGGGGCTCGGCGATGCCGCGAAGCGGCGGGTCAAGACCTACTCCAAGGGCATGCGCCAGCGCCGGGACTGGCCCAGGCCCTACTCGGCGAGCCGCGCCTGCTGCTGCTCGACGAACCCACCGTGGGCCTGGACCCGATCGCGACCCGGGAGTTCTACGAGCGCGTCGCCCGGCTCAAGGCCCGCGGCTGCACCCTGATCCTCTGCTCCCATGTGCTGCCCGGCGTCGAGCGTTATATCGACCGCGCCCTGATCCTCGGCAACGGCCGGCGCCTGGCCGAAGGCAGCCTCGAGCAGCTGCGACAGAACGCCGAACTGCCACTGACGGTGACGCTCTCTGGCAAGGGGCTGAAGCTGCCGGATGATCTCGCCGCCCGGGCCACGACAGGCCCGGCCGGTCTGCTGCTGAAGGTGCCGCTGTCCGAGAAGATCGCGACGCTGCAGCGACTGCTGCCTCTGCCGGGGCTCGACAATCTGGACATGCACCTGCCGTCCCTCGAGGACCTCTACAGCCATTTCATCCTTAGCCAGACGGAGGCGCAAAGCTGACATGAGCATTATTCTCAGTGTCGCCGACAAGGAGTTCCGCGACGGCCTGCGCAACCGCTGGGTGCTGGCGATCAGCCTGATCTTCGCGCTGCTGGCGACCGGCCTTGCATACTTCGGCGCCGCCGCCGCTGGCCAGGTCGGCTTTACCTCGCTGCCCACGACCCTGGTAAGCCTGGCGAGCCTCGCCGTTTTCGTGATCCCCCTGATCGCGCTGATGCTGGCCTATGACGGCCTGGTCGGCGAAGACGAGAACGGCACCCTGCTGCTGCTGCTGAGCTATCCGTTGTCACGCTGGCAACTGCTGCTGGGCAAGCTGCTCAGTCACGGCGGCATCCTGGCCATTTCGACGCTGCTCGGTTTCGGTGCCGCAGCGCTGATCATGGGGCTGCTGTCCGACAGCACGCCCTGGTCCGAACTGCTGCCGGCCTTCGGCTTCTTCATTATCTCGGCGGTGCTGCTGGGCTGGATCTTCATCGCCTTCGCCTATGTGATCAGCGCCGCTGCCAGTGAGAAGTCCCGCGCGGCGGGACTCGCGCTGGTCACCTGGTTCCTGTTCGTGCTGGTGTTCGACCTGGCCCTGCTTGGTCTGCTGGTCGGTACCCGTGGCAACGTCGATGCCGAACTGCTCCCCTACCTGCTGCTGCTGAACCCGACCGATATCTTCCGCCTGCTCAACCTTGCCTACTTCGCCGACCAGCCGGTCAGCGGGCTGATGTCGGTGGCGCAGCAGGTCCGGTTCGGCCCGGTCACACTGTTCGCCTCGCTGCTGGCCTGGCTGCTGCTGCCGACCGGTCTGGCACTCTGGCTCTTCAATCGGAGAACACTATGAAAAGGATTCGACTGCGCCACACCGGATTCCTGGCTCTGGCCATCGCATTGCTGGCGGGCTGCAACGGCTCGAACGAGCCAAAATCAGTGGCACAGCAGGCGGTGGCCATCGAAAGCCGCGACGAATGTCATCTGTGCGGCATGCTGATCGCCAACTTCCCCGGCCCCAAGGGAGAGGCCTACGGCCGCGGCGAGACGGAGGTGAAAAAATTCTGTTCGACACGCGACCTCTTCGCCTGGGCGCTCGATCCCGAGTACCGGCACCGGGTCGAGTCGATATTCGTCCACGACATGGCGGTGACACCCTGGGACCACCCCGACGACGAGACCTTTATCGATGCCCGTAGTGCCTGGTACGTGATCGACCACAGCCGGCCCGGCGCCATGGGCCCGACACTGGCGAGCTTTTCGCGGCAAGACGACGCCCGAGCCTTCGCCGAACAGTACGGCGGCAAGCTGATAGGCTTCGACGAGATCACGCTGGAAACGCTGTCGCAGCTGACGCTGGCGGTGTCTAAAAGCGACCATCAGGGCATGCAGCATTGATGGGTGACGGGTGACGGGTGACGGGTGACGGGTGACGGGTGACGGGTGACGGGTGACGGGTGACGGGTGACGGGTGACGGGTGACGGGGCATTTTCGGTGCGGTTCGTTACACTCACCAGCACCCTACGGTATTTTCCGGCCATGTAGGGTGCTGGTAAGCGAAGCGAAGCGCACCGCACCGCACCGCACCGACAATTATTCGATGGGGTATAAAAAGAAGGGCCCCCGCTATGGGAGCCCTTCTTCTTTTTTGCAAGGAAAGACATCATTCAATGTCTGATGGCCATAGGGCCATGGGATACTTTGCCATTACTGTTGTGTCGCAACGAAGTGTACCCTCCCTTCCAACTGATTCACCTTCACAATAGCACAGCCATCGCCGCTGGCAACTGATAAATATCAAATTACGCCGCGAGGCTCGAAGCTTTCGATTTGCAGCTTTCTAGTAGGTCACCCGAGTGGTGCCGCCTGATTGCAGCAGCCGCACCCGCTCGCCCGGACGGAAGAACTGCCCGGCCTCGACTTCCTGGACCAGCGACAGCACTTCGCCGTTATCCAGGCGCACCGTGATTTCCTGGCCCTGTTTGCGGGTCGCGGACTCCTCGATCCTGCTGCCCAGCACACCGCCGGCCACGGCTCCAAGCACTGCCCCCACGGCGCGACCACTGCCGCCCCCGACGTTGCTGCCGGCAATGCCGCCAACGATGGCACCGGCACCGGTACCGACAGCTCCGTCGGTACGGCCCTCGATGATCACCGGGGTCACCGACTCGACCATGCCGTAACGCACATAATGCACACGACGCGCTTCCTCGCGCGAGTAGCTGGTGCCGGTCAGGGTGGGGCTGGCACAGCCTGCCAGCAGCGACGCGCCCAGCAGCAGGGCCACAATGCCCGTTGAACCTCTCATCTCGACTCTCCCGTTATCCTCTGTTGGCCCTGGTCCGGGGCTCGACCCCGCCTTGTGCGGCCAGCCCGACATTATCGAATTCTCAATACTATCTGACTGATCCAGGACCAGATGTACTCCAGAAACTTTCGATGCCAGGGTCGCCGGGACCAGAGCGACTCGGTCATTTCGCTGCAATGTTCCAGATCCGACAGCAGCATCCGGTTCACCCGATCGACGAAACCCGGCTCCTGCACCTCGACATTGGCCTCGAGATTCCAGCGCAGATTCCAGTGATCGAGATTGCAGGAGCCGATGGATATCCAGTCATCCGCCACCCCGACCTTGGCGTGCAGAAAGCGCGGCTGGTACTCGAAAATCCGCACGCCGGCCTTGAGCAGCCGCTGATAGTGCCGTTTCGAGGCATGGTAGACCCAGGGCTGATCGGTGTAGGGCCCGGCCACCATCAGCCGCACATCCACTCCGCGTTGCGCCGCCCGCCGTAGCGCCCTGCGCACCGAGCGAGACGGCATAAAATAGGCTGTCGCGAGCCAGATCCGCTCCTGCGAGCGGTTGACGCGCTGCAGGAAGCTGAGCTTGATGCCCTGCTGATAGAGGCCTTCGGTGGTCGTGACCTTCATCAGCGCCGACCCCACTTCGGGCCCGGCGGCGCCCGGCGGCAGCCGGGTCGCGGTGCAGCGCTGCCAGAGGCCATTGTACAGTTCGATCAGGTCCGCCACCACCGGCCCCCTGACGGCCAGCATTACCTCATGCCAGGGACAGCCGCGGTGCTCCGACAGCCAATACTCGTCCGTCAGCCCTGTACCGCCGATGAATGCCATCTGCTGGTCGACGATCATGAGCTTGCGGTGATCGCGGGAAAAATTGCGCGTCAACTTGCTCCACTTGAGCGGGTTGTAGATCAGGATCACCACCCCTTCGGCCTCGAGCCGACGCCGGTCCCGGTCCGCCAGCCTGCGACCGCCGAAACCGTCGACGATCAGCCGCACCATCAGACCGCGCCGGGCCGCCGCGACCATCTCGACGATAAAACGCTCCATGATATGGCCCGACGAGACCAGGTAGAACTCCATCAGCACACTGTGGCTGGCGTCGCGTATCGCCCTGAGCATGACCGGGAAAAACTGCTCGCCGTCGACGATCAGCTCGACGGAGTTGCCCGCGTGCCACCTGAATCGCTTGCGCTTTTGCATGCATCCTCTGCATAGAGCCAGTTAACAGTGCTGAGTTAACAGTCAACAGCAACCGCCAGCTGTCTCTACTGTTAACTGTCGACTGTTAACTGGCGTCTGTTCACTGTTAACTGGTTTCTGTCTACTTCCTTACTGATAATCGCCGTACAACCTTGCGTATAAACCGTTGCGGGCAAGCAGGGCTTCGTGATGCCCCTCCTCGGCGATGCGGCCATCCTCGAAAACGTAGACGTGATCGGCCTGGCGCACGGCACTGAGCCTGTGGGCAACGATCAGGGTCGTGCGACCGCTGAGAAACTGCGCCAGCGCTTCATGCAACCGGGCCTCGGTTTCGGCATCGAGCGCCGAGGTGGCTTCGTCGAGAATCACCACGCTCGGATCGGACAGCACCATCCTCGCGATGGCCAGCCGCTGACGCTGGCCACCGGACAACCGAACCCCTGGCGCCCCACCTGTGTATCGAGCCCCTGATCCATATCCGCCACGAAGTCTTTCAGCTGTGCGATCTCCAGTGCCCGCCACAACGCCTCGTCGTCGAAGCGCTTGCCCATGGTCAGGTTGCTGCGCAGGGTGCCATTAAACAACGCTGGCTGTTGCAGAACGGTGGCAACATGCTCACGCACCCGGTCCAGGCCAATCTGATCCACCGGCACGCCTTCATAGAGAATGCGTCCGCGGCTGGCCGGATAGAGCCCCAGCAGCACCTGCACCAGGGTCGACTTGCCGCCGCCACTGGCGCCGACCAGGGCGATCTTGCGCCCGGCCGGGATCCATAGACTGATACCGTTGAGGACATCGCGCCCGTCGCCGTAACTGAAATGCACATCCTCGAGGCCGACCGAGACCGTCTTGCGGCCTGCGAAGGGGTCGACCCGGTGCGGATACACCGGCTCCTGCTTCAGCGCCAGCAGGTCATTGATCCGGCCCAGCGCCGCCTTGGCCCCGTAAAGGGCATACTGAATGCCCAGCACCTCCTGCACCGGTGCCATCATGAACCAGAGATAGCCGAACACCGCCATCATCTGGCCGACGCTGAGATCGGAAAACACCACCATCAGCATCGACACGGCACGAAACAGATCGAAACCGACCATGAACACCATCGCGCTGAACCGGGCAGCCGCATCGCTCTGCCACTCGAACGCGGCCGAATGGTCCCGCACCTCCCGCGCCCGGTCGGCGATCTCCGCCAGATAGTGGCGTTCGCGGTTGAGGGCGCGGATCTGCTGAATCGCATCGAGGGTCTCGGTCAGGGCGGCCTGGAACACCTCGAAGGCCTTGTTCTCGCGCTTCTTCAGCTGCTTGACCCGCTTGCCGATCGCCATGGTCACGAATATCACCAGCGGATTCAGGAACAGGATGAAGAGCGCCAGCTGCCAGTGCATCCAGAGCAGGATAACGGCGGTGCCGAGGATCGACAGCACCGCGATCAGGAGTTTGCTGACCGAGCCGCCGATGAAGCGGTCCAGGGTATCGAGGTCGGTGATGAAATGGGACGAAACGGTGCCGCTGCCGAGGGTTTCGTACTCGGCCATCGAGATGCGCCGCAGGCGCTCGAGCATTCCGCTGCGGATGCGGTAGATGATGTCCTTGGAGATCAGCGTGAACTGGCGCGCCTGCAAGACGCCCAGCAGCAGCGCCAGGGCCCGCATCACCACCGTCACCAGCAGGATGGCGCCGATATAGAGCACCGGCCCCCGCCAGTTCTCGGGGACCAGCGGGTCGATCAGGCCGACCAGCAGTCCGGGCTGGTCGAGCAGCACCTCGTCCACCAGCAGCGGCATCAGCAGCGGCAGCGGTACCGCCACCAGGGTCGCCAGCAGCGCTATGACATTGGCCAGCACCAGTTGGCGACGGTGCTGCAGCGCAATACGGACAATGAAGTCCCAGTCGTATCGGGACGGGGCCTTGATCGGACCTTCGATCATCTCTGTACTTCGTGCTCCCAATCAATTCCCTTTCAATGTACAACAGCTTGGGCATGATACCGCGTTTTCTGCGAAACGTAGGAGCCCGGTCCTCCAGGCGAATTGCCGGTTGCGCGTGAGGCGTGAGGCGTGAGGGGCGGCAGCTTTCTTTATCCGGGGCTCGACTGGACGCCGGCAAGACAGTAACTTATTGCTCTTGCGCAAACCTTTACAAGAGAGATCAATGGATAGCATCACCCTGCAACCGGTCAACCGCGTCGATGGCCAGGTCCAGATTCCCGGCTCCAAAAGCCTGTCGAACCGTATTCTGCTGCTGGCGGCACTGGCCGAGGGACGCACCCGCATCACCAATCTGCTGGACAGCGACGATGTGCGCCACATGCTCAAGGCGTTGAACCAGCTGGGCGTGCAGTATGCGCTTTCCGACGATCGCCAGACCTGCACCCTCGACGGGATCGGCGGGGCCTTCAGCGCCACGGACGCCGTACTCTTCCTCGGCAATGCCGGCACCGCGATGCGACCGCTCACCGCGGCGCTCTGCCTGGGCCAGGGCGAATTCGAGCTGACCGGCGAGCCGCGCATGTACGAGCGCCCGATCGGCGACCTGGTGGAGGCGCTGCAGGCACTGGGCGCCGACATCGAGTATCTGAAGGATGAGGGCTACCCGCCACTGTGTATCCGAGCCCGGGGCATCCAGGGGGACGGGTCGGCATCCGCGGCAATATTTCCAGCCAGTTCCTGACCGCACTGCTGATGGCGGCACCGCTGGCCGAAGGCGATCTGACCATCGAGGTCGAAGGCGAGCTGGTCTCCAAGCCCTACATCGACATCACCCTGCATACCATGCGCAGTTTCGGGGTCGAGGTCGGGAACGACAACTATCAACGCTTCGTAATCCGGGGTGGGCAGCGCTATCGCTCGCCGGGCGAGATCATGGTCGAAGGAGATGCGTCTTCGGCGTCCTACTTCCTGGCCGCGGCGGCCATTGCCGGCGGCACCGTGCGGGTGTACGGCGTCGGCGCCGACAGCGTGCAGGGCGACAAGCGCTTCGCCGAAGTACTGGAAAAGATGGGTGCGAAGGTCAGCTACGGCCCGACCTGGATCGAGGTGAGCCGCGGCGAGCTCAACGGCGTCGATCTGGATCTGAACCATATCCCCGATGCCGCCATGACCATCGCCACCACGGCACTCTTTGCCCGGGGCCCGACGGCGATCCGCAACATCTACAACTGGCGCGTCAAGGAGACCGACCGCCTCGCCGCCATGGCGACCGAGTTGCGCAAGGTCGGCGCCGAGGTGGTCGAGGGCGAGGACTTTATCGAGATCAAGCCGCCACGGCAGCTGATTCACGCCGCCATCGACACCTACGACGACCATCGCATGGCGATGTGCTTCTCGCTGGTGGCGCTCAGCGACACCCCGGTGACGATCAACGACCCCGGCTGCACCGCCAAAACGTTCCCGACCTACTTCAGCCTGTTCGAAAGCATCTGCGAACGCTGATCGCCATGCTGTGAAAATGTGGGAGATTCTATGGTTCATGGCCACCCCTGATCGTGGCAGGTGCCATGGCCGCTATTGCGTAGGAGCCTCGCCCCGAGGCGAAAGGCTCCGGTACCGAGGCTGTTCGCACCGGGGGCGGCGCTCCTACGGCGGGCGCTGAAATTTCCGGGGGATCGGCTTTAGCCGCGAAGCTATTCGCGGCTAAAGCCCCCACAGAAGCCGCTCCCACTCGCATCCAGGGAAACCAAGCGCACTGCCGGGACTCAAACGATAGGAAATCCTGTCCCGAGTCGCCGATGCAACCGTCCCTCCGCCCTATCGCACTGCTGTCCTGTCTGCTGCTGAGCCTGACGGCCCAGGCGGACCAGATCCGCATCGACGGATATCTTTTCCGCGACGGCGAGTCGGTGGTGCGGCTGCTCGACAAGATCGGCCCGCCACTGCTGATCAGCTATATCGACAATCGCTGCATCGACCGCTACTGCCGCTATACCAGCCCGGCCGAACAGTGGACCTACGTCGACGACGGCCGCGAGATCCGCATCATCGTAGTCGAGGACACGATCGAGGAGATCGAGTGGAAATTCGAGGGGCACAGCTGGTGATCGTAGGAGCGCCGCCCCGGTGCGAACAACCACCGCGCCAACTTCGTTCGCCTCGAGGAAGTGCCCTTTGGGTACGAGGCTCCTACGTGATGCGGCAAGCCGCAAGCAGCACGCAACCAGGTATTCGATGGGTCAGGTGGAACCCGTCAGATCTTGGAGCCGCCCATGCACTGCGGCGACTGCGGCGCCTGGGCATTCTTCTGCTGCCACTCGTCCGGCGTATAGAGGTGCATCGCCAACGCATGGATGGGATTCTGCATCTCGTCGGCCAGCAGGCCGTAGATCAGTTGATGACGCTGCACCAGACGCTTGCCGGCGAAGTCGTCGGACACCAGCACCAGCCGGAAATGGCTATCGGTGGCCGGTCCCGAATGCATGTGGCTTTCATTGTCGATCTCCAGGTGCGCGATGCTGAGCCCCTGCTGCAGTTTCCGTTCGATGGTCGCCTGTACGCTCATGGTTCTCTCCTGTTGCCGCCGGCTTTGGCGGAGCGCTCTTCCTTTGCAAGCGCATGAAAATGTTTGTGGATCCGTCGCGTCACGCCCCAGACCGTCAGGATCACCAGCGGCACCGAAACACCGACCGTGAGATCCTTGTCCAGCGGCACGCCCGCCTCGTAGGCGGCGGTGACGATGTACTTGAGCAGCCCTACCGCATAGTAGCTGATCGCGGCGACCGACAGGCCTTCGACGGTATGCTGCATCATCAGCTGAATGCGGGAACGGCGGTCCATCGACGCCAGCAGCGCCCGGTTCTGGTCCTGGATCGAGAGCTCGACGCGGGTCCGCATCATGTCGGACACGCGATCGATGCGCCGCGACAGGTCCTCGAGGCGCCGGCCAATGGTCTCGCAGGTGCGCACCGCCGGCGTCACCCGCCGGGTGATGAATTCGCTCAGGGTCATATGTCCGGAGACTTCGTCCTCCCGCAGTTCCGACAGCCGCCTGAGCACCAGCTCATGGTAGGCCAGCGACGCGTTGAAACGGAAGGTTGAGCGGGCCCGGTAGTCCTCCACCTTCGCGGCCATGGCCGTCAGCTCGCCGAGAATGTCCGTTTCGTCCACTTCGCCATCGCCGGCCAGGCGCTGCGTAATGCTCACCAGGCCCGCGTCCATCGCCGCCAGGTTCGGTGCGATGTCGCGGGCGACCGGTATACCCAGCAGTGCCAGCAGGCGGTAGGTCTCGATCTCCAGCAGACGCTGCATCAGGCGGCCGAGCTGGCTGGAGGTCATGCGGCGGTTATAGACCAGGAAGCGGCCATAGCCGTCGCTGTGCAGCCGGAAACTGGTCCAGATATGGGCGTCTCCCTGCTGCGGACTGCTGCCCACCAGCCGCATCCCCTCGAAGTGGCGCTTGGCGGCCGGCAGCAGTTGCTGCCCGGACAGTTCGCTCGACTCCACCGCGACATGGAAAGCACCAACCACCTGCCCTTTCAACTGCTCCAGCCAGCCGGCCGGAAGGCCGGACAGACCGGTTTCGGCGAAGAGGTCCGGGACTTCGCCGTCGTGAAGCCGGATAAAGGTATAGGAGACGAACTCCATATGGGTTTCGCGCCGCACCCTGAGAGCGCCGAAGTCATGGTGGAAGCAGCTGCTGGGGGCTTGCGGCACCTCGGAACCGAGCAGACGGCAAAGCGTCTGCAGGTGCCCGAACTGCTGCCGGCGCTCTTCTTCCGAACAGAGCACGGCCAGATGGGTGATGCGGGCCGGTGCCGCTATCTGCTGAAAGGGTCGCGAATGCAGCTCGTCATAGAGCTGCTCGCGCAGCGGATGCAGCTGCAACCCGGGCCTTGACAGATCGGTCATGTACAGCTCCCTCTATTAAAACCCCTACAGATACAGCGTCAACGCCTGCCGATCAATCCTCCGACGGTACCCTTCTGCCCTACTCCTCGATCAGCGGCGCCCGCATCAGCGGCTCGGTCGACAGGTCGATGGCCATCAGCTGTGGCTGCAGCTCGAACCACTCGAGGAACAGTTCGCGGTTGAGCCGTTGCGGCCAGTGATCTCCGAACTCGTCCCAAGCGGCCAGCTCGTTTTCGAACATCTGCTGCCAGTGACGCTCGATCGCGCGCTCGAAGTCGGCCTCGCGCTGGACTTCGTCGATCAGGTACAGCGTCCCCTCGGCTCGGTGCATCTCGAGGGTCATCACCTGGTAGGGCGCATCATCCTGTGGCAGCCCGCTCACCCAGTCGGCGAACGGCTGTCGCGGCAGCAGGGCAAGGCCCGCGCGGTTCAACAGTTTCATGCTGGTTTCTCTCTCTATATACTTTGCGACCCAGACCGCAGCCCGGCTTATCCATGATCAGAGTACTGCCTGCCCTCGACTGCCGCGATCACTGGATCGACCTGTGCCGTCGCGAGCATCCCTATTGTTTCGTCGAGACGCCCGAGACGCTGGTCGATTTCCAGACCAGCTATCTTCAGCTGACGCTGCTCGACGGCGGTGTGCTGGACGGCCGCGAGGCGATCAAGTACAGCCTGGGCTCGCGCCTCTCGCTGGAGCCTGCCTGGGCCCTGATACGGGCCTGCCACTGGAAACTCGCCACCCTGCTCGATGGACTGGAACAACTGGATTTCAGCGGCAATGTCCGCGACAACTCGCTGCTCGGCGTCCATACCGATCTTACGGTACGCAAGTTCTTCGCCAAGGACAGCCATATCCGCTCGCCGTCGCGACTCGGCCTGCTCGACCCGCTGATCGCCGCGCCCGCGATCTGGTCCGGCAATGCCCTCGCCCGCCTGCTCGCCAACGATCAGTTTCGGGAGCTGCGGGGCGAAAAAGCCGAGACGGACGCCACTGCACTGCTGCTGCAGATCCTCGAACAGCCCTCTGAATGGCTGGGCCTGGAGCGCGGCAGCCGTCTCTACCTGCTTTGCCGGCGCCAGCCCCGCGCCAGCCTGGTGCCGGATTACCGGCTGCCGGAGCCGCGGCTGAAGCGAGTTTCCAGGTGACAGGTGACGCGTAACCCGTAACGCGTCACCCCTGTTATCACGCCGGCTCCAGCACCCCGTCGAGTTCCTCCTCCAGCGATTCGAGCATTTTGCGGGGATGATCCGAATTGAGCAGCAGCTTGCCCTTCTCGGTCGGGAATTCGACGTCGATATCGACCACCCGGCCGTCGCGGCAGACGTTGATGATGGTGTCCATGCAGGAGCTGAGCAGCGAGTACTTCTCGTCCGGCGCGGCGATGATCGTCTGCAGCCCCAGGTCGCTCATGAACGCCAGCGAGGTGATGGTGTTCTCGGAATCGAGTTTGTTGAACGCCTCGTCGAACACCGACAGGCTCATGCCGCCCAGCGGCTTGCCGTCGGCGCCTTCGCGCAGCCGGTAGGTGGCGCCCATGGCCGCGGCGATGGCGACGTAGAAGGGTACCTGGTGCTCGCCGCCGGAACCGGTCTTGATGCGCTGGGTCAGCGTCGTCTTGCGGTTGCCGTCCAGGTCCTTGACCACCAGTTCGAAGTTGTAGAAGTTGCGGTAGTCCTGCAGCAGGCTGCTCTCGCCCTCGTCCCGCAGCACCTCGTGGATCTTCTCGAGAGCATTGCGGTGTGGCCTGTCGCCATCGTGCTTCATGTCGAACAGCGAGCCAACGTTGGCCTGATCCATCCGCGTGTAGGCCTCGACCAGCTCGAGAATATCCTTGAGCTCGGGGTTGGGCATCATCTCGAAGCTGTACATCTCTTTGTGGAACGGCCGGTTCTTGAGGTGAGCGTTGAGCTCGCGGATCAGGTCCTTGATCTTGTTGATCTGATCATTAAGGTGCGCGACGAAATCGGAACGGAAGGCAGTCTCGGCCTCCAGTCGCGCACGTTCCGCCTTCTGAGTGTACTCGGCCAGCTCTGAATCGCGCAGCGCCGCCACCGTCTTGTCGACGAAGACTTCGAGGTCCTCATGGGTCGAGTCGGCACTGATCTTGTCGAGCTCCTGATGGCTCAGGCCGCCGCCATGGTAACGCGCCTTGTACTGGGCCACGGCGTCGCGTACGCCGTTCTTCTTCTTGTCGTGCAGCTGCAGCTCGGCCTGGGCCCGCTTGGCCGCGTCGAAGATGATGCGCTCCAGTTCTCCGTTGCAGGTCTCGTCGAGGTAATCCCGCTTCTCCTGCGCCGACTGGGCGTCGAAGTTCGGATTCTCCTCGCAGACGCCACGGGCAACGCCGTGATCGCCCAGCTCCTGCTCCAGAACCTCCATCGCGGCATTGTCCTTGATGATGGCGGTACGGGCTTTCTGCAGCTTGTCCATCAGCTGCTTCTGCTCGTCATTGGCGTTTTTCTGGGTCTCGACCAGCTCGGCGATGCGGCCCTGGATCCCGCTGTCGTCCTGGTTGCGCAGATCCTCGATCTCCTGGCGCTGGCCTTCGATCTCGGACTGCAGCTGGGAGCGCTGGTTGACCAGGTCGAAGACCCGGCCGTTGACGCCGAGCAGCGCACTGGCGAGGCTGATCAGGCTGTCGCGCAGCTTCTCCAGGGCGTCGTGCTGCTTGCCCAGGGTGGTGAACTCCTGCACCATCTGATCGACCTGCCGGCCCTGCAGCTCGAGCTGACTGGCGCGGCGACGGATGCCCATGATCGGCTGCAGCTCGTTGATGGACGTGGTCGAACCTTCGGACTGCAGCATGCAGTCGTAGGTCAGGGCGCGCTCGTGACGCAGCAGCTCGGTTTCGGTCTCGACCGCCATCACGCCGCCCAGCGCCCGGTTCATGTAGGCGCGGGCGTGGTCGTTGTCGGTATCGATAAAGTGCGCCAGGGAGCCGGCCTTGTAGCGCTGCAGCCAGTCAGCGCTCTTGGTGGTGTTGATGATCCTGCAGCCCTTGAGATGGCGCCCCTTGCGACGATAGAGGGTGATCGCTTCCTTGACCCGGTCCGGATCGACGATCAGCGCCTCGCGCCGCGCGCCGAGGAAGGACTCGATCGCGACACGCCACTTGTCGTCGTTGATATCGACCAGTTCGCAGATCGGCGTCGACTCGATACCGTATTCGGCCAGCAGCTCGATCAGCTCCTGGGTGTTGCGGCGCACCGGCGCCCGACCCTGCTTCAGCTGTTCGACCGCGCCTTTCTGGTTCTGGATCTCGGAGCGCAGCTCGTTGATGCGGATCACCGAGCCCTCGAAGCGTCGCGCCACCTCACGGCGCACGCCGTCGATATGCTTCTTCAGCTCGTCGAGGCAGTTGTCCACCTCGACCGGCGAATCCGGCCAGAGTTCGGCCATCATGTCGCCACCCTCGCGCCACAGGTCCACCGACTGCTGCACCACCGGCCGGAAACTTTCCGGCAGCAGGTGCTCGAAACTGGCGAAACCGACGGTGGTGCGCAGTACCTGGTGCACGCGCTGGATGCGTTCCTGCACCGAGGCGAGCTCGTGGCCGCGGGCGGTGACGGCGGACTCCAGCGCCTTGACCTGGTGGGCGGTGTCGCTGTTGTTGAGCCGCGCCCGCGCCTCGGCCAGATCCTGCATGATCTGGTTGAGCTGCTCGGACTTCTGCTCCAGCGCCTGCTGCAGCGCGACTTCCCGGTCCTGGTTCTTCTCGAGCCGCTCCTGCGCCTCCTCCTTCTTCAGGTCGGCGTTTTCGAAGCGGGTCTCGTGCACCACCCATTCGTACTCGACCGCATTCTTGACGTTGCGGTGGATGCCCTTGCACAGCTCTTGGACCTTTTCGAGCTCCTGGATGCGGTTCGAGACCTCGAGGGTCTTCTGCTCCATCGCCCGGTATTCGTCCAGCGATTTGCGGAAAGCCCCGACATGAACGATGTTCTCGTCCAGCACGAACTCGCGGATGAAGCGCGTCGGACTGTCGATCGGCACGAACTTCAGCGCGTTGCGGAAGTTCTTGACGAACTTGTCGTCGTCGTTCGGCATCTGCGGATCATGGCTCAGGTGCGTGACCATCTCGCGGATGAAGCGATTGGCGCGTTTCTCGAGCACCATGTCCGGGCAAGCCTTTAGCAGGTTGGCGCGCACCTCGGTCCAGGGCTTGGGCATGCGGCCCTCGCCCTGGCGCACCGTGAAGTCGTCGAGGCAGACGGAGAAGTCCTGCAGGATGAAGCGGCCGAGAATGTCCTCCTCGGCAGACGCGGTCGAGGCGCTGATGGCAATACCGACGCAACTCTCCTTCGCGGTCTCGGTGTCGAAGAAACTCAGCGCCATGTAGCTGATCGCGTCCTCGCGGGCATTCCCCTTCTTGCCACCGTCATCCAGCATGCCCAGACAGTAGGTGCGCAGGCTGCGCTCGCTCTTTTCGCCGGCCGAGGCGTTGAAGCTCAGGTAGCGCTTGTGGCCACCCATCAGTACCGTCTGGATGGCATCGAGCAGCGACGACTTCCCGGAACCGTTGGGGCCGACGATGGCGACATTGCCCTTGATCGGCACCTCGATGGCACCGAGCACGTACCAGTTGACCAGGACGATTCTATTGAGCTGCTTCATCGGCGGCCTCCTCGGCGGGTTCCATTTCTTCGCGGGAGTCCGCGTCACACAGGGCTTCCAGCTGGCCGACGAAATCCTCGACCACGACCTGGCGGATGCTGGGGTTGATCGCCAGCGGCACATTCTTGGGCTCGGTCTCGGCCGGCTTGCCGCGCTCGATCAGGCCGTGACGCGAAAACAGCGACAGGATCTCCTTAAGACGGGTCTCGTTGGGGATCTCCTTGGCGGTGAGGTTTTCGTACAGGCTCAGCAGCTCGTCGGTGCTGGTGTAGGCCTTGCCCCCTCGACCTCGAAGTTCTCGAGCTTCTGTTCGTACTGCTGGCGCAGGCACAGCAGCAGCAGCGACTCGTCGAGACGCAGGCGCATCACCCGCTCCTCGCCCTTCGGCAGCACCCCGAGATAGGCTTCGTCCGGCTGATAGATCAGCGACCAGCCGATCGCCTCGAACAGGTTGGTGAAATAGTCGATATGGGACGCGATCAGGAAGTAACTGTCGCGATGCCCCGGCCGTTCGGCATAAAGAAACTGGCTCACCAGCAACAGATTGGCCGCACGGGAAAAGTCGTCGGCCTTGTACTTGTCGCTGCGACCGATGATTTTCTGCAGATCACCCAGCATTTATAGTTTCCTTTGAATCACGAAGTCGCGACATTCGACCATATCGGCGACATTGACATAGCGGTCCCGGAAGCGGATCGAATAGCGCTGTGCGGTGCCCTTGCCCTTCTTGCCCAGTGACGCCAGATGGCGCACGTAGCTGAAACAGATGTAATCCTCGATCGACGCGATACGGAACTGCTGCGCCTCGAGTTCGTGGCGCTCGCCGAAATTGCTCTCGAGGTAGGCGGTGATGCGGTCCGGCGTCACCTCGCGGCGCTCCTTGTACTCCTTGAACAGCCGGCGCAGCTCCAGCACCCTCGGGTCAATTTCGGCCTGATGGATCACCCTTGGCTTGGCCTCGACGCGGCGCCGGATCGGCGAACGCACGCTGGACGGCGAGATAAAGCCGACCTCGTCCAGGGTCGTGACGCGCGGTATCTCGTCATCGGGCCGGCGCGCGATCTCGCCGATCACACGGGACAGCCGTGCCGCCATGCCCGGCGTGGTCTTGTCCATGTAGCGCACGGTATCGGCGACCCGCTTCTCGAGCCGGTAGCGGAAGTCGTCGATGGTCGCCAGACGCTGATCGACCGAATCGAAGATGCGGATGATGCGGTTGATATGCTGATGCACCATCGCCTCGGCATCGTCGTAGCCGAGTTCGAACTGCATCTGGTAATGACCGGCCAGCTGCTCGAGACGGACGCTGTCGAACTGCAGCTCCCGCAGCAGCGCCAGGATCTGGCGCCGGAAGCGGAAGGGGTTGTTCTTGGTTTTCAGCGTCTTGTAGTCCGAGACCAGGATATGCTCGACGAAGCGGTCGAAGAAGCGGCGCACGATCTCCTGGGCATGATTGGTCTCGGCCAGGCTGATCTTCAGCTCGCGCAGTCCCAGCAGCATGTCGGTCAGGTGGGCACTGAAATCCGCCGCGGTCTGCGCCGCCTCGGACAGCGTAATGCCGCGCCCGGCCGGATCCTTGATCGCGGCCTCGAGGGAGCTGAGGACGTTGAGCACGGCGCCGCCGTAGGAGCGTTTCTCGAGATTGGCGATCGACACCAGCGAGCGCAGCAGGAAGCTGATCGACGGCGACAGCAGCACGAAAGTGCGGTAGATCCGCTGCTCCTCCTCGAGCCAGCCGGTCTGCACCAGGCGGCGGTAGATGCGGCTGGCGAACTCCGCGGCGGAGCGCGGCGGCTCCGAGGCATCGTCGTTGTCGTCGCCTTCCTCGGGCTCCCAGTTGCGCACCCCGAGGCGCACCACGGCTTCCTCGATGGTGGAACGCACGAGGTCCTTGGGAATGAACGGATCGATCAGATCCTCGTCGAAGAACAGATCCGCCAGTGCGAGCATCACCGCCTGATAGGTATGGCGATTGGTGCCCGACAACGGCAGGAAGAGGTCATCTGGCAGCTTGTTGAACAGCATGCAGTCCGGTTCCAGGTGGGCTGGGAGCCTGTCGGACTTAACACTGATCTACTGCGGAAAAGCCGATTTTGGCCATTTTTTGAGCGTTTTCTTGTTAAATAGAACCACTATTCGCCGCAAAATCGCTCAAAATTTGACTCAAAACGGACTTCCCTCGCTACGATCGGCTAAGCCCGACAGGCTCTAGGGCCCGTTGCGTTGGAAAACCCCGAATTCTAACGGAAATCGGACCGCTTCATAACCCTGTGGCGATGGAATAGGAAAAAGGCCCAGGGTGACGGTCAGCGTGATCCAGGCCACCGGGGAAAGCGAACAAGCCGGCGTAGGGTGCTGGCGACGCGGAGCGAACCGCACCGCCTGTTTCGGTGCGCATCACTTCGTTCAGCAACACCCTTCCTATAATTGGCATCTCGTCGCCGATCCCGTAACCCACCATCGAGCCCGCACAGGGCTCGCCATGCCACTCCGGTTGCTTTGCGGGACCACCACAAACAGAAAGGCCGGCGCAGTGGCCGGCCTTTAGTTCTCCAGCGAGAGAGTTAGTTATCGATGTCCAGGTTGCCGTTGCTGACCAGGGTGTTGATATCGATGCCGGTCACGCCATCGAGATTGATGACCTGATCGGCTGCCGCCTCTGCGCCAGCAACGTCAACAACGCTCCCCATTCCGCCGGTGGTGCTGATGTAGAGCGTGCTGTCACCGCCCGACTCGTCGACGAAGATGAAGTTGCCAATGTTGCCGGCATTCTCTCCGACCAGCAGGTCGGACAGATCCAGCACATCGCCTTCGCCCGCATTGAAGTCGGTGACGGTATCCTCGGCGAAGTTGCCGACACCGACACCGCCCTCGTCGCCGTCGTTCCAGACGAAGATATCGGCACCGTCATCACCGGTGAGAATGTCGTTGCCGCTGGTACCGTGAACCGAGTCGTCCGCCGCGGTCCCCACGATCTCATAGACGTCCGTATCGGTTGTGTGCACCGATACCGAGAAGTCGGCGAAGTCGGTGTCATTATCGGCATCGGTACCGGTCAGCTTGAAGTCGAGCTGATAGTCGTCCGGGTACTCGTTTACGACATAGTTGGCGGACAGGCCATCGATCTTGAAGCTGACACTGCCATCGTGCGGACTCAGCTCGATATAATCGACCTCCAGAGCCGTATCGGTATCGATCATCACGGCGTAGTCGGAACCGATTGCCTCGGTCGTATTGGTTTCACTGCCGTTGGTATAGACGACCCGGACATCGACCTCATCCGAAGCCTTCACCCCACCGGTCGATGCGATATCAATCATCAGCAACGAAAGCGAAGCACCCGCGGCCACGGGGACAACGTCAAACCTGAGCTTGTCGCTCTTGTTGCCGTGCATGACGTTGTCGGCAACCCCCAAGTCGGTTGACGAAATCGTCAGGGTGCTTGCCGCCCCGAGACTTTCGCCGGTCACCACGATGTCGAAATACCCGCCGAAGATCGATTCCTCAAAGGTGTAGGATGGCAGGTTCGAGCCTCCCGATATCCCTGCCAGCAGGCTGCCGACAGGAACCTCTACGACCGGAGCTGGCGTCACCAGATTGAAGTCGTAGGTCCCGTCGGAGTTTACCTGGATGGTAAAGAAGGTGTCGCTGCCACCGTTGTAGACGCCATTGAACACCTGGGCATCCGCTGTCGAACTGCCGGCATCGTACACCAGCTCGTAGCCGCTGTTGGCGTTGGACCATTCCAGCGAAGTCGAATCAAAGTGCGACGTAAAGGCCTGAGTATCGGCACCACTGTCGAAGTCGTAGACCCCTTCATAGACGGCGGCAATATTCGCGATGGCCAGGTTGTTTACCTCAAGCGTCGGCACGTCGTCGTCGAAGCTGACGTTGCCGCCCAGGTCCACGTTCACCGTGGTGGTGGCCGTGTCATTGTCACTGTCGACCGTGGTCGCCGTGGCACTCAGACTCACCAGGCCGCTGCTCAGCGCCAGGTTGCTGTTGTCATTGCTGGCATCCAGGTCTTCCGGCAGATGATCGATCGCCGCACTCTGCGTCAGGGTCACCGTGCCGGTGCCGTCGACACTGATGCGGAACACTTCACCGCCACTGGTGCTGCCGACCACGTCGCCGCCCACCAGGCTCAGGGAGATCGCCTCACCACCGCTGGTCAGCCCCGAGTCGGTACCGTCGCCGCCGGTGATCGACAGGCTGTAGCCGCTGAGGCTGGTGCTGCCCGCACCGTCGGCCCCGTATACCGGCGTCACCGCCGCCAGCATGGCCGCCGCGAAGCTGGCACTGTCGCTGTCACTGCCGCCCTGGGTATCCGCATCCTGGGTGGTCAGCGTGATGTCGCCATCGGCTACCGCCGCCGCGCTGACGCTCGGCACGTCGTCGTCGAAGCTGACGTTGCCGCCCAGGTCCACGTTCACCGTGGTGGTGGCCGTGTCGTTGTCACTGTCGACCGTGGTCGCCGTGGCACTCAGACTCACCAGGCCGCTGCTCAGCGCCAGGTTGCTGTTGTCATTGCTGGCATCCAGGTCTTCCGGCAGATGATCGATCGCCGCACTCTGCGTCAGGGTCACCGTACCGGTGCCGTCGACACTGATGCGGAACACTTCACCGCCACTGGTGCTGCCGACCACGTCGCCGCCCACCAGGCTCAGGGAGATCGCCTCACCACCGCTGGTCAGCCCCGAGTCGGTACCGTCGCCGCCGGTGATCGACAGGCTGTAGCCGCTGAGGCTGGTGCTGCCCGCACCGTCGGCCCCGTATACCGGCGTCACCGCCGCCAGCATGGCCGCCGCGAAGCTGGCACTGTCGCTGTCACTGCCGCCCTGGGTATCCGCATCCTGGGTGGTCAGCGTGATGTCGCCATCGGCTACCGCCGCCGCGCTGACGCTCGGCACGTCGTCGTCGAAGCTGACGTTGCCGCCCAGGTCCACGTTCACCGTGGTGGTGGCCGTGTCATTGTCACTGTCGACCGTGGTCGCCGTGGCACTCAGACTCACCAGGCCGCTGCTCAGCGCCAGGTTGCTGTTGTCATTGCTGGCATCCAGGTCTTCCGGCAGATGATCGATCGCCGCACTCTGCGTCAGGGTCACCGTGCCGGTGCCGTCGACACTGATGCGGAACACTTCACCGCCACTGGTGCTGCCGACCACGTCGCCGCCCACCAGGCTCAGGGAGATCGCCTCACCACCGCTGGTCAGCCCCGAGTCGGTACCGTCGCCGCCGGTGATCGACAGGCTGTAGCCGCTGAGGCTGGTGCTGCCCGCACCGTCGGCCCCGTATACCGGCGTCACCGCCGCCAGCATGGCCGCCGCGAAGCTGGCACTGTCGCTGTCACTGCCGCCCTGGGTATCCGCATCCTGGGTGGTCAGCGTGATGTCGTCATCGGCTACCGCCGCCGCGCTGACGCTCGGCACGTCGTCGTCGAAGCTGACGTTGCCGCCCAGGTCCACGTTCACCGTGGTGGTGGCCGTGTCGTTGTCACTGTCGACCGTGGTCGCCGTGGCACTCAGACTCACCAGGCCGCTGCTCAGCGCCAGGTTGCTGTTGTCATTGCTGGCATCCAGGTCTTCCGGCAGATGATCGATCGCCGCACTCTGCGTCAGGGTCACCGTACCGGTGCCGTCGACACTGATGCGGAACACTTCACCGCCACTGGTGCTGCCGACCACGTCGCCGCCCACCAGGCTCAGGGAGATCGCCTCACCACCGCTGGTCAGCCCCGAGTCGGTACCGTCGCCGCCGGTGATCGACAGGCTGTAGCCGCTGAGGCTGGTGCTGCCCGCACCGTCGGCCCCGTATACCGGCGTCACCGCCGCCAGCATGGCCGCCGCGAAGCTGGCACTGTCGCTGTCACTGCCGCCCTGGGTATCCGCATCCTGGGTGGTCAGCGTGATGTCGCCATCGGCTACCGCCGCCGCGCTGACGCTCGGCACGTCGTCGTCGAAGCTGACGTTGCCGCCCAGGTCCACGTTCACCGTGGTGGTGGCCGTGTCATTGTCACTGTCGACCGTGGTCGCCGTGGCACTCAGACTCACCAGGCCGCTGCTCAGCGCCAGGTTGCTGTTGTCATTGCTGGCATCCAGGTCTTCCGGCAGATGATCGATCGCCGCACTCTGCGTCAGGGTCACCGTGCCGGTGCCGTCGACACTGATGCGGAACACTTCACCGCCACTGGTGCTGCCGACCACGTCGCCGCCCACCAGGCTCAGGGAGATCGCCTCACCACCGCTGGTCAGCCCCGAGTCGGTACCGTCGCCGCCGGTGATCGACAGGCTGTAGCCGCTGAGGCTGGTGCTGCCCGCACCGTCGGCCCCGTATACCGGCGTCACCGCCGCCAGCATGGCCGCCGCGAAGCTGGCACTGTCGCTGTCACTGCCGCCCTGGGTATCCGCATCCTGGGTGGTCAGCGTGATGTCGCCATCGGCTACCGCCGCCGCGCTGACGCTCGGCACGTCGTCGTCGAAGCTGACGTTGCCGCCCAGGTCCACGTTCACCGTGGTGGTGGCCGTGTCGTTGTCACTGTCGACCGTGGTCGCCGTGGCACTCAGACTCACCAGGCCGCTGCTCAGCGCCAGGTTGCTGTTGTCATTGCTGGCATCCAGGTCTTCCGGCAGATGATCGATCGCCGCACTCTGCGTCAGGGTCACCGTGCCGGTGCCGTCGACACTGATGCGGAACACTTCACCGCCACTGGTGCTGCCGACCACGTCGCCGCCCACCAGGCTCAGGGAGATCGCCTCACCACCGCTGGTCAGCCCCGAGTCGGTACCGTCGCCGCCGGTGATCGACAGGCTGTAGCCGCTGAGGCTGGTGCTGCCCGCACCGTCGGCCCCGTATACCGGCGTCACCGCCGCCAGCATGGCCGCCGCGAAGCTGGCACTGTCGCTGTCACTGCCGCCCTGGGTATCCGCATCCTGGGTGGTCAGCGTGATGTCGCCATCGGCTACCGCCGCCGCGCTGACGCTCGGCACGTCGTCGTCGAAGCTGACGTTGCCGCCCAGGTCCACGTTCACCGTGGTGGTGGCCGTGTCATTGTCACTGTCGACCGTGGTCGCCGTGGCACTCAGACTCACCAGGCCGCTGCTCAGCGCCAGGTTGCTGTTGTCATTGCTGGCATCCAGGTCTTCCGGCAGATGATCGATCGCCGCACTCTGCGTCAGGGTCACCGTGCCGGTGCCGTCGACACTGATGCGGAACACTTCACCGCCACTGGTGCTGCCGACCACGTCGCCGCCCACCAGGCTCAGGGAGATCGCCTCACCACCGCTGGTCAGCCCCGAGTCGGTACCGTCGCCGCCGGTGATCGACAGGCTGTAGCCGCTGAGGCTGGTGCTGCCCGCACCGTCGGCCCCGTATACCGGCGTCACCGCCGCCAGCATGGCCGCCGCGAAGCTGGCACTGTCGCTGTCACTGCCGCCCTGGGTATCCGCATCCTGGGTGGTCAGCGTGATGTCGTCATCGGCTACCGCCGCCGCGCTGACGCTCGGCACGTCGTCGTCGAAGCTGACGTTGCCGCCCAGGTCCACGTTCACCGTGGTGGTGGCCGTGTCGTTGTCACTGTCGACCGTGGTCGCCGTGGCACTCAGACTCACCAGGCCGCTGCTCAGCGCCAGGTTGCTGTTGTCATTGCTGGCATCCAGGTCTTCCGGCAGATGATCGATCGCCGCACTCTGCGTCAGGGTCACCGTGCCGGTGCCGTCGACACTGATGCGGAACACTTCACCGCCACTGGTGCTGCCGACCACGTCGCCGCCCACCAGGCTCAGGGAGATCGCCTCACCACCGCTGGTCAGCCCCGAGTCGGTACCGTCGCCGCCGGTGATCGACAGGCTGTAGCCGCTGAGGCTGGTGCTGCCCGCACCGTCGGCCCCGTATACCGGCGTCACCGCCGCCAGCATGGCCGCCGCGAAGCTGGCACTGTCGCTGTCACTGCCGCCCTGGGTATCCGCATCCTGGGTGGTCAGCGTGATGTCGCCATCGGCTACCGCCGCCGCGCTGACGCTCGGCACGTCGTCGTCGAAGCTGACGTTGCCGCCCAGGTCCACGTTCACCGTGGTGGTGGCCGTGTCGTTGTCACTGTCGACCGTGGTCGCCGTGGCACTCAGACTCACCAGGCCGCTGCTCAGCGCCAGGTTGCTGTTGTCATTGCTGGCATCCAGGTCTTCCGGCAGATGATCGATCGCCGCACTCTGCGTCAGGGTCACCGTACCGGTGCCGTCGACACTGATGCGGAACACTTCACCGCCACTGGTGCTGCCGACCACGTCGCCGCCCACCAGGCTCAGGGAGATCGCCTCACCACCGCTGGTCAGCCCCGAGTCGGTACCGTCGCCGCCGGTGATCGACAGGCTGTAGCCGCTGAGGCTGGTGCTGCCCGCACCGTCGGCCCCGTATACCGGCGTCACCGCCGCCAGCATGGCCGCCGCGAAGCTGGCACTGTCGCTGTCACTGCCGCCCTGGGTATCCGCATCCTGGGTGGTCAGCGTGATGTCGCCATCGGCTACCGCCGCCGCGCTGACGCTCGGCACGTCGTCGTCGAAGCTGACGTTGCCGCCCAGGTCCACGTTCACCGTGGTGGTGGCCGTGTCGTTGTCACTGTCGACCGTGGTCGCCGTGGCACTCAGACTCACCAGGCCGCTGCTCAGCGCCAGGTTGCTGTTGTCATTGCTGGCATCCAGGTCTTCCGGCAGATGATCGATCGCCGCACTCTGCGTCAGGGTCACCGTGCCGGTGCCGTCGACACTGATGCGGAACACTTCACCGCCACTGGTGCTGCCGACCACGTCGCCGCCCACCAGGCTCAGGGAGATCGCCTCACCACCGCTGGTCAGCCCCGAGTCGGTACCGTCGCCGCCGGTGATCGACAGGCTGTAGCCGCTGAGGCTGGTGCTGCCCGCACCGTCGGCCCCGTATACCGGCGTCACCGCCGCCAGCATGGCCGCCGCGAAGCTGGCACTGTCGCTGTCACTGCCGCCCTGGGTATCCGCATCCTGGGTGGTCAGCGTGATGTCGCCATCGGCTACCGCCGCCGCGCTGACGCTCGGCACGTCGTCGATGATCTGCACATCGAAGCTGGCGCTGTCGGTGCTGCCGTCGTGGTCGGTGACGACGACGCCGATGCTTTCCAGGTAGTCGCCATCGGTGGCGCCTGCCTGACTGTCGTTGTCGACGTTGTCATCCAGCTGGTAGCTGTAGTTCAGGGTGCCGCCGAATTCGTCACCGCTGAAGCCGGTCAGCGTCAGGGTGCCGTAAGCCGTGCCGAACGACTGCGGCGTCGCGCCAAGGTCGTTCAGGTCGGCCAGGGTCAGCGTGAGCCCTGCGGGACCGCCGATCTGGACCGTGCCGATACCGTCTTCGGCCGTGAAGCCAAAGGTACCGGTCTGAACCAGCGCACCCGCATCCGGGCTGCTGCCGTCGGCGAGGTTCGCTTCGTCGACAATCTCTTCTGCGCCCTCGCCATCGAGCCCGGTGATCACCACACCGCCGCCGACACCGTTAATGGTGATCGTCAGCGTCGCCGTGCGCTCGTCACCGTCGGCATCGGTCATGCTGTAATTGAAAGTCTCGGTCAGGGTTTCGCCGTCGACCAGCGCCTTTACGGCCGCCAGGTCGTTGTTCAGCGTATAGCTGTAGTTGCCGTCGCCAAGATCGGTAAAGGTGCCGTACTGGGCGTTCGTGCTTTCCCAGTCGCCAAAGCTGACAGGCGTATCGGCGCCGGGCTGACCGTTGCCGTGCAGGTCGTTGGTGAGCACATTGCCGCTGATGGCTGACGCCTCACCCTCCTCGACGCTGTTGCTGTCGTCGATCGCATTCTGCACGTCATCGACGATCTCGATGGTGATGTCGGCCGGCTCGGAACTGCTGGTGCCGTCCGAAACGCTCAGGGAAAAGACATCGGTCTCGACTCCAGCACCGTCGGTGGCCGGGCTGGTCAGTTCGTACTGGTAGCTGGCGACACCGTCCGCATAGGCGGTAATCGTCAGGGTGCCGCTGGTGCCGGCGAAGGAAGCGCCGACCAGGCTGCCGATTGCCACGGTGGTGCCGTTGATGGTGACCGACTCGAGGTCGTCGAGGCCGTCGGCATCGGACAGGGTGAAGGTGCCGGTCGCGAACTCGCTGTCGGCCGCCGCATCGGAGCCCTGCGCCAGACCCGACTCGTTGACCACGTCATTGGCGCCGTCGTTGCCCGGATCGACGTTGATCTGGGGCACATCGTTGGTACCGGTGATGGTGATCGTCAGGGTCGCGCTGTCCGGGTCACCATCCGCATCGGTGATGCTGTAGCTGAAGGTCTCGGTCAGCGTCTCGCCGCTGTCGAGCGCCTGTACGGCCGGGTTGCCGTTGTCCAGCAGGTAGCCGTAATTGCCGTCACCAAGGTCGGTGAAGGTACCGAAGCTAGCATCGGTACTGCCCCAGGCCACGAAAGTGGTCGGCACATCGGCACCGGGCTGACCGTTGCCATGGACATCATTGGTCAGGACGTTGCCACTGATCGCGGACGCCGCTTCTTCCGCCACGCTGGCGGCATCGTCGACCGCATTGGGCAGGTCGTCGGCGATTTCGATGGTGATGCTGGCCGGTGCCGATACGCTTTCACCGTCGGTAACGGTCAGGGTGAAGACATCCGACTCGATGCCGGCGAGATCCTCGGCGGGCGCGGTCAGCTCGTAGCTGTAGCTGGCGACACCGTTCTCGAAGCCGGTGATGGTCAGAGTGCCGTTGGCTCCGGCAAAGGAGGCGCCAACCAGGTCGCCGATGGCAGTACTGGTGCCATTGATGCTGATGCTCTGGATATTCTCGAGACCATCGGCATCAGCCAGGGTGAAGGTACCGGCAGCGAATTCGCTCTGCGCAGCGGCGTCCGAGCCCTGGGCCAGGCCGGATTCGGCGACGACGTCGTTGGCCCCTTCCGGATTGCCGGTATCGACCGTCACGGTCGGTACGTCGTTGGTACCGCTGATGTTGATCGTCAGCTCGGCAGACTGGGTACCATTGACCCCGTCGGTAATGCTGTAAACGAAAACCTCGCTCAGACTGTCGCCGCTGCCCAGCCCCTGGATCACCGGATCGTCATTGCTGGTCAACTCGTAGCTGTAGCTGCCATCCGAGTGGAGGGTCAGGGTACCGTACTGACCTTCGACCGTCACCGGGCCCTCGGCCGGAACGGCGACTTCGGCTCCGCCGAAGGACACGCCGATCACCTGCGGAATATCGCCGTCCTCGTCGGTATCGGCGACGTCGCCTTCGGATGCGCCGGCGCTGCCGATCACATTCCCGGCGGTCGCGACAGGGCCATCCTCTTTGACGGCATTCTGGTCGTCGTTGGCCACCGGAGTGCTGTCGTCATCGACAATAGTGATGATGGCAACGCTATTGGCCGGATCAATGCTGGCACCACTGGAGCCGATGATTTCGATACGGAAGTTTTCGTCGCCCTCGTCCCGGGAATCCTGATTGATAAACACCGGTACAGGAAATTGAGTAATTCCCGGCTCGATCGTAACCGTTATGGGTTCAAGCCCCAGGTCATGCCAGTCCCATTGCGGGTCAGTATCGGGAAAGCCATACGCAGCAGTGCCTATTTTTAACTGATAGGTAACCTGTACCGGCACATCAGAGGCTTTATCCAGCGTCAACAGGAAAGTGACGGGCTGTATATTGCCGCTACTCCCTTCCAAAACACGCGCTCCGTCTCCGCTGACCACAACAGGAAAACTCTCGTTCGGATCGACCGGCGGCTCGGTACCGGGAGGGGTTTCAGGCTGCTGAACACCGACACTCACGACCGGCTCAGGCTCGAGCAGCAGATCTTCATTCTGGGGTGTTTCGAAACTGCGGCTCAGACCCGAAGTCGGATAGCCGGCCTCGGGGTCGACTTCGGCTCCGGTGCGGTCGATCACGACAAACTGGGTGCCGGAGTCGCCCGGGCCACCGGCTTGTCCGGCACCCGGTGCCGGCCGGCAGCGGTCGCTTCGGCAACGGCGGTTGGGTCCTCGCCGGCCAGGATGGCGGCCTGGATGGCATCGACATCGCCGCTCTGTTCCAGGGCCTGCCGGGCACTGTCAGCATCAGCGATCGACTGGGTGGAGTCGAACTGGGCGGCTTCGGTGTAGAATTCGGGGGTGATCAGGGCTTCCTGGCCGGAAGCCAGGGCAACGGTGTCGCCGGCAGCGCTGGTCAACTCGACGCTACCACCGGCCAGCACGCGGATGGTTTCGCCTTCGTAGACGTCGTCGCCGACGGCCAGCTGGCGCTCGCTGCCATCGGCCGCAACGGCGACGACCGTACCGGTCATGGAGGTCAGGGTTCCGGCTACCGGCGGCTGACCGTCAGCACCTTCCGTTTCGGCATCCGCGGCGACGATCAGAGACTCCTGACCGGCATCCAGCGCCAGCACTTCGCCGTTCGCATCGGTGATCTCGATACGCGCGCCTTCACCTGCGCGAATCTCCTCCCCCTCGTAGACCACATCGCCCAGTGCCAAAACGCGCTCGCTGCCGTCCGGGGCGACTGCCACCACGGTTCCGGTAATAAAACTGACACTGCCTGCAACATCCCCAGTCGCCATGACTCACCTCCTGATGATCTGTCTGCGCCTTCTCAAGGCCCGACCCAACAATAAGAGGTAACGGCAAGCACGACTACTGTACCGTGGTACAGTCATGATCCAGATCAGCAAATAAACAAAGGCGGCCGCAGCCCGTCTCCTGCCAGGTCAGTCGGCGCCCGCCGGCGCGGGAGGGTGCAGCGTTTTCTCGCGCTGCAGACGCCGGTAGATGTCCAGCACAGACCGGTGCAGCCGCAGCCCCTGCAGGTCCTCGTCGATCTTCGACAGGTCGAGGAAGACCTCCCCGCCCGCCAGCATCGAGCGCACCCGCCGCAACAGCGGCTCGCCGTGGATCTGCTGCAGCAGATATTCGAAATGGGCCGTCTGGCGTTCCGGATCGAGTCTGAACTGCAGCAACTGATTGAGGCAGCGGTACAGCCTTGCACCGACGGCCGAACCGTTACCGCTCTGCAGAACCCAGTCGCTCCATTCGAGTGCCAGCTGCAGATCTCCGGTTCTGAGAGCCAGCAGGCAGCGCAGTTCGCCCACCCGCAACCGGCTCCAGGCTGTACCGGGGTCCGGACAGAAGCCCGCCAGGGCCGCAACCCCGAGTTCGTCCGCCACCCTCGCTTCGTCGAGCTGGCGTTGCAGCTCCGTCGCGGACTCGACGCTCAGATCCGGCAGCCCCATCAGCGCCGGACGCATTGCAACGGCGCGGTTGTTGTTGCCATGAACGAGACGATCCACCGGATAGAGGTCGGCCATGCCCGGCACCACGACCTGGCAGCAGTAGAGCCCCAGATGCTCGTGGTCGGCAATGTAGATATCCATGTCGACGCGATGAATAAGGTAGCAAAGGTGCTCGAATTCGGCCTGGGCGTCGCCTTCGACATTCCACTCGGTAAAGGCATAGTCCGGCTCACGCGACAACAGATCCCAGCAGACAACACCGCTCGAGTCGATAAAGTGCGCCTCGAGATTGGCCTGCTCGGCCACCTGCTTGAGATCGAAACAGGGCTGCGCAAAGCCGCTCAGCCGGTCGATATCGCGCCCCTGCATCATCCCGGTCAGGGTTCGCTCCAGCGCTTTCTCGAACTTGGGATGAGCGCCGAAGGCCGCACAGCAGCCGCCGTCGGCGGGGTTGATCAGGGTAATATTGACCAGCGGAAACTTGCCGCCGAGGGAGGCGTCCTGAACCACCACGACCAGACCGGCCGCTCTCAGCGCCTCGATCGACTCACAGAAGGCCGGATGGCGCCCGAGCACCGACTCGGGGATGGCCGGCAGGCTGATCCCGGCCGTCAGGATGGTGTTCTTGATATGGCGCTCGAAGATCTCCGACAGCGCCTGGGTGCGCCCTTCCCAGACCGAGCCGCCGGCCGCCATGCCGTTGTTGGTGTACAGGTTGCTCAGTATGTTCACCGGCAGCCAGACCTGCTCCCCGGTCCGCTGACGGGTAAAGGGGATGGCGCAGATTCCGCGCGCCACATTGCCCGAATTGGTGTCGACGAGCATACGCGAGCGCAGCTGACCGTGGAGATCGTAATGGTCCCGGGTGGCCTCATCCATCAGCCCCTCGGGAAGCCCCTTGGAACTGAGCGGGAACCAGCGCTCGTTGGGGTAATGCACAAAATCAGCACTGGACAGCTCGCGGCCAAAGGCCAGGTCGGCAAAAAACTGATTGCAGGCCAGCCGCTCGTAAAATTCGCCCAGCGCACTGGCCATGGCCGCCTCACGGCTTGCCCCTCGACCACCACTGACAAACAGCGAACAGTTGCGATCGCGAAGCTCCACCCACCAGACCCGGGGCACCGGGTTGCACCAGCGCACTTCCTCGAGCTCGAAACCCAGCCTCTGCAACCCCTGACTCATCTTGCGGATGCGCTGATCCAGAGAGGCCCGTGTATCCCTGACTGCCTTCATGCCCTCTCCCACTACCCTTGACGCTACTGTACAGGTGGACCGAACACCTCGACCCACAGCCCGGTCCGGCATTGTCCCATGACAGACCACCCGCCGTTCAACCCCGGCACATCGCCGATTATAACGATTTAGACCCTTGCCCATGCAGCGGGGAAAAACAAAAAAACTTTTTAAACTAAGGGGTTGACGCCCTACCGGCAGCTCACTAATATACGCCGCCACGGTTGAGGTGTTCCTCGATAGCTCAGTTGGTAGAGCAGTAGACTGTTAATCTATTGGTCGCAGGTTCGAGTCCTGCTCGAGGAGCCAACCGCTGATACTGTAAAGATGTTCCCCGATAGCTCAGTTGGTAGAGCAGTAGACTGTTAATCTATTGGTCGCTGGTTCGAGTCCAGCTCGGGGAGCCACAGTCAGCGGAGTCACCCAACCCGTCTTTCGGAGTGTAGCGCAGTTTGGTAGCGCATCTGGTTTGGGACCAGAGGGTCGGGGGTTCGAATCCCTCCACTCCGACCATTACCCCTTCCCATAACAGTTCACTGATTCCCACACCCCTTGTAACTACGGGGCTTGCAGCCTATCTTTGTTCCCATAAGTTGTTTTGTGATCCCACTGTATCCGGGGCACATTGGGGGCAACTCTGGGGGCAACTCGCGTACCCCAAAATTTGATGCCCCTATTTCGATGCCCCCACTCCGAATTGAGGAGGCGGCACCATGCCCTTGAATGATAGGCAGGTGAAGGCAGCGAAGCCAAGAGAAAAGCCGTACAAGCTCAGTGATGAGAAGTCCATGTACCTGGAGATCTTCCCCAACGGCTCCAAGTACTGGCGCATGAAATTTCGCTTCAACGGCAAAGAGAACCGCCTGTCTTTCGGCGTCTACCCCGACGTCTCACTCAAGCAAGCCCGGGACGCCCGGGACGAGGCCCGCCAGCTCCTCGCCCAAGGCATCGACCCCTCCACTCACAAGAAAGCCCAGAAGCTCGCTAGCCGAACCGCGGCAGCCAACAGTCTCGAGGTCGTTGCCCGCGAGTGGTTTGATGTCCGCATGAAGGACAAGAGCGAGAGCCATCGCAGCCGATCGCTGCGGGCGCTTGAGATGTACCTCTTCCCTTCCCTTGGCCGGCGCCCCCTCGCAGAAATCACACCTGTGGAGCTGCTGTCTGTGCTCCGCAAAGTCGAGCAGACCGGCAAACTCGAAACCGCCCGACGCGTGAAGCAGACGGCAGGCCAAGTATTCCGGTTTGCAATCAGCACCGGTCGCGCCGAGCGAGACCCGACCGCCGATCTGAAAGACGCCCTTCGGACACCCGAGAAACGCCACTTCGCCGCCATCACCAAGCCAGCTGAAGTTGGCCGGCTTATGGTGGCCATTGACGAATACACCGGCACCCCGGTGGTGATTGCCGCCCTCAAATGTTCGGCATACTGGTTTTGTCGGCCTGGCGAACTGCGCCACCTCGAGTGGGAGCAGATCAACTGGGACGAGCAACGAATCGAGATCACTGCGGAAAAAACCAAGCAGGAACACATCATTCCCTTGTGCCGCCAGAGCATCGACATCCTGCAGTCGTTAGAGCTGCTCACAGGCCGCTCTCGCTTCGTTTTCCCGTCTGCCCGGGGCTTCAGTCGCCCTATGTCGGAAAACGCCGTACGTATCGCCCTGCGCAGCATGGGCTACGATCGTGACACCATGACCGCGCACGGCTTCCGGGTGATCGCTCGCACTCTGCTTGATGAGGTCCTTGATTATCGGATCGAGTGGATCGAGCAGCAACTCGCGCACACTGTGAAGGACGCCAACGGCCGAGCCTACAACCGAACCAAGCACCTGGAGCAACGGCGGAAGATGATGCAGCACTGGGCCGACTACCTCGATCAACTCAAATCGAAAAGCCTGGCGGGAAACGTTATTAGCGCGAGCTTTAGGCGAGAGACTGTATAAAAAAACACCCACGGCGGGTCATATTTTTACGCTACACAAGCAATTAGGATGAGGTAACCAATGACGTAGAAGCTGACGAAACCTAGCCTTTGCAGCTGGGGAAAGAGAGGTGGCGCTGAGGACTGGTCCTCCCCAACGCCGGCTCATGAAATCCAAGTGAGGAGTAGTTCATGAACACTCAAAATTGTAACACTGATCCAACCCTGGCGCTCAGGCGGTCACGCCTGCCCCACCCCATCGATACCATCACGGAAGTCGCCGAGGCAGGCGCCGTCCAGGTCGGCATGCTGGCGAGCCATGGCGTACCTCGCCGACTTTCAGATCACGATCTTGAAGTGACAATGCATGATCTCGAACGAAAGTTTCGGCTCATTGAGTCCGAGATGCGGCGCTTCAATGAGATCGACATACATGAGGCCCTGACAGCCGAGGGGGCGACACTATGATCCCGAGAATCAAACCAATGCCGCCCAAAGAACTGTCACTTCATAGCCTGCCTTTTGTAGGCGGCCGATCACCTGAGGGGCTCGGCAAGTCGTTCTGGGACGTACCCAATACCGGTGGCTTCCAGGGCGGCAAGTGCACCGGCCAGGCTCTTGCACACTTCTACCTGCTCCACCTTCGCCATTACGGCACGACCGATGACGGTCTGTTGCACTTGATCGCACTGCACATGTTGAGTAACGGCGCCAAGTCCTTAACAACGAAAGGGCAAGCCATAGGCTTCTTCAGCATCCTGGATGCCTGGCTCAGGTTCGTAGCTGAATCCCAGCTCGGCTCAGAGCTTGACCAAATCGACCCCGCTGTTCTGCTTGCTGACGCCAACGCTGGCCTCGGTGACGGCGCCCCTCCCACCCAGATGCAGCTGACCGCGGCTGCGAGGATTCGATAATGAGCCTTCTACCTGGAGATACGACACCCGGCAATATCGAGGCTCTGGCCATCGACGCCGACACCGGTTTGCTTGTGGCCAAAATGATGGCTACACACTACATGTCGCATGAGGAGAAGGAAATCTTCGTCCTTTTCACGGATCTCGCCGAAAGATTCGAGCGCTTGAAAGACGACGCTTACAAGACACTCGAGATTTACAGGCAGCAGGCGCAAGGAGAGCAGCCATGAACGCACAAGTCGAAGTAGAGCAAGGGCCTGTATATAAGCGGCTCGCCAACGCCCAAGAGCGGATTTTAGAGGTGGCATCGAACGCCAGCATCGCTCATACAGTAGCGTGGGTATTTGCCGAGAGACAGGAAGACAACGAGACGCAGACATTGTTCATCGACCTGATGGATAGGTTCGAAGCAATGAAGAATGAGCTGAATGCCGTCGGTAGTGAACTGGACGAAGTGTTTGCGAAGATGCGAGAGCAGCCGGTTTCACCCGCCGATTAAGTTTGTCTGCTATGGCCGGTCTGCGCTAGGCGATGAGGCCGGCCATTCCGAAAGGAGGATGCTATGAAATCCGAAAGCGGGCTGATGAGTGACACGGAAATCGTCGAGCAGCACATGAAGCTAAGCGCTGAGATGTTCTCTATCGCTAAGCGATTCAGTCTGTAGCTCACCAAACTGGCTACACTGACCGACACTTGGGCGGCATGAAGCCGCCCTGCTCCTTTACCGACTCAATGAGGCGTGGCTATGAGCGGAGTGGAAAAGCTCATCCGATCGGCGGGCAGAGCATACCGAACCTTTCTAAAGCTAGATCAAGACCCAGCCCGGGAGCTCGAAGAAGGCAAATTCTGGCTCAACTTACAGCAACAACAAGGCTTCTATGCTGATATTGAGACGGATTCTGGCCTCACCGTTAGCGAAATCGCCGAGATCGTATTCGGGCTTGAGCAAGCCGCATACGACCACGATGCTCTAAAGCGCTCAGAGACAGAAGCAGACACATGCTGGGAAAGGATTCGAGGTGCTCGAGAGATCATGCGTATGTCCGATCCAAGTATCCGACATGACATTCGGATGCGTCGAGCACTTTTTCATCTCGGGTTAATTGGTGACGACAACAACAAGGGAGGATCTATGAAGAATCACAGACTGATGGCATCGCACTACTTTGCGTTACGAGCCGGCGACAACTGGCTGGAAAACGGAGAACTAAAGCAGCTGAAACCACATTCTCATGCGGAGGCCGAGCAAATCATATTCAACACTTACGAAATTGACTGGAGAACGCTAAAGCAAGCCTGCAAAAGAAAGGGAATCCCATTAAGTAAAGATAGCGAAAATTTCCCTAAAGCATAGTAAATCACAAGCTGACCGCGAGCTTGTGCGTTTATATTAGTTCCCAAAAGTACATTCTTGTTCCTCGTAAAGCCAACTAAGACACGAGGAACACCAGATGGCATCACAACTTCTTAAACGAACCGAAGTTGAAAAGCGCTATTGCCTTTCACGCTCCACAATCTATCGCCTTATGGATGAGGGCCTTTTCCCACGTCCTGTTCGCCTAGGATCCAGGAGCGTTGCCTGGAAGGAATCGGATTTGGAGCAGTGGCTTGAAGAACGCAGCAGAAAGACTCAGGGGGCCTGAACATGAAAAAGCCGACCGCCCCCACCACAGAGACCGCCGGCCCTAAGAAGAAAAAGCTTCCTAAGTACCTCATCCTAACAGAAATAATGACTGAAGGGAGAACCCTAATTGCCTTGGAGGCACTTTCCGAATACGGAGACACCTGCCTTCACACAACAATTTCATACCTCACTCATGAGTATGGTCTGCATTTTATCCGTACCCCTGAAAAGCACCGGCATCGCGGCGGGGGTTCGGTCTACTTCACCCGGTACAAACTCGCGCCGGACAGCATCAAGAAGGCCGAAGCTCTCATCAAGTTCTACAAGCAGCGGTGAGCCTATGGCGGCCACATATACGCGGCAGAAGAAACCGGGCAAAGGTAAATCGAGCCTGGCGATAACCTACAAGGGTTTTTTCGGCTTGCCTGATTGCGTGATGAATCATCCTGACTTTATCGCAATGTCAGGCACGGCAGCGAAGCTCCTGTTGGATATCGGCGCTCAGTTCAACGGCCGCAACAACGGTGATCTGCAGTGTACTCGGAGCATCATGTCGTCCCGGGGCTGGACCTCGGACAGCACGCGGACCAGAGCCCTTACCGAGCTGATCAAGCTAGGACTTCTGGTTCAGACGAAAGTCGGCGGGCGCGGCATTGGGCCGAACCTTTACGCGATCACCTGGCAGCCAATCCACGAATGCGGCGGCAAGCTCGACGTAAGCCCTACCGGTAGCAAGCCTTACCGGGACTTCAGGGAGTAACGCTGAGGTAACGCCCGTCGCGTTACCCGACCGTTACCGGTGTCACGCACAACGTGTGACGGAAGTAAGACGAACTATGTCCGCAAAGTGTCCGCATCGAATGCGGACAGGAATTGGACGGGATTTGCGACCAGCTGAAAGCGAGAGTTCAGCGAATAAACGGTGAATCCTTAAATTTTGCCTACTCCTTCTAACGGAACTGATTAAGCCTTCTGGGGGAACTGTAAATGAAATCATTAATCCTTCTGGCGGAACTGATTAATCCTTCTGGCTGTACTATAAAGCCATTTTTCGTAGTTTCATTAATCCTTCTGGCGGACACCTTTATAGATTACCAGGTGGCTGCGCACTTTCTACTGAACATCTTCCAGTGGGAGACGAGGCACTGAGTGGGGATGCCCTGGCGAGGGAACACGCGGAGAAGCTCCCAGCAAGTAGGCTGGGAGCTACGCTATCTTGTGATCTACTCATGATTATCACCGATAGCTTCCCGGTTGTGAGTCGAAAGATTTACGAGAGCAGTGCCTGCAACCTGCTACCGTAGTATCACTCTGATTAACCAATGGAGAGTCCCTTGTCGGAGAAAAAGGAATCGGCCATGCCGTCGTTGTTCTTCCCCACAACTACGAAATCGTTGAGCGAAGAAGAGTTCGAACAGTTTGGCTCTGCGGAGGCTGCCGGCGCCCGCTTGGTCAACTTCATATCGGGGGTTTGTGGAGAGGCTTGGCGTAGGCTTCCGGACGAGCTGAAGAAAATGTACAAGCTGGACCTGGAAAAGCCTGATTGGCTCGACCCGACATATCCCCATTTGGCCATGAACGAGCTCCACCGAATCGCGAACCAACTACCCCGATACATGCCAGGAAAAATAAATAAGCTGCATAATGAAGGCTGGGTGGTCGGAGAGGTCCTGCTATCAGAAAAGCAGACTTTCGCCATGAGGATACTCATAAAGGTCAAAGTCGTTGTTGAGGCTACTGGCAGGATCGAGGATCCCGCGTCTGCTTTGCTGCTTATAGAGGCGTCGATGAATCTGGGGCATGATCTTGCCCATGCGACAGTTTATAAGTACGAGCCGGACGTGGCTGTAAGGATTAAGTCGAAGCAGGCTCTCGATGATCACAATAACGAAGTATCGTCCGCATCAGACGAAAGGAACAGGGTTAGGGAATCGCGGGTTGAGGAAATAATAGCTAAGGATCCCAGCATCTCTTCAAACCATAGCAAGATCGCGGAAGCCCTCATGAAATACGAAGATGAGGTGCTTCGTCACAGAAGCCTAAGACGGATCGTAAAAAATATTTTGATGGATTTGGCAAAGCGATAGGCTTGGCCAAAATATAACCGTCATTCTATCCCGTAGACACATTGAAACGGGTGGAATGACTATGAACACAGCATCATTTCAAAAAAATCACACCACTCACACAGTCAACATTTCCGGTGACGATTGTGTGCCTGCGTGCGAGGCTGCCCGCTTGCTTGGCCTCAAACCCGATACCTTGACACGGTACCGCTACGAACCACCTGAATCTCCCCATTTCATACCGTACGTCAAGGCCGGTCATCGTGTCTTTTATCCTATCAGCGAGCTGCGCGAATTCATGGAAAGGCGCGGCCAATCCCTTGATTTCGGTCGGCAAGATACTGGCGACGCTGTACCAGCTGGCGCCGAATGGCTGACTGCTCACCAGCTCCAAACTCGCTGGCAGGCTGGAGCCCAGCTCCTTTACGAGATGCGCAGTGATCCCCGCTTTCCGAATCCCATCCGCCTTGGGCGCCAGAACCGTTGGTCTGTTGCTGACATCGAGGCATTTGAGCAGCAGTTGAAATCAGACGGAGCCGCAGCATGACAAGCAAATCGGCAGATCAGGAAGCCATCCTCGCCGCCATGAAATCCCCGGATGGTCGAATCGAGTTTCCGCTCGCGGCTCGCATTGGCATGAAGTTAATAAATTTCTACATCTCCAATGGTGCATCAGAGCAGCAGATTCTCGGAATGATGGCGGCAACTGCAACGAAGATGTCGCCTGCATTGGCTCGAATCTTTCTCAATGAGTCGTGCCGTTTAGGCGTGATTTCTGAGACGGGCAAGGATGCTTGCTTCAAGCTCCTTACAGATCATCTTGGCGCCGCTCCCGGCCCTATTCACTGAGCAGGGAGGCGACCATGGCAGACTTGCAAAAAACCATCGAGATCATTTTCGCAGGCGAGAACCGGACCAGCGCGTCGGTTCAATCAGTCGCCAGGGACCTCGATACTCTTCAATCCTCCGTCGGTGACATCACCGGCCCTTTGGCCAACCTCTCGAGCACGATACTCACGACAGAAGCGTCAGCCCTGGCACTCGGGGCGGCCTTCATCGGTGTAGCGGTAAACGAAGCCGGTCAGTTCAAAGAGTCGGTTGCCGAGATCGGGACGCTGTTCAATGGCACCGCTGATCAGGTCGGTAGTCTCGAGGGGCAGATCCTCGACTTCTCCAGAGGCTCAGTATCTTCTATCGAAGAGATCAACGGTGCCGTCTATCAGGCCATTTCAACCGGTACCGATTGGAATGACGCCATCTCGCTGGTCGCCGAGACTGAGAAACTGGCTGTCGCCGGCCGCGCTGATTTGGTCGAGGTGACCAAGCTGGTTGCTGGCGCGATGAATGCCTATGGAGCCGCCACATCGGAAGCAGCGGATTATTCGGACGTTCTGTTTGCCGCTGTACAAAAGGGCCAGACCACCATGCCGGAACTGACCGCCAGCCTAGGGCAGGTGACCGGCATCGCTGCTGCTGCACAGGTGCCCTTCGATGATCTGGCCGCAGCGCTGGCTGCACTGACCATCTACACCGGCAACACCTCTGAGTCGACTACCAAGCTGAAGGCAATCTTCACTGAGCTCCTAAAGCCGTCCGACGAACTGACCGCTGCATTGGATGGCGTCACAGTTCAGGGTGACGGGCTCGATGCAGTTTTCGCGAAACTCTATGAAGCAACCGGCGGCAACGCGCAGGCAATGGCGGAGCTGTTCGGCTCGGTTGAGGCGCTACAGGGCGCCCTGGCTTTGGCGAACGATAATGCCGGCCGCTATGCCGACGCACAGGATGCCATGGCAGAACGGACCGGGATTGTCGTAAACGCCTACGACAACATGGTCGAGCAGCTCAGCAAGATCAACCAGAAGCTGATCAACAACATCACCGCCACCCTGGCAGAGTTTGGCGGCCCGCTGCTGGACGACTACCGCGACATCGCCGAGCAGCTCGGCAAGGTATTCGAGGCTATTTCGCCCAGCGTGAACCCGGAGGCCTTCAAACCGATTTATGACGAGCTCGAGGCGCTTTCCGCCGATCTGACCGAGTTCCTCAAGGGAGTAGCAGAAGCACTACCCGAGGCGCTGAGCCAAGTCGACTTTAGGGGGCTGCTGGATGCACTGGGCCTGCTGCGCGAAGAGTTCGGCAGTATTTTTGAAGGCCTGGACCTGACCAAGCCTGAAGACCTTGCCATTGCCGTCCAATTCATCGTCGATAGCTTCGAGTCACTGACCCGGGTGTCGGCGGGTATTGCTGACAAGTTGGCGGGGTTTGTCAGATGGATCGGCGAAATGATCGTCAAGGTCAACGAGTCCGATGACGCCTTCAAGACCTTTGTGGGGGAAGTGCTCGGCTTATCGCAAATCGTGAATACGCTTCTGCCTATCCTTGGCTATGCCAGCGATGCCCTGAACGGTCTTTCGAGTGTGGTTCTCACCCTGGCCGGCGCGAAGTACCTGGGGGCCACAACTGCCGGTTTCGCCAGCATGGCGGCAGTAATCGCTACCAATCCGGCGAGCCTGATTGCAGCAGTTGGGGGTGCGTCGATCGTATTGGGCGACTTTGCTGCCGATGTGTTCAAGCTCAGCGGGGTCATCGACGAGAATCGTCAGAGCACCGAGAACTGGACCAAGGCATTCGCAGAGACCAGCACCTGGGAAGAAGCGGTCGTCCGCGCCAAAGAGCTCGGCGAAAACGTTGGTCATCTCAACGAGGTGTTCATCGAATCATATGGAGTCGCTGCCACCACGGTCGCGCACTACGGGTCTATTGAGGCCGGTCTGAAGGCGATGGAAACCGCCTCGAACGACTACGTGAGCCGGCTGATGGCGCAGAACCAGGCGCAGGAAGATGCAGGCGCCGCCGCTGCCGAAACTGCGAAGGATTACGACGCCATTGTCGAGGCTGTCTCGGAACAAACCAAGGTCGCGGATCTTGCCACCGAGTCGACCAAAGAACTCACCGAAGCCTTCCGCCTGATGTCGCTCGAGGAACGCGCAGCCCTCAGTACGGATGAGCGGGAGCTGTACGTCGCGGCCATCGAGAAAACCTATGCTGCGACCGATCAAGCTGCCGACTCTACCCGCGAGATGTCACAGGCCGAACTCGAGGCCCAGGTCACCGCCCAGGAGGTACTCGAGATCCGCCTCGAGCAGCTGAAGGCCACCCAGGACTACCAGCTGGCCCTGGAGAAACTGGCGAGTGATGAGCGCCTCCAGGCCATGGAGTTCGTCTTCAAGCTCAACCTGGCTGAGATCGAGTCCGACACCGAGAAAGCCGTCGCGATTATCGACACGATCAACACCGCGATCGAGTCGACCGGCCAGCTGCTCGGTGAACTGTTCGGCTTCCTGACCAATGACGACCTCGACTTCAGCACCAAGTGGGCGATCGAACGCCAGATCGAATTGGAGAACCAGCGCCGACAGGAAGCGCTGGACCTGCAGAAGAAGTTGACCGAGGCGCTCATCGACCAGATGGAGGCGCGCACGGCTGCACTCGAGAACGGTGACGGTCTGATCACGATTCAGGCGGATGGGCTGGAGCCGGAAATCGAAGCCTTCATGTTTAAAATCATCGAGAAGATTCACATCAAGGCAATCGGCGATCAAAGCCAGTTCCTCCTGGGGATCTGACGCCCCTATCAGTAGCACGTTTTGAAAGACGGGCCTGATAGTGGGCCCATATCCAGCAAGAGAGGAAAACCACCATGAGCATACTTCGAAAACCGACAGGCAAAACCAAGCAGGGACCGATCGAATGGGACCAGCGTATCAAGGAACTACGGGCCGAGATCAACACCATCGGCAGCGAACTCAGTGAAAAGCGGACTGAGCTGCAACAGGCGGAGGGCCGGCTCAAAAACAGCGAAAAGGAACTCGAATTCTATACAGCCCCCGGGGCCGATACGAAACCCGGATCTATCCCCGCAACAAAAAGGAAGATCAGCAGCGCATCGAGCAGGATGTCAGGCGTGGCAAGGTCGCCGTCGAGTTCGCCGAGAAGGCCTCCCCCTCCAGGAGCGGAACGACGAGCTACAGGCGGAACTCAATGCTCTGATCGAGAATCCCCCGGCTGTTGCGAAAGCCGACATCAAGAAGTCCTACGGGGCGGTAACCGCGCTCGAGCAGAAGCTGTTCAAGATCAAGGTTGCCCGCGATAACGCCGAGAGCAGCGACACCGGGCCATCTGATGCCATGAAGGCCGAACTGGAGCAGGCCCTGTCCGCCTACGAACTGGCCGCCAGTGGCGTCGATCTGGGCGAGAGCACGCCGGCTGATGTCGATAAGGCTGAGAAGCACCTCAAGCAGGTACGCGCCAAGATCAATGCGGCCGAGGACGCCGCCGCATCGCAGAAGGCCGCAGTCTCCGGGTATGGCCGCCGAATCGAGGCAATCGAGACTGAGCTCGAGCAGGCTCGCGAGACGCATCGCATCATGGTCGGGCTCTATGGCAAGGCAGAGCAGGACGCGGCTGTTGAGCGCATCAACCTGGCAATCGACAGCATCAAGGTGGAACTGAGCAATGCGGCACAAGCCCACGACTTGATGAATCGCTTCCGAGCAGAGAATAGCTGCATGAGTAGCGGCGTATGCCTCGAGATCGACACCAAAGAATACTCACACATCTACGGGGTCAACACCGGCCGGATCCGCCCTGATGACAGTGAGGTGCGCAAAGGGGTGAACAAGCTTCTGGTCAGCATCGGCTATCCGATCGAGCCGGACGGCGACGAATAGGGGGCGCGAGGGTCCGGGTTGGTGGTCCTCCTGGGCTCTCCCCTCCACCTACCACGAAAAAATCCCGCCTTGGCCACTGGAGGATAGCTGGGCGGGATAAAACAACAGGAGAGGTATTAGATTAAACCACTACATATTTCACATCAATTCATAACTTATAACCATAAAATCGAACTGATGTAGTGAAAATCACCACGATTATATCGAGTTACTTCAAGTTGAGTCCGACAGCGCGGGGCGGGATGCCGGCCATGTGGCGTACCTCCTGAGCCGCACCGCGTCTGTTGGGCACCCAAGCAGGAAAAGCGGTAATCAGGGGTATGGGCCTGTGGCGCTGTGAGAAGCCGCAGGAGATGCGGTAAGCATGAATGGCTGTCTGGTACTGGCGAGAAGAGAAGGCGCAGCAGGGAGAAAGGGAGAGAGCCATAGGGACAGAAAGCCGATGGGACCCTAGGAAAATCAGCCAACCGCGCGGGCGGAGCAAGCTCGCGGTTTTCGAGAAATTTTCGGGTCCTATGGGCCTCCCCATCAGGTTTATTTATTTGTTTTATTTCAAACACTTAGAGTAATTGGGCTGGAGGGTCGCGGATTGACTTCTGCGACAGGAGCGGAACATGGACAGCAACGTGAACGACATCGATGACGCCCATCAGTGGTCAATCAGCAGGATTGCCCGGGTGTTCTGCATGGATCGGAAGACAGTCCTGCGCCGGCTCGAAGACGCCCTGGTCAAGCCGTCCGGCACTCGCGCAACCCATCCTGTTTACGCACTCAAGGACGTAGCCCCGGCCCTATATGGCAACGTCATCGTCGGCGGCCAGAAGCCCGACGACATGATCCCCACCGATCGGCGAGCCTGGTACCAGTCCGAGAATGAACGACTGAAGGTCGAGGTGCAGATGGGTCTGCTCATTCCAACGGATGAGGTTCACCGAGAGATGAGCCTGCTGGCCAAAGCCATCGCGAATCTACTGGACAGTATCCCTGATGTCCTCGAGCGCGACTGTGGTCTCCGTCCCGAAGCTGTCGAGCACATCATGAAAATCTGCGACGCCCAGCGCGAACACCTCTATCAAACAGTGCTCGCAACCCACACCGACGAGACGCCCGAAACCATCGACGACACCGGACCGGATCCGGAGGAGTAACCACCATGAATATGAAGGCCAACTTCCCGGGCACCGGGGGCAGAAAGAACAGCACCGCCACCTGGTTCACCGCCCAAGCGGCCGGTAATGGCGTGGGCAAAGTCGTGATCGACAAGGACATCGGCAGCGACTGGCTGCCGGACTGGTACAACGAAGAAGCCGGCGTGCAATCGGCCAGGGCATTCATCGACGCCATTGAAGCCATGGGCGACCTGAAAGAGATCCACCTTGACCTCAACAGCCGGGGCGGCGACTTCTACGCCGGCGTCCGGATCTACAACTACCTGAAGAACCACAAGGCCAAGGTGCATGTCCGTGTGACAGGCATCGCGGCGAGCATCGCATCCGTGATCCTGATGGCCGGCGACCGCCGCGAAATGGCCACCGGTACCAGTGTGATGCTGCACAAGCCCTCTGCCGGCTTGGATGGCTTCTACAACGAGCAGCAACTCGAGGACGTTATAACGGCGCTGGGCAAGCTCAAGGGTTCAATGGTCGACATCTACGCCAGCACGACCGGCAAGACCAAAGCCCAGCTGAATGACCTGCTGGACCAGGGAGACACCTACCTGAGCGCCGAAGAGGCGCTGGAGTGGGGTTTCGCCACCCATATCAGCGGCACAGCATCGGGACAGGCGACCGCGCAGGCCCGGGCGTTCTGGGCCGGCATGCAGGCAAAGACCGGCAAGCGGCCGGCATCCCGATCACCGAACCATAGCAAAACCCCAAATCGCAGCGCGGTCTATGGCCAATTAAACAACCCCCACGCGGCGTCCTGGGAGGCCGCATTTACACGTGCAAAAAAGTAGAAGAATGACTACGAGAATGCAGAAGCCACAATTGAAGACTAACACGACCACAGGTAACACCGAGAAACAGCTTTGACTGCAGCACTGAACATAAACCGACATAGGCGGGCCCACAAGCTGGCAACGCCTCGCGCATAAAAAGGGGCTTCAGCATGCTGCAGCCCCTCGACGCTTGTCCTTGGAAGGCTATTTTTCGATATCGTCCCAATCTATATTACGCTCTGCCCAACTATCCATCTCTTCGACCGAATCGAAGTCCTCGTCGATGCCCCGCGCATCATCCCTCAGTGTCTTGTTAAACAAGTCAGAGACAAACGTTACCGCCCCGTCGATCAACACAGTTATACGCCCACTCATGCTGCATCTCCATTGATAAACACCATCATATCTTTGGATAGACTCATATCAGTAAAAGTACAAGCCGAAGCGCAATCCCCCGGCTGTCTCCGCTCAACAGCCAAGAACAGCGGGATTGGTAGCATTAGGCCATTGACTATGGTTCGCGCCGACCTCCGGGAACTGCAAACCCTGTTAGAAATCTTTCGCAGCAAAAAAGCAGGAACTAAACAGAAGTGTAGGAGTCACTAAAAGACTGATTCTCAAAAAATCAGTATACTTTTGGCAAGCACCCAGAAAATCGTAACGGAAGGATGTTCTCGCTTGGATTAATCGGCGCCAGGCATCATCTTCTTCACAACCGATACAAGCAAGGAGTAAATAGGTGGCCCAATGAATGATCAACATAAGGATGATTTGCCCGCCACTTCCGAGACTTCTCTTGACGACCTGAACGAAGCCTCAGATTTAGCGAGCGAGCCCACTTTTTCTACGCCTGAGGTACCACCAATTACTTGGTTTGAAGCGTTAAATTCATACAACAAGAAACTCGCTGATACCGAGTTACAGATAATAAGAGCTTGTGAACCTCTAACTACTCAGCTAGAAGACATTTCCCATCACCTTGAAGCTCTACAAATACCATCCATCCGCATACCCCAACTTCCTGAACTAATACAGCCTGCAGAAAAACTACAAAAAATATTTAGTCAATCACTAGGCCCAGCGATTGAGCAGCTGAAGCAAAGCTTCGACGAACTTCCTCCGCGCACGCAAAATGTACTTCTTCTACTGGGAAGCCACGGGTGGTATCCAGACCTAGAAATGGAAATGCCAATGCTTTGGCACTTGGAAGAAGAGTTCTCGACTGGAAGAGTTGACAGCGCCGAAACACTATTGATCGAGTATTTCGAGGGCCGTATGAACAAAATACAAGCATCGGTAGCAACTCGATTTCCACATCGCAGCGACCTTATTTCTTCGGCGCTTGACGCCCATCGAAAAGAAGCTTACGAGCTAGCAATTCCGGTACTTCTAGCTCAAATAGATGGCATCTGCAAGGAGGTAGCTGGAGACTATCTATTCATGAAAGACAGGAAGCAGCCAAAACCTAGAACTGCAACATATGTGAGCCAATTCGCCTCAGATAACTTTACGTATGCGCTTCTTAGCCCTCTCGCCACAGTCCTACCAGTTTCCGCATCGGAGAAGGAGCGGGGCACTAATTTCACTGGACTGAACAGACACATGGTGCTTCATGGAGAATCGTTAGACTATGGCACCCGGAAAAACGGCCTAAAAGCAATTTCCCTCTTAAACTACGTATCTCAGGTTCTTTCTATTGACACTGACGACCATGCGGAACCACGGTAAGCTTACTCGCCCAAGGCGACGCTCAAGCCTCTGACCTTTTCAGACAGCGAATCTCATACTCGCGCTAGTGTCGGCTCCGAAAAACAGACACGGTAGAAACCCCAAGCATGTAGCCCAAGGATCTCGTAACTACGATCGTTTGGGTAATTGTACAGACGAGCCACACCAGACGAGTCGTACGTCTTAGTGGCATCTACGTTGTAGCTAAAACCAATTACCACCAAGAGCATAAGAGGCAATGCCGCTTTTCATAGCTGCCGGAGCCGGGTTGGGTGATGTTCGATTGGCAAGGCGCACCTCCTGTGCAATGCCGCTAACAGTCCGGGGCAGACAGGATAACGATCGCAGGATTTACGCAATTAATCAATCGCAAATCCTACCGGATATCTAACGTATATCAGTCTATCGAAACCAGCTGTTTCAAAATTATTAACTTTATTATTCAGTTTGAGTCATCTGTTGAGTATGGCTGAAATGTTATTGTTCCTTCATTTAGAACAATTGCTCGATAAAGCTTTCCAAAGTTTGATTTATGGCTAGATGCGCCAATTATGGCAAGCAATATAGCTAGAACAAATGTAGAAGCAATAGAAGCCCCGACACCCAAGAAAAAACCAGTCTTATTACTGGTTCTATCTGTAATGTGAGTCTTTACAACATCCAACTCACCCTTAAATTTTTTATTGGAAGTTTCTACTTCCCTTAGTACTGCGGAGTTTCGTGTTTGCTCTGTCAGAAATTGCTGCGAGATTTCGTCCGCAAACTCAAATAAAGTTTGCTCAGCCTCCGAACGCAGCTGATCTAATCTCCGATCATTATAGTTCCTAAGAAAGCCTCTTAGCTCCTCACAAGTAGGAGATCGACCTTCGTTAACTTCGGTATCACGAAAAAACTCAAACTTCTGTATTTTATATTCTGCGTACGCTAGTCGCCCTATTAACGAAAGAGAAAGATCGTCCTCTTCAATAATCAACTTTCGAAGAATTGGATTGTGATCTGAAATTTGCGGCTGAATATCTTCAGCCTGACCTTCCGTGGCCTGTTGCTTCATCAACTTACCTGCTATTCACTAAACAGTATCGTAAGAAAAGTTCATTTAGATGAGTGCTTCTACAAGGTCATTCTCATCATTCTCATCTCTACGTCTTTTCAAATGACCAATCATAGCTTTTTTCATGGCGCGATCCGCTGTGGCACGATTTACACGTACAATAGTAACATCACGAGCGCCAACAGCAATGATCTGAGAACTCAATGCGTCGAGCGTAACTTCGTTTACTTCTCTGTCTGGAGCGATAAACACCCTCGACCGCTGCCTTTTACGCCTCATATCACTATTCCAAGTTCATCTGTGAGGTTTGTATGAAAACTAATCCTATCTCTCTATTTGATCATAGCATAATGGCAGGACTTGGTGTCATCTTAGATGTAAGTAGTTGATTAGGATAGGAAATCCAAAGTATGGTAGACGTCTGCCTGCCAAAAATCCCTTCAAGGAAGAAAACAGTGAAAAGTTACATTGTTACAATCGCCCTAGTCGTCCTACCAACTGCAGGGCTAGCAGAGCTTCCCTCCTCATTCTCACAAGCCAAGCGGGCGTTGGCAGACCAAATCTATTCCGGCAACCAGAAAACTTTCTACTGCGGCTGCGATTACGCTGAGGCGCCGGTCCCGGGTAAGCCAAACCGAACGCGCCTAACTCCGGACGCGACAAGTTGCGGCCTAGAGCCCCGTAAGAATGCCAACCGTTCCGGCCGTATCGAGTGGGAGCACGTTGTTCCGGCTTGGGAATTCGGCCACCAGCTCCAGTGCTGGCAAGATGGCGGCCGCAAGGCCTGCAAGAAAGACCCAACGTTTCGAGCCATGGAAGCAGATCTCTACAACCTGGTACCCACAGTGGGCGAACTGAACGGTGACAGGAGCAACTTCCGCTACGGGATGATCGAGGGCGAGCCGCGCGCCTATGGCCAGTGTGACTTCGAGGTCGACTTCAAGGCCCGGGTAGCTGAGCCAGCGGAGAACGTCCGCGGTGACGTGGCAAGGATCTACTTCTACATGGAAGACCGCTATGGGATGAAGATCAGTCGCAAGCAGCGTCAGCTGTTCGAGGCATGGTCGAAACAGGACCTGATCGATCAGTGGGAAAGAGAGCGATCGAGGCGTATAGAGAAAATTCAAGGGCATCGTAACCAATTCGTCAGCTCCGACTAAAAAGATCTCGGGCACCCATCCCTCACCTGATCTATCCTGAAATATGCTCAGGACGAGCTCACACAGGAGACACGGATATGTCTGAACCACTCTACTGCGAGGTGAAGCGCCTCGCTGCCATTCTCGAAGCCGACCACCCCTGCCCGTCAGACTTGGACCTAGGCGCCTGGATTGATCGCGAGCTTACAGAGCTCCGCCCACTACATCTCAGGCGCCAGGCACTGGTATATGTGATCGAGGGTGACTACTACGGAATGCTGATCGAGAAGGCGCTCAGGCGGTCTACGGTAACCTGACCCCCAAATTGGAAATGCAGGTCAGCATGGCGGGACGCTTGGATCAAAGCATCCCGCTCGATCGTTTTGCCTGCGGAGAATCAGGTATCGCTAGTGAGCTTGAGAGATTCGAAGTACCTCGCATGTCACCTCGAGGGTCCGAGCCGAAATATTACCAACCTCTTCGTGACGGACGATACAGGCGTTGCCTCCTAGATCTTTGACCTTTTCGGATAGCGAGTCCCACACTCTTGCAAGGGTAGGCTCCGCGAATCCGATGCGGTAGAAGCCCCAGGCATGCAGCCCGAGGTTCTCGTATCCACGATCATTCGGGTAATCATACAGACGAGTCACACCAGACGACTCATATGTCTTGGTCGAATCTACGTTGTAGCTACAACCAGCCACCGCCATGAACACAAATGTTAATGCAGCCTTTGAGAGCTGGCGAATGTGGTTTGGATTACGGTCGTGAGACAAAGCGCACCTCCTGTGCGATCTGACTTTGTCAGTCAGTGACGCGGTAAGGATAGCTCACTGCGGATCTATTACGACTTCAAACACGCCGCAACGCCCTACACCGGTCCAAACACGGACATAGCAAATGATGCCGGCTGCATTCAGCTGGTCACCAAGGGATGGGCAATCTGGCTGCCATATTGCTGATGCCGCACGGGAGTGACCCGCATCTCAAACTTGAGTTCGCAGGCATGTGCTTTGGCAATCGCCTTGGCCACAAGGCGCTGGATGACTTTGAGAAAGTCCGGGGCAGTCTCGCTAGATTTCATGCCACGTTCTCGGCAGTGCTATCCTGTCGCGATGATAGGCGACGGAGTATAGCTATGACGGACATTCTGGAAGCTTGGAAGTACACAGATCAGGTTTCTACCGACCGGCGCAAAGCCTTGGCAGAGCCGGGGTCGTTTGATGAGCTTATCAGTCGGGTGTGCGTTGAGGCTGAAGTCGTGAAAGCCAAAAAGGATACAGGTAGTGATTCGAGTTTGATCGGATGTTGGCGGCCGATATTTACTATTGAACTTCAAGATACCGGCGACCAACTTTTCAACGGACCATGGGGCTATCGAGCACAGTTCTGGGAAAGTCCTGAGCGAGGGATGGAAGCCAATCTCCTGCTGATTGAGTCGCTGTACCCGATACTCTTAGAGTTTATCCAGAGGCATCCTGCGGGAGACATGAGTACAAAGGACGTGGAACAGCGTCTGACTGCTTCTTCCGCAAAAATTTGGCCAGATGAAAGTCAATTATGCTTGGCAGGCCCTTCCAAAGATCTGGATGTCGATAGGTGGCGGACCGAGGCAGACGCAGGTCAGTGGAAGGCCAACGTTGGGCTTGCCGCACCAAAGGTTTCGAAATTCGAGGTAAAAGGAGCTTTCTTCGATAGCAACACCTGGAATGAAGTCGTGCCCGAGCAGAAGCTACAGCGCCACCATGAGATTCATCAGTTTGGATTCTCATGAAGGGATGGGTCTGGCATCCTCTGACCATACCTAGCCCAAATAATGGAGGGAAAGGCTCCAGTTTACCCCTTAAACCTCAAATCGAAGCTCAAGCCAGACGCCTGTCTTCCTCGTGCTGAATCCAGCAACTCAGTCCCCCGCTTGAAACTTTTTCGCCTCAGTTCGGTTTAACATGAACAAAATGGGGGCATATGCGGGGGCACTAATGAAATATTTCTAACTGATACCATCGTATTATCATTGACTTACGCTGGCTTTTCGGTAGACTCCACTCCGACCATTTTCTTGCCATCTTCTCCTCTGCAATGCCAGTCTCGGTTTAAAGCATTTCCACCATGCCGCACAGAGGAATAAGAAGCCCCGAAGGGGATTCGACCATCTTGGACCTGCCCGTCCGTGTCGCCTCTCTACGCCATCTTGTTGAGCCACGATTCACCCTGCAACGCATGTTTCATACCATACCCCCGGCAGACCCTGCCGCAAACAAACGCCAACCCCATACCCGAAAAACACTGTTATGAATCTGCTAGTTATCGGCTACGTATGGCCTGAGCCGGCCTCCAGCGCTGCGGGCTATCGCATGCTTGCCCTGCTCGACTGCTTTCGCCAGCACGACTGGAAGATTACCTTTGCCAGCCCCGCCGAGAAAAGCATTCACCGCACCGACCTGCCTGCGCGAGGCATCAGCGAACAAAGCATCGCCCTGAACTGCTCCAGCTTCGACACTTTTGTCCGCACGCTGCAGCCGGACATCGTACTGTTCGATCGTTTCATGATGGAAGAGCAGTTTGGCTGGCGGGTAGAGTCGCACTGCCCACAAGCGTTACGGGTCCTGGATACCGAAGACCTCTCCTGCATGCGCCACGCACGCCATGCAGCGGTCAAGCTCAGCGGGAAGGTCACCACCGACGTCGCGCCCCAGCTGCTTTTCTCGGATCATGCCAAAAGAGAAATCGCCGCCATACTGCGCAGCGATCTGACGCTGATGATCTCCCGGGCGGAGATCCAGCTGCTGACATCGACCTTCCAGGTCGACCCGGCCCTGCTGCAATACACGCCCTTTATGCTGCAACCGGTCAATACGGAACAGCAGGCCATGCTGCCCCACAGGGATCAGCGCAATCACTTCATCGCAATCGGCAACTTCCGCCATGCGCCCAACTGGGACGCGGTGCTCTGGCTACAGCAGGCGATCTGGCCCCTGATACGACGCCAGCTACCGCAGGCCGAGCTGCATATTTACGGCGCCTACCCCCACCAAAGGCGACCGCCCTCGACAATGCCAAACAGGGCTTCAGGATCAAGGGCTGGGCCGAGAGTGCACAGGACGTAATGCAGCAGGCACGCGTGAACCTGGCCCCGCTGCGCTTTGGTGCCGGCCTGAAGGGAAAGCTGGCCGACGCCCTGGCCTGCGGCACCCTTGCGTTACCACAACGGTGGGTGCAGAAGGGATGGCCGACGAGCACGGCACCTGGCCCGGACCCGTAGCCGATACGCCCGAAACCTTCGCTACCGCCGCTGTTGCCCTGTACCGCGATCCCGAGCAATGGCTGCAGAGCCAGCAGCAGGGCTTTCGTCTGCACAACCGCCATTTCGCATTTGAACCTCACGCCCAGTCACTGATGGCGCGCCTGGAAACGCTCGGTCGCACGATCGATCAGCACCGGCTAAAGAACTTTACCGGCGCCATGCTGCGTCACCACACCATGAAAAGCACGCAGTACATGGCCCAGTGGATAGAGGCAAAAAACAGGCACAAAGCCGACTAAGCCAGATCGCACCGAGCGATCCTGCAGCGGTTCATGACGCCACCCTCTTAAGCCCTGGAGCCTCCGATAAAGCCGGGACGGCCCACCCCATCCGGCCATTATCCATTCACCGACAGCCGTCAGGACTTCTCGAGCGAGGCCAGCAACCCCGGAATCTCGTTGCAGACGAACTCGGTCGGCAGACAACTCTCGACACTGTCACTGGCGAATTGCAGAAAGCCGCGCGCCGCATGAGGCATACGCCGGTCGCGACGCACGATGAAGTGCCAGTGACTGTCGATGGGGAAATGCCGCACCGGCAACACCACCAGCCCGGGATGGACATCCGGCAGCACGTGCCGCGACAGCACGGCCAGCCCCATTCCGGACGCCACGCCCACTCTGATCGCCTCGTTGCTCGCCATCTGCAGAGCACCGGACAGCTGCATGCCCTGCCCCTGCAGCCAGCTTTCGAACAGCATCCGCGTCGCCGATCCCGGCTCGCGCAACAGAAACCGCTCTGCGGCGAGGTCCCGCACGGCCACCACTTCGCGCTGCGCCAGCGGATGGGACCCTGGCGCGATCATGACCAGCGGATTGCGCAAAAAACGGGCGGCCAGCGCATGTTCCAGGGACGGCGGATGACTGAAGACGTAGATATCGTCCAGTTGGCGCTCGAAACGACTGAGCAGCTGCTGACGATTGCCGATCTGCACCGTGACATCAACTTCCGGATAGGCATGGCTGTAGGGCCCCAGCATGCGCGGCAACACGTACTGGGCGGTATTGACCAGCGCAATACTGAAACGCCCGCGCTGGCCGCCGCGCAGCTCCGCCAGATAGTCCTGGAAGTCATCGAAGCGACCGGTCACATCCAGAGCGGCACGATAGAGCTCGGCGCCCGCTTCCGTGGGCTCGAGACCGCCAGCGCCCGATCGCAGCAAAGGCTCTCCCGCGGCCTCGGCCAGTCGCTTCAGCTGCTGAGACACGGTCGGCTGGGTCAGATGCAGCTGCCGGGCCGCCGCGGTCACCGAACCGGCACGAACCGTGGCGATATAGACCTCGAGCAGACGAAAGGTGAGATGACGCAGATTCATTCGCTGTCCGCCATAGATAATTATCTATACATATAAGCTAAATATTTAATTAGATGCAATACGGATTCACCGGCAGAATCGGCGCCGAATCGCTGCATGGAGACCGGAGAATGCCGGATATCGTCGTGATGTTTTTTCTGCTTGGCCTGGTGGCGGGACTGCTGAGGTCCGACCTGAACATTCCCAGGGCCGCCTATGACACCCTGAGCCTGCTGCTGATGCTGACCATCGGCCTCAAGGGCGGCATGGGCCTGCACGGCCAGCTCGACCTTGCACTGGTACCGGAGCTTGTACTGGTGACACTGCTCGGCGCTCTCGTGCCACTGCTGCTGTTCCCGCTGCTGCGCACCGTCATCGGTCTGTCACTGGCCGACAGCGCCAGCATCAGCGCCCACTACGGATCGGTCAGCGCCGGCACCTTCGCTGTGGCCCTTGCCTATGCGGAAAGCCATCAGCTGGTCACCGGCTCGCAGGCGACTCTATACCTGGTACTGCTTGAACTGCCGGCGATCATGGTAGGTCTGGCCCTGTTCCGGCGCTTTGCCGATGGCAGCCGCAATGGACATTCGAAAACCAGCCTGCTGCACGAGACCCTGACCAATCGCGGCGTCGTACTCCTGACGGGCGGCGTCATTATCGGCTACCTGTATGGTCCGCTCGAAGGCGCCGCCGTCACCGATCTCTTTACCGGCGCCTTCAAGGCGGTCCTGGCGATCTTCCTGCTGGAGATGGGACTGGTGGCCGCCGAGACCCTGCGCCCGCTGCCACTGAAACACTGGCGACTGCTGGCCTTTGCCCTCGCCGCGCCTACAGCCCTGTCGCTGCTCGGTCTGAGCACCGCACTGCTGCTGGCCCTGCCTGCCGGCACCGCGCTGATACTGGCAAGCCTGACAGCCAGCGCCTCGTACATCGCCGCTCCCGCTGCCATTCGCGCAGCCATTCCGACTGCCGATATCGGCCTTGCCATGCTGGCAGCGCTGGGAATCACCTTTCCGTTCAATGTGATCGTCGGCATCCCGCTGTATCACCAGCTTATCCTGCAGTTCGGCTGACGACGACACCGAACCCCGGCCGGACACAACTCGCTGCGGGCCTGAATGTCCGGCCGACCTTCTTGGCTGAACTCAACTCAATAAACGCCAACACTCTTTTTTGCCCATAACCCCGGCATAACCGCCGCGCATAACCCCCGACCCTGATGACTGCTAAATATAATGATGAATATTTTTCATCTTTTTGCTGAAAAAGCGTCGTTTGCCGGCATCCGATCAGATCCGTATTCTAGCCTCCGACAACGAACTGTACACAAACCGACGTAATGATTGACCCGGATCATTACTCAAGGAGGATTCAATGAACCTTAACTACTTTTATGCCTTCGATTTCGCCACCCGGCCGAACGTCAACCGCCGCGAAACCGAGCGCGAATATTTCATGCGCCTGGCAAACGAACAGGAAGCGGTCCGGACGCTGGAAAAGCGCCAGGCGCGCGCCCGCAAGCTCAAGGCCGCGCTGCGCAGCCTGCTGAGCAAGGTGCAGATGAAGCGCACCGCAAGCCTCGAAGCCCTGCTCGGCCACTGATACCGCGCCGGACAGCCTGCGCCGCCCGGTCCCCCTCCAGCCGGGCGGCACCTGCCGATCGAAGCACCAGCAGGCGGAGGGATCCTCCACGACCGCCGATCAGCCCCCAGACGCTCCTCACCGTAGAACCGACGCAGGACCCGGCTCAGCTGCCAGGCATCGCGCGTACCCGCCATCTCCCTGATCGAGTGCATAGCCAGCTGCGGCACCCCGATATCGAGCGTTCGCACACCGATTTCCGCCGCCGTGATCGGCCCGATGGTACTGCCGCACGCCATATCGCTGCGCACCACGAAAGCCTGCACCGGCACTTCCTCCCGCGCCGCCAGATCCCGATAGATGGCACTGGTCTCGCTGCTGGTCGCATAACGCTGGTTGGCATTGATCTTGATGACGGGACCACCGTTGAGCAGGGGCCCGTGGTTGCCGTCATGACGATCGGCGAAGTTCGGATGCACGGCATGGGCATTGTCCACCGAAATCATCATCGAGCGGGCCACCATGCGCTGACGCGCCTCGGGCTGCGGCAACAGCCGCTCCAGCACCTGCGCCAGCATCGGCCCCTGAGCCCCGACCGCACTCATGCTGCCAACCTCCTCATGATCATTGCAGACCAGCAGGGCGCCCTCGGCCGTGTCGCTTTCCAGCAGCGCCTGCAAACCGATAAAACAGCTCAACAGGTTGTCGAGCCTCGCCGACAGTACGAACTCCTCCTCGAGACCGACAAGCGATGGCGCCGGGTATCGTAGAGCGACAGGTCGAAATCGAGCACCTCATCGATCCCGGAGACGCCCTGATCTTCGAGCTGGCGTTGCAGCAGCTCGCGAAAATCGAGCGAAGCCCCGGAGCGGCCCAGCACCGCGGGCAGAAACGTCTGGGCATTGATGGCGCGCCCACTGTTCACCTCGCGGTCGAGATGGATCGCCAGATTGGGTATCACCGCCACCGGGCGACCGAAATCGAGCAGCGAATGGTCCAGGCCACCGCCCTGGCAACGGTAGTTGACCCGCCCGGCAATCGACAGGTCGCGGTCGAACCAGGGATTGAGCAGGGCGCCGCCATACACCTCGACCCCGAGCTGGAAGTAGCCGTGGCGATGCAACTCGGGGCTGGGCTTCACCTTGAGACAGGGCGAATCGGTATGAGCGCCAACCATGCGCAGCCCCGAGTCTTCGAGCGAGCGATGCCGCGGCATGGCCCAGGCAACGATCGACGAGCCGTTGCGGGTCGTGAAATAACGCCCCCGGCCTCCAGTTGCCAGCTCTCGCGCTCGTCGAGCGCCTCGAAGCCCCGGCCTCGAGCTGTCGCGCCATCCCGGACACGGCATGGTAGGGTGTCGGCGATGTCTGCAGAAACGCCATCAGCTCGCGGTTGAATTGCTGCATGCTTTGATACTCCCGTTTACTGAGATGGCAGAACTTCAAGCAGTTCCACCTTGAAGACCAGAGTCGAGTTCGGGGCGATCGCCGGCATCGGGCTGCTGGCGCCATAGGCGAGCTCCGGAGGGATATACAGCATCCACTGCGCGCCCTCACGCATCAGCTGCAAGCCCTGTGTCCAGCCCGGGATCACGCGATCGAGCGGAAACCTGGCCGGCTCGCCGCGCTCAAGGGAGCTGTCGAACAGGATTCCGTCGATCAGACGCCCCTCGTAGTGAACCCGGACCACGTCCGACGGCCCCGGCGAGACACCGGTGCCGGCCGTGAGAATGCGATACTGCAGCCCCGATGGCAGCGACACCACCCTCCTCCGCGGCATTGGCCGCCAGAAAGGCATCGCCGGCACGGCGGTTGTCGTCATTCAGCGCCTTGTCGACCAGCTGCTGCCGGAACGCCTCCCGCTCCGCGTCTTCGCCACACCCGGCCAGCAGCCCCGCCGCCAGCATCGTCACCACCGCCCATCGATACATCATCACCCGCCCCGAGTCTGCTTAAACGCTTGATTTTACATCAGGACGGGCGATGGCTACACTCAGAGTCTGCTCTGGTTGAACTTGCCGGCGCTCCCGCCTGTCTCAAGTTTCACCCACCCTGGCCAACTGGGACGCATTGAACTGACATGCTCAACCATATCCAATTCCTGCTGTACGCCCTGGTACTGTCGTTTACGCTGCAAACAGCCAACGCCAGCCAAACAAGCCCGATCGAGCTCGCCCCCGAGCCGATTCATCGACAGACCATGCTGGAGATGCTCGATTCGCTGAATCGGGAGCACTACAACAGGATCGAGATCAACGACGACTTTTCCGGCTGGCTGCTGGATCAGTACCTCGAAGACCTCGATCCCAGCCGCAGTTACTTCTATGCCAGCGACATCGCCGAGTTCGAGCCGCTGCGCACCACCCTCGATGAAAGCCTGCGCAGCGGCGACCTGGAAGACGCCTTCCGCATCTTCAACCGCTACCAGCAACGGGTGCATGAACGCCTGGACTTCATGATCGGGACGCTCGAAAACGGACTCGATGACCTGCGCTTCGACCTGGACGAAAGCCTCGACAGCGACCGTGCCGACGCGCCCTGGGTCGAAACCCGCGCACAGATGGACAAGCTTTGGCTCAAGCGCCTGAAAAACGCCGCCCTGAGCCTGAAACTGGCGGATCAGACCCTCGAGCAGACCACGGAAACCCTGCTCAAGCGCTACCGCTACCAGCTGCATCGCGCCGAGCAGCTCAAGAGCGAGGACGTGTTCCAGACCTACGCCAACGCACTGTCGAAAGGCTACGATCCCCACACCCAGTATTTCTCGCCGCGCAGCTCCGAGAACTTCCAGATCAACATGAGCCTGTCGCTGGAAGGTATCGGCGCCGTCCTGCAGAGCGATGACGAATTCACCAAGATCGTCCGCCTGGTACCCGCAGGCCCGGCCGAAAAGACCGGGCAACTGAAACCGGCCGACAAGATTGTCGCCGTCGCCCAGGGGATGATGGCGACATGATCGACATCATCGGCTGGCGCCTCGACGATGTCGTCGACAAGATCCGCGGACCCGCGGACACCGTCGTGCGACTGCAGGTCATCCCCGCCGACAGCAAGGACCGCCAGAAACGCAAGGAAGTGCGCATCGTTCGCAGCAAGGTCAAGCTAGAGGAACAAGCCGCGCAGAAACGCATCCTGGACCTGGATTATCGCGGCAAGGACTATCGCCTCGGCGTGATCGAGATCCCGGCCTTCTATATCGACTTTGCCGCACTCCAGAGCGGTGATCCCAACTACAAGAGCACCACCCGCGACGTCGAGCGACTGATCGGCGAACTGCTCGAAGAGGACATTCAGGGACTGGTAATCGACCTGCGCGACAACGGCGGCGGCTCGCTGCGCGAAGCCAACGAACTGATCGGCCTGTTCATCAGCCGCGGACCGACCGTGCAGATTCGCGACCCGAACGGCCGCATCGACATCCTGGGGGATTTCGACGCCAACGTCGCCTACAACGGCCCGCTCGCGGTACTGGTCAACCGCCTCAGCGCCTCGGCTTCGGAGATCTTCGCCGGCGCCATTCAGGATTACCGCCGCGGCGTCGTGGTCGGCAGTCCGACCTTCGGCAAGGGCACCGTGCAGTCGCTGCACTCGCTGCGCCATGGCCAGCTGAAGATGACCCACGCGAAGTTCTATCGCATTTCGGGCGACAGCACCCAGCACAAGGGCGTCGTGCCGGACATCCTCCTGCCCAGCCTCTACAACGAACTCGATATCGGCGAAAGCGCACTCGAAGGCGCCCTGCCCTGGGATCAGGTGCGCGCCGTGCGCCATGGCAAGTTTGTCGGCGTCGACACCTTTATCGACGAACTGACGGCGCGACACCAGAAGCGCGTCGCCGACGACCCCGACTTCATCTTCATGCGCGAACAGGTGGCGCATCTGAAGGACAGCGCGGAAGACGACCTGATCCCCCTCAACGAGGACGCCCTGCGCGAAGAGCGCGAACAGGCCGACCAGTGGCAGCTCGAAGCACAGAACCGTCGCCGCGCGATGAAGCAGCAGCCTCCGCTGGAAAACCTGTCGGATCTCGAGCAGGATCTGAAGAAAGACGAACTCGGTCGCCCGATCAGTCCGGAATCGGAAGCGCAGCTGGCCGAAACCGGGCGCATCCTGCTGGACATGGTCGATCTGACCTTCAGCAACGCCACCGCCAAGCAGTAGGGAAGACTGCATGAAAAAACGCAGCCAGGTGCTGCTGCTGATCGCCACTCCGCTGCTGATCGCCGCCCTCGGCGTCGGCAGCTATCTGAGCTACCAGAGCATACAGTCGCAACACGAAGAAAATCTGAAGGACCTGGAGCGCTTCGGCTTTACCATTACGCCCAGCTCCCCCTACACCGAGTCGACCGGAGAACTCGGCGCCAAACAGCTTCCGGCCACCTTTGCCGAAAGCGAACTGTCGCCGACCCAGAAGGTCATCTATGGACTGATGAAGGACAAGGAACGCCTGCTGGCGGAGAATCGCCAGCTCAAGGCGCGAATGGAAACGCTGGAACAGAAGGTCGGGGAGCTCGAAGCCTACCGGGAGATCAACGAACGCTTTGCACCCAAGACATTCGACGAGGAAGTCACTGAGGTCGCACAGGACCTGAAGACCTTTCTGATGCGACTGCCCGAGGCCGAGCGATTCTCCGATCGCCAGATCGATATCATGACCGCCGCCTCGGCACGGGAGTATCGCCGCTTCGTGTCACAAAACCGCCTGATGACAGGCGACCTGGACCGCAAGCGGATCGTCAATGAACACCTGCCCGGCTATGCCTTCTGCGTCGGCGACGCCGCGACCATCGCCACCAACTCCGGTGACGAAGAACGGATGTTGGCGCAGTACTTCAGAACGGACGATTCGTCCCGACTGTCCGAGCCTCTTCGACAGGACCTGCAGACGGTGATCGAGCCCTGCGAACTGGCGTTGCGCAAGGCGCTCGATGCGACGCTTTGAGGATCAGTCGGACTTTTTCGCCGCCAGTTTCGCCAGCGCTTCGGCCTTCCTGGCTTCGGCGCGCGCCTTCTTGGCTGCCGCCTTGGCGTCGCGCTTGCGCGCCAGCTCCGCCTTCTGCTCTTCCTGAATGCGGGTCATCTCATCCTGGCGCTGCTGTTCGCGCTCCTGCTTCAGGCGCGCCTTTTCCCGCAGTTCAGCGGCAAATTCTTCGGACTTGCGTGCACGCTCCGAGGCCAGCTCTTCGATCCGCTCGCGCTTGGTCGCTGTGATGTTGGCTTCGAGTTCCTGCAGCTTGGCAATCTGAGCTTCGATATCGGTTTTGGTCATGTAATTCTGGTTTACGCTCTGCTTTGTTGAATCAGATCCCGATTATAACGACATCCGCCCCCCGAACGCTATCTTCACAAACACATTCGCTGTATAATATGCGTCCCTTATCGCGGTGATATGTCTACCCGTCAGCAACGGTGACCGTCGCCGCCTAGTTGTTCAATCTGACCCTATACAGCTGACGGTATAGAAAGCTCGCGCAGTCCCAAGCCTAACGGACCGCCGACTTACAATAGGACTATTTCATGAGCGAAAGCTTTGCTGAACTGTTTGAAGAATCCCTGCAAAATGTAGACATGACTCCGGGCACCCTGGTCATGGGTGAAGTTGTCGACATCGACAGCGACTGGGTCACCGTCAACGCAGGTCTCAAATCCGAAGCCATCATCCCGCGCGCGCAGTTCCTGAACGACGCCAACGAACTGGAAATCCAGGTCGGTGACACCGTCAAGGTCGCACTGGAAGCGGTTGAAGACGGTTTCGGTGAAACCCGCCTGTCCCGCGAAAAGGCCAAGCGCGCCGAAGCCTGGGAAGTACTGCAGACCAAATTCGAAGCCGAAGAGACCGTCAAGGGCTACATCAGCGGCAAGGTCAAGGGCGGTTTCACTGTCAGCATCAACAACATCCAGGGCTTCCTGCCGGGCTCCCTGGTTGACGTGCGCCCGGTTCGCGACGTCGACCACCTGGAAGGCAAGGAACTGGAATTCAAACTGATCAAGCTGGATCCCAAGCGCAACAACATCGTTGTTTCGCGTCGCGCGGTCCTGCAGGAAGCCAACAGCGCCCAGCGTGAAGAACTGCTGGCAGCCCTGGAAGAAGGCCAGGTCGTCAAGGGTTACGTCAAGAACCTGACCAACTACGGCGCCTTCATCGACCTGGGCGGCGTCGACGGCCTGCTGCACATCACCGACATGGCCTGGAAGCGCATCTCCCACCCGAGCGAAATGCTGAACCCGGGCGACGAGATCTCCGTCAAGATCATCAAGTTCGACAAGGAAACCGGCCGCATCTCCCTGGGCCTGAAGCAGCTGAGCGAAGATCCGTGGGATGCCATCAAGTCCCGCTACCCGGCTGGCTCCAAGGTTCCGGCACGCATCACCAACCTGACCGATTACGGCTGCTTCGCGTCCATCGAAGACGGTGTCGAAGGTCTGGTTCACGTGTCCGAAATGTCCTGGACCAACAAGAACATCCACCCGTCCAAGGTCGTTCAGATCGGCGACGAAGTGGAAGTGATGATCCTGGATGTCGACGAAGAGCGTCGCCGCATCTCCCTGGGCATCAAGCAGTGCACCATCAACCCCTGGGTTGGCTTTGCCGAGCAGCACGCTGCGGGCGATCGCGTCTCCGGTACTATCAAGACCATTACCGACTTCGGTATCTTCGTGGGTCTGGATAACGACCTCGACGGCCTGGTTCACATGTCCGACATCACCTGGGAAGCCGACGCCGAAACCGCTCTGCGTCAGTTCAAGAAAGGTGAAGAAGTCGACGCTGTCATCCTGTCCATCGACGCCGAGAAAGAGCGCATCTCCCTGGGCATCAAGCAGCTGGAAAGCGATCCGTTCAGCGAATACGTTGCTGCCAACGACAAGGGCACCATCGTCACCGGTACCGTCAAGTCCGTTGAGCCGAAAGCCGCCGTCATCGAGCTGGCCGAAGGCATCGAAGGCACTCTGAAGGCTTCCGAGCTGGCTGCCGAGCGCGTCGACGACGCCACCACCGTCCTGAAAGTCGGTGAAACCGTCGAAGCCAAGATCACCAACGTTGACCGTCGCAACCGCAACATCAACCTGTCGATCCGCGCCAAAGATCACGCTGAAGAGAAAGAAGCTCTGAAAGCCGTTCGCGAACAGGAAGTCGAGACCGCCGGTCCGACCACCATCGGCGAACTGATCAAGCAGCAGATGCTGAAGAACAAGTAAGAAACCACAGGTTTCCTACTGAATCGCCGCTCCTGCGCATCCATGCGCCCGCGGCATACAGTACATCCTGTACATAAAAAGGAGCGCTTCGGCGCTCTTTTTTTATTGGTGACGGGTGACGGGTGACGGGTGACAAGCAGGATGATCGTAGGGTGTCGGTAAGCGAAGCGCACCGCACCATCAATCCGGCGCACTTCAATTCATTCAGCAGCACCCTACGGCCTCCGAAATACCCCTCCCGAACTTTGCACAAAGAAAAAGGAGCGCAATGCGCTCCTTTTTCTTTGGTCACGCGTAACGCGCAACTCGTCACCTTTCACCCGCCACCTTTCAGTCGTCGTCCAGGATCACGTAATCGATCAACTCGTCGTCGGTGATCTCGTTGTCCCGCACCTCGTACCAGTCCTGCACCGATGCATGGGCCTCGCGCACCGACTCGGCACGCCCGCTGATCAGCGGATGCCACTCGGGCAGATCCTTGCCCTCGTGGACCAGGCGGTAGGCGCAGGTCCGCGGCAGCCAGTGGAATTCGGCCACGTCCCGAGGGCGCAGCTTGACACAGGAAGGGACCAGCGTGCAGCGCTCCTCGTAACGGGTGCAGCGACAGCTGTCGAGATCGAGCAGGTGACAGACGGCCGTGGTGTAGAACACCTCCCGGGTATCCTCGTCCTCGACCTTGTGCAGACAGCACAGGGCGCAGCCGTCGCAGAGCGACTCCCACTCCTGCGCCGACATCTGCTCGAGGGACTTGCTGCGCCAGAACACTTCCTGAGCCACCCTCAGCGCACTCCGGTTTCGGGACGATCCGGGAACAGGTCCAGCAGATAATCCTCCTTTTGCGGCGGCATCTGCAGGAAATACCCCTTCTCGCCGATCGCATCGAGCACCTTGTCGACATCGACCCGCGCCAGCTTGCGACCGGGCATGACCGGCATGTCCATGACATGAACCGCCCGCCCGAACATCTCCATCAGCGGCTCGGGCACGCGACCCAGCTGCTCGCGCTTGTCCACGTAAAGATACATCTCATCCTTGCGCGAACTCTTGAAAATACTGCAAATCTTCATCGGCTTTATCGCTGTTGTTAATTCGGTGCCAGTGCTCGTACTGCCACAACTATTCATACTGGCGCAACTGGGCCAGCAGAGCCTCGCCCACCACCTCGCGCCGCCAACCCTGAAGACCCCGGGGCAAGTGGTATTCGCCGTTCTCGTCCCGGGAGCGGATCAGCGCCTCCAGGTCGCGCCTTCTCAGCAACACCTCCGGCGCCATGCCAAGACGCTCCGCCTGCTCGCGCGCAATCGCCTTGAGCCGCTTCAGGCGCTTGTTCCAGATCACATGCAAGGGTTTCGGGACCGGCTCGGCGGGCCGCTGCGCCTGCTCGATCACCGCCCGCTGCAGTATCTCGAGTATCGCCTCCCCATCCTCACGCACCACACGGCGCTTGAGTTCGGGCACCTGGGACAGCTCGCCCGGATTGCGCGGCCAGCGGCTGATGATGTCGAGCAACTGCTGATTGCGCAACACCCGGTTGCGCGGCACATCGCGACGCCGGCACTCACGCTCGCGCCAGGCGGTCAGATCCCGCAGCGCAGCAGTCTTGTGCGGCGGCAACGCCGACATCTGACTGAAGCGCAGGTAGTACTCCCAGCCCTCGGGGTCATGATCGATGGCATTGTCGAGCAGGGCCAGCATCTCTTCCTCGACCCAGGCTTTCATGCCACGCCGCTGCAGCTCGTCCAGCTGCAGTTGACAGACCGCCGGAAGATAGGCCACATCGAGGGCCGCATAGCGCTCCTGCTCCTGCGTCAGCGGCCGGCGCAGCCAGTCGGACGTGGTCTCCGCCTTGCCCATCTGCACGCCCAGCGCCTGCTCGAGCATGCGCTGCAGCCCCACGGTGAAGCCCCAGCCGACGAAGGCACCGGCCACCTGGGTATCGAACAGCGGTCGCGGCAACACGCCGAGACTATGCTGGAACAGCTCGAGATCCTCGGAGCTGGCATGCAGAATCTTCAGCACCGATTCGTCGCCGAACAGGGCCGCCAGCGGCGAGAAATCGTCGATCGCCAGCGGATCGATCAGATAGCAGCAGCGGTCGTCCGCCAGCTGGATCAGACCCGGAATCGGGTAGAAGGTATCGACCCGCTGAAACTCCGTATCGAGCGCCACCATCGGCAGCGAGCGCCAGTGCAGACAGTGCTGCGCCAGCGACGCGTTGCTGTCGATCCAGACAGGCTGCTGCGCCGCCTGTTCGAGACGCTGCCAGTCATATCCATTGTTGTGGGTCATCTCTACCTCAGACAAGGCTGCGCCTGCCGGCCAGCGCATGCGCCAGAGTGCCGCCGTCGATAAACTCGAGTTCGCCCCCGACCGGGACGCCATGAGCGATCCGGCTGACCCGGATATCGAGCTCGCGCACCTGCTCGGCGATGTAGTGAGCCGTGGCCTCCCCTTCCACCGTGGGATTGGTGGCCAGGATCACCTCCTTCACTTCGCCGCGCTCCAGTCGCTCCATCAGCCGGTCGATACCCAGGTCCTCGGGACCGACACCGTCGATTGGCGACAGATGCCCCTTGAGCACGAAGTAGTAGCCGCCGAAGCCACCGGTCTGCTCGATGGCGAGCATATCGACCGGCGACTCCAGCACGCAGAGCAGGGTCGCATCGCGACTTCGCGACGCGCAGATGCCGCAGATCGGCTCTTCCGAGAGCGTGCGACAGGATTCGCACTCGCCGACCCGGTCGACCGCTTCCTGCAACGCCCCGGCCAGTACCAGTGCGGCCGGACGATCATGCTCGAGCAGGTGCAACGCCATGCGCTGGGCCGATTTGGGCCCGACGCCCGGCAGGCAGCGCAGCGCCTTGATCAGCTGCTGTATCAGGGGACTGAACGACATCGGCTCAGAACGGCATATTGAAGCCCGGCGGCAACTGCATGCCGGCGGTGACCTTGGACATCTTTTCCTTGGTATTGCTTTCGACCTTGCGCACGGCGTCGTTGACGGCCGCGGCGATCAGGTCTTCGAGGATCTCCTTGTCCTCTTCCATCAGGCTGTCGTCCAGGGCGATGCGCTTGACGTCGTGACGACCGTTCATCACCACCTGCACGAGGCCTGCACCGGATTCGCCCGTCACTTCCGCACGGGCGATCTCTTCCTGCACCCGCTGCATGTCTTCCTGCATCTTCTGGGCCTGCTTCATCAGGTTACCCATGCCGCCTTTCATCATTACCATTCACCTCTTGGATTCAATCCGGTTCGACCGGCACCACGCTTTCAATATCGATACTGGCATCAAACTGCGCAAGCACTGCCTGCACCAGGGTCCTGTTCGATGGCTCTCACCGCATCGGCCTGACGCTCCTGACGCTTGCGCACCTGATACTGATGCGGCGTTTCCCGCCGCTGGGTGCCGACTTCAAATTCTACCTCAAGCCCGGCATTAAAATAATCGCACAGAGCCTGGCGGATACGGTCGCGCTGCGTCTCGCTGAGCAACGCCTCCTGCTGCGCCGTATAGTGGAACCTCAGACAGGCGCCTTCGATGGACTCCAGCGACAGGTTCGCCACCAGACTGGCGGTCATGCCGCTCAGCCCGAGCCCGAGGCAGAGCCGTACCCAGTCTTCGGGCTGCAGCCCCTCGAGGAGCAGCCGCTCGGCGGGGTCGACACCCACCGGGGCCGACGCAACGCTCCTCCCTGCCGACAACCCGGTCGCAGGCGGCGGGGCAGTCGGCACTGTGGCGACCGGCGTCCCGGCGGCCGGGGCCCCGGCAGTCGCCATCGCAGCGACGGGCCGCGACTGCTCGGGAACTGGCGCGTCCGTCACTGTGACGGTCGCAGACGGCGCCGGTTCAGACTTTTTTCGACCGGTTCGCCCGGGGCCTCCTCGTCATCGGCCGGAATATCGGCTTCATCGTATTCCGGCGGCGCCGGCGGCATGTCCGGGCCGCTGTGGGGCTTCGGCGATTCGGGCTCCGGTACCGCGGTAACCGGGCGCGAGTCCACCGGGGACGTTTCCCAGGGCGGGTCATCGGGCGCGGGCGGTGGCTCCGGCCGGACAGGCTGGGGCGGTGCAGCGGGCGACTCTGCGGGCGCCGACGCCTGTGCGGGTGCCGATGCCTGTGCGAGCGGCGGCGCCTCGCCGGGCTCGGCATCGGCCGGTCGAAACGCCAGCATGCGCAACAACACCATCTCCAGCCCTTCCCGGGCATCCGGCACGAACGGCAGGTCGCGGCGCCCCATCAGCGCGATCTGGTAATAGAGCTGCACATCCTCGCCACTGAGCCGGCAGCCAGCGCCAGCACCTGCTCGCGATCGCCAAGACTGTTGTCGGCGGCATCGGGCAGCACCTGCGCTATCGCGATGCGGTGCAGCAGGCTGGTCAGGTCGCCGAGCACGCTGGCATAGTCCGGCGAAAACCTCGCCAGCTCCTCGACCGCCGCCAGCAAGGCGCGGGGGCCCGGTCCGCGAGGCTCTCGACCAGACGGTAGACCAGGCGCTGATCGATGGTGCCGAGCATGGCCTGCACGTCGATCGCCGTTACCTGCCCGGCCCCGAAGGCAATCGCCTGGTCGGTCAGGCTCATGGCATCGCGCATGGAGCCATCGGCCGAGCGCGCCAGCAGCCAGAGCGCCGCCTCCTCGTACCGAATCCGTTCCTCCCCGAGCACGAACTTCAGGTGCTCGACGATACGCTCGGGAATCAGGTTCTTGAGATTGAACTGCAGGCAGCGTGACAGAATCGTCACCGGCAGCTTCTGCGGGTCGGTGGTCGCCAGCAGGAATTTCACATGGGGCGGCGGCTCCTCCAGCGTCTTCAGCAACGCATTGAAGGAGTGTGTCGACAGCATGTGGACTTCGTCGATCAGGTAGACCTTGTAGCGCCCGTGGGTCGGCGCGTACTGCACGTTTTCGAGCAGCTCGCGGGTATCCTCGACCTTGGTGCGGGACGCGGCATCCACTTCGATCAGATCGACGAAACGCCCCTCGGCGATCTCGCGGCAGGCGCTGCACTGGCCACAGGGATCCGACGAAACGCCGGTTTCGCAGTTGAGAGACTTGGCGAAAAGCCGCGCGATCGAGGTCTTGCCCACGCCGCGGGTGCCGGTAAAGAGATAGGCATGATGCAGGCGGTCGTCATCCAGCGCATTGACCAGCGCCTTCAGGACGTGCTCCTGCCCCACCATCTCCTGGAATCGTTTCGGGCGCCATTTACGCGCCAGAACCTGATAGCTCATCGTTGCCCTGATGCCGACTGAAAATACAGGCGCCTATGCTACCGGCTGGGGCGTCCCCACGCCAGCACTAAGGCCGGCACAGCCGCGCCAGCGGTTGAAACATACGAAGCAAAGCATATAATAAGTATTGCTTACTAATTATTGGAACCGCCATGAGCCAACAGTTCGATCGCGACGACTCCCCCTGGGCTTCCTGTTTGCCGACATCGCCCGCCTGATGCGACAACGCTTTCAGCAGTATGCCAGTGAAAGCGATCTGACCTACGCCCAGGCCCGCGCCCTGGTCTATGTCGCGCGCAACGAAGGACTGCGCCAGGTCGAGCTGGCCGAACTGCTGGAGGTTCAGCCGATCACCCTGGCCCGGCTGATCGACCAGCTCCAGGCAGAGGGGCTGGTCGAGCGACGCGCCGATCCGAGCGACCGCCGCGCCCACCGGCTGTATCTCTGCGCGGCCGCCACCGGGCCGCTGAAACAGATTCGCGCCGTCGGACAGCAGGTTTACGAGCAGATGCTGGCGGGCCTCGACGAAGAGGAAAGGAGCGCTCTGCAGTCGGCGCTGAAGCTTATCCGACACAATCTTATCAACGATTGAAGACCGGCCACGCACTGCCCCGGGCCGGGAGCCGATCAAGCGAGTCATGACCGTGAGTGAATCAAACGAGAACCCCGATATGGAATCGAGCCCCCGCAAGGCGCGCGGACGCGTCCTGCTGATGCTGGTGATTCCGCTGCTGGCCGTCACGGCCGGCCTGCTGCTCTACCTGAGCGGCGGACGCTATGTCGAAACGGAAAATGCCTATCTGAAGGCCGACAAGGTACCACTCAGCAGCGAAGTGAGCGGTACTGTCCGGCGCCTGACGGTCGAGGAAAATGCTGCGGTACGCCAGGGCGAGCTGCTGTTCTCACTCGACCCAACGCCCTTTGAAACGAACCTGCGCCGCGCAGAGGCGCGACTGGCCGGCGTCCAGGCCGGGCTGAAGGCCCTGCAGAGCAGCTTCTTCGAGAAGCAGGCGGAAATCGAGCTGGCCGACACCGACAGGGCCTTCTGGCAGCGCGAGGCGGAGCGCCAGGAGCAACTGGCACGCAAGGGCGCCATCTCGCAGTCCCGCCTCGACGAGGCCCGACACAATGCCGCCATGGCACGGCAGAAGAAAGCCGCCCTCGCCCTGGAGCTCAAGCGCCTGGCCGCACGTCTGGCCGGCGGACCGGAACGGCCACTGGAGCGGCACCCGGACTACCGCGTCGCGCAGGCCGAACTTGAACAGGCCCGCTGGACCTGGCCCGCACCGAGGTGCGGGCACCGTTCAGCGGCCATGTCGGCCAGCTTCCGAAACCCGGCCAGTATATTGAACGCGGCAAGACCGCCGCCATGCTGGTCGGTGACGAACTCTGGATCGAGGCCAACTTCATCGAAGCGGATCTGACCCATGTCCAGCCCGGACAGCCGGTGACGATCGAGCTCGACATCTATCCCGACCGGCAGTGGCAAGGCGTGGTGGAGAGCCTGAGCCCCGGCACCGGCGCCGAGTTCGCCGTGATCCCGGCGCAGAACGCCACCGGCAACTGGGTCAAGATACCGCAGCGGATCGGCGTGCGCATCCGCCTCGAACCCGGCACCGAGACACCGCCGCTGCGCGCAGGCCTCAGCGCCATTGTCGAGGTCGATACCGGCGCCAATTGCGCGCTCAGGAGCCTGTGCTCATGAATGAGTCCGTCGACCTGCAGAAGCGCCGGATGATCACCCTGACGGTGATGCTGGCAACCATCATGCAGGCGCTGGATACCACCATCGCCAACGTCGCGCTGCCCAACATGCAGGGCAGCCTGTCGGCGACCCAGGACCAGATTTCCTGGGTCCTGACCTCCTATATCGTCGGTGCGGCGATTTTCATGCCACTGACCGGCTTCCTCGCCGCCCGCTTCGGTCGCAAGCGCCTGTTCAGCCTGTCGATCGTCGGCTTCACCCTGACGTCGATGCTGTGCGGGGCCGCCCAGTCACTGGACCAGATGGTGCTGTTCCGGCTGCTGCAGGGCATCTTCGGCGCAGTCCTGGTACCGCTGTCACAGGCCGTACTGCTCGACAGCCACCCACCGGAGAAACACGGATCGGCGATGGCCCTCTGGGGTGTGGGGGTCATGGTGGGCCCGATCCTGGGGCCGACGCTCGGCGGCTATCTGACGGAATTCTATGACTGGCGCTGGGTGTTCTATATCAACCTGCCGTTCGGCCTGCTCGCCTGGGCCGGCCTGACACTCTTCGTCGACGAGACCCCGACCGACAACCGCCGCCGCTTCGACCTGCTCGGCTTCGCGTTCCTCGCCCTGGCCATCGGCGCCCTGCAGATGGCGCTCGACCGCGGCGAACTGCTGGGCTGGTTCGACTCGACCGAAGTCGTGATCGAACTGGGTATCGTTGTGCTCTGCGGCTATCTGTTCATCGTCCACAGCTGCACACACCCGCACCCCTTTATCAGTCCGGGCCTGTTTCGGGACCGCAATTTCAGTGTCGGCCTGCTGATGATATTCGCCGTCGGCATCATACTGCTGGCAACCATGGCCCTGCTGCCGCCCTATCTGCAGCATCTGGCCGGCTATCCGGTGCTGACCACCGGACTGGTGCTGGCGCCCCGCGGCATCGGCACCATGATTGCAATGCTGATCGCCGGCCGGCTGCAATCGGTCGACAACCGCTACAAGATAGGCCTCGGACTGCTTTTGACGAGCTTTTCGCTCTGGGAAATGACCTTCTTCACGCCGGATCTGAGCCAGTGGGACCTGGTGCGTACCGGCATCATACAGGGACTGGGGCTGGGCTTTATCTTCGTTCCGCTCAGCACCCTCTCCTTCGCCACCCTGGCGCGGGAGTACCGCAACGAAGGCACCGCACTGTTCAGCCTGATGCGCAATATCGGCAGCAGTATCGGCATCGCCTGGATGGTGACCCTGCTGGCCCACAACACCCAGGCCAACCACGCCGCCTTCGCCGGCTTCATCACCGACCTGAGCCTGCCGCTGAAACAGGCGGTCGAAGCCGGCGTCTGGTCGCTGGACACGCCTTCCGGACTGGCCGCCCTGAACGCCACCGTGACGCGCGAAGCCCAGTCCCTGGCCTACCTGCAGGACTTCAGGACCATGATGTGGGTGACCCTCGCCAGCCTGCTGATGCTGCCGCTGATGCGCTCGCAGGGCGCGAGGCGCGAGGCGTGAAGCGTAAGGCGTAAATCGCAAGGTGCCGGTGAGCCTGCGAACAGGCCATGGCAAGTGGTGAGTCGTAAGTGGTGAGTCGTAGGAGCGCCGCCCCGGTGCGAATCACCGGCTCAGCCCGGCACCGTGCCAGAACCTGTTCGCCGCGGGGCGCGGCTCCTACGGGCGGGTATCGAAACGCCGCTCAGGCGTCGGCCAGCAGCGCCTGCAACCGCTCGAGATCTTCCGGAGTATCGACGCCCGGTGGCGGCAGCTCCAGCGCCTCGGCGACATGGATGCGGGCACCGTTCCAGAGCGCACGCAGCTGTTCGAGGCACTCGGTATTCTCGATCGCCGCCGGCGGCCACTGCACGAAATCGTTCAGCAGCTGCACCCGGTAGGCATAGATGCCGATATGGCGCTGCCAGCAGAAACCGGCGGGCACCTGCTCCCGCGTCTGCCCGGCGGCGAAGGCGTCCCGCGGCCAGGGAATGGTGGCACGGCTGAAATAGAGCGCCATGCCGAAGCGGTCGGTCACGACCTTGACGAGATTGGGGTTGAGCATCCCCTGTACATCCTCGATCGGCTCCGACAGGGTCGCGATACCGGCCTGGGGGTTGGCCGCCAGATTCGCCGCCACCTGGTTGATGATGGCCGGCGGAATCAGCGGCTCGTCGCCCTGGACATTGACCACGATCTCGTCGCTGCCGAACCCCAGCTGGCCGACCACCTCCTGCAGCCGGTCGGTGCCGGACGGATGCTCCGCCGAAGTCATGCAGACTTCCGCACCGAAATCGCGGGCGGCATCGGCGATACGGTCATCGTCGGTCGCCACCAGGACCCGGGTCGCATCGCTCAGACAGGCACGCTCGTAGACATGCTGCACCATCGGCTTGCCGGCGATCTGCGCCAGCGGCTTGCCGGGAAAACGGCTGGAGCCGAACCGGGCCGGGATAATGACACTGAAGCTCATTTGCGGGCCTGCTTTCTCAGATATTCACGTTCTTCCTCGGTGAGCCTGCGCGCCTCGGTTTCCAGCATCACCGGTATATCGTCGCGAATCGGGTAGGCCAGGCCACTGACGGCGCAGAACAACTCGTTGGTTTCCCGGTGGTAGTGCAGCGGTGCCTTGGAGACTGGGCACACCAGTATATCGAGCAGCTTCTTATCCATAATCGAATCTCAATCTGAGTAACTGTGACTGTTAACCCGCCGGGTCAATATTTAACTTCGACGCCAGCGCGGATTCAAATGCCGGCTCCAGCCTGGCCTCGACCGCCAGATACCAGCTGTCGCCCGGCGCCAGCCCGCGGCATTTGACCGCATCCTTCTCCGTCATCAGCACAGGCAACGGCTCATCGAAACGCAGATCCGCGGCGCTGAAGGCATGATGGTCGGCAAAGCTGTGGGGCACCGGATCGAAACCCAGCCGTTTCAGGGTGTCGAAAAACCGCTGCGGATTGCCGATCCCGGCCACCGCATGGACACGCCGCCCGCCCGGCCAGTCGGCGGCGGCATACCGCCCCGAACCATCGAGAGCCTCAAACTGCGCCGGCTCCAGGTGCATCCGGTGGGCCCCGGACGGGCAGAAGCCGCCATCGCCATTGACCACCAGCAGGTCGACCTCCCCGATGCGCCGGGCCGGCTCGCGCAGCGGCCCCTCCGGCAGGCAGCGTCCGTTGCCAAGGCCGCGCTGGCTGTCGAGCACCAGGATCTCGACGCTGCGCCCGAGCGCATAGTGCTGCAGGCCGTCATCGCTGATGATCAGGTCGCAATCGAACGTCGCCAGCAGATGGCGTGCCGCGGCCACCCGGTCCGGATCGATCACCAACGGACAGCCGCTTCGCCGGGCAATCAGCAGCGGCTCGTCGCCGGCCTCGCGGGCATCGGCATCCGGGGCGACGGAGAACGGAAACCCTGGCGGCCTGGCGCCATAGCCGCGACTCACCACACCGGGACGGTACCCCGGCGGCGGGCCCAGTCGAGCAACGCCAGCACCAGCGGCGTCTTGCCGGTACCGCCGACGGTGATGTTGCCGACGACGATCAGCGGCACCGGCGGCTGCCAGATGCGTTCCGGGTGTGATAGGTAGGCACAACGACGGCGGCGGGCAAGGCTGCGGAAAAGCCACTCCAGGGGCGCAGCAACCGCAGCCAGCGACTGCCCTGATACCAGCCCCGCACCAGTACGCTCATCGGATCAGGGTTCGTCCGGCTCACGGGTGGTGATACTGAGGTGTACGAAGCCAAGCTGGCCCGCCACATCCATCACGGTGACGACCGACTGGTGCGGCGTGGTGCCATCGGCGGTGATCAGCAGCGGCTGGTCGCGGTTGTCGCCGGCGCTCTGCTGCAGCGCCTTGCGCAACGTATCGGGGCGATCATTGACCAGTGCCCGGCCGTTGATGCTGTACTGACCGTCGGCACCGATCAGCACCTCGATGAGATCCCGGGAGGCCTCGCCCGGCTCACCCTGGGCCTGCGGCAGATCGACTTCCAGATGGGTCTCGCGGGTAAAGGTGGTCGAGACCATGAAAAAGATCAGCAGCAGAAACACCACATCGATCAGCGGCGTCAGGTTGACGCTGACCTCCTCCTGGCGACGGCGTTCGAATTTCACAGGGATACCTGAAGGCTAAACATAATCGACTTCGCGCTCGCCATGGACCACTTCAACCAGCTTGACCGCCTCCTGCTCCATCTCCTTGACCAGGGAATCGACATGACGCTGGAAATAGCGGTGAAAGATCAGGGTCGGAATTGCCACGGCAAGCCCAGCGGCGGTGGTCAGCAGCGCTTCGGAGATGCCGCCGGCCAGTACCGACGCATTGCCGGTTCCCTGGGCCATGATTTCGGTGAACACCTTGATCATGCCGATCACGGTGCCCAGCAGCCCCAGCAGCGGCGTGATGGCGGCGATGGTACCCAGGGCATTGAGGAAACGCTCGAGCTCGTGGATCACCTGGCTGGCCGCTTCGAGAATGCTTTCCTTCATCACCTCGCGACCGTGGCGGGCATTGTTGAGCCCGGCCACCATGATGCGGCCCAGCGGACTCTGCTGCTTGATCGCCCGCATCTGGTCGGGCGTCAGCGCCTGCCCCTGCATCTGCGACCAGATCTGCGCCAGCAATCCACGGGGAGCGACACGGCCGGCGCGCAGAACCCAGAGCCGTTCGAGACAGATCGCCAGAGACAACACCGAACAGGCCACGATGGGAATCATCAGCCAGCCGCCGGCCTTCAGAAGTTCGAACACTCTACACCCTCTTCCAAGTTCCTGACCGACAATGCCTGCACATCCGGGCATCGTTTGTTGCACGCTACTCTACCACAGGGGAGACAGGAGACTGAATACGGAAAGAGGGGTAAGCAAGAGGTAAGGCGCAAAGCGCAAAAACTTAAGACCCATCGCAGAGTAGCGGGAAACCTGTAGGGTGCTGGTGAGTGAAACGAACCGCACCATTATCGCGTGTCATTCCGACCAATAGCGCTTTTTCGCGTCCCGCCAGGCCCGCAGACGACATTGACCGTCCCGGACCGCACGCAACTCGATCGCACCCGCCTCGGCCGTATTCAGGGTCTCGATGCCGAACCTGCGAAACCGCTCGACGACCTCCGCCGCCGGATGGCCGTAAGGGTTGAGATAGCCGGCACTGAAAAGCCCGACCCCGGGCCTTAATATCTGCAGGAAGGGCGCTATGGACGAGCTGCGACTGCCGTGATGGGACGCCACCAGCCAGGTGACCGGCTGCAGCTGCCCACGGTCGACCAGCCGCCGCTCCACCGGCGCCTCGATATCGCCCGTCAGCAGCAGCCGGCAGTCACCGGCTTCGATAAGCAGCACGCAGGAGCGGTCGTTTTCGTTTACCCCCTCGCCACCATGCAGATAGCGGAACCGGACCTCGCCCCAGCGCCACTGCTGCCCGGCACGACAAACCCCGTAGCCCTCCCGGGCCCGAAGTGCGGGACTGCCCGTTTCCCGCCGCCCGACGTCCAGCCACTGCAGTACTTGCGCACGACCGCCGGCATGATCGTTGTCGGCATGGCTGATCACCAGACGGTCGAGACGCTCGATACCGTTACGCTGCAGATAGGGCAGCACGGCACGCTCGAAAGCGGCATTGCCGCTGACGTAGGCGGGACCGGTATCGTACAGCAGCCGGCGTCCGCCAGCCTCGACCAGCACCGCCAGCCCCTGGCCGACATCGAAGACCCAGACCCTGAAACGGTCCGTCGACGCCGGTGACGGCACCAGGAAGAGCGCCAGCAGCCAGATCGACAGCGCCGCCAGTCGCGGTCGCGGCCCCAACGGCAGCACCAGCACCAGCGCGGCGACGAGCGCGAAGGCCAGCAGCGGCCAGGGCGCCACCGGCAGCATCAGCGCCGCGCCCGGCCAGTGCGCCAGCCAGCCCAGCCCGTCCCAGAGCCAGCCGACGGTCAGAACATAGAGCTCGACCGGCCAGGCGACACCGCTCCAGAGCCCCAGCAGCAGCGGCACCAGCCCCAGAATCAGCAGCGGCAGCAGCGGTATGGCGACGACATTGACCAACGGCCCGATCAGCGACAGCTGGGCGAACCAGCCCAGCAGCAGCGGTGCCATCAGACAGAATACCGCCAGCTGCACCCTCAGCAGCCTGCGCCAGAGCCGTTGCCGGCTGCGCTCCATGCTCAGCAGCAGCAGGATCGCCACCGCACCGAAGGAGAGCCAGAGACCGGCCTCCTGAGCCGCCAGCGGATGAGTCGTCAGCACCAGTCCCAGCGCCAGCCACCAGCGCTGCCAGACCGACAGCGGCCGCAGCCAGAAGCCCGACAGCAGCAGCGCGGCCGCCATCATCCAGGCCCGCTGCGTCGCCAGCCCCGAGCCCGCCAGCAGCACATAGACACCGCTCAGCAGCAGCGCCGTCAGCACCGGCACCAGCCGCAGCATGACAGCCGGCGCCCGGTCGGCCGGAAAGAGCCGACAGAGCCCGCGCCCCAGCAGCCACCCCACCCCCACCAGAATGCCGATATGCAGGCCGCTGACCACCAGCAGATGCACCGTGCCGGTACGCCGCAGTTGCTCCCAGTCCCCGGAATCGAGACCATTGCGATCACCGAGCAGCAGCGCCCGCGCCAGCGCGCTCACCGAGGGGTCTTCGATGCCCCGGTATAGCCTCGCCGCAAGCGCAGCACGCCAGCGGTCGATACTCCAGCCATGACCGCGCCGGCCATGCCACGCACGCACATAGCCGCCGGCATCGATACCGCGAGCCAGCGCCCAGCGCTCGTAATCGAAGGCTCCGGGATTCCAGAGCCCGCGGGGCGGCTTGAGACGCACGTCCAGCTCGACGATATCGCCCGGCCTCAGGAGTTCTTCAGGGTCATACCAGCTCAGCCGGACCCGCCGCAGCCGGCTCCCCTGCTGTTCCAGCACCCGCAGTTCGAAGCGCTGCACCGCGACGCCCGCCACCGGCAGGCCGGTCACCTCGCCGACAAGCCGGTGATCCCGCCCCTGGAGCGCGGGGTCCAGGCGGTGCCAGAGCTGCCAGTGCCCGTGAGTGACCGCCAGCAGCAGCCCGAGCCAGAAGGCGGTACCCGGCGCCGCCAGGGTACCCACAGCAGCAGCGCTACCGGCAGCAACCACAGAAAGCCGTCCGGCAATGCCGGCACAAAGGTCCCGATCGCGAGACCCGCGACATAGAAGATCATCCCGAAGCCCTTCCCTGGTCCGATCAGGATTCATCCAGCGCCTCCAGACAAGGCGGAGACAGCGACGATCCCGGCCAAAACCGCCTGCACGGTATCGCCAACAAGGTTGGCTTAGCCGGGACCTGTAGGCATAATATAGTCCCTCGAGCCCTGCTACCCAGAGCCTCATCTAGCCCTGCAACCAGAACTCATGCCGCGAAAGCTGATAAAGAAGTACATGCCAGATGCGCATCGCGTACGCTCTCACCGCCACCTCAGCTGGCTCGGCGACCATATCCACGACCCCAACCTCTTTCACCTCACCCGCAAATCCGTCTCCCGCGCCGCCATGGTCGGGATATTCTGCGCCTTTCTGCCGATTCCGCTGCAGATGCTGGTCGCCGCCATCGTCGCGGTGATCGCGAGATCCAACCTGCCGATCTCGGTCGGACTGGTGTGGCTGACGAACCCGCTGACAATGCCGCCGGTCTTCTACTTCACCTATACGATTGGCACCTTTCTGATCGGCGCGCCGGTCCGGGATATCGAATTCGAGCTGTCGCTGGCAACGCTTAGCGCCGAGATCGCCGCGGTCTGGTGGCCGCTACTGCTGGGGTCGGTACTGTGCGGGATATTTTTCGCGGCCCTGGGCTACGCCGCCGTGCAGCTGTTCTGGATCTGGCACGTCAACCGCAGCTGGAAAAGGCGCAATGAAGCGCGGAGAAAGAAAGATGGTTAACAGTTGCGAGTCGTAGGGTGCCGGTAAGCGAAGCGCACCGCACCGCCCTGTTCGGTGCGCTTCGCTCCGCTCAGCAGCACCCTACCATTCAGGCATCAGGCGAGCGGATGCAGATTGCCGTCGCGCAGCTCGAGACGGCGGTCCATGCGCGAGGCCAGGTCCGTATCGTGGGTCACGATAATGAATGAAACGCCGGTGCGGCGGTTGAGGTCGTCCATCAGGGCCTGCACCTCGGCCGCGGTATGGCGATCGAGGTTGCCGGTCGGCTCGTCCATCAGTACACAGGCCGGCTCCGTGACCAGCGCGCGCGCGATCGCGACACGCTGACGTTCACCGCCGCTGAGCTGCGGCGGCTTGTGCTGCAGCCGCTCACCGAGTCCCACTGCCGCCAGCACTCGCTGCGCGGCGGCCCGGGCCCCGGCCACCGGGGTGCCGCGAATCAGCAGCGGCATCGCCACATTTTCCAACGCCGTGAATTCCGGCAGCAGATGATGGAACTGATAGACGAAGCCGAGCACCCGGTTGCGGATCTGACAGCGCTGGCGCTCGGCCACGCGATAGAGATCCTCGCCGCCCACCTCGACCCGCCCCTCGGTGGGCTGGTCGAGCCCGCCGAGAATGTTCATCAGAGTGCTCTTGCCGGAGCCCGAACTGCCGATAATCGCCACGCGCTCGCCGCGCTCGACGCGGAACTCCACCTGATCGAGCACACGCAGACGAGTGCCGCCCTCGCTGTACACCTTGACGATGCCTTCGGCATGCATCACCGGTTCATTCATAGCGCAGCGCCTCCGCCGGCTGGGTGCGGGACGCGCGCCAGGCCGGATACAGGGTTGCCAGAAAACTGATCACCAGGGCCGCACCGCAGATCAGACCGACGTCGTGCCACTGCAGCTGCGATGGCAGATAGCTGATGAAGTAGACGTCCGCCGACAGGAACTGGATACCCAGCGCCTTCTCGAGCCAGGCCACTAGGTCGGTCACGCTCAGTGCCAGCACGACGCCGAGTCCGGTCCCGAGCAGTGTGCCGACCACGCCGATCACCGAACCCTGCACCATGAAAATGCGCATGACGCGTCCCGGCGTTGCGCCCAGCGTGCGCAGAATCGCGATATCGGCTTTCTTGTCGGTCACGACCATGACCAGTGTCGAAACGATGTTGAAGGCGGCGACGAAAACGATCAGGAACAGCAGCAGCCCGATCATGCGCTTTTCCATCTGGATGGCCTGGAACAGGTTGCCGTGGCTGCGGGTCCAGTCGCTGACCAGGTAGCGCCCGCCCAGATCGGCGGCAATGCGTCGCACTTCGGTCGGTGCCAGGAAGAGGTCGTCGAAGCGCAGACGAATGCCGTCGACGGCATCGCCCTGACGCTTGATCACCGCCGCATCGCCCAGACTGATATAGGCCAGACCCGCATCGAGCTCGGCCCCGACCTCGAACACCCCGACAACATTGAACCGCTTGAGCCGCGGCACGACGCCGGCCACACTGACCGAGGCTTCCGGCAGCACCAGCGTCACCTTGTCGCCGACCGAAACGCCCAGCGAACGGGCCAGTATCGAGCCCAGCACGATGCCGAAGCGTTCCTGGTCGAGCGCTTCGAGCGAGCCCTGACGCATATGCTGGCCGATAATCGAAACATCGGGCTCCAGGGCCGGATCGATGCCGTAGACCAGCACGCCGTGCACCCGCCCGCCCTGGGTCAGCATCGCTTGGGCCTGGATATAGGGGGCACTGCCCTCGACGTGCGGCGCCTGCCGGATCCGCTCGGCCAGCTCGGGCCAGTTCTGCAGCGGTTCGCCGTAACCCGAGATGGTGGCGTGGGGCACCATACCGAGAATGCGCTGCTTGAGCTCCCGGTCGAAGCCGTTCATCACCGACAGCACCAGGATCAGTGCCGCGACGCCGAGCATGAGCCCGAGCATCGACACCAGGGAGATGAACGAGATGAAATGGTTGCTGCGCTTGGCGCCCGTGTAGCGCAGCCCCACGTAGAGGGACAATGGTCTGAACATGCGCGGGATTAAACCACAGGCGCCCGATTATCTCTAACAAAATCAGATAAATGTTGTTGTATAGTAGAGGCATCGCCGGGATATCAGGAGACTCCAGAATGGGTCAGGATCGACGCCAGTTTTACCGTATCGACCACCGGGTCGCGCTCGACTACCGGGTGGTTCCCGAGGCCGACGTCATGAGCAGCGCCCGCCCCTATCATTTCGACGTCTCGCCCCATTTTCTGCTGCTCGGCGAACTCCAGAGCATGGAAAGCGATACCGGCCACCTGCTGCGCAAGATTGCCGAAAAGCAGCCCGATGTCGCCGCCTACCTGAAACTGCTCAATCGCAAGATCGATGCCGTGGCCCAGAGCCTGGTCTCCGAGGAGCTGAGCAACTCGTCGGGCCTGCGCCTCAAGTCGATCAACCTCAGCGAGGGCGGACTCTCGTTCGACAGCAACCAGAGCCTGAATCAGGGCGACTACCTGGCGCTGAAACTGGTGTTCCCGGAAAACCGCCTCGGCATGCTGCTCTATGCGCGGGTGCAGCGCTGCTATCAGATCGAAGGCGGCTTCCATATCGCCATCGAATTCTTCAAGCTCACGGAGAGCTGCCGTACCCTGATCGCCCGCTATATCCTCGAGGCCCAGGCCCGCGAGCGACAGCGCAAGCTCGACGCGGGCCACTGAGATGCCCGACCAGACTCATCCCGCCCCCGCCACGGACCTGCTCGAGCGCTTCGATGCGCTCGGCGCCGCCCTCGGTCTGTTCAGCACGCAGCTTCGCGCCAGCGACCGTCCGCTCTGGCTGCCGCGCCACGACAGCGAAACGGGCATCGCGGAACAGGAGCTGGCGATATCGCTGATCGCCGATATCTGGTACCGCGACGGCCAGGACGGGCGGCGTACCCGCAGCCGCCACGGCCTGATCGGCGCCGACCCCGAACTGCTCGAGGCCGCCCGCACGCTGAACGACTGCAAGGCCCGTTTTCAGCAGGCCGCCACCAGCCTCAATACCGACCAGCTGCGCGAACTGCCGGCGCAACTGGCCCACCGCAGCGGCCGGCTCGCCGAGCTCTTGAATCTGCACGGTCTGGGCCGCATCCACCTGAAGCAGTGCTACCGCCAGCTGCCGCTGCTCGAGCGGGCCCCGACCCGGGTCGGGTTCAACTGGTACAGCAGCGGCCGCAGCATCCGCCGCCTGACCGCCGCCGATGCAATGAAGATGCTGCTGAAACTCGATCAGAGCCAGACCCATGTGCAGATCCAGCTGGCAAGGCTGTCGCCGCTGGAACAGCATACGCCGCTGGCCCAGCTGCAGAAGCAGGTGCCGGTGATGCGCGCCAATATCGCCTGGAAAACCGACCAGGGTTGGGAGCGCCAGGCGCGCAACTGCCCGCTGCCGCTGATATTCCCCCTTGCGCCGGGACAGCCTCTGCCCGAACATAACAGGCCCGATCTGCAGCCGCCGACCGGGCGCCAGCGCGCCGAGCGCTCCGATGCCCGCATCGACCCCGAACCCTTTTTGCCGAGCCTGCGCATCCACCGCTATCTGGACTGAAATGACCGACAACAACACCAAACTGCTGCACCACCTGGCGACCGCGGTCGGCCTGCTGTTTCTCGGCGGCTGGTTCCTGCTGTTCAAGCACCTGGGCGTACTGGACTGGATCATCGGCCTGGTGCCCGAAAGCCACGCCGGCGCCGGCCTGATGCTAGGCATCGCCCTGGTGATGCTGCCGGCCTTCTTTATCTGGAAGCTCTACAACCGCTGGGTCGAACGCCGTCTGCAGATCCGCGGCATCTTCTACGAGGATCACTACTACGGCAAGGATGAGGACGGAGACGAACGCTGAGCGGTGCCTGGCGTCACTGCGGATGAAACAAATCCAGGAGCTTACATGGTGCCGGCCCCTGATTATCGGAGCACTTTCGTGGGAGATTCTATGGTTCATGGCCACCCCTGAGCGTGACAGGTGCCATCATGGCCGATATTGCGTAGGAGCCTCGCCCCGAGGCGAAAGGCTCCGGTACCGAGGCTGTTCGCACCGGGGGCGGCGCTCCTACGGCGGGCGCTGAAATTTCCGGGGAGCGGCTTCAGCCGCGAAGACGAATAGCACCTGGGCCTATTCGCGGCTAAAACCTCCCACGGGTAAGCGCCACAGTCGATAATTATCCGGGCCAACCCGGTTCGTTCGCGGAGCGAGCTCCCACAATGGAGTTCCTGCAGCTCGTAGCCTGGAATGAGCGCAGCGAATTCCGGAACCCGGGCTGCAGCTGTACCGGGGCCCCCGCTAGCCAGCCGGCCTGACGTCGAGATAGTCGCGCTGAATCACCGTCTCCAGCGCGTTGGCCGCCGCCACCAGCTCATCGAAGGTTTCGCGACAGTGTCTCAGGCGGCGAATCTGATCCGGCGACGGCGCCTTGCCATCGGCCAGTTTGGCCAGCTCGAGCAGCTCGACGAGATAGTCGGCGCGGGCCTCGGCCACCATCGTCAGCATCGGCCTGAGGTCTTCGAGCGCGAGCTCCGGCACCCGCGGATTGATGATCTCCCGGTTGATCTCGCGCCGCAGCTTTTCCAGCTGCATCAGCAGACGGTTGTTGTCCATGGCCATGATCGAGCCCTCCTTCAGGTTTATGCCGAGCAAACCGCGAACGGTGCGAAATTGCAAGCGAATACAGCCGCTTGCGCGCCTCAGCGCTGCCCGGCCTAGTCCGCCCAGCGGCCGGCCCAGTAGAGTTGCTCGCAGGCATAGCAGCCCAGGGCGCCGTTGCAGTCCAGCACGATCCAGCCATAGCGCCGCTGCCGGACCAGGGCGCTTTGCAATAACCGGGCGCAGAGGCTTTCGAGCGCCCGTCCCTCCCCCAGCAGCGTCTCGATTCTGACCGCCAGCCCCTCGTCGACGATCTGCTCGCCGATGCCGGTGCAGCTGATCGCGGCCTGACGGCTGGCATAGGTGCCGGCGACCGTGGCCGAGTCCGACATCCGCTCGGGGCCGTTGCCGCGGCCGCCGCCGGTCGAGGTCGCCGCCGCCAGCCGGCCATCCCGGTCCCGCGCCACGGCGCCGACGGTACCGCCAGCATCCGCCAGGACATCGGCCTCGAGCTGCCGCAGCCAGAGGCGGGCCCGCTCGGGGGTCAGCGGCAGTTGCGGCTCGATACCGAGCTCCCGCGCCAGCAGCTGGGCGCCAAAGGGACCGAGCACCGACTCCGCCCGATCCTGCAGCGCCCGCGCCAGTTGCGATGGATGCAGCAGATGGGTCACGAGCTGGACGCCGGAGAAGCGTTGCCGCTCGCCGTCCATCAGTGCCGCCGACAGCCGCGCCAGGCCGTCGCGCTGCAGGCAGGCGCCGAGGCCGGCATTGAACAGGCCACACGACTCCAGCGCGAACACCGCCTCGTACACGACCTCGATCGCCGGCTGGCCGTCCCGCAGCCGCGCCCACAGCCGCTCGACGAGGCGCTCGAGAAAGGCCTTGCGCTTTGCGGACGCCGGCGACGCGGGATCGAAGCTGCCGGCGCCGCCGTGGATCAGCAGCGCCGGCCCCTCGACGGACAGGAAGAATTGCTCCGGCACGGGAAGGCTCCGGACTTGGGAGACCTCCTGAGTATAGGCGCCCGACCGGTCGGCGAGACAACGCCGAATATTATCCATTCGGGTTTTTACGCAAGCGCGATAATGTAGCTAAACTGCAACAGATATTCTTGCATGGACAGACACCACTGCAGTGCTGGCTGCAGTGGCCGGAGAACAGGATCTCATGACGGCCAGAACCTTCGACCGCGCCCCGCCCGCTGACAGCCCCGAAACACCTGCACCCGAGATCCCGGACGCCGCTGCGGCCAGGGCGGCACCGCCCGCCATGGCGCTGCGGGCCAGACTGCTGGATGCCCTGCTGTGTCACCTTCCCGCCGTCCGCTGCTGGGCGCTGCCGCTGCTGGCACTGATGGTCGGTGCCGTCTACGGCCTCGTCTACTGGACCGGCGGCATCAAGTACGTCTATTCCCATTCGATGTATCTCCCGGTCCTGCTCGGCGGATTCATCTACGGTGCCCGCGGTGGCATCGCCACCGGACTCGTCGCGGGCCTGGTCCTGGGCCCGGCGATGCCCATCGACACCCTCACCGGTGAGCCGCAGCAGGCACTGAACTGGATGTACCGTACCGGCTTTTTCTCCCTGGCGGGCTTTCTCGCGGGCCTGGGTAGCGACAGCACCCGGCGCTACCTCGAACACCTTCGCTGGATCGGCCGCCACGATACCGTCACCGGCCTGCTCAACCGCCAGGCCCTGATCCAGGACCTTAACGAAGGTGGTGACGAAACCCATCCAGCCCCCGGCGGCCTGGCCGTGATCTCGCTGGACAACGCCGCCGAAATGGAAGCCGGCTACGGACCGGGGATCTCGGATACCGTGCTCCGGGAGCTTGCCATCCGCCTGGCCGAGCACCCGGACGTCGACAGCCGTATCTATCGCAGCAACAGCCATCAGCTCGTCGTGCTGCTACCGGGGCTCGGCAATCAGGCAACAGGCGAGCTGCTCATCGAGCTGGCCGCCTGTTTCGCCGAGCCGTTCGGCTTCGACGACTATGCCATTCACGGCGATATTCGCATGGGCTATGCGGACCTCAGCCACCTGGACGAGAGCGCCGAGCACTACCTGCGCCGGGCCGAAGTGGCGCTGCAAAGCGCCACGGAGCGCGCCCGGTGCTGGGTGCGCTTCACCCCGGAGCTGGACCGGCGTCATGTCACCGAAAACCTGCAACTGCTCGGCGAACTCAAGGCCGCCCTCGCCGACGGCCAGCTCGACCTCCACTATCAGCCCAAGGTCTGCATCGCCACGGGCCGCGTCATCGGCGCCGAAGCGCTGATGCGCTGGCATCACCCGGAGCGCGGCATGATCCCGCCGGGCAAATTCATTCCCCGCGCCGAACAAAGCACCTTGATCGACCTGCTCACCGAGTGGGCGCTTAACCGGGCGCTGCAGCAACTGGTAGCCTGGCGTGACAGCGGCATCGATATCGGTGTCGCCGTCAACATATCGGCGCGCAACCTGCTGCAACCCGGCTTCGTCGACGACATTGTTCGACTGCTGCAAAAGCACGGAGTCGACGGCCGGCGCCTCGAGCTCGAGGTCACCGAAGGCGCCTTCATGACCGATATCGAACATTCCATCCTGAAACTTAGGCAGCTGGCCAATACCCGGGTCACCCTGTCGATCGACGACTTCGGCACCGGTTACTCGTCGCTGCAGTACCTCAACGAACTGCCCGCCTCCCTGATCAAGATCGACCGCGCCTTTATCGACCGCCTCTCACCTGACAGTCGCGCCGCCCATATCGTCAGCGCCGCGATCGACATGGCCCACGGCCTCGAGATGCAGGTCGTCGCCGAAGGCGTCGAGCAACCCGACAGCTACCGCTACCTGGCCGACATCGGCTGCGACATCGCCCAGGGCTACCTGATCGCCCGCCCGATGCCGGCGGATGCATTCACGCGCTGGTACCGGGAGCGGGACGGGGTTTATCGGCTGGAGTGATTTTTCGGACCTGTCGCCAACTGGCGACTGAACCGTTAAACTCGGACAGGCTTGAGAAAAAGGGAGTTTGATCGAGCTGAAACTATCAGCCTCGTGCGGTAGCGTTGATGAACCAAAGATTCGGCAATTTCGGTACCTCCTGCGGTTTCGGCATTTATCGAATCGCCCCCTTTGAGGCAGGCGTATGACGTAGGGTGCCGGTGAGCGAAGCGCACCGCACCGTTATGACCTGTGCCAAAAAATGGAATTCATCATCTACCGCGGTACTGCCAGGACGTTGTAGGAGCCCGGCCTCCGGGCGAATCGAATAACTGCCGTAGGGCGACTTAAGCGAAGCGCCCCGCACCATTTTCACGAAACCAAGTTGAATATTATAAGCATTTTCGTTTTTGGCTAATCCCTTTCCGCCTGACGGCGACTCACTCGTGCAAATAGCAGTAAGCAAAGGCTCTCTACAACAAGACGGCCCCCGTAAGAAGCCGGCCTTCGGCTGCACTACGGGTTGGAAATCGCATCGAATTTGTATATAAATAAGACGAGTGGACGACGTGCTGCAGCCATTCCTGACATACCTTTTAATCCGGCTGATTCAATAAAATTATACCTTATAGAAAGAGTAACAGCTCGATGGAGCAAAATTTATCTTTTTCTATCAGATATTTATATATTCTAGAAAATCCGACAAAGATTAAAAGGTATACTTTCTAATAAGTATTATGAGGTCGAAGACCTCATTAACAGACTGTTAGGCTATCACCACAATAAAATTTACAGGGGGAAATATGAGAACTTTAAAATTTTATGGTTTCAGTAATGCTCCATCTTCATGCGAATATGGAATTGGAGAAATAGGAGATAAAGTAGCGATTTTGTTCTATCAAAAAGAACTTGCTGGAACCAGCATTACAAACATGATTGAGCATTTAACAATTCACATTTTAGCTGAAGATCTCCCCGGAACTTCCCCTGAAAATGTCCGCGTATTTGAACATTACAACCCAGAGCTTAATCCTATATATGAGTGGGCTGAAGTTCGATTCTCTGAGTCAGGTAAGATCGACGAAGGGAAAAGCATTCTTAAAAAATTAGTTGAGCTTGTTTTCCCATCCGGAACTCCGCCAAAATACTATGTGGATTCTCCAGAATGGTTAAAAGTATCTGAACAGAATGTAGCCCTGCTTTCCAATATAAACTAGAGCCTAACAAGGCAATGAAATTCGTTCCGGCCCTTCGGGCCTCCACCGGACCCAAAAAGCTGCGCTTTTCGGTCCGTTTATTGCGGCGTTAGGCATTCAACACTCAGCAAGGAGTTATCATGGCTATTTATGCAATTGGCGCGTATTACGACGAAGACGTTAGCGGAGAATTTATTGCCCACAATATTGCGGGTCCTGGCTGGGGAATCGAAAAAGCACCAGAACTTCATCAATTTGTCCGCTCACTAAAAGTTGGCGATATTGTTTACATTAAATCTGCATCACCATCAAGCCCCGACATAATCGTCAAAGGAATCGGGGTCATCATCAATGATGAGGTAGTTACAACAAGCCCTGTAGTTTCAGCAGGCAGAAATATTAAATGGTTGGTAACCGAAAGCTTTCGCATACCCAAGCCCACTGAAAAAAACAACGTTCGACTGAACACTATGTATGAAGAATTTCATCCGCACGTGCAGTCTGAAATACTTAACAAACTTTTCTAGTTACGTCTAATGGACGATTGGACACAGCCTAACAAACGGTTCAAATCGTTCGCTTCGCTCTCTGGGACGGCGTGCCGCCGCCCCTTAACCTAAACGTAAGCCATATGAACGAAGAAGAACGCTGGAACCACATAGTGTCGCTTGATGAAGAGCTCTTAAAAGGCGGGGTCATCCTGTCAGAGTGGTGCTCTTTTATTGTCCGAGAATCGGATCTGGCGTTTGCGCATGGAGCGAACCTGGCATCAATACTGACGGCAGTTTCTGGGATCGAAACCTATCTGCGCTCCGAGTATTCCGAGAAAGAGCGCAGCAGTCTCTTTGAGCTAATTGATCGTGCTCCCATAGCAGACGACCTTCGATCTGATTTGCACAAGCTACGGAAGTACCGAAATAAGTGGGTGCATGTAAATGACCCATGGGATGATCAGAAGCTGCTTGATGATCCTGAAGAGTCGGAAAAAGAGCTAGAAGAAATGGCTCTGTTCGCCGCTAGAGCGCTGAGAAGAACGATTTATGAGAATCAGTGGGTCTAAAATGGCTAACCAAGCAATTAAATTCGCTCCCTGCGGTCGCCGGACGCTCGTTCCTCGCGCCGTTTATTGCGGGCGTTAGTGCGTCAAGCGAAGCTTGATGGATCTTGCAGGGTGAAAGTCCCTGTCTGGTAAGGGCTAACCACCCACCAGTATCGAGTGTTGCGCGTTGTGCGGAGTCTTAAATCAGGAATATTTGTGTGGCAGGAAGCACGGATGAACAAGCAGCGTGAAGCGTACACAGAGAATCATGTAGGCCACAGGGAGTGCGTGCTCCTGAAGTGCTGGTATCGCCTCGATAATAAAGTGAGTTCTGACTGACGAGGTTCGTAACGCCACCGAAGTCCATGCAAAGCAGCCGTTCTGGTAAGGCTGTGGCGAGTCAGCGGGGTTATCAAGCCGTGGCATGTATGAAGAGATGCATCAGGAACTTGAGAGAGCCAGGCGCGTTCCACCGGGATGTGGTAGGGAAGCCCAGCTTAGCAGCAGGCCAACAATGACGCCTTGGCAGTCGGATCAGCTCATAGTAGTCCGGGAGCGGGAAAGCCGCTCACATGGCGAAGGGGCTGACAGTTATAACAGGCATGTAGCCGATACATAGGCCGGACGAAGTAGGGCTGGAACCACTATGACAACTGCACTGCATGCCATCGCATTTAAAGCACAGACCCACCCCGGACACAGGTTTCAGAATTTGAACGGACTACTGAATTCCGACCTGCTGTACCAAAGCTGGGGTCAACTCAACAAGCAGGCTGCCGCCGGTGTAGACGGGAAGCGATTCCCGGAATACCAGCAGCAGCTGCCGCAACACATCGCACGGCTGAGCCGAGACCTGAAGCAGAAACGCTATCGGGCATCGGCGATCAAGCGCGTGTTCATCCCCAAAGGTAACGGCAAACAGCGTCCGCTGGGATTGCCGACGATAGACGACAAACTGGTCCAGCAGGGTGTCAGCCAGATACTGCAAAGCATCTGGGAACAGGACTTCCTGCCGAACAGCTATGGCTATCGGCCCAATAAAAGTGCCCACCAGGCGGTCCACAGCCTAGGACTGAACCTGCAGTTCAAAGGCTATGGCTACATCGTAGAGGCCGATATCAAAGGCTTCTTCGACAACATGGATCACGACTGGCTGATGCGCATGCTGGCCCAGCGGATCGATGATGACGCCCTCCTGAGCCTGATCAGACAGTGGCTGAAAGCGCGGATCAAATCACCGGAAGGAGATTACACTAAGCCCACCAGTGGCAGCCCACAGGGCGGGGTGATCAGTCCGATCCTGGCGAACATATATCTGCACTACGCCCTGGACCTCTGGTTCGAGAAGGTGGTTAAGCCACGCATGAAAGGCCGGGCGATACTCATCCGCTATGCGGATGATTTTGTCTGCGCCTTCCAACTCGCCGGCGACGCGGAACGGTTCTACCGGGTACTGCCGCAACGGCTGAAGAAGTTCGGCTTGGACACGGCGGCGGAGAAGACCAGCTTAAAGCGATTCAGTCGCTTCCACCCCGGACGCAAACGACAGTTCCAGTTTCTGGGATTCGAGTTTTACTGGGGCAAGGATGTCAACGGCAAGCCTCGACTCAGACGGCGGACTGCGTCAAAGAAGCAGCACGCGACGATGAGCGAGTACTACCGCTGGATCAAATACAAGCGGTTTACCGCGCTGAGGGCATGGCTCCCCGAACTGAAGCGGAAGCTGATGGGGTTCAGGAACTACTTCGGCCTGCCGGACAACAGCAGGAGTTTGCATCGCCTGTATGGTCATGTGCTGAGAAGCCTGTATAAATGGCTGAACAGACGTAGCCAGCGACGGAGCTACAACTGGAGTAGTCTGAAGATGATGCTGGGGTGTTTCGGTATTGAGCAGTTGAGAGTCAGCAAACGGACGATCCATGTTGACTGGTATTAGGGCCGTGTTTTACACGAGCGAGAGTATAACTGAGGAGCCGGATGCGGTAGTTCCGCACGTCCGGATCTGTGTGGGGGCGGTCTGGTAACAGGCCGTTCTACCACGACTGTTTCTAAGGAGATAACATGAGTTCTGAAATTAACATCAACGAACGCATAGAAGCTATAGAGGTTGGTGTTTCTATTGCGCTAACAGTTATAGTTGATCAATTGGTTTCTGGTGGTAAACTTTCTCCGATAGGCATAGGGAAAGCAGTAGAAAGCCAGCTTAAAACTCAGCGTGAAGTTCAAAGCGACTATCCTGAGTATCAAGCTCTTTACGACAGCCACAATTATTTTCTAGAGCAAATGTCCTTTCACTGCAAAGAACTAATCCAACACCGCGATCCAGACCCCAGCAGCCCGCCTTCAAAAGGTCGTCCTAGTTGGTTTAGAGGCATATACACTAATGAAAAGTAAACATAACAAATTGCTGTTGTCGCCGCTGCGTGGCTGGGACCGCCGTTCCGCTGCGCTTCACTTCGGCCCCAAAGCAAGGCGTTATGAGTGCTGAACGAGGTTCGAAATAATGATTCATAGCTGTCCTTCTTGCTCGCTCGGTGAGGTATGGTTTGAAGAAGATGGCCCCGATGTCTACTTGAACCTGAATAGGGTAGCTACAGATGAAGATCTTGAACGCGATCATTATCTTGAGTATGAGGGGCAGATAATCGAGATCGTTAAAATTCAGGTGGCGTTCTACCCTTATTGCGGTGAAAAGCTGACTAGCGGTAAGGAAGTCGTTGTACCACAGTTTCAACACCATAATTTTGGTGGCAGGAAGTGAGCACCCATAACCAGGCGCAGCACTTCGCAGCCTTCGGCTGCCGGACGCTCGCAAGCTCGCGCCGGTGTGCGCAGCGTTATATGACGATGAGGCTGACCAAGATATGATCACCAAAGATGACGCAAGCGAAGAGTTGAAAAACAGCCTGTCGAACTTCGAAATCGCGATACCTGCATTTAATTTGGCAATTCTTGCATTGCTATATCAGATTGATACTTCATCTGCCACGGATGCAGTACAGTCTTTTTACAAAACAACGTTAGTTCTTACATTGTCTGGAGTTTTTCTTCTTCCATTCTATTCGCTTCTGAATTGGTCCCAGAGTCGTTTGAAATTATATGCATTTGATACTGCAGAAAAGTATAAAGATCAGCTTTTAGACATGGCAAAGAGGAATGACACAACAAGCAAGCTTGGTAACTACATGAGTACAAGTGATAAATGGAGAAACAAGTTCCACTTGCTTGACGTGAAGATAACCAAAGGGATGATACGGGTCTTGGTCCCACTCTTCTTTGTGGATATGGTTTCATTTGTTGTACTAACAGCCCTAATTAAGATGTAGGTCTATGCGTATTAGTCACATCTGGGCAGAAGTGACATATAAACAGTGGCTGTTGGCGGACGCACCTACGCTGCACTCCGGCACGCCACAAAGCCAAGGCGTTATATTTTTAAAGGAAGTTGAGCACTATGGACAACGATAAAATTGTTAGGTTTCCCAATCGTTATGAGCGTAGAAAACGCGTAGACGCATCTAAGGGGGAGCTTAGGTGCGAGGTTTCGGAGCGTTGGATAAAGTTTCCAGAGGCTAGTTCAAGGCATTTTTACATGGATTATCTTGCATTAGATGTAATGACACTTGGAGCAGATGAAAAAGAACGAAAGTTATGTGAAATCATAGTTGATCGTGATCTTCTAGAGAAAATTCTCAGGGAGTTACCGCACAAGGATTACACACAAACATAACAAGTCAATCAACTACGCGCCTTCGGCGCCGCAAGCACACGCACACACGGGGCCAGGTCTCAACACACGGGGCCAGGTCTCACATTTCACAATCTTCGGCAAATCATTGAGCGAACGTGAATTGTGAGACCTGACCCTTCATCACTTCATTACTGAGCGGTGTATGCGATCTGTTATTTGAAGCGAAATCGCGGTATCCGCTGATCCAGCCGGTTTATCAGGTATGCAATCACCAGCATCAGAGCCATATAAATCGCTGTCGCCAGCCACACAGGCAGCCCCAGGTCAGTGAGTGTCGTCACCAGAAACAGGAACGGGTAGTGGATCAAAAACAGGGGAAAGGCCAGATCGCTGAGCAGCCGTATGACATTGCTGGCCGGCAGGTTTAACCTGAACCAGGTGGCTTTGTGTAGCATCAGCGCCAGATAGAGACCCAGACCAAACTCAAACAGGCGGCAGGGTGGGAACCAGTCGCCCGGGCGCCCCGGCATAAAGCCATACTGACGATAGAGCCAGTTTTCCATGTGCTCCAGCAATGACTGCTCCACGAAGGGAATGCCCCACTGGCCCACGTAATAGCGTGCAGCCAGGCTGATACAGAACAGGGCACCAAGGGTCCGATGTGGCCAATGTTTCATGAACCACAGCATCATGGGAGACAACGCATAAAGGCTCATGATGAGTGCAATAAACCAGCTCGGTGGATTATAAGGACCACCCCAGAGTCCCAGCAGGGCATAAAATCCGGTCAGGCTTCCAAGCAGATCTGTCGTAAAACCGTTGGGGAACAGCGCGGGCATATCACCCTGAAACAGTCCGTTCCCCATGACATAGCCCAGCATGGCCAGTGGTGAAGACAGCCAATATACTGGATATATCCGCATCACTTTCTTCAGCAGGTAGCTCAGGTAGCTTTCCTGGCGTGACGGATCGCTCATACCGGTTAGAATACCGGAGAGCAGGAGAAAAATGGTCACTCCTACACCGCCAAGACTGACGAAGTAGAGATTTTTCCAACCAAAAAATCTCCGCTGGCGTGACCGAGCAACTGTCCCAGGTGAGCTATCAATACCAGCAATATGGCCAATATACGAAGGCTGTCTAACAGAATCGAACGTTTCATGGTACTGATCAGTCGCAATACAGCGGATGGATTCTTTGCGCATTCTATCCACTGAATATGACAGTCGTAGGGGGCATTCCGGGTGTTCCGGGGACAGTATACCTATTTCCAGACTCACCACTGTCAGATCCGAGCCATTAGAGGACATAGAGTTATGACGGTGCAGTTCGCTTCGCTCTACTGTAAACCGCTCCTGCGTTTACAGCATTTTTGCGGGGCGGCCTTCCGTCATCCATGGTGGTCAGTGCACCCTACATCTGAAGGCGGCATCCTTATCACGTTACGGCAGAAAATTGCTCCTGCATTTCCGGTACACCGGACCGCTGCATACACGCGGGCAGCCTTCCGACGTCCATGGCGATAAGCCGGCGAGCACCGGGAGTATTTTCCGATAATTCTCGCCAACGGCCCGCCAGAGGCGAGGCATGGATGCCGAGTCTCAGATCGGCACAGGGATGTATCTAGGGGCAGGTTTCACATTTCACAATCTTCAACAAATTATTGGGAGAACGTGAATTTTGAGACCTGAATCTTTGCACTTGAAACTTATCCGGTTTGGGCGCTGGTGAGCCGAACCTTATGGCTGATCATAGTGTCCACCGAGAGCGAATATGTAAATGGAATGCTCATCGAAGCGATATATCAGCCGGTCTTTTTGCGAAATGCGCTTCGACCATAAGCCGGAGAGGCTGTGCTTCAGTGGTTCCGGTTTGCCCAAACCGGAGGAAGGATCTTCAGAACGGAGCATTTCCTTGAGTAGCTTGCACAAGGCCTTATGCAGCTTTTTGTCCCTCTCACGCATGTTTTCATACGCTTCCCAGGTATTGCCTTCAAATACCAGTGATCTCATCCATTTGCTCGTCAGTCGGTTTGTAGCCTTGGCCGCGCGTATGGGTTTCAAGAGAGGCGGCAATTTGCTGCATCAGGTTCTGACTTTGGAGTACATGCAACGTTTCCTGCTCTCTCTCCCAGTCATCGGCGCTCAATACCACAAAATCCTCGCCGGCCCGCCGAGTGACCTTGAGGGGTTCATGCCTGCTAACCACCTGCTCTACAAGAGTTTTCAAGTTGTCTCTGAATTTGTTTACGCTAATGGTATCCATAAAGCCCCCAAGTGTACGGAATTGCCGTACAAGTATAACTTGGAACTCCGGGGACAGTATACCTGTTTCGGCATAGTACGCCGGACATCCAGAGGGGCATCTCGCAATTGCGATGGGTTGATGCCCAAGGCTCTGATTGCCATTATGAGCGCACGCAGCGACAAGACATCCACAGCACAGGGACTCCGCATGTTTACCGTTCTCTATCGATGGATCATCGCACCTGATCAGGCGCAGGACTTCATTTCAGGCTGGGAGGCGGTCACCGACCATTTTATCGAGCATCACGGCGCCCTGGGCTCGCGCCTGCACAGGGTCGCCGACAATACCTTCGCCGCCTATGCCCAGTGGCGCTCAAGGGAAGCGAGAGCCGCCGCCTTTGCGGCCAATGATGCACCGGAAGCGGCGGTTGAGAAGATGAACCGGGCGATTGTCGATCGGCTGGAGCCGATCGAGATGGGCGTGGTTTCGGACAGGCTGATAGACGTCAGCTGAAAGCGGGTGCAGGCTTCGGCGTCTTGATTGTTACCTGGTGGCAGCGTACGACCGGGCTGGTTTGTGGCTGGATGGCGCAATGCGCTTCGCTGATTGCGCCCTACGTCGTTTTCCAGGATTTGGAGAGGGATTCGGGTATGGGGTTTCAGGCGATACCGGTGTTGCGGATCTTCGATGAGGACAAGGCCAGGGAATTCTACCTCGGCTTTCTCGGCATGACGCTGGACTGGGAGCACCGGTTCGACGACGATGCGCCGCTCTATATGCAGGTATCGAAGGGGAACCTGGTGTTTCACCTGACCGAGCACCATGGCGACTGCTCGCCGGGGAGCAAGGTGTTCGTCCGGGTCGAGGACCTCGACGGGCTTTTCGCCGAGATCGACGCCCGCCCCTACCGCTACAACCGGCCCGCCATCGAGGTCGCGCCCTGGGGCGACCGCTGCTTTACCCTTACCGATCCCTTTGCGAACCGGATACTCTTCAACGAGCGAAGCAACTGAGTGCAATACGTAAGATGTCATCGATACCTTCCTCCGCGCACCCCGGCGCCCGGCTGACCGGAGGCCCCCCACGGCAGAGGCCGATGCCGTCCTGCTTGCGGCCAGTGGCCTGGGCCTTTGTGAGCGGGGACAGTGGCTGTGGCGGGACCTGGACCTGTCCATTGCCGAGGGCGAGCGGCTCGCCCTGTCGGGCCCGTCCGGCAGCGGCAAGACCACCTTGCTGCGCGCCCTTGCCGGCCTGATACCGATAACCGAAGGCGAAATCCGCCTTGCCGGACGCGAGCTGTCCGACTGGTCGATGCCACATTACCGCAGCCGGGTCGTCTATCTGCCGCAGCGGCCGGTGTTCGGTGAAGGCAACGTCAAGACGGTTTTGGCGGAGCCTTTCGGATACCGCGTACACGGTCGGCGGACGCTGCCCGGGGAGCCGCTGCACGCATACCTGCAAGTGCTGGGTCGCGACGACGCTTTTCTCGAGCGCCCCGTCTCGTCCCTTTCCGGCGGCGAAGAACAACTGGTGGCGCTGCTGCGACTGCTGCTGCTTCAGCCTTCACTGCTGCTGTTCGATGAACCGACGGCTTCGCTCGACCTCGATACCCGCCGCCGTGTCGAGGCCCTGCTGCACGGCTGGCATGAGGAGGACCCTCGTCGTGCCTGGGTTTGGGTCGGCCATGATGCCGACCAGTGCAACCGGATGGCAGACCGGCAGTTGACGCTGCGGTGGCAGCGCTGATGCCCGGCGAATACCATGCACTGGCGCTGGTCGATGTGGCGGTGGCGGCGCTGCTGCTGCTGATCAACCTGGGTCTGTCCATCGGCCTGAAGCTTGGACTCGCCCGCCCGCTGCTGGTTGCCGGCCTGCGCATGACGGTGCAGTTGCTCCTGGTGGGGCTGATCCTCGAATGGGTCTTCGCCCTGCAGTCGCCGCTGCCGGTACTCGGCATCGCACTGCTGATGGCGACCCTGGCCGGCGTCACGGCGGCAGGCCGCAGCCATCGGCGATTCGCCGGCATCTACTGGGACAGCCTGATATCGGTGTTGGGCGCGGCACTGGTGGTCACCGGCGTGGCGCTCGCCGGCATCGTCAAGGTGACGCCCTGGTATGACCCTCAATACCTGATTCCGATGCTGGGCATGGTGTTGGGCAATACCCTGAACGGCATCAGCCTGGGGCTGGACCGCTTCACCGGCACTCTCTACGAACGCAGCGCCCTGATCGAATCCCGACTGGCGCTCGGCGCGACACGCTGGGAGGCGGCACGTACCGAGATTCGCGAGGCATTGCGCACGGCGTTATTGCCGACCATCAACAGCATGCTGGTGATGGGCGTGGTCAGCCTGCCCGGGATGATGACGGGACAGATACTCGCCGGTGCGGCGCCGGCGGACGCCGTCCGCTACCAGATCGCCATAGTCTTCATGATCGCCTCGGCAGCCGCCCTCGGATCGCTGGGGGCGATCCTGCTGGCCTATCGCCGGCTGTTCAACCGCCGGCATCAGTTCCTCAAGTTTTTGCTGGATGGGGACGAACCTTGATCACCAGAGTCTGGTCAAAGCCGCCCATCCGGTTTAGGCTTGCAGACAAGATCACCCCTGGTGATCCGCGTCGCTCGGACGGTTCCGGGCGCTTACGTATTCGAGGACATTATGTCTCAAGATTCTTCCGTACCGCCGGTACGCCGGTTTTCGCGTATCGATCGCCTGCCCCCCTATGTGTTCAATATCACCGCTGAGCTGAAGATGGCCGCGCGCCGCCGGGGCGAGGACATCATCGATTTCAGCATGGGCAACCCGGACGGCCCGACACCGCCGCATATCGTCGAAAAGCTCTGCACCGTGGCGCAGCGCGAGGACACCCACGGCTACTCCACCTCCCGGGGATTCCGCGACTGCGCCGGGCGATCTCGCGCTGGTACGCCGACCGCTACGGCGTCGAGATCGATCCCGAAGAGGAAGCGATCGTCACCATCGGCTCTAAGGAAGGCCTGGCGCACCTGATGCTGGCCACCGTCGACCATGGCGACACCGTGCTGGTGCCGAATCCCAGCTACCCGATCCATATCTACGGCGCCGTCATCGCCGGCGCCCAGGTGCGCTCGGTGCCGCTGATCCCCGGCGTCGACTTCTTTGTCGAGCTGGAACGGGCGATCCGCGAAAGCATCCCGAAGCCGAAGATGATCATCCTGGGCTTTCCGTCCAACCCCACGGCGCAGTGCGTGGAGCTCGACTTCTTCGAGCGGGTCGTGGCGCTCGCCGTGCAGTACGGCGTCCTGGTGGTACACGACCTGGCCTATGCCGATATCGTCTACGACGGCTGGAAGGCACCGTCGATCATGCAGGTGCCGGGCGCCAAGGAGATCGCGGTGGAGTTCTTCACCCTCTCGAAGAGCTACAACATGGCGGGCTGGCGCATCGGTTTCATGGTCGGCAACCGCGAGCTGGTCAATGCCCTGGCGCGCATCAAGAGCTATCACGACTACGGCACCTTCACGCCGCTGCAGGTCGCGGCGATCGCCGCTCTCGAGGGGGACCAGCAGTGCGTGCGGGATATCGCCGAGCAGTATCGCCTGCGCCGCAACACCCTGGTGAAGGGGCTGCACGAAGCCGGCTGGCAGGTGGATATTCCCAAGGCCTCGATGTATGTCTGGGCGAAGATTCCCGAGCCGTACCGGGCGATGGGCTCGCTGGAGTTCGCCAAGAAGCTGCTGGCCGATGCCAAGGTGTGCGTCTCCCCCGGCATCGGTTTCGGCGATTACGGCGACGACTACGTGCGCTTCGCGCTGATCGAGAACCAGAACCGCATTCGCCAGGCGGTGCGCGGGATCAAGGCGATGTTCCGTGCCGACGGCCTGGTACAGCCACCGGAAGCGACGGTATCCGGCGAAAAGGCACCCAAGGGTACCTGAGGTCCAGCGTCCTGCCCGGTGCCCGCCGGTCATCTCGGCAAAAGGGGCCGGGCAGCGGCGGCGTGCAGACAGATTAGTCTGTTTGCACGCCGCGACAACGATGCGGTGCGGTTCGCTGCACTCCCCTGATATCGCTCCCAGCGATATCAGGATTTCCTCCATCCCTGGAGGTTACCAGCACCCTACAAGAGCAGCCGGCCTGGCCGTCAGAATTCCGGGTTGTATTCGAGGCCGTGCAGTTCACCGCCGTCGACGAGGGAACGGGCCGCACGCAGCACCTCCCGGTCGTACTTCGGCGACTCCTGCTCCATGATGGCAATGGCGTCCTGGAAACTGCGGGCCTTGCGGTAGGGCCGTACGCCGGCGATCGCTTCGAGGCAGTCGGCGGCCGCCACGATCGATACCTCCAGCGGAATCTCCTGCCCACCCAGCCCATAGGGGTAGCCGCTGCCATCGTGGCGCTCATGGTGCAGCAGCACGATATCCTTGACCGTCTTATCGAAGTCGATGCTCGCGAGGATGCTGTGGCCGACCTCCGGGTGGCGCTTGATGAACGCCCATTCGTGACTCACGAGCTTGCCCGGTTTGGTCAGGATCTCGATCGGCACCGCGAGCTTGCCGATATCGTGCATGCTGGCGCCCAGCCTGATCGAGTCGATGACAGGTCCTTTCAGCCCCAGCGTTTCGGCCAGCTTGAGCGAAATCGAGGTGGTGCGGGACATGTGACCGTTGGTATAGGGATCGCGCTGTTCGATCGCCTGTGTCAGGGCACAGGCGGTGTTGCGGAAATTTTCGAGCTGATGCCGCTGCAGGGCATAGATGCCGCTCTGGTCGATGAATTCCGCCAGCCGGTATTTGCGGCCCTGGACATGGAAGAGCCGCGGCGATACCACCACCTGCTTCACGGCACCGTTTTTACTCAGCAGCTGCAGTTCATAGCGCGCGGTGATATCGGCCGCGAGCCGCCTTTTCAATTCGCTCCGGCATTCGGGGACGACCAGCTGCAACACATCCATGTCGCGAAGTTCGGTGATATCGTAACCGACGAGCGCGGCGAAACTCTCGCTGGCGGCTATCAGCCTGCCGTTCATCGTCAGGACGAAAGCGCCGAACAGAAACGACAGCGCATCGATGACGCCGTCCGGACCGTGGCGCAGGAAGACGCTTTCGAGAAAATCCTCTATCTGGTCGGGGCAACCTTGGTACCGGCTATCCATACTGAAACCCACCCCATCATAATTCCGTTTTAATCTGGACAGAAAACATCCGGTAGCATAACCCTAAAACCTGTAGTGAAATAGCTTCTTAAATACGATATTCGACCCCAAGGGCCGGCATATTCCCATTCAAGTCCCGGTGAATGCCTTTTATCGGTAATTTCGGAACTAAATCGGAAATATAAAATATAACAATGGGTGATCCGCGTATTACCGCCATCTCTCGCGGTTATGAGGATTATCGAAGCAACGGCTGTAAGCTGCTCCGCAAATGGAGACTGAACACCCCTGGAGGACCCGATGCCCGACAATAACCACCCCGTTGCCGTCGATGTGAAAAAGCCTGCCGGCCCGCGCAAAGCCGTCGGCCTACCCCGAGCCCTTCGCGGCTCGCATGGCGGGCCGGGAGAAGCGCCCCTCGGCGAGCCGTTCGGACTGACCAACTTCGGCGTCAACCTGACGACGCTGGCACCCGGTGCCGTCTCGGCGCTGCGCCATGGCCATAGCCGGCAGGACGAGTTCGTCTACATTCTCGAGGGTTGTCCGACGCTGCATACCGATGAAGGCCGGACCCGACTCTCGCCGGGCATGTGCGCGGGCTTTAAGGCCGGAGGCTGCGATGCCCACCAGCTGATCAACGAAACCGATGAAACGGTGGCCTATCTGGAAGTCGGCGACCGCACGCCAGGCGACGAGGCCCACTATCCCGACGACGACCTGAAGGCGGAAATGATCAAGGGACAGTGGCGGTTTGCCCACAAGGATGGCCGCCCCTGGTGACGGGGCGCGCTACTGCACCGTTTCTTCGCTCAGGCGCGGTGTTGTATCACTGCCGTTCGACCGGGCGAAGGCCTCGAACTGCCCGGCCGGCAGGGGTTTGCTGAAATAAAACCCCTGCACCTCGTCGCAGCCGTGCAGGCGCAGGAAGGCGAGCTGGCTGGCCGTCTCGACGCCTTCGGCGATGGTCTTCATGCCAAGGCTCGCCGCCATATGGATGATGGTGCCGACGATCGTCTTGTCCTCCGGATCCTCGTCGAGGTCGCGCACGAACGACTGATCGATCTTCAGCTTCGATACCTTGAATTTCTTCAGATAGCTGAGGCTGGAATAGCCGGTGCCGAAGTCGTCGATCGACATCCGGATACCCTGCTCATGCAGACTGTCCATGATCCTGACAGCGCGCTGCGCATCGTCCATCGCCACCGCTTCGGTCAGCTCCAGCTCCAGGAGGTGGTAAGGCAGGCCTTCCTCATCGAGGATCCGGGTGATCAGCTCGGTGATGTTCTCCTGCCGGAATTGCACCGCGGACAGGTTCACGGCAACGGGCATCTCCGGCAATCCCCTCGCCCGCCACGCCTTCATCTGCCGGACTGCCGTGCGGATGACCCATTCACCGATGGGTGTGATCAGGCCGCTTTCCTCCGCGATGGGGATGAACTCGGCCGGCGATACCATACCCCATTCCGGGTGGCGCCAGCGCAACAGGGCCTCGGCGCCGACGACGCGGCCATCCCGTATCGACAGCTGGGGCTGATAGTGGAGTTGCAGCTCATCGCGCTGCAGCGCCTGCCTGAGCGCGCCGGCCAGTTGCAGGTAGCGCACGGACTGTGCCTGCATCTCGGGGGCGTAAAAGCTGTAGCCGTTACGGCCGCTCTGCTTGACGCGATACATGGCCGCATCGGCATTGCGTGACAGGGTGTCGAAGTCCTCACCGTCGTGGGGATAGAGCGCAATGCCGATCGACGGTGTCACCAGCAGCTCCTGGTCATCGATGTTGCAGGACGGGGAAAACGCCTCTATCAGCGACAGGGCGACGTGGATGGCGCCCTCTTCGTCCGTATCCGGCAGTACGACAATGAACTCGTCCCCACCCAGACGCGAGACGATATCGGCCTCCCGCAAACGGGCCTTCAGCCGCCGGGCCACTTCGATCAGAACCTCGTCTCCCGCACCATGCCCCAGGGTGTCGTTGATCTTCTTGAAGTGATCGAGATCCAGGAACATGACCGCCAGCGGCTCGCCATTGCGATGTGCCATGCCGAGTACATAATCGAATCGATCCTTCAGCAGGCTGCGGTTCGGCAGACCGGTAAGCTGATCGAAATGAGCAAGACTTTCGATGCGCGCTTCCGCCTCCTTACGCGCGGTGATATCGGAAATGGCGCTGATAAATCCCACGACCTCTCCCGTCGCGCTGCGCTCGGGTACGTAATGGGCCAGGTATACCCTGGGCCCCGTCTTCGAACGCAGTATCATATCGCTGCTCACCGCGCTTCCCGCCAACGCGGCCGCCATATCGGGACGTGCCTGCGCACAGCTGTCCCGGTCCATAATCTGCGCGGCCGTCTTGCCCACCAGGTCCTCCGGCTGGAGTCCGAAAAGCCCGGCATACGACTGATTGACGAAGCGGTATCGATACTCTTTGTCGCACTGGGCGATATGCACCGGCGCATGATCGGTGATGAACTGCAACTGGCGCTCGGCTCCCTGCAGGAGACTGAAGGGATATTCGATCGTTTCGACAAAGATGGCACGATAGAGGAACAGGTAGGATATCGATTTGTAGATATGTCCCAGGAAATTGTAGATATCGCCGACATCGGAATAGAGCGTGAACAGGAACTCGCTGAGCGCCATCGAGCAGACGGCGCCGAACAGCATAGGCGCATTGAAATTCAGCACCCCGCGCATCCGAGCCAGCAGCACCAGGGCGGTCGCCAGGTTGAGCGCGACCAGCCCATACTCGTAGTAGACCTTGAACGGCGTCAGCCCGTGCCCGTCGATAAAGGTACGGGGCAGCCACTGGTCATGAAACAGCAACAACCAGTGCAGCCCCGCCATCAGCAACAGCACCGGCACCAGCGCCACATAACGATAGGCGTGGGCAGTCGCGGGACGCCAGGCGGTCGAGGCGACCACAAAGAGCACCAGCGCTGCGAGCGTGCGGGCGGCGAGCCAGAAGTTGATGGCTTTTTCCACACCGTTGGGCGTCACGAAATCGGGCATGCCGTGATAGGACAGCATATGGGAGGTATCGAGTATGCCGACTCCCAGGAAACCGCAGGACATCAGCAGGATATTGGCCGGCAGTCCCCTGCGAAAGGTATTGAACCCGACAGCGAATACCAGCAACGCAATACCGATCGCCAGCAATTCGAGCACCGTGTGCACCGGCAGATAGTTGGCGAAGCTCTGCAGCGACTCCCTGTAGGGCAGGTGGGTGACGACAACCACACCCAGCACCAGCACCAGCAGTACCAGTGAGAGTCGCCCCATCGTCCCCCGATGGCTGGCGTGCAACCGAAAGCCGGCGAGTGACATTTGGGTAGGCCGCAACTGTCTCGAGTCCATTGGATCGTTATTCTTCTTCGCCAACAGCCGGCGCGGTTTTCGGTAAATTCGGATATAAGCGACAACGAATATACTGGAAAAACCCTGTCAGGGACACGATGCCGGAGTATCGATCGCGGTATTGTTGATCCGACGCAATGACCTCAACGCCCCGGCAGCGGCAGCGGCAGCGGCGCACCGGATTTCACCGTGCGCAACGCGAAATTGCTCTCGATCTCCCGCACCATCGCCAGTGCCTGCATCTCCCGTACCCAGCTGTCGTAGTCGACCAGATCCGCGACCACCACTTCGAGCAGGTAGTCCGCGGAGCCCGAGACTGTGCTGGCATTGATCACCGCCGGCATGTTCATCAGCGCCTCTTCGAATCCCGCCACCGAGCGGGCACCGTGATCCTGCAACTTGACCTGAACGAAGACCGTCATGCCCAGGCCGATGGCGCGACGGTCGAGCTGCGGTTGATAGCCGGTGATGACGCTTTCGGCCTCGAGCCGCCGCAACCGCCGCAGGCAGGGCGAGGCCGACAGCGAGACCTCCTCGGCGATATCGGCATTGCTGAGGCGGCCATCGCGCTGCAAGGCCCGCAGTATCTTCAGATCGGTGCCGTCCAGACTGACCTTTTCACCCATGCCGGTATCTTCTGCCAATTTTCTGTTTGTTCACGCAACTTTTAACCCGACAAGACCGGCTTTACAAGAAAGATAACACGAATCACCCTGGAGCCCTGGCGGATAATAAGCCTCCGATCAGGCCGGCGAGGAGCAGGGACAATGGAACAGTATCGTGGCGAACCGGCGCTCAATGCCCCGGGACTGGGGGCCATGGCGGCGACACTGCTGATCTGGACCGGCTTTCTGCTGTCACTGCGCGCCGGCAGCCAGTCGGCCCTGACATCGACGGACCTGGCTCTGATGCGCTTCGGCCTGCCGGCGCTCGTCTTCATGCCGCTGCTGTGGCGGGGCTGGCCGCAGTTCCGCCGTGTCCGCTGGCGCCAGGCTCTGCTGCTGATGCTCGGCGGTCTGCCGTTCTTCTACCTGATCTCGCTGGGCAGCCAGCTTGCTCCGGCCGCCCATGCCGGCGCCCTGGTGCCGGGTACGGCGCCGCTGTTCGTCACCGGCCTGGCGGTGCTCGTGTTCGGCGAGCCCTTCCCCGCCAGCGCCTGCTAGGACTGGCTATCATCGTCGCCGGCGTGCTGGTGCTGCTTGGCGGCGGCCTGCTGGATCTGCACAGCGGATACTGGCGCGGGCACCTGGCCTTCCTCGGTGCGAGCCTGCTCTGGGCCTGCTATACGGTGGCGTTGCGGATCATCGGGCTTGGCGCGCTCGAGGCAACCGCCCTGCTCTGTTCGGGTTCGCTGCTCGGACTCGTCCTGCTGTTGACGGGCGGGCTGGTCGACTCTACTCTGGCAGAGATCGGCTGGCACGACCTCTGGCCCTACCTGCTGACCCAGGGACTGGGGGCCGGTATCGTTGGCGGCTTTACCTACGGTGTCGCCATCCGCCGCCTGGGTGCCGAGAAAACCGCGGCCTTCGGCTCGATCACACCGGCGCTTGCCGCCGTCGCCGCAGTGCCGCTGCTCGATGAGCCGATCTCGGCCGACACCCTGGCCGGGGTGCTGCTGATTACCCTTGGCGTGCTGCTGGCAAGCCGTCTGCGCGACTCCCGGCCCGTCGTCTCACGGGCCGGATCCTGAACGCTTTTCGGCCTCAGCCCGGACATCGGAGGCGCCGTCAAAGCAGCAGCAACGGCATGAAGATCAATACCAGCAACCCGGCCCAGGCCAGGATACCGATTGCCAGGGTGGTGAAGGTCAGGCTGGCGACCTCCAGCTCCTCATGCATATGCAGCACCGCTTCGATACCGTGGTAGACCAGCGAGATGGCGCCAATCAGCCCCAGCATCGCCAGCGTCACGACAAAGGCCAGGTTCGGTACGAAGAGCCCGAGGGCCGAGACCCAGAGCGGAATCGCGGCGACCGCCGCAATCGTGAAAGCATCATGGTAGGGAATCCGGACCTTGCGGGTCTCGCCGTTGCTCTTGATCGCCCAGGCCATCAGCGGCACCGTCACCAGCTCGGCGACAAAGAACACCGCGGCACTGACCGCCCAGCTGCCGGCCTCGGCCCCGGGAAAGAAGCGACTGCCATAATGCAGGCCCGCGTACTCGATCATCGCCGGCGGCACCAGCGAAAACGGCAGCACCAGTAACAGGAACAGCTTGATCACCGACGGGTGAACGCGCTCCAGCTCGTCCCAGCCGCCATGGGACGAAACGAACATTCGGGGAATATCGAACACAGTCATCGTCAACCTCCTCGCCATACCTGATGGCTGCCAGATGCTGCGAATGCCCTGCTATCAGTATGGATGATCAAACGCGGGCGCGTCGCCGTATCCGCGTTACGAATGCGGCCTTGCCGACTTCATGGTCTACACTTTGCCGTTATCTGCTGGTGTCCGACATCGGGGCTCATGGAGTCCGGGCCGGCCGCCGTTCCGCCGGAGGAGAAAAGCATGGACTCTCAAAACCTGACGGAGGAGAGCAGAAAGCAGGAGACAAGGCTGGTCGTATTCCTGCTTGTATTTCTGTTCCCCATCCTCGCCGTCGCTATCGTGGGCGGTTACGGCTTCATCGTCTGGATACTGCAGATGATCTTCGGACCGCCGGGCCCGCCTTCCTGAAACCCGCCTCGTTACGCAATGCCGAGCAACTCACCGGAGGAGCAGAGTGCACTCGAGAAGAGCCTTTCTACGCGGTTTCAATCCAGCCGCCTCCAGCATCGCCCCGCCCTGGACCGGTGCCGACTTCACCGACCGCTGCAGCCGCTGCGATGCCTGTATCGACGCCTGCCCGGAGTCCGTACTGGTTCGGGGTGACGGCGGCTTTCCTGGCTCGACCTGTCCCGCACAGGCTGCAGCCTGTGCGGGGACTGCGCCCGCGCCTGCCCGGAACCGGTATTCGATCTCGGCCGCAGCCCATTGCCCTGGAATGCCCGCCTCGAAGACGGCTGTCTGGCACAGGCCGGCATCCACTGCCGCAGCTGCGAGGACAGCTGCGAGGCCCGCGCGATACGTTTTTCGCTGCGCCGCGGTGCGCCCCGGTACCGGCCATCGACACCGATGCCTGCACCGGCTGTGGCACCTGTCTGTCGAGCTGTGCCAACCAGGCGCTGAAACTGGAGCCGATCCATGACTGAGAAGCTGCATATCGTCAGCCTGATCGTGCACCTGCGCCCGCAAAACCGGGCCGGGTTCCGTCGCTGGGCCGACAGCCGGGAGGGCCTCGGCATCGAGCTGGACAGCCCCGAGGGCAAGCTGGTGCTGCTCGCCGAAACCGCCAGCAGCGCCGAGATCAACGCGCTGCTGGAGCAATTGCAGGCAAGACCCGGAGTACTCAATGCCGTCCTCGTCTATCACGAGGAACTGGACGCCTCGACCTGCGGCGAAGCCATGCTGCGGGACGATGGCGAGACCGATCTGATCAAAATCGTCGGAGAAACCTGAACATGTCGATCACGCGCAGAGACTTCGCCGGGCCAGCGCCTGGCTGCAGCCGCGTCCGCGGCCGGCCTGCCGATCCCCGCCAGCGCCCAGAACCTGATCGCCGAAGGCGATGCCAACCGCCTCGACTGGAACAAGGCTCCCTGCCGCTTCTGCGGCACTGGCTGCAGCGTCATGGTGGCAACGCGGGACAACCGGGTGGTGGCGACCCACGGCGACATCAAGGCGGAGGTCAATCGCGGCATCAATTGCGTCAAGGGCTACTTCCTGTCGAAGGTCATGTACGGCACCGACCGCCTCACCCGGCCGCTGTTGCGCACGCGCGACGGTCAGTATCACAAGGACGGCGACTTCTCCGAGATCTCCTGGGATCAGGCCTTCGACATCATGGCGCAGAAATACCGCGACGCCATCGCTCAACAGGGCCCGGACTCGGTCGGCATGTTCGGCTCCGGGCAATGGACCGTCTGGGAGGGCTATGCCGCCAGCAAGCTGATGAAGGCGGGCCTGCGCAGCAACAACATCGATCCCAACGCACGCCATTGCATGGCCTCGGCCGTCGCCGGCTTCATGCGCACCTTCGGTATCGACGAACCGATGGGCTGCTACGACGATATCGAGGCGACCGACAGCTTCGTACTCTGGGGCTCGAACATGGCCGAGATGCACCCGGTGCTCTGGTCGCGGGTGACCGACCGCCGGCTCTCCCACCCGGGCTGCAAGGTGGCGGTGCTGTCCACTTACCGTCACCGCAGCTTCGAGCTGGCGGACGAGTCGATGATCTTCACCCCCACAGCGACCTGGTCATTCTCAACTTCATCGCCAACTACATCATCGAAAACGACAGGGTGAACCACGACTTCGTCAACCGTCATACCCGTTTCGCCCTTGGCCAGGCCGATATCGGCTACGGGCTGCGCGACGAGGATCCGCGGGAACAGGCGGCCGCGGGTCGCGACAAGGCCGGTGCCAGCACTCCCATCAGCTTCGAGGAATACGCCGAGTTCGTGAAACCCTACAGCCTGGAACGGGCGGCCGAGGCCTCCGGCGTGCCCAAGGAACGGCTGCTGGCGCTGGCCGAGCTTTACGCGGACCCGCAACGCAAGCTGGTGTCGTTCTGGACCATGGGATTCAACCAGCATACCCGCGGCGTCTGGTGCAACAACCTGGTCTACAACCTGCATCTGCTGACCGGCAAGATCTCCAGCCCCGGCAACAGCCCCTTTTCGCTCACCGGGCAGCCCTCGGCCTGCGGAACGGCGCGCGAGGTCGGCACCTTCTCTCACCGTCTGCCGGCCGATATGGTGGTCGCCAACCCCGAGCACCGGGCCATGGCGGAGGAGATCTGGAAGCTTCCGTCCGGGACCATTCCCGCCAAGCCGGGCCTGCATGCCGTGGCCCAGAGCCGGGCCCTGAAGGACGGCAAGCTGAAAGTGTACTGGACCCAGGTCAGCAATAACGCCCAGGCGGGCCCCAACCTTATGCAGGAGCTTCTGCCCGGCTGGCGCAACCCGGAGGTCTTCGTCATCGTCTCCGATGTCTACCCCACTGCCTCGGCCCAGGCCGCGGACCTGATCCTGCCCGCCGCCATGTGGGTCGAGAAAGAGGGCGCCTACGGCAACGCCGAGCGGCGGACCCAGTTCTGGCACCAACTGGTCAAGGCCCCGGGCGAGGCGAAATCGGACCTGTGGCAGCTGGTCGAGTTCTCCAAACGGCTGACGACCGACGAGGTCTGGCCGGCCGAGCTGCTGGACCAGGCACCGGAATATCGCGGCAAGACGCTCTACGACGTGCTCTATGCCAACGGCAACGTCGATGCCTTCCCGAACGACGAGCGGGAACCGGGCTACGCCAACGACGAGGCCGATGCCTTCGGCTTCTATATCCAGAAGGGCCTGTTCGAGGAATATGCCCGCTTTGGCCGGGGCCATGGCCACGACCTGGCACCGTTCGAGCGCTACCACCAGGAACGCGGCCTGCGCTGGCCGGTGGTCGACGGCAGGGAAACCCGCTGGCGCTTCCGCGAGGGTGAGGACCCCTATGTCGAAGCCGGCAGCGGCGTGCAGTTCTATGGCCACAAGGACAACCGCGCGGTGATCTTCGCCCTGCCCTACGAGCCGCCCGCGGAATCGCCGGACGACGAGTATCCCTACTGGCTCTGCACCGGCCGCGTACTCGAGCACTGGCATACCGGCTCGATGACCCAGCGCGTGCCGGAACTGCACAGGGCAGTGCCCTACGCCCTGGTATACATGCACCCGGACGATGCACAGGACCAGGGCATGCGTCGCGGTAGCGAGATCAAGGTGGTCAGCCGGCGTGGCGAGATGAAGGCCCGGGTCGAGACCCGCGGCCGCGTCGAAGTCCCGCGGGGACTGGTCTACATCCCCTTTTTCGACGCCCAGCGGCTCGTCAACAAGCTGACACTGGATGCGACCGACCCCATCTCCCGGCAGACCGACTTCAAGAAGTGCGCCGTCCGCCTCGAGCTGGTATCTCTCGCCTAGGAGAAGACCATGAACAGCAAAGCCCTCATCTCAGCAAGCGGCATCGGACCGGCCGTCCTGGCCTTCAGTCTCGCGGGCATTGCGCAGCCCTATCCCGACACGCCGGGCCCCGACGGCGTTCGCAAGGGTGGCACCCTGTTCGAGACGCTGCCGGCCCCGCGCATCCAGGACCCGGTGAACGTCGATACCCGCCGCGTACGGGCCTATCCGGAGCAGCCCCCGACGATCCCCCACACGGTGCGCGATTACCAGATCGACCTCAACAGCAACCAGTGCATGAACTGCCATACTCGCATCCAGACCGCCGTCAGCGGCGCACCGATGATCAGCATCACCCATTTCATGGACCGTGATTTCCAGGTGCTGGCGGCCGTGGCGCCGCGGCGCTATTTCTGCATGCAGTGCCATGTCCCCCAGTCCGAGGCGCCACTCGCCGTCGGCAATACCTTCAAGGACGTGGACATTCTGCTGCGAAACGGGGACGACTCTGAGGGTGAGGCGCCATGAAAGCATGGATCAAGGCTTACTGGAATATACTGCGCAGGCCCTCCGGCTATTTCAGCCTGGGCTTTCTGGTGCTGAGCGGTTTCATTGGCGGCATCGTCTTCTGGGGGGCTTCAATACCGCGCTGGAGGCGACCAATACCGAGACGTTCTGCACCGGCTGCCACGAGATGCGCGCCAACGTCTTCGAGGAAATGAAGACCACCATTCACTACAGCAATCGCTCCGGCGTGCGCGCCACCTGTCCCGACTGCCATGTACCCCATGACTGGACGGACAAGATCGCGCGCAAGATGCAGGCATCCAAGGAGGTCTGGGGCAAGATATTCGGCACCATCAGCACCCGGGAGAAATTCCTCGACAAACGCCTGGAACTGGCCAAGCACGAATGGGCACGGCTGAAATCGAACGACTCCCTGGAGTGCCGCAACTGCCACAACTTCGATTTCATGGACTTTACCGAACAGGCCCCCGGGCGCGGGAACAGCACTCCACCGCCCTGGCCAACGGCGAGGCCACCTGCATCGACTGTCACCGCGGCATCGCGCATCAGTTGCCGGACATGAGCGAAGAGGACCCCTGGGGGCCGGGCAACCCGCTGCTCGACCAGGCACTGCGCTCCCCGGTCAGGGGTTCCGACTAGAACGAACGCAATAGCGATAATCGGCAGGGGGATCATTTACCCCCTGCCCGGCGTCAATATCGCCAAGCCGCGATCCAGCGACTACACTCAAATTTCGACAATCAAGACCCTCTTCATAGCTGTCCGGACAGACAGGTCCGTGCGGTAGCCTGAACGCCACGAATATTCGGCAATTTCAGAAACCGCTCTTCCGGGGCAAGCCCGTAAGGGGTCTGGAAGGAATTGTTCGCACACACTTCAAACTGCCGCCTGGAACAACACAACACTGCTAAAGAACAACGTGCCGGGGGAAGTGGCCAGACTGAAGCAACAGGGAAATGGGAACATATTTGTGTTCGGAAGCGCCAATCTATCCATGACGCTTCTGAACGAGGGACTTTTTGATGAGTATCGCCTTGGTATCGCACCAGTCATTTATGGAAAAGGCAGACTCTTATTCAGTGATGAACTAAAATCGCAAGAGCTTAAGCTGCTAGAATCACGCCCGCTTTCGACCGGCTGTGCGATCCTTAGCTATCAAAGAGCGGTGTGAGTACTTCATCATTATTAAGCCGGTATGAAAATACCGTTCATTATTCATAATGCATGGATGCATCATCATTGGCCTGAGGCCAATGCGAGCCCTTGAAAACAAAAGAATTTCGCAAAATTCCGCCCGGTTTTCAAGGGCGACAATTAAATAGGCAAGGACGCCTATTTAATTGCCGGGTTAATAGAGACACAACAAGGAGATTTCAAATGCCATACGTCAATGTCAAAATCACAAAAGAAGGTACAACGGCCGAACAAAAGGGAGAGATTATTGCAGGGGTAACCGAATTACTTCAACGGGTACTGAATAAAAACCCCGCGACCACAGTCGTGGTGATTGACGAAGTAGAGACAGATAACTGGGGAATTGCCGGCGAGCAGGTCACCCATCGCCGGATAAAGGGAAAATGAGGTTAGGATATTCCGGGTACCGCATACCTGATTCAAGCCACTCCTGACTGCAATCTTCATGCAGTCGTGAATTAACCGAGCCGAACCATGATCGAAAGCCGCTGGTGCGCAGGTGTCAATAAGCATACTGTCCCCTGAATTCGGCTTTCTGCAACGTCAGGCTTGTCCCGAAGGAGAATAGATATGGCCAAGCACGCGAAGAACAGGATCTGCCTCTGGTACAACGGTGACGCCGAACAGGCGGCGCGGTTTTACGCCAGCACCTTTCCCGACTCGTCCGTCGGTGCGGTGCTCCGTGCGCCGGGTGACTTTCCGTCCGGGAAACAGGGGGATGTATTGACCGTCGAGTTCACGGTGATGGGCATTCCCTGCCTCGGGCTCAACGGAGGATCTGCATTCAAGCACGACGAAGCCTTCTCGTTTCAGGTCGCAACCGCTGACCAGGCCGAAACGGACCGCTACTGGAACGCGATCGTCGGCAACGGTGGCCAGGAGAGCGCGTGCGGCTGGTGCAAGGACAAATGGGGACTGTCCTGGCAGATTACGCCGATCGCCCTGACGGAAGCGATCACCGATCCCGATCCCGCTGTCGCCAAACGCGCGTTCGATGCGATGATGCAGATGACGAAGATCGACATCGCCACAATCGAAGCGGCGCGCCACCGTTGAGGTTACACAGTCGGCCCTGAAAAACTCGCAACTCATTGATTTATAATGGACTATACTGTGCTTCGAACAGGTTAAACCCTTCGTTTTCACGCCTGACAGCCCAAAAAGTTGCAGAATCGTCGAATTATGAAGCCCAAGAAGAAGATCCACGAACCGCAGAGTGACTTGTTCAAACCGCGCCTGGAAGACATCGTCAATCCGGCCCATCCATTGGTGCGGCTGACAGCGGTCATCGACTGGGACCGGCTTGATGGGGAACTTGGGCAACACTTCGCGCCGGTCGGCGCGGCTGCTCTACCGACGCGGCTGATGGCGGGGCTTTTGTATCTGCAACACCTGCACAACCTGTCCGACGAAGCGCTGTTGGCGCAGTGGCTGGAGTCGCCGTATTACCAGTACTTCTGCGGCGAGACGTTCTTCCAGCACGACCTGCCTTGCCACCCGACCAGCCTGGTCAAATGGCGGCAGCAGCTGGGCGAAGAAGGCTGCGAATGGCTGCTGACCGAGACGATCAACGCCGGCCTAAAGTTGAAGGTGATCAAGCCCTCGAGCCTGAAGCGGGTGGTCGTGGATACGACGGTGCAGGAGAAGAATATCACCTTCCCGACCGATGCCAAGCTCTATCACAAGGCGCGTCAGCAACTGGTCGGTGTCGCACACGAGTTAAAGCTCACGCTGCGGCAGACCTACGACAAGGCCTGCGCTGAGCTGATGCCGAAGATCGGCCGTTACGGGCACGCCAAGCAGTACAAACGCATGAAGAAGGCGATCAAGAAAGTGAAGGGCTTTCTGGGGCGTGTGGTACGTGATCTGGAGCGCCAGGTCGAAGCCCAGGGGCTGGTGCTGAGCGACAAACAGCAGGTCTGTCTACGCCAAGCCAGGCAATTGCTGGTCCAGAGCCGCAACAGCAAAAACAAGCTGTACAGCCTGCATGAGCCGGCCGTTGAATGTATCGCCAAAGGCAAGGCCCACAAACGCTACGAGTTCGGCGTCAAGGCCAGCATCGCGGTCACCGCCAAAGAGTCGTTCATCCATCGTCGGCGCCCGCAGCTATGCGGGCAATCCGTACGACGGCCATACGCTGGCAGATCAGTTGCAGCAAGTGGAAACGCTGTCAGGCCACAAGCCGGCGTTCTGCTACGTCGACCGTGGCTATAAGGGCTCAGGCGTGGACGATGTGCAGGTGATCATCGCCGGTCAGAAGCGCGGCGTGCCGGAGTCGGAGAAGCGCTGGATGCGGCGACGCAACAGTGTCGAGCCGGTCATCGGCCACCTGAAATCCGATGGCAAGATGCGACGGTGCTTCCTGAAAGGCGCGCTGGGCGATGCGTTCAATGTACTGCTGTGTGCCTGCGGCCAGAATCTGCGCAAGCTGCTGCGGTGGCTTTATTGTGCCCCGAAAAAATACCGTCTGCTGCTGCAATCGGCGCTCAGTGCTATGCTGAGCGGGCTGAAAACAGGACAGGAACAAAAGGTACTTGCCGTTTGAACGCTACCTTGTCGTGATGCGTTCAAAATGCGACCGGAGGACAAGTGCGCTTATGCCTGTTGAAGCCTATTTTTCAGGATCGACTAACGAGAACACCAACGGGTTGTTGAGGCAGTACTTTCCAAAAGGCACAGACCTCTCGACATACTCGCAGGCGAAACTTAATGCTGTGGCAAAGCGATTGAATGAACGCCCCAGAAAGACACTAGACTATGAAACACCCGCAGAACGTTTTGCCCAATGTGTTGCATCAATCGGTTGAATCCACAGTCGTTAGTCACCAGATCTTCGTTTCCAGAAGATTCGAAGTACTGCATTTGCCGTTATTTCCGATATTACCAAATAAATCTCGACTTCGAGTCGGTACGCGACCTGCCATCCGAGAACTGATCGAGGCAACGAAGAGAGTCACATCGGCAAAAAGCGGTCCTTGATCCGTCGAAGGCACCTCGTTTCCGTTAACTGTTGTACACCTCCGTGTGAAGCTGTATCGATATACTGACAGACGTAACCATCTGTTTTTCGGGCAATTTTCGTTTTGAGATCATTACTCTGATAGCGTCATGTAACACCTGGATATATAAATGTATGCATTATCCGAATGCAATACCATGATATTCAGCACTTTACTTTTTTTGGTGTGGGCTATGCATCAACTTAAGCGAGTTCCAATATAGTCACGTATGCCGAGCGCCACTACAGGAGGGGCCCCTATAGCACAATAACAAAACCGACGAAGCTGGAGAAGACAATGAATGCACACAGATTCTTCACTCTTCCCATTATCTTATTGTTACTTTCTAACACCATACCCGCTGTTGAAATTGCCAAAAGCACGTTTGATTCAGATACAGATGGCTGGACATGGAACCCCATACAAGATCCTGCTTTCAGTTGGGAAGCGGCTGGGGGCAATCCCGGCGGCTATATTCGTGCCGATGACAATTTGGATCAAGGCGGCGGCATGCAAGTCTTTGCGCCCGCTGCGTTTTTGGGAGACTGGTTGTCCCTTGGCGTGACGGAGTTGACGTATGATTCCAATATTTTTACAACCGGCAGTGTTTTCCTGATAGCTACGCATCATATTATTATTAGCGGGCCCGGAGGTGACGCCGATTGGTTTGGCCCCCCCCGATCCCTCCACACCCTGGAAAACTATCAGCGCACCAATCAACGAGGCTGACTGGACCGTCAATACAGGAACATGGGAGTCAATTCTAACCGATGTGACTGAAGTAAAAATTTTCATGGAGTACTACAATAATTTTGTGCCTTTTGAGATTACAGGTATTGATAATATTGCTTTGATTAGCGACGACCCCATCCCCATTACGTTGTCAATCGATATCAAACCGGGAAGTGACCCAAATTGCGTAAATACTAATGACCGTGGCGTCATCCCGGTTGCGATTTTGGGCAGCGATACCTTTGATGTAAATTCCGTTGACGTCCGTAGTTTGGTTTTCGCGGGATTGGCGGTGCGGGAAAAAGTAAACGAAACCCCACAATGTGGCATGGAAGACGTCAATGGCGATGGCTTTATCGATCTGGTGTGTCAATATGCAGACGACACTGCGTACTGGGCTCCCAATGTCGAAGTCGCCACGCTGACCGGCCTGTTGCTGGACGGCACTGAATTTGACGGCACGGACTCAATTTGCATCGTTCCCTAGGCAAAGATTTGACAGGCTGCACTGAGACTCAGAGCAACTTGCAGCCCGGCACCTTCGACTAACGCCAATGCGGGGCAGGACGCCCCGCCGGGGAGCAATCAGGCGGTAAACTGATTTGTGCAATTCGTGCAGCAATCCTCGGTCTTAAGTCCGGCGGCAGGCTACTCCACCGCCCGCCCCGGCTATGTTCGGGCTAAATGTTGATAATTCTCGGTCATGATTAAATCTGTCATAAAATCAAACGGTTGGTTCAGTTTCGCTCTATGCTGATCAAACCAGCGTTACCAGCCCAGATAATGCGGTAGATATTTGGTGGCGACACCATGAAATCGCTGGATCCAGCCTTTGAGGCGCTGGTGATAGTTGTTCACGCCCTGGATATGAAAGGCAGGTGCTTTCAGGCGTTCGCCGGCGCTGGCATTGATCACCTGATGCGCGAGGTGATGTTTGGCAGCCAGTGTCTCAAAGGTCAGGTGGCCGTCGGTACAGAGCACAATATCCGGGCTCAAGCGTGGTAGCAGGTGCTGTTCGACATTTTTCAGCGTGAAGTGGTCAAGCACAATGTCGGCTTTGCCGGCACTGCGGTCACGCGCCACCAGTACCGGCACCCACTTTGCCTCCTTTTTACCGGCATTACCGCGTTTGCGCGCGCTGCGCTGAGGGATCTTACGCTGCCCCTTGAAGGACTCGCGGAACAGCGTCTGGTCGGCTTCGACGATGCCGCTGAGGGCCTCAGCATTGAGGGTATCCGCCAGCTCTAGAAATCGGTGGCGCCAGCGAAATGACGTCGTCAGATGGATATGGCAACGGGCGGCGGCGGTCCGCAACACCTCGGAATTGAGCATGGATTGTGCGTAGTCCATCCACAATTCGCGCTTGCGCAGTCGCGCCAACGGCGTGCCGGTCAGGGCCGTGAATGTCTTATGACAACTCCGGCAGCGGTAGCGTTGTATTCCCTTAAGGGTGCCCCAGCGATAGATCTGATTATGGTCACAGTGGGGGCATCTGAGCTGGGATTGCAGCTGTTGTTCCAGATGCTCGATGATCGCGGGAATCGCTTCTGGATGCTGCAACAGCTCAAGCAGTAGGTGGCGCTGACTGGGGCTTAGCGAGTCGACAGCGGCCGTCAGCTGGCCAAACTCACCCTGCTTCATGGGAGACCTCCGGCTATTGCTGGGGTTTTATGAAGTGTAGATGAGCTTCAACAATAGAGCCGAACATAGCCTAAATGAGCTGTGAAGTTGGTCGGTTTTTGAACTATTTTTAGGAGTAATATCGTGGTCTACATAGACTGTCTCATCTACATTGTTGTCGGAGGAAGTGACGGTTTTATTTCAACGGGACCCGACGATACTACGGGACAGATGGAGACAGTACCATGTCTACCTACAGTACACTCTTCCTGATCAGAACATCGGCAAAGGATATTAACTCCATACTGCTTGCTACAGGAGTTGGCGTTTACAAGCTCTCGCCAAGTTGGTCATTTGATCAGAGATTCACGAGCCAAAAAGCGTGGCACATTTTAGTTATTAATGCTAAAAAAAGCGCCTTTATTTTCTCATTACGCAATAACAAGAAATATTTCAACATGGTTGTATAGCACAACTGCATCTATACTTTTTTGCTTTAGAATAAAAAGTATTTATAAAAATTTTATTATATCAATAGCCCAGATTGCCCAATATTTCATACTGGTCTTAGTACTTATTATTGCCGGTTGTGGAGCGACGAAGAGCGTCAAGAATTCCCCGAATTCACCTAGCTCAACTAACGAAGCCATTGTTTTTGGCAGCATTCAAGTAGTGGGCAGCTTTTCAAAAGAATACAGTTCTAATGCATACGTTCTATTGGCGAATTTGTCGACTTCTTCCGGAGTTACGTTACAACGTACAAAGGATCTTTCAAGTCCAAATGCCGCAATAGCTTTCACTTGGAAACTTCCGGCAGGACAGTATTCGATAATACAATACGAAGAAGGATATTCTTCTCGACCACATGGCCGGCAATTAATTCACGTTGATGCTAGATTTACGATACAAAAATCACAGCCTACAATGTATTTAGGAAGACTAATCATTAAAATTATTGGCAAGAAAGCAACCATGCAAATAGACGATGCTATAGATCAGGATTTTGAGTGGCTCAAAAAAACATTTCCAAATATTGAAGGAGAAGTATCTAAAAAATTAATGATAATTCATCGCAAGAGGTGAAAGCATAAAATCATCTCGCAGTATATTTAAACAGTCTAACAAAAAAATTAAACTACAAGATATCTGCGCAGCTATAAAATCGATTCTTTAAGAAAAGAATATGACTGGAGTGTAAAAGATGAAAGCTAAACCATCGCTAATACTTTCAGTAGCGTTTTCCATATTCTTACTTTCCTCATGTGTTTTACATCAATATCATGGCGTAGAGCCAGTGTCGCCGAGTAATTTTACAAACCTTGGCAGAAGATATATAAAAACCGTTGATAGCCTCCAGCCAAGACTAGTTTGGAAATCTATGGACAATATCAGAACAGAGTACGATCTGATTATTTACTATGGAATAAAGGATACAGGTAGCCGTATAAATAATTATATAAGAGGGAGTGAAATTTATTATCGGGAAGGTCTCAATGAAAACAGCCACAAGGTTGAGAAAGAATTATCTCCGAATACTGTATATATCTGGTCAGTTAGAAGGCGTTCTGGGATTCAAATAGGTCCTTGGTCCACCTACGATTTCCAAGTAGCACTTATCCCAGTCCCAAAAAGAGCTGCTGACTATTGGGGTGAAAACTTATGGTGGACATTTAGGACGCCGAAACAATAAATTTCCTGATTAGCCATAAAGCTCAGCGATTTTTAGCAGTCGGTAGGGCATGGGCGGTGTTCTGGCCGCGTGGCGGCCAAGCTTGGGCAACAGGGCACGCAGATCAAATCGGTTATTGAACCGATAGCAGAACTCCGCCAGATACCGGGGTAAATGCTTTGAACCAATCGAGTGGCAGCTGCCGCGTAGCGAGTTTTTTACATTCGCAATCATAGTGTTAACCCAGTTGAAGGCTTTATGATCCAGGAGTTCCAACTTGCCGCCCACGACAAAGCACAGGTGTTCGCAGTCAGCCTTTTTCGTGGCCCTGAAGCACGCCAGGCCATCGGACAGGACGGTGCTACCATTGAACAGGTGACGCTGCGCCCAATCACCGATCGGCTGCGACCTGAAGCCGTCAACCACACTCATTCGTCGGCCCTGAAAAACTCGCAACTCATTGATTTATAATGGACCATACTGTGCTTCGAACAGGTGAAACCCTTTGTTTTCACGCCTGACAGCCCAAAAAGTTGCAGAATCGTCGAATTATGAAGCCCAAGAAGAAGATCCACGAACCGCAGAGTGACTTGTTCAAACCGCGCCTGGAAGACATCGTCAATCCGGCCCATCCATTGGTGCGGCTGACAGCGGTCATCGACTGGGACCGGCTTGATGGGGAACTTGGGCAACACTTCGCGCCGGTCGGCGCGGCTGCTCTACCGTCGCGGCTGATGGCGGGGCTTTTGTATCTGCAACACCTGCACAACCTGTCCGACGAAGCGCTGTTGGCGCAGTGGCTGGAGTCGCCGTATTACCAGTACTTCTGCGGCGAGACGTTCTTCCAGCACGACCTGCCTTGCCACCCGACCAGCCTGGTCAAATGGCGGCAGCAGCTGGGCGAAGAAGGCTGCGAATGGCTGCTGACCGAGACGATCAACGCCGGCCTAAAGTTGAAGGTGATCAAGCCCTCGAGCCTGAAGCGGGTGGTCGTGGATACGACGGTGCAGGAGAAGAATATCACCTTCCCGACCGATGCCAAGCTCTATCACAAGGCGCGTCAGCAACTGGTCGGTGTCGCACACGAGTTAAAGCTCACGCTGCGGCAGACCTACGACAAGGCCTGCGCTGAGCTGATGCCGAAGATCGGCCGTTACGGGCACGCCAAGCAGTACAAACGCATGAAGAAGGCGATCAAGAAAGTGAAGGGCTTTCTGGGGCGTGTGGTACGTGATCTGGAGCGCCAGGTCGAAGCCCAGGGGCTGGTGCTGAGCGACAAACAGCAGGTCTGTCTACGCCAAGCCAGGCAATTGCTGGTCCAGAGCCGCAACAGCAAAAACAAGCTGTACAGCCTGCATGAGCCGGCCGTTGAATGTATCGCCAAAGGCAAGGCCCACAAACGCTACGAGTTCGGCGTCAAGGCCAGCATCGCGGTCACCGCCAAAGAGTCGTTCATCCATCGTCGGCGCCCGCAGCTATGCGGGCAATCCGTACGACGGCCATACGCTGGCAGATCAGTTGCAGCAAGTGGAAACGCTGTCAGGCCACAAGCCGGCGTTCTGCTTCGTCGACCGTGGCTATAAGGGCTCAGGCGTGGACGATGTGCAGGTGATCATCGCCGGTCAGAAGCGCGGCGTGCCGGAGTCGGAGAAGCGCTGGATGCGGCGACGCAACAGTGTCGAGCCGGTCATCGGCCACCTGAAATCCGATGGCAAGATGCGACGGTGCTTCCTGAAAGGCGCGCTGGGCGATGCGTTCAATGTACTGCTGTGTGCCTGCGGCCAGAATCTGCGCAAGCTGCTGCGGTGGCTTTATTGTGCCCCGAAAAAATACCGTCTGCTGCTGCAATCGGCGCTCAGCGCTATGCTGAGCGGGCTGAAAACTGGTCAGGACCGAATAGCACTTGCCGCTTGAACGCCACCTTGTCGTGGTGCATTAAAAATGCGACCGGCGGACAAGAGCGCTGATGCATTCAGAAGGCAGTTTTTCAGGGACGACTACACAGGGTGTAAGGGGCCAGACCTGGGCACGAACCCCAGCCTCCAGGCTTAGTTCAATTTTCTCGTTCAGATCGCTGTCATCGATATTTGAAAAGCAGTCGAGGAAGGCTGCCAGACCGTTAAGGTTCGAGTTGGCCTACGTCTGTATCATGCTCCCCAGATCCGACGTTACGGTCAAACATTAGCTTTTAATAAAAGAATATCTTGACGATGAATTATCTTGTGAGATTCCTGGCAGCGCTGGTTTCGATTTCGATTATAGGCTGCAGCAGTGTCAAGACTGAAAAGATGTCCGATTGGACGGGGTACACAGAGTCGGGAAAAGCTTCATTCTATGCGGATAAACATCAGCACAACAAGACCGCCAGTGGCGAACTGTACAATCATGATTTAAAAACTGCAGCGCACAGAAGCCTCCCTTTTGGCACCCGAGTAAAAGTCACCAACATAAAAAACGGTAAAACCGTGATTGTCAGAATAAATGATCGCGGACCTTTTATTAAGGGGCGAGTCGTGGACCTTTCAAAATCCGCTTTCAGCAGTATAGGCTTCCCTTCTTCGGGTCTGATTGACGTCAAAATCGAAGTTATAAAATAGGATTAACAATGTCATCGATTGCTAACACACCCCAACCGCCCTATTACGCCGTGATCTTTACTTCGCTTCGTACAGAGGGCGATAACGGCTACACGGAAATGGCAGACCGGATGGCGGTTCTTGCGTCAGAACAGCCTGGATTTCTCGGGATCGAGTCAGCCAGAGAAGCGGTCGGCATTACCGTTTCGTATTGGTCGGATCTCGAGTCGATAAAAAACTGGAAAGCCAACCTTGAGCACCTGAAAGCTCAAAAGCTAGGACGTGAGCAGTGGTATTCATCGTTCAAGACAAGGATTTCCAGGGTTGAGCGTGATTACGGAATTTACTGACCCGGAGGATTAGTAGGTGAAACAGGGATGTTTCATCATTGGCCGCAGGCCGATGCGAACGCCACTAAAGCCAGCATCTCCGCGCGCCTGCGCCCGCTTTTGTGGCGTGACTGACAAAATGGGTAGGGGCGGGTCTGGCAGCGATATCGCAGTATCGTCTGACCGGGCATGCCCGACCGCTGAAATATTTTCCAGCTGCTGTCGATTGCCGCTCACCCCGTTCGACAACCCTATGAAGCCACAAGAGGCGGCTTCAAAGATGAACGGTCGACCTTTCTGAACCTACCTGGGAGTCAAGATGAAAATTTCGATCGAAACATTGGTCAAGGCGCCGCTGAGCCGCGTATGGGATGCCTGGGTCACGCCCGATGACATTACCCACTGGAACTTCGCCATCGATACCTGGTGCTGCCCTGCGGCGGAGATCGATCTCAGGGTCGGAGGCAACTTCAGTTACCGCATGGAGGCCCGTGACGGATCGATGGGATTCGACTTCGCGGGCCAGTTCACGGCAATCGAACCCTGCAAGCTGATCCGCTTCAGCCTCGGGGATGACCGGGAAGTGTCGGTGGAATTCAGCGAAAGCCGGGACGGCGTCCGGGTCGTCGAAACCTTCGATGCCGAAGACGAGAACTCGGCGGAGCAGCAAAGACAGGGCTGGCAGGCTATCCTGAACAACTTCAAAAAGCACGTCGAAGGCAGGAACGCCTGACCGCAACAGGCAAGCCGGGTCCCGATTGCTCGCGGCAGCCCGGACACAGATGGACGCCGGGCGCGGTACGCACGCCGGGTGGAATCGCCGAAAACGGGAGGATGGTCATGAACAACGAAACGGGTACGGTTCGGCTGCACCGGGTACTGCGGGCGCCCGCCAAGCGCGTCTACAAGGCGTTCACCGATAAAAGCGCACTGGAGCGCTGGCTTCCGCCGTACGGCTTTACCGGCACGGTTCACGAGATCGACGTCCGGGTCGGCGGCGGCTACCGGATGTCTTTCACCAATTTCGGTACCGGCAACAGCCATTCGTTCAGGGTCGAGTATCTCGAACTGGTCCCCGACCAGCGTATCCGACATACCGATCGCTTCGACGACGCCAGCCTCCCCGGCGAGATGCTCGTCACGATCGAGCTGAAAACGGTGTCCTGTGGCACGGACATCAGCATCGTCCAGGAAGGTATACCCGCGGAGATTCCGGTGGAGATGTGCTACCTGGGCTGGCAGGAGTCGCTCGCGCAACTGACCCGGCTGGTCGAGCCGGAGATTCCCGACCATGGATAAGTAAGGTTCATCGCAGAATAGCGGGAAACGCTCGCTGACAGCCCTTCGGTGCGGTGCGCTTCGCTCCCCTGATATCGCTCCCTGCGATATCAGGATTCCCTCCATCCCTGGATGGTTACCAGGGCCCTACACCGATTTCCCGGTGAAGCGCGATGAACCACAAAAAAGCCGCATCCCCCGGGAAATGCGGCTTTTTTTGTTCCAGCTTGCAGCACGTCCGGCGCTCGGCGCTATTCTCGCCTTACGCCTTATGCCTCACAAGTTATCGATCCGGTTCAGGCCCGAGATCGCCGCGACGCGGTAGGCCTCGGCCATGGTCGGGTAGTTGAAGGTGGTGTTGATGAAGTATTTCAGCGTATTGGCCTCGCCCTTCTGCGCCATGATGGCCTGGCCGATGTGCACGATCTCGGATGCCTGGTCGCCGAAGCAGTGGATGCCGAGAATTTCCAGGGTCTCACGGTGGAACAGCAGCTTGAGCATGCCGACCGGCTGTCCGGAAATCTGCGCACGGGCGGTGTCCTTGAAGAAGGCCTGACCCACCTCGTAGGGAATGCACTCGGCGGTCAGTTCCTCTTCGGTCTTGCCGAGCGAGCTGATCTCCGGAATCGTGTAGATGCCGGTCGGCACTTCGTTGATATAGCGGAAGTCTTCGCCATTGAGCAGGTCGGCTGCCGCCGAGCGCCCCTGGTCCAGCGCCGCCGACGCCAGGCTCGGCCAGCCGACGACGTCACCGGCCGCGTAGATGCCTTCGCAGCCGGTGCGGTAATGCTCGTCGACTTCGAGCTGGCCTCGACTGTTGGCTTCCAGACCGATATTTTCCAGCCCCAGCTGGTCGGTATTGCCGGTACGACCGTTGCACCAGAGGAAGGCATCGGCGCGGATGCGCTTGCCGGATTTCAGCGTCAGGGTCACGCCGCCCTGGTCACCGACGACCGACTCGTATTCCTCGTTGTGGCGAATTTTCACGGCGTTGTTGCGCAGGTGATAGCTGAGCGCGTCGGAAATCTCGCTGTCCAGGAAGGACAGCAGCCGGTCACGGTTGTCGATCAGGTCGACCTTGACGCCCAGACCTGCAAAGATCGACGCGTATTCGCTGCCGATAACCCCGGCACCGTAGATGATCAGGGTCCGCGGCGTATGGCCGAGCTTGAGGATGGTATCGGAGTTGTAGATGCGCGGGTGGTTGAAGTCGACATCGGCCGGCGTATAGGGACGGGAGCCGGTGGCGATGACGACATTCCGGGAACGCAGGGTCTCGTCGCCGTTGGCGGTGCCGCGCACCAGGATGGTGTTCCTGTCGGCGAACTCGGCACGGCCGAAGAAGACGTCGACACGGTTGCGGGCATAGAAGTTGGTGCGCAGCATCACCTGACTGGCGATCACCTTTTCGGCGCGGGACAGCACATGGGGGAAGGAGAACCAGCGCGGCTCGCCGATATCGCGGAACATCGGGTTGGTGTTGAACTCGATGATCTGCTTGACGGAATGACGCAGCGCCTTGGACGGGATGGTGCCCCTGTGGGTACAGTTGCCGCCGACCAGGTCCTTCTCCTCGATCACGGCGACACGGCGCCCCTTCTTGACCGAGTTCATCGCCGCTCCTTCCCCCGCGGGACCGGAGCCGATCACGATGACATCGTAGTCATATACTGCCATTCGTTTCCCCTTCACTCTTCGTCTGTCGCCCTTGTTGCCGGGCGTTATGTTATTCCATCACGGCTTTATGATGGGTTGCGCGATGCACGAATCCCGCAGAAGCTTCAAGCTCAGCCTGTTGCATCGCTCCACCCATCCTACGGCTTCACAGCCTCCGGCTTTTCCTTCAGGCGCCGCTCTTGACCTCGTAGGCCAGCTCTGCCGGTTCGCGGCTGGCGGACTTCTTGGTTTCTTCTTCGCACTTGTTCGGGTTGCCGCCGCAGATATCGCAGACGGTATCCATGCCGATGGCGCTCATGCCACCGCAGGACCCCTTGATCGGCTTGCCGCCCAGCAGCACGCCGATGGACATCGCCAGAATGACAACGCCCAGGACCACAAAGGTCAGAATCATTACGTCCATTGCATCACCTCATTCGGTCAGGTAGGGCTCGAACGCCGGCGTCATCCGCTCGACGAAACCCTGTTCCGATTTGACGATAAAAAACGCCGCCACTCCGTTGTCGACCGCATACTGGTAGCCGCGTTCATCCCCCAGCACCGTCAGCAGCGTCGCCATGCCGTCCGCTTCGGCGCAGGTCGGGCTCAGCACCGTGACCGATGCCAGCTTGTGGCGGATCGGCCGGCCCGTCGCCGGGTCGATGGTATGGGAGAAACGAACGCCATTTTCCTCGAAATAGTTGCGATAGTCACCGGAGGTGGCCACGCCGATTTCATGCACCTCGATGATGCGCTGCACATCGCGGCCGCTGCTCACCGGGCTCTCGATGGCGATGCGCCAGGGGCTGCCATCGGGTTTCTGGCCCCGGGCCCGCAGCTCGCCGCCCACCTCGACCAGATAGCTGTCGATGCCTTCGCCTTCCAGCACCCGCGCCAGCTCGTCGACGCCATAGCCCTTGGCGATGGCCGACAGGTCGACATAGAGCGCGGCAGCCTTGCCAACCCGGTGACGGTCCGCATCCAGATGCAGCTTGCGAAATCCGACCCGCTCGCGAATCTGCTCGATCTTCTCGTCACTGGGCGCATGGGTCACCCGGCCGTCGGGTCCGAATCCCCAGAGGTTGACCAGGGGGCCGACGGTGACGTCGAAGGCGCCATCGCTGCTCTTGCTCAGTTGCTGCGACAGGCTGAGCACTTCGAACAGACCATCGGACACTTCGGTGCTGTACCCGGCCGGCTGGCGGTTGAAGCGCGACAGTTCCGAGTCCTCGATATAAGTCGACATCGACTGGTTGACCGCCGCCAGGGACTGCTCCAGTAGCGGCGCGATACGCTCCAGGCTACCGGCGTCGGCCGAAACCCACTTTACGGTGAAGCTGGTGCCCATCGTCGGGCCACTGTGGCTGAGCACCTGCGGCTTCGAATCGCAGCCGCCAAGCATCCACAGCGCCACAAACAAAATGGCCAGCAGCGAAGCTGCTGGCCATTTCGATGTCAGCTTCGGCAAGGAAGCGACCATCCATCAACCACCGAAGTCGTCGAGCAGGATGTTTTCCCGCTCGACACCGAGGTCGAGCAGCATCTGGATCACGGCCGCGTTCATCATCGGCGGCCCGCACATGTAGTACTCGCAATCCTCCGGTGCCTCATGGTCCTTCAGATAGTTTTCGTACAGCACGTTGTGAATGAAGCCGGTGTAACCGGTCCAGTTGTCTTCCGGCTGCGGATCCGACAGTGCCAAGTGCCACTGGAAGTTCGGATTCTCGTCCTGCAGCTTGTCGTACTCTTCGCCGTAGAACGCCTCGCGCATGGAGCGGGCGCCGTACCAGAAGCTGATCTTGCGCTTGGAGTTCAGACGCTTCAGCTGGTCGAAGATGTGCGAACGCATCGGCGCCATGCCGGCACCACCGCCGATAAAGACCATCTCGGCGTCGGTGTCCTTGGCAAAGAACTCGCCGAAAGGTCCGTACACGGTGATCTTGTCGCCCGGCTTCAGATTGAAGACGTAGGACGACATCTTGCCCGGCGGATGGTTGGTGCCCGGAGGCGGCGACGCGATACGGATATTGAACTTGACGATGCCCTTCTCTTCCGGGTAGTTCGCCATCGAGTAGGCACGGATCACGGTCTCGTCGACCTTGGATACGTACTGCCAGACGTTGAACTTGTCCCAGTCGGCCCGGTACTCCTCTTCGATGTCGAAGTCCTTGTAGTGCACCTCGTGGGGCGGCGCTTCCAGCTGGACGTAGCCGCCGGCACGGAAGTCGACGTTCTCGCCTTCCGGCAGACGCAGCGTCAGCTCCTTGATGAAGGTCGCAACGTTGGGGTTGGAGTCGACGGTGCACTCCCACTTCTTGACGCCAAAGATGTCGTCTTCGAGTTCGATCTTCATATCCTGCTTGACCGCGACCTGGCAGGACAGACGCCAGCCATCTTTCGCTTCACGCAGGTTGAAGTGAGACTCCTCGGTCGGCAGCATCGAGCCGCCGCCCTCTTCGACGATGCACTTGCACTGGGCGCAGGTACCGCCGCCGCCACAGGCGGAGGGCACGAAGATCCCGGCATTGGCCAGGGTGGACAGCAGTTTGCCACCTGCCGGTACCGTGATGCTCTTTTCCGGATCGCCATTGATATCGATATGGACGCTACCGGTACTTACCAGTCTTGAACGGGCTGCCAGGATAACCGCGACCAGTGCCAGCACCACCGCGGTAAACATGACAACGCCGAGAACGATTTCAGCATTCATAGGCTTTAACCTTCCTTCTGTTGATCATGTTCCTTACAGCTGGACACCGGAGAAGGACATGAAACCCAGAGACATCAGACCAACGGTAATGAAGGTGATGCCCAGGCCTCGCAGTCCAGCCGGCACGTCGCTGTACTTGAGTTTTTCGCGAATACCCGCCAGCGCGGTGATCGCCAGCGCCCAGCCGGTACCGGCTCCGACGCCATAGACGACACTCTCGCCGAAGGTGTAGTCACGTTCGACCATGAACAGGGCCGCACCCATGATGGCGCAGTTCACGGTGATCAGCGGCAGGAACACGCCCAGCGCGTTGTAGAGCGCCGGCACGAACTTGTCGAGGAACATCTCGAGGATCTGCACGATCGCCGCGATAACGCCGATGTACGAGATATAGCCGAGGAAACTCAGGTCGACGTCGGGATAACCGGCCCAGGCCAGCGCCCCTTCGCGCAACAGGTGGTTGAAGATCAGGTTGTTGACCGGCGTGGTGATCGCCAGCACCACGATAACCGCGATGCCGAGACCGATGGCGGTCTGAACCTTCTTCGAGATCGCGAGGAAGGTGCACATCCCGAGGAAGAAGGCCAGCGCCATGTTCTCGACGAAGACGGCCTTGACGAAAAGGCTGATCAGCTGTTCCATGATTTACACAGCCTCCTTCTTGCTGTTCGGGGCCAGCACGTACTCCGGCTCTTCGACCTGCTCCTTCTTCCAGGAGCGGACGATCCAGATGAACATGCCGATAATGAAGAATGCGCTCGGCGGCAGCAGCAGCAGACCGTTGGCCTGGTACCAGCCACCATTGCTGACCAGCGAGAGAATCTCGACGCCGAACAGCGAGCCGGCACCGAACAGCTCGCGGATGAAACCGACGAACATCAGTACCGCGCCGTAGCCGAGGCCGTTGCCGATACCATCCATGAAGGAGATCACCGGCGGGTTCTTCATCGCGAAGGCTTCGGCACGCCCCATCACGATACAGTTGGTGATGATCAGGCCGACGAAGACCGACAGCTGTTTGGAGATCTCGTAGGCGTAGGCCTTGAGGAACTGATCCACGACGATAACCAGCGACGCGATAATGGTCATCTGGCAGATGATGCGGATATTGCCCGGAATATGGTTGCGGATCAGCGAGACGAAGAAGTTCGAGAACGCCGTCACCACGATAACCGCGAGACTCATCACCAGTGCGGTGTTGAGGTTCGAGGTCACCGCCAGCGCCGAGCAGATGCCGAGGATCTGCAGCGCGATCGGATTGTTCGCGAAAATCGGTTTCGTCAGGATATCTTTAGTGGTAGCCATCGCTTACACCTCCCCTGCTTTCAGGTTGGCCAGGAACGGCGCGTAACCGTTCTCGCCGAGCCAGAACTGAACCAGATTGGTCACGCCGTTGCTGGTCAGGGTCGCACCGGACAGGCCGTCGACCTGATGCACCGCGTTCGGCGAAGACGGATCGACGTTGCCCTTGACCAGGCGCAGCTCAGGGTCCATGGACCCCTCGTCGTAGACCTTCTTGCCGGGCCACAGCGCCTTCCAGGCCGGATTGTCGACTTCACCGCCCAGACCCGGGGTCTCGGCGTGGGAGTAGAAGCCCAGACCGACGACGGTGTTCAGGTCGCCTTCCAGCGCCAGAAAACCGTACAGGGTGGACCAGAGGCCATAGCCATGTACCGGCAGGATGACCTTCTCGATCTGCTCGCCGTCCTGAACCAGGTAGACAGGCATGTAGCGCGCCTGGCGCTTGATCGAGGCGATATCCTCTTTGCGGTCCAGCTTCTCCGACAGGGCCGGGTCCTTCGCCGCCTTCATCGCATCGTAGGTCGCCGGGTCCACCTCGTCGGTGAACTTGCCGGTCTCCAGGTCGACGATGCGGGTGGTGATCTGCCCGAACAGCTCATCGACCGACTTGGACGGATCGCTGATCCCGGCCGCGGCCAGGATGTTGGACTTGCGGTCCAGCTCCTTGTTGGAAACCTGCTGCGGTTTCAGCAAAACCGCAGCGGCGGAAACCACGACGGAGCAGATCACACAGAGCAGTACCGTAACGGTAATTGTCTTACCGATCGTATCGTTGTTAGCCGACATTGCGCGCCATCCTCCGCTTGATATTCGCCTGCACCACGAAGTTGTCGATCAGCGGTGCAAAGAGGTTACCGAACAGGATCGCCAGCATCATGCCTTCCGGGAACGCCGGGTTGACGACACGGATCAGCACGACCATGACGCCGATCAGTGCACCGAACCACCACTTGCCGATGTTGGTCATCGAGGCCGAGACCGGGTCGGTCGCCATGAAGAACAGACCGAAGGCATAGCCGCCGAGCACCAGGTGCCAGTAGAAGGGCACACTGAACATCGGGTTGGTGTCGGAACCGATCAGATTCAACAGTACGGTGGTGGCGATGGTGCCGACCAGCACGCCGGCCACGATACGCCAGGCCGCAACCTTGGTATACAGCAGTACCAGTCCGCCGATCAGGATCGCGAAGGCCGAGGTTTCGCCGACGGAACCTTGGATGCTGCCCATGAAGGCGTCGAACCAGGTGATGTTCTGCGCCAGGATGGCATCGACGCCACCGGCGGCGGCCAGGCCCAGCGGGGTCGCGCCGGAAAAACCGTCGACCGCGGTCCAGATGGCATCACCGGACATCTGCGCCGGATAGGCGAAGAACAGGAAGGCACGGCCGGTCAGGGCCGGATTGAGGAAGTTCTTGCCGGTACCGCCGAACACTTCCTTGCCGATCACCACGCCGAAGCTGATACCCAGCGCCACCTGCCACAACGGTACGGTCGGCGGCAGGATCAGCGAGAACAGGATGGAGGTGACGAAGAAGCCTTCGTTGACTTCATGGCCACGCTTCATCGCGAACAGCACTTCCCAGAAACCGCCGACGATGAAGGTCACCGCGTAAATCGGGATCCAGTATGCCGCTCCGTGGATGATGTTGTCCCAGAGGCTGTCCGGATTGAAGGACGTCAGCGCGCCGGCGACAGCTCCCTGCCAGGTGTTGGTCTCGGTCAGTCCGAGAGACGCCATGGCAGTGTTGGCCTGGAAGCCGACGTTGTAGAGGCCGAAAAGCACGGCCGGGAAGGTGCACATCCACACCAGGATCATCATGCGCTTGAGGTCGACGCCGTCACGTACGTGCGCCGCGCTCTTGGTCACCTGACCCGGGGTATAGAAGATGGTATCGACCGCTTCGTAGAGCGCGTACCAGTTTTCGTATTTGCCGCCCTTGTGGAAATGCGGCTCCATTTTGTCCAGAACGTTTCTCAGACTCATGGATCAGGCCTCCTTCTCGATACGCAGCAGGTTGTCGCGCAGGATGGGACCGTACTCGTACTTGCCGGTACAGGCGAAGGTACAGAGCGCGAGGTCTTCCTCGTCGAGTTCGAGACAGCCCAGCTGCATCGCATGGACGATATCGCCGGTGACCAGCGCGCGCAGCAGCTGCGTCGGCAGGATATCCAGCGGCATCACCTCCTCGAACTGACCCACCGGCACCATGGCCCGTTCGGAACCGTTGGTGGTGGTGGTGAAGGAGAACTTCTTGCCAGGCGACAGCAGCGAGCTGAACATGTTCAGCACCGAGAACTTGTTGGCGCCCGGCGCGACCCAGCCCATGAATTCACGCTTGGTGCCCTCTTCGAGCACGCTGACCTGGGTCGCGTAGCGGCCCAGATAGCCCAACGGCCCCTTGGCGGCACGGCCGTTCCAGACGGAACCGCTGATGACGCGGTTGTCGCCGGCCTTCAGGCGGCCCTGGCACAGTTCCTCCAGGCTCGCGCCCAGCCGGGTGCGCAGCAGCGTCGGCTTTTCGACCTGGGGGCCGCCCAGCGCGACAACCCGTTCGGTCGGCAGACGCCCTTCGGTGAACAGCTTGCCGAAGGCGATGACATCCTGATAACCGATGGTCCAGACGAACTTGTTTCGGCTGACCGGATCGAGGAAGTGGATATGGGTGCCCGGGTTGCCGGCCGGGTGACGGCCATCGAACTCGGCGATCTGAACGCCGTCAACGGCGGGCAGCTTGGCACCGGCACCGGCCGCCTGGCACAGATAGACCTTGGTCTTGGTCAGGCGGGTCAGCAGTTTGAGGCCGTTGACGAAGGCCTCCGGCTGCTCGGCGATGATCACCTGGGGATCGGCCGCCAGCGGATTGGTATCCATGGCGGTGACGAAAATGGAATTCGGTTCGGTGCCCGGCTGTGGCACACGGCTGAACGGACGGGTACGGAACGCCGTCCAGAGACCGGACTCGACCAGGTTCTGTTCGACCTGCTCGCGACTCAGGCTGGCGAGTTTGCCCGCCTCGTACCTGGCGAACTCCACCGCATCCTCGTCGTCATCGAGCTCGATGACGACGGTCTGCAGCACGCGTCGTTCGCCCCGGTTGATATCCTTGACGACACCTGCACCCGGGGCCGTAAAGACAACACCTTCTGTTTTCTTGTCTGAAAAGATCACTTGACCGAGTTTCACCCGGTCACCCACCTTGACGGCCATCGTAGGCTTCATGCCTACATAATCAGGACCCGCCACGGCGACGGTACGCACTTTCGGAGCAGCACTGATCACCTGCTCCGGCGCGCCCGCAATCGGTAGATCCAGACCCTTGCTGATCTTGATCATACGCCTCACCCATCACGTTAAAATTGTCTCGGGTCTTCATCCTGAAACCATCCCCTCGTCAGACGCCTGTCCCCAGCGGCTGTCGGAATCTGGTTATTATTGTTTCAGGAGTCGAAAAGCCCCACCCAAAAAACCGCGTTAGTATAACTGAGCGGAGCCGTGCTTTTCTACAAAGCGCCGGTCCAATCAGCCGCCTTTGCGGATTCAATTTCCGATAATTTTCAACGGACTTTGTGATCCAGTACGAAAATCGCGCAGGATAGGATCGGTGAGTGGTGATTGGTGAGAAAGAATCGTAGGTCGGAATAAGCGAAGCGCATTCCGACACAACACCGGGTGGGCAGGAAGCCCACCCGGTTGGCGAGATCAGATCTCTTTCGGCGGGAAGGCCGGCAGGGTGCAGTGCGCCATGGCCTGCATCATGCGGAAGACCTGACAGCTGTAGCCGAACTCGTTGTCGTACCAGACGTAGAGCACGCAGCGATTGCCGTCGACGATGGTCGCCAGACCGTCGACGACGCCCGCGGCGCGGGAGCCGACGAAGTCGGTGGACACGGCTTCCGGCGAGTTGCTGTAATCGATCTGCTTTTGCAGGTCGGAGAACAGCGCGGCATTGCGCAGGAAGTCATTCAACTCGTCCTTGGTGGTGGCCTTGTCGAGGTTCAGGTTCAGGATCGCCATCGAGACATTCGGCGTCGGCACGCGGATCGCGTTGCCGGTCAGCTTGCCTTCGAGCTCCGGCAGCGCCTTGGCCACGGCCTTGGCCGCCCCTGTCTCAGTGATGACCATGTTGAGGCCGGCGGCACGACCACGACGATCACCCTTGTGGTAATTGTCGATCAGGTTCTGGTCGTTGGTGTAGGAGTGCACGGTCTCGACGTGCCCGTTGACCACGCCGAAGCGGTCATTGAGCATTTTCAGCACCGGCACGATGGCGTTGGTGGTGCAGGACGCAGCCGACAGGATGCGGTCGTCATCGGTGATGTCGCCATGGTTGACGCCCATGACGATGTTCTTGACGCCCTTGCCCGGCGCGGTCAGCAGCACACGGGACACGCCGTTGGCGCGCAGATGCAGGCTGAGGCCGTCGGCATCGCGCCATTTGCCGGTATTGTCGACCACCAGCGCATTGCTGATACCGTAATCGGTGTAGTCGATGGTGTCCGGTGCGTCGGCGAAGATCACCTTGATGACATTGCCGTTGGCGATGAGGGCCTGGTTCTCGTGATCGACCTGAATGGTGCCCTTGAAGGAACCGTGAACCGAGTCGCGACGCAGCAGGCTGGCACGCTTCTCGAGATCGTTGTCCGCGTTGCCCTTGCGCACGACGATAGCGCGCAGGCGCAGCGACTGGCCACCACCGGTTCGCTCGATCAGCAGACGGGCGAGCAGACGACCGATGCGACCGAAACCGTACAGGACAACGTCGGTCGGCTCGCGCTCGGGCGCGCCGATGACGTCGCTCAGCTCGTTCTTCAGGAAGGCTTCGAGATCGCCGTTACCTTCGTGGCGAAACTTGATTACAAGCTTGCCCACGTCCACATGGGCATTGGCGACACCCAGTTTGTCGACAGCTTCCAGAACCGGATAGGTATCGTGAACGCTGAGCTCTTCCTGGTCTTCCATCATATTACGCGCGAAACGGTGCGCTTTCAGGATATCGGTGACGGAACGCTTGTGGACCAGGCGTCCGAAAACGGACGTCTCGACGTTGCGGTCACGGTAGAGGCGGCCGATCAACGGCACCATGGCCTCGGCCCGCGCTTCACGCGCTTTCCAGTCTGCGAAAACTTGCTCTTGGCTCACAGGTCACTCCAAAAAATCGTCAAGGCTGAAATTGGCTGCGCGCGCATTATCCCCTTTTAGCACCACTCGGGCAAATCGTACGCCCTCCTACTTTGGCAGGAACCGCGTCTGGCAGGAACCGCGCCGCTCGCTGCACTCGGTTCTTTTCGGTTAATATAGGCGCCTTTTCACGAACCCCGAAAACTGGCGTCCCAAAAGGGGGCCTCGCGACGAGCCCGCTCGCCGCCCCGGGGCATGAAAGCGGTCAGTGGCGAGCGACCGGCCCGGCACGCGCCACCCGCCGCTTGCGGCTTTCCATACAGGCAAGGAGTCAGCAGTGTTCAAAGCGGATTACCCGATGCCGGCAGGCGCGGGCGATATCAAGCGCGTCGGCCAGCTCAGGGGCAGCGCCCAGGGCTACCTGATCACGGAGGCGGCGCGGCGTCACGACGGCATCACGCTGGTGATCGCCGCCTCCAGCGACGAAGCCTCGCGCCTGGCCAGCGAAGCAGCCTTTTTCGACCCGCAGGCCGAGCTGCTGACGTTTCCGGACTGGGAAACGCTTCCCTATGACAACTTCTCGCCGCACCAGGACATCATTTCCGAGCGTATACACAGCCTCTACCGGCTGCCGCAGCTGAAGCGCGGCATTCTGATCGTGCCGGCGTCCACGCTGATGCACCGGCTCGCACCGCGCGCCTTTATCGGCGGCAACAGCCTGCTGCTCGATGTCGGCCAGAAGCTCAACCCCGAGGCGATGCGCCGCCTGTTGACCGACGCCGGATACCGCGCCGTCGAGACGGTCTACGAACATGGCGAGTTCGCCCAGCGCGGCGCCATTCTGGACATTTATCCGATGGGCAGCCGCCTGCCCTATCGCATCGACCTGTTCGACGACGAGATCGAAACGCTTCGCTGTTTCGACCCCGAGACCCAGCGCTCGATCGAACAGGTCGAACAGATCAGGCTGCTGCCGGCACAGGAGTTCCCGTTCCATGGCAATGCCATCGCCAGCTTCCGTCAGCGCTGGCGTGAGCGCTTCGACGTCGATCCCAGGCGCTGCACCATCTACCAGGACGTCAGCGACGGCCTGATTCCCGCCGGCATCGAATACTACCTGCCGCTGTTCTTCGAGCAGAGCGCCACGCTGTTCGATTACCTGCCGGACAACAGTCTGGTGATCTGCACCTCCGGCCTAGAAACGGTCGCACAGCAGTTCTGGAGCGAGGTCGAAGAGCGCTACGAGGAGCGCCGCCACGATGTCGAGCGGCCGCTGCTCGAGCCGGCCGAAGTCTTTATCCGCGTCGACGAGCTCTTCGCCGCACTGAAGCGGCTGCCTCGACTGGTTATACAGCCCGAGAGCGTCGGCTCCGGTGCCGGCAGCCAGGACAGCCCGTTCGACGAACCGCCGGCACTTCCGGTCAACGCCCAGGCCAGCGAACCGCTGGCCGCACTGAAGGCTTTTCTCGACGCTCATCCGGAGCCGGTGCTGTTCTGCGCCGAGTCGGCCGGGCGGCGCGAATCGCTGCTCGAACTCTTCGGGGCAGCCGGCATCCATCCCGAGCCGGTCGACGACTGGGCCGATTTCTCGGCACGGAGGCCACGCAGGGGCATCTGCATCTACCCGCTGGAGCGGGGCCTCAGCCTCCCGGGCAGCGTTCAGCTGATCACCGAGACCCAGCTCTTCGGCCAGCAGGTATTCCAGCGCCGGCGCCGCAGCCGCGACCAGGAGCAGGCCGACCAGGTGGTCAAGAACCTGTCGGAGCTGCGCATCGGCGCACCGGTGGTGCATATCGACCACGGCGTCGGCCGCTACCAGGGCCTGCAGTGCATCGAACTCGATGGCCAGCAGAACGAATTCCTGACCCTGGAATACGCCGACAACGCCAAGCTCTACGTGCCGGTCAGCGCACTGCACCTGATCAGCCGCTACAGCGGCACCAGCGACGAAATGGCGCCACTGCACCGGCTCGGCACCGAGCAGTGGAGCCGCGCCCGGCGCAAGGCGGCGGAAAAGGTGCGCGACACGGCCGCCGAACTGCTCGACATCTACGCCCGTCGCGGTGCCCGCAAGGGCTTCAGCTTCACCTCGCCGGACGAGGATTATCGCCGCTTTGCCGCCAGCTTCCCGTTCGAGGAGACCCCGGACCAGGCACTGGCGATCGAGGCGGTGATCCGCGACATGACCGCACCGCAGCCGATGGACCGGCTGGTCTGCGGCGACGTCGGCTTCGGCAAGACCGAGGTGGCGATGCGCGCCGCCTTCCTGGCGGTGCAGAACAGCAAACAGGTGGCGATCCTGGTGCCGACCACCCTGCTGGCGCAGCAGCATTACGACAACTTCCGCGACCGCTTCGCCGACTGGGCGATCAATGTCGAGCTGATCTCCCGCTTTCGCAGCGCAAAACAGCAGCAACAGGCCCAGGACAAGCTGGAATCCGGCGAAATCGACATCATCGTCGGCACCCACAAGCTGCTGCAGGGCGATATGAGGTTCAAGGACCTGGGGCTCGTGATCATCGACGAGGAACACCGCTTCGGCGTGCAGCAGAAGGAGCGCCTGAAATCGCTGCGCGCCCAGGTCGACATTCTCACCCTGACCGCGACACCGATCCCCCGCACCCTGAACATGGCGATGTCGGGTCTGCGCGACCTGTCGATCATCGCCACGCCGCCGGCGCGCCGGCTGTCGGTCAAGACCTTCGTGCGCCAGAGCGACAAGCCGATGATCAAGGAGGCAATCCTGCGCGAACTGCTGCGCGGCGGCCAGGTCTACTACCTGCACAACGAGGTCAAGAGCATCGAGCGCACTGCCGAGGAGCTGATGAACCTGGTGCCGGAAGCCCGCATTGGCATCGGCCACGGCCAGATGCGCGAACGCGAACTCGAACGGGTGATGTCCGACTTCTACCACAAGCGCCATAACGTGCTGGTCTGCACCACCATCATCGAAACCGGTATCGACATTCCGAACGCCAACACCATCGTCATCGACCGCGCCGACAAGTTCGGCCTCGCCCAGCTGCACCAGCTGCGCGGCCGGGTCGGACGCTCGCATCACCAGGCCTATGCCTACCTGCTGACGCCACCGCCCCAGGCGATGACGCCGGACGCCGGCAAGCGCCTCGAAGCCATCGCCCAGGCGGACACCCTCGGCGCCGGCTTCACGCTGGCGACCCACGACCTCGAGATCCGCGGCGCCGGCGAGCTGCTGGGCGAGGAGCAGAGCGGCCAGATGCAGACCGTCGGTTTCTCACTGTACATGGAGATGCTGGAGCAGGCGATCGAGGCGATGCGCGCAGGCCGCACCCCCAATCCGGACGCACCGCTGCACCATGGCCCCGAAATCAACCTGCGCGTACCGACCCTGATCCCGGACGATTACCTGCCGGATGTTCACAACCGGCTGATTCTCTACAAGCGCATCGCCAACGCCGCCAGCGACCGGCAACTGCGGGAACTCCAGGTCGAGATGATCGACCGCTTCGGCCTGCTGCCGGAGCCGGTCAAGAGCCTGTTCCGGCTGACCGGACTGAAGCTGCGCGCCGGACAGCTGGGCATCAACAAGATCGACGCCGCAGACAAGGGCGGACGCCTGGAGTTCAGCCACGAAACCGGCGTCGACCCGATGAAGCTGGTGACGCTGGTCCAGACCCAGCCCCGACGCTACAAACTGGAGGGCGCCAGCCAGCTGCGCTTCATCTTTGACATGACCACCGCCGACCAGCGCTTCCAGACGGTCGAAAACCTGCTGAACGAGTTAGCCGCATGAAAAAGCCGAACCATCACCGATCTGTTTTTCTGACCCTGGCACTGCTGATTTTCAGCCTGCCAGTACTGGCCGAGGACCCCTGGTACAAGGTCGAGGTGCTGGTCTTTGCCCACAACAGCCAGCCGGCGATGAAGGAACAGGCATGGCGCGACGAGGAAGTGCCGCGCCGCGCCGGCGCCGTGGAGCTGGGCAACGGCGGCAACGGCGCCTACCAGCGCCTGCCGGGCAGCAACCTGGTCCTGACCGCCGAGAAAAACCGCCTCGCCGGCCAGGCCGCATACCGCACCCTCTTCCATGGCGCCTGGTACCAGCCGGTCGGCCGCGAAAGCAGTGCCCGCCCGGTCCATATTCGCGGCGGCAACCTGATGGCCAACGGCGTCTACGAACTGGACGGCTACGTCAGCATCGACCGCGGCCGCTTCCTGCATTTCCGCCCGGATCTCTATTACAGCTTCGCCGCGCCCGCCAGCAGCAACGACGGCTACGGCAGCTCGATACTGAGCGCCAACCTGGATACACCGCGCCGCATGCGCTCGGACGAGATCCATTATCTCGACCACCCGCTGTTCGGCGTGCTGGTACTGATTCAGCGGTAGGCGTTACGGGTTAGGCGTAACGCGTTACGCGTTAATCTAATCGCAGGTGGGGTGGAAGCCCGCAGGGCCGAAACCCAACACCGGGCAAGCAGCAGGATATTCGCCCGCGGAGCGGGCGAATATCTTATCGGCTGTGCTCGACCGCCGGCTCCGGCCGGGCGACGGGTGCCGGCTGGGCGCCCTCGGGCATCGAGGCCAGGTGCAGCGTCTGGGTCGGAAAGGCCACTTCGGCACCGTGCTGCTCGATGATCGCCATGATGCGCAGCAGCACGTCCTGCTTCACCTCGTGGTAATGCACCCAGTTCACCGTTTTGGTGAAGGTGTAGATGAAGAAGTCCAGCGACGAGGGCCCGAAGCGGTTCAGGTTGACGATCAGGGTCTGGCTCTGATCGATCTCTTCGTGCTCGCGCAGCATCTGCTGAACATCCTCGATGACCTGCTTGACCCGGTGAGCATCGTCGTAACGCACCCCGATGGTTTCGTAGATGCGGCGATGGGTCATGCGCGACGGGTTCTCGACCGAAATACTGGCAAAGGTCGCATTGGGCACGTACAGCGGGCGCTGGTCGAAGGTGCGGATGCGGGTCTGGCGCCAGCCGATATCCTCGACCGTGCCCTCGATATTCTGATCCGGCGAACGGATCCAGTCGCCGACCTTGAACGGACGGTCGAGATAGATCATCAGCCCGCCGAAGAAGTTCGCCAGCAGGTCCTTGGCGGCGAAACCGACCGCGATGCCGCCGATACCGCCAAAGGCCAGCACCCCGGAGATACTGTAACCGAAGTTCTGCAGCATCACCAGCACCGCGGTGATGATGACCGAGAGTCGCAACAGCTTGCCGATCGCCGACGCGGTGGTCAGATCCATCGGATTCTTGACCCGGTCGGGCGACACCAGCACCTGCTCGGCCCCCTTGATCAGCCGCACCAGAAACCAGGTCAGCAGCAGGATCACCGCCATGCGCCGCAGCGGATCGACCACCTCCAGCAGCGAGGTACCGGTACGGCGGTCGATCACCTCGACCGCCCAGGCGCCGCCGAAGACCCAGATCAGCGCCGCGATCGGACGCCGGGCGGCATTGAGCAGCAGATCATCCCAGATAGTGCGGGTACGCGACAGCCGCTCGTGCAGGAACCCGAAGACACGATTCGACAGAAAATTGGCCAGCATGGTGAAGAATACGATCAGAAAGACCGGTATCACCCAGCGCGACTCGGGGCCGAAGGGCCAGTAGCGCAACAGCTGATCGATAAACTCCTGCCACATCCGTTCACACCTCCTTCAGCTGTGCCGCCAGCGCCACGGCCCGGGCGCGACGCTGCTGGTCCGGCGTCACACCGGCGCGGTGGCGCAGCCGGCGCGCGTCACGGCATTCCGGCGCCGGGCAGGCCGCCAGATAGTCGAGCACCTCCAGCGCACCGGCGCGATGGTTGCACACCAGCAGCATGTCGCAGCCGGCCTCGAGTGCCCGCGCAGCCCGGTCGGCATAGCCGCCGGCGAACCCCGCCCCTCCATGCTCAGGTCATCGCTGAAAATGACGCCCTGAAACCCGAGTTCGCCCCGCAGTATCTGCTGCAGCCAGCGCCGGGAAAATCCGGCCGGACGCGCGTCCACCTCGGGGTAGATCACATGGGCCGGCATGATGCCGGCAAGACCGGCCCGGATCAGTCGGGCGAACGGCTGCATGTCCGCCGCCGAGATCTGCGCCAGGCTGCGCCCGTCGGTCGGAATCTCGAGATGGGAATCGGCTTCGGCCCAGCCATGCCCGGGGAAGTGCTTGCCGGTTGCCGCCATGCCGGCCTCACCCATGCCCTGCACGAAAGACCCGGCGAGCGCCGCGACCGCCAGTGGATCGGAACCGAAAGCACGGTCGCCGATCACGCGACTGCGACCGTAGTCGAGGTCCAGCACCGGCGCGAAGCTGATATCGATATCGAAATCGACCAGCTCGGCCGCCATCAGCCAGCCCAGTTCGCGGGCCTCGGCCACCGCCTGGGCGGGTGCCTCGAGGTACCGCCGGGCCAGCGCCCCCATCGGCGGAAGTGCCGTGAAGCCGTCGCGAAAGCGCTGCACCCGTCCGCCTTCATGGTCCACCGCGATCAGAATATCGGGGGCCAGAGCCCGCACCCGCGCGACCAGATCGCGCAGCTGGTCCGGGCTGTCGTAATTGCGACTGAACAGGATCAGCCCCCACTGCCGGCTCGGCCAGCAGTTGCGCCTCTTCGGCGCCGAGAGTCGTGCCTTCCAGGTCCAGCATCAGTACCGGAGCCGTCATCGATTGTCCCTTGCTGTTGCTTGTCGTTTGAAGCTGTACCGAGCGCACCGGTCAGTCCTCGATCAGGATCTCGGTACCGGCCACCACGCGCCCGAAAAGATCCAGCAGATCGTCGTTGCGCATGCGGATGCAGCCGTGGGAAAGCGGCACCCCCATCGGCTCGCTGTCGGGCGTGCCGTGAATGTAGACGAAACGACGCATCGTATCGACCGTACCGAGACGGTTGCGTCCGGGCTCGCGCCCGCACAACCAGAGAATGCGCGTGAGAATCCAGTCCCGCCCGGGGTGCGCCGCCGCCAGTCCGGAATCATAGATCTCGCCGGTGAAGCGGCGCCCGACAAAAACGGCATTGACCGGCAGGTCGTCGCCGATGCAGGCGCGAATGTAATGACGCCCACGGGGCGTGCAACCACTGCCCTCTTGCTCACCGGGACCGTTAAGCGCGGTCGAGACCGGATAACTGCACAGCAGCCGGCCGCCTTCGAGCACCGCGAGCCGCTGCTGCGACAGCGACAGCTTCAGCTCGATCATAACCAGCAGAAACGCGTCGTTTCGGCCCGCGCCTGGAGGCCGGCTGCCAGCACCGGCACCATCCGGTGCAGCGTACGCTCGAGCTTCATCTCGCGGTCTTCGCCGCCGTCACCGATGCTGACCAGGGTCTGGAAGTTGGACAGGGTGAAGGTCACCGAGCCGAGCAGGAAATGCAGACGCCAGAAAAACTCATCGTCCTCCATGGGCGCCGAGTCGGCCCTGACCTGCATCAGGAATGGCTGCAGGCGCCGGCCATAACGCTCGGCCAGGAATTCACGCAGCTGCGCCTGGGGTCGCATGTAGGCCAGATCCAGCAGGCGCATGAACACCGCCAGTGCATCGGGCGTCTGGTTGTCGACGCTGAGCAACGCGCGCATCAGCATTTCCACCAGTTCCTCGAGCGCGATGGTCTGCTCGGCCAGTGCCGCCCGCTCCTCCAGCAGCGCCTCCAGGTTGCTCAGCAGCGGATGGATATAGATTTCGGACACCGCCAGAATCAGCTTGTCCTTGGAGCCGAAATGATAATTGACGGCGGCCAGATTGACACCGGCGCGAGCCGTGATCTGTCGCATCGTCGTCTCGGCGAATCCCTGCTCGGCGAACAGGCTCGCAGCCGCCCGTAAAATCCTGCCCGCAGTATCGGAATGCGGCATCCGTCCCTCTCCCTTTTATGCGTTATCCGGCGCCATCCAACAGGCACACCCGGCTCTCAGCGCGACAGCAGCCGGCTCCGGTAAAGCCGGTTCCACCAGCGCACCATCAGACGATCGCCGGCACTGACCGTGAAATCGCTGAGCCGCTCCTGCAGGCTTTTCTTCACCTCATAGCGGACACAGAACACATCGGCGTCCCTGGATGCCTGCATCAGATAGTCGTCGCTGGTGCTAACCTCGTCTATCAGCTTTTCGTCCAGCGCACGCTTGCCGAACCAGATTTCCCCGGTCGCCACTTTATCGATGTCCACCTGCGGACGATAACTGGAGACGAAGCCCTTGAACAGTTCGTGGGTGTCCTCGAGCTCCTCGATGAACTTCTCCCGCCCCTTGTCGGTGTTTTCGCCGAACATCGTCAGGGTGCGCTTGAACTCGCCCGCCGTCAGCACCTCGAATTCGATATCGTGCTTTTTCAATAGCTTGTGAAAATTCGGCAGCTGGGCGACCACGCCAATGGAGCCGAGCACCGCGAAGGGCGCCGCCAGCAACCGGTCCGCCAGGCAGGCCATCATGTAGCCGCCGCTGGCCGCCACCTTGTCGACGCAGACGGTCAGCGGAATACTGTGGCTGCGGATGCGCTCGAGCTGGGACGCCGCCAGGCCATAGGCATGCACCAGGCCACCGGCACTTTCGAGCCGCAGCACCACCTCGTCATCCGGTGTCGCCACGGTCAGGATGGCACTGATCTCCTCGCGCAGCGGATCGACCTCGCTGGCAGCGATATCACCGTCGAAGTCGAGCACGAACACACGGCGCTGCGCCTTGTCGGCCGCCTCGCCCTTTTTCAGCGCCTTCCTGCGGGCCTTGGCCTCCGCCTTCTCGCGCTTCTGTTCGTCCTTGACCAGCTGCTTGTAGCTGTCCTTGTCCAGCAGTGACGACTCCAGGCTGTGCTGCATGTCCTCGAGCCGCTCGTTCAGGCTGGTGACACTGATTTCACCCTCGCTGCCACCTTTGCGGCTGCGCGAGGCAATCAGGGCAATCCCCCCACCAACAGCAGCACGGCGAGCACCAGCGTAAGGGTTTTGGCCAGGAAAAGGCCGTAGTCCGAGAGGAACGAGAGCACTTGGGTCTCCAGAAAGTGTTATATCCAGGTAGCCGGCTAGGTTACCATAAAACCTTGATATCCATACCAGTTGCTTTAGACATGGAGCCTTATGAGCGAACAGCTGAGCGTCGACCGGGTGCTCGAGAAACTCCCGTCGAGATTTTGCGCCGATCAGGCACGCGGCCTGAGCAGCATTTTCCAGTTCATCCTCGATGACGAGGACGTCTTTTATATCGATATTCGCGAGCAGCGCTGCGTGGTGTTGCGCGAACGCCACCCCGACCCCGATATCACCCTGCTCCTGGACTCCACGACCTTTATTCGCGTCGTCACCGGCGAGCAGGACGGCATGAGTGCCTTCCTCAAGGGACAACTGCGCGCCGAGGGCAACGTGATGCTCGCAACGAAGCTCGGCAAGTTGTTTAGACGGTGACGCGTTACGCGTGACGGGTTACGCGCAAAAGCCGACGCCTGATGCCCGTGTAAAGGTTGAGTCATAGGTGTCTTCTTTGATTACCGGCGCGCCTCATCCACCCTCGGCATCAACATCACCGCAGTGTACGCGTCACGCGTAACCTGTCACGCGTCACTTGTCGTCACCCCGCCTCGCCGCGGCGCCAGGCCTCGATCAGGTGACTCGAGATCGCGAACGACGGTGGCAGGTCCGGCATCTCGTCACGACCGAACCAGCGCGCATCGAGGATCTCGACGCCATCCGGCACCAGGTCTCCCGCCCTGTATTCGGCGAAGAAACCGAGCATCAGCGCATGGGGAAACGGCCAGGACTGGCTCTTGTAATAACGGATATTCTGCACCTCGATCCCGACCTCTTCGCGTATTTCGCGGGCGACCGCAGCCTCGGCGCTTTCTCCAGCCTCGATAAAGCCGGCCAGGGTGCTGTAACGCCCGGCCGGATAATGGGGTGCATGGGCCAGAAGACAGCGGTCGCCCCGGTACACCAGCACGATGATACAGGGCGAGATGCGGGGATACTGGCTCAGCCCACAGGGCTCGCAGTGCTTGGCCAGATCCTGGCCGTGCTGCTGCAACGGCCCGCCGCAGCGGCCACAGAAGCGGTGCTGTTCATGCCAGACCGCCAGTTGCGCCGCGCGCGAGAGCCGGGCGTAGTCCAGTTCACTGGCCGCCGACGCGAGCAGGCCCCGCAGCTGGGCCGAGTTCAGCCCGGCGGCCGGCTCCGCGCCCCGACGCAACACCAGCAGCGTACCTTCGGCGATGCCACCCAGGGCATAGCGCGCCTCAATTTCGGCCATCCCGAGCCTGGCCACAAAGTCCGGAGAAAAGCGAAAGCCGCACTCCGGCGCCTCCAGCAGGCAGCCATCGACCGCCAGCAGTACCGTTTCCTGATCGTCACCCCTCACAAAACCGCTCCCTAGAACCCTAAAAATTACCTATATCACCTATCAAACCCAGCTGATCTTTCGCCTTTAGCAGGGAAAATTTCTAAAAAATACCGAGTTTCCCAGGCTGTCATTGACCTATCTCTATTCTTATTCGCCGCCGTCGCTGCTAGGCTAGGCGCCGTCCGAGGCGCTCGCAGAAAGCGTCCTTCTCCACATCGGGGCAAACAAACATAACAGATACTGCTGCCATAGGAAGAACATCGATGTCGCAGACCCTTTCCCAGGCGCTGGTGCGCCAGTCCCTTCCCCAGGCGCTTGCGCGCAATTTTCTGGGCAACTCTCCCGTCTGGTACAAACAGGCGATCCTGGGCTTTCTGATCCTCAACCCCATTCTGCTGCAGGTCGCAGGCCCCGTCGTCACCGGCTGGCTGCTGATCTTCGAGTTCATCTTCACCCTCGCGCTCGCGCTCAAGTGCTACCCGCTGCAGCCGGGCGGCCTGCTGGCGCTGGAAGCCATCGTTATCGGCCTCGCCAGTCCCGAGGCGGTTGCCCACGAAGTGGAAGGCAACCTGGAGGTGATTCTGCTGCTGATGTTCATGGTGGCCGGCATCTATTTCATGAAGGGAATGCTGCTGTGGGTGTTCACCAAGATTCTGCTGCGGGTGCGCTCGAAATCGCTGCTGTCGCTGCTGTTTTCGCTCTCGGCCGCCGCCCTGTCGGCGTTTCTCGACGCGCTGACCGTTACCGCAGTGCTGATCAGCGTCGGCGTCGGCTTCTATGCCGTCTATCACAGGGTCGCCTCCGGCAAGCCGTTCCAGTCCGAACACGACCACTCCGACGACGAAACCGTTGAAGAGAACTACCGCACCCAGCTGGAGCAGTTCCGCGCCTTTCTACGCAGCCTGCTTATGCACGGCGCCGTCGGCACGGCGCTCGGTGGCGTCTGCACTCTGGTGGGCGAGCCCCAGAACCTGCTGATCGCCCAGAAGGCGGAATGGGATTTCGTACAGTTCTTTCTGTTGATGGCACCGATCACCATGCCGGTACTGGCAGCGGGCCTCGCCACCTGCCTGCTGCTCGAAAAGACCCGCACCTTCGGCTACGGCGCGCGACTGCCGCGCAAGGTACGCCTGATCCTCGAGGATTTTGCCGCCGAGGAGGATCGCAAGCGCACATCGCGGGATATCGCCATGCTCGGCGTGCAGATCCTGGTGGCGATCTTCCTGGTTTTCGCCCTGGCCTTCCACCTGGCCGAGGTCGGCCTGATCGGCCTGTGCGTGATCATACTGCTGACCGCGTTCAACGGCATCGTCGAGGAACATCAGATCGGCAAGGCATTCGAAGAGGCCCTTCCCTTCACCGCGCTGCTGGTAGTGTTCTTCTCGATCGTTTCGGTGATCCACGAGCAGCACCTGTTCCAGCCGATCATCCATGCCGTGCTGGCACTGGAAACGGAGATACAGCCGGCCGTGTTCTTCCTTGCCAACGGTCTGCTGTCGGCGATCAGCGATAACGTCTTTGTCGCGACCGTCTACATCAATGAGGTGCTGGAAGCGCTGCACAACGGCGAAATCACCCGCGAACACTTCGACAAACTGGCGGTGGCCATCAATACCGGCACCAACATCCCGAGTGTCGCGACCCCCAACGGCCAGGCGGCCTTCCTGTTTCTCCTGACCTCGGCCCTGGCCCCACTGATCCGCCTGTCCTACGGCACCATGGTAGTGATGGCCCTGCCCTATACGCTGGTGATGAGCACCGTGGGCTTCGTAATGGTCTGGACGTCGCTATAGAGTTGCCTCGCAAGCAGCAGGAACCCGTTCCTGCTGCTTTCAACCCGGCGGCCCTGGCCCCCTGATCCGCCTGTCCTACGGCACCATGGTAGTGATGGCCCTGCCCTATACGCTGGTGATGAGCACCGTGGGCTTCGTGATGGTCTGGACGTCGCTGTAAGGAACGTTACGCGTGACACGTGACACGTTACGCGTCACCTCAACCCTCTTCTTCCAGCTGCTGCCACAGCGAGGGGCCGCCGCTTTTCTTGGCCAGCAGCGCCAGAAAGGCCTGATGGGCGTCCTGCTCCTCGGGACTGGGCTCGACCACCCTGAGATTGTACTGTCCCGCTTCGATGCGCCGAATGCGGGTTTCGCCGCCGTCGTCCTGTTCGCTGTCCTCGCCCGTATCGAGCTTGAGCTGGCCGCCCGTCAGCGCCAGATAGACGTCCGCCAGAATTTCGGAGTCGAGCAGTGCGCCGTGGAGTTCACGATGGGAGTTGTCGATGCCGTAACGCTTGCAGAGGGCATCGAGATTGTTCTTCTGGCCCGGATGCTTGCGCCGCGCCACCATCAGCGAGTCGGTCACGCGACAGAGAGACTTGACGCGCTCGGGGCTGCCGTTGCGCTCGAACTCGGTATCGATGAAGCCGACATCGAAGGCCGCGTTATGGATGATCAGTTCGGCGCCGCGGATGAACTCGATGAACTCGTGCATCACTTCGACGAACCGGGGCTTGTCCTCGAGAAACTCGTTGGTGATGCCGTGAACCTCGATCGCCTCCTGATCGATCTGGCGATCCGGCTTGATATAGCGATGGTAGGTGCGTCCGGTCAGCTTGCGGCCGATCATCTCGACACAGCCGATCTCGATTATGTTGTGCCCTTCGGCCGGTTCCAGACCCGTGGTTTCGGTATCCAGTACGATCTGTCGCATCTGCTCACTTACCCTGAAGTTGTTCGACACCCTTGTTCGCCAGCGCATCGGCGAGCTCGTTTTCCGGGTGGCCGCTGTGTCCCTTGACCCAGTGCCATTGCACCTCGTGCCGGGCCACCTCTTCGTCGAGCCGCTGCCAGAGGTCGGCATTCTTGACCGGCTGCTTCGAGGCGGTTTTCCAGCCATTGCGCTTCCAGTTGCGCAGCCACTCGGTAATGCCCTTGCGCACGTACTGGGAATCGGTGGTCAGACGTACCTTGCAGGGGCGCGTCAGCGCCGCCAGCGCCTCGATCGCAGCCATCAGCTCCATGCGGTTGTTGGTGGTGTTGCGCTCGCCACCGCAGAGCTGTTTCTCCTGGTCTCCGTAGCGCAGCACGGCCCCCAGCCACCGGGACCCGGGTTGCCCTTGCAGGCGCCATCGGTGAATATCTCAACGTTTTTCACGACAATGCTTTCCTCGCGCAGTTGCCTCCGGAAGGGGCAGACTGATCAGCTTTCGGCGGCGCCACTCCGGCTGAATCGGCGTCATGCCGACAACGTCCTTGCGCGCCACCATCAACACGAAAGCGCCATGGTTGCTGCGCCCGGGTTTGCCGAAACGCTCCAGGCCACGGAACCGCTGGCGCCATTTCCGCCCGGCGAAGGGCGGCAGAAAATAATCGCTGACGAGTTTAACCTCGGTCAGCTCCACCAGGCTCAACCAGTCGCCCAGGCGCCAGTGACTGATAAAGTGGCCGCACCAGGGCACATCGGAACGACGCCGGCACAGGCGGTGGTACAGTCCCCAAAGGCTCAGCGGATTGAAGCCCAGAATCAACAGATGGCCGCCCGGGCGCAGGACCCGCGCAGCTTCACGCAACACCTGATGCGGGCTCTGGGCGAAGTCGAGCGCATGGTGCAACAGCACCACATCGAGACTGTTTTGCTCGATCGGCAGCTCTTCGTTGGCGGCGATAATGCTGTTCTGACCCAGCCCAAGCTCCAGCGCCGGCGCAACGATGAACTTGTGCGATACCGGGCTGCTGTCGAAGAGACAGATCTGACTGTCGATGCCCAGCTGCAGCAGGTGATAACCGAACAGGGTAGGCAACAGCCGCTCGATCTGCGCCCGCTCGGCCTCGAGCAGCTCCTGACCCAGTTCGGTCTGAAACCAGGTCCTCAGGGCCGGAATCAATTTGTGCAGCGGCGGCTGTGGACGAAATTTCATCGCTGGAACGGCAATCGGCTTGGGGACGCCCATGTTAACGCGAAAGACTCAATAAGTCCCAAGCGAACAGCAAACGGTTAACAGTAAAAACAGCAGACATTAGCTCAGCTTTCGGTAAAAAATGTACCATTGAGGTAACCTGTATCGCGTATTCAACGAGGACCCGCATGTTTCAGACAACCCCCATTCCGGCTTTCAACGACAACTACATCTGGGCGCTGGCCGATGCTTCCGGGCAACAGATCGCCGTGGTCGACCCGGGCGATGCCGCCCCGGTGCAGCGCTACCTGAAGCAGCATGGCCTGAAGCTGGCGGCAATCCTGATCACCCACCACCATGCCGACCACACCGGCGGTGTCGCCGAACTCAGGCAAGCGTGGGAGGTGCCGGTCTTCGGCCCTGCAAGCTCGCCGTTCGGCGGCATCGACCGGCCTCTGAGCGATGGCGATACGGTCGCACTGTTCGGCCAGACACTGCAGGTCCGGGCAGTACCGGGCCATACCCTCGACCATATCAGTTATTTCAAGGCCGCCCCCGCCCCCAGCTGTTCTGCGGCGATACGCTTTTCCTCGCCGGCTGCGGCCGCCTGTTCGAAGGCAGCGCCGCCCAGATGCAGCAGGCGATGGATTACTTCCGCACCCTGCCGGACGACACGGAAGTCTATTGCACCCACGAATATTCGTTATCGAATCTGGCTTTCGCCGCCGCGGTAGAGCCGGACAACCGCGATATTCAGGCGGCGATCGACAGTTGCAAGGCGCTGAGGGCGGCCGGCAAGCCCACCCTGCCCAGCCTTATCGGCACAGAAAAACGCATCAATCCATTCATGCGCACGGCCACTGCAGCGGTGCGTGAAAGCGCCAGCCGGCGGGCCGGAAAGCCGCTTTCAGGGCCCGTCGCGACCCTCGCCGAGATCCGCGAATGGAAGAACCGCTACTGATCAAAGGTTGACCAATTGTGCCTTTGACCCATAGAATGCGGAAATTTTTAAGCGAATCAGATTGTTGACCTCATGAACCGAAAGCGCAACTGGATATCTATCGCAGTGGCGGGCATTCTGTTGTCCGGCTGTAATACCCTGACACCGAAACCCGGCGCCGGCGGTGAAGTCGTCGGCACCGCCGCCAGCCAGCACAGCGACCGGTTTGACTGGCGCGAAAGCAACAGGGTCAAAACCCCCGTGTCCCGGACCGCCGAAGCGCCGGAAGACCTCTGGGAACTGAGCCGCGAGCATTTCAAGCTCGACCTGACGCTGGACAACGAACGCATCGGGAAGCAGGTCAACTACTACAGCAAACACCAGGACTATCTGGATCGCGTAACGGATCGCGCCGAGCGCTATTATCACTACATACTCGGCCAGCTGATCGAGCGCGATATGCCGGCGGAACTGGCACTGCTGCCCATCGTCGAAAGCGCCTACGATCCCTTCGCCTATTCCCGCGCCCATGCCGCGGGGCCCTGGCAGTTCATCCCCGGAACCGCACGCCATTTCGGGCTGCGCAACTCCTGGTGGTATGACGGCCGGCGCGACATCGTCGCCTCGACCGATGCGGCACTGACCTACCTGCAGCAGCTCAACGAGCGCTTCGACGGCGACTGGCTGCTCACCCTGGCCGCCTACAATGCCGGCGGCGGCACCGTATCGCGGGCGATCAAGCGCAACAAGGCCAAGGGCCGCGCGACCGATTACTGGTCCCTGGACCTGCCACGGGAAACCAAGGCCTACGTACCGAAACTGCTGGCACTGGCGAAACTGGTCGAGGAACCGCAGCAGTACGGCATCAGCCTGAAACCGCTGGCGACCGATCCCTACTTCGCCATCATCGAGACCGACGGTCAGATCGAGCTCGATCAGGCGGCGAAACTGGCCGGCACCAGCGTCGAAGAGTTAAAACTCCTCAACCCCGGCTTCAGGCGCTGGGCAACCGACCCGGAGGGTCCGCACCGGCTGCTGATCCCGGTGGCCAGCGCCGACGACTTCCGCGCCAGGCTCGCCCGGCTGCCGGCCTCCGAGCGGGTGCGCTGGAACCAGTACAAGATCCGCCGCGGCGACTCGCTCTCGGTCATCGCCGCACGCTTCGACACCACCGCCGATGCGATCCGCCGTGCCAACAAACTCAAGGGCAACCGCATCGTCGCGGGCCGCACGCTGCTGATCCCCCGCACCGGTAAGCAGCCGGTCGATTTTGCCAGCCTGGAAACCGACACCCGGTCTATTGGCGGGACCCTGTCCTATCGCGTGCGCAGCGGCGACAGCTTCTGGAAGATCGCGCGCAAGCACGGTGTCGGCGTCAAGGATCTGGCGCGCTGGAACAAGATGACGCCACGCGATCCGCTCAAGGTTGGTCAGCAGCTGACACTCTTCGTCGGCGGCATCGACGGCAGCGACTCCTGATCCGCAACCATGGACCTGACCGCCATCCTCATCATCGCCGTGGCCACCGCCACGGCGATCGCTTTCAAGGTCTTCGTCTACAGGCGCATTGGCGCCTGGATGGACCGAGACCTGATACAGGGCCTCTCGGCCGGTGACAGCGAGCGCCGGACCTGGCTCGAGCAGCACTACCGGCAGCTGCGCGCCGAAGGCCTCTCCCGCCGCAAGGCACAGGCGCGGCTGCAGCAACTGGCCGAAGGCTCAGCCCCCTCTGACTGAAGCCTGCCGGGAATGATTTCCCGCTGACACTGTCATAGACGGTTCCATAAGCGACAAGTGACTGATATAACAGTCATAATCTCGCGGAGGTGACGGAGCACTATGACCAGACTACGCAAGCCCTTCCGACTGCTGACGGCCGCCCTGCTGAACGCCTGGCTGGTCGCGACGGGCCCGGCACTGGCCGAAACGAGCCAGGCCCCGGAAACCCGCCACGGCATCGCCATGCACGGCGACCTGAAATACCCCGCCGGTTTCGGCCATTTCGATTACGCCAATCCGGACGCCCCCAAGGGTGGTACCCTGAAACAATGGGCCCTGGGCACTTTCGACAGCTTCAACCCCCATATCATCAAGGGCAGCCCGGCCGACGGCATCGGCCTGCTCTACGACAGCCTGATGGAAAAATCGGACGACGAGCCCTTTTCGGAGTATGGGCTGCTGGCCGAAACGGTCACCCTGCCCGATCATCGCCAGTGGGTCACCTTCAAGCTACGCGAAGAAGCACGCTTCAGTGACGGCGAACCGGTGACAGCCGAGGATGTCATCTTCACCTTCGACATTCTGCGCACGCAGGGCAGCCCCTTCTACGCCGCCTACTATGCCGACATCGAAAAGATCGAGGCGCTCGACGAGCGCACCGTCAAGTTCAGCTTCAGTGCCGAGAACAACCGGGAACTGCCCTTGATCGTCGGCCAGGTCGGCATTCTGCCCAAACACTACTGGGCCGGACGCGACTTCCAGAGCCCGTCACTCGATATTCCGGTCGGCTCCGGACCCTACCGCATCGCCGGATTCGAGGCCGGCCGCTCGGTCACCTTCGAGCGACGGCCCGACTACTGGGGCCAGCACCTTGCCATCAAGCGTGGCCGCCACAACTTCGATACTATCCGCTACGACTACTACCGCGACGCCACGGTAGCGCTCGAGGCCTTCAAGGCCGGCGAGTACGATTTCAGGCTCGAGACCTCCTCCAAGGAGTGGGCCACCGGTTATACGGGCCCGGCCTTCGACGACGGTCGCATCCAGAAGCAGGAACTGCCCAACGGCAACCCCACTGGCATGCAGGCCTTCATATTCAATACGCGTCGCGACAAGTTCGCCGACCCGCAGGTACGCGAGGCCCTTGCCTATGCATTCGACTTCGAGTGGACCAACCGCAACATCTTCTACGACGCCTACACCCGCACTCACAGCTTTTTCTCGAACTCTGAAATGGCGGCCGACCGGCTTCCCGACGAAGACGAGCTGAAGCTGCTGGAGCCGTTGCGGGACCAGGTCCCGCCCGAGGTGTTCACCCAGGTTTATCGCGCCCCGACCACCGATGGCAGCGGCAACGTCCGCACCCAGCTGCGCAAGGGCATGCGCCTGCTGCAGCAGGCCGGCTGGACGTTCAGCAACAACCGCCTGGTGAACGGCGAAACCGGTGAACCCTTCCGTTTCGAGATCCTGCTGGTACAGAAGGAGTTCGAACGGGTGGTGGCACCCTTTATCCGCAACCTCGAACGCATGGGCGTGGGTGTCGACATCCGCATCGTCGACGTATCCCAGTACATCAACCGCCTGCGCAGCTTCGACTTCGACATGGTGGTCGGCTCTTTCCCGCAGTCCAGTTCACCGGGCAATGAACAGCGCGACTTCTGGCATTCGGAACTGGCCAACCAGCCCGGCACCCGCAACCTGATCGGCATCCGGAATCCGGCGGTCGACCGCCTGGTCGATAAGCTGATCGCCGCACCGGACAGGCACAGCCTGGTGGTGGCGGCCCGCGCCCTGGACCGGGTGCTGCAGTGGAACCACTACGTCATCCCGCAGTACCATATCGCCACCTGGCGTATCGCCTACTGGAACAAGTTCGGCATGCCCGGGACAAGACCCGTCTACGATCTCGGACTCGATACCTGGTGGGCACTGGATGCGGCCAGAAACACGGCCGACAGCGGGGAGAGCACGCGCTGATGGGCGCCTACATCCTGCGCCGGCTGTTGCTGATCATTCCGACACTGCTGGGCATTCTGGCGATCAATTTCATCATTATCCAGGCCGCCCCCGGCGGCCCTGTCGAGCAGACCATTGCCCAGCTGGAAGGCATCGGTATCGGTGCCACCAGCCGCATCGGCAGCGGCATCCAGAGCGACGTCGTACAGAGCGGCGGCAACGGCGACAGCCGCTACCGCGGCGCCCAGGGGCTGGACCCCACACTGGTGGCCCAGATAGAGAAACTCTACGGTTTCGACAAGCCGGCCCACGAGCGCTTCTGGCAGATGCTGAAGAACTACCTGGTGTTCGATTTCGGCCGCAGCTTCTACAGCGACAAACCGGTAACCGAGCTGATCCTGGAGAAAATGCCGGTGTCGATTTCGATCGGACTCTGGACCACCCTGCTCACCTACCTGATCTCGGTGCCCTGGGCATCAAAAAGGCGGTGCGTGACGGCACCCCCTTCGATGTCTGGAGCAGCAGCGCCATCATCATCGGCTATGCGATTCCGAACTTCCTGTTCGCCATCCTGCTGATCGTGCTCTTTGCCGGCGGCACCTATCTCAACTGGTTTCCGCTGCGGGGCCTGACGTCACCGAACTTCGACGAACTGTCGCTGCTCGGCAAGGTCGCCGACTATTTCTGGCATATCAGCCTGCCGGTACTGGCGTCGGTGATCGGCAGCTTTGCCACCCTGACAATGCTGACCAAGAACTCCTTCCTCGACGAGATCAACAAGCAATATGTACTGACCGCCCGGGCCAAGGGGCTGAACGAAAATCAGGTACTCTACGGCCATGTATTCCGCAATGCCATGCTGCTGATCATCGCCGGCATGCCGGCGGCGCTGATCGGCATCTTCTTCACCGGCTCGATGCTGATCGAGGTGATCTTCTCCCTGGACGGCCTCGGCCTGCTAGGTTACGAGGCGGTGATCAACCGCGACTATCCGGTGATTTTCGGCACCCTCTACATCTTCACGCTGATAGGCCTGCTGCTGAAACTGATCAGTGATATCACCTACGTCATCGTCGATCCCCGGATTGACTTCGAGAGTCGGGAGGGGTGATGCAACTGAATCCCGTCAACCGCCGCCGCCTCGAAAACTTCCGCGCCAACAAGCGCGGCTACTGGTCGCTCTGGCTGTTCCTGGCACTGTTCCTGCTGAGCCTGGGCGCCGAACTGATCGCCAATGACCGCCCGCTGCTGGTCGAGTACCGGGGCGATCTCTACTGGCCGGTACTGGAGGACTACAGCGAGACCCGCTTCGGCGGCGAATTCGAAACCCTGGTCGACTTCAAGGACCCCTATATAGAGGATCTGATCGTCGACCAGGGGCAGGGCTGGATACTCTGGCCGCCGATCCGCTACAGCTACGACACCATCAACTACGATCTGGCGATGCCGGCCCCCTCCCCACCCAGCGCTGAAAACTGGCTGGGAACCGACGACCAGGGCCGCGATGTGATGGCGCGGGTGATCTACGGCTTTCGCATCTCGGTACTCTTCGCCATCGTGCTGACACTGGCCAGCTCCGTCATCGGCGTGGCCGCCGGCGCGGTCCAGGGCTATTACGGCGGCAAGATCGACCTGCTGTTCCAGCGTTTTATCGAGATCTGGTCGGGTCTTCCAGTGCTCTTCCTGCTGATTATCCTGTCCAGCCTGGTGCAACCCAACTTCTGGTGGCTGTTCGGCATCATGCTGCTGTTTTCCTGGATGCAGCTGGTCGATGTGGTGCGGGCCGAGTTCCTGCGCGGACGCAATCTGGAGTACGTGCGCGCCGCCCGCGCCCTGGGCCTCAGCAGCCGGCTGATCATGTTCCGCCATATTCTGCCCAACGCGATGGTCGCCACCCTGACCTTCATGCCATTCATCTTCAACGGCTCCCTGGTCACCCTGACGGCGCTGGACTTTCTCGGCTTCGGCCTGCCGCCCGGCTCGCCCTCGCTGGGGGAACTGGTCGCCCAGGGCAAGGCCAACCTCCATGCCCCTGGCTTGGCATCACGGCCTTCTTCTCGCTGGCGCTGATGCTGACACTGCTGATCTTTATCGGCGAAGCGGTCCGCGACGCCTTCGATCCGAGGAAAATCCAGCCATGAAGCCGACCCGACCGCCGGTGCACCGGTCTCAGGAGCAGCGCACATGAGCGACGCCCTCGTCAGAATCAGCAACCTTTCGGTACGCTTCGAACAGGAGGGACGGAGCGTCGATGCGGTGCGCAATATCAGCCTCGAGATTCCGGAGGGCAAGACCCTGGCACTGGTGGGCGAGTCCGGCTCCGGCAAGTCCGTGACGGCCATGTCGCTGCTGCGCCTGCTGCCCTACCCCCGTGCCAGTCACCCCAGCGGCAGGATCTACTACCGCGATGAGGAGCTGCTGAGCGCCGATGAGGCGCGCCTGCGCACCATCCGCGGCGATCGCATAGGCGTCATCTTCCAGGAACCGATGACCTCGCTGAACCCGCTGCATACGATCGAGAAACAGATCGGCGAAACCCTGCTGCTGCACAAGGGCCTGAAGGGGATCCATGCCCGGCGCCGCATCCTGGAGCTGCTGACGCTGGTCGGCATTCCGGATCCGGCATCGCGCCTGGCCAGTTATCCGCACGAACTGTCGGGCGGTCAGCGCCAGCGCGTGATGATTGCGATGGCGCTGGCCAACGAGCCGGAACTGCTGATTGCCGACGAGCCCACCACTGCGCTGGACGTCACCATCCAGGAACAGATACTCGAGCTGCTGGCACGGCTGCAGCGGCAACTGGGCATGGCGATCCTGCTGATCACCCACGACCTCAATATCGTCCGCCGCCACGCGCACCAGGTCTGCGTCATGTACCGCGGCGAGATCGTCGAGCAGGCTCCGGTCGAGCGGCTGTTCGGCGCGCCACAGCACGACTATACCCGCAAGCTGCTCGATGCCGAGCCGTCGGGGACGCCGATCGAGGCAAGCTCCGACAGCACGGCCATCGTCGAGGCCGACAACCTGAAGGTCTGGTTCCCTATCCGCAAGGGGCTGCTGCAACGGGTAAGAGGCCATATAAAGGCGGTCGACGGCATCTCGATACGGCTGCCCCGGGGGCAGACCCTCGGGATCGTCGGCGAATCCGGCAGCGGCAAGACCACCCTCGGCATGGCAATCCTGAGACTGATCCAGAGCGAGGGCCCCATCCGCTTCGACGGCCAGCCCATCGACACCCTCAGGCAGAAGCAGATCAAGCCACTGCGACGCCAGATGCAGGTGGTGTTTCAGGACCCCTACGGCAGCCTGAGCCCGCGCATGTCGATCGGCGATATCGTCAGCGAAGGACTCCAGGTTCACGGCATCGGCGACACAGCGCAGGAACAGGAACGGCTGATCATCGAGGCGCTGCAGGAGGTCGGCCTCGACCCCGACTGCCGTCACCGCTATCCCCACGAATTTTCCGGTGGCCAGCGCCAGCGCATCGCCATCGCCCGCGCCCTGATCCTGAAACCGCGGCTGATTATTCTCGATGAACCGACCTCGGCCCTCGACCGCACCGTCCAGAAGCAGATCGTCGAGCTGCTGCGCGAGCTGCAGCGCCGTCACAACCTGAGCTACATCTTCATCAGCCACGACCTGGCGGTGGTACGCGCACTGAGCCATCAGTTGCTGGTGATGAAGCAGGGGCAGGCGGTGGAACAGGGCGAGGCCGGGCGGATCTTCGCCCAGCCGGAAAATGCCTATACCCGGCAGTTGCTCGAGGCGGCATTTGCATAAGGCGTGAGGCGTGAGGCGTGAGGCGTGAGGCGTGAGGCGTGAGGCGTGAGGCGTGAGGCGTGAGATTGTAGGATGGGTGGAGCGTAGCGCAACCCATCACCGCGCCAGCGGACACCAATCGATCTGCAATACGATCGATATGGCGGGTTGCGGCGCGGTTGGAATCCGTGGCAAACGGAAGGACCTGCCGGAGTCGCGCCTTTACCCACCCTCCGGTCGGTGCCTTCGAAAACCACAAAAAGGTTCATCGCGCTTTATCGGGAAATTGTTGTAGGGTGCTGGTAAGCGAAGCGCACCGCACCGAATGGCTGCGATGAACCACAAAAAGGCGATCCCCGGGGATCGCCTTTTTTGTTTGCGGCTCTAGCTTGCAGCTTGCCGCTTCAAGCCTGCAGCTGCCTCTCCATCAGTTGATCTCGATCTCCGCGGTGCCCTTGAGCGCACGGACGAGATCCTGATAATCCTGCTGTCCCTGCCGGTTGGCCAGAAAACCCCGCATGGCCCGCTTCTCCTCATCGCTCAGCGCTTGCGCTTCGGGCGAGTGGACAGCATGCAGCGCGAGGATTGCCTTGCCGCCCGATGCAAGCTCGACGGCGCCATAGCTGCTGGCATCGGCGGCGGGATGAGGCATGCGGAAGAGTTCCGCCCGGACCTCCGGCGCCAGCTCCTGACTGGTACGGGCCACCTCGGTCAGCTCGTTGAGCGGCTGACCCGCCTCGGTGGCGACATCGCTCATGGTGCCGCCCTGCCGCAGCCGGGCCAGCAACTCGCCGACGCGCTCGTCGAGCCTCTGGGCCGCCTTCTCGTCGACCAGCTCCAGACGGATCTCCTCGGCGACCTCGTCGAGTTCGAGCTGACGCGGCACCAGGTGTTCCTGCACTCTGATCACCACGCTGCGGCCGGCATCCAGCTCGATAGGCGTGCTGTTGACGGCGTCGTTGATCAGCTCATCGGAAAAAGCCGCGGTTACGACACGGCTATTGGCCGTGACGGCATCGCTGCCACCATTCCGGGAGAAGGGTTCGCTGGTCTGAATCTCCAGTCCCAGCTCATCGGCCGGCTCTGCCAGCGTGCCCGAGGAGAACGACAGGTCGGCCAGCAACTCCAGCTGTTCGACATAACGGCTCTCGGCCTTCTGATCGATGAGCTGCTGCCGCAGCTCTTCCTGCACCGACTCGAACGACGGCGGCTCTGTCTGCTCGATACGCCCCAGTTTGATAAGGTGATAACCGAACTCGGTACGAACCGGCTGGGATACCTCGCCTTCGTTCAGTGCGAAGAGCGCATCCTCGAAAGGCCCGACAAATACGCCCCGGCCGTTCAGGCCCAGATCGCCGCCAGCAGCGGCGGAACCAGGATCGTCGGAGTGCTCCTGGGCCAGCGCGGCGAAGTCGGCACCCGCTTCGATCTGCTGCCGCAGGTCCTGCGCCTCAGCCTCTGCGGCGGCCGCATCACGGTCGTCATTGATCTCGACCAGAATATGGAAAGCCTGACGCTGCTCGGACGACGCGAATCCGGCCAGCATCTGCTGATACTGCCCCTGCATTTCGGCGTCGGTGACTTCGATGCCCTCCGCCAGGTCGGCCTTGTCCAGCAACAGGTACTGGATGCGTACCTGCTCCTCGGTCTGGTACAGGGATTTCTGGGACTCATAGCGCTGCGCCACTTCCGATGGATCGACCTCGATCGCGTCCCTGATCGGTGCGATCGGCAGCTCGAAATAGCTCAGATCCCGGGTCTGACGGTCCAGCTGCATGAGCTGCTCGAGCTGACTGTCGGTGACAAAAGCCGACAGGCTGTAGCCGGCGCGCTCCTGCTGAATGAGCGTTTCCTTGCGCAGATAGTCGCGATAGGTCAGCGGCGTCAGTCCAACGGTTCGTAGCACCGCCTCGAACTGGTTGCGGTCGAACTTTCCATCGAGCTGGAACTCGGGCGTGCCGACTATCGCGCTGTCGATCATCTGCGGCGAAACCGCCATCCCCTGCTCCTGCGCCGACTGCATCAGCACCGACTGCTCGACCAGATCGTCCAGCACCATGGTACGGATCAGATTGTCATCCAGCGCAGCCGGATCGGCATTCTCACCCATCTGCGCCAGAATCTGCCGACGCTGCAACTCGACCGCCCGAAACAGTTCCTGCTCGCCGATCTCCTGACCGTTGACGCTGGCCGGCGCATTACTTCCGCTGGTCAGGCTCACGAGCGACTCTACGCCGAAAAGCGCAAAGGTGACGATAATCAGGCCCACGATTATTTTCGCGACAATACTTTGGGAGTTATCCCGGATGGACTGCAACATGCTGAATCCAAAAATCAGATAGACAAAAGTAAAAAAAGCGCATTCAGCCGAATGCGCTTTTTCTCTAGTCGCGGATCGACAGACACCTTAACCTGTTCGAACCACTCCCGCAAAAACGGCTGATCAACAACCAGCCCCGTTTTCGCGCGTCAAACCGGACGCGGAGTTCACCAGTGAATTTCGCACCCTTTTGGCCAAAAAATGAACAGTCGGCATTTTTACCATTCATTTTCCGTGCCTGATATTACCATTAAAACTGGCGGAACGGACGGGACTCAAACCCGCGACCCGGACCTGTGGAGAGATGACAGGCAGGTATTCCAGCCTTTCTCTCTCCTTGCTTTTACTTCGCTTTTACTTCATTAAAGCTGGCGGAACGGACGGGACTCGCACCCGCGACCCGGACCTGTGGAGAGATGACAGGCAGGTATTCCGACCTATCTTCTCTTCAACTTCTCACTTTAAAAAGCTGGCGGAACGGACGGGACTCGAACCCGCGACCCCCTGCGTGACAGGCAGGTATTCTAACCAACTGAACTACCGCTCCGTGTTTTCTTTACTCAGGCGATCCGCTTACTTGTTGACCGCGTCTTTCAGAGCCTTACCGGGCTTGAAGGTCGGCAGAGTGGCTGCAGCGATTTCGATCGGCTTGCCGGTCTGCGGGTTGCGACCCGTACGGGCAGCACGCTCTTTGACACCGAAGGTGCCAAAGCCAACCAACGCAACCGATTCGCCTTTCTGCAGCGCACCGGTGATGCTTTCCAGCGCAGAATCCAGTGCACGGCCAGCGGCTGCCTTCGGAATGTCAGCAGAAGCTGCAATAGCATCAATCAGTTCAGACTTATTCACGATGTTCCCCTTGAATCCAATCGTTAGTTCTTATCTACCGTAATCTATGCCCAGCACGATGATCAGGCACTTTATACCAACTGGCAGAAACGGCTGTCAAGCAGACACCACGCGGTTTCTGCCATTGCCGGCCCTTAATGCGTCTTTATCTGACCGGGCTCTTCAGTGGTTGTTTTTTTATCGGCCGAAACGCTCTCTTTTAGCTCTTTTTTGATCGGTTTGGGCTGATATTTCAACGCGACCTCAAGAACCTCATCGATCCATTTCACCGGCTTAATTGCAAGATCCGCCTTGATATTATCAGGAATTTCCTTCAAATCCCGCTCATTTTCCTGCGGAATGATGACGGTGCGGATACCGCCACGGTGCGCGGCCAACAGCTTTTCCTTCAGACCGCCGATCGGTAACACCTGTCCACGCAGGGTGATCTCGCCGGTCATGGCCACATCGGCCCGAACAGGGATGCCCGTCAGCACCGACACCAGCGCGGTACACATGCCGATACCCGCACTGGGGCCGTCCTTCGGCGTTGCCCCTTCCGGCACATGGATATGAATATCCTGCTTTTCGTGGAAGTCCGGTGCAATGCCGAGACTTTCGGCGCGATTGCGCACCACGGTCAAAGCCGCCTGAATGGACTCTTTCATGACTTCACCGAGGCTGCCCGTCGTGACCTGGCGCCCCTTGCCCGGCACCACCGCGGCTTCGATGCTGAGAATATCGCCGCCGACCTGGGTCCAGGCCAGCCCGGTTACGTGACCGATCTGGTCCTGCTCCTCTGCAACGCCGAAGTTGTACTTGCGCACGCCACTGAAGTGCTCGAGCTCGGCCCCGGTAATCACCAGCGTTTTGCCCTTGTGCTCGCCCAGGGAGAGCTCCTTGACCACCTTGCGGCAGATCTTGGCGATCTCGCGCTCCAGACCACGCACACCGGCCTCGCGGGTGTAGTAGCGAATCAGATGAACGATCGCCTCGTCTGCGATCTCGACCTCGCTCGACTTCAGGCCGTTTTGCTTCATCTGCTTGGTGATCAGATACTTGCGGGCGATATTGAGTTTTTCGTCCTCGGTATAGCCCGGCAGACGGATGATCTCCATGCGGTCCAACAACGGCCCGGGGATATTCATCGAGTTCGAGGTGCAGACGAACATCACATCGGACAAGTCGTAGTCCACCTCGAGATAATGGTCGTTGAAGGTGCTGTTCTGCTCCGGGTCCAGCACTTCCAGCAGCGCCGAAGCCGGATCGCCACGCTGGTCCATGCCCATCTTGTCGACCTCGTCGAGCAGGAACAGCGGGTTCTTGACGCCGACCTTGCACATCTTCTGCAACAGCTTGCCCGGCATCGAGCCGATATAGGTGCGACGGTGGCCGCGGATCTCGGCCTCGTCACGCACCCCACCAAGCGCCATGCGCACGTATTCGCGATTGGTCGCACGGGCGATCGAACGGCCAAGGGAGGTCTTGCCGACCCCCGGAGGCCCGACCAGACAGAGAATGGGACCCTTGAGCTTGCGCACCCGCTTCTGTACCGCCAGGTACTCGAGAATGCGGTCCTTGACCTCCGCCAGGCCGTAATGGTCCTCGTTGAGGATCTTTTCGGCCCGTTTCATGTCGTGACGCACCTTGGAGCGCTTGGCCCAGGGAATCTGCAGCATCCAGTCGATATAGCCGCGCACCACCGTGGCTTCGGCGGACATCGGCGACATCATCTTGAGCTTGTTGTACTCGCCCAGGGTCTTGTCGTAGGCCTCTTTGGGCATGCCGGCGGCATCGATACGGCGTTTGAGCTCTTCCATATCGTTGGTGCCGGACTCGTCGAGGTCGCCGAGTTCCTTCTGAATGGCCTTCATCTGCTCGTTCAGATAGTACTCGCGCTGACTCTTCTCCATCTGCTTTTTGACACGGCCGCGGATGCGCTTCTCGACCTCGACCAGATCGATTTCGGACTCCATCAGCGCCATCAGGTGCTCGAGGCGCTGGTGGTTGTCGAGCATTTCGAGAATGCGCTGCTTTTCCTCCAACTTCAACGACATATGCGCCGCGATGGTATCGGCAAGGCGGCCGATATCGTCGATGTTCTGCAGCGAGGTGAGCACCTCGGACGGGATCTTCTTGTTGACCTGAATAAAGCGTTCGAACTGATCCAGCGCGGTGCGCTTGTAGATCTCCGCTTCCTCCGGGCTCATCTCCTGAACCTGCAGCACCCGGACCTCGGCCGTGAAGCGATCCTCGTACTGCTCCAGCCGCTCGATCTGCGCCCGGTAATCCCCCTCGACCAGCACCTTGATGGTGCCATCGGGCAGTTTCAGCATCTGCAGCACCGAAGCCACAGTACCGATCTGGAACAGGTCCTCGGCGGCGGGCTCGTCGTCGGACGCATTCTTCTGCGCCACCAGCAGGATTTCCTTGTTGTGCTCCATGGCCGCTTCCAGCGCCTGAATCGACTTCTCGCGACCAACGAACAGCGGAATGACCATATGCGGATATACAACGACGTCGCGCAGTGGCAAAACCGGAAGCTCAATGGTTACAGCATCCTCTTTTGCTTCAAACTGATCCATGATGGATGTTGCCTCTCTGCAGTGCACCCGCCTCTGACGCTGGCGGACGCTTAAACCTTTTGAATAGCGGTAATACTGTTCAATGGGGCCCCTGTCTGAAAAAACAAGCGACGCTTTGAAAAAAACCGCATGCCGGACGGCCGTGGGCTGAATATGGGGGCAGGAAGCCGAAACGGCCGGCGGAAAAATCGGCTCCCGACATCTGGATACTGATTTCGTTATATCAGCATAGCGGGGGCAGAACAATGAGGGATTCGACGGGCGGGGACGGCGGCCCCGCCCGGATTTCGGCTTACTTGTAGTACGCCTGATCCGTCACGCTGTGGTCCGTGACATCACGCACGCCGGCCAGGCCCGGCACCCGCTCGACAAGGGTGCGCTCGACGCCATCCTTGAGGGTCATGTCAACGGCGCTGCACCCCTGGCAGCCGCCACCGAACCGCAGAATCGCGATGTGGCCGTTTTCCTCTTCCACCAGCTCGACCAGTTTGACCTCGCCGCCATGGGACGCCAGCCCCGGGTTGATATCGGAATAGAGGATATAGTTGATCTGCTCTTCCATCGGACTGTCCGCCGAGACCTTCGGCACCTTGGCGTTCGGTGCCTTGATGGTCAGTTGCCCCCCATGCGATCTTCGGCGAAGTCGATCAGCGCCTCGTCGAGATACGGCAGGCTGTTGCGCTCCAGGTAGAAACACACCAGCTCCATCTCGAGCACTTCGTCATCGGCGATCACCTCGTCGGGCCGGCAATAGGCCAGACAGGTTTCGGCATAGGGGTGCCCGGCTGCGTCACGAACATGCGTACAGCGATGCCTTCGACGCCCTGCTTCTCCAGCAGGTCAGCCAGATACTTTTCAGCACTTTCGGTAACCGTCATATTCATGGGAAATCCAGGACTCCTAATTCGCTCGGGTCAATACCATTTAGTGCGAAGAATACACGCATTCCAATCCCGAGTAAATTGATCGGTTATTATCCTTTCTCCATCCTTCCGGGAAATCTGGTAGACTGCCCGCTTTCATTCGCCATGCCCGCCTTTTCCCGCACCCGATGAGCCAACAGGAACGCTTCAGGACCATTCTGACACTGGGACTGCCGATTATCGGCGGCATGCTGTCACAGAGCCTGCTCAACCTGGTCGACGCCGCGATGGTGGGACGCCTGGGTGGAAAGGCCCTGGCGGGCGTCGGCCTGGCCGGATACGCGAACTTCATCGCCATCAGTTTCGTCATAGGCCTGTCGTCGGCGGTGCAGTCGACGGTGGCACGGCGCTGTGGCGAAGGCCGTAACGATGAAGCCGCACGCCCGGTGAACTGGGGCATTATCCTGGCCCTGCTCATCGCCCTGCCACTGAGCCTGCTGTTCTCGAGCCACTCCGAGTACCTGCTCGGCCTCATGAGCCAGGACCCCGAAGTACTGGCCATCGCCAACGACTATTTCGATTACCGCATCGCCGCCATGGCCGCGGTCGGCGTCAACCTGTCGCTGCGCGGCTGGTGGAACGGCACCCACAGACCCATCGTTCATGTCCGCCTGCTGGTGCTGATGCACCTGCTCAATGTCGGGCTGAGTTTCGGGCTGATCTTCGGACGTTTCGGCCTGCCGGCCCTCGGTGCCCCCGGCGCGGGCCTCGGCACCAGCCTTGCGCTTTTCGCCGGATGTCTGCTGAATGCCCTGATGGTGTGGCGTGACGCCCGGCCGCACGGTTTCCTGCGCTGGCGCAACGGCGTCTCGTCGCTGGGCACCATGCTGCGGCTTTCGGTGCCCCATTCCGTGCAACAGCTGTTTTTCTCGCTGGCCATTGCCGTCCTGTTCTGGATTATCGGCCAGATCGGCACCGAGGAGCAGGCCATCGCCCACGTCCTGATCAATCTCGCGCTGTTTCTGATACTGCCAGGGGTCGGGCTCGGCATGGCATCGACCTCGCTGGTCAGCCATGCCCTGGGACGCAATCGCCCGACCGAGGCCCAGCAGTGGGGCTGGGACGTGATCAAGACCGCCCTGGCCATCATGTGCCTGCTCAGTCTGCCGATGTGGCTCGCGCCGGAACAGCTCCTGAGTCTCTTCCTGCAGGATCCGCAGCTGATCGACCAGGCCCGGCTGCCGCTGCAGATCACGGGTCTTGCCATCTGCCTCGATGCCGCCAGCCTGGTACTGACACAGGCGCTGCTGGGAGCCGGCGCCAACCGGCTGGTGATGCTGGTCTCGATCAGCGGCCAGTGGCTGTTCTACCTGCCGCTTGCCTGGCTGGTCGGCCCCCATTTCGGGTTTGGACTGACCGGCATCTGGCTGGTGCAGCTGGTACACCGCTGTCTCTCGTCGCTGGTATTCATCGGCATCTGGCGCAGCCGCCAGTGGGCCGAGATCCGCCTCGGCTGACCTCCGGGCCGGTACCGGTTCCCCAGCGGCCCCGAGTGTTTGTTACACTGCAAATCGCAGAACCAAGGAAAGCGCGATGGCGGAACAAAGTGTTGTATTCTCATTTTTTCTGATATTCACCGGTGCCGCGATTCTCGCCTCCGTCGCGCTGTACACCCGGCAGCCGATGCTGGTGGCCTATATCGTCCTGGGTGCGCTGCTCGGTCCCTATGGCTTCGGCTATGTCTCCGATACCCGGCTGCTCGCCGACATCTCCCATATCGGCATCATTTTCCTGCTGTTCCTGCTCGGTCTGGACATGCAGCCCAGCCATCTGCTGCATATGCTGAAAAAGGCCACCCTGGTGGCCATTTTCAGCTCGCTGATATTCATGGCCACCGGCTACGGCGTCGGTCTGGCGTTCGGCTTCAGTCAGACCGAAGCGCTGATCATCGGCGCGGCCCTGATGTTCTCGAGCACCATTATCGGCATAAAACTGCTGCCGACCACGGTACTTCACCACCGCCATACCGGTGAGCTGGTGGTCGGTCTGCTGCTGCTGCAGGATGTCGTCGCCATCCTGGTGCTGCTGCTTCTCTACAGCGGTCCGGGTGGCGAGAGCGGCCTGACCCAGTTCCTCAAGACGGTGGCGGCGCTGCCGTTGCTGACATTCGGGGCCATTCTGTTCGTTCGATACATACTGCTGAAACTGCTGCAGACCTTCGACCGCTTCCACGAATATATATTCCTGGTGGCGATCGGCTGGTGCCTCGGGATGGCAGAGCTGGCCCTGGCACTCGGGCTGTCGGCCGAGATGGGCGCCTTCGTCGCCGGCGTCACCCTGGCCACCAGCCCGATCTCGCTCTATATCGCCACCAGCCTGAAACCGTTGCGGGACTTTTTCCTGGTACTGTTCTTCTTCTCGATCGGCGCCAGCTTCAACCTGTCGCTGATCGAGCTGATCCTGCTGCCGTCGCTGGTGCTGTCGGTGCTGGTGCTCGTCATCAAGCCGGTGGTGTTTCGTTTCCTGCTGCAGCGCATCAGCGAGAGCAACAAACTGGCCTGGGAGATCGGTTTCAGGCTCGGCCAGACCAGCGAGTTCTCGCTGCTGATCGCCTACCTCGCGACCAGCGCGGCGATGATCGGCCAGGAGGCCTCCCATGTGATCCAGGCCACCACCATCCTGACCTTCCTGCTGTCGAGCTATCTGGTGATCTTCAATTTCCCGTCGCCGATCGCGGTCTCGGACCGGCTGCGGCGGGATTGATAGGTGACGGGTGACGGGTGACGGGTGACGGGTGACGGGTGACGGGTGACGGGTGACGGGTGACGGGGCGATCCTAACCGATGATGGGTGAAACGGCGCAACCCGGGATAACGCGTAGGGTGGAATGAGCCTGCGAATTCCACCGGGACTCTGACATCACCGGTGGAATTCGCACCTTCGGTGCTCATTCCACCCTACACGGCGCAATGATCAACCCCAGTGGCGTACCGGGCCGACATCGACATGGACGAAGTTGCTGCGGGCATAATAGCCAACGCCGCCTGACTTGAGCCGCAGTGCCATTTTGCGCACATCCTTCAGCGGGACGCCCGGCACCCGGATATCGATCGCCTTGCCCTGCATGTGGAAGCTCTTTTTCGCCACACCATTGCCGTTCTTGCGCAGCATCTCGTTGGTTTTCGGTGAACGGTAGCCCGAGATCACCTGGAACTCCTTGTTCAGACCGATATCGCGCTGCAACAGGTACAGCAGATCGAACAGTTGACGGTCCATTTCGATCGAGGTATCGGAACGGTGGTCGCGCAGCAGATGATCGACTTCCTTCAGGACCTCCGGCATATAGTGACCGTCAGCCCAGTAGACCGCCGTCAGCTTCTCGCCGGTATGGAGGTTATTGAGCGTCAGCTTTCGCTCAAGACCCGGGTTCTTGATCAGCGGCGCGCCGAAAGCACTGGTGCCCGCGAAGCCGGCGGCGGTCCCCGCCAGCGTTTTGATAAAGGATCGACGGTTCTGAACGATGCGATGCGGCATAAGAATAACGACCACCTGATGAACGACAACTGATTGAATTTCCGACAGTGATTATCCATATATCGGCATCATTTGTATATTTTTTACACGATTTATTTTCATCAATAGGCCTTCCGGTCCCGCGCCTCCCAGAGCCTGCGGGCCTGTTCGACCGCCTCGCCGGCCGCCGGGGCACGCCCCAGCAGCTTCAGGATGGCCGCCAGTGTATTGATGACCGCCCCCTCGCCGTACTCGTGCCCGATCTCGCCGCGCCACAGCCTCAGCAGGTCCGCGGGATCCAGCACCTCGTCACGCACGACACGCTGGGTCAGCAACCTGGGCCAGCTTTCGGTCTCGGTTTTACCCTCGAGAATCCACTGCAGCTCGCTCTCGGAGTCGGGCTTGAGCTCCGCTTCGCCGCCATCCCCCTTGACGGTCAGGCTGTTACGCACTCCGAGCAGCACACCGGTTTTCTGATGCATCGGGCCGTAGGGCGGGTGAAAAACACCGTCAATACCGCAGTCGGCACCGAGCGGGTTGAGCAACCGGCACAGCGTATGAACGGGCGAACGCAGCCCCAGTACCGAACGCAGCTGGATGATCTCGCCGAGCATCGGCGACAGCCGGTCGATCGACATAAAGGCAAATCGGTTCAGCTCCAGGTCCTCCCCGACCTCTGCCCAGCCACTGCAGGACCGCAGACCGAAGATCGGGAGCATATCCTCGGTATAGAGCCTGCACGGCATATGGCCGCGGGCGCCATGCATGAAGACGCGGGTGCCGGACCCGGCCAGGGTCAGCGCCGCCAGCAGGAACCAGGGCAGACGCCGCTTCTTGCCGGCATAGCTCGACCAGTCCAGATCGGCACGCAGCTGTTGCGGCACGGCAAGACGCTCACGCACGGCGCGGACGAAGCCGCACAACTCCTCCGGCGCCTCCTCCTTGACCCGCAGCAGCATCAGAAAAGCCCCCAGCTGCTCCGGCCGGACCTGACCATCGAGTATCATGCCCATCGCCTGATGGGCCTCATCCGCGGTCAGCGAACGGGACCCCTTCTTGCCCTTGCCCAGTATCCGCACGAAGGGTGCGAACGGATGCTCTTGACTGCTCATGGACCTGGTACCTCCTTTTCTCTAGAGTGTGTGGCCTTGAATTCCGGCTGCGTATCAGGCACTGAATGCGAGCCCGATAGTCGCGGGGCGGCCAGCCTTTCACCATTTTTACAGGGACGAAGATGTTTTTGACCCGGGAACTGCACCTTTTTTCAATGCCCTGACCTTCTTCACCCGGCTGCCCGCTCCGGGCTGGGTGCAGTTCAGCGAAGCGCACCTGAATCATGCCAGCCGCTATTTTCCACTGGTCGGCCTGCTGCTGGGAACCCTTGCCGCGGCCCTCTACTGGCTGCTCGAGCCCCTGCTGCCCCTGCCGCTGACCCTGCTGCTCTGCACCCTCTTCACCATATTACTGACCGGCGGCTTTCACGAAGATGGCCTTGCCGACGTCTGCGACGGCTTCGGTGGCGGCTGGACGCCGGAGCAGACGCTCGGCATCATGAAAGACTCGAGGCTCGGGAGCTACGGCGCACTGGGGTTGCTGCTGGCACTGGCCTTCAGGCTGACGGCATTGCTGTATGTACCCGATGTCCTCATCGCCCTGCTGCTGGGTCATACGCTGAGCCGCTTTCTGGCCGTGAGCCTGATCTATTCCGAAACCTATGTCCAGCAGGACCGGCTGAGCAAGGCAAAGCCCTGGCCAGTCGCATGAGCGGCAGAGAGCTGCTGATCGCCGGCGCACCGGCCCTGCTCTGCCTGCTGCTGATCGCGCCGGTTCTCTGGCTGCCACTGCTGCTGAGCCTGCTTGCGCTGCGTTTCTACCTGGTGCGCCTGTTCCGCCGCCGCCTCGGCGGTTATACCGGCGACTGCCTGGGCGCGACCCAGCAGATAAGCGAAATCGCAGTCTACCTGGTCCTGTCCCTGCCGCTCGGGGGCTCTTGCCGTAACGCCGCCGCCTGGGACCGGCGCATTTGTTTGTCCGCTCAGGGCTGCTAAAATCCGCGCCATTCATCAGCGAGAATTCCAATGAGCCGCAAACCGATACGCTTCGGAGGGCCCGCCCGGCGCCCCGCCCGCCCACAGACCGCGTCTGCAGCGGCCGACCCCCTCGAAATCGAACGTCTGAGCCACGAAGGCCGCGGCATCGCCCGCGCCGATGGCAAGACCATCTTTGTCGCCGGCGCCCTGCCGGGCGAGAAGGTCCGCGCCAGGGTAATCGCCGATCGCAGCCGCTACAGCGAGGCCGAGACCCTCGAAGTACTCGAGGCCAGCCCCGACCGAAGCGAACCGGGCTGCCGCCATTACGGCCAGTGCGGCGGCTGCGACTTGCAGCACCTGCGCCATGACCGCCAGATCAGCTTCAAGCAGGAGCAGGCACTCGATCAGTTGCTGCGACTCGGCAGGCTGGTACCCGACGCGATCGAGACACCGCTGGTCTCGCTGCCCTGGCATTACCGCCGCAGCGCGCGGATCGGAATCAATCAACTGCAGCGCAGCGGCGAGCCGATCGTCGGCTTTCGCCGCCGCGGCAGCCACAAGCTGCTGCCGATCGAACAGTGCGAGGTACTGGACGGAAGGGCCACAGGGCTGTTCCGATCCCTGCACGAAAGCCTCGAGGGACTCGATGCCCTCAAGTCCATCACTCACGCCCAGGTCCAGTACGGCGACGAGCGCGGTGCCCTGACCCTGCGCATCAAGAAGCCGCTGAAGGACGATACGCTCGAACGCCTGCGCAGGCTGGTGACCGGGCTCGAACTGGAACTCTATACCGAAAACGACCAGGGCATCCGCTTCGCCGGCAAGGGCCAGCCTCAGCTACTGAGTTACCGGCTGCCGGCCTTCGACCTTGAGCTCGAGTTCGCACCCGGCGATTTCCTGCAGGTCAATGCCGAGCTGAACCGCCAGATGGTCTCCCGCGCCCTCGACTGGCTGGCGCCCCAAGCCGGCGACCGGGTACTGGACCTGTTTTGCGGCCTGGGCAACTTCACGCTGCCCTGGCCCGTCACTGCGCCGAAGTGGTCGGCGTCGAGGGCAACGCCGCCATGGTCGCACGTGCCAGCGCCAATGCACAGCGCAACGGGCTGGACAATGTGCGGATCTATCGTCACGACCTGAGCCAGGATTTCCGGCACCAGGGCTGGTACCGCGGCGGCTTCGATCTGATCCTGCTGGACCCGCCCCGCACCGGCGCCCGGGAAGCGGTGCAACAGCTGGTACAGTACCGGGCCCGAAAGGTTCTCTATGTCGCCTGCAATCCGGCAGCCCTGGCCCGCGACGGCGCCGAACTGGCCGCCGCCGGCTACCGGCTGAGCCGTTTCTGCGTCATGGACATGTTTCCGCACACCGCCCATGTCGAGGCGCTGGCACTGTTCGAGCAACCCGCATGAGCATCGCTGTCGAGTATCAGGACGAGCAGGTGCTGGTGGTCGTCAAGCCCCACGACCTGCTGTCGGTACCGGGGCGTGGTCCCGACAAGCAGGACTGCCTCTGGCACCGGGTGCTGCGTGACTTTCCGACAGCGCGCATCGTTCACCGTCTCGATTGCGCAACCTCCGGACTGATGGTGCTGGCACGCGATGCCGACAGCCACCGTGAACTGAGCCGGCAATTCCGTGAACGGGAAACCCGCAAGCGTTACCAGGCGCTGGTGGCCGGCCGGCCGGCCGGAGACGGCGGCGTGATCGACTGGCCGCTGCGCTGCGACTGGGAGCGGCGCCCCCTGCAGATCATCGACCCGGCAGAGGGCAAAAGCGCCCGCACCGAGTGGCAGCTGCTGGACTCGGACGGCGAACAGAGCCGTATCCTGCTGCATCCGGTCACTGGCCGCTCGCACCAGTTGCGGGTGCATATGCAGGCCCTGGGACACCCCATCCTCGGCGACGCCTTCTATGCCCCGCCGGAAGTGCAGGCGCTGTCGCCGCGACTGCTGCTGCACGCCGAGCGGCTCGGCTTCCAGCACCCGCTAACCGGCGAAGCGATGGATTTCGAGTCGCCCCCACCCTTCTGATGATCACGTAGGGTGGAATGAGCCTGCGAATTCCACCGGTATTCCGGTGAATCGCATTCGGGGTCGCGTTTCACCGCTTGGCGCTCCACCGAAGTTCCGGGAAAAGTCCACGGCTCGCCAGAGAATCCCCGCTGGTACCCGATATCGCCGGCGGAATTCGCAAGCTCATTCCGCCCTACACAACGAAGGGGTTAATTTACGGTCCGCAACGGCTCACCGCGCCCGAAGGCCTCGATATTGTCCACCGTCTGGTCGATGATGCGCTGGCGCGCTTCGCGGCTGCCCCAGGCGTTATGCGGGGTAACGATCAGATTCGGGATATCCGCGTCCAGCAGCGGGTTGCCGTCCCGTGGCGGCTCGACACTCAGGACATCGGTGGCCGCACCGGCCAGACGGCCTTCACGCAGCGCATCGGCCAGCGCCGCTTCGTCGACGATACCGCCGCGGGCAGCGTTAATCAGGAAGGCTTGCGGCTTCATCTTCGCCAGCGCCCTGGCATCGATCAGGTTTCGGGTATCGTCGTTCAGCGGACAGTGCAGGCTCAGCACGTCCACCTGCGGCAACAGCTCATCCAGGGGGTACGCCCGGCTTGAGGCGCGCCGCCGGGTCGCTGCGCCACCACCACCTTCATGTCGAAGGCCTCGGCGATGCGGGCAACGCCCTGCCCCAGGTTGCCGTAACCGACGATACCCAGTGTCTTGCCGGCCAGTTCGGTAATCGGATAATCGAGAAAGCAGAACTGGGTCGCCTGCTGCCAGCGTCCGGCCCGTACCGCACGGTCATAGTCGATGAGCCGCGTATGCAGCGCCAGCATCAGCGCAAACACATGCTGGATCACCGAGTCGTTACCGTAGGCACGGCAGTTGCTGACCTGGATACCGAGACGACGGGCCGCCTCCAGATCGACATTGTTGGTGCCGGTCGCCACCACGGCAATCAGCTTGAGCGCCGTCGCCTGTTCCAGCGCCGCGGCACCCAGCCGCACCTTGTTGACCAGCACCACCTCGGCATCGGCGATTCGTGCCGCCACCTGTTCGGACGCGGTCGCCATATGGGTTTCAAAGTCCTCGAACAACGCCGAGAGTACAGACAGGTCGAGGTCCTCGAGACTCTCCAGGTCGAGAAATACCGCTTTCTTCATTTCTGCTTCCTCCAGACACGACAAAGGGGCTCAACGCCCCTTTGTTTCGATCACTGCCGTCGATCAGTCGAAGTCGATGCCCAGACGACGACCGACTTCCTCGTAGGCCTCGACCACGCCGCCAAGCCCCTGGCGGAAGCGGTCCTTGTCCAGCTTGTTGCGGGTGGCCTTGTCCCAGAGACGGCAGCCATCCGGCGAGAACTCGTCACCCAGCACGACCTCGCCCTTGAACAGGCCGAACTCAAGCTTGTAATCGACCAGCAGAATGCCGGCGTCGTCGAACAGTTTCTTCAGCACGTCGTTGACCTTGAAGGTCAGTTCTCTGGCGCGTGCCACCTGCTCCGCGGTGGCCCAGCCAAAGGTTTCGACCAGTGACTCATTGACCATCGGGTCATGCAGCGCATCGTTCTTCAGGAACAGTTCGAAGGTCGGCGGGTTCAGTTCCTGGCCTTCGGTCACGCCGAGACGGCGACAGAGCGACCCGGCCGCAATGTTGCGCACCACGCACTCGATGGGCAGCATCTGCATGCGCTTGACCAGGCTCTCCTGGTCGGAGATCAGGCGCTCGAAGTGGGTCGGCACGCCCGCTTCCCTGAGCTTGCTCATGATGAAGGCATTGAACTTGTTGTTGACCATGCCCTTGCGATCCAGCTGGTCGACCTTTTCGCCGTCGAACGCAGAGGTGTCGTTGCGAAACTCGAGAATCAGGTAATCCTGCTCATCGGTCTCGTACACGGATTTGGCTTTTCCGGAATAGAGCTCTGCGCGCTTTTCCATCGAAATCTCCAGTCAGAAACTGTTGTCAAAATAGCTTCGGCCCGGGAGTACCCGGGCCGTTCGACCGGCATCGGAATGCCGGAGTGTTCACTGGCGCGCGAACTGCGCCACTTCGCCGGACTCAGCCCGACGGCAGCTGATCCTTGACGCTCCAGAGGATCTCTTCCGCCACCAGCGCCGGCGCCGCCAGACCCTGTTCGGTCATCACCGACAGGTAACTGCCGCTGAGCGTACGGTTCATGCGCAGCTGATAACGCCCGACATACTCGTAGCTGCCGGTCTCCTGATTCAGCGTGCCTTCCTTGTTGTCGCTGCCGAAGACATAGATCACCTTGCCGGCGAACCAGATCTTGTAGCCTTCCCGGTTGGCCGGGTTGTTCGGGTCCGCCAGGTCGCTCTGGTCCAGCTCGTCCGGGTTCAGCGGCTCGACGTCCCGGGCGCTGTAACGCACGGTCTGCTGATCGTCGTCGCCATCGCTGAGGCCCAGGGATGCATCGAGGAAGCCGGTGTCGAGCTTGATATCACCGCGATCACCGTGCAGCCACTCGAAGAAGCCGACTTCCTCGACCTCCTCCACCGGCGTGGAGGTGACATAGGTGACATAGAACACGCCCTGCTCCCGGTCGCGGGTGCCGACATCCAGACGGGCCGCATCCAGCGCATCGCTGACCAGGCGCCAGGCGTCGTCGATCGGCGCCTCGATCTTCAGCGTCGGGTTGCCACGGGAATCACGCCCCAGCAGCGGCCGCGCATGCTCCTGCTGCTGCAGCGCCAGCAGGCTCTGCGCCGTAGGCTCGCTGGTGGCCTTGCTGAGATAGCGCAGCATCTCGAACATCATGTCGCTCTTGTAGCCGACATCGTGGGCATCGGCGCTCCAGTCGACGTCCGCGACCTGCTGTTCGAAGGGATAGGCGACGTGATCCATGCGGATCGAGGTACGCGCGTAGTTTTCGGGATCCGGCCTGACGCTGATACGCAGCTTGTTGCGGGTCGGACCTTCTATGTCCTGGAACGTCAGCCGCTTGATCCAGCGGTCGGCGAAGTTGTATTCCTTGCCGTCGGCACGGATCCAGCCCGACTCCATGATGCCCTGGCGCGGATCGCTCTTGGCGAGCTCGATGCCGTTGAACCGCCAGAAATCCTGCAGCTTGAGCCAGACCGCATCGATCGGCTCGTCGACCATGATAACCTTCTGGTCCCCCAGACGCTTGAGGTTGACCGCATCGGAGCCGACATCGGCATAGAAGAACTCCGGACGGGGCGCCTCGAAGTCGCCCTGCCGCTCGGTCGCTGTAGTGCCGATCTCCGGCACCACCAGACGCTCGGACAGTTCGCGGGTCCGCAGATGGGGCGGAATCTCGAGGCGCGCGCGCGCCTGGGCCTTTTCGTAATCCTGACTGCGATCACGTACCAGGCCATCCTCACCGTAAAGCGAATTGTTCTTGAGCATGCCGCAACCGCCAAGACCGGCTGTCGCGACAAGCATCGCACTGATCAGAATCTGCCTGTTCATCATCGATCAGCCCTGCAGAATGCCGCTGTCGGCCAGAGCCTGGCGCACGATCGGCTGGCAGCCTTCCGACAACAGCGTCAGCGGCAGGCGGATGCCCGGGCCGATCATGCCCATCTCGAACAGGGCCCACTTCACCGGGATCGGATTGGCTTCGACGAACAGCTTGGTATGCAGCGGCATCAGCTTCTGCTGCAGTGCACGCGCAGCCTCGGTCTCGCCGGCCAGGCCAAGGCGGCAGAGTTCCGCCATCTCGGCCGGCGCCACGTTGGCGGTGACGGAAATATTGCCGTGACCGCCAGCCAGAATCAGTTCGATGGCGGTGGCGTCATCGCCGGAGTAGATGGCGAAACCCTCGGGCGCCTTTTCGGCCAGCTCGCGTCCACGCGCGACATCGCCGGTCGCATCCTTGATGCCGATGATGTTGTCGATCCCGGCCAGACGCAGCGTTGTTTCATTGAGCATGTCGCAGGCGGTGCGCCCGGGTACGTTGTACAGAATCTGCGGTACATCGACCGCTTCCGCCACGGCCCGGAAATGCTGATACAGGCCTTCCTGGGTCGGCTTGTTGTAGTAGGGCGTGACCAGCAGGCAGGCATCGGCACCGAGGTCGGCCGCCTTGCGGGTCAGCATGATCGCCTCGCGGGTGGAGTTCGCGCCGGTACCGGCGATGATCGGCATCCGGCCCCGAACCCGCTCGATGATGCGTTTGATGACCAGGCAGTGCTCGTCGTAGTCGAGGGTTGCCGACTCGCCGGAGGTACCGACCGCCACGATCGAGTCGGTGCCCTTCTCCAGATGCCAGTCGACCAGCCTGTCGAGGGCTTCCCAGTCGACATTGCCATCGGCATGCATCGGGGTTACGAGCGCAACAATACTGCCAGTAATCATCACTTTCTCCATCTGACAAATTCGCGTCTATGGTACTGTTCGCACCAGACTCGCACAACTTCACGGCCCCTGTGCCCGGCACAGGCTCTGTCCGGGGCCGGAATATCGGTTAAACCGGCCGTCGGCGCCGGTATCGGGTCCACGGAAAAACACGCTCGGGCGACCTGCTCCGTCCGGGGTTTGATCTCGTAGAAAGGCCCAGTATTCTATACGAATTGCGCGATGGAAGCGTACCCGTTTTTGCCACAGCAAGGAACCCGGTGTACTGTCCCGCGCTTAATGATACTTTCAGCGGACCGCTAAGCGGTCAGATGCTAGGCGCACTTGCGCCGGCATAGTGGTTCTACGTCAAGCAAGTGCAACACCGCAGATGGCCGCTTAGCGGCCCGCCCGAAGGAGCCTCCCAAATTGCCCACAGCGGCGTTGCAGCTCTTGGAAATGGAATCCGCCATTCCCTGCAAGCTGCGTCTTGCTGTGAACAATTTGGGAGGCTCTGAAATCACCATTTAGCATGGAACAATACACTAATGAGCCAAGTAAGCCTCGACCAGCCGATTCCCGATTTCAGCGCCCAGGCCACCAGCGACCTGACGGTGAATTCAGCCGACCTGCGCGGCCGCAACCTGGTGATCTATTTCTACCCCAAGGACAGCACCCCGGGCTGTACCACCGAGGGCCAGAACTTTCGCGATCTCCACAACCAGTTCCAGGCGCTGGACACCGACATCTTCGGCGTCTCCCGGGACGGCCTGCGCGCCCACGAGAACTTCAGGGCGAAACAGTCCTTTCCGTTCGAGCTGATCAGCGATCCCGACGAAACCCTGTGCAAGCTGTTCGACGTCATCAAGCTGAAGAAGCTCTATGGCAAGGAGCACTTGGGCATCGAGCGCAGCACTTTTCTGATCGACAGGGATGGCGTACTGCGCCGTGAATGGCGCAAGGTCAAGGTCGCCGGCCACGCCGAGGAGGTACTGGAGGCGGTCAAAGCACTCTGAATGCGCCGCACCACTTGCTTGACGGTGCGCTTCGCTCCGCTCAGCAGCACCCTACATGTTCGGGAAGACCGTAGGGTGCCGGTAAGCGAAGCGCACCGCACCGAGCAACGGTGCGGTGCGCCAGAAACCGGCTCACCAGCACCCTACGTAGCCCCGGACGCAAGCCGATCAAAGCACCTCCTTCTGCTCGACACCGGCCTCATGCCTTGGCCAGGCATTGAGGATCGCCTTGACCAGGGTAGCCAGCGGAATCGCGAAGAAAAGCCCCCAAAAGCCCCATAGGCTGCCGAATACCAGCACCGCGACAATGATCGAAACCGGGTGCAGGTTGACCGCCTCCGAGAACAGCAGCGGCACCAGCACATTGCCGTCCAGCGCCTGAATAATGCCGTAGGCGATCATCAGCCACATGAAATCGCTGCCCCAGCCCCACTGAAAGAAGCCGATCAGCGCCACCGGCAGGGTCACGAGTGCCGCCCCTATATAGGGAATCAGAACCGACAGGCCGACCATGATGCCCAGCAGTGCCGCGTAGTTCACCCCCAGGAAGGCGAACACCACGAAGGTCGCGCCGCCGACGATCAGTATCTCGAGCGCCTTGCCGCGGATATAGTTGGCGATCTGGGTATCCATCTCGTGCCAGATCTTGTTCATCATCTGCCGCCGTTCCGGCAAAAAAGCCGCCCACCAGCCGATCAGCAGACGGCCATCCTTGAGAAACAGAAACACCAGGATCGGCACCAGCACCAGATAGATGAGCAGCGCCACCAGGCTGCCAAGGGAGTTCAGCGAAAAGGTCAGCACCCACTGACCCGCCCGACTCAGCTCCGCCGTCGCCAGTTGGGTGATTTCACGGACCTGGGACTCCGAGAAAATGCCCGGGTATTTCTGCGGCAGCAACAACAACAGCGACTGCACCTGCCCGACCATACGCGGCAGCTCGTTGAACAGGTTGACCAGCTGCTTCCAGGCCAGCGGCATGACAAACAGCAGCAGCCCCAGAAAGAGGCCCACGAAGGCCACAAAGACCAGACTCACCGCCAGCAAGTGCCGGACGCCCCGGGCCTCCAGCCAGTCCACCGGCCCCTGCATCAGAAACGCCAGCACGATCCCGGCGAAGACCGGCGCCAGGGCTGCCCCAGCGTCAGGATGACCGCCAGCCCCAGCGCCAGCAGCAGAAACAACAGGATCGCCTCTTCATCCGAAAAGTATTGCTCGATCCATTTCCCGAAAATCTTGCGCATTTGCCAATCCCTGATTTCGGCTACCGCCCCGAGGGGCCGGCTTCAGCCGCGCCGAATGATATAGATGTAGCGCCCGTCATCGCTGAACGATTGCAGCAGCTGATGGTCTGACTGGTCGGTGTAGACCCTGAAATCCCGAACGGAGCCGGCGTCGGTGGCAATCACCTGCAGCACCTCGCCGGCCGCCATCCGGCTCAGCGCCTGCTTGGCCTTAAGCAACGGCAGCGGGCAACTCAGCCCGCTGGCATCGAGCACCTGATCGATCTCATTCTGGGACATCGGATTCTCCGGATCGGGACCATTTTGGAAGCTGGAATATATCACAACCTGTAGAATATTCGCTGATAGCCGATGATAAGGATCGCCATGCCCGCGTCAAAATCCCTGCGCCCGCTGCTGTTCGGCCTGCTGCTGACACTGCCGGCCACGCTGTCTGCCAACCCGAACCTGCCAAGCCTGGGCGACAGCGCGTCCGGCATCATATCGCTGCAGCAGGAATCCCGCCTCGGCGATACCTGGGCCCGCCTGTTGCGGGGCCGCGCCAAGCAGCTCGAGGATCCGATCGTCTACAGCTACCTCGAGGACCTGCTGTGGAAGCTGGCCGCCCACAGCCAGCTGCAACAGCACGAACTGCAGCTGATCACCCTCGACAACCCGACGCTGAATGCCTTCGCGGTACCGGGCGGTATTATCGGCGTCCACGGCGGGCTGCTGCTGACAGCCGAGGCCGAGGACGAACTCGCCTCGGTACTGGCCCATGAACTTGCCCACCTGAGCCAGCGCCATTTCGCGATGCAGATCGAGGAGGAGCGGCGCAACCGCCCCTTCATGCTGGCCGCCCTGCTCGGCAGCATTCTGGTCGCAGCCGCCGCCGACGGCCAGGCCGGCGCCGCGGCGATCACCTCGACGCTCGGCGCAAGCGAGATGGCACGCCTGTCGTTCAGTCGTCAGAACGAACAGGAGGCCGACCGCCTCGGCATGATCACCCTGACCGAAACCGGCATCGATCCGACGGCGATGCCGCGGATGTTTTCGCGCCTGCAGCGCTCGATGCGCTTTTACGGCGACCGGCCACCGGAGTTTTTGCTGACCCACCCGGTCACCCAGTCCCGCATTGCCGACTCGATGAATCGCGCCGCTCAGCTGCCCGCCCCGGCACCCGCCGACAGCTCGCCGGACTTCGCAATAGCCCGGACCCGGTTACAGGTGCATTATGCCGAACGCCCCGAAGCCATGCTGACACGCTACGAAAGCGCATTGCAGGACGCCGACGACGGACCCAACCGCTACGGTCTCGCCCTGTCGGCCGCCGCGGCAGGCCAGTATGCCAGAGCGCTCTCGACCCTCGATGGCCTCGACGAAACCTGGCGCAACAACCTCTATGTCCGCATCAGCCGGGCTGAAATTCTGCAACAGGCCGGACGCAACCAGGAAGCCCTGGACGACCTGAACCGCCTGAACCGACTCTACCCCGGCACCTTCGCGGTGCAAAAACCCTGGCACTGACGCTGCAAGCGAGCGGCCGCAACGGCGACGCCATTCGTCAGTACGAACAGCTGCTGGAGCGCTATCCCAACGACACCGGCAGCCTCTACAACCTGGCGGAATGCTACGGCCTCGAACACCGCATTCTGAAAGTCCACGAGGCACGCATCGCCTATTTTCTGCAGACCGCGCAGGTGGACCGGGCATTGCAGCAGGTGGAATATGCGTTGCGGGAAAAGAGCCTCAGCGACTCGGACCGCCTGCGGATCAAAAGCTACCGCCAGGATGCTGAACGGCTGCGCAAAGATCTGGATATGGATTTGTAAGAAAGCTATCAGGTGGTCCGCAGGCCGGTACGAGGAAAATTCGAAGGCACGGACCGGAGGGTGGGTAGAGGCGCGAGTCCCGCATATTTTACCGCTTGCCGCGGATCCAACCCACGCCGAAACCCGCCATATCGATCGTATTGCAGATCGATTGATGCCGGTTGGCAGAGCGGTTGCTGGAATTCGCCGCTCTACCCATCCGACGAGAACTACCGCTTGAGCGAGGCGGAGAAGTCGAGCATGCGCTGCAATGGCTGGCGCGCACGGTCGAGCAGGCCTTCGTCGACGAATATCTCGTCCCGCCCCTCTTCCAGGGCCGCCACGATATTGTCGAGCCCGTTCATCGCCATCCAGGGGCAGTGCGCACAGCTGCGGCAGGTTGCGCCGCTGCCGCCGGTCGGCGCCTCGATGAACATTTTCTCCGGCGCCGCCTGCTGCATCTTGTAGAAAATGCCGCGATCGGTGGCGACGATCAGCTCCCGGTTGGGCAGATCCCGCGCCGCCTGAATCAGCTGGGACGTGGAGCCGACGGCGTCGGCCAGTTCCACCACCGCATCGGGCGACTCCGGGTGCACCAGCACTGCAGCATCGGGGTAGACGCGCTTGAGATCCAGGATCCCCTTGGCCTTGAACTCCTCGTGCACGATGCAGGCACCGTCCCACATCAGCATGTCGATGCCGGTCTGCTTCTGCACATAGGCACCCAGGTGCTTGTCCGGCGCCCAGATGATCTTCTTGCCCTGGTCCGCCAGGTGTTCGACCACCTGCAGCGCGATGCTGGAGGTGACGACCCAGTCGGCCCGAGCCTTGACTGCAGCCGAGGTGTTGGCATAGACCACCACCTCGTAATCGGGATGGGCATCGCAGAAAGCCGTGAATTCGTCTTCCGGACAACCGATATCCAGCGAGCAGGTCGCCTCGAGGGTCGGCATCAGGATGCGCTTTTCCGGGCTGAGGATCTTGGCGGTTTCGCCCATGAAACGCACCCCGGCAACCAGCAGCGTCGACTCGGGCCGCTGACTGCCGAAACGGGCCATCTCGAGAGAGTCGGCGACGCAACCGCCGGTCTCTTCCGCCAACTCCTGGATCAGGGCATCGGTATAGTAGTGGGCCACCAGGCAGGCATCTTTTTCCTTCAGCAATGCCTTGATGCGCGCCTTGTAGCGCTCGACATCCGCGCGACCGAGATCGCCGGGCAGATGCTCTTTCGCAAAGTGCTCCTGCACCAGAATGCGATCGGAGATGTCCTGTTTGCTCAACATAGATGTCATGTCAGTCTGTCAGAATAGGGGCAACAAAAACCCGATTTGGATTTCGAGGCGCCCGATAATATCACAGTTACCGGCACAGGGCTTATGAATGCGCCCTGTGGATACATGTCACTTTTTGGACCCTGAGTCACTGTAATTGTGCCCGCAGACCCAAAATTCAAGGCGTCGATACGGATTCCGGCCCGAACGCAGTGACAGCACGGCAACGGCTATCGCAGCGGCCGGTGCCCGAAACGAAAAGGGAGCCTTTGCAGGCTCCCTTTTCGGAATATGGTGGGTCGTATAGGACTCGAACCTATGACCAATTGGTTAAAAGCCAACTGCTCTACCAACTGAGCTAACGACCCGATAGGGCTGCGCATTTTAATGACTTTTTCCGTCAATGCAAGCCTTTTTTCTGAAAAAGTGACGCGTTACGCGTTACGCGTTACGCGCTGATACCGCGTCGGGTCCGGTACGCCGGCATCCACGAAGCCCTTGGCGCGCAGGCGACAACTGTCGCAGACACCGCAGGCGCGACCGTCGTCGTCCGCCTGGTAGCAGGAAACCGTCAGACCGTAGTCGAGACCGAGCCGCATCCCCTCGGCGATGATTTCGGCCTTGGTCATCTTCATCAGCGGTGTTTCGATATGGAAATGCTGGCCGCTGACGCCGGCACGGGTCGCCAGATTGGCGGTCTGTTCGAAGGCTGCGATAAACGCCGGCCGGCAGTCCGGATAGCCGGAGTAGTCCACCGCGTTGACACCGATGAAGATCGCGCGCGCCTCCAGCACCTCGGCCAGACCGAGCGCCAGCGACAGGAACACCGTATTGCGGGCCGGCACATAGGTCACCGGAATGACCCCCTCCTCCTCCTGCTCCGGCACCTCGATGGAGGTATCGGTAAGGGCCGAACCGCCAAAATCCTCGAGATTCAGCCGGATCACACGATGATCCCGGACGCCCAGCGCCGTCGCAACGGCGCGCGCGGCATTGAGTTCGGTACGGGAACGCTGGCCGTAGTCGAAGCTCAGCACATGGCATTCATAGCCCTGATCGATGGCCATGGCCAGTACAGTTGCCGAATCGAGACCGCCCGAAAGCAGCACCACGGCCTTTTTGGTGGATTCTGTCATGCAACGATTTTCCGCATCATTCGAATAGTCTGTAAATCACGGATCAACGGCTAGCGGTTGAAGTTTTGCGCCAGGCGCGCCGCCGAGCTGTTGGGAAACTCCTGTATCACCTGCGCCATGTAACGGGCCGACTCCTCCAGATTGCCGAGCTGGTGATGCAGCACGCCGAGCTTGTACAGTGCATCGGGCATCTTCGGACTGTCGGTGAAACCTTCGACGACCCGGGCAAAGGCCTGCCGGGAGGGTTCCAGCTTCTGCTGAGCCAGGTAGATTTCACCGAGCCAGTAATGGGCATTCGCCAAACGGGCGCTGGACGGATAGTCGACCACGAAGCGCTCGAAAGCCGACGCCGCCTCATCGAACTTGCGCTCGCGCACCAGGGCGAAAGCGGCCTGATAGGCCTGGTCGTCCCCTGCCGCGACAGCGGGGCCGGAAGAGACAGGCGCCGGCGCCTGGGAGCAGCAGGCGGCACAGCCGCGCCGGGCTCCATGCCCTCGGCAGACGGCAGAGTCGGCGCCTCAGCGCCGCCGGTGATCAGCAGACTGAGACGCCGGTCAAGATCCCGGTACCGGTCGTCCTGCTCCTGCTTCAAACGGTCCAGCGCATATTGCTGCGACTCGACCTGGCCGCGCAGCATGCGCACTTCGTCCTGCAGCTGCTGCACCATCAGCAGCAGCTGTGATTCCTGGGAGCCGGCCGACTGACCGTAACGCACCGAGGCTGGCCCCTGGCCCGGCCCCGGCGTGATCTCGATCACCGGTACATCCGCCGCCGGAGCGACTGCCGGCACAGTCGCCAGCAGCCCTCCGAGCATCAGTCGTCTGAGCGTTCGCATGGGCACTTAACGGCCGTATTTCAGCTCGACGCGGCGGTTCTGGGCCCAGGAGTCGGAGCCGTGACCCATCATCGCCGGCTTCTCTTCGCCGTAGCTGATCACTTCGACCTGACCGTTGCCGACGCCGTTGACCATCAGGAAACGGGACACGGCATTGCCGCGACGCTCGCCCAGCGCCATGTTGTATTCACGGGTGCCGCGCTCGTCGGCATGACCTTCCAGGCGCACGCTGGCCTGCGGGTTGGCCGCCAGGTAACGGGCGTGCGCTTCGAGATCGGCAAAGGCATCCGCCTTCACGGTGGACTGGTCGAAATCGAAGTAGAAAACGGTCTGCAGGTTCGCCACCGCGCCCGGCAATGCCGAACCGGAGAGGCCGCTTGCATCGCCCATGCCGGAGGTCATGGCGCCGCTGTCGGCTCCATCCATGCCGCCGGCCATGCCGGCACTGTCGGTCTGAGTGCTGGTCGAGCTACAGCCCGCCACCCAGGCAAAAGTCAGTGCCAGTGCTGCAACCTTGGTAACTTTCAACGCACGCATTCTAGTCTTGCTCCTTCAAAGCGACCCCTGTGGCCGCAAACCTGTTGAGTAACTTAGTGCCCGCCCGGTCCTATTGCAACCTATTGCAAGTAGGGGGACCAGGCCGGTTCCCTGACATCGCCCGACGCCGCCGGCATGCGAAAACGCACCCGGCCATCCAGCGACACCGCGGCCAGTACACCCCGATTGCCCTCCTGGGTGGCATAGAGCACGATGCTGCCATTGGGGGCAATGGTCGGCGATTCGTCCAGGCTGGTCTGGGTCAGAATATCCAGCCGCCCGGTCTTGAGGTCCTGCACCGCGATATTGAACGCAGCGCCGGCGCCGGTACTGCGGTGCACCATGGTCAGGAAGCGTCCGTCCTGGGTCAGCTTGCCGCTGCTGTTGTAGTTGCCTTCGAACGTAACACGCTCGATCCGCCGATCCGACAGGTACACGCGGTAGATCTGCGGCTGACCGCCACGATCCGAGGTAAACAGAATCGACTGGCCGTCCGGCGCCCAGGTCGGCTCTGTATCGATGCCGTAATGATGGGTCACGCGGCTGAGCTGGCGGCGCACCAGGTCCAGCACATAGATCTCCGGGTTGCCATCCTTCGACAGCGTCAGCGCCAGGCGCTGGCCGTCCGGCGCCCAGGCCGGCGCGCCATTGAGACCCGGGAAGGACTGAACCTTCTCCCGCTGCCCGGTGGCCAGATGCTGGACGTAGATCCCGGGCCGCGAACTTTCGAAGGACACGTAGGCCAGCTTGCTGCCATCCCGCGACCAGGCCGGCGACAGTATCGGCTCGTTCGACTCCAGAATGGTGCGCGCCCGGGCGCCGTCCGAGTCGGCCAGCTGCAGCTGATAGCTGTGCTGACCGCCGGCACGCTGCTGGGCGGTAACATAGGCGATGCGGGTGGAGAAGGCGCCGCGCAGACCGGTCAGTTTCTGGAACACGGCATCGGCGATATAGTGGGCGATATCGCGCATGTTGCGGGTCGAGCCGCTGACCTGCTCGCCGAATACACGCTGTTCCTTCAGCACATCGTAAAGCTCGTAGACCACCTCGAGCTGCTCGCCACCGGTCGAGTTGATACGGCCGATCAGCAGATAGTTCTGCCCCGAGACACGCCAGTCACGGTAAAACACCTGATCCTGGCGCTGCGGGAAACTCAGCATGTCGGACCTTTTCATGGTGCTGAAAAAACCGCTGCGCTGCAGGTCGGTGGCGACGATTTCGGCGATATCCTCGGGCAGCGCCGACGTGCCGCTCCAGCCAAAGGGCACCACGGCCACCGGGGTCGGTGTTTCCACGCCCTGGGTCACTTCCACCACCAGTTCGGCGCGAGCACCGAACGGCAGCGCCAGCAATGCCAGCATGCAGAGGGCCAGTAACTTGTCCTTCATTCTCACCACCTCAATCCTTCCGGCCGGAAATTCACCCTGAACCGTCTCAGGTTACGTTCGAAGGTCACCGGGTCCACCTCGGCGACCCGCGGAAAACGATCGGCCCGCAACACCGCGTTGACGGCGGAGTCATCGAAGCCCTTGTCGCCGCTGCTCTTGACCAGATTGGCGCTGTCCACCTCACCCGAAGGGAACAATCGCACCTCGACCACTGCGACCATACCGTTGCGGGCGGTTGCTGGCAGGTTCCAGCTGCGCTGCAGCAGGGCGTTGATATAGTCGCCGATCTGAGCCACCTGCTGCTGCCCGGCACGCTCCGCCGCCACCCGCTCCTCCGCGGCGATCGCCCGCGCCAGCTCTTCGGCCTGATGCGCCTTCTCGGCTTCCGGCGCTTGCGCTCGGCCTCTGCCTGCTGGCGCTTCTGCTCGGCCAGCCGCTCCTGCTCCTTGCGCTTCGCTTCGGCGAGGCGTTTCGCCTCCTCCTCTTTCTTGCGCTTGGCATCAGCGAGCTTCTTCGCCTCGGACTGGCGGCGGGCTTCGAGCTCCGCCTGTTTTTCTTCTCGGCGGCGATGCGCGCCTGCTCCTGCTTTTTCGCTTCGGCCTGGCGCGCGACCTCCTGCTGCTTCTTGCGCTCAGCGGCCTCTTTTGCGGCCTTTTCCTGTGCCGCCTTCTGCGCCGCCTCCTCCTTGGCCGCCTGCGCCTGCTGACGCTTCTGTTCCTGCTGCCGTTGCTGCTCCGCAAGCCGCTTCTGCTCCGCATGGCGCTGCTCCTCGAGCTCTCGCGCCTGCTCGCGCTGCTGCGCCTGCTCGGCCTTGCGCTTATCCTCCGCCTGCTTTTCCCGGGCCTGGCTGACCGCCCCCAGATCCACCATCTGCGCCTGGATATGGCGCGGCCGCAACTCACGCGGATCGGCATGATCGAACCAGTGCCCGGCCAGCAACAACAGCACCAGCAGGTGCACGATCAGCGCCAGCAACGCGGGGACAAGATAACTGCGCATATCCACGGCGTCGCCCTACTCGGTTACCAGCCCGACACTCGGGGCGCCGGCCTGCTGCAGCAGTACCATCAGCCGCACGACCTTGTCGTAGTCGACCTTCTTGTCGCCCTTCACCAGCAGCAGCTTCTCCGGATTGGCCGCAAGCACCTTTCGTACCCGCTCGCCGACATCCTCGACCGCAACGGGGGCCTGCTCGTCCCCGCCGATGTTGATGTAGTACTGACCATCGGCGTCGACGGTCACGATCATCGGCTCGGCATCCTCGGTATCGACCGGGTCCGCAGACGCCTTCGGCAGCTCCACGTCAACTCCCTGGGTGAGCATGGGCGCCGTGACCATGAAGATCACCAGCAGCACCATCATCACGTCAATATAGGGGACAACGTTGATTTCGGCGTTGAGCTTGCGCTTGTGTCTCTGTCGTCTGATCATCTGCAGCCCCGATCAGTCCGCCGCATGAATGCGGCGGTGCAGAATGCTCGAGAACTCGTCCGCGAACGTCTCGTAGCGGCTCAGCAGGCCTTCCGACTTGGCCGAAAACCGGTTGTAGGCGATGACCGCGGGAATGGCCGCGAACAGACCGATCGCCGTGGCCACCAGTGCCTCTGAGATCCCCGGCGCCACCGATGCCAGGGTTGCCTGGTGCATGTTGGCCAGCCCGCGGAAGGAGTTCATGATGCCCCATACCGTACCGAACAGGCCGATATAGGGGCTGGTGGAGCCCACCGTGGCGAGAAACGGCAGATGGCGCTCCAGCTTTTCCTCTTCACGGGCCAGCGCCACGCGCATGCTGCGCTGGATGCCCTCCATCACGGCATCGCGATCGTAGTTGCGCTGCTGCGTCAGGCGCGTGAACTCCTTGATCCCGGAGCGAAAAATATTCTCGGCGCCATTCATCGGATCGGGCGACTGGTTGACCTCGCGGAACAGATGCCCGAGGTCGACACCGGACCAGAAACGCTCCTCGAAGGCACTCAGCGCCTGGCGGGCACGCTTGAAAACGAAGTGACGCTGGAAAATCATGATCCAGGACAGGAAGGATGCCAGCAGCAGCGCCAGCATCACCAGTTGCACGACCAGACTTGCGTTGAGTACCAGACTCCAGATCGACATTTCCTCGACCACTGCAATTTCCTCTCAGGCGCCGGAGAGCCCTTGTGCTCCAGCGAATTCGGTTGTAAGGATGATGACCGGACGACGTCCGTGAACGCCCACTGCTCGACCGAAGCGAAAAAAACGCCGGTTTCAGGACCAGGGCCCTCGACCCGGGGACCTGGCATCGGACCACGACGCGGCAACCCGGTTCACCCCGGAGGCCGACCCAATCTTACGAGTCCCGAGCTTGCTGCACGATGAACAGGCGGCGCCTGGCCGGATGGCCCACAATAGCAGGCGCCAAAATTTATACAAGCGGGCAACCCTGAAGTGAAAAAAATAGTGTCGCGCCCGGAAAAACGCCCTCAGACAGGGGATTTGAGGCGGCAGGACAGGCAGAGTGATTCCGAAGGCGATGCGACCAGGCGGTTGGTTTCGATAAACTCTCCGCATTGCTCGCAGACGCCGAAACAGCCCCGGTCGAGGCGCCCGAGCGCGGCCTCGCAGGCCCCGATCTCGAGTTCCAAACGCTGGGCCAGCAGGGCCCCTCGTTCAGGGACTCATCCTGTTCGTCCTGCAGCATCTCCAGCCGCTCCTCGAGCTCTGTTCTGAAGGACTGCAGTTGACGGGGCGTGAAGCTGGGCGACATGGGACGGATTCCGGCTGTGATTGAAGCCATCCTAACACCGCGCCCGAAAGTCTAATTGACCGGCGTCAGCCTTTGGGCTTTCACCTGCATCCCGGCCGATCAGTTGCTGCCCGGCACCTCCAGGCCGAAGTGCAGATAGGCCTGATCGGTGACCACGCGCCCACGGGGCGTGCGCATCATGTAGCCCTGCTGGATAAGATAGGGCTCGAGCACATCCTCGATGGTGTCGCGCTCCTCCGAGATCGCCGCAGCCAGACTGTCGACGCCGACCGGCCCGCCCCCGAACTTCTCGATCATCGCCAGCAGCAGCCGGCGGTCCATGTGATCGAAACCGCGCTCATCGACACTGAGCATGTTCAGCGCCAGATCCGCGATAGTGCGGTCGATTTCACCGTTGCCCTTGACCTCGGCATAGTCCCGCGCCCGGCGCAGCAGACGGTTGGCGATACGCGGCGTACCGCGGGCGCGCTTGGCCACTTCGACCGCCCCCTCCGGCGCAATGCGGCTGCCCGACAGCTCGGCCGAGCGCTGGACGATGCGCGACAGATCCTCGACGCTGTAGAACTCCAGCCGCTGCACGATACCGAAACGGTCTCGCAGCGGCGAGGTCAGAAGCCCTGCACGGGTTGTCGCCCCCACCAGTGTGAACGGCGGCAGCTCGATCTTGATCGAGCGCGCCGCCGGCCCCTCTCCGATCATGATATCGAGCTGATAATCCTCCATCGCCGGATAGAGTATCTCCTCGACGCTGGCGCTCAGACGGTGAATCTCGTCGATAAAGAGCACGTCGCCCGGCTCGAGACTGGTCAGCAGCGCCGCGACGTCGCCGGCCTTCTCCAGCACCGGCCCCGACGTGGTCTTGATCTGCCCCCATCTCATTGGCGATGATATTCGCCAGCGTCGTCTTGCCAAGCCCGGGCGGACCGAAGATCAGCGTGTGATCGAGCGCCTCGCCCGCTTGCGCGCCGCTTCGATGAAAATCTCCATCTGCTCGCGCACCGGGGCTGGCCGGCATAATCGGCCAGCGTCTTGGGCCTGATGGCCCGGTCGAACACCTCTTCGGCAGGGCTCGCCTCGGGCGAAATAAAACGATCCGCTTCTATCATCACTGCCTGCTCCCTTGATTCCCCCGGCTCAGCCGCCGACCATCGACTTCAGCGCCTGCCGGATCAGCGCCTCGCTGCCAACCTGCCCGCCCAGGGACTTGGCCGCCTGACTGATGGAACGGCTCGCCTCCGCGGGCTTGTAACCCAGGGCCACCAGCGCACTTTCGGCCTCGGCAACGATATCGGACGTGCTCGGCGCACCGGCCACATCGGGGCTCGCCAGCTGGAAGTCGCCATTGTCGGACACCTGCAGCTCCTTGAGCCGGTCCTTCATCTCGACGATCAGGCGCTCGGCCGTCTTCTTGCCGACACCGGGCAGGCGCACCAGTGACGCCGTATCGCCCTGGTGCACGGTATGGATGAAGGTTTCGGTATCGATGCCCGAGAGGATGGTCAGCGCCAGCTTGGGTCCGACGCCATTGACCTTGATCAGCGCCCGGAACAGACTGCGCTCCTCGCGGTCCGCGAAGCCGTACAGCAGCTGCGCATCCTCGCGCACCACGAAATGGGTATAGAGCACCACCGGCTTGCCGCGTGCGGGCAACCGGTAGAAGGTGTTCATCGAGGCTTCCAGTTCGTAGCCGACGCCATTGACATCGACCAGCAGCTGCGGCGGATGCTTCTCCAGTAACTCACCACTCAGGCGTCCTATCACGGGTTCCTCTTCTCCAGATTGCGCGCCTCTTCGGGCGACTCCAGCTTGTGTCCGGCAACGATACACTCCGGCAACTTGAGACCGGCGGCCAGCGCCGCCATGCTAAACACGAACACGATGGTCATCGCGCCGGCGATCCCGCCAGCAGGCCGGCTTCGCCGGACAGATGCAGTCACCGCAGCTCATCGACGCCAGCGGCCGTTGCGGTTGCGGCTGGCACCGGCGCTGCTGACCAGGCTGCTGCGGGTATGGGCGTGACAGAGCGCGATCGCCAGGGCGTCGGCGGCATCGGCCTGGGGCAGCCCCGGCAGTTTCAGCAGACGCGAGACCATATGCTGGACCTGCACCTTGTCGGCGCCGCCATTGCCCACCACCGACTGCTTGACCTTGCGCGCCGCATACTCGTAGATCGGCAGTTCGCGATTGCTGCCGGCGACGATGGCCACGCCGCGGGCCTGGCCGAGCTTCAGGGCCGAGTCGGCATTACGCGCCATGAACACCTGCTCGATCGCCATTTCCTGCGGGACGTAACGTTCGATGATCTCGCTGACACCGGCATAGATCTGCCGCAGCCGCTGCGCCAGGTCGTCGCCGCTGAGGCGAATGCAGCCGCTGGCGACATAGTCGTTGCGACTGCCGACCTGATCGATCACCCCGTAGCCGGTGACCCTCGAACCGGGGTCGATACCGAGAATCAGCATGGCGGCAGAGTCTTCCTTGCAGTTATCGAAGCGCCGGGCTTCGCAGGGTGATGCGTGACGGGTTAGGCATCACCGTCTCAATCTTCCATCGCCTCTTCGGGGATATCGGCGTTATGGAAAACGTTCTGGGAGTCGTCGAGATCGTCCAGCGCGTCGATCAGCTTCATCACCTTGCGCGCGGTTTCGACGTCCAGCTCCACGGTGGTCGCCGGAATCATCGCGACCTCGGCGAACTCCGGCTCGAAACCGGCATCGACCAGCCCCTGCTTGACGTTCATGAACTCCGCCGGAGCCGTGAACACGTCGACCGAGCCGTCGTCGTTGCCGACCACGTCGTCAGCGCCGACTTCCAGGGCCGCCTCCATGATGGCGTCTTCATCGGCGCCTTCACCGAAGCTGATCTGCCCCTTCTTCTCGAACAGGTAGGACACCGAGCCGTTGGTACCGAGGTTGCCGCCGTACTTGTTGAAGGCCGCGCGCACCGGGACACGGTACGGTTGACGTTATCGGTCATGCACTCGACCAGAATGGCGACACCGTTGATGCCATAGCCTTCGTAGGTCAGCTCGTCGTAGTTCTCGCCTTCGCCACCGCCGGCGCCGCGGGCAATCGCCTTGTCGATGGTATCGCGTTTCATGTTCGCGCCCAGCGCCTTGTCGACCGCCGCACGCAGACGCGGGTTGTCTTCCGGGTTGCCGCCGCCTTCCTTGGCGGCGACGCTCAGCTCGCGGATCAACTTGGTAAAGACTTTGCCTCGTTTGGCATCCTGGGCCGCCTTGCGATGTTTAATGTTGGCCCACTTGGAATGACCTGCCATCGGAATACCTCTATTGTTCGGGCCGCCCGGCGGCGGCCCGTCAATGCTTGTCGCTTTTCTCTTGCTGCTTTTGCTCTTTGCCTGCCGCGTGCGGCTCGCAGTTCGCTTTTAAGGCGTCTTGCGCAGGCGGATGTTCAGCTCGTGCAGCTGCGTCGTGCTGACCTCGCCCGGCGCGTCGGTCAGCATGCAGGACGCGCTCTGGGTTTTCGGGAAGGCGATAACCTCCCGGATGGAGTCGGACCCGGTCATCAGCATGATCAGACGGTCCAGGCCGAATGCCAGGCCACCGTGGGGCGGCGCACCGTATTTCAGGGCATTGAGCAGGAAGCCGAACTTCTCTTCCGCCTCGGCGGTACCGATGCCAAGGATATGGAAAACCGCCTTCTGCATCGCCTGGTCGTGGATACGAACAGAACCGCCACCGAGTTCGGTGCCGTTCAGCACCATATCGTAGGCACGGGACAGTGCCGCTTCGGGATTCGCATGCAACTCCTCGGCGGTGCAGCTCGGCGCGGTGAACGGATGGTGCAGCGCAGTCAGCTTGCCGCCGTCCGTTTCCTCGAACATCGGGAAGTCGACGACCCAGAGCGGCGCCCATTCGCGCTCGATCAGCCCCAGGTCCTCACCCACCTTGATACGCAGCGCACCGATGGCTTCGCTGACGATGCGGGCCTTGTCGGCGCCGAAGAAAACGATATCGCCGTTTTTGGCGTCCAGGCGCTGCATGATCTGCATCGCGACCTCTTCGCCGAGGAACTTGACGATCGGCGACTGCAGACCTTCCGCACCCTGCGCGAGGTCGTTGACCTTGATCCAGGCCAGACCCCGGCACCGTAGATGCCGACGAACTTGGTATAGTCGTCGATCTGCTTGCGGGTCAGCTCGGCACCGCCCGGCACCTTGAGTGCCGCGACACGCCCTTTCGGATCCTTTGCCGGACCGGCGAACACCTTGAAATCGACCGACGCCATCAGGTCGGCGACATCGACCAGCTCCAGCGGGATACGCAGGTCCGGCTTGTCGGAACCGTAGCGACGCATTGCCTCTTCATAGGACATGCGCGGGAATTCGCCCAGCTCCACGCCCAGCAGCTTCTGGAAGGTTTCGCGAATCATGCCCTCGGCCAGCCCCATGATCTCCTCCTCGTCCATGAACGAGGTTTCGATATCCACCTGGGTGAATTCGGGCTGACGGTCCGCACGCAGGTCCTCGTCGCGGAAGCACTTGGCGATCTGGTAGTAACGGTCGAAACCGGACACCATCAGCAACTGCTTGAAAAGCTGCGGCGACTGCGGCAACGCAAAGAAACAGCCCTCGTGGGTACGGCTCGGCACCAGGTAATCGCGGGCACCCTCCGGCGTGGCACGCGTCAGAATCGGCGTTTCGATGTCAAGAAAGCCGTGCTCGTCGAGGTAGTTGCGCAGCGCACTGGTGACCTTGGAACGAAAACGCAGTTTGCTCTGCATATCCGGCCGGCGCAGATCGATATAGCGGTGACGCAGACGCACGTCCTCACCGACCTGCTGGTGCTCGTCGAGCTGGAACGGTGGCGTTTCGGCCCTGTTCAGAATGACCAGTTCCTTGCCCAGGACTTCGATGGCGCCGGTGGACATATCCGCATTCTCGGTGCCCTGGGGGCGGGCGCGCACAGTACCGCGCAATTCGATCACGTACTCGTTGCGTACGCTGTCGGCCAACTTGAAACTCTCTTCGCGGTCCGGATCGAAGACCACCTGGGCAATACCTTCGCGATCGCGAACGTCGAGGAAGATCACCCCGCCATGGTCACGACGGCGGTGAACCCAGCCCATCAGGGTCACGTCTTCGCCAATATGCTCTTTTCTAAGGTCGCCGCAATAATGGCTGCGCATAATAGTTCCAGTTCCTGTCGATTAATCTTGATGGGCGCGCGCGAGCGCCAGAAAGCGGCGAATTATACTCTAATTGAGCGCACAGTTCACAGTGACCCCCATACAGAAGCGCATTCTGTTAACTGTCTTCTGTTAACTGCTTTCGAAAGTCATCTCGTTGGTCATCAGCACCTGCAGCTTCTGACGGATCTCCTGGACCTCCTCCGCGGTGTAGGCACGCGCCGGCACCCGGCCCCAGACCGGTGCAGGCCAGGCGGGATCCTGCTCGTAACGCACGATGTGATGGATGTGCAGTTGTGGCACCATGTTGCCAAGCGAGGCCACGTTCATCTTGCGGGCCGCGAAGGCATCGGCCAGGTTTTCCGCCAGCAAACTCGATTCGTGAGTCAGCTGCACCTGCTCTTCGGGCGACAAATGATAGATTTCACTGACGCCGGCGCGCCGGGGACCAGAATGAACCAGGGAAAATTGGCATCGTTCATCAGCAGCAGACGACAGAGCGGAAAGTCGCCCAGCACAATGCAGTCCTGCGCCAGCTGCGGGTGCAGTTCGAATTCGAGTTCCAGTTCATCCATAGGGGGACTCCTTTTGAAGGCGGCAAGCTTTACAGGCGCAAGCTACAAGCGTGGCACCGGCCTTTTGCGGCCTGGCGCTTACCGCTTGCAGTTTTTTGACAACGTGACAGTTTGACCGGGCCGCCACCGGAAGTATAGGTAAAAATGCTCGAACTCAGGATCCACAACGCGCTCGCCGAAATCGACCCAGCGGTCTGGAATCGCCTCTGCGGCACCGACTATCCCTTCCTGCGCTACGACTTTCTCGAAGCCCTGGAAAGCAGCGGCAGCGTCACGCCGGACACCGGCTGGCAGCCGCTGCACCTGATCGCCTTTCGGCATTCCGAAGCCGTGGCGGCCATGCCGCTCTACCTCAAGTCCCACTCCTGGGGCGAATACGTCTTCGACTGGTCCTGGGCCGATGCCTATCAGCGCCACGGCCTCGACTATTACCCCAAGCTGCTGACCGCCATCCCGTTCACACCCGCCTCGGGCCCCAGAATCGGCAGCCGGGAGGCGCCCGAGCGCCATGTCGATGCGATGCTCGATGCCGTGCAGCAGCTGGCCGAACGTTTCGGCGCCTCCTCCTGGCACGGTCTCTTCGTCGAGCCGGCCACAAGAGATGCGCTGCAGCACAGGCATCTTTGCATGCGCCTGGGAACCCAGTACCACTGGTTCAATGACGGCTATCGCAGCTTCGACCATTTCCTCGAACAGCTGGCCTCGCGCAAGCGCAAGAACATTCGCCGCGAACGCCAGAAGGTCGCCGAACAGCAGATCCGGATGAAACGCATCGAAGGCCCCCATATCAGCGAACAGCAGCTGGCAGAGTTCTACGATTTCTACCAGAGCACCTATCTGAAACGCGGACGCCGGGGCTACCTGACGCTGGCGTTTTTCCAGACACTGCTCGCGCGCATGCCGGAGCAGCTGCTGCTGGTAATTGCCGAACGGGAAGGCCGGGCGGTTGCCGGCGCCCTGTCACTGAAAAGCGCCTCGACCCTCTATGGCCGCTACTGGGGCTGCCGGGAGGACCATGACAGCCTGCATTTCGAAACCTGCTACTACCAGGGCATCGAATACTGTATCGAAAACGGGCTGACACGCTTCGATCCCGGCGCCCAGGGCGAGCACAAGATTCAGCGCGGCTTTCGTCCGATCGAAACCTGGTCCGGGCACTGGATACGGCACCCGGGTTTTGCCGACGCCATCCGCCGCGCCGTCGACGAGGAACAGCAGCTGATGCGCGAGCAGATCGAGGCCATGCAGGACTGGCTGCCATTTCGCCGGAGCTGAAAACCCACCGATTTCGGGGGCCCGATACCTCCAGGGGCAGACAGGAAAAGAAGACGGGCGCTGCTGAAAAAAATACAGCCGCGGCATTAGAGAAAGCGTCGGGGCTCCACTAAACTCAAAGGCGCCCCTGAGGGCAATAGCCCCTACAACCCATTCATATAGATATAACCCAAAGGAGTTATCACCGTATGTTGACGTATGAAGAGTGCTTGGCAATGTGTGATTTGACCGAGGGTGAAATCGAAGCCATCGCCGAACATGAGCACCTGGACCCAATGCTCGCACTCGCACTTGGGCAGTACCTGATCTCCCACGACGGCGACCAGCGGATCAAGGGCATCATTCTGGACGATATCAGCCGCGCAGAACGCTGCGGCAACCAGCGACATGCCGAGGTATTGCGAAAAGTCCTGCACCACTTTATCGCGACGCACCCGGAACATGGGAAAAGCGCCGCCTGAGGACAACCGGACTCGACAACCGGTCAGGCGCGACAGACAGTAACACCCCATTACCACGGCAGCAGGGAATCCCCCTTCTCTCCCTGCTCCGATTCGGGCGGATGCCGGTCAGACAACCGACACTCCGCCCGCTTTATTTCCGCTACACGAACGTGCGACCCATCACCCAAACCGCTCCGTATCCGGCACTGTAGGCCAGCAGCAGTCGCGGCATGTAGCGCAGGTAGCTGACGAAGCTCAGCGCCTCGATCTTGCTCATCGCGATCACGCCGGCCGCGGAACCGATGATCAGCAGCGAGCCGCCGACACCGGTGGCATAGGTCAGACACATCCAGTCCGCCAGATCCATGTCGATGCCGGACTTCAGGATCGCCGCGGTCAACGGCACGTTGTCGACCAGCGCCGACAGCAGGCCGACGACATAGTTGGCGGCCACCACCGGCATGATCTGATACAGCTGGGGCAGGTGGTCCAGCACCGACAGCTCCTTGAGCATCCCGACCAGCAGCAGCACGCCCAGGAAGAACAGCAGCGTATCGAACTCGATGTCACGCATATACTCGAGCACGCTCTGGCGCGAAGGCGTATCGCGGTACAGGAACTGGTAGGCCAGGAACATGACCGCCAGGCCGAACAGGAAGCTGAGTACCGGCGGTATGCTGAAGAAGACGCTGAACAGCAGCGTCGAAACGATGGTCAGCAGAAACAGCCCGGCAATCACCTTGTCGCGTCCGGCGATCGGACGGCGGAAGCGGGGTATCTCGATCTCGCTGTTGCCGCCGGTCATCAGGGTCGCCAGCAGCACCAGCACGCCGATCAGCGCCGCCGGAATCAGCAGAAAGAGATCGGTGATCGCCACCTTGCCTGCCAGGAAGATCATCAGGGTGGTGACGTCGCCGGTGATCAGCGAGACACCGCCGGAGTTGACGGCAAACACCAGCAGGGCTGCGTATTTCACCATCGAGCGCGGCTTGAGCTTCAGCGACGCCAGCAACGACAGCATGATCAGCGATGCGGTGATGTTGTCGGCCAGCGAGGAGAATACCAGCGCCAGCAGCGCCATCAGCAGCATCAGCTGACGCTGACCGATGCGCGCCGGCAGCGCCCGATACACCAACTGGGTGATGAGCCCCTGCTGGTTGAGATAGGCGACGAAGGTCATCGCCGCCATCAGGAACAGCCAGAGCGTTGCGATCTCCAGCAGGTTTTCATTGAGCTGCGCCTGAACGGCGGCGGTATCGGTCCCGTGCCCGGGAAACATGAAGGCCAGCAGCCAGACCAGGGTTCCGAGGAACAGGGTCGACTTGGCCTTGTTGATATGGACGACGTCCTCGATCACGATCAGGACGAAGGCCAGCAGGATAAGGCAGAGCAGTAACCAGTGCATGGAACTGTTGCACTCCTTTGGTAAAGGCCCCCGCAGGGGAAAAGATTGGCGATTCACCCACCCCTGCAGAACCAGTCTTCCACGGCGAGACGCCGCGGCACGCCGGCTTGGGCCCCTGCCGGAACGGCATTAACCCGGAGCGGCCCCAACCTGCTGCTGCCTCGTGTTGCCTTGAAGGGTCGACATGAAAAATGAGGGATGAGCACCTCAAAACGCACCCAATATGCCCAAATGCGACATCAAGGTCGAGCCCCTTTTGTAAATAACTTACGTAAATTTCGAATTCGCGCCCGGGCAGGCTCAGCCGCCCTTCCCGGAGACGGTCTGCGGCTCGAATTCGACGCTGCCACCATCGGCCTCCAGTAGCCGGATCCGCACCGGCACCCCTCTGCATCCAGCGCCACCAGGCCGATGGCGGAGCTGTTGACCAGCCGATGCCCGCGCTTCTGCCCAGATGGTCGCCGGGCCTCGACACGCATGGCGCGACGGCGGGTAAACCAGTTCAGCGGCGACCAGGGCGCATAGAGCCAGCGGTTGAGTCCGTCGAACACGTCCAGCAGACGACGCGGAAACTCGTTTTTCAGGCCGCTGCAGGTGATCTGCCAGATCCGAGGACTGTGCTTGCGAAAGCGGATCAGCACATCGTAGACGAAGGAGTAATGCACATCCCCCGACAGAATCACGAAATGCCGGGGCGTGCGCGGGTGGCGGAAGATGTTGAGGATGACATTGGCCGCACCCGGGTGGGCCATCCAGTTCTCGGCATCGACCGCCAGCGCCTGACCGAAAAAGCTGAATACCCGCTGGATCGTCTCGATCAGCTTGACGCCGAAAATGGGCGCCGCCGAAACCAGCACCACCGCCTCGCGGTCCAGCAGCCGCAGCTGCAGCTCCGTCAGCGCCTCCCAGTCCATCAGGCCGGACGGACGGCCGGGGCTGCGCTCCGACCACCAGCGCTGGGTACGGGTATCCAGCACCAGCAGCGGCGGTTCGGTCGGCAGTACATAGGACCAGCTTTCGCGCGCGAACAGACGCTCGATCAGGGCATCCTGGCAGGGTTCGCGCCCGAGTTTCTGCGCCAGCTCCAGCACTTCGGGCTCCAGCCCTTCAGGATCGTTGCCCCAGCCCGGCAGAGCCAGTAACCCAGCAGTGCGTTGCCGATGATTCGGCGCGAGAAGGGTGCCCGTACGCCGCCTGCTCCCAGCCCGACGTCAGGTTCCAGTCATCGGTGACATCGTGATCATCGAAGATCATGTTCACCGGTACTGGGCCAGCAGCCGCTGCACCGCCGGCAGCCCGGCCACGAAGTTCTCCAGCGCAACCCGCTCCCGCCCGAAGCGCGATTGCAGCGGGCCATCCAGCACCCCGGGATCGAACGTCAGCAGAGGCCATAATTGCGGCGACCAGAGCAGCAGGTACTGCGCCAGCACCTCCCCAGGCTGATCAGGTGGTTGCCGATCGCATGGCCGGTGAAGATCGGCCGCGAGGCGCCGTTGAGCAGCCGGTCCCGCCAGCCGAGCCGCGGCCGGGTCCGGGGCAGCAGATTCTGGCGCCGGTAATTGCAGTCCGGGTGACTGTAGAGGCTGTCGCTGTCCGCGACCGCGGCCTGCTCGAAGGTTTCGCCGTAGAGTCCCAGCAGCTCGATGACCTGGTGCAGGCCCTGCAGCATGGGGCCGGCGACATCGTCGACATAGATCTGATCCCCCGAGAGCATCAGCAGTGCCGGCCGCTCCGTGCTCTCCAGATGACGGCCGAGCCAGTCGTCGGCACGCACCAGCGCATCGGGACCGGGAAAGTGCGGCTTGCGGCAGGAGCCGTGCAGCAACTGGTCGAGCCGCGACTTGATCATGACCGAAAGGCGGCTGCGCCCCGGATAGAGCAAGCCGGGCATCAGGGTGACGATGCTCTCGCCGTCGACCTGCAGATCGTACTCGAGCTCGCGATCCATCGGCAGCGGTTGCGTCGGTCGCAGGTCAAGCAGATGAATCCAGGCCCGCTCGCCGATCCGCACCCGCTGCAGCTCGTCACCGGGGCTCGGTACCACCTGCCAGAGGCATTCGCCACCGACAGGGTCGAACAGACTCAGGCGCAGGTTCAACTCACGCGTGCCGACCAGCCAGAAGATCAGCCTTCCGGCCTCCAGCCGGCGCAGCAACGGGCCGGCGATAACTGCTGGCAATTCCCTGCTCGACAAAAGGCTCCCCTTCTTTTTCACTGACAGGACAACAGCTTAACGCAATGGTACTGCGGTTTCACGGTGATAGACCGGCACCAAAGTAGGCTGGCGATGCCAATGACACCACCCTATTCTTGTCACTCGGTCTGCAGGGAAACCGTCATGCACAGCCAGAGCTCCGCCGCAAATGCCAGCCTTACATTGCTGGCACTGCTGGCCTTTGCCGCCAACTCGCTATTCTGCCGCCTGGGACTGCATGCCGGTGCCATCGACGCCGCGAGCTTTACCAGCATCCGGCTGCTGAGCGGCGCCCTGATGCTGACCCTGCTACTGCTGCTGCGGCAACGGCGACGCCAGGCCCCGCTGCATCTGCCGCTGCGTCCGCTGGCGGCACTGAGCCTGTTCGCCTATGCCATCCTGTTCTCCTTCGCCTACCTGGAGCTGGACACCGGTATCGGCGCGCTCATCCTGTTCGGCTGCGTGCAACTGACGATGATCGGCCACGGCCTGGTGCGCGGCAATCGTCCGGCGGCGATAGAGTGGCTGGGCATTCTTCTGGCGGCAGGCGGGCTGGTGCTGCTGCTGCTGCCCGGCGCCTCGGCGCCATCACCGTTCGCAGCCTGTGCCATGGCGCTGGCGGGCGCAGCCTGGGGCCTTTATTCACTGCTCGGGCGCGGCAACAGCGATGCCCTGGCGGGCACTGCCGCTAACTTCATGCTGGCGCTGCCGCTCGGCCTGGCGGTGAGCCTGGCCGGAGTCACCGAACCCGCCCTTGAGACGCGGGGCGTCCTCTTTGCGGTCGCCTCCGGCGCCCTGGCATCTGGTTGTGGCTACGCCCTCTGGTACCAGGTGCTGCCCCGGCTGACACCGACCACCGCTGCCACCGTTCAGCTAACCGTTCCGGCGCTGGCGGCCCTCGGGGGCGTGCTGCTGCTGGCGGAGCCGCTGAGTCTTCGGCTGGTCCTCTCCGGCACCCTGACCCTTGGCGGCATTGCCCTGGTGATCCGGGCCGGCGCCCGTGGCGCACGATAAGTACTGCTACCCCTGAACGCAACGGGCCACCCGAAGGTGGCCCGTTTTTCCGACTGCAAAGGGGATCAGTGCAGTACGTCGTACTTTCTCTGGATCGCCGCCAGTTTGGGCTGGATATCCAGCGGTGCATACCGCATCGCCTGTTCAAACAGCTCCTTGTTTTCGTCAGACAGTCGCTCTTCTTCGGACATCGCCGAAAGTTTCTGCATCGCTTCGATAAACTTCGGATGGGCCTTGAGTTTCGATTGCATGAGTATTCCCCCCGTACTGGATGGCCTGCATTGTGCCGCGGGTGCACAAAAGATCAAGAAAATTTACCCTCCCCGTTGCCTGACATGGACTGCTGCGGTCTCGCCGTCAGAGAAACCGCGGCGATTTCAGAATCGTCAGCGCCGCCTGGGCGTGCTCCGCCGCATCGCGCCCGAGATCGGTCAGGTAGCCGCCATCGACCTGGGTGATCAGCCCCTTGTCATAGAGTCGGCGCGTAGCCGCCACCAGGGCCGGATCTGCATCATGATGCACCTTGAGGCCCTGCTGCGTCGTCGCCAGGTTGAAACGGCTCAGCATATCCAGTTCTTCGACCATCTCGGGGGTATAGGGCATGGCGCTTCTCACTTCTGCATGATTATGGGCTTCAGCATAGAACGGTTCAGCCCCGCTCGTACAGCAGTTTTGTCGCCCGCTTCAAGCCCCAGCCCGCCGCATCAGAAACAGGCGGGGTCCACCTCGGGTAAACGGCGAAATCCCGGACGGGCAAAATAGTACCCCTGAAACAGCGTTACGCCGGCATCACGCAGCCAGAGATATTCCTCCCGGCACTCCACACCCTCGGCCAGCACCACGATATCCAGCTCGCAACAGACCTGAAGAATGCCGCGACAGATGATCTGGCGAGCCCTGTGCTGATGGATATTGCTGATCAACGCCCGATCAAGCTTGATAAAGTGCGGCTGATATTCTGCAAGCAGGTTGAGCCCGGAGTATCCGGCACCGAAATCGTCGATCGCCGTGCCGAACCCGAGCTCCCTGTAGGTCTCGAAGATATTGCGCAGATGGTCGTGATCGACGACCTTTTCCCCCTCGGTCACTTCGAACACAATCTGCTCGGGCGGAAAATCAAAGGCTCTTGCCGCCTCGAGAGTGGTGCGGATGCAGAGCTCGGGCCTGTAGATCGCATTGGGTGTGAAGTTGATATTCAATTTGCAATCGAGCCCCAACTCAACCGCCAGGGCTATCGCTCTGGTACGACATGCCTGATCGAATGCGTACAGATTGGCCGGATTGACGTTGGCAAATACCGTCGCGGCGCCTTGACCTTCAAGCCCCTTGCCAGCGCCTCATAAGCGAAGATTGACGCATCGGCGGCATTCACGATCGGCTGAAAAGCAAAGCTGAAGTCGAAGTCCAGCCCCACCCCTTCGAGACACTGACTGCAACCGAGCTTGCGATACTGCCCGACATCCATGAGACCTCCAAATTCCCGACGATTGAACCTAAACCAGGCTGAAGGAGCGCAAGTTTCAATCGTCAATCGGGCCTGCGGAGATTAACGTCGATGTTTGGCGGGGCTATACTGAGCATCCGATGCCATCGACACCAGTCAGGGAGAGAGCCCATTCGCCGCCTACCCCCGCTCAACGCTCTACGCAGCTTCGAAGCTGCCGCCCGCCACGGCAGTTTCAACAAGGCTGCCGACGAGCTGTTCGTCACGCCCTCCGCTGTCAGCCACCAGGTCAAGACACTGGAGGATTTTCTCGACGTACGGCTGTTCCTGCGGGAAAAACGCCGCGTCAGCCTGACCAGCGCCGGCGAACGCTACCTGGCATCGGTGCAGCTGGCCCTCGACGAAATCGACAGCGCCACGCGCAGGCTGATGGCGTCACCGAATTCGGTGGCGGTCACCATCGCCGTCGCGCCGGCCTTCCTGACCCGCTGGCTGGTTCCCCGTATCGGCCAGTTCCAGACCGAGCACCCCGATGTCGAGCTGCGCCTGAGCAACCTTTCCGGCCCCATCGACTTCGACCACAGCGATACCGACATGGCGGTCTATTTCGGCCGCGGCGCCTGGCCGGACCTCGAAATCGAACACCTGCTTAACGTCCACCTGGTGCCGGTTTGCAGTCCGCGACTGCTGGAAGGCAGCAAACCGCTGAAGAGCCCGGCGGACCTGAAGCAGCACACCCTGATCCGGGTCGCCGACCGTCCCGACGAATGGCCGAGGATCCTTCGCCAGGCCGGTGTCAGCAGTACCGATATCGGCCGCGTCATGTCCTTTTCCAGCACCTCGCTGGCAATGTCCGCGGCAATGGAGGGGGTCGGCATCGCCCTGGGGACGAAAAGCTGGTCGAGCGCGAAGTCCGCTACGGCCAGCTGGTGAAGCTGTTCGACCTGGTGCTCGACAGCGGCAACTCCTTCTACCTGGTCTACCCCAAGGGTCGACAGCTCAGTTACGGCATGAAGGCGTTCCGGGACTGGGTTCTGGATACGCTGCACCACGACGCGCCGGTGTCCGGCATCGACGTCTAGCTCTAGCCTGCAGGCAGCGCCACCAGCCGGCTGTTGCGCCGCTCATGGGACGACCGCAGCAGCAGCGCCGTCCCCGACCATTCGACGCTCTGTGCATCTTCCAGCACCCGGAGCAGGGACTGTTCGTGGATCATCACCGCCGGGAAGCAGATCTTGCGGGTGACGACCAGCGCGGTCACATTCAGACGGCCGTCTTCGAGGAGGCGATAACGACCATTGAAGCGGTTGCAGCCGGCCATACCGGAAAGACGCCCGCCCGCCGCGAAGTTCACCTCAGGCCTGAGCGTAACCGGCAATGGCTGTCCGGCAATGGTTTCGACGCGCCAGCGGGTGTCGGCCAGCCTGTCGTCCATGGCCGCTACGCTCGCTTCCTGCTCCTGCACGCCCTGCATCAAAGCACCGCAGCCGGCCAGCCAGAGGGTGGCGACCAGCACTGAAATCCGTTTCATCCGTTTGTCCCTTTATGTAACCTCTGGTCGGTTGGGTGCAGTGTAGACAACTCCCGTGCCTCTCCCCAACCGACCGGAGGGTTACGCGTTACCTGTCACCAGGCTCGCCGCTTTCTTCTCAGATATCGATCACATCGAACTCGACGCAGGGGTCGACATCGGCATCGTAATCGACGCCTTCGACACCGAAGCCGAACAGCTTCAGGAACTCGGCCTTGTAGCCGGCATAATCCGTCAGCTCGAACAGATTCTCGGTGGTGATCTGCGGCCAGAGCTCGCGGCACCGGTCCTGGATATCGTCGCGCAGTTCCCAGTCGTCGAGACGGTAGCGGTTGCCGTTGTCCATTTCGGCGCCGTCGCCGTAGAGTCCGGTCGCGAAGAGACGGTGAACCTGCTCCATGCAGCCCTCGTGCAGGCCCTGCTCCTTCATGATGCGGAACACCATCGACAGATAGAGCGGCATCACCGGGATCGCAGAACTCGCCTGGGTGACGACGGACTTGAGCACCGCCACGTTGGCCTGACCGCCCCTGGCCTGCAGCAGGTTGTTGAGTTCGCTGGCGGCCCGGTCGAGATCCTGCTTGGCCTTGCCCAGGGCGCCATCCCAGTAGATCGGCCAGGTGATATCGGTGCCGATGTAGCTGTAGGCCACCGACTTGCAGCCCTCGGCCAGCACGCCGGCATCATTCAGTGCCTGCAGCCAGAGCTCCCAGTCCTCGCCGCCCATGACCTTGACGGTGTTCTCGACCTCTTCCTCGGTCGCCGGTTCGATCTCGGCATTGATGATGGTGTCGCGGTTGGTGTCGATGGCGGTCGAGCGGTAGGGTTCGCCGATCGGCTTGAGCACCGAACGCACCACTTCGCCGCTATCCGGCAGTTTGCGCACCGGCGAGGCCAGGAGTAGACCACCAGATCGATCTGACCGAGGTCCTCGCGGATCAGGTCGATGACCTTCTGCTTGGCTTCGTGGGAGAAGGCATCGCCATTCAGGCTCTTGGCATAGAGGCCGGCTTCACGGGCCTGCTGCTGGAAGGCCGCCGCATTGTACCAGCCCGCAGTGCCGGGTTTGCGCTCGGTGGCCGGCTTCTCGAAGAACACGCCAATGGTCGCCGCACCGCTGCCGAATGCTGCCGCGATCCGCGATGCCAGCCCGTAGCCACTGGAGGCCCCGATCACCAGGACCCGCTTGGCGCCGTTCTCGATCGGCCCCTGCTGGCGAGTGTATTCGATTTGCTCGCGCACGTTCTGGGCACAGCCGGTCGGGTGGGTGGTGGTACAGATGAAACCACGGATTTTCGGTTGGATGATCATGCTCTGTTCAGTCTCAGTCCATTCAGTTCGATGCACAAAGTGTGCGGCAACGATACCGGAATTTCCAGCCTGGTAACAGCAGGGCCACCGCCGATACGGCCGCGGCCCCGTCGATGATGCTCCGAATCAGCGGGTTTTCTGACGCAGGGTGACGAACTCCTCGGCCGCGGTCGGATGGATGCCGATGGTGGCATCGAAAACCGCTTTGGTGGCACCGGCCTTCATGGCCACGGCGATGCCCTGGATAATCTCGCCCGCTTCGGCACCGACCATATGCACACCCACCACCCGGTCGGTGGCCGGATCGACGATCATCTTCATCAGGGTGCGCTCGTCGCTGCCGCTGAGCGTGTGCTTGAGGGCACGGAAGTCCGAGCTGTAGACATCCACTTCGCCGTATCGCTCGCGTGCCTGCTCTTCGGTCAGCCCCACCGTGCCAATATTGGGCTGGCAGAATACTGCGGTCGGTATCAGCTCGTAGTCGACCTTCTGCGATGCGTTGCCGTAAAGGTTTCGCACCAGCGCCATGCCTTCGGCCAGCGCGACCGGCGTCAGCTGCACCCGGTCGATGACATCCCCGATCGCATAGACAGAGGGCTCGTCCGTCTGCAGCTGGTCGTTGACGATCAGGGCACCGTTGTCACGCTGGCGCACCCCGACATTCTCGAGGCCGAGACGTTCGACGTTCGGTACCCGCCCGGTGGCATAGAGCACGCAGTCCGCCTGCAGCACCTGACCGTCCTGAAGGTAGACGTCGAGACTGCCGTCGGCCTGTTTCTCGATGCGCTCGACATCGGCATTGAAGCGCAGGTCGACCCCTTTCTTGCGCATCTCGGCGGCGACGAACTCGCGCACCTCGAGATCGAAGCCGCGCAGGAAGAGATCGCGGCGATAGACCTGATGGGTGGTGGCACCGAGACCTGCGAAAATGCCGGCAAACTCGACCGCGATATAGCCGCCGCCGACGACCAGGACACGCTGCGGGAACCGCTCCAGATCGAACACTTCGTTCGAGCTGATCACATGCTCTCTGCCCGGGAAGTCGGGCACGAAGGGCCAGCCACCGGTGGCGACCAGGATCCGCTCGGCACTGTAGCGCCGCTCGCCAACCGCCACGGTATGGGCGTCGACGATCCGGGCCCGGCCGTCGATCAGGGTGCAGCCGGCGTTGACCAGCAGGTTACGGTAGATCCCGTTGAGCCGCTCGATCTCGCGGCTCTTGTTATCCCGCAGCGTCGCCCAGTCGAATGCCGGTCGCTCGCTCTGCCAGCCGAAACCGCGGGCATCGGCGAAGTCGTCCGCATAATGCGCGGCGTAGGCGTAGAGCTTTTTCGGCACGCAGCCGACGTTGACGCAGGTGCCGCCCAGGTAACGGTCTTCGGCCACCGCGACCCGAACACCCATCGCCGCCGCCATGCGGCCGGCACGCACACCGCCCGATCCTGCTCCGATCACGAAGAGATCAAAATCGTATTCCGCCACACTATTCTCCTGTCATCCGGTCGGCATTCACTGGTGGCCTACTCTAGCGCTAAACGTTCCGAGTTCGTAGGGTGGAATGAGCCCGAAAGCGAATTCCACCGTATCGTTCCACCGGTTGACGCTGCACCGGCGGTACCCGGCATCGGCAGAGCCTGGTACCGTCGGTGGAATTCGGTTCCCTCATTCCAGCCCGCGTGTTCTCCGGGCACTGCCTACGAACTGTCATGCCATAAGCGGCCGCGCCGCCAGCGCCGGCGTCGCATCGCCGGCATCATGGCCAAGGCTGATGCACCGATGCGCGGTCCTTTCGATCAGCGCCCTGTCATGGCTGACCAGCACCACCGCACACCCCTGCTGCCGGGCCAGGTCGACCAGCAGCTCGATCACCTCCTGCTGGGTAACGGGATCCAGTCGCGACGTCGGCTCATCGGCGAACAGCAGCACCGGGTCGAGCAGCATGACACGCAGAATCGCCAGACGCTGCAGCTCGCCGCCGGACACCTCGCCCGGCCTGCGCGCCAACAGGCCGGGCGACAGGCGCAGCCGCTCCATCAAGGGTGCGATGCGCCTGCCGTCGAGGCGATGACGCCTGACCAGGTCGTCGATGACCCGGCCGAGCACAACGCTGCGGGGGAAGGCACTGGGCGGGTCCTGAAACACCTTCTGCAGGGCATGGGGACGCTGCACCCTGACCTCCACGTGCCCGCTGTCGGGCGAGTGCAGGCCCAGCAGCACGTCCCCCAGCGTGGACTTGCCGCAACCGCTGGGACCGGTGATGCCGAGGATCTCGCCGGCCGCTATCTGCAGCGACAGTCCCTCGAACAGGCACTGCCCACCCCGCGACACCCTCAGGTTCCGGGCCTCGAGCAACGGCGGCGCCGCTGCCGGAGCTGCCGCCGCCGGGGGCCAGCGCCGCGGGTCGGCCGCCACGAAACGCCGGCCATAGTCGCTGCCGGGTGCCTCCAGGAAGGCCGCGGTGCCGCTCCGCTCGACCAGCTTACCGTGGCGGATGACGAGCACCTCGTCCCCAGGCGCTGCGCCAGCGCCAGATCGTGGGTGATGACCAGCAACGAGCCGCCGGCGGCCACCTCGCGCAGCAGCAGCCCGGCCACCTCATCGCGGCGGGCCGCATCGAGCCCCTTGGTCGGCTCGTCGGCCAGCAGGATGCGCGCGCCACCGGCACGCGCCGCGGCGAAAGCCGCCCGCTGCGCCATGCCGCCCGACAGCTGATGCGGGTATCGGCGTTGCGCTCCGGCCAGCCCCAGGGCCGCGAGATCGGTCTGTGCCGCCTCTGTTGCCGCCCGGCCACCCAGCCCCCTCACCAGCCGGTGCGTCTCGGCGACCTGCGGCTGCACCCGCATCAGCGGATCGAGCGACAGCCAGGGCTCCTGCGGCAGCAGCGCCACAGCCCGTCCCCACAGGGATCGGAACGTCTGCGGCTGCGAGGCGCTGAAAACGGCATCGCCGAGACAGATGCGCCCGCTCGCCGTCAGCCCTTCAGGCAGCGTGCCGATGATCGCCTGGCTCAGCAGACTCTTGCCGGAGCCGGTTTCGCCCAGCACGACCAGCGGCCGGCCCGGCTCAAGCCGGAAACTGACGGGCTCGAGCAGGTTACGCCCCCGGGCGTCGACGACGCTGATATCGCTGGCAGTCAGTACCGCTGTCATGGCTTGCGCCCTCCTGCAACAAGGTTGAGTCCCAGCAACACCAGGAAGATCGCGATCACCGGCTGCAGCAGCGCCGCCGGCGCTTCGCGCCAGTAGGGCAGCAGCTCGACCATCATCAGCCCGAGCTCCGGCGTCGGCGCCCGCATGCCGACACTGACGAAACCGAGAGCCGCGACCGTCATGATGGCCGTCACGCCACCGAAGGCGCCGGCGGTCAGCAGTACCGGCGCGATCTCGGGCCACAGGTGCCGGCGGAAGATGTAGAAAGGCCCGAACCCCAGCAGGCCCGAGGCCTTAACACCGGGGCTCGCCACCAGGCTGCGACAGCTGGCGCGGGTCAGGCGGAAAAACTCGATCCAGAGCACCAGGCCAAGGCCGACGGCCAGCGCCAGCGGCTTGACCGGCAACATGGCCAGCACCAGGAGCACCAGCAACAACCCTGGCAGCGCCTGGATGCTGTCCGCGATCAGCACCAGCACCCGGTCGATCCAGCCACCGCGCCAGGCAGCCAGCACACCGAGCAGCATGCCGAAGGTGAAGGCGCAAACGACGGCCGCCAGCGCGATCAGCAGCGACAGCCTCAGCGCCCCGGCCAGGCGCTGGATCATCGACCGGCCGAGATGATCATAGCCGAAGGGCGCCGCAGCCTCGGGGGCGCCGAGCGCATCGAGCAGCGACTGGGCATAGGGGTCGCCCGGCACCAGCCAGGGCACCAGCCAGGCAAAGCCCGCCACCGCCGTCAGCAGCAATCCTCCCAACAGCCGGGACCAGGACCAGCGCCCCCGGTATGACAGCATGCGAACGGCTCCATCCGATTCATGCTCTGCCTCCCCGGGGATCGAGCCTGCGCACGACCCCGTCGATCGATGCATTGACCAGCACGAAGCCCAGCCCCAGCACCAGGGCCGTCCCCTGCACCATCGGCACATCGCGGCCGAAGATCGCATGAACCAGGGCATGGCCGATACCCGGCCAGCCGAAGATGCTTTCGACCACGACGACCCCTTCGACCAGGGCAACGAACTGCAACCCCAGACAGGTGACCAGCGGCACCGCGATATTGCGCAGTCCGTGGCGCAGCAACACCTGTTGATCGCTCAAGCCCTTGTGCCGGGCGAAGGCATAGAAGGGCGCCTCGGCCACGGCGGCCATCGCATCCCGGGCGATCCGCGCCGACAGTGCCGCCAGGCCGAGGGCCAGCGTCAGCGCCGGCAGGATGAAGTGGCCGACCTCGCCATGGCCGGCCGCCGGCAGCCAGCGCAGCTCGACCGATACGACGACGATCAGCAGCAGCCCGAGCAGGAACTGCGGTGTCGCCCGCAGGGCGGATGAGAGCACCAGCAGAGCGCGGTCGATCGCGCCGCCGGGTCTGAGCCCGGCGATGACGCCGAGCGGCGGACCGATCAGCAGCGACAACAGCAGCGCGACGGCCGCGAGCTGGAGGGTCGCACCGAGCTGATGCAGGATCTCGTCCAGCACCGGCTGCCCGCTGACGAGGGAGTTGCCGAAGTCGAGTCGCGCCATCTCACCCAGCCAGTGCCAGAGCGCAGACGGCCCCGCCCCTTCGAGCCCGAGCTCCTCGCGCACCAGCCGTGCCGCATCGGCATCGACCTGGTCATAGCCGTAACGGTGCGCGGCAATGCGCCAGGCCATATCGCCGGGCAGCGCCCGCATCATGACGAAGGTCGAGACACCGATGAACAGTGCGACCAGCAGTGCCTGGAGCAATCGATAACCGATAATCGCCATACCGTCAGTTCCTCCAGCGCAGTCCGGCGAGACCGAAATCGCGCTCGAACGGGTCGATCGCGGCCCCTCCAGGGCGCGGGATACCGCGACGGTCTGCTGGTACCAGGCCACCGGAATCACCGGCAGCTCCTGCTGCAGGATCGCGACCGCCTCCAGCCGGCTGTCAGCGCCGCCCTCGCCCCGGGCCAGGTCGCGGATCAGACCCTCGAAGCGGTCATGCCGCCAGCCCATGGCGCCCCAGTCGCCGGCCGGAGCATAATCCTGCAGCAGGGTGCCGACCGGATCCGGTACCAGCGCGAAGTTGCGCGCGAACAGGGCCAGCTCGAGGGTTCCGTTCTGATGCCCCTCGGGGATCGCCGACGAATTGGTCGAATTGATCGCCACCTCGACCCCGACCTGGCGCCAGAGCTGCTCGAGCACCGCGGCAACCAGCGGCAGCTCGGGGCGGTCGGGGTAGGTGGTGAGCTGCAGTGAAAAGCGTTCGCCGTCCCGATGCAGAATGCCGTCCGCACCGGGCTGCCAGCCCAGTTCGTGCAGCAGCGCCTTCGCCGCCTCGCGATCATGCTGCAGCGGCGCCGCCTCCGGATCGTGCCAGTCAGCCATACTCGGCGGCAGCAGCTGGTTGGCGGCGGCCGGGTAACGCAGCACGGCCTTGGCGAGCCCCTCGCGGTCGATGGCCAGGCTCAGGGCGCGTCGTGCCCGGACATCGGCAAGGTAGGGGTGGCCGGCGTTCAGCTTGACGATCAGCGCGCGGGGAATCGGCGTGGACAGCAGTTCCAGCCTGTCGCGGCCGGCCAGTCGTGCCCGGCTGGCCGGATCCAGATTGAACACGTATTCGGCAGCGCCGCTTTCGGCCATCAGCGCCCGGCTCTCGACCCGGCCGACCGCCCGGTAGCTCACCTGGCCGATCCGGGCCGGCGCACCCCAGTAGTCGTCGAAGCGCTCGGCTTCGAGTCGCAGCGGCGGGGTCATTTCCGTCACCCGGTAGGGTCCGGTACCGATCACGGCGACCACCCGGTCGTCCTGGCCATAGGCCGCCGGCGCGAGGATCTGCGCCCGGTATTCGGACAGGAAGGCCGGCAGGGCGGCCAGCGGCTCGGACAGCCGTACGACCACCGCCATCCCGTCAGCTTCGATGCTTTCAATCGGCGCCTTGTCGAGCAGCCCGGGCTTGCTTCGGGCGACCCGTAACGCCCGGGCGGCGGCATCCGCCGTCAACGGACTGCCGTCGTGGAAGCGCACGCCGGGGCGCACATCGAAGCGCCAGACCCGCCCATCCGGTGATACCGACCAGCCGGTCGCAAGCCCCGGTTCGAGGCGGCCGTCAGAATCGGCATCGACCAGGGTTTCGGCGATGCCCATGCGCTGAAATATCGAGCCGGACAGCGCCGGATCGGCGCCCTTGATCTCGAAAGGTGCCGCCACATCGAGTGAGCGGTCGGCATCCGCCTGGACCGGCTGGACCAGAGCCAGACAAAGTAGTGCTGCTAACGCGAGAGTTTTCATTATTCGCCACACCAGAAAGTTAACGTTATGTCATAACAAAACAAGAATGACGCGCTTTATATCATGTAATAATATAACATTTCAATTGATACCCCCTTGCGATCCCGCTTCGATAAGGCCCGGTCCAGCACCCCCGACGCCGCCGCGGCATCTGTTCCGAACCCGAACGCGCCGCCATCAGGCGGAAACGACAGTCCCCGGGTGGCGTGCTAAACTCCCGCCCTTTGTCACCAGGAGGGCACCGGGACATGAAACTGGTCTCGTTCAACACCAACGGAATTCGCGCGCGCCTGCATCAGCTCGAAGCGCTGATCGCCGCCCATCAGCCGGATGTCATCGGCATCCAGGAGACCAAGGTCACCGACGAGGAGTTTCCGGTCGCGGCGATCGAAGCGCTGGGCTACCAGGTGGCCTACCACGGCCAGAAAGGGCATTACGGCGTCTGCCTGATCTCGAAAGAGCCCCGGCGGCGCTGCAGAAGGGCTTCCTCGACGATGACGGCGATGCCCAGAAGCGGTTGATCATCGGCCGCTATCCCGGCAGCAGCGGTGAGCTGGTCACGGTCATCAACGGCTACTTCCCCCAGGGCGAGAACATCGCCCACGCGGTCAAGTTCCCGGCCAAGCGCAAGTTCTACGCCGACCTGCTTGCACACCTGCAGCAACACTGCGACCCGACGGAGCCGCTGGTGGTGATGGGCGACCTCAATATCTCACCGGAAGATATCGATATCGGCATCGGCGAGCCCAACCGCAAGCGCTGGCTGCGCGACGGCAAAACCAGCTTCCAGCCGGAGGAGCGGGAATGGCTGCAGCGCCTCAAGGACTGGGGACTGGTCGATACCTATCGCCTGATACGCCCCGGCGACGACGCGCATTTCAGCTGGTTCGACTATCGCAGCCGCGGCTTCGAACGCGAACCGAAACGGGGCCTGCGTATCGACACCATTCTCGCGACCACGGCACTGGGCGAGCGCTGTACCGACGCCGGTATCGATTACGAGATCCGCGGCATGGAAAAACCGTCGGACCACGCCCCGGTCTGGGCGACGTTCGATATTTGAAGGTTAGACGTGACGCGTAACCTGTACCGCGTCACCCTGCTTACGGCTTCACCGGGCTGACGAAGCCCGGCTGCTTGATCACCAGGATGTCGCACGCCAGCTCGTCGAGCACCCGCTCGACGGTGCTGCCGAGCAGCAGGCGATCGATAAAACCGCGGGCCACCGAGCCCATCACCATGACGTCGATGTCCTGCTCCTGGGCGAAACGGGGCAGCGTCACGTGGCTCTCCCCTTTCAGCAGGTGCACCTGCTCCCCTCCGGATCCATGAACGGCTCCAGCAGCCGTCGCAACGCGACCTGATGCTGCTGCGAGACCCGCTTCTGCAGCGCTTCATAATCGGTGACCACATGCTCGTCGAAGATCGCCGACTGCGGCAGCGTCTGGTAGCTGTGCACCGCATGAAGGCTGCCACCGGCATGTTCGCTCAGCCAGGCCGCCTGCTGCAGCAGATGGCGATCCAGCGCCCCGGAGTTGTCGCCCTCGTGGAAAGGGTCGACACAGGCGGCAATGCGAGGAGCCTGGTGCCAGCGGTGATCCTTGACCAGCAACAGCGGCAGGGCGCAATCGCGCAGCAGTTGCCAGTCGTGGTGCGCCAGCAGGTAGTGCCCCAACCGGCTGTGCCTGGCGACCTGATGGATCACCAGGTCGGGTTCGTAACGCAGTGCCTTGCGGATCACCCCTTCCGAGTGATGCCGGTCCCAGGCCACATCGACGCCGACACTGAAGCCGCGTCCCTCCAAAGTCTCGGCAATGCGATCCAGTTTGGATTCGATCTGCCGCAGGTAGGCATGCTGGGCATGCAGTCCGGCCTCCTTGTCGAACAGCCAGGCATTGCGCAGTGCCAGGTTGAAGCAGCAGCAGAACAGCTCGATCGCAGCGCCGGTACGCTCGGCCAGCCAGGCCGCCTTGTCGAGCGCCTGGTCGTTGCCATGCTGCTCTTCGAGATTGACGAGGATCTTGTTTAGCGGCGTCATAGCGTCTCCCGGGGACAGCCCCTTTCTTGACCCGAACGAATCCGGCGACGGCAACGCACCGCCGCCGACTCGGAAAAACCGGCACCCCGCGCTCCCCGAACAGCGGGCAGTCTGCTAGGATCAGCAGGTTCCTGATGCTAAGGATAGTGCCCCCGTGCCCGTTGAACTGCTTCGCATGCTGTTTATGCCGCTGCTGCTGCTCGCCGGCGGGGTCCTGTTGCAGGGCAGCCTGGTCGATCTCGGCCCGCAACTGCAACTCCTGCTTGCGGTGCTGCCGTACCTGCTCGGTGGCGCCAACCTGCTGCTGGGCTATCTGTTCAACCAGAGCCGGTTGCTGCTTTCGACGCTCAACCTGCTTGCCGCCTACCTGCTGATCCAGCTCTGCCTGCAGACACCGCTGGCCCGGCCCGACAATTTCGTCCTGTTCAGCCTGCTGACACTGCAGCTGCCAGTCAGCCAGCTGCTGATCTGCCTGGCACCCGAACGGGGTCTGCGCAATCGTCGCCGACTGCTGCCGCAGCTGATCCCGCTGGCGCTCTACCCGATACTCTGGCTGCTCTGGCAACAGCAACTGCTCGGCCCCTGGCTGAGCAGGCTGCCGGCGGCGATGCTCGAGCTGCAGGTCGCAGGTCACTATCTCAGCGAAGGCAGTGCCCTGCTCTGCGCCCTGACCCTGCTGCTCAGCGCGACCGTGCTCTATTTTCGTCGCAGCCGCAGCGATGGGGCCCTGTTCGGTGTTCTGCTGGCACTGCCGGCACTCTTCTACGGGTTCGACCGGCCGCAGATCTCGCCGCTGCTCTTTACCGCCATGCAGCTGATGCTGAGCCAGGCGCTGATCCTTCATTCGCACCAGCTGGCCTTCGTCGACGAACTGACCGGCATACCGGCCCGGAGGGCATTGCAGGAGCAGCTCGCCAGCCTGGGCCGGCGCTACACCCTCGCGATGATGGATATCGATCACTTCAAGCAGTTCAACGACCGTTACGGCCATGATGCCGGCGACCAGGTATTGCGCCTGGTGGCGTCACAGCTTCGACGCGTCGGCGGCGGCGGCCGGGTATTCCGCTACGGCGGCGAGGAGTTCACGGTGCTGTTCCGGGGCAAGGGCGAGAGCGAGGCACTGCCCCATCTTGAACAGCTGCGCGAGGCGATCGCACAGTATCCGCTGCAGATCCGCCAGCCGAACCGCCCCGATAACGCCAAATCCGGGCGCCAGCAGCGCCGCGCCCGAAACGCGGACAAACCGGTGCAGGTGACCGTCAGTATCGGGCTGTGCGAACGCAGTCCGACCTGCCCGGATGCCGACGCGGTGATGCAGCAGGCGGACAAGGCCCTCTATGCGGCCAAGCGCGCAGGACGCAATCGCACCCTGGCCAGCCAGCGCCTGGGACGACGGGTACGACACGGCCAGTCGGACTTTGCATGAACAGTTTTCATTCACCTTTGCCGCCATGCTGCCGTTAAAATGCCCAACTGTTCCCCCATGGAGCTCAACGATGGAGATCAAACCCAATTTCGGTCAGCAGGTGTCGCAGCTGGCCCGCTCGGATCAGCGCCCGGCTGGCGGCATCGGCAAAGAGGTGTCGGCCGAGGCCCGAAGCGACAAGGACTTCGGGACCTCGAGCAGAGACCAGCAGAACCGGGCCATTCTCGATGCCTCCCTGCAGGTCAGCATCTCCAGCGGCAACAGGTCGATGGAGCTGCTGTACCGGGCGGCCATCGACAGGATCAACGAAGTGCTGACCGGAAAACTCGGGGGCGAGGCGCTGCAGACGAGCCTTGATCAGGGCCTGGATGTCAGCCCCGAAGCCACGGCCGGTCGCATCGTCTCCCTGACCACCGCCTTCCTGCCGCAGTATCTCGAGCAGCATCCGGAGCTGGCCGAAGATGAAGGCCGCGCCCGCTTCACCGAGCTGATCCGGGGCGGCATCCAGCAGGGCTTCGACGAGGCGCGGGAGCTGCTCGACGGCCTGGGGGTTTTGCAGGGCGATATCGCCGACAACATCGATCGCACCTGGGAGCTGGTGCAACAGGGTCTCGACGCCTTCATGAATCCCGAGACGGGCACCGGGGAGGCTCCCGCCTGAACCCCGGCACGGCCTGGCCTGAGCCGCACGCCAGCCCCGCTCATCCGGCCGGCGGCCAGAGCCATACATTAGCAAATTGCGATCTAAACAGCGGTGGCGTAGAATTGCGCTGAACGCTATACCCAGAACAGGAGCACTTTCTTGCCAGCACAGGCCCCGACCCTCGACACCCGCACGCCGTCCCTGGCCGACATGAAAGCCAACGCCGCCCAGGCCGCCCGGTTAATGCGCGCCCTGAGCAACGAGCACCGCCTGCTGATCCTCTGCTACCTGCAGGGCCGGGAACTGTCGGTCGGTGAACTGAACCAGAGCCTCGACCTCAGCCAGTCGGCCCTGTCGCAGCACCTGGCGGTGCTGCGCAACGATGGCCTGGTCCGCACCCGGCGCGAGTCCCAGACCATTTACTACTCGCTGGACGGCGACCGGGCTACACGCGTCATCGAGACGCTGCACGACCTCTATTGCGGCGGCTGATCCCCGGCTTCAGGCACCGTCCCAGAGAAAAGAACGCAACGGCACCCGGCCGCGGATAAAACAGACGCCTTCGGCCTCGAGTCGCCGGCGCTGCTGCAGGGCGCCGTCGCTGCCCGCCGGCAGCGATATCTCGCCACGGGCATTGAGCACCCGATGCCAGGGCAGCCCCGAGTCTTTCGGCAAGCGGCTTAGCACCCGCCCCACCAGCCGCGCCCGGCGCGGCAGTCCCGCCAGGAGCGCCACCTGGCCGTAGCTGCATACCCGCCCCGGCGGTATCAATGCCACCACCTGCCAGATCCGCTCTGCATCGCTCAGGCCCCGGGCCCGGCCGTCATGCCAACCTGCTGTCGCATTCCGTCCATTCCCGCCTCACTGCTGCAACCGGTACATCTGCCACTCTTCGGTCGGTTCGTTGAGCATCATCTTCATGTCGACCACGTCTTCCTCGGCATTGAAACGGGTACTGAATCCCAGCTTGCGGGCCAGTCCCTGCATGCCCTTGTTGCTCGGCAGTGTCGAGCCGTAGAGCTGCAGGGTACCGCGCCTGCGGCAATAGTCGATGATTTTCTGCATCAGTATCACGCCCAGACCCTCGCCCTGGAGGTCGTCCCGAATCACGATCGAAAACTCGCTGCGCACGTTGTCCGCATCGGTTACCGCACGCACCACACCGAGGGTTTCGTTGCCCGGCAAGCCATCGAGCCGCGGTGCCGATACGATAAAGGCCATCTCCCGGTCATAATCGATCTGGGTCCAGGTCGCCAGCTCCTGGTGGGTCGGCACACCGCGGCTGTAAAAATAGCGCAGCCGGATCGACTCCGGGCTCAGGTGCCTGTAGAACTCGAGATGATCCGGCTCGTCCTCGCCACGAATCGCGCGCACCACGGCAGGCCTGCCCGAACGGCGCAGCCGGATCGACTCGCTCAGGTGTTCGGGATAGGGCGAGATCGCCAGGCAGGCGGGTGGGCCGATCGACACCGCCAGATCCACCGCCAGCAGACCGCGCTTGTTGAGCAACAGCGGATTGATCTCGAGCCCGGTCAGTTGCGGCAGATCCACCACCATTTCAGACAGCTTGATCAGCAGTTCGCAGAGCTGCTCGATATCACGCTCCACCTGGTAACTGTTCTCGCTGATGATTTCGCAGACACGGGAGCTGCGGACCAGCGCCTGGGCCAGTGCCAGATTCAGCGGCGGCAGCATCAGCTGGCGATCGGCCAGTACGTCCACGGCATAGCCGCCGGCTCCGAACAGCAGCAGCGGACCGAAAGTAGGATCCCGCGTTACCCCGACATTGATCTGCAGCGACTGAAAACCGCGTTTCATCTGCTGCACGCAGAAGCCCATGATCTGATCGTCGGAGAAACGCTCCCGCACCCGGTACTCGAGCCGGGTGGTGGCATGCTTGACCTCGTTGATCGAGTAGAGATCGAGCGCCAGATCCCGCCAGCGCTGCCGGCCCCTGTCGTCGTAGCTGAACGGGTAGACGTTTTCGCTGTGAAGCGCGCGCACCGCCACCGAGCCTCCGAGGCGCTTGGCGATATCGACGACCCCCTCGACACTGTCGGCATAGTAGCTGTGGGCCACGGGGATATCGTAAAGATCGAGCAGCTCGCAGGCCTCGGCATGACGCAGGTAATCGCGCCCTCCTCCCGAGCCGCCTCGACCAGCGCGCGCGCGCGCAGATGGTTCTGGCTGTTCTGCTCCAGATAGGGCGCCGGCGTCTGGCGCATCACCTCCTGGTTGCGCCTGTACTCGACCATCTGCATGAAGGCATCGACCGCCTCCTCCGGCGTGATGAAGGTCGCGATTCCGGCCGTATTGAAACGGTTGCGTGCGGCGATCGCGGTGGCCCGACCCATCCAGCAGGTCAGCACGTTGCGCGGGGTCTTGCGGGCCGCCTCGATGACCGCCTCGGCGGTTTCGACACCGGGCGCAGGCCAGGTCGGCGCATGGATCACCAGCACCGCATCCACGCCCGGATCCCGTGTCAGCAGGCGCACCGCCTCGGCAAAACGGGCGGGCGTGGCATCGGCATTGAGATCCACGGGATTGCGCTGATTCCAGAAACCCGGCAGCAGAGCCGCCAGGGCTTCGCGGGTCTCGTCCGCGAGTTGCGCCAACTGCCCGCGACTCCTGAGCAAACGGTCGGTCGCCAGCGCATTGGGCCCCATGCCGTTGCAGACAATCGCCAGACGCTCGCCGCGCATCGGCTTCATGCGCGACAGCGTCTCCAGCGCGTTGAACAGCTGGTCCGAGCTCTCGACGCGCAACACCCCGGCACGGCGCAGCGCAGCATCATAGACCAGGTCCTCGTCATGGACGCCCGGCGCAAGCACCGTATGGTGCTGGTCGTCCTGCACGATATCGGATTTGAGCACCAGCACCAGCTTGTTGCGCGAGGCCGCCCGCACCGCGGAAAGAAAGTCCCTTGCCCGCCCCGTCATCCGGTCCAGCTGCAGCAGTATGGCATGGGTATAGGGATCCTTGGCGAGATAGTCGATGATCGCCGGCATGCCGACATCGACACTGTCACCCAGGGTCAGAAAGTGGGAAAAACCGATCTCCTGGCCATTGGCCCAGTCGATCATCGCCGTACCGATCAGTCCCGACTGACCGACGTAGGCCACCTTGCCCATGCGGATATTGACATGGGCATAGCTGGCATTCATCTGCGACCCCGGCACCAGCAGCCCCATGCAATCGGGACCCAGGATACGGATGCCATAGGGGCGTGCCGCATCGAGCACCTCTTCATGCAACGAGCGCTCGGTCTTGCTGTCACGGATCGAGAGACCGCCGGTCAGGATCAGCGCTGCCCTGACCATGTGTGCACCGAGCTTGCGGATGATATCGGCCACGGTATGGGGCGGCGAGCAGATGATGGCGAGATCCGGCATGCTCGGCAGCTCGCTGACGCTCTTGACGCAGGGTACGCCATGGACCTGGCTGTACCCTGGGCATTGACCGCGATCAGTTCACCCGGGAAGCCGCCGGCGCGCAGATTCTGCAGCACGGCACCACCCATGCTGTCGGCCCGCTCGGACGCCCCGAATACGGCAATGGAATCGGGCTTGAAAAATCGCTTGAGGTATTGGGTCGACACTCGGCACTTCCTGTTCTGACTGAACGCACACCCCGGGATCCGTCGGCTTCGATGCAGGATACCCCGCTCCGGGTTCAGACGGATGATGGCTAATTCTAGGCCATATCGCAGCCGCAACATTAATGGGGATCAAAACAACGCCTTCGGCCGCGACTGTCAAATGCCGCCGACTGCCTTACAATACCGTCTGACGGACTACAGAAACACTCACCAAGGACTCTTTCCATGCGTCTGCCCATTGCGCTACTGCTGCTCGGCCTGCTGGCCGGCTGTGCCGGCACCCCTCCACCGACCGCACCCGAGCCCGTGCCCGCGCCGGCACCTGCCGAACCGCCCCAGCGCGAAACGCGGATTCATCCGGACCCGGTGGATCCGCAGCTGGACTCGATCATGACCGGCGACGAGGAACTGGCCCGCGCCTTTCTCGAAAGCTACTACCGCCAGGCGCTGTACGATAGCCGCCACGCCGAAATCCTGGCACGGGACTATACCTACCTCGGCAGCCACTGGTCGCCCAAGCGGGACCGGCTGATGATGCTGTTCCGCAACGACCGCGGCGACAGCGGCTTCGTGGCCTGGAGCCTCAGCGGCCATACCACCGCCACGTCGCTGCGCCTGGAAGACTCGAAGCTGGGCCGCCATTTTGCGCTGGTACTGCGCCCGGCACGCCTGTGCTTCGCCATCGATGCAGGCAGGCCTCCGACCTGGCTCGGCGGACGCTGGGTATACGATCCCCAGCGACCGGGTTCGTTCGAGTGCAACGGACTGACCAATCGATCGGCATTCCGTGCCGGAACCCGGCTTCCGGCACTACTGGGAGCCTACTATTCCGAGGGCGACACGGTACTGCTGTACGACTCGCGACAGCAGCGCGACGAAGCTGCCGGCATTCTCGCCCGGCTTTTTCAAGGCCTCGGTTTCAGCCCCCGCTGAGCCGCCCCACATCCCCCTGCCGATTCATCCGCAGGGGAATGCGGCAAGCATCAGGATCTGTTCCATAATAATGGGGTAACAGGCGCCGACCGGCCCCTTTCCGGTACTGGCCGCCGCTCGCACGAGCCCCTTGCGAAACCGCGGGCCTCACTATGTTTGCATTCGGATCAGATATCGAGAGCAGTGTCATGAGCAAGAAACACAAGAGCCAGGACCTCACCGACGAAGACGATATCGTGGATTGGGACTCGGAACCGATTATTGAAGACGAGGACAAGCCCAAACGCAAAACCATCGACCCCGCCGCCCGACGCAGGATCGAGCAGCTGCTCGAAGAGCGCGCGCTGAAACAGCAGATACGCGACGTCTTCGATGATGACTATCTGGACTACTGAGCGCTGCACTTTCGAGCGACCGGCCAGCGGGCTTTTCAGGAGCACTCAAGGGCTTTCGGACAGGAATGGCGCTTGTGGCCGGCCCCCTTGATCCGGTATTTTGATGCCGGGGGCGTGGCGCATGCGCTCAGGCTCGTCGGGCGGGAGGCAGCAAGGACTCGGGAAGGACGGCATCGACGCCCAGCAGGTAGATATGTTCCGTGGTGAACTCGAAGCAGCTGCCGCAGAGGCTGCAACGGTAGAGATCACCCTCGGCACCCTGCCCCTTGTAGACCAGAGCGTCGTGGGGCCGGGTCTCGAAGGCTGAGTCGATGAGTCTTTTACAGTGGCTGCATATCCCTGTCATGGCGGGCTTCCTGTACTGCGAGGGCGCATTCTATCCCCTCGCCACTGCCTGGCCCAAGACATGGAACTCGAAAAATTTTCATCTAGTGCCACCGCCTGCCCAATGCCATGTCAAAGCCCTGCCCACAACCACCCGACCGCTCTGCAGGCCGCCTGGCTGCTGCGGTTGCGCCCGATGGAAAAAAATATCGACGAGTCCGGAAAATTCTCTTTACCAGGGCTTCGAAGCTGCTATATATTCGCCGAAAAGAGGCGCAGCGGACTGTCAACCCCCAGCCGGTCCGCCTCGATACGTTTTCAACCGGCGGTCCGTCCTTGACCGCCTGATAGCAACCTGAGATGTGAGAACGAGAGCCGATGGGCACCAAGATTCGTGTCGATCAAGTCCCCATGGACGATATCGAGGACTGGGACGAAGAGTTTGATGAAAAAGACGGCGGCAACCGCGTCAAAAAAGTCAGCTACAACAGCAAGAAGCGCCGCCAGATAGAAGAGCGCATGGAAGAACGGTTGCTGGCGCGCCAGATCAGCAGCGGATATGACGAAAATTATTTCGACTGAGCAGATGGCTTCGGGCGGTGTCCGGAGCCTGTTGTCTTATAGCCGCCGGCACCGCGGCTGCCGTCACGCATAAGCTGCATACAAAAAGTCTGTTTTCAAAAAACGCTGGAAAAATTCTGACCTTCCGGTCTAAGCTTAAGCGGCACGGATGTAGTACGGGAATTGAAGATCAGGCCCTCTCCAGCGAGTATCCTTCCGCTTCAATCGATCGTTTTCCGTGTCCTCTCTTCCTGCTCCGACGCCGGGCATCCATCCGCCGACCCGGCAGTCGCGACTCGCGCCGCGCCATGCCTTTGACGTAAAATCATGCGGTCCCAAATCCGCGTTGGAAGTGTCATGGAACTGAAAAAAATCGAGATCCGAGCCCTCAGCCGGGCAGCCGGCGACCGTCGCGAGCTGGATCCAGCCAGCCCCTGCGTACAACAGCTGTTCGAAGCGGTCAGTGGCAGCTTCGGGCGCCGCTCGGCCCTGACCCATGGCGCCTTCGGTGAAGAAAGCCTGCAGGAACACCCCTTTGCCGGCGCACTGCTGGCGATGACCGGCGCCCTCGACGAGGCAGACCTCGGCAACCTCGCGGATGTCGCCCTGTCACGGCTGCTCGAAAGCGCCTCAGCGGAGCAACCGGACGATGAACAGGACAGCCAACTGGTATGCCTGCTATACCAGAGCGACCGCTACCATTATCTGCTGCTGGCCCTGCTGGAGCACGAAACCCGCCTCGGGCTCGACGCCACGCTGCAACCGGTCGAAACCCGGATTCTGGCGGCCGAGCGCCTGGTTCAGGCGCTGCGGGTCAACCTGACCCGGCTGGAGCGTGGGCAGGACAGCTACCTGAGCTTCGTGCCCGGCAAGCGCAACGGCAGTGTCGGCCAGGACTTCCCCGGCGCGTTCGGCTGCAGCGAAGCCGTACCGGCCAGCCATTGCACCCGCGAACTGATCCGCGCCACCCGCGACTACTGCAACCAGCGTCAGCTGCACGAACGCAAGGACGAGGTGGTCGAAGATGTGGTCAGCTACCTCGAGCGCCAGCGCGAAGACAAGCAGCACGCCTCGCTGAACGAGATCGAGCGGCTGTTCGATGCCTATATCCCGCCGGAACAGGCCGAATCCTCCGGTACCACCTTCGGCCAGTTCGCCAATACCGAACCCTATCAGGTAACGCAGGAGTTCCAGCCCCACAGCGGTACCCTCAGAGCCCTGGGCAAGGTCAAGACCAAGTCGGACAACTGGCAACTGGATTTTGCCCGCCGCTCCCTGGGCCCGAAGGAATCCGACCGCGACATCCTGTTCGACGAAGAGGGCCAGACCCTGACCCTGCGCCGCCTGCCCACCCGCGTTATCCAGACCATACGCGAAGCGCTGGAACAGGAATAACCCGCCTCGCCGCCCTTCTGTCGAAGCGGTGGCGGTCCGCCAGGACCGCCACCGCGGCTCTCCCCTTCGAAACCCGTCCAGCAGCGCACGCCGTTGCCAGCGACCGCGCCTTTTCATCACGAATGTTAAAAACTTGCCTTTATTAACAATAACTTCAAGAAAAAATGGCATAACCGGAAAAGGTGGCGTCTTTTGCGACTTCAATGGTGCTATGTTATTTTGAACACGAAATAATAATCGCGCCCTGGACTTACATGGAATCCGATAGAGGCACCTCCGTACAACAACCAGGCAGGCACACCCCCTCCCCGACGCCCCCTGCGGCGCCTTCATACCTGAATCGACGAGAGCCTGACTTTATGTGTGGTATCTGCGGCGAAATCCGTTTTGACCAAACCCCGGCCGACCTGTCGGCGGTCTCCCGAATGAATGACAACCTGGCCCCGCGCGGACCCGACGGCGCCGGCCTGTTCCAGATGAACAATCTCGCGGTCGGTCACCGACGCCTGAAGATCATCGACCTGAGCGAGCATGCCCAGCAGCCGATGGTCGACAACGACCTCGGGCTCGGCATCGTCTTCAACGGCTGCATCTACAACTACCGCGCACTGCGCAGCGAACTCGAGGGGATGGGCTACCGCTTCTTCTCCCACGGCGATACCGAGGTGATCCTCAAGGCGTTCCATGCCTGGGATACCGACTGCGTGCAACATCTGCAGGGCATGTTCGCCTTTACCGTCTGGCACCGTGACAGCGGGCGCGTCGTCATGGCCCGCGACCGCCTCGGCATCAAGCCGCTCTATTACAGCGAGCAGGGTCCGCGCCTGCGCTTCGCCTCGACCCTGCCGGCGCTGCTGGCCGGCGGCGATATCGACAAGACCCTGGACCCGGTGGCACTGCACCACTATTTCAGCTTCCACGCCGTGGTACCGGCGCCCCGCACCCTGCTGACCGGCGTACGCAAACTGGCACCGGCCAGTATCCGCGAATACGACGCCAGCGGCCGGGCACGGGAACACAGCTACTGGGCGCCGTCCTACGAACGCCGGGACGAGGACAGGCACCTGGGCTTCGAGGACTGGAAAGAGCGGGTGCTCGACCAGCTGCGGCTGTCCGTCAAGCGTCGCCTGGAGGCAGACGTGCCGGTCGGCGTACTGCTCTCCGGCGGCCTCGACTCGAGCCTGATCGTCGGCCTGCTGGCCGAACAGGGCCAGCAGAATCTCAACACCTTCTCGGTCGGTTTCGAAACCGTCGGCAGCGAGATCGGCGACGAATTCAAATACTCGGACCTGATCGCCGACCACTTCGGCACCGAGCACCATCAGCTGTTCGTCGACAGCAGCCGCCTGCTGCCGTCGCTTCAGGAATGCGTGCGGGCGATGAGCGAACCGATGGTCAGCCACGACGTGATCGGCTTCTTTCTGCTGTCGCAGAAGGTCGCCGAGCACGTCAAGGTGGTCCAGAGCGGCCAGGGCGCCGACGAGGTGTTCGGCGGCTACCACTGGTACCCGCCGCTGGCCACCAGCCAGGATCCGGTGAGCGACTATGCCCGCGTTTTCTGCGACCGCGACCAGGCAGGCATGGCCCGCCTGCTGAGCCCCGAGTGGCTGTCCGAGGACTACAGTCGCCAGTTCATCGAGTCCCACTTCGCGCAGCCCGGCGCCGCCACGGCGATCGACAAGGCGCTGCGCCTCGACAGCCACATCATGCTGGTCGACGATCCGGTCAAGCGGGTCGACAACATGACCATGGCCTGGGCCTCGAGGCCCGCGTGCCCTTCCTCGACCACGAGCTGGTCGAGCTCGCGGCCCGCATCCCGCCCGAACACAAGGTACGCGAAGACGGCAAGTACGTGCTCAAGGAAGCGGCGCGTGCGGTGATACCGGCGGGCGTCATAGACCGGCCCAAGGGCTATTTCCCGGTACCGGCACTGAAGTACATCCGCGGCGAATACCTCGAGTTCGTGCAGCAGATTCTGAATCGGCAGGCTGCCCGGGATCGCGGACTCGTCCGGCCGGAATACCTCCGAACGCTGCTCGAGGCGCCGGAGGACCACATCACACCACTGCGCGGCTCCAAGCTCTGGCAGGTCGCACTGCTCGAGTTCTGGCTGCAGACCCACGGCATTTGAGGCAGACCGACATGACCCAGGAGCCCCTGCACCCCATGACCCTGGACAACAGCGAGCCCAACCCCGGCGACCTGCCGAGACACAACGCCATCGTCGACTGTGGCTGGGGGCGCCTGCTGTTCGCCCATACCTTCAACAGCCCCGAAGAGCTGCTCGCCGCCATGCGCGAGGAAGCCCTGGCAAGCGGGACATCGCGATGTACGTCACGGATCCCCATATCATGATCTCGCTGGCGCCGCAGGAGCTGTTTCTCGATCCCTCGCACGCCTTCCGGCTGAAGCTGGACGATTACCGCCCCGCCACGGATCCGCATCGGGGATTTCGCACCCGCCATGTGGAAACGGCCGAGGACGCCGAAGAGGTTCACAACCTCTATCGCCGCCGCCAGATGGTGCCGCCGCCGGCCGACTTCGTGCTGGCCAGCCGCGACAACCATGGCCTCTGCTACCTCGTGGCCGAGGACGAGCATTCGGGCCGCATCATCGGTGCCGTCACCGGCGTCGATCATGTCAGCGCCTTCGGCGACCCCCAGGGCGGCTCCAGCCTCTGGGCCCTGGCCGTCGACGCCCAGGCGGAATATCCCGGGGTCGGCGAAACCCTGACACGACAGCTCGCGGAGCACTTCAAGGCGCTGGACCGGCACTATATGGACCTGTCGGTGATGCACGACAACCGCCATGCCATCCGCCTCTACCGCAAGCTCGGCTTCAAGCGCATCGACACCTTCGCGCTGAAATACAAGAACGCCTTCAACGAGCCGCTGTTCATCGGCGAGCCGCCGGAAGAGGCACTCAACCCCTACGCCAAGCTGATCGTGCGCGAGGCCCAGCGCCGGGGCATCGGCGTGCGGGTACTGGATGCCGAGGAGGGGTATTTCGAACTGCACCTGGGGGACGCAGCCTGGTGTGCCGCGAGTCCCTCAGCGAGCTGACCCATGCCGTGGCCATGAGCCGCTGCGACAACAAGGTCGTCACCCAGCGGATCCTGCGCCAGGCGGGCCTGCGGGTCCCGGAGCAGCTGCGTCTGCGCGAGGACAGCGCGCCGGCGGACGATTTCCTCACCCGCCACGGTTCCGTGGTGGTCAAACCCGTGCGGGGCGAGCAGGGCCAGGGGATCAGCGTCGACGTGCGCCAGCACCAGGCGCTGCACGATGCCATCGAAGCGGCACGGCATTATTGCGAGGACGTCATCGTCGAGGCGTTCGTCGAGGGCCAGGACCTGCGTATCATCGTCATCGGCTTCGAGGTGGTTGCCGCCGCGGTACGCCGGCCGCCCGTCATTACCGGTACCGGCAGCGACAGCATCCGTGCGCTGATCGACAAGCAGAGCCGACGCCGCCAGGCCGCGACCGGCGGCGAGAGCCGGATCCCCCTCGACGGCGAGACCCTGCGCTGCGTCGACGAAGCCGGTTATCAGCTCGACGACACCCTGCCCTACGGCAAGAAGCTGCAGGTGCGCCGCACGGCCAACCTGCACACCGGCGGCACCATCCATGATGTCACGGCGAAACTGCACCCGACCCTGAAAGCGGCGGCGATACGCGCGGCCGAGGCCATCGACATACCGGTAACCGGGCTCGACTTCCTGGTACCGGATGTCGCGGGGCCCGACTACGTCATCATCGAAGCCAACGAGCGGCCGGGCCTGGCCAACCACGAGCCCCAGCCGACAGCGGAGCGCTTTATCGACCTGCTTTTCCCGCAAACCATTGCGAGGCCCTGATATGGAACCCTTGAAGATCGATCAGGAATACACCCTGGAACTGCTGTTGCGGCTGCTGCACACGCCGTCGCCGAGCGGCTATACCGACCGCGTCGTGCACTTGGTGTGCGAAGAGCTCGAGAGCCTGGGTGTCGAGATGGAGATCACCCGCCGCGGCGCCATCCGCGCCTCGCTGCCGGGCAAGAAAAAGTCCGGACCGCGCGCTGGTGGCCCATATCGATACGCTTGGTGCCATGGTCAAGGGGCTCAAGCCCAACGGCCGGCTCGAGGTGGTGGCGGTGGGGCACTGGAACGCCCGCTTCGCCGAAGGCGCGCGCTGCACCCTGTTTTCCGACGACCGCCAGTTTCGCGGCACCCTGCTGCCGCTGAAAGCCTCCGGCCATACCTTTGGTCCGGAGATCGACAATCAGCCCTGCAGCTGGGACCATATCGAGCTGCGCCTGGACGAGATCGCCTACTCGCTGGACGACCTGCTCCGGCTCGGTATCCATGTCGGCGACTTTGTCGCCATCGACTCCGGTGCCGAGATCACGCCGAACGGCTTCATCAACTCGCGACACCTGGACGACAAGGCCGGTGCGGCGGTGCTGCTCGGTGCCATCAAGGCCGTCAAGGAGAGCAACGTCAGGTTGCCGGTTGACCTCCATCCGCTGTTCACCATCTCCGAGGAGATCGGTAGCGGCGCCTCGGCGGCACTACACCAGGACGTGGCCGAAATGCTCACGATCGACAACGGCACCACGGCACCGGGTCAGAACTCCAGCGAGTTCGGCGTCACCATCGCCATGGCGGATATGGTCGGCCCCTTCGACTACCACCTGACCCACCGCCTGATCCAGCTGTGCAAGGAGTTCGGCATCCCGCATCAGCGCGACATCTTCCGCTACTACCGCTCCGACAGCGCCGCCGCCATCGAGGCCGGCAACGACCTGCGCACCGCCCTGATCACCTTCGGCATCGACGCTTCCCATGGCTGGGAGCGTATCCACTGGAACGCCCTGGAATCCCTCGGCCAGCTGCTGACGGTCTATATGCAGAGCCCGCCGCTGTTCCCGCGCGACCGCCAGGACATGGGCCCGCGCGCAGGCTTCCCGACCCTGCCGGCCTGACGGTAATAGCACAGCCGCACAACCTTGTAGGCGCCTCGCCCCGAGGCGAACAAATTCGGCACGGGGGTTATTCCCACCGGGGCGGCGGCTCCAACCGCCAAGATGAAGCCCACTCGTTAACGGCGATGGAAAAGATCGGTGCCGGAACCTCTCCCGCCCGGCCCGTCCTCGGGAAAGAGGGGCGCACGGCGCGCCCGCGCCTGGGCGAGCAATCGACGGATCCGCTCATCGGTCGGCGGGTGGCTGCGCAGCAGCGACGGCGCGCTGTCGGGCTTTCGGCGCCAGATCAGGCGCCGCAGCCAGTGACCCTCCTGCCACTCCAGCTTCTGCAGCGCGCGGGCCAGTGCGCCGGGATCTCCGGTCAGCTCACAGGCATCGAGGTCGGCCCGGTATTCCCGCGAACGGGACAGCGCCAGTTGCAGCAGCGCACTGATCACCGGTGCCAGTATCAACAGCGCAACACCGGTAAAGGACACCGCGACCAGCCCGAACAGCCAGAGGGGAATGCACAGCAGAAGCAACAGCTGCGCCAGCATCGACAGCATCTGGGTGATGCGCGTCACCGTGTCGGCCAGCGTCATCAGACGGATATCGTGATTGCGGATATGACTGATCTCGTGGGCCAGCACACCGGCCAGCTCGGGATAATCGAGCAGGCGAAACAGGCCGTCGCTGAGCGCGATCGACGCCCGCCGGCCATCGCCGACGGTAAAGGCGTTGGGCACCGTCCCGGGCAGCCAGAACAGCTGCGGTGGCTGCTCCAGCCCGGCACGCCCCGCCAGCTGCCTGACCAGGCGGTTCAGCTCCGGCGCCTGGCCGGGCCTCAGCGGCCGCGCGCCAGCGCCTCTGAGCATCCATTCCACCGGCATCCGTGGCGCAAAAAGCAACACCATACCCAGCGATACCAGCGCCAGCCACCAAGCGGTCTCGCCCAGCAGCAACCAGGCACTGAGCGCCAGAATCAGCGACATGGCCCCCACCAGCAGCAGGGTCTGCAACCGGTTGTTCCAGCGATGGCGCCTGGCGCTGCGTGCCTTCATCAGCCACTTCCTGTCGTTGGACTCACCGCCCTCCTTGTGAGGACCTTACCTCTATGACCGACGAGAGCACCCGAAAATTGCATCCGACTTTTAGCCCTGCTGCCGGACCTGCTCCTCGCGCTGACGCTTTTTCAGTGCCCGCCGCCGTTCGATGGCGTCGGCCGCATCGGCACCCAGATGGGCTTCGCCGCGCTGACGCGCGAGCCGTACCTGCAACTCGCGCTGCTCGAAACGCTGGCGCTGCTCCGACGACAGCCTGTCGAAGCAATGCGGGCAACTGACACCCGCCATATAGCGGGCGCTGGCCATATCCTCGGCGGTTATCGGCATACGGCAGGCGTGGCACTGTTCGTAGGAACCCTTTTCCAGTGCGTGGTTGACCGACACGCGGTTGTCGAACACGAAGCACTCGCCCTGCCAGAGCGACTCTTCCTCGGGTACCTCTTCAAGGTACTTCAGAATACCGCCCTCCAGATGATAAACCTCGTCGAACCCCTGTTCCTTGAGGTAGGCGGTCGATTTCTCGCAGCGGATACCGCCAGTACAGAACATCGCCACCTTGCTGTGCCGCGCGGGGTCCAGCTTCTCTTTCACATAAGCCGGAAACTCGCGGAAGGTTTCGGTCTGTGGATTGACCGCACGCCTGAAAGTGCCGATCTGCACCTCGTAGTCGTTGCGGGTATCGACGACCAGCACGTCCGGATCGGCGATCAGGGCGTTCCAATCGCGGGGTTTTACATAGGTGCCGACCACCTGTCGGGGATCGATTCCCTCGACCCCCATGGTGACGATCTCCTTCTTGAGCTTCACCTTGGTGCGATAGAAAGGCATCTCGTCGGTCAGCGACTCCTTCCAGGACAGTTCGGCAAGCCGGTCGTCGGCACGCAGCCAGTCCAGCAGTGCATCGATCGACTGGCGCGAGCCGGCCACGGTGCCGTTGATCCCCTCATGGGCGAGCAGCAGGGTGCCGCGCACCCCTTCCTCTCCATCACATCCAGCAGGGGCTGGCGAATCTCCTCGTAGTTTTCGAGGGTCACGAACTTGTACAGCGCACACACAACGGTCTGGGACATGGTCATTCCATCTTGCGGTCCGGGTCGCAAACCCGGAGCAGGGTTGAACAGGCCGGCGATTATAGCAGAAAGACCAGGCCTTCAGGCGGTCAGGGCGATGCCCCGATAACGGTGGACTGCCGCTATCCTCATTGACGGGTTGCGCGATGTGGTTCCTCGTAGGTTGGGTGGAGCGGCGAAGCTGCGCAACCCAACAAAACCCGCTGCCAGCCGACACCATTCGATCTGCAAAACGATCGATATGATGGGTTGCGCGATGCCCGTAACTTGCAGAAGGCAGCTAATGCATTGCAGACGCATCGCTCCCCCATCCTACAAACTGTCAACGGGAGACTGTTCACTCAACCGCCTGAACTTTCAGCCGCCGACGCGTTCTGATTATACGGGTCTGCGCCACCCCGCCAGGGGCGGGGCCGATCCGGACCAGCCGGCGCCCCCGGTGCCTGTGGGACGTCGGCTGCCCTTTCTGCCGTCAACGTGAATCGTCGCCCCCCTGCCATTTTTCGGCCTTCTGCACGCTACCGCTTTAGATAACGGTATAAATCCTCATCAAGACCCGGCCGTCCGATCCGCCGCGCAAGAACCCGCCCGAGCCTCTGCTCAGAGGTCTGCCTAGGCGCGCAAGGTGGCGATCTGCTATTCTTGCTGCCTTCCCGCTTCTTCAACCTACTTTACGAAGCCATCGCAATGAGCAAGTACTGGAGTGACGCCATCCGGCAGCTGGTGCCCTATGTACCGGGCGAGCAGCCGAAGGAACAGCAGATCGTCAAGCTGAACACCAACGAAAACCCCTACCCGCCCTCGCCGAAGGTGATGCAGGCGCTGCAGTCGTTCGACCTCGAACGCCTGCGCCTGTACCCGGACCCGGATGCCGGCCGGCTGAAGCAGGCACTCGCGGACCACCATGGCGTCAGCCGTGACCGGGTCTTCGTCGGCAACGGCTCCGACGAAGTCCTGGCCCACAGCTTCATGGCGTTCTTTCGTCAGCCACAGCCTCTGCTGATGCCGGACATCAGCTACAGCTTCTACGACGTCTACTGCAACCTGTACGGCATCGAGCATCGCAGGATCCCGCTGCGCGACGACTTCAGCATCGCGCTGGAGGACTACGACCAGGGCAACGGCGGCATCATCTTCGCCAACCCCAATGCACCAACCGGACGCGCCCTGGACCTCGACCAGATCGAGCGGCTGCTGAAACGCAACACCGAGTCCCTGGTGCTGGTGGACGAAGCCTATGTCGATTTCGGTGCCGAAAGCGCCGTAAGCCTCACCGGGCGTTACGACAATCTGCTGGTGGTGCAGACCTTTTCGAAGTCCCGCTCCCTGGCCGGGTTGCGCATCGGCTTCGCGATCGGCCACCCGGCGCTGATCGAAGGGCTGGAGCGGGTCAAGAACAGCTTCAATTCCTATCCGCTGGACATGCTGGCGATCAGCGCCGGCGTCGCGGCGATCGAGGACGATGCCTATTTCCGCGATACCACGGCGCGTATCGTCGCCACCCGGGACTGGACGACCGGCGAGCTCGAAGCCCTGGGCTTCAGGGTAGTGCCGTCGCGCACCAACTTCCTGTTCGCCAGCCACCGCTACCTCGAGGCCGCCGAACTGATGGGCTACCTGCGCGCCAACGGTCTGCTGGTGCGCCACTTCAGCCGCCCGCTGATCGACAATCACCTGCGCATCAGCATCGGTACCGACGCGGAGATGCAGCAGCTGGTCCGCACCCTGGAGACGCATCCGGACATCGTCCGCCTCTGATTTGAAAAAGGCCGCTCAACGCAGCAGGTTCGAGTGCTGCAGGCGGCCGTTGCGATCCAGTTCGAAGCAGTCGTAGTCCTCCGCCAGCCAGAGGTCGCCGCTGTAACGCTCCCGGGCTTCCTGCTCGAGGCGGGCCAGCGGCAGCCCGCGGCCCCCTCCCTTCTGATAACGCGGACTGAAATGGGTCAGGACCAGGTGGGGCAGCCCCCGCCGTTCGGCAAAGGCCGCGACGCGCGCGGCACTGCTGTGCATCGGCTCCGGCCCGATACGGACCCGTATCTCCTCGTCATAGGTCGCTTCATGGACCAGCAGGTCGGCGTCGCTACAGGCTTCGCCCAGCAGATCGGGACAGTCGTTGTCGCCGCCGACGACCACCGAGCGGGCACGCCAGGCGGGCCTGGTGTAGTCCGCGCCGTCGACGCACAGACCATCGGGCAGCTGTACCGATTCGCCCCGCTGCAGCGCACCCCAGAGCGGCCCCCGCGGAATGCCGTCCCGCTCCAGCCGCCCGCTGAGCAGGCGCAGCGGAACAGACGCTTCGACGAAACGGAACGCAAAACTCGGCACCCGGTGCGACAGCGGCCAGGCGGATATCCCGAAGCCGCCTATCTCCAGGCCCGCCGGCACCCGGTCAACGTCGAGAAAGTGAAGTGGAAAATCGAGATGCAGCGCGGTACTGGCGATCACGCCCTGCAGATAGTCCCACAGCGAAGCCGGACCGATCAGGCTGAGCGGCGCGGTGCGGCCGTTGAGCTGGGCCGAGGCCAGCAGCCCGGGCAGCCCGTAACAGTGATCGCCATGTACATGACTGATGCAGATCGCCTGCAGCCGCTGGGTCGACAGCGGCGTGCGCAGCAGCCGGTGCTGGGTGCCTTCGCCGCAGTCGACCAGAATCCAGTCGCGGCCTCCGCGCAGCGACAGCGCCAGCCCGGACACGTTGCGGCGGCGGGTCGGTGTACCCGACGAAGTACCAAGAAAGATCAGTTGCATAACGGGCCTGAACAAGGCTGATCGAACAGAGCCTCAGCTGTCCCCTTCGCTGCGATCGCCGCCGCTCTGGCGGGCGACATAGAGGTTGTCGCTGACCCGGGCCATCAGGGATTCGACGGTGTCTTCCGGCCCGGTCATCGCGCTGACGCCGATACTGAGGGTGAAACCCAGCTCGCCGTCCGGCGTATCGAGGTGTAGCCCCAGGGCCAGCTTGCGTACCCGCGCCGCCGCCAGCAGCCCTTGACTCAGGTTGGTTTCGGGCATGAACATGACGAAGCTGTCGTTTTCATAGCGGGCGAAGAAATCCGAACCGCGCTTTTTCGCCAGCATCTCGTCGACCAGGGCCCGCAGCAGGCGGTCGCCGGTGTCGAGACCGTAGCGCTCGTTGATACGGCCGAAACCGTCGATATCGAGCATCATCACACTGCAGGGCCAGTCGTAACGCTGGGCCTGGGCCAGGGACTGGCTCAGCACCGGCATGAAGGCGCGGCGGTTGTACGCCCCGGTTAGCGGATCACGCTGGGTCTGGGATGCACCGCCGCGTGTCTGATGCTGCGCCTCGCTCAGATCCTTGAGCACGAGCAGCCAGCCATCGCCGGCGCAAACCACCCGCATCTGATAGCGGCGCACCTCCCGCAGTCCCAGTGCGCGCCAGGCGGGCAATCGCTCGGGGCGCAGCTCCAGCTCCAGCGTCTGCGGGCGGGCTTCGGTCTGGGCCCGATCCTGGGCGGTATTGATCAGTTGGCAGAGATCGGCCGGAAACAGCGCGCTGAGCGCCTGCCCCGCCAGCCGCTCCGGCTGCAGCCAGGCGGCCGCACCCGGTGAACAGTGGTGGACCCTTTGTTGCGGACTGACAAAGAGCACCGTCTGGTCGATGACCGCGACCAGCGCATCAAGCTCCTCTGCTCCTGCAAGCAGCTCAGGCATCAAAATCTCCTTATTTTTCAAACTGGCGTTTTATGACGCTTTGATTGTGCGGTTATAGCACAGTCTTGCTGGAGAATAGAACTGCGCCGTCGATACCGCCAGCAGCCCGGCCGCGGCCATCTTCATCCGGCTTCGGCCAGGCTGCCGGAGTGCCGGGCCGCCGGGCCGCCGGAGCGCCGGACCGTTCAGATCACATAGTACTCGAGTGGCGGAAAACCGTTGAACTCGATCGAGCTGTAACTGGTGGTGTAGGCGCCGGTGGAGAACCAGTACAGGCGATCCCCACTCTCGAGGGAGAGCGGCAGGCTGTAGCGGTAGTTCTCGTACATGATGTCGACGCTGTCGCAGGTGGGACCGGCCAGTATCACCTCTTCGCAGCCGCGCTCGTCGGCTTCGCGCTCGGTGCCGAGCGGATACTTGATCGCCTCGTCCAGCGTCTCGATCAGGCCGTTGAACTTGCCGACATCGCTGTAGACCCAGCGCTCCAGCGCCGACGACGACTTGCGCGAGATCAGCACCACTTCGGACACCAGCACCCCGGCATCGCCGACCAGGGAACGTCCCGGCTCGAGTATGATTTCCGGCGCCTCGTCGCCGAAGTCCTCGCGCAGAAAACGGGTGATCTCCTCGACATAGGTGGCGAACTCGTTGGTCTTCTGCAGATAGCTGGCTGGAAAACCGCCGCCCATGTTGACCATGCGCATGCCGATGCCGTATTCATGCAGCAGACGGTCGAAAATCACCTTAACCTTGGCAATGGCGCCATCCCAGACGTCGATATCGCGCTGCTGAGAACCGACATGGAACGAAATGCCGTACGGCTCGAGGCCCAGATCCCTGGCCAGCACCGCAAGTTCCACGGCCATTTCCGGGTTGCATCCGAACTTGCGCGACAGCGGCCAGTCGGCCCCTTCCGAGCCTTCGGTCAGTACGCGGATATAGACCCGGGCACCCGGTGCCTGCGCCGCGATATTGCGCAGGTCCGCCTCGGAATCGGTGGCGAAGAGCGTCACCCCCGGTCGTGGAAATAGCGGATGTCGCGGGCCTTCTTGATGGTGTTGCCGAAGCTGATGCGTTCGGGCGAGACACCGTGCTTCATCACCTTGTCGAGCTCGTAGGTCGAGGCGATATCGAACTTAGAACCGAGCTCGTTCAGCAGCGCGATCACCTCGTCGGCCGGATTGGCCTTGACCGCGTAATAGACCTGGGCATAGGTAAAACCCTGAACCAGCTGCAGATACTTCTCCCGGATATTCTCGAGGTCGATCACCAGAAAAGGCGTTTCCCGGGTATCGGCCAGCGCTTTCACCCGTTGCCACTGTTCGGGGGAAATATGTTCAGGCAGCTTCATTGCGTGCGGTACCTCTTTGCAGTCGACGGTTGGTTCAGGACTTTGCCGCTCTAAAGCACGAACCCGCAGTGATAAATCAGTGCGGGTTCGCATGTCTTAAATTTGGCGCGGAGTATAGAGCACTGTGGTCAGGGTGCAATGCTTTTTGCCCGAAGTTGAAAAATGTTCGTCCCCGCAGCGAAACTCCGCCCTCAGAGCTCACCGCCGTGGGCAACGATCTTTTCGATCTCGGCGAAGGTCTTGGCCTCGTACATCACCTCGAAGCTGACCTTGAGCAGGCGCGAGATATCGCTGGCGGAGATCACGCCACGCACCCGCTTGACGCCGGCATAACCTTCGTCGATCACCACGACATGCTGATCGCCCGAGCCCTGCATCGTCAGCATCACGTCGCCGACCGTCGCATCGGCAACCTGCTCGTAGGTCAGTGCCCGGATCGTCAGGCGGCTGACCATGATATGGCGCACCTGCACATCCGAGAGATCGATGCCGTTCTGCCGGGCATAGGCCATCGCCTTGCCACCGGCGATATCCCGTGCGGTGATCACGCCGGCGAAATGGCCATGGTCGTCCACCACGAACAGCATGCGAACATGCTGACTTTTCATCCATTCCAGCGCGGTGTCGATCTGCCAGCCGGCCGGTACCGTCACCGGCGAAATCTCGGTGAAGTCGGTCATGACCGCCAGCGCGGGACTGCGCAGTGTCGCCGGAGGCCGGACCTGGGAGGGCGCCAGCAGATGGTCGACGTCGGAGGCATCCTGCAGGCGCAGATGGCGAAATTCCTGAAACATAAGCCGCTCTCGCTGTTTTCTTGTAATTGTGCCTTTGCCCAAGAATAGCGATTTTCGACGTCGATTTCAGCCATTGCGCCCACGACGGTCACTCGAGCAGAAAGCGCCCCTGGCTCAGCAGCCGCGCCTGGCCGCTGACATGGACCGCCTCGACACCCCCGGGGCCTACCTGCACCTCGGTGTCGATCTGGCTCGGACGCCCCATCTCGACGCCCTGCTCGATCCGCCAGCGAAACGTACCGACCCGTCCCGACTGCTGCGCCAGATAACCGGCCAACGCCGAGGCTGCGGCCCCCGTCGCGGGATCTTCGGGAATTCCGAAGCCGGGCCCGAACATCCGCGCCCTTAGCGTGTCGTCGCCGGTGACGGCGTAGATATAAATATCGGGGGCCGGATCAGCGGCCAGCAGCCGGCGCCAGAGCGCGAAGTCCAGCTGAGCAACCCGCAGCGCCTCCGGGTCACTCAGCACCAGCAACTGGAAGGGCGTGCCGCAGGACGCCACCACCGGATCGGCGCACAGCTGTTCGGGCGCGAGGCCGATCAGCGCGGCGGCGTCTTCGCGACTCAATACGCTGCTCGCGATCTGCGGCAATCGGGCGGTGCGAAAACGGGCCACCGCCTCCGGGCCCGTGCCCGAAATCGAAACCGGCACGTCTCCTACCGGCTGTATCAGCACCGGCCCGCCCTCCTCCGGCCGGCCGAGTCGACCCAGCTGCTGCAGCAGCAGCGCCGTCCCGACAGTGGGGTGACCGGCAAAGGGGATCTCGCCCCCGGGGGTAAAGATCCGCACCCGGAAGCGGTTGCGCCCCTCCGGGCCCGCCACGAAGACGGTTTCCGACAGGTTCAGTTCCCGTGCAATCTGCTGCATCAGGTGCTCCGGCAGCGGGCCGGCATCGGGGAACACCGCCAGCGGGTTACCGGCAAAGGGACGATCGGTAAACACATCCAGGGTGTAATATTCGAACGTGGACATGGAGACTCCTTGCATGTCATGGGTCCCGGGAGCCGGGCCCGCCGGAGGTTTCAGGGACGCCAGAAAGGCTTGTCGGCTTCGCGCACGGCGTCGGCGCGGCTGATGCCGATATCCTTCAGCATATGATCATCCAGCATCTGCAGCTGGCGGCGTGAGCGGCTGCGCTCGGCGGCCCGTCGCAGAATCTCGAACAGTCGACGAAAGAATTCCAGACTTAACATGACATCACCCTCCTGCGGTTGATGAGACTCAGGTTAAGCTCTGCTGCCAATCCATTACAGATTCAAAATATCTTTATTTTACCGATACAGTTTTGGAAGATCCGCCTCTGTACTGCTATCTTTAGCTCGAACTGTACTGCTTTATCTATCTGTAATGAGAAACTGTAATGAAACTCTATGAACAGGTCGCCGATGAGCTGCGCCAGCGCATCGAGCAGGGCTACTATCGCTGTGGCGACCGGCTGCCGTCCATCCGCGCCCTGAGCCGTGAACACGCCATCAGCATCGCCACGGTGCAGGAGGCCTACCGCCTGCTCGAGGAAAGCGGGCTGGCCGAAGCCCGCCCCAAGTCCGGCTACTACGTCCGGCTGCGCCCGGCCAGCCCGCAGATGCCCGCCATCAGCCGGCCGGCGCAGCGACCGCTCGAAGTCTCCCAGTGGGAACAGGTGATGGAGCTGCTCTGTGCCAACGAACTGCCCGGCGTGCTGGCCCTGGGCAGCGGCATGCCGGATATCGGCGCGCCGACACTCAAGCCCCTGCTAAGAGCCCTGTCCGACAGCAAGACCGACCATCCGCTGCGCGGCTTCGCCTACGACAGCCTGCGCGGAGCGCCTGAACTGCGCCGGCAGATCGCCCGGCTCTGCATCGACTCCGGCTGCCGCCTGCACCCGGACGATATCGTCATTACCACCGGCTGCCAGGAAGCGCTGTCCACCAGCATGCGCGCCGTGACCCGGCCAGGGGATGTGGTCGCGGTGGACTCGCCCAGCTTCTACGGCTCGATGCAGGCGATCAAGGCATTCGGACTCAAGGCGATGGAGATTCCGACGGACCCGGTCGCCGGCATCAGCCTGGAGGCGCTGGAGATGGCGCTGGAGAAGTGGCCGATCCGGGTGATCCAGGTCACGCCGACCTGCAACAACCCCTCGGTTACACCATGCCCGAGGAGAACCGGCGCCGGCTGATCAGCCTGGCGCAGCGTTTCGATGTCGCCATCATCGAGGACGATATCTACGGCGATCTGAGTTACCAGTTCCCCCGACCCCGCACCCTCAAGTCGTTCGACGGCGACGGCCGGGTCATGCTCTGCAGCTCCTTCTCCAAGACACTGGCACCGGGCCTGCGGGTGGGCTGGGTTGCGCCGGGGCGTCATGGCGAACAGGTGCTGCACATGAAATACGTCGGCACCGCGGCCTGCGCCAGCCTGCCTCAGCTGGCCGTCGCCGACTTTATCGCCCAGGGGCATTACGACCGTCACCTGAGGCGCATGCGTGCCCAGTACCAGCAGGGACGCGACCAGATGATCGCCTGGGTCGAGCGCTACTTCCCGGCCGGCACCCGTATCAGCTACCCCCAGGGCGGCTTCCTGCTCTGGGTGGAACTACCCGGAGACGCCGACAGCGTCCGGCTCAACGAGCGCCTGCTGAGCCAGGGCGTCCGCATCGGCCCCGGCGTGCTGTTCTCCGCCTCGGGCAAATACCGCAACTGCATGCGCCTGAACTACTCCGCCAGGGCGGACGAGCAGATCGAAACGGCCGTGCGCCATATCGGCGAGGAGGTCACGCGGATGCTGCTCGATATCGACCGGATCGCCTGACGGGGCCGGACCACCGCAAGACTCTGTCGGCCAGCGGTGGAATTCGCGCCTTCGGCACTCATTCCACCCTACATGCTGATGGCCGGAACGTAGGGTGGAATGAGCGAAGCGAATTCCACCGGTGAATCGCATTCCGGTGAATCGCATTCCGGTGAATCGCATTCCACCCTAGGTGCTGGCCATCAGATGCGTCAGCAGCGCCCGCAACTTGCCGGGGCGCAGAGGCTTGGAGAGCACCGGCAATCCGCGCTCGCGGAACTGCCGCAATGTTTCGGCCGAGCGGTCCGCGGTGATCATCGCGGCGGGCAGTTCATGGCAGTACCTGCGATGCAGCGCCTCGATGACCTCGAGGCCGGAGCGCCCCCAGTCGAGATGATAGTCCGCCAGGACCAGGTCGGGAGGCTCGGGCTGCTGACGGCAAAGCGCGAGGGCACTCTCCAGGTCCCGGGCCATCAGCGGCTGGCAGCCCCACTGTTCGAGCAGCGCCTTCATGCTGACCAGCACCGCCTCGTCGTTGTCGACCACCAGCACCCTGACTCCGGCCAGGCTGTCGGCCGGCGCCCTGAACGTCAGATCCGGCGAGTCCGGTTCCGGCGAGCCGGCCGCCAACGGCACCTCGATCGCGAACATGGAGCCCCTTCCCGGCGCCGAGCGCACCTCGACGGGGTGCTCCAGCACCCGGGCGATCCGGTCGACGATCGCCAGCCCCAGGCCGACGCCACGGCGCTCCCCGGATGATGGTCGGGCAACTGGTGAAACTCGCGGAAGATCTCCTCCAGCTTGTCCGGTTCGATGCCGTCTCCGCTGTCCCACACCTGGATGCTGAGCCGGTCGCCACGGCGCCGCACACCCAGCAGCACCCCGCCCTCGCGGGTATAACGCAGGGCATTGCTCAGCAGGTTGCGCAATATGCGTGTCAGCAGACGGCTGTCACTGCGGATCGAAAGCCGGCTTGGGCGCAGCCGCAGCCGCAGCCCTTCGTTTTCGGCGACCGATTGCAGCTCCGATGCCAGCGGCTCGAGCAAGGTCAGCAGCGGAAAGTCGCTGATATCCGGTCGCACCGCATTCTGGTCCAGCTTGGAGATGTCGAGCAGGTCGGTGAGCAGTTCTTCGGCCCCTTCCAGCGCCAGGTGAACCCGCTCGACCAGGTAGCCGTCCCGATCGGCGAGCTGGCGCTCGCGCAGGGTCGACACGAGCAGTCGCGCGGCATTCATCGGCTGCAGCAGGTCGTGGCTGGCAGCCGCCAGATACTTGTCCTTGCTGCGATTGGCCCCTTCGGCCGCCTCCTTGGCCTCGCGCAGCTGCTCGGCCAGCAGTTGCCGCTCCTGCACCTCCTGGCGCAACTGCCGGTTGACCTCGAGCAGTTCCTCGGTCCGACGGGCGACCCGCTGCTCGAGCTCGGCATTGAGCTGCTGCAAGCGTTCCTGGCCCGCTTGCGCTCGGTGTAATCGGCGACAAACGCCTCTATGACCTCGCGCCCGCCCTCCCGCTTGAGCAGAATGGTCATCGCGACGTCGACGGTGCTGCCGTTACGGCAACGCAGACGGGTTTCGTACCCGGTCAGGCGGCGGCCGCTGAGCAGCTGCTCGCGGATGACCGCCAGCTCGCCGGGCTCGATGAACAGCTGGTTCTCGAGGGAAACGACGCCCGCCACCAGGTCGGCCGAATCCCGGTATCCCAGCAACTGGGCGATGGCGGGATTCGCGGCCAGGATGCCCCCGGAAAGCTCGGCCCGGAAAATGCCGTGCAGGGCATTTTCGAACAGCCATTTGTAGCGGTTGCGTTCCTGCTCGAGCTCGGCGATCTTGCGTTCGAGCTCCGGGTAATAGTTCTTGCGCGCCGACTGCTGCCCCAGGCCGATCAGTTCCTCGAACGTCGCCGCCGACTGTTCAGAGGGCTTCTTCATACAGGACCTCGACATCGCGCCGGGACGATTTGCGCGGATTGGTGAGTATGCAGGGGTCCTTGATCGCCTTGGCCGACAGCGACGGGATATCGGTACGGTGGACACCGAAAACCCCCAGCGACTCGCCCAGTCCCACTTCCTGCTTCAGCCCGACAACGCGCTGCATCAGACGTTTGCGGATCTCGGCACTGTTCATGCCGCGCACGTCGACGCCGAGGGTTTCGGCGATGACCTTGAACTTGTCGGTGGTCTCGCGGTAATTGAAGTCGATCACATGTTCGAGCAGCATGGCGTTGCAGAGCCCGTGGGGCAGATCCAGATAACCGCCGAGGCTGTGGGACATCGCATGAACGGCGCCGAGAATCGCATTCGAGAACGCGAGTCCCGCCTTCATGCTGCCGAGCATCACCTGCTCGCGCAGTTGCAGATCGTCGGGGTGGCGGATCAGGTCGGCGAGGTTGCCGTTGATCAGCCGGATCGCATCGAGGGCATGCATGTCGGTCATGGGCCCGGAGCCTGTGGAGACGAAGGCTTCGACGGCATGGACCAGGGCATCGACACCGGTGCAGGCGGTGAGGAAGTTGTCCATGGTGGTGGTGGTTTCGGGGTCGATCAGCGAGACGTCCGGCACCACCGACTTGCTGACGATCGAAATCTTCACCCGCTCGCTCTCGTCGTTGATGATCGCGAACTGGGACACGTCGGCCGAGGTGCCGGCGGTCGTGGGAATCAGTATCAGCGGCGGGATCGGCACGCTGAGGGTATCTACGCCCTCGAACTCGAGGATGTGGCGGCCGTGACTGCTGACGATACCGATGCCCTTGGCGCAGTCCATCGGACTGCCACCGCCGACCGCGACGATCAGGTTGCAGCCTTCGGCCTCGTAGAGTTCTGCGCCTTTCATCACCTCCGCGGAACGCGGATTCGGCGAGACCTCGGTAAAGACCACGTAATCGATCAGCGCCTCGCGCAGACTCTGCTCGACATCGGCCACCCAGCCGGCACGCTGCACCCCGGGATCGGACACCAGCAGCACCTTGCGGGCGCCGAAGGTTCTGGCGTAGTTGGCGACGGCCTTGCGCGCCCCGCTGCCGAACAGAATTTCGGGGGCGACAAACTTGCGCAGGTTGGATAATTCGCGACTCATGGCCCTGTCCTTATTATTGTGCGGGGCCACCTGGGGCGGCGGCCCTTACCCGCATTATACCCGTGCCAAACCGGGAGGACAGCGCAGTAAAAACAGGGACAGACCAAAGTCTGACAGGGAAGGGTCAGTGACTTTCCTGCTGCTGCTGGCAGGGCAGGCACAGCGTCGATTCCGGGCGCACCCGCAAACGCGCGAACGGGATCTCGGCGTCGCACTTGCTGCAATAGCCGAAATCCTCGTCGCCTTCCGCAATCCGGCGCAGCGCGACATGCACTGGCGCAGACGGCGCTCGCTCAGGGCCAGGTTCGCCTTGGCCATGCTGCGCTGCTGCAATGCGTCGCTGCGCTCGCTGGTGTCGAACTGTTCGCGATCGCCGCTGGCCGCCTCGAGCACTTCTCGCAGACCCGCGATCTCTTCATTCAGCTCCTGCTGAAGCTTGTGCAGGGCCTGTTCGACCTGCTGCAACTGTTCGTCCTGTAGATTCTGTTCCATACACTCACTCTCACTGTCATCGACCGATCGGTACGGCCGAATACAAAACAAAAAGGCGGGCCCGTGGGCCCGCCTGTTCAATTCCGGTCGTGGCTTAACGGTCGGGAGGCACAGGCGCCCGCTTCGAGATGGCGCCCTCCTGCCGCGCCTGCACAGACGCCGCACGGAGGCGGGGTGCAAGTCCTGCAACGGACAGGCGGGGCTGGCTCAGGGATCGCTGAATACCGGACATCGTTGTCGAAACCACTTGGAAATCTCACTGGCTGATAGCGCGAGTGTCACTTATTTCGAGCCTAAATACCAGATACCCGGCACAAAGTTTTTGCCGTGTCGAGCGGCGGGGCGGGACGGCTGCTAGTCGGCTTCGCGCTCCGGCGAGCAACAGTGGCCGGACATGTCCGCCCCCTGCACAGCCGCCAGTATGCTCCCGGTAACCGGATTGGGCCTGAAGGTGGTGCAGCCCTTGAGCCCCAGCGCATGGGCGCTGCGATAGAGCCCCTCGAACGCTTCGAACGAACACTCCTCCGGCACGTTGATGGTCTTGGAGATGGCGCTGTCGACCCAGGGCTGAAGGGCTGCCTGCATCTGCAGATGGGCATCGGGCGACAGATCGCCGGTTTCGACGAAGGTGCCGGGCAGACGCGCCTCTGTCGAGCGTTCCTGCCAGCACCGCAGGGCGTAATCGGTCAGCTCGAAGACACGATAGCCGCCGTCGGCCTGCAGTATCCGCCGGCGCTGAGAAAACGAATACACCGGCTCCAGCCCGCTGGAGACGTTGTTCGCCAGCAGACTGATGGTACCGGCCGGCGCGATGGCACAGAGGTGACTGTTGCGAATGCCGTCGCGGGCGATACCGTCGCGAATATCGGCCGGCAGCCGGCTGACAAAGGGCGAGGCAAGGTAGGCGTCGGTCTCCAGCAGCGCAAAGCGGCCCCGCTGCGCCGCCAGCGCGATGGACGAACGGTAGGCGGCATGACAGATGGTTTCCATCGCCAGCGCCGCGACATCGCGCGCCTGGTCCGTATCGTAGCGGATGCCCAGCAGGATCAGCGTGTCGGCGAGCCCGGTCAGCCCCAGCCCGATACGGCGACTGGCCCTTGCCTGCCTGCGCTGGGCCGCCAGCGGAAAGCGCGAGACCGTGATGACATTGTCGAGCATACGCGTGGCCAACCGGGCCGCCTCGGCAAGGCCCTCGAAATCGAGGTTGGCGCCGGGCCCGAAGGCATGCCTGACGAAACGGGTCAGATTGAGCGAGCCCAGGTTGCAGGCGCCATAGGGCGGCAACGGGATTTCGCCGCAGGGGTTGGTGGCACTGATCCGTTCGCAGTAGCCGAGATTGTTGTCGCTATTGATGCGGTCGATATAGAGCACGCCGGGCTCGGCGCAGTCGTAGGCCGCCCGCATGATGCGCCGCCAGAGTTCTTCCGCCGGCACCCGGCGCCAGACACGGCAGAGTACCGGTCCGGTGCGGCCGGGCCAGTCGCGCTCGACGAGTTCGGCACCGACCGGCGCCTCCCCCGGCTCGACCGGAAACAGCAGCGGCCAGTCCTCCCCCGCTCGAGCGCTGCCATAAAGGCATCGCTGACCAGTACAGAGAGGTTGAAGTGGCGCAGCTCACGCCGGTCCCGCTTGGCCTCGACGAAGTCGATGATATCGGGATGGTCGCAGCGCAGCGTCGCCATCATCGCGCCCCGCCGTGCGCCGGTCGACAGCAGGGTCGCGCACATGCTGTCCCAGACCCGCATGAACGACAGCGGACCCGAGGCGATGGTGCCGGCCCCCTTCGCGGTCATCCCGGCCGGGCGCAGGGTCGAGAAGTCGTAGCCGACGCCGCCGCCCTGATGCATCGTCAGGGCGCCCTCGCGCAGGGCGCTGAAAATGCCGTCGATCGAGTCCTCCAGGCGGCCCATCACGAAGCAGTTGAACAGCGTGACCCTGCGCCCGGTACCTGCTCCGGCCAGGATCCGGCCGCCCGGCAGAAAGCGAAAGTCCGCCAGCAACGAGCGAAACCGGTTCGCCCAGTCGGAACGGGCCAGGGTCTCGGCGCGCGCCAGCGCCCGCGCCACCCGCTGCCAGCTTTTCAGGATATCGGTTTCCGCGCGGCCATTGCGATCGGTGTAGCAATACTTGCTGCGCCAGATTTCGCGGGAGACGGGATTGGTGAAGGGATCGACGGGCATGCCATACCTCGATGCGCAGGATCGCATCTGCAGTATAGCGATGTAGAAAGCTGCAAGCGTTCAGCACGGGATGCGCTGAACGCTTGCAGCTTGAAAGTGACGCGTTACGCGTTACGCGTTACGCGTCACGGGCTTCGCCCTTACTGACTCAGTTCGAGCAGCAGCTTGTTGAGGCGGGAGACATAGGCGGCCGGGTCGTCGAGCTGACCACCGGCGGCCAGATCCGCCTGGTCGAAGATCACCAGCGCCAGCTCGCCGAAGCGGTCCTCGTCGACCTCCTGATCGAGCTTGCTGATCAGCGGGTGCGCCGGGTTGAGCTCGAAGGTCGGCTTGGTTTCGGGCACCGGCTGACCGGCAGCCTCCATGATCCGGCGCATCTGCGCCCCCATGTCGTAATCGCCAAGCACCAGGCAGGCCGGGGAGTCGGTCAGACGATGCGTAATGCGCACGTCCGCCACCTTGTCGCCGAGAGTGGTCTTGAGGCGCTCGACCAGCCCTTCCAGCTCCTTGGCGGACTCCTCCTGGGCCTTCTTCTCTTCCTCGTTCTCGACCTCGCCGAGGTCCAGCTCGCCCTTGGTGACATCCTGGAACGACTTGCCCTCGTAGTCGAACAGGTGGCTCATCATCCACTCGTCGACGCGATCGGTCAGCAGCAGCACCTCGATGCCCTTCTTGCGGAAGATCTCCAGGTGCGGGCTGTTCTTGGCGGTATTGAAGGAGTCGGCCACGACGTAGTAGATCTTCTCCTGGCCTTCCTGCATGCGGCTGATATAGTCGTCGAGGCCCACGGTCTGCTCGGCGCTGCCGCTCTGGGTCGAGGCAAAGCGCAGCAGCTTGAGCACCTTCTCGCGGTTGCCGTGATCCTCCGCCGGCCCTTCCTTGAGTACCTGACCGAACTCCTTCCAGAACGCCTGGTACTTCTCGGCATCGTTCTTGGCCAGCTTCGCCAGCATGTCCAGGGCGCGCTTGGTCAGCGCCGCGCGCAGCTTGTCGACCTGCGGGTCCTTCTGCAGAATCTCGCGGGACACGTTCAGCGACAGGTTGCTGGAATCGACCACCCCCTTGATGAAACGCAGGTACAGCGGCAGGAACTCGTCGGCCTGGTCCATGATGAAGACGCGCTGGATATAGAGCTTGAGACCGCGCGGCGCTTCACGGTTCCAGAGATCGAACGGCGCCTTTTCCGGCACGTAGAGCAGCGAGCTGTACTCGAGATTGCCTTCGACCTTGCTGTGGGACCAGCTCAGCGGATCGCCGAAATCATGGGAGATGTGCTTGTAGAACTCGCGATATTCCTCATCGCTGATCTCGTTCTTGGCGCGGGTCCAGAGTGCAGTCGCGCTGTTGACGGTCTCGTCCTTGGGCTCGGCCTTGGCCTTTTCCTCGCCCTCTTCGCCCTCTTCGGCGTCCTTCTGCATGATCACCGGCAGTGCGATATGGTCGGAGTACTTGCGTACCAGCGCGCGCAGACGCCAACCGTTGGCGAACTCTTCCTCGCCCTCTTTCAGGTGCAGCACGATGCGGGTGCCGCGCTCCGGTTTCTCCAGGGTCGCGATGCTGAACTCGCCCTCGCCGGCGGAGGACCAGTGCACGCCCTCGGCCACCGGCGCACCGGCGCGACGGGTGAAGACGTCGACCCGGTCGGCGACGATGAAGGCGGAATAGAAACCGACCCCGAACTGGCCGATCAACTGGCTGTCCTTCTTCTGGTCGCCGGTGAGCTGGGACAGGAAGCTGGAGGTGCCGGACTTGGCGATGGTGCCCAGATGCTCGATCACATCCTGGCGGCTCATGCCGATGCCGTTATCCTCGATGGTGACGGTCTTGGCGTCTTCGTCGAAGCTGACACGGATCTTCAGATCACCATTGTTCTCGTAAAGGTCGGCATTGGAAAGCGCCTCGAAACGCAGCTTCTCCGCTGCATCGGACGCGTTGGAAATCAGTTCCCGCAGGAAGATTTCCTTGTTCGAGTACAGAGAGTGAATCATCAGGTGCAGCAGTTGCTTCACTTCTGTCTGAAAACCGAGAGTCTCTTTCTGGGTTTCGATGCTCATGGATTGCTAGGCCCTTGTTCTACAACAGTTTCGGGGGTTAAAAACCTGTTATGCAGAAGATGGGGCCGGCCCGGCGTATTTCAACCCCCGCTCGGGGCTCCCGTTGTTGGGCTTCGCTACGCTCAGCAACCGTAGCCTGGAATGAGCGAAGCGAATTCCGGGTAGCCAGTACAGGTCACAAACGTCGGAATGCGCCCCTTCGGGGCTTATTCCAACCTACATCAGTGCCCGGCTTGCAGCTCCCCTACCTGTCGACCTCGGTGCTCAGCATCAGGGACTTCAGCGTCGACGACGAAAACTCCCGGCGATAGAGCACATAGACGACGACGGCCGACGCCAGCATGAAAAGCCAGGGGTTGATGAACCAGCCCAGTACCGCCAGACAGAAGTAGTAGGTGCGCAGCCCCAGGTTGAAGTTGTTCGCCGCCAGCGATGTCATCTTGGCAATGCGGGCGGCATGGGCTTCCAGGCGCTGCTCGGTAAACTCCTCGCTCGGCAGCGGTGCGCCGCCGACCATCACCGAGGCGAAGCCGTACTGACGCAGGCTCCAGGTGAACTTGAAAAAGGCATAGACGAAGAGCACCAGCAGCACCAGCAACTTGAACTCCCATTCACCGGCCCCGGTCGGATAGGCGAAGGGAATCTCCGAGACGATGCTGATCGCCTTGTCCCTGGCGCTGAGCAGCGTCATCAGACCGGCCAGGATCAGCATGGTGGTCGACGCGAAGAAGGCGACGGTCCGTTCCAGGTTGGCGATGGCGGTGGTGTCGGGCACGCGGTTCTCGCGCATCAGCATATGCCGCATCCATTCGTGGCGGTACAGATGCATCACGCTGGCAAGGCAGGCCGTGGTCTGGCTCTTGAGGCGGGCATAACGCATATAGCCGCGAAAGCAGATCAGAAACCACAGCATCGCCAGCAGATTGGGCCAGTGGGCCACGACAAATCCCTGCAGCATCGATTGCGTCCCTCTAAACCGGAAAGGCCGCTATTGTAGCGAAGAGTCGTAGGATGGGTTAGCCGCCACGGGCATTGACAGTCCGTTTTCCAATTACGTCTTCCGGCGGCGTAACCCATCACAGGCGCCGAAGGCGCCTCGTCCATTCAGGACGAACAGGTCAGGCAGATGGCGCCGGCCCAGTCCGGCGGCTCGCCGGCGAAACGCTCGAACTCGGGCTGTTCGTCGAACGGCCGGCGCAACACCGTCATCAGGTCGTTGACCGGCCCGAAGTCGCCCTGATGGGCGGCCCGGATCGCCTCCTCGGCCATGTAGTTGCGCAGAATGTATTTCGGGTTCACCGCCCGCATCCGCCGGCGCCGCTGCGCATCCGAACCCTCCTCCCGTTCCAGCCGTTCGCGGTACTGCAGCAGCCAATCCGTCAGCTTCGACGGATCGGGCCACAATTCCATCAGCGCTTCGATCGAGGCCTCGCCGCCATCGAAGTCGCACAGACGGCGGAAAAAGCGGGTCAGGTCGATGCGCTGCTCCGCCAGCAGCGTTTTCAGCCGTTCGACCAGTTCGGCATCGCCGGTCTCGACCTCCTCGAGTCCCAGACGCTCGCGAAAGCGCGCCAGCTCGTAACCCTCGTAGAGCAGGGTAAAGCGCTGCAACTGGGTCTCGAGATCTTCGCGCGGCACCAGCGGCAGCAGCGCCTGACCGAGGCAGGCGAGGTTCCAGAGCACCACGCCCGGCTGCCCGCGGAAAGCGTAACGGCCCTGGTGATCGTTCTGGTTGCTGACATAGTCCGGCCGGTACTGGTCGAGGAAGGTATAGGGGCCATAATCGAACGTCTCGCCCAGCAGCGACATGTTGTCGGTATTGAGCACGCCATGGACGAAGCCGCAGGCCTGCCAGCGAGCCACCAGCGCCGCGGTGCGGTCGACGACACGAACGAACATCGAGCGATAGGGATTTTCGTCATCGGCGAGATCGGGAAAATAGCGCTCGATGCAGTAGTCGGCCAGCAGCTTCAGGTCGTCGTGCATGCGGCGGTAATAGAAGTGTTCGAAATGACCGAAGCGAATATGACAGCGACTGACCCGCAGCAGCATGGCGCAGGGCTCCATGCCCTCGCGCATCGTATAGTCGTCGCTGCCGATCAGGCAGAGGCCACGGGTGCTGGGTATGTTCAGTCCATGCATCGCCTCGCCGGCGAGATATTCGCGGATGCTCGAGCGCAGCACCGCCCGGCCGTCGCCGAAACGGGAAAAGGCGGTCTTGCCCGAGCCCTTGAGATGCAGGTCCCAGCGTTCGCCGGCGGCATTCACCACCTCGCCCAGCAGCAGCCCGCGGCCGTCGCCGAGATCCGGATTGTAGACGCCGAACTGATGGCCTGTGTATTTCATCGCCAGCGGCTCGGATCCGGGCAGCATCTCATGACCGCCGAAGTAACGCGCCAGCGCTTGCGGCGTCACCTGACAGGGATCGAGATCGAGCAGCCCCGCCACTTCGGTGTTGAAGCCGATAAGGTGGGCGCCCTTTAAAGGTTTCGGATCGACACGGTGATAGAATTGCTCCGGCAGACGGGCATAGCTGTTATCGAAATTGAGGGTTTCCAGGGTACGCATCGGACTCTCGATCTGGGTGACTGCGACGATCCGTATACCCTAGCATTTACATCAACTATTATCAGCAACCCGTTAGGCCCAAGACATGAATCGCAGGTCGGAACGCGGGTAGGGTGGAATGAGTGCCGCAGGCGCGAATTCCACCGGCGGCTTCAGAGTGCTCGGTGGCTCGCCTTGTCTGGCCCCATCGCGGCCTGGTGTTACCGGTGGAATTCGCAGACTCATTCCACCCTACGCAAATCGGCGATTATTGAAGGAGCACCATGTATTTCGATCTCAAGGATCTTTTCTGGCTCAGCCTGATGGCACTGCTGGGACTGCACTGGTGGCAGGGCCAGCGCGTCAAGGAGATAGCACTGCGCGCCACCCGCCGCCACTGCGACGAGCTGGACCTCCAGCTGCTCGACGACAGCATCGGCCTGCGCGCGCTCTGGCTGAAACGTGACGACAGTGGTCGACTGCGCTGGTGGCGGGCCTACAATTTCGAGTTCACCTCCACCGGCGACGAACGTTACCGGGGCCGTGTCGTGACCCTGGGCGATCGGGTAGAATCGATCGCTGTCGAACCCCACCGGCTCTGACGCCGACGCTTACCACCGCGCATCCTCGGGAGACCCTGAACATGAAGATTTCCGAACCGGGCCAGCGCCGTTATGGCGACGACGACACCTCTTTTATCACCGCCGGCGGCGAAGCCGGCATCGCCAGGCTGGTCGACGACTTCTATGACCAGATGGAAAGTCTGCCGGACGCGGCCGGCATCCGCGCCATGCATCCCGACGACCTGGCGGAATCGCGGGACAAGCTGGCCCGCTTTCTCTGCGGCTGGCTCGGCGGCCCGAAGCTTTACCGGGAAAAATACGGCCCGATCAGCATCCCGTCGGCCCATGCCCACCTGGCCGTCGGCAGCAGCGAACGGGACGCCTGGCTGCTGTGCATGAGAAAGGCCCTGGTCTCGCAGCCCTGGCCCGAGGATTTCAAGGATTACCTGCTGCGTGCGCTGAGCGTGCCGGCCGAGCGCTGCCGCAACCGTGACTGACAGCCCATCCGCGGCGCCACCGGCGACCCGCCTTGCCCGCCGGCGCACGTCGAGCCTGGCCGGCTGGTTGCTGTTGCTGGCCGCTGTCGGCTCCTGTACGGCCGCCCTGACCGGCTGGCTGCCTCCGGCCGTGCCGGGCGCCCTGGCCTGGGGCGCGGGACTTTTGCTGTTTCGCCGTCTCGGCAGACTGCAGCGCGTGCAGGTAGCGCTGATGCTGGGCGTCGGCGGCTCGGGCCTCCTCGTCGCCGCGCATCAGGGCCAGGGATGGGACTATGCGATCCGGGGCATCGCCGGCAGCCAGGGCCTGATTGCGATGCTGGTGGCCGTCGGCTTCCTGCGTCTGATCGCGGCGCCCGGATCCGGGCGCCAGGAAGAACTGCCCCGGGGACGCCGGGCACTCTGGCAAACCCTGTTCGGCACCCATTTTTCGGCGCCGCCATCAATTTCTCGGCCCTGACCATCATCGGCGACCGGCTGCACGCCCATCGTCCGCTGCAGCCGGCCCAGGCCATGCTGATGTCACGCGGTTTCGGCCTGGCTGCACTCTGGTCGCCGTTTTTCGTGGCCATGGGCCTTGCCCTGACCCTGGCCCCCGGCGCGCGGCTGTTGCCGGTCAGCCTGGGCGGCCTGGCCGTGGCCATGCCGGCGCTGCTGCTGACCGGCCTGTTGCTGTGCCGCCGTGACGATATCGATACCTTTGCCGGCTATCCGATGCATGCCGAAGCGTTACGCCTGCCATTGCTGCTGGTCGTCATCGTCGCCATCAGTCATGAGCTTGCGCCGGCACTCGGTATCATCACGCTGATCACGATCAGCGCCCTGTTGCTGCCGTTGGCGGTATTGTTGCGCGGCAACGGAGCCGCCGGCCTGCGGCAGTACCGGGCGCACATCGAAACGACGCTTCCGGGCATGGCCGGCGAACTGCTGCTGTTTCTCGCCGCCGGCATTCTCACCGCCGGTATCGCGTCCTGGGTCCATTTCAGCGGCTTCACGCTGCAGCTGACCCATTTCGGCGCCCTCGAAGCGGCCGGCCTCGTCGGTTTCAGCGCGCTCGCGGCCAGCTTCGGCATCCATCCGCTGATCAGCGTCAGCAGCCTGGCGGGCATGCTGCTGCCGATCACCGACAACCTCGACCTGCTGGCGCTGAGCATTTTGATGAGCTGGTCCCTCGGGGTGATCCTGTCGCCCTGCTCCGGCACGCACCTGGCGATGCAGGGGCGCTTCGGCATCAGCGGGTTTCGCATGATGGCCTGGAACTGGCGTTTCTGCCTGCTGCTGTTTGCACTGGATGCACTGGTGCTCGGCCTGTTCGAGCGCCTGGGGCAAGGCGCCGCCTAATCGTCCCAGTCGATGGAGTCGTGGATCAGCTGCAGGCGGCGCGTGGCGCCCTCGCAGGCCAGCAGTTCCTGCTTGTCCTCCGCCGTGAACGGCAGCCAGTCCGCCAGCCTGAAACCGAGACTGGCAGCATCCTCGGGGTCGGCCTCAGTCGCCAGCGGCGCCAGCGCAGGGTGCTTGAGCATCTGCCGCAGCAACAGCTGCAACGGTTCGTAACGTTTGGGGACGGACTCCGGTGCTTCGTCCGCAAGCCAGTCGCACTCGGCCATCAGCAGGTTGTCCTCCTCGGCACTCACCCGCCCGATGCGGACCCGCCTCAACCCACTTACGACGATGCCGAGTCGCTCGTTCGGCAGCGGGCTGAAGTCGACGATCTCGCCATAGCCCCCGACACGGAAAAAGGCGTCTGGCCCTCGACCGCTTCAGCCTCGGGCCTTGTCTGGACAATGACGAAACCCCGCTGCCGGCGAAAGGCGTCCGAGACCATGCGCAGATAGCGCGGCTCGAAGATCTGCAGCGGCATGCGACTGCCGGGGAAGAGCACCACGGGCAACGGGAACAGCGGCAGTTTCTCCATCGTTTTCTCCGCAAATGACATGACCGATGGCCAAGGACACTGGATTCAGGCCACCACTTGCAGCTTAGCCAAGGTCGGGGCGGCCTGCGTCTCAGACGGGATGGGTCAGCTGGCTGCCCAGCATCGCGACGCCAAAGCCGATCACGGCCCCCAGTGGCGGAGCCCAGTGGCGCTTGAGGCGGGACTGCGGCGCGATATCCTGAAAAATCAGATAGAGGATACCGCCCGCGGCCAGCAGCATGAGCGCCCCGAGCACCTCGGGCCGATCCGACAGAAACCAGTAACCCGCGACACCGGCCACCGGCCCGAGCAACACCAGCATCGACATGGCCCTCAGGGTCCTCGACGGACTGTTGCCGTTCAGCGGCACCAGCTCTCGGTAGGCATTGAAACCCTCCGGCAGGTTCTGCAGACCGATCAGCAGCGCCAGCAACGGCGCGACCGGGGCACCGGTGGCCAGCATACCGCCAAGCGCAACGGCCTCCGGTATGTAGTCGAGCAGCATCCCCATCAACTGGGGAGCTTCCCGCCTCCTGAGCCCCATCAGCTTCTCGATCGCGAAGAAAAGCACCCCGCCTGCCAACATGAATACGACGCCCAGCGGCGAGCGGTTCATCCCGGCGAGCCCCTCGGGCACCAGCACGACCGCCACCGCACCGAGCAGAATGCCGCCGCCAAGCGCGATAACGAAATGGCGCAATTCCTGCTCCAGCCACTCCGGCTGGATGTGTTCGATACGGGCCAACAGCCCCCGAGCGGGATACAAAGACCTGCCAAAGCGGTAAAGAGTATGATTTCCAGCAATTCGAGCATCGAGACAGGTCCTTCCCTGACTGAAATTTACGGGTGATCAATCCCGCGAACTGCGCATCCGCCGAGTTGATTCTATCAGGCCGGGCCCCTGAACTTCCGGGTTGCAGCCAGGTAGTCTTTCGCCATATCGGGGGTGAGCAGCTCGATCATCACCCTGTTTTCTATCCAGAACTCGATCACATCGAAGCCGCCCCGCGGCAGCTCCAGCGCCTTCCAGCCCTGCGCCCGGGCAACCTCGAATCGCCGCAGCTTCTTGATACCTACACCATGCCGGTATAGTTCGGGTGCTTCGCAATTCTGTCGATCCACGCCAGGACCGCCGGATATAGGGAAAGGTCGAAACCGCCCTCGTGGGCAACATGGGTATAGCCATAGAGGCTGATGTCAGCCGTGGATAACGAATCACCCGCCAGATACGGCGCGGCTGAAAGCTGTTGCTCCATCACGGTCAGAGCCTTGTGGCCACCGGCCTGCTTCGCCTCGTACTCCGTCCGGCGATCGTCAGGCAGTCCCAGGTACCTGGCGATAAAACGTGCGACAGCAATATAGGGTTCGTGGCTATATTGTTCGAAAAATTGCCACTGCTGCACCTTGGCGAGTCCATAGGCATCCGTGGGAAGCAGGTCGCTTCCATCAGCCAGAAAATTGAGTATGGCATTGGACTCCGACAGGCAACGGCCATCATCCAGCTCCAGAAGAGGAATTTTTCCGTTCGGGTTCTTCGCCAGGAACGCATCGGTCCCGGTGCCGCCGGCCATGATATCAACATGAATCCATTCGTGCTGAATCCCCAGCAACGAGCACAGCAGCTTTATTTTGTAGCAGTTACCTGACTGTATATCACCGTAGATCTTCACAATTGCTCCTTCTGGCATTCAGTGCTCGCCACCTGAGGGTTGTATCGAACTGCAGGTCCGGGTTCGCCGGGCCTGCATTCGTTGCCGAATATCAAATACCGACGACAGGCTCAGGCAAGGCCCGCGGTGCTGCCCCGGCAACAGGGGCCGCCGGCTGCTGCCCCGCCAGTGTACCCTAAAGGGTATTGCGGTTTATGGCTCTGCTGCAGGCGCGTTTCGGCCCTGTCGGTGTCGGAACCAGACAGCCTCCGGTTGGGCACCGGATCTACAATGACCGACCTTTCATCAGATCGTCTGGAGCTGACATGTCCGATTTCATCACCGTCCTGCGCGAAACCTGCCCCACTCCGGTGGTCGACGCCACCAAGTGGAAGCGCATCGGCGGCGAGCCGCACACCGTGAACCTCAACGCCTACGTTTCCAACGACGGCAGCAAGATCATGGGCACCTGGATCTGCACTCCGGGCAAATTCGAGGTGAATTACGACAAGTGGGAATTCTGCCACTTCCTCGACGGCTACTGCATCATCACGCCGGAAGGCGAGGAGCCGAAGCACCTCAAAGCCGGCGACGTCTTCGTGATCGAACCCGGCATGAAGGGCACCTGGGAAGTGGTCGAGACGGTGCGCAAGTACTTCGTCTTCGCCTGATTCTTCAGGTCGGCAGGCTGGGCTACGTCAGGCGAAGCCCAGCCGCTTGAAGAAACCAGCATGTTCGCACACCTGCGCCCGCTTTTGTGGTTTGGCCGCTCATACGCATCCATTCGTACGCGGCATACAGTACGTCCTGTACATAACGTACAAAAAGATAGGGCGAACCTATTTGTACGCCAGGTTAATAAAACGCTGTTTCCTTTTTTCAAGGGCTATTTACCCCCGGCCTTGTGCAACTTTCGGCAAGGCCGACAGCGGACCGCCACGGCCCAGATATGGCCTTTTGCCTCCTCGTAGTACCACTTTTGCTGCTCAGCGGTCCATGTTTGCGAGGCCCCACAGTCTATACAGATGAAGTGGTAGTCCTTATACCAGCGAGGAAGATCGCCGTAGGTGTTGATATGAGACAGTTTGCTGCGATCGGCAAGAACGGCTCCGGCGGGAGGTTCATCGCCTGGCATATGCGGAGGCAACAACGTTAGCTTGTCTTCCATACCCGCTTAACGTCCGGAATATAAGGCACGACGAACGAGTGTCCGGCGACCGCCGGGAACGAATTCAATGGCCTGGTTATGCATTTCTGACCTCGATGAACCACTTGGGCTGCATTGCAGTGAAGTCGGTGCGAATATTGGACGGCAGATAGCTTGCTGAATCCAGAACAAAACCCTCACCATCTACACGCTTGAAAACGACCCAGTGCCAGAAATTCCTGCCATCTTCCTGATGGTGCTTGATGGACAGCAATGCCAAATCAGGCAGTGTACTCCAGGATTCGAAAGGGATTTCATCGGCAGACGTCTCCACTCCGGCATGGGACAACAGCTTCCTTACATACCGGGTATCGGACCAAAGCGATTCATCATTGGCATGGATACCCATGGCGTTTGCCACGCGTTTCATTTCCGAATAGGTCCTGCCCAGGATGTTGGCAACAGACGCAATTCCGCAGCCTGTGGCTTCCTCCTGAATGACGGGTTTCAGCACGGTCCACTCCTCGATTCATAATGTTCGGTTCCGGGTCTGCATGGAACGCAGCGTAATGCAGCCCCGGGCAGAAGCTTGTTGGGCACCTTGGATTCGACAGTTGAAGCACGATGGACGCCCGCTCTATTTTGCCCCCGGTTCGTCGAGAAACCCATCGATCATCGGTACCAACCACTCGCTGCGCTTTGTCACATTCATGTGATCTGTATCGGGGAGCACGGCGAGCTGAGCGTGCGGGAGAAGCCGGAAAGTCTCTACCGCGTGCTCCGGGCGTATGACGTCGGCGTCGCCGACGATAACGAGTGTCGGCGCCGTGACACCACGGATCACGTCAGTTGGAATATCCTTGAATTCAAGCACTCGCTGGGCGGCCTTGTCGTGAAACATTTGTAGGTTTTCGGGGTGTGGCGCAACCTTGAGATATTCCTCCCGCAACTCCTGTGGCATGTTCTCTAGCCTGGCATTAGCCATTGCGTCCCACAGCCACGGATAGGCGCCATCGCGCTTAAGAAGGGCCGATGCCAGTACGAGCTTGCGTACAATTTTCGGATGCCTGATCGCCACCTGCAGCGCGATAGTACCACCGTTGCTAAAACCGAATAGATCGGCTTTTTCAATATGCAGGTACTCCAATAATGCCGCAGTGTCGTCGGCCGACTGCTCGAAGCTGAACGGCCGTTCAGCGATGTCCGCTGTGTGCCCATAACCCTGCTGCTCGAATGCAATTATTTTACGGGTACGAGAGAGTTCCGGCAGGATCTGGCCAAAAGACGTATTGATTGTATCGCCACCGCCATGCAGTAGCACCAGAGGCGGCTGAGCTGATTCCCTGTCGCCGTGAACTTCGTAGTAAATTCGAAGACCGTTGACAGGGGCGTAGCCTGTCCGGAATGTTTCTTGGTCGTCATTCATTGCTGATGGCTCCTCATCCTGTGCTGCCACTGTTGTGACGCCCCAAAAAATAGCTACAACTGCCACCATGGTTAATTGTACGAACTGTGTAACTATTTTATTGCTCATTGTTAGTTTTTCTTATTGGAGAATCGAAAAACGACACGTCTTTCAATACCTGGTGCTTTGCGTTTGGGCGGCTGGATATAGATAGCAGGATAACGGGTGACCCCGTTAGAATCTCGGATTGCCCACCGATGGGGCCCGGCGGCTGAGGCAATAGACAGGATCTGACGCATTTCGATGTAATCTACCCGTTTTTTATTGTCGCGCCAGGCAACGGGATTCAAGCAAGTCGACCAGTATTCGCTCGACGTTGCTGCCACCAATACCGATACGCGCACCTGGCGACAGCGTTGCGAGGGTCTGCGCTGCACGCGGATAGTCGCCGGTCACGAAATCACTCAGTGCGGACACCAGCGCAAGCGATACATCACGATTGACCCCGGCCGCTTTGCCGGAAATGGTGTATTCACAGCGTTCAAGTCCCCCCAGATCGCCGGCACTCGCGTACAGGCCAGCGACGTGCAGTGCAACGAAAGGATGGCCCATCATCCCCCAGACGCGCTCGATATGTTCTAGCACATCGACCTGTTCCCGCTCCCAGTTCGATGCGCCCGGGGATGCGCGTTCTGCAAGCGCCCGGTAGGCTTCTGCCCCGGGTTCGCCAACATCCTTTGCCACGCAGTAGCGAGCCGCTGCCGCTAACGCGAATTCGGCTTCGAGCTCAAGCGCCCGGTCCAGGGCTTGTGCAGCGCCGGATTCCGATCCCAGGATCGAGTCGACGGCCTGCTGGTACAGCTCGGCGGCTTGGGTGGACTCGACCGATAGCCTTTTGCCGGTACGTGTTTCGAGCATGGCGAACATCCCCATCAGTCGGTTAACCCACCCTGACAACACCAGGGCAACGTCTGCCTATACCGTCGCAGCTGTTTCGAACACAGCAAAATGGCTTCCACGCTGCTCTGGGGATCGGGACCGGCCAGGGCTATTCCGCTGCCTTTGGTGCACTGAAAGCCTTGCTGTAGTACCCCGACGGATCAAAGCAACAGACTCGTTTCTTTCCAGAGGCAAGCATGTCACAGGCATCGTTAATCCTTTTCGTGCGCGTCTTCGCCTGCCTGGCCGATGTAATCCAATGAATCCAGTCGAGACGAGCAATAGCGGTCGTTGCATCCCAGGTGACCCGAGCCTCAGGCGAAGCGTCCAAGGCCTTGACCAGGTCGGAGGGGACTTCCGGCTCGGGTTCCTGCCCGACAGCCATGATTTCAAATTGAGCAACGTCACCGATATCTGTACCTGAATCCTTGAGCAGCTTCTCATCGACTCTCAGCCAGTGACTTTTTTGACCATCCGGCTCAAGTAACGCCTTGAAACCTTGGCCGTTAATACTCCCCTCTACTGTGGTGCGACCACGCCTCGGCAGCTTTGCACTTGCTTCCTTGGGCAGAACCACAAAGGCCCAGGAGTTATCGTTGCCCGGGTCCTCGGGACGAAGTACACGTGCGCTGAACCGAGACCTGGTGTCTTCCTGCGTCATCTTCTGCTCCACTGCTCTAATGCGCCCGACGTTGCCGTATGTGGCCAGGCATGGCGACGTCCAGCGCACAGTGTGCGCGATGCTTCACGGCCTTGCTAGGGCTGCTCCTCGGTTCCAATCCACAGCTCGAAGTGCCGCGGGCGAATCCCGGTAGCGTTTTCATATCCGGGAATGTACCGCGCTTCGATACCGGGCCGTACACCCTGAATGATGGCGGCAATTCCTTCGGCTTCCACCTCCTCGCTGCGCCGAAAGTATCGCAGCTCACTCCTGGACGGACTCTGCCGTTGCAGTTCGATTCCAGGAACCATAATCGATGCCTCCCGTAAGGCCGCGGCTATAGCCGATGCAAGACCTCTCTGGTCCTCATTGGATATATGCAAGTAGGTTCGGGTTGGCAGTGCCGCATCCTTTGACGCACGTGGGCTCAACTCTTGTTCGAGTTGGGCAACCCGGGCCAGCAACTGTTCCCGAGCCTCCTGACTGACCCCCTCGTCCTTCGCCTCTTCCTCCAATCTGTTCTTTTCGGCAAGGGTCTGCTGAAATTCAGCTTCTACGATTTTCGAATATTCTCCCCACCGCTCCCGTAGCTCGGCGGACCGTGTGACATGAGAGAAATACTGCGCGAGTCGGCGCCTGACGCCAATATCCTCCTCTAATGCCTGCTCGAGGAACTTCGCATTCGCTTCCTGTTCCTTGATTTCAACCTCACGCGTCTGAATTTGATGGCTGATGACCGTTGAAAACAGGCCAAGAACTACGGTGCCCAGGATAAACTGCCAGAACGTTAGCCATGCCTTGAAGCGATCATCTGTCATGTCAGCCTCCATGAGAACCACTATCGAGCCACAAGGCCCAAAGTACTTGCCTGCCAGAAAGGAACCGCCGCCCGGTCGCAGAAGCCCCGCTGACCCTGCCTGTCAACTCCCAGGGGTCACTGACTGAAGCAAGGCCTTTCGTAAGCTAGCACAGAGCGGGTCACCCAATTCATATGCAACCGCCTTATCCAACAAAGGTTCTGGCATGCGACGACATCAGATCGAACCGCAGAAACAGGGCTACTATCCCGGTATTATGGCTTCAAGTACCGAGGCATGCCGCGATCCCCTGGCGATAGGGTGTCGGCTGCAGACCATAGGCCGCCTCGATCTTGCTGCTGTCAAAGCAGTAGTCGTACTCGAACTGGTACATCATCTCCATGTTCTCGCGAAGCACCGGCACGACGAGCCCCATCAGGCGGACCATCCAGCGTGGTGCAGCCTGCAGCTTGTACGGACGAGAAGCGAGGTCGCAGGCAAGTCGCACAAAAACCTCGCCTGTGAGCAGCTCCCTGGAGGTCGGAACATGCCATGTCTGGCCGTATGCCTTCGCGGAACTCCCCAGCACAGCCAGCGCTCGACCGGCATCGGGGGTATAGGTGAAGCTGTGCACCGCTTTCGCATTGCCTATCCACTGCGCAGTCCTGCCTTTCTTCAGACGCTCGAACACGGTGGCGTGGGGAAAGCTCTGCACTGCGCCCGGACCGTAAAAGTCTGCCGAGCGAACGATCATCGCCTGCAGCTCGCCGGCCTGCATCTCGTCCAGCAGCATCGTTGCGATCCTGGCGCGCACCTCACCCTTCTTGCTGACCGGATTGAAGGGCGTCTGTTCTGTCATTGAGCCTTCAACCCTGCCGTAGGCATAGACGTTGTCGAAGAAGACCAGGCGGCAGCGGTTGCGCTTGCAAGCATCGATCACGTTGCGCATCAGGCGCGGCCACTGTGCCTGCCAGGCAGCCGTTTCGTACTTGAGGCCGGCGACAAGATATGCCACTTCGCAGCCTTCGACGGCCCGTGCCGTCGCTTCGCCATCCAGCAGGTCGGCCGCAAAAGTCCCGTCGGTTGCGCTTACCCGCTCCGGGTTCCGGCTCACCTGCCGAACCTGCCGACCCTGTGCGGCGAGAGCCCTCGAGAGCTCTTGACCGATAATTCCGTTGGCACCAAGAATCACGTCCATATGCGTATACCTTCCTTCGTTAACTGTAGAGACGGCCCCCAGGCAGCGGGATTGTACTTGGTAGCGGCTACCCGCACGGCAACCCCTTGTGACCCCAGCGCCGGGAGAGCCTGTCGCCGGGCCTTTCGGCGATGTGTGAGTCGAAAAGCTGTCGGGCAACAGCGGCTTAAACCTGAGCTTCGTCCGGGATCCGGGCCAACAGGTCAGTCACCCCGATGTCCTCACCGGCCTGAGACAGCAAAACCGATACCTGGCCCCGATGGTGAGTTTGGTGATTGAAGAAGTGAAGCACCAGGCTCGAAAAGCCTTTGCTGGCAGGAACCCCTCGGGTGTTGCGGTAATCGAGTACGAGATCCAGGTCATCCTCCGACAGCTCAGCCACCCAAGCGACAATCTGGCGATCCAGCCAGTCCCTCTGTTGAGACAACGCAGCGAAATCTGCGAAAAGTATCTGATCCAGGCTGCTCGGGTTCGGAAGATTGGCGACCTCCTGCAAAGAGGACCGACAGGACGGATGTGTAGCGAACCGCTTGAGCCAGATGATGTCGCCAACGAGGATATGATTCAGGGTCCCCAGAATGGAGCCGAAAAAGGCCCCCCGGTCCTTGACCAGCTCGTCAGCGCCAAGATGGCCCGCCGCTGCGTAAACCTTGGCGTTCATCCACTGATTGTAGTTGGCCAGTAGTGCAAAATGATCTTTCAGGCTCATCGGAGCTCCTCTTACTGCAGGGCGCTACAGGCACGCGCCGGTTTTTGGTTGAGGCGAAACCGCAACAGAGAAAGCGTTGCTGTATACAGAGCGCCTTAGCTGCTCCCCCATTCCCTGATCTGATCAATGGTGGCAGTGGCGCCACCGCAAACCACGACCAGGATATTGCTGAAACTTTCGAGTTCCGGTGCATTCCCGTATGCCACTGCCAGGCTGGCACCGCAGGCAGGCTCGACCAACAGTCGATGATCGGCAAGAAAACGTTCGCAGGCAGACAGCGCGCTCTGGTCCGATACCACGACACTGCGGATCGGGTGATGCTTCGACCATTGGAAGGCCTTCTCGCAAACACGCTTGGCACCCAGCGAGGTGGCGATGCTTGTGATCCGTTCCAGTTCGACCCTGTGACCGGCCGTTACGGCTGCGTGAAAGGATGCGGCACCTGCCGTTTCAACAGCGACAACCGGAATATGGCTCCATCCGTTGCGATGAAGCCCTTCCACCACACCCGAAAGCAGACCGCCGCCGCCGACGGACAGTACCACGGCATCGGGTTTTAGACCGGAGCGAAAAACTTCATCGATCAGCGTCGCATGGCCCTGCCAGAGCAGCGGATCATCGAAGGGATGGAGAAACGCATCCGATGCACCGATCAGCGATTGTGCAAAGGCGTTGGCCTCCTGCCAGGAGGGCCCCTGCACGATGACCTCCGCTTTTTCCAGCCGCAGCAGCTCCTTTGCTCTTTCTGTGGTGGTTTCCGGCACGACAACCGTGACCGGCACGCCAAGCCGACGACCGGCGTAGGCGACAGCCAGGCCCGCGTTGCCTCCCGATGACGAAACGAACCTGCGGGCCCCCGGGCCAGATAGGTTTCGCACGCATGACCGATGCCCCTGATCTTGAATGAACCGGGCGGCTGCAGTGCGTCGAGCTTAAGCCAGACCGGGCGCCCTGCGGCGACGCTCATGGCGCTGGATTCGATAAGCGGGGTTTCAATGTGTAGTGTCATAAGTGCCTATAAGGTTGAGCGAAGCGGCGGCGCGAAGCCGTGCGTCGTACAGGAGTTGTCAGTAAAGCTCGCGCTCCATACTGTGAGTGCCGCCTTCAGTCTTACAAATTCGAAACCCCAACCGCTCATACAGAGCCGTCGCCGGATTCATACTGAAAACACGCAGCCGAAGCAATCGAATTCCCGACCGCCGTGCGACCTCGGCTGCGTAGCCAATCGCCTGAGAGCCCAGGCCTTGTCGCTGCCAGGCCTGTTCAAGCTGGAGATCCCGAATATAGTAGGCCCTGTCATCGTGGCTCAAACGCAACACACCCACTGCACAGCCGTTGACGGCCAGCTCATAGCTTTCGAATTCATTCCAATTCTTGTCGAACAGCGAGCAGTCCCAATCGATCCCAAGCCGGGCATAGTAGGCGGCCATATTTCGCCGGGTCAATTGTTCGACAAAGCCCTTGTCCTCAGCTGGCCGGAAGACGAGTTTCATTTTTGACATGCTAACGCCTGTGCAGGAGCCGGAACGCAGCGCAGTAGCGGCCCTGCCGCCACAGCCGCGACCATTATACGAGTGTTATGCTTCACCTATATGACCTGCCGAGAGCTGTCCCTATCCATCTCTGCCACCTCTGCGGTTATAGAAACATCAGTGATATTAACCCGCCGGGTTAATAACAGGTCGCTATCAAGATTTTAGAGTGTTCGACTACAGAATGTGGCATTTACGTGGTTCAGGTGCGCCGGAGCGCGAAGCGCGGAGGACCCGGCACGCGGCGGGCCGGGCGTCACTTTCGACCATTGATCATGCCCGGTTTTCTATCTCGGCGATGTCTTCCCGGTCTACCGGCCGATCAAGGATTCTCTTGTAGCTGATCAGATCTTCAATCCTCATAGCCGGCACTGTGATGCCCAATACCTCAACGTCACAGGCTCGGGAGAAATCAATGGCCAGTGCTACCCATTGACCTGAACCGGCGTCAAATATCATTGCATCTTCGGCGTTTCCGACTTCCACCTTGGTGCCTTCGTAGATGAACTGGACGTACTCGAGATCCCAGCCCTCCTCACGATAGCGCCTGGCTGGTTTGGAGATACAGTCCGCCGCGGCGGAAACAACCGATTGAAAGTGCCGGCCAGGAACGAACAGGTCGATGTCATTCAACGGCCGGGTAGACCCATAGCCAATGGCAGCAAGGCCACCACAAACGACGAACGGAATTTCCCTTTCGTTGAGTAGTTCATGAATCCAACGGAGCGCTTCAATAGCCAAAAGTGATCACCCTGCATGCAAAACGTTGAATCACACTGGCGCAAATAAACCGCAGCGAATGTGAGTTGAGTGGATTGATTGACTAGGGCTACGGAAATACCGGCGTGCCTTCCCCTTGCTCCAGCGCTCATTGATGCCCCGCTCCAGCGCACCGCTTGCTGTAAGGAAGCAACGAAACGGCAGAGAGCGGCCCTGTCGTTGCCCGCGCCCCCGTTCCTGGAGAAGTGTACGGAGGCGGCATCTATACTGTAATTCACCTGTTACCCATCTGTCCGGCTGGCCGGGTACGTGCCGGCGGGACACCCTAAGGACTGTAATCGGGGGTTAAGCATATGAGCACCGGCCTATCCGAAGCATTGCATATTCTGGTCCAATGGCAGTGCACGCCAAATCAGGCGCTCGCTATCCTGAAGCTGGATCCTGACCAGCCATTTCCCGAGGTCCTCAGTGAGGAACAATGTGAGCGCGTGACCTTCGTGCTCAATATCCATTCAGACCTCGGCACAATCTTCGACGACCCCGAAGACGTGTACGGTTACATGTCAGGCCCTCATGACGACCCGTATTACGAAGGGAAATCTCCCTGGAACTGATCAGTACGGGGGATTTAACCGTGTTCGAACGCGTCTGCTGGCATATAGATGCGATGAGAGTGCTCTGAAATCCGTTATCGGTAATGGGGTGACCCCGTTGGTGGTATGAACGGGTTGTGGATGCGGTGAGCACTCTCAGAGATCCAGAATATTCGAGGGATGTCCATTGTATAAAGCTTCTTCGCAGGTGTGTATAGGGGCGACGCTTGCAGAAGAGGCGGGAGCGAAGCGAACCTTCACTACCAGCGATGGCTACACGGCTTTGCCAGCAACATTTCAGTGGCCCCTTTTTGAAATTGATAATCGACAGGTTGCAGCAAAGTGTCGATGCCGTCTGCAGCCAATGCGTCCATCACCGCCTGTAAATGCCTTGATGGATTACCGTCCAAAGATAGCAAAGGATAGACCCTGACCTCGGCAGCGATCCGACAGAGTTCCTTCATGGCGTGGATATGCTGCTCCAGATCGAAATGATCGCTATACAGAAACAGAAAGTGGGAGCAGAGGGCCAGATCGAACCGGTGATCTTCAAAGGGGAGAGACGGAAGCGAAGCGCATAGGTACCGGCCGGCTTCAAGCCCCTGCTCATAGTCGGAGAGGAATTGTTGCATGGCGTTCATACGTACCCGCCCCAGCTCATCGACGCTCTCGATGCTTTCCCAAAGATATTTGTCGGTATTGTCTGCCATCTGGGCCATGATTTGAGGATAAACCTCATCAATTCTCGCCCGGATCTGGTCTCCGGAGAACAGGTAGACAGGTTCAACAGACACGACATTGCCACCGCGTTGAGTGAGCTCGGCGTTGAAGCATGCGGGACCATCACCACAGCCAAGTATTTTCTTCTGAAGATCACCGTCTGATAGATCAAAGATAGAACGGTATTCTTCGAAGGAACGCCCCCACGGGACAATACTATCCAGCCTCACTGCTGATTCTCCTTAATGACTTGTAACGGTAATGGGTGCTATCAGCTGCGGCGCACCAGCGGCTCGACGATCAGCTGCGGCGTGCCGTCCGAAGTCTTGTGTGGTGACCGGCCGTCCCGGTCAATGATGCCTCTGATGCGACGGCGTATGTTGGAGAAGCTCGCAAACCGGACGGTATCGATCGGCTGCTCCAGCTGTATCGAGAGCCTGTAGCTTTTTCCTGCCTTCGATATCGCGACGATCCGGCCAGTAAAATCTTGACCCAGGTACTGGCCGCGGACCTCTTCTTGGATATTGAAGGGCGGTGTTTCGGCACCCGACAGCCGGGCGTGGAGCGTGTTCCAGTCCCGCGCTCCGTTTTGCTGGGCGATAAGCTCCAGCGCGTGGGCGTGGTTGATCTGGATTCCCTTGGCGGCAAGCGCTTGGCGCAAGGATTTCGCCTGCGCCTTGGCTTCTGCAAGTGTTTGCAGGGTCATGTCGGTTCTCCCTGAATTGCCAGCCCGAACCCGGATCCGGCCCTGTGCCGCTTCAGGCTGGCAATCACGATTACGATTGCAAGGCTGGCCACGAGGCCATCGGCAATCGGGAATGCGAACCAAATCGCCTCGGCACCGTTGATGAACCCAAGCGCGACGATCAGAACCGGGCACAGCAACAAAGGCTTGGCCAAAGTCAGCGCCGCTGCGCGCCCCGGCTGGCCCACAGCTTGAAAGTAGAGCGCTAGCACTAGAAGCGGACCGACGAAGAGGTAAAAATATACCATCGGACGCAGGATCGCCCCCACTTGGGCCACTACGACTTGGTTCCGGACGAAACCCGCCCCAATATGGTGGCTGCTGCCGAGCAGAATGATCTCGACTGCAATGCAATAAAGCAGTGCCGTGCCGAGTGCGAGCCGCAGTACCGCATCCGACCGGAGATAGAGCCCTGCACCGACATTGTTCCCTGCGATACTCTGGGTTGCGAGCGCGATAGCCATCAGAGGCAGGAACGTGAAACTGAAGATCCGGGTGACGATCCCGTAGGCTGCGATGGTGTCGGCATAGCCAGCCTCCGCCGTCAGTTTCAGGGTTGCGATCAGAGTCGCCGAGACAAACGCGATTCCGATGAAGCTGAGGCTGAGAGGTGCCCCAAGGGCCAGTATAGGGCGCCAGCCCCCAGTCCAGCGGCATTTGCCAAGCGAATTGAGCGGCAGTAACCCACTGCCTCCGCGCAGACGCAGGCCAATCAGCAGCCCCAAGCCCAGGCCCTGGGCTAGTACCGTGCCCCAGGCCGATCCGGCGACGCCGAGCTCGAGAATGACGATCAGCACGTAGTTCAGTGCAATATTCGCAAGCGTCACCCCAACCGACATCAGCGCCATGAGACCCGCCCGGCCTTCATTGCGCCACGTATCCGCATGCAGCCCAAGCAGGAACTGTACGGGCGTCGCATAGATCATGATCGATAGGTAGGTGTGGGCCATCTCAGTGATGCCGTTCTGCCCGTCCGCCAAGTAGCCAACGCCGGCGCGCCCTCCCACCAGGAAGATCGCGATCAGGGTGAGTGAGGTACAGAGTGCCAATCCATGCGCTCGGGCGAAGACTGCTGCAGCCTGATCTCTTGCGTCCGCGCCCAAGTGACGGGCCAGGAGGCTGGACATGCCGCCGCTGACAAGGGTCGACAGAGCGACGGTGATCATAAAGACCGGAAAGACGATGCTGACGGCGGCTAAGGCATTGGTGCCGACGAAATAGCCCAAAAAGGTGGCATCGACGACATTCAGAAGCCCGTTCATTGTCATGACGAGCATCATTGGAAGAGCATTGGCGAAGAAGAGCCGCCCTGTGGGAGCGATCAGGAAACGGTTGTCAGGTGAGTGCCGGGACGACATCATTCACTCCTCAAATGAGGCATTTCGCTCATGATGGGGGCCTGCATTGCCCACCGACGAAATGCTTCGAGAGTGAGTTTGTTCGTACCGTCGAGCTTCACCGTGACTTGAGTCTGCAGGCGGCAGGTGCCCGATACCTTCGGCCGCAGATAGTAGGACCTTACCGACACCAATGTCAAATAGGAAGGCGCCAGCCTGGCCCGTAACAGGGATACCCAACTATTAGCGGTGCCTGTCCCTTAGTCCTGCCTCCTTAAGGGTTGTGGCGCACTAACGCTTTGCACACCGGACGAAATAAGCGTAGCTTATTGAGGTCCGAGCCGTGTAGCGGCTGAAGTGCTACAACTCATTAGGTCTAAATTTCAAGAAACTGCCTCCATGGTTCTACATTCGAGCGCGCAGTTAATTTTAGAACATCGGAAAATCTAGAAAAATCATATAGTTCATAACTCTCAACAATACCAAGCTCCAAAGCTCGCGCGGCTGCTGTATTCGCTGGCTTCGAAAAGTTGCTGCAAGTTGAGACATAAATGCAGTTTTTACTTTCCTTTAACAAAGCGGCACCAAGTAGCTCCCGAATACCACTGACACTTTCAATGTGGGAAAGCTTTTTACGCCGCTTAACCTGTATGACAGTTGGGTTGTCCGATCGAACTAAAAGAAGATCAATGCCACCATCATGGGATTTTCCGATGTGCTCTACCTCACACGAGAAATGCTCAGAAAACACAGACTGAACAAGCTTTTCCATTTGTTGATCATGAATATTAATGACATCTTCATAATTGTTTCGCAAATACTGCTGGAGAACGTTTATTGGAATATCTTTTCCGGAGAGATCATATTTTCTCAGAACAGCATTTTTGATAATGGTTGAGATGCCTTCGATATCACCATCCGTTTCCTTATAGGTATGTATGCGCCACCACCCACAGCTATCGCAACATGACACATATTCCCTTACACAAAGATGTCCACCACCCAACCAATCAGGAACATCATTTAGATCGTTTTCATGCAACCTGCTTGTGAATGACTTACAAAACGGACAAGTCGACGTGTTAGAACGATCAAATATTTGGTAAATATCTGGCTTAGATAAAGATGCTTACGAAGGATCAGCGAAGGCATCATCCTGAACATAGTCCTCGTAAGTGAATATTTTTTTCATCGTAGAGACCTAACGACTGAGTTCAGCGGACGGCTGCAAGCAGTGCAAAGCGCCGTTTGTGGCCGGTCCGCTGCAACGATTGATTAGCATTTTCACCGAAGGAAGACATAGGCCAGAGTTGCAACGACCATGGCGATACTGCCGTAGGTCGGAAAAATCTCTCCGAAACTGGCTCCTGTTCCCTTTCCCTGGAACGTGAGGTAGCGAATGCGATACCACTCTGGGAATTGCTGGAGCTCGACATCTCCAACGATTGTCGATTTTGGCCGAGGTATAAAGTAGTCGAAGAATTTACTAAGCGCCCCTCCGACCACAGGCACTTGCTGAGGTGGATCTGGCCGCTTAGCAAGATGATCTGTTATAGCGTGGAGCAAAGTTGCGACTTGTAGCGCTGCAATTCGACGATTTCTGAGCTGCCAGCGTAGGAGCACGTGAAAGAGGCACCAGGTAAAGACGACAAGCAGTGACACGACTAGGCGAGAGTTGGGTACGACATTCATAAGATCTCGTAATGTGCTCGTCGTCCAAAGAGCTCCGAAGAGGCCAGCCTCGACGAGAAATATCGCGTAAGCAGAGTTTTCCTTCTGGGAGTGGTAGCTCTCGCGGTCAGCCAAGAACGCATAGGCAAATTGCTTGTTGTCGTCGTCGAACACGTGAAACCTCATGCGGATGTTTATGGGTTGGCGCTAACGCTACGTTAAGGGGCCGGAAAAGCGAAGCTTTGAAGATCCCAGAGAGCGCAGCGAACGATTTTGAACGTATTGCTAGGAATAGACTAGTACATACAAATACATTTTTCATTTGCAAGGCCAAGCATTTGCGAATGCTTCCCGAACAGCGAACCAATCCTCATAATGCAGTTTTTCAGGATTATTATTGGCCCATTTAATAAAAACTCGTCGCATTTGCTCATAGGTAACAACAAGTTTTAGGCCACTTCTATCTGTAGGCGGACACGACTGGAACATACTAATTCCATAGTCACTTGTTGTTCTTCCATCATAAAAACCAGATATATAGCCTTTGCAATATTCAACAGAGGTTGTTTCGCAGTACTTAAGCAGTTGCTCTGCACTAGTAGCGGAAAGAACACTACTTGAAAATAGGATAGATATTAATAAGGTGAATATTCTCATAACGTTACCCTTTTTTCCTAACGCCAAGTTAACCGGTGCGCGTTAGCGCGTCCGAGCGAGGAACGAGCGTTGTTGAACTTTTTGTTAGACGCTTTTGTACTCTCGCGCATAGGTGTCCCTTAGAAACGCTAGAAACTTCTTCTGGTTTTCATCTATATGGCGAGTAATGTCCTCAGGAGTTATATCCATCATATTTCCAAGATTCTCTATGACCTTTGGATGCTCCCAGTTCATATGTTGGCTACTGAGCATAGAAAAAACGACTTGCAGTCGGTCAAACTGCCAAACGATCATATTGCAAGCATTTTGACACTCGTGATAGTTGGAGATTCCTAGCACTTGACCTTTAACCAGTAGCGACCGAATTCGGTGAACTGGCTGCTCTGAATTTTTCAGAAGCTCCATTAAACGGTCAGCGGACTCCCTACCCTCTTTTTCTATATACGCAACCGTTAGGGGATGCTGTAGGTCTTTATTGAGGTCGCCGTTGAATTCTTGACTTTCAATGCCTATCCGAACAAATGTGAGCATTTGTACGGCTGGCGAGATTGATTGAATGAACTCGTGTACTGAGTCTGTAAGTTGTTCGAGTAACTTGGTTACGGCTTGTGAGCGGTGTTGGCGCCGCCATGAAGTTAAAGCAATAAAGGCAATAATGAGAGTTCCAAGCCCGGTTACGCTTTGAATTATTCCAGACCAATTCCAACTCACAATTTCGCACCAAGCATCCAAGAGTAGTTCTTCCATATTACGTCTAACGCCCCGCACAGGGGAAGACAAATAAGCGCAGCGTTTTGGCTGTCCCAGCGACCAACGGAAGCGATTGCTGCGGCTTGTTAGCTGATTTCACCTTCTATGTACTCTGAAAAGCTTGAGTAATAGCGCCACTTCGCACCACTAGCTACTTTCGGATCTAACATCTCTCGATAGTTCTTGAGAGCTATTGCATTGGGGTCTACAACGTAAATTTCCTCAAGATTTTTACTGTTAAAGTGCCCAAACATTGTGCTAGCTAGTGTATCGGTCGGTGGGCAAGAATAACCAACTATGACGATTTTCTTAGCTTCATGCATATATTCATATGCGCAAGTCCAAAGAAAGTTAAACAAACTTGACGCTGTAATCGGCTTATTTGGAATCGGGGGTATAATTAGTGGCGATTGGCCGTCATGAGGCTTAGGAACTGAGTCATCGTCATGCCAGATTTCTAGCTTTTCTTCTTGACTAACTGCACCAGATATCAAATCATCAAAATGCTTCCTGTCACACCGCCAGTTTATTGAGCCATGTAGCTTAAGAATTAAAGGGTGATCAAACTTCTCATCGATATTACGACGAACACCATCGCCCTTATTTTTCACAATCCTATCAAAGTAAAGCTTTCTTCTAGATATGCCGCGATCTAAAAGCTGTCTATCAATGAGGGTATCATAATTGAAAGTGACTATTCTATTCAAATATTGGTCTAGTGGCGTTCCGATAGGAAAAACACTATTAACGAACTTCTTGGTTTGACCAGAGGAATTTGATTTACATTGTTTAAGGTATGCGCAAACCAGATGTGATAAATGGTTGAGATAATCAGAGTTCGTAGATTTACCTCTAGTTCTTGTAGAGTGGAAATTATTCAAGAATTCAAACTGACTTACTCTTTTAATTATGGCTTGCTCTAGGCCATTATCACGAATATCACTTCTATCTAGCCAATCACTGAAAATTTGTTCCGTTGATGACCTTTGCCACCCTCTGCCTGGCTTTGCGTTCTCAAGAGAACGAATAAAGTTAAAATCCAAAGGTGTAATAGATCGAACGAAATCCCTTTTTTTGGATTAACATAGGAAAGAGAATAGCTGGCTCCAGCACCAAGAATGTATAGAGTATCAATCTTTTTCCTGTTGTTTTCACGCCTCATACCATTCCTTATTTCGTGTTGCGTATTCGGCTAACGCTTCAATAACAGGCGCAGTTTACTGCGTCCTGGTTGATTGATCTGTTATGGCTTCTTGCTCTTTCCTCAACGATTTCAATGAGTCTCTGAGTTCTGACAATTCTTTTTGAATTGCTGCCATTTTTCCGCTTACCTCGATTTGATACGTATCTACCCTATTGGTGCTGTTATCCATTAGTGAGTCTATATCTGATATTTTATTCTGTATGTCTTTTTCTAATTTTTCGACAGTGTTGTTTAGTCTAGACACTATGTCGACAGCAGTTGCATGCTGCATTACAACTTCGGACAGCTTTTCTCTTGCTTCAGCTAATTGCCATGATAGTGCTGCTGCGAAAATAATCACAAATATTGCGACTGCGAAACCAGCCATTTTATTGGCGTGAGATTCTGACTTGCTAATCAGAGATCTAATCTCTGATTTGTATGTTTTCTCTACTTTACTCTGAAATTTCTCACTTTCGATAAGTCCGTTTACAGCCTTGTCCGAGGAGTTTGATACTTTCTCTTCTATTAATTCATTAATCTTTCTGTTTGTTTCTGCGCTAGACAGAATTCTTTCAATTTCTTCTTTCACTGCATTATTAGCAATAACACGTATATCAGTTTCGTCATTCATGACTATCCCTCTATTATTGTTCTTCTTTTAGTGCCATAACGCCGCGCTTTGCGGCAAATTTGAAGCGAAGCGTAAAATTTGTCCGACAACAGAGCTTTGATACTGATTGAGCCTTCTCCGCCCAGCATAGACCGCGGCCTATGCTGGAGGTGACGAAACCGAACCGGAGAAGGCTAATGAGATTCTATACCAAAAATCACCGCTACTACTGTGGCATCGATCTGCATGCGCGAGTCCTCTATGTCTGCATCCTCGATGCTGAGGGGCAGATACTGGTGCATCAGAATATACCGGCTACCAGCATGGACCTGATCGATCTGCTGGGGCCCTACCTCCACGAAGACATCGTCATCGGGGTGGAATGTATGCATTGCTGGTACTGGGTGTCCAATCTCTGCCAACAGTTCAACCTGCCGTTCGTGCTGGGACATGCCCTCTACATGCGGGCGATCCATGGTGGAAAGGCCAAGAACGACAAGATCGATTTGCTGAAAATTGCCAAACTTCTCAAAAGCGGCATGTTTCCTCTGGCGTATAACTACCCGGAACCCATGCGCGCGACCCGCGACCTGCTGCGTCGCCGGATGCACCTGATGCGCAAGCGGGCCGAGTTGCTGACCCATATCAAGAACACCAACAGCCAATACAACCTCGAACCGATCGATCTGAACCTGCGTTACGTTCAAAACCGCACTTTGATGCAGGACCGTTTCGAGGATCCCAGCGTGCAGCGCAGTGTCGATATGGACCTCCACCTGATCGACTTCTACGACCGCGAACTGAGTTCGGTGGAGTGCTTTATCGACAAGCACGCCAGGCAGCACGACTATCAGCAGTACGTCATCCTGCGTTCCGTTCCAGGGATCGGTCAGATTCTGGCCCTCTCAATCCTGTACGAGATCGGCGATATTAACCGCTTCAACCGGGTTCAGCAGTTTGCGTCCTATGCCCGCCTGGTGAAGTGCAAGGCGGAGTCGGCCGGCAAAACCTACGGCACCTCCGGTGCCAAGATCGGCAACGCCCACCTGAAATGGGCCTTTTCCGAAGCCACCGTGCTCTACCTGCGGAAAAACCCCAAGGGGCAGCAGTACCTGAAGCAACTGCAGAAGCGGATGAGCAAAGCCAAAGCATTATCGGCCTTGGCGCACAAACTGGGCCGGACCGTCTACTTCATGCTGAAAAGAGGCCGAATGTTCGATGAAGCACAGTTTTTGAGTTAAGCGGACCGGTAGCCCAAGCTCCACGTCTAACGGGGATCGAACGGTGTTCGCAATGATGCTGGAGGCCCGCTGATGGATGGCGATGCCATTGAGGCTTGACCTCGATACCCTCCTGGTTGCTGCCGCCGGATAACCCGGGCGCCTTGATTAGATGGGCTGCCGGACCGCTTCCAATATTAACGATTTGTATGCGTGCGCCCCGGTCAAACCCGCTGTCTAACGGGTACATCCTAGATGATCCAACCCTCTTGAATGGGAGGACCGGGGTTACCGAGCTATTTCAAGTGGCCCACAGGCGTGGCAGGATGCCCGATCGTGGCGGCACCACCGGTGCATAAGAGACCCTCAATAGGTGTTTGTTGCCGCATACACCGGCGGTCAACGGACCAGAAATGCGAAGCAGGCAGTTCAAATTGTTAAAGAGCAACTATGGGCGAAAAGCCTAGAATATTTTAATACCTATTGACGTGGGGACGGCTCATAGGTGTTAGGCATTTTCGTATTTCAGCGATGCCTCGGAGGCGGAATCTAAGTGAAATATTTCTGAACCGTTCTGACGACGCACGAGAAAAATTTCCCCATTACCGCCAGGCCCCAACGCCCAAAAAAGCTTCGGCCAAGATTTACGAATTCCCTGCACCTTCCGATACGCATTGCGTTCTGCCGGGTTTTTAGGCTCGGACTCAAGTGGGTGAAGGGCGCAGAAAATATTCATAAAATGCAATAATTTTACTATTTCTTTTCTGTCCTTTTTGACTTCACAAGCTATGACCTCTTTATCCGACGCTCCTTCATAGCAGACTAAATCGAATTCCCATGTTTTTGATTGTGCGCCAAGATTCTCAACTGGCCATCCGTATTCTTTATTCAATCTCGCCAAAGCGCCAATCGTAATCACTGGCTCAATCCAAAGGGTGACCGGGCGAGGCACGACATTCTTCGCTCCTTGCCAGAATATTTGTTCTTTTGCGGCACTTCTTGGAGCCATAAAGAATCCATCTGATTCAGTCACCAAACTACTATCTACGGCTCGCATGAACCATTGCGCATCAAATTCATCAAGCTTTTCTATAGAAGATGTCTTAAAACCATCTGGCGAGTAGTTGCGACGCGGGGCGCCACAAAACGATAACAACCAGTCCTTCTCTAACCGTTCGGTGAATATGGCAATTGAATTTGTCACTTATGTGTCCTTTCCCATGCCTAACGCTCAATTAAGGGGCCGAAAAAGCGAAGCTTTTGAGGTCCCAGCCCGCTTGCGGGCGACTTTAATTTATTGTTATGTATCAATGGGTTTGATACTTCTCAGCTACATACCGATTGGCATATTCCATTCGTGCCGCAGCATCCAATTGGTGCCCATTTTTCTTGCACCACTCTGGGAACGTCTCCGGGTCAATATATGCTTTTTCGACAATAGCACCTTCTGACTGAAGCTTGTCATAAATTCCCTGAGCATCTTTCAACCATTTATCAAATGTATCGGGCAGCTTCCTGCCGTCTTTAAACATCTTTTTTAGACGCGCATAGTCTTCTCGCCTGTACCAGGCAATCCCGGTTGCTCTGACTTGATATTCCGTCATACCTTCCTCCCTTTTCCAGATACATAACGCCGCCAGCAGGCGACCATTTGTAGTGAAGCCGAAGGCGCAACGAACAATGGGTCGCGCTGCCTGGTTTTGTTATGCATTTAGCATAGCCTACTTAGCTCACCCTTAACTTTTAACTTTCGAAACTCTTCTGTTACTAGTTTTAGGCATTCAGAGAGCTCATCCTCTAGATAAAAGAAATCTTCTGCTTTTTTTTGCAAAGTTTCCATGTTCGGATTGCTGCCGACTGTAACTATAAGTGCTTCGTGAGCGATGTAGTTTCGTTCAGTTCTAAGTTTATTGAGACGCTTTTTCAGGTCTTCATTTCCATTGAGCTTACCAAATACATTAAGCAGTCGCTCAAGTGGATAATTTTCCACGTCGCTGATAGAGAAATCGAAGTGGATATGCTCTCCAACTAGCATATTAATATAATCATAGGAAGTTCCTATATATAGCTTCAGCGACAGCTCCAATAGCTGAAAGCTTGTCAGTAAACCAACCGTTCGATCTTTGTAAAACTGTTGTTCCTGCTTCATTTCGTACCTTTATGCATAACGCCGCGCTCTGCGGAAATTTGGGAGCGACAGCGAGTAAATTTTCCGTAGCAGCGCTTTGTTGGGCGGCAACCCGCAGATTTCCACCAACAGACTCACTCGGAGCTTGCAACTTCAGAGACAGGAAAGCACTTAACTGCAAAATATGTGCGCTTAGAGTCAGATTTCTTCTGCTCAACTTCGACGATTTCGCCAGCAAAAGTGCATGATCCCATTGCCTGACAAACCGCCGTGGAAAATTCACCATACGGAGCGGAGGAAGAGTTGATGAACGAACCAACATAGTGTCCATCATCGTCGTACACACAGAGGGTAGCGACTCGATTACGATGGTCGCCAAGTTTTACTGTAATTGCCTCTCCAACACTCAACTTGTTCGGATCTCGAAGCCCATCCCAATCGGTATCGGCAAAACCTCGCAAAGTGAGATAACCATCCTTGGTAAGGCGTTGGGCGAATTGCATACGCGGCCTCGGGCGGCCGCGTTCACTTGCGTAAAGCTTTAGCTCAGACGATAGAGAATTCTTTAATTCTTCAATTTTTTCACTTAGTTGGGTCGAAGCTGAATCCATACCAGTATCTTCTGGCTCCTCGTCGACCTCAATATCCTGTAGCTCTTCAATCTGCTCCAATGATTCAATTTGATCCCCAATCACATCTGCCCAGTCGAGCTTAGATGACTGCGCTGTTTTCTGGATAGATTGGGCCATCACACTTGCAATATCGAGCCCATGAAGCTGCTCAGATTCCTCTCCGCGCTTAGCTTGCTCAAGGCGCTTTAAAAGGTGATTGATTTGGACTTCAACCTCCTTGATCCTTCGAAAAGCTGAAATAGCAAATTTTCTCTGTCGCTCCTCAAAATCCTCTTGCGAGGCCTCCTTGGACAGATACCACGCAAATGAGAGCGAAAAAACAAATTGAAGCACACTAAATAGCGCTGATTCTGTGCGGCTTACAGTGCCACCTGACATAGAAACTTCGGTGATAACCAGCCCTATTGTTGCCACGCCCAAAACAGCGATAAAGATATTTTGCCTACTCACTGTACGTTCCTTCTAAGAGTACATGTCGCCCAACGCTCCGCACAGGGGCCGACAAAAAAGCGCAGCGTTTTGGCGGTCCCAGCGACTAACGGGAGCGACTGCTGCAGCTTGTTAGCAATTAATATACAGGATCCTCATATAAAGAAGAAAATCTAACATTAGAAGAAAGTCCGTATTTTTCTGTAACACTAGTGACCACATCATGAAACCATTTAGGTGCAGTTGGAGAAACATGGATAGTTTCGATTAAAGAATTCAAATCTACGGGCACATTAACACCAGATTTGTCATTATTTTTCCCAACGGCAATGGTCTTATCTTTTCCATTAGGAAGTTCCTGAATTAATGCTCGGACTTCTTTTTCATGCTCAAAAGACTTTCGCTTATGTGTAAATGGATAAAAAAGTTTCCTTCCGGTAACCACTCGGTTTCGTAATCAATGTAATTTACTAATCCGACATATGCGTTTTCAGGTAATACACCTACTAACTTTTTATATGTTGTTTCAATGGCAACTGATTCATTTGTCTTTGCATACAGATCCCACATTGCTGCGGATTCATAATTATTAGCATGCCAACAGCTAATATATGTCCACTCTCTTACCCACTTTGAAAAAGTGGTTAATTGTATAGTCATTTTTTCAAACTGATCAGAAGGCATATCTTTATATAGATGCGGCCTTAACGCGATATTAGCTTTTGAATAAGAGCCTTCAAATGGATCTTTGAACAAATCAGACCTGCTGAAGAAAATATTTCCTGATGAAATAAGCGATACAAACTTCGTAAAGTCCATATACCTCCATAATCTAACATCCATATTCTCAGGCTGATTAAAACACATATGGGTGGTCGTTGCTGGCATAATACTCCCTTGTATTGCTAACGCTGCGCACACCGGCGCGAGCTTGCGAGCGTCCGGCAGCCGAAGGCTGCGAAGTGCTGCGCCTGGTTATGGGTGCTCACTTCCTGCCACCAAAATTATGGTGTTGAAACTGTGGTACAACGACTTCCTTACCGCTAGTCAGCTTTTCACCGCAATAAGGGCAGAACGCCACCTGAATTTTAACGATCTCGATTATCTGCCCCTCATACTCAAGATAATGATCGCGTTCAAGATCTTCATCTGTAGCTACCCTATTCAGGTTCAAGTAGACATCGGGGCCATCTTCTTCAAACCATACCTCACCGAGCGAGCAAGAAGGACAGCTATGAATCATTATTTCGAACCTCGTTCAGCACTCATAACAGCCTGTTAATGAGGCCTTCGGCCTCATAATAATTATAAGAAGGTATACCTTTTAATTTTTGTTACGAAGCAGCACAAATGTGTAACACTTTGATTTCCATCGTAAAGTCGCTTCTTTAATAATTCTGTAAGGCGGTTAAAAGGTATTTCACCTCGACAGCAGACCGACCAAAAGCTATAAGTATAGATTCTTCTGAACATTTCAAGGACGAGGTGTCGAAGATGGCTAGGTCTCCCTTTCTCGAGTCCGTCGAGGATTTCATGCGTGTTCAGCGCTACAGTCGCCGGACGATCGAAACTTACCTGTACTGGATCAAACTCTTTATCCTGTTTAGTGGCAAGCAGCATTCGTCGGCCCTCGGCGATGAACACATCAAGCGCTTTCTGACCTTCCTCGCCACCGAGTGCAACGTCTCGGCGGGCACCCAGACCCTGGCGCTGAACGCGGTCGTCTTCCTCAAGACCAAATACCTCGGTCAAACCGTGGGCGATCTTGCGGGCTTCAACCGCTCCCAGCGACAGCGTAAGCTGCCGGTTGTCTTGACGCGTAACGAGGTCGCGGCGTTGCTCGCCGAATTGAAAGGCGTTCACTACCTGATGGCCGCGCTGCTGTATGGTTCGGGGTTGCGTCGCATCGAGCTGGTACGACTGCGGGTCAAGGATATCGATTTCGATTACCGGGAGGTTCGCCCGGCGACTCTCAGAAAGAGGATATCGAACAACGCATAGGTGATCTTGGCGGCCTGACGCTTATGGATGATGCCGGACGGCTGCCGGGCAGGAGCCCTGAGTCTCATTGACCGGTTCGCGAAAGCCCTTATCGGAGCACATCGGGTCAACCGAAGGAAAGTGTCAGCGCCGACTTGGTCGATTTTCGTTCGGGCACTCACCCTGCCACGCAGTCAGGTATCGTTGGACCGGAATGCCGGTATCGTCACCACAGATCGCCGAAGCGGTCGCGATGACAGAGATACAAGCGCAGATCGAACTCCAGTTGGTGGTAGTCCGGCTCCATATAGCAGCAGAGCTTGTAAAACGCCTTGTCGTGCTCCTTCTCGCGCAGATGGGCCAGCTCATGGACCAGAATCATCCGCAACAATGGCTCCGGCACCTTGCGAAACAGGGACGAGACCCGAATCTCGTTCTTCGACTTCAGCCTGCTGCCCTGCACCCGCGAGACATAGGTATGCAGGCCCAGGGCATTATTGATGACGTGGATCCTGTCGTCGTAGACCACCTTGCTGATCGGCGCGGAACTGCGCATAAAGCGGTTCTTGATCGCCTGGGCGTATTCATACAACGCCCTCTCCGCAGCCAACTCATGCACCTGCGGATACTTTTTCAGCAACCAGGCCCCCGCCTGATTGCTCTCCAGCAACGCCTGAGCCTGTTGCTGAACCTGCGGACTGTAACAACCGAGGTAGTTGGATGTTTTAGGCTTGCTCATGATGACCGCGTAAAGAGAAATTCGGAGACAGTATACCTGTTCCGGCGGCATCCTTGCTTTCGGTTCCACGCGCCTTGGGGCCGGCAACTTTCCGGTAACTGTCCCGGGATGGGTCGCGAAGTCCGCATCACCCGGATTATTCGGTGCGGTGCGGTGCGGTGCGCTTCGCTTTACTGTAAACCGCTCCTGCGTTTACAGCATTTCCACCATCCATGGTGGTCACCAGCGCACCCTACGATGGGCCGATCTTCGACGGCAGGCGATTCGCCCGGAGACCGGGCTCCCACCCAAGAGATGCGCGGCATCGCGGGAGTCGCTCGGGCACGCTACCGCCCTTCCGTGCGGTTGTGCGGAAAGCCGTTATCGGATCGCGGCCGGGGAATACGCCCGGGATTAGCCGGCGTTGTAAGGGATACGCCCTACACCGACAGGACCGATACGGTGGTAAACGTCGATTACAGCTTCGATTTCGACAACGCGGTTCCGGTCCTTCGGGGGATGCACTCCTGTGCGCTTTAGCCGCTGTCTGGACAGAGTAGCGGCGAATTCAGGCGGGGTAAACCGTTTTGACGGTGATGGGCTCGTGACGGGGCGCAGACCGTTGACGGTTATGCGTTTCGTGAGGCGTGAAGGGTAAGGTGCAAGGGGTGGTGATTGCGGGTTTGGTGTCGTCGGACGTCGTGGAAAACGGAAAGGTTATCCGGAGTTTTGTTTGGCGCTCTGCCGACCGAGGTCAATCGATCTGTAATGCGATCGATATGGTGGGCTTCCCGATGCCCGGACCACAAGGCAAACGGTAAGGCCCTTGCGATGCATCGCTCAGCCCACCCTACGGTTCGTGCGTTCGATCGGCAATGGCGCAGGGCCAGGGACGGGATGTCGATTGCGGGTTTGGTGTTGCCGAACGTCGTGGAAAACGGAAAGGTTATCCGGAGCTTTGTTTGGCGCTCTGCCGGCCGAGGTCAATCGATCTGCAATGCGATCGATATGGTGGGTTACGGCGCGGTTTGGGTCCGCGGTATGCGGTCAAGGCCCGGTGCCATCGCGCCTTCACCCACCCTCCGGTTCGTGCGTTCGATCGGCAATGGTGCAGGGCCAGGGGCGGGAACGATGTGTCGATTGACGCCGTGCCGGCCGAGACCAATCGATCTGCAATGCGATCGATATGGTGGGCTTCCCGATGCTCGGACTACAAGGCAAACGGTAAGGCCCTTGCGATGCATCGCTCAGCCCACCCTACGGTTCGTGCGTTCGATCGGCAATGGTGCAGGGCCAGGGGCGGGAACGATGTGTCGATTGACGCCGTGCCGACCGAGACCAATCGATCTGCAATGCGATCGATATGGTGGGCTTCCCGATGCCCGGACCACAGGGCAAACGGTAAGGCCCTTGCAATGCATCGCTCAGCCCACCCTACGGTTCGTGCGTTCGATTGGCAATGGTGCAGGGCCAGGGGCGGGAACGATGTGTCGATTGACGCCGTGCCGTCCGAGACCAATCGATCTGCAATGCGATCGATATGGTGGGCTTCCCGATGCCCGGACTACAAGGCAAACGGTAAGGCCCTTGCGATGCATCGCTCTGCCCACCCTACGGTTCGTGCGTTCGATCGGCAATGGTGCAGGACCAGGGGCGGGAACGATGTGTCGATTGACGCCGTGCCGGCCGAGACCAATCGATCTGCAATGCGATCGATATGGTGGGCTTCCCGATGCCCGGACCACAAGGCAAACGGTAAGGCCCTTGCGATGCATCGCTCAGCCCACCCTACGGTTCGTGCGTTCGATTGGCAATGGTGCAGGGCCAGGGGCGGGAACGATGTGTCGATTGACGCCGTGCCGGCCGCGACCAATCGATCTGCAATGCGATCGATATTGTGGGCTTCCCGATGCCCGGACCACAAGGCAAACGGTAAAGCCCTTGCGATGCATCGCTCAGCCCACCCTACGGTTCGTGCGTTCGATCGGCAATGGTGCAGGACCAGGGGCGGGAACGATGTGTCGATTGACGCCGTGCCGGCCGCGACCAATCGATCTGCAATGCGATCGATATGGTGGGCTTCCCGATGCCCGGACCACAAGGCAAACGGTAAGGCCCCTGCGATGCATCGCTCAACCCACCCTCCGGTTCGTGCGTTCGATCGGCAATGGAGCGAGGCCAGGGATGGGGTGTCGATTACGGGTTTGGTGCATTCCCCATTCGCCCGGGGGCCGGGCTCCCCGGGAAAGTGCGTCGCCCAAAAACAAAAAGGCAGCCGAAGCTGCCTTTGTCGTTACCTGAATGGATCAGGCGATGTTACTTGGCTTCCCAGCCGGTCAGTTCGGCCAGTGCCTTGCCGATGTCGGCCAGGGAGCGGACGGTCTTGACGCCGGCGTCTTCCAGTGCGGCGAACTTCTCGGCCGCGGTGCCCTTGCCGCCGGAGATGATCGCACCGGCGTGGCCCATGCGCTTGCCCGCCGGAGCGGTGACGCCTGCGATGTAGGATACGACCGGCTTGGTGACGTTGGCCTTGATGTAGGCGGCGGCCTCTTCCTCGGCGGAGCCGCCGATTTCACCGATCATGACGATCGCTTCGGTCTGCGGATCCTGCTCGAACATCTCCAGGATGTCGATGAAGTTGGAGCCCGGGATCGGGTCGCCGCCGATACCGACGCAGGTGGACTGACCGAAACCGGCGTCAGTGGTCTGCTTGACCGCTTCGTAGGTCAGGGTACCGGAACGGGAGACGATACCGACCTTGCCCGGCAGGTGGATGTGACCCGGCATGATGCCGATCTTGCACTCGCCCGGAGTGATGACGCCCGGGCAGTTCGGGCCGATCAGGCGCACGCCCAGTTCGTCGCACTTGACCTTGCACTGCAGCATGTCCATGACCGGGATGTGCTCGGTGATGCAGACGATCAGCTTGATGCCGCTGTTGGCCGCTTCCAGGATGGAGTCCTTGCAGAACGGGGCCGGTACGTAGATTACGGAGGCTTCTGCGCCGGTTGCCTCAACGGCTTCCTTGACGGTGTTGAACACCGGCAGACCCAGGTGCTCGGTGCCGCCCTTGCCCGGCGTTACACCGCCGACCATCTTGGTACCGTAGGCGATCGCCTGTTCGGAGTGGAAGGTACCCTGGCCACCGGTGAAACCCTGGCAGATGACCTTGGTGTCCTTGTTGATCAGAATCGACATTATTTACCCTCCGCTGCCTTGACCGCCTGCTGGGCGCCGTCGGTCAGGCTCTTAGCTGCAATGATATCCAGACCGGATTCGGCCAGACGCTGGGCGCCGAGTTCGGCGTTGTTGCCTTCGAGGCGGACAACGACCGGTACTTCCACACCCACTTCCTTGACCGCACCGATGATGCCGTCGGCGATCAGGTCGCAGCGTACGATACCGCCGAAGATGTTGACGAAGACGGCCTTGACGTTGGCGTCGGAGAGGATGATCTTGAACGCTTCGGTGACGCGCTCCTTGGTTGCACCGCCGCCCACGTCGAGGAAGTTGGCCGGCTGGCCACCGTGCAGCTTGACGATGTCCATGGTACCCATGGCCAGGCCTGCGCCGTTGACCATGCAGCCGATGTTGCCGTCCAGCGCAACGTAGTTCAGGTCCCACTCGGCCGCACGGGCTTCACGGGCGTCGTCCTGGGACGGGTCGTGCATTTCCTGCAGATCCTTGTGACGGTACAGGGCGTTGCCGTCCAGTACCACCTTGGCATCCAGGCAGTGCAGGTTGCCGGCATCGGTGATGACCAGCGGGTTGATTTCCAGCAGCGCCAGGTCCTTTTCCTCGAACATCTTCGCAAGACCCAGGAAGATGTTGACGAACTGCTTGATCTGGTCGCCCTGCAGGCCCAGCTTGAACGCCAGCTCGCGGCCCTGGTAGGGCTGGGCGCCGGTCAGCGGGTCGATGGTGGCCTTGAGAATCTTTTCCGGAGTCTCTTCGGCGACTTTTTCGATCTCGACGCCACCTTCGGTGGACGCCATGAACACGATACGACGGGAAGAGCGGTCGACGACCGCACCCAGGTACAGTTCCTGGGCGATGTCGGTGCAGGTTTCAACCAGGATCTTGGAAACCGGCTGACCGTTTTCGTCTGTCTGGTAGGTCACCAGGTTCTTGCCCAGCCACTGCTCGGCGAAAGCCTTCGCTTCTTCCGGAGCGCTGATCAGCTTGACGCCGCCAGCCTTGCCACGTCCACCGGCATGCACCTGGGCCTTGACGACCCACTGGCTTCCGCCGATTTTTTCGCCGCTTCAGCAGCTTCTTCCGGAGTATCTACCGCGAATCCCTTGGAAACCGGCAGACCATAGGCGGCAAACAGCTGTTTGCCCTGGTACTCGTGAAGGTTCATGCTCTTGTCCGTTGTCTCTTCAATGTTTGGATTCTGTATCCCCTCAGGGAGCATACAGAAAGCCTCGTGACGCCGTTATTCGACAAGCGTCTAATGTGGATGACCGGGTCGTTGCCCGGTCATCCGAAAGCCGGGATCGCCGGCTTACCTTTTTTACGGTTGGCGATATGGATCGCGTGATTGTCCACGGCCAGGGCAGCTTCGTGCACCGCCTCGCTGACGGTCGGGTGCGCGAACATGGTCATCTGCAGGTCTTCGGTGCTGGAGCAGAACTCCATCGCGATAACGCCCTGGGCGATCAGCTCGGAGGCGATGCCGCCGACCATGTGCACGCCCAGAATGCGATCGGTCTCTTCGTCGGAAATGATCTTGACGAAGCCGTCGGTGTCATTGGATGCCATCGCACGACCCGAGGCCGCGAACGGGAACTTGCCGGTCTTGTACTTGACGCCGGCGGACTTCAGTTCCTGTTCGGTCTTGCCGACCCAGGCCAGTTCCGGATGGGTGTAGATGATGTTCGGCACCACATCGTAGTTCACCTGGGCCTTGTGGCCGGCGATGATGTCGGCGACCATGATGCCCTCTTCCGAGGCCTTGTGCGCCAGCATCGGACCGCGTACCGAGTCGCCGATGGCGAAGACGCCCGGCATGTCGGTGCGGCACTGCTCGTTGACCTTGATGAAGCCGCGCTCGTCCAGCTCGACGCCGCTGTCGCCGGCCAGCAGGCCGTTGGTCAGCGGGCGGCGGCCGACCGCCACGATCAGCTTGTCGACAACGATCTCCTTCTCGCCTTCGGCGTCGCTGAACTTGACCTTCACTTCCTTGCCGTCCAGTACCTCGGTACCGGTGACGCGGGCGCCCAGGCGGATATCCAGCCCCTGCTTCTTCAGCAGCTTGGCGCCTTCCTTGGATACGTCCTGATCGGCCATCGCGAGGAAGCTGTCCATCGCCTCGAGCACGGTCACTTCGGAACCCAGACGGGCCCAGACCGAGCCCATTTCCAGGCCGATGACACCGGCACCGATCACGCCCAGGCGCTTCGGCGTCTCGTCGATGTTCAGGGCACCGGCGTTGTCGAGGATCAGGCCCTCGGTCAGCGGCGCCGGCGGGATCTCGACCGGCACGGAGCCGGAGGCCAGGATCACGTTCTCGGCCGCGTGCACGCTGACGGAACCGTCGGCGGCGGTGACTTCGACCTGCTTGCCGGCCAGCAGTTTGCCGGCACCCTGCAGCAGGGTGACGCCGTTGGCCTTGAACAGGCCGGCGATGCCGCCGGTCAGGTTCTTCACGATGGTGTTCTTGCGGGCGACCATCTGCTTGACGTCCATCTGGACATCGGAGGCGTTGATGCCGTGAACCTGGGCGTGAGCCTTGACGTCATGGAACTTGTGGGTGGATTCCAGCAGCGCCTTGGACGGAATGCAGCCCACGTTGAGGCAGGTGCCGCCCAGAACCGGGGTCCCCTTGTCATCGATCCACTTCTCGACACAGGCCGTTTTCAGACCCAGCTGCGCAGCCCGAATTGCCGCCACGTATCCGCCGGGGCCGGCACCAATCACTATCACGTCAAATTTGTCAGACATCGATCTTCCTATCCTTTAATGCACTCGTCGGTTTGCTGTGGGCTGTCTCAGACATCCAGAAGCATGCGGGCCGGATCTTCCAGCAGGTCCTTGATGGTGACCAGGAATTGTACAGCCTCCTTCCCGTCGATCATACGATGGTCGTATGACAGCGCGAGATACATCATCGGCAGGATCTCGACCTGGCCATTGACCGCCATCGGGCGCTCCTGGATCTTGTGCATGCCCAGGATCGCGGTCTGCGGCGGGTTCAGGATCGGGGTGGACATCAGCGAACCGAAGACACCGCCGTTGGTGATGGTGAAGGTACCGCCCTGCATGTCGTCCATGCCCAGTTTGCCGTCACGGCCGCGCTTGCCGAAATCGGCAATGGTGGACTCGATATCGGCCAGGCTCATGCCGTCGGTATCGCGCAGTACCGGCACCATCAGACCGCGGTCGGTGGACACGGCGACGCCGATATCCTGGTAACCGTGGTAGACCATGTCGTTACCGTCGATCGAGGCATTGACCGCCGGGAAACGCTTCAGCGCTTCGGTGGCGGCCTTGACGAAGAACGACATGAAGCCCAGGCGGGTGCCGCCGTGGACCTTCTCGAACAGGTCCTTGTACTGCTTGCGCAGCTCCATGACCGGCTTCATGTTGACTTCGTTGTAGGTGGTCAGCATCGCCGCGTTCTGCTGCGCTTCGACCAGACGCCTGGCGATGGTCGCGCGCAGACGGGTCATCGGCACACGCTTTTCGACCTTTTCGCCGGCCGGAACACTGACCGCAGCGGCCGGCGCCGGCGCGGCCTTGGCGGCCGCAGGAGCCGGTGCCGGGGCCTGCGCGGAGGCCGCCTTGCCACCGGATTTGAGGAAGTTCTGCACGTCTTCCTTGGTGATGCCGCCGCCCTTGCCGGTGCCCGGGATCTGGCTGGCGTCGAGATTGTTTTCCTCGATCAGCTTGCGCGCGGCCGGGCCAACCTTGTCGCCTTCGCCGGAGGCGGCGGCGGACTCGGAAGCGGCCGGCGCCCCGGCGGAGGTGCCTTCGGCACCGGCTTCGAACTGGGCGATCACCTCGTCGCTGAGGACGGTATCGCCCTCGCCCTTGAGGATCTCCTTGATGACGCCGTCGGCCGGTGCGACAACTTCCAGCACCACCTTGTCGGTTTCGATATCCACGATCAGCTCGTCAGCGGCGCAGGCCTCGCCCGGCTGCTTGTGCCAGGTGGTGACAGTACCGTCCGCGACGGATTCCGGAAAAGTCGGGGCTTTGATTTCGATGGACATGTTGTTTCCTTAGTGCTCCGCGTAGGTCGTATCCCGCGATACGACCTCGTCATTAACCGTTGAGTGCTTCGTTGACCAGTGCTTCTTGCTGTTCCAGGTGCACCGAGATGTGCCCCACTGCCGGCGCCGCCGCATGCGGACGACCCACACCGTGCAGATGCAGCGCGGGGTTGTGCCCGTGCATTACATTGCGCATGTGGTGCTGGCTGCAGTACCAGGCGCCCTGGTTCATCGGCTCTTCCTGACACCAGACCACCGACTCCAGGTTGGTGTAACCTGCGATCGTCTCGGCGAGCTTCGCCTCCGGGAACGGATACAGCTGCTCGATGCGCACGATGGCGACGTTCTCGAGTCCCAGCTCCGTCCGGCGGTTGTAGAGGTCGTAGTAGACCTTGCCGCCACAGAGCACCAGGCGCTTGACCTTGGCCGGATCCAGCTGATCGACTTCACCGATGACCGGCTGGAAAGTGCCTTCGGCCAGCTCTTCGAGCGTCGAGGTCGCCTGCTTGTGACGCAGCAGACTCTTCGGCGACATCACCACCAGCGGCTTGCGCAGCGGGCGGGCGACCTGGCGGCGTAGCAGATGGAAGATCTGCGCCGGGGTGGTCGGCGTGCAGACCTGGATGTTGTGCTCGGCACAGAGCTGCAGGAAGCGTTCGAGACGGGCGGAGGAGTGTTCCGGACCCTGGCCTTCGAAGCCGTGCGGCAGCAGCATGGTCAGACCGCAGAGACGGCCCCACTTCTGCTCGCCGCTGGTGATGAACTGGTCGATGACCACCTGGGCGCCGTTGGCGAAGTCGCCGAACTGGGCTTCCCAGATCACCAGTGCATTGGGGATGGTGGTGGCGTAGCCGTACTCGAACGCCAGCACCGCCTCTTCCGACAGGTAGGAGTCGAAAATGGTCATGCGCGGCTGGTCGTCCGCCAGGTTCTGCAGCGGCACGTAGCAGCTGGCGTCCTTCTGGTTGTGCAGCACCGCGTGACGGTGGGAGAAGGTTCCGCGACCGACATCCTGGCCGGTCAGACGCACCGGATAACCTTCCGCCAGCAGGGTGGCGTAGGCCATGGTCTCGGCGAAGCCCCAGTTGACTGCCATCGCGCCGGCAGCCATGCGACGGCGGTCTTCGTAGATCTTCTGCACCTGGCGCTGGACGGCGAAACCTTCCGGCACCTCGTTGACCTTGTTGGCCAGCTCCTGCAGCAGTTTCAGTTCGACACTGGTATCGCAGTCGAAGGACCACTCGTGACCGAGATACGGACGCCAGTCGACGAACAGCTCGGTGTTGGGCTCGAGTACCAGCGACTTGGCGACGTGCTCGCCGCTTTCGAGCGCCGCACGGTACTCCTTCTCCATCTCCTTGCTTTCGGCCTCGTCGAGGACCGACTCGCCGATCAGACGCTCGGCGTAAAGCTCACGGGTCGTCTTCTGCTTCTTGATCTGGCTGTACATCAGCGGCTGGGTACCGGACGGCTCATCCGCTTCGTTGTGACCACGGCGACGGTAACACACCAGGTCGATCACAACGTCTTTCTTGAACTCGTTACGGTAATCCAGGGCCACCTGGGTGACGAAGCGCACGGCTTCGGGATCGTCGCCATTGACGTGCAGAATCGGCGCCTGGACCATCTTCGCCACGTCGGTGCAGTACTCGGTGGAACGCGCGTCTTCCTTGCGGGACGTCGTGAAGCCCACCTGGTTGTTGATGACGATATGGATGGTGCCGCCGGTCTTGTAGGCACGGGTCTGGGACATCTGGAATGTCTCCATGACCACACCCTGGCCGGCAAAGGCCGCATCGCCATGGATCGATACCGGCACGACGGTGCTGCCCACGGGATCTTCGCGACGGTCCTGACGGGCACGCACGGAGCCCTCGACCACCGGCGACACGATCTCCAGATGCGACGGGTTGAACGCCATCGCCGGTGCACTTCGCCGCCCGCTGTCATGACGTTCGACGAGAAGCCCTGATGGTACTTGACGTCACCGGAGGACTCGATCAGCTTCTTGCCCTCGAACTCGCCGAACAGCTCCGCCGGGTTCTTGCCGAAGATGTTGACCAGCATATTGAGGCGGCCGCGGTGCGCCATGCCGATCACGACTTCCCTCGTGCCGTCGCGACCGGCGCGCTGGACCAGCTCGTCCATCAGCGGAATCAGGGACTCGGCACCTTCGAGACCGAAGCGCTTGGCGCCGGCATAACGGGCACCCAGGTACTTCTCCAGGCCCTCGGCCGCGGTCAGCCGCTCGAGAATGTGCTTGCGCTCCTCGGCTTCCAGCACCGGGTGGCAGCGCACCGGCTCCAGGCGCGACTGAATCCAGCGCTTTTCCTGGGTATCGACGATGTGCATGTACTCGGCACCGACAGTGGTGCAGTAGGTCTGCTTCAGATCGTCGATGATCTGTTTCAGCGGCGCCTCTTCGGAGCCGAAGAACAGCGAACCGAGCTGAAAGACCGTATCGTTGTCCGCCTCCGAGAGTTCGTGAAAACGCAGATCGAGGTCAGGTACCGGCTCGCGCTTGAGCAGGTTCAGCGGATCGATATCGGCGGCCTGATGTCCACGCACCCGATAGGCGTTGATCATGCGGAGCACGCGGACCTGCTTCTTCTCGTGTTCGGAGGAGACGCTGGCCACTTCAACGGGACGGGTCCGGTTCTGGTTCTTGGAGAGGTAGAGGAAATGTTCACGGATCGTGGAATGGGGGACATCCTGCGAAATCTGTTCACCGACCTTTGGCAGGCGGTCAAACTCTTCGCGCCATTCCTCGGGAACGGCATTCGGATCCATGAGGTAGGTTTCGTAAAGTTGTTCGACGTATGAAAGGTTCCCCCGTAAAGGTGGGCGTTCTTCCATAACAGCTCCATTACGCCTTCTTGCATTCTATGATCACCCTGGCTCAAGGAGTCCACCAGCACGAAAGGTTGCACCAGTTCCCTTCGTAACACCCGCTGGGTGTCTCCTTTTTGTTACCGTTTTGTGTCGCCACGCGCCTCACGGTTTAAAGCGCATAAACGCGGGCAGTATTGTACGCCTTTTGTTACGGGCTTTACACAGCCCATTCACCCGCAAGGGCCAAAAATCACTAAACGTTAGTTGTAGAAATCTTGTTTAACGGGTTAGTAAAATTCATCTAAAAAAACGGCACCGAGGGTGCCGTTTTTCGTTTCGCGATCAGGTCGCCTGCGAGAGCAACATGTTGCGGATCTTGCCGATCGCCTTGGTGGGGTTGAGCCCCTTGGGACAGACACTGACGCAGTTCATGATGCCGTGGCAGCGGAAGACGCTGAACGGGTCGTCCAGCTCCGCCAGACGCTCGCGGGTCGCGGTGTCGCGACTGTCCGCCAGGAAGCGGTAGGCCTGCAGCAGACCGGACGGTCCGACGAACTTGTCGGGGTTCCACCAGAACGACGGGCAGGCCGTCGAGCAGCAGGCGCAGAGGATGCACTCGTACAGACCGTCGAGCTCGGCGCGTTCTTCGGGCGACTGCAGTCGCTCGATGGCCGGCGCCGGGGTGTCGTTGATCAGGTACGGCTTGATCTTCTCGTACTGCTTGTAGAACTGCCCCATGTCGACCACCAGGTCGCGGATCACCGGCAGACCCGGCAGCGGCCGCAGTACCAGCTTGTCCTTCTCGACCACCGCCGACAGCGGGGTGATACAGGCCAGGCCATTGGTGCCGTTCATGTTCATGCCGTCGGAGCCGCAGACCCCTTCGCGGCAGGAGCGGCGGTAGGCCAGCGACGGGTCCTTGTCCTTCAGCAGCTGAAGCAGGTCCAGCACCATGATGTCCTTGCCGCCGGGGATATCGATATGGATATCCTGCATGTAGGGCGCATCATCGGTCTCAGGATTGTAGCGATATACACTTACCAGCATCGTAACAGCCCCTTAGTAAGTACGAACTTTCGGCGGGAATGCATCCATGGTCTTGGGCGCAAAGTTGACCGCACGCTTGGTGATGCGCTTCTCCCCCGGAACGAACAGGGAGTGGCACAGCCAGTTTTCGTCGTCACGCTCGGTGAAGTCGTTGCGGGCGTGAGCACCGCGGGACTCCTTGCGCACCTCGGCCGCGATGGCAGTCGCCTCGGCCACTTCCATGAGGTTTTCCAGCTCGAGCGCTTCGATACGGGCCGTATTGAACGCCTTGGACTTGTCTTCCAGGTGCAGGTTTTCGACCTTGCCGCGCAGCTCCTTGAGCAGCCCCAGACCTTTCTGCATGCTTTCGCCGTCGCGGAATACGCCGAAGTACAGCTGCATGGTGTTCTGCAGTTCCTTGCGCACGTCGGAGACACGCTCGCCACTGGTGCTGTCGTTGAGACGGTTGAGACGCGCCATGGCCGCATCGAGATCGGACTCGGTGGCATCCAGACACTCGTAACCTTCCTGCAGCTGCTTCTCGATCTGCAGGCCGGCCGCACGGCCGAAGACCACCAGGTCGAGCAGCGAGTTGCCGCCCAGACGGTTGGCACCGTGTACCGATACGCAGGCCACTTCGCCGCAGGCGAACAGGCCGTCGACGATGTAGTCGTTGCCCTGGGCATCCTGACTGATCGCCTGACCACCGATATTGGTGGCGATACCGCCCATCATGTAATGGCAGGTCGGCACGACCGGGATCGGGTCTTTTACCGGATCGACCGCCGCGAAGGTTTTTGCCAGTTCGCAGATACCCGGCAGACGGGAGTGCAGCACTTCCTCGCCCAGATGATCGAGCTTGAGGAAGACATGATCGCCGTCGGGGCCTGCGCCGCGACCGTCGAGAATCTCCAGGATCATGGAACGGGCGACAACGTCGCGACCGGCCAGGTCCTTGGCGTTCGGCGCATAGCGCTCCATGAAACGCTCGCCGTCCTTGTTGATCAGGTAGCCACCCTCGCCACGGCAGCCCTCGGTCACGAGAACGCCGGCGCCGGCGATGCCGGTCGGGTGGAACTGCCACATTTCCATGTCCTGGGCCGGAACGCCGGCACGCAGGGACATGCCCATGCCGTCGCCGGTATTGATCAGGGCATTGGTGGTGGAGGCATAGATACGGCCCGCACCGCCGGTGGCCAGTACGGTGGCCTTGGCCTTGATGTAAACGGTCTCGCCGGTTTCGATGCAGATGGCGATACAGCCGACGATTGCACCCTGGGCGTTTTTCACCAGATCGACGGCATACCACTCGTTGAGGAAGGTGGTGCCGGCTTTCAGGTTGCCCTGATAGAGGGTATGCAGCAGCGCGTGACCGGTACGGTCAGCCGCCGCACAGGTGCGGGCCGCCTGACCGCCCTCGCCGAAATTCTTCGACTGACCGCCAAACGGGCGCTGGTAGATGCGGCCGGTTTCGGTACGGGAGAACGGCAGACCCATATGGTCCAGCTCGAAAACGGCCTGGGGGCCAACGGAGCACATGTACTCGATCGCGTCCTGGTCGCCGATGTAATCGGAGCCCTTGACGGTGTCGTACATGTGCCAGCGCCAGTCATCGTTCGGGTCGGCGCTGGCGATGGCACAGGTGATGCCGCCCTGGGCCGATACGGTATGAGAGCGGGTCGGGAAGACCTTGGTGACGCAGGCGGTGTTCAGACCGGACTGGGCCAGCTGCAGCGCGGCACGCATGCCGGCACCACCACCGCCGACCACGATAGCGTCGAAAGTTAGCGTACGCAGTTTAGACATAGGTTAGATACCCCACAGAATCTGAATGCCCCAGACGACGTATATAAAGGTCAGCAGACCACAGGCGGACTGGAACAGGAAACGCGCACCGGTCGGCTTGATGTAATCCGTCGAAACCGACCAGAGGCCGATCCAGGCGTGCGCCGCCAGGGACAGCAGCGCCAGCAGCGAGAAGATCCGCATCGAGGTGCCCTCGAACAGTCCCTTCCACTGCTCGTAAGTCAGCTCGTCGCCGAATGCGAGGTAAAAGACCATGAAGACGGTATAAGCCACCAGAACGACGGCGCTTACACGCTGAATCATCCAGTCGTAGAGGCCGCTGCGGCCAAAGCTCGTGATACTGGTTACCATACCCATACTCCTGCCAGAAGGATCAGCACGCCGCCGATTACCAGAGTCACTTTGGCCGCCATGCGGCCGCTCTCCAGTTCCTCGCAGTAACCTGCATCCATCACCAGATGTTTGATGCCGGCCACGAAGTGGTAGCCCAGCGCAGACACCAATCCCCACGCGATCAGTTTTGCAAAGAAGCTGCCTTCGAACATGGCAACCGCTTCGTTAAATCCAGCCTCGGATTCCAGAGACAGGCCCAATGCATAGAGCATAAAGATAGCGCCGAAGAACAACGCTATACCTGTTATGCGATGCAAAATGGACGAAATCGCCGGAAGGGGCTGTTTTATAGTTCGCAGATCTAGATTTACAGGTCTTTTTTTGTTCACGGCTCTTGTTCACACTTTGCTGTCCTATTGCAGGACAGGGTTGCTAGGAAGTGCTCAGAGAGTAAATACCCCTGTCAGCGAAGCCGCGAAAACCGCCGAAAATCCTCAGCGGGCGCCGCGACTTCGGTGCGAGAGTATAAGCACTTGCCCCCGATATTACAACGAACCACCGGTGGCGCTCGCCTTTCAGAATACGCCAAAACCGGGCATCCGGAGCACAGCTACAACTAATGGCGTATACCGCGCTGACGAGATGACTGTTAGAAATCCCATTTATGTTGCACTGCGAAGATTACGCCCGGCCGTACAATTGACAATCCCGTTTCAATCTCTATATTGGGTGGGTCCTAATTCGGGCCAAGACTTTTAGTTGTAGCACGCCACGAGCCTGCTGCTGCAAACCCTACGACAATGATAGGAGCCGCTAATGGCTGACAAGAAAGCACGGTTGACAGTCGACGGTCTTGATGAAGCTATCGAATTGCCGGTGTATTCCGGCACCGAAGGTCCGGATGTCATCGACGTCCGCCCGCTGACCGGCAAAGGCCTGTTCACCTACGATCCCGGCTTCGTCTCCACAGCTGCCTGCGAGTCAAAAATCACCTACATCGACGGCGAGAACGGCATCTTGCTGCACGGGGGCTACCCGATCGAGCAGCTGGCCGAGAAGTCCGACTACCTCGAGACCTGCTACCTGCTGCTGAATGGCGAACTGCCGAACGCACAACAGAAAGAAGAGTTCATCAGCACCGTCAAGCGCCACACTATGGTGCACGAGCAGATGAGCCATTTCTTCAACGGTTTCCGCCGTGACGCACACCCGATGGCGATCATGGTCGCCTGCGTCGGCGCACTCTCCGCCTTCTATCACGACTCTCTGGACATCAACGACGCCCACCATCGCGAGGTCTGCGCCTTCCGCCTGATCGCCAAGATGCCGACCCGGCCGCGATGTCGTACAAGTACTCCATCGGCCAGCCGTTCATGTATCCGCGCAACGACCTGAGCTACGCCGAGAACTTCCTGCACATGATGTTCGGCACCCCTTGCGAGGAGTACAAGCCGAGCGCCGTGCTGGCCAAGGCCATGGACCGCATCTTCCTGCTGCATGCCGACCACGAGCAGAACGCTTCCACCTCCACGGTCCGCCGGCAGGCTCCTCCGGCGCCAACCCCTTCGCCTGCATCTCGTCCGGTATCGCGGCCCTCTGGGGACCGTCCCACGGCGGTGCCAACGAGGCGGTACTGAGCATGCTCGAGGAGATCGGCGACGAGGCCAATATCCCCGAGTTCATCGATCGCGCCAAGGACCCGGAAGATCCCTTCCGCCTGATGGGCTTCGGTCATCGCGTCTATCGCAACTTCGACCCGCGTGCCAAGGTCATGAAGGCCACCTGCGACCAGGTGCTGGCGGAGCTCGGCATCGAAGACGATCCGCTGCTGAAAATCGCCAAGCGACTGGAACAGATCGCCATCGAAGATCCCTACTTCGTCGAGCGCAAGCTGTACCCGAACGTGGACTTCTACTCCGGCATCATCCTCAAGGCGATCGGCATTCCGACCAGCATGTTCACCGTGATCTTCGCGCTGTCGCGCACCATCGGCTGGATCTCGCACTGGAACGAATTCCACAGCAGCCCGAACCGTATCGGCCGCCCGCGCCAGCTCTACACCGGTCCGCAGAAGCGCAATTATCCGGCATAAAGCGGGTCGACAGCTGCGAGTTGACAGAGGGCGCCCTTAGGGGCGCCCTTCTAGATTCGGCACGGCGTACGTCCAGCACCCTACATTCAGCCAGGCGCCCGAGCCCGATCAAAGTTTCGCGACGATCGCCTTCATCTCCTCGATATCCCGCGCCACCTGGTCCGCCGAGGCATCGAACATCGTCCGCTCCTCCTCGTTGAGCTCCAGCTCGATGACCCGCTCGAGACCCTCGTCGCCGAGCATGCAGGGAACCCCCATCGCAATATCGCTGCGGCCGTACTCCCCTTCGAGAATCGCCACCGCCGGCAGGATGCGGTTGCGGCCGTTGGCGATCGCATCGACCATCTGGGCGATGGCCACGCCGGGCGCGTCATAGGCGCTGCTATGGGTCTTCAGCCCCAGTATCTCGCCACCGCCCTTGCGCGTACGCTCGACGATGCGGCGAATCTGGTCGGGCGTCAGGAAATGCGACAGTGGCACCGAGCCGACCGTGCAGTAACGCATCAGCGGCACCATGCTGTCGCCGTGACCGCCCATCACCAGGGCGCTGATATCGCGGGCGGAAAAGCCGGTCTCCTCGGCGATGAAGCACTTCATGCGCGCCGTATCCAGCACCCCGGCCTGCCCGAACACGCGGCTGCGGCTGCGCTCGCTGAGCTGCCAGGCCCTGTAGGTCAGCACATCGACCGGGTTGGACACCACCAGCACCACGGCATCGGGCGCATGCTCGCCGATATCCCGCATGATGCCGTCGATAATCGGCAGATTGGTGACCAGCACATCCTGCCGCGACTGCCCCGGCTTGCGCGGCACGCCGGCACTCACCACGACCAGCTCCGAGTCCTCCAGCAGCGCTGCCCTGCCGCCACCGTAGACCCAGGTATCGGAACCGCTTTCGACAGCCGCCTGCCAGATATCCAGCGCCTTGCCCTGGGCCAGATCCCCGAGCACGTCGATCAGCATCAGCTCCCGGCACAACTCCTGACGGGCGATAATCTGCGCTGTCGCCTCGCCCACCATGCCGGCCCCCACGATCGCGATCTTGTCCACGGCACACCTCCCGGTCAGCTCGTCTTACCGGAAGTATTGATGCTGGAATGCGCCCTGGCCAGCCGGGAATGACCGGGGACAAGGTGCGGGCAAACGGCTGCCGGCAAAAACAGCAAAGCCGGCAGCCTCCCGAAAGCAGACTGCCGGCCCTGTCGACTCGAGTCAGTCGACTGGAGACTGTTGTTTATACCAGTCCCGCTTCCCGCATGCGCCCGGTGATTTCCGGCAGGATGCTTTCGTCGTCGATGGTCGAAGGCGTCCTGTAGTCGTCGCCGGCGGCGATCCTGCGCAGGATGGCACGCAGTATCTTGCCGGAGCGGGTCTTCGGCAGGCGCGGCACCACCAGCGCACGACGGAAGCAGGCCAGGGCCCCGACCTGTTCGCGCACCCGCTGCACCAGCTCGGCTTCGAGGGTCTCGTCGTCGATATCCTCGCCGGCCTTGAGCACGATCAGCCCGACCGGCACCTGCCCCCTGAGGGCATCGCTGACGCCGATCACCGCACATTCGGCCACCGCCGGATGGGCCGAGACCACCTCCTCCATCTCGCCGGTCGACAGCCGGTGCCCCGAGACGTTGATCACGTCGTCGGTACGCCCGGTAATGTAGACGTAACCCTCTTCGTCCCTGTAGCCACCGTCGCCGGTGTGGTAGTAGCCGGGGAAGGTTGAGAGATAGGCGTCCTGGAAGCGCTGCGGCTGGTTCCAGATGCTCCAGGCCACGCCCGGCGGCATCGGCAGCCTGACGCATATATTGCCCTGCTCGCCCGCCTCCAGCACCTGGCCGTCGCCGTCCAGCACCTGGATATCGTAGCCGGGAATCGGTTTGTTGGTGGAGCCGAGGCGCGGTTCCGACGGTTTGTCCCAGCCCATCATCGCCGAGGTCATCGGCCAGCCGGTTTCGGTCTGCCACCAGTGGTCCATCACCGGTACCCCGAGCAAACCCGAGAGCCAGTCGTAGGTCGAGGAATCGAGCTTTTCGCCGGCGACGAACACCCATTTCAGGCTCGAAAGGTCGTAACCCTTTGCCAGCTCACCCTGCGGGTCCTCCTTGCGGATGGCACGGAAGGCGGTGGGCGCACAAAACATCGAATTGACGCCGTATTCGGCGATGACCCGCCAGTAGGTGCCGGCATCGGGCGTGCGCACCGGCTTGCCCTCGAAAAAGACCGCGCTGCAGCCGCCCATCAGCGGCCCATAGACGATAAAGGAGTGACCGACGACCCAGCCGATATCGGAGGCGCCCCACCAGACGCCGCCGGCCTCCATGCCGTAGACATTGCGCAGCGCGTAGTGCAGCGCCACCGCATGGCCGCCGTTGTCGCGCACGATGCCCTTGGGCTGGCCGGTGGTACCGGAGGTATACAGAATATAGAGCGGATCCTTGCCCAGTACCGGCACGCACGCCGCCGGCTCCACGCCCTCCTGGGCCTGGTACCAGTCCAGATCGCGCGCGTCCTGCAGCTCGGCCTTCAGCATCGGCCGCTGGCAGACCAGGGTCTGCTGCGGCTTGTGCCGGGCCTGCTCGATCGCCTTGTCCACCAGCGGCTTGTAGGCGATCGTCTTGTCGAACTCGATGCCGCAGGAGGCGGTGAGAATCAGTTTCGGCCTGGCGTCGTCGATACGGATCGCCAGTTCCGCAGGCGCGAAGCCACCGAACACCACCGAATGCACCGCGCCCAGGCGGGCACAGGCCAGCATGCCGATCGCCGCTTCCGGAATCATCGGCATGTAGATAACGACGGTATCGCCCTTCCCGACACCGAGCCGTTTCAGCGCGCCGGCAAAGCGGGCGACCCTTTGCTGCAGCTCGGCGTAGGTGATCGCCTCCCGGGTGTCGCTGACCGGCGAGTCGTAGTAAAGCGCCACCTGATCGCCGCGTCCCTGCTCGACCTGCCGGTCGAGCGCCAGATAGCAGCTGTTGAGTTCGCCGTCGGGGTACCAGCTGTCGCTGCCCTGGGGCGTCTTTTCGAGAATGGTTTCGGGCTTCTTGAACCAGGCGATCTGCTCGGCCTGCCGGGCCCAGTAGCCCTGCGGATCGTCCAGCGACTGGCGATAGGGGTCTGTGTAGTCCATGGCACTACCTCGGGTTGTTTTTGTTGTAAGGGGTATGTAGGGTGCTGGTGAGCCACGCGAACCGCACCGTTACGATGGCGGTGCGCTGCGCTTCCTGAAGTTTGCTCCGGCAACTTCAGGATTTCGACAAAGCGGCCTTCCGCCATCCATGGCGGTCACCCGCACCCTGCGTTTATTCGCTGTCGCGGTAGAGATTGAGCACGCTGGAGAAGTCCAGGGTGCCATTGCCCTTGGCCTTGTGCAGGCTGAACAGCGAGCGGGCGGCGGAGCCCATCGGGATCGGCGAGGCGCTCTGCTGGCTCAGCTCCATCGCAAGACCGAGGTCCTTGAACATCAGGTTGGTCTGGAAGCCGCCCTCGTAATCACGCGAGGCCGGTGCGGTCTCCATCACGCCGGGCCAGGGGTTGTAGACGTTGAGTGCCCAGTTGCCACCGGAACTCTGCTTCATGATCTCCGACAGCACGGCCGGATCGAGGCCGTTCTTGACGCCCATGTTCAGCGCCTCGCAGGTGCCGGTCATCAGAATCGCCAGCATCATGTTGTTGCAGGCCTTGGCGATCTGGCCGGCGCCGTGGTCGCCGGCGTGGAAGATGTTCTTGCCCATCTTCTCGAGCACCGGCCTGGCACGCCCGAACTGCTCGTCCGAGGCGCCGACCATGAAGCTCAGGGTGCCGGCCTGGGCACCGCCGACACCGCCGGACACCGGCGCATCGATGAAGTCCAGTCCGCGCCCGGCGGCCGTTTTGGCGACCCTTTTGGCGACCTCGGCCTCGATGGTCGAGCAGTCGATGATCAGGGCGCTCGGATCGATACGCTCGAGCAAAGCCTCGGGACCGCTGACGTATAGCCCCTCGACGTGCCGGCCGGCCGGCAGCATCGAGATCACGTACTCCGCGTCCTTCACCGCCTCGACGGCGCTGGCGGCGCGTACGCAGCCCTCCTCGACGGCATGAATCAGTGCCTGCTCCGACAGGTCGAACGCCTGCACCCGGTGGCCGGCCGCGGCCAGATTGTGGGCCATGGGCCCGCCCATGTTGCCCAGTCCGATAAATGCGATCGTAGCCATTGTTCTTGTCCTTATCGTTCGGCGATCGCGACCCGAGCCGCGACCGCGGGTGTCATGAAGTCACTCAGAGATCCTTCAGCGGATGCTCTGACCAGGGCTCTCGAACAGCTCGGCCAGGAAGGCCTCGTCGACCCCGGCCACCGACCTGAAGGTCCAGTCCGGAGCGTTGTCCTTGTCGATCAGCAGCGCTCTGACGCCCTCCGGAAACTCGCGATGCCGGCAGCACTGCACCGAGACCACCAGTTCCTGCCGGAACACCTCGCGCAGCGACAGATGGCGGCAGCGTCTGAGCTGTTCGGCGATAAGGCGCAGCGACAGCGGACTGCCGTTGCGTACGGCCTTCTGTGCCCGCAGTACCCATTTGTCGTCGGTCTCGAGCGCCTGCAGCGCCGCGACCACATCCTCGACGCTGTCGTGATCGGTCAGGGTGCGGATCAGGTCGAAATGCTCGCGAATCGGCGCAGGCTGTTCGGCGAAGGTTGCTCGGGACTCGTTCTCGAGCTCGCGCAGAATCCGGCTGACGGTGCCGCCGGCGTCCGAGGCCCAGTCCTCGGCGGCGAGGCGCTCGACCAGGCCCTCGCGCAGATCGGCGCGGATGGCGCGATCGGCCAGGCCGAGGAAGAGCGCATCGCGGGCATTGATCGGATTGCCGGTGAGGCCGAGGAAAAGTCCGGTGCCGCCGGGCATGCGATTGAGGAACCAGCTGCCGCCGACGTCCGGATAGAGACCGATGGTCACCTCCGGCATCGCCAGGTGCGAGGTCTCGGTGACGACCCGGTGGCTGCAGCCGTTCATCAGCCCCATGCCGCCGCCCATGACGATGCCGCTGCCCCAGCAGATGATCGGCTTGGGCCAGGTATGGAGGCTGTAGTCCAGGCGGTATTCGCGGGTGAAGAAGCGTTCGGGAAAGTCGGCCTCGCCGCCTCCGGTCATCGCCTTGTAGAGGTTGACGATATCGCCGCCGGCGCAGAACGCCTTGCTGCCCGCGCTGTCGAGCAGCACCGCGACGATACGGTCGTCGTCGCGCCAGGCGTCGAGCTGCGGCTGAATCAGGTCGATCATCTCGAGCGTCAGCGCATTGAGCGAGCGCTCGGCATTGAGACGGATCTCGCCGATCAGGTGCCCGTCCCGGGTCGGGTGTTCGGTAAAAAGTACGGCGCTCATCGGGGCCTCCTCAGCGGTTCTTCCAGTGCGGCTTGCGCTTTTCGAGAAAGGCGTTGACGCCCTCGGACTGATCTTCGCTGTCGAACAGATCGACGAACAGTTCGCGCTCGAGGATGTAACCCTGGTCCAGTGGCCGGCTGCGGCTGGACTGGATCAGCGTCTTGCAGGCACTGACCGCCACCGGGCTCTGCCCGGCGACCTGTTCGGCCAGTTTCAGCGCGCGCTCGAGCGCCTGGCCCCGCTCGACCACCTCCTCGACCAGGCCGATCGTTTCGGCGCGGGCGGCATCGACGCGCTCGCCGCAGAGGATCATGCGCTTGGCCCAGCCTTCGCCGACCAGCAGCGCCAGGTTCTGGGTGCCGCCGGCACAGGGCAGCAGCCCGACCTTGGCTTCCGGCAGCGCCATCTGCGCCTGTTCCTCGGCGATGCGGATATCGCAGGCCAGTGCCACCTCGAGGCCGCCCCCCATCGCGTAGCCGTTGATCGCCGCGATCGAGACGCCGCGAAAGCGGCTCAGGGCCTCGAACGCCTCGCCGAAGCAGCGGGCCATCTCCCGCGCCACCGCCCGGTCGCCGTCGGCGAACAGCTTCAGGTCGGCACCGGCGGAGAAGAATTTCTCGCCCTGGCCGGTCAGCACCAGCGCATAGATGTCACGATCGGCGTTCAGCTCCTCGACCAGCGCCTTCAGTCCCCGGAGGCTGTCGGCGGTCCAGGTGTTCGCCGGCGGGTTGTTCATGGTGACCAGGGCGACGTGGCCCCGGCGTTCGCAGATCAGAGTGTCGCTCATCTGTAATCCCTCCTGTTCGTGCTCAGAGCAGCTCGGCGGCGCCTTCGGTCAGCAAGCGGCGCGAAACGATCAGCCGCATCACCTCGTTGGTGCCCTCGAGGATGCGATGCACGCGACTGTCGCGCAGGTAGCGCTCGAGCGGGTATTCCTTGATGTAGCCATTGCCGCCGAACAGCTGCAGCGCCTCGTCGCAGACCCGGTAGCCGACATCGGTGGCGAAGCGCTTGGCCATCGCACAATAGGCGGTGGCGTCGCTGTGGCCGCTGTCGAGTTTGCTGGCGGCCAGTCGCACCAGCTGGCGGGCGGCGACCAGCTCCGTCGCCATGTCGGCCAGCTTGAACTGCAGCGCCTGGAAATCGGCCAGCCGCTTGCCGAACTGGCGGCGTTCGAGCATGTAGTCGCGCGCCTCGTTCAGCGCCTGCTGGGCGGTGCCGAGCGAGCAGGTGGCGATATTGATGCGGCCGCCGTCGAGCCCCTTCATCGCCAGCCTGAAGCCCTCGCCCTCCTGCGCCAGCAGGTTGCCGGCCGGCACCCGGACGTTGTCGAAGGTGATCATCCGCGTCGGCTGGCAGTTCCAGCCCAGCTTGTCCTCCTTGCGGCCGTAGCTGATGCCGTCGCTGTCGGCGTCGATCACCAGCGCCGAAATGCCGGCCGCCCCCTCGCCGCCGGTGCGCGCCATCACCACCAGCACATCGGTGCTGCCGGCGCCCGAGATGAAGCACTTGCTGCCATTGACGACATAATGATCGCCGTCCAGCCGCGCGCTGGTCTTCAGCGAGGCGGCATCGGAGCCGGCATTGGGTTCGGTCAGGCAGTAGGAGCCGAGCTTGTCGCCGCTGACCAGCGCACCGGCATAGCGGTCGCGCACCCCGTCGTTGCCGAAGGTCGCCACCATCCAGGTGACCATGTTGTGGATCGTCAGGTAGGCGGTGGTCGAGGTGCAGCCCATCGCCAGCTGCTCGAAAATGATGTGGGCATCGAGCCGGCTAAGGCCCATGCCGCCGTGTTCCTCGGCGGTGTAGAGGCCGCAGAAGCCGAGCTCGCCGGCTTTCTTCAGCACCTCGACGGGAAAGTGGGCCTGCTGGTCCCATTCGGCGGCATGGGGCGCCAGCTCGTTCCCGGCGAAGGCCCGCGCCATGTCGGCGAAGGCCACCTGGTCTTCATTCAGTTCAAAATCCATCCGCTTGTCCTCCAGTGCGGCGGGGAGGGACGCCCGCAACGCCCCTCCTCCCCTGACTACAGTGTATTACTTCAGCGCGATGGTCATGTTCGGACCCGAGGCGATATCGTCCTCGAACCAGCGCGCGGTCACGGTCTTGGTCTCGGTATAGAATTTGACCGCCTGCTTGCCGTAGGCGTGCTGGTCACCGTAGAACGACTTGCGCCAGCCGGTGAACGAGAAGAACGGCAGCGGCACCGGCACCGGCACGTTGATGCCGACCTGACCGACCTGGATCTCGTGCTGGTACTTGCGTGCCGCCGCGCCCGAAGCGGTGAAGATGGAGGTACCGTTGCCGTAGGGATTCTCGTTGATCAGCTTGATCGCCTCGTCGAGGGTGTCGGCTTCGATCGCGATCAGCACCGGTCCGAAGATCTCCTCGCGGTAGATCGACATCTCGGGGGTGACCCTGGTGAACAGCGTCGGCCCGACCCAGTTGCCGTCCGGCGCACCCGGCACCACGCACTCGCTGCCGTCGAGCAGGCACTCGGCCCCGGCCTCCTTGCCCTCCTGGATGAAACGCAGCACGCGCTCCTTGGCTGGGGGTTGATCAGCGGGCCGTAGCCGGCTTCCGGATCGTCCCACAGACCCGGGCGCACCTTCGACAGGGCGTCACGCAGCTCAGGAATCCACTGGCGCGACTCGCCGACGAAGACCGCGACCGAGATCGCCATGCAACGCTGACCGCCAGCGCCGACCGAGGCGCCGACCAGATTGTTGATCACCTGCTGCTTCTGGGCATCGGGCATGATCACCATATGGTTCTTGGCGCCGGCGAACGCCTGGACGCGCTTCATGTTGTCGGTGCCGGTACGGTATATATGCTCGCCGACCGCCACCGAGCCGACGAAGGAGATCGCCGGCACGTCCGGATGGTGCAGCAACTGGTCGACCTGTTCCTTACCGCCGTGGATCACCTGCAGCAGGCCGTCCGGCGCGCCGGCTTCCTTGAACAGTTCGGCCAGGCGCATCGGCGTCAGCGGGTCCTGCTCGGACGGCTTCAGCACGAAGGTGTTGCCGCAGGCGATCGCCATCGGGAACATCCACAGCGGGATCATCGCCGGAAAGTTGAACGGCGTGATGCCGGCGCAGACGCCGAGCGGCTGGGTGTAGCTGTAGCAGTCGATCTTGCGGGCGACGTTCTCGACCGTCTCGCCCATCGACAGCGAGGCGATGTTGCAGGCATGCTCGACCACCTCGATCCCGCGCCAGACGTCCCCTGGCGTCCTCGAAGGTCTTGCCGGTCTCTTTCGCCAGGATGGTGGCGATCTCGTCGTGATTTTCCTTCAGCAGCGCCTGGTAGCGCAGCATCAGGCGGGCGCGTTCGGACACCGGCGTTTCCTTCCAGGTCTCGAAGGCGGCCTTGGCGGTCGCCACGGCGCGATCGACCTCGGCCGCGGTGGCACAGGGCACCTGGGCGATGACGTCCTGGGTGGCCGGGTCGGTAACCGGGATCCAGTCCTGCGTCTCGCTCCGGACCATTTCACCACCGATCAGAAGGGGTACGTACTGAGTCATGTCTTTCATCACCTGTTTGTCGTTGTTGTTCGTCGATGGATCAATTTGTACCACAGTCCCCGACCGGCCCGGATTGATAATCTTGCGCACTTGATGGACTATATTGTCATCAACTACAGGATAACCCCGAGACCAAAGTATGAGCCAACCCTCGAGCTGGCCGCTGTCGGTCGACAGCATCCGCTTCGTGATTCCGCGACGCATTGTCGAGGCCCTGGCCAGGCACCCGCTGAGCGAACAGCTGTACCCGCTCGGCATCGGCTACTACCAGCATGCCCGCGGCCACCGGATGCAGCGCGACCGGCACGACGACTACCTGCTGATCTACTGCATCGAGGGGCGCGGACGCATCGAAACGGACGGCAGGAACCGGCGTATCCGCCCGGGCGACCTGGTGCTGCTGCCGCGCGGCCACAGCCACCGCTACGAAACCGATGCCCGGGAGCCCTGGACCATCTACTGGGTACATTTCGACGGCCCCCGGGCCGACGACTTCATCGCCGCCCTCGAACCCGACCCGCAGTCGCCGTTGATCCCGCTCGGCATCCACTCCCGCCTGGTCGCCGACTTCGAGGCACTGATCGATGCCCGCCAGGCCAGCCACAATCTCGCCGCCTTTGTGCACTGCGCCAATCAGCTGCGCCAACTCCTGACACATATTGCGCTGCTGCGCCCGATCGCCAAACGCCAGGCGGACGACAGCCTCGACCTCGAGAAGGTCCACAGCCTGATGCAGGCCAGGCTCCACGAGCAGCTCGACGTCGGGACCCTGGCCGCCGCCGTGAGCCTGTCGAAATATCACTTCATCAAGAAGTACAAGGCGCTGACCGGGACCACCCCGATCAACCACTTCATCCACCTGAAGATCGAGCGCGCCTGCCACCTGCTGGACGTGACCACCAAGGGCGTCAACGAGGTCGCCTGGGCCGTGGGATACGAAGATGCCTATTACTTTTCCCGTATCTTCAAGAAATCGATGGGTATCTCGCCGACCCAGTACCGCCGCATCCGACTCGGCGAGATTGGCTATAAAGGTTGACCGCCCGGAGCGTCGACAATGAGGACGCGCTCTCACAATTGGCTTCTCCCGCATCTTCAAGAAACCGATGGGCATATCGCCGACCCAGTACCGGCGCATTCGCATCGGCGAGATTGGCTACAAGAGCTGACAGGCTCCTGCGGGCGGGGAAAATTTCGTAGGAGCGCCGCCCCGGTGCGAACAGCGGCGGTACCGGACCGTTTCGCCTCGAGGGCGAGGCTCCCACGAAAATGGCGGCGGAACCTGCGCGACTCCCGCTGGCCTAAGCTTGATGTAGAGGGCTGAAGAGGAGTGTTGCAGATGGGCAAGGGCAGCAAGTATGTCTCCCGCAAGCCTGGACCCGAAGGCCGCATCGACTGGAGCGGGGAAGAAAACGCCATCTGGCGGATTCTGATCGAGCGCCAGCTCGAGGCGATCAAGGGCAAGGCCTGCGACGAATACATCGCCGGGCTCGGGCAGTTGAACCTGCCACGGGACAGGGTGCCCCAACTCGACGAAGTCAGTGCCGTACTGCAGGAGACCACCGGCTGGTCGCTGAAGGCCGTGCCGGCCCTGATCAGCTTCGACGCCTTTTTCGAGGCCCTGGCCAACCGCCAGTTCCCGGTCGCGACCTTTATCCGCCGTCGCGAGGAACTCGACTATCTGCAGGAACCCGACATCTTCCACGAAATCTTCGGCCACTGCCCGCTGCTGACCAACCCGGCCTTCGCCCATTTCACCCACACCTATGGCCGTCTCGGCTATGCCGCCGACAAGGAGGACCGCGTTTTCCTCGCCAGGCTCTACTGGATGACCGTTGAGTTCGGTCTGGTCAATACGCCGCAGGGGCTGCGCATCTACGGCGGCGGCATCCTGTCGTCCCCCGGCGAAACCGACTATGCGCTCAACAGCCCGCTGCCGGAGCGCAAGCCGTTCGACATCGTCGATGTGCTGCGCACCCCCTACCGCATCGACATCATGCAGCCGATCTACTTCGTCATCGACGATATTGGCCGTCTCTACGAAATCGCCGGCCTGGACCTGATGGACCTGGTACGCCAGGCAAAGGCCCTGGGCCTGCATCCGCCGAAATTCGATACCGGCGACAAGCGCGCGAGCTGACGCATATCGACGTGCCCGTCTTGTGTCTTGCGGCGTAGGTTGGGTGGAGGACCGGAGGGACGCAACCCAACACCCGCTTTCCGTGCAACCTGACACCAATCGATCTGCAATACGATCGATTTGACGGGTTACGCGATGCATATACCCCGTGCAATTCATCGAACCCGGGGGCATGCATCGCTGAACCCATCCTCCGTTCTTGCCGCATTCTTACAGCAGTTCGACCGCCACCGCAGTCGCTTCGCCCCCACCGATACAGAGCGACGCGACGCCCTTCTTCAGGCCGCGCTGCTTCAGCGCATGCAGCAGCGTCACCAGGATACGGGAGCCGCTCGAGCCGATCGGGTGCCCCAGGGCGCAGGCGCCGCCATGGACATTGACCCTGTCCGGGTCCAGCCCCAGTTCGCGGATCGCCAGCATGGTCACCACGGCAAAGGCTTCGTTGATCTCGAACAGATCGACCTCGTCCCGCTGCCAGCCCGCCTTCGCCAGCACCTTTTCGATGGCACCGATCGGGGCGATGGTGAACTCCTCCGGCAACTGGGCATGGGTCGAGTGCGCGACAACACGGGCCAGCGGCTGCAGGCCGCGCTGCTGCGCCTCACTACCGGCCATCAGCACCAGCGCAGAACCACCATCGGAGATCGAACTGGAATTGGCGGCGGTGACCGATCCGTCCTTCGCGAACGCAGGGCGCAGGCTGCGGATTTTCTCCGGCTGCGCCTTGCCCGGTTGCTCGTCGGTGTCGACCAGGGTCTCCCCGGCGCGGCTCGCCACCCGGACCGGCGCAATCTCGTCGGCGAAAGCACCGGACTCGATCGCCGCCAGCGCTTTTTCCAGCGAGGCGATGGCGTAGTCATCCATCGCCTCGCGGCTGACCTCGAAACGGTCGGCTGCCTGCTGGGCGAAGGTGCCCATCAGCCCGCCCTTGTAGGCGTCCTCGAGGCCATCGCAGAACATATGATCGATCACCTGGCCATGGCCCATGCGCATCCCTTCGCGCGCCTTGGGCAGCAGATAGGGTGCCTGGCTCATGTTCTCCATGCCGCCGGCCACCAGGATGCGCGCGGACCCCGCGAGAATCTGGTCATGCGCCAGCATCACGGCCTTCATCCCGGAACCGCACATCTTGTTGACGGTGGTACAGCCGGCCGAGACCGGAATCTCGGCGCCGAGCGCTGCCTGACGCGCCGGTGCCTGCCCAAGCCCCGCCGGCAGGACGCACCCCATCACCACCTCGTCGATATCGCCAGGCTGCAGCCCGGCCCGCTCGACCGCCGCCCGGATGGCAGCGGCACCGAGCAGGGGTGAGCGCACCGTGGAAAGGCTCCCCATCATCCCCCCCATGGGCGTACGGGCAGCACCGACAATCACAACCGAATCCTGACTCATGGCAACCTCAAAGTTTACGTTAACGTCAACAAGCAGACTAGCACCAAGTCGCCGCGCTGTGTAGCCCAAACGTCCAACCGGTCCTGCGACAGATGCGGAGAAATAACATAACATCCGTTGCGCACCGACATCGACGTGACCAACGCGGCGCCGCCCATCCACAAGCGATTCGAAGGCACGGACCGGAGTGTGGGTAGAGCAATGCTTCACATTCAGCCGAAACGTTTCGCACAATGTATGGGCATCGCGAAACCCGCAATATCGATCGCATTACAGATCGATTGGTGTCGGTTGGCAGAGCGTTTGTCGGGCTCCGCAGCCATGCCGTTCCAGGCATCCTCGAGTGACGCTTTTTTCCGGCAATGAACGACGAACCAAAATTACGGGTATTCGCCTAATACTTTAGTCTAATGTCACTCAGGCGCCGGTTACCGCCACTCCCTGAACCGCCCATAAAAATCAACGACTTAAAATCAGTCTCGGAAATACGATAGAATTTCGGCTATTCTCAAATTTCTATTTACGTTTACGTAAACATAAATTACGCTCAGGGCTATCGAGACATGAACACCGAGACAAGTTATTCCATCAGCGACCTCGCCCAGGAGTTCGACATAACAACCCGAAGTATCCGTTTTTACGAGGACCAGGGACTGCTGGCACCGCAGCGCCGCGGCCAGACCCGCATTTACAGTCGGCAGGACAGGGTGCGGTTGAAACTGATACTGCGCGGCAAACGACTCGGGTTCTCGTTGAACGAATGCCGGGAGCTGCTCGAACTCTGGGATCACACCAGCCGCGGCACCGAAAAGCAGCTGCAGCTGATGCTGACACGCATCACCGAACGCCGGGCTGCGCTCGAACAGCAGCTCAAGGATATCGCGATGATGCAGCTGGAGCTGGAGAACGCCGAGAAGCGCTGCCTCGCCGAGCTTGCGGAACTGCAGGCAAAGCCCGGCGCAACCGGCTGAGGGGTTGCGCAAGGAGCAGCTGCACCGCGCAGCGTGCTGACGGCATAGCCGGCCGCACTTGGCCGGCCGCACCTCGCCGGCCGCACCTGATGGAATACAGAGGATACGCCAGCCCGAACCAGGGCCGGATCTTGGCCAACCATCAGGGATACCCATGCGAATGGCACAACAACAAAAACCGGGCGTCACGCCCCCACTGACCGCCCTGGCGCTGCGGATTCCATCGCGCACCGAACTGCCGGAGCCCGTTCAGCGCTACTTCGGCAAGTGCGAGGCGAAACTGGGTCTGATCCCCAACGTGCTCAAGGCCTACAGCCACAACCTGCCACAACTCGAGGCCTTTTCCCGCTTCTACAATGAACTGATGCTCGGCGAGGGCGGCCTGACGCCGCTGGAGCGCGAAATGATCGCCGTCGTCGTCTCCGCCTGCAATCGCTGTTTCTACTGCCTGACCGCCCACGGCGCCGCCGTGCGCGACTATTCCGGTGACCCGCTGCTGGGCGAACAGCTGGTGATGAACTACCGCGTCGCGCGCCTGCCGGACCGCCAGCGCGCGATGCTCGATTTTGCCGTCAAGTTGACCGAGCAGCCCCATGCCATCGAGGAGCCCGACCGCCAGGCGCTGCGCGACGCCGGCTTCAGCGACAGCGAGATCTGGGACATTGCCGGCCTCACCGGTTTCTACAACATGACCAACCGCCTCGCGGCGGCCGTCGAGATGCAGCCGAATCCCGAATACCACGCCAGCCACCGGGAAGGGGCGGCGAAACCTTAAGCCATTGCCTTTACCGCTATAACAACAAGAGGTCTTCAAGATGAGTCAAGCGCTACCAAGCTATACCAGCGGCACCTCCGAGAAACCCCTTATCGGCATGACGATCGGTGACAAGTTCGACCAGGTCGTCGCCCGCCACCCGGACAACGAGGCGCTGGTCGTCCGTCACCAGGGCATTCGCTGGACCTATCGCGAGTTCCAGCAGCGGGTCGACCAGTGCGCCCGGGCGCTGCTGGCGACCGGCATCGAAAAGGGCGACCGCGTCGGTATCTGGTCGCCGAACAATGCCCAGTGGACCACCCTGCAGTTCGCCACCGCCAAGATCGGCGCCATTCTGGTCAATATCAATCCGGCCTATCGCCTGCACGAGCTGGAATATGCCCTGAATCACTCCGGCACCCGCATGCTGGTCATCGCCGAGCGTTTCAAGAGCTCCGAGTACACCCAGATGCTCTACGAGCTGGCGCCGGAGCTGAAAGCCTCGGCCCCCGGCAGGCTCAAGGCACAGAAGCTGCCGCAGCTGGAGATGCTGGTCAACCTGGCCGAACAGTCCTATGACGGCATGTGGCGCTGGAACGACCTGATCGAGCAGGCGGACGGCGTCGACGAGGCGCGCCTGGCCGAGGCTCAGGCGGGCCTGCAGTTCGACGATCCGATCAACATCCAGTACACCTCCGGCACGACGGGTTTCCCGAAGGGCGCCACCCTGACTCATCACAACATCCTCAACAACGGCTACTTCGTCGCCGAGAGCATGAAGTTCACCGACCGGGACCGCCTCGTGATCCCGGTACCGCTGTACCACTGTTTCGGCATGGTGATGGGGAATCTGGGCTGCGTCACCCACGGCGCGACCATGATCTATCCGGGCGAGGGTTTCGAGCCCAAGTCAGTGCTGGAAACCGTGGCCGAGGAGCGCGCCACCGCCCTTTACGGCGTGCCGACGATGTTCATCGCCGAACTCGACCACCCGGAGTTCGCCCAGTACGACCTCAGCTCGCTGCGCACTGGCATCATGGCCGGCTCCCTCTGCCCGTCCGAGGTGATGAAGGCGGTCAACTCCAGGATGCACATGCAGGAAGTGCAGATCGCCTATGGCATGACCGAGACCAGCCCGGTCTCGACCCAGACCGCCGCCGACGACGCCTTCGACAAGCGCGTGACCACCGTGGGCCGCACCCAGCCGCACCTCGAATCCAAGATCATCGACCCATCCACCGGCCAGGTGGTGCCCCGTGGCGAGATCGGCGAACTCTGCACCCGCGGCTACAGCGTGATGCTGAAATACTGGAACAACGAGGAAGCCACCCGTGACGCCATCGACGGCGCCGGCTGGATGCATACCGGAGATCTGGCGACCATGGACGACGAAGGCTATATCCAGATCGTCGGCCGTATCAAGGACATGGTGATCCGCGGTGGCGAGAACGTCTATCCGAAGGAGGTCGAGGAGTTCCTATACTCTCACCCCGCCGTCTCCGAGGTTCAGGTCACCGGCGTGCCGGACAAGAAATACGGCGAGGAGCTGATCGCCTGGATCAAGCTGCACCCCGGCGCCGACGACGTCACCGCCGACGAACTGAGGGACTACTGCAAGGGCAGAATCACCCACTTCAAGGTGCCGCGCTACTTCAAGTTCGTCGACAACTTCCCGATGACGGTGACCGGCAAGATCCAGAAGTTCAGGATGCGCGAGATCTCCATCGAGGAGCTCGGGCTCGACGACTGAGCAGACCTTAAGGCCCATGCCCGAGGTAGCCCGAATGGATCATTACAGCCGCCACCTGCAGTTCGACGCGCTGGTCGAACGTCTGCGCCAGGCCTACCCCGGGGGCGCCGATGCACGGCAGCTGGCGCCGGTCGACCAGCTGCACACCGGCGGCATTCAGGCATCGCTGCAGCTGTGTCAGCGGCTCGCCCGCCTGGCCCCGACACGGGTTCTCGACATCGGCTCCGGTGCCGGCGGGCTGATGCGACTGCTGCAGGCGCTGCCGGGGTGCCAGGTGACCGGGCTGGATCTGAGCCACGGACTCAACCGCCTCAACCGGGCACTCGCCGCCCTGCACCGGACGGCCGGGCATCCCGCGCTGGTCACCGGCGATGCCCGGACCCTGCCCTTTGCCGCGGCCACCTTCGATACCCTGGTGATGCAGCACAGCCTGCTGAACATGCCCGACACCGGCGCCGTATTGCTCGAATGTCACCGCGTGCTGGCAAACGGCGGCCACCTGATGCTGCACGAGCTGGTTCAGGGGCCCTCGGACGCACCGCTGCACTATCCGGTCCCCTGGGCCGATAGCGCCAGCGGGTCGCACCTTCTCGATACGCCGGCACTGGCGCTGCGACTGCAGCAGGCGGGTTTCGAAAGCCTCGAGGTGACCGACCTGAGCGCACAGGCGCTGTCCTGGCGCAGCCGCCAGCAGGCCAAGGAGCGGGACCCGAAACGTCGCACCGCCGCGCCGGTTTCACCCGGTCTGATACTGGGCACGGACTTCCATGTCCGGGCCGACAACCTGCTGTGCAACCTCGCCGAGGGGCGCGTCGGCGTTGTCGAATGGCTGCTGCGCAAGCCCGCTGGATAGCCCTCCCGAACCGGCTCCCGATGGACACCCGCCCCTATCCTGCATGCAAAATGCAACATTGGGATTGATCTGAAGCGCCGAACCTAATACTGTCTGCAGTTGGCGACAACAATGCAGGCAAAATACCCTGGCTGTCGATAACCGCTGTGCACTCCCGTACCCGTCATCGGACTGAAGCGCCGGGTGACAGTGGCCGCCGCCTCCCGCGGCGTTTAGAATGAGCCACGAACGGAACCAAACGCTGGTTTCACCGCCAAGCACGCCGGCCTGTATCAACGGCTTCAAAGCACAAGGAATTGCCGATGGATCCGCAGACCCCGGACCACAAAGGTCCACGCCCGGGATGGTTCGCGCTGCTGCTGGTCTGGCTGCTGGCGAGCCTGGCCAACGCCTCGCCACTGCAGAACTACAGGCCCCTCGAGCAGTACCTGCAAAGCCATCCGGAGCAGTTGCCGCTGATGGAGGCTTTCGCCGCGCGCGTGCGGGCCGAGCCGGTCCCGCTGCAGGCCCGGCAGCAGCAGCCGGTTCGCATCGCCATGATCTACCCGGCCATTCAGACATCGGATTACTGGCGCCGCAGCGTCGCGGCGCTGGAGCGGCGCCTCGACGCGCTCAGGATCGACTACCGGCTGCTACTGCAGTACTCGAGCCCGACGGACAGCGCCGAACTGCTGGCAGGGCAGCTGCGGGAAGCCCTCGACTGGCAGCCGGACTATCTGGTGTTCACCCTCGATGCGCTGCCGCACCGCCACATGATCGAACGTCTGCTGCTCAGACAGCGACCCCGGCTGATTCTGCAGAACATCACCACACCGCTGCAGGACTGGTCCGCCAACCCGCCTTTTCTCTATGTCGGATTCGACCACCGGATCGGCACCCGGCTGCTGGCCCGCGAAATGCTGCTACAGGCGGGTCCCGGCGCGCGCTATTCGACACTCTACTTTTCCCATGGCTACATCAGCCAGATGCGCGGCGGCACCTTTGTCGCGATGGCCGGCGCGGTACCGGGCACGCGCGCCCTGGGAGCTACTACACCGACGGCATCCAGGCACGCGCACGTGAGGCCACGCTGCGCGAGCTGGACCTGCCCTCGCCGCCCAACCTGCTGTTCGCAAGCTCCACCGATATCGCCCTGGGCGCCATCGCAGCGCTGCGCGAGCGCAACCGCCTCGATGACGTGATCATCAACGGCTGGGGAGGTGGCGATGCGGAACTCGAAGCCCTGGCCCGCGGCGAACTCGACCTCACGGTGATGCGAATGAACGACGACAATGGTGTCGCCATGGCAGAAGCGATCAGGGCCGATCTGGAACAGCACGGCGACCGGGTACCCCAGGTATTTTCCGGCGACATGGTGCTGCTGACCCGCAACACGCCGGCAGCGGAACTCGAGGCGCTGCGGGCCCGGGCCTTTCGTTACAGCGGCCCCTGACAGCGGTGTGACACGGGACCTGACGATGAAGCAGCACCGCAGGCAGGGAGGCCGACAGTGCCCAGGCTGAGCTTTTTTACATTCATCACCGCTATCCTGACTGCCGCACTTGCGGCCGTCTCGCTGGCGTTGCTGCTGCCCGCCTACCAGGGCTCGCGGCTCATGCAGGACGAAGCCCTGCAACGGGCCCACGACAAGGAAAGCCGGGTGCTGCAGCAGCTGATAGACCGTCACCTGCAGGATGTCTCCCGTACCGCCGCCACGCTGGCTGAGAGCCCCCGCTGCTGGAGCAGGTGGCCAGGCGTGATCTGGACGCAGCCAGGCAACTGCTCGAAAACGCCCTGCTGCACCGTGCCGGTGATCATATCCAGGCGCTGGTGATACAGCTGTCGGACGGCCCCCTGGCCCTGGTACCGGGCCCCGCGCTGTTCAATATTTACCTGCCGCTGTCGCAGCTGGCGTCACGCCCGGTGCAAACCGACAGCTGGAGCTACGTCGGCACCCGCCAGAACGGCCGCGCATACCATCTGCTTCGTCACAGCCTGCCGATCATCGGCGAGCCCTACGGGGCCGTACAGGGCTATCTGCATGCGTTCGTGCTGCTCAACGACAACTTCCCGCTGCTGAGTCAGATCCAGATCCTGTCCGGTGCGGACACTGTCGGCCTCTATGCCGGACATGCGCCCATCGGCCTGCTGGGTGCCGCCAGCGACCGGCAACAGGCGCTCGATACGATCAATCCGGCGAGCCCCATCAGCGTTACCGCGAACGGTACCGTGCAACAGTACCCCTGGCCCTGGATCCCGCCGGCCGCTTCAGTATCCGCCTGCTGAGCCTGACGTCGACGGGCCCTTCGCTGCCCCCTGCCGGGTTCCGGTCGCTGGGCTACGGGCTGGCCGTTGTGCTGCTGATCGGCGCGATGCTGGCGCTGGCCCTGTATCGTTTCGGTCACCGCCCGCTGCGGCAGCTGATTCGTCATGTCGAGGCGGTGGCCGCCGCCGGCAACGACGACGGCTTTCCACGAACCCGCTTTACCGAGTTCAACCGGCTTGGCAGGGCCCTCGAGGCGATGCAGCAGCGCATTCAGGATCAGAAGAGCCGCCTGGCATCAACCCTGCCGACCGAACAGACGCTTTGCAGGCAGCAGCTCGCACAGCTGAAAGTGGCCGACCGGGTCTTCGCCAGCACGAGCGAGGCGATTCTGGTACTGGACCCCGGGCAACGGATACTGAGCTGCAATGACGCCTACCGGCGCCTGACCGGCTACAGCGAGCAGCAGGCCCTGCAGCAGCCCCTTGCACTGCTGACCGAACACAGCGAGCTGGCCCGCTCGCTCGAGCACGACGGCCAATGGCAGGGAGAGGCGCAACAACGCAGGGCCGATGGCCAATCCTTCCCCGTCCGGGTGTCGGCGACCCGGCTCGAGGCCGAACCCGGTGACGAACGGCGCTACCTGGTGCTGTTCTCCGATATGAGTCCGATGAAGAATGCCGAGCGCAGGCTGGAGTTCATGTCCCGGTACGACACTCTGACCGGACTGCCCAACCGCCAGCTTTTTTCGAAAGCCTGGCGCAGGTACTGGCCCGCTGCGAGCGCGCCGCGCGGGGGCGGCGCTGCTGTTCATCGACCTGGACCGTTTCAAGAACATCAACGAGACCCTGGGGCTGGCCGGCGGCGACGACTTGCTGCAGCAGGTCGCGCGCAGGCTGGCCGACTGCCTGCGCCCGGGCGACAGCCTCGCTCGGCTGGGCAGCGACGAATTCTGTATCCTGCTGCCGGACCTGGGTCAGGTAACGGCCAGTCAGAACGTGGCGCGCCGCATCCAGCAGGGTTTTCAGGCCCCCTTCCAGCTCGGCGACGAGGAAGTCCATGTCACCTGCACCATCGGCATCGCCCTTTATCCGGACGATACCGGCGACGCCCCGACGCTGCTGCGCCAGGCCGATACCGCGGCGCATCACGCCAAACGACATGGCCGCAACGCCATTCAGTATTTCGACGACGGTATCAACCGCGAAGCGCAGCAGCGGCTGCAGCTGAACGAGGGCCTGCGCCGCGCGCTGGGCAGCGATGAGCTCTTCGTCGAGTACCAGCCGCGCTATGATATCAGCGGCCTGAAGGTGCTTGGCGCCGAAGCGCTGGTACGCTGGCGTCATCCGGAACAGGGACTTGTTTCGCCAATGACCTTCATTCCGCTGGCCGAGGAATCGGGGCTGATACTGGAGCTGGGCGGACAGGTCCTGCGTCAGGCCTGCGTCGCTGCACAGCAATGGAACCGCGACAGCCTGACGCCCGTGCCGGTCTCGGTCAACCTGTCGCCGCGCCAGTTGCGCGATCCTGATCTGATCGGCGCCGTCTGCGATGCCCTGCAGCACAGCGGCCTGCCGCCCGAGCTGCTGGAGCTGGAAATCACCGAGACCGTCGTCATCGAGGACATCAATCGCGTGCTCGGCACCCTGCACGAACTGCGCGACATGGGCATCTCGATCTCCGTCGACGACTTCGGGACCGGCTATTCGTCGCTTATCTATCTGAAGAAGCTGCCGGTCGACACCGTCAAGATCGATCGCTCCTTCGTCAACGATGTACCCGGCAGCACCGACGACGAATACCTTATCGAGGCCATTATTTCGATGGCACACAGCCTTCGTCTGCGGGTCGTGGCAGAGGGTGTCGAAACCGAGGAGCAGAGGGCCTTCCTGCAGCGCCTGGGCTGCGACGAACTACAGGGCTACCTGCTCGGCCGCCCCGGCAGCGCAGAGACCATGATCGGGCTGACGCGGGACCGGAGCCGGGACGGCGCCAGCCGAAAGCTGCCCCGACTGCTGGGTGAGCATTAATCAGCGTCGACCCCGACGCAGCCCTGTGCCGGACTGTCTATACTGGCAGTAATGACAACACGGCTGCCGTACCTGCGAGAGCCCCACAGAACGCCCCTGCCCGCAAGCGGCGAGGGCGGCTCGGGGTTCTGGCATAAAGCCCCGAATGACAGCTCCTGCAACGACGGATGGACCTGTGCAGCTGAATTCGACGCGCCTCTCTCACAAAAGACCCGCCCGGCTGATGTTCGTGCTGCTGATCGGCACGGCGGTGACGACCCTGCTGATCATCTGGGCCGCGCTGCAGGTTCAGGCGGCGACCCGCGCCTTTATCCGGGGTGAGAACCTCTGGACCCATAGCTTTCAGAATGCCGTTTTCTATGCCGACCGTTACGCCGAAGCCGGCGACCCGGTGGATCTGCGCCTGGCCCTTGGTGCCCTTTCGGGCCCCTCGGCAACCGCCAGGCACGCCTGGCCCTGGAGCGTTCGCCCCCGATCTGGCCGCGGCCCGACGAGGACTGCATGCAAGCGGCAACAGCCCCAAGGATGCGGAACTGATCATCCAGGTCTATCGTTTCCTCTCCGACGCCCCCTATGTGGCCGACGTGATCGCCAGCTGGCGCAGCGGTGACGAGCAGCTGCTGCGCCTGAACAGAACGATCGAGGCGGCCGTCAGGGCCAGGAACGAACCGGACCCCGAAGGCATCGCCGAGCTCAGGGCCGAACTGCGCCGGATCACCCAGACCCTGAATCCGCAGGTCCGGACATTTTCCGACATGCTGATGCAGGGTGAACAGGTGCTGCGCAACCTGCTTTTGGCCACCAGCGCCCTGACCCTGCTGCTGTTGCTGGCCATGAGCTGGCGGGCGATATGTCGCCTGCTGCAGGCGCTGCAAAGGGCGGAAGGCAAATTCCACAAGGCCTTCGAACAGGCGGCCATCGGCATGGCCGAAGTCGGCCCCGATGGCCAGTTCATCGAAGTCAACGATTCACTGTGCCGGATGCTGCGCTACTCCCGCATGCAGCTCATCGGCACCCGCCTGCAGCGCTATACCCACCCCGACGATATCGACGCCAGCATCCGCGCCCTGCGGCAGCTGGCCAGCGGCGAGAAGCGATTCAAAACCTTCGACAAGCGTTATATCCGCAGCGACGGCGAAACCGTCTGGACCCGCCTGACCGTATCCGCCATCCGCGAGGGGAGCGACCCCGAACCGCGATTGTTCAGCATCATCGAAGACATCACCCATGCCCGTCAGCTGTCCGACGAACTGAGCTATCGCGCCAGTCACGACGGCCTCACCGGGCTGTGGAACCGGCAGGAGCTCGAGAACCGGCTGCAGCTGGCGGTCCAGAGCGCCCATGCGACCAGCAGCGAGCACATGCTGGCCTTCATCGACCTCGACCAGTTCAAGGTGATCAACGACACCTGCGGGCATATCGCCGGCGACCATATGCTGTGCCAGGTCGCCCAGGTGCTGCGCAACCATCTGCGCGAACACGATATTCTCGCGCGCCTGGGTGGCGACGAGTTCGCCGTGCTGTTTCTCGATACCTCGAGCGAAGGCGCGCAGCTGGCCTCCGGCAAGCTGCACCAGGCCATACGGGATTACTGCTTCCACTGGCAGGGACGCAACTTCAGCCTGTCGAGCAGCATCGGGCTGGCCGCCATCGACCGCAACACGCCGGACGGTACCTGGGTGCTGCAGGCCGCCGATACCGCCTGCAATATGGCCAAGGACAGCGGCCGTTCGCGCATCCACCTCTATGTCGAGCAGGACAGTGCCGTTGCCCACAGGCGCCGGGAAATGGAGTGGGTCAGCGGTATCCGCGAAGCGCTGGACCTCGACCGCCTCAGCCTCAGCGCCCAGAAGATCCTGCCGCTGACGCCGGCCACGGGCTGTCGCTTCGAGGTACTCGTGCGACTGACCGACGCCGAGGACGGGAACACCCGCCAGGCGCCTTCCTGCCGGCCGCCGAGCGCTACAACCTGATCGGCGAGGTCGACCGCTTCGTGCTGTCCCGCACCCTCGAGAAACTGCAGCACTGCCGGCACAGCCTCGCCGCGATCGACGCCTGCCACATCAATGTCTCGGCGCATTCGATCACCTCCCCGGCCTTTCGCGAAGAGGTGACACGCATCCTGCTGCAGTCCGACGTACCGGGCAGCAAGATCTGCTTCGAGATCACCGAGACCGCTGCCGTCTCCAGCCTGCATGACGCTCTGGCGTTCATCACCGCGGTGCGCGAGCTCGGCTGCCGGTGTCGCTCGACGATTTCGGCAGCGGCCTGTCATCGTTCGGCTACCTCAAGACCCTGCCGGTCGACCTGCTGAAGATCGACGGCAACTTTGTCCGCGCCATCCACGAAAGCAGCGAGGACAGGGCCATCGTCCAGGCCATCAACCAGGTCGCCCAGTCGCTGCAGAAAACCACCATTGCCGAGTTTGTCGAACACCCGGGTGCCATCGCCGTGCTGCGGGAAATCGGAGTCGATTATCTCCAGGGTTACGCCGTCCACCGCCCCGAACCCCTCGAGCAGTTGCTCGACGGACTGGTCGCCGACAAACCCCAACCCGTTCCGGTCCAGCCGCAGGCAACCACAACCGAGTACTGACCCCGCCCCCTGCGTAAAGGCGGAATTCGCTCCGCTCATTGCCACCCTACATTCGGCCAAACCTCACGCCTCACGCCTCACGCCTCACGCCTCGCTAGGGTAATCCCGTAGTCCCTCGGTTACACTAGGCCCATACCCTTTTCAAACCGGGCGCAAGCATGAGCACAGCAAAGGAACAGGCCCTCGAGCAGGCCCTGGCGCAATGCCGCCGGGAGGCGGACCGTTACCGCCTGCTGGCCGAACAGTCGACCGACATGATCTCGCGACACACCCCGACACCGGAATGGACCTATGTCGACGTCAGTCCGGCGGTTGAAAAGCTGCTGGGCTATCGCGTCGAGGAGATGATCGGCACACCGGGCTACGACCTCTTCCACCCCGACGATGCCGACAATCTGGTCAAGCGTACCGAATCGGTCAGCTACAGGGGCGGCCTTTACACCAACCTCTTTCGCTATCGCCACAAGGAGGGCCACTATGTCTGGCTGGAAACCACCAGCCGCACCATCCGTGACGACAGCGGCGAACCGCTGGAGATCATCTGCGTCTCGCGCGACGTCACGGCCCGCGAACAGGCATTGCGCGCTACCCGCCGCCTGGCCCGTGTCGTCGAGGCCTGCTCCGACATGGTGATGTTCTGCAGTGCCGACAGCCAGCAGCTGACCTACCTCAACGAGGCGGCATCGACCACCCTCGGTACCCATCAGAACGGCCCGGTCTCCTTCCACCTGCAGCAGCTGTTCAGTGACGGGATCTACCGAAGCCTGCTGCAGGCTGCGCTCGACCATGCCGCCCAGCACGGCACCTGGTACGGCAGCATCCCGATGCAGCTGCCTCCCGCGGCGGGGGCGCGCATCGCCGAAATCCGCGAAATCATCGCCCACCGCAACCATGCCGGCAATCGCAGGGTCGAGTATTACTCGATCATCGGTCGCGATATCACGCTCAAGCGCCAGGCCGAGGAAGCCGCCAGGCGTCAGCAGCTGGAGATGGCCCACATGTCGCGCCTGCTGTCGGTTGGCGAGATGGCCACGGGGCTCGCGCACGAAGTCAACCAGCCGCTGGCGGCGATCCTGAACTACTGCCGTGGTACCCTGCGCCGCTTCGAGGAGGACCGCAATCCAGGTCTCGAGCAGGTACTGCGTACCATGGAACTGATCACCGGGCAGGCCCGTCGGGCGGCCGAGATCGTCAAGCGCATGCGCAGCTTCGTGCGCCGCACCGAGTACCAGCGGATCGTTTTTTCGATCAACGACAGCTGCCGCGAAGTCGCCGGATTTCTGCACCAGGAGGCCAGTGACAACGACATTGGCTTCGACTTCGACCTGGATCCGTCGGATCCTCCGCTCTGCGCCGACCGTATCCAGATCGAGCAGGTGCTGCTGAACCTGCTGCGCAATGCCATTGAGGCCTATGCCGATTGTGAGTGTCCCCGGCGAGCGGTTAACATTGGCAGCCGCCACCGTGACGGATATATCGAGGTCACCGTCAGGGACTATGGCGGCGGCGTCGATGCCCAAAGGCTGAGCCGGCTGTTCGACGCTTTCTATACCTCCAAGCCAAGTGGCCTGGGCATGGGTCTGGCGATCTCCCGCACCATCGTCGAGAGTCACGGCGGCCAGCTCTGGGCCGATAGCGACGGCCGCAGCGGTACCCTTTTTCAGTTCCGGCTGCCTGCCAGGCGGCCGGGGGACAGGTTGGACACACCCAGATTGCAAGACCAGGACGACAGATGAACTCAACACCGGAGACGACGGTTTTTATCGTCGACGACGACGACGACTTCCGCGACTCGATGCAATGGCTGCTGGAGTCGGATGGACTGCAGGTAAGGGGATTCGCCTCGGCCGAGCGATTCCTGGACCAATACGATGGCCAGCCCGGCTGCATGCTGCTCGATGTGCGCATGCCAACCCTGAGCGGACTGGCTCTGCAGCAGATACTGCACGAACGCGATATCTGCCTGCCGGTGATCGTGATCAGCGGTCACGGTGATATTCCGATGGCGGTAACCGCACTGAAGAACGGCGCCATGGACTTTCTCGAAAAGCCCTTTGACGACGACAGCCTGCTCCACCTGGTGCGTCAGGGCCTCGCCCGGGCCGACGAGCAGCTGCAACAGGGCCGGGCCCTGCAGCGGATCAGGCAGCGACACTCAAGTCTCAGCCGGCGCGAGAAGGAAGTGATGGCGCTGGTCGTCGTCGGCAGACCCAACCGTGAAATCGCCGAAGAACTCGGCATCAGCCCGAAGACCGTGGAAGTGCACCGCTCGAGAGTGATGAGCAAGATGCAGGCCGACAGCCTGCCGGAGCTGGTCAATATGGCGAACCGGCTCGGGGAAGCCAAGAGCTGAAAACGGCAAGCTTGCCGTAGGATGGAATGAGCCTGCGAATTCCACCGGTGGAACGCCATCCCGTATTATCGGCCTCGTGTGATTCAACTGGCGCTGCGGCGCTGGATACAGCCGGTGGAATTCGCACCTTCGGCGCTCATTCCACCCTACCCGGCTGGACGCGTTAGGCGTAGCCCTTCTAGGAAGTCGGTAATGGCGCCGAGGGTGGCCTGCGGCGCCTCCAGGTGCGGTATGTGACCGCAGTCCGGCAGCATCAGCGGCCGTGCATGGGCACCGATATGCCGGCAGGTCTCGAACACCTGCTCCGGCAGGCCGTACTGATCGTCCTCGCCCTGCATGATCAGCGCCGGGCAGCGGATGTCGCCGAGCCAGGGACGCAGATCGAAATTCTCGTAGCCGGGCCGGGTCCAGGTTTCGTGCCAGGCACGGAACAGCAGATCGGTGCGCTCGCCATGGTAGCGGGCAAGCCGCTCCGGCAGGTCGCTGCCCGGCGTCCGGTAGCGCTCCACCGCCGCTCGGATTCCACCGAGCGTCAGGGCGTCGATATCGATATGGGCCGCCATCGCCACCAGCGCCCGCACCCGGTCGCCCAGCACCGCGGCGCCGACCAGCGCGATGGAACCGCCGTCGCTGTGGCCGACCAGCGTCACCCGGTCGAGCCCCGCCGCCTCCAGCACCCGCGGCAGCCAGACGGCGCCCTCCTGCTGCAGATAATCATCGGGCCGAGGCAGTTCGATCGGACTCGAACCGCCATAGCCACGCCGCTCGTAGACGAAGACATCACAGCCGGTCATCTCGGCCAGAGACTGCGGTACCTGCTTCCACATCGCGATGCAGCCCAGCGCCTCGTGCAACAGCACCAGCGTCGGCCGACCGCCTTCGCTGTTTTCATGGCGGCCATGCAGTGCCCGGATACTGACACCCTCGTCCAGCGCCAGTTGCCGGGTTTCCCACTCTATCCTCATCACTGTCCCTCTTCGGAGCTGCAAGCGCGGGTGACGCGTTACGCGCTCCCCTTTTTACTGTTAACTGTCAGCTTGTTGCTGTGCGCTATCTTTCCAGCGGTATCGCATAGGTGATGGTCGCGTGCGCCACCGGCTCAGAGGCGTCGCCCGAGTATAGATAGACCTCGCCGACGCCCAGCATGCGTCCGACCTTGAGCATCCTCGCCTCGGCCACCAGGTCCGCACCGGCCTGGGGTTTGTGCAGAAAACTGATATTGAGGTTGCTGGTCACCGCCAGCGGCACCGGCCCGATCTTCGTCAGCAGCGCCGCATAGACGGCGACGTCGGCCAGCGCCATCATCACAGGCCCCGACACGGTGCCGCCGGGACGCAGATGCTGGTCAGAGACCGACAGGCGCATCACCGCACTACCGGGTCCGACCCGCTCCAGGGCGCCATACTGGTCGCCCTGGGGAAAGTGCTCGGCGAGAAACTCGTTCAACTGCTCCAGTGTCAGCACCGGCATCCTGTGTCTCCTTGCATGTCGAACATGCCGGCCCCCTTCGGGGGCCGTCGATACTGCCCCCTCAAACCGCGAGGCGCTCGCTCTCTTCCCGGGCCTGGTTGCGCAGCACAAAACGCTGGATCTTGCCACTGGGCGTTTTCGGCAACGCTTCGACGAACTCGATCTCCCGTGGAAAGGCATGGGTCGACAGGCGCGAGCGTACCAGCTGCTTGAGTTCCTCCGCCAGTGCTTCATCGGCATCGTACTGTGCCCTGGTCACCACATAGGCCTTGATGATGGCGCCGCGTTTGGCATCGGGCTTGCCGACCACACCGCTCTCGGCCACCGCCGGATGCTCCAGCAGCGTGCTTTCGACATCGGCAGGTCCCACACGGTAACCGGCGGTGGTGATGATGTCGTCGTCGCGACCGGTAAAGGAGTAGCTGCCGTCGCCATGGCTCATGACGACATCGCCGGTCAGATAGTAGCGCCCGTGGAACGGATTCTTTTCGCCCCAGGTATAGCCCTGGAAGAAGAACAGCGGCGAGTTTTCGGTATCGACCGCCAGCTGGCCAATCTCGCCCTCGCCGATCTCGTTGCAGTCGGTGTCCAGCGCCACCACCCGGTGACCGGGCATCGAGAAGCCCATCGAGCCGACGCGCACCTGATGCTCCAGAGCATGGTGATTGCAGCAGGTCATACCGGTTTCGGTCTGGCCATAGTGGTCCATGACCGGACAACCGAGGCGGCGGTTGACCCAGCCGATCACTTCGGGATTCAGCGGCTCGCCGGCACTGCTGGCGACGCGCAACCCCAGGCTGTCCTCCCTGCCGTCGTCATTGGCCATCAGCATCCGGTAGGCGGTCGGGGCGGCCGCCAGATTGGTGATGCGGTACTTGCGAATCATCTCGTAGGTGCTGTCGGCGGTGAACCCCTGTTCGTTGAAGTGGGTCGCGTTGCCCAGCAGCAGCGGACCGACCACGGCGTAGTAGAGCCCGTAGGCCCAACCCGGATCGGCAACATTCCAATAGCGGTCTTCCGGACGCAGGTCGATGGCATAACGCATGTAGGCGTAGAACGACAGCAGTGCCCGCGCCGGCACCGCGACACCCTTGGCCTTGCCGACGGTGCCCGACGTGAACATCTGCAGGAAAGGCTCGTCGGCGCCGATACGCACCGGTTCGAACTCGGCAGCCTGATCGGCGAGCGATCGGGCGAAATCGGGATCGGACGCGTAACGCTCTGCGGCACTGTCGCGGTCCACCAGCAGGATCGGCGGGCAGTTCTGAACATCGTCGAGCTTGTTGCGGTTGGCCGGGTCCGTCACCACCAGCTTGGTACCGGCACGGGACAGACGGTATTCGATGGCACCGGACCCGAAGGCCGTGAACAGCGGTTGATAGACGGCGCCGGCGCGCAGCGTCCCCAGCACGACCACCAGCAGTTCGGGGGTACGGGGCAACAGACCCGCCACCCGGTCACCACGACCGATGCCACAGGCTTTCAGATAATTGGCAAAACGGGCCGCCCGCGCCTTCAGCTCGGCAAAACCGTGGCTGCTGGCCGGTCGCTCGAGCCCTTCATAATAGAGGCCGATGCGATCGCCCTCGGCCCAGCGGTCGCAGATCTCCTCGCAGACATTGAAGCCCCGCTCCAGATCGCCGATCAGCTGTGCCTCGATCTGCGCCGGCATGAAGTCGCGGTAAAGTGCATCGTACGCTTGTGTGCTCATCTTGCCCCTGCCTCGCTTGTTAATGTTGTCAGGCCTGGTCCTGTCGAACAGGACAATTCAAATAAGGGAATACCCTAAGCTATATCACGGTATTGACGTAAACGTAAAGTATCGAAATGTAACAGGCGCCATCCATACGTTTCCGTATATTTACGTTTTGCGTTACCCTGTGCCGAAGTGTATTGAAGGAACCGCCGATGAACGTCAAACTCAGCCGAGACCAGTGGATCAATGAAGCCTTTTCGGTTCTCGCCGAAGCCGGCGTCGAAGGCATCAAGGTCGAGGGGCTGGCCAAGCGGCTGAGGGTCACCAAGGGCGGCTTCTACTGGCATTTCCGCAATCGCGACGATCTGCTGGGCCAGATGCTCGAGCAGTGGTGCGCCCGCCGTATCGAGATCATCCACGAGCAGACCCGGGACGAGGAGCATGCCGCCGACACCCTCAAGTACCTGATACGGCTCTATACCGACAACACCAACCCGCGCGGCAATGCGATCGAGCTGGCCGTGCGCGACTGGGCACGCAACGACAAACGCGCCGCCACGGCGGTCGAAGCGGTCGACCGCGAGCGCCTGGAGTGTGTCTCGAGTCTCTTCGCCAAGCTCGACCTCTCCCGCGACGAGGCCTATTCCCGCGCCTACCTCTTCTACTCCTTCATCTTCGGCCAGAGCCTGCTCAACGACCGCAGCTGCCGGCTCGAGCCGAAAAAGATCAAGCAGTACTGCACGCGGTTTCTGATTGCATAGAAGCGCATCTATAAACCCTTTCGCTGCGTTGGTGTCCAATGCCTTACCTATACGTAAACTAAATATACGCCACCGTATTGACGTTAACGTAAGCCTTGCCATACGATAGCGTATAGTTAAAACAAACCGGGTGATCCCTGACAGCACGAGAGGGCAGGCAAAGATGATTTCACAGTATTCCGAACTGAATTTTGGACTGGGCGAAACCCTGGACATGCTGCGCGAGCAGGTCAACGCCTTCGCCGCCGAGGAGATCGCGCCGCTGGCCGAAGCGACCGACCGCGAGAACGCCTTCCCGAACCAGCTGTGGCGCAAGTTCGGCGAGATGGGCCTGCTCGGCGTCACCGTCAAGGAGGAGTACGGCGGCGTCGACATGGGCTATCTGGCCCACGTCGTCGCGATGGAAGAGATCAGCCGCGCCTCGGCGTCGATCGGCCTCTCCTACGGCGCCCACTCCAACCTTTGCGTCAACCAGATCCATCGCAACGGCACCGAAGAGCAGAAGCGCAAATACCTGCCGAAGCTGATCAGCGGCGAGCATATCGGCGCCCTGGCGATGTCCGAGCCCAATGCCGGCTCCGACGTGGTGTCGATGAAGCTGACCGCCCGCGACAACGGCGATCACTATGTGCTCAACGGCAACAAGATGTGGATCACCAACGGGCCGGACGCCAACGTCTACGTCATCTATGCCAAGACCGACCACAGCAAGGGCCCGCACGGCATCACCGCCTTCATCGTCGAACGCGACTATCCGGGCTTTTCCCGCGCCCAGAAGCTCGACAAGCTCGGCATGCGCGGTTCCAACACCTGCGAGCTGGTTTTTCAGGACTGCATCGTGCCGAAGGAAAACATCCTCGGCGAGTTGAACGGCGGCGTTAAGGTGCTGATGAGCGGCCTCGACTACGAACGCCTGGTGCTGTCCGGCGGGCCGCTCGGCATCATGCAGGCGGCGATGGACGTCGTCGTGCCCTATATCCGCGAACGTTCCCAGTTCGGCAAGGCGATCGGCGAGTTCCAGCTGGTCCAGGGCAAGGTCGCGGACATGTACACCCTGATGAATGCCTCCAAGTCCTATGTCTATATGGTGGCGATGGCTGCCGAGCGTGGCGAAACCACCCGCAAGGACGCCGCCGGCGCTATCCTGTACTCGGCGGAAAACGCCACCAGGCTGGCGCTGGACGCCATTCAGCTGCTCGGCGGCAACGGCTACATCAACGAGTTCCCGACCGGCCGCCTGCTGCGCGATGCCAAACTGTACGAGATCGGTGCCGGCACCTCGGAAATCCGCCGCATGCTGATCGGCCGCGAGCTGTTCCAGAATAAATAAGGTTCATCGCATGTTGGCGGGGACAACGTAGGATGGGTGGAACGACGCCGGGCACGGAGTATCGGCTACAGATGCATCCCGAGCGTCGTGTAATCCATCGAGATGTATCAAGCTGGCACCGGGTCATCGATGGGTTACGCCGCTCCTATTCCCCTGTAGCCCAACAGCACAGTGCCACTGCGGCTTCACCCATCCTACAATTTGCCTGCGCCGGAATGTCGAGGAGTGTGAAATGACAGTACTACAGAGCAAGATCAATCCGCGCGCCGAGGACTTTGGCAGCAACTTCGAAAGCATGGCGGATGCGGTCGGCGACCTGCGCGAGAAGGTCGCCGCCATCGAACTGGGAGGCGGCCCCGCTTACCAGGCGCGACACACCGCCCGAGGCAAGCTGCTGCCGCGCGAGCGCATCAATCGCCTGCTGGACGAGGGCTCGCCCTTCCTCGAACTGTCCCAGCTGGCGGCCTACGGTGTCTATGACGACGACGTGCCGGCGGCCGGCATCATCACCGGTATCGGCCGGGTGTCCGGCACCGAGTGCATGATCATCGCCAACGACGCCACCGTGAAGGGCGGCACCTATTTTCCGCTGACGGTGAAAAAGCATCTGCGGGCCCAGGAGATCGCCGAACGCAACCACCTGCCCTGCCTCTACCTGGTCGATTCCGGCGGCGCCAACCTGCCGCGCCAGGACGAGGTGTTCCCCGACCGCGACCATTTCGGCCGCATCTTCTACAACCAGGCGCGGATGTCCGCCAAGGGTATCGCCCAGATCGCCGTGGTGATGGGACTTTGCACCGCCGGCGGCGCCTATGTGCCGGCGATGGCCGACGAGTCGATCATCGTGCGCAACCAGGGCACCATCTTCCTCGCCGGCCCGCCGCTGGTGAAGGCCGCGACCGGTGAAGAGGTCTCGGCCGAGGATCTCGGCGGCGCCGATGTGCACTGCAAGGTCTCGGGTGTGGCCGACCATTACGCCGAGAACGATCTGCATGCGCTGCAGATCGCCCGCACCTGTGTCGCCAACCTGAACCGGCGCAAGCCGATGGACCTGGCCATCAAACCGGTGCAGGCCCCGCTGTACGACAGCGAGGAGCTCTACGGCATCGTCGGCACCGATCTGAAAAAACCGTTCGACGTGCGCGAGGTGATCGCCCGTATCGTCGACGGCTCCGATTTCGACGAGTTCAAGAAGCTCTACGGCACCACCCTGGTGACCGGCTTCGCCCATATCCACGGCTATCCGGTCGGCATCGTTGCCAACAACGGCATCCTGTTCGGAGATTCGGCGCAGAAAGGCGCCCACTTCATCGAGCTGTGCTGCCAGCGCCGCATTCCGCTGCTGTTCCTGCAGAACATCACCGGCTTCATGGTCGGGCGCAAGGCCGAATCCGAAGGCATCGCCAAGCACGGCGCCAAGATGGTCACGGCGGTGGCCTGCGCCGATGTGCCCAAGCTTACCGTACTGATCGGCGGCAGCTTCGGCGCCGGCAACTACGGCATGTGCGGCCGCGCCTACAGCCCCGACTTCCTCTGGATGTGGCCCAATGCCCGCATCTCGGTGATGGGCGGCGAGCAGGCCGCCGGCGTGCTGGCGACCGTCAAGCGCGACGGCCTTGAGCGCAAGGAAAAGAGCTGGTCGGCCGAAGATGAGCAAGCTTTCAAACAACAAATCATCAGTACTTACGATGCCCAGGGCCACCCCTACTACGCCAGCGCCCGCCTCTGGGATGACGGCGTCATCGACCCGGCCCAGACGCGCGATGTTATCGGCATGGGCCTGTCGGCGGCGCTGAACAAGCCGGTCGGCGAGACCCGGTTCGGCGTTTTTCGAATGTAAAGAGCGGATGTAAGGAGCCTCCCATGAGTCAGGAAACAGTACTGCTCGAAATCGACCCGCAAGGTATCGCCCGGGTGACCCTGAACCGGCCCGAGATCCACAACGCCTTCGACGACGCCATCATTGCCCGCCTGACCGAGGTGCTGCGGGAGATCGACGGCAACGCCGACGTCCGGGCCCTGGTACTGGCCTCGAACGGCAAGAATTTCTCCGCCGGCGCCGACTTCAACTGGATGAAGCGCATGGCCGCCAACAGCCACCAGGAAAACCTCGAGGACGCGGCCGGCCTGGCGCGGCTGATGTCGACCCTGAACGGCCTGTCGAAGCCGACCATCGCCCTGGTGCAGGGCGCGGCCTTCGGCGGCGCCGTGGGGCTGGCAGCCTGCTGCGATATCGTCGTCGCCACCCAGGCCAGCCGCTTCTGCCTGTCGGAAGTGCGCATCGGCCTGACCCCGGCGACCATCAGTCCCTATGTGGTGCGCGCCATCGGCGAGCGCCGTGCACGGCGCTATTTCCAGACCGCGGAGCCCTTCAGCGCCGAACAGGCCCGAGAGTTCGGCCTGGTGCACGAGGTGGTCGCCGACAACGACGGCCTCGAACCGAAGCTCGAGGAGCTGCTGCAGGCACTGCGGCGCAACGGCCCGCGGGCAATGCAGGCGGCCAAGGACCTGGTCTTCGCCGTCAGCGGCAAGGCGATCGACCCGGCACTGATCGACGACACTGCGCGGCGCATCGCCGATATCCGCGTCAGCGAAGAGGGCCAGGAGGGCTTGAGTGCCTTCCTGCAGAAACGCGCGCCGAACTGGATCGAGGAATAAACAGCCATGTTCAATAAGATACTGATAGCGAATAGAGGGGAGATCGCCTGCCGGGTGATCAAGACGGCGCACCGCCTCGGCATCCGCTGTGTCGCGGTCTACTCCGAGGCCGACGCCAATGCCCGCCACGTGGCCATGGCCGACGAGGCCTTCCTGCTCGGCCCCGCACCAGTCGGCGAAAGCTATCTGCGCGCCGACAGGATCATCGAGATCGCCGGGCCTCCGGCGCCCAGGCGATCCATCCCGGCTACGGCTTCCTGTCGGAGAACACCGACTTCGCCCGGGCCTGCGAGGACAACGGCATCGTCTTCATCGGCCCGCCGGCCTCGGCTATCGCGGCCATGGGTTCCAAGTCCGCCGCCAAGGCGATCATGCAGGACGCCGGCGTGCCGCTGGTGCCCGGTTACCACGGCGCCGACCAGGATCCCGCACTGCTGAAGAAAAAAGCGGAAAAATGCGGCTTCCCGCTGCTGCTCAAGGCGGTCGCCGGCGGCGGCGGCAAGGGGATGCGCGTGGTCGAGTCGCTGGATGCGTTCGACGAGGCGCTGGTTTCGGCCTGCCGCGAGGCGAAGAACGCCTTCGGCAACCCGGACATGCTGATCGAGAAATACCTGACCCAGCCGCGCCATGTCGAGATCCAGGTGTTCTGCGACTCAAGGGGCAACGGCGTCTACCTGTCCGAGCGCGACTGCTCGGTGCAGCGCCGCCACCAGAAAGTGATCGAGGAAGCGCCGGCGCCCGGCCTGTCCGATGCCACCCGCCATGCCATGGGCGAAGCCGCCGTGCGGGCGGCCCAGGCGATCGACTATGTCGGGGCCGGCACCGTCGAGTTCCTCTACGACGTCGACGGCTCCTTCTACTTCATGGAGATGAACACCCGTTTGCAGGTCGAACATCCGGTCACCGAGATGATCACCGGCCAGGACCTGGTCGAGTGGCAGCTGCGCGTCGCCGCCGGCGAGCCGCTGCCGCTGAAGCAGGAGGAGATCCGCCTCGACGGCCATGCCTTCGAGGCGCGCATCTATGCCGAGGATCCGGACCACGACTTCCTGCCTGCCACCGGCACCCTGCGCTACCTGCGTACCCCGGCCGAAAACCGCCATGTACGGGTCGACACCGGTGTCATCGAGGGCGACGAGGTCAGCGTCTACTACGACCCGATGATCGCCAAGCTGATCGTCTGGGACGACAGCCGCGAACGCGCCCTGTCACGCCTGGCCCAGGCCCTCGAGGAGTATCGCATCGGCGGTCTCAAGACCAACGTGCGCTTCCTGCGCAACCTGGCGCTGGCCGAGCCGTTCCGTCAGGCATCGCTGGATACCGGCTTTATCGACAGGCACCGCGCGTTGCTGTTTCCGGCCGCGACACTCGATACCGACTACTGCCTGCTGATGGCCGCCTGCATCTTTCTCGAAGGCGAGCGCGGCCAGCGCATCAGCGACAGCGATCCCTGGTCCCCGTTCGGCCGTCAGAACAGCTGGCGCCTGAACTCGCAGTACGCCCGGCCGATGCAGCTGGCCGTCGGCGAGCAGATCCAGGAGCTGAAGATCCTCGGACAGGCCGGCGAATACGAGATCTGCATCGGTGACGCCCGCTACCGGGTCTCGCCCCGTGTCGACGGCGACCGTCTCGATGTGGTGATCAACGGCCATCGCCTGACGGTATACGGCTATCGCCACGGCGACGAGCTGACGCTGATGGATCAGGGCGAGCAGTTCGTCTGTCGCCTGCATCGCGAAACCTTCGGCGAATCCGAGCACCAGGGCGATGCGTCGCTGGCCGCACCGATGAACGGCTCCGTGGTCGCGGTGCTGGTCAAGCCGGGCCAGTCGGTGCACAAGGGCGACACCCTGGTGGTGATGGAGGCGATGAAGATGGAGCACTCGATCAAGGCTCCCGAGGACGGCGTCGTCAGCGACATCTTCTTCGGTGAAGGCGATCTGGTCTCCGAAGGCGCCGAACTGGTGGCGCTGGAGATCGACGTCGAGGAGGCCTCATGATGGCCCTGCCGAAACAGGTGCGCGTCGTCGAGGTCGGCCCCCGCGACGGCCTGCAGAACGAACCGGGCACCATCGCCACCGAGGTCAAGCTGGAGCTGATCGACCGCCTCGGCGCCGCCGGCCTGCGGCATATCGAGGCGGCTAGCTTCGTCTCGCCGAAGTGGGTGCCGCAGATGGGCGATGCCGCCGAGGTGATGGCGGGCCTGCAACGCCGGCCGGGCGTTGTCTACGCCGCCCTGACGCCGAACCTGAAGGGCTTCGAGGGGGCCCGGGAAGCCGGAGTCTCCGAGGTGGCGGTCTTTACCGCCGCCTCCGAAGCGTTCACGCAGAAGAACATCAACTGCTCGATCGCGGAAAGTCTCGAGCGCTTCGCGCCGGTGATCGACGCGGCCAAAGCCGCCGACATCCGGGTACGCGGCTATGTCTCGACCGTGCTGGGCTGTCCCTACGCGGGCGAGATCGCCCCCGAGCAGGTCGCCGCCGTGTCGCGCGAGCTGCTCGATATGGGCTGCTACGAGATTTCGCTCGGCGACACCATCGGCGTCGGCACGCCGCTGAAGGCCAAGCGAATGCTCGAAGCGGTGGCGAAGGCGGTGCCGCTGGCGCAGCTCGCCGCCCATTTCCACGACACCTACGGCCAGGCGCTGGCCAACCTCTATGCGGTACTGGAAGAGGGGCTGGCGGTGATCGACAGCTCGGTCGCGGGCCTTGGCGGCTGCCCCTACGCCAGCGGCGCCTCGGGCAACGTCGCCAGCGAGGACGTGGTCTACCTGCTGCAGGGACTCGGCATCGAGACCGGCATCGACCTCGGCAGGCTGGTCGAGACCGGCCACTGGATCACCGGCCGGATCGGCCGCGCCAACGGCTCCAAGGTCGGCCAGGCGATGGGCTGCGGCCGATAGTCCGTAGGAGCAACGCCCCGTTGCGAATAACCGCCATGATCCAGCATCATTCGTCGCGGGGCACGGCTCCTACAAAAGCACGCAACCTTCACGTAGGAGCGACGCCCCGTTGCGAACAACCGCCATGATCCAGCATCATTCGCTGCGGGGCGCGGCGCCTACAAGCAGCTGGTAGCTTCGCAGCCGGTCGGCGAAGTCGTGGGTCACGGTGACGATCCCCACCTCGTCGCTGCCGTAACGGTCGGCGATGGCCGCCAGCCGCTCCCGGCACTCCTGCGGCGCGCCACAGACTACCGAGGCCAGTGTCTGATCGAAATAGGCCTGGTCCGACGGACTGAGTTTCGCCCTGCGATTCAGCGCCTCCTCAGGCGAGCTGATCGCGTCGCGCACCCCGTGGCGAAACGCCTTGACCTTCCAGTACACCTGGGGCGACGCGAGATATTCCGCCTCTTCCCGGCTGCCGGCACAGACCGCCGAGACCGCGATCAGCACCTTCGGCTCGCCGGTATGGCCGGCCTCGCGCCAGGCCGCGCGATATTCGTCGACGATGCTCACCGGCCGGTCCTCAGGGCCGATAAAGAGCGCCAGCGCCATGTTCATGCCGACCTGGCCGGCGAGCGCCGCGCTGCCTCCGCTAGAGCCCAGCATCCAGAGTTCGGGACAGGGGCTGTCGTCCGGCATCACCCTGAGATCATGGTACGGGTGATGGGCCGGAATCCCGCCGGCCAGAAAGCCCTTCAGCAGCATCGCCTGCTGCGGGTAATGATCCTCATGCGCCTGGGCATGGGGATAGGCCAGCGCATGGCTGGCCAGGCCGTCGCCACCCGGTGCCCGCCCGACCCCCAGGTCGATCCGGCCCGGGAACAGCGTTTCGAGCAGCCGGAACTGCTCGGCCACCTTGTAGGGGCTGTAGTGCGGCAGCATCACACCGCCGCTGCCGACACGGATGCGCTCGGTGACACTGGCGATATGGCTGATCAGCACCTCGGGACTGGGCCCGGCGAAATTGAGGCTGTTGTGGTGCTCGGCCAGCCAGTAACGGTGATAACCGGCCGCGTCGCAGGCCTTGGCGAGTTGCGCCGACAATGCCACGGGCGAAATGTCCTGCGGCTTGCCGGGCACCGGCGACTGGTCGACGACCGTGAGTTTCAGGGTCATGGCAAAGATTCGCTGCACGATTGGGAGCGACGCAGTATAGGAGCAGCAGCAGGGGCTATCCAGACAACAGACTGTTGCCGATATCGCACTTAGACGACAAGAGCCTGAACCCCGTGCCCTTAACGGTAGTCAGGCAGGTTTCTTCGACTGCTCCGTCATTTTCCGCAGCAGCATCTTCAGCACATGGCGCCGGGAGATGACGCCAATGACTTTTCCATGGCGGTCGACGACGGGGTAGTTCTTGGGCTTCGGCGGTTTGCTCAGCATCTGCTGGGCAAGATCGAGGGGATGGTCGTTCGGCGACACCGTCAGTACATCGGTGCGCATGATATCCCGTACCGTTGCCACCCGCTGGTTGTAATAGACCACCTGGACCGTCACCTGCAGGCATTCCTGCTCCGAAATCCAGCCAACCAGCCTGCCCACCTCGTCGACGACCGGGCCCCCGAGCATCTCTTTCTGGATCAGCTTGGCGGATGCGACGTCGACCGGCATTTCCGGCGTGATGACCGCAAACTCGGTACTCATGTAATCCTCTATAGCGCCTGGCTCCATTGTCGTTCTCCCGGCTTGAACTCTGTCGTAAGTATAAGTGCTCTGCAGCGAGACAAAAGAAAATCGGCAACATCGAGCCAGTCCGCCGACTTCGTCACCACGGTCTACACTCTTGACTGATCCAGCGTACAGGGAAACAGCGTGCAGCCCGTTATTTCCGTCACAAATGTCAGCAAGACCTATGCCGGCGGTTTTACCGCCCTGCGGGACATCAACCTGGAGATCCGCAAGGGCGAGATCTTCGCCCTGCTCGGTCCCAACGGTGCCGGCAAGACGACACTGATCAGTATCGTCTGCGGCATCGTCAATCCGAGCACCGGCATTGTCACGGCCGACGGATTCGACATCGCCCGCGATTACCGCCGCGCCCGCAGCCTGATCGGACTGGTGCCGCAGGAACTGGCGACCGATGCCTTCGAGAGTGTCTGGGCGACGGTGAACTTCAGTCGCGGTCTGTTCGGCAAGGCACCGGACCCGGGCTACATCGAACGGCTGCTGCGCCAGCTCTCGCTCTGGGACAAGCGCCATTCAAAGATCATGGCGCTGTCCGGCGGCATGAAGCGGCGGGTAATGATCGCCAAGGCGCTGTCCCACGAACCCAGGATCCTGTTCCTCGACGAACCGACCGCCGGTGTCGACGTCGAACTGCGACGCGACATGTGGGAGATGGTGCGGGAGCTGCGCCGCGATGGCGTCACCATCATCCTGACCACCCACTATATCGAGGAGGCCGAGGAGATGGCCGACCGCATCGGCGTGATCAACCGCGGCGAGCTGATCCTGGTCGACGACAAGGCCTCGCTGATGGACAAACTCGGCAGGAAACAGCTGCGGCTGCAGCTGCAGACCCCGATCGAACGGCTGCCGGACGCCCTCGCCTCTTTCCAGCTCGAGCTCAGCGACGACGGCCAGCAACTGACCTACAGCTTCGATGCCCAGCACGACAACACCGGCATCGCCGACCTGCTGCGCAGCCTCGACGCCCAAGGCCTCGACTTCAGGGACCTGCAGTCGAAACAAAGCTCGCTGGAGGAGATTTTCGTCGATCTGGTGAGGCGTAAGGCATGAAGGGCAAGGCGCTGTGGGTCGCGGGTCGCACGTCGATTTTACGTTCTGCCACCCGAACCCAATCGATCGGCACGACGATCGATATGATGGGTCCGCGAAGCCCGAACGCTGCGGTAACGGACAGGTTACTCCACCGCATCGCTTGTCCCATCCTACACATTGGCGGCAGACCATGAATATCCACGGCATCAAGGCAATCTACCGTTTCGAGATGGCGCGCACCGGACGCACGCTGATGCAGAGCATCGCTTCGCCGGTGCTCTCGACCTCGCTCTATTTCATCGTTTTCGGCACCGCCATCGGCAGCCGTATGGGCGAGATCGACGGCATCGGCTACGGCGCCTTCATCATTCCGGGCCTGCTGATGCTCTCGCTGTTGAGCGAAAGCATCTCCAACGCCTCCTTTGGCATCTTTTTCCCGAAATTTTCCGGCACCATCTACGAGGTGCTCTCGGCACCGGTCTCGCCACTGGAGATCGTGATCGGCTACGTCGGTGCGGCTGCGACCAAGTCGGTCATTCTCGGTGCGCTGATCCTGGTCACCGCCCGGGTCTTCGTCGACTACTCCATCGCCCACCCGCTGTGGATGCTCGGCTTTCTGCTGCTGACGGCGGTCACCTTCAGCCTGTTCGGGTTCATCATCGGCATCTGGGCCGACGATTTCCAGAAACTGCAGGTCATTCCGCTGATGGTGATCACGCCGCTGACCTTTCTCGGCGGCGCCTTCTACTCGATCAACATGCTGCCCGAGCCCTGGCAGTCGCTGACGCTGTTCAACCCGGTGGTCTACCTGATCAGCGGCTTCCGCTGGTCCTTTTACGGCGTGGCCGATGTCAATGTCGCCATCAGCCTCGGCATGACGCTGCTGTTCATGCTGCTGTGCCTGGGCCTGATTCGCTGGATCTTCCGCAGCGGCTATCGTATCCGCAACTGACTGCCCGGCGTCAGCGCGTTTCGATCAGGAACGGCTTTTCGGTGCGGGTCTCGGGGTCGAACTGCGAACGTCCGGTCTGGTTCAGATGCCGGCCATAGACGTGAAACGACAGCGTTGTACGCGCCGTTTCGTTGACCACGCTGTGGATACTGCCTTCGGGCACCAGCAGCACATCGCCCCGCGCGATCACGCGCTCATCCAGTCGCCTCAGCTCGGCATGACCAGGTCTTGACCCGTCGTCGACGCGTTCCCAGAGTATATTGCGCTCGTCGCCATCGACGCCGACCACCACCGCCCAGGTACCGTGGTCGTGGGCATTGACACCGCGCCCCGGCAGCCAGCTGTCGGCGACGATAAAGAGACTGTCGTCCGGCTCGACATGCAGCAGGGTCGAGCCGAAGCCCAGTTCCGGATCGGCGATGTACTGGTCATCCGAGCGCCAGGCCGGTGACAGCGCTGCTCTGCGCGCCAGCGGCCCCACCTGTTTGAGAATGGAGGCCTCGTCCTGCGTCTCGCCCAGGATGCGGCGCAGATCTTCCACGAAGCTTTCCAGGGTGTAATCGTCGGCCATGGCCCTTTCCTCGTCGTTCGGATGATTGTCTGGCACCTGTCTACCGGGATCGGGGGCCGGATTCAAGCCACGTGCCGGCAACTGTCGCATCGGGTACCGGAAAGGGCCCATGCATGTCGCGATCCGGAAAGTCCAACGGTCGCGCCGGGCATCGCAAAGAACATTTGTTTGAAATTTCTTCCAACGCCGGTGCAAGCGTCTACACTGTTTTTTGTGCAGTTGCGTAATACTCACAGATCCCCCCCCGACTCAAGGACAGGTCACTGAAAATGAAACGCCAAACCCGCTGGATCCGGTGCCTTGCGGCCCGGCTGTTGCTCTTGCTTGCTTGCCTGACCGGCCCGGCCACCGTGCTGGCCGACGCGGCCCGTCTGCCCGCCTACGGCGCCGATATCGAAAAGACCTCGGTTTCCGGGCTCTCCTCCGGTGCCTTCATGGCCTCGCAGCTCTACGTGGTGTTTTCCGACATCATGGTCGGTGCCGGCATCGTCGCCGGCGGCCCCTATCTGTGCGCGAAGTCCTGGGCCGGCAATACCCTGGTGGTCAACGCCACGACCACCTGCATGAATCCGCTGACCCCGGGCGTCGGGCCCAATACCCCGCATCTGGTTCGGCTGGCGTCCGAGCTGGCCGAAAGCGGCGCCATCGACCCGCTCGACAACCTCCGGGATGACCGCATCTACATCTTCAGCGGCCAAAACGACAAAACGGTGACCACCACGGTGGTCGATCAGACCTATGCCTTCTTTCTCGCCGCCGGCGTACCGGAGACCTCGATCCAGTACGACACCAGTGTCGATGCCGGCCATGCGCTGATCACCGACAATGATACCGATAGCCGCTGCCCGGTCACCGCCCCGCCCTTCATCAACGACTGCGATTTCGAGCAGTCGGGGCGCATCCTGAATCAGATCTACGACCAGCTGAAGCCCCCGGCCGACAGCCTCAGCAGCAAGATCGTCGCCTTCGATCAGTCCGAGTTTATCGACAGCGCCACCACCAGCATGAGCGATACCGCCTATGTCTATGCCCCGGCGGTCTGCAAGACCCACCGCAGTTGTCCGGTGCATGTGGTCTTCCACGGCTGCAAACAGGGGGCCGCGGTCATCGGCGACAAGTATTATGGCCAGACCGGCTACAACCGCATCGCCGAAGCCAACGACCTGATCATGCTCTATCCTCAGGTGGAGCCGTCCAACGGCGCGCCGCTGAACCCGGAAGGCTGCTGGGACTTCTGGGGCTACTCGTCCCCGCAGGCGAGCGATCCCGACTACTTCAGCCACAACGCCCCGCAGCTGCGCGCCGTCCGCAAGATGATCGAGCGCCTGGCCCAGCCGGGCGAAACCCTTGCCGTCTCAGTTCAGGAGTGACCCCATGTCGAACGATACCTTTGTCGAACCGAAACTGGCCGAAGCGCTACAGCACTGGAGCGACTACACCGGAGAAAGCCTGCAGAACGAACGGGTCGTACTGCAGGCGATCACGCCGCTGAAGGACAGCGCCCAGCTGAGCCAGCAACTGATCGAGTCGCTCCGGGAGAGCGGCTGGCCGACCAGCGCCTGGCCCGATCCGACCCGGCTGTCCCAGGCCGCAGCGGAACTGACCGATATCCAGCTCGCGGCCTGGAACCGGATGCTCGACGGCTACAGTACCTTTCTGAAAACCAGTGTCGAGGCCGGCTCCCGGCTTGGCGAGGTGGCGCAGCAGGACGGCGACCCGCAGCGGCAACTGGCGGCCTGGCTCGAGGCCTGGCTCGCCATCACCCGGCAGTACCAGTCCGATTTCAGCAACCAGCTGTCGAACCTCAACGCCATCCAGGCCGCCTATCGGGCCTGGTGGCAGAAAACGCTGCAGTCGGCAGGCAAAGGCTGACAGCCTGCCCCCGGCGCCCGGGGGCAACTGTTCTATAGTGCAGGCATCCGCAACCGCCGCCCCGGAGCTCCATGTTTCTGCACACCGGCCTCGGCCTCAACATCGCCGTCTTTCTCGCCGCCGCTGCTGTCGTCGGCGTCTGCGGCGTGCTGCTGACGGAACGCGCCGAACGGCTGGCCCATGAGACGGGGCTCGGTCAGGCGATTCTGGGCGCCGTCTTTCTCGGTGCCCTGACCTCGCTGGCCGGCACCATCACCTCGATCACCGCGGCCTGGGAGGGCGCGGCGGAACTCGCCTTCGGCAATGCCATCGGCGGCATCGCGGCCCAGACCACTTTTCTGGTCATCGCCGACATGCTCTATCGCCAGGCCAACCTGGAGCACGCCGCCGCCTCCGAGGAAAACCTGATGCAGGGCGTTCTGCTGGTCGTGCTGCTGGCACTGCCGCTGTTGGGCATCGCAGGCCCCGGAGTCACGCTCTGGTCGGTCGATCTGATCTCCTTTGCGATCCTCGCCGCCTACCTGTTCGGCATCCGTCTGCTCAGTCATGCGCACCAGACACCCATGTGGTATCCGCGCAAGACCAGCGCCACCCAGGCCCCCGAGCCGGCACCTCCGCAAGCGGGCGAGCGCTCCGCAGGCGCCGGGCTCTGGCTGTCGTTTTTGCTGCTGGCCGTCGCCGTCGCACTCAGCGGCTGGCTGATCGCCGAAACCGGCATCGCCATCGCCCGCCTGTCGGGGCTGTCCGAAACCCTGATCGGCACCCTCTTCACCTCGGTCGTGACCTCGGTACCGGAACTGGTGATCGCGATCGCCGCGGTCAAGCGCGGAGCCCTTACCCTGGCCGTTGGCGACATCATCGGCGGCAACACCTTCGACGTGCTCTTTCTGGTGCTTTCGGATCTGGCCTATCGCCCGGGCTCGATCTACCGGGCAGTGTCGGACACCCTGTCGTTCTGGCTGGCCCTCAATATCCTGCTCACCGGCATCCTGCTGCTGGGGCTGCTGCGCCGCGAGCGCCACGGACCCGGCAACATCGGCTTCGAGGGCGCCCTGGTGCTGGCAAGTTACGGTGTCGGCGTCGCGGTACTTTTTTTGAGTTAAAAAACATGTTCTTCGCGGATTAGCGGGAAACGGTAACCGATAGCTCTCGCTGTTTCGTAAAAGCACTCCAAAGCAGCAAGCGCGGTCCCGAAGCACTCCCAGATAGCTGACGAAGGCACCCCGGATCCCATTCGAAGCCGACGAGCACTGGGAGTCTTTTCCGATAAGGCCCGTCAGGGGCGAGGCATGGATGCCGAGCCGCAGATTCAGCACAAGGACGTGCTGTAGCTGCGCCCGGAAAAGGCTTCCAGAGCGCAGTGCAGCCGCAGGCCAGCTTCTCATGGGCGTGCTTTTTTTGCTTACTTTTCTTTTCACGCAAAAGAAAAGTAAGTCGCCGTTAGGCGAAAAAGGGCACCAATTGAACACAAATATGGCCCCATTTGCGCCCTTGGTAATTCGGTGCGGTGCGCTTCGCTTACCAGCACCCTACATGGATCTCCACGTAAAGCGCGATGAACCAAAAACAGCGGGGCCCGGACCCTGTGCCTGCCCCGCCGCGATGGCTCAGGCCTCGGCCTTGACGAACCAGTGGTGCCGGGCGCTGTTCAGCAGCATCAGGTAGCTGAGGAAAGCCACCAGGAAGGTCAGCGGCGCCGAGAACAGCGCCAGCTCGTCGCCGCCGTAATTGAGCAGCCCGATGCCGAGGCCGGCGCCGGCGAACCAGGCGATCAGGCCACAGGGGTTGTAGGCGCGCACCCGGTCGTGACGGTACTCGACGCGGCCTTCGAACAGCTGGTCGTAGCGCGGCGAGAAGATATGGGCCAGGGCAATCGCGACCCAGGCGACGACGAAGATGCCCTGATAGGCCAGCGCCTGCAGGATAAAGCTGAACACATCGAGCCGCATCAGCAGGTAGACCAGCGCGCCGACCAGTATCGCCCAGCCAAAGCGCGGCACCCTCGCCAGCCCGAAACGCTCGAAGAACGCCTGCATGTTGACCGCGGCGAGGTGGAAATTGGCGGTGTTGATGCGCGTCTGACTGACCCAGACGAACAGCAGGCCCCAGATCCCCATCAGCTGGATGATCGCCAGTACCACCGACACCTCGGACAGACCGCCCTCGGTCGGGATGGTGGCGGCGAGGAAGATCCCCACCAGGCCGTTGACCAGGAAGGTGAAGAGGTAGAACGGCATGCCGAAATTGATTCGGGCATGGTAGTCGGCATCGTCCTTGTGGCCGAAACGGGCATAGTCCCAGGTGTACATCATCAGGATCCAGACGCCCATGAAATAGGTGAAGCAGTTCCACCAGCCGTTTTCGACGGGCCCGGTTTCCGGTCCCAGATTCAGCCAGGCATCGGAATAACCGTAGTGCCAGATGGCGGCGATCACCGCGCCGATCAGCCCGAGAATATAGAAAGGCAGCAGCACGCCGTTGAATTTGTCGAGCCAGTTCTGCACGCTGCCGAACACCAGCGGCACGCTGTAGAGCACCACCAGCAGATAAGCTTCGTTGAGCGTCAGCGAAGGGAAATAGTGCTGAATCGCCACCGCGATCACCGAGCCCTCGAACACGCTGTAGTAGATCGCCGTGGCGAAAAAGATCAGCGTCGCCAGTGCCGCACCAAAGTGCCCGAACAGCACCCGTGAAAACAGCGCCACCGAGAGTCCGGTGCGGATCGCGTACCGGGCGATGATGCCGTTGACCACGCCATAGCAGACCACCGACAGTATCAGCCCGATAACGGCGTTCAGTGTGCCGAAGTTCATTGCCAGCGTCGCCGATACCACCAGCCAGAACATGGCGCTGCAGATCGCCCACCAGGCCATTGTCAGTGACCCCTTTTTCATCCGCTCGCCGTGGGGTACGGCGACGCTCGAATAATCGGCATTGCTGCCCTGTTGCTCGATATTCCCGGCCATAAGTGTCTCTCTTGTTGTTGTGAATGGACGCTTCAAAAAGTACCGCAGAGCGCAACTGTTTAATTGACGCCAAGGGCACGGATTATTGCATTCCAGGGTATGGTGAGGCGTGAGGCGCGGAGTCAGTTATAACTGGGGAGAAATTCTGGTAGGAAGGGGGACCCTCGAGGGTCGTCATCGAAATAACGACCCGTTCCAAGCGAAGTAAGGAAGCAGAAGGTGTCCCCCAGATGAGCAAGCGTAAATTTCGCAGCACAGCTTTGCAAGATGTTGACTGGGCCAATGTCCGTGAGAAGCTGAAGAACCAGCCGGTCGTGGTGGCTGTCGATGTTGCCAAGATTGACTTCTACGCCACCCTGATGACGCCTGATCGTCAGATGCACGTCATCCTGCGCTGGAAGCACCCGCTCCAGACACGGGCCCTGGTGGAGACGCTGCAGGCGCAGCTGGCAGGCATGAACTTCGTGGTCGTCATGGAGCCGACCGGCACCTATGGCGACCCGCTATTCGATCTGCTGCATCAGGCCCGGATCCCGGTCTACCGAGCGGCCCCCAATCGCACTAATAAGGCGGCGGAACTCTACGATGGCGTGCCTAGCATGCACGATGCCAAGGCCTGCTACGTCATCGGCCGGCTGCACCTGGAAAATAACACCGAGCGCTGGATCGAGCCGACGGCACAGCAACGCGAGTTGAAAGCCGAGCTGAAGTTGTTGGAGATGTACCAGGAACGCAGCCAGCGCAGCCTGAATCGGCTGGAGGCGCTACTGGCCCGGCACTGGCCGGAGGCGCCCCACATCCTGTCACTGGACTCCGTCACGCTGCTGCAAACCTTGGCACACTACGGCTCTCCTGCCGCCGTGCGGGCAGCTCCGGAGGAGGCGCTGCAGCTGATGTGCCGAACCGGGCGCTCCGGGTTGAAGCCCGAGACCAGCGCACAGCTGCTGGCCAGTGCCGAGACCACCATTGGGAGGGCGTGCGAGGACGCCGAGCGGTACCTGCTGCAGACACTGGCCGAGGACCTGCTGGCCCAGCGTTTGGCGATTAGGGAGCTGGAGCGGCGTCTGGAGGCCCGCCTGGCCGATGATGAGATGCTGTCACGCCTGCACACCGTCGTGGGCCGTGTCACAGCCCTGATGCTGCTGGCTGAGCTAGGCTCGCCACAGGACTATCCCAGTGCGGCCCATTACCTGAAGGCACTGGGCCTCAACCTGAAAGAGCGCAGCAGCGGCAAACACAAGGGTCAGCTGAAGATCACCAAGCGCGGCCCCAGTATTGCCCGCCGCTACCTGTACTGGGCGGCGCTCAGGTGGCTCAAACACAACCGGGTGGTGAAGCATTGGGCCGAGGCAAAGGCGCAACGGGATGGTGGCAGCAAGAGCAAGGCGATCACCGCCATCATGCGCAAGCTGGTGCGGGCACTCTGGCACGTCGGGCGCGGAGCGATCTTTGATCCGAACCGCTTGTTCAATGTCGCGGCGCTACCCGCACTCAAGGCGGCCTGACGACTGAGTCGACAATGGCGCCAAACGCTACAACCGAACGGAAGCAATCGACCATGCGTTAACACCAGACGATACGAGCAACCCTTTGTGTCCTTGGGCGTGACCTTCGACCCATCCTGAGGCCCTTGCAGGCCCTTCCGGAGTCACGAGGCACGCCCCGGGATACTTCATGGACCGACATGCCCAAGGTAACTGAGTCGATGCCACCAAGCGGACATCCGATACTGAGAGGTTAGGCGTACCCCATGAAGGTCAATCCGGGACAGAAAGACCGCTCTTGGCACCCTGGCAAACAACACGGACCTCAATCTGCAGCAGTCTAACCGCAGGTCACAAATCCGTGTTGCCAAGAGACACCGTAAAACAGTGAGAAACAGGAGTTGACTAAGCTATGAGAGGGTGGGTGGAGCGATGCATCATTTCAAACCGAACGTATTCTTCGATATTCGGGCATCGGGCGGCACGCCGGGTGTCGAAGTCGCGTTCGGGAGGGTGGGTGCAGCGATGCAACCCGATGACCTCGAACGGGTTCCGCGTTGTAAGGGCATCGCGGAACCCGCAATATCGATCGCAGTACAGATCGATTGGCACCGGCGGGCACGCAGGATGTCGAAGGCGCGTTCGGGAAAGGGTGAGCTTCAGTCCGGCGCGCGGCGGGCGGCAGCGCGGGCCTCGCGGGCGGTGCAGCCGAAGCGGGCCTTGAAGGCGCGGCAGAACTGGGCCTGGTCGGCGAAGCCCCAGCGGTAGGCGATCTCGGCCGGGTCACGCTGGCGCTTGAGGTGCGGATATCGTTCATCGCCGCCTGCAGCCGCACCTCGCGGATCCACTGGCTGACGGTCTGGCCCGAGCCCTGGAAGAGCTTGTGCATGTAGCGGGTCGATATCTCGCAGGCTGCGGCGATCATCTCCGGTGACAGTTCCGGCTCCTGGATATGTTCGCGCACAAAATGCTCGATGCGCAGCAGATGGGCGTTGCGCACGCAGGCCTCGCTGCTGGCCAGCACCCGCTCGTCGTTCTCCAGCGTCAGCGCCAGCAGCTCCAGCAGTTGCTGGCTCGCAAGACCCGTGCCCTGGGCGCCGAGATAGGGCGCCTGGCGGATCAGGCTGGCGAGAAAGTCGGAGAACAGCGCGCCGGCGCCCTGGGCCAGACTGAATTCCATGTACAGGAAACGTTCGGGCGAGCGCACGCGGGTACGCAGCTGCGAGTCCGGCACGCGCAGCACCCAGAGCCGGTTGTCCCGGGCATAGCTGAACTCGTAGGGCAGATCGCTGCGCTCGAGAATGAAGGAGCCGGGATTGCAGACCACCTTGTGCCGGTCCTGGCTGAAGTCGACCGGCTGCAGCTGCGGGATGGTGATCAGGAAAGGGCTGTCGTCGTCACTGCGGATGTCCCCAGCCTTGCGGCGGTAGCGGGTCGGCGAAGTCGCCAGGCAGGAGATGCTCAGCTGATCCAGCCCCCAGCAGGACAGCGAACCGGCGAAGCTCTCGGGGTTGCGAAAATCGAGGTCGAGCGGGAAGTAGGTGCTGTCGATCACCTCCTGCCAGTAGGCGGACCGCTCGGCCTGCGGAATCAGGTTGGTGCTGTAACTCTTGTTCATCGGAGCGTCTCTTATAGTAATTATCGTGCCCGGTGTCGTTGTCGGCCCGTTACTTCGTAGCTGCGTGACAGGGCATGGCCACGCAGGCCGACGTTACGTCCCTGTCACGACGGCCTGTTGCGCACGTCCCTGTGCGCGGCTTAGTCCATGCCCTGCCCCGCTGAATGCCCCTGGCGGGCACCCGGCTATCCCTGGCGCGTGATGCGGTAGCAGTTGTTCGGTTCTAGCACCAGGGTCCAGCCCGGGCGCACGACGATATTGGTGGTCGGCTCCTCGACCACCGCCGGTCCCTCGATGGCGATACCGGGGTCGAGACGCTCGCCGGAATAGACCGGCGTCTCGACCCAGAGCCCCTCGCCGTCGAACAGCATCGGACGGTGCTCCGTCAGAGCATCCTTGATCGTGCAGCCCCTGGCTGTCAACTGCCGCACCGGCGGTTTGCTGACATGGCCGGTCAGGGTCGACTCGATGTTGACCAGCTCCACCGGATTGTGGGGCTCCGCGTAGGTGTAGAGTTCCTCGTGGCGGCGGTGGAAGGCGGCCAGCAGCGCCTCGATCTTCTCCGGCGTCAGGGTGCCGGTCTCGAGCTCGACGCTGCACTCGTGAATCTGGCCGACATAGCGCATCTCGGTACTGCGCGAGATCGAGATGTCGTCCCGCGCGAAGCCGTCAGCTTCGAGGTGCTCGACACCCTGGCTTTCCAGACTTTCGAAGCGGGTATTGAGGGTCGCCAGATCCACCCTCTCGTCGAGCCGCATCGGTTCGGTCGCCAGATAATTGTAGCGGACATCGGAGATGATCTGGCCGAAGGCGCAGAACACCGAGGCCACCTTGGGCACCAGCACCGTGGTGCTGCCGATCTCCTCGGCCAGCGCCGTGATGTGCATGCCGGCGGCACCGCCGGCGCAGACCAGCGCGAAGTCCCGCGGGTCGTAGCCGCGCTCGATCGAAACGCGGCGAATACCGCTGACCATGTTGAGGTTGACGATGGTGCTGATGCCGTAAGCCGCCCGCTCCACCGAAATACCCAGGGCTCGGCGACCTGGCTGCGCACCGCCTCACAGGCGGCCTGCGAGTCGAGGCGGATGCAATTGCCGAGCACCGCGTTGGGATTCAGGTAACCCAGCACCAGGTTGGCGTCGGTCACCGTCGGCCGGGTACCGCCCTTGCCGTAACAGACCGGGCCCGGCGTCGCGCCGGCGCTCTCGGGCCCGACCTGCAGCATGCCGTACTCGTCGACCTGGCAGATCGAGCCGCCGCCGGCGCCGAGGGTCTCGACCTGGATCATCGGCACCCCGATGCGGTAGCGCAGGAAGTCGATGTTCTTGTTGAGGTTGGTCTGGCCGTCTTTGGTCAGGGTGATATCGAAGGAGGTGCCCCCCATGTCAACGGTAATGACGTTGTCGATGCCGAAGGGCCTGGCGACATGGAGCCCCGCCTGGGCGCCGAGGCCGGCCCCGAGTTGATGGCGTTGACCGCCCTGCCCTGCATCGCCTCGCCGACCGCGAGGCCGCCGTTGGACTGGAAGTAGCGTACCGGATGACGCACGCCGAGGGAGCGGAAATAGTCGTCGATGCGCTCGACGTAGCGCCGCATCACCGGGCTCAGATAGGCATTGACCACGGTGGTCGAGGTGCGGGTGTATTCGCGTACCTGCGGATCGACCTCGGTGCCGGCGCAGACAAACACCCCCGGCATCATCTCCTGCACGATTTCGCGGGCACGCTGCTCGTGCCGCGGATCGCGCACCGACCAGACGAAGGAGATCGCCACACTGTCGACGTTCTGGTCACGGAAATAGCGCACCGCCTCGCGTACCGCCTCCTCGTCGAGCGGCGTATGCTCGGAGCCGTCGGCCAGGATGCGGCCGGGAATCGGCCGGCGCAGGTGTCGCGGCACGATCATGTGCGCCGGCGGGAAATCGGCCTCGTAACGGTAGCCCTCCTCCTTGTGGCCGAGCCGGATCTCGATACTGTCCTCGTGACCGGCGGTACAGAGCAGTCCCACCCTTGCACCCTTCTTTTCGATCAGCGCATTGAGCGCCACGGTGGTGCCGTTGATGCACAGATCGCACTGCTGCACGATCGATTCCACCGACTCGCCCAGCGTCTCGCTGATCTGCGCCAGTCCCGCACGGATGGCGAGAGTGCCGTCCTGCGGCGTCGAGGGGTCTTGAACACCCGAACCGCGCCGCTCTCGTCGGCCAGCACGAAGTCGGTGAAGGTGCCGCCGGCATCCACACCCAGACGATATTTGCTACGCATATGCTTGCTCCTCAGACGTTGAGCGGTTGTTGACGGAGATTCGCGGTACGCTCCACATCGAGGGAGCCGTCCTGCGGCCGGATGGCGACACCGTATTCGCGTTCGGCGCCCTCGAGGGAGACCAGGCCGTTGCGAAAGTCGGCCAGCACCGCCTCGACATCGCGGCCGAAGGGGTCGCCGTAGCCGCCGCCGCCCGGGTTGATGTTGGTGACGCGCTCGCCGGGACTGATGCTCACGATGGTATTGGTGCGATAGACCCGCTCCTCCCCTTGCCCGACAGCACCAGCCGGCCGAGCTTCTCGTCCTGCAGGGCATTGCGGGCACCCGCAGCGCCCATGGTCGGTATCTGGCGTCCTTCGCCAAAGGCCACCACCGTCATCTCGTTGCCGATCGGTTCCACCTCCCAGGCGGTACCGGACCCGCCGCGGTAGTGCCCGGCGCCGCCGCTGTCCTGCACCAGGCCGTAGCGGTGGATGATGATCGGGTAGGAATACTCCAGCAGCTCGATATCGCCGGAACTCAGGGCGCCGAAGCAGCACAGCGGGCCGCAGGCATGCCAGCCGTCCATCACCTGGGTGGCGCCGGCGCCGGAGATGATCGACGCCAGCACCATGGTGACGTACTGCTCGCCGGTACGCGGGTCGATGCCGGCGATATTGATGCCGCTGGCATGGCCCCAGGACGCGGTCACCCGCTCGGGGGCGGCCTTTTCCAGCGCCATGCGCACCGCATCGGTCAGGGTTTCCATCGGCGTGGTGGTGCAGTTGACGTGCGGAGCGGGCTCTTTGGCATTGCAGAGGGTGCCCTTCTCGCCCAGGTCCACCGTGACGCAGCGGTACAGCCCCTCGTTGTAGGGCGGCGGCAGCTGGGCGAACATCATCAGCCCGAGGTAGACCCCGGACATCGAGTTGCCCTCGTAGGAGTTGATGAAATAGGGGATCTGCGGCGGGCTCTGGATCTCGATATGCAGGTTGTCGTCGCGCACCGAGACCCTGGCGCTGATCTCCAGCTCGCCGAAGCCGTGACCGGCATCCTCCAGCACCGCGGAACCGAAATAGTCGCCGTCCGGCACCGAGCGGATCAGCGCACGCATCTGTCGATCGGCCATGTTCTTCAGTTCGGCGATGCAGGCCTTGACCGTCTCGACACCGTACTTGTCGAGCAACGCCAGCAGGTTGCGCTCGCCGACGCGGCAGGCGCCGTACTGGGCATTGAGATCGCCCTCCTGATCGCGGCGGGCGCGCATGTTGGTCAGCAGCAGGTTGACCACGTCCTCGCGCCGCCTGCCGCCATCCCAGAGCTTCACCGGCGGGATGCGCAGCCCCTCGGCGAAGATCTCCTTTGCATCCGGGTTGTAACCGGCCGGTACCGGGCCGCCGATATCGGTCAGGTGGCCCTTGCAGACGGTCCAGAACACCAGCTCGCCCCGGTAGAACACCGGCTTGTACATGCAGCAGTCGAGAATATGGCTGCCCTGGTAGGCCGGATCGTTGTGGTAGATGACGTCGCCTTCGCGGATGTCGTCGCCGAAGAACCCGGCTACCGCTTTCATCGCCGGGATCAGCGAACCCAGGTGGATCGGAATGTCCTGTCCCTGCAGGATCATCTCGGGATGGTGATCGAACAGCGCATTGCTGTAGTCATGCGCCAGGTTGAAGACGCTGGAGCGCCCGGTCTTCTCGAGGGTCAGCGTCATTTCGCGCTGCGCCGTCTCAAGCGCCCCTCTGACCACCGCCAGCGTGATGGGATCGACTGTAGTCGCCATAAAATGCCCCTTGGTTGTTCTTGTCGGCTCTCCCCGGGTATCACGGCGAACAGGCCGTGCGGGGAGATTGAAGCCAGTATAAGAACCGGGGGCAAACAAGGATTGTTGGCGGGGGAACCCTGATTTGTCGCTGAGGGTATCAGCCTTCGCTCAGGCCGTACTTCTTGATCTTGCGGTGCAGCGTCGAGCGGCTGATGCCGAGCGCTTCGGCCGCACGCAGCACCACCCAGCGATGCTGCTGCAGCGCCTGCAGGATCTGTTCACGCTCGTCCGGCTCGCCGGTTCCGCCCAGCGCATGCCCCAGCGAAACCATACGCTGTGGTGGCAGATCGGGCGACGGTTGCGCGGCGGCCGCGGCCCGCTCGCCCGGCGCCGGCGGAAACACCTCGTCCGGCAGGTCGGTGATACGGATGGCGCGGCCGTCGCACATGCAGAGGGCGAACTGCAGTGCATTCTTGAGCTGGCGAATATTGCCGGGCCAGTGGTAGTCGCTCAGCATTTTCAGTGCCTGGTCATCGATCACGACGGACTCGTTTTCACAGAGTTCCGCCAATACGCGGTCGATCAGCTCCAGACGGTCCTGGCGCTCGCGCAGCGCCGGCAGCGCAATCCGTACGCCGCTGATGCGGTAATAGAGGTCCTCGCGGAATTCGCCCTGGTCGACGAAGCTGCCCAGGTCCCGGTGGGTGGCACAGATCACGTGCAGGTCGATGCGCACCGGCTTGACCTGGCCCAGCGGCGTGATCTCGCGCTCGGCCAGCACCCGCAGCAACCGCGCCTGCAGCGCCAGCGGCATGTCGCCGATCTCGTCGAGAAACAGGGTCCCGCCGCTGCTGGCTTCGATCTTGCCGACCTTGCCACCCTTGAGGCCGCCGGTAAAGGTACCGGCGCCATAGCCGAACAGCTCGCTCTCGATCAGGGATTCAGGAATGGCGGCGCAGTTGAGGGTGACGAAGGGCCTCTCGCTGCGGGCGCTGCTATCGTGGATCGCCCTTGCCCAGACCTCCTTGCCGGTGCCGGTTTCCCCTGCAGCAGGATGCAGATATCGCGGTCCAGTACCCGGTGGCAGATATCGGCATTGCGCTGCAACTGCGGGTCACTGCCGGCGGCCCGGTAGAGCGGCGAATCCAGCGGCCGGCGCGGCTTCGGCGCCGGGCTGGCCGCAGGGCTGGCGGCGCGCGGCAGATTCCCGGCAAGGCGCATGAGCCAGCCCCCGCCCTCGTTCAGCGCCACCGGGGCTCTGTGCACCGCATCCAGGCTGATGCCGGTCAGTGCCGCCAGGCCCTGACCGACCAGCAGGCTGCGCTCGCGCACACCCAGTTGCAGCAGCGCCGACGAGGTGGCGCCGAGAATCCAGCCCGAATCGTTGACCGCCAGCAGCGCATTGGACTGGGCCGGATCGGCCACCGGCGAGCCGACCAGCGCCAGCAGGTGGTGGCGGGCGAAGGCATGGCGAAACATCGCCGCCTCGATCTGGTCGGCGGTGTCGCAGACCAGGTTCAGCGCCAGCCCCTGTCCGATCTTGTCACCCTGGGCATAGGTGGAGATATCCAGGGCACCGATGACGCCGCCATCCGGCGCGATCAGCGGCGCCGTCGAACAGCTGAAGCGCTGCAGCTCGCGGCCGAAATGTTCGTCGGCATAGACGGTCAGCGCCTCGCCGGTCGCCAGGCAGGTACCGAGACCGTTGGTGCCGACCAGGTTCTCGGTCCAGACGGTGCCTAGGCTCAGGCCCTTGTCGGCCAGCTCACGGCCACGGCTCGAGTCGATATATTCGCGCAGCACGATACCGCTGGCGTCGGTGACCAGCACGCAGTAACCGGAATTCCCCCAGATAACGCAGTCGGTCGAACACGGGCTCCGCCGAGTGCAGCAGGCTGTCGAGGTGATCGCGGGCATCGCAAATCTCGGTTTCGGTCAGGCGCGGGGCACGCAGGTCCCGGCCCGGCTCGAGCTTGTACTCCTCGATACAGCGCTGCCAGGAGCCCTGAATCTCGGGCGCTCTTTTGCCGGCAGCCGGCTGAACGGCTGCGGTACGGTGGGGGTTGCGGATACTCATGGCATCATCGGCGAATTTCGCTCATCTGGTTTTTATTATCAGCTCCATGATAGGCCTCAGGTCACTGCAATGTCCACGGGGGCATTGCCCCGGTGGTTTCGGGATCGCGCAATGCCAACCGAAACCAATCGATCTGCACTGCGATCGATATGACGGGTTTCGCGATGCCCATACGGCGCAAGTAACGTCAATTTTCAGACGGTTGCATCGCACTTCCCATCCTCCGTCGTTTTACCGCCCCTGTGTGCCAAGTGCTGCAACAGTCTGTCGCAACAGCCGCGACAGTCCGTCCCGGGCTCCTCGTCGCCAACGGCACCCGGAATCAAAAACAACTTTTATTTCAATAGGTTACAAACATGGCACAGCCATTGCTCTAATCAGGATGAGCGCAACCCCCATCAAGAATAAGAGGAGTGGTTTCCATGAAGCCCAGCAAAGAACAGCAACTCTGGATGTACGAGCACATGCTCATCAGCCGCTACTTCGAGGAATCCATCGAGAAGATCTACATGGAGGGCAAGTCCCCCGCCTTCAACATGGCCAACGGTCCTATTCCCGGCGAGATGCACCTGTCCAACGGTCAGGAGCCCTGCGCCGTCGGTGTCTGCGCCCACCTCGAGCCGTCCGATATCGTCACCTCGACCCACCGCCCGCACCATGTCGCCATCGCCAAGGGGTCGATCTCGACCGCATGGCGGCCGAGATCTTCGGCAAGAAAACCGGCCTCTCGGGCGGTCGCGGCGGCCACATGCACATCTTCGACCCCAGGGTGAACTTCTCCTGTTCCGGCATCATCGCCCAGGGCATGGGCCCGGCGGTCGGCGCCGCCCTGTCGCGCCAGCTGCAGCGCAGGGACGGCGTCGCGGTGGCCTTCCTCGGCGAGGGCGCCGCCAACCAGGGCGCCTTCCATGAGTCCCTGAACCTGGCCGCGGTCTGGAAGCTGCCGGTGGTGTTCGTGATCGAAGACAACGCCTGGGGCATCTCGGTCGCCAAGACCGCCTCCACCGCCATCGAACGCAACGACCAGCGCGCCGCCGCCTACGGCATGCCCGGCCACTTCATTCCCGGCAACGACCCGCTGGCGATCTTCGAGGTCGCCGGCGAAGCCATCGCCCGTGCCCGCCGCGGCGAAGGTCCCTCGCTGATCGAGATCGAGACCTACCGCCTGGCCGGCCACTTCATGGGCGATGCCGAGGGCTACCGTCCCGAGGGCGAGAAGGACGCCCTCTTCGCCAAGGACCCGATCCCGAAACTGCTCGATCACCTCAAGACCTGCGAGGGCTGGAGCGACGCCAAGGACGCGGCCCTGGTCGAGCGCAGCCGCGCCCGCGTCGACGCCGCCATCGCCTTCGCCCGCGACAGTGCCTACCCGGCGCCGGAAGAGGCGCTGGAGAAGGTGTTCGTTTGAGGATTTCCGGGCTTCTAGAACAGGAGGGACAAGCAATGAGCCAAGCACATTCGATGAAAGCCGCGGTCTGGCACGGCCGGCGCGACATCCGGCTCGAGGACGTGCCGCTGCCGGCGGCGCCCGGGCCCGGCTGGGTCCAGATCAAGGTGCACTGGTGCGGCATCTGCGGCTCCGATCTGCACGAATACCTGGCGGGACCGGTGTTCATACCGGTGGACCAGGCCCACCCGCTGACCGGCCTCAAGGGCCAGTGCATCCTCGGCCACGAATTCAGCGGCGAGATCGTCGCCCTCGGCGAGGGCGTCGCCGGCTTCGAGCCGGGCGAGCGGGTCGCCGCCGATGCCTGTCAGCATTGCGGCCAGTGCTGGTACTGCGAGCAGGGGCTCTACAACATCTGCGAGAACCTGGCCTTCACCGGCCTGATGAACAACGGCGCCTTCGCCGAGTACGTCAACGTGCCGGCCAACCTGCTCTACAAGCTGCCCGAGAATTTCCCGACCGAGGCCGGCGCCCTGATCGAGCCGCTGGCCGTCGGCATGCACGCGGTCAAGAAGGCCGGCAGCCTGGTCGGCGAGACCGTGGTGGTGGTCGGGGCCGGCACCATCGGTCTGTGCACCATCATGTGCGCCAAGGCCGCCGGCGCCGCCCGGGTCATCGCCCTGGAGATGTCGTCGGCGCGCAAGCGCAAGGCCCTGGAGGTCGGCGCCACCCGGGTACTGGATCCGAACGAGTGCGACGTCGTAGCCGAGATCAAGGCCCTGACCGGCGGCTACGGCGCCCCGGTGTCGTTCGAGTGCATCGGCCACAAGTCCACCGCCAAGCTCGCGCTCGATGTCATCCGCAAGGCCGGCAAGGCGGTGATGGTCGGCATCTTCGAGGAGCCCAGCGACTTCAATTTCTTCGACATCGTCTCGACCGAGAAGCAGGTGATCGGCTCGCTGGCCTACAACGGCGAGTTCGCCGACGTCATCGCGCTGATCGACGACGGCCGCCTCGACGTGCGGCCGCTGATCACCGGCCGCATCGAGCTGGCCGACATTCTCGACCGCGGTTTCGAGGAGCTGGCCAACAACAAGGACGAAAACGTCAAGATCATCGTCACGCCCGACCTTGCGGTCGCGTCGTGAATCCCGTCATAACAAGAATGAAAGGAGCAACGCCATGACTGTTGCCACCAAAGAGAGAAAACTGACCATCGCCCGCGCCATGGCCGAGGCGATCGCCCAGGAGATGCGCATCGACGAGCGGGTGTTCGTGATGGGCGAGGACATAGGCCCGCTCGGCGGCGTCTTCGGCAACACCCGCGGCCTCCATGAGGAGTTCGGCGCCGAGCGGGTGCGCGACACCCCGATCTCGGAGACCGCCTTCATGGGCGCCGCGGTCGGCGCCGCGTCCGACGGCATGCGCCCGATCGTCGAGCTGATGTTCGTCGACTTCTTCGGCGTCTGCTTCGACGCCATCTACAACCTGATGGCCAAGAACACCTATTTCTCCGGCGGTGAGGTGCAGGTCCCGGTGGTGCTGATGACCTCGACCGGCGGCGGCTACTCGGATGCCGGCCAGCACTCCCAGTGCCTGCACGCGACCTTCGCCCACCTGCCCGGCATGAAGGTGGTGGCGCCGTCCAACGCCTACGACGCCAAGGGGCTGATGACCGCGGCGATCCGCGACAACAACCCGGTGATCTTCATGTTCCACAAGGCGCTGCAGGGCATGGGCTGGCTCGGCACCGAGAAGGACGCCATCGTCCACGTGCCGGAAGAGGCCTACGAGATACCGATCGGCAAGGCCGCGGTGGTGCGCGAAGGCAGCGACGTCACCATCGTCGGCATCACCTCGGGCGTCCACCACGGCCTCAAAGCCGCGCGCCAGCTCGCCGAGCGCGGTGTCAGCGCCGAAGTGCTGGATCTGAGATCCCTGGTGCCGCTGGACCGCGAGGCCATCATCGCCTCGGTACGCAAGACCGGCCGCCTGATCGTCGTCGACGAGGACTACCACAGCTATGGCATGAGCGGCGAGATCATCAGCTCCGTGGTCGAGCAGGGCGTGCCGCTCAAGGCCGCCCCGCAGCGGGTGGCCTACCCGGACATCCCGATCCCGTTCACCCGCCCGATGGAGCAGTGGGCGTTGCCGAATGCAGACAAGATCATCGCAGCCTTTGAAAAAATGGAGAGCCACTAAGATGTCTATAGAAGTACGCGTACCCGAAACCCTCTGGGAAGAGGACAGCGAGGCGGTCATCACCTCCTGGCTGGCCAGCGACGGCGGCGCGGTCCAGGCCGGCGACGTCATCGCCGAGCTGATGGTGCAGAAGATCCAGTACGAACTGGAAGCTCCGGCCAGCGGCACCCTGCAGATCGCCCGGGATGTCGACGAGGTGGTCGCCAAGGGTGACCTGATCGGCCATATCGGCTGAGCCTGGACCGGCAGCATTCGTCCAAGCCGGAGCCGGGCATGGTCACGCAGGCCGGAGTTACACAGAAAATTGCTCCTGCATTTTCTGCACACAAGCCATCCATGGCTTAGCTCGCTGTCACTACGGCCTGTTGCGCACGTCCCTGTGCGCGGCTTAGTCCATGCCCGGCCCCTCTGAACGCACGGAATCGAGTTGCCGGATGAATTAGCGGAGAATAACGATGACAATAATGAAAACCGACCTGGCCGATGCGGTGCATGTGATCCCGCTCAAAGGGGTTCGCGGCATGATCGCGGACAACATGCGCAAGAGTCTCGATGAGGCCGCTCAGCTGACGCACCACGCCGACTGCGACGCCACCGCCCTGTTCGAGACCAAGGCGCGCCTGGCCGACCAGGGCGTCAAGGTCTCGGTCGAGGACCTGATCGCCCATGCCGTCGTCGCGGTGCTCGGGCGCCATCCCGCCCTGAACGGCCGTGTCGAGGGGCGCGAGATCCGGCTCGACCCGAAGGTCCACCTGAGCCTCGCGATGGCGCTGCCCAACAACACCCTGGTCGCCCCGGCGATCTTCGATGCCGGCAACTTCTCGCTGATGGACCGCAGCGCCGCCCGGCGCGAGCTGCAGCAGCGCGCCCGCAGCGGCAAGCTCAGCGTGCCGGAGATGACCGGCGGCACCTTCACGATCAGCAACCTCGGGCTGTCCCGGGTACGCCATTTCACGCCGATCGTGAACCTGCCGCAGATCGCCATCCTCGGCATCGGCGAAACCCGCCTGCGCCCCTGGGTGCTGGACAGCGGCGAGATCGCCCCGCGCCGGATCATGGGCCTGTCGCTGAGCTTCGACCACCGTGCCCTCGACGGCGCACCGGCGGCCGACTTCCTCGGCGACCTCTGCAAGCAGATCGAACAGGGGTAAAGATCATGAACCGCCAGTCCGCCCTGCACGACACCGTACTCGATCCCCGCGAGGGGCTGCGCCGGGAGATGGACCTGCTGCAGTCCGTCGTCAGCGGGGAACAGCCGGCCGGCTTCGTGATCTGGCGCTGCCGGCGTGCCATCGTGGTGCCGCGGAGCCTGACCCACAAGCCGGGTTTCGAGCGGGCCTGCGAGGCACTCGGGCAACAGGACTGGCCGGTGATCGTGCGCGAGACCGGGGGCGACCTGACGCCCCAGGCGCCGGGGCTGCTCAACGTCGCTCTGGCCTTTCGCCAGCGCCGCGTCGACGGTGCGATCCGCGACAGCTACCTGAGGCTGTGCGATCCGCTGATCGACTGCCTGCGCAGCCTCGGCATCGAGGCCTACTGCGCTTCGGTCGAGGGCGCCTTCTGCGACGGCGACTACAACCTGGTGGTCGACGGCCGCAAGCTCGCCGGCACCGCCCAGCGCTGGCGCAAGATGGCACCGGCCACCGGCGCGGCCCAGGACGAGTTCGCGGTGCTGGCCCATGCGGTGATCCTGGTCGACGAGGACCTCGCGACCCTGTGGCGCATGGGCAATGCCTTCTATCGCCACTGCGGTCTCGACGCCCATATCGACGACAGCCTGCATGTGCAGCTGGCCGAACTGCTGCCCGGGTCGGGTGACTCGTTGCTCGAGCGGACGCAGGACCTCTTCGCCGGCTGTCTGCAGGCCTGGCAGACACAACAATAACCCCCGAACAATAACAGGCCCGGCCTGCCGGGTATCCAAGGGAGTATCAACGATGAACAACAATAAAAGCCCCAACCTCAGCCGCCGCCGCTTCCGGCACGCAGCGGTGTCGCCGCCGTCGGCATTGGCGCCCTCGGCTCGAGCCTGCTCAGCGCCACGACCTGGGCCGCCAGAGCCGTCGGCGAACAGGCCAGCGCCACCCTGCTGCGCATGGCCCGCGATATCTACCCCCACGACAGCCTCGAGGACAAATACTACGCCGCCGTGCTGACACCGCTGGCCGAAAAAGCCGAACAGGACGGCGAACTCAAGACTCTCCTGAAGGACGGCGTCGACGACCTCGACCGCCGCAGCCGCGAGCGCTTCGGCAAGCCCTACCTCGAGGTCGCCAACGAGAGCGACCGCGTCCAGGTCCTGCGCGCGATCGAGGACGGCGCTTTCTTCCAGCGCCTGCGCGGCGACCTGATGATGGGCATCTACAACAACCCGGACCTCTGGCCCCGCTTCGGCTACGGCGGCTCGGCCTGGCAGTACGGCGGCTACATCAACCGCGGCTACGACGAAGTGGATATCGGTGACTGGTCAGTCGCGAGCCGCAAGTCGTAACGCGGGCTTTTACCACTTACCACTGACCGCTCACTCTTTACTACTGACCTCTCAGGAGTTGCAGCGGCTCGCTGTACCCGACAGGAGAAGCAAACAATGACAACAAAATTCGATCTGAACGACGACAGCCTGGTGGTGATCATCGGCTCCGGCGCCGGGGGCGGCACCCTGGCCAACGAACTGGCGCAGAAAGGCATCAAATCGGTGGTGCTGGAAGCCGGCAAGCGCTTCACGCTGGACGATATCGAGAACGACGAGTGGAAGATGTTCGGCAAGATCTCCTGGCTCGACAAGCGCTACGTCGAGGGTCCGGCGCGGCTGGCGAAGGACTTCCCCAACCTGCCAGCCTGGATCGTCAAGGGCGTCGGCGGCGCCACCGTGCACTGGGCCGGCGTGGCGATGCGCTTCCAGGAGCACGAGTTCAGGATGAAGACGCTCAACGGCGTGGTACCCGGCGCCAACGTGCTCGACTGGCCGATCACGCTGAAAGAGCTCGAGCCCTACTACGTCAAGGCCGAGAAGAAGATGGGCGTCTGCGGCACCGAGGCCACCGGCATGCCCTTCCACGGCAAGAGCAGCCACTACAAGGTGGTCGCCGAGGGCGCACGCCGCATCGGCGCGGTGCGAACAGGCCACACTGGCGATCAACACCGAGGTCCGCGACGGCAGGCCGTCATGTCAGGTCAACGGCTTCTGCATGCAGGGCTGCAAGATCGGCGCGAAGTGGTCGACGATGTACACCGAGATCCCGAAGGCCGAGGCCACCGGCAATGTCGAGGTCAGGCCGCAGTCGATGGTACTGCGCATCGAGCACGACAAGACCGGCAAGGTCACCGGCGTGCTCTATGCCGACAAGGACGGCAACCAGCAGTTGCAGAAGGCCCGTGTCGTCGCGGTGGCCGGCAACTCCATCGAGTCGCCGCGCATGCTGCTCAACTCCGCCTCGTCGATGTTCCCGGACGGCCTGGCCAACTCTTCCGGCCAGGTCGGCCAGAACTACATGACCCACACCACCGGCGGCGTCTACGCCGAGTTCGAAAAGCCGGTGCACATGTACAAGAGCACCGTGGTGCCCGGCATCGTCCACGAGTGGAAGGACAACGATCCCGGCCGCGGCCACATGGCCGGTTACGAGCTGGAGATCCTCCATCTCGGCCTGCCCTTCATGTCGGCCTTTCTGAATCCCGGCAAGAGCGGCTGGGGCCGGGAGCTGGCGGACTCCCTTGCGAACTACGACAAGATGGCCGGCTTCTGGATCTGCGGCGAGGACATGCCGGTCGAGTCCAACAACGTCACCCTGCACCCGACCGAGAAGGACCAGTACGGCCTGCCGGTGCCGGTGGTCTACAAGACCGACCATATCAACGACACCCGGATGCGCAACCACGCCTACGACCGCTCCACCGAGCTGTTCGAGTCGATCGGCGCGACCAAGGTCAACTACCTGCCGCCCTACCCGGCCAGCCACAACATGGGCACCAACCGCATGAGCGAGAAGGCCCGTGACGGCGTGGTCAACAAATGGGGCCAGAGCCACGACATCAGGAACCTCTTCGTCTCGGACGGCAGCCAGTTCACCACCAGCGGCACCGAGAATCCGACCCTCACCATCGTCGCCCTGGCCATCCGCCAGGCGGACTACATTGCCGATCAGATGAGCCGCCGCGAAATCTGATCGCGCATTGTCCGGCGGTTCCCTGAGACCCCGCCTGTCTTTTGGCGCGCCGCAAGGCGCGCCTTTTTTATGTACAGGATGTACGGTATGCCGCGGGCGCATGGATGCGCAGGAGCGGCGTCTATCCGTTTGGCAGGGAGCCCAGGTGACGGGTGACGTGACGGCCCCCACAAGGACAAATCATTTCAACGTCGGATACCCCTCGACGAAGACCCAGTCGTTCTGCTGCGCCGGAACATGGCAGCCCCTGCAGGTCTCCTCGAAACTTTTCGAGACATTGGTCGCCGGGTCTTTCGCCTCGTACAGCGCCCAGCCCCAGCCTTCGCCCCAGTGCGGCCCGTCGAAACGCCCTTTCGCGTCCTTCACCATCAGGAACCAGACCGCGGGCTCGCCGGCCCATTGCGCCATGCCGGTGGTTTTCTCGCCCGAGGCGACCGCACGGATCTCCTTGACCAGCACGGTGCCGTCGGGGAAGTGCCCGCTCTCGCGATAGGCCTGCGCCGCCTCGGGCTGGGTATAGACGTCATGGAAGCCGGCGCCCGGCGCCGATGTATCGGCCACGATCCAGGAGCCGAGGTGGGTCCAGTGCTGGCGGAAGCCTTCCGGCAGCGAAATCGTGCCGTCGGCACCGACCAGGGTTCCATAGGTCTCGTCCGCCAGGGTATCCGCCATCAAAGGTCCGGCACTCGCCAGCAGCGCGGCCGCCAGCGTCGTTTTCAACAGAGTGTTCATGGTTCAGCTCCCGCTTTCGGTTGCAGAAAGGTTCAACGGCTGCCTTTCAAAGAATGGCCGACGGGACGATACTTTTGATATCTCCAAGTCCACAATTGTTATCCGGGAGTCTCGAATATGGACCGACTCGCTGCGTTGCTTGAGCATTTCCATCTCCGGGCCCGGGTGTTCAACACGGGCCCCCTGTGCGAAAAAACCCGCTACGAACGCGAAGGTGGAGTCGGGCACGTGCATCTGCTCAAAGCCGGCAGCCTGCACCTGCAGGTCGATGGCGAGGCCGACCGCCTGATCGACACGCCCAGCCTGATCTTCTTCCTGCAACCGACCGGCCACAGCCTGATACCGGGCCCGGGAGGCGCCGAGACCCTCTGCGGCGACTTCAGCTTCGGCTCGCCGCGCAATCCGTTGTCCCGGGCCCTGGCCCGGCCGCGGACGATCCCACTCGAGCATCTGAACGAACTGGGCCCCACCCTGGCGCTGCTGTTCGACGAGGCACTGAACGAGCGCTGCGGTCGCCAGGCGGCGCTGGACCGGCTCTGCGAGTTGCTGATCATCCAGCTGTTCCGCTACCTGATGGCGCAAGACGAAATCGATATCGGCCTGCTCGCAGGGCTTGCCGACCCGCGCCTGGCCCGTGCCCTGATCGCCATTCACGAGCGCCCCGCCGCGCCCTGGACGCTGGAAAGTCTCGCGGCCGTGGCCAGCATGTCCCGTGCCCGATTCGCCAGCGCCTTTCGCGAAACCGTCGGCCAGACGCCGGGCGACTACCTGACGCAATGGCGGCTTGGTCTCGCCCAGTCACTGTTGCGCGACGGCAAGCCGACCGACTGGGTCGCCAATGCGGTGGGCTACAGCGGCGCTCCGGCCCTGGCCAAGGTGTTCCGGCAGTCGCTGGGGCTCTCGCCGACCCAGTGGCTCAAACAGCCGTAGGTGGACGGCCTCCGTGCGAACCGGGCCACGACCGCGGTTGTTCGCACCGGGGCGGCGCTCCTACGTATACACGCGACCTGCGCCCCTCTTCCGTAGGAGCGCGGCCTCCGTGCGAATACCTGCGGAGCCATGACACAGACTGTCGCGGCTGTCGCTGCGACAGTCCGTCCCGCGACGCTGCCAGGCCCCTTGTCACGACGAGAAAAGCGCCGTATTTCGGGCGTTATGCGCCCTCGAGCACCGCAATTTTTCTGGCATTCAACTTGCTGTGTACAGCAAGCGATTCAATAACCATAAGAAGGAAACTGCGATGTTCCGAAAAAACCTCTCCGTGCTCACGTTGCTCCTGCTGACCGCCTGCGCCACCCTGGCCAGCGCCGCCACACCCGGCATGCGCGGTACCGACCATTTCGGCTTTACCGTGCCCGATACCGACCAGGCGGTGGACTTCCTCGTCGATGTCATGGGCTGCCAGGCCTTCTTCACCATCGGCCCCTTCGGCCCCTTCGAAGACGACTGGATGAAAGAGAATCTCGACGTGAACCCGCGCGCCGAAATACCGGTGGCGCACCTGGTGCGCTGCGGCAACGGCACCAACTTCGAGATTTTCGACTACGACTCGCCCGACCAGCGCACCGAGAAGCCGAAGAACAGCGATATCGGCGGTCACCATATCGCCTTCTACGTCGATGACCTCGACGCCGCCATCGCCTACATGAAGGACCAGGGCGTGCGCTTTCTCGGCGAACCCCACCCCTTCACCGACGGTCCGCTGGAAGGCCTGACCTGGATCTACTTCATGGCACCCTGGGGCATGCAGATGGAGCTGGTTTCGGCACCTGACGGCAAAGGGTACGAAAAAACCACCGACGCCCGTCTCTGGGATCCCCGCGACTGACGCCGCTTTCCCTCTACAACAGCGGTGGCCACGCCACCGCTCCAGGTACTCGCAATGCACAGATCAACCAGCCAATGGCTGCGCTGTCTGCTGTTCGTCGCCACCCTGGCCGCGAGCGGTGCCGCCAGCGCCCATTTCCAGAACTTCCTCGGCCGCATCGTCCATCTCGAGCCCGCGGACGGCGGCATCCTGATTTACGCCCGCCTGCCGCTGGCGGCGGTACTGTTGCCGGGCGACTGGCAGCCGGGCGATGCGGTTCCCTACAGTCGCCCCGCCGCCGGGCGCGACAGGCCTGACGCCCTGCTGCTCGATACCACCGCCCTAGCGGCGGCTCCGGGCCTGTTGCGGGAACAGCTGCGCAACGCGCTGCAGCTCGCCCCGAACGCCCCGAGTCCCGACATCGGGGCTATCCGTATCGAGCCGATCGGCCAGCGCAGTCCGTTCAGCCACCTGCCCCAGGTTCGCGGCGGGCTGCTCAAGCCGCTTTCGCTGCCGGCCAGGCCACTGCCGCTGGCCGATGCCGTGATCGACTACCGGGCGTTCTATCCGGGACTTGAGCTCGCGAAGATTCAAAGCCTTTCGAGCAATCCGCGGGAATGGCCGGACCTCGCCGACAGGACGATCAATATCGTCATGTTGCACGGTCCGGACGGCGCCGAACGCCTGACCTCGAAGGGCCCCTTGCAACTCGAATTCGCCGCCCCGCCACCCTTGTCGGGCCTGACCGGGCAGATTCGCTCGGGCTTCCATCACGTGCTGATCGGCATCGATCATGTGCTCTTCATGCTGATCCTGATTCTGGCCGCACGAAACTGGCAGGCGCTGCTGCGCAGCTCCCTGGCCTTTACCCTGGGGCATTCGATTACCCTTGGCCTCGGCGCCCTCGGCTGGATCGCCACGAGCGGCTGGTTCGTGCCGTTGATCGAGACGGCGATCGCCCTGACCATCCTCTACAGCGGCGCCTGCCTGCTGCTCGGCCGTGGCAACCGGCTGCTCGCCGGGCGGGTGTTCCTCATCGGCCTGCTGCACGGCTGCGGCTTCGCCTTCGTGCTGCATCAGGCCAGCGGAGAATCCCCCTCGACCTGCTGCAGGTCTGGCTCGGCTTCAACCTCGGCATCGAACTCGGGCAACTGTCGATCTATCTCGCCGCCGGCCCGCTGCTATGGCTGCTGCGCCGCCACTGGCCGCTGCAACGGCTGCAGCCGCAGGTGGCACTGGCACTGCCCTGCGTGCTCGTCGCCACCGTCTGGACCTGGCAGCGCAGCCTCGACCTGGCCAGCGTCCTGGGTGTCGTGACCATTTGAAAACGGGTGTTGGGTTACGCGGCTGCGCCGCTGCACCCAACCTACGCCCGACCTTCACCCGACGAATGCGCTTTTTGTACGATGGGGGAGCGAAGCGCCCCCATCGCATACAGACGACAACGCCCGGACAAAGGCAGAAAATTGCTCCTGCATTTTCTGCATACATGGCGGGGCGGCCTTCCGCCTTCCTTGGCCTAGCCCGGGCGCTTTCTAAGCGAAGGATACCCTGCAATCAGAGCATGATGCCGAGCGCCAGGAAGCCGGCAGCCGAGATCGCACCGCCGAGCAGCGCATAGGGCAGCTGGGTGATGGCGTGGCTCATCGGGCTGATGCCGCAGGCCTTGGCCGACAGCACTGTCGAGTCGCCGTAGAAGCAGGCGTGGGAGCCGAAAGCCGAGGCCGAGATCATGGCACCGACCACCAGCGGAATATTGGCGTCGACCGCCAGTGCCAGCGGCAGGATGATCGGCATGCCGACGACGAAGATGCCCCAGAAGGACGCGGTCGCGAACGCCAGTGCCGCCATCACCACGAAGGCCACCATCGGCAGCATATCCGCGGTCATGAAGGCAGTCGTCGCGTTGATCACGTATTCGGTGGTGCCCAGCGCGTCGTTGACCTCGGCCAGCATGAAGCCGCAGAACAGCGTACCGAGCGGCATGATCATGCCGACGAAGCCCTTGAGGATGCCGTCGAACATCTCACCGACACTCAACAGGCGCTGGATGCCGAAGAACGCCAGGGTGACGAAGATCGACGCCATGGCACCGGACATGATGTCGATATCGAAGTACCAGGTGAAGAAGATCAGCGACAGGATCGGCACGAAGAAATTCAGCGTATGGGACTTCTCGACGCCGCCCTCCATCTCGACGTTGTAGGCCGCATCGGCATCGCTGACGACCTGGCCGGATTCGGCGCGGCGCTCGGCGTCCTTCATCCTGCCGAGTAGCGGAATCTTGCCGGCGATCGCCAGGATAACCACCGCGAGGCAGACCCAGGCATAGAGCATGTAGGGGATCGAGTCGATGAACAGGTCGATGCCGCCGCCCTTCTCGGCGACCTTGTTGTCCTCCAGAAGGCCGGCAAAGAAAACCGCCCAGGTCGAGAACGGCAGGATGATGCAGACCGGTGCGGCGGTCGAATCCACCACGTAGGCGAGGAACTCGCGCGAGGTTTTCACCCGGTCGGTGGCCTTGCGCATCGAGGAGCCGATGGTCAGGGCGTTGAGATAGTCGTCGATAAAGATCGCAAGTCCCAGCGTCATGGTCGAGAACAGGGTGCCCTTCTTCGAATGCACCCGGGTGGTGAGCCAGCGGCCGAAGGCTTCGGCGCCGCCCCCAGGGTGACCAGCGAAATCATCGACCCCATCAGGCCGCAGGCGATGAAGATCCAGGCCACCGTATCGTTCATGAAGACGTCGAGAAAGGTGGTGCCGAGCGCCGGAATGAAGGCGGCCGGCGAGTTCGTCATCAGCAGGCCGACGAGGACCCCGATGAACAGCGATTCGATGGTGCGTTTGGTATAGAGCGCCGTGGCGATGACCACCAGGGTCGGCAGCAGGCTCAGCAGGCCGAAGCTGCCGTCCGAGCCAATGGTCTGAAAGCTGTAAAGCGCAAAACCGATCACGGCCAGCACGATCAGGCTGACGGCGATGGTTTCGCTCAGTCGCGTCTGGCTCAGGTTGATACCCGCTTCAGTGGACGTAGACATCTGTGTTCCTCTTTATAGTTGTTTTCCGCGGCAACGGGAACGCGAGGCAGGCCCTGTGTGCGCAGGGACTGCCTCGACTGATTGCACGGTCGGTAAAAGGGATCGGATCAGACGGCCGGCATCTGCTGCGTGATGCAGTGGATATTGCCGCCGCCGAGCAGGATTTCGCGGGCATCGATGCCGATGACCTCCCGCGCCGGGAACAGGCCCTGCAGAATTTCCTGCGCTTCCCGGTCCTTCGCCGGATCGAGCAGCGGGAATACCACCACGCTGTTGCCGATATAGAAGTTGATGTAGGAGCCGGCCATGCGCTCGCCTTCAGTGCGCGGATGGCTGTCGGCCGCCAGGTCGATGCCGCCCGCCTCGTCGGCGCTGATGAAGAGCGGACCCGGGTGCGGCAGCTTGTGCACTTCGAGACGGCGCCCTTTGGCATCGGTGGCGTTGTTCAGCACCTCGAACGCCTCACGCACGATGGCGTACTGCGGATCCGTCGGATCGTCGCACCAGTGCAGTGCCACGACACCGGGCCTGACGAAACAGGCGATATTGTCGATATGGCCGTTGGTCTCGTCGTTGTAGGTGCCGTGGGGCAGCCAGATCACCTTCGAGACATCGAGATATTCGGCCAGGTAGCCTTCGATCTCCTGGCGCGAGAGGTGGGGGTTGCGGTTTTCGTTCAGCAGGCACTCCTCGGTGGTCAGCACCGTGCCCTCGCCGTCGACGTGGATGGCGCCCCCTCCAGCACCAGCGGCGCACGGAAGCGGTGGTCACCGGTGATCGCGCAGACCTTGCGGGCGATGCGGTCGTCCTTGTCCCAGGGGAAGAAAAGACCGCCGTTGAGACCGCCCCAGGCATTGAAGATCCAGTCGACGCCGGCCCGCTCGCCCCGGTCGTTGACGACGAACGTCGGGCCGGTGTCGCGCATCCAGCTGTCGTTGGAGCTGATCTCGACGACGCGCACCTGCGGCGGCAGCATGGCGCGGGCATTTTCGTACTGATCGTCGTTGACGCCGACATAGACGGTTTCGCTGCGCGAAATCGCCTCGGCCACCGCCACGAAGGCGCGCTGGGCAGGCTTGGCGCCCAGACGCCAGACATCACCGCGCTGCGGCCAGAGCATCCAGCAGGCCTCGTGGGGTTCGAATTCGCCCGGCATCCGGAAACCGGCGGCCTTGGGGCTGAGATTGTCGTAGTTGTCGCTCATTGAAGAGACCCTGTTTTCTTTGACTATAGATGCTGACACTACAGGGTGGACGATCGCCGCCCACCCATCTGCTGCCCAGGCTCTCATGCCTCGGGCTGGTAGAGTCCGTCCTCGATCAGCGATTCGACGGTCGCCAGGATGCTCTGGCGCAGGATGCCGACCACCTGGTCGACGGTGTCACGGGTCCAGATCAGCGGCGGCGACAGCACGTTCAGGTGAGCGATCGGGCGCACGATCAGGCCGCGTTTCTGGCACTGCTCGGCGATGCGCTTGCCGACATTGGCCTCCAGCGGCAGCAGCGCCTTGGTTTCCTTGTCCGCCACGCTCTCGATGCACATCATGAAGTGGCTGCCGCGCACGTCGCCGACGATCGGCAGGTCCTTCAGCGTCGCCAGTTGCTGCTCGAGATAGGGGCCGACCTCGCGCACGTTGCCGCAGATGTTCTCGCGCTCCATGATCTCGATATTCTTCAGCGCCGCGGCGCAGGCCACCGGGTGACCGGAATAGGTGTAGCCGGTGCTGAAGACGGCGCCGTCGCGCTGCGGCTTGCTGATCACCTCGTAGATCTCGTCGCTCAGCAGGGTCGCGCCGAGCGGGATGTAGCCGGAGGTCAGGCCCTTGGCACAGTTGATGATGTCGGGCTGGATGCCGAAGACGTCTTCCGAGGCGAAGAAATGGCCCAGGCGGCCGAAGGCGGTGACCACCTCGTCGGAGATATAGAGCATGCCGTACTTCTTGCAGATGTCGTACATGCGACGGTGATAACCCTCGGGTGCCACCAGCACGCCGCCGGCGCCCATGATCGGCTCGGCGATGAAGGCCGCGACCTTCTCTTCACCACCCAGTTCCCGGATGCTGTTCTCGAAGTCCTCGACCAGGTAGTCGCAGTACTCGGCTTCGCTCATGCCTTCGGGACGGCGGTAGCAGTTGGCTTCCTTGACGTGGTGCACGAACTGATGGGCGGTATCGAAGCCCCAGTTGTTGCACTCGATACCGGTCAGGGTCGCGGACACGTAGGTGGTGCCGTGATAGCCGTTGTCGCGCGAAATGATGATCTTCTTGTCCTGCTTGCCCAGCTGGTTGAAGTAGTAGTGGATAATGCGGATGGTGGTGTCGTTCGCCACCGAGCCGCCACAGCTGTAGAAGACATGGTTCAGGTTCGCCGGGGCCAGTTCCGCCAGCTTGGCCGCAAGCTGCGTAGCCGGGACGTTCGACAGGTTGTTGAACGGCGAGTAATAGGCCATGCGCTCGGCCTGCTCGGCCATGACCTGCCCCATTTCCCTGCGGCCGTGACCGATATTCACGCACCAGAGGCCGGCGATGCCGTCGAGATATTGGTTGCCCTTGCCGTCGAAAACATATTCGCCACGGCTTTCGGTAATAATATCGCAGCCCTCCTCGTGGAAGACCGAGAAGTCGGTAAAGGGATGAACGAAGTGCGCCTTGTCCTGTTCCCAGAGCTTGTTGATATCCAAAGCCATGTGAATTGCCTCGCGGTGTTCTGCGTTATAAAGTGGTGCCGGATGACGTTTTCGCCACCCCCTTGTCCATGTGTCCTAAAGTACTACCAGGGCGAAAAACCCATCCATACCCCCGAAGGGATAGCTGAAAAACAGATGAACAAAGTCGGCCTCGGCATTTCACCCTCACAGAGCTGGCACCGGGATCTCGCCGCGCTGATCGACCATATCCGGATGCGCAATTTCCCGGAGGTTCTCCACGAGACGCTGAAACATCTCGTCAGTTTCGACACTATCCTGGTCGCCACCTACAAGCACAGCTTCAAGCCGATCGTCGTGCTCAGCGACCACCCGCAGCGCATGAGCGCCACCCTGGCGAAATACATCAACGAGGTCTATATCCTCGATCCGCTGTTCAATGCCATCCGCAATGGCGTCAACGGCGGCGTCTACCGGCTGCGCGAGATCGCGCCGGATTCCTTCGAAAGCACCGAGTATTACCGCAGCTGCTATCACGAATTCGACCTGGTGGACGAGATCATCCTGATCGTGCCGCTGGAAAACGACGTGGTGTTCACGGTGTCGCTGGGACGCAAGTCGAGCCTCGGTTCGATCACCCGCGCCGAACGCAATACGCTCAACAGTGTTTTCCCGGTAATCAGTGCCTTGGTGCACCAGTTCTGGATCGCCCAGTCGTCGGAATATGTTCACGACGAACAGGCCAGGAACTCGATGGAATATGCCCTCTCGACCTTCGGCAGCGGCGTGCTGACCAAGCGCGAACAGGAGATCACCGGGCTGATCCTGCAGGGCCATTCGTCGAAATCGATCGCCCAGCTGCTCGACATCAGCGCCGGCACCGTCAAGGTCCACCGCAAGAACATCCACGCACGCCTCAACACCTCGACCCAGTCGGAACTGTTCTCGATGTTCCTGGGCCACCTCACCAGCCTGGCGAATGGTTAACGGCACGCGTCACAGGTAGGATGGTTGGAACGACGCCGCGGCACCCAATATCCGCTGCTGACACAGTCGGGGCCTCGTGCAACCCATCGCCACAATGCCATCCGCGACCAATCGATCTGCAATACGATCGATATGGCGGGTTCCGCGATGCACTCACAACGCGGAACAGGTTCCAGTTCATCGGGATGCATCGCTGCACCCACCCTCCGGTCCGTGCGCAGGCAAGCAACGAAAAAAGGGGCGCGGCCGGATGGCAGCGCCCCTTTTCATTGACGGGAAAACGTTTTTTACAGCCGGATCCAGATGGTCTTCAGCTCGGTATATTTCTCCAGCGCATGCAGCGACTTGTCACGGCCGTTGCCGGAGCCCTTGACGCCGCCGAACGGCACGGTCTGGTCGCCGTCGCCCCAGCCGTTGACCCAGACCATGCCGCTCTGGATCCTGCGACTGACACGGTGGGCGCGCTTGAGGTTCGAGGTCCAGACACTGGCACCGAGGCCGTAGGCGCTGTCGTTGGCCAGACGAACCGCCTCCTCCTCGGTCTCGAACTCGCACACCGCCAGTACCGGACCGAAGATCTCCTCCCGCACGAAAGTCATCCCGTTATGAGCGCCGGTGATGATGGTCGGCTGGGAATAGTACCCCTCCCTTCCCGGTGGGCCCTGGTACCGCCGCTGAGCAGTTGTCCCCCTTCGGCGAGGGCGGACTCGATATAGCGATTGACGGTATCGAGCTGGGCGCCATCGACCAACGGTCCCATCGTCGTCGCCGGATCCAGCGGATCCCCCGGCTGGAAGGCTTTGGTCGCGTCCCGCAGGGCGGCCAGGAACCGGTCTCTGATGCCCTTTTGCAGATAGAGCCTCGAGGCGGCGATGCAGACCTCGCCCTGGTTCGAGAAGATCGCCGCCGCGGTGTTGGCGGCCGCTTCGCGGATATCGTCGCAGTCATCGAAGACGATATTCGGCGACTTGCCGCCGGCCTCGAGCCAGACCCGCTTGAGATTGGACTGGCCGGCATATTCCATCAGCATCCCGGCCACGCGGGTGGAGCCGGTGAACACCAGCACATCGACATCCATGTGCAGCGCCAGCGCCTTGCCGGCGGTGTGGCCGAAGCCCGGCAGCACATTGAGCACCCCATCGGGCAGGCCCGCCTGCTGCGCAAGCTCCGCCAGGCGCAGCGCGCTCAGCGGCGATTTCTCCGAAGGTTTCAGTACCACCGAGTTGCCGGCGGCCAGTGCCGGCGCCAGCTTCCAGGTCGCCATCATCAGCGGATAGTTCCAGGGCACGATGGCACCGACCACGCCGATCGGCTCGCGGGTCATCAGCGCCAGCGCATCGTTGCCGGTCGGCGCGATCTCGCCATAGACCTTGTCGACCGCCTCGGCGGTCCAGCGCCAGCAGCCGATGCTGGACGGGATATCGAGGCCGCTGGACTCGCTGATCGACTTGCCCATATCGAGGGTATCGAGCAGCGCGAATTCGTCACGGTGCTGCTCCAGCAGCCCGGCGAGCTTGAGCAGCACCTTCTTGCGCGCCGCCGGCGAACGCTCCGACCAGACGCCGCTGCCGAAGGTCTCGCGGGCATTGCGTACGGCAATGTCGACATCGGGTGCATCGCAGGCGGCGACCTCGGCCAGCAACTGCTCGGTGGCCGGATTGACGCTGCGGAAGGTCTCGCCGCTCAGCGCGGCCTGATACCGCCCGTTGATCCAGGCCTGATCGCGAAACTTCAGGGTCTCGGCCAGCGCCTTCCAGTCGTCGTAGCTTTTCTTCGCCATACTCTCACCTTTTATTAACCTGGCTGACAACCAGGTTCCCTACCTGGTTGTCGATCACACCACAAAAGCTGGCGCAGGTGCGCGGACATGCTGGCTTTCGTGGCGTTCGCATTGGCCTGCGGCCAATGATGAAGCATCCCTGTTTCATGTATTGACCCGCCGGGTCAATACGTACAGCTGCAGTCATTGAACTCCAGTCTACGTCGAAGTGCCCGGCGCCTGTATATGCCGCAGGAGGTATTTCGGGTCCGGCACCGGTTCGGGCTATCCCCGAGTGGGTATGGCGGAACCCTCGGGGCGCCTCTTATATTGACCGACAACCCAGCGATCTACCTGCTGTTACAACCCGATTTCGAACGAGGAGACGCCATGTCTGCACAGAACATCAATGCCCAACGCATCTGGAACAGCCTGATGGAGATGGGCGGGATCGGCGCCACCGACGCCGGCGGCTGCTGCCGCCTGGCCTTGACCGAACTGGATCGCCAGGGCGCGACCTCTTCGTGAAATGGTGCCGGGATGCCGGCTGCGAGATCGGCATCGACCGTCTCGGCAATATCTACGCCCGCCGCCCCGGCAGCGATCCCGATGCACTGCCGATCGCCACCGGCAGCCACCTCGATACCCAGCCGACCGGCGGCAAGTTCGACGGCATCTACGGCTGCCTCGCCGGCCTCGAGGTGATCCGAACCCTCAACGACGAGGGCATACGTACCCGCCGTCCGATCGAAGTGGTTATCTGGACCAATGAAGAAGGCTCGCGCTTCGCACCGGCCATGGTGGCCTCCGGCGTCTACAGCGGCAAGTTCAGCCTCGACTATGCCCTCGATCAGGCCGATGCCGACGGTATCCGCCTCGGCGATGCCCTGGCGGCAATCGGCTATGACGGCGATATCGAGGTCGGCGCACGCAGGTTCGACAAGTTCTTCGAGCTGCATATCGAACAGGGTCCGGTGCTGGAGCGCGAGAACGAGGAGATCGGCGTGGTCACCGGCGTCCTCGGCATGCGCTGGTACGATGTCCGCGTCAAGGGCGTCTCGGCCCATGCCGGCCCGACCCCGATGAACTACCGCAAGGACGCCCTCGGCGCCAGCGCGCGGATGATCGGCGAACTGATCGAGCTGGCGTCGGCGCGTGCCGACCAGGACGGACGCTGCACCATCGGCGAGCTGAAGATTCCAAAGGCCTCGCGCAATGTCATCCCGGGGGATCTGAGCTTCACCCTGGATCTGCGCAACGCGACCCTCGAGGGGCTGGAAGAGATGGAGCAGCAGGCGCAGTCGCTGATCGACCGTATCGCCGGCGAATGCGGCGTCGAGGTCGGCGTCGAGCGGATCTGGGATTCGCCGCCGACCGCCTTCGATGGCGGCTGCATCGAGGCCGTCGAGAAGGTGGTGGCCAAAAGCGGCTACCGCTACCGCCGGATGACCAGCGGGGCCGGCCACGATGCCGTCAACATCTCCACAGTGGCACCCACCTCGATGATCTTCGTGCCATCGGTCGGCGGCATCAGCCACAACGAAACCGAATACTCGACGCCCGAACAGATCGCCTCGGGCGCCCAGATCCTCTTCGAAGTGATGCGCAACGAAGCCGGGATCCTCTGAACCAACCGGCCTGAAGCCACGTACCCGCTTCAGGCCGGACGGTGCTCCGGGAAGCCCATCCCGGAGTCTTTTGTGCACATCAACGGAAATCTGCCTCTTTGATCTTCAAGCCGTTGTACTCTTGCCGCCCCTCTGGGGCGGTTTTTTATGTACAGGATGTACAGTATGCCGCGGGCGCATGGATGCGCAGGAGCGGCGAGTGTCAGGCCCTGACTCGCCGGCTTATTAACACGACTTCCGAGTGACCTTAACTCACGTTCTCCACCGCATCCGCCAGCGCCATGGCGCTGTGCCAGGCGCCCTCTGCATCACCGCCCTGCAGCCAGTCGCCGCAGGCGCCGACGCGGGCGGCAGGATCGAGACCGCATCCAAGATCCGCATGGGTATTGCGGCTGTAGAGCCAGCGGTGGGCACGACTTTCCCCGACATCCAGCGGCGTACCGAGCAGGGTCTCGAGCCCGTTTCGCGCCTGCTCGACGACCCAGCCGGGCTCGGCGTCGAGATGCCGCCGGCTCCAGTCAGCCGTCATCTGCACCCTCCACAAACCGGGCTGGCGTCCGGGCTTGGCGCCTTCGTTGACGACCTGTTCGAAGCAGCCATGACCGCCGCTATAGACATCGGCTGCGGTATCGCTGACGCCGCATTGCGCTGCCACGACCCAGGCCGGCCGGGTCTCTATCCGTTGCGCGGCCCGGCGCAACGCAGGCACCGTCGCCAGCAACGGCTCCGCCTGGGGCGCAGGCGTCGCGACGAAGGCCCAGTCGAAGCGGCCAAGCGCTTGCGCACTGTCATCGAAAAGCTCGACGCCATCGCCAATGCTGTCGATGCGCCCGACCCGAACGCCGGTATCAAGACCGGCGCCGTGCAGCAACCGACGGGTCAGTGCACTGCTGCTTTCACGGGCGACGAACAGGTTGCGCTGTTCGCAAGGCGCACCGTCGAAGTCCCTGAGGCATGGGTTCCAGGGCTCGAGCACCCCCTCGAAGACCAGGGTCAGCAGCCAGTCGTGAAAGTCCTCTCCGCGTGCCTCCAGCCAGGGGACACCCAGGTCGCAGACAGCCGCCTCGATACGGGCGGATGCCATGCGCCCGCCACTGCCACGGCTTTTCTCGAATACCGTAACCAGGTGCCCCTGGCCCGCCAGCCGTTCCGCCAGCACCGAACCGGCCAGGCCCGCGCCGACGATGGCAATCCGCCTGTTGATCATAAAGCACCTCCACTATATAGAGATGTCTCTACGGCGCGACAGTTCAAACAGATCAGCACGGGACAGCACCGACGATTGCCAGTGACGGATGTCGCGGGTAGTCTTTGACCACCCTGCGCGGAAGGACGCCGATGACGATTTTCGACTACGTATTGCTGATGCTGGCCGGCTACTGCGCCGGGGTGCTGAACACCATTGCCGGCGGCGGCAGCTTTCTGACCTTTCCGGCGCTGGTCTATGCCGGCGTGCCGCCGATCGCGGCCAACGCCACCAGTGCCGTCGCCGTGCTGCCGGGCTATCTCAGCGGTGCCCTGGGCTTTCGACGGGAAATCGGTGAATTCACCGCCTCAGAGCTGGTCAGGCTCTGTCTGCTGAGCCTGGCCGGTGGCATCGCCGGCGCCCTGCTGCTGCTGGTGACGCCGGCCGAGGTGTTCGACTTCGTGGTGCCCTTTCTGCTGCTGGCGGCAACGCTGCTGTTCGCCTTCGGCAACCGGCTGATGTCCCTGCTGCGCCGCTCCGGCGAGCCTTTGCCGATGGCGCCGGGGCTGCTGGCGGTGTCGGTCTACGGCGGCTATTTCAATGGCGGGCTCGGCATCATGCTGCTGGCGCAGTTCGCCGCCGCCGGCATGCAGCGCCTGCATCTGATGAACGGCCTGAAGAACCTGCTGTCGTTCGTGCTGTCGTCGATCTCGGTCGCAGCCTTCGCCGTCGCCGGCATCGTCGAATGGCCCCAGGCGCTGCTGATGATGGTGGCGGCCACGATCGGCGGTTACAGCGGCGCCGGCATCGCCCGCGCCCTGTCGCCACGCATCGTGCGTGCCATCGTGATCATCGTCGGCCTGCTGATGACGCTGATCTTTCTATTGCGTTAGCCGACAGGGGTGCCGGCGCGCTCGCCTGCCTTCAGCCCCTCGGTTATACTGCGCTGCAACATCGATACGCAGACGCCGGGACGCAGGGCCAATGACCCGCAACCAGCCGCCCCCAAAGCATATCGACTGCCCCGGAAACCCGACGACGGCCCCTCGCCTGAGCCTATTCATTACCTTTTATGCAAAACCGTACCTATATAGCTGTCGTTCTTCGCGCCCTGATCCGTTTCTTCGCGATGGTGCTCGCCATGCTCTGGACACCCCTCGCCCTGCTGCTGGACACCGTCGTATTCGACGACGAGGTAGCCGAGTTCGGCGCCATCGAGCTGTCCCAAACGCTGTTGCTGCTCGGCTCGACCGCGATCTTCTGGCTCCTGGCGGCGCGCCGGCCTGCAGGTCGTGGCTTTTACGTCCTGGTCGCAGGCTTTTTCAGCTGCATGATTATCCGCGAGCAGGACGCCCTGTTCGACCTGATCGACCACGGCTTCTGGATCTATCCCGCCACCCTGATGGCCCTGTTTGCGCTTGTACTGGCCGCCTTTCAGCACAGGTCCATCCTGCCGGCCATGGCGTCGGCGACGGGCTCGGTCCCGTTCAACTACATACTCGCCGGCCTCGCCATTCTGCTGTTCTTCAGCCGCGTGATGGGAACGGGCGGGCTCTGGGATCAGGTCCTGCCCAACGGCCACGTCTCGCTGGTGAAGAACAGCGTGCAGGAATCGCTGGAGCTGCTCGGCTATATTTTTATCTTCTACGGCACCCTGCTGTTCCAACATGGCACCCGGTACGAGACCCCGTGACACCAGCCCAGGCGGCCAGCCGCATAGATAGACAAACTGCTTTCCGATGTTCCGCACCCTGATGCAGTGGCTGCTACTGATCATGGCCGGCTACCTGCTGCTGGTCGCTCTGCTCTGGCTGTTTCAGGGCCGGCTGATCCACCTGCCCAGCCAGGCACTGGTGGCGACACCGGCGGATATCGGGCTGCGCTACCGGGATGTCGAAATCGACACCGACGACGGCGAGCGACTGCACGGCTGGTACCTGCCGGGGGAACCGGGTAGCGCCACGCTGCTGTTCCTGCACGGCAATGCCGGCAATATATCCCACCGGCTGGATTCGTTGGCACTCTTTCACGAACTCGGGCTCTCGGTGCTGATCATCGACTACCGCGGCTACGGCCGGAGCAGCGGCAGTCCCAACGAGCGGGGTCTTTACCGGGACGGTGAGGCGGCGCTGGCCTATCTCCTTGGACGGCTGAACGTGCCGGCCTCGAAGATTCTGCTGTTCGGCCGCTCCCTCGGCGCCGCCGTCGCGGCGCGGCTGGCGAGCCGGCACTCCGTCGGCGGCCTGATCCTGGAATCGGCCTTCACCTCTGCCACGGATATGGCCGCCGAACTCTATCCCTGGCTGCCCGCTCGGCTGCTGGTGCGTTACCGCTACGACACGGCGCGGTACCTGCAGGGGGTGACGGCGCCGGTACTGATTATCCATAGCCGCGACGACGAGATCGTGCCCTTTCGCCACGCCGAACGCCTGTACCGGATCGGGTCCGCCCCCGGACCTTGCTGTCGATCGAAGGCGACCACAATACGGGCTTTCTGATCTCGCGCGATCGTTATCTCGAAGGACTGCGACGCTTTATCGAGACGGGCGCCGATTGACGCCCACCGGCATCGGCCCGGATAATCATCCGCTGGCCGCCAAACTCCAACCAAGAGCCGCCCATGGTCCGATATTCGAAACAGCAGACAGCGTCCCCGAAACCCAGGACGAGGCAATGAAGATTGCACGATCGACACAGCGCCCCGGTCAGACCAAGGAACAGACCAAGCTGATTGCCCAGGGGATTCAGAAGGGGATCGCCGAGTACAAGAAGCAGCAGAAGGCCAAAGCCCGGGCAGTCGACAAAGAACGCAAACAGGCGGCTAAGCACGAAGAGGCGACGGATACTTCGACAGCGGAATCTACCCCGGAGCGCCGGACAAGCCCCCTGCCGTGGGTTCTGTTGATTCTTTCCTGGTGCCTGTTCGCCGCTTATTTCGTTATCAAACCCTTCTGACAACGGTCGGGCTGCGCCCGACTTGGTGGGTTACGCGGCGCCCGAACGATGCGATATCCGAAAGTCCCTGCCTTTGCACCGCTAACGCCACCCTACGTGAGAAGGGGCAATGCGAACGAAACCCAACGTCACGCCCGCTACACCTGAAGCCCCTGCAGCCGGTCGACCGCCATCCTACGTAGGTTGGGTAGAGCGCCGAAGGCGCGAAACCCAACACCGGCTCAAGACTCAAAGCCCCAGCAGCCGGTCGATCGCCGTCATATCCAGATGTTGCTCCAGGGTATCGGCCAGACGATCGATGCCCGCCTCGCGCAGCTGCCGGTAATCGGGCGTGGCGGCCTGCACCAGTCCGGCCCAGCGCAGCAGGCTGTCGCAGGCCTCGCTGGCATCGAAGAGCCCATGGACATAGGTGCCCAGCACCTGATCATCCGCGCTGATGGCGCCGTCAAAGCGGTCGCCGAGGCGCAGCGCCGGACGCCCGAGCGCCGCGCCCTCGCTGACACCGGCATGGATCTCGTATCCTTCCACCGGAGCCCCGTCCAGCAGCAGGCTGCCGGACACATTGCGCAGCTGCTTGTCGGGGGCCAACCGGGTTTCCAGGTCGAGCAGCCCCAGCCCCTCACTGCTGCCGGCCGGCCCTCGATCCCCAACGGGTCGTGCACGGCGCGGCCCAGCATCTGGTAGCCGCCGCAGATGCCGATCAGCTTGCCGCCGTAGCGCAGGTGTCGACGGATATGGGGTTCCCAGCCCCGGGCGCGTAGCCAGTCGAGGTCGCTGCGCACCGACTTGGAGCCGGGCAGCAGGATCAGATCCGCGGGCCCCAGCACGGCACCGGGCCCGACGAATTCGAACTCGACCTGCGGATGCAGCCGCAGCGGGTCGAAATCGGTATGGTTGCTGATATGGGGCAGTGCCGGCACCTGTACGCGAAAGCCCTGTGCCGATGTCGCCGGTACGACCTCCCGCGGCAGCGCGTCCTCGGCCTCCAGATGCAGGCCATGCAGGTAAGGGAGCACGCCCAGCACCGGCTTTCCGGTGTGCGCTTCGAGCCAGTCCAGCCCCGGCTGCAGCAGGCCGATATCACCGCGAAAACGGTTGATCACGAAGCCGGCGACCCGGGCCTGTTCCGATTCACTCAGCAGCGAGAGGGTACCGACCAGATGGGCGAAAACGCCGCCACGGTCGATGTCGGCGATCAGGACCACCGGGCAGTCGACCGCCTCGGCGAAGCCCATGTTGGCGATGTCGCGGTCGCGCAGATTGATCTCGGCCGGCGAACCGGCGCCCTCGACGATCAGCGCCCGGTACTGCCGGCTGAGCCGGTCGTGGGACGCAAGCACCGCCTCCATCGCCACCCGCTTGTAGTCGTGATAAAAGGCCGCTTCCATATTGGCGATGGCCCTGCCATGGACGATCACCTGGGCGCCGGTATCCGAATTGGGCTTGAGCAGGATCGGGTTCATGTCGGTGTGGGGCGCGAGGCCCGCGGCCTGAGCCTGGACCGCTTGGGCCCGGCCGATCTCGCCGCCATCCAGGGTAACGGCACTGTTGAGCGCCATATTCTGCGGCTTGAACGGCGCCACCGCGATACCCCGCCGCGCCAGCACGCGGCACAGACCCGCCACCAGGGTGCTCTTGCCGGCATCGGAGGTGGTGCCCTGGACCATCAGCGTCTTGCCATTCATAGCGTCAATTCCTTCAAGGCGGTTTCCAGCCGGGACCAACCGGCTTCATCCGGCGGCAGACCGAAGCGCAGGCTCGCCGGCCGTTCAAAGTATCGCGTCAGGATCCCCTGCCCGGCCAGCTGTTCATGGACAGTCCGGGCGCCGCCCAGCCGGACCCACTGAAACAGCGCACAGCCCCCGAAGGCGGCAGTCCGTACCGGGTCAGCAGCGTCCTCAGGCACCGGCTGCCGGTCTCGAGGCGGGTACGCGCCTGCTGCTGCCAGTCTTTGTCCAGCAGCGCCAAACGGGCCGCCTCGCGAGCCGGCCCGGCGATCGCCCAGGGCCCCAGCGCTTCATGCAAGCGGGACAGCAGTGCCGTCTCGGCCAGTACGAAACCGACCCGGATACCGGCCAGGCCGAAGAATTTGCCGACCGATCGCAGCACGATCAGCCCGGCCAGACCGCCCAGGGACGCCAGACTCCGCTCCGGCGTACTGTCGATAAAGGCCTCGTCGAGCACCAGCCAGCCGCCACGCGCCGCCATCCGGTGATGCCAGCCCAGCAACTCGTCGCGGCCGAAGCGCTCGCCACCGGGATTGCCCGGATGGATCAGCACCAGCACCTCGCAGTCCGGCAGCTCGGCCCGCAGCTGCTCGACCCGAAGTGCCTCGACCCTGTGCCCCGCGCGTCGCCAGCTTTCGGCATGCTCGCGATAGCCCGGTGCCATCACCGCCACGCGGCAAGGAGGCCTCAGCCGCGGCAACGCCTGGATCGCCGCCTGTGAGCCGGCCACCGGCAACAGCGCGTGGCAGCCATAATAGGTGCGGGCCGCGGCCTCCAGGCCATCGCCATCCTCCGGCAGCCGGGTCCAGCACGCCGCTGGCAGCGCCGGCACCGCAAAGCCACGGGGGTTGATTCCAGTGGAGAGGTCCAGCCAGTCTCCAAGTGGAATGCCGTACCGTGCCGAGGCTTCGCGCAAACGGCCGCCATGCTCAAGCATATCCGCCCGCATGCCCTGTTGGGCGGCCGTGCGCTGCGGCGGGCTTGCAGATTCATGCATATCCATTCCAGAGTTCATGCCCCGAGACCATCAGCGCCACCCCGAGCCAGAGCAGCAGGCTGTTGCGGACCAGTTTCAGTGCCCGCAGGATATCGGCCGCCTGCGGCTTGCAACCGGTGCCCAGCCAGGGTTTGGCTTTCCACTCGCCGCGGTAGCGGGTCGGCCCGCCCAGGCGTATGCCCAGGGCGCCGGCACCGGCCGCCATCACCGGGCCGCCATTGGGGGTCTCGCAACCCGCTGCCTGCTGCCGCCAGCAGCGCAATGCCTGGCGGGTGGGCCCCAGCAGCGCATAGCTGACCGCCGTCAAGCGGGCCGGCACCCAGTTCAGCAGATCGTCGAGCCGGGCAGCGGCCCAGCCAAAATGCCGATAGCGGGGGAACGATAACCCCAGCGTGCATCCAGCGTATTGGCAAGGCGATACAGCACCACGCCGGGCAGGCCGGCCAGCGCGAACCAGAACAGGGCACCGAAGACCGCATCAAGGCCGTTTTCCAGAATCGACTCGATCGTCGAACCTTCAATATCCATTGTTGCAGCGTCTCGACTCACTATTCTCGAAGCATATTCGCGGGCTTGAGGTTCGTTATGCTGTTGCAAGGCTACGACTACAGGTTGTGCATGATCGTGCAAACTGCGCAGCCCCAGCGCCCAATAGAGCCCGAGGAGCGACGCGCAACCATAGACCCAGGGCCACTGCCGCAACAACACGGCCAGGGCAACAGCGGGCCCGAGCAGCAGCAGCCAGGCGATGATGCCGTGCAGCCGCTGGCGCCAGGGCGGACTTTCACTGTCGCGAAAGCGGGCTTCCACCCGGTCCACCAGCCGGCCGAACCAGACCAGCGGATGCCAGCGTAACGGCGGTTCGCCCAGGCGCCAGTCCAGCGCACAGGCGGCTAGCATCAGCAGCGCCGTGTTCAAGGCGAACGACCTCCGGCTATCGTCTTCATCCGGGGATTATTGCCCCCAGCCGTCGGTAAACAGCAGTTCCGACAGCGGGCGCGGCTCGGCCCAGCCCTGCTGCTGCAGCATCGGCTTGCTGTAGAAGGCATCGACATGACCGAGACAAAGCACCGCGACCGGACGGCTGCCGCAGGGCATCCCGAGCAGCTCGGCCAGTGCCTGCGGATCGAACAGCGATACCCAGCCCAGGCCGAGCCCCTCGGCGCGGGCTGCGAGCCAGAGGTTCTGAATGGCGCAGGCCACCGATGCCAGGTCCATTTCCGGCAGCGTGCGGCGCCCGAATATATGATCCTCGCGCTTGTCCATCAGCGCCACCACCAGCAGTTCGCCGCACTCGCGCACGCCCTCCACCTTGAGGCGCAGGAATTCTGCCTCCCGCTCCCCCAGCGCCTGCGCAGTCCTCTCACGTTCCTGCTCCACCAGCGCAGCAATTCCTGCCCGCTTGCCGGCATCGAGGATGCGGACAAAGCGCCAGGGCTGCATCAGCCCGACGCTCGGTGCGCAGTGAGCCGCCTCCAGAAGCCGGGCCAGCACCTCGGGATCGACCGGGTGGGGCCTGAAATGCCGCATATCACGCCGCTCCCGAATCACCCGGTAAACCGCTTCGCGCTCCGCGTCACTGAAGACAAACTCCGTCATGTCCGGCGCCTACAGCTCGATGCCGGGCTGCGCCTTGATGCCGGCGCGAAAAGCGTGCTTGACGTCGCCCATCTCGGTCACCGTATCGGCCAGCTCGATCAGTTCCACCGGCGCGCCGCGACCGGTAATGACGACATTCTGCCGCTCGGGCCGGCGCTGAACCGCCTCGATCACCGTCTCCAGAGCCAGGTATCCGTATTTCAGTGCGATATTGAGCTCGTCGAGCACCACCAGGTTGATCGCCGGGTCGGCCAGCATTTCGCGGGCGATATCGAAGGCGGCTTCGGCGGCGCGCTTATCCCGCTCCCGGTCCTGGGTTTCCCAGGTGAAGCCTTCACCCATGACGTGGTAGCGCACACCCGGCAACCGGCGGAAGAATGCCTCTTCGCCAGTGCTGAAGGCCCCCTTGATGAACTGCACCACCCCGACCTGCTGGCCGTGGCCGAGGGCCCGGGCCACCATGCCGAAGGCCGAGCTGCTCTTGCCCTTGCCGTTGCCGGTCAGCACCAGCACGATGCCGCGCACCGTTTCGGCACGGGCGATGGCCTTGTCGACCACCGCTTTCTTGCGCTGCATTCTCGCCTTGTGGCGCTCCTGCCGATCGTTCATGTCTTTGTCTCCGTGGAGCCGGTGGTTTTCAGACCAAGCGCAGCCAGAGTGGCGGCATGCAGCAGCGCGGCGGTGCCGATGTAGAACGCCAGGGATTCGAGGCTGCGCGGCCCGTAGCGCAACAGGCGCAGACCGAACTCCGCCAGCGTCGGGTCGGCGTAACGCCCCGAGAAGAAGTAGAAGCTGCCACTGGAGATCAGCTGACAGAGGCTGGAGGCCACCAGCACCGCCAGCGAAAGCGGCACCAGGGTCGCCAACTGCGGCCGGTATCGGCGGGCGAACCACTGGCCGCCGAGCCAGAGCGAACCGTAGGCCGGCAGCAGCATCGGGTAGGCGGCGCTGACGCAGAAGTCGGAGACGCCCTGGAAGCCGATAGCCACGAAATCCAGCAGCACCGCCTCGACCATCAGCGCCGGGAAGGCCCATTTAGAACGCAGGTAGAAACCGGCCAGGAAGAAGACCGCCCAGGAGGCGCTCGGCAGATTTTCGAGACTGGCGAAGTGGTGCCCGCGGCTCGCGAGCATCAGCAGCGCCAGCCCCAGGCCCAGACCTAGCTGGGCGCGGGAACTGAGTTTCAGCATGGTGACAGTCCTTTAGCGGGGGCGTAGCTGAGGGTGGCGTAGAAGCTGCGACCCTCCTGCTCGTAGAAAGAGGCCGTCTCGTAGTCCCGGTCGAACAGATTGACGGCCCTGGCACCGAGCGTCCAGTCGGCGGCAAAGCGGTAGCTGGCGCGCAGGTCCAGGGTCGCATAACCGTCCAGCTCGCGGCTGTTCGCCAGGTCGTCGTAGCGCTTGCCCACGGCATGGACGCTGGCGCCGACGCCGTAGCGGCCGAAATCGCGATCGAGGTCGAGCTGCAGACTCTGCCTGGCACGCCGCGGCAGGCGGTTGCCGGTATCCCGGTCCTCGGGGTCGAGCAGCGTCAGATTGCCGTTCAGGTCCCAGTCGCCGAGCGGCTGCTGCAGCACCAGCTCCAGCCCGCGGATCCGGGCGGATTCGACGTTCGCCGGCGCCATGATGGAAGCATCGAAGGCGATCAGGTCGTCGATCCGGGTTTCGTAGAGGTTCAGCGCCCAGTTGCCCTGGCCGAGCGGCGCCGCGATACCGAACTCCAGGGTTTCGGACTCCTCCGGCGCCAGATCGGGGTTGCCGAAGAAGGGGAAGTAGAGCTCGTTGAAACTCGGTGCCTTGAAGGCCGTGCCGTAACTGGCCGTCAGCCGTACCCCGTATGCGGTGTCGTAGCCCCAGGCCAGACTGCCGGTGCCCTGGCTGCCGAACTGCTCGTTGTCGTCATGGCGCAACGCGGCGATCAGCTCGTGGCGGCCCAGCATGAACTGGTACTGGGCGAAAGCGCCGCTGTTGTCACGCTCGGTGACGTCGAAGTCTTCGGTGCTGCTGACTTCGTCGTGCTGAAAATCGAGCCCCAGCGTCAGCAGCGCAGTGCTGCCGACGGCGATATCGTTCTGCCAGCTGACGCTGTCGCGGCGGGTATCGAAGCGGCTGCTGAAGTCGCCGTCCTTGAAGTTGTCGGACTCGTCCCAGCTGCGGCCGAGCTGCAGACGGGTCTGCCAATGCTCGCTCAGGGCGCTGTCGAGACTGACTCCGAGCACCTGCTGCCCGGACTCGGACTCGTTCTGGAAGTTGCCGTCGAATTCGGAGTCGCCCTCGGTGCGCAGCCAGTTGAAGGCAACTTCGGTATCGTCGCTCAGCCGGCGCCCGGCCCGCAGCGAGGCCGCCCGGTTGCGGTAGCCGTCCCTGTCCGGCTCGTCGGCGAAACAGCCGGCGAAGGCCGTCGCGGCGGCCGGATCACAGGCATTGATCCCTTCGGTGTTCAGGGCACTGAAGCCGGCGTTGAACCAGCCCGCCTCGCCGCCGGCAGACAGCCCGAAATCGCCGCTCCGGGTCTGGTGGGAGCCCAGGGTGACACTGGCCCTGGGTCTGAGCTCGCCCTGCCCCTTGCGGGTGAAGATCTGGATCACCCCGCCAATGGCTTCGGAGCCGTACAGGCTCGAACGGGGACCGCGCACGATCTCGATGCGCTCGATCTGGCTCAGAGGCAGGTCCTGGAAAGCGGTGGTGCCGGCGGTGGCGGAGCCGACCTTGATTCCGTCGATCAGTACCAGCACGTGATCGGAATTGGTGCCGCGCAGAAAGACGGAGGTGGCCTTTCCGGGCCCGCCGTTGTTGGACAGGGCCAGTCCCGGTACACCACGCAGTAGCTCCGGCAGCAGTTGCGCCTGGCTGCGCTCGATATCGTTGCGACTAATGACGGTAACCGAGGCCAGAGTTTGATCGGCGGTCTGGGCGGTTCGGGTCGCGGTCACGATGACCGGACTCAGGGTGGTCGCGGCCGCGGCCTGGCAGGCGGCAGACCCCAGCAGCACGGCGGCTGAAAGCGTGGTGTTCTTCATTTTGATGACGATCCTTCCCGTGCTCACCCGCACGGCAACAGAAAAAGGGTCGACGAGGGAAGGGATCGAATGGACGGCACAGGGCACCGGCGAAACCGGTCCCTCAATGCGCCGCTCGGAAGCCCTCCGCTTCGCCGGCAGAAACGCTTGTGGCCGGTCTCCGGACTCACGAGCGGACAGCCCCGAAAGCTGTCCCGATGCAGCACCTTCCCATGACCGTTTTTCAATGGGCCACAGTGGCATTTCGCTGAATCGAATCTCGTCTACCGTTGCGGGGGCAGTGTCGGCATTGCCTGTCGATCGCAGGCGCACCGACTTCCCGATTAAACCCGGGCGCAGGGCGCAGGGGTACCAGAAGCAGGCGCGCATTGTAGAGGCGCCTGGGCTGGAAAGCAAAGGGGGAGACGTAGGGTGCCGGTGAACGGAGTGAACCGCACCGATATGAAGTCGGTGCGGTTCGCGTTGCTCACCAGCACCCTACGGTGCCGCGATCAATGCAGGGGTCAGTCGAAAAAGGTTTCGCCCTTCCCGGCCCGCTGGCGCAGGCCGTCGGTCACCCGGTAGAGCGGGCCGCTGCCGGCATGACGCTCGACCCGCTCGCAGAAGGTCTGCAGGCCCAGGCTGTCGATATAGCGCAGCGCACCGCCTCGGAAGCGCGGGAAGCCCAGCCCCAGGATCAGCCCCATATCGACTTCGGCGGCCGTTTCGGCAATGCCGTCCTCGAGACAGCGTACCGCCTCCAGGCACATCGGGATCATCATCCGGTCAAGGATATCCTGGTCGCTCAGTTCCACCGCCGGCCCCTTCGCCGCATCGATCAGTTGCTGCGCCTGCGCGGAGGGTTCGCGGGTACGGCGTCCGCTTTCGTCGACGCCGTAGGCGTAGAAACCGCGTCCGCTCTTCTGCCCCAGACTGCCGGCTTGGACCAGGTGGTCGGCGATGCAGGGTCCATCATGACCCATGCGCTCAGGGAAACCCTCGATCATCACCCGGTCGGCATGGACGCAGGTATCGAGGCCGATCACATCCATCAGGTAGGCAGGCCCCATCGGCCAGCCGAAGCCCTCCATCACCCGGTCGATGCGCTGGTAGTCGACGCCGTCCAGCAGCAGGCGGTTGAAACCGTTGAAATAGGGGAACAGGATACGGTTGACCAGAAAGCCCGGGCAGTCGTTGACGACAATCGGGGTCTTGCCCATCGACAGTGCACCGGCCACCGCGGTCGCCAGGGTCTCTTCGCTGGTTTCACGGCCACGGATCACCTCCACCAGCGGCATCAGATGCACCGGGTTGAAGAAGTGCATGCCACAGAACTGCTGCGGCCGCTGCAGACTTTTCGCCAGGCGGTCGATCGAAATGGTGGAAGTATTGGAGGTCAGGATCGCGCCGGGCTCGAGAGCCCGTTCGACATCGGCCAGCACACCGGCCTTGATTGCAGCGTTCTCGACCACCGCCTCGACCACCAGGTCGACCTGGTCGAAACCGTCGTATTCCAGCGTCGGCTCGATCGCAGCCAGCACCTTTTCCTTGCCGGCCTGATCCAGACGCCCCTTCTCGACCTGGCGGTCGAGCAGCTTGCCGGCGGTCTTCAGTCCAAGTTCGAGCGCTTCGTCACGAATATCCTTCATCAGCACCGGCGTGCCGGTGCTGGCCGATTGAAAGGCGATGCCGCCGCCCATGATGCCGGCACCGAGCACTCCGACCCGGCTGACGGCACGGGCCTGCTGCTGCGCCTGTTTCGCCTTGCGCTTGAGCACCTGGTCATTGAGGAAAAGTCCGACCAGGCTGCGAGCCGAGTCGCGCTGGAGCAACTCGATAAAGGCGTTGCGCTCTTCGGCCAGGGCGTCCCGGAACGGCAGCGTGATATGCCTCAGGATCAGCGCCAGCGCCGTCGGACCCGCTTCAAAATTCGGATTCAATCCGGTACCGAACTGCTGTTCCAGCGCCGCCAGCTGCTGGTGCAGTGCATCGCTGGCCACCAGCGGATCCTGCTTGCGGGCGCGGATGGCGCGCAGGTCCGCGGGTCTGCCAATCTGCTCGCGCAGCAGCTCGAGGGCGCGGGTTTTAAGCTCGGCCGGCTCGGCCACCGCATCGACGGCTCCCAAGGCCTGCGCGATATCGGCTTTCTGCGGCTTGCCGCCGAGGATCCACTGCAGCGCGATCTCGGCACCGAGCAGTCGGCTCAGGCGTACGGTGCCCCCCAGCCCGGGAAGAGCCCGAGGTTGACTTCCGGCAACCCGACCCGGCCATCGGCCGCCAGCACGCGAAAATCCGCGGCCAGCGCGACTTCGAATCCGCCCCCCAGGGCCAGGCCATTGACCGCGGCCACGGTCGGGTAAGGCAGGGCTTCGATCTCGCACAGCAGCTCGTGCACAGCGTCCATCCAGGCTGCAAGTTCTGCAGGCTCCTGGCGGGAGCGACGGGCCAGCTCCGGAATATCGGCACCGACGATGAAGTTCGACTTGCGGCTGCTGATCAGCAGACCGCGGATACCGGTGGCGCCCCGGAGCTGTTGCAGTGCGGCCCCGAGCTCATCGAAAGCCGAACTGGTCAGCGAGTTGACCGATGCCGCCCGGGCATCGAAGACCAGTTCGGCGATGCCCGACTCCAGGATCTGCAAACTGACAGTCTGTCCTTCATACATCATGCTCACCACCTACCCTCAAGCGTCAATTCGTTTTGTCGTTTCGGCTGCGACCGGGCAGCGACAGCCCCCGACAGAGGCTACTTCAACGGGGTGCAGCCGCGCCCGGCGCCAGCGCGAAAAATCCGGCGGAGCGACCCTTCAGGTTGCAGCCACCGTCGGCCCGCCAGTCTGCAGCAGCCACCGAAACACGGCAATGACCATAAGAGCCGAATGATTAACATAATCGGACATCGGGGTTACACTGTCCCTGGCACCAAGCCTGAACCCGCTCCCCTGACCTGCCCGATACGGACATGACATCGCCCCGCCACTCCATCTCGGTCCACTACGCCCGCACCTTCCTGGCCGGTCTCGAACGCCGCGGCTACGACTGCGACCCGATCCTGCAACGGGCCGGGCTGCACCGCAGGCTGCTGCACAATGCCCAGGTGCGCATCACGCCATATCAGCTCAGTACGCTCGTGCAGGAGGCCTGGCGCCTGAGCGACGACGAGTTCGTCTGCCTGGGCAGCCGCCCCAGCCGGTTCGGCATTTTTCCGCTGATGGCCCGCCAGGCCCTCCATGGCAGTACGCTGAGGTCCGTCTACCGGCGCAGTTGCCACTTCTACAACCTGGTCTCGGAAGCCGTGCAGTTCCGTTTCGAGGAGGACGGCGACGTCGCGCGCCTGAGCCTGACACTGGCCCGCCCGGAACTGGACCCGGATCATACCCTGTGCGAATTCCTGCTGCTGATCTGGCATCGATTTCCCAGCTGGATGATAGGTCGCCGCATTCCGCTGCGCCGCATCTCCTTCAGTTTTTCACGCCCCGGGCATGCGGCCGAGTACCGGCTGATGTTTCCGGCACCGGTGGAATATGACCAGGCCTGCGACGGCTTCGAGTTCAGTCGCGAGCTGCTCAACGCGCCGATCGTGCAGACGCCCTCGAACCTGCGGACCTACATGAACCGCGCTCCGCTCGACTGGTTCAGCCGTCAGGCCTACTACCCGATCTTCACCCGGCGCGTGCTCGATCAGCTGGAACAGAGCGATTCACTGGCCACCGCCACCATGGAAGAGATTGCCACAGCGATGCATACCACCACCCGCACGCTGCGCCGCAAGCTAACCGATGAGGGCACCAGTTTCCAGGACATCAAGGACGGCCTTCGACGCGATACCGCCATCCACCTGCTCAGCCAGCCCTCGGAGCCGGTCGCCGCCATTGCCCGCACCCTGGGCTTCTCGGAGCCATCGGCCTTTACCCGGGCTTTCAAGCACTGGACCGGCGTCGCTCCCAGCGCCTACCGGAAGACGGCTGCGAGTGAGTAGGGTGGCAATGAGCGAAGCGAATTCCACCATCGCGTGAGGCGTCACTGTGATCTGTTAACTGTTAACTGTTAACTGTTAACCGCAAACCTTCTTTAGTTGATAAGCATTATCATTACCATTAGACTCTTGCTCACCTTCACCGATAACAAGAGAGCCCTCGCATGTTCAGACCCACTCTCGTCGCACTGGCCGTCGGCCTGTACAGCCTCACGCCGGCCCATGCTGCCGAAACCGTCTCCCCGTCAGCCGTCCTGGAAAACTATGCCAATATTGCCCAGGCCAGTTACGAAGACAGCCTGATCAGCGCCAAAGCCCTGCTGGACAGGATCGACACCCTGCTCGAATCCCCGACCGAAGAAAACCTGAAGGCTGCGCGCGATGCCTGGATCTCGGCTCGTGTGCCCTATCAGCAGACCGAGGTCTTTCGTTTCGGCAACGAACTGGTCGACGAGTGGGAAGGCAAGGTCAATGCCTGGCCGCTGGACGAGGGTCTGATCGACTATGTCGCCACCGACCGTTACGGCGAAGCGTCCGACGAGAATCCGCTCTATACCGCCAACGTCATCGCCAACCCCAACCTGACCCTGAACGGCGAGGCGCTGGACGCGGCCACCATCGACAAGGCGCTGCTGCGGAGCCTGCACGAAGCGGAGGAAGTCGAAGCGAACGTCGCCACCGGCTATCACGCCATCGAGTTCCTGCTCTGGGGCCAGGACCTGAACGGCACCCAACCGGGCGCCGGCAATCGCCCGGCAAGCGACTACGACAGGGCCAACTGCACCGGCGGCCACTGCGACCGTCGCGGCCAGTACCTGAAAGTATCCACCGAACTGCTGATCGACGACCTGCAGGAGATGGCGACCAGCTGGGCCGAAGACGGCGCTGCCCGCCAGGCGCTAATGGACAAGGGCGAGGCCGGCGGCCTGGCTACCATGCTCACCGGCATGGGCTCCCTCTCCTACGGCGAGCTGGCCGGCGAGCGCACCAAGCTCGGCCTGATGCTGCACGATCCGGAAGAGGAGCATGACTGCTTCTCCGACAACACCCACTGGTCCCATTTCTACGATGCCAAGGGCATCCAGAACGTCTACCGCGGCGAGTACAGCCGCATCGACGGCACCAAAGTCAACGGCGCCAGCCTTTCGCAGTTGCTGAGCGGTGCCGAACCCGGGCTGGACAAGGAGATCCTCGCCAGGCTGGAGGCCACCCAGCAGGCCGCCCAGGCGATGGTCGATGCCGCCTCCAGGGGCAGACATTCGATGTGCTGATCGCCGCCGGCAACGACAGCGGCAACCAGCTGGTGCAGAACTTCGTCGACGGCCTGACCGACCAGACCCGTTCGCTGGAGCGGGCGGTCAGGGTGATCGGCAGCGGCGATATCAATATCGAGGGCTCCGACAGCCTCGACAATCCGTCCGCCGTTCAGTAATCCCGGCCCGGGAGCCCGGATCGCAAATGCCGTTCGGGCTTTTATTTTTCGGTACAGCAGACCCTGGATGCACGCGCCTGACAACAGGGCCACGGCTACCGCCCTGGCCATCACGATGATCTCGCTGTCACTAACGGCTCCGCTGCAGGCGGCCAGCCGCTATCAGCCGGGCGAGGAGTATCCGGGCGGTAGCACCAGCCAGCCCGTCGGACGGCCGCGCGATGCCTTTTCGCAGCCCTCCGCCACCCTGCCGTTCGAGCAACGGCTGGATTTTCACGTCGGCAAGAGCCTGTTCGAGAAACTCTGGGTCGCCTCCCCTCCTCCACCACCGCCAGCGACGGTCTGGGACCGCTGTTCAACGCCCGCGCCTGCGCCGGCTGTCACCTGCACAACGGCCGCGGTCACCCGCCGGCCTCGGCGGAGGGCAATGCCGTTTCGCTGTTCCTGCGCCTGAGCGTGGTGCCGGACCCGCAACAACGGCGGCAAATGGAGGCCGGCATTCTGGCGAACGTGCCGGATCCGGTGTACGGGCGCCAGTTGCAGAATTTCAGCGTGCAGAATGTCCCGGCGGAAGGCCGGCTGGGCGTCGAATACAGCGACGAGGTCGTGCATCTGGCCGATGGCAGCGAAGTGCATCTGCGCAGGCCCCGCTACCGGATCCTGCAGCCGGGCTACGGACCCGTCGCCGCCGGGCTGAACCTGTCGCCCCGTCTGGCGCCGCCGATGATCGGCCTCGGATTGCTGGAGGCGGTCCCGGAAAGTGCCCTGCTCGCTCTGGAAGACACCGAAGACCGCAACGGCGACGGCATCTCCGGCCGTCTCAACCGAGTCTGGAGCCAGCGCGAGCAGCGCGTGGTTGCCGGCCGCTTCGGCTGGAAAGCCGGCAACGGCACCCTGGCCGACCAGAACGACAGCGCGCTGGCCGGCGATATCGGCATCGGCAACGCGCTTTTCCCGGTGCCCTTCGGCGACTGCATGCCGGCCCAGTCGGATTGCCGGCAGGCGCCGCACGGCAACACCGCCGCGCAGGACAACCTCGAGGCCGCCCGCGCCGTCACCGACAGCATCCTGTTCTACAGCCGTCACCTCGCGCCACCGGTGCGCCCGGACGCGCAGCAACCGGACGTGCAGGCGGGAAAAGCCGTCTTCAACCGCATCGGCTGCAGCGCTTGCCATACCCCGAACCTGCGCACCGCCAGGGACGCCGAAGCGCCGCTGGCCGGCCAGTCGATCTGGCCCTACAGCGACCTCCTGTTGCACGATATGGGGCCGGACCTGGCCGACGGCCACGAGGAATACCGCGCCCGCGGCAGTGAATGGCGTACCGCGCCGCTCTGGGGGCTGGGCCTGGCGAAAGCACTCAATCCGAAAAGCGGCTATCTCCATGACGGCCGCGCCCGCACACCGCTCGAAGCCGCGCTCTGGCACGGCGGCGAGGCGCAAGCGGCAAAGCAGAACCTGATGGCGCTGGACGCGAAAGCGCGCCGGCAGTTACTCGTTTTCCTGGATTCTCTATGACGACCCGCGGAACTTCTTTGCTCACAGGCATCACCCTGACGCTCTCGCTGCTCGGCAGCCTGACACAGGCCGCCCCGGATCCCGAACGGGAGCGCGCGCTGTCCCTGGCTCTGGGCAAGCAGATACTGGCACCGGCCTACAGCCGCTTTGCCGAAAGCAGCCAGACGCTGGCGCAGGATCTCGATCGGTATTGCCAGGCCAGCGGCGGCGACTACCCGACGCTTCAGGCGCAATACCGTGCAACGCTGCACGACTGGATGTACCTGCAGGCGATCAACTGGGGGCCGGCCGCCGCCGGCAACCGCCACCCGGCACTCTACTTCTGGCCGGACAAGAAGGATATCGCCTCGCGGCAGCTGCGAACCCTGATTGCCGATGCCGACCCCGCCAGCCTTGACGCCGGCTATTTCGACAATGCCAGCATCGGCGTCAGCGGCCTCAGTGCGCTGGAACGGCTGTTGTTCGACGACTCGCCCGTCGCGCCACTCAGCTACAGTTGTCATCTCGCCTCGGCCATCGCCGGCAACAGCGCACGCATGGCACGGCAGATTGCCGACGAGTGGCCCACCTTCGTCGAACAGTGGCGACGGGCCCCGGATCCGCGAGGCGGCGTCCGCCTGCTGCTCAAGAGCATGGACGAGATCGCCCAGATCGTCAGCCAGCAGAAGATCGCCATGCCACTGGGCTCGGACCCGGAACACGCCCGCGCACGCCGTGCAGAATCCTGGCGCAGCGAGCAGTCCCTTGCCAATATCCGCGCCAACCTCGACTTTATCGAAGCGATGCTCGAGGGCAGCGGCAACCAGCCCGGCCTGCTGGACCTGATCGCCGAACAGGACAGCGGCGTGGCCGAAGTCTTGCGCGCCCAGTTGTTCGCCACCAACCAGCTGTTCGAGCATCTCGACCAGCCGCTGGAAAGCGCGGTCGAGAACCGCTCCGCCCGCGGCAAGCTGATGATGCTCCAGGCCAACGTCGACTCGCTGCAGGAGTTGCTGGCCGGCGATGTCAGCGGTGCGCTCGGCATCAGCCTCGGGTTCAACAGCCGAGACGGAGACTGACGGTATGCCCCTGTCCAGACGAAACCTGCTGACCCAGGCTCTGCTGCTCGGTGCCGGTACAGTACTGGCACCCGCCGTACGCGCGATACCCGGGAGCGGGCCGCTGCTGCTCTCGGCCAGCGACGACGAGGCGGGGCGGCATTTCTTCAGCGCCATCGACGAGATGGGCGCACTGCGTTTTCGCCATCCGCTGCCGGATCGCGCACACGGCATTGGCGTCTCCCCCGACGGCCGGCGCTGCGCCGTCGTCGCCCGCCGGCCGGGCTCCTTTGTCGAGCTCTACAGCCTGCCGGACGGCGCGCGGCTGCAGCGCCTCGAAAACGCGGCCGGCCGCCGTTTCTGCGGCCATGCCGCCTTCGGCCCCGACGGCGACACCCTGTTCACCACCGAGAACGACTTCGACGGCCAGCGCGGCGTTATCGGTGTCTGGCGCCGCCAGGGCGACCAACTGGTACGCCATGGCGAGTGGAGCAGCGGCGGTATCGGCCCCCATGAACTGCTGATGCACCCCGACGGTACCCTGGTGGTGGCCAACGGCGGCATTCTCACCCATCCGGACGCAGGCCGCGACAAGCTCAACCTCGACAGCATGCAGCCGAACCTCAGCTACCTGGACAGCCAGACCGGAGACCTCATCGGCAGCTTCGCCATGCCGGAGAGCCTGCACCAGCTCAGCATTCGCCATCTGTCGATCAGCCCGGACGGCCAGGTCGCCAGCGTACTGCAATACCAGGGCCCGGAAACGCAGGAAGTCCCGTTGCTGGTGCTGCACCGGCCCGGCGACGAGGCCCTCGAGCTGTTGAGCCTGCCGGAAAGTCCCGGCATCCACCACAACTACCTCGGCAGCGTCGCCTGGGACAGCGAGGGCCGCTGGCTGGCAATGAGTGCGCCGCGCGGCAGCCGCATCTATTTCTACGATCGCCGGGAGGGCCGCTGGGCAGCCCCCGTCACCTACAGTGACGGCTGCGGACTCTACCGCGACAGCCTGCCGGCGACCTTCCTGATCAGCTCCGGTGCCGGCGGCGTCACCAGCTACTGCCCGGAAGACGGCAGCTGGCAGCCCCTGCCCGACCGCTATGCAAACCAGCAGCGCTGGGACAACCATATGGTCGTCACCTGACCGAGAGAGGGGAGTTCTGAACGCCGGGTTCCGGCCTCGATGCAGCGATGTCGGCCAAGTCGTATGAGAATGGAATCTTGAAACCGCTCGGACTCGAGCGGGAAGTACCGCAATTTTTTTCAATACCTCGAGCAACCGCTATTGCAGACTTCGGCCATTATCACCCAGGAGGATGACGATGAGCCTTACAATGATTTTGCCGATGTCGGCCTTTGCCCTGGCGGCTTCCATTTCACCGGGTCCCGTAAACCTGGTATGCCTGAGCTGCGGTACCCGTTATCCCCTTTCCCGGGGGCTGATCTTCGTCACCGGCGCCACTCTGGGCTTTATCGCCCTGTTTGTGGCCGTGGGTCTCGGGCTCTATTCGATACTGACGCTCGTGCCCGGACTCGATACGGCGTTGCGCTGGGCCGGCGTCGCCTTTTTGCTTTACCTGAGTTTCAGGCTGGTACGAGCTGACGGCCGTCTTCCGGAAGGCGAGGCCGAAACGGCACCGGGATTCATGACCGGCGCCCTGATGCAATGGCTCAATCCCAAGGCATGGCTGGCCTCTGCCTCGGGCATCGGCGCCTACGTCAGCGGTAACGACCTGCAGCAGCTCGCCGTATTCGCCGCCCTCTATCTGCCCATCTGCTGGCTGTCCCTGGGAAGCTGGGTCTACGCCGGCGCCTTCCTGCGCCGGTACATCGAAAAGCCAGCAGTGTTGACGGTGACCAACCGGACACTGGCAGCACTGCTCGCGGCCAGCTGTGCCTATCTACTGCTCGACTAGGGATTTACGGTACTGGTTCGGGGTGGCGGCAACCAGCCGCTTGAAGGTCCGCTGGAAATGCGGCTGGTCATTGAAGCCCGCGTTCAGCGCGACCTCGACGATGGGCTTGCCATCCTTCAGCTCCTGCTGGCCGAACTGGATCCGGCGATTGATCTGATAGGCATGGGGCGTGAGTCCGAAATGCTGCCTGAAGGCACGGATGAGATGACCGGGACTGTAGCCGGAGCGATCACACAGCGTATCCAGCGACACTTCCTCGGTCGCATGCTCGTCCAGATAATTCGCCACGGCCTGCAGCATCTTCGGTGTTTTAGGAAGAGACCGTACCGACTTGCCTGCCAGCTCGTGCATCAGGGCCGAAAGGTAGGCAACCGCTTCCGTCTGCTTGTCCAGCAGGTCCCGTTGCGGATCCAGAAGACAGTCCGCCATCTGGACGTATCCCTCATACCAGCTGGCATCCGGGATGACGGCGTTGGCGATATTCTGCCAGCGAGGCGTATCCAGCAGCCCGGCTTCGTAGCGCAGCTGCGTCAACCAGTCGGTGTCGACGTAGAGCATCAGGTAGGCCCAGGGCTGGTTATCGATGGGGTTGCAGGCGTGAACCCAGTCCGGGTTCATCAGCACGAGGGTCCCGGCACTCACCTCGTAGCGGTCATCACGGTAAAGAAAGGTGCTCTTGCCCTCGGTGATGGCGCCCAGGGAGCAATGCGTATGGCTGTGCGGCGCATAGCAGACCTTGCGTCCGTCGCCGACCTTGCGCAGCTCCAGGTACGGCATACGCGAGTCCCGCCAGAATAGGGGTTTGCTAGAGCCTGTCATAACCTATCGGACCTGTCGTTTTTTTGCAGAATTTGACGCTGAAGTTCCATGCCATCGTCGAGGTCAGTCGGCAGACTGTTCAAGCTGGCCAATCACCCGTCGAATGCGCTGAACCGCCTTCTTGTAGTCGATCTGGGCCCAGGTTTCGAGGAACGGGATGAGCTTCAGGTCGGCGCTTCTTGCGGACAGCACCATGGACCATAGCACGGCCCCGTCAATAGCGGTACGCGTTATACTCTGTTCACTTTTATCGATGCTCAAACAGGAGCCCGCGCATGTCCTCGCTCGTCTACTGCACCGCCCAGTTCAAGCCCCGCCCCGGCAAGGAGCGAGAACTCTTTACCGTGCTGCAGTCGCTCGAACCCAATACCCTGCGTGAAGATGGCTGTATCCAGTACCGCGTGACACGCAGGATCACCAGCCCCTTCGCCGAGGGCGAAAGCTACCCGATCGTCTTCCATGAGATCTGGCGTGATATGGCCGCCTTCGAGCAGCACTGCCAGCGCCGGGAGATCACCGAGTTTTTCAGCCGCCACTGCGAAGCGGATGACGGTCTGGCCCAGGCCTGGAACGTCTGCGTCTACACCGACGAGCCGGAGGATTTCGCCTGAGTCAGCCGGCACGCGCCACCCCGGGTGTACACTGCAGGGTGGCGCCTGATCCGTCCCCTCCCGGGGACAGGCGGGGTCCGATTATATAAGGAGTAAAAGTTCAATGGACGGCTATTATCCTTTTAAATCAGATGCTTAAATATAGCCCAGATAGTTCGAGGAAGATTAAAGGCATACCTTCTAATAAATATTATGAGGTCGGAGACCTCACTAAAAACTGTTTTATTAATCAATCAAGCCTAGTATTGAAATATTATGGCTAAACTGTTCGGCGGCGGATGTATTAGACATGGACAAGATTGTAAAAAACTCTTTTCCCCGGATCATCTGTTCAGTGTTGTTCGTAATCACCGTCATGGCCGCGAACGGCGGTGAAATCGTAGAAGCCGATGCTGAGAAGTGGCTCGTGGAGTCAGAGGCTGCCTACGACAGAGTCGAAAGTTACACCGCCATCTTTCATAAACAGCAACGGATAGCGGGCGAACTCCTTGACGAAGAGAACATATTCCTCAAATTCAGAAAAAAGCCATATTCCCTGTACATGAAATGGGTGACAGAACCCTACAAGGGGAGCGAGTTACTGTACGTAGTGGGCTGGAATAAAGACAGAATCAAGGCGCATAGGGGCGGATTTTTCAGCTTTATCGTCCGCAATCTCGATCCCAATGATCCGGAACTCATGGAAAATGAGCTTCGCCCGGTCACCAGTACAGGGGTTGGCTTCCTCTTGCAAACCGTTGCGATAAATATGCGCAAGGCGATCAAGGCCGGTGTGCTCAGGTTCACCGAACGCGGAAAAGAAAATATCTACGGCAGGGACACGCAGGTCATGGTAATAGACATACCCTATGAGAATGCGGAAGACTACGACGGCGCACAGTTTGTTATCAACCAGGATGTCGAGAGCAAAATTCTGTTAAGGATCAGAGTCTATGATCGGGACGGCCAGCTCATCGAGAACTACGGATACGAGAACCTGAACCTTGACGCGCGTCTGTCAGACGCCGACTTCGACCCAAAGAATCCTGAGTATGACTTTTGAGTCAGAGTTCCGGGGACAGTATACCTATTTCCGCGATCCGACCTGATAGCGTCGTATGATAGAGCCATCGTTGCACAAGGGGCGCAATGGCATCGCGTTACTCACACCTCAACGTAGCGTTATGACGATTCACCGATTGAATCCACAGCCGTAACCAGTCCTCGCATTCTTAGCCGAAGTTATTAGTAACCTGGCTGACAAATAGGCTCCCTGCCTATTTGTCAGCGACGCCACAAAAGCGGGCGCAAGTGCGCGGACATGCTGGCTTTTGTGGCGTTCGCATTGGCCTGCGGCCAATGATGTAGCATCCCTGCTTCATGTATTAACCCGCCGGGTTAATTTTTGCCGCCACCGGCCAAAGGATGCAGTGCAATTTGGCTATAGTACCCTCATAGCCAACAGCCCTGCCAGCCCGGATGGACCGGCCGCCGCAGCGGTATGTGAAGTGACAAGGATTCTGGAGCGAAGCCATGCTCTCGAAGAACAGTTCGATCGCCAAAAAGGGCAAACCGGGGCTTTCGCGGCTATCCGGTGGCCACCGTCGCCTTCTACGGGCCCAACCGAACCCTTGCCACCAAGATCGCAGTGGGCATCGTCGATGGAGAAGGCCAGGATGCGCGGCTACTCGAGCGCTGGCGGTCCGAAGATGGCGTCGATATCCGGTTTAAAACCACTGTGATCAACGAAATCGACAGGTTCCTCAAGCGGAACAAGGTCAGGTCCGTGGTCATGGTCGATGCCATCATCGGCTGCCCGCATGAAGAAGGCATAGACTACCCCGACGGCGAGGAGTGCCCGGCCTGTCCTTATTGGCACGGGCGCGATCGGTTTACCGGTGAACGGATTGAATAAAGACCCCACAAATCAGCCTGTCGCACGCAAGTACGAGCTTTGGCGCCTTGACGACAACGGCAACGAGTTCCTGGTCGAAACCTTTGACAGTCGATCGGACGCAGAGGCCAGACAACGCGATCTCGCAGCCGGCGGTCACAAGCAAACATATTGGCTGAAAGCGATTGAAATCGACGTTTAGGGCGTGGCGGCACTGCCGGTGCCGTTGGCGAACGGGTCTGTCATACTGGCGGCCTCTGACCGTGCCTGTGTTTTGCGAAGAGTTCCCCGATGGAGTCGATAGACGTACAACTGGTGGTGCCGCTGTTTCAGCAGATGAGCGTCTATCTGCTGATCGCCTATCTGTTTTCGAAGACGCCGCTGTTCCGGCCGCTGGCGAACCTGTCCAGCTGGCCGGCCCACAAGCTGATGGTCTACGCCATCTTTTCCGGCTTCTGCATCATGGGGACCTATTTCGGTCAGCAGACGCTGGATGCCATCGCCAATACCCGCGCCATCGGCGCTATTCTCGGCGGTCTGCTGGGCGGGCCGCTGGTCGGCACCGCCGTCGGCCTGACGGGCGGTCTGCACCGCTACTCCATGGGCGGTTTCACCGACGTGGCCTGCGCCATTTCCACCACCTGGGAAGGGCTTATGGCCGGCCTGGTGCATGCCTACTGGCAGCGCCGTGGCCAGACCGAACGCATATTCAATCCCTGGCAGGCACTGCTGCTGGGGGTGGTCGCAGAGGGCAGCCAGATGCTCATTCTGCTGGCGGTGGCGAAACCCTTCGACCAGGCACTGGCGCTGGTCAAGGCCATCGCCCTGCCGATGATGCTGGCCAATGCGCTGGGGGCGGCGCTGTTCATGGGCTTTATCCGCGACGCCAAGTTCCAGGCCGACGAACTGGCCTCGCGCATCTCCCAGCGGGCACTGCGCATTGCCCGCCGCTGCGTCGGCTTGCTGGACGACGGTTTCAACGCCCGCTCGGCCCAGGCCATTGCCGAGGTGGTCAAGGACGAAACCGGGGTGGCGGCGGTGGCCATCACCGACCGCGAGCGGATCCTGGGCTTTACCGGCATGGGGGCCGACCATCACCAGGTGGGGCGCCCCATTTCCTCGGCCATCACTCTGGAGGCCATCCGCGACAACAGGGTGGTGTTCGCCGATGGCCTGACCACGCCTTACCAGTGCTCGATCGCCGCCCACTGCGAGCTGGGCTCGTCGCTGGTGGTGCCGCTGAAGGGCGAACAGGACGTCATCGGCACCATCAAGCTGTACGAGCCCAAGCGCAAGCTCTTTCGCAACCTCAACCGCAGTCTGGGAGTGGGCATCGCCGGGGTGCTGTCCAATCAGATCCTGCACAGTCAGCTACAGGCCAGCCGGGCACTGCTGGCGGAAGCCGAGCTGCGGGCGCTGGAAGCCAAGGTAAACCCCCATTTCCTGTTCAACAGCCTGAATACGGTCGCCGCCGTGCTGCGCCGCACACCGCAGGATGCACGCAGCCTGATTCTGCACCTGGCCGAGTTCCTGCGCGGCAACCTCGGCCGCAACAGCGTGACCGTGCCTCTGTCCCAGGAGTTCGCCCATGTCTGCCATTATCTGGCCATCGAGAAAGCCCGCTTCGGCGACCGCCTCCGCTTCGTCGAAGAGCTGGACGGGGCCCTGGGGGACGAGAAGGTGCCGGCCCTGGCGATCCAGACGCTGGTCGAAAACGCCCTCAAGCACGGCATCAGCCGCGCGGAAGCCGGCGGAGAGGTGCGACTTTCCGCGCGCCTGGACGGCGACCTTATCTGCGTGCAGGTGGAGGACAGCGCGGCCCAGGAACCGAAGCAGACCGATGGCCTGGGCCTGAAGCTGGTCCGCGAGCGCTTTGCCGCCCTGGGCGTCTCTTGTACACTGCAGCTCCACCATCGGCCGGGGCACTACACCCGTGCCGAGCTGACCTGGCCCAGAGGTACCCTGTCATGATCCGAGCCCTGATCGTGGACGACGAACCCCTCGCCCGCGAGGAACTGGCGGCGCTGCTGGACGAAGCCGGCGGCGTCAAGGTGGTGGGCGAAGCGGGCAACGGCAAGGAGGCGCTGCTCAGGGCCAAGTCGCTGCACCCGGACGTGATCTTTCTGGATGTGGACATGCCGGGACTGTCGGGCGTCGATGTCAGCGGCCTGCTGTCCGAGCCACGACCGCTGCTGGTGTTCGTGACCGCCCACCAGCAGTACGCACTCGAAGCCTTCGACGAAGCCGCGCTGGACTTCCTGCTCAAGCCGGTCGATCCGGAACGGCTGGCCCGCACGCTGAAACGCATCCAGATGCTGGGTATCGGCGAGACGCAGCCGCTGGAAAAACTGGCCTGCTACCAGGGCAACAGGGTGAGGCTGGTCGCGCCGGCCGAGATCGACTGCGCCTATGTCGACCTGTCCGGCACCCAGGTCCAGGTCGGCGGCGAGGAACTGCACTGCCAGATGACCCTCAAGACCCTGGAAGCGCGGCTGCCGCTGATCCGCATACACCGCCAGTATCTGGTCAATCCCGATGCCTTCAAGGCCATTACCCAGAAAGACGGCGGCGCCGAAATCGAAACCCGTCACGGCATACTGATCCCGGTGTCGCGCCGCTACCTGAAACAGCTCAGGGACCGATACCTGCTGCCCTTCTGAGCGCCCGTCCCTGACGGCCCGGCTGCGACCGCTCAACCACCGCTTTCGACCGCTCAGGCAAAAACCGGCTGCCGCTGCGGTGCTCGCCCCTTAAGCTCGCCCCCGAACCAACACTACAAACACAACAAGGGGGTCAACCATGCAGTGGTTCCTGTTGGGCGTCGCTCTGCTGATTGGCGGCTACTTCATCTACGGGAAAATCATCGAACGGATCTTCGGCATCCGGCCGGAGCGCCGGACACCCGCGATTGCCAACAACGACGGCGTCGACTACGTGCCGATGTCCACCGGCAAGGTGTATCTGGTACAGCTGCTCAACATCGCCGGCCTGGGCCCGATTTTTGGCCCCATCCTCGGTGCCCTCTACGGGCCCGTCGCGCTCCTGTGGATCGTCTTTGGCTGCGTCTTCGCCGGAGCCGTGCACGACTATTTCTCCGGCATGCTGTCGGTACGCGCCGGCGGCGCTTCGGTACCCACCGTGGTCGGTCGCGAACTGGGTAGCGTCGCCCGGCACTTCATGAACGGTTTCGCGGTCCTGCTGCTGTTGCTGGTCGGCGTGGTCTTCGTGTTGGGCCCGGCCAAGCTGTTGGGCAACCTGTCCGGGACCGCAGTACCTGTCTGGGTCGCCGTCATCTTCGGTTACTACCTGGTGGCAACGGTAGTGCCCGTCGACAAGATCATCGGTCGTTTCTACCCGCTGTTCGGCGCCCTGCTGGTGTTCATGTCCGTCGGCCTGCTCGTCGGTCTGGCGGTCAGCGACAAGCCCTTCTATGCCACCGGCATCACGCTCGACAACCTGCATCCCAACGATCTGCCGCTGTGGCCGCTGCTGTTCATCACCATCGCCTGCGGCGCCCTGTCCGGCTTCCATGCCACCCAGTCGCCGCTGATGGCCCGCTGCATGGAAAACGAGAACAACGGCCGCTTCGTCTTTTATGGTGCCATGATCGGCGAAGGCGTGATCGCGCTGATCTGGGCGACCCTGGGCATGTCCTTCTACGACAGCCCGGATGCGCTGAACGCGACCCTGGCGAACGGCGGTCCGGCCGCCGTGGTCAACGACGTGGCGACCTCGCTGCTGGGCGCCACCGGCGGTATCCTGGCGATCCTCGGCGTGGTGGTTCTGCCGATCACCTCCGGCGACACCTCGTTCCGGGCCGCGCGGCTTATCCTGTCCGACTTCCTCAAGTTCGACCAGAAGCCGGTCGCCAAGCGTCTGATGGTGGCGCTGCCGCTCTTCGCCGTCGGCTTCCTCGTCAGCCAGATGGACTTCAACCTGATCTGGCGCTACTTCGGCTGGGCCAACCAGATGACCGCGGTGATCATGCTGTGGGCCGCGGCGGCCTGGCTCAAGCGTCACGACAAGTTCCACTGGGTATGCACCGTCCCGGCCACCTTTATGACCGGTGTGGTCAACGCTTACCTGCTATCGGCCGAGATCGGCTTCGGTTTGCCCCTGAGCCTGGCCGGGCCCATCGGAATCACCTCGTCCGTTGTGGTACTGGCGTGGCTGCTGCGCCGTGGCCGCCGCGACAAGGACGAGCTGGACGCTCCCGCAATCGCGGCCGAGCAGGCCTGAGCCGGACGCCCGTCGCCACCGGCCCTCGGGTCGGCGGTGGCGATGGTGGTGGCGGCCAGCGTCATACGCACAGAGCGCCGCCGGGCGATTCGCCCGGCGGCGTTTTTATTGCCCGGTCCATCCGGCACAAGAAGCGCGGCCCGGAGATATCCGTGCCAGTCCCACACTGCAAGAAGCGCCCGGCAATCGAGCGGGCGCAGCCTAGAGATTACCGATCCCTTGGCCAAGCGTATACTGTTCGACGGGGCTGCCAGAGGTTAGCCCCGGTGCCGGCCACAGGCATTGCAGCCTTTCACGCTGGAGCGGCGCACCCAAAGGGCACTTCCCCGCTGCGAATGCTTTGATGTAAGCGGCTTTAGCGCGAATAGCCGCCATTGGTGCTATATCCCTTTGCGGCTGGCCACCCTATAAAGAACCTATATCAGGGAACGATCAGGTCATGAAAGATGATTATCAATACCGCGAGCGGGACGTAGCGCTCGATATCGACAACGAGTTTCGACTGGGCGAAGGCAAGATCAGCGGCTACTGTTCGCTGGTGCTCGGCGCCCTGAGCCTGCTGGCGGTGCTGGCGTATCTGTACCCCTCTTATCTGACGACCATCGAGTTGCGCCAAGCCTACGATGCTGAACAGCTTCAGCTGGTGCTCAAGTACGGCATGTATTTTTCGCTGTTCTTCGGCCTGCTCACCTTCTTCCTCAACGGCTACAGGCGCCTTGGGGCCATCGGCATCCTGCTGACCCTGATCGCCTTTGCGCTGGGCGGCTACAGCATTCCGGTCGGTCCGGTCGAGCCGCGCCGGCTGTCGTTGGGCGTGGACTGGCTTATCCTGGCCTTTCTCGGCTCGACGCTGGTGTTCATGACACTGGAGAAGCTGTTTCCAAAGTACCGCAACCAGGTGATCCTGCGGCCGGAATGGGGCCTGGACCTGTTCTATTTCTGCTTCAACCACCTGGCGATCTCGGCCATCCTGATTTACGCCAACTACCACGCCGGCCATTTCGACTGGGCGATCAGCCCGGCGCTGCAGAGCGCCGTGCAGTCGGTTCCAGTGCTGTTGCAGGTGCTGCTGATCATCCTCTGCGCAGACTTCGTGCTCTACTGGGAGCACCGGCTCTACCATGAGGTGAAGCCGCTCTGGCCGATCCACGCCGTCCACCATTCGGTGGAACATCTGGACTGGCTGGCCGGATCCCGGGGCCACTTCGTCCAGGTGTTTTCCGAACGCGCCCTGGTGATGGTGCCGCTGTACCTGCTGGGCGCTGACCAGGCCGCGCTGGATATCTACGTCGCCTTCGCCGCACTGCAGGCGATCCTGATCCACTGCAACCTCGGGTTGTCATTCGGCCCGCTGAAGTACGTGCTGGTCACCCCCAGTTCCACCACTGGCACCACAGCTCCGAGAAGCCCGCGATCGACACCAACTACTCGGCTCATACCGTGCTCTTCGACCGTCTGTTCGGCACCTGCCATATGCCTGCGGAGCACTGGCCGGCGGAGTACGGCACCACCGTCAGGCTGCCCCGAACCTACATCGGACAGACGCTCTACCCACTCAGGAAATTAGTCGACAGGTTCCGTTAGCCGGAAATGGAGGTCGCTGAACATCGCCGACGTACCTGGCCTGCGCCACCTTTCAGACCTCGCCAGATCCTTCCCTGCGCACCTATACTGGTATAGCCTGAGACAAAGATGCATCATGGCCGCAGAATATCGCAGACCAGACACTCAACTTCAGGGAGGGAGTGACAGTGGCGTCCTTTAACCTCTTGGATAGCGTCAGCCGTTCCGGCATCCGACCGCACTGCCACTGCGCCAGGGACGGATACGGTCCGGCACTGTCACCGGCCGGACAGCCGCCGGCAATGCCGACTGCATTCGGCCCGGTGTCAGGGACCCTGCTCCACCCGAACGTCTGTCTGCCGGCACGCACATCAGCCGGCGCCGACCGTTCTGTGCAGCGTGACAGGAAGCCCTAATCCGATGCCTATAACCAAGAGGAAGAAGTATTGGCTCACCCTGGTCAGCATCGGGCTGGTGCTGTCCTTTTCCGTGACCCTGTATATCCAGTTTTATCAAAGCCGGCTGCTGGCAAGTGCCGTCGAATACAACGAGAACGATGTCAGCTGGGGCGTTTTTCAGCTGGAACGGGAGGCTCTGCAGTTCCAGCTGAGCCTGAAAAATGCCCTTGACGATCTCAGCAATGAAGCCCTTGACCAGCTGCAGCTGCGCTACGAGATACTCTGGAGCCGCTTCGACGTCGTCGCACTCAATCCCACCTCTGCCCGCCTGCTGGACAGCGAGGAGTACAGATCGGCCCTGGCACAGCTCGACGGTTTTTTCGATGCCACCGAGCATTACGTGATCGATGCCTCGCCGGCCGCGCTCGACCGCCAGACCATTCAACAGATCAGTCGCACGCTCGAACCGGTGCTGCCAGCCCTGCAGGCACTGTCAAACCTGTCCATACACAGGGCAATCGAGCTGGCCGAGTTCAGAACATCGGAAGTGCGGGATCAGATCAAGATCAGTACCGCACTGATTTTCTTCCAGCTCGTTCTGACGCTGGTTTTCTTCTATATGGTCATTCGCCTGGTGCGAAAACTGCAAGCCAGCCATGCAGAGCTCGACAAGCTCGCCAATTTCGATCTCCTCACCGGCCTGCCTAACCGCCGGCTGTTCTACGACCGGCTTGAACAGGAGATCCGCAAGGCCGAGCGCGACCGCAAGCGCATCGCGTTGATGTATATCGATCTCGACAATTTCAAGGATGTCAACGACACCCAGGGCCACGAGGTGGGCGATGCGCTGCTCAAGGAGGCCTCGAGCCGGCTGTCAAAATCGATACGCAAGTCCGATACCGTCGCCCGCCTGGGTGGCGACGAGTTCACCGTTATCCTCCCCGGCCTCGACGATTTCGAAAACGTCGCCCAGGTCAGCGAAACAATACTGGCGCGGCTGACCGAGCCCTTCTGCAACGGCGAACACCGCAATTTCATCTCGGCCAGCATCGGCATTACCATCTATCCCGATGACGCCGCCGATGTGAACACCCTGCTGCAACATGCCGATCAGGCGATGTATGTGGCCAAACACCTTGGCCGCAACCGCTATCATTATTTCACCCCGGACATGCAGGATCTGGCACTGGCCAGAATGCAGCGCATCCATGACCTGCGCAACGCCCTGACCAACCGGGAGTTCTGCCTCTGCTATCAGCCCATAGTCGATCTGGCATCGGGACGGGTACGCAAGGCCGAGGCGCTGATTCGCTGGAACCATCCGGCCGAGGGGCTGGTGGCGCCGGGCGACTTCATTCCGCTGGCCGAGGAAACGGGCCTGATCATCGAAATGGGCAGCTGGATCTTCGAGGAGGCCGCCGAACAGGTGTCATCCTGGCGGCAAAACCTGGATCCGGACTTCCAGATCAGCATCAACACCTCGCCCGTTCAGCTTCGCAGCAACGGCTCGAAACTCGAGGACTGGCTGGCCTGGCTCGAGCAGCTTGACCTGCCGGGGGACGCGATCGCGATGGAAATCACCGAGAGCATCCTGATGGACGCGGCCGCCTCGGAGCGCCTGCTGGCGGTCCAGAAAATGGGGCTCGAAGTGTCCCTCGATGACTTCGGCACCGGCTACTCCACGCTGTCCTATCTGAAAAAGTTCGATATCGATTACCTGAAGATCGACCGCTCCTTCGTACAGAATCTCGCGCCGGCATCGAGCGACGCGGCGCTGTGCGAAGCGATCATCCTGATGGCCCACAAGCTCGGGATCAGGGTCATCGCCGAGGGCATCGAAACGGAGGCACAGCGGGCCTGCCTGGCGGCGATGGGCTGCGATTACGGCCAGGGCTACCTGTTCTCGAAGGCCGTGAACGCCGCCGAATTCGAACAGCGTATCCGACGCAACCGCATCCTGTCCCAGCCGTGCCTCTGACCCGGGCCTTGCAGGGAGACGGATTGGGGGACCGTCGCTGGCAGACCGGGATACCTGTCGCCGCATCCTGAATAGCCTGCGCAGCCCGGGCCCGATTGATGGCAAAACAACCGCACGGACCGTAGCGGATTCGCTACACTTACTGCAGCATACCGACAATGCCCGTCCCTTTCGTGCAACGACTGGTGGTACAAGATGTTCGAAACCTACCGGCACCGAACGCCGGAAGAAGCCGACGAGACCCTCAACCATCTCCTCGACGTCATCGCGGAAGGTACCTGGGACTGGCATGGCGCGACCGGACGTGTCGAACGTAGCCCGGGCTGGTATCGCATGCTGGGCTATGACGTCGGCATTTTCCGGCAAGACGTCTTTACCTGGGAGAATCTCATCCACCCCGACGACTACCCCCGGGTCATGAACAGAATCGAAGGCTTTATCAACGGCGCGCTCGACACCTACTGCATCGAATACCGCTGCAAACAGGCAGACGGGCAGTATCTCTGGATTCTGGATCGCGCCAAGATCATCGAACGCAACCCGGATGGTAGCGCTGCCCGCATCATCGGCGCGCATCAGGATATTCACCGGCAGAAAACCCTTCACGACGAGCTGAGCGAAAAAGACCGATTGCTTAAAGCCGGCAACATGACTCTGGAAAATCTTCTGAAACAGAAAACCGTGGAGCTCGAAACCAAGAACCGGGAGCTGGAAGAGAAAATCAGGGAGATCGAATATATCTCCAATACCGACCGCCTCACCGGTATTCCCAACCGTAAAAAATTCGAAGAGACAATCGGCAAAGAGATTTCCCGCGCCAAACGTTACGGGCACCCGCTGTCGCTGGCCATTTTGGACCTGGACCTGTTCAAGCAGATCAACGACACCCACGGTCACGATACCGGCGACCAGGTCCTCAGACAGGTCGCCGATCTGATCAGAAACCACCTGAGGAGCGTCGATTTTTTCGCCCGTTGGGGTGGCGAAGAGTTTACGATCATCTTCCCGGACCTGAATCTGGAAAACGCCGTCCACGCCAGCGAAAAGCTCAGATACCTTATCGAACAGCTGGACATCGACCGGAACCTGTCTGTCACCTCGAGCTTTGGCCTGAGCCAGTTCGACGGGCAGGACAGCTTCGAGGAGCTGCTGCAACGCGCCGACAAGGCCCTGTATCGTGCCAAAAAGCTGGGCCGGAACCGGGTCGAAAGCCTGGAAAGAGTCCCGCCACCGCCAAGCCCACAGCCGGTCCCGGCTGGCCCCCCTGTCCCCGGCTCCAGGGTTGTCCGATTGACGCCTGCGGGCGGGACCAACGCCCCGCTCAGTATTAATCCGGCGGGTTAATACATGAAGCAGGGATGCTTCATCATTGGCCGCGCAGGCCAATGCGAGCGCCACGGAAACCAGCATGTCCGCGCACCTGCGCCCGTTTCCGTGGCGTGACATGCAAATAGGTAGGGAACCTATTTGCATGCCAGGTTAATAGCGTTCGATTTTCGACAGCGGATGATCGTCCGGATAGGTCGGGATCTGCGGCTTCGGCGAGCCCAGCATGACGCACATCAGGGCCTCCTCCTGGCCGTGGTTGAACAGGCCGCGGGGAATACCGGGCGGCACCGAAATCAGGTCGCGCTCGTGTAATTGCGTCTCGACCTTCTCGCCGTCATGCTCGACGAACAGGGTGATATTGCCCTTGAGCATGAAAAACACCTCTTCCACGTCATGATGGGTATGCAGCGGGCCTTCGCACTGTGCCGGCAGCACCATGGTGGAGAAGGTGAAGTGCTCCGAAGGAATGGTATTGCTGTCGCGCCTGACCCCGGTGGCACCGGTGCCCATGTAGCGCATCTGGGCGCGGCGGTACTTCGGGTCGAAGTCGGCCTGGAATTTCAGCGCGTTGAAGTCGTAGGTGCGTCCCTTGAAGCGCGCGATCCGGCTTTCCACGAAATCGCCCAGCGACATCTCTGCCGGCTTCACCCAGGTATCGAATTGTTCTTTCATCATCCACCTCAAATAATTGATGGAGCCTCTGCAGGCCCCGGATTTCAGGCCCCGACAGCCTCGTGCTGGCGACGCGTCTGCGGATCTATTCCACCCTCGACCGCCCACTCGGTGAAACTCGCAACGGAATGCTCCAGCTCCCGCGGTTGCCACTCGCCGGTCAGGTAGTCGTCGTTGCTGTAGTACTCGAAGGCCCCTCCCAGCGGGCTGTTGACGTACCAGAAATACGCCGACGAGATCGGGTGGCGCCCCGGCCCGAGGAAGGTCGACCAGCCTTTGCGGTTCATCGCCAGGCCGCCACCGGCCACCTCGTGGATATCGCGCACGGTAAAGGCGACATGGTTGAGGCCCGGCGCATGCCCCGGGATATGTAGCAGGAACAGGTGGTGGTGCGGTCCCGCTTCCGAGGCCCGCATGAAAGCGCCCTTGCCACGGTAGAAATCCGACAGGTGAAAGCCCAGCTTCTGCTCGTAGAATGCCCGGGCCCGCGCCAGATCCGTGACGAAAAACACCACATGGCCGATACCGATCGGCGTCGCCCGCTCATATACCGGGCTGGCCCGGTTGATGCGGCGGATATCGCCATGCTGATTGATCGGCGGCACCTCGAGTTCGATTTCCGATACCGTCGACAGGCGAAACTCCAGGGTCATGCCGCCGGGGTCCCGGCAGGTCACGAGGTCTTCACTGCTGGCAAAGCCCGGCTCGTCCTGAAGCCTGGCCGCCAGCGACTGCAGCGCCTGCGCGGATTCAACGCCCCAGGTCACCGAACGCAGTGTGGAGCCGTCCTCGAAGGCCGGAGGCAACGGTGCCGCAGCCCTTGGGTAGACCCGAATCTCGCTGCCATCCAGGGTGGTGAACAGCAGGCCGCCATCTGTGCCGGCCTGTTCCGTCAGGCCGAAGTCCTGCAGAAAGCGGCGGCTCTCGGACAGGGATTCGACGCCGAACACCAGCTTTTCTATGCCCTTTATACTCATTTCGAGCCTCTTCTGTTGTGGCGTTCCGGCAGCCACGCCCACCGGGGGAGTCGCTGCCGGCCAGGATTGCACTATTCCGCGGCCTCGAGCGCCGCCTGCCGCTCGAGCTGTTTCCTGCCCTCTTTCGCCAGCAGCCGGCGGATACGGGCCAGGCCGACATCGTGCTCGTAGAGGAACTCGTGGTCGCGGGCATTGGGTGCCATCGCCTCCAGCACCAGCCGGTCCTGTTCGAGTACGTCCCAATGCAGCTTCTCGAGCTGGGTGCGATACAGGAAACGCCAGGCATTGCGCTGCCAGCCATCGACCTTGCGACAGCGCCAGAAGAAGACGCGGCAGTTGTCCCGGTCGACCGGCGTCGCAAAGCCGACGATGTAGAAATGGCCGCCCGGCCCGTACTGCTTCCTGTAGGGGATCGACAGCCGCAACCAGTGACAGCCGGTATTGCCGAACTCGACCCAGTCGAAGTTGACGCCGGACTGGCCGGTCTTCTCGAAAATGAAGCCGTGTTCGGTATTGCGCGCACGCATCTCGGCGGTGCGGTCGCCTTCGGCCATCGAGTGGGACTTCATGTGCAGGTAGGTGCCGTGCATCGGATCCATGACGTTGTCGACGGCGTAACGGTAATTCACGGCCCAGTCGGACTGGCACAGGAACGAGGCCCATTCGCCATCGGCCAGTTGCTCCGGCAGCACCAGGTCATGGGGCGGCGCGTGCGGGTCTACGCCGAACCAGAGGAAGATGGCGCCGTTGCGCTCCTTGACGTGATAGCGTTTGACGCATTCGCTGCCGGTCATCGGGCAACTGACCACCGCCGGCACATCGGCCACCTTGCCGTCGCCGTCGACCTCGACGCCGTGGTACCAGCAGGCCACGCGGTCCCCCAGGTTCCAGCCGAAGGACAGGCGCGCGCCGCGATGCGGACAGCGATCCTCGAGCGCCCGTACCACGCCTTCGGCGTCGCGCCACAACACGATATTCTCGCCCAGGCGGGTAATGCCGACCGGACTGCCGGCGACCTCCCAGCTCGAGGCCACCGGATACCAGAGATCGCGCAGGCCGAGATCGAGATAGTTTTCCAGAATTTCGTCTTTAACGGACATGACGTTCTCCTCAGATTCCCAGTCGCTGCAGTTCGGCTTCGAGGGACGCCTCGGTCCAGGCCTCGCCGGCTTCGGACTTCATGCCCCTTGTATTCAGCCCGGCCACGACCTCGCCAAGGCCGATGGCGCCGTCGGCGAACACCTGCTCCAGCGCATCGGCCAGGGCCTTTTCATAGGGTGACGGCACCTTGGCACGGGTCTGCCAGATAATGTTTTCGGTTTTGCCCGGTACCTGCAGGTTATTGACGCCGGCATCGGAACAGGGCTCGTTCCGCAGCCAGATCGCGAGTTTTTCGTTGTATTCCTGCGATTGCATTGCACAGCCTCTTTTATTGTCGGTGGTGTGAGTCGGAACCCGCTGGGATCACGGGAATGTGTTTTATATATAAAAATATGTTTTATTTATGGTTAAAACTAAGCCTTAACCCTACAGTCGTCAAGGACTTTGAACGGTGGGCTTATCAGAAAAACAGAGGTGGTGACGCCTTTCCATGCGGGTCAGGGACGCGGCTGAAAAAGCCTTGACGGCTTTCGATATACCTAGACAACTTATTGTTTTTAAAGACTAAAAAGACTAAATGGAGGTGTTGTCGAGAACCGGCGTGCAGCGGGAAACGATGGACAGGCAGCAACGGGCAGACACAATCGGCGGCTGCTGGCCCGCGCCCAGTTATTGACCCAGATCAACATTTGAGGAACGCCAGAGCTTATCCCGGGGAGACCGGCTTTCGGCTAGGCTCCAGGCGCTTCAGCCGCCATCGCGCAACAGGCTGGCGGGGCTTAGCCGCAGCCGCCGCAACAGGTAACGGGCTCCGAGACCGAGACTGAGGGTGCTGACCAGCAGCGCCGTCAGGGCGCCGAGCCAGAGCAGGTCGTTGGCCGGCAGCTTGATGCGGTACTGGAGCAGCGGCAGCGCGATGGCGGCACCGAGGCCGGTCGCGAGACTGGAACTGACCAGCGCCAGCAGCAGATACTCCAGTTGCAGGCTGCGGCGAATGACGGCCAGCCGTACCCCGAGGGTATGCAGCACGGTGGCGCTGTAAACCTGACGCGCCCGGGTCGTGGCCAGCAGGCTGGCCAGCACCAGCAGGCTGGCGGACAGGCTGATGACGGCGACGACCGTCAGCCCCGCCGACGCCTTGCCGAGCAGCAGACGCGCTTCCTCGAGAATGGCTTCGGTCCGCACCGTGACGATATTGGGAGCGAGGGCGGCGACCCTGTTCTGGACCGCGACCGCCTCGTCCGGGTCCAGGTAGGCCGCCCCGACATAGCGGCTTATGAAGGGATCCAGGGCGCCGTCCGACAGGATCGCCTCGAACCAGAAGCGGGTCTGCATCCCCTTCTGGCGGTAGATACCGCCGAGCTTCGCCTCCAGTTCGGCGCCGCTGATGCTGAACCGCAGGCGGTCGCCCACTTCCAGCCCCAGCTGATCGGCCTCGCGGTCCTCCATCACCACCCAGGGGCCGTCGCTGCCGTCCTGTGGCCACCAGTCGCCGCGCTCCAGGATCACGGCGTCGATATTACCGGCCCGGTAACTGAGCTTGTGTTCGTCCCGGGCCTCGAGGGCCCGTTCCGGATCGCCGCTGTCGGCCAGGCGTTCGCCATTGACCGCGGCCAGACGCCCCAGCACCAGCGGCGCAAGTTCCAGGCGTTGCAAGGACCCGGCCTCTTCGACCGCCGCGGTCACCGCGGCCCGCTGATCGGCGGAGATATCGTAGAATACCAGCGCCGGCGCCTCCTCCGGCAGCATTTCGTTGATCGCCCGCAGCAGGGCCGCGACAATGAGTGTACAGGCCACCAGCAGCGTCAGCGCCGAGCCCAGCGACAGCAGGGTGGCACGCAGCGGCGAGTCGGGCCGGTGCAGGTTCGCCAATGCCAGGCGCAGGGCAAAACGGCCGTTGAGAAAGGGACGCCCGTCGAGCGCGCGGGCCAGCCGGCGCAGGCCCCGTACCAGGCCATCCAGCAGCGCGAGCAACAGCGCGACCACCGCCACAAAGCCGAGGCCGAACAGCGGATCCGGCAGCGACGACAGCACCAGCACGACGATCATGAGGGCACCGCTCGCAGTCGCCAGCCAGTAGCCGCGGGGCGTGACGGTGCGACCCCCGTCGAGGCCACGAAACAGCGCCGCCGGCGGGACCGACAGCGCCCGCCCGAGCGCCGGCAGGGCGAAGGTGAAGGCGGTCAACAGCCCGAAGACGAAGGCCGTCGCCAGCGGCAGCGCAAGTTCCCCGAGACTGGTCGCCACCGGCAGACGCCGGGCGGCGGCGGTGGTACCGGCCAGCGCCAGGACGCCGCCCAACAGCATGCCGGCGAGGCTGGCGCCGCCACTGAGCATCGCGATCTGCAGCAGATAGAGGGTAGCCAGACGCCGGTTGCGCAGCCCCAGCGCCCGCAGCGTGGCGATGGTGCCGAGCCGCCCCTGCAGGTAAGCCTGGATACTGTTGTAGACACCCAGCCCGCCGATGAAGAGGGCGCTGAAGCCGATCAGCAGCAGTCCCGAGGCGACCTGGTCGAGCACCCGTGCCAACCGCTCGCTGCGATTGCTGAAGGTGTGCACCTCCCAGTCACTGCCGGGGAAGGCGCCTACGAATGCTTCGCGCCACTGCGACGGCGCCAGGTCGGTGCGCACCCGGTATTCATAGTCGAGGCGGCTGCCGGGCAGAATCAGGCCGGAAGCCTGCAGTGCGTCATCGGCAACCAGCACCGGCGGGCCCCGCCAGTCGGCGCTCAGTCGGCGATCGGGCTGGTGCCGGATCAGGGCACGCACCTCCATCGTCAGCGCCCCGACCGCCACCTCATCTCCCGGGGCCAGGTCCAACCGCTGTGCCAGCACCGGATCCAGCGCCAGACCCCAGCGTCCGTGCCGTTGCTCCGTGGCGGTTGCCGGTCCTGCTCTGGATCCAGCTGCAGCTCGCCATAGAGCGGATAGTGATCATCGACGCTCTGCAGCTCGACCAGCAGGAAGTCGCCGGCCGGGTTTCCGAGCATGGTGCGCAACTCGATCAGCAGCGACACCCGGCCCTGGCGTTCATCCAGTCGAGTACCCCGGGTGGCAGCGACGCCCGGCTCTCGACTTCCAGGTCTCCGCCGAACAGGCTGCGGCTCTCCGCCTGCAGACTCGCGCCGACCTGCCGATAGAGCCCGCCGGTGGCAGCGATCAGCGAGACGCCGAGCAGCAGACAGACACAGAACACCCAGAGCGAGCGGCCACTGGCACGCAGGTCCCGCCAGGCCAGCTCAAGCAGAAAAGGCATCCCGCCCCTCCTGCGCGCGCTCGACCAGCCGGCCATCCCGCAGCTGCAACACCCGGTCGCACCGACGCGCGAAACCGGCATCATGGGTGACCAGCACCAGCGTGGCGCCGACACCCTCATTGAGATCGAACAGCAAATGCCCCACGCGTTCACCGGTCCGGCTGTCCAGGTTGCCGGTTGGCTCGTCGGCCAGGATCAGCCTGGGACCGTGCACCAGCGCCCGCGCGATGGCGACCCGCTGCTGCTCGCCGCCCGAGAGCTGGGCCGGATAATGACGCTCGCGATACGCCAGTCCCACCTGGTCCAGCATCCGGGCAGCAAGCATCCGTGCGCGGGTGTCGCCCGCGATCTCGAGCGGAAGCGCGACATTGTCCAGTGCGGTGAGACTCGGCACCAGATGGAACGACTGGAAAATGAAACCGATCCTGTCGCGCCGCAGGTCCGCCAGCGCATCGGCATCGAGGTCTGACAACGCCACGCCGCCGAGGCGGATATGCCCCTGCTGGCACCGCTCGAGCCCGGCCAGCAACAGCAGCAACGTGGTCTTGCCCGAACCCGAAGGCCCAAGAATGGCGACGCGCTCGCCATCGGCGACCTTCAGGTCGAGGTCGCGCAATACCTGGACCTCCTCGTCGCCGATGGCGTAGGACATCGACAGCCGCTCGAGTTCGATCATCGCCTGGACACCTCCTGCTTCATCCGTTTCACCGTTCACTGCGTACAACATAGCCGAGTGGGCCGCCGGCCAGCCAACTGGCGGGAGCGCAAACTATGCGCCACTATCAGATAGCGGTACGGCGCCAGGCCGAAAACGGAGCCTTCGAACAGCCAGATCGTTCAATCACAAGCCGGAACAGCCCCAGCAAGGAGCAGAAGACATCGATGACCGAAGACAACGATCCTCATGTACTGATACACGAAGAACTGCCGGAGGAACACTCCGATCCGCTGATCCGCTTTCTTCACCGCATCATCCGCATCGCCATCCGGGTGCTGGCCGTGCTGATGGTGCTGGTCATCATCTGGGGCATCGGCGACGTGATCTATGTCCTCTACCAGCGACTCGGTACGCCCCCTTCTTCCTGCTCGATATCAACGATATTTTCCAGACGTTCGGCGCCTTCATGGCGGTGCTGATCGCCGTCGAGATCTTTATCAATATCCGGCTCTACCTCGGAACCGACGTGCTGCCGATACGCCTGGTCACCGCCACGGCACTGATGGCGATCGCGCGGAAGGTGATCGTGCTGGACCTGGACAAGACCAGCGCCGAGTATGTATTTGCCATCGCCGCGGTCACCCTGGCGCTGGGCGTCACCCACTGGCTGATCTCGAAGAAGGCCTGAGACGGGCATGGGTAATCTGGTCACCCTGTTCGAACCGAACCGGGTCTTCCGAGTAAAGACGCGGGCGGCTGTATCCGTGCTGCAACGCTTTTCGGTCTTCGAGGCGATCGCTGTAATGTTCTGTTTACAAACCGGCTCCCCTGCCATCGGGACGCCCGAATACACTGTGTTGATAGACAAGACCTTTTCCAAACCGGTACGTCACTTGCTTGTATCCAGGTAATACCCTCCCCTCGCAACCTCCGGACTGGCAGGGCGGTCCCATTCGACTGACGTCGGGAAGGGTCCACTTGACGCGAAGAGGCCTGAAAGATGAAAAGACGGGAATTCCTGACGCTGAGCATCCGCTCCGCGATGGCGGCCGGCATGACCGCCAGCATTCCGGTGGCACTGCTGCGCGCCCACAGCAGCCATGCTGCAATCCTGGCGGCCGGCCTTTCAGACCCGGCAATGCAGCCTCTGTTCAAGCACGCGGTGCCGAATGCCCTTGATCCCGGATTCAAATATATGCCGGAGGCCGGCCGGTTGCGTATCCGTGCGGCACCGGCCGTCCAGATGACCGGGTTGGTTGGCGCTGATGGAGAAACGCCCGTACCGACAGCGGTCTGGGGCTACGGCCCTCACAACGACGGCGTTTCCTGGCCGGGGCGTACCATCGAGATGAATGTGAACGACAGCCTGGAAGTCAGCTGGGAAAACGATCTGATCGAAGGGTCCATGCCGGTATCCCACTTGCTGCCGGTCGATGGCAGCCTGCACTGGGCCTACTCGCTGCCGGGATACGAATATTACCGCATCGCCTCCGACGGCGTGCCGATCGTGACCCATGTCCATGGCGGCCTCAACGACAGCCCCTTTGACGGCAACCCCGAATATTTCTTTTCGCCGCGCTTCAGGATCAAGGGCCCGCGATGGGAAGCCCGCTACTACCGCTACGGCGGCGGCTTCCCGTACTGGAACGACATGGCCGGTACCCTCTGGTATCACGACCATGCGCTGGGTATCACCCGGCTCAATGTCTATGCCGGCCTGGCGGGCTTTTTCATCCTTCGGGACGACTTCGATACCGGGCTGCCGGATAATCCTCCGGGCCTGCCGGCCGGGCCCTACGAACTGGCATTCGCGGTACAGGACCGGATGTTCCTCAATACCGGCGAGCTGTTTTATCCCGCCTTTCCCGGGGATCCCTTCTACAGCGACTTTATCGACGATGAGGGCGCCGAACTGCCGGAGGAGGTCTTCCCGGAAGGCGGACCGACGGCACTGGCCGAGTTCTTCGGCGACCATATGCTGGTCAACGGCACGATCTGGCCCAAATGCGAGGTCGAGCGTCGCCAGTACCGGGTACGGTTGCTGAATGGCTGCGACAGCCGCTTTATGCGCCTGCGCCTGAAAGTTGTCCACTCGAACGAAACCGATCCCGCGCCTGGGTATGCGATTCCCTTCTATGTCATCGGTTCGGATCAGAGCCTGCGTGAAACCGCAACGCAGGTGGAGGAAGTCGACTTCGCGCCGGGCGAACGCCTCGACCTGGTGATCGACTTCAAGGCCGTGCCCTGGGGCTCACGGCTGATCGTCGAGAACCTCCTCGGGGATGCGCCCTTCGGTGGCGAGCTGCCGAAGAAAGCCGACCTCTTCCCGGATCGGCGCACCGATCGCATCATGGCCTTCGATGTTGTCTCAGAGTTCGATTCCGACAGAGCCGACACCTCGATCGTTGACGGCACCTGGCTGGATGGCGGCGTTTCGGTCCCGGGCGCGGTCACGACCACCCGCAAGCTGGCGCTGTTCGAGGGAACCGACGAGTTCGGCCGTCTGAAGCCGCTGCTGGGTATGGCCGAGCCGGTCGAGGATGTCAGCGACAACTGGGTCGATGGCACCCTGGACTGGGACAGTCCCATTACCGAGAACCCGGGACTGGGGGACACCGAAATCTGGGAGATCTACAACGCCACCGGGGATGCCCATCCGATCCATCTTCACCTGGTTCATTTCGAGATTCTCGATCGCCAGCCTTTCAGTGCCCGGCTGATCGAAAAGCCAGCAGAACATGGCGAAGGCGGCGAGGATGGCGAAGGCGGTGAGGGGTACCGGCTCGAAAACATCCGGGTCGTCGGCCAGCCCCGCGGTCCCGCGCCCCAGGAACAGACCCGTCGCGATATGGTGATGGCGCTGCCGGGCGAAGTCACTCGCATCAAGATGCGCTTCGACAAGCCCGGCCGGTACGTCTGGCACTGCCATATCCTCTCGCACGAGGATCACGAGATGATGCGGCCCTACCATGTCGGGCCCATCGATGGCTGACGTTTTTGCAAGGGCCTGCGGCGGCAAAACTACCGTAGATTCGTAGAATGGGTTAGGTGCGCATGGCACAAATTTTGGTATTCCACGGCGTCCGGAGCGCACCGTAACCCATCATCGGTTGGAGCGGATGGCCAGGCCCCCTTTAATGGCCGGCTTCTTTCCGCGAAGCCCTCTGCTGCTCCAGCAGGGGTTCGTACCGCCTGTCGGTCAGCGTCTTCAGGAAGGCCACCAGCGCCTCGATGCGCTTGTCGTCCAGTGCCGGCCCATGTTCGAGCTCGGTCAGCGACAGGTTCTCGGCCACCTCCGGCCCGCCCCAGGGTTCGCCGGTTTCGGGGTTGATCCGGTTTTTCGCGCTCTTGCTGTTGTACTGGTTGTAGAACCGCACCACCGTTTCCAGCTCGGTGAAGACACCGTTGTGCATATAGGGGCCGGTGACCGCGACATTGCGCAGGCCCGGCACCTTAAAACGGCCGCGCGCTTCCCAGTCAATCACGTTGGGGTTGTTCAGCAGACCCGGATCGACCAGGTTCGGGTCGCTGCCGTTCGCGGCGCGCACCTGCGCATTCACCGGCACGCCGATATTGTGGTAGCGGTAGTTGCTGAAGGTTTCGCGCTGCGAGATCGGCGATGCCTCTAGCTGGTGACACTGGTTGCAGTTGGTGAACTGCCGGGAAAAGAACAGCGTCCTGCCCAGCTCTTCCTGCTCGGTCATCTGATATTCGCCGCGCAGGTAGCGGTCGTACCTGGAATCGAACGGCGAAACGGACTCGGTACGCTCGAACGCCGCGATGCTCTCGGCCATCGCCCGATAGGCACTGCCGGCCTCCTCCAGTACGCCTTCACCGAACAGCCGGCTGATCCGCGCGACATGGTCGGGATTTTCCAGCAGCCTCTGACGCACGGTTTCCATGTCCGGCATCGCCATCTCGCCCGGGTTCAGCGGCGGCCCCATCGCCTGATCGGCCAGGGTGGCGGCACGGCCGTCCCAGAACTGGCCACCGACATAGTGACCGTCACCGTCGCGGTGGAAGTCCGGGCTGAAGGCCGCGTAGGCGACCGACGGCGCATTGCGATCGCCAAGAGAGCGGCCGTCGTCCCCCAGTGAAACGGCTCCGCCGAGACTGTTGGCTCCCGGATCGGCGAATCCCCTGGCCGGATCGTGGCAACTGGCGCAGGACTGGCTGCGATTGAACGACAGACTGGTGTCGAAGAACAGCGCCTGTCCGAGTTGTGCCAGCGCCTGCTGCCGCGCGCCCGCGTTATCGTTTGCCTGAACCGGACTCCCCAGTACGATGACCGCACAGAGGGACAAAAGAGTACCGTACTTCACCAATCGAACCTTCTTGCACCTGGATGAATGTAACAGCAAGTGATAATTGTTATTATTTCGTCTCTTGTCAATACTGCGCCGCCGACGGGCTCTGCTTCGCTGTGCTGGCCGGACAGCTGCCCGGTTGGCCCTCATGCGGGAGATTCCTGGGCACCGGACAACGCCTGATTGTGGGAGGCTCCACGGAAATTTCAGCGCCCGCTGTAGGAGCGCCGCCCCGGTGCGAACAACCGCCGTGCCGGATTTTTTCGCCGCGGGGGCGCGGCTCCTACGGGTGGGGGCAGTCCCGCTGTAGGAGCGCCGCCCCGGTGCGAACAACCGCCGTGCCGGATTTTTTCGCCTCGGGGCGAGGCGCCTACGCCGGCCAGATCCGGCGTATGCGGTGGTCGATGGCACGGCCCCAGAAACTGTCGACCGGCGCGCGCCAGGCGTGGGCATGGAGCCAGGCCAGGCTTTCGCGGTCGGTCAGCAGCAGGTTCTTTTCCGCCCGGCTCAGGCTGTCCGGCCCCTGCTCCAGGCAGCGTGAACGCAGCTGCTTGAGCCGCTCATGCTTGGCACCTCCGCCGTGGGAGCGGGCCGTGGCCTGGTGTACCCGATTCATCACCGGATCGAGCACAGCCCGTACCACCGCCGACTCGCCGGTACCGGGCTCCGGCAGAATACTGTGACCACTGAGGTCCTCCAGCAGTGCCGAACCATGCTTCTCTTCCGGCACCAGCAGAACACCGGCACGGCGCAGCGCCTGCCCCAGCCCGACCTTGCTCAGCAGGACCGAGGTCGGCGCGGCCAGCAGCAGCGGCAGTGCCACCGGCAGTGACCAGAAGAAGAACAGCGGATCCAGCCACCAGGCGAAACCGGACCAGGCCGCGGCAATCAGCGACCCCGGCGCCTGGTTCAGCAGTGCATCGGTCCAGGTGGTTTCGTCGCTGCGGTTCTGTCCGGCCCAGCGCAAAGTGACGTTGAGCAGCGCTTCGAGCACGTAGCGGGTATGGGCCAGCATGCGGATCGGCGCCAGCAGCGCCGACACCAGGATTTCCTGCAGGGTGCTTAGCAACAGCCGGATGAAGCCGCCATGGGAGCGCCTTCGGCCGCTCAGCAGCACATCGAGCAGCGCCAGAAATTTCGGGAAGAACAGCAGGAAAACCACGCTGCTGGCAAGGCCTATGGCCCATTCGGGATGCCACTCGGGCCAGAGCGGGAAGGGACTGTGCTGTTCGGGAAAGTAGTTCGGCGGCCAGAGCACCAGCCGGGTCGTCTCGATCGTGGTCAGCACCAGGAACGCAAACCAGAGCGGCGAGGCCACATAGGACAGGATGCCATTGAGAAACGCCATGCGGTGAGCCATGCGCAGCCGTGGCTCGAACAGCATCAGCCACAGATGCTGCAGATTGCCCTTGGCCCAGCGCTTGTCGCGGGTCAGTTCGTCGACCAGGCTCGGCGGCGACTCCTCGTAGCTCTCGCCCAGGTCAGGCTCCAGCCAGACCTCGTAGCCCGCGCGCCCCATGAAGGCCGCCTCGACGAAATCGTGGCTCGAGATAGGGCCGCTGAACAACCCCGGACCGCGTAGTCGCGGCAGACCGCAGTGGCGCATGAAGGGCTCGGTACGGATGATCGCGTTATGTCCCCAGAACGCCGCCTCTCCGAGCTGCATCGCCGCCAGCCCGGTGCTGAACAGGGGACCGTAGACCTGATTGGCGAACTGCTGCACCCGGGCGAACAGCGACTGCCCGTTGATGATTGTCGGGCAGCTCTGCAGGATGCCGACTTTCGGCTCGCGCTGCATCAGGCGCACCATCTTCACCAGGGTGTCGCCGCCCATCAGGCTGTCGGCATCCATGACGATCATGTATTCGTAGGCGCGCCCCCAGCGGCGGAGAAAGTCGGCGACGTTGCCGCTCTTGTAGTTCATGTTCAGGGTACGGCGGCGGTAGAACAGCCGTCCGCTGGCACCGAGTTCGTCGCACAGGCTCTGCCAGGCGGCCTGTTCTGACAGCCAGACATCGGGATCGCGGCTGTCCGAAAGGATATAGAAGTCGAAGTGTTCGAGCTGGCCGCTGCGCTCGATCGAGCGATAGATGGCGCGCAGCCCGCCGAGGGTGCGGTTGACCGGCTCGTTGTAGATCGGCATCACCACCGCGGTGCGGGACAGCGGCGTGTTCGCCAGTTCGCCATCGGGATAGCGGCGCAGCAGCGACTTCGGATCGCCGCCCAGACGCCGCAGCCAGAAACCGTACAGGCCGATCCAGAAACCCACGGTGATCCAGGTGAACAGCACCGTGAACAGCGCGATCAGCGCCTGCTCCAGCAGGTTGCCGCCATGGTAGGGCAGCACCGACGCCATATAGTAGGCGCCGACCAGCGCCTGGGCAATGACGACCAGGGTCAGCAGGGCGCGCCGCAGCATGACGCGGCCGCGCCAGCGCACCGGCCGTACCGCGCCGCTTTCGAGAACCGCCTGCGAGCTGTTCATTTGCCGTCTCCGTAGCCGATACTGCCCCGCACCAGCATCGGCGCGACCGGCGGTACCCTCAGTTGCGGCAGCTCGACCCGCTTCGGCAGTTCGTCCATGACCCAGGCGAGCAGGTCCGCCTCGCCGCGTTGCAGCCCTTCTTCGATCAGCTGCAGCGCCAGCAGTGTATGACGGTCGCTCAGGTCGACCCCATTGACGGCCAGGTATTCCAGCGCGCGGGACAGGGCGTGCTCACCCAGGGTACGGGCCATGCTTTACTCCGGAATGCGGATATCGTTGTTCGCCGGCAGGCGATAGGTCCAGGTTTCGGTCAGGGTCTCGTCGCCGAGGCTCAGGTAAGCCCGCAGCGACAGCGGCTTTTTCTCGGCCGGGCGGGCCAGGACCGACAGCCGCCAACCCTTGAGCGCCTCGTTGTACTCGACGAAATGCTCCAGCACTTCGCCGCCGTCCGTCGCCGTGACATGGCTCAGCACCGGCGCGCGCGGGCGCTGCTTGTCGAGTACACCGCCATTGAAGTCGACGAGAATACGGTAAGCGCCCTTCTCGCTGCCGCCTCCGATGACGCTGCCGTCGCCGACATAGGAGTTGACCGCCCGGCCCATCGGATTGCCGCCGAGTTCCGCACCGCCGAACTGCACCTCGTAGGCGTATTCAAGCGCCTGGCCCGCCGTGACCTTGTCCTTCGGCCGCCAGAAAGCGACGATATTGTCGTTGGTCTCGTTCTCGGTCGGCAGTTGCACCAGCACCACCTGACCCGGCCCCCAGTCGCCTTCGGTCTTGACCCAGCTGCTGGGACGCAGTTCGTAGCGGGCCTGCAGGTCCTGATAGTCCGAAAACTCGCGATCACGCTGCAGCAGACCGAAACCGCGGACGTTTTCGGTCATCAGATAATCCATCTCCAGGGTGCGCGGATTCAGCAACGGACGCCAGAGCCATTCGCCGCTGTTGCCATCCTGGATCTGCAGACCGTCGGAGTCGTGCACCTGAGTGCGCCATTCTCCGCGCGGCCGGCCGGTATTCTCGCCGTAATAGAACATGCTGGTCAGCGGTGCCACGCCGAGCAGTTCGATATTCTGGCGCGGGAACAGCTTGCTGCGCACTTTCAAACGCGTGACCTTGCCCGGATAGACAACGAACTCGTAGGCACCGGCCACACTCTCCCCTTCGAGCAGCCCGTAGAAGGTCATCGCTTGGGCGTCGGGGGACGGGCGCTCGAGCCAGAACTCGGTAAAGGACGGGAACTCTTCGCCCCGCGACAGCCCGGTATCGATCGCCAGCCCCCGTGCAGAAATGCCGAAGCTGTTGTCGCGCCCGACGCCACGGAAATAGCTTGCTCCGGCGAACACCATGAACTGGTTCTGCTCTTTTTCGCCCTTGAGCGGATAGGTCAGCTTGAAACCGGCATAACCGAGATTGGCCGGAACCCGCTTGGCCACTTCCGAATCGGCGAAAACGAAGTCGGTTTTGCGAAACGGCACACCGTGACTGCCTTCGGCATCGATCACGTTCAACTTCACCGCGTGGCGGTAAAACAGCCCCGGCGGCACCATCATCACCTGAAAACGGGAGCCGCTTTCGCGCCACAGGCTCTTCTCCGGATTAAAGCGGATATTCTGATAGTCGTCGTAGCTCATCGTCTGCATGAACTTCGGAATCGGCGTCGGCGCCTGATATGGCTTTGATGCCAGGTCACGGGCTTTTTCGGCAACATCCTCGAAACCGAAAGCAGCCATTGCGGCCGCCGGAATAAAGGCGCCCAGCAGCGCCAGTAAAGGCAGGATCCTCTGCACTCTCATACTCCAACTCTAGAACTTCCCGGAAATGGGCTTTCAGATGGTGCCGGCGCCGTGCTTGCGACAGGCCGCCGAGTTCATGTGGCGTTTATTACACCAAAAACCGCATGCACGCTAGCACCCCCGACCTTAATTGGCGCTTAGCGGCGACTTTATTGACCGCCGCCAGCGCCTGCCCCCGCGATTGCGCCCCTGCTTCGCCTGCCTACGGTTCAGGGTAGCGCATGCAACGCGCCATAACCGGGTTAATCGTTGCCGCCCCCCGCCTGGCTCTGCACCTCCGCGACCGCAACAGCGGTCATATTGAAAATGCCGCGTACAGTGGAACTCTGCGACAGTATGTGGACCGGCTTGCCGACCCCCAGCAGGATCGGGCCAATGGCGATACCGCCACCCAGGGTCTTGAGCAGGCCGTAGGCGATATGTGCCGCCTCCACGTTCGGCATCACCAGCAGGTTGGCCTGGCCGCGCAGCACGGAATCCGGGAACACCTTGTTGCGTAGCTCCTCTGACAGGGCACTGTCGGCATGCATCTCGCCATCGACGACCAGATCGGGCGCCTGCTCTTCAAGCAGCAACCGGGCCTTGCGCATCTTGCAGGCCGATGGCTGGTCGTGGGTGCCGAAATTGGAGCTGGACAGCAGCGCCACTTTTGGCTCGATGCCGAAGCGCCGGACCTCCTCGGCGGCCAGCAGGGTGCCCTGCGCCACTTCTTCTGCACTGGGATCGGGGTTGACGTGGGAGTCGCTGATAAAAATGGTGCTGGTCGGCAGATTCAGCGCCGTCACGGTCGAGTAGTTGGCGCCCCCTTCCGTTCGGCCGATCAGCCCGTCGATCGTTTCCAGATGCCGGTGGAAACGCCCGTGGGCGCCGCAGAGCATGGCATCGGCATCGCCGCGCAGACACATCATCGCGGCAATCGCCGTCTTGTCGGCATGCATGATGCCCCTCGCCTCGTCGGGCGAAATCCCCTTGCGCCCCATGCGCGCGCTGTAGTCCGCCAGATAGGGCTCGTACCAGTCGCCACCACTGGGATCGACGATCCGGATATCCGCCTCGTCGCGGATTCTCAGTTGCAGGTTCTCGATCCGCTGCAGGATACGTTCGCGATTGCCGACAAGAATCGGCCGGGCCAGCCCCTCGTCCAGCACCTGCTGCACCGCCATCAGCACGCGGGAACTCTCGCCTTCGGCGAACACCACCCGTTTGGGCCGCTGCTTCGCGTGTTCCAGTATCGGCCCCATCACCTCGCTGGTCCTGTAGGCATAGCGCGCCAGGCTCTGGCGGTACGCCTCGAGGTCGGCGATCGGCCGGGTCGCGACACCGGTTTCCATCGCCGCCTTGGCCACGGCCGGTGCCACCTCGAAAATCAACCTTGGATCGAAGGGCTTGGGAATCAGGTACTCCGGACCGAACCGCATCGGTTCGCCGGCATAGGCCTTCTGCACCCGGTCGACAGGTTCCGCCTTCGCCAGCTCCGCCAGCGCCTTGACGCAGGCCACCTTCATTTCCTCGTTGATGGTGGTGGCACCACAATCCAGGGCGCCGCGGAAGATGAACGGGAAGCAGAGCACATTGTTGACCTGGTTGGGATAGTCGGAACGGCCGGTCGCCATGATCACGTCCGGCCGCACCGCCCGCGCCTCCTCCGGCAGGATCTCCGGCACCGGGTTGGCCATCGCCAGAATGATCGGCCTGTCCGCCATCTTCTCGACCATTGCAGGCTTCAGCACCCCCGGAGCCGAGAGCCCGAGGAAGAGATCAGCTCCCCCGATCACATCGTCCAGGGTGCGGGCCTCGGTGGCCTGGGCATAACGGGCCTTGTACTCGTCCATCTCCTCGGTACGCCCCTGATAGACCACCCCGGCGATATCGGTGAGCCAGATGTTCTCCTTGCGCAGCCCCATGTTCACCAGCAGGTCGGTGCAGGACAGAGCCGCGGCGCCGGCGCCCGAGACCACCAGCCTGACGCTGCCGATATCCTTTCCGACGACGCGCAGGGCGTTGTAAACCGCGGCACCGGCGACGATCGCCGTGCCATGCTGATCATCGTGAAACACCGGGATATTCATCCGCTCCTTCAGCGCTTTCTCGATGACGAAGCACTCCGGCGCCTTGATATCCTCGAGATTGATGCCGCCGAAGGTGGGCTCGAGCCGGGCGACCGTTTCAATGAAGGCCTGCGGGTCCCGCTCGTCGATCTCGATATCGAAGACATCGATATTGGAGAACTTCTTGAACAGCACCGCCTTGCCTTCCATCACCGGCTTCGAGGCCAGCGCGCCGATGGCGCCAAGCCCCAGCACCGCGGTACCGTTGGAGATAACGCCGACCAGGTTGCCGCGGGCCGTGACGGTATAGGCCTCCACCGGGTCCCGTACGATCTCGTTGCAGGCGGCGGCGACGCCCGGCGAGTACGCCAGCGCGAGGTCACGCTGGGTCGCCATCGGTTTGGTCGCGACGATCGCCAGCTTGCCGGCGGGTTCGGCCCGGTGATAGGCCAGTGCGTCTTTGTCTAGATTTCCGGACATCGCTCTTCCTCTGTTGCTCCGATTATGACGGGATCCGACCGGAGCCCGCGGCACGCGCTGGCCGCAGGCCCGGCGTCACGGCACTTGCCGATGCCCGAAGGCGGGAGCCCAAAGCCGCCTTCGCCGGGGCCCCTCTCAGGATACCGTTTCCAGCCGGGTAGCCGGAGTCCGGGTATCCATGTTCTTGCCCCTGTTGATATGGTCATCGATCTCCGCCGCGCACCCGACCATTCGCCCGTACAGGAAGATGGTGAATGCAGCAGCCTCCAGTGCCTGCTCGTTCAGGGTACCGGCTCGGAACCGGGGCCAGAGCATCTTCAACAGCATGGCGCTGATCACGCCATCGATGTTGACGCAGAAGACATTCCGCGTGGCCCCGGCCTGAAACAGCGCAGTGACGAGTTTTTTGTAATAGTCGTGAAAGACATTGTAGTCATCCCGCTCGGAAAAGAGCCCGTTGATAAAGGTTTCCCTGGGATCCTGGTTGACCGGCTTGTCCTTGAACACCGGGTGATTGATGCCCGCGATCGCGCCGACACGACCGCCGCCCGCATCCTTGGCGGCCTGCTTCGCAAGGCCGTACTCTTCGGCATATTCCCTGGCCATGGCGTCGAGATCCAGCCCGTGCGCCGCATCGCCGGCATCCGACAATGCGGTCTGCTTGAAACGGTCTACCAGGAAGATGATACCTTCGTAACCGGCACCGCCATGGGAAAAGCCGGTATGGCTCATGAAGCCGATCATCGCCTTGTTGATCTGCACCCGTTCGGGGGTCTCGGGACCGTCGGACGAAACCGCACCCTTGCAGCCCTGGGCCGAGATGCTCCCGGGCCCGTTGCTGGTCAGCAGGCCGGTCAGCACCTGGAAGGCATACAGCGACGCTTCGTCGGCCTGCTCACCCATCAGCGACAGGTACAGCATCTCGCCGACCGTCCAGTGGTGGAGCAGTTCTTCATTCGGTACCCCGCAGTAACTCTCCAGCCGGTGTTGGCGGCCGTCCACCGAGGCACCGATCATCGAGGCGTAAATCTTCAGGTACCAGGGCAGGTTGCGGGCCGTGGTGAGGGAGATTCGCTTGCGCATCAGAGGCCCCAGGCGATGGTGGTGGCGATCGCCGCCAGCACAGCATTGTCGGTGAGAGGCCCTTCCAGTTGCTCGAGGAAGCGGACGAAAACGGAGCGGGCGCCCCGCGCCCTGATCGCCTGCAACATGGCCTCGGCACGGGCATCGCTTTGCCCGCCGACGAAGAGGGCAGCCTGATCGTCGTCGATCGCAATGCCGGAGAAGTCGAAGTCCTCGTCCCGGGCATCCTCGAGACCGGAATGGGCGAACAGCTCGATCAGCACATCCACCCCGCTGCGCGCGCTTTCGATGCGTCCGGGTCCCAGCATGCTCAGCGCCGCCGACAGCGCCACGTTGGGCGCGTTGCCCGCCTCCCGTGCCGCATCCGCCGCCTGGATCATGATATCGCCGTGCAGGTTGAGGTTGCCGGCAATCGCCACGTTGGTCAGGGCATTGTCATTGTCACCGTTGTGCTCGCCGGTCAGTGCCTGACAGAAGCTGCTCTCCAGCGGCCGGGTGGCACTGTCCAGAATCGACAGGTTGTGCAGGCGGGTGATCTGGGTTTTCGCATCCATGTGCGAAACACCGGAGGCATCCTTCATTGACCGGCGCGGAAAGGTACGGCCGATCTGTTGGGACAGGCGGGCGATCTGCTGGCGATAGGGCTCGATCGCCTCCTGTACCGGCAGGTTGAGTTCCGGCGGCAGGTCCAGTCCGCAGTTGTCTCCGAACCAGGGTTTGAGGGAAAGATCGCCCTTGGGCGCGAAGTCGGGCTGCTGGTAGTTGAGTTCCATCACCTTTGTCAGGGCCAGCGGGATATGGGCGATATTGGTCACCACCGCGCCTTTGGCCGACACCACCGGATTGTCCGGCGTGAAGATCTCGTCGACGCCGAACGCCTCCTGGAACCACTGTTCCTTGGTAGCGGCATCATCGCCGTTTCCGCCCAGGGCACCGGCATGACCGACGGCGCGGGTCAGCTTGGCTTTCCAGCGGCCCACCACGCAGGCCACCACCGGCTTGTTGAAACCCGGGTTGTGCTCGTAATAGCCGCCCGGCTCGATATATACCACCGCGGCTCTGGAGCGCCGGTCGTTCGACAGCGCATAGGCGAACTCCGGCAGCGCGAAGTGAATATACACGTCCTTGCCGCTGGAGACCGAGGTGGTGGTGCCCCAGCCTTCGGTGGCAAGGTACTGGGCGATCGTGGTGGTGAAGTTGCCGGAATTGGAATAGACCGCCACCGATCCCCGCAGCAGCGATTCCTCGGGGGCATCGCCCCCGAGCGCGCCGCCGATGCGGACCCGGTTCCAGGCATCTGCCACGCCGAGACAGTTGGCACCGAAGACGTCGACCCCGGCCTGCTGGGCCATGGCGCGGATCTCCCGTGCATCGTGCACCGCCACCTTCTCGGTAATGATGATCACCTTGCGCAGGCGGGGATTGACCCGGATCAGTTCCGCTACACCGTCACGCACGCCGGACGGAGGCAGGTAGACCACACCGGTATTGAACTCGTGACCCGCGTCCAGCCCCTCGCGAACATGGTTGTACACCGGCACTTCGCCGGCAGCTGTCTTGAGTACCTGGCCCTTTTTACCGGGCGAGGTACCGAAAACGACATTACCGCCGGAGAACGCATGACTGACCGGCGTCACCGCGCTGGATTCGCCGCCGAGAATGTTCAGTACGCAGACCCGGTCCTCGCGGGTCGCAATCTGTTCCAGGGTATGGATGCCGACAAAATATTTGAAGTCGCCTACACCTTGCTGATACATGGTTGTGCTCCTGAATTCTTATCGTTGCGCCGAGAACTGCCGGTCAAACCGTAATACCGAGTTTTTTCGCCACCTGTTCGCGACCACCGTTGCGCATCCACTCGTCGGCGGCCATGGCGTAGTTGACCACCTCGCTCATGGCGGAGTCGAAGCCGAACATGCGGTATGGCAGTCCCAGCGCGTCCAGCGTGTCCTTGAACGCGCCCATACCCCTGATCAGGTTGGGACCGCCGCGGCCGATCACCACGTAGAGCGGTACCGGGCCGTACTGGTTGCAGTAGTCGCGAAGCGCGTCGGCCATGGCCCTGAACGTGGTCTCGATATCCGTGTTATTGGACTTGCCGCCGATCACGAACAGCACATTCGTCTGCCGCAGCCAGTGCTTGAAACTGATGCGCGCCACGTCGCGCATCTTCTCGTAGGGCGGATTGCCGCCGAAATCGGAGGAGATGATGGCGCGGTCCCCGAGCGCCTCGGTCACCGCCGAATTGGCGCCGCCGCCGAACGTCGGAGCCAGCACCGTACCCTGATCGTTGATGACGTAGACGTCGCTCTGTCCCTGGTAGGTGCGCAGCTGATTGATCTCCTGCTCGAAGTCGGAATAGTCGGCGGCGAACAACTGATTGGGCAGGTTCAGGCGTTGCCAGCGCGGGTCGTCACGGTCGAAGCCGCACTTGAAGTCGCAGGCGACCGGCACCAAGCGACCTCCCGGCCCCGGCATCATGCGGATCGGATTCAGCTCCAGCGTGGTCATGCCGTAATGATGGAAGAGTTCCCAGAGCTTGGGCAGATACTGCACCAGCGGCGAGACGATCTCCTTCGGTGCGCCGATATCGGACAGCGCATTGGCGATCACGAAGGCCTTAAGGCCGGTCAGCGCTTCGAAGGGCACCTCGGCGATTTCGGCGGGATCCAGCTCCTCGATATCGACACCGCCCCTGTGGGTGATGGTAATCGTCGGCGCCCGGTAGCGGGTCGAATCGCTGATCGAAAAATACACTTCGTGTTCGGCCGGCACGGCCCCTTCGAAGGTCACGCCCTGCGCCTTGGCGCGGGTGTTGCCATGCAGGTGCTCGACGAAATAGAGCCGCTCCTTTTCCCGCAGCGCGGTCTTCAGATCGGTCGCGCGGCCGATCAGTCCGGACTTGCCCTTCTTGCCGACGCCGCCCTTGAACAGCGGCTTGATGAAGACCGAACCATGTCGCTCGATCATCCCCTTGATATCGTCCTCGCTGGCTTCCGGCCCCAGTACCTCCGATGTGGGAAAGCCGACGTAATTCAACAGCCTCGAGCCATGTAGCATGCCGGTGATATTCATTCTGCACCTCGGTGTTATTGTTGAGCGTTGTCTTCAGACGAACAGGACCCGGCCGGCCATCGACGGCGACCGGGTCAGGGTGGCACGGGTTATCGCCGAAACGTCGGGCGGTCCGATCCGGACTGCCGACAATAAACGTTGAAGCTGTCACCCACCTGTCAGGACTGGTCCGGGCAGCCCCCTGCGTTGGCACCGCTTCAGTCGACGACGGCGTGGGCCTTTTCGGCTTCGTTGGCCATGCGGCGGCGCAGGATCGGGCCGATCACGTAGGGCAGCACCAGGCCGGCGATGGCGACGATCCAGATGCCGACCGACAGGCCGCTGCTCCAGAGGATGGTCCAGTCGCCGTCGGAGATCGTCAGCGCATGGCGCAGGCTCTTCTCCATTTCCGGGCCCAGCAGCATGCCGAGGATGATCGGCACCAGCGGGATGTGCAGCTTGCGCAGCACGTAACCCAGCAGACCGAAACCGATCATGAAGTACAGGTCCAGCGGGCTGTTGCTGATCGCGAAGATCCCCACCGACGCGACCAGGGTCACGACCGGCATCAGGTACTTCGGCGGGATGCTCAGCAGCTTTACGAAGACCCCGACCATCGGGATGTTCAGCAGCAGCAGGATCAGGTTGCCGACGAAGAGCGCCGCGATCACGCCCCAGACCAGATCGGCGTTCTGGGTGAACAGCATCGGACCCGGCTGAATGTTCAGCGACACCAGCATCGCCAGCAGCACTGCCGTGGTGCCGCTGCCCGGGACGCCGAGGGTCAGCATCGGCACCAGGGCACCGTTGGCCGCGGCGTTGTTGCCGGCCTCGGGTGCGGCCACGCCGCGCGGATCGCCTTCACCGAAGTTGCCCTTCGAGCCGACCAGGCGCTTTTCCAGGGTGTAGCTGATAAAGCTTCCCAGCGAGGCCCCGGCACCCGGCAGCACGCCGGAGATGAAGCCCAGCACCGAGCCGCGCAGGCTGGTCGGCAGCACATGGATGATGTCTGCCATGGTCAGTTTCAGCTTGTTCAGCGTGACCTTTTTCAGCCCTTCACCTGCATGCATCTCGATGAAGAACAGCAGCTCGCTGATCGCGAACAGCCCGACGATGGCGATGATGAAGTCGATGCCTTCATAGAGTTCGAGAATGTCGTAGGTGTAGCGCTGGTTGCCGGTGGAGATATCGACACCGACGGTGGCGATCATCAGTCCCAGGCAGGCCGCGATCACGGTCTTGAACTGGTTTTTGCCGGTAATGCCGCCCAGGGTCGCGAACGCCAGGGTAAAGAGCGCAAAATACTCGGCGGGCCCGAACTTCAGCGCGAATTTGGCGAGCCAGGGCGCCAGGATCACCAGACCGATGGTGGCCAGCAGACTGCCGATAAAGGAGGCAATCGCCGAGATCGCCAGCGCTTCCGCCGCCTTGCCTTTGACCGCCATCGGATAGCCGTCGAGGCAGGTCATCATGGCCGGCTCGTCGCCGGGAATGTTGAGCAGGATGCTCGAAATGCGGCCGCCGTACATGGCACCGGCATAGACCGACGTCAGCAGGATCAGCGACGACTCGGCCGGCAAGCCGAGGCTGAAGGCCAGCGGGATCAGGATCGCCACGCCATTGGCCGGACCGAGGCCCGGCAGTGCGCCGATCAGGGTACCGAGCACGGCCCCGATGGCGGCAAACATCAGATTGTCCAGGGTCAGAGCGACCGCGAAGCCCTGAAGCAGAAAGTTCAACGTTTCCATCAGATCAGCTCCCGCTCAGTTTCAGCAGACCGGCCGGCAGGTGCAGCTCCAGCATGAAGTTAAACAGCACGAACACGACCACCGCACTGCCGACACCGGTCAGCAGCGATGCCAGCGGCTTCGCGCCCATGCGCCAGCACAGCAGACCCACCATCAGGGTGGTGGCCGGGATAAAGCCAACCGGCTGCAGCATGGTCGCGAAGATCGCCAGCACCACCAGCACGAAGGCCAGCTCGCCCAGCATCGCCTTGTGCGGCCAGGGTTCGTCCGCATCGGGGCGCACGATCAGATAGAGGCTGCTGAGCCCGAGAATGATCGCCAGCATGATCGGGAAGGTTTCCGGCCCGACGGCCTCGGCACCGCCAAAGGGCTCTGGAAAGTGCACCGCCTCCCAGCCGTACGCGACGGCCAGGAGGAGGAGCAGTACACCGAGGATACGATCACCGATCATGGCGGTATCCTCCGTACAGCGGGAGTGTCGCCGCGACAGGCGGCGACGGTGAACAGAGTGACGAAAAGCTCATGCCGATATCTCCGTCGTTATTGTTGTAATCAGGTGCCCGGGCGTGTTCGCAGGTGGCGAAACGCCCAGGCAGACGGTTACAAACTAACCAGCCGGATGGCGGCTGTGGAGCTTGCGGCGATAAAGAGTTTTCAGAGTTTTGCGGCTATTTTGGGCATAAAGTGCGCAGATGGAAAAAACCGGTGCGCTCCGTGAGGAGCGCACCGGCACAAGGCACAATCAGAGGATCTTGATGCCGTCAGGCATCAGAAAGCGAACGCCTCCTCGTCGAGCGCGAGCAGCGTTTCGGCGGTGTCGGTCATGCTGACCGCCAGGCCTTCGTTTCGCGGCAGGATGCGGCGGAAGTAGAAGCGCGCGGTTGCCAGCTTGGCCTGGTAAAAATCAGTCTCGGAGCTGCCGGCGGCCAGCGCCTGCTGTGCCTTCACCGCACTCATGGCCCAGATATAGCCGAGCACCGTGTAACCGCTGTACATCAGATAATCGAATGCGGCCGCACCGAGGCTGGCCGGGTCCTGTTGGATATGGTTCGCGAGTTCGCGGGTCAGATCGCCCCAGCGCTTGACCTGTCGTTCCAGCTCGACGACCAGCTCGCCGACATCCGGATTATCGCGGTTGGCCTCGACGAAGGCCTCGACTTCACCGACAAAGCCTTCCAGCAGGGCGCCCTGGCTGCCCATCACCTTGCGGCCCAGCAGGTCCAGGGCCTGGATGCCGTTGGTGCCTTCGTAGATCGGCGCGATGCGGGCATCGCGCAGGATCTGCTCCATGCCCCATTCGGCGATATAGCCGTGACCGCCGAATACCTGCACCCCAGGCTCGCCGCCTCGACGCCGGCCTCGGTGAGAAAGCCCTTGGCGATCGGTGTCAGCAGCGCGAGCCTGTCTTCGGCACGCTTGCGCCCGGCCTCGTCGGCCGACTTGTGGGCCAGATCCACCAGCTGGTTGCAGAGGTAGATAAAGGCACGGCCCCCTCGGCATAGGCCTTCTGGGTCAGCAGCATGCGGCGAACGTCCGGATGTACGATGATCGGATCGGCGCTTTTCTCCGGCGCCGCGGGTCCACGCAGCGAACGCATCTGCAGACGTTCCCGGGCGTAGGCCAGGGCGCCCTGGTACGACAACTCGGCGTGGCAGACACCCTGCTGGGCGATAAACAGCCGGGCATTGTTCATGAAGGTGAACATGCAGGCCAGGCCGCGGTTGGGCTCGCCGAGCAGGAAGCCGCGGGCGGCATCGAAGTTCATCACGCAGGTGGCGTTGCCGTGAATGCCCATCTTGTGTTCGATGGAGCCGGCCTTGACCGCATTGGCCCCGGCGAGACTGCCGTCGGCATTGACGTTGTAGCGCGGCACCAGGAACAGCGAGATGCCCTTGTTGCCGGCTGGCGCGTCGGGCAGGCGGGCCAGCACGATATGGAGAATGTTCTCGGACATGTCGTGTTCGCCGGCGGAAATGAAGATCTTGGTACCGGTGATGCTGTAGCTGCCGTCGCCGCTGGGCTCGGCTTTGGTGCGCAACAGGCTCAGGTCGGACCCGGCCTGGGGCTCGGTCAGACACATGGTGCCGGTCCAGCGCCCCTCGACCAGCGGCGGCAGGTACTGCGCCCGCAGCTCCTCGGTGGCATGGGTCATCAGGGTGGTCATGGCACCGTGGGAAAGTCCCGGGTACATGGTCCAGGACCAGTTGGCACTGCCGTTGATTTCGGCCACCACCGAGGCCAGGGATTCAGGCAGCCCCTGGCCGCCGAACGCCGGGTCCTGCGCCAGTGACGGCCAGCCGCCCTCGATATAGCGCGCGTAGGCCTCCTTGAAGCCTGCGGGTGCTACGACGCCGTTTTCGGTCAGGGTGCAGCCCTTGTCGCCGGACGGGTTCAGCGGCGACAGCTCCTGGGCGGCGAACTTGGCGGCCTCTTCGAGAATGGCTTCGACCATGTCCGGACTGGCTTCTTCGCCCCCGGGCAGGCTCTGATAGTGCTTGTCGAAATCCAGCAGCTCCTGCATGGCAAAGCGGATATCACGCAACGGGGCTTTGTATTCGGGCATGGTGGTTACCTCTCAGACGCGGTGCGGCCGCTGCCACTCCGGCAACGACGATCAGATTATTCGAGACGTCCCAAACTGCCCGCCTTCACCAGCCTGGACCTCGCCGGGCAACAGCTGTCCGGATTCCAGGCCAAAAAAATGCGCCGTCCGTGGCACGACAGAGTGCAAGAAATCTCAGGGAATGCAGTTTCGGAGTGCATGGATAATAGTCTGATCGAGGCGGACCCGACCGGCAATAACAAAGCGAGCCGAAAATTTGACTTAAACGGACACCAACACCTTCCTGGCGGCCACGATGGCACGCGTCCGTACTCAGGCTGGCGATAAGCCACTACACTGACAGCAGCAACCATTTCCAGAAATCCAGGACGAGATACCCATGCTGATCACCTTTCGCTCCGAAGCCTATGCCGACATCACCATGTTCGGCGATATCGCCAAGCAACTGATACGCCTGAGCGGCCATAGCGTCGTGGTGCCGGGCGCCCTCCTCGCCGGGGACGTGCCCGATGCGCTCGCAAACCTTAAAAAGGCGCTCGAGCAGCCACCGGAACCGGCGGACGCGAAGCCGAAGTCGAAAAAGAAAGAGGACGAGGACGAGGACGAGGAACAGCCACCGCCGGTCAGCCTGACCCAAAGGGCCTATCCGCTGCTCGAGATGCTCGAGGCGGCCGCCCGGGACGGCAAGGATGTGATGTGGGACAGCCGGTAACGGGCTCTGCGAGAATGGATCGACTCGCAGGCAGGGTAGCCCGTCGCCTGGAATGAGCGCCAGGCGAATTCCGGGTGGCTCGACCATTCCGTAGCTTGTAGCCTGGAATGAGCGCGAATTCGGGGTTTTGATTTCCGCGGAAAACCTCCCGTCGGAATTCACCCCTTCGGGGCATCATTCCAACCTACAGAAGCGCCAGAGGCCCTGCTCGTCCGTCTCGCGCATCAGCCGGTCGCGCCGCACCAGGTATTCGAGGTGCGCCAGGCATTCACCGGCGGCGAGCATCAGATCCATCTTGCCGAGTTCGCGGGGATAGAGACGCGGCACCAGTTCCATGACCGTTGCCGGCCCGGCGCAGAATTCCAGCAGCTGTTCCAGCTTGCCGGCATGATCGTCCTGCAACTCCTGCAGGCGCCGGTGCAGGCCGTAGAAAGGTTCGTTGTGGGACGGCAGCACCAGCGTATCGTCCGGCCATTCGTTCAGGCGCTCGAGGCTCTCCAGCCAATGCCCCAGCGGATCTTCATCGGGACGGTCGGGGTAAAGGCCGACATTGGAACTGATCCGCGGCAGCACCTGGTCGCCGGAGATCATCAGCTCGAGGTCGGGACTGTAGAGCACCGCATGGGCCGGCGAATGCCCCGTCGCCACCCGGACTTGCCATTCCCGGCCGCCCAGCGTCAGCCTGTCCTCCCCGGCGAGCACACGCTCGACCGTCGGCAGCGGATCATAGGCGGCGCCCATCAGACCCATCATCTCGTGTACGCTATCGATCTGTTCAGGGCTCATGCCGAGCGTGCGATAAAAAGCGCGGGTCGCGTCGGAGTCGGTCGCGGCACTCCCTATCATGCGGTCGGCCGCGGTCCGGTACTCCGGCTCCGTGATCCAAAGCCCCAGACCGTATTCGCCACAGAGCCAGCCGGCGGCGCCGAGATGGTCGGGATGAAAGTGGGTCACCAGCAGCGCCTTCAGCGGCTTGCCGCCCAGCTCCTGCGCGACCACCCGACGCCAGACATCCCGCGTGGCGCCCCCGCCGATGCCGCAATCAATCGCGATCCACCCATCGCCATCGTCGATCAGGTAGAGATTGATATGATCGAGCGAGAACGGCAGCGGCATGCGCAGCCAGAGCACGCCCTCGGTCACAGCCTGAACCGAGCCCGGTTCAGGTATATTGGAGAAGGCGGTACGAATAGCGTTCATAAGTATCCAGACGACAGTTAACAGATCGTAGGTCGGCGCGGAGCGCAGCGAAGCCCGACACCCGACCGGTCAGGGTGCCGTGCCGAAACAGTTGTTGGGCCAAGGCCCAACCTACCGCTGTCTACTCACCTGCCTCAATAACCATCCCGGTCAATCGGTTGACACAAACGGTCAATCTTCGGCGTCGACTTGCGCATCGAACAACTCGTCGACGCCACAGACCTCGCCGCAGTGGCTGGGCGAATAGCCCGGCAGTTGCGACACGGCCTGGCGGAAAGCATCGCTCTCGATCATCGCGATCAGCCGCTGCAGCTTGGGGTCGTTGAGCGACTGGCGGTGGCAGACCATCAGGTACTGTTCGGTGGCCAGCGGCACGAAGCCGAGGCCGAACTGCCGCGCCGCCGCCTCGACGCCAAAACCGACATCGGCCATCCCGGCTGCTATATAGGCCGCAACCGCGGAGTGAGTGTACTCCTCGAGTTCGTAGCCACGGATCTTGCGCACCGACAGACCGGCATCGCGCAAAAGACCGTCGAGCAGCGCCCGCGTGCCGGAATCCTTCTGCCGGTTGATGAAATGGACATCATTGCGCACCAGATCCGCCAGGCCCTCGATGCCCTGGGGTTGTCCGGCTTGACCATCAGTCCCTGGCAGCGGGTGATGAAGCGGATGATGCGGTGACTGCGCGGCTTCAGCTGGCGCCGGTAGCCTTTCGTCAGCGGTCCGCTGATCGCCGCGGTCGGCATATGGAAACCGGCGACGTCGCAGCCGCCGCGATTCAGCGCGGCCAGCGCCTCCTGAGGACTGCAGTACTGCAGATCGAGCTGGAATTCCGTCGCGAACTTCGGCAGCAGCGCCACCGCATAGCCATGACTGGCATGCATGCGCAGCACCGGTTTGACGCCCTCGAGCAGCTGCTGTATCTCGAGATTCAGCTCCGAGCCCAGGCTCTCGAGCTGGGGCCCGAGCCGAGCCGCGACCCGCTGCTCGGCCCAGAGCAGCTTCTCGCCCAGCGGCGACAGCTTCGCCCCCGCCCCTTCTGCATCTCCACCAGCCCGACGCCGAAGAAGTCCGCCCACTTGTTCAGCAGGTTCCAGGCATGACGATAGGAGATGCCGGCCTCGGCCGCCGCCACCGTCAGCTTGCCGCTCTGATGCACGGCATGCAGCAGCCCGAACAGCTGCGGATCGAGCCGGTTGCCGGCCTCATCGGTAAAGGACCAGGCCGGTTCAATCTGAATTTTCTTCATATGAAGTCTTTTTCATATTTTTAATCAGGACTACAGGTGCTACTTTTGCCCCCAATAAATGAGGTTATATAACCACAAATATGCACTTCGGTGCATAAATAATAGATAAAGAGCCCAGGTGATCTCAATGAGTGGTTTCTCCGAGTGGACCCCGCAACTGATTCAGGACGAGATCGACGCCCTGAAACACAAGCCCGGCGCCCTGCTGCCCATCCTCCATGCCATCCAGGACCGTTTCGGCTATATCCCGTCCGAAGCGGTGGCGATCATCGCCGAATCGCTGCAGCAGACCCGTGCCGAAGTGCATGGCGTGATCAGCTTCTACCATCACTTCCGCACCTCCGCGCCCGGTAGCCAGACGCTGCAGATCTGCCGTGCCGAGGCCTGCCAGTCGATGGGGGCCCGCGCCCTTGAGGCACATGCGAAGGAAAAACTCGGCGTCGACTATCACCAGACCACTGCCGACCGCGAGATCACCCTGGAAGCCGTCTACTGCCTCGGCAACTGCGCCTGCGCGCCCTCGGTGCGCATCGGTGACCGCATCCACGGCCGGGTCACGCCGGAGAAGTTCGACCGCCTGGTCGACAGCCTGAGCACCCGCACGCTGGAGGTGAAGTGATGAGCACGAAGATTTTTGTCCCCAGCGATACCACCGCGCTGGCGATGGGCGCCGATGAAGTGGCGGCCCGCATCGAGGCCCAGGCGCGCAAGCACGGCGTCGAAATCGAACTGGTCCGCAACGGCTCCCGTGGCCTGTTCTGGCTCGAGCCGATGGTGGAGGTCGAGACCCCTGCCGGACGCGTCGCCTACGGCCCGGTCGAGGAGGATGACGTCGAGGCACTGTTCGACGCCGGCCTGCTGAACGGCGGGACCGAACACCCGCTGAGCCAGGGTCTCACCGAAGAGATCCCGTACCTGAAGAAACAGCAGCGCCTCACCTTCGCCCGCGCCGGCATCACCGATCCGCTGTCGATCGACGACTACCGTGCCCACGACGGCTTCAAGGGCCTCGAGAATGCGCTGAAACGCGAACCCCAGGCGATTGTCGACGAGGTCAAGGCATCCGGCCTGCGCGGCCGTGGCGGCGCCGCCTTCCCGACCGGCATCAAGTGGCAGACCGTACTGAACGCCCCGGCCGAACAGAAATACATCGTCTGCAACGCCGACGAAGGCGACTCCGGCACCTTTGCCGACCGCCTGGTGATGGAGTGCGATCCCTACATGCTGATCGAGGGCATGGCCATCGCGGGCCTGGCCGTCGGCGCCACCCAGGGCTACATCTACCTGCGCTCGGAATACCCGGTGGCCCACCGCATTCTGAACGAAGCGATCGCCCGCGCCGAAGCCGCTGGTTACCTCGGCGACAACATACTCGGCAGCGGCAAGCGCTTCGACCTGGAAGTACGCCTCGGTGCCGGCGCCTATATCTGCGGCGAGGAGACCTCACTGCTCGAGAGCCTCGAGGGCAAGCGCGGCCTGGTCCGCGCCAAGCCGCCGCTGCCCGCCATCGTCGGCCTGTTCGGCCAGCCCACCGTGGTCAACAACGTGCTGTCACTGGCGGCCGTGCCCTTCATCCTCGACAAGGGCGGCGAGGCCTACGCCGAATACGGCATGGGCCGCTCCCGTGGCACCCTGCCGCTGCAGCTGGCCGGCAACGTCAAGCGCGGCGGCCTGATCGAGCTGGCATTCGGCACCACCCTGCGCGCGTTGATGGAAGATTTCGGTGGCGGTACCTTCTCGGGCCGTGCGCTGCGCGCGGTCCAGGTCGGCGGCCCGCTCGGCGCCTACCTGCCGGAAAGCCAGTGGGACCTGCCGCTCGACTACGAGGCCTTCGCCGCCGAAGGCGCCGTGCTCGGCCATGGCGGAGTGGTGATGTTCGACGATACTGTAGACATGGCCGAACAGGCGCGCTTCTCGATGGAGTTCTGCACCGTCGAGTCCTGCGGCAAGTGTACCCCCTGCCGTATCGGCTCGACCCGGGGCGTCGAGGTGATCGACCGCATCCGGGCAGGCGAAAACAGGGATGCCAACCTCGAACTGCTGACAGACCTCTGTGAAACCATGGTGGATGGCTCTCTCTGCGCGATGGGCGGCATGACCCCCTTCCCGGTTCAGAGCGTGATGAAACACTTCCCCGAAGATCTGCAGCGCTGAGCCGACGGAGACCCGAACTATGTTGCAACATTTTGATCCCAGTAAAGACTACGGTACCCCGGCCAGTCTGTCCGAGACACTCGTCACCCTCGAAATCGACGGCGTTGAAGTGACCGTGCCGGAAGGCACCTCGGTGATGCGCGCCGCCGCCCTGGCCGATATCAACATCCCCAAGCTCTGCGCCTCCGACAACCTCGAAGCCTTCGGCTCCTGCCGCCTGTGCGCGGTGCAGATCGAAGGGCGCCGCGGTCTGCCGGCCTCCTGCACCACCCCGGCCGAAGCCGGCATGAAGGTCTCGACGCAGAACGCCAAGCTCGCCAAGCTGCGCCGCAACATCATGGAGCTGTACATCTCCGACCACCCGCTGGACTGCCTGACCTGCCCGGCCAACGGCAACTGCGAGCTGCAGGACATGGCCGGTGCCGTGGGCCTGCGCGAGGTGCGCTACGGCTTCGACGGCGAGAACCACCTCGACGCCGAGAAGGATCACTCCAACCCCTACTTCAGCTTCGACCCGAGCAAGTGCATCGTCTGCTCCCGCTGCGTGCGGGCCTGCGAGGAGGTCCAGGGCACCTTCGCGTTGACCATCGACGGCCGCGGTTTCGACTCCAAGGTGTCGCCGGGCCAGGACGAAGCCTTCATGGACTCCGAGTGCGTCTCCTGTGGCGCCTGCGTCCAGGCCTGCCCGACCTCGACGCTGATGGAGAAGAGCGTTATCGAGATGGGTCAGCCGGAGCACAGCGTCGTCACCACCTGTGCCTACTGCGGCGTCGGCTGCTCCTTCAAGGCCGAGATGAAGGGCGACCAGGTCGTACGCATGGTGCCGTACAAAGGCGGTGACGCCAACCACGGTCACTCCTGCGTCAAGGGCCGCTTCGCCTTCGGCTACGCCACCCACCAGGACCGCCTCAAGAGCCCGATGATCCGCAACGCGATCACCGACCCCGGCGCGAGGTCAGCTGGGAGGAAGCGATCGCCTTCGCCGCCAAACGCCTGAAGGAAGTCCAGGGCAAGTACGGCCGCGAAAGCATCGGCGGCATCACCTCGTCGCGCTGCACCAACGAGGAAACCTACCTGGTACAGAAGCTGGTACGCGCGGCCTTCGGCAACAACAACACCGACACCTGCGCCCGCGTCTGCCACTCGCCGACCGGCTACGGCCTGAAGACCACCCTCGGCGAGTCCGCCGGCACCCAGACCTTCGACTCGGTGATGCAGTCCGACGTCATCGTCGTCATCGGCGCCAACCCGACCGACGCCCACCCGGTGTTCGGCTCGCTGATGCGCAAGCGCCTGCGCGAGGGCGCCGAGCTGATCGTCGTCGACCCGCGCCGCATCGACCTGCTGAAGACCCCGCACCTGAAGGACGCCCAGCACCTGCCGCTGCGCCCGGGCACCAACGTCGCCGTCGTCAATGCGCTGGCGCACGTCATCGTCAGCGAAGGGCTGGAAGACAGGGACTTCATCGCCAGCCGCTGCGACGACAAGGCCTACCGGGCCTGGCGCGAATTCATTCTCGACGATCGCCACGCACCGGAAGCGGTCGAAGCGATCACCGGCGTACCGGCCGAGAAGGTCCGCCGCGCCGCCCGCACCTATGCCAAGGCCCCGAACGGTGCCATCTACTACGGCCTCGGCGTCACCGAACACAGCCAGGGCTCGAGCATGGTAATGGGTATCGCCAACCTGGCGATGGCCACCGGCAACATCGGTCGCGAAGGCGTCGGCGTCAACCCGCTGCGCGGCCAGAACAACGTCCAGGGCTCCTGCGACATGGGCTCCTTCCCGCACGAGCTGCCGGGCTACCAGCACGTCGCCGACGACGCCGCCCGCGCCCGCTTCGAGGACGTCTGGGGCGTCAAGCTCGACGACGAGCCGGGCCTGCGCATCCCGAACATGTTCGACTCGGCCATCGCCGGTACCTTCAAGGCGCTGTACGTGCAGGGCGAGGACATCGCCCAGTCCGACCCCAACACCCATCACGTCGAGGCGGCGCTCAAGTCCCTCGACTGCCTGATCGTGCAGGACATCTTCCTCAACGAAACGGCCAAGTTCGCCCACGTGCTGCTGCCGGGTTCGACCTTCCTCGAGAAGAACGGCACCTTCACCAACGCGGAGCGGCGCATCAACCGCGTGCGCAAGGTGATGCCGCCGGTCGCCGGCAAGGAAGACTGGGAGGTGACCCAGGACCTGGCCAACGCCCTCGGCTACCCGATGAACTACGGCCACCCGTCCGAGATCATGGACGAGATCGCGCGCCTGACCCCGACCTTCACCGGCGTCAGCTACGACAAGCTGGAGTCGCTCGGCAGCATCCAGTGGCCGTGCAACGACCAGTACCCGGACGGCATGCCGACGATGCACGTCGAGGACTTCCCGATCGGCCGCGGCCAGTTCGCGATCACCGAGTACGTCGCCACCGAGGAGCGCACCACCAGCCGCTTCCCGCTGCTGCTGACCACCGGCCGCATCCTGTCGCAGTACAATGTCGGCGCCCAGACCCGCCGCACCGACAACCAGGTCTGGCACGACGAGGACGTGCTCGAGGTACACCCGTCCGACGCCGAACTGCGCGGCATCCAGGACGGCGACTGGCTCGGCGTCAGCAGCCGCTCGGGCCAGACGGTGCTGCGCGCGCGCATCAGCGACCGCATGCTGCCGGGGGTGGTCTACACCACCTTCCACCACCCGGGCAGCGGCGCCAACGTCATCACCACCGACAGCTCCGACTGGGCCACCAACTGCCCGGAGTACAAGGTGACCGCGGTGCAGGTGGAAAAGGTCAGTCAGCCGTCGGAATGGCAGCGTCAGTTCCAGTCGTTCGAGAAGCTGCAGCACCAGTTGCTGCGCGGCGAAAAGGCCCTCTGATGAGCGCCGGCCGCACCCGCAGCCACCAAAAGGTGAACATACGCCGGGCGGATGGCTGCGAGCTCGCCGAGGACTGCATCGCCGTCGAGGTGCCGGTGGCGCTGGTCTACAACGGCATCTCCCATGCCGTGATGATGGCCACGCCCGCCGACCTCGAGGACTTCGCTCTCGGTTTCAGTCTGACCGAGGGCATCCTGCGCTCGCCGGACGAGCTATACGACCTGGAGGTCCGCGAGGAGGCCGCCGGCATCGCCGTGCAACTCGAGATCAGCGCCCAGCGCCTGGCCGAGCTGAAGCAGCGCCGGCGCAACCTCGCCGGGCGCACCGGTTGCGGTCTCTGCGGTACCGAGTCGCTGTCGCAGGCGATCCGCCCGGTCGCCGCGGTACAGGCACCGCACATCGGCGACGACGCCATCCAGCGCGCGCTGGCGGAGCTGCAGCGGCACCAGCCGCTGCAGCAGGACACCGGCGCCACCCACGGCGCCGCCTGGTGCGGCTTCGACGGCCGCATCCGGCTTGCCCGGGAGGATGTCGGCCGGCACAACGCCCTCGACAAGCTGATCGGCGCCCTCGTGCGCGACGGCGTGGACCTCAGCCGGGGCTTCGCCCTGGTCTCGAGCCGCGCCAGCTACGAGATGGTGCAGAAGAGCTGCAGTGCCGGCATCGGCTGCCTGGTTGCCGTCTCGGCACCAACCTCGCTCGCGATCGAACAGGCCCGGGAGGCCGGTCTGCTGCTGGTCGGCTTCGCCCGTTCCGGTCGCCACCTTATCTACAACCAACCGGCTTCGACCGCCAAGGCCAAAAAGGCCCGGGCCGCCGGCTGAGGATAATCAACATGAGTCACAATCCACTCGACACCCTGATCCACATGGCGAACCAGATCGCCGCCAACAACAGCCACTACGGCAGCGAGGCCGAAGCCGCCGAGCGCGTGCGCGTCCACCTGAAGAAGTTCTGGGCCCGCAGCATGAAGCAGCAGATCATCGACTATTTGCACGAAGACGGCAGCCAGCTGTCGCCGATCGCCCAAGCGGCCATCGCCAAGCTCGAGGTCAGACCCGGCGCCACAGACGCCGCCTGATAGCGCCCTGCCTAGCAAAGAAACCCTTACGGCACCGTGCCATAAGGGTTTCTCCGGCTCCGCGCCCCTGCAGCCGTTATTACCAGCTTAACACCAGATAGCGCTGCACATTCTGTTCGCGGATGAGCAGTAGCAGGCGGTTGCGGCTGCGCTGCCGGACCGCGCGCTCGAACTCGGCGGCACTGTTGACCGTCTTGCGATCGACCTGCAGAATCAGGGTGCCGGGTTCGATCCCCGCCATCGAGGCAATGGAGCCTTGTTGTACGTCGGTGACGACCACCCCTTCCCCCGGTTTGCCGCCATACTTCTCCGCCAGCTGTGGCGTCAATGTCTGCACCGTCAGCCCGATTTCATCGCTGCTGCGCTGCTGATCGTCCGCCATCGCCAGCTTTTCCCGGTCCAGCCTGCCAATGGTGACACTGAGCAGCTTGCGCTCGCCATCGCGCAACACCGTCAACGATGCCCCGGTACCGGGCGGCGTCAGCGACACCCGGTTGCGGAAGTTGCCGACATCGGTCACCGGCTCTCCCCGGTAGGACAGGACCACATCGCCCTGACGCAACCCCGCCCGCTGCGCCGGTGATCCGTCACTCACCTGCGCGATGACGACCCCGCGCCCCGGCTCGATACCGAACGACTCGGCCAGATCTGCCGTCAGCTGCTGGATGACGACACCGAGGTAGCCGCGGGTGACCTCGCCATCCTCGATCAGCTGACTGGATATCACGCGCGCCAGGTTGCTCGGAATCGCAAAGCCGACACCCATATAGCCGCCGCTGCGGCTAAAGATAGCGGTATTGATGCCGACGACTTTCCCTTCCAGGTTCACTAGAGGGCCGCCGGAGTTTCCCGGGTTGATCGCCGCATCGGTCTGAATGAAGTCTTCGTAATCGTTGATACCGAGACTGGTGCGCCCCTTGGCGCTGACGACACCCACCGTCAGGGTGTGGTTCAGCCCGAACGGGTTGCCGATTGCCACGACCCACTCGCCGACCTCCAGCGTCTGCGAGTCTGCCCAGTCCAGCTCGGGCATGCCGCCGACAGCGATTTCGATGACCGCCAGGTCCGACTGCGGATCCCGTCCAGTCACAACGGCATCGAACTGGCGACCGTCCTGAAAGGTGACCTCTATGTCCTCGGCATTTTCCACCACATGGTTGTTGGTGAGAATATAGGTCCTGTCGGACAGCAGCCCGTCCTTCGAGGCGAAAACGAAACCGGACCCCTGGCCCCTCATGCGACGTTCGCCGCGAGGCACGCCGGGGCCCCGGGGAACGGCGGGAAAGCCTTCGCCGAAAAAGCGTTCGAAGAAGTCGTCGCCAAAGGGCCATTCATCGCCAAAGGGCGACGGCAACACCGGTCCGGTCGGCGCCGCTACCTTGCTTTCGACCTGCACGAAGACTACCGACGGGGAAACCAGTCGGGCCACCGATGCGAACGCCTTGCCGGTTTGCCGCAGGTTTTCGAGCCCTTCGTCGACCGCATGGGCCGGTACCATGAACAGCCATACCAGTAGCGTAATGACGGTAATCAATGATTTTTTCATGATGGTCTCCTTCGTTCGTACGCTGGTCGTGGGTCACCAGGCGAGCGCCAACGCATTTCAACACCCTGTCAGGCGCCCTCGAGCAACCGTGCGCTTGCCCGGTCGAGCGCTTCCCGCTTCCCGGTCAACAGCAGAACATCCCCCGGCCTCAGACGGGTATCCAGCAGACGGCCCGGCACTCGCAAAGCCCCACGTCGTACATCGACCAGGTCGACACCCTGCTCGGCGAGTCCCAGCTCCTGTGGCGTGCGTCCCGCGGCTCGATGTCCCTCCTCGATAACGACGGCCCTTGTCTGTACCGGATAATCCTGGCATCAGCCCCGCTGGCCTGCTCCTGCGAGTCGTGAAAGAAGGTGCGCAGCGGGGCATAATCGTCCGCTCTGACGGCATTGAGTCGCGCCTCGACACGGGACGGCGGGATGCCCAGCAGGACCAGCAGTTGACCGGCAAAGGCCAGACTGGACTCCAGGCCTTCGGGAAAGACCGTGGCCCCGGCTTGTACAAGCGCATCGTCCTCGCGACCGCTTGTGCTGCGCACCAGTATCGGCAGCGCCTCATGCAGATGACGGGCATAACCGAGGATACGGCCGGCCAGCGCGGTATCTTCGATCGTGATGGCCAGTGCACTCGCCTGCTCGACTCCGGCCGCCCGCAGAATGCCCGGTTGCAGGGCGTTGCCGAACAGCACCGGCTCGCCCACCGCCGCGGCCTGACGGACCCGTTCCGCATCGAGGTCCAGTGCAAGCGCCGGGACTCCCTCTTCGGTCAGCAGACGCACCAGGTTCTGCCCAAGGCGGCCATAGCCGCAGACAATGACATGGTTGTCGAAGTCGCTGCTGGCCTCGGCGATCTGCGCTTCGGCGTCTTCGCCGTTCGCAGCCGGCCGACCCGTCGGGACCAGCCTTGTCAGAACGTCGCCATATCGCAGCAACACCGGCGCGAACGCCATACTGAGGACAATTCCCCCAGCAATGGCTGGGCCAGCGGCGGCTCCAGCACGTCCAGCGCCAGGGCGCTGGAAACCAGCAGGAGACCGAACTCCCCTCCCTGCGCCAGCGTGAGGGACGCGCGTTGCGCCACCGGGCCGGAGAGGCCGAACAACCGTACCAGAGGCACCAGTATGACCGCCTTGCCCGGCAACAGAAGCAGCAGAATCAGGCCCAGCGCAAGCGGCGCCCGGAAGAGGACAGACATATCGAGCTGCATGCCGATGGTGGCGAAAAACAGCCCCAGCATCAGGTCACGGAATGGCCGGATATCCGCCTCGATCTGATGACGAAACAGAGTCTCCCCCAGCAGCATGCCGGCCATGAAGGCGCCCAGCGTCGGCGACAGCCCGACCAGCCCGGTCAGAGCGGCCGCGGACACCGCCAACAACAGGGCGACCAGCATGAACAGCTCCAGTGAACGTTTCGACGCGACCCAGTGCAACAGGGACGGCAACAGCCAGCGTCCGATCAGGACCAGGCCGCCGAACACCAGTGCCGCCTTGGCGAGCGCAAGGCTCAATTGCCCGGCCAGGCGGGCCGGGTCCGCCGCCAGAACCGGCAGCACCACCAGCATCGGAACGGTCGCCAGATCCTGAAACAGCAGGATTCCGGTCGCGACCCGTCCATGATGCGTCTGCAGTTCCATCTGCTCGCCCAGCTGTTTGAGCACGATCGCGGTCGATGACATCGCCAGGGCGCCACCGACAATAAAGGCCTCGCCCGGCGAGAGATCCCACCACCAGCCGCCGGCTGCTGCGAACAGCAGGGCCGTCAGCCCGACCTGGGCAAAACCGAGCCCGAGCACCAGCTGCTTCGCGGCCAACAGCCGTGGCAGAGAGAACTCGAGCCCGATGGTGAACATCAACAGTACAACGCCCAGCTCCGCCAGCGGCTGGATGGTCTGGCTGTCCGGAATCCAACCCAGTACCGATGGCCCCACCAGCACCCCGGTGGTGAGGTAACCGAGGATGGGGGAAAGCCGCAGCTGCTGAAACAGGGCAACAGCCACGGTACTCAGGGTCAGGATCAGGATCAGCTGGACAGAGAGCGCAGCGTCCATAGCGGCTACACCGTCGGCAGTCGGTTACAGACAGGCTTTGGTGCCCAAGGCGCCAAAGCCTGTCGGGGAGTCGTCCATCAGGCCGCACTGATCTCGATCCGGCGCGGCTGGAGTTCGGCTCGCTTGGGCAGCTGCAGCGTCAGGACCCCGTCTTTCATACTGGCGTGGATCTGATCGCTTTCCAGTTCCCGGCTCAGCGTAAAGCTGCGGCGGAAACGGGTCGTTTTGACGTCGGCATACAGGGCCTCCATGCCTTCGGGCATTTCGACGACCATCTCGCCCTCGATCGACAGCGTCTCGCCCTCCAGCTGCAGGTTCAGGCGGTCACGGGAGACCCCGGGCAGATCGGCTATCAGGGTGATGCCCTTGTCATCCTCGTAGATATCCACGGCGGGCCGTAAAAACACCTCCTGTTCGCCCTGCGACTGCAACTCGCTTTTCCGGCGGGTTTGAATATCTTTGCTGGTGTCCATGATTCACCTCCTCGATACTCGACTCAGACGACGTTATTGCACTTCGATACGGCGCGGTTTGACCGTCTCGGCCCGCTTGACCTGGATATGCAGCACACCGTCGCGATAGTGCGCGGTCACCTTGTCCGGATCCACATCTTCGGGCAGCGACAGGACGCGCCGGAACTTGCCGTCGAAACGTTCCCGGCGATAGAACTGTACCGATTCCGGATAGCTGAGTGGACGTTCGCCCGTCAGGGTGAGCAGATTCTGCTGCAGCGAAACATCCAACTGCTTCGGATCGATGCCGGGCGCGAAGACATAAACATCGACCTGCTCCGGCGAACCGCCGATATTGATGGCCGGGAAACTGCCGGCAGCCACCGAACGTATGCCGCTGGCGCCGCGCCAGTCCCCAAACAACTGTTCCATCTCACGGCGCATGCGCTCCATCTGGCCGAAGAGGTCACGATCGAAAACACCAAGATTGCCGAACATGTCACACCTCCTGTTGGCTTGATGAAAGTTACCACCGTCTCCGATGTTCCACTTAAGATAAGGCAACCTTCATACCAGATTGTCGCTGACCATTTTTCGGGCCTGGCCGCCCCCGGCACAGGCCAGAGCGGTCAGAACGGCCGCATCAGCCGGTCCGACACCGGCCAGATTGGCCGCATCGGGACGCGGACCAGCGACCCCGACAGCGGCGTGATGAGATCAGGATTTGTTCAGCTTGCGCCGCAGGGTGCGCTCGCCGATACCGAGCAACCTGGCTGCCCGGGAGCGGTTGTAGCCACTGTCCTGGAGGGCGGCATCGATCAGCAGCCATTCGGCATCGGCCAAGCTGGTTCCCCGCGGGATCAGGATGCCGTCGTCGCGCCGGACTCTGTCGACCTTGCGCTCGGACAGCAGCGGCGCCAGCATGCTGGCACTCACTTCGCAGACACCAGGCGTACCGCCAGCCGCGCCATCAGATTGCGGAGCTCACGCACGTTGCCGGGCCAGGGATAGGCCTGCAGCCAGTCGACGGCACCGGCGTTCAGGCGCGGCGGTGCCGCCCTGTCGCCCATGTCGCGCCGACTCCTGGCCAGAAAATGCCTGGCCAGCAGTTCGATATCGCGGGGGCGGTCGCGCAGCGGCGGAAGCCGGACGAGCAGGACGTTGAGACGAAACAGCAGATCCTCGCGAAACAGGCCTGCGTCGACCCGCTCTTCGAGTGGCTGATGGGTCGCGGCGATCACGCGGACATCGACGGGAACCGGCTGTTCGCCACCGATCCGGCTGACCGCTTTTTCCTCCAGCACCCGCAACAGGCTGACCTGTGCCGCCAGTGGCATTTCGCCGATTTCATCGAGCAGCAGGGTGCCCCGGTGAGCCTGTTCGAAGCGCCCGCGATGCTGCCGGCCGGCACCGGTAAAGGCGCCTTTTTCGAATCCGAACAGTTCCGCCTCAAGCATGCTTTCGGGAATGGCGCCGCAGTTGACGGCCACGAAGGGCCCCTGCGAGCGGGACCCTATTCCATGCAGGGCTCGCGCGACCAGCTCCTTGCCGGTGCCGGTCTCCCCTGGATCAGCGCCGGCTCGTCACTGCCGGCAAATAGCGGCAGGTCGCTCAGTGCTTCGGTCATAGCCGGATCCTCGAACATCAGATACGGCTCGAGCGTCCGTGCCAGGCTGTCGCGGTGCCGGCGGCCCGCGAGGTCCGCCTCCAGCTGAGATGCAAGCGCGATCGGGTCGACCGGCTTCTCGAAATAGTTCCGTGCCCCTGGCGCAGCGCCGCCACGGCATTGTCGATACTGCCGTGACCGGTCACCATGTAAAAAGCGCCGTCGGGTCGGCGGCCAAGATAATCCGGCAGCAGCGCAAGACCGTTACCGTCCTTGAGCTGCAGGTCGACGAGCAACGCGTCCGGCAATGCCTCGTCGAGCGAGGCCCGGGCCTCTCGCAGGGAACCGACCCCGGACACTTCGGCCCCGAGTCCCGCCAGCACCCGAATGAATCCCCGGACGATACCCGGGTCATCATCCACCACCAGCAGCGAAAGGCCGCTCAGGTCGGGAAGCTCTTTTTCAGTCTGTTCCACCACGAGGGGGTCTCCTGTTGCCGTAATGGCAATGTCAGCACGATTCTGGCACCACCTTCTTTGCGGCTTTCAGCCGCCACGCGTCCGCCATGGGCGGCCAGGATCCGCTGCACGATGGCCAGCCCCAGGCCGTTGCCGTCAGCCCGGGTGGTGTAAAAGGCATCGAAGATATGCCTCAGCTGATCCGCAGGGATGCCCCGCCCCGAGTCCTCCACCAGGACTTTCAGCACCTCGCCCTGTTGCCGAGCCCTGATCCGGACCTTGCCCTGCAACTGTCCGCTCTCGGCCGCATTGTGCAACAGGTTGACCAGCGCATCGCAAATGGCAGTCCTCTGCACCTCGGGGCGGGAAAGCCCCGATGGAATATCGAGCTCTGTCGCGAGGCCCCTTTCGGCCAGGGCCGGTTCCGCCAGGCGCGCCGCCTCTTCCGCCAGCTCGCGCAGATCCACCGGCTCGAAAGGTTCGTCATGTCGCCTCGTCAGCTTCAGAAAAGCGGTCAGCCGGTCGTTCAGGCTGACAATATCATGGTCAAGCTCCTCGACGATCTCGGCGGTCTGCGCCGGCGACACCAGCAAAGCCTTGACGTTGGCACGCAGTGCGGCCAGCGGATTGCGCAGGCTGTGCACCAGTTGGGCCGCCATCCCGGTCAGGGCGGCTCGCTGGTAAATCTCCTGGAAATGCTCCTCCAGTCTGCGGGTCATGTGCATGGCCCTGAGCGTAATCCCCAGCGCGAGCAGGATGCCCAGCGCTCCGGCAAGACCAAAGCCCATGACCGCATGACGAATCCTGGTCAGGCCGTCGTTGACTCTCGACAGCATCATGATACGGTCGAACGTAAACTCCAGTCGTATCTGGGTGGCCGGTTGCGCGTACAGGTCAAACGGAATGAGAAACAGCGCGCTCGACTCGGCATGCAGGCGCCGCGCCATTGACGAAAAGCTCTCTATCGATCCGGTATCGGCTGGCAGCGGTGATGTCGTCCGGATGAGGATCTTTCCATCGCTACCACTATCCAGACGAACACCGCCATCGGCTCCGCGGATCCTAATATTGCGCAGTGCGGGAATGCGCCTGAAGAGTGTCTCGACCTCCCGTATAAGCCTGGGCTCGCGTTGTCGCACAAAGGCAATGGCATCAACCTGGCGCAGCTCCGAGGCCAGGGGCTCGATCGCCGTCAGAACCTCATCGACCACCAGTTCGGTCTGGACAGCGCGGACCTGATAGTACAGCCAGGTACCGCCTCCCCCAACCGTCAGCAAGTAGAGCGCCAATAGCGTGCCATAGGGCAACAGAACGAGTCGCGTAATTGCGAATTTGGATCGGATCATTGGCCGCCGGAGTCCCGTATCGGATACTCGAAGTCTATGTCCCCGGCCGCCGAAAACCCAATATGGGCAGTCGCTCTCACAGGCAAGCGTGATGTCTTAAAGAATAAAAGGGGAAGGCTCCGTAAAGCCTTCCCCCGCTTGTTGGCGCGGATGTACGCCCCGCTGTCAGACCGTCTTGCGTCCGCCATGACCCAGCATGACAATAAGCGACCACACCGAGTCAGCTGCCACCAGCAGCCCAACGATCACGCTGTTCCAAAGAGCAGTCGTGACGCCGGCATATCCCAGCAGGAAGGGGGAAAGGATGAGCCAGGCCCCCAGTGCGAGCAGTACCCACTCTTCCCAGACCTGCGTCTTCCTGAGTACAGCAACGGCGAACACCAATACCGCAACGCCGACGATCACGGCATTCCACAGGATCATAGTGGATTCTGCACCGGCGATGCCCAGGAGCCAGGGGGACACCAGGAGCCAGGCCCCCAGCACCAGCATCAGCCAGTCACGCCAATGTTCTCTGAACTGCGCAATGTTCATAGTACACCTCCCAACCGGTCGTCCGGTTGCTTATGAGCCATTCAGACAGTCCGTTTGCATTGAACAAAAACATCAATCAGATCAACTTCCTCCACTTATCAGATAATGACAAATTGCCGAAGTTTCATTTAAGGCTAAAACTGTGCGTCTTGGCCGGGGAATCTGCCTGTACGCGTTTGCACCCGCCTTAAATTCGTCTTTACTTATGTAAACGGTACCCAGTTCAGGAGGAAGCAGTCTGGTGCCTCTTCAACGAGGAGGGTCCCCATAATGAGAAAGTACCTGATCCTGCCGCTGGCGCTGATCGCTTTCGGCAGTACCGCCGCCCCGCTGGGACTGCCCGAAGTCCCGATTCCAGCGGACAACCCCCAGAGCGATGCCAAGATCGCCCTGGGCGAAAAGCTCTTTACCGATACCCGTTTCAGCGCCACCGGCGAGGTGAGCTGTTCCACCTGTCATGACCCGAAGAAGGCCTTCACCGACAGTCCGTTGCAGGTCTCGGAGGGCATCGAGGGCCTCACCGGCACCCGCAACGCCCCGACCGTACTCAACGCCGCCTACAACAGGACCCAGTTCTGGGACGGCCGCTCACCGAGCCTCGAGGATCAGGCACGCCATCCGTTCGTCAATCCGGTGGAGATGGGGCTCAGGGACCACCAGCCGATTCTCGATACCATCGCCGGCGATGACGATTACCGGCAGGCTTTCCAGGAAGTCTTCGGCAAGAGCGGCGACCAGGTGTCGATGGACGAGGTGCTGCGGGCCATCGCGGCCTTCGAGCGCACCCGGATCGCCGGCGACAGCCCCTTCGACCGCTTCTGGTTCGGTGGCGACGAGTCGGCGCTGACCGAGGCCCAGAAACGCGGCTTCGACGTCTTCATGAACCAGGGCCGCTGTGTCGCCTGCCATACCATCGAGCAGGACCATGCACTCTTCACCGACCACAAGTTCCACAACATCGGCGTCGGGGTCAACGACCTGGGTGACAAGGTCGCACCGCTGGCCCAGGCCTTTCTCAAGGCCAAGGCCGAAGGTATCGATGTCGACGTCGCCGTGCTGTCGGACGCGGACACTTCACATCTCGGGCGCTTCGCCGTCAGCGACGAGCTCAGCGATCTCGGCGGCTTCAAGACGCCGACGCTGCGCAACGTCGACCTGACCGCCCCTACATGCACGACGGCAGTATCGACAACCTGCGCGATGTGGTCGTGCACTACAACAACGGCGGCGCCGAGACCGAGGACAAGCCGATCACGCCCTTTCTCAGCGGTGCAATGCGCCCCCTCGATCTGACCGACGAACAGATCGACGACCTGGTCAGCTTCATGGAATCCCTGACCTCCCCCGGCATCGAGTCCGGCAACTGAAGGAGGCCCCAATCATGAGTTCCTCGAGACGACACTTTCTGCAACTCGGTTCCACCGCCCTGATTGCCGGCATGCTGCCGATCAGCCTGGTACGGCTCGCCTTCGCCGAGTCCAGCCAGGATTTCACCTTCGCCTATATTTCGGATTCCCATATCCAGCAGATCAAGGGCAACGATTTCGTGCGCAACTGGGACCAGGGCTTGAAGCGCGCCGTTGCCGAGGCCAACCTGCTGGTACCGCGGCCCGACTTCATCGTCTTCGGCGGCGACCTGGCGCAGCTCGGAAACAAGCCGGAACTGGACCACGGCGCCGAAATGCTGGCCGCGCTCCACGGCAAGGTCTACATGGTGATGGGCGAGCACGACTACTACCTGGACCTCGGCGAGTACTGGCGCGAGTTGTTCGGCGACCACTGGTACAGCTTCGACCACAAGGGCGTGCACTTCGTGGTGCTCAACAGCATCCTCACCTACGACGACTGGACCTTCGATCGCTGGGAGTCGGCCGAGCGACGCATGGTCGAGATGGCCGGCCTCGACAACCCCAACGGCTCGCCCTTCATGGTCGGCCAGAAGCAGATCGAATGGCTGAAGCAGGACCTGGCCGGGCTCGACAGTAAGACGCCGGTGGTGGTGTTCTCCCATTCGCCGATCCAGAAGATCTACAAAGGCTGGAACTTCTGGACCGAGGATGCCGACGAGGTACAGCAACTTCTGGCGCGCTTCGACCGTGCCAACGTCATCTACGGTCACGTGCACCAGATCCAGTACAACCAGATCGGCAACATCGCCTTCAGCTCGGTGATGTCCACCGCCTGGCCCTGGCCCTATCCGGACAGCTATTCCCAGGCCGGCAGCCATGTGCCGATCCTGACGGTGCCGATGAACCGCGCCGACCCCTTCGACGAGCGCGACGCCACCGGCTGGCAGTTCATGAACCTGCACTCGGGGCGTGCCGATGTGCGCTTCAACCTTTACAGCAACCAGAACCGCACCGTCGCCTGGGACGACCAAAGCGGTCACCCGGTCGACCGGGACTACCAGAGCACCGATGCCCGCATCCCGTCCCAGACCCACTACTGAGGGATTCCAGACCATGAATATACGACATGCCCTTTTCGCCGGCCTGCTCATCGTCCAGCCGGCGCTGGCCGACGAGTTCAGCGCCGGGGACGTCGCCCGCTGGCAGGCGCAATTCGACGAGGTCGCAGACGAGGGCCGCAAGCTCTGGACCAGTCCGGACCTCGGCACCAACGGCGTTGCCTGCGCCCAGTGCCACCCCAATGCCGCCAACACCCACCCGGAAACCTACCCCAAGTTCCAGAAACAGCTGGGGCGGGTCGTACCTATCTGGGAGATGATCAACTGGTGCCTGCGCAACCCGCTCGAAGGCGAACCCTGGCCGCCGACAGCCCGGAGATGAATGCCATCCAGGCCTACATCTACCGGGAGCGCCAGGGCGTACCGCTGGCGCCCGGCAAGCATTGAGCCGGAACGGGTCGCCGGCGATTGCCGAACGGAGCCTCGGCATCGGCCGCGATTCTGGGTTATGATGCGGACATCGGGTGTCCGACCGCCGGACCGAGAAAATGGACATCAGGAGGATTAGCCGGCCATGAGCGGAATAGATTCCAGCTATGCAGTCATCACCAACCCGTCGCTGGAGTTCTGGGTCATCGAATACACCTGGGATCCGGAATATGGCGAGATCGCCTCGACCACCCAGCATCCGCTGGTGGGCTTCGCCTACGGCAGCAACAAGACCCTGGCGCTGACGCCGATGGGGAGCTACCGCATACTGGGCGCCCTGCCGGAGCTTTCGACCCACGGCGGCTTCTACCGGCTGGAACCGACCCGCTCCGACACCCTCGCCTACCTGTCACATTCGACCCGCAGCCAGGCGTTGGAACAGATAGTCGAGAAGGAATTCCAGGCCTTCAACCGCCGCTGACCGGCTTCCAGCGCCGTAGGATGCCGCAGAGCGCAGCAACCGCCATGGACGGTGGGAAGCCTGGCATTGCATGAGCGAATGCCAGCGAAGCTGCATCATCAGCCGGTGTTGGGCTTCGGCTTTCAGCCTCAGACCAACCGACGGATCAGCTCCGGATCCACCAGTGACAAACCGGCGCCTCCCGTCAGCCTACCGGGTACGGATCAGCACCAGCCGGACCCTGGATGACGCCGTGGGGTGCCGAGCCCTCGCCCAAGGGCACTTCGTACAGCTGTACTTCGGCGGCACAGGCTCCCGCCATCAGCAACAGCGATAATGCAATGGATGGAATCACGACGGCCGCTCCTCTTTACCTCCCTAAAGCGTAGCCGCTTGCGGTATCTGCGATATATCCGACAGACACCCGGCACAGGAGTACACTTGAAGCAGGAGCCTGCTATCGGTCCGGCCCGAAACGCCGCTTGACCGCGAAAATCCTCCACCGTCGATATTTCGTTCCCAGGGGTGAACCCAATGCTTGTGACCTTGCGGCGTATCCTGAAGGAGGTCCAGGCCGCCAGGGATCTCGACGAGGCGCTCATGCTCATCGTGCGCCTGGTCAAGAAGGCCATACCGATCGATGCCTGCGCCGTCTATCTCGCCGACGAGAACCACTACACCCTGATGGCCGCGGATGGGCTCAATGCCGGTGCAATCGGCCATGTACGGCTGGGTCTCGACGAAGGCATCGTGGGATGGGTCGGCGAGCGCCGGGAACTGATCAACCTCGCCAATGCGGCCAGTCACCCCCGCTACCTCTGCTCGGGCGATACCGGGGAGGAACGCTACGCGGCGGTGCTCGGCGTTCCCCTCATCCACTACCATCGGGTGCTGGGCGTTCTGGTCGCCTGGAAAAGCGCGCCCTGCCCGTTCGATAAAGAGGACGTGGCACTGTTCGTCACCCTTGCGGCCCAGCTGGCGAAAGTGATCCACGAGGCGGCAGCCCTGGGTAACGTCCTCAGGCAACTGAACGGCGGGGCTTCGGACAGCACCTATATTCAGGGCATTCAGGCGGCGCCGGGCGTGGCGGTCGGTACCATCGCACTGCTCGACCCACAGCCCAGACTGACCTCCGTTGCGAATCGCAGCGTCCCGGACAACGAAGCCGAAGCGGCTGCTTTCGCCTGCGCGCTGAACGCCACCCGGGAGGAGTTGAACGCCATCAGCGCGCGACTGGCGGGGGAGCTGCCCGACGACGAGCTCGCGCTGTTCGACGTTTACGTCAAACTGCTTGAAAGCGACAGCCTGACTGCCGACACCCTGCAGCGCATTCAGGCCGGCAACTGGGCACCCGGCGCCTGGCGCGACACCATTGCCGACCACGCCCGGGTCTTCGAAAACATGGACGACCATTATCTGCGTGCCCGCGCAGAGGATATCCGCGATCTCGGCGACCGTGTCCTGACCCATATGCAAGCCCGCAGCCCTGCCCCGAGGCAATACCCCAAACACTGCATCCTGATGGGCGAGACGGTGGGCATAACCGATATTGCCGCCGTGCCCTTCGATCGCCTCTGCGGCATCGTCAGCCAGCATGGCTCGACCCTGTCCCATACCGCCGTGATGGCACGGGCGATGGGCATCCCGGCGGTCACGAGCCTGGCCGCCCTGCCCTGGGGCGGCTCGACGGTCGCGCCGCCGTGATCGACGGCAACCGGGGACGCATCCATATTCGCCCCTCGCGCAGCGTGCTCCGGGCCTACCGGCAACGCCTGGGCGATGAGCGGGATCTGAGCGCCCGACTACAGGCATTGCATGCGCTGCCGGCCATAACGCGGGACGCAGTCCGCATACCTCTGCACGTCAATATCGGCCTGGTCGACGAGCTTCCGTTCGCCCAGGCCAGCGGCGGCGAGGGCATCGGCCTGTTCCGCACGGAGTTTCCCTTCCTGATACGCGAATCCCTGCCGGTTGAGGAGGAGCAGTACCCGCTCTATCGCCGGGTGCTGGAGGCCTTTGCGCCGAAACCGGTGACGATGCGCACCCTCGATGTGGGCGGCGACAAGATCCTGTCCTACCTCCCGGTCGAGGAGGAAAACCCGTCGCTCGGGTGCCGGGGCATCCGCTTTACGCTGGACCATCCGGAAATATTTCTGATGCAGCTGCGCGCCCTGCTGCGGGCCAACGCGGGGCTGAACAACCTGCAGCTGCTGTTTCCGATGATCAGCAAGGTCGGCGAGGTCGACGAGGCCCTCGGCTTGCTGGCCCGCGCCCATCGCGAGCTGCTGGAAGAAGGTGTGGCGACGGCAAAGGCGCGGGTCGGCGTGATGATCGAGGTGCCCTCTGCGGTCTACCTGGCCGAAGCCCTGGCACGGCGCGTGGATTTCCTCTCGATCGGCACCAACGACCTGACCCAGTACCTGCTCGCCGTCGACCGCAACAATGCCGAGGTGGCGACGCCGTACGACAGCCTGCACCCCGCCGTGATCAATGCCGTTCGCCAGGTGATCGAAGGCGCACACCGGCAACGCACGCCCGTCAGTGTCTGCGGCGAGATGGCCGGCGATCCGGCGTCGGCGCTGCTGCTGCTGGGCATGGACGCCGACTCCCTGAGCATGAATCCGACCAGTCTGGCGCGCATCAAGTGGGTCATCCGCAGCTTCACGCAGCGCCGGGCGAGGAACTGCTCGATGAAGCGCTGACCATGGAGGATGGATTCGACGTCCAGGAATTGCTCGATGGCGCCCTGGAAGAAGCCGGCCTCGGCGTCCTGGTCCGGTCCCGGTGACGGCACACGGACATCTCGACAGGAGCGCCCGGTCTGGCCGCAGACAATTCAATCCGGGACTGGCGCAGCCGCCATGCTTTGGTCTTCACTTGGAGACAGTCAGGAATCCCCGGACTCGAACCCGAACAGGAGCCCCCGCCATGCCCATCAGCACCCCGTCCGACCCGGTGCCGGCGACCGATACCTGGACGACACAGCCGGGCCTGTCGCCCGGCACGCCGGTGTTCGTCGGCGAACGCAAGCTCGACCAGGCGCGGATTCAGATTCTGGACTACACCCGGGCCCGGCTCGACGAATACAACGACGTGAACTCCGACGACTGCCGGCGGCTGCGCGCAAGCGACAGCGTTACCTGGGTCAATGTCGGCGGTCTGCACGATGTCGGCCTGATCACCGAAATCGCCTCGGTCTTCGAACTGCACCCGCTGACGCTGGAGGATATCGTCAACAGCACCCAGCGCCCCAAGGTGGAGGAATACGACGACTATCTGTTCATCGCCCTGAAAATGCTGCGCTACAATGCCGAGCGCAATGCCGTAGAGATCGAGCATATCAGCCTGATCCTGGGTCAGGGGTTCGTGCTGACCTTTCTCGAGGACGGGGGCGACGTTTTCGATGCGGTGCGCAGACGCATCCGGCTGAAAAAAGGTCGCATCCGCGGACAGGGTCCCGACTATCTCTGTTACGCCCTGGCCGATGCTGTGGTGGATCACTATTTTCTCGCGCTGGAGCAGTTCGGCGACTATATCGAAAGCCTCGACGAAGCGATCCTCGACTCGCCGCAAACCTCGCATATCCAGGAGATACACCGCCTCAAACGCGACGCTATCCGGGTGCGAAAGGCGGTCTGGCCGCTGCGCGAAGAGATCGGCTTTCTCGACAAGAGCGACTCGCCGCTGATCGCACCGGAAACCGGTATCTACATGCGCGACCTTTACGATCATATCGTCCAGACCATCGAGATGGTCGAGGGCTACCGCGATATTCTCGCGAGCCTCCACGATACCTCGCTGTCGACCGTCAGCCAGCGTCTCAACGAGGTGATGAAACTGCTGACAATGATCGCCACCATCTTCATACCGCTGACCTTCATTGTCGGCGTCTACGGCATGAACTTCCGCCACATGCCGGAACTGGAATGGTCCTGGGGCTACTTTCTGATTTGGGGCCTGATGATCCTGATCGCCCTCGGCATGGTGATCCAGTTCAAGCGCCGGGGATGGTGGTGACGACCGCACCTGTGCAATGGCGCGGCCGGATCAGTCTCCGCTCTGCTGGAATATCGCCCGGGCCCGCTCGGCAATCTGCGCTTCGGTCAGATCCTCCTTGTGGGTCGAGACGAACCAGACATGACCGAACGGATCCTTGAGGGCACCGAGACGGTCGCCGTAGAACTGATCCTGTACCGGCCGCAGGACCGTCGCACCGGCCGCCACCGCCTGCTCGAAGCGCGCGTCCACGTCCTCGACGTAGAGGTGCAGCCCGAAACTCGAGCCGCCCAGGCTCGCCGGGCTCTGGAAGCCGGATTCGGGGCACTCGTCAGCCAGCATGATACAGCTGTCGCCGATGACGATCTCGGCGTGGCCGACGCCGCCGTCCGGGGTATTCATGCGAAAACGCTCGGTGGCGCCGAAGGCCCGCTTGTAGAAATCGATCGCCTCCCCCGCCCCCTTGATCGCCAGATAAGGGGTCGCCGTGTGAAAGCCTTCGGGTATCGGTTTAACGCTCATGACACTCGCTCCTCTGGTTGATTGCTCTCTGGGCACAGCACAGCTTAGTCACGATATCTATCATTAGAGTGATGCTAGGGCAATCGCACTATCACGAGGCGATGACAAGATCGTCAGGGTCGACCACATCAGCCTCGGAGAGCCCGGTGCCGGTACGAAAACTGCTTAATTCCGGCATTTGCAGAAACCGTTGCCATGCTGCCGAACCCCAAGCCTTTCTTCGAATCCCTCCCCGATCCGCGCCGGACCACGCAAAACAAGCTGCATGGGCTGTCGGACATCCTCAGTATCGCCCTTTGTGCAATACTCTCCGGCATGGATGACTGGGAAGGCAGAGGACCCGTCAAGGGCAAGAATCGGACATGCAGCGCAGAATCCGGCCCTCATCCGGCGCTTCGCCCTGAACCTCCTGCGCCAGGCCAGGGGCTCCAAACCCGGGGTCAAGAATAAGCGGCTGCGTGCTGCCTATGACGACGCCTTCCGGGCCTCGGTGCTGCAGCTGACGCCGCGAGTGCACTGAGGGTTCTCGCCGCCGGCATGCCTGGCCATTGTCGGGTAGCGAACCGGGTTCGGTGCGTCTGTCGGTTGGCACCGCGCTGTCGAGGGGTGGGGGTACCGCTTCAGGGCGACCGTCTGCCGCCAGGGAGGGCGGCAGCCGAGCGGTCAGGGACGACGTAAAGCGTGTCGCCCGGAAACGGTACCGCCCGCCCGGACTGGCACTCACAGTCGTCAGGTAGTGCGATTGCCCTGAGAGTGATGCTCGCCCCAATGCATAATTATACTGTATATTTAAACAGTACTTAATTCCAGGGGTACCGGGATGTCGAAACCGCTCAAGGGCCGCGGCGCCCTCTCCAATCCGGCCAACCGTTTCGCGCCGACCCGCAGCGACCTCGAGCCCGTCGACGACGGCGAGGTGCCGGCGCGCATCGCCACCGTCCAGATAGAGGAGCGGCCGAAGACGATCATCAGCCGCAACCAGTCGCCGGACGTCCCCTTCGAGCAGTCGATCAATCCCTATCGCGGCTGCGAGCACGGCTGCATCTACTGTTTCGCCCGTCCGAGCCATGCCTACTGGGATCTGTCGCCGGGGCTCGATTTCGAGACCCATATCATCTGCAAGGAAGGCGCGGCCGAGCGGCTGGAGCAGGAGCTGCGTGCGAAGCACTATCGCTGCAGGCCGATCACCCTCGGCGCCAACACAGATCCCTACCAGCCGCTGGAGCAGCAGCGGCGCATCACCCGCGAGCTGCTCGAAGTACTGGTCCGCTTCCGCCATCCGTTTTCGATCATCACCAAGGGCGCACTGATCACCCGCGACCTCGACATCCTCGCGGAGATGGCGCAGCAGCAGCTCTGCTCGGTGATGATCAGCATGACCACCCTGGACCCGGAACTGAAGCGCACCCTGGAGCCGCGCGCTGCAGGCCCGCGCACCCGCCTCGATGCGATCCACCAACTCTCCGCCGCCGGGGTGCCGGTCGGCGTGCTGGTCGCGCCGCTGATTCCGATGATCAACGACCGCGAACTGGAGTCCATCCTCGAAGCCAGTGCCGCGGCCGGTGCCCGCTCGGCGGGCTTCGTCTTCCTGCGTCTGCCCCGTGAGGTAAAGGACCTGTTCCGCGAATGGCTCGACTGCCACTACCCGGAGCGGGCCGAACATGTGATGAGCCTGATCCGCCAGAGCCGCAACGGTCGCGAGAACGACAGCCGTTTCGGCAACCGCATGCGCGGCGAAGGCGTCTTCGCCGAAATGATCGCCCAGCGCTTTCGCGTCGCCCTCAAACGCCATGGCCTGCAGCCCCGGCTCGGTATCGAACTGCGCACCGACCTGTTCGAGGTGCCGCCGCAGGCCGGGGATCAGCTGTCGCTGCTTTAGGTGCGGCGATACGCGTGACGACTAGTCCTTGGTTTGCTCTTCAAACCGCTTGATCTGCGCTTCGGCTTCGTCTTTCGATACGCCGTAAGCCTCCTGGATCCTGCCCGCCAGCTCGTCACGCTTGCCGGCAATCTCATCGAGGTGATCGTCGGTGAGCTTGCCCCACTGTGCTTTCACCTTGCCCTTGAACTGCTTCCAGTTGCCTTCAATGATATCCCAGTTCATGTCGTACGCCTCCTGTTCCGGATCTCAGGGGAGAAATCGCCAATCGATGTCTCCATTTACAGCTACCCAAGCCTAATCGGATGACCGCCCCACGTCGGTACGCTGACGCACACCCGGGAGGCTATATTCCGACGCCGTCGGGGCAGGATCCGATATCAGGACCGGCACGCCGCTACGCTCTCCTCGGTGGACCCCGCTTGTGGCGTTTTGTGCGCCGGCGTACAGACCCGCGCCTTTCAGACGGTTAGCCTTGTGATGACATCCGGAGTTCCATCCAATGGCTCCAGGCTGCCGCTGCGCAGGAAGTTGTGCGGCGAAGAACCGGTTGCGACATGAAGGCGCGCAATGGACTTATCCATCAGCCGGCGTATGAACAGGATCCCAACCCGGGAGGAGTTTTGACATGTACAGCATACAACGCCATGTTCTCGCGCTCATACTCATGACGGCCACCCTCGTCGCAATGGGGGTGATGAATCAGGCCAGGGCGGCAACCGCCGAGGATTTGGACAGGGATTCGCTGCAGGCCCTGCAGACCCTTTATCAGACAGAACCCGTTGCGGAAAAACTTTCGCAGTCGGCCAAGGGCATACTCGTTTTTCCAAATATCGTTAAGGCCGGCCTGGTATTCGGCGGCAGCTATGGCGAAGGCGTCTTGTTCAAGGGTTCGACCGTTGCCGATTATTACAACTCCATTACCGGGTCCTGGGGCCTGCAATTTGGTGCCCAGTCCTATGGATATGCCGTTTTTCTGATGACAGACGAGGCCGTTCGCTATCTCGAAGAGTCGAACGGCTGGGAACTCGGTGTCGGTCCAACCGTCGTCCTGGTTGACGAAGGTGTCGCCAGGAACCTCTCGACATCCACGCTGAAGCATGACGCCTATGCGTTTATTTTCAGCCAGCAGGGATTGATGGCTGGCATCAGCATCGAGGGTACCAAAATTTCCCGAATCAACCGCTGAACCCGAAACGGACAGACGCGACCGGCGCCTGTCCCGATTCGCCGGCAGCCCGCTACAGCCGAGTGAGTTTTAACCCGGAGGGTTAATAGATGAAGCACATCTGTCCGTACCCGAAGATGCGGTCGCGCTGCCGGAGACCCCATGATGCTAAAGGAGAATCCTCGTGCCCCTGATTAATCTGGTCATCGTCCTGATCGTGGTTGGCGTGCTGCTCTGGCTCGTCAACGCCTACATACCCATGGACCGAAAAATCAAGAATATCCTGAATATCGTAGTCGTCATCGTCGTGGTGCTATGGCTGCTGCAGGTTTTCGGCGTGCTGGGGTCCCTGGACAGCATACGTATCGGCAACTGACGGGCGGGTGATTTCTGAATCCCCGACTATTCGAAGGCTTTAAGTGCGACAACGCACCGACGCGGTACCTTGTATCTGCGATGTTATACACCTCGCTGGTTTGCAATGTCGCATACTACGAGCATCCCTCAGAAGGTAGTTATAATGGACACGAACCGTAAAGAACAAGGCGGCACGGCTCCAAAAAAACGCGAGGATCAGCCGCGCCCACAGGAAAAACAACAGGCGGGCGCTCAACAGCAACAGCATCGCAAAGATACAGCGGAGTCCAATGCAAGGGCACAGCAGCCCCCAAAGGATTTGATACCGAGCCCAAGACAGAGCCACAGCAAACACCCCGCAGTCAAGATTCCAAGCCCGGCAAGGGAAAATAAAAACCAGGCCGGTGTAACACAATGCGCCAGATGCGCCTCCTTGAATAAATAGAACCAACGAATCTATTGAATAAACGGGATTGACGAAAACAGACCCGTTTTCTTAACCCGGCAGGGACGCCGGTTGTTTGCTGTTTACAGCAAACGTCACCGTTTCACGGCCAGGCTGGATCACGGAAACGTTGCCATTGAATCTTTCAAACTCTGCCGGCGACAGCCCCCATTAAAACCATGGTGCCGACTCGGATCCTAAAACCTCAGGAGACGATCAAGCACCGCTGTGTCATCCAGGGTCGACGGAACAAATACAGGCTCTTTGTTCGGCAACGTACAGAACCTGCTGGTCATGCGCTGTAGGTTGGGTCCATCGGGGAGCAATACATTGTGTTCCCATGGCAGGGAATGAGTAATACCGCCTGAACGTCCCACCTCTTTGGAAGTCATTGACGCGTGACCAGTCGGTCATTCGGGCATTAGCCTGGAGGAATACATTATGTCGAATCCAATTCGGTTGCCTGCCCTGGTCGGCTTGCTGCTGTTTGCCCTGTACGCCGCACTGTTCGCCGGCGGCGCCAATGCCGATCCTTCCGGGCGCGTGGGCCACCTGAGCGACAGCTATGGCCAGGTCAGCTATTCGCCTTCCGGCGAGGACCAGTGGCTCAGTGTCGTGCGCAACCGCCCGTTGATTCGCGGCGACCGGCTATGGACCGATCGCGATGCCCGCGCCGAATTTCAGGTCGGCAGCTCTGCCGTGCGGATCGACGCAAACAGCAGCCTCGAGATTCTCGACCTGAACGATCGCATTGTGCAGCTCCAGTTGACCCAGGGCGCGCTTAGCCTGAGCGTGCGGCGCCAGTACAGGGATCAGCAAGTCGAGATAGCCACCCCCTGCTGGCATTCGTCATCAGCGGCAGCGGTCGCTATCGGATCGACGTCGATCCGCGACACGGAGACACCACCATTGTGGTGTGGGAAGGCAGGGGCGAAGTCTACGGCGAAAACGCCCACTTCAGCCTGCGCGCGGGCGATACGGTGCGTTTCTACGACACGGATTTGCACGACTACCAGCTGTACGGCCTGCCCCGTGAGGACGATTTTGACCGCTACAGTCTGGACCGGGACCGGCGTTTCCAGCGCTCCGAGTCTCTGCGCTATGTCGACGACGATCTGGCCGGCTACAGCGATCTGGATGAATACGGCAGTTGGCGCCCCGTGAGCGGTCAGGGTCACGTATGGTTCCCAACCAGAATATCCGCCGACTGGGCGCCTTACCGCGACGGTCATTGGGTCTGGCAGGAGCCCTGGGGCTGGACCTGGGTGGATAACGCCCCCTGGGGTTCGCGCCATCGCACTACGGCCGATGGATCCACGTCGACAATCGATGGGGTTGGGTGCCGGGTCCGCGCCAGGTACGTCCGGTCTATGCGCCGGCGCTGGTTGCCTTCATCGGTGGCAGCGGCTGGAGCCTGTCACTGTCGCTGGGCGGCGACGCATCCCCCATCGGCTGGTTTCCGCTTGGACCGAGAGAAGTCTATGTGCCCTCGTATCATGTCAGTCGCGATTATTTCAAGCGGGTCAACGTGAACAACACGGTGATCCAGAACACGACCATCACCAACGTCTACAACAACTATTACTCCAGTGGCGCAATCAATATCGACACAATCGACTACGCCAACCGCCACAGGGAACAGGCCGTCACCGTGGTGCCCCGCACTGTATTTGAGAATGCACATCCGGTGCGTTCGGCAGCGATGCGTATTGACCGCCAGGCAATCTCATCCGGCGAAACCCTGCGTATCGCCCCTATTGCCCCCAGCACGCGCAGCGTGATCGGCAGTGGCGAGGTCGCCAAGGCGCAACCGACACCGGAGGTGTTCGACCGTCGGGTCGTCGCACGCAATCCGCCACCGCCTGCCGAGCCGCCGTTTTCCCAGCGCGAAAATCTCTTGCGGAAACAGCCTGGACGGACGCTGGAACCTGCCGTTGTCGAAACCGTACAAGACAGCACCAGCAAACGTCGGAAGAATATACGGGTGCTGGGCGAGCAAAAGGACGCCGTGGACGTCCGCGCCTCGGGCTCTGGCCCCGCTGGCGACTCCGCTCAGCCGCAGCCGCTGGATCGCTCGGTCGAGCCGAAGAGAAGACCCGAGCCCGGCAAGACCAGGAATGATAGACAGGCGGTTCAACAGCAGGAGCAGGAGCAGGAGCAGCGCAAGGCCGACAGCGACCGGCAGGCGGCTCAGCAGCTGCAGGAGCAAATGCAGCAGCAGGAGCAGGAGCAGGAGCAGCAGCAACGCAAGGCCGACAGCGACCGACAGGCGGCTCAGCAGCTGCAGGAGCAAAAGCAGCAGCAGGAGCAGCAGCAACGCAAGGCCGACAGTGACCGGAAGGCGGCTCAGCAGCAGGAGCAAATGCAGCAGCAGGAGCAGCAAAAGCAGCAGCAGGAACGGCAGCAACGTAAGGCCGACAGTGACCGGAAGGCGGCTCAGCAGCAGGAGCAAATGCAGCAGCAGGAGCAGCAAAAGCAGCAGCAGGAACGGCAGCAACGCAAGGCCGACAGTGACCGGCCGGCGGATCAACAGCAGGAACAAATGCAGCAGCAGGAGCAGCAAAAGCAGCAGCAGGAACGGCAGCAACGCAAGGCCGACAGTGACCGGAAGGCGGCTCAGCAGCAGGAACAAATGCAGCAGCAGGAGCAGCAAAAGCAGCAGCAGGAACGGCAGCAACGCAAGCCCGACAGTGACCGGAAGGCGGCTCAGCAGCAGGAACAAATGCAGCAGCAGGAGCAGCAAAAGCAGCAGCAGGAACGGCAGCAACGCAAGGCCGACAGTGACCGGCCGGCGGATCAACAGCAGGAGCCACTGGAGCGCAAGGTAGACAATGCTCAGCAAAAGGGGCAGGTACGCCAACCACCGACATCTGCGCCCGCCGGTCGAAGCGAGAACGTGCAGCTGCCCCTGAGCGAGCGTCAGCGGGAATGCGAGCGGGAGGCACGCAGGCTGCACCAGGATGCAAGCCAGTGCAGGGATCTGCAATGAGCTTCATAAAGTGATGTTCGACCCGGAGAGTTCTGGCGTTATGTACGCCAGAGTACAGACCGAGACTGCCCCGGCGACTAACTTAGTACTTGCATCCGGTGTGCGAACCCAACATCCCGATGAGTGAGGAAATGATTCATGCAAGGCAGGTCGGATCGTCGCACTCAGTCGTACGATTTCGTACAAAGAGGCGCTTTCATTTGGAATCTGACGGGCCGGGAACGGCCATCGGATTGGTATCAAGGCTTACGTTCGGAGATATAACGAGATGGGAACCATTCTGCTGATAATTCTGATTCTATTGCTGATCGGCGCCATTCCAACATGGCCCCATAGCCGTTCATGGGGATATGCCCCGAGCGGGGGATTGGCCTGATATTGTTGGTGGTATTGATTCTGCTGCTGCTGGGCAAGCTGTAGTCGCGGACGATCTGCCGATGTTGCCGTCCTGCGGCGACTCAAGGAAGTCGATATTCGACTTGTTGCGTTGTCAACAACGGTATTCGGGAAGGAAAGCTCTGACGGTAGTCTTTGAGGTTGTACAGGTATCGGATAGGAGTGAGCGAAAAGGCCGTGAACCATCTCGAAACATCGAACGGCTGGGGGTCGGGGTCGGTTCGACGGTTGTCGTGGTGGACGCAGGCGTCGCCAGGAACCTTACGGCAACTGACGGCGCCTGAGCTGAGCCTGTCGGTATCCGATCTCACCCGGCCTGCCCCTTCACCGGCGATTTGACCAGCACATACTCGCCCGGCGCATCGCGCAGGATGCGGTAACCCTTGCGCGGTGCGCCGGTTGCAGGCGGTTTCGATTTTCCGTCTGAATGTTTGGTCAGCCACGCATTCCATTCCGGCCACCAGGATCCCTCATGGGTCGGTGTACGGGCACACCACTCTTCGGGTGAAACGAATTTGTCCTGGCTGTTCAGGGTCGCGACCTGATAGGTACGGCGCGGGTGGCCCGGCTCGCTGACGATGCCGGCATTGTGGCCGCCGCTGGTCAGCAGGAAGGTCACATCCGTGTCGGTCAGCAGGTTGATCTTGTACACGGAACGCCAGGGCGCGACGTGGTCCCGTTGCGTGCCGACGGCAAACAGGGGCACGCGGATATCGGTCAGCGCGACAGGCCTGCCGCCGACAACAAAATGCCCTTCCGCAAGGTCGTTATTCAGGAACAGCTCGCGCAGATATTCGCTGTGCATTCGAAAGGGCATGCGCGTCGCGTCGGCATTCCATGCCATCAAATCGTTTGGCGGCGTGCGCTCTCCCAGCAGGTAGTTTTCGATCATGCGCGACCAAAACAGATCGCGGGAACGCAACAACTGGAAGGTACCTGCCATCTTCTGACGGTCGAGATAGCCTTTCTCCCACATGATGTCCTCGAGCCATGCGAGCTGGCTTTCGTCGATGAACATCAGCAATTCTCCCGCTTCCTCGAAGTCGATCTGGGCCGCGAACAGCGTGACGCTCTTGAGCCGATCATCGCCGTCCCGCGCCATCGCCGCCGACGCGATGGACAGCAGCGTCCCGCCAAGACAGTACCCGACGGCATGGATCTTCTGCTCCGGCACGATCGCGTTGATTGCATCGAGCGCATCCATGATGCCGCGCTCACGATAATCCCTGTTCCCGAGATCGCGGTCCTCCGCGCCTGGATTCTTCCATGAAATCATGAAAACGGTATGTCCCTGCTCGACCAGATATTTCACCAGCGAGTTTTCGGGCGAAAGATCGAGAATGTAATATTTCATGATCCATGCCGGGACAATCAGCAGCGGCTCGGCATACACATCGGAGGTGGCCGGTGCATACTGGATCAGTTCGATCAAGCCGTTCTGATAAACAACCTTGCCTTGGGTCACCGCAATGTTCACACCCACCTCATAGGCCTCCATTCCGGCGGAAGGCTGCTTCGTAACAGCCCGCTGCCAGTCATCCATAAAATTCTGCCAGCCCCTGAAGAAGTTGAGTCCGCCCTGCTCCGCGGTGACTCTCATGATGTGCGGATTGGTCAGTGGAAAGTTCAGCGGCGACCACATATCCAGAATTTGCCGGGCGATAAAAGGCCGTATGGCGGCATGGTGCCGCGTCATGCCGCGTACATTGGTCGCCTCCTGCCACCAGCGCTCGGTTAGCAGGAAAGCCTGCTGGTACAGGTTGAAGGGCCACTCCTGCCACCCCTGATCGACAAAGCGGCGATCCTGCGGCAGCGGCTCGACACAACACTCCATGGGCTTTGGTCCAAGCGCCTGCCGCAGCATAAGGTCCGCAAGCCGCATCATCTTGTCCGTGGCACTGCCGGCCAGCTCAGCCTGCTTCCCGGGTGCAAGGGCAAGATGGGTCAGCCAGTCGGCGTAGGTCAGCCCCAGCGCCGCCGGAGACAGGCCATATACCTGCCCCAGGGCGACGTGCAACAGCCGGTCGAGCAGCGGCACATCCTCCCCGGCGATGACCTTGACGGGCGGCAGTTTACGATGCTGGCCGCAGAATGTATTTTCTGCTGCGGCCGGTTCATTTGGCGCTGGCGTTGGCACTTCAGGTGGATTTTCTTTTGTCGTCATCTTTCTCTCCTGCCCCGGCCACCCGGAGTCTCGACTATTGCCGCACCAGGCATTCACTCGCCCCTTGCCCGGTCGTTTTCACGCACATAACCGCTGAGCCCTCTCATCAGTCGCAGCAGTCCGTAACTGAGCCAGCTGAAGAAGCGTAAATAGGCGGGCTGTTGATTCCAGCTTTTCGCCTCTATGCGCCAGCCATCGGTTTTGACGGTCTCCTTCAGCATCCTGGCAAAGCGGGCGCCAAAAACCTCATCGTCGACGACCAGGTTGGCCTCGAGCGAAAGCAACAGGCTGAACGGATCGATATTCGAAGACCCAATGGTCGCCCAATGGCCGTCAATCACCGCAACTTTGGCATGGAGAAAGCTCTTGCGGTATTCGTAAATTTCGATGCCCTTGTCGAGGAGGCTGCCATAGAGCGCCTGCACGGCATAATGCTCGAGACGATATTCGACCTTTCCCTGCAACAGCACCACCACCCGCACCCCGCGCCGCACGGCACCGGCCAGTGCATGGCGGAATTCGAGCCCCGGCAGAAAATAGGCATGGGCAAGCAGGATCTCGGACTGCGCCTGCCGGATCGCCTGCAGATACGCGGCCTCGATGTCGCGGCGATGGCGAACGTTGTCGCGCAGCAGGAATGCCGCGCTCATGGATCCCCCGGCAACGGTCGAAGTCGGGAGTTCCACTCTGCGCGCCAATTCCTTGCGCAAAGAGCGCCAGGCCAGTCGCGACCACAAGCGTTGGGCGGCAAGACGGATTGCCTCCACCAGCGGCCCTTCCACGGCGACGGCATAGTCATAACGGGGAGCCCGGGCGTCGCTGGCCGTGCCGTCACCGATGATGTTGATGCCGCCGACAAAGGCGATGTCCCGATCCACCACCACGATTTTCCGGTGCATGCGGCGCAGTCGCTTGCGCCGAAACGTCCAGGGCGATATTTCGGGCCGGTATATGAGCAGATTCACCCCATCGGATCGCATCCGCTTGCGCACCTCGGGTGGCAGATTCCGGGAGCCGAAGCCGTCGATCAGCACGCAGACCCTTACGCCGCGCAGGACCGCCCGTCGCAGGGCGGTCGTCACCCGCTGTCCGGTGGCGTCATTTTCGTAGATATAGGTTTGCAGATGAATTTCATGCCGGGCCCGATCGAACGCCGCCTCAATGGCCGGGAAGTACGCCTGTCCGTTCTGCAACAGGGTGAGCTGATTACCGGCAACGAAACTGGATCCACCCGCCAGCCGCTGCGCTCGATACCGCCACCGGCGGTGCGGCGTCCCCTGAGACATGTCGATCATCCTGCCGGCTCCTCAGTCAGTACTGTTCTCTCGTTCGAGCCATTTCCGTGCCTCGGCGCCATCGTTGCGATCGAAGTAGCGGACCTGTGCTTTGCAGAACGTGGCCTGTATGCACATTGTGGACTCCTTGGGCTTATTTCAGCTAGCGCTTGGGCAGCGCTTCGAAACCGGAGATGACGTCGAAAAGTTCCTCGTCGATGCCGCCCTGGCGCACCCGGTGGAATGTCATGTTAAGGTCCTCCAGCAGCTCGCCGATGTTGGTGTCGGCACGTTGCATCGCCGCCAGTCGGCTCGCGTTTTCGCTGGCCAGGGATTCGGCGCAGGCCCGGAACAGCGAGACGAACAGATATTCGCGGATCAGCGCCTGCAGCGTTGTCGTACCCGTACCGAAGACCTCGGGCAGGTTGCCCGTCGGCCAGGGGCGCTCGGCCAGCTGGCGGCACCAGTTGGCATCCAGCGGTAGCAGCCGCTGACTGACCGGCGCGTAGACCGCCCCGGAGGAGGGGCGGTTGTAGAACAAACAGAGTCCGCCGATCTCGCCCTGACTCAGCCGCGCCTCGCTCTCGGCCAGAATCTGCCCGACCAGTTGGGTGATCGCCCTGACCGAGTTCGGCACGGTGAAGTCTCCTGCCAATGGCAGGTCCGCATCCTCCAGGCGTGCATGCACGCGTTCGCCGACCGCCCAGATCAAGGGTTGCGGCTGAGGCGTCAGCGTCTGGCGAGCATAGTCGGCGACGACATCGTTGAATTGCCCCACCAGTCCCTGATCGGAGCCGAAGACCACGGCCCCCAGCGCGCGCTCTTTCGTGTTGACAGCTTCGGCTGTCATCGATCGTATGGCGTCGGAGCCGCGAAAACAGACGCTCAACCCCAGTTCCACGCTGCGAGCGTATTCCCCCAGCGCACGCACTGCCTGCTCGTACTGGCTGATACTCGACGCCGCCAGCGCCTTCATGGTGCGGACAACGGACTGCAGATCCGTGGCGCTATCGATTTTGCGGCGCAGGCTTTCTGTGGTATTGCTCATGCCCTTTCTCCAGTCGGCCCGGGTTGCGCGGCTAAGCCTTCGAGTGCCGCGCGGGCAAGCGCCAGGATCATTGCGCGATCCGCATCGCTAAGGCTGTCGTCGCTGTCCAGCCGCGCGCAGACGTCGTCCGGCATCTCGCGGCCTGCCGTGCGCACCGCACGCTCGGCCTCTGCCATCCGGTCCATCGGCACCGGATCGAACAGCCCCTCGACCAGCGCCAGCAGCACGGTGATTTGCACGGACAGGGCCACCGGCGAGAATTCTGATTGCCTGAGGCTGGCGCGGATGCGCCTGCCATGCTCGATCACCTTGCGGGTGTCTTCGTCCAGACGGGCGCCGAAGCGGGCAAAGGTTTCCAGTTCCTCGAACTGGGCATAGGCGAGCTTGAGATCGCCCGCCACGGCCCGGTACGCCGCCCGTTGCGCCTTGCCGCCGACGCGGGAAACGGACTTGCCGACATCGACCGCCGGCAGCACCCCCAGCTCGAACAGCGACGGCGACAGGTAGATCTGGCCGTCGGTAATGGAAATCAGATTGGTGGGGATGTAGGCGGAGATATTCTGCGCTTCGGTTTCGATGATCGGCAGCGCGGTGAGCGAGCCGCCACCGCATTCCGGCCGCAGCCGTGTCGCGCGTTCAAGCAGTCGCGAATGGATATAGAAGATGTCGCCGGGGAAGGCTTCGCGACCGGGCGGCCGGCGCAGCAGCAGAGACAGCTCGCGATAGGCGCGGGCGTGGTGGGTCAGGTCGTCGTAAACCATCAGCAGGTCGCGGCCCTGCGCCATGAAATACTCGGCGATACTGGTGGCGGCATAGGGCGCGATGTAGGTCAGGCCCGGCGGGTCGTTGCCCTCGGTCAGCACGACGACGCAGTATTCCATCGCCCCCTGCTCCTGCAAGGTGGCCACGACCTTCGCCACGGCAGAGGCGCGCTGGCCGATGGCGCAGTAGACACAGAGCACATCCTTGCCGCGCTGATTCAGGATGGTATCGATGGCAATGGCGGTTTTGCCGGTCTGGCGGTCGCCGAGGATCAACTCACGCTGGCCTCGACCGACGGGAATGAGCGCGTCAACTACCTTCAGGCCGGTCTGCAGCGGCACGGTGACGGGAGCGCGATCCATGATCGGCGGTGCAGGGCGTTCGATCGGCAGGCGTGCGCTGGCGACAACGGGGCCCGCGCCATCGAGGGGCCGGCCGAGCGGGTCGATGACGCGCCCCAGCAAGCCCTCTCCTACCCCCACGTCCATGACCCGGCCGGTGCGCTCGACGGCGTCGCCGGCCTGCAGATGCCAGTATTCGCCGAGCAGCACCACGCCGATTTCGTCCTCGTCCACGTTGAACGCGATACCGAACACACCGTCCCCAAAGGTGACCAGCTCATCGGACCCGACGCCGGGCAGACCACTGACCCGTGCGATGCCGGTGGACAGGCTGGTGATCCTGCCCACCTCCTGTGCGGTCAATTGCGGGGTGAAGGCATCGCGCCCCTGCCGCAAATCGGCAAAGGTGCGGTCAAATACGCCCTGCAGGGTATCGGCCGGCGCACTCATTCGCGCGGCTCCTGCCCGGTCTGCCCGGACGACTCAGACGACTCAGATTCGGATTCAGGCTCAGGCTCAGGCTCAGGCTCAGACTTGGACTTGGACTTGGACTTGGACTTGGACTCAGGGGTTTTGGCTGGGGCTGCGGGCTCGGCGTCGGCATCGGCATCTGCATCGGGGCCAGTGGGCACCGTCAGCAGTTCGCCGACGCTTTTTTCCATTGCCGCAAGATAATCCGTGATGCTCCAGCCCAATTTGCGTCCGTTGGCACTGAGTTCGATACCGTTGATCAGTTGCGGCGCGGTCTCGAACCGTACCTGGATCTCGGCTGGAAACAGGTCCTCAAGCGCCGCCTGTATCGCGCTGCGTTGCGGCGGCGGCAGATCGAAGACGCTGCTGACCAGCACCGGACCGGCCCCGGGCGTCAGGGTGCTGACGAGGTCGTCGCGAGTGGCGCTGTCCAGATCTCGCAGGCGCTGCACGAACACCTCGCTCATGCGTGCCTCCAGACCGACTCCGGCCAGATCCGCCAGCGCCTTGCGCGCGATGGCAAAGACTTCATCCCGGGTACGCTGGGCGAGTTCATCCTTCAGGCGTTGTTGCTCCTGACTCAGCGCTTCCCGGCGTTTCACGCTCAGGCTATCGGCCGCTTGGCAGGCTTCATCAATGAGACGCCGGCGTTCCGCTTGCGCCGCCTCCACCGCCTGACTCAGCAGCGTGGCACGCTGCTGGTCGAATGCTGCATTTTTGTGGTGAAAGGCGTCGCGCTCCTGCTCGGCTTCGGTCTGTTTCGCCGCGGCGTCGGCCAGCTCGGCGGCGATCCGCTTTTCCCGCGCGTCGATGGCGTCTAGGATGGGCCGGTACAGAAAGCGCTTCATCAACCACACCAGGATGAGAAAATTGAGTATCTGGGCACCAACGGTAAACCAATCGATGAGCATGGCTTAGCGTCCTGCGGCCTGGGCGATCGCATAATTCCAGAATGGGTTGGCGAAAATGAGAATCATCGAGACCACGAAGCAGTAGATGGCGGTGGATTCGATCATCGCCAGACCGACAAACAAGGTGCGGGTGATGGTCGCGGCGGCGTCGGGCTGCTGCGCCAGCGAACTGAGTGCCGCCGCCACCGACCGGCCCTCGCCCAGCGCGGGTGCCATGGTGCCGAAACCGGTGGTCAGGCCGGCGATGACAATCGAGACCATGGCAATGAGTGTCATGCTATCCATAGGATCTCCTTGGATTAACCAGGTTACTAATCTGGCGTGCAAATAGGTTCCCTACCTATTTACACATCACGCCACGGAAACGGGCGCAGGTGCGCGGACATGCTGGTTTCCGTGGCGCTCGCATTGGCCTGCGGCCAATGATGAAGCGTCCCTGCTTCATGTATTAACCCGCCGGGTTAATACTTTCCGGTGCTGGTCCCCAGTTCGGTGCTCCGGGTGCGGACCCGCGTGGCCGCCGCAATGTAGACCGCGGCCAGAATGCTGAAAATGTAAGCCTGTACCATGCCCGTGAGCAGGCCAAGCAGCGTCATGACGATCGGAAAGACAAACGGCGTGATGCTGAGCAAAATGCCGATAATCATCGCCCCGCTCATCATGTTACCGAACAGGCGGACCGCCAGGGCCAGGGTACGCGACAGCTCGCTGATGAGATTGAACGGCAGCATGATGAAGGTCGGCTGCACATAGGACCTGAGGTAGTTGGCCAATCCCTGCTCCTCGATGCCGAACAGGGGCACCGCCACGAACACGCATAGCGCCAGCGCCACCGTGGTCGACAGCGAGCCTGTCGGCGGCTGGTAGCCGGGAACAACGGTAAACAGGCTGGCGGTGGCAATGAACAGAAACAGCGTACCCAGAAAACCGAGATAGGTCCGAGGATGGGACAGACCGACCTCTTCGATCTGTTTCATGATCGCGGTGACAATGATCTCCAGCAGATTTTGCCAGCGGGAACGCGCCAGCCCTGTGGCAAGTTTGCGGGTAATCAGTTTGGCACCGACAGCCAGCACCAGCATCAACAGCCAAGTGTACAAAATGGTGGCGTTGAGCTGGATGAAGCCGTATTGCCAGAAAACGATCTCGTCGGGACTAAGACGCATGATCGGGTTCCTTCACCGGAGCCGGAAGCTGTTCCAGTGGCGGGCCGGCAAGGCGCGTGACGATAAGGCGCCCAATGACAAATCCCAGCAGGCACACCAGTATTCGTTGCCAGTCACCGTCGGACACGAGATGGAATCCCGCCAGGGTGATGCCCGTGCGCAGCAGCAAACTACCGAAAAACAGCAGCGCGGGGCGTTGCGACGAGACGCCCCTGCGAATCGTCCACCACAGGCCGCCGAAGAAAAACACGCCGAGGCCAAGGCCGGCGCTGCCGTTCAGGACCAGTATCAACGTCTCATTCATCCGTATCCTCCTGTTCTTCGCGCATCGCCTGGTCTTCTTTGGCCACCCAGTGCCAGGCATTGAAACAGCCGATCGCCAGCCCGGCCATCAACAGCGCCAGCGTCCACGAATACTGGCCGGGACTGTGCTTGTCCAACCAGAAGCCGATGGCGGCCCCCAGCAGCGTCGGCACAACGACGGACCAGCCGATCAGCCCCATCATCCCCAGACCAAACCAGACACCCGGCGTGGCATGGCGCCGGGCCTTGAGCTTGCGTGCCGCCTTGGCGCCGACCTCGGCGGCAAAATCCGGCGTCTTCTGCGCGTCTTTTTCAGGCTCGTCAGTCATGTTTAAAGCTCGCAAAACGGCGCAGAAAACCGCTTTCCAGTTTAGCCATGACCGAGCGCAGGCTCCGCTCGTGTTCGTCCAGGGTCAGAAACTCCTGCTCCACCTGATTGCGCAACTGCTTGAGGTCCGCGCCGGCCAGCGCGCGGCGCACCGAAACGAGCACGTCCGGTCCGGCCTTGACCAGCACGCCCTCATCCACCGCGACAAACACTTCGCCCTCCGCTTCGGTTTCGTACGTCAGAATCCCCGGCATCAGCGCCGCGACGCAATCCAGACGGTGTGGCAGGAGCCCAAACGCGCCCGCCTGCGTTTCCGCCACGATGCGCGAAACCCCGGTTTTCTCGGCAAAGATGCCGTACGGCAGCAGTACCTTAAGGTTCATCTTCATCGGCACCATGCCTGACCTCCGCTTCAGGGATGGTATCGGCCGGCGGTGCGCCGGTGGCTGTTTTCTGCTGCACCTCGTCCACCGAACCGATCATGTACAGCGCGCTCTCCGGGTAGTCTTGGAATTCATCGCGCAGGATGCGCTCACATCCGTCCAGCGCCTCATCCAGGCTGACGAGCTTGCCCTTGAGGCCGGTGAACTGCTCGGTGGTGAAAAAGGGCTGGGTGAGAAATCGCTCCAGCCGCCGGGCGCGGGCGACCACCTTGCGGTCCTCCGGCGACAACTGCTCGAGGCCGAGCATGGCGATGATGTCCTTGAGTTGTTCGTATTGCGCGAGGGTGCGGCGGATCTCTTGCGCGAGGCGGTAATGGCGTTCGCCGACGATACCCGGCGTGGCCATCTTGGAACTGGACTGCAACGGATCGATGGCCGGATAGAGTCCCTCACTGGCCCTTTTTCGCGACAGTACGATGGAGGCGGACAGGTGTGAAAAAGTATGCACCGCGGCCGGATCGGTGAAGTCGTCCGCCGGCACATAGACCGCCTGGATCGAGGTGATCGCGCCGCTGTCGGTATTGGCGATACGCTCCTCCAGTTGCGACAGCTCGGTGCCCATCGTCGGCTGATAACCCAGACGCGAGGGCATCTGTCCCATCAGGCCCGAGACCTCCATGCCCGCCTGGATGAAGCGAAAGATGTTATCGACAAGCAGCAACACATCGCGGTGTTCGTCGTCCCGGAAATACTCGGCCATGGTCAGCGCGGCATGGCCCACGCGAAAACGACTGCCCGGCGGCTCGTTCATCTGGCCGAAGATCATCACCATGTCCGGCAGCACGCCAGCCTGCTTCATCTCGCGGTAGAGCTCCTCGCCTTCGCGACAGCGTTCACCGATACCGCAAAAGATGCTGATGCCCTCCTGGTGCCCGACCATGTTGTGGATCATCTCGGTGAGCAGTACCGTCTTGCCCACTCCGGCACCGCCGAACAGGCCCGCCTTGCCGCCACGCTCCAGCGGCAGCAGCACATCGATCACCTTGATGCCGGTTTCAAACACTTCAGCGCGGGTGGAGCGTCGTGCCAGTGGCGGCGGTGCCCGATGTACCGAACGCCACTGAACATCGGACAGGGCCCCTTCGCGGTCGATGGTATTGCCGAACACATCGAACATGCGCGACACAATGCTTTTGCCCACCGGCGCCTGCAGCGGCCCGCCGGTGTCATGCACCGTCATCCCGCGGGCAAGTCCCTGGGTGGGCGTCAAGGCGATACCGCGCACATGACAGGCATCGCGCTGAGCCAGCACTTCGATCACGATCTGCTGTTCCTCGCCGGCACGCAGCAGCGAGTAGATCGGCGGCAGTTGCCTGGCGAAGCGGATATCCACGACACTGCCGCGCACCGAAACCACCTCGCCGGTGTTCGAGATACCGCGGCTCTGTTCGTGATCCCGATTCGGTGCCACTGGACGCCTCCTTCTCATGCCTCGGCCGCATCCCGTTGCACAGAAGGGGCGAATGCAGCCAGCCGTCGTATCACCTCCAGATCCTCTGGAAGCGCCAGCACCGATTCGGACCGGGCCAGTGCCAGGCGGGCATGATGTGTCGCGGCATCCCGCATCGCGGCGTCACCCACAAAGGCCAGGGATGCAAACGCTTTCTGCAGTCTGCCTGCGACTTCAATGGCACCGGCTCCGTCACGGGCAATGGCGGTGAAGGCGTCATCGAACATGTCCTGCACGGATAGCTCGGGCACCGCTACGCGATCACATTCGGAAATGGGTATGTCGTCGTCATCGACAGGCTCGGCCCAGAGCGCAAACAGTCGCACGAAGGATCCGATAATGCCGATTGCCGTACCCGGATCGTTGACGGCCGGTGACAGTGCACGGCTGGCGATTTCGGACAGAACAACGAGACCGAAGCGGGGGTCCTCGTCGAATTCCCGGTGCTGCCCGATTACAAAAGCCCGTGCGATCGGGGCCGGGTCGACAGCAGCGGGGCCCCCAGAGTCCGCCGTGACAAAGGCAAGTACCCGGTCCGGCGCAGCAAAGGTGCCGGGCAATGCCGCCACCCGGATCTGAACCCCGTTTTTCGGCATAGGTCTGCAATGCCGTGACCTCGACGCGCTGTACATACCCAATCGACCCGCCGTAGACGGCCTCTCCCCGATCCTGCCACCGTCCCGCGGGGATTCCGCGCAGGTTCGGTACGCGTCGCCGTCGCCGCAGCGCCGTTGCCGTCACCGCTTCCACTTTCCCGACGGTGCTCGTGAGGCGCCCCAGCCGTGCGATGCAGTCGACCCAGCGCACGAAGGTCACAATCACCATGGCCAGGATCAGTACGGTGATGACGAACAGGGCGAAACGTCCGGCTCTGTCGTAATAGCCGTTTTTCAGGGCAACCAGCGCAACGATACTGAAGATAAAGGCCCCCACAAAGGTCGACAGTGCGTTCTGGGATATATCGTCGGAGATGATCAGGGAAAAGGAGCGAGGGGTTGCGGTGCTGCTGGCCGAAGTATAGGCGGCGACCATCGATGCCACTGCAAAAGTGGCGATCACCAGCATGCTGGCCGATATGATGGCAAGCAGTGTCTCGATTGAATCTTGGGTGATCGGCGGAACAAGCCGACCGACGTCATGATCGTCCGCTGTCTTCGCCAGGAACACGACGGCCACCGACAGCACCGCCATCGAAAACGGCCTGACCCATAGTCGTTCACGGATGCGACGAATAAAGAACCTGAATCGATCACCCATTGCGCCAGCCTCCGGTTGTTCGCAAATGCGGGCCGGCTAGCCCGTAGCTCTTACTGTCTGGCTACAGTCTAGCGGCATATTGCGGGTAGCGGATTTGGCGTCAGGCAAATCGATTCCCTGGACGATCAGGTTCAAGAAGACCCTGGCCTTCTCCCGGAGAACGACAACGGGCGAGGCCAATACACGCACGCCGGTCAGTTGCCGCCACCGTCGTCCTTCGCCGCTTCCTGGATGTTCTCACCGGCTTGTTCGAGCTGCTTCCCGACCTGATCCGCCGCTTCTTCGGCTTGCTCGCCGGCCTGCTCCATGGCTTTATCGATTTCCTTGCCGGCACGTTCTGCCGGCCCTTCTTTCTCGCAGCCGGACAATGCGGCCAGCAACGCTCCGGTGAACAGTAGCGTGCCGACGGTCTTGAGCCCTTTCATGATCCATGCCTCTTGTTGATTCGGAGCCGGCCGCTCACCCGGAAGCCGGGGTGTTCCGCCTGCGAAACGATGAGGGTCATACGCTCGGGTCCTGGTGCACCAGGCGGAATCACCGCTTAGCAGGCTGTTAGGGGTCCGAGACCTGGATTTGCACCGCGAAGTCGAGCGCGCTTCTCGCGCCCCCACCGACAAAAACACCACTGACGGGCAGGGTATCGCGCGCGTGCGCCGCCGCCGCGATGGTCACATGCGTATCGGCGACCATACAACCATGGGTCGGGTCGAATCCGCGCCAACCGGCACCCGGCAGATACACCTCCGGCCAGGCATGCAGATCCCGGCGATCGCTCTGCAGGTTGCCTTTCTGATAGCCACTGGCAAAGCGCGCCGCTATGCCCTCGGCCCGACAGCAGTCGACGAACAGCACCGCCAGATCGCGACAGGCGCCGCGCCGGCTCTGCAAGGTGAACGCCGGCGCCTGCGGCGCGCCCGAGTGACGATGAATCTGGGTAAACTCGTTGTACAACTGCCGATTGAGGCGATCGAGAAATCGCAAGGTATCACGATTGACGCCCAGGCTGAGTTCCGCCGCAAAGGCGGTCACCGCGTCGTCCGCTCGGCTGCGATCGAGATAAGCCCTGGCGCAGATCGCATCCTGATCGTGGTCGATCGGCAACAGCATTGCTTCCGGCGCCAACATGAAATCGAAAGCGTTTTTGCGCAGTGTTTCGACCTGCATGTCGACCTCGATCTCGAAATGTTGGGATTCGCCCTCAAACCAGACTTGAGTGACGCGATTGCCTTCCAGATCGAGATGTTCATTCTGCCCCTGCGGTGCGGGGCTGATGTTGAGCCGATGAGCGACGACGCGCTGCGAGCCGTCGCTGCGCGGGTAAAAGCGCAGCTGCTGCGGGCTCAGCCGCACGGGTTGAGAATAGTTGTAGCGGGTGCGATGTCGGATGTTGAATATCAAGCAGGCGGTCCTCGTCAGCAGATGATTGAAGGTTTCCTGATTCCTGCCCAGGGTCAGTCGTGGAGGCGTTCGACGCGCACCGACTGCGCAGTGGCAAAAGAGGCGGGGCCGAATTGATTGAAGACCGCGACATCGGCGGCATCCCGCCCGTAGCCAAGCGCCACGTACCCGCCTCTTAGCGCTGACTGCGTGGCATCGAAGGTATACCAGCGGCCGCCCACGTAGGCCTCGAACCAGGCGTGCAGATCCATGGGCTCCAACTGATGCAGATAACCCACGACCATACGCGCCGGAATGCTGAGACTGCGGCACAAGGCGATGCCGAGATGCGCCAGATCACGACAAATACCGACTTGCCTGGCGTTCACCTCCACGGCGGACAAGGTGGCGCTGGTGCTGCCCGGCACATAACGGAATGCGCTGCGCAACCAGGCCTCGATCGCCGCCACCTGATCGTACCCCAACAGCCGCCCCGCGGTGATTTCGGCGGCCATCTCGTTGAAGTGGTCGGACTCGCAGTAGCGACTCGGCAGCAGGTAATAGAGCACGCCATCCGGCAGATGCTGCACATTGACGAAGGGTGCGCCGGGCGCCCTGTCGACATCATCGGCGACCATCACGTCAGCCACGGTGTTGACCGAAAAGCTTCCCGGCGGAGCGACCAGCCGCTGGCACAGGTTACCGTAGCCGTCGGTGAATTCGAAAACCGGCACGACGGGTTCGATCCTGTATTCTTCGCGCGAAACCCATTGATTCGCGCCGCTGCGCGGCCTCAACATGAGAATAAACGGGGTCGCTACCCCGATATCGAACGTCAAGTCACAACTGGCACGTAACCACATATTATCCCTCCATCGAGCACCGGCAACCGCTATTACGGTCGGAGAAAGACTCGAACAGCGGCTTCATCCTAATTGTCGTCGTCCTTGGCCGCCTCCTGGATATCTTCGCCGGTCTGTTCGATCTGCTCGCCGACCTTGTCCATTGTTTTGTCAGCTTCCTCGCCGGCCTCCTGCATCGCCTTGTCGATCTCCTCGCCGGCCTTCTCTGCCGGCCCCTCCTCTTTCTCGCAGCCGGACAATGCGGCCAATAGCGCACCCGTGAACAGCAAAGCGCTGACGGTCTTGACCCCTTTCATGCTCCATACCTCCCGTTTATTCGGTGTCCGCCAGGGAACCTGGCGAACCCTTCCCGGTCGTCCCTGCGGGGCAACCGGGCTCGAAACTTCATGCCGGCCGGCAGGGTTCTGCCGGACCGGACTAGCGGCTGTCCTGTCAGTACCGTTCCATGACGCCGTTGCTGATTCTGACCCGGTCGCCCACCCGGAAGCCGGGGTTGTTGTTGCTCAGCAGCAGCGTTTGCATGGAACCGTTCTCCATGCGCACCCGGACTCTGAATACCTCGGCGGTCTGCTCTTGTGGCCGGTTTTCCAGCTCATGGCCGATATAGGCGCCACCGGCCGCACCGATGATCGTCGCCGCCGTACTGCCGCTGCCGGACCCCACCTGACTGCCGACCACGCCCCCGACAACGGCTCCGGCGATGGTGCCCATGCCCACACCGCTGCCCCCGCTGTCCCCGCTGTCCTGCCGCACCAGTTCAATGGACTGGATGACTCCGTAACCCGAATAGATGGTGGTTTGATAGCCGTTGCCGTAATCGGATGACCGGTAGTCGGATGTGCCGGAATCGGACCTGTAGGACGGGTTGTTCAGGGTTTCACAGCCACCCAGCATCAAAACCGTTATCAGCGCCAGCACTGAACCGAATCCATACCTTAATTTCATGACCAGTCTCCTGCGTAACCTGAAGTGGGTGCCCTGGACGCCGGCATCGCATTCGTTCCCCGCGGTCCCGCACGCGTTCCTAGTGATGGCCACCGGACAGGGATTCCATGCGTCGATGACGCGTGCACGACCGTTCGATCCGGGTGCCTGTGTCGGTCCTCATGGCCATCATCGCCCACTTTCGGGACGGACTTCTGTACGCTAGCGCTCATAGCGGCCAAATGGTCTCGCTACCGCGAGCGGTGGCGAAAGACCCGGGCAACGGGCAGCGGCCTTGGCGTACACGGAAGGCAGTGATCATGAACGGTATTTTCATACCGGCTTGATATGTACGCTAGCGCCCAGACAATCACCCGCTTTCACGTCAAGCTGAAGTGGACACATCAGTGTCAAGGGGCGCTATCGGTGTGACCTTTCTTGACCGATACCGCCAGCTCTGTTTCCAATGCCAGGAAGATCATTGTGCCGGCTACGAAACCTGCCCCTGCCGTCAATCGACTGATCGCGGCCTTGCCACACCCGGAACGACAGCGCTTTCTGGCGGGTTGCGAGCCGGTGACATTGGCCTTCGGCGAGATTCTGGCCGAACCTGGCGCCCCCATTTCGCATGTCTACTTCCCCACGGAAAGCTTCATATCCCTGACGACAACGATGAACGGGCCCGCCCGTCTGGGGCTGCTGCTGGTCGGGGATGAAGGCATGCTGGGCATCTCCCTGATACTCGGCCTGAACCGGTCTCCCCTGCACGCCAGCGTACAGGGTCCGGGCCAGGCACTGCGCATGGAGGCCGCTCAGTTTTGCCGCGCACTCGAACGCGGTACCGCATTGCCGGGTCTGCTGAAACGCTATCTCTATGTGATGATGGGCCAGTTGGCACAGACCGGGGTCTGCAACCGCTTCCATCTGCTGGAGGCACGCCTCGCCCGCTGGCTCCTGATGGCGCAGGACCGGGCGCATTCGGACTGCTTCCATGTCACCCACGAATTCCTGGCCCGGATCCTGGGCGTACGTCGTGTCGGCATCACCAAGGCGGCCAGCGCCCTGCAAAACCGCAAACTGATCCGTTACCACCGCGGGGATATCAGGATCCTCGACCGCGGCGGACTGGAAGCGTCGGCCTGCAGCTGTTTCCGGCTCGACAAGTCGCTCTATGCCCGAATCATGGAGTAGACCTTGTCATACCGGTATCGGCAACGAGGAGACTGCGAGCCGCTGACGGCTATCGAGCCATGTCAGCTCGAGTCGATACAGGCAGACCGACGGGGCAGGCCCGGGCAAGGGGTCCAGAACGGCCGGATCGACAGGACCAATGGCATTCAGGTGGATAAGAACCAGCGCACCGGGCGCCGCCTGAAACAGCCGATTGAAGGCCGCTATGCGCTGATCGCCGGGCAGCGTAAGGTCGATCATGAGCATTTCGCCCCCGGCCCGGCCCAGTCGCGCGAGTCCATCGGACAGTTGCGCTACCCACTCGGTCAGACCGGCACAGCCATCCGAATTCGCGAGCACTTCCCGGCTCAGATCTGAATCGGCGGCTGCGTCTAATGGCGCCGGAATACGACCGCGCGACCGGACGCCGGCTATCGCCGGCGACCGCGCAACAGCCATTCGGATATCTTCAGCCTGCACCTTCGTGAATGCCCGGTCGTTAGTCATGGCTGTGTCCTGTATCGTCGCGATCCGCCCGTGGCGTACCCTTCACGCACCTGTGCGGGGCTGGGGGCTGGCTGAAGGGCTCTGTGCCTGTCAGGCTCGAAGGCCTCCCTGTCCGGGGGCCGAGTTCAGGTACAAGGCTATCCATTTGCCCCCCACCCCGTCGGTACGCTGTCATACACAATGGCCGGAGTCCGCAATGAACCGACGCAATGTGCGCTTGCGCACAGACGCAGGTCCCGGATTGAACAATCCTAGTGGCGATGACGGGCGAGCGTGCGGCTGCCAATGCAGCCGGCAGCGCACACCCGCCCGCCAGCGCTCCCCAGCCTATCCGGAGAACAGAACCATGCAATCACTGAAGCAATTCCACGCCTTTTTCCTGATGGCCGTACTGGCCCTGTTCGTGGGCTGCGCCTCCACTGCGCAGCAGGAAGGCACCGGCGAGTACATTGACGACACTGTTCTGACCACCAAAGTCAAGGCGGCGATCTTCAACGAACCCACACTGAAATCCGCGGAGATCAACGTCGAGACCTTCAAGGGCGTGGTGCAGTTGAGCGGCTTCGTCAATTCCCAGGCCGATATCAACAGGGCCGTCGAGGTGGCACGAAGTGTCGAGGGTGTGAAAGCGGTCCGAAACGACATGCGGGTCAAGTGACGGCCGTACGCTGAATAGGCCCGCATGCAGCCTTGCTGACCGCGCAACGGGAGAGAAAAACGGATGCTGTATTACGCCTTTGTGTTTTTTATCGCCGCCGTGGTCGCCGGCTTACTGGGTTTTACCGGTATCGCAGCGGGCGCCGTCGAGATCATCAGGATCCTGTTTGTCGTTTTTATCGTGCTGTTTGTCGTCTCGCTGATCATGGGACTGAAGCGTCGCAAATGACCCCGGACCCGCGCAACGGCCGGCACGGGCGTGCCATGCGGCAACCACGGGGTTCCGGCATGCCGAAGCCCGGGACAAAGGCCTGAAAAAGCCGAAAAAAAATCCGGGGCCCTCCCTTTTTGGCGGGCAACCGGATTATTTCGCGTTCATTCGACGCTCGTTCATTCGATGAGGGGCAGCGCCAGAGCGCAGCCCCGCGCAGGCGACAGTATTGTTCAGGACGCGGCGGGCACTATTCGGAATCGTCGATCTCGTGGCCGATGATGCCGCCGACCGCGGCACCGCCCACGGTGCCGGTCGTGCTGCCACCGGTCAGGATGGCACCGCCGACGGCACCGACACCGGCGCCAATGGCGGTATTGGTGTCCTGTTTCGACATGCCGGAACAACCCGCCAGACCGAGCAGCATACCTGCGATCAGTGCGCCGAGCGCAAAATTCTGTAGCGTTTTCATGGATTAACCTCTATCTCAGTGGCTGCACGGGACGGGTCGTTCAGATGTTCACCGCTCCGATACCGGGGCAGTTTCCATGCGAACGCCGATCCTTGTTTCCATCATCTCGCGAATGCGGGACAGCTTCTGTACGCCAGCGCTCATAGCGCGCATGGGCCCGGTCATTGCGGCCGCGATCAATTGCCGGCCCGGGCAAGTCGTCTATACTGGCAGGACGTCAAGCAGTGAAGAAACCACACCGGAAAGGCCGTTCGGTGCCTGCCCGGTGACCGGAACAGGAGCTCGACCGTGCCCCCCTTCATGACCCGCGACAGAACCACCTGCTCGCAGCCCTGCCGACGGATGAATATGCGCGCCTCGCCCCGCACCTGGAAAGCGTCTCGCTGCCGCTCGGCCAGGTGCTCTACGAATCCGGCCACGAGTTGCGCCACGTGTATTTCCCGACCGATTCCATCGTCTCCCTGCTCTACGTCATGCTCGATGGCGCTTCGGCCGAAGTCTCCGTGGTCGGCAACGACGGCATCATCGGCATTGCCCTGTTCATGGGCGGCGAAACCATGCCCAATCGCGCCGTGGTACAGAGCGCCGGCCAGGCCTACCGGCTGCCGGGACAACTGCTGAAGCGGGAGTTCCAGGACTCGATCGCGCTGCAGCACCTGCTGCTGCGCTACACCCAGGCACTGCTGACCCAGATGGCGCAGACCGCGGTATGCAACCGCCATCACTCGCTCGACCAGCAACTCTGCCGCTGGCTGCTGCTGAGCCGCGACCGGCTGCCATCGGACGAGCTGCTGATGACCCAGGAGCTGATCGCCAACATGCTCGGCGTGCGCCGCGAGGGTGTCACCGCGGCCGCCGGCAAACTGCAGGCGGCCGGCCTGATCCACTACCACCGCGGCCACATCACCATCGTGGACCGGGCCGGACTGGAGGCCAGGACCTGCGAGTGCTATGCAGTGGTCAAACGCGAGTACGACCGACTGCTGCCGGGGAGCGGCGTTGCATAATCACGCCGCGCGGACTCGGCCGCCACCCGCGCGCCAGCGCAGCGGATCGTGCAGACGCCTGCAGGCAGATACGCCTTTTGGGTGTATTCCATGACGGATGATCCGCAGGCGGAGCCGCCGTATACCCGGCTGCCGTCGGCCTACGTCGATCGGCTGACCAAACCTTTTGCCCGCTTTCTGCACATCGAGGCCGCCGGCGGTGCCGTTCTGCTGCTGTTCACGGCCGCGGCACTGATTCTGTCCAACTCCCCTGGGCCCATCCGTTTCTGGATCTCTGGGAGACCCGGGTCGGGCTTCAGGTCGGCGCGTTCGATTTCGCCCGGCCGCTGAAAGAGTGGATCAACGACGGCCTGATGACGCTGTTTTTTCCTCGTCGCCCTGGAACTCAAGCGGGAGCTGGTGCTGGGAGAGCTGAGCAAGCCGCGCATGGCAGCGCTGTCCATAGCGGCCGCCGCAGGTGGCATGCTGGTGCCGGCAGCGCTGTACCTGGCGCTGCAGTGGGGCCAGCCCGGGGTGACGGGCTGGGGCACGGTGATGGCGACGGACACCGCCTTTGTCATCGGTTGCCTGGCACTGCTGGGAAGGCGGATTCCGCCGAGCCTGCGCCTGTTCATGCTGTCGCTGGCGATCGTCGACGACATCGGCGCCATTCTTGTCGTGGCGATCGGCTACAGCGGCGACCTCTCCTGGGGCGCACTGGCGCTGGCGGCGGCCGGCCTCGCGGTCATTCGCGCAATGGCGGTACTGGGCATCCGTGGCTTTCCGCTGTACTTTCTGTTGGGTGCCCTGATCTGGCTGCTGGTGGATGCATCCGGTATTCACGCCACCATTACGGGCGTGATTCTCGGTCTGATGACGCCGGCCCGCCGCTGGGTCAGCGACGAGCGCCTGTACGCCATACTGAGCCAGGTCATCGCCCATCCGGCCGATGATCAGGGCAGCGGGGATACCCGGGACCGCCAGACGTTGCGGGCGGCCGAGATCGCGGCGCGCGAAACGCTGTCTCCGGTCGAAAGGCTGGAGATGGCGCTGCACCCTGGGTCGGCTTTGTCATCATGCCGCTTTTCGCTTTTGCCAACGCCGGCCTGCCACTGTCGTTCGACGCACTGGACGGTTCCGTCACCGCGGCCGTATTCTTCGGCTTCGTTCTCGGAAAACCCATCGGCATTCTGACGTTCAGCTGGCTGGCAACAAGGTCCGGAATCGCGACTCGACCGCCGGACCTCAGTTGGCGGCTGCTGGCAGGCGGTGGCCTGCTCGCCGGCATCGGATTCACGATGGCGCTGTTCATTGCCCACCTGGCCTTCGGCCCAAATCAGATCGACAGCGCCAAGCTGGGCATCCTGCTGGCCTCGGTTGGTTCCGCCATTGCCGGTATCGCGCTGTTGCTGCCGCTGCCCGCGCAGGCCCGGCCCCCTGCGGCCGATCGCGACTGACAGGTTACCGCCAGGCCGTTCAAGGGCCGCGGCACCCTCTCCGATCCGGCCAACGGTTTTGCACCGCCCCGCAGCGAGATCTATCCGGTCGATGGCGGCGCCGGCCCGCTGTGGCTAGTCTTAAAAGGTTAAGCGAGCTTCCGTCCCCTTCGAGACAGGCACAGCGGACACGATGGACACCTTCGATAACATCCGCGACATTCTGGCCAACAGCTTTGGCGAGTTCCTGAAAATTCTGCTGGCCTACCTGCCCAACCTGATCACCGCCCTGTTGCTGCTGTTGCTCGGCTGGCTCTGCGCCCGGCTGGTCCGGACGCTCTGGCTGCGTTTCGGCTCCGGCCTCGACCGCCTGACCGCAGCTCTGCGGCGCCGGCCCTGGGGGCGGGACTGCCATTGCGCAAACACGATACCGGCATCGTGGCGCGGATCCTCTATTGGCTGGTGCTGCTGTTCTTCATTGCCGCAGCCGTCGAATCGCTGGGGTTGCCGGGCCTGGCCGACTGGATCAACCAGCTCATTCAGTTTCTGCCGCGCCTGGTCGTCAGCGGCCTGATTCTGGTCGCGGGCTATCTGCTCGGTACCCTGGGCGGCGATTTCATGCGCACCGCGGCGCTGGCCCGGGGCCTGGATTCGGCCGAGGCGCTTGGACTGATGACCCGGGGGCTGGCCGTTACCTTCGCGGCCATCCTGGGCATTGGCCACCTCGGTCTCGATGTCGGCCTGCTGGCCAACCTGGTGACCATTGCCGCAGCCGCGATTCTGGGCGGACTGGGGCTGGGATTCGGCATCGGCGCCCGGGACCAGGTCAGCAATATTCTGGCGTCCCACCAGCTGCGCAAGCTCTACAGGGTCGGTCAGCAGGTGCGGATCGACGGCACCGAGGGCGAAATCCTCGAGATCACCTCGACGGCGGTGGTGCTCGACACCGCGGAGGGACGGGCCCTTGTCCCGGCCAGGCTGTTCAATGACAGCGTTTCGCTGCTCAAGCAGAGGGCCGACAGCGATGTCTGATCTGCTGGCAACCCGTTTCATGGACGATCACCCCGAAGCGGCCGCCGCAGCGCTGGCAGGCCTCGCCGCAACGGATCTGGCCGAGCTTTTCGCCGGCATTCCCGAAAGAACCGTCGTCCGCGTGTTGCAGCATCTGCCGCCCCTGACGACAGCCCGCTGCCTCGAAACATTGCCGACGGACAGGGGTGCCGGGCTGCTGGCCCGACTGCCCACCGGCCTGGCCGTTTCCCTGTTGCAGGTGCTGGCTCCCGACGTTCGCGACGGCCTGCTGCAGGCGATGCCGCCCGGCATCAATCGCGCACTGCGCCTGGTACGCAGCTTTCCCGAGGGCTCGGTCGGCGCCGCCATGGACACCCGGGTTCGGACGCTGCCTTCGAACCTCGGTGTCGACGAGGCACTGAGACGGCTGCGTCAGGGTCCGCAGCCTCCGCACCATCTGGTATTCGTTCTGGACGACGCGCATCGGCTGGTCGGCCAGGTCGCGGTCCAGGACCTGGTCGCGCGCGCCCCGCGGCTAAGCGTCGGCAGCCTGCTTCAGTCCGACGTCGCCCACTTTTTGCCCCGTACCCCGCTGCGGGCGATCGAGCATCACCCGATATGGACGCGGGACACCCTGGTAGCGGTCACGGACCGACGGGGCCTGCTGCTCGGCGTTCTGAGCCAGGCACGGATGGTGAGTACACTGACGGCTGAATCCGATGCAAAGGTCAGTCCGGCTAACCCGATGCTGGACCTGATCGACCTGTTCTGGTCAACGGCCGCCACCTTGCTGATCCCGGCCCGACACGACCCGGCCACGAAGGACGGTCAGCATGACGACTGACCGGACAGGCGCCGTGCCGCTGTTGCAGCAGGCCTACCTGCAGCAGTATCCCGGCGAGGCCACCCAGCTGCTGGAGAAACTGCCGGCCGATCAGATCGGCCGCATTCTCGGCGACATGCCGCTGGAGCCCTCCCTGCCGGTCTGGGAGCGGCTGGTCCCGGACATCGCAGGCCGGGTGCTCGAGTCGCTGCCGTTGCCGCGCATCCGGGAGCTGCTGTCCCGGGCCACCCCCAACCGCTGCATCGCCTGGCTCACGGGGCTGGAGCCGGAGGTTCGCGAACGCTATCTCGACCAGCTCGATGCCGGCAGAGCCGGCGAACTGCGCCTGTTGATGAGCTTTCCGCCAGACCGCGCCGGCTCGCTGATGGACCCGCGCGTACTGGTATTCCGGCCGGCCATGACGGTCCGTGAAGCCATGCGCCGGCTACGCGACAGCCGCCGCCAGGATATTCTCAGCCTGTTCGTGTTGGATGACGACAACCGGCTGGCCGGCTTCATTCCGATCCAGCTGCTGGCCATGTCGCGCGCCGCCGACCGCCTGGACGAGTTGATGCAGCCCGTGCGGGCCTTCGTCGAGGCGCTGGCGCCACGCGACGAACTCGTCGAACGACTGGACGAGTATCGCCTGATCGACCTGCCGGTGATCGACCGCGATGGCCGGCTGCTCGGCGTCGTCCCCCCAGGCCCTGGTCGCGGCCGTGGAAAACGAGGCCAGCGCGACGCTGCAGACCATGGTCGGCAGCAGCAAGGAGGAGCGGGCCCTGTCGAGGGTGTCTTTCGCCGTGCGCAAGCGCCAGCCCTGGCTGCAGATCAATCTGTTGACGGCCTTTCTGGCCGCCGCGGTCGTCGGTCTGTTCGAGAGCACCATCGCCCAGTTCACCGCCCTGGCGGTGCTGCTGCCGGTGGTTGCCGGACAGTCGGGCAACACCGGTGCCCAGGCGATGGCCGTCACGATGCGCGGCCTGGCGCTGCGTGAGATAAGCGCGCGCCACTGGGGACAGCTGATCGCGAAGGAAGCCGCCGCGGCCAGCCTCAACGGTCTGGCCATTGCCGGTGTCACCTCCCTGGGGGTCTGGCTCTGGAGCGGCTCGTACGGGCTGGTGCTGGTCATCTGTCTGGCAATGGTGCTGTCGATGGTGATCGCCGGCATGGCCGGTGCCACCATCCCGGTTCTGCTGACCATGCTGGGACAGGATCCCGCGCAGTCGTCGAGCATCTTTCTGACGACCGTCACCGATGTCGTCGGCATGTTCAGCTTCCTCGGCCTTGCCACCCTGCTGTCCGGACTGCTGTGATGACGGTTGCCGAGCGCGGGAGTAACCTGTCAACAGCAGTCTGTTTCATCAATACCAGACCGTTGCCGCATCGGCGACGGTGACCGGAGGTGGAATCATGACGCCCAAGGCAAAGCCGGAGCCGGTGGAAACACCCGGGCGGTCGCAACCGCACAGACCCGCCAGCGCCCTGACCAAGCTGACGGCGCTGCATCGGATCGTGCAGCGGGTCAGCCAGGCTGCGGACCTCGAAACGGCGCTCGATGCCATCGTCGGCGGTGTGCGCTCGACCATGCAGGTCGAAGCCTGCTCTGTCTTTCTCACCGATCAGGCCCACCGCCATTACGTGCTGATGGCCACTGAAGGGCTGAACCCGGCGATCGTCGGCCAGCTGCAACTGCAGCAGGACGAAGGCCTTGTCGGTCTGGTCGCCCGGCGCCGCAAGCCGGTCAATGTCCGCAACGCGCCGGCCCAGCGTCTGTACCGTGCCCTGCCAGGTTCGGGCGAAGACGTATACCACGGATTTCTCGGCGTCCCCATCGTTCACCGCGACGAGCTGCTGGGGGTACTCGTGGCCCAGCAACTGGCCGAGCGCCGCTTCCGCGAGTCGGAAGTCGCGTTCCTGGTCACCCTGGCGGCCCAGTTGGCCGGCTCCATCGCCCTCTCGCTGGCCCACGGCGCCGCCGTCGGCGAAGCCGATATCGCCGCTACCGGGCCGATCCGCATCGAAGGCGGGGCCGGTGCCAGCGGCATCGCCATGGGGACCGGCGTGGTGATCTATCCGCCGGCCGAGCCGGAAAAGGTGCCGGACCGCCCCGCCGGCGATATCGACCGTGAAATCGAGCTGCTGCGCCATGCGATCGAGCGGGTCGCCGGCGAATTCGAGCAGCTCGGCGAACGTATGGACCCCGGCCTGACCGCCGAGGACCGGGCGCTGTTCAAGGCCTATGCGCTGATCGCCCGCAGCAGCGAACTCTACGATGCCACGGTCGTCCGCATCCGCCAGAACCACTGGGCACCGGCGGCCCTGCGTGACAGCGTGCTCGATCACGTGCGGCTGTTCGAGCAGATGGACGATCCCTACCTGCGCGAACGCGCCCAGGATATCCGCGATATCGGCCGCCGCCTGCTGGCTCGCCTGCTCGAGGAAGAAGAGCCCGGCGAGCGCCACTATCCGGAACAGACAGTGCTGGTCGGCGAGAGCCTGGGGCCGGTCGACCTGACGGCGGTACCGCAGGACCGTCTGGCGGGCGTGATCTCGGCCCACGGCTCGAGCCTGTCACACCTGGCGATCCTGGCGCGTTCGATGGAGATTCCGGCGATCATGGGCGTGGCCGGCGACTTTCCCCTCACCGAACTCGACGGCCGGACCCTGATCGTCGACGGCTATCAGGGCCAGATCCACCTCGACCCCAGCGAGGCGCTGCGAAACGAGTTCCGCAGGATGCGACACCAGGAGCAGAAGCTGTCCCAGGAGTTGCAGCGGCTGCTCGAACTGCCGGCCGAGACGCCCGATGGCGTGCGTATCCCGCTCTATACTAATGCCGGCCTGTTGTCGGACCTGAGCCATTCGCTCGCCCGCGGCTCCGAAGGCATCGGGCTCTACCGCACCGAGTTTCCTTTCATGGTACGCGACAGCTTCCCGACCGAGGAGGAGCAGTTCGCGCTCTATCGCCAGGTGCTCCAAGCCTTCCATCCCCGCCCGGTCACGCTGCGCACCCTCGATATCGGCGGCGACAAGGCCCTGACCTACTTCCCGGTGCAGGAAGAGAACCCCTATCTCGGCTGGCGCGGCATCCGCATCTCCCTCGACCACCCCGATATCTTCCTGACCCAGATCCGCGCCATGCTCAGGGCCAATGCAGGGCTCGGCAACCTGCAGCTGCTGCTGCCGATGATCAGCCGTGTCGAGGACCTCGACGAGGCCATGGTGTTGATCGCGCGCGCCTGCCACGAGCTGCAGGACGACGACGACGCCATCCGCATGCCGCGCCTGGGGGTGATGATCGAAGTACCGGCCGCCGTCTACCAGGCCGAGGAACTGGCGCGCCGCGCCGAATTCCTCTGCGTCGGCACCAACGACCTGACCCAGTACCTGCTGGCGGTCGACCGCAACAACGAACGGGTGGCGAAATGGTTCGACGCCCTGCACCCGGCCGTGATCCGGGCACTGATCCAGGTCGTCGCCGCCAGCCAGCGCTACGGCAAGCCGGTCAGTGTCTGCGGCGAGGCCGCCGGTGATCCCGCCGTTGCGCTGCTGCTGCTGGGCCTGGGGGTCGAGAGCCTAAGCCTGAGCCCGAGCGACCTGCTGCGCATCAAGTGGGTCCTGCGCTCCTTCAAGCGCCAGCAGGCCCGCGAACTGTTGTCACGCGCCCTCAATCTCGAACAGGCCAGCGCCATCCGCGCCATGCTGGTCCAGGTCCTGGTCGACGCCGGCCTCGGCGCCCTGGTGCATCCGGGCAACTCCACCTGATTCCCGAGTGTGGGAGCGGCTTCAGCCGAGAAGGCGGAGAGCACCGACGGTGGCTATTCGCGGCTAAAGCCGCTCCCACGCGAATAGCCGCCTTTGGTGCCATTTCCGTTCAAGGATCTCCGCTATCACTGGCTATGCTTACCTGGAGTCAGGATTCACGGGAGATTCCAGAATGGCAAGGATGCCGAACTTCCACAGTCGAGACCTGCGCAATGGGCGAGTCTCGATGCAGCACCATCTGTATCTGATCACCACAGTCACTCATGGGAGGGAAAGGCTGTTCCGGGACTTCCGGTGTGGCCAGTCGCTTGCATCCGTGCTGAGAAACGAGGACGCCCACGCACGGACGCTGGCCTACGTCATCATGCCTGACCATCTGCACTGGCTGTTTCAGCTTCGGAGCGACACCGAACTGCATCGGCTGATGCATCGAATCAAGGGTATCAGCGCCTACCGCATCAACCGCTTGCTAGGGCGATCCGGGTCCGTTTGGCAGCCGGGCTACCATGATCATGCGGTACGCAATGACGAGGATTTGCGAGCACTGGCGCGGTATGTCGTCGCCAATCCTCTGCGTGGGGGACTGGTGACTAGCCTGGGCGATTACCCCTTCTGGGATGCTATCTGGCTTTGAGATTCTTGTAAGGCTGGGAGAAACAGACGTGTGGGGGCTTTTGTGGGAGTGGCTTTAGCCACGAATGGAAGTGGCACCGATGCCGGCTATTCGCGGCTAAAGCCGCTCCCACAGCCACTCCCGCAGCCGCTTCCACAATCGGGAGTTGTCAGGAACCATAGAACCGCCAACGCCACATTTATATCACAAATGTATTCATTTGAACTATTGATTTCTGTTATGTGCGGCACAGGGATAGGATCGAATCAAGCCAGTGAGAACTGCCGGCTCCGCGCGACGGACATCCGATATCCGCGCTGACGCCCGGCCACTGGCCCATAACGACACCCACAAGAACAATTGGGAGTAACAAGATGTTGAAGATGCCCCAGACCCTGTCCATCCCCAACGGCGACAAGGTACGACCGACCTTCACCAAAGCCGAACTCGAGTCCCGCCTGGCCAAGCTGCGCGCCTTTATGGCCGAGCAGAATGTCGAGGCCGTGCTCTTTACCTCGTACCACAACATCAACTACTACAGCGACTTCGTCTACTGCCGCTTCGGCCGCGATTACGGTCTGGTCGTCACCCAGGACAGCTACACCACCGTCACCGCCAACATCGACGGCGGCCAGCCGTATCGCCGCAATCAGCTGGGCGACAACGTCGTCTACACCGACTGGCAGAAAGACAACTTCTTCTATGCCGTCAAGCAGCTGATCAGGGATGGCGGCAAGGTCGGTGTCGAGTACGACCACATGCCGCTGCAGAACCTGCAGAAGATGAAGGATGCGCTGCCGGCGGCCGAGTTCGTCGATATCGGCGTGCCGACCATGAAGATGCGCATGATCAAGTCCGACGAGGAGATCGCGCTGATCAAGCAGGGCGCGCGCGTCGCCGACGTCGGCGGTGCGGCCATCCGTGACGCCATCGCGGTCGGTGTACCTGAATATGAAATCGCCCTCGCCGGCACCCAGGCGATGGTGCGCGAGATCGCCGGCACCTTCCCGCACGGCGAGCTGATGGACACCTGGGTCTGGTTCCAGTCGGGCATCAACACCGACGGCGCCCACAACCCGGTGACCTCGCGCAAGGTGCAGGCCGGTGATATCCTCAGCCTCAACACCTTCCCGATGATCGCCGGCTACTACACCGCGCTGGAACGTACCCTGTTCGCCGAACACGCGTCGGACCGCCACCTGGAGCTGTGGGAAATCAACTGCAAGGTTCACCGCCGCGGTCTCGAGCTGATCAAGCCGGGTGCGCGCTGCTGCGATATCGCCGCCGAGCTGAACGAGATCTTCGCCGAGCACGATGTGCTGCAGTATCGCACCTTCGGTTACGGCCATTCGTTCGGCACCCTGAGCCACTACTACGGTCGCGAGGCCGGTCTCGAACTGCGTGAGGATGTCGACACCGTTCTGGAGCCGGGCATGGTGGTGTCGATGGAGCCGATGCTGATGATCCCGGAAGGCCGTCCGGGCGCCGGCGGCTACCGCGAGCACGATATCCTGGTGGTCGGCGAGAGCGGTGCCGAAAACATCACCCGCTTCCCGTTCGGACCGGAGTACAACATCATCAAGGGCTAGGCAGGCGTAGTGCCCTGTTGGGTCAACTACGCCAGCCGGTAACAGGAACCCCACATTCTTGCACCGGCCCGCCCTTTTTCGGCAACGCCAAAGTTGCCAACCAGGAGTGGTACCGGAGCCCCACATCCGGTAGCACTCCACCCCGACGGGGATATTCATGTCGCATGTGCAATATCGGTAAATTAGAAAAGCGAATAACGCTTTTCCCTATCCAGCTACAAATACCTGCAAAACAATAAACGTCAGGAGCGAGACTCCTGCTGGAGAAGGTGCAACTCATGATCATCGAAGCCTGGACTCTGGACTGGTTCATTATTCTCAACCTGGCGCTGCTCACGCTCACTGCGGCGGCCTATGCTCGGCGCGAACTCATTACCTCATCCACGGACTGACAGGAGACAGCGCATGAACAATTATATTTGGCTGAACTGGACCCTGTTGCTGGTCTCATTCGCGGTACTGATATACATGGGATTCGTTTCGAGCCGAGTCGTTAATAGCGATGACGAATCGGGATTTCTGATCGCAGGACGCTCGCTCGGTCCCTTCGTGGGTGCGGGCACGATCGTCGCCACCGGCTTCAGCGGCTGGGGCTTTATGGGATCGCCCGGCGTCGCCTTCGAGTTCGGCGCAGTGGAGGTTCTGGGCAACTTCTTCTTTGCCCCGGCGATGGTGATCGCCGTTCTCTACTTTGCCTCCTTCCTTCGAAAACAGGCCGACCGCCTCGGTAGCTGCACCATTCCCGAATACATCGCCCAGTTACACGGCTCGGGGCCACTGGCCCGCCTGGTCCAGGGCATGGCAGCGATCATTACCATACTGCTGCTTCTGGTGTTTCTAACCAGCCAGATCAAGGCGGTCGGCCTGCTGGGCGCCTCCTGGCTCGGCATCGACCTGAACTCCAGCGCCGCGATGATGATTGGCGTCATCATCCTCTACACCATGCTCGGCGGGCTCGCCGCTGTCGCCTGGACCGATACGCTGATGGTCTGCGGCATGGCATTGGCCGCGATCGTCATGATGGTACAGATCTTCACCGACCTCAGCCCCAGCGAGCTGATCGAACGGCTGAACGCCATGGATCCCGGTCTGCTGAATCCGGTTACCGCCCAGCCGTATGGAGAAAACCAGAGCTCGGTGTTCCTGGTGTTGCCCTACGCCTTCCTGTTTACCGCCGTACTGCCCTATATGGCCGTTCGTTTTCTCGCCTTCAAACCGGGTGTGCGGTTTCATCAGGTTGCGATCTGGGTCGCGCCGCTGGGCTGCCTGTTGAGCCTCGTCCCGATCGCGGGACTCTATGTGCGCGCCAAACATCCGGAGCTGGCCGAGGCTGACCAGGCGATGCCCTACTACCTGGCCAATTACCTGCACCCGATAGTGGGCGGCGTCATTACACTTTTCATTCTCTTCGCGATGAAGTCGACCGCCAACTCGCTGCTGCACACGGTATCGTCCGCCGCCTCTCACGACCTGCGCAAGGCACTGTTTGCGAACAGCCGGGCATCGGCATCGCGGGTACTCTGGCTGAACCGCAGCTGGGTGGTGATTCTCGGTATTCTGGGTCTGGTCATGATGCTCTATGCCCCGCCCTTCATGCTCTCCTGGCTGGGAATTCTCGGCACCGGCACCTTGCTGGCGGTACTGATCGGACCTGTATTCGTCTCGTCGATCTGGCGCGGTAACAGTTACGGCGCCCTCGCGGCAATGCTGTCCGGCCTGGTCACCAGCGGCGGCTGCCTGCTGTTCACCGACCTCGGCTGGGTCGAAGGGCCCCTGATCGGCTGTGCGGTATCGAGCCTACTCTACGTCAGCGTCAGCAAGCTGACGTTCGCCCGGGCGCCCCGCCCAGACCACCGTCAAGCCGCCGCAGGCTGAACTTCGGCAATCCCCGGGGTATGCCCCCGGGGCTCTAGTTCATTCACCACAACACCAAGGCTGTCACCATGGATAAGACCTGGCTGCTCACCGTTGTCGGAAACGACGACCCCGAACTGTTGCAGCAATTTACCGCTACGATCGCCCTGTGCGAAGGCTCCCTGCTCGATCACCAGTTGGTCAGCATGGCCGGCCGGCTCAGTGGCCTGTACCGCATCAGATTGCCGCAGGAAAATGTCGCCTGGGCCTGGAAGCGCCTGGAAGACTTCGCGGCCGCCGGTCTCTACCTGGTCGCGCGTGAACAACTGAGTTCGATGCCGCCCCGGAGCCCCAAACTCAGCGTCGAGATCAGCGGTCCCTACCGTCTGGGTCTGGACCAGGACATCCGCATCATCCTGGAGAGTCACGGTGCCGATATCGAGCATTACAACCAGCAGGCCGTAGCCGCCGCAACGAACGACCGGGTGAACTTTCAGGCCAATATTCAGGCACGCCTGACACGGGACCTCTGCGGGGATCGACTGCAGCAGACCCTGCTACGCTTGAACCAGGACCTCTCCATCGATCTCTCCGGCCCGGTATAACGGGCCGGATCACGCCCCGTCAAAGGCTGCCGTTGACCGTGAAACGCTGGCTCTGCTGCAGGCCGTTACGCAGGTAGTCGAGCAATCGTGTCGAGGCGGGCGACAGGTTGGCGACATCATAATTGAAACCGATCGTGACCTCCCCTAACGGCGGCAGGTGCCCCAGCACCTTATCGGCTCTCAGCTTGCCCGGGACCGTATTGTTCGCCAGTGCACTGACGCCGAGCCCCGCCTCCACCGCGGCCTGGATCCCCAGCAGGCTGGAGGTGCAGTACAGAATCCGCCAGGCGATGCCGGCCCGGTTGAGGGTTTCGGTAATATGGCGACGATAGACGCAGCCCTGCGGGTACAGCACCAGTGGCACCGGCTCCAGCGGATCGAGCCGGAACGAAGGTCCGCTGACCCAGGACAGCGGTTCGACGATCGCATCGCCCGGCAGAATCTCCTCCGACGGGTGCTCGTCCATGCTCATCACCAGGTCATAGGCGCCACGACGGTATGCCTGTCGCAGATGCACGCTCAGGTCGCTGCTGACATCCAGTGTCACGCCGGGATAGGCGTTGCTGAACTTCGACAGGGTCATCGGCAGAAAGGACACCTCAAAGTCGTTTGGAATGCCGAGCCGTACCGAACCGCTCACCGCCGGCGTGGTCAGCTGGGAAATCGCGGTGTCGTTCAGCTCCAGGATCTTGCGCGCATGACCGTACAGCAGCTGTCCCTCCTCGGTCAGTCGCAGCCCGCCGTTGCGATTGAACAGCGATACCTCGATCAACTCCTCGAGGCGCTTGATCTGCAGGCTGACGGCCGGTTGCGAGCGTCCCAGCACCTCGCCGGCCTGGGTGAAACCGCCCAGGTCATTGATGGTGACGAAGGTCCTCAGAAGGTCCATCGGCAGGTTTTTCATGGCGATCTCCGCGTGCGCTGTCGTCTGCCAAGGGTATCGCACCGCATTAGCACATTAAATAGACCCAGCATAAACATTGTAAAAATAAATACTTCCCCACACCGGAAATCGCGCCGTGTTTACAAGAGCGCCCTCTGCTCCTACGAATTATCGGCCCTGGCACTAACCCGTGGGAGCGGCTTCAGCCGCGAATAACCGCCTTTGATGCCATTTCCGCTCGTGGCTAAAGCCACTCCCACAGAAGCCGTTCCCACAATCAGGAGTTATCACGAGCCATAGAATCTCCTACGCCACCTTAACGATCGTACCGCTTTGTAGCAGCGCCCCGCCGCGTCAAGGCTCAGTCTTGCGGCCCTTTATGCTGCCGCGGTCCGGTGGTCTGAAGCGGCTCGAAACTGTCGGGGGTGGCTGCAGCCCACCACTCGGCATAGGGCGTCGAATTCGGGTCCTCCAGCAGAATGCCGGGGGCAAGGAAGTCCTTGATCTTGTCCATCGTCGCCACCGAGTTGGGGCCGGTGCGATGGTGCAGATGATGCGGACGCAGATCGCCCGGCTGCTCGAGGCCCGCGGCACCGATCAGCTCGCCGAGGCGTTTCAGGGTATTGCGGTGGAAGTGGGCGACGCGCCAAGCCTTGTCGTCGATTACCAGCCCGCGCTGACGGTAGGGGTTCTGGGTCGCGACGCCGGTCGGACAGCGGTCGGTATGACATTTCTTCGACATCACGCAGCCCAGGGCGAACATGAAGGCACGGGCGGCGTTGCACCAGTCGGCGCCCAGCGCCAGACTGCGTGCCATCGAAAAGGCACTGTAGACCTTGCCGCTGGCGGCGATACGGATATCGCCGCGAAGCCCGGTGCCCACCAGCGCATTGCGCACCAGTACCAACCCCTCGCGCAGCGCCATGCCGACATGGTCGGAGAACTCCTCCGGCGCGGCCCCGGTGCCCCCTCTGCCCCGTCGACGACGACGAAGTCGACCAGGATACCGGTCTCGAGCATCGCCTTGCAGATCGCGAAAAATTCCCAGGGATGGCCGACACAGAGCTTGATGCCGACGGGCTTGCCGCCGGAGCGCTCGCGCAACAGCGCGACGAACTCCAGCAGCTCGACCGGCGTCGAGAAAGCTCTATGGGCCGGCGGCGAAACGCACTCGGTGCCCTCGGGCACATGGCGGGCGCGGGCGATCTCCGCGGTGACCTTGCGTCCCGGCAACACCCCGCCATGACCCGGCTTGGCGCCCTGACTGAGCTTGATCTCGATCATCCTGACCTGGTCGCTCCGGGCCTCGCGCTCGAACAGTGCGACGTCGAAATTGCCATCGCGGTCGCGGCAGCCAAAATAACCAGTGCCGATCTCCCAGACCAGATCGCCGCCATGGCGGCGGTGATAGACGCTGATGCCGCCCTCGCCGGTGTCGTGGTAGAAACCGCCACGGCGCGCGCCGAGATTGAGCGCCTCGATCGCGCGGCCGCCGAGGGCGCCGAAGCTCATCGCCGATATATTCAGCAGCGAGGCCTCGTAGGGCCGGCTGCACTGCGGACCGCCGACACGCACGCGAAAATCGGTATCACCGATCGTTCGGGCGATGATCGAATGAGTCATCAGCTCGTACTGGTTGTCGTAGACGTCGAACGCGGTGCCGAACGGCTGGGAGTCCACTACATCCTTGGCGCGTTCGTAAACCAGCGAGCGCTGTTCTCGATTGTAGGGCCGGCCGCTGAGATCGCTCTCGACGATATACTGGCGCAGATAGGGGCGCGTCAGCTCGAACAGCCAACGCAGATGGCCCACCAGCGGATAGTTGCGCAACAGTGTATGGCGGTGCTGCAGCATATCCCAGAGGCCGAGCCCGGTCAGTGGCAGCAGGATCAGCAGCCAGGCACTCCAGCCCGCCCCGAACAACCCCGCCAGCACGGTGATGGCCGTTACCAGTGTCAACACTGAAAGAGCGCCGTAGCGCACGGCCGGGTCGGCAAATTTCTTCATGCTATGCCCTGTCGGTTTGGATCGGGAGACACCGGCATAAACCGGCGCAAACTATCGACAAGTCTGGCACAGGGTAATCGAAGATGTTCCGGCTATGCCAGGTATTCGGCATCGCCCCATAGCGACTGCTGTACATAAAAAACCCCGCCGGGCGGCGGGGCGAAAGAGCCTGGGGATGCATGACGAAAACCAGGCAATAGGGATGCTGATCTCAGCCGTTGCGCGCTTTGGCCATAGTCAGGGCCAGATCCTCGATCATGTCCTCCTGGCCGCCAACGGTGCCGCGACGGCCCAGTTCGACCAGGATATCGCGGGCCGGGATGCCGTATTTCTTCTCGGCACGCTGGGCGAACAGCAGGAAGGACGAGTAGACGCCGGCCCAGCCCAGGGTCAGGGCGTCGCGGTCGACGCGGATCGGCTGATCCATCAGCGGCACGACCCGGTCCTCGGCCACGTCCATGATTTTGTACAGATCGATGCCGGTGTTGGCACCCATGCGATCCAATACCGCACAGAGCACTTCCAGCGGGGTGTTGCCGGCGCCGGCGCCGAGACCCGCCACCGAACCATCGATGCGTGCGGCGCCCGCCTCGATCGCCGCCAGGGAGTTGGCCACACCCATCGCCATATTATGATGGCCGTGGAAGCCGATCTCGGTATTGGCCTGCAGCTTGCTGCGCAGCAGACCGATCTTCTCGGTCACTTCGTCCGGCAGCATGTAACCGGCCGAGTCGGTGCAGTAGATGCAGTTGGCGCCGTAGGACTCCATCAGCTTCGCCTGCTCGAGCAGCTGCTCGGCCGAGACCATGTGCGCCATCATCAGGAAGCCGACGCAGTCCATCTCCATCTTCGCGGCCAGGCTGATATGCTGCTGCGAGACATCGGCCTCGGTGCAGTGGGTGGCGACGCGGATGGTCGAGACACCCAGATCCCGGGCCATGCGCAGATGATCGACGGTGCCGATACCCGGCAGCAGCAGCGCCGAGATTTTCGCCTGTTTCATCTTCGGCACCACGGCGTTGAGGTAGTCCTCGTCCGAGTGCGCCGGAAAGCCGTAGTTGACCGAGGCGCCGCCGAGTCCGTCGCCATGGGTCACTTCGATCAGCGGCATTCCTGCCTCGTCGAGCCCGGTGGCGACACTGACCATTTCCTCCAGGCTGATCTGGTGCCGCTTGGCGTGCATCCCGTCGCGCAAGGACATATCGTGCAGGGTGACGTTCTTGCCCTTCAAATTCATGTTTATTCCCCCGTGCCGGCAATGTTATGGAACCGTTCGCCGCTTCCTCGGCGAACATCTCCGCGGTCCTTAGTCCTGCCGCGGTCATGATGTCCAGGTTGCCGGCGTACTTCGGCAGGAAGTCGCCCAGACCCTCGACCTCCATGAATACCGAGACGCGGTTGCCGTCGAACACCGGACCGTTGACCAGGCGGTAGCCCGGCACGTATTTCTGCACCTCGGCCACCATGGCGTGGATGGATTCGGTGATCGCACCCTGATCCGGTTCGCCCTCGGTCAGGCAGTGGATGGTGTCGCGCATGATCAGCGGCGGCTCGGCCGGGTTGATCACGATGATCGCCTTGCCCCTCTTCGCACCGCCGACCTTCTCCACCGCGCCGGCGGTGGTGCGGGTGAACTCGTCGATGTTCTGGCGTGTGCCGGGCCCGACCGAGCGGGACGACACAGTGGCGATGATTTCGCCGTACTCGACCGCCTGCACGTGGGAGACCGCCGCCACCATCGGGATGGTGGCCTGGCCGCCGCAGGTGACCATGTTGACGTTCATCTCGAGGTTCTTGGCGTGGTCCTGCAGGTTGACCGGCGGCACGCAGTAGGGACCGAGCGCCGCCGGGGTCAGATCGACCATGATGACGCCGAGCTCGTTGAGCTTGCGGCTGTTCTCGGCATGGACATAGGCCGAGGTGGCATCGAAGGCGACGCGGATATCGTCCGCGATGACGTGCGGCAGCAAACCGTCGACGCCGGAGGCTGAGGTCTTGATACCCATCTCGCGGGCGCGTCTGAGGCCCTCGGATTCGGGGTCGATACCGACCATCCAGACCGGCTCGATCCATTCGGAGCGCTGCATCTTCATCAGCAGATCGGTCCCGATATTGCCGGGACCGATGATGGCGGCTTTGAGTTTTTTAGTCATGATTAAACCCTGTATTCGCTATTGGCATGCATCGTAGGAGCGGCGCCCTCGACGCGAATGGGCTCTGTGCCTGACCTGTTCGCACCGGGGCGGCGCTCCTACGGAGGGGTAATCTACCCGCCGCTCGCAGGAGCCTCGCCCCGAGGCGAACGAATCCAGCACCGCGGTCATTCGCACCGGGGCGGCGCTCCTACGGGCAGATATCAACCCAAGGTGTCAGGTAAAGGACACCGACGCGCGGCCCATGCCCTCGATCTCCAGCTCCATCAGATCGCCGGCCTTCACCGGCTCCAGCGGCACCAGCGAACCCGAGAGAATGATCTCGCCGGCCTTGAACGGGATGCCGAAGCGCCCGAGGGTGTTGGCCAGCCAGGCCACCGCGGTCAGCGGATTGCCCTGGACCGCGGAGCCGAGGCCCGTGCTCAGCGGCTGGCCGTTCTTGAACACCCGCATCTGGCAGGCGGCCAGGTCGATCTCGCGCGGGTCGATCCGGTCATCGCCGAGCACGAAGACGCCGCAGGAGGCATTGTCGGCCACCGTGTCCTGGATGCGGATCTGCCAGTTGTGGATGCGCGAATCGACGATCTCGAAACAGGGCGTGACGTACTCGGTCGCCGCCAGCACCTCTGCCTCGGTAATGCCGGGCCCGACCAGGTCCCGCTTCAGCTTGAACGCGATCTCGCCCTCGGCGCGCGGCTGGATCAGCCGGTTGCCGGCGATGGAGATGGCGGCGCCGTTGTCGAACCACATCTCACGGGTGATGAAGCCGAAGTCGGGCTGGTGCACGTTCAGCATCTTCTGCACCGCCTCGCTGGTAACGCCGATCTTCTTGCCGACGATGCTGTCGCCGTCGGCCAGGCGCCGGTGCAGCATATGCAGCGAGATATGGTAGGCGTCGTCGATGCTGATATCGGGCTCCCGCCCGGTCAGCGGCGCCAGGGTTTTGCCGGTTCGCAGCGCCTCGTAGAGTTCGTCGCCGTAGCGGCCGATCTGCTCCTGATTCATCGGCTCATTCCTCGCCTTCGTCGAGAAAGTCGATGCACTCGCGGTTGAACAGGTCCCGGTGCTCGACCATGACCCAGTGACCGCACTGGCTGAGCTGGACGAACCGGATCCTGCTGCAGGCTTCCATCATCGTCTGCACGCCGCTGACCGGGCAGAACTTGTCGTTCTGGCCCCAGAAGCCGAGGACCGGGCACTGCAGCTCGTCCAGCCGGCCGGCCATATTCGGCACCTGCATCGTCGACAGCACGCACCTGGGCTGGTTCTGCACCACCGCTACGCGCTCGTTGACGATCTCATCGGTGATGAGCGACGGGTCGAACAGCTGCAGGCCCAGCAGCCGTCGCATGCCATCGTGATCCAGCTCGCCGCCCATGAAGGCCGCCGCCATCTTCTGGATGCCCTCCATCTGCTGGAAATAGGCCTCTTTCTCCATCAGCCCGCCGGGCGCCATCAGGATCAGCCGGCTGACCTGCTGCGGGCGGTCGAGCGCCATCTTGATGGCGATGGCACCACCGAGGGAGTTGCCGACCAGGGCGTAGCGCTCGAGGCCAAGCTCATCGACCAGGCCGAACAGCGCCTCGACGAAGAGGTCCAGCACGTATTCGGTTTCCGGCTTGCTCGAAAGGCCGTAACCCGGCAGGTCCGGCACGATGGCACGATAGCCCGCCTCGGCGAACAGCGGGTAGTTCTGCTTGAAGTTGCTCCAGCCGCTGGCGCCGGGGCCGCTGCCGTGAATGAAGATCACCGGCAGACCCTGGCCTGCGTCGTGGTAATGCAATTCGAGACCCTTGCCAACCTGCAGGAGCTGACCGGTCGGGAGGCAATTGTTGTTCATTTTCCGCTCCAGTGGTCCTGAGTTGAGTGCATTTTTCCAAGACTGCCCCTCTGCTGCATCGTCCGGACGGACGACGCCCCCGGCCGCATCGCCCGCTAAGTTGGCAACAACGCAATTAGGGATACAGCAATGGAGCCTTCTATGCAGAAACCACTGGATTTTTCCGGCAAGGTCGTGATCGTCACCGGCGGCGGCAAGGGTGCCGGACGCGGTATCAGCGAACGCTTTCTCGCCGCCGGCGCCGAGGTGCTGATCTGCGGACGCAGTGAACCCGAGACGCTGCCGACGGCCAACGGCAAAGAGGCGCTCTTTATGGCGCTGGACGTGCGCGACCCGGAGCAGACCCAGCGCCTGATCGGCCTGGCACGCGAGCGCTTCGGCCGCCTCGACGTGCTGGTCAACAACGCCGGCGGCGCGCCCTTCGCCGAAGCGGCCACCGCCTCGCCGCGCTTCTCCGAATCGATCATCCGGCTCAACCTGCTGGCACCGCTGAACCTGGCGCAGCAGGCCAATGCCCTGATGCAACAGCAGCCCGAAGGCGGCGTCATCATCAATATCGCCAGCGTAAGCGCCATCCGCCCCTCCCCGGTACCGCCGCCTACGGCGCCGCCAAGGCAGGCCTGTTGAACCTCACCCAGTCGCTGGCCGTGGAATGGGCGCCGAAGGTGCGTGTCGTGGCCGTCACCGCCGGCCTGATCCTGACCGAACAGGCGCAGCTGCACTACGGCGACGATGCAGGCGTGGCCGCCGTCGCCTCGACCATTCCGCTGAACCGGATGGCGCAGCCGGACGACATCGCCGACGCCTGCCTGTTCCTGGCCTCGCCGCTGGCCAGCTATGTCAGCGGCAGCAGTCTGACCGTGCACGGCGGCGGCGAAAAACCCGCCTTCCTCGATGCGGCCAACAGCTGATGGGAGCGACCATGAACGACGAGGTACTGGCCGAAAGGCGCGAAGCCGGTATTTTCCTGATCCGCCTCAACCGCCCGGCCCGCAAGCATGCACTGACCGAAGCGATGTATGTCGAGCTGACGCGGCTGCTCGACGAGGCCAGCCGGGACACGGCGGTGCGGGTCTTAATGATCGCAGGCGATGCCGAAAGTTTCTGCGCCGGCAACGATCTCGAGGATTTCGTGCTGCACCCTCCACGGGACGAAGACAGTCCGGTGTTCCGCTTCCTGCGGGCGCTCAACCGGCTGGAAAAACCGCTGATCGCCGTCGTCAACGGCCATGCGGTCGGCATCGGCACCACCCTGCTGCTGCACTGCGACCTGGCCTATGCCAGCGCCGGCGCCCGCTTCAAGCTGCCGTTCGTCAGTCTCGGCTGCTGCCCGGAGGGTGGCTCGAGCCTGCTGCTGCCCCGAACCCTGGGTCAGCGGCAGGCGGCAGAACTGCTGCTGCTCGGCGAGACCTTCGGCGCGGAAAAAGCTCGGGAGCTCGGCCTGATCAACGCCGTAACCGGGGCGCCGGACGCCTTTGCCGAAGCCCTGGACGCCGCCCGCCGGCTGGCGATGCAGCCGCCCGCGGCATTGCGGCTGACCAAGCGGATGATGAAGGCGGCCAATGCCGAAACCCTGGACGAAGTGCTGGTCGAGGAGGCGCGGCGGTTCTGTGCCTGCCTGCAGGGCGAGGAAGCGGCCGAAGCGTTGCAGGCATTCGTCGAGAAACGCAGCCCCGACTTTTCCCGCTTCGTCTGAACACACCTGGAAAGTTCGTAGGATGGGCGGAACGGCGCCTGTGCACGGGACATCCGATCCTGAAGCGGCTTGGGGCGTCGTGCAGCCCATCTTGGAATGCCAATTCAGTACCGCGGAAGCGGAAGCCATTGATGGGTTGCGCCGCATTGAATCCGCAGCTAACCGATAGCGAAGTACCGTTGCGGCTCCACCCATCCTACGATTTCCTAGGTTCGATATCGTACAGACGTGCGAAAGCCGGCCTCGGATGCCAGCAGCTTGGTGTCGAAAAACATGGGATGTTACGAAGATGGGCAGAAAGGCAGCAAGCTGACCGCTGGTCGACTGTTCAGGCCTGAAGTCTTATTTTTATAGTCAGGCGCGGTTTGGGGACCATCGTGACACCGTATCAGCGGTCAGCACGAGCCTCGTTGTTATTTTTATTCGAGGCGGTGGCGCGTCCGGGCTCTTGGCTTGTTATTTTTATTGCCGGGCTCGGGCGCCGTTGTCTTTGTTGTTGTTCTTACGAACCTGTTGTTTTTATTGTGCTCCTATAAAAGCACGCACCGTGCCAAAACACGTAAGAAACTGAATTAAAACAGTTTTATATTTTGTGTTACCGGTTGTTACCGTCACCGGGGGTAGAAAGTGTTACCGATGGGAACGCCCGGGTAGCAGTCGCTGTGTGTATGGGTAACAGTCGGTTTGGGGACAACGACCGTAGGAGCCTCGCCCCCTTGCCCGGGAATGGCGTCACACGACCTCGAACAGGCCGGCCGCGCCCATGCCGCCGCCGATGCACATGCTCACCACCACGTACCTGACGCCGCGGCGCTTGCCCTCGAGCAGCGCATGGCCGACCATCCGCGCGCCGGACATGCCGAACGGGTGGCCGATGGCGATGGCGCCGCCGTTGACGTTAAGCTGCTCGTCGGGAATGCCGAGCCGGTCGCGGCAGTACAGCACCTGGGAGGCGAAGGCTTCGTTGATCTCCCAGAGGCCGATATCGTCCATCTTCAGGCCGTTGCGCTTGAGCAGCTTCGGAATCGCGAACACCGGACCGATGCCCATCTCGTCGGCGCCGCAACCGGCCACCGCGAGCCCGCGGTAGATGCCGAGCGGCTGCAGGCCCTTCTGCTCGGCAAGCGTCGCACTCATCAGTACCGAGGCGGAGGCCCCGTCGGAAAGCTGCGAGGCGTTGCCGGCGGTGATGAAGCGGCCCTGCTTGACCCAGTGGCCGTCCTTCCAAACCGGCTCCAGGGCCGCCAGGCTTTCGAGGGTGGTCGAGGCACGGTTGCACTCGTCCTGCATGAGGCGAACCGGCTCGTAGCTGGTTTCCTTCGTTTCCCGGTCGAACAGCGCCCTGATGCTGTCCATCGGCACGATCTCGCCCTCGAACAGCCCGGCGCGCTGCGCCGCCGCAGTGCGCATCTGGCTCTGGTAGGCGTAGGCGTCCTGGGCTTCGCGGGAGACGCCGTAACGCTCGGCGACGATTTCGGCGGTCTCGATCATCGGAATATAGGCGGTCGGATCGATGGCGGTGACCGTCTTCGAGACATTGCGGTACTGGTTCTTGTGCTTGTTCTGCACCAGGGAGATAGACTCCAGGCCGCCGGCGACGGCGATGTCGAGCTCGTCGCAGATGATGCTCTTGGCGGCGGTGGCGATGGTCATCAGGCCCGACGAGCACTGGCGTTCCATCGCCATACCGGCGACGCTGTCCGGCAGACCGCCGGCGATGGCGCAGAGACGGCCGAGGTTGTAGGCCTGGGTGCCCTGCTGGGCCGCGGCGCCGATCAGCACATCGTCGACCTCGCCCGGCTCGATCCCGGCGCGGGCTACGGCTTCACGCACCGCGTGACCGCCTAGCGCCGGCGCTTCGGTATCGTTGAAGGCACCGCGAAACGCCTTGCCGATCGGCGTGCGGGCGGTGGAAACAATAACGGCTTCTTTCATGATTCGTTCCTTTTATTTAATTCGAGAGATCACGTGGCGCGGCCGGGGCCGGGAAATAACGGGAAATGGTATCGACCACGCAGGCCGGGCGACTGGCGCCCTCGACCTCGACGGTGACCCGGACCGTCGCCTGCACCGCCCCTTGATCTCTTCCACCGCGACCAGCTCGCCGCGGCCACGCACGCGGCTGCCGGCCTTGACGGCGCTCGGGAAGCGCAACTTGTCGCAGCCGTAGTTGACGCCCATCGAGATGCCCTGCACCTCGAGGATCTGCGGCAGGAAAAGGTTGACCAGCGAGAGCGTCAGGTAGCCGTGGGCAATGCAGGCGCCGAAGGGCCCGTCCTTGGCGCGCTCCGGATCGACGTGGATCCACTGGTGATCGCCGGTCGCCTCGGCGAAGAGGTCTATGCGCGACTGCTCGACGGCAACCCAGTCGCTGGCGCCCAGTGCCTCGCCAACGCGGGCCTGCAGTTCTGCGGGCGTCTTGAAAACGGTCGTCATGCTCAGGCCCTCTGCGACGAAACCGACAGGACTTCGCCGGTCATGCCAAGGGACAGGGAGTAATCGCTGCCTTCACGCCCTTCGCACTCCTTCAACCCAAAAAGTCTTGTGCAATTGATCTTCATGCTCAGGCCCTCTGCGACGAAACCGACAGGACTTCGCCGGTCATGTCAAGGGACAGGGAGTAATCGCTGCCTTCACGCCCTTCGCACTCCTTCAACCCAAAAAGTCTTGTGCAATTGATCTTCATGCTCAGGCCCTCTGCGACGAAACCGACAGGACTTCGCCGGTCATGCCAAGGGACAGGGAGTAATCGCTGCCTTCACGCCCTTCGCACTCCTTCAACCTAAAAAGTCTTGTGCAATTGATCTTCATGCTCAGGCCCTCTGCGACGAAACCGACAGGACTTCGCCGGTCATATAGGACGCGTAATCGCTGGCCAGGAACACCATGACGTTGGCGACCTCCCAGACCTCGGCGGCGCGGCCGAAGGCCTCGCGGGACGCCAGTTGCTGCAGCAGCTCGGCCGGCGCGGATTTTTTCAGGAAGTCATGCAGCGCGATGCTCGGGCTCACGGCATTGATGCGCACGCCATGTTCGGCCGCCTCGACCGCCGAGCAGCGGGTCAGCGCCATCACGCCGGCCTTGGCCGCGGCATAGTGCGCCTGCTCCTTCTGCGCGCGCCAGCCGAGCACCGAGGCGTTGTTGACGATGACGCCGGCGCCGCGCGGCTGCATCTTCTTCAGCATCGCCCGGGTCATGCGGAAGGTGCCGGTCAGGGTCACGTCGAGCACCCGGTGCCATTCGTCGTCGCCCATCTCGACCAGCAGTTTCGAGCCGCCGAGGCCCGCGTTGTTGATCAGGACATCGACGCCGCCGAGCTGGTCATCGGCCGCCTCGACCAGCGCCTGCACCTGTTCTTCGTCGGTGACGTTGCAGACCCGGGTGTAAATATCCTGCAGCCCGGTTTCCTGGCGCAGCCGCTCGGCAGCCTCGACGAGCCGCCCTTCGTGGATATCGCTGATCATCAGCGCGCGGCAGCCCTCTTCGGCACAGCGCCGGGCGGCGGCATAGCCGATGCCGGCGCCAGCGGCGGCGGTGATCAGCACCGATTTGCCGGCCAGCAGATCGTGGCCTTCGACGTAGTTGGGTACTTGCATGGTCTCTGTCCTTTAGCGGATGCGTGGCTCGCGGGGCATTTCGAGCGCCCGCTCGGCAATGATGTTGCGCTGGATTTCGTTGGTACCGCCGTAGAGGGTGTCGGAGCGGGTAAAGAGGTAGAGCGACTGCAGCCGCGTCAGGTCGTAGGGCGCGCCCTCGAGGATCTCGGACGCCGGGCCCAGCACGTCCATCGCCAGCTTGCCGAGATCCCGGTGCCAGCTGGCCCAGTACAGCTTGTAGATCATCGCCGCCTTCGACAGGCTGCCGTCCTGGGGTCCGGAGAGCATGCGCAGGCTGTTGTAGCGCATGATGCGCAGTCCGATCCAGGCGTCGGCGATACGCTGGCGCATCACCGGGTCCTGCGCCTGGCCGTTGTCGCGGGCGATGGCGATGATCTGGTCGAGCTCGTTCTGGAACTGCATCTGCTGGCCCAGCGTCGAGACGCCGCGCTCGAAGCCGAGCAGCGCCATGGCGATCTTCCAGCCGTCGCCGGGCTGGCCGACGATATTGTCGGCATCGGTGACGGCGTCGTCCAAGAACACCTCGTTGAATTCGCAGGTTGCGGTGATCTGCTCGATCGGCCGCACCTGGATACCCGGCTGGTCCATCGGCACCAGCAGGAACGAAAGCCCCTTGTGCCCCACGGAGCCCGGCTCCGTGCGGGCGATGACGAAACACCAGTCCGACTCGTGGGCCAGCGAGGTCCAGACCTTCTGGCCGTTGATGCGCCACTGTCCGCCTTCGAGCTGGGCCCGGGTCTTGACGTTGGCCAGATCCGAGCCCGCGCCCGGCTCCGAATAGCCCTGACACCAGTATTCGGTGCCGGCGAGGATGCCGGCAGGAAGCGCGCCTTCTGTTCCGGCGTGCCGAAGGCGATCAGCGTCGGCCCGGCCAGCCCCTCGCCGATATGGCCCATGCGGCCCGGTCCGCCGGCGCGGGCGTACTCCTCGTGGAAGATCACCTGCTGATTGATCGACAGGCCCCGCCCTCCGGCATCCTCGGGCCAGCCGACACAGGTCCAGCCGCCTTCGGCCAGCTTGCGCTCCCAGGCCTTGCGTGCCTGCGGGAAGCTGTGTTCGTCGCCGGGGCCGCCGCGAAAGCGCAACGGCTCGAATTCACCCCCAGGTTCGCGGCCAGCCAACCGGCCACCTCGTCGCGGAAGCGCTCGTCTTCGGCACTGAAGCTGATTTTCATTTTATTCCTCCGGGGCAGTTACAGGATCGCCTGGGCGATCTTTTCGCGGTGCCAGGCACTGGCGCCGAGGAAGGTCTCGCTGGACCTGGCCCGCTTGAAATAGAGATGAGGGTCGTATTCCCAGGTGAAGCCGACGCCGCCATGCAGCTGAATCGATTCCGAGGCGCAGTGGAAGAAGGCATCGGAGCACCAGGCTTTGGCCAGCGAGGCGGCCAGCGGCAATTCGGCGCCCGCCTCGCCGCCGAACAGCGCCTCCTGGGCGACGCAGGCGGCGTAATAGACCGCCGAGCGCGACGCCTCGACCTGCAGCATCATGTCGGCGGCGCGGTGCTTGATCGCCTGGAAGCCGGCGACCGGGCGGCCGAACTGGACGCGCTCCTTCGTATAATCGACGGTCAGATCCAACACCGCCTGGGCGCCGCCGAGCTGTTCGGCGGCGACGCAGACCGCCGCCAGTTGCAGTGTCCGGGTCAGCGCCGGACCGGCCTCGCCGGCCTCGCCCAGCAAGGCTTCGCATTCGAGACGCACCTGGTCGAGACAAATCTCGGCCTGCCGGCGGGTCTGGTCCATCGTCGGCAGCCAGCATCGCTCGACGCCGACGGTGTCGGCCGGAACGGCGAACAGGCTGATGCCCGACTCGCCCTCGCTGCCCGGCGTGCGCGCCGCGACGATCAGCAGGTCCGCTGTATGACCGTCCGGCACATGGCGCAGGGTGCCCGAGAGCACGTACTCGCCGCCCACGAGGCGCGCCTCGGCGGCAACCGAGGCCGCCTCGTAGCCCCCGCCCGCGCCCGTCCAGGCCAGGGTCGCGGTCAGACGGCCCTCGGCGATCTGCCCGAGCCAGTGGCGCTTCTGCGCCTCGCTGCCGGCCAGCAGCAGCGCATTCGTCGCCAGTCCCACGGTGGAGAGGAAGGGCGAGCACAGCAGCCGCTGCCCCATCTGCTCCAGCAGGATCGCAAGCTCGACGAAGCCCAGCCCCAGACCGCCGTACGCCTCCGGAATATGGATCGCCTGCCAGCAGAGCTCGTTGCAGATGCGGCCCCAGAGGGCCTCGTCGTAGCCGCGCTCCGTCGCCATCGCCGCGCGCACGGCCGCCGACGTCGAGACGTCGGCCAGAAAGGCGTGCGCGGACTCGCGGATCATCTCCTGTTCATCGGTAAAAGCGAAATCCATCCCAGGTACCTCTTTGTCTCTTTAACGGCGAGCATATCGGCAAGCCCGCGCCGGCAAATCGTTACAAGCAACTAGTCCGGATGGATTAGCTCCCGTACACCTTCTGCGCCGGCACGGCGTCGTCAAGCAGGCCGGCGACGGCGTCGCCGATTTCGGCCGGCTCCCAGCGCGCGCCCTTGTCGCGGACAGGGCCCGTGCGCCAGCCGTCGGCGATTGAGATCTTGCCGCCCTCGGCCTCGAACATCCGGCCGGTGACGTGACCGGACGCTTCGCTGCCGAGCCAGACCACCAGCGGCGCGACGTTGGCCGGGTCGAAGTAGTCGAAGCCATCTTCCGGCTTCTTCATGCTGTCGCCGAACACCCCTTCGGTCATGCCGGTACGGGCCGCCGGCGCCAGGGCGTTGGCGGTGATGCCGTAACGCGCCAGCTCCGCCGCCTGCACCAGCGTCAGCGAAGCGATGCCACCCTTGGCCGCCGAGTAGTTGGACTGCCCAATCGAGCCCTGCAGGCCCGCGCCGGAACTGGTGTTGATGATCCGCGCCTGCACCGCCTTGCCGGCCTTGCTCTGCTCGCGCCAGTACTGGCAGGCATGGCTCGCGATGCAGAAATGCCCCTTCAGGTGCACCGCCATAACCGCGTCCCAGTCGGCCTCGCTGAGGCTGACGAACATGCGGTCGCGGCAGATGCCGGCGTTGTTGACCACCACGTGCAGGTCGCCGAAGGTCTCCACCGCCTGTCTGACGATATTGGCCGAGGCGGAATAGTCGGTGATGTCGTCGCTATTCGCGACGGCGACGCCACCGGCTTCGCCGATCTCGCCGACCACCCTGTCGGCCGCCTCCGGATTGATATCGTTGACTACGACCCTGGCGCCCTCGGCCGCGAAGGCCAGGGCGTAGGCGCGGCCCAGGCCGCCACCGGCGCCGGTGATGATCACGACGCGCTCGTTACAGATTCCCATTTTTTATCTCCAATATATCCGCGGGCTTTCTTAAAAACGCCTGTGGGAGCGGCTTTAGCCGCGAACAGCCGTGGTGCGGATCCCTGTCGCGGCTAAAGCCGTTCCCACAAAAGCCGTTCCCACTCAAAGCCGTTCGATGATGGTGACGTTCGCCTGGCCGCCGCCTTCGCACATGGTCTGCAGGCCGAAGCGGCCCCCGTGCGTTCGAGCTCGTGCAGCAGGGTGCACATCAGCCGGGTGCCGGTGGCGCCGAGCGGGTGGCCCAGGGCGATGGCGCCGCCGTTGACGTTGGTCTTCTCGTGCGGATAGCCGGTCTCCTTGAGCCAGGCCATCGCCACCGAGGCGAAGGCCTCGTTGATCTCGACGAGGTCGATCTGGTCCAGTGTCATCCCGGCCTTCTTCAGCGCATATTCGGTCGCCGGGATCGGCGCGGTCAGCATCCAGATCGGGTCTTCAGCGCGCACGCTCAGGTGATGGATGCGGGCGCGCGGCGTCAGACCGTAGCGTTTCAGCGCCGCCTCGCTGACCACCAGCAGGGCGCTGGCGGCATCGCAGGTCTGGCTGGCGACGCCGGCGGTGACCTTGTCGCAGTCGAACAGGGTGTCGAGCTCCGCCATCTGCTCGAGCGAGGTGCGGCGCGGGGTTTCGTCCTGCGTCACGCCCGCCAGCGGCACGATCTCGCGCTCGAAGCGCCCCTCCTCTATCGCCTGCAGCGCGCGGCGGTGGGACTCCAGCGAATAGGCCTCGAGATCCTGTCGCGACAGGCCCCACCTGTCGGCGATCATCTGCGCCGAACGGAACTGCGTCGGCGGCATGTCGCCGTAGCGCGCGACCCAGCCGGTCGAGCCGCTGAAAGGATCGCTGAAGCCCAGCGGTTCGGCGGCGGTCATCGCCGACGAGATCGGGATCCGGGTCATGGTCTGGACGCCGCCGGCGACCACCACGTCCATGGTGCCGCTCATCACCGCCTGGGCGGCGAAATGCACCGCCTGCTGCGACGAGCCGCACTGGCGGTCGATGGTGGTGCCCGGCACCGCCTGCGACAGGCCCGCGGCCAACCAGCAGGTGCGGGCGATATCGCCGGCCAGCGGGCCGATGGTGTCGACGCAACCGAAGATGACGTCGTCGTAGTCGTCGTCCGGAATGCCGTTGCGCTCGACCAGCGCCTTCAGTACATGGGCGCCGAGGTCGGCGCCGTGGATATGCGCCAGGCCGCCCTTGCGCCGCCCGGTGGGCGTGCGCAGCGCGTCGACGATATAGGCTTCTGCCATGTTGTTTGTCTCCTGTTGTGGGAGCGACTTTTGTGGAGGCCGCTTTTGTGGGAGCGGCTTTTGTGGGAGCGGCTTCAGCCGCGAAAACCCGCGGTGCCAAACCCTGTTCGCGGCTAAAGCCGCTCCTACAGGCGCCCGTTGAACCGGTGGGAGCGACTTCAGTCGCGAAAAACCCGCGGTGCCACCTCTATTCGCGGCTAAAGCCGCTCCCACGATTTACCCGAACGTCGCGCCGGTGCCGAGCGGGGCGCCGTCGGCGAAGACGAAGTCGCCGACCCGGGCCTTGTGGACGCCGCGGCTGCCCCAGGCGTTGTCCAGCGCCCAGGCGCGCTTCATGAAGATATGCAGGTCCACTTCCCAGGTGTAACCCATGGCGCCGTGGACCTGGATGCCGTTTTTCGCCGCCAGCAGCGCCGCTTCCGTCGCGGCGATCTTGGCGTGGGAGACGGCGACGGTGGCGCTCGACAGTCCCCGGGCCACGTCGTAGGCGGCGCAGTAGAGCACGGCACGGGTGAACTCGGCTTTCACCGCCACGTTCGCCATATGGTGCTTGACCGCCTGGAAGGCGCCGACGGCGCTGCCGAACTGCTTGCGCTCGAAGCTGTAGTCGACGGCGATGTCGACCATGCGGTTGGCCAGACCCAGCTGCTGCGCCGCGCAGGCCAGGGCGCCGCGGTTCAGGGTGTCGGCCTGCAGCCGGCGTCCGGTCTCGCCGGACGCGACGAGGGTTTCGGGCGACGGCGTCCAGTCGACCCGGAACAGCCGGCGCGACGGATCGACGCTTTCGCCGGCGCTCAGCGTTGCCCGGGTCGCCGGTACCGCATGGATCTCGTCGCCGTGGCACAGCAGCAGCAGGTCGGCGACATGGGCATCGGCCACCAGCGGGTTGCAGGGATGGCCGACCGCCAGGCGCGCCTCGCCCGAGGCGACCCGCGACAGCCAGTGCTCCTGCAACTGATAATGGCTGTCGTCGAGGGCGGCGAGCAGCGGCACCGCCACCATCACGGTCTCGACCAGCGGCTCCGGCAGGGCGGCATAGCCGCACTCCTGCGCCAGCAGCACGAAGTCGAGCTCGTCGAGCCCGAGGCCGCCGAAGCCCTCCGGCACCGTCAGGGCCGTCAGCCCCATCCCGGCCAGCCGGGTCCAGAGTTCGTCGGAGCGCCCGCCGTCGCGCTGCCAGAGTTCGCGGATCACCTCGGGCGTCACCTCGTTGGTGAGAAAGCTTCTGACGCTGTCCTGGAACGCCAGCTGATCGTCGCTGAATGTGAAGTCCATAGTGCTCTTCCCCCGCCCTAGTTACGCGGCATGCCCAGCATGCGCTCGGCGATGATGTTGCGTTGAATCTCGTTGGTGCCGGCGTAGATGGGACCGGCCTGGGCGAACAGGAAGCCCTCGAGCCAGCGGCCGACACCGTCCGCGCCGGCCGAGTGCGGCTTGAGCTCGGCCCGGGCCCCGAGAATGCTGAGCGCTGTTTCGTGCATCTGCTGATCCAGCTCCGACCAGAAGATCTTGTTGGTGCTCGACTCGGGCCCGATCCGGCCGCCCTTGATCAGCCGCGAGGCCGTCATGTAGGTGTTGAGGGTATAGGCCTCCGCATCCATCCAGGCGCGCATTACCGCTTCGCGTACCGTCGGATCGACGTCGGCCGCGGCGCGATTGTCGCGGTACAGTTGCACCAGCCGGCGCGCCGTTTCCGGAAACGCGCAGGGCTACGGAGCATCAGGCCGCGCTCGAAGCCGGCGGTGGCCATCGCCACGTTCCAGCCCATGCCCTCCTCGCCGAGGCGGTTTTCCACCGGCACCCGGACGTCGTCGAAGAAGATCTCAGCGAAGCCCGGCAGGCCGTCGAGCTGCGGGATCGGCCGCACCGTGACGCCCTCGGCGTCGAGCGGCACCAGGATGAAAGTCAGGCCGCGGTGACGGCTCGATTCCGGATCGGTGCGGAAGATGCCGAAGGTCCAGTCGGCCCAGACCGCCCGCGTCGACCAGGTCTTCTGGCCGTTGATGACGTAGTGGTCGCCGTCGCGCACGGCCTTCGAGCGGATCGCCGCCATGTCGGAGCCGGCGTTGGGCTCGGACCAGCCCTGGGCCCAGACCTCCTCGCCGGTGGCCATCTTCGGCAGGAAGCGTGCCTTCTGCTCTTCGGTGCCGTACTCCATCAGCGTCGGACCGAGCAGGAAGATGCCGTTCTGGTTGACCTGGCCGGGGCGCCTGCGCGGTAGTACTCCTCCTCGAAGATGAGCCACTCGATCAGGTCGCAGCCGCGCCCGCCGAGCGCCTCGGGCCAGGTGACCATGCCCCAGCGCCCCTCGTTGAGCCTGCGCTCCCAGTCGCGGTGCAGGCGGAAGCCCTCCTCGGTGTCGAAGGACGGCAGCGGCCCGGCCGGCACGTTCTGCTCGAGCCAGGCGCGCACTTCGGCGCGGAAGGCCCGCTGTTGTTCGGTAAAGGCGAGATCCATGTCTGTCCCCTTCTCGTTGATCAGAATGCCGCGTCGCGCTTCTGCACGAAGGCGTCGCGCGCTTCCGGGAGTCGCTGGAGGTGTAGGCCTCGAGGGTGAAGCCCTGCTCCCAGCGGTACTTCGCCTCCAGGTCGCCGTCCTCGACACCGGTCAGCGCCTCTTTCGCCAGGCGGATCATGCGCGGGCTCTTCTCGGCGATCTTCGCGGCAATGGACAGAGCCGTTTCGCGCAGCTGCTCGCGCGGCACCACCCGCTCGACGGCGCCGAGGCGGTAGGCTTCGGCGGCATCGATCATCTCGCCGGTGAAGTACAGGTGGCGCACCTTCTGCACCGGGAACATGCGCGTCAGGTGGGCGCCGCCGCCCATGGCGCCGCGATCCACCTCCGGCACGCCGAAGCGGGCGCAGTCGCTGGCGACGATGATGTCCGCCGCGCCGGAAATGCCGATGCCGCCGCCAAGCACGAAACCGTGCACCGCGACGATGACCGGTTTGGGGTTGCGGTGGATCGCCCTGAAGGTGTCGTAATTGCCCTTGTTGACGGTCGTGATCAGGCTGCCGTCGGCGGCCAGTTCCTTGATGTCGACGCCGGCGCAGAAGCCGCGCCCTGCGGCCGAAATCACGATGACGCGCACCGCCTCGTTGTTGCCCAGCGCCTCGATCTCGGCGGCGATGGCGGCCCAGCCCCTGCTGTCGAAGGCGTTGACCGGCGGATGGTCGAACACCAGCTCGGCAATGCCGTTATCGATAGATGTCTTGAATGGCGTGCTCATGGCGTTCTCCAAAATGTTGTTGTGGTTGCGGCGCGCCCAGCGCGGCGAGACGCTCGCGTGCTTCGCGCACGATGCCGTCGATCAGGTCGTCGCAGCTCAGCAGGCTGTCGATGGCGCCGGCGATCTGGCCGGCGGGCAGCACGCCCTCGGCGGGCCGACCCTCGACCATCGCCTTCTGGATCACCATCGGCGCATTGGCGGCCATCAGGGTCTGGGCCGCGGTCAGGCCGCCGCTGCGCATCCCGAAGGCGGTTTTCAGCATCTGGCCGATGGTCATGCCGCTGTACCGGCGATAGGCCAGGCCGCTTTTGAGCGCCAGCACCAGGCGCCCGAGATGGCCGGCGCCTTCGAGTTCGGTCAGCAGCTCGTTGCTGATCATCCGCTGTGGCATGCCGTCGATGGCGCGGCTGACGATGATCGAGGCCGGATTGTCGGCGGCGACGTAGCGCGCCAGGGTCGCGTCCGGCACCGGGCTGTCCCTGGTCATCAGGAAGCGTGTGCCCATGGCGATGCCGTCGGCACCCCAGGCCAGCGCCGCCACCAGGCCGCGGCCGTCCTTGAAGCCGCCGGCGGCGACCACCGGCACCTCGAGCGCATCGACCACCTGCGGCAGCAGGATCGAGGTCGGCACGCTGCCGGTGTGGCCGCCGCCCTCGCCGCCCTGGACGGTGACGGCATCGGCGCCGAGCTCGACCGCCTTGACCGCATGCTTGAGCGCGCCGACGGTCGGGATGCAGACGACACCGTTATCCTTGAGACGGGCGATCATCGCCTTGCCGGGGGAGCGGCTGTAGCTCACCGCCCGCACGCCGTACTTCACCACCAGCTCGACGATCTCGGCGGCGTTGGGCTGGTACATGTGGAAATTCACGCCGAAGGGGCGGTCGGTCAGCGCGCGGGTCTCGAGGATCGCCGCCTCCATCTCGGCCGGCGGGATGGTGGCGCCGGCGAGAAAGCCGAAGCCGCCGGCATTGCAGGTCGCGGCGACCAGCTTCGGATCGGCGACCCAGCCCATGGCCGTCTGAATAATCGGGTATTCGCAGCCCAGCAGGTCGCAGAGTCTTGTTTTGAGCGCATCGGCCATGGCTTACTCCTTCGCCTCTTCGCGCTGGCTCTCTACCCTCTGAGAAGAGGCCATCGCCCTGGCGTCGTAGCCGCCCAGCTTGTCGCCGGACACCAGCTCGTTGTGCACATGGGCGAAATGGTGCAGGCCGAACACCATCTCCATGGCGCTGCGCTTGCCCATCAGGTCCTCGACGTTGTTGACCGCCTGCTTGGTCAGCTGCAGCCCGAGGCGCGGCATCTTCGCGATGCGTCCGGCGATGGCCAGGGTCTCGGCCTCGAGTTCGGCCCGCGGCACCACCCGGTTGAGCATGCCCATGCGCTCGGCGCGCTCGGCGCTCATGCGCTCGCCGAGGAACAGGAACTCCTTGGCCAGGCGCGGGTTGAGCTCGTAGGCGTGGGCGAAGTATTCGACGCCCGGGATGCCCATGCGCACCACCGGATCGGCGTAGAAGGAGTCGTCCGAGGCGATGATCAGGTCGCAGACCCAGGCCAGCATCAGGCCGCCGGCGACGCAGGCGCCCTGCACCATGGCGATGGTGGGCTTGGGCATGTCGCGCCAGCGCCGGCACATGCCGAGGTACACCTCCTGCTCGCGGGCATAGAGGAACTCGCCGCCCGGCTTATCGACATGGTCGTACCAGAGACTGACGCGGTCGAAGCTCTTGTCGACATCGCGCCCCGGCGTGCCGATGTCATGGCCGGCGGAGAAGTGCTTGCCGGCGCCGCGCAGCACGATCACCTTGACGTCGTTGTCGTCGCAGGCTCGCCTGAAGGCGGCATCCAGCGCATAGGTCATCGCCGAGTTCTGGGCGTTGTGGTACTCGGGGCGGTTCATGGTGACGAGGGCGATGTCGTCACGCACCTCGTACAGCACCACCTCTTCGGCAGCGGTTTCCGCAGCGGAAATCGGGGCGGCGGTCATGCGGCACCTCCGTCTATTGCGAGAGAGCGGCGCACGCCCGGCGGATTGTCTTTCAACTGGCGGGCGCGCAGGCTATGTGGATCTAATTGGGCGATCAGCACCAGCTGTTCCGCGGTCGGCGCCGGGGTTTCGTGCAGGCTGTCGTCGGCGTGAAGCTCGAAGCCGGTATTGGCCTGCACCTCCTCGAGCGTCACGCCCGGATGCAGCGAGCGCACGCGGATCGCCCTGTTCGGGCCCTGGAAATCCAGCACGCACAGGTCGGTGACGATCAGGCGGATATCGATGTCGTCGAAGCTGTAACCCTTCGGCAGCCGCGCCGGGTTATAGCCGATGGACGCCACCATATCGACCTCGCCGTCGACGAAGACCCGCCTGTTGTGAGACGGCACGAAGAAGGAGTTGGCATGGTTGATCGAGTTGCCCGGGAAGCCGCGCACCCCCAGCATCTGCACCTTCGGCCTGGCCTGGTCGCCGATACAGGAGATGTTGGCCTGACCGAAGCGGTCGATCTGGGTCGGGCCCACCAGCGCATGACGCTTGCCGCCCCAGACGTTGTCGAAGATGCGCGAGAAGCCCATCCAGGTTTCGCGTTTCGGCTCGTAGTCGCCGCGCGGGCCGACCGGCACCGGCTCGGAGACGATCCAGGCCTCGGAATCGGTCATCATCAGGTCGGGGTTGCTGGTCTGCATCGACAGCGACGCCGCCAGGCGCGGCAGCAGGCCGATGCCGGTCGCCAGCACTTCGCCCCCGTCGCGCCAGGCCTCGCTGGCGGCGCAGATCATCAGTTCGGCCAGGCTGTATTCATTGCTCATTCTGTTGTCCTCGCTCGGCTTAGAAGATCGGCAGCGGCAGCTGCTTGATGGCGTCCAGGCCACCGGCCTGTTCCAGGTAGCGGGCCTCGCCGACGGCGACATACTTGTCGACGTAGGCCTGCCAGCCGCCCTCCTCCTTCACGCTGGCGGCGTATTCCTTGAAATGCGCCACGTCGAAGCCGTACAGCGGCGCGCAGGAGCTCGGATGGGCGCCGCCCGGAAGCTCGGCGACGCCGGTGGTCTCGCTGCGCTCCCAGAAGACGTAGCGCGCCTCCTCGGGATGACGGTGGAAGAAGTCGGTATCGACCAGCTCGTCGCAGCTGACGAAGGTCCTGTCGGCGGCGCGGGCGAAGAGGTCGTCCATGTAGTGGTCCGGCCCCTTGATCTGGCAGACGCCGCGGCTGTCGGCGCGGTCCACGTGCAGCAGCGCCGCATCGAGCTTGAGCGCCGGCATCGCCAGCCACTCCCGGCCGTCGCCGTAGGGGGAATCGATGGTCTTGAGTTCCGGGTTGCAGCGCAGCACGTCGGTGCCCAGGCCAATGCAGGTCGGAATGAAGGGCGCGCGCATCGCCGCGGCCTGGAGGCCCAGCAACATGAGCCCTTCGTCGATCTCCATCACCTCGATGGCGCCACCTTCGCGGGCTTTTCTGAAAAAGGGCTCCAGCGGAATGAAGTCGAGCGAGACGAAGGCGAAGACCACCTTCTTCACCTTGCCGGCCGCGCAGAGCATGCCGACATCGGCGCCGCCGTAGGCGACGACGGTAAGGTCCTTGAGATCCGAACGGAGGATCTCGCGGATCAGCGCCATCGGCTTGCGCCGGGGACCCCAGCCACCGATACCGATGGTCATTCCATCTTCCAATTGGCTGACGATTTCAGTTGGGGTCATTCGCTTATCCATTTCTCTGTCCTTCAAACTCTTTGCAGCGGGAAACCGGCGGCTCATGGCTGACGAATACAAAACGCGAATACCGATGGTCATGCCGCCATCCCAAAACCGCCAGCTGGCCGACGATCTCGGCCGGACTCATGCGTTTATCCATTGTTGTGTCCTATCAAGTCTGTGCAGTCGGAGGGGCCGGGTATGGACGCTCTTTATTTGAAGCCGATGCTGAAATCGTGGCCCCAGTGGCTGGTCACGGTGCTCTCGAAGGTGGTGTGGGCGTCCCAGTCGACGACCTTGCCGCCGCAGCCGTACTCCATGTCGAAGCCGCCCGGCGTCTTCATGTAGAAGGAGATCATCTCGTCGTTGGTATGCTTGCCGAGGGTGGCCGAGAGCTTGACACCCTGGGCCTCCATGCGGTCCAGCGCGCGGCCGACCTCGTCCATCGACTCGACCTCGACCATCATGTGCACGCAGCCGCTGGGCATCGGCGCCTCGAAGATCGCCAGGCTATGGTGACGGCCGTTGTTGCAGTGCATGAAGTGCAGGCGTTTTTCCGGCTCGTTCGGGTCGGTGGTGAAGCGCACCTTCATCAGGTCGGATAGGCCGAAGCCCATCACCTCGGCATAGAAGGCACGGGTCGCGTCGAACTGCGGCGCCGGCAGCACCACATGACCGAGCCCGAGGCCGTCGGTGACGAAACGGCTCACGCCGACCGGCGAGACGAAACGGGCGAAGTCCATCGCCGGACCCCAGAAGATCTCGTGGCGGTTGCCGTCCGGGTCGCGGAAGCTGATCAGGTCCTGCACCCTGCGCGCCGCGATCTCCCCGGCCGTGCCGCGCACCACCTCGACATCGGCCTGCTCGAGCTCGCGCGCCGCCGTTTCCAGCGCCGCGGCATCGGCCACCTCCCAGCCGGCGCAGCCGAAGCGGTCCCGGTCGCTCTCGAAGGCCGCGATCCGGAACGGACGCTCGTCCATCTTCAGATAGGCCGCGCCGTTGTCGGGCATCCCCGGCGCGACCATCATCCCCAGCACCCCGGTGCCGTAGTCCAGCCACTGCTGCGGATCCGTCGACTCGACGCATACATATCCCAGTCCGCGAATATCCATTCCGGTCTTCCTCTTGTTCTGGATATAGAAGCCGGCCCCGCAACGGGGCCTACCGATGATCAGGATTATTGCGGGCGCGACGACCGCGGACATCGTCTAAGGGGACTAACAGGAACGATTCATGAGGGGTTGAGTGGCCCATCCGGCTGCGATACAACTTGCCAGAAAGATGCCAATAGGCACACACGCTGCTACACTCTGCGCATGAAGCACATCAATTGGAATGCTGAAAAGAATCAGGTTCTGATGAGCGAACGTGGCGTCTCCTTCGAAGATGTCGTCTTTGCGTTGCAATCGGGCGGCCTGCTTGATGATCTGGTTCATCCAAACAAGGAAAGGTATCCAAACCAGCGCATCTTTGTAGTGAGAATTGATGACTACGCCTGGCTGGTGCCGTACGTTGAGGATGACAAGGCGTTTTTTCTCAAGACGATCATTCCCAGTCGCAAGGCCACCAAAGAGTATTTGAGGGGGTAGCATGGGTAAAACCAGATTGGACAAAGAGGAACAGGAGCTGCTGGAAGCTTACGAGGCAGGTGAGTTTGAGTCTGACCTGGATGAGGAACGCCGGGAATACCTTGCCAGGACAGCAGAAGAGTCCTTCAAAAAAGACAAACGAATCAATATCCGCATTTCCAGTCGCGATCTGGAAGCTTTGCAGCGTCGCGCGCTGGAAGAAGGAATTCCTTACCAGTCGCTGGTCTCCAGCGTCCTGCACAAGTATGTTTCCGGCGGCCTCAAGGACATCGCTGCCGACAAGCCAGGTCAGCGGACGCGCTGAGCGCGCCGCTGGTAGAAGGAACCGCGAACACGTCACCTGTTGCCCTCTGATTGCACTTGGTCAGGGCCAGCCTGAGCGCCAGGGAGTCGCATTCCGTTGCCAGGGCAATCGCACTATCTTCTCGCGCTGACTGGATAATCGACTCAATATGACCAGGCCTGTCTGACACGCCGTGAATTCGTCCCTGAGGGCTCGGCTGCCGCCGGTCTGGATTGGCCTTGGGTTATAGTGCGACCGCCCTGATTCTGTTGCAGATGGCCGAGACGCCGGAGGGCAAAAACTGGATAATGGCGGCCACCTGAGCCCATCGCGCGCGAAATTCACGAACCCGGTACCTCCGTAATGGAAATCAACGTCAACTTTCTCGACAATCTCAGACTTGAAGCCAAGTTTGACGATTTCACCGTCATCGCCGACCAGCCCATTCGCTACAAGGGCGACGGCTCGGCGCCGAGCCCCTTCGACTACTTCCTGGCGTCGTCGGCGCTCTGTGCGGCCTATTTCGTCCGGGTTTACTGTCTGTCGCGCAACATTCCAACCCACAATATCCGCCTGTCGCAGAACAACATCGTCGACCCCGAGAACCGCTACAACCAGATCTTCAGGATCCAGGTCGAGCTGCCGGAAGACATCTCCGAGAAGGATCGTGCCGGCATCCTGCGCTCGATCGATCGCTGCACGGTGAAGAAGGTGGTGCAGACCGGCCCCGAGTTCCGGATCGAGGCGGTGGAGAACCTTGAGCAGGACGCCCAGGCCCTGCTGATGGAGATCCCCCGGGGCGAGTCCACCTACATCCTCGGCAAAGACCTGCCGCTGGAGCAGACCATCGCCAACATGACCGGCATCCTCGAACGGCTCGGCATGAAGATCGAGATCGGCTCCTGGCGCAATATCGTGCCCCACGTCTGGTCGCTGCACGTTCGCGACGCCGCCTCGCCGATGTGCTTCACCAACGGCAAGGGCGCCACCAAGGAGAGCGCCCTCTGTTCGGCGCTGGGCGAGTTCATCGAGCGCCTGAACTGCAACTTCTTCTACAACGACCAGTTTTTCGGCGAGGAGATCGCCAACAGCGCCTTCGTCCACTACCCGAACGAGGAATGGTTCAAGCCGGGTCCCGACGACGCACTGCCCGAAGGCATCCTCGACGACCATTGTCTGGAGATCTACAACCCGGACGGCGAACTGCGCGGCTCGAACCTGATCGACACCAACTCCGGCAACGTCGAGCGCGGCATCTGCGCCCTGCCCTTCGTGCGCCAGTCGGACGGCGAGACGGTGTACTTCCCGTCGAACCTGATCGAGAACCTCTTCCTCAGCAACGGCATGAGCGCCGGCAACACCCTCTATGAAGCGCAGGTGCAGTGCCTGTCGGAAATCTTCGAGCGGGCGGTGAAACGGGAAGTGATCGAGAACGAGATCGCCCTGCCCGACGTCCCCGTCGAGGTGCTGGAAAATTTCCCCGGCGTCCTCGAAGGCGTCCGCGCGCTGGAGGAACAGGGCTTCCCGGTGCTGGTCAAGGATGCCTCGCTCGGCGGCCAGTTCCCGGTGGCCTGCGTCACCCTGATGAACCCGAGAACCGGCGGCGTCTTCGCCTCCTTCGGCGCGCACCCGAGCTTCGAGGTCGCGCTGGAGCGCAGCCTCACCGAACTGATGCAGGGCCGCAGCTTCGAAGGCCTCAACGACGTGCCGCCGCCGACCTTCAACAGCCTCGCCGTCACCGAGCCCAACAACTTCGTCGAGCACTTCATCGACTCGACCGGCGTGGTGTCCTGGCGCTTCTTCAGCGCCCGGTCGGACTACGACTTCTGCGAATGGGACTTCTCCGGCAGCAACGAGGAGGAAGCCGCCTTCCTGTTCGGCATCCTCGCAGAGCTGGGCAAGGAAGCCTACATGGCCCTGTACGAGGACCTCGGCGCGCCGGTCTGCCGCATCCTGGTGCCGGGCTATTCGGAGGTCTACCCGGTCGAGGACCTGATCTGGGACAACACCAACATGGCCCTGGACTACCGCGAGGACATCCTCAACCTCCATTCCCTGGATGACGAGCAGCTGGCTGACCTGGTGGAACGCCTGGAGGAAAGCCAGCTCGACAACTACAAGGACATCATCACCCTGATCGGCATCGAGTTCGACGAGAACACCGCCTGGGGACAGCTGACGATCCTGGAGCTGAAGCTGCTGATCTACCTGGCGCTGCAGCGCCACGAGGAAGCCCTCGAACTGGTCGAAAGCTTCCTGCAGTACAACGACAACACCGTCGAGCGCGGCCTCTTCTACCGCGCCGTCAACGCCGTGCTGGAAATCACCCTCGACGACGAGCTCGAGCTCGACGACTACCGCGTCAACCTCGGCCGGATGTTCGGCGAACAGACCCTGGAAGCCGTCATCGGCTCGGTCAACGGCAGCGTGCGCTTCCACGGCCTGACCCCGACCAACATGCAGCTCGAAGGCCTCGACAAGCACCTGCGCCTGATCGAAAGCTACAAGAAGCTGCACGCCGCAAGAGGCGGGAAGCTGGCAGGCTGAATCAGGCACCGGCACCGTTGCACTAACCCCACACTCGTAGGAGCCCGGCCCCCGGGCGAACACGCTCTTCGGGCCGGCACCCTGTTCGCTCCTGATACAGGAATCGCCCGGAGGGCCGGGCTCCTACGCACTCCCCTGTCGCCCGGCTGAAGACATAGCGCTCAGCCGGGCCCATACCAACCGCCTGTACAGCACGGCATCCCTGTTGTAATGTGCATCATTCTGTCAGGATTTAGAGACACCGCAGGCATCGCAGCGGATGCGCCCTGCAAAGCGGACAATGCCAGGCGCACCGGCAACGACAGCCAGGCGCCCGGGCACAGGCAACATCGCCAAAGCACCACCGACAATCGTCAGCTGAGCACGGAAGCCAGGCTGGGTGATCCCTCCCCCTCTTCCTTTCTTCCATACTCAACTGACCTGCGCCCAGCGCCACTTGCATTCTGTTACAGGAAGGGCGGTAGCGTGGGATTTCGGTATTCCTGACGCCACCAGCAAGATGGCAAGATGGCAAGAACTTCTAGCACTGGGCTATTTTCAAATTTGTAGATGGTCTAACTTTTGTTTTAGATTAAACAAATTATCTGCCATCTATAAAAAACAACTTCAATTCCGGGGACAGTATACCTAATTCCTGATCCGCGCAACCCGACCTAATATCGTAGCATGATAGAAGCATTGTTGAACGAGGAGGCTCATTTAGCCAAGATCGCTCGAGTTGTTTTACCGGTAAGCACACATAATGTGACTCAACATGGTAATCCCCATACGAGAACCGGCAGGCCTCTGGGTGAAACCGACTTCGTTGAATATCTTGATCCCGCGTTACTGGAAAATCACTTGTCACAAGAGGTCAGAGACGAAAGGGAAAGACGTAGATGGAAATGGGTATTCTGCCTCCAAAATATTGAGCATCGAGAAAGAAATGAACCAACGAACTGACGATGAGACATTTTTGGATAAGCCGGAATTTTCTTGGTGTATAACCGGAATAATTTTATTTTCGGCGCTTTGCTTTTCTCTTGAAACGCTTTCCGATCTAGATGATGCAGCAAATACTTTTCTACATTACTCGGAAATTGTTGTAGTCATACTGTTTACAATTGAGTATATAATCAGAGTAACTCTTTCTAAGAACAGGCTGAGGTTTATCTTCAGCTTCTACGGCCTAATTGATTTAATATCAATATTGCCATTTTACTTAGCATTCTCAGTAGACTTGCGTACTCTACGTTTGGTCAGACTTCTTCGCCTGGCTCGTCTATTGAAACTGGCTCGTTACAATACAGCCATTCAGAGATTCTCCAGTGCGTTATATCTGGCAAAAGAAGAGTTAATTATTTTTACTCTCGCTAGTTTTATGGTGCTGTACTTCGCCGCTGTTGGCATATACCACTTTGAGCACGCTGCTCAACCAGATATATTTCGGTCATTATTCGATTGCCTGTGGTGGTCTGTGGCAACATTGACAACCGTGGGCTATGGCGATATTTATCCTGTAACCACTGGCGGCCGCTTTTTTACATTTGTTGTTTTAATGGTTGGCCTTGGCTTAGTGGCCGTCCCAACAGGCATAGTTGCTTCAGCTTTGTCGGCGGTGCGTCGACAGCAAGAAGCAGCTAAAAAGTAAAGAAACTGGACACCAAAACCGCCGCTTCGCTATGGCTTTGGCGTCCTTTATCTAGTCATTATATTTTCCAAACAACCGTTTAAGGAAAGTCATGAAAAAGAAACTAGTTATTTTGTGCTCTTCTCTTATTTTAACTGCATGCTCAAGTATGCAAGGAGTTGTCCGTGATAAAGAATCAGGAACGCCAATTCCGTCGGCACATGTAGTGATAAATAGAGATAGTGCAACGACTAATGCGCTTGGTAGTTATCGAGTAACTGGCTCTTTTATTCCTGGTGATACGATGTTGGTCAACGCGCCAGGTTACAACATCTACACAAGGACGGTGAAATCAACGAACGAAATCGTGGATGTGGATCTATCTAAAAAATAATCTCACAATGCAAGGTATGGGCGCAGAAAATCTGCGCCCCTGCTTGAATCGACATTTAATTCAATATATAGATCTAGGCGATGAACCCTAGTATAATCCAGTCATTTTTGGATGATCAAAGTCAATTACAAAATTTTTTGACACTCTAGGGACAGTATACCTATTTCACCGATCCAACCTAATGTCGTTTCAGATAAAAGCATTCTTGAACAAGAAGGTTTCATATAGCTAGGATAGCTCGTATTGGACATTGGGGGCAGGTCTTGCGTTTTGTCCATTGAGGTAGTCTGGATATGCTGACGGCAAATGACAAGACTTGACCCCTAGTGTTCGTCCTGACTCTGATCAGATACAGTGACTGAACGGCAGGCAGCGCCTGACTTTTCGCCGGATTTGAGACAAAGATCATCAAGTAATAACCAAGGTCACGGGGTCAGTCACGGGGTCAGTCACGGGGTCAGGTCTTGCCTTTTGCTTCGGTCTCCTGGTTTAAAGCTCAGTGCCTGCGTATAAGGCCTATACTCTTAGATCAATGCCCGGTGAGTAGCCAAGGATGGCCAGACCGTTACGATTGCAGTTCGCAGGTGCGCTGTACCATGTGACCTCGCGAGGTAATAGGCGCGAGTCGATCTACGAGACGGATGAGGACAGAAGCCTGTTCTTAGGCGTGCTTGACGATGTCTGTGAAGCTTTCAACTGGATATGCCATGCCTATTGCCTCATGGGGAATCATTACCATCTTTTGATCGAGACCCCGGAAGGCAATCTCTGCCATGGTATGCGGCAGCTCAATGGTGTCTACACACAAAGGTTCAACCGCCACCATAGCCGGGTAGGTCACGTTTTTCAGGGACGTTACAAGGCTATTCTCGTTGAGAAAGGCGCCTATCTGCTGGAGCTGGCCCGGTATATCGTACTCAATCCGGTGCGGGCCGAAATGGTCCGGTCTGCCGTCGAGTGGCCCTGGAGCAGTTATCGGGCAACGGTCGGCTACAAATCTGACTTGAATGCGCTTAACACAGACGGGATTCTGCTGGCTTTCGGCAAGCAGCGTGGCCGGGCAATAGAGCGCTATGAGCGTTTCGTCGCAGAAGGCAGGCATCAACCCTCACCCTGGGGCAAATTGCGCAATCAGGTTTATCTTGGCAGCGAGCAGTTTGTCGATGAGTTGCAGAAGCGTATTGACGATGCGGACCGCTTGCTCGAAATCCCTTCGGCCCAGCGGCGGCCGCTTGCGAAACCCTTGGAATACTACATCAAAGTGACTTCGTCGCGTAACGAAGCGATTGTCAAAGCATACGCCAGTGGCAACTATAGTATGAAGGTAATAGGAGAGTTCTTCGGCCTGCACTACTCGCGGGTAAGCAGGATAGTCAGTGAGGCAAAAGGCAAGACCTGACACCGTTTACAAGAGGTGCTCTAAAAACAAAGGTGGAAACTGTATCAGTAAAAGAGCTGAAAGAAGTGTCGGCGTTAATCCATCTGTCACTTCTTTCGCTGCATGAGCTTGTAACTAAGGTTAAGTATCCCCCAATATGGGAACGATAAAATTAACAGGGCCAGGGGTCACACCTCACATTTCACAATCTGAGGCAAATCATTGGGCGAACGTGAATTGTGAGACCTTACCCTTCACTTGTTCATGATTTACCTGCGGCTCCCATGACCGGGAGCCGCCGTGCTCCACAATCAGTGTTGATCCACGTACGGAGTAGTTCTCGGACAGTTAGCAGGTGAGCAGGTGTTCACCATGTGGTTGCGCATGTCGACACTGAAGGCATTGACCTCGCACGTGCCAGGAGGACCGCCAGTCTGGTTGGTCATCAGCGTGTTGTACTGATCGCAGCTAGGATTATTATTCGGGGCCAGCATAAAATCGCCAGTATGGAAGGCGCCGAAGTTATGCCCGGTCTCATGACTCCAGATGAAGGGACCGGCGCAGGCGTCCAGCGTAGGTTCTGTCGGCGGCCACAGGGAGTAGGGCCGTCCAGGCGTGACTGAGGCGCCGGCCAAGTCGCCGCTCACCGCGGCGGGAGCCTTGGCGAGTCCGCAGACGATAGGTACGTTCTCAGGAACGGTATCGTCCGGGCAGCTTGGAACCACTGCATTGTTGTCGGCACTTTGGAGCGAGCCCCATGTCTGCGCCATCGCGAGTTCGAGATTCGGCAGATCCAGGTAATGATCCGCGTACTCGACGGCGTCCCAGACCTTGTTAACGAAACATTCACTCTGCCGATAGCAGCCGGTGAGCGGATACTCCATCCCTTGCGCGTCGCCGCAAATATTCGCCTCGCAACTGTTACCACCTGAGGAGGGGCGCAGACCCCATTCGCAGAACTTGGCTTCGTCTACGGCAAAGTCGCTGTAGTCGGATGCGTCATAGAACATGCACCAGCTCTTGGCCAGCACGATGTCCCAGCCCGTGTCGGTGGTGCCGTTACCCTGCACGTCGAGCTTCTTGCGAAATGCCGCCCGAATTTCAAAGGCCGTTTCAGCGATCAGCGCGCGCCAATTGTCTGGGTGCAACTGGCACCAGTAGATGGTACCGAAGATCGCCATGTTTCGGGGATTCGACGGGTCCTCGATCGTTAACGACTGAGAAGGAGACGCCGGAGACGATGACGTTGGCGGGAGTATCACAAGGATCGACGAGGGGTCCGGCTCGCGTCCATCGGGCAGAAGGATTTGCTCGAAATTCATGTTCTTCTCGGCGCTTAGCACCTCGCGGCGTTCGTCATTAAAGGAAACGTCCGCGACGAGGGCGGTGGTGGCCCTATCCTCGATCTCAATGATTACATGCCCACTCGACTTAGATCGATTTTTAGATTCGTAGATCTCGAAGGTCGGAGTCGTTTTTTCCGGTTCCGTGTAACCATGGAAGGACAGTTCGTGAAACTCAGTTTCGGTATGCTGTGACAAGAAGTCCAATTGCAGCAATCTTACGTTATCAGGCGCAAAGACCACCGGGAGCACACCGTCGCCTCGCACCTCGTGGGGGACTTCAGGACGAGGTTCGTTCCCGATGGCCAACCATTTAAATCAAGTTCTGCGTCGGTGGCTGCACGGAATGTAGCTGCACCAACACTCCAGCCAGAAAAGCCTTTATCGTCACCTTTGTCGTCGCCTCGATCACCATTTTCTGCGATAACGCGATCTGCGGGAAAGGAAAACAGAAGCGTCACCAATACGAACGCGCCAGCCATTGCGGACCAAAGGGAATATCGCATAGCCCCCCTTTTGCTTAATGGAAGCTGAAAACATGTTTCGACGTACAAGCAGCATAGTCCACAGTCATGTAGCTAAAGAGAATACTTCTCTTTAGCGATATAACAATCAGCTCTAAGCAGAGATGGAATGGGCGCCCGGGACAGGGAGACGGGGTCTCACATTTCACAGTTTCCAATGTTCATGGTTCGAGTGTGAAATGTGAGACCTGTCCCTTAGCACCCGCGTGAATTGTGAGACCTGACCCTTCACTATTGATGACCCTTCACTATCGCGGGCAGATTTTATCGGTGGTCGGGGGCTATGGGGTTTGAAGACCAGGTGGCGCGTGTTATTCAGGAGTATACTGTCTCTGAATTCCTCTCCGAAGCAAGGATGGAGCGATGAGCGATCAGGACTTCACGCATGCCCTCACGGAACTGGCCGACTTCGTTGAACGGGTGGAGTCTCCCGTACAGGAACTCAAGACCCTCGCCAACCTGGCCGGTCAGGCGATGGCGTGCCGGCATTGCTCGATCCTGCTGATCAAGCATGATCCCGAAACGGGCGAACCGCATCTTCGGGTCGAGGCCCATGTGGGCTGCCTCCCCGATGAAGCCTACCGGACCTCCATCGCCCTCGACGCCGGTATCTCCGGGCAGGTCGCACGCAGCGGCGAACCGCTGCTGATCAATAACCTCCACCAGTCGCCTTATGCCCCACTCGCAAGACGCGACGCATCCGGCCCGGATGATGTCATTTCGGTCCCGATCCTGCTCGACCGGCAGGTCATTGGCGTTATTAACGTGGATTCACCGGTCCACGGCGGTCACCTGGGTCCCGAAGATCTTCGACTTGCAGGCATCCTCGCGCTGGTCGTCGCGAAGTCCATCCACATTCACAACCTTCAAGGCCTGCTCAAGACCCACTTCATACAAAACGCCCTGCTCCGTGCAACAGAAAAAGACCAGAGCAGGCGACAGGCCGCCCTGACGGGCGATCACGAACGGATGGCGCGGCTCATAGCCCTTACCCTGTACCGCGAAATGAAGGAGGCCGGTTTCGCGCAGGACCACATCCTTATGATCGCGACCGAAATCATCGGCCACGTCACTGACGCCATCACCCGCAAGCGTTAGTCTTTCCGTAGGCGAGAGGAAAGGGGCAGATAGCCGGCGGCGTATCGGCGGATACGCCGACAGGCCGCCCTAGGTGGGATCCCGGGCCAGCGATTAGCCCTGGGTTTCTTCCGGCTGCGGTTCCGCTGCCAGTTCATCGGCGGTCAGGTAACCGTCCTGATTGGCATCGAGGACCGCGAACTGCGCCTCGATATCGGGATTGGCAGCCGCCTCTTCCAGACTGACCTGCCCGTCGCCGTCGGCGTCCAGCGCCTTGATCAGCTCGTCCGCCGTGTTCGCATAGACCGCACCGGCTGTCATCAACAGTACGGCACCGATTGTCGTGATTACTTTCTTCATGGTGATCTCCCGTTCATCAGGTTTGTACCAGGTTGTACCAGTCAATGAACGTGCCACCTTTTGCAACTGTTTAAAAAATAATCACTTTACGTCTGAAACACCGGAAGCAAACCGGGAATTAGGCGCTCCCTGCGGTAGATGGCAACGGTAACCGTATCCATTCCCCGACGCCTCAGGTCCGGGCCGATGGAAATATCAGCCTTTCAATGGTTTATGCTGTCCGGGATTGGCGACACAAGGGGTTCCGGGGACAGGTTGGTGGAAAGACCTTTGGGACCGGCCACGCTGCCCGGCTGCTGCCAACCGGATGGTCGGGCATATCCGGTTGGCCGCATGCGGTGCGGTTCGCTACGCTTACCGGCACCCTACCCTATCATTCAGGCATGGTGCCGGTATCCCCGCGCAGTTAGCTCCGACAACAGTTCGCCTCGGGGCGAGGCTCCTACAACGAGGCTCCTACAAGATGTAGCCGCCCTACGCAGCCTGGGGCGCCCACAAAAGCTTGGAGGACCGGCGACCGCCAGCCCTGGCCGCGGCGGCGCGACACGCCACCGGGAATTCCGGATTTCCTGATAAATAAAGCATTCAACTTCGAGGGAACGCTCATGATTTTGTCCAAAGGTGTCTCTTCTGTGCGTGCCAGGCTCTTCGCCCTCGCCCTGTTCTTTGTCCAGGCGGACGTATTCGCGGAAACCTCCCAGGAGCGGGTTCATCAGATGTCGCATCAGGTGATGCCCTTCGAGATGGCAAAGACGGTGCACGTCTTCAGGATGACCGAGTCCGGTGGTATCCAGCGCGTCCTGGCAAGGGAACCGGGTGAGGCTGACCAGATAACGCTCATTCGCCAGCACCTGAAACACGAAGCCGAGCGGTTCAGCCATGGCGACTACTCCGATCCGGCCACTTTGCATGGCGCCGGGATGCCAGGACTTGCAGAGCTGCAGGCGAACCCCGCCGCGGTCAAGGTATCCTACTCGGAGCTGCCGGAGGGCGCCCAGCTGAGCTTCGAAACGGATGATTTGCGGCTGCTGACGGCGATACATCGGTGGTTTGGCGCTCAGCTCTCAGAGCATGGCGCCGATGCCAGGGCCGAATAAGCTTCGACCGGACGTAGCCCGCCGTCCGGTTGGTCAAGGACGGTGCGATTTTCAAAGCGTACGCCAATGGCAGCTATAGTATGTGGACAACAGCAGAATTCTTCGGCCTGCACGGGTCGCGGGTAAGCGGGACTGTCGGTGAGGCAAAGGACAGGTCCTGCCCCCTTTCAGATCCCTTTGAATGTGAGCGTTTCATGGTCATCGAAGCAAAAACGGATTTCGAACATCAACGGGCGGTCATCGGGCGGCAGGGGCGGCGCCTGGAAGCGGAAAGGGCCGGACTCCTCGATGCCGGTCGGGAGGAGGCGCCATGAAGCCTCTCTCGAGCACAGGATTCGCGCTGTTCGGTGCAGCGCTGGTCGCGATCAGTTACGGGCTCGCGCGCTTCGCCTTCGGGCTCTTCGTGCCCCCTATCCGCGCCGAGCTGGAACTGACGCCGTACCTGATTGGCATCATCGGCGCGCTGCCGCTCATCAGCTTCCTGCTGTCCACGCTGGTCGCACCATTCGCGGCCGATCACCTCGGAGCCCGCAACGCGGCGGTGCTGTCCGGTGGGTTCGGCGTCGGCGGTCTGGCGCTGATCAGCCAGGCCTCTGACGCTCTGTCCCTCGGCGCGGGCGTGTTCGCCTGCGGGATCTGCACCGGCCTGATGATGCCGGCGCTTACGGCCGCCATGCAGGCGCTGGTGAAACGCTCGCTGCACGGACGGGTGAGCGCGGTCATGAACGCAGGTACCAGCATCGGCGTTGCCGTTGCCGTACCCACGGTACTGTTCCTGGCCGGGGCCTGGCGTTTCGCCTACCTGTCCTTTGCCGTCATGGCGGGCATCGGGGTGGTGGCCGCCTGGTACTTCATCCCCTCGGTGTCCAAGATCACGCCGACGGACGCCGCGCCGCCGCCGCCGATCAGCAACCTGCAGTGGTCGCGTCTCTTCAGGCTTTCGCTGTTTGCATTCGTGATGGGCTTCATATCTTCCGCGTACTGGATCTTCGCGCCCGATTTGATGGTCACCCTCGGCGCCCTGCCACCTGGCGCAACCGGCTGGCTGTGGCTGGCGGTTGGCATCGCCGGCCTCGGAGGTGCCGTGGTGGCCGACCTGGCCGACCGCAACAACCCGCCCATTACGCATGCACTGATGCTGATGATGCTGTCCGCGAGCCTGGCATTGCTGGCTGCCAGCCCCGGTCAGCTGGTGCTCGCGACATTTTCCGCGCTGGTCTTCGGCCTGGCCTATATGAGTCTGACGGGGCTCTATCTGATGACCGGCATCCGCCTGCTGCCGGGCCGGCTGTCGATGGGGCCGGTACTGCCGTTCATGGCGTGCGCGCTCGGGCAGGCGGCCGGCTCGCCCGTCGTCGGCGTGCTGGTGAATGGATTCGGCTACGCCGATGCGTTCGCCCTGTTCTCCGCGATCGGCATCCTGGTGGCAATCCTGTCGCCGCTGTACCCGCGCCACCTCGAACAGGGGCACGAAGAGGAGGTCGAGGATGATACCGGTCTCCAGGCGGCTTTCGATCACCAGCTCCTGGACGCGGATGGCGAGCCACTGATGCCCGTCGCGGAAGAAGCTAAAATCCCGTAGCCGACACGACAAACCGGAATTCCCGCACTATCCTGCTTCCCCGAATGGCGCGGCACGATCGCAAGCAATTAGCGATCGGGTTGGCGGAACCGCCGGCGAGGGGGTGCTCGCACCGGGGGCAGGAAATCGGGATGATCGCAATCCGGGCCTTATCGCTCCTCGTCCAGCAGGTCAGCCCTCAAGCGTTCGCGCCGCTGCTCCTCGTCCCACAGGATCTGCTGAATCTCGGCCATGACCGCATCCACATCCGGGTCCTGTTCAGGTTCGGCGACCATGCCGGTCAAGACGGATTCGTGCGACAACTCTCCCGCTTCGAACAGCTTCCACATCTCGGCGGCGTAGCGGGTTTCCAGCAGCTCTTCCGCGAACTGGGCGTAGTACCGCGTCATGTTGTCGACGTCGCGTTCGAGCATGGCGCGGGCGTTGTTGTTGGCTGCCGCATCCACCGCCTGGGGCAGGTCGATGATAACCGGGCCGTAGTCATCCACCAGTACATTGAATTCCGACAGGTCACCGTGAACCAATCCCGCGTAAAGCATCCGCTTGACGTACTCCATCACCATCAGGTGATCCTCGCGGGCCTGGTCGGCTGACATCGCGACATCGTTCAGACGCGGGGCAACGCGGCCTTCGGAATCTGTGACGAGTTCCATCAACAGCACGCCGTCGAAACAACCGTAGGGCTCGGGCACCCGTACACCGCTGGCGGCGAGTCGGTAGAGCGCATCGACTTCCGCATTCTGCCAGGTCTCTTCGGTCTGGTTGCGGCCAAAACGCGAGCCTTTCTCCATGGCACGGGCGCGGCGCGAGTTGCGAACCTTGCGCCCCTCCTGATACTGGGCGGCTTTCTTGAAGCTGCGTTTTTCAGCGTCCTTGTAGACTTTTGCGCAGCGAACCTCGTCACCGCAGCGCACCACGTAGACGGAGGCCTCCTTGCCACTCATCAACGGCCGCAGGACCTCGTCGATAAGACCATCCTCCAACAGGGGAATAAGGCGTTTAGGGACTTTCATGGCGCTCCCGGGTTAAAGACGTACTATCGGGGCTCACAATATCCCCACATAAACGGTATTGGTCGCCATGCGATCCTGGAAGGGGTTATGGAAATCGACCTCGTGCACCTCAACTGACGGGAAAACCCTGCGCAGCAGCTCGGTAAAGGGCGCATCTGGCGGCTCATTGGACCAGAAGCCGAACACGCCACCGGGAATCAGGTGGCTGGCCAGCTGCGTAAGGCCGGCTTCACTGTAGAAGGGTTTGCTGGCGTCGTTGAGTAACGCCCGGGGAGAGTGGTCGATATCGAGCAAAATTGCATCCAGCTTCCGGCCCGGCCTGTCGGGGTCAAAACCCGCTTCGCAGGCACTGAGTGCAAAGAAGTCGCCCTGCACGTAGCGACAGCGCTGATCGGCATTGAGTACCTTGCCCAGCGGCACCTTCTCCTGCTGGTGCCAGCCGATCACCGGCGGCAGATACTCGACCACCAGGAGTTCGCCGACGTTATCATGCTTGAGTACAGCGGCTGCGGTGTAGCCGAGGCCAAGTCCGCCAACGACGACCGACAGGCCGTCGCCACTCAATGCCCGGAGCCCGCAATCAGCCAGCGCGACCTCGCCGTCGACAAAGTAGCTGGACATCAGAAACTCGTCCCCGAGTTTCACTTCATAGATATCCCGATCTCCCATAACGGGTATACGCCGGCGCCTCAGGGAGATATCGCCGATCGGGGACGGTTGAGAGTCGATCTCTTCAAATAGTGTGCTCATCCCGGCATTCTACGCGTTGCGAGGACGCTAAGGAATTCCGGGGACAGTATACTTGTTTGCGGATTTATCGAATGTTATTCACGAGTAGACTGTCCCGGTATTCGCACTGCCCGATCACCAGCTATGTGCCGCGGACTCAGCCCGAAAGCGCATATCGACCGGCTGGGCGAAATCGCCTGCAAGGTAGTGTTCGCACCGGGGAAGTGCCCTTTGGGTGAAGTGCCCTTTGGGTGCGAGGCTTCTACAGCAGTTCGCCTCGGGGCGAGGCTCCTACAAGATGTTGCCGCCCCACGCAGCGTAGGGCGCCCACAAAAGAGTGGAGAATCAGCGATCGCCGGCCCGTGCCGCGGCGGCGATGCCCGCCTGGCGGCCGGAGAAGGTCGCATCGCCGACGCTGATGCCGGAGTTGTAGCCGCGGCCGCGGCGCGGGACGCCGGCGGCGGTGCGGCCCGCGGCATAGAGTCCGGGCACGATAGTGCCGTCGGCTTTGCGCACCTCGCCGCTCGGCAGGGTGTCGAGTCCGCCGAGGGTGAAGTAGGGATAGAAGGCGCCGCGGCCGGGCGTCACGTCCAGCGCCACCAGCGGGGTTTCGAGCGGACGCAGCCATGCCGGCTGCTTGTGGAACAGGGGGTCCTTCCCTGCTCCGCGAAACGGTTGTAGGTGGCCAGGGTGTCGACCAGCGTCTGCGTCGGCAGGCCGAGTTCGCGCTCCAGTTCCTCGACGCTGTCGCCGGTCGCCACCACGTCGGCGTTGATGAAGTTGAGTTCTTCGTAGCTGCCGTAGGCGTCCACGTCGACGATGAAGTAGAAGCGCTCGCTGGCCTGGGCCAGGATCTCGGTGCCGACGCGGCCGTGGTAGGCATCCTCGTTGACGAAGCGCTGCCCCTTGTCGTTGACGATGATGCCGTAGGTCAGCGTTGACGGCGGATAGAACGGCAGCGAGAAAAAGCCCTCGTGCATATTGATCGCCAGCCCGCCGACCGAGAGTCCCATCAGGATGCCGGCGCCGGTATCACCCGGATTGCCGATGGGATTATTGCCGCGCAGCAGCTGCGGCGCATACTGCCTGAGCATCTCCTCGTTCATCACGAAACCGCCGGCGCAGAGCACCACGCCGCCGCGCGCCCGCACCGCCAGTTCGCGGCCGTCCTGACGCACCATCAGGCCCGCGACCGCGCCCTCGTCATCGACGATCAGGCAGAGCGCCCGGCAGTCGTAGTGGGCCTGCACGCCCGCGTCCAGCGCGACCTGCTCCAGGTGCTGCATCAGCACGGCGCCGGCGCCCATGCCCTCCAGCTGCACCGCATGGCCCCTGGGCGCGGGCTTGCACTGTGCCACCTCTGGCCAGGCCTTCTCGTTGCCGCTGTAGATCAGGCAGTCGTCGGTCATCGGCTCGACGACGCGCTCGTCGAGGAAGGATTCCTTGAACGGTACGCCCTGCTGCACCAGCCAGTCGAAGTGCGCGGCCGCGCCCTCGGCGTAGGCGCGGATTTTCGCCTCGTCCGCCTGGGGGCGTGCTGCATCATCAGGTAGTTGAAGAAATCCCCGGTGCTGTCGTCGAAGCCGAACTTCTTCTGGATCGGGGTGCCGCCATTGCCCCCCAGATAGACTTCGCCGCCGGACAGCGCGGTGGAACCGCCCGCCGCCGAGAAGGCCTCGAACACCTGCACCGAGGCACCGGCCCGGGCCGCCTCTATCGCGGCGCAGCTGCCGGCGCCACCGAAACCGACCACCGCCACCTCGGTCTCGATGTCCCAATGGCTGACTTCGTTCAGTTTCAGGGCCCGGGCGGGATCGAATTTTGGGATCTGGTTCATCGTTCACCTCGAAGTTGGGCCTATTTCACAAGCTATGCGGAATTCGCGGCGGGGGCGCCGCTCCCACAGGCGCCGCTCCCACTATGTCATAAGCCGCTCAGACGGCCGTCCCGGCCGCACGCCGACGCAGCTCGAACTTCTGCACCTTGCCGGAGGCGTTCAGCGGCAGCGACGAAACGAACGCGATACGGCGCGGAACCTTGTAGTTGGCCATGCGCTCGCGACACCAGGCGATCAGCCCGGCTTCGTCGATAGCGGCACCGGCGACGGATACGACGAAGGCCATTGCCACTTCGCCGAGGCGCTCGTCCGGGGCGCCGACGACGGCGACCTGGGCGATGGCTTCGTGGGCGGCCATCAGGTTCTCGATTTCGGCCGGGTAGCAGTTGAAGCCGCCGGTGATGAACATGTCCTTCATGCGGTCGGTGATGCGCAGGTAGCCGTCCGCGTCCATCACCGCGACATCGCCGGTATGCAGCCAGCCGTCGCCGTCGATGGCTTCCGCCGTCGCCTCCGGATCCTCGAAGTAACCCTGCATGACGCTGTAGCCACGCACCACCACTTCGCCCGGCTCGCCCCGGCGTACTTCCCTGCCGTCGGCATCGACGCAACGCACCTCGATGCCCGGGAAGGCCCGGCCGGAGGTGGTGGCGATGCGTTCGGCGCCGTCACCCTGACGGGTGATGCTGACGAAACCACAGGTCTCCGTAAGGCCGTAGGCGGTGACGATGATCTCGAAGCCCAGCTCCCGGTCCATGCGATGAATCATTTCGACCGGTATCGCCGTCGCGCCGGTGACCGCGATTCTAAGGCTCGAGAGGTCATGATCGTGGCGCGCAGGGTGTGCCAGGATCGACTGGTACAGCGTCGGCGGGCCCGGCAGCACGCTGATGCGCTCCGTCTCGACACGTTCGAGAATCGCCGGGACGTCGAATACCGGGTGCGGCAGGATGGTGGCGCCGCGTATCAGCGCCGCCAGCCAGCCGGCCTTGTAGCCGAATGAATGAAAGAACGGATTGACGATCAGGTAGCGGTCGTCCGCGCGCAGCCCGACGATGGCGCTCCAGTCCCCCACCGCTGTCAGGTTCTGGCGGTGGGAGCACATCACGCCCTTCGGCTTGCCGGTGGTGCCGGACGTGAACAGCAGGTCGGCGGTATCGTCCGGCTGCACGTCGGCGGCGCGGGCTTCGACATCCGTCTCGGTCACGCCCTCGCCACGGGCCAGGAAGGCGCTCCAGCCGAGGTCGCCGCCCGCGGCCGGCTCGCCGCGCAGGATCACGCGCCATTCCAGCGCCGGCAGCTCCTCGCCGGCCAGCATGCCCGGGTAGTCGGCGCCCAGAAAGTCACCGATGCAGAACAGTCCCCGCGCGCCGCTGCGACGCAGGACGTAGCCCGCCTCGGCGCCCTTCATCCGGGTATTGAGCGGCACCAGCACCGCGCCGACCGACTGCGTCGCCGCGGCTGCCAGGATCCACTCGTGGATATTCGGCGCCCAGATGGCGATGCGGTCGCCCGGCGCGATGCCGAGCCCGAGCAGCGCGCGGGCCGCCTCGCGACAAGCCCGCGCCAACCCGCGATAGCTGAGACGAGTGGCGCCCTCCTCGATCGCAGGGTGATCGCCGTACCTGCTCGCGGATGTCTCTATCAGGCGCGGTAACGTCTGCGGCATAGTTGCCTTTGCTTCCATAGTCCAGTGTCCTCCGAATCCCCGAGCCGGCCTCAGGCCTCCGCTTCCGGCGGCGGCGCGAAACGGCGCGCGGCCGAGAAGCCGCCGTCGACCATCAGCATCTGCCCGGAGACGAAGGACGCATCCTCGGAGGCCAGGAACAGGGCCGCGGCGGCAACCTCGTCCGGCCGGCCCGCGCGCTGCAGCATGTGCTGGCTGGCGAAGTAGGCGTGGAAAGCCTCGTTCTCGCGCACCATTTCCGTCATCGGAGTGTCGATCAGCCCGGGGCAGAGGCAGTTGGATCGCACGTTGGCCCAGCCGTAATCGGCGGCCAGGCTGCGGGTCAGCTGCACCACGCCGCCCTTGGATACGTTGTAGGCGAGGTTGTTGTCGCAGCCGGCCATGCCGAAGATGCTGGCTATGTTGATGATCGAGCCGCTGCGCTGGTGCACCATCTGCGGCGCCACATGGCGGGCGGTATAGAAGCTGCCGTTGAGGTTGATCGCCATGGTCCGGTCCCAGATATCCAGACGAACGGCATCGGCCGCACCCTGACCGACCACACCGGCGGCATTGAGCAGCACGTCAATACGGCCGAAGCGCCCGACGATGGTTTCGACGGTGGCGGCAACGGCGGCGTCATCGCTGACGTCGAGTGTCAGAAACAGCGTATCGGGGGCGGCGTCGGCGACCGTCTGCCAGCCGTTGTCGCGCGGCTCGGCGATATCGGTACCAACGACAATGGCGCCCTCGGCGGCGAAGCGGGTGGCGCAGGCCAGTCCGATGCCGGATGCGGCGCCGGTGATCAGCGCAACCTTGCCTTCCAGTCGATTCATGGGGTCTCCTTGGTGTTGTTGTTCTTTAAAGTGTTTCGAGAGTATCAGGACAGCTACAACCGTGGGAGCGGCGCCCCGCTCCCACATCAATCCGGAAACTTAAGCTTGCAGGTGGCACTGCTGGGCCGGGCCTGGCAGCAGAGGGTCCAGCCTTCGGCCAGTTCCGCCTCGGAGAGAATATCATTGGCGGCCAGCGTTACCCCTCCTCCAGCGTCGCCATGCAGGCACCGCAGAAGCCCTCCTCGCAGGACGAGGGCGCATCGAGCCCGGCACGCTGCAGGGCCTGCAGGATGGTTTCCCCGTCCGGCACTCCAGCGCATGGCTTTCGCCGTCCAGCTCGATCGCCAGCTGCGCCGATGGCGCGCCGCTGTCCGGCATCGCGCTGGGCGCGGTGTCCTGCTCGTCGGGATCCGGCGGCGAGACGAAACGCTCGATATGGATGCGGCGACTGTCGGTACCGGCGGCCAGCAGGGCGCGCTCGACGGTATCCATGAAAGGCCCCGGCCCGCAGATGAAATACTCGGCATCGTCAAAGCCGCGGATCTGCTGGGTCACCATCGCCTCGGTCAGAAATCCCTGCACGCTGTCGAGGACGTGGACCACCTCCAGCCGCTGCGGGCAAGCCAAGCCGATCTCGCGCAGTTCACGCTTGAAGATGATCGAGTCCTCGTCGCGGTTGGCATAGACCAGGCGGATGCGTTCCGCGCCCAGGTGCAGGGCGGACTTCAGGATCGACAGCACCGGCGTGATGCCGCTGCCGCCGCCGAACAGCACCAGGTCGCGCTCGGGATGACGCAGCTGGAAGTGCCCGGCCGGCGGCATCACTTCGAGACTGTCGCCGGCGGCAACATGGTCGTTGAGCCAGTTCGAGACCCGGCCGCCGTCGACCCGCTTGATGGTGACCTTGTGTTCGGCATCGACGTCGGGCGAGCTGGCGAGGGAGTAGCAACGGATCAGCCGCTTGCCCTCGAACGGCACCCTCAGGGTCAGAAACTGCCCCGGGCGGTAGTCGAACAGCGCACGCAGCGGCTCCGGGATGCGGAATACCAGCGACTTGGCGTCCGCGGTTTCTTCGATCACGCGCTCGACGGTCAGCGCGTGGTAGCGATACTTGCCCCCTTCGCCGGCGCTTCGCTGATTGGCAGTTCTGCGGCTCCCATGACGATCTCCTCCCGTTGCGGCCGTCGCTTTTTTCTGTTGTCCGGATCAGGCCGTTTCCATCGCCGCACTGGTGGTATAGGCGCCATCCAGGTAGATCAGCGGGTCGATCTCCGCGGTATTGCGGATCTCCTTGATACGCCCGATGAAGATGGTATGGGTGCCGTAGTCGATGGCGCCGTCCTGGCTGCAGAGCAGGCTGGCCTGGGCATCGTTCAGATAGGGCGTGCCGGCGTCGCTTATCGCCCAGTTGCCGGCGCTGAAGCGATCCTCGCCGCGGAGCTTGCCGCCGCAGGCGACCGACAGCTCCTCCTGCTCGCGACCGAGAATGTTGACGCAGAAATCGTTCCCCTCCGACAGCGGCCCGTGCATGGCCGCGGAGCGGTTGACGCAGACCAGCAGCGACGGTGGCTCGGTCGACAGCGAATTCACTGCCGTGGCGGCCATCGCGAAGCGCTCGCGACCGTTGCTGCTGGAAATAATGGTGACGGACTGGGCCAACCGGCGCATCGCCGTACGCATCTGGTCCTTGAGCTGCTGTTCCGCTGATTGAGTCATGGTCCTGGCTCCTCTCCCACGGGTCGGGTCTGTTGCCGGTAGCGTGCAAACGACGGCCGGCGCGTTGTTATGGCTGGCATTTTCGACCGCCCCCTGCGCGGCTGCATCGTCCGCATGGACTAACGGCCTCGCGCCGGTCTGCCTAATCCGTTTAGAGGATGTGACGCCCGGGAGCGACTGCAAGAATGCCGCTTGCGGGCATCCGCAACCGAACGAATAAAATCCGGAGAGACGAGATGATAGACAAGGATCAGATTCGCCAGGAGCTGCATCAGCGGGCCCGAGAGCTGGTGCCCGTGCTCGGGGAGCGGACCGCGGAAGCCGCCCGGCTCGGCAAGCTGCCTCAGGCGACCATCGACGACTTCCAGGCCGCCGGCTTCTTCCGCATCTTGCAGCCGGCACGCTACGGCGGCTACGAGCTGGAACCGCGCGATTTCTTCGAGGTACAGATGACCCTGGCCGAAGGCTGCATGTCGAGCGCCTGGGTGCTGGGGGTGGTGGCGATCCACAACTGGCAGCTGGCGCTGTTCGACGACCGCGCCCAAAAGGATGTCTGGAGTGAGGACGACAGCACCCTGATTTCGTCGTCCTACATGCCGGTCGGCAAGGTCACGCGGGTCAAGGACGGCTTCCGCCTGAGCGGGCGCTGGGGCTTCTCCAGCGGCTCGAAGCACTGCGACTGGGTATTCCTCGGTGCCATCGTGCCGCCGGAAAAAGAGGGCGACGCGCCGGACTACCGCACCTTCCTGCTGCCGCGCGCCGACTACGAGATCGTCGACAACTGGAACGTCATGGGTCTAGAGGGCACCGGCAGCAACGACATCGTCGTCGACGACGTCTTCGTGCCGGACTACCGCACCCATAGATCGATCGACGGCTTCAACCAGGACAGCCCGGGCAACGCCGTCAACACCGCACCGCTGTTCCGGTTGCCGTTCGGCCAGATCTTCGTGCGCGCGGTCTCCTCGTCCGCGATCGGCGCACTGCAGGGGGCGCTGAACGAGTACCTGGCGTTCAACCGCGAGCGCGTCGGCGTCAACGACGGACGCCGCACCGTGCTCGACCCAAGCGCCCAGATGGTCGCCGCCGAAGCCACGGCCGTGATCGACGAATGCAAGACGGTGCTGTTCCGCAACTTCGACCTGATGGTGGCGCGCGCCAACGCGGGCCAGCCGCTGACGCTGGAAGAGCGGATCAAGATGCGCTTCGACTCGGCCGTCGTGCCGGAAAAATGCGTGCAGGCGATCATCAAGCTGTTCAAATGCTGCGGCGCCATGGCGATCCGCAACGATCACCCGATCAACCGCCACTTCCGCGACATCCTCGCCGGACGCGTGCACGTGGCCAACGGCCCCGACAAGTATGGCCGCAACCTCGGCGGTGTGCTGATGGGCCAGGACAACACCGACTTCTTCCTGTAACAGGACAAGGGCACCTGTAGGAGCGGCACCCGTGGGAGTGGCGCCCTCGCCGCGAATAACCCTGGCACCAAACCCATTCGCCGCGGGGCGCGGCTCCCACGAAAGCGCGGCGCCTGTGGGAGCGGCGCCTCGCCGCGAACCTTCCTGGCATTGAAGCCATTCGCCGCGGGGCGCGGCTCCCACAGTCACAGTCACAGCCACTGTGACAATCAGAAGAGTTCAGGGAAGGCCCGCAGCCCGTGGCCGCCGTCGGCGGTGATGAACTGACCGGTCATCCAGTTGGCCTGCGGCCCCAGCAGGAAGGTGACGGCAGCGGCGACATCGTCGGGCTCGCCGACGCGGCCGAGCGGGATCTGCGCCGGAAACTTCGCCATCACCTCGGGGCTGGCAAACATGCCGCTGGTGGCGTTGGTGCGGGTCAGCCCCGGGCGCACGCCGTTGAGGCGGATGTTGCGCGCCCCCAGCTCGTCGGCCGCGACGCGCAGGAACCCCTCCAGCGCCGCCTTGCCGGCGCAGTAGCTGGACAGACCGCGGGAGCTCTGGAACGCTGCGATGGACGAGATGGCCACCAGGCTGCCTCCCTCGGGCATCCGGGGAATCGCGGCCTGTATCAGGTTAAGCAGCGGCACCGTATTGGCGGCGAGCTCGTCGCGCATCTGCTCGGCGCGAAGCTCGGTCAGGACGCAGAAGCCACCGCCGCCCGGCACCGCAACGGCCCCCTGCAGTTGCCCCTGCTCGTCACAGGCCAGAGCCACCGCGTCCCGCACCTGCGCCTCGTCCATGCCGTCGGCGACCAGATAGCGCACCCGCCCGGGGTGGCCGGCCTCGAGGCCGCCCACCGCCGCCTCGAGCCGCGCGCGATTGCGGGCACAGAGGGTGACGGTTGCGCCCTGCTCCAGCAGTTGCCGGGCACTGGCGAGACCGATGCCGCTGCTCCCCCCAGGATCAGAATATGTGCTGTCATAGTGATTCTCCGTTTATTCTTCTGGTTGTAGCCGGTTCCTGTACAGACAGACCGGGCTCAATCACCTTATTGTCATTACCCGGTCGTCGCGTCCTCTATTCAGACGAGTCCGTGGCATCGATCATTGCATTTTGCCGGTAGAGCCTTGTTCGTGACGGGTAACCGCCCTTTGGGTGCGCCACGCCTGTCGTGAATTCCATAATATTTGTGTGTTTTTATCGTTAATCGTCCGTTTGGATGAATCTTCGGCTGTTCCCCCTATTTAAAATCGAGACGAATAAAGCCGTCGGCAATGGCCCGTTAATGCCATTGCCGGGGGAAAACAAAAACAACCGGAGTTCGTTCGATGAGCAAGCATTTAAAGCCTTCCGCAGAACCCATTACCGAAGACGATGCCTTTATCGCCGAGGCACTGAAGGACGTGAATACGGCGGCACTGATCATGTCGATGGTTCATATGACCGGCGACACCAGCATCCTGAAGGGGGCCATCCGGCCCAAGAACACCGATGTGGTGTCGGCGGGATCGGAAGACCAGAGCCGCTACGGCGAAGGCGGCTTCACGCTGGAGGAGATGGAATCCGTACGGGCCCAGGCGCTCGAAGTGATCCAGGGTTACCGCGAGCGTGGCTGCACCCTGCCGCCGTTCGATGTCAGCGCCGTACCGGAGATGTTCAGTTACATGAGCGGCCGGGCATTCGACGAAGAATACCTCGCGTTCATCAACGAGGAGATCGCGCTGGACGGCGTCGACCAGCGCGGCCTGGTGCTGGAAGATCCGGTATTGAAGGCGCGGGCGGCGAACTTTCCGGTGGTCATTATCGGCGCCGGCATGGGCGGCATCCTGGCCGGTATCCGCCTCGACGAGGCCGGCATTCCCTATACGATCATCGAGAAAAATCCGGGCGTCGGCGGTACCTGGTTCGAGAATAAATACCCTGGCTGCCGCGTCGACGTGCCGGGTCACAGCTACAGTTTTTCGTTCGAGCCCAACCACGACTGGCGCAACCACTTCCCGCTCTCCGACGAGATCCGCGAATATTACGAGCGCTGCGCCCGGGACTACGACGTCGAGCAGAAAATCCGTTTCGAGACCGAAGTCGTCAGCGCGGTTTTCGACGACCCAAGCCAGACCTGGAAAGTCGAGATACGTGACAGGGATGGCCATCGCGAGGTGCTCGAGGCCCGCGCGGTGATCAGCGCCGTCGGTCAGCTGAACCGGCCGAAGATGCCTGATATCCCGGGTCTCGACCGCTTCGAAGGCCAGCTGGTGCACTCCGGCGCCTGGCCCGACAGCTGCCAGCATGAAGGCACGCGGGTGGCGGTGATAGGCTCGGGCGCCAGCGCCTTCCAGATCATTCCGGAGGTCGCCAAAACCGCGGGCGCGCTCAAGGTGTTCCAGCGTTCGCCGGCCTGGATGTTCCCGAACCCGGGATACCATAGCGCCGTTGGCGAAGGTCAGAAATGGGCGTTGAAGAAGTTGCCTTTCTATTCCAAGTGGTACCGCTTCTGGCTGTTCTACGCCACCGTCGAGGGCGTCTACGACAAGACCCTGGTCGACGAGAGCTGGGACAGCGAGCTGTCGGTCAGCGCCGCCAACGACGAGATGCGCCAGGGCTGACCGCCTGGATCGAATCCCAGGTTGACGATCCGGCGCTGCTCGACAAGGTGCTGCCGAAATATCCGCCGTTCGGCAAGCGCATCCTGCAGGACAATGGCTCCTACCTGAAAGCGCTGCAGCAGGAAAACGTCGAGCTGGTCACCACCGGTATCCGCGAGATCGTGCCCGAAGGCATCGTCACTCAGGATGGCGAGCTTCACGAGGTCGATATCATCGCCTGCGCCACCGGCTTCAATGCCGACCGCTTCCTGTTCCCGATGAAGATCGTTGGACGCAACGGCATCGAGCTGGCCGAGCAGTGGCAGGGAGACAACGGCCGCGCCTATCTCGGCATCACGGTGCCGAACTTCCCCAACCTGTTCTGCATCTACGGCCCCAATACCAACCTGGTGGTCGCCGGCAGCATCGCCCACAACGCCGAGTCGCAGATGAACTACATCCTCCGCTGCCTACGCATCCTGCTGGAGAGCGACAACCGCACCCTGGACTGCCGCCAGGAGGTCCACGATGCCTATAACGCGCGGGTCGACGAAATCAACGCCGGCACCGCCTGGGCTCGCCGCGGGTCAACAACTGGTACAAGAACGCCAGCGGCCGGGTCACTGCCAACCTGCCGTTCCGCATCCTCGACTACTGGAAGATGACCAAGCAGCCCAAGGCCGACGACTACATCCTCGAATAACGCAAGGGCATCCGGACAATGTAAAAGCCGAGCGAAAAATCGCCTTACTCTCCGGCACCGGCGCTGATGTCGAAGCCGGGGTGGCGACCGCCCGGCTCTTCCGATTCCGTATCCTCGAATAACGCAGGGGTATACCGACAATGCAAAAACTGACCGATAAGGTCGCCCTGATCACCGGCGCCGGCGCCGGTGTAGGGGCGGCGACCGCCCGCCTGTTCGCCGAAAACGGGGCAAAACTGGTGCTGGCCGATATCGATATCGAGGCCGCGCAGGCCCTCGCCGAAGAGCTGCCCGACACCATCGCCGTGAAGCTGGACGTCGGCGACGAGGCCGGCTGGCAGGCGGCCGTCGACCAGGCCCAGGTCGCTTTCGGCGGTCTCGATATCCTGATCAACAACGCCGGCATCGACCGCTCGGCACCGCTGCTCGACACCAGCACCGAGCTGTACAACGCGGTGATCACGACCAACCAGCTCGGCTGCTTCCTCGGCATGAAGACCGCGGGCGCGGTGCTCAACAAGGGCGGAGCCATCGTCAACGTCTCGTCGCTGGCCGGGATGATGGGCCTGCCGGGCAAGGTCGCCTATGTGGCCAGCAAGTTCGCCGTACGCGGCATGACCAAGGTCGCCGCGCTCGAGCTGGCGTCGCGGGGTATCCGGGTCAACTCGGTGCACCCCGGTGCGGTCAATACCCGCATGCTGACCGAGGACCAGCCGGCGCCGCCGCCCGGCCAGGAGGGCTCGGCGCTCGAGATGGTGGCGATGCGCCGCATCGCCGAACCTTCCGAAGTCGCGGCGCTGAACCTCTATCTCGCCAGCGACGACGCCTCCTACTCCACCGGATGCGAATTCGTGGTCGACGGCGGCATCCTGGCCGGCCCTTCCTTCTGACTCCACTGCCGGGCGTTGGGCTTCGGCCCAACCTGCCCGGCGAACCCTGTGGGAGTGGCGCTTTTTTGTGGGAGCGGCGCCCCGCCGAGAACGCTTTGCTCGAGCCCGGTGGATTTTCGCGGTGAGGCACCGCTCCCACAACGGACAGGCGACCCCGTAGAAATGGCGCCCCGCCACCCGGCACAAAACCCAAAAGCGTTCGTGGCGGGGGCGCCACTCCCACGTGTATGAGGAATTCGAGGGGAACCGAAGGGAGTTTGGCGGGGGAGTCCGTCAGTGGACATCCCCCGCCCTTGAGCAGAGCACTGTTATTGCATGGCCTGGCGGAGATACTGGCTCAGGCGGTGGCTTTCTTCCAGCGAAGCTTCGTAGCCGAGCTGCATTGGCGTCACGGTGATAGCGCCCTCGAGCAACTTAAGCGCTTCACTCTGCGGGTCGGTATCGGCGGTGGCGTCGTCAGGGCTCGAAAACGCAAAGGTGACGCCAGGCAAGTCGACGCCGGCCAGCCCCAACCTGGCGGCCAGGGGATCGTCGCCGAGGCTGGTGACGAAAAACGTATTCATCTGTTCGAAGTTACCGAAGCGGGTCACTTCCCAGGGCAGCAGGGTACTTTCGCCCAGATGGAAATCGGGGATGTTGACGTTCAGCGCCACGCCGTCCGGCAGCAGTTCGTCGTCGAGAGAACGTGCCTCGAGTTGCGCCAGCAATTGTAACGTCAGATCCGCGACTTCCGGCGCGAAGGAAGCGTCTTTGCTGGTATGGTGGTCGGCGCTGACGGAGATAGCCGATACGCCACGGCTCAAGGCGTACTGACTATTGGAGACGGTGCCCGACGTCAGCGCGATGGTGCCCAGATTCTGGCCCTCGTTCGGGCCCGACAGCACCAGATCCGGCGCCATGCCCCAGTGCTGCGGTGCCAGTACGTCGAGGCCATACATCGTCGCCATCACCGGTGTGCCGTCGACGTAATGGGCATCGTCGAGCCCGTCGATGGGCCCGACACCCGGGTCGCCGACCGTCGCCGCCTCGCCGACGCAGGTCTCCGTCAGCGGCCCGATCGGCTTGAAGAAGTCGAGCGAGGCCCCCTTGCCACTCTGATTGCGGCACGGCACGCTCAGCAGCACCTCGTGGCCGGCGGCCAGCAGCGCCGTGCGCAATGCCTGGACATTGGCGGTCAGGCCGTCGTCGTTTACCAGCAAAACGTTCATGGCCAGGGACGGCAGAGGCAGCAGTGCCGCCCCGGCCGTCACACATACAGCCAGTCGATTGAATCGCATTTTTTATTCTCCCTTATTTACGTCGAAGGGCGTCCCGGTTCCCCGGGGCGCCCCGCCACTATTCCAGTGCTCCCAGGTAACAGCATCGTCTAGTCGGACTAAGAAACCTCAGGATCAGGCGGCGTCGCTGCGATACTGCGCCACGATGGCATCGACGGTACGCTGGATATCGTTGCGGCGATAGGCCAGCAGCGCCGACTCGCCGGCATCGGGCTCGTAGGCAACGATATTGCCGCGTCCGGTGTAGATCGCCGCATCGGGCAACAGCGGGTGCTCCTGGTCCAGCGACGGTACCTCGGCCGCACTGCCGAGCGCGCGGAAGAAGGTAGCGAAGTAGTCGGCGAAGGTCAGGTTCTCGTCGCCGACCAGGTAGGCCTTGCCGGACTCGCCCCGCTGCAGCGCGCCCCAGACGGCCTCGGCCAGCGACTGGGTCGAGATGAAGTTGGAACCGCCCGCCGGGCCATAGACCGGCATGCCCTCGAGCTTGCCTTCGGCGTACATCGTGTAGGCCTCGAACATCGGCACACTGAGGCCGGGCTCGGTGCCGACAACGAAAGGCGCATTGACGCTGCAGACGGCAAAGGCGTCCGTCGCCAGCGCGCGCACGCCCTGGTCGGCGAGATGGCGGGAGCGGACATAGGGCTCGCGGTCGATCAGCGCCGGCATCACCTGTGGATAGAAGCTGCCGACCAGCACCGCCCGGCGGATACCGCCGGCCCGGGCCAGCTCGAACAGGGCGGGTATCGCCCGGGAATTGACCTCGTCCCAGTAAGTGGCGTAGTCCGCTCCTTCCGGCAGGTGGCGCACATCGTGCCCGGCGGCGAAGACCAGCGCATCGAAGCCGGCGAAGTCCGCCTCGGCGAAGTCGCCTCTGGTGTAGTCGCGCAGCAGAACCGGAAAGGTTGCCATCGCCGTTTCCGGCGCGGGATTCTTGCGCGCCACGATGGTGACCTCGTTGCCCTGTTCCCTCAAGTGGCATGCAATGCGGCCGCCGATCATGCCGGTACCGCCTATAACCAGAATTTTCATAGTGTTATCCATCCAGTAATCAGAATTCGAAAACGTTGCCGCTGACCACCGGCACGTTGGTCCAAAGGTTGTCGTGATCGCGGAACTTTCCGGTCAGGCAGCCGCCCCCAACGGGCTTACCGGCACAGTGGTGGTGTATTCGACACTGAGCCGGCGCTGGCTGAAGCGCCATTCACCGTTCTGGCGCACCAGTTGGTCGCGGTAGCGGATATACCAGTCGAGCTTCACCTTCCGTCCATGCTGCTCGAGCAGATGGCTGGCGACGCAGTAGGCCTCGCCGGATGCCTGATCGCCATCGACTTCGTACAGCAGGTTGTGGACGTTGTGCATGGTCCAGTCATAGATCGACAGGCCGTCGATCACCACCGCAGCGACGTTTTCGACTATTTCGAAGCCCGGCCCCTGCAGCACCATCTGGTCGGCGAAGCAGGCCGCCATGGCATCGGCATCGCGATTGTCGGCGGCGCGGGCATAGCGATAGACCAGTTGCTGGATCGCCATTAGATCTTGCAGTATTTCCGGTTTCATCTTGTTCTCCGCTTCTTGTTTTTGAAGCTCCAACTTATCGAGCCCTTCGCCCCTGGCTTCGTCCAAATGGATGAGCGGTGGGCGTCGGAGCGGCGATTGTGGGACTAGCGCTTGTGGGAGCGGCGCACCCAAAGGGCACTTCCCCCGCCGTGAATAAACCCGGCGCCGGAGCCATTCGTGGCGAGGTGCCACTCCCACATGAGGAGCCGCTACGACGTGTCATGGCGCCATATAGTCGCCGCCGTTGGCATCGAGGGTTGCGCCGGTCACTGCAGCGGCATAGTCGGAGACCAGGAAGAGCGCGGCACGGGCACAGTCGTCGTCGGTCGGGATCTTGCCCAGCGCGATATTCCGGGTGATGCCGGCGACAATCTGCTCCTCCGGCACCCCGTGCTCGGCTGCGGTCCGTTGCACATAACCCTGGACCGGCGCCCCCACATCCAGCCCATGTGAACCGAGTTGACCCGGATGCCGTAGCCGCCGAGCTCCCTGGCCAGATACTTGACCGCCGTGCCCAGCGCGCCCTTGGCGGCGGCATAGCCCGACTCGCCGCCGATATCGAGCACGATCGGCTTGCGCGTGGCCTGGGTATTGATCATCACCATGGCCCCGCGGCCCTGCTCTTTCATCACCGGAATCAACGCCTGGGTCAGCTGCATGGTGCCGATCAGGTTGGTTTCGACGGCCTTGCGCCACTCGTCCAGATCGGCTTTTTCGATCGGCTCGAAGTTACCGTGGTAGTAAGCGCTGTTGATCAGCGCATCGATGCGACCGAAGGTCTCCAGCGCACGCCGAGCCAACCGGTCGCACTGGGCGACATCACAGATATCGGTCGGCACACAGAGGATGCGGCAGTCCGGCACAAGCGCTTCGATTGCGGCCCTGGCCTCGTCCAGTTTGGCCTCGGTACGGGCCGCCAGCACCAGGCCGCGGGCGCCCTCCTGCGCAGCTATGGTCGCCAGCTTGATACCCAGCCCCGGGCCGAGACCGGAGATCATCACCACCTTGTCTTTCAGCAGCATTGTTCTTGCTCCTTGTTGTTTTTTCGGGTGAAAAGCATTCGCGGCGGGGGCGCCGCTCCCACGGATATAGGATCCACCTGGCTTTTGTGGGAGCGGCGCCCCGCCGCGAACTGTCTTCAAATCAACCAGCGAAGCCGTAACGTTCGCGGTACCGGGCGAAGTCGCGCTCGATCTGCGCCTCGGTCAGGCCGAACTGCGCCAGGCTGTAACGGTGCGACGCACGCTTCTCGCGCGGGTTGGCCGCGCGCCAGCGCTCGATCGCCGCGACGGCCTCGTCGGTCAGTGGCATGCCGATGAAGCGGTAGACCTTTTCCAGCACCGTCATCGGGTCGCCCACCGTTTCCTCGAATGCGATATCGAGGAAGGCGTCGGGGGATGTGCTATCGCGGACCGCCAGGCAGTGGGCCAGGCCCCGCGCCATCTTGCGGCTCCACTGGCTGCCGGCATCCTCGGCGCGGCAGCTGTCACTGGTGAGGCGACGCAGCGTATGAACAAAGCTTGCCAGCGACGGGATCGTCTGCAGCGGGTCGCGGTGGGTCTGGATCACCCGGGCACCGGGGAACACCTTCAGCAGCACCTCGAGATGGTGAATATGGTGCGGCGACTTCAGCACCCAGCGCTCGGCCTCGAGGCCTCGCTGACGCTTCTGCCACTGCAGGAACTGCAGCAACCGTTGCAGGTAGCGGTAGCCGTCGGTCTGGTCCTGCGACTCGACCCAGGCCGCGAAACTCGGCACATTGGCGGCGGCGAGCGGATTGGTGCTGTAGAACGACTGCTCCAGCAGCGTGATCTCCTCGTCCGCAGACTCGGCCTCGAGCGGATGGATCGATGCCAGTTCCGGCACGGCCGCGAGCATCGCCTCGACTTCGTTCCGCGCCACGGCAATGCGCGGGTCCGCGGGGTCGCTGAAGTCCTGATCCTCGAGCGGTACCGGAAAGCGGGTTTCCCAGTAGGCGGCTGAATGGAAACGCGGATCGGCCGCCAGCAGCCGTTGCAGCAAGGTGGTGCCGGTACGTGGCAGGCCGAGAATGAACACCGGTGACTCGATCGCCTCGTCGAGGATCTCCGGGTAACGCTTCAGATAATCCTCGAAGCGCAGGCGGGTACGCAGAATATCGATGATGCGCCGCCGCTGCATGGCACAGCCGGCATCGGTCAGCGCGGCCTCGCGGTCCAGCGATTGCAGCAACTGCGCCAGGGCCTCGCGAAACGACCAGTCACCGAAATCGTCGAGCCCGGTTTCGCGCGTCGCCTCGGCGATCAGCGCATCCGCATCCAGGCTGGGGGCTTGATGGATCATCTTTCCTCCTCAGGCGACATCCGCCGACAGTTGATCGAGCTTCACCACCCGGGTGGTCGGATGTACCTGCTCCGCGGCTCCGACCCAGCGGAAGCAGAGCGTGCCGTCGCGATGCCCGGCGGTCTCGAGCCAGTTGGTCAGACCCGGGTCGCGGTGCGACAGCACCAGGGCGACGCCGCCATCGTCGCGGTAACGGGCGTTGTGCTTGTTGATGCAGATACGGTGATAGCGGTAGTCGAGCGACTCCAGCCAGTAGTTGTTGACCTGAAGGTTCCAGGTCTCGCAGTCGGGAATGCGATCGAGTTCGATCAACAGCGCCTCGTCGTCGGCCAGGCTCCAGTAGCTGTGGTAGTAGAAAATGTTGGGATCGCCGCCCACCGACTGGCACAGCGCCTGGTCCGCCGGCTGCAGCCGGTTGGGATGCGGCAGATAGCTCTGCGCCCAATCGGCGAACAGCCGGGCGGTGCCCTCGACGAAGTCCGCCGCGCGAAGCAGGCCGGTGCCAAGTTGCGCAGGCTCGGACGCCGGCGCGGATCCATCAGCCCCGATCCGTTCGATACTGAGCTCTGCCCCGACCTCCCGGCTGCGGTCATGGAAGGTCTGGCGTACCACCAGGGCATTGGTGTCTGCCTCCATCGGCAACCAGTTGCCCGGCCGCGGCTGGGCGCTGACGACGATCTCGAAATTACCCTCAGCGTCCAGGACCAGGTCACCGGCATCGATAAAGCCGGTCTCGGTCATCTTGCCGTCACTCTCGTAACCGCCCTTCTGGGTGCGCAGGCTCAGGTAATGCACGCTGTTGCGCCGGCCGCGGATCCGGTAGCTGGCGGCGCCGTTGAGCCGGGCATAGAGATAGAGGTTGTCGGGATTGTCGGCACCGATCTTGGCGGTTTCGTGGGACGGCTTGATGAAGCCGGGAAAGTCGGGATCGGCGAACTCCAGGTGCATTTCCAGGCCGATGCGCAGCAGCCGGCTCAGGTAGCGAAAGCCCTCCGCCCGGGTCGCCGGGTCGGCCGGCGCCTCCTCACGCAGGACCTGATCGCCGGCGCGCTTCAGGGTGTCGCAGAAGCGATGCCAGAGCTCGCCCGAAACCAGGGCGGATTCCATTTTATCTTCAGTCATGGGGCTGTCCTTCGTTGTTATCGTTATTGGGTGATTTCAGATGTGCGACGTTGTTCGCGGCGAGGCGCCGCTCCCACTTAGGGCATCACTCCCAAAGAGGACACCACTCCCTCCACTACTCCACCACCGCGCCGGAAGCCTGCACCGGTGCGCCGAGAAAATCGCGATGGGACGGCGGCTGGCGGCCGTCGATATCGCTGATGCCGTACTCCTGCGCCAGCTCGGCACCGATGCAGACCTGACCGGAGCGGCTCATCAGCTCGGGATCCCGCGCCAGCGCTGCGATCACCCGGCCGGTGAATTCCGGCGACTCGGCCGCCGCCACGATGTGGGCGTATTTGTCGGGTTCGGCGTCGACCACGCCGCGCGTGCGTTCGGTCATCACCATGCCCATCCAGAGCGACAGCACCGCGACGTTGAAGGGCCTCAGGTCGTGGGCCATGTCCATCGCGAACTTGTCCACCGCGGCCTTGCCGGCGCCGTAAGCCGGACCGTGCATGTAGCAGCGGGCGCCGAAGGAGGAGGTGTTGACGACCAGTCCTCCCCTTGCGCCGCCATCAGCGGCGCGGCGTAATAGCTGGCGACATAGGTCGAGCGCATGCCGACATCGAGGATATCCAGCATCGACAGCGGCTTGTCCCAGAAAGGGCCGGGTTCGGTCAGCTGCGGCGGGATGGCGCAGGCGTTGTTGACCAGGATATCGAGCCGGCCCCGTTCTTGGCGCACCCGCTCGAACAGCGCCCGGACCTGGTCGTCGTCACCGTGGTCGCAAACCACCGCGACGCCGGTGCCGCCACGCCGGTCGATCTCCTCGGCGGTCGCGAAGACGGTGCCGGGCAAAGGGCTGTCGCCCTCGTTTTTCGAGCGCCCGGTGACGTAAACGGTGGCACCGGTTTCGGCCAGTGCCAGGGCGATCCCCTTGCCGGCGCCGCGACTGGCACCGGTCACGACCACCACGGATTTGTCATCTAAGCTCATAAGCTGTTCTCGCCTCCTGTTGTGCAACTGCAGTAGTGCCGGCTCTGGCCGGTACCGCGTGGCGGATCGGCTGACCGGCGTCGACGGCCAGGTCGTCGGCCGCCAGAACGCCGAAGGTCATCGCCGGCCCGATGGTGGAGCCCGCGCCCGGATAGGTCGGCCCCATCATCGAGGCGGCGGAGTTGCCGATCGCATAGAGTCCCGGTATCGGTTCGCCCGCCTCGTTCAGCACCCGGGCACGGGTATCGGTGACCAGGCCACCCTTGGTGCCGATATCGCCGGCATCGACCACCATGCCGTAGAAGGGCCCCTTCTCGAGCGGCGCCAGACAGGGGTTGGGCGTCACGGTCGGATCGCCGTAATAGCGGTCGAACAGGCTTTCGCCCTTATGGAAGTCGGGATCCCGACCCTCCCGGGCATGCTCGTTGAAACGCCCCACCGTCGCGCACAGGCCGGCGGGATCGATGCCGAGCATCTGTGCCAGTGCCTCGAGGGTGTCGGCGCACTTGAAACTCTTGCGCACCGAGGCCGGCACCGCGCGGTCCGGCTGCGCATAGCCCGGCAGCAGCGGGCCGCAGGGGTACTTGTGACGATAGTCGGCATCGAAGATCAAATAGGCCGGCACGCTCTGCGCGTCAGTCCGGTTTGCTTCGTACATCGCATAGACGATGTCGGCGTACGGTGCCGCTTCGTTGACGAAACGCTGGCCGGCGCTGTTGACCAGGATGCACCCGGGCAGGTTGCGCTCGACAAAGAGCGCGCGTTGTTTCTCCTCACCCTCGACTCTTACGGTCGGCGCCCACCAGGCGTGATCCATCAGCGCCGTCGCCGCCCCCAGTTCGAGCGCCGCCCGGATACCGTCACCGGTGTTGCACGGCGGCGCAGCCGTCCATTTCGCGCGGGACGGACGCGGCAGGTAGCGCTCGCGCATCTGCTGATTGCGCTCGAAGCCGCCGGCGCCCAGGATCACGCCCTTGCGGGCGCGAATCTCCACCGTCTCGCCGTGACGTGTCGCCCGCACACCGGCGACACGCCCCTCTTCGAACAGCAGTTCCTGCGCCGCGGTCTCGAGCCAGAGCGGAAGATTCCGGTCCATCAGCGAGCGGCGCAGCGCGCCAACCAGGGCGTTGCCGAGGGTCAGATTGCGGTCCCGCCGCGACTTCAGCCGCCCCGGTATATCGAGGTAATAACGCGACAGGATCTTCAGGGTCAGGCCGATCCAGCCGGGCCCGCGACAGAGCAGCACCCGGGCCTCGGCCATGGTCATCGCCATACGTCCCATCATCAGGGTGCCGGGCGACGGCTCGCGCATGCGCGCGAACTCATCGCCGAGTGTCCGAGCATCGAACGGGCTCGGATCCATCGAGCGATAACCGGGCTTGGCGCCCGCCTCTTCCGGGTAATAGTCGCTGTATTGCGGCTGCGCCTTGAAGCGGACCCGGGTATTCTCCTCCAGATAGCGCAGCATCCTGGGCGCGTGCTGGAGATAGGCCCGGATACGCGCCTCTGGCACCATGCCGCGGGTCACCGTCTTGACGTACTGCAGGGCTTCGTCGAAGGAGTCGGATCCTCCCAGTTCCGGAATCTGGTGGTTATCGGGTATCCAGATACCGCCGCCCGACACAGCCGACGTACCGCCGTAGCGGTCGCTCTTCTCGATGACCAGCACCTTCAGGCCATTGTCATGGGCCCGCAGCGCCGCGGCCTGAGAGCCCGCGCCCGAGCCCACCACCAGCACGTCCACCTCGAGGTTGTCCGTAATCGCGTTCATTGCCTTTCTCCTGTGGCGATGTGCTAGCGCCCCAGCGCCGCCACCCGATACTGGCCGTCCTCGCTGATCTGGCCGCTCAGACGGGACGTGACAACGAAGCGGCTCTTGCAAACCTTCCATTCGCCGTCCTGCCTGACGTATTCGTCCTCGTAGGCACCGGACAGCTGCAGCGTGGTACCGGAGGCCGGATCGAGCATGAAGTAGTAGATATCCCAGAGTCCGGCCGCGCTGTCGGGACCGGTCAGCCTGATTTCCGGATTCTGGCCATGGTGAAAGTCCTGCACCTCGGCACCGAGGCCAGCATTGCGGATCGCTTCGACCATGTCTTCGCGGCGCTCGAAACTGCCGAACAGCTCATAGTCGATCACCAGCGCACCGGTGGCGAAGCAAGCCTCGACCGCCTCGAAGTCCCGCGCGTCGACACTGCGCCAGTAGTGATATTTCAGTGTGCGGATCTGCTCCAGATCCTCGAGCGCGCGCAGGCGCGCATCCAGAGCCGTCAGGTCGCTCATGGTGGTTTTCCTCTTGCTGTGGGGTCAGGGGGCGATGCTCAGGGTACCGTCGGCACCGACGCGGCCGCCGAAACGGGACGCGGCGACGAAGCGGGTGGATTCGATTTTCCATTCGCCGTCGAGCCGAAGGTAGCGGTCCTCGTAGCGCCCGGCGAGCTGCATGAAGGTACGACCATCGGTATCGATGGTGAAAAAGTAGAGATCCCAGATCCCGTTGGCGTGGTAGGCGTCGATCCGCTCGATTTCAGGGTTGGCACCATGGTGCATGTCGACGATATTGTCCTTGCACCCCAGCGCCCGGAATACCTTGACGAAGGATTCCCGGTCGCTGAAAAAACCGATCGGGCCATAATCGATCTCGACCTCGCCGGCAACGAAACAGTCGAGCACCGCCCGGTGATCCTTGCGGTCGCAGCTGCGCCAGTAACGGGCCTTTAATTGCCGGATTTCTTCGACACTTTCGAGTTTTTCTATTCGCTCCCGGAGAGACGAAGAATACATCGCGCTCGAACCAGTCATGGGCGTTCCTTGTTATTCATTGGACCGGCGATCCCTGAACGCCAGTTTATGCCCACCGATTCTTGCGCTATGAATTCAGCCTCACATCGTCCGAAGAGACTAAGCGCATTATGACTTCGGCGTTATAGGATCCGGATTCCAGCCACAGAAAAACCGGGAGAATAAAATGGAGAAGCTGGTGTATCTGGTATGGGGCAATAACGACTGCCGCGGCGATGCCCTCAGACACAAACTGCAAAACGCACTCGAGCCCGTACTGCCGCAGATTCGGCGACTGAGCCTCTGCGTGGACGACGACGCCGTGCGGCCGGCCGAAGCACTGCGCCAGGACTGCCTGCGACCCAGTCCCGATGCCTTCGTTCATATCTGGGTCGACACCGCCTTTCGACGGGCACCGCTGGAACAGGCACTGCGTGAAACCGGCCTGCGCATTGCCGGCTACCTGGTGACCGAGTCCGAACCACTGGTGGTGGACCGTGCGCTGGAAAACGACACCCGCGTTCCCGGCATGTGCCAGACGGTCTGTCTGACGCGTCCGCCGCGCCTGTCCGAGGAGGCGTTCTTCGACATCTGGCTGAACAGCCATACCCAGGTCGCCATCGACACCCAGAGCACCTTCGGCTATCGCCAGAACGTGATCGCCCGCCCCCTGACCTATGGTGCGCCGCCGCTGACGGCCATCATCGAGGAGAACTTCCCGGCCGAAGCCATGAGCTCGCAGCATGCCTTCTACGGCGCCACGGACGACGACCAGCTCGAGGCCCGCCAGCAGGCAATGATCGACTCCTGCGTACGCTTTATCGATTTCGACAAGATCGATGTGGTACCGACCAGCGAGTACAGGCTGAAATAGCCGGAACAAAAACTTTCTGCCCGGGCATCGTCCAAACGGACTAGGCGCGACCCCAGGCCAGCGTTATAGGATGCAAGTGTCCGGTCAAGACAGGTCCCGCGACCGGACACCATACAATAATAAAGGACATAAAAATGAAAACCGGACTACCTCTGGCAACCCTATTGCTGCTCAGCGCCTCCCTGCTGGCCAGCTGCTCCCACGACAGTCAGGCCGTCGCAACAGCGGCCAGCGGTGCCGTGCCAGTCAGCTACTGCGACCTCTGCCCTGCGCCACTCAATGGCGAACTCCCTCCGGAAGCGACGCCAGCCGGGAATCCAACGCTATACCTTTCTGCCATTGAGTTGCGCGGGCTTTCCAAGCTCGGCCTGATCGGATTCTAATCACCGTCACCAGGCCTTATCCGGCAATATAAACGTTAGTATTAGTCCCTTCCAGGGGCCTGTACGGCAGTCGGCATAAAGTGGCCAGCCGAATAAATAGGCCGCCTCTTTTTATTCGTTTAATAGACAATAGAGAGCGATAGCCAGTTAATTTAGCATACTGTTTCATTCTTGTTTCAACTTCCATCCACAGGCTCTGACGGCGCTATAAAATACCCGTTGGCTCGGTGTCGATTAATAGTCTTATTGGACGATGTTCCCCAAAAGGGTCGATGCAATAGTGACCACCGGACGGCCATGATTCCGGCCATGCCTGAGCAATACCCCTCATCAGGAGCGCCAGGATAATCGAAGCCCCCGGAATCGCTGTACCTCATCCGCCCAACCCATGTTCAAGGGGACACTATGAAAGTAAAACAACAACAACTTCCTCTGCGTCGGCTGAAAAGACCCAACAAGCTTCTTCAGGCCATGACTCTGGCCGGGCTGTTGCCGCTCACCGCCGGCACAGCCCATGCGCTTTCGTTCACGCCGAGCGACGAGGTCCGGATCGACTGGGACACGGTGGTCAATTACGGCGCCAGCTGGCGTGTCGAGTCCCGGGACGACGACTTGCTGGCCGACCCCAACGCCGATGACGGCAACCGCAGCTTCGACAAGGGGCTGATCTCCAATCGGTTCAGCTTTCTGACCGAGGCCGATCTGCAGTACAACAATGTCGGCGCTTTCGTACGTGCCAGCGGCTTCTACGACGATGCCTATTTCGGCCGTAACGACCATGACTCGCCGGGGACCAGCAACAACCTCTCGGTGGACCACAACAGCTTCACCGACGAGACCCAGGACCAGCACGGTGCCCGGGTACGCATGCTGGATCACTTCCTCTACGGCAATTTCAATTTCGACGACCGCTTCATGAGCCTGCGCCTGGGCGACCAGGTCGTCAGCTGGGGCGAGAGCCTGTTCCTGTTCAACGGCATTTCGTCGGCCCAGAGTCCGGTCGATGCGACCAAGGCGAATGTGCCCGGCGTCGAGGTCAAGGACATCTTCCTGCCAGTCGGCCAGCTTTTCGCCCAGGTGGACCTGACCGGCAACCTGAGTGCCTCGGCCTATTACCAGTACGACTGGAACAAGACCGAAATCGATGCCGTCGGCAGCTACTTCAGCACGACCGACATCCTCGACGAGGGCGGCGAGTCGATACTGGCGTCCGACGGCATGGGCGGCTTCTTTCCGGCCCTGACCCGCGGCAATGACCGCAAGGCCAGCGACAGTGGCCAGTGGGGCATGGCGCTTCGCTATATCGCCGACTCGGGAACGGAATACGGCCTCTACACCCTCAACTACCACGACAAGACACCGCAGGTCGGCTTTGGCAGCTTCACCGACATTTCCGCTTCCCTGGGCATGCCGGCGGGCAGCGTCATCGTGCCGACGACCTATCATCTCGACTATGTCGAGGATATCCGCCTGCACGGCGCCAGCATCAGCACCCTGATCGGCGATACCCAGGTCAGCGGCGAGCTGTCGTATCGCGTGGACGCCCCGGTACTGGACCAGAACAACCTGACCGTGCTCGACGACATCGCCCAGGCCCAGGTCTCGGTGATTCACGTCTTCGGCTCGAAGACGATCGCCGATATGGTCACCCTGATCGGCGAGGCCGGTTACAACAGGGTGATGGACCGGAACGGCGACGAGCTGGCCAACGACAAGTCGGCCTGGGGCTATACCGCCCAATTGAACCTCGACTACTACAACGTCTTCACCGGCGTCGACATGACGGTGCCGATCAACTTCAGCCATGGCGTCAACGGCAAATCCTCGGTGGCCGGTACCTTCAGCGAAGGCGACAACCGCGCCAGCATCGGCGCCTCATTCACCTACCTCAACAATCTCCAGACCGAACTGAGATATACCGCCTTCCTCGGCGATGCCGATGAAAGCGCCCTCAGCGACCGGGACTTCGTGTCCTTCAACGTCAAGTACAGCTTCTGACACCCACAACAGGAGACAAGGTCATGAAAGCAACGATGAAACCGCTTGCCGCCGCCACCCTGCTGCTTGCGCTGGGCGCTCCTCTGGCCCTGGCCAAGGTCAGCCCGGAAGAGGCTGCCCGCCTCGGCGGCCCGGAACTGACGCCGATGGGCGCCGAGCGCGCCGGCAATGCCGACGGCACCATTCCCGAATGGACCGGTTCGATGGTCGGAGCCCCGGACGGCGTCAAGTACGACACCGGTACCGTTCATCCCAATCCCTATGCCGGCGAAAAGCCGCTGTTCGTCATTACGGCCCAGAACATGGGCCAGTATGCGGACAAGCTGACCGACGGCCAGAAGGCATTGTTCGGAAACTATCCGGACACCTTCAAAATGCCGGTCTATCCGAGTCACCGCGACGGTGGTTTGGCCCCAAGAATCTACGAAAACATCAAGAAAAACGCCTTGTCGGCGGAACTCGAATCGGACGGCAACGGCGTTTTGAACGCCTACGGTGCCGCGCCCTTCCCGATCCCCAAGTCAGGAATCGAAGTGCTCTGGAACCACAACCTGCATTACAGCGCCTTCCGTGAATATGCCTTCTACACCGGCGCCGCCGTCTACCCTAACGGTCAGATTGCGTACGACAAGGTCGAATACGATATCGCATCCTTTTACAACGACCCTCAACTCGGCCGCACCAACTTCGACGGCCTGCAGGCCAGCTTCATGGTGAACCAGCTGGCACCGGCGCGTCAGAAAGGCGAGATCCTGCTGGGCCATACCTTTATCAACCCCAAACAGGAGCCCTCCCAGATCTGGCAGTATATCCCCGGCACCCGTCGCGTGCGCCGCGCCCCGAACGTCGCTTATGACACACCCCAGGGCGCGGGCGGCCTGCGCGGTGTCGACGAGGACCGGCTGTTCAACGGATCACCCGACCGCTTCGACTGGAAACTGCTGGGGAAAAAGGAGATCTACATCCCCTACAACGCCTATGCGCTGGACGATCCGAGCCTGAAATACGAGGACCTGCTGACAGTCGGCCATATCAATTCCGACCACACCCGTTACGAACTGCACCGTGTCTGGGTGATCGAGGGCACGCTGCGAGAAGGCGCGCGCCATATCTACAACAAACGCCGACTCTATATCGATGAGGACAGCTGGGCCGCCGTACTGGCGGACAATTACGACGCCCGTGGCGAGCTGTGGCGCACGGCCATGCAGCACTTCATCTACGCCTACGATCTCGAGGGCTTCCATGCACGGGTCGCGGTCTATCACGACCTGATCTCCGGCATGTATTCGGCACAGCGCCTGATCAATGAAGAGGAGCAGATGCCGATCGTCAACACCGGCCGGCGCGAGGACAATTTCTACACCGCCGCCAATCTGCGCAAGATGGGCAATCGCTGATGTCCCCCGGGGCCCGCGCCATCGCGTGCCCCCCACCTTTCCTCCCGTCTCCCGATGCGCCAGATCCAGACCCGACAATTCCTGACAGGACGTTAACGTGAGAACGCTGCTGCTTCCGGGCATCCGGCTTATGAACCGGTTGTCCTATTTGAACAAGTTCATTCTCATCAGCCTGATCTTCATTATTCCGCTACTGGTACTCGGCGCTCTTCAGGCCCGCGAATTCTACGAGGCTCAACAGGCCACTGCGCGCAAGCTGCAGGGCCTCGAGGTGCTGCGCCGGGCCCAGGCGCTGAACCGGGACCTGGCCGACTATCGCGATCTGCGCAGTCTGCTGGCCGTCCCGGGTCTGCATCCGACGGCAATCCGCGATGAAATGGAGCAACGTCTCGAGGGCCCGCGCCAGCGAATCGCTTCGGCACTCGAGCACCTCGAGGCCCGGCAACCGGAATCGGCCAGTCTGCAGCAACTGCAGCAGGACTGGCGGCAACTGGAACAGCAGGGATTCTATGCCAGCGAGGCCGACATTCACGCCGTCTACGATGCCTATCACCGGCTGGTACTGGCCAACAGGCGGCTAATCCGGCAACTCGCCACCGAATCGACGCTGGCGCAGGACCCGGACCCCTTCAACTTCGCGTTGCTGCGAATCTTGCTGGAAAGCGCGCCGGCTATCACTTCGGAGCTGGGCCAGGCCCGTGCCTATGGCATCAGAGCCGTCGTCGTCGGCAGCCTCAGTTCGGCGCTGATCGACTCCCTGGACCGTCTCTACAAGGCGATGCGCTCGACCCGGGAGCAATTCGGTGAAACCCTTGAATTCATTCCGGCCTCCGCCCCGGGGCTGGCGCCCCTCGCCACCAGGGCGCTCGAAGGCTTCAATGAAGCCCTGCAGCGGCTGGATGCCGACATCATGCTCGGCGAGACCCTCGATGTGCCCTGGCAGCCATACTACGACGCCTTCAGCCATGATCTCGACGCTTTCGACGATCTGCTGAACAGTGGCCTCGAGCGGGTGGCGGACAATCTCGAGGTGCGCCTCCAGGCACAGCAACGACGCCTGACCACACTGCTCGCAGGACTGGCCCTGGTACTGCTGCTCTCCGGTTACTGCTACCTCGGCTTCAACCTCTCGGTACGCGACAACATCGCCAGGACGCTATCGGCCGCCCGCCGCCTGGCTCAGGGCGACCTGACCGTTCAGATCGATGTCAACGCCCGCGACGAAATGGGCGACCTGACCGCGGAGTTCAACCGCATGGTCGAGCATATCCACGCCCTGATATTGGAGGTGCGCGAAACCGCCCTGGCGGTGGCGCAGCGCTCCGACACCGTTTCGGTCGTTGCCCGCGACGGCAACAAGGCTGCCCTTGAGCAGAACCGGCAAACCGAACAGGCCGCGGTAGCGATCAACCAGTTGGCCACAGGCGCCCAGGCCATCTCGGACATCGTACTGCAGGCGTCTGCCCAGGCGCAGGCGGTGGACCGCCAGGCTCGCCAGGGACACGAACAGGTCGAGCGAACGCTCGAGGACATCCAGCAGCTGGCGGGCAATATCGACAACAGCATGCAGGCGATCGACCGCCTCGCCGCAGACAGCCATGAGATCGCCGGTGTACTGGATGTCATCCGGGGCATCGCCGAACAGACCAATCTGCTGGCACTGAATGCCGCCATCGAGGCAGCCCGTGCCGGCGACCAGGGACGGGGATTCGCAGTCGTTGCCGACGAAGTGCGGGGACTGGCACAACGCACCCACGCCGCCACGCTGGAAATCGAGCAGATGATCACACGCCTGCAGCGGGGCGTGATCGAGACGGTGGACTTCATGGCCATCAGCCATCAACGGGCTCGCCAGACCGTCGAGGCGTCCGGCCGGGTCGGCAGCAGCCTGCAGGAGATCACCGCGGCAATCGGCACCGTCGTCGGCATGAATACGCGCATCGCCGCGGCATCGGATCAGCAGGCCGCCACCAGCCAGGAGATCGACCGCAGCATCCTCCGCATCAGTACCTCGAGTCAGCAGGTCGTGGAGGGGTCGAATCATACGGCGCAGGACTCGGTGGCCATGGCCGCGCTGGCCGACAAGCTGCAGCAGCGTGTCGCCACCTTCCGTCTGAAAGACTGAAGTATGCGTACTTTTCGCCCGCTCTCGTCCAAATGGATGATGAGGCGGCAGTGTCTAGCGGCGAATATCACCACTATCCCAATGCCAACCTGGAGGACAGACGGCAGCCATGGACAACAACGAGAACATCGAAGCCATCAAGCATCTCAAGTATCGCTATTTCCGCCTGCTGGACCAGAAGCGGCTCGACGAGCTGTCGCAGCTGATGCTGCCCGACTGCAGCACCGACTATCACGACGGGCGTTACAGCTACGAAGACCGTGACAGCCTGATGGCGTTCCTGCGCGGCAATATCGGCCGTCGCAACCTGATGTCGATGCACCATGGCAATCACCCGGAGATCGAACTGCTCAGCGACAGCGAGGCCCGAGCCACCTGGTACCTGCACGATATCGTCATCGACCTGGAGCACGAAGTGCGTCTCGAAGGCAACGGCTTCTACGAGGACCGCTACCGCAAGATCGACGGCCGCTGGTACATCGCCCATACCGGCTACAAGCGCACCTTCGAACTGGTGCAGCCGCTGGGCAAGATGCTGCACCTCTACAACGGCTTCGAGGAAGGCGCGTTCGAGGCCTGAGACCGAACGCCTGCACCCCATTTTGAATTCAAACACCGATAAGGAGTAAAAAATGCCTGGATTACTGGAAGGCAAAGTGGCCCTGATCACCGGCAGCGCACGCGGCATGGGCGAAGCGGAAGCCCGGCTGTTCGTGGCCGAAGGCGCACGCGTCGTCATCGCCGATGTTCTCGACGAACAGGGCGAGGCCCTGGCCAACAGCCTCGGCGAGAATGCGATCTATCGTCACCTGGATGTGGCTGACGAAAGCAACTGGCAAAGCGTCATCGCCGATATCGAAGAGACCTTTGGCGGCCTCGACATCCTGGTCAACAACGCCGCCATCCTGCGCTTTTCGGCCTTTGCCGACACCTCGCTGGAGGACTATATGCAGGTGCTGAGCATCAACCAGGTCGGCACCTTCCTCGGCACGCGCAGCGTCATCGAGCCGATGAAAAAGCGCGGCGGCGGTGCCATCGTCAACATCTCCTCGGTCGACGGCATGAAAGGCTCGGCGGGCCTGGTCAGCTATGCTTCGTCCAAGTGGGCTGTACGCGGCATGACCAAGGTCGCCGCCGCGGAACTCGGGCCGCACGGCATCCGCGTCAACTCGGTGCATCCGGGCGGCATCCAGACCGCCATGACCCCGAGCCCCGAAGAGAGCCCCCAGGTGGCCGAATTCGTCAGCCGCCTGCCGCTGCCGCGTATCGGCCAGTCGGTAGATGTCGCCCGCACCGTGCTGTTCCTGGCATCGGAGCAGAGCGCCTATACCACCGGTTGCGAATTCCCGGTCGACGGCGGCTACGTCAATTGTCGGGCACTGCCGGGCGCCTGATAACCGCCACCGTGGGAGCGGCGCCCCGCCGCGAATGTCCGCCGCGAATGCCCCGCCGCCGGCTTCGTTCGTGGCGGGCGCCACTCCTACGGGTACAGACCATTCGGTGGTGCTTTTGTGGGAGCGGCGCCACGCCGCGAATGCCCCTACCCGACAATATCACCCTGGCGCAATCGCTCCAGCACGCAGTCGGTATCGACCACCTCGGCGTAGGCGAACGCCAGCGCGGCCATGAAGGCGGCATGCACCTGCGGCGCCGGCACGTTCACACCATTAAATTCCAGCGCCCGGGTGGCGCAGGCATCGTGCACGACGGTGCAGGCATAACCCAGGTCCCGCGCAGCCCGTGTCGCCGCATCGACGCACATATGGCTCATGGCGCCGACGATCACCAGGCTGTCGATCCCATCTTCGTCCAGTAAAGCCTTGAGTTCGGTGTCGAGAAAGCTGTTGACCCGGTGCTTGAGCACCACCCTTTCGTCCCGCTGCGGCGCCAGGGCATCGTGGATCGCCGCGCCCGCGGTCCCCGGCAGGAAAAACACGCCGGTGTCGGGATCAGCCTCGTGCCGAACGTGCACTACAGGACGATCCGCGTCGCGGAACGCCCGCACCAGCCCGGCGGCGTTGGCGGCGGCGGCTTCGGTGCCGTGAAGGGGGAAGCGGGCACCGTCGAAGGAGCCGAAATAGTCGTTCTGGAAATCCACCAGCAGCAGCGCAGTCTTGGCCATGATATTGTCCTCAGGTGTGTGATTCCGGGAAGCGCCCGGCTTGAGGACTCCAGCATAGGGCGGTGCGACGCGTTACACTGAGGCCGGAAATGGCACAAAAGAGGTCAAAAACGACAAATGGACGCCAGTCCCATACGCATCGGCATACTGCTCTATCCGGGCTGCATGAAATCGGCTGTCTACGGTCTCGAGGAGATGCTGTCCCTCGCCAACCGCGTCTGCGCCGAACAGGGCCGGGACGAGCGTTTCGACATCCGCCTGTGCGAGACGCCGTCCACGGACGAGGCGTCCTACAATGCCATCGTCGTGCCTCCCTGCGTCGACGGCGACTACTACCGCGCCCCTTCCCCCGCCCTGCAGGCCTGGATCAGGCACTGCTTCGACGAGGGCAGCCTGCTCTGTTCGGCCTGCGCCGGTGCCTTCATCCTGGCGGCGACCGGCCTGATCGAGGGGCGACCGGTCACCACCCACTGGAACCTGGCGGACGCCTTCGCATGTCAGTACCCCGGCGTCCGGCTGCGCAGCGAAGAGAACCTGATCGATGACGGCGACCTTCTCAGCGCCGGCGGCCTGATGTCCTGGATGGACCTCGGCCTGGAACTGGTGGCGCGCTTCAGCACCCCTGCGGTGATGCACGCGCTCGGCGCCCTCCTGATCGTCGATACGGCGAGGCGGGAGCAGCGCTACTATCGCCGCTTCGCTCCGCGACTGGACCACGGTGACCGGGCCATCGCCAAGGCGCAGCGCCTGTTGCAGAAGGAGTACCGCCACGCCCTGACGGTACCGGCGCTGGCCGCGCACTGCCACCTGACCGAGCGCACCTTCCAGCGCCGCTTCGTCCGGGCCACCGGTCTGAAACCGTTGCAGTATCTGCAGCGGTTGCGCATCCAGAAAGCCTGCGAGCGTATAGAGAGCAGCCTCGACACCTTCGGCGCCATCGCCTGGGATGTCGGCTACGAAGACCTGAGCGCCTTTCGCAAGATGTTCGTCAGGGTGACGGGGTTGACCCCGAGCGCCTTTCGCAAGCGGTTTTACCGTGCCTAGTAGGAGCGGCGTACCCAAAGGGCACTTCCCCGCCGCGATGGAAAATAGCGCCGATGGTGGCTATTCGCGGCGGGGCACCGCTCCCACAAAAAAGAAGCATCACCCCATGTAGGCCTGGCCGCCGTCGACGGCGATGCTCTGGCCGTTGATATAGCGCGCCTCCTCGCTGCAGAGCATAGCGACGAAGCGGCCGATATCCTCCTCGCATTCGCCGATCCGGCGCAGCGGAATGCTGGCCATGAAGGCCGACGCCTCCTCAGGGTTCTGCTCGATCCAGCCCTTGAGCCCCGGCGACTTGGCATGGGGCAGAATGACATTGGTGCGGACATTGTCCGGTCCCCATTCGCAGGCCGCGGCACGGGACAATGCCCGGATCGGTTCCTTCACCGCCGCATAGGCGCCATAGTGGCTGGCGTCCCAGCGCTTGGCCGCGGTGCTGGCGAGATTGACGATGCTGCCGTCGCCCTTGAGGAAGGGGTAGCAGAGTTTCATCAGCCGGAAGGTGGCCATCGGCCCGGACTGCCAGCCCGCCTCGAACGCCTCGTCGCTGACCGCTTCGAGGCTGCCGAGCGGCACCTCCTGGGCGTTGTTGACGAGGATATTGATACCGCCGAAACGGGACACCACCCGGTCGACGCAGGCACTGAGCGACCCGGGATCCTTGATATCGCACTCCACGGCCAGCGCTTCGCTGCCGCGTGCCTCAATCAGCCGGCAGGTCGCCTCGAGCTTCTCCAGTGTGCGGCCGACGACCGCGATTGCAGCCCCTTCGCTCGCCAATGCCAGTGCGATCCCCTGACCGACGCCCTGACCGGAACCGGTTACCAGCGCAATCTTGCCTTCAAGTTTTGCCATTGATGGAACTCCTTGTTGGGGCCGCCTCCCGGCGGCGCCTGTTTTGATGGGACGAAACCGGGGGATCAAGGGTGCAGCACACAGTGCACGCCGCGCGGCGTTGACATGGTGGCGACGCAGCGGTTGCAGTGGATACAGGCGCTGCGCAGATCGGGATCGGCGGCCAGCCGCCGGATCATGTTCGGGTCCTCGATCAGGGCGCGCCCCATGGCGACGAAGTCGAAACCTTCGTCCATCGCCTGTTCGATCGCCGCGGCGCTGGAGACCCCACCGAGGTAGACCAGCGGGATATCGACGGCCTGGCGCACCTGCCGCGCCTCCTCGAGAAAATACAGTTCCCGGAACGGATCGCTCCGGAACAGGGAAACGCCGAGCAACTTCATTGCCAGCCGCTGGACCGGGTTCGGTTCCAGCGGGATCATGTATGGCAGCGGGCTGTCGCCGCGGAACAGATACATCGGCGAGCGGCTGACGAATCCCCCGCTCATGACGATGGCATCGACCCCCTCACGCGCCAGCAGCCGGGCCGCGGCCACCGCGTCCGCCGTGGTCACGCCGCCCTTGAAGCCGTCGCCGAGGTTGAGCTTGGCCAGCACCGGGAAGTCGTCGCCGACGGCCTGGCGTACCGAGGCCAGCACCTCGACCGGCAGTCGCATGCGCTTATCCAGGCTGCCGCCATAGGCGTCCCGGCGCCGGTTCGTGGCCGGACTGATGAACTGGCTCAGCAGGTAACCATGACCCATATGGATCTCGGCGGCATCGAAACCCTGACGTTTGACGAAGGCGGCCGCCTCGCCGTACTCGCGCACCGTCCTGTCGATGTCGCGTTGTGTCATGGCGCCGCTGAACGGCAGTCCTGAAAACAGGCCGTACTGGTTGATGCCGAAGTGCGGTCCCAGCGGTCGGCGGCTAGTGCGCGGCCGGTTGCGGCTGAAGCCGCCGCAATGGGCCAGCTGCGCCGATACTGCGCCGCCCTGCTGATGGACCGCCGCGGTCAGTGCCCGCACCTGCGGCGCGATGCCTTCGTGCATGTACATCTGGTCGCTGAAAGTCAGGCCATCGGGCGAGACCCCGCAGTAGGCCACCGTGGTCATGCCGGCACCGCCGGCGGCAATAGCCGTGTGATGCCCGATAAGATCCTCACCCGGAATACCCTCCGGGCACATGCCCTCGAAGGTGGCGGTCTTGATAATACGGTTGCGCAACGAAAGCCCCGCCAACCGGACCGGCTTCAAAGCTTTATCCAGTCCCACTCAGCTTCTCCTCTTCATTACACGAGAGCCTGGCGCAGTGCCTCGGCGCCCTCGGCGACCGCACGGCGTGCCGCATCCAGCGCCAGTAGCATGCTGGCGAAACCATGAAATACCCCATCGTAGCGGCGAAGGCATGTTGCCACCCCAGCCTGTTGTAAACGTCGGGCGAAAGCCTCGCCCTCGTCCCGCAACGGATCGTACTCGGCGGTAATGACCGTCGCCGACGGCAGGCCCTCGAGGCTGTCACTGCGCAGCGGCGAGGCCAGCGGGTGAGCGCCGTCCTGTGGCGTCGCCAGATAGTGCGCCCAGAACCACTGCATCATCTCCCGGGACAGCAGATAACCCTCCCGGTGCTCCAGATAGGACGCGGTATCGAAACCATGGTCGGTCACCGGATAGAACAGCAGCTGGTGCCGCAGTGCCGGCCCCCACGTTCCCGTGCCAGTTGGCAGACGGCAATGGCCAAATTACCGCCGGCGCTGTCACCGGCGACCGCCAGCCGCTCAGGATCGATGCCGAAGTCGCCGGCGTGCTCTGCCACCCAGCAGGTGGCGGCAAAGCAGTCTTCGGGCGCCGCCGGGAAAGGGCTTCCGGCGCCAGCCGGTAGTCCACCGCCACGATCAGAGCTCCGCTCTGTTGCGCCAGCATGCGGCAGAAGCCGTCATGGCTTTCAAGGTCGCCGATGACAAAGCCGCCGCCATGGAAAAACATCACGGCGGGACCGCCCGCGGCGTCCCGCAGGCGGTATAGTCGCAGCGCCAGATCGCCGCCGGGACCCGGGATGACCAGGTCCCGTACCTCGACGCCGGGAAAATCCGGCACCGGAACGGACATCTGGGCAGAGATCTGCCGATACGCCTGCGGCTCGAGCGTCGACACCGGCGGCATCGACAGCGCATTGATCTGTTCGAGTATGAGCTTGGCTTGTGGATCGAGAGGCATGGAGACTCCTGGAAAATATAAGAGAGCAACCGGCTGCGGCTGCTCTGCTTCAGAACGCCGCCATCTGATAGACGGGATTGCTGCCGGACACCAGACCGTCGACACGCCGTTTGAGCGGCTCTTCAAACCCGGCATGGGACATGACCCAGAAGCGATTCTGGCACACGGCATCGAACACCTGACCGGCCAGGGCTTGCGGATCTATGCCTGCAGCGATTCCCTGGCGCAGCATCTGTGCGAATGGCTGCTCTTCGGCCGGGCCTGGTGCGGCCGGGTTGGCCAGCTCCGATGGTCGATGCTGCTCAGAGTCGACGATGGCCGTGGCAACCGGCCCCGGACATACCACCGAAACCTTGACCGGCGACTGCTCTGCCTGCAACTCGAAATGGAGGGTTTCCGAAAGCGCCACGACGCCCTGCTTGGAAACCGTATAGGGCCCATTCATCGGTGCTGCGAGCAGGCCGGCCATCGAGGCCATATTAACGATATGGGCAGGCTCGCCACGCTCGAGCATCAACGGAACAAAACTGCGGATGCCATTGATCACGCCCCAGAGATTGACGCCCAGGACCCACTGCCAGTCCTGCAGGCTACGCTCCCAGCAGCGGCCGGTCAGCAGTACACCTGCATTGTTGAACAGCAGATCGACACGGCCGAAAGCCGCGAGGGTTTCCCGTGCAAGTCGGTCGACCTGAGCGGCATCGGAAACATCGGTCGGCACGGCCAGCGCCCGGGTGCCTCTTGTCTTTAGCTGTCGGCGCAATGCATCGAGGCGTTGTCGATCGACATCGGCCAGCACCACCGCCATCCCTTCATCGGCGGCACGCAGCGCCAGCGCCTCGCCAATCCCGCTGGCGGCACCGGTCACCACCGCCACCTTTCCTTCGAATTCCGTCATTAGGTCCCCTTATTGTTCTTCGGCACATCGCTTTTCGCTTGCAGCTGCCGGTCAGGCCTGCGCTTTCGACCCGCAGCTTGCCGCTGCCTATTAAGGGTTATCGCAAAGACAAGCAGCAGCGCCATCGTCTGTTCGGACGATGCCTTTATATCGCCGAGCAACAAGAATCCACACAAAGCGTGGCAGTTTTAGCCAAGTTGCCCGCCACGCATGGAAACCCTGACAACAAGTATCGGGAGTGGACCGAGGCTCCCAGCCTTTTCCAAGGAGAACAGAGATGGCGCAACCGCACCGAATCGAAGCGAAACCGATCGAAGACCGCTATGCCCGTGGCTGGCATTGCCTGGGACTGGCCAGTGATTACAAGGATGGCAAAACCCATACGCTGAACATCTTCGGCACAAAACTGGTGGCCTATCAGGGGGAAGAGGACGGCGAAATCCACATTCTCGACGGCTACTGCCCGCATATGGGGGCCGATCTCGGCAAGGGCTGCGTCGAGGGCAATGCCCTGCGCTGTCCGTTCCATGCCTGGCGCTGGGGCGCGGACGGGGTCTGTGACGATATCCCCTATGCCAAGCGCATTCCGCCGAAGGCCCGAATCAAGCAGTGGCCGGTATGCGAGCAAAACCATCTGCTGTTCGTCTGGAACGACCCGGAAGGCAACCCGCCGCCGGCCGAAGTCGCGATTCCCCGCATCGATGCCTGTGATTCAGACGAGTGGTCCGACTGGGTGATCGCGAAGATGGTTATCGACACCAATTGCCGCGAGCTGGTCGACAATATCGCCGACAAGGCGCATTTCGGCCCGGTCCACGGCTCCCCGCTGACCCGCTTCAGCAATATTTTCGAGGGACACGTGGCCACCCAGATCATGCATGGCCGCAGCAAACGCCTGTCGGGCGCCGGAGAGCTGCGCACCCACGCGGTCTACTATGGCCCGGCGTACCAGGTGGTCGACATGAAGGGTGAAATGGAGGGCACGCCGATCGAGTCTATCCTGCTCAACTGCCATGTGCCGATCGACCTGAACAGTTTTGAGCTGCGTTACGGTGTGCTGGTAAAAAAGATCCCCGGGCTCAGCGACGCCCAGAACCAGGCCATGGCCGAAGCCTACGTCCAACAGGCCCAGGCGGCCTTCTACGAAGATGTCGATATCTGGCATACCAAGACGCGGGTCGACAATCCGGTGCTCTGCGACGGTGACGGCCCGGTGGGTAAGTTGCGTCAGTGGTACGCGCAGTTCTACATGGATGCGGCAGACGTACCGGCCAGCCTGAAGGAACGCAAGGCCTACGACTTCGAGTCTGCAGAACCGGTGTAATGGCATATGCAGATAAGCCTCCGGTCGCCCCTGTGGCGACCGGGCGCTGGCTTTTCGACAATGCGGCGGTTTTTAAGTTACTCTCCATCGTCTCCGGTGTACTGCCTTGGATGCTCTGATCCCTGGATACAACGGACTGAAGCACCGGACGGCCCCATGGCTCAGGTGATCACCCCATATAACTATAATTACTCAACCTCTATGCATGAACTAATTGCCCCCGATGATTTCAACCGCCTCATCGAAGCCGTTTATGAAGGGCCGATGGAAGCCGTTCCCTGGGAAACCTTCCTGAATGAACTGCGGACACTGGTCAATGCCCAGTACGGCAGCCTGATCCTGCGCTCGCCCTCTCTGGAGGACACGGGTCTGACCATTAATGTCGGCCCCACTTCCACCGAGGCTTCGTCAGCCTACAGCGACCATTTCTATGCCCTGGATCCCTTTGTCGGCCTGCCGCGCAACAAAATGGTGACGATCCAGGAGTTCCTGTCGCTGGAAGACTGGACCAAAAGCGAGTTTTACCTGCAGTTCCTCGCCCCGGTCGACGTGCTGCATATCATGGGGGCAGACCTGAAGACCCGAGACGGAGTCGAAACACGGCTGCGACTGTGCCGTACCCGCGACCAAGACGACTTCGGCGAGCGCGAAAAGGCCATCTGTTCCTTGCTGCTGTCGCACCTGGAACGCTCGATCCAGCTGCATCACCGCCTCAACCGCATGGAGTCTGAGCGTAATGTCTACGCCGGCGCCGTCGACCAACTGGCAGTGGGCACCATTATTCTCGACGAGAAAGGCCTGGTCATGGAGACCAACCAGGTCGCCAACAATCTGATCAAGGCCCTGGATGGCATCAAGTTGACGAACGGTATCCTGCAAGTCGGCACCAACGAGGATACCGCCGAACTCAAGCGCATGGTCAGCCGGACCCTGAGCGCCCAGCGCCGAGCCGAACCGACCGTGGTCGAGGCGCTACGGGTTTCGCGACCGTCCGGACGCACGGACCTGGGTATCATCGTCCGCTCCGTTCCCAGTATGCAATGGTCGGAGGGCAAGGCCTGCCCGGCGGCGGTCATCTTCATCAGCGACCCGGAACAGGAGGCGCAGGCACCGCAGGAAGTGGTCAAACAGCTGTTCGGCCTGACACCGGCCGAAGCCTCGCTGGCGATGCTGCTGGCCAACGGGCTGACGCTCGATGAAGCCTCCGAAGAGCTGGAAATCAGCCGCAATACCGCCCGCGCCCACCTGCGCTCGATCTTCTCCAAGACCGGTGTGACGCGCCAGACCATGCTGGTGCGTCTGATCCTCAAGAGCGTTGCCTCCCTCGGCTGAACGCTGGCGACCGGGCGCGACAGCGGGCGCGTCCGGTTCCTCCACCCGCCATTCTTCTCCGCCAGGGTCGTAGCCTCGACCGTGGCGCTACCCGTCTGCTGGCAACCGCTCCTGCGTTGCCAGCACACCCGCGGGGCAGCCACCCGCCCCTGGCGGCGCCCGTCATTTTCCATATATTTTCATAACAAAATCAACAACTTACAACTTAGTCCCCGTCATAGATCACGCCCAATGCGTAGTCTTTTTGGACGATGCCCGTGATTGTCAGCCGATGCGATAGTAGCCACTCGGGCCAGCTGGCCGGCAACAGAACGAAGTCGATACGCCCCCTCGGGCGCGACCGCAGACTTCGACCCAACGCATCCGGGGACAACATGAAAAAACAACAACGAGGTATTCCGATCCTGCGGCTGCTCGCATTGCTGCTGCCGCTCGCAGCCACCGGCGCCGAGGCGAACAGCGACTTTCTCGAACAACCCTCAAAGGCCTCCGGGCATGCGGCTCGGTCGCTGCTGCTGGACGTCACCCGTGCCGGAGAGCGGCTCGTGGCCGTCGGCGAACGCGGTCATGTGCTCTATTCCGACGACCAGGGCAGGCAGTGGCAGCAGGCGCAGACACCTGCCATCGTCACCCTGACCGCCGTGTATTTCCCGACGCCCGAGCATGGCTGGGCCGTGGGACATGACGGACTGGTGCTGCACAGCAGTGATGGCGGCAGGCGCTGGCAAAAGCAGCTGGACGGCTTCGAAGCCAACCGGCTGGTACGGCAGCGGCTCGAGAGCGGAATCGAGTCCGTGCAACGGGAGCTGGCGACCGCCGGACCCGAGCGGCAGGAAGACCTGCAACAGCGCCTTGAAGAACTGCAGTTCCGGCTCGAGGACGCCGAAATCGCCGTCGACGAAGGCGCCACCAAGCCGTTTCTCGACGTCTGGTTCGAAAACGAGCGCGAAGGCTTCATTGTCGGCGCCTACGGCCTGTTCTTCCGCACCGAGGACGGCGGCAACAGCTGGATGCCCTGGTTCGAGCATATCGACAACGCCTTCGGCTACCACTACAACGCCATCACCGAGTCCGGCTCGAGCCTGCTGCTGGCCGGCGAGGCCGGCACACTCTACCGCTCCCGCGATGCCGGCCGCAGCTGGGAGACACTGGCGTCTCCCTACGAGGGTTCCTGGTTCGGTTTGACGACCTGCACCGACAGCGATACCACCCTGCTGTACGGGCTGCGCGGCAACCTCTACCGCTCCACCGACCAGGGCGAAAGCTGGCAAAAGGTTCCGCTCGGGGACCCGGTTACCCTGAGTGGCGGCAGTTGTCGCGGCAACGAAGCCGTGCTGACCAGCAGCGCCGGGCTGGTGTTCGAGAGCCTGGATGGCGGCGCCAGCTTTCGGCAATCGAGCCAGGACCGCATCCCCTACAGTGCCGCCTCCCAGACCGATGACGGCCGTGTGATTCTGGTGGGCCTGGGCGGAGCCCGGGCGATTCCGAACCCGACTTCCGAAGCGAAGGCCAAGCCATGACCCATAACAACAAATCGCTGCACAACCATCTCCAGACCTCGAACGACGACAGGGGGCCACTGCTGGAACGGCTTTTCTTCGGCTCCCGGCCGCTGTTCCTGCTGCTGTTCCTGGCCGTCACCCTGGTGCTCGGCTACCAGGCTTCGCGCCTGAAGCCCGAAGCCAGCTTCGAGAAGATGATTCCGTCCCAACACCCCTATATCGCCAACTACCTGAGCCACAGGGACGACCTGGCGGGGCTGGGCAATGCGGTGCGCATCGCGGTCGAAACCACCGAGGGCGATATCTTCACCCGCGATTTTCAGCAGCTGCTCAAGCAGGTGAACGACGAGGTCTTTCTGCTGTCCGGCGTCAATCGCTCCGAGGTGAAGTCGATCTGGACCCCCAACGTGCGCTGGACAGAAGTCACCGAGGAAGGCTTTATTGGCGGACCCGTGATCCCGGACGACTATGACGGCTCGTCGCGCAGCCTCGAGGACCTGCGTGCCAATGTCATGCGCTCGGGCGAAGTCGGCACCCTGGTGGCGAACAACTTCCAGTCGGCGCTGATCTACGCGCCCCTGTTCGACCTGGACCCGGAAACCGGTGAGCCGCTGGACTACCAGCGGTTCTCCGAGCGGCTGGAGAAGCTGGTCAGGGACCGCTACCAGAGCGAGACGGTGCGCATCCATATCACCGGCTTCGCCAAGATCGTCGGCGACCTGATCGACGGCGCCACCCAGGTGGTACTGTTCTTCGCCGTCGCGCTGCTGATCACCCTGGTGATGCTCTATCTCTATTCGCGCTGCCTGCGCAGCAGCCTGATCACCCTGCTCTGCTCGGTCACGGCCGTGATCTGGCAGCTCGGTCTGTTGAAAAGCCTGGGATTCGGGCTCGACCCCTATTCGATGCTGGTGCCCTTCCTGGTATTCGCCATCGGCGTCAGCCATGGCGTCCAGATTATCAACACCATCGCCCAGGAGAGCCTGCAGGGCGCCGACCGGCTGCAGGCGGCACGCCGCGCCTTCCGTGCTCTCTACGTGCCGGGACTGACGGCACTTGTAAGCGACGGCATCGGCTTCGCGACCCTGCTGGTGATCCAGATCGAGGTGATACAGGACCTGGCGATCGCCGCCAGCGTCGGCGTCGCGGTAATCATCCTCTCGAACCTGGTGCTGCTGCCGATTCTGATGTCCTACAGCGGCGTCAGCCCGGCCAGCACGCGCCGCCTGGTGCTGCAGAACGCCCGGCCGCACCCGGTCTGGAAGGGCCTGGCGAGGCTCACCGGCACCCGCCCCGCGCTGTTGACCGTCGTGGCCGCCGCCCTGCTGCTGGGTCTGGGCCTGCACCTTGGCCAGAATCTCAAGATCGGCGACCTCGACACCGGTGCGCCGGAACTGCGCCCGGATTCACGCTACAACCTCGACAACGCCTTTATCGGCGGCAACTATTCGGCCAGTACCGATATCTTCGTCACCCTGGTCCGGACGGCGCCTGAACAGTGCATGGACTACCGGACCCTGGCCGCCATCGACCGCTTCCAGTGGCACATGCAGAATGTTCCGGGGTGCAGTCGGTGACGACGCTCGCGGACTACTCCAAGCGCGGCATCGCCGGCATGAACGAAGGCAGCCTCAAGTGGCTGGCGCTGAACCGCAATCAGCAGATCTCCAACATGTCGCTGAGCCGCCCGCCGGCCGGCATGCTGAATTTCGACTGCAGCCTGACGCCGGTGCTCATTTACCTCAATGACCACAAGGCCGAGACCCTCTCCGGGGTCGTCGCCGCAGCCGAGGCCTTCGCCCGGGACAACAATTCCGACGACATCCGGTTCCTGCTCGCCGCCGGCAACGCCGGCATCGAAGCGGCCACCAACATCGTCATCGAAAGCGCCCAGTACAAGATGCTGGCCTGGGTCTACGGCGTGGTGGCACTGCTGTGCCTGATCACTTTCCGTTCGATCCGTACCGTGACCTGCATCATCGTGCCGCTAGCCTTCACCTCGGTGCTCTGTCAGGCGCTGATGGCCTGGCTGGGTATCGGCATCAAGGTGGCGACGCTGCCGGTGATCGCGCTCGGCGTCGGCATCGGTGTCGACTACGGGATCTATATCTACAGCCGGCTGGAGACCTACCTGAAACAGGGCCTGTCGTTGCATGACGCCTATTTCAGCACCCTCAGGAGCACCGGCAAGGCGGTGGCCTTCACCGGCCTGACGCTGGCAATCGGCGTCGGTACCTGGGTGTTCTCGCCGATCAAGTTCCAGGCCGACATGGGTATCCTGCTGACCTTCATGTTCCTCTGGAACATGCTCGGCGCCCTGGTGGTGCTGCCGGCCCTGGCCCGGCTGCTGGTGCGGCCGGCACCGCGGACCGAAACGGCCGGGCAGCCGGCGACCACCCGCGTGGCGGCCTGAAATAAAGAGAGGGCCCCTAGGGGCCCTCGATGCTGTTTGCCGGATCTCCTGTCAGGCAATCAGCAGGGGACTTCTGCGCCCTTGCGGGAGTACCAGAACCAGGTCACCAGGATGCAGGTGACATAGTAGCCGATGAAGGTGTAGAGCGCGGCTTCCGGACCGCCGGTCAGGGAGATCGAGGTACCGTAGGATTTCGGGATGAAGAAGGCGCCGTAGGCGGCAATGGCCGAGCTGAAGCCCAGCACCGCGGCGGATTCCTTGCCGGCATCCTTGAGCGCCTGGGCCATCGCCTCCTTGCCCTTGCCTTTGGCGGCACGCTCGCGCTCGGTACGGAAGATCACCGGAATCATGCGGAAGGTCGAGCCGTTGCCGACACCGGTGGTGATGAACAGCAGCATGAACATGGCGAAGAAGCCGGCGAAGTTGCCACCCTCTCCGTTCGACGGCAGGAAGGCCAGCACACCGAACACCGCGCCGATCATGATGACGAAGTTCCACAGGGTCACGCGGGCGCCGCCAAGCTTGTCGGCGACCCAGCCGCCCAGCGGACGGGCGATGGCGCCGACGAAGGGGCCGAGCCAAGCGTATTTCAGCACGTCGACGTCCGGAAACTGGGTTTTCATCAGCATCGGGAAGCCGGCGGCGTAGCCGATGAAGGAGCCGAAGGTGGCGATATAGAGCCAGGTCATCAGCCAGTTGTGCTTGCGCTTGAAGATCACCGCCTGCTCCTTGAACGAAGCGTTGGCGCTGGCGATATCGTTCATGCCGAACCAGGCCGCCACGGTGAAGATCAGGATGAACGGCGCCCAGATAAGACCGGCGTTCTGCAGCCAGATGCGGGTACCGTCACTGAGGGTCTGACCGTCGCCGCCCAGGGCGCCGAACACCGCACCGGTGATCACCAGCGGCACCGTGAACTGCATCACCGACACACCCAGGTTGCCGAGGCCGGCGTTCAGGCCCAGTGCCAGACCCTGCTTGGCCTTCGGGAAGAAGAAGGAGATGTTGGCCATGCTGGAGGCGAAGTTGCCGCCGCCGAAACCGCACAGCAGCGCGATCAGCACGAAGGACAGATAGGGCGTTTCCGGATCCTGCACCGCGAAGCCGATCCAGAGCGCCGGAATCAGCAGCGAGCCGGTACTGAGCGCCGTCCAGAGCCGGCCGCCGAAGATCGGCACCAGGAAGGAATAGAAGATACGCAGGGTCGCACCGGACAGCCCCGGCAGCGCCACCAGCCAGAAGCGCTCCTGGACGCTGAAGTTGAAGCCGATCGCCTCCATCTTGACGACCACCGTACTCCAGACCATCCAGACCGAGAAGGCCAGCAGCAGACAGGGAATCGAGATCCAGAGGTTGCGATTGGCGATGCGGGCACCGCGTTCGCGCCAGAAGGCCTCGTCCTCCGGACGCCAGTCGTGTAATACATGCCCGACCTGAGCGGGCTGCAGGGTGGTTGTCGTCATCTTCGACTCCTTTGGGATGGCAGTCATCCCGTCACTGGACATTGACTTGGGATCACCGGCGGCTGCCGGCCCATCCGAAGTTGCTGACCTGAATCCCGTCATCCGCGGCGGGGTTCAGGTTCGAAAGCCCCCGCATCCCGGCGCTGTGGCTCAGCGTCTGGCATGGCGGACTCCCTGAGAAAATTGTTGGCGATCGCCTCCTGCAGCCGACGCTGCCGGCTGTCGTGGGCAATGCCGTAGTACATTGCGATCATGCACAGCGCCAGCAGGCCGTAGAGCAGCATGAAGCAGGAGCTGCGCACACCCAGCACATCGGCGGCGACACCGAACATCACCGGCAGCACAAAGCCCCCGACCGCCCCGATCGCCCCGACCATGCCACCGACTACCCCGATGCGTTCCGGGTAGTAGTCGTAGATGATGCGAAAGACGCTGGCCTTGCCGAACCCCATCGCAACAGCGACCACCGTGACCAGTGCGGTGAAGACCGGCAGCGGCATCTCGAGGCTCAGGGTCACGTCCCGGTCGATGCCGTGTATGGTCATGGTGGTCGGCGGATAGGAGAGGAAAAACAGGCACACCAGGCAGACCCAGAACACCGTCCAGTTCACCTGGCGGGCACCGACATGATCGGCGCACCAGCCCCCGACGATGCGGGTCAGAGCGCCGGGCACGGTGAACATCAGCGTCAGAAAGGAGGCGCTGCTGAAGTCCAGGCCGTAGTGGCTGTGATAGTAGTCCGGCAGCCAGAGCGTCAGCGCCACGAAACCGCCGAACACGAAGAAGTAGTAGAGGCCGAAGCGCCAGACCCGGGCATCGCGCAACGGTGCCAGCTGGGTTGTCAGGCTCAGCGCCCGGCTTTCGCGGCGACGCCGGATCTGACCCGGATCGTCGCGGGTCAGGGACCAGAAAAGCAGCGCCAGCAGCGCCAGCACCACGGCATAGACCACCGGTACGGTGCGCCAGCCATAGGCCATGACAATGATCGGGACCATCAGGTTGGTCAGGGCGGCACCGAGATTGCCGGCGCCGATGGTGCCCATCGCCAGTCCCTGATGGACGGGGTCGCTCCAGGCCGACGCGAAGTGGATGCCGAGGGTGAAAGCGCCGCCCGCGAGGCCGATGCCGAGTCCGAGCAGCAGGTACTCGCCGAAACTGTCGGCCCGGGACAAGCCGTACAGCGGCAGGCTGATCGCCAGCATCAGGGTGAGCAACAGACTGCGACCGCCAAACCGTTCCACCAGCAGTCCCAGCGGCAACCGTATCAGGGCCCCGGTCAGAATGGGCGTCGCCACCAGGATGCCGAACTGGGTTTCGCTCAGCGCCAGCTCCTCCTTGACCTGCAGCCCGATCACCGAGATCAGCGTCCAGGCGGCAAAGCAGGCCGCGAAGGCGAGCGTCGCCATCAGGATGGCGGCGGTCTGTTGCTGTTGGTCGTTGGCGAACATGGCATGTCTGGCTGACTGGAGGGTTCAGCGCCAGACTAGGCAATCTCCGCCAAGCTTTTGTTGATCGAAATCAAAAGCTAACCCTCTGAAAAATATGAAAAAATCCGCCAATACCACTTTAGTGGTAACCCCAGTAAACCTTGTAAACCGATGTTTTTGCGGATAATTTCACTGCTACGGACAAACCCGGCCCGGGGCGGCAATGCCCCCTGTCTCTTTGTGAGTATTCCGACGGCGTGAGAATTCTTAAGAACTCCATTATTGCCCGCTTCGGCGCGGCGATGTTCGCGATCAGCCTGATGGCCCTGGTCAGCATGATCGGCTCGGTGCTGGTCGCGGAATCGACCCAGGGCAATGCCGCCGGCATCAATGTCGCCGGTTCCCTGCGCATGCTGTCGTACCGCCTGCTCGCCGACACCCAGCAGTTTCTTATCGCGCCGTCGCCCGCCACCCGGCGCGATGTCGAGCAGTCCGTGGCCCTGTTCGAGGAGCGGCTGCGCAGTCCGATCCTGGGCCGGGTGCTGACCGAGGACCCGCTCAACGAGCGCCGTCAGCAGTTCCTCCAGATCCAGCAGACCTGGCAAGAGCAGCTGCTGCCGGAGGTGCAGCGCGCGCTGTCCGGTACCGGCCCCTTCCATCAGGCCAGCTACAGCGACCGCACCGCCCTGTTCGTCTCGCAGATCGACGACCTGGTGCAGCTGCTCGAGCGCAGTACCGAGTCGCGCATCCGGCTGCTGAGCCTGGTGCAGGCGATCAGCCTGTTCTTCACCCTGGTGGTGATTGGTATCGCGATCTTCGATATCAAGTTCAGCCTGGTCAATCCGCTGCACCAGTTGGTGCAGATGGCGCGCCGGGCCAGTCGCGGCGACTTCAGCGCCCGCACCGATCACCAGAGCCAGGACGAACTCGGCGTGCTCGGCAGCACCCTGAACCAGATGGCCGATGAACTCTCGCGCATCTATGCCGACCTCGAAAAGCGGGTCGAGAAGAAAACCGCCCAGCTGCAGAAAACCAACCAGCAACTGCAACTGCTGTACGAGACCACCCGCCGCTTCAACCACGGCGACGATATCTGCCACAGCATGATGCCGGTATTGAAGCAGTTCGAGGCCATCGGTCCGTTCAGCCCCATTTCGGTGACCCTGCTCGAACCCCAGAGCCTGCGCCGCTACCGCCATCTCACGACACGCTCGCCGCACCGCCCGACCGACTGCCAGGACGACAGCTGCAACAGTTGCATCGTGCCCGAATCCGACGCCCGGCCACACCAGGCACTGACGATACCGATCCGCAAGCAGGGACAGTATTTCGGCGACCTCTGCGCCGAGTACCTGCCGGACCAGGCCCCGGACGACTCCTCGATCTCGCTGCTCGAAACCATTGTCGAAAACCTGGCGACGGCGCTGTCGCTGGAACTCAAGGCGGAGCAGGAACAGAAGCTGTCGCTGGTGGAAGAACGCACCGTCATTGCCCGCGAGCTGCACGACTCCCTGGCCCAGTCGCTGTCCTACCTGAAGATGCAGGTCGGGCGGCTGCAGATGCTGCAACGCAAGGGTGCCGACGCCGGAACGATCGACGAGGTTGTGGAGGAGCTGCGCAACGGCCTCAACAACGCCTACCGCCAGCTGCGTGAACTGCTGACGACCTTCCGTCTCAAGCTCGACCAGCCGAGTCTCGAGGCGGCGCTGCTGAGCACGGTCGAGGAGTTCTCGCAGCGGCTGCAGAATCCGGTCGAACTGAATTACGACACCGGCCACCTGCTGCTGACGCCGAACGAGGAGATCCACCTGTTGCAGCTGGTGCGTGAAGCCCTGGCCAATGTCGTCAAGCACGCCCAGGCCACCGAGGTACGCGTCGGCGTCAGCGGCCGGCAGAACCGCATCGAGGTCTCGGTCGAGGACAACGGCGTCGGGCTCGCCAGCAGCTACGATACCAGTGTCCATCACGGCCTGATCATCATGCAGGACCGTACCCGGATTCTCGACGGCGAACTGCAGATCGCCAACAGGCCCGAGGGCGGCGTGCGCGTGCAGATGAGCTTCGTGCCGAACCAGATCAAGTCCCGTAACAACCGCATCCAGGTGAACACCCAATGACCGAGCCGTCCGATACCACCTCCATCCTGCTGATCGACGACCATCCGCTGCTGCGTACCGGCGTCAAGCAGCTGATCGAACTGGACGAGGGGCTCAAAGTCGTCGGCGAGGCCAGCAACGGCCACGACGGCGTGATGCTTGCGACGGAGCTCGACCCGGATCTGATCCTGCTGGATCTCAACATGCCCGAGATCAGCGGGCTCGATACCCTGGAGATGCTGCGCGATGCCGGCGTCACCTCACGCATCCTGATGTTCACCGTCTCGGACTACGAGGAGGATGTGGTCACGGCACTGAAGAAGGGCGCGGACGGCTACCTGATCAAGGATATCGAGCCGGAAGAGCTGCTGCAGAAGCTGAACCAGGCGGCCGCCGGCAAGATGGTGATCAGCGAACGGCTCACCGCCATTCTGGCCCAGGCGTTGCAATCGGGCCGCAACAGCGCCGCCGCGGACCTGGCCAGCCTGACGGCCCGCGAACGGCAGATCATCAAGCTGATTGCCGGCGGGCTGTCCAACAAGCTGATCGCGCGCAAGCTCAATATCGCCGAAGGTACCGTCAAGGTGCATATCAAGCACCTGCTGAAAAAGCTCAACCTGCGCTCGCGCGTCGAAGTCGCGGTCTGGGTCACGCAGCAGAAGCTTTAACGGCGCAGGCGATACAGCGACTGTAGGTTGGGTGTAGCGGCGTGAAATGACGCAGCATCAGCCCTCCGCGCGGGTTTTCAGCCGCGCAACCCAACACCATTTTCCGTGCTTACCGCGGCCAATCGATCTGTACGGCGATCGATATGATGGGTTGCGCCGCCGTCCGCGTCAGTGCCAACCGGAAAGCGCACCATGATGGCGGCTCCACCCATCCTACCCCCATTGCCCCCGCTTACCTGATTACACCCTCTCCCGCCATGCAGACGGGGAAGAAAATCCTTTAATTTTCAGTCTGTTAATAATTAAAACCCGTTATACCACTTTGGTGGTACAAACAGGGCCACCGAGCAAAGTCCCTCCGGTTTATGTTGATTTGCATCAAAGGCGCGGGCGCCGCCACTGAGTACCTTTGACGCCAGTTTAAGGTCGTTTCTCAGGGAGAACGCTCATGTCCACCGACAAACTTCGGTTGCTAAACTTCGGCGACCCCAAGATCAAGACGCTCCATATCACCTGGTTCGCCTTTTTTCTCACCTTCATGGTCTGGTTCAGCTATGCCCCGCTGATGGCCTTCATCAAGGAGTCCTTCGACCTGACCACGGCCGAGGTCAAGGCACTGCTGATCCTCAACGTGGCACTGACGATTCCGTCGCGTATCGTCATCGGCACCCTGGTCGACAAGTACGGCCCGCGCGCCGTCTACAGCCTGCTGCTGGTACTCGGCGGCCTGGTCTGCCTGGCGTTCGCGGCGGCCCAGACTTATGAGCAGCTGGCGGCGCTGCGCTTTCTCAGCGGCTTTATCGGCGCCGGCTTCGTGATCGGCATCCGCATGGTCGGCGAATGGTTCCCGGCCAGGCAGGTCGGCATCGCCGAAGGCATCTACGGCGGCTGGGGCAACTTCGGTTCCGCCGCGGCGGCCATGACCCTGCCGACCCTGGCGGTGATGTTCGGCGGCGAGGACGGCTGGCGCTATGCCCTCGGGATGACCGGCGTAATGGCCATCCTGTACGGCCTGGTCTACCGCAAGATCGCCCACAACACCCCGAAAGGCTCGACCTACTTCAAGCCCAAGAAACATGGCGGTCTGGAAGTGACCAGCAAGGGCGATTTCGTCTTCTACATCCTGATGAACCTGCCGATGTACGCGGCGCTCGCGGTACTGAACTGGAAACTGGGCCCGGCCAACCTCGGCCTGCTCGACGACTTCAGCAACAACGCCATCTACCTGGTGCTGGTGCTGCTGTTCCTGATCCAGCTGCGCACCATCTATCACGTCAATGAAGAGAACCTCAAGCACGGCGTACCGGCGATCCAGCGCTACAAGTTCAAGCAGGTCGCGGTGCTGGATGTCGCCTACTTCGTCACCTTCGGCTCGGAACTGGCCGTGGTCTCGATGCTGCCGCTGTTCTTCCTCGACACCTTCGAGGGGCTGTCCCCGGTCACCGCCGGTCTGCTGGCCTCGGGCTTCGCCTTCATGAACCTGGTGGCGCGCCCCACCGGCGGGCACTTCAGCGACAGGTATGGCCGTCGTAACGCCCTGTCGATCCTGATCGCGGGCCTGGCCGTCGGCTACTTCGTGCTGAGCCAGATCGACGGCGGCTGGTGGATCCCCCTCGCCGTGGCGGCCACCATGATGTGTTCCTTCTTCGTTCAGGCCGGGGAAGGCGCGGTGTTCGCCGTGGTGCCGCTGATCCAGCGCCGCATGACCGGCCAGATCGCCGGCATGGCGGGTGCCTACGGCAACGTCGGCGGGGTCTGCTACCTGACCATCCTGTCCTTCGTCGACTACTCCACCTTCTTCATGCTGATCGCCGCATCCGCCGCCGTGGCCTTCCTCAGCGTGCAGTTCATGGACGAACCGAGCGGTCAGATGGCCGAAGTGCTGCCGGACGGCACCGTGCAGCTGATCGATGTCGAGTAAAGTCCAGTGATGTGTGACGGGTTAGGCGTGACGCGTCACTTGTCACGCGTCACCGTGACCGCCATGGATGGCGGAAATCCTGAAAATGCAGGAGCATTTTTCAGGGAACGAGTAATCTGAAACCATGCATCTCGACGGCGAAATCAGCATCACCAGCGCCCAGGTCAGCGAAACGGGTCTCAAGGCCCGCAACGAGGACTGCCTGGGCTTCTTCATGCCGGTGGGCAACCTGCTGACCACCAAGGGCGCCTGCGCCCTGATCGCCGACGGCGTCAGCACCGCCGAGGCCGGTGCCGAAGCGGCCGAGTACTCGGTGCGCGAGTTCCTCAGCGACTACTTCGATACCCCCGATATCTGGACGGTGAAGAAATCCGGCCAGAAGGTGCTGACGGCGATCAACCGCCGCCTCTATGCCCGCAGTCACGAGTACCTCTCGACCAGCCGCGGCCATGTCTGCACCCTCTCGGTGCTGATCCTGAAATCCCGTACCGCCCACCTTTTCCATATCGGCGACAGCCGCATCTATCGCCTGCGCGCCGGCGAACTGGAATGCCTGACCGAGGACCACCTCACCCGTCTGAGTGAGAGCAACAGCTGCCTGTCCCGGGCCCTGGGAATGGATACCCACCTGGAGATCGACTACCGCACCGTGACGCTCGAACCCGGGGATCTGTTCCTGCTCAGTACCGATGGCATCCACGACTTCATCAGCACCGATGCGTTGCAACGGCTGATCGACCGGCAGGACCTGGACCAGGCCTGTCATGAACTGGTGGCGGCGGCGCTCGATGGCGGCAGCGGCGACAACCTCAGCTGCCAGTTGGTGCGGGTCGAACACCTGAGCGATGAATCCCTCGACGACCTGACGGACAAGCTGACCGCCCTGCCCTTTCCGCCGGACCTCTCGCCGGGCCTGAAACTCGACGGCTACGAAATCACCGCCGAACTCTATGCCAGCAGCCGCAGCCAGCTGTACGAGGTCCGGGACCTGCAGAACGGCCGCCTCTACGTGATGAAGACGCCCTCGGTCAATTATTGCGACGATCCGGCCTATATCGAGCGCTTCGTCATGGAGGAGTGGGTCGGCAGCCGCATCGACAGCCCCCAGGTCGTCAGGGTCGTGACACCGAACCGGCCCAAGACCTTTCTCTACTACCTGATGGAAAAGATCGAAGGGGTGACCCTCGAGCAGTGGATCGCCGAACATCCCGACCCGAGGCCGTCCGACGCCATCGATATCGTGCGCCAGATCGCCGCCGGCCTGAAGGCCTTCCATAGCCGTGAAACCCTGCACCAGGACCTCAAGCCCGGCAATATCCTGATGACCCCCGAAGGCCGGGTGAAGATCGTCGATTTCGGCTCGGTCCATGTCGCCGGCATCGACGAGATCTTCGTGCCGCTCGAGCGCGACCGCATACTCGGTACGGTGCACTACTCCGACCCGCTGCTCCGCCTCGGCCACTGCACCGGCATCAAGGGCGACATCTATTCGCTGGCGTCGATCTGCTACGAGATCTTCACCCAGCACCTGCCCTACGGCGATGCGCTCGAACGCTGCCAGCGCCCCCGGGACCTGCGGCGCCTGACCTATATACCGTCGAGCCGCTACAACCCCATCCTGCCGGTCTGGTTCGACCGCACGCTGGAAAAAGCGCTGTCGACCGACCTCGACGAGCGCTACGACAGTCTGGACGCCTTCCTGCAGGACCTGACCCACCCCAACCCGGAGCTGCTGACTCCGCGGGACACACCGCCGGAACACCGCGGCATGCTGGTGTTCTGGCAACTGATGTCGCTGATCTGGTTCGTCTCGGCGCTGCTGCTGGTGGCGCTGTTCTGGCTCGGCTGAGGCGCGTGACGCGTAACTCGTAACCCGTCACCTTCTTTTCACACCGCCTCGCGCCACTCGAAGCGGGGAAACAGGCGTTCGAGACCCGCCCGCAGCTGCGCCAGTACGCTGGCAGCAGGACGGCGGGGCGCCGCGAGTTCGGGGTTCAGGCAGTCGTGGCCATGGCTCAGCTGGATCGCATAGTGCCGTACGCCGCGGCCGGCCAGGTCTTCGCCCAGGCGCAGCACCTGTTCGGGCGCGAACAGATGCCAGTTGACGGTGGTACGGCACTCGAAGGGGGTGCTGGACTCCAGCAGCAGGTCGACGCAGCGGGCATTCTGGGTTTCGAGGTGGGGACGACCGGTGATCAGCCGGTACTGGTCGGGGCCAGCCTTGACGTCGAGGCCGACCCAGTCGAGCAGGCCGAGCAGCTCCGCCAGCCGGCCTGAATTGACGCCGGCGCTGTGCAGACCGACCTTCAGCCCCAGTGCCGAGACCCGCAGCATGGCGTCGCGCAGATCGGCGTGAACCGTCGGCTCGCCGCCGCTGAACACCACCGCCTCGACGAAGTCCCGGCGTTTGTCGATCCAGGCCTCGACCGTCGGCCAGGTCATCGCCGCGACTTCACCCTGGTACGGGATCAGGTGCGGATTCTGGCAATAACCGCAGCGCAACGGACAGCCCTGGGTATAGAGCACGCAGGCCAGATGGTCGGGAAAGTCGATCGTGGTCAGTGGCGTGATACCGCCGACCGGAAGCTGAAGTTCGGTCGCCGCTTTCATCGAAAACCTCCCATGGCGCCATCGATAAATCCCCGGCACCGCCCGGCGAGAGCCGTACCGGGGGCCAGGGAAATGAATGGTTACGGGTTACCGGTGACGCGTCACTCGTCACCGGTCACCCGTCACCTTTTCTCGACAAAATGCGTTCGTTCGCGATGCTCCGACTGCTTGCCGGCATTGAACTGGGCCACCGGCCGGTGATAGCCCATGACCCGGGTCCAGACCTCGCAGCGCTGACGTTCTTCAGGCTTGAGCAGGGTTTCGTTTTTCATTGGTCGCTCCTTGGCTTGGTTGTGCTTGGTTTTGCTGTTGTCTCTATCTACGGCGTACCAGCCACAGTGCCAACCGAAGGCAAGGCGCCTCCGGCGCCTATGGTGGGTTCCCTGAAAACCGCTCCTGCGTTTTCAGGGTTCCCGCCATCCATGGCGGTTACGCCGCCACAATGTTTCTGTAGTGCGGACAGGCCGTGCCAGGGCGGCTAACCCACCCTACGACTCAGCAGCACCCTACGACTTACCACGATGCCCCGTAGGAGCGGCGCCCCGCTGCGAATCGGTCTGGCACGGTGGTTATTCGCCTCGGGGAAGTGCCCTTTGGGTACGAGGCTCCTACGACTGCTTTCTCATCAGAATCTCCTCGTCGCAGCGCGGACAGAACTCGTGTTCGCCGCTCAGGTAACCGTGGCGCGGGCAGATCGAGAAGGTTGGGGTCACCGTCAGGTATGGCAGCCGGAAGCGGCCGAGCGCCCTCTTGACCAGCATCTTGCAGGCGCGAATGCTGGAGATCCGCTCGCGCATGTACAGATGCAGCACGGTGCCCCCGGTATAGCGGCACTGCAGCTCGTCCTGCAGTTCCAGGGCGGTGAAGGGATCCTCGGTATGGCTCACCGGCAGCTGGCTGGAATTGGTGTAATAGGGATGTTCGGCGCTGCCGGCCTGCAGGATGCCGGGCAGGCGCTTGCGGTCCTCGCGGGCGAAACGGTAGGTGGTGCCCTCCGCCGGCGTGGCCTCGAGGTTGTAGAGGTTGCCGGTCTCCTGCTGGAACTGGCGCAGCCGGTCGTTGATATGATCGAGCAGCCGCAGCGCCTCCCGCTGCCCCTCTTCGCCGGCGATATCGAGGCGGTCGCCGCTGAAGTTGCGCAGCATCTCGTTGATGCCGTTGACGCCGACGGTCGAGAAGTGGTTGCGCAGCGTGCCGAGGTAGCGCTTGCTGTAGGGAAAGAGCCCTGCGTCCATCAGGTCGGCGATGACGCGGCGCTTGAGCTCGAGGCTGTCGCGGGCCAGCTCCAGCAGAGCATCGACGCGGCGGTAGAGGCCCGGCCAGTCGCCGGCAAAGAGGTAGCCGAGGCGGGCGCAGTTGATCGTCACCACGCCGACGGAGCCGGTCTGCTCGGCCGAGCCGAAGAGGCCGTTGCCGCGCATCAGCAGCTGGCGCAGGTCGAGCTGCAGCCGGCAGCACATCGAGCGCACCATGTTCGGTTCGAGGTCCGAATTGAGGAAGTTCTGGAAGTACGGCAGGCCGTACCGGGCGGTCAGTTCGAACAGCCGGTCGGCATTGGGGCTGTCCCAGTCGAAATCCGTTGTGATGTTGTAGGTCGGGATCGGGAAGGTGAAGACCCGGCCGCGGGCGTCCCCTGCCATCATCACCTCGAGATAGGCCCGGTTGATCAGGTCCATCTCGTCCTGCAGGTCGCCGTAACAGAACGGCATCTCCTCGCCGCCGATCACCGGCACCTGTTCGGCCAGGTCCGCCGGACAGCGCCAGTCGAAGGTCAGGTTGGTGAACGGCGTCTGGGTGCCCCAGCGCGACGGCACGTTGAGGTTGTAGATCAGCTCCTGCATGCACTGGTAGACGCTGTCGTAGTCCATCCGGTCCTTGCGCACGAAGGGCGCCAGGTAGGTATCGAAGGAGCTGAACGCCTGGGCGCCGGCCCACTCGTTCTGCAGGGTGCCGAGGAAATTGACGATCTGGCCGACGGCACTCGACAGGTGCTTCGGCGGCCCGCTCTCGGCCCGTCCCGGCACCCCGTTCAGCCCCTCGAACAGCAGGGTGCGCAGCGACCAGCCAGCGCAGTAGCCGGACAGCATGTCCAGGTCGTGGATATGGATGTCGCCCTCGCGGTGGGCGTGGCCGATTTCGGGACTGTAGACCTCGTTGAGCCAGTAGTTGGCGATCAGCTTGCCGGAGATATTGAGGATCAGGCCGCCGAGGGAATAGCCCTGGTTGGCGTTGGCCTGAACGCGCCAGTCGCTGCGCTCGAGGTATTCATCGACGGCGCTGCGCACCTCAACGCTGGCGTGCAGGTTGCGAAGCTGTTCCGGGCTCGGCGAGGCCTGTGCTGTACGGGTCATCTGTCTGCCATCCTATGCACTATATGTTGTGCTGCCTGTTCTTCATAAACACCATATGTTGTTCATTATCGACATCGACCCGGTTTTACCCCTTGATCATTGTCAAGGGGGCCAAAAAAGATCGGGCTACCATGGCGCCTCTTCGCATCCGTAACGAGGCCACAGGATGATCAGGCTACCGAAACCGAGACTTCCCGATCCCCGCCCGCTGCTGCGCCTGGCGCACCGTCCGCTGCCCTTCTTCGTCCAGCGTCGCCTGGTCGAACCGCTGCTCAATCGCGCCTTCGCCGGCCCCTGGCGGAAGATGCCTTCGAGCTGTTGGAAGAGCACCGCATCGGACTGGATATAAGGGACCTGCAACTGCAACTGCGCCTGGGCTGCGAGGGTCGGCGTCTGGTGCTGCATGACGGCAAGGCGCCCGTGGATACCTGGATCCGCGGCGACAGCGCGGAATTCCTCTGCCTGGCGCAGCGGCGCGAGGATCCGGACACGCTGTTCTTCCAGCGCAGGCTGCTGATCGAGGGCAATACCGAGCTCGGGCTCGGCATCAAGAATCTGCTCGACAGCATCGACTGGAACGAGCTGCCGCAGGGTTTCAGGTGGGGCTTGAAACTCGCCGACCGAATCAGCCCGGCCACGGCGGGTTAGATAGGGATCCGCGCCCCGCGGCGAACAAAACCGGCACCCTGCCAAACCTTTCGCAGCGGGGCGCCGCTCCTACACACTCACAAGCTTCATCCCCGGCTCGCCGTACCAGTAGCCGTTGCAGCTGTCGGCATCGACCAGGGCGATGCCGGCGGGCTCCCCGCCGTCGAGGCGCTGGCGAAAGCGCCGGATCACCGTCTCGAGTCCCTGTTGTTGCGGACTCAGGCGCAGAATATCGACACCGATACGGTCCATGGCGCCAAGCTGGTGCTCGAGGTTGTAGTGGGCATGGGACAGGGTCTGGATGCCGTTGATGGTGAACAGCCCCTCCTCCTGGGAGCGCATCGTCAGGCCGTCGGGATAGTCGATGCAGCAGAAACCGCAGTTGTCCTTGGGCAGGTTGCGATAACGGGCGGTGAAGCAGCGCGCGGCATAGGCCAGCGGCAGGCGGCCGTAACCGAACACCTCGGTTTCGAGACCTTCGTCCAGGCCGGCATCGCGGGCCTGCTGCAGCAGCTGTTCCAGTGTCCGGGCACCGAGTTCCACCGGCATCACCCAGCGGCGCATACCGGCGCGGTGAAGCCGTTCCAGCGTCGCCAGGTTGTAGATGTTGATCGAGGGGCCGGTCACGAAGTCGACCCCGCGGCCGCTCAGCAGCTGCACCGCGGCCATGTCGTTGGCCTCGACGCGAAAGCGGCCCTGCCCGCAGATCCGCTCCAGCGCCAGCAGCTCGGACTCGGCCTCGAGCAAGGCCTGCGTCGACAGCACCACTTCCTTGCCGGCATTCGCAAGCCGTTCGGCCAGCTCGAGCCAGTCCTTGAGCCGCAGTTCGCGGCGCTTGGCGCAGACCGTTTCGCCGAGATAGACGATATCGACCGGCGCATCACTCATCGCTTCGTAGAATTCGAATACCTGCCGGCGGGGCCAGAAATACAGCAGGGGTCCAGGAAAGTCGCATTGGCTGCTCCTTGGCTGATTGCGGCATTACTGCCAGGCCCGGTGATAGGCGCCGAGGGTGGTGGTGGAGCCCTCGGACAGGTCGGTCAGGGTCTTCTGCCACTGCGGCCTGGCTGCGCCGGGGGCGGCATCCAGCGCCTCGCGCCAGACCCGGGTCACCTGGCCGACATAGGCCGGACTGCGCTGGCGTCCCTCGATCTTGACCGCGGTGATGCCGATTTCGCGCAGCTGCGGAATCAGGTCCAGGGTATTGAGACTGGTCGGCTCCTCCATGGCGTTGTAGACCTGCCCCTCGACCTCGAAGCGCCCCTTGCACAACGTCGGGTAGCCGGCCTTCTCGGCGGGCCCGTAACGGTCGATCAGCACGCCGTTGAGACGGGACTCCAACCCGCGCGAGGTTTCCTGCCACTGCACCGCCTTGGCCGGCGAACAGGCACCGCAGGTATTGGGCGACTCGTCGGTGAGGTAGGACGACAGATAGCAGCGCCCCTCGACCATGATGCAGAGGCTGCCGAAGGCGAAGACTTCCAGCTCCACCGGGCTTTTCGCCGCCAGCTGGCGCACCGGGACAGCGACAGCACCCGCGGCAGCACCGCGCGGCGGATACCGAACTGCTGCTGATAGAAACTCAGCGCCTGGTAGTTGGTCGCCGAGCCCTGCACCGACAGGTGCCGGTTCATCTGCGGATGAGCATCGGCGGCATAGCCGAGCACGCCCATGTCGGCGGCGATCAGTGCATCGACCTGCAGACCGGCCGCCATGTCGATGGCCTGGCGCCACTGCTGCCAGCCGGTCGGCTGCGGATAGGTATTGATGGCGCAGAGCACGCGCACGCCACGGCTGCGGGCATAGTCGATGCCCTTCTCGGCCTTGCGGCGATCGAAATTCAGCCCGGCGAAGTGGCGGGCGTTGGTGGCATCCCTGAAACCGAAATAGACGGTATCGGCGCCGTTGTCGACGGCGGCTTTCAGGGCGGGAAAACTTCCGGCCGGACAGACCAGCTCCATACCGGCTCCTCCTGTCGCTTGATAAAGGAGCGCAAGGTAGCAAGCCGGGACCGGTGGCGACCTTGACAATCCTCAAGGCGCCTCCTTTGCGGATTACTCCGACATCAGCATCCGCTGTTCGAGCTGTCCCTGCAGCTCGATATTGAACGCCTGGGCCGAACGCATGTGTTCGAGCATCAGCGCCCGCGCCCGTTCGGCGTCGCGCTCGCGGAACGCCCCCAGCAACTGCTGGTGATACTCCAGGTTGGCGCAGGAGAACTCGCGCTGCTCCGGCAGCTTCGCCTTCTTGAAAATCACCAGATCACGAATCAGGTCGTTGAGGAAACGGCCGATAAAGGCCAGCAGCGGATTGGTGCAACGCTCGGCCAGCACGACATGAAACTCGAGCTCGGCGATGCGCTGGGCGATACGCTCGTCGAAATCACGGGCCGGATGATCGCAGCGCTGCACCAGCGCCTCGAGCCGCTCGAGATCCGCCTCGCTCAACAAGGGTGTGACCTGGGCCGCGATTTCCGGCTCCACCAGGGTCCGGAGCGCATAGATATCGGGCCCGCCGGGCTGTTCGAAATGCAGGAAGTTGCGCAGCAGCTGGCTGGCGCGCTCGTAGGGTACACGCTCGAGCACGGCGCCGCCGTTGGGGCCGGTTCGGATGCTGACCAGGCCCTGCACCTCCAGCGACTTCAGCGCTTCGCGCACCGTACCCTTGGCACAGTCGAACTGTTCCATCAGCTCGCGTTCGTTGGGCAGTCGGTCGCCGGGCTGGCGGCCGTTGACCACGACCCAGCGCTTGATCGAGTCGACGATCTGATCGGCCCGCTTGATGCGCCGGGTGGGCCTGAATCCTGCGTTTTCGATGTTCATAGGGGCTTCTTGGTTGGGGGCAACCTATTCTGCCATGTCGGGATATTTTTGGTACAGGGTTGATTTAGCCTATTTATTATAATAAATATACCAATACGCGACCAAGACACTCGCCCACCGACACAGGAGATGAAACCGATGGCCAAGACAGGCGCTTTCAACTGGGACGATCCCTTTCTGCTCGAACAGCAACTGAGCGACGAGGAACGTCAGATCCGCGACATGGCCCACGCCTATTGCCAGGAGCGCCTGCAGCCCCGGGTACTGGAGGCCTTCCGCAACGAACATTTCGATCGCGATATCATGCAGGAGATGGGCGAGCTGGGCCTGCTCGGCGCCACCGTCGATCCGGAATACGGCGGCAGCGGCATCAGCCAGGTCGGCTACGGCCTGATCGCCCGCGAGGTCGAGCGGGTCGACTCGGGTTACCGCTCGGCGATGAGCGTACAGTCTTCGCTGGTGATGCACCCGATCGAGGCCTATGGTTCCGAGGAGCAGAAACAGAAATTCCTGCCGCGTCTGGCCACCGGTGAATGGGTCGGCTGCTTCGGCCTGACCGAGCCTAACCACGGTTCGGACCCGGGCTCGATGCTGACCCGGGCGAAAAAGGTCGATGGCGGCTACAGCCTCAGCGGCCAGAAGATGTGGATCACCAACAGTCCGATCGCCGACCTCGCCGTGGTCTGGGCCAAGTCCGACGCCCACGACGGCAAGATCAGGGCTTTATCGTCGAGCGCGGCACCGAAGGCTTCAGCACCCCGAAGATCGAGGGCAAGGTCAGCCTGCGCGCCTCCATCACCGGCGAGATCGTGCTCGACGAGGCCTTCGTACCGGAGGAGAACCTGCTGCCCGGCGCGTCCGGCCTGGCCGGCCCCTTCGGTTGCCTCAACAAGGCCCGCTACGGCATCGCCTGGGCGCCATGGGCGCGGCCGAGTTTTGCTGGCATGCCGCCCGTCAGTACTGCCTGGACCGCAAGCAGTTCGGCCGCCCGCTGGCCGCCAACCAGCTGATCCAGCTGAAACTGGCCAACATGCAGACCGAGATCGCGCTGGGGCTGCAGGCCGCGCTGCAGGTCGGCCGCCTGATGGACGCCGACAACTGGGCACCGGAGATGGTGTCGCTGATCAAGCGCAATAACTGCGGCAAGGCGCTGGACATCGCCCGCATGGCGCGTGACATGCACGGCGGCAACGGCGTCTCCGACGAGTTCGGCGTGATCCGGCACATGGTCAACCTCGAGTCGGTCAACACCTACGAGGGGACCCACGATATCCATGCACTGATCCTGGGCCGCGCCCAGACCGGCATCCAGGCATTCTGTTAAACCGTTCCGGTTTTACGCGGTGCGCTTCGCTTCGCGTAGGGCACCTTGACCGCCACGGATGGTGGAAATCCTGAAAACGCAGGAGCGGTTTTCAGGGGAGAGCAGCGAAACGTGCCAAATTTAGGAGTAGCGAAATGAGTGCCCAACCGCTCAAGGGAATCCGGGTCCTGGACCTGTCCCGCGTGCTGGCCGGCCCCTGGTGCGGCCAGCAGCTGGCCGATCTCGGCGCCGAGGTGATCAAGGTCGAACGTCCCGGACGGGGCGACGATACCCGCGCCTGGGGCCCGCCCTGGCTCGAGGGCAGCCAGGAGGCGGCCTATTACCTCAGCGCCAATCGCGGCAAGGCCTCGGTGGCCATCGATATCGCCCAGCCGGAGGGCCAGCGCCTCGTTCGGGAGCTGGCGCGCAACTGCGACGTGGTGCTGGAGAACTTCAAGGTCGGCGGCCTCAAGCGCTATGGTCTCGACTACGAAAGCCTCAAGGCCGGGAAGCCCGACCTGATCTACTGCTCGATCACCGGCTTCGGTCAGGACGGCCCCTATGCCCACCGTGCCGGCTACGATTTCATGATCCAGGGCATGGGCGGGCTGATGAGCCTGACCGGACAGCCGGACTCCGAGCCCGGCGGCGGGCCGGTCAAGGTCGGCGTCGCCTTCGCCGACATTTTCACCGGCATGTATGCCGCCAATGCGGTGCTGGCGGCACTGCTGCAGCGTGATCGCACCGGTCAGGGCACCCATATCGACCTGGCGCTGCTCGATGTCCAGGTCGCGGTGCTGGCCAACCAGGCACTCAACTACCTCTGCTCCGGCAAGGTGCCGCAGCGCCTCGGCAATGCCCACCCCAATATCGTGCCCTACCAGGCCTTCGCCACCCATGACGGCCACCTGATCCTGGCGGTCGGCAACGACGGTCAGTTTCAGCGTTTCTGCGAAGTGGCGGACTGCGTCGAGCTGGCCCGCGACGAGCGTTTCGTCACCAACCAGGCCCGGGTCACCAACCGCGATGCGCTGGTCATGCTGCTCAGGGAAATATTTCTGCGGCGCGATACCGAGGACTGGCTGGCGGCCCTGGAAGCGGTCGGCGTCCCCTGCGGGCCGATCAACAGCCTCGACCAGGTTTTCGAGAACCCCCAGATCAAACACCGCGGCATGAAGCTGACCCGCCCCCACCGCGAAGCGGGGTCCGTTTCGCTGGTCGGCAACCCGATCCGCTTCGATGGCGAGGCCCTGAATGCGCCGACCGCGCCACCGACCCTCGGCGAGCAGACCGACCCGGTGCTCAAACGCCTGCTCGGTCTGTCCGACGACGAACGACGCCGGCTTCGCAAGCAGGGCGTGATCGCCTGACGCAGGGACTCGCCTTCGGTTGTCGCCGGGCCTATCATGATGGCACTTATGAGCGGCCCGCCGGGCCGCGCGACGACAGGAGAATCCTATGGATCTGCATATCGCGGGCCGCCACGCCATCGTCTGTGCCGCCTCGAAGGGGCTGGGGCGCGCCTGCGCCGAGGCGCTCGCCGCCGAAGGCGTGCATCTGGTGATCAATGCCCGCACCCGGGAGGTACTGGAACAGACCGCCGCCGAGATCAGCCAGCGCTACGGCGTGACCGTCACCGCCGTCGCCGGCGACATCACCACTCTGGAAGGCCGTGAGGCCGTGCTGGCCGCCTGTCCGGCGGTGGATATTCTGGTCAACAACGCCGGCGGCCCTCCCCCGGGGACTTCCGCAACTGGGGCGAAGGTGACTGGCACCAGGCGCTGCAGAACAACATGGTGGCCCCGATCCAGCTGATCCGCGCGGTGATCGACGGCATGATCGAACGGGGTTTCGGACGCATCGTCAACATCACCTCCGGCGCCGTCAAGGCCCCGATCGCCGAACTGGGGCTCTCCAACGGTGCCCGCACCGGGCTCACCGGCTTCGTCGCCGGCCTCGCGCGCCAGGTCGCCGAGCACAATGTCACGATAAACAACCTGCTGCCGGGCCCGTTCGAGACCGACCGCCTCAACGCCACCTTCGCCGGTGCCGCCAGGGCCAGCGGCAAGAGCATCGAGGAGCTGCGCCAGGCGCGGATGCAAACCAATCCGAGCCGGCGCTTCGGCCAACCCGCCGAATTCGGCGCCGCCTGTGCCTACCTGTGTGGCGCCCAGTCCGGCTACATCGTCGGCCAGAACATTCTGATCGACGGCGGTGCGTTTCCGGGAACGCTGTAAAAGCCGCGCTGTATCCGTAGGAGCGCCGCCCCGGTGCGAACGACCGTCGTGCCGAATTGGTTCGCCTCGGGGCGAGGCTCCTACGCCAGCAACGCCACCCCGAACAGCTGGCCGTGACTGACGATCAGCACGCTGTACAGCAGCAGCCCGACGATCACGGCCAGCACGTCGAACAGTACTTTCGGCTGCATCACCGGAATCAACGTCCTGCGCGGACGGCTGAAGGCGATATCGAGCAGCGCGTAGACCAGGAAGGGCGCGAACAGCCAGGTCGAGGCCAGATCGCCATTGGCCAGCAGGTGACCGCCGGACCAGAGCGCCACGCCGATCAGCATCGGGTGACGCAGCTTGTGCTTCGTGAATGTCGGCAGGTAGGCCGCGACCACCAGCACCAGCGCCAGCGGCATCACCCCATGGGCCAGCAGGCGGCCAAAGCCGAACGGCCCCCAGAGAATGTCGGGCTCGATCGCCCGGTAGCCCCGGACCATCAGCACCAGCCCCGCCAGCGAAATCAGCGAATAGACCCCGAGGTAGGGCCAGCGCCCCCAGCGGTCGATCAGCCGCTGTCGCAGCGATGTGAACAGCGGCAGCAGGTGAACCGCGAAAAACAACACTATCCCTATCAGCATCTGAGCCATGGGCCCTCCGGACAACCCTGAACGTTTGCCCGTGAGTATAGATCAGCCGGACGACGTCAGACCGGCGGTGGCAGCCGCCGGCCTGTCCGGCTCAAAGCGTCGGATAGGTGGTATAGCCCTGCGCGCCCGAGGCATAGAAGGTACTGCTGTCCGGCGCGTTGAGCGGCGCCCGCAGACGCAGGCGTTCAGGCAGGTCCGGATTGGCGATAAAGGGCACGCCGAAGGCCACCGCATCGACCCGGCCGTCTTCGATCCAGGCATTGGCGGTTTCGCCGGTAAAACGCTCATTGGCGATGAAGGCACCGCCGAACTGCTGGCGCAGCTGTGGCACCAGGCTGTCGTCAGCTTCGGCCTCGCGCGCGCAGATAAAGGCGATATGACGCCGGCCCAGCTCGCGGGCGACATGGCCGAACAGCGCCGCCGGATCCGAGTCGCCGACATCGTGGGCATCGCAGCGCGGCGACAGGTGAACACCGACACGCCCCGCACCCCAGACGCTCAGCACCGCATCGGTGATCTCCAGCAACAGACGGGCCCGGTTCTCGATCGAACCGCCATAGGCGTCGCTGCGCCGGTTGGTGCTGTCCTGCAGGAACTGGTCGATCAGGTAGCCGTTGGCGGCGTGAATCTCGACTCCGTCGAAACCGGCGGCCCGGGCATTTTCGGCACCGAGCCGGTAGGCCTCGACGATCTCCGGAATCTCGGCGGTTTCCAGCGCCCGGGGCCGCGCATAGGGCTTTTCGGGCCGGACCAGACTGACATGGCCGGCCGGCGCGATGGCGCTCGGCGCCACCGGCAGTTCGCCGTCGAGGTAGACCGGATCCGAGATGCGACCGACATGCCAGAGCTGCAACACGATCCTGCCACCGGCGGCATGCACCTCGTCGGTGATGCGGCGCCAGCCCGATACCTGGGCCTGGTTCCAGATGCCCGGGGTGTTCGGATAGCCGACGCCCATTGGTGAAACCGAAGTCGCCTCGGTGATGATCAGTCCGGCAGAAGCGCGCTGACGGTAATATTCGCGCATCAGCTCGCTCGGCACCCGCCCTTCATCGGCACGACAGCGGGTCAGAGGCGCCATCACGATGCGGTTGCTCAACTCGATATCGCCGATCCGTACCGGCTCGAAAAGTGTCGCCATGATCTTCTATCTCCTTTCGGGTAACGCCCTGTCGGCGTTCCGCTTCTTTCTAAAGTCGTCACGATCGACGGCCTGGCACCGAACAACAACAGGCTCAGCTGGCCAGACACCAGGGGTCCCTGCAGTGGCACTGCCCGGATTGTGCGGCCTTGGCGGTACGGTAACTCAGCCGCATCGGGTCCAGCCCGATATCGCGCAGCGTGCGACGATCGAGCCGCTCAGCGCGGGATGCCTGGAGTCGTCCAATATAACGTCGAAAATTCTGGATCAGTTTCATCTTTGCCCTCCCGATAAACAAACCGACCGGTATGTAGACGGAATTTAAACATACCGGTTGGTATGCAGTCAACGGAGAATACTCTCTGTCCTCGGTCAGATGAGTAAGCTTCAAGCAGGCGACGAGTGCGTGGCCGGCGCGCGCAATACACGCATCGAGAGTGCAAAGTGCGCAACCCACGTCGGGGTTACCGCGTGCAGAATCCTGTACAAGTACTAAGATGTTGAAATTACTTATATTTTTATAAATAAAAAACTGGCCTGGTAGTTGCTATCTAACAAGGTGCCTTACAACAATAACTATCGAGGAAAATGTGATCATGAAAAAAGTTGTCGCATGCAGTACAGCCGCCCTGGCCCTTTTGCTCGGAGGCGGCAGCCAGGCTTCCGAAATCCGTGTCGGCTTTACGCTCGATGCCCTGACGATGGACCCGGCCAACCACCGCAATCGTGAAACCGAAACCATCCTGCGCAACCTGTACGACGGCCTGGTCACCCGCGATGCCCAGATGAAGGTGGTCCCCGAGATCGCCGAGTCCTGGACCGCGATCGACCCGACGACCTACGAGTTCAAGCTCCGCGACAGCGTCAAGTTCCACAGCGGCGATGCGCTGACCGCCGAGGATATCAAGTTCACCTTCGACCGCCTGATCCAGGAAGGTGCCATGGATGGCCAGAGCAGCCCGCGCGCCGGCCTGCTGGGGCCGCTCAAGAGCATCGAGGTCGTCGACCCGAAAACGGTCCGCTTCCACCTCGAATCCCCTGGCCGATCCTGCTGGCAATGCTGCCGTTCCAGGAAGTGGTCAGCAAAAAATTCGTCGAAGAGGTGGGCAGCCAGGGGATGGCCGGCCAGGTCAACGGCACCGGTCCGTTCAGGCTGAAGGAGTGGCGCAAGGGCGACGCCATCATCATGGAAAAGTTCGATGACTATTATGGCGGCTCGAGCGAAATTCCGCCGGTCGGCCCGGCCTGCGTCGACCGGGCCGTGTTCAAGGTGATTCCGGAGAGCGCCTCCCGGGTCGCGGCACTGCTGTCCGGCGACGTCGACATCATCAACGAACTGCCGCCCCACGCGATCTCCCAGGTGACCCAGAGCCCCAATGCCGAGGTGGTGACCGTCAACGGAACCCGCAGCTTCTTCATCTCGCTCAACAACCAGAAGCCGCCGTTCGATGACGTTCGCGTGCGCCAGGCCGCCAACTATGCCCTGAACAAGAAGCTGATCATCGACCGCATCCTCAACGGCAAGGCGACGCCGATCAGCGGCATTCTCAGCCCCGATGCCTTCAGCCATGACCCTGACCTGCCGACCTACGACTACGATCTGGAAAAGGCCAGGCAACTGCTGGCCGAAGCGGGCTACCCCGACGGCCTCGATGTCACCCTGGATGTAGAGGGCGGCTTCAAGGATATCGCCGAGGCGGTCGGCTCCGTCCTGACCAAGGCCGGCATCCGCACCCGGCTGGTAGTCGGCGAAGGGACGATGCTGAAGCAGGAATGGCTCAGCGCGGACCAGGCCAGAGAGGGTGACATGTGGTTCACCTCCTGGGGTAACGGCTCCCTCGATCCGGTCGACATCTTCGACCCCGTACTCGCCACCGGTGCCCGGGGCAATTCCGCCGGTTATTCGAACCCGGAACTCGACAGCCTGCTGAGCCAGGCCGGAACCCTGATGGATGCCGACAAGCGCACCGAGCTCTACCACCAGGCCCAGGCGATCGTGAACCGGGACGCGCCGCTGATCTTCCTCTGGGTGCCGCAGGATATCTATGGCGTCTCGAAGCGCCTGTCCGGCTGGCAGCCGAGCGCCGACAGCCGCATCAACCTGCATGATGCCTGCGTCGACTAAACCCACAGCCTGGGAGCGTTCTAGATGTCTTACGGTAAACTGTTGGAACGAATTGCCCAGCTGATTCCCGTGCTGCTCGGCGTCAGCGTCATCGTGTTCTTCATGATGACGCTGACACCGGGCGACCCGGTGGAAATCATGCTTGGCGATCAGCACGTCACCGAAGCCCAGGAAGAGGCGCTGCGTCACGACATGGGGCTGGACCTGCCGGTGCATGAGCGGTTCGTCAAGTTCGTGACCAACGCCGCCACCGGCAATTTCGGTCTGAGCTTCTACCATCGCCGTCCGGTCATCGACGTCATCGCCGAGCGTCTGCCGGCGACGATCGAGCTGAGCCTGGTGGCGCTGCTTCTGGCCCTGGTCACGGCGATACCGCTCGGGGTGCTGGCGGCGATCAAGAAGAACACCCTTGTCGACCGCCTCGCCACCGTCGGTTCGCTGTTCGGCGTCTCGATGCCGGGTTTCTGGTTCGGCATCCTGTTGCTGCTGCTGTTCGCCGTCAATCTGCAGTGGCTGCCGGTCTCCGGTCGCATCGGCTACGGCGCCGAAGTGCCGACCGTGACCCATATGCTGCTGATCGACACCCTGCTGGCGGGACAGTGGAGCAATTTCAAGGACGCCCTGGCCCATATCATCCTGCCGGCCATCACCCTGGGGCTGCCGATGGCGGCGATCCTGACACGCGTCACCCGCACCTCGATGCTGGAGGTGCTGAAGCAGGACTACGTCACCTTCGCCGAAGCCAAGGGGCTGAGCCGCCGCCGGGTGATCTTCAAGCATGCGCTGAAGAACGCCCTGATGCCGACGGTCACGGTCGCCGCGATCGAAACCGGCTCGCTGCTGGGCGGCAACATGATCGTGGAGACGGTGTTCGGCTGGCCGGGCCTCGGACGGCTGGTGGTCGAGAGCATCTTCGTGCGCAACTACCCGCTGGTACAGGCCGCGGTGCTCTTCTACGCCTCGACCTACGTGTTCCTGAACTTCCTCGCGGATATTCTCTATACCCGCCTGAACCCGAGGGTTAAGCTATGACCGCCGCCGTTCAGTCCGTGCAATTCCAGACCGAATCGCCACTGGTGCGCAATCTGCGCCAGTTCGCGACCAGCCGGCTCAGCCTGATTTCGGCCCTGGTGGTGCTGGCGTTCTGTGTACTGGCGATCTTCGCGCCCTGGATCGCACCGCACGACCCCAACGAGACCGACCTCTTCCTGCGCCTGCAACCGCCATTCTGGATGGAGGGCGGCGATATCGCCTACCCGCTGGGCTGCGATGCCCTGGGCCGCGACATCCTCTCGCGCATCATCTACGGTTCGCGCGTGTCGATCTTCATCGGCCTCGTGGTCATCCTGCTGGCGACCGCGGTCGGCATCCTCGCCGGCCTCGCCTCCGGCTACCTCGGCGGCAAGGTCGATATCGTCATCTCACGCATCGTCGACATCCTGCTCGGCTTTCCGTACCTGATTTTCGCCATCGCGCTGATGGCGATGCTCGGCCCGGGCCTGCAGAACATCGTGCTGGCGCTGGTCTACAAGGAGTGGGTCATCCCCTGCCGCGTGGTGCGCGGTGAAACCCTGGCCGCGCGCGAGGTCGAATATGTCGAGGCCGCCAGGGCCGCCGGTGCGTCCGGGCGCTACATCATGCTGCGGGAGATTCTGCCGAACATCCTGTCGCCGGTGATCGTGGTGTCGACCGTGCGCATGGCGAATGTAATCATCCTCGAGGCCAGCCTGTCGTTCCTCGGCCTTGGCGTACAGCCGCCGACCGCCTCCTGGGGCGCGATGGTCGCCGATGGCCGGGTCTTCATGCTCGAAGCCTGGTGGGTCAGCACCTTCCCGGGTCTCGCCATCCTGCTGCTGGTACTGGCGCTGAACGTCGCCAGCCAGGGGCTGCGCGATGCCTTCGACCCGAAATTCCACGATTGAGGAGGGCTGCCCCTTGAATGCCAACAACACCAATATCAAGCCGCAGGTCCAGTCCAAATCGATCCTCAGCATCGAGGATCTGCAGACCTGCTTCGCGACCCGCGACGGTCTGGTCACGGCGGTCGACGGCGTCACCCTCGAGGTCCGCCCCGGCGAATGCCTCGGCGTCGTCGGCGAGTCGGGCTCCGGCAAGAGCGTGACCTTCGCCTCGGTGATGGGCCTGATCAAGAAGCCGGGCTACATTGCCCGCGGTTCGATCCGCTTCGCCGGCCGTGAGCTGGTCGGCATGGGCGATCGCGATTACCGCCGGCTGCGCGGCAAGGACATCGCCATGACCATGCAGGATGCGCTGACGGCACTGAATCCCGCCTACACCGTCGGCGACCAGATCCTCGAGGTGATCCTGGCCCACGACGACAGCCTTTCCGGCAGCAAAAGACAGCGTGTCCGGGAAGCGAAACGCAAGGCCGTGGAGATGATGCAGCTGGTCGGCATTCCGTCGGCCGAGAACCGGCTCGACGAATACCCGCACCAGTTCTCCGGCGGCATGCGTCAGCGCATCATGATCGCCATTGCCCTGGCCTGCCGTCCGAAGCTGCTGATCGCCGACGAACCCACCACCGCGCTGGATGTGACCATCCAGGCCCAGGTGCTGGAACTGATCGCCGATATTCGCCGGGAGCTGGGCATGAGCGTCGTGCTCATCACCCATGACCTGGGTGTCGTCGCCGAATACTGCGACCGTGTCGTGGTGATGTATGCCGGCCAGATTGTTGAAAGCGGCCCGACGCTCGACGTCGTCGGCAACCCCAAACACCCCTATACACGGGGATTGCTGGGCTCGATCCCGGACCTCGAGGACCTCAGCCGCCCGATCGAGCCGATCCCGGGCCAGGTGCCCGAGCTGATCGACCTGCCGCCGCAGTGCCGCTTCCTGTCCCGCTGCCCGTACCGCACAGCCGATTGCGAGCAGAATATCGCCATGCGGCGAACTTCCGAGGAACGGGAGGTACGATGCATACTGTTTGAGGGGATCGAGCAATGAACAGCATAAAACTGGCAAGCCAAACGATGACCAGGTCCGAATCGCAGACCGATGCCGCACCCGCCGAGGTGCTGCTGAAGGCCGAGAATATCGTCAAGCACTATGACAGCCGCCGCGGCCTCTGGGGCAAGCTGACCGGCAATCCGGGCAACCTGGTCGCGGCGGTAAACGGCGCCAGCCTGGAAATTCGCCGTGGAGAAACGGTGGGCCTGATCGGCGAAAGCGGCTGCGGCAAGAGCACCCTGGGCCGCACACTGCTGCGGCTGCACGAGCCGACCTCCGGCCGGATCCTGTTCGACGGCACCGACGTCACCAGCCTGTCGCCGGCGGAGATGAAGGCGATGCGCCAGCACATGCAGATCATCTTCCAGGACCCCTATGCTTCGCTCAATCCGCGCAAGACGGTCGAGGAGCTGGTCGGTCTGCCGCTGAAACTGCAGGGGGTCACGAAAAAGGCCGAGCTGCGCGAACGGGTCGCCGAGATCGTGACCAATGTCGGCCTGAAAACCAGCCACCTGTCGCGCTACCCGCACCAGTTTTCCGGCGGACAGCGCCAGCGCATCGGCATCGCCCGGGCGCTGATCCTGCATCCGCAGTTCGTCGTCTGCGACGAGCCGGTCTCGGCGCTCGATGTATCGATCCAGGCGCAGGTGATCAAGCTGCTGGGCGACCTCAAGCGCGAACTGGGGCTGACCTACCTGTTCATCTCCCACGATATCTCGGTGATCGGCTACATCAGCGACAGCATCGCGGTGATGTATCTGGGCGAGATCGTCGAATCGGGTCCCACCCGTGAGGTGTTGAAAAACCCGAGCCATCCCTATACCCAGGCTCTGCTCTCGGCGGTGCCGCGCGTGGGACATGCAAAACAGGGACACGAACGCATTCGACTGCAGGGCGACCTGCCGACGCCACTCAATCTGCCGAGCGGCTGCAAGTTCCACACACGCTGCCCCTATGCGTACGAACGATGCCGCACAGAAGCACCGCAGCATCACCAGGCCGGCGAGTCTCACCGGGCCGCCTGCCACCTGCTGGACCCGAACATCATCGCCAGGCAACAGGAGGCCCCGGAATGAAGACCGAAACCGGTACGCCGGTCCTGCTCGAGGGCCACGCCCGCGAGCGCGGCCTGGCCAGGCGCGACTGCGGCCGGACCTGACCGATGCGGTCAAGTCCGCGATCAAGATGCGGCTTGACGGCCTGAATCTGGATGCCGATGCACTCGACTACCTGGCACAACAGCAGGCGCTGTCGCAACGCCTGTTCCCGGAGCAGGTCGCCGAACTCGACGGCATCGCCGAGGGCTTCGGCCTGGCCGGCGACGACCTCTTCACCTACCTGCATGCCGCGGTGCTCGAGGACCGCGGCCGGGGCGTGCAGATCCACGACGGCTGCTCGGCCCTGGCGCTCGCACATCGCGGCTGCGGCCCATTGCTGGGCAAGAACCGCGATTATCGCGGCGAGCATGCGCAGCTGCAGGCCGTATTCCGGCACCAGGGTGCCGACATCGCCACGGGCGCCATGATCTGCGTCGGCAGTTTCGGCAGCCCCGGGGCCTTTTCCAGCGGCATCAACGGCCGGGGGCTGGCGATCGTCGATACCCGGTGCCGACCCGGGACCATGGCGTCGGCGCCCTGCGATACCTGTTGATGACCTGGCTGCTGAGCGAGGCGGACAGCGTCGAACGGGCGCTCGAGATGATCGCCTCGGTGCCCCATGCCGGTGGCGGCAACCTGGTGCTGGCCGACCCGTCCGGTGCCCGGGCCGCGGTCGAGCTCGGCCATCGCGGCACGACGGTCGAGCGCGCCGAGTGCGACTGGATCGCACGCACCAACCACTACCTCAGCGCGCCGCTGTGCGACAGCCATCCCGAGGGGCCGCTGGATTCGATCGGCGCCAGCTCGCGCGGGCGCCTCGCCCATATCCGCGAAATCGCCCCGGGCCTGCCGGACAGCGACGGCCTCGCGCCGGTCGCCGCGCTCTTCGCCTCTCACGACAGCGACGGCCGCACCGGACTGTGCAGTCACCCCGTGGGCGATGGCCCGCGCACCATCTCGACGTCGCTGTATCTGTGCCGGGACAGGGCGCTGTGTTTCTCCGATGGAAATCCCTGCCTGGACCGCTGGTACCGATTCCAGTTAGCCTAAAGGCCTCTCGGCAACAGTGGTAACAAAGGTATGGCCTACCGGGGCGAACTGATAGGGGAGCACCCCTCCATCGAACAGACGCGGGCACTGATCAGCAAGATCGCCCGCAGTCCCGCCAGCAGCGTGCTGATCTATGGCGAAACCGGCACCGGCAAGGGCGTGGTCGCGCGCATGCTGCACCAGCAATCCAGCCGCAGCGCCCAGGAGTTCGTCGACATCAACTGCGCGGCCATCCCGTCGGACCTGCTGGAGTCGGAACTCTTCGGCCACGAGAAAGGCGCCTTCACCGGCGCGGTGACTCGCAAGAACGGCCTGGTCGAAACCGCCGACGGCGGCACCCTCTTCATGGACGAGATCCGCGATCTCGACCTGGTGCGCCAGGCCAAGCTGCTGTCCTTTCTCGATACCCAGGAATACCGTCGGGTCGGCTCGGTGACCCCGATCCATGTCGACGTGCGCTTTATCGCCGCGACCAACCGGATTCTCTATCGCGAAGTGCTCGACGGCCGCTTTCGCGACGACCTCTACTTTCGCCTCCAGGTGGTGTCGCTCAACATCCCGCCGCTGCGCGAGCGCGGCGACGATTGCCTGGTGCTGACGGAATACTTCCTGCGCAAGTTCAACACCCGCTACGATCGCAGCATCAGCGGCTGGGAGCCGGCGGTGGCGGACATCTTCCGCGCCTACCACTGGCCGGGCAATGTGCGCGAGCTGGAAAACCTGCTCGAGCGCATCTTCATTCTCGAGGAGGACAATAAGATCCTCGTCCGTCATATCCCCGACCGCATCCTGCGTGAAGTCGACAGACCCCAGGCGCGCAAGGCGGTTGCCACCGGCCAGGTCCAGGGCTTCGACTACGACGGCCTGAGCTTTCACGATGCGACCGAGCAACTGCACCGCACCATGATCGAATCGGCGCTGGCGCGCAACCGCCACAATATCACCGACACCGCGGCGGCCCTGGGACTGTCGCGCCATTCGCTGCGCCACCATATGCTCAAGCTCGGCCTGCAATCGACATCGGATGCCGAAGACAGCGCCTGAGTGCTCTGCCCCCCAGGGCAATCGCACTATCACGAGGCGATGACAAGATCGTCAGGGTCGATGTGGTCGGGCCTGTCTGACACGCCGTGAACTCGTCCCTGAGGGCTCGGCTGCCGCCGTCCTGGCGGCAGACGGTCAGCCAGACCCGACCACATCAGCCTCGGCGAGCCCGGTGCCGGTACGAAAACGGCTTAGTTCCGGCATTTGCAGCAACCGTTGCCATGCTGCCGAACCCCAAGCCTTTCTTCGAATCCCTCCCCGATCCGCGCCGGACCACGCAAAACAAGCTGCATGGGCTGTCGGACATCCTCGGTATCGCCCTTTGTGCAATACTCTCCGGCATGGATGACGGGGAAGCCGTGGCAGAATTTGGCCGTACCAAGGAGGACTGGTTGCGACAATTCTTGCCGCTGCCCAACGGCATCCCCTCCCACGACACCTTCGGGCGCGTCTTTTCCCTGATCGACCCGGAGGCGTTCGAGGCGGCGTTTTTCGATTGGGCCGCCCATGCCCGAATCGGCGGCGACAGGCTGGATCAACTGGCACTGGACGGCAAAGCCGTCCGCCGCTCCCATCGTGGTTCAGCGGCTCGTGCACTGCACCTGCTTCATGCCTGGTCCTGTGAGGCTCGCCTGTTGGCGGCTCAACGCCGGGTGGACGCGAAGGCGAACGAGATCACGGCCCTGCCCGAGATCCTGTCCTTGTTCGACCTGGACGGCGTCACGGTGACGATCGACGCTATCGGCTGTCAGAAAACGGTGGCCCGGCAGATCACCGAGGGCGGTGGCGACTATGTGCTGGCCCTCAAGGGGGACCAGAGCACCTTGCATGACGACGTTCGCTTGTTCATGGACACCGAAGCCAAACACCATCCCCAGGGCCACGCCGACGCCGTGGAGAAAGACCACGGCCGGATCGAAACACGCCGCATCTGGGTCAGTGACGAGATCGACTGGCTGGCGCAGAATCTGGCCCTCATCCGGCGCTTCGCCCTGAACCTCCTGCGCCAGGCCAAGGGCTCCAAACCCGGGGTCAAGAATAAGCGGCTGCGTGCTGCCTATGACGACGCCTTCCGGGCCTCGGCGCTGCAGCTGACGCCGCGAGTGCACTGAGGGTTCTCGCCGCCGGCTTGCCTGGCCATTGTCGGGTAGCGAACCGGGTTCGGTGCGCCTGTCGGTTGGCACCGCGCTGTCGAGGGGTGGGGGTACCGCTTCAGGGCGACCGTCTGCCGCCATGGAGGGCGGCAGCCGAGCGGTCAGGGACGACGTAAAGCGTGTCGCCCGGAAACGGTACCGCCGGCCCGGACTGGCACTCACAGTCGTCAGGTAGTGCGATTGCCCCCGCCTTCCGGCCCCGCACGGGCCGGGCGCCACGCCCGTCCATTGCTCCTTCCAGCCGTTGCGTCGATCCCACGCAACGCCGTGTGCGCCCCACGCACCGCAGTATCAAATCCCGCTCGTGGCTGTTCGGCCAAATGATAATTTATTGAAAAAAAGAGCTTTTTATTCCATGCGCGATTGGCACACAACCTGCTAATGACCTAAGGCCGGCGATCATTTACTGACCCGAAAACCCTAAGCGTTATCTGCGAGGAAGCCAGAATGTCAACAATGAAAATAATCTGCCCTAACGGCCATCTGGGATTCGCCCCACTGAAAGTCCAGAGCTTTCAGTACGGCGTAGAGGCCAAGCCCGATTTTATCGCCGCCGATTCCGGCAGTGACGATGTCGGCCCGGTTCCGCTGGGCACCGATACGTCGACCAGCCCGGAGCAGTGGCAGCGCCACGACCTCGAGCAGATGTTGCTGGCTTCGCGCAGCCTGGACGTGCCGATGATCATCGGCAGCGCCGGCGACACCGGTTCAAATAGCCGCGTCGACCTCTATGTCAATATCATCAAGGAGCTGGCCGAGAAGCACGGCCTGAAGCGTTTCAAGATCGGCTACTTCTACTCCGAAGTCGACAAGGAGCTGGTGCGCAGCAAGATCCGCTCCGGCGATGCCATCACCGGGCTCGATGCCCGTGCCGACCTGACCGAAGAGGTGCTGGACCGCACCGAGCGCATCGTCGCCATGGCGGGCGTCCATCCGTATCTGAAACTGCTGGACGAAGGTTGCGACGTAATCATCGGCGGGCGCTCCAGCGACAGCGCCCTCTTCGCCGCCGCGGCGCTCTACAAGGGCTATCCGGAGGCGCTGTCCTACTACCTCGGCAAGGTGATGGAGTGCGCCTCCTTCTGCGCCGAACCCTACGGCGGCAAGGAGACCATCCTCGGCGAGATCTCCCAGGAGGACGTCAAGGTCACCGCGATGCATCCGGAACAGCGCTGCACCGTCGCCTCGGTGGCGGGCCATGCGATGTACGAACGTTCGAACCCCTTCTTCGAATTCGTCGCCGGCGGCAAGCTCGACATGACCCACTGCCAGTACGAGCAGGTCGCCGAAAAAACCACCCGCATCACCGGCCCGGTGTTCGAGCCGGCCGGGGAGTTCAGGGTCAAGCTGGAAGGTGCCGGCAAACTCGGCGAGCGCTACGTCGGCATCGCCGGCATGCGGGACCCCTATACCATCAAGCACGTCGACCAGGTCATCGAATGGGCCAAAACCCAGGTGCGCGAGCGTTTCGGCGACGAAGGCTATGAACTGTACTACAACGTCTTCGGCCGCAACGGCGTGATGGGCGATCTGGAACCGGTGACCGAGAGCCAGTCCCACGAGCTGTGCATCGTCTGCCAGGGCGTCGCGCCGACCAAGGAGATGGCCGAGGAACTGACCATCACCGGTACCCGCCAGCTGTTCTACGCCCGCCTGCCGGACGTCAAGGGCACCGCCGGCGGCGTCTCCTTCGTGCTGGACGAGGTGCTGCAGGCCAGCCCCGCCTACGAATGGACGCTGAACCATACCATGTCCGCAAAGGACGGCCTTGAACTCTTCCCGACCCACACCGACGAAGCCGGCATTTAAGCCAGGGGCGCACCGATGAAAACCAGAAAGCTGTCCGATATCGCCAAGACCATCCGCAGCAAGAACGCGGGCACCGACAAGATCACCTTCGACATCATTTTCCGGGAAAGAGCGGAATACGAGCTGGTGAAACAGAGCGGCGCCATTACGCGTGAGACCATGGCAAAACTCTATCGCATTCCCGAAGAGCGCATCTCCGACTTCGTCGAATACGATCCCGCCTATGCCATCAAGTTCACGATCTACCGCGAGCGCCCCAGCGGCAGCCCGGGCGATGCCGATATCTTCGGCGCCCAGCAGTACGCACCACTGCTGGACATCGAAATCCCCTGCATCGACTGATAAGCGTGCCGGCCCGGGAGAGCAGGACTCTCCCGGGGTCTTTCGCCCTCTCACTGCGGCAGGCTCCAGGCATGCCGAAAAATGCACGCAAATCCGCACTGCCGGTCGAACTTCTCCCTCCTTTTCACCGTCCAATGTTAATGCTTTCGGCTCCTGATCCCGAGCGCCCGACCGGACGGCGGCAGGACCGACGAGGAGACCCCTATGCTGGACGGACTTTTCCCTCTGCCCTGGTGGGGCTATGTGATCGCCCTGCTGGCGCTGACCCATGGCACCATCGTTTCAGTCACCATCTTTCTGCACCGGGCCCAGGCCCATCGCTCCCTGACGCTGCATCCGGCGATCAGCCATCTGTTCCGCTTCTGGCTCTGGCTGACCACCGGCATGGTGACCCGCGAATGGGTGGCGATCCATCGCAAGCACCATGCCCACTGCGACGCCGACGGCGACCCCCACAGTCCGCAGCTGCTCGGCATCTCCCGCGTGCTCTGGCGCGGCGCCGAACTCTACCGGCAGGCAGCAAAAGGCGATGACGCGATGCTCGAACGCTATGGCCAGGGCACACCGGACGACTGGCTGGAGCGTCACCTCTACAGCCGCCACCGATCTCTCGGCCTGGGCCTGATGCTGCTGATCGACCTGCTCTGCTTCGGTGTCCCCGGTCTCAGCATCTGGGCGCTCCAGATGGCCTGGATCCCCTTCTTCGCCGCCGGCGTGATCAATGGTCTGGGGCACTGGGGCGGTTACCGCAATTTCGAAACCGCCGACGCCTCGACCAACCTGCTCCCCTTCGCCGTGCTGATCGGCGGCGAAGAGCTGCACAACAACCACCATGCGGCGCCGGCTTCGCCACGGCTGTCGTTTCGCTGGTTCGAACTGGATATCGGCTGGGCCTATATCCGCCTGCTGTCCTGGCTGCGCCTGGCACGGATCCGCCAGACCGGGCTGCTGCCCAAGCTGGCCGCCGACCTGAGCCCGAGAACCTGGTCGAGCCGGCTGCATGTCCTGAGTGTCTACGGCAAGCGCGTGTTGCTGCCGCTGCTGAAACGGGAATGCCGGGGCGCCACACGGGCCCAACGGCGCCTGCTCAAGCGCGCGCGCTGGCTGATGCTGCGCGAGAAACGCAAGCTCACCGAACAGCAGCGCCATTGCCTCGACCGCTCGCTGTCCCTGAGCCGCCGCCTCGCCATCGCCTACGACTATCAGCTGCGGCTGCGCGCGCTCTGGCAACTGCCGGGCCGCTCGACCGACAAACTGCGCCTCGCACTGCAGGACTGGTGCCAGGACGCCCGCCAGTCCGGCATCGACAGCCTGGCGGAGTTCGCCGAACTGGTGCTCAGGGCTCAGCAGCGCGACCCGGCACTGGCACGGTCCTGACTCCGACTCTTTCGAGCCGTGACGCTGACAAGCCGTTGTGAAAAGCTCGCAGTCATGCGGGCACCGCGAACCGCCAGCCGCGGACCGGCGCTTGAGAGTTGGCCGGCATCGCCTAGTATGAATAGGCATCCGCCGCCGGAAAATATGACACATGTACCAGAAACTGACGCGAACCGGCCTCTTCCTGTTGCTGCTGTTCGGCCTGAATACAGGCGCTGCCGCCGATGAGGCGAAAGACTTTGTCGTCGCCCTGACCCGGGAACTCGAGACCGCGTTGATGGCAGCACGGGAACAGGGGCTGCTGGAGAATCAGCAACACCTCGATGACCTGATCGACCAGCACATACTGCCCTATGTCGACCGGGAAACCCTCTGCAAGAAGGTGTTCCGTCCGCGCTGGGAGGAAATCGTCGCCCAGGGCAAGGCCGATGATGCCTATGACGCCGTTTTCGCTTCCCTCAAGCGTACCTACCGGCTGGCGCTGGCGGCCTACAACGGCCAGCAGATCGAGGTCGGCGACAGCATCGACAAGGGCCGTTACAGTATCGTGAGGACCCGTGTGCATACCCGGGAAAATGGCCACAACATCGATCTGGCACTACACCGGCTGGAAGACGGCTGGCGCATCTTCGATGTCTCGGTGGACGGCGTCGTGGTGACCAGGACGCTGAACGGTTCGATCCAGCGGGTTCTGCAGGCGGACGATATCGACGCCGTCATCGACGCCATCAATCCGCCGCCTGCGTCCTGAGGGCCAGGTCACTCCATGCACGATCGTCTCGAGCGCTTTTTCGCCGCGCTGTTCCGCTACCCGCTGCTGGTCCTGATCCCGGTCCTGGTCGCGGTGCTGCTGCTTGCCAGCCAGATTCCGCGCCTGACGCTGGACGCCTCGGCCGAGTCGCTGGTCCTGGAAGGCGACCAGGCACTGGAGCTGTTCCGCGAGGTCAACAATCGCTACGGCTCCGAATCCTTCCTGCTGGTGACCTACGCGCCCGATGCCGGACTCTATTCCGACGCCGTGCTCGGCCGCCTCGCCCGGCTGCGGGACGAACTGGCGGCCCTGCCCGGGGTTGCGTCGGTGACCAGCATCCTCGATGTGCCGTTGCTCTACAGTCCGCCGGTCAGTCTCAGCAATCTCGACCGTGATATCCGTTACCTGCATGAGCAGGACGTCGACCGCGAACTGGCCGCACGGGAGTTCCGCGAAAGTCCGCTGTACCGCCAGTTGCTGACCGGCAAGGACGGCGGTACCACGGCGCTGCAGGTCAACCTGCAGCGGGACGAGCGTTATTTCGAACTGCTCGAGGCCCGGGACAGTCTGCGCGGGAAACAGCGACGGGAGGGGCTTTCCGGGCAGGAAGGCGCGGCCCTGAAACAAGCCGAAAAAGCGTTCCGCGACTATGCGGTCGCGGCCAACGAACGCCAGCGCGAGCTGGTGTCAGCCGTGCGCCTGATCCTGGATGGTTACCGTAACCATGCCACCATTTTCCTCGGTGGCGTACCGATGATCGCCGCCGACATGATCGCCTTCATCGAAAACGATCTGCTGATCTTCGGCGGCGCCACGGTGCTGTTCATCATCGTGCTGATGGCGGTGATCTTCCGCCGCCTGCGCTGGATCGTGCTGCCACTGGCGACCTGTCTGCTGGCCGCCGGCGCGATGCTGGGATTCATCGCCTGGCTCGAGTGGCAGCTGACGGTGATCTCGTCCAATTTCGTCGCGCTGCTGCTGATCATCACGCTGTCGGTCAGCATCCATCTGGTGGTGCGCTTTCGAGAATACCAGCAGGAAACACCGGACGCGTCCCAGCGCGAGCTGGTGATCCGAACTCTCGTGTTCATGGCCAAACCCTGCCTCTACACCTCGTTGACGACCCTGGTGGCCTTCGCCTCGCTGGTGGTGAGCGGCATTCGACCGGTGATCGATTTCGGCTGGATGATGACCATCGGCGTCCTGGCCGCCCTGCTGGCCGCCTTTACGATCCTGCCGGCCGGGCTGATGCTGCTGCCGCGGATCCGGTCCGAGTCCCGGCCCCGGCACCGCCCGCTGACCCACTATTTTGCACGCGTCACCGACCACCATGGCACGGCGGTACTGGCCGTCAGCGCGGCACTGCTGATTCTCGGTGCGGTCGGTATCAGCCGGCTGCAGGTCGAGAACCGTTTCATCGACTACTTTCATGAAACCACCGAGATCTACCAGGGCATGGTCGTGATCGATCGCGAACTCGGCGGAACCATCCCCCTCGATATCCTGCTGACGGCCCCGGAGCCGACGGCAGCTTATGAAACCGACAGCGAAGACCCCTTTGCCGGCGCCTTCGGCGAGGGTACTGCGGACGACCCCTTTGCGACGACCGCGCGCCCCCAGACCGGCTACTGGTACAGCCGTTCGGGCCTGGAGGAGCTGACCCGGGTACATCGTTTCCTCGAATCGCTGGACGAAACCGGCAAGGTGCTGTCGCTGGCCTCGCTCTACGAGGTGCTGAAAGATCTCAGCGGTGACGATATCGACGACTTCCAGCTGGCGCTGGTGCGCAAGAACCTGCCGGAGGATGTCCGCAGGCTGCTGATTCAAAGCTACCTCGCCAGCGAGGGTAACGAAACCCGGCTCAATGTGCGGGTGATGGAAACCAGCCGCAGCCTCAGGCGCGAGGCACTGCTCGAGAAGATCCAGGGTTTTCTCGTCGACGAGATGGGCTACCCGCCGGAGCGGGTTCGCATGACCGGCATGCTGGTGCTTTACAACAACATGCTGCAGAGCCTGTTCGGCTCCCAGATCGCAACGCTCGGCGCGGTCTTCGTTGCCATCACCCTGATGTTCACACTGCTGTTCCGCTCCCTCTATCTGGCCCTGATCGCCATAGCGCCGAACCTGCTGGCGGCCGCCACCGTACTCGGCATCATGGGCTGGGCCGGCATCCCGCTGGACATGATGACGATTACCATTGCCGCCATCACCGTCGGTATCGGCGTCGACGACACTATTCATTACATACACCGCTTTCGCAGGGAGTTCGCCAGGGACCGCGACTACCGTGCGACCCTCTATCGCTGCCACGGCAGTATCGGCAAGGCGATGTTCTACACCTCGGTCATCATCATTGCCGGATTCGCGATTCTGACGCTGTCCAATTTCACCCCGACCATCTACTTTGGCCTGCTGACCGGCCTGGCCATGCTGTCGGCCCTGCTCGGCGCCCTGCTGCTGCTGCCCAAACTGCTGATGCTGTTGAAGCCGCTGGGCAAATAAGGGGAGGATGTAGGGTGGAATAACCTGCGAATTCCACCGGTGAGTCGCACTCCGGTGAGTCGCACTCCGGTGAGTCGCACTCCGGTGGCGTTCCAGCGGTATTTTCCCAATGCTCCGTCGTCGGTTTTAATTGACTTCGCCGATGCCTGATCCCGTCGGAGGAATGCGGTCCTTCGGACCTTATTCCACCCTCAGGGCAATCGCACTACCTGACGACTGTGAGTGCCAGTCCGGGCCGGCGGTACCGTTTCCGGGCGACACGCTTTACGTCGTCCCTGACCGCTCGGCTGCCGCCCTCCATGGCGGCAGACGGTCGCCCTGAAGCGGTACCCCCACCCCTCGACAGCGCGGTGCCAACCGACAGGCGCACCGAACCCGGTTCGCTACCCGACAATGGCCAGGCAAGCCGGCGGCGAGAACCCTCAGTGCACTCGCGGCGTCAGCTGCAGCACCGAGGCCCGGAAGGCGTCGTCATAGGCAGCACGCAGCCGCTTATTCTTGACCCCGGGTTTGGAGCCCTTGGCCTGGCGCAGGAGGTTCAGGGCGAAGCGCCGGATGAGGGCCAGATTCTGCGCCAGCCAGTCGATCTCGTCACTGACCCAGATGCGGCGTGTTTCGATCCGGCCGTGGTCTTTCTCCACGGCGTCGGCGTGGCCCTGGGGATGGTGTTTGGCTTCGGTGTCCATGAACAAGCGAACGTCGTCATGCAAGGTGCTCTGGTTCCCCTTGAGGGCCAGCACATAGTCGCCACCGCCCTCGGTGATCTGCCGGGCCACCGTTTTCTGACAGCCGATAGCGTCGATCGTCACCGTGACGCCGTCCAGGTCGAACAAGAATTCTGCCACGGCTTCCCAGTCATCCATGCCGGAGAGTATTGCACAAAGGGCGATACCGAGGATCTCCGACAGCCCATGCAGCTTGTTTTGCGTGGTCCGGCGCGGATCGGGGAGGGATTCGAAGAAAGGCTTGGGGTTCGGCAGCATGGCAACGGTTTCTGCAAATGCCGGAAGTAAGCCGTTTTCGTACCGGTACCGGGCTCGCCGAGGCTGATGTGGTCGGGTCTGGCTGACCGTCTGCCGCCAGGACGGCGGCAGCCGAGCCCTCAGGGACGAGTTCACGGCGTGTCAGACAGGCCCGACCACATCGACCCTGACGATCTTGTCATCGCCTCGTGATAGTGCGATTGCCCTGATTCCACCCTAGCATGCGCGGCAATCTTCGAGGACTGCGGGTTATCCTTGCTGGTTCACATGTTTGATTCAGGTCATTGAAAGCAACCTAAAACTGTTCATTCGGGGCACCCGATTTGAAATAACAAATGCCTTCAACCCATAATTCGCGATCGCTTGCAGAACCCAATCCTATATACAGGAGATATCTGAAGCGGGCACCTGGATGCCCATATTAAACCCATCCGAACTTTAAAACCCAGGGAGATATCAATGAACGAAGTAACCGATCTTTATCCATCACGCCGTGGAGAAGAAGAACGAATACTTCCAAGACAAGATCCTGTTGTTTACAGCGGCCCGCAACCGGAAGTACCGCATACACTCGGCGCAGAACAGCTCGAATCTTACGGACAAAACGGCTTTATCGTCCTGCCCGACTATATGCCGGAGATGGTCGCACCGCTGCTCGAGGAGATGGAAAGTCTGCGTGATTCGATGCAGGGCCGTGAGGAACTCTATACGGAACCTGACAGCGACGAGCTCAGAACCCTTTTCAAACCCTACGCCTTCAGCGAGCTGATCGACCGCTTTTCCCGCGATCCGCAGATTATAAATATTGCAAAACAGCTGCTAGGTTCCGACGTTTATATTGCCCAGTCGCGCATCAATGTAAAACCGGCATATAGGGGAAAATCCTTTCCCTGGCATTCGGATTTCGAAACCTGGCACACCGAAGACGGCATGCCGAGAATGCGCGCGGTCACAGCCTGGATCATGCTCAATGACAATACCGAGCACAACGGACCACTGTATGTGATTCCCGGATCGCATCATGAATATGTCTCCTGTGCCGGCGAAACCGCCGAGAAAAACTACGAGCAGTCGCTGAAAAAACAGACGGCCGGCGTACCGCGACCGGAAACGATGGACAGGCTGCTGCAAAACCGCAGCATCCGGGGGTTTATGGCAAGGCCGGGACCGTTGTTTTCCACGAATGCAATATCATGCACGGCTCGCCGGACAATATTTCGAACCAGCCGCGCAGACTGCTGATGTTCGTCTACAACAGCTGCGAAAATCGTCCGGTCGAACCCTTCGGCGGACAGGCGCCGAGACCCGGATACCTGAGCAGCCGGGAACAGGCACCGCTGCAGCCCGCCGACAGCCTCTGAGCCGCCGCTTCGTCAGCGGCGTCCGTCGGGCGCACGGCGCGGCAGCAACAGCATCACCGTTTCGGGCGCAAGGCAGGCACTGTCGCTGCAGGCCTGAAACTTCAGTTCCAGCAGCTGCAGGGCGTCTTCGGTGCCCGGCGGCAGCTGTGCCCTTATCTGAACCTCGCCCCGGTACTGCGCCAGTGGCGCCTGGCCCGGGCCGGGCTCGACCTTCAGCGGCACCGGATACTCGATCTGACTGAGCGGACGCTGCGGATCCCGGCTCAGCAGTTCGGTCGGATACAGATCCGCCGACTCCGGCGCATGGCTGTAAAGGTGCCAGCCGTCGGTGATCTGCAGCCGGACCGTCACGATGCCCCGGTGCTGGTGAGACGCCTCGATCCGCACCCGCCCGTCGGCACCATACTGCAGCGTCGTTGGCAGCGGCCGGTGGTAACGGCCCAGTGCCATCAGCAGCGCCGGAAACGCCAGCGGCTGTTGTCCGACGGTGTCGGCGAAGCAGGCTTCGAGGCCTTCGATCGACGCTGCCAGGGAAGGCTCGGCGGTGCGCTGCTGCAGCAGCACCAGCGCCATCAGCGCCGCCGAGTTGCCCGAAGCCGCCGTCATGTCCATCGCGCTCTTGCTGCGGCCGATCGCCGGCTGCCCGGCGTTCGCGGCGGTATTGAAGAAACCGCCATCCTGGCCGTCCCGGAAATGCTCGTCCATCCGCCGTTGCACCTGCAGCGCCCGGTCCAGCCAACCGGGATCCGAAGTGGCATCGTAGAGGGCGATCAGCGCCTGCAGATAGTAGCCGTAATCGGCGAGGGTCGCGGCGATCGAGGCGCGGCCATGAATGGCATTGCGGTACAGCTCACCGGGCGCAGGCCCCTGCTGCCAGATCGCCCGGGCGCAGGCCGCCGCCGCCTCGAGATAGCGTGGCACCTTGAGTAACCGCCCCGCTTCCGCCAGGGCGACAATCATCATGCCGTTCCATTCGGTGATCACCTTGTCGTCGCGCAACGGCAGCGGACGCTGCTGACGCGTCCGGTACAGCTGCGCTTTGAGCCGGTTCAGCCGTTCGAGCAGCTCCTCGTACGAGGCGGCCAGCGCCGGCACCTGGTCCGGCAACGGCTTCACCAGATGCAGGATATTGCGCCCCTCGAAGTTACCGGCGGCATCGATGCCGTAAAGTGCCTGCAAAAAGGCAAGGTCGCCGGGCCCCAGCCTATCCTCGAGCTCTTCCAGCGACCAGGTGAAGAACCGCCCCTCGGCGCCCTCGCTGTCGGCATCGGAGGCCGAGTAGAAGCCGCCGTCATGCGAGCGCATCTCCGCCAGTACATAATCGAGGGTTTCGCGCGCTACACGCCGGTATTCGGGGTCGCCGCCGAGCAGCCAGGCCCGCAGATAGACCAGCGCCAGCTGTGCCTGGTTGTAGAGCATCTTCTCGAAATGGGGCACCTGCCAGGCCGCATCGGTGGCATAGCGGTGGAAGCCGCCACCGACCTGGTCGAAGATGCCGCCGCGCAGCATGCCGTCGAGGGCCCGGCAGACAAAGCCCCAGGCCGGCTGTTCGAGCGCACCGGTGCCGGCCCGCTGCACCTCATCGAGCAACAGCAGCAGCTGGGGCTCGTGTGGAAACTTGGGTGCCTGACCCGTGCCGCCATGGGCGCGATCCTCGCCTGCCAGCACCGCCTGCAGCACCTGATCGACGAGGTGCGGGTCGATCCCCGTTGCTGTACCCGGCACCGGGTTCTGCGCCAGTATGGCCTGATGCACCCGCTCGCTGCTTTCGATCAGCGCCTCGGGGCGGTCGCGCCAGTATCGCCGGATCTGCCCGAGCAGGTTGAGAAAGCCCGCTTTCGGCAGGTAGGTAGCGCCGAAGAAGGGCTTGGCGTCGGGGGTCAGGAAACTCGACATCGGCCAGCCGCCCTGGCCGCTGATCAGCTGCACGCCGGTCATGAAATGGTCGTCGAGGTCCGGACGCTGCTCCCGGTCGACCTTGATGCTGATGAACCCCTCGTTCAGTGCCCGCGCCACCTCGAGGTCATCGAAGCTTTCCTCCTCCATCACGTGACACCAGTGACAGGTGGCATAGCCGATCGAGAGAAACACCGGCTTGTTGTCGCGTCTCGCCTTCTCGAAGGCGGCATCACCCAGGCATACCAGTCCACCGGATTGTGGGCATGCTGCAGCAGGTAGGGCGAGTCTTCGCGAATCAGGCGGTTGGTGAAGCGCGGGACGCCGGTCCCCTGCCAGTGCCGCGTACGGGGGCTGTAGAGATGCTGTTTCGACTGTCTGATCTGTTCGAGTTGCGGATCCGATGCCATCTTGCCACCTTCTGTTGCCGGATGATTTGAATGCGGCCCCCGTGTCTGGGATCAGGCGCTTTCAGCCCGCCTGAAACAGCTCGCCGAGCTCAATAAGGGTCAGGTTGCCGGTGAAGTAGGCGCCGGTATCGATATAGAGGATATTGCCGAGCCGTACCGGCGTCTTCACCGGGGTGTGGCCGCAAACCACCTGGTCGATTCCCCGCACAGGATCCGTGCGCCACTGCTCGAGACGCTCCCGAGCCCAGAGCATCGTCCGGGCGTCACCGGCCGCCACCTGGCGCCAGTCGTCCCCCGGCACTTCGGCATGGATCAGCCCGACGCGGCCCTGGGCCGTTTCGACCTCGATGCCATAGGGCAGCCCGGCAACGAGACGGTCGCACAGGCGGGCGATGCGGTCGATATTGAGTTCGTAGATCCACTCGCCGCCATTGAGCATCCACAGGTCGAACTGCCGTCCATGTAACAGCGCGTCCACCATCATCGCCTCGTGGTTGCCGCAGATACTGTGAAACCAGGGCTGTTGCAGCAGCTCCAGGCAGGCCAGCGACTCGGGGCCGCGATCCACCAGGTCGCCGACCGCGAACAGCCGGTCCCGTGCCGGATCGAAGGCCCGCTGCTCCAGTCGTGTCATGAGCAGGGAGTAGTGTCCGTGCAGATCGCCAACCGCATAATCATGGCCGGTCCTGTTATACGAGTATCGCTGCAGCTTCCTCATTTAACATTTGACCTCAAAGCGACTGAAACTGTTCGCGGCCCCTATTCGGAAAATCCGGAGCAACGCATCTAAAACCGTATCCATAAAGCGACGGTCATGGTGATCGACTGTAATTAAACGATATTTTTATAACGATATTATTTAGCCGAATAAAACAGCCACCAACCGCATCAAAAATTTATTTAAAACAACTGTTTAATCGCCATAGAAAACAGGGTCCGAAGCCGCCTGCCGCCCATAACTCAGCGTAATCACGGCTAAAATCCAGCCGTTGCGATTTTATATTCAGGAAAAAGCCTATCTATACTTCCCCGCACACCCGACATGCGGATGTTGGTGAAAAGGCGGCAGGGACGCTCCTGTTTCCCCGCACTGAGCAGCCAGATCTGAGCCACCGATTTAATTCCGGGCCAGTTTTGCACGCCTCCCGATTCACCGGACTCCTGCTGCGCCCTTGTCTTCAGCCCATCTGAGGCAGGCGCGCAGCCTTTTTCCGAACCGGCCACGGACAAGGAGCACAGACATGAAAGTCCTGCGATTATCGATACTGCTCGCTACGATCTCCCTGCTGCTACAGGCCTGCACCGAAAGCAATATCTGCGGATCGGGCGCCGGCAAGGTGCGCGATGAGGCGCTCTGTGTCGGCCGCACTGCCGACTCCCTGCAGGGCTCGACCGAGGACTACTTCGCCGACATGGACTACGGCATCAGTCAGGATTCGGACGAAATCGCGCAGCGCCTCGCTCCCTACATTCCGGGCATCACGCCACAGCAGGCCCGGGACGCCATTGTCCGCGGACGCAACAACTGGATCGTCTGGACCGCCGGCAATGATGCCCTCTGGGACGAGATATCCCGGGTCAGTGTCGGTAATCTCGACTTTCTCAAGACCCTGTCCAACCATCCGGACCTGAAGTTCAGCCGTGATAACCGCTGGCGCTATCTGGGGGTGGTCAACGAGCCCTGCTACCGCAAGCCCGAAGGCCCGAGGGAAGACCGTTACGGCCTCTGGCTGGATGTACGGGATCCGTCCTGCAAACCGGATCCGTTCGAGGATGAAATCAAGTACCCGGGCGTCGAGATCGGCGCGCGCGGCAAGAACATCCCGACCGGTTCCTACTACGGCTACGGTACCGGCATTGTCGGTCTGCGGCTGTTCCCGAACCCGGATTTCGACGAGGAGGCCGAGGCCAACTGGGATCCGCAGCGCTACTACACCGATCCCGACTACTATCAGGACAAGGACCTGGTCAAACCCTACCGCGTCGGCATGTCCTGCGGCTTCTGCCATGTCGGTCCGAACCCGACCAACCCGCCGGAGGACCCGGAGAATCCGAAATGGGAAAACCTGAACTCCAATCCCGGGGCCCAGTACTTCTGGGTCGACCGTATCTTCATGTGGAACGCCGACAGCAGCAGCTTCGCCTTCCAGCTGTTCCACACGTCCCGTCCCGGCGCCCTGGACACCTCGCTGATCTCGTCGGACTACATCAACAACCCGCGCACCATGAATGCCATCTACAACCTCGGCGCGCGCATGGAGATCGCCTCGAAACTCGGGCGTGAAAAGCTCGCCGGCGGCGGCCTCGACAACAGGCAATTCAACCAGCTCGAGAACGTCCCCGACAGCAGCCCGCTGAACCAGTTCTACAACGCGCCCGATACCGTCTTCACCCCACGTGTCCTCAAGGATGGTGCCGATTCGGTCGGCGCGCTCGGCGCGCTGAACCGCGTCTACGTCAATATCGGCCTGTTCAGCCAGGAGTGGCTGGAGCACTTCAAGGCGCTGATCGGCGGCAAGATCATCACACCGTTCGAGATCGAGGTGGCGCGCCGCAACTCCAGTTACTGGAACGCCAACGAGGCGCAGACACCGGACCTGGCCCTGTTCCTGCTCGCATCCGCCCGCCCCGACTATCTGGCCAATGCCCCCGGCGGCGAGCGTTACCTGAGCCGGAACGAGACCGAGCTGCAACGAGGTGAGGAGGTTTTCGCCGACACCTGTGCCCGCTGCCACTCCAGCAAACTGCCCGAGAAAACCTGGGAGTTCTTCCCCAACCACGGCTGCGTCGAGGACGGCTACCTGCATTGCTTCGCCAACTACTGGAACTGGACCCGCAGCGACGAGTTCAAGGGCCAGATGCGCAGCATCGTGAAGCGGGACGACTTCCTGGACAACAACTTCCTCTCCACCGAGCTGCGCATTCCGGTCACCCTGCTGGAAACCAATGCCTGCAGCCCGATGGCCACCAATGCCATCGAAGGCAATATCTGGGACAACTTCTCGTCGGAATCCTACAAGCAACTGCCATCGGCCGGCACACTCAGCGTGCAGCACCCGATCACCGGCGAACCCAGGCCCTGGAACTGCCGGCCGGCGGACGCGGCTACACCCGGCCGGCTTCGCTGGTCAGCCTCTGGTCGTCGGCGCCCTTCCTGCTCAACAACACCGTCGGCGACTTCAAGTGGACAGGCTCCGTGGAAGACCGCATGGCCTCGTTCGACGATGGCATCGAGAAGATGCTCTGGCCGGAAAAACGCGAGGGCGATTTCACCGTCATCACCCGCTCCGGCAAGACCCACCCGGGCCTGATCGACCGCACCACCGAGCCCAGCTACCTGAGGGTCGATCGCGGCTATCTGCCGGACTTCCTGCAACCGCTCGTGGGCCCGCTGAGCCGGCTTCTGCCCTGGCTGTTCGGCGAGTCCGGCGTCGATATCGGCCCGATCCCCACCGGCACCCCGATCAACCTGCTCTCCAATATCGACATGGAGAAGCGCAGGGAGGTGCTTGGCGTGCTGCTCAAGGCCAAGAAGGATCTCAAGTCGCTGCCCAGGGATGCCAGCGACGAGCAGGCGCGGGCGGAATTCGCCGACCTCGTCGATCCGCTGCTGGCGGTCAACAAGTGCCCCGACTTCGTCGTCAACAAGGGTCACTACTTCGGCACCGATTACATGGCCGAAGAACCGGGGCTCAGCGACAGCGACAAGCAGGCCCTGATCGCCTATCTGAAAACGCTCTAACAAATCTACCTGCTGAGTCGGGAGGCCGAACATGAGTACGGAATACGAATATATCGTGGTGGGATCCGGTGCCGGCGGCGGCACCCTCGCGGCCCGGCTGGCGGAGAACGGTCGCAGGGTGCTGGTACTGGAAGCCGGCGGCGATCCCCGCGTGATGCAGGGCGGCGATGCGGTCAGCGACGAGAATCGCCTGCCGGACGACTACGACGTGCCGGTTTTCCATGCCATCGCCAGCGAAAACCGGGCGATGAAATGGGACTACTTCGTGCGTCACTACGGCGACGACGAGCGCCAGAAGAGGGATCCGAAGTTTACCGCCCGTCACGAGGGCGAAGCGGTCGACGGCGTGCTCTATCCGCGCGCCGGCTGCCTCGGCGGCTGCACCGCCCACAATGCGATGATCACCGTCTATCCGCACAATGACGACTGGGATCACATCGCCCGGCTGACCGGTGACGACTCCTGGGATGCGTTCAAGATGCGCGGCTATTTCCAGAAGCTGGAGAACTGCCACCACCGGCCCGACCATCGTCTGTTCAGCCGGCTGTCGAACCCCAGCAAGCATGGCTGGACAGGCTGGCTGCGCACCGAAAAGGCGATCCCCAAGAGCGCCCTCGGGGACGGAGAGCTGGTCGAGTCGCTCGTGAGCTCGGTCGACAGTGCCTTCTCCGAACTCGGCGAACCCGGCAAGCGCGCCGAATGGCTGCGCCAGGGCACCGGCGACCCCAACGACTGGCGCCTGGTCAAGGACAATGCCACCGGCCTGCGTTATCCGCCGCTGGCAACCAGTCACCACCGCCGCACGGGCGCCCGGGAGCGGCTGCTCGACGTGCAGAAGGACCATCCGGACAAGCTCGATATCGAACTCGATGCACTGGTCACCCGGATACTGTTCGACGACGACAACCGCGCCACCGGCGTGGAATATCTCAAGGGCGCCCGCCTCTACCGCGCCCACTGCCAGCCCCGCGGCGAGACCGGCGAGAAACGCACCGCCACCGCCTCCCGCGAAGTGATTCTCGCCGGCGGCGCCTTCAACACCCCGCAGTTGCTGATGCTCTCAGGCATAGGCCCGCGCGCCGAACTCGAAAAGCACGGCATCGAGACAAGGGTCGAGCTGCCGGGCGTCGGGCAGAACCTGCAGGACCGCTACGAGGTGGGCGTCGTCAACCGCATGAACTTCGATCACTGGGAAGTGCTCAAGGGTGCCAAATACGCCAAGGGCGATCCCCAGTACCGCCAGTGGGAGGAAAAGCGCGAGGGCGTCTACACCAGCAACGGCGCGGTGCTCGCCGTCATCAAGCGCTCGCTCCAGGAGCGCCCGCTGCCCGACCTGTTCTGCTTCGCCCTGCTCGGCCTCTTCAAGGGTTACTTTCCGAGCTATTCGAAACTGCTGGCGGAGCATCTCAACTACCTGACCTGGGCGATCCTCAAGGCCCATACCAACAACACCGCCGGCTCGGTGACCCTGCGTTCCGCCGACCCGCTGGACACCCCCCATATCAACTTCCGCTACTTCGACGAGGGCAATGACGCCAGTGGCGAGGACCTCGATTCGGTGGTCGCCGGCATCCGCTTTGTTCGCAAACTGACAGGGCCACTCAAGAAAAAGGGGCTGATCGCCGAAGAGGAGCTGCCGGGCGAAGCGCTGCAGAGCGACGAGGAGCTGCGCGACTTCATCCGCAACCAGGCCTGGGGCCACCATGCCTCCTGCACCTGCCCGATCGGCGCCGATGACGATTCGATGGCGGTGCTCGACAGCCGGTTCAGGGTACGGGGCGTGCAGAACCTGAGGGTCGTCGATGCCTCGGTATTTCCCCGCATCCCCGGTTTCTTCATCGTCTGCGCCATCTACATGGTGGCGGAAAAGGCGGCCGACGTGATTCTCAAGGACGCCGGCTGAGGTGCACGACAGATGCTGAAGTGGCTGAGCAAGCGGCTCGAACGCAATGAGCCGGTCAACTTCGAGACCGTTCAGGCGGCGGAGCGGCGTCATATCGAGGCCGGGCAGGCCCGGGCCTTCGACGACAGCCACCGGCACTATCTCGAGGACCATTACCGTAGCTTCGTCGAGCAGCAGTATCCGGACTATGTGTGCAAGCATTATGCCTACATGGATCCTGATGCCTTTCCGCACCGGGCGCGCCCCTGCTACGGCCTGGCGCTGTCCGGCGGCGGTATTCGTTCGGCCTCCTTCGCCATCGGCGTCATCCAGGCCCTGCGCAACCGCTACCTGGCCGGCAACAAGCCGCCGGTGTTCGAGCGTCTTGCCTACCTGTCCACCGTTTCCGGCGGTGGCTATGCAGGTTCGGCGCTGACCTGGTACCAGAAGCTGTTCAACCGCTTCCCGTTCGGCAATATCGACACCTTCGCCGGCACCCTGCAAAGCCGGCATGAGGAAGACCGGATCCTCGGCTATATCCGCCAGCACGGCAAATACCTGACGCCGGCACAACTGGGCGGCGCCTCTCTGATCGGCAATATCCTGCTCAGCGTGATCCATTCGGTGGTGGCCTACACCCTGATGTTCGGGCTGGCGTTCCTGCTGTTCTCGATCCTGATCACCACCGGCATGCTCGACCCCATCCTGAACCTGACGCTCATCGATACCACCAGCATCGAGTCGTTGCTGGCACGGGGCCCGAGGATGCTGGCCTCGATCCGGGAAGAGGCTGTCAGCGGCCACAGGATCGCCTTCTCGGTGTTTTTCCTCACCCTGGCGCTGCTCGTCGCGGGGGCCTTTCTGGCGACCGTATTCGTCTACGGCCTGAGCAGTTATTTCAGCGCCTCCTTTTCCCGCGCCTACTGCTATCGCGTGCGCGTGCAGCGGGGACTCGGACTGCTGCTCAAGGGCATTGCGCTTGCCCTCTTCCTGGCCGCCCTCCCGCTGGTCGCGCACCTGGTATTCGGCAGTCAATTCGAGTTCGAGGACCCGGGATTTTTCAGCTCGATGGTATCGTGCGTCGCCGGCATACTGCTCTCGGTCCGGCAGTTCCGGCTCAATACCGAGGCCTCGGACACAGGTACGGATCGAGCCGGCCTGGCCGGGCGTTTGCTGGCGGTCCTGGCGACGCTGGTCTTCACCTTCTTCATCTTCCTGATCGCCTACATTGTCGCCGAGTACGTGCACGAGCTGTACCGCACCACGAACGATGCCACCTGGCTGGTGCTGTTCGTACTGCTGACACTTTTGATTCCGCTGTTCGTTAATATCAACCAGGTGTCGCCGCACAAGATGTACCGTGACCGGCTGATGGAAACCTTCCTTAAGGCACCGGAGGTGACCGCCAGCGCGCCACTCTGTCGCCGCGGCAAGGCCGCGAACGACACCGCCCTCGCCGAGATCGCTCGCTCCGGCCACTGGTCGCCCTATCACCTGATCAACTGCAACGTCATTCTCAACAATGCGCTCACGCCGCGCTATCGCGGACGCCTCGGCGACAGCTTCCTGCTGTCGCCTCTCTACTGCGGCAGCCAGGCCACTCACTACATCGACACCGAAACGTTCGCCAACGGCAACCTGACGCTGGCCACCGCGATGTCGATTTCCGGCGCCGCCGAGAATCCCCATTCGGGCGTGGCCGGCGCCGGCGGCGTCACCAGCCCACTGCTGTCGTTCCTGGCCACCTTCCTCGGGCTGCGCCTCGGCTACTGGGCCTTCAACCCGAGCCACCCGCTGTTCTCGCTGCAACATCTCATTCGGCCGAACTACCTGCTGCCGGGCTTTCGCAGCCTGTTCGACTACGGCCACAGGGAACGCAGCCTGATGATCGAACTGTCCGACGGCGGGCACTTCGACAATACCGGCCTCTACGAGCTGATCCGCAGGCGCACTTCGGTGATCGTCCTGTCCGACGGCAGCGCCGACCCCGACGCGACCTTCGACGACTTCGGCAACGCCGTCGAACGCATCCGCGTCGACTTCGGCGTCTCGATTCGCTTCCCGCACGATGCTTTCGACATGTCGGGCGTTCAGCCCGGCAGTCAGGCCGCCGCAAGCGAAAGCAGCGTCCGCCTTTACGACGAGAAGTACCAGCTCGCCGAGCGCGGTTATGCCATCGGTGACGTCCTTTACCCGGATGCCGGCGACCAGAGAGCCTTCGTCGGCCGCCTCGTTTACATCAAGTCCGCACTGACCCGTCACCTGCCGGGCGACCTTTATGCCTACAAGCTGGCCAACCCGAGCTACCCGAACCAGCCGACCAGCGACCAGTTCTTCGACGAACGCCAGTTCGAGGCCTATCGCGAGCTGGGCTACCAGCTGACCCGGCAACTGCTCAGCAACGAGGAGGCCATGGCGCTGCTGCCTTGAGCGGCATTCCTTGAAGAGCTTCGCCCGGAGGCCGGGCTCCTACGGGTGAACAAAAGCTTCGCCCGGAGGGCCGGGCTCCTACGCGGACTCAAAGGCCCGTGAGGTAGTCGACCATCTGCGCGCGCATCCGCCGGCCCGGCAGCGGACCGGCGAGCGCCCCCATGTTCTCCGCCATATGATCGACCCGCCGGGTCGCCGGAATGGCACAGGTCACGGCCGGATGAGACAGGATGAACTTGAGGAAAAACTGTGCCCAGTTGCGCGCCTCGATCTCGACGGCCCAGGGCGGCAGCGGATAGCGGCCGAAGCGGTCGAACAGCGCGCCGCGCCGGAACGGTCGATTGACGATCACCGCGGTGCCCCGCTCCGCCGCGAGCGGCAGCAGGCGGGACTCGGCCTCCCGGTCGAGGACGTTGTAGGTGAGCTGGACAAAGTCCAGCGGCTCGCTGCGCAGTATCCGCTCGAGTTCGTCGTGGCGACGGCCATGGGAGGTGGTCACGCCGATATAACGCAGGCGCCCGTCGGACCTGAGCTGGCGCAGCGTCTCGAGTTGCGCTTCCCAGGCCACCAGGTTGTGCACCTGGATCAGGTCGAAACGCTCGAGCCCCCAGAGGTCGAAGGACTGCTCGATCTGCATGTGGCCGTGGAACTGCAGCGGCGTCCAGACCTTGGTCGCGGATATCAGCCCGCCCGGATAGCCCAATCGCTCCAGGCAGCGCCCGACCACCTGTTCCGACGAACCGTACATGGGTGACGAATCGATCATGCCGCCGCCGGCGGCGAAGAAGGTTCGCAATACGTCGGTACGCACCCTCAAAGCTTCGGCATCGTCGCCGACATCGAAGGTCAGCCAGGTCCCCATGCCGATGGCCGGGATCGCCTCGCCGCTGGACGGGATGGTGCGAAAATGCATCCCCATCGCCCTCAGGGGGTCTGGCAGCAATGGCCATAGCCCGGCCGCGAGCATCCCCGCAAGCAGTGCGCGTCGACTGGGTTTCGGTGTCATGGCGCCCCTCGTGGTGTCCGGGTGTTGTATCGGCATCAGACAACGAAGTCGCCGCCAGGATCCGTGACCCCACCTGTCACGCAGTAACGACACAAAATACCAATATTAATTATTTTTTTAGTATCCAATTATCAGGGAGTTGATTCCGGTCAATTCCGTCGTCGCCGCTTCGTACCATGATAAAGCTCAAGACCCCTGGGAGGACCTGATCATGGGCTTTATACGACATATCGACGATCGACTTGAGCTGATGGGCCTGATGCTGGAGACAACCGGTGCGGACCTGACAAAACTGTCTCCCGGCGCCCTGGATGCTCAGTTCCGCTCCGCCGCCTACCGCTGCCTGGGGTGCCGACAGGAGGAACAGTGCGAAAGATGGCTGAACGAAGAACATCGCCATGAAAAGGCGCCCGGATTCTGCCCCAACGCAGAACTGATGAACAGCGTTCGCGACTGAAGCTCAGTCGCCGCCGGACAGCAGGCCCGGATACTTGCGCAGCGAAGCCCTCAGCTGGTGATAGGTCAGCCCGAGGGCCTCGGCCGCGCGGCGCTGATTGAACTGAGCGGCCTCCAGCGCCTGGCGGATGAGCCGCTGCTCGTACTCGGCGACGCGCTGACGCAGGTCGCCCGCGGCGGTTTTCGCCGGCGCTTCCCGCGCAGCCGTTTTCTGACGCTCGGGCTCTGCGTCAGTCTCTGAATGTCCGGGATGGCGCCAGGGCGCCTCGAAGGGATCCAGCACAATATGGCGGACCGGTTCGGCGGGATCCGGGTTGCGATAGACGCTGCGCTCGACGACGTTTTTCAACTCCCGCACATTGCCCGGCCAGTCATGCTCCAGCAGCTGCGCCAGCGCGGCGCGATCGAAACCGGCAAACCAGTCGTAACCCAGCTCCCGGCACATGCGCTGGGCGAAATGCTCAGCCAGCTCGGCGATATCGTCGCGCCTGTAACGCAGCGGCGGCATGTTCAGCACATCGAAGGCCAGCCGGTCGAGCAGATCGGCGCGAAAGCGCCCTCCCTTACCGCCTGTGGCAAATCCTCGTTGGTCGCCGCGACCACCCGCACATCGACCTGCAGCGTCCGGCTGCCGCCAAGGCGTTCGAAACGCCCGTATTCGATGATGCGCAACAACTTCTCCTGTACCCGGATCGAGGCGGTCGACAGCTCATCGAGAAACAGGGTGCCACCCTCGCTACGCTCGAACAGCCCGGCGCGGGCGCGGGTCGCCCCGGTGAAGGCGCCGGCCTCGTGACCGAAGAGTTCGGATTCCAGCAGCGATTCGCTCATGGCCGCGCAGTTGACCTGGAGATAGGGCTGCTGCCAGCGGGTCGACAGATAATGCAGCCGCTCGGCGATCAGCTCCTTGCCGGTCCCCCGCTCGCCGATCACCAGTACCGGCCGGCTCAGCGGCGCCAGACGCGAGGCCTGGGTCAGCAGTCGGTGAAAGCGGTCGGAACTGCCAATCAGCGTCTGCCTGAACTGAGGCATAAAACCACCTTTTAGCCATTTAAACCAAATATTAGTCAAAAAAGCACAGACATTAGTTCAATTTTCCTGTGATTCCTCGTATGCCAGGCAATAACAGCTTTAATATCAATAAGATACCAATAGCTGGCACGTCTCTGGCTTTTCTACTGACAAGCAACAGAGCGAATCCACCAGCAAGGAGACCGCAGCCATGGGTATCTTTTCACGCTTTGGCGACATCGTTAACGCCAATATCACCGCCCTACTCGACCGCGCCGAAGATCCGGCCAAGATGATCCGCATGATGATCCAGGAGATGGAGGACACCCTGGTCGAAGTGCGTACCACCTCGGCCCGGGTTATCGCTGACCGCAAATCCCTCGAGCGCCGTATCGAGCGCCTGCGAAGCGAAGCCTCTGAATGGGAACGCAAGGCCCGGCTGGCGCTGAGCAAGGAACGCGAGGATCTGGCCCGCGCGGCCCTGGCCGAGCAGCAGGCGGTCGAGGACGCGCTGCAGCAGGCCGGCCGGGAACTCGGCGCCATCGAGGAGCAGCTCGGCATTCTCAACGAGGAGATCGGGCAGTTGCAGCAGAAACTCGACGACGCCAAGGCGAAGCAGAAATCGCTGCAGGTTCGGGAACAGACCAACCGCTCGCGCATGGACATGCACCGCTCCGGCAACCGCGAAAAGCTCGAGGAGGCGTTCCGCAAGTTCGAAGCCTACGAGCGGCGCATGGACGACATGGAAGCCGAGCTCGAATCCCATGACCTGGGCCGCAACCGCAGCCTCGCCGACGAGTTCGAAGAGCTCGAGCGGGACGACCAGGTCGAAGAGGCCCTGGCAGCCCTCAAGGCACGCATGCGGTCCGGCAAGGGGAGTGAGGCCTAATGTCGACGATGGTGTTTTTCTTCGTCCCGACGGTGATCTTTCTCACCGTCGTGGTGCCCATGTGGCTGATTCTGCACTACTGGACCCGTGCCCGGCTCAACAAGGGCCTGTCGGCCGACGAGCGCCAGCATCTCGAGGAGGCCCTGGCGCTGGCCGAGCGTCTGGAGCAGCGGGTCGCCACCCTGGAGACCATTCTCGATAGCGAACATGCCGGCTGGCGCACGGCCCGGGACGACGACCGCGAGCGCCGGGCCTGAGCCCGAAGGAGGCAAACGATGGACAAGGCAACCAAGCATAATGGCTATAACCGCAATCTTTACCGCAGCTCGACCCAGGGCTGGATCGCCGGCGTCTGCGCCGGGCTCGCCGAAACCTACGGCCAGCCGGTGTGGCTCGCACGGATCATCTTCCTGACCCTGTTCCTGTTCAGCGGCAGCCTGGCGGTTCTGCTGTATCTGGTCGCCGTCGTGCTGCTGGAGCGTCGTCCGCGGGCGGCACCGCGGGAAGCCCCCGCAAGCCGGCATTCGACTACGGCCAGCCCATGAGCACCCGACTGCGCCGGCTGAACGAACGAATGCGCGCCCTGGATCAGCGTCTGCAATCGATGGAACGTTACGTGACGTCGAGCCGCTACCGGTTCAACAAGGAGTTCAGGGACCTGTAGTCCTGCGCGAATGTGCCTTGAACAGAGCCCCGGGCCTTCGGGTATGATGGCAGGACCGGATCAATCCCTGGGATCAAAGGCACATGGACAACAGGCCCCCGTCTGGAGAACCGCAGAACAATAGCACCGGGGCGGCCGAGGAAGCCGTCACGGTGGTCATTTCGAGGCGTATCAAGAGCGGCCGGGAACGGGAGTTCGAGCGCCTGAGCAACGCCCTCAGCCAGGAAGCCGTGAAATTTCCCGGTTTTCTCGGTTCGACGCTGTTGCGACCGTCCGGCAGCGCCGATCCCGAATACCGCATCGTCTTCAAGTTCCGCTCGCGGGAAGACCTTGACCGCTGGCAGCAGTCGCCGGAGCGCAACCAGTACCTGGATGCGATCGAGGACTGCCTCGATGCTCCGGACAGCACCGAAGTGCTGTCGGGCCTGGTGGCCTGGTTTTCTCTGCCGGGGCAGAACCCGGTGAAACCGCCGCCGAAGTACAAGATGGCCGTGGTGGCCTGGCTGGCGATCTTCCCGCTGATCACCCTGATCACCTGGCTGCTCGGTCCCTGGCTCGGTCAGCTACCCTTGATACCCAGAACGTTGGGCATGACGGTGGCGGTAACGCTGCTGATGACCTACGTGCTGATGCCGCTGCTGACGAAGCTGCTCGCCTTCTGGCTCTATCCCCGGCGCGACCGTAGCGAACGGTAGGGTGGGATGAGCGCCGCAGGCGCGAATGCCACCGCCAGCCACGGCGGGTCCGGAGCCCAATGGGATACGACTCACCGGAATGCGATTCACCGGAATGCGATTCACCGGAGGAATTCGCTGGGCTCATTGCCACCCTACGATATGTCCATCGCGTTGCGGATCAACACCTCCAGCCTTTCGCGTGGCAGCCCTTCCTGTCCACGCAGCGCGGGCTGCAGCACCCCTCCCGGCATAGCGCCAGCAGCACAAAGCGCCGCTCCTGATCAGGACGGAGCCCCTCGGTTTCCAGCAGATGGTCGCACCAGCTTTCCAGGCGACGCTCGAAATCATCGAACAGTTGCAACGCCTCGGGTGCCATCTTGTGCCGCTCTCCGAGCATGATGCGATAGATCGCCAGCATCTCAGGCTGTGCCGCCAGCTGACCGAACGCCGACAGTATGGCGTCGACCCAGTCACCATCGGAGCGCGCGATGGCGGCGCGCTGACGCTCGGACTGCTCGATCGCCTGCTCCAGCATCGCCTGCCAGAGCACCTGCTTGCTGGGGAAATGGCTGTACACCGTCGGCTTGGAAACGCCCGCCGTCTGCACCACCAGATCGACCGTGGTGCCCTGATAGCCGAGCTCGCTAAACAGCTGCCGGGCGCTGTCCAGTATCTGCTGTTTCTTCGAGGGCCGCCCTCTGGCCATGACGCTGTCCAAATTACAGTTGACGAAACCGGATTCTACTATTATTTTAACTAAACGGTATAGTTAATTAATTAGGACTGGACCATGCAAGGCAACAACGGTTTCTTCGGCCGCTTCGGTGGCAGCTACATTCCGGAAATACTCTACGCCAGCCAGCAGGCACTGCTGGCCGCCTGGCAGCAGGCCGCCGGGGATACCGACTTCATGGCCAGTGTCGACCGGGAAATGCAGCAGTATTCGGGTCGTCCCACCCCGCTGACACCCTGCCCCAACCTGAGCAGGGCACTGGGCGGCGCCCAGATCTATCTCAAGCGCGAGGACCTGAATCACAGCGGCGCCCACAAGATGAACAACGTTATTGGCCAGGGACTGCTGGTCAAGCGCATGGGCAAGAAGCGCATCATCGCCGAAACCGGCGCCGGTCAGCACGGTGTCGCCTCGGCCCTGGTCGCCGCCCGCCTGGGACTCGACTGCACGGTCTATATGGGCGCCCGCGATATCGAACGCCAGTATCCCAATGTGTTCTGGATGAAACAGCTCGGCGCCACTGTGGTGCCGGTCACCAGCGGCGGCCAGACGTTGCGCGATGCGCTGGACGAGGCGCTGCGGGACTGGTCCGCCGACCCTTCCGGCAGCCACTACCTGATCGGCACCGCCTGCGGCCCGGCCCCCTATCCGGAGATGGTGGCGCAGTTTCAGTCCGTGATCGGGCGCGAGGTCCGCACCCAGAGCCTGGAGCAGTTCGGCGCCCTGCCGGATCGCATCTACGCCTGTGTCGGCGGCGGCAGCAACGCCGCCGGGATACTGTTGCCTTTCCTCGACGATCAGCGGGTGGAGCTGGTCGGTATCGAGGCCGGCGGCCGCGGTCGCGAGCCCGGCGAACACTCGATCCGGCTGTCCGGCAACCTCGGCAGCCCGGGCATCGCCCAGGGCTTCTCGACGATGTTCCTGCAGGACGACCAGGGACAGCTGATGGAAACCCATTCGGTCGCCGCCGGTCTCGATTACGTCGGCGTCTCGCCGATTCTGGCCCATCTGGCCGAAACCGGCCGGGTACGGATGGACGCCGCCACTGACGACGAGGTCATCGACGCTTTCCAGATGCTGCTGCGCCACGAAGGCGTCATCCCGGCACTGGAGTCCGCCCATGCGGTGGCCGGCGCGCTGCGCGAGGCACCACAACTGTCGAAGGACGAGCGCATCGTGATCAATATTTCCGGTCGCGGCGACAAGGATATCTTCAATGTCGCCAGCGCGTTGAAGGACCCGGAGTTCGGGCAGTTTCTGCAACGGTATCTGGCACGGGAGGCCCAGGCATGAGCGCATTACACACCTTTATCGAACAGCAGCGCAGCGCCAGACCCGTTCTGCTGATGACCCATGTCGTCTACGGCTACCCGAGTGTCGACGAGAGCCTGGCGCTGATGCGCGACCTGCTCGAGACCGGCGTCGAACTGCTCGAGGTGCAGTTCCCGTTCTCGGACCCCTCGGCCGACGGCCCCTCGATCCTGCATGCCTGTCACGAGGCACTGCAGCAGTCGCCGACGCTGCAACGCTGTCTCGAGGATATCGCAGTGCTGAGTCGGGACTTTCCGGACAGCCGGGTCCTGCTGATGAGCTACCTCAACCCCCTCTTTCGCCACGGCCTCGAGCGCCTGCCGGCGGCAGCGGCCACCGCCGGCATCGTCGGGTTCATCGTGCCGGACCTGCCGATTGAGCTGGCTGCGTCCTACCGCGACGCCTGTGCTGAAGCCGGCGTCGAACCGGTCTGGCTGCTGACCCCGGAAACACCGCCGGCGCGGATGCGGCAGATCTGCGAGGCCGCGACCGGCATGCTCTACTGCGTCAGCCGCAAGGGCGTCACGGGGCAGAGCGGTGAATCGACACAGCCGCTGGAGGCCTATCTGGCCGCCATCCGACAGCACACCGGCCTGCCGCTGGCGGTCGGCTTCGGCATCCGCACGCCAGCCCAGGTCGCGGCGCTGCAGGGCCAGGCCGATATCGCCATTGTCGGCTCCGGCCTGCTCGATGCCTACAATCAAGGCGGGCGGGCGGCGGTCAGGGACCTGGTTCGGTCCCTGCGCAACTGAGGACCGCGGCGCCTTTCCACGCAGGGCGGGTTAGCGACGCATCACCTCGCTGTGAACGTCGCGTCCACGGCTAGGCGTCGCATAACCCGCCAGCGTCGCAGGGGTCTGTTCACGGCATCACCGCCGGCGGCCCCTACCCCATCACCCGATTCGGCAGCCACATCACGGCCTCCGGGAACAGCATGCAGAGCACCAGTACCAGCAGCTTGAGCAGAATGAAGGGCGTCACGGACCTGTAGATATCCAGCATGCTGACATCCGGCGGTGCGATGCCCTTGAGATAGAAGAGCGCAAAGCCATAGGGCGGTGTCTGCACGGCGATCTCGATATTCAGGATCATCAGGATACCGAACCAGATCGGGTCGAAGCCCAGATCGACGACGATCGGCGTGAACAGCGGCGCGCACATCAGCACGATGATGAACTCGTCGATGACGAAACCCAGCAGCAGCATGATCAGTTGCATCAGCATCACCACGCCCAGCGGCGGCAGCCCAAGGTCCCGGGTGAACCCGGCGACCATGTCCTGCACCCCCATCAGCAGATGAAAGTTGCTGAACAGCGTCGCGCCCAGAATGATCCACATCGCGACGCTGACCAGCATGGCGGTCTCGACGCCGGCCATGCGGAACATCCCCATGCGAAAGCGCTTGAAGAAGAACGCCAGGATGATGGCGCCGACCACGCCGATGGCGCCGGACTCGGTCGGCGTCGCTATGCCGCTGACGATACTGCCGAGCACCGCGACAATCAGCAGTACCGAAAACAGACCGTCACGCAGGGTACGCAACTTCTCTTTCGGCGACATCGCCGCTTCCTTGCCGGTACCCATGGGCGCGCGGGCCGGATTGAGCTTGCAGCTGATGATGATGTACAGCACCAGCAGGCAGATGGTGACCAGCGCCGGTACCAGCGCGGCAATGAACATCTTGCCGACCGAGTTTTGCGTCGAGGCCGCGAACATGATCATCGGCACGCTCGGTGGAATCAGGATCCCGAGGCCCCCGCCGGCCATGATCACGCCCAGCGCCAGACGCCGGTCGTAGCCACGCTCCAGCATCGGCCGCAGCGCGATGCTGCCGGATGTCATGATACCGGCGCCGATGATCCCGACCATGGCGCCGATCATCGAGCAGACGCCGACGACACTGATCGCCAGCGAGCCGCGCAGACGGCCGATTAGCAGCTGGCTGGCATTGAACATCGCATCGCCGATGCCGGACCGGGTCAGCAGCTGCCCCATGTAGATATAGAGCGGGATCGCCAGCAGGATAAAGCTGAACAGCGTCGACTCGAAGGTGCTGGGCAGAATATTGAAAATGCCCTCGCCCCAGGTGCCATAACCCACGGCCATGGCGATGCCGCCGAGCGCGAGCCCGACCTGCGCGCCGATGGCAAAGGCCACCAGGATGCAGAGCAGCAGAATGCCCGTCAGCAGTTCAATGGCCATCGCCCGCCCCCTGCAGTTGCGGCAGCAGATCTTCGCCGGCCACCAGATGATAAAGGTCTTTGATCATGTCGCTGGACAGTTGCAGGATCAGCAGTGCGGCCGAGACCACCAGCATCATCCAGAAATGATGCATGCTCGGTGCCCACTCGCTCATCCGGCGGTAGTTGAACTGGATCGCTTCGTTGAACTTGTCGATGCACACGACAACGACTACCAGCATGAAAAAGATCGCCAGTCCCGCCGACAGCAGATTGAAGATGCGCCGGGTATTGCCGGATACCGACATATAGAGAATATCGACATTGATATGGGCCTTGCGCTGCTGGGCGTAGGCGCCGCCAAGCGCCGCCAGATAGCCGAAAAAGAACAGCGACAGATCATAGGCCCAGACCGTCGGTTCGTTCAGCAGATAGCGGGAAAATACCTCGAAGGCAACCACCAGCGCCAGCAACGGCATCAGCAGCGAGGTCGAGCGACCGATAAAAGCCACCAGGCTTTCGACGGCGGCACAATAGGTTCTGCATAAGGTCGTGATCATGGATACAGCCCTGATGGAGAATGGGTAAAGGGATCGCCTCTACCTGCAACGGCCCCGGGCCGCACCCTCGGCTGGAGGGACGGACCGGGATGAATCCGGGACGAACGGGCCCCGCCAGGGCCCACCGCCATTACTGCTTCAGGATATCCACCAGTTGCTTACTGTATTTGTCGTCAGCCGCATACTCGTCCCAGAGGGATTCGCCGGCGGCCTTCCAGGCCGTGCGATCGGCGTCGCTCGGCGCCGGGCTCCACTGCATGCCCTTGGCTTCCATGTCGGCGATGGCCTGGGACTCCCAGAGGCGGGACTTGGTCATCTGCTCGCGGGCATGCTGGGCGGTAGCGGCCCTGACGATCGCCTTGAGGTCATCCGGCAACTTGTTCCAGGCCTTCTGGTTGACCACCACCGGCAGCACCGGCGCCGGCCAGGGGCAGGCGGTACATGTACTTGGCCACTTCGACATGGTTGCCGTCGCGATGGTCGATCAGGTTGCTGCCGATGGAACCATCGATGACGCCGGTCGCGAGACCGGTGTAAATTTCGCTCCAGGTCAGCGACACCGGCGAGGCGCCGAGATTGCGGACGAACTTGCCATAGGCGCCGGGCGCACGCAGTTTCAGCCCCTTGAAGTCCTCGATGGAGTTGATCGGCTCCTTGGTCAGCAGGTAGACCGGCGGCTGGATGTAGGGATCGAGCCAGACCAGCCCCTGCTCGCCGTAGGCTTGCGTCAGCACCTTGTCCCAGCCCTTCTCGTGGAACAGCACGCTGAGTTCGCCAACATCGGCGGTACCGCCGGGCAACCCGACCTCGACGATACCGGCAGGCAGCTCGCCGGCATTCATCGGCTGGAAGTGCGCGCCCATGGTGATCAGGCCGGACTTGACCGCGCCCAGGATGCCGGTGGTGTCGACCCCCTCGCCGGCATACATCATTTTCACCTTGATGCGCCCGCCGGACATGGACTCGATATTCTCTGCCAGGCCCGCATAGACCTCGCCGAAGGCGGTGCCGCGGGTATAGAGGTTGGCGAAGCGCCAGTTGTGTTCGGCCGCCTGGGCGCCCGATGCCAGGCCGCCCAGGCCCAGCGCCACCGCAAGTGAACCGCAAATAAGCTGTTTCTTTACGTTGCCAAGAAGTTTGAGCATGTCGTTGTACCCTTTCTAATTGTTTTAAATAGCGTTGCAGCGTCATTCGAATGTCAGCCGCAACACGTTAACAAAGGCCCTTCGCCCGTTACATCAAGCCCTTGCCACCTAAAGTTTCAGCCCGATCAAACTTTACCCGCGAATTTCATAAGTCTCTGAAATAGCGATATAAAACCTGAGAAGTCATTGACCTTGCTCAGGTTTGACGAAACCTTTGTACACCCGGGGTCGAAGGGCTCGGTCCGGTTTCGCAAAAGCAAACAGGACCCTTGAGGCCGGACAGGCTCCGGCCGGGCGCCTCAGAAAAGCTCGGAAGCCGTCATTCGGATTGCACCAACCAGCCGGTCGATATGGGCCTTCTCGATGGTCAGCGGCGGCGAGAATGCAATGATATTGCCCATCGCCCGGATCATCACGCCATTGTTGTAGCAGCCCGCCTGGAAGGCGCCACCGACCGGTTTGCCGCTGCCCGCCGCGTCGGAGAACTGCACCGCGCCGATCAGGCCGTAATTGCGCACGTCCACGACCTGCTCGATATCGCGCAGCGAATGCAGCGCATCCTCCCAGTACCGGCCGATATCGCCGCCGGCGCGGGTCAGCAGACTTTCGCCCTCGTAGATGTCGAGCGTCGCCAGGCCCGCCGCGCAGGCCACCGGATTGGCCGAGTAGGTGTAACCGTGATAGAACTCCACCGCGCCTTCCGGGGCATTGTCCAGGATGCAGTCGTGGATAGGATCGGCCACGAAGACCGCGCCCAGCGGCACGATACCGTTGGTGATGCCCTTGGCCGAGACGATCATGTCCGGCACCACGTCGAACTCGACCGCAGCGAAAGGCGAACCCAGCCGGCCCCAGCCGGTGATGACCTCGTCGAAGATCAGCAGGATGTCGTGGCGGTCGCAGATCTCGCGCAGCCGCTTCAGGTAGCCGGCCGGCGGCAGGATGACACCGCCGGCACCGCTGACCGGCTCGACGATCACCGCGGCGATGGTGGCTGCATCGTGGAAGCGGATCAGCGCCTCGAGGGCATCGGCTTTTTCGAGGCCGTGCTCCGGCAGCCCCCGGCTGAAGGCATTGCGCTCAAGATCCAGGGTATGGGGCAGGTGATCAACCGGCAGCAAAGGTCCAAAGCCCTTGCGGTTGGGGGTGAGTCCTCCGACCGAGATGCCTCCGAAATTTACGCCGTGGTAGGCCATCTCCCGGCCGATCAGCTTGTATTTGCCGGACTTGCCGCGGGAGGCCTGATAGGCCAGCGCAATTTTCAGCGCGCTCTCCACCGCCTCGGAGCCCGAGTTGGCGAAAAATACCCGGTTGAGATCGCCGGGCGTATGCTGAATCAGCCGCTCGGCGAACTCGAAGCCGATATCGTGACCGAAGCCGAACGGCGACGTATAGTCCAGTTCAAGCGCCTGACGGCCGATCGCCTCGGCAATTTCCGGGCGGACATGGCCGGCATTGACACACCATAGGCCGGCGGTCGCATCGAGAATCTCGCGCCCGTCGTCGGTGTAGCAGAAGACCCCTTCGGTTCTTTCGATAATGCGCGGACTGGCCTTGAATGCCCGGTTCGGCGTGAAGGGCATCCAGAACGCATCCATGTTTTCGTATCGTTTCATTTCGCTAAAACCACCGTCATCATTGAGCCCGGTCAACGATAGGCAGGTCGGCGCGGCGGGAAAATCACCGGCTCTGCAATTAAAGGTTTAACGCGATCAAACATTCTCCCAACCTAGAAACCGCACTTTTCCGGATTCGGGTAAATGCCGGTAAAATAGCCGCAAATTCTGTGGCGGTATGATATCCATGAGTCTCAAGAACTATTCGCTCGGGCAGGTCGGCGACTTCGAAATCAAGCAGTTGCGGATATTCAAATCGGTCGTCGACAACGGCGGCTTCTCGGCCGCCGAGACCGAACTCAATATCAGCCGTTCGACGATCAGCATTCATATCTCCAATCTGGAGTCGCGGCTGAACCTGCGGCTGTGCCGCCGCGGCCGGGGCGGTTTTGCACTGACGCCGGAAGGAACGGCGATCTACGAAATGACCAGCCGGCTGCTCGACTCCCTCGAGGAGTTTCGCAACCAGGTCAATGAAATGAGCCAGAACCCGGCCGGAGAGCTGCGCATCGCGGTCAGCGACGGCACCAGCCTGGACCCGCGCAGCCGCTTTCCCGAAATGATCGCCCGTTTCTGCAGCCGGGCACCGGAGATCCTGCTGCAGACCGAGGTCGCAACCCTCGCCGATATCGAGCGCATGGTGCTGAACGACGAGGCCGATGTCGGGCTGATGCCCTACCACCGCCAGCTCGATGGTCTCAACTACATTCACCTCTACAGCGATGTCTGCCGCCTTTACTGCAGCCGCAACAACCCCCTACTGGCACTGGAAGAGAGCGAACTGACGGACGAGGTGATCAACTGCTTCACGGCCGTGGAACCTGGCGTGAAGCCGAACGAGGAGGCCACCCAGCAGCTATCGGGCATGAGTCTCAAGGGGCGGGCCTATTTCTACGAAACCCGGCTGGCGATGATTCTGTCCGGCAAGTTCATCGCCTTCCTGCCCGAAGCCTATGCCGAACCCTGGGTCGGGAGCGGCCAGTTGAAGAGTCTCGGCGGCCCGGAACGCTATTACAGGCTCGGCATCGCCGCAGTGACAAAAAAGAGCTGTCAGCCGAACAAGGCGACCTCGCTGTTCCTCGACATCATCGAGGACGTGCACAGCCCTCATAGCGGCTGAACGCCACTCGCTGCTACCGGACGCATGCCGGGCCGCAGTGGTTCTTTGATCCGTTATGCGTAGGGTGGAATGAGCTTGCGAATTCCACCGGTGAATCGCATTCCATCGGTCTCCGGCCACGCCGTGGATCAGCCGATTTACCTCGCCAATGCCTGACAGTAGCGGTGGAATTCGCCTTCGGGCTCATTCCACCCTAGGCATCCACCAGCCGGGCATCGCGCACGATGGCGGTGATGATGGGCACCGGGCTCAGCAGGTGCTCCAGCATCATCTTCGAGGCGCCGGCGGCATCGCGCCGCAACAGGGTGTCGACGATCGCCGCATGCTCGCGGCGCTTCTGCTCCAGCGCCTCGGCCGAGAATACGGTCTGGCGCAGCCACAGCTGGCGATAGCGTTCGGCCTGGTCCATCAGCACCGCCCGCAGCTCGAGCAGCTTCTCCGAGCCGCAACCCGAAGCGATGGCGCCATGGAACGCCTTGTGACGCTTGTCCCAGAGATTCATCATCTCGTCGGCGCTGTGGATCTCGGCCACACTGGCCAGCGTATGGGCCTTGGCAATCACCTCCGCCTCCCAGTGCTCGTCGCCCCGTTCGACCGCAAGGCCCACGATCATCGCTTCCAGATGGGCCCGCGCATCGTAGATATCGTTCAGCTCCTGCAGCGACATTTTCGCCACCCGGAAGCCGCGCTGGCTCGCCGCCGTCACCAACCGCTCGGTCACCAGCTGTGACAGCGCCTCACGCATCGGCCCGGTACCGATCTGGTAACGCTCCTTGAGCTGGCTCATCAGCAGCTTGTCACCGGGCCGGAAATGGCCGCTGGTGATATCCCGCTTCAGCAGCCCGTAGGCCACCACCGCCAGGTTCTGTCGTTCAGATTCCATCGTTCATCCTGTCCTGCCTGCACTTCAGCGACGCCCGATTATACCCATCCCCTCTCTCTTTAGGCAGCTCCGATTTCGATTAAATGTTGACGAAAATAAAAAATGTAGATATTTTTAAAAAACGCAGACATTGCCCCCGGTAACAAATGAGGCCAAACCGATGACGCAGCCCGCCACCGCACTTGATTTCGACGCCCCGGGCTTCAGCCTGAAGCCCAGTTCCCAGTCTGGGCGCCTGCTGGAACTCGAATTCGATGCCGACATCGTCAGTCGCTATCTGGAACAGATGGCGCCCTACCCGGTACAGGCACTGGAATACAAATCATTCCTGCGCTTTCGCGCCGGCAGGATCCTCGACGACCTGTGCGGCAACCGACTGCAGTCGCTGTTGATCGACACCCTGGTGGATCGCGACAGCGGCGCCCTGCTGATCACCCCCGGGGACTCGACCGCGTCGAGCAGGCCGAAGAGATGGTGAAGTTCACCACCGCCGTGGCCCACCTGTTCGGACGTTCCAACTTCGATGCGATGAGTGGCCAGTACTACGCGCGCTTCGTGGTACAGAACGACGACAACTCCGACAGCTACCTGCGCAAGGCGCACCGGGTGATGGAGCTGCACAACGACGGAACCTTCGTCGAACAGGACACCGACTACGTGCTGATGTTGAAAATCGACGAACAGAATATGGAGGGTGGCAACTCGCTGCTGCTGCACCTGGACGACTGGGAACATCTGGACCGTTTCAGCACCGGCCCGATGGCCCACCGGGTCATGCGCTGGACCGCGCCGCCGAGCAAGAACACCCGCAAGGATGTCTTTCACCCGGTGTTCGACGTCGACAACCAGGGCCGGCCGATCATGTCCTACATCGATCAGTTCGTGCAGCCGAAGGACTTCGACGAGGGCAACTGGCTCGCCGACCTGTCCGAGTCACTCGAAAACAGCCGGCAGATCCTGTCGGTTCCGGTCCCGGTCGGCAGCTTCCTGCTGATCAACAACCATTTCTGGCTGCACGGTCGCGACAAGTTCACGGCTCACCAGGGCCTGCGCCGCGAACTGATGCGCCAGCGCGGCTACTTCACCCATGCCAAGACACTGCGCAACCCCCGCCAGTGATTCCGGGCCCCTTGGGCTGCCCTTGCCCCACAAGTCGCCCCTCAGAGCCCCCAATTCGTTCTCGGCAAGGCGCCGTTCGCAGGGAAGAGAGGTTCTCTTGCCAAAAACGGCAACACAGTCGAGGACGAATTGGGGACTCCTCCGGGCGAGCCGTCAAGGAGTCATCCGCTGTGTTGCATTTTCTCGACATAGGCCCACTATGCCTTCGAAAATGCGTCGTGCGGCTGACCCCTTGGCGACTCGCTGAGCGGGATTTGTTGGGCAAGGGCAGCCCTATACTTCCGGTCGCGAACCGCGACCAGCCACCGTTAGCGACAAGCGAGGTCAGGGTGTACGATTTCATCATTATTGGCGGCGGTATCGTCGGCATGTCGACCGCCATGCAGCTGCTGCAGGCCTTCCCCGAACGCAAGGTCCTGGTCATCGAGAAAGAGAACCGGCTGGCCGAACATCAGACCGGGCACAACAGCGGCGTGATTCACGCCGGCGTCTACTACACGCCGGGTAGCCTGAAAGCGAAGTTCTGCCTCGAGGGCAACCGGGCCACCAGGGCTTTCTGTGATCACCACGGCATTCCCTACGACGCGTGCGGCAAGCTCCTGGTAGCCACCAGCGAGCTGGAGATGACCCGCATGCAGGCCCTCTGGGAGCGCACCGAGGCCAACGGTCTGGAGCGGGAATGGCTCAGCGCCGGGGAGTTGAAGGAGCGCGAGCCGAACATTACCGGTCTCGGCGGCATCTTCGTGCCCTCGAGCGGCATCGTCGACTATCGCGCCGTCACCGAAGCGATGGGCCGGGAATTCCGCGCCCTGGGCGGCGAGATCCGCTTCGGCTGCCGCGTCAGCGCCATCCAGGAACTGTCATCCGAGGTGCGGGTGAAAACCGGGCAGGAAACCTTCGCTACACGCCACCTGATCTCCTGCTCGGGCCTGATGGCCGATCGCATCGTGCGCATGCTGGGCATCGATCCGGGTTTCCGCATCTGCCCGTTCCGCGGCGAATACTATCGCCTGAAGCCCGAGCACAACCAGATCGTCAATCACCTGATCTATCCGATCCCGGACCCGTCGATGCCGTTCCTTGGCGTCCACCTGACGCGGATGATCGACGGCAGCGTCACGGTCGGCCCCAATGCGGTACTGGCCTGGAAGCGGGAGGGCTATCGCAAGACCGATATTTCGCTGCGCGACAGCCTCGAAACCCTCGGTTACCCGGGCATACTCAAGGTACTGAAACAGAACCTGAAACCGGGCCTCGCCGAGCTGAAAAACTCGCTGTTCAAGGCCGGCTACCTCGAACAGGTGCGCAAGTACTGCCCGTCAATCGAAAAGGCGGACCTGCTGCCCTACCCCGCGGGTGTTCGCGCCCAGGCGGTGTCGAAGGACGGCCGACTGGTGGACGACTTCCTCTTCGTCAACAGCGCCCGCACCATCAACGTCTGCAACGCCCCGTCGCCGGCCGCCACCTCGGCGCTGCCGATCGGCCGGCATATCCTCGAGACGGCGATCGGGCGTTTCGACCTCGGCACGCCGGCGCACGCCGCCTGAATCGACAAGTGACGGGTGGAGCGTTACGTGAAAAGCGTCACCCATAACGCTTTTGTTTCAGGAGGGGTATAGGTTTAATTTATTAATGAGGCTGCTAAGGTAAATAATGTCAGAAAATAAAGAATGACAAGAGGTTTGATATGAAAGCACTGATCGCCGCACTCCCGCTCGTGCTGTCGGCCGCTGCGGTACAGGCGGACGAATCCTGCGGCCGGGTCACCATCGCCGATATGAACTGGAACTCTGCCACCCTGATCGCCAATGTCGACCGCTTTATTCTCGAACATGGCTATGGCTGTGACGCCGAACTCGTGCCCGGCGACACCATGCCGACCAGTACCTCGATGATCGAAAAGCAGGAGCCGGATATCGCGCCTGAACTCTGGACCAACTCCTTCCAGGCTTCGCTGGACAAGGCCGTGGCCGAAAACCGTCTGAAGGTCGCCGGCAAGGTATTCTCCGACGGCGGCGAAGAGGGCTACTGGGTACCGAAATACCTGGTCGACAAGGACCCGAGCCTCGCAACCATCGAGGGCATCAGGGCCAACGCCGACCTCTTCACCCATCCGGAAGACCCCGACCGCTCCGCTTTCTACGGCTGCCCGGCCGGCTGGGGCTGCCAGATCACCTCCTCCAATCTGTTCCGTGCCCTGGACCTCGAGAGCGCCGGTTTCGAACTGGTCGACCCGGGCTCGGCCGCGGGCCTCGACGGTGCCATCGCCCGCGCCTACGAGCGGGAACAGCCCTGGTTCGGTTATTACTGGGCCCCGACCGCGATTCTCGGCAAATACCAGATGGTCAAGGTCGACTTTGGCAGCGGCGTCGACAAGGACCATTTTCTCGACTGCATCACTCAGGTGGACTGCCAGACCCCGAAAGTCACCATGTACCCGGAGTCACCGGTTTATACCTACACCACGGACGAATTCGCGAAACAGGCCCCCGCGGTGTTCGAATACCTGGCGACGCGCAGTTTTACCAACGATCAGCTGAACGAGCTGCTGGCCTGGATGGAGGATAATCAGGCCGACGGCGAAATCGCCATGGAGCACTTCCTTTCGGAATATCAGGATGTCTGGACCGGCTGGCTGTCTGACGATACCGCCACGAAGGTGAACGCGGCACTGGAAAATTTCTGACCAGCCACCGGGTTAATGCATGAAGGTACGCCTGCTCCCTGTGGACGTGCCTGAATATCCATTTCTGCACGGGGAACCCTCATGGCTGACGAATCCTGGCTGAGCCGAATGCCGCAGCTGGATCGCGGTGATCTGCTGGCCATACGCAAGACCCTCGACGAGGGTTATCGTGATTTTTCGCGCAACTACGGCGAAACCATCGAAAACTTCTTTGACCCCCTGCTCAGCTTTCTGGTCTGGTTCGAAAAGCTCCTGCTCGACTCGCCCTGGTGGATCGTGCTGCTCTGCATCGCCGGCCTCTCCTATGCCGCCAGCCGGTCCTGGAAACTCTGCCTCGGCGTGATCGTCTCGCTGCTGGCGGTCGGCTACTTCGGCATGTGGGAGGACACCATGCGCACCATGAGCATCATCACGGTGTGCACCCTGCTGGCGATTGCCGTCGGCATACCGGTCGGCATCCTGATGGCCCGCTCGGATCGCACCCAGGCCTTCGTCACGCCGGTGCTGGATATCATGCAGACGATGCCGGCCTTCGTCTATCTGATACCGGTGGTGATGCTGCTCGGCATCGGCAAGATTCCCGGTGTCATCGCCGTGGTGATCTACGCCATACCGCCGGTGATCCGGCTCACCAACCTCGGCATCCGGCTGGTCGACAGCGAAGTGCTCGAAGCGGCGACCGCCTACGGCGCCAGTCCCGGACAACGCCTTTTTGGCGTCCAGCTGCCGCTGGCGATGCCGACCATCATGGCCGGTATCAACCAGACCATCATGATGTCGCTGTCGATGGTGGTGATCGCGTCGATGATCGGCGTCAAGGGGCTGGGGCAGCCGGTCCTCAAGTCGATCACCAACCAGTATTTCACGCTCGGCCTGATGAACGGCCTGGCGATCGTGGCGCTGGCGATCATCTTCGACCGCGTCTCCCAGGCCTATGCCAGGCGCACCCAGAAACATATGGGCGGGTCTCAAAATGCATGATGTAGATGCCGTGCAGCCCCTGATCCGGATCGAGGGGCTGTTCAAGCTGTTCGGCTCGAATCCCGAGGCGGTGATGCCGCTGGTGCACCAGGGCAAGACCAAGGATGACATTCTCGCCGAAACCGGCCATACGCTCGGTCTCAAGGATATCAACCTCAAGATCGCCAAGGGCGAGATATTCGTCATCATGGGGCTCTCCGGCTCCGGAAAATCGACCCTGATCCGCCACTTCAACCGCCTGATCGACCCGACCGAAGGCCGCATCCTGGTCGAGGGTGTCGACGTCATGAAGCTGTCGCCCAAAGAGCTGATCGAGTTCCGGCGCCACAAGATGTCGATGGTGTTCCAGCGCTTCGGCCTGATGCCCCACCGCACCGTCATCGACAATGTCGCCTACGGCCTCAATGTCCAGGGCATCGATAAAAACACCCGCCAGCAGCAGGCCCGGGACTGGCTCGAAACCGTGGGACTGGCCGGCTACGAGGATCAGTACCCGTCGCAGCTGTCGGGCGGTCAACAGCAGCGCGTGGGCCTTGCCCGGGCGCTGTGCACCAACGCCGAGATCCTGCTGATGGACGAGGCCTTTTCGGCACTGGATCCGCTGATCCGCAGCGAGATGCAGGACCAGCTGATCGAGCTGCAGAAGAAACTGCACAAGACCATCATCTTCATCACCCACGACCTCGACGAAGCCCTGCGCCTGGGCGACCGCATCGCGATTCTGAAGGATGGCGTGCTGGTGCAGGAAGGCACATCGGTGGACATTCTGCTGCACCCGGCCGACGACTACGTCAGCGCCTTCGTCAAGGACGTCAACCGGGCGCGGGCCCTGACCGTTTCGACGGTGATGAAACCGGCGGCCTGCTGCGTCGGGGCCGGAACCATCGGCGATGCCCTGGCCGAAGTCGAGAAATCGGGCACAGACCATGGCTATTACGTGGGTCCCGAGGGCTACCAGGGCACGCTGGGCCTGGAGGCACTGAAGGCCGCCGCCGCCCGCGACCCCGGCCAGCGGATCGATCACTCGCTGCTGGAAGCGACGACCGCGGTTTCGCCCGATGCGCTGATCGAGTCGGTAATCCCCGATACGCTGGACAACCGCTACCCGTTGCCGGTTGTCGGCAGCGACGGCCAGCTGCAGGGCGAACTGTCCCGTGCCTGCCTCGTCGATGTACTGGGAGACGGCACCAGCCGAAACGCAGCCTGAAGTCGGCGGCGCTCATCTATCCTTGAGGTACCCGAACAGAGGATAGGCGCTGCCGATGCCGAATGATCGCGCCGGGGCCGAGCCGGCCGCCACCTTACTGCAACTGATTGACGAATTGAGCTCGGAGCTTCGGCCCGGCCAGCCGAAGGGCCCGGTACTGCTGGACAGCACCCTCGACGGGGACCTGGGACTCGACAGCCTGAGCCGGGCCGAGCTGTTCTCGCGTATCGAGCAGCGCTTTCGCGTCAGCCTGCCCGGCCAGACCTTCGCCGAAGCCGAAACGCCGCGCGATCTGCTGCGGGCGCTGGCGCGGGCCGCCCCCTGGGCCCTGTCGCCGACGCCGCACCGCCCTCCAGGCCAGAGACGGCGGCGGGTCTCCCGTTGCAGGCACGAACCCTGACCGACGTGCTGGCCTGGCATGTCGAGCAGCATCCGCAGCGTACCCATATCCAGTTCTACAGCGACCAGGGCAGTGGCGAGACGCTCAGCTATGTGCAACTGTGGCAGGGCGCCAGCGCTGTCGCCGCCGGTCTGCAGCAGTTCGGTCTGGCGCCGGGTCAGACCGCATCGCTGATGCTGCCGACCGGACGGGATTATTTCGTGACCTTCTTCGGCATCCTGCTGGCCGGTGCCATACCGGTTCCGATCTATCCGCCACTGCGCCGCAGCCAGCTCGAAGACCATCTCGGCCGCCAGGCCGGCATCCTCGACAACGCCCAGGCAAAACTGCTGATCGCCCCCGCCGAGGCCGCCGCCCTGACCCGCCTGCTCAAGGCCCAGGTGCCGGGGCTGAGGGCCGTGGTCACCACGGCGGCACTGGAAAGGGCCGCAACGACAGCGCTCCAAGCGGTCCCGTCAAAGGCCGACGATATCGCCCTGCTGCAATATACCTCCGGCAGCACCGGCAACCCCAAGGGGTGATCCTGAGCCATGCCAATCTGCTGAGCAATATTCGCACGGCCGGCCGGGTGATCGGCGCGGACAGCCGGGACGTCTTCGTCAGCTGGCTGCCGCTCTACCACGACATGGGACTGATCGGCGCCTGGCTCGGCAGCCTCTACCATGCCGCACAGCTGGTCAGCCTGCCGCCCGAAGCTTTCCTCGGCCGCCCCTCCCGCTGGCTGCAGGCACTGAGCCGTCATGGAGGCACCCTGTCGGCCGCGCCCAACTTCGCCTATGAACTCTGTCTCGGCAAGGTACCGGATGCGATGCTCGGCGAGCTCGACCTGAGTCGCTGGAGGCTGGCGCTCAATGGCGCCGAGGCGGTCAATCCGCGCACGCTACGCGACTTTTCCCGCCGCTTCGCCGGCTGCGGCTTCAGCGCCACGGCGATGTATCCGGTCTACGGCCTGGCCGAATGCAGCGTTGCCCTGGCCTTCCCGGCCCCCGGTACCGAGCCGGTCATCGACCGCGTGCGGCGCGATACCCTGATGCGTGAAGGTCGTGCCCTCCCGGCTGCGGGTCCGGACGAGGACAGCCTCGAATTCGTCTGCTGCGGCCAGGCCCTGCCCGGCCACCAGCTCCGGATCTGCGACGAGACCGGCCGAGAGCTGCCGTACCGGCAGCAGGGCCGGCTGCAGTTCCGCGGCCCCTCGGCCACCAGCGGCTATTACCGCAATGCCACGGCAACGGCGAAGCTCTTCTGCGGCGACTGGCTCGACACCGGCGACCTGGCCTACATGGGCGAACAGGGGGTTCATATCACCGGCCGCAGCAAGGACCTGATCATCCGTGCCGGCCGCAACCTCTACCCCGAGGAGCTGGAAGCCGCCGTCGGCGAAATCCCGGGGCTTCGCCGCGGCCGCGTCGCCGCCTTCGGCGTGCGGGACAACGGCAGCGGCACCGAGCGGCTGGTCATCATGGCCGAATCCCGTGCCCGCGACGACGGGGAACGTGAACGCCTGCGCCGGGAAACCGTATCGCGGGTCACCCGGCTGATCGGCGAGCCCCCGACGATGTCGTGCTGCTTGCGCCCGGCATCCTGCTCAAGACGTCGAGCGGCAAGCTGCGCCGCTCCGATTGCCGGGAGCGCTATCGCCGCGGCGACTACCGCATCCGCGCCCCCTGGTGGCAGCTGACCCGGTTGCTGCTGAAAACGACGGTACCGCTATTGCGGCGTTTTCGCCGCACAGCCGGCAATCATCTGTTTGCCGGCTATGCCCTCGCCACCGGTCTTGTGCTGGCCGCCCTGGCGTTCGCCTCGATCCTCCTGCTGCCGGGACTGGAACGTCGCTGGCATGCCCTGCACCGGCTGACCCGCCTCTGGGCCTGGCTGACCCGCACTCCGCTTCGCGTGACGGGCCTCGAACAGCTCCCGGCCACGGGTCCCTGTGTACTGGTTGCGAACCACGCCAGCTATCTGGATGCGTTCGTCATGCTGGCAACGCTGCGCCAGCCCATCAGTTTCGTCGCCAAGGAGGAGCTGCGCGACAATCTGCTTCTTCGCACCCTGCTGGAGCGGCTGGCGGTTCAGTACGTCAACCGCCAGGACCCGGAGCAGAGCCTGACCGATGCCCGCAGTACCTTGCTCCGGGTGCAGCAGGGCGGACGGCTGCTGTTCTTTCCCGAGGGCACCCTGCAGGACAGCCCCGGGCTGATGCCATTCAAAATGGGCGCTTTCGCTTGCGCCGCCGAAACCGGCGCGCCGCTGATTCCGGTCGCGATACAGGGCACCCGCTCGATCCTGCGCGGCCAGCGCTGGTATGGCTATCGGGGCGAAATCGGCCTGGTGATCGGCGCGCCCGTTCCGGTACCGTCGGAGAACCTGGACAGCAGCGACGCCTGGTCCCGGGCCCTGGCGCTGCGAAAGGCGGCCCGGACCCATATCCTCGAGCATTGCCGGGAGCCGGACCTGGCCCGCTGACGCGATATTGTCCGGCAGTAGCGATGCTGTAAACTGGACCCAACCCATGCATCCGATAAGCCATACTTATGTCACGCAAAATCAGGCTCCCCCGCTGGCGACACTGCAGGCATTCGAGGCGTCGGCCCGGCTTGGCAATTTCACGGCCGCGGCCCGCGAACTGGACAGCACCCAGTCCGCGATAAGCCAGCATATACGCCGGCTGGAGCAGGACCTGGGCGTCACGCTTTTCTATCGCCAGTACCGTGGCGTGCGCCTGACCGAAACCGGCGAACAGCTGCTCGAAGACGTGTCCGATGGCCTGTCCCGGATTGCCAGGGGCATTGCCGCTGCACAACAGGACAGCAGCCACGACGTGATCAATGTCGCCACGGACTTCGCGCTGGCGGCCTTCTGGCTGCTGCCCCGGCTCTCGGGATTCCGTGACGCCCACCCCGACGTCGAAGTGCGGGTGGTAACGGCCCAGCAGCGGATTACACCCGATCAGGCGAATATCGACATTGCCATACTGTTTGGCGATGGACAGGACGACCGGGCGCCCTCGCGGCTGCTGATGCGTGAATCGGTGGTGCCGGTCTGCAGCCCGGCTCTGCTCGAACGGCATGGGCCCGTCAACAGTGCCGGCGAGCTGAGCCGGCTGCCTCTGCTGCAGCTGGAAGCGGAATACGACGCCAAGTGGTTCAACTGGCCGCGACTGTTCACCCTGCTTGGCATACGCGAGCGGCCCAGGGAACCGGACCTGGTGTTCAACAACTATACGCTGTTGCTGCAGGCTGCCATTGCCGGCCAAGGCGCCGCCATAGGCTGGTTGCCGATGGTCGACTCGATGCTGGATTCGGGTCTGCTGGTGCCGGTCATTCCGGAACGAACGACCTCGGCCTACGGCTATCATCTGGTGCTGCCCGCCACCAAGGCGGTGTCGCCAATGGTGCAGAAGTTCGCCGACTGGCTGATCCGCGAAAGTCAAAACGCTGGCGGGAGCGGTGACGAAAAGCGGGCCTGAATCCGGTCGAAACGTTTAGGGCAGGTCGAACAGCAGCCCCCGTGCCCCCGCATACCGGCTCGCAGATCCAGTTCGACCAGTTCATCGAGCCGCACGCCATCGCCGGCATTCAGAGAGGTTCCGTTCACCTCGATGTCACCCTCCACAAGGTGAACATACTGTCTGCGCCCCGTCTCCAGCGTCTGGCCGAGCGTCTGCCCAGGCGCCAGCAGCAACTGATACAGATACACATCCTGGCGAACGTGCAAACTGCCTTGCGCGCCGGACGGGCTGGCCACCAGCGTCAGTCCCGGGTTACCGCCGAAGCCCTTTTGCTGATAGCGGGGGCGCCGCCTAGCTGATCCGGTTCGATCCAGATTTGCAGAAAGCGCACCGGCTCCGAGCCAGAAGCGTTGTATTCGCTGTGACGAATACCTGAGCCGGCCGACATCAACTGGAACTCCCCCGCCGGAAGACAATGGACATTGCCTTCACTGTCGCGATGTTCGAGCGCGCCCTCGAGCACCAGGCTGATGATTTCCATGTTGCGGTGACCGTGGGTACCGAATCCTGCGCCGGGCGCTACCCGGTCCTCGTTGATCACGCGCAGTACCGAGTGCCCCATCTGCCCGGGATCGTAATAGCCTGCAAAGCTGAAACTGTGCCGGCTGTCGAGCCAGCCGTGGTTTCCACGGCCGCGCTCGTCGGCGTAACGAATCTCGATCATGAAACCTCCTCAGCTCTGCGTCTCTGTGATCAGGCGATCGAGGCTGAGACGGCCGGCACCGGAGATCAACAGGGACAGGGAACCTGCCAGCAGCGCCAGACCGAATTCGTAACCGTTGTTGCTCATGAACAGACCGTTTGCGAAATGCACCGAGAAGATCGCCACCAGCATCGTCACGGCCAGCACCAGCGCGGTCGGCCGGGTCAGCAGGCCCGCCAGCAGGAAGAGCCCGCCAAAGAACTCCGCAGAGCCGGCCAGCAATGCCATCAGGAAACCGGGTTCGAGACCGATCGACGCCATCCACTGTCCGGTTCCTTCCAGCCCGTATCCTCCAAACCAGCCGAACAGTTTCTGCGCGCCGTGGGCGGCGAAGATCAGCCCCAGCGGCAGACGCAGTGCAAGCCCAGACCAGTGCTGGCCGGCATCGATAACAGTGTGCAGTGATTTCATGCTGTTTTCCTCTTGGTAGCGGGTTGATGAAACCACTATAGAGAGACCTCTCGAGGGAAAAAACCGGAGCTTTTCGAGTCTTTAGTTCAGTAATACTGAATAATAACCCGAACGGATCGGGCCCGCCGGGAGCCTTCCGGGGCATGGTGCTGTTCGGTGATCATCCGATGCGGGTGTCGTCGAAACGAAGCGTGCAGCGCCATGTCGCTCCAGCTTGTGCCCGGAACCGAATCGGTCCAAACTGGTGCCCTGCGGCGTCATGAGGCAGTGGTCGCTACCGCGCGATTGCGCAGACCTCGCTGAAAGGACGGATCGATGGACGCTTTCTTTTCGTTGAGCAGATACAGATGGCAACAGACTTCTGCCGTGACCTGGAATTCGCGACCCTCGTCGGGCGCACCGGCAACAGGACCCTTGTCCCGCTGTCGGAACGCAGACGGGTGACTAGCCTTGGGGTCCGGTCCAGGGCGTATCAGGCGCGGCAGTGATCCCATGAAAGCGACGGCTCAAGTGCCCCTTGAAAATTTTACCGACCTCCTTCTGGATGCGATCTGTGTCGTTGATCGTGACGGCAATTTTCTCTATGTGAGCGCGGCCAGCGAAAAAATCTTTGGTTATCGCCCCGATGAAATGATCGGCAGGAACATGATCACCTTCATTCATCCCGGTGATAGAAAAAGAACACTCAATGCCGTCAACGAGATCATGGCCGGCGAACCCAAGCCTCATTTTGAAAATCGCTATGTCCGCAAGGACGGCAGCACGGCCCATATCATGTGGTCTGCCCGCTGGTCCGAGTCAGATCGGGTCCGGGTCGCCGTCGCCCGGGACGTCACCGAACGAAAACATGCCGAGTCCCTGCAGGCTGCAATATACGCAATCTCGGATGCGGCAAACATTCTGGGTGATCTGGAAGGGCTATTTCAGCGCATTCATCAGGTCGTCGATGACCTCTTATGTGCCACCAATTTCGTCGTCGCCGTTTATGATGCGCAAATGCAGGGACTCGACTTCCCGTATCAGGCGCACCCCTTTCGCTCAGCGCCCCATGTCGAAGCGCTGATATCCAGCCTACTGACAGACCGGGTGATTCATGCCGGACAGAGCCTGCTGTTGACATCCGACGACCTGTTATCGCAGTTCAATGAGCCGATCAGTCCGGACATCGCAAACTGGCTTGCGGTTCCAATCAAGTCGCAAAACGAAGTTTTCGGCGCACTGCTGGTACTAAGTTCGGCAGACCATATGCGATTCAGTGAACAGGACATGGAGCTGCTCCAGTTTGTCGCGGCCCAGGTTGCCACCGCGATGGAGCGCAAAAAAATCGTTCTCAGGCTGGAACACATGGCTCAGTATGACCAGTTGACGGACCTGCCCAATCGCACGCTCTTTCTGGACCGTCTGCAAACGGCCTTGAGAAAAGCACACCGGAGCCGGACACGGCTGGCGGTACTCTATCTGGACCTTGATAAATTCAAACAGGTCAATGACACCTATGGTCATATCGTCGGTGACAGGCTGCTGCAGGAAGTGGCACGTCGCCTGACCGGCTGCATACGTGAATCGGATACCGTCTCCCGCCTGGGCGGCGATGAATTTGTTGTTCTGCTGGAGAACATTCGGCAGTCCGGCGATGTGGAACGGGTTGCCGGGAAAATTCATCTGGCGTTATCCGCCCGCTACGATTTTCCCGGGGCATCGTTTCAGATTTTCACGAGTATCGGCACCGCCCTCTACCCGGACAATGGAACCTCAGAGCTGGAGCTGATGAGTTATGCCGACAACGCCATGTATAAAACCAAAAAGATGTCGCTTTCAGCCGAAGATGGGCCGCGCCCTCCGGAAGGCGCCGGAATCACCGACCAGGCGCTAATTCGGGGCTGATATGCCGGTGCGCAGGACTTGTTCTATTTTTTCAGGGGCCGGATCACCCCTTCCAGCCCCTCGATCTTGACCTCGAGCGTCAGCGCCAGCAACTGCCCGAGCCGGCCTGCGGGCAAGCCCTTCTTCCTGAACCAGAGCAGGTACTCCTCGGGCAGGTCGATCAGCATACGCCCGGCATATTTGCCAAACGGCATCGGCATGCGGGCGATATCCAGCAGATCCTGTTTCTCAAACATCGAAATTCATGCATCCTGTCTGTTGTATACAGCTCTATTTTTTCGCAGCGTCGGTAGCGATATGCGACCCTCGTTTCTTGCGCCACTGCCAGTTCTTGCTCCGATGGCCCCATCGCTGACCGGACCATGCGCGGAAGGCGTAACGACCGCAGTGTCTCTCCGCTTCCCGGGACGCGATAAATTGGGCTCCCACACTCTACACTGTGTATCAGCCACGCAAAACAGGTCTCCGTCCACTTTTCATAGAGGTTTGCCATGGGCCAACAGATCGATTACTACCTCAGTTCCATTTCCCCTTTCACCTACCTCGGCCATGCAAGGCTGCTGCAGACCGCAGCCGATGCCGGGGCGAACATCCGCTATCTGCCGATCCGCCTGGGCCCGGTATTCACCGCGTCCGGCGCCAAGCCATTGAACGAAAGGCCGCAGCCTCGCCGCGACTACCGGCTGGTAGAACTCGAACGCTGGTCGAAAAAGCGTGCCCGCCCCTGAACCTGCAGCCACGCTTCTTCCCGGCAGACCCCTCTCTGGCCGATCGCTGCATCATCGCGCTGCAGGAGGCGCGGCAGGACCCGGCCGCCTTCGTAGAGCAGGTGCTCACGGCCTGCTGGCAGGAAGATCGCAATATTGCCGACCCGGACATACTGCTGGATCTGCTTGAACACTGCGGCCAGGATGGGGCGAAGGTGATGCTCAGCGCAGAGGCCGACGAGATTGCCGCGATTTACGACAGCAATACCGAACAGGCAATCGAATTCGGCATCCTCGGCGTGCCGGCCTATGTATTCAACGGCGAGCAGTTCTGGGGCCAGGACCGACTGGAGCTGCTGGCCGATGCACTCACCGAGATCAACCAGGAGGCAACATGATCGAGCTCTACCACAGTCCGACACCCAACGGCCAGAAGGTTGCCATCATGCTCGAGGAATGCGGCCTGGCCTATAAAGTGCACCCGATCGATATCACCCGGGGCGACCAGTTCGATCCGGCGTTCCTGAAAATCTCGCCCAACAACAAGATTCCGGCCATCGTCGATACCGATGGTCCCGGCGGTGAGCCGATCTCGGTATTCGAGTCCGGCGCGATCCTGATGTACCTGGGTCGCAAGACAGGGAAACTCTATCCGCAGGACGAGCGCCGGCGTGTCGAGGTCGAGCAGTGGCTGATGTGGCAGGTGGGCGGCCTGGGCCCGATGGCCGGTCAGGCCCATCATTTCCGCGGCTACGCGCCCGAGAAGATCGAATACGCCATCGAGCGTTACACCAACGAGGTGAACCGGTTGTACGAAGTGATGGATGACCGCCTGGCGGATCGCGACTATCTGGCCGGCGACTACTCGATTGCCGATATCGCCTGTGTCGGCTGGATTCGCTCGCACGAAAAACAGGGGCAGGACCTTGAGGAATTTCCCAGTCTGAAGGCGTGGTACGAGCGCATGCTGGCGCGTTCCGCCGTGGCAAGGGGACTGGAACTCGGTCGCGACGACAGCCAGGGCGACCGCATCGCCCAGGACCCAGACGTCCGGAAAGTTCTGTTCGGCCAGCGCGCCCGACACCATGGAAAAAACGTATAGGGCGACATCTAACGGCGTGGGCACCCGGTCCTCCGGGCATCTACAGCTTGCCGCTCAAACAATGCTATGCTCAGTGGGCTTTGTAACCCAACATCGATAATGAACAAGGATCCGAACATGGCCTCCATTACCCTGCAAGGCAACCCGGTAGAAACCTGCGGCGAGCTGCCCGCCGTCGGCAGCCAGGCACCGGACTTCACCCTGGTGAAATCCGATCTCAGCGAAGTCTCCCTCGGCGACTACCGGGGCCAGAAGCTGGTACTGAATATCTTCCCGTCGATCGATACGCCGACCTGCGCCACTTCGGTCCGTACCTTCAACAAGAAAGCGGCTGACAGCGGTATCAATGTCCTCTGCGTCTCGGCCGACCTGCCGTTCGCCTCCGCCCGCTTCTGCGGCGCCGAAGGCATCGACAAGGTCGCGACCGCCTCCACTTTCCGCTCGAGCTTCGGTCAGGATTACGGTCAAACCATCACCGGCGGCGCTCTGCAGGGCATTCTCGCCCGTGCCGTAGTGGTGATCGACGAAAACGGCAAGGTCGTGCACACTGAACAGGTTTCGGAAATCGCCAGCGAGCCCGATTACGAGGCGGCATTGAACGCTCTCTGATGAGTACAGGGTGGCTATTTAATCGCGCCTGACCCGCCGGGCGATGAAGTGGGAGATCCGCGGTGGCCCTTCACCGAGGTGGAAGGTCTTCTTGCGCTCCCACAGCGCCCGGTCGTGGGCCGTGACCCGCTCGTGCTGGCGCATGTGCTCGACCCAGGAGCCGTCGACGAAATACTCGATGAAACGCCCGGGCTCGACCACATCCTGGAACAGCTCCCAGGACAGGGCGCCATTGCGCAGCCGGCTGCGCCGGCTTTCCTGCATCAGCGCCTTGAAGGCATCGGCCTGCCCGGGATCGATACGGTATTCGATCTGCACCATCACCGGCCCCTGGTGTGGCGCGATCGGCAGGGTCGTCTCCGGCATGTCCCAGAACGGTTCGGGCGTCAGGTCCGGGCCCGCATCCGACTCCAGCTGAATCCGTCGAACCAGCAGTAACACCAGCAGCGCGGCACCTGCGGCGATGCCGAGACTGGTGCGCGTATCGCTGAGACTGGCCACCTGCCCCCAGAGCGCGGCGCCGAGGGCGCTGCCGCCCATCATCGCCATCTGATAGATCGACATGCCCCGCGCCCGCACCCAGTCCGGCAGCGCCAGCTGCACGCTGACGGTGATGGAATTGGCGGTCGCCAGCCAGGTCATGCCCGCCAGCAGCAATGCCGGCAAGGCCAGCCAGAGGTTCGGCGCCAGTGCCAGTCCCAGGGTCGCCAGCGCATTCAGCGCCGTGCTGTACTGGGCGACCGCGTCACGCCCGAACAGCTGGCGTACCCGCGGCAACAGCACCACCGACAGGATGGCACCGCCGCCCATCGTTGCCAGCAGCAGGCTGTAGGTTCCGGCATTGCCGCCGGGCAGTTGTTTCGCGATCACCGGCAGCAGTGCCAGGGTCGCGATCGAGAACAGGAAAAACGAGAAGCCACGCAGCAGCAGGCCCCGCAGTTCCGGCGACTGCCGGGCGTACTGGAACCCGACCCGCAGCGCGCCGAAGAATCGCTCGGCCGGCAGCGCGCTGACCTTGCGCTCGCGTTGCCAGCGCAGCAGCGCCAGCGCCACCCCGATCGACAACAGGGCATTGAGCAGGAACACCCAGGCACCGCCGGCCGAGGCGATGATGGCACCGGCGATCACCGGCCCGACCACGCGCGAGGCATTCATCGCCACCCCGTTGAGTGCCAGCGCCTTGCCCAGCTCGCCCCGGGGCACCAGCTCCGGCACCAGCGCCGCGAATACCGGCCAGCGCATCGCCAGACCGATGCCGTTGGCAAAGGTCAGCGACAACAGCAGCATGGGTGTCAGTACGCCAGCGAGCGCTACGATGCACAGCAGCACCGCCACCGCCGCGACCCAGAGCTGGGTGGCGATAAAGTAGCGCCGCCGGTCGAGGATATCGGCCAGGGCTCCGCTCGGCGCGCCGAGCAGAAACACCGGCAGGGTGGCCGCCGCCTGCACCAGCGCCACCATCACCGGCTCGCCACTGAGGGACGTCATCAGCCAGGCCGCCGTGACGTCGTTCATCCACATGCAGAGGTTGGCGGTGAGCCAGGCGATCCAGAGCATCCGGAACACCGGCTGGCGCAGCGGCGTCCAGGCCGAACCGGGTGTGGCATTAGCGGATAGGCGGACTGAAGGCGATGACAAAACGGCTGACCCCTTCGCCAGAAGGCGACATGTTGGCACAGTATACGCCAGCACACCCGTTCAGCCCCGGACTGGCGCCTTCATTCCAAAATATCGAGGGACAGAAGGAGTCGCCCACGTCCTCCGGAGTCACCGCCGGCAAGCGGTGTACACCCCGCCTCCTTCGTTGCCGAACCAGCCATTGCCCTTGAGCAGTGCCACATCGCCCGCCATAAGCTGACGGTACTCATGCTCCTTGCCATACTCCTGCTGCCGCTGTTCAAGGTTGAACAGTCCTGAACTCAGGGCAATCGCACTACCTGACGACTGCGAGTGCCAGTCCGGGCCGGCGGTACCGTTTCCGGGCGACACGCTTTACGTCGTCCCTGAGCGCTCGGCTGCCGCCCTCCCTGGCGGCAGACGGTCGCCCTGAAGCGGTACCCCCACCCCTCGACAGCGCGGTGCCAACCGACAGGCGCACCGAACCCGGCTCGCTACCCGACAATGGCCAGGCAAGCCGGCGGCGAGAACCCTCAGTGCACTCGCGGCGTCAGCTGCAGCACCGAGGCCCGGAAGGCGTCGTCATAGGCAGCACGCAGCCGCTTATTCTTGACCCCGGGTTTGGAGCCCCTGGCCTGGCGCAGGAGGTTCAGGGCGAAGCGCCGGATGAGGGCCAGCACATAGTCGCCACCGCCCTCGGTGATCTGCCGGGCCACCGTTTTCTGACAGCCGATAGCGTCGATCGTCACCGTGACGCCGTCCAGGTCGAACAAGGACAGGATCTCGGGCAGGGCCGTGATCTCGTTCGCCTTCGCGTCCACCCGGCGTTGAGCCACCAACAGGCGAGCCTCACAGGACCAGGCATGAAGCAGGTGCAGTGCACGAGCCGCTGAACCACGGTGGGAGCGGCGGACGGTTTTGCCGTCCAGTGCCAGTTGATCCAGCCTGTCGCCGCCGATTCGGGCATGGGCGGCCCAATCGAAAAACGCCGCCTCGAACGCCTCCGGGTCGATCAGGGAAAAGACGCGCCCGAAGGTGTCGTGGGAGGGGATGCCGTTGGGCAGCGGCAAGAATTGTCGCAACCAGTCCTCCTTGGTACGGCCAAATTCTGCCACGGCTTCCCCGTCATCCATGCCGGAGAGTATTGCACAAAGGGCGATACCGAGGATGTCCGACAGCCCATGCAGCTTGTTTTGCGTGGTCCGGCGCGGATCGGGGAGGGATTCGAAGAAAGGCTTGGGGTTCGGCAGCATGGCAACGGTTGCTGCAAATGCCGGAACTAAGCCGTTTTCGTACCGGCACCGGGCTCGCCGAGGCTGATGTGGTCGGGTCTGGCTGACCGTCTGCCGCCAGGACGGCGGCAGCCGAGCCCTCAGGGACGAGTTCACGGCGTGTCAGACAGGCCCGACCACATCGACCCTGACGATCTTGTCATCGCCTCGTGATAGTGCGATTGCCCTGGTCCTGAACTCCTCCGCGATAGAGACCGACCTTGCGTTGTTATAATATAACAACATCATCATAACCGTTCGCTTTTTAGCGGCAAACCGTCCGGTGGAATTTCATAGCGACTGAAGAGGATCCGTGTCCCGCATGAACAGCGCCCTCAATCTCCCCCTGCCTGACCCGGACAGCTCCAATCTTCCCCCTGTTGGCGGGAACCTCGACGCCGTTGGCATGTCCGGCCTCGCCCTTCCGTTTACGCTTGCCGTTGCCGAACGCGGCGAGGTCCCCTGCCAGGGCGCGGCGAGCTTTTACGTCAGCCTGAGCGATCCGCACGCAAAGGGCATCCACATGTCACGGCTCTACCTGTTGCTGGACGCCTTTGCAGGTAGCACGGCGGTGACACCGACCAGTCTCCGGCGGTTTCTGGAGCAGGCGCTCTGCAGCAGTCGTTCCAAGACCGCGCCAGCCTCTCGGTCACCGAGGTCCACGACTGGTTGCAGCACCAGGGCGGTAGCTGGGCGACACCGCACAGCCAGCGCTCCTTTGCCAAGGTCCGGGTCCGGCTGGCCGGCATCGACACTTTTCCGCTTGAGCGGCTGATCGGTATCATCGAGAGCGCCCTGCAGACGCCAGTGCAGACAGCGGTCAAACGGGAGGACGAACAGGCTTTCGCCCGGCTCAACGGCCAGAACCTGATGTTCTGCGAAGATGCCGCGCGACGCATCCAGGCCGCGCTCAATGGCACAGACTTCCGGATCAGGGTGGAGCACCAGGAAAGCCTGCATGCCCATGATGCGGTGGCCATGGCCGTCAAGGCTATCCCCGGCGGCTATGACGTCACCTGGTGAGTTAGTCGGGGTCCGCGCCGTCGGAGGCAAAGGCGCCTTCGGCGCCTATGGTGGGTTGCGCCGCTGCGCACAGGGTACCACTCGGAAAGCACAAAGCGATGGCGGCTACACCCACCCTACGGCCGTAGCCAGGCTCATGCCGATTCCTTTACCGCTGATTTGGCGACATCCACCACCAAGCGGCGGATCCATTCGTGCGCTCGGTTCTGTTGCAGCAGCGGACTCCAGGCCATCTTCAGCTCGAACTTCGGAATCTCGAACGGTGGCGTACGCATCAGCAGGCGCGGATTGTTCTTCTGCAACAGCGCCGCACGGGTCGGTATCGTCACCACCAGGTTCTTCTGTTCCGCCATCTGGGCGGCGGACTGATAGTGCCGGGTGAAGACGGTAATGTGACGCTGACGGCCGAATTTTTCAGCGCCTCGTCGACCCAGCCCAGGCGCTTGATGTCCTGAGGCGTAATCCCCATGCTTGCGCCCATGCCGGTCTTGCTGACCCAGACATGGTCGGACTCGAGATAGGATTCGAGACTGTAACTGGCTGCCAGGGCATTGTCGCGGCTGAACAGGCAGCAGAAACTGTCCCACCAGAGCGTCACCTGATGAAACGCCTGGGGCATGCTGTCGAACCGGTTGATCACCAGATCCACATGGCCCTGCTCCACATCCTGAAAGCTCATGTCGCTCGGGGTCAGGATATCGAGCACCACCCCCGGCGCGGTATCGGCCAGGCGATCCAGCACCAGCGGTATCAGCGTCGACTCGCCGTAGTCGCTGGTCATGATGCGGAAGACGCGGTCGCTGGACGCGGCATCGAAACGCGCGCTGGGCTCCACGGCCTGCTCGACCGTGGCCAGCACGCTGCGTATCACCGGCTGCAACCCCAGCGCCCGCTCGGTCGGCATCATGCCTTCGCTGGTCCGCACCAGCAGCGGGTCGGAAAAAGTTTCGCGCAGCCGGCGCAGGCCATTGCTCATCGCCGGCTGGGTAATGCCCAGAAGACTCGCGGCGCGCGTTACGTTGCGCTCGCGCAGCAGCACATCGAGATAGACCAGCAGATTCAGATCCAGCCGCTCCAGATTCATTGTCGACTCCCCCGCGCAAAGCCAGATATCATCGGCAGTTGAGACAAATATTTTTCTCCTGAATGTTACAAATAGAACCCATTTATTTCAATTATGATCGAGACCGGCATAGTATGGATCTCGAACAACAACTACAGCAGCCAAGTCAGCGGCTGAACCACAACCGAGGGATCTAGCATGTCTAACTACCGCCAAGAGATCGACGCCATCGCCAGCCTCCGCGCCGCCATGGGTGACGGCTGGAGAGCCATCAACCCGGAATCGGCCGCCCGCATGAAACTGCAGAACCGTTTCAACACCGGCCTCGATATCGCCAAGTACACCGCCAAGATCATGCGCCAGGACATGGCTGACTACGATGCCGACACCGCCGCCTACACCCAGTCCCTGGGCTGCTGGCACGGCTTCATCGGTCAGCAGAAACTGATCTCCATCAAGAAGCACTTCGGCACCACCCAGAAGCGCTACCTGTACCTCTCCGGCTGGATGGTCGCTGCCCTGCGTTCCCAGTTCGGCCCGCTGCCCGACCAGTCGATGCACGAGAAAACCGCCGTTTCCGGCCTGATCGCGGAGCTCTACACCTTCCTGAAACAGGCGGATGCCTGGGAACTGAACCACCTGTTCCGCGACCTGGATGCCGCCCGCGAAGCCGGCGACAAGGCCAAAGAAGAAGCGCTGGTCAGCCAGATCGACAACTTCGAGACCCATATTGTACCGATCATTGCCGATATTGACGCAGGTTTCGGTAATGCCGAAGCGACCTACCTGCTGGCCAAGCAGATGATCGAAGCCGGCGCCTGCTGCATCCAGATCGAAAACCAGGTCTCCGACGAGAAGCAGTGCGGCCACCAGGATGGCAAGGTCACCGTGCCGCACGAGGACTTCCTCGCCAAGATCAACGCCGTGCGCTACGCCTTCCTCGAACTGGGCGTCGACGACGGTGTCATCGTCGCCCGTACCGACTCCCTGGGTGCCGGCCTGACCAAGCAGATCGCCGTGACCAAGGAGCCGGGCGACCTGGGCGACCTGTACAACAGCTTCATCGACGGTGACGAGATCAACAGTGCCGACGATATCGCCAACGGCGACGTGGTCATCAAGCAGAACGGCAAGCTGGTGCGTCCCAAGCGCCTGGCCTCCGGTCTGTTCCAGTTCAAGGCCGGTTCCGGCGAAGACCGCGTCGTGCTGGACTGCATCACCTCGCTGCAGAACGGTGCCGACCTGCTGTGGATCGAAACCGAGAAGCCCCACGTCGGCCAGATCGCCGCCATGGTCAACCGCATCCGCGAAGTGGTGCCGAACGCCAAGCTGGTCTACAACAACAGCCCGTCGTTCAACTGGACCCTGAACTTCCGTCAGCAGGTCTTCGATGCCTGGAGCCAGGCCGGCAAGGACGTCTCCGCCTACGACCGCGCCGCACTGATGAGCGTCGAATACGACGACACCGAGCTGGCGGCCGAAGCCGATGCCCGCATCCAGAACTTCCAGGCCGATGCCTCCCGTGAAGCCGGTATCTTCCACCACCTGATCACGCTGCCGACTTATCACACCGCGGCCCTGTCGACCGACACCCTGGCCAAGGGCTACTTCGGCAAGGAAGGCATGCTGGCCTACGCCGGTGGCGTCCAGCGCCGCGAGCTGCGCGAAGGTATCGCCACCGTCAAGCACCAGGACATGGCCGGCTCCAACATCGGCGACGACCACAAGGAATACTTCGCCGGCGAAGCCGCGCTGAAGGCCGGTGGCAAGGACAACACGATGAACCAGTTCGGCTGATAGCCAACGCCTGATCACACCTCGAGATCAGCATCCCACAGGGGCGGAACGCAAGTTCCGCCCCTTTTTGTGCCCGTTCGCTCGCAGAGCGAGCTCCCACGGAACCCAACCCCAGGTGGGAGCCCGGCCCTCCGGGCGAATCACGCCCTTCAGCGCCCGGCCGGCGGCTCCTTTTTGTCGGTACGGCGCCTTCGTGGCGACGTCGCCTTTTCCGGCTTGCCAATGGCTCCAGACGCCGCCAGCCCCAGCAGTCGGCGGAACGTCGGGCACTCCATATGGCTCGGCGCCGAGCAAACGGCGGCATGACGCAGCCCGTCACGCATCGCCGTCAACTTGCGAATAGACCTGTCGAGTTCTTCCGCCTTGTCTGCCAGCACCTGCTTGTCGATCCTGGGGCGTCCGTCAGCCCCTAACATTCCGGCGATCTCGTCCAATGAAAATCCCGCAGAACGGCCCAGCGCGATCAGTGCCAGCTGCTCCAGCACCCTGGCGCCGAAAAGTCGACGCAGGCCCTGCCTCCCAATGGACGTGATCAACCCCTTTTCCTCGTAGAAGCGCAGCGTCGAGGCGGGAAGTCCGGAACGCTTCGAGACTTCGGTGATATCCATAATCCGGCCCTTGACCTCAAGTGAACTTGAAGTTGTACGCTAGCACTACTTACCCAACTGGACAAACGCTGGAGAGCTTCATGGATTACGTAGGATTGACGCTGCTCATCGGGATCGGCGCTACGGCGGTGATGGATTTATGGGGGATCCTTCGCAAGCCATTGCTCGGCATCGCGCTCCCCAACTATGGCTTGGTGGGCCGCTGGTTCGCCCACATGGCTGACGGGCACTTTCGACATGAGTCCATCGCGGCCGCGGCTCCGGTACGCGGCGAACGATTGATCGGCTGGGCCGTCCATTACCTGACCGGTATCGCTTTCGCGGCCTTGCTGATAGCTATCTGGGGAATCGAATGGGTCCGGCAGCCCACGCCTGGCCCTGCACTGATTGTCGGCATTGGTACCGTTCTCGCCCCTTTCCTGTTGATGCAACCGGGCATGGGCGCCGGCATTGCCGCATCCCGAACACCGCGTCCCGGCGCTGCTCGTCTACAGAGCCTCCTCACACATGCAGTTTTTGGTTTCGGCCTGTATGCGACAGCCTGGGTGGCCCGGAGCTTTTACTCGCCTTGAACAGCTTCGGGTTGACCACCATTCTATCCATCACAACCATACCAGGAGAATGAAGTGCGTATTCCTGCTCGTTTCGCGCCCATCCTTTTCAGTGCCCTGCTCTCTGCCATCATGGTCTGCATCGTCTCTGCTTTCGTCCTTTTGATCTCACAGGGGATGATCCACCCGGTATTTTTTGACCAGTAGGTCAGGAGCTGTGTCACGACATGGCCCGTGGTCTTTCCAACGGTCGCAATCGTGGCCCCCTTGGTACGCCGGCTAGTCGGTCGAATAACCGCCTGATTTGCAAGTGCGGAGCGGACTTCTGCTTACAAACGAAAAAAGCGGCGCCCTGAAATCAGAGGCCGCGTTTTTTCGGGGGTACTGCTGGTATGGATTCGTCAGCCCTGCTGGCGCAGCTTGCGGCCGTGGAAGACGTAGCCGATCAAATTCATCAGCACCTGAGCGGCCAGGATGCTGGTGCTGCCGGTGTGGTCGTAGTCCGGCGCCACTTCGCACAGGTCGATGCCGACCACGTCGCCGCTGAACGCCACACCCTGCAGGATCTCCATCACCTCGTAGTAGGTGAAGCCGCCGTGGCTCGGGGTGCCGGTGCCGGCGCGATCGACGGGTCGAAGCCGTCGATGTCGATGGTGATGTAGTAGTTGACCCCTTTCGGAATCAGATCCAACACGCCCTGGGTGCCGAGCCGACGCACGTCGCGTACCGACAGGATGGTGGAGCCCGCATCTTCCGCCGCCTTGTGGTCGGCGCGGTTGGACGACGACACATTGCGGATGCCGAGCTGGGTCATGCCGGTGACGAACTCCTGCTCCGAGGCGCGGCGAATCGGGTTGCCGTGGCCGAAACGCACGCCGTGACGCTCGTCGACGAAGTCGAGGTGAGCGTCGATCTGGATGATGTGGATCGGCCCACGGCCCTCGAAGGCACGGATGCAGGGGGCGTTGACCGAGTGGTCACCACCGACGATCACCGGCAGCGCGCCGGATTCGAGGATCTTGCGCACACCGTACTCGATGTTGGCATGGCTCTTCTCGGTGTCGGTATGGATCATGTCGGCATCGCCGATGTCGACGATGTTGACGCCTTCCAGATAGAGAGTGTCCTCCTCGTAGGAGTAGGCGCCGCCGTGGCCGAAGGAAAACAGCGTCGAAGCTTCGCGTACGGAGCGGGGCCCCATGCGCGCGCCGGAACGCCACTGGGTACCGCAGTCGAAGGGGGCGCCCATAAAGGCCACGTCGGCCTTGATATTGTCCCAATCCTCGCAGGTTCGGTTCTTGCCAAAGGTGCAGAATCCGACAAACGGCAGGTTCAGACGACCCGTTTCGTAGGCATTTCCACTCATAGTTGATGACCTCTGTCTGCTCTCGGTCCGAGACCGGTCTTATTGTTGGGCATGACCCGGCGCACAGGGCCGGGTGGCTTTGACAGAGGCAGTATTGCAAAACATTTTTCATCAAAAAATATAAAACACAGAATGTTAATATTATATTATTTGATGTAAATAACCGGACAGGCATGAAGGCTAATCTGCCCGCTCCCGCGCTTGCGAACGGGCCTCCAGTGCCGCTTCGATATCGCCGACGAATACCTGGACGATGTTCTGCGGCGCCGGTGACGCGCGCATCGCCAGGCTGAACTCCGATTGCCAGGACAGGTTGAGGTGCTCGAAAGCCCGCATCTCGCCGGATTCCACCCACTGGTACGCATAATGGGTCGGCAGGAATCCGAGAAAGCTGCCGCTCTGAATCAGCAGCGCCTGGGCTTCCATGTTCGAGACGAAAGCGACGCTGCGACTCTTCTTGATATTCTGCAGATCGGCATGCTGCAGATAGGTACGGGATGAAATCGGGTACTGGCGGATCAATTCAACACTGATCTCGCTCTCGGGCCGGTCGAAAAGCGGGTGCCGGCGACCGCAGTAGAAACCGTGCCGCTCGCTGCAAAGATGCCGGTAGGTCACGGAATTGCTGCGGTTCTGAAACAGTCCGATGGCCAGATGAATATTGCCGGTCAGCAGCTCGCGCTCGAGATCTTCCGGCGCCAGCACCAGCAGCCGGATCGAGACATCGTTCTTGCGACTGTAGAAGCGGTGTATGGCATCGGATATCGGCAGATCCCGGTTGGTGATGACATTGTCGACCAGCCCGACGCGCAGGGTGCCGGTCAGGGTATTGCGCAGCTCGCCAAGATCCGCCTCGAAATCCGAGATCGAGTTCAACATCTCCCGGCACTTGCGATAGACGACCTCGCCCTTCTCCGTCAGGCTGAAACCGCTGCGCCCGCGATGGCAGAGCTGGAATCCCAGGCGGATCTCGAAGTCGCGGATATGAGTGCTGATGGCCGGCTGACTCATCCCCAGGGCTGATTGCGCGCCGACAAAGCCGCCGTACTCGACAACGGTACAAAAGGTCTGCATGTGTTTCATCGAGTAGGCGGACATGGCGGTTTCCCCTGACGGACTTACATAAAATTTACGAATATGAGTATATTAAAATTTATATTTTTCGATGAATAGCCTTTTGCAATACTGGACCTGTTACGAGCCGATCCGATATAAAACCAACAAGAGTGACGGGGGTATTCGCCATGACTACATTCAAGAAACTGCTTAAAGGTGCCGTACTGTCGGCATCCATCGCCCTGGCCTCGGCCCAGGCCCTGGCCGAAGAGTGGAAGTTCGCGATCGAGGAGATTCCGGGCTCGATCATGGACAGCTACGCCCAGGAATTCAAGAAGCGCATCGAGGCCAAAACCAACGGTAACGTCACCGTCCGCATCTATCCGCTGGGCACCCTGGGCACCCCGACCGAACTGGTCGAGCAGGTCGCTGACGGCGTGGTGCAGTTTGCCAACGTTTCGGTCGGCAACCTCGGCACCATCGTGCCGGAATCCCAGCTCTTTCTGCTGACCTACACCCTGCCCTCCGATTCGGCCGCCATTTCGAAGCTGCTGGGCTCAAGCAAGGTGATCTACAACGACCTTAGCCAGGATTTCGAGAATAAGGGCTGCAGCTGCATACCCTTTATTCCGAAGGCCCCAGGTCTGGACCACCAACCGCGAAATTCGCAGCCCCGAGGACTTCGACAATTTCAAGATGCGGGTGATGGTCTCGCCGATCCTGCTCAAAGCCTATGAAGATCTCGGCGCCAGCCCGACGCCACTGCCGTTCGGCGAGGTCTATGGTGCGCTGCAATTGAAGCAGGTCGACGGCCAGATCAACCCGGTCTCGGCGATCGAGGAGATGAAGTTCTACGAGGTCACCGACTACATGATCTGGGCCGGCGAGCAGGAACTGGTCACCTCGGTGATGTCCGGTACCGACTGGTACGAAACCCTGAGTCCGGAACGCCAGCAGCTGATCAGCGAGACCACTGACGAACTGCAGAACTATATCCGCGACATCGTCGAGCGCTTCAACGCCGAGAAGCTCGAAAAAATCAAGACCGCCCGGCCCGAGATCAAGATGATCCAGCTGTCCGAAGAAGAGCGCGCCGCTTTCCGCGAGCGCAGCCAGGCGACTCATTCGGCCTACGTCGAGATCGCCGGCGAGCGTGGCCAGTCCCTGCTTGACGACCTGCTGCTCGAAGTCAACGCGATGCAGTAAGCCGTTCGGCCAAAGGCGCCACCCTGGAGGCTGGCGCCTGCCCCCTGCCAATGCGGCCCCGGGAGTCATTACCACCGGGCCTTATCCTGTCCTAAGTTATACGTTGAAGTCCCTGGCTTAGGAGGTTCCGCACGACCGTGCAGGAGAAGTCATCCATGAGCCGACAAGACATGACATCCCATCAGGCAATCGCTCAACCCGAGGGAAAAGCAATGCGCCCCTCCCGCTCCATCACCCACCGGCTGCTTACGCTGCTGGACAGGATCATCGGCAAAGCCGAAATGTATGTGTTGGGCTGGGGCATCATTATCATGGCCCTGAACACCATCGCCAACGTGTTCGGCCGCTACCTGTTCTCCCAGAGCATCTATTTCACCGAGGAGCTCAACGAGTTCCTGATCGTCATCATCACCTTCATGGGGCTCGGCTACGTCACCCGCAAGGGCCGTCATATCCGCATGTCGGCCCTGTACGACGTGCTGCCGGCACGGGCCCGCAAGGTGCTGATGATTCTGATCGCCGCGGTGACGGCCGTCGCCATGCTGGCGCTGGCCTGGTATGCCTTCGAATACGTGGCCAAGATCGCCCGCCGCGGCCGCGTCACGCCGGCACTGCAGTTTCCGCTCTACCTGACCTACATCTGGGTCATCGTCGGCTTCGCGGTCACCGGCATCCAGTACCTGCTGACGGTGTTCAAAAACCTCGATCTGTCCGACCCGGACGTCTACATCTCCTTCACCACCGTAGACGAGTACGAGGATCCGGAAATCGCCGAGGTGATGCACCTGTACAACCAGGACCACCCGGCCGACAGCGATGCCGGGCAGTCTCCCGACAAGTCCCAATAACAACAGGAGCGCCCACCATGTCCCTAGTAATGCTCGGTATCATGCTGGCCTTGCTGCTCGCCGGCTTCCCGATGATGATGCCCCTGCTGGCCGCGACCATCGTGGCTTTCATCCTCTACCTGCCGAACCTGAGCCTGCAGATGGTGGTCCAGCAGATGATCGGCGGCGTCAAACCCGCCGCGCTGATTGCCGTGCCGATGTTCATCCTCGCCGCCGATATCATCACCCGCGGCCACTCGGCCGACCGCCTGGTCGACGTGGTGATGCGCTTCATGGGTCATATCCGCGGCGGTCTGGCGGTATCGGTCACCGCCGCCTGCGCACTCTTCGGGGCGGTTTGCGGCTCGACCCAGGCCACCGTAGTCGCGGTCGGCGGCGCCATGCGTCCGCGCATGCTCAGGGCCGGCTACAACGACGGCTTCTCGATCGGCCTGATCGTCAATGCCGCGGACCTCGCCTACCTGATCCCGCCGTCGATCGGCATGATCATCTACGGCGTCATTTCCGGCACCTCGATCTCGGAACTGTTCATCGCCGGTCTCGGGCCGGGGCTGCTGATCATCGTGCTGTTCTCGATCTACTGCATCTGGTATGCCAAGCGCCACAACATCCCGGTCGAGCCGAAAGCCAGCTGGGGTGAACGCCTGGCCTCGATCCGCCGCGCCGTCTGGCCAATGGGCTTTCCGGTCATCGTCGTCGGCGGCATCTACGGCGGCATCTTCAGCCCGACCGAGGCCGCCGCGATCTGCGTGCTCTATGCACTGATTCTGGAAGCGATCGTATTCCGCTCGATCAAGATGCGCGACATCTTCGATATCGCGCTGTCGACCGGCGCCGTCACCTCGGTGGTGTTCATCCTGATCGCCGCCGGCGCGGCCTTCTCCTGGGTGCTGTCATACGCCCAGATCCCGCAGCAGATCATCGCCTCGATAGGGCTCGATGGCGCCGGCCCGATCATGACGCTGGTGGCGATCAACATTGCCTTCTTCATCGGCTGCATGTTCGTCGACTCCATCGTCGTGATCCTGATCCTGGTACCGATCTTCGCGCCGCTGGTCAAGGCCGCCGGACTCGATCCCGTGCTGGTCGGGGTGCTGATCACGCTGCAGGTCGCCATCGGCGCCGCGACGCCGCCATTCGGCTGCAATATCTTCACCGCCGTTGCCGTCTTCCGCCGGCCCTTTATCGACGTGATCCGTGGCGTGCCGCCCTTTCTGGTGATCCTGTTCGTCGCCACCGTATTGCTGGTGATTTTCCCGCAGATATCCCTCTTCCTGCGTGATATCGCCTTCCGCTGATTCGGGACCATCCCATTCGGGGCCTCCGGGCCCCTTTTTGCGCTGCATCAACCGGCCTGTAGCGCGAATGTTCTATGCTGGATCAGTACTTGCCTGACCTGATGGAGCAGCATGGCCAGCAAAGCGATCGACACCGTTACTCACACCGCCGTCGGCACCATTGCCGAAGTCCACGGCCCGGTGGTGGTGATCCGCTGTCAGAAACTGCCGCCGCTGCGCCAGGCGCTGCAGGCGTCCTTCGACCACGAGACCTATCTGTTCGAGGTACACCAGCATCTGGATCAGCACCACGCGCGGGCCATTACCCTGCACAGCACCAGCGGCCTGCACCGCGGCATGACGGTCTACGATACCGGCGCGCCGCTGCATGTGCCGGTGACGAAGGCCTGCCTCGGCCGCCTGCTGAATATCTTCGGCGAGCCTTTGGACGGCGGCGAGCCGCTGCAGGCCGACAGTTACCGCAATATCCACGGCACGCCGGTGGCACTCTGGGATGCGGTCGGCACCGGCGCCATCCTCGAGACCGGCATCAAGGTGATCGACCTGCTGTGCCCCTTTATCCGCGGCGGCAAGACCGGTCTTTTCGGTGGCGCCGGCGTCGGCAAGACGGTGCTGGTGATGGAGTTCATGCAGGCCGTGGCGGCGCTGCACAGCGGCGTCTCGGTGTTTGCCGGGGTCGGCGAACGCATTCGCGAGGCCCACGAACTCTGGCACGAGATCCGCGAGGCCGGCGTGCTGCCCCAGTCCCTGCTGATGTTCGGCCAGATGGACGAATCCCCCGGCGTGCGCTTTCGCATCGGCCTCTCGGCCCTGACCTACGCCGAATACCTGCGCGACAGCCTGCACAAGGAGGTGCTGTTCGTGATGGACAATATCTTCCGCTTCGTCCAGGCCGGCAGCGAGATCTCCAGCCTGCTCGGGCGCATGCCCGCCACTGTCGGCTACCAGCCGACGCTGATTACCGAGGTCGCCGAGCTGCAGGACCGCATCCTCTCGACCCGCGAAGGTGCCATCACCTCGGTGCAGGCGGTCTACGTGCCGGCCGACGACATGACCGATCCGGCCGTCGGCGCGATCCTCAGCCATCTCGACTCCAAGGTGGTGCTTTCCCGCACCCAGGCCGGCAAGGGTATCTATCCGGCCGTCGAGCCCTTGCAGTCCGGCAGCCGTCTGATGGATCGCCACACGCTGGGCGACCGCCACTACAATGTCGCCGAATCGGTACGCGAACACCTGGCGCGCTACCATGAGCTCGAGGACATCATCGCGATGCTCGGAGTCGAGGAACTGTCGCCGCAGGATCGGCAGGTCGTGATGCGGGCGCGCAAGCTGCAGCGGTATCTGACCCAGCCGTTCAAGGTCACCGCCTCCCATACCGGCATCCCCGGCGTCTCCGTGCCCCTCAAGACCACCCTGGACGACTGCGAAGCCTTCCTGCGGGGCGACCACGACGAGGTGCCGGAGGAACTCTGCTACATGCGAGGTAGCATGCAGGAAGTATCCACATGAACAGTTTTTCACTGCAGTTGCTCTCGACCACCGAACAGACGCAGATCGAAGGCGTCACCTCCTTCGTCGGCGAAGACGCCTCGGGCAGTTTCGGTCTGCTGCCCGGGCATGGCCGCCTGATGACGTCACTGATCTTCGGTCTGGCCCGGTTTCGCTGTGGCCAGGCACCCTGGCAGTACCTGGCACTGCCCGGCGCCCTGCTCTACTTCGTCGACAACCGGCTGCAGATCAGCACGCGCCGCTATCTGCTCGATGAGGATTACGAACGTATCTCGCACCTGCTGCAGCAACAGCTTCTGGCGGAAGAAAACGAACTGCAGGCGATGAAGGAGAGTCTGCGCAGAATGGAGGACGAAGTGCTGCGTCGGCTGTCGGAGCTTGGGCAGGACCGGGCGGAACGCCTGTTCGGAGGTCACTGATGAACGCCGACCGCAACCGCCGGCTGCAGCAGCAGGTCGACCGCCAGGCCCGGAGAATGAAGAAGGCCGAGCGGGAACGGCCAACGCTGCTGGCCCAGACCATCTATATCGGCACCCTCGGGCTGGTGTTCGTGCTGCCGGTCATCGGCGGTGCCTACCTCGGCCAGTGGCTCGACAGCCTCGCCGCCGGCTACTCCATGCGCTGGACCCTGAGCTTTATCTTCATCGGAGTCGTCGTCGGCGCCATGAATGTCTATCTGCTGATTCGGGAGTAGCGCATGAACGATTCGGGGATGTTCGCCACCGTCCTGTTCCGGCTGGGACCGCTCGAAGTCACCGGCACCGTCGTCACCACCTGGGGCATCCTCGCGCTGCTGGGGGCGCGGCCTGGCTGCTGAGCCGCCGGCTGCAGCTGCAGCCGGGGCCCGTGCAGCTGCTGGCCGAGGGTATCCTGACGACCATCGAGGAAGCCATCCGGGCGGTGGCGCCGGACCATGTCCGCCTGCTGACGCCCTTTATCGCCAGCCTCTGGATCTTTCTGGTCGTGGCCAATCTCTCGGGCCTCGTCCCCGGCATCCATTCGCCGACGCGGGACCTGTCGGCAACCTCGGCGCTGGCGATTCTGGTGTTCCTGTCGGTGCACCTGTTCGGGATCCGCAGCCAGGGCCTGAAAAGTTATCTGCGCCACTATTTGACGCCAAGCCCGATTCTGCTGCCTTTCCATATCATCAGCGAGATCACCCGCACCATTGCGCTGGCGGTGCGGCTGTTCGGCAATATCATGAGCCTGGAAACCGCGGCCCTGCTGATCCTGCTGGTCGCCGGCTTCCTCGCCCCGATTCCGATTCTGATGCTGCATATCATCGAAGCGCTGGTACAGGCCTATATTTTCGGCATGCTGGCGCTGATCTACGTGGCCGGCGGCCTGCAGTCGCAACAGCTTAGAAAGCACAAAGGAGAGTCTTCATGACCGCCATGACCTGGATTACCCTGGCCTCGACCGTCGCAGCCGTGATCGGCATCGCCATCGGCGTGCTGCTGCCGGCACTGGCAATGGGAAAGGCCATCAGCAGTGCACTGGATGCCCTCGCCCGGCAGCCCGAAGCCGAGAAATCGATCATGCGCACCCTGTTCATCGGCCTGGCGATGATCGAGTCCCTGGCCATCTACGTGCTCGTGATCGTCCTGATCGTACTGTTCCGCAACCCCCTGTTGGAATACGTGCTGCAGGCGTCATCCTGAAGGCGGCGGAGAACCGGCATGGAACTGAGCGTATCGACCTTTTTGCTGGAGATCATCAACTTCCTGGTGCTCATCTGGCTGCTGCAGCGCTTCTTCTACCAGCCGCTGCGGGCGGTGATCGCCCGTCGCCGGGAAGGCATCGACCGGCAGCTGGACGAAGCCCGCGAAAGGCAGCGGCAGGCAGAGCAGTTGCGATCCAGCTTCGAGAGCCGGCTCAGTCACTGGGAGCAGGAGCGACAGCAAGCCCGGGAAAAGCTGCAGACCGAGCTGAACCGGGAGAAGGCCCGGCAGGAGACGGCGCTTGCCGAAACACTGGAGCGGGAGCGGGAAAAGGCGCGGGCCAGCCTCGAACGACGCGAGCAGGAACTGAAGCTGCAACTCGAACAGCAGGCCCTGCGCCTGGCCGGCCGCTTCGCCGCCCGGTTGCTGGAGCAGAGCGCAGGGCCCGAGCTGCAACAGCGCCTGCAGACGATGCTGCTGCAGTCGCTGCCCCGGATCCCCGAAGATCAGCGTCTGGCCCTTCGCGAACGCGAGACGGAACACCCCGAACCGGCCGAGGTGACCAGTGCCTTCGAACTCGACGGAACGGCGCAGGAACAGATACGCCAGGGTCTGCAGCCGCTGCTGGGGCGGCAGGTCAAATGCCGTTTTCACGAGGATCCCCAGCTGCTGGCCGGCCTGCGGATCTCGATCGGTCCCTGGATGTTCCGGGCCAGTATCCGCGACGAACTGCAGAGCTTTGCCGACCTGGCGCTGGCGAACGGCCATGACAAAATGAGCGGCGCCGATAGGCAGGCCGAGTCGAGGCCGGAGGATAGCGATGAACGGAGATGACGCGGCGGCCAGGCGACCCGCAAACCTGCTGACCCGGCAGCAGGACTGGCTCGAGCATTATCGCCCCCAGGTTCGCATCACCGAGCAGGGCCGGCTGGTATCGGTGGGCGACGGCATTGCCTGGGTCAGCGGCCTGCCGACCGCCGCCATAGACGATGTGTTGCTGTTCGCCGATGGGAGCCGTGGACTGGTATTCGACCTCAATCAGGAGCTGATCGGGGCCATACTGCTGCAGGCCACCGACGCTCTGACGGCCGGTACCAGGGTGCATCTCAGCCCCACCCCATTGAGCATCCCGGTCGGCGATGCCCTGCTCGGACGGGTGATCGACCCGCTGGGCAACCCGCTCGACGGCGAAGGCTTCCCCGACAGCAGCCGCTGGCAGCGACTGGAGCACCGCTCGCCAGCGATCGTCGAGCGCGATTTCGTTCACCGGCCGCTCTATACCGGTATCAAGGTGATCGACACCCTGATTCCGGTCGGACACGGCCAGCGCCAGCTGCTGATCGGCGACGAAGGCCTCGGGCGCAGCGCCCTGGCACTGGATACCGTCATCAACCAGCGCGGCCAGCAGACCCTCTGCGTCTACGTACTGATCGGCCAGAAGCGATCCACCGTGGTCGATACCATCAACCTGCTGCGCGACCACGGCGCCCTGGAATACACCACTGTCGTGGTGGCCGAAGCCAGTGCCCTGCCGGGACTGCAGCACCTGGCCCCCTTCGCCGGCTGCGCCATTGCCGAATGCTGGATGCGTACCGGCCACCATACCCTGGTGATCTACGACGATCTCTCGACCCATGCCAAGACCTATCGCGAACTGTCGCTACTGCTGCGCCGCCCACCCGGCCGCGAAGCCTATCCCGGCGATATCTTCTCGGTCCATGCAAGGCTGCTGGAGCGGGCGACCTGCCTCGAACCCGCGCTCGGCGGCGGCAGCATGACCGCATTGCCTATCGTCGAGACCCGCCTCGGCGAGATCGCCGCCTATATCCCGACCAACCTGATCTCGATCACCGACGGCCAGATCTATCTCGATGCCGAACTGTTCGCCGGTGGTTTCCGACCGGCCATCGACATCGGCAAGTCGGTTTCCCGTATCGGCGGCCGTGCCCAACATGCCAGTATCAAGCAGGAGGCCGGCCGGATGAAGCTGGACTATCTGCAGTTTCTGGAACTGGAACTCTTCACCCGCTTCGGTGCCCGGCTGGAAGCCAGCATGGAAAAGAGCATCCGCCGTGGCCGCGTGCTGCGGGAGATCCTGAAACAGGAGCGGCTCTCGCCGGTTTCGATCGAGTTTCAGCTGGCCTGGATGCTGGCCTTCAACGACGGCCTGCTGGATGACCTGCCGCCGGCCGGGGTCGCCAGCATACTGCAACAGCTGGAACGCAGGACGGCAGAGTCGGGGCTGACGCTCGACGACGGCCGCGAGCGCTGGTCATCGGCGGTCGGCAGCTGGCTGAAGACGGAAGACGGCACAGCCCCATGAGCCGGCAGCAACTCGAGCGGCACCTCCGCAAGCTGGGCGAAGCACGCGAAATCATGGACGCGATGAAATCCCTGGCCTACATGGAGACACGACGGCTGGCGCGGCGCATCGAAGTCCAGCAGGCCATGATGCAGAGCCTCGAAGCGGCCGCCACGGACTTTCTCGCTTTTTATCCGCAGTTCCTTGCATTGCCGGCACGGGGCGAGCCGGTGCATATTTTGCTGGGCTCCGAACGCGGCTTCTGCGGCAATTTCAATGAACGTCTGCTGCAGGCGCTGGAACAGCGCAACGACGACAAAAGGGCCCGCCTGATCGCATGCGGGCACAAGCTCTGCAGCCGACTGGGGGATGATCCCCGGCTCTACCGGGCCATCGACGGCGCCTCGGTACTGGACGAAGTGAGCGGCACGCTCAATCGGCTGACCGAAGCGCTGACGGAACTTCAGCGGGACGGCGGTACACTGAACCTGACGCTGTTCTACCACGAGACAGACGGCCAGGAGGTACGGGTCCGACCGCTGCTGCCCCCGTTCACCGCCCTTGCGCCCGGCGGGAAACGTTACGGCTGCGCTCCCGAACTGTACCTGTCCCCGGCTCAGTTCTTCGCCGAGCTGGTCGATCACTATCTGTTTGCCGCGCTGCACCAGAGCGCCTACAGCTCACTGATGGCGGAGAACCACCAGCGCCTCCAGCATCTTGACGGTGCCGTGCGCTACCTGGACGAGCGCCTGGAAGCCCTGGCCCAGAAAGGCCGGGAGATCCGTCAGGAAGAGATCACCGAGGAGATCGAGGTGATACTGCTGAACGCCGAAGCCTCGGCCGCGAATCCCGGCAGCTGACGGCGAGCCGAACGCCAGCATGCGGCTATCAATATTCGACCGGTTCCTTCGCACGTTCGATCAGCGCGCGAAAATCCTCCGATATTCGGTGCCAGTCCAGCAGGTCGACCTTTACCGAGATCTCCGATTCCTCAAAGGCGTCCTGCAGGCGATAGTAGTCGGGTAGCGGCACAGGTCCCTCCCCTTTACGACCAGATCGAGATCCGACCAGGGTCTCGCGGTGCCCTTTACCCTCGAACCGAATGCCCAGACACTTTGTCCTTCCGTGAGATGAAGGCTCAAGATCCTGCGAACAGCCGCCAGATCCGCCTCGGACAGCTCAATCATTCTTCGACTCTATCCGTTGCAGCAGCTCCCGCGCGTCAGGCAGGAAACGTACAGCCACCGAATACACCTCATCGGCGACTTTCCGGTCATATACATGGGAAGTCTGGTTGCGGGCCCGGTGAAACAGCATCCAGTCGTCGACAGAATCAATCAGCCGGTTCTGATGCGCCAACCGGAACAGCTCGCGCCGCGAGACTCCTTCGACATAGGTGCTGCCGAGATTCAGGTCCAACCAGCGTTTCATGAACTTCCAGCAGAGCTCGTACGTAAATTCGAAGTTCTGAATGGCTCCGGCGATAAAGGCGCTGCGCTGAACCTCGTTCAGCGAAGCCATAAAGGTCTCGTTTCGGGTTTCGCCGATGACCGCCTCCAGGGACATCACCGCGCGTTGCAATGCAGACAGATCCAGCATGGTCATAGTCCAGTGTACCGATAGTCAGCTGCATGATAGCGCGACCACCAGGCCCGGCGAAATCGGATTGCCCCCGGCACCTGCAAAAGTTGAGGTTGCCAGCTTTGGCGAAAAGCGTAACCTAACGGTTTTGTGCCCGCTTCCGTTGTACTGGACTGCACCTTGAACCCGACACCCGAGCGGCCGCTGACGGCCAATCTCGACGACCCGCTCTATTATCTGCAAAACTTCCGCACCGTGCTGGACTGGGTCTCGGCCCGGCACGCGGACCTGCTGCAGCCCGAAGAACGGGCACGTCTCGAGCGCTTCGATGCGCTGCCCGAGGCCTCCAGGCCCTGCTGGTGCGGATGGTGATGCGCAAGGGAGAGCTTTTTCGCCTCGGCAAGCTGCGTTACGCGGAGATCGGCCCGAGCGAGAAGGCTCTGGCGCCTCTGGTCGACGACGGCTGGATAGACCCGCAACCGGCACTGACGCTGACCGGGCTTTTCGCGCTGCTGACCAGGGCGGAACTCGCCACCGCGCTGCGCAGCCAGCTCGACGCTCTGGGCCTGCGCCCAAGCGCCGCCAAAGGACAGATGTTCGAGGCCCTGAGTGCCGCCGATTTCGACCCGCAACCGCTGGCGCAGTGGTGGCCCGACAGCACCGAGCGGGTCCTGGCCCTGACCTCGATGCCGCTGTTCGAGCGCATCCGGCTGATGTTCTTCGGCAACCTGCGCCAGGACTGGTCGGAATTCGTGCTCGCCGAACTCGGCCACCAGCGCTACGAGACGGTGCCGCTGGCACCGGAGTCACGCGCCTTCCAGACCCGCAGCGAGGTCGACAGCTACCTGCACCTGCACCGCTGCCGCGAGCGCCTGGACGCCGGCGAGCCGGCCGCCGGGGTCTGGGCCGATGTGCCCAGCAGCCGGACGCCAACCCCTGGCTCGAAACACGGCGCGCCCGGCTGCTGTTCGCGCTGGGACGGGCCGCCGAGCGCAGCGGCGAGCCGGCGCTGGCGCTCGAGGCCTGGGCCGAAAGCGCCCATCCGGAAGCGCGGCTGAAACGGCTGCGGCTGATGGAGCGCCGCGGCGAAAGCGAACAGGCCTGGCCGCTGCTGATCGAAGCGCTGTCATCCCCGCGCAACGCCGCCGAGCTGCAGGGCTTCGAACGGCTGCGCCAGCGTCTCGGCAAGCGCCTCGGCCAAGCGGTGCCGCCCGGCCCCCGTGCCCCGGCCATCCCGACCTTCGAGCTGCTGCTGCCAAGGCCCGACCAGGGGTCGGTCGAATTCGCGGTGGCCGAGTATTTCGCGAGCGACGAAGCGCCTGTCCACTACGTCGAGAACCTGCTGTTCAATGGCCTGCTGGCGCTGCTGTGCTGGCCGGCGATCTACGCCCCGCTGCCCGGCGCCTTCTTCCACCCCTTTCAAGCCGCCCCGGCCGACCTCTACCGCAGCGACTTCTACCAACGGCGTCGCGCGCTGTTCGAGGCTTGCCTCGCGAGCCTCGAGAGCGGCGACTACCGCGACCGCATCCTCGAGACCTGGCAGCTGAAACAGGGCATCAGCAGTCCCTTCCTGTACTGGCCGCTGCTGACACGCGAACTCGTCGGCCAGGCCCTCGACTGCCTCGAGCCGCTGCAGCTGCGCGCCTGCTTCGAACGCATGCTCGAGGATTTGCGCGAATACCGGTCGGGTCTGCCGGACCTGATCCAGTTCTGGCCCGACGAACAACGCTGCCGGCTTATCGAGGTGAAGGGCCCGGGCGACCGGCTGCAGGACCACCAGCGGCGCTGGCTGGCATTCTGCATCGAACAGGGCCTCGAGGTCGCGGTCTGCCATGTGCAGTGGCAGGAGGCGCCCTGATGCACGTCGCGGTCCGCACCCACTGTGACTTCGCCGCACGAAGTGCCGAACCGGATGGACTGCTTGATCACCGCGCCGTCCATCCAGCATCCCGGTGTCGCAATCGGGGGCCACGCCGATGATGCGCGTCGCCGTCAGAACACTGTGCGACTTCGCTGCACGAAGTGCCGAACCGGGTGGACTGCTTGATCACCGCGCCGTCCATCCAGCATCCCGGTGTCGCAATCGGGGGCCACGCCGATGATGCGCGTCGCCGTCAGAACACTGTGCGACTTCGCTGCCCGAAGTGGCAGCCTGGACCATCGCTATACGCCCTCGCCAACCGCCGAAGAGGGCATCGAGGGCCACGCCAAAGTTCAGGCCCGCCGTGGTTCCGACTATCAACCGGAGCTTGCGCTGTCGGGCGAATGCGAGGGACTCGAGCTGAACGGCCGTGCCGACGGTTATGATCCGCACCGGCAGCGCCTCGAGGAGATCAAGACCCACCGCGGCGACCTGTCGCGACTGTCCGAGGCCCAGCAGGCGCTGCACTGGGCGCAGCTGCGGGTCTACGGCGCCCTGCTCTGCGCCCGGGACGGCCTCGAATCGATCGAGCTGGCGCTGATCTATTACGATATCGGCCGCGACCGGGAGACCGCGCTGACCGAGCAGGCCGGGGCACCTGAGCTGCAGGCGCACCTGGTTGCGCTGTGCCGCGCCTACCGAGACTGGGCCGGACAGGAGGCGTCGCACCGCGATGCCCGCGACGCCGCCCTCGGCCGGCTGCGCTTTGCGTTCGACGGCTTTCGCCAGGGCCAGCGGGCGCTTGCCGAGGGCGTCTTCAAGGCCGCCAGTACCGGCCGGCACCTGATGCTGCAGGCGCCGACCGGCATCGGCAAGACCCTCGGCACCCTCTACCCGGTACTGATGGCACTGCCGAAGAAGCGGATCGACCGGCTGTTCTTTCTCACCGCCCGCACCACCGGCCGCCAGCTGGCCCTTGACGGCCTGGGGCAGCTGCTGGCGGCCCAGCCGGAGGCCGTTCCGCTGCGCATACTCGAGCTCAGCGCCCGCGACCACGCCTGCGAACATCCGGACCTGGCCTGCCACGGCGAATCCTGTCCGCTGGCCCGCGGCTTCTTCGACCGCCTCGGCGACGCGCGCCGGGCGGCCGCTGCCTGTGACCAGCCGCTCGACCGGCAAAAGCTGCGCGAGCTGGCACTGGCCCACGGGATCTGCCCCTATTACCTGGGCCAGGAGATGGCGCGCTGGAGCGACCTGGTGGTCGCCGACGTCAACCACTTCTTCGACCAGCACGCCCTGCTCCATGCCCTGACCCGGCAGAACGACTGGAAAACCGTCCTGCTGATCGACGAGGCCCACAACCTGATCGACCGGGCAAGGGGCATGTACAGCGTCGAGATCGGTCAGCAGCGGGTCCTGGGCCTCAAGCGCCGGGCGCCTGCCGCGCTGAAAAAGCCGCTCTCGGCACTGGCCCGCCAGTGGAGCCAGCTGGTGCGCGAGCAGGGACTGAGTGACGACACCGCGGCCTGCCGCCAGCTGACGGCTCTGCCACGGGAGCTGCACGGCGCCCTCCAGGGTACCGTCACCGCGATCACCGAGTATCTCGCCGAGGCGCCGGCCGATGCCGAACTGCAGGAACTGCTGTTCGAGGCGATCCGCTATCTGCGCCTGGCCGAAGATTTCGGCGATCACTCGCTGTGCGAGCTGAGCCGCAGCGGCCGCGGCCGGGCGAAACTGGCGCTGCGCAACCTGATACCGGCGGATTTCCTGTCGCCGCGCTTCGAAGCCAGCCACAGCTGCACCCTGTTCTCGGCCACCCTGACACCGGCGCCCTATCACCGCGACCTGCTCGGCCTGCCGGAGTCGACGGTCTGGCAGGAGGTCGAGAGCCCCTTCGCCGCCCATCAGCTCGAGGCCCGGCTCGAAACCGGCATCAGTACCCGCTATCAGCACCGCCAGGCCTCGGTCGATCCCATCGTGCAGGTGCTGCAGCAACAGTACCGCCGGCAGTCCGGCAACTATCTGGCCTACTTCAGCAGCTTCGCCTACCTGCAACAGGTCTACGAACGGCTGCAGCAGACGGCACCCGAGATCCCGCTCTGGTGCCAGCAGCCGGGCATGTCGCAGGACGCGCGCCGGGCCTTTATCGACGGCTTCGCCGAAGACGGCCAGGGTATCGGCTTCGCGGTGCTCGGCGGCGCCTTCGCCGAAGGCATCGACCTGCCCGGCCGCCGTCTGATCGGCGCCTTTGTCGCCACCCTCGGACTGCCGCCCTTCGACGCCTGGCACGAGGAACTGCGCAAGCGGCTACAGCGTCGTTTCGGCCGCGGCTACGACTACGCCTACCTGTTCCCCGGCATGCAGAAGGTGGTCCAGGCCGCCGGCCGGGTGATCCGCACGCCCGAGGACCGGGGCACGGTGGTACTGATCGACGACCGTTTCGGCCGCCCCGAGGTGCGTAGCCTGCTGCCCGGCTGGTGGTCTCTCGAACAGGCATCAAAGCCCCTTAGGGCGGATTAGCGACGCCCCCTGCCTTCGCTTGAAACTGGCAGACAGCCCGGGCGTCGCGTAATCCGCCAAGTCGGGCCAACGCCCAACCTACAGATTTTCTCCGATATATTGCCTAGGGTGCTGGTGAGCAACGCGAACCGCACCGCTTTGCCGATTACAGATCAGGTATGTCGTCTCTTATCGAGGCGTCATGCCGGCAGCTCTATTTCGACGCACAGCCCGCCCAGCGCCGACCGGCTGAACGCGAGCCGGCCGTCGTAACTGGCGACAACGGCCGCGCAGATCGACAGCCCCAGTCCGTGCCCTTCCCCCTGTTCCTGTTCATCGAGCCGCAGCCCGCGCCGGGTCAGGCGTTCGAGGTCCTTCTCGTTCACACCCGGGCCGTCGTCCTCGACCCGCATCAGCCAGCCGCCAGGCGCCCGGTCGATACAGAGGCGCACCCGCGAGCGGGCGTGGCGCCAGCCATTGTCGAGCAGATTGCCGAGCAGTTCGATCATGTCGTCACGATCGAACGGCAGGGCTCCTTCGGGCAGCCGGCCGTCGAAGCCGATATCACGGCGCCCCGAGAGCTCCAGCAACCGGACCAGGTGCGGGACCTCCTCCTGCGGCACGAACTGCTGCCCCGGCGACGGCGCGCCGGCAATACGGGCACGTCGCAGTTCGCTGTCGATGCGCCGGCGCAGCTGATCGTGCACCTCCCGCAACGACCGTTGCAGCGCGTCCTGTTCGCAGTTTTCTGCCAGCCAGTGCAACTGCTGCAGCGGCCTTTTCAGCTCATGGGCCAGGTTGCCGAGCGCGGTGCGGGAACGCTGGATTTGTTCGCCCGAGCGGTTGAGCCGCTGCCGGATCGCATCGACCAGCGGTTGCACCTCGGCCGGAACCCCGGCCGGCAGTTCGGCGGCACTGCCGGCGCTCTGCTCGGCCAGTGCCCGGCGCAGCGGTTCGAGACGGCCAAAACCGCGGCGCAGCACCAGGCCCTGCCAGATCAGCAGCAGCGGAATCGACAGCAATACCGGCACCAGGGCGTACCGCTCGTAGCGGTACTGGATCGCGCGCAGCGGCGCTATATCCTCGGCGATCCAGAGGCTGAAATCGGTATCGCCCTTGCGGAAGCCCTGCTCCAGCACCAGCCAGTACTGATCGCGGATCGCGGGGCGCAGTTCATGGCTGCGGGCCGCGCCCACCGGCAGGGGCTCAGGGGCGATGGAGAGGTCCCAGAGCGAGCGGGAACGCAGCTTCCGGTCGTCGTATTGCAGGATAAAATAGTGGCCCGAACGGGCACGCTGGTAGACCAGCGGCAGCGCCGATTCGGTCAGCCGCCAGCGGTCGTCCGTCGGCTGCAGGGCCGCAATCAGACTCTCGGCGTCGTGTTCGAGGCGGGAGCGGACAAAGTCCGCGGTCAGGGCATTGATTGCCGGTGCAGCAGCGCCAGCAGCATGCCAGACACCAGCAACAGCACCAGCAGCAGCCTGTGACGGATAAGGCGCTCAAGGCTCGCCTCTGGCCCCGCCGTGGCGAAAAACCTCATGCCGGCTCCCGCCGGTCGACAAGACAGTATCCCTGACCGCGCCGGGTCTCGATCAGGTCGCGGCCGAAGCGTTGCCGCAGCCGGTTGATATAGACCTCGATCACATTGCTGTCGCGCAGCTGTTCCTCTTCGTAGACATGCTCGCTCAGCTCGGTCTTCGACAGTACCCGGCCGGCATTGAGCATCAGGTAGCGCAGCAGGCGAAACTCGATGCCGGTCAGCGTCTGCCATTCACCGTCGCGGTCCTGCACCTGCTGCCGGTCGGCATCGAGCGTCAGGCCAGCGGCGCTGAGAGTCGGGCTGGCCTGGCCGTGGTTGCGGCGAATCAGTGCCTCGAGCCGGGCCAGCAGCTCTTCGACATGAAAAGGCTTGCCGAGGTAATCGTCGGCACCGGCCTTGAGGCCGTCGACCCGTTCGTGCCAGGCGTCACGCGCGGTCAGGATCAGCACCGGCATCCGCAGGCCGGCGGCACGCCAGCCCCGCAGCACGTCCAGTCCGGGCCTGCGCGGCAAACCGAGGTCGAGGATCACCGCATCGAAATCCTCCTCCTCGCCGAGAAAGGCCGCATCCTCGCCGTCACCGGCGACCTCGACGGCGAAACCGGCCTTCTGCAGACGCGGCTTCAGCTGGTCCACCAGCGCCCGATCGTCCTCCACCAGCAACAGACGCATCCCCTGTCCTCCTAATCATCGAATGACTCCCTGATCAGCTCGCCACTGGCGGCATCGAGCTCGAACTCCCGCACCCGTCCATCCTCGCCCAGCACCTCGACCTCGTAGATCAGCCGGTCCTGTTCACGCTCCAGCTCCAGGTCAAGCAGCTGGCCGCGTAAAAGATCCGCATGCAACGCCAGCAGCTGCTCGAGGGATAGCATCTGCCCCTGCTCCACCAGCGCCTGGGCCTCGTCCTGGTCGATCCGCTTGTCACCCAGCGCCAATGATGCCGCCAGACTAATCGTCCCAGCGACCAAAACCTGGAATATCCACGGTATCTTCATCAAATATACCTCGTTCTGCCGCGTCGCCGTGACAAGCCTGGCACTGGCTGAAGCTCTGCACCCCGGTATCCGGCCCGACCAGGCGATCAGGCACCTCATCGTGCTTGTCCTGAAACCAGGGCAACTGCGTGATGCGCATCGGCGTTTCATCGACCGCGACCGCGCGCCTGTAACGCGATCCGGTATCCGCCGCCCTTTCGTTCAGATAGGCGCCGATCTTCTGCGCCGTTTCCGGCATCAGCGCCGAATTTTCGCCGAAGTGATCCTCGAGCCCCGCCATGATCGCCTGCCAGCTGCGCGCCGGCAACATCTCGGCAGGATAGGCCAGATGACAGGCCGAACACTCCTCGACATAGAGCGGATCGGGACGGTAGTAGCGGGCCTCGCGTCCCCGGAGCGGTGCTCCCGCGTTTCCCGTTCGCCCTCGTCACCGGCCCAGGCACCCTCGCCTGCGATCAGGCCCGCCAGTCCCAGGCCGCCCAACGATAAAGCGGCACCTATCGTCAGTGCGCCGAGCGTCCAGCGCATGCCATTCAACCATCGATTCATATCGTCATCCTCGCCGTTAGCGTTCCTGCAGCCAGATCAGCAGATTGCCCTTTTCCTGTGCCGTGCATTCACGTCCCAGGGTCCAGTTGCAGTTACGGTAGAACCACTTGTTCATCTGCCTGACCTCGGTCAGACGCCGCGGATTGACCGAAGGCGCCATCGGCTCGATCGGCTTGCCGGTCTGCCGATGCCTGCCGAGGACCCTCGGGTCCGCGGTATGACAGCTGGTGCAGCTGCGTCCGTCGAACGCTTTCTGCCAGAACTCGGCTCCGGCATCGGCGTCGAATGCCCCGACGCCCTGCTGCCGGTACTGCTGCAGAAGCAGTTGCACCGCCTCCGAGGCCACGGCGGAGCCTGCCGCCGTCGCCCCCAGTGCCAGGACTAGGACCGCGACTTGGCTTCGCTTGCGCATGCCTCAGCCTCCTGTTTCGACTCGGGCAGCTTCTTGCGCCCGGTGATCATCGACCGCACCAGATTCTCGCGGTGCAGCAGACTGCTGACCAGTACACCGCCGACATGCACGAACACCAGCAGCAGCATCAGGTTGGCGAAGAACTCGTGCACCTCCTCGACATCGTGCTCGGAAAAGCTGCCGAGCCAGGTACCGACCAGGGCCCGGAGCCGTCAGCGGCCGCCAGCATCATGCCGGTGAGCGTCAGGGCCGAGAGGCCGACCAGCATCAGCACCACCATGGCGCCGCCGGCCGGGTTGTGGCCCAGGTAATGGCGTGGATGTCGGGTCAGCAGCGTTTTCAGATAGGCCCGGATCTCGCGCGGACCGCGCACGAAATCGCTGAATCGGGCATGGCGGGTACCGATCAGGCCCCAGATCACCCTGAATCCCACCAGGCCGGCCACGGCATAGCCGGACCACTGATGCAGGCCCTGGAGTTCGTCTTCGGTGAGCCAGGCGAGCATGAAAAAGCCCACCAGCGACCAGTGAAAGATGCGCACCAGCGGGTCCCAGACCGGAACCCCGCCGTTCGCATTCTGTTTCGATGGGAAAGTGTTCATTGCCGATCTCCTCTTTCGTCGAAGATCAGCATGCCGCCGTGCAGTTAAAACGAAGCTTAAAATGGGGTTACGGGTTACGGGTTACGTGTAGATTTTGGGCGCCTGGCAACGATACCCGATCAAGCCGACCGACGCTGTTTGTCGGCGTAAAGCGCATCGAAATTGATCGGCGCCAGCAGCAGCGGCGGATAGCCGCCCTTGAGCAGAAGATGGTCCACGGTCTCGCGCAGGTACGGAAACATGATCGCGGGACAGGCCGCCCCCAGGGCTTCGCGGCAGCGTTCTTCGCCAAAGCCCTCGATCTGAAACAGCGCCGCCTGATCCACTTCGAGGACAAACGCCGGTTGTCCGGCATTCTGGGCCCTGATCGCCACGGACAGGACCACCTCGTAGCGCCCGTTCCCGACGTCGCTATGGCTCACGTTGAGATCCAGGCTGGTTTCGGGCTTCCAGTCCTGACCGAATATCACCGCGGCATCGGGCGACTCGAAACTGCTCGCCTTCAGGTAGATTTTCTGCATCGAAAAGAAGGGTGCGGAATTGCCGTTCTTGTTACTCGCCATGATTTTATCCTCGGTTGTGCGCGGAACCGGGGCAGGAAGGGGTCCTGACCCGGTTTCATTTCGGGCAGAGATATCAGGTCCCGGCAGGGGACCGGGATCTGATCGGGATACCGTCAGGCGTTGACGGGCGCCGGCAGATCCAGCCAGTCGAAAAACGCCTTCAGGTCGGGCTGGAAGTCATGGATGACCGGGTACCAGGGCGTCGGCGCCTCGACATCGTGCATGGTGCCGCAGCTTGGGCAGTAGTACTCGCGATACACCTGCCAGCCGGTATCCGGCGCCATCAGCTTGGGATACACCTCCTGCATTTTTTCTTCGCTGTCGCGCACATGGATCAGGGCATTCAGTTTCCAGTTTTTCCTGTAATCCCCGTATTCGTAGCCGCACTCGCACTTGGTCACCAGTGTTTTATCCGCCTGGGTTTCGGCGAGGTACAGATGCGGGCCCAGCGGCAGGATAATCCGGTCGTCCCAGGATACCTGTTCCTGCAACACGGCTATGTAATGGCTGTAACGCTCTTTATCCTTGGGCATCGACAGCATGCGATGCAGGGTATCCCAGTCCAGATCCCCTTTGACCAGATCCGATACTTGCTTCTTGGTATATGTTGACATGACAAGTCTCTCTTTTATTCTTTGAATTCCGGGAAGATCCGCAAAGGGATGCGTCGCGCACCCCTCCGGGTCCAAGCCTTTACTGCTCCGTCATGATGACCGGGTGCACATCGGGAAGCTCGCTCAGGTCCATATGGTGCTTGGCACCGAACATCGGAATGCCGAGGTCTTCCTCTTTAAGTTCCCAGCCTGCCGGCAGATCCCAGAATGCCTTGAACTCGCCGAGGAATTTCTCCGACAGCCGGAAGCTCGATGCAAACATCTGCTGCACCTGTACCGATGCGTCCTTGTCGAGAATCTTCTGGCGTTCGTCTTCCATCCACTGCTGGGTAGGTTTACCGCGGGCGATTCGCTCCCTGCGCACTTCGAGACGCCGTGCCGCCGTTTTCTGCCTGTCGACGGACCAGTCGCCCGCCTTGTTCTGCGAGATCACCACGCCATAGACTTTTTCGGCGAACTCCGGCAGCAGATAGTTCTGGTTGAGGTCGTCTTCGATCGCATCGGGATCCCGGTCCAGCGGATCGCCGAACCCGGGACCGCCACGCAGGTAGTTCAGATAGAGATCGCCGTTTTCGAAGATCGCTTCGGTGGTGATGCACTGCTTGTCGCGCTTGACCCGGGCATCGGCGCCAAGGTGCTTTTCGAACTCCCGCTCGCCGGGATCGCGATCCTTGCCCTGCGGCAGCGATTGACCGCTGCGGATACGTTCCAGCAGCCCGGTATTGTGCGCCTCGAAACGGTAACCGGTCGCCGCCGGGTAACCGCCCATCAGCCCCCAGTCGCTGTTCATGTAGCCGTTGCCCATGAAGAACATGGTCCAGTCGGCCGAGCCCCAGACCATGCGCAGGGTCTCGAAGCCCAGGCCGCCGCGGTACTTGCCGTAGCCGCCGGTATTGGTCTTGATGGTGCGGCCCATGTAGAGCAGCGGCTCGGCCAGCTCCCAGATCTCGATATCGCCCATGTCGCCTTCCGGGTTCCAGATCGCGGCGGCATGGTTGAGGCCGTCCTTGACCGCGCAGGCACCGGTGCCGCAGGCCGCGGTCTCGAAGCTGTTGACGGCGTGGATCTCGCCCTCCTGGTTGATGCCGCCGCCCTGCAGCCAGTTGCAGGGGTTGGAGTTGCCGGCATTAACCTCCTCCAGATAGCCGCGGCCGAAATAGCTGCGGCTGATGCCGCGCCACAGCGAACTCCAGGACGAGACCAGGAAGTGCCAGGCATCGGCATGGGCGGTGCGGCGGTCGTCCGGGTTGGTCCAGGTGCCCTTGGGCAGCCGGAACTCGGTGGCGTAGCGGGCACCGTCGTTGATCCGCTCGGTGGGCACCAGCGACTGCGTCATCATCACCCAGATACCGCTGGTGAAGGCCACGGGGTTGGCATTGTAGGTGTGCCAGCCCCAGCGGCTGCAGCCTTCGAAATCCAGGCGCCAGGTGGCATCGGGCTTGACCGTGATTTCACAGGGCGCATGCATGATGGTATCGACCTTGGCGAAAGGCGACGGTACCACCACATCCTCGTGGGAATAGGGTACGTCGACGAAAGCCACGGTGCGGATCTTGCCGGGAATGGTCATCGCCCTGATGCGGCTGGTCAGGCCGCGGCGGCCGTCCTCGATCACTTCTGAGGCGAACTTTTCATAGGCCTCGATGCCCTCTTCGCGCACCGTTTCCTCGACCAGGTCGCGGATCATGTGGCAGCCGGCGATGCGGGTCTTCTCGTCCAGGATCCAGTATTTGGGCGTGCGCACGTTGCGCTGGCTCTCGTGCAGCCAGTCGCGCAGCGGGTGTCGTTGACGCCGGTCTTGCGGCAGGTGATCTGCACGCCGTCGCCGAAGCGCTGGATCTGGCCGTTGGACATCGAGCCCGGGCCGACGGCGCCGACATCGATGACATGGGTCACGCCGCCGACCCAGCCGATCAGGTTGCCCTCGTGGAATATCGGCACAATGGTGGCGATATCGCAGGGATGGACGTTGCCGATCTGGCAGTCGTTGTTGGTGAACATGTCGCCGGGGTTGATGCCGGGGTTGGATTCCCAGTTGTTCTGGATCATGTATTTGATCGCGGCGCCCATGGTGCCGACATGAATGATGATCCCGGTGGAGGTGGCGATACAGTCGCCGGCGACATTGTAGAGGGTAAAGCACAGCTCCCCTTCCTGCTCGACGATCGGGGACGCGGCGATCTTTTTCGCCACTTCCCTGGAATTCACCAGGCCCGCCCGCAGTTTGGAGAATATCCGCTCGTAGCCGATCGGGTCGCTCTCCTTGAATTCGAGCCGTTCCAGCCCATCGTAAAAACCGGTTTCTTTTGTCCGCTGCAGCATCAGGTTGCGATGATCGTTAAGCGTCAGTCCGCTTCGCAGCAGACTTGACGGTTTCGCTTCTGCAGAAACAATGGTTTCTTGAATAGTCATGGGTATTCCTCTAACTGTTATATTTATTCTCGAAAGTTCAGCATTCGATCAGATGGAAGAGGCGGTTCACGTCCAGGAAGGTTTCGAAACCCGGCGGTACCACATAGGTGGTGGCATCGGATTCGATCACGGCCGGTCCCTTGATTTCGTTACCGGGCTTGAGCAGTTCCATCTTGTAGATATTGGCCTCGACCCATTTTTTCTCGTAATAGAAAGGCCGCGTACCGAGGTGTGATTCGGCACTGGGCTCAGGGCCGGCTTCCGGCTCTTCCGGGATATTGGGCTTCTTGGTGACAACCGACCCCCGCATGATGGCGCCGGTAATGCCATATCCCAGCTCCGGAGAGCGCGCGGCATCGGCATACACCCGGGCGTAGGTGTCGTTGAAGGAATCCACCAGCTTGTCCCAGTCCGCCGCCCCGGAAAGCGCAGGCAGGGGGAGTCGATCTCGAGATCGTTCAGCTGCCCCAGGTACTGCATCGAATACCCCGGTGTCAGCGTCACCTCTTCATCCTTGAAACCATTGATGCGGAACTCTTCCAGCACCTTGCCGCGCAGCTCGTCCCAGGCCGCCTGCAGGGTGGCGGTGGCGGTCGCGACGTCCTCGGCGGTCGACTCGTCGGTGATGCCGATATCGACGCTCTTGTCGTAGCGGTATTCGAAGTCGGCCGTGGCGCAGCCGAAGGCCGAGAAACCGGCGGCCCAGGCGGGGACGATGGTTTCCTTGAAGCCCAGACCCTTGGTGTAGCCGTAGGCATGCACGGGACCGCCGCCACCGTAGGAGAAGCAGACGAAATCGCTCGGGCTGTAGCCCTTGCCGGTGATCATCGCCCGCAGATGCTGCCGCAGCGACAGATCGAGCAGCTCGATGACCCCGGCCGCCGCGTCCTCGACACTCAGACCCAGCGGATCGGCGACCTGCTTCTTGATCTCCTGGCGGGCGCGCTCGACGTCCAGCTGCAGAATACCGCCGAGGAAATTCTCCGGATTCAGGTAGCCGAGAATAATGTGGCAGTCCGTCACCGAGACCGTGTTGATGCCGCCGTCGGGCCAGCAGGTGCCGACCTTGTAGCCGGCGCTGTCGGGCCCCAGCTTGATCGCATTGGCATGGGGGTCGATGCGCACGAAGCTGCCGGCACCGGCACCGATGGTATCCATCGCCACCAGCGGCAGCGACAGCACCAGGCGCGCCATGTCGCCGTCCTTGTGAATGGCAAAGTTGTTCTTGGTGATCAGCGCCATGTCGAAACTGGTGCCGCCGATATCGGAACAGGCAATGTTTTCGTAGCCGAGTTTCTCGCCGAGGAACTTGGCGCCGATAACGCCCCCGATCGGCCCCGAGACCAGGGAGCGTGCCAGCTCCTTGGCCTTCCAGCTGATGGTGCCGCCGTGGCTGGCCATCACGCGCAGATCGAACCGGCCCCCAACCTCCTTCATGCTGTCGCTGATCGTGCCCAGGGTGGCGCGGGACGGTTCGGCGGCATAGGCCTCCAGAATCGTGGTGTTGGTGCGATGACTCTCCTTGCGCACCGGATAATAATCGACGGAGGCGAACACCGGGATCTCGACGCCCATCTCCCTGGCCACCTCCCGACAGACGTCGCGCACGGCCTTTTCATGCTCCTCGTTCAGGTAGGAACTCAGCAGGCTGATCACGATCGCCTTGCAGCCCTGCTCGATCAGCTCGCGGGCGGCCTCGCGCGCTTCATGCAGGCGCACCGGCACCACCACATTACCCATGGAATCGACGCGCTCGGTAACGCCGCGGGTGTCCTTGATATGCACCAGGGGCTCATCGTAGCGATGGGTGTTGAGGTGGATGCGGTCTTCGAAGGCGTAGCCCAGATAACTCTGGATCGCGCGCCCCATGCGATGGAAGTCTTCGAAGCCCTTGCTGACGATCAGACCGGTGCGCAGCCCCTTGCGCCCGACGACACGGTTGAGCATGGCGGTGCCGGAGAAGACGCAGGTCACCATCTCCGGGTACACATCCTCGACCGTTCTGTCCCAGTGCGCCAGGGCATCTCGGCTGGACTCCAGCACCGCCTGGGACTCGTTGATGTTGCTTTGGGCCTTGCCGACGACAAACTCGCCATCGGCCCGGACAAAGAAGGTATCGGTCATGGTGCCGCCGGCATCGATGCCCAGCACTTCGACGGGATTGGCTAATTGATTCAAGGTTAAGTCCTCAATTTTATTGTTGTTCTGTGCCCGGCTACGCCCTTGACGGGCGGCCGGGCCCAAGAAGGCCGGCTGCGACGGGGGATGCAGCGCCGCCGGCTTCGACAAGGAAAGAGCAACCGCTGTGCCAACCCCGGAAAAGTCACTCAAGCCGTTGTTTTTAAAAGAGCGGTCCTGGAGGTACCAGTGCCCGGCAGGCCAGGGACCGTTCGATAATCGAACGGTCGACGACCGTTAATCGAACGCCCTACGCACGACAAATGCATTGAAAGCAGTCTGAAAAATCGCGATCCTCGCGGATCCAGGCCTGAGGATAAAAGCCGCTGTTGTAATTCGTGACAGCCTGGTTCAGGATTGACTGATATAAGAACAACGACCTGGGAGAGTTCCATGCATCCCGACCATCTGCTGAAGGGATCCACGGCCGTCGAGCATCCCAAACGGATTGCCTCGGCACGGGAACGGCTGCTGAGCGGGGGCCCCCTGCCCGACCACACCGTGCGTTCGGTGATCGAAGCATCCTGGCAGCGCTGCCTGTCGTCCCGGGTCGATCCGCAGGTCGCCCAGCACGGTCAGGAATTCGACGAGAATCAACTCCAGACGCTGATTCATCCGCACCAGGAGCTGATCTCGGCCTCCGATATCATCATGCGCGAGGCCCAGAGCCTGCTGGCCGAGTCCGGCACCATCATGCACCTGGTCTCGCCCGCCGGCCTGATTCTGCGCTACGAAGGGGATCCCGCCACCCTGGAACTGGCGCGCCGCGTCAGCCTGGTGCCGGGCGCCGACTGGAACGAAGCGGTCGCCGGCACCAATGCCATCGGCACGGCCCTCAGTACCGGCCGCGCGCTCCAGGTCCATGCCTTCGAGCACTTCTGCGAGAACATCAGCCGCTGGACCTGTTCCGCCGCGGTGATCCGCGACCCCTTCGAAGGCACGCTGCTGGGTGCCGTCAATATTTCGGGCCTGAAGGAGACCCTGCACGACTACTGTCTGGCGCTGGCGCTATCCGGCGCCCGCCGTATCGAGGGCCAGCTGGCCCAGCACAAGCTGGCACAACGGGATTTGCTGATCGACCTGACCATTGGCCGCCTCGGCGCGCCGGGCAACGACGCCCTGCTGCTGTTCGACCGGCAGGGCCGGCTGGTACGGGCCAATCACCAGGCCGAGAAGGTGCTGGCGGCACGGGGCATCCAGATCGACCTGAATCCCCACAATCCGCTGCTGAACCTGAGCGAGGGCGTTGATGCGGCGCCGCCGGCAACCGCCCCCGCACCGTCGCCGCTGTCACGGCTCGACCCGTCCTGGATCGAGCCGATCCTGCACCGGGGGAACGTATCGGCCTCCTCGCCGCGATTCCAATGCCCGTGCGCAGTACGCGGAGTCCGGCCGCGGTAACGAAAAAGTCCGATGCCGCAGCCGGCTTCGACCGCCTGGCCGGGCGCAGCCCGCTGTTTCTGAAGACCGTCGAGCAGGCCCGCCGGCTGGCGCGGGCACCGATTCCGGTGCTGCTGCTGGGCGAGACCGGCGTCGGCAAGGAGCTGTTCGCCCGGGCCATTCATGAAGAGGGCCCGACGCGCGCCGGCCCCTTCCTGGCCCTGAACTGCGGCGGGCTGTCGCGGGATCTGCTGGCGGGGGAGCTGTTCGGTCATATCGAGGGCTCGTTCACCGGCGCCCGCCGGGGCGGCATGACCGGCAAGATAGAGGCCGCCAACGGCGGTACCCTGTTCCTCGACGAAATCGGCGAAATGCCGCTGGATCTGCAGCCCATGTTTCTTCGGGTACTGCAGGAAATGGAGATCTGCCGCATCGGCGAAACCCGGCCACGCAAGGTCAACTTCCGCCTGATTGCCGCCACCCATCGCAACCTGAACCAGGACGTGGCCGACGGGCGCTTCCGGATGGACCTCTACTACCGGATCTCGTCAATGATCCTGACAATCCCGCCACTGCGCGAACGGCGCGAGGACATCGCCGTACTGGCGGAACACATCCTGGGCCATCTGCACGACCAGCATGGAGGTGGCAAGAAGCACCTCAGCCCCGCCCTGATCGAGCGACTGACAGCAAGGCCCTGGACCGGCAATATCCGCGAGCTGACCAACCTGATCACGGCCGCCTTTTTCTCTCCGACCGCGACGAACTCGGCCCCGACGACCTGCCGGACGAGCCTGCGCAGGGAGCCGATACGAAACCGGTGCCCAGCCAGAACCCCTGGATATGGCTGAAAAGGAGGTCATTACGCGTGCCATTCAGGAGCAGAACGGCAACCTGACCCGGGTCGCAAAGCAGCTCAATATCGCCAAGAGCACCCTGTATATCAAACTGCGCAAATACGGCCTTCAGCGTTCCTGAGTCAACGCATCAGGGGGCCCGTTCACAGAGGCTTTTGAGCGCCTGCACCCAGGCCGGGTGATCGTTGAGACAGGGCACCAGCACCAGCTCCTCGCCACCGGCTTCGCGGAACTGCTCCTGGCCACGATCGCCGATTTCCTCCAGCGTCTCGATGCAGTCGGCGACGAATGCCGGACACATCACCAGCAGTTTCTTCACGCCCTGCCGCGCCAGCGCGTCGAGCCGCGCTTCGGTGTAGGGCTCGATCCACTTGGCGCGCCCCAGCCGGGACTGGAACGAAACCGACCACCTGCCGTCCGGCAGCCCCGCCATCCGGGCAAAGGCTTCGGCGCTTTTGAAGCACTGGGCACGGTAACAGCGCGCCAGCACCTCGTCCGACGCGGTCTGGCAGCAATCGGGCATGCTGCAGCAGTGCCCGGTCGGGTCGAGCTTGCGCAGATGGCGTTCGGGCAGACCATGGAAACTCAGCAGCAGGTGATCGTACTCCTGCTCCAGGTGGGGCCTGGCACTCTCAACCAGCGCCTCAAGGTATTGCGGGCGGTCATAGAAGGGCTCCAGCAAACGCACCTCGAACGACAGCTGTTTCTCCTCGATGGCCCGGCGCGCCTCCTCGATCACGGTGGTCACGGTGCTGTCGGCGAACTGCGGATAGAGCGGCGCCAGTGTCACTTTTTTACGCCCTGCGATGCCAGCTGCTGCAGCTGGCTCTCGAGCGACGGCTCGCCATAGCGCATCGCCAGCGCCACCGGGCCTTCGGTCCAGACCGGCGCCATCGCCTGCTGCAGCCGGTGGCTAAGGACCATCAGCGGCGAGCCCTCGTCCCACCAGATCGAGGCGTAGGCCTCGGCCGACGCCTTCGGCCGCCGGGCCAGGATCAGCGACACCAATAACCGGCGCAGCGGCCAGGGCAGGTCGATGACATAGGGGTCCATCAGAAACTGATTGAGGTAGCGGCGTACATCCTCGACCCGGGTCGATGCCGGCGATCCCAGGTTAACCAGCAGCAGGGCGTGGTCCTTCATGCTAACTTCCGTTTCAGAACGATTTCGGCCGGAGACTCGAGGCCGCTTTGGCGCCCCAGTCTACACCAGAAGCCGTTACGAATCCCAAGCCGAAACGGATCAGTACAGCCTTCGATCAGACAGCCAGCAGCACCGGCACCGGTGGGTCAATCCGAACCGCATAACCCACTCAGCATAAGAAGCTTCATCTGTTTGCCCGTCATCCCTAAAAACAGGTACAAGTACGCAAACGAACTGGTTTATATGAAGTACGTATTTGCCTGCGGTCATAATGAAGCGTTCCTGCTCCATTCATTAACCCGTAGAGCTTATGACCGTGACCGAAAAGGGATAATCGGAAATATTAAAACCTCCTCGACTTTCAAAAAAATTCTATTATTTCCTAATACCTTCCGACTCTTCCAACTCTTCCGCTCAGATAACGGATATAGGACCTTTTTCCTACTCAATTATCTGTTTTCGTTCACTTTTATTACTGGTAAAGTCCAGCTTTCGCTTCTGTTCCCAATTTGCGACAGATTTCTTTAAAGCGGTTTCAGGAAGACAAGGAGTCATCGATGAGAAGCCGAAACCCTTTCATCAAGGGGCTGGCCGTATTCTCCAGCGTCCTATTTATCAGCGGTTGTCAAACGCTTTCGAACCGGCAAAACCTCGCAACCTTCGATGAGGAATTTGCCATCGGCCAATACCGGGTCGCTGCTGAGAATGCCTTGGCCGCTGGTAGCATACAGACGGATGGAACGTCGAATGATCTGCTCTGGTCACTACATGCTGGCACCGCCCTGACCGCCAGTGGCGACTATGCGCTCAGCGCTAGTGTTTTTGATGGTGCTGAAGCCTTGATGAAAGAGGAAGACACCGAGCATATCGGCCGCAAAGCGGTGGAAAAGGTGACGGCCACCATTATCAATAACAATCTGAATCGCTATACGCCCACTGTCTATGACGGTGTGATGGTCAATACCTACAAGGCGCTGAATTTTATCTTTCTTGAGGATCTGCAAAATGCTCGTATAGAGTTCAATCGTGCGGCAGACCGACAGCGCCGTGCGGAAGAACACTTCAAGGGCCGAATAGAAAAACAGAAGCAGACCCTTTCCGATCAAAAGAATAAGGCTAAAGATAACAAGCCTGCCGCAGCGACGATCCAATACGATAAAAGCCGGGAAGAGTCAGAGAATACTATCTATGCTGCCTTCCCCGAACTGGAAGAGTGGAAAACCTATCCTGACTTTGTAAACCCCTATACCGACTACCTGCACGGACTCTACTTCACCCTTTCCAGTCAGGACAGTGACGACTATGGCAAGGCCCGCCACTCGCTCCGCCGAGTCGCGGGCATGACACCCAACAATAGCGCGGTCGCTACCGATTTGAAGGTCGCCGAGAACTTGCGACGGGGTGTCTGGAGCAAACACAGACTCAACCCCGCTGTCTGGGTTATCTTCGAGAATGGTGAGGCACCGCTCGTCGAAGAACTGCAGATTCCGATCCCGCTGTTCCTTGTCAATGACAAGGTCGAATACTCGCAGATTGCGCTTCCTAAACTGTCGCTGCGGCAACAGGCCTACCCTCATCTGGAAATCTATTCCGGCAAGAAACAGCTTGGTAAAACCGAGCTGCTGGCCAGTCTGGACCGGGTCATCCAGACCGAGTTCAAGAAAGAGTTCCCGCTCAAGGTTACCGAAGCCGTCGCCAGCACACTGGCCAAGGCCTTTATCCAATACAAGGCTCGCCAGGAGTTCGGTCTGACCGGCAGTCTGGTTGCCGGCATCTATCAGGCCTCGACCACAAAGGCCGATACCCGCAGCTGGAGCTCCCTTCCCAAGGAGGTACAGGTTGCGCGCCTGAGAAAACCCGGCGATGGAAAGCTGCTGATAAAGGCTCCTGGACTGAGCGAACCGATGCAGGTTGAGTTGCCGGACAGCCAGTTCTCTATCGTCTATGTCAAGGCAAGCGCTCCTGGTGCCAAACCCATCTACATGATCAAGGGATTCGACGCCTGACCAGCAAGCGCTACCGAGGACAGAACGGATGAACATTTATCTTGCGGGGGCCTGGCCGTCACCCTACTGCTAACGGGATGTCAGGTGCAGCCCCCTCAACCCACTTTCCCGCAATTGAACCTGGGCCCAGCCGCCGGGCGCTATCTGCAGATCGAATCGGTGCAACAGGGCATCACGCCTGGAAAGCTGCTGCAGGCCGGCGTCCGATTGAGCAATAACGGCCTGAGTGAGCAGATACTGCGTTATCGCTTCGTCTGGTTCGATGCCCGGGGCTTCGAGATTCCGGGGCTCAGCTCGCGCTGGCAGCAAACTCTCATGAGGCCGGCCGAGCCGCTGTCGCTCAGCGGCATCGCGGGCTCTCCCGACGCAACCGCGTTCCGTATCGATCTGTTTGATCTTGACTCACCCACTGCTCCCACAACACAAGGAAGCGACCGATGAAAATGAATTCTGCAATCAAGGTCATCAGCCTGGCCGCCATCTTGGGCATCACCACCGGCTGTGCAACTCAAACCCGTCTGCTGACGCCCGGCGCCGTCGACGAGCCCGTCACGATGGGGCTTAGCGCCAGTGACTTCGAGCAGGCCGCGGCCGAGTCGATTCAGTCCATGCTCGGTTCCGGCGCGGTAGATCGCCACGACGGCAAAAAGAACATCATGGTCGTATCAACTGTCCTGAACGACACCATGCAGCGCATCGACACCGATCAGTTGGTGAAGAAGATCCGGGTCGAACTGCTGCGCAGCGGCAAGGTAATGACCACGACTGCGATCGGTCTGAATGGTGCCGAGGACAAAATGACCGCGGCCTACGGCGAACTCAGCCAGTCACGGAAGGTGGATCGCAGCACCCTCGTCACACAGAAGCTGACGGCTCCGAACATGAGCCTTTCCGGCAAGATCCTCCAACGCAATAACCGCGTCGACAGCAGCCGCCAGTTGGTCGAGTACTACTTCCAACTGACGCTCACCGATCTGGGTAACGGACTCGCGGTCTGGGAAGGCGAAACCCCTATCCGCAAGCTCGGCAGCGCCAAAGGCACAGCCTGGTAAAAGGACTACGATGATGAAAAAGATATTTCAACAAGCCACTCTGGCGGTAGCTCTTACCTCATTGGGCATCCCGCCGGCCTCTGCCACCAACACAGCATCCCAGCCCCAGACCGAGACAGCACCGGAAAATGGCATGACAGCCGGCGAAGATGCTCTGGACAATGCGGCTGTAGCTGCTGCACAGCCTGCGCCGGTTGACCCGGGCGTCGCACTGATGGAACAAATCGATGACTGGAAGAGCGGCGCAGGCAGCAGCCTGGCCGAGAAGGCCGAGAACGGCGAGATATTCATGAGTGAGGGCATCGCCGTGGTCAAGGTCACGCCCGAGAGCCGTGACTGGGCGGACCATCGAATTCTGGCGTACAAGGAAGCGTTGATGGGCGCGCAGTCCCAGTATATCGAGTGGGAAGGCATCCGTGCCCGCGCCGAAACGCTGAGCCGCTTCTTCGATGATCGGACGCAGATGCCCTCTTTCGAGCCTGGTGAGTTGCAGAACACCAGCAAACTGGCCGAAGTTCTGGACAAGGCGGTCGCTCTCGCCGGTGGACTTCTGGACGAGAAGCTCGTTGAACTGGGTATAGACCCGGCCGAATTCAAGGCCGCCCCGCCGGAAAAACGTGCCCAAATATTCGAGAACTCGATCAGCGAAAAGATAGCCGTCAGTGCACGCGCCTCCCTGATCGGCCTGGTACCCGTTAAGACCTTCGAAGCCAACGACGCAGACGGTAACCATGCCATTGCGGTTGTCGCGGTTGCATCCAACAAGATGCGCCAATTCATCTACGAGATGAAAAACAGTCGCGGTGATATGGCCCCCGTCCCGAAAAGGCCAGCCCGGTCCCGTTGCATGAGCTGTTCGCCGCCAACAAGCAAGCCCTGATCCACGAATTCGGTATTCGCAAAATGTATGACGACCAGGGTTATCCAGTCCTGATCTCCTTTGGCCAGTCCGGCACCGGTTACGCAGGCAGCGACTTCTCGCGCATTATGGATGCCCGTAAGGGCGCCTTCCTTTATGCCAAGGCGGATGCCTACGCCCACTATGCCTACCTGTTGAACTCCACCGGCAGCACCGACCTGAATACCAGTCAGAAAAGCACCCGGGAAACCGACGGCGTGGCGACCGTCGAACAAGGCGACGTCATCGAATCCGAAGAAAGCCGGCTGCAGCTGATAAAAACCATCAACAACGAGATCAACGCCCGCGCCGGCATCGACAATCTACCCGGCACACGACAGCTTCTTCGCTGGACCGAAAAGCACCCAGTCTATGGCAACGAGATCAATGGCGTGGTCTACATCTGGCATCCCAAGTCCGAACAGCAGGCCCGGAACATGTCCAACTTCGTGCCGGAACGCCAGTCGCAGGGACGCCAAGCACGCGCCGAAAGTCGCGGCGGCTCGGCCGGTACGGTACAGAGCCGCGACCTGATGTCTGCCGACGACTTCTGAGGGGTTACCGATGCGAACGATAGTGAAACAGCTGTTGGGAATAGCGATGCTGTGCTGGACAGCGCTGGGCTTCGCCTCAGAGCAGGCGGTCGAGACCGCGGGCTACGGCAGCAGCCGCTCCCAGGCAATTACCGATGCACTGGTGCAGGGTTTGCGTCAGGTCACGGGGGTCAGCATTGACAGCCACGAAGTGATGCAGTCGCTGTCCGGGCGCGCCAGCGTCAGCAACAGCGACGGCGAGCAGTTCAGCAGCTCCTTCGAGCTGGCCAGCCGCGGCGATATGCGGCTGGATACCCGGGGATTGGTCTCGCGCTACGATGTACTGAGTATCGAACAGCAGGACGATGGAAGTTATCGCGCAGACCTGACCGTGCATGTGCTCAAGTACGACAAGCCAGGCCTGTCTGCCGACAGTAGGCGCACACTCGCCGTGTTGCCGTTCCATACCGACAAGCACAGCTTCTCGCTGCTGGGGGACAACACCGCCGCCAGCCGTCTAGAGGCTGTGCTTCGCAACCGAATACTCGACCAGTTCACCCAGTCGCGCCGCATCAATGTGCTGGACCGGGAGTTCGGAACCGAGTTCGAGGGCGAGAAGGCGCTCTGGCTAAGCGACGATGCCGCCCTGGCCGAAAGTGCACGCGCGGGCAACGTGCTGGGTGCCGACTATCTGGTGGTGGGCAATATCCGGGACATTCGCAGCAACCGCCACGTCAAGACGCTGCAATTGACCGGCGAAACCATCACTCGTTACAGCGGCAACGCGAGCCTTGATTACAAGATCATCCTGGCTGCCACACGACAGGTGAAGTGGTCCGACTCTATCAACCTGACATTCAACGATAACGATATACGTGCCCTCTTGTCGCGCTTCGGTTCCACCGAGGCAGGCATCACCACCCTGCTGGCAGAAAAGTTGTCGCAGGAAGCGCTGGCCAACATCTATCCGATTCGGGTGGTGGCCGTCAAGGGCAATACGGTGGTATTGAATCAGGGTGGCAAGACCCTCAGTGCCGGTGACAGGCTCAAAGTATTCCTGCTCGGGGATGAAATGTTCGACCCCTATACCAAAGAGTCTCTCGGACAACTGGAGGAGCAAATCGCCACTGTCAAGGTCGTACGCGTCAATGCCAAAACCACCTATGCCAAGGTGGTGGAAGGGGATGCAGAGCTGATCGAAACGAATTTCATCGTGCGCCGCTGAGCCCAACTCGTCCCGCCTGGCCGGAAAGGTGCAACCGCCATCTGCGGGTTCGCCTTTCCCGCCCTGCGGCCCGTTAGTATCGACTGGAAGAAACAGCCTGGACTCAGGGCCGCACCACCATATTCACTTCATCCAGTTCGGCGGCAACGCTGGCATAACTGTTCTTCAGCGCCAGGGTCTCGCCGGTGGTCAATGTCACGATCGCGATCGGGTCATGCTTCGGTTCGCTTGTCATGATCAGTTCGGGACGAATCTGCACAATCTGCCCGATCTGCAGCAGCAGCTTGTAGGGTTCTTCGTTTGTCGGGTGATCGGTGGTGACTTCGATAAATCGCTGGCTCATGGTCTCACCTCGTTCAATTGGCTGAATGCGTTATTCGAATACAGCGCTGTAGCGAGTCGGTAGAAGCCCGGTCTCCGGGCGAATCGAGTGCCTGCCCAACCTTATTCGCCCGCGGAGCGGCTCCTGCAGGTCACGTTAACAACAGTTTAGACCGAGAATCGGCCGGGTCGTTGTCCGGACGGGATCAGCCGGCCATCTCGAACAGCCCACCGGACGAGCGCTGCAGGTCCGACAGTTCGTCTTTCAACAACTCGACGAAGGCTTTGGTCAATCCCGATCTCGAGCGGTGGCGCGGGAAGATGATGGCGTAACGGTAATCGATGCGCGGCTCGAACCGCTTCACCACCAGCCCGAGCCTGGCATAGTGCTGGGCGGTGATCGGATCGACGATCGAAACGCCGTTGCCGGCCAGCACGAAGGCGCAGGCGGCATAGTGCAGCTGGGTATCGAACAGCAGCTGGCGCCTGACGCCGGCCTGGTCGAAGACGTTGTCGATCTTGTAGCGCAGGTCCTGTTCGGAACCGAGCGAGACGAACGCCTCGTCCTCCAGATCTTCGGGGCGGATCAGTTCGGCGTCCGCCAGAGGGTGCCCCGCAGGCAGCACGCAGACCATGCGGCTGTCCGCCAGGGTCTCCTCCTCGATCGCAGGATCCGTCAGATGAATGCCCGAAATCACGCCGAGATCGAACTGCTGACTCGCCACCAGGTCCGCCACCTGCTGGGTGCTGCGCACCTGCAGCGTCAGCGAGATACCGGCATGTTCATCGCTGAAACGACGCACCAGTGTCGGCAGAAACTCCACCGACACCGCCGGCATCGAGGCGATGCGCAGCGACCCCAGATGGAAACCGCGCAACTCCTCGGCCGCCCGTGACAGCTGCTCCAGCGAGACGAAGGCGCGCTCGACTTCCTCGTAGAAAAAGCGCGCTTCCGGCGTCGGCACCAGGCGTTTCTTGTGGCGCTCGAACATGTTGACGCCGACCGTGTCCTCGAAGTCGCTCAGCAGCCGGCTCACCGCCGGTTGCGAGATGCACAGAATGTTCGCCGCCCCGCTGGTCGTGCCGCTGATCATCACCGCCCGAAACGCCTCGATCTGCCGGTAGGTCAATCGCGCCATCAGCCTTTAGCCTCCACCCAACTTGATAACATCATATTATTAAATCATATAAATAAACGATTTGATGTTATTTACTCGAGTCCGCACTATGAGTGGGTACATTTGGCCTTGGGCTCGACTTACAACCATAACCAGAGTAAGCCTATGGAACGCTTCTTTCGCTATGCACTGACCGCTCTGATCAGCCTCGTTGCGCTGTTCCAGTTCGTCCAGGTGCTCACCCGCTACGTCTTCGAGATGCCCGTGATGGGGCTTGAGGAGATGGCACTGATCCCGACCATCTGGCTCTACGTCCTCGGCAGCGTCAATGCCTCGCGGGAGGACACCCAGATCCGCGCCAACGTGCTGGAAATCTTCCTCAAGACCGACCGCAGCCGGGCGCTGCTGCAGGCCCTTTCCGACCTGATCAGCATCGTCATCTCGATCTGGATGTGCTGGTGGGCCTGGAAATACTTCAGCTATGCGCTGCGCGTCTGGAAAGAGACACCGACCCTCTATATCCCGACCTTCACCTACGAATCGGCGCTGTTTCTCGGCCTGGTGCTGATGACGCTGTTCACCGGCTGGCACCTGCTGCGCAACCTCCGCTACCTCGCGGGACTGCGCGCCACGCCCGACCATATCGTCGACAGCGACTTCCCGGAAACCGCCGAAGTGCATGAATTCAAGATTCTCGCCGAACCGCAGAAGGACAGTCACCATGGTTGAGATTGCAATCCTTGCCTTTGCCGTGCTGGTCATTCTGCTGACCCTCGGCGTCCCGTTGCCCTACTGCTTCGGCGCCGGCCTGATGGTGATGACGCTGATCGGCGAAGCCACGATGCGCGGCATGATGCTGTGGGGCTTCAGTCAGCTGACCAACCCGGTGCTGCTGGCGATCCCGCTGTTCGTCTTCGCCGGCACCATCATGAGCGTCAGCGGCATCGCCGCGAGCCTGCTGAAGTTCGTCAACGTCTTCATCGGCCGTATCCGCGGCGGCCTCGGGGTCGTTGCCTCGGTCAGCTGCGCCATCATCGGCGCCATCTCCGGCAGCGGTCTGACCGGCATCGCCGCCATCGGCCCGCTGCTGATCCCGGAAATGGAGAGCAAGGGCTATCCGCGCGCCTATGCCACGGCGCTGATCGCCAACTCTTCGATTCTCGGCCTGCTGATTCCGCCGAGCGTGACCATGATCGTCTACGGCTGGGTCACCGATACCTCGATCCTCGCTTGCTTCCTCGCGACCCTGGGCCCGGGCCTGCTGATCATGTTCAACTTTTCGGTCGTCAACATGGTCGTGTCGCGCAAGTTCCCGCTGATCCTCGACGAGCCGCTGCCGATCGACCGGCTGATGCGCGAGGCCGGCAAGCGCACCTTCAATGCGGTACCGGCGCTGCTGATGCCGGTGATCATCCTCGGCGGCATCTACGGCGGCATCATGACGCCGACCGAAGCGGCGGCCGTGGCGGTGATCTACGCCCTGCCGGTCGGCTTCATGATCTACCGTGGCCTGACGCTGAAAACCCTGCTCGAGTCCGGCAAGGAATCGGCCACCGCGGTCGGCGCCATCCTGATCATGATCCTGTTCAGTCTGATGCTGAGCCAGATCTACGTCATGGAGGATATCCCGCAGTCGCTGGTCGACTCGATCTTTGCCATCACCGACAACAAGGTGCTGCTGCTGATCCTGATCAACCTGTTCCTGTTCTGTATCGGCATGGTGGTCAACGACATCACCGCGATCATCCTGACCGCGCCGCTGCTGTTGCCACTGATGTCGGCACTTGGCGTCAGTCCGATCCAGTTCGCCGCCATCATGGGCGTCAACACCGCCATGGGCGGCGTGACCCCGCCGTACGCCAGCATCCTCTACCTGGGTGCGCGCATCGGCAACGTCAAATTCACCGAGGTGGTAAAGCCGGCGATGATGCTGATCCTGTTCGGCTATATCCCGGTGGTCATTCTGGTTTCCGTCTGGCCGGACCTGTCGGAATTCATTCCGCAGGTATTCGGTTACTGATCCATGCGTCACTACGAAGCTCAACCCAGGAGAGAAAAATGAAAAAATCCCTGTTCAAACCGCTGGCCCTGGCCGTTGCCCTGTCCGCCACCCTGACCGCCGCGGTCGAAGCGGCCACGCTGAAGCTGTCCCATGTGCGTCCGCAGGATACCGCCATCGACGTCGACGCCAAGCGCTTCGCTGAGGATGTCGCCACCGCCACCGACGGCGAGGTCAAGATTCGCATCTATCCGGCCAGTGCCCTGGGCGACTACACCGTGGTGCAGGAGCGTGTCGGCCTCGGGGCCATCGACATGGCCGTTCAGCCGCCGGCATCCGGCGCCGACAAGCGCTTCCAGGTGGTCTACATGCCCTACCTGGTGAAGAACTGGGACGACGCCCAGCACGTCTTCGCCAAGGGCTCGCCGATGCGCCAGACCGTCTCCGAGCTCTACGGCGACCAGGGCATCCGAGTACTCGCGGCCTGGCCGGTCTACTTCGGCGGCATCGCCCTGAACAAGGAGGTACCGGACGCCGCCAATCCGAACGTGGCCAAGGGCGCCAAGCTGCGCGTGCCGCCGATCAAGACCTTCCAGCTGACTGCCGACAATATCGGCTTTATCGGTTCGCCGCTGCCCTTCTCCGAGGCCTTCACCGCGGTTCAGACCGGCGTCGTCGACGGTGTCATGGGCTCCGGTGCCGAGGGCTACTATGCGTCGTTCCGCGACGTGACCCGGTACTACCTGCCGATCAACACCCACTTCGAGATGTGGTACCTGCTGATCAACGACGAGATCTACGGCGAGCTGGACGAAGAGCAGCAGGCCGCGCTCGATGCCGCGGCCGGGCGCTTCGAAGCGGCGCGCTGGGAAACCGCCCGTGGCGACCAGGCCCGCAATGAAAACCTGCTGGCCGAAGCCGGTGCCACCGTGCTGCCGGTCACCGATGCCCAGATCGACGAAACCGCGGCCATCGTGCGCGACAAGGTGTGGCCGGAAATCATCGACGATATCGGCGCGGACTGGGCCAACAAGGTCCTCGAAGCGGCGCTGAAGTAAGGTTTTTCGCAGACTTAGAGGGAAAACGTAGGATGGGTGGAGCCGCAATGGCACTCTGCTGCCGGTACGCCGCGGAGTTGTTGCGGCGCAACCCATCAAGGGCTTCGGCTTCCTCGGTACTGGACCGACATTCCAAGATGGGCTACACGACGCCCTGATCATGTCAGGTTCGGATATTTCCTGTACAAGCGCCGTTCCGCCCATCCTACGTTTGAGTTTTTTGCCCGCTAAAACGCGTTGAACCTGAAATAAGTCACCCAAGCCCGGTGCCCCGCGCCGGGTTCGATCAAACATTTTGAAGGTAAACAGATGACGCAGGCGATCATTCAAGAGGCCCGCACGGCCGACCTGTGCCTGATCGGCGGCGGCCTCGTCGGCCTTGCCGTTGGGCTGGGCCTGCAGCGCAACGGCCTCAAGGTGACGATTCTCGACGAGGGCGACGTCGCGCTGCGCGCCTCGCGCGGCAACTTCGGCCTGGTCTGGGTCCAGGGCAAGGGCGACACCCTGCCCGAGTATGCCCAGGTCACCCGGCTTTCCTCCCGACTCTGGCCGGCTCTCGCGGCAAGGCTTCTGGAAGCAACCGGGGTCGATATCGAACTGCAGCAGAATGGTGGCCTTTATCTGTCGCTGACCGAGCAGGAGGTGGCCGAGCGCGAAACGATGCTGACCCGCATGCAGCAGGCCGCCGGCGGCGACTACCCGTTCCGCCGCCTGGACCTGAAACAGCTGCGCGAATTCATCCCGGAAGCGGGCCCGGAGGTGGCCGGCGCCACCTGGTGCCCGGAAGACGGGCATCTCAATCCCCTGAAGCTGCTGCGGGCGATGACCGAGGCCTTTCTCAAGGCCGGCGGCCGTATTGCCAACAGCGGACGCGCCAGCGCCATCACGCCACTGAACCCGGGCTTTCGCATCGCCACGCCCGAGGGCGACTGGCATTGCGACAAGGTGGTGCTCAGCGCAGGCCTGGGCAACCGCGAGCTGGCGCCGCAGGTGGGCCTGTCCGCCCCGGTGAGCCCGAACCGCGGTCAGGTGCTGATTGCCGAGCGGGTGCGCCCCTTCCTGCACTACCCGACCGGGCATGTGCGCCAGACCGGCGAGGGCACGGTGCAGATCGGCGACTCCAAGGAGGATGTGGGTTTCGACAGCGGCACCACCACCGAGGTGATGGCCCGGATCGCCAATCGCGCCACCCGGATGTTCCCGCTGCTGCGTGATGTACGCATGGTGCGCGCCTGGGGCGCTCTGCGGGTCATGACCGCCGACGGTTATCCGATCTACCAGGCATCCGAAACCCACCCGGGCGCGTACCTGGTGACCTGCCACAGCGGCGTAACCCTCGGCGCGCTGCACGAAGCCCCGATCGCCGACTGGATCGCCCGCGACCAAACCCAACTACCCCTGGAGGTATTCAATGCCCAGCGCTTCGAGCTTTGAACGTCTGCCGGTACGCGACGATAACTGGATCACCGTCCGCGTCGACGGTCAGCCGGTGCGCGTTCGCCAGGGCGACAGTGCCGCCACCGCGGTGCTTGCGGCCGGCATGCTGCCATCGCGCACCACAGCGGTCAGCGGCAGCGGACGCGCGCCCTACTGCATGATGGGCGTCTGCTTCGAGTGCCTGTTCGAGATCGACGGCATCGAAAACGTCCAGGGTTGCATGACCCCGGTGAAACCGGGCATGGACATTCGTCGCCAGCAGGGGGCTCGCCATCTCGTCTCCGATAACGCGGAGGAACTGTCCGCATGAACGACAGGATTTACGACCTTGCCATTATCGGCGCCGGTCCCGCCGGCATGTCCGCCGCGGCCACCGCGGCGAAACAGGGACTCAAGGCCATCGTGCTCGACGAGCAGGCCGGCCCCGGCGGCCAGATCTACCGCTCGATAAGCCAGCCAGCCCCCGCGGACGAGCGCATTCTCGGCCCCGACTACTATCACGGCCGCTCGCTGCTCAAGGCCCTGCAAAGCGCCGGCGTCGACTACCGGCCCGGCTCGACGGTCTGGGCCCTGGACGATGACCTGACGCTGAGTGTTTCCTCCCAGGGCGCAGCCAGCGAATCCAAGCCCGGCGTCTGCTGGTCGCCACCGGCGCCCAGGAGCGGCCGGTGCCCTTCCCGGCTGGACGCTGCCCGGCGTGATGACCTGTGGCGCGGCCCAGATCCTGCTGAAAAGCAGTGCCCTGGTACCGGCGCAGCCACTGGTTCTGGCCGGCAGCGGTCCGCTGCTGCTGCTGATCTCCGCCCAGCTGCACCGCGCCGGCGTTGCGATCGAGGCGATCCTCGATACCACTCCGAAGCATCAGTATTTCTCGGCACTGAAACATCTCCCGGGCGCGTTCCGCAATCTGCCCCTGCTGGCCAAGGGCGTGGGGCTGCTGAGCGAACTCAGGCGAGCCGGCATCCGCCGAATCACCGGAGCCAGCCAGCTCGAAGCCGTTGCCGGCAACGATGAGCGTATCGGTGCCGTGCGGTTCAGCGCCGGCGGGGAACGCCGGGAGCTGCCCTGCGCCACCCTGCTGGTGCACCAGGGCGTGGTGCCCAATGTCCAGCTCACCCGTGCGCTCGAGCTGCAGCATGACCGGGACGAACTGCAGCAGTGCTGGCGCCCCAGGATCGATACCTGGGGCGAATCGAGCCGGCCCGGCATCTTCGTCGCCGGCGACTCGGCCGGCATTGCCGGCGCCCTGGCCGCGGAGGCCTTCGGCACACTGGTCGCCCTTCAGGCCGCCCACCAGCTCGACCGCCTGAGTGCGACCGAACGCGACGCCCAGGCCCGTGACGCCCAGGCGGAGCTGGGCCGGCAGCGCGCGATACGGCCCTTCCTTGATGCGCTCTATCGCCCGGCCCGGGAATTCCTGCTGCCTGCGGACGAGACCATCGTCTGCCGCTGCGAAGAGGTCACGGCGGGCGAGCTGCGCCGCATGGTCGACGACGGCTGCCGCGGTCCGAACCAGACCAAGGCGTTCTGTCGTAGCGGCATGGGCCCCTGCCGGGCCGGATGTGCGGGCTGACGGTCTCGCAGCTGATCGCCGACAAGCGCGGCGTGCCGGTCGACGAGGTCGGCTACTACCAGGTACGGATGCCGATCAAGCCACTGACCCTCGGCGAACTGGCGGATACCGCTGAATAAACAAGCCTTTTCAATGGGAGAAACCATGACCATCGAACGATACGAAACCGGCGCCCGGATGAGCCGCGCCGTGGTGCACAACGGTACCGTCTACCTCTGCGGCCAGGTCGCCGAGGACCACAGCGCCGACATCACCGGCCAGACCGAAACCATGCTGGCGAAAGTGGATACCCTGCTCGAATCCGTCGGCAGCGGCCGCGACCGGATTCTCTCGGCCACGCTCTATATCCGCGACATGAAGGACTTCGCCGCGATGAACGCGGTCTGGGACGCCTGGGTACCGGAAGGCCAGGCCCCCGCCCGCGCCTGCGTCGAAGCGCGCATGGCCAGCCCCGAACTGCTGGTCGAGATCTCGGTGATCGCGGCGGTCGACTGAGCGCTACCGGCAGCCGCAAGGCGGCCCGGGGGAAGGAACAATGGGGCCCTAAAGGAGAGCCCGTTCGAGCAGCCAGGGCAAATTACAGCAGATTGGTGCTGTAATTCAGGATCAGGCGGTTCTCATCCGAGTCATAGGTCTCGGTGGAGCGGACGCTGGCATTGCGCCAGCGCAGCGAGAGCCCCTCGACCGTCTGAAAGCTGTATTTCAGCTCGACGTCACGCTCCCACTCCCTGCCTTTGCCTCCGTCGTCGCGCCGGATGTCGTCGCCGCGCGTATAGCGGGCCATGGCCTCGAGGCCAGGCACGCTTTCGAAGGCATAATCGAAACGCGCCTGCCAGGAGCGCTCGTCGGCACGGTCGAAATCAAGCCGCTGCACCGAGTTCCAGGTCTGCAGCCCGTTGTCGTCGTGCTCGAAGCCGTCCCAGGACTCCTCGTATTCGTCGCCGTTGACGTTCTGATACGACAACGTCAGTTTGAGGTTGTCGATGCGCAGCTGGGCGGCCAGGTTGGTCAGCCTGCTGTCGTAACCGGGACCGACGGAATCCAGCGCCCCGTCGCCGTCGGCCTCGCCCCGGTAGTGATGAAGGTCGAACGACAGTGCTGTTTCGTCTGACAGCTGCAGCGGGTAGCCGGCATTGAAATAGGTCTGCCGCAGCACCTTGTCCGCTTCGCCATACGCCAGGTGCAGGTTCGCGCCATTGACGAAGCGGTAACCGGCGCCGACAACGATGACCTCGTAATCATCGCCCTGGTTGTCGCGGTAGGTCTCGAAGCCGTCCTCGGTCTTGGACGATGCCCTGTCCGACCAGATGCCGTAGTACTCGAGGTTCTCCAGGCGGCCTTCGGCGATCACCGCCCGGGTCGCGCTGGGGGTGGCCCGGGAATCCGAGTCATTAAACAGCGGCGTGCCGAGCACCATACGCCCGGCCCTGAGGCTTCCCTGTTCGCCCAGTTTCAGCTTGACGAAGGCCTGGCCGAATTTGGTGTAGCCCCCGGGAGCCGTCGCCCTCCTCCTGCAGCACCCCGGTACCGCCTTCGCCCCGATCTCCCGACAGCTTACCCACGGTAAACAGCGAGGCATCGAAGCCGACCAGATCGCCGGCAAAGCCCGAGGCGTAATCCAGCCTCAATGCCTGTGCCAACGCTTCCGAGTCGCTCAGCCCCTGGTTCTTGTCGCGGTTGAAGTAAAAGGTACGCAGATGGGCCCTAAGGCTATCATCCTGCAGAAGACCGCTGTCGGCGGCCTGCGCCTGAATCGCCATGGCGGTGAGTACGGCCCCGGTCAGAGCCTTGCCTTTAATGTGCATCTTCGAATCCGTTTCTTGCCTGGTTCAGGGCGCCACATTACAGATATCGATGGGCTTGTTTCACTCCTTATCGCTGCTTGAGTGTAAACCAGAAGAAAAAATAGTCATGCCCCCGTACGGCCGTCACGACCTCGTTCCGTTGTGACCAGCCGATACTGTCGGTGCCTGAATCTGCTGATGCTATCCACCGTTCGCTACGGCTCCAGCTCTGCCGGCGGCAAGCGCGCCGGCAGAGCTGGACTCTTCTTTACGGGTTCTGCTGCCGCAACTGGCGACCATGGAAAACGTAGCCGATCAAGTTCATCAGCACCTGGGCCGCGAGAATGCTGGTCGAGCCGCTGTGGTCATAATCCGGTGCCACCTCGCACAGATCGATGCCGACCACGTCGCCGGCCAATGCCACGCCCTGCAACACCTCCATCACTTCGTAGTACTGGAAGCCACCGTGGCTCGGGGTGCCGGTGCCCGGCGCGATCGACGGGTCGAAGCCGTCGATATCGATGGTGATGTAGTAATTGACCCCTTTGGGGATCAGGTCCAGCACGCCCTGGGTGCCGAGCCGGCGCACGTCGCGCACCGACAGGATGGTGGAACCCGCCGCCTCGGCCGCCTTGTGGTCGGCGCGGTTGGACGACGACACGTTGCGGATCCCCAGCTGCGTCATGCCGGTGACGAAGTCCTGCTCGGACGCGCGACGGATCGGATTGCCGTGGCCGAAGCGCACACCGTGACGCTCGTCGACGAAATCCAGGTGAGCGTCGATCTGGATGATATGGATCGGACCGCGGCCCTCAAAGGCACGGATGCAGGGTGCGTTGACCGAGTGGTCGCCGCCGACCACGACAGGCAACACACCGGCATCGAGCATTTTCCGCACGCCGTACTCGATATTGGCGTGGCTCTTCTCGGTGTTGGTATGGACCATGTCGGCATCGCCGATATCGACGATCTCGACCCCCTCCAGATACATCACATCGTCTTCGTAGGAATAGGCGCCGCTGTGTCCAAAGGAAAACAGCGTCGAGGCCTCGCGGATCGAGCGCGGCCCCATGCGTGCACCGGAACGCCACTGGGTGCCGCAGTCGAAAGGGGCCCCCATAAAGGCGACATCGGCCTGGATATTGTCCCAGTCCTCACAGGTGCGGCTCTTAGCGAAGGTGCAGAAGCCGACAAACGGCAGGTTCAGGCGGCCCTTTTCGTAGGCGTTTTCACTCATCTTTATATCCTCAGCTGGAGGCCCGGTTTGTAAAACCGGCCTGCCTAATTAAACAGAAAACATCCATCGCAGATTGGTGGGAGGACGGGCAGACCCGGGCTGGGTTACGCGACGCCTTGTAGGTTGGGTGGAGCGGCGAAGCCGCGTAACCCAACACCAGTCCCTGCCGAAGCCAATCGATCTGCAATACGATCGATAGATGGGTTACGCCGCCCTGTGGGTGTATGCCAATCAGAACGACCATACCGATGGCGGCTTGACCCGTCCGAAAGTGTCCCCAAGGCGAGCCGGCCACACATCAGCCCAGCGTGATCCACACCGACTTGGTTTCCAGCAGGCTGTCCAGCTGCTCGGGTCCCAGGTCGCGGCCGACGCCGGATTGCTTGTAGCCGCCGAACGGCATCGCCGGATCGATGGTGCTGTGGGCGTTGACATAGACGGAGCCGGCTTTCAGTTGCGGAATCAGGCGATGCACGCGGTTGAGATCGTTGGAGTAGATCGCGGCCGCCAGGCCATAGATGGAATCATTGGCCAGTGCCACCGCCTCCTCTTCGCTGCTGAAGGACTGGCTCACCAGGACCGGCCCGAAGATCTCCTCCTGCACGATTTTCATGTCGTTGCGGCAGTCGGCGAACAGCGTCGGCTGCACGAAGTAACCCGGCCCTTCCGGCGCTTCGCCGCCGCATACCAGCCGCGCGCCTTCCTGTTTGCCAGCCTCGATGTAGCCCAGCACGCTATCCTGCTGCCTGGCCGAGACCATTGGGCTGATAAAACAGTCCGGGTCCAGTCCCGGCGCGATTTTCAGGCCGTTGGCATAGTCCGCCAGGGCCTCGAGGAAGCGGTCGTAGATCGTCTCGTGAACATAAAGCCTTGAGCCGGCATCGCACACCTGCCCGGAATTGAAGAAAATCCCCTGGGCCACGGCTTCGACTGTCGCCTCGATATCGACATCGTCGAACACCAGCACCGGCGACTTGCCACCCAGTTCCAGGGTCACGCGCTTCATGTCGTCCAGCGCCGCCCGGCCCACGGTCTGTCCCACCGGGGTCGAACCGGTGAAGGTGACCTTGTCGATGCCCGGATGGCTGGACATGGCGGCGCCCACCACCGAGCCGCGGCCGGTGACGATATTGACCACGCCATCCGGAATGCCGGCCTGCTGCACCAGTTCGGCAAAACGCAGGGTGCTGAGCGACGTCAGCTCCGCCGGCTTGACCACCACGGTGCAGCCCACCGCCAGCGCCGCACCGAGTTTCCAGGCCATGGTCTGCAACGGAAAGTTCCACGGAATGATCGAACCTACTACCCCGACCGGCTCCTTGCGGGTATAGGCGACATAGCTGCCCGGCAGCGATGCCGGCTCCGCGCTGCGGCCATGAATCTTGGAAGCCCAGCCGGCAAAGTAGCGGAAGGTATCGATGGTGCCCTGAATATCGACCTCGAGCGCCTGCTCCACGGATTTGCCCATGTCGATCGATTCGATTTCGGCCAGTTCCCGGGCATTGGCTTCCAGCAAATCCGCCAGCCGATGCAGCAGACGTTCGCGCTCCAGCGGCTTGAGCTGGCTCCAGGCCCCCTCATCGAACTGATAACGGGCCGCGGCGACAGCACGGTCCAGGTCTTCTGCGGTCCCTTCCGGAATCCGGGTCAGCACAGCCTCCGTGGAAGGCTCGATTACCTCGGTGTCGGCCCCATTACTGGCCGCCACCCATTGACCGCCAATAAACATGCGCTGCTCTTTGGCCAGAAAATCACGGGTGGCCTGTGAAACCTGATAGCTATCGAGATATGCCTTAACGGTAGTGTCCATCGCTGCCTCTTGCTTTCTGCTTGTTGTTGGCCGGGTCGGCTGCCGCCTGACACCCTCTGATGGTCAGTATCGGAAAGCCCATAACATTTAAAAATATCGATCTATCAATACTTGCATTGACAAAAAACAAAGCATTGAGCGCAGGCGCCGGCCGGTAACAGAAGAGCGGTTGGAGACGTAAACATTTATTTTTATAAATTTATCGATTGATACAACGATATTTATCAATGATGTCATCCTCATCAAGAATAGGGACTGAGGACGGGCTGAAGCGCAATCAATACAACGGGCTCGTGGGCGCGCAAGGACCCGGCAACCCAATAAGAGAATAAGGGGTATCAAGCATGGCTGATCGTTATGATTTCATCGTCATCGGGGCGGGTTCCGCCGGTTGTGTACTGGCCAACCGGCTGACGGAAGATCCCGACACCTCGGTGCTGCTGTTGGAGTGCGGCGGCAGCGATAAAAGCGTCATCATCCAGATGCCGACAGCCTTTTCGATGCCGATGAACACCAAAAAATACAACTGGCGCTACGAGACCGTGCCCGAGCCCCACCTGAACGGGCGCCGTGTGCACTGTCCGCGTGGCAAGGTACTGGGCGGGTCCTCGTCGATCAATGGTCTGGTCTACATTCGCGGCCATGCCTGCGACTTCGATGAATGGGAGAGCCTGGGCGCGAAAGACTGGGGCTACAAACACTGCCTGCCCTACTTCAGGAAGGCCGAAACCTTCCAGCATGGCGGCGACAGCTACCGTGGCGACAGCGGCCCGCTGCATACCAACAATGGCAACGACATGGCGAACCCGCTGTACCGTGCCTTTATCGATGCCGGCGAGGAGGCGGGCTATATCAAGACCGACGACTGCAACGGCCAGATGCAGGAGGGTTTCGGCCCGATGCACATGACGGTCAAGAACGGCGTGCGCTGGTCGACGGCCAATGCCTATCTGCGCCCCGCGATGAGCCGCCCCAACCTGACCGTGGTCACCCATGCAATGACACGCAGAATCCTCCTCGACGGCAAGCGGGCCACCGGTGTCGAATACGCATGCGGCGGCCGCACCCATACGGTGCATTGTAATCGCGAGGTACTGCTGTCGGCCGGCCCGATCGGCTCGCCCCACCTGCTGCAGCTGTCCGGTATCGGCCCCGCTCAGGTGTTGCGCGACGCCGGCATCGGTCAGTTGCATGAACTCCCGGCGTCGGCGAGAACCTGCAGGACCATGCGGAAATCTATATCCAGTTCAAGTGCAAGCAGCCGATCACGTTGAACAACAAGATGGACCTGCTGAGCAAGGCGCTGATCGGTGCCCGCTGGATGCTGCGCAAGGACGGCCTCGGCGCCACCAACCATTTCGAGTCGTGCGGCTTCATCCGCTCGGAGGCGGGGCTCAAGTGGCCGGATGTGCAGTTCCACTTCCTGCCGGCGGCGATGCGCTACGACGGCCATTCACCGATCAAGGGCCACGGTTTCATGGTGCTGACCGGCCCGAACAAGCCGAAAAGCCGCGGCCACGTGCGCGCCGTCTCGGCCGACCCCGAAACCCATCCGGCCATTCAGTTCAATTACCTTGAACGCGAGGAGGACCGCGAAGGCTTCCGCAAGTGCGTGCGCCTGACTCGGGAAATCATTGGCCAGCCGGCGATGGATCCCTATGTCGACGGCGAGATCGCCCCGGGACCGGACGTGCGCACCGACGACGAGATCGACGCCTTCGTGCGCGACAACCTCGAAAGCACCTACCACCCCTGCGGCACCTGCAAGATGGGCGAAGACGAGATGGCGGTGGTGGACTCGCAACTGCGTGTGCGCGGCATCGCCGGCCTGCGCGTGATCGACTCCTCGGTGTTCCCCAGCGAAACCAACGGCAACCTCAACGCGCCGACCATCATGCTGGCCGAACGCGCCTCGGACCTGGTCCGCGGCCGTCAGCCGCTGGCGCCGGCCGACGTCGAGGTCGGTCTGGTCGAAGGCTGGGAGACGCAGCAGCGCCCCCATGCGCCGGCGCGCAAGGTGGAGGTCTGACGGGCCGTCCGGCTGGCCAGAGGCTGATCGTTAAGCGGGTTTTTCTGCCGGAGAGCGCGGTCAGGACCTGAGTCGTAAGGCGTGAGGAAGGGCCGATAAGCCAGCTTATCGGCCCTTATTCTATTTCAACACGCCGCCTCAAACTGTCAGATAGCATGGGAAAACTAGTGGTAGATATAGGTTATGCATAGCTCAGGCTGCACGTATTATAGGGATCGGCGCGTAAATTAGTGACCTATTTAGTAATGGTCTATATAGGGATTAGCCCTTAATCGAGTGATAGCAAGGTCGATAAACGATCGGATCTTTGCGTTGGCCTGCCGCCCTTCGAGATGAATGATGCTGACCGGAAGTGGTTTGGTTTCGTAGTCACGTAATATGCGTATCAAAGATCCGTTTTTTAATTCCTCACCAATCTGATAGGACATTAGACGGGTGATCCCAAAGCCTTGTTTGGCCGCAGCTATTGCAGCTCCATTCTGGGAACATTGCAGGCGCGGAGAAACTTTTATGGATTCCTTGCCTATCGATGATTCAAACTGCCAGGTCGTTGAAGGCTCAACCGTCGAAGCCTGAATAATTTCATGATCTGTAAGATCCGAAGGATACTTGGGCATGCCATGTTTTTCTAAATAAATGGGCGAAGCGCACACAAGCCGCTGAACGCTTCCAACTGGAATGGCATAAATACTTGAGTCCTTAAGATGGCCAATCCGGATAGCTACGTCCAAACCCTCATCGATAATATTGCTAATGCGATCGTAGAAAACCGCTCTTACTACTACAGACGGATTCTGCTGCAAATATTCCGTCAGAATAGGCGCTATATGTATCTGTCCAAACAAGACTGGGGCAGTGACAGATAAGACCCCTTTCGGCTCGGCGTAACTTCCTGATGCCGTTGCCACGGCCTGTTCGACATCTTCCAATATGCGCTTGGCGTCTTCGAAAAAACGGGCCCCCGAATCTGTGAGGCGAACATGACGGGTGGTTCTATTGAACAGACGCACACCCAGGGCATGCTCAAGCTGAGCGATAGACCGGGTTACCGCTGGGGGCGACAGATCAAGCTTGCGGCTGGCCCCGACAAAACTCTTACATTCCGCGACCTCGATGAAAACCCGCATTGCTTCAAGCTTATCCATGACACATCACATTTTAGCTGAACAATTATTTCAAATAGTGTAATAGATAATTTACTTTTTCTCTAATTATATTCATAAAACTCAATTATATACTGGGTTCTCCATTCAAAGAGTACATAGGAGTTAACCATGTCCCGTATCCCTACCCCGGCATCTATTGCGGATGCACCGGAAGCTTCCAGAGCATCACTGGAAGCGGTCAACAATCTTCTAGGCAGTGTTCCCAACTTGTTTCGTATTGTCGCCAACAGCTCACAGACACTGGAGGGCTACCTCGGTCTGAATGGCGCACTAGGCAAAGGATTACTGGACGCCCAGACACGTGAGCGCATTGCCCTTGCTGTTGCCGAGGTCAATGGTTGCAATTACTGCCTCGCCGCACATCAATATCTTGCTTCCAACCTGGCCAAGCTAAGCGCCGCAGAGATTGAAGCCAATCGCCGTGGCACCTCCGGTGACGAAAAAGCCGCAATCGCTGTCAGCTTCGCCGTCAAAATTGCGAACAATCGCGGCAAGGTTTCTGACAGCGACTTCGAGGCTGTTCGTGCTGCCGGTTATAGCGACGCCGAGATCGTAGAGATCGTGGGCCACGTTGCACTGAACACGCTCACTAACTACATCAATGAAGTTCTGGGTACCGAAATCGACTTCCCGGCTGTCGGTACGCTGGCGGCCTAGAATAGTGCGGGGGTGGCGTCCTCGTCACCCCCGGCACCTTCTAATAGGAGAATGCATGATGTCCAGGCCCCCTGTACCGCCTTTTAACAAGGAAACGGCAATTGAGAAAATCCGGCTTGCTGAAGATGGCTGGAACGGACGTGATCCACAGAAAGTGGCTCTAGCATATACCGAGAACTGCTTTTGGCGTAATCGAGCAGAGTTTGCGTCAGGGCGCGAAGAAATAGTGCAACTGCTGACTCGCAAATGGACCCGTGAGCTTGACTACCGTCTCATCAAAGAACTATGGGCGTTTACTGAAAATCGAATTGCGGTTCGTTTTTCCTATGAATTCCACGATGACTCCGGACAGTGGTTTCGTGCCTATGGTAATGAAAATTGGGAATTTGAAGACAACGGTCTGATGCGTCGTCGAATAGCCAGCATTAATGAGCATGCGATCAACGCTGAAGACCGAAAGTTTCATTGGACTATTGGTCGCCGTCCTGATGATCACCCCGGGCTGAGTGACCTCGGCCTTTAGAGAAAGAGGTAAGTAAGGTTGACCTATGTAAGCGATATTGCATTTACAGATTCTGTGAAGGCAATTCAGTCTCGAAAGGGGTCCAGGAAAATTTACGCTAAAATGGAAGAAAACGGAAGTTGGCAAACGGAAATCACGCCTGATCTGGCTGATTATGTAGCTGCGCAGAGGAGTTTCTTTCTGGCGACCGCCAATGCCAACGGTCAGCCTTACATCCAGCATCGCGGCGGTCCTCCGGGTTTTCTGAAGGTTATCGACAGGAAAACCCTCGCATTTGCAGACTTCAAGGGGAACAAGCAGTTCATCAGTCAAGGAAATTTAACAGAAAACTCCAAGGCTTTTATCTTCTTAATTGATTACGTCAATAGGACGCGAGTCAAAATCTGGGGAATTGCAAAAGTGGTAGAGGATCAGCCAGGGCTTTTGGAGGGACTGATGTCCAGCCGGGATGAATATAGAACACGATCGGAACAGGTTTTTATATTTACCGTTGAGGCCTGGGATCGCAACTGCCCACAATATATTCCGCAGCGGTATGATCGAGAGGATGTAGAAAAACTATTACATGAGCGAGATCTGCGGATCGCAGAACTGGAAGAGAAAGTGCGCCTGCTGAAAGAGTCGAAAGATGGATGATTTATGGATCTTGGACATTGAAGCCAGTGGCCTGAGTCCAATCAGTTATCCGATTGAGATTGGCTTGGTTAACGGCGAGCAAGAGTATCAAAGGCTTATTATCCCTGAAGAATCCTGGGAACACTGGAACGTAAAATCAGAAGCGTTGCACGGTCTTTCGCGCCAGGATCTCTACGAGAAAGGCAAATCGGTAGACGTAGTAGCAAAGGAGCTTAACGAACTATTGGCGTCTAAGATAGTGTATTCCGATCATGAAGACTGGGACAGTTTCTGGTTACGCCGCTTATTCGAAACGGTGGGTCGCGAACAAAAATTTTATGTTATGGATATCAACACACTTCTGGACAGTAGCAACCTAAAAACTTTCGTTACCCGTTTTGATGAGTTAAAAGAAGCCAAAGATCATCGTACACATCGTGCTTTGGACGATGCACGCATTATTCATCGGGCCGCTATTCTAGCCCTGAATAGTTATTAACCCGGCGGGTTATTAATAGCAACGTAGGGAGTAAATACCTCCTCCTATGAGAAGTGACCGCGTCGTGCCGGAAACATTCAGCCTCATTCCAACCACCTCACTTCACTTCATCCAACGGCCCCAGCAAAGCCCTGGCAGTATCGACAAGAGCCCCGCCATTTTCAGGATTGACCTTGCACAGCTCATTCAATAGCTCCCGTGCATCCTCGTCCCTGCTCTGCCGCAGCCGCAGTCGCGCCAACGACAGCATCGCCCGCCACTCCAGCAGCCGCGCGCCCTGCCCTCGCGCCACCTCGATCGCCTTCAGAAAACAGCCTTCGGGCGTTTCGTCCCCGACAGCAGGCGCAGGTGGCGTTTCCAGCAGGCACTCACCTCTGAGGCGGTACAGTTCAGCCTCGTAGAAACGTTCCCGGGTGCGTTCCACCAGCGCCAGCGCTTCGTCCAGCACCGGCAGCGCTTCTGCGGTCTGCCCGGCTCGGTGGAGGATATCGGCCAAGAGCCCAAGGAAATGGGTCACAAACATTTCCGAACCTGTCGCGCGATAGGCCGCCAATCCCTGCCGGACCTGCTCGACCCCGGCATCGCAATCGCCCTGTTCAGCCAGTGCCCAGCCTTGAAGAATGCAACCATGCGCCAGCCAGTACGAAAACCCCTGCTCGGCCGACAGCTCTATGGCGGCCTCCGCACGCGCCTGCGCCTGCGCGCCCTCCTGCCGAAACAGGTGGAGCTCGCCGGCAAAGTCGAGGGCAAATGCCAGACTGATGGGATGGGCAAGTTGCTGAGCCAGTGTCAGCGCCTCATCGTTCTTCGCCCGCGCCTGCGCCGACTCTCCCATCAGTTCCAGCGTCAGCGCCAGATAGCAGAGGCAGAGTACCCCCGGATCCAGGCCATAGAGAAAAGCGTGGGAACGGTGCTGCCGGGGATCATAGAGCGCAAGCCCCTGCTCCAGATGTTCGCGGGTCGGCTCCAGCTCACCCAACGGAAACAGCACGACACCGACCGCGCCACAGGCCTCGAGCAGGAAGTCGGTATCCTGCTCGCGTTCGGCCAGCTGGAGCAAGCGTTCGGCCATCTCCCGGGCCGGCTGCAGCGCGCCGCCTACCAGATAATAGGCATCCAGCCCGAAGAGGGCGGCAAAGCGCCCGGGCGCATCCCCGACCTGTTCACCCAGTGCCAGCGCCCGGCTGTAGGTCGTATCCACTTCGCTGGCCGCATAGCCCTTGATCGCCATCCAGACCGGTCCCAGTGCCAGCTGCAGCCCCAGCTCCTGTCGTTGCCGTTCGGGCGTATCGGGCAGGCGCGCGAGCAGCGCCAGTGCCGCGCCCAGATGTTCCAGCGCCTCGCTGTTGGCGGAGCGATGCAGCGCCTGTTCGCCGGCACGCTGCAGATATTCCACGGCTTTCGGCACGTTGCCGCTGCGGCTGTAGTGATGGGCCAGCTCGTTACAACGCTCCTCAAGCTGGTCGGGAAACAGCGCCTCGATCGCCTGCGCACTGCGCTCGTGCAGGGCGCTGCGGCGCTCCGTCAGCAGAGATCCGTAGGCGACCTCCTGGGTCAGGCCGTGCTTGAAGGTATATTCCACCTCCGGAAAGGCCGGCCGCTCATAGAGGAATTCGCCAGCCTGAAGATGGGACAGCAGGCGTCGCAGTTCCTCTTCCGGCCGTTCCACCACCTGCAGCACCAGGCTCCAGGGGAACTCCTTGCCGATCACCGCAAGCGTCTGCAGCAGTTCTTTCTCGTCGGAGTCCAGCCTGTCAATACGTGAAGTCAGCACACCCTGTACCGTGGTCGGGATATGCAACGTTTCGGGTGCCTGTTCGAGCCGATAGTGCCCGGGTTCACCGAGCAGGACCTGCTCTTCGACGAGCGTCTGCACCACCTCTTCGAGGAAAAAGGGGTTCCCTTCTGTCTGCGCCATGATCAGTGGCTTGATCGCTGCCAGCGAGCGGTCGTCCCCAAGCAGGGAGCTGAGCAACTCTTCGGCTTCGGCCTGCCCCAGTGGATCCAGCCTCAGCTGGGTGTAATAACTGCGGCACCCCCAGTCGTGCCGGTATTCGGGGCGGTAATTGACCAGCAGCAGCAGCCGGGTGCTGGCGATGCCGTCGACCAGGTAATCCAGAAAAGCACCGGTTTCGCTGTCCAGCCACTGCAGATCTTCGAAGATTACCACCAGCGGTTGATCGAGGCTCTCGCGCATCAGCAGCCGCCTGATCGCATCGAAGGTCCGCTGGCGCCGCAGCTGCGCATCCATCTGCGACAGCGACGAATTCGACTCGGCCATACCCAGCAGATAAAAGAGATAGGGCAGGCTGTCTTCGAGCTGCCGATCCAGCGTCAGCACCTTGCCGGTGACCTTTTCACGTCGACGCCGTTCATCATCCTGCTGACCGATCTGCAGGTACGTCTTCAACAGCTCGATCAGCGGCAGATAGGCAAAGGCCTTGCCGTGGGAGACCGAGAAGGTTTCCAGCACCAGGCAGTCCTGCTGCGCGCGGGGCCGGAACTCGTAGAACAGCCGCGACTTGCCGACGCCCGGCTCCCCCACCACCCCGACCACCTGACCGTGCGAGTTCCGGGCCTGCTCGAGCGCATGGGACAGCTGCCCGAGCTCGGGCTGGCGCCCAACGAAAGGTGCAAGTCCGCGGCGTGCCGCGACCTGTAGCCGGGTGCGCAGCGGCCCGCTGCCCAGTACTTCGTAGACGCTGAGCGGCTCGGTCACGCCCTTGACCGGAATGGCTCCCAGCGCCTTGAACTCGAAATAGCCTTCGGCAAGACGATGGGTGGCATCGCTGACCACAATGGAGCCGGGGGTCGCTATCCCTTCCATCCGGGAGGCCAGATGAATGGACTGCCCGACCGGCTCGTAGTCGGTGCGCAGGTCCTCGGTATGGATCGAGCGCACCACCACCTCCCCGGTGTGGACGCCGACACGAATCTGCAGCGGGATCTCCTTTTCCAAACGCACCCGGTCGGCATAGCGACGCATCGCTTCCTGCATCCGCAATGCGGCATAGAGCGCCCGCTGCGGGTGATCTTCGTGGGCGATGGGCGCGCCGAACAGCGCCAGGATACCGTCCCCCAGCGACTTGGCGACATAGCCCTCGTAGTGATGCACCGCCTCCATCATCAATGCCAGGATCGGGTCGATCAGGCTGCGGACCTCTTCCGGGTCGAGGTTCTGGATCAGCGCGGTGGAACCGGCCATATCGGCGAACAGCGCCGTGACGATCTTGCGCTCGCCTCCGCTATCGCCGCGCGCCTTGAACGCCGCCTGTTCCGCCATGATCCGCTCTGCAAGATGCTGGGGCGTGTAGTGGATGGGGGCGAGGGTAACCGGGGGCGCGACCGTGCCGGCGGCCGCCTGCACCAGCGCGGTTCCGCACTCGTCGCAGAACTTGGCGGTCGGCCTCAGCGTATGGCCGCAGCGGGGACAGCTGTGCACCAGCGCGCCGCCGCACTGATTGCAGAACCTGGCTCCCTGGGGATTATCGAACCCGCAGCCGGCACAGCGCATGGGGCCTCTCGAGATTGTCTACTGCCAGTAAAGTCTGCGGAGCATTACGGCTCAGACCGACGCGGTCAGTGCTCGCAAACCGTCCCTATCAGCATAGCCCAGCCGACCCGGGCTGCAGACGTGCCAGCGCCCGGCGTCAGCCAACCGATACCGGTCCCGGATACTGCGGCAATGTCTGCACGCGCGGCCGGTAATCCCACTGTCGATGCACTGGCGCACAGGGGCAATAGGGGCAATAGGGGCCACTATGGAAGAACGCATAACATTGGGCAATAATGCTGTATCGACAGTTACTTTGAGGCCAGAAAAAGTATATGACTGCCCGCCATCACAGCCTGCCGAACCTGGCCGACTTCGATTTGCGCCTGCTGCGCGTCTTTCACGCCGTGGTCCACAACAAGGGCTTTGCCGCGGCTCAGGACGAGCTGGGGGTCTCGCAATCCACCATCAGCATCCAGATCGGCCAACTCGAGGACCGCCTGGGTATGCGTCTGTGCGAGCGCGGGCGCAAGGGCTTCCATCTGACCGAAGAGGGGCAGATCGTGTTCGAGGCATCGCTCAGCCTCTTTCGCGCGGTGGAAAACTTTCGCGGCATGGTGGGCAGTACGCGGGGGCAACTGATCGGCGAGGTCCATTTCGGTATCGTCGACGCCATCGCCAGCAACCAGGAGATCAACCTGCACCGGGGCATCGGCGAGTTCGCCAGGCTGGCGCCGGAAGTGAAACTGCATATCGACGTATCGTCGCCCCAGGAATTGCTGCAGGGCCTGATGGAGGAGCACTATCACGTGATCCTTTCGCCGATGTCGCGGTTGCACAGTTCGGTGCGCTTTATCCCGACGTTCCGGGAACAGCAGGTCCTCTACTGCGGCAGCGATCATCCGCTGTACAGCCTACCGGCAACCGGGATTACCCCGGGGTTATCGCCGAGTCGCCCTATGCCGGCCGCTCCTACATGCGCGACTGGCAACCACCGCAGGACCTGGAGCTCAAGCACCGGGCGACGGCGTCCCATATGGAAAGCATCGCGCTGATGATTCTGTCCGGCGGCTATCTCGGCTACCTCCCCTCCCACTATGCCGCCAAGTGGGTGGAGTCGGGTCAGATGCGCCCCTTGATGGAAGACCGGCTCTCGTACGACGAGCAGTTCTACCTTGCGTACCGCAAGAGCGAGCGCAATCGTGCCGCCCAGGCCTTCGCCCAGTGTCTGCGGCAGCAGATGGAAACGGAGAGTACGAAGTGATGGGTTACGCCGCCACGACTCGCGCGCGAACAACCTGGGAATCCGTGCCTATACAAGACATGCCAAGATCCACTGTAGGTTGGGTGGAGCGGCGCAGCCGCGCAACCCAACGCCAGAGGTTTCGCGAACCCACGGTGCCAACCCTAACCAATCGATCTGTAATAGGATCGATTTGATGGGGTTAGCGATGTCCAAACAATGAGGGCAGCTTCAATATCGGCGGGGTACATCGCCGCCCCCATCCTACAGTTCTGCGAAGAGTCGAAAAAAGCGGCCGCCCTGAAGGCGCCCGCTTTTTCGGAGATTAACAGAAAGGCTTCAGTCTTTGGCGGCAACCGATCCCAGTTCCGGTGCCAGGCTACCCTGGTAGGCGCCGTCCTTTGCCGCCTGGGGGTAGTCACCCCAGCCGAATCTGCCGACCAGCACCCGCGTCAGGACGATATGGACCAGACCCGCCAGAGCGCAGGAGGGCAACGAGGCCGAAACGAAGGCGAACAGCGTGGTATTGTCCAGTGTCTGCGGATTGAAGATCAGCACGTAGACGACGAATCCCGCCACCAGCGCCAGCAGAGCGGCCGGATTGAAGCCCCGCCAGTAGCGGAACGGCGACCGCTGCCCGGTTGCAAAGACCGCGCGCAGGCTGACCCGCTGACGCCGCAGGATAAAGTAGTCGGCGATGCCGATGCCGGCCAGCGCACTGTTCAACGCCGAGGTCCAGACCAGGAAGATAAAGAAGCCATCATAGATGCCAGGTACCGTGAACACGATGACGACCGGCGCGATGCAGAACAGTACCACCAGCAGTTCCCAGCTGATATGCCGCAGGCGTTCCCCGACGACCTGCCTCAGACCCACAATCGAGGTATAGAGTATATTGGCCATGCTGGTGACATTGGCGAAGGCGATAAAGCCGAGCGCCACGATACCGAAGGCGAAGCCGCCGATCCGCGTCATCCAGACGGTGGGGTCACTGTCGCCGAACTTGGCCGCCGCCAGCAGGCCGACCACCTCGCCCAGTACCGCAGCGCCGAAAACACCGATGATATTGGGCCAGAAGGCGGTGCGTTCATTCTTGCTCAGACGCGCCAGGTTGCCGATATAGGGCCACCAGGAAAAACCGGCCGCCATGTTCACTTCTACCGCGATCATGAAGTTCAGGTGCTTGTCTTCAAAGGGCTCGTCCAGCGCCGGCAGTGCCATCAGTTCGGAAACGCTGCTGTTGCTGAAGATCAGGTAGAGCATCACCCCCATGATGATGACCAGGGTCGGGGCGATGATGGTGTTGAACACCTTGATCGAGGTGGGTCCCCGGGCAACGATAAAGGCCGTCAGCCCGATCGCGAAAAAGGCCGCCAGATAGACCAGCATGCCCTGCGGCTCCGCCGCGCGTTCGCCGACCAGTCCGGCCAGGCTGTCGATCGAGCGCCCGAACATCAACCCGAGCACGGCCAGCCAGCCCATCGTCAGAAAGACCACCGCCAGCAGATAGACCAGCCGGCTGCCATTGGCGCCGAACATGCTGCGCAGGAAGGTGAATTGCTCGGTACCGTATTTGCCGCTGGCCACGCAGGTGGACAGCGCCATGATCAACACGCCGAGAATATTGCCGATGACGATGGCGGCGATGCCCGCCTTGACGCCAACGAACAGCGCCGTCGCGCCGCCGATGAGGAAGGCCCAGGTGGCAATGGCCAGGGCCGAATTGGCATAGGTGAACTCCCAGAAGCCCCACATCCGCTCGGCGGGAAGAAGGGGGCGTCACCGCGTTCCGCGGCCAGTTTCAGATCAACTTTTTCAGTCGATGACATGCTCAGTACCCCCACAGATAGAAAGTGACGACGAGGCCAAGGGTCAGCAGGATCATGGCGGTATAGTCGCTGAAGCCGAGGGCTCCCTGCATATGACCGCGTGCTTCCAGTTCTTCGTAAATACGTATCCGTCGTTCGAGATCCTGGGCCTGTTCGGCTCCGGGTCCGCTTCCAACCGGGGAATAGACAAAGCTGTCGCTATTGTTCTTTTCCATTATCGACTCCTGGTTTTTTATAGTTATCGAAGAGAGAGCCTTCAGCTTCAATTGATCGAAGAAAGACCTTCGCTCCCTCCTGCCCGAAGTATGGAAAAGTGCCATATATTGAACAATATCACCGTATCAATACATACTTTGATTTTTATCTATGAAAATCCCGTCACCGGAGTGCTGTGGGCGTACACGCCGGCTGCACTACTCAGACCACGGTCACCGTCGGGCGTTCGGGGAACAGCGACAGCACTCGCTCAAAAAGGTGCCGCCGGCCTCAGCCATTCGACGTGATCATCCCCCGGGAGTCGCCTTCATGCTGTCGAGCGCCCCGTATTCGTTGCGCATGCGCCAGGACAACAGTTTTTGTGCATATTGCAGCTGTATCTCCCGATATTCAGGCCGGTCGGCGATATTGTGGAGTTCCCCGGGATCGCGTTCCAGGTCGTAGAGCGCGGGCGGCAGGCCGGCGAAATGCACATACTTGAAGCGCAGGTCGCGAAGGCTCATCATCGCGCACCGGTCATGATCGAGGCCGAAATGGCGCTCGCCGCGCTGTTTCTCGACATCACGGAAATCCAGCAGCGCACAGACCGAATCCCGCCAGCCGGTCGGCTCACCCCTTTGAGCCAGGGCCTGAGGGAGACGCCATCGCACTGCGCCGGTATCCGCCCCCGCACAGATCGAGCAGGGTCGGCATCAGGTCGACGCTCTCGGTAAAGGCCTCCACCACCGCTCCGGGACACGCCTGCATCCGGTGGCTTGCCGCCGGCTTGACGATCAGCGGAATATGGAAGCAGGACTCGAAGTAATTCTCCTTGCTGAACATATGGTGGTCGCCCAGCAGGTCGCCATGATCGGACGTCAGGATAATCAGGGTATCCTCATAGAGCCCTTCTTGCTTCAGACAGGCGATCAGACGGCCGATCTGGGCATCCACCTCGCTGACCATACCGTAATACACCGCGCGCATGCGCTGGACTTCCGCCAGCGGCAGGCCGGTGACCGGGTCATCGCTCTCCCCTGGACGAAGCGGCCATGGGGCAGCAGTCCGGCAATATAGGCGTGATAGGGATGCTGCGCCGATTCCGCCTGCCAGTCAGATGCCCGTGTGGGTAATGGAATATCCGCCGGGTCGTAGAGGCGGTTATAGGGCTCGGGGGCGATATAGGGCGGATGCGGTCGCAGATAGCTCAGATGAAAGAAGAAGGGCTCACCCTCGACAAAGCGCAGGTGGTCGACCACCCGGTCGGTCATCCAGGCGGTATCACTGTGCTCGGCCCTGTAGCGGGCCGGACGGGTGACGCGAGCCCCCTCGCCATCGGTCGGCCGATAAATTTCGTCGTAGCCCGACTGGCTGATCTCATACCCCTGCCGTCTCAGCCAGGACAGCCAGCGCTTGCTGTCTTCCAGCAGGCGTTCGGCAACGCTGAAGCCCGGCAGCACCCCTTCGAAGCTGCGCAGGGCGGGATCACCGGCCGGCACATAGCGCGGATCGGGCGTGATATCCGTATAGCCGAACAGCAGCGGATCGTAACCGAGCCGGCGCATCTCCAGCGCGATATTGGTCAGGGAACCGTCCAGCGGCGTGCCGTTGCAGACCATCCGGTGGTTGTGGGGATACATGCCGGTCAACATGGATGCCCGCGAAGGCCCACAGGGCGTGGCAGGCGAATAATGGCGCGCGAAACGAACGCCGTCCGCCGCCAGGGCGTCGACGTTCGGCGTGAGGATCACCGGATTGCCGGCACAACCAAGACAGTCGCCGCGCCACTGATCCGCGGTAATCCAAAGGACATTCTTCGTCATTGTCACTCCGGCGATTGTCCTTGCAGAAAGCGTTCGGCATGCCGGCGCAGCTGTGCCAACAGTCCGCGGACATGGGCCAGCTGATCCCGGGCATCCTGTATCTCCCTGGCCAGCAGGGCGTCGAGGTCGGCGCCCGGCGCCAGCGTCGTTTCGCTGACGTTGCGCCAGGGGATCAGGGGATCCGCCGGTTCGTCGGCAAAGCGCAGCGGCGGCGCATAGTAGTCGACCTCCTCTTCCAGGCCGTAAGCCACCACCTGGGGCTGGTCGTCCCCCAGCAGCAACAGCTCCAGCAGCAGCCGGGCCATCGGCAGCTCGCCATCGCCGCTGCGACAGGCCCGGTGCCCCCAGCCGCCCTGCTCGCTGACCACCGCCGCATCCTTGATATGCACATCGCTGATATGGGGCGCCATCGCCCTCAGAGCCTCCAGCGGCTGTTCATAGGCGTTGAGCATATTGGCGAAATCGAACAGCAGCTTCAGATTGGGGTTCTCGACAGCCTCGACGATCCGCACCAGCTCCTCGCCCTTGAGGTCTTCATGCTGCTCCAGCGTGAAGCGGAACTGCCTGTGCGGATCCAGTGTATCGAGCTGGCGCAGATCGCGGATGGTCCAGGCGATAATCTCGGACACCCGGCCGGCATAGCGGGGATAACAACGAATCGAGGTCGCCGCCAGCAGGCGGCCGATACGCACCGCCGCCCCCAGTTCCGCCCGGTCGGTGGAACTGACCTCCACATGAATCTCCAGCCCCAGCTGCCGGGCCAGTTTCTGCAATGTCATAAGACGGCTGTCGTCGCAGTGCCTCAGGCTCAAGGCTTCACCGTCATCCAGATGGATCTTGATGCCATTCAGCCGATGATCGTGCGCAAACTGCAAAAGGTTCTCGATCCCGATGCGGTTGAAACGAAAATTGAGATGAAAGGCGTAGGCATGGGCAAAGAGCGGTATCAGCTGGCTGCGCGCCAGCAGCGTCTGCGCCTGGTCGAGCGACAGCGCAGGCAAACCGACCTTATCTGTAGGTGTCATTTGTCGTTCTCCGGTGATAGTTGAAGCTCCAGTCCCTCGAAGCGCCAGAATTCGCGATCGATCTGCAGAATGCGTCCCTGCCCGTCGGTCTTGATGCGCTTGATATAGAGTCCAGGGCACCGCGGGTGCAACCAAGCAGTTGTTGCGCGATCCCCTCCAGCCGCACCGGCCGGACCATCAGGCTCGCCAGCTGCGGCCTGATATCGAACTCCTGTTCCCAGACCTCGGTAAAGGAGCGACCGTCCAGCCTGGTCGGGTAATCCGGCGCCGCCCGGCAATTGATCAGGACGTCGTGGACAAATATGCGATGGCCGTTAAGCGCGCCCCAGCCGAACACCCGTAGCAGCGGGTCCCCCGGTTCAATACCGAAATCAGCCGCCTGCTCCGCGTCCGCCGCGATCATCTCCTGCTCCAGGTCCTCCCAGCTGGCGTCGCCCTGCTCGCGCGCGGCACGTTCGAAGCTGACATGGCTTAACGGGTCATAGACGTAGCGCGGCTGGGCAACGAACCAGCCCCGGCGGTCGAGGCGAAAGATCGCCCCCTCGTTTTCCAGCGTCAGCAGTGCCTGGCGCAGCGACATTCGCTTTACCCCAAGGCTTTCGCAGAGCTCACGTTCCGGCGGCAATTTCTCGCCGGCCCGCCAGCGCTGTTCCTGCAGTGCCCGCTGCAGTGCCTGACGGGCTATGCCGGCCGACGTCATCGTTTCCATGCCGCTGATTTCCTCGCCATTCACACAACTGAAACATTATTGGTTTAAACCATAATAACCGATTTATGGTTTAAACCACAAAACTTTCTGGTTTAAACCAAATAGTGGTGATATGGTTTAAACCAATCCGGCCTGTCGCGACAGTCATGCGGTACCGGATTGACGACCTGCTACCACAATAACAACTGGAGAATTGAAAGATGCATCCTATCCCCCGCAGGCTCTCTACCCTTCTGATCAGTGCCATGATCGGCGCTACCGCCGGCACGGCGATGGCCGACAGCCGCCCGGATATCGCCGTGGCCGTAGCGAAAAACCCGTCCCGCCTCGACCCGATGGCCGAGAACAGCAACGTCAATGCCCGGATAATGAAAAATGTCCTGGAAACCCTGATCTACACCGACAGCCAGACCGACGGCACGCTCGAGGCCGGTCTGGCCGAAAGCTGGCAGCGACTCGACGACAAAACCCTTGAACTCAAACTGCGCCGGAATGTGCAGTGCCATAACGGCGAAGCCTTCGATGCCGAAGATGTGGCCTTCAGCCTGGGCCCCAAGCGCTTTCTCGGCGAACAGGCACCGGGCTGGGCTGTCGCCCGACAATATCTCGGCGGCCTGGAGAAGGTCGAAGTCATCGACCCCACAACCGTACGCATGCACTTCAAGCAGGAAGACCCGCTGCTCGAACTGCGCTTTGCCAACTGGATGAGCGAGATGGTCTGCAAGGATGCCTTCGAGGCAGCCGGCAGCTGGGAAAACTGGCTCAAGCAGCCGGTCGGTACCGGCCCCTACCGGCTGGCGGAGGTCAAGCACGGCGACTACATCAAGCTTGAGGCCTTCGACGGTTACTGGGGCGACAAAGCGCCGGCGCAAAGCGTGACCTTCAAGGAGGTGCCCGAGATCGCTGCCCGCATCGCCGGATTGAAAACCGGCGAATACCAGATCGCCACCGAGTTGACGCCCGACCAGTTCAGCCTGCTGCAGGACGACCCCGACACCGACGTCGTCGGCCGTGCAATTCGCAGCATTCGCGTCATTATTTTCGACGAGAACCACCCGCTGCTGAAAAATCCGAAGATTCGCCAGGCCCTCAGTTACGCCATCGACCGTCAGTTGATCGTCGATGCCCTCTATGACGGCCGAGCCGTGGTCCCCAACGGCCTGCAGATGAAGGTATTCGGCGACCTCTATATCGGTGACCACCAGGGCACTCAGTTCGATCCTGACAAAGCCCGCCAGTTGCTGAAGGAAGCCGGTTACAACGGCGAGGAGATCTCCTACCGCTACCTGCAGGACTACTACACCAGCGAGGTCAATACCGCCCAGATCCTCGCCGACATGTGGCGTCAGGTGGGACTCAACGTCAAGCTGGAGCTAAAGGAAAACTGGGGGCAGATCGAGGATGATCCCGAGGGCCGCGGCATCTTCAACTGGTCCAACAGCGCCGAGTACCCGGATCCGCTGGGCCAGATCTACCGTCTGTACGGCCCCGATGGCTGGTTCCAGCGCAATCACACCTACCAGAGTGATGCCTTCAATCAGTGGGGCGAGCAGCTCAAGAGCAGCGACAAGACCAAGCGGATCGAAGCGATGCGCGAGCTGCTGGATATCTACGAGCGCCAGGATCCGCCGGGTACCTACCTCCACACCCTGCCGATGTTCTACGGCGTACGCGGCGACCTGGAATGGATGCCGACCGACACCCCCTTCATGGACATGAGCGCCCGCATGTTGCGGATCAAGGGCTGACGCCAGGGCTGTTTTAGGAACCTGCGAATAAGTCCCAGTTGTCCTCTGCGGGTCCTGAAGCGTGCAGTTGCAAGGCGAAGTGCGCAGGGAATGGCCTTAGTCCTTTCCAAGCACTTCAACGCAGCAGATGCATGCTTCAGGGCCCGCCCTGCAGGCTTCCAGCGCACGCCGTACTCTGCGTTGCAGCTTCTCGACAGGCCCCCGGCATGCCTTCGAAGCTGCACCTTGATCCCGGCGTGCGCTGGAAGCCAGAGACTCATTGGGACTTGTTCGCAGGTTCCCTAACCGGCGGGTTTCACCCGCCCCATAACCGATATCAGGAGTTCTGATGCAATCCTTGTTGGAAACCCTAGACCTGCATGTCTCTTTCGACACGGGAGAGACATCCGTTCCGGTGGTGCGGGGCGTCGACCTTAAGGTGGGCCGCGGGGAGATTATCGGCCTGGTGGGCGAAAGCGGCAGCGGCAAGAGCGTGACCTGCATGGCGGCGATGGGCCTGCTGGACGACAACGCCCGCTTGCGCGGCGAGATCCGCTGGAACGGCAAGCGGCTGCTCAGCCAGGACGACGACGCCATGAGCGTCCTGCGCGGCAACGAGCTGGCGATGATCTTTCAGGACCCGATGAGTGCGCTGAACCCGGTGCAGACCATCGGCAAACAGCTCTACGAGGCTATCCGGCTGCACAGCGCCAAACGCATCGGCCGCAGCGAACTGAAGCATCGCGCCATCCGTCTGCTCAGCGACGTCGGCGTACCGGCGCCGGAGCAGCGCCTGAAAGCCTATCCGCACCAGCTCTCGGGCGGCCTGAACCAGCGCGTGGTGATCGCCATGATGCTGGCCGGAAATCCCCGCCTGCTGATCGCCGACGAGCCGACCACGGCGCTGGATGTCACGGTGCAGGCGCAGATCATCGACCTGCTGCGCTCGCTTCGGGACCAGCGCGGCATGTCGATCATTCTGGTGACCCACGACCTGGGCGTGGTGGCGGAGACTTGCGACCGGGTGCTGGTGATGTACTGCGGCCGCGTCGTCGAAAGCGGTCCGGTGGCGGCCGTGTTCCAGAGCCCGCGCCATCCCTATACCCAGGGCCTGCTGGCATCGCTGCCGCGCATCGACAGCAGCGACGAAGCTCTCACACCGATACCCGGGGTCGTTCCCCAGCCCCACGAGTTTGGGGAGGGCTGCGCCTTTGCACCGCGCTGCCCCGAGGCCTCCGGCTGCTGTTACCACGGCTCGCCAGCTCAGCAATGCAATGACAGCGACCACCTGTTCAGCTGCTTCTCCCCCTGCCCGTACAAAAGACCCGAGCACATCGATGATGAACAGCATAGTAACTTCCGAGACCTCAGGTACCCCTCTGCTCAGGATTCGCGACCTGCACTGTGCCTTCAAGAGCAGCAAAGGCAGCAGTCTGTTCGGGCCGCGCCCGCTGATCCACGCGGTCAACGGCGTCAGTTTCGATATCCAGCCCGGCGAGGCATTTGGCGTGGTCGGCGAGAGCGGCTGCGGCAAATCCACCACCGCCAAACTGGTTCTCAACATGGCCAGGGCCAGCGAGGGCTCGGTGCAGTACCGGGGCCAGGAACTGACGGACCTGTCCGATGCGGCCTGGAAGCCGCTGCGCCAGAAACTGCAGTATGTCTTCCAGGACCCGCTGGGCGCGCTGGATCCACGCATGAGGGTGCTGGATCAGGTAATCGAACCCCTGATCATCCACCAGCAACACGACAATGCGACGCGGCGGCAACTGGCCGAAGAGCTGCTGCACAGCGTCGGTCTGCAATCCAGCCAGCTGGGGAAGTATCCCCACGAACTCAGCGGTGGTCAGCGTCAGCGCGTGGTGCTGGCACGGGCACTGATCCTCAAGCCCGAGCTGCTGATCTGCGACGAGCCGATTTCGGCGCTGGATGTTTCGATCCAGGCCCAGATCGTCAACCTGCTGCAACGGTTGCGGCACGAGATGGGGCTGACGCTGCTCTTCATCAGCCACGACCTGTCGGTGGTGCGCCATCTGTGCGACCGGGTGGCGGTGATGTACCTCGGCCAGATCGTCGAGATGGGACCGGCCAGACAACTTTTTCTGCCCCCCGCCATCCCTATACCCGGGCGCTGATTTCGGCCATCCCGAAAGCGGACCCGGGCGCCCGGCGTGATCGCATTGCCCTGGTCGGCGAGCCGCCAAGCCCGGCCGACCCGCCCGACGGCTGTCGTTTCCACCCGCGCTGCAGTCTGGCGACCGAGCACTGTCGCCAGCAAATGCCAGACCTGCTTGCGGATCGCCGGGGCCATGCCACGGCGTGCTTTGAAGCCAGGATTCCGATCGAGGAGGTGGCCTGATGAACATGCTCTATGTACTCCAAAAGCTGGCCCGGGCACTGCTCACGGTGCTGCTGATCGTCACCACGGTCTTTGTCGTACTGCGCCTGTCCGGCGATCCCGCCATCTATGTACTGGGACTGGACGCCGATCCCCGCGCGCTGGATGCCTTCCGCCAGCAATGGGGTCTGGATTTGCCGATCTGGCAGCAGTATCTGCATTTCCTCGGCAATTGCCTGCAAGGCGATTTCGGCTATTCCTACTTCGAAGAACGCGACGCGATGACCGCGGTGCTTGAACGCCTGCCCAAGACGCTGCTGCTGATGGGTATCACCGGGATATGCACACTATTGATCGGGGTCCCGGCGGGCATCTATGCAGCACTGCACCGCAACAGCTGGGTCGATCGCCTGACCATGCTGGTGTCGGTGGCCGGCTTCAGCCTGCCGAACTTCGTGCTCGGTATCTTCCTGATTCTGCTGTTTTCGGTCACCTGGCAGCTGTTGCCGTCCAGCGGCAGCGGCACCTGGCAACACCTGGTAATGCCGGTGCTGACCATGACTGTGGCGGAAGCGGCTGTTTTCGCCCGCTTCACCCGTTCGGCCATGCTGGAGGTCCTGAACCAGCCCTACATGCGTACCGCCAGGGCCAAGGGCCTGCGCTGGCATCAGGCGGTACGCCGACATGCATTGCCGAATGCCGCGATACCGCTGATCACCGTGGTGGGATTCTTCGTCGGCACGCTGGTCGCCGGCGGCGTGGTGACCGAAAGCCTCTTTGCCTGGCCGGGCCTGGGCCGGCTGCTGGTCAGCTCGGTGGCCAACCGCGACCTGGCGGTAGTGCAGATCATCGTCATGCTGATCGCCTGCTCCATGGTACTCACCAACCTGGTGATCGATTTGCTGTACGGCTGGCTCGATCCACGCGTCGCCAGCCTGAGAACAGGAGACTGAAATGACGACACTGACGGCAACGGCGGTACCTGCCCGCCGCAAATTCCGCCTGCCACTGCTGATCTGGCTTTCAGTGGCCTGGCTGGCACTGATGGTGCTGGTCGCAGTCAGCGGCGACCTCTGGCTGCCCTACGACTACCAGTCGATCGACCTGCGCGCCCGGCTGGAACCGCCGGTCTGGCTTGAGGGCGGTAACTGGAGCCACCTGCTCGGCACCGACCACCTCGGGCGCGACGTACTGAGCCGGCTGGTCACCTCGATACAGGTTAGCCTGCTGGTCGCGCTGCTCGGTACCCTGATCGGGGCCCTGTTCGGCACCCTGGTCGGCCTGCTGGCCGCCCATTTCCGCGGCTGGGTGGATGATCTGGTGATGATCGCCATCGACTACCAGGCTTCGATTCCGTTCATGATCCTGGCACTGGCGGTGGTGGCCTTTTTCAGCAACAGCCTGATGCTGTTCATCCTGCTGATGGGGATCTTCGGCTGGGAACGCTACGCGCGCATTACCCGCGGCCTCGCGCTGTCGTCGATCCAGCATGGCTATGCCGTCGCGGTGCGCACCCTGGGGCTTCGCCCTGGCGCATTTACGGCCGCCATATCCTGCCCAACATCGCCAATGCGCTGATCGTCAACATGACGCTGAACTTTCCCCAGACCATCATGCTGGAAACCTCGCTGAGCTTCCTGGGCCTCGGCATTCAACCACCGATGACCAGCCTCGGCAATATGGTCGGCTTCGGTCGCGACTACCTGCTGACGGCCTGGTGGCTCGCCACCCTGCCCGCACTGGTGATCTTTTTTACGACCCTGGCCTTTGCGCTGCTAGGCGACTGGGTACGGGACAAACTGGATCCCACCAGCCGCTGAGCCACAGGACACTCTTCCACCGAACTGCAGAATCAAGAGAGAACCGACCCATGACCCAGATGTTGCCCCATGAACTGGCCAACAAGATGGCCGATCGTGCACGAAGCATACTTCAGCCCTACTTCCGCACCCGTATCCCGATCCAGGACAAGGCGGACACCAGCCCGGTCACCATCGCCGACCGGGAAACCGAAAGCGCACTGCGCGAAATGCTGCGCAACCACTTCCCGAGCCACAACATCATCGGCGAGGAGCATGAACAGCTCCAGCAGGGTGGGGCCTTTACCTGGGTCATCGATCCCATCGACGGCACCAAGAGCTTCATCTCCGGGATGCCGACCTTTGGCACGCTTATCAGCCTGCAGGAAGCCGACCTGCCAATATTCGGCCTGATCGACATCCCGATCTCGGATGAACGCTGGGTGGCGCAGAGAGGATGCGGTACCCGCTACAACGGCCAGACCTGCCACACCTCGTCGGTCACCGAATTGCAGGATGCCATCCTCTACTGCACCGAACCGGACCCCTTCAGCCCGCGTCAGCTCGAGCGCTTCAACCGGCTGGCCGGACAGGTGAAGCTGCGGCGCTTTGGCGGCGACTGTTACCTCGCGGGTCTGCTGGCCTGCGGCCATATCGACCTGCTGGTGGAGGCCGACCTGAAGATCTACGACGTGATGGCCATGGTCACCGTCATCGAGGAAGCCGGGGGCCGTATCAGCGACTGGCACGGGCAGGCGGTCGGCGGCCCGGACTGGGATGGCAGCCTGCTGGCATCGGCCACTCCACAGCTGCATCGGCAGGCGCTGGCCGTGCTGCAGGGCCGATGCCCGGCTGCGGGTCGGCAGGCGGACTAGTGCCCGCGATGCTGGCTTCGGCGACGAACAGCGGACTGGGGCCCGGTTTGCGAATCGGGTCCCGCAACGGCGAAAGGACAGTATCATGAACTTCAAACTACCCTCTCTCTTCAGCCGTACCAGCCGGGTGGAGAGAAACATTGATCACTTCTTCGACAAGGTCGTCATGGCTGGCCTGCTGTTCAGGCAGGCGATGAAGCTCTATATCGAGCAGGGCATATGCCCCGAGTTCGAGGAAAAAATGGCCCGGGTCGAGGCGCTCGAGAGCGAAAGCGATCAGCTGCGCCGCGAGATCGAAACCGAACTCTATGTCCACACCCTGATCCCCGATCTGCGGGCCGACGTGATGTCGTTGCTCGAGGATGTTGACGTGCTGATCAACCTGTTCGAAGCCGGCCTGTTCAAGTTTCATATCGAGCGTCCGCAGTTCCCGGCAACCACCCTGGCGGAGCTGAACCGCCTGCTGGAAACCGTATGCGACTGCGTCGAACTGTTGATCGCCTCTGCCAGGGCTTTCTTCCGGGATATTCAGGTGGTGCGGGACCACAATTGCAAGGTACAGATGCTCGAGACCGAAGCGGACAAGCTCAGCACCTCACTGTTGCGACGCATTTTTAGCTCGGAACTGGATGTCGCACAAAAAGTCCACCTGCGCTATTTCGTCGAGCGGATTGACGAGCTCGCCAACACCGCCGAGGACATCAGCGACCGGCTCTCCATCTACGCTATCAAGCGTCGCATCTAGGTGATGGCAGCATGGATCTGAGCTTTTTCTTCTTCGTCTCGAGCGGTCTGTTTCTCGGCTGGTCGCTGGGGGCCAACGATGCCGCCAACGTCTTCGGTACCGCGGTGGGATCACGCATGCTGCGCTTTTCGACCGCCGCGCTGACCTGTTCTGTATTTGTGGTGCTCGGCGCGGTCATCGATGGTGCCGGTGCCGCCCGCACACTCGGTTCGCTGGGCGGCATCGATGAGATCGCCGGTGCCTTCGCGACCGCCCTGGCGGCGGCGCTGTCGGTTTTCATGCTGGTACGCATGGGGCTGACGGCCTCCACCACCCAGGCGATTGTCGGGGCTATCGTCGGCTGGAACCTCTTTACCGGCTCCGTGACCGATACCAATACCCTGCTCAAGATTCTCGCCACCTGGGTGCTCTGTCCGCTGTTGGCGGGCCTTTTCGCCGTACTGCTCTCGCAAGCGGTGGAGTCGTGTCTGAGCCGGTTTCGGCCCCATCTGCTGAGACAGGACGCCCTGACGCGCCTGGCGCTGATACTGACAGGCGCTTTCGGCGCCTACACCCTCGGTGCCAACAACATCGCCAACGTCATGGGCGTTTTCACCACCGTCTCGCCCTTTCAGGACCTGGACGTTTCCGGCCTCCTCTTCAGCGCGACGCAACAGTTGTTCCTGCTGGGCAGTCTGGCCATTGCGGTCGGTATTTATACCTATTCGAAGCGCGTGATGCTGACCGTTGGCTGCAAACTGCTGCAGGTATCCCCGGTATCGGCCTGGATTATTGTCGTCGCCCACTCGCTGGTGCTGTTTCTGTTTGCCTCCCAGGCACTCGAACGGCAGTTGATCGACTGGGGCCTGCCCCCATTCCACTGGTGCCCGTGAGCAGCACCCAGGCCGTCGTCGGTGCGGTGGTTGGCATCGGGCTGCTCAGGGGCGGCCACTCGGTCAACTGGCGACTGGTCGGCCGTATCGGCTGCGGCTGGGTCTCGACCCCGGTGGTGGCCGCTCTGATCTGCATGCTCTGTCTTTTCGTGCTGCAGGACCTGCTGCATCTCAGCGTCGCCCGGCCACAGCATTTCGTCATATCCGAGCCGGCCCTTAAGCGGTTAAAGGCCCAGGGGCTCGATACCACGACTCTGGAAATGCTGGTCGATAGCGAGTACGGCTCCGCGCAACAACTGATCGCCAGTGCCCAGAGCCAGCAGCCACTCGACAACGACGACCAGCAAAAGTTGATTCACTTCAGCTTGCGCAGCGATTTTGTCCTCGACCATGACAGGATCGGCCGACTTGACCGGGAATGGTTCTCACGGAAACAGTGGCTGGCACTGAATGAGGCTGTCGGACAACGATTCGAATACCGTTGGCAGCTCGAGGAAGCGCTCGCATCGCGCACAGAGGCCTGGCGACTCAAACCCGACCTCCCCGGCAACAAGTACTTCAATCAGGACCTGCAGCAGAAACTCGCCCATCTCTACCGGACCTTCGAGCGTTGAGCGAGGATGGGAGCATGTCGCTCCCACGCGAAAGGGAGGAACGATTTAACGCCGCCTGGCGGCGCCATCGGGAGAGAAATGCAACTCCAGCGCCTCGAAGCGCCAGTATTCCCGGTCGACCTGGATGATTTGCCCGTTGCCATCGGTCTTGATGCGCTCGATATAGAGCCCCGGCGCCCCACTGGTGCACCCCAACAGCTGCTGCGCCCTGCCCTCCAGCCGAACGGGCCGGATCAGCAGATCCGACAACTGCGGTCGAATATTGAACGCCTGCTCCCAGACCTCGGTGAAGGAGCCGCCCTCCAGCCTGTCCGGGTAACCCGGCGCCCGCTGGCAGTTGATCAGCACATCGTGGACAAAAATGCGATGACCGTTGAAGGCGCCCCAGCCAAACACCCGGAATAGCGGAGCCCCGGTTTCAATGCCAAAGTCAGCCGCCTGTTTGGCATCTGCCCCGATCATCTCCTGCTCCAGATCCTGCCAGCTCGCCTTGCCCTGCTCCCGCGCCGCACGCTGGAAACTAACGTAACCCAGCGGGTCGTAGACGAAACGGGGCTGGGCGACAAACCAGCCCTTGCGGTCGATACGGAAGATCGCCCCCTCGTTTTCCAGCGTCAGCAATGCCTGGCGCAGCGACATCCGCTTGACCCCCAGCGTTTCGCACAGCTCCCGCTCCGGAGGCAGCTTTTCCCCAGCTGTCCAGCGCTCCTGCTGCAAAGCCTCGTGCAACGCCTGCCGGGCGAGGCTGGCCGACGTCATACTGGCCTCGGTCTCCATGGTGCTGAGTTCTCCATCGTTCAATTGATCGTCATGTGCGACAGCCATTAAAGCCTGCAACCGGTCTGCGCGCCCAGGCGCGGATACGACCTCCCGTAGTTTGCCCATAGACGGCAGCCGCGGGTATGGCCGGTTCAGCCGTTCAGCAGCGCCAGCGCTTCGGCATGAAGCCGTGCGTTGGCCGCGGCGACGATCAGCCCGCCTTTAGTCGCCGGCCGGCCATCGCGATCGGTGACCACGCCACCGGCGGCTTCAATCAGCGGGATCAGCGGGATGATGTCGTAGGGCTGCAGCCCGCCCTCGATGACCAGGTCGATCTGGCCCTGCGCCAGCAGGCAGTAGGAATAGCAATCCCCGCCGAAGCGGTAGAGCCGGCTCGCCTCGGCGACACGCTGGAAGCCGGCCAGGTCCGCTTCGGACTCGAAATGATTCGGGTGGGTGCAGTAGAGGATGGCATCGCCAAGCGTCGCGCCCTGGCGCGAACGCAGTGCCGTCTGCTGCCCCTGACGGTACAGAAAGGCACCGGACGGCCCGCCGACGAAGGTCTCGCCGATATAGGGCTGGTGCATCAGGCCGCCGACACAGTTGTCGCTCTCCATCAGACCCAGCAGCGTGCCCCAGGCCGGCACGCCGCTGATAAAGGCGCGGGTGCCGTCGATCGGATCGATGATCCAGGCGATGTCGCTGCTGCCCTCGGACGTGCCGGCCTCTTCGCCGATGATGCTGTCATCCGGATAGGCTTCGCCGAGCTTCTGCCGGATCTCGGCCTCGACCTCTCGGTCGGCGCGGGTCACCGGATCGAACTGCTCACCTTCGAGCTTGTTTTCGACCTCCAGCGGCTGGCGGAAATAGCGCAGCGCAATCTTGCCGGCATCCTCGGCAACGGCCCGGGCAAAGGCAAGGCGCTTCTCGATCTCTTCTGGCGTCATCAGGTTTGTGTCTCCAAGTTCGAATAGGGGTCTGGTCAGTCGATCAGCTTGAGCCCCGACGGCAGTTTCTCGCCGAACAGCATCTGGTTTTCGGCATCGCTCAGTTCGCGGGCTTGCGAGACCAGTTCGATCCAGAGTGCCGGTGCCTTGGCGTCCTGCAGTTTCACGATTACCCGGTCCCGGTCCTCAGGCTCGAGATCGCGACTGCGATCCCCGCTGAGGCGCGACAGCATCACCGCGGCAAAGGCGATCTGCTGATTCTTCTTCCAGTCCTCTTTCAGCAACCGCCGCAACCAGGTTGTCGCCACCTCCGGCGGTACCACGTTATGGGCACTGCGATGGAACAGCACCCGGGCACCGATACGACCGACCGCCCACCAGCTGGTCTGGGTCTCGCTTTTCTTCTCGAGGCGTTTGAGCAGCCAGTTGCCCACCTTGACCTTGGTCTCGACCGGCAGGCGTTCCAATCCGGCGACCAGCTGCACCATATCGTCATACGCCCGGGTCTGCAGGTCGGCCATCAGCTTGCGGTTGCGCAGCGCCACGGGATCGAGGTATTTGGCAATATCGTTGAACAGCTTCTGCTGCTGATCCTGATCGAGACCGCCGGCGGCCCGCCGCCAGAACACCCACCAGTTGCTCCAGGCCGGGTTGCCCTTGTCGAACTGCAGCCCCTGTCGGTACAGCGGCCAGATCTGCTGCAGCCGCCAGTCATCCAGCGGATAGCCGAATCCGGGCCTCAGGCAGTAACCGGCCAGGTTGAACCAGACCCGTTCGTGGGTCTCGGAGCGACGGCGCTTCTGCTGGCCTTCGAGAAACTCGTCGAACAGCGCGCGCAGCAGCGGCGTCTCCAGGCATCCCGTTTGCCGAGCAGCTTTTCGAGATCGTTGCGCAGCGTCTTCACCGACTTGGGATCGAACGCCTTGCGGCTCTGGCCGAAGACTTCGTCGATTTTCTCCTTCGCTTCATCGAACCTGGGCGGCAGCGAGGCTCCGGGCATGCCGGCGCTCTGGCGCTGACGGGCCAGGTCCCTGCGGATCTGGAACTCCACTGCCCAGCGCCGGCGGCTGTCGGCGAGGCTGACACATTCGATCTTCAGTGTGCCGACTTCGGTCAGGGTCGACACCAGCTCGACCTCGACCTCGGCGTTGCTGCCCTCGTCTGCCTCCAGCGCCGCGAACAGCGGCGGCAGATCGACAAAGCTTTCGTCCTCCAGCGGGCTCAGCTCGCCGGCTTCGAAACGGGTATCGGCGGTGGACGAGAGCAGATGAAAACGCACCGGCTGCCCCAGACGCAGGGCGAAACGGCGATCGCTCAGGCGGATTTCCTGCCCCTCTTCCGAGCCCCGCGGCAGCAGGCAGACGCCCTGGCGCTGCTCGCCTTCGGCCTCCACCTGCAGGAAGAAGCTGCGTGCCGAGCCGCCGCCGATTTTCAGCTGGGCGCCGCGACGGGCCAGACCGTAGGCAACGGCGCCATGGGCCACGGCCAGGTCCGGATGAATATTATCGAGCTGCCGCACCGATTCACCGCGCCAGTGCTGCAGGATGTCGAGCATTCGCTGACCGAGGGCGGCACTGTTGAACAGGCCGCCGTTGAACAGCACCGCATCGGGAACCGCCGGCCTTTCGTCGCCCTTCCCAATCTGCAGGGCTTCCCGGCAGGCCGCGGCATGGCGGCGGAGGAACTCCGCGATATGCTTGCTGATCGCCGGATCCGCGGCATAGGGCAGACCAAACTCGACGACCGCGCTGCGACGCCGGTCGGGCGCCGCGGTCAGTTCCTCGAGCGGAAGAAAACCGTCCAGCGCCAGCGTCCGGACCTCGTCGCGGCTGAACTCGCAGCTTTTGGCGCCGCCGATCAGCGAAGCGCCGGCGCCGAGAGCGGTGACTTTCGCCTGGTCGGGTGCAGGTTCCGACAGCAGCCGCTCCTTGGCCCGGCGCGTCTGCTGGATCAGCTGGGACAGGCTGGCGGCACGCAGCTTCCGGCCGCCCTGGACGATGCGCTGTTCGGCCTGATGCGCCAGCGCCAGGTCGATATTGTCGCCGCCCAGCATCAGGTGATCGCCGACCCCGATCCGGCTCAGCTCCAGATTGCCGTCGCGCACCGCCACCCGGATCAGGCTGAGATCGGTCGTGCCGCCGCCGACATCGCAGACCAGCAGCAGCCGCACGTCCTGCAGTTCCTGCTGCGCCTGTTCCAGATGACGGGCGTACCAGTCGTAGCAGGCCGCCTGCGGCTCCTCGACCAGCAGGATATCCGGCAACCCTGCCATGGCCGCGGCCTCGACCGTCAGTGAGCGCGCCACCTCGTCGAACGATGCCGGTACCGTGACGACGACCTCCTGGGCCTCCAGCGGCGCGTCCGGGTGTTCGTGGTTCCAGGCCTGGCGCACATGGCTCAGGTAGCTGGCGCTGGCGAGCACCGGCGACACCTTGGCGACATCGTCGGCCGCGGCCCAGGGCAGAATCGCCGCGCTCTGGTCGACCTGGCTGTGGGACAGCCAGCTCTTGGCGCTGGTGACCTGCCGCCCTTCGACCTTGGACCCCAGCTCCCGTGCCCATTCGCCGACCACCACCTGCTCCAGCTCGCCCGGCAGATCCGGTTTCGGCCAGGGCAGCAACAGATCGTCTGCGACCAGCTCGCCCTGGGTCGGGTGGTAGCGGAACGACGGCAGCAGCGGTTTCTTTGCCACCTCGCCCGGTGCCACCAGTTGCTCGATCTCGAACAGTTCAGGCTTCGCTGCTTTCGCGCCTGCCGAAATGTCCGCGTAGGCGACAACCGTATGGGTCGTGCCGAGGTCGATGCCGACGATGTAACGTGCTGCAGTCATGGTCTACTGCCCTTCCCGGACGTCGAGCTCCACCTGCCAGCGCTGGCCGCCTTCACGCGGGATCGCCTCGAGGCGCAGGGTGCCGACCTCGGTGACGCGCGACGCCAGCCGTACCGGCACCACTTCGCCCGGACGGCGATCCTCGACCGGCAGCGTCGCCTGAATTTCCGGCAGCTCTTCGAGCTCGTCCGGTTCCCAGAAGTCCAGCAGGGTACCGGCTTCGTCGTCGCGGCGCGTGGTCGAGCCGAAGAACCGGAAACGCACCGGCTCGCCGACCACCAGACCGAACTCGCGGCCGGGCACCTCGGCCTCGGATCCCTCCTCCATGCCAAAAGGCGCGACGCAAAGCGCCTCGACCGGCGGCTCCATTCCCGGGATCGCCGGCATCGCGCTTTCGATACCCACATAGTAGGCACTGGCGATTCCGCCGCGAATGCGAACACCCTGCCCCTGACGCACCGAACCGTAATAGGCCGAACCGCGCGCCACCGCCAGATCCAAGTCCAGTCCGGTCAGCAGTGCGGCCTCATCGGCACCGGCGGTGGTCAGCCAGCCGTTGATGATGGCCATCGTGCGCCCGGCCAGCAGCGGTGCTTTCAGCACGCCGCCGTTGAACAGCACCCGGGTGGGTTTGATAAAGTCGCTGCCCGCCTGCCCCAGGAGATCGTCCGCCGCCCCGTGCTGACGGCTCAGGAAGGCCGCGAGATGACGGGAGATCGCTGCATCCTGTGCATAGGGGAGACCCATCTGGGTCAGGGCGCCACGGGCTGGGTCGCCGGATGCTCGTCGATGCCGACCACCGGGAAGAAGCCCTCGACCAGGGTCTGGAGCACCTCGTCGCGGGTCAGTTCGGTACGCAGGGTGCCGCCGAGCAGCTTCGAACCACGGCTCGGAACCACGATCGGCACCGCTTCGACTTCCGGATCCGCCAGCAGGCTCTCCTTGGCTTCGCGACAGCCGTGGGTAATACCCATCACCTGCCAGGGCTGCAGATTGGTGCCCTGCTGCGCCAGCTTGGCCTTGATCCGATAGGCCAGCGCCAGGTCCATGTTGTCGCCGCCGAGGAGGATATGATCGCCGACCGCGACCCGGTTCAACGCCAGATTGCCGTCCTCCTCGGTGACCGCCACCAGGGAGAAGTCCGAGGTACCGCCGCCGATATCGACCACCAGGATAATATCGCCGACCGAGACCTGATCACGCCAGTTGCCTTCACTGGCCTCGATCCAGCTGTAGACCGCCGCCTGCGGCTCCTCGAGCAGGGTCAGATGACGAAAGCCGATGGCACGGGCCGCATCGGCAGTCAGCTCGCGTGCAGCCGGATCGAACGAGGCCGGTACCGTGATGGTGACGTCCTGATCGATGAGCGGCGTCTCCGGGTACCAGTAATCCCAGGCCTGGCGAAGGTGCTCCAGGTACTGGCCGGTCGCATCCAGCGGCGATACCCTGGGGACCTCTTCGGGGCTGTTCAGCGGCAGAAAGGCGGAATGGCGGTCGACACCGCCGTGGCAGAGCCAGCTTTTCGCGCTTGAAACCAGGCGGATCGGCGTCTTGCTGCCGAGCTCCCGGGCCAGGGTTCCGACGATCGCCGGTGCAGTCCCCCAGGGCAGGCTGATATCGTCTGCCGACAGTTCGGATTCGTGGGCCTGATACAGGAAGGACGGCAACTGCCATTTTTCGTCGATGGTGCCGGGGGCCGTCAGTTGCGGGATCGGCATGACCTCGAGACGGGATTCGCCCTCGTCGGCCTGGAGGTCGACATAGGACAGTACGCAGTGGGTCGTACCGAGGTCGATGCCGACCGCATAGCGGCTGCGGATCTGTTCGTTCATCAGAGTTCGACCTCCGCCGGTGCGATCACCCGGGTATCGTGACCTTGCGCCAGTTTCGGCAGTTTCACCTCGGTGACCTTCCAGCCGCGATGCACCAGCGTGCCGGTGAAGGGCGCCTTGCCGACGACATTGCCGGTCAGGCGCACCTCGTGGGCATTGAAGCCTTCGGGCAGCGTGACCCGGGACTCCTCTTCTTCACTGCGTACCGGTGCCAGGGTGAAGTATTCGTTCAGCGCCTTGCGACTGCCTTCATGCACGACCCTGGCCGCCGCGCCGATATCGGCATCGGAGAACCCGCCCAGGTCTTCCTGGATGAAGTCGATGAAACGCGCTTCCTGCTGCAGCAACGACAGCAGTTGCAGCGCGGCATCCGGGGTCGCCTCCCTGAGCTGTGGGGCCGCCTTGGCTTCGGGCCTGGGCTGTTCTTTCGCCTCGGGCTCCGGCGCAGTCTGGGGTGCCGACTTGTCGGACGCCCCCTTGACCAGGTACAGAATCAGAAACAGAGCGGCCAGTACAGCCAGGCCGACGTGCGCGGCATCGAAGGTGGTCGGCATCGCCGTCAGATCAAAATTCATTCCATGCTCCTAACATAAAAACGAGGCAACGAGGCCCGGCCCCGGCAAAGCGGACATTGTACCCAAATCGCCCCTGACTGTTGACGATCAATCGCTTGTTCAGTCGCAGCATGTCGCATAACGGTGACCGGGCGTTGACAGTTGACCTGCAGGCACAGGCGTCAGCAGCCTGGTCCGCAGTGACAGCAACTACGAAACCATTATCGGGCGAGTGGATGAAACCCTGTATAAGGCCAAGCGCAACGGCCGCAACCGCATCGTGGCCCGCTGAAACGGGCGTAGGAGCTGCGCCCCGCAGCGAATGATACTGGCACTCGACTAAACTGATACCAAGATGCCCGGCAAGGCCTGAAGCCGGTACTTCGATCTGTACTCGGAGATCCTGACAGGATGCTTGGCGCCTCAGGCGGAGCCTGAGCCTTACTCGTGCTGTCCCTGCCCTCGCCCCTTCGGGGCCGTCGCCATAAATGGCGACGTTCAAAATTGCTCCCGACAATTTTGTCCTCGCGGGCGATGCACGCCGCGGTCGCGATATCGGGACGAAGCAGGCTTCGTCTCTATCCGATATCACCCTACTCTACATGGGCAGGGCGGCCGCAAGCGGCGCTGTCTACCGGCCCCCTGTGAGGGTCATCGCCGCCGAACGGCCATAAACGAAAAAGCCCCGACCTTCGGCCGGGGCTGTTTCGTTGATTAGATGCTTGGCGCCTCAGGCGGAGCCTGAGCCGTCCCGCGGGCGATGCACGCCGCAGCCGTCAAAACGGGTCGAAGCAGGCTTCGACAAGTCCCGTTTTGACCCTACTATCACATGGTAAGGCGGCCGCAAGCGGCGCTGTTCACATGCCCCATGTGAGACCAGGTCAGAGCATATAAAACAAAAACGCCCCGACCAGAGGCCGGGGCGCTTTTGTTTAATTAGATGCTTGGCGATGACCTACTCTCACATGGGGAGACCCCACACTACCATCGGCGCTAAGGCGTTTCACTACTGAGTTCGGGATGGGATCAGGTGGTTCCACCTCGCTATGGTCGCCAAGCAAAACTGGCACAATATGGATTCTTTTGCCTGTGGATAACCTGTGATTGGCCGGTATATCCCCAGTCTTCAATTCGGATTTTTCAGCGCTTTCTCGCGCCTGTCCTGTCTGTGCACAAGCTTCAGCCAATGCTCAAATCTTATCTCAGGCTCTTCACCTGAACTCCCGACCCCAAACGCCTTGGGCGTTATATGGTCAAGCCTCACGGGCAATTAGTACTGGTTAGCTCAACGCCTCGCAACGCTTACACACCCAGCCTATCAACGTCCTGGTCTCGAACGGCCCTTTAGGGGACTCAAGGTCCCGGTGAGATCTTATCTTGAAGGGGGCTTCCCGCTTAGATGCTTTCAGCGGTTATCCCGTCCGAACGTAGCTACCCGGCAATGCGATTGGCATCACAACCGGAACACCAGAGGTTCGTTCACTCCGGTCCTCTCGTACTAGGAGCAACTCTTCTCAAATCTCAAACGCCCACGGCAGATAGGGACCGAACTGTCTCACGACGTTCTAAACCCAGCTCGCGTACCACTTTAAATGGCGAACAGCCATACCCTTGGGACCGGCTTCAGCCCCAGGATGTGATGAGCCGACATCGAGGTGCCAAACACCGCCGTCGATGTGAACTCTTGGGCGGTATCAGCCTGTTATCCCCGGAGTACCTTTTATCCGTTGAGCGATGGCCCTTCCATACAGAACCACCGGATCACTAGAACCTACTTTCGTACCTGCTCCACGTGTCTGTGTCGCAGTCAAGCACCCTTTTACTCTTGCGCTCATTGCATGATTTCCGACCATGCTGAGGGTACCTTCGTGCTCCTCCGTTACGCTTTGGGAGGAGACCGCCCCAGTCAAACTACCCACCACACAATGTCCTCGAACCGGATCACGGTCCAGAGTTAGAACCTCAACAGTACCAGGCTGGTATTTCAAGGTCGGCTCCACGCAGACTGGCGTCCACGCTTCAAAGCCTCCCAGCTATCCTACACAAGTAATGTCAAAGTCCACTGTGAAGCTATAGTAAAGGTTCACGGGGTCTTTCCGTCTAGCCGCGGGTAAACTGCATCTTAACAGCTATTTCAATTTCACTGAGTCTCGGGTGGAGACAGTGTGGCCATCGTTACGCCATTCGTGCAGGTCGGAACTTACCCGACAAGGAATTTCGCTACCTTAGGACCGTTATAGTTACGGCCGCCGTTTACCGGGGCTTCGATCAAGAGCTTCGCTTGCGCTAACCCCATCAATTAACCTTCCGGCACCGGGCAGGCGTCACACCCTATACGTCCACTTTCGTGTTTGCAGAGTGCTGTGTTTTTAATAAACAGTCGCAGCCACCTGGTATCTTCGACTCCCAACCGCTCACCCCGCAGGGGGTCACCGTCAGGAGCGTGCCTTCTCCCGAAGTTACGGCACCATTTTGCCTAGTTCCTTCACCCGAGTTCTCTCAAGCGCCTTGGTATTCTCTACCTGACCACCTGTGTCGGTTTTGGGTACGGTCAGCTGTAACCTGAAGCTTAGAGGCTTTTCCTGGAAGCTTGGCATCAACCACTTCGGTCCACATGGGACCTCGTCATCAGATCTCAGTCTTAAGGAGCCGGATTTGCCTAACTCCTCAACCTACATCCTTAAACGCGGACAACCAACGCCGCGCTGGCCTAGCCTTCTCCGTCCCCCCGTCGCAGTTACAGCCGGTGCAGGAATATTAACCCGCTTCCCATCGACTACGCATTTCTGCCTCGCCTTAGGGGCCGACTCACCCTACCTCGAATAGCGTTGGATAGGAACCCTTGGTCTTCCGGCGTGGAGGTTTTTCACCTCCATTATCGTTACTCATGTCAGCATTCGCACTTCTGATACCTCCAGGGTGCCTCACAGCTTCCCCTTCAACGGCTTACAGAACGCTCCTCTACCATGCCACAAGTGGCATCCGCAGCTTCGGTGTATCGCTTAGCCCCGTTATATCTTCCGCGCAGGCCGACTCGACTAGTGAGCTATTACGCTTTCTTTAAAGGGTGGCTGCTTCTAAGCCAACCTCCTAGCTGTCTGAGCCTTCCCACATCGTTTCCCACTTAGCGATAACTTTGGGACCTTAGCTGGCGGTCTGGGTTGTTGCCCTTTTCACGACGGACGTTAGCACCCGCCGTGTGTCTCCCATGATTGCACTCACCGGTATTCGGAGTTTGCATCGGGTTGGTAAGTCGGGATGACCCCCTAGCCGAAACAGTGCTCTACCCCCGGTGGTGAGACATGAGGCGCTACCTAAATAGCTTTCGAGGAGAACCAGCTATCTCCGAGCTTGATTAGCCTTTCACTCCGATCCACAGGTCATCCGCTAACTTTTCAACGGTAGTCGGTTCGGTCCTCCAGTTGATGTTACTCAACCTTCAACCTGCCCATGGATAGATCGCCCGGTTTCGGGTCTAATCCCAGCAACTAAACGCCCTATTAAGACTCGGTTTCCCTACGGCTCCCCTAGACGGTTAACCTTGCTACTGAAATTAAGTCGCTGACCCATTATACAAAAGGTACGCAGTCACAGACCGAAGCCTGCTCCCACTGCTTGTACGTACACGGTTTCAGGGTCTATTTCACTCCCCTCACAGGGGTTCTTTTCGCCTTTCCCTCACGGTACTGGTTCACTATCGGTCAGTCAGGAGTATTTAGCCTTGGAGGATGGTCCCCCCATGTTCAGACAGGATAACACGTGTCCCGTCCTACTCGATTTCACTCAATTGCCGCTTTCGCATACGGGGCTTTCACCCACTATGGCCGCACTTTCCAGAGCGTTCTGCTAACAACAACTGAGCTTAAGGGCTGGTCCCCGTTCGCTCGCCGCTACTAAGGGAATCTCAATTGATTTCTGTTCCTCCGGGTACTTAGATGTTTCAGTTCCCCGGGTTCGCCTCTCAAGTCCTATGTATTCAGACAAGAGATACCCGCAAGCGGGTGGGTTTCCCCATTCAGAGATCTCCGGATCAAAGGTTGTTTGCCACCTCCCCGAAGCTTTTCGCAGGCTACCACGTCTTTCATCGCCTCTGACTGCCAAGGCATCCACCGTGCACGCTTCGTCACTTGACCATATAACCCGAAGGCGTCTGGTTAAGGACGAGAGTACGATAAGATTTTTCGCCATTGGCGCTTGTACTCAGTACAAGACTTATCTCGAATTGAATTCGAATCCATATTGTTAAAGAGCGTTTAAAGCGTAAAGCTTTAAGCGATAAGCTTTGCGCTGAAAGCTTATGACTTATAGCTTGCCGCTTTAACTGTCGATCAGGTAATTCGTGTGAACGCTGTGCCGGGATGGGCAAGGTCGTTTAAGGAGGTGATCCAGCCGCAGGTTCCCCTACGGCTACCTTGTTACGACTTCACCCCAGTCATGAACCCCACCGTGGTAAGCGCTCCCCTTGCGGTTAAGCTACCTACTTCTGGTGAAGTCCACTCCCATGGTGTGACGGGCGGTGTGTACAAGGCCCGGGAACGTATTCACCGCGACATGCTGATTCGCGATTACTAGCGATTCCGACTTCATGGAGTCGAGTTGCAGACTCCAATCCGGACTACGACCGGTTTTCTGAGATTGGCTCCCCTTCGCAGGATCGCGACCCTCTGTACCGGCCATTGTAGCACGTGTGTAGCCCTACTCGTAAGGGCCATGATGACTTGACGTCGTCCCCACCTTCCTCCGGTTTGTCACCGGCAGTCTCCCTAGAGTTCCCACCATTACGTGCTGGCAAATAGGGACAAGGGTTGCGCTCGTTACGGGACTTAACCCAACATTTCACAACACGAGCTGACGACAGCCATGCAGCACCTGTCTCAGAGTTCCCGAAGGCACCAAGCCATCTCTGGCAAGTTCTCTGGATGTCAAGAGTAGGTAAGGTTCTTCGCGTTGCTTCGAATTAAACCACATGCTCCACCGCTTGTGCGGGCCCCCGTCAATTCATTTGAGTTTTAACCTTGCGGCCGTACTCCCCAGGCGGTCGACTTATCGCGTTAACTTCGCTACTAAAAGATCAAGTCTCCCAACAGCTAGTCGACATCGTTTACGGCGTGGACTACCAGGGTATCTAATCCTGTTTGCTACCCACGCTTTCGCACCTCAGTGTCAGTATCAGTCCAGGCAGTCGCCTTCGCCACTGGTGTTCCTTCCTATATCTACGCATTTCACCGCTACACAGGAAATTCCACTGCCCTCTACCGTACTCTAGTCAAGCAGTATCAGGTGCAGTTCCCAGGTTAAGCCCGGGGCTTTCACATCTGACTGACTCAACCACCTACGCGCGCTTTACGCCCAGTTATTCCGATTAACGCTCGCACCCTCCGTATTACCGCGGCTGCTGGCACGGAGTTAGCCGGTGCTTCTTCTGTGGCTAACGTCACAGTATGCGGGTATTAACCACACACCTTTCCTCACCACTGAAAGTGCTTTACAACCCGAAGGCCTTCTTCACACACGCGGCATGGCTGGATCAGGGTTGCCCCCATTGTCCAATATTCCCCACTGCTGCCTCCCGTAGGAGTCTGGGCCGTGTCTCAGTCCCAGTGTGACTGGTCATCCTCTCAGACCAGTTAAGGATCGTCGCCTTGGTAGGCCTTTACCCTACCAACTAGCTAATCCTACGCAGGCTCATCAAATAGCGTGAGGTCCGAAGAGCCCCCACTTTCCCCCTTAGGGCGTATGCGGTATTAATCCGGGTTTCCCCGGGCTATCCCCCACTACTCGGTAGATTCCTACGCGTTACTCACCCGTCCGCCGCTCGTCACCCGAGAGCAAGCTCTCTGTGCTACCGCTCGACTTGCATGTGTTAGGCCTGCCGCCAGCGTTCAATCTGAGCCATGATCAAACTCTTCAGTTTAAATTTTCGAAATGCCGAAACACTTCTAAATCTGACTCAAGTTAAAACAACTTTAAATGAATTCACATGTAAGGTTGCTTATCTTGATAAAGCTTTTGTTTGCCCTATCCCGACAAGCGCCCACACGAATTACCTGATCAATCTGTTAAAGAGCGTTGAGACCGGATCGATGACTTGATCCTTTTGTCTCTGTCGAAGCGCCTTCCGGCGTCTCGAGCGAGGCGCATATTCTAGCGCGCCCGGTTTCGAAGTCAACTCTTTTTTCAACTTTCGTCGCCGTGGCGACTGTGAATCGGAGCTGTTTCAGAGGCCGGTCATTATCGTTAATTTTCATTGAAAATCAACCACTTATTTCCGGCCCCACCGCCTGTTTCGATGTCCGTTTCCGGCTGTCTCCCCAAGCGAGGAGGCGAATTCTACAGACCCCAGCGGGAGAGTCAACAGCCGCTGCAAAAGAATTTTAAAAAAGCCTTGGGCTGCGCCAAAAAAGAACAATATACAACCAGTAGTAAACCATAGCTGTATAAATAGGCTCTTGCAGTCAAAGAAAGAGAATCAGGCCCCACCAGAAAACTGCCAGCCAATACGATAAAGACAGCATCCGACGCCCGGAAAAAGAAAATGCCGGACAGTCAGACTGTCCGGCATTCGATTGACCGCATAGCGCCTTCCGGGCTCGAGGAGCCCGACTAGGAGTCTGTCGGGCTTGGCGGATCGTAGCGAGGGAAAGACCGTTTTGAGGCAGTTTTTGGGCTCTTTTGAGGCGAATAGTGGTTCTATTCAACGAAAAAGAGCTCAAAGAATGACCAAAATCGGCTTTTCCGCAGTAGATCAGTGCTAAGTCCGACAGGCTCTTAGGCCAGCGCTTTCAGTACCGCATCGACGCTGTCCTTGGCATCGCCAAACAGCATCCGCGTGTTCTCCTTGTAGAACAGCGGGTTGTCGACGCCGGCGTAACCGGTGCTCATGCCGCGCTTGAGCACGATGGTGGTCTTGCCTTTCCAGGGCTCCAGTACCGGCATGCCGGCGATCGGGCTGTCCGGCACTTCCTGCGCCGCCGGGTTAACGATGTCGTTGGCACCGATGACGATCGACACGTCGACCTTCGGGAAGTCCTCGTTGATCTCGTCCATCTCGTAGACGATGTCGTAGGGCACCTTGGCTTCCGCCAGCAGCACGTTCATGTGGCCCGGCATGCGGCCCGCCACCGGGTGGATGCCGAAACGCACGTTGACGCCCTTCTCGCGCAACCGCTTGGTGATCTCGAACACCGTATGCTGCGCCTGCGCCACGGCCATGCCATAGCCCGGCAGGATCATCACTTCCGGCATGCTCCAGCAGGCCCGCCGCCTCTTCCGCCTCGATCGGGTGGACTTCGCCGACTTCATCGGTCACACCCGCGGTGCCGCTGCTCTTGCTCGAACCGCTGCCGAAGCCGCCGAGAATGACGTTGACGAACTTGCGGTTCATCGCCTTGCACATGATGTAGCTGAGGATGGCACCGCTCGAGCCGACCAGGGCGCCGACCACGATCAGGAGGTCGTTGCCGAGCATGAAGCCCATCGCCGCCGCCGCCCAGCCGGAGTAGCTGTTGAGCATCGACACCACCACCGGCATGTCGGCGCCGCCGATGGCCACGACCATGTGCACGCCGAACACCAGCGCGATCAGTGTCATCAGCACCAGCCAGCCCAGGCCGCCGCCCTCCGCGGAGCCCTGCACGAAGAGGATGCCGAAGATGACTGCCAGCACGCCCAGACCCGCATTGAACAGGTGCCGGCCCGGCAGCTGCAGCGGCTTGCCGCTGATCTTGGCGCTGAGCTTGAGGTACGCCGCCACGGAACCGGTGAAGGTGACCGCACCGATCAGGATGCCGATGTAGGTCTCGACGTCGTGGATGGTCTTCTCGACGCCGCTGATCGCGGTGCCGTGATCGAGGGCGTTGGCGTAGCCGACGAAGACCGCCGCCAGGCCGACCAGGCTGTGCAGGATCGCCACCAGTTCCGGCATCTGGGTCATCTCGACCTTTTTCGCCAGGTACCAGCCGATCGCGCCGCCGGCGACCATGCCCAGCAGCAGTACGAAGTAGTTGTTCGAGACGATGCCGAAGATCGTCACCACCAGCGCCAGACCCATGCCCAGCATGCCGTAGAGGTTGCCGCGACGCGCGCTTTCCTGGTGGCTGAGACCGCCCAGCGCCAGGATGAAGAGCGCACTGGCACCGATGTAGGAAGCCGTGATTACACCTGTATTCATCGTATTCGCCCTTATTTCCGGAACATCCGCAGCATGCGCTGGGTCACGGCGAAGCCGCCGACAATGTTGATACTGGTGATGAAGACCGCCAGCGTCGCCAGCACCACCACCAGGGACTGTCGCTGGATATCTGGATGAGTGCACCGATGACGATGATGCTGCTGATGGCGTTGGTGACGCTCATCAACGGCGTGTGCAGCGAGTGCGAGACGCCCCAGATCACCATGTAGCCGATAAAGCAGGACAGCACGAACACCGTCAGGTGGCCGATAAAGGCCGGCGGCGCCACGGCGCCGAGGCCGAAGAGGCCAAGACCGGCGATCGCCAGCGGAATGAGGAAGGCCAGCGGGTGCGCCGGTTTCGGCGCGGCCTTTTCCAGCTCCGCCTTGGCCTTGTCACCGATATCCGCCTTCGGCGCCACGGACAGGCGCGGTGCGGGGGCGGCCAGGTCACGTCGCCCTCCTTCACCACGGTGGCACCGCGGATCACCTCGTCTTCCATGTTGACGTCGATCTCGCCGTTCTTTTCCGGGCACAGGTCCGTCAGCAGGTGACGCAGGTTGGTGGCATAGAGCTGGCTCGACTGCGCCGCCAGGCGGCTCGGCAGGTTGGTGTAGCCGATCAGGGTGACACCGTGCTTTTCCACCACTTCACCGGCGACCGTCAGCTTGCAGTTGCCGCCCGCTTCCGCCGCCAGGTCGACGATGACGCTGCCCGGCTTCATGCTTTCCACCATGGCTTCGGTGATCAGCTCCGGCGCCGGCTTGCCCGGGATCAGCGCGGTGGTGATGATGATGTCGACGTCCTTCGCCTGCTCGGCGAACAGCGCCATCTCGGCGGCGATGAACTCGGGGCTCATGGTCTTGGCGTAACCGCCCTGGCCGCTGCCGTCCTCATCCTTGAAGTCGAGCATCAGGAACTCGGCGTCCATGCTCTCGACCTGCTCCTTCACCTCGGGGCGGGTGTCGAAGGCACGCACGATGGCGCCCATGCTCTTGGCCGCGCCGATGGCGGCAAGGCCGGCGACACCGGCGCCGATCACCAGCACCTTGGCCGGCGGGATCTTGCCGGCGGCGGTGATCTGGCCGGTGAAGAAGCGGCCGAAATGCTGCGCCGCCTCGACCACGGCGCGGTAGCCGGCAATGTTGGCCATCGAGCTCAGCGCATCCATCTTCTGGGCGCGGGAAATGCGCGGCACCGAGTCCATCGCCAGCGCTGTGACGCCGCGTTCGGACAGTGCCTGCAGCATTTCCGGGTTCTGCGCCGGGTAGAGGAAGCTGATCAGGGTCTGGCCCTTGTCCAGCAGCTCGACGCCATAGAAGCCCAGCTCCGGGTGCTGAGTCGGCGGCCGCACTTTCATGACGATATCGGACGAACGCCACAGCTCCCGCGGATCCTCGACGATCTCGACGCCTGCAGCCCGATACTGTTCATCATCGAAACTGGCCGCTTGACCGGCATTGGTTTCGATCGCGAGGCTAAAGCCGAGCTTTTGCAGCTGTACGGCCACATCGGGGGTCAAAGCAACGCGCTTTTCCCCTCCTCGATCTCCCTTGGGACGCCTATTCGCATTGATACGTTCTCCTCAACTAAAAAGGCTGCAGATAAAAATACCGGCCCCACAGACAACTCTGCCTGTTCAGGGTCCGTTCTGATTGCTAATTCGGTACTTTGAAGGGTTTCGAAATACCCCTGCCTGATCGACTGCGCGCCGCCTGCGGTCAGACGCCGTTACACCGGGCCAGGCTGTTGGCCCCGGCCCGATGTCACGCAGGGCCCGCAACCCGGGCGTGAAGACCGGTCCCGCAACCGGATCTCCCCCGCCTTTGACCTGCGGTCCTTGCCCCCGCATCCGGCAGCACGGGACAAGGATCGCAGACAGTGCCCAGAGAATACTGCTCCGGCTTAAATTATGGTCGAGCGAAAACTTTCAAATATCCTGCTTTGGGAGTGACGGGCTCGAGAGTCCGTTATACTTTGGTACAACACGATAAAGGAGCACTTTACAAAACACAATGCCTTATTTCGACTTCAACCTGTCCTGAACCGACAGCCATATTAATTAACTTATAGATGCAATAACGGATAATTTAATATAAAAAACACCTACTACCATTCATAAAAAAACCCTTATCCAATAACGACACCTATTAACTCGTCGCACGACGCACCGAAAAACTTTTTTGGTACCGCTAACAAGACCATAAAAGCCAGGAAACCGTACAGTTTACGTTGCTGTGGTCACCCGCAAAACCATGCCAAAGGTGCTCGAACGCAGCAGTCAATGCAGATCCCGTACAGCAAGTCCCCTATAGCGACAGACCGGCCTGGCCTACCACCCGCCGAACGCCCTGCCTCGCCTCGAGCCGGTCAAGGCAGGCTTGCGCCGGCGACTCGCCGACGTTTTTCAACAGCCTGACAGGGGGTATACTGGCGCCCAACCCCGAGCAGATCCTCCCATGAACAAGCCTGATACCAAGCGCTCTGCCAAGCCGGAGCTCCATCCCCGCAACCCGCACCGCGCCAGGTACGATTTTCCCGCCCTGATCGCCGACAGCCCCGACCTGCAGCCCTTCATCAGGCCAAACAGGTTCGGCAATGAATCTATCGACTTTGGCGACGCCGCCGCCGTCAAGGCGCTCAACCGCGCCCTGCTGAAGCACTTTTACGGGGTGGCGTACTGGGACCTTCCCGCGGGATTTCTCTGCCCGCCCATTCCGGGCAGAGCCGACTACATCCATTACCTGGCCGACCTGCTGGCGACGTCGAACGACGGTTCAATTCCCCGGGGACCTGCAATCAAGGCCCTGGATATCGGCATTGGCGCCAACTGCATCTACCCCATTATCGGCACCCGGGAATACGGCTGGCGCTTTGTCGGCTCCGATATCAACACCACGGCGATTGCCGCGGCCAAAACCCTCGTCAGCGCAAACCCCTGCCTGGCAGGCAAAATCGAAGCCCGGCTGCAGGACCGGGACGACCGGATCTTTGCCGGCATCTGGCGTAACGGCGAGCGCTTCGATATCACCCTGTGCAACCCACCGTTCCACAGCTCGAAAGCAGCCATGACGGCGGAATCGAACCGCAAATGGCGCGGCCTCAAGCACGGAAAGGCCTCGGCGGCACCGAAACTCAACTTCGGCGGTCAGGCCAACGAACTCTGGTGCGATGGCGGCGAAGAAGCCTTCGTCTGCCGCATGGTGCGCGAGAGCAGGAGCTTTGGCGAACGCTGCTGCTGGTTTAGCTCCCTGGTCGCCAGACAGTCGAGCCTGTCCGGCATCTATCGGGAACTGAAGAAAGCAGGCGCCGCACAGGTCCGAACCGTCGAGATGGCCCAGGGACAGAAAATCAGCCGTTTTGTCACCTGGAGTTACCTCGGGCCGGAGCAGCGGGAGGCATGGCGGGCAGCCCGCTGGAAGGGATAGAAAACCCGGTGCACCGAAACATTCCATCGATCGGACGGTCTGATTTCTACGCCCAGCGGTTGCTAAACTGCAATGATGTTTTCCGGTAGCAGAGATACACCGAGATCAAGGCCGAATCCCGTGACAGACGTAAAAACGCAAATCAAGCCGGAGTTCGAATGGGTGGATCAGCAGGGAGATGAATCCATTCGCTACCTGCAGCATGGATACCCCTGCGACCTCGTGCGCTGGCATTACCACAAGGAATATGAGCTGCACTTGATCAAGGCGACCTCGGGGAAGGTATTTGTCGGCGACTATATCGGCAACTTCGGCCCCAACCAGCTGATACTGGTCGGTCCGAACCTGCCGCACAACTGGATCAGCCAGATGGCGGAGGGACAGTCGGTCGAGCTCCGTGACAGGGTCATCAATTTTTCCCAGGACTTCATCGAAACCTGCGCCGGCGCCATTCCCGAACTGCAGGTGCTGGAGCCGTTCTGGCAACGGGCAAGGTTCGGCATCGAGTTTCTTGATCCCGACACCGTCGCCAAAGCCGACAGCCTGTTCGAGGAATTGGCTGCATCCACCGGCTTTCGGCGCCTGACCCGCTTCTGGACACTGCTCGATCTGCTCGCCTCGACGCCGGAATACCGGCTGCTCTCATCCACCAGCTATATTCCGACGACCGACAAGAAGGTTCTGGAAAAAGTCAACGTGGCCATCCACTACATTCTTGAGCGTTACGACAAGGAGCTGTCGCTGGAGGACGTTGCCGCCCATCTGGACATGGCCCCCAGCTACTTCTCCAAGTTCTTCAAGAAGGCCACCGGCCACCGTTTTATCGATTTCGTCAACAGCCTGCGCATCAACCGGGCTTGCGAACGGCTGGCCCATACCGATGAACCGATTACCGATATCTGCTACGCGGTCGGTTACAACAATATCGCCAATTTCAATCGCCGCTTCCATGCCGTCAAGGGAATGACCCCCTCGGAATACCGGCGCGCCTCGGCGGACGCGCTGTACAGGGGCTAGAGCGCTTAGGAAGCCTGCCAACCTGACAGTTCGATCAGCTTCAGCGTCCGAACAACCGTTCCGCCCCGGTTATACAGCCTCTCCGGGGCCGGACAGGCCCCGTGTCCGGACGTCTTCGAGTGAACCCACCCATCTCCAGATATGTACTTTTTCGCCGCAAGACTGTGACAAGACTGCTGAAAAACCAACAAAACCACCGATACATGCGGCGCAACGCGGACTCACCTAAAGACAAATATCAAAAAAGTATAGATCTGAGTCAGCAGGGTATTTGTGCGGCACGTACCTGAAGTTGTGTAATGGATTCAGCCCAAGCCGCTTTGGCCAAGATGCGAAAACGGCAGGCCCCAAGAGCAGGTCGACCGACCCTATAACGATAAAAGAGGCTCGTAACGTGAAAAAATCACCGACTACCTCCGCCATACTGGCCGCCACCCTGACCGCCGGCGCCACGCTGGCGAGCGCCGCCACGACCGTCACCATCGGTACCGTCAACAACGGCGATATGATCCGGATGCAGGAGTTGTCTTCGGAGTTTGAAAAGTCCCATCCGGACATCAAGCTGGACTGGGTCGTGCTGGAGGAAAACGTGCTGCGCCAGCGCCTGACCACCGATATCGCGACAGAAGGCGGCCAGTTCGACGTCATGACCATCGGCATGTACGAAGCGCCCATCTGGGGCAAGAAGGGCTGGCTCGAGCCGATGACCGACCTTCCGGCCGAATACGACCTGGCCGATATCTTCCCCTCCGTGCGCAATGGCCTTTCGGCAGACGGCACCCTCTATGGCCTGCCGTTCTATTCCGAAAGCTCGATGACCTATTACCGCAAGGACCTGTTCGAGCAGGCCGGTCTGGAAATGCCGGAACAGCCGACCTGGGAACAGATGCTCGATTTCACCAAGGTGCTGCACAAGCCGGACGAGGAACAGTACGGCATCTGTCTGCGCGGCAAGGCCGGCTGGGGTGAGAACATGGCCCTGGTCACAACAGTTGCCAACACCTTCGGTGCGCGCTGGTTCGACGAGAACTGGAAACCCGAGTTCAACGGTGCTGAATGGCACGGTGCCATCAACTTCTATGTCGACCTGCTGGGCAACTATGGCCCGCCGGGCGCATCGTCCAACGGCTTCAACGAGAACCTGGCCCTGTTCAACTCCGGCAAATGCACGATGTGGGTCGATGCCACCGTCGCCGGGGCCTTCGTCACCGACAGGTCCCAGAGCAATATTGCCGACAAGGTCGGTTTCGCGCTGGCGCCGAAGCAGGTGACCGGGAATGGCGCCGGCTGGCTCTGGTCCTGGGGACTAGCCATTCCGGCCAGCTCCGACGCCAAGGACGCCGCCACCGAGTTCGTGACCTGGGCGACCTCCAAGACTTACAGTCAGCTGGTCGCCGACAAGTTCGGCATCGCCGCCATGCCACCCGGCAGCCGTGCCTCGACCTATGCCAACGCCGACTACATGGCCGCGGCACCGTTTGCCGCCCGGACACTGCAATCGATGGACCGGGCCGATCCGCAAAACGCCACACTGAAACCCTCTCCATATATCGGCATTCAGTTCGCCGCGATCCCGGAATTCCAGTCCATCGCGACCCAGGTCGGCAAGCTGGTTTCCGGGGCCCTGGCCGGTCAGATGTCGGTCGACCAGGCCCTGAAGAGCGCCCAGACCATCACCGAGCGTGAGATGAAGCGCGCCCGCTACTACTAAGTACGCCTCCAGGCCGGGGATTTCCCCGGCCACGCTTTGTACAGGGATGTACTTGTCTTGCGGGTGCATGGATGCACAGGAGCAGGGCCTCCTCAATAATGACAACAAGAGTCTGTCCCATGAGTATCTCAACTGTGCAAGCCGGGATGACGGTCGCACCGCAGACCGGTGTTGACACCGTGAAAGCCGAAAAGCGGCGGCAGAGCCGGGTCGGTCTGTTCACCGTATCGCCGTCGGTACTGGTGTTGCTGGTCTGGATGGCGGTGCCGCTGGCGATGACGGTCTATTTCTCGCTGATCCGCTACAACCTGCTCTATCCCGGCGACAACGAATTCGTCGGCTTCGAGAATTTCTACTACTTCCTCACCGATGAAGGCTTCGTCCATGGCGCCTTCAATACCCTCTGGCTGGTCGGCGCCGTGCTGCTGACCAGCGTCGTTGCCGGGGTGCTGATCGCGGTGCTGGTCGACGCGCCCTTCTGGGGCCGCGGCATCGTCCGGGTGCTGCTGATCTCGCCGTTCTTCATCATGCCGACGGTCAGCGCCCTGGTGTGGAAGAACCTGCTGCTACACCCGGTGTCCGGGGTCTTCGCCGCCGTCTGGAAGTTCTTCGGCGCCACCCCGGTGGACTGGTTCGCCGCCTATCCGCTGCAGGCGATCATCCTGATCGTGTCCTGGCAGTGGGTGCCGTTCGCGGTGCTGCTGCTGATGACGGCGATGCAGTCGCTCGACCAGGAGCAGAAGGATGCCGCCCGTCTCGACGGCGCCGGCCCGATCGCCATCTTCTGGCATATCACCCTGCCGCACCTGGCACGACCGATCGCGGTGGTGGTGATGATCGAGACCATCTTCCTGCTGTCGATCTTCGCCGAGATCTTCACCACCACCGGCGGCGGTCCGGGCTACGAGACCACCAACCTGGCCTATCTGATCTACAGCCAGGCGCTGCTGCAGTTCGATGTCGGCATGGCGAGTGCCGGCGGTCTGGTGGCGGTGGTGATCGCCAACATAGCGGCCTTCATCCTGATAAGAATGATAGGCAAGAACCTGACGGAAAAGGCCTAGGAGGACGGCATATGAGCATGTTGACCCTGAAACAAAGCCGTCGTCTGCAGACGGTGCTGCTCGGCGGCCTGGCCTGGCTGGTGGCGCTGACGATCTTCTTCCCGATCTTCTGGATGGTGCTGACCAGCTTCAAGACCGAGATCGACGCCTTCGCGACGCCGCCGCAGCTGTTCTTCACGCCGACGCTGGAGAACTACATCCATATCGACGCGCGCAGCGACTATTTCCACTTCGCCTGGAACTCGGTGGTCGTATCCTTCGGTTCGACCCTGGCCGGGATGCTGCTGGCGGTACCGGCGGCCTATTCGATGGCCTTCTTCGAAACCAGGCGCACCAAGTCGACGCTGCTGTGGATGCTGTCGACCAAGATGCTGCCGCCGGTCGGCGTACTGGTGCCGATCTACCTGCTGTTCAAGGATGCGGGCCTGCTCGACACCAAGACCGGCCTCGTCATCATCTACACCCTGATCAACCTGCCGATCATGGTGTGGATGGTATACACCTACTTCAAGGAAATTCCCAAGGACATCCTCGAAGCCGCGCGCCTCGACGGCGCCACCCCCGGGCAGGAGATCGTGCGGGTGCTGCTGCCGATCAGCAAGGGCGGCCTGGCCTCGACGGTGCTGCTGTCCCTGATCCTGAGCTGGAACGAGGCCTTCTGGTCGCTGAACCTGACCGCCTCCGCCGCCGCGCCGCTGACCGCGATGGTGGCGTCCTATTCGAGCCCCGAAGGGCTGTTCTGGGCCAAGCTCTCGGCCGTCTCGACCCTGGCCTGCGCACCGATCCTGATCTTCGGCTGGCTGAGCCAGAAACAGCTGGTCCGCGGTCTGTCCTTTGGCGCCGTCAAATAACAAGAGGTTTTCCCCATGGCTGATCTGACTATTCGCAACCTGAAAAAAGCTTCGAAGACATCGACATCATCAAAGGCATCGACCTGGACATCAGGGACCACGAGTTCGTGGTCTTCGTCGGCCCGTCCGGCTGCGGCAAGTCGACGCTGCTGCGCCTGATCGCCGGCCTCGAGGAGGTCACCAGCGGCAGTATCCATCTGGACGAGCGTGACATCACCGACGTGGCGCCGGCCAAGCGCGACCTGGCGATGGTGTTCCAGACCTACGCCCTCTACCCGCACATGACGGTGCGCAAGAACATGTCGTTCGCCCTGGAGCTGGCCGGCGTCAGCAGAGCCGAGATCGACAACAAGGTCAACGAGGCCGCCAGGATTCTCGAACTCGGCCACCTGCTGGATCGCAAGCCCAAGGCACTGTCCGGCGGTCAGCGCCAGCGCGTGGCGATCGGCCGCTCCATCGTGCGCCATCCCAAGATTTTTCTGTTCGACGAACCGCTGTCGAACCTCGATGCGGCGCTGCGGGTACAGATGCGCCTGGAGCTGGCGCGGCTGCACCACGAACTGAACGCCACGATGATCTACGTCACCCACGACCAGGTCGAGGCGATGACGCTGGCCGACAAGGTGGTGGTGCTTAACGGCGGCCGCATCGAGCAGGTCGGCTCGCCGCTGGAGCTCTATCACCATCCGGTCAACCAGTTCGTCGCCGGTTTTATCGGCACCCCGAAGATGGCCTTCCTGAAAGGAAAGGTGGCAAAAGCCGAGCATGCCGGCGTCAGCGTGGCGCTCGACTGCGGCCCCGAATATCAGCTGGCGCTGGATGGCAGCGGTCTCAAGGCGGGCGATGCGGTGACTCTCGGTGTGCGGCCCGAGCATATCGAAGTGGTCGCGGCCGATGCCAGCCCGTTCCGGGTCACCCTGGACGTCACCGAGCACCTGGGCGCCGACACCTACTGCTACGTCAAGGCGGATAACGGCGAGACGCTGACCGTGCGCGCCGGCGGCGATTTCGCCGGCCGTTTCGGCGAGCAGGTGGGACTGGCGCCGGAGCTGGCGCACTGCCACCTGTTCGACAAAGAGGGCCGGGCGGTGCCCAAGCCCGGCGCTCCGGCCCAGGCCGCCTGACCATAGTGGGAGCTGCGCCCCGCAACGAATGAGGTTTCTGCATACCTCCGTGCCAACGATATTCGCACCGGGGCGGCGCTCCTACGGGCCGACCGAACGCCGTAGGAGCTGCGCCCCCGCAGCGAATAAAGGTAGCGCCCAGACACACCGAAACGCCATTTCCAATGCCTTCAATCCGGCCAAGGTAACGAACAGATGAAACTCAAGGCTGAAAACCTGTCACTTCTGGGTGACGGCATTCTCAAGCCCGCCTACGACCGCAACCGGCTCCGTCATGGAATCGTGCACATAGGCGTGGGTGGCTTTCACCGCGCCCATCAGGCGGTGTATACCGACGAACTGCTGCAACGGGGCGGAAGTCTCGACTGGGGCATATGCGGTGTCGGCCTGCGTGACAGCGATAAGGCCATGCAGCGGGTGCTCGAGGATCAGGATCATCTCTACTCGGTCATGACGCTGGGCGCGGCGACAGCGCCTGCGGTTCAGGTCATCGGCGCCATCAGCGCGTACCTTTTTGCCCCCGACGCCCCCGACGCGGTCATCGAAAAGCTCGCCTGTGCCGACACCCGCATCGTATCCCTGACCATCACCGAAGGCGGCTACCTGATCGACGACCATAGCGGTGAATTCGATTTCTCTCATCCGGATATCGAACATGACCTCGCACACCCCGGGACGCCCCGCAGCGTTTTCGGTTACCTGAGCGCTGCGCTGGGCAAAAGGCGCGATCGCGGCCTGCCCGCCTTTACCCTGCTGTCATGCGACAACCTCCCTCAGAATGGCGACCGGGCCCGCCAGGCTCTGCTCGGATTTGCCCGGCGACAAAATCCGGTACTGGCGGACTGGATCGCGCAGCATGTCACCTTTCCCAACAGCATGGTCGATCGCATCACGCCGATGACCACTGCCGCCCACAAGGCGCTGTTGCGCAACGAAACCGGTCTCGATGACGGCTGGCCGGTGGTCTGCGAATCCTTCACCCAGTGGGTGCTGGAAGATGATTTCTGCAACGGGCGCCCGGAATGGGAAAGCGTCGGCGTGCAGTTTACTCAGGACGTGACGCCCTACGAAAAGATGAAAATGCGGCTGCTCAATGCCGGCCATTCGGCGATGAGTTACCTGGGCTACATGGCCGGCTACCGCTACAGTCATGAAGTGATGCGGGATCCACAGTTCGCGGCCTTTATTCGCACCTTTATGGATGCCGACGTGACACCGACACTCGGCATCATCGCCGGTATCGACCTGGAACGCTACAAGGATACCCTGATAGAACGTTTCTCCAACCCGAGCATTGGCGATCAGCTGTCCCGCCTGTGCATGGATGGCTCCAGCAAAATACCCAAGTTCATTCTCGCCACCCTGGAGGAGCGGCTCGCCGCAGAGGCATCCATCGCACGCTTTGCGCTGATTCTTGCCAGCTGGGCGCTGTATCTGCGCGGCGCACTGCAGGCGGATGCGGATTACAGAGTGGAAGACCCCGCAGCGCCCAGGCTCCTGCAGGCCTGCCGGCAACCCGACGGGCTTTGCGCGCGTTTTCTGGGGCTGGAGGAGATATACGGCAGTCGCCTGCACGCATCTGCCGCCCTGAACTCGGCATTCGAAGCGGCGCTGTACCGACTCGAAACGCAGGGCATTGCCGCGACACTCGATGAACCTGATCTGGTCGCCTGAGCCCGGGTATCCCCTATAGACGCTTACGCGGTAGCAAATGACGGTCCCGGGCGCCCGACAGCGACGTGCCGTCAAGCTGCGATGAAACTATTCCCCTCACCGCACATCGCGCTCGCGTTTCGGGTAGAGCCAGAAGGCAAACCAGCGCGTAAAGCGCGGCATGGCCACATAGGACATCAGGATCATCACGACCGCCGTGACGACCAGGGTACGCAGCAACAACGGCAGCTGTGCCAGCACCTCGCCAAACAGAAAGAAAATCAGGGTGACAAGCGGATACAGGGCCAGCCAGCTGACCGCGGTCATCTTGTACTTGGGTGGTGGCTGCACCGGGTTGTGGCCCGGCAGGGTGAACCAGTTGATGATGCCGTCGGTGACTTCGACCTGGCTCGGCTGCTGGAGCAGCGGTTCCAGCTGCTTGAGGATCCCGGCCCGGGTGCCGGACTGGTGCCAGCGCGCGAGATCCGCCTGGCTGGCGAACTGGAAAATGATACGGTACTCGGGATCCTGGGGTGACACCGGACGAAAAAGATGGGTGCCCATATAGCCGGCATAGTGGGACGCGGCTTCCGTCATCTGACTGCTCAGGCGTTCGAACTCCGCCTCTTTGCCGGGGCTCACCCGACGCGAGATGACAACGGTCACGCCCTCCGGGCTGAAGTCTGTCTTCGGCTGATCATTCATGCTTCGGATATCCTGGCTGTCGATGCTGACCGGGCCGGAGGACACCCCGGCCCGCATTCATGATGGGACGATTATCGGCAGCGGACACACCCGGCTCAACGGAGCAGCCGGCAATCTATGATTCCACTTTTGAGATCATCGAACTGGCGATCGCTGCTCATCGGGCTGGAGACAAGCCCCCTGCGCAGAAGCGACAATAACAGCCGGGGCTCCTCAGGCTGGCGGTATCAGCCCCCGGTCACGCCGAGGTGGCGCTGGACCGCCTCGAGGCCCGACTGGCCGTCCAGGGTGCTGACGCCCTCGAGCCAGGTGCCCAGCACCTCCGGATTGGCGACCAGCCAGTCCCGGGCGGCATCGGGCGCATCCTTGCCGTCGTCGAGGATGCCGCTCATGACTTCGCTCTCCATCTCGACCGTGAACTGCAGGTTGTCCAGCAGGGCCGCCACATTCGGGCAATCCTGCCGGTACCCCTTGCGGGTCAGGGTGTAGATGGTGGCGCCGCCGTAATCCGGCCCGAAGTAGTCGTCACCGCCGGACAGGTAGGCCATGTCGACGTGCAGGTTCATCGGGTGCGGAGCCCAGCCCAGGTAGACGATATAGTCCTGCTTGCGCACGGCCCGGCGTACCTGGCTCAGCATCGCCTGCTCGCCCGACTCCACCAGGCGCCAGCCGTCGAGCCCGAATTCGCCGGTATCGATCATCTTCTGGATCAGGCCGTTCGCCGGCGCGCCCGGATCGATGCCATAGATCCTGCGGCTGAACTGGTCGGCGTGCCTGCCCAGGTCGGCGAAACTCCGGACACCGGCATCGTAGGCATACCTGGGCACGGCCAGGGTGAACTTGGCCCCTTCCAGATTGGCCCGCACCTTATCGACATCGCTGCCGTACTTGTCGATAAACGCCTGCTGGGCCGGCATCCAGTTGCCCAGGAAAACATCGATTTCGTTTTTCTTCAGGCTTTCGAAACCGATGGGGACCGCCAGAAGATCGACCGACGTCCTGTACCCCAGGCCGTCGAGCAACGTCGACGCCAGCGCATTGGTGACACTGATGTCGGTCCAGCCCGGATCGGTAAAGCGCACCAGTTGGCACTGCTGCGGATCACCGGCCTGAGCCGTGGCCGCGACCAGCATGGACGCTGCCAGGAAAGTTCCACCCAGGTACCGCTTTATCTTATTGTTCATGTTGTCGATCCTCTCGTTCGGGGGTTGGGCACCGGTAGCCTCAGTCGGCTACCCGCGGAAAGCGTGCTCTGGCCTCGAGATCATCCAGGTCGATGGTGTTGCGCATGTACTGCTGGCTTGCATCCACCATCGGCTGGAAATCCCAGGGTGACCTTGCCCTTCGTCAGCGACCGCGCCACGAGGCGACGACGACGCTGGCTCCAGAGCACGTCCCCGGTGACCTGGTCGAAATCCCAGCGCGCGGCGACTTCCTGGCGGAACTCCTCCACCAGCCCTGCATGTTCGGGGCTGCCAACCAGGTTGGTCAGTTCCTGCGGATCACGGCTGAGGTCGAACAGCTGATCGGGATCGGCCGGTGTATGCACGAACTTGAAGGCGCCGCGACGAATCATCACCAGCGGGGCAATCGCGCCTTCGCCCATGTATTCGCCGATCACTTCGTCGTGCCCCTGTTCGCCGTTCAGGTGCGGCAGCAGGCTGCGCCCCTCGATCGGCGTAACGGTTTCGGCCGGCGGGCCGGCCTGCGCCAGTTCCAGGAAGGTCGGCAGCAGGTCCAGGGTCGAGACGCTGGCCGCCACCCGTCGCGGTGCGAACTGCTCCGGTGCATAGACGATCATCGGCACACGGGCGGACGGCTCGAACCAGCTCATCTTGTACCAGAGGCCCCGCTCACCCAGCATGTCGCCGTGGTCGCCGGAGAAGACGACGATGGTGTTACGGTCGAGCCCGGTCTCCTTCAGCGTCTTCATCAGTTCACCGATCTTGTCGTCGACGTAGCTGATGTTGCCGTAATAGGCGCGACGGGCATTGCGTACCTGCTCGTCGGTCACGGCGGTCTTGTCGGCCTCGTAGACGAACTGCAGGCGCCTGGAATGCGGATCCTGGTCTTGGGGGCGATCTGGACCGACGGCAGGTCGATCTCGACGTCGTCGTAACGGTTCCAGTACTCCTCGGTGCAGGCGTAGGGGTCATGGGGATGGGTCATCGACACGGTCAGGCAGAACGGACGCTTGTCGTTGCCACGCACATGGTCGTAGAGGTATCGCCTGGCGTTGAACACCACCTCGTCATCGAAATCCAGCTGGTTGGTCCGCACGCAGGTCCCGGCCTGGGTGATCGAGGACATGTTGTGGTAGTAGCTCGGGCGTTTCTCGAATTCATCCCAGTTCACGACCCAGCCGAAGTCCGCCGGGTAGATGTCGCTCGTCAGGCGCTCTTCGTAGCCGTGCAACTGGTCCGGACCGCAGAAATGCATCTTGCCGGACAGTGCGGTGCGGTAGCCGCCATCCCGCAGGTAATGGGCAAAGGTCGGAATATCGGCCGGCAGCTCCGCGGCATTGTCGTAGGCGCCGATCTTCGACGGCAGACGGCCGGTCATCAGCACGAAGCGAGACGGCGCACAGAGCGGGCTGTTGCAGTAGGCGGAATCGAAGACCACGCCACCTTCGGCCAGTGCATCGAGATTCGGTGTCTTGACGACCGACTGCGGATTGTAGATCGGCAGTACGGGTGCCGCCATCTGATCGGCCATGATAAAGAGAATGTTGGGCTGTTGCGTGCTCATGGGTGCTCCTGTCAATGAATTCAGGCCGGCTTAACTCTTAGTTTTGTTAATGTCACTTCAGCGTTAACCTGGCTCGATCTTGCCTAGGGTCATCGACACTGTAAACTGGGGCCGAGCTAATGGCTGACATCATAATTACTAATGCCATTAAAGCACCTCCTCCGCTCACAGCATGTATATACAGACAACATGCCCGGAAGCGACGGGTGCAACACCGCTCACGACATAAGCAAATATGATCACACCCATTAGCCTGCACTCGGTTTACAGACTCGCCGGCACTGGGCATTATCAATGCCAGCATCCGCCTCGCAGGACAGCATAAAACCGGTGGTCAATAAAAAATAAAGGCAGTGCCCGCCTGCCCGTTTTTTAAGGAGTTACTGAAAAGAAAAGATTATCCGCCCTCCCCGAAGAAATTTTAATCGCCGGTAGATTCCGGTGATCTACGAATAAAACGCCAGGGGCGCACGAAGGAATATTTTCATTGCTATTGGGACATGAAAATTAAAATAAAAGCAAATAATCCAACACAGTCTGACGAGGAAAGCCCATGCTCTCCAGTGAAAAGATAGATGCTCTTATCGAGCCCAGAGGGGTATTGAAGGGATTAAACTCCACCCTGGGCATCACCGCGATCACCATGATCGTGTTTTTCATGCTTTACGCGATTCTGCTCGGTAAAACAGCCAACGAACAGTTTCTGGGACTGAAAACCTGGATCGAAAGTACCCTGGGATGGTACTACGTCCTGATGATGTTTCTGGCGTTCCTGGTCTGCATCTACGTCACCTTCTCCCGCGTCGGCAGGATACGGCTCGGCAGTGACGACGACCGGCCCGAATTCAGCAACTTCGCCTGGTTTTCGATGCTGTTCGGCTGCGGCACCGGCGCCGCCCTGCTGTTCTTCGGCGTATCCGAGCCGATGATCCATTTCGCCAGCGGCTGGAGCGGCGGCAACCCCTTCCTCAGCCATGAGGTCAAGGCGGCGGTCGCGGCCTTTTTCGAGGCGAAACGCATCGCGCTGGAAAATGGCCTGCTGCCCGGCGATGCGGGATTCCCGGTGCCGAGCGACCTGGTCGCCGAGGCCGCCGCCGGCGGTCTCAAGCTGACGATCTTCCACTGGGGCACCATCGCCTGGGCCATGTACGGCATCGTCGGTCTGTCGCTGGCCTACTTCGCGTTCCGCAAGGGACTGCCGCTGTCGATGCGCTCGGCGCTCTATCCGCTGATCGGCAACAGGATCTACGGTCCGATTGGCCATACCGTCGATATCCTGACCGTATTCGGCACCATCTTCGGCATCTCCACGACGCTCGGACTCGGCGTCGAGCAGATCGGCTCCGGCCTGGTCTCGCTGGGCTTTCTGGCGGAAAAGTCCCAGACCGTCACGGTCGTCTCGATTGTTCTCATCACCATCGTCGCCACCGCCTCGGCGACCAGCGGCGTCGCCAAGGGCATCAAGCGGCTGTCGACACTGAACTCCTGGATCTGTGTCGCAATCCTGTCCTACTTCCTGCTGGCCAGCAATACCAACTACCTGATCGCCAGCTCGGTCACCGCGCTAGGTGACTACATCTCCGACGCCGTCTCCATGACGCTCTGGACCGCCCGCAGCCCCGAGGAGCGCGTCTGGCAGGGCGGCTGGACCATCTTCTACTGGGGCTGGTGGATCGCCTGGGCCGGCTTCGTCGGCATGTTCATCGCGCGCATCTCCCGCGGCCGCACCATTCGCGAGTTCATGCTCGGCGTCATGTTCATCCCGTCCATCGTGGCGCTGGTCTGGTTCGGCGTGCTCGGCTCCGCCGGCATTTACGAATCGATCTACGGCACCGACATGACGATCTACGATGCCGCCGTCAACAACTGGGACTATGCCGGAGCCTTCTACGCCATCTTCGACGTGCTGACACCCGGCACCATCGCGACGCTGGCCAAAGCCGCGGCGCTGGCGGTGGTGGTCATTTTCTTCGTCACCTCCGCCGATTCCGGCACCCTGGTGCTGGGCCGCCTGCTGGCGTTCGGCCGCCGCCCGCCGGTGCAGCAGCGCATCATCTGGGGCTCGGTCCTCGGCGCCGTAACGCTGATCCTGCTGGTACTCGGCGGTGACCAGGCCATGAAGTCGCTGCAGGCGGCATCGATCGCCGGCGCCCTGCCCTTCACCTTCGTGCTGCTGGGAATGATGGTGGGGCTGATCAAGTCGCTGCGCGAGGACGGCGAAACCATCGTCGACAACGAGGCGCATATCAAGCGGATGATCGAGCGCGAGATCGCCGACCTGTCGTAACGCCAGGGCAAGAATGAAGATTGGGTAGGATGGGTGGAACGACGCCTGCCACCGGACATCCGCCCTTACGCAGCCGGGGCGTCGTGTAACCCATCTTTGGGCTCCGGATCAGCACCGCAGAAACCGGATCATCGATGGGTTACGCTGCCCCGAGCGACGGTGCCATGCAGCAATACAGGGCCCATGGCAGCTTCACCCATCCTACAATCCCCCGACCGGAGGGCCAAGTTTTGCCTCATCGCGCTTCCCTGCGAAGAATGTAGATTGGGTAGGATGGGTAGAACGACGCCTGCCACCGGACGTCCGCCCTTACGCAGCCGGGGCGTCGTGTAACCCATCTTTGGGCTCCGGATCAGCACCGCAGAAACCGGATCATCGATGGGTTACGCTGCCCCGAGCGACGGTGCCATGCGGCAATACAGGGCCCATGGCAGCTTCTCCCATCCTACAATCCCCCGACCGGAGGGCCGTTTTCATGGCTTATCGCGGATCCGCGGATAAACCGCGACCCTCCTGAACAAATCCATCCCGCCCTTTAACGCCCCCGGCGCGGGACTTGGCTATGTTTTACAGCAGGCACCGCCGTTTGGCGCCTTGCCGGTAGCCGGGCAACCGGCTGTCGGCAAGGCCTCCGCTGGCGGGATATCGTCCAGGCCCGGGCGCGCAGAAGCGTCCGTCGGTCCGGCAATTTGCGCAAGGGGGCGTTCGGGATGGCTCAATGGCCGCAAAAGTTTCGGGGACTGCGCAGCCGGCTCCTGCTGCTGGTGGCACTGGCGGTATTGCCCGCCTTCGTGCTGATCGTCAGCAACAACCTCGAAGCCCGGCGCATAGCGGCCGCCAAGGTGCAGACCGACATGCAGCGGTTGATACGCATGACCGTCGGTCAGCAGCAGCAGTTCATCGAGGGCGCCCGCCAGCTGCTGGCCGCCCTCGCCCACCTGCCATCCGTCCAGAACCAGAACGGCCCGGCCTGCAGCGCGCTCTTCGCCGATTTTTTAAGGCTGTATCCTTTCTATACCAACCTGGGTGCCGCAGATCTCGACGGCGATATTTACTGCAGCGCCCTGCGCATGACCCGGCCCGTGAACCTGGCGGACCGCTCCTATGCCATCGGCGCCCTGCGCACGCGCGATTTCGCCATTGGCGACTACCAGATCGGCCGCATCACCGGCAAGGCCGCGGTCAACTTCGGCTCGCCGGTGCTCGATGACGAGGGCGGCCTGCAGGGCATCGTCTATGCCGCGCTCGATCTGGCCTGGCTCGAAAAGCAGGCCGCCCAGGCCGGGCTCGAGCCGGGCACCTCCCTGACCCTGCTCGACCGCAACGGGACGATCCTGGTGCATTACCCGTCCGCACAACAGGCGCCAGGCACTTCGGTCGCCGAAACCCCGCTGTTTCAGCGCATAACCGCCACCGGCGGAACCGGGACCTTCGAGACCCGGAACCTGAACGGCGAAACGAGCCTGTTCGCCGTTGCGCCCCTGCAGGGAGGCAAGGCCACCGACAGTGACGAGGAGTACAACGCCTATCTGGTCATAGCCGTGCCCCGGCACCTGGCGTTCGCCGAAATCGATCAGCGCTTCATCCGCAACCTGCTGGTGTTCGCCCTGGTTGCCCTGGTCGCACTGGCGCTGGCCTGGTGGTTCGCCAATGCGTGGATTCTGCGCTCGGTGGATGCGCTTCGCGATGCCACCCGGCAACTGGAGGCCGGTCATCTCGGCGCACGCACCGGCGGTACGCCCGGCGAGGGCGAACTGGCGGACCTGGCGCACGCCTTCGACAGCATGGCCGACAAGCTGCAGGACCGGGAACAGAAACTGAACCGTTCCCTCGCGGAAGCCACCGAACTGAAAAACCTCCTCGACAACCTCTTTGCATCCATCGTCAGCGGCGTCTTCACCGCCGATCTGGATGGCAATATCAGCATGTGCAACCGTGCCGCCCTGCGCATCCTGGGCTTGCGGGACAGCTCGCAACTGGTCGGCCTGAACCTGGCCGAACTGCTGCCGCCGCTCGGCAGTTCGCTGTTGCCCTATCTGTACAAGGTACGCAAGACCGATGAGCCGCTGATCGGCATCGAACTCAGCCATGACCTGCCCCAGCGCGGGGCCGTGCACCTGCGCTTCAACATCTCTGGGCTCAAGGCCGCCGACGACACCCAGGGCATCGCCCTGGTCGTCGACGACATCACCGAAAAGAAACGCATGGAGGCGCAGCATCTGCTCCTCGAACACATGGTGTCGCCGGCCATCCTGGATCAACTCGACCCCGAACACCTGCAGCTGGGGGACGGCGCACCGAAATCACCGTACTGTTCGCCGATATCCACGGCTTTACCAGCATCAGCGAGCAGCTCAATGCAGAAGATCTGGTCGGCCTGCTGAACCGCTATCTTGCCGCCATGGCCAATGCGGTACTCGCCGAAGAGGGTACCATCGACAAGTTTCTCGGCGATGCCGTGATGGCCTGGTTCAATGCACCGGTGCCCCAGCAGGATCACGTGTTACGCGCAATCCGCGCCGCCCTCGCCATACGCCAGGCAATCCGGGTACTGCACGACGAACTCTCGCCCATCTTCCGGCTCTCCTTCGGCATCGGGATCCATGTGGGGGAAGCCGTGCTGGGGCTGGTGGGCACCCGGGACCGGATCGAATACACCGCCATCAGCGATGACGTCAACACGGCCAAGCGCATCCAGGAGCACGCCGGTCTTGACCAGATTCTGCTCAGTGCCGCCACCTACGAACGTGTCGCCGACCTGGTCGAGGTGCGGCCTGCCGTCGAAATTCAGGTCAAGGGCAAGCAGATGCCATTGAAAATCTACGAGCTCATCAAACTCAGGTGACGGACATTGCCGGCAGCCTTCACGACAGCGGCAGCAGGAACAAAATCCGGAGTTCCTGTAACGGTACAGACCGGTTGTCGTTATAGTACGTGGCGGGGCGCTTCAGCTGAGACGGCCCGACCTGGACAGGATTGCCGCCGAAGTTCCCGGGGCGTTGACGCATACAAAATTGGACCCGACAGACGATGCCATTCGATATAAGCGCTGCTGTGAACATCATGGGCCTGGCCGCTGTGGCCGTTTTTGCCATATCCGGCGCTCTCGATGCGGCCCGTCACAGAATGGATATCCTCGGCTTTATGCTGATCGGCACAGCGACCGGAATCGGCGGTGGTACGCTTCGCGATGTGCTGCTGGGCAGCGTACCGGTATTCTGGGTTCGCGAACCCGTCTGGATACTGGTGTGTCTGGTCTCCTCGGCGGCGACCTACTTCGTGGCGCCCAGGCTGGCCTCGCTGTCGCGGGCGCTGGTCTGGATGGATGCGGTCGGACTGGCGCTGTTTTCGGTGGTGGGAACAAAAGTCGCGCTGGATTTTGGCACCTCGCCCCTGATTGCCATCTGCATGGGGGTCATGACGGCGACGTTTGGCGGCATCGCCCGCGACGTGCTCTGCGGCAGCAACCTGACACTGATGAACGAAGAGCTTTATATCACCACGGCACTGGCCGGCTCCGTTGCCTGCCTCGGCCTCAGCAGCCTGAATGTTCCCGACAGCTATGACCTGCTCGGCGGTTTCCTGGTCGCTTTCGTGCTGCGCGCACTGGCGATTCAGTTCAACCTCAAGCTGCCCAACCCCTATAGAAAGGCCTGATGCAGACCGACAGGCCTGCGCTTCCACGCCTCACCCTGGCCGATGGAACCGTCGAGGCCCTGAAGTGGCTCGCGCTGATCCTGATGACCGGCGATCACGTCAACAGGTACCTGTTCAACGCCAGCCTTCCGGTTCTGTTCGAGATGGGCCGGCTCGCCCTGCCGGTCTTCGTCTTTGTCCTCGCGTACAACCTGTCCCGGCCTGGCCTGCTCGGGCGGGGTGCATACCCGCGCACGATCAGGCGCCTGGGCCTGGCAGGAGCCCTCGCCTCCCTGCCCTTTATCGCGCTGGGACAGCTTCAAAATGCAGGATGGCTGCCGCTGAACGTCCTGTTTACGCTCCTGGTGCTGACCGCAACGCTGTACCTGATCGAACGCGGGGACCTCGCCGCCGCCGGCGTGCTCTTCCTCGTCGGCGGCAACCTGGTGGAATACTGGTGGCTGGGCCTCGCCCTCGGCGTCGCCGTCTGGACCTACTGCAAACAGCCGTCGTTGCCGGCGGCGGTTGTCGCGCTATCAGCCTGCGCCGGCCTCTGGCTCATCAACGGCAACGGCTGGGCCCTGGCGGCGGTACCGCTGATCCTGGCCGCCACCCGCGTCGATCTGCGCCTGCCCCGCCTGCGTTGGGTTTTCTACGTATACTACCCGCTGCATCTCGGCGTGCTCTGGCTGATCCAAACAACCTTGAGCCAAAACGGATACCCCTTTCCTGATTCGAAGCGTCGGCCGACGGTCACCTCGACAGCCATAGAAGGTATGCTGAGAACAGCCGTGCTTCGATACCGAGGAGTCTGCAATGTCCATCCTGCGTTCGGGAAGTCGTATCACCGGTGGCCGCTGGCCGGCGCGCCTGTCCTGGCTGGCCCTGCTGCTGCTGATCGTCGCCGCACTGCTGATGGCCGGCGCCGGTCCGGGCTACCGCCTGGAGTGGCTCGGGCTGGGTGCCGCCTTCGGGGTGCTGCGCTACGGCGTTTACGTCGCCATCGGCGCCGGCGCCATGGGCATGCTGGCACTGCTCGCCGCCGGGCTCAACCGGCGCGCCGGCCCGGCGCTGGCCGCGGGCCTGGTCGTCGTCAGCGCCCTGGCTCTGCTGGCCGTGCCGTGGCAGCTCTGGCAACGGGCTCAGCAGGTGCCTCCCATCCACGACATCACCACCGACACCGGGAACCCGCCCGCCTTCGTGGCTCTGGCCGCCGCGCGCGAGGCGGCCCCCAACGCGGTGGACTATCCCGGCACCGGCACCGCCCGCCAGCAGATCGAGGCCTATCCCGACATCCGGCCGCTCGTCCTCGACCTGCCGCTCGACCTCGTACGCAACGCCGTGGAGACCACTGCACTGGATCAGGGCTGGGAGATCGTCGCCATCACCGACCATGGCCTGGAAGCCACCGCCACCACCCTGTGGTTCGGCTTCAAGGATGACGTGGTGATCCGCCTCAGCGAGACCGACGGCGGCACACGCGTGGACATGCGCTCCGCCTCGCGCCTGGGGCGCAGCGACCTGGGCACCAATGCCGGGCGGATCCGGACCTTCCTGGAAGCTCTGACACAGCGGGTCGCCGCTACGCAATGACAGGCGCGCCTGTCCAGCCGGTTTCGCCCAACCCACTTCGCAGCTCGGCACCGTGCGGCCTGGGAAGCCGGTGAACAGCCTGCCCGCTGGACGGCGGAACGGTGCAAGGCCTCGTCGTCGTTAGCTGTTCCGCCGGCACGGAACCATACTGTTATCGATGAGCAATAGATTTCAGCTCAGCCTGGCAGACGATGGCGGTGCGCCCCATGCAACGAAGGCAATTTCTCCTGTTCATACTGGGTGGCGGAATGGGCGTCCCCGGTTTATGCAGTGGCCAGACGCTGGGCCGATCCGCACCCGCCCCTGAAAGCCGGCTGTCGCTCCAGTCGATCGAGACGGCGATCGAACAGCTGCTTTTCGATCCCGCAGGCGCCAGGGCGATCGGTCGGCGTTACCTGGAGCGTTTCCCCGAACGGGCCAACCCTGCGCTGTTGCTGGAACATTCAGGCCTGGCCATGCGTCAAAACCCTCCGCCTGGCGGCGGGGCAGGGTCAAAAACCGCCATCGATCAGAGGCGCAGGCAGGACTTTCTCGCCGGGAATACCGTCATCCTCGAGGGCTGGATACTGGCGCAATCCGAGGCCTCTCTCTGCGCCCTGCTGGCGCTCTCCCCCTGAATTAACAGGCCATCCTGCGCATGATTATCGACTTCAGGCAACTCGACAACGGCACTGAGATCGAGGCCGATGTCTGTATCATCGGCGCCGGCGCGGCCGGTATCACGCTTGCCGGGGCACTGCGCGGATCCGGGGTCCAGGTCTGCCTGCTGGAGAGCGGCGGCTACGAATTGAACGAGGAGATTCAGTCCCTCTACCGGGGCGAGAAAAGAGGACTCCCCTACTGGGAGCTGCACCTGGCCCGCCTGCGCTATTTCGGCGGCAGCACCAATCACTGGGGAGGCTGGTGCGGCCCGCTCGACGAAAGCGACTTCGAGGCGCGCCCCTGGGTCCCCCATAGCGGCTGGCCGATCCGCAGGCAGGCGCTGGATGCCTACTATCCGGCGGCGCAGGCCCTGTGCGAGCTGGGCCCTTATCGCTACGGGATTGCCGACTGGGAAGACGACGCCCGCCGGTTTCCGGATTTTCACCCGGCCAAGCTGCACGCGCAGTTGTGGCAGTTCAGTCCACCGACCCGCTTCGGCACGGTCTACAGACGCGAGCTCGGGGAGGCCGGCAACATCCGGGCTTACCTCTATGCCAACGTCACCGAACTCGAGACCGACGAAAACGCCTCGCGGGTGCTAAGGGCACAGATTCGCACCCCTGGGGTCACAAGGGGTCGGTGCGGGCCCGGTATTTCGTCCTCGCCTGCGGCGGGATAGAAAACGCCCGCATCCTGCTGCTCTCCAACCGGGTCGCCAGGGCGGGACTTGGCAACCAATACGACCGGGTCGGGCGCTTTTTCATGGATCATCCCATGGTGCAACGCTCGGCCCGGGTATTCACCCGCGAACCGGTCAGGATCAAGGCGCTTTTCGAACCGATCGAAAAAGAGGACCAGCGCGCCCTTGCCGGCCTGTGTCCAACGCCGCTATCCCAGCGCACGCGGCGGATTCTCAATTGCAGCGCCACCTTCACGCGGGCACCCGATCCCCGTGCCGGTACGGACAGGGATGCCTGGCCGGCCGATCTGGAGAAAGAGCGGATAACCCTCATGGCAGACCTGGATGACGGCAGGTTACAACAAGGCGCCTTCTTCAATCTCACCACGCGCAGCGAACAGGCCCCCAATCCGGACAGCCGCATCACCCTGAGCCACGAACGGGACGCCCTGGGACTCAACAAGGTCTTGCTGGACTGGCGGCTCACGGAACTCGATTTTCAAACGATACGGATCAGCCTCGAACTGATCGGGGAAGAGCTTGGCCGTCTGGGCCTGGGGCACGTCCAGCTGGCCGACTGGCTGACGACAAACCAGGTGAACTGGCCCGATTCGCTGAACTGGGGTTCTCACCATATGGGCACGACACGGATGGCCGACAACCCCAAAGAGGGCGTCGTGGATCGGAACTGCCGCCTGCACTCGGTGACCAACCTCTATATCGCCGGCAGCTCCGTTTTTACCACCAGCGGTTACATGAATCCGACGCTGACCATCGTGGCGCTGGCGTTGCGACTTGCCGATCATCTCAAGGGACAATTTCCAGCCTGACCGGGCATGTCGCGAAGCGCCGGTGATGCTGCCGGCGGTTGACGAGGTAATCTGCTCCAGCAGCAGATAGTCGCCATCCTGGATGGGGTTGCGGCCGCCGTTCATCGAGTTGCCGGAGGCGCGCGCGATGAAATGCCGCCCCTGGCTGAGCGCGCCGAAACCCGTGGGCATGCGCACGAACTCTTCGGCATCGGCGCTACCGGTTTTGAAATGTCCGCAGGCGATGCGGATATTGGGAAAGAACGGCAACTGGGGTTGCGGCGGCCGGCGCGTCGCTGTCGTTCGCTGTGGTCGTAACGTCGGCGAAGGACGATCGTGGCAAGCGATCCCTGTAATGAGCGAAACGCCAATCCAAGACCTCCTGCGTCTTCCGCGTGAAGGTATCCAACGAGTCGATGGTGATGGTCTGCTGAAACGAGAAATACATTCTACATTAACGCTAGGGAGGCTCTATCTGTTGCCTAGCGACGTCCCCCTGATATCCTGGCAGCCATCTAACACACGATACAATCATCAGATGTCTTCAACAAAAATCGTAGATCTATTCGCCGGTCCCGGCGGTCTCGGCGAGGGCTTTTCGTCCTTAGAAAACGCATTTGAGATAGCAGTCTCCGCCGAGATGGACACTCACGCCCGCGCTACACTGAGACTCCGGGCATTTTTTCGCCTTCTAAAAGCCAACAGACCTGAGCATCTTGGTGACTATTTCGCCTTTTGTAATGGAAAAGCTCCAGTTCCATACAGCGAACACACTGAAGACTTGTGGGTTTTGTCAGGCGAAGAAGCACGCCAGATTAAGCTCGGTTCTCCGAAAGGAAACGATGAGCTGGAAGAGCAAATCAACAAAGCTGGATTGGGGAATAGCGACCAAGACTGGGTACTCATTGGCGGCCCCCTTGCCAAGCATATTCACTAGTTGGAAGAGCTAGAAACAAAGGCATTGCTGATTATAAAGCTGAGTCTGATCATCGACACTTCCTGTATAAAGAGTACTTAAGAATTATTCAAAGGTACTCACCCTCTGTATTTGTCATGGAAAATGTTAAAGGAATCCTGTCATCAAAAGTAAATGAGAAGCCTATTTTTCACGAGATTCTCAGAGATCTTTCGAATCCAAACAAAGCGTTAGGATTTGAAGAAGAAGACGAAAATAGTAAGTATCGTATTTGTTCACTTGTAACAGGTGACACTTTTCATCATAACGACTCGCCTGAAGACTTTGATGCTCGTAAGTTTGTCGTTAAAGCAGAGAAGTACGGCATCCCACAAGCTAGGCATCGAGTAATACTTATAGGTATTAGGGAGGACATCAAAGTCAATTGTGGAGTCCTGACAGAGAAAAAAACAACAACTGTTCAAGAGGCGCTTGAAGGTATACCTCCTTTAAGAAGCACGTTAAGCAAAGAAAAAGACTCACCAGACAACTGGCGAGTTTTAATATCAGATCATATCGATGATTTGATATCATACATAAAAAACTATCCTTCTTTAAAATTAGAAGAGCTGCTTCCATATCTTAGCGATGCTAAGTTTAATATCGAAAACAATAGAGCACCAGGAGGTCTTCGATATAATAAGAACCTATCGGGCCATCTCAAAATTTCCAATCCCACTTTTGATCATTGGTATCAAAAAGACGGTAGTAAATTGGAAGTATGGCTAAATCACGAGTCACGAGGACATATGTCAGAGGATCTGCGAAGGTACATTTATGCTTCATGTTTTGCATCAGCCTTTAAAAAGTCACCGAAGGGGCACCAAGAATTTTCTCTTCCTATGCTACGCCCCGAACACAAGAATTGGGAAACAGGCAAGTTTGCAGATCGATTTAGAGTACAAATGTACCAAACTCCATCTACAACTATAACAAGCCATATTTCAAAAGATGGGCACTACTTCATTCACCCAGACCCTAGTCAAGGTCGTAGTTTGACTGTGCGTGAAGCAGCGAGATTGCAGACATTTCCTGATAACTACTTCTTTCAAGGACCCAGAACGGAGCAGTTCAAGCAAGTAGGTAACGCAGTACCTCCATTACTCGCTTTTGAAATCGCTAAAATAGTGAAAGCAGTAATTAATAGAGAAGAGACTGTTATCTCTGAACATCAAAAGGCCAAAGACAAAATAAAAAATGACCAACAATTAGAACTAATGTAGCCATGACCGATGTACACGACCAAAAAACTCGCAGCCGTAACATGGCTGCGATAAAACCGGGCAATACCAAGCCTGAGTTATTGGTAAGGTCCCACTTACACTCTCTTGGCTTCAGGTATAGAATTCATGACTCTCGCCTTCCAGGCAAGCCTGATCTTGTATTTCCAAAGTACAAAGCAGTGATTTTTGTGCATGGATGCTTTTGGCACATGCACTGCTGCTCACTTTTCAAAATACCTAAAACCCGAACAGAATGGTGGATTAAAAAGCTTAACCAAAATAAAAAGAGAGACCTTTTAGCCCAAAAAGAATTAGAAGAACTTGGCTGGAAGGTTCTCACTGTCTGGGAATGTGCTATTCGGGGAAGGAACAAAGTGAATACGTCATCACTGATTTCGTCAATAGCCCAATGGCTGACGCTTGGCAGCTCGAGCAGTTCAATACCTTCCGATATCACTTCACACTAGTTATTAACCTTACTGACAAATAGGTGGACACTATTGCCAGACGGCAATTTGATGCTCTGGACTGGTTCGCCCGACGCTTAACGCTATCTTGCCATTTAACACCTCTGTTAAGGCATGACTTTACCAGTAAAATCGTTGTCTTGGATCATCGAATCACTACAGGAACTGTTTCCATTAGGCTATGAAGAAGAATCACTCACAACGAATAGCATAGAATCAGCATGTTCAGTCTGGCATAGCACTCCCGTTTTTCAGGCCTGCCTGAACCGATCGAATTCAGCCGGCATCAGGCTGAAAAAGTCATCGGGGCTCATAGCAAAAAGGTCATAATTGACCTTCAGTTGGTCCATCCAGCTTATATATCTGGCGATACATCCCGCGCTTTTTCTTGCAGCCGCACCTTTTTTGTAAGTATTGCGTTCAGGATCGTAGTAGAGCTGACTCGCAGTTCTTATAACCCCTTCGCAACTCAGCAGGTACTGTCTTGCCATTAGCTGTTCGACCAGTTCACCCCTGACAGGCAATGCGCCATTGAGCAGGAACTTAGCGTCCTCACCATAACGCGAGACGAGCTGCCAAGTAGTGAAAACAGAATGCCGGGGGCGGTGATTAAAGTTTTCACTAAGTATGTAATTGTATTCCTTGCTAGGCTTCCGGGACCCGTCATCCCTAGCCGGACAAAGCAGGTCGAACCAGAACAGCGCGAGACCACTCCAGAAGCCCCGGTCACCAAAAAAGCGAGCTGCATCTGCGGTGCCACCCAAGGTATCTACCAGATGTTCGCCCAGCAGATAGCGGGTTTCGAAATTGGTATTTACCAATGGCAGTGACTCACCGATGGGCTCTGATGTCGAGTCCTCATTCAGCAGGTAAATGGGCGTGCTCGGGGTACCTTCGTTTCGAAGCTCTAGGATAAAGTTTTCGAACTCAATCAGGCCGGCTTCGTTAAGCTTGCGTTCAATCATTATCATCCTCCATTGACCTGATCAGCTGATCACAAAGCCCAAACTGTTTGCTGAAGCTGTCCACTACATCCTCCACCCAGTTGTTCAAAGTAAGAGGATCTTTTTCAACTGGTCTTTCAATCGCGATGTGTTCAGCAAACCTGAGCCATCCGTCCGCTTCTTGGTTGTCTTCATCATCGTTCCACAGATAATGAAGAAGAATCTGACGCAACGCTGCTGGAAGCACTAAAGCCTGAAACATCGGATTGCTTTTTATCTGGTCAACGGCATTTGGGATTTTGCTGTTGATACAAAGCTGTGGTTTGCCACCTGTTTCAAAGTCAATCCTCCAGGTAACCTGTCCCAAAGGTCCGGAACGGACAGTCAAAAGACTCGCTTTATTATCCTCGTCATTATCCCCTCCGGCCGGAGCGCCTCGGCCTTAGCTATGAGGCGTCCAACATGCTCACTCTCATCGACAATAAGTGCTCTGAACAATACAGGGCCACTAAGTTCGAGTTGATCAAGTCGCGTCGTTGCAGGTGGTGAAATACGACCTACTTGGCCGAATTGGAACCGCTGAAGTGTGTTTTTGCGGTACGCCTCTATATAGATCTGTGCTTCTTCTGGCAGGCCCTTCTTGTTGAGGCTGAAATCCACACTGAATTCAGGCACCCCGTCCGCCGCAGATTCGATAAAGATCCTAAGCTCGCTAAGTTCTATTCTTCGACGACCAGTGTGGTTAATCGTTTTCTGCATCAGACCAGCCCTCTCTAGTCAGTTTTACTTTCACATCACGGTTATCGTCAAACCCGGTCACATGCAGCCCAAACGGGGGCTTTTCACTTCCAGCTGCAATACATTTTCAGCTCTGCTCACAACCTTGCCGGTTTCTTTCGTAAGAGCTATCTTCAGATTCCCACCCTGTCCAAGTTTGAAATCGTGCGGGGAGTATTTTTTAAATGGATTCCCGGCTTCCACATCGTAAGCCACCTCAATCTTTACCGCCTGTGGATAGTTATCAGGGCAAGCATCCTTCGGAGTGACAACGGAAAAACCACCATCAACAGTTGAAATACTGAAATGCCTTTGGCTAGGCTCTTTCGGGGGAGGTATTACGATAGGTGTTTTTTTCTGCTTTTTCTTTGAAGGCCCATCAGCTCCCGGTTCATCAATCCAGAAGAAATCATGGAGGGCCTGCTCATCAACCTCTTCAATTTCTTCAGATAAAAGGTCGTATAGCTGAACAAGAGACTGCTTGATTGCCTGGATGGGCTTATTCGGATTCCTGTAGTGCTCCTTCAGCTTCTCGGCACTCCCTATCCACTTCGTGTGAGCAGCATTCTCCGCATATCCGAGAAAAGAGCATATTTCTTCCTGATCAGCAATCATTGCTCCGAGGGCTTTCCGGTCTCTGAATTTAGTCTCACCAGGCAGGGTCAGCCCGCCACGAACATACAGGTCGACCCCTTTACTCAGGTCAGTGGGCTTTTTGAGAAATACCGCGAAATAGGTGCTTTCGCGCTCACCACTTTTTTAGTTAAAGTGACTGGTAAACTCAGGCTGACGAGCTTACCTTCAGCGTACCGCTCCCTGATGCTATCAAGTACTTCAGGCTCAAAGTCGTCTTCATCCAGCCGCCCATCATCGATCCAGCTCAAACGCATCGGTTGTATTTTCGAGCCTTCAAGCGCATAGGCCTCTTCAACGAAATCGAACAAGGCCTCGATATCAGCAAACTTATCCTTAGCGTACTGATGCGCCAATTTCCTGATGTTAGATGCGTCAACATCCAGCTCACCGAAGCGCAAGGTTAGCTGCTTCGTAATAATCGGGTAAAAATAGTTCGCGATGGCGGTTCCGATCATCGCTTCTATACTGAATTTAGGGTTGGGAAACGGAATGATTATTGAGAGTCCGTTCTCTCCGGCTTTTCGCTGTACCCCGAATTGCTTGATATAGCGGTTGACCTCCTCCAGATCCTCACCCGGGACAGGGAACTCCCTCAGTCGGTCCCCTGCATTCTCTACGTGAGCGAAGAAAGCATGCGGAGGGTACTCAAGCTCATCCACCTGCCGTAGCTTCAGGACAGTCTGCCCCATAAGATGGGGAATGCTGTCTCCATCGCGGAGTGTCACACCAAAAAAAACACCGACTTGGCTGGTTGCGGAATACACCAGCTTTCCCAACCCCCAGCGCCCACGACTTTTACCCGTTTTATGGGATTTGCCATGACGACGCCAGAAGTCCGAAAAGTTGTCATTATCCTTGCTGCTTACGCTGCCCGTAAGACCCTTCGTACCGAAGTCCTCTATCAATAGAATAGACGGGGAATCAAAAGGTACATCACTCAGATCAAGCCCTGCGGCACGCGCATGCACCAGCTGTTCATCAAGTATGCCCCCCAGAAATGCATCGTCCAAGCCGTCGTCAGCAGTCAGCATCCGAATTGATACATGGACCTTGGGAGGATCATCAGCCGCTGCGTCTAGGGAGTTCTGAATGGCTTCCCGGATTATCGTTTCAGAAAGCTCGACCTCATCGTTACTGAACTGATCTCGTTGTGTAACCTCGGTCTCGACCTGGCCGGGGAGCTGCGGGGAGAAGAACCACCTCATATCGAACTCCTTGTCTTCCTGTTGCGACAAGAGTAACCGGGTGATATGAGGATTTCAAAACATTTAATACTACTGCTAATGCCCGGTATCGCAAAAGAGCGCGAAGCCGTACCTGTAGCCGCAGTAATCCACAGGAGCATGGAAATACATCCATCCTAGCTTATGGCTGACCATAATCGATCAAGATATCGTCGGCACAACAAAAGTTCTATAGATCGGTATTTCTTGTTTTTCTTTTATTTCCGTTTTAATACACCTAAGCATACCGCCAGCTCGGAAACACGGTCGTAGTACCGGAGTTGGAGTCAGCTGCCAAGCAGATGATAGACAGAATCATGGCAGCCAAGGAGAAGCAGACCGAGATACCTGACCTGCTCCAATTTATTTATACTGTTAGTTTCAGGCATTGGTTGCCTGAGCACCTGCTAAGGCATGCGCGGCAGCGAGGCTGACCAGGTTGTTGATCCCCTCAGCATCCAAGGCGCCCACGTCACGATATCCATGTACCAAAGTCAGGTACTGCATGACGCGATGGAGGTACTTGTCAGTTGCTTCGGCCCCGAGATTTGCTGCATGGTCCAGCACGGCAGCTCTTACGTGCGGAAAGGCCCCGACTTCCCTGTCAAATATCGCGTTCAGACGATCTTCGCTTCTGAACACCTCGCGGGTGTATGCGTATGGGTCATCCTTTGCTATGCCTTCTGTCGCATGTGGCGAATAAGTAAGATGAGCAACCCACCAGAGACGGGCGATTCCATGGCGCACGAGCCTACCTCGAGTAATTGAACCAATGGGAAGCATCCAGCGGTCTTTTACACGTCGTTTCCAGGCATCTCTGTCTGAGTCAGATGCCAGTAGTGGCCATCTCGCCTCCATATAAGTGCGGTATGTGCCGAATGCAAGGTAGTTCCACAATCGGGCATCTGCGGCATTTGCGAGTTTCAACTCCCCTAGATACTCATGAACGCAAGGTGCATTTTCAATATCAACTGCTCTGGTACCCGTTGCCTTGAGCATATCGGGAACGCCCAAGCTGACGGGCAGTGCCAGCTGATTATCGGTCTTAGTCAGGATGGCATTGGCACTGGCCAGAAATACTTCAGGTTCAGATGCTGACTCAAGTTGGGCAAAGAGGTCGAGTACCGCGGATTCAGTGAGCGCCCTAACTTCAGGTACTTTGGTCATCAGTATTCATCCTCTGTTGTCAGCCCAGCACAAATAGCAGAGTCAATCGGGCTCTCAAGGATCTTTTGCGCAAGGTCAAGAATGGATTGTTCCCACCCCCTCGATCTTCCACAAGCTGGTCAATTACAATGAACCAAGCCTTGTCATCAAGTGGCTCAGCATCCCTGTTAGCTTTCATAAAAAAAGCGTTTCTATAAGTGCTGGTAGTACAACCAAGCTAATCTGGAGGTCCGGCCTGTTGCTGAACAATTTGAAGTTATCGAACGTTTTTGCGGGCAGCTGAACATGAACAGTCTCGTCGCTGTCGAAAGTCACAAGTATTCGCTTGTGACGGCTGGTACTGCGGACGAAACTGAAACAGCTGCCAACTGGAGGGTCCAGCGGATCGTAGAGCTTGTTAACTCCGAACCTGGTCGTTCCCCCTCTGCCAGCAGATCCCCCGGCTGCAGATCAAACGCTGCAGCTCCGTAGTCATCGTGCTGCCTCTCCCATGAGTAGCCCGAAATGGCACTGGTTGTAATCACACGAAATTCTAAAACTACATCCCCCTTTACGAGATCCTGATCCAGCCACGCCCTGAGGTGCATGCCTGCCTCAGTTCGCTGGTATACAGCTGGTTCCATCTCACCTGTCGATATGGTTGAGGAGCAGCTCCAGCGAAGGCTATGCATGGCCTCGCCGCTGTCCAGCAATCTGATCAGGTCTTGGTCATCAGCCAGAATCTCGTATGTGACTTCGATGTCCTGCTGTGTCGTTCCAACACAAACATTGCGAACCTCGAATTGAGAGTCTACATCGTCAGACTCATCGATTATTGGGTGAGGATAGGAGCCACGTTTTGCCATCAGACAGCCTCCAGGCGATACCGCTCGCCAGCCGGAACATAAATATCAATACGGGTCTTCTGACCTTGTGACAGTCTGATGTTCCTGAGCATATTTCCGGAAAAACTGACATCTACTTTACCATCAGGCCCATGCAGGACCGCTCTAGAAATCCCGAGCTCAAAACCTTTCTCAGGCTCGCCTCCCGGACCCAGCGCTACAAGCTCCAAGTCGCCCGACTCATCACTTTCGGCAATAATTGCGACTGCGATAATAGCAGCTGTCGCATCGTCAGTTGGTGCGCTCCAGCTTCTGAAGCGAAGATCGCGCCCCCGGATACGGGATGCTCCCTCACCGTCTGCACCAAATCCCGGAAGAGGACCGCCTTCTCTTTTTCTTCGGCGGGGTCCACCACGGTCACGACCCTGCTCGATTTCTTCATCATCAACTCCGCCTACTGCCGGTCTGCGCACTTTAACCTGCACTTTCCTGCCGGGCTTCTGAACGACCGGTTCAACATCTGACCGGGCACCGGTGACAGAGCTAGATTCAATCGTGCTGCCTTCTGCATCTAGTTCAGAAGTAGGCATGGCGGGGTCTCCGGATCTCCCATCCCCCACGCTATTCGTGGGAAGGAATCGCGCAAGACCATCTATTTCCACAAGGTCGCCGATTTCCTCCCTGACCCGGTCTTTGAGCGCCTCTCTGACAAATTCCTTGAGCGAACGCACCACAGTGACACCATAATGTGGATCTCTGGCAGCATCCCACATGTGATGCTGGGGGGCTCGAGAGTACGCAGGTACTTATTGCCTTTAGTCTCCTCGCAAATCAGAACCGCCGCGTACTTGGCGGAAATGGAATTGTGTTTAAAGGTATCAATCTTCATCAACGGTGCACGCATAGTTATGGTGTGCAGTTTCTTTTCCAGCCGATCATCAATGTTCACATACAGCCGCACTTTACCAACATGCGGCAGATCCGCCTCCGTGGGATCTGGGTCCTTCAGCGCTCGATAAAAAGCGTGTAATTCGGGCCGTTTTTTTGCGAACCCTCCGAGCGTGTCTACATCAAGTCTCCAATGATTGCCGAGGGCACACCCCTCGACCACGAGTCGGCCTTGATCAATAGCCGCCATGAAGTTGTCTATTAGTGCTTCGCGGAGGCGTTCCAGTTCGGGATCATCTTCAGCCATCCGATAGCCGAGAATGTAAATGTCCGTACCGGGCTCAGTCCGCTCATCGAAGGGACCAATTGCCGGTGCCGGCCGTGGATATGAGAAGTCATCTGCGTCCAGTAAGGTGATGTATCCCTCAGCCCTATAGCTAATCCCTTCCAGTTCATGTGTTGCGAGCCTTGTGTACCCAGCCATAACCGACCGGTCAGAGTCCTCAGGAAGGGAGGTATAGATTACCGTTGACAAATTCGATGCCATGGGGCCGACGGCAGCCCCAATTCCGAATGAACCACCGCGTTCATCATCCTCCGATCCGCCCTTTCCTCGTGTCAGCCGACTGAGTGGAGAACTGCGGGAACTGAGCGATTCACTGCCGGTTAAACCGGTGGTGTTGTAATCAGATATACGAAGGACAGGGATTTCTTTCTGTTTAGCCAGCTCTGCAGCCTGAACCATGCGTTCATGCCCCTGCTGGCCGACGGTCTGGGATGCTACCGCATCCAGATGCTCCCGTAACTGCTCGATTCCGGGAATTTCCTCGGTAAGCATTGATGCCAGTTCGAACTCCATCCTTATCGGGCCTTCAGCACTCTTACCCCGGTTGTCTAGGGTGTTCTGTCCGGTCTCCCGAACAACAGCATCGCCGGCATGAGAACCCTCAAAGTACTGCTGGGAAGGGTCAATAGGGCCTTCGTCACCAGATCTGCCCTGCTTTTCAAAGTAGAAACCGAATCCGTCAATGTTCACGAGAATTTTACCTTCCTTGCTGATTCAGAATTCATGTTGAAAAGTGCTCTTGTTTCCTTCAATTCCTGCTCGATCGGGGCGAACAGCCGTTCCACTTCGTCCTCGGAGTAGGAGTAGTTCTTTGGATTGGCAAGATTGCCCAGCAAGGCTATTTCGCGTATCAGCCGATTTCCTCTGGATTCCGCGAGACGCCGGAAACGCTCATTCTTCGACTCTTTCATGCTGAAATACATCCGATATACATTGTCTATATATCCAACATATAGACAACATTTAGCACCACGTCAACTTTTCTTCTGGAACTTGCTGTTAACTTGTATGGAATTCCCCCGTAGCTACAGCTGGCTCGGTGTGGAAACAAGCGGGTGTCAGGGAGATCCAAAACCTAAAGTCAGCTTATTTCGCTATAACGAAGTAGAGTAAGCGGTCATTCTGAGGCGGTATTGACCACCCGATAGAGATCTGAGCGCAGCGGATTGGCTGCGAACTTGGCCTTCCACAGCCGAGGTGTCAGGTCTTCAACCTGACTGGCGGGATGGCGGCCGACCCGCAGCAAGACATCGGTCAGATAGGTATAGGGATTGATGTCGTGCAGCTTGCAGGTGCTGATCAGACTTTGGATGATCCCGACGTGCTCGGCGCCCAGTTCGGTCCAACAGAAGAGCCATGAGCGCCTTCCCATGGGTATGGGGCGCAGCGCTCTCTCCGGATGGTTGGTGTCCAGCGGCACCGCCGGATCTTCCAGGAATACCCGCAGTTTGTGCTCGCGGGCGAGCACATAATTCAAGGCCCTTTTCAGAGGATTCGACGGCGTCAGGTCAGCCCGTTGCAGCTGCGTCTGACTCCACGCGAAGAAGCCATCGACCGGCGGCTTGCTGTGCGTCAGCCGGTACTGCTGCTTTTTATCGTCGCTCAGACGCTGCTCGCGGATCTGCTCCTCGATCCGGTACAGCGCGGCAATGTAGTCCAGGGCTTCGCGTACCACTGCCGGTTCGGTCGATTCCGCTTCGATAAACTGGCGACGACTGTAGACCCAACATTGCGCATGGATCACCGCCTCGTACTGCTGCGCATAGCGTGCATAGGCGGCATAACCGTCGCTGATCAAGGCACCGCTGAAGCCTTGCCGCAGCAGCGTTTCGATATGCTGCCGTCCCCGGCTGGCGGAGAAGGTGAACACGACCTCGTCCTGATAGCCATACAGCGGCCAGAACCAGCTCTGCTTCAGCTTGCCGGGCCCCGCCTTTCCGGCCTTGATCGGCGTTTCGTCCATCGCCAGTACCCGGCTCAGCAGCACGCTGGCCAGCTGGGCATCGACGATGGGGCGCAGCAGGTCGATCGCGCGCTTGGTCAGGTTGGTCCGCGTCGTCCGGCTGAGCGTGATGCCCGCCTGCTCGATACGCCGATACTGACGGTGCAGCGGCAGGTGATAGAGGAACTTGTCGACCAGCAGACCGACCAGCAGGCTGACGTCCGCTAGGCTACGGTCCAGGACGTTGGACGGCGCCGGGCTCGGCAAGGGCTGCTCGCTGCCTTTGCGCTTCACCACCGGGCGGTCGTACTGCAACACCACATAGCTGGCCGGACGCTGTGCCAGACGGAAGGTGTTCTTGGTGCCGATGATCTCGAACTGATCCGCCTCCGGCCCGTCCAGCTCCGGCGCGGTCAGCGCGATCACTTCTACAGGCACCTCGGCATAGAAGCGCAGCCCCGTGTCGTTGACGCAGTCATCGGGGCGCTGCTTGGGGGCCTTGCCGCGCTGATAGGTGATAGTGACCTGTTCGCCTTCCGCCGGTGTTGCGGGTGGCACTGCGCCCAGCAGGCTGGGCTGGTGCGGGTTGTCGACCGGACGTTTCTCCGACTTCTGGCCGAACAGTTGCCGCTCGAACCACTCCACCCGCTGCCGCAGGGCGGCATTCTCTTCCCGCAACGGGCTGTTTTCGGCATTCAATGCCGCCAACTCCGCGACCGTCAGGTCGTCGTCGATGCTGGTGCGGGGCTGGGCTGGGGTGCAGAAGTCGTCGTCATGGCACTGGAGTATACCCAAAAGCGATCAGGATGGGTGGTGATAGCGCTTGAACCGGCGAGCCTTCTCCACCTCGATGCCATCTAGGATCAGTTGCAGGTCGGTCCAGGTCAGGGCCTGCTGTCCGCTTGCCGAAGGCCTGACCTGGAACTGGCCTCGTTTGAGGCGTTTACTCCACAGACAAAAGCCCGACGGTTCGAAGTACAGCACCTTCATCTGGGTCTTGCGTAAGCGTTGACTGCTTACACCCTAGATGGCCTCAGCAACCTGCGAGTCGTCGAGGTTGATGTTCCAGGGGAGCAGGCTTTCGACGTCTGATGCCCTGGTATTGTTGATCCGTTTCAGTACGGCTGTCAGGTAAGCTTTCGGATCGATACCGTTCAACTTCGCTGTACCCATGATGCTGTAGAGCGCCGCACCGTAATGCCCGCCATCCTCAGATCCAGCAAAAAGATGATTTTTCCGCCCCAAGGCCAAGGGACGGATGGCACGTTCAGCGGCATTGTTATCGATCTCGACTCGACCATCGTTGAGATACAGCGTCAGGCTATCCCACTGCTTACGGGCATAGTTGATCGCTCTCCCCAGGGCAGAGCCTTTAGAGCATTGCCGAAGCGTCTGATCCAGCCAGGCATGCAGATCATCCATTAACGGTTTGGCCTGTCCTGCTCGATAAGCTTGCCGTTCATCGGGTGGCCGGCCATTGATCTGTTTCTCTACGCTATACAGCGCGTTGATTCGATCAACGGCCTCCTGTGCTACAGGACTTTGTGTGGATTCTGCCAGTTCAAAGAACTTTCTTCTCACATGCGCCCAACAACCGGCTCTCGTGATGCCTGATTGAACCGCCAGGTTGTAACCCGCATAGGCATCTGCCTGGATAATGCCGCAATACCCTTTCAGGTGAGCGGCTGGCTCTTTCCCAGATCGCGTTGTGCTGTATTGGAACCAGACCGCCGGTGCGGCATCACCAGCCCAGGGACGATCATCACGCACATAGTTCCAGTAGCGTCCCGTCAGGGTTTTACTGTTCCCAGGCTTGAGCGTGGGCGCTGTGGTGTCGTCGGCATGGAGCTTGTCCGCATCCATGACATGGCTGCGGATTGCCTGGACCAGGGGTTCCAACAGTGCACCGGCACGACCCACCCAGCCCGCCAGCGTGGAGCGATCCAGATCGATACCCGCACGCCTGAAGCGCTCTTCCTGACGGTAGAGAGGTAGATGATCAGCGTATTTATCAACGATCACTTGCGCGATCAGCGCCGCCGAAGCGATCCCCTTATCGATCACACGCTCCTGTGCAGGTGCCTGGGCGATTCGATCGCAGGCACTACAGCTATATTTAGGCCGAACCTGCCGGATAACGACATACTGTTCTGGAACCACATGCAGCATTTCAGAGGTATCTTCTCCGATCAGCTTCATATCCCCACCACAGTCGGGGCAGTTACAACTGGAGGGTTCGTAACGACGCTCCTCGCGGGGAAGCGATTCGCTGAAGCGTTTGCGGCTGCGCGAGGTAGACGGCAGCGTTGCCGAGATGTTGGAACTCGGTGATATTTGCGCGAGGGCCGTTTCGGTATCTTCGATCAGAAGATCGAGCTGGTCTGAGCTTCCAGATCGTTCGCTGGAGCGACCAAAGCGATTCCGAAGCAATGCAGCCAGGCGGAGTTCGAGGCGCTCTGTCCGAGTCTTCTCTGCGGTGAGGTCCTGCTGCAAACTGGCCATGTCCTGCTGCATAGCAAGTACCATCTGCTTAAGCAGTTCTGGATCACTTGGCAGGGAGTCAGCGGTCAATTTCATGGCGTTAATTTTACCATGAACCTGCCTGGAGACCCCGTATTTATTGGGTTTTATGCTGATAGAACAGGGCGTTCAGTGCGCCTCGGCGTCCGCCAGTCGATCCCTTCGAGTAGCATGGACAGCTGTGCAGACGACAGGTGAATGACACCGTTCTGTGCCTGCGGCCAGACAAAACGTCCCTGCTCAAGACGCTTGTAAAACATGCAGAGCCCCTGACCATCCCACCAGAGCACTTTGATGCGATCACCTCGCCGACCTCGGAACACGAAGAGATGCCCTGAGAAGGGATCTTTATCGATCTGGTACTGAACATGGGCGGCAAGACCGTCAAAGCCCTTTCGCATATCCGTATAGCCTGCGACCAGCCAGACGTGCGTTCCGGAGGGTAAACCGATCATGCCAGTGTACTCAGTATTTGGCGGACCAGGGTCTCGCTCGGATTGCTGACGGTTATTTGATGGCCTGAGGTGAATTGGATCGTCAGGGTCGCTTCGATTGGCCGGATCGGTTCCGGTACATGAACCTGTGTTGCTGGTGTTAATGCTGTGGGATCAGCCGTGGCCGCATCATCCACGACAATAGGCAATATCGGTGCCTTCGCTTTTTTGACCCAGCGCGCCTCGTCGCGATACTCACGAATCCAGTTCGACACCATATTGGCATTGATGTTGTATTTGCGGGCAACAGCGGCCTTGGACAGAGGCCCATCCAGCGCTTCGCGGACGATTTTCAGTTTGAGTTCTGGCAGGTATCGACGGCGAGGCGGTAGTGTGGATTCAGGCATGTTACGTTCCCATCTATTTTTAAATGGGAACTTCACATCTCACGTATTCTGAAACAACGTGTAACCAGTCAACGCTTACGGTCTTGCGCCGATTGACGAAGACAAAGTACTGACCACTGAGCGGTTCCCGGTCGAGTCGGTTCTTGACCAGCGCGCTCAGACCGTCGAAGGACTTGCGCATGTCGGTCGGCTCGGTACAGAGCCAGATCCGGGCCTGACTGCCGGGCGTGAACATCAGGACTGGCTCAAGCGCAGCTCGACGCCATTGCCGAGACTCAGCACGATGTTCCAGCCACGCCCCGGTATTGTGGCGGCCAATGCGGCCAAGTCGATGAAGTTCGCCTCGGCGGCTGGGGCCGTGGCGGTCTTTACCAGCCGTTTGCGCCAGATGCAAAAGCGGTTGTAGCTGACGCCCTTGTCGTGTCAGAACGCTTCAGCGGACAGACCACTGGTCTGCCACTGCTCGATCAGAACCTGCCACTGTTCAGTGGAGATGCGGGGTGCGCGGGCTTGGGTCATGGTGCTACCTCCTTGATGAAAGTGAGGCCAGCTTATCGCGTGAAAACCACGCTCGGCATAACGCCTTGGAATGAACGCTTACGAAGTAGATGAGGTCTATAGGCAACGATCGCTATGTGCCCTTAGGAGACGAATAGCCCAACCATTGGAGTAGCGGCATGGAGTGCAGATGCAACCGATGGACACAACACTTCCGCCGAGAAGAATACCGGGCAATAGTGAGTTGAGTGCAGCCCGCTTAACACTAGATTTTGCGTGACTAGGAATCGCTAGGGAAGTTGCACGCTTATGGGTAACGATATCTCTGAGAAGGTTTTCCTGCACCCGTCCTAAAGCCATGCATCGAAGATCCGTCGATTGGATTAACGCGACCTTATCTAAGTGACTGATTCCAAGAAAAACTTAATGGTCGGGACGGCAGGATTTGAACCTGCGACCCCTTGCACCCCATAAATCAAAAGCCTTTTCCAACAGGCTCCATCTAAATCAAAAACCATCAATTTTTCAAATACTTAAAGGATGCACGCACGTTAGGCAATTCCAACAGAATCCACTAAAATCTACCCTAAACCGGCAACAAACGGCGACCAAACGGCGACCGGTATTTAGGGGAGGAAGCCCGATATGGCGAGGCTTACAGACAAGGCGATCACCGCCAAGGTGGATAAAACGACCTGGCTGACCGAGGACGCCCCCAAAGGGCATGGCCGCTTCTCTGCCAAGCTGACTCCCACCCGTCCAGCGGCATTCTACTTCCGATACACGACAGCAGACGGCAAACGGGACTACTTGCCACTCGGCTACTACGACCCCAAAGACAGCAGCGACGGGCTCACCTTGAAGCAGGCTCGGGCAAAGTCAGCAGAAATGTCACGGTTGTATCAGTCCGGCATCCTCAATATTCGCCAGCACATTGAAGACGAGGAAGCCCACCGTAAAGCACAACAGGCAGCGGAACTTGCCCGACTAGAGCGTGAGGAGCAGCAGCACCGTGGTCGCAAGACTGTAGCGGAACTATTCGAGCATTGGGCCGCTGTCGATCTTATACGCCGCAAGGATGCCGGGGCCGAAATGCGCCGCCTGTTCAACCGGGACATTCTGCCTCTGATTGGCACGATAGCCGCAGAGGATATACGCAAGCGCCACGTGACCGAAGTGACGGACGCCCTGCTCTCCCGTGGAGTGCCTCGCATGGCAAAGGTGGCGTTTAGTTCAATGCGCCAGATGTTCCGCTTTGCCGTGGATCGGGACATTGTCGAGGCTGATCCAACCGCAGCGATTCGCAAGGTCAGTATTGGCGGCAAGGACACCGAACGGGACCGCATTCTTTCAGACGACGAGATCCGTTTGCTCCACCAGCAAATGCCGGAAGCCAAATTACTTCCAACGACTGAAACTGCTGTTTGGCTCGCCCTCGCTACCTGCTGCCGTATCGGTGAGCTTCTGAGGGCCGAATGGCAGCATGTCGATCTGGAAAAACACGAATGGCTGATTCCGGCGGAAAACAGTAAGAACGGTAAATCCCACAGCGTTTCCCTTTCCGAATTCGCCATACAGCACTTCCGACAGTTACACAGACTCAGCGGTTCGGGCCGCTGGTGTTATCCAAATCGCCACGTTTCCGACTCCATTGACCCTCGGTCGATTACCAAGCAGTTAACGGACCGCCAAGTGAAGCCGGGGGAGAGAGGCTTACAGGGCGAACCAGACAGGCCGACGCTCTTTTGCTTCCCGGCGGCAAGTGGACTCCGCACGATCTGCGCCGCACAGGTGCGACGCTTATGGTTGAGGCAGGAGTCCTGCCCGAAGTTGCGGAGCGATGTTTGAACCATACCGAGGAAAACAAGGTAAAGCGCATCTATCAGCGCTACAGCTACGCTCTGGAGATGAAACGGGCATGGCAAGTGCTTGGAGAGCGGCTGGAGCTGCTGACCCTTCCTGGCGGCGACAACGTAATTTCTGTGAACTTCAAACGGCAGAGCTAAGGAAATGGCATTCGATCTCGAAAAGTTTAATAACGATTGGTTTTTCTGGTTGGCCCGTGTCAAAGAAGGGACTGCAACCAAAAAGGAAACAATTGATTTACTTAATGGTAGCGACCCAATACCAGACGAAGTGCGTCCGATATTAGCTTCCATTATCTCCGGTGAGATCACGTTCAAAAATGGACTTCATAAGCGCCCCTATGAGACTAGGCGAAATGCAGCTCTATGGGCCAAAGACCTGCAAACGCAACTTGAAGATCAACCGAAATTAGCTTCGAGAAAGAAGCTTAGAGGTGAAGACTCTAATCGGGATCTTTTACTAGAGGCGATTGCCGCCCGTTTCGGCTGTAGCCAACGAACGCTTGAGCGGTGGATTTCTGAGCAGGAAAAAATGGATAGGGAGTCAAGTGAGCAACTCGGCATAGCCCGCAGCTCCGCACAGTTGCAAGACGCTGCCTACCGTATGGCTGACATTGATCAAAGGCTCAGTGATCTGCAAGAACGAATGCAAGACCAGCCAGTAACAGAGGACGATGAGCGACAGTTCGCATTGTTAATGAATGCCAAGCTTGATGAGCTTGACAGGCAGATTGAAGAACATGATGAGGCTTTCGCTAAACTTCCAAAAAGCCTTCAGAAAAATCCATCTTATCAAGAGTCAAGACAAGAACTGGTGGAAGCCAAAAAACGGATAGAAGCCCTAAGAAAAAGTCAATGACACAAAGTCGGTTTTTCTGTCGGTGCCTCAATTCAAGCCCGACACCATGATCAGTCCTGTATCCACACAAACCCTCTGAGGTACAGGACATGAAACCTACTGAACAAATCGAATATCAGCGCCTTCTTCGCCTTGCTGCCGTCTTGGAAGTCACCGGGCAGGCTCGCTCTACGCTCTACTTGCGTATACAGCAGGGTGAGTTCCCCAAACCGATAAAGCTGGGGAATAGCCGCTCCGTCGCCTGGGTCGAGTCCGAAGTTCAGGACTGGGTCCAGCAGCAAATTAACAACGCCGTCAATGCGTAAAGGAGGGCGTTGCTAATGAATACTCACACCTTGATTAACAAGCTCCACGCAATCGAGTCCGGCATTGAGTGGGCAGAACTCAAGACCCTCCCCGATAATGCCAAGCTCAATATCGGCAGCACTGGACCGCTTCCCGCCGCAGAACTGTTCAATAGCCGGAACTCTGCGAATACGGGTGTATTTTCCCCCGTAGTCTACTACGCACCCGGCTCTAAATCCGGGGTACTGATGCTGCTGAACGGACGTGAAATGGCGATTGTTGCCGCACTTCGTGATGGCAACTGGGTAATGATCAACGATCTTAAACACGACCACCTGGAGACTCGCAAACCGGTCTCGAACCTCCGCCAGATGGGCGTGATTATTGCCACTGCTTGCAACGAACACTGCCACGAATGGCTGATGCTCGGAAAGATAGATCTTTATCCCACCGCAGAACTGATCGCCAATGCTGCTCCGCTTCCCAACGTTCTGCCGTGCCGTGAGGTAGCAGAGAAAGTCGAAGTAGAACGGGCACAGGCTGCTTTCGCCCGCCGCTTGGCGAATATCAAACGCCGCACTTCCCACCTTCGCTCCGGTGACCCGGAGCAGATGCAGCTTCCGACTACCACCGCTTAATACCGAGCCGAGCCGGGGCAGCAATGCCCCGGCACAGGAGTTTGATTCATGGGTAGTACCGCACAACGTAAGCAGCTTAAGAAGCGAGAGCGGTTTATTGGTATTCCTTACCGGGTCGCACAGAGTAGTCAGTTTGCCTCATTGAAAGCAGCGGAGGTCAAACTGCTTATTGATATGTTGACGCAGTATACTGGCAGCAACAACGGATCCCTATCGCCTTGCCATTCGCTGATGAGGAAGCGGGGGTGGGCCAAATCATCTTTGCACCGGGCATTTTCTGCACTGCTTTCGAAGGGGTTTCTTGTCGTCACCCGGCAGGGTTGGAAAGTCCGTGGACGAGCAACGCTGGTGGCTATCACTTGGAACGGCATCGATGAACCTCGCAACGGCATCATGTTCGACGAAGGTATCAAACCGAGTCCGGTACCATTGGCATTGTGGTGCAAAGATCCTACGGCATGACAGACTCACACTAAAAAGCGATACTGAATTGCTCTAGTAACGCTCTCCTAGATAGCCAAAGCGATCGTGCTTCTCTGCCATCATTGCCTAAGCGAAATCGAGTTTCCACTGGAACTTTCCAAAAAAGTGAACCATCATTTAGAACTTAGGTTTAGCGAACACAAAGAAACAGTCTAACGAATCGTTTCATAATCATGGAAGAATAATGGTTATCATGCCTCAATCTAGTATCCCGACCATACCAATTCAAGCCTTTAAGCACCTTCCACTAACATTCTTACTATATTTAAACATACCTTCGCCAAAAAAGACTTTATCAAGAAACAATAATTAGCCTGATAATTCTCAAGAAACCATAAAATGAAAAGGAAGTCTTAATGAACCCACTATCCCTTCCGGAACAACATGGTATTTTTTGGCTGCCTGACCATGAAGAAAACGAAGTTCCAGGACGTTTATATTGCAATACATCTGGTCAGCTAGAGCTTGAAGTAGCTGGGTCTCTAACAGGAGAAACAGTTGATATGGACAGCACTAAAATCAAAAGGATATTAGGAATAACACAAAGAGGAAAGCCAATAACTCTAGATAATTGCTTTTTTAGGAATCGAAACATAAGTTTTCCTGGGATAGGTGTTTCAAAAATCCGAATAAACCAAATGTATATAGGCGCTCATTTCGACAAAGATGAACCGATAGAGTTTGAAAAAATATCTTTTCACTCAACGGCACTTGACGAATGGATGAAATGCAATCCTATTAATGTCGCTATAAAGAATGGCGAGAATAAATCTATCCATATCAATTACTCATTTTCAGCCAGCCCTAAATGGCAATTAAAAAATGGAGGAGAATTAACTTTAGACTTTGAATGTTTAATGCCTCAAGGCTGGGGAGGAAGGGAGGTTAAAATTGCACAAAAAACCTGGATATCAATTAATTACAATAAGCTATTACCCGTTAATGACGCTCTATCATATATTTGGCGATTTATCGATTTCGCTTCATTTTCCTGCGACAAAAACTTATATATAGAATCTATTCGTGCCTATAGAAGCGATATAACTGAGCCATACAAAGAATCCACTCGAATGGCACCAATCGAGATCTTTTTAAACCTATCCCCAAATGATGATATTGATTTTAGCGAACTAAGCGAACCATTCATATTACTAAAATTCGATGACATTTCTGATAACTTTGGGCATATAATCAGTTCATGGCTGACCAATTATGAAAAATATGATTCAACTTTCAATCTATATTTTGCAACTAAAAGCGCCAAAGGACTATATCTAGATAACCGGTTTTTAATGCTTGCCCAAGCCGTAGAATCCCTACATAGAAGAATGTCACCCGACTCAACGTATACCACTGAAGAATATGACGAGTTATCGAAGTCGCTACTAAATTCCGTTCCTGAAAAGTATAGAGAATGGGTAGAAGCAAGACTCCGCTATGGGAATGAACTCAATCTAAGAAGTAGAATAAAATCTCTATTCAACGATTACAAATCCATATTTGGCGGAAGCAAGAAGATCAAATCAAATATCGATAAAATTGTAAACACTCGAAACTATCTGACACACTACGACAACAGTCTCAAGAGGAGATCAGCAAGCGGAGACGATCTTTATAAGCTATGCCTAGTCCTAGAAATTCTCTTACAAATACATTTTTGTAAATTGCTTGAGTTTGATAATAAAAAAATCCAAGAAATTTTTAACAAATCACAAAGTATTATTAAGAAGAAAAGTAGGATATTACAGTGATACGAAAATAGATTTACCTTTCAAGCAGATGGACAAAGTCCAACTAACTCCTCCTACTTGGAGTAGTTAAAGTCCCATAGTCCTCCCATTTGGAGTAGGTCATATAAATTAGATGCTGTACCTACTCCACATTGGAACTCTAAAACGACCCCTACAATCTTCGACCTGTTCCATATTGGGGAGTCTTATATATATCCATACCCTTCTACGAATCCTACGTGTCAACGCTGTTTCCAGCCCAATAGCTTTCTACACAACTAGCCATAGTTGAAAAAGTAGCGCCTTCATCTGAACACTACCATAGACTCCCTTTGCCCTTGTATTGGCCGTGGAGCGCCGACAGGTATCGTCTAAACAAAGACGGGCCCTCCGTCAGAACTACACCCAGAGAGCGATTGGCGTACACCTCTGCCGACTGGTGGGGCCCCTGGGCTATGAAAAAAACCTCGGGGACACGGGCAGACACGTGGAGAGCGGCTATTTTTTGCCGCCTTAGCGCCTCCACACCAGTTGAAGACCTTAGACGGTAAAGGTGACTGATAGTAGTCGGTAGACACGAATTCATCTGGGGAAGGTGGGGAATCAGGATTGACGACATTGCCCGATAACTGGGGAAGCTACATTAGGTCATATCACTAGCCAGCAACAAACGGCGACCAAACGGCGACTAACAAGGCAATATTCGGAACTTTTAGATTTTCGGCGCTTAGACAGGATGCCTAAGTCTTTGATTTTAATGGTCGGGACGGCAGGATTTGAACCTGCGACCCCTTGCACCCCATGCAAGTGCGCTACCAGACTGCGCTACGCCCCGACTGTAAGAACGAACCGACGAACGTCGTTTCGAAGTGGTGGGTAATATACCCTAAGGTTTTGAATCTGTGAAGTTTTTTCTTCAAAAACTTTTCAGGTTGCTGAGGATGTCCTCGAGTTCAGTGATGGTCTGCCGGACCAGCTGCTTGTAGCGCGCCGCATCGTCGCCGGCCTGCTCGCCCGCGAGCCACTGGCGGGCACCGCTGATGGTGTAGCCCTGCTCGTGCAACAGGCTGCGGATCTGGCGGATCACCAGTACGTCCTGGCGCTGGTAGTAGCGGCGGTTGCTGCGCTTGACCGGCGCGATCTGCTCGAACTCCTGCTCCCAGTAACGCAGCACGTGGGTCTTGAGGTCGCAGAGCTTGGCGACTTCGCCGATCGTGAAATACCGTTTGCCGGGGATGGGGTCGAGCCGGTCGTGGTTATTCCGACCGGTTTCCGGCATAGGCTTCTACCCGATCCTTGAGTTTCTGGCCTGGACGAAAGGTCACCACCCGCCTGGCGCAGATGGGGACCTCCTCACCGGTCTTGGGGTTGCGGCCGGGGCGCTGGCGCTTGTCGCGCAGGTCGAAGTTGCCGAAGCCCGACAGCTTGACCTGTTCGTTGGACGCCAGGCTGGCACGGATCTCGTCGAAAAAGGATTCAACCATCTCCTTGGCCTCACGCTTGTTGAGGCCAAGTTCCTCGTTGAGGCGTTCCGCCATTTCCGCTTTCGTCAAAGAGCCCATGCCACTCACCCCTGTCATCACTCCCGCAATGTCGCGCCGAATTCGGACTTCAGCGCGGCGACTACCGCCTGGATAGTTCCGTTGATCTCTTCGTCATTAAGAGTGCGCGATGGATGCTGCCAGGTCAAGCCGACGGCCAGACTTTTTCGTCCTGCTTCAATACCTTGGCCCTGATAGACGTCGAACAGGGTGATGTCCTTGAGGTACTCGCCACCCTCTTTCAGCGCCACCTTGCGGAGGTCTTCGAAGGCGGTTTTCTCGTCGACGACCAGTGCCAGGTCGCGACGCGATTCGGGGAACTTCGACAGCTCGCTGAAGCGCGGCAGACGTCCGCGGGCGACCTCTTCGAGGCTCAGCTCGAACAGGTAGACCGGAGCGTCGAGGTCCAGCGCCTTGACCAGGTTCGGATGCAGTGCGCCCATGTAGCCGATCACCTTGCCGTCGCGCTCGATCGCGGCGCTCTGGCCCGGGTGCAGCGCACCGTGGCTGGCCGCGCTGAAGCTGAAGCGCTCGCGGGCGCCACCCAGCGACAGCAGCGACTCGACATGGCCCTTGAGGTCGTAGAAGTCGACCTTCTGCGCCTTGCCGGTCCAGCTTTCCGGTTCGCGGCTGCCGGCGATCAGGCCGGCGATGACGTTTTCCTGCACCAGTTCGGCGTCCTGGGTCAGGAAGCGCTGGCCGGTTTCGAACAGGCGCACGCGGTCCTGCTGGCGGTTCTGGTTGTACTGCAGCGCCCTGGCCAGGCCCGGCCAGAGGCTGGTGCGCATCACCGCCATTTCGGCCGAAATCGGGTTGGCGAGGGCGACGCCTTCGTAGCGGTCGTCGAACTGCTTCTGCAGGCCGGCCTCGATGAAGCTGTAGGTGATCGCTTCCTGGTAGCCCAGCGCGATCAGGTGACGGCGCATCTGGCGGGTCTCGACCTGGGCCTCGTTGTGCGGCGTGAACGGCAGCTCGGCGGTCGGCGTTTTCACCGGCAGGTTGTTGTAGCCGTAGACCCGGGCCAGCTCCTCGATCAGGTCCACCTCGATGTCGATATCGAAGCGGTATGACGGCACGGCGACATCCCAGACACCGGCTTCGACCGGCATCAGCGTCATGCCCAGACGCGTCAGGATCTCTTCGATCTCGTCGGCCGGCATCTCGAAGGCCAGCAGCTGGTTGACGCGGGCGTGGCGCAGCCGCACGGTGGCCGCTTCCGGCAGGTGCTCGGGGCTCTTGACCTCGGTGACCGGGCCCGGCTCGCCGCCGACGATCTCGAGCAGCAACTCGGTGGCACGCTCGATCGCCTTGCGCTGCAGTTTCCAGTCGACGCCGCGCTCGAAGCGGTGCGACGAGTCGGTGTGCAGGCCATAGGAACGGGCGCGACCGGCAATCGCCAGCGGCGCGAAGAAGGCGCTCTCGAGGAAGATGTCGCGGGTTTCGGTGGTGACGCCGCTGTCTTCACCGCCCATCACGCCGGCCATCGCCAGCGGTCCCTGCTCGTCGGTGATCAGCAGGGTACCTTCGGTCAGGCTCACTTCCTGGCCGTCCAGCAGGGTCAGCTTTTCATCCTTCTGCGCCGGGCGCACGATGATGCTGCCGTTGAGCCGGCCAGGTCGAAGGCATGCATCGGCTGACCCAGTTCGAGCAGCACGTAGTTGGTGACGTCGACGACCGGGTCGATCGAGCGGATGCCGGCCCGGCGCAGCTTCTCCACCATCCACAGCGGCGTCTGTGCACCGGCGTTGATGCGGCGGATCACCCGGCCGACATAGCGCGGGCAGCCCGCCTTGTCTTCGACCACCACCGGGAAGGCGTCCTTGATCACCGCCTCGACCTGGGCCGGCTCGACGAACTTCACCGTCGCCTTGTTCAGCACGCCGACCTCGCGGGCCAGGCCCGTAATGCTGAGGCAGTCGCCGCGGTTCGGCGTCAGGTCGACGTCGATGATCTGGTCGTTGAGGCCGAGATAATCACGCAGGCAGTGACCCACCGGCGCATCGGCCGCCAGCTCCATGATGCCGCCATGATCGTCCGACAGGCCCAGCTCGTCCTCGGCGCAGAGCATGCCGAAGGACTCGACCTGGCGCAGCTTGGCCTTCTTGATCTGGAAGTCGCCCGGCAGGGTCGCGCCCACCTTGGCGAAGGAGGTTTTCAGGCCGGCACGGGCGTTCGGCGCGCCGCAGACCACCTGGAACTCTTCATGGCCGTCGCTGACGGTGCAGACCTGCAGCTTGTCGGCATTGGGGTGCGGCTCGGCGCTGAGAATTTCGCCGACCACCACACCGGAAAACTTGCCGGCCACCGGGACCACCTCGTCCACTTCGAGGCCGGCCATGGTGATCTGCGCCACTAGGGCATCGGTATCGATCGCCGGATTGACCAGTTCGCGCAACCACTGTTCACTGAATTTCATTCTGCTGTCCTGACAATGCTGTTAACTCTCGAATCCACGGGTACCGGTTCAGCTGAACTGGCGCAGGAATCGCAGATCGTTCTCGAAGAAAAGGCGCAGGTCATTGACGCCGTAACGCAGCATGGCCAGGCGCTCGACCCCCATGCCGAAGGCAAAGCCGGTGTACTCTTCCGGGTCGATGCCGACATATTCGAACACCTTCGGGTGTACCATGCCGCAGCCGAGCACTTCCAGCCACTTGCCGTCGCCGCGATCGATGTCGACCTCGATCGAGGGCTCGGTGAACGGGAAGTAGGACGGACGGAAGCGCACCTTGACGTCTTCTTCGAAGAACTCGCGCAGGAACTGCTCGAGGGTGCCCTTGAGGTCGGCGAAACTGATGTTCCTGTCGACCAGCAGACCCTCAACCTGGTGGAACATCGGCGAGTGGGTCTGGTCGTAGTCGCAACGGTAGACGCGCCCCGGGCAGATGATGCGCACCGGCGGCTTCTGCGCCTCCATGGTACGGATCTGCACCGGCGAGGTGTGGGTCCGCAGCAGGGTGTTGGCGTTGAAATAGAAGGTGTCGTGCATCGCCCGCGCCGGATGGTGCTCGGGGATGTTGAGCGCCTCGAAGTTGTGGTAGTCGTCTTCGATCTCGGGCCCTTCGGCGACGCTGTAGCCGATGCCGGCGAAGAACGCCTCGATGCGCTCGAGGGTCTTGGTCACCGGATGCAGCCCGCCCAGTTCCTGACCGCGGCCCGGCAGGGTGACGTCGATGGTCTCGGCCGCCAGCTTCGCGTTCAGCGCTTCGCTTTCCAGCGCGTCCTTGCGGATGTTGAGCTGAGCCTGCAGCGCCTGCTTGGCTTCGTTGATGCGCGCGCCCGCCTGCGGACGCTCTTCGGCGGACAGCTGTCCCAGCCCTTTCAGCAGCTGAGTAAGATGACCTTTCTTACCGAGATACTGAACACGGACCTGGTCGAGATCCTGGGTGCTCGCGGCCTGTTCGACGGCTTCGATGCCTTGCGCCAACAGGGACTCAATGTTTTCCATTACCGGCTCCATAAAATGGCTCTTCGCGCCTGGGCGTGAAGAAAACGTAATTCGTAGGATGGGTGAAGCCGCAATGGCACTCCGCTGCCGAAGCGCAGCGGATTCGTTGCGGCGTAACCCATCAGCGACGTTGAGCGCCGCCTTTGGATGGGTTCCACGACGCCCTGTTCGCGTCTGGATCGGATAGTCCGCGAGAAGCGTCGTTCCACCCATCCTACGGTTTCATCGCCTGATTTCTATGACCTGCGAAGAACCAAAAAAACAGGGGAAGAGCTTGCACCCTTCCCCTGTTCGATTCGATCAATTACCTACAAGAGGCGGGTGTGCCTTACGCCAGGGCAGCTTTCGCTTTCTCGACGACGGCGGCAAACGCTGCCTGCTCGTGAACGGCCAGATCGGCCAGGACCTTGCGGTCGATCTCGATGCTGGCTTTTTTCAGGCCGGCGATCAGACGGCTGTAGGACAGACCGTTGGTGCGGGCACCGGCGTTGATACGGGCGATCCACAGGGCGCGGAACTGACGCTTGCGTTGACGACGGTCGCGGTAAGCGTACTGACCGGCCTTGATGACAGCCTGTTTAGCAACGCGGAATACACGGCTGCGGGCACCGTAGTAACCCTTGGCCTGCTTCAATACTTTCTTGTGACGACGACGTGCGATAACACCACGTTTTACGCGAGCCATTGCAATACCTTCCTAAAGTTGAATTCTGTTGATACCAAGAGTGACTTAGATGTACGGCAGCATGCGCTTGACGAGTGCCTGGTCCGCTGCATGAACCTGCAGCATCGGACGCAGCTGACGCTTACGCTTGGTGCTCTTCTTGGTCAGAATGTGGCTCTTGAAGGACTGCTTGTGCTTGAAGCCGGTCGCAGTTTTCTTGAAGCGCTTGGCAGCGCCGCGGTTGGACTTGATCTTAGGCATTTCTAACAATCTCCACGCATTCGTTAAGTTGTGTTCGCCCGGACAACGACAAAACCCGCAGCCGCCTCCGTCAGGAGCCGGTTACGGGCTGTGCGCTCAACGGGTTACTTTTTCTTCTTCGGAGCAATGACCATGGTCATCTGACGGCCTTCCATCTTCGGACGCTGTTCAACGGTACCCAGCTCTTCCAGGTCTTTTTCGACCCGCAACATCAGCTGCATACCCAGTTCCTGATGGGCCATCTCGCGACCGCGGAAACGCAAGGTCACCTTGGCCTTATCTCCGGCTTCAAGGAAACGTACCAGGTTGCGCAGTTTTACCTGGTAATCCCCTTCTTCCGTCCCGGGACGGAATTTCACTTCCTTGACCTGCATCTGAACCTGCTTCTTCTTGGCGAGGTTCTGCTGCTTCTTCGCTTCGTACATATGCTTGCCGTAATCCATCACCTTGCAGACGATGGGGTCGGATTCCGCAATCTGTACCAGGTCAAGACCCGCTTCCTGAGCTGCCTCAAGAGCGTCTTTAATCGATACTATTCCAATCTGGCTGCCGTCCGGACCGATCAGTCGACATTCGCGTGCTTTGATATTGTCGTTGATCGCTGGGCGTTTCTCGCCGCGTCTGTTATCGCGCCTGATGGTACTATCTCCTGCTCAGATTAATTCTGGCGTCCCTTCCGGGTCACGTCTTGTGACAGAAGGACAACAAATTCTTCGATGGACAAGGTTCCCAGGTCTTCACCTGTGCGGGTTCTTACGGCGACCGCGCCGGACTCCACTTCCTTGTCTCCCACTACCAGAAGGTAGGGGACCTTCTGCAGTGTACGCTCGCGGATTTTAAAGCCGATCTTCTCGTTTCTCAAGTCCGCTTGCGCACGGAAACCCCTGTCTTCAAGAAGTTGCGCCACTTTTTTGCAATATTCACCCTGTTTGTCGGTGATATTGAGGACCGCAACCTGCTGCGGCGCCAGCCAGGTGGGCAGCGCGCCGGCGTAGTTTTCGATCAGGATGCCGATGAAGCGCTCGAACGAACCGAGGATCGCGCGGTGCAGCATGACCGGCGTTTCGCGCTCGCCCTCTTCGTTGACGAACTGGGCACCGAGGCGGCCCGGCATCGAGAAATCGACCTGGATGGTACCACACTGCCAGACCCGGCCGAGGCAATCCTTGAGCGAAAACTCGATTTTCGGGCCGTAGAAGGCGCCCTCGCCCGGCAGCAGCTCCCATTTCAGGCCGGCGGCGTCCAGCGCCTCGGCCAGCGCCTGCTCCGCCTTGTCCCAGCTCTCGTCGGAACCGACGCGCTTCTCCGGACGGGTCGAGAGCTTGTACAGCACCTCGGTGAAGCCGAAGTCCTCGTAGACCTCGTGCAGGAAGTCGATGAAGGTCGCCACTTCGCTCTGGATGTCGCCTTCGGCGCAGAAGATGTGGGCATCGTCCTGGACGAAGCCGCGCACGCGCATCAGGCCGTGCAGCGCACCGGACGGCTCGTTGCGGTGGCAGGATCCGAACTCGGCCAGGCGCAGCGGCATCTCGCGGTAGGAGCGCAGCCCCTGGTTGAACACCTGGACGTGGCAGGGGCAGTTCATCGGCTTGATGGCGAAATCGCGATGCTCGGAATGGGTGGTGAACATCTCTTCCGAGAACTTGTCCCAGTGACCCGACTTTTCCCACAGGGTGCGCTCGACCACCTGCGGGGTCTTGATCTCCTGGTAGGCATGCTTGCGCAACTTGTTGCGCATGTACTGCTCGATCTCCTGGTACAGGGTCCAGCCGGCCGGGTGCCAGAACACCATGCCCGGGGCTTCCTCCTGCAGGTGGAACAGGTTCAGCGCCTTGCCCAGCTTGCGGTGGTCGCGCTTCTCGGCTTCCTCGAGGCGGTGCAGATAGGCCTTGAGCTCCTTCTTGTCGCCCCAGGCGGTGCCGTAGATACGCTGCAGCATCTCGTTGTCGGAGTTGCCGCGCCAGTAGGCGCCCGCCACCTTCATCAGCTTGAACGCCTTGATATGGCCGGTCGAGGGTACGTGCGGACCGCGGCACAGGTCGATGAACTCGCCCTGGGAGTAGAACGACAGCGCCTCGTTGCCCGGGATATCCCTGATGATCTCGACCTTGTACTTCTCGCCCATCTTCTCGAACATCGCGACCGCTTCGTCGCGGCTCATCAGCGAACGGGCGACCGGCAGGTCCTGCTTCGACAGCTCCTGCATGCGCTTTTCGATCTTCTCGAGATCTTCCGGCGTGAACGGGCGCTCGTAGGCGAAATCGTAATAGAAGCCGTTGTCGATCACGGGACCGATGGTGACCTGAGCGCCGGGGAACAGCTCCTGCACCGCCATCGCCATCAGGTGGGCGCAGGAGTGGCGGATCACATCGACGCCTTCCTCGTCCCGCGCGGTGACGATCGCCAGGTCGCAGTCTTCGGTGATGGTATAGCTGGTATCCACCAGGGTGCCGTCGACCTTGCCGGCCAGAGCGGCCTTGGCCAGCCCGGTGCCGATGGAAGCGGCGACGTCATGGACGCTGACCGGGTTGTCGAATTCGCGTTTGCTGGCATCAGGAAGCGTAATAACAGGCATGTAAATCCCTTCTGGCTCAGTGGTGACCCCCACGACAGGTCACTTAAGTGTTGCTATGGGTAAAATAAAAAAGTTCTTCGCGATAGAGGGAAACCAGGTGACTAAACCGTAGGATGGGTGGAGCCGCGCGTTGCCACTTCGCGATCGCTACGCAGTGGGTTTGGCGCGGCGCAACCCATCAACTATTCGGTTTCCTCAGTGCTGCATTCGAGATGGTTACACGACGCCCAGACTGCGTAACGACCGGAAAGACCGGGCCGAGGCGTCGTTCCACCCATCCTACGAATTAAGCCTGTTTTCCGCTAAAACGTGATGAACCAATACAAAGCCGTACAAACGAAGTACGGCGTTAAGGGCGAAAAAGTATACCGGAAGCCGCGCCGCGCGACCACCACCGATTGCGGTGACGGCACCCGGGCGCCGATAATGAAGGGTAGACGTTCAGAACAAGAATCCATTATGACGCGACTGAAGATCAGCACCCGCCTGATGATCATGATGTGCCTGCTGGTACTGCTGCAGGCCGCCCTGCTCGGCGGCTTTGCGCTGCGCTACCTGAGCACCTCGCTGGAGGACCAGATCGGGCTGCGCGCGCTGCAGCTGGCCTCGATGATCGCCCAGACGCCGGCGGTACGGGATGCCGCCCGCGACCGCGACAGTTTCAGCATGCAGGCGCTGGCCGAGGAACTGCGCGAGGCCACCGACGCCAGCTTCATCTCCATCGGCGACAGCGAGGGCATCCGCCTCGCCCACCCGCTGCCCGAACGCATCGGCAAGCCGATGGTCGGCGGCGACAACTACCGCGCGCTGGAGCTGGGTCAGAGCTATATCTCCCGCGCGGTCGGCAGCCTGGGGCCGTCGATTCGCGGCAAGGCGCCGATCTTCTCGCCCGAGGGGAGATCCTCGGCGTCGTCTCGGTCGGCTACCTGACCACCAGTCTCGAGACCATCATCCTGCGCTACCAGAGCATCGTCATCAGCGTGACCCTGGGACTCCTGCTGCTGTCGATCCTGCTGGCGGTCTGGATCTCGCACCGCTTCAAGTCGGCGATCTTCGGCCTGGAACCGCACCAGATCGCCCGGCTGTTCGAAGAGCGCAATGCCACCCTGGAATCGGTGCGCGAAGGCATCATCGCCGTGAATACCGAGGGCCGCATCACCACCTTCAACAAGGCCGCCGCCAGGACGCTGGGGCTGGCGGCATCGGAACCGCTGAGCGGCCGGCCGATCCAGGAGGTCCTGCCCGACAGCCGGCTGCCGGACCTGCTGGTCACCGGCAAGCCCGAGTTCGACCGCGAGCTGACCCTCAAGGGCCAGACCCTGATCGTCAACCGCATCCCGATTCGTGACGGCCACCAGGTGATCGGCGGCGTCGCCAGCTTCCGCCGCAAGGACGAGCTCGACCAGGTCAGCCGTCAGCTGACCCAGATCCAGCAGTACGCCGAGACCCTGCGCAGCCAGGCCCACGAGTATGCCAACAAGCTGCACACCATCGCCGGCCTGATCCAGATCGGCGCCACCGACCGGGCGCTGGAGATCATCGGCCAGGAAACCCGCGAACACCAGGAGCTGCTGCGCTGGCTGGTCGATTCGGTCACCGAACCAGTGCTGTCCGGCTGCCTGCTCGGCAAGTACAATCGCGCCCACGAGCTCGGGCTGCGGCTGATCATCGACCCGGACAGCCATATGGGTGCCCTGCCGGCCCATATCGCCCCGGAACGCATCGTCACCCTGCTCGGCAACCTGCTCGACAACGCCTTCGAAGCGACGCTGGCCGCCGGCGGCCGCCAGGTGCAGCTGTCGATGACGGACCTGGGCCGCGAACTGATCTTCGAGATCGAGGACGAGGGCCTGGGCGTGCCGGAAAGCGAGCGCGAGCAGATCTTCGAGCGCGGCCACAGCAGCAAGGCCCGGGGGCGCGGCATCGGCCTGCACCTGGTCAGGCAGACGCTGGCCCAGCTGGGCGGCGAAATCACCGTATCCGAGGCCGGCACTGGCGGCGCGCGATTCACGGCCTATATTCCCAAGGAGGTGGACGCTTGAGTCCTGCAATCGGCGAAACGCGATTCACGGCCCGCTTTTTCACAGGAAATATGCCCAGGGAGGTGGAGGTTTGAATCCTGCAATCAGCGTCGTGATCGCGGAAGACGACCCGCAGATCGCCGAGATCCAGCGCCGTTTCATCGAACGCATCGACGGCTTCGAGGTCCGGGGCATCGCCCACGATACCCGCGATGCCGCGGACCTCGTCGAGGTGATGCAGCCCGACCTGCTGCTGCTGGATATCCAGTTCCCGGACGGCAACGGCCTCGAGCTGCTGCGCCGGCTGCGTACCGACAACAGCGCCACCGACGTGGTGATGATCACCGCCGCCAAGGAGGTCGAGACGCTGACCGAGGCGCTGCGCTGGGGCGTATTCGACTATATCCTCAAGCCCGTGGTATTCGACCGGCTGCAGCAGGCACTGGGCAACTACCGCGCCCACCGCGAGCGGCTGCTGCAGTTGCAGAGCCTGTCGCAGCAGGAGGTCGACGGCCTGCTGCCGCGCACCGCCAGCACCGCGCCCAAAGCCGGCACCGGCATCGCCTCACTGCCCAAGGGCATCGATACCCTGACCCTGGAAAAGGTGCGCAAGGTGTTCAAGGGCCAGCCCGCCGAGAGCCTCAGCGCCGAGCAGGTCGGCGACCGGATCGGTTCCAGCCGCACCACCGCGCGACGCTATCTCGAATACCTGGTCGGCACCCAGGAACTGATGGCCGATGTCGCCTACGGCAGCGTCGGCCGCCCGGAACGGCAGTACCGGTTGCCCAGGTGAGCGTTTAGGCGCTTACCGTAACGTTAACCGTAACCCATCATATCGACCGCATTCCAGGCCGGTTGGCATCGGGTTATACCGCCACGGTGCCGGGTGATGGATGTTGGGTTGCGCGGCTTCGCCGCTCCACCCAACCTACGAAAAAGCGCGTTTACTGTAACTGCCGCGGTGATGGGTGACGGGTGCCGGGTGACGTTTGTAGGATGGGTGGAGCGCAGCGCAACCCATCATATCGACCGTATTCCAGGTCGGTTGGCACCGGGTTGTGCCGCCACCGTGACGGATGTCGGGTTCACTGGCATTTGCTCCTGCAATGTCAGTATTTCCGCAGGGCGGCCTTCCGCCGTCCCTGGCGGTTACGTGGCGTCGCCACTCCACCCAACCAACAGCCGGTATCGCGTCCGAGCATCATTCGCCGGCATCGAAATCATCCGGTTAATCGCCCCAATCCAGGTCGTAATACCCTCGCCCCACATAACGGTGAAAACTCGAATAGGACCAATCCCGAACACGTTCCACCAGCCCGTGTTTGACCGGATTGTAGTGGATGTAATCCAGATGCCTGTGCATGTCGCGTTCGTCACGAACCAGGTGTTCCCAGTAGCGACGCTGCCAGATACCGCGTTCACCCTTTTTGGCCTTGCTCGGTGTTCTTGAAGCAGAACGTGGCAGCTTGCGTGAAAACCCGGCCTTGAGGTACTGCCAGCGGCGCGGATAGTCTGCGTCGTTTTCCGGCAGCCGCCAGATACAGTGCAGATGTTCCGGCAACACCACGGCGGCCACCAGCGCGAAAGGCATCGCCGCTTTCGTCTGCTGAAAAGCTTCCCTCAATATTTCAACGTTATCGGTCAACAATGCAGAGCTACGGTCGGCGAGCACAACCGTAAAGAAATAGGTGCCTCCCGGCTCCCGAATCCGGCGGTATTCCATCGTATCCATCCGTGGTTACGTCGAGTTGACCGATTAATTGTAGGATGGGTGGAGCGCAGCGCAACCCATCATATCGACCGCATTCCAGGTCGGTTGGCATCGGGTTGTGCCGCCACGGTGACGGATGTTGGGTTCACTGGCATTTGCTCCTGCAATGCCAGCATTTCCGCGGGGCGGCCTTCCGCCGTCCCTGGCGGTTACGTGGCGTCGCCACTCCACCCAACCTACGACAAAGCGCGCGTACTGTAACTGCTACGGTCACGGGTTACAGCTTGTGGCGCCTTCAGCCGCGAATAGCCGCCTTAGGTGCTGCCCTCTTCGCGGCTGAAGCCGCCCACGCGTAACCCGTCACCTTCCCTTCTCTGCGCTCTGACAGGCGCCGCTCCTGCGCATCCATGCGCCCGCGGCATACCGTACATCCTGTACATAAAAAAGCCGCCCGGAGGCGGCTGAAAGGTGGCAGGCAGGCCCTAAACCGCCTGCCGGGTTGGAGATGTCAGTCGCCGATGGTGTGGGCTTTCTCGGCTTCGTTGGCCATGCGGCGGCGCAGGATCGGGCCGATCACGTAGGGCAGCACCAGGCCGGCGATGGCGACGATCCAGATGCCGACCGACAGGCCGCTGCTCCAGAGGATGGTCCAGTCGCCGTCGGAGATCGTCAGCGCATGGCGCAGGCTCTTCTCCATTTCCGGGCCCAGCAGCATTCCGAGGATGATCGGCACCAGCGGGATGTGCAGTTTGCGCAGCACGTAACCCAGCAGGCCGAAGCCGATCATGAAGTACAGGTCCAGCGGGCTGTTGCTGATCGCGAAGATCCCCACCGACGCGACCAGGGTCACGACCGGCATCAGGTACTTCGGCGGGATGCTCAGCAGCTTTACGAAGACCCCGACCATCGGGATGTTCAGCAGCAGCAGGATCAGGTTGCCGACGAAGAGCGCCGCGATCACGCCCCAGACCAGATCGGCGTTCTGGGTGAACAGCATCGGACCCGGCTGAATGTTCAGCGACACCAGCATCGCCAGCAGCACTGCCGTGGTGCCGCTGCCCGGGACGCCGAGGGTCAGCATCGGCACCAGGGCACCGTTGGCCGCGGCGTTGTTGCCGGCCTCGGGTGCGGCCACGCCGCGCGGATCGCCTTCACCGAAGTTGCCCTTCGAGCCGACCAGGCGCTTTTCCAGGGTGTAGCTGATAAAGCTTCCCAGCGAGGCCCCGGCACCCGGCAGCACGCCGGAGATGAAGCCCAGCACCGAGCCGCGCAGGCTGGTCGGCAGCACATGGATGATGTCTGCCATGGTCAGTTTCAGCTTGTTCAGCGTGACCTTTTTCAGCCCTTCACCTGCATGCATCTCGATGAAGAACAGCAGCTCGCTGATCGCGAACAGTCCGACGATGGCGATGATGAAGTCGATGCCTTCATAGAGTTCGAGAATGTCGTAGGTGTAGCGCTGGTTGCCGGTGGAGATATCGACACCGACGGTGGCGATCATCAGTCCCAGGCAGGCCGCGATCACGGTCTTGAACTGGTTTTTGCCGGTAATGCCGCCCAGGGTCGCGAACGCCAGGGTAAAGAGCGCAAAATACTCGGCGGGCCCGAACTTCAGCGCGAATTTGGCGAGCCAGGGCGCCAGGATCACCAGACCGATGGTGGCCAGCAGACTGCCGATAAAGGAGGCAATCGCCGAGATCGCCAGCGCTTCCGCCGCCTTGCCTTTGACCGCCATCGGATAGCCGTCGAGGCAGGTCATCATGGCCGGCTCGTCGCCGGGGATATTGAGCAGAATGCTCGAAATGCGGCCGCCGTACATGGCACCGGCATAGACCGACGTCAGCAGGATCAGCGACGACTCGGCCGGCAAGCCGAGGCTGAAGGCCAGCGGGATCAGGATCGCCACGCCATTGGCCGGACCGAGGCCCGGCAGTGCGCCGATCAGGGTACCGAGCACGGCCCCGATGGCGGCAAACATCAGATTGTCCAGGGTCAGAGCGACCGCGAAGCCCTGAAGCAGAAAGTTCAACGTTTCCATCAGATCAGCTCCCGCTCAGTTTCAGCAGACCGGCCGGCAGGTGCAGCTCCAGCATGAAGTTAAACAGCACGAACACGACCACCGCACTGCCGACACCGGTCAGCAGCGATGCCAGCGGCTTCGCGCCCATGCGCCAGCACAGCAGACCCACCATCAGGGTGGTGGCCGGGATAAAGCCAACCGGCTGCAGCATGGTCGCGAAGATCGCCAGCACCACCAGCACGAAGGCCAGCTCGCCCAGCATCGCCTTGTGCGGCCAGGGTTCGTCCGCATCGGGGCGCACGATCAGATAGAGGCTGCTGAGCCCGAGAATGATCGCCAGCATGATCGGGAAGGTTTCCGGCCCGACGGCCTCGGCACCGCCAAAGGGCTCTGGAAAGTGCACCGCCTCCCAGCCGTACGCGACGGCCAGGAGGAGGAGCAGTACACCGAGGATTCGATCCCCGATCATTTAATCAGCCCGATTTCGGTGGAGATCTCCTTGATGCTCTGCACCTGCTCTTTAACGAAGGTGTCGAACTCGGCGCCGGTCTTGTGGAACGGCATCAGGCCGTTCTGCACCATGACCTCTTTCCAGTTGTCGCTGGTGTAGACCTTGTCCATGGTGTCGACCCACCACTGGTAGGCTTCGTCGGAGACATCCTTCGGGACGTAGAAACCGCGCCAGTTCGGGGCGACCGCATCGATGTTCTGCTCGCGGGCAGTCGGGATCGCGTCCAGCGGCGCCGGCAGACGCTCCTCGGACAAGACCGCCAGTACGCGCAGGTCACCGGACTCCATAAAGCCCTGGGCCTCGGAGATATCGCCGGTGAAGGCTTCGATATGGCCGCCAACCACCTGGGTGATCGCTTCGGCGCCGCCGCTGAAGGCCAGGTACTTGATCTTCGGCAGGCTGGCCTTTTCGATACCGGCGGCACGGCCGGCAATCAGCACTTTCAGGTGATCCCAGCCACCGGCCGCGCTGCCGCCACCGAACTTGACGGAGTTCGGGTCTTCCTTCAGCGCATCGACCAGATCGTTCAGGCTCTGATACGGGGAGTCCTTGGAAACCGCGATGACACCGTAATCGGCACCCAGCGCACCGACCCAGCGCACCATTTCCTGGTCCATGCCGACGAACTGGCCCTGGGCCAGACGGGTGGTGGTGGCGGTGCTGGCCGCCACGATCAGGGCGCTGTCATCGCCGCGCTTGGAGACGGTGTGGGCGAAAGCGACGCCGCCGCCGGCACCCGGCATGTTGACGGTCTGGACGTTGCCGGAGATGTAGCCCAGGTCGGCGAGCACCTTGCCGACGCTGCGGCAGGTGAAGTCCCAGCCACCACCGGGGTTGGCCGGCGCGATACATTCGGCGGTACGGGACTGCTCGAAAGCGCCGGCCTGGCTGGCCGCAAGCGCAAGGGTTGCAGATGCGATCAGGGTTTTAACTGAGGGAAATTTCATACCGATTGACTCCGTCGTTGTTTTTGTCATCGGGCGCGCTCTTCGGCACGCCAGTATCGAAAGGATGTGGGCACAGCGGGCGACAGGCACTTTAAAGGTGCATGCCTGCCACTCGCTGGTGCAGACAGACGAACCTTAGTCCTGTGACGAAAAACTGAACAGTTTGCGGAAATACTGAGTGTTCAGTGCATTGCGGGTATTGAGTTCATAAAGTTCATGAGCGGCGTGCCGCCGCTGTGACGAGTCTAAAGCCGGTGCGCATCGCTTCGCTCAGCAGCACCCTACGGCGTTCGGTGATTTTGTAGGGTGCTGGTGACGCGAAGCGAACCGCACCGAACAGCGCACCGAACAGGTGACGCATCAGGCGTCACTCTGTGCCAGCAGCCGGCAGGTATAGAGGATATGCTCGGTGGCGCGGGCGCGGGCGGCGTCGGCATCGCGGGCCATCAGCGCCTGGTGGATCGCCGCATGCTGGCCGCGAATGCCGTCGGGGTAGCGGCCGTAGCGCTTCAGGGTGCGGTCGAGCACGCCGTAGATGGCGTTGAAAAAGCGGCTGTAGAACAGCTGGCTGAAGGAGATCAGCAGCAGATTGTGACTCGATTCGGCGATCATCAGATGGAAGGTCAGGTCAGCCTTGGCCTTGCTCAGGGTCGTTTCGCCTTCGCTGCGCCGGGCCATGCGCTGGTACTCCTCGTCGATGCGGCCAAGCTCGGCATCGCTGGCCCGTTGTGCGCAGTACCAGGCGGCCTCCCCTCCAGTGCCGCGCGCATCTCCTGAACCTGCAACTGCAGTGCGAGGCTGTCCGCACCACCGGGCGGCATGCGGAAATGGGGCTCCAGCAGATTGCGGCAGCGGCTGCCGTCGCCCTGCCGGGTCTCGACCAGCCCGCGCAGCTCCAGGGTCCTTATCGCTTCACGCACGGTCGCCCGGGACAGCCCGTGATCCTCGGCCAGCCTACGCTCGGACGGCAACAGGGTACCGGGCAGCAGGGTGCCATCCAGAATCTCGTCAGCCAGCCGCGCTGTCAGCTGGCTGGATTTTTCGGCCGCTTTCATGCCGTGCTCCGTTCTTGGTCAGACCAGTGACAACTGTAACATTTCTTTTTGTCCCGTCGCCTTCTATTGTTCAGCCACCGCTGCCGCATAACAAAAAGGTGAACAAATGCAGAGCTCCACACGCACGCCCAGGGTTGCGCTTTTCGTGACCTGCCTGGTGGACATGTTCCGGCCTGAAATCGGTTTCGCCACGGTCCGCCTGCTGGAGCAGGCCGGCTGCCGTGTCGAAGTGCCGGATGCCCAGACCTGCTGCGGCCAGCCGGCGTTCAATTCCGGCGACCGCGAAACCAGCCGCGATATCGCGATGCAGACCATCAGGGCCTTCGACGGATACGAATATGTGGTCGCGCCGTCCGGCTCCTGCATCGGCATGCTGCACCAGTATCCGGAGCTGTTCGAAGCCGGGGACCCCTGGCATCAGCGCGCGCAGGACCTGAAAAGCCGCGCCTTCGAAATCAGCAGCTTCCTGGTCGATGTGATCGGCCTCGAGACACTGGAGACCGCCTTCAGCGGCACCATCACCTATCACGACTCCTGCGCGGGGCTGCGCGAACTCGGCATCAAGGCACAGCCGCGGGCCCTGCTCGGCAAGGTCGAGGGCCTCGAGCTGAACGAAATGGAGGAAGCCGAGACCTGCTGCGGCTTTGGCGGCACCTTCTGCGTCAAGTATCCGGATATTTCGAACCGCATGGTCGGCAACAAGACGGGCAACATCGCCGCATCGGGCGCCGACACCCTGGTCGGCGGCGATCTGGGCTGCCTGCTGAACATGGCCGGCAAGCTCAAGCGCGAAGGCTACGCGGTCGAGACCCGTCACCTGGTGGAGATCCTCGCCGGCATGACCGACATGCCGGCCATCGCCGAAACCCGCGCCGATCTCGCCCGCGAACTCTGAGCAGGACAGTCCCATGCAGATCAACAGTCCCCATTTCAAGGAAAACGCCCGTATCGCCCTCGAGGATGTCAACCTGCAGCGGGCGCTCGGCAACCTCAAGGCCGGCTTCCCGCAGAAGCGCGCCATCGCCGTCTCGCGGCTGCCGGAATTCGACGCGCTGCGCGACCAGGGTCGCGACCTGAAGAACCATATCCTGGAAAACCTCGACCTCTATCTCGAACAGTTCGAAAGCCGGGTGGTCGAAAGCGGCGGTCATGTCCACTGGTGCCGCACCTCCGACGATGCCTGCCAGACCATCCTCGACATCTGCCGCCAGGTCGACGCCAGGACCGTGACCAAGGGCAAGTCGATGGTCTCCGAGGAAATCAACCTCAACGAGTACCTCGAGAAGAACGGCGTCAGGCCGGTCGAGACGGACCTCGGCGAATACATCCTGCAGCTGCGCGGCGATCACCCGAGCCACATTATCGCCCCGGCCATCCATCTCAATCTCGAGGATGTCTCGGAGGCGTTCCACCAGCATCATCACCGGCCGAAATCGGACGACCCCGCGGTGCTGATGCGCGAAGCGCGGGAGATGCTGCGCAGGCAGTTCGTCGCCGCCGACGTCGGCATCACCGGCGCCAACTTCCTGGTCGCCGAAACCGGCTCGACCATTATCGTGACCAACGAGGGCAACGGCGATCTGACCCAGACACTGCCGAAAACCCATATCGTCGTCACCTCGATCGAAAAGGTGGTGCCGACTCTCGAGGACATGACGCTGTTCCTGCGCCTGCTGGCCCGTTCGGCCACCGGCCAGGAGTTCACCGTCTACAACAGCCTCTCGACCGGGCCGCGACGCCCCGGCGACCGGGACGGCCCGGAAAACTTCCACGTGGTGCTGGTCGACAACGGCCGCAGCGACATGATCGGCAGCGAATTTCAGGAGATGCTGCGCTGCATACGCTGCTCGGCCTGCATGAACCACTGCCCGGTCTATGGCGCCGTCGGCGGTCACAGCTACGGCTGGGTCTACCCGGGGCCCATGGGTTCGGTGCTGACACCGCAAATGGTCGGCATCGAGCAGGCGGCGCTGCTGCCCAATGCCTCGACCTTCTGCGGCAAGTGCGAGGAGGTCTGCCCGGTGCGGATCCCGCTGCCGAAACTGATGCGCCACTGGCGCGAGAAGGAGTTCGAAAAACACCTGACGCCCCGGACCGTGCGCTTCGGGCTTGGCGGCTGGGCCTTCTTCGCCAAAAGGCCGGCCGCCTACCGGCTGCTGAGCCGGTTGTCGAACGCCGCCCTGCGGCTGATGGCACGGAAAAAAGGCCGTATCCGCAAGATTCCGCTGGCCGGCAGCTGGACCGACTGGCGCGATATGCCGGCCCCCACCGGCAGGACCTTTATGCAGCAGTGGAACGAAAAACAGCGGGGCGAAACCGCCATGAGCCAGGTGGAAACCGCCATGAACCGGGAGGAAAAAGCATGAGTCGCGCCGAGATTCTGGGCAATATCCGCCGCGGCCTGAAACGCGGCGAGCCGGGCGAGGCCCAGCGCCGCGCCGTACTGAACCGGCTCGAGGCCGGGCCGACAACCTGATTCCGAGCCGGGCCCAGCTGCCCCACGACGACCAGGTCGAGCTGTTCAAGTCGATGGCGCTGGAAGCGGCCGCCGAGCTGATCGAGCTCGACAGTGTCGCCGAAGTGCCCGGCGCGGTGGCGGGCTGGCTGCGCGATAACGGTATCGACGAACTGGTCTGCGCCGGTGACGAGGCGCTGCAGTCGATGGACTGGTCCGGCGCCGGGGATATCCGCCGCGAGCAGCGCGTGGCCCGGTCCGGCGACCTGGCGAGCCTGACGACGAGCTTCGCCGGCATCGCCGAAACCGGCACCCTGATGCTCTATTCCCGCGCCGAGAGCCCGACCACGCTGAACTTCCTGCCGGACAACCATCTGGTGGTGTTGCGCCGGTCGCAGATCGTCGGCGTCTACGAGGAGGCCTGGAAGCAGCTGCGCGGCGCCACCGGTGGCCGGATGCCCCGCACCGTCAACCTGATCACCGGCCCGTCCCGCAGCGCCGATATCGAACAGAAACTGCAGATGGGTGCCCACGGCCCCCGTACCCTGGTGATACTGCTGGCCAACGATTAGATCTTCGCGCCTGTGGGTGCCCGGTCTCCGGGCGAATTCGCACCGGCTTTGGCCGGGGGCATTCGCCCGCGGAGCGGGCTCCCACACATCAGGACCCGACGATGGTCTTGCGGTCGTAGTGGAACTTCATGTAGACGATGCCCGGCGTCATCACCAGGCGCCAGGCCAGCTCCACGGCGGCGTCGAAGTCGGGATCGAAGCGCTGCACCGTGGCGATCAGGGTATCGAGCCAGAGGTCGTAGAGCGCCGGACGTATATCGATATGATCACGGTTGTGGCTGATGGCGACCCGGTCGAGGTAGTAGTCGGCGTTGCTGGAGGCATAGAAACTCAGCAGGTGATAGAAGGATTTCATCAGCATCGCCTGCTGCCGGTCCATGTCGGTATCGCGGAACTTTTCCGCCACTTCGTCCGAAGCCGCGAGGAAGGCGTCGTAGAAGGCCTCGAAAAAGGCCCGCCCCCGACATCGCGCGACAGCACCCGTTCGTAGCTCTGATCGAAAATGCGCTCGGTATCCATCGTACTGCAGCCCTCGCCCCGTCCATCCTTTAGTATAAGAGAGCCACAGGCTTCCACCTGTTGCCCCAGGTCAACGCCGATTCACACTGGTTTCAGTCTGACCTGCACAATGGACCCATTTGCCAGGATCTCTGCCCCGGGAAGGCCGCGCATGAACAAAACCCGTCTGATACTGCTGCTGACGATCGCGGCGCTGGTCGTGCTCTTCTTCGCCTTCGACCTGCAGCAGTATCTGAGCCTGGAGTCGCTCAAGGCCCGCCAGTCCCGGTTCGATGCCTTCTACGACCATTATCCGCTGCCGACCCTGGCGCTGTTCTTCGCCATCTATGTACTGGTCACGGCCCTGTCCCTGCCCGGTGCCGCTGTGATGACGCTGGCCGCCGGCGCCCTCTTCGGTCTCGCCACCGGCGTGCTGCTGGTTTCCTTCGCCAGCAGTATCGGCGCACTGCTGGCCTTCCTGGTGTCCCGCTACCTGTTCCACGACGCCGTGCAGTCGCGCTTCGGCCATACGCTGAAAGCGATCAACCGCGGCATCGAGCGCGACGGCGCCTTCTATCTCTTCACGCTGCGGCTGGTGCCGCTGTTTCCGTTTTTCATCATCAACCTGGCGATGGGGCTGACGCCGATCCGCACCTGGACCTTCTACTGGGTCAGCCAGGTCGGCATGCTGGCGGGCACCGTCGTCTATATCAACGCCGGTACCCAGCTCGGCCGGATCGAGAGCCTTTCCGGAATACTGTCGCCGCAACTGATCGGTTCCTTCGTGCTGCTGGGCCTGTTCCCGCTGCTGACGCGCCGGATCATCGACGGCGTGCAGCGGCGCCGTGCCCTGGCCGGCTTCGACAGGCCGAAGCGGTTCGACTACAACCTGATCGCCATCGGCGCCGGGGCCGGCGGCCTGGTGAGCGCCTACATCAGTGCTACGGTGAAGGCCCGGGTCGCGCTGATCGAGAAACACCGCATGGGCGGGGACTGCCTCAATACCGGCTGCGTGCCGAGCAAGGCGCTGATACGCTCGGCGGCGCTGGCGCAGGATATGCGCGACGCCGGCAGGCTGGGTATCGGCGCGGCGGAGCCCGAGGTGGATTTTCGTGCCGTATTCGAAGCGGTACAGCAGGTGATCGCCAAGGTCGAGCCCCATGATTCCGTCGAGCGATACCAGGGTCTCGGCGTCGACTGCATCCGCGGACAGGCCAGGCTGCTGTCGCCCTGGCAGGTCGAGGTCGACGGCCGGGTACTGAGCAGCCGCAACATCGTCATCGCCACCGGCGCGCGACCGGCGCTGCCGGAGCTGGAAGGGATAGACGAGGTGCCCTGCCACACCTCGGACAGCCTCTGGGAACTGCGCGAGCATCCCGGCCGGCTGCTGGTACTGGGGGCGGTCCGATCGGTTGCGAGCTGGGCCAGGCCTTCGCCCGCCTCGGCGTCGAGGTGACCCTGGTCCAGCGGCGCGATCAGTTGCTGCCGCGCGAGGACGCCGACGCCGCCGAGGTCCTGGCGCAGCGCTTTCAGCAGGAGGGAATCCGGGTTCTGACCGGGCATGCCGCGCGCCGTTTCGAAAGCCGCGACGGCGTCCATGTTCTGATCTGCGAGCACCGGGGCGAGGAAGTGCGGATCGGCTTCGATACGCTGCTGGTTGCGCTGGGCCGCACGCCCAATACCGACGGACTCGGTCTCGAGGAGATCGGCGTGCAGCTCGACAAGCGCGGCGCCCCCTGGTCGACGACTGCCTGCGCACCCGCGTGCCCAACATCTTCGCCGTCGGCGATGTCCTGGGCGGATACCAGTTCACCCATACGGCCGCGCATCAGGCCTGGTATGCCGCGGTCAATGCGCTGTTCGGACGCTTTCGCCGCTTCCGCGTCGACTACCGGGTGATCCCCTGGTGCACCTTTACCGCCCCCGAGGTGGCGCGGGTCGGGCTCAACGAAAGGGAGGCCTCCGAGCGCAACATCCCCCACGAGGTCACCCGCTTCGAACTCGGGGAACTGGATCGCGCCATCGCCGACCGCCGTGAGACAGGCTTCGTCAAGGTGCTGACGGTGCCGGGCCGGGACCGCATCCTCGGCGTCACCATCGTCGGCGCCCATGCCGGCGACCTGTTGAGCGAGTACATCCTGGCGATGAAGCAGGGCCTGGGCCTCAACAGGATTCTCGGCACCATTCATATCTATCCGACGATGAGCGAGGCCAACAAGTACGCCGCCGGCGAGTGGAAGCGCCAGCACGCGCCCCGCAGGCTGCTCGAATGGATAGGCCGCTACCATCAGTGGCGCAGGCGGTGACCGTTGACAAAAGCGCCTGCAAAAATGCCGGTTTAAGGTCTAAGCTGTTTCCAAACCGGTCGCATCGGTTATTATCCAGGCGTCTCTTTTTTGCGACTATAATATACAGCATGCATTAACATGGATTTCTTATCTATGTTAATTTGCCGACAAGGGTCCGATTCGATCGGCCATAACAGGAATCGACGGGGCGGTTTGATACTTCTGCGGCCCATACAGCTGCGTCAAGGAGTCTCGAACGGAGCTTGAGCGTCGGAGTCGCTCGCCGGAGAAGATCCGGTTGCCAAGGATGAATACTGCAATGAAAAAACCGTTCAGCGTGGTGATGTTATCCCGGGACCGCAAACAGCACGAATCGCTGGGGCGTATTCTCGAGCGCAGCTGCCGCGTCTTCCACTGGGCGCTGAGTGTCGACGAAGTGGTCTCCTTTGCCAAGCAGCACAGCATCAGCGTGCTGCTGCTGGCTGAAAAGAGCCTGCAGGACAGCCAGGTCGGCTACTTCCAGCTGATCAAATCCTATCCCGAAATCGAACAGCAGGTCGCCTCGACCATGCTGGTCTGCGCCAAGGCCGAAAGCCGCCAGGCCTATCAGCTGTGCCGCAAGAAGATCTTCAGCGACTATTTTGTCGGCGCCCCGCTCTACGACCCCTACCATATCCTGCTGCGCTTCAAGTTCATCAAGAGCCTGCAGGACGGCGCCGTACCGATGGACCGGATCCAGGCCAATACCCTGGCCGATGTCTGCGAATGCCTCGACCGCATCTCCGATGCCGGAAACCAGGTCAGCGGGCTCAATACCGACCTGCTGCAACGCCTCACCGGTACCCTGAACAGCGCCATCGCCGTGCTGACCGAGAAGCTGCAGCAGATCGAGGAACTGGAATCTTCCGGCAGCCAGCGCATCCGGGAGGTGATGACCGACTTCTCCAACGAGCTGGTCAGCGAACCGGTCAGGCAGGAGGTTCGACGCACCACCGACCGGGTCGACTCCATCATGAGCGACCTCGGCGAGGAGGCGGCCGCCCAGCGCGTCTCGATCGGCCGCGCCCACCCGGAACTGGGCGGCCGCTTCAAGCAGGTGGTGCTGGTCGAGGACAACCAGGATGCGCTCAACGCGCTCGAAACCATCCTGATCAACCAGAACTGCGATACCACCGCCTACAGCCGCGGCACCCACTTTATCCGCGACCTCGCCGAGATGAAGGCCGATGTCGTGATGCTGGACCTCAGCCTGCCCGATATCAGCGCCCTGCATCTGATTCAGCGCATCAAGGACTCGCCTCAGCTCCAGCGTTGCCGCATCTTTGCGATGGCACAAACAGGGGAAAAGGACGAGATCGAGGTGGCGCTGCAGATGGGCGTCGACGAGGTACTGATGAAGCCGATCGACGACCAGATGCTGAAGTTTCGCATCAATCAGTACTGAGCCGGCATGCCTCAGGGCGGGAAATGCTGCAGGATGGCCTGGACCTGTGCCTGGATCGCGGTTTCACGCTCGGCCGGGGTATCGGCCCGCCAGGGCGCCGCGCTATAGCTGCCGCGCCAGACAAGCCGGCGCTGAGGGTCCAGTATATCCAGGGTCAGAATGCGCACGGGATAGGGTTCGGCCACCGTATGGGAAAATGCCGGGCCATGAAAAGGCCGGTAATGGCCCCAGAAGAAGGGATCGTCATAGTAGGTGCGATAGCGCAACCGCTGCTCGTCCCGCAGCCGGTAATCGACAAGGAAGTCGGGTTCGGCCGTCGTTTCGCTGTAACCGTGCCACTTCAACTGCTGCGCAATGGCATCGCGAATGCGTCGGTCCACCAGCCCGTTCTGCGCCGCCAGCTCTGCGGAATCGCCGTTTGCCCAGCCAAAGGTCTTCATCAGGCCGAACGCCGCCCGGGGCTCGTAGTCGACCGATACCGGCTGCCCGGCACAGCCGGTCAGCGAAAACAGCAACAGCAGGATCAACGACCACCGGGACAGCACGGCTCAGCTCCTATCGGAGGGTGATACGTCGATAGACCGGCATTGGACGCCCAGGTTCAAGCTCGCGTAGGGTGGAATGAGTGCCGCAGGCACGAATTCCACCGGTGCTTCCGGCTTGCAGCGGGAATCGATTCGACCGACCCTGCTGTAGCCTGGTATAGCCGGTGGATCGCCACCCGGTGGATCGCCACCCGGTGGATCGCCACCCGGTGGAACGCCACCCGGAATGCGATTCACCGGTGGAATTCGCAGGCTCATTCCACCCTACAGGTTCAAGCTTTCTTTTCGAGCATGCCTTCGCGGACGATGAAATCGATGATTTCGGGAAGTCCCTTGCCTTCCTTCAGGTTGGTGAACACATAGGGCTTCTGCGGCCGCATGCGCCGGGTGTCCCGGTCCATGACATCGAGGTCGGCCCCGACGTAGGGCGCCAGGTCGATCTTGTTGATCACCAGCAGGTCGGATCGGGTGATGCCCGGCCCGCCCTTGCGCGGGATCTTCTCGCCTTCGGCGACATCGATCACGTAGATGGTTAGGTCCGCCAGTTCCGGGCTGAAGGTGGCGCTGAGGTTGTCGCCGCCACTCTCGACGAACACCAGGTCGAGGGTCCGGTGGCGCTTCGCCAGTTCCTCCACCGCCGCCAGGTTCATCGACGCGTCCTCGCGGATTGCTGTGTGCGGACAGCCGCCGGTCTCGACGCCGATGATGCGGTCGGCCGCCAGCGCCTCGGCACGGGTCAGGATCTTCGCATCCTCCTGGGTGTAAATATCGTTGGTCACCACGGCGATATCGAAATCATTGCGCATCGCCTTGCACAGCACCTCGAGCAATGCGGTCTTGCCGGAGCCCACCGGCCCGCCAACCCCAATGCGCAGCGGAGATTTGTAATCAGTCATTGTTTAACCTCAGGAACGGAACAATCGTGTGTATTGGGTTGCGAGTGGGACAGTGACTGCTGGCACATTGTCGTGTACATCTCGCCCCTCAGGAACGGAATAGCCTGGTGTACTGTGTTTCGTGCCGACCGCTGGCGATGGCCAGCGCCGGCGTCGAGCTGCCGATATGGTCGTCGTCCACCGTCCGGGCACGGCTCACAGCGGTCGGGATCCTTCCGGCCAGGCGCATCAGCAGCTGCTGCCCAGCGGTCTGTCCCAGCGGCACCAGCTTGACGCCGGCCATGACGCCGTTCTCGAGCCAGCTCCAGCAGTAGCCGCCCAGAGCGTCGTCGACGTTTATCCGCCACTCAGACGCCGCCAGCGCGAAACCCGCCAGCTGGGTACTGCGAACCGCCTCCTGCAGAGCCTTTGGAACCTCCAGATCGAGCTGTGGCAGCAGGGTCGCCAACGCCGCGCCACGCTGGCGCTCCTCCTTGCGCAGCTCCGACGTTTCGCGACAGGCCAGCAGCCATTCGCAGTGGTGTCGTACGGCATCGGCGTCCTCGCGGGCGAAGGCCTCGCAGAGCCGCGCCAGCAGTGGCAACTCCAGTGTCACCAGGCTGTGATCGAGCACCGAACCGAGCCAGTCGCAAAGGCTGTCGGCCGAGTTCACCCAGCCCCGCTCGATGGCCCATTCCAGCCCCTGGGAGTAGGTGAAGGCCCCGACCGGCAGCGACGGGCTGATCAGCTGGTAGAGACGCAGGTCCGCCAGCATCGCCGGACGCTCAGTCCCGGGCGTCGGATCGGGACGACTTTTCGGCAGAGCGGCGCCTGCGCTTGAGCAGACGGCTGAGGCCGAAGCCGGCAATCAGCAGCAATGCCAGATGGTCCAGGCCGGTCAGCTGGTGCAGCAGGCCGGCGGCAACGCTTGCGGTCTCGCTGCCGTCATGGGCCAGCGCCAGCGGCGACGCCAGGGTGGCAGCGGCGGCCAGCGTCAGTGTTTGCTTGATATTCATCGCGACTTCTCCGTTTCAGCTTGTCCGTGTTCAGTGATGATGGTCGTGACCATGATGGTGGCCATCCTGAGTGTGATGGTGGCCATCCTGAGTGTGATGGTGGCCATCCTGAGTGTGATGGTGGCCATGACCGCCGCTCTGGTAGGCACCCGCCTCCGGCTCGAACGGCGCTTCCTCGCTCGTCACCTCGAGTCCGAGTCCTCGCACCATGTCGTCGAGCACGTGATCGTGCAGGTAGCGGATCCAGCCCGCCTCGACCTGCAGCGGCACATGGCGATTTCCGAGGTGATAGCAGGCCCTGGCCAGCAGCAGGGCATCGCTGCTGCGCACCGTCGAAACGCTCTCGGGGGCGGATTCGATGCGCACCACCAGCCCTTCATCGCTCCCGAGCAGATCGCCGTGGCGCAGAACCAGACCGCGCGGCAGGAAGAGCCCGACCTCGCGGCCGTCGGTCAGTTCGGCCCGCAGCCGGCTCTTGATGCGCTTGTCGATCGGCAGCCGCAGCGTCGCTTCGTGGGCTTCGCTTCGCTCAGCACCCGGGTCAGTTTGATCATTCTTTACTCGCCACTCTTCGGGGTATTTATGATGGGTTACGCGATGCCCGTAACAGGTGCAAGTCTGTAACCTTTCCGGCGATGCATCGCTTCACCCATCTGACTACGAGCTTCTGTAGGTTGGGTGCAGGCCGCAGGCCGTATCCCAACACCGGATCAGAACAGAAAATACCGCTGCGCCATCGGCAGCACCTCGGCCGGCTCGCACACCAGCAGACGACCGTCGGCGCGCACCTGGTAGGTCTGGGCATCGACTTCGATCACCGGCTGGTAGCTGTTGTGCACCATGTCCTTCTTCGTGACGCTACGACAGCGCTCGACCTCCCCGATCAGGCTGCCGAGCCCGAGCTGCTCCGGCACGCCGGCCGCCAGGGCGGCGCGGGACATGAACAGCATCGAGGTGGCCTGGCAGGCCCCGCCATAGGCGCCGAACATCGGCCGGTAGTGCACCGGCTGCGGTGTCGGGATCGAGGCGTTGGGATCGCCCATCGGCGCCGCGGCGATCAGGCCGCCCTTGAGAATGATGCTGGGCTTGGTACCGAAGAAGGCCGGCTTCCAGAGCACCAGGTCCGCCAGCTTGCCGATCTCGACCGAGCCCACCTCGTGGGCGATGCCGTGGGCCAGCGCCGGGTTGATGGTGTACTTGGCGACGTAGCGCTTGAGACGATTGTTGTCGTGGCGGGACGGATCGCCGTCGAGGCTGCCGAACTGCACCTTCATCTTGTGCGCCGTCTGCGGTGCGGGTGATCACCTCGCCGACCCGGCCCATGGCCTGCGAGTCCGACGAGATCATCGAGAAGGCGCCCAGATCGTGCAGGATATCCTCGGCGGCGATGGTTTCGCGGCGAATACGCGACTCGGCGAAGGCCACATCCTCGGCGATGCCCGGGTCCAGATGGTGGCAGACCATCAGCATGTCGAGGTGCTCGTCGACGGTGTTGACGGTGTAGGGCCGCGTCGGGTTGGTCGAGGACGGCAGCACATTGGCGAACCCGGCCGCCTTGATGATGTCGGGCGCGTGACCGCCGCCGGCGCCCTCGGTGTGGTAGGTGTGAATGGTACGCCCACCGATCGCCTTCAGCGTCTCCTCGACGAAACCGCCCTCGTTCAGGGTATCGGTGTGGATCGCGACCTGGACATCCATCTCGTCTGCCACCGTCAGACAGCAGTCGATCGCCGCCGGGGTGGTGCCCCAGTCCTCGTGCAGCTTGAGGCCGATGGTGCCGGCCGCGACCTGCTCGCGCAGCGCCGCCGGCTGGCTGGCGTTGCCCTTGCCGAGGAGGCCGATGTTCATCGGCAGCGTATCGGCCGCCTGCAGCATGCGGTGGATGTTCCAGGGCCCCGGGGTACAGGTGGTGGCGTTGGTGCCGGTGGCCGGCCCCGTGCCGCCGCCGAGCATCGTCGTGACGCCGGACATCAGCGCCTCGTCGATCTGCTGCGGGCAGATGAAATGAATATGGGAGTCGATGCCGCCAGCGGTGACGATCTGCCCCTCCCCGGCCAGCACCTCGGTACCGGGCCCGATCAGGATATCGACGCCGGGCTGCACATCGGGGTTGCCGGCCTTGCCGATCGCGGCGATGCGCCCGGCCTTGATGCCGATGTCGGCCTTGACGATGCCCCAGTGGTCGAGAATCAGCGCGTTGGTGATCACCAGGTCCATGGTTTCGCTGCTGGGTCGCTGGCCCTGCCCCATGCCGTCGCGGATCACCTTGCCGCCGCCGAACTTCACCTCGTCGCCATAGACCGTGAAGTCCTTCTCGACCTCGAGCCAGAGCTCGGTATCGGCCAGCCGCACCCGGTCGCCGGTGGTGGGGCCGAACATTTCGGCGTACGCCTGTCGCGAGATTTTAGCCATCGGTTAAACCTCCCTGCCGGCGACGAAGAAGCCGGTGTGGGCCGCTCCCGCAACAGCCTCCGCATACGCCTGCCGTGAAATCCTGGCCATTACAGATCCCCCATCACTTTGCCCTGGAAGCCGAATACCCGGCGATCGCCGGCATAAGCCACCAGTTCGACGGTGCGGGTCTGGCCCGGCTCGAAGCGCACCGCGGTGCCGGCGGCGATATCGAGGCGAAAGCCCCGCGCCTGGTCGCGATCGAACTGCAGCGCCTCGTTGACTTCATAAAAGTGGTAGTGGGAGCCGACCTGGATCGGCCGGTCACCGGTGTTGGCCACCTCGAGGGTGACGGTGGGACGGCCGGCGTTGAGCTCGATCTCGCCATCCTGAACGATCATCTCTCCGGGAATCATGCCGCACTCCTCAAACGATCGGATCGTGAACGGTGACGAGCTTGGTGCCGTCCGGGAAGGTCGCCTCGACCTGCACCTCGTGCACCATTTCGGGCACCCTCCATGACGTCTTCGGCGCTCAGCAGCGTGCGGCCGTAGTCCATCAATTCGGCGACGGTGCGGCCATCGCGCGCGCCCTCGAGGATCGCGGCGCTGATATAGGCCACCGCTTCGGGGTAGTTGAGCTTCAGCCCCCGTGCCTTGCGGCGTTCGGCCAACAGCCCTGCCGTGAACAGCAGCAACTTGTCCTTCTCCCGTGGCGTCAGTTCCATACCGGACCTCTCCATCAATGGCTGGCAGCCGGTGTCGCGAGCGCTCAACCGGCGGATGGCAATAAGGACTGCAATACCCGGACCAATCCGGCATCCGGACGCCAGGCGGTCAAAACAGCGCTGAACGGCGTTATTTATGCCCCGCAACAGGGCGCTACTGACAGGATAGGCGTCATTATGGGGCGTAGCATGCACCACGGCCTGCCACGCGGGAGAAAAAGCCCCTCAGGGCTGAGTGGGGATATCGAGCTCGGACCAAACCGGATTGCCCCAGAGCGGCACCGTGGACAGGGCGTGCTTGTGGCTGCCCTGGACCTCCTTGGTCGAGTAGCTGACGTACAGCAGCGTGCGGTTCTCGGCATCGAAGATGCGCCGCACCTTCAGCGACTTGAACAAGACGCTCTTGGAGGTGCGAAACAGCACTTCTCCGCTCTTCGACTTGTCGATCGCGGCGATCATCCCGGCGGTGATAGGACCCGTCTGACGACAGGCGATGGACATGTCCGAGGGGTCGGCGAAGTCGAGATTGGCCTCGACATGGCTGATATGGCAGGTGACACCCGGTATCTTCGGGTCCTTCAGCATTTCCAGCTTGATGTCCTTGGTGGTGAAGACGCCGAGACTGACCTCGCCGACTTCGCTGTCGGAACAGCCCGCCAGCATCAGCCCAAGACCCAGTGCAGCGATGATAGTGCGCATGAAAACTCCCTCTGAACAGCGATCCGCAACGATATTATCGGAGTTTAAGCATCGATTCAGTTGATTGTTGTCCTAATGGTTAAAGGTGGGAGACAGGAAAGCTCCTAACGTCCCACTCCCGATCTTGGAGGTGACCCATGTCATCCAGAATCATCGCGGGACCGGCGCTGCTGATAACGGCCTTGCTGCTCACGGCCTGCGCTTCCGGTCCCTACCATACCAGCGCCACTGTCGGCGGCACCGGCTACTACGACAGCCGCTACGACGACTTCTACTTCTATCCCAACGTCGGCGTCTATTTCAGCATTCGCTCGGGCGATTACTGGTATCGCCCTCACGGTCACTGGACCCGGGTGCGGACGCTGCCGTCCCATATCCACCTGCAGCCCCGTCACAGGGTGAAGCTGCGCCTTGACCATGACCGCCCCTACCGCCACTACGACGACCATCGCCGCCGCTATCACCATCGCGACCGCGATTGGGACAGAGACAGGGATCGGGACCGCGACTGGGACAGACGCCGGGACCGCGACGATCACCGCTGGCGCGATCGCAGCCGGTTCGAGCGCGACCGTCACTGGGACAGGCAACGGGAGAACGACTCGATCAGGCGGACCGATGACCGGAACCGCCGTCTGCACGACAGGTACCGGGACGACGACCGTCACAGACGGAGCCTGGATGGCGACCGGCGCCCGGAGCGATTCACCAGAGAGCCGTCTCGAAAGTCCTGGCAACATGACAACCGCCACGAGCGAGGCAAGGCCGATGCGGTGCCCCGCCACTACAACAGGGGCGACCGGGCCCGGCACCATGACCGGACGCCGGACAGCCGAGGCAGCCGGGATCCGGTACAGGATCTCAGATGGTTCCATCGACTTTTCGATCGCGACCGGGACGGGGACTCCTGAAGCCCTCCTGCCAGTCGATACCGGCATGCTGCATCGACAGCAGCGTCTCGGCCAGCGCCAGCGTGGCCTGGAACGAGTCGATGACCGGAATCTCGAACTGCGCCTGCAGCTCGGTGCCGATGCCGGCAAAGGCCGCTCCGCCGATCAGCACCGCACCGGGTTGCAGCGCCTCGACCGCCTCCTTCACCTGGTCCGCCATCGTTTCGATCAGCGCATCGCGCTCGCTCAGGGGATCCAGCGCCAGTTGATCCAGTGCACGGATGCCGATACAGCCACCCATCAGGCCACGGCGCTCGAGTTCCTGGTGCAGCATGCCTGGCCACTGCTGCCCGGCGGTCAGAATGACGAACCGGTCACTGAGTTGACGCGCCGCCCGGACACCGGACTCGAGCATATCGATCAGCGGATAGGGTGCGCTCGCCCGCAGGCGCTCGATATCGGGCAGGCCAAAGCAGCCGACGATCGCCAGATCGACGTCTGCGATCGGCTGTTGCAGCAGTTCCTGCACCGCGTCACAGGCGGCGACACAGTGCTCCCGGGTGTTGATATAGGGGTATCCAGAGGCCGCACTCAGACCGCGAACCTCCCCATCGTCACCGAACCAGTCCGCGGCAAGCCTCACCATGCTCTGCGTCATGGCCGTATTGGTGTTGCCGTTGAGGATCAGATACCGGTTTCTGGTCATCGGCTGCGCTCCCGAGCAACGAGGATGAACAGCCGAGTGTAGACCAAAGTCGCAGCCGATTGCCGTCTTTTTTCAGGTGGCCCAGATCCGTGGCGGGCAGGGCTCGAGTCCAAGCAGCGCCTGACGCAACAGACCCCATACGGGTACCAGTGCCGCCTGGACACCTTCGGTACTCTGCCCCAGCATTCGCACCGCCAGCACGCCATCGACCAGGGTTGCGCCGACCGGCAGTTGTGCAAATCGCTCGTCGATCAACTGCTGCACGGCATCGAGCATCGTCTGGTCGGCGCCGACCGCATACAGCGAAGCCGCCATCGCATGGCCGCGCAGACCGGCAGCGGCCCGGTACTGATCATCGCCGAGCACCTGCAGACGGTCGAGCAGCACCCGTTGCCCGTCCAGCCAGAACTCGGCCAGGCTGTCGACGGCACCCTGATCGAACCGCTCGCCGTTGGCCGGCCGCCCCAGGCAGTGCAGCTCCCAACCGAGAAACTGGCCACCCTCGTCGATCTCGATGCGACTGCGCAACCGGGCCCGTGCGCCGGGGAAATAGATCGCCTCCTGCGGCAGCCACTCGAGCGATGCTCCGGCTTCGACTCGCAGGAGCTGCGTCTGCAAGGCCGTCAATCCGGCCGAGCGGTAGAACTTGGTCGCCCCCGGCGTCGTGATCAACGCCCGGGCACCCGCCGCGACCCGCACCTCGATCTCCAGTTCATCGCCGCCCACCACCCCGCCGGGCGGGTGCAGCAGGTAGCAGTGACAGACGCCTGTCTCGGGATAAAAGGGGCGCTGCACCGCCAGCGGTCCGCGCTGGCTGCGATGCACCAGCCGCGTCCGGCCGGGCCTGGGCTCGAAGCCCAGCTCCAGCCGCGCCTGCCAGCCGCGGGATTCAGGTATAGCCATATTCATGGGATAAGCTCCAAATTGAAAGCGTAGCGGGTGATAGCAACCACCGGCCCCGCTCGTAGGAGCGCCGCCCCGGAGCGAACGGGGTTAGCACCGTGCCGGCCCTGTTCGCCGCGGGGCGCGGCTCCTACGTGGTCTCAGGGTCACCTGCCGCTCGTAGCTTGTCGCTTGCCGCTTTCTCTTAAACCGTAAGATACTGCCGGATCAGGCCATCGTCGAGCTGGTCCATCGCGCCGGTGGCGACGCTGCGGCCGCGGTCGAGGATGCAGAAGCGGTCGGCGACCTTGCGCGCGAACGGCAGTTTCTGCTCGACCAGCAGCACCGTCAGGCCGATCTCGCGGTTCAGGTGGCGGATGATATCGCCGATCTCCTGTACCACGTTGGGCTGAATGCCCTCGGTCGGCTCGTCGAGGATCAGCAGCTTCGGATCCACCACCAGTGCCCGGCCGATCGCCAGCTGCTGCTGCTGACCACCGGAGAGATCCCCGCCGCGCCGGTTGAGCATCTGCCTGAGCACCGGGAACAGCTCGAAGATATAGTCGGGCACCCTGCGGTCGCCTCTTTTGCGCACCGGCAGGCCGATCTGCAGGTTTTCCTCGACCGTCAGCAGCGGAAAGATCTGCCGCCCCTGGGGCACATAGCCGATCCCGAGCCGCGGGCGCTGCTCCACCGAACGGGCCAGCAAATCGCTCCCCCCAGCTCGATGGTGCCGCTGCGCACCGCCTGATGCCCCATGATGCACTGCAACAAGGTGGTCTTGCCGACGCCATTTCGCCCCATCATCACCGTGCACTCCCCTTCGGGCACCTCGAGATCAATATCCCAGAGGGTATGGCTCTCGCCGTAGAACTGATTGAGCCCGCTTACCTTCAGCATCTCATTCCCCAGGTAGACTTCGACGACCTTCCGGTCATTCTGCACCTGATCCATGGTGCCCTCCGCCAGCACCGACCCCTGGTGCAGTACCGTGACGGTGCGCCCGCCTGCGGCCAGGTTGCGGACGAAATCCATGTCGTGCTCGACCACCACCACCGAGTGGCGGCCGGCGAGTGAAATCAGCAGCTCGGCGGTGCGGTCCATCTCCTGATGGGTCATGCCGGCGACCGGCTCGTCCACCAGCAGCAGGCGCGGGCGCTGCATCAGCAGCATGCCGATCTCGAGCCACTGCTTCTGGCCGTGGGACAGGCTGCCGGCCCGCAGCGCCGCCTGCTCCCCGAGGCCGATCATCTCCAGCACGCTGTCGAGATGGTCGCGCTGCTCGCCGCTGAGTTTCGCCCGCAGGAGGGTCCAGAGTTTTCGGTCGTCATCCATCGCCAGCTCCAGGTTTTCCGCGACGCTGAGAAACTCGAACACCGTCGGTTTCTGGAACTTGCGGCCGATGCCGGCCTGGGCGATCGCCGGCTCGTCGAGTTCGAGCAGGTTGATGCTCTGACCGAACCAGGCCGAACCGCTGTCGGGGCGGGTCTTGCCGGTGATGATATCCATCATCGTGGTCTTGCCGGCACCGTTGGGTCCGATGATGCAGCGCAGCTCGCCGTCGTTGATATAGAGGTTCAGGTCGTCGATCGCCCGGAAACCGTCGAAGCTGACCGAGATGCCTTCCAGGTACAGCAGCACCTGGTGGCTGACGTCCACCCGGTGCGGCTGCGACCGCTGCATGAACGGATAGACATGATCACGGTCGAGCATCTGCTCGAAAATGCTGGCAACGGTCATGCGCGGGCCTCCTTGCGCCGCAAAATCCGGTGAGCCCCTGCGGCAACAGCAGCGTCACCATCACGAAGAGTCCGCCGAGGGCGAACAGCCAGACTTCCGGCAACTCGGCGGTCAGGTACGTTTTGGCATAGTTGATCACCAGGGCCCCGACCACGGCGCCGTAGAGGGTGGCGCGACCACCGACGGCGACCCAGACCACCACCTCGATGGAGTTCAGCGGCGAGAACTCGTTGGGATTGATGATGCCGACCTGAGGCACGTAGAGGGCGCCGGCGATACCGGCCAGCATCGCCGAGACGGTGAAGACCCCGAGCTTGACGTTCTCGACCCGGTAGCCGAGAAAGCGCGCCCGCGACTCGGCATCGCGCACCGCGACGCAGACCCGTCCGAGCCGGCCCGCCATCAGCACGCGGCACAGCAGGTAGCCGAGCATCAGCGCCAGCGCCGAGGCCACGAAGAGTCCGATGCGGGTGCTGTCGGCCTGGAGGTCGAAGCCGAGCAGGTCCTTGAAGTCGGTCAGGCCGTTGTTGCCGCCAAAACCCATTTCGTTGCGGTAGAAGGCCAGCATCAGCGCATAGGTCAGGGCCTGGGTGATGATCGACAGGTAGACGCCGGAGACCCGCGAACGGAACGCCAGGGCGCCGAAGACGAATGCCAGCAGGCCGGGCACCAGCAGCACCATCAGCGCGGCGAACCAGAACTGATCGAAGCCGTGCCAGAACCAGGGCAGTGCGTCCCAGTTCAGGAATACCATGAAATCCGGCAGCTGCGGATTGCCGTAGACGCCGCGGTCGCCGATCTGGCGCATCAGGTACATGCCCATGGCATAGCCGCCGAGGGCGAAAAAGGCCGCATGTCCCAGGGTCAGGATGCCGAGATAGCCCCAGACCAGGTCGACCGCCACCGCCAGCAGCGCCAGCGTCAGGTACTTGCCCATCAGGGTGACGGTATAGGTCGGCACGTGCAGCGGATGCCCTTCGGGTACCACCAGATTCAGCAACGGCACCAGGATCGTCAGTGCCAGCAGCACGCCCAGCAGTACCTGGCCGCCGCGGTCTTCCTTGAGCGCTTTCAGTGACAGCATGCTTCAGCCCTCCGCCGCACGACCGCCGTTGATGGGGAAACAGGCCGCGCCCGTCACATTTCTCGCTACGCCCAACAGCATGGCTCAGCCCTCCGCCGCACGACCACGCTGCGGAAATAACCCGCGCGGGCGCTTCTGAATGAACAGGATGATGAACACCAGCACCAGGATCTTGGCCAGCACCGCGCCGGCCCAGGGCTCCAGCACCTTGTTGGCGACGCCGAGGCTGAGGCCCGCGACCAGGGTGCCCCAGAGATTGCCGACACCGCCGAACACCACCACCATGAAGGAATCGATGATATAGGCCTGGCCGAGGTTCGGACCGACGTTGGTCAGTTGCGACAGCGCCACACCGGCGACGCCCGCCACGCCGGAGCCGAGACCGAAAGTCATTGCATCGACCCACTTCGAACGCACCCCCATCGCCCGGGCCATGGCCCGGTTCTGGGACACGGCGCGAACCTGCAGGCCCAGCGACGTACGCTTGAGCACCAGCACCAGGGCGAGGAAGACCAGCAGGCAGAACAGGATGATGTAGAGCCGGCTCAGGGTCAGCGAAAACACCGGATTGATCTCGACCAGACCGCTCATCCAGTCGGGTGTCGCCACCGAACGGTTCAGCGGCGAGAAGATCGAGCGCACCGCCTGCTGCAGTATCAGGCTGATGCCGAAGGTCGCCAGCAGCGTTTCCAGCGGGCGGCCATAGAGGAAGCGGATCACGCCGCGCTCGATGGCGATGCCGACCAGGGCCGACACCAGGAAGGCCGCCGGTATCGCCACCAGAATGGAAGCCCCGATATGATTGGGCATCAGTTGCTGGATCACGTAGGTGGTGTAGGCACCGAGCATGATCAGCTCGCCGTGGGCCATGTTGATCACGCCCATGACACCGAAAGTGATCGCCAGACCGATACCGGCCAGTACCAGTACCGACCCGAGGCTGATGCCGAAGTAGAGCGTTTCGAGCATGCCGTAGTAGCGCACCTTTTCGTCGATGCCGTTCAGCGCCAGCTGCGCCCGCTGCCTGAGCGGGGCACTGACATCCGAGGCCAGCAGCGCGCTCAGCGCATTGCGCACCGGCGGTTCGAGCGAGCCCTCGAGGCGCTCGACCGCCAACAGCCGGGCCGCCTCGTCTCCTGGCCAAGATCCCGGATAGCCAGCGCCAGCGTCATCAGATCCCGCACCTCCGTGACCGGCTCGCTGGCGATGCGGTTGCGCAGCACCGCCACCGTCTCGTCATCCAGGGCGCCGAGCAGTTCGCGCACCGCCGAAGCCCGGCGTTGCGGGTCCTCCGATTTGAGGCCGAGCTCCGCCAGCGCCTGGCTGATCTGGCCACGCATCTGGTTGTTCAGCGTCACCCGCTTGAAGTCGCGGGTTTTCCCGATGTCGATACGGCTCCCGTCCAGCAGATCGACGGCCGGAGCGCCGGTCTCGTGATTCCCGATCACGAACAGGCGATCGTCGCGCTTGCGATAGTACAGCTCGCCCTGCTGCAGCAGACGCAGGATCTCGCGGGTACGGGGATGATTGCGCTCCACCAACAGACTGACTGCCTGTGCGCGCGCGTCGAATTTCTGCACCAGTAACGCACTCGCCTCCTGCAGCGTATCGTCCGTGGCAGCCCGGCTCTCCATCGACAGAGCAAGCAGCACGGTGATCAGCATCCAGAGCGCGAAAAAGGGCAGCAGCCGGGCCATGGGCATGGGTTCTCCAACAGGTGTCTCAGATCGGACACCGGCACAGCGGCGTGCCGGCACAGAGTCGGTGCTGGCAGGGACAGATCTGTCCCTGCCCTGTCAGATCAGAAGTTCTGACCCGAGCACTTGCCGGTCCTGGTGTTGTAGTTGCCGCATGACAGCGGTGCCCGCCAGTCGGAGATAATGTCCTTCGAGCCTTCCAGATAGTCGGACCAGGCATCGCCGGCCACGGTGCCGGAGGTTTCCCAGACCACCTCGAACTGACCGTCATCCTGGATTTCGCCGATCAGCACGGGCTTGGTGATATGATGGTTCGGCATCATGGTGGAGTAACCGCCGGTGAGGTTCGGCACCGAGACACCGACAATGGCATCCTGCACCGCGGCCGGATCGGTGGTGCCGGCCTTCTTGACCGCCTCGACCCACATGTTGAAGCCGATGTAGTGGGCCTCCATCGGATCGTTGGAAACGCGCTTGTCGTCCTTGATATAGCTGTGCCAGCTGTCGATAAAGCCGTCGTTGGCCTCTGAATCGACGCTCATGAAGTAGTTCCAGGCTGCGAGATGGCCGACCAGCGGCGCGGTGTCGATGCCGGAGAGCTCCTCTTCGCCCACCGAGAAGGCCACCACCGGAATATCGCCGGCCGAGACGCCCTGGGCGCCCAGCTCCTTGTAGAAGGGCACATTGGCGTCACCGTTGATCGTCGAGACGACGGCGGTCTTCTTGCCCTCGGAACCGAATTTCTTGATGTCCGAGACGATCGACTGCCAGTCGGAGTGTCCGAAGGGCGTGTAGTTGATCATGATGTCCTCGGCCGCCACGCCTTTGGCTTTCAGGTAGGCTTCGAGGATCTTGTTGGTGGTGCGCGGATAGACATAGTCGGTACCGGCCAGCACCCAGCGTTCGACACCGAGGTCGTTCATCAGGTAGTCGACGGCCGGCACGGCCTGCTGGTTGGGCGCGGCACCGGTGTAGAAGACGTTTTTCGACGACTCTTCGCCCTCGTACTGCACCGGATAGAACAGCAGGCTGTTCAGCTCCTCGAACACCGGCAATACCGATTTGCGGGATACCGAGGTCCAGCAGCCGAACACCGCATCAACGCCGTTTTTCTCCACCAGCTCGCGGGCTTTCTCGGCGAACAGCGGCCAGTTCGAGGCCGGATCCACCACCACCGGCTCCAGCTTCCTCCCCAGCAGACCGCCTTTCCTGTTCTGCTCCTCGATCAGCATCAGCATGGTGTCCTTCAGCGTGGTTTCGCTGATCGCCATGGTGCCGGAGAGCGAATGCAGGACGCCGACCTTGATGGTGTCTTCCGCCGCCACTGCCACATTCATCGAGACCGACAGCGCCAGCGCGGACATCGAACCGAACAGCAGCCTGGACTTTGATTTACCGGTATTCATCAACAGTCACCCCTTCTTCGATTAAGTGCATCAGTCAGAAACATGCGCAGTACTTTTTGCAGAGGTTTTTCTGCGACGGGAATTCTGCAAAGGGGTGCCAACTGTCGCCGAATGGCGCCGGAGCCCTTTCTCTCGGCGCCTCCAGGCTGACAGGAGCTGTCCAGGTGCGACCCTGGCCTGCCGGAATGCGCCCTCAGGGTGCAGGCCGCGCCCCTATTGGCGCAACGCACCAACCTGAACCATCAGCCGGCCGTTGCGTTCAGGGCCGGCAGACACCGCCGCGAAGCACAATCATGCAGAAAAAATACACCTACAAAACACCGGTTCTTTGGCGGGCAGCATTGCTGTACAATTGCCGACCAATTTTTCCCCTCTTCTTTTTATCCCTTTTTCAGAGGAGCCCTGCATGCGTCTGGCTGAAATGGAATCCATCGCCCTGAACATTGGCCTCGCCATGTTCGCGGCCTTCGTGTTTTTCATCATTTACGACCTGGCGAAAAAGTCGAAGGCCGGCAAGTTCGGCACCGCCATGCTGTTCGTCGTCCTCGGCATGGGCCTCTTCGCCTTCGTCATCAAGACCGTGGTCGTCGAATTGATGGGCGGCGGGAATATTTAACAAGCGGTAAGCCGAATGTGGGAGCCCACTCTGTGGGCGAACAACCCCGGTGCCAGGTCTGTTCGCCCGGAGACCGGGCTCCCACAGGCCGTAGGGTGCCGGTAAGCGGAGCGCACCGCACCATTCCTGGCGACTCACCTGCTTCCATTACGCTATAGTTCGGAAAAAGAACGCCAAGGACGACCGCCATGGACCCCGTTACCCTGATCGTACTGGCCGCACTGGTACTGCTGCTGTTGTACGGCATCACGCTGTACAACAACCTGGTGCGCCTCAAGCACAACGTATCCAAGGCCTGGGCCAATATCGACGTGCTGCTCAAGCAGCGTCACGACGAACTGCCCAAGCTGGTCGAGACCTGCAAGCAGTACATGGGCTACGAGCAGCAAACCCTCGAGGCCGTGATGCGGGCCCGCAGTTCGGTCTCCGAAGCCCGTGAAGCCCAGGATGTGAAGGCGCTCGGCAAGGCCGAAACCCAGCTGCGTTTCGGCCTCGGCAACCTCTTCGCCGTCGCCGAAGCCTACCCCGACCTCAAGGCCAACGAGTCCTTTCAACACCTGCAGTCGCGCATCACCGGCCTCGAAACCGCGATCGCCGACCGGCGCGAGTTCTACAACGAGTCGGTCAACCTCAACAATATCCGCATCGAACAGTTCCCCGACAACCTGGTCGCCGGCAGGTTCGGCTTCAGGGCCGCGGACCTGCTGGAGTTCGAAGAGGAGCAGAAGGCCGACGTGGATATCAGGGCACTGTTCGGCTGATGCTGATAGACGTCACCGGCCTCGAGTACCATGAGCGCCTGCTGTTTCTGCTGCTTTGCGCCGGCATCGTCGCCGCCGGAACCTGGTATGGATTCCGCCAGCTGCGGCGCTACCGCCTGATCGCCGATACCCCGACAGCCCGGGTGCGCTCGGCCCACCAGGGCTATGTCGAACTGGTCGGCCAGGCATTGCCGGGTCCCGAGGGTCCGGTGCGCTCGCCGCTCACCGGCAACGAATGCCTCTGGTACCACTACCGGGTCGAGCGCGAGAAAGGCAGCGGCAAGAACCGCCGCTGGGTGACCGAAAAAGAGGGCACCTCGAGCCAGTGGTTCCAGCTCGACGACGGCAGCGGCATCTGCCAGATCGATCCCGAGGGCGCCCGGATCCGGGCCGAGAGCCGGCGTCGCTGGTACGGCAGCACGCCGATGCCCGGCGCCCGTCCCGCCCGCAGTGGCTCGCTGTTGAATATCTCCCTGAGTTTCGGCCGGCGCTATCGCTATCTGGAGGAGCTGATCCTCGAGTATGAAACCCTTTATGCCCTGGGGCGCTTTCAGAGCGTCGGTGGCGGCCGCGACCAGCTCGATCGGGACAGCACCGCCGGCGAACTGATCCGGCGCTGGAAGACCCGCTATGACGATCTGCTCGCACGTTTCGACAGCGACGGCAACGGCCAGCTGGACACGGATGAATGGCAGCGCGTCCAGACCGAAGCACAGCGCCAGGCCCGGCAGCAGCAGCGTCAGCTGCATGCGTTGCCGACGATGCATATCCTCAACTGCCCCGACGAGAGCGATCAGCCCTATCTGCTCTCGACCCATGACGAGGAAAAGCTGTCGCGCCATTATCGCTGGTATGCCCACGGCTGCTTCCTGGCCGTACTGGCCGCCAGCTGGATGGCCGGCGAACTCCTGCTGACCCTCTGAGTGTTCAGTTATCGGTACAGCATCCCCCCGGCTATCAGTTGCCGCTGATACAAACCGGAAAGAGCCGAAAAAATTTGATCCCTTCTGTTCAGGTTACTTTCACCTCGGCCGATATACTGTAGGTATGGAAACGGGAAACGAGCCATAGCGGGCCTTTTCGAGGCTCAAAACCCAGAAATGCAACGGGACTCGAATTTCCGATTTCCAAGGGAGCCGGTGAATGAACCGAGGTCTGATCCAGCACCCCCGATTCATTCACCGACGTCCAAGTTTTTCTGGACTGCGGAGGTTGTCATGAGCAACCTGCAACTCTTTATCCGGCACCCGGACGAGATCCCGCTCGACCTGGAAGTCGTCGAACGTCCTCTCGCCCCTGACGCAACAGCCATGCCCCTGGGCCTTGTCTGCAGATCCCTCGCCCAGCTCGAGTGCGGACAGCAGGTCAGTATCAGCGCCCATGGCATGATCTACTGCCCGAATATCACCGGCCGTATCGACTGGTGCCATCCCGGGCGGGGCGGTTACGAACTCGGCATCCTCTTTGCCAACGGCGAGCACGCGATGCGCATGCGGATGTTCGAACAGGTCTGCCATATCCGCCGCTATCGCCTGCGCATGCGGGAAGAGCAGGGCCGGCTGCTCAGTGAAGACGAGGCGGCGCTGGAGTGGATCGCCAAATACGCCGCACTTTTCCCGGCGAATGACCTATAATCGGGGCCATTCGACCGGGTCCCCGCCGCCAAGGCGGTCCGGCGCCGGGTGACGGCGCAGCCCGCTCTCCAAGACACCCGCTAACGGTAGGAAAAGATGCAGCAGAAAGTCGTACAGGTTGGCAACATCGAGATCGCCAACGACAAGCCCATGGTGCTGTTCGGAGGCATGAACGTACTCGAATCCCGCGACCTGGCCCTCCAGATCGCCGAGCACTATGTCGAAGTCACCGGCAAGCTGGGTATTCCCTATGTCTTCAAGGCCTCCTTCGACAAGGCCAACCGTTCGTCGCTGAGCTCCTTCCGCGGTCCGGGCCTCGACGAAGGCCTGAAGATTCTCGAAGAGGTGAAGAACACCTTCAACGTACCGATCATCAGCGATGTCCATGAGCCCTATCAGGCCGCACCGGCCGCCGAAGTGTGCGACATCATACAGCTGCCGGCCTTTCTGTCGCGTCAGACCGACCTGGTCAGCGCCATGGCCGGGACCGATGCCGCGATCAATATCAAGAAAGCCCAGTTCCTCGCGCCCCACGAAATGAAGCATATCCTGCACAAGTGCGAGGAGGCCGGCAACGACCGCCTGATCCTGTGCGAGCGCGGCAGCTGCTTCGGTTACAACAACCTGATCGTCGATATGCTCGGCTTCACCATCATGAAAGAGTTCGGCTATCCGGTGATGTTCGATGCCACCCATGCACTGCAGATGCCGGGCGGTCGGTCAGACTCCGCCGACGGTCGTCGCGCGATGGTCGCGCAGCTGTCCCGCGCCGGTCTCTCCCAGGGCATTGCCGGCCTCTTCCTCGAAGCTCACCCCGAGCCCGAGAAGGCCAAGTGCGACGGTCCCTGTGCCCTGCCGCTGGCCAAGCTCGAGCCCTATCTCGCCCAGATGAAGGCCGTCGACGAACTGGTCAAGAGCTTCGCGCCGCTGGACACCTCGGCCGTTTGACCGAAAGTTACGGGTTACGCGTAAAAGACAAGCGACTCGCTCGGACAGGTGACGCGTCACGCGTAACCTGTAACGACTCTGTACAAGGCCCGCGATGGAAACGCCTACGGACAAGCAGTACCCGTCTCTCGCCAGCGGCCTGATTCTCGGCCCGGAACACCACCGCTTCCGCCTCGGCGAAGCCCTCGGCGAACACCTGTTCGGCGTCATATGGCTTGCGCGTGACCTTAGCACCACGCCTCAGGCGACGGTCAGCCTGCTGATCCTGAATCCGCCGCTGTTGCGCAACAGCCGCTTCGTCAATGCCTTCAAGAAGCAGCTGACGCTATGCAAGTCCCTGTCCCACGATCACATCGTCGCCAGTTACGGCTACTTCCTCGACCGCAGCGGCCTGCTGTTCAGCGCCCACGAAGCGCTCGATGGCCTGACCCTCACCGGACTGCTGGACAAGGGCCGCGGCCGCAAGCTGCCGAGCGCACAGAAACGAGCCCTGCTGGGACAGCTGGCACTGGCCCTCGATGCCGGTTTTGGCAAGCTGCGCCTGCCCCATGGCGCCCTGACACCGGACCAGGTCTTCATCAACCGCCAGGGTGGCGTCAAGCTGTTCGGCTTCGCCACCGCCGCCTGCGTCGAGTCGGCCGCGGGCATGCTCAACCCGAACGCCCTCGCACCAGGACTCTATCAGTCGGAGACAGCGACCGGCGCCGCCATCGACCGCCACGCCCTGGCGGTGATCGCCTTTGAGCTGTTGAGCGGCGCCCTGCCCTGGCCGTCGGCCGGCCAGGAACGCGACCCTGCCAAGCTGTCTCGACCGTCCAGGATCAGTCCCGACCAGTGGTCGCTGCTGCAGGAGGCACTGGCCGCAGAGGACGTACCGCGCACAGCGGGCACGGCGGCCTGGGTCCGGCAGCTGTTCGATCCCAAGGCGCCGAAACCGCCGGCCAGGCCCGCCCCCGAACCCCCAGCCGAACTCCTCCCCGAAGACAGCAATCTCACCGAGTCGCAACCGTCCGCGCCGCTGCGCCGGCGTCTGGCATCCTGGCTCAAGCGCCTGACCCCGGCAGCGACAACCGATACGGCTGCCGGCGCCGGCGCGCTACAAATGCCGGCCTGGTTCAATCCGAGGCTCGCGGTCTATGCAGGCCTGTTTTTCGGCGGACTGGCACTGGGCTTCTGGCTGGGACTCTGGGCCAGCCAGCGCCAGCTCGACAGCACCCGGGAGCAGCTGCTCGAGGTCGCCCGGCAGGGCGCCGACGTACAAACCGCGCTGCAGGCTCTGCAATCGTCCCCCAGCGGAGCCGATACCGCTCTTCCCGGCCTGGCCGCCGCCAGCGCGGGGCTGACCGCGCTTCCCGTCCATCACAAAGCCGAAACCGATGCCGCGCCTGCGACCGTCAGTGCCGCCGCATCCAGCGCGGACGCGACGACCAGAGTCGACAAAGCGGCCGGCGCCTTTCGCGATGAACTCGACAGTGGCGGCTTCGGCCCTGAGATGGTACCGCTGCCCCGCGGCAGTTTCCTGATGGGCTCCGACTCGAAACTGAGCGACGATAACGAACGCCCGGTGCACCGGGTCAGGATCGAATACGGAGTTGCACTGGCCCGTCACGAGGTGACCTTCGAGCAATACGACCGCTTTGCCGACGCCACCGGCCGCGCCCGGCCCGACGACAATGGCTGGGGCCGCGGCGCCATACCGGTCGTCAACGTCAGTTGGGAGGATGCCCGGGCCTATGCCCGCTGGCTGGCGGCCGAATCCGGTCAGCCCTATCGCCTGCCCACGGAAGCGGAATGGGAGTATGCCGCCCGCGCCGGCACCGGGACGCCCTGGTGGTGGGGCACTGAACTTGGCAGCGGCAATGCGGTCTGTGACGAATGCGGCAGCGAATGGGACGGTCGCCAGCCGGCGCCGGCCGCAAGCCTGAGCGCCAACCCTGGGGCCTGCACGATCTCAACGGCAATGTCGATGAATGGGTCCAGGACTGTTATGCCGATACTTACGAAGGTGCGCCGGACGACGGTTCGTCCCGTACCGCCGCCACCTGCGAGTTTCGGGTGATGCGTGGCGGCTCCTGGTTCGACATCGGCCGGCTGGTGAGATCATCGAGCCGCTACCGGCACCCGCCGGGGGCCCGCCGTTCGAGCTGGGGTTTCCGCGTGGCGGTCGACCTGCCGAATTGAACGATTGCCGCCCGATGACGAGAAAATGGAGAATTTCGATGCGAGCCCCTCTTAACCGCTACAGCCTGGCCCTGACGGCCTTCATCGTCTGCCCGCTGCAGGCCGAGACAACGCTGCCGGTCGACGCCGGCGCCCGCCAGGCGCTGTCGCTGACCGTCTACAATCAGAACCTGGGGCTGGTGCGGGATACCCGGCAACTGCCGGCACTGAGCGCCGGCCAGCCGGTGGTCATCGAGGATGTCAGCCGCCAGATGCAGACCGAGACGCTGTCGATCAACGGCGCCGGCGCCATCCTGGAGCAGACGCTCAACACCAACCTGCTGAATCACCACTCGCTGCTGCAACACTATCTCGGTCGTGAACTGAGCCTGGCGCGACGCAACCCCGCCGACGGCGAAGAGAGCCTCAGCGCGGTAACACTGCTGAGCATCGAGGGCGACCGCGCCCTGGTGCGCCGCAACGAGCAGATCGAGAGCATTCCGCTGGGTCAGGACTGGCGATTCATCTTCCCGCAGCTGCCGGCTCACCTGATCAGCCGCCCGAGTCTCGAGTTTCGCAGCCAGGGAACCCCGGCACCGGCGCCGGCCACCATCAGCTACCTGACCGGCGGACTGAGCTGGCAGATGGACTACGTGCTGAACCTGGACGCCAATGGCCAGCGTATGGCACTGGAAGGTCTTGCCACCCTGCACAACGATACCGGTACCGACTTTCGGGATGCCGGTTTCCAGCTACTGGCCGGCACGATCAATCAACCGGCACCGGAAGCCTACCGCAAGGCCAACCTGGCAATGGCGGCCATGGCCGACGCCAGTGGCATGGCACCGGAGGCCTTCCAGGACTATCACCTCTACAGCCTGCCCCAGCGCACCAGCCTGCTCGATCAGCAACACAAGCAGCTGCCGCTGGTCAGCCAGGCGGCACTGCCGGTCAAGCGGGAATACCGGCACGAGTTCCTGGTGATACCGCGACTGGACAACCAGCGCCACAAGTCCCCCGCACAGACCTGGCTGGCCTTTCGCAATGGCGCCGATCAGCCGTTGCCGGCCGGCGCCGTGCGCACCTTCGCCCCCGATGAACAGGGCCGGCTGCAGTTCGTCGGCGGCGCCCGGATCGACCATACGGCCACAGGCCAGGACGTGGAGCTGCAGCTCGGCGATGCCTTCGACCTGAGCATAGAGCGCCAGCAGACACTGTTCAGCAAGGAGTATGACAGCCAGTTGCTCGAATACGAGGTACTGGTGCGCAACAGCGCCGCCGCCGACAAGCAGCTGCAGCTGGCGGTCAATTTCACCCAGCCCTGGTCCCTGGAACACAGCAGCCTGCCGATGCAGCAGGAAAACAGTGGCCGCGCCCAGTGGACTCTGGACATCCCCGCCGAGGACAAGAGGGTGCTGCGTTTCCGCGTGCGACTGAAAAAGCCGGATTAGCCCACACAAAGGATGGCACTCAGGGCGGCTGTTCGCGGCTAAAGCCGGCCTCGGAAATTTCGGCGCCCGCCGTAGGAGCGCCGCCCCGGTGCGAACAACCTCGGTACCGGAACCTTTCGCCTCGGGGCGAGGCTCCTACGCAATACCGGCCATGGCACCTGTCACGATCAGGGGTGGCCATGAACCATAGAATCTGCCACACGTCAGGCGCCTGCAGAGTCCGGTATCAATGCCTCCCAGCGCGCCCGCTCGGCGGGATCCGGCGTCTGCCCGAGCCCGCCGTCGCGATAGACCTCCACCAGCCGCCTCAGTGCCAGCGGATGTCGCTGCTGCGCCGCCAGACGATAGTAATGCAACGCACGGACGGGATCGGGCGAAAAGCGATGTTCGAAACCCTGCTCGCTGATGCGCCCCATCTGGTAACAGGCCCTGGCGTCCCCCATTCCGGCGGCGCGTTCGAGATAGAGCGCGCCCTGGATGCGGTTGGCGATGCCTTCGCCGCGAAAATGCAGCAAATGTCCGTATACCGACAGGGCACGCCGGCTGCCGTTGTCGGCGGCGAAGCGGAACAGTTTCATGACCAGGTCGTGTTTGCGTTTCGACGACCGCAGCAGCCGCGAGCGGAAGAGCCCGTAGGCCAGCCAGAAAATGGCCGGCGCCATCAACTTCATCAACAGACGCATTTTGACACCCTTTCCCCGGAAGTCCGCTATTGTAAGGCCTGGCGCCGCCCTTTAACAAAGCGCCGGGGTCCGCTATAAAGAACAGCTGCTAACCAGACGTAAGGATGATCATGAAGGTTTACGAGGACAACTCCCAGTCGATCGGCAATACCCCGCTGGTCCGGCTCAAGCACCTGGCCCCCAACGCCAATCTCTACGCCAAGATCGAGGCACGCAACCCGGCCGGCTCGGTGAAATGCCGCATCGGTGCCAGCATGATCTGGGCCGCAGAGGAGTCCGGACGATTGAAGCCGGGCATGACACTGGTCGAACCGACCAGCGGCAACACCGGCATCGCCCTGGCGTTTGTCGCGGCCTCCCGCGGCTACCGCCTGGTGTTGACGATGCCTTCGTCGATGAGCCTGGAGCGACGCAAGCTGATGAAGGCCCTCGGCGCCGAAATCGTGCTGACGGAACCGGCCAAGGGCATGAAGGGTGCGATCGAGAAAGCCCGGGAGCTGGTTGCGGCCAACGCCGACAGCCACCTGATGCTGCAGCAGTTCGAGAACCCGGCGAACCCCGCCATTCACGAGAAAACCACCGGCCCGGAAATCTGGCAGGATACCGAGGGTCTGATCGACGTCCTGGTGGCCGGCGTCGGCACCGGCGGCACCATCACCGGGGTATCGCGCTACATCAAGCAGACGGAAGGCAAGGCGATCACCTCGGTTGCGGTCGAGCCCACCGACTCACCGGTCATCAGCCAGACGCTGGAAGGGGTGGAAATCAAGCCGGCACCCCACAAGATCCAGGGTATAGGTGCGGGATTCGTGCCGGCCAACCTCGACCTGGAGCTGGTCGATCGGGTCGAGCAGGTCGGCAATGACGATGCCATCGCCACCGCCCGGGCGCTGATGGAGAAGGAAGGCATCCTGGCCGGCATTTCCTGCGGCGCCGCCACCTGCGCCGCGCTGCGCATCGCCAACGACCCGGCTTTCGCCGGCAAGCATATTGTCGTGATCCTGCCGGACTCCGGCGAGCGCTACCTCTCGACAGCGCTGTTCGAGGGCCTGTTCAGCGAGAACGAGCTGGTTCAGTAGGCGCTCACAGACGCAAAAGGAGCCTTTCGGCTCCTTTTGCTGACCTTCCCTGGTCGTAACACAGGCACCCTCTGTTCCTGGCGTACCTCCCGGGATCAGTGAATCAGGCTGCGAATCTTGTCACAGCTCGGAAACTGGGCGAGATGATCGACCGTGACACTGTGATCCCGGCTGCGGGTCACGGTATACCAGCTCACCTTGGACTCCTGGCCCCTGTAATGGCCGTCCACCTCGAAACTTTCGCCGTCGATATCCAGCACCGCTATTTTTCTGACGCGTTCTTTGATCTGCATCCGCCCGTCTCCACTCATTCTTGTCGTTGTCTTAACTACTCAGTATAGACTACGGAGACACTACGAAAGTTTAATGACAGTCAGCGACGACAGCCGTCAGCCGGCACCGGTCGCGACCGGGCGCGCCGGATCCCTTATCCACTCGCTCCAGGAGCCGGCATAAAGACGCGAGCCGGCAAGACCCGCGACCTCCATCGACAGCAGATTGTGACAGGCCGTCACGCCGGAGCCGCACAGGTGCACCACCGACGCGGGATCGCGATCCCCCAGCAGCGCCTGCCACTCCAGCCGAAGTTGCGCGGCCTCCTTGAACAGCCCGCCGGCCAGATTCTCGCTCAACGGCCGGTTGAGGGAGCCGGGGATATGGCCGGCCACCGGGTCGATCGGCTCCTGCTCGCCGCGAAAGCGTTCGGCGCTGCGCGCATCGACCAGGGTGAAGGCCGGCGCCCTGAGACCGGCTTCCACTTCATCGACGTCGACGACCGCCTGCCCGTCACACTCGGCACGCCAACCTGAATCCGCGTCGGCCGGAGGCGTCTGCTGTGTCTCGCCGCCAAGGGCCAGCCAGGCCGGATAACCGCCATCGAGCAGTGCCACCGCATCATGCCCGAGCCAGCGCAACAGCCACCAGGCACGGGCAGCCATGGCGCCGCCGCAATCGTCGTAGACCACAACCTGAACGCCGGGCCCGACGCCGCACTGACGCAGGCGCGCATTCAGCCGCCCGGGGACCGGCAACGGATGCCGTCCCGTCCGCGGGCCGACCGGCGACGACAGGTCCCGATCCAGATCGAGAAAGCGGGCACCCGCTATATGCCCCTCGCCATAGACCCGGCGGCCGTAGCCGGTATCGGCGAGACTGAAGCGACAGTCGAGCAGGCACCAGTCACCGAGGTGCCGCCGGACCTGCTCCGCACTCACGAGGGTGTTGTACATGGGTGCCTCCAGCAGGATTCGGTTCGGGCCAGGGATCAGAGATAGGCCGCCAGTTCTTCGCGCAGCAGGTCCAGTTCGTTCTGAGCCTTCTGCTTCGCCTTCTTCTTCAGGTTTTCGACCTCTTCGGTCTTGCCGGCCACAATCGCCCGGGCCACCGCCGCCTTGTCCTCGGCATTCGCGACCTCATCGAGCAGCGGCTGCAGCTGCAGCAGAATCGCCCGCCGGCGCCCCTCTTCGGCACGGGCCAGCTCCTCCGCCGACTTCTCCTTTTTCTTCGCCTCGGTCTGAACGGCAGCCGGCACGTAGGTCAGCGGGCGGATACCGGCGGCGATGCGGACCTTCTCGAGCAGCGGCGCGGCCTGGGCACGGGCTTTCTCGGCGCCCTTTTGCAGTACGTCTTCGACGTGACCCAGGTCGTTCATCAGTTCGTTGTAGCGGTTGCGCGGCTCGCTGAGTTTGGCGTCCAGGTATTCGAACAGCTGCTTCTTGGCGTCGCCCCAGGCGATGCCTTCGAGATACTGCCTGCGCACCGCCTCGATCTCGTGACTCTCGGCAAAACAGCTGTAGAGCTGGAACAGGGTGCTGCTGTCCGGATCCTTGGGCTCCCCGGCTCGCGCAGGTCGGTGGTGATCTGGTTGATCAGCCTGCGCAGCTCGTCGCTGGAGCAGAACAGCGGGATGGTATTGTCGTAGCTCTTGGACATCTTGCGTCCATCGAGGCCCGGAATCAGCTGGGTCTGCTCGTCGACCTGGGCTTCGGGCAGCGTGAACAGCGGTTCGAACACATGGTTGAAACGGCCGGCCACATCCCGCGCCATCTCGATATGCTGGATCTGATCCCGTCCCACCGGAATGATATCGGCATTGAACATCAGGATATCGGCCGCCATCAGGATCGGATAGCTGAACAGCCCCATGGTCACGCCGTCATCGAGATCGGCATTACCCGCCTCGCGGTTGGCATCGGTCGCCGCCTTGTAAGCGTGGGCACGGTTCATCAGTCCCTTGGACGTCATGCAGGTCAGGATCCAGGTCAGCTCCGGTATCTCGGGGATATCGGTCTGGCGGTAATAGGTCGCCACATCGGTATCAAGCCCCAGTGCGAGCCAGGTTGCCGCGATTTCGCGGGTCGAGCGCGCCACCCGGCCCGGGTCATGGCACTTGATCAGGGCGTGGTAATCGGCCAGGAAAAAGTAGCTGTTGTAGGCCGGGTTGCGGCTGGCCTCGATTGCGGGCTTGATCGCCCCGAGGTAATTGCCGATATGGGGGGTACCGGTCGTGGTGATACCGGTAAGGACTGTCTTTTTACTCATGACGCTCGCTGTGCTCGCAGAAGCCTGACAAGGGGTTTGGCCGCTATGATACACAAAAGTGACAAGGGTCGTCTTGAGCCGGAGCCGGCCGAGCCGCCCATCCCGCCGCGCCGGCGGCGGCTTTGACTTTCACGGTTTCCTGAACAAAACTCCATAGTGCTCTGAATATCCCCGATGGCAGGAGTTCGTCATGGATACGTCGCAACACAATATGCACAATCTTTTCGAGCAGCTCGGGCTTCCCAGCGGCGAACGCGAGGTCGAGCAGTTCATTCGCACCCATCGGCTTTTCAGCCAGGACATCCGCCTGGACAAGGCCACCTTCTGGACCGAGTCCCAGGCTGAATTTCTGCGCGAGGCTTTTGACGAAGACTCGGACTGGTGCGAAGTCGTCGACGAACTCGACAGCCGCCTGCGCAACTGATCGCCGCCATTCAGGATGAAGGCTCCGAGCGTTGCAGCGGTCGTTCTGTCAGCGGTCACGCTGCTGTCGCCGGCCCACGCCAAGGCGAACGAATGGTTTCAGGGCGGCTCCCTGCATGCCAGCTCGGTGCATGACTGGAGCCGGGCCTCCTACGCCAACCGCCTGGCCACCTCGGCGGACTGGGCACTGGCCAGCAAGCGCGTCGAAGCGACGGTCAGGCGCAGCGGCGATATCGAGACGCTGAAACCCTTTGCCGAACAGCTGCTCGGCTGCATAGACCGCATCGCCTCGACCGACGGCATCATCGATGAGACCCATGCCATCCAGGTCGCATCTGCGTGCATGGCTCACATGGGGTGGTAGCCAAGCCCTGCCCTTTACCCACAAGTCGCCGTTCAGAGCTTATGGGTAATGGACTGGCCAAGCCTGCCGTTGCTTTTTTGCCTCCCCGATCTGCGTATGATCACTGGCAAACCGATGCAACCGATCACGAAGCCATGCTGATTGTCATTTCCCCCGCCAAGACCCTGGATTACGAAACCCCGGCCGCCACCGAGCGCTATTCGCAGCCGGACTGGCTCGACCAGTCGGAACTGCTGATCGACGAGCTGCGCAAGCTCTCGGTGCAGGACCTGGCCGGCCTGATGAAGCTCAGCGACAAGCTCGCCAGCCTCAACGTCGCGCGTTACGAAAGCTGGTCGCGCCCCTTCACCCCGGAAAACGCCAAGCAGGCCCTGCTGGCGTTCAAGGGCGACGTCTATGGCGGGCTCGAGGCCGCAAGCCTGAGCGACGACGACCTCGCATTTGCCCAGTCGCACCTGCGCATTCTGTCCGGCCTCTATGGCCTTCTCAAGCCGCTGGACCTGATGCAGCCCTACCGGCTCGAAATGGGCACCCGGCTCGGCAATGCCCGCGGCAAGGACCTCTATGATTTCTGGGGCTCTCGCCTGACCGAAGCGCTGAACGACGAACTCGAAGGCCCGGAGCCGGTGCTCGTCAACCTGGCATCCAACGAATACTTCAAGTCGGTGCAGCCGAAAAAGCTCAATGCCCGGCTGATCACCCCGGTGTTCAAGGACTGGAAAAACGGCCAGTACAAGATCATCAGCTTCTACGCCAAAAAGGCCCGCGGCCTGATGACCCGCTATATCATCCAGAACCGCATCGAAAACCCGGAGCAGATCAAGCAGTTCGACCTCGAGGGTTACCAGTTCGCCCCGGAAATGTCCAAGGGCGATACCTGGACCTTTATCAGGGATCCTGAGGCGTGAGGCGTGAGGCGTGAGGCGTGAGGCGTGAGGCGTGAGGCGTGAGGCGTGACAGTAAGCGCACCGCACTGTCAAAATGCCGGTGCGCTTCGCTGCGCTCAGCAGCACCCTACGTCGGAACATCAAGCGTCAGCGAGCTTCGTCCGCGGTTGTTATAGAGAGCGAGCCCGACGCCAATCTTTTACGCCCTATTAAACGAAAAAAGCCTGAAATCTTTCGACTTCAGGCTTTTCTCTCAAACTGGGTGCGAAGTACTTAGACGACCTTCGCCCCGGCTTCGCCGGGCACTTGTAGAAAGCGAGCCCGACTCGTCGGGCCCTGACTACGAAGTACCAGGCAATAAAGTGGTAGCGGGGGCCAGATTTGAACTGACGACCTTCGCCCGCGGTTATGAAGAGCGAGCCCGACGCTGCTTTGCTTTAGCCTGCCTCAGAACGAAAAAAGCCTGAGGCCTTTCGACTTCAGGCTTTTTTCTTAATTTGGTAGCGGGGGCCAGATTTGAACTGACGACCTTCGGGTTATGAGCCCGACGAGCTACCAGGCTGCTCCACCCCGCATCAACGTGGAGCGAATACTACGCTCGAATTCAGGCGCCGTCAATCCCTTTATTACAAAACAGTCTAATATCATGCCAGCATGGCGCGATACTCCAGGACCGGCCGTTGCGGCCCTGCTGCCCGCGGCCAAAGATCGTTATAATGGCAACGCCGGACATCAACCCGACCCCGTGGAAGACAGGTGCAGAACCACTGCTATATCGGACTGCCGCAATGGCATCATCCCGACTGGGGACACTCCGCCCTCAGCGGCAGCCGCCGGCAGCCAGCGCTGGAGCGCTATGCCGCGCACTTTTCGACCGTCGAGGGCAACTCCACCTTCTATGCCCTTCCCGCGGCCGATACCGTGCAACGCTGGTACGCCGAAACACCGGCAGGTTTCCGTTTCTGCTTCAAGTTTCCCCAAACAATCAGCCACAAGCAGAGCTTGCGCCACTGCACTGCCGAACTGCGCACCTTTTTCGACAGCATTGCACCGCTCGAAACCAAGCTGGGCCAGCTCTTTCTGCAATTGCCGGCCCGCTGCGGACCCGCATCGCTGGAGACACTGACCGCTTTTCTCGCGGCACTTCCAGAGGGTTATCGCTACGGTCTCGAAGTGAGGCATCCGGGCTTTTTCGACAAAGGCGATGCGGAGCGCAGGCTCAACCGGATGCTGATGGAACGCGGCATCAATCGCACTCTGTTCGATACCCGCGCCCTCTTCGCACTGCCGGCGGACGATGACCTGAGCCGCGATGCGCTGCAGAAAAAGCCGCGGGTACCGCTGCACGTCATCGCAACCGGCACGGCGCCGATGGTGCGCTTCATCACGCCGTTGGACTGGCAGCGGGGCCTGCCCTGGCTCGAGCCCTGGGTTGGCAAGGTCGCCCACTGGCTCGGTGAAGGACGCACGCCCTATCTGTTTTTCCATACCCCGGACAACCGCGAGTCGCCGGAACTGGCCCGGCTCTTCGCCGAACGGCTGTTACAGCGCTGCCCCGGCGTCCAGGGTTTCAGCCCCTGGAGCCCGGGCATCCGCCAGCAGGAGACCCTGTTCTGATGACGACACTGATCTATGTGATGGATCCGATGTGCAGTTGGTGCTGGGCCTTCGCGCCCCAGCTTGCGGCGGTTCGCCGGCATTTCGACGACCTGGCGCTGCAGTACGTTCTGGGGGCTGGCACCGGATACCGAGGCGCCGATGCCGGCACCGCTGCAGCAGCAGATCCAGGCGACCTGGCGCCACATCGAGGCTCGCACCGGCACCCCCTTCAACCACGACTTCTGGCGCCTGAACCAGCCCCGCCGGGCCACCTGGAGCGCCTGCCGCGCCGTGATCAGTGCCGGCCGGATTGAAACCGGAGCGGACGAAAGAATGGTCGCCGCGATCCAGCGTGCCTATTACCTGGAGGCGCGCAACCCCTCGGATGCGGATGTTCTGGTGGCGCTGGCCCAGGAAACCGGGCTGGACCCGGAGCGGTTCCGCGGGATGTTACAGGACCCGGATACCGAACGGCAGTTGCAGCGACACCTGGCGCTCAAGGACAAACTGGGCGTGCAGGGCTTCCCGGCACTGCTGCTGCAGCATGGCGATGATCTACTTGCGCTGAGCGCCGGCTATGACACGGCATCCGGTCTGATTCCCCGGATCCGGAAACGCATACGGGAGCCCTAGGGCTCCCGTATTGGCAGAGGTCAGGCCTCCGGTGGCGGGGACAACCCCGCCGGTATCGATCAGGTCCGGACGACGGAAACATCTTCCGCCTGCAGACCCTTGTCGCTTTCACGGACATTGAAGCGGACTTGCTGCCCCTCGGTCAGGGACCGGTGACCGCGCCCCCGGATACTGCGAAAATGCACGAACACATCGTCGCCGTTTTCCCGGGTGATGAAACCAAAGCCCTTGGAAACGTTGAACCACTTGACCTGACCCATTTCCCGATTGTCATCCTCGTCGGGCACCTCGTCCTCGTAACGCGGCGTGGCGCCGGATCGGGCCTGCGTGCCGCTTCCCAGACCGGAAACGACGGAAGCTGCCAGAACGACGACAAAAACCACAGCCAGTACCGCAACATTCAACTCAACTTCGACCTTGGCGACAGCTCCCAACAGGTAGGGAATCACGACGGCCGCCAGGGCACTGACAACAATACTACGTATCAGTTGTACACCACTCATTTAATCTTCTCTTGTGATTTGCAGTTATAACTCAGTTGACCAACGTCTGGAGAAAAAACCCGGACGCTCGCAAGATATAGCTAATTTTGCGTAATTTTTCAACAGCTTACCGTTAATAATGGGCTATCCTCTGAGCAGCGCCCGGCGAACCCGGCTGCGAATACCGGACAGCGGGGACAGCCGCCGCCATGCCCGGCCTTGCCGTCATGGCCCTCACTGCGCTCGACGGCTCGAAAAAAACTTTTAGAAAACATAGACTAACGACAAACCACACCCATCGGGAGCATTGCCATGAGTGACGCCGAGCGAATGGAAGACCTCGAGTCCCGTATCGCCTTCCAGGAAGATACCCTCGACAAGCTCAATGATGTCGTGTCACGGCAGGAGCTCGAGATCGAGCGCCTGACCCGCATGATCAAGATCATCAACAGCCAGCTCAAGCAACTGGATCTGGGCGGCGGTGACGAGGTGGCCGACGAACCTCCCCCACTACTGATGTCGTTGCTGCACCTGCTCGGCAGAGTACTGCTGCGGGGCCTGGTAAAAACGACGCTGATCGGCGATCAATGGCTGCATGGCGGTTCCCGGGTACGCTATGTGCTCGAAACCGATCGCTGGAGCCACCGCCAGCTGCTGCTCGCCCAGGCACGCCGTGCCGGTGTGCAGCTGCAGCCGTCGCAGATACTCTGTGCCCGGCACAATGGCCAGTCCGTGCTGCCGGAGCAGCTGGACGAAGCCTGCCGACTGACCCGTGAAGACCCGGAATACCGGCTGACCCTGATTCCGGTTTCGGTGTTTCACGGGCGCCTGCCGATCCGGGAGACCTCCTGGCTGAACCTGCTGTATGCAGAGTCCTGGGACCAGGGCGGGCGTATCGGCAGGCTGCTGCAGTTGCTGGTCAACGGTCGTCAGACGCTGGTTCACATCGACTGCCCCCTGCACCTGCAGCAATTGCGTGCCAATACGGAGGACAGCAACGCCCTGTGCCGCAAGGCCACCCGGTTGCTGCTGCAGCACTTTCACAGCCGTCGCCAGGCAGTCGTCGGGCCCGACCTTTCCCACCGCCGCACCCTGATGTCGCTGATACTGCGTCACCCGCAGGTACGCCGAGCCATTGCCGGACGGGCACGGGAAAAACGCGAAAGCTCGCTCGAATCCGAACGCTATGCCGCCGCCGCCCTCGACGGCATCGCCGCCGATTTCAGCCCGGTTACGGCCCGGATGCTGTATCCGCTGTTCAATGCCGTCTGGCGCCGTCTCTACAACGAGGTGGACATCAGAGGACTGGACAGCATCCGGGCCCTGGCACTGGATCATCAGCTGGTGTACCTGCCCTGCCATCGCAGTCACATGGACTACCTGCTGTTGTCCTGGGCGCTCTATCGCCACGGGCTGATGCTGCCCCATATCGCCGCCGGCGAGAACCTGGACCTGCCGCTGGTCGGTGCCATTCTCAAGCGCGGTGGTGCCATTTTCATGCGCCGCAGTTTTCAGGACGACGCCCTCTACCAGGCCCTCTATCAGCAGTATCTGGCACTGATGTCGCGCCACGGCCACGCACTGGAATACTTTGTCGAGGGCGGACGCAGTCGCACCGGGCGCCTGCTGCCGCCACGTACCGGCCTGCTGGGCATGACACTCGACGGCTGGCGCACCAGCCCGGAACGCCCGGTGGCGCTGATCCCGGTCTGGATAGGCTACGACCGGGTGGTCGAGGCCGAAAACTACCAGCGCGAACTCGAGGGCGAGCGCAAGCGCTCGGAGAGCCTCGGCGGACTGCTCGGTGCACTGAAAATCCTGCGCCAGCGATTCGGCCGCGCCACTCTGAGCATCGGTGAACCGCTTCTCCTTGCGGACCGGTTCGACCTGAAGCTCGAAACCCGCGCCCAGGCCCGGGCCATCGGCCTGCAGATCATGGCCCGCATCAATGCCGCCGCAACCCTGACCGAAAGCGGAATGCTGGCCTGCGCACTGCTGCCGCAGCCGGCACAGCGCCTGGAAACCGAACGGCTGGAGGCACTGCTCGAGGCTCTGAGCGCCCTGGCCTGCGTGCTGCCCAATGCGCCGGCCGGCATACCGGACAGGCGCCCGCGACTTTGGATAGAGCAGGCCCGCCAGCGAGGCCAGCTCGAGATCGACGGTGCCATGACGCAGCTGGCGGCGCCCCAGGCACGTGAAATGACGTTCTATCGCAACAACCTGCTGCACTTTTTCGTGCTGCCGGGACTGTGCCTGCTGCTGGTGCGCCGCAGCCCCAACCCGCTGCCGCAACTCGTGACCCGGATGCTGAAGGTACTCTATCCCTATTTGCAGGCCGAACTTTTTCTGCCCTGGGACGAGACCGGTTTCACGAAAGTCGCGGCGCTGTTGCGCCGGCGGCTGATCGAGCGGGGCCTGCTGAGTCTCGACGGCCGGCACCTGGTCGCCGGCGAGTGCGACACGGCGCTTGCACTGATGCGCAGCGTGGAGCCACTCCTGCTGCGCTATTATCTGCTGTTCCGGCTGCTGGAGCGCGAGGGCCGCCTGCCGCCCCAGAGCCTGGTCGAGCGGGCTCTGGACCTCGCCCGCAAGCTGCATCGGGAGTTCGGTTTCGACTCAGCCGAATATGCCGACCGCCGCGTACTGGAGACATTCCTTGCCCAGCTGCTCGACCGCGGCATCCTGGTTCAGCGGGAAGAATTACTGGAGACCGCCGTGGATATCGGCGGGCTGATGCGCCAGGCCAGGCAGCTGCTGACGCCAAGGCTGATCAATTTTATCGATGAACAGCTGGAGGCTTGAAGCAAGGGTTAGGGTGACGGGGCTACTGTCACTTGTCACCTTTTCTGTTAGCGGCGTTAGGCGTTAGGCGTTAGGCGTTAGGCGTTAGGCGTTAGGCGTTAGGCGTTAGGCGTTAGGCGTAGGGTGCCGGTAAGCGCACCGCGTCGAAATGTCAGCCGGTGCCTTCGCGCCTCTTTTCGGTGCGCTTCGTTTCACTCCACTGTAAACCGCTCCTGCGTTTACAGTGTTTCCACCATCCGTGGCGGTCAGCAACACCCTACCGTTCGAGCTTTTTCAACGCATAGATGTCGAAGCGGCCCGACTTGCCCTCGAGCTGAAAGCTCGGCGCCGGGCCCGGAATCAGGGGCGCCTTGCGCGGGCGCTTGACCACGACCCGGTTCTGCGCGGCCTCCAGGGCCGCGGCCAGCAACAGCTCGGCATCGCCGTCGTCGCCGACCAGGTCGCGGAACAGACGCATCTCCTTTTTCGCCAGGGCGCTCTTGTCGGAATGCGGGAACATCGGATCGACATAGACCACCTCGGGCCGCTGCAGAGCACCGGCCTGGCGTCGCAGCCAGGCGATACTGTCTTCGCGGATCAGTTCCATGCGCTCGATGATCGGGGTCAGCTCGGGGTCCTGCGCCGCCCGGGCCAGACCGTCTGCCAGCAGCAACTGGATCACCGGCACGCGCTCGATCAGCTGCACCTCGCAGCCCAGGCTCGCGAGCACGAAGCTGTCACGGCCCAGGCCCGCCGTGACGTCGGCGACCCGGGGACGCACACCGCCCTTCAGGCCGACCGCCCTGGCGATCAGCTGGCCGGTACCGCCCCCTGCCTGCGTCGGTGGGCGACCGCGCCGCCGGCAAAATCCACCCGGACCGGCCCCGGTGCCTTGCGCCCGGTCTGCTGCAACTGCAGCCCCTCGGAGGTCAGGCGCAGCAGGCAGGCATAATCACAATGCAGCAGATCGGCCCGGAACAGCACCGGGACCCCGAGCGTGGCACCCAGGCTGGCGGCTTCGGACTGATGCTCGCTGCTGGCGTATTCGACGGCCAGCGAAAAGGACTCGGTCATGGGAATTGGCTCTAGTGTACTGTTTCACTCTTAAAGGCACTTATAGCGAGTCGCCAAGGGGTTGGCCGCAAGGCGCATTTTTGAAGGCATAGTGGGTCTATGTCGAGAAAATGCAACACCGCGGACGGCCCCTTGGCGGCTCGCCCGGAGGGAGCCCGCCAATGCGCGCCCCGCGGCGTTGCCGTTCTTGGCAAGAGCGCCACTATTCCCGGCGAACGGCGCCTTGCTGGACACGAATTGGCGGGCTCTATAAGTATCTATTAGGGTGAAACAGTACACTAGTATTGGTACGATGCGCGCGTCAGCCGGCAAAGTAGATACCCAGAAGTGCCACGCCCAGCAGCAGTCGATAGATCACGAACGGCAGCATGCCGATGCGATTCAGCCAGCTCAGGAACAGACAGATGCAGGCCCAGGCGCTGACAGCGGACAGCAGTACGCCCCACCCCACCAGCGACCAGCTTTCCACTGTCCCGCTCTGGTACAGCTCCAGCCCCTTGAAGGTGCCGGCCCCGACAATGATCGGAATCGACAACAGAAACGAAAACCGCGCAGCCGCCGCGCGCTCGAGTCCAAGCATCAGACCGGCCGTAATGGTGATGCCCGAGCGGGAGGTCCCCGGAATCAGCGCCAGCGCCTGGGCCATGCCGATCCAGAGGGCGTCACGCGTGCCGATGTGCTGCAGTTGCCGCTGCTCGGTGCGCCGGCTGTCGGCGTACCAGAGCAGTGCACCGAAGATCAGGGTGGTGCCGGCGATAACCAGGATCGAGCGGGCAAAATGCTCGATCAGGCTGTCGAGGAAAAACCGGCCAGCACCGCCGGCACCGTCGCCAACACCAGGTACCAGGCCAGGGCACTTTCGGTCGAGCCGCGCCCGCCCAGCGAGCGGCACCAGGCCAGGAACAGTTGCGCCAGGTCCCGGCGGAAATAGAACACCACCGCCGCCAGCGTGCCGACATGCACGCCGACGTCGAACGCCAGCCCCTGGTCGGGCCAGCCGAGCAACTGCGACGGCAGGATCAGATGCGCCGAACTCGAGATCGGCAGAAATTCGGTCACGCCCTGAATAAGCGCCAGCCAGACAGCCTGAAAAATATCCATCGTTACTGCTCGTCCTTTTTCTTCCAGGTACCTTCACGCAGATAGACCGGCAGCCCCTGTTCGGGCGCCAGGCCCCTTCCTGGATCAGATCACGCTCCGCCAGCGGCAGCATCGCCCCCGCCGACGGATGGAGTTCGGTGACCGGCTGCCCCTGGATGCCGGCCTGTACGCTGGCGCTCATGCCCTGCAGATAATTGAAGCCCGGGCCGATCGCCAGCCAGGGTGCCATCACCGGCAGATAGAGATCGGCGGGACTACTCACCTGCTCGGCGACCTTCTCGTCCGGCAGACCGCAGGTCAACTCATAGGCGCACCAGTAGATCTCGTCCATGCGCGCATCGAGCGCGGCGATGATCCAGTCGCGTTGCTGTTCGCGTCCCTGCTGCAACGCCAGGGCCGCCAGCGTCGAGACCGGCAGTACCGGCAGATCGGCGGCAAATGCCAGCCCCTGGGCGACGCCTGTGGCAATGCGAATACCGGTAAAGGAGCCGGGACCGCGCCCGAAGGCCACCGCGTCGAGCGCACTGGGACCGAATCCCGCTTCGGCCAGCAGGGCTTCGGCCATCGGCAGCAGCAGCCGCGTATGCTGACGCGGCGCCAGTCGAAAATCCTCCCGCACCTCGCCGTCGATCCAGAGGGCGACGGAACAGGCATCGGTGGAGGTATCCAGGGCAAGAATCTTGCTCATTAAAACCTTCTTGTTTCAGGGGGTGAATATCTTGGACCGGGACTCAGTCGCCACCCGGCAGCGGCTCGCCCCAGCGCGGCAGCAGGGTCTGTTCCACACCGATCTGGTTGAGGATGCGGGCCACGATGAAATCGACCATATCCTCGATGCTCTGCGGCCGGTGATAGAAGCCGGGGCTGGCCGGTATCACCACCGCTCCCATACGGGTCAGCTTGAGCATATGTTCGAGGTGAATCTCTGAATAGGGCGCCTCGCGCGGTACCAGAATCAACTGACGCCGCTCCTTGAGGGCGACATCGGCGGCGCGCTCGATCAGGTTGTTGCTGGCGCCGGTGGCGATCGCCGACAGACAGCCGGTACTGCAGGGGCAGACCACCATCGTCGACGGCGCGCCGGAGCCCGAGGCCACCGGTGCCATCCACTGCTCGCGGCCGAATACCCGCAACTGGCCAGGGCCCGCGCCGTACTCGCGACCGAGAAAGGCCTCCTGCTCCTCGTGACGCCCGGGCAGTGCCACCTCGGTTTCGGTGGCGATCACCACCTGGGCCGCCTTGGATATCATCAACATGACCTGGACATCGGCCGCCAGCAGACACTGCAACAGCCGCAGGCCGTACTGGGCACCGGATGCGCCGGTGATCGCAAGGGTGACGCGACGCGGTTCCGGACTCAAGACGCGGCCTCCGTCAGGGCAGCCACGAGGCGCTGGTGAACGCCCTCGAAGCCGCCGTTGCTCATGATCAGAATATGGCTGCCCGGTACCGCGGTCCGCACCAGTTCGGCGATCAGCGTGGCAGTATCGCTGGACAGCGAGGCGGGCACCGGACTGTCGTCGACCACCGCATCGAGGGACCAGTCGAGCCCGGCCGGCTGGAACCAGTAGACCCGGTCGGCGGCGGCCACCGAGGGTGCCAGTGCCGCGCGATGCGCGCCCAGGCGCATGGTGTTGGAACGCGGTTCGACGACCGCGATCACCGGCGCGTCGCCGACCCGGGCCCGAAGTCCGGCCAGGGTGGTTTCGATCGCCGTGGGATGATGGGCGAAATCGTCGTAGACGCAGATGCCGTTAACCTCGGCGAGCAGTTCCATGCGACGCTTGACGCCGCCGAAGGAACAGAGCGCCTCGATGCCATGCTCGGGCCTCACCCCGACATGCCGGGCCGCGACCAGCGCCGCCAACGCGTTGGAGACGTTGTGCCGGCCCGTATGGGCCCATTCGACGACTCCCTGCGGCTCGCCGCGGTGGAGCACCTCGAAGCGACTGCCATCCTCCGCCAGCAGCCGCGCCTGCCATTCCGTAGCGGCGCCGGCATCCAGTCCGGTGCGTACCACCGGCGTCCAGCAGCCCATGCCGATCACCTCGTCGAGAGCCGGTTGCCCCTGTGGCACCACGAGCTGGCCGTTACCGGGCACGATCCGCAGCAGGTGATGGAACTGGCGCTGAATGGCGGCCAAATCCGGAAAAATGTCGGCGTGATCGTATTCGAGATTGTTCAGGATCAGGGTCCGGGGATGGTAATGCACGAACTTCGAGCGCTTGTCGAAAAAGGCCGTATCGTACTCGTCGGCCTCGATGACGAAAAACGGCGACTCGCCCAGCCGTGCCGAAACCGGAAAGTCCTTCGGCACGCCGCCGATCAGGAAGCCGGGCGCCATATCGGCCTGCTCCAGCAACCAGGCCAGCATGGTCGCGGTGGTGGTCTTGCCATGGGTACCGGCGACGGCCAGTACCCAGCGATCCTGCAGCAGATGCTGCGACAGCCACTGCGGGCCCGACATGTAGTGCAGGCCGCGATCGAGCATGTATTCGACACAGGGGTTGCCGCGGGACATGGCATTGCCGACGATGACCAGGTCCGGCGCGGGCTCGAGCTGTACCGGATCGAAGCCCTCGATCAGCTCGATCCCCTGCTGTTCGAGCTGGGTGCTCATCGGCGGATAGACATTGGCATCGCAACCGGTCACCCGGTGCCCGAGCTGCCTGGCCAGGATGGCCAGAGAGCCCATGAAGGTGCCGCAGATGCCGAGAATATGGATATGCACGCAACAGGATCCTGTTCATAAACACTGATCTGGGGATAATACCCGTTTTACGCCCGCGGCCGCACCCGTTGACGGCCACCAATTCGGCAAAAACAGGGCCACGAAGCTCCCCGGGCCGGCCAGTTTCGACCGGCGCTGCTGAAGCCTCGCTGAATGTTTCGAATGGCGGTAAAAATGGTCAATTCATCTACAATTAACTGGCATCAGGCCATGCATTCGGCAACCGATTCCCTTACAATCGCGCCGTAACTCCTCCCAAGCAGACCCCAAAGGTTGAAGCAGAACAATGCAGCTCCTGAGCTCGTTCCTGAAACATCGGAAAACTGACGAACAACTGGTCGAACTGATCGACACCCTGATGGTCGCGTGCAAGGAAATTGCATTGCAGCTGCGCGAAGGTGCACTCGCCGGCGTGCTGGGCACGTCCGAGAACACCAACGTTCAGGGCGAAACCCAGAAGAAGCTGGATATCATCGCCAACGACGTGCTGAAGAAGGTACTGCTGGACAACCGGCTGGTTGCGGGCCTGGCCTCCGAAGAGGAGGACGATCCGGTCGCCGGCAATCCCGAAGGCCGCTTCCTGGTCACCTTCGATCCGCTCGACGGCTCCTCGAACATCGATATCAATGTCTCGGTCGGCACCATTTTCTCGATCCTGGAGCTGCCGGCGGGCGAACATCCGGCGCACCACAGCGCCTATCTGCAGAACGGCCGCCGTCAGCTCGCCTCCGGCTATGTACTTTACGGCCCCTCGGCCGTGCTGGCCCTGACCACCGGCCAGGGCGTCAACTTCTTCACCCTGGCCCACACCGGCGACTTCATCCTTACCCAGGAGAACGTCCAGGTTCCGGTGGAAACGAAAGAGTTCGCCATCAACATGTCGAACCAGCGTTTCTGGGAACCGGCGATGCGCAGTTATATCGGCGACCTGCTGCAGGGCAGCGATGGCCCGCGCGGCAAAAACTACAACATGCGCTGGATCGCCTCGATGGTGGCCGAAGTGCATCGCGTCCTGACCCGCGGCGGCATCTTCAGCTACCCCTGGGACGGGCGCGAACCGCAGAAACCCGGCAAGCTGCGTCTGATGTACGAAGGCAACCCGATGAGCCTGCTGATCGAACAGGCCGGCGGCCTCGCCAGCACCTGCTACCAGCCGATCCTCGACGTCGAGCCGACCGAAATCCATCAGCGCGTTTCGGTGGCGCTTGGCTCGCGCAACGAGGTCGACGCCATGCTGCAGTACCACACACCGGAAAATTAACCGCCCGTAGCAACGGTGGGCGGCCTTAAGTCGTATTCAACTACAGGGCCCCCACTGGCTATAATCCGTTCTGATTTTGCCCTTACAACAGCCAACAGGAAGACACGCATGAGCTTTGCTAAAGTGCCTGCCGGTAAAGAACTGCCGAACGACCTCTACGTCATCATCGAGATTCCGGCGGAAAGCTCCCCGGTCAAATACGAGATCGACAAGGATGCCGATGCGATCTTCGTCGACCGCTTCATGGCGGCGCCGATGTTCTACCCGGCCAACTACGGCTATGTGAACAACACCCTGGCCGACGACGGCGACCCGCTGGACGTGCTGGTGCTGACCCCGCACCCGGTGATGACCGGTTCCGTGATCCGCTGCCGTCCGGTCGGGATTCTGAACATGACCGACGAAGCCGGCGAAGACGCCAAACTGGTTGCGGTACCGCACCAGAAGCTGAGTCAGGCCTACAACGACATCAATGATGTCGACGACCTGCCGGAACTGCTGAAAGAGCAGATCGCGCACTTCTTCGAAAACTACAAGACCCTCGAGAAGGGCAAGTGGGTCAAAGTGGAAGGCTGGGCCAACGCCGATGCCGCCCGCGACGCCGTGACCAAGGCCGCTGCGGCCTACGAAGCGCAGAAGTGATGTCTAGCGATGGTGCCGGCGCAATGCCCGCACCATCGCCTGTTCGCTGCGAGGCGCCGCTCCCACAGGCGTCACTTTTTAACGCCCGCCCGTCAGACTGACTTCCCCGCTTTCGACGATATCCACATAGGGCAGGAAACGCCCCAGATCCAGCCGCGCGTTCAGCTCGTAGCTGACAGTGTCACGTTGCGTGCGCATCAGGTCCGCCAGCAGGCGGAAACCGCTGAGCAGGTCCGCGGTCGTCAGCACGCGGATATCGGCCTCGCCGTACGCCGGCACCACCGGCAGGTCATTGGCCACGCCGTTGAGCAGCCTGCGCCCCTCGAGCGCAACGCTGTAGGTCATGCCCTCGATATCGAGCGCGGTGCGATTCGGGTTGATCACATGCAGTCCGATCTCGAAACGCGGCACCATGCCGTCCGACGGCAACGCCCGGAACGAAGTGACGCTGACGGTCGGTTTTTCGAAATCCGTCTGCAGCGTGGCGCAGCCGGCCAGCACCAGCAGCCACGCGAACAGCAAAGCCCGTTGCAGGATCCTCATCGAATAAAGCTCTCCAGGAAGTTAGATATGGGGCCGGTCATCCCTGCATCCAGTCCAGGATCACCTTGCCGCTCTGCCCCGAAAGCATCGCGGCGAAGCCGGCCTCGTATTCGGCAACCGGGAAATGATGAGTGATCACCGGCGACAGGTCCAGCCCGCTCTGCAGCATCGCCACCATCTTGTACCAGGTTTCGAACATCTCGCGGCCGTAGATGCCCTTGATCTGCAGGCCCTTGAAGATCACCTGATTCCAGTCGATGGCGGTGTTGTCCGGCGGAATCCCCAGCAGTGCGATCTTGCCGCCGTGGTTCATATGGGCCAGCATCGAGGTGAAGGCCGAGGGCACGCCGGACATCTCCAGCCCGACGTCGAAGCCCTCGAGCATGTGCAGATCCTCCATCACCTCCTTCAGCGACTGGCGCTCCACGTTCACCGTGCGGGTGGCCCCCATCTGCTTGGCAAGCCCGAGACGGTAATCGTTGACGTCGGTGATGACGACGCTGCGCGCACCGACATGGCGGGCGATGGCCACGGCCATGACGCCGATGGGGCCGGCCCCCGTGATCAGCACGTCCTCGCCGACCAGGTTGAAGCTCAGTGCCGTATGGGTGGCGTTGCCGAAGGGGTCGAAGATCGCGGCCAGGTCATCGGAGACGTCTTCCGGGATCTTGAAGGCATTGAACGCCGGAATTACCAGATACTCGGCGAAAGCCCTCCCGGTTGACGCCGACGCCGACTGAATTGCGACACAGGTGGCGCCGCCCGGCACGGCAGTTGCGGCAGAAGCCGCAGGTGATATGACCCTCGCCCGAGACCCGGTCGCCAACCTCGAAGCCCCGCACCTCCTGACCGATCTCGACGATCTCGCCGACATATTCGTGGCCCACGTGCATCGGCACCGGGATCGTCTGCTGTGCCCAGCATCCCAGTTCCAGATATGGACGTCGGTACCGCAGATCGCGGTCTTGCGGATCCTGATCATGACGTCGTTATGGCCGAGCACCGGTTTGCGGGTACGGGTCAGGGTAAGCCCGGGGCCCGCTTCGAGCTTGCACAGGGCTTTCATCGCAATACCCCTGCTCCCGACCGATGCGGCTGAACGCCTCGATAGCGGCATCGATCTGGTCGTCGCTGTGGGCCGCACTCATCTGGGTGCGGATGCGGGCCTGCCCCTGGGCACCACCGGATAGGAAAAGCCGATCACGTAGATCCCCTCGGCCAGCAGCGCATCGGCCATGCGCCCGGCCAGCGCGGCATCGCCAAGCATGACCGGTATGATCGGATGCCCGGCACCGGCCAGTTCGAAACCGGCCGCCGTCATGCCGCTGCGAAAGCGCTCGCTGTTATGCCGCAACTTTTCGCGCAACGCCCGGCCCTCGGAGCTTGCCAGCAGCCGCAGCACCTCCAGGGTGGCGACCACGATCGCCGGCGCCAGGCTGTTGGAGAACAGGTAGGGGCGCGAACGCTGGCGCAGCAGCTCGACGATCTCGCGCCGACCCGAGGTAAAACCGCCGGAGGCGCCACCGAGCGCCTTGCCGAGTGTGCCGGTGATGATATCGACGCGATCGCGCACGCCGCAATATTCCGGTGTACCGGCGCCCTGCTCTCCGACGAAGCCGACGGCATGGGAATCGTCCACCATCACCAGGGCGCCGTAACGGTCGGCCAGGTCGCAGATCGACCGGAGGTCGGCAATGACGCCATCCATCGAGAAAACGCCATCGGTGGCGATCAGCCGGAACCGCGTGCCGTCGGCCACGGCCTGTTTGAGCTGCGCCTCCAGGTCCGCCATATCGTTGTTGCGGTAGCGGTAGCGCCGCGCCTTGCACAGACGCACGCCGTCGATGATCGAGGCATGATTGAGCGCATCGGAGATCACGGCATCCCGCTCCGTCAGCAGGGTTTCGAACAGACCGCCATTGGCATCGAAACAGCTCGAGTAGAGGATGCTGTCCTCGGTGCCAAGAAAGTCCGACAGCGCACGCTCCAGTTGCCGGTGGGGCGACTGGGTTCCGCAGATAAAGCGTACCGAGGCCATGCCGAATCCGTAACGCTCCAGCCCCGCCCGGGCGGCTGCGATCAGCCTCGGATCGTCGGCCAGACCGAGATAGTTGTTGGCACAGAAATTCAGCACTTCCTGGCCGTCCGCCAGCCGGATACGGGCCTGCTGGGGACTGTCGATCACCCTTTCATCCTTGTAGAAGCCATCGGCCCGGATCTGATCGAGCTGGTCTTGCAATGCCTGCAGAAAAGCGTCGCGCATACTGCACTCCCTGTTTCGAGTGAAGAATACCGGAGAACGGGATCACCACTGTCCGGCCACTGCCAAACCATAGCAGCGTATGCGCCCAACGGCACCTCCTGTGCAGATCTCGCTTATCGCCCCTGATTGATGCATGCTTAGCTCAAAAGAAACTGCCACGGAGTCGTCATGGAACTGAATCTGACCCTGTACCAGGCCCGCGTCATCGGCGCCCTGATCGAAAAGGAGATTACCACCCCCGACCAGTATCCGCTGTCGCTGAATGCACTGACCCTGGCCTGCAACCAGAAGAGTAACCGCGACCCCGTCCTGGAACTCGACGAGACCTCTGTGCAGCAGACCCTGGACGAGCTGGCCCGCCTGAGACTGGTGAAGGAGGAAAGCGGCTTCGGCAGCCGGGTGGTGAAATACAAGCACCGCTTCTGCAATACCGAGTTCGGCGAACTGCAGTTCTCGGAGCAGGAACTGGGCATTATCTGCGTGCTGCTACTGCGCGGCCCGCAGACACCGGGAGAGCTGCGCACCCGCACCAATCGCCTGTGCAGTTTCAACGACGTACAGCAGGTCGAACGGGTGCTGCAGAAACTGATGGAACGGGACAACGGCCCCTTCGTCGTGCGCCTGGCCCGGGAGCCCGGCAAGCGCGAATCACGCTATGCCCACCTGTTCAGCGGCGAGGTCACCGAAGCGGTGGCGACAGGCCCGGTGGCATCGGCCGCGGCTGAACCTGCCGACGACCGCCTGACCGAACTGGAACAGGAGGTCGCGAGCCTGAAAGCCGAGGTTGCCGAACTGCGTGAACTGCTCGAGGACCTCACCAGCTGAGGCCGTCGCCGCAGGTAGGGTTGCTGAATTCAGCAACGTCCTTTCTTGGCCTGCCCCGGCGGGCAGAAGCTGTTGCTGTTGCTGTTGTGATAATGGTGATGCTCTTCACGGTAGCGGCGGTCGTCCCGGCGCACTTCGCGATAGCCATCGTCGCGATGGTCGCGGGTATTGATCGAGGTGCCGACCGCCGCGCCGATGCCGGAACCGACCACGGCGCCATCGCGCCCGCCCAGTTCGGCGCCGATAGCGCCCCCAGTGCGCCGCCGACCGCCCCGCCAACGGCTGAATCGACGGTCAGGTCGCCGGCCATCGACAGGGTCGGCAACAGGGCCAGCATGGCAATGGCAATTCTGGATTTTCTCACGGTTCTTACCTCCAGTGCTGTCCGCTTGGCGGAACAGGAATACAGTAATAGAGACTGCAACGGCTGACCACCCCTCGCCGGGGCTGGTCACGCATAAACGGCATCAGTGCTCCCAGTGACGCCGGTGGCCGCCATGGTGGTGACGCCTGGAATGATGACGATGCTTCCAGTGGTGCTTGCGCTTGCCCGAGTAGTAGTGGTGCTCTTGCGACGGGTAGTAGTGATGTTCGACGACAGTACGACGCTCGACCGGACGGTAATCACGGTAGGCCTCGCGATAGTCCCGGGTGTTCTCGCGATAGTCCCGGGTGTTGATGGCGGTTCCGACCGCCGCCCCTACCCCTGAACCGAGCACTGCGCCGTCACGCCCCCCATCTCGGCGCCCAGGGCACCGCCGATCGCCCCGCCCAGGGCACCGCCGATGGCGGCATCGGTGGTCAGGTCTCTCGCCATCGCCGTGGCCGGCAAAAGCGACGCCAGCAAAACAGTCAGTATGAATTTTTTCATGGGTCTCTCCTTGCGCACAAGGGTCTGCGCGTCTCTGACTCTCCTGATGGTGCCATGAGACAACAGCCAGCATGAACGGGGCATGAAGGCTGCCGGAAGCGGTAGCCAGGACCGGCAGGTTGCGACATTATCGGGGAACCGGCCCCGCAATCGCGCCTCAAATGCCGGGAAGGATGACATTCACCCACCAACGAAGGAATTGTGCCCCATGCTCAAACTGTACGGTCTTGCGCTCAGCAACTATTACGCCATCGTCAAGCAGAGCCTGCTGGAAAAGGGTATCGCCTTTGAGGAAGTCCCGACGCCGCCATCCCGGAAACCCGGGTTCCTGGCAAAGAGTCCCATGGGCAAGATTCCCTGCCTGGAGACACCCGACGGCTTTCTTTCCGAGTCACTGGTGATTCTCGAGTTCCTCGAAGAGACCCATCCGGTGCCCAAACTGTTTCCCGCCGACACCTTCGAACGCGCCAAGGCCCGGGAGATCATGAGCATCGCGACGCTTTATCTCGATGCTCCGGCCCGTCGCCACCTCGGCCATGTACTGTTCGGCGAACCACTCTCGCAAGCCGCCCTTGACGAGGCCCGTCCGGCGATCGAGCAGGGCCTGGCGGCTCTGAAACGGGTCGCCCGCTACCCCCTGGGTGGCAGGGAACGACCTGAGCTATGCCGATCTCGTGCTTTTCTACTGCATGCGCCTGGTCCTGCTGGTCGCCCGGACTGTCTACCAGTGGAATCCGCTGGACGAGGAACCGGAGCTGGCCGCCTGGATGGCCAGGGTCGAGGCCCGCGATCACAGCCAGTCGGTGCTGGCCGATCAGAAGCAGTCGCTCGATGCGCTCCGCGCCCAGCAAAGCTGACCCCGAAAATGAAGTCGCCGCCCTCGGGGGCGGCGTCTGGTTACCGGCGGTCGCTCAGGATCGATCAGCTGCGAAACCGGGCGCAGGCCGACCAGCTGTTCATCAGCAGGTAATAGGTGACACCGGCCGGGATCAGGCTGGCGTACCAGGATACCGAGGAGAACCAGAGGGCGACCACGGCGCCCAGCAGGGAAGCGATGATGGCCGCATAGTTGACGCCGCGGTACGGGCCGTTCTCGTCGTAGAGATGATCCAGGTTCAGCTTCTGGCGACGGAGAATGAAGTAGTCCACCACCATGACCGCGAAGATCGGGCCGAGGAAAGCGGAATAGATCTGCACGAACATCTGCAGGCCGGCGGCCGACTCGTCCTTCACCAGTTCCCAGGGGAAAGTACAGAAGGCCAGCAGACCGACGATGATGGTGGCAGTACGGAATTTCAGCTTGAAGACGTTCATCAGGATGTAGGTCGGCGGCACCACGTTGTTGAGCACGTTGGTGGTGACCTGGGCGAAAGCGATGAACAGCAGGGTGGTGACCAGCAGCAACTGATTGTCGACGGCGCTGGCGAATACCTGAATCGGGTCGGATACGCCGGTGGCGCCTGAGACCATCAGGCCGATCAGCCCCATGAACAGGGTGCAGGGCAGGATCGACATGGCGTAGAGGGTCGCCAGCAGACCGCGTCCGCTGCCTTCCTTGAGCTCACGGGAATAGTCGCTGACGTTCAGCATCATGGTGCTGTAGATACCGAGGAACAGCATGGTGGCGCCCCAGAACGGCAGGCCCCAGGTGCCTTCGATATTCACCAGCTGAGTGCTGATGGCGTCACCGTACTTGGTGACCACGCTGTAGAACATGTACACCAGGGAGACGAGAATGAAGCCGCTGCCCACGTTCTCGAGCCACTTGATGCCCTTGAATCCGAACATCGACAGGCCGATTTGCAGCAACTGGAAGGCGATGAAGTAGAAGACCAGGTTGTCGAAGCCAAACATGGTGGCCGAGACGGCATTGAGGGCCCCGGCACCGACCCAGCTCTGGAAGCCGTACCAGACGATCGCGGGTACCGCCCTTACCAGCCCCGGGAAGTGGGTGCCGGTGAAGCCGAAGGCACTGCGCGCCTGGACGATGAAGGGAATCCCGTACTTGTAGCCGGCGGCCCCGTTCAGCGCCAGGGCGATTCCGATGACGAAGCAGCCGATCGCGATCGCCAGCGATGCCTGCAGCAGGTTCAGGGTCCCGACGATGCTGGACCCCATGGTGAAGGTACCGATGGAAACGCAGCCGCCGAACCAGGCCAGCAGGTACGACAGCCGGCCCATGATGCGCGTTTTCTGCGGCGCCAGCGATTCCTCGCCGGCATGCTTGGTTTCGATAACGTCGTCCACCGGCAGGTTCGCCTGTAGTACTTGTTCGTTACTCATAGTGTTGTCCTCAGGGCGCGGGCCACAACCCGCTTTGTTATTTTATTTTTAAGCAAGTACGGGACCTGCGGCTCAGCCGCCGATACCCGACAGATGCTCGAAGCGACCGGTGAAGGTCTTGGGCCTCGGGAAGGCCAGGTCGCCGAACTTGCTGGTGCCCAGATCCAGGCTGACCAGCGACTCGGCCAGTTTCACTGCGGCCGTCACGCCCTCGACGACCGGCAGCCCCACCTCGCGGCTGATCTCGCCGCGCAGATCGGCCATACCGCCGCAGCCGAGCACGATGGCGCCGATATTGTCTTCGTCCCTGGCGCGCCGACACTCCGCGATAATTCTCTCCAGCGCGGCGCGGCCGCTGTCCTCCAGGTCCAGCACCGGAATCTCGGCCGCCCGCACCCGCCGGCAGTGATGGGCAAAGCCATAGGCCTGCAGCAGATGCTCGGCAATGATGCCGGTGCGCCCAAGCGTGGTGACGATGGAGAAACGGGTACTGATCAGGGTCGCCATATGGAATGCGGCTTCGGCAATGCCAATCACCGGTGCCCGCGTCAGCTCCCGCGCGGCCAGCAGCCCGGGATCGCCGAAGCAGGCGACGATATAGGCATCGGTTTGCTCCCGCTCGCCGGCCAGTACCTCTTCCGCCACGCCAACAGCGCTGACGACTTCGTCAAAATGACTCTCGATCGACACGGGACCGCTGGCCGGACTGGTCGCCACGATGCGGGTGCCCGGGGCGGCGATACGCTGTGCGGCCTCGCCGATCTTGTCGGTCATGCTCAGGGTCGTATTGGGGTTGATGACTCGAATCTGCATGGTTTTTCTTCTCTGTTGCTCGCTCCGTTGCTATCTGTTTTACACAAAACACAATCCCATGTACATAGTCGTCAACAATCATGTAAACAATACAGAAAAGATGGGCTCACCTTTGTTAACAATTACGTCAACAATACAAGCCTATTCAGGATCGCAAAAAAATCCCTGCAAACAGTCGGTTACAGCGCGCAATCCGTGCCACGGGTCGAACCTGAAGCGCCAATGCCGGATGAATGGGACTTAAGTGGAAAAGAAAAGACATGCAGAATTCGCAAGATACCGGGCCAGACAGGCCCTGAGACGGTCGGCGGACGCACGGCGCCGCGGCTGAAGTTCATCTATTCTTTCAGGGCGGGTCCACCCCGCCCCGACATGCCCCGCCCATGGAGGACACCATGTTCCTGAAAGAAAAGTCCAGCGGCCATCTGGTTGAAGTCATCTCACTGCCGGATCTCTTCAACCCCTTCCATGCCTCCGTCACCGGCCGTTACAACCATGGTGAAGAAGCGCAGGACCCCGAAGAGTTCGGCAAGGACAACCTGATTTTCCTGTCCGGGGAAGCCCTGCCACGATGCTGGACGGATGCCCACTACCGGGACGACGAAGTAAGACGCTGAAGCGGTTGCCGTTCGCGCCATCCCGGGCTAACGTCAGCGTTGCAACCGGGCGCCGGAGCGACGGCGGCCATAATCCAGCTTGAGCGAGGGGGAAAACGATGGGCCTGGGATCCATGCTGAAAAAGCTTCTGGGTGGCGGGGGCGCGGCCCCGGTGGACGAAGATCCGGGGAGGCGATCGACTACAAGGGTTACCAGATTTTTCTCAAGGCGCGCCCCGTCGATGGGCTTTATGGCGTCGGCGGCCTGATCCGCAGGGAGATAGACGGCGAAGTCCGGGAACACCTCTTTATCCGGGCCGACCAGCTACCGAGCCGCGAACAGTGCGACGAGGTCACGCTGCAGAAAGCCAGGCAGACCATCGATCAGCTCGGCGACGAAATCTTCGGCAGCCGTTGAGCCAGCACTAGCTGCGCGGGTGCAGCCAGGCCGGCAGCAGCGAATAAGGGTCGACCGAGACGCTGCTGTCGAAGGCGACGCCGGCATCCTGCAGCCGCTGCTGCAAGCGCCCGCTGCCGAACTCGTCGAACACCTCGGTACAGCCGCCGACAAAGTCACCGCCGATGAAGACCTGGGGAATCGTCACGCAACCGGTACGGTCACTGAGAGCAGCACGAATGGCAGTGCCTTCGCTGTTGCGCTGAAAGCGGGCACTGTCGAGATCGACCGAGTGGTAGTCCAGCGCCAGCCGCGCAAACAGCTTGCGCAGCGACCAGCAGAATTCGCACCACTCCAGCGCGAACATCACCACCGGTCGGTCAGGGTCGGACAACAGCTCCGTCAGGAAGGCCTCGGCCCCGGGCGTCGCCGCCACGGCGGGCGCAGCCGGTGCCGGTGGCGCCGACGACGGACGGTCGAAGCGATAGCCCGGCGTCGAGCGTGATATTTCCAGCTCCTGTGCGGTCATTTCAGTTTCGATGTCGGCGAACAGTGGCGTACTCAGATAGCGTTCGCCGGTATCGGGCAGCATGCAGAGAATGCGTGTGCCGGGCGGGCTGCGCCGCGCCAGCTGCAGACCTCCTGCCAGGGTCGCACCAGCGGTGATGCCGCAGAAGATCCCCTCCCGGCACGCCAGCTCCCGTGACAGGCGCAGTGCCTCGTCTCCAGATACCGGCACCACCTCGTCGATCAGCCCCTCGTTGACCGCCTCCTCCGTCAGCCCGGAAATGAAATCCGGTGTCCAGCCCTGCATCAGGTGGGGCCGGAAGCTCGGATGACTGGCGGCGGGGGCACCGTCAGCCGCGCGCGACTGCCTCAGTCCACTGCCCAGAAGCGGCGAGTTGTCCGGTTCACAGACGACGATCCGGGTCGCCGGGCTCTGTTCCCGCAGTACCCGCGCCACCCCCTTGAGGGTACCGCCGGTGCCGAAGCCGGTGACCCAGCAGTCGAGCCCGACATCCGCGAAATCCTCGACGATTTCAACAGCCGTGGTACGGGAATGGAACTCGGCATTGGCTTCGTTTTCGAACTGCCGGCACAGGAACCAGCCATGCCGGGCGGCCAGTTCCACGGCCTTGGCCAGCATGCCGCTGCCTTTCTCGGCCGCCGGCGTCAGTACCACCCGCGCCCCGAGGAAACGCATCATGCGACGGCGCTCGACACTGAAGTTTTCCGCCATGGTCACCACCAGCGGATAACCCTTCTGGGCACAGACCATCGCCAGTCCGATCCCGGTATTGCCGCTGGTGGCCTCGATGACCGTCTGCCCCGGCTTGAGCTGACCTCGGCGCTCGGCATCCTCGATGACACCGAGGGCCAGACGGTCCTTGACCGACCCCATCGGATTGAAGGATTCGAGCTTGACGAAAAGTTCGATTCCCGGCGGCGCCAGGCGATTGATGCGGACCACCGGCGTATGCCCCACGGTACCGAGGATATTGTCGAAACGCCTGCCCATGCCCCACCTCCGAAGCGCCTGCGATGCCGTCTAAAGAATAGTCAACAGCGGCCGGCACGTCGTTTGACTACACTCAGTTGAGGCCCATCCCGAGCAATTGCCAGAGGAGCACGCCCATGGCCAATGAAGGTTACCACGAGCCAGTCGACGAAATGTCCGACGAGACCCGGGACATGCACCGTGCCATCACCTCGCTGATGGAGGAACTCGAGGCCATCGACTGGTACAACCAGCGTGTCGATGTCTGCAGGAACGACGAGCTGCGCGCGATTCTGAAACACAACCGCGATGAAGAGAAGGAACACGCGGCGATGGTGCTCGAGTGGATCCGGCGCCGGGACCCGAAACTGGATGGGGAACTGCGGGATTATCTGTTCACCGACAAACCCATCGCGCATGATTGAAGGCTGTGCCGAAGCTTCCTTGCAGGTTGGAATGAGCGCAGCGAATTCCGACGCCACTTCCCGGAATTCGCAAGCTCATTCCAGGCTACGCATAAGTACAGCGCTGTACGACCCTGACACCAATCGTAGGTTGGATCAAGCGACGCAGGAGCGGACCGCCATGGATGGCGGAAGGCCGCCCCGCGAAAATACTGTCATTGCAGGAGCAAATGACAGTGGACCCAACACCAAATGTTTCGGGATGTTAGATTGCCACCGGAAACCAATCGATCTGTACGGCGATCGATATGATGGGTCCACGATGCCCCGGGCGGCGAGGCCAGGGTTGAAGGACCAGGGTTGCATCGCTTGACCCATCCTCTCATAGCTTAGTCAACTCCTACGTTTCGCTTGCCGCCTGAGGCTCCCGGCCTGCGGCATCCCGCTGCTGCTGCTGAATCCGCCACAGGTGCGCATAGGTACCGTTCTGCTCCAGCAGTTGCCGATGGCTGCCCTGCTCCACCAGCCGGCCGTCCTGCAGCACCAGGATATGGTCGGCATCGACGACGGTCGAGAGGCGGTGGGCGATCACCAGGCTGGTCTGGCCGCGGGAGACTTCGCGGATCGCCTGCAGGATGCTGCGCTCGGAACGGCTGTCCAGCGACGAGGTCGCCTCGTCGAAGACGAGGATGGGCGGTCGCTTGAGAATGGTGCGGGCGATCGCGACCCGCTGCTTCTCGCCACCGCTGAGCTTGAGCCCGCGCTCGCCCACCAGGGTGTGGTGGCCGTCCGGCAGCCGGGCGATAAAGTCGTCCAGATGGGCCAGCCTGATCGCTTCCTGCACCGCCTCGGGCGTCGCATCGATGCGGCCGTAGCGGATATTGTCGTAGATCGAGGCGTTGAACAGCACCGTATCCTGGGGCACGATGCCGATGGCGCGGCGCAGCGAATCCTGGGTCAGGCCGCGAATATCCTGGCCATCGATCAGTACCGCGCCGCCGTCGACGTCGTAGAAGCGGAACAGCAGCTTGACCAGGGTGGATTTGCCGGAACCGCTGGCCCCGACCACCGCCACCTTCTGCCGCGGCCGGACCTGAAAGCTGAGGTGGTCGAGTATCCGGCGCTCGGGACCGTAGCCGAAGCAGACATCGCGGAACTCGATACTGCCGGTCCCGACCTGCAGCGGCCGGGCATCCGCGGCGTCGCGGACCGCCGGAGCACGGCGCAGCAGGGCGAACATGCGCTCGATATTCGCCAGCGAGCCCTTCATCTCGCGGTAAACGAAACCGAGAAAGTTCAGCGGCATGAACAGCTGCATCATGAAGGCGTTGATCAGCACGAAGTCGCCGAGGGTCATGGTGCCGGCCACGACGTTGCGCCCCGCCAGTACCATCATTGCCGTCATTGCCAGCGCGATGATCAGGGCCTGACCGCCGTTGAGCGCAAAGAGCGTCAGGCGGTTCTTGCGCCGCGCCTGCTCCCAGCTGGCCAGGTCCTCGTCGTAACGCTCGGCTTCGTAGCGCTCATTGGTGAAGTACTTCACCGTTTCGTAATTCAGCAGGCTGTCGACGGCGCGGGAGTTGCTCTCGGAATCCGCCTTGTTGGCCGCCCGCACATAGCCGGTACGCCAGTCCGTCGCCACGACCGAGTAGGCCACATAGAGCACCACCGCCAGCAGTGTGATCAGGGCGAACCAGGCGGAATAGTTGGCCAGCAGCAACCCCACCACCAGCGCGATCTCGAACAGCGTCGGCACGATGTTGAACACCATGAAACGCATCAGGAAACTGATGCCGGACACGCCGCGCTCGATATCCCGCGACAGGCCGCCGGTGCTGCGATTGAGGTGGAAATCCAGCTCCAGCGCATGCAGATGGCGGAATACCGTCAGCCCGATCCGGCGCATCGCCCTTTCGGTGACGCGACCGAAGATGGTGTCCCGGATCTCGCCGAACAGCACGTTGGCAAAGCGCACCGAGCCATAGGCCAGCAGCAGCCCCAGCGGCAGCGCCATCGCCGCCCCCTGACTGGAATCCAGTGCATCGACGATGTGCTTGAGGATAAAGGGCATGCCGACGCTGGCCAGCTTTGCCGCCACCAGGCACCCCAGTGCCAGCGCGATGCGCAGGCGATATTCGAGCAAATACGGAACCAGAGATTTAAGCGTCTGCAGATTGAACTGCACCTCGTCCTGATCGGGCGGGTAATGGGAGGAGCGGTGTCTCATCAGGGCAGCCTGTGGCGTTGTGCATCTGCCCACTGTACGTCAGGAACGAGCGGGGCATCAAACAAATGAGACTAGCCCGGCATCCAGCCGCTGCTCTGGCCGATCACCTCTTCCAGCGCGGCGATCTCCCGGGACAGCTCCCGCGCCAGATTGATCATGATCAGGCCGAAATCGGCCGGGTAATGGAGGTGGATATCGTGGAACAGCTCGACGGAAATCTCCAGGATCAGCAAGGGTTCCATCGCCACCGGTGTGCCGGTGCGCTCGTGCAGTCCGATCATCGCATCGAATCCCAGCTGCTCGCCGCTGCGGAACACCCGGGTGAACACATCGCAGCGGGGGAAATGCTTGTAGAACCTTAGCGCCCCGTCGAGAAGGACGAAGAAACTGCCCGATGAGGTGCCGGGTCGATACAGCACCTCGCCGGGCTCGAGCCGCAGCAGACGGCCCCGGTTCAGCATGAAATGCACGCAGTTGCGGGAAAGCGCTCCGAAGGTCGAGAGTTCGCTCAGAGAGTCCGGTTTCAGAAAGTCCGACCATCTCGCCCTGTCCAGCTCAATCATCTCCTGTCGCCCCCTGATTGCTTCACTCAGCCAGGCTGGCGCCCTTTCTGCATCTGCAGGCTCAACTCCACGATTGTGCGGCTCAGGGCACCGATGGCACGGGCCATCTCGCGGGCCAGATTCAGCAGCAGCAGACCGAAATCGTCCGGTTCGCTGACATGCAGCTCGTAGAACTGGTCGGCGCTGATCTCGACCAGCAGCGTTTCGTCCTCGGCGCCAACAGCGGTCGCCGTATGGTCGTGCAGGCCGATCATCGGCACGAAGCCCAGTTGCTCCCCCTGCAGGTGGCGGCGAGCCAGAGCATAATGGTCCTCATCACAGACGTACATGCTGAGGCTGCCGCGCAGCACTACATAAAAGGACTGTACCGCATCACCGGCACGGTAGAGCACTTCGCCCCTGTCCAGCTGCAGCACCCGCCCCTCGACCAGGATTCGGCGGACCACCCGGTCCGACAGGGCGCCGAAGGTGGACAGTTCGCGGAAAAAGGCTGGCCCCCTGGCCTGCCAGAGGGCTTGTGCATCGATTTCTTTCATAGGACGACTCTTGAACGGCCAGGCCAGACCCGGAACAAGCCTCGGCGCTATCCATTCAGTATAGTGTCAGGCGTAGAGAAAGCGTCCGGCGACCGCATTGGCTATCGTAACGAGCCCCAGTATCAGATTGATGCCGACAATGCGCCTGATCTGGTTGAGCTGGATACCCGCCACCGGCCATTCCGAAGCGGCGACCGCCCTTTTCAGGCGCTGGAAGGGCGCGAAGTACAGATGTAGAAAGAGCGCGATCATCAGGTAGCCGGTGGCGAGCATGATATGCACATGCAGGCCCACCGCGGCGAAACCGCCGAACAGCGCGATCATCCAGTGGCCGGTCACGAGCAGCAGAACCACCGCCGCCCAGACCCAGGGAAAGAAACGCCCGAACAGCGCCGACCAGAGCGGCAACCGCAGCGGCGGCTCCAGCAGACTGGCGGCCACCGGGCGCAGACAGACATAGGCGAGAAACATCCCGCCGACCCAGATAACGGCGGCCAGCAGGTGCAGAGTGAGCGCATAAGGCATGGAAGCATCCCTGTTCGATAGTGGTCCCTGCGATAGAAGCACAAAACGCGCCCGCAATGAAGCCACGGCCATTCACGGCTATGCTGCTATCGACGCCCTTCAACCGGATGCCACGCATGAAACAGAGCCCCTGGGCCGATGCGAGAGCCCCTTTGCATTGGGGGCCGGTCCGGCTGCCGGCCATCCTCCTGAGCCTGCCGGCCCTGGCCGCCCTGGGCGCGACGCCGGACTATCTGCGCGATATAGGCCCCATACTCGAGCGTCGCTGCGTGGTCTGCCATGGCTGTTACGACGCCCCCTGCCAGCTCAAGCTCGGTGCCTGGGAAGGTGTTGAGCGGGGGGCCCATCCGGACAGAATCTATGACGTCACCCGGCTGATCGCCGCCCCCTGACCCGGCTCCAGGATGCCGAAGGCATCGCGGCCTGGCGCAGCAAGGGTTTTCATGCGGTACTGCCGGGCCCCGGACAGCCCGCCGGCCTGATGAGGCGCATGCTGGAGCTTAAGCAGCAGCATCCATTGCCCGGCGACAAGCGGCTGCCAGACAGCTTCGACCTGTCCCTGAACCGGGACCAGTACTGCCCCGCGCCCGGCGAGTTCGACGCTTTCGCCCGCGACCACCCGCTCTGGGGCATGCCCTACGGTCTGCCGGCACTGCCCGCGGACGAGCATGACACCCTGGTGCGCTGGCTTGAAGCCGGCGCGCCGGGGCGCGGGCCGGGCTGGCCCGAAAATCACTATCGGGACGCCATCGCCAGCTGGGAAGCCTTTCTCAACCAGCCCTCGAACAAGGCCCGGCTGATGAGCCGCTATATCTATGAGCACCTCTTCATTGCCAGCCTTCACTTCGACCAGCTCGACGCGGGACAGCCGGAGCGCACCTTCTTTAATCTGGTACGCTCCGCCACCCCACCGGGGCAACCGGTCCGTGCCATCGCCAGCCGCCGCCCGTACGACGATCCCGGTGTCGAGCGGGTCTATTACCGGCTGCTGCCGGCTCAGGGCGCCCGCCTGGCCAAGACCCAGATGCCCTATGCTCTGAACCCGCAGCGTCAGCAGCGCTGGCGGCAGCTGTTTCTCGACGCCGACTATCGCGTTGAAAAACTGCCCGGCTACAACCCCGATAAGGCGTCGAACCCTTTCGTCTCCTTCGAGGCCATACCGGTGCGCAGCCGCTACCGCTTTATGCTCGACGAAGCCGGCTTCACCCTTCAGGGCTTTATCAAGAGCCCGGTCTGTCGCGGCCAGGTGGCCCTGAACGTGATCAACGATCATTTCTGGGTATTCTTCGTTGATCCGGACCTGCTGCAGGCCGAGGGCGAGGCCCATTTTCTCGCCGAACAGCGCGACAACCTGCGCTTGCCGTCGGAAAGCACCGCCGGCCTGTTCAACTGGATCCGCTACGCCGAAGCCGAGGCCGACTACCTGGAAGCCAAACGCCGCATGGTCCGGCAGCTGGCACGTCGCATTCCGCCATCCCTGGACTATCTCTGGGATGGCGACGGCGACAATCCCAATGCCAGCCTTACCGTCTTTCGCCATTTCGACAGTGCCTCGGTGATTCAGGGCCTGCTGGGCGACACGCCCCAGACCGCCTGGCTGATCGGCTACCCGACGCTGGAACGGATTCACTACCTGCTGGTGGCCGGCTTCGATGTTTACGGCAACGTCGGCCACCAGCTCAGCAGCCGCCTGTACATGGATTTTCTACGCATGGAATCGGAGTTCAACTTCCTCACCCTGCTGCCGCGCAACGCGCGAAAGGCGGCACGGGATCACTGGTATCGCGAGGCCGGGCAGCACGTGCAGGATTACCTGTCCCATATCAAGGGATACCTGTTCGGCGAGGGGATACTCTACAGCGGCGATTCCGCGATCCGCTACAGCAGCGACGAGCCGCTGCCTGAACTTTACGCGCTGCTGCGGGCCGAGTTCGCACCGCTGCAGCCCGCCGGTTACAGGCCTCGCGACAGCCAGGCACCGCCTGCCCTGATTGACCAGCTGAGCAGGCTGGAGTCCGTTTCCGGCTCACAACTGGCACTGTTTCCGGAAATATCGCTGATCAGGGTCGACGCGCCTGGAAACGGAGGCTGGTACTTCACGCTGCTGCACAACAGCGCCCACAGCAACGTATCCGAGCTGTTCAATGAAAAGGACCGGCGTCTGCCGGAAGAGGACAGCCTGATTCTGGCCAATGGCGTGCTCGGAGTCTATCCGAACCAGTTCTTCCGCGTCGAGGCGGATAGCGTGGCCGATTTCGTGCAGAGGCTGTCACAGCTGAGGTCGGAGAGTGCCTACAGCGAGACACTGGACCATTACGGCCTGCGCCGCACCGCGTCCGGCTTCTGGCAGTACAGCGACCGCCTGCACCGGGACTACCGCGCGCTGCGGCCGCTGGAAGCCGGCATACTCGACTATAGCCGGCTGGAGAACCGCTGACCGGGCCCGCTCCCCGCCAGCGCGGGGGAGCGGGTCGGTGTCAGCGCAGCACCAGGAAGAACACGCCGGCGCCGCGCTGGACCTGCAGCAGCACCTGATCCTGCTCCTGCGACAGCGCCTCTTCGACCGCCTCGACCGTCGACACCTTGACGCGGTTGACGCTCAGGAGAATGTCACCGGGACGCAGTCCGCTCATCGCCGCCTGGGAGTCCCGCGCCATCTCGACGATCTTGACCCCACCCTCCGGACTTGGTGCGAGTGTCACGCCCTTGAGCAGAGGATGCAGCCCGCTGCCGGCCAGTTTCTGCGGCTCGCCGACCACCACTTCGACGTCCATTTCATCACCGTCGCGCAGCACCCTCAGCTTGACGGTCTCGCCGATATCGCTGAACGCGATACTGTTGCGCAGCTCACCGGTCGTCGGCGTCGGCTTGCCGTTGACCGCGATGATCAGGTCTCCGGCCTGCAGCCCGGCCTTGTCGGCCTCGGAGTCCTTTTTGACATCGGTCACCAGCACGCCGTGCTGACCGTTGCCGAGCTTGAACGCCTTGCGCAGTGCCGGGTTCATGTCCTGGATCGCGACCCCGATCTGGCCGCGCTTGACCTCGCCATGCTCGACGATCTGTTCGACGCTGGTGCGGGCCATGTTGACCGGAATGGCGAAACCGATACCGACATTACCCTCCCGGCGCGATGATGGCGGTGTTGATGCCCACCAGCTCGCCACGCAGATTCACCAGCGCACCGCCGGAGTTGCCCGGATTGATCGACGCATCGGTCTGGATGAAATCCTCGTAGCCCTCGATGCCGAGGCCTGTCCGCCCAGGGCGCTGACCACCCCGGTGGTGATGGTCTGGCCCAGGCCAAAGGGGTTGCCGATCGCAACCACGAAGTCGCCGACCCGCAGACTGTCGGAATCGGCCATCTTCACCTCGGACAGGTTATCGGCCTCGATCCTGAGTACCGCGATATCGACCTCGGGATCGGCCCCGACCAGCTCCGCCTCGAAAGTGCGGCCATCCACCAGCGACACCTGAATCTCGTCGGCGCCCTTGATCACGTGGAAATTGGTGACGATGGTGCCGCCACCGGCATCCAGAATCACGCCAGACCCGGCACTGGCCTGACGACGCTGAGCCCGGGGACGTGCCTGCTCATCGGGAATATTGAAAAAGCGCCGGAAGAAGGGATCGCTGAGCAGTGGATTCTGCTCCTGCTGACGGGCATAGGTGGCGATGTTGACCACCGCCGGATTGACCTGCTCCAGCATCGGCGCCAGCGACGGCAGCTCGCGCCCCTGCGGGTCGCTCGTCGGCAGGGCCGCCATTGTACCGAAGGACAGGGCAACCAACATCAGCATCGCCAGAAAACGGACCTTTCGTCTCATCGTGTTCTCTCCTTGTGGCTGCGGCCACGGTCGCTGGCACCCGAGATGATGCGGACGGTGGCCAGTGCCTGAAAAAGGGACTGACAGCAAAGTATTGAAGGCTTCATCGGATAGAAAACCCAATGGGTATCAATAGATTGCAGAAACCGAAAATAGTTCGCCGAAGACAGCGGGACTTGTTGGCGGCGTCCTGGACGTCAGAGCGCCATCTCCTCGATGCGGTGCGCCTGCTGCTGCAACCGGTACATCGAGCGGTACAGTCCCTCCGGCAACGCCATCAGTTCGTCGTGACAGCCGGCCTCGACACATTCGCCATGGGACAACACCAGGATGCGGTCCGCCTGGCGGATGGTCGAGAGGCGGTGCGCCACCACGATCATCGTCACCTCGCCATGCAGTTCGGCCAGCGCCTGCTGCACCACCTGTTCGGTTTCGCTGTCGACGCTGGCTGTGGCTTCGTCGAGCAACAGAATGCGCGGCGCAGCCGCCAGCGCCCGGGCGATGATCAGCTGCTGCCGTTGTCCGGTGGAGAGACGGGTACCGCGCTCGCCCAACAGGCTGTCATACCCCTGCGGCATCGACTCGATCAGCCGATGCAGGTGCGCCTGGCGCGCAGCCCGCTCGATAGCGGCGGCGGGAAGCCCCCGCCCCATGTCGATATTGTCGCGAATGCTCGCGGCGAGCACGAAAGGCTCCTGGGGGATCAGGCCAATGCCGCTGCGCATCGCCTCGCGGCCAATATCCTCCAGCGGCTGACCATCGATCCGGATCTCCCCGCCCGAGGGACGGTAAAACTTCAGCAGCAGATTGAGCAGCGTGCTCTTGCCACTGCCGGTATGACCGACGATGGCATGGAAGCCGCCGGCCGGTATCTCGAGATCGAGTGCCCTGATCACCGGCTTGTCCGCGCTGTAATGAAAGTCCAGCCCCCGGATCGAGACCGCACCCGCACTGATCCGTGCCGGCGTTTCGTGCCACGACTGCTCATGCTCCTGCAGCAGATGATAGACGCGGCCGCCGGCCACCATCGCCTGCTGGTAGAGGTTGAAGCGCTGGGTGATCTCGGCCAGGGTTCGGTGAAGCGGCCGAGGTAATTGAGAAAAGCATAGAGCACCCCGACCTCGGCGACACCGGCCTGGACCTGCACGCCGAAGCCCCAGATCACGCCGATCAGCACCAGGATGCTGAGCAGATCGATGGCCGGACGCAACAGCAGGGCACTGGCGCGAATGCTCTTCATCCGTGCCCGGTAGTAGCGCTCGTTCAGTTGCCCGAAGCCGGAACAGAAGCGCTGCTGCTGATTGCCGGCCTGGATCACCGGCATCCCGGCGATCGATTCGCTGATCGACGCATTGATGTCGGACCTGAGCTGCCGGGTTTCGCTCACGGCCGGTCCGCTGAGGCGCTGGTAGAGGTAGATGACGCCGACCACGGTCGGCACCAGCAGCAGCGAGATCAGCATCAGGCGGACATCCAGAAGCCCCATCGCCACGATGATGCCGACCAGCAGAATCAGATTGGTCAGCACCACCGCCAGGAACTGCACGTAAAGATCCTTGATCGCCTCGGTATCGTTGGTGATCCGGCTCACCAGCTGACCGGTGATCGCCCGGTCGAAGAAGGCCACCGGCAGCCTGAGCACATGGGCAAAGAGCCGTTCGCGAATATCCAGCACCGCCCCCAGCGCCATCTGGGAAAAACGCAGCGTCTGCCGGTAGCGCAGCCAGGCGGCCGCCAGCTGGGTCGACAGATAAGCCGCAAGCAGAAGCGCCAGCGCACGGGGCTCGAAATCTTCCCTGAGCAGATGATCGTCGATAAAGACCTTGATCAGCATCGGCCCGGCAACGTCCGCCGCGGTCGCCAGCAGCAGCAACAACAGCGCCCGGGCCAGCAGCGGCCGGTCGCGCAGAATGTGCTCGCTCAGCAGCCGGAACGCACCGCGGCGATCGGCTTTGGCCAGGGATTCGCGGTCAGCGTTCATCGAGGGATGCCTCCAGCTGCTGATAGGCGAGCATCCGGCCGTACCAGCCGTCCCGCTGCACCAGCTCTTCATGCCGGCCGCGCTCCAGCACTTCGCCATGGGCCAGCACCAGAATCTCATCGGCCCGCTGCAGCGCCGAGAGTCGGTGGCTGATAACGATGCAGCTCTTGCCGCGACGTTTCCGCGCCAGCGCCTCCAGGATGCGTTGCTCGGTATGCACGTCGACGGCCGAGAGCGCATCGTCCAGAACCAGCACCGGCGCATCGGTGAGCAGTGCCCGGGCGATCGCCAGGCGCTGACGCTGACCGCCCGAAAGGGTGACGCCGCGTTCGCCGACCAGGGTGGCGTAACCGTCGGGAAAGGCGAGGATATCCTCGTGCACCGCGGCCAGACGCGCCGCCGCCTCGATCCGGGCGGGCGCGGCATCGGGACATGCCAGCGCGATATTCTCGGCGATGCTGAGACTGAACAGGAAGGCGTCCTGGGGCACGTAGGCAAAGCTGCCGCGCACCTCCGACAGCCGCAGCCCGGCGAGACGCTGACCGCCAAGATGAATCTCGCCCTCGCCGGCCTCCCAGTAGCGCATCAGCAGCTGAATAAGGGTGCTCTTGCCGGCGCCGGTGGGCCCTGCCAGCCCCAGCATGGTACCGGCCGGCAGGCTGAAGTCGATCTGTTTCAGCGCCGGTTCGCGACTGTCGGGATAATTGAAACCCAGCCCCTGAACCACGATATCGGCGCCATCCGGCAGCCGTTCGCCGCTGTCCCCGATACTGTCCGGCGTTTTCAGCAGGCTGTCGACCCGCTTCAGGGCCGCACTGCCGCGTTCGACGATATTGAGCAGCCAGCCGAAAGCGAACATCGGCCAGATCAGTTGACCGAGGTACATGATGAAGCTGGCCAGGGCACCGATGGTCAGCGACTGCTGCACGATCAGCCAGGCCCCGAAACCGACGCTGAGCGCCAGTGCCGCCGCCATGCTCAGAAAGATCACCGGTTCGTAGAGCGCTTCGCTGCGCGCGACCTGATAGTTGCTCTGCGCCGCCTCCTCGGCAATCTCGCAAAAGGTGCGGCTCTCGGCTTCCTCGCGCCCCATCGCTTTCACCAGCCGAATCCCCGACAGCGCTTCCTGGGTCCGGTCGTTGAGCCGCGAGAACTGTTCCAGCGCGCGCTGGAACTGATGGTGAATGGCGCTGGAAATACGATAGAAGCCCAGGCCCATCAGCGGAAAGGGCAATAGCGCCACCAGCGCCAGCCGCCAGTCAATCACCACGAACATCATCAGCAGGACCAGCACGAAGGTCAGCAGGCCGTCGAACCCGGACAGCACGCCCTCGCCGGCCGCCAGCTCGATGGCGTCGATATCGTTGGTGGCGCGCGCCATCAGGTCGCCGGTATTGTGAAGGTTGTAGAACGCCTGCCCCTGGCGGGTCAGGCGCTGGTAGTAACGCGCCCGCAACAGGTTGCCCAGGCGATAGGAAGTACCGAACAGAATCAGCCGCCAGCCGAAGCGCAGACCATAGACCGCGAGCCCCAGCACCAGCAGTATCAGCAGATAACCGGTCAGGCTGCCCGGCCCTCCGGTGGAGCCGGCGACCAGGCTGTCGATGGCCCGCCCGATCAGCCAGGGCACCAGCATGTTGAGCACCGCCACGGCCGCCAGCATCAGCAGGGCCAGCAGATAGGTGCGCCAGTGGCGGCGGAAAAACCAGGCCAGCTGAAGAAACAGCGTCATGTCATCCCTGCTGCAGTATGTTTGAAGCGGACGCTCAAGGATAGCGCGAACCGGGCGCCGTGATCACCCGCAGTGACGTTCAATCGCCATAACCGGTCATCTCCAGATAGCCTTCCCCGTCACTGCTGCCACTGACGCGGACCGGCCCCTCCCAATAGCGCAGGCGCCCCGGGTTCCAGTAGTCTCCGGGCCAGGAGCGAATATCGAGACTCAAACCCGCGGTGGGCAGCTCGAGGCGCCAGTCCACCGGTACCGGCCCGAAGCGGCTGTCGCGATAGCGGCTCGGCTGCAGGCTGAAATCGTCGGCACCGAGCGGACGGGCGCTGCCGTCCGACGCGACCAGAGTGCCGGTGTAATAGGGCTCGCTGCCGCGGATGCGGAACAGCATCAGTTGACGGCCGTCGTCCAGATGCAGCGCCAGCCAGTCCCAGCCCTGCTGATCCGGCTGCAGATACTGGCTGCTCCACTCGCGGTCGAACCAGCCCCGCCCGGCCACCTCGAAGCGCTCGCCGTCGAGTTCCAGTTCGCCGTCGATCTCGAGCAACGGATAGCTGAAATACATCGAACCGCCGCCATCGGCCGACTTGGCGCTGAATCCCCGGTCGCCATGGAAGACCGGCGGCTTTTGCGGCTGTAGCTGCAGGCGATAGCGGAAGTCGTCGGCCGCTACCCTCAGCGACCAGGGGCGCTGGCTGCCGTCGAGCTGCCAGTGGTCGATCCAGGCCCGGAAGGGGTTCGCCACAGCACCGGCCTGACCGGTACCGCCGCGACCACTGCGGGAGGCGAAACGATGGTCATCGGGACGGCTCAGGGCCGCGTGGGCGAACCAGACTTCGTCGCGGCGCCAGTCTGGCGCCCGGTCGTGGTAGGGACCGGGGCGCAGACCGACGCGAAACAGCGTCCACTGCACGCCGAAGCGCTTGCCGTCGCGGCTTTGCAGATTGGTGGTCAGATACCACCACTCGAGGCGGAAGTCGCGATGCGGCCCCAGGTCCCGAGGCAGTTCGATCGCCATCCCCGGAGCGGCCAGGGTAAAGCCCTGCAGCGGTTCGCTCAGAGACTCCATACCGTCCTGCTGTCCGGACGGCTCGCCACAGCCCGCTAACAGCAGGATGCAGAGTAGCCCGCCCAGGCGGCGCAGTCGATGCAGGGAGCCCATGACGGGAGAGGAGCAGCCCCCGCGTCTTTTTATGGCCGTGCGTATCGTGCTATTCATTTTTCAACGTCTCCAGCCTGACCGGATCGCCCTGCAGCCACCCGACCAGCGCGCCGATCAGCAGGCAGGCCAGCCAGACCTGCAGCCAGAAGCCGGGATAGAGCTCCAGCGGCAGCGCCCAGCCGAAGGCCGCGGGGTTGACCCGGGCCACCAGAACCCAGCCGAGGAAGATGCCCAGCGGCGTCGACAGTACCCCCAGCATCCCGGTGAGCAGCATCGCATGGGCCAGCAGCCGCCGGCGCAGCCGCGGTCTTGCTATGCCGTAGACGTAGAGCAGACTGTAGCTGTGCTGGCGCAGCCGGAAGATCGCCAGCGCCATCAATCCCAGTGCCGTGCCGGCCAGCACCAGTGTCAGCACCGTCAGGATCCGGGTCATCTGGAATGTACGCTCGAAGGCCGCCCGCGCCCCTCCTTCAACGTCGCCTGGTCGCGCAACCGACTGCCGGCCAGCCAGGGACGGCGTTCGGGCCAGCGACGCCAGTCGTCGCTGGCTGCGGTCCCCAGGCCCAGCACGAAGCTGACCTGTCGCCCGGGCAGATCGGCCGGCAGCGCCGCGAGCGGCAGCAGCAGTTCGCCTGCGGGACGGCCGTAGTCGGCGTAGATGGCGATCAGTCGCCGACGCTGCTCGCTCCGCCCGAGCCGGATGGTCACCAGGTCGCCCGGCGCCAAGCCGCGGCGACGTGCCAGCTGTTCGTTGACCATCAAGCCTTCGGGTTCGAGCGACACCCAAGGCTCCGGCAGGGTATCGAGGAAACGCCAGCCACGCAGCAGCGGCGAAGCCGGATCCACCGCCAGCACATCGACCGATACGGCATCCTGCAGCCCACGCCCGCGTACCATCGGCAATACCGCCGTAACACCCGGCAGAGCATCCAGCCGTTCCACCCAGTCAGCGACGGCAACCGGACGGCCGGGATCGATGTAGAGATCGCCCTGCAGACGCTGATCGAGCCAGCGGGAAAAGGTCGACTCGAACCCGGCCACCATGGCCTGTACGCCGATCGCCGCCGCGATGGCGAAGGCCAGCGCCATCAGCGGCAGCGACAGCAGCCGGCAGAGCGCCCGCATTTCCGAACAGGACCACTCCAGCAGAGGACGCCGGCTACGCCGTTCGAGAACGGCCAGCAGGCGGCCGAGCAGCTGCGGCAGCAACATGCCCGCACCGGCCAGACTCAGGCCGGTGGCGACGAATATCAGCCACAGCCGGCCTGCCAGTATCAGCACCGGTAGACCGACCAGCAGCAGCGCCGCGGCAGCCAACCAGTGTTGAGCCACCGCCTTTATCCGCCCTCGACCAGTGCGCAACAGATCGAGCGCTGCCCAGGCCGTCAGCAGCGCCAGGATCGCCAGCATGCCCAGCCAGGCCTCGAGCGGCGGCGCTGTCGCGGCGAGGCTGTCGACGTCGAAGAGACCTCTGAGGGTGCTGCGGAAGCCGTCGGCCAGCACCGCCGCAAGCCGGCCGCCGAGCCAGACGCCGGCGGAACCGCCCGCCAGCGCCAGCAGCAGCACCTCTGCGCCGAGCGTCAGACGCAGACGCCAGCGCGGCACGCCGATGCGACGCAGGATCACGAGGCTCTGCCGACGCTGCTCCAGCGCGAAACGGTAGACGCTGCGCACCAGCAGCGCCGCCACCAACAGCGCCAGCAGTGCCAGTGCATCGAGACTGAGCAGGAAGGCGTCGACCAGCGGTTCCGACTCAACGCCATAGTCTTCGACCTCGACGTCATAGCCTGCGGGCAGGCGCCGGTCGTCCAGGGCGGCGGCCGGCAGCAGCAGCGACAGCCGGGCATCACCCTGTTCCTGCAGGTCCGCCACGACGGCGATATCGGCCAGCAACCGGCCGGACGGCACGCCCTCGACCGCCTGCAGTCGGTAATCGCCCGGCGGCGCCTGCTGGCGCCAGCGCGCCAGGTCCCGGGGCTGCCGAGCAGCAGCGGCAGGTCCAGCCCGTCGATCAGCGTGGCGACAACCGGCGCTTGCCGCTGCGGCTGTCGCAGGCAAGCGGCGCTGAACGGATCGATACCGACCAGTAGCGGTCGGTCCGTGCCGGGAAAGCGAACCTCCAGCCGCGGCGTGATACAGAAACCGGCTAGACGCAGGCGCGCGAAGTCCTCTGCGGTGACGGCCCGGCCATCCAGCCGTATCAGACTGAGCAGCGGCTCCAGCGCCGTCCGGGCCCCGCTCGCCGAACGCGCGGCGCGGTCGGTCAGCGACTGTACGCCGCTCCAGAGCATCGCCGCACAGATCAGGATCAGCAGCAGACCTGCGAGCTGTCCCGGATGACGCCGGTAGTGGCTCAGGAAGACGTAACCGAGTCCCATGGCCTCAGCACTCCGTCCCTGAGCTCCAGCATCCGGTCGCAGCGACGCGCCAGCTCGGTATTGTGGGTCACGATCAGCGCGCCGAGGTCGCGCTCGCGAACGGCATCGAAGAACAGCGGCATCACCCGCCGGGCCGTGTTCTCGTCGAGACTGCCGGTGGGCTCGTCGGCCAGCATCAGCGCCGGCTGCATCGCGAAGGCGCAGGCCAGAGCCGCGCGCTGGCGCTGACCGCCGGACAGCTGATCGGGATAGCGGTCGGCGGTGGCATCGATGTCGAGCGCCTCGAGCAACTTTTGCTCGCCATTGGTCTCACGGCCGGCCAGGGCGCAGCGAAAGGCCAGGTTGCGGGCCACCGTCAGGGTCGGAATCAGGTTGCCTTCCTGGAAAAGGGTAGCAATGCGCGTGCGTCGCCACTCGGACCAGCCGTTGTCGTCGAGCCACGCCGTATCCCGGCCGAACAGCTGCAGCTGACCGCTATCGGCCTGCAGCAGGCCGTTGAGCAGGTTCAACAGGGTACTTTTGCCGGCTCCCGAAGGCCCCACCACCGCCACCGCCTCCCCGCGACGAAGCTCCAGCGACAGCCCGTGCAGCACCCTGACGCTTTCCCGGCCTGTGCGGTACGACTTGCAGATATCCTGCGCCTGTATCAGAACCTCGCCCATGCCCCGTCACCCGTCACTTGTCACGCGTCACAGTATAGAGCCCCGTCGAGCTATGCTTTGGATAGGGTTATACGCAATCACCGGAGATCCTGATGCCTTCCCACTCCCCCGATCGTCGCCGTCTACTCGGCCGGCTGAGCGCCGGCTTTACCCTGCTGGTTACGTCAAAACTCTGGGTACCGGGCGTGCTTGCCGAACAGCTGACAGCCACGGTGCGCCAGTCTGCCGGTCCCTTCTACCCCGACCGGCTACCACTGGACCGTGACAATGACCTGATCATCGTAGAAGACAGCTTGACGCCGGCCAGTGGGGCTGTCACTCATCTGCGGGGGCGCATCCTCGACCTGCACGGCCGGCCACTGCGCGGCGCCCTCGTGGAGATCTGGCAAGTCGATGCCAACGGCGTCTATCTTCACAGCGGCAGCTTCGGCGCCGAGCGCCGTGACCGCCATTTCCAGGGCTACGGCCGCTTTGAGACGGGCAGCAGCGGAGAATACTATTTCCGTACCGTCCGCCCAGTGCCTTACCCCGGGCGCACACCCCATATTCATATCGCCGTGACGAGATCGGGACAGCCCCGCTTCACGACCCAGTGCTATATCCGCGGCGAGCCGCACAACGCCCGGGATGTGCTGCTCAACCGCATCCGCGATCCGGCCGTTCGGGAAACCGTCCTGGTCGATTTCGTGCCGCTGCCCGACTCGCCCGATGAGCTTTCGGCCCGTTTCGATATCGTGCTGGGGCTGACAGCCGAAACCGGAAGTTGATCCCTGTCACGCAGAAAGCCCGAGGCTCTGTTAGGCTTGCACAGTAGTCAATGCAAAGGAGAAGAGCATGTCGAATCTTTCCCGCCTTCGAGATTTCATTCAGGCATTCACAGCCCTGGTCAATGAATCCGGTGACGACGAGGCCCGGATGCTCGATGCCGGCGAAAAGCTGCTGGCCGACCTGATCCGCCACGACGACTGGCTGCCGGAGGCCTACAGCCGACCGGATTCAGGCGGCTATCGCCAGTACCTGCTGCACTGCGATCCGATGGAAAGGTTCTCCGTCGTCAGTTTCGTCTGGGGGCCCGGCCAGCAAACGCCGGTTCACGACCATACCGTCTGGGGCATGGTCGGCGTATTGCGCGGCGTCGAGCGCTGCGAGGAGTTCGCCCCCGACCCCCAGAGCGGCAAGCTGCTGGCCCTGGGCAGCCATGACCTTCACCCGGGCAGCATCGACCTGGTCTCGCCGCGCATCGGCGATGTGCACCGGGTCTCCAATGCGCTGACGGACGAGCCGACCGTCAGCATCCATGTCTATGGCGCCAATATCGGTGCCGTCAGCCGCCACAGCTATGACCCCCGGAGCGGCGAACAGAAGCGTTTCATCTCCGGCTATTCGAACGACGAGTTGCCCAACCTCTGGGACCGCTCCGACGAAATGGCGCCCTGATACGACAAGGCCCCGGCGCGCTGTATTCAACGCCCGGGGCCTTGTCACACCGCCGGCACAAAGCGCCGGCGATCGCAACGATCAGCGCAGCAGCAATACCGGACCGGCGCTGTTGTTGAGCATATTGCGGGTGGTGCTGCCGACCAGGAACTGGCGGATGCGGGAATGGCCATAAGCGCCCATGACCAGCAGATCGATACCGTGCTGCTGCTGATACGCGTGCAGCGCCGGCTCTGCATCGCCCTCGAGCACCGCCCGACTGACCTCGAAACCGGCCTGTTCCAGCGTCGCTCCGGCCTCGTCCAGCGCCGCCTGACGTTCGGCATTCTCGCCGACCATCACCAGATGGATCGGCAGCCCGCGGAACAGCGGGCTCTGCGCCAGCATCTGCGCGCCCTTGCGGGTTGTCTCGCTGCCATCGAAAGCCAGCATCAGATTCCCGGGCACCTCGAACGTCCCCGGGATCACCAGGATCGGCCGGTGCATGGTGCGGATCACGCTCTCGACATGGCTGCCAATCGGCATGCCGGGACTGTGGGCCTGGCTGCGGTGCAGGCCGATTACCAGCAGCCGGATATCGGCTTCGAGCCCGGCCAGAGTTTCAGCCAGGTCGCCGTGACGCTGCAGCAGCGACGGCGCCTGCCGGCCCGCCGCCTGGACCCTTTCGCTGGCGGCATCGAGCATCGCCCGGCCGGCCTCGATCGCGATCTTGCCGCGCTTCTCGTCAAGAGATGCAAGTTCTTCGAGCAGGTGCTCGCGACTGCCCAGGCCGATATTGCCGCTCAGATCGACCTCTGTGGGATATTCGCTGCGATCGAGCACATGCAGCAGCGTCAGCGGAACTTCCAGCCGCTCACTGGCCCAGGCCGCGCAATCGCAGACGGCGGCCGAGGAGGCAGTGGCACCGATACAGGCCAGTACTTGCTTCATGTCGATCCCTCTATTCGAGCTGTTAGCTGTTAACTATGGCACTCAATGCCCAATCAGGTCTTCAGCGGTGCCCGGCTTGTCGTAAACACCGAAGCGGTCGACGATGGTCGAGCTGGCCTCGTTCAGGCCGCAGACCTCGACCTCGGTACCTTCCCGCCGGAACTTGATCACCACCTTGTCGAGCGACGATACGGCGGTGATGTCCCAGAAATGCGCCTGGGTCAGGTCAATCACCACTTTATCGAGCACTTCCTTGAAATCAAAGGCCGCAATGAACTTGTCGGCCGAGGCGAAGAACACCTGCCCGCTGACCCGATATTCCCGTACGCGCCCCGGCGCATCGATGCTCGCGTCGATACGCATGAAATGTCCGACCTTGTTGGCGAAGAACATCGCCGCCAGCAGCACCCCGACGAAGACGCCGTAGGCCAGGTTGTGGGTCGCCACGACCACCGCCACGGTTGCGACCATGACGATATTGGTCGACAGCGGATGCTTTTTCAGGTTGCGCAGCGAATCCCAGCTGAAGGTACCGATCGATACCATGATCATCACGGCCACCAGGGCCGCCATCGGAATCTGCGCCACCCATTCATCCAGGAAGACCACCAGAATCAGCAGCAAAATGCCCGCGAAGAGCGTCGACAGCCGGGTCCGGCCGCCGGACTTCACGTTGATCACGGACTGACCGATCATGGCGCAACCGGCCATGCCGCCCAGCAGGCCGGCGCCGATATTGGCGATGCCCTGCCCCTTGCACTCGCGATTCTTGTCGCTAGTGGTATCGGTCAGGTCGTCGACGATGGTCGCGGTCATCATCGACTCCAGCAGGCCGACCACCGCCAGCGGCAGTGCGTAGGGCAGGATTATCTGCAGCGTCTCGAAATTCAGCGGCACCTCGGGCCAGAGGAAGATCGGCAGCGTATCGGGCAGCTCGCCCATGTCGCCGACGGTGCGGATGTCCAGCCCCAGCACCATCGAGACGGCCGTCAGCACCAGGATGCAGACCAGCGGCGACGGCACCGCCTTGGTGAGGTAGGGGAACAGATAGATGATCCCCAGCCCCGCCGCGGTCATCGCATAGACATGCCAGCTGACATTGGTCAGCTCCGGCAGCTGCGCCATGAAGATCAGGATCGCCAGCGCGTTGACGAAGCCGGTGACCACCGAGCGGGAGACGAAACGCATCAGGCTGCCAAGCCTCAGATAGCCGGCGATGATCTGGAACACCCCGGTCAGCAGCGTCGCCGCCAGCAGGTACTGCAACCCGTGCTCCTTGACCAGGGTCACCATCAGCAGCGCCATGGCGCCGGTGGCGGCGGAGATCATGCCGGGCCGACCGCCGGCAAAGGCGATGATCACGGCGATACAGAAGGAGGCATAGAGGCCGACCTTGGGGTCGACGCCGGCAATGATCGAGAAGGCAATCGCCTCGGGGATCAGTGCCAGCGCCACCACGGCGCCGGAGAGCAGGTCGCCGCGCGGATTGGAGAACCAGTCGCGTTTTATCGAGTTAATCATCTGTTACCTGTCAGCATATCGGGGAACGGCGCTACGGATGCTGTCCGGAACGCGGAGAAGTCGGTGCGCACGGCAGATGCGGCAACACGGGAGAGACCGGCCGGCGGCCGCTGATGCGAAACGGAAATCGCCGCACAGGCGGCAACGTCGGGGTGGTCCGAGCACCAGGCCGGTCAGGAGTCGTCCATGACTTTTCGCATGTGCAAAAAAGCAGCTAAGGTACTGACTGAGGCCCGGATCGTCAAGTTGGGCCGGCCCCTGCACAGGGGCCGGCCCGCTGTCAGCGGCTGTGTTCGATAATGTCGTCGACCACCTCTTTCTCTTCGCCAAGGTCGTCCCGGTCGGGTTTCGCGCGGGGCAGCACCAGGTTCAGCACGATCGCGGCGATGCCGCTGAGCGCCACGCCCTGAAGGCTGGAGGCGCCCTGCCCCATCACCATGCCGCCGATACCGAACACCAGCACCGTGGCGACGATGACCAGATTGCGCTGCTCGGCCAGATCCACATGAGCCTTGATCAGGGTGTTCATGCCCACCGCCGCGATCGATCCGAACAGCAGAATGAGGATCCCCCCATCACCGGCACCGGAATGGTCTGCAGCAGCACGCCGACCTTGGCGACGAACGCCAGCGCGATGGCGAAGATCGCCGCCCAGGTCATCACCGCCGGATTGAAGGCGCGGGTCAGCATCACCGCACCGGTGACTTCCGAGTAGGTGGTGTTGGGCGGCCCGCCCAGCAACGCCGCCGTCGAGGTCGCCAGACCATCGCCCAGCAGCGTGCGGTGCAGCCCCGGTTTTTTCAGATAGTCGCGGCCGGTGACGCTGCTGATCGCCAGGACATCGCCGACATGCTCGATCGCCGGCGCGATCGCCACAGGCAGCATGAACAGGATCGCCTGCCAGTTGAACTCCGGGGTCACGAAGGCCGGCACCGACAACCAGGCCGCCTCCCCGACCGGCGTGAAGTCCACCATGCCCAGCAGCAGCGCCACCAGGTAACCGACCAGCACGCCGGAGAGAATCGGCACCAGGCGGAAGATGCCGTGGGCGAACACCGCCACCACCAGGGTGGTCACCAGTGCGGCCATCGACACCGTCATCGCCTCGGCGTAGGGAAACAGCTCGGCGCCACCGTCGCCGGTCTTGCCCATCGCCATGTTGACCGCCACCGGTGCCAGACCCAGCCCGATGACCATGATGATCGGCCCGGTAACGACCGGCGGCATCAGGTGATGAATGAACCCGACGCCGCGCAGCTTTACCGCCAGCGACAGCAGCAGGTACAGCACACCGGCCGCCATCAGGCCACCCATTGTCGCCGGAATGCCCCAGGTCTGGACGCCGTAGATGATGGGGGCGATAAAGGCGAAGGAGGACGCCAGAAACACCGGCACGGTGCGGCCGGTGGCGATCTGGAAAATCAGGGTGCCGACGCCGGCCGTGAACAGCGCGACGCTGGGATTCAGCCCGGTCAGCAGCGGCACCAGCACCAGGGCGCCGAAGGCTACGAAAAGCATCTGGGATCCGGCCAGCGCGCTGCGCCAGCCGGTGACCCGGTATTCGCCAGGGTTATTCATCCGCCGCTCCTATCGGGTGCCGAAAATCTTGTCGCCGGCGTCGCCGAGTCCCGGGATAATGTAGCCCTGGTCGTTGAGCCGCTCGTCGATCGAGGCGGTGAAGATTTCGACATCGGGATGAGCCTGCTGCACCTTTGCGATACCCTCGGGCGCCGCCACCAGCACCAGCACGCGGATGGTGCTGCAGCCGGCCTTCTTCAGCATGTCGATGGTCGCGACCAGGGTGCCGCCCGTCGCCAGCATCGGGTCGATGATCAGCGCCATGCGCTCGTCGATGTCATGGGCCAGCTTCTCGAAATAGGGTACCGCCTCCAGGGTCTTCTCGTCGCGGTAAAGCCCGACCACCGAGATCTTGGCACTGGGTACCAGCTCCAGCACGCCATCGAGCATACCGATGCCCGCACGCAGGATTGGCACCACCGTGATCTTCTTGCCCTTGATCCGTTCGGCCTGGACCGTTCCGCACCAGCCTTCGACCTCGTAGGTCTCCAGCTCCAGGTCCTTGGTACCCTCGTAGGTCAGCAGGCAGGCGACTTCCGAGGCCAGCTGGCGGAAGCTGCGGGTGCTGAGTTTGGCGGACCGCATCAGACCCAGCTTGTGCCGGACCAGCGGATGTCGGATTTCATGGACGCTCATCGATAACCCTCTGTAGTCTCTGTCCTGGCACCCACCGGGTAAGCGGGCGCCCACTTCCGCACCCGGTAGGGTGCCGCGAAAAGTGCGTGAATCCTAGCCAAAGTCGGCCACTTTGTCATCTTGCCTTTTGACCAAACGGACAGTATCGTTGAGGCCTTTTTCTTCGCCCGCCCCCGCCCAGGCGCGCGCGGCTATACTACTAACCGCTGGACTACTAACCGCTGGCCTGGTGCCTGCCGGGGCCCGCGGACTTTTCCATTGATGCAACCGACAAGAACCATGACCGAAACCGATCTGGACCATATCCGACAGGTATATGCCGAAGCCGACCTGCTGCACAGCGCAGCCGAGGTGGAGGCATCGATAGATGCGATGGCCGAAGCCATCAGCGAAAAGTTGGGCGACCGCAACCCGGTGCTGTTCAGCATCATGAACGGCGGCCTGGTCATTGGAGGCAAGCTGCTGACCCGGCTCGAGTTTCCGCTCGAATCGAGCTACCTGCACGCGACCCGCTACCGCAACAGCACCAGCGGTCATGCGCTGGAATGGAAGGTGCCGCCGATGGTGGACTTCCGCGGCCGCCCGGTGCTGATCATCGACGACATCCTCGACGAGGGTCACACCCTGGTGGAGATCGTCGATTATTGCCGCCGCGAGGGCGCCGGGGAGGTGTTCACCGCGGTGCTGATCGACAAGAAGCATGACCGCAAGGCACGCCCGGACCTGAAGGCCGATTTCGTCGGACTCGAAACCGAAGACCGCTATGTCTTCGGTTACGGCATGGATTACAAGGGCTACTGGCGTAATGCGCCGGGCATCTTCGCCGTCAAGGGGCTTTGACCGCAGGTTGGACTGATGCCCCGAAGGGGTGAATTCCGATCGGGTGGCGATCCATCGGGTGGCGCGCCACCTGGAGATGACACGGCGGTTGGGACCCGGAATTCGCTGCGCTCATTCCAGGCTACTGGCTCCCATGGAAATTTCAGCGCCCCCGCAGGAGCCCGCTCCGGACGAAACGGTCCGGTACCGAGGTTGTTCGCACCGGGGCGGCGCTCCTACGGATGAAGCTCGTCGAACAGCGCGACGAATTCCTGCGTCAGCTTGTGATTCGGCGCCAGATGGATCAGCGGCCGCGCCTCGTTGTGGGATTCACGCATCTTCACCGATGACGAGATGCGGCTGTTCAGCAGCGGCAGGTTTTCCGCCGTCAGCTCCTGCACCATGCGCTGTGGCAGCGAGGCACGGGGCTGGTACTGGTTGACGACGATGCCCTCCACCCGAAGACCTTCGTTATGGTCGATCTGGGTTTCGCGCACGTTGTCCAGCAGGCTGTAGAGTGCCTGGCGCGCGAACTCGTCGCAATCGAACGGAATCAGGCAGCGCTCGGCAGCCACCAGCGCCGACAGCGTAAAGAAATTGAACGCCGGCGGCGTATCGATATAGATCGCATCGTAATCGTCGAGCCGGTTCAGCGCGTCGCGCAGCTTGTAGATCTTGTGCTTGGCCTCGAGCTTGGCCTGCAGATCGCCGACATCCCGGTTCGACGGAATCAGGTACAGGTTCTCGTAGGGCGTTTCATGCACGTATTCGTCGGCGCCGGCCGGCTTCAGCTGGATGCTCAGCATCTGCTCGAACAGGTCGCGGATGTCGGTCTGGGTGTGGGCCGCATTCTCGCCGAGCAGGTAGTGGGTCGAATTGCACTGCGGATCCAGATCGATCACCAGCGTACGCAGCCCCGGGCAGCGCTTATCGCTGCCAGATTGGTCGTGATGCTGGACTTGCCTACGCCACCCTTCTGATTGAAAACGACACGCTTCATGCCTCGTTCTCCATTAACCACTCACCCCTGCGTCAGCAACTTGCGCAGGTCGATGATGCCCGCATTGGCCCGGGAGATGTAGGAGGCCATGACCAGCGAGTGGTTGGCGACCAGGCCGAACTCGGTACCGTTGAGGATCACCGGGCTCCAGATGGTCTCCTGGGTGGCCTCCAGCTCTCGAACGATCTGCTCCAGGCTGACCCGGGCGTTCTTTTTCTCCAGCGCGGTGGCGAAATCGGCATCCACGGCCTGGAGGATATGAATCAGCGCCCAGGCGGTACCCCGGGCCTCGTAAAAGACATCGTCGAGCCTGGACCAGGGTGTCTTGATATCCATTTCGGCGCCGGTGGCGGTCGACTGCTGTGCCCCCGCCTCACCAGCCAGATCGGTATTGAGGCGGCGCTGACCGACACTGGCACTGAGGCGCTGCGACAGACTGCCGAGGCGCGTGGAGACATCGCCGAGCCAGTCGTTGAGGTTGTCGGCCCGGGCATAGAACTGCGACTGGGTCTGGGCCGGGTCGGCCAGCCGGCGCTGGTAGGCCCGGAAATGCGCCACGGCCTTGCGGTATTCACCCTCGCTCGAGGGCAGCAGCCAGCTCCTGTTGTTGAAATGCAGCAGCGGCTCGCCCTTGGCCAGATCGGGGTCTTCGGTGGACTGCGACTGGGAACGGCTGAAATCCTTGCGCAGCGCCCGGCTCAGGTCGCGCGCCTGCACCAGCGCACCGAATTCCCAGCTCGGCACATTGTCGAGCCAGACTCCGGGCGGCAGACGGTCGTTGCTGATGTAGCCGCCGGGCTTGTCGAGCAGCGTCTCGACGATATTGATCAGCGCCCCGGTTGTATGACTGCCGACGACCGGAGTCGCAACGGCCGTCCCGCCGACGGCGGCCTCCCGGACATCGAAGCGTCCCGGCTCCCAGCTCCAGAACATGCCGGTAATCACGCATGCGAGCAGATAGACGCCGACCAGTCCCGCCAGCCACTTCGCCCAGCCCGACGAGCCGAACCGCGCACTCAGGCCATCCCAGCGGACCAGCCACCACCGTTGCAGTTTCTCCAATGCCATTCCCTATCCCGAGTCCTGTCAGGGGACGCAGCTACGGTTGCGTCCCTATAATGCTGCAACGCACTATCACCGATTTGCCCAACAGCGTCAACGCCGGCCCCGGCGCAACGCCCGCAAAGCGGGCTGAAGGGCACCTGAACTGCTCATAAAAAGGCCAGACGGCGAGACGAAGAGACGGGGAAATCTGCCTTAACTTCTTGGAAATAGCCGCTAACACCGCAAATTCGGGGTTTCGATAGACAGCTATTGGACTTTCATGCACACTAGGCGGTCAATTCTCCCTGACTGCTGTTTCCCGAGGCATCTGGATGGCCAGAATCCTGGTTCTGCACGGACCCAACCTGAACCTGCTCGGTACCCGCGAGCCCGAAATCTACGGCGCGACCCGGCTGCAGGATATCGACCTGCGACTGGCATCCCAGGCCCGGGCGGCGGGGCATGAGCTGAGCAGTTTTCAGAGCAACGCCGAATATCAGCTGATTGAGCGCATTCATGCCGCCCGGGATGAAGGCGTCGCCTTCATTATCATCAACCCGGCGGCTTTCACGCACACCAGCGTGGCGCTTCGCGATGCACTGCTGGGAGTGGACATCCCGTTCTACGAGGTCCACCTTTCCAACGTGCATGCGCGCGAAGCCTTCCGTCACCACTCCTATTTTTCGGATGTGGCCCGGGGGTGATCTGCGGCTTCGGCAGTCAGGGGTATGAATTTGCGCTAAAGGCCGTGACCGATAGCCTGGCATAAGACGCCACTCCATCCCTATATCAATGCCACTTCGAATCAAGACGAGAACAGAATGGATATCCGCAAAGTCAAGAAGCTGATCGAGCTGCTGGAAGAATCCAATATCAATGAAATCGAGATCAAGGAGGGCGAGGAATCCGTTCGCATCAGCCGCCTTTCCCAGGTCGCACCGGCACAGATGATGATGCCGGCCTACCCGCAGCAGGCCATCGCCCCGACCGCGCCGGCAGCAGCCCCGGCACCGGCCACCACAGAGCCGGCCGCCGCGCCCGAGCACAACGGACACGTTGTCCGCTCGCCGATGGTCGGCACCTTCTATCGCTCGCCGTCTCCGAGCTCGCCGGCATTCATCGACGTCGGCAAGAGCGTCAAGGCCGGTGACGTGATCTGTATCGTCGAGGCGATGAAGATGATGAACCAGATCGAAGCCGACAAGTCCGGCGTGATCGAAGCCATTCTGGTCGAAGACGGCCAGCCGGTCGAATACGACCAGCCGCTCGTCACCATCGTCTAAGTGCCGCAGCATCAGATCAAGGAACTTAACAGATGCTTGAAAAAGTCGTCATAGCCAACCGAGGCGAAATCGCGCTGCGGATACTGCGGGCCTGCAAGGAGCTCGACATCAAGACCGTGGCGGTACACTCCGTTGCGGACCGCGACCTGATGCATGTCCGCATGGCCGATGAAGCCGTCTGTATCGGTCCGGCACCGTCTCCGGCGAGCTATCTCAATATTCCGGCGATCATCAGCGCCGCCGAGGTGACCGATGCCAGCGGCATTCATCCCGGCTACGGCTTCCTCGCCGAAAATGCCAACTTCGCCGAGCAGGTCGAACGTTCCGGCTTCAAGTTCATCGGTCCGACCGCCGACGTCATTCGCCTGATGGGTGACAAGGTGTCCGCCATCGAAGCGATGAAGAAGGCCGGCGTACCGACAGTGCCGGGGTCCGATGGTCCGCTGCCGGAAGAAGCCGACGAGATCTATGCCATTGCCGAACGCATCGGCTATCCGGTGATCATCAAGGCCGCAGCCGGCGGCGGTGGCCGTGGCATGCGCGTGGTGCATACGGAAGCGGCACTGCTGAACTCGATCCATATCACCCGTTCGGAGGCCGCCGCGGCATTCGGCGATGATACGGTCTACATGGAGAAGTTCCTCGAGAACCCGCGCCATGTCGAGGTACAGGTACTGGCCGATGGCCAGGGCAATGCGATCCACCTCTACGACCGCGACTGCTCGATGCAGCGCCGTCATCAGAAGGTGGTCGAGGAAGCGCCTGCACCGCTGATCGACAAAGAGGCGCGTCACCGCGTACTGCAGTCCTGTATCGACGCCTGCCTCACCATCGGCTACCGCGGTGCCGGCACCTTCGAGTTCCTCTACGAGGACGGCGGCTTCTACTTCATCGAGATGAATACCCGCGTACAGGTCGAGCATCCGGTCACCGAAATGGTCACCGGTGTCGATATCGTCAAGGAGCAGCTGCGCATCGCCTCCGGACACAAGCTGTCCTACAGCCAGGACGATATCGTCTGCCGCGGCCATGCCTTCGAGTGCCGCATCAACGCCGAGGACCCGAAGTCCTTCCTGCCGAGTCCCGGCCATGTGAAGCATTTCCATGCCCCGGGCGGATTCGGTGTACGGGTGGATTCGCACCTCTACAGCGGCTACACGGTACCGCCGAACTACGACTCCCTGGTGGCCAAGCTGATCACCTACGGCGAAGACCGCGAAACGGCGTTGATCCGCATGCGCAATGCGCTCGACGAGATGCTGGTCGAAGGCATCCGCACCAACATCCCGCTGCATCAGGATATCGTGCGTGACGGCAGGTTCAGCACAGGTGGTGTCAATATCCACTACCTGGAGAAGAAGCTGGGTCTTTGACAGAAGCGGCAAGCCTGTAGCGACAGGCGACAAGCTGCATCCAGCAAAAGCCCGCAGCCGCGGGCTTTTTTGCGGGGTTACGCGTAACACGTAACGCGTAACGCGTAACCTGTTACCTTCTACATGAGGTTTCACAGCCGCGCCCGATCCGCCATACTCATCCTTATTCCTTTTACACGAGCAATACGGACCCCTTATGCCCTGGCTACAAATCAAGCTCTCGATCAAACCCGATGTGGCGGAGCAGTATGAAGACATCCTGCTGGCGGCCGGCTGCGCAGCCGTGACCTATCAGGACTCGGCGGACGAGCCGATCTTCGAGCCGGACCTCGGCACCACGCCGCTCTGGTCCAACACCACCATCACCGGGCTGTTCGCCGCCGAGCACGACCTGAAGCACACCGAAGAGATCGTCCGTCAGGCCCATGAACAGCTGTTTCCCGATCAGCCAGCACCGGAACTGCGGGCCGAGATTCTCGAGGACAAGGACTGGGAGCGCGAGTGGATGAGCAATTATCATCCGATGCGTTTCGGCCAACGGCTATGGGTCTGCCCCAGCTGGCGCGAAGCGCCGGAGCCCGATGCGGTGAACCTGATGCTGGACCCCGGATTGGCATTCGGTACCGGCACCCACCCAACCACCGCACTCTGCCTCGAATGGCTCGATGCGGAGCCGCTCGACGACAGGACCGTCACCGACTACGGCTGCGGCTCCGGCATCCTCGGCATCGCCGCGCTGCTGCTGGGCGCCCGTTCGGTGCTGGCGGTCGACATAGACCCCGGCACTGCAGGCCACCCGCAGCAATCTCGAACGCAACGGCCAGGCACCGGAGCGCCTCGACGCCAGCCTGCCGGAACAGGCGCCGCAACGGGAGACCGATGTACTGGTGGCGAATATTCTCGCAGGCCCCTGGTCGAGCTCGCGCCAACACTGGCCGGGAGGGTTCGCAGCGGCGGCCGCCTCGCCCTGTCCGGACTGCTCGAACAGCAGGCCGACGAAATCCGTGCGGCCTATGGCCAGTGGTTCAGCCTCGACCCGGTGGTGGAGCGGGACGGCTGGATCAGGATCTCCGGCACGAGGCTCTGAGCCATGCACAACGGCATCGTCACCGAGTGTCCCGAATGCGAGACACGCTTCAACGTCAGTGACGGCCAGCTCCGGCTGGCCGACGGCAAGGTGCGCTGCGGTGCCTGCCTGACGGTGTTCGATGCCCGTGCACACCAGCCCTACTCGGGCGACGGGCCGGAACAGCGGCATCAACCGGAACCGGCGCCGGAAACCGAACCGGAGCCGGCTGATGCGCTCCTCCGAAAGCGCCCCGGACGCGGACGACGACGCGGACAGACTCGAGATCGAGACCCCGCTACCGGTGACCTTTCTCCCGGACGGTCCGATGTCGCAGCAGCCCCCGGAACAGCCGCCGCGCCAGGAAGCGGAGACCGCCCGGCACAGGGCAGACGTATACTACTGGACACCGGATCCCGGACGATCGCAACCCGAAGCCCCTCGACGCCCGGCCTCGCCGCCCGCAACCGAGCCTGCGCCAGACCGGTCGACGGCAATGCCCGGTCGCGACATCACAGGGACAACAGAGCGCGCCCAAACCGCTCCGGCAGCCCTGCCCACCCTGTCGCTGAGCGACCTGCATGCCGAGCCGCTGGAGCTTGAGCGGGGGCCCGAACCCGAGCCACCCGGCGCCATCCTGGGCTGGAGCCTCGGCTGCGCGGCGGCACTGCTGCTGCTGGCCGCTCAGCTTCTCTGGTTCAATCGCATCGAACTGTCGCGCCAGCCCGAACTCGACGGCTTCTACGAAGTTCTCTGCAACCAGGTGATCTGCGGTATCCCGCCACGCCAGTCGGTCACGCAGATCCGCAATCATCAGCTCGTGGTACGGGCACACCCCGAATATAAGGATGCGCTGAGCGTACATCTGCTGCTGGAGAATGCTGCCGACTTCCGTCAGCCATTTCCGGCCATCGACCTTATGTTTTCCGATATCCGCGGGCGTACCGTCGCCAGCCGGCGCCTGCAGCCGGCCGATTACCTCGACGACTCGCTCGACCCGCTGAACATGACGCCCGCCCTGCCCTACCAGATCAGCGTCGACATCCTGGACCCGGGGCGGCGCGCCGTCAGTTACGAGGTCCGGTTAGCACCAGCCAGCCTTTAGCGCAAGAGCGTTTTTGCTCATTTTTTCATCACCGACGGGTTGGAGAGCCCGGTCCGAAGCGGTATCATTGCTCGCCTTCCTTGAGTGAACCAGGTTCGGAGCCCACGAGGCTTCGCGGTGTTTTTCTCTGAAATAAGGTCAGCCATGTTCCGGATCGGTCCCTACACCATTGACAGTCAGGTCGTACTGGCACCGATGGCAGGCGTCACCGACAGGCCCTTTCGTCAGCTCTGCCGACGACTCGGCGCCGGCATGGTGGTATCGGAGATGGTCACCTCCGATACCCGGCTATGGAACAGCCGCAAATCCGCCCTCAGGCTCGACCACGAAGGCGAGCCCGAACCCCGCTCCGTGCAGATTGCCGGCGGCGATCCGGAGATGATGGCCGATGCCGCGCGCATGAACGTGGCGCGCGGCGCCCAGATCATCGATATCAACATGGGTTGCCCGGCCAAGAAGGTCTGCAACAAGGCCGCAGGCTCAGCCCTGCTGCAGGATGAAGCCCTGGTACGGGATATCCTGCAGGCCGTTGTCGACGCCGTCGATGTCCCGGTCACCCTGAAGATACGCACCGGCTGGAATCCGCACAACCGAAACGGGCTCCGCGTGGCGCGCATCGCCGAACAGGCGGGAATCCAGGCATTGGCCGTCCATGGCCGCACCCGTGCCTGCGGTTACAGGGGCGAGGCCGAGTACGACACCATCAGAGCAATCAAACAGGCCGTCGCACTGCCGGTCTTCGCCAATGGCGATATCGACAGTCCCGAGCAGGCCCGCCGGGTACTGGATTACACCGGTGCCGATGCGGTGATGATCGGCCGCGCGGCCCAGGGCAGGCCCTGGCTGCTGCGCGAAATCGACCATTACCTGCGCAATGGGCACCGGACAGAGGCGCCGTCTAGAACCGAAATCAGGGAGATCCTGGTCGAGCATTTGCAGGCATTGCACCAGTTCTATGGTGAGTACATGGGCGTGCGTATCGCGCGCAAGCATGTCGGCTGGTACCTGCAGGCCGAACAGGACGGCCGTGTCTTCAGACAGGCTTTCAATCAGTTGGAAACAGCAGAAGATCAGTTCGCCGCCATCGACGGTTTCTTTGCCCAGGTGGCAAAGGCCAAGACGGCAGCCTGATCGCAGGCAATGGACAGACACCCAAAGTGGATATTAAAGAACTTAAACAGCCGACGCTCGCCCCCAGCAGCCGCAGGACATTCGGACCCAGACACTGCGTGACAACGTTCACCAGTCGCTGACGAACTACTTCAAGCAGCTGGACGGTCAGCCGGTCACCGACGTCTATCAGATGGTACTGGCCGAGATCGAGGCCCCCTTGTTCGAGACCGTCATGGCCTACACCAAGGACAACCAGACCAAGGCATCTCAGTTGCTCGGTCTGAACCGTGGCACGCTGCGCAAGAAGCTGAAGCAGTACGGACTGCTGTAACCGATTTCCTCGCTAACCGGAACCCCGAATTACCATGGCAGAGCAACAGAGTACTCAGGTCCGTCGCGCGCTGATCAGCGTCTCGGACAAGACCGGCATCGTCGATTTCGCCCGGGCACTGGCCGCCCGCGGTGTTGAGATCCTCTCCACCGGCGGCACCTTCAAGCTGCTGCGCGAACAGAACATCGATGCTGTCGAAGTATCGGACCACACCGGTTTCCCGGAAATGATGGACGGTCGCGTCAAGACCCTGCATCCGAAGATCCACGGTGGCATCCTGGGCCGCCGCGGCACCGATGACGCGGTCATGACCGAGCACGGCATCGCGCCGATCGACATGGTGGTCGTCAACCTGTACCCGTTTGCCGAGACCATCGCCCGCCCCGACTGCGATCTGCCGCTGGCGATCGAAAATATCGACATCGGCGGTCCAACCATGGTGCGCTCTGCCGCGAAGAACCACAAGGATGTCGCCATCGTCGTCAACGCCAGCGATTATAATGCCATCCTCGCCGAACTGACCGATAACGACGGCCTGAGCTACAAGACCCGCTTCGACCTGGCGGTCAAGGCGTTCGAGCACACCGCGGCCTACGACGGCATGATCGCCAACTATCTCGGCGCCATCGTCGACGGCAGCGAGCAGACACCTGCCGACTTCCCGCGCACCTTCAACACCCAGTTCGTCAAGGCGCAGGAGATGCGCTACGGCGAGAACCCTCACCAGAAGGCCGCGTTCTACGTCGAGGCAAACCCGGCCGAAGCCAGCATCGCCACCGCGCGCCAGCTGCAGGGCAAGGAACTGTCGTACAACAACGTCGCCGACACCGATGCGGCGCTGGAGTGCGTCAAGAGCTTCACCAAGCCGGCCTGCGTCATCGTCAAGCACGCCAACCCCTGCGGCGTCGGCGTCAGCCCCGAAGGCGGCATCCGCCAGGCCTACGAGCTGGCCTACGCCACCGACACCGAATCCGCCTTCGGCGGCATCATCGCCTTCAACCGCGAGCTTGACGGCGACACCGCCAAAGCGATCGTCGAGCGTCAGTTCGTCGAGGTGATCATCGCACCGCGCATCAGTGCCGAGGCCCGCGAAGCCGTAGCCGCCAAGGCCAACGTGCGCCTGCTCGAGTGCGGCGAGTGGCCGGCCGAGCGTCACGCCGACCTCGACTACAAGCGCGTCAACGGCGGCCTGCTGGTACAGAGCCGCGATATCGGCATGATCACCGCAGACGACCTCAAGGTGGTGACCAAGCGTGCGCCGACCGAGCAGGAGATCCACGACCTGGTCTTCGCCTGGAAAGTGGCCAAGTTCGTTAAGTCCAACGCCATCGTCTACGCCAAAAACCGTCAGACCATCGGCGTCGGTGCCGGCCAGATGAGCCGCGTCAACTCCGCCCGCATCGCCGCGATCAAAGCCGAGCACGCCGGTCTCGAGGTCAAGGGCGCGGTCATGGCGTCCGACGCCTTCTTCCCGTTCCGCGACGGCATCGACAATGCCGCCAAGGTTGGCATCTCCGCGGTAATCCAGCCGGGCGGCTCGATGCGCGATGAAGAAGTGATCCAGGCGGCCGACGAAGCCGGCATCGCCATGGTCTTCACCGGCATGCGCCACTTCCGCCACTGATCTGGACAGCAGCCCCGCCCAGGCGGGGCTCTGTGCGTTTAAGGAGTAATCATGAAAGTACTGGTTATCGGCTCCGGCGGACGCGAGCACGCCCTGGCCTGGTCCGCGGCCCGTGACGCCGCAGTCGAAAAAGTCTTCGTCGCCCCCGGCAATGCCGCCACCGCGACCGAAGCCAAGCTGGAAAACGTCGCCATCGACGTGCTGGACCTCGACGCTCTGGTCGCCTTCGCCCGCGACAACGCCATCGGCCTGACCATCGTCGGACCGGAAGCGCCGCTGGTCGCCGGCGTCGTCGATCGCTTCCGCGCAGCCGGCCTGCCGATCTTTGGCCCGACCGCCGCGGCCGCCCAGCTCGAAGGCTCCAAGGCCTTCACCAAGGATTTCCTCGCCCGTCACGCCATTCCGACGGCCGAGTACCAAAACTTCACCGAGATCGATCCCGCCATCGCCTACGTGCGCGAGAAGGGTGCCCCGATCGTGATCAAGGCCGACGGCCTGGCCGCCGGCAAGGGCGTTATCGTGGCGATGACGCTGGAAGAGGCCGAAGAGGCGATCCGCGACATGCTGGCGGGCAATGCCTTCGGTGACGCCGGCAGCCGCGTCGTGGTCGAGGAGTTCCTCGACGGCGAAGAGGCCTCCTTCATTGTCATGGTCGACGGCGAGCACGTTCTGGCAATGGCTACCAGTCAGGACCACAAGCGTGTCGGCAACGGCGACAGCGGCCCCAATACCGGCGGCATGGGCGCCTACTCCCCGGCACCGGTCGTGACTGCGGACATCCACCAGCGGGTGATGGACGAAGTCATCATGCCGACGGTGCGCGGCATGGCGAGCGAGGGCAACGAATACACCGGCTTCCTCTACGCCGGTCTGATGATCATGGCCGACGGCACCCCCAAGGTGATCGAGTACAACTGCCGCTTCGGTGATCCGGAAACACAGCCGATCATGCTGCGCCTCAGGTCCAGCCTGGTCGAACTGTGCCAGGCCGCGATCGAGCGTCGTCTCGACCGGGTCAACGCCGACTGGGACCCGCGCCCGTCGGTGGGCGTGGTCATGGCCGCCGGCGGTTATCCCGGCGACTACCGCAAGGGTGACCACATCAGCCTGCCGGCCGAATGCCCGGCCGACAGCAAGATCTTCCACGCCGGTACCAGGCTTGTCGACGGTCAGGTGGTCACCGCCGGCGGTCGCGTGCTCTGCGTCACGGCCCTCGGCGACAGCGTCACCGATGCCCAGCAGCGCGCCTATGCGCTGCTCGAGCAGGTAAGCTGGAAAGATGCCTACTACCGAACGGATATTGCTTATCGCGCCATCGCTCGGGAAAAGGCGACCAAGTAACAAGGCGGGAAGGACGCGCTCTTTATCTGGCCGAACGGACATCGCCTACCGTGCCATCGCTCGGGAAAAGGCGGCAGGTTAACGGTCTTGTAGGGTGGAATGAGCACCGAAGGTGCGAATTCCACCGTTGGTGCCCGATACCGCCGGTGGAACGCCACCCGGAATACGATTCACCGGTGGAATTCGCTACGCTCATTGCCACCCTACGGCCACGATTGACAACCTGCATACCAACAGCCACCTTAGGGTGGCTGTTTTCATTTTCGAGGTATCGGCATCATGACACTGAGTATCTGGCTGACGTTGCTGGCCGCGGCGATCCTGATCAGTCTCTCCCCCGGCGCCGGGGCCGTGACGGCGATGAGTCATGGCCTCAGCCAGGGTGTACGCCGGGCACAGCCCGCCATCCTCGGGCTGATCAGCGGTTACGGCACCCAGATTCTGATCGTCGGCGTCGGTCTTGGCAGCCTGGTCGCCGCCTCGGTCACGCTGTTCACCCTGATCAAGTGGGCCGGTGTCGCCTATCTGGTCTGGCTCGGTATCCAGAAATGGCGCGAGAAAGGCGAATTCAGTCTCGGCGCAGCGAAGACCGTGCACTGGCGCCGGGCCTACCTGCAAAGCCTGCTGATCAACATCACCAACCCCAAGGGTCTGGTGTTCCTGGTGGCACTGATACCGCAGTTCCTCGATCCCCATGCGGCCCAGGCACCACAACTGCTGATCATCGGCGGCACCCTGGTGGCCGTCGACTGGGGGTCATGACCGGTTACAGTCTGCTGGCATCGAGACTGCGCTTCTGGATGCGCGACGAGTGCGCCCGCCGTACCCAGAACCGCGTCACCGGCAGCGCCCTGATCGGCGCAGGTCTCGTGCTCTCGGGCGCCCAGCACTGAACACCGGCTTCAGGCAACGGCGGCTGCATCGTATACTGGGCCGCCATTGAATCTGCTGACAGGGATGTAGGTAAGCGATGTCCAAATTTGCACGTCATGCCATGGTCGTTCCGCTCATATTGAGCCTCGCCGGTTGCGGCGGCATGTCCGTTCACGACCAGGTCGAGCCGCCGGACTCCCCTACTGCCTGCGTGGCGGCAGCGACGAGGCATTCAGCTGCGACCCGCAGAAGCAGCAGGCCCCGGAGGACCCGACTCCCGTCGAGCGCGACATCGACGATGCCGAACTCTACGCCCGGCTGGCCGAGATCAAGAGCTGGCTCAGCAGCGAAAAGGCGGCGCTGAGCGACAGTCCGGCGGGCACCGGCAGCGGCGACATCCGACTGCCCCCGGAACCGGCGGGGCCCGCTCAGGCACCGGCACCGGCACCGGCACCGCCGCTGCCCAGCCTGCTGGCCGACGCGCGCTACCGGGAGGCCCTGCAGCAGGCCGCCGAAGCGCAGCGCCAGGGCCACATCGACCAGGTTCGCATCGGTCTTGAGCAGCTGATTCTGCAGTTCCCCGAACGCCCCGAGGCCTACAACAACCTCGGCGTTCTGCTGGCGCAACAGGGCCAGTACAGCGCCGCCCTCGAGCAGCTGCGAAAGGCCCTCGACACCCACCCCCACTATGCCCGGATACATGACAACCTGCGCAGCCTCTACGGGGCACTGGCCGGCAATACCTATTACGATGCCCTGGGACTCAAGCGCGTGCGTGGTCGGCCCGAGTTGAAAGCCCTCGATGCCGCCCAGGATGCCAACGACGACGACAGCATCGCCGCCCGCGTCGGCACACAGCTGGAACACTGGGCGCAAAGCCCCGCATTCACGCCCGCACAGCGTGCCAGCCTCTATATCCCCGGTTACCGTTCCGACGCCAAAACGAGCCACCGTGACTGGCTGTCCTCCCTGCCGCCGGCCGCAGACCCGCTGCAGCTGCAGGAATATGAGCTGGCCGTGATGAGCCCGGACTGGGTCGAAGTCACGCTGATCGCCAGAGCGCAGGGTGCCGACCAGCCTGTCCGCCGCGAACTGACCCTGGTTCGCAACGACAACCGCTGGCTGATCAGCTCCGAACGCAGCGAGTAGAGACGCCGCAGAAACCCTGAAGCCGGTACTTTCGTGCGCTTTTAACCGCCTCCGCCACCAGACATCCACCTGCCTTTCAGCAGTGCCGCCTGGCTTTTCGCACTCGCAAAATCAAACACTTAATTTCAGTCAGGTCCCTGAACTTTGGCAAAACCTGTGCTATCCAAAAGGTAACCGGGAGTCTTGCAAGCGGCCGTCGCCAACACCCCGGGTGACGGCGCCAAGGGCTCCCCGGGCCCACAAGGCCCGACAAAGGACGCTCCGGCGTCAACTGTCTACGGAGGACCCCGTCATGTTCAAGCAGATGGAAAGCGCAGGCCTGGCCGATCTTCATTTCGCATCCGATCCCCAGAGCGGCCTCAACGCCATTATCGCCATCCATTCCACCCTGAGAGGCCCGGCAATCGGCGGCTGTCGATTTATCGACTATGCGTCCGACGAGGCAGCGATCACCGATGCGATTCGCCTGGCCCGAGGCATGAGCTACAAGGCCGCACTGGCTGACCTGCCCCACGGCGGCGGCAAGGCCGTGGTGATGAAGCCCCCGGCGATTTTGACCGCAACGCACTGATGCGCAGCTTCGGCCGTTTCGTCGAGACGCTCGGCGGACGCTACATCACCGCCATGGACAGCGGCACCCGGGTCGCCGATATGGACGCCATCGCCACCGAGACCCGCTGGGTCAGCTGCACCAGCGACGCCGGCGACCCATCCCCCTATACCGCACGGGGTGTATTCGAAGGCATCTGCGCGGCCGTGCGTCACCGCCTGGGCCGCGACCAGCTCAGTGGCGTGCGGGTCGCCTTGCAGGGGCTCGGCCATGTCGGCTTTGCCGTGGCCCGCCATCTGCACGATGCCGGCGCCCGGCTGATCGTCTGCGACCTGGACCCACAGCGGGTAACGGCGGCCATCCAGGCCTTCGGCGCCCGCACGGTGGCCCCGGAGGAGATCTATGCCGCTCCTGCCGATGTGTTCTGTCCCTGCGGCCTTGGCGCCGTGCTCAACGACGTCAGCATCGCCCAGCTGCAGTGCGCGATCGTCGCCGGCTCGGCCAACAACCAGCTGGCCGAGCCGCGCCACGGCGAGCAGCTGCGCAATCGCGGCATTCTCTATGCGCCGGATTACCTGATCAATGCCGGCGGACTCATCTTCGTCGCGCTGCATCATGCCAGGGCCCCCGCCCGGGCGATCGACAACAAGGTCAGGGGGATCGGCGATCAGCTGAAAGCGCTGTTCGAGCAGGCCGACCGCGAACGCCGGCCGACCAGCGAGGTCGCCGACAGCCGTGCCGAATCCATTATCGCCAGTGCCGCCGCCGACGCCGGCGCGCACCACAGCGCGGCCTGAATCCCGGGTTCGATATAAGAGGATCATCGCCATGACGACCATCGCCTATCAGGGTGAGATACGCTTTTCACGCTTCCTCGATGCCGCCGGACAGCCCGTTGCAGAGCTGCCCGACTGGGCCGCGCAAGCCGATACGCTGGTCGAATACTACCGCCAGATGACACTGGCCCGGCAGTTCGACACCAAGGCGATCGCGCTGCAGCGCACCGGCCAGCTCGGCACCTACCCGTCACTGCTGGGCAGCGAGGCGATCGATATACCCACCGCCAGCCTGATGCGGGAGGAGGATGTGCTGATCCCCTACTACCGCAACCACGCCATGCAGGTGATAAGGGGCAGCGAATGGCGCGACGTGCTGCTGTACTGGGGCGGAGACGAGCGCGGCAGCGCCAACCCGGCGCAGCGCCAGGACCTGCCCAACTGCGTGCCGATCGCGACCCAGTGCCTGCATGCCTGCGGTGTTGCCGCGGCCTTTCGCATCCGCAACGAGAAAAGGGTCGCCGTGACCCTCTGCGGCGACGGCGCCACTTCCAAGGGCGACTTTCTCGAGGCGCTCAACGTCGCCGGCGCCGGCAACTGCCGCTGGTGATGATCGTCAACAACAATCAATGGGCGATATCGGTGCCCCGGGCAATGCAGTGCGGCGCCCCGACGCTGGCACAGAAGGCGATCGGCGCCGGCATCCGCGGCGAACAGGTCGACGGCAACGACGTCGTGGCGGTGCACGAGGCCGTCGCGCGCGCCCTGGAGCGGGCCCGCAACGGCAAGGGGCCGAGCCTGATCGAGGCGATCAGCTATCGGCTGTCGGACCATACCACCGCCGACGACGCCACCCGCTATCGCAGCAACGAGGAACTCAAGGCGGCCTGGGAACACGAGCCCGTCAAACGCTTGCGCAACTACCTGCATGGCCGCGGCTGGTGGAACGAGGAGCAGGAGCAGAGCTGGCAGGCCGAGATCAGCCGCATCGTGCAGCAGGCGGTCGACGACTACCTGGCGACACCGCCGGATGCGGTCGGCGCGATCTTCGACCATATCTACGCCGAGCTGCCCCCCAGCTCACCGAACAGCGGGAGCTGGCACTGGCCCGGTCCGCCGCGGGAGGCAGCCATCATGAGCAGGACTGAAGGGGAGGATGCCGCGATGAGTCAATCGATTACGCTGGTCGAAGCGGTCAACCTGGCGCTCGCCCACGAGCTGGACCGCGACGAGCAGGTGGTGCTGCTGGGCGAGGATATCGGCACCAACGGCGGCGTCTTCCGCGCCACTGTCGGACTGCTCGAACGCTTCGGTCCGCGTCGCATCATGGATACCCCGCTGGCGGAAAACCTGATCGCCGGGCTCTCGGTCGGCATGGCGACCCAGGGACTGAAGCCGGTCGCCGAGATCCAGTTCATGGGCTTCATCTTTCCGGTGATGGAGCAGATCATCGGCCACGCCGCCCGCATGCGCAACCGCACCCGCGGCCGCCTGAGCTGCCCGCTGGTGATACGCGCGCCCTTCGGCGGCGGCATCCACGCGCCGGAGCACCACTCCGAGAGCACCGAGGCGCTGCTGGCGCAGATTCCGGGCCTGCGGGTGGTGATCCCGTCGTCGCCGGCCCGGGCCTATGGCCTGCTGCTGGCGGCGATCCGCAGTCCCGACCCGGTAATCTTCCTCGAGCCGAAGCGCATCTACCGCGCAGTGAAGCAGCCGGTCGAGGACAACGGCGAAGCGCTGCCGCTGGATAGCTGCTTCACACTGCGCGAAGGCAGCGACATCACCCTGATCAGCTGGGGCGCCATGGTCAAGGAGACGCTCGAGGCCGCCGATGCGCTGGCCGAGGACGGTATCAGTGCCGAGGTCATCGATGTCGCCACCCTCAACCTGCTCGATCAGGAGACGCTGCTGGCATCGGTCAGCAAGACCGGGCGCTGCGTCATCGTTCACGAGGCGCCGCGCCACGGCGGCATGGGCGCCGAGATCGCCGCGACCCTGTCGGAGCGCGGCCTGCTCGATCTGCAGGCGCCGATAGCCCGGGTCACCGGCTACGACACGGTCATGCCGTACTACCGTCTTGAAAATCACTATATGCCCAATGCGCAAGACATTATCGAAGCGGCCCGACAGACACTGGAGTTCGCATGAAATATTTCAAGCTACCGGACCTGGGCGAAGGCCTGCCCGAGGCCGAGATTCTGGAATGGCACGTCAAGGAAGGGGACAGCGTCAAGACCGACCAGATCGTCGTATCGGTGGAGACGGCCAAGGCGATCATCGAGGTGCCCTCGCCCCAGGATGGCGTTATCGCGCATCTATTTGGTGCGCCGGCGACAGCATCCATACCGGCGAACCCCTGATCGAGTTCGAAAGCGGCGAACAGGAGGACAGCGGCACCGTGGTGGGCCAGATCCAGCGCGGTCAGGGCGAAGGCGGCCGGGACGACTTCATCATCGGCGCCTCGCCGAGTTCCCGGGCGCACCAGGTCGGCAAGGCGACACCCGCGGTGCGCAGCCTGGCACAGCGCCTGGGGGTGGATATCTCGTCGCTGTCCGGCAGCGGCCGCCAGGGCCTGATCACCGCGGATGATGTGGAGCAGGCCGCCAGTATCAATCGCAGCCTCGGCGCACCGGAACCGCTGCGCGGCGTGCGCAAGCAGATGGCACGCAACATGGCCGAGGCCCATGCACAGGTGGTGCCCGTGACCCTGTTCGAGGACGTCGATATCGAGCATTGGCACGAGGGTAGCGATATCACCATGCAGCTGGTGCGGGCGATCGCCGCCGGTTGTGCGCGCGAGCCCGCCCTCAATGCCTGGTTCGATGGCCGGCACCTGAACCGGCGGCTGCAGCAGACCGTAAACCTGGGTGTCGCCGTCGATACCGACCAGGGCCTCTTCGTGCCAGTACTGCGGGATATCGGCAACCGCGACAGCGATGACCTGCGCGAAGGACTGAACCGGCTGCGTGCCGATGTCAGGGCGCGCACCATTCCGCCGTCGGAGCTGCAGGGGGCCAGCATCACGCTCAGCAATTTCGGCACCCTTTGCGGGCGCCACGCGACACCGGTGGTGATGCCGCCCCAGGTGGCAATTGTCGGCGCAGGCAAAATTCGCCGGGAACCGGTCTGGATCGACAACCGGGTAGAGGGCCACCGCATCCTGCCTCTGTCGGTTACCTTCGACCACAGGGCAGCAACCGGCGGCGAAGCGGCCCGATTTATGCAGGCAATGATCGAGACATTGCAGGAAAAAACTTGAGCGCAGGGCCCTGAACTTGCTTCGCCACGCCGTATCAAAGGTTTGACGAAGATCAGTTTCAGCATTTCTTTCGCGAACACCGATCGGCACACCAAAGGTGGGCTACACTAGATTCAAAGGAAGGCAGAAAAGGACAGAATAGGACCGTAAAAACCTTACCAATCAAGGTGGTAATGAGACAGGAAGGTAGCCAATTATGAGTATTTTTGAACACTTCAAAGCGCGCTATTCAGCGACGCAGCAGGAAGAGATGAGCCTGCATGAGTTCCTTGCGCTGTGCAAGACGGATCCGCTGGCCTACGCCAACGCGGCCGAGCGCATGCTCAAGGCGATCGGAGAGCCGGAAACCGTGGATACTTCAAGGGATTCGCGTCTGAGCCGCATCTTTTCCAACAAAGTGATCAAGCGCTATCCGGCCTTCAGCGAATTTTACGGTATGGAGGAGGCGATCGAGAACATCGTTTCCTATTTCAAGCATGCGGCCCAGGGGCTCGAGGAGCGCAAGCAGATCCTCTACCTGCTCGGCCCTGTCGGTGGCGGCAAATCCTCCCTCGCCGAGAAACTCAAGCACCTGATGGAACATGTCCCCTTTTACGCCATCAAGGGCTCGCCGGTGTTCGAGTCGCCACTCGGACTCTTCACCCCGGAAGAGGACGCCGAGATCCTGGAGCAGGAGTTCGGCATTCCGCGGCGCTACCTCAAGGGCATCATGTCGCCCTGGGCGGTCAAGCGCCTGAAGGAATACGGCGGCGATGTCAGCCGGTTCAAGGTGGTCAAGCTCTACCCGTCGATCCTCAATCAGATCGCACTGGCCAAGACCGAACCGGGCGACGAGAACAACCAGGACATTTCCAGCCTCGTGGGCAAGGTCGATATCCGCAAGCTGGAGGAGTTCCCGCAGCATGACCCGGATGCCTACAGCTTCTCCGGTGCGCTGTGCCGCTCCAACCAGGGGATGATGGAGTTCGTCGAGATGTTCAAGGCACCGATCAAGGTGCTTCATCCGCTGCTGACCGCCACCCAGGAGAGCAACTACAACAGCACCGAGGGCATGGGCGCCATTCCGTTCGACGGCATTGTGCTGGCGCACTCCAACGAATCCGAGTGGCAGTCGTTCAAGAACAACAAGACCAATGAAGCCTTCATCGACCGTGTCTATATCGTCAAGGTGCCCTACTGCACCCGCGTATCCGAAGAGGTCCGCATCTACGAGAAGCTGCTGGAAAACAGCTCGCTCAACGAAGCGCCCTGCGCACCGGACACCCTCAACATGCTGGCGCAGTTCACCACCCTGTCCCGCATCAAGGAGCCGGAAAATTCCAGCCTCTACTCGAAGATGCGCATCTATGATGGCGAGAACCTCAAGGATACCGATCCCAAGGCCAAGTCGCTGCAGGAGTACAAGGATGCCGCCGGTGTCGATGAAGGCATGAACGGTCTCTCGACCCGCTTTGCCTTCAAGATCCTGTCGAAGGTGTTCAACTTCGACCCGACCGAAGTCTCGGCCAACCCGGTACACCTGCTCTACGTGCTGGAAAAAGAGATCGAGCAGCAGCAGTTCCCGGCCGAGACCCAGGATCGCTATATCGGCTTCCTGAAGGAGTTCATCGCGCCGAAATATATCGACTTCCTCGGCAAGGAGATTCAGACTGCCTATCTCGAGTCCTACTCGGAATATGGTCAGAACATCTTCGACCGCTACTGCACCTATGCCGACTTCTGGATTCAGGACCAGGAATACCGTGATCCGGAAACCGGCGACATCCTCGACCGCCAGGCCATCAACGAGGAGCTGGAGAAGATCGAGAAACCGGCCGGTATCAGCAACCCGAAGGATTTCCGCCACGAGATCGTCAACTTCGTGCTGCGCGCCCGGGCCAACAACCACGGCAAGAATCCGACCTGGATGAGCTACGAAAAGATGCGTTCGGTCATCGAGAAGAAAATGTTCTCCAACACCGAGGACCTTCTTCCGGTCATCTCCTTCAATGCCAAGGCCTCGTCCGAGGACCAGCGCAAGCACGGGGAGTTCGTCAAACGCCTGATCAACCGCGGTTACACCGAGAAGCAGGTCCGCCTGCTGTGCGAATGGTATATCCGCGTACGCAAGTCCCAGTAACGCTACCGGTTGTTTTCCCGGTCAGGTTGTCGCTCCGTTTCACAGGCGCCGGATCCGCCGGCGCCGGAGCGCAACCGGTTAAGGAGTAGGGTATGAGTTACATCATTGATCGTCGCCTGAACGCCAAGAAGAAGAGCACCGTCAACCGGCAGCGCTTCCTTCGGCGGTACCGCAAGCATATCAAGCGGGCAGTCGAAGAGGCGGTCAATCAGCGTTCGATCCGGGATATCGATCAGGGCGGACAGGTCACGATCCCGAGCCGGGATATTTCCGAGCCGGTGTTTCACCACGGTGACGGCGGCCAGCGCAAGCGCGTCTACCCCGGCAACAAGGAGTTTGTCGAAGGCGACGAGTTCCGTCGCCCCCAGGGCGGCGGTGGTGGCGGCGCCGGTAAGGGCAAGGCCAGCAACCAGGGCGAAGGCATGGACGACTTCACCTTCAATATCAATCAGGACGAGTTTCTCGACTTCCTGTTCGAGGGGCTCGAACTGCCCTACATGGTGAAGAAGAAGCTGCGTGATGCCACCCAGTTCGAAACCCGGCGCGCCGGCTTCACCAATTCAGGCTCTCCGGAGAAACTGCATATCGTGCGTTCGCTCAGGGCCGCCCATGCCCGTCGCATCGCCCTGTCGGGCAGCGAACGGCGTCGTATCCGCGAGCTGAAAAAGGAGCTCTGGGCGCTGGAGGAAAGCGAGTCAGGTCCCGATACCAAGGAGCAGATCGATGCCCTGCGGGCCGAGATCGAGGCGCTCGAGAAGAAGGTGCGCAAGATGCCCTTCATCGATGATTTCGACCTCAAGTTCAACAACCTGGTGCGCATCCCTGTGCCCTCGAGCAAGGCCGTGATGTTTTGCGTGATGGACGTCTCGGGCTCTATGACCCAGGCTATCAAGGATATGGCAAAGCGCTTCTTCATCCTGCTTTACCTGTTCCTGACCCGCAACTACAAGCAGATCGAAGTGGTCTTCATCCGCCACCACACCCATGCCAAGGAAGTGGACGAGGAGGAGTTTTTCTATTCCCGCGAAACCGGCGGCACCATCGTCTCCAGCGCCCTGACGCTGACAGCCGACGTGATCCGCGACCGCTATCCGGCTGGCGACTGGAACATCTATGTCGCCCAGGCCTCCGATGGCGACAACTGGGACGGCGACTCCGACGCCTGCCGCCAGATCCTGGTCAACCGCGTGCTGCCCCACGTGCAGTATTACGCCTATGTCGAGATCACCACAGGCCCCCACCAGAACCTGTGGCTGGAATATGAGCGGGTTCGCGAAGCCTTCCCCGAGACCTTTGCCATGCACCAGATCGAAGAGGCTTCCGACATTTATCCGGTGTTCCGCAAGCTCTTCGCCCGCAAGATGGAGGGTGCTGCATGACAGCCACACGCACCAGGAAGAAGCAGCCGCTGTCCACCGGCTCCGAGTGGACCTTCGAACTGATCGAGGCCTACGACCGTGAAATCGGCCGGCTGGCCGAGGGGTTCGGGCTCGACACCTACCCCAACCAGATAGAGGTCATCACCTCGGAACAGATGATGGATGCCTATGCCTCGATCGGCATGCCACTGAACTACAACCACTGGTCTTTCGGCAAGCAGTTCGTCGAAACCGAGCAACGCTACAAACGAGGCCAGATGGGACTGGCCTACGAGATCGTCATCAACTCCGACCCCTGCATCGCCTACCTGATGGAAGAGAATACCATGACGATGCAGGCGCTGGTGATTGCCCATGCCTGTTACGGCCACAACTCCTTTTTCAAGGGCAATTACCTGTTCCGGACCTGGACCGACGCCACGGCGATCATCGATTATCTGCTGTTCGCGAAAAAATATATCACCGACTGCGAGGAACGCTACGGCGCCGAGTCCGTCGAGGAGCTGCTCGATTCCTGTCACGCGCTGATGAACTACGGCGTCAACCGCTACAAGCGCCCGAAACCCATCACCGCGGACGAGGAGCGCAAGCGCCAGCAGGACCGGGAAGAGTATATCCAGCGGCACCTGAACGAGCTCTGGAACACCATTCCGCAGAAAGATGTCCCGGAAACGGCCCGGGAGATCCACTTCCCGAAGGAGCCGGAAGAAAACATTCTCTACTTCATCGAGAAAAACGCCCCGCTGCTGGAGCCCTGGCAGCGCGAGATCGTGCGTATCGTGCGCAAGGTCTCGCAGTACTTCTATCCGCAGAAGCAGACCCAGGTCATGAACGAGGGCTGGGCCTGCTTCTGGCACTACAACCTGTTGCACGGCCTTTACGACGAAGGGCTCGTGACCGACGGTTTCATGATGGAGTTCCTGCACAGCCACTCCAGCGTCGTCTACCAGCCGCCGTTCGACTCGCCCTACTTCAACGGTATCAACCCCTATACCATCGGCTACAACATGATGCAGGACATACGCCGCATCTGCGAACGCCCGACGGACGAGGATCGCGAGTGGTTTCCGGAACTGGCCGGCACCCCTGGCTCGATGCGATGCATTACGCCATGCGGAACTTCAAGGATGAAAGCTTCATCCAGCAATATCTGTCGCCGACACTGATACGCGAGCTCAAGCTGTTCACCATCATGGACGACTCCGAGAGCCCGACCCTCAAGGTCTCGGCGATACACAACGAGTCGGGTTATCAGCGCATCCGCGAGGACCTCTCGGCGCAGTATAACCTGGGTAACCGCGAGCCCAACATTCAGGTCTACAACGTCAACGTCCGCGGCGACCGGTCGCTGACACTGCGCCACTATATGTATAATAATCAGCCGCTTGGGGACAGTGCGGACGAGGTGCTCAAGCACCTGCACCGGCTCTGGGGCTTCGACGTCCGCCTGGAGTCGGTGAAACCCGACGGCACCGTCTGTGCCCAACACCACTGCCCGCCACGCGAAGTGCTCGAAACGCTCTGAGCGCGGCCACACGACCGTACAGCGACCACTAGAGGAATGGTATGGATTGTCTGTTCTGCAAGATCCTGGAAAAGGAAATACCGGCCGATGTCATTTACGAGGATGACCGGGCCATCGCGTTTCGCGATATCAATCCCCAGGCGCCCTTCCATGCGCTGGTGATTCCCCGACGCCATATCCACAGTCTCAACGAGCTGACAACCGAGGACCGCGAAACCGTCGGCCACCTGGTGCTGGTGGCGGCCAAGCTGGCCGAAGAGCATGGCTTCGCCGCAGATGGCTACCGCACCCTTCTCAATTGCAACAGCCATGGCGGCCAGACCGTCTTCCATATCCACCTGCATGTCCTCGGCGGCAAGCCGATGGGCTGGCCGCCCTATGCCGAGACGCTGAAAACGCCGGTGTGAAGTCATGGTGACGCGTTACGCGTCAAAGCCCTGCGCATCTCGCCGATCTCGAAGGTCTCGACCAGTTCGACGCCGCGTGCCATCAGTGCCCTGGCCAGTCCCGGTTCCGCGACTTCGAACACCGCCAGGCGAACGCCGTCGAGTTTCAGGCTGCCGTTCGGCAGGTCGCGAAAATCCACGAACAGAAACTCCGGCGCCAGGGACCGGTACTGTCGGTCGCCCGGCGAAGGCCAGCGCTTTTCGACGGCACCGATGCGCCAGCCGGCCGCCGCCGCGAGCCGCAATATCTCCCGGTCATAGCTGATCAGTATGCATTGCCTCCGGCAGGGCTCGAGCTCGGCCGTCACCGCCTGCAGCACCTCGTCGCGCCCGAAATGACCGATCGCCTCGGGCTTGAGCTCGATAAAGAACTCCGCCGCAGGGTTGGCTAGAATAAGCTCTGTCAGTTGTGCCAGACGGGCAATCGGCTCATCGGTAAAACGCAGGCCGAAGCGGCCCGGGTAATGGCTGCGCAGTGCCGCCAGCCGTTCCGCCTTCATACAATGAATGGCACCCGGCTCGCCGCACAGGCGCTGCAGCGTCCCGTCATGAAAAAGCACCGGCTCCCGGTCGGCGGTCAGCTGAATATCGACTTCGACGAAACGCGCACCGGCCTCCAGTGCCTCTCTTACGGCCTTCAGGGTATTTTCGGGATAACGGGCGGCATAGCCGCGATGCGCCACCAGACGCTCAGCAAAAGTAGCCATGACTGCCTACCTATTCGTATTCTGGAAAAATCGGAAGACATTTAAATCAAAAATTGCAACAGTCAATTGTCGGGACGCCCGCATCCAGTGCCCTGTTTCGGTGCTATCATGATCGACGCTTGCCTGGCAGCATTTCCAGCATAGCGCGCTTTTTCCTGCAGTGACGCCTGCCCCGATCCAGCCGGGCTATTCCCGCCCGCCGCGAGCGTTGTTCGTTTTTACCGTCAGCCGCCATGCCGGCGGCCCATTTTCAGATGACAGTTGCCCGATCGATGAGAACTGAAAAAGCCTTTATAGCCCTGCTCGGCCTGCTGATCGGTCTGTCGCCGCTGGCCATCGACATGTACCTGCCGAGCATGCCGGCCATCGCCAGCGGCCTCGGCGCATCCACCGAGGCGGTTCAACAGAGCCTGACGGTCTTTCTGATCGCCTTCTCGCTGCCGCAGCTGATCTTCGGCCCGTTGTCCGACGCCCTGGGCCGACGCTTCGTCATTCTCACGGGGCTCGGTCTCTTTATCGGCGGCAGCCTGCTCTGCGCCCTGGCCGGCGATATCACCTGGCTGCTGGTTGCCCGCGCACTCCAGGCGGCCGGGGCTTCGGCGATGGCGGTCACGGTGCCCGCCCTGGTCAAGGACCGTTACAGTCAGGAGTCCTTCGCCCGCACCATGAGCTTCATCATGATGGTAATGGCCGTGGCCCCCCTGCTGGCGCCACTGATGGGCGGACTGGTGCTGACCGTCGGCGGCTGGCGATTGATATTCTGGGTGCTGGCCCTGATTGCACTGGCGGGACTGCTGCTGTTCCATCGTTATATCGACGAGACGCTGGCGATCGAAAAACGCAGCCCCCTGCATCTCGGGAAACAGCTGGACAATTACCGGCGGCTGCTCGGCGACCGTCATGCGCTCTGCCACATGCTCAGTGCCGGCTTCATGTTCGCCGGCATGATGGCCTTCGTCGCCGCCTCGCCCTTTGTCTACATCGAGCTTTACGGGGTACCCGAGCAGTATTACGGATTTCTGTTCGGCCTCAATATCATCACGCTGATGACCCTGACAATGCTGGCCAACCGCTTCACTCATCAGGGATCGAAACGCATCCTGACAACGGCCTTCGCCATCATCGCCCTGGTCTGCTCGCTGCTGATCGCACTGAGCCTGATACCGGATCCTCCGCTGGTACTGGTGGTGCTGGGCGCCATGTTCTTTATCGGCAGCTACGGCGCCATCAGCGCCCACACGATGTCGGTGGTGATGAACCGCTTCGCCGGCATTTCCGGCAGTGCCTCCGCTGTCGGCGGTACCCTGCGCTTCGGCACGGGCTCCCTCGGCGGCGCCGCCGTGGGGTTGTTGCATGATGGCAGCGGCATGCCGATGACCCTGGTGATGTCAGCCTGCGGCATTCTCGCCGTGCTGACCTATGCCGCGGCCGGAAAGCCGCCGCCCGCCACAACGACCTGCACGCAACCGCGCGAGGCCGAAGCGGCCTGAGCCGGTCAGGTCGAGGATCGACGCTCAGCACCAGCTTCGCCTTGAGCCCGGGACGGATGCCGGCCCGGGTGCTGACCGGAACACTGACCTCACGCCGGCCACCGCCCAGATCCTCGACCCTGAGCGCCCGGGTCGCCAGACCGTGCCCCTGTTCGCTCGCAGTACCGTACCGGACCGTGCTGTCGCGCACGGCAAACGTATAGCTTTCGCTGAACAGAAAGCCCTCGATATGGTCGTCGAACCAGAACCGGTTGTCGATTTCGAACTGGGGTACCCTGACCGCCAGCTCAAGACTGAAGGTGAGTCCGGTGCCATGGGTGATGGCCGCCTTCGACAGGTAGCCGGTGAACAGATAGACAGACTTGTGCTCGCCTATCAGCTCGTCGTAGGACTTGAGAATCGCCGACTCCTGGTCGAACCGGCGCTCGTTGAGGACGTAGGTGGCCGCCCCGCGCACCCGGGTGACCGCGTCGATATAGTAGGATCCACGCACCTTTTTCCCGCTGTTCTTCTGTTCCTGCACCGACCGCGGCAGCAGCAGCTCGTCAAACGTCAGCGTCACCCTGACCCTGAGGTCGCCGAACAGAAAGCGCTGCAGGTTCTGGTAGCCGGATTCGGAATTGACGATGCCGTAGGGGCCCGAATGACTGCGGTAGGCCACACCCCTCGGCGCGCCTTTCACCCAGGCGTTTTCCATCAGTACCAGGCCGTCGCTCAGCGGACCGGTCGTGCGTTTCGCGAAGCCGAAAAAGGCCTGGTAATCATGGTAATTGGCGCCGATAAAGCAGAAAAAACGCTCCGGTGGAAAGGCGCCGCCAAGGTCGTTGACGGCTTCCTGATCCTCGGGCAGGCGCAGATAGCGGCGCATCCGGTCGCGATCGAAATTGCCCAGCTGAATCCGGTCCAGCCCGCCAAGATCCGGCACGTTGACGCCCAGGATGTCGATGCCGTTATGGGGCGTACCATAGGTGTAGACCTTGTCGACCAGGCTGTCGTTGGCCTGCCCCGGCGTCAGCTCCAGACCTGGATTGTCGGCCGGATCCGGCGCGCCGAAACGACATATGTTCTGCAGGTAGCAGCGGCACACCAGGCCACCCATCGAGTGGGCCACCAGGATGACGCGAAACTGCTGCCTCGCCTCGTCGGTGGCGCAGACCGACTCGCGCACCTTGAGAACAAAGGCCCGCAGATCCGCCGCGAACTGTTCCATGCTGCGCCGCTCACCACTTCCGAGGGATTTCGACACCTGCTCGTAATAGCGGAATACCCATACGGTTCGCGCATCGGCTTCGCCGGGCCGGTAGTCGTCACTGCCCTGACGGTAGGCATCCCGATACTGATGGTCTTTGAGCAGGCGCAGCAGCGGCGACTCGAAGATGAACTTGAGCGGGCGTTTGGCATGATCCTGGCGTAGCAGGGTGGAGCCGCGGTTGAACCCCATGTAGGGATCGGCGGTGGTATTCTCGATCTCCTCCATGGTCGCGGCATAGCCGCGCACGTAGATGACCGGATAGAAGGGTGCACTGATCCTCTCAGCCATTGACAAGCCTCCCTGCGGCTGGAGGTCTTCATCAATATGACGACTGCAAGACCCGGGTGGTCGACGATGAGTCTAAGTGTAGACCAGCCCGAAACGGTTGTTTGAGGACTATGCCTCGCCCGCCAGGTGGCGCAACACGAAATGCAGTATGCCGCCATGGCGGTAATAGTCCCACTCGACCGGCGTATCGATACGCACCCGTACCCGAAAGCGCCTGCTCTGGCCGTCCGGCGCGGTGGCACGGACCTCGATCTCTTCCGGCTCCCCGTCGAGGGCCTGAAGATCGAACTGCTCGTCTCCCTTGAGCTCCAGCGACTCGGCCGACTCGCCATCGACAAACTGCAGCGGCAGCACCCCGAACCCGACCAGGTTCGAGCGGTGAATACGTTCGAAACTGCGGGCGATAACCGCCCCCACGCCCAGCAGACGGGTGCCTTTCGCGGCCCAGTCCCGGCTCGAACCGGTACCGTACTCCTCGCCGGCCAGCACCAGCAACGGCACCTTCTCCTTCCGGTAACGCATGGCCGCATCGAAGATGCTGAGGCGCTCCCCCGACGGGAAATGGGTGGTCCAGCTGCCCTCTGTTCCCGGCGCCAGCCGGTTGCGCAAGCGCACGTTGGCGAAGGTGCCGCGTACCATGACTTCGTGATTGCCGCGACGGGAACCATAGCTGTTGAAGTCCGCTGGTACGATGCCCTGCTGCTGCAGATAAAGACCGGCCGGGCTGTCGGGCTTGATCGAGCCGGCCGGCGAGATGTGGTCGGTCGTGATCGAGTCACCGACCCGGACCAGGCAGCGGGCACCCCGAGTGGCTGCAGCGGCTCGGGCTCGAGCCTCATACCCTCGAAATAGGGTGGATGCTTGATGTAGGAGGAGTCGGGCCAGTCGTACGTCTTGCCCTCGGGCAGCGGCAGACGCCGCCAGAACTCCGGCCCCTCGAATACCCGCTCATAGCGGCGGCTGTACATCTGCGAGCTGATGCACCGACCCATCAGCGACTGCACTTCCCGCTGAGTGGGCCAGAGATCCTTGAGATAGACATCCTGCCCCTTGCTATCCCGTCCCAGCGGCTCCTGGTAGGGATCCAGCGCCATGGTGCCGGCCAGGGCGTAAGCCACCACCAGCGGCGGCGAGGCCAGGTAGTTGACCCGCACCTCCGGATGAATGCGTCCCTCGAAGTTGCGGTTGCCGGACAGTACCGACGCCACCACCAGGTCGCCCTCCCGGATCGCCTGACTGATTTCCGGCTTCAGCGGCCCGGAATTGCCGATGCAGGTGGTGCAGCCGTACCCGACCAGGTTGAAGCCCAGCGCCTCGAGCGGCTTGAGCAGGTTCGCCTGCCGCAGGTAGTCCGTCACGACCTGGGAGCCCGGCGCCAGGGAGGTTTTCACCCAGGGTCTGGTCTTCAGCCCCCGGGCGTGCGCCTTCTGTGCCACCAGCCCCGCCGCCAGCATCACCGCCGGGTTCGAGGTATTGGTGCAGGACGTGATGGCGGCGATCACCACATCACCGTGACGCAGCAGGTGCTGCTCTGCGTCGAGTTCGAACGATACGCCGCCATCCTGCAGCGGCACGCCGGGGTCGACGCTACCGCGCTCGCTGCGCAGGGCACTGAGGAAACTGCGCTTGGCCTCGCTCAGCGGAACCCGGTCCTGGGGCCGCTTCGGTCCGGCAAGGCTGGGTACCACTGCGCCGAGATCCAGCTCGACGATATCGCTGTATTCGGCAACGGCACTGTCGCTGTCACGCCAGAGCCCCTGCGTTCTGGCATAGGCCTCCACCAGGGCGCGCTGCTCCTCGCTGCGCCCGGTCTGCTCCAGGTAGCGCAGGGTTTCGACATCGACCGGGAAAATGCCGCAGGTGGCCCCGTACTCCGGCGCCATATTGGCGATGGTCGCCCGATCGGCCAGCGGCAATTCGTCGAGTCCCTCGCCGAAAAACTCGACAAACTTGCCGACCACGCCGTGCCGACGCAGCATTTCGGTGACGGTCAGCACCAGGTCGGTAGCGGTCGCCCCCTCGCTGAGGCGCCCACTGAGCCGGAACCCCACGACCTGGGGCAGCAGCATCGTCACCGGCTGCCCCAGCATTGCGGCTTCCGCCTCGATCCCACCGACGCCCCAGCCCAGGACGCCGAGGCCGTTGATCATGGTGGTATGGGAATCGGTCCCCACCAGGGTGTCCGGATAGGCCTCCCTGGTGCCATCCGGCTGCTGACGGGTCATCACCACCGAGGCCAGATATTCGAGATTGACCTGATGTACGATGCCGGTACCCGGCGGCACCACCCGGAAGTTGGCGAAGGCCGTCTGCCCCCAGCGCAGAAACTGGTAGCGTTCGGCGTTGCGTTCGAATTCGATCCGGGTATTGAGATCCAGCGCCTCAGGGCTGCCGTAATGGTCGACCATCACCGAATGGTCGATCACCAGATCCACCGGCTCCTGGGGATTGATCAGCTCGGGGTCGCCGCCGAGCTCGCGCATCGCATCGCGCATCGCCGCCAGATCCACCACCGCCGGCACCCCGGTGAAATCCTGCAGTATCACCCGCGACGGCGTGAAGGCGATCTGCTGCGAGGCCTCGGCCCGGGGATCCCACCGGCAGAGCGCCTCGATATCCTCGGCCCGCACCGTGCGGCCGTCTTCGCGACGCAGCAGGTTCTCCAGCAGTATTTTCAGCGCATAGGGGAGCCTGCCGATATCGTACAGGTGCTCCAGCGCATCGAGGCGGTAGATGCGATAAGTCCGCTCACCGACGTCCAGGGTGCCAAGGGCATCGAAGCTGTCATGCGTCATCAGGTCTCTCCTGTCCGAGGGGTCCCCCGGTCGGTTAAAGCTGTTTCAGGGGCTGGATACGAAAGCCGGGAGCGGCTCATCCGGGTACGGTATGGAGCTAGTCGGGCGGTCCCTTGAGCTCGACGGTATTGCCTTCGGGGTCCTGAATATAGATCGAGGGGCCCGCTCCTTCGGCGCCGTAGCGGCGCTCCACCGGTCCGACCTCGACGCCCAGCCCCTCGAGGTATTCCCGGATGGCCTCGGCATCAAACGGCTCGAGACGCAGGCAGAGATGGTCGAGATTGTGCCCGTCGGCGCCTGGCGGAGCGCCGCCGGCCCGCCCGAGCGGCCCCGCTACGGTCACCAGGTCGATCAGTCCGCGGCCGGCACGCAGTTGATAAAGCCCCTGGTCCTCGAGCACCCGCTCGAGCGCGCAGCCCAGAATATCGCGATAAAAGCGGAGCATCGGCTCCAGCTTCCGGACCCGCAAAACCAGGTGATCTATTTCACGTATCTGGATCATCGTCCCTCCCGTCGTCCAGCCACTACAGAATAGCAGCCGGGAGAGACTGCACAGCCTCAGACGACCAGACGGACGGCGATACTCCACATTACCAGGCAGATGATGCCATCGAGCACACGCCAGGCACGGGGGCTGGCGAACAGCGGCGCCAGACGCGGCGCGCCGAGCCCCAGCAGCAGAAACCAGCAGAAGGAGGCCAGCACGGCGCCGGCACCGAACCAGAAACGCAGCTGCGCGCCATGCTGAGTGGCGATACTGCCCAGCAGCACCACCGTATCGAGATAGACGTGCGGATTGAGCAGGCTGACAGCCAGAGCGGTCAGCAGCGCCGAACGGAGCGTGCGGGCGCCGCTTTGCCCGGCCGAGAGCCCGACCGGCCTCAGCGCCGAGCGCAGGGCCCTGAAGCCGTAATAGCCGAGAAAGAGCGCGCCGCCGATACGGGCCACCTGCAGCAGGACCGGCGAATCGCTGATCAATGCCCCCATGCCGAGCACACCGAGGCTGATCAGCAGCGTATCGTTGAGAACGCAGAGCAGTGCCACCGGCCAGTGATACTGGCGTCGCACGCCCTGGGACAGCACAAAGGCATTCTGGGCCCCGATCGCCACGATCAGGCCGCCCCCGGTCAGGAACCCCTGCAGCAAGATGGTCGACTGAAGTGCAGTGATCATTCGGGAATCTCCCAGATACCAGTTCTCGTTTGGATGGCGCCATCTTGACCCGCCGGATCAGGCAAGTAAAACTAATGATATCTATAAACGATTAGCAAAACTGATAATGCTCGATTACCGTCAAATACAGGCCCTGGCTGCCGTGATCGAAGAGCAGAGCTTCGATCGTGCCGCCGCCAAGCTCCACATCACCCAGTCCGCGGTCTCCCAGCGCCTCAAGCAGCTGGAAGAGCGGCTTGGCCAGGCCCTGGTGATCCGCACCAGCCCGGTCCGGGCCACACCGGCCGGACAACAGGTTCTGAAACACTATCGCCAGGTCAGTCTGCTGCAGAAGGAACTGCTGCAGGAGATCTACGATGCCGAGGACAGCAGCTTCACCCGGCTGTCGATCGGCCTCAATGCCGACAGCCTCAGCACCTGGTTTCTGCCTGCGCTGCAGCCGCTGCTCGAGCGCGAAAACCTGCTGCTGGAGCTGAAGGTAGACGACCAGGACCAGACCCACCATCTGCTGCGCACCGGCGAGGTGATCGGCTGCATCACCGCCAGTCCCGAAGCGATGCAGGGCTGCAACTGCATCCCGCTGGGCGTGATGCCCTATCGCTGCCTGGTATCACCTGGCTACGTCAAACGCTACCTGCCCGGAGGCCCCGACGCGGACAACCTTCGTCTGGCACCGGCGATCGAGTACAACCACAAGGACGCCCTGCACTATCGCTACCTGGAACGCTTCTATGGTCTGGCGCCCGGCGACTTCCCCGCCATCGCGTCCCCTCGCCCGAGGCCTTCCTCGACCTGATCGTACGCGGATTCGGAGCCGGCATGGTGCCGGATCAGCAGAGCCGGGCCTTCCTCAAAAGAGGCCAGGTCGTCGACATGGCCCCGGAAACTACCTGGCGGTGCCGCTCTACTGGCATGTCTGGAACCTGAAAACACCGCTGGCGCGGCGCCTGACCGACACCCTGCTGCGTGGCGCCGAACAGTTCCTCGAGCCGTTCTCGGCTCATCCGGTACTGACTCACCCCTGATCGAGGCTTGCATGATCCAGATCAGACGGTCATTTTATTGCTCTGCAACATAATGCTGCTATCAACAGCCTACCCCGATACAGGAAGGACGACATGCTCGTGACCGAACAACCCCCGTTCACAATCAGCTGGAGTTTTTCATCCGCCAGGCGCAGAAGGTCCGACCGATTCGCACCCTGGTGGTCCATCCGGTGGACCACAACAGCCTGGTCGGAGCCCTGGAAGCGGCCCAGCAGGGACTGATCGAGCCGGTGCTGGTCGGTCCCGAGGCTCGCATCCGGGCGGCGGCAGACCATGAGCAGCTCGGGCTCGAGGGCATCGAGATCGTCGACTGCCCCCACAGCCATGCCGCCGCCGAAACCGCGTGCCAACTGATTCGCGAGGCCAGGGCCGAAGCGCTGATGAAGGGCGATCTGGGTACGTCGGAACTGCTCGGCGCGGTCGTGCACAAGACCCACGGCATTCGCACCGAACGCCGGCTCAGCCATGTCTTCGTGTTCGATATCCCCAACTACCATAAACCCTGGTGATCACCGATGCCGCGATCAACATCGCGCCGGACCTGACCGTGAAACGGCATATCGTGCAGAACGCGATCGAGTTCTGCCAGGTGCTGGGGATCAAGGTGCCCCGGGTCGCGATTCTGGCGGCGGTGGAGAAGGTCAAGCCAGGCATGCAGAGCACCCTCGATGCCGCGGCGCTGTGCAAGATGGCGGACCGGGGCCAGATCACCGGTGGCATACTGGACGGTCCGCTGGCGTTCGACAACGCGATTTCCCGCGAAGCGGCGCTCGACAAGCATATCGAATCACCGGTCTCGGGCGAGGCCGATATTCTGCTGGCGCCGGATCTCGAGGCCGCCAACATGATCGCCAAGCAACTGGTCTACCTGGCCAACGCCAAATCGGCCGGTCTGGCGCTCGGCGCCCGGGTACCGATCATCCTGACCAGCCGCTCCGACAAGCCCCTCGCCCGCCTGGCTTCCTGCGCCCTGGCGTCCCATATTGTTCACCAGGTCGAACAGATCAGGATGAAATAGACGATGAACTGTATTCTGGCCGTCAACGGCGGCTCCTCCAGCCTCAAGTGCGGTCTCTACGAACCGGCAGACGGCGTACCCCTGCTGCGCTACCGCTTTCAGCTGGGCGATGCGATGGGAACACCCCGCCTCGATATCCGCGATGGCACTGGCCGCTCGCTCGAGCAGCTGTCCCCCGATTTCAGCCGCATCGCGAGCAGTCAGCGGCACCTGGCCGCCCTGGACCTGGTGCTGGACTGGATCCAGGCCAACCTGCCGGACTGCCGGCTGATGGCCGCCGGTCACCGGGTCGTCCATGGCGGCGAGCTGCTGGCCGCGCCAACCCGGGTCGACGACGAACTGATCGCGACGCTGCAGCGCTTCAGCCCTCTGGCGCCGCTGCACCAGCCCTTCAACATCGAACTGATCGAGGGCTGCCGCAGGCGTCTCCCGGGGCTGTTGCAGGTCGCCTGCTTCGACACCATGTTCCATGTCGGCCAGTCCCGGATCGAGCGCCACTATGCGTTACCGCATCGCTACACCGAGGACGGTATCCAGCGCTACGGCTTCCACGGTCTGTCCTACGAGTTCATTCAGCGCCAGCTCGAGGCCCGGGGCGAAGGCCTTGGCCGCTCCCTGCTCTGTCATTTCGGCGCCGGCGCGAGCATGTGCGGTGTCCGCGACGGCCGCTCGATCGCTTCCAGCATGGGCTTCACGGCGGTCGAGGGCCTGCCGATGGGCAGCCGCTGTGGCAGCATCGATCCAGGCGTGCTGATTTACCTGATGCGCCATTATGCACTCGACGTCGATGGGCTGGAGCATCTGCTGTACAAGCAGAGCGGCTGGCTCGGCGTCTCCGGCATCAGTTCGCAGATGCTGGAGCTGCATAAAAGCGCGGATCCGCTGGCGGATGAAGCCATCGAAATGTTCTGTTACCGGGCGGCACTCGAGGCGGGCCGCCTCAGCGCGGCGATCGAAGGCTGCGACCGGCTGGTATTCACCGGCGGCGTCGGGGAAAACGACGCCGATGTTCGCGCCCGCATGCTGACACGACTGCAGTGGCTCGGCGTCGAATTCGACGAAGCGGCCAATGCGCGCGGTGACGAGCGCATCAGCACTGCGGGCAGTCGCGTCCAGGTCTGGGTCATCCCGACCCACGAAGGCGCCATGATCGCGCAGCATGTTTTGGAGAAGCTAGAGGAGAGTAGACAGTAAACAGATGAGCTCGGTGCCGGATAGGTTCGCGGCGGGGCGCCGCTCCTACAAACGTCTCTGGCGCACGGCTTCAAACAGACAGATACCGGCGGCGACCGAGACGTTGAGACTGCTGACCTCCCCGGCCATCGGAATTTTCACCAGCTGGTCGCAGTGCTCCCGGGTCAGGCGGCGCATGCCCTTGCCTTCGGCGCCCATCACCAGCGCCATCGGGCCTTTCAGGTTGGCCTGGTAGACCAGCTGTTCCGTTTCGCCGGCGGTGCCGGTAATCCAGATGCCGCGCTGCTGCAACGACTGCAGCGTGCGCGCCAGGTTGGTGACCTGAACATAGGGCACCGCTTCGGCGGCGCCACAGGCAACCTTCGAGACGGTTGCATTCAGCGGTGCCGACTTGTCCTTGGGCGCGATCACGGCCTGCACGCCCGCGGCGTCGGCCGTGCGCAGACAGGCCCCGAGGTTGTGCGGATCGGTGACGCCATCGAGCACCAGCAGAAAGGGCTCCGAATCGAGGCCCTCGAGCAGTCGTTCGAGATAGGCTTCGTCGTGGGATCTTATCGGTTCACACACCACCAGCACGCCCTGATGCACGCCGCCTTCGGCGAGGCGTTCCAGGTCCTGGCGGCTGACCCGCTCCACCCTGATGCGGGCGCCGGCCGCCAGCTCCAGCACCTGTTGCATGCGCTCGTCATTGCGCCCCTGCTGCACCAGCAGACGCTTGATCCGCTTGGCGTCCTTTTTCAGCGCCGTGCGTACCGCGTGCTGGCCGAAAAGGATTTCATCCTGCATTGAGCCATTCTCCAATTACTGTTTTCAGAGCCGGGGAGTCGAGCGGTTAACGGCCCGCCGCGGACGCTGTCAAGCCCGGACAGGGCGCCTATTATGCCGCAAAACGCCGATCTGGCGTTCAGATATCGACGCCTTTGCGTTGCGCCTGCCCGCGGTTGTCACGCCAGCGGATGTCGAGACGCCCACCGCGACGGCCCTGGAAGCGAAAACGCAGAAAGGGATCTTCCGACACCGCCTCCGAGAGGTCGGCACTGAATATGCGCTCGCCGTCATAACGCACCTCGAGCTGCCGAATAAAGTGAGCCTGCGCGGCGTCCCGGTTACACAGCGTCCCGGGAACCATCGGATGCTCCAGAAACAGCTGCACCGTGACGATATCGCCGAGCACGCGGGTGTCGACTTTCATGACGGCATCTCCTGCGCGGGCTCGCCCGAACAACCCTCCAGCAGAACCCGTACCGGCTGGCTGTTGCGAAACAGCGTACCATTGGACTCAACCACCACCGACACCTCGCTGGAACCGAGCAACCTTATCCGCGTCGCCATGTCGGGCAGGGCCCGGGGACCGAATTCGTACAGCGCCGCCAGTGGCTGCGGATTGCCATGCACCAGCAGCGCCATCCGCGTCACCCGGGGCAGCCGGGCCGATACCATCACCGGAACCAGGGCGCCCCGATAGGCCGTGGTCGGCACTTTCAGCTCGATTTCGACGGCAGGCAGGGTGTCACTGCGCCCGAAGGCCGCCTTCAGCGCCTCCTCGGGCAGCTGGCTGGCAAAGGCCCCGCTGTTCCAGTTGGCCAGACTGCGCAGCGGCATCAGCGCCAGCGCCGTTACTGCCATCGCCAGCCGTCTGATCAGCTCTCGGCGCTGCATGCGGTCTTTACTCCGTTCGCTGTCAGGCGTAACGCCTCACCCAGTATGCAAGAAGGCCGCTGCGATGAGCGGCCTTCCGGGTTCGGCGGGATCCGATCAGAGCGCCGCGAAAATGCTGTCGCGGATCTGCTCGACCGAGCCCACGCCCGGGATATAGACATAACGCGGCGCGGCTTCGGCATCCGCCTCGGCCCAACCCTTGTAGTAGCTGACCAGCGGTGCGGTCTGGTCATGGTAGACCTTGAGGCGCTCGCGCACGGTATCTTCCTGGTCGTCGTCGCGCTGGATCAGATCCTCGCCGGTGACGTCGTCCTTGCCTTCCACTTTCGGCGGATTGAACACCACATGATAGGTGCGTCCGGAGCCCGGGTGCACGCGCCGGCCACTCATGCGCTTGATGATCTCTTCGTCGGCAACATCGATCTCGACCACGGCATCGATCCTGACGCCAGCGTCCTTGAGGGCGTCGGCCTGGGGAATGGTGCGCGGGAAGCCGTCGAACAGGAAGCCATTGGCACAGTCATCCTGGGCGATACGCTCCTTGACCAGGCCGATGATGATATCGTCGGACACCAGCTGACCGGCGTCCATCACTTCCTTGGCCTTGATCCCCAGCGGGGTACCGGCCTTGACGGCCGCACGCAGCATGTCGCCGGTGGAAATCTGGGGGATGTTGAACTTCTCGGTAATATACTGCGCCTGGGTGCCTTTGCCGGCGCCGGGTGCGCCCAGAAGGATAATACGCATGCAGATGAACTCCTACTCTTAAATTTACAATCGGAAACTGTTCGCGTGGCGCTGCCGGCAGCGACATGATCATTCCGCAACTTAACCAGCTGCAGACGGGGTCACAATTCGACATTAGCACTAACGCGCTGAGGAAAAAGGCCGCTTAATACCGGATGACGCCGGTGAATCGGTCACGCGATTTTTCGTCAGCACGCTGTTTTCAGCCCCCATACAGGAGAGCCAAAAGGGTACTGAGAGTACGCCAAAAGCGGGGCTGGCATCAAGGGGAAAGGCTGCGCGTGGTTAGCGGCCAATAGCAAAGACCCACGAACAGCGTCCGGCAAGGGAGCCGCCTCCCCCGCCTTACGCCTTACGCCTTACGCCTTACGCCTTACGCCGAACAGGCCATTCGCCCGGAGGGCCGGGCTCCTACCCGGTGTTGCGCATTCCGGCGGAAATGCCCGACATCGTCACCATCAGGGCTCTTTCGAGACGGCTGTCCGGCTGAGTCCGGTCACGCAACAGCAGCTCCGCCTGAAGGAAATGCAGCGGATCGATATAGGGGTTGCGCACATCGATCGACTGCCGGATCACCGGATTGTCCGTCAGCAGCTGCGACTGCTGCTTGATGCGGTTGACCAGTTCGATGGTGTTGCGCAGCCGGCTCCGCAGGCTTGAGCCCAGCACCCGCAGCTCCTCCGAGACCAGGCGGGCGTCGTAGTAGGCGGCAATCTCGGGGTCGCTCTTGGCCAGCACCATCTCAAGCATATCGATGTTGGCGTGAAAGAACGGCCAGTCGCGGTACATCCGATGCAGGAGCGGCAACTGGTCCTCAGCGATCGCCGCCTCCAGTGCGCTGTCGGAACCGAGCCAGGCCGGCAGCATCAGCCGGATCTGGGTCCAGGCAAAGATCCAGGGAATGGCCCTCAGGCTTTCGATACCGCCTTCGGCGCGACGTTTCGCCGGCCTCGACCCCAGCGGCAGCTTCGCCAGCTCGAGCTCCGGCGTGGCGGCACGAAAATAGGGTACGAAGTGTTCGTCCTCGCGCACCACCGCGCGGTATTCGCGCATGCCCAGCTGCGCCATGCTTTCCATCTGCTCGCGCCACTGCGGCTCGGGTCCCGGTGCCGGATCCAGCGTCGCCTGCAGCACCGCGCCGGCATAAAGCTCCAGGTTGCGGGTGGCGATCTCGGGAATACCGAACTTGAAACGGATCATCTCGCCCTGCTCGGTCACGCGCAGGCTGTGGTCGACCGATCCCGGCGGCTGAGCCAGAATGGCGGTGTGGCTCGGACCACCACCCCGGGCCACCGTACCGCCGCGACCGTGGAACAGCGTCAGGCGCACCTCATGTCGCCGACACAGCGCCGTCAGCGCCTCCTGGGCCTTGAACTGCCCCCAGGCGGCCGCCAGCTGCCCGGCATCCTTGGCCGAGTCCGAGTAGCCGATCATCACCTCCTGGTGACCCTGGATATACGCCTTGTACCAGTCCAGTGACAGCAACGCATCGATACAGTCGCTGGCACCGTCGAGATCGTCCAGGGTTTCGAACAGCGGCACCACGCGCATATTGTGGCCAATGCCCATCTCCTGCAGCAAGAGCAGGACGGACAGCACATCCGACGGACGACTCGCCATCGATATGACGTAGCTGCCGAGCGAGTTGGGTTCGGCCGCGGCCACCACCCGGCAGGTATCGAGCACCTCCTGAACAGCAGCACCGGGCTGCCAGTGGCGCGGCAGCAGTGGCCGCCGGCTGCGCAGCTCGCCGAGCAGGTATTCGCAGCGCCGGTTCTCGTCCCAGTCGCTGTAACGGCCCAGGCCATAGAAGTCCGTGAGTTCGTCGAATACTTCCTGATGACGGTCGGCGTTCTGGCGGATATCGAGCCGCACCAGGGTCATGCCGAAACAGGCAACACGCCGGATCATATCCTGCAACATCCCCTCCGCGATGATCTGCATGCCGCAGTCGCTCAGCGAGCGGTAGCAGAGCAGCAACGGCTCGAGCAGCTCGTCCTCCTGCAGCAGCACCTGCTGTGGCACCTGCGCCTGGCCATCGAGTCGCGCCTTGATCCATGCCTTGGTGCGGCCCAGAGACTCCCTGACCCCGGCCAGAAGCTCGCGGTAGGGTTCGGCCGCGTCGCCGACGCGGGCCCGCAGCTCGCTGTTGCAGCGGTCCATCGAGAGCTCCGCGCGCAGCTGATCGATATCGCGGTAGTAAAGATCGGCGGCCATCCAGCGCGACAGCAGCAGCACCTCCTCTGTCACCGTCGCGGTGACATTGGGGTTGCCATCGCGGTCGCCCCCATCCAAGAGGCAAAGCGCACGGGGCAGCAGTCCAGGGGCAGACAGACCCCCAGCACCTCCTGCAGCTGCTCGTCGAGCTCGCGCAGGAACTTCGGCACCGCCTGCCAGAGGGAGTTTTCGATTACCGCAAAGCCCCACTTGGCCTCCTCGACCGGGGTCGGGCGCTGCTGGCGGATCTCGTCGGTATGCCAGATCTGGCTGACCAGTTCGCGCAGCCGGTGCTGTACCTTTTCGCCGCGGTCGAGACGCTTGAGGCAGTCGGCAATGCCATCGAATTTCTGGATCAGGGTGCGACGGTTGACTTCGGTCGGGTGTGCCGTCAGCACCAGGTCCACCGACATGCCATGGAGCCCGTCGACGATCTGCTGCACACTGCAGCCCCTGTCGGCCAGACGCCGGAACAGCTGGCCGATCGACTCGGGCGTTCCCTGCCCCGAAGCCTCGATGTGCCGGCGGACCCGGTGGTGCTCCTCGGCAATATTGGCAAGATTGAGAAACTGGGTGAAGGCACGCGCCACCGGCAGTACCTCGTCCTCGCTCAGCGTCTCGAGCGCATCGATCAGTTCGTCCTGGTCGCTGTCTTCAGCCAGGCGCCCGGCCTTCGCGAGCTTGCGGATATGCTCCACCTTGTTGTTGAGGAAGTCTTCCCCCAACTGGTTTTCGATGGTCCGTCCCAGGCAGTCGCCCAGCATTCGTACATCGTCACGCAATGCTTCGTGCAAATCGGTCATTCCGTCTCCCCCTTCACGGACCGGAGATGCCGGCCCTTCCCATACATCGACCATAATAGATTTGATGTCGTTAAAGGAAGTGGACAGAAGGACAGTAAACAGTTGACCGGGGCGTCAGAGGCCTTTGGCCTTGGCTTCGTTCCAGAGGGCATCGAGCTCGGCCAGGGTGAAGTCGTCCCAGTCCCGGTCGGAGGCTACAACCGCCTGTTCGATATGGGCGAAGCGGCGCACGAACTTGGCGTTGGTGCCGCGCAGGGCCACTTCGGGGTCGGCGCCCAGATGACGCGCCAGGTTGACCTGGGCAAAGATCAGGTCCCCCAGTTCGTCGACAATCTCCGCTTCGGCGCCACGGCCGATCGCCTCGCGCAGTTCGGCGATCTCCTCTTCGATCTTGTCGAGCACCAGCAGCGGGTCGTTCCAGTCGAAGCCGACCCGGGACGCACGTTTTTGCAGCTTGGCGGCCCGGCTCAGTGCCGGCAGCGAAACCGGCACATCGTCGAGCACGCCGCCCCTGGCCTTGTCATCCCGCTCCTGCTGCTTGATCGCCTCCCAGGCCTCCCTGATCTGCGCTTCGCTGCGTACCTGGTCGCCGGCACGGGAATCCAGGGTGCCGGCCGGGAAGACATGGGGATGGCGACGCAGCAGCTTCTCGACAAGGTTGTCGACGATGGCCGCGAAGTCGAAATGACGCGTCTCCTCGCCGAGACGGGCATAGAAAATCACCTGGAACAGCAGATCGCCGAGCTCGTCCTTGAGATGTGACCAGTCCTCCCGCTCGATGGCATCGGCCACCTCGTAGGCCTCCTCCAGCGTATGGGGCACGATGCTGGCGAAGCTCTGCTTCAGGTCCCAGGGACAACCGTCCCGGGGGTCCCTCAGCCGGGCCATCAGGGTGATGAGGTCGTCGATACTGTACTGCGTCATGGTTTCCCTATTAGCCGCTTCATTCGTCAATTGATAGTCGCGCCTTACGCCTAACGCCTTACGCCTTACGCCTAACGCCTAACGCCTAACGCCTAACGCCTCAATGGTGGAATTCGCTCCGCTCATTACCACCCTACGCTTATAGACACCCTACGACTCAGGCGCTAAAGCCACTGCGCTGGCGGTGCACGTCGATGACATTGGGTACCTGGTTGATCTTGTCCATGATCCGCCCCAGCAGCTCGAGTCGCGCGATCTCGACCGTGATCGAGAGACGGGCGACATTGCTCTTGCGGTCGGTCAGGGTATTGGCCGCCAGCACATTCAGATTGCTGTTGGCCAGTTCCATCATGATATCGCGCAGCAGGCCGGAGCGATCGTAGGCTTCGATCATGATATCCACCGGGTAGGTGGCTTCGGTCTTCTCGCCCCAGTCCACCTCGATCATGCGCTCCGGCTCCTGCTCGCGCAGCGCCAGGGCATTGATGCAGTCCTCGCGATGAATCGACACACCCCGCCCCTGGGTGATATAGCCGACGATGGGGTCTCCCGGTACCGGCTTGCAGCAACTGGCCATCTTGGTGAGCAGATTGCCAACACCGCGAATGCGGATACCCTCGTCCTTGCTCCCCTTGTCCCGGGGCGCCGTCGTCGGCAGTGCCAGATCCAGCTGTTCGTCGTGCTGATCGACCTCCACCTGCCGCTGCGCGGCATTGATGATCTGAGACTGCCGCAGGTCGCCCGCTCCGAGCCCGGCAAACATGTCATCGACACTGCGGTAATGCAGCTCCCGGGCAACCTGCCCGAGGTCGATTTCACGGATATCGAGCGCCAGGCGCTTGAACTCGCGCTCGACAATATGACGACCGGCCTCGGCGTTCTGCTCCCGCGCCTGGGTCTTGAACCAGTGGGAGATCTTGGCCCGCGCCCGCGAGGTGGTGATATAGCCGAGATTGGTGTTGAGCCAGTCGCGTCGCGGCCGCTCCTCGTTGGAGGTCATGATCTCGACCTGGTCGCCGGTCTGCAGCGGCCGCGTCAGCGGAATGATGCGGCCGTTGACCTTGGCTCCCCGGCAGCGATGGCCGATTTCGGTATGTACGCGGTAGGCGAAATCGAGGGCCGTGGCGCCATGGGGAAGATCCAGCACATGGCCGTCCGGGGTGAAGACATAGACCCGGTCCTGAGCGACGTCGCCGCGCAGCATGTCACCGAAGGCCTCGCTCTGCCCGAGGTCGTCATGCCACTCGAGGACCTGGCGCAGCCAGGCGATCTTGTCCTCGTAGGAACTGCTGCGGCTGTTGGTATCGGTGCCCTTGTAGAGGTGATGGGCACAGACGCCGAGCTCCGCTTCTTCATGCATGTTGTGGGTGCGGATCTGAATTTCCAGCACCTTGCCCTCGGGCCCGATCACGGCGGTATGCAGGGACCGGTAGCCGTTGGGCTTCGGCGAGGCGATGTAGTCGTCGAACTCGTGGGGGACATTGCGCCAGAGCCCGTGCACGATTCCCAGGGCGGTATAGCAGTCGCGGGTTTCAGGCACCAGGATGCGCACGGCGCGCACGTCGTAGACCTGGCTGAACTCGATATTCTTGCGCTGCATCTTTCGCCAGATGCTGTAGATATGCTTGGCGCGCCCCATCACCTCGCCGTCGATGTGGACCGCCTGCAGCTCGCCCTTCAGAAGCTCGACGACGCTGTTGATGTACTGCTGCCGGTCGAGCCGCTTTTCGTCCAGCAGCTTGGCGATCTCCTTGTAATCGTTGGGCTTGAGGTAACGGAAGGAGAGGTCCTCGAGCTCCCATTTGATATGGCCGATTCCGAGACGGTGGGCCAGCGGGGCGTAGATATCGAAAACCTCACGCGCCACCAGATAACGCTTGCGACGGGAACCTTTTTTCACGCCGCGGATGGCGCAGGTACGCTCGGCGATCTTGATCAACGCCACCCGGACGTCGTCGATCATGGCCACCAGCATCTTGCGGACATTGTCGACCTGGTTGACCCCGGTGCCGAGCACCGTTTCCTCGAAACGCGGATTCTTGCGGGTACCGATGGCGGCCATCTGCAGCACACCGTCGATGAGCTGCGACACTTCCGATCCGAACAGTTCCGCAACGCGCGCGATCGGCAGTTTACGCTCGCGCACCGCGCGATAGAGAATCGCCGCAATCAGTGTGACCTGGTCCTGCTGCAGCTCGGCCAGGATGCTGGCCATGTCGAGGCCGGTGCGATAGCTGCCGATGGTGTGGTTGGACCAGTCGCTTTCGTCGTCCCGGTCTGCGCTCGCCTGCTCTTCGGCGGCCTTGGCCAGTTCGCAGGCCCGGCGTATTTCGTCGATATCGGATATTTCGACCTGCTGCCCCAGCATCTCGAGCCACAGATCCAGATCCACGGTGCCATCCTCGCGAACCGGATGGTCTTCTCTCACTTTTACCATGGCACCAAGCCACTCCTGTATTCTGGGAACCTTTGCTTCCGTTCCCGCTGGCACGGCCATTGCCCCAGGCAATGACGTCCGGCTGCCACTCACCTTGCGCTCTTATTATTCTGCGTTCGCGGGACCGGCAAAAGGCCCGGCGACCAAGCGGCACATTCTAGTCGTTTCGACCCGCAATCGCGAGCAAGTTCCATGCACCGCCGTGGCCCGGTGCAGAAAACGACGAAAGGCCCCGCAAGGCCTTTCGTCGCTCGGTGCAGGAGCCTGGGCTCAGGGCTGACTGAACACGCCGGTGGACAGGTAGCGGTCGCCACGATCGCAGATAATGCAGACGATTACCGCATTCTCGACCTGCTGCGACAGGCGCAGCGCGCCAGCCACCGCACCGCCGGACGATACGCCGCAGAAGATCCCCTCCTGCCGCGCCAGCGCCCGCATGCAGTCTTCCGCTTCCTGCTGGCCGATATCGAGCACCTGATCGATCCGGGCCGGATCGAAGATTTTCGGCAGATAGGCCTTGGGCCAGCGTCTGATGCCAGGAATATGGGCACCGTCGCTGGGCTGCAGGCCGATAATCTGGATCTTCGGATTCTGCTCCTTGAGATAGCGGGACGTCCCCATGATGGTGCCGGTCGTGCCCATCGACGATACGAAATGGGTCACCCTGCCGTGAGTCTGCTGCCAGATTTCGGGGCCGGTCCCCAGATAATGGGCATCGGGGTTGTCAAGGTTGGCAAACTGGTCGAGCACCCGGCCACGTCCCTCGGTCTCCAGCTGGTCCGCCAGGTCCCTCGCCCCTTCCATTCCCTGCTCGGGGGTTACGGTGATGAGTTCCGCACCGTAGGCGGTCATCGAAGCCTTGCGCTCCTCGCTGGCATTGTCCGGCATGATCAGTATCAGCCTGTAGCCCTTGATCGCGGCTGCCATCGCCAGGGCGATACCGGTATTGCCGGAGGTCGCTTCGATCAGGGTATCACCGGGTTTTATATCGCCCCGGGCCTCAGCCTGCTGAATCATGCTCATCGCCGGGCGATCCTTGACCGAACCGGCCGGATTGTTGCCTTCGAGCTTGCACAGGATAATGTTGGAGCTGTCTCCGGGCAGGCGCTGAAGCCGGACAAGAGGCGTCTTGCCTACAAATTCTTCTATCGTGGGAAACTCATGACTCATGGCTATCACCGGAGACCGTTAAAAGCTTATAACCAAAAGACATATAAACAGGTGTCGAATATGCCTATTGAGGAGCGGGCATCATAGGAGAATCGCGGTCGATCCGTCAATGCCGCCAACGCCTGCCTCAACTGCCGGCCACCTGCTCGGGGCGCGCCTTGAGCCAACGTTGCAACAGCGCCTGGGCCGGCAGCGGCCGGTCGTACAGGTAACCCTGGGCGATGTCGCAGCCCAGCTCCAGCAGCAGTGCACGCTGCTGCTCGGTTTCGACACCCTCTGCGACGATGTTCAGGCCAAGAGAATGCCCGAGGGCAATAATCGCGCTGGTAATCTGGACATCGTTGCTGTCATCGGGGATGTCCCGGATAAAGCTGCGATCGATCTTCAGCTTGCCGAACGGCAGCTGTTTGAGATAAGCCATCGACGAATAGCCGGTGCCAAAGTCGTCAATCGACAGCTCGACGCCCATGGCACGGAGTTCGTACAGCCGATCGCGCGCCTGCTCAGGCTGATCCATCACCGTGGTTTCGGTCAGCTCCAGCTCCAGATACTGCGCCGGCAAACCGGTTTCGGACAGAATCATGCTGAGCGTCGCCGTCAGGTCGCCACGTTCGAGCTGCCGCGACGAGACATTGACCGCGATGGCGCCAAAGTCGAAACCGCCGTCGAGCCAGGCCCTGCCCTGGCGGGCGGCCTCCCGCAGGACCCATTCACCCAGCGGTCTGATAAGACCGCTCTCCTCGGCCAGCGGGATAAAGCTGTCAGGCATTATCAGCCCCCTGTCGGGGTGCTGCCAGCGCACCAGTGCCTCGACAGCTGCCAGAGTCCCGTCCTGCAGACGCAGGAGCGGCTGGTAATGCAGTTCGAACTCGTTGCGCTCGAGGGCTCGCCTCAGATCGGCTTCCAGCCGGATCCGCAACTGCGACTGCTCGGTCATGGCGCTGGCGTAAAAGTGGTAGCAGCCACCGCCGGCTTTCTTGGCTTCGTACATGGCCACATCGCTGTACTGCATCAGCTCACCGAAGCTGCAACCGTCGTCGGGAAACAGGCTGATACCGATACTGGCACCGATAAAGAGTTCCTGGCCGTCAATACGGAACGGGTGGTCCAGCACCCGGTTAAGCTTCCTGGACAGCACATTGGCGTCATAGCCATCCCGCAGTCCCGCCATCAGCACCAGGAACTCGTCGCCCCCGGAGCGCGCCACCGTATCCTCGGCCCTCACGCTCGACTGGAGGCGTCTTGCCACCTGGCACAACAGCATGTCACCGACACCATGACCGAAACTGTCATTGATATGCTTGAAGCGATCGAGGTCGAGAAAGAGGATCGCCAGGTGATGACCCTCGCGCTGGGCCACCGGCATCAGTTGTTCCATCCGCGCACGCAGCAGCACACGGTTCGGCAACCCGGTCAGCGAATCATGATGAGCCAGGTGCTCGAGCTCCTGCTCGGTCTGCTTCAGCTGGCTGATATCGGACATCACCGCGACATAATGGCTGACCCTGCCCTTGTCATCGCGAACCGCATTGATGGTCAGGAGCTGGGGATAGAGACGACCGTCCTTGCTGCGGTTCCAGATCTCGCCCCGCCAACCGCCGGTATTGCCAAGGCTCTGCCACAATTGCCGGTAAAACGCCCTGTCCTGGCGCCCGGAGCGCAGGATACGGGGCGTCTGCCCCAGCACCTCGGCTTCGCTGTAGCCGGTGATACGGGAAAAGGCGCCATTGACGGCCATGATCCTGGTATCGGCATCGGTGATCATCACCCCTTCCTGGGTGCTTTCGAACACGATCGCAGCCTGATGCAACTTGGACTCCGCCTCTTTGAGACGGCTGATATCGGTGTGGGTGCCGATCACCCGCAGCGGCTTGCCATCGGCAGCCCGACTGCAGACGGTACCGGAATCGATGATCCAGCGATAACTGCCATCCTTGCAGCGCATACGGTGCTCGTTGCGGTAGACATCCGCTTCGCCATCGAAATGACGCTGCAGATCCGCATAACAGCGCTCCAGATCGTCCGGATGTACCCGCGATGACCACTCTTCGAGACTGTCGCCGATGTCGTCATCCCCGTAGCCGAGCATGCGCTTCCACTGCGGCGAAAAATAAACCCGGCCGGTCTCGGCGTTCCAGTCCCAGACGCCGTGACCGGCGCCCTCGAGTGCCAGTATCCAGCGCTGTTCGCTGTCTCGCAGCAGCTGCTGATCCCGCTGTTGCCGGCCAAGCAGACGGTTGAGTCGGCGGACATAGCGATAGATCAGCAGAAACAGCATAACGGCGGTCAGGATGACGAAGCCGAGCCCCTTGACCGTTTCGACCCAGGCCCGGACGCCAGGTGCCAGATCAAGCCACTCCAGCACTTGGCCAGACAGCAGTATCCAGGACACGGCCAGAACCAGGTAGATTGCGGCAATCCTACCGGCTATGGTCGTTGAGCTCTCGTGATCATCGCTATGCATCAGTGCTTCTTGTGCTTGGCCCCAAATGCCAGGGCCCGGCGACAGCTCTCGTCCTGCCGGGCACTAAAGATAATGACAAGCATAAGCGCAACCGAACGGGGGATGCCAGTCAGAAATCGGAGCCCTGCTCGGCAACGACAAAGGCGACCACCAGCTGCTGCTCGTCGCTGTAGGAAAGATGGAGCTGGCCAATACCCAACTCCCGGGCGCGTGCTTCGGCACCACCATTAAGCTGCAGGCAGGGCTTACCCAGGGCGTCATGGCCCACCTCCAGATGCTGCCAGCTGACCCCCGGCCGATCCCGGTTCCCAGTGCCTTGACCGCCGCCTCCTTGGCGGCAAAGCGCTTGGCCAGGAATCGCGCAGGATCCCGGCTGGCTTCGAAACCGGACTGCTCCGCCGGGGTCAGCACCCGCTGCGCCAGCGCCGGCGTACGGGCCAGGGCGCTGGCGATCCTGTCGATCTGGACCAGATCGGTGCCAATGCCCAAGATCATCGGCTGAGCGCATCCCGCTGCGGCTGCACCCGGGCCTGGGCCTCGAGCATCAGGCGGCGCATTTCGGCAACCGCCTCTTTCAACCCGACAAAAAGCGCACGGGCGATGAGACCATGACCGATGTTGAGCTCGTTGAGCTGTGGAATTTCGGCAATCTGTTCGACGTTGTGATAATGCAGACCATGACCGGCATTGACGATCAGACCGCGATCCCAGGCATAGCGGGCCGCCTCGCGAATGCGCGCAAGCTCCGCCTGCTGCTCCGCCGCACAAGTGGCGTCGGCGTAGGCGCCGGTATGAAGCTCGATGACGGCGGCACCGCAACGGATGGTGGCGTCGATCTGTGCAGGGTCCGGATCGATAAACAGCGACACCTCGATATTGTCGGCGGCCAGCCGTTCGCAGGCGGCCTTGATCCTGGCTTCCTGACTGACGATATCGAGCCCGCCCTCGGTCGTCAGTTCCTCCCGCTTCTCCGGTACCAGACAGCAATGTGCCGGACGGATTTCGGCGGCGAAACTCAGCATCTCTTCGGTCACCGCCATCTCGAAGTTCATCCGCGTCTGCAGAACCTCCGTCAGCAGCCGGACATCCCGGTCCTGGATATGGCGACGGTCTTCGCGAAGATGCACGGTAATGCCATCGGCCCCGGCCTCTTCTGCCAGGATGGCCGCCTGGACCGGGTCGGGATAGCGGGTGCCCCTCGCCTGGCGCAGGGTGGCGATATGGTCGATATTGACCCCCAGCAACAGCCGGCTCGGCTCAATCATGATTGACTCCTTCTGGTTGGACGTTGGTTCCGGCACTCTTGTCCCGGGGCTGCGCCCGCTGGAACAGCTCGCGACTTCTCAGCGCCTGCCCGCCGAGCAGTTGGTCGATCAGCAACCGCATCAGGCGCTTCGCCGCCCGGCGATTGCTCGGCTCGCGATAGTCGTCTTCGGCGATGGCCAGCAATTGACTGCCACTGAAACAGCGCGGCGCCACACCCGCAGTAACGGACGCAATTCGCTGCAGCCCACCCTCCGGTTGCAACAGATAGAGCGCCGCCGAATCGATATCGCGCAGATCCAGCGCATAGCCGACCTCATCGAGCAGCTGTCGCTCGAAGGCCCGCAACGCGCTTTCGATATCCTCGCCGCTGACCAGCTCGTTGAGCACATACTGATAATAAAGATAGAGTCTGGGATGCGGATCCAGCGGCTGAAGCAGACGCTGCAGCAGCTCGTTGACATAGAGGCCACAGAGCAGGGAACGTCCCTGCAAAAACATCGGTGGCGCAACGGCCTCGGCAAGATTCAGGGTTTTCAGCTCCTGCCGCCCCTGCCAGCCCAGCTGCAACGGCACGAAGGGCTGAATACAGGACCTGAGGCGCGAGCCCGGGCGCCGCGCCCCCGCACCACCAGACTGACCTTGCCATGCTCGAGCGAAAAACAGTCCACCAGCAGGCTGGTATCCCGATAGGGCCGCGCGTGCAGCACGTAGGCGGCCTGGCCATCCAGACGATAATCCATCGCGATACCCGGTTCAGAGTGGCGGCATCAATGACAGGCCGGCGTTCAAGCGGAGAAGCGGAGGCGTTGCGATTTCGCCCTCAGAGCGAGTCGTCATACCCCAGACTGCGCAAGGCCCGGTCGTCGTCGGCCCAGCCCTTGCGCACCTTGACCCAGAGATTCAGCATCACCTTGCTGTCGAACATTCGCTCCATCTCCAGGCGCGCATCGCGACCGATGGTCTTGAGACGGGCACCCTTGTCGCCGATGACGATGCGTTTCTGGCCATCGCGCTCGACCAGTATCAGCGCGCTGATGGTGAGCAGACCGTCCTCGTGCTGAACGAACTCCTCGATCTCGACGGTGGTGCCGTAGGGTATTTCATCGCCCAGATTGCGCATCAGCTTCTCTCGTACAAGCTCAGCGGCGACGAAGCGCGAGCTGCGATCGGTAATCTGATCTTCCGGATAGAAATGCATTCCGGCGGGCATCTGCGCCGCCACTATCGCTTCGAGCCGGTCGACGTTGCGACCACTTTTTGCCGACAGCGGCACGATCTCCGCGAAGTCCATCTTGGCGGTCAGTACCTCGAGGTGCGGCAGCAGCTCCGTCTTGTCCTTCAGCTGGTCAACCTTGTTGACCGCCAGCACGACGGGGCAGCGCACACGGGAGATCTTTTGCAGCACCAGTTCGTCTTCGTCGGTCCAGGCCGTGCGATCGACCAAAAATATCACCAGATCGACGTCCCGCAGGGCATCGGAGGCGGCTTTGTTCATGTAACGGTTCAGGGCCTTGCCCTGATCCTTGTGCAGTCCGGGGGTATCGACGTAGATCACCTGCAGATCGTCTTCGGTCTTGATGCCCAGAATCTGATGGCGCGTCGTCTGCGGCTTGCGCGAGGTGATGCTGAGTTTCTGACCGAGAATGCGATTAAGCAGCGTGGACTTGCCGACATTGGGTCGGCCGACGATCGCGACATAACCGCAACGCTGATCGCCCTCGTATTCCGGTATTTCCGGGAGCTCGAACTCGGTGCTCATCAGTGTTGCTCCAGCTGAAGTTCGACCAGTGCCTTGCGGGCCGATTCCTGCTCCGCCTGGCGACGGCTGCTGCCGACCCCTCGGTCGGTCCCGGCAGCCCGGCCACATGGCAGCGGATATGAAAGGTCTGGGAATGGGCCTCACCCTCGACAGCCACCAGTTCGTATTCCGGCAATGCCAGACGACGGGACTGCAAGTGCTCCTGCAGACGGGTCTTGGAGTCTTTCAACGATTCGTTGAGATCCAGTTCGTCGAGTCGCTCCTCGAACCAGCGCAGTATGAAACCGCGGCAACATTCCAGGTCGCTGTCGAGATAGATCGCGCCCATCACCGCCTCAGTGGCGTCGGCCAGTATGGAATCGCGGCGAAAGCCACCGCTCTTGAGTTCGCCGGAACCCAGGCGAAGATAATCCCCCAGATTGAGCTCACGGGCGATCTCCGCCAGGGTTTCACCCTTGACCAGACGTGCACGCAGGCGGCTCAACTGCCCCTCGCGTGCCGCGGGAAAACGCGCATACAGCGCATCGGCGATAACGAAATTGACGATCGAGTCGCCGAGAAATTCCAGCCGCTCATTGTTGCGCTTGCCGCAACTGCGATGCGTCAGGGCCAGTTCCAGTAGCGCCGGGTCTCTGAATTCATAGCCGATACGCCGGCTCAGGTCTGCAGTGGGCTTGATCAAGGTTTGGTAACTTCGTAATGCTCTTTGAATTTAACCACGGCATCGACGTTGTAGAACATCGGAACCCGCTCTTCGTAAACAAGATCGAAATTCAGGACGCCATCCTTGTTTTCGATCTTGAGAAACTCATCCCGCGACAAATCGGCCCGAACCTGGTTGATGATGGCCCGGTCATAAATGGTGCGGCGTATGGAGCGAAACTCCTTGCTGATCTGGTCTTTATCGTGGATCACGTTTTCCAGTATTGACCTGAAGGTCGCATGGTCCTTGTAGGGCGTGAACAGTTTGAAGCCGACGGCGAAAAAAATGCCGGCAATGATCAACCCCATCATGATGGAAAAAAACGACGCGCCTCTTTCCCTGTTGCCTACGGCCATCTTTTATACCCCTGTCAGTCTATCAGGCGCACATCACCGAAACTCGGCAGGCTGAAGAAGGTTTCCCAGTGCATCCAGACCGCGAATGCCTTCCCTACCAACAACTCATCCGGCACGAATCCCCAGTAACGGCTGTCATTGCTGTTATCGCGATTATCGCCCATCACGAAGTACTTGCCTTCGGGTACCACCCACTCGCCGACAAGCCCTGGACTTGCTACATCATGGTAGACCCGGTGCTGAACCCCGTCCAGATTCTCCACCAGCAGCAACTGCTGGGGATTCAGCGGAGGCAGCTGCGCCAGCAACTGCTGGGGCTGGGGCTTGCCGTTCACGAACAGGGTCTTGTTCTGATAGCGGATCCGATCACCCGGGAGGCCGACCACACGCTTGATGTAGTTGACCGATGGATCCCTGGGGTACTTGAACACCACCACGTCACCGGCCTTGGGGTCGTTGACATCGACGATCTTGGTGTTCAGGACAGGCAGCCGCAGGCCGTAGTGATACTTGTTCACCAGGATGAAATCGCCGACCTGCAGGGTCGGCAGCATCGAGCCCGAGGGAATCTGGAAGGGTTCCACCAGAAAGGAGCGCAGCACCAGCACCAGCAGCAGCACGGGAAACAGCGAGCGTGACAGATCAACCCACCCCGGTACATGGCTCAGCCTGACCAGCGTCTCCTCCGGCACCTTGCCGGCCAATCGCGTACCGGCCGCACGGATGCGCTCCTGTCGCGCCGGCGCCAGCCAGAACCGGTCGAACATCCAGCCGATCGCTGTCAGCAGGGTCGCAACTACCAGCACCAGAGCAAAATCAAAGTTCATCGTCGGTCCTTAACTGTCCACCTTGAGTACGGCGAGGAAGGCGTCCTGCGGGATCTCGACCCGGCCCACCTGCTTCATCCGCTTCTTGCCCTCTTTCTGCTTGGCCAGCAGTTTTTTCTTGCGGCTGACATCGCCGCCGTAACACTTGGCCAGAACGTTCTTGCGCAGCGCCTTGACGGTGGTACGGGCAATGACCTTGCCACCGAGTGCGGCCTGAATGGCGACGTCGAACATCTGCCGCGGAATCAGCTCTTTCATCTTTTCACACAGCTGACGGCCCCGGTACTGGGCGTTATCCTTGTGCAGAATCACGGCCAGAGCATCGACCTTTTCGCCATTGATCAGAACATCCATGCGCACCAGTTTCGCCGCTTCGAAACGGACGAAATTGTACTCCAGGGAGGCATAGCCACGACTGACGGATTTCAGCCGATCGAAGAAATCCAGCACCACCTCGGCCATTGGCAGCTCATACTTGAGCTGTACCTGGCGACCGACGTAGTGCATGTTGATCTGACTGCCACGCTTCTCGACGCAGAGGCCGATCACCTGTCCGACGAACTCCTGCGGCACCAGGATATTGGCCTCGACGATCGGTTCGCGCATTTCCCGGATTGCCCCCGGGTCCGGCAGTTTTGACGGGCTGTCGATATGGATCACGTCGCCATTGTTCAGCTCGAGCTCATAGACAACCGTCGGTGCTGTCGTGACCAGGTCGAGATCGTACTCCCGCTCCAGGCGCTCCTGGATGATCTCCATATGAAGCATGCCGAGGAAGCCGCACCGGAACCCGAAGCCCAGAGCGTCGGACGTTTCCGGTTCGAAAAACAGTGAGGCATCGTTGAGCGTCAGCTTGTCGAGCGCCTCGCGGAAGTCTTCATAGTCGTCGGCGTCGGTCGGGAACAGGCCGGCGTAGACCTGCGGCTGCACCTTCTGAAACCCCGGAAGACTTGGAACATCCGGTGTTTTCGCCAGCGTTAGCGTATCGCCGACCGGCGCGCCGTGGATATCCTTGATGCCGGCAATGACAAAGCCCACTTCACCGGCCTTCAGCTCACCGGTCGCGGTCTGCTTCGGTGTGAAGATACCGACCTGGTCGACCGGATAGGTCTGACCGGTCGACTTGACCAGAATCTTGTCCTTTTTACGCAATACGCCGTGCTTGACGCGCACCAGAGACACCACGCCCTGATACTTGTCGAACCAGGAATCGATGATCAGCGCCTGCAGCGGCGCTTCAAGGTCGCCTTCCGGTGCCGGGATCCTTTCGATAAGCGCCTCGAGCACGTCCTCAACACCAAGACCGCTCTTGGCAGAGCAGGGTACCGCGTGGTCCGCCTCGATGCCGATGACTTCCTCGATCTCCTGACGAACACGTTCGGGCTCGGCCTGGGGCAGATCCATCTTGTTCAGAATCGGCAGAACCTCGAGCCCCTGATCCAGCGCGGTGTAACAGTTCGCGACCGACTGCGCCTCGACGCCCTGGGCCGCATCCACAACCAGCAACGCACCTTCGCAGGCAGCCAGTGAACGGGACACTTCGTAGGAAAAGTCGACGTGCCCCGGGGTATCGATAAAGTTCAGCTGGTAGGTTCGACCACTCTTTGCCGTATAGTTGAGTGTGACACTCTGGGCCTTGATGGTGATTCCGCGCTCACGTTCCAGATCCATGGAATCGAGAACCTGCGCAGCCATTTCCCTTTCGGTAAGTCCGCCACAGGTCTGAATAAACCGATCGGCGAGCGTCGACTTGCCGTGGTCGATATGGGCGATGATGGAGAAGTTGCGAATATGATCGAGGTTGCTCACGTTAAGAATACTCGGGATCCCTGGATCCTGGACTGAGGATGGCCATTCAAAGCGCCGAAGTTTACCGCATTTACCGGGGCACGGCTATCGGGCAGGACAGCGCCCGCTACAGACGCGGGTCGGCAGCGGGCGCAACAGAAGCCGCGGACAGCGGCCGAGGTGTCAATTGAGCTTGAGCGGGATGAACATGGGGCTGCCGCGGCGTACGATTCGCAACGGCACCGGCCGGTCTGCGGGAAGGCCCTCCACTGTCTGCTCGAACTGGCCAACGGTGTCGATCACCTGACCGTTCAACATGGTAATCACATCCCCGGCCACCAGCCCGGCATCGGCGCCCGGGCCCGGTTTGACCTGCTGTATGACCACGCCGGAGCGCAGGTTCCACTTGGCCTTGCGATCCTCGTCCAGTTCTGCGACGACCAGGTTGAGCCGATTGCTCTGGGGTACTTCCCGGGTGTATCGAAGCGACCTGCTCGTCCTCGGGCAACTCTCCGATCGTCACCTTCAGGCGCTCATGCCTTCCAGCCCGCATGACATCGACCGACACGGTTTCGCCCGGCTTTACCCGCCCGACCTGGGGCGGCAGATCGGAGGACAGATCGATGGCCTTGCCATCGAAGCGATAAATCACGTCCCCCTCCTGAAAGCCGGCATCCTCCGCCGGGCTGCCCGGCAGCACCTTGGCGATCAGTGCGCCGGCGGGCTTTTCAAGACCGAAGGACTCGGCCAGCTCTCGACTGACCTCCTGGATAATCACCCCGAGCCAGCCCCGGGTGACATGCCCTGGGACTTGAGCTGATCGGCCACATCGATCGCGACATCGATCGGAATGGCAAAGGAAAGTCCCATGAAACCGCCGGAACGGGTATAGATCTGGGAATTGATACCAACGACCTCACCCTCCAGGTTGAACAGCGGGCCACCGGAGTTACCCGGATTGATGGCGACGTCGGTCTGGATAAAGGGCACATAGGTCTCGTTGGCCAGCGCCCTCTCGGTCGCACTGACGATGCCGGCGGTGACGGAGTGATCAAAACCGAATGGCGAGCCGATCGCCAGCACCCACTCCCCAACCTCGAGCTTTTCGGACGATCCCAGACGCACCGACGGCAGGTCGCCGGCGTCGATCTTGAGCAATGCTATATCCGAGCGCTCATCACTACCGACCAGCTCCGCCTCGAGCTCGCGTCGATCGCTCAGCCTGACCAGCACCTTGCTGGCCCCGCTGACAACATGATGGTTGGTGAGGATATAGCCGTCCTTGCTAATAATAAATCCCGAGCCAAGGGAGCGTGGCGTCGGGCGGGCATGCTCCTCCAGCTCCGGCAGCTGCCGGAAAAAGTGCTTGAACATTTCGGGAATCTGCTCGGCGTCCGGCCCTTCGAAGGGATTGAAGGAGTAGACATCGTCGCCCCGCTCCCTGGGCACCGTACTGATATTGACCACCGCCGGAGCGGCCTCTTTTACCAGCGTCTTGAAATCGGGCAGTTCTGCCTGAGCCGGGAACCAGGCCAGGCACAACAGCAAGCTGAGCACAATTCTCATCGACTGCATGAATTCCAACCTTCTGAATACCTAGGGTAAGACTTTGAGCAATATGGGCTGATATCGGCAGGAGCGCCCCAGTCGCTGGCCGCACATGCGAGCCAGCATCAGACCTCCGACGAGCCCCGCCAAGGCACCGGCAATCGCAGGCCCTTCCGATTCGCTCAGCAGGGAGCCGAGATAGCCGCCCAGAAACAGCAGCAGCAGCGGCAGGGTATAGAGCAGCAGAGAGGCCTTGAGAAAACTGCCCTCCATGATACCGATCAGCACCCGGTCCCCGACGCCGACAGCCAGCTCCGATGGATTCTCGACCCGCAGCTGCTCAGTGCGCCGGCTGGCATATTCGGCCAGCGCGCGCTGGCCACAACCCTTGCTGGCGCTGCAGGACATGCAGCTGCTGGTCCGGTTCGACTCGATCCAGATAACGCCCGGCTCGACCGCCACGACCTGCCCGTTTTCTTCCAGCATGCTCAGTTGCGGACCTGGACGGAGGATGCGATGCGGTCGGCGATCATCAAGGGGACGTCACCCACGACGGTCACGAAGTACTGCCCCTGGCGTTTGCCGACCGCGACCATGTCGCTCGACTGCGTAACGCCTTCGGCGACGGACTGTCGTCCGAAGGGCTCGATGCAAACCGATACCGCGTGACGCCCGTCCGAGAACAGCATCACCTCAGACTCCGGAAGCACTTCATGACGAACATTCTGGAAACCGTCAGGCAACCAGCGCGCCTGCCATCCGGGCTGTTTCGCGGTCAACATATGCTGATGCTGGTCGATGTAGCGTTCAAGGCCGCGTGACAGCCGTATCACCTCGCCCTGAGGGGCCAGCCCGGACAGGGTACGCTCCTGACCGAACTGAGCGCGAATAAAATCATCGGGCCCCGCAATGCCGGGCAGAACATATTGTGGACGCTGGCTATCCGCCATGTCGGTGACCGGCTCACTGTTGAAGCCCTGGACGCCGAGTATGACCGCTGCGGTGACCGAAGCGGCTGTTGCCATACTCACCAGAGACCTCCAGCCTCCTCCGGCGCCACGCCCGGGCCGGCCCGGCGACAAAGCAGCGTTTCCAACGGCCGCCTGCGGTTCGGAAGTCACGCCCTCGAGCGGTTCCTTACCTATCCGTGCCATCACCGTCTGACTGATGTCGGTTCGGACGTTGTCGTGTTCACCTCGAATAACGGAGCGAATCAGGTGATATCGCTGCCATTTCCGTCCCAGCTCCGATTGCTGATCCAGACGGTCGAGCAGCCTGCGTACTTCGAACTCGCTGGCTTCGCCATCTACAAGCGCAGATAGGGAGTCGCTGAACTGATCACCCATGGTTGTTCCTCAAACACATTTCCACTCGTCTCCCGCAGCAGTCCGTCATTCCGCGAGGAAAGGCTCTATCTCTTTGTCAATCGCCTCTCGCGCCCTGAAAATGCGGGAGCGTACAGTCCCCACCGGGCAATCCATGACATTGGCGATGTCCTCGTAACTCAGTCCTTCGAACTCCCGCAGGGTGAGCGCAACCCTGAGGTCTTCCGGCAACCGGTCGAGCACCCGCTTGACCATTGCCTCAAGTTCGTCCCGGTACAGATTGTTCTCCGGGGTCTCTATATCCTTTAGCTCGCTGTCGCCGCCGAAATAGTGTGCATCCTCGACGGTCACATCCACATCCGGAGGCCGGCGTCCCTTGGCGACCAGGTGGTTTTTCGCCGTATTGATCGCAATCCGGTACAGCCACGTATAAAAGGCACTGTCACCACGGAATTTGGGCAACGCTCGGTAAGCCTTGATAAAGGCTTCCTGTGCCACATCGAGCGCTTCATGATGATCATAAACATAGCGACCGATCAGGCCGACGATCTTGTGCTGATACTTCTTGACCAGCAGATCGAACGCCCGACTGTCACCCGCCTGGACGCGCTTCACCAGCTGCTCGTCAATCGCGCTCTGACTCTCGTTTGACACTCCGGATCCTTAATATCCACGGTATTTTTTACCCCTGTGCGGGGAATAATGTCGTGAAGTATGGCGGTGGCGGCTACATCATTGCAACCTCTTGGAATCCGGGTAGCGCAAGCTAACTTGTATGAACCTGAGGTGAATTTTAAGTTCCGGGCCGGTTGTAAAAATTCCGTGCCAATGACACAAAAGATTCACGAAAGCGGTACCGGCAGGGCATAATCGGAAGCCTCTACCCTCCCCAGCAAATCCAGCAATCAGGGCTCATCATGACCAGCGAGCATATTTATGATGTTTTGATCATTGGCAGCGGTGCAGCTGGCCTCAGTCTCGCGCTGCGACTGCCCGGGCACATGCAGATCGCGGTGCTGAGCAAAGGCGACCTGACCTGCGGCTCGACCTGGCTTGCGCAAGGGGGATCGCCGCCGTCATCGACGAGACCGATACGGCGATCGCTCATGTCTCCGATACCATGACCGCAGGCGCCAACCTGAGTCGCCAGGCTGCCGTCGAATATACCGTCGCCCATGGCCGGGAAAGCATCCAGTGGCTGATCGACCAGGGCGTGCCCTTCACCCGCGAAGACAGCCATTATCACCTGACCAAGGAAGGCGGCCACTCCCATCGCCGCATCATCCATGCCGCCGATGCCACCGGCCAGGCAGTACAGGAAACCCTGGTCCGGCAGGCAAGGGCCGCTGACAATATCGATCTTTTCGAGTCCTGCATTGCCGTTGACCTGATCACCCGACGCAAACTGCGGTTGCCGAAGAACCGCTGTGTCGGAGCCTATGTGCTCGATAACAGAACGGGAGAGGTGAATCTCTTCCGTGCCGGCCACGTAGTGCTGGCCACCGGTGGAGCGTCCAAGGCATATCTCTACACCAGCAATTCCGACGGGGCCTCGGGTGATGGCATCGCCATGGCCTGGCGCGCCGGCTGCAGGGTCGCGAACCTTGAGTTCAACCAGTTCCACCCGACCTGCCTTTACCACCCCAGGCCAAGTCCTTTCTCATTACAGAAGCGGTACGCGGAGAGGGCGGACACCTGCTGCTGCCCGACGGCAGCCGCTTCATGTCCCGCTTCGATAAGCGCGAGGAGCTCGCGCCCCGCGACATCGTCGCGCGGGCCATCGACCACGAGATGAAACGCCTGGGCTCCGACTGCCTCTACCTGGACATTTCGCACAAGAGCGCCGACTTCATCCAGTCGCATTTCCCGACCATCCGCCAGAAGTGCCTTGAGTATGGGATCGACATCACCCGCGAGCCGATCCCCATTGTCCCAGCGGCGCACTATACCTGCGGCGGTGTCATGACCGATATTCAGGGGCGGACCGACATACCCGGACTTTACGCCATCGGCGAAACCGCTTTCACCGGACTGCATGGCGCCAACCGCCTGGCCTCGAACTCCCTGCTCGAATGCCTGGTATTCGCTTCGGCTGCCGCCACCGATATTGCCGCTCAGCAAGATGTTTCACCTGATCATGAGTTCGAAGTTCCCGAATGGGATGCTTCCCAGGTCACAGACTCCGACGAGGATGTGATTATTTCCCACAACTGGGACGAGCTGCGCCGCTTCATGTGGGACTATGTGGGCATCGTACGCACAACCAAACGACTGCAGCGCGCAAAGCATCGGGTCGACCTGCTGCAGCAGGAGATTACTGAGTATTACAGCAACTATCGTGTCACCAAGGACCTGCTGGAGTTGCGCAACCTGGCGCTGGTCTCGGACCTGATTATCCGCTCTGCCATGCAGCGCAAGGAGAGCCGAGGCCTGCACTACACGCTGGACTATCCGGGCCTTGCGCCAGAAGCACGGGACAGCATACTGACGCCGATCAATTACGAGTGGCCGGATCAGACACATTGAGCGCCAACGGAGCAAGCCGGGCAAGGACAGATAGACGTCGGTATCCGGCCGAGGAAACGCTGTCCGGTACGACTACAAGACGGATACGGCCATGCGCAAGCCGCAGCCGCATGAGTACGCACCAGGGCAAGACCATCGTAGACTCCAGTTGCTCTACAGGCTGCCAGGGCTCGGAGCCACTGCGAACGCTCAGGGTTCGCCGATCGACATCCCAGCGCAACATCAATGCAGCCGAACCTATGGCACGCTGAGCCAGGACAGCGCTGGCCACAGCGCCCAATGCGAGAAAGGGTTTCAGGTAGGGGGCGCGAGGCTGAATACCATAAGCCCAAGCAGGCAGACGTGGCTGATTCCATTCAGCCACTGCAGCTGCCGCGAAGGCCGGATCGAGACCTCAACCGGGCTGAACACGGTCCAGAATAATCTTCACCATCCGCGCAAGATCCGGATCCTCCGGAACCGCACGCTGCATGAACCAGGCGAAGAGATCCTGATCCTCACAGGCAAGCAATTTCACGAACCGGTCCTGATCATCCAGTGGCAACTGACGAAAAGCCTCGTCGACGAAAGGTACCAGCAACACATCCAATTCCAGCATGCCCCGGCGGCTCTGCCACTTCAGGCGCCGGATATCTTCATCGCTATACATGGGACTCCCTTATATCAGTTTCGGAACCGGCTGAGTTTTTACCATGTTAGCTGCAGTTCGGAAAAGCGAACTGATCAGGTTATCGAAAAGAAAGCCGCTATCTGGGATAGAAGGTGCAAAGGGTAGCAACAAAACAACCGGCTTAATGGCGCCTGTAGAGCAAGTATCGAGCGCAGACCTGCAGACAATAAAGAGCCCCCGCACCATCCCTGGTTCTGGGGGCTACTGCTGAGGATGTTACCGGCTATCCATGCCTCTACTGACGGCACCCTGCCGCCATCAGATCCTTCTGAATCCCAGCAAGAACAGTATGGCCAAGGCTTTCGGTTCGCGCTCTAGGAAAAATTCCTAAAATGATGATCTTTCCTCGCCCCTGCGGGGCCGCCGCCATAAATGGCGACGTTCAAAATTGCTCCCGACAATTTTGTCCTCGCGGGCGGGTACGCCGCGGTCGTCAAAACGGGCGCAGGAGCTACGCCCCGCAGCGAGTGCTTTCCGCTGGGAGGTTGGCACCGCGAATCAGTCCCTGCTAACCGGACGGGATGCCTGGGCAGGGTCTGATTCTGGCGCTTCTGCCTGAAGCCGGAGTATCCGGACGGGATGCTTGGCGCCTCGCGCACGCGCGAGCCATGCTGCGGGCGATACACGCCGCAGCCGTCAAAACGGACGTAGGAGCTGCGCCCCGCAGCGAATGGTTTCGGGCGACGAGATGGCTGGGCAGGGTCTGATACTGGCGCTTCGGCCTGAAGCCGGAGTATCCTGACGGGATGCTTGGCAATGGCCCGTCCCGCGGGCGATGCACGTCGCGGCCGTCAAAACGGCGTAGGAGCTGCGCCCCGCAGCGAATGGTTTCGGGCGACGAGATGCCTGGGCAGGGTCTGATACTGGCGCTTCGGCCTGAAGCCGGAGTATCCGGACGGGATGCTTGGCGCCTCAGGCGGAGCCTGAGCCGTCCCGCGGGCGATGCACGCCGCAGCCGTCAAAACGGGTCGAAGCAGGCTTCGACAAGTCCCGTTTTGACCCTACTCTACATGGGTAAGGCGGCCGCAAGCGGCGCTGTTCAGTAAGCGTTGACTGCTTACACCCTAGATGGCCTCAGCAACCTGCGAGTCGTCGAGGTTGATGTTCCAGGGGAGCAGGCTTTCGACGTCTGATGCCCTGGTATTGTTGATCCGTTTCAGTACGGCTGTCAGGTAAGCTTTCGGATCGATACCGTTCAACTTCGCTGTACCCATGATGCTGTAGAGCGCCGCACCGTAATGCCCGCCATCCTCAGATCCAGCAAAAAGATGATTTTTCCGCCCCAAGGCCAAGGGACGGATGGCACGTTCAGCGGCATTGTTATCGATCTCGACTCGACCATCGTTGAGATACAGCGTCAGGCTATCCCACTGCTTACGGGCATAGTTGATCGCTCTCCCCAGGGCAGAGCCTTTAGAGCATTGCCGAAGCGTCTGATCCAGCCAGGCATGCAGATCATCCATTAACGGTTTGGCCTGTCCTGCTCGATAAGCTTGCCGTTCATCGGGTGGCCGGCCATTGATCTGTTTCTCTACGCTATACAGCGCGTTGATTCGATCAACGGCCTCCTGTGCTACAGGACTTTGTGTGGATTCTGCCAGTTCAAAGAACTTTCTTCTCACATGCGCCCAACAACCGGCTCTCGTGATGCCTGATTGAACCGCCAGGTTGTAACCCGCATAGGCATCTGCCTGGATAATGCCGCAATACCCTTTCAGGTGAGCGGCTGGCTCTTTCCCAGATCGCGTTGTGCTGTATTGGAACCAGACCGCCGGTGCGGCATCACCAGCCCAGGGACGATCATCACGCACATAGTTCCAGTAGCGTCCCGTCAGGGTTTTACTGTTCCCAGGCTTGAGCGTGGGCGCTGTGGTGTCGTCGGCATGGAGCTTGTCCGCATCCATGACATGGCTGCGGATTGCCTGGACCAGGGGTTCCAACAGTGCACCGGCACGACCCACCCAGCCCGCCAGCGTGGAGCGATCCAGATCGATACCCGCACGCCTGAAGCGCTCTTCCTGACGGTAGAGAGGTAGATGATCAGCGTATTTATCAACGATCACTTGCGCGATCAGCGCCGCCGAAGCGATCCCCTTATCGATCACACGCTCCTGTGCAGGTGCCTGGGCGATTCGATCGCAGGCACTACAGCTATATTTAGGCCGAACCTGCCGGATAACGACATACTGTTCTGGAACCACATGCAGCATTTCAGAGGTATCTTCTCCGATCAGCTTCATATCCCCACCACAGTCGGGGCAGTTACAACTGGAGGGTTCGTAACGACGCTCCTCGCGGGGAAGCGATTCGCTGAAGCGTTTGCGGCTGCGCGAGGTAGACGGCAGCGTTGCCGAGATGTTGGAACTCGGTGATATTTGCGCGAGGGCCGTTTCGGTATCTTCGATCAGAAGATCGAGCTGGTCTGAGCTTCCAGATCGTTCGCTGGAGCGACCAAAGCGATTCCGAAGCAATGCAGCCAGGCGGAGTTCGAGGCGCTCTGTCCGAGTCTTCTCTGCGGTGAGGTCCTGCTGCAAACTGGCCATGTCCTGCTGCATAGCAAGTACCATCTGCTTAAGCAGTTCTGGATCACTTGGCAGGGAGTCAGCGGTCAATTTCATGGCGTTAATTTTACCATGAACCTGCCTGGAGACCCCGTATTTATTGGGTTTTATGCTGATAGAACAGGGCGTTCAGTGCGCCTCGGCGTCCGCCAGTCGATCCCTTCGAGTAGCATGGACAGCTGTGCAGACGACAGGTGAATGACACCGTTCTGTGCCTGCGGCCAGACAAAACGTCCCTGCTCAAGACGCTTGTAAAACATGCAGAGCCCCTGACCATCCCACCAGAGCACTTTGATGCGATCACCTCGCCGACCTCGGAACACGAAGAGATGCCCTGAGAAGGGATCTTTATCGATCTGGTACTGAACATGGGCGGCAAGACCGTCAAAGCCCTTTCGCATATCCGTATAGCCTGCGACCAGCCAGACGTGCGTTCCGGAGGGTAAACCGATCATGCCAGTGTACTCAGTATTTGGCGGACCAGGGTCTCGCTCGGATTGCTGACGGTTATTTGATGGCCTGAGGTGAATTGGATCGTCAGGGTCGCTTCGATTGGCCGGATCGGTTCCGGTACATGAACCTGTGTTGCTGGTGTTAATGCTGTGGGATCAGCCGTGGCCGCATCATCCACGACAATAGGCAATATCGGTGCCTTCGCTTTTTTGACCCAGCGCGCCTCGTCGCGATACTCACGAATCCAGTTCGACACCATATTGGCATTGATGTTGTATTTGCGGGCAACAGCGGCCTTGGACAGAGGCCCATCCAGCGCTTCGCGGACGATTTTCAGTTTGAGTTCTGGCAGGTATCGACGGCGAGGCGGTAGTGTGGATTCAGGCATGTTACGTTCCCATCTATTTTTAAATGGGAACTTCACATCTCACGTATTCTGAAACAACGTGTAACCAGTCAACGCTTACGCTGTTCACATGCCCCATGTGAGAGCAGGTCAGAGCATATAAAACAAAAACGCCCCGACCAGAGGCCGGGGCGCTTTTGTTTAATTAGATGCTTGGCGATGACCTACTCTCACATGGGGAGACCCCACACTACCATCGGCGCTAAGGCGTTTCACTACTGAGTTCGGGATGGGATCAGGTGGTTCCACCTCGCTATGGTCGCCAAGCAAAACTGGCACAATATGGATTCTTTTGCCTGTGGATAACCTGTGATTGGCCGGTATATCCCCAGTCTTCAATTCGGATTTTTCAGCGCTTTCTCGCGCCTGTCCTGTCTGTGCACAAGCTTCAGCCAATGCTCAAATCTTATCTCAGGCTCTTCACCTGAACTCCCGACCCCAAACGCCTTGGGCGTTATATGGTCAAGCCTCACGGGCAATTAGTACTGGTTAGCTCAACGCCTCGCAACGCTTACACACCCAGCCTATCAACGTCCTGGTCTCGAACGGCCCTTTAGGGGACTCAAGGTCCCGGTGAGATCTTATCTTGAAGGGGGCTTCCCGCTTAGATGCTTTCAGCGGTTATCCCGTCCGAACGTAGCTACCCGGCAATGCGATTGGCATCACAACCGGAACACCAGAGGTTCGTTCACTCCGGTCCTCTCGTACTAGGAGCAACTCTTCTCAAATCTCAAACGCCCACGGCAGATAGGGACCGAACTGTCTCACGACGTTCTAAACCCAGCTCGCGTACCACTTTAAATGGCGAACAGCCATACCCTTGGGACCGGCTTCAGCCCCAGGATGTGATGAGCCGACATCGAGGTGCCAAACACCGCCGTCGATGTGAACTCTTGGGCGGTATCAGCCTGTTATCCCCGGAGTACCTTTTATCCGTTGAGCGATGGCCCTTCCATACAGAACCACCGGATCACTAGAACCTACTTTCGTACCTGCTCCACGTGTCTGTGTCGCAGTCAAGCACCCTTTTACTCTTGCGCTCATTGCATGATTTCCGACCATGCTGAGGGTACCTTCGTGCTCCTCCGTTACGCTTTGGGAGGAGACCGCCCCAGTCAAACTACCCACCACACAATGTCCTCGAACCGGATCACGGTCCAGAGTTAGAACCTCAACAGTACCAGGCTGGTATTTCAAGGTCGGCTCCACGCAGACTGGCGTCCACGCTTCAAAGCCTCCCAGCTATCCTACACAAGTAATGTCAAAGTCCACTGTGAAGCTATAGTAAAGGTTCACGGGGTCTTTCCGTCTAGCCGCGGGTAAACTGCATCTTAACAGCTATTTCAATTTCACTGAGTCTCGGGTGGAGACAGTGTGGCCATCGTTACGCCATTCGTGCAGGTCGGAACTTACCCGACAAGGAATTTCGCTACCTTAGGACCGTTATAGTTACGGCCGCCGTTTACCGGGGCTTCGATCAAGAGCTTCGCTTGCGCTAACCCCATCAATTAACCTTCCGGCACCGGGCAGGCGTCACACCCTATACGTCCACTTTCGTGTTTGCAGAGTGCTGTGTTTTTAATAAACAGTCGCAGCCACCTGGTATCTTCGACTCCCAACCGCTCACCCCGCAGGGGGTCACCGTCAGGAGCGTGCCTTCTCCCGAAGTTACGGCACCATTTTGCCTAGTTCCTTCACCCGAGTTCTCTCAAGCGCCTTGGTATTCTCTACCTGACCACCTGTGTCGGTTTTGGGTACGGTCAGCTGTAACCTGAAGCTTAGAGGCTTTTCCTGGAAGCTTGGCATCAACCACTTCGGTCCACATGGGACCTCGTCATCAGATCTCAGTCTTAAGGAGCCGGATTTGCCTAACTCCTCAACCTACATCCTTAAACGCGGACAACCAACGCCGCGCTGGCCTAGCCTTCTCCGTCCCCCCGTCGCAGTTACAGCCGGTGCAGGAATATTAACCCGCTTCCCATCGACTACGCATTTCTGCCTCGCCTTAGGGGCCGACTCACCCTACCTCGAATAGCGTTGGATAGGAACCCTTGGTCTTCCGGCGTGGAGGTTTTTCACCTCCATTATCGTTACTCATGTCAGCATTCGCACTTCTGATACCTCCAGGGTGCCTCACAGCTTCCCCTTCAACGGCTTACAGAACGCTCCTCTACCATGCCACAAGTGGCATCCGCAGCTTCGGTGTATCGCTTAGCCCCGTTATATCTTCCGCGCAGGCCGACTCGACTAGTGAGCTATTACGCTTTCTTTAAAGGGTGGCTGCTTCTAAGCCAACCTCCTAGCTGTCTGAGCCTTCCCACATCGTTTCCCACTTAGCGATAACTTTGGGACCTTAGCTGGCGGTCTGGGTTGTTGCCCTTTTCACGACGGACGTTAGCACCCGCCGTGTGTCTCCCATGATTGCACTCACCGGTATTCGGAGTTTGCATCGGGTTGGTAAGTCGGGATGACCCCCTAGCCGAAACAGTGCTCTACCCCCGGTGGTGAGACATGAGGCGCTACCTAAATAGCTTTCGAGGAGAACCAGCTATCTCCGAGCTTGATTAGCCTTTCACTCCGATCCACAGGTCATCCGCTAACTTTTCAACGGTAGTCGGTTCGGTCCTCCAGTTGATGTTACTCAACCTTCAACCTGCCCATGGATAGATCGCCCGGTTTCGGGTCTAATCCCAGCAACTAAACGCCCTATTAAGACTCGGTTTCCCTACGGCTCCCCTAGACGGTTAACCTTGCTACTGAAATTAAGTCGCTGACCCATTATACAAAAGGTACGCAGTCACAGGCCGAAGCCTGCTCCCACTGCTTGTACGTACACGGTTTCAGGGTCTATTTCACTCCCCTCACAGGGGTTCTTTTCGCCTTTCCCTCACGGTACTGGTTCACTATCGGTCAGTCAGGAGTATTTAGCCTTGGAGGATGGTCCCCCCATGTTCAGACAGGATAACACGTGTCCCGTCCTACTCGATTTCACTCAATTGCCGCTTTCGCATACGGGGCTTTCACCCACTATGGCCGCACTTTCCAGAGCGTTCTGCTAACAACAACTGAGCTTAAGGGCTGGTCCCCGTTCGCTCGCCGCTACTAAGGGAATCTCAATTGATTTCTTTTCCTCCGGGTACTTAGATGTTTCAGTTCCCCGGGTTCGCCTTCCAATCCCTATGTATTCAGGAAAGGAATACCCGCAAAGCGGGTGGGTTTCCCCATTCAGAGATCTCCGGATCAAAGGTTGTTTGCCACCTCCCCGAAGCTTTTCGCAGGCTACCACGTCTTTCGTCGCCTCTGACTGCCAAGGCATCCACCGTGCACGCTTCGTCACTTGACCATATAACCCGAAGGCGTCTGTCAAGGACGAGAGTACGATAAGATTTTTCGCCATTGGCGCTTGTACTCAGTACAAGACTTATCTCGAATTGAATTCGAATCCATATTGTTAAAGAGCGTTTAAAGCGTAAAGCTTTAAAAGTTAAACACCGCGCAGGTGATTAATTTTTAAAACTCTCTGGAGCGACCATTTTTCGCCAATCAAGGCGGATGCCGAGGACGCATAGCCTGCTATGCGACGAGGTATCCAACGCCGAGTGGCGGGAAATGGTGGAGCTATGCGGAATCGAACGGGGCGGCCTTCCGTCGCAGACCTCCTGCGTGCAATTCCAAACTTCATCCATCCGTAGATGGTGGAGCTATGCGGGATCGAACCGCAGACCTCCTGCGTGCAAAGCAGGCGCTCTCCCAGCTGAGCTATAGCCCCAGTACGTCCTGAGTCAGGAGTATTCCATTGACCAGGTAACAGCATCAACCGTGCTTGAACGACTGCAAGGCCTGAGTGGATTTGAACCACCGACCTCACCCCTTTCTCCCTGTAAAGAGTGGGGTGCGCTCTAACCAGCTGAGCCACTTCAACCATCCGGGGATGATTGGTAGGCCTGAGTGGACTTGAACCACCGACCTCACCCTTATCAGGGGTGCGCTCTAACCAGCTGAGCTACAAGCCTACATAAGCGTTTTTGCTCTTCTCTAACGTCGATCAGGTAATTCGTGTGAACGCTGTGCCGGGACGGACAAGGTCGTTTAAGGAGGTGATCCAGCCGCAGGTTCCCCTACGGCTACCTTGTTACGACTTCACCCCAGTCATGAACCCCACCGTGGTAAGCGCTCCCCTTGCGGTTAAGCTACCTACTTCTGGTGAAGTCCACTCCCATGGTGTGACGGGCGGTGTGTACAAGGCCCGGGAACGTATTCACCGCGACATGCTGATTCGCGATTACTAGCGATTCCGACTTCATGGAGTCGAGTTGCAGACTCCAATCCGGACTACGACCGGTTTTCTGAGATTGGCTCCCCTTCGCAGGATCGCGACCCTCTGTACCGGCCATTGTAGCACGTGTGTAGCCCTACTCGTAAGGGCCATGATGACTTGACGTCGTCCCCACCTTCCTCCGGTTTGTCACCGGCAGTCTCCCTAGAGTTCCCACCATTACGTGCTGGCAAATAGGGACAAGGGTTGCGCTCGTTACGGGACTTAACCCAACATTTCACAACACGAGCTGACGACAGCCATGCAGCACCTGTCTCAGAGTTCCCGAAGGCACCAAGCCATCTCTGGCAAGTTCTCTGGATGTCAAGAGTAGGTAAGGTTCTTCGCGTTGCTTCGAATTAAACCACATGCTCCACCGCTTGTGCGGGCCCCCGTCAATTCATTTGAGTTTTAACCTTGCGGCCGTACTCCCCAGGCGGTCGACTTATCGCGTTAACTTCGCTACTAAAAGATCAAGTCTCCCAACAGCTAGTCGACATCGTTTACGGCGTGGACTACCAGGGTATCTAATCCTGTTTGCTACCCACGCTTTCGCACCTCAGTGTCAGTATCAGTCCAGGCAGTCGCCTTCGCCACTGGTGTTCCTTCCTATATCTACGCATTTCACCGCTACACAGGAAATTCCACTGCCCTCTACCGTACTCTAGTCAAGCAGTATCAGGTGCAGTTCCCAGGTTAAGCCCGGGGCTTTCACATCTGACTGACTCAACCACCTACGCGCGCTTTACGCCCAGTTATTCCGATTAACGCTCGCACCCTCCGTATTACCGCGGCTGCTGGCACGGAGTTAGCCGGTGCTTCTTCTGTGGCTAACGTCACAGTATGCGGGTATTAACCACACACCTTTCCTCACCACTGAAAGTGCTTTACAACCCGAAGGCCTTCTTCACACACGCGGCATGGCTGGATCAGGGTTGCCCCCATTGTCCAATATTCCCCACTGCTGCCTCCCGTAGGAGTCTGGGCCGTGTCTCAGTCCCAGTGTGACTGGTCATCCTCTCAGACCAGTTAAGGATCGTCGCCTTGGTAGGCCTTTACCCTACCAACTAGCTAATCCTACGCAGGCTCATCAAATAGCGTGAGGTCCAAAGATCCCCCACTTTCCCCCTTAGGGCGTATGCGGTATTAATCCGGGTTTCCCCGGGCTATCCCCCACTACTCGGTAGATTCCTACGCGTTACTCACCCGTCCGCCGCTCGTCACCCGAGAGCAAGCTCTCTGTGCTACCGCTCGACTTGCATGTGTTAGGCCTGCCGCCAGCGTTCAATCTGAGCCATGATCAAACTCTTCAGTTTAAATTTTCGAAATGCCGAAACACTTCTAAATCTGACTCAAGTTAAAACAACTTTAAATGAATTCACATGTAAGGTTGCTTATCTTGATAAAGCTTTTGTTTGCCCTATCCCGACAAGCGCCCACACGAATTACCTGATCAATCTGTTAAAGAGCGTCTCGAGAAGCGACCGATGAACTGGCCTTTCGTCTCAAGTGGGCGCATATTCTAGCGCACCCGGTTTCGAAGTCAACTCTTTTTTTCAACTTTCGTCGCCGTGGCGACTGTGAATCGGAGTTGCTTCAGAGGCCGGTCATTATCGTTAATTTTCATTGAAAATCAACCACTTATTTCCGACCCCGCCGCCTGTTTCGATGACCGTTTCCGGCTGTCTCCCCAAGCGAGGAGGCGAATTCTACAGACCCCAGCGGGAGAGTCAACAGCCCCTGAAAAAAATATTCAGAAAAGCCGCTTTCCGCCAGCCCATCCATACTATTCATTATAGTCCGGTGACAACCGGCGGGCCGCTCAGGCAGTTGCAAAATGCTGCAGGTCGACGAGCTCGACCTGAGCCGCATTCACCTGCTCATCGAAGAAGTAGGATGCGACCCGGGCAAAGCGCTCCGGCCCATCGGTGACCAGGAAGGAGACATGCCCGGTCTCCGACTCCGGGCGATCCAGACCACGCTCGATCAGATGCTCCCGCACGACCTTCGAGGTCGTGACAGCGGAATCAACGAGGCGAACGCCCTCTCCGACCACCCTGGCAATCGCCCCCTTGAGCGCAGGAAAGTGCGTACAACCCAGCACCAGCGTATCGATACCGGCATCACCCTCAGCCTCATCCAGCAGAGGCGCCATGCAGCGGGCGACGATCTGTTCGACCAGTTCGCCATCGTGCCACCCCTCCTCAGCCAGTGAGACGAAGAGTGAACAGCCCTGCGCACGAATGCGTATATCGGGCCGCTGGGCCAGAATCGCTTTCTGATAGGCCAGGTTATTCACAGTGCTTTCGGTTGCAATCACCCCGACATGACCGCTTCGCGTCTCGGCGCAACAGGCCCGGGCGCCCGGCTCGATCACTCCGACAACTGGCACGCCTGGAAATCTTAGCGTCAGGGGTTCCACGGCAACAGCCGAGGCGGTATTGCAGGCAATGACGAGCAACTTGACCTGACGTTCGATCAGCAGTCGCGCTGCCTGCTCGGCATACCGCGTGACCGATAGCGAGCTTTTGGTGCCATAGGGCACCCTTGCGGTATCCCCCAGATAGATAAGACTCTCCTGGGGCAACAGCCGCCTCAGCTCATTCAGCACCGTCAGCCCGCCCACACCGGAGTCGAATACGCCAATGGGAAGGCGACGGCGGTCGAACCCGGTGTTCACTTCTTGCGAGCCTTGCGCTTGGACTGCTTCTTGAGATCCTGCACATGCAGCTTGAAGCGCTGCTTCTTCGCCACCTGCCGTGCGGTCAGCTTGTTCTTGCGCCCCTCATAGGGGTTCTCGCCCACCCTGAATTCGAACCGTACCGGCGTGCCGCGAATCCCCAGCACTTCGGTGAACTTGTTCTGCAGATACCGCTTGTAGGAATTGGGCAGCTCATCGAGCTGGTTGCCGTGCACCACGATTATAGGCGGGTTCGACCCACCCTGGTGGGCATAGCGCATCTTGATGCGCCGCCCGTGCACCATCGGTGGCTGATGATCGGCTACCACATCCTCGAGCAGACGCGTCAGGCGGTTGGTCGGCCATTTGGCCATAGCACATCCGTAGGCCTCATCGACCGAGCGGTACATTTCACCGACACCGCTGCCATGGAGCGCCGAGATGAAGTGGAAGCGCGCAAAGCCGACAAACTCGAGCCGACGCTGAATCTGTTCCTTGACCTTGAGCTTCTGCTCCTCGGTCATGCCATCCCACTTGTTCAGTGCCACAACCAGCGCCCGTCCGGCGTCAAGCACGAAACCGAGCATGTGCAGATCCTGATCGGTCACCCCCTGACGCGCATCGATGACGCACACCACCACGTTGGCATCTTCAATGGCCTGCAGGGTCTTGATGATCGAAAACTTTTCGACGGCCTCGGTGATGTTCTTGCGCCGGCGCACACCTGCGGTATCGATCAGAGTATACGCCTGCCCCTCCCGCTCATAGGGAATATAGATACTGTCCCGGGTCGTCCCTGCCTCGTCAAACACCACCACCCGCTCTTCGCCCAGCATGCGGTTCACCAGGGTGGATTTGCCGACATTCGGACGACCGACAACGGCAATACGGATACTCTTCTCGACTTCTTCGGGGACCTCTTCCGCCTCCTCCTCCGGCAACTCGCCCAGCACCTCTTCGATCAGCAGTCGCACGCCGCGGTTCTGGGAGGCGGCGATGGGCAGCGGTTGTCCCAGACCAAGCCCGTGAAACTCGGCCATCGCAACGTCAGGATCGAGGCCGTCGGTCTTGTTGACGACGAGATGGCAGTCCTTGCTGCTGCGCCGCAGATGGTCGGCGATCATTTCATCGGCAGGATTGAGCCCGGCCCGGCCGTCGACCAGAAACAGCACAATATCGGCCTCGTCGATCGCCAGCAGCGACTGCCTGGCCATCACCGAGTCGATCCCCTGCTCGTCACCGCTTATACCACCGGTATCGATCACCAGGTAATCGCGTTCACCCACACGCCCCTCGCCGTACTTGCGATCACGGGTCAGGCCCGGCAGGTCGGCCACCAGGGCGTCCCGGGATCGGGTCAGTCGGTTGAAGAGGGTTGATTTACCGACATTGGGTCGGCCGACAAGCGCTATAACCGGCAGCATCTTTTATTTACCGAAACGAAAACGGCGGCTATTCGCACATACGAATAGCCGCCTGTGAAATTCAGGAGTGCTCAGTTCAGGCGCAATGCCAGCAGACGGCCGTCATTGTCGAGTACATAGAGCACATCATTGACGGAAAGCATGTCACCGACAACGCCCTCCGAGTCGGCGCGGTAGCGCGCCACAAAATGACCATCGATCTGGGAGAGGAAATGCAGGTAGCCTTCCCGATCACCGACAACCAGGTAATTGCCCAACAATGCAGGCGAGGTTATACCCCGATGCTCCAGTTGCGGCTGACTCCAGACGCTGGCACTGCTGCCGGCGTCGAAGGCCTGAACATGATCGTTCGCCTCGGCCACATAGACATTACCGAAACCGGCCACCGGGCTACGGTAGCTCGACGACTCCCGTGCCCACTGGATCTGGGCATTGAACGGATTGATGGCGACCAGACGGCCCTGATAGCTGCTGACATAGAGCATGTTGCTGGCCAGCAGCGGCCGGCCGTCCACATCGACCATGCGCTCGAGTTCGGAACGCCCCTGAGGCTCGGCCACGCGTTGCTCCCAGACCATCTTGCCATTGCTGTTTGCGATCGCGACCAGCTTGCCATTGGCGAATCCGGTGAAGGTCACGTCAGCCGCCACGACGGGCGCCGCGGTACCCCGCAGACTCAGGCTCGGCACCTGGCTGTCATAGGTCCAGCGATGCTGACCGCTTGCCGCGTCCAGCGCAGTGACCTTGCCGTTGACCAGCTGCACCACCACGAGATCACGGTTCAACTGCGGCGCAGCCACCGCTTCGGAGCTCAGCTGTCGACGCCAGAGTTCGCGGCCGTCGCTACTGTTCAGCGCTATGACTTCACCCGACTCCGCCACGACCACCGCCTGGGAAAGACCCACACCGACACCGGCACCAATCACCGTATCCAGCTCCGTCTCCCAGATCCGTCGGCCTGTATTCAGGTCGAACGCTGCAACAGTGCCCTCGGTATCATTGGCATATATACGCACGCCGTCGGAGGCAGGCGCGAACTGGTGGTATTTGTCTCCCAGGCCGCTTCCGACGCGGGCGCTCCAGAGGACCTGAACCTGCCTTTCCGGCTCGAAGTCGACCAGTTCGCTGGGTTCGATCTCGTCGTTGGCACCCCAGAGGCTACAGCCGGTCAGTGAAGCCGCCAGCATCCCGGCCGTCAGTACACGGAACAGCTTGTTCATTTAACCTTCCTCGACTGCGAGATTATCCAGTTTCATTTTCAACAGTGGACGCGCACCCCCGGCCTCGGCTGCCTGAATCGCCAGACGATAGGCTTCGCGGGCATCCGCTTCCCGGCCATCGCGCAGCAGCAGATCCCCTCTCAGCTCCTGATAGCTGGATTCGAACTCTCCCGGCTGTACAGTGTCGAGCAGCGCCAGGGCGTCCCCGGTATTACCCTGCTCCGCCAGCAAGCGAGCCTTGCGGATCTGGGCAACCACGCGCTGCGGGCCTTCGGGCTCCTGTGCCAGCACCCAGTCCAGCTCGCTCAGCGCCTGGTCAAGCTGTCCCTGCTCAACTGCGACGCGAGACATCAACAGCGCACCGAGGCGGGCATAGGCACTGTCCCCGTAGTCCGATTTCAGCGTGGATGCCAGCTGCTCCGCGGTACTGACAAGTTCGGGCGACGACTGGGCTCCGAGCACGCCGGACACCGCCTCGAGCAGGTTTTGATAGACCACCGACGCGTTGGCCGCAGCCGCCTCCTGACGCTGCTGCCAGGCTTTCCAGCCCATCACCAGCGCCAGCGCCAGCGCAACGGTCAGGAGCAGCGACTTGCCATTGGTCTGCCACCACCGCTTGAGCGCCTCTACCTGTTCCTCTTCTGTACGCAGCTCCGCCACGTGCGACTCCTATGCCCAGTGCTATTAAGCGTTAATGATTCGTGTCAGCTCGCCGACGAGCCGTTCATTGGCGACTTTCAGCTGCTCGCCTTCGCCGCGCAGCGGCTTCAGCGTCACCTCGCCCTGTGCGACCTCGTCTTCGCCGAGAATCAGTGCCACGGCCGCACCGCTTCTGTCGGCCTTTTTCATCTGGCTCTTGAAGCTGCCGCCACCGCAGTGCAGCTGCGTCCTGAACCCGCCCTGCCCGCGCAGACGTTCGGCCAGCAACAGCGCCTCTTCGGCCGCCCGGTCACCCATCGAAGCGATATAGACATCGACCAGTTGGCGAACCGAGGCAGGGATTGCCTCAAGGGTCTCCAGCAGCAGCACCAGGCGTTCGATGCCCATCGCGAAGCCAACGGCCGGCGTCGCCTTGCCACCGAGCTGCTCCACCAGACCGTCGTAACGACCGCCGGCACAGACAGTCCCCTGGGAACCGAGTTCATCGGTGACCCACTCGAATACGGTCTTGCAGTAATAGTCCAGACCACGCACCAGCCGCGGGTTGACCTCGTAGACGACCCCTGCCTTGTCGAGCAGGCGTTTCAGTGCGTCGAAGTGCTGACGGGATTCCTCGTCGAGGTAGTCGTGAAAGTCAGGTGCATCGTTCAGCAACGACTGGGTCGAGGCGTCCTTGCTGTCGAGAATGCGCAGCGGATTCGTTTCCAGACGCCGCAGGCTGTCTTCATCGAGCTGATCCTTGTGTTCGCTGAGATAGGCGACCAGATCCTGCTTGAAGAGGGCTCGCGCCTCGGCACTGCCAAGGGTATTGAGCTGCAGCGTCACCGCATCGATCAGGCCGAGCTCGCGCCAGAGGCGGGCAGTCAGCAGTATCACCTCGGCATCGATGTCCGGCCCCTGCATGCCGAAGGCTTCGACACCGATCTGGTGAAACTGGCGATAACGCCCTTTCTGCGGGCGCTCGTGGCGGAACATCTGGCCACGATACCAGAGTCGCTGGACCTGGTTGTACAGCAGACCATGCTCCTCGGCTGCACGGACACAGCTGGCCGTGCCCTCGGGGCGCAGCGTCAGGCTGTCGCCATTGCGGTCGTCGAAGGTATACATCTCCTTCTCGACGATGTCGGTGACTTCCCCGATCGAACGCTTGAACAGATCGGTCTGCTCGACGATCGGCGTGCGGATTTCGCTGTAACCGTAGGACGACAGAACCGCCTGAACCTGCTGCTCCAGATACTGCCAGACCGGTGTCTGCTCCGGCAGAATGTCATTCATACCACGAATGGCTTTAATCTTGGCCAAAATCAAACCCTGCTAAATCGTAAACGGCTGTCTATTGACTGACGGGAAGCGTCAGACGCGCCACATTCTTGTTGCTGAAAGGCGCGAGGTCAACCGCATTGCCGTCGAAAGTGAACTCGCTGACCGCGGAAGCCCGACCCAGCAGTACATTCATGGAACCGCCCTCTTCGAGACGAAGTTCCTGCCCCGCCTTGCGGAGATTGTTGTAAAGCGTCTTGCCGTCGGCATTCTTGATCGTCACCCAGCAATCGTCGCTGAATCGCAGATAGAGCCCCTCACTGACAGCGACCGGCTCGACGGCCAATTCCGCTTCCGCCGGAACCGGCTCCCGGGATTCCGCAGCGGCCAGTTCTTCACCAGCCACGCCTAGCGCCGGTACGATCCCGTCGAGAAGAGGCTGCGCCCCTGAAGCCGGGACATCCGATTCGACCTCGCCTTCGGCCAGGCTGTCCCCTGCAGTCCACGCCAGAGCCTCATCCTGCGGCACCATGGACTCCTCTTCGCCCTCCAGCGGCACATCCGGTGTGGTAAAGACCAGCGTTTCACCGTCCGCCGTTTCGACCGCCACCGCGGGTTCGGGCAGATCCTCGACGGCCACCTCGTGCCCGTACTGGGTTTTCCACCACCAGAAGGTCGCGCCGACGATCACCAGCACCAGCAGCAGCATGGAACCGAATGTTGCAGGACCGCTCGATCCGGACGGCCGCACCCGGCTGACAGTGCGGATCGAGGCCGGCTGGCTTTCACCGCCGTAGCAGCGATCGAACTGACGCACCAGCTCATCGCCATCGAGCTTGACCAGCCGGGCATAGGCGCGGATGTATCCACGGGTAAAGACCACACTGGGCAACCTGGCGAAGTCTGCCCGCTCGAGCGCCTCGACCTGCTCCAGCGGCAGGCGCAGTTCGGCCGCGACCTGCTGCGCCGACAGGCCAAGCCGCTCACGGGCACCGACCAAACTGCCTCCGGAAAAGCCCGCATCCACCGAGTCCTGCCCGGGGGGAAACGTCGCTCACTGCATCGACTCCTTGTACAAAGCATATTCCGCGGACTGCGGATAGAGGTTCTTCAATAACAGCGAATAGGTTGCCGCCCGCGTGCTGTTGCCGTTAAGGCGCGACAACCGGATACCGAGCCACAGACTCTGGGCACTGTGCTCGACCTGCCGGCTGTCGATCAGTGTCGAGAACCGGTCGAAATATTGCTGCGCCTCCTGTTCACGCCCGGCCTGCAGGTGCAGGTCCGAGAGTTCCAGCAGCGCTACCGGACGATTGGCCCCCAGCCGCAACGAGCGCTCGAACGCATGCAGCGCCGCGTCCTCCCGGTTGATCATGCGGAAACAGCGACCGAGGTTTTCGAACGCCTGGGCACGGCGAGGATAAAACGGATCCTCGGTCGCCCGCCCCAGCTCAACGCAGGCCTCCTCGTAGAGACCACGGGCGTACAGGAAAGCACCGAAGTTGTTGTGAAAAACAGCCGAATCCGGGTCCAGCGATACCGCCCGTCGGAAATGCTTCTCAGCCAGTTGGTATTCCTGCTCGATCTGAAATACCAGCGCCAGCCCGTTGTAGGTGCCGGCATGGTCATCGCTGATCTCCAGCGCGCGTTGCAGCGCATCCTTGGCACTGGCGGTATCACCGGCGCGCAGATACTGGAGCCCCAGTTGAGAGTACGCCTCCAGTGCCTTTTCCGGGGATGCGCCATTGTCGTTGGTCTGTTGCGACAGGCCGGAGCAGCCCGCCAGCAAAAACGTTAGAAACAACCATACTGCCGTGCGCATCCCTTTCAAACCACACCTCCCGGTCTAGACTCTGCGGTCGGCGGATCGACCGGCCTCCTCTTGTACCACAGGGATGATTTTTTGGCTACGCCGGGTCCGGTCCATCACCTGACCGACCAACTGGCCACAGGCCGCATCGATCTCGTCGCCACGGGTACGGCGCACCGTGGTAATGATGCTGGCATTGAGCATGACCTGCTTGAAGGCCTGGATCGCCTCTTCGCTCGGGCGCTCGTAACCGGAATTCGGGAAAGGGTTGAACGGTATTAGGTTAAGCTTGCACGGCAGTCTGCGCAGCACCTTGACCAGCTCCCGGGCATGCTGGGGCTGATCGTTGACACCGGCGATCAGGGTATACTCAACCGTCACGACCCGCTTGTCGCTCAAGCCTTCGAGATAGCGATTGCAGGAATCGATCAGCTCGTTGATCGGATAGCGGCGATTGATCGGCACCAGCACATCACGCAGCTCATCGTTGGGCGCGTGCAGCGAAATCGCCAGCGACACGTCACTCACCTCCCGCAGGCGGTCCAGCGCTGGCACCACACCGGCGGTGCTCAGCGTAACACGGCGCTTGGAGAGACCGTAGGCGTTGTCGTCCATCATCAACTGGGTCGCATCGACGACATTCTCGAAGTTCATCAGCGGCTCGCCCATGCCCATCAACACTACATTGGTGACGCGTCTTTCGGCGGATGGATCCATCGGGCCAAAGGACTTGATCGCAATATAGACCTGGCCGATCACCTCGGCCGCAGTCAGGTTGCGGTTGAAGCCCTGCTTCCCGGTCGAGCAGAAGCTGCAGTTCAGCGAACAGCCGACCTGGGACGAAATACAGAGAGTCTTGCGGTCACCGTCCGGAATCAGTACGGTTTCGACGCAGGAACCACCCTCGACCCGGATCACCCACTTGCGGGTGCCGTCGCGGGAAATATCCTGGGACACCACTTCCGGCGGCCTTATCTCGGCGACGTCCGACAGTTTCTGGCGCAGCGCCTTGCTGATGTTGGTCATTTCATCAAAGCTTTCGGCGCCCAACTGATGAATCCATTTCAGCACCTGGGTGGCACGAAAACGCTTTTCGCCCAGCTCGGCAAAAAAGCCTCCAGCTTGACGGGGGACAACCCCAGCAGATTGGTTTTGGTTACGGATTCAGTCATCGGAGTCACTCGGTATTCTAGGTTGTGTCCGGGCGCCCGCGGGCGCACCGGACACGGGGTTCGGTCTAAGTGGCCGAAGCCTTGCTTGCCGAAGCCTTATTTACCAAAGAAATAGGCGATTTCGCGCTCTGCGGAAGCCGCGGAGTCGGAGCCGTGAACGGCGTTGGCGTCGATGGACTCGGCGAAGTCGCGACGAATGGTGCCTTCGGCTGCATCTTTCGGGTTGGTTGCACCCATCAGGTCGCGGTTCAGGGCAATTGCATTCTCGCCTTCCAGCACCTGCACGACAACCGGACCGGAGGTCATGAAGCTCACCAGATCGCCAAAGAAAGGACGCTCCTTGTGCTCGGCGTAGAAGCCTTCGGCTTCCTCTTTGGACAGGCTCTTCATCTGCATCTCAACGACCTTCAGGCCTGCCTTTTCGAAGCGGGTGACGATCTCGCCGATCACGTTCTTGGCAACGGCATCGGGCTTGATGATGGACAGAGTACGTTCGATAGCCATGGTATTTCCCCAATTAACGGCAGTTCAAAAATTAAACGCGGCATTATACGCCAAGCCCATGACAGAAAACAGCAGGGCCCACAAACAGAGAGCCCGGCGCTGGCCGGGCTCTGATTTTCAATCCGATTCCTCGATCCAGGCCATCTGTATGGCCTCGAGAATCTTTTCCCCGCAATGTGCGGGATCGTCATCAAACTCGTCCAGCTCCATCACCCAGCGATAGAGGTCCGGAAAACTCACCGCCATCGGATCCACATCGGGAAAGCGATCACAGAGTTCAATGGCGATATCATTGACATCCACCCACTTCAGGCTCATCACCGCCTCCTGCTCAGTGCCGCTCCGACACCTGGTTGATGGTATATTTGGGGATCTCGACCACCAGGTCATCATCGCCCACCACGGCCTGACAACTCAGACGGGACTCCGGCTCCAGCCCCCAGGCCTTGTCCAGCATGTCCTCTTCCAGCTCGTCGGCCTCGTCGAGAGTCTCGAAGCCTTCGCGCACGATCACGTGACAGGTGGTGCAGGCACAGGATTTCTCGCAGGCATGCTCGATCTCCAATCCGTGGGCCAGCGCCGCATCACAGACCGTCACACCCGGCTCCACTTCTATCACCTTGCCGTCCGGACAAAGCTCCTCATGGGGCAGGAATATAATCTGCGGCATCAACGACCCTCCTCAATTTCTTCAATACTATGCCCCTGCAGCGCACGCTGAATTCCAGCATCCATGCGCCGCGCGGCAAATTCGTCACTCTCTTTAGCCAGTGCCTTGACACCCGCCTCGATCACCTTGTGGTCGCCACCCTCACGAAGCGCACGCAGCTCGGCCATCGAGGCTTCCAGCGCCCGCCGCTCTTCGCCGGACAGAAGACTCTGACCGTCCTGTTCCAGCGCCTGCTCCAGCGACTGCAGCAGCCGATCGGCCTCGACCTGCTGCTCGCGCAGGCTGCGCAGCACCAGATCCTCCTGGGCATGACTGTAGGAATCCTTGAGCATCCGTTCGATTTCGCCGTCGCTCAGACCATAGGACGGCTTGACCTGGATGCTGCTCTCGACGCCGGTCGATAGCTCCCGCGCCGCGACACTGAGCAGACCATCCGCATCGACCTGGAAGGTTACGCGGATCTTGGCCGCACCGGCCGCCATCGGCGGAATCCCTCTCAGCACAAAGCGCGCCAGCGAGCGACAGTCGTCGACCAGTTCGCGTTCACCCTGAACGACATGTATGGCCATCGCCGTCTGGCCATCCTGATAGGTGGTGAACTCCTGAGCCTTGGCCACCGGAATCGCGGTATTGCGATGCACCAGCTTTTCGACCAGCCCGCCCATGGTTTCGAGACCCAGGGAAAGCGGAATCACATCCAGCAGCAGCATGTCGCTGTCGGGCTTGTTGCCCACCAGGACATCCGCCTGCAGCGCCGCCCCCAGAGCCACAACGCGGTCCGGATCGATATCGATATGGGGCGGCTTGCCGAAGAATTTTGCGACTGCTTCGCGCACCTGGGGTACCCGGGTCGAACCCCCGACCATCACAACGTCCTTGACCTCTTCGGTGCTGACACCGGCATCCTTGAGCGCACGCCGGCAAGCCCGAATGGTATGGGCGACCTGATGCTGGATCAGTTCGCCGAAAATATCCCGGGTGATGCGGATTTTCTTGCTGACGCCGGCGATCGAAAGCTCGACTTCCAGCACCGGCTCGTCGGTCAGTCCCTCCTTGATACGGCGCGCCTGCTCGGTGAGATAACGCGCCTCTGCGGAAGAGAAGCCGGGATCGATACCCAGCTCGCTGACCAGCCAGTTGGCCAGTGCAAGATCAAGATCGTCACCGCCGAGAGCACTGTCGCCGCCTGTCGCCAGCACCTCGAACACACCCTTGTTCAGGCGCAAGATCGAGATATCGAAGGTACCGCCACCCAGATCGTATACGGCAATGATGCCCTCGGCGCTCTGGTCGAGCCCATAGGCGACGGCAGCGGCCGTAGGTTCGCTCAGCAGGCGCAGCACCTTCAGCCCCGCCAGGGTCGCGGCATCCTTGGTCGCCTGACGCTGGGCATCGTCGAAATAGGCAGGCACCGTGATCACCGCCCCCGACAGCTCCCCGCCAAGGGACTGCTCGGCACGGTGCTGCAATGTGCGCAGGATATCAGCCGACACCTCGACCGGACTCTTGGCCCCGGCCGCCGTGACGAGATAGGGCATGCCCTCATCGGTGCGTTCGAAGCGATAGGGCAGCTCATCCCCCAGCTTCTTGACATCGGCAACCCCGCGCCCCATCAGGCGCTTTACCGACTGGATCGTATTGTGCGGATCCTGAACCGCCCTGGCATGGGCCTCGTAGCCGACCTCGGGCGCGACTTCCGCAAGGTAGCGCACGACAGACGGAAGGGTATGGCGACCCTGCGCGTCAGCCAGGGTGACAGCTTCGCCGCTGCGCACCGTTGCCACCAGTGAGTTCGTGGTACCCAGATCAATCCCGACTGCAAGCTTGCGCTTGTGGGGATCCGGGCTCTGTCCGGGTTCAGCTATTTGCAACAAGGCCATGTAATCAACTCGATATCAGTACAACTCGTCTTCGAGCCGCTCGATTTCGCGACTCAGCTTGTCCAGGAACTGCATTTTCCGTACGGCCGCCGCGGCGCCCTGCAGCGAGGTCTCGCCTGGCTGCGAAATCTCGCGCCGGAACTCGAGCCTCAGTTGCTCCATGGCATTGGACACCTCCTCTGCCAGGGCTTCCAGCTCGGAGTCGGGGTCGGCATGGGAGGGCGCCTCCTCGACCCGCTCGCGCAGCTCCATCTGCTGCATCAGGAAAGCCGGATCGACCGGTGCGCTGCTTTCATTATGGGTATCGATACCCCGCAGCTTGAGCAGATACTGCGCCCTCAACAGCGGCGAGCGCAGCGTGGCGTAGCCCTCGTTGAGATAGGCGGTATATTGCGCGGACAGCCTGCGCTCCTGGTCGGAAAGATGGGCAAAACGGTCGGGGTGCAGCTGCTTTTGCAGCTCGAGATGGCGGTCGGCCAGCTGCCCGAGGTCCAGATCGAAAGCTTCGGGCAGGCCGTAAAACTCAAAGTAGTTTTGTTTGATATCCATGCGACTCCGGGCAACCGGGGCTCCGATCAGACGTTAAAGCTTTCGCCACAACCACACTCGTTACGCACGTTCGGGTTGTTGAACTGAAAACCCTCGTTCAACCCTTCGCGCACATAGTCCAGCTCGGTCCCGTCCAGATAGATCAGGCTCTTCGGATCCACCACGACCTTGACGCCATCAGCTTCGAAAACTTGGTCTTCGTCCTGAATTTCATCAACAAACTCGAGCACGTAGGCCATCCCGGAGCAGCCGGTGGTTCGGACACCCAGACGAATGCCCGCTCCGTGCCCGCGTTTTTCAAGATAGCCGACCACATGCTGTACAGCCGCCGGCGTCATGGAAATTGCCATAGCTCAAACATCCCCGCACCGCCGCGAGCGGTGCTTCAGATTTAAAATTCCAGAGCGCTGCTTACTTGCCCTGTTTCTGCTTGTAGTCCTGGATTGCCGCCTTGATGGCATCTTCAGCCAGAACCGAACAGTGAATCTTGACCGGCGGCAGTGCGAGTTCGTCGGCAATCTGGGTATTTTTCAGATCGGCCGCCTGGTCCAGCGTCATGCCCTTGACCCACTCGGTGACCAGGGAACTCGACGCGATCGCCGAGCCGCAGCCGTAGGTCTTGAACTTGGCATCTTCGATGACACCCGACTCGCTGACCTTGATCTGCAGCCGCATGACGTCGCCACATGCCGGTGCACCGACCATGCCGGTACCGACACTGGCATCAGCCGCGTCCATCTTGCCGACGTTACGCGGGTTTTCGTAATGATCTATTACCTGTTCGCTGTAAGCCACAATCGACCTCCTCAATTCGTCCGCGGATGCTTTAGTGGTGAACCCACTCGACCTTGCTCAAATCCACGCCATCCTGGTACATATCCCAGAGCGGCGACAGCTCACGCAGCTTGCCCACAGCGGTCCGGATCTGCGCTATAACGTGATCAATCTCTTCCTCGGTGCTGAAACGTCCGATGGAGAAGCGGATCGAGCTGTGCGCCAGCTCGTCGTTCAATCCCAGAGCGCGCAGCACATAGGAGGGCTCCAGGCTCGCCGAGGTGCAGGCCGAACCCGAAGACACGGCAAGATCCTTCAGCGACATCAGCAGCGACTCGCCCTCGACGAACGCAAAACTGATATTCAGGTTGCCCGGAACCCGTTGAGCCAGAGAGCCGTTGACGTACACCTCGTCCATGTCCTTGACGCCATCCAGAAGACGGTTGCGCAGAGCGACCAGGCGCTCGTGCTCCTGAGCCATCTCCTCTTTGGCGATACGGAACGCCTCACCCATGCCGACGATCTGATGGGTCGCCAGCGTGCCTGAGCGCATGCCCCGTTCGTGCCCGCCACCGTGCATCTGTGCCTCGATGCGAACACGCGGCTTGCGACGCACGTACAGCGCACCAACACCCTTGGGCCCATAGGTTTTGTGGCCGGAGAACGACATTAGATCGACCTTGATCTTATCCAGGTCGATCTCGACCTTGCCGGTGCTCTGAGCCGCATCGACGTGGAAAATAATCCCCTTCGAGCGGGTGATCTCGCCGATCGCCGCGATATCCGTAATGGTGCCGATCTCGTTATTGACGTGCATCAGCGACACTAGAATGGTGTCCTCGCGGATCGCATCCGCAACAGCCGAAGGCTCGATAATGCCTTCCTTGCTGGGCTCCAGATAGGTCACCTCGAAGCCTTCGCGCTCCAGCTGGCGCGTGGTATCCAGCACCGCCTTGTGCTCGATCCTGGAGGTGATGATGTGCTTGCCCTTCTTCTGATAGAAATGCGCCGCACCCTTGATCGCCAGGTTGTCGGACTCGGTTGCCCCTGAAGTCCAGACGATCTCCCGCGGATCCGCATTGATCAGGTCTGCCACCTGACGACGCGCGTTCTCGACCGCCTCTTCGGCCTTCCAGCCGAACAGGTGGGAGCGCGAAGCGGGGTTACCGAAGTTACCCTCCATTGTCAGACAGTCAATCATCTTCTCTGCAACCCGCGGATCGACCGGGGTGGTGGCAGAATAATCCAGATAAATCGGCAACTTCATTCTCTATCTCCGGTACAAAATGGTTAAACCGCTGCCTTGCGCTCGGCAGACGATGGCTCACCCGTACTCATTATCAGCTGGTCCGTACGCTTCAGATCCTGTCGCAATGCGACTTCCTGCACGTCCTTGCGCTGCACAAGATCAAACAGACTGATGCCGCTCAGAAACGCATGAATCTGGTCGCTCAGATCACACCAGAGGTGATGCGTCAGGCAGGTCTGACCGGACTGACAGCCACCATTGCCGTTACAGCCGGTGGCATCGACGGACTCGTTGACCGCATCGATCACTTCAGCCACATTGATGCGCTTCTGCTCCCGGCTCAGCTGATAACCACCACCGGGTCCCCGGACACTGCGGACAAGTTCGTTACGCCTGAGCTTGGCGAACAGCTGCTCGAGGTACGACAGGGATATCCCCTGACGTTCCGAAATATCGGCCAGACTGATCGGCCCCTTGCCCTCGTGCAACGCCAGATCCAGCATTGCCGTCACGGCGTAGCGCCCCTTGGTGGTTAATCGCATAAGCTTCCTCTCGACACCAGGCGATTCTTGCGAGCATTATGCAATAGCCTACAAAAACGATCAACTATTTAACCTAGTAAAATAGTCGACTAATCAAGACATTCGGCACCATGGTAGCACGACGGACTGCCGGCACCGACGCCCGCACGCCACGAACCTGCCCGACGACGACCGGCAACACCCCCACTCAATCGCCGGAGGCCTTCTTGTTGACCGCCGTCAGTATGCCGCGCAGGACGTTGACCTCGACCTTGTCGGGCACCGACCGCAACAGCAGACGCCTGAGTCTCGGCATCAACTGGCGCGGATTATCCGGATCCAGAAACTCAATTTCCACCAGAGTGCGCTCGAGATGGTCGAACATCCGTTCGAGCTCACCGCTTTCGGCCAGATCGATATCCCAGGCCGTACCCCAGCGCGGCGCATCGACAGGATGGCCCGACAGCACCATCATCCGCAACTCGTAGGCAATGACCTGCACGGCCGCCGCGAGATTCAGCGAACTGAAACCCTCCTGCGCCGGTATATGCACATGATGATGACAGCACTGCAGCTCTTCATTGGTCAGCCCCCGGTCCTCGCGACCAAAAACGATCGCGACCCGCAGCCCGGGACGCACTTCGGAGACGATGCCGGCAAGCTCACGGGGATCGATCACCGGCCAGGGAATGTGCCGCCCCCGCGCACTGGTCCCCACCACCAGGTGGCAGTCCTCGACAGCCCGCTCCAGACTGTCGACCACCCGCCCCCGCTCCAGCACGTCCGTGGCGCCCGAGGCACGAGCGTCGGCCACCTCGCTGGGAAAGGATTTGGGCGCCACCAGACAGAGATCCGACAACCCCATGTTCTTCATGGCCCGCGCCACCCCGCCGATATTGCCAGGATGAGTGGTATTGACGAGCACGATGCGAATATTCTCGAGCATCTTCCAGCCTTAAGATTTCAAGGGGCCAACATTCTACCAGAAGTATGGCGAAAGACTATTCTGCCCACCGCCCTGGTTCTGTATAATGTCGCGTTTGGTTCGATGATGATTAGGTTCCCGACTGATGCAACCGATGGTTAACATTGCCCTGCGCGCAGCACGCCTTGCAGGAGAACAGATCGCTCGCGCCGTAGAGCGGCTTGATTTGATCAAATCCGAGCAGCCCAGCGTTGCCGAGTTCCTGAACGAGACCTGCAAGCACGCCGAGCAGACCATCGTCCATACGATTCAGAAAGCCTATCCCAGCCATACCCTAGTCGGCGAATACACCGGCCAGCATCCGCCGCTGAAGGAAGGCCCGGCCTTCACCTGGAACATCAATCCGGTCGACAGCATTCTGAATTTCGCCAACGGCCTGCCGGTGTTCGCCCTCAGCATTGCCGGTCACCACAACAACCGCATCGAGCATGCCGTGGTGATCAACCCCATTGCCGGCGAGGAGTTCACGGCCAGCCGCGGCTATGGCGCCCACTTCAACGGCAAGCGCCTGCGCGTGAGCAACCGCAAGACCATCGAAGGCGCCCTGATTGGCAGCGGCTTCTTCGGTCGCACCAGCGACAAGCCCTACCTCAACGAATTTCTCGAGATGTTCAAGAATATCAGCCTCGGGGGCGGCAGCATCTACAGCGGCGGCTCACCGGTACTGAACCTGGCCTACACCGCGGCGGGACGCCTCGACGGCTTCTACCAGAGCGGGCTCAACCAGTGGGAAATGGAAGCCGGCATCCTGCTGCTGCAGGAAGCAGGCGGACTGGTCGGCGATTTCAGCGGCGGCAACAGTTACCGCAGCAGCGGCAACCTGGTTGCGGGCAATCCGAAAATGTTCAAGGCACTGCTGCAGGTGATCCGCCCGGCACTGGGCGAGCGCCTGAAATAACCCGGTGAACGGATGGCAGGTAACGCGTAAAAACCGCAGACCTCCGCCCGACCTACACAGACACAAACCCTGCTCCTGCACATCCCTGCATTCGCAGGACAACCACCAGGGATGGTGGAAATCCTGAAAGTGCAGGAGCAACTTTCAGGGAAGCATATCCAGGCACAAAAAAACCGGCATCAGCCGGTTTTTTTGTGCCTGCTACATTCAGCCCGCGTAGGGATCACGCAACACGATGGTCTCGGCACGATCGGGACCGGTGGAGATGATATCCACAGGCGCCTCGATCAGCTGCTCCAGCCGCCTGATGTAGGCGACGGCATTGGCAGGCAACGCATCGATCGATTTCGCACCAACGGTGGAGTCCTGCCAGCCCGGCATCTCTTCGTAAATCGGCTCGACCACTTCGTAGTCCTCGCTGCCACTGAGCGAAGTCACCACATTGCCTTCGGCATCGCGGTAGCCGGTACAGATCCGGATGGTTTCCAGCCCGTCCAGCACATCGAGCTTGGTCAGACAGATACCGGAAATGGAGTTGATCTGGATGGCATGCCGCAGCGCAACGGCGTCGAACCAGCCACAGCGACGGGCACGTCCGGTGGTCGCTCCGAACTCGTGACCGCGCTCGGCCAGCCGCCGGCCCACTTCGCAACCCAGCTCGGTCGGGAAAGGACCGCCGCCGACACGGGTGGTATAAGCCTTGGTGATACCGAGAATGTAGTCAAGGTAAAGCGGACCGAAGCCCGACCCCGTCGAAGTACCACCGGCCGTGGTGTTGGACGAGGTCACGAATGGATAGGTGCCGTGGTCGATATCCAGCAGCGAGCCCTGGGCACCCTCGAACATGATGCTGGCACCCTGCTTGCGCAGATCGTGCAGAATGGCCGTCACATCGGCCACCATCGGGCGCAGCTGTTCGCCCATCGCCAGCGCCTGCTCGAGCACCGTATCATAATCGAGCGGCTCCGCCTTGTAGTAGTTCTGCAGCACGAAGTTGTGATATTCCATCACTTCCCTGAGCTTGGCCGCAAAGCGCTCCGGATGCATCAGATCCTCAAGACGCAGCCCGCGACGCGCAACCTTGTCTTCGTACGCCGGCCCGATACCGCGCCCGGTCGTGCCGATCTTGCTCTCGCCGCGCGCCTGTTCGCGAGCCTGATCCAGGGCCACATGATAAGGCAGGATCAGCGGACAGGCCGGGCTCAGACGCAGGCTGTTGCGCACCGGCACGCCAGCCTGCTCCAGACCTTCGATCTCCTTCAGCAGCGCTTCCGGCGACAGCACGACACCGTTGCCGATCAGGCAGAGCACCCCCTCGCGCAAGATACCGGACGGAATCAGGTGCAGGACGGTTTTCTTGCCGTCGATAACCAGTGTATGGCCGGCATTGTGACCACCCTGAAAACGCACTACCGCAGCAACCCGCTCGGTCAGCAGGTCGACGATCTTACCTTTGCCTTCGTCACCCCACTGGGTCCCCAAAACAACTACGTTTCTGCCCATTGTTGTCTCTAAGTGTTTAGCGTTAATCGAAAATTCGCTTACAGGGCCGCGAGGACCCAGTCATCTCCTGGCGCAGCAACTGGCGATCACAGCTGGACAGATTCGCCAGCGTCACATCCGGTAACTGCTGAATAACGCGCTCACCCTGAGCACGCAACTCCCCGATCCGCTCGATCAGCAAGGGGTCCTGCCCCGCCGGCGCCAGGATAGCGCCACCGCGCACTTCGAGCACGGAAGCAGACAGGTCGGACAGGCTTTTCAGATCGGAGCTGAAGCCCGTCGCCGGCCGGGCGCGACCGAAATCGCGACCAATCTCGTCATAGCGACCACCTTTGGCGATCGCCTGACCAAAACCTGCGGCATAGGCCGCAAAAACGATACCGGTGTGATAGTTGTAGCCGCGTAGCTCGCCCAGATCGAAATAGAGGCGAACCTGCGGGTAACGCCGCCCGACACGATCGGCCAGCTGTTCAAGATAGTCGATAGCCTCGGTCACCGCAGGCGAGGCATCCGCGAACAGCACCCGGGCACGGGCGAGCACGTCGACACCACCATGCAGGCGCGGCAGCTCTGCAAGACGATCCAGCAGACGGGCGTCGGCCTCGAGCTCGTTGAGGAACACCTCGATCTCGGGCAGAGCCTTGAGCTGCAGCTTCTCGAGGTATTCGGCCTCCTGGGCATCGCTGAGCCCGGCGTCCGCCATCAGATTGCGGAAGATACCGACATGACCGAGATCCAGACTGATCGGTGCCTCGATGCCGGACGCCAGCAGCGTCTCGAGCATCAGCGCGATCACCTCGACATCGCTGTCGATTCCGGCATGACCGTAGAGCTCGGCCCCGACCTGCAGCGGATTGCGCGACGCCAGCATATTGGCTGGCCGCGTATGCAGCACGGAACCGCAGTAGCAGAGTCGACTGGCCCCCTGACTACGCATGCGATGAGCGTCAATGCGCGCAACCTGAGGGGTGATATCGGCACGAATGCCCAACAGATGTCCGCTGACCTGGTCGGTGACCTTGAACGTATCAAGATCCAGATCCCGGCCGACGCCGGTAAGCAGGGATTCAAGGTGCTCCATCAGCGGCGGCATGACCAGCTCATAGCCCCAGCTGTCGTAGAGATCCAGCAGTCTACGGCGCAGCGCCTCGATCTGGCGCGCCCGGGGCGGCAGTATGTCTTTAACGCCATCCGGCAACAACCAGCGATCTGCCAATGCCATGCAGTACTCCAAAACTATCCCGGTATTCAGATTCAGTTGATCCAGTACAGCAACGCCACCCCGGTCAGCATACTCGCGAGACCGAAAAAGCGTAGCGCCCTGTCATCGATCTGTGACAGCTGCTGCACCATCCTGCGCCAGCGCTGCGGATACAGAAAAGGCATCAACCCCTCCAGCACCAGCATCAGGCAGAAGCCGATTAACAACTCACGCCAAAAAACCGAAGACATTGGAAACCTCGTCCACCGGCGCCACACTGCCACAAAAAAACCGGGTCTGTGCCCGGTTCGCGGATTCTACCACGGAACGGGTGCCAAATTGCACCCGCTTCCGTGGTTTTAGCCTGCTTTCTCGCCGGAGGTCAGCGCCCCATCGGCTGCGACAGGTACTTGAAAAAGTCGCTGCTTGGATCCAGCAGCAGCACATCGCCCCCTCGCCACCGAACGACTGGCGATACGCATTGAGACTGCGGTAGAAGGAGTAGAACTCCGGATCGCGATTGAAGGCCTCGGAATAGATGCTCGCCGCCAGCGCATCGCCCTCACCGCGAAGCTCTTCCGCCGTGCGATAGGCCCCGGCCTTGATCACGGTTACCTGGCGATCGGCATCGGCTCGGATACCTTCGGCCAGCTCGCGGCGCGCGCGCAGCTCCCGCGCCTCACGCTCACGCTCGGTGCGCATGCGCTGGTACACCGATTCCGACACCTCGGCCGGCAGCTCGACCCGCTTGACCCGGACATCGATGATATTGATCCCCAGCTCGTCCTGCGCAACTACACTCAGCTGGCGAATCACCTCCTCCATCAGCTCCTCGCGCTCGCCGGAGACGACCTGGTTCAGGGTACGGGCACCGAACTGGTTACGCAGCTCGTTCTCGACACGGGTCGACAGGACATCACCGGCACGGAACTCGTCGCCCGAGGTTGCGGTGTAGTACTTGCCGACATCCTGAATACGCCACTTGATGAAGGCATCGACCACCAGACGCTTCTTCTCCAGCGTCAGGAAGGATTGCGGACGAGCATCCAGGGTCAGCACCCGGCCATCGAACTTGCGCACCACATTAACGAACGGGATCTTGAAATGCAGCCCCGGCTGCACGTCGTCATTGACAATTTCACCGAAACGCAACAGGACCGCACGTTCGGTTTCCTTGACGATATAGATCGACTTCGAGGCAGCCATCACCACCAGCAGCAGCACGGCCAGTACAAACATAGACCTGGGTTTCATTACCGACCCTCCCTACGCGTCGTGGTGCTTTGGCGCTGACGCAACTCTTCGACCACCCTGTCCGTTAAATCTCTCATACTCTGGTCATCCAGCCGCTGACCCGAACGCGCGGCTTCGCGACGCACCGCACTGTCCTGCATCAACTTGTCCAGCGGCAGATACATCATGTTGTTGCCGCCCTCGAGATCGACCAGCACCTTTGGATTCTTCTCCAGCACGGTCTGCATCATGTCCAGATAGAGGCGCTCGCGCGTCACGTCCGGCGCTTTCTGGTATTCGCCGAGCAGCGCCAGAAAACGCTTGGCCTCACCATCCGCCCGGGCGACCACCTGCTCGCGATAAGCGTTGGCCTCCTCGAGCATACGCTGGGCTTCACCACGCGCCTCCGGCACGATACCGTTGGCATAGGATTCGGCCTCGTTCTTGACACGCTGCTCGTCCTCCCGCGCCTTGATCACGTCGTCGAAGGCATCCTGCACCTGAGTCGGCGCCTGGGCGTTCTTGACGTTGATCTTGGAGATGCGCAAACCCGTTCCGTAGGTTTCCATGTAGTTCTGCAGGAACCCGAGCACGCTGACGGCCAGCGCCTCACGCCCTTCCGTCAGCAGCGAATGCATCTCGGATGTACCGACAACCTGACGCAGAGCCGATTCGGCGGCATGGGCCAGACTGTTTTCGGGATCGCGCACGTTGAGTCGATAGGCCTTGGGGTCCCTGACCACATACTGGACGGTCATGTCGATATCGACAATGTTTTCGTCCTCGGTCAGCATCAGCGCCCGGTGGTCATGGGTACGGACACGGGTGACGTTGACCTTGGTCACTTCGTCGATCAGCGGCGGATTCCACTGCAGACCGGGATTGACGGTCTCGTAGTACTTGCCCAGACGCAGCACCACACCCTGCTCCTGCTGGTCGACGGTATAGAACCCCATACCGGCCCAACCCAGGGCCACCACGACCAGCAGCACCCAGATGAAGCCCGATCCTGACGCACTGCCGCTGCCACCGCCGGAACCACCGGAGCCGGACTTGCCGAAGATGCTGCTCAGCTTCTCCTGCAGTTTGCGCAGGGCCTCGTCGAGATCCGGCGGCCCCTGGTCGCCACCACCCCGATTGCCACCGCCGCGTTTGCCGCCGCCACGACTGTCGCCGCTCCAGGGGTCATGGTTGTTGCCATCTCCGTTCCCGCCGGGCTCATTCCAAGCCATACCGTTCTCCGTTACAAAATACTTGATTCAACTCAGAAAATTGTAGGTAGCCACCGTAACAGGTGCAACCTCGGTCGTCACCTGTTTCAGGACGCCGCCCGTACCAGGTAACGGTCGGACGGAATCCCGAGCCGACTCAACAACTGCAACAGATCCTTGCGCTGCAGGCGCACCTCCACCAGCATCTGGCCGGCTTCGTCGGTGCGCTCGCGCACCACCGCCCCCTGCTCATAGAGGTGGGCGCGCAACTGCCCCTCGCCGGGCTCCAGACACAGAGTGTCGTGGAAGAGATCGTCCGACAGACGCTCACTGACGGCCTGAAACAGCAGATCGGCTCCCTCGCCAGACACCGCCGACAGCCAGACCCGCCAGGGGCGACCCTCCTCGTCACGGTCGATACGCGCCTCCTGCCCCGGGAGCAGGTCTATCTTGTTGTACACCTCCAGCACCGGGATCTCGTCCGCACCGATCTCCTGCAACACCCGTTTGACCTGTTCTATATGCCCTGTACGCTCATCGTCGTGACAGTCGATCACATGCAGCAGCAATGTCGCCTCGGACGTTTCCTGCAGCGTCGCCCGGAAAGCCTCGACCAGCTTGTGCGGCAGGTGGCGAATGAAGCCCACCGTATCAGCCAGGATCGCCGGCCCGACATCGGCCAGCTGAATCTTGCGCAGGGTCGGATCCAGGGTCGCGAACAACTGGTCGGCAGCATAGACGTCGGCCGTCGTAAGGCGATTGAACAGCGTCGACTTGCCGGCATTGGTATAGCCGACCAGCGACACCGTCGGCACTTCGGCGCGCTGACGCGCCCGCCGCCCCTGGTCGCGCTGGCGACGCACCTTCTCAAGCCGCTTGTGGATGCTTTTCATGCGCGCACGCAGCAGACGCCGGTCCGTCTCGAGCTGGGTTTCGCCCGGCCCGCGCAAACCGATACCGCCCTTCTGGCGCTCGAGGTGAGTCCAGCCGCGTACCAGGCGCGTCGACATGTGATCGAGCTGCGCCAGCTCGACCTGCAACTTGCCTTCATGGGTGCGCGCCCGCTGGGCGAAGATATCGAGGATCAGTCCGGTGCGATCCAGCACCCGGCACTTGATCTCGCGCTCGATATTGCGCTCCTGGGCCGGCGACAGTGCATGGTTGAAGATAACCAGCTCGGCCTGGTGAAGATTGACCAGTTCACGCAGCTCTTCCAGTTTGCCGCTGCCGAGGAAAAATTTGGGGCTCGGATGGGCGCGGCTTCCGAGCAGAAATTCTACCGGATCCGCGCCTGCCGAGAGTGCGAGCTCTTCGAGCTCCTGGGGACTTTCAGCCTTGTCCTCGTCACCAAAATCGATGTGAACGAGAACCGCCTTTTCTCCAGACTCGGGACGTTCGAAAAACAAGATGGCCTCAGTCCGGCTGCTTCTCGTCACCCTGCGGCAGTTTCACCGGACGTGCAGGTACGACGGTCGAGATCGCATGTTTGTAGACCATCTGGCTGACGGTATTCTTCAGCAGGATGACGAACTGATCGAAAGACTCGATCTGCCCCTGCAGCTTGATGCCGTTGACCAGAAAGATGGAAACCGGTACGCGCTCTTTGCGCAGCACATTGAGATAAGGGTCTTGTAAAGACTGCCCTTTTGACATTGCAAACTCCTTCCTGAAAAATCGTTATAGGTTATCGGGCCGGGACCGTTTGTTACCCCCTTCCGGCACCCCGACCTCAAAGTGACAGCCTTGCACAGGCAAAGTTCTGCCAGCCGCTCATTATATAATGGCTGAGTCCACTAATTTCAAGGCTTTAGACAGCAACTGGGGATCATTCGTCTCGAGCCAGTGGAGATCGTCACGGCCTCGAAGCCAGGTAATCTGGCGCTTGGCCAGCTGGCGGGTCGCTACAATACCCTTGTACCGCATGGTTTCATAGTCCCAGCGCCCCTCCAGATACTCCCACACCTGGCGATAACCGACACAGCGCACCGACGGGAACGCAAGATCCAGATCGCCTCGCGACCAGAGCACCCGCTCGACCTCCTCGACCAGCCCCTGTTGCAGCATCTGCCCGAAGCGCAACTCGATACGCCGGTGCAGCTCGGCGCGCTCGGGCGGCATCACGGCCAGCGATACCAGGCTGTACGGCAGCGCGCTGCGCTGCTGCTCGCGCCAGAGTTCGCTCATCGCGCGCCCGCTCAACTCGCAGACTTCCAGTGCGCGCTGGATGCGCTGGGCGTCACCGGGCTTGAGTCGCGCCGCAGACTCCGGATCGAGCTGCGCCAGACGGCGGTGCATTTCCGGCCAACCATGGGCGGAGGCCTCCCGCTCCAGCCGCGCCCGCACCCGGGCATCGGCTCCGGGCAGGTCCGCCAGCCCATGCTGCAGCGCATTGAAATAGAGCATGGTGCCCCCACCAGCAGCGGTATGCGCCCGGCCCGGGTGATGCGCGCCATCTCCTCCAGCGCATCGTCGCGAAACCGGGCGGCGGAATAGCTTTCATCCGGATCGCGGATATCGATCAGCCGATGGGGATAGCGCGCCAGTTCGTCGGGTGTCGGCTTGGCGGTGCCGATATCCATGCCGCGATAGATCAGCGCCGAGTCGACACTGATGATCTCGCAGGGCAGACGGTCGTGGAGCGCCATCGCCAGCGCCGTCTTGCCCGATGCCGTCGGCCCCATCAGGAAGATCGCCGGCGGCAGCCGTTTCTGTTCGCTCATGACATCAGCGCCCCCGCAAAAACAGCTTGTCGAGCTCGCCCATCGACAGCTGGGTCCAGGTCGGGCGGCCGTGATTGCACTGGCCGCTGCGCTCGGTAATTTCCATGTCCCGCAGCAGCGCATTCATCTCCGGGATCGTCAGCTGACGGTTGGCACGCACCGCGCCGTGACAGGCCATGGTCGCCAGCAGTTCGTTGATGTGGTTTTCGACGCGCTGACTGCTGCCGTAGGTCAGCATGTCCGACAGCACATCACGGATCAGCTGCTCGACATTGCCCCTGGCTACCGCCACCGGCACCTGTCGTACCAGCAAATTTTCCTCGCCCATGCGCGACAGCTCGAAGCCCAGGCGCCTGAATACGCCGTCCTGCTCCTGGGCGCAATCGGCTTCGCGCTGGCTGACCGCGATACTCAGCGGCACCAGCAGCGGCTGGGAACGTGCCGCCTCGCTCTCCCATGCCTGCTTCATGCGCTCGTAGACAATACGTTCGTGGGCCGCATGCATATCGACCAGCACCAGCCCCTGCTCGTTCTGCGCCAGTACGTAGACACCATGAAGCTGGGCGATCGCATAGCCCAGAGGTGGCGTCCCGGCGTCATCGGACGGCAGCGGCGCGGGCTGTGCGCCGGGTACCGGAGTGCCATTAACCCCCGGTGCCACTGGCATCGGCGCCGGTTGATGCAGGGCGCCATAGGCACTGATCTGGTCCCGCACCGCCGACGGGGACGGCGTGGCGGCACCGCTGCTCAGCGGCATCCGCCCCTGCTCGTAGCGCGGTTCGCTGAAGGCGGCCCCCGGCGCCGGCTGCAGTGGCGGGGCCGCCGCTCCGGCCGGGGCCGCCTCGGGCCGTACATCGGCAATGACCCGGTGCAGGGTGCGGAAAATAAAATCATGAACCAGACGGCCTTCGCGAAAGCGCACCTCGTGCTTGGTCGGGTGTACATTGACATCAACCAGCTTGGGATCCAGCTCGAGATAGAGCACGAATGCCGGATGCCGGCCATGGAAGAGCACGTCCTGATACGCCTGACGCACCGCATGGGCGACCAGCTTGTCGCGAATAATGCGACCATTGACGAAGAAATACTGCAGATCGGCCTGACTGCGGGAAAAGGTCGGCAGCCCGATCCAGCCCCAGAGCCTCAGCCCGCTGGCCTCGGCGCTGACATCGAGCGACAGCGCCTGATCGATGAAGGCCGGTCCGCAGACCGAGGCGATGCGGCGCTCGTGTTCCGCTTCGGTCTGCGCCGGGCGCAACTGATGAATCACACGGCCGTTGTGGCGCAACTGGAAAGCGACATCGGAACGGCTCAGAGCAAGCCGCTTGACCACCTCTTCGAGGTGCTTGAACTCGGTGGTTTCGGTGCGCAGGAACTTGCGCCGCGCCGGGGTATTGAAGAACAGATCCCGTACCTCGACGCTGGTCCCCTGCGGGTGCGCAGCCGGACTGACGCTAGGCTCCATGTCCCGCCCCTCGGTCTGGACCTGCCAGGCATTGTCGGCTCCCGTCCGGCGCGACGTCAGCGTCAGGCGCGAGACCGAACTGATACTGGCCAGGGCCTCGCCGCGAAAGCCCAGGCTGCAGACCGCTTCCAGGTCCTCGAGCGCCAGTATCTTCGAGGTGGCGTGCCGGCTCAGCGCCAGTGGCAGGTCCTCCTGCTCGATACCGTCGCCGTTGTCGCGCAGGCGCATCAGCTTGACCCCCTGCTCGGCGTCGATCTCGATCTGGGTGGCGCCGGCATCGAGACTGTTTTCCAGCAATTCCTTGATGACCGAGGCGGGACGCTCGACCACTTCGCCGGCCGCGATCTGGTTGGCCAGACGCGGCGACAGCAGATGAATTCGTGACATAGACAACTTATCGGATGACGGGCCCCGGGCAAGGCAGAACAAGCCTCGCACCGGTGCCTGGTTTGAAAAGGCAAACTCTACCACAGGCGACCCGTTTTAACTGGACGGAATCTTCAGCACCTGCCCCACCCGGATGGTGTCGTTCGAGAGACCATTGACGGCCCTCAGGTCTGCCAGGGTAACGCCGTTGCGCACCGCGATCACCGACAGGGTGTCGCCGCGTGCCACCTTGTAGGTCCGCGCAGCCAGCGTCGGCAGCTGACCGCCACTCTTGCGGTGGGCGATATGGGTCATCGCCGGAGGACGGTTCCAGAAGAAGTCCTGGATGCCGTCGGCAATCGCCGCCGCCATCTCACGCTGGTAGCTCCTGGATTTCAGCTTGCGCGCTTCGTCCGGGTTGGAGATGAAGCCGGTTTCAACCAGTATCGACGGGATGCCCGGCGATTTCAGCACCACGAAACCGGCCTGCTCGACGAAGGGCTTGTGCATGCGGGCGAACTTGCCAATATTGCGGTGCACCCGCTCGGCGACCTGGCGGCTGCCCTCCATGCTGAAGGTCATAGACATGTCCAGCAGGACACTGGCCAGCACCTCGTCCTTGTCGTCGAGACTGACCACGCCCCCGATGGCGTCCGCGCCGTTCTCCTTCTGGGCCAGCCAGCGGCCCACTTCACTGGTGGCGCCGCGATCGGAGATCACCCATACCGAGGCGCCATTGGCACGTTTGTCCTTGAAGGCATCGGCATGAATCGAGACGAAGAGGTCGGCATTGGTGCGTCGCGCCAGCTTGGTGCGCCCTCTGAGGCTGACGTAATAATCGCCGTCGCGCACCATGACCGGCCTGTATCCCGGCGTCGCCTCCAGCCGCCGGTATACCTCGCGGGCAATGGCCATGACCACATCCTTCTCCCGCAACCCGCCAGGCCCGAGCGCCCCCGGATCCTCGCCACCATGACCAGCGTCGATCGCCACCACGATATCGCGCAGAACGCCCGGGTCGTCCACAACCGTCGCGGGTTCAGGCCCAATGCGATTGGTCGGCCCCGAGGTGCCGTTATTGAGCAGATCCACCACCAGCCGATGGCCATACTGATCGTTGGGCGCCAGCGCGAAGCTGCGCGGCTTGATGCCGCGACTCAGGTCCAGCACGATGCGCTGCGTACCATCGGGCTGGCGCGAGTGCCGGATGCGACTGATCGGGCTGTCGTCGATGCCGAGGCTGTCCAGGCTGGCGCTCAGCCGCGACCCGGCCATGTCCACCACCAGACGATCGGGGTTGTCCAGCGCGAACACCTTGTGCCGCACCGGCCCCGACAGGTCAAACACCAGCCGCGTATGGTCCGGCGCCAGCCAGAGCCGCACATTCTGAATATCAGCCGCCATCGCGGACTGCCAGCCGAGGCACAGGCCCAGCAGCAGCCATCCGATCCCCTTCGCGATACCGCTCAATGGTTCTACTCCTGTTGCGCGATCTGTTCCTGCAGGGCGCCAATCAGTTGCCGCCCCCGTTCTGTCATTGCCCGGCAGCGAATGCGCCGCCCGCCCCCTGAACCTCGATCCGCAGTTGCAGATCGGGCACCGGCAGCCAGCCGGCACCGCGTTCCGGCCACTCGACCAGACAGAGCTCCTGTTCAGCAAAATAATCCCGAATGCCGAGATATTCCAGCTCCTCTGGGTCGGCAAGACGATACAGATCGAAATGATACAGCCTGTGCGCGCCCAGCTCATAGGGCTCGACCAGCGTATAGGTCGGGCTCTTCACCGCGCCCCGATGACCGAAGGCCCGCAGCGCCCCGCGGCACAGGGTGGTTTTGCCCATACCCAGGTCGCCCTCGAGGAAAATCACGCCCCGTCCGCCGCTCACCCGGCCCAGCACCTCGCCGAAGTGGACCATCGCCGCCTCGTCGTCGGCGATATATTCCAGTGTCTCTGCCATGTTTTAACGTTACCTGTCCTTCGCTGTTTCATCCCACCCGTTGATGACTGCTGGAATGATACCCAGCAGATCCGTCGGCATCAGCCCCCGCTCGCCGCGCCGGTGCGCGCACCGGTCGGCCGCCGAGGCATGCACGAAAACGCCGAGTCTGGCCGCATCCACCGGCTTCAGTCCCTGGGCCCAGAGCCCGCCGACAATGCCAGAGAGCACATCGCCCATGCCGCCACAGGCCATGCCCGGATTGCCGGCCGAGCACAGGTGCAGCGCATCGCCGTCACTGCTGAGGGACCCGGCTCCCTTGAGGACCGCAACACCTCCGCACTGGGCCTGCAGGCGCTGCACCGATTCAAAACGATCCCGGTTGATGGTCGCGACATCCTCATCCAGCAGCCGGGCCGCCTCGCCAGGGTGAGGCGTCAGTATCCAGTTATCCCGGCGAGCGCCCTGCAGCCAGCTCTTTTCCGCCAGCAGGTTCAGACCGTCGGCGTCCATCACCATCGGCTTGCCGGACTCCAGCGCCTGCTGCAGCAACTGGTCACCCCAGGCCCGGCGGCCGAGACCCGGCCCGACGATCAGCAGGTCGGGGCGCTCGAGCAGCGGTTCCAGATCCTGTCCCGACTCGACGCCATTGACCATAAGCTCCGGCTGGCGCGCCAGCGCCGCGGTCAGATGCTCGCGCCTTGTCGCCAGCGACACCAGCCCGGCACCGGCCCGCAGCGCCGCCTGGGCCGCCATGATCGCGGCGCCACCGTAACCGCGATCGCCGCCAATCACCAGCACATGCCCGAAACCGCCCTTGTGACTGCTGCGCGGCCGCGGTCCCAGGGCCGCGGCCAGATCCTCGGCCTGGGTGCGGAAGGCACTGACCGGCACCTCTTCGTAGACAGCCTCGGGCACCAGCAGGCTGTCGAACTCGACCTCGCCGGTATAGTCCACCGCCTGATGCGTGAACAGGCCCTGCTTGAGACCGATAAAGGTGATGGTCAGGTCGGCGCGTACCGCCACGCCGAGCACCTGCCCGGTATCACTGCAGATCCCGGACGGTATATCCACGGCCAGCACCGGCTGGACGCTGCGGTTGCACTGCTGGATGGCACGTTCGTACAGACCATGCACAGGACCGCTTAGACCGGTACCCAGCATCGCATCGACCAGCACCTCACCACGCAGCTCGCTATCGGCGCGGTAATATTCGGCGTCTACCCCGAGCCCCCTGCACCAGCGCCAGGCATCCAGTGCCTCGCCCCTCAGCCGCTGCTCGAACGGCTCGTCGCCAATGCAGAGCATCTGCACCCTCAGCCCATGCTGATGCGCCAGGCCCGCGACGACAAAGCCATCACCGCCGTTGTTGCCGGCGCCGCACAGCACGGTGACCGACTTCGCGCCGGACCAACGCTTCTGCAGCGTGGCAAAGGCAGCATGGCCGGCCCGCTGCATCAGCTTGAATCCGGGCAGACCGTATTGTTCGATCGCGGTGCGGTCCAACGCACGCGTCTGTTCTGCCGTGTATAATGTGGCCGGCAACTCCGCTCTAACGACAGGCATGGGCACCCCTTGAAAGTGGTGAGTAGACAGCGAACAGAAAACATTCAACAGTAAAAGCAGTCCAGTGCCCACTGTTGACTCAATACTGTCAACTGTTAGCTCGCTATAAATTTGCGATCATTATAGAGGATCGTCCCGGCGCAGTCCCTTGCCCGCACGCATCTCGAAGCCACACCGTTGAAAAGCATGAACACCCTTTCGGCATCACAACTCGAAGACCTCGCCTGCCAGATCAAGCAATGGGCCGCCGAGCTCGGCTTCCAGCAGTGCGGCATCACCGGAACCGACCTCTCCAGTGAAGGCGAGCACCTGCGCGAGTGGCTGGCGCGGGGCTATCAGGGCGAGATGGGTTACCTCGAGAACCATTTCGACAAACGCCTCGACCCCACGCTGCTGGTGCCGGGCACCCGTCGCATCATCTCGGTACGGATGGACTATCTGCCCCCGGATGTAAAGACACTGGGCATCCTGAAACAGCGGGACAAGGCCTATATCGCCCGCTATACCCTGGGTCGCGACTACCACAAGACGATGCGCAAGCGCCTGACCCGGCTCGGTCAGCGCATCGAACAGGCCTGCGACGCCCTGGGTTACCGCGCCTTCGTCGACAGCGCACCGGTGCTGGAGCGCCCGCTGGCGCGCGAGGCCGGCATTGGCTGGCAGGGCAAGCACAGCCTGATTCTCAACCGTGAAGCCGGCTCCTGGTTCCTGCTGGGCGAACTCTTCGTCGACCTGCCGCTGCCCCTGGACGAACCCTACGAAGAGGAGCACTGCGGCCGCTGCACCGCCTGCCTCGATATCTGTCCGACCGGGGCTTTCCCGGCCCCCGGCGTACTCGATGCACGACGCTGCATTTCCTACCTGACGATCGAATACAGGGGCAGCATCGAGCCGGAACTGCGCCCCCTGATCGGCAACCGCATCTTCGGCTGCGATGACTGTCAGCTGATCTGCCCCTGGAACCGGTTTGCCCGCCACAGTGGCGAAGCCGACTTCCAGCCCCGGCACCGACTCGACGATATCGACCTGCTAGAACTGTTCGAATGGAGCGAGGAGGCGTTTCTGCGCAACACCGAAGGCTCGGCGATCCGCCGCACCGGTTACGAGGGCTGGCAGCGCAACCTCGCGGTGGCGCTGGGCAACGGCTCGGGCGGTCCGAGGGTAGAGCGGGCACTCGAGGCACGGCGCGAGACCGCCACCGCGCTGGTGCGCGAGCACATCGACTGGGCGCTCGAGCGCCTGCGCACCGGTCCGAATGCGGTGCCGCTGCCGATCGTTGAACACCCGCGGGCGCGCAAGTTGCCGGAATGATTGAGTGACGTGTTACAGGGAATGTCTGCGCCATCCATCACCCGTCACGCCTTACCTCTTCGCCTTTTACGCTCTGCCAACCGATGCCAATCGATCTGCACTATGATCGATTTGACGGGCTACGCAATGCCCGAACCGCACCGGGACCGGAAAAGCCGTGCCAATGCATCGCTGAGCCCATCCTCTATTCGTGGATCCGGTTGGGACGGCAAGTCTTTCGCCTTATGGCTGGATGAAATGCTCGCGGTAATGACGCAACTCGTTGATCGAGTCGCGGATATCGTCGAGCGCCAGGTGTGAACCCTGCTTTTTCACGCCTTTCAGAACCTCGGGCTTCCAGCGTCGCGCCAGCTCCTTCAGGGTGCTGACATCGAGGTTGCGGTAGTGAAACCAGGCTTCGAGTTCGGGCATGTAACGATAGAGGAAGCGCCGGTCCTGGCAGATGCTGTTGCCGCACATCGGCGAAGCCCTTGTCGACATGACGTTTCAGGAACTCGAGGGTCTGGCGCTCGGCTTCCCGCTCGTCGACACCGCTCTCGCGCACCCGCTGCGTCAGGCCCGACTGGCCGTGCTGACGGGTACACCACTCGTCCATCGCGTCGAGTGCCGCATCGGACTGGTGAACGGCCAGCATCGGCCCCTCCTCGATAATATTGAGCTGGGCATCGGTGACGATGGTGGCGATCTCGATAATGAGGTCTCGATCCGGATCCAGGCCGGTCATTTCCAGGTCAATCCAGATCAGGTTGTTGCGGCGGGCACTGTTATCTGCGCCCGCGTCGTCGTTATTGCTCATTGGGAACCGCCCTCCACTGGAGTCCACTACTAATTTGCTCGGGAATAGAATACCTTAGGTCTCGTCTTAATACCTAAGTGAGCTCGATGTCCAAGCGTAAACTGACCCGCCGCCAGGCCTGGCGCGTGGAAAAATCCAGCAGGAGCGCACCGCCCGGGCCCAGCGCCGCGACGAGGTGGTCGACGAGCAGCTCGAGGGCGGCGAACTGGGCCGGGAACAGCATGGGCTGATCATCTCCCACTTCGGCCGCCAGGTCGATGTCGAGGCGCTGGACGGCGAAACCGCCGGCAGCCTGCACCGGTGCCACATGCGTACCAATATGGGCCAGCTCGTGACCGGCGATCGCGTTATCTGGCGTCCCGCCAGTGAAGGCGGCGTCGTCGTCGCCCAGTTGCCGCGCCACTCGGAGCTGATGCGCCCAAACCCCCAGGGCGAACTGAGGCCCATTGCCGCCAACATCGACTTTATCGTCGTCACCGTCGCGGTGGAACCGACACCCTATGCCAACCTCATCGACCGCTACCTGGTGGCGGCGGAACTGAGCGGCATCGAGCCGGTCATCCTGCTCAACAAGACCGACCTGCTCGACGACGACAACCGCGAGCAGATTCTCGGCATGCTGGCCCGGTACGAGCGCATCGGCTACCGGGTGCTGCGCGCCTCGACCGCCGACTCCCACGGCCTCGACGAACTCAAGCAGTTGCTCAACGAAAGGATCAGCGTCTTCGTCGGCCAGTCCGGCGTCGGCAAGTCGTCGCTGATCAATGCGCTGCTGCCCGGCGTCGACCTGAGGGTCGGCGAGCTTTCGGCCCAGACCCGCAAGGGCCGTCACACCACCACCACGGCCCGGCTGTTCCATTTTCCCGACGGCGGCGATCTCATCGACTCGCCGGGGATTCGCGAGTTCGGCCTCTGGCACCTCGAGCCGGAACGGCTGATCGAGGGATTCCGCGAGTTCCGCCCCTATCTCGGGCACTGCCGCTTCCGCGACTGCCGCCACGAGCAGGAACCGGGCTGCGCCATCAAGGCCGCGATCGAGCAGCATGAAATCAGCGAATCCCGCGTCAGAAGCTACCAGCACATCCGTCAGTCGCTTCTGGCCGAGAACAGCGCCCACTGACAGCCAGGCCCAGCCATGACCACCGAGGACAAGCAACCCGACACCCGCGCCCGCAGCCGCGCCGATAATGCAGAGCTGAGCGGCGCCGAAGCCTGGACCGGCTACCTGGCGCCACGACCGCTGCCGACCCGGCTGTCGACGCTCGAGCGCCTGCGCCAGGAAGTCGATTCGGAACACAGCACCCTGATGAGCGTGACGCCGATCATCAAGTCGGACCCGGTTCTCTGCCTGCAGGTCATCTGCGAGGCTCAGAAGCTGCATGCCGCCAAGGGATCGGATGTCACCGGCATCGATCATGCCATCGGCTCCCTGGGACTGGATCGCCTCGGACAGCTGGCCGCGCGCTGCCGCGGGCTGCGCCTGCATCCGGCTCGCGTTGCCCACCTGCAGTACTTCCGGGCCATTGCCAACAGCCATCATGCCGCCACCCAGTGCGCCCAGTGGCTGCGCAAGCGCCATGCCACCTATGCGGAAAAGGGCTGGGCCGCGGCGCTCTGCTATGGCGTCGGTTTCTGGAGCCTCTGGCTGCATGCGCCACTGCACATGCACCGTATCCAGTGCCGCGTGATCGACGACGGCCTGGAGCCGGTGCAGGCCGAAATCGAGACCCTGGGCTGCACCACCCAGCAGATATCGCTGGGCCTTGCCCATGCCTGGCAGTTGCCGCCGCTGGTGATCGCCGCGCTGGACCACGACACCTCGCCGTCGCTGCGCACTCTGGACAAGCTGCACCAGCGCACGCTGAGCGACCCGGGCCTCGGTCGCGAGGATCTCAGGGAACTGAGCCATCTGGTGCAGCAGCACTTTTTCCGGTCAAGCTCGCCAACTGGCTGACACTGACGCTCAACCGCAGCTGGACCGGAACCCGCACCCGGCGCATGTACGCCATCATCGGCGATTATCTCGACATCGAGCTGTCCGAGGCCGCGGCACAGATTCACCGCAACTGCGCGCTGTCGGCGCAGCAGTACCACCTGCCCGGCACCCTGGCGCCGGCCACCGAGATGCTGATGCTACCGGAGCGGACCCTGCTGGCGGAAATGCCCGGCCCACGCGAACTGGCACTTTACGCGGACCGCTTCCCCGAACCGCCGCCGCTGCCGGAACCGGTGGACGCAACTGTGGCACCCGCCGCACCGGAGTTCGCCGATGCCCGGGCCTATCGTCAGACCCTCGAGCGGCTGCGCAGCGGCTACGAACTGCACACCCGGCCGGCCCACATCCTTCAGGCCCTGCTGCTCGGCCTGTCGCAGGGGCTTGGCATCGAACGGCTGACGCTGCAGGTGGTGCAGCCTGTGGACAAGAAACTCAAGACCGCCCAGGTGATCGGCATCGACGCCCTGGATCCGCTGGCGCAGTGCCAGGCGGAGCTCGCAGACGCCCCGCTGATGCGTCAGCTGTGCCAGCGCCCGACCTGCGTCTGGATCAACGACGAAAACCGGGCGAAACTGGTGCCGCTGCTGCCGGCCGAGTACCGGACGGTGCTGACAGGACAGGACGGTCTGCTGATGTCGGTTTTCATGAAGGAGCGTCCGGTCGCCGTGATCTACGGCGATCTCGGCCACAACGGTCCCGTCACGGCCTTTCACCGCGACCATTTTCGCGACCTGTGCGGCGCCGCCAGCCAGGGGCTGCGGCGGATGCTGACCCGCAATGCCTGAAAGCGCCGGCAAACCCCGTGCATTCGGCGACCTCGACGCTGCAGCTCAGAACACTGTGTTTAATGGCAGGGTTGATAGTATGATCGCCAGTCCCCAGACTTTACGGAGGCAACGATGACGCAGCTACCACTCGTGATCGAGGCGGATGAACTGGCCCGCCGGCTGGATGATCCGTCCCTGCTGATTCTCGACCTGTCGAAGGCGGAAACCTACCGCCAGGGACATGTTCCCCATGCCGTCCATGTCGACCCGGCCCGGCTGCTGTGCGGCAGCGCGCCGGTGCCCAACAAGCTGCCGAGTGCCGCTCAGCTCTCGTCGCTGTTTTCAGAGCTCGGGCTGACCCCCGAACGCCAGGTCGTCGTCTACGACGACCAGATGGGCCCGCTGGCCGGACGCATGATCTGGACCCTGCACTGCGTCGGCCACCAGCGCTGCTCCTTCCTCAACGGCCAGCTCAATGCCTGGCGGCAGGCCGGCCTTGCGATAGAGAGCGGCAGCAACAGCCCGGAGCCGAGCCGCTTCGAGGCCCGGATCGATCCCCGTTACCTGGCCGACGTCGCCTATATCCTCGAACGCCTGGGGTCCCCGGACCTCTGTATCTGGGATGCCCGTACGCAAGCCGAATACCGGGGCGAAAAGGTGGTCAATGCGAAAAAGGGCGGGCATATCCCCGGCGCAATCTGGTATGAATGGACAGACACCCTGATCAGCCCCGACGATACCCGGCTGCGACCGGATGCCGAACTGCTGGCGCAACTCGAGGCCCGCGGCATCCGCCCGGAACAGGAGGTCATCACCCATTGTCAGACACATCGCCGCTCCGGCCTGACCTATCTGGTCGCACGCCACCTCGGCTTCGACCGGGTACGCTGTTACGACGGCTCCTGGTTCGAGTGGGGCAACCGCGACGACACCCCGGTCGAAACCTGATCATCGCTCATAAGGACGTTTAAACCTTGAAAGACAAGCTGTTCATACTGCTGCAGCAGCTGGCGCCGCAGCACTGCCTTTCGCGCCTCGCGGGTCGGCTGGCCGAATGCCGCGACCCCTGGGTCAAGAATACCTTCATCCGCTGGTTCGCCAACCGCTATGGCGTCAACATGCAGGAAGCCGAAGTCGAGGACCTGCGCGCCTACGAAAACTTCAACGCCTTCTTCACCCGCAAGCTCAAGGCCGATGCCCGTCCCGTCGATCCGGACCCCGATGCCATCGTCAGCCCCGCCGACGGCGCCATCAGCCAGCTCGGGCCTATCGATCACGGCCGCATCTTCCAGGCCAAGGGACGCGGCTACGGCCTCAGCACCCTGCTGGGCGGGGACATGGAACTCGCCGCCCCCTTTAAAAACGGCTCTTTCGCCACCATCTATCTATCACCACGGGATTATCACCGGGTCCATATGCCGGTCGACGGCAAGCTGCGCGAAACGGTCTACATACCGGGCGATCTCTACTCGGTCAACCAGACCACCGCCGCCCATGTCGACGAGCTGTTTGCACGCAACGAGCGCCTCGTCGCCATCTTCGATACCGACCACGGTCCCATGGCCATGGTACTGGTCGGTGCGATGATCGTTGCCGGCATCGAGACAGTCTGGTCCGGCCAGGTGACGCCTGTCCCCCGCGCCCCGGTCAGGACCCGCTACGACGCCCGGCCAGACAGCGATATCCGGATTGCCCGTGGTGAGGAGATGGGGCGCTTCAAACTCGGCTCGACGGTGGTACTGCTGTTCGGCCCCGATGCCCTGACATGGAGTCGGGAACTTGGCGCGGAAAGCGCCCTGCGACTGGGACAGCGTATCGGCAGCCGCACCCCGCCGCCTGCCCAACAAGAGAAGAACGCAGATGAGTGACTGGCTGGAGAAAATCCGCGCCCTGGGCGCAACCCTGAACGATCAGGGTGACCGCATCGTTCGCGTCGATGATCGCGAATCCGAAACCCGCATTACGCCGCTGGTTCACCAGGGGCTGATCAGCATCACGGGACCCGACGCGGAAAAATTTCTGCAGGGCCAGCTGAGCTGCGACCTGCAGGATGTCAGCGCCCTTGGCAGCCGCCTCGGCGCCCACTGCAATATCAAGGGCCATATGCACAGCCTGCTCCGGCTGATGCGGGTTCAAGACGGCTTCTGGCTGCGCGGTCACCGTGCCCTGCTGCCGGCCTCGCTGGCACTGCTGAAAAAATACATGATCTTCTCCAAGGCACAGTCCATCGACCTCAGCGACGAGGTGGTGGGACTGGGCTGTAGCGGGCCGGGCGCCGCGGTGCTGGTCGAGAAACTGCTTGGCCAGGTACCGAGCGAAGTCGACGGCATTTACGCCAGCGAAGGCATGCTGGCGGTGCGGGTACCGGGCAAGCGCTTCGAAATCTGGCTGCCTGAAGAGCAGGCGCTCGCGCGACTGCCGGAGCTGGTCGAGATTGCGCCCTGGGTACCACCGAGCAGTGGGAACTGGGCGAGATCCGTGCCGGCATCCCGGACCTGCGCCCCGAGACCGTCGAGGCCTTCATTCCCCAGATGACCAACCTGCAGGCGCTGCACGGCGTCAGCTTCACCAAGGGCTGCTATACCGGCCAGGAGATCGTCACCCGGCTGCAGCACCGCGGCCAGCTCAAACGCCCGATGTACCGTGCCCGTGTCGCCAACGACAGCTGCCCGCAGCCCGGCACCGCACTGCACAGCACCGCCAAGGAGAATATCGGCCAGGTCGTGCTGGCAGCGCCATCCGGCGACGGCGAATACGAACTGCTGGCGGTGATCGTCAAGGACCTGGCCGAAACCGGACCGGTCCTGCTCGGCGGCCAGAGCGGCCCCGCGCTGGAGCTGCTGGACCTGCCCTACCCGCTCGATCCGGAGCTGTTTCGCTCGAAAAGGTGACAGGTGACGCGTAACGTAGTGGGTAGGATGGGTGGAGCGGCGCATCACGCTGTATTCAAACGTTACGTCGAAGTCAGCGCGTCGCGTACCCCATCATCGACTTCAGGGCACCGGCGCCGTCCGAAATTGCCATGATGGGTTACGCCGCCAGAAGCGATGGGGCTAGCCGGCAAGCCCCTCGGGGGCGACTCCACCCATCCCACCTGTGCGCTCAGAAGATCCAGGCGAGCATCAGCCAGATCACCAGAAAGAACGACGCAAAACCGGCGAGCATGAACTGGATCTCGCCGATGAAGCCGTCGCCGGCGGCGATGGCGAAAACCACCATCAGGGTGACGGTGACGAAGAACGAGATCACCGCCGCATCCTTCAGGCCCAGCCCCGGCGCCAGATGTTCGCTGGAAATCTGCGCCAGCTGCGGCAGCAGCAACAGCGCCGCCGCGGCCAGTATGACCAGCAACACCAGAATCGCCAGCAGTACGGTACGCGCTTCGCGCTTGTCCTTCGAATCCGGATCGCCGGCCATCAGGCAGCCTGCTGCGCCTTGATCAGTTCCCGCAGCCGGTGCGGATCCGGCAAACCCGCAACCTCGATTTCGGCCTCGTCGCCGGCCGTGTAGATGGCGATCTTGCCGACGCCGAAGATGCGGTTGAAAAAGGACTGGTAGACATTGACGGTCCGGATACTCGAGAGCGCGAGCTCGGTGCGATCCTTGCTCAGCAGCCCCCGCTCGACCACGAGCTCGCTGCCGCTGAGCTCCAGCAGCGTCGATTTGCACTTCAGGTACCAGACCAGCAGGATGATGATGCCGATCCCGACTGGTATCAGCAGAATGGCCAGCAGAAAGCCCAGCGGGTTGTTTTTGAACATCGCCGGATGTTCCGAATAGGTTGCGTCCATCTGTCCCTTTTCCCTCGTTGGTTTTGCGCAGCTTCGCAGAAGCCTGGAAGCGAATCAACGCCCCTGCGCCGCCAGGCGTCAGCCATCCCATTTTCGAAGACCCGAACTGAATCCGGCATGAAGCCTCAGGCCTCGCCGTTCAGCTCACTGACCTGGTCGTTCAGGGTCCAGTAGTCGTAGATCACACCGATCAGGAACAGACCGCCGGTGAGCAGATACAGCAGGCCGCTCAGCCACTTGCCCATGTAGAAACGGTGCACGCCGAAGAAGCCGAGAAAGGTGAGCAGAATCCAGGCGATAGTGTAATCGGTCGGACCCTGCCGAAAACTGAAGTCCGCATCCCGGTCCATCGACGGTATCAGAAACAGGTCGACGATCCAGCCGATCAGGAAAAGCCCGAGTGTGAAAAAGTAGAGGGTCCCCGATACCGGGCGGCCGTAGTAGAAGCGGTGAGCCCCCATAAAACCGAAAATCCAGAGCAGGTAACCTATAACTTTGCTGTGTCCGTTCATCTGTGTCCCTGTCGACAAGTTATGCCTGAGCCCCGGATTCAGAGCCCGTAACGTTCAATCTTCTTCAAAAGCCCCTGCCGCGACACCCCCAGAGTGGCAGCGGCATGGGTCCGGTTACCCTCGTGACGCGCCAGCGCCTGGCGAATCAGCCGGATCTCCAGTGCCCGCACCTGTTCATCGAGGGAGGCGCCGGCATCCCCCGCGCCCCCGCTCTGCACGCCCGGATGCAACAGCGCGACGTCTTCCGGCGTCACCCGGCCGCCGCGGCTCAGCGCACAGATGCTCTCGAGGGTATTGCGCAGTTCCCGCACGTTGCCCGGCCAGGGGCGGTGGATCAGCCAATCCAGCACCTCGGGTTCGAGCGCCAGAATCGGCTGGCCGCTATCCCGGGCCTGCAGTGCCAGAAAATGGCGCACCAGCAGCGGGATATCCTCGCAGCGCTCGGCCAGCGGACGGGTTTCGATCGTTACCCCCTTGATGCGGTAATAGAGATCCTCGCGGAACTCGCCGCCGGCGACCCGTTCCGGCAGGTTGGCATTGGTGGCCGAAATCACCCGCACGTCGATCTGCTGCAGGCTGCGACCGCCGACCGGGTAGAAAGTGCCCTCCTGCAGCACCCGCAGCAGCTTGACCTGCATGGCCAGCGGCATTTCACCGATCTCGTCGAGAAACAGCGTACCGCCGTCGGCCAGCTTCAGCAGCCCCTCCCGGTCCCGGTCCGCCCCGGTAAAAGCGCCCCGCACGTAGCCGAACAGTTCGCTTTCGAGCAGGTCCGCCGGGATGGCGCCGCAGTGAACCGAGATAAAGGGGCCCTCCGCTCGCAGGCTGAGATCATGCAGCACCCGGGAAATCACCTCCTTGCCGGTACCTGACGGGCCTGTCACCAGTACCCGGGCGTCGGTCGGCGCGATCCGCTCCACCAGCGCGCGGATGCCACTCATCGAGGCAGAGCTGCCGATCAGCCGCTCCAGCGGCGATCCGGGGCCCTGCCCCTGTCTCAGCTGCTGCAGCTCGCGGCTGAGCCGGTGCTTGGTCACGGCGCGCTTGACCACCACCGCCAGCATGTCCGGATCCAGCGGCTTGGCCAGAAAATCCCAGGCCCCCTGCTCCATCGCCTGCAGCGCCCGCTCGCGGTCGGCATGGCCGGTGAGGATAATCACCGGCCGGCTGGCGAATTCCGGCACGGCGGCCAGGGTCTCGGCCGGGTCGAAACGCGGCGGCAGCGCCAGATCCAGCAGCAGCAAGTCCGGATCGAACGGGCCGAGCAGCGCCCGCGCCTCGTCGAGGCTGGCACCGCTGCGCACCTCGTAGCCGGCCTGGGCCAGCCACTGTTCGCACAGCGACCGGAATGCCGGCTCGTCGTCTATCAACAGGATTTTCGCCGGATTCATCCTTCAGGTTCCTCGGGAAAGTTGGGTTCAAAGGTCACCGGCCAGCCAAATTCCGTGCACAGCTGCACCGAGCCGTCCCGGGATAGCCATCCATGATGCGCCGCACGGCAAAGGCGATCAGCTTGATTCATGTGCCTGCCCCTTCGGGAAACACCAGCTCAAAGGTCACCGGCCAGCCAAGATCCGTGCGCAGCCGCACCGAGCCGTCCCGGGATAGCCATCCATGATGCGCCGCACGACAAAGGCGATCAGCTTGATTCATGTGCCTGCCCCTTCGGGAAACACCAGCTCAAAGGTCACCGGCCAGCCAAGATCCGTGCGCAGCCGCACCGAGCCGTCCCGGGATAGCCATCCATGATGCGCCGCACGACAAAGGCGATCAGCTTGATTCATGTGCCTGCCCCTTCGGGAAACACCAGCTCAAAGGTCACCGGCCAGCCAAGATCCGTGCGCAGCCGCACCGAGCCTCCATGGGCATCCATGATACGTCGCACAATCGCAAGCCCGAGACCGCTACCGCCCGCCCGGCGGCTGACGTAGGGCTGGAACAGGCTGTCGTGAAGCGAGGGCTCGATCGCCGGACCGTTGTTGTGAATGCGAATATGCCGGCCGCTGTCGTCGGCATCGATGCGGATAAGGCTGCCGGGCTGGTTGCGCACGAAACTCAGGGCATTGTCGATCAGATTGGTGAACACCTGCTGCAGCCGGTGGGGATCGGCCCGCAGCTGCAGCCCCGCCGGCAGATCGGTTTCGAAGCCGGTCTGCTGCCAGTCGAAAAGCGGCTCGAGGCTGCCCAACAGGCCCCCCAGGTCCACAGGCTGGGGCTGCAGTTCCATGCGTCCGGAGTACAGCAGCAGGTCCGAGATCTGCCGGTCGGCGCGCTTGAGCTGAGCCTGAATCAGCGCGCGCCGTTCCGCCGGCAGATCTGCCGTTGCCATCGAAATTACATTCAGCGGATTGCGCAGCTCATGGGCCATCACCGCCGACAGGCTCCCGAGCTCAACCAGATGCTCACTGGCCAGCCGGCGACGCTCGGCCTCGGCCAGCTGCAGCGAGCGCTCGAGCAGCCCGCAGCTGGTCGCCAGCAGCGAACCGAATACCTCGCCGGTCAGTCGCGCCCCCGGTTTCAGATCATCCCAGCCCTCCAGCCGGAAACGCCAGCCCCGGGCACGATGCTGGCAGAGAATGCCCAGGGCGCCCTCCCGGGCCGGAGGCACCGGTTCGCCCTCCTGCTGCAGCTGGATACGTACCGGCTGTCCCATCTGCCGGGTAATCAGTTCCGAAGCCAGCCGCTGCAGGGCATCCCAGCTGCCGGCGGACTTGAGGCGATTGAGCCAGCGCTCCAGCAGGGCCTCGTTGAGCCGGACACCGGGATAGATCAGTTGACCCGAGAGACTGTTCAGCGGCCGGCGCAGCAACAGCGCCGCCGCCACGGCGATCAGGCCACTGAGCCAGAGCTTTGCGAGGGGTACCGCCGACAGCTCGTCGAGCCCCAGCGTTGTGGCGAACGCCCTGACCAGCGCCATCACGCCGAGCAGGACCAAAGCCAGGACCAGCCAGGGCAGCGCCTCCCGGGCGAAGGTGTTGGCCTCGAGAATCTGATAACGCACCACGCCATACACCAGCAGCACCACGTAGCTGGGCAGCAACAGCATCGGATAGGGGTACCAGTCGATCCCCAGCGACGGAAAGATAAAACTCGTCGCCAGCAGCAACCCCCAGCCGCCGGCCGCGAACATCGCGACGATCGAGCGGCGCAGGTTCCCCTTGTGGACACTCAGCCCCCAGACCAGCACCAGGTGCGCCAGGATGCCTATCGCCACCGTGTAGGCGATATTGAACCAGCCCAGCCCCTGAAAGACGAAAAAGGCTTCGAAGGACCCGAGCGGCACGGTGCGCCCGCCGGGCCCTATCCAGCTGATCAGGATCACGGCCGCGCCGATCGCGTAAAGCGCCGCGACATGACGGCTCAGCCACTGCAGCCAGCCCGGAGCCCGTCCCCGCCCCGGATAAACGAAACGGGTGGCAAAATGGAGAAAGAACGTCGGCATCAGCGGATTGGCCAGAATCAGCAGGATGCCCAGCCGCTCCCAGCCCTGCAGAATCGCCACATGGCCTGCGCACCAGAGCGCCATCATGACGCCGAAGCCCGACAGCGCCTGCAGACTGCTGCGCCGCCGCGCCTGCAGCCAGAGCCAGCCCGACACCAGCAGCGCACAGACGCTGGTGACAAGCATCATCAGTTCGAAAACGATCACCGCATCACCGTAAACATCGTTTACACCCATCCGTATAAAAATGTACACATCGTTTACACCTGTCGCAGTTTTCCACAGTGAATTGACCAAAATCAAGGCTTTTCCGAAGCCTCTTCGCCCTGGCACGAAAAGTGCTAAATACATCACAAACCTAATCTGGGAGGCTCCTATGAACCTGTTCGTCCTGCTGTCCGAATTCATGATGTTCGCCGCGGTACTGAGCATCGCCTGTTCACCGGCGCTGATTCGCCGCCTGCGTCAGCGCTGAGGCCGTCGTCATGGATTTCGATGCCGCCCTGCTGTCGCGAATGCAGTTCGCCTTTACGGTCAGTTTTCATATCCTGTTTCCGTCGATCACCATCGGCCTGGCGACCTTCATCGCCATCTGGGAAGGCCTCTGGCTGAAGACCCGGAATCCGGTCTATCTGCAGCTGGCCAAGTTCTGGATCAAGCCCTTCGCCATCACCTTCGGCATGGGCGTGGTATCCGGCATCGTGCTGTCCTATGAATTCGGGACCAACTTCTCCGAGTTCTCCCGCATCACCGGTGCCGTACTGGGCCCGCTGATGGCCTACGAGGTGCTCACCGCCTTCTTTCTCGAGGCCGGCTTTCTCGGCGTGATGCTGTTCGGCTGGCAGCGGGTCGGCGAAAAGCTGCACTTCTTCGCCACCTGCGTCGTCGCACTCGGCACCTGGATTTCGGCGTTCTGGATCATCGTGGCCAACTCCTGGATGCAGACCCCGGCCGGTTACGAGATCGTCGACGGCGTCTTCCAGGTCGCCAGCTGGAGCGAGGTGATCTTCAACCCCTCGATGCCCTATCGCCTGGTGCACATGCTGCTGGCCGCGCTGATCACCGGTACCTTCGTCGTTGCCGGCATCAGCGCCTGGTACCTGCTCAGGCAGCGTCACCAGCCGATGGCACGCAAGGGGCTGTCGATGGCACTCTGGTCCGCCCTCGCGCTGACACCGCTGCAGGCCTTCGTCGGCGACCTGCACGGACTCAACGTCAAGGAACACCAGCCGATCAAGCTGGCGGCAATGGAAGGCATCTGGCCCGCAGTCGAGGAAGGCGCGCCGCTGCTGCTGTTCGCGATACCGGACACGGAAGAGGAGCGCAACCACTTCGAAATCGGCATTCCCCATCTCGCCAGCCTGATCCTCAACCACGAACTCAACGGCGAGCTGCCGGGGCTCAAGTCGGTCCCGCCCGAAGACCGCCCCCGGTGGCCGTGGTGTTCTACAGCTTCCGGCTGATGGTCGGTATCGGCGTGTTGATGATCGCGATCGCGCTCTACGCTTTCTGGCTGCGCCGCAAGGGCGAACTCTATGACAATCGCCCGTTGCTGCGTGCCTGTACGCTGCTGACGCCCGCAGGCGTCATCGCCACCGTGGCCGGCTGGTACGTCGTCGAGGTGGGCCGCCAGCCCTGGCTGGTCAACGGTCTGGTGCGTACCACCGAAGTGGTGTCGCCACTGCCGGCCGAGCGGGTGCTGTTTTCGCTGACGCTCTTCGTCGTCACCTACAGTCTGCTGCTGGGCGTCTACCTCTATTTCATGGCCAAGCTGATCCGCAAGGGCGCGCCGGATGCCGCCATCCTGCAGGGACAGGTCATTGGCAACAGGGCGCCGGGCTACAGCCTGGCCTGGGTGAAACAGTTCGAACAGCTCGAGAAGGCACACTGATGGAACTGGCATTTTTCTACTTTCTGCTGCTGGGCTTCGCCATCCTGATGTACGTGGTGCTGGATGGCTTCGACCTGGGCCTTGGCATCCTATACCCCTGGTTCGAGCAGGAATCGCAGCGCGATCAGATGATGCGGTCGATCTCCCATGTCTGGGACGGGAACGAGACCTGGCTGGTATTCGGCGGTGTTGTGCTGTTTGCCGCCTTCCCGGCTGCCTACAGCGCCATCCTGTCGACGCTCTATGTACCGATCATGATCATGCTGATCGCACTGATCTTCCGTGGCGTCGCCTTCGAGTACCGCTTCAAGGCCCACCGCTCCAAGCACTGGTGGGACCGGGCCTTTGCCATCGGCTCGACCGTCGCCGCCTTCTGTCAGGGCCTGATGCTCGGCGCTGTGGTCCAGGGGTCGATGCAGACGCCATCGAGGCCTCGAGCCTCAACTGGCTGTCGCCCTTTGCCGTGCTGACCGCCTTTTCGGTAATGGCCGGCTATGCGCTGCTCGCCTGCTGCTATCTGGCGATGAAAAGCCGGGGCGCCATCCGCTTCCGGGCGGCGAAGCTGGGACGCACACTGGTGGTGGTCGTGATGGCGGCAATGGTGCTGGTCAGCATCTGGACCCTGATCGCGGAACCCGAAATCCGCGAGCGCTGGTTCAGCGGCTTCAACCTGCTGCTGCTGAGTCCCCTGCCGTTGCTGAGCCTCTGGGTCGCCCAGAGACTGCTCCGGGACCTCGGCCGTCATCGTCACGAACAGCGCTCGTTCTTTCTCGCCGTGGCACTGTTCGTGCTCGGCTTCGCCGGTCTGGTCGTGGGACTCTTCCCCTACCTGGTGCCACGCCAGCTGACGCTGTGGCAGGCCCAGTCGCCGGCCTCGAGCCTGGAGTTCATGCTCCCCGGCGTACTGATCTTCGTGCCGCTGATCTGTGCCTATACCCTCTGGGGCTATCGCATCTTCAGCGGCAAGGTCGAGGATTTCGAGGAGGGTTACTGATGCAAACCGGCCCCGCCACTGCGCAGAGCTGGCGCAACTTCGCGCTGCTGTATGGCGCCGGTCTTGGCGGCCTTCTGCTGGCCAGCGGCCTCCTCAAGCTGCTCTTCGCCGCGCTTAACTGAGCACCCAGCCGGTCCTGTGGTACCCTCACCCACTGCAGGACCGGCACCCTTCACGCGACCACTGTTATCCACGGGTGAAACGGCTATAATTATGTATTCGCTATCACGGCAGGCAAGGCAGGTCACAGGCAGTGCGGCCGACCCCAAGCCCCCATGCCGCGCGTCCACTTCGGGACAAGCACCGATAAAAAGAGATACAGATCATGGCCAGTAGCTATTCGCCCCGCAAAAAACCGTCGATGAAGCGACGTTCGCTGCACGAGGAAATCGCCGAACACCTGCGTTCGATGATCATCGAGGGGGAGCTTCCGGAAGGCGAGCGGATCGACGAGAGCGCACTCTGCGAGCTGCTGGAGATCTCGCGCACGCCGCTGCGCGAAGCCCTCAAGGTCCTGCACTCGGAAGGCCTGGTCACCATCGAGCCCAACCGCGGCGCCCGCGTCTCCACGCTGACCGAAGAGGAGTTCGCCGAACTGTTCGAGCTGATCAGCGGCCTGGAACGGACAGCGGCCGAACTCGCGGCCCAGCGCGCCACAGACTCCGATCTCAAGAAACTGGCCCAGATGCAGTCCCGCATGGAGAAGTATTTCAGCAGCGGCGACCGCCACAACTATTTCCAGCTGAACCAGGATATCCATCGCCTGATCGTCGCGATGTCCGGCAACGAAACCCTCAGAACTCTGCACGAGCAACTGCTGATGCGCGCCAGTCGCGGCCGATACATGGCGATCGGCACCGAGCATCGCTGGGAGGAGTCGGTGCAGGAGCACCAGGACCTGCTGGACGCGCTGCGCGCTCACGACAGCGCAAAAGCCGGCGCCATCCTGCTGGAGCATGTCCGCCACACCGGCGACTCCGCTGTCGATGCGCTGAAGGTCGGCAAGGCGGGCTAACCGTCGGGGGTGACGGGTGACGGGTGACGGGTGACGGGTGACGGGTGACGGGTGACGGGTGACGGGTGACGGGTGACGGGTGACGGGTGACGGGTGACGGGTGACGGGTGACGGGTAGATTGTAGGGTGGGCTAGGCGCCCCCTGCCACAATGTCCGACTCTGCAGCTTTGCCGGGCGCCGTAACCCACCATAGGCGCCCGGAGGGCGCCTTGGCGTCAGGCGACACCTGGCTATCGTCGAAGAAATAACGCCTGACAACGTCAGGCGTTGAAATCACCATCGCGTAACGCGTAACCATTCAGGCCGGAAAACGGATTCTGGCCTCGCCGACGCCGGGGAAGCGACCGATCACCTCGTCGCCCGGCTGGACGAACACCATCCCGGTCCAGGTACCGGTGGTGACCAGGTCGCCACGCTGCAGGCCACCGTTGCGACCGGTCAGGTGGTTGGCCAGCCAGTCCACCAGGGTGAACGGGTCGCCCACCGAGTGACAGCCTGTCCCCTCCACCTGCAGCGCACCGTTGACGAGCAGCTGACCGGTCAGCTGCGCAGGGTCGAGGTCACGCCAGTTCGAGGTGCCGCTGCCCAGCACCAGGGCACCGTTGATCTGGTTATCGGCCAGCTTCCACAGCTCGGCGCAGTCCTGCCACTGCCGCAACCGGGTATCGACCACCTCGACCACCACCTGCACCTCCTCGATCGCCCCGGCGACCTCGTCGCTGCTGTAGGCCCGCTCACGTGCGGGCAGATCACGATCCAGCCGGTAACAGAGTTCGACCTCGATGCCGATCATGTGCAGTTGCTCTGCCGGTATGCTGGCCGGCGACTGCAACACCACCTGCTCGAAGATCGGTGCTCCATAGGGCGTCGTCTGTGGATTCGGCGCACCGGTCTTCCAGGCTCTGATGCGCCCGTTCGACTGCGTCGCCGCGACGCGATCCTGAATGGCATAGCAGTCCTCGAAGCTCTGCGGCTCCAGCTCAGCGGGCAACGCCTCTATCTGGCGCCCTGTACGATAGGCATTCAGCAGCAACGCGCTGGCCTGTTCCACCTGGGATTCGCTCAATGGCATGCTTGATATTTCCTCAGTTTCAGAAAAATATTGGGTACTCAACCGGGCCAGCGTTGCAGCCAGGGCGACTCCGCCTCGAACTGCGCCGCCAGTTCCAGCAGCTGGCGGTCGGCGCCGAATCGGCCGACCAGCTGAAAGCCGATCGGCAGGCCTTCGCATGACGGCGTCGACGGCAGGTTGATCGCCGGATGACCGCAGGCATTGACCCAGCCGGTATAGACGGCGTGTCCCCGGGGACCGACCTCATGGCCGTCGATACGGTCCGGATAGGGCGTCGAGGCCGGCCAGGGCAGCGCCGCCGCCGACGGCGTCATGATGATGTCGATCTCGCCAAAGGCGGCGCCGACCTCCCGGCGGAAGGCGTCGATCGATTCCAGCGCGCACAGGTAGCTCGGCGCACCGACGCCGGCTCCGGCCTCGGCCATCGCGATGAAGCGTTCGGAGACCCGCTCCCGGGCCTGTGGATAACGTTCGAACAGCGACGCCACGCCGACCTGGCCCAGCACCGGCCAGAACTCGTTGACGAAATCGAGGCTGAACGGCAACGGTCCCTCAACCACCTCGTGGCCGAGCTTGCGCAGCTGTACCCCGGCCGCCGCGACGCTCGCCGCAATCTGCGGGTCCAGGGCATTGCCGCCAAAGTCCCGCACATAGAGGATGCGCAGTCCCTTGGTTTCGGCGCAGGCCCCCCGGCCAGCAGTGACTTGCGATCGCGCGGATCAGGCCCCGCCAGCAGATCGAACAGCAGACGGGCATCGGCAACGGTGCGCGCGATGGGGCCGACGACCTCGAAATCGAGCAGTATCGATGGCAGCCCGTTACAGCGCGGCACCGCACCGATCGAGGGCTTCAGCCCCACCAACCCGGTATGGGACGCCGGGCGACGGATCGAACCGCCACCGTCGGTACCGATGGCCAGGGGACCCAGGCCTGCAGCGACGGCCGCCACCGCCCCGCCACTGGAGCCCCCGGGGGTCAGCTCGGGGTTCAGGGATTTCGGGTTACCCCGAACAGGGGATTGTCGGTATAACCCTCGAGCGTGAACTCGGGCACGTTGGTCTTGCCAAGGAGCAGCAGGCCGGCAGCCCTCAGCCGCTCCACCGGCAGCTCGTCGACGGCGGGCACGAAATCCCGCAACAGCTTCGAGCCCCAGGTCGCCGGCAGTCCGCGCACCGGAATGTTGTCCTTGACGCTGACCGGCACGCCGTCGAGGGGCTCAGCGGCGCGCCCTCGGCCCAGCGCCGGGCGCTGGCCCGTGCCTCTTCCGTCACCGCCGGATTCGGGGTTACCAGGGCATTGAGCTGTGGATTCTTCTCGGCAATACGCTGTTGCACCGCTTCCAGAACCTGCACCGGACTGAGCGCGCCACTGCGATAGGCGTCGCCCAGCTGCGCCGCACTCAGGCGCCAGAGTTCGCGGTCCCTGTGGTACAACCGGGGTTCAGCAGACATGGCAGCTCTCCATCTGTAAGCATTAGTGCATCATGTTGGGCAGCCAGAGGGCGATCTGCGGGAAAGCCATCAGCAGCATCGCGAACACCAGCATTATCAGCATATACGGCAGGACACCCCACATGACTTCCTGGATAGTGCCACCATCCTTGCGCACGCTCTGGACCACGAAAAGGTTCATGCCCACCGGCGGCGTGATCATGCCCAGCTCGCACATCAACACCACGAAGACGCCGTACCAGATCGGGTCGACACCCAGCGCCACGACAATCGGATAGGTGATCGGTATGGTCAGCACCTGCATCGACAGCACGTCCATGAACATCCCGAGGCAGAGGTAGAAAACGATCAGCATCAGCAACAGCCCGGTGGTCGAGAGGCCGAGCGAGGTCACCCAGGCAGTCAGGTCGTCGACCACGCCGGTGAGACTGATGGTCAGATTGAGCACGAAGGCCGCCGTGATGATCAGCAGGATCATGCCGGTGATACGCGCGGTCTGGACAAAGCAGCTCTGCAGGAAGGCCAGATTCAGCCGCTTCGAGCGCCAGGCAAACCAGAGCGCGACCATCACGCCGAGCGCCGCCGATTCGGTCGCGGTGGCAATACCGGCATAGATGCTGCCCATGACGATGCCGAAGATCACCGCCGGCGGTATCAGATTCGCCGACAGCCGGATACGGTCGCGCAGCGAGACCTTCTCTTCGCGTTTGCCGCCCTCGCCCAGGTTGGTGACGCCGATATAGAGCATGAACAGCAGGCTCAGCGCGATCCCCGGCAACAGGCCGGCCATGAACAGCTTGCCGATGGAGTTGCTGGTCAGGGAGCCATAGATCAGCATATTGACGCTGGGCGGTATCAGAATCCCCAGGGTGCCGCCGGCGGCGAGGCTGCCGAGCGCCTGCTTCATCGAATACTTGCGCTCGCTCAGCGACGGCAGCGCCACGGTACCGATCGTGGCGGCGGTGGCCACCGAAGAACCGGACGTTGCGGCAAAGAGCGCACAGCAACCGATATTGGTATGCACCAGACCGCCGGGCAAACGCCCGAGCCAGGCGGCCATCGAGATATACATGCGATCGGCGATGCCGCTGCGCAACATTAGCTCGCCGAGCAGGATGAACAACGGAATGGCGGTGAGAATGTTCTCGTTCTGCACCGACCAGACGACAGCGCCGGTCGACTCCAGGAAGGGCCAGCCGAAGACGGAAACGCCGCCGATAACCCCGAACAGCGCCATGGTCACGGCAATCGGGAGACCCAGCAGCAGCAGCCCGAGCATGGCGAAAAAGGCGATAAAAACGATGGATAGACTCATTTTGCAATTCCCCCGGCCGCGATCTGGTTGCCGTCACGGTCCTCGCTTCGTTGTGCCTGAGAGTTGGAATCCTCCCCCTCGGAATGGGAACGCTGCTCGAAGTCCTCGAGCTCCTCTTTCACCTCTTCCGAAACGCCGCGTGGATGGAACTCGATATTCAGTTCGTCGCTGCGTCCCCGCAGCAGCAGCCAGGTCGCCCGCAGTGCGAAGCCCACCGCCACCAGCGCAAAGGTGGCCAGACTGGCGAACCAGACGCCCTGCGGATAGATCAGCGGCGTGGCCCAGGGGTCGCGGCCGTGCTGCCGTAATCGAGGGTTTCCACGATGACCTTCCAGGTGATCCAGCACAGCAGGCCGGCAAACAGCGCCATCATCGTGGCGGACAACCAGTTCATCAGGCCCTGCAGCTTGCGCGGCAGCATTTCATGGAACAGGTCGATACGGATATGGGTACGGCCCAGCAGGGCCAGCGAGAAGGCCAGGGTACCGCCGACGGCCAGGGCATAACCCCCGAGTTCGTCCGCGCCCTGCAGGGACATGCTGAAAAACTTGCGCAGAATCGTCTCGACCGAGACCAGTACGGAGAGCAGCAGGAAGATGCCCCCGAACAGCATACTGGCAAGCATCTCGATACGTTTCATGGAGATACCTCTCTGGCAGAAAATTGCTCCTGCATTTCCGGCACGCCGGACCGCTGCATACAAGCCATCCGTAGGCATCAGCGAAAAATGCGGCTGCAATTTCTGTGTACAAGCCAAGGCTGGCTGTAACGGTTGGATAAGGCGGGCAGGAACGACGGCTGTCGTCCCTGCCCGTTTGCACGGCTCAGGCGTTAGAGCCCGACGGACTCACCGAGTACCTTTTTCCAGTCGTCGGCGCACTGGGGATTGGTCTTGTTGCAGACTTCCGCCCAGGTCGGATAGGAGATCTCCTTGACCCCGTTGCGCAGCAGTGCCAGATCCTGGTCGCTGACGGCCACTTCGGTCAGGTCGTAGGATGTGCCGGTGTCGCACGGCTGACCGCCGACGTTACAGCGCTTGGCATCCTCGAACAGCTCCTCCGAGTAGGCCCAGATATCGTCCACCAGCTCGTCGAAGGCACCCTGCAGTTTTTCCTGCTGCTCCGGCGTGAACTTGTTCCAGGTCTTGAGGTTGATGCCGTACCCGTTCAGCGCCATCTGGAAGGCCAGCGGCAACACATGGGTGGTCACCTCCGGCCAGCCCGCGGAGTTCGCCGAGCTTGGGCCGGTGATGGCGCAGTCGACGACCCCCAGTGCCAGGGACTGGTGTACGTCACCGAAGCCCAGCGGCACCGGAATGCCCCCGACCGACTCGACGAACTGTGCCAGGTTCTGGTCATAGACCCGCACCTTCAGGCCCTTGACGTCGGAAAGACTGGCGATTGGATGCTTGCAGAACAGCACCTGCGGACCGAAGGGCCAGACCCCCAGCAGCTTGGTGTTGAAGCGCTCCTGCAGTCGCTTGTCGACCACCTCGCTGAATTTTTCCGCCACCTCGCGGCCGGACTTGTAGTCCGGGCTCAGGCCCACCAGGTCGAGACCGAGGATGGTCGGCTCGTCACGGGAGACCTGGGACATGCGCAGCGACACCAGATCGAACATGCCGGATTTCAGTACCCGCAGCTCCTCGACATCCTTGATGCCGGTGGTATCGAGTGGCTTGTAGTTGACCTCGACCGGCAGGCCGGTCTTCTCCTGCAGGGTCTCGAAGAACGGCTGTTCCTTGTTTTTCTGAATCAGGCCGGTCGCCAGTGGCTGGCCCACGACCCTCAGCTTGACGACATCCTCGGCCATCGCCGGTGCGGCGACGATTGAGGCACCCAGAACGGCGGCCAGTAGTGTTTTTTTCATGGCGAAACTCCTTATTTTTATAGTCGAGCAGCCCGGTTGGCTGACTTCAGGTTTTGCCGTTGGCGGCAAGGGATGGCGACAGGCACAACCTGCCGCCCTGTTCACAATTCGATTCGCTCGATCATCCCGGCCGGGCGGGCCATCGCCCTGTAAAGCCGGGCCTTTCCCGTCAGGCGGCGCGCTCCTCGGTACGGACCGCCACAGCGCTTTCGGCCAGGTAGTCGATCGCGGCCTGTACCCCGCCCTTGTTGTGAGGCACACCGGCGCAGGCCAGCCCCATCTCGACACCGGCAAGGGTGCCCAGCAGCGTCAGGTCGTTGAAATCGCCCAGATGGCCGATGCGGAAGACGCGATCCTGCAGCTTGTTGAGGCCGGTCCCCAGCGACATGTCGAAATGCTCCAGGATGACTTCGCGCAGGCGATCCGCGCTCTCGCCTTCGGGCATCAGCACCGCCGTCAGCACGTTGCTGTGCTCGGATGGCACCAGGCTGACGACTTCGAGGCCCCAGGCACGCACGGCACGACGGGTGGCTTCGCTGAAGCGGGCATGACGGGCGAAGACGTTGTCCAGCCCCTCTTCCAGCAGCATCACGATCGCCTCCTTCAGGCCGTAGAGCATGTTGGTGGCCGGCGAATAGGGGAAATAGCCCTTGGCATTGTGCTGCAGCATCTCGTCCCAGCCCCAGTAGGAACGGGGCAGACCGGCCGTTTTCGAGGCCTCCAGCGCCTTGGCGCTGACGGCATTGAATCCCAGCCCCGGCGGCATCATCAGTCCCTTCTGGGAACAGGTGATTGCGACATCCACGCCCCACTCGTCGGTGCGAAAATCCACCGAACCGAGGCCGGAGATGGTATCGACCAGCAGCAGCGCCGGGTGACCGGTGCTGTCGATGGCGCGGCGCACGGCGGCGATATCGCTGGTGACGCCGGTGGAGGTTTCGTGATGCACCACGCAGACCGCCTTGATCTCGTGGCCGGCATCTTCGCTCAGGCGGCGCCCAATGGCGTCGGCATCGGCGCCGTGACGCCAGTCGCCTTCGATGAGCTCGGTCTCCAGTCCGAGCTTGTTCGCCATCCCGTGCCACAGCGTCGCAAACTGGCCGGTTTCGCACATCAGCACCCGGTCGCCGGCACTCAGGGTGTTCACCAGTGCCGCTTCCCAGGCTCCGGTGCCGGACCCCGGATAGATAATCACCGGGTTCTCGGTCTTGAAGATCCTCTTCATGCCGTACAGCACGGTCTTGCCCAGCTCGGCAAACTCCGGTCCACGGTGGTCCATGGTCGGCTGATCCATTGCCCGCAGGATCCGGTCAGGCACATTGCTGGGTCCGGGTATCTGCAAAAAGTGGCGGCCACTTCGGTAGGTCATTCGCAATCTCCTTGTTTTTATTGAATCCGGAACTCTTCGGCGCCGGCCCCTGCCGGCGCAGCCCAGTAGTTCCAACCTGCATTGCCCGTTTCAGTTAATGTTTCGTAGAGGAACAGCCGCGGTCGGCTTTACGCCTCAGCGCACCCGCGGCTTAGCCATTTCGGGCCTGCCGCAGGGCAGGAAGCGGCCACGGCCGATGGCCTCGCTCGGCTTGCCTTCGCCCCAGACGATCTCGCCGCGGGACAGGGTCAGCTCCGGCCAGCCCCTGATCTGCATGCCCTCGTAGGGGGTGTAATCGGTATCGTGATGCAACTGCTCGTTGCGGATCGTCACTTCGCGCCCGGCATCCCAGATCACCAGATCGGCATCGGCGCCGACGGCGATACTGCCCTTCTGCGGGTAGAGGCCGTACAGCTTGGCCGGGTTGGTGGACGTCAGCTCGACGAAGCGGTTGACGCTGATGCGCCCCTTGTTGACGCCCTCGGAGAACAGCAGCGGCAGGCGGGTCTCGAGACCCGGAATACCGTTGGGGATATAGTGGAAGTCCACTTCCTGGCCGCCCGGCTTCTTGCCCAGGGGATCGTCGTAGTTGAACGGCGCATGGTCGGACGAGAAGATGCTGAACAGGCCGTCGCTGAGACCGTCCCAGATCACCTGCTGGTTCGACTTGTCACGCGGCGGCGGACTGCAGACGCACTTGGCACCCTCGTAGCCGTCCAGGCCCAGGTCCTCGGCGGTCAGGAACAGATACTGCGGACAGGTTTCGGCATAGATGCTCAGCCCCTGCCCCCGTGCCCAGCGAATCTGTTCGACCGCTTCGCTGCCGGATACATGCACGATCAGGATCGGCACATCCACCAGCTCCGACAGCGCGATCACGCGATGGGTCGCTTCGCGTTCCACCAGCATCGGCCGGGACTCGGCATGGAAGCGCGGCGCGGTATGACCCGCAGCCAGCAGGCGCTTGGTCAGCCAGCTGATACAGTCCGAGTTTTCGGCGTGGACCATCGCCATGGCACCTTCGTCTCGCGCCACCGCCAGCACATCGAGGATCTGGCCGTCATCGAGCTTGAGGTCGTCATAGGTCATGTAGATCTTGAAGGAGGTGCAGCCCTCGCGGATCAACTCCGGCAATTCTTCCTTCAGCACCTTGTCGGTGGGATCGGTGACGATCAGATGAAAGGCATAGTCGACCAGCGCCTTGCCCTCGGCACGCTGGTGATAGTCGCGCACGGCCTCCCGCAACGACTGCCCTTTCTCCTGGGCCGCGAACGGAATCACCGTGGTGGTACCGCCACAGGCCGCGGAGCGGGTGCCGCTGGTGAAATCATCCGACATTTTCATGCCCTCGGGCATGGGTTGGTCGAGATGGCAGTGTGCGTCGATGCCGCCGGGCAGCACCAGCTTGCCATCGGCGTCGATCTCGTCGCGACCGGCCGCCAGGTTCTCGCCCAGCGCGACGATACGTCCGTCGCGGATGCCAATATCGCAGCGGGAACTATCGGCGGCGGTCACCACCTGACCGTTGCGGATAACGAGGTCGAACTGGGGCTGGGGGTGATCAGACATCTTTGCATCCTCATTCAATAGCGGTTCTCCGGAGGGCGGGCCCGTTCTGCCCTGTCCGGGTCCTCAAGCATGACTTCATCCTACTCTCGATATAATTATGAATGCAATAATAATTTATCTATTATTTTCCGCCCTCTTATAACCGCTTGTTTTTATGCGCCATAAAGCACGACAGGCCCCGAAGGGCCTGCCAGAAGAGGAAACAAGGGAGAGAGGGAGCGCCTCAGCGGAAACGTAGGCGTGGCGCCAGCAGCGAATCGAACAGCAGCTGCAGGAAGTGGTAGAGAATGCAGCTGATCACCGCCACCCCGGTCGAGGAACCGAGCCCCACCAGCACACTGACGGCAACCGGCAGCGTTTTCTGCGATGCGGTCAACAGCAGGGCATTGCGCTCGTCAGGCGCCAGCGCCAGCAGGCTGGATGCCGCCGCACCGAGCAGCAGCAGGGCGGCATGCAGCCCCAGCACCAGCAACGCCAGATAGAGCAGCGAGTGCAACGACAACTGGTAGAGGGATGCTTCGCTGGCCGACAGGGTGACGTAGACACTGAGGATCACCACCAGTGTCGGCACGACGCCGAGCCAGGGCACAGCGACCAGAGCGCCGAGCAACGGCCGGATCAGCAGGCCGAGCAGGAACGGCAGCAGCACGATCTGCAGCAGCTTGAGCAGCAACGGCCAGGGCGCGAGTTCGACCGAACTGCCGACCAGAGCACCGAGCAGCAGTGGAATCGTCAGAATACCGAGAAAATTCAGCCCCAGGGTCATGAACAGCGCCCAGAGCGTTCGCCCCCGGCGACCCGGGTGAGCACGATGCAGGACGACAGCGTCGGCGGCACCAGCGCGATCACCAGTAATCCGAGCCCGAGGCTGCCGTCGACAACGCTGCAGCGCACGATCAGCCAGCCGAGCAACGGCGACAGCAACAGGTTGATCGCCACGGCGGCAACAAAGGTGCGACCGAAACGCGGCTCGAAGCGCAGGCTGGCCAGCCGGGTCTGCAGACCGTTGATCAGGAAGATCAGCGCGACCAGCAGCGGCAGCACACCCAGGTCATCGAGCCAGAGCCCCGGCTGCGGCAGCAGCAAGGCGATGCCAATCGCCAGACAGAGTCCCAGCGGCAGAAACCAGACGATGATCGGACTCCTTTCATAAGCTGCAAGCGTGTAGGATGGGTGAAACCGCCAAGTGATTTCATGAACGGCCAGCACCGGGGTATCTGGCGGTGTAACCCATCATCAAAGCTTCGGATGGCACGAGCAGTCCGACACAAATGATGGGTTACGCGGCGAGCAAGCCCTGTGATAACTTTTTAATTTCAGCAGGTTACGCCGCTTCACCCATCCTACCATGGTTCACTTGATCTCAAACAGCGATCCCCAGCCCCTGACACGGGAGGGATCGGCACCGGCAAGCTTCATACCCTTCCAGACGCCGGTCGCGATGGAGTCGTAGATCGGGATATTCAGCTCCTTCTCCAGCTCCGCTGCGACGCGGCTGCCACGCAGGTTGGTGCAGAAGATGGTGATCGCATCTAGCTTCCGTTCGGCGGCGACGGCCCGCACCATTTCGGCAATGCAGTCCTCGTCATACTCCGAGAAGGAGAAGTTGCCCCTGTCCCCCAGATGGCGCTCGGCAACGCACTGGAAGCCGGCTTCCCGGTAGTTCTCGACGATTTTCTCCTGGACATCGCTCAGATAGGGCGTCACCAGGCCGAAATGCCTGACCTTCGTTTTTTCGAAGATCTCGTTCAGCGCTAGCACCGAGGTGGTCGTTTCGATGCCGGTTTCCCCGCGGATCAGCTCGCACAACGCGATATCGTCCTGAAAACCGCGCCAGCCGGACGAGGTGCCGCTCCAGGTGATCGACTGCACCCGGGCGTCCGCCAGCAGGCGGGCCGCCTCCAGAAAGGGACCGGTGTCGAACTGGCTGAGCGCCTGGTCCCGCAACGAAATCTCGGTCACCTTCAGGCGCCCGAAATGGGCACTGACATCCGCAAGCTCATGCAGTATTTCCGCCGTCAGCGGCTCCAGGGTGGTGTTTGACGAAGGCGTCATAACGCCCAACAGCGTACGTTGTATCATCTTTCTTGTCCTTGTTTTCAGGTCGGAAAAACGGGGGCCCCGAAGTCCGGGGCCCGGAAACGATCGCGGCGATCAATACCCCAGTGCGCGGGGCAGTGCCGTGACAATGTCGGGAAATATCCAGCACAGCGCCAGGACGGCATACTGCAACGCGATAAAGGGCCATACCGATTTCAGCAGCTCGCCTATCGAAATCCGCGATATGCCGCACATGACGAACAGCAGGACGCCGACCGGCGGTGTCATCATGCCCACCACCAGGTTGAGCACAAAGAGGAAACCGAAGTACAGCGGGTCGATGCCGTACGCCATGGCGATGGGCGCGAACAGCGGCGCCAGCATGATATAGGCGGCGTTGGATTCCAGGAACATGCCCACCAGCAGCAGCATCGTCATCACCAGCGCCAGGAACACCATCGGATCGGAGGTAAACCCCTGGATGAACTGGGACAGGTGCAGCGGCAGCAGATCCAGCGTGAACACGAAGGTCACCGGCTTGGCAAAGGCGATCAGCGCCCCGACCACCGCCGACGTCAGTGCCGCGCGGTACATGCAGCCCGGAATCGCCGACAGCTTCAGCTTGCCGGTCACGAACATGCCTACCAGCAGCGAATAGACCACCGCGATCGCGGCACCTTCGGTCGCGGTGAAGACACCGCCGACGATGCCACCGATGACCAGCACCGGCATCAGCAGAATGGCCCCGGCCCGACGGCTTTGCGTGAGCACGTTACGCCAGCAGAACGGCTCGCCGGTCGGCTCGTAGCCGCGCTTGTACGAAATCCAGGTACAGAGCGCCATCATGCCGACGGTCAGCAGAATGCCCGGTACCACGCCGGCCATGAAGAGGCCACCGACCGAAACGCTGGAGCCGGCCATCAGCGCATAGACGATCATCGCGGCACTGGGCGGAATGATCGGTCCGAGGTTCGATGCCGAAGCCACCACCGAAGAGCCGAACCCGTTGTCGTAATGCTTGCGCAGCGAGGGCATCATGGTGGTGCCCAGGGCGCTGGCGCCGGCCACGGCCGCACCGGTCACGGATGCCAGCCCCAGCCCCGAGAGGATGGTGACATGGGCCAGACCGCCCTGTACCCGACCCACCACGGCGTTGGCAAAGTCGATCACACGCTGCATGATCTGGCCGCCGACCATGAACTCTCCGGCCAGCATGAACAGCGGAATGGCCATCAGCGGGAATGAATCGACTGCATGCATCATGCTCTGCGGCATGACCGCCATCTCGATGCCACCAAAGGCGAAAGCGCCGAGTGCCGAAAAGCCCAGCGCGAACGCCAGCGGCATGCCCAGCAGCGCCAGGATGAAAAAGATACCTATGGATACCAGAACCATCAGTCGTTCCCCCAGACATCGGAGCCCTGCCAGACAAGGAACAGCAGGTGCAGGAAGCAATGGGCCATCGAGATGATCACGGCGACATAGAAGACCGATACACTGAGGTCGACCGTCGGCATCATCTCGCCCCAGGCTTCGCGAGCCACCATCCCGGCATTCCACATGACGATCAGCATCAGCATTGCGCTCAGCGCCAGCATCAGCCGCATCAGGTTTTCGCGCATGCGCGAACCGAAGCGGTTGATCAGGATATCGATGCCGACATGGATGCCCTTCTTGATGCCATGGGGCAGCGCCAGAAAGATCGACCAGACGAACGCCAGCCTGGACACCTCGTCGGCCCAGTCAATGGAGTCGCCAAAGAAATAACGCAGCACCACCTGGGCCGTCACCAACCCGGTCATCAGCGTCATCATCAGGGCTATGGCGCCGTAGGACAGGCCATCGACTGCCCTGAGCATCTGTTGGTACCGCCTGACCAGCGGGGAGGCTACGGGAGCCTCCTCGCCGGCCATGGAGGTTCCGTCAAGAACCCGTTCGTTCATTACTTCGCTTCCGCCAGTACCGCATCGATCAGATCCGCACCGATGCGCTCCTTCAGACTTTCGATCACAGGCGCGGTCCGCTCGCGCATCTGTTGACGCAGTTCAGGCGTCACTTCGACCAGCTGCATGTTCGCCGCCAGCTTTTCCCGCGCCGCGCTATCCTCTTCGGCGGCCTTGGCACGCTGCCAGGTCACAGCTTCCGCCATGGCATCACGCACCGCTTGCTGCTCCGACGGCTCCAGCTTCTCGAACTTGCGCTTGTTGGCCACCACAACGATAAAGTCGAAGAAGTGCGAGGTATCGGTCAGATAGGTCTGCACCTCGTTGAGCTTGCGGCTTTCTATCACACTGTAGGGGTTTTCCTGGCCGTCGATCACTCCCTGCTGCAGCGCCGAATACACCTCATTGATCCCCATCGAGACAGGGCTGGCGCCCAGCGCACGGAAGGTGGCCAGATGGGTCTCGTTCGGCTGCAGCCGGATCTTCAGGCCGTCGAAGTCGGCCAGAGTCTTGATCGGATGCTGGCTGTTGGTGACGTGGCGCGAGCCGAGCTCCATGAAGCCCAGCGCGATAAAGCCTTTTTCGGCCAGTTTTTCGTTAAGCATATCGCCGACCGGGCCATCGACCACCTTGAAGGCCTCGTCGCGGTTGGCATAGACGAACGGAAGGCTGACGGCCTCGAGTTCCGGCACGATCCGGGAAAGGTAGGAGGCACCCACCCAGGTCATCTCCAACACCCCTGAGCGTACCTGGTCGATATTCTCCTTGGCGCCGCCGAGCTGCATGGCCGGGAAGACGTCCACGGTGAGTTCGCCGCCCGAAAGTTCGGGCAGGCGCTCCTTGAACTGCTCCATCGCAATACTGCTGGAGTGAGTGGTCGGGAAGTTGCCGGCCAGACGCAGGTTATCGGCCGCCACGCTGCCCGAGAACACCGCCGCGCTCAGTGCCGCGGCCAGCGCGGTCTTGACGCAGTTCTTTGCCAGGGATGACATCTTATTCTGTTGCATTGCCTCTCCTCTCCTTCTCGGTGTAGCCGCACGACCGATCGCATGCCTGTTGCAGCGATCCTGCCTGCAGCCCTTCAACTATCTTGCATTTTTGAATTATGAATTACCTATACACGCATAATGAATCATTGGCAACACCCCCTGCCGTCGCCGGAAAAATAATCCGCCAGCCAGACTGAGTACGGATCAAGGGAGTGACGCAAGCCGATCAAGAAGCCGCATTCCGGTCCGGCCCGCATTGCCACAGGCGCCCCCGGACTGCAGGCTTCTCGATGCGCCGACAGCCGTGCCAGGACTTGCCCAGACCTAGCTCGAAGCCCGGACGCTTTGCGCTGTCAGTCGTGACAAAAGCTACCGCCAGCACTAACGGAAATCAACTTTTGAATTCATAATTATTTATTATTTTTCTCGAAATACAGTGTAACCATATGTTTTATAAGCAATAAAAAACGTACACCGAACCCAAACAGCCTCCACCACCTCGCAACGCAGCGCCTTCAGGTTGACATAGCAACAGCCTGATTACTAAAATATCTCGAATCAATAATTCATAATTATATTATTCAATACCCAAAAGAGAGATGACCAATGGCCAGGATGAGAGCTATAGAAGCCGCCGTTGAAGTGCTCAAGCGTGAAGGCATCGACACCGCCTTCGGCCTGCCGGGCGCCGCGATCAACCCCCTGTATGCCGCGATGAAATCACTCGGCGGCATCGACCATGTGCTGGCGCGCCACGTCGAGGGCGCTTCCCACATGGCCGAGGGCTACACCCGCGCCAACCCCGGCAATATCGGTGTCTGCATCGGTACCTCGGGACCGGCCGGCACCGACATGATCACCGGTCTCTACTCGGCGTCCGCCGACTCCATCCCGATCCTCTGCATCACCGGCCAGGCACCGCGCGCCCGGCTGCACAAGGAGGACTTCCAGGCCGTCGACATCGCCAGCATCGCCCAGCCCGTCACCAAGTGGGCCACCACCGTGCTCGAACCCGCCCAGGTGCCCTGGGTGTTTCAGAAGGCGTTCCAGGAGATGCGCTCCGGTCGCCCGGGGCCGGTCCTCATTGACCTGCCCTTCGATGTGCAGATGGCCGAGATCGAGTTCGACATCGACACCTACGAGCCGCTGCCGGTGGTCAAGCCGGCCGCCACCCGCAGGCAGGTCGAGAAGGCGCTGCAGATGCTCAACGCCGCCGAGCGCCCGCTGCTGGTCGCCGGCGGCGGCATCATCAACGCCGACGCCTCCGACAAGCTGGTCGAGTTCGCCGAACTGACCGGCATCCCGGTGATCCCGACCCTGATGGGCTGGGGCACCATCCCCGACGACCATCCGCAGATGGTCGGCATGGTCGGCCTGCAGACCTCGCACCGCTACGGCAACGCCACGATGCTGGCCTCGGACCTGGTGCTCGGCATCGGCAACCGCTGGGCCAACCGCCACACCGGTACCGTCGAGGTCTACACCGAGAACCGCAAATTTATCCACGTCGACATCGAGCCGACCCAGATCGGCCGCGTCTTCATGCCCGACTATGGCATCGTCTCCGATGCCGGCAGCGCCCTCGAGCTGTTCGTCGAGGTCGCCCGCGAGTGGCAGGCCGCCGGCAAGCTGGCGGATCGCCGCCAGTGGCTCGAGGAGTGCCAGACGCGCAAGCGCACCCTGCAGCGCAAGACCCACTTCGACAACGTCCCGGTCAAGCCGCAGCGCGTCTACGAAGAGATGAACAAGGCCTTCGGCAAGGACACCTGCTATGTCAGCACCATCGGACTGTCGCAGATCGCCGCGGCACAGTTCCTCCACGTCTACAAGCCGCGCCACTGGATCAACTGCGGTCAGGCCGGCCCCTGGGCTGGACCATCCCGGCCGCGCTGGGCGTCGCCAAAGCCGATCCCGCCCGTCCGGTGGTGGCGCTCTCGGGCGACTACGACTTCCAGTTCATGATCGAGGAGCTGGCGGTTGGCGCCCAGTTCAACCTGCCGTACATCCACGTGCTGGTGAACAACTCCTACCTGGGGCTGATCCGCCAGGCGCAGCGCGGCTTCGACATGGACTACTGCGTGCAGCTGGCGTTCGACAACCAGAACGCGCCGGAACTCGAAGGCTACGGTGTCGACCACGTCGCCGTCGTCGAGGGGCTGGGCTGCAAGGCGATCCGCGTGCGCGAGCCGGACCAGATCCTGCCGGCGCTGAACCAGGCCAGGAGCTGATGCAGATCCACAGGGTGCCGGTCGTGGTCGAGATCATCCTCGAGAAGGTGACCAATATCTCGATGGGTACCGAGATCAACGCCATCAACGAGTTCGAGGACCTGGCCGAGCGCGGCGAAGACGCCCCGACGGCGATCTCGCTGCTCGATTGAAAACAGGATCGTAGGGTGCCGCTAAGCGACAGCGAAGCGCATCGACACCATCGGTGCGGTTCGCTCTGCTCACCAGCACCCTACATGGCCGGATACATTTTCGAAGGAGAGTGACATGCCCCGCTTTTGCGCCAACCTATCAATGCTCTTTACCGAGCACGACTTTCTCGACCGCTTCGACGCCGCGGCGAAAGCCGGCTTCGCGGGTGTCGAGTACCTGTTCCCGTACGACTACGCGCCGGACGAAATCAAGGCAAAACTGGATGCCAACGGCCTGACCCAGGTGCTGTTCAACCTGCCGGCCGGCGACTGGGCCGGCGGCGAGCGCGGCATCGCCTGCCATCCGGACCGCATCGAGGAGTTCCGCGCCGGCGTCGACCAGGCGATCGAGTACGCCCGCGTGCTCGGCAACGGGCAGGTCAACTGCCTGGCCGGTATTAAGCCTGCGGACGTCAGCGACACAGTCGCCGAAGAGACCCTGGTCGAGAACCTGAAGTACGCCGCGGAGAAGCTCAAGCAGGCCGGCATCCGCCTGGTGATGGAGGCGATCAATACCCGCGACATTCCGGGCTTCTTCCTCAACACCACCCAGCAGGCACTGCGCATTCGCGACAAGGTCGGCAGCGGCAATCTGGCACTGCAGTACGACATCTACCACATGCAGATCATGGAGGGCGACATCTGCCCCACGCTGGAGGCCAATATCGATGCCATCCAGCATGTGCAGCTGGCCGACAACCCGGGCCGTCACGAACCGGGGACCGGCGAGCTGAACTACCGCTTCATCTTCGGCTTCCTCGACCAGCTCGGCTACGACGGCTGGATCGGCTGCGAATACAAGCCGGCCACCAGCACCGAAGCCGGTCTTGGCTGGATGAAAGACCACAACATCGTTTGAACCACACACCCGTAGGAGCTGCGCCTCGCAGCGAATTTCGATGGCACTCTGCCAAAAGATTCGCACCGGGGCGGCGCTCCTACGGTGGAGCTACCCGTTACGGAGGCAAAACAATGGCCAATATCGGCTTTATCGGCACCGGCATCATGGGCCTGCCCATGGCGCAGAACCTGCAGAACGCCGGCCACCAGCTGTACCTATCCACCCAGCGCAGCCCGGTCCCGGCCGAGCTCGAAGGCGCCGAAGGCTGCCCGACCCCGAAAGCGGTCGCAGAAGCGGCCGAATTCATCATCCTGATGGTCCCCGATACCCCCCAGGTCGAAGAGGTGCTGTTCGGTGACAACGGCGTCGCCGAAGGCGTTGGCGCCGGCAAGGTCGTTATCGACATGAGTTCGATCTCGCCCTGGCCACCAAGGACTTCGCCAGGCGCATCAACGAACGCGGCGGCGAATACCTCGACGCTCCGGTCTCCGGCGGCGAAGTGGGCGCAGGGCCGGTACCCTGTCGATCATGGTCGGCGGCAGCGAGGAAACCTTCGCCCGCGCCCGGCCGCTGTTCGAGGTCATGGGCCAGAACATCACCCTGGTCGGCGGTAACGGCGATGGCCAGACCGCCAAGGTGGCCAACCAGATCATCGTCGCGCTGAACATCGAGGCGGTGTCCGAAGCGCTGCTGTTTGCGTCCAAGGCCGGCGCAGATCCTGCCCGCGTGCGCGAAGCCCTGATGGGCGGCTTCGCCTCGTCGAAGATCCTCGAGGTCCATGGCGAGCGCATGGTCAAGGGCACCTTCAACCCCGGCTTTCGCATCGCGCTGCACCAGAAGGACCTCAACCTGGCGCTGACCGGCGCCCGCGAGCTGGCGCTGAACCTGCCCAACACCGCCACCACCCAGCAGATATTCAGCACCTGTGTCGCGCTAGGCGGTGCCGGCTGGGATCATTCCGGCATGATCAAGGGCCTCGAACACATGTCCAATCACAGCATCCGCGAGGAGTGATGTCTCATTAAATCCTTGTGGGAGCCCGCTCTGCGGGCGAATTGGCCAGGGCTGGGAACATTCGCCCAGAGGACCGGGCTCCCACAACCAGGACATTGTTCTGTGGGCACTCGCTCTGCGGGCGAAAGACTTTTGGCAGTCGGTTAGCCCGGACCCGCACCCGTAAACCCCATGACATCGAAAACCGGATAAAATAAATAATTTTTTATATTTAATTATTTAAATTACTATAACGCGCCGCCCACCGGGCGAGCCGAAAACGTCCGCGTGAACAGAGGAAAACTGGACATGAACAAACCCATTCGGTTTTCAGGCCCCGCCAGCATGAAACGGCGTCTGCTTCACGAGGAAGTCGCCGAGCATCTGCGGCGGATGATCACAGAAGAAACACTGCCCGAGGGAAGCCGCGTCGACGAGATCGAACTGTGCAGTCTGCTCGATATCTCGCGCACGCCACTGCGCGAGGCACTTAAGGTACTGCAGAGCGAAGGACTGATCATCATCGAGCCGCATCGAGGATCCCGCGTTGCGACGGTCACCACCGCCGAACTGATCGAACTGGTCGAAGTGCTAAGCGGACTCGAGCGTCAGGCCGCGGAGATGACGGCCACCCGGATCAGCGAAGAGGATCTGGCCCTGCTGGAGCAACTGCAGCTCGAGATGGAAGTTCATTACAACGCCGGCCGGCCCCAGGAATACTTTGACCTCAACCAGCGAATACACCAGTGGGTCATCGACCTATGCGGCAACCGTGAACTGCAACAGCTGCATGGACGGCTCAGCGGCAAGACCCGTCGGGGACGTTACCTGACCACCCTCTCCCATGCACACTGGGACCAGTCCGTTCTCGAGCACCGTGCGCTCCTCGAGGCTCTTCGTGCCCGCGACAGCCTGCTCGCCGGCCGGATCCTCTTTGAGCATGTCTGCAAGACCGGCGACGCCATCAAAGAGATTCAAAAGATAGAAAACAGTAACCGGTAACCAGCTGGTTTCACCGCAAGCAAGCGCCCCCTGGGCACTGTTAACTGTTACCTCATAGCTGTTAACTCTAACTCCCTGCGCGCCGCTCCAGGCGCCAACCCTTCGGAAGCACAACCATGAGTGACACCCTCAAGCAACAGGCGCTCGATTATCACGAGCTCCCGCAGCCCGGCAAGATCGGCGTCTGCCTGACCAAACCCGCCGAATCCGCCCGCGACCTGGCCCTGGCCTACAGCCCCGGCGTCGCCGAGCCCGTACGTGAAATCGCCAGGGATCCGGCCAATGCCTACCGCTACACCGCCAAGGGCAACCTGGTGGCCGTGATCTCGAATGGCAGCGCCATCCTCGGCCTCGGCAACCTCGGCGCGCTGGCCAGCAAGCCGGTGATGGAAGGCAAGTCGCTGCTGTTCAAGCGCTTCGCCGCCATCGACTCGATCGACCTCGAGGTGGATCTCGCCGAACCTGCCGCCTTCATCGATACCGTTGCCGCCATCGCCGACAGCTTCGGCGGCATCAATCTCGAGGACATCAAGGCGCCGGAATGCTTCGAAATCGAACGGGCGCTGATCGAGCGTTGCAATATTCCGGTGTTCCATGACGATCAGCACGGCACCGCCATCGTCACCGCCGCCGGCATGCTGAACGCCCTCGAGATCGCCGGCAAGTCGCTGGCCGAAGCCCGCATCGTCTGCCTCGGCGCCGGCGCCGCCGCGACCGCCTGCATGAACCTGCTGCAGAGCTTCGGCGCCTGCGGCGAGAACATCTTCATGCTCGACCGCAAGGGCGTGATCCACAGCGATCGCGACGACCTCACCGCCGAGAAGGCGGCCTTCGTCATCGATACGCCGGCCCGCACCCTGGACGATGCCATCGACGGCGCCGATGTCTTCGTCGGCCTCTCGGGCCCGGACATGCTCTCGCCGCTGCAGCTGGAAAAGATGGCCGACAACCCGGTGGTCTTCGCCTGCGCCAACCCGGATCCGGAGATCCGTCCGGAACTGGCGCGCGAAACCCGCCCGGACGTCATCGTCGCCACCGGTCGCTCCGATTATCCGAACCAGGTCAACAACGTCCTCGGCTTTCCCTATATCTTCCGCGGCGCCCTGGATGTGCGGGCCAGCACGATCAACGAAGAGATGAAGATGGCGGCGGCCCGCGCCATTGCCGAGCTGGCGCGCGAAGCTGTACCGGCCGCAGTGCTGGCCACCTACGAGATCGACAGCCTCGAATTCGGCCACGACTACATTCTGCCCAAGGCCACCGACCCGCGCCTGCTGACGATCGTATCCGATGCCGTGGCCCGCGCCGCCATCGACTCCGGCGTCGCTCAGTTGCCCTACCCCGCACACTATCCGCTGAAGTCCATATAGGTTTGCTCCTGCCTGCCCGGCCGACTGTACCGCTGTCGGCCGGACTCGCCGGAGGGCATGAATCAGCTACGTGCCACGCTCATAAACAGCAGATGCAACACCCCGCCGATAACGGCGCCCATCACCCAGGAATAGCCCGACAGAACCTCCAGCGCCGGCAGCCAGACCGATGCGACGGAGAAGAGACTGCCCAGAACAAAGGCGCAGACCGCTCTCAGATTCCAGCCACCGTTGAAGTAATAGCGGCTCCCGGGCTTTGCCGAAAACAGCGCCTGAATATCCAGATGGCGACGCTGGATAATGTAGTAGTCCGCCATCATGATGCCATACACCGGTGCCAGCACTGCGCCCAGCGTGTTGACGAAGCCGGCAATGCCTATCTGACTCACCAGCGACACCCAGAGGCCGCCGATAAAGAACGCAATCACTGCCGTAATCAGTCCGCCGATACGAAAGCTGATCCGGCTCGGCATCAGGTTGGCAAGGTCATAGGCAGGCGGAATGAAGTTGGCCACCAGGTTGATGCCAACTGTCGCCGCAAAGAACGTAATTGCCGCCACCACCGTCAACAGCTTGTGGTCGACACGCTCGACAATATCGGCAGGGTTGGTTAGGGTCTCGCCAAAGAGCACCAGCGTACCGGCCGTGACAAAAAGCGCGATAAATGAAAACAGCGCCAGATTGAACGGCAACCCCAGAAGGTTACCCAGACGCATCTGGGCATGGTTGCGGACAAAGCGTGAGAAGTCGCCGAAATTGATCACTACCGCGGCGAAATAGGCGATCATCGTGCCCATAATCGCCATAAACGCCGAGAAGTCACTGCCCGTATAGCTCGAGGAGCCGCTGAAGATGGTACCGACGGCATCGAGCAGTCCGCCGCCCGCCTGCACCCAGATCACGATCATCAGGGCAATCATCACCAGATAGACAAAGGGGCCCGCCCAGTTCAAAAAACGCGTGATCCACCCGATGCCCTGCCAGAACAGAAAGATCTGAAACAGCCAGACCAGCACGAAGGACAACCAGTCCACCGCCGTCATACCCAGCAGCGTCCGGCTTTCTTCAATACCGAAGAGGGCATTGATCAGCAACGCGATGGCGGTCGAGGCGAAGTAGGTCTGCACGCCATACCAGAAGATCGCCACGATACCGCGAATCATCGCCGGGAAATTGGCCCCGCGCACGCCCATGCTGGCGCGTGCCATCACCGGATAGGGAATGCCGTAACGAACGCTGGGGTTGCCGGACAGGTTGACCAGCAGCATGACGAAAACACCGGCCAGAATAATGGCGGCAAACACGGCCCAGCCATTGAGGCCATAGGTGATAAACAACGATGCGGCCAGGGTATAGCCGAAGAGGCTCTGGACGTCGTTGGCCCAGACATTGAATATCTCGAACCAGCCCCAACGGCGTTTGTCGACCGGGATCGGCGCCAGATCCGCATTATGCAGACTCGGATCGATCTGTCGAATCTCGAGGTTTTCCTTCATCGTCAGGGCCGGCGATCATGACCTCCATGAAGTATAGCCTCGCCCCGACCGACCCAGCAGGGCGGAACACGCAGACGCTGAAAATGGCGACGCCCCCGGCCGCAGCCGGGGGCGTCGATCGGACCGCAAAGGTCCGCACTGCCGGACGCTTCAGCCCAGCAGCGAAGGCAGGAACATCGCGATCGGCTTCACGTAGGTGACCAGCAGGATCACCACCACCTCGCAGAGCACGAACGGAATGGCATAACGGGCAGCCGTGGCGAAGGGCACCTTGCCCAGCTGCGACGCCAGGAACAGCCCCACCCCGACCGGCGGTGTCAGGTGCGCCATCGACAGGTTCACCGTCAGTACCGCGCCGAAATGCACCAGGTCGAAGCCGATCGCTTCCAGCGTCGGTTTGAACAGCGGCACCAGCAGATACATCGCCGCAATGGGTTCCAGGAAGGCACCCGCCACCAGCAACACCAGATTGAAGAACAGCAGGATCACGATCGCGTTGCCGCCACTGGTATCCAGTATGAAGCTGTTGAGCATGGTGGCCAGGCCCTGGGTCTGCATCACCCAGCCGTAAACGGCCGAAGTCGCAATGATCAGCACGATCACGCCGATGGTGCGCCCCGACTCGAAGATCACGTCCGGCAGCTGCGCAAAGGAGATCTGCTTGTACACCAACCGGTCGATCACGAACAGGTAGACCACGGCGACGGCCGCCGCTTCGGTCGCGGTAAAGACCCCCGAGTAGATACCACCGAGAATGATGACAGGTGCCATCAGCCCCCAGAACGCATCCTTGAAGGCCTCGAAAAACGTCGACCAGCTACGATTTTCCAGGTCTGCACCCTTGTAACCCCGCTTCTTCGAGACGTAGAGCACATAGCCGCCCAGAATCAGCAGCATCGTCAGACCCGGGCCGATACCGGCCGCGAACAGCTTCGGAATGGAGGATTCGGTGATAACGCCGTAGATGATAAAGCCTATGCTCGGGGGAATCACCACACCGAAGGTACAGCCCGCCGCGACCACGGCGACCGCGAAGCCACGATCGTAACCGCGCTCGACCATCGGCTGCACCAGGAAGCTGAGCGCCGCCACCGTGGCGATATTGGAGCCGGACATGGAACCGAGCACCGCCCCGGTTACCAGCACCGTCAGTGCCAGACCGCCGGGCACCGGTCCCAGCACCAGCTCCGCAAGGCGCACCAGCTTGGTGGCGATACCGGTGCGGGTGATGAAGTTGCCGGCGATGATGAACAGCGGCGTTGCCAGCAGCGGAAACGAATCAAGGGATCCGGAGAACACGTAGGGAATCACGCTCAGGGGCGCAATTTCGAACACCACGAAAGCCATCAGGCCGGCAAGCCCTATGGCGACGAATACCGGGACGTTCAGTGCCAGAAAGCCAAAGAACACCATCAGTCCGATAACGGCAGGATTGGTAAGCAGTTCCATAATTTATTCCACTATCGGCTTGTCGATACGATAGGCACCGATAATCAGCCCCTGAACGGTGCGCACAAATGCCAGGCAAAACGCCAGGAACATGCCCAGGTTGATCACCCAGATCGAGATGCCCGTCGTCATGCTGGTCTGGCCGCTGGCCAGGGCTCGCATGGTCGTGCCGTAACTCTGCCAGGCGAGGTAGCCGATAAAGACCAGCATGCAGATGCCGACAAAGACCTCCGTGACCCGCTGCAGCGCCGGGGGAAACTTGTCTACCAGCAGCGGAATACCACCATGCTGGCCGGTTTTGCACGCCGAGGCCGCACCGAACAGCGCCCCCAAAAGAAACAGAAACCGGGCCAGCTCCTCGGACCAGGCGATCGAATAATGGAAGAAGTACCGGGACAGTACCCCCATGAATATCAGGATTACGATGGAGCCGCAGAACGTGACAACCGTGAATTTTTCCAGCCTGTCGAGCCAGCTTGTGGCTTTTGCAGCGACATATTTCATTATCCGTCTCCTTCGAGCGCAAACCGGCTGAGCCCGCGACTGCCGGACCGATGCCCGGCCGCGGCAGTTGCGGGAGCGGTCCTAGTGACTCAGAGCCTTGACTTGAGCTTCAACCTCGCTGACCAGCTCGGCACCGACTTTCTCCTTGAACTCAGCATAGACCGGCGCCACTTTGGCCTTGAATCCGGCAAGCGCTTCCTCGGACGGCGTATGGATGCTGACACCCGACGCCTCCATGACCCTGGCCAGTTCGGTCTCCTCGCTGGCCGCGACTTCACGCTGATGGATCATCGCGTCCTTGGCCGCCTGGGCGACCAGGGCCTTGTCGTCATCGGACAGCCGTGCCCAGAAGACATTGCTCGCCAGCATGCCGATCGCCTCGAACGAGAAGTTGACCATCGAAATGTTCTTGCTGACCTCGTAGAAACGGGACGAGTAGATCAGCGGAATCGGCGAGATACCGCCATCGATGGCGCCGGCCTGCAGGGCGCTGAACACTTCGGCAAAGCTCATGGCCACCGGTACGGAGCCAATGGACGACCAGGAATTGAGATAGAGCTCCAGCCCCGGGGTACGGATTTTCACACCGGCGATATCATCCACGGTCTCGATCGGGCCGGGATTGGTATAGAGCTGAAAGAAGCTGCCGGAGCCCCAGGCCAGCGCCCGAATGCCCTGGGATTCCAGCTTCGCGGACAGCTTGTCGCCCACGGGCCCGTCCATGACGGCCATCGCCGCATCGGTATCGGGGAAAATCCAGGGCATGGAGACGACGATGAAATCCGGGTTCAACTGGCTCAGCCAGGGTGTCGATTTCATGATGATATCGACCGCGCCCGCCTGGGCCATCTCCAGCTCGACCCGGTCGTTACCGCTGACCAGGGTGCCATTGGCGTACACTTCAACCTTGTGCTCGCCCTCGCTGCGCGCTTCGACAAGCTCCTTGAACTTGTTCGCCGCCTTGACCCAGTTCGACGAGTCGGACACCGTGGTGCTGAGACGGATGGTATCGGCGCTCGAGGTACCAGCGACCAGGCCGGCGGTCATGACGGCTGAAACCAGTAGCTTCTTGATTGTTGTTTTCATTGCTCACTCCAACAGAGTTTGGATTGGTGCAGTTGTTCGGATGGCAGGTGCCATCCCGTTTCGTTATCCGGCCCTTCGATCCATGGGCCACCGGGGCACGGCGAACGGATCGCCGAAGGCCTGTTCCACGACACGCCCCAGTGCCAGTGCGCGGGCATCCTGAAAGCGCGGCACGATGATCTGGGCGCCCATCGGCAGGCCGTTGGAGGCCAGGCCGCAGGGGACCGAGACCGCCGCATGAAAGGTGTGATTGACGATCGGCGTGAAGACCGCATGCCCACGCGGGGACACCGGGACACCGTCGATCGTCGCCGGCCCCAGTTCGCTAAACGGCCAGGCGGTACAGGGCGTCGTCGGCGTCAGCACCGCATCGCTGGCCGCGAACAGGTCCGCCATGGCCCGGTACAGTTCGGCACGGTGGAAGTAGGCCGCGGCCACTTCGGCGCCGTTCAGGGACAGGCCTTTTTCGATCTGCGCCGCGATATCGGGGTCGAACCTCAGCGCATCCTGCCGGAAGGCGTCGCCATAGAGCGCGGCCAGTCCGGCGAACTGTAGCGTGGAAAAGGCGTCCTCACCGGCACCTTGCGGCCAGACCGGGTCGCGCTCCTCGACGATGGCACCGGCACTCTCCAGAGCGTCCGCCACCGCCCGGGTCGCCGCCGCGACTTCGGGATCGACTGGCACAGTCAGGCCGAAACGCGGGCTGAAGGCGACACGGACACCCTTTACGTCCGTGCAGTGCCCGAGTGACGCAGCACCTCCCTCGGGGGTATCGGCGTCGTAGCGATGGGCACCGGCCAGCACCGACAGGACCGGCGCCAGATCGTCGATCCGGCGCGTCATCAGGCCGATCACGCCATTACCGAACAGCGGCTCCTGGAAACCGGTCGGGTGCGGAATCAGCCCGCAGGAGGGTTTGAAGCCGACCACGCCGCTATGCGCCGCCGGACGCCGGGTGGAGCCGCCGCCGTCGGTGCACAGCGCGAAAGGCCCGAGGCCGGCCGAAACCGCCGCCGCCGCGCCCCTGACGAACCGCCCGGCGTCATCGTCGCATTCCAGGGGTTGCGGGTCGGACCGTAGAGCTTGTTGGTGGTCACGCCCTTGCAGGCGAACTCCGAACTGTTGCTGTGACCCAGGATCAGCGCGCCGGCCTGGCGCAGCCGGGCAACGGACACCGCATCCCGGGGCGCGACGAAGTCCGCGAACAGCTCAGAGCCCTGGGTTGCGGTACGGCCTTCGACCCAGATCGTGTCCTTGACGGTAAAGGGCACGCCAAGCAGCGGCAGCCGTTCGCCGGCCGCGACCCGTGCCTCGAGCTCTCGCGCCTGCCGCTGCAGCCAGGCGGCATCGAAGCGAACCACGGCGTTGAGATCGGGGTTGCGCTCAGTTGCGATGGCGGTGAAAGCCCCCGCCACCTCGCTCAGACTGATTTCGCCCCCGGCCACCGCCCGGCAAAGGGTCGTCAGATTCATCTGCGCAAGATTGTTCGCCAGATCGTTCATGCTTCACTCCCGTTGTGTTTTGCCCAGTCCTAGGAGCCTGTCTGACTTAGCCGATCGTAGCGAGGGAAAGTCCGTTTTGAGTCAGTTTTTGAGCGATTCTGCGGCGAATAGTGGTTCTATTTAACAAGGAAGCGCTCAAAAAATGGCCAAAATCGGCTTTTCCGCAGTAGATCAGTGTTAAGTCCGACAGGCTCCTAGTCACGGTGCTCGATACGCGCCGCCAGCAGGTCGTTCAAACCACGGGTATCCTTGGCGCCAGGGCGTCGGAAGGTACCCACCTCCGGTGCCTTGAGCTGCATCGTCACCAGCCCTTCGATCTGCTTGATCGCCGCGGCACAGCAGTCGATCATCGGCACCGGTACGCGATCCCGGATGCGGTCCGCCAACCCGGACAACGGCGCGCCGGCAAGCACGATGACATCGGCGCCATCCTCCTCTACGGCCCTGTTGGCCAGTTCCGCCAGCAGCGCTTCCTTCTCGTCGCGCACCGAACCGATCGACTTGAACGACTGGTCCAGCATGCGGATCGCGCAACAGCGGTCCTGCAGCTGATTCCATTCGACACACTCCCGATACCAGGCCCCCAGCGCGGTCGAGAAAGTCACGATGGCGAATTTCTTGCCGACCATGCAGGCGGTGAGCATGCCCGCCTCTGCCAGCCCGACAATCGGAATGTCGAACAGCTCACGGGCAGCGCCGAGCCCCGGATCGCCGAACGCGGCCAGGATGGCGCCATCGACGTTGCGGTGTTGCTGCGCCAGGATCTCCAGCGCCGCGTTGGCGCCGATGACCGCCTCGGCGCGGTTGGCAATATAGGGAACGCCGAAGGTCCCGGTGGCCGGAACGATCTCGGTGCCGGCGGCAGCATACTTTCGTGCCACCTCGGCCAGCTGATCGGTGAGGACATCGGAGGTGTTTGGATTGAGAAGCAGTATTTTCATAAGCGGCCCTTGTACGGGTGTTTTTTACCGATACTGACACTTTTGAATTCATAATTCAATATTATCGATCACAACATTACAGCCCGCCATCGCCCGTCCCGGAGCTCGGGGGCGGCCTTTCACCATCACTTTCGGTTTTGCGCAATCGATCTGCTGCGTACCGGAACAGCGCCATCCCTGGCGCGCCACGAAAAAAGGCCCATACAAAGTATGGGCCCTGGAGCAGGAATAACGGGGGTTTGCAGCGGCCCGGCCATCGCCGTGCCGGGCGCCGAATTCAGACCTGTTGCGCAGCCGGCACGGCAGAGCCGCGCATCAGCCCCCAGTGGATCAGACCACCGAGTATCGCGCCGATCACCCAGCCATAACCCGCCAGCGCAGCCAGGGCGGGTACCCAGACAGTGGCGACGGAGAAGATCGCTGCCGCGCTGAAGCCGATGATCGCCTTTCTGTTCCAGCCACCATCATAGTAGTACTTGCCCCCGGGATCGGCCGAGAACAGGTCCTGGATATCGAGATTGCCGCCCTTGATCAGGTAGTAGTCGACGATCATGATGCCGTATACCGGCGCCAGCACGGCACCCAGGGTATCGACGAAACCCGCGATGCCGATCTGGCTGACCACCGAAACCCAGAGACCACCGATGAAGAAGGCGATCACCGCGGTGATCAGACCGCCCATGCGGAAGTCGATCTTGCTCGGTGCCAGATTGGCGATGTCGTAGGCCGGCGGCACGAAGTTGGCCACCAGGTTGATGCCGATGGTGGCGGCGAAGAAGGTGATGGCGGCGACGACAGTCAGAAAGGTGTTGTCGACCCTCGCGATGATATCGGTCGGGTTGGTCAGGGCTTCGCCGAACAGCACCACGGTACCCGCCGTCACGAACAGGGCGATAAAGGAGAATACCGCCAGGCTGACCGGCAGCCCGAGCAGGTTGCCCTTCTTCATCTCGGCTTCATTGCGCACGAAGCGGGAGAAGTCGCCGAAATTGATCACCACCGCGGCAAAATAGGCGATCATGGTACCGACGATGGCGACGAAGGCGGAGAAGCTGCTGCCTTCGTAATCGGATGCGCCGCTGAATATGGTGCCCACGGCATCCAAAAGACCGCCGCCCGCCTTGTACCAGATCACCGCCATCAGCGCGAACATGACCAGATAGACGAAGGGACCTGCCCAGTTGAGGAAGCGGGTGATCCACTCCATGCCGCGCCAGAACAGGTAGATCTGAAAACACCAGACCAGCACGAAGGAGAGCCAGTCGACTCCGGTCATGCCGAGGAAAGTCGCGGTGCTTTCGACCGCGAAGAGCGTATTGATCAGCAATGCAATGGCCGTCGACGCGAAGTAGGTCTGCACGCCATACCAGAAGATCGCCACGATGCCGCGGATCACTGCCGGAAAGTTGGCTCCGCGCACGCCCATGCTGGCGCGGGCCATGACCGGATAGGGAATGCCATAGCGGACACTCGGTCTGCCCGAAAGGTTCACCAATCCCATGACGATGAAACCGGCCAGGATAATGGCGGCAAAAACCGCCCAACCGCTGAGGCCGTACGTGATAAAGAGGGAGGCCGCCAGCGTATAGCCGAACAGGCTTTGAATGTCGTTGGACCAGACGTTGAAGATTTCGAACCAGCCCCAGGTTCGTTTCTCCGCCGGAATCGGCGCCAGATCCTCGTTGTGAAGACTGGTGTCGATTTTTTTAATTGTTAGATTTTCGCCCATGGTTTCCACCGTTTATTGTTATGTCCGGTCATCCTGAGGATGCCACCGAGCTCTTTCATTGCGAACAATAACGTTCACAAACTCATTCCATCTGTCGCCTCACCTGCCCTGAGCGTCCTGCATCTCGGGACCCGCTCGGTTCCCGATATGGGTTGCACCGGGCTGAATGACACCCCAAAAATAGTCCATATCGAGACATTTTTGCAAACATTATTGTTTACAATAATTTCAACAAATACGGATATGATGCAGCGAAATTCAGCTGGGGAGGCCAATCGGCAGGCGAGCAACTGGGGACCCATGCGCAGGCATGGGTCTTGAGAATGCCCGAAACATCAGGGTATCGGGGCAGCAGGGTGCTAAACGGGCGACGGAATACAAGGGCGACACTAGAAATTTGTTAACAATAGAGTCAACAAGTGTCCTGAGGTATTTTCAGGACAGGGCCGGGTTGGCCCCCGCCCTAGCCGGCGAAGATCGACTTGAGGTCAATGGCGCCATTGATGCCGGAGGCCAGGTCCAGTTGATCCTCGAGGTGGCAAAGATGCTCCATCATCAGTTCGACCGCTCTGTCGGCGTTCCGCTGCTCGAAAGCGTCGATCAGCCCGCGGTGCTCGCAGCAGGGATGCCTGGCCGTCTGCTCGGCATGACGGGCGCTGGCCAGCTGATACTGGGCGATGATCAGCGATGTGCGGGAAACGATCTCGCGCAGGAAGTGCGTCAGTACCGGCTTGTCGGCGAGTTCGCCGATCTTCAGATGGAACTCGCCCGACAGGCGGATGCGCCGGTTGAGGTCACCATCCCTGTGCGCCTGCTCTTCCAGCGCGACATGATCCTCCAGCGCCTGTTTCTTCGCCGGCGTGAAGGTCTGCGTCAGTTCTCGCACCAGTTCGGTCTCGATCAGCCGCCGCGCCTGGAACACCTCCCGCGCTTCCTTGACCGTCGCCTTGGCGACGTAGGCACCGCTGTTGGGCACCAGGTTGACGAGGTTGTGATGGGCCAGGCGCTGCAATACCTTGCGGATGCCGCCACGGCTGGTCTGGAACACCTCGCAGAGATCCTCCTCCTTGAGACGGGTGCCTGGCTGCAGCTTGCGCTCCATGATGGCGCTCCAGATCCGGTCGTAAACCTCGTCTGCGCCGGGCTTGGCGGTTCTAGCCTTGTCGTTGGTTGTCATGATTCGACTTCAGGTTCTGCATAACAGGGTTATGGACAGAATCGTCCAAAGACGGGGGCGACATTCTGTTGCGCCCCGCCCTTAACGATGCCCAAAAGCGGGGCATCGGACAAACATTATACGCCGATGTTAACGATCACCGGCACCCTCATACCGGATCGGCCGGCAGCTGCCAGTCGATCGCACCGCGACCATGGGCCTCGAGATAGGTATTCGCCTGACTGAAATGGCGGCAGCCGAAAAAGCCGCGGTGCGCCGCCAGCGGCGACGGGTGCGGCGCCTGCAAAACCAGGTGACGGCTGCGGTCGATAAAGGCGCCCTTCTTCTGGGCATAACTGCCCCAGAGCAGGAAAACCACGTGCTCGCAGCTGTCGTTGACCGCATGAATCACGCGGTCGGTGAACTGCTCCCACCCCTACCCTGGTGCGACCCGGCCAGGCTCTGCTCCACCGTCAGCACGCTGTTGAGCAGCAGCACACCCTGCCGCGCCCAGCTCTCGAGAAAACCGTGGCGTACCGGCTCGACGCCGAGATCGGACTTCAGTTCCTTGTAGATGTTCTGCAGCGACGGCGGCACCCTGATGCCGGGGCATACCGAAAAGCAGAGCCCGTGGGCCTGGTCAGGCTGATGGTAGGGGTCCTGGCCGAGAATCACCACCCGCACCTGCTCCAGCGGCGTCGCCTCGAGGGCGTGAAACCAGTGATCCGAACGGGGGTAGATGACTTTCTGCCGGTCCTTCTCGGTACGCAGAAACTGCTTCAGTTCCTGCATATAGGGCTGCTCGAACTCGGCGACCAGCGCCGGCTGCCAGCTCGGGGCCTGCTCCAGTACCATCCTTTATCTCCTTTTCGATCGTTCTTCGCAGAATAACGGGACAACGCAGACTGTGGCCGCGCGACGCGAATCGCACCGGCTCCGTCCTTGTTCTTCAGGGCTGCCCTGAATCCTTGATCGAGCCGTCGGCATCGCGCAGCGCCTTGATCACCCGACCGTGGTAGAGCGAATAGTACCGGATCTTGCCCGGTGCATGGGCGAAGAAACCCGAGATCAGAATGATCAGTACGAACACCGGCGCCATCAACCCGGGCCAGGGAATGACCAGCCCGAGCAGCAGCAGTTTCAGCAGGATCGCCTGGCCGCGCAGCTGCAGCAGCCAGACGCCGTCGCGATAGAGCTCCATCAACACCATCGCCAGCCCCGCGCCAAAGCCGAGCCAGAGAAAGCCCAGCCACTGTTCGGGCGGCAACCGGTAGAGGAAATGACCGGCCAGTCCCGCGATACCGACCAGGTGCAGGCAGCGCAGCGCCATGTTGAGGTAGCGCTTGCCCGGTACCCGGCGCGACGATGACGGAAACAGCAGGGATCGCCAGTGCGCGCCCTGCTGCAGATTGTCCCGGCTCAGACGCGTGGCCGCATGGCCGGGAACAGAATGACGTCGCGGATCGACGGCGAATCGGTGAACAGCATCACCAGCCGGTCGATGCCGATGCCCTCGCCGGCGGTCGGCGGCAGCCCGTATTCCAGCGCATTGATGAAGTCGGCATCGTAATGCATCGCCTCATCGTCGCCGGCTTCCTTCTCGGCCACCTGCGCGCGGAAGCGCTCGGCCTGGTCCTCGGCATCGTTGAGCTCGGAGAAGCCGTTGGCCAGTTCGCGGCCGCCGACGAAGAACTCGAAGCGGTCGGTGACGAAGGGATTGTCGTCGCTGCGACGCGCCAGCGGGCTGACTTCGGTCGGATACTCGGTAATGAAGGTGGGCTGATCGAGACGGTGCTCGACGGTCTTCTCGAAGATCTCGATCTGCACCTTGCCCAGTCCCCAGCCATCCTTCAGTTCGATGTCGAGGCGCTCGGCGATCTGGCGTGCGGCATGCTCGTCGGCCAGGGCTTCGGCAGTGATGTCCGGATTGTAGTGTAGGATGGAATCGAACACCGACAGGCGCTGGAACGGCTTGGCCAGGTCGTATTCGAAGGTTTCGAGCACCTCGCCCTCTTCGTTGCGCACGGTGTTGACGATGGTGCTGGTGCCCAGCACTTCCTGCGCCACTGTGCGCAGCATATCCTCGGTCAGGTCCATCAGGTCGCGGTAGTCGGCGTAGGCCTGATAGAACTCGATCATCGTGAACTCGGGGTTATGCCGGGTCGACAGCCCTTCGTTGCGGAAGTTGCGGTTGATCTCGAACACCCGCTCGAAGCCGCCGACCACCAGCCGCTTGAGGTAGAGCTCCGGCGCGATGCGCAGATACATGCCGATATCGAGGGCATTGTGGTGGGTGACGAACGGCCGCGCGCTGGCACCGCCCGGGATCGCCTGCAGCATCGGTGTCTCGACCTCGAGGAAACGGCGCTCACTGAGGTAGCGGCGAATCGCCGCGACGATGCCGGAACGTACCTCGAACACCTTGCGCGAGGGCTCGTTGGTGATCAGATCGACATAGCGCTGGCGGTAGCGCATCTCGGTGTCCTGCAGCCCCTTGTGCTTGTCGGGCAGCGGCCTCAGGCTCTTGGTCAGAAGCTCGAATTCCTGCATGTCGACGTAAAGGTCGCCCTTGCCGGACTTGTGCAGCTCACCGCGCACCGCGATGATATCCCCCAGGTCCAGCGACTTGGCGAAATTGCGGGCGCCCTTGTTGACGTACAGCTGGATGCGGCCACTCATGTCCTGCAACACCACAAAGGCGCCGCGGTTGAGCATCACGCGCCCGGCAACCGCCGCCTGGATGCCGGCCTCGGCCAGCTCTTCCTTGCTCTTGTCGCCGTGGGCCTGCTGCAGATCGGCGGCATAGCTGTCGCGGCGGAAGCTGTTCGGGAAGGCGTTGCCCTGCTCGCGCAGCGCCTTGAGTTTCTCGCGCCGCTCCGCGATCAGGCGGTTTTCGTCTTGCGGCTGGATGTTCTCGGACATCGGTGAACCTTTATCAGTCAGTCGTTAAATTCCGGAAGCGGGATCGGACGCTCAGAGGCCGGCCTTGAGGCTGGCTTCGATGAACATGTCCAAGTCGCCGTCCAGGACCCGGTCGCAGTTCGAGGTCTGGACGTTGGTACGCAGATCCTTGATGCGGCTGTCGTCGAGCACGTAGGAACGGATCTGGCTGCCCCAGCCGATATCGGCCTTGGAGTCTTCCAGTTTCTGTGCCGCCTCGTTGCGCTTGAGCATCTCCAGCTCGTAGAGCTTGGAGCGCAGCTGCTTCATACAGAAGTCCTTGTTCTGGTGCTGCGACCGCTGGCTCTGGCACTGTACGACGGTATTGGTCGGGACATGCGTAATACGCACCGCCGACTCGGTTCGGTTGACGTGCTGACCACCGGCGCCGGAGGCGCGGTAGACATCGATACGCAGGTCCGCCGGATTGATTTCAATCTCGACGTTGTCGTCGATCTCGGGCGACACGAAGACAGAGGCGAAGGAGGTATGACGACGGCCGCCGGAATCGAACGGCGACTTGCGCACCAGTCGGTGAACGCCGGTTTCGGTACGCAGCCAGCCGAAGGCATACTCGCCCTCGAAGCGGATGGTCGCACTCTTGATGCCGGCGACTTCGCCTTCGGACACCTCGATCAGCTCGGTCTTGAAGCCCTTGTCCTCACCCCAGCGCAGATACATGCGCAGCATGATGTTGGCCCAGTCCTGCGCCTCGGTACCGCCGGAGCCGGCCTGGATATCGACGAAGGCATTGTTGCCGTCGGCTTCACCGGAGAACATGCGACGGAACTCGAGATTCTCCAGACGCGAGGTCAGTGCTGCGACTTCCTTCTCGACTTCGGCGACGGTATCCGCATCATCCTCCTCGACGGCCATATCGAGCAGCTCGCGCGCATCGGCCGAGCCGCTATCGAGCTCCTCCAGCGTGCGCACGACTTCCTCGAGCTGCGCCCGCTCCCGACCCAGTTTCTGGGCGTTGTCGGGATCGTCCCAGACGGACGGGGATTCCAGTTCGCGCTCCACCTCTTCCAGACGCTCTTTCTTGCCGTCATAATCGAGATAAACGCGCAGGGTAGCGGCACGCTCGCCGATATCCTTGAGGGCGTTGATGATCGGATTAATTTCCATCGCTTGCGTTCGATACTCGCAGATTAGAAAAAGGGCGGTATTTTAACCGATCCGCCAACGGCTTTAAATGATAGCTTAAGGGGAAGGCGACAAGTGACGACAGGGAAGCCGTTCCATATCCCTTATCGCCATGCGCCGATCCTGGCCTGGTCGCTGTCACTCTCCAAACAGGCACTGACCGCCCGCCTTTCCGGAATCCTGCTTCCATGACCACCCTGCTGCGACTGATCATACCCTTCGCCTTCGGCTACATGCTGTCGTACCTGTTCCGTGTCATAGGTGCCGTGGTATCGCCGGCACTGGTGGACGAACTCGGCCTCGACGCCTCGACCCTGGGGCTGATATCGAGCTTCTACTTTCTCACTTTCGCCGCCTGCCAGCTGCCACTGGGGGTGATGCTGGACCGGATCGAGGTGCGCAAACTGACCGCGGCCCTGCTGCTCATCGCCGCGGCCGGCAGCCTGGTCTTCGCCACCGCCGAAACGGCGACAGGTCTGCTGATCGGCCGCGGATTGATCGGCATCGGCGTTTCGGCCTGCCTGATGGGTGCCTTCAAGGCCTATGTGCTCTGGCTCCCGACGGCCCGTTTGCCGCTGGTCAACGGCATTCAGCTTTCCAGCGGAGGCATCGGGGCGATGCTGGCCACCACACCGGTGGAGCTGGCCCTGGGCATCACCGACTGGCGCGGGCTTTTCATCGCCATGGCCGGCCTCTGCATGCTGGCATCGCTGCTGCTCTGGTTTCTGGTCCCGAAAAGGGCCGTCGAGGCGACGACGGGCACACCGGAACACCCGCTCAGAACAGTGCTCGGCATCGTGCGGGATCCGCGTTTCTATTGCGTGGCGCCGGCCAGCCTGCTGTGCAGCTCGACCTTTATCGCCGTACAGTCGCTCTGGGCCGGCGACTGGCTGCGCGAAGTGATGCAGCGGTCACCGACCGAGGCCGCCGATCTGCTGTTCGTCATGGCCTGCGGCGTGATTTCCGGTTTCCTGCTGATGGGGCTGATCGCCGACCGGCTGCAGCACCTGGGGCTGCCGCCCCGCAACCTGAGTCTGGCCGGCATACTGATCTTTGTCTCGCTGATGATATTGCTGCAGTTCGACGGAGGCGCGCCCAACGCGATTCTCTGGGCGCTACTGGGCTTTTTCAGCACTTCGGGTTCGCTGATGTTCGCGAGCCTCGCCCAGCAGTTTCCGAGACACCAGAGCGGCCGGGTCAGCACCAGTCTGAACCTGGGCATCTTCGTCTCGGCGTTCCTGATCCAGTGGGGACTCGGCGGTATCGTCGAACTCTGGGAAGCGGACAGTGCCGGCCACTATCCGGCCGCGGCTTACCGTGTCGCCTTTGCGCTGGCAGCCGCCATACCGGCGGCAGGACTGCTCTGGTACTGGCTGAGCGCAGCCCGACTGAACGCAGTCCGCCGTCAGCCGGATAGGCCGAAGGCTTCCAGCACCTGAGGCACCCAGGCCTCGATCCGGGCATCGGTTTCGGCACGCTGGCTGTCCTCGTCCAGCGCCAGCCCGACAAACCGGCTGCCGTCGGCTGTCAGCGCCTTCGACGCCTCGAAGTCGTAGCCCTCGCGGGGCCAGTAGCCCACCGGCTCTGCACCGGCGTCACGCAACCGGTCATGCAGCATCCCCATCGCGTCGAGATACCATTCCGCATAACCGATTTGATCGCCCAGGCCGAAGAGCGCAAAACGGACGCCAGGCAGCTCCAGGCTGTCGAGCTCGTGCCAGATATCGAGCCAGTCTTCCTGCTGCTCGCCAAAATCCCAGGTCGGGATACCGAAGATCAGCAGGCGGTAGTCGTCGATGCCCGCCAGGCCATTGTCGGCGACATCGAAAAGGTCGACCTGGCCGGGTCCGATCAGGGCGGCGATGCGTTCTGCCACCTCGGCGGTATTGCCGGTGGTCGAACCGAAGAATAATCCAATGGGCGCGGGCATCTGATGCTACTGGCAGGAAAAAGACAAAATGGGAGGGGAGAGCAGCGACCATCAGCGCTGCTCCGCACAAAAGACTTGGCCAGGATTACTTCCTGTCAAAGGCGTCGAACTGTTCCTGGGTGACCTTCTCGATCGCCGCGCGGGCGTCGTTCAGCGCCTTCAAATTCTGTTCGCCCGCGCAACGCAGCGTCTCTTCGAGCTCCCTGGCATAGGCTTTCTGCAGTTCCAGAAGGTCATTGGCATTCTGGCACTTCTGCATTTCCTTGGTCTGCTGAATCGTCGCCTCGATGCAGGACTTGGTGCATTCCATCTGCTGGCGGGTCAGTTCCTCGAGCATCTTGGTCTGAATATTGACCAGATCCTTGAACGGATCCATGGAGCTGCCGAACTGTTTGGAGAACTCTTGAAACATGGGACTCACCCTCTGTCAGGCGATATCGGTTTTCGATTGCCGTAAATTAATCAATAAGCCCCTATAATACAGCACTCGAACCGGATTTGGGCAAGGCGCGGGGAACCGGCGCCAATGTTTTTGGAGAAGTGGTTATGCGTATTCTACACACCATGTTGCGAGTCTCCGACCTGCAGAAGTCGATCTCCTTCTATACCGAACTGCTGGGCATGCGCGTGCTGCGGCGCAAGGACTATCCTGACGGCCGCTTTACCCTGGCCTTTCTCGGTTATGGCGACGAATCCGAAAATACCGTGCTGGAACTGACCCACAACTGGGATACGGGAAGCTATGACCTGGGCAATGCCTACGGCCACATTGCCATCGAGGTCGACGATGTCTACGAAGCCTGCGACATCATCAAGACCAAGGGTGGCCAGGTCGTGCGGGAGGCGGGCCCGATGAAACACGGCAACAGCGTGCTGGCCTTCGTCAAGGATCCCGATGGCTACATGATCGAGCTGCTCGACGCCTCCCGCGGCGACTAGTCCTGCTCCGACGGGCGGCCTGGGCGGCCCGTCATCATTCGATCCCCCCATCCCCGGCTCCGCCTCACATTAGAACAACCTTAACTTCTTTTGATCCCGGTTCGGCCCACTCCGTTTCCCCGGTGCCGGTGCGTCGCTATAATGGGCCCCGATTTCGAATCCAGAGTTTCCCAACCGCGACGCAAGGGAGCACCATTTCCGATGAGCAAAAGAGCACTTCTGGCGGCTGCAGGCCTGTTATTGAGCCTGCACAACACCCCGCTGCTGGCAGCCGATCTCGGTAAGGCGACCCGGGCCTTCGAGAGCCAGGACTACGACGAAGCCCTGGACGAGCTGGAGCAACTGAGCAAGGAGGGCAACCCTGACGCCCTCAACATGCTCGGTCAGATGTACGAAAACGGCTGGGGCCTGAACCAGGATATCGAGAAGGCGGCGGCCCTGTACAAGCGCGGCGCCAACCAGGGTCACCTCGAGAGCGTCAACAGCCTTCGCCGTCTGCAGGACATCGAGTACCGCAAGGAGCTCGAGCGTATCGAGCCACAGGCCAGGAAGGAGATGCCCGGGCCCAGAACCGCCTCGGCGAAATGTACGAATTCGGTTACGGTGTCGAGCGCAACCCCTGGAAGCCTACACCTGGTATCGCCGGGCTGCCGAACAGGGTCTGGTCGCGGCGCAGCACAACATCGGCCGTTGCTACAACTTCGGTACCGGGGTCGAGCAGAATTTCGAGGAAGCCGAGCGCTGGTACCGCCGGGCTGCCGAACAAGGCCACATGGACGCCATGTTCTTCCTCGGCACGCTCTACTCCAACGATCATGGCCGCGACACCAGCGCCGATACCAATGTCATCGCCTACGCCTGGATGCACAACTCGGCTCAGCTGGGGAACGCCACCGCCTCGGCAATCGAAAAGCGCCTGCTGATGAAGCTCGACCCGGATCAGACCAAAGCCGCGCAAGCCCTGGCCTCCGAATACCTCGAGAAGTACGTCAAGCCGTTCAAGTAAGAGGAGACAGAGGACAGTTAACAGAAGACAGTGAGGGTCGTACTCTGAGACCTCCCTGCTGTTGACTGTTTTCTGTTAACTCATGACGTGACTATGCATATTCCCTACCCCGAGAGCCCGCGCGTACTGCGACCGGCAAGTCTTGCACGCCGACTGCTGGCGATGCTGTACGACACTCTGCTCGTCATTGCGCTCTGGATGGTGCTCGGTGCCATCGCCGTGACGCTCAACGGCGGCGAGGCGGTCGATGGCCCGCTGTGGCGCACGGTACTCTTCGTCGCCACCTACCTGTTCTTCGCCTACTTCTGGACCCGTTCCGGCCAGACGCTGGGGATGCTGGCCTGGCAGCTGCGGGTGCAGACCGTCGCCGGCGGCCATATCAACTGGACCCAGGCGCTGACCCGCTACATGGTTGCGATCCCGTCGCTGCTGCTGTGCGGCCTCGGCTACTTCTGGATCCTGATCGGCGACGAAAAACTCAGTTGGGGCGACCGGCTCTCCGATACCCGGGTCGTGCAGCTCGAGAAGAAAAAGCCGTAAGGTGGAATGAGCACCGAAGGTGCGAATTCCACCGAAGACATCAGGCACCGGCGAGGCCAATCGAAACAGGCTGCAGAGCGTGTCCGCCCCCACCGGTGGAATTCGCTTCGCTCATTACCACCCTACTTCGCTCTTTTCAGCATCCAGGCACCGACCGCCAGGCACACCAGGATCGGTAGCAGCACCGCCAGCAGCGGCGTGAAACCGTAAACGCTGCTGGCCGGGCCCAGCATGTCCTGGGCGAACTTGAACACCAGTCCGACCATGATGCCGACGATCAGGCGCTGTCCCACGGTCACGCTGCGCAATGGCCCGAATATGAACGAGATGCCGATCAGCACCAGTGCCAGGATGCCAAGCGGCTGCAGCAGCTTGTTCCAGAAGGCCAGCTCGTAATCGACACTGCTGAGTCCCTGCTCCGCCAGATAGGCAGAAAAGGCCCGCAGGCCGGTGATCGACAGGTCCACCGGCTCGACCACGATGACCGATAGCAGCGTCGGCGTAAGACCCGACTGCCAGACCTCGCCGTCACGGGTAACCACTTCGGTGCGGTCGCCGTGGAACAGCGTCTCGCGCACCTCTTCCAGCTGCCAGGCACCGTTACGGTACTCGCCACGCCGGGCATAGCTCGCCGATGTCAGATCCCGGTCACCGTCGATGCGATAGCGGGTGACACCGAAAATGATGCCGTCCGGCTGCACCGCGTTGATATGGATAAAGGCGTCCCCCTCGCGATGCCAGACGCCATGGCGCGATTTCAGGGCCTCGCCGCCGGACTGCACCAGCGCACGCCGGCTCTGGGCGATCTGCTCGGTATGGGGCACTACGTACTCGCCCAGCAGCAGCGCGCCAACCACCAGTACCAGCACCGGCTTCATCACGGCCGCCACGATACGCCCGGTCGAAACGCCGGCGGCCCGCATCACGGTCAGTTCGCTATGGGATGCGAGCATCCCCAGACCGATCAGGCAGCCGACCAGGCAGCTCAGCGGCAGAAACTCGTAGATGCGGCGCGGCGCCGTCATGCCCAGATAAATCAGCGCTTCCAGCATGTCGTATCGGTCATTCAGCGAATCGAGCTCGTCCACCAGCGAGAACAGCAGGTCGAGCCCGACCACGATCAGCATGACCACCAGGATCGCGCCCAGCACATGCCTGGCAATATAGAGATCGAGCCGGGTCATGAATGCTTCCCCTTGAGTCGGCGCAGGGACGGCAGACGATGGTAGAGCTGCTCCCAGAAACGTTCTGCAAATATCAGATTCAGTGCCAGCGCCAGGAAGAGGCCATGCACCAGCCAGAGGGCCGCCACCGGCGTCTCGGCGTCCTCGACACCACTGCGCGCGGCCCCCAGCAGGGTCAGGTAGAGCAGATACAGCAGGATGGACGGAATCAGCTTGGCGAAACGCCCCTGCCGCGGATTGGTACGGCTCATCGGCACCGCGATCAGCGCCACCACCAGCGCCAGTACCGGCAGCGACAGTCGCCAGTGAAGCTGCGCCCGGCGCCGGGTCGCGCGTCGTCCAGCAACGCCAGGGTCGCCATCGACTCGAGCTTGTCGCGACGGCTGTCGCCGCTCGGCTCCGGCAGGCGCACGCCGTACTCGCGGTAATCGATTCGACGGTAGTCGGCCTCGCCGGGTATGCCCTCGTAACGGACGCCGTCCTGCAGCACCAGGTAGCGGTTGCGATTGGCGTTGTCATAACGGTAGCCGCGATCGGCCAGCACCACCACCGGACGGCCGCCCCCGGTGCTGTCGGAGATGAACAGCTTCTCGAGGCCGCCCGAGTCGCCGGCCTGACCTTCGGTATAGGAGACCCGGTTGCCGCCCGGCAGCGGCTGGAAGCGTCCCGGCACCAGGGTGTCGAACTCGCTGATACTGTCCTGGCGCTCATAGACGCGGTCGGTCATCGCGGCGCCCAGGGGCGACAGGTAAAGCCCGAGAAACCCGACCAGCAGCGCGACGAAGAGCGCAGGCCCCAGGGCATAGAGCACCAGCCGCCTGTGACTGACGCCGCAGGCACGCAGGACCACCATTTCGCTCTCGAGATAGAGTCGGCCGAAGGACAGCAGTATGCCGAGGAAAAGGCCGAGCGGCAGAATCAGCTCGAGAAAGCCCGGCAGGCGAAACAGCAGCATCTGCGTCAGCAGCTCCGGCGCCAGTTTGCCGGCGGCGGCATCGCCGAGGTATTTGATAAAACGCCCGCTGACGATGATCATCAGCAGAATACCGCTGACGGCGGCCGTGCTGGTCAGTACCTCGCGGGTCAGGTATCGAAAAACGATCAAGTCGCACTACCCTGTCGGTTTGGAATCCGTGAAAGCGTCCCGGGGCCGGGGGTCTCGTTACCGCCGGCCACCGCTGTCATGAACGTCAGCGATTTCCTGATTCTGTATTTGGAGCCTGCACGACAAAAGGCCCGGGGCGGCGAGGTCACCGGGACTTATTCAGAGGCTCCCGAATAGTTTATAGTGCATTGCACTCGGGATGCGGCATTATCCCTAAATCTGCTTTTAAAGTCTTGTACGGAGCTATCATGGATTTCGAGATAGTAAGCGGCGCCATCGAAGCGCTGGAAACGGAATTGCTGATCGTCGGCATCGAGGCCGACGGCGCCCTGACACCCGCTGCGCGCACCCTGGACAGCGCCAGCAACGGCTACCTGTCCGACATCCTCGGCGGCGGCGATATTCAGGGCAAGGTCGCCGAGAGCCTGCTGCTGCACCGAATCCCCAACGTCGCAGCCAAGCGGGTGCTGCTACTGGGCCTCGGCAAGGCCGATGACCGCAACGACCGCAACTACCGCAAGGTGATCAAGGCGGCGTTCGCCACCATCAAGGGCATTCGCGCCGGCAGTGCACTGTTCGCGCTGGATGTGCCCTGTACCGCACAGGACGACCTCTACCGCCAGACGCGCCAGCTGGTCGAATGGGGTACCGCCGAGCTGTATCAGTACGACGAGACCAAGAGCAAGAAAGCCGACCCGCTGCAGCTGGCCCACATCCACGTTCTGCTGCCGGAAGACGATGTCGAGATCGGCGAGCACGCCCTGGTCGACGGTGTCGCCATCGCCAACGGCGTCTCGGTCGCACGCGATGTCGGCAACCTGCCGGGCAACATCTGCACCCCGACCTATCTCGCCCAGCAGGCGGTCCGCCTTGGCGACGAGTACGACAGCATCAGTACCCAGGTGCTGGACGAGGCCGAGATGGAAAAGCTCGGCATGCACTCGCTGCTCTCGGTCGGCCATGGCAGCGACCAGCCGTCGAAGCTGATCGTCATGGAGTACCGCGGCAGCGAAAGCCGACGACCAGCCCTACGTGCTGGTCGGCAAGGGCATCACCTTCGATACCGGCGGCATCAGCCTCAAGCCCGGCGCCGCGATGGACGAGATGAAATTCGACATGTGCGGTGCCGCGAGCGTACTCGGCGCCCTCAATGCCGTGGCCGAGATGGCACTACCGATCAATGTCGTCGGCATCATCGCCGCCGCCGAGAACATGCCCAGCGGTCGTGCCACCAAGCCGGGCGACATCATCACGACGATGTCCGGCCAGACCGTCGAAGTGCTGAACACCGATGCCGAAGGCCGCCTGGTGCTCTGCGACGCCCTGACCTACGCCGAACGCTTCAAGCCGAAGACCATCGTCGATATCGCCACCCTGACCGGTGCCTGCATCGTCGCCCTGGGCAACCACGCCTCGGGCCTGCTGGCCAACGACGATGCCCTCGCCGACGAACTGCTGCAGGCCGGCGAATTCGCCTCGGACCGCGCCTGGCGTCTGCCGCTCTGGGACGAGTACCAGGAGCAGCTGGACTCGAACTTCGCCGATATCGCCAATATCGGCGGCCCACCGGCTGGCACCATCACCGCCGCCTGCTTCCTGTCGCGCTTTACCAGGAAGTATCGCTGGGCACACCTGGATATCGCCGGCGTGGCCTGGAACAACAAGGGCAAGGAAAAAGGCGCCTCGGGTCGCTGCGTACCGCTGCTGAGCCAGTACCTGCTGGACCAGGTCGAAGAGAGCGAGCACGCCCATTGAGTCGGACGGACTTCTATATCCTGGCGGCCGCCGACGAGGACAGCCGCCAGCAGTTTCTCTGCCGTCTGAGCGAAAAGATCCTGGGGCTGGGGCTCAGGGTCTTCGTGCATGTCCCCGACGAGATCCGCGCCGGCCGCCTCGACGACCAGCTCTGGTCCTGGCGCCCGGACAGCTTCGTGCCACACGTCCTGGAGGGCAAGGCTCCGGACGCGCCGATCACCATCGGCTGGGGCGACCAGTTGCCTGAACACCGCGACGTCTACGTCAATCTCGGCCTCGAACTGCCCCCGCTGCGCTGGCATTCCAGCGCATCGTCGAGATCGTGGTACAGCAGCCGGACCTGCTCGAAGCCAGCCGCCACAACTGGCGCCTGTGCCAGCAGCATGGCCTGGAGATGCACCGCACCGATATGCGGGGGTAGGTTACGCGTGACACGTAACGCGTAACCAACATCCCCCTGCCCCCCATCAACGCGACTGCAGCCTTTTCCTGCTTTGATTGAAGCCTCCCTATACTGAGAGGCACCGAACAGGGAGCGTAACGCCGAGATGAAAAAAGCCTGCTGCTGATCCCGCTGGCACTGCTGATCGCCGGGGGCCTGTACTGGTGGCAACGCGAAGAGCCGATACCGGTGGCGCTGGTTGAAGTCGGTACCGGCACCGTGGAACTGATCGCCGCCAACAGCCGCGCCGGCACCATCCGCGCCTGCCAGCGCTCGCGGCTGTCGATGCCTCAGGGGGCGGGTCGAACGGCTGCTGGTCGAGGAAGGCGACCGGGTCAAGCCGGAACAGATCCTGCTGGAACTCTGGAACGAGGATCGCAAAGTGCGGGTCGAGCAGGCGGAGGCCACCCTGCGGGCGCGCCGGATCGAAGAGCGCCGGGCCTGCGACACGGCGGAACTTGCCGCCCGCGAATACCACCGCACCGAATCGCTGGCGGCGCGCAGGCTGGCCTCGGACGAGCTGCTGGATCAGCGCGAGACCGAGGCCCGGCTGTCAAGACTGGGCTGCGAACAGGCCAACGCCATGACCGACCAGGCCAGCGCCTCGCTGAAACTGGAGCAGGTGATGCTCGACGATACCCGGTTGCGCGCGCCCTTCGCCGGCATCGTCGCCGAGATCAACGGCGAGCCCGGTGAGTTCGTGACCCCCTCCCCGCCCGGCATTCCGACGCCACCGGCGGTGGATCTGATCGACGACAGCTGCCTGTATGTCCGCGCACCTATCGACGAGATCGAAGCGGCGCGGCTCAGGGTCGGCCAGAAGGCCCGCATCACCCTAGATGCCTTCCGCGGAAGGGTATTCGAAGGCCAGCTGAACCGTATCGCCCCCTTTGTCTCGGAACTGGAAAAGCAGGCCCGCACCGTCGATGTCGACGTGCTGTTCACACCGGCGCCCGTGGATGCCAATCTCCTGGTCGGCTACAGCGCCGATATAGAGGTGATCCTCGACAGCCGGGATGACGCGCCCCGGATTCCGACCGAGACCCTGCTCGAGGGCACCCGGGTACTGCGTTACGCCCCCGACACCGGAACCCTGGTCGATCAGCCCGTCAGCACGGGCCTCGCCAACTGGACCTGGACAGAAGTCACCGGAGGCCTGAAGCCAGGACAGCGCATTCTCCACACCCTCGATCGCGAAGGCGCTGTCGCCGGCGCGCGGGTCGCGCCAGAATGATCCGGCTCGAGCAACTGTGCCGCACCTATCAGCTTGGCGACCAGCCGGTGAAGGCCCTCGATGCCGTCGACCTCGAGGTCGATGCCGGCGAGTACCTCTCGGTGATGGGCCCGTCCGGGTCGGGCAAGTCGACGCTGCTGAACATCATCGGACTGCTCGATACACCCGACAGCGGCCGCTACTTCCTCGACGGCCGCGAAATGACGGCCCTCGGCGAGGAAGCCCGCGCCGCCGAACGCAACCGGCGCATCGGCTTCGTTTTCCAGGCCTACCACCTGATCGAACGCCTCAGCGCGCGGGAAAACATCGAACTGCCGCTGATCCTTGCCGGCATGGCGCCGCCCGAGCGCCGCCCGCTGGTCGATGAGGTCACCGAACGACTGGGCCTCGCGGACCGCGCCGGCCACCTGCCGCGCCAGCTCTCCGGCGGCCAGCGCCAGCGCGTCGCCATCGCCCGCGCCGTGATCCGAAGGCCCGCGCTGCTGCTGGCGGACGAGCCGACCGGCAACCTCGACAGCCATTCGGGTACAGAGGTGATCGAGTTGCTGGAGGAGCTCAACGGCTCCGGGATAACCCTGCTGGTCGTCACCCACGACCCCAATATCGGCCGCCGCGCCGGCCGCAAGCTGCGCATGGAGGACGGACGCATCACCGAAGACAGTGCCGCAAGAGAGGTCGCCGATGCGCACCGCTGACCTCTTGCAGTTCAACTTTCGCCTGCTGCTGCGCCAGCGTTTTCGCAGCGCCATGAGTCTGCTGGCTATCGATGCCAGTAGGGTGGCCGCCAACCGGCCAATGGCAGGAGGTGATCATGCGCACCGCTGACCTGTTGCAGTTCAACTTTCGCCTGCTGCTGCGCCAGCGTTTTCGCAGCGCCATGAGTCTGCTGGCCATGGCTGTAGGCGTGGCCGCGGTGCTGCTGCTGACCGGGCTCGGCGAAGGGGCCCGTCAGTTCGTGCTCAACGAGTTCTCGCTGCTCGGCAGCGATGTGCTGATCATGCTGCCCGGGCGCAAGGAAACCACCGGCGGCATCCCGCCCCTGACCGGGGAAGGCACCCGCGACATTACCCTCGATGACGTCGAAGCCCTGAACCGCCTGGGTTCCATCTCGCGCGTCGCGCCGCTGATCGTGGGCAATGCCCAGACCCATGTCAGCGGCCGTAGTCGCGAGTTGCTCACTGTCGGCACCAGTTCGGTGTTCTTCGCTATCCGCGAACTGGAAGTGCTGCAGGGCCAGCCGCTACCGCCCATGCCGCTCGCCCGCGCCGAGTCGGTCTGCGTGCTCGGCACCGATGCCCGTCGCGAGCTGTTCGGCCAGGACAGGGCGCTCGGCGAATGGTTGCGCATTGGCGACCGGCGTTTTCGCGTCATCGGCATCCTCGATGACCGCGGCGAGTCCCTGGGGATGGAAATGAGCGAGGCGATCCTGATCCCGGTGGCGTCGGCACAACAGGTGTTCAATATCGAAGGCATGTTCCGGGTCTTTCTGCAGGTGCGTCCGGGCAGCCTATTGACCGGCGCACGCGAGGAGATACTGGCACTGATGCAGGAACGCCACGGCGGCGAGCGTGACGTCACCCTGATCACCCAGGACGCGCTGCTCGGCGCCTTCGACGACATCCTGCAACTGCTGACCCTGGGTGTCGGCGCCATCGCCGCGATCAGCCTGCTGGTCGCCGGCATCCTGATCATGAACATCACCCTGATCAGCGTCAGCCAGCGCACCCGCGAAATCGGCCTGCTGAAAGCGCTTGGTGCCAGCGCCACCACCGTAAGACTGCTGTTCGTCAGCGAAGCGCTGCAGCTGGCGCTGATCGGCACCCTGCTCGGCGCAGTCTCCGGTTACGGCGCACTGGCGCTGGGCCACTGGTTATGGCCGCTGCTGCCCTTCGTCGTCTCGCTCTGGGCACTGGGATCGGCCTTTGCCATTGCCATCGGCACTGCGTTGCTGTTTGCCTGGCTGCCGGCGTCGCGGGCGGCAAAGCTGCCACCGGTACTGGCGCTGCAGGGGCAGGCTCACTGAGCAGACCGCACTCTGCCAGCTGCAGCGACCGCCAGCCAGTCCGCGATCGCAGCCGCAATCCCGCCGGCCGCCGCGTCATAGGCCTCGATTACGGCGTCCAGCCCGGCGGCGGCCGCAGGCTGCTCCCGGCTCAGCGACCGCTCGGCGACAATGCGTCCGGAGTCGCTGTCGACCAGTTGCAGATAGATACCGATCGTCACCACCGGCTTACCATCCCGGTATTCGGTCTGGAAGGCATTCAGACGGCTGACCAGCTCATAGCTGGCCTGCAGGCGCACCTCGTCACTGCTGACCCGGCTGAAACGGCCATCGCGTCGTAACGCCTCCACCAGATAATCCCGCCACAGCTGCGGCACCCGTGCGCTCCAGCGCACATTCTTGTAGTAACTGAAGGGTTGTCCCTCGGGCCTGACCAGCATGTGACGGCTCTCGAGCAAGTCGTTCGCCTGCGGCCGCAACACTCTCAATCCGTCGACCCGCTTCGGTGCCGCCAGCGCCGGTGCAGGCGGCGGCGCAAGCGAGTAGACCCGCACCGGACCGGCACCCGGCAATACAGTACAGGCCCCCAGCAACAGTATCGCCAGCAGGCCTGAAACCAGCTTGAGACTCATGGTTCGAACTCCCCAAGCGGAGGCCTTCCCCGGAGGTAGCCCGCCGGATCCTCTTCCAGTCGTTGCAGAATGCGATTCAGAGTGGCCACTCCGCGCTGCAGATCCTGCATCAACGGCGCGATCTCGCCGACGCTGCCAAGCCCTGCGTCCAGCCGTTGCTCATGCCGTGCCAGCAGCCGCTCCAGCTGCTGACTGCTCCGTTCCAGTGACGCCATCGCCCGGCGACCGCTGGCCAGCATCGGCACACCTTCCCGGGCCAGGGCCTCCCGCGTCTGCGCAACCACACCTCGGGTTTCGTCTAAGGTCGCGTTCATTGTCGACAGTGTTTCGACAACAGAGGTCCGCGATGCCGCCAGCGTTTGCGAAAGCTGCTCCAGGTCCTCGAGGATGCGGCCGATACGGTCGATATTGTCCCGAGACAGCAGTTCGGTGCCGCGCTCGACCAGTTCGCCGACGCCCGCAAGCAGCGCCTCACTGCTCCCGAGCAGGGCACCGAAGGGTGAAGGATCGGCCACAATCACCGGCGGCTCGCCCCCTCGCCTGCCAATGGCGGCGCGTCCAGCGCACCGCTGCTGAGCAGAATATTGGCGGCGCCGGTAATATTGGCGATTGCCTGCCGGGCCCGGGTACCCTGATTGACAGGCGTGCTTTGCGACACCTCGATGTCAGCCCAGACCCGGCGCGGGTCCTGCGGGTCGAGCTGAAGCCGGCTCACCTCGCCGACCCGCAGGCCGTTGTACTGCACCAGGCTGCCCTCGGTGAGGCCGCTCACCGGCTCGCTGAACACCACCCGGTAACGTAGAGTATCCCTGTCGTTGCCGGACTTCGCCAGCCAGAGACCGAACGCGAGCGCCAGCCCCAATCCCAGCAGGGTGAAGAGCCCGATGATCACATGGTGCGCCCTTGTCTCCATCAATCCGCTCCCGGCTTCTCGTCTTCCATGCCGCCCAGGTGCCGGGCGGCACGGCCGCGCGGCCCGTTGAAATAGGCCTGAATCCAGTCATCGTCGAATGCGGCCACCCGTTCCGGCGGGCCGGTCGTCAGTACCTTGCGGTTGGCCAGCACCGCCACGCGGTCACAGGTACTCCAGAGCGTATCCAGGTCGTGGGTGACCAGCAGTACCGTGAGTCCAAGCGCATCCCGCAGTGTCAGCAGCAGCCGGTCGAAGCCATCGGCACTGATCGGATCGAGCCCCGCCGTCGGCTCATCCAGAAACAGAATCGCCGGATCCAGCGCCAGTGCCCGGGCCAGAGCTGCACGTTTGACCATGCCGCCGGAAAGCGCTGCCGGATAGAGCTCTCCGGCCTCGGGTCGCAATCCGACCAGGGCCAGCTTGAGATCGGCCAACGCCTCGGCGTCGGCCCGGCCAAGACCGGCATGTTCGATCAGCGGCAGGGCCACATTCTCCCGCACCTTCAATGAGCTGAACAGCGCACCGCCCTGAAACAGCACCCCAAGGCGCTGCATCAGCTTTGTCCGCTCGCGCTCGGCAAGTTCTGGCAGGTTCTGCCCGAATATCCGCACCTCCCCGGCACTGGGCCTGATCAGCCCCACGATCGAGCGCAGCAGCACCGACTTGCCGCTGCCGGAGCCGCCGACGACACCGAGAATCTCTTTCTCCCGCAGACTCAGGTCCAGGTCTTCGTGCACCTTGAGCTTCCCGAAGCGGTTGCACAAACCGGTAACCTCGATCGGGGACGTCGCCTGTCCGTCCATCACCACCCCAGCTCCATGAAGAATAGCGCCGCGACCGCATCGAACAGGATCACGGCAAAGATCGACTGAACCACGCTCGAGGTGGTGTGATAGCCCACGGACTCGGCGCTCCCGCTGACCTTGAAGCCCTCGAGACAGCCGATCACCGCGATCAGAAAAGCGAACAGTGGCGCCTTGACGAGGCCGATCAGGTAATGGCGAACCGGTACGTCCGCCAGCACGCCGAGAAACTGGTTCAGCGGTATCTCGAGCGACAGCAGGGTGACCAGTCCGCCGCCGGTAAGGCCCGCGATCACCGCCACGAAGCTCAGCAGCGGCAGGGTCAGCAGCAACGCCAGTACCCGCGGCAGCACCAGCAGCTCGATCGGATTCAGCCCCAGGGTACGCAGGGCATCGAGCTCTTCGTTGGCCTTCATCGAGCCGATCTGCGCCGTAAAGGCGCTGGCGGTACGTCCGGCCAGCAGTATCGCGGCCAGCAGCACACCGAACTCGCGCAGGAACGAATAGGCCACCAGGTCGATGGTATAGATACTGGCGCCGAAATCGGACAGCACTGTGGCGCCGAGAAAGGCCACCACGGCCCCGACAAGAAAGGTCAGCAGGGCGACGATCGGCACCGCCTCCAGCCCGGTGAGCTGAACCTGCTGCACCAGCGCTGTAAGCCTCCAGCGACCAGGCCGCGGCAAGACCTGCAGCAGCGTGACCAGCACCAGACCGACAAAGCCACTCAATTGCCAGACATGCAGCAGGCTCAGCTCGACGCGCCGCCCCAGCATGGCCAGCAGTTGGACAGGGCCCGGGGCGGCGGCCTCTGCGTGTTGCACGATCCGCTCGCTGGCGCCGGCCAGCGCCCGCAGCAGGGCCCGTCGCTCGTCCGTCAGCCGCGCGCCGCTGCCAGCGACCTGCAGCAGCCGTTCTGGCCCCAGCAGCTCCAGCAGCAGAGCGCCCCCGCAGTGTCCAGGTCGCTGATGCCATCGATATCGACAGCCTGATCGCGGGTCGGCCTTGGCAGCCTTCGAAGCTGAAGCCGCAGCCTCGCGTAATGATCCAGTGTCCAGGCTCCCGACAGCCGGAAGCCTCCGTCGTCGCGCTCGATGCGCCCGGACTCCATCGCTGCCTGCGGCCGATCACTGCTCGCCGTCATCCCAGCCCTCATCTGGCTGCTTCGCTTCGTCTATTCTTAGCACCAGCGCGGCCATGCAACCAGCCCGCGATACCTGCCGCCCACCAGGAGCCCTGCAATGAAACGATCGCCCCCTGCCAGGGGCACGCACGCTGATGCGCACCCTCGATACGATCCGCCTGGTCGGCAGCGCACTGCTGACCGCCCGGCTGCGCACCTTTCTCACCATTCTGGGGATCGCGGTCGGCATCGCTGCGGTGAGCCTGCTGACGACCATCGGCACCGGTCTGCAGATCTATGTGCTCGACAACTTTTCCCAGTTCGGCACCCGCATTGTCGCCATCAACCCGGGCAAGACCCAGACCGGCGGCATGGGGGCGCTGCTGTCAAGCACCCGGCCGCTGTCGGTCGCCGACGCCGAGAGCCTGAGACCGCTGCCTTTCGTCGAGACCGTGGTACCGGTGGTCCAGGGCGCCGGTGCCATCGAGTTCGGCCGCCGCGTCCGCCATACCGACATTATCGGCGGCAACGGCGAGATGGCCGCGGCCTGGCGTTTCGACGTGGCACAGGGACGCTTCCTGCCGGTCATCAGCGGCAATTCGCAGCCCTTTGCGGTGCTGGGCGCCAAGGTCAAGCGGGAACTGTTCGGCGAGACCAGCGCCCTCGGGCGCTTTATCCGGGTCGGCGGCGAGCGCTACCGCGTGATCGGCGTGATGGCGCCCAAGGGGCAGATGCTGGGGTTCGATCTCGACGATATCGTCTATATCCCAATCGACCGGGCGCTGGCACTGTTCAACCGCACCGGGCTGATGGAGATCGACGTCACCTATCGTGCCGGTATCGACGCCCGGGCGATGGCCGAACACATCCGCCAGCGGCTGATCCAGCGCCATGGTGTCGAGGATTTCACCATCACCACCCAGGACGAGATGCTGTCGACCCTCGACCGCATCCTCGGCCTGCTGACCGTCGCCATCGGCGCCATCGGCGGCATCTCGCTGCTGGTCGGCGCCATCGGCATCGTCACCATCATGGTCACGACGGTGCAGGAACGGGCATCCGAAATCGGCCTGCTGCGGGCGCTGGGCGCGACCAAACGCCAGGTCCTGCTGCTGTTTCTCGGCGAGGCGCTGTTGCTGGCACTGGCCGGCGGCCTGGCGGGCCTTGCTCTGATGGGCCTGCTGCTCGGCGTGCTGGCGCTGGCGATCCCGGCGCTGCCGATCAGCCTGAGCCCCTTCTACCTGCTGCTGGCACTGCTGCTCGCGGCCGTCGTCGGCCTGTTCGCCGGCATCTCGCCGGCCTGGCGCGCTGCAGGCCTCGACCCTGTCGAAGCGTTGCAGCAGGAGTGACGGGTTACGCGTAACCCGTCACCAAAATTTATTTCATATGCGCCCTTGTCTCGTCGATCAGGAATTTCAGCGGCTTGAGATAGGGCGAGCCGCCGGTGTCGTGGGGGTCGGGGCTGCGTCTTGCGATGTACTTGATGGCCCAGTGGTAATGCACCTCGCGAAAGCTCGCCATCCCCTCCAGCACCCGGTTCCAGCACTCGGCATCGGCCAGCGGCTTGAGATCCGGCAGTGTGTCGACATACTCGACCCAGCGGCGATGAGCCTCCGGCATGTATTCGCGCATGTCGTGCAAGTGGCGGGTCAGCCGGTTGAGCTCGTGCGGGACCTTCATCAGACCGGTCAGGGTCGGCATGATCGTGCTCTGGGCCCCGGGTTCGCCCTGGTAATCCAGCCGGGCGCTATCGACATCCTCGAATTCGACGTCCTGAAAGCGGCCGATATAGGGATGCACCTTGCTGTAGAAAAGGTCGTCCGACATCTTTTCCGGCATCCGTTTCAGCACCGCGCTCAACTGATCGAGGGCATCGGCAATCTGCGTCAGGGCGGCATTGACGCGGGTTTCGTCACCGAAGCCCTCCGTCTCCTCGAGCTCCAGAATGGCATCGAGAATGCGCGACGCCACGGCCTCTATCTCGACGTGCACCAGGATGAACCAGTGCTCGTCGTAGAGATGGACGAAGTTCTGCAGCGTATCGATATTGCCGAGCCCGATCGGCTGGCTGCGGTCGAACCGTTTCCAGTTGTAGAGTACGTAGCCGTCGTAACTGAGGATCGGCGGACGGTGCAGCAGGTGGCAGATGCGCGCCAGCGGCCGCGCGATATTGGCCGGCAGCCGGTGACAGGCAGGCTGGCCGATCTGGTTGATATAGCCCGAGGCGAGAAAGCCCAGCCGCAGATAGTACAGCCGGGCCTGGGGTACCAGCCGGTTCGGGATCGTCTCGTAGGGCCAGTCGGGAATCATCTGACCGGCCAGGTAGCTGCGGCAGTCCGGCTCCATCAGCAGGCTCGGCAGTTCCTGCGCCAGCTCGTCCAGCATCGCAAAGGACGCCCCGACACGCATCTCGGTATCGGGATCCTCGCAGGGCAGAAAACCGCGGGTACGCAGGCACTCGCTCATCGTTCACCTCCGCTTCCTTCGAATCAGTACTGCAAGTCTAGTCGGCTTCTCTTCGAAGGGTGCCGGTGCCCTACCTTGAAAGGGGGTCAGTCTGTATAATCGGGCGATTCGATCAGACGCAGGGAACCTGTGTACAAGTTCCGGAGAGCCGAGGCGCTTCGCGACCTGTCCAGAGGTGCCCGAGAATTCCAGAGACACCGATTCCAATGGACAAGACTTACCAGCCGCACGAAATCGAGAAATCCTGGTACCAGACCTGGGAAGAGCGCAACTACTTCGCCCCGTCCGGTCAGGGCGATGCCTACAGCATCATGATCCCGCCGCCCAACGTTACCGGCAGCCTGCACATGGGGCACGCCTTCCAGCACACCATCATGGACGCGCTGATCCGCTATCGCCGCATGCAGGGCCGCAACACCCTCTGGCAGGTCGGTACCGACCACGCCGGCATCGCCACCCAGATGGTGGTCGAGCGCAAGCTGGCGGCCGAAACCGGCGAGAGCCGCTACGACCTCGGCCGCGATGCCTTTATCGAGAAGGTCTGGGAGTGGAAGGAGCAGTCCGGCGGCACCATCACCGGCCAGATGCGCCGCCTCGGCAACTCGGTGGACTGGGATACCGAACGTTTCACCATGGACTCCGGCTTCTACCACGCGGTGCAGGAAGTCTTCGTCCGCCTGCACGACGAAGGCCTGATCTACCGCGGCAAGCGCCTGGTCAACTGGGATCCGAAACTGCACACCGCGATCTCCGATCTCGAGGTCGAGAACCGCGAAGTCCAGGGCAAGATGTGGTACCTGCGTTATCCGCTGGCGGACGGCGTCAAGACGAAGGACGGCAAGGACCATATCGTTGTCGGCACCACCCGTCCGGAAACCATGCTCGGCGATACCGGCGTGGCGGTGAACCCGGAAGACGAGCGTTACCAGGATCTGATCGGCAAGTTCGTCGAGCTGCCGCTGGTGGGCCGCCGTATCCCGATCGTCGCCGACGAATATGCCAACATGGAAAAGGGTACCGGCTGCGTCAAGATCACCCCGGCCCACGATTTCAACGACAACGAAGTCGGCAAGCGCCAGAACCTGCCGATGATCAACGTGCTGACGCTGAACGCCGATATCCGCGAGGAAGCCCAGGTGTTCAACTCCGACGGCAGCGTCAACGCCGCCATCGACCCCAGGCTGCCGAAACAGTACCGCGGCATGGAGCGCTTCGCCGCGCGCAGGCAGATCATCGCCGACTTCGAGGCCAAAGGGCTGCTCGAGAAGATCGAGGAAAACGCCATGACCGTGCCCTACGGCGACCGTGGCGGCGTGGTGATCGAGCCGATGCTGACCGACCAGTGGTTCTGCGATGCCAAGACCCTGGCCAAGCCCGCCATTGAGGCGGTCGAGAACGGCGATATCAAGTTCGTGCCCAAGCAGTACGAGAACATGTACTTCGCCTGGATGCGTGATATCCAGGACTGGTGCATCTCCCGTCAGCTCTGGTGGGGCCATCGCATCCCGGCCTGGTACGACGACGCCGGCAACGTCTATGTCGCGGTCTCGGCGGAAGCGGCACGCGAGAAGTATGGCCTGGACCTCGAGCTCGAACTGCGCCAGGACGACGACGTCCTCGACACCTGGTTCAGCTCCGCGCTCTGGACCTTCGGCACCCTCGGCTGGCCGGAGGCTACCTCCCGCCTGCAGACCTTCCACCCGACCGACACCCTGGTCACCGGCTTCGACATCATCTTCTTCTGGGTGGCGCGCATGATCATGATGACCATGCATTTCATGAAGGATGAAGACGGCAAGCCCGGTGCCGTTCAGGAACGTCTACGTCACCGGCCTGATCCGCGACGAGAACGGCGACAAGATGTCGAAATCCAAGGGCAACGTGCTGGACCCGCTCGACATGATCGACGGCATCAGCCTGCCGGACCTGCTCGAGAAGCGCTGCGGCAACATGATGCAGCCGCAGCTCGCCGAGAAGATCGGCAAGCGCACCGAGAAGCAGTTCCCGGACGGCATCGCCGCCCACGGCACCGATGCCCTGCGCTTCACCCTGGCGGCACTGGCCTCGACCGGGCGCGACATCAACTGGGATATGAAGCGCCTGGAAGGCTACCGCAACTTCTGCAACAAGATCTGGAACGCCGCCCGCTACGTGCTGATGAACACCGAAGGCGAGGACTGCGGGCAGCTCTCTACAGAAAAGACGGGCGGCGACGTCGAGCTGTCGCTGGCCGACCGCTGGATCATCAGCGCCCTGCAGCGCACCGAAGCGACCGTCACCCGGCATATGGACGAGTACCGCTTCGACCTGGCCGCCCAGAGCCTCTATGACTTCATCTGGAACCAGTACTGCGACTGGTACCTGGAACTGTCGAAGCCGGTGTTGTGGGACGAGAATGCATCCGCCGAAGCCAAGCGCGGCACCCGCCGCACCCTGGTGCGCGTGCTCGAAGCCATCCTGCGCCTGACCCACCCGATAATGCCGTTCATCACCGAGGAGATCTGGCAGCAGATCAAGGGCCTGGCCGGCACCGAGGGCGACACCCTCATGCTGATGCCCTACCCGGTCGCCGACGAGAGCAGGATCGATACCCGGGCCGAAGCCGATATCGAGTGGCTCAAGGGCGTGATCACCGGCGTGCGCAACATCCGTGGCGAGATGAAGATCCCGCCGTCGAAGGATCTGGACCTGCTGTTCGCCAACGGCGGCGCCGACGACAAGCGCTGCCTCGAGCAGAACGCCACCTTCCTGAAGAAGCTGGCCAGGCTCAGCTCCATCACCTGGCTCAACCCGGGTGACGAAGCGCCAATGGCCGCGACCCAGCTGGTCGGCGAAATGGAAGTGCTGGTGCCGATGGCCGGTCTGATCGACAAGGATGCGGAACTGGCCCGTCTGCAGAAGGAACTCGACCGCCTGCAGGGCGAGATCAAGCGCACCGAGGGCAAGCTGTCGAACGAGAAGTTCGTCGCCAACGCCCCCGAAGCCGTGGTCGCCAAGGAGCGCGAGAAGATCGCCGACGCCCAGTCCGCCTTCGACAAGCTGACCGAGCAGTACGCGAAGATCGAAGCGCTCTGAGGGTGGGAGATCGTAGGTCGGGTAGAGTGCCGCAGGCACGAAACCCGACAGCGGGTTAGGCGTTAGGCGTTAGGCGAAAAGCCAGCCCGCTGCGCCCGCGAATCCAAGGGCCACTCTGCCCCATGTCAAAAAGCCCGCGCTCCGGAAGGAGCGCGGGCTTTTTTGTGGGCTTTTCGTAGGTTGGGTCAAGCGACGCAGGTGCGGACCCAACAGCAGTGCCCACCGAAGTCAATCGATCTGCAATACGATCGATATGATGGGTCCGCGATGCCCGGGCCTCGAGGCAATAGGACAGCAGCCCCGGTGCAGCGCTTGACCCATCCTACGCCCCGAACCCGAAATTCTCGGTGACGTAGTCGATATCCTTGTCGCCGCGGCCGGAGAGGTTGATCAGGATGGTCTGGCCCGGGTTCTCGCGGCCATGCTTCATCGCCCAGGCCACCGCGTGGGCGCTTTCCAGTGCCGGGATGATGCCCTCCATGCGCGACAGCCGGTAGAAGGCATCCAGCGTTTCGTCGTCACTGACGGCATGGTAGTTCACCTTGCCGGCGGTCTTGAGGAAGGAGTGCTCGGGGCCGACACCCGGGTAGTCGAGGCCCGACGCGATCGAGTGCACCGGCGCCGGATTGCCCTCGTCATCGGTCAGCAACAGGCATTTGAAACCGTGGATCATGCCCGGCTTGCCGAAGGTCATGGTGGCCGAGTGCTCGCCGAGCCTGGTGCCCTTGCCCAGCGGCTCGACGCCGTTGAGGCCGACACCTTCGTCATCGAGGAAGGCGCTGAACAGGCCCATGGCGTTGGAGCCGCCGCCGACGCAGGCGCCGACCTGATCCGGCAGCTCGCCGACGAGCTCGAGGAACTGATCCTTCGCCTCGAAACCGACCACCGACTGGAAGTCGCGCACCATCAGCGGGAAGGGGTGCGGGCCGACCACCGAGCCGATCGCGAACAGCGCCGTATCGGCCTGGCCGAGGTAGGACTGGAATGCCGAGTCGACGGCTTCCTTGAGGCTGCGGCCGCCGAAACCGACCGGCACCACCTCGGCGCCGAGCAGCTTCATCCGGGTAACGTTGGGCGATTCCTTGGCGATGTCGATCTCGCCCATATGGATCTCGCACTCCATGCCGAAATAGGCGGCGGCGGTGGCCAGCGCCACGCCGTGCTGGCCGGCGCCGGTCTCGGCGATCAGCTTGGTCTTGCCCATGTGCTTGGCCAGCAGCGCCTCGGCCATGCAGTGATTCAGCTTGTGCGCGCCGGAATGGTTGAGATCCTCGCGCTTGAGGTAAATATGGGCGCCCGCTTCGCGGCTCAGGTTATGGGCGTAGTAGACCGGCGTCGGGCGGCCCTGGTAGTGCTTGCGGATGTAGCGCAGCTCGTTGAGGAAGTCGGCGGAGCGGCCCAGGGCCAGGTAGGCCCGGTTGATTTCGGCGAAATGCGGTTCCAGCTCCGGCGGCAGGAAGGCGCCGCCGAAGTCGCCGAAATAGCCGTCCTTGCTGGGATAGTTCTTGAGATAACCCATGCGCGATCTCCCTCAGATATCAAAAGCGGTCTGTCACAATAAATTCAAATCCGTAGGGATACAAGAACGACCTTGAATGGCAGCCTGGCGTAGCATGTTGGGCCGGCCGCCTCAGGCGACCGGCACCGCCCTGCGCAGCTTGACGAGCGAATCGACGGCGAGGATCGCCAGCGCCGTCCAGATCAGCCCGAAGGTCACCAGCTTCCCCGGACTGAGCGGCTCGCCGTAGACGAACACCGCCAGCAGGAACATGCCACTCGGGCCTATGTACTGGAAAAAGCCCAGCGCCGTCAGGCTGATGCGGTTGGCCGCCGCGGCGAAGCACAGCAGCGGCACCATGGTCACCGGACCGGCCAGGAACAGCAGTGCATTGGTCCAGGTCGGGTTCGCTGCCAGATCGGTGGTCGGGCTGGCGCTCCAGAGCAGATAACCGAGCGCCAGCGGCAGCATCAGGCCGGTTTCCAGCGCCATGCCACTGAAACTGTCGGCGCCAAGCTTCTTGCGCACCAGGCCGTAGAGGCCGAAGCTGGTGGCCAGCACCAGCGCGATCCAGGGCAGGCGCCCGAACTGCACCAGCTCGAACAAAACCGCCGCGACGCAGAGCACGGCAGCGATCGTTCGCACCCGATCGAGCCGCTCGCGGAAGAACAGCATCCCGAGCAGGATATTGATCAGCGGGTTGATGTAGTAGCCAAGGCTCGCGCTCAGCATGTAGTTGCTGTTGACCGCCCAGATAAAGATGCCCCAATTGACGCCGATCAGGGTGGTCGAGGCCAACAGCGCCCAGCGGGCCCGGCGCGAACGCAGCACAGACATCAGCACGGCACGCTTTTTCAGCAGCCAGATCAGTCCCAGTGTGAGCAGGAAAGACCAGATCACCCGATGCGCCAGTATCTCGGTGGCCGGGATGCTCTGCATCAGCTTGAAGTAGACGGGGGCGATACCCCAGAGCGTATAGGCCGTGATGGCGAAGAGTGCGCCGCTTTTGGCAGTCTGGTCCATGGGTATCTCGGATATGGGTTCGATATGCTTCGGGGATCACCCGAATCGGTGCGCAATTGTATCACCGATTGTGCGGCCACCGCTGCTCCGCGGCCTGGCCCGACCATCGCATTCCCGGAACAGTCTGTTGTGCTGTCGCGACAAAATACCGGAGCCGCAACCGAAGCGACGAAAGTGTACAAATACATAATTATATATTTGATATTTCATCATCATAAATGTATACAATACAGCCCACTGCAGTTCACAACAGGATCGACCAGACCCGGAGAGAGGCAACCGGGCACTGGTGCCGGACGCAGCGGCGGCCCGCGCCGGACGCAGACCGCCCAACAGGAGAGGACACCTGTTGATATTGATTGGGTATTAACCCGGAGGGTTAATACAGGAAGCAGGGATGCTTCATCATTGGCCGCAGGCCAATGCGAACCCCACAAAAACCGGCACGTCCGCGCACTTGCGCCTGTTTTTGTGGGGTGATCGGCAAATAGGTAGGCAACCTATTTGGCCGCCAGGTTAATAACAACGACGATTAGCCGCCGGGACATCACGGCAGGCCCGATCGCAGAGGACCGCAATGATAAATACAACAGAGAACAGCATCAGACAGGACCAGAAACGCCAGAGATTTGTGCAGCGCCGCCCGGACTGACGGGACAGGCTTCTCCTATCGCTTGCCACTTCAGGGATCTATCCGATGAACAGAAACATCCAGAGCAAATCCGTATTCGACTTCCATGGCCGGCCCCCTTCCTCAAGGCACTGCCCCTTTCCCTGCAGCACATCCTGGCGATGATCATGGGGACGGTGACGGTACCGATCATCGTCGTCGGCGCAGTGGACGCGTCCCTCGACGAGAAGATGGCGCTGATCCAGGTCGCACTGCTCGCCTCGGCGCTGTCGACACTGCTGCAGCTCTACGCCATCGGCAGGATGGGCGCGAAACTGCCCACCATCTTCGGCGTCGGCTTCGCCTATGTCCCGACCCTGACTGCCGTCGGGGCCCAGTACGGCATCGCCGGCATACTCGGCGCCCAGGTGATCGGAGGTCTGGCGATGATGATCGTTGGCCTCTTCATCAAACGCATCCGCAACCTCTTCCCGCCGGTCGTCGCCGGCACCGTGGTGCTGGTGATCGGTCTCTCGCTCTACGATATCGCCATCAACTACATGGCCGGCGGCGTCGGTAGCGAAAGTCACGGTTCGGTGCAGAACTGGACCGTCGCCATCGTCACCCTGGTGGTGGTGCTGCTGGTCTCGCAGTTCGCCCGCGGCTTCCTGCAGCTGGCGTCGATCATCTGCGGTATCGGTGTCGGTTACCTGCTGGCGATGTTCTACGGCATGGTCGATTTCAGCGCCATCGGCGAGGCCCACTGGTTCACCGCTCCCAAGCCACTGGCGTTCGGCATGGAATTCCACAGCGCCGCCATCATCTCGATGGTGATCATCTGCGTGATCAACTCGGTGCAGACCATCGGCGACCTGTCGGCCACCACCGTCGGCGGCATGAATCGCGAACTGAGCGACAGGGAGCTGTTCGGCGGCCTGCTCGGCAACGGCTTCTGCACCACGGTGGGATCGATTTTCGGCGCCCTGCCGACCGCCTCCTTCAGCCAGAACGTCGGCATCGTCGCGATGACCAAGGTGATCAGCCGTTACGTCCTGGCACTGGCGGCCCTGTTCATGCTCGTCGCCGGCTTCATTCCGAAATTCGGTGCCCTGATGACCACCATCCCCTACCCGGTACTCGGCGGCGCCACCATCATCGTCTTCGGCATGATCACCATGACCGGCATCAAGCTGATCACCAAGGACGAGATGTCGTCGCGCAACGTCACCATCGTCAGCCTGTCGCTGGCGCTGAGCATGGGCATCTACGCCGTACCGGACTCGATCGGGAAGTTTCCGGACATGTTCCAGCTGGTCGCCGGCGGCTCGCCGATCGTCATCGCCGCCTTCGTCTCCTTCACGCTCAACCTGCTGCTACCGAAGAAGACGCTGGCCGACGAGGAACGCGAACGCCGCCAGATCGAGCTGAAAATGAGCAGCTGAGGCAACACTACAAAGAAGTTCAGGAAATCGCCCCGGGCGAGAAAGTCGCCGCTGCCTCCTCGGCGGCGAAAGCCGAGTCCGAGCGATCAACTCCCACTGGCCCGTTTTTCTGCGGGCCTTTTTTGTTACGCGTCAGGCGTTTGGCGTTTGGCGCTTGGCGCTTGGCGCTTGGCGATAATCGTAGGAGCGCCGCCCCGGTGCGAATGCTTTTGGTTTCGGCCGAATCAACGCCGCTTTCGCCCCAGAAACACCCGGCCATAAACCGCAACATTCACCACCAGCACCAGTATCCCCAGCCCCTGCTGGATCTCCGGCGTCAGCCCCTGTGGATAAACCACCGCCAGCAGGTAATGCTCGATAAAGCCGCCGTCGTAACCGCCCTGCCCCGCCGCGGCCCGCAGCCGGTTTTCCAAAGGCGTCAACGGGCAGATCCAGCCGTTCAGCTCCAGTAACGCCGCCCAGACCACCGCCGGCAGGTGCAGCAGCACCAGCGCGCGGTGCCACAACAGCAGCAGACCGCCCGCCAGCACGAACAGGATAAACAGCAGATGCAGGACCAGCACCGCAGTCGCTGCCAGGCTATAGAGCATCGGAACCTCCATTGCTCAGAAGCGGCCATCGTCCGTCAGGTGGAGATTGTCGATCCGGGTCCTGCCCATCAGCTTCAGCGCCAGGTTGCGGCAGGCCCGCAGCAGCGGATACAGCAGCGCCGATACCCGCTTCGAGCGAAACAGCCCGTAATTGAACCGGTTGAAGCAACCCGACCGGGTACTCAGCAGCGCCAGCACCTGCATCGCGTCGGCGCCGTAGTAGAGCCGCGTCCCCATCTTCAGCACCATCCCCCGGTCGATATCGAGCCCCGCCGCCGTCACCTCGTCCATCACCGCCCCGCCCTCGCGCGCGTCCACCAGCCGCAACTCCCCCACCGACGCGCGAATCCGCACCAGCCGGGCGTAGCGATCGCAGAAGGGGCACTGTTTATCGTAGATCAGCAGGAGTTCAGGCATGGGGTATGTCGAGCGGCCGGTCAGGATTGTAGTATGCAGCGGTAGTCGGCTATCGGCATAGAACGGACATGAAGTTAGACAACGCCGTGCAGGCAAAACGCAAAACCAGCCCGCAATATCGCATCTGTACGCCTTAATGCAGGCCTCCGGCGGGGTCAACGATCGCCTGCTGGACTGCCCCGTCCACCAGGCCCGCCGGGAACAGAGCCACTGAGACAGTGGCCCTGCGTCGCTACGCGGTCGCCGGGGCGTCCTTTGTCATCAGTTCCTGGATTATGGCATCAGCCCGCTTCTTGGCGGCACGCTCCAGCAACGGGGCGACATAGGCTTCAAATTCCGGTTTTCGTGGAATGAGGTCGAAGCCCAGCCCGAAGTTGAGCAGTGAAGCCACATAGACGTCCGCCGCGCTGAACCGGTCACCGGCCACATGGGATCGCCCGGCCAGCCAGCCCGCCAGGGTGTCAAAGGTCAACTCGAACGAGCCGTAGCCGAAACGCCGCTGCAGGTCGGCAGTATCGGCTTTCCAACCAGTGGCATAATCGGACATGGCCGGTTCGCCGCAGGCGGCGGCGAAGAACAGCCAGCGATAATACTCGCCACGGTTGTCCAGTGCCGGCGCCAGGCCGGCCTCCGGGAATGCATCGGCCAGATAGGCGCAGATAGCCGCAGCCTCGGTCACGACCACATCACCGTGCTGGATGGCGGGCACCTTGCCCATGGGATTGACGGCCAGGTATTCGGGCGCTTTCATGCTGGTGCCGTACTCCACTACCCGGACCGAATACGGCTGGCCGATTTCCTCGAGCATCCAGTGCACGATGGCGCCACGAGATTGGGGAGTGGTATAGAAAATCAATTCCTTGCTCATGCGGGTCTCCTTCCACTTGGTGGGTGTCAGGAGACTTTAACGCTCACCACTGTCAGTTTTTGTCAGCAGTGTTTTCCGCCATTCCTTCATCATCTGGTAGCGGCGTTTGGGCGTCTTCTCGGAAAGCACCCGGGCTTCCCGGATACGGTCGACACGAAAGTGGCGGTAGTCATTGCGCAGTTCACACCAGGCCGCCAGCACCTGGGTGGAATCGAAGAAACCGACGGTCACCGGCCAGACCACCCGCTCGGTCCTCGCCCCTTTCTGATCGGCATAGTCGAGGGACAGCTTGCACTCCTCGTTCAGGGCTCGACGGATCAGCGGCAGGTCCTCCCGCGGCGGCTGCGGCCGGCAGGGAACAACCACCAGGGCATCGTCCTCGAAGCGCTGGCGGAGCTCCGGTGGCAATACCGCGCCAAGCTTGGCCATGGCGTCCCGCGCCGCCTGCCCCATGGGCCCATCGGTGCGATGCCCGGCCCAGTTGAGCCCCAGCGCCAGGGCCTCGATCTCCTCGGGCGAGAACATCAGCGGCGGCAACAGGAAGCCCGGCTTCAGCACATAGCCCAGCCCGGGCTCGCCATCGATCTCCGCCCCCATCGACTGGAGCGTGGCGATATCCCGATAGAGCGTGCGCAGCGAAACCCCGGTTTCCTCCGCCAGTACGGCGCCCCTCACCGGCCGACGGTGGCGGCGGAGGATCTGCAGAATGTCTAAAAGACGTTCGGTGCGGGACATGGGGCTCGGCTGCAGGTTGTGGGAATTCCGGAATTCCGGGGAATTCCGGGGACAGTATACCTATTTCCATCTACGAGACTTCGGCCTTATGCCGAGAAGCAGTGGTGCGGTGCGCTTCGCATTACTGTAAACCGCTCCTGCGTTTACAGCATTTCCGCGGGGCGGCCTTCCGCCGTCCATGGTGGTCACCGGCACCCTGCGCCGGCTCCGGTCAACGTCGATACCCTGCACCGGAAGCGGCATCACTCCAGTTCCGCGGCCTGAGGCGATATGAGCCGCTTGCGCAAGCGCATGCGGTCGCCGAATACATTGATGAGCAGTCCCGCCAGAATCAGTGCGATACCCGCCAGCTGCACCGGACTCAACTGCTCACCGAGCACCAGCCAGGCGGTGACCAGTCCCACCACCGGTACCAGCAGCGTCAGCGGCGCCACCCTGGATGCCGCGTAGTGGCGCATCAGGAAGGCCCAGCTGCCGTAGCCGAAAAGCGTGGCGATGCACGCCAGATACAGCAGCGCTCCCGCCGACTTCGGCCCCATCTGGCCGAGGCTGTTAAGGATCAGGTCCGGCCCCTCGAGCCACAGCGAGAGCAGCAGGAACGGGATCGGCGGCACCAGTGCGCCCCAGACCACCAGGCTCATCAGGTCCACGCCGCCCAACTGGCCGATTCGGCGGTTGACGATATTGCCCAGCCCCCAGCTCGCCGCCGCGGCGATGGTCAGCAGGAAGCCGGCCAGCGTCATATCGTCGGCCGGTGTGGTGGTCGCCAGCAACGCCAGCCCACCCGAGGCGACGATCAGCGAGACCAGCTGCGGCAGATGCCAGCGTTCGCCGAGCAGCACCAGCGCGAAGATCATCGTGAACAGCATCTGCGACTGCAGCACCAGCGATGCCAGACCCGCCGGCATACCTACGTACATGGCGCTGAACAGCAGTGCGAACTGGCCCAGGCTGATGGTGCCGCCGTAGGCCAGCAGCCACTTCAGCGGCAGCTTCGGCGGTTTGACGAACAGAACCGCCGGAAAGGCGACCAGGGCGAACCGTAACGCGCCCAGCAGCATCGGCGGCAGCTCGTCCAGGCCGAAGCGGATGACGACGAAATTGACGCCCCAGGCCAGCACGATCAGCAGCGCCAGCCCCCAGTGTCTCAGACTCAATCGAATACTCCCTGTATATCACCGATAAACCAGAAACCGCTGATGAAAGGCCTCGCTGCGCCGGTCCATCCAGCGCGTCATCAGGGCTATGACCAGCAGGGCAAAGACGAGGCGCGCCCAGAGGATGCCGGACAGGTGGGCGCCGAGGAGCATCACCAGCAGCGTATCCTCGATCAGGCTGTGGCAGAGGCCGAGAAAGGCCATCGAGGCGAAGATATCGCGCTTCGTGAGGTGGCCCGCCTGGGCCTCCTTGATCAGCAGGCCGCCGCCGAACGAGAGCCCCAGGGTGACGCCGACGATGGTGATGGTGGTGGCCTGGCGGCCGATGCCGAGCAGCCTCAGCAACGGCTGCAGCAACCAGAACATCAGGCGCTCGATACCGAGCAGCCGCAGGATCTTCAGCGCCGTCAGCAGCAGCACGATCACCAGTTGCACCATCAGCAGGCTTTTGGCCTGCATCAGCAGCCAGCCGGAGAGGCTGGTATCCACAGCTTCCGGGCGCCAGATCAGTTCGTTGGGCTGCTGCAGCCAGCCGCCCTGGCCGTAGACCAGGTACAACAGCCAGCCGAACAGCAGGCCGCCGCCGATCCGGACCAGCAGGGTGGCGCCGAGCCGGACGCCCGCTTTCTGGGCGATGCGGGCCTCGATCGGCAGCCCGTGGGCCATCAGCATCAGCCCGGCCAGCACCGTGACCTGCGCGACCGTCAGTGCCTCCGGCTGCGGCTGGGTGAAGAACACCAGCATCCCCGCATAGATATTGCTGGCCATCGTCGCCGCCCAGACCAGCCCCATGCTCTCGGGCAGGCCGAGCAGCCCCATCAGCGGACCGAGCAGGAGACCCAGCAGCTCGACGCCGCCGACCTCCTCCAGCAGCTTCACGACCAGGATCACCGGGATCATGATCTTGAACAGCGTCAGCGAAACGGTGCGGATCTCGACGAAGAGCTCACGGAAAAAGGTCTGGACGGCGGCAGTGTACATCGGGTATTCCGGGGCTGGGCGAAAAGGGCATTCAGTCTACACCCAATCCGCCCTCGCCGGGATCAGACCCGCTCAACAATGGCGGCGATACCCTGCCCCAGCCCGATGCACATCGACACCAGCGCATGGCGGCCGCCGCTGGCTTCGAGCTGGCGCAACGCGGTCAGGGCGATGCGGGCGCCGGAGGCGCCGAGCGGATGGCCGATGGCGATGGCGCCGCCGTTCGGATTGATGCGGCTGTCGGCCGGGTCCAGCTCGAGCAGCCTGGTGCAGCCAAGCACCTGGGCCGCGAAGGCCTCGTTGAGCTCGATGACGTCCATGTCGGCCATCATCAGGCCGGCGCGCTCCAGCACCTTGCGCACCGCCGGCACCGGTCCGAGCCCCATCAGCCGCGGCTCGACACCGGCGACGGCCGCGGCCAGCAGGCGTCCGCGCGGCGCCACCCCCGCCCGCTTGCCGGCCTCGAGGCTGCCGAGCACCAGGGCGGCGGCGCCGTCGTTGATGCCGGAGGCGTTGCCGGCGGTGACCACCCCGCCCTCCTCGAGCGGACGCAGTCGCGCCAGGCTCTCGAGCGTGGTGCCGGGGCGCGGATGCTCGTCGCGATCGACCTCGAGCGGCGGCTGCCTGCGACCCTGCGGCACCGGCACGCTCACGATCTCGCCGGCGAAGAAGCCGTCCTCCAGCGCCCTGCCGTACCGCTCCTGTGATGCCTGCGCGAAGCGGTCGCAGGCCTCGCGCCCGATTTCCAGCTCCCGCGCGACGTTGTCGGCGGTCTGCGGCATGCTGTCGCTGCCGAAGTCGCGCAGCACCGCCGGGTTCGGGAAACGGGCGCCGATGGTCGAGTCGTACAGCTCGGTGCTGCGGCTGAAGCCCGTCTCGGCCTTGCCCAGCACCAGGGCGCGCGGCTCATGCTCTCGACACCGCCGGCGATGAAGAGCCCGCCTTCGCCGCAGCGGATGGCCCGTGCGGCGTCGATCACCGCCGCCAAGCCGCTGCCGCAGAGGCGGTTGACTGTCTGGCCGGCGACCTCAATCGGCATCCCCGATACCAGGGAGGCCATGCGCGCGACGTTGCGCGCGTCCTCGCCGGCCTGGTTGGTGCAGCCGGCGATAACATCCTCGTACAGTGCAGGATCGAAAGCGTTGCGCTCAATCAGCCGGGCGATTACCAGCCCCAGCAGGTCGTCGGGGCGCACCGGCGAGAGCGCGCCGGCGTGGCGGCCGAAGGGGTGCGGATGCCGTCGTAGATATAGGCGTCAAGCATGGCGAGATTCCTCTGTTTTGAGTGAAAGGCCCAGCCGGGCACGGCGTTGCAGCCAGGCACTGGGGCGGTAGCGGGGATCGCCGTAGAAGCGATGAAGCCCCTCCAGCAGGTCGAGCAGCCGGGCGGCCCCGAGACGGTCGCCCAGCGCCAGCGGCCCCTGTGGATAACCGAGGCCGAGCTCCACGGCCCGGTCGATATCGGCGGGCGCGGCGATCCGTTGCTGGGCGATCTCGCAGGCGATATTGACGATCACGGCCAGGATACGCGGCGCTACGAAGCCGGGGCTGTCGTTGATCAGGGTGACCGGCACGCCGTCCTGCGCGAGCAAAGCCTGCGCCAGCTGCCGGTACTCGGGCGCGGTCGCCGGATTGAGCATCAGGGTGCGCCGGCCCTCGAGACCCAGCAGCGTATCGACGGCCAGGGTCCGGGCCGGATCGAGCTGCTCGTCCAGCACCGCCCCGGTGCAGTCCCGGCACAGCGGCGTGACCAGGCAGAGGGCCTGCGCCGACGGGCGCGCGCCGCTTTCCTGCCGCGCGCCGGTCCGCTTCAGCAGGGCTCGCAACGGCGCAGATGCCTCCGGATGGCGGGCACTGATCCAGACCGGCCGGGCCGGCAGCGATGCCAGCTCGGGCACCGGCGTCTCAGGCAGTGTCTGCTGTTGCCCGTCGTCATAGCGGTAGAACCCCTGGCCGCTCTTGCGTCCGAGGAGTCCGCCATCGCGCAGCTGGCGCGTGATCAGGCTCGGGCGAAAGCGCGGCTCCTGGTAGAACTGGTCATGGATCGACTCCATCACCGCCTGGGTGACATCGAGACCGATCAGATCCATCAGCTCGAAGGGGCCGAGCCGAAAGCCCGCGCTGTCGGTCATCAGCCGGTCGATGTCGTGAAAATCGGCGATCCCTTCCGAGAGGATGCGGCCGGCCTCGGTGCCGAAACCGCGCCCGGCATGGTTGACGAGGAAGCCCGGCGTGTCGCTGGCCCGTACCGCGACATGACCGAGGCGCCACCCCAGACCCAGCATCGCCTCGACCACCGCCGGGTCGGTGCGCACGCCGGGCACCACCTCGACCAGCTTCATCAGCGGCACAGGGTTGAAGAAATGGAAGCCGATCAGGCGCTGCGGCCGCCGGCAGCCGGCACCGATGACGGTCACCGACAGCGACGAGGTATTGGTCGCCAGCACGCATGCGTCCCGCACCAGGCCCTCGAGCCGGGTGAACAGGGCCTGCTTGGCCTCCAGCTGCTCGACGATCGCCTCGACGACCAGGTCGCAGTCGGCCAGCGCCTCGAGGCCCGGCACGACCCGGAGCCGGGCCCGTTCGAGCGCCGGCTGCTGCAGCCGCCCTTTGGCGACCGCGCGCTCCAGCATCTGCACGACGAAGGCGTGCGCCTCTTCCGCCGCACCGTCGCGGCTGTCGCACAGCAGCACCTCGAGGCCCGCGGCCGCCGCGATCTGGGCGATACCGCGGCCCATGGCGCCGCAGCCGACGATACCCAGCCGCAGCCGGGGGCTATTCGGATCGAATGTCATCTCAGCAGCCCTCGTAACGGGGGCGGCGCTTTTCGATGAAGGCGCACATCCCCTCTTTCTGGTCATGGGAGTCGAACAGCAGCTGGAACGCCTTGCGCTCCAGCATCAGGGCGCTGTCCAGCGAGGCATCCTGGCCGGCCAGCACCACCTCCTTGATCTGCTGCACCGCGAGCGGCGGCATGGCGGCGATCTCGGCAGCCATCGCCAGCGCCGTCGACAGCACCTCGGGATCCGGCACCACTTCGCTGACCAGCCCGAGCCGTGCCGCTTCCGTAGCATCGATCGGGCGTCCGGTGAGCAGCATCTGCATGGCCTTGTACTTGCCCAGGACCCGGGTCAGGCGCTGGGTTCCGCCGGCGCCGGGCATGATGCCGACGCGCACCTCGGGCTGGCCGAAGCGGGCGCTCTCGCCGGCGACGATGATGTCGGCATGCATCGCCAGTTCGCAGCCGCCGCCCAGTGCGAAGCCGTTGACCGCGGCGATCACCGGCGTCGGACAGCGCGCGATCGCCTGCCAATAGGGATGGCTGCTGTTGCGCAGCATCTCGACCGCGCCCTGCTCGGCCATCTCCTGCAGGTCGGCGCCGGCGGCGAATACGTCGGTGCCGCCGGTGATGACGATGCAGCGCACATCCGGGCGCGCCCCAGGGTTTCGAACACCTGTGCCAGCCCCTGCTTGAGGAACTGATTCAGCGCATTTTTGCGCGCCGGCCGGTTGAGCTGGAGCAGCACGACGCCCTCGCCCCGCTCTTCGACGATGATTTCGTTCATGGTGGTTTCCGTTTGCAGCTTGCACGGATCCGCAGCCGACGGCTGCGCCGTCGACCGGATCGGTTATTGGATATTGGGATTCACACCGGGCCCGGTGACGGCGCCTGTCGCCTGTTACAGGTTACGCGTCACCAAGGATGGTGCGGTGCGCTCCGCTGACCGGCACCTTACGAAGCTGTGATGGTCCGTAGGGCGCACTGAGCGAAGCGAACTGCGCCGTTCTCCAGACTCAGGCCTTCCGGCCCGGTACGAGACGCCCGCCGAGGCCTGCGCCCGGGTTTCCGTGCCGCAGCGCATGGAGCCAGCTCCCCAGATAGATCAGCGCCACCAGCCCGACGCCGGCCAGGTCGCTGAACGGCTCGGGGTAGATCAGCGCCATGCTGGCGAACGCCGTCAGCGCCCGCAGCGACCAGCCGAGGCAGCCGACGCGGTAGAGATAGCCTTCCAGCGCCGAGGCGGCGAGCCACATCGCCATCACCGCGGTGCCGGCGGCGAGCAGCACCTGGCCGAGGTCGCCCTGCAGCACCAGCGCCGGGTTGATGACGAACAGGAAGGGCAGTACGAACAGGATGCTGCCGAGCCGCATCGCGAAAATGCCGGTCTTTCCCGGTTTGGCGCCGGCGATGCCGGCGGCGGTGATCGCGGCGAGCGATACCGGTGGCGTGATATAGGACAGCATCCCCCAGTAAAGGATAAAGAGGTGGCTCGCCAGCGGATTCAGCCCGGCCTCCACCAGCGCCGGCGCCAGCAGGATCGACAGGAAGATGTAGCAGGCGCTGACGGTCATGCCCATGCCGAGAATGAAGCTGGTGATCGCCCCCGCCGCCAGCATCAGCGGAACGCTGCCACCGGCATACTGCAGCAGCTCCCGGGTGAAGGCGCCGGCCACGCCGGTATAGGACAGGCCGCCAACCACCAGGCTGATGCCGGCCAGGATCGCCACCAGGTTGGCGACGCCGCTCGACAGCTCGTACAGCAGCTGCAGCCCGCGCTTGAGGTTCAGCCGTGAACGGCGGCGGAAGGCGGCGATCGCCAGCAGCACCAGAGTGGCGTAATAGGGCGCGAAGGACTCCAGGCGCATGAAAAGCAGCATGTAGATCAGCATGCCGAGGCTGAAGAGGTAGGGCCAGCCGTCCTTGAGGGTCGTGCCCAGCTTCGGAATCTGGGACGCCGGCAACCCCTCGAGTCCCTTGCGGGCGGCGAAGTTGTCGACCTGGAACAGCAGCGCCAGGTAGAACAGCACCGCCGGCAGGAAGGCCGCGATCATCACCTCGGCATAGGCGACGCCGAGGAAGGACGCCATGATAAAGGCGACAGCCCCCATCACCGGCGGCATCAGGGTGCCTCCGGTGGAGGCGCAGGCCTCGATCGCGGCGGCATAGTGGGCCGGATAGCCCGACTTCTTCATCGTCGGGATGGTGATGGTGCCGGTGGTGAGGATATTGGAGATGACGCTGCCGGACAGGCTGCCCATGATGGCGCTCGACAGCACCGCGACCTTGGCCGGGCCGCCGCGGCTGCGCCCCATCAGCGCGATCGCCAGCTCCATGAAGAAGCGGCCGCCGCCGGTCACGGTCAGGGCGGTGCCGAACACCACGAAACCGATCACCAGGTTGGCGACTACCTGCATCGGGATGCCGATGATGCTCTCCATGCCGATGACATGCGCGCGGATCAGGTCGCTGAAACCATAACCGGTACCCCAGAGCATGCCCGGCATATGCTCGGCGAACAGCGGATAGGCGCCGAAAAACAGCGCCACCGCCAGCAGCAGCCCGCCACCGCAGCGCCGCACCCCTTCCAGGACCAGCATCAGCATCACGCCGGAGGCGATCGTCGCGACGGTCGGCGCGCTGTATTCCCAGCCCTCCTGGATGATCCGCAGCCCGTTGATGCCGAGGTAGACCGAAGCGCTCAGTGCCGCCAGCGCCAGCAGCCAGTCGTACCAGGGCACCGGCCGGTCGGAAAGACCACGGGCCGGGAAGCAGAGGAAGGCGGCGGCCAGGAAAAGGCCGATCAGGTAATAGAGGAAAGCGTTGCCCAGGGGCTGGAATCCCAGCACCCCGAGGTTGAAGGTCTGGTTGATCGTGAGCAGGAGGCCCGCCGCGCCGAGGCACAGGAGCGCCCCGTAGGCGATCCCCTGCATCCTCCCGTTGCGGCTGACCGGGGACTCCTGCCCGGTGGTGACGTCAGGCGTTGAAGACATGGTTCAATCGCTCCATTGTTATTGTGCGGCCGGGTAATCCGGGCTCGACTGTGCAGCGCTCCCGGCACGCCGGGAGCGGACCTTTCAATCAATGGGAGGCGACCGCCTCGGCGCGATAACGCTCCCAGATGGCGGCGAACGCCTCGTCACTCTTGCCATCGGCCTCGGCCAGAGCCCTGCTCCAGGCATTGCGCAGCGCCTCGAGGCGTGCCAGACGGGCGTCGTTCCAGGCCTGGTGCGCCTCGGTCCAGATGCCCTTCTCCTTAAGGTAGCGAATCGCGCCTTCATGGAAGGGCACATCGATCGGCGGCGTGCCGGCACCGTCGAGGGACCAGCGCGACATCGCCGAGGTCGCCTTGTTGTAGAGGCCGTAGGTTTCGTCGAGCGCCTTGATGAAGCTGTAGACTTCCTCGGCGCTACGATCCGCCAGGGTTACCAGCACCGGATAGCGCCAGGCCAGCATGTTCACCGGCTGCTCCTCGGACAGGCCGGCACCGATGGTTTCCTCGTAGGCCTTGAAGAAGGGCGCCACCTGCTTGACCCGGGCCCAGCCCTCCTGGTCGTCGGCCGGAATATCGACCCAGTGAATGCCCCGCGGCGACTCCGCCAGTTCGTACAGCTGGCTGGTGGTCGGGGTGGTGCAGGCGGCATCGGCCTGGTTCTGCGACAGTGAGCTCATCGCCGCCGCGTAGGTCGGGAACATGCGGATCTCGACATCCTCACGCGACAGGCTACCGAACGCGAGCACCGCATCACACTTGACGTTGAGCGAGGGGTTGCCGACCACATAGGCGACCCTCTTGCCGCGCACGTCCTCGATGCTGCGGATGTTGGCGTCCGCCGCGGTGACGAGGCCGGTCGTCGACGGCCGCCCGCCCAGGGTGCGCAGGTTCTGCGGCCCCCAGCGGCGGTCGGCGAAGTCGTAGGTGCCCTCGGACGAGAAGAAAGCCTCGGTGGCGAGGAAACCGTACTCGGTCTGGCCGGTCAGCAGCGACTGCAGGCGGCCGATCGGCGAACCGGAGGGCCGGATCCGTACCCGGGTGCCGTACTCCTTGCCGAAGGCATCGGCGATGGCGGAGGCCTCGGCATAGCCGGCCGAGCCGACATCGTAGGAGGTCCAGGTCATGCTTTTCGGCAACTCCTGGGCCGGGCGCCGGCGGCGGCCCCGAGCAGCAGCGACAGGACGAGACCGCGGAACCTGATGGATTTGATGGCAATCATTTCTGTGTCCTCTTGTTGTTATAGATGATGCTTGGTTTTCAGATCGATTCCGGTGCGACGCCGCTTTCGCGCAACGCCCAGATCTGGTTTTCGTCGAGGCCGAGCCCCTCGAGGATCTCGGCCGAGTGCTGGGCGAAGCCCGGCGGCGCGCTGCGGTAGCTGGCCGGTGTGCGCCCCAGCTTGACCGCCGTGCCGGTACCCTTGTATGCCCCCATCTCGACCAGCATGCCGCGATGGGCCGTATGGGGATGGCGCAGCACCTCGCCGGCACTCAGCACCGGCCCGCAGGGCACCCCGGCACGGATCAGCCGCTCGGCGATCTCGCTGCCGTTATACCGCCGCAATATCGCCTCGAGCGCGGCACGCAGCTCGGCGCGGTGTCCTAGCCGGTCGCTGTTGTCGCGAAAGCGCGCATCCTCGAGGATCTGCGGACACTCCAGCACCGTGCAGAGCTTGGCGAACTGGGCGTTGTTGCCCACCGCCAGAAAGATCTTCTGGGTCGCGGTGGCATAGACCTCGTAGGGTGCGATGTTCGGATGGGCATTGCCGGTACGCTTCGGCTCCGCCCCGCCGGCGAACACGTTCGGGAAGTGCGGGTGCATCAGCGCCAGCGCCGAATCGAACAGCGCCGCCTCGACGAACTGCCCCTCGCCGCTGCGGCTGCGCTCGTGCAGCGCCAGGGTGATGCCGGCGACCGCATTGAGGCCGGTGACCATGTCCACCAACGGCAGGCCGACCCGCAGCGGATCGCCGCCCTCCTCACCGTTGACGCTCATCAGCCCACCCATCGCCTGGGCCACCGCATCGTAACCCGGCAGGCCGCCGAGCGGACCGTCGGCGCCGAAGCCGCTGATGCGGCAGTGGATCAGGCGCGGGAAGAGCCGGTGCAGGCGGTCGTATCCGATGCCCCACTTCTCCAGCGTACCGGTCTTGAAATTTTCCACCAGCACGTCGGCATCCTCGAGCAGCTTCAGCAGCAGCTCCCGGCCCTCTTCGCGCCGCAGGTCCAGTGCCAGGCCGCGCTTGTTGCGGTTCAGCCCCTGGAAGTAGGAAGCCGCGCCGTTGACGAAGGGAGGCCCCCAGCCGCGGGTTTCATCGCCCGCCGGCGGCTCGATCTTGATCACGTCGGCACCATGGTCGCCCAGCAGCTGGGTGCAGTAGGGACCGCCGAGTACCCGGCTCAGGTCGATGACGCGGATACCGTCCAGTGCACTGCCCATCAGACCACCTCCTGCTCGGCCTGTCGCCGGCTGGCGGGACAGAGGTCGAGCGCCTGCTCGAGACCGAGACCTTGCTCGTCCAGCAGCGCCTGGATCAGGGCGCCATCGGCCGGACGGCTCGCACCGAGCGGATCGCGCGGCAGCAGCTTGTGGCCGATGACCAGATGGGCCAGGGCCAGGCGCCGCCAGTTATCGCCCATCTTAGACGCCTCCCAGGCCAGGAAGACGGCCGAGGCGATGTTGTAAAGCGCGCTGGCGATCTGGCGCACGTCGCTTTCGTCGGCCCCGCCCTCCGCCTGCTGGCGGGCACGGTCGGCGACCTCGTCGATCAGGGTCCCGATCAGGCCCGCCGAGGGCTCCGGCAGACCGGCGTCGTCGAGCAGCCCGTGCAGATAGCGCTGCAGCACCGGCAGAGTGCCTTCGCGGCGGATGGCGCGGAACACGTCGAGCGCGACGATGTTGCTGGTGCCCTCCCAGATCGAGCCGAGGTGGGAATCGCGCAGCACCCGGGCATCGGACCACTCCTCGATATAGCCGCAGCCGCCGCGCACCTCCATGCCGTCGCCGGCCACCTTGCGGGCGTCGCGGGTGGTACGGAACTTGATCAGCGGCGTCAGGATGCGCAGCAGCTTGGCGGCATCGGCATCGCCGCCGTCGGCGCGCTTCAGGCAGTCGGCGGTATGGAACACCATGCTGCGGCCCTGCTCGGCGCTGACCATCAACTTCACCAGCTGGCGCCCCATCAGCGGCAGCTCGATCAGGCGCTTGCCGAAGGCGCTGCGGTGACGGGCGACGAACAGCGCCTCGTTCAGCGACCGGCGCATCATGCCGGCCGAACGCACGCCATTGGAGAGCCGCGACATGTTGATCATGTCGGTCATGTGCTTGAAGCCCCGGCCCTGTTCGCCGACGACATAGGCCTCGGCACCTTCGAGCACGATCTCGCCGCTCGCCATCGAACGGGTGCCGAGCTTGTCCTTGAGGCGGACGATGCGGTAGCGGTTGAGGCTGCCGTCGGCCAGCCGGCGCGGCAGCAGGAACAGCGTCAGGCCGCGGGTGCCGGGCTCGGCGCCGGCCGGGCGCGCCAGCACCATCGCCAGCTCCGCATCCGGGTTCGAACAGAACCACTTGTCGCCGTAAAGACGCCAGGTCCCGTCCTCGAATCGCGCCTCGGTAGTAATGGCGCCGACGTCGGAGCCGGCGTCCTGCTCGGTCATGAACATCGCGCCCTGGTACAGCTCGTCGAAGTTCTGCGACGTCAGCGGACCGATGAAACGCTCGATCAGTTCCGGCTCGCCGAACTTGCGCAGCGTCCGGGTCAGAGAATCGGTCATGCTGACCGGGCACATCAGGCCGAACTCCGCCTGGACGAAGAGATAGGTAAGGCCGTACTTGACGATCGGCGGCAGGCTGTCGGGCCAGCCGAAGACACCGGCGCGGTGCGACATCGCTGCCAGGCCGAACTCGCTCAGAGCATACTCTTCGAGCCGCCGGTAGGACGGGTGCTTGTCGATCTGCTGGGATTCGCTACCGTTGCGCGCCCGCAGTTTGAGAGTCGGTGGATGCTTGTCGGCGGTCAGCGCCAGCTGCTCCAGTTCATCGCCGACCAGGGCCCCGAGCTCGTCAAGGCGCGGCTCGACATGCTGGACCAGTTCGTCGCTGGCGTAGAGCCGCAGCAGGCGGGCGAACTCCGGGTCCGCCGCATAGGCATTGTGGCCCCGGCTGTCGGGTATGTTGCGATGAATGTTGTAGGGCATAACCACCTCCGACCGTTATTGGTTTTGTTGTTTCGAGGTTACAAAAGCCCGGAGATGGCGCCCAATACTATATAAATTGTGAACGATACACTTTTCTGAATGATTGCTATACTCGGCTGATCCGCCAACAGATTCCCGTCGGGACGAAGATCGCCATGGCACTGACACTGAGGCAGCTACGCTACTTCCTGGTGCTGTCCGAGGAGCTGCATTTCGGCAATGCCGCGCAGCGCCTGCACATCTCCCAGCCGCCGCTGAGCAACAGCCTGAGACAGCTGGAGGAATCGCTCGGCGTGCAACTGCTCGAGCGCGACAGCAAGCATGTCGCCCTGACCCGGGCCGGCAAGCTGTTCCAGCGCCAGGCGCGGCTGCTGCTCGGGCAGCTCGACGACGCGCAGGAGATGATCCGGCGCGCCGCCGAATCCGAATACGAGGTGGTACGCATCGGCTCGACGCCGGCGATGATCTACCGCGGCCTGCCGCCGCTGCTGTCGGAATTCAAAGACCTCTACCCGGGTGTCGGCATCCAGCTGTTCGAGCAGTATTCACTCGACCAGTTGGAATCGGTTTGCCGCGGTCGCATCGACATCGGTTTCATCAACTCGATCCCGCTGCCGCCGGAAGTCGACTCGCTGCCGATCGGCGTCGACGAGTTCGTCTGCTGCCTGCCCGACGAGCACCCATTGGCCCAGCGCAAGCAGATCCACCTGCACGATATCGAGCACGAGCCGCTGATCATGCTCAACAGCGCCCTGGCGCCCCACTACTACCAGCACTTTCGCAACATCTTCCGTTCCAAGAACGTCGAGTTCAGCGTCAAGCACGAGGCCTCGCACTGGCAGACGGTGGTGGCCCTGACCTCCTACGGCATGGGCATTTCCCTTGTGCCCCAGTCGCTGGAGCTATCGGGGATGAAGAACGTCAGGTTCGTGCCGCTGGCCGAGGTCGATACCCGCTACACCTCCTGCTGCATCTGGCTGCGGGACTCCAAGAGCCTGGGCAAGGATTTCCTGCTCGACTGCATCCGCACCCGCTTCGGCGGCGAGCTGTTTTCGTGACTCACTCGACGGCGCACAGGACTGATCTGCTGCTGTCGGCACACGCCTCTGACGGTACCGCAACGCCGCCGATCCCCGCCTGCAACGCAGGCTCCGCATAGACCGAGGCCAGCTTGGCGGCGATCGCCTCGCCGACGTAGATCTGCGGCTGTGACGGTTCCAGTCCCTCGGTGTTTTCCCGGGCGCTGACCCAGTCGTTGGCGAGCTCGAATGCCTGGATGAAACGCGGCTCCTCGGGCAGTGCCTGCTTGAAATAGGCGGTGCCGAAGTAGGTGAAATCGCTGTCGACGCCGCAGCCGAAGGAGGTGCGATCCGCCGCCGCCGCGGTGATCACCAGCGTACGCGGGTCAGCGAGCGGCTCGATGAACCCGCCGGAATAGCAGCTCGAGACCAGTATCACGCGCCAGCGGATGCCGGCCCCGTCGAGAGCCCGGCGGATCTGCTGCGGCGTCAGGTCGTTGAGCCTGACCGGACCGAACTCCAGCGAGAAGCGGTGATCGGCGCTGCCGTGGGAGGTCATAAACAGGAACAGCACGTCCTCGTCGGTATCCATCCGGTCAGCGATATGGGCCAGGCTCTCTTCGAGGTTGGGCCTGCTGGCCAGCGGGTAGCGGTCGACGCTGGCCGGATTGTTGGCCAGGATCAGCGAACGCCCGGCGGTGCCATAGCGGCGGTCGAACTGGTCGCGGACATATTCGACCTCGTTGAGGAAGACGTCCTCGAGGCCGTAACCGCCGAGGGCCAGCAGATAGAGATCCTCGACGCCGGGCCGCTGCGGCGCCAGCGCTTCGAAGCTCGATGCCATCAGTTCGGGCTGGGCGTAGAAGATGCGCTCGACATCGAGATCCAGCGCCATCTTCTCCGGACCGCCGGCCTCGTCCGGATAATCGGTGTAGAACAGCGCCGAGCGAGGAAACAGCCACAGACTGGCCAGCAACGCCAGGCCATAGCCGGCACCGAGCAGCAATGAGCGCAATGCCGCCGTGCCGAGAAAGCGCCGCAGCAGCCGCGCGACCACCAGTCCCTGCCATATCAGCAGCAGGTAGAAGATCGTCCAGGCGCCGTCCGCCGATACGCCGAACCGCGGCTGCAGCCCCCAGAGCAGCCAGGAGGCCGCTGAGATCCAGACCGAAGCGCCGAGCCAGCCGGTCAGCAGCCGGCCGAAGCGGCCGCTGTCGCCACCGCCGAGCCAGCCGGCCAGCAGCAGTATCAACAGGTTGAACAGCAGCAGGGCGCCGAGGAAGTTAAGGCCGTAGGGGTCGAACAGCGCCGGCGGTTCGGTCGTCAGCCAGGCACCGGTAAACTCCACGACCCCGAGCAGCAGCACCAGCATCACGAGCTGGCCGAGGGAGACAGTCACATCGCCTACCCGCAGTCCCGTGACAAGTCGCAGGCCCGCTGCCAGGTTGCCGACCAGTCCTGCAATCGCGGAGGGGCGTTGTTCAGGCGGGTGTGGAGCTTCGGTCAGTTCGTCGACAGTCATCGGGAGTCTGTTTCGTCAGGTTGATACCGCCATTCTACCCGAATCGGTGGGAACGGCGCCCGCACCACGATTCCCGGCGGTACCGGCTCACAAGCGGCCAAGTGTCATTTCGGCATCCGCCGCTGCTGTGGACGGCGCACGATCCAACGTGCCGCGATCAGGCCGGGCACCATCGACAGGAGTGCCAGGATAACCGGCGCCGCCATGCCCTCCAGCGCGGCAGGTGGCAGCAACAGCACGGCCAGCCAAAGCAGCACCCTGAAGCTCAGAGCGGACACCAGGCCAAACAGCGAGACGAACAGAAGATAGCCCGCGAGCGGACGCATTTTTTCATGCCGCAGCGCCTGGGAAAGGGGCCAGCACAGTGCCAGCACCAGCAGCGCAAGCAACCCGGCCAACGGTTCAGAGAGGAGTGATGCGCTCATGTCGGATCTCCTTCACCCGAGCGTTTCGGCAAGACGATCCAGAGCCAGGCCAGGCCCACGGCACCGGACAGCAGCGAGGCCAGCAGCACCCCCAGCTTGGCATCGGCCAGCAGGGTGCCGTCGAAGGCGAGCCCGCCGATGAAGATCGACATCGTGAAGCCGATGCCGGCGAGCATCCCCGCGCCCGCCAGCATCGACCAGCCGACCTCCTCCGGCTTGTCCGCCAGACCCAGCCGTACCGCCGCCCAGGCAAAGCCTAGGATGCCCAGCGGCTTGCCGAGCGCCAGACCCGCGATCACCGCCAGCGTCACCGGCTCGAAGTTCAGCGTGGCCGGCAGCTGAGTCCCGGCATTGGCCAGCGCAAAGAGCGGCAGGATCAGAAAGGCCGACCAGGGATGCACCGCGTCCTCCAGTCGCTGCTGCGGCGGGACGCTTTCCCGTGCCGCCTTCTTGAGTTGCTGACCGATGGGCTTCGGGACTTCGCGGGCCTCCTGGCGCTGCGCCCTCCTGACGAAGGGGCCTGACCAGTCGATGAACCTCTTCAGCCGCGACGGGCTGACCCAGGGCCCCACCGGTGTCAGCAGCCCCAGCGCCACACCGGTCAGGGTCGGATGCAATCCGGATTCGTGCATCGCGGCCCAGGCCAGGATGCCCGCAAGCCAGAACGCCATGACCGCGCGCACTCCGATGATACGCATGACATAAACGCCAAGCAGCACTGCCAGGGCGATCAGGAAGGGCAGCCATTCAAGGCCGTGCGAATAGCCGACCGCGATGACGACCACCGCGCCGATATCGTCGATGATGGCGAGCGCCAGCAGAAATATCCGCAGCGCCGCGGGCACGCGCGACCCGAGCAGCGCCAGGCAGCCGATCACGAAAGCGATATCCGAGGCCATGACGATGCCCCAACCCTGCGTCGCCTCGCCGCCTGGCGCAAGCACCCAATAGATCGCCGCCGGCACCGCCATCCCTCCGAGCGCCGCCGCAAACGGCAGCGCAGCCGCAGCAGGCGTGCTGAGTTCACCATCCACGAGTTCGCGCTTGATCTCCAGGCCGACAACGAAAAAGAAGATCGTCAACAGGCCATCGTTGATCCAGTGGCGCAGCGGGTACGACCACTCCCGGCCGGCAACCACCAGGCCGACATCGGTTGTCCAGAGCCCCTCCATCCAGGGTCCCGGCCCGGTGTTTGCGAGGAGCAGCGCAACCGTCGCCGCCACCAGCAACAGCAGTCCGCCCGACACCTCCGTCGAGACGAACTTCTGCAGCGGCTGCATGATCGTTTCGATCGGCTCGTCGGGAAACTCCGGCCGCCGTGCTCCGGGATCCATGATCTGTCTTCCTCCTGCCGGGTGCCGGCCCGGTATTGTCGCGAGGCAATGGTCGGCAGAATAGACCGCCGCCCGGGGTCCTGCCACCGGTTCGCCGCCCCGGGTGCCCGGTACTGTGTTGGACAACTGGCGCCCTGCTCGGCTCAGGCCTCGCGATTGGACCCGACGCCGATGCCTTGTTAAGGTCAAAGAACGGAGGTGGTCCACGATGACGACCGAAGCGTATCGACGCAAACGCGACCTGGCCAAAAGCGGCGAGCCGAAGGGGTCCTCGAGACCTTCCGGCGCGGTCCCCCTCTTCGTGATCCAGAAGCACGATGCCAGCTCGCTGCACTACGACTTCCGTCTCGAGGTCGATGGCGTACTGAAAAGTTGGGCCGTGCCCAAGGGCCCTTCGACCGACCCGTCGGTCAAGCGCCTGGCGATCGAGACCGAAGACCACCCGCTGGATTACGCCGACTTCGAGGGGTGATCCCTAAAGGCCATTACGGCGCCGGCACGGTGCTGATCTGGGACCGCGGCGACTACAGCAACATCACCGAAAAAGACGACAGCCCCCGTTCCATGAATCAGGCGCTCCAAGACGGCCATGTCCTGGTGCGGCTCGACGGTAAGAAGATCGCCGGCGGTTATGCGTTGCAGCGCATCGACAGGGACAAGGGTCAGTGGCTGCTGATCAAGATGGACGATGGCGAGGCCGACGCACGCCGCAACCCGGTCTCGACCGAACCGGACTCCGTTGCCTCCGGAAGGAATCTCGACGAGATCGCCGAAGACGGGGAACAGGACGGATGAGTGCCCGCAAGGTACCGCTCCCGGATTCCGAACGCGAGGACGTGAAAACGGCGGCGCAGAGGGACGGGTGCGAACCGATGCTGGCGGTGCTGACGGAAGACCGGTTCTCCGATCCGGACTGGCTCTACGAGCGCAAACTGGACGGCGAGCGCCTTCTCGCCCTCCGCGATCAGGATCGCGTTCGCCTGATGACGCGGAACCGGAAGGAGGTTTCGGCTACCTACCCCGAACTTGCCGAAGCCATTGCGTGCCAGCCGGCGCGGGATTTCGTGGTGGACGGGGAAGTGGTGGCATTCGACGGTGCGGTGACGAGTTTTTCCCGGCTACAACAGCGCATGCAAATCAGAGATGCCGAAAAGGCCCGCGCCTCGGGCGTCAGGGTCTACCTCTACCTGTTCGATCTGCTGCGCGTTTCCGGCCGCAACATCGAAGCCATGCCGCTGCGCGAGCGCAAGCGGCTGTTGCGGGAAACCATAGGCTTCGACGATCCGCTGCGCTACACGCCACACCGCAACGAGAATGGTGAAGCCTGTTACAGGACCGCCTGTGAAAAGGGCTGGGAGGGCATCATCGCCAAGCGTGCCGATGCACCCTACCACCACGGCCGCTCGCGCGACTGGCTGAAGTTCAAGTGTTCGAGCGGTCAGGAGTTCGTCATCGGCGGCTTTACGCGGCCCCAGGGCGAGCGAGAGGGGTTCGGGGCCCTGCTGCTCGGCTACTACGAGGACGGCGCGCTGCGCTATGCCGGCAAGGTCGGCACCGGTTTCGACGACGCCTTTCTGCAGGATTTTCGCAAGCGCCTCGACCGCAGGCGGCGCGACAGCTCGCCCTTCGAGCTCACGCCCGACGAGGCAGACGCCCTCTGGGTACGGCCGGACCTGGTGGCCGAGATCGGCTTCACCGAATGGACCCAAGGCGGCAAACTGCGCCACCCCCGCTTTCTCGGCCTGCGCCGCGACAAGGCGGCCGAGGAGGTGGTGCGGGAGACGCCGTCATGACGTCCGAACGCTTCGATGTCGACGGGCATCAGATCGAGGTGTCGAAGGCCGACAAGGTGCTCTTTCCCGACGACGGGATAACGAAAGGAGAGCTGGCCCGCTACTACGCCCGCATCGCCGAATACGCATTACCGCATTACCGCGAGCGTCCGGTGACGATGCAGCGCTTTCCCGACGGCATTGCAAAGGAAGGATTCTTCCAGAAAAACACACCCGACTATTTTCCCGACTGGATCGAGCGCGTCGATCTGCCGAAGGAAGACGGCAAGGTCCGCCACCTGCTGGCGCATTCGGCCGCGGCGCTGGTCTACCTGGCGGATCAGGGCTGCATCACGCCGCACCTGGGGTGTCCCGCGCGGACCGCCCGAACCGGCCGGACCGGCTGGTTTTCGATCTCGATCCGTCCGACGGGGATTTTTCGAAGGTGCAGGAAGTCGCGGCGGCAATCCGTGATGCGCTGGAAGCGATGGAAGTCGCCAGCTTCGTCCAGACGACCGGGTCGCGCGGGCTCCATATCCTGATTCCGCTGCGACGCAGCGCCGACTTCGAGCCGCTGCGGCATTTCATGAGGGACTTCGCCGCCGACATCGCCAATGCCCATCCGAAGATCGCCACGGTCGAACAGCGCAAGTCGGAACGTGGCGACCGGGTACTGATCGACACCTTCCGTACCGCCCAGGGCCAGACCTTCGTCGCGCCCTATGCGGTCCGGGCAAGGCCCGGCGCTCCTGTCGCCACCCCGCTGCGCTGGGACGAGGCACTGTCACCGGACATGTCGCCACGCCGATACGATATCGAGAACATTTTTCGCCGGCTGGGCCAGACCGGGGATCCCTGGCAGGACATCGATGCCAGCAAGACGGACGCGCGCCGCCTGCTCGAGCGCACCGGCAAGTAAAGGTAACGATAGAGCGCCGCCCCCAAAGGGCACTTCCCCGGTGCGAACGACCTCAGCGCCAAATTTGTTCGCCTCGGGGCGAGGCTCCTACATCAACGCCGGCAGATCCCGGTACAGCTCCAGCGCCTCGGGATTGGCCAGCGCATCCCGGTTCTTCACCGGCCGGCCCTCGACGACGCTGCGGATCGCCAGTTCCACCACCTTGCCGGTCAGTGTCCGGGGAATATCGGCCACCTCGATGATCTTCGCCGGCACGTGGCGCGGCGTGGTGTTGCCGCGGACGGTGTCGCGGATCTCCTGTTCCAGCGCCGCATCGAGCCGTTTGCCGGGCTTGAGCCGCACGAACAGGATCACGCGCACGTCGTCCTGCCAGCTCTGGCCGATGGCGACCGACTCCTGCACCGCCGCGACCTTCTCGACCTGGCGGTAGATCTCGGCGGTGCCGATGCGCACCCCGCCGGGGTTGAGTACCGCATCGGAGCGGCCGTGGATCACCACGCCGCCCTGCGCGGTCAGCTCGGCGTAGTCGCCCTGGGCCCAGACGTTGTCGAAGGTACTGAAATAGGCCTCGCGGTACCTGGAACCGTCCGGGTCGTTCCAGAAGCCGATCGGCATCGCCGGGAACGGCTTGCTGCAGACCAGCTCGCCGCTGCCGCTCTCGAGTGGCCGACCGTCGTCGTCGCGGATCTCCACCGCCATGCCGAGGCCCCTGCATTGCAGCTCGCCGGCATGGACCGGCAGGATCGGGCAGCCGAGCGCGAAGCACGAAAGGATATCGGTGCCGCCGGAGATCGACGACAGGCACAGATCGGACTTGATATCGCGGTAGACGTACTCGAAGCTCTCGTGGGTCAGCGCCGAGCCTGTGGATAACAGGGTTTTCAACCGGTCGAGCCGGTGGCTCTGCCGCGGGCGGATGCCGGCCTTCTCCTGGGCCGCCAGGTACCGGCGCTGGTGCCGAACACTGTCACCCCTTCCTGCTCGACGATATCCCAGAGCATCTCGGGCCCGGGCGCAAACGGCGAACCGTCGAACAGCACCAGGGCCGTGCCGCCGGCCAGGGCGCTGACCATCCAGTTCCACATCATCCAGCCGCAGGTCGTGTAGTAGAAGAGCGTGTCGTTGCGCCCGAGGTCGGTATGCAGCCGGTGCTCCTTCAGGTGCTGCAGCAGGGTGCCGCCAACGCTGTGGACAATGCACTTCGGCACGCCGGTGGTGCCGGAGGAATAGAGAATGAACAGCGGGCTGTCGAAGCGGACCTGAACGAAGTCGATCGCCTGCGCGTCTGGGTCGATGAAGTCGATCAGCATCAGGGCCCCCGGCAGCCGGCCGAGGTCCGGCTCGGCCTCGACATAGGGCATCACCACCACCTGCTCGATCCCCGGCAGTTGCGGCACGATGCCGGCCAGGCGCTCGAGGGAGTTGAAGGTCTTGCCGTTGTAGTAGTAGCCGTCGGTGGTGAAGAGCACCTTCGGCCGGGTCTGGCCGAAGCGGTCGAGCACCCCTGGGTGCCGAAATCCGGTGAACAGGCGGTCCAGACCGCCCCAAGGCTCGTCGTCGCCAGCATCGCCACGACGGTATCGATGACGTTGGGCACGAAGCCCGCGACCACATCGCCCTCGCCCACCCCGGTCCGGCGCAGGCCGGCGGCGAGCTGCGCGACCCGGTTGTAGAGTTCGGCATGGCTCAGGCTTTCACGCGCCCCCATCTCATTGCGCAACAGCAGCGCCGGCCGCTCGTCGCGGCAGCGCAGGAGGTTCTCGGCATAATTCAGCCGCGCCTCCGGAAACCAGCGCGCCCCCGGCATCCGGTCGCCATCGACCAGCACCCGCTCACCGCACCAACTGGCCCGCACCTCGCCGAAGTCCCAGAGCAGCGACCAGAACGTCTCCGGCTGCCCGACCGACCAGCGATAGAGATCGTCGTAACCGGCGAACGTCGTCCCGGCCCGCTCGCCGGCCTGCTGCATGAAACGGTGAATCTGGCTGCGCTCGATCCGCGCGGTGTCCGGTTGCCAAAGTGGCTTGCTCATGGTGCTGTCCCTTTTGTTGTTGTTCAAGTGACGGGAACAGTGTCGGACAGATCGATATATTTATTAAGTTTATTTTTTTGAGCTATTGATTTGTTTTATTAACCAGATGACAGTTTGGAATGGACTGTTTACAGAAGGACTGGACTCCGGGCTCGACGAACGGGACCGCCGCCTCAGGGGCGGCGGTCGGTGAATGTGCCGAATCGATCCCGATCGGCTGGTGCAACTGATCGTCAATCGAGTTCGATCTGCCCGCGTACCTCGCCCCCGGATTATCAATACTGTGGACATTAACGTAGGTATTGCCTGCCGCCATGCTGTCGATCAACTCCGCCAGCGTAGCACCGCACGCCGGGTCGACAATGTTGGCATCGGAGACCGTCGCCTTGATTTCCACCTTGCCATCGAGGCCGCCCGGTACCGCACCGGCCAGGAACACGACGACAGGACCATTCACGCCTGCGGGAGCGCAGTGAATATGAGCTCCGGCTACGCCCAGAATACCGAAGGCATCTTCGATTTCGAGCTCGAACTCCATTTCCGTCATGTCGTCGTCGACCTCGAACTTGGCTTCGCCCGTCGTATCCGTTTCGACCGCAACGGGCACCTCCTCGAAACCGGTCAGCTCGGCCTTGAACTCCAGATCACCACCATAAACGGCACCGGATACGAGGAACAACAGGGCCAAGATGGGTGTAGCCGATAAATAGCGTTTCATTGAGTCATCTCCTTGTCCGTCAAGCTGATTCCATGGACCTATGTGAACTGAGAACGGCTTGTAAGAAGCCGATACAGCATGACTAAAGATAGAAGAGTCAGCCTGCCGCCACCGATATGGCGCTCCCATTCTTAGAGCCTTTTCACATGATCCCATAACAGAAAAGAACAGGTCGTTCACCGAGCTGAAGCCATGCGACGTGCGCCCCGGTTACTGCGGCCTGCGCGGACAAGCAGCACCCTGTATGAGCTGGTGGCCTGCTCCCGGACTCCCCGGGGGGCAGAGTATGGGCCAAGCCGGGCACAGGGATGTGGGCAACAGGCCATCGTAACAGGGATCTAGACCCTGGCCGGCCTATGGGCGGCGGTCCGGCGCTCCGGACATGCAGGAGCAGTTATTTGCGTAACGCCGGCTTACGTGACCCGGCCCTGCCACGACAGCTTATTGGGATCAACGCCATGTGCCTGCGGTGCCGGCCGCCGGCACGGACCGATGGGATATTAATATGTATTTAATTTACATCTTGATATAGCATGGCGGCTGTTGCCAAGTGCTTTTCGACAAGGAGCGCGCATGAGTTTCGTCACCGGCCTGCTGGAGTGGATGATCAACGACAAGTCCTCTGTCGCGTCGATGCGGGAGGCCGAACTGCAGCGGTTGCAGGCGGAACTCGCCGTCGCGCAGCGCCAGGCCGAGGAAGCGCGGCAACAGGCCGAGAAGTGGCGGCAGGCGCTGGCCGAATCCGAGAATGGCCGGGTCCATTACGAATCGGAGTTGCAGGCGTTGTCGCTGCGCATGCGGCGGATGCGCAAGTCCTTCGCCTGGCTCGACGAGAATCTGCTCGGGTCCAGTACGGCGATCGGTGCGGCAGTGTCGGTGTCCCGTGCCGCCGGTGAACGCATCGAGCAATTGGCAACGGAGCTTACCGGCGTGACGCAACTTCAGGGCCAGCAATTCACGACCTTCGAGGCGCTTTCGGGCGAACTGCAGCAGATCTCCGGGATAGTCGGCGAGATCGGCAAGATCGCATCCCAGACCAATCTGCTCTCCGTCAATGCGGCCATCGAAGCGGCACGCGCCGGCGAGCATGGCCGCGGTTTCGCCATCGTCGCCGGCGAAGTCCGCGCCCTGTCGGCGACCACGGCGTCCTCGGCGAAGGCTGCAGACGGCTTGCTGCAGCGGCTCGCGGCGGCATCGTCCGAACTGGCCGATCTCAACCAGACACTATCCAGCAACATCGACGGCATCGCCAGCGGCACCGTCAGCACGCTGGACGGTCTCGGCATGGAGCTGGAACGGATCAGCGCGACCCAGGCCGGACTGGAGTGCGCCAACTGGCGTGCCCGGCTGGAACTCGCGATGATCGACGAGACCTTCCTGCGCACCGACGTCATCGCCTACGTCAACAACCCGGCCGGCCAGGCACGGGCGGCGATACCGTCGTCCCGCGACTGCGGTATCGGCAAGTGGTACGGCGCGCCCGAGGTGCGGCAGCGGTTCGCCGGGCAGCACCGCTTCCTGGCGCTGGAAAAGCCCCATGACCTCGTCCATCAGCATGCCGAGCGGGCGATCATGCTGGCCGATGCCGGCGATACCGACGGGGCCCGCGAACAGGCCCGCCGTATGGAAGAACAGTACCGGAGCGTCGAGGCGATCCTGCTCGAGCTGGTCGGGCAGATTCCGGAAACGCCGCAATGAACCGTCCGCTGGTGTGCGAACATCTGACCGCCGCGTTCTCGGATACCGATCATCGCGCCGCCGAATGGTCGGCGGTACTGTTGCAGCACCATCGGGATATCAGGCTCGAAATCGATCAAATCAGGACGTCCGTCAGCGCTCCCGACTGCCATCTGCACCGGATCGAGGCCCGGTTGCGCCGACTCGGACGGGCAGTGCTGATGCACCTGGAACTCGAGTCCTGCTGTCTCGATCCTGCAGTGCAGACGCATTCGGGTCGCGGCAGCGAGGACCTGCGGCGCCTGCGCCAAGGTTATGAAGGATTGCGCCGGGTACTGGAGTCCACGGCCGACTTTCTGCAGCGGGAAAAACTGAGTCACCACGCTCCGGTGCTGAACGGGGAGCAACAGACGGCGATCCTTGGACTACTGGCGGAGATTCAGGAGCGGCTCGAGGTCGAGGACGGCTACTACAGGCGCTATGGCGGGGCGAGGGACTGAACATGCAGCTGCAACTGGCCGGCCACAGGCTGCAACTGTGTTGGTTCCAGCAGGGACTGGTGTCCAGTGCGCTGGACGGGCTGTACGGACGCGAGATACTGACCCGGGCCCGCCTTGCCGGCAGCGACGAGGCAGTGCCACCGCAGAGGCTGTTCGCCTGGCTGAAGGCCGAGCCTCGAAGGCTACTGGACTTCACGATCGCCCAGGTCGCAGCGGTACAGGCTCTCGATGCGCAGTGGCACCTGGACGGTTCACTCTGGTTCAACCTGGCCGGCGAGCTTCTCGCGGCCGATGCGCTGTTCGACGAACTGATGGAGTCGACGTTGCAGTCCTTGCCACCAGAATGGCGCCGCCGCCTGGTACTGGAGATCAGCGAGGACGCGTTGGAGCAGCGACTGGTGCCGGAGCGGGTCGAGGCCCTGCGCCAGGCCGGCTTCCTGGTGGCGATGGACGATTTCGGGGCCGGCTATTCGAATCTGGGGAGGCTGCAGGCCGGCGGTTTCGATATTCTGAAGCTGGATTTGGGTCTAATGAGTGCCGTACCGGAAAAGATCTGGGCTGCCAGCTTCTATCGACAGGTTGTCGAGCTGGCCGCCTCGACCGGCAGTCAGGTCGTCGCCGAAGGCGTCGAGCGACGAACCCAGGCCGATTTCGTCCGTTGGGCAGGCGTCGACCTGATCCAGGGATTTCTCTTCTCCCGGCCGCAGCCACTGCGCCCGCTACGCAATGGCGGCCTCGTGCTGCAGCCCCTGAAACCAAAGGAGACCCTCGATGAACGACCCGTCTGACGATCGGGACCACCGGCTCGCCGCGTCTGTCCGTGATGCCTGTATTCAGGCGGCGCTCGAGGCCTACGAGAACGCCGGGATCAGCGGCCTCTGCCACGAAGGGCGCTGGGAACTGGCGGTCGGGGAAATGCGCCAGATCGATCTCGGCCGCTTGCTCGGCGAACTGGATAAAGGCGACCCTGAAAGCTGAACCGGGCCGGGCAATCCCCGGCCGCGTTCACCCGGGCCCAGGAACAGCACCGATGGCGTGAATCGGCTATGTGGCCGTCGCTTACAGACAATACCGACCCGTGCAACGGCTCTAGGGTTAGTATTGGCGTGCCGCCCGCCGCCGCTCAGGGAAGACCGCGCGAACACCCCGTCGCCACGCACCTCCGGCTGAACTCGCCCGGCCTGCGCTGGCCGCCTTCCTGCCAACGGCCGGTTTGTCTGCCGCTACCGTTGCCGTTGCCGTTGCCGTTGCAACCGTCGATGCATTCGGGCATAAAGGCGCCCCGCCAAATCCGATATTCCGCTTCCGGAGTTCTTTGCTGTGACAAGTATAAAAACGAAGCTGCTTGCAGCCTTTCTCTGCACCACCCTGCTGCCGGTGATCATCGTGGCGTCGCTGACGCTGCGTAACGTCAACGAGGATGCCGAGAAACGCTTCCTCGACGCGAGCAGCCTCGATATCTCCATCGTCGACCACTCCTTCGGCATCTTCTTCGACCTGATCGGCGATCAGGTGTCGATGATGGCGGACTACCCGATCCTCGCCGAAACCGACAAGGGCGCGATCAGCACCTACTTCGGCGAAGGCCGCAAGCCCTCGGAAGTGGCGATGGCCAGCGGCGGACGCGAGCAGCGACTGTTCGAACTGTTCAGCGCCATCGGCAACAACAACCCGATGCTGGGCTACGTCTACATGGGTGACAGGCACGGCGGTTACCTTGAGTGGCCCGGCACCTATTCTTACGGCGAATGGGATCCGCGCAAACGTCCCTGGTTCGACATGGGCCGCAACGGCAACTACGAGGTGGTCCGGCGCGACGGCTACTACTGGGAGGGCGACAACAGCGTCTATGTCTCGATGCTGAAGGCGTTCAAGAACGCGCGCGGCGAGTTCGAGGGCGTGGTGGCAATCGACGTCTCGCTGAAATCCCTGACCGACATGGTGCAGGAGATCCGCTTCGGCGAGACCGGCTTCATCATGGCCATCGAGGGCGACGGCAAGGTGCTGGTCGACGGCAGCAACCCGGACAACAACTTCAAGTCGCTGTCCGACCTCGACGCCCCCATTTCAAGTCAATACAGGCACAGAAATCCGGCCTGATCGAAGTCCGGATCGACGGCGTCGACTATATGGCCAATGTCTATGAATCGCCGGATCTCGGCTGGAAATTCGTCGGCTTCATGCAGAGCGACGAAATTTTCGCCAGCGCCCGCCAGCTCACCCGGACCACGCTGATCGTAAGCGCTGTGCTGGTACTGCTTTTCGGTGCCCTGAGCCTGGTGATCGCCAACCGCATCGTCAACCCGATCAACTCGGTCAAGGATCGCCTTAGAACCATCGCCGAAGGTGAAGGCGACCTGACCACCCGCCTGGACGTGAGCAGTCGCGACGAAACCGGCGAGCTGGCGCGCTGGTTCAATCAGTTCATCGAATCGACGCAACGGATGGTGATCGCCATCAAGGATACCGCGACCCGCATGGACCAGGTCTCCGCCCGCACCAACAGCAGCGCCAGCAATATGGCCGGTGCGACCGGACATCAGCGCGGTTCGCTCGAGCAGATCGCCGCTGCGGTGACCGAAATGGCCTCCACCGCCAACGAAGTTGCGCGCAACTGCATCGACACCGCCGATGTATCGGAGCAGGGACTGGAAGCGACACGCAACGGCAAGAAGATCGTCGACAGGAGCTCCACGGGTGTGCGCCAGCTGGGCGACAGCATCCGTCACTCGAACGAGGTCATCCTTGACCTGGAGCGGGAAACCGAGAACATCAACAACATTCTCACCACCATCCAGGACATCGCCGGCCAGACCAATCTGCTGGCCCTGAACGCCGCCATCGAGGCTGCACGCGCCGGCGAGCAGGGGCGCGGCTTCGCGGTGGTCGCCGACGAAGTCCGGACCCTGGCCAACCGTACCCAGCAGTCGACCGAGGAAATCAACAATATCCTCAACCTGCTGGTCAGCCGCACACGCGACGTTTCGATCACCATGGAGCGCAGTCTCAGCGAATCCGGCGAAGCCATCACCCTGTCCGGCGAAGCGATGAAGGCCTTCGAGAGTATCGAAGCCGCGGTACAGCAGATCCGGGACATGACGATGCAGACCGCCAGCGCCGCCGAAGAACAGCAACTGGTGACCGAGGATATCAACAAGAATATTCTGGCAATCAGCGAATCGGCCAACGATCTGCAGGAAATATCCACCGAAGTGGAGCATCACTCCGGTGAACAGACCGGCCTCAGCGGCCAGCTGACACAGCTGGTGTCGCGCTTCAGGACCTGAGGGACAACCACATCAGCAAGCGGTGGTGATCAGCCCGGTATGAAAATACCGGGCTGATCATCCGGTACAAAAGGCACCATCCCCGGTCGCCAATTGCCAGGCACCTTGTTGACGAATGGAATGGTTCGCAATATCCCGCCGAATTTTCAGGCCCAGGATACGCATTCATGTCTCTGGCAGCCTACAGTCAGGTTCCGACAAAGCCGAGTAACTCCCCGGCAATGGCGATGGGTGCCTCCTCGGGCAGGAAATGACCGCAGTCCAGCGCCCTGCCCTCGACATTCCTGGCATACTGGCGCCATACCTTCAGTACATCGTAGGCCCTGTCGACAAAACCGCGACGGCCCCAGAGCACCAGCAGCGGACACTCGATCATCCGCCCGATGTCCGCTTCGTCGTGCTCCAGATCAATAGTGGCAGCGGCCCGGTAGTCTTCGCAGCTCGCGTGGATTGTCGCCGGATCGCTGTAGCAGCGGATATACTCGGCCACCGCCTCGGGATCGAAGACCGCATCGGGTGCGCTCCAGCGTCTCAGCTTCTCGATCAGGTAATAGCCGGGGTCGGAGCCGATCATTTTTTCCGGCAGTCCGTCGGGCTGGATCAGGAAGAACCAGTGGTAGTAACCGGTGGCGAACGACTGATCCGTGGTCCTGAACATATGGTAGGTCGGCGCGATGTCCATGATACAGGCACGTTCGATGCGATCCGGATGATCGAGCGCCATCCGGTGCACCACCCGGGCTCCCCGGTCATGGCCGGCGACGGCGAAATGCCGGTAACCGAGTTGCTCCATCACTTCCACCATGTCCCGGGCCATCGCCCGCTTCGAATAGGGGGCATGGTCGTCTGCACTCGGCGGCTTTTCGCTGTCGCCGTAGCCGCGCAGATCGGGACAGATCAGATGAAAGTGCTCGGCCAGTCGCGGTGCCGCCGCATGCCAGATCACATGGGTCTGTGGATAACCATGCAGCAGCAACAGCGGTGGCCCCTTGCCCCCGTGCACGAGATGGATGCGGGCACCGGAGGTCTGGATATCGAGCGTCTCGAAATCGGTCGGGAAAAGCATCAGCAAGCTCCTGATCGGGACCCGGCAAGCCTTATCGGCGCGGATCCCGCACGTAGATATCGTGGATCTTCTTGTTGCTGCCCAGTTGCCGCTTGTCGATCTCGAACAGCTCCATCGCCTCGATCAGCTTGGTGAGGGTCGGGTAGCCGTAGGTACGTGAGTCGAAGTCGGCGTCCTGTTGTCGAGAGCGCCGCTTGATCAGCTGGCCCCCGACTCGCCCCCGCTATCTGCGCGGATCCCGCACATAAATATCGTGGATCTTCTTGTTGCTGCCCAGTTGCCGCTTGTCGATCTCGAACAGCTCCATCGCCTCGATCAGCTTGGTGAGGGTCGGGTAGCCGTAGGTACGCGAGTCGAAATCCGGAAACTGCCGTTTTATCAGCTGGCCGCAACTGCCGAGCGGCGCCCAGCCGTCGTCGTCGGCATATTCGTTGATGGCGTTTCTGAGGATCTTGACCAGACGGGAATCACTGCACAGTTCCTGCCGGGTTTTGCGCTTGGTGGACGGCTGCACCGGCGATTCTGCGGCGGAGGGAACCTCCTCCTCGTCGCCGTCCAGGCCGCGCAGCACCTCGGTGTAGATAAAGTCGTCACAGGCGTTGCGAAACGCCACCGGCGTCTTCTGCTCGCCGACGCCGAAGACATAGATCTGGGATTCGCGCAGCCGCGAGGCCAGCTTGGTAAAGTCGCTGTCGCTGGAGATCAGCGCGAAGGCATCGAAGCGGTTCGAGTAGAGCAGATCCATCGCATCGATGATCATTGCGGCGTCGGAGGAGTTCTTGCCCTGGGTGTAGGAGAACTGCTGCACCGGATTGATCGCCAGCTCGTTGAGCGGCTGCTTCCAGTTCTTCAGGTGCGTCGAACTCCAGTCGCCATAGGCCTTCTTGATGACGATATGGCCGTGCTTGGACAGTTCCGACAGCACCGCGCCGAGCACCGAATACTGGGCGTTTTCGGCATCGATCAGCACTGCGATCTTTTTTCGGTATCCAGGTCTTTCATCGGGTCTCCGTGATTTCGAGGCTTCTGGACGATGCCGGTACAAACCAGCCTCCGGAAGTGCGCTTTTTACTGTAATCAGGGTAGCTGGAAAAACCGTTGGCCGCGGGTTCAGGCCCGTGGCTGGCCGGGCGCCCGGCAGTGGCGACTCAGGGCAATGCCGCGGAACCGGCACCGTCCGGATCGATGCACTGCACCTGCACCCGCTGCACACTGGGATAGACCGGTGGGCCGAACTGATTGTAGACCGCCACGTCCGCCGCATCCCGGCCATAACCGATCGCCACGTATCCGGCTCCCAGCTGGGACTGGGTCGCATCGAACGTATACCAGCGACCGCCGACATAAGCTTCGAACCAGGCATGCATATCCATCGGTTTCAGGCCATGCAGGTACCCCACCACCATCCGCGCGGGGATACTGAGGCTGCGGCACAGGGCGATGCCCAGATGGGACAGGTCCCGGCAGACACCGGACTGCCGCAGATTGACCTCCACCGCCGACACAGGTATGTCGCTGCTACCGGGAATATAGCTGATGTGCTTCCTGAGCCAGTCCTCGATGGCCGCGACCTGGTCGTAGCCCAGCCACTGATTGGCGGTGATCGAGGTCGCCATCTGACCAAAACGGTCCGACTCGCAGAATCGGCTCGGCAACAGGTACTTGAGCGTCTCGTCGGGCAGGTTCTGGATCTCCACAAAGGGGCTCCCGGAGCCCGGTCGATGCTGTCCGCCGTCATCACCTCGGCGGCCGTATGAACACCGAAGGTCCCCGGGGGGCAATCAGGCGCTGACAGAGATTGCCGAAGTCATCGGTGAACTCGAACGCCGGTATGCTCGGGACCAGCTTGTATTCCTCCCGCGCGATCCATTGCTGGGCGCCGCTGCGCGGCCGCAGCATCAGCACAAAGGGTGTCGGAACCTCGATATCGAACGTCAGATCACAACTCGTGCGCAACCACATGCAGCCTCCTGGTCGGAAAGTGTCGTACCGCTGTACCTGACAGCCTAGCAGTCCCAGTCACTGCTGTGGCGTTAGCCGGTCCCTACTTCAGCACGCCCCTGTCGACGGCCTCCTCCAGCCGCGCCCGGATTGTCTCCCAGAGCGCCTGGCTGCCCTGGCCGATGCGGGCATTGAGCGCGAAGACCTTCTCCTTCGGCACCCGGTTCTCGCGCCAGCTGTGGCCGTCGCTGTGGAGGTTGTGCAGCAGCGGCGGCACGCGGTCGATGGCGCGGGCATAGCGGGAATCGGCCGTTTCGCCGGCCTCGAACTCGTGCCAGAGCGTCAGGTACTCGTTACCCTTGCCATCCGGCAGCAGCCCCAGTATACGTGCGACGCCCGCCGCCTCCGCAGCCTTGTTCCCGGCGGTCTCGCTTTGATAGATGATGGTATCGCCCGCATCGATTTCGCCGAGGTCGTGGATCAACAGCATTTTGATGACGCGGTCGATATCCACCGGTTCGTTGGCATGGTCCTTCAGCATCAGTGCCGTGAGGCAGACATGCCAACTGTGCTCGGCCGAGTTCTCGTAGCGCTCCAGCCCCACCGGCCGCGTCTTGCGGTGTACGTCCTTGAGCTTTTCGATCTCGACGATAAAGCTCAGTATCTGTTCGATCTTGTCCATTTGGTCTCCCGAAAATACCCGGACTGTACCCGCTGATGGCCGGTTATTGCTCCGAAATGCGCTTGCCGAACGAGATCGCGTACGCTGCGGAACGGGCTTTCAATACCGGGTCGTCCGTCGCCTCAATGCCATCCGCTATCACCAGCGGATCGAAGTTGATCGGGCCGCATTGGCCCTGTTCCTGCGGCATGGCGTCGGTCAGCGTCAGGACCCCGACCTTGACCTCTTCCCGGTCTTCGGGCCAGGGCTTGCTGGGGTCGGTGTCCGGATCGCCCGGTTGCCCGATCCGGATAACCATATCCCACTCGACAGGGGCCTTTTCGGTTCGGCCGATCAATTCCGACTCGAGAAAATCATCGGGTGCGGCTTCACGTTCGGCATCGCTGAGTTCCTTGACCCCGTCCCGTGGCTGGAAGTACCAGCGCACCAGGGTTTTCTCCCCATCGCCGTTGACGAAGCGGAAGGCATGCAGACTGAAGTAGCGGCTGTCGGCGTAACTCGGCGGAGGATTGTGGCGGCTGTTGTATTCGGCCAGCCCGTGAAAATCGGGATGGCTGTCGACAAACGCCCGGAAACGTTCGGGATCGCGTTTTCCGGTCGCCGGATCCGGCTGCAGTGCCACCAGCATGTCGTGGAAGGTTTTCGGCTCGGCCGCGCCGAAAACCGGCACATTGATCATCGCCATCTGCTGCAGGCCGCCGCCCGGCAGCTGGAACTGCAATGCCATGCCCCTGACGCCCTTGTCGGCGTCGCTGGCGCCGGGGTTGCCGCCGCCGAGCGAAAAACGTCCGATTACCGGTATCGCCTCGCCGCTGAAGAGCGGCGAACGGCTGTACCGGCGCGCCGACGCCTGGCCGACGAATTCGCCGACAGCGCAGGTCCCCTTGATATGATTCCGGCGATGGCCGGGCGTGACGCCGAACGCGGCCTCCATCGCTTCGATCATCCGGACCGGGTCGACGTCGCCCTCCGCCGCCAGACCGACGCCGGCCGGCATCGTCCCAAGGGTCATTGCCGACGCCAGCACCAGGGCCGTCCGTCCTCTCCTGCTCATGTTCGACACCTCCGTTGCGGTGGGATACTCAGCTCAGTATAGGTTTCGCACCCGGGCGCGCTCCGACGGAGTGTACTCAAGACTGTTTTCAGCGGCCGCGATCTCTGCAATACTGCGTGGCATGACGACTTCAGTTTCGCTCCGACGACAGGCACGACGACTTCACAGCACGCTGTGGGATCGCCCCTGCCCGTCTGACACCGCGAAAGCCGCCTGATCCGTAGATACAGGCGCACGAGTCGACAGAAGGCCATCGGTATCCCCGGTGGCCTTTTCGTTTGTACAGGGGCACGCAGGCGCGCACTCCGGGGGCACATCGGGGATTCAGAAAGGGGAGACGCCGGCCGGCGTCACCCAAGTAATCCACCCGATCAATCCGGAGACAAGATGCAAAACCCATACAGCGCCCTGATGCAGATCGCCGCACGGCCCGAGACCACCTTCGTACGCGGCGAAGGCAGCTACCTGTACGACGACCGGGACAACGTCTGGCTGGACTTCGTCCAGGGCTGGGCGGTCAACACCCTCGGTCACTGCCCCGGTGTCGTCAGCGACGCCATCTGCGCCCAGAGCCGACGCCTGATAAACCCCGGTCCGGCCTTCTACAACGCGCCCGCAGTGAAACTGGCGAACCGGCTGGCCGCGCTGAGCGGGCTGGACCAGACGTTCTTCGCCAACAGCGGCGCCGAAGCCAACGAAGGCGCGATCAAGCTGGCGAGAAAGTGGGGTCAGAAGCACCGCAACGGCGCCTGGAAGATCGTCACCTTCCACAACGGCTTCCACGGCCGCACCCTGGCGACGATGTCGGCCACCGGCAAGCCGGCGTTTGAACCGCTGTTCAATCCCAAGGTACCGGGCTTCACCAAAGTGCCCTACGGCGACCTGGCAGCCGTTGAGCATTCCATCGACGACGAAACCGTGGCGATCCTGCTCGAGCCAATCCAGGGCGAGGCCGGCGTAATCCCGGCGGGCAGCGCCTTCCTGCAGGGCCTGCGGCAGCTGGCCGACAGGCAGGGCCTGCTGCTGATGCTCGACGAAGTGCAGACCGGCATCGGCCGCACGGGCAGCCTGTTCTGCTATCAGCACCAGGGCATCGAACCGGACGTCGTTACCCTCGGCAAGGGGCTCGGCGGCGGCATACCGATCGCCGCCCTGATGGCGAAGACGTCCGCCTGCTGCTTCGAGTATGGCGACCAGGGCGGCACCTTCAACGGCAACCCGCTGGTCTGCGCGGCCGCGCTGGCGGTGCTCGATGCTGTAACCGCTCCGGGATTTATGGACCGGGTACAGGCGCGCAGCGAGCAGCTCGTCGCCGGTCTCGAAGCGCTGTCGCTACGGTTCGGTCTGGGTAAGGTACGGGGCGAAGGGCTGCTGGTCGCGCTTGAGACCGGCGCCGTCGATGCTGCCGCGCTGGCTCGGGCGGCGTTCGATGCAGGTCTGCTGATCAACGCACCCAGGCCCCATACACTGCGGCTCATGCCGGCACTGAACGTCAGCGAAGCCGAGGTGGACAGGATGCTGACCCTTCTGGGCGGGCTGCTCGAACGACAGGTATGAAGCGGTGTTGGGTCCGCCGCTACGCGGCTTGACCCAACCTACAAAAAATACCCGATAGCAATCTTCGCGGCGGGGCGCCGCTCCCACGCCCGTCCCGGGATCAGGCGGCTTCCTGGCTACGCAGGTAATCCTCGTAGGTACCGTGGAAGTCGACGATGCCGGTGGGCGTCAGCTCGATGATCCGGGTGGCCAGTGACGAGACGAACTCGCGGTCGTGGCTGACGAACAGCAGCGTGCCTTCGTAGTTTTCCAGCGCCAGGTTCAGCGACTCGATCGACTCCATGTCCATGTGGTTGGTCGGCTCGTCCATCACCAGGATATTGGGACGCTGCAGCATCAGCTTGCCGAACAGCATGCGGCCCTGCTCGCCACCGGAAATCACCTTCACCGACTTGCCGATCTCCTTCTGCGAAAACAGCATGCGGCCGAGGGTGCCGCGAATCACCTGCTCGTCGTCCCCTTCCTGTCCCCAGCGCGACATCCAGTCGTAGAGGTTGGAATCCTTCTCGAACTCGTGGGCGTGATCCTGGGCGTAGTAGCCGATACTGCTGTTCTCGGACCACTTGATGGTGCCTTTGTTGGGCTCCAGATCGCCGACCAGGCACTTCAGCAGTGTCGATTTGCCGATGCCGTTGGGGCCGATGATGGCGATGCGCTCACCGACGCCAACGTGCAGGTTGAGACCGGAGAACAGCGCCTCGTCGAAGCTTTTCGCCAGGCCTTCCACCTCCAGGGCGGTACGGTGCAGCTTCTTGTCCTGCTCGAAGCGGATGAAGGGGCTCTGGCGGCTGGACGGCTTGATCTCGTCCAGCTTGATCTTGTCGATCTGCTTGGCGCGGGACGTCGCCTGCTTGGACTTCGAGGCATTGGCCGAGAAGCGGCTGACGAAGGCCTTGAGATCGGCGATCTGTGCCTTCTTCTTGGCGTTGTCCGCCTGCATGCGCTCGCGCGCCTGGGTCGAGGCGGTCATGTACTCGTCGTAGTTGCCGTGGTAGATCCGCACTTCGCCGTAGTCCACGTCCGCCATATGGGTGCAGACGCTGTTGAGGAAGTGGCGATCATGGGAAATGATGATCATGGTGCAGTTGCGCTCGTTGAGCACCCCTTCGAGCCAGCGGATGGTGTTGATATCCAGGTTGTTGGTCGGCTCGTCGAGCAGCATGATATCGGGGTCGGAGAACAGCACCTGCGCCAGCAGTACACGCAGCTTCCAGCCCGGCGCGATTTCACTCATCGGGCCGAAATGCTGCTCCACCGGGATGCCGACGCCCAGCAGCAGTTCCCCGGCACGGGATTCGGCGGTGTAACCGTCCATTTCCGCGAACTCCGCTTCGAGTTCCGCGGCGCGGATGCCGTCTTCCTCGGTCATGTCGGGGTTGGCATAGATCGCATCGCGCTCGGCCTTCACCTTCCACAGCTCTTCGTGACCCATGATCACGGTATCGACCACGCTGTACTCTTCGTAGGCGAACTGATCCTGACGCAACTTGCCGATACGCTCGTTCGGGTCCTTGGACACATTGCCGGCCGAAGGCTCGAGATCGCCGCCAAGGATTTTCATGAAGGTGGACTTGCCGCAACCGTTGGCGCCGATCAGGCCATAGCGGTTGCCCTCGCCGAACTTGACGGAGACGTTTTCAAACAGCGGCTTAGCGCCGAACTGCATGGTGATGTTCGCAGTAGTCAGCAATGATTTGTACCAATTAGATTGAACGTGGAAAGACGACAGATCCGATGATGTACGATCTGCAAAGTGCGGAAAAACGGCGCGCATTATGCCACAGACAGCCGCCTCAACCAATGAGCGGGCGGTTAAAAATTCGTCAGCGGCTTGGCCCTGTCCAACCGGGACGCACGGTGATCTTCGCAGATCGTAGTTTGGGTTTAGGCCCTCAGGGCCGTAACCCAACACCTCACCCGGCACCAGCGGCGCCTGCGGCATCGCACTTTTCGTAGGATGCGGTGGAGCGAAGCGCAACCCATCGTCCAGGCCCAGCACGCAGCGCAAGACGGATACTCGCGCATGTAGAGTTTGTAAGGTTTGTTGGGTTACGCGGCTGCGCCGCTAGACCCCAACCTACGCGTCCGCCTCGTGCTGCCTGGCATAGGCGCGGCACTCGGCGATGCAGTTGAGGATGCGCGGATCCCGCTCGCGGCTGGCCAGGCACACCATGGCGATGTTTTGACGGATATCCTCGAGTCCTTTTAGCGGTAGCATGCGGATCTTGTTCTCGAACACCGCCTCGACCCGACGCGGCAGGAGCGCGTAGCCGACGCTGGCGCTGACCATGCTGATCAGCGAGAAGATATCGCTGACCTCCATCACCACATTGGGCTCGAAGCCTGCGCGCTCGAACGCCTTGAAACTGTCTCGGTAGGTAGCGAAGCCGCGGGTCAGGGTGACGAAGGTTTGGTCCCTCAAGTCGGCAAGATCCAATGCCTCGAGCGCGCTCAAGTTCGCGTCGGCGGGTACGGCCAGCAGCACCTCGTCGCTGAACAGCGGCAGACAGGTGTAGTCGTCGTCACGAAAATCCGGCTCGAGTGATACCAGGATGGCATCGAGCTCCAATGCCTTGAGCTTGCGGAACAGCACCTCGTTGGAGTCGAGGGTCAGCTCGATGTTGAGGTCACCCTTGCGCAGCTTGAGCCCGGCGATCAGCCGCGGCACCGTATTCAGCGTCAGCGAATAGAGCGCACCGAGCTTGAACTGGTTGGAATAGATACCGGCGGTTTCCCGCGTCGCCTTGACCGCCTCATCCAGTGCCAGCACCGCCTGCTCGGCCCGCTCCTCCAGCACCCGGGCGCTGGGCAGCGGCACCAGCAACCGTCCCTCCTGCCGGAACAGCGGACACTTGAGTCCCTCCTCGAGCGAGTGGATGGCGCGGTGTACGCTGACCGTGCTCATGTTCAGCTTTTCCGCCGCTTCCGCCAGGGTACCGACCTTCATAAACGCCAGGAAGATCTCGAGTTTCTTCAGCGTCAGGGTGTCGTCGAGCAATTTTCCACTCCTTGCCACGATGGCTCCGATCAGGCGCACCCCAATCATTACCCTCAGAGTAACGGTCCGTCAACAGGCTTGATTGATGGTTTCCGGCCCCGCTTTTAGTGTGGACCCTACAACAACACAGCAGAGGACCTCCCATGCACGCACCTGCGGAACCCTCGGTCAACTGGCACAGCCGTCGCCAGGACAAACACGGCCGCATGGCCGGGCTCGACGGACTCGCCGACGGCGTCGTCATCCCCACCGACGCCATCAAGGCAGCGCTGGAACGGCTGCTGCGTCCCGGCGACAAGGTCGTCCTGGAAGGCAACAACCAGAAGCAGGCCGACTTCCTGTCCCGCTCTCTGGCCGGGGTCAGCCCCGACGTCGTCAATAACCTGCACATGGTGATGCCCAGCGTGGGCCGCCCGGAGCACCTGGACCTGTTCGAAAAGGGCATCGCCCGCAAGCTGGACTTCTCCTTCTCCGGCCCCCAGAGCCTGCGCATCGGTCAGTTGATGGAGGACGGGCTGCTCGAAGTCGGCGCCATCCACACCTACATCGAGCTCTATGCCCGGCTGTTCGTCGACCTCAATCCGCGCGTCGCACTGCTCGCCGGCTTCAAGGCGGACCGTGCCGGCAACATTTACACCGGTCCGAGCACCGAAGACACCCCGGCGCTGGCCGAGGCCACGGCCTTTCGTGACGGCATCGTCATCTTCCAGGTCAACGAGATCGTCGATGACGTCTCGGATCTGCCGCGCGTCGACATTCCCGCGTCCTGGGTCGACTACATTGTCGAGGCCGATCAGCCGTTCTTCATCGAACCGCTGTTCACCCGCGACCCGCGCCTGGTCACCGACGTCCACGTGCTGATGGGCATGATGGCGATCCGCGGCATCTACGAGCGTCACCAGGTGCAGTCGCTCAACCACGGCATCGGCTTCAACACCGCCGCCATCGAGCTGCTGCTGCCGACCTACGGCGAGTCCCTCGGTCTCAAGGGCAAGATCTGCCGCCACTGGACGCTCAACCCCCACCCGACGCTGATCCCGGCGATCGAGAGCGGCTGGGTGGAGAGTGTGCACTGCTTCGGCACGGAACTGGGCATGGAAGACTACATCGCCGCCCGCCCCGACATCTTCTTCACCGGCAAAGACGGTTCGATGCGCTCCAACCGCGCCTTCTGCCAGCTGGCTGGCCAGTATGCCGTCGACATGTTCATCGGCTCCACCCTGCAGGTCGACGGCGACGGCAACTCCTCCACTGTGACCCGCGGTCGCCTCGCCGGTTTCGGCGGCGCGCCCAACATGGGCCATGACCCGGGCGGCCGAAGACACTCCTCCCCTGCCTGGCTCGACATGAAACCCGACGATCACCTGCTCAGCAAGGGCCGCAAACTGGTGGTGCAGATGGTCGAGACCTTCCAGGACAGCGCCAAGCCGACGCTGGTCGAGGAGCTGGATGCGCTGGCGATGGCCCGCGACTACCGGATGCCGCTGGCGCCGGTGATGATCTACGCCAGCGATGTCACCCATGTGCTGACCGAAGAGGGTATCGCCTACCTCTACAGGGCGCAGTCGCTGGAACAGCGCCGCGCCATGATCGCCGCGGTCGCCGGCGTCACTCCGATCGGCCTCAAGCGCGACCCGGCGGTCACGGCACAGCTGCGCGCCGACGGTCTGGTCGCCTACCCCGAAGACCTTGGCATCCGCCGCAACGTCGCCAGCCGCGACCTGCTTGCCGCGCGCAGCATCGGCGAACTGGAACGCTGGTCTGGCGGCCTCTACCAGCCCCCGCAAAATTTCGCAACTGGTGATCCCGATGCAGACTGCCACTCAACACGTCGCTGCCCTCGAGTCGCTCTCGCCGCGCGCCGAATACCTTGGCGCGCTGGCCTGCTGGGCGCTGGAGCAGGAAGCCCGACTCAGCCCCAAGCCCGCGCTGGTCGACAGCCGCGGCACCGGCGCCCACAGCGACATGAACCTGTCGCTGATGCTGGCCTCGGCCCGGAGCCTGCGGCCCTGGTTCGCACGCATGGCGGAAGCCGCTCTGGCCCAGACGCCCGTCGTCGAACTGCGGCGCCGCATCGGCCAGCTGGGCCGGGATGCGGAAGCCGCAATGATGGCGGTCACCGGCGGCATCAACACTCATCGTGGCGCCATCTGGGCCCTGGGACTGCTGGTTACGGCGGCCGCTAACGAAGCCAACGGCGAAGCCGCATTGTTCGACCGCGCCGCGCAGCTGGCACGGCTGCCGGACCCCGACTGTCCGAGCAGCGAGACCCAGAGCAAGGGCCAGCGGGTGTGCCGGAAGTACCGGCTGCCAGGGGCTCGCGAACAGGCCCAGCAGGGCTTCCCGCACCTGCACCAGCGCGGTCTGCCAACGCTGCGACAAAGCCGCGCCTCTGGCGATTCCGAGTCGGTGGCACGGCTCAACGCGCTGCTGGCGATCATGTCTGCACTGACCGATACCTGCGTGCTGTCGCGTGCCGGTCTTGCCGGCCTCGAGGCGATGCAGCAGGGGGCCCGCGCGGTGCTCGAGGCCGGCGGCTGCGGCAGCTTCGCCGGACGCCGCGCGCTGGCGCAGTTCGAACAGCACCTGCTGTCCCTCAACGCCTCCGCCGGCGGTGCCGCCGACCTGCTGGCCGCGACGCTATTCGTAGACCGTCATCTCAGCGACGCAAACTAATAACAACGGAGATCAGTCATGGACATTTTGCATTTCAACCGCCCGGCCCGGGCGACGGAGATCCGGCCGGCCCTGGTGGGCTACGTCGGCTCCGGCGATCTCGAAGTGATGATCGAGCCGGCGACCGACGCCTGCGCCGACATCCATATCCATACCTCGACCGACGGCAGTGAAGCCCGCTGGCGGCAGGTGATAGAGCTGATCGAGTCCGTCACGACGCTGCCGGCGATGCGCATGGACATCCACGACTTCGCTGCGACGCCCGGCGTGATCCGGCTGCGCATCGAACAGGCGCTCGAACTGGCCCGGGAGGAAACGGCATGACTGCGACTACGCAACAACGGCAGCAGGCCGGCTTTATCGACCTCAGCGCCCGCAAACGTATCGCAGCGCTGCTGGACGCGGGCACCCTGCACGAACTGCTGACCCCCTTCGACCGGCTCACCTCTCCGTGGCTCGAGCGGCAGGGTGTCGTGCCGCAGTTCGACGACGGCGTCGTAATCGCCCGGGGTACGCTCGACGGCAAAGCAGTGGTGGTCGCCGCCATCGAAGCCAGCTTCCAGGGCGGCAGCCTGGGTGAGGTTGGCGGCGCCAAGATCGCCGGCGCGCTGGAGCTGGCGCTGGAAGAAAACCGACGCGGCAATCCCACCGCCGCGGTGCTGTTGCTCGAAACCGGCGGCGTGCGCCTGCAGGAGGCCAACCTGGGCCTGGCCGCGATTGCCGAAATCCAGTCGGCCATCGTCGCGCTTCGCCGGTACCAGCCTGTCATCGGCGTCATCACCGGGCCGGTGGGCTGCTTCGGCGGCATGTCGATCACCGCGGGCCTGTGCAGCTACCTGATCATGACCCGCGAGGGGCGCCCGGGGCTGAACGGCCCCCAGGTGATCGAGCAGGAAGCCGGCGTGGCCGAGTACGACTCCCGTGACCGGGCGTTGATCTGGGGCCTGACCGGCGGCGCCCAACGCCATGCCTCCGGCCTCGTCGATGCCTTCGTCGACGACGATATCGCCGCGGTGCAGGCATCGGTGGCCGACTGTCTGTCGCGCGCTGTGCCGCAGACGCATCGCAGCGACGATATCGCCACGCCGCTGGCACGGCTGCAGCAGGTGGATACCCGCAAGCAGACCGACGCCACCGGCGCTCTCCAGATCCTGACACAGGGAGCCGTCCAATGACCGCATTCAAAGACAACAGCTCCACGCCCACTGCCAGCACACGAGGCCGTACCTGGTTCGATGCCCTGACCGGCGATATGCCCCGCCGCGAGAGCCCGGTGCCGTCGCTGCGGATCGCCGACGGCGAAATCGCCGGGCGCGCCTGCCGTTTCCTGGTGGTACAGGCCGACCCGAACAACCGCTACCCGCGCGCCCGCCGCGGCGAGGTCGGGCTGCTCGAAGGCTGGGGACTGGCCGAGGCGATCGACGAGGTCATCCGCACCGATGCCGGCTCCCCGGTCAAGCGTGCACTGATCGCCGTGGTCGACGTGCCGAGCCAGGCCTACGGCCGCCGCGAAGAGGCGCTGGGCATCCATCAGGCACTGGCCGCCGCGGTCAGCGCCTACGCCCGTGCCCGCCTGGCCGGGCATCCGGTGATCTCGCTGCTGGTCGGCAAGGCGATGTCCGGCGCCTTCCTGGCCCACGGCTACCAGGCCAACTGCATCTTCGCGCTCGCCGACAGCGGCGTTCAGGTACATGCCATGGGCAAGGCCGCTGCGGCACGGGTGACCCTGCGCTCCGAAGAGGAGCTGGACCGGCTCGCGGCCGACGTGCCTCCGATGGCCTACGACCTGGACAGTTATGCCTCGCTCGGTCTTCTCGAATCTCTGATCGAAGTCGAGTCCGCGGACGCGCCGACCGCAGCGGATGTCGAGCGGGTCCAGGCCGTACTGACCAATGCCCTGCACACTATTGAGCCCGGTGACACCAGCCTGGCGCGACGGCTGAACGGCCGCAATCGCGAGGCCTCGCGCCGGGTACGGCAGCTGCTGCGCGAGCAGTGGAGCGCCTGATGGACTGGCGGCCGCACGATCTGCTCTGGGTCCGGCGCGACCGGCTGCTGCCGGCTGGCAGCAGCGCCGCCCTGCCCGACTGGGTGGTCGCGGGCTCTGGCCCGGTGGTGGTGCGCCGCGCGCGGCCGCCGCCGGCCAGATCGCGGTCGGTGTGCGCGGTCGCGACAAAAGCGAGCGCTGTGCCGCCTTCGCCCCGCTTGCGGCAATCGAACAAGATATCGACCCGTTCGGCCTCTGCGCCAAACGCCCCTGGTTCGACCATCCCCAGCGCGGCATACACCCGGTACTGGTGACGCTCGAATGCCTGGCGCCGCTGCTGGATGAGCAGGCGCTGCGCTGGGGTGTGACCGGCAGCCTTGGCTACGAGTTCGCAACAGGGGACCCGCAGATCGGTCCGGCGAGCGACCTGGACCTGGTGATCGACGCCCCCGGCCGCTCTCACGCCAGCAGGCGGTGTGGCTGCTGCAACGCCTGGAGCAACGCGCGTGCCGGGTGGATATCCAGCTGGAGACTCCGCAGGGTGCTATCGCGTTGGTTGAGTGGGCGGGCCCCTCGCACCGGGTCCTGCAAAAAACGCAAGCGGGCCCGCGGCTTACCGCGACTCCCTGGGAACCGGAAGGGGGACAACTGCCATGCTGAGTGCCTTCACCTTTCCCGGCCAGGGCGCCCAGCATCCCGGCATGCTGAGCGAGCTGCCGAGAGACAGCGCCGCGCGGGAGCGCATCGCTGAAGCGGAAGCCGTGCTGGGACAACCGTTGCATGCACTCGACAGCCCGGAGGCGCTGACGGATACCCGCAATGTGCAGCTGTCGCTGCTGATCAGCAGCGTGCTCTGGGCCGAATACCTGCAAGGGCGCGGCTGCATACCGGATTTTGTGCTGGGCCTGTCGATCGGCGCCTATCCGGCCGCCGTGGTCGCCGGCAGCCTGGCGTTCGACGACGCGCTGAGACTGGTCGACCTGCGCGGCCGGCTGATGCAGCAAGCCTATCCGAGCGGCTATGGCATGCTGGCGCTGACCGGTGTCGGACAGACTCAGGTTGAAGCGGAGATCGCGGAACAACGCGCCGAAGGCCGGCCGGTGTATCTCGCCAATCTCAACGGCGAACAGCAGTTCGTGCTGGCGGGATGCCGGAAAGCCATGCAAGACACCGCCGAACGGATCCGCGCCCGGGGCCAATGTTCGGGGCGATTGCTGGACGTCCCGGTACCGTCGCACTGCGAACTGCTGGCGCCGCAGGCCGAGCGGCTGGCCGAAGCTTTCGCCGACGTCGTCATGCAAGCACCGAAGTGCGGCTACGTCAGCGCGGCCCGGGCGCGGGTACTGCGCCAGGCGGACGCCATCCGCCAGGACCTGGTACAGAACATGGCGCATCAGGTGCACTGGCACGACAGCTGCCGGATGCTCGCAGAGCGCGGCCTCGATCGCGCCATCGAGATGCCCCCGGGCAGCACCCTGACCGGGCTGTTCAGGCGCCTGCTGCCACAGGGGTTATGTCAGGCGTTGGCGACAACGCAGCCAGCTGCCCTCGTGGGTTATGCACAACCCGATTAAACAACCGAAACATCAATAATTTCAACGTAATAAGGAGCAAAACATTTATTGAAAGCAACGGCCGTTTAAAATGAGTCCACAACACGCCAAGGCGCAACCAGGAACAATACGAACAAGTAAACTGGAGTCAACATTATGATCATCTACGGAGTCACCCTGCTGTCCGTCTGTACGCTGGCGGGCATCACCCTCGGCCAGATTCTCGGCAAACTGATTGGCGTACCGGCCAACGTCGGTGGTGTCGGGATCGCCATGATCCTGCTGATCCTGGCCGGCAGCTACCTCAACAAGCGCGGTCTGATCGACGTCAAGACGGAACAGGGCGTCGAGTTCTGGAGCGCGATCTATATTCCGGTGGTCGTCGCGATGGCGGCCAAGCAGAACGTGATGGGGGCCCTGACTGGCGGCCCCATGGCCATTCTCGCCGGCGTAACCGCCGTCGCCTGCGGCTTTGCCCTGGTCCCGATGCTCGACCGCCTGGGAAAGGATGAATGTAAAACCAGCGCCGCTACGGCCACCAACTCCTGAGGTGACAGCATGTACGAAGCTCTGCTCCAGGTTACCGGCAAGTACAACCTGATCACCGCTTTTGCCGTGATCGGCATTACCATGTGGTTCTCTTACTGGATCTCCGGGCGCTTTACGCGTGGACGCGTGCACGGCTCGGCCATCGCCATTCTGCTCGGTCTGACGATGGCCTATCTGGGAGGACTTTTCACCGGTGGTGAAAAGGGCGTGGTCGATATCCCGCTGCTCTCCGGTATCGGTCTGCTCGGGGGCTCGATGCTGCGCGATTTCGCCATCGTCGCCACCGGCTTCGGCGTCAATATCGACGAACTGAAACGCGCGGGCCTGTCCGGCGTAATCGCGCTGGTGATGGGAATACTGTCGTCCTTTTTCGCCGGCGTCGCCATTGCCCTGGCGTTCGGTTATACCGACGCCGTCAGCCTGACCACCATCGGTGCCGGCGCCGTGACCTACATTGTCGGCCCGGTCACCGGTGCCGCAATCGGCGCCAGCTCTGAAGTGATCGCACTGTCGATCGCCGCGGGGCTGGTCAAGTCGATCCTGGTGATGGTCACCACGCCCTTCGTCGCGCCCATGATCGGCCTCAACAACCCGCGCACTGCGGTGATCTTCGGCGGCCTGATGGGCACATCGAGCGGCGTCGCCGCAGGGCTGGCCGCGACCGACCCGAAACTGGTGCCTTACGGCTGCCTGACCGCCGCCTTCTATACAGCGCTGGGCTGCCTGCTGGGTCCGTCGCTGTTGTTCATCCTGATACGCGGCGTCATGGGTTAAAAGCTGAGAATCCGGAGACACAAGCGCACATAGCCTTGCCTCTCCCATTTCCGGGAGGGGCTTTTTTACATTGAGACAGGGTACGAGGTAGCCGTTCTTCAGTTATGGGGTAGGCGCGTCAGGCCCGAGCCGATAACCGCATGACGGTACAAAAGTATCAGGCCGCCTGCTCCTTTTCCTCGGCCGGATTGTCCCTGACTGCCACAGTGGCGAATCGCAGAGGTGTTCATGATATAGACTCTAAAAATGTGCGTTTTCTGATGACTCCGCTGGCGTCTGGACGCCGGGTATTCGTCCAAAGTACGGCATAAACATGCAGCCAGCACCGTTCTGGAGCCCTTTTCGGATTCTGATCAAGCTCCGATTATTGAACGGTAATTCTTCGGTTAGCAGCCCACTCCGGTGGAGATCAGGCATGGTCTATGGTTTCGGTCGCTTCGAGCTGGCAATATCCGCGGCACTGTGCCAGCGCTCCGGGGTGAGCAGGCTGCTGGAGCAATGCCGACAGGGGCGTCAGGCATTTCTGCCTCCCTCGGCCACGCAGACCACTGGCGTTGGATAAGCGGGAGCAGGCCATACTCATTGGGAAACCGGCTCAGCTGCAGGACTCCTCCGCACCTGAGACCTCCCGGCGATGGTGCGTTCGCCGGCACCGTTCACTGCAATAGCGTACCTCTTCCCAGAACAGGCGCCATTTGCGACGCCAGGCGAAGGGCCGGCGGCAGTTCACACCGGTTTTTTGCGGCAGATGCGGCTTGCTGTGCACCAACTCAGATCCCGTCAAGATTTGCCAGCAGCCGCTCGGCGCGCTGCTGCAACGCGGATTTTTTCTCGTCCACCATGCGCTCAAAGCTGCGATAGATCATTTGCATCCGCGGAATGGCCGCGAACGCTTCGCGGTGGCGAGCAACGAAATGCCAGTAGAGGCTGTTGAATGGGCAGCTGTCGTCATCGGTCGCCGTTTTGACGTTGTACTCGCAGTGCCGGCAATAGTCGGACATCCGGTTAATGTAGCTGCCCGAGGCCGCATAGGGTTTGCTGCCGAGGTAGCCGCCGTCGGCATGCATCACCATGCCGAGGGTATTGGGCAGCTCGACCCAGTCGTAGGCATCGGCATAGACCGCCAGATACCAGTCGCAGATTTCGGCCGGCCGTATTCCCGCCAGCAGCGCGAAATTGCCGGTGACCATCAACCGCTGGATATGGTGGGCATAGGCATGGTCGAAGGTGTTGCGAAAACATTCGCGCATGCAGGCCATCCGGGTCTGGCCGTGCCAGTACATGGCCGGCAGCGCGCGCTCGTTGCCAAGCCGGTTCTCCTGCGCATACTCCGGCATCCGCAACCAGTAGATGCCGCGCACGTACTCTCGCCAGCCGATGATCTGGCGGATAAAGCCCTCGACGGCGTTGAGCGGCGCCTCCTGCCGCCACCAGGCCCGTTCCGCCGCTTCGCAGACCTCCAGCGGTGTCAGCAGGCCACAGTTGAGATAGGGCGAGAGAAGGCTGTGAAAGAGGTAATCCTCGCCCTGAACCATCGCATCCTGGTAGTCGCCGAACCAGGGCAGCCGATGCGCGATGAAATGTTCCAGCGCCGCCAGCGCCTGCTCCCGTATCGTGCCCCAGCGAAAGCTCTCCAGGGTGCCGGGGTGCGCCGGGAAATGCTCCGCCACCAGCGCCAGCACCTCGCGGTCGACAGAATCAAGCTCGAAATCCAGCTGTGCAGGAACCGGCACCTCGCCACGCCAGGGATTTCGGTTGTCGGCATCGAAGTTCCACTGGCCGCCGACAGGCTCGCCGTTTTCCATCAGCAGACCGGTTCGGCGCCGCATCTCGCGGTAGAAATACTCCATGCGCAGCTGCCGCCGGCCCTCTGCCCAGGCCGCAAACTCGTCCGGCGAACAGACGAACCGGTCGTCCTCGCAGACCTGCACCGGAATGCCGAGCGCCTGCGACCAGCGGCTGTCGATCTCGTGCTGCAACCGGTACTCGCCGCAGCGGGTGACGACGACCTCATCGGCCCCGAACAGGCTCGCCTGTGCCTGCAAAACCTCGGACAGGCTAAGGTTTGGTTGCAGCGGATTATAGTGATGATAATCGACCTGCCATCCCCGCTGTCGCAGTTCAACGGCAAAGTGGCGCATCGCACTGAAGATCAACGCGATCTTCTGCTTGTGGTGCTTGACGTAGGTCGCCTCGGCCCCGACCTCGGCCAGCAGCAACCGGTCGCGGTCGTGATCGAGAACTCGCAGGGTGGCGAGCTCAAGGCTGAGCTGGTCGCCGAGAATCAGGCCGATACGCATGGACTGTCCGCTACAGGGATTTAACGCCCGATACGCGGTGCGCGGCCATTCGGTTCAGCCCTGCCTGTGGTCACCCGCGGCGATCAGCCTGCTGACGCTGTCTTTGACAAAGGCATAAACGGCCGGACAACCGCTGTGCCGGGGACCTGCGACGTTAAGCGTCGCGATACCCGCGCCCCCTGCAAAAACAGCCAGCAGCTGCGCAGCCCGTTCAGGGGTAACCAGGTCGATATCGATCAGTTTGTAGGGCTTGCCGGTTTTGATGCAGAACAGGAGCGTCAGCTCGGTACCGCCGCTCGGCGTCGAGGAATAGAAAATGGCGGTGCCGTCCGCATCCTCGACGTTGCGGCGCGTGCGCGCCCGGTAACCGCCGCCGATCTCCTGCAACGGGTAACGGGCATCGATGGTCCCGTCCTCGGCCTTGCGGCCAACGGGACAGCAGCCGCCGGCCGGAAAGCCGGCTTCGAGGGCGGCATCCAGGGCCGCCCGGTCGGCGCCGGTCTGGCCGCCGCTGATGATCTTCTCAAGCATGGGATGATAGCGGTGTTGAATCGCGGTCATTCGCTCGCGGAGCGAGCGCCTACAAGAGCCGAAAGCTGGTCAGAATCGCTTTTGATAGCGGTGGCAGTACGGCATCTTGCCGGTCTTGGCGTAGTAGTCCTGGTGATACTCCTCGGCACGCCAGAACGGCGCCATCGGCAGCAGCCGGGTGACGACGTCGTAGCCCTTGCCCCTGAGGATATCGATCAGCTTCTGGGCAGTCTCCTTTTCCTGCTCGTCGTTGCAGAAAATCGCCGAGGCGTACTGCTCACCGAGATCCGGCCCCTGGCCGTCGACCTGGGTCGGGTCGTGGATCTCGAAGAACAGCTTCGCCAGGGTCTCGAAACTCACCTGCTTCGGGTCATAGCTGACTTCGACGACTTCGAGATGGCCGGTGGTCTTGCCACAGACTTCCCGGTAAGTCGGCTCGTCCTTGTGACCGCCCATGTAACCAGAGACCACCGAGACGACACCCGGCTGCTGCTGCATCAGATGCTCGACACCCCAGAAACAGCCGCCGGCGAAATAGGCCTTCTTCAGCTCGCCTCCGGCACGCCGGGCCAGTTCCTCGGCACTGAGGAAATTCATCGACACAGAGTTGACGCAATGGCGCACGTTCTTGGCGGTTTGCATCTCGCCTTCGAACACATGGCCGAGATGGCCGCCGCAGTTGGCGCAGAGGATCTCGGTGCGACGTCCGTCGGCATCCACTTCGCGACGGATGGCGCCCTCGATCTCGTCATCGAAACTGGGCCAGCCGCAATGGGACGGGAACTTGTCCTCGGAGCGATAGAGCGGCGCACCGCACTGCTTGCAGGTGTAGATGCCGGTCTCGAAGAAGTCGTTGTACTTCCCGGTAAAGGGGCGTTCGGTCCCCTTGTCGATGATGATGTGCTTCTCTTCGGCGCTGAGTTCTTTGTACGGCATATCGTTTCCCCTCGTCGGATCCGGCATTCACAGGGCCCCATTATCCATAAGCGGGACTCCGGGTGTTACACCTGTACGCGGAATGACGATTGCCAGTTTGGCGCCGGGCGCTGAAACGGGACTGAAAATCCCCTCAGTCCAGGACCAGCCGGATGAAGAGGCCGGAGCCGATCTCGAACTCGCCAACCACCTGAATCGCCCCCGGCTCGTAAGGGTCGTAGACCGAAATATGGACATGATCCGGCCGGTCGGCCGGGTGCCGTATCAGCCAGGCGCCCGGCGGTACCCCGGCCCCGCGACAGCGCTCCGGCGGTGGCTGATGGCCCGGCGGGCGGTCCGGGAACCAGACCCGGCACTGGCCTGGCGGCGGATAGTGACCCGGCGGAATATCGAGCCGGCTGTAGCCGTGCTGGTGGAACCAGGAATCGTGCTGGGTCGCGGGAGCCCCGTGTTTGGGCCCCTTGCCCGGGTGCCCCGATTCGTTCTTCCCGGGATCGGCGCTTACCAGACCGGCGCTGAGCAATAGCGCAATACCGAGCGACGCCAGTATGTTCTTTTTCATCGATCCAGCCTCCAACTGGGGACAGGCTTTCATTCTGGCCCATTCGGCCTGACTCTGCACTGAACCCGCCTCGCTTCAGCCGGGGCGGCTGCCGAACATGATGATACCCATGCCGACGAAACAGACCGCAACGCCCACCAGGTCCCAGGTCGTGGGCCGGACACCGTCGACAATCCAGAGCCAGACTATGGCGATACCGACATATACGCCGCCATAGGCCGCATAGACCCGCCCCGCCGCCGTCGGATGCAGCGACAGCAGCCAGGCAAACAGGGCCAGGCTCAGCGCCGCCGGCAGCAGCAACCAGGCCGGTCCCTCCTTGCGCAGCCAGAGCCAGGGCAGATAGCATCCCAGTATCTCGAAGAGTGCGGTCAGCGCAAAAAGCGCAAAGGTCTTGAGCACGAACATCGGTCAATCCCGATTGAAAATGACGCTTTACAGGGTACAGGCTTATTCCGCATCCGCCCCCAGCTTGTAGACTTCCAGCAGCCAGTTCTGACACCGGCTTTCGTCGGCCGCTTCGACGCGGCCAAACAGGGTCGTGTTGACCGGCTCGACACCACAGAAACCGAGTATGTTGCGCTTGAGATTTTTCAACCCGTGGGCGCCGAAGTAAAAGCGGTAGGCCAGCGCCGGCATGCCCATGGTGATGATCACCCGGGCGCTGCGCCCGCGCAGCTGCTTGTCCCACTGACCGTCGTCACGGATATTGAACGCGAAGTCCGGCCGCAGTACCTGCTCGAGGAAGGCCTTAAGCAGTGCCGGCATGGTGCCGAGCCAGAGCGGATAGAAAATCACCAGGTGCTGAGCCCAGCGGATCGCGTCCTGGGCGTCGAGGATCACTTCCGGCGGCTTCTCTTCCTCGAACGCCTGTTTGGTCCGCAACAGCGGGAAATCCAGCCGGGCGACCTCGAGAAGGCGCACTTCGTGACCGGCGGTACGGGCACCGTCGGCATAGGCATCGGCGAGCGCGTAGCCCAGATGCTGTCGGTCGGGATCCGGATGTCCCTGAATGATGGTAATGCGTTTGCCCATAGTTCCATTCCCCGGCACAGGTCGCACTCAAATGCCTTTAGCTTAGCCAAAACAGCGGCATGGGTGACTGGTAGTAATCCACTAATACCACCTGACCGGCCGCAGCTGTTAGAACTTGACCTCCACCTGAACAAGCGGAGGCCAGACAGTGAACAAGAAGAACATCCTGATGATCACCGGCGATTTCACCGAAGACTACGAGACCATGGTGCCCTTTCAGACCCTGCTGGCCGTCGGTCACCGGGTCGATGCGGTCTGCCCGGGCAAGAAAGCGGGCGAAACCGTCGCGACGGCGATCCACGACTTCGAGGGCGACCAGACCTACACCGAAAAGCGCGGCCACAACTTCAGCCTCAATGCCGATTTCGACACCATTGACGTCGAAGCCTATGATGCGCTGGTGATACCCGGCGGCCGTGCCCCCGAATACCTGCGCCTGAATCCGGCCGTGCTGAAGGCGATTCGGCACTTCTTCGAAACCGACAAGCCGGTCGCGGCCATTTGTCATGGTGCCCAGTTGCTGACCGCGGCCGGCGTGCTGCAGGGCCGCGCCTGCTCCGCCTACCCTGCCTGCCGCCCCGAGGTCGAACAGGCCGGTGGCGAGTATGCCGATATCGCCATCGACGCCGCCATCACCGACGGCAACCTGGTGACGGCTCCGGCCTGGCCGGCCCATCCGGCCTGGCTGTCCCAGTTCATGGCACTGCTCGACAGCTGACAGCGCTGTTTCGACGGGGCGGCCTTCCACGGGGCGATCTCCCGTGGGACGGCGCCGGCACACTGTCGGTTGCGGCCCCGTCGCACTAGAATGCTATACGCAGACTCGACCGGAGATCGCCCCATGTGCAAGCTGTTTATCAACGCCGACCCGAAGCTCTGGGTCAGTACCACGCGATCGCTGCGTATCGACGGCATGGTGACGAGCGTGCGGCTGGAAAACTGCTTCTGGAGCATCCTCGAGGAGGTCGCCCGGCGCGACGGGATGAACGTGCCGCAGATGATCACCCGGCTCTACCACGAGTCGATCGACGCCGGCCATGACCTCGGCAACTTCACCTCCTTCCTGCGCGTCTGCTCGATGCGTTACCTGGCGTTGCAACTGAGCGGCGATATCCCGGCCGATACCGATTCGCCGATCTCCGGACTCGATGCCGACCGCATCCTGGCCCGCGAACGCAAGGAGTTGCACTAGTAGGTTGGGTGCAGCGGCGAAGCCGCCTAACCCAACACCAAACGCCGCTGCCAAGCGCAACCAATCGATCGGGACTACGATCGATATGATGGGTTACGCTGCGCTGCACCCATCATATCGGCTGTTAACTGTTCTCTGTCCACTCGCCATTGATCAATGCCTTGCGCGGAAGTGCCACTCCCCTTCCCCGACATCGTTGCGCACGGCGCGCAGGATGGAGTCGTCGATCTCGGGCGAGTCGAGATCGTAGGCGCCGCACAGCGCCAGCGCCTTTCTGAGATTCACTTCCGCTCCCAGGTACTCGTACAGTACCCGGGCACAACAGGGCATCCGTTCGCTGTTGTCCGAGACGCCGATTTTCAGGCCGGTGAGGCGCGACAGGCGGTTCTTGAAGCTGGGGAAGAGAATGGTCTGGGTGATCTCGTGGCTGTTGAGCGACTCGTAGTCGGTCATGAAGATGCGGTCGGTGAGGAAGTGGGCGACACCGAGGTAGCGGTTGTGACAGGGAGGTTCGCCGGGATGCGGCACCATCCGTTCGGTGCGCTGGTAGTAGACCCGGCCATCGCGCCGCTCGAGGCAGACCAGGGTGCGCAACAGCTTGCCGGGGCTGGCCATCGAAAGGTAATACTCGAAGTAGTAACCCAAGTAGCGATCGAGCCCGCCGCTGCCCAGTTCGCCGAGCCGTGCCAGATGAACGGCTTCCGGCGAGGTCGACTCGGGCGCAGCGGTGCGGGCCTGCGGCCGCACCTGCACCAGACGCTGAAACTGGCTGTGGGGCAGCAGGATCTCGTCCTCCTCGACACCGAAGAACTCGCAAAAGCGGCGCAGGGTGCTGGCGGAGGGCCGGTAGCGTCCGCTCAGATAGCGGTTGAACTGCGGACGATTGATATCCAGCCGCCGGCAGACTTCGGCAATCGACTTGTAGTAACTGCAGAGCAGCCGGAGGTTTCGGCCGAAATCTTCGTTCATGGATTCATGCTGAGTCGTGAGTCCGTAGGAGCGCCGCCCCGGTGCGAATAGAGAGTTCCCTGCCGCCGTCGGTTCGCTGCGGGTTAAGTGCCCTCTGGGTACGCCGCTCCCACACCTGACCAGGCACCGACGGATTTTGGCGCACTTTGGCGCAGTTTCAAGCACCAGTGTGCGCCAAAGATCACCAGTGCGTCAAATTCTATCCGATAGGCCCCGCTGTTTAAATGGACAGGCGTACATACAACAACAACAGCGGAGTTACCCTATGTTGGACTTTCTCAACGACCTGCTCTGGGGCAAGGTCCTGATCGTGCTGCTGATCACCGTCGGTATCGGCTTCACCGTCGCCTCCCGCTTCGTCCAGTTTCGCTACTTCGGCCGGATGTTCCGGATCCTCGGCGCCAGCCAGGCATTCCAGCGCGACAAGCACGGCCACCTCAGTTCCTTCCAGGCACTGCTGCTGTCGGTCGCCGGCCGTGTCGGCGGCGGCAACATCGCCGGCGTCGCCGTCGCCATCACCCTCGGCGGCCCCGGTGCCATTTTCTGGATGTGGATGGTCGGCCTGATGGGCATGGCCACCAGCTTCCTCGAATGCACCCTGGCCCAGGCCTACAAGCAGGCCGAGCCGGACGGCACCTACCGCGGCGGCCCCGCCTACTACATTTCCCGCGGCCTTGGCCGCAACTGGAAATGGCTCGCCGGCCTCTACTCGGTGCTGCTGCTGGCGACCTTCGGTTTCGGCTTCACCGCGCTGCAATCCTATGCCGTGGCGACCTCGTTCGACGACGCCTTCGGCGTACCGGTCTTCTACACCGGCATTGGTCTGGCGATGATCGTCGGCCTGATCATCTTCGGCGGCGTCAAGCGCATCGCCAGGGTCTCCGAAGTGCTGGTGCCGGTGATGGCCGGCAGCTACATCCTCATCGCCCTGGCGGTGCTGGGGCTGAACCTCGAGCGCATTCCCGACGTCTTCATGCTGATCGTCAACAGCGCCTTCGGCCTCGAGCAGGCGGTCGGCGGGGGTATCGGCGCGGCGATCCTGATGGGCGTCAAGCGCGGCCTGTTCTCCAACGAGGCGGGCCTTGGCAGCGCCCCCAACGTGGCCGCGGTGGCCTATGTACCACACCCGGCCAACCAGGGCATCGTCCAGGCCTTCTCGGTCTTTATCGACACCCTGATCATCTGCTCGGCCACCGCCTTCATCATCCTGCTCAGCGGTGTCTACGATCCGGCCACGGCCTCCGATGTCGGCGGCGTCGCCCTGACCCAGGCTTCGCTGGCCGAACACGTCGGCGAATGGGGCCGCAGCTTCGTCAGCGTCGCGCTGCTGCTGTTCGGCTTCAGCACCATCCTCTACAACTACTACCTGGGCGAGAACAGCCTGAACTTCTTCAGCACCGAGAACCAGAACCTGTTCAACGGCTTCCGCGTCGCCATCATCGGCCTGGTGTGCTGGGGCGCCACCACGGATCTTGGCACCGTCTTCGCCTTCGCCGATGTCACCATGGGGCTGCTGGCACTGGCCAACCTGTTTGCGCTGATCATGCTGATCAAGCCCGGCCTGCGTATCATGCGCGACTTCGACGATCAGATCAGGGCCGGCGTCGAGCAGCCGGTGTTCGATGCCGCCCGCTTCGCCGATATGAACGTCGATCCGGTGGCCTGGGAGATCGAACCCGAAGACCTCGAACGGGCCCGGCAGGCCGCCACACGCCCCGCGACCGCCACATCCAACTGATTGCCACCGGCCCGCAGGCATACCGCCTGCGGGCTCCCTACCCTCACTTTTGCTGAGTGCATTGAACCCGATGAACACGCGCATTGAACACGACCTGCTTGGCGATCTGGCAGTACCCGAGGATGCCTGGTACGGCATCCAGACCCAGCGCGCCCTGGACAACTTTTCCATCACCGGCGTGCCGATCAGTCACTTTCCGGAACTGGTGAAGGCGCTGGCGATGGTCAAGGCCGCCGCCGCCCGCGCCAACCGCGACCTCGGTGTGCTCGACGGCCGCAAGGCCGAAGCGATCCTCACGGCCTGCGACGAGATCATCGCCGACCGGCTGCACGATCAGTTCGTCGTCGACCTGATCCAGGGCGGCGCCGGCACCTCGACCAACATGAATGCCAACGAGGTGATCGCCAACCTGGCGCTGGAAAAACTGGGGCATGAAAAGGGACAGTACCAGCACCTGCACCCCAACGACGACGTCAACCGCTCCCAGTCGACCAACGACGCCTATCCGACCGCCGCCTGCCTCAGTGTGCAGTTCGCCGCAGAGCCATTGATCGACGCGATTGCCAGCCTGAAAAAGGCGCTGCTGGCCAAGGGCGAGGAGTTCGCCGATGTCGTGAAAATGGGCCGCACCCAACTGCAGGATGCGGTGCCGATGACCCTGGGCCAGGAGTTCGAGGGCTTCGCCGTCAACCTCGGAGAGGATATCGACCGCATTCACGAAGCCTGCGCCCTGCTGTGCGAGGTCAATCTCGGCGGCACCGCCATCGGCACCGGCATCAACGCCCATCCGCGCTACCAGGCGCTGGCGGTGCGCTACCTGGCCGAACTCTCCGGCAAGCCGATCGTGCCGGCGGCGCACCTGGTCGAGGCGACCTCCGATATGGGCGCCTTCGTGTTCTTCTCGGGGATTCTGAAGCGCTTTGCCGTCAAGATCGGCAAGATGTGCAACGATCTGCGCCTGCTGTCCAGCGGTCCGCGCACCGGTTTCGCCGAGATCCTGCTGCCGCCGATGCAGCCGGGCTCGTCGATCATGCCGGGCAAGGTCAACCCGGTGATCCCCGAAGCGGTCAACCAGACCGCCTACCAGGTGATCGCCAGCGACCTGGCGGTGACCCTGGCGGCCGAAGCCGGCCAGCTGCAGCTCAACGCCATGGAACCGATGATCGTCTACAACCTGCTGAACTCGATCCGCATGCTCTGCAACGCCTGCACCATGCTGGAAGAGCGCTGCATCCGCGGCATTCGCGCCAATCGCGAGCAGTGCGCCCGTCACCTGGAAAACAGCATCGGCGTCATCACCGCCCTGGTGCCCCATATCGGCTACGGCAATGCGTCCCGTATTGCCGCTACGGCGCTCAACAGCGGTTCGACGGTGCGGGAACTGGTGGTGGCCGAGGGGTTGCTGGACGCATTGCAGCTCGACCGGCTGCTGAGCCCGCAGGCGATGCTGGCACCGCTACCGGAGGCGCCATGAGCCGGCGCATCCTGATCCTCTATACCGGCGGCACCATCGGCATGCTGTCGACCGGGGACGGCTACGTGCCGATGCCGGGCTTTCACGACCGGCTGCTGCAGCAGCTCGACAGTCGGGCGACCGGGCAACTGCCGGCCTATGATCTCATCGAGTACGGGCACCTGATCGACAGCGCCAACCTGGTACCGGCCCACTGGCAACGCATCGCCCGCACCCTGGCCGAACACTGGGCGCAGTACGACGGCTTCGTCGTGCTGCACGGTACCGACACCATGGCCTACAGCGCCTCGGCGCTGTCGTTCATGCTGCCGGGACTGGACAAGCCGGTGATCCTCACCGGCTCCCAGATCCCGCTGGCGGAACTGCGCAACGACGCCCTCGACAACCTGATCACCGCCCTGCTGCTGGCCGGCAACTGCGATATCGCCGAGGTCTGCGTCTGCTTCAACGGCCGCCTGCTGCGCGGCAACCGCAGCCGCAAGGTCAGAAGCGACGGCTTCGATGCCTTCGACTCGCCCAACTTTCCCTGGCTCGGGCGGGTCGGCATCGATATCGAGCTGCAGACGCATCGGCTGCTGCCGCCGTCCGAACCGCGCTTCGAGATCCCGGATTTCGATCCTGCGGCGGTGGTGATGATACCGGTATTTCCCGGCATCCCCGCGGATCTCATCGAAACGGTACTGCAGCGACCGGGCATCCGCGGCCTGGTGCTGCAGACCTACGGTGTCGGCAACCCGCCGGATGCCGACCGGGCGCTGATCGCCGCCCTCGAGCGGGCGACCGCAGGTGGCATCGCCATCCTCAACATCAGCCAGTGCCAGCAGGGCGCCGTCAGCCAGGGCACCTATGCGACCGGCGCCACCCTCAACCGCATCGGCGTCATTCCCGGCGCCGATATCACGCCCGAGGCCGCCTTCGCCAAGTTGCAGGTGCTGACCGGCCTGGGCCTGGCCGGCGACCCGCTGCGCGAGGCCCTGGGCCGGCCGCTGCGCGGCGAGTGTACGGCCTGAGCAACGCCCACCGCTCGGGTATTGTAGGAGTTCCCCCAAAGGGCGCTTCCCCGGTGCGAATGCTTGTGTTCGGTGCCGACGTTGTTCGCTGCGGGGCGCAGCTCCTACGGATGGGATTGCAGTGCTTGCGTAGGAGCGCCGCCCCGGTGCGAACGCTTTCCTTCGGTGTCGGCGTTATTCGCTGCGGGGCGCAGCTCCTACATGCCTGAGCAGTGCCATGACCAGCTCGGTATAGGGCGCGGCGACATCCTGGTGGCGGCAGCGGTCCAGCACAGCACCGGCGATGCTGTCGAGCTCCAGCGGCCGGCCCTTCTCCCGGTCCACCAGCATCGAGGTCTTGATGGCGTTGAACGAACGAATCAACTCGTGCATCTCGTCGATGTCGGCCTGCGACAGCTCGACGCCGTCCGCTCTGGCCGCCTCTGCCGTCTCCTGCATCAGGCCGTAGACGATGGGCCCGAATTCCGCATGATGAGTCAGGCTACGGGTATCGAGCAGTGTCAGCGCAGAGAGCGGATTGACGCCGTTGTTGATCACCAGCTTGCGCCAGAGCTCGGTGCGGATATCCGGACTCGTTCTGGCCGGAATACCGGCACCGTTGAAGCAGGTCTCGAGGCGCTGCAGCAGGTCGGCTCTGGTATCGGGCGTTTCGGGCTCCATCGGCCAGGCGCCCATGACCACTTGCGCCGGCCCCTCGGCTTCGACCACGCCGGGTTCGAGGATATGGCCACCAATGCGCACCGCCAGACCGCCGATCACCCGCTCATTGCCCAAGGCCTCGGCCAGCAGCGGCTCGTTGTCGACGCCGTTTTGCAGCGACAGTACCGGCAGCCTGCCGGGCTTCAGCCAGCCGGACAGCTCTTCGAGAACCGGCGCCGTGGCGGTGCTTTTCAGTGCCAAAAGTGCCACGTCGAAGTCGTCCGGACCGTAGTGCCGCATCAGCGTGCCAGCATCGAATGCGGTGACCGCCTGGTTGAAATTCAGCGATTCGTGGCGGACCTTAAGCCCCCGCTGCTGCATCGCCCGCAGGTGTTCGCCGCGCGCCACCAGCACCACCTGGTGCCCGGCTTCGATCAGGCGGGCGCCGTAATAGGCGCCGATACCGCCGGCGCCGATAATCAGGAACTTCATCGACAAAGCTGTCCTCGTCATCACTGTCCAGAACGCTAAGTTACAGACAAGGGGCATCGTTGTTAAGCTGCATTACGCGGCGGTGGCGCTTCGCCGCCCCGCGCCCGCCTGATAACGCGACCTTTGGCATTGTTGCTATCCATGCAACGATCTGTCCGATTATTCGATGTTTATTCGCAATCGTATCGGCACTAGATTGAAATGTTTTTCCAGCCCGCACCCGGCCCTTTCCCTGCAAGAGTGAAGACGGCATGACCACCGCCCCGGTTTTCTTTGTATCCCATGGTTCTCCGACCTTTGCCCTCGAGCCAGGTCGACTGGGCCCGCAACTCGGTAAACTCGGCGGGCAACTGAGCGGTGTGGAGGCCATCGCCGTGATCTCGCCGCACTGGCAGACCCGTGCTGTCGCGGTGACGACAACCGCCCGGCCCGACACCATTCACGACTTCGGCGGTTTTCCCCGCCCGCTCTACGAGCTGCAGTACCCGGCGCCCGGCACTCTGCACTTTGCCGCCGAGGCCGCGCGCCTGTTGGCGGAGGCAGGCCTGGCCGTGGATGTGGATTCGCGGCGGGGACTCGACCACGGCGCCTGGGTGCCGCTGCTGCACCTGCTGCCGGATGCCGGGGTGCCGGTATTTCAGGTATCGATGCCCTGGAATCTCGACACCGCCGGCGCCCTGCGCCTCGGCAGAGCCCTGGCACCGCTGCGCGAACAGGGCGTGATGATCCTGGCGTCCGGCAGCATGACCCACAACCTGTATGAAATCCGCCAGTCCGGACCGGAGGCGGCCTACGTCCGTGAATTCGCACAGTGGAACCAGAATGCCGTCATGGCCGGGGATGTCGAGCAGCTGCTGGCCTACCGAAGGCTCGCGCCCCATGCCGCGCGCGCCCATCCAACCGACGAACACTATCTGCCACTGCTGGTGGCGATGGGGGCCGCGTCGGATCAGGAACGGCCACGTTTCATCGAGGGTGGTATCAGCTACAGCGTGCTGTCGATGGACTCCTATGTCTGGGGGCTTCCCGGTGACTGACAGGTTGGGCCAAGGTCCGACAGGGTGGGTTACGCGGCGCTCCTACAATCGGCCCAGCAGGTCCGCAATCAACGCCCGGTGCTCGCTGTGCAGGCCGAAGGCGGCATACGCCTTCATCTCGATCACCGGCGCCTCTTCGACGGCATGCAACCGGCCCTGTTCGATCAACGGCGCGACGATCGAGGCCGGCAGGTAGGCGGCGCCACCACAGCCCAGCATCAGGTTCAATGCGACACGGCCGCTGTTGACGCGGCCACGGGCCAGCAGCCGCTGCGGGAAATGGCTCTCGTGCAGGCTGGCGAAGGTGGTGCCCCATTCGACGCGGATATAGCCTTCACCGATGGCCGCTTCGACCGCTAATCCGGCACGGCTCGCGACCAGCTGCAGCGGCACCGTCGCCACTTCCTCGACGGCAACGTCCCGGATCCGCGGCGGCTCGTACATGAAGCCGACATCGATCATCTTCTGTTCCAGTTTCTCGATCACCCGCAGCGGCGTGCTCTCCTCTGCGCGCAGGCCCAGGCTCGGATAGTCGCGATAGATGCCGTTGAGCCAGTCCTGCAGGAAGATGTCCCAGAGGCTGGCGACGCCGGCGATCACCAGTCGGCGCTTGTGCCGTTCGCTCAGGGCCGTGTCCTCGTAGGCCCGCTCCCAGGCACTGAGAATGAAACGGGCGTGGCGCTCCATGCGCTCGCCCGCCGGGGTCAGACCGATCTGGTGATGGCTGCGGGTGAACAGCGACAGACCCAGGTGCTGCTCCAGCTGGCGGATGCGGGCGCTGACCGTCGACGGCGAAACACAGAGATTCTCCGAGGCCTTGCCGAAGTTGCGGGTCCGGCTCACTTCGAGAAAGGTTTGCAGCAGTTGGGTATCCATGGCGGCCGTTATTCGGAATTTTTGTTCATCATAACCATTTTTTTTCGTTTTTCAGCATGTCGATTTTTTTCTACTCTGGCCGCTCGATCAGAGGAGGCGCAAACAGATGAACCGCAAACTGGCACCCTGGCTCCCCTTTCTCGGCTGGGGCCGGACGCTCAACCGACAGACACTGACCCGGGACCTCGTTGCCGGCCTGACCGGTGCCGTCATCGTGCTGCCGCAGGGCGTCGCCTACGCCTTCATCGCCGGTCTGCCGCCGGAGTATGGTCTCTATACCGCCATCATTACACCGGTCGTCGCCGCGCTGTTCGGCTCGTCGCTGCATCTGATCTCGGGCCCGACCGCCGCGATCTCGATCGTGGTGATGAGCGTCGCCAGCGGCCTCGGCGAACTGGATCCGGCACAATACCTGGCCGCGGTCCTGACCATCACACTGCTGGCGGGCCTGATGCAGCTGGCGCTGGGGCTGCTGCGTCTCGGTAGCCTGGTCAATTTCATCTCCCATACGGTGGTGATCGGCTTCACCGCCGGGGCGGCCATCCTGATCGGCGCCAGCCAGCTCAAGCATCTGCTGGGTATCGAGGTCCCCGGCGGCCTTTCCTTTATCGAGGGGATGGCGGCACTGTTCGCCGACCTGATGACGCTCAATCACCATTCGCTCGCCATCGGTCTGATCACCCTGGTGACCGCCCTGGCGGTACGCCGTTTCAACCGACGCTGGCCACACCTGCTGATCGGCATGTTCGCCGGCAGCCTCACCAGCCTGCTGCTCGATGGCGCCGGCAACGGCGTAGCGCTGGTCGGTGCCCTGCCCGGCACCCTGCCACCGCTCTCAATGCCGGACCTGTCAGCCCACTCACTGCAGGCGCTGACCTCCGGCGCCTTCGCCATCGCCCTGCTGGGGCTGATCGAGGCGGTCTCGATCGCCCGCGCCATCGCCATCCGCTCGCAGCAGCAGATCGACGGCAACCAGGAGTTCATCGGCCAAGGCCTGTCCAACGTCGTCGGCAGCCTCTTTTCCTGCTATGCCGGCTCCGGCTCCTTCACCCGCTCCGGCGCCAATTACGATGCCGGCGCCCGGACGCCGATGGCGGCGATCTTCGCCGCCGTGCTGCTGGCGATCATCCTGCTGCTGGTACCGGGGCTCACCGCCTACCTGCCGCTGCCGGCGATGGCCGGCGCCATCCTGCTGATCGCCTGGAACCTGATCGACTTCCACCATATCCGTGGCATCCTGCGGGCCAACCGCAACGAAGCCCTGGTGCTCGGCGTCACCTTCATGGCGACTCTGTTCATCGAGCTGGAGTTCGCCATCTACATCGGCGTGATCCTGTCGCTGGTGGTGTACCTGCGCCGCACCTCCCGTCCGACCGTGATGGAAGTTGCGCCGATCCAGGACCATCCGGAGCGCCGCATTCGCAATATCGGTCGCTATGGACTGGCCCAGTGTCCGCAGCTGAAGATCGTGCGCATCGACGGCTCGCTGTTCTTCGGCGCCATCGACCATGTGCAGCAGCGTATCCGCCGACTGAGCGAGACAGCGGGGACACAACTGCTGATCGTCGGCAAGGGCATCAACTTCGTCGACGTCGCCGGCGCCGAGATGCTGATTCAGGAAGCTCGCCGAATGGAACAACAGGGCGGACGGCTGATGCTGAGTTCGCTCAAAGGCACGGTAATCGACGAACTCAAGGGCAGCGGCTACTTCGACAAGCTCGGTCCCGAACGCATCTTCGAAACGCCGAAGGCCGCCATCGCCTCGGCTGTACCGAAGGCCAATGCGGATGTCTGCAGCCGCTGCGACAGGCGGATATTCAACGAGTGCGCTCGACCGGCGGCAACCTTGATCCAGCCCTCGTCAGGCTAAATAGCTCGGGACGTCGACAGGAACTGCAGTGCCAGCCCGCAGCGCTGGACCAGATCGGCTGGAGCCCCCTGCCTTCGCCCCCGGAATTCGCCTCCGGCTCATTCCAGGCTAGGGGCGCGCAACGCGGATGCATCAGTGTCGTTTTGTAGCTTTAAGATTTCAGCTATCAGCTTTGTTCGTTGCTTTTACGACCCAGCAGAACGAACACCGCGCCGGCGGCGATCAGGATACCGGGACCGGTGGCGGCCATGACGCCGGCGGTACCGGCGCCGAGCGCCAGCGCCTGGCCGGCGACCAGCGGACCGCTCATGGCGCCGAGGCGACCGACCGCCACCGCGGTGCCGACGCCGGTGGCGCGCACCTCGGTGCGGTAGAAGATCGGCGCCAGCGCATAGAGCACCGACTGGCCGCCGGTGGCGAAGAGCCCGGCGAGGAAGCCCGCCGCGACCATCGACTCGAGTTGACTCGAAAGACCGAGTCCGGCCAGCGAACCGAGGATGCCACAGTAGATCAGCGCCGACAGCGCCAGGGCGCTGAGACGGTCCATCAGCAGGCCCAGTACAAGAGTGCCGAAGACGGCGCCGATCTGGAAAGCAAACATCACCCAGCTCGCCTCGGAGGCCGAGAAGCCCTGGCCGACCAGCAGCGTCGGCAGCCAGTTGATCAGCATGTAGACCACCAGCAGCGTGAAGAAATAGGAGCTCCAGAGCAGCAGCGTCGGGGTCGCGGCACCATCACGGAACAGGCTGCGCCAGACCGAAGTGGACACTTCGCCACGCCGGCTCTGCTGCGCGCGAAAGGCAGCGGATTCGGGCAGCCAGAACATCAGCAGCGGCAGGATCAGTAGCGGCACCAGACCGCCGACCAGGAATACCACCTTCCAGCCGCCGGAAAACTCGGCGATACCGATGGTCGCGGCCAGGGCGGCACCGAGCGGCACACCGCAGTACATCAGGCTGACGGCGAAGCCGCGCATACGCTCGCCGGCCGATTCCGAGGTCAAGGCGATCAGGTTCGGCAGCGCCGCGCCGAGGCCGACGCCGGTCAGCAGACGCGCCGCCACCAGGCTCCAGAGATCCCAGGCATAGGCCGTGGCGATGGAGAAAAGGCCGAACAGCGCAGTGGCCATGATCAGCACCGCCTTGCGGCCGATGCGGTCGGCCAGGCGGCCGCCGGCGAGCGCGCCGGGCAGCAGGCCGAGGATGCCGGCGCTGAAGACCCAGCCCATGGCCATTCTGTCGAGGCCGAAGGCGGCGGACATGCCGGGCGCGGCGATACCGGGCGCCTGCAGATCCATCCCCTCGAGCAGGGCGACGGTGAAGCAGAGGGCAACGGTGATCCAGAGTCGGGAGTTTTCGGCGGTGACGCCGTGGGAAATACTGTTGTTCATTGTCGGGTACCGGTTTCTAGTTATTTAAAGGCCCGGCCGGCGAACGGCGACGGCATCCCTTTCCTCGCCACTATCGGTTGAATCTCCTGTCCGGCGCGAAAGCGCTTGAGGCTTTCTTGAGACCTTTCTGTATTAAGGTTCTGGCAATCAGGTGATGTCGATTATCGCGAGGGGCACACAGGAGCAACAACGATTAACTGCCCTGGCGTGCACCCAGTGCACACCCGCACTCATCTGCTCTCGGTTGCCAAGGCGACGTCCGCCTCCTCCGCCGCCCTGTTTCGCCGCTCGAGCGGCCGGCTTATGCACAGATGCGACAGGCGCCCCATCACGACCACCGCGAAGATCACCAGCGTCACCGGCCAGAGGCTGCCGTCATGGAAGACCCCGACCAGCAGGCTGCCCAGCATGCCGGTGCCGAAGTAGAGGCTGACGTGCAGCGCCGACGCCTGGCCGGCCTGGTGCGACTGCTGCGCCATTGCCATCGCGGTGGCATTGGGGGCCACGAGGCCGACGCTGGTGACCAGCAGGAAAAAGGCTGGCAGTACCAGCGCCAGTCCGTCCATTCCGAGCAGTTGGTTGAGCAGCAGCAGCGCGCCCGCCAGGGACGGCAACCAGAGCGCCCGGTGCAGCAACACCGCCGCGGGGCGCGTGCGCAGCAGCCAGCGGCTGAGCTGGCTGGCCGCTACCAGCCCCAGTGCATTGGCGCCGAAATAGAAGCCGAACTGCGACGGCGACACGCCGTTGAGGTCGATCAGCACGAAGGGCGCCGCGACGATATAGGCCATCATGGCGCCGTTGGTGCCGGCCTGGCTCAGCGCATAGCCGATAAAGCGGCGATCGACCAGCAGTTTGGCGTAGCCGCGCACCACGGGAACCACTCGCAGGCGCTCCTGGCACTGCGCCAGGCTTTCGTCCAGCAGCACCAGCAGGCCGACCAGGCAGGCAAGACCGTACCCGGCCAGCACCAGAAAGATGGCGGGCCAGGCCCAGCGCGCCAGCATCCATCCGCCGAGCAGCGGACCCAGGATCGGCGCCAGCCCCATCACCAGGGTGATCAGGCTCATCACCCGCGCGGCCTGCTGCGGTGGGCAGCGGTCGCGCACGATGGCGACCGTCAGCACCGTGCCGGCGCAGCCGCCGAGCCCCTGCAGCAGGCGCCAGGCCACCAGCTCCGGTAGCGAGTCGCTGGCGGCGATCAGCAGCGACGTGACGGTATAGAGTGCCATGCCGAACAGCAGTGGCGGACGCCTCCCGAAACGGTCGCTGACCGGGCCGTAGCAGAGCATCCCAAGCAGCATGCCGACAAAATAGGCCGAAAAGCTCAGCTCCATATCGCCGGGAGCCAGACCCAGCTGCGCTCGCATGGCCGGAAAGGCCGGCAGGTACATGTCGGTCGACAGCGGCGCTATCGCCGTCAGGCCGCCCAGGAGAATCAATAGCGACAGCGGGACCGCTTTCTGTGTGCTCAAGTCTCAGTCTCTCAGCCGTAGAGCAGCCGCGGCAGCAGCAGCGAGATCGGCGCCACCAGCGTGATCAGCGCCAGCCGCACGATGTCGGCGCACCAGAAAGGCGTGACGCCGCGGAAAATCGTGCCGGTCCTGACATCCTGCAACACGGCGCTGAGCACGAAGATGTTCATCCCGACCGGCGGCGTGATCAGGCTGATCTCGGTGACCACCACCACCACGATGCCGAACCAGACCAGGTCGAAGCCCAGCCCCTCGACCAGCGGGTAGAAGATCGGCACCGTCAGCAGCAGCATCGACAGGCTCTCGAACACCATTCCGAGCACCACGTAGATCGCCAGGATCGCCAGGATCACCACCAGCGGCGGCACATCGAGACCGGCCACCAGCCCCAGCAGGTCGCCCGGCAGGCCGGCGCGGTTGACGAAGTCCGAGAAGATCAGTGCGCCGATCAGCACGCTGAACAGCATGGTCGTGGTACGCACCGTTTCGTTGAGGGTATCAAGCAGAGACCCCAGGCTCAGCGAGCGGCGCAGCAGCGCGATGAGGAAGGCGCCGCCGGCGCCGATGCCGGCGGCTTCCGTCGGGGTGAAGATCCCCAGATAGATGCCGCCCATCACCAGCAGGAACAGCGCCAGCACGCCCCAGACGCCCTTGAGGGCCTGGAGCCGCTGCGACCAGTCGAATTGCTCGCCACAGGGGCCCGCCTTGGGGTTGCGCCAGACGACGTAGCGCACCGCGGCCAGGTATAGCAGGATACCGATCAGCCCCGGAATGAAACCGGCGGCGAACAGCTCGCGGATGCTGGTCTCGGTCAGCAGACCATAGATCACCAGGATCACGCTGGGCGGGATCAGAATACCGAGAGTGCCGCCGGCGGCGATCGACGCGGTGGCCAGTTCGTCCGAGTAGCCGAACTTGCGCATCGGTGGCATCGCCACCTTGGCCATGGTGGCAGACGTCGCCAGGCTCGAGCCGCAAATGGCGGAAAAGCCGCCGCAGGCGACGACGGTGGCCATCGACAGGCCGCCCTTGCGGTGACCCAGAAAGGCGTTGGAGGCCTGGTAGAGGTCATGGGACAGTCCCGAGCGGGTGATCAGGTTGCCCATCAGGATGAACAGCGGCACCACCGACAGGCTGTAGTTCTGCACGGTGTCGATGACCCTTTTCGCCGCCAGCGTCAGCACGCTGTTCCAGCGGAAATCCAGGAAGGCGTCCAGCGACAGCCCCTGCAGAAAGGCGAAGCCGAAAAAGCCGACGATCCCCATCGCGAAGGCGATGGGAATGCGCACGACGATGATACAGAGCAGTAGAACGGCAAAGCCGATAAGGGCGGCAGTCATTGTTACAGTTCCTCAGTGACGTCTGATCAGGCGGTAGGCGCCATAGCTGATCATCGCCGCGGCGGTGACCCAGCTCATGACGGCGATATACTGCGCCACAAGGCCCAGCGGCAGCTGCAGCATCTCGCTGACCTCGTTTCGGCGCAGCGAACGCTCGCCCAGCTCGAAGATCCGTACCGCCAGGAAATAGAAGGCGGTCGAGATCAGCAGCGTGGCCAGCAGCCCCAGCACCTTGACCAGCCGGTGCCCGAGCCGGCGGTCGAGGATGTCCACCACCACGTGGCCGCCGCGACAGGTGATCAGCGGCATCTCGGCGAACACCAGGATCGCCAGCCCGACTTCCGTCAGTTCGGTACCGCCATCCAGCGGATGGTTGAAGAAGTAGCGGCCGACGACGTCGACGCAGGTCATCGCCATCAGCGCGAACAGCGTGACGCCGGCCAGCAGCTCGAGGGCGAAGGCCGGCCATCGGGCCGGCCCCCATTCGGCGTAGCGGGCCCGGATCCAGTCGTTGATCGACATGATCGCACTCCGTTACGGCTGCGGCTGGTAGCGCTGGGCGATATCGCGCAGTTCCTGCAGTGCCGCCCGGGCCTCGACGTTGTAGTCGGAGACACTCTCGATCCACTGCTCATCGAAGCCCTTGACCAGCTCGCGGAACTCCGCCGCCATCGGGTCGCCCGCCGCCACTTCATGGATGTTGACGCCGCTCGACCTGGCCAGCTCGAGACCTGCCCGGTCGAAGTCGTCCTGGGCGCGGCCGCCCAGCGCCGACAGCCTCTCGCCCGAGACGCTCAGAATCGCCGCGCGGTCCTCATCACTGAGGCTGTCGAGGAAATCCGGGTTCATGAAGAACGAGAAGCTGCCCAGATACATGCCGCCCGGCAGCACGGTCAGGTTCGGCGCCACCTCGTTCAGACGCAGCGTTTTCTGCTCGCTCAGGGGCAGGAAAACGCCATCGATCACGCCCTGCTGCAGCATCTCGTAGACCTTGGGCGCCGGCGCACCGACCGACGAGATACCGACCCGCGAGGCGATCAGGCTCTGGACGCCGCCGCCGACGCGAATCTTCTTGCCGCTCAGGTCGGCCAGCGCACTCAGCGCCTCCTTGCTGTGAATCTGGCCCGGGCCATGGGTCACCAGGGCCGTGAGCACCAGACCGTCGAACTCGTCGGTGTCGGCAAAGTATTTCTGGTGCACGCGCCAGTGCGCGACCGAGGCCGCCTCGGCGTTGGCGCCGAGCAGCGGCTGCTCGACGATCTGGGTCAGGCGGAAGCGCCCCGGCACGTAGCCGTGAAAGCCCCAGGAGGCGTCGGCGACGCCGTCTTCCACCAGGTCGAACATCGATTTGGGATCGCCGAGATCGTATTCGACCTCGACGGTGACGCGGTTGTCGGTCGCCTCCTCGATCCATTTCGTCCAGGTCGGCAACACCACCGCATTGATCGGATGGCCCGGCGGCATCCAGGTGGCGAAATGCATCACGGTCTGGCTCTGGGCGGCGTTGCTGATACAGAGCAGCGACGCAAGGAGGATGGCAACGGAACGGAGCTTCAGCATAGTCGGGTACCTTTATCGTTGTTTTAGATTGATTGCACCGGAGCAGCGCCCTGCCCCGGTGATGCCTATCTGGCCTTGAGCAGGTCCAGCGCGACGTCGACGATCATGTCCTCCTGGCCGCCGACCATGCGGCGCTTGCCCAGTTCGACGAGGATGTCGACGGTCTTGAGGCCGTATTGCTGCGCCGCCACTTCGGCGTGGCGCAGGAAGCTGGAGTAGACGCCGGCATAACCCAGCGCCAGGGTTTCGCGGTCGACCCGCACCGGCCGGTCCTGCAGCGGGCGCACCAGCTCGTCGGCGGCGTCCATCAGGGTGTAGAGGTCGGTGCCGTGGTTCCAGCCCGGCGCTCCGCCGCGGCGATGAACACCTCCAGCGGCGCGTTGCCGGCGCCGGCGCCCATGCCGGCAAGGCTGGCGTCGATGCGGTCGCAGCCCTCCTCCACCGCGACGATGGAGTTGGCAACGCCGAGGCTGAGGTTGTGGTGGGCGTGAATACCGGTCTGGGTGGCCGGGTCCAGCACCGCCTTGACGGCGCGAAAGCGCTCGCGGATATCCTGCATGCCCATGGCACCGCCGGAATCGACGACGTAGATGCAGGTGGCGCCGTAGCTTTCCATCTTCTTCGCCTCGACCGCCAGGTTCTCCGGGCGGGTCATGTGGCTCATCATCAGGAAGCCGACGGTGTCCATTCCCAGGTTCCGGGCATATTCGATATGCTGCTTCGAGATGTCCGCCTCGGTGCAGTGGGTGGCCACGCGCACGATGCGCGCACCGGCGTCATAAGCGGCCTTGAGGTCGTGGAGGGTGCCGATGCCCGGCAGCAGCAGGGTGGCGACCCGGGCATGCTCGATGACGTCGGCCACCGCCTCGATCCACTCGAGGTCGGTGTGGGCGCCGAAACCGTAATTGAAGCTCGAACCCTGGACACCGTCACCGTGGGCGACCTCGATGCTGTCCACGCGGGCCTTGTCCAGCGCCCGGGCGATCTCCTGGACATTGCGGATCGAGTACTGGTGACGGACCGCGTGACTGCCGTCGCGCAGGGTCACGTCGGAGATGTAGAGTTTTTCTCGGGATTGAACGTCATGACCCTCTCCTCAGGCGTGGTTGATCGACTGCGCCATGCGTTCGGCGGTGGCGAGCGCCACGGACGTCATGATGTCGAGATTGCCGGCGTAGGACGGCAGGTAGTGGGCGGCGCCCTCGACCTCGACGAAGATCGAGGTCTTGAGGCCGGCATAACGCCCCAGGCCCGGGATATTCAGCGGTGCCGATGCCGGGATTTCCTCGAACTGCACGCGCTGCTTGAGGCGGTAACCCGGCACGTAGGCCTGCACCGACTGCGCCATCTCCTCGATCGAGGCTTCGACCTTTCTCTGGTCGGCGGCTTCGGACAGCACGTAGACGGTGTCGCGCATCATCACCGGCGGCTCGGCCGGGTTGAGGATGATGATCGCCTTGCCTTTGGCGGCACCGCCGACGGTCTCGATCGCCTGGGAGGTGGTTTCGGTGAACTCGTCGATATTGGCGCGGGTACCGGGGCCGGCGGACCTGCTCGAGATCGACGCGACGATCTCGGCATAGTGCACCCTGGCGACACGGGAGACCGCGGCGACCATCGGAATCGTCGCCTGACCGCCGCAGGTCACCATGTTGACGTTGGCCTGATCGAGGTGCTGTTCCAGGTTCACCACCGGCACGCAGTAGGGACCGATAGCCGCCGGCGTCAGGTCGATCAGCCGGATGCCGGGCTTGAGGGTGCGCAGGTAGGCGTCGTTTCTGACGTGGGCACCGGCGCTGGTGGCGTCGAAAACGAAATCGATGTCGGCGAATTCCGGCATCCGGGCGAGGCCCTCGACGCCTTCGTGGGTGGTGGCGACCCCCATGCGGGCGGCGCGCGCCAGACCGTCGGAGTTGGGGTCGATGCCGACCATCGCGCCCATTTCGAGGTGCTGGGCATTGCGCAGGATCTTGATCATCAGGTCGGTGCCGATATTGCCGGATCCGATGATGGCGACTTTACGTTTGTTCATGTCATTAACCTTTGTTGTCCTGACTTCAGGCGAAATCGACGGCGACGTTGCCGAGCCCTTCGATGCGGGCCTCGATACGGTCACCCGCGGCGACCGGCGCCATCGGGCCCAGCGCGCCGGTCAGCACGATATCGCCGGCGCGCAGCGGTTCGCCGAGTCCAGCCAGGGTGCGCGCCAGCCAGACGGCGGCGTTGAGCGGATGGCCCAGGCACTCGGCGCCGCTGCCGCTGGAGACGAGTTCGCCGTTGCGGCTCATCTGCATGCGCGCTTCGCGCAGGCCGACATCGGCCAGGCGCCGTGCCGGGCCGCCGAGCACGAAGCAACCGCTGGAGGCGTTGTCGGCAACGGTGTCGACGAAGCGGATATTCCAGTCGCGCACGCGGCTGCCGACGATCTCCAGTGCCGGCAGCACCCAGCCGGTGGCCTCGACCACTTCGGCGAAGGTGGTGTCGGCGCGCGGCAGGTCGCGCTCGAGGATCAGCGCGACCTCGGCCTCGATCTTCGGCTGCAGCACCCGCTCGAGCGGCACGGTCTCGTTGTCGCCGTAGCACATATCCGCATAGAGGGTGCCGAAGTCGGGCTGGTCGACGCCCAGCTGCTGCTGCACCTTGGGGTTGGTCAGGCCGATCTTGCGCCCGACCACACGGCGGCCGGCGGCCACTTCGTGAGCGACGTTGAGGCGCTGGATGGCGTAGGCCGCTTCGGCGCTGGTTTCGCCGATCACGTCGCGCAGCGGCTCGATCGTCTCGCCCGTGGTCGCGGCCCGGCGCAGCGCGGCGGCCAGGTTTTCCAGGGTTTGCTGATGGATTGTCATGGCAGTGCCCTCGCCGGCCTTAGTGAGTCAGGAAGTCCAGGACCATGCGGTTGAACTTGTCGGCGTGCTCCCACTGCGCCCAGTGGCCGCAGCGGTTGAAGATGTGCAGCTCGGAGTTCGGAATCCCCGCGACCAGGCGAAGACCGGTGTCCATCGGCACGAAGCGGTCCTGGCGGCCCCAGATCACCAGGGTCTCGGCGCTGATCTCGGCGAGGCGCGGGCTGAAGTCCGGAAACTGCTTCGGATTCGCCTGGATGCTCTTGACGAAATTCTCCAGGTGGTCGCGACGGGCCAGCATGTTGTCCAGGCGCGCCTGGAACAGCTCTTCGGTCAGGTCGCTGGTGTCGAAGACGAAGATATCCATCATCGACTTGAGGTTCTCGATGGTCGGCTCGCGGTAGAGCCCCTGCAGGCGCTTGATGCCTTCGGTCGGCATTGGCGTGAACAGGCTGGCGCCGCCGGTGCCGCCGCCCATCAGCACCAGCTTGCCGACCCGCTGCGGGTAGCGCAGCGAGAAGGCGACGGCGCTGTGACCGCCCATGGAGTTGCCGAGGATATGCACCTTCTCGATGTCGAGCTCGTCGAGCAGGCCCTTCAGCGCGGTGGCATTGAGGTCCGAACGGGAGCCTTCGCAGACGATGGAATCGCTCTTGCTCCAGCCCGGGCAGTCCATCAGGATGACGCGAAAGCCCGCCTCGACCAGCGGTTCGATGTTGCGGTTGAAGTTGGCCCAGCCACTGGCACCGGGGCCGGAGCCGTGCAGCATGACGACGGTTTCGTCGCCCTGGCCGCAGTCGTTGTAGTGGATCAGCAGGTCGAGTTCGCCTTCGTTGATGCGGACGAACTTGCTGCTAGACGCTTCGGTTAAAGTGGTCATCGGATGACTCCTGTGCAAATTGAATTCTGTTGTTCGTGTCAGGCCGGCTCGGCGGCGAGGGCGCCGAAGCCGCAGATCCACTCCGGGATCGGCCTGTAGTAGCCGTCGCGCGCGATATAGGGGCCGAAGGCCGAGAGCGCCGCGAAGGCCGCCACCCAGGCCTTGACCTCGTGGGTGGACTTGCCGGCAAGCGCCGACAGTTCGTCGTTGCCGACGGCGTCGAGATCGGCGAGGCGCCCTTCGGCCAGCGTCGCCATGAACCGCTGGTCCCATTCGGGATTGAGCGGATGCAGCGACTGCTGATCCTCGACGAAGTCGCGGGCCGCCTCGACCACCCGACGGGTGCGCGCTTCGCGTTCGTCCGGCGGCAGGTTGCGGCCGCTGCCCTTGAGACGGTCGGCCATATGGGCGTTGGCGGTGGCCAGTTCCGGCACCGGCGGCTGGTGCGACAGGCCGCCGGAACCGATCAGCAGCACCCGCTGGTCAAGGCCGCGGGCGAACCGGCCGATCGCTTCGCCCAGCAGACGGGCGCGTTTGAAGGTCGGCAGCGGCGTCGCCACGCCGTTGACGAACACCGGGATCACAGGCTTCTGGTCGATGCCGCCGAGCAGGTATTCCAGCGGCTGGGCGAAACCATGGTCGACCTGCATACCGTACGACACCGCCGTGTCGACGCCCGCCTCCACCACCGACCGGGCGCATGCCTCGGCCAGCGCCTCGGGCACGTCCAGATCACCGGCCTGGGTACCGAAGTCGCCGATGGCACGGGCCGCGGTACCGATGCAGAAGGACGGCATGATGTCGTAGAAAAAGCCGTTGTAATGATCCGGCGCGAACAGGATCACCAGCTCCGGGTCGAAGCGCTCGATGCGCGCCCGAGCCGCGGCGAGGGTGCCGTCCACCTCGGACAGCACCGCCCGTTCGGGGTCCACCTCGCCGACCAGCGGCGTATGGGACAGGCATTGCAGCAGTACGCTCATCTCAGGCCACCTCGCCGAGCCTGGCCGCCTTGCCGATCGCGACGGGCTTGCGCGCACCCAGCGCCTTGAACAGCTGTTCGGAAACGACGCCCAGGGTCTGCGGGATCGCCAGTGCCGCGACGAAGCGGTCCGGACGCAACACGGCGACCGACGCGGGGTAGTTGCCGAACCACTCCTTCAGGCGACCGTCGGCATCACCGAGGCGGGTCACGCCGTCCGGCGCCTCGGTGCCGGCCTCGAGCTGCACCGACGGCAGCACCTGGATGAAACAGGCCCCGAGCTGCTGCCAGTACGCCACCTGCTCCTGGCTCAGTCCCCAGGTCGGATCGGTGCCCCAGGCGATGATGGCGAATCGATTGCCGATGACGTCGTCAAGCAGCACCCTGTCACCGTCCTCGGTATGCACCTTCGGCTGGATGAACATCCTGCCGACCGGCGACTGCTTGAGCGCAGGCGCAGCGGCCACCAGCGCCCCCTCGGTATACTGCGGCATCGGCTTGAAGCGCATCTCGAGGAAGTAGCGCTTGATTGGCGGCAGGTAATTGAGCAGCCAGGAGATGCCGTCGCGGACCGTCCCCATCCAGCGCTTCGGCGGCGCAAGCACGTGACCGGCGGTCACCGACAGATCGATCATCGCCCTGGCGTGGTCGCGGCGTTCCAGCTCGTAGGTATCGAGCAGCGACGGATCCGCCAGTCCCTTGACCACCATCGCCAGTTTCCAGGCGAGGTTGTTGGCGTCGCGGATGCCGCTGTTGTAGCCCTGCCCCTGCCAGACCGGCATGATGTGGGCGGCATCGCCGGCCAGCAGGATGTTGTCGACGCGGAAGCGGCCGGCCAGGCGGGCGTTGTGGGTGTAGACACGCTGACGGATCAGCTCGACCTTGTCGGGATTCGGCAGCACCTTGGACAGCAGCTTGCGCATGTTCTCGGGCTGGCTCAGCTCCGCCTCGGTCTCGCCCGGCATCACCATGAACTCGAAACGACGGATACCCTGGGGCAGTGCGGCCGAGACATAAGGGCGCACCGGATCGCAGCACATGTAGATGTTCGGCGTGCCAAGCGGGTCGTTGGCGATGTCGATGACGATCCACTGGTTCGGCGCGGTTTTGCCATCGAACGATACATCCAGGGTACGGCGCACGAAGCTGTTGCCGCCGTCGCAGGCCACCAGGTAGCGCGACTCGACGGTTTCGACCGGCGCGTCGCCCTTTGCATATGCAGCCTGACTCCGGACGGGTCCTGGCTGAAGTCGGTCACTTCGCGGGAAAACAGCACGCGAACGTTGTCGAAGCGTTGCAGGCCTTCGAACAGCACCCGGTCGACCTGTGGCTGGATGAAGGCATTGCGCCGCGACCAGCCGAACTCGTCGGTCTTCGGCTCGATCGACGCAAAGCAGCGCCCTTTCGGCGTCAGGAAACGCATCCAGTGATTCGGCGTGGTATGCGGCAGCACCTGGTCGATGAGGCCGACGGACTGCAGCACCCGCAGCGACTCGTCGTCGATGCCAATGGCGCGGGGGTAGTCGATCAGCTGATCCAGCTTCTCGATCACCAGCACCTCGACGCCCGACTGGCCCAGGTAGTTGGCAATGGTCAGTCCGACGGGACCGGCTCCGAGAATCACGACGTCGGCATGGCGATCGGTGGTATGGGTGTTTGCGATGGTTGTTTTCATTTTCTTTCTGCCTGCTTCAGGGAATCAGAATCCATTTTCGGGCAAGCCGCGCCCGTGCCGCCCCGAAAAGGGCCGGCTGCCGGAGGCTTGATTCCTGGATTAGGGTTTAAGAGATATCGGCCGTTTTATTCAGGCCGCAAAGGATAGCGAGACCAACAAAACAAAAATTCCGGATACGTGGCTGCGGTTACTATTTCGCATTTTGAAGGCCAACCGGTTATTTTCATGAGGCTTGCCATTTATGACGAGCGGCCTCATTTCCCGGCTGCTGATATTCCGAATATCGGAGTCGATCATTGTTATAGTCTCCCGATTCAGCTCCAGGTTGGAATCGAGTATAGGGGTGCAGATTTTCGCCAACAACGATAAACTGGCCCTGTGTGCACCTAGTGCACCGAGAGTGATCCCCGGAATTCGCTCCGCTCATTCCAGGCTACGGATCGTAGACGCCGCGCGGAGTATGGGATACCACGAGCCGTAGGTTGGAATGAGGCCCGAAGGGCCGAATTCCGACGCTTGGCTCCGGGTACCCGAAACTCACAATGTGAATTCCCGGAAAAGGGAGAGTCGCGATGACCGACGACAGCAAATACAAGACCGTCCAGGGGCTGGTGCGCGGCCTCGACGTCCTCTACGCCCTGAACCGCCTCGACGGCGGCGCCAGCATCGCCGACCTCAGCAGCCAGACCGGGCTTCATCGCACCACGGTGCGGCGCCTGCTCGAGACCCTGATCGGCGAAGGCTACGTCCGCCGCAGCGAATCCTACGAGAGCTACTGGCTCGAGCGCCGGGTGCGCGACCTCAGCGAGGGCTACCGCGACGAGCAGTGGATCTCGTCGCTGGCCGCCCCCTGCTCAGCGAACTGCTGCCGCAGGTGCTCTGGCCCACCGACCTGACCACGCTCGACGTCGACGCCATGGTGATCCGCGAGACCACCCACCGCTTCAGCCGGCTGTCGTTCCACCGCTCGATGGTCGGCCGGCGCATGCCACTGCTGTTCACCGCCTCGGGCCGCGCCTACCTGAGTTTCTGCCCCGGGTCCGAACGCGAGCAACTGATCGCGATGCTCGCGTCCAAGGACGGCGAGGAAGGTGAGAAAGCCCGGGATCCCGGCTATATCCGCCGTATCGTCGCCGCCACCCGGGAACAGGGCTATGGGGCCAACCTGGGCGAATGGAACCCCGAAAGCCGCTTCGCCGCCATCGCACTGCCGATTATGCACAACGATCGGGTCTACGGCTGCCTGAACCTGGTCTACATGGCCAAGGCGATGCGCCCGCACGAGGCCGCCAGCCGCTATCTCGAGAAAATGAAGGCAACCATCGCCAAGATCGAAAAGGGGCTGGACCGGGTCGAAAGTGACGGCTGACAGGTCAACTGTCGCAGGATGGTGCAATGTTGCAGAATTCGATAACACTGATGACACTCAGGCCTGATGTATGAAAAGCACCGAATATTCAGCATGGAATCCCGGCCTGGAATCAGAGATTCCTGTCGAATACCGGTCACTTGAAACGATCCATCGACCGGAAAATGTCTTTACGCGTCTTTGCGATGTGGAGGAGGTCGCCCAACAGGTTGGGCTGCCACAGGAGGAGCTGGTCGCTTTCAGGCCTGAGCGTCTGGTCGTTCATGAGCTGCTGGTCAGGGTCACCGCCGATATCGTGGTATTGGAGGGTGAGGACGAAACCGGTCTCGGCGTACATTTCCGGGAAATTGCCGAGAAGATTCTCGTCGACTATATCCGACCGAAGATGGAGTCGATTACGCAGGCGTACGAGGCGCTGCGGCAGCAGGTCGAGACCCGGGTGCGAGAGGAACTGGAGCGCTCGTTGTTTACGCCTGTTCGGGACGAGCCGGCCAAAAGACGCTTTGCTGTCCTTCAGCGATTTCTGAGACCCAGGCCGAAACCCGCTCCCGCGATTCAGGAGTCGATTCAGGAAAAGCAGTATCGCATCATTGCCGGATTCAGGGAAAAAGGCCTGGTCGAGCAGGATCCCCTCGCCAAGGCGGTCTATAGAAGTCTCTACCGCATACTCGGATCCATCGCCAGTTCGAGCGGCTTCGTCGGATCGGATATCGATTATCTCGCAAGGCTGGTCTCCCGCCATGTTTGCAACAACTATGGCAGCCAGGTCATTGGCCAGCGGATTTCGCCCCTGGTGCAGCAAGCCATCCAGCAGCTCGGTCTTACGCCGACCGTCACGGCACAGGCACCGGTACTGATCAGCCTGAAGGGCGCATCGGCCGCCGGCAAGAGTTCCCTGCGCCCGATGCTCAAGAAAATCATGGGCGATCTCGGCATTCAGTCGGAGGGCTACGCCACCATCAGTCCCGATATCTGGCGGCGCTTTCTGCTCGATTACGACGCCCTGGGCGAGGCCTACAAGTACGCAGGACGGCTGACCAGCAAGGAGGTGGCGATCATCGATCGCAAACTGGATTACTATATCCGTGACAAAGCCAAGCGGGACAAGTCGATTCCCCATCTGCTGGTCGACCGCTTCCGTTTCGACAGCTTTTCGACCGAGCGCATTTCACGGATTTTGCACGACACCTATGCCAGGCACGTCGATACGATGCTGATGTATTTCGTGATCACGCCGCCGGAAGAAACGGTGCAACGGGGCTGGGAACGGGGCCTGCAGGTCGGGCGTTACAAGGCGGTCGAAGACTTTCTCGGCCACAGCGTCGAAACCTATACCGGCATCCCGAAGCTGTTCTTCAAGTGGCTGGCCTGCAGCAAGCCTGTCTATAAATACGAATTTCTCGACAACAGCGTACCCAAGGGGACCTATCCGAAGACCATCGCTTTCGGTAATCAAAACGAGATGACGATTCTCGATCCCCTGGCGTTTGTCAATATCGTGCGTTATCAAAAGATCAATATAAAGGCCAAATCTCCCGAGGAGGTTTATCCTGAACCCGAGGTGCTGGCCGTCAGGAACAACCTGAGTTTTCTGGCGAAATGTCTCGGCAAAATACCCAGGATAAACTTTATCGACGAGACATCGAATGAGGTTTATCTCCGGGTCGAGTCAGGAATTTTTCAGGTTGTAATCCCCCGTGTCATGGCAGCAAAGCTTTCCGACCCGGAGACCCGAGAGGCCTTTCAAACATTGATGGCGCCAGCTCGAGGATTTCACCAATGAAGCTCATGCCTTGAGTTGTCCTGGTCCTTCTGGTCGCGGCCTGCGCGCCTCGCGGCCCTGAGCGCACCAGCGAGGAGGGTCCGACGGTGCCCTACGGCTATGGCTATGGCTATGATGACATGGATGGGTGAAGCTGACCGCGTCACGACCACTAGCGTAGCAATCCCTGTTACCGCTTCGATACGAAGCGGTCGACAAGAAAACTCGTCGTGCCATGGATCACCGCCGAGGCGAACACCGTGAAAGCGACCAGCGCCCATAGCGGACGTTCGTTGATCAGCTCCACGTGCCCCGATGCATAGGCGATATAGTAGACCGAGCCGACGCCCCGCACGCCAAAGAAGCCGACAATCCAGCGGTCTCTGGAGGCAAGGTCCGTTCCCTGCAGCGCCAGCCATCCGACGATGGGGCGGATGACCAGCAGCAGGCTGAAACCGATCAGGGAGTGGCGCCAGTCGAGCGCCGGCCACAACGCCGGCAGCGTGCTTCCCACAAGGACCAGCAGGATTGCAGTCAGGGCGTGCTCGATTGCTTCGCTGAAGTCGTAAAGGCGGCGGTGAAAATGGTGCTTTTTCTGGACCCGCCGGCAGGCGAGGCCGGCCACGAAGGCGCCGATGAAGCCATATCCCTCGGCCAGCTCAACGATCCCGTAGCAAAGAAGCACCGCCGCCAACGCAATCACGCCCGGCCCGCTTTTCTGGATAGCGCGGCTACCCCAGGTCGAAAAAAGTGTCATCCCCAGAAGCCAGCCCACCGCGGCGCCGAGGCCGACCCCGACGGCGATCCGATAGAGGACATCGCGCAGGAGCCATTCAGTCAGCCAGGCGGACGGATCAGTGCCCTGTGCCGCGATGAGCAGGCCGAGATAGACGAAGGGAAAGGCGAGCCCGTCGTTCAGGCCCGCTTCCGCCGTGAGGGTGAAACGTACCGGATGTTCGTTGCCTTCATGCGGCGGCCCAACCTGCACGTCGCCGGCCAGTACCGGGTCTGTCGGCGCGAGCACCGCACCGAGCAGCACGGCCCCGGCCACGGTCATTCCGGCGAGTCCCCAGGCGAGTCCGCCGACGGCCGCGATGGTGAGGGGCATCGCAATCAGGAGAAGGCGGAGGGTGGGCGACCAGAAGCGATAGCTCCCGAGGTTGTCGATGCGAAGGCCGGTGGCGAACAGCACGACGATCAGCACGATCTCGCTGATCATCTCCCACAGACGTGGGGAGGTCGTGGGATCGAGCGCTTCCATCCCCGGCACAATGGAGTAGGTAACCAGTCCAACGATCATCAGAAGCGCGGCGGATGAGGTCGCGCGCGGGAACACCAGGCGAGGGAGCCAATAGGCGGCAAAGATGGCGGCGCCTATGGCCGCCATCAGCATGTGGTAGGCGGAAAGGTCGAAAAAGCTGCCGTTTTCCATAGCGGATCTCAATCATGCGATTCGTGATCGACGATAGATTGGGCCCGCCCCTCGCCACCAGGCGATGATCGACCCATATGTCCCACGTCAGCGCCCGAAGGGGCTGGCGTGGGATGTCTGCGCTCCTCAACCTCGGCGGCACGCCACTCAACGAAGAGACTGTAGCCCACCGCCAGCAGCGTTGGGCCGAGGAACAGGCCGATAAAGCCAAAGGCGAGGATGCCGCCGATGAACCCGAAAAAGCCGAGCACCATGGGCAGGTCGCTGGTCTTGCCAAGGATATAGGGCCTGAGAAAGTTATCGATACTGCTGACGAGGAGCAAACCCCAAGCCACAACGAAAATACCCCACCCAATGTCTCCCTGGGCAAGGAGCCACAGCGCTACCAGGACCCATACCAGTGCTCCCGCCGACACGAATGAAAGGACAAAGGTAAGGAAGCCAAGCAGGAGCGGCTGAAACACATCGGCGATCCAGAAGCCGATGGCCGCCACCAGGGCCTGAGCGAGCGCCGTGCCGATCATGCCGAAGATGACGCCCTTCACCGTCGCGCCGACGACCTCGACCAGGCGCCGCGCGCGTGGGCCGGCTAATCGTTCGGCGATCTCCCGCATATGGGCGGCCATCTGGCGGCCATGGCTATAGAAGAAGAAGGAGATGAACACGCTCAACCCCAGTTCAAGAAGGGTGCTGCCGAGCATCGCCCCACTGGCTACGGCGAGGTCAGTGGCAGGGCCGATCAGTTTCTTGAGTTCGGTGATGAAGGCAGGTGCATTGTTGATTGAGCTTTCCCAATAGAAAACCAGGCTCTCGCCAACCAGCGGGAGCTCCGCGACCCAAGGCGGCAGTGTTGGCGGGCCTTGTTCAAGGACGCTGGCCGCCGTCGCGAGAAAGCTGACGATGTTGTCCGCAAGTGCCGCCACTATGACGGCGAATGGCGCGACGAGGGCGAGGGCGACCAGCAGTGTCATCAGGGCGGCTGCCAGGCCCCTACGGCCGCCAAGTGACCGCTCGCACCCTCTGTAGACGGGCCATGTGGAGAAGCATATGGCCGCCGCCCACAGCAGGGCTGACAGGAAGGGCCAGAGCGTTAGCACGCAACCGACCGCCAGCAAAAGGAGGGCACCGATTCCCAGGACCTGTTCGAGCGGCTTGCCGAGGGGTATCATGACCAATCGGTCCCGCTATGACTTGCTCCCCGTTCACGCATGGCCCTTACTCGGCACCCTAGTTTCCGACCCCAGCGTTGAATGCGGCAAAGGTGGTTGCTCATAATCGCCCCAGGCTTCACCAGTCAGATTGTCGAATCCCTCGTGTATGCATACTAGGGGCTGTTGACGTTTGTGGATAGCTCCTGCCGGTGTATAAACCCCCTTTTCGCTGAAAAACCACCTTGCCATCCCGGGTCGGCCCGGCCATGTCGCGGCCAAGGCTTCGCCAATCTCACCCGGTGCGGTTGCCTGACCGGTTTCCAGTTGTGGCCCCAGGCGGGCGTTTTCGCACCGACAAAGGCGATCAATCGGTTGCACCCGCTCAGTCCTGCGAACGCGGCTTGGGTGATTCAGACGGTTGTCGCCCTTTAGCTCGCCGGCTCCAGCCTGATGAAGCGCTGCCAATCCATCAACTGCGAAGACCCGTACCTGTACAGGACGGATGCGGACCAAACCAGGCACGCTCGCCGCTGCGAAGAAAGTCACGCCATACAGGGTCCAATGGTCTATAAAGAAATAGGCTGACACGGCGAAATCCGAGATGATCTTCGCCAAGGCTTTGACTTGGTTTTCCGGCGAACCGTATCCACCTCGAGACAGGCGAAGCCGGCATGCGTGGCCAGCCCCCTGACTGCACAGAGCAGGATCAACAGGGTGTTGGACCCCTGAATTCAGGGGTTTCACGACACTGTTACCCTTTTGACTGTCCGCCCCCCCCTCAAGGAGAATTCCGATGCCCCGTAAAAACGCCGACCCAGCCAGCCAGGATGAACTGCTCAAGGATTTCCAGGCACTGGTTAGCGACACCGAGAAGCTGCTGCAACATTCGGCCGGTCTGGCCGGCGAGCAGGCGGATGAATTGCGCGAACAGATCCGCACCGGCCTCAACCGTGCCCGTGCGACCCTGCACAACGCCGAAGATGCATTGGGCGAGCGCAGCAAGGCAGCGGTCCAGGCCTCCGAGGGCTATGTACAGGCCCCCTGGCAAACCCTGGGCATTGCCGCCGGTGTCGGTATGCTCCTGGGTATGCTGATCGCGCGGCGCTGATGAGTGACGACATGGAAGCCACGCCACCGCCTTCCGCACCCGCCCGCGGCCCCTCACCGCGACGTTTTGCCGGCGCCCTGCTCGGCCTGCTGCACAGCCATCTCGCGCTCTTCGGCGAAGAGCTGAAAGAACAGCAGAGCAGCGCGCTCAGGCTGTTCGTGCTGATCAGCCTGAGCCTGCTGTTCGGCCTGCTGCTGGTGATCGGCCTGTCCGCCGCACTGCTGATCGTTTTTTGGGACAGCCACCGACTGTCCGTAATCACGATCCTGTGTGCGTTCTATGGGCTGGGCTTGCTGACGTGCCTGCTGTGTCTGCGGACACAGCTGCGCAACGCCCCGCCACCGTTCAGCGCCAGCCTTGACGAGCTGGCCCGCGACCGCGAGCAACTGATGCCATGAACCTACCGGAACTGCCCACCAAGGCCAGCCGCAGCGAGCTGCGCAAAGCCATGCTACGCCTGCGCCTGGAAATGCACCGCCAGGAACTGCGCCACGAAACCCTGGTACTGCTGCAACCGATGCGCCAAGCGCAGTACCTCGGCAGCCATTGGCGTGACGAACTGCGCAACAGCAATGCGCCACTTTGGGTCGCCGCTGGAGCCCTGTTGCTGGCCACGTGTGGCGTACGCCACGGCAACTGGCGGCGCTGGCTGCGCATCGCCCTGATCGCCTTCCCGATGCTCAGGCGTCACCCACCCCGCGCCGCGAACAGCGAAACAACAACCCCATAAGTGCGTACCGGGTCACGACGGAACCCCAGGCCGCAGCTCGCGGCGTTCTGCTGCCGATACGCCGGCGCCCGCCGGCCATGGCCGGGTCCTTCATGAACTTCGATCGGCATCGGCTCGGCGAATTTGCGGTGGAAGATCACCGTCGCCCATCCCGCCGGTCTGCACCTGCCACTGCGACCAGTAGGCGCCCCGGCGCAGCAGCAGTTCGTCGTGGGTGCCGTTCTCGACAATGCGGCCGTGCTCCAGCACCAGGATGCGGTCGGCGTGCACGATGGTCGAAAGACGGTGCGCGATCATGATCACGGTGCGGTCGTGGGAGATGTGCGCCAACGAACGCTGGATCGCGGCCTCGGTCTCGTTGTCCACGGCGCTGGTGGCCTCGTCCAGCACCAGGATCGCCGGGTCCTTCAGCAATGCCCGGGCCAGCGACAGGCGCTGGCGCTGGCCACCGGACAGACGCACGCCGCGCTCGCCCACGGCGGTATCCAGCCCCTGCGGCAGACGCCGGATGAACTCCCAGGCCTCGGCGGTTTTCGCCGCGGCGATGATCTCGTCGTCGCCGGCGCCGGGGCGGCCGTAGGCGATATTGTCGCGGATGCAGCCTTCGAACAGGAACACATCCTGGCTGACCAGGCCGATGGTCGAGCGCAGGGACTTCAGTGGCAGGCGCTCGATCGGAATGCCGTCGAGCAGGATCCGCCCGCGGCCCGGCTGATAGAAGCGCAGCAGCAGTTTCATCAGGGTCGACTTGCCGGACCCGGTCGCGCCCACCAGCGCCAGCGTCGTGCCCGCCGGCACCTCGATGGAGACGTCCTGCACGCCGGCCCCGCTCGAGCCATATTCGAAACCGACGCCCTCGAAGCGGACTTCGCCCCGCACCGGCTGCGGTAGCGGTTCGTTGCCGCTATCCGGCACCTCCACCGGGGTATGGATCAGCCCCAGGATACGGCGCGTACTGGCCATCGCCCGCTCGTACAGGTCGATCGTCTGCGCCAGGCCGGTCAGCGGCCAGAGCAGCCGCTGGGTCAGGAATACCAGGACGCCGTAAGCCCCCACGTTGAGGTCGCCGTTCAGCGCCTGCAGGCCGCCGACGACGAAGGTGAACAGAAAGCCGGTCAGGATCGCCATCCGGATTACTGGAATGAAGGCCGAGCTCACCCGGATCGCCCGGCGGTTCGCCTCGGCGTAGGCTTCGCTGTCTGTCCGCACCCGGGCCGCTTCCCTGTCTTCCGCGGTAAAGGACTTGATCGTCGCCATGCCGCCGATGTTGTTGGCCAGCCGCGTCGCCAGCACACCGACCTTGTCACGCACATCCGCGTACAGGGGTTGCCCGTTTCTGGAAGAAAAACGCCCCCCAGATGATGATGGGAATCGGCGTGAAGGCCAGCATGGCGATCAACGGCGACAGGACAAAGAACACCGCGCCAACGGCGATCACCGTCACGAACACCTGAATCAGGTCGTTCGCACCGCCGTCCAGGAAACGTTCCAGTTGATTGACGTCGTCGTTCAGGATTGAGATCAACTGACCGCTGCTGCGCGCCTCGAAAAAGCCCATATCCTGCTGCTGGATGTGCTGATAGGCGTCCTGGCGAAAATCCGATTGCAACCGCTGTGCAAGATTTCGCCATGCAAGCATATAGAGATATTCGAACAGCGACTCTCCGGCCCAGATCACGAAGGTCAGCACCGCCAGGGCCCCGATCTGCGCCTGCGGCGTTTCCAGGCCCAGCCGGGCAACGAAACTCTGCTCCTGGTTTACCACCACGTCGATGGCGATGCCGATCAGAATCTCCGGTGCGATATCGAACAGCTTGTTGATGATGGAGCAGACCGTCGCCGCGATGATTTGACGCCGGTACCCCCGCGCATAGCGTAAAAGTCGCAGCAGGGATTGAAAGCTGGACACCTGGACCTTGTCAGACATGAGAATCCTTTCCAGATAAGCGGTGAAGCGGGGATATTAGATGCTTATCATTCGCATGTCGATGTATCGAGCCGGCAGGTCCCTACCCAGCCCGTCGTCCCGGCGCTATCATGGTTGGCTCTCAAATGGCATTCAAACACCCGACCATCGACGCGGCTTTTACCGCTCCCCAGCCTGGTGGGCGGTTCCATTCCGCAGTTTCGGCCGAAGAAGGATCGCATCCCCCATGTCCAGCCGCTCGTCCCGCAAAACGGCTTCCAGCGCCGACGCCACGACGTCGCCGAAAAGCGCGACCATCCACGAGATCGCCCGAGCGGCGGGCGTTTCGATCGCCTCGGTGAGCCGGGCGCTGAACAACAAGCCCGGTATCAGCGAGAAACTGCGAGCCCATATCCTCAAGATCAGCAAAGAGATCCATTACCAGCCGAGCGCCGCGGCGCGGCAGCTGATCAGCGGCAAGAACGCGGTGGTCGGGATATCGCTGGAGCGCCACAGCTTCGAGCTGCGCCCCTACTACAACCTGCTGTACCGCAATCTGACGCTGGAACTGCACAAGCGCGGCATGGTGCCGGTCACCTTCAGCTATGACGAAACGACGCACCTTTGCCAGCAGGCCGGCAGCGCCATTCTGCTCGGCCAGGAGCCGGGTGACCAGCGTGCGCAGCGGCTGGCGGAACAGGGGATTCCCTATATCCGCATCGACCAGCCGGATCCCGGCTTCTCGATCCGCACCGACGGCATCGACGGCCTCCACCAGGCGACGCGATACCTGATCGGCCAGGGCGCCGCCGTATTGGCTATGTTGGCGAGGAACTCACCCATCCACTCGAACCCATCTTTCGCGTCAACGGCTTTCGTCAAGCGCTGGATGAAGCGGGCCTCAGGCCTGCGCGCGAGATCGCGGTGCCCTTCTCCTACAACCCGACACTGAACGCCTATCGCCAGATGCGCCGGCTGTTGCAGGAAGAAGCCCTGCCGTTCGATGCCCTGGCCTGCGAAACCGACGAACACGCGCTGGGCAGCATCGCCGCCTTCGAAGACGAAGGCATTCAGGTACCCGAACAGGTGGCCGTCACCGGTTTCGACGACCTGCCGCTGCTGGCCGAAAACCTCACCACCGTGCGCCAGGATATTCCGCAGCTGGCGGTGGAAGCCGTCCGGTTGCTGGGCGACGCCATCGCCGGCACCGAGCCATACCAGATCCTGATGCCGGTCGAGCTGGTCCTGCGCAGGACCACCTGATTTGTGGGAGATTCTATGGTTCATGGCCACCCCTGATCGTGGCAGGTGCCATGGCCGATATTGCGTAGGAGCCTCGCCCCGAGGCGAAAGGCTCCGGTACCGAGGCTGTTCGCACCGGGGGCGGCGCTCCTACGGCGGGCGCTGAAATTTCCGTGGGTGGGCTTTAGCCGCGAACAACCACCACCGGTGCCGCTCCTCTTCGCGGCTAAAGCCGCTCCCACCAGAAAAAACACCCGCCCTCTTCCCCGCCCGCAGCGTAAACGTTTACTATTCCTGAAGAACAACAGCCACATCGCCTCGCTCACAGGAAAAACGGACCATGTCACACCGGGATTCGACGCTGCCCTACTGGCGGCTTTCGGCTTTCTACTTTTTCTGGGCCTGCGTGATCGGCGCCCTGATGCCCTACTGGGGACTCTACCTGCAGCAACTGGGCTACGACGAGCGGGCCATCGGCAGCCTGATGGCGATCCTGATGGGCACCCAGGTCGCCGCCCCCTATCTCTGGGGTTACCTGGCGGACCGTTCCGGCCGGCGCATGGGACTGGTCCGGCTCGGCGTCTGGCTGTCGCTGTTCTGCTTCGCCGGCGTCTTTTTCGTCGAGGGTTTCGCCGCCCTGGCGCTGACGCTGCTGGGATTCGGCTTCTTCTGGAACGCCATGGCACCGCAGTTCGAGGCGGTCACCCTGAGCTACCTGGGCGAGCAACCGGGGCGCTACAGCCATATCCGGCTCTGGGGCTCGATCGGCTTCATCCTTACCGTTATTGCGCTGGGCCGCCTGCTCGATATCGCAGGCCCCGGCCTGCTGCCCGGGTTCATCGCCGCGATGCTGCTGCTGGTGATTGCCGCCAGCTACGCCATCGGGGACCACCGGGTGGCTACCGGCGTACCGATCAGTGGCGGCTTTCTCGCGGTACTGAAGCAGCCGCCGGTGCTGATCTTCTTTCTGACCTGCTTCCTGATGCAGGCATCCCACGGCCCCTACAATACGTTCTTCAGCATCTACCTGGCCCGGCATGATTACAGCGCCACCGCCATCGGCCTGCTCTGGTCGCTGGGCACCGCGGTCGAGGTCGGCGTCTTTCTGCTGATGCACCGCTGGCTGAACCGCTATTCACTGCGTTCGATCCTGTTGCTCAGCCTGCTGCTGGCGGCGTTGCGCTGGGGTCTGATCGGCGCCTTCCCGGAGCAGCTGGCGGTGATACTGTTCGCCCAGTGCCTGCACGGCGCGACCTTCGGTAGCTTCCATGCCGCCGCCATCGAGTCGGTGCGGCGTCATTTCCCCGGTGCCCTGGCCGGCCAGGGGCAGGCGTTCTACAGCAGCGCCAGCATTGGCCTGGGCAATGCGGTTGGCGCCTTCTACAGCGGCCTCAGCTGGCAGGGTCTGGGAGCCTTTCAAACCTTCGGCATCGCCGCCCTGGTGGCACTGGGCGGGGCTTGGCTCTACTGGCGCTGCGACGAACGGGTCGCACAACCGATAGGCGAAGCATATTAAGCCTTCAGGGGGCATTAAAATCTTTCATGCGTAAACGTTTACTCTAATTGCGTAAACGTTTACTCTTGCTTCAACCGACACTGGCTGCAAGGGCCAGAAGGCTAACAACAACAACGCATCTGACCAGGAGCACGAGAATGACCATCCGCGCCACCGTCTGGGGTGAGAACGTTCACGAACAGACCAACGAAGTCGTCGCCCGCATCTATCCCGAAGGCATGCACAACTGCATCGCCCAGGCCCTGAACGAAGACCCGGGCATCGAGGCGATCTCGGTCACGCTGCAGGATCCCGAACACGGCCTCACCGAAGAGGTGCTGGACAACACCGACGTGCTGCTCTGGTGGGGGCACGCCGCCCACGGCCAGGTCGCCGACGAGATCGTCGACCGGGTGCAGAAGCGGGTGCTGGAGGGCATGGGGCTGCTGGTGCTGCATTCCGGCCACTATGCCAAGATCTTCAAGCGCCTGATGGGCACCACCTGCTCGCTGAAATGGCGCGAAGCGGGCGAGCGCGAGCGCCTCTGGGTCGTCAACCCGGGCCACCCGATCGTCCAGGGTGTCGGCGACTACATCGAGTTGCCCCACACCGAGATGTACGGCGAGCCCTTCGCGGTGCCGAACCCCGACGAAGTGATCTTCATCAGCGCCTTCGAGGGCGGTGAAGTGTTCCGCTCCGGCCTCGTCTACCGCCGCGGCAACGGCAAGATCTTCTACTTCCGCCCGGGTCACGAGACCTACCCGATCTACTACGATGAAAAGGTGCGCCGGGTATTGAAGAACGCCGTCAAGTGGGCGCAGCCGGAAGGCTCCCGCTGGGTCGACAGCTGCCCCAACGTCCCGGCCGACCAGGCGCCGAACCCGGTCGAAATCAAAGGCGAAGGCCTGCACAAGCCCGGTGAAGAGGGGTTCAAGTGATGATCAGACTCGGCATTGTGGGCGCCGGGGCCATGGGCGGCCATCAGGCGAGAAAATTCAGCGAGATCCCCGGCTGCCAGCTGGTCGCGGTCTGCGACCTGGACGCCGAACGCGCCCAAACATTCGCCGCGGAACACCGCATCGAGGAGGTCTACACCGATGTCGACCAGATGCTGGCGCAGTGCGATCTCGACGCCGTCACCGTGGTCACGCCGGACAAGTTCCACAAGGACGCGGCGCTCAGGGTGATCGCCGCCGGCAAGCACATCCTCTGCGAGAAGCCTCTGGCCACCCACGCGGCGGATGCCGCGGAGATGGCAGCGGCGGCGCAGCAGGCCGGCGTGATCAACATGATCAACCTGAGCTACCGCGATTCCTCGGCATTGCAACAGGCCCGCGATCTGATCGCCGCAGGCCGTATCGGACGCATCATGCACGTCGAGGCCAGCTACCTGCAGAGCTGGCTCAGCAGCAAGGTCTGGGGCGACTGGCACACCGATCCGAGCTGGCTGTGGCGGCTCTCCAGTGAGCACGGCAGCAAGGGCGTGCTCGGCGACGTCGGCATCCATATCCTCGATTTCGCCAGCTTCCCGGTCGGTGAGATCAGTGCCGTCAACTGCCGGCTGAAATGCTTCGACAAGGCCGAGGGCAACCGCATCGGCGACTACCCGCTCGACGTCAACGACAGTGCCCTGATCCGGGTCGAGTTCGCCAACGGCGCCCTGGGCACCGTCCATACGACGCGCTGGGCCACCGGGCACAGGAACTCGCTGCGACTGCGGATCTTCGGTGACCGCGGCGCTGTCACAATTGAAATCAATATGGATCAGGGCTGGGAGAAACTGAGCCTGTGCGAAGGCGACGATGTCGACCGCGCCGAGTGGGTTACGCTGGAAACCGGCGCGACCCCCAGTATCTACCAGCGCTTTATCCGCAGCATCGAGCAGGGCTGCAACGATCAGCCCGACTTCGCCCGGGGCCTGGAGCTGCAGCAAGTGCTCGATACCTGCTTCGAGTCGGACCGGCAGGATCGCACTCTCGGCCTGCAGACAGATGCACCCGCGATGGCCGCCACGGCCTGAGCAGCCGCTCCCGGCCTGTCCGAGCGGCAGGCCGGGAGCCTCGAAATCGTATAACAACAAGAGACCTGCACCATGAACAAGACCCTTCAAGCACTGATCGCCTCCACCGCATTCGGCGCGGCCCTGGCCGGCAACGTCGCCCAGGCCGCCACCCTGAACATCCCCTGCTCCACCGGCGCCGGCTTCGCCTCCTGCGAAGGGACCGCGCAGGAGTGGGCCGAAGCCCGCGGCCACAGCGTCAATATCGTCACCGTGCCCTTCTCGTCCAGCGACAAGCTGGCACTGTACCAGCAGATTCTCGCGAGCAAATCCGCCGACCTCGATGTCTTCGACGTCGACGTCGTCTGGCCCGGTATCCTCGGCGCCCACCTGGCCGACCTCGGCCCCTACACCGGGGGCGTCGAAAACGAGCACTTCGAATCGGTGGTTGCCAACAACCACTACGACGGCAAACTGGTCGCCATGCCCCAGTACACCGATGCGCCGGTGCTCTACTACCGCAAGGACCTGTTGGAGAAATACAACGAGCCGGTCCCCAAGACCTGGGAGCAGATGACCGCCACCGCCGAACGGATCCAGCAGGCCGAGCGCGAGGACGGCAACGACAGGATGTGGGGCTTCGTGTTCCGTGCCAAGGCCTACGAAGGCCTGACCTGTGACGCCCTGGAATGGATCGACTCCTTCGGCGGCGGCACCATCATCGACGGCGACGGCAATATCACCGTCAACAACCCGAAGAGCGCCGCGGCGCTCGACCTGGCCGGCAGCTGGGTCGGCAACATCACGCCCCAGGGCGTGCTGAACTACGACGAAGAGGGCGCCCGTCGCGTCTTCCAGGGCGGCGATTCGGTGTTCATGCGCAACTGGCCCTACGCCTGGGCGCTGGGTAACGGCGACGACAGCCCGGTAAAAGGCAAGATCGGCATCACGCCGCTGCCGATGGGCCCGGACGGCAAGCACAGCGCCACCCTCGGCGGCTGGCAGATGGCGGTCTCCAAATACTCGGAGAACGTCGAGGTGGCCGCCGACTACGTGCTCTACGTCACCAGCAAGGCGGCGCAGAAGCGCGGCGCCATCGTCGACGGCCGGCTGCCGACCATCGCCTCGCTGTACGAAGATCCCGAGGTACTCGAGGCCAACCCCCACTTCGCCAATATGCGCGAAGTGCTGGAGAACAGCGTCGCCCGCCCCTCCAGCGTCACCGGCGAGAAGTACAACCAGGTCTCGAACGAGTTCTGGAATGCCGCCCACCGGGTGCTGTCCGGCAAGTCCAGCGGCGCCGACTCCCTGAGCCAGCTCGAAAGCAAGCTCAATCGCATCCGCGGCCGGCGCTGGTAAGGCCCCTGACCGCCGGCGGGTCGCGACAGCTGCGGCCCGCCCCCTGCCAACAATAACGCCAAGGGAAGCACCATGGACAACCTATCCGTCAGCGCCCGTGACGCTCAATCGACGCCGGGCACGCTGCCGCTGCCGACGGGGCGGCAAAGTGCCCGCCCGCACCTCAGCGGCCTCAGCCGCCAGCGCATCCGCACCGCCTGGCTGTTCCTGTTGCCGATGATACTGGGGCTCGGCTTCGTCGCCGGCTGGCCGTTGCTGCGCACCATCTATCTCGGCTTTACCGACGCCACCCTCTCCAGTATCGACAGCTACGGCTTTGTCGGCTTCGAAAACTACCTGGTCTACGACAACGGCCAGTGGTATGGCCTGCTGGCCGATGGCCTCTGGTGGAAATCGGTCTGGAACACCCTTTACCTCACCCTGATCTCGGTGTCGCTCGAAACCGTGCTCGGCGTGCTGGTGGCTTTGATTCTGCACGCCAAGTTCCCCGGTCGCGGCCTGGTGCGCGCCGCCATCCTGATCCCCTGGGCGATTCCGACCGTGGTCTCGGCCAAGATGTGGGGCTGGATGCTGCATGACCAGTTCGGCGTCATCAACGACCTCTTCCTGAAACTGCACCTGATCTCCGAGCCGATCGCCTGGACCGTCAATCCCGACACCGTGCTCGGCACCATCATCGCGGTCGACGTCTGGAAAACCACGCCGTTCATGGCGCTGCTGACCCTGGCCGCGCTGCAGATGCTGCCCAAGGACTGCTACGAGGCCGCCCGCGTCGACGGCATCCACCCGGTCAAGGTGTTCTTCAAGGTCACCCTGCCGCTGATCAAGCCGGCCCTGGTGGTCGCGGTCGTGTTCCGCATGCTCGACGCGCTGCGCATCTTCGACCTGGTCTACATCCTCACATCGAACAGCGAGGACACCATCGTGATGTCGGTCTATGCCCGCCAGGCGCTGATCGACTTCCAGCAGATCGGCTACGGCTCGGCCGCGTCGACGCTGCTGTTCCTGCTGGTGTTCGGCCTGACGCTGGGCTACATCTTCGCCACGCGACTGAAACTGGACGGCTCGGGAGACCACTGATGAGAACCTTCAAACTGCGCACCGGCCAGGCACTCTTCGCGCTGGCGGTGCTGGCCCTGCTGACCTACACGATATTCCCGTTCTACATCGCCATTGCGACCTCGTTCGGCGCGGGTACCGGCGACCACGTCTACACGCCGGCCTACTTCGACCTGCGCAACTATGTCGCGGTATTCCGGGAACAGCCGTTCTTCCACAACATCCTCAACTCGGCGCTGGTCTCCTTCGCTACCGTGGCGATCTCGCTGCTGATCGCGGTGACCGCCTCCTACGCCCTGGCGCGGGTGCATTTCCGCGGCCGCACCACCCTGTTGCTGACGGTGCTGGGCGTCTCGATGTTTCCGCAGGTGGCGGTGCTGTCCGGCATGTTCGAGCTGATCCGCATGCTCGGCCTGTACAACAACCTCGGCAGCCTGATCCTGTCCTACACCGTGTTCTCGCTGCCGTTCTCGGTCTGGATCCTGACCACCTTCATGCGCGGCATCCCGAAGGACCTCGAGGAAGCGGCCATCGTCGACGGCGCCACGCCCTGGCAGATCATCACGCGGATCTTCATGCCGGTGCTCTGGCCGGCACTGGTGACCACCGGGCTGCTGGCCTTTATCGGCGCCTGGAACGAGTTCATGTTCGCCATCACCTTCATTCTCAGCAACGAGAACCGCACCGTGCCGGTGGCGATTTCGATGATCTCCGGCGACTCCCAGTACGAGCTGCCCTGGGGCCCGATCATGGCCGCCTCGGTGGTGGTGACGGTGCCGCTGATCGCACTGGTGCTGGTGTTCCAGCGCAAGATCGTCGAAGGCCTGACGGCCGGCGCCGTCAAGGGTTGATCCAGGTTAACAATAAGAGACCAAGACTATGTCCAGCATCGAATTCGTGAAAATCGACAAGGTTTACAAGGGCCTCAACCAGTTCCACGCGGTCAAGGGCGTCGACCTCAGCATCCGTGACGGCGAGTTCGTCGTCTTCGTCGGCCCGTCCGGCTGCGGCAAGTCCACGCTGCTGCGGATGATCGCCGGCCTCGAGGACATCAGCGGCGGCGACCTCTATTTCGGCCAGAAGCGGGTCAACGACCTGACGCCGAAGGAGCGCGGCATCGGCATGGTGTTCCAGTCATACGCGCTCTACCCGCACATGAGCGTCTACGACAACATGGCGTTCGGCCTCACGCTGGAGAAGAAGTCCGGCCAGACCATCGACCAGAAGGTGCGCGAGGTGGCCGGTATCCTGCAGATCGACCATCTGCTCGAGCGCAAGCCGAAGGAGCTGTCGGGCGGCCAGCGCCAGCGTGTCGCCATCGGCCGCGCCATCGTGCGCCAGCCCAATGTGTTCCTGTTCGATGAGCCGTTGTCGAACCTCGATGCCTCGCTGCGGGTGCAGATGCGCATCGAGATCAGCAAACTGCACCAGAAACTCAAGACCACCTCGATCTACGTCACCCACGACCAGGTCGAGGCGATGACCATGGCCGACAAGATCGTGGTGCTGAGCCAGGGCCGCATCATGCAGGTCGGCTCGCCGCTGGATATTTACAATACCCCGGCCAATACCTTCGTCGCCGGCTTCATGGGGTCGCCGACGATGAACTTCATCAATGTCCAGGCAGAGGACGATCACGTCAGTCCCGATCGCGGCAACGGCGGTCAGTTCTTCCAGGTGCCCTTCCAGCATCGCGGCGCCGCCACCCTGGGTATCCGCCCGGAGCATATCGAGCTGAGCCCGCAACCCGGAGCCCTGGCGGTCGACGGTGAAATAGCCGTGGTCGAGCACCTCGGCAACGAGACGCTGCTGTATCTCTCCACCGAACTGTGCGAACAGCCCCTGGTGGTCGCGGTGCAGGGCGAACAGTCGCCGGAGATCGGCAGCCGCCTGAGCGTCTACCTGCCGCCGCAGCGCTGCCACCTGTTCGACGCCAACGGCGATGCGGTGGAGCGGCTGCACCCGGCCCCAGTGAACTGACGCAGGCGCTGGGTAAGTTGGCCGTAAGTTGGCGAAACCGTAGGGTGCTGGTAAGCGAAGCGCACCGCACCACCACGCGCCGAACGGTGCGGTTCGCACACTCACCGGCATCCTACGTCCGTGCCTTCGATTACGGACTCGATGTCACGCGTAACCCATAAATAACAGGTATTGAACATGACCGAAACAATCCCCTGGGGCATGGTCGGCGGCGGCATCAGCGGCTTTATCGGCGAGGTGCATCGCCTCGCCGCCCGTCTCGATGGCGGCTACCGCCTCGAGGCCGGCTGCTTCTCGTCGGACGGGACGCGCAACCGCGAGTCCGGCGCACTGTTCGGCGTGGCGCCGGATCGCGTCTACGGCGATTTCGCCGAGATGGCGCGCCGCGAGGCCGAACGCCCCGACGGCATCCGTGCAGTTTCGATCGTCACGCCGAACCACCTGCATTATGCCGCCACTCGCGCCTTTCTCGAGGCCGGCATCGACGTTATCTGCGACAAGCCGCTGACGACGACACTGAGCGAAGCGCGGGAACTGGAGGCGCTGGCCCGCGGACAGGGGCGAACCCTGGCGGTGACCTACAACTACAGCGCCAATGCGATGATCCGGCTGGCGCGCCAGCTGGTCGCCGAAGGGGCGCTGGGCGAACTGCGACTGGTGCAGGTCGAATATGCCCAGGACTGGCTGGCCCGCAATATCGAGCAGGACGGCCAGAAGCAGGCGAGCTGGCGCACCGATCCGCAACAGGCGGGCCGGGCCGGCTGTCTCGGCGATATCGGCGTGCACGCCTACAACCTGGCGCGCTTCGTCACCGGCCGCTCGGCCAGGCGCGTCAGTGCCGAGCTGAGCGCCTTCGTGCCGGGCCGGCAGGTCGACGACAACGTCCAGGCACGGCTGGATTTCGGTGACGGCATCCGCGGCGCCCTCTGGGCGTCCCAGGTCGCGGTCGGATCGGAAAACGCCCTGCGCCTGCGCCTGATCGGCGAGAAGGCCAGCCTCGACTGGGAACAGGAGCACCCGAACCAGCTGCGCTTCGCCGAATACGGCGAGGCGCCGCGGATCCTGAGCCGCAACGGCGCCGGTTTCCCGCCGTCGCTGCAGCACCTGTGCCGGATTCCGGCCGGTCATCCGGAAGGCTACCTCGAGGCCTTCGCCAATCTCTACGGCGAGATCCGCCGCGGTCTGACGTCTGCCTCTGGCGACTTCACCGACGTCTCCGACGCCGTCGCAGACCTGGCCTTTATCGAGGCCTGCCTGGATTCGCAGGACAACGACAACCGCTGGTGCCCGCTCGAGCGCTGACACCCGCTGGCAACCGAAACCCGTAATACCCGCCCGGGAGCCGCTCTGGCCGCTCCCGCGGCCCGACTTTGCTCGCTTTCAGCAACCCTAGGACTTTGGAGGCCTGTTTATGGCAACCGCAAACCCCGACTGGTGGAAAGGCTCGGTCACCTACCAGATCTATCCGCGCTCCTACCAGGACAGCAATAACGACGGCATCGGCGACCTCGCCGGTATCACCGAACGCCTGCCCCATATCGCCGACCTGGGCGTCGACGCCATCTGGCTGTCGCCGATCTTCACCTCGCCGATGGCCGACATGGGCTACGACGTCAGCGACTACACCGATATCGATCCGAGCTTCGGCACCCTTGATGACTTCGATGCCATGGTCGCCCGCGCCCACGAACTGGGCCTCAAGGTGATCATCGACCAGGTGCTGTCCCACTCCAGCGACCGCCATCCGTTCTTTCAGGAAAGCCGCATGTCCCGCGACAACCCGAAAGCCGACTGGTACGTCTGGGCCGATCCGCAGCCGGACGGCAGCCCGCCGAACAACTGGCAGGCGATCTTCGGCGGCTGCGCCGGCAGTGGGAGCCGCGCCGCCACCAGTACTACCTGCACAACTTCCTCAAGGAGCAGCCGGACTTCAATTTCCACAACCCGGCGGTGCAGGAATGGCTGCTCGGCACCATGCGCTTCTGGCTCGAGCGCGGTGTCGACGGTTTCCGCCTCGATACGGTGAACTTCTACTTCCACGATGCGCTGCTGCGCAGCGATCCGCCGGATTTCCGCAAAAAGCAGAAGCCCGAGTGGAACCCCTACAACATGCAGTACCACCTGTTCTCGAAGAACCAGCCGGAGAACCTGGCCTTTCTCGGGAAGATGCGCGCGCTGCTCGATGAATTCGACGCCCGCACCCTGGTCGGCGAGGTCGGCGAGTCGCACCACCCGGTCGAGATCATGGGCGAATACACCACCGGCAACCGCCTGCACATGGCCTATTCGTTCGAGATGCTCGGCTTCAACTATTCGGCCGGCCACTTCCGCCGCCAGATAGAGGAATTCTTCAAGGGAGCGCCGAACGGCTGGCCCTGCTGGGCTTTCTCGAACCACGACGTGGTGCGCCACGTCAGCCGCTGGCTGCCCCATGCCGTCGACCAGGATGCCCTGGCCAAGCAGGCCTGCGCATTGCTGCTGTGCCAGCAGGGCTCGATCTGCCTCTACCAGGGCGAGGAACTGGGTCAGACCGAAACCGAACTCGAATACACCGAGCTGACCGACCCCCAGGGCCTGACCTTCTGGCCCGAGGACAAGGGGCGCGACGGCTGCCGCACGCCGATGGTCTGGGAACGACTCGCCGCGAACGCCGGCTTCAGCGAGGTCAAGCCCTGGCTGCCGGTGAAGGAACCCCAGAGCGCGCGCAGCGTCGACACCCAGCGCGGCGTCGGGGACTCGGTGCTGGAGTTCTACCGCCGCATGCTGCGCCTGCGCCGCGAACACGAAAGCCTTCGTACCGGCGACACCGTTTTCAACGACACCGGGGAGCCGATCCTGTCGTTCGTGCGCGGTGACGAGTTCCTCTGCGTCTTCAACCTCTCGCCGGAACGGCAGGCTGTCGAATGCGCCGGAGGATCCATCGTTCTGGGTGAGTCCGCCGTCCTCGACAACGGCGCCCTGCAGCTCGGCGGCAACGGCTTCGCCATCATCCGTCTCTGAGAGTACCCCGACTCCCACCGGGGCACTGCTTGGCGGGCGCAAGCCCGCCTTTTTTCGACCAGGGGTTCAACCGGAGCGCCCGGGCATTTGCTGCTACAATAGCGGCCGCCCCAACCGACCGGATATCACCCTTGCGCATATTGTTGTTGTCCGCCTATGACGCCGCCAGCCATCGACACTGGCGCCGCGGCCTGACTGCCCGGTTTCCGGAATTCGACTGGACGGTACTGACCCTGCCGGCCCGCTATTTCGCCTGGCGGGTGCGCGGCAACAGCCTGAGCTGGGCCTTCGGCGAACGGGATACCCTGTCGCGCCGCTACGACCTGGTGATCGCCACCTCGATGACCGACCTGTCCGCGCTGCGCGGACTGGTACCGAGCCTGACCAGCACACCGACGCTGGTGTATTTCCATGAAAACCAGTTCGCCTACCCGAGCTCCGGGCGTGAGAAAAGCAGCGTGGAGCCGCAGATCCTCAACCTCTACACCGCGCTGTGTGCCGACCGGATCCTTTTCAACAGCGCCTTCAATCGCGACAGTCTGATCGAAGGTGCCCGCCGGTTGCTGAAGAAACTGCCCGACCAGGTACCGCCCGGGCTGCCGGAACGCCTCGCCGAGCGCGCCCTGGTCGTGCCGGTGCCGCTGGCCGACGAGCATTTCCAGGCGCCGGCGGGCATCGCCCCGCAACATCCTTGGCATGGTGCCAACAGGGCCGGCCCGGTCCGGATCGTCTGGGCAGCCCGCTGGGAGTTCGACAAGGGGCCGGACCGGCTGCAGGCCATCCTGCGGGAACTGGAACGGCGAGGGCTGGATTACCGCCTGGCGCTCCTCGGCGAGCGCTTTCGCCACTCACCCGCGGAGTTCGACGCCATTGCCACCGAATTCCGCCATCGGCTGGACCAGTTCGGTTATGCCGCCACCCGGGCGGAATACCGCGCCTGGCTGCGCGGCGGCGATATCGTACTGTCCACCGCCACCCACGAGTTCCAGGGACTGGCGGTACTGGAGGCAGTCGCAGCCGGCTGCATTCCGGTATTGCCGGACCGGCAGGTCTATCCGGAACTGTTCGATGAGCAGTACCTGTACCGGGATTGCGCTGCCGATATCAGGCAGGAGGCCTGCGCTGCCGCCGACACCCTGATTCGGCACGCCAGCCGGTTACGCGACCAGGGCGTCAGCGCCCCGGCAGTCGACCGGTTCAGCTGGGCAGCCCTGAGGCAGACCTACGCCCGGCTGATCGACCAGCTGGCCGGCTCTGCCTCAGCCGGGGCGACGGCCTTCGAAAACGGAAAAGCCGCCAAAGCAAATGGGTCCGGCTGACGGACCCGTTTGTCGTTCCTTCCAACGCGGGCTCAGAGCGCGCCCTGTACCGCCTTTGCCAGCTCGGCGGTGCTCAGCTTGCCACCCATGTCGGGTGTGCCCGCGCCGCTGACGGTGACCTTTTCGACGGCCGTCATCAGCGCCTCGGCGGCGGCGGTTTCGCCCATGGCAACAATTCCAAATCCTGTCGCTTTGACTGCAAGGAGCCAACGGGACCGAACATCGGCTATCGCCGATTGCGACTGTGGCCGGCGCAACCCCGACCCGGCCAAGCGACTGGCTGCAGCTGTTCCGTACGAATACGAACAGCGCCGCCAGGTCACGTCAAACGGAGACTCCAGCCAACCAGGACCTACAGGAGTCCTCCCAATGCACGATCAGCTCACTGGCTCACGAACTTGCCTGTTGATTCAGCTACTTCACTGTTCCATGCCGCCAGTTGGTCGACCACTCGATTAGATGACCGTTTTTGGCCGTGCGTTGACTGTTAGAAGTGGTAGTCCCCAGTTTCCATTTCCCGCTGGCGTCATGGTTGGAGGGGCGAAAGCGTAGGAATCAGAGTGACACTAGCCGGCACAATCCGGCCGCTGGTACGGCACGCTACTTTTGAGAAAGTCAGGTAACTAAAGGTCGGGGGTGACCGGTGCATTTCTAATCGCCCCCGCCGTCATCCGGATCAGAAAAACGCCTGTAGCCCGGTTTGCGCACGGCCAAGGATCAGCGCGTGAATGTCGTGGGTGCCCTCGTAGGTGTTGACCACTTCGAGGTTGACCAGGTGGCGGGCGACGCCGAATTCGTCGCTGATGCCGTTGCCGCCAAGCATGTCCCGTGCCATCCGGGCGATATCCAGCGCCTTGCCGCAGCTGTTGCGCTTCATGATCGAGGTGATCTCGACTGCGGCGGTGCCCTCGTCCTTCATCCGGCCCAGGCGCAGGCAGCTCTGCAACGCCAGGCAGATCTCGGTCTGCATGTCGGCGAGCTTCTTCTGGATCAGCTGGTTTTGCGCCAGCGGGCGGCCGAACTGCTTGCGGTCGAGGGTGTACTGGCGGGCGGTATGCCAGCAGTCCTCGGCTGCGCCGAGTGCGCCCCAACTGATGCCGTAGCGAGCCGAGTTGAGGCAGGTGAAGGGGCCCTGGAGGCCGCGCACCTCGGGAAAGGCGTTTTCCTCCGGCACGAAGACGTTGTCCATCACCACCTCGCCGGTGATCGAGGCGCGCAGGCCCACCTTGCCGTGAATCGCCGGCGCTGTGAGGCCGTCCCAGCCCTTCTCCAGTACGAAGCCGCGGATGTCGCCGGCGTCGTCCTTGGCCCAGACCACGAAGACGTCGGCGATCGGGCTGTTGGTGATCCACATCTTGCTGCCGGTCAGGCGGTAGCCGCCCTCGACCTTGCGTGCGCGGGTCGCCATGGAGCCCGGATCCGAGCCGTGATCCGGTTCCGTCAGGCCGAAGCAGCCGATCCACTCGCCGCTGGCGAGTTTCGGCAAGTATTTCTGCCGCGTCGCCTCGGTGCCGAACTCGTAGATCGGCACCATCACCAGCGACGACTGCACGCTCATCATCGAGCGGTAGCCGGAGTCGATGCGCTCGACCTCGCGGGCGATCAGGCCGTAGCAGACGTAGTTGAGGTCCGCGCCGCCATACTCGGTCGGAATCACCGCGCCGAGCAGCCCGGTTTCGCCCATCTCGCGGAAGATCGCCGGGTCCGTGTGCTCGTGACGAAACGCCTCCAGCACCCGCGGCGCCAGCTTGTCGTCGGCGAACTGCTGCGCCGTGCGCCGTACCATGCGTTCCTCGTCGCTGAGTTGCTGGTCCAGCAGCAGCGGGTCTTCCCAGTTGAAGCTTGCCTTGTCAGCCATGATCTCTCTCCAGGTCTTTGTTGTTGTTCACTGTCTTTCGATTACGCAGGCGATTCCCTGCCCCAGCCCGATGCAGAGGCTGACCAGGGCATAGCGCCCACCGCTGTGCTCGAGCTGCCGCAGCGCGGTCAGCACCAGCCGCGCGCCGGAGGCGCCGAGCGGATGGCCGATGGCGATGGCGCCGCCGTTGGGATTCAGGCGGCTGTCGTCGTCGGCCAGCCCGAGCTGCCGGGTGCAGCCGAGCACCTGGGCGGCGAAGGCCTCGTTGATCTCGATCACATCCATATCGACCAGTTCGAGCCCGGTGCGTTGCAGCACCCGGCGATGGCGGGCACCGGCCCAAGCCCCATCAGCCGCGGCTCGACGCCAGCAACGGCGCCGGCCAGAATTCGCGCCCGCGGGCGGACGTCATAACGTTCGCCGATCCTCTGCGACCCGATCAGCAATGCGGCGGCACCGTCGTTGACGCCGGAGGCATTGCCGGCCGTGACCACGCCGTCGGCAAACAGCGGTCGCAGTCTGGCCAGGCTGTCCATCGTCGTCTGCGGCCGCGGATGCTCGTCGGCCGCGACGCTCAGAGCCGGTGCACGGCGCCCCTGCGATACCTCGACCGGCAGGATCTCGTCGTCGAAAAAGCCCCGTTCCCGCGCCGCCTGGTACAGCGCCTGACTGCGGGCGGCATAGGCGTCCGCATCGTCACGGCCGATCCCCAACTCGCGAGCTACATTGTCGGCGGTCTGCGGCATGGTATCGGCGCCGTACTCGGACTCGACCAGGGGATTGGGAAAACGCGCGCCGATGGTGCTGTCGAAGATCCGCACGTCGCGATCATAGGCCCGCTCGGCCTTGGCCATCACAAAGGGCGCGCGGCTCATGCTCTCGGCACCGCCGGCAATGAACAGCTCGCCCTCGCCGGCCTTGAGCGCCTGGGCGGCACCGAGCACCGCGGCGAGCCCCGAGCCACAGAGCCGGTTCACCGTGACGCCGGCCACGCCAACCGGCAGGCCGGCCAACAGTGCGGCGTGACGGGCCAGGTTGCGGGCGTCCTCCCCGCCTGGTTGCTGCAGCCGGCGATCAGATCTTCGACCGCCTCGGCCGAAAAGGCGTTGCGGGCCACCAGCGTGCGCACCAGCGTCGCCAGCAGGTCGTCGGGCCGCACCGGCGCCGGGCGCCGCCGTGGCGGCCGAACGGCGAACGCAGGCCGTCGTAGATAAAGGCGCTCATGCGAAGGCCTCCTTATTTGAAGGTGGACAGTTCTCGGGGGTGGTCAATGGCAGGCCGAGCTGGACACGACGGCGCAGCCAGGGGCTGATACGGTAACGTGGCTCCTGATAGAGGTCGTGCAACTGCTGCAGGATGGTCGCGATGCGCGCCGACCCGAAAAGGTCGCCCAGGCGCAGCGGCCCTGCGGGTAGCCGAGCGCCAGCTCCACCGCCCGGTCCAGGGTGGCGGGCTCGGCGATGCGGCGCTGGGCGATTTCGCAGCCCAGGTTGACGATGCCGGCAACGATACGCTGGGCGATGAAGCCCGGCGAATCCTCGATCACCTCGACCGGTACGCCATCCACCGTCAGCGCACAGCGCGCCTGGGCCAGTACCGTCGGCTCCAGCGCGGGCTGACGCATCAGCACACGGCGCCGCTCGAAGCCGGCGAAGGTCTCAAGCGCCAGGGTACGTGTGGCGGGCAGGCCCCTGCGTGCGATCAGGCTGCTGGTATCCTCGCCCAGGGCGTTACCAGGCAGATCGCACGCGTCGAGGGGCTGTCGCCGGACTCCAGCTCGGCCCCGGCGGCTGCCAGCACCGCCGCGATCTTGTCACGCATACCGGCATCCTCGCAGTCGAGCCAGAACGGCTGCTCGAGCGATACGGTCGCCACCTCGGCGCTCTCGTCCAGGACCGGCTTGCCATCCGTGTAGCGGTAGAAGCCTTCGCCGCTCTTGCGCCCGAGCAGACCCGCGGCCAGGCGCGGCGGCACCAGCGCCGACGGCGTGTAGCGCGCATCCTGGTAGAACTGGTCGTGCACCGAGCACATCACCGAGTGGGAGACGTCCAGCCCCATCAGGTCGAACAGCTCGAAGGGGCCCATCGGGAAGCCGAGGCAGTCGCGCATGATACGGTCGATCTGCGCCGGCGTGGCGATGCCTTCGGCGAGGATGCGCAGCGCCTCGGGGCCATAGGCCCGGCCGGCGTGGTTGACCAGAAATCCCGGCGAGTCGGGCACCCGGGCGGCGAAGTGCCCGGCCCGCTCGACCAGCGCCACCAACCGCTCGCCCACCTCGGGCGCAGTTCGCCCGGCCTGCACCACCTCGGCGATCTTCATCAGCGGTACCGGATTGAAGAAATGCAAGCCCGCGACCCGTTCGGGATGCCGGCAGACCGAGGCAATGGCGGCGACCGACAGCGACGAGGTATTGGTCGCCAACACCGCGTCCGGCGCCACCCGGGCTTCCAGCTCGCGCAGCAGCGCCTGCTTGGCGTCGAGCTGTTCGACGATCGCCTCGACCACCAGGTCGCAGTCCGCAAGCCTGTCCAGTTCGTCCGCCGCGGTCATGCAGGCGAGCGCTCGTGCCAGCGTTTCGGCGCTGAGCCGTCCCTTCTTATGCGCCCGCTCCAGCAAGGCGCGGTTGTGGAACAGCGCCTCGTCGATCGCCTCCGGGCGGCTGTCGTGCAGCCGCACCTCGATGCCGCAGGTCGCAAACAGCTGTACGATGCCGCGCCCCATGGCGCCGGCGCCGACCACGCCGATGCGTTTGAATATTTCCATCTCAGCCTCCTCCCGGCTCAGGCCACGTCCAGCAGCTCGGCGTAGGCCACGTCCAGCAGCTCGGCGTAGGCGTCGAGGTGATAATCCTCGTCGCCGAACTGGTGGCTCAGCATCACCAGCCGCTTGGCGTGGTGCGACAGGCTGTATTCCCAGGTCATGCCGATGCCGCCGTGCAGCTGGATCGCCTGTTCGGCGACGAACTGCGAGGCCCGGGCGACGATAAAGCGTGCCGCCGCCAGACGTCGGCTGCGGTCCGGGCTGTCCGCCCCGTCGGCGACGCAGGCCGCCATGATCGCCATCGAGCGCGCCAGCTCCAGCTCGCTGCGCATATCAGCCATGCGATGCTGCAGCACCTGGAAGTCGCCGATCGGCCGGCCGAACTGCTTGCGTGTCTTGAGGTAGTCAAGGGTCAGCGCGAACGTCTCCTCGAGGCTCCCCAACGCCTCGGCGCACTGAGCGGCAATGGCCCGCCCCTGCTGATAGCGCAACGCCGGCAGCGCTTCCCCGACCCCGCCCAGCAGCGCATCACCAGGCACCCGGACCTGGTCCAGCACCAGGTCGCAGGCACGCGGCCCGTCGATGCAGGGGTAGCCCGTGCGGCTGATGCCTTCGGTAGCGGGATCAAGCAGAAAAAGGCTGATCCCCGCCGCGTCGCGCTGTTCGCCGGAGGTTCTGGCCGAAACCAGGATCCGGCCGGCGCTGTCGCCGCCGATCACCACGCTCTTGCGCCCGCTCAGGCGCCAGCCGCCGTCGACCGCTTCGGCCCGGCAGGCGACGTCGTTGAGGCGGTAGTGGCTCTGCGGCTCCTCCAGCGCCACGGCCAGGCGCAGCTCGCCGGCGGCCACCCGCGGCAACAGCGCCTGCTGCGCGGGTCCGGTCGCCAGTTGCTGCAGCAGGCCGCCGCCGAATATCTGCGAATGCAGGAAGGGTTCCAGACAGAGACCACGGCCCAATTCGGTCATGATCACCAGATTGTCGACGGCACTGCCGCCGAAACCCTCGTACTCCTCGGCGAAGGGCACCGCGGTCAGCCCCAGTTCCGCCAACTGCTGCCAGAAGGCCTCGCTGCCGTCGTTCGCCTGCAGCAACCGCTCGCGCCTTTCAAAGTCGTATTGCTCCCGGACCAGCCGGGCCAGGGTGTCCTGCAGCATCTGCTGCTCTTCGTTCAGATTGAAGTCCATCGATCCGGCCTCCCGTTACAGCTCGAGCATCGTCTTGGCGACGATGTTCTTCTGGATTTCGTTGGAACCGCCGTAGATCGACAGCTTGCGCAGATTGAAATACTGGCTTGCCGGCGCGGCGCTGTAGTCGGCGTGGCGGGGCTGGCCGTCGAAGCCCGCTTCGAGCTCCGCCTCGACGAACGGCAACGCCTGGGGACCGAGCACCCGGCGCGTCAGGTCGCTGATCGCCTGGCGGATCTCCGAGCCCTGGATCTTCAGGATCGAGCTTTCCGCTCCGGGCACACCGCCGTCACGGGTCGCCGCGAGGATCCGCAGCGTGCTCACCTCCACCGCCAGCAGGCGCATCTCGACCTCGGCGATGCGGGTCCGCAGCCGCGGATTCTCGATCAGCGGCCGGCCGTCGCGGGTCTCGCGCGCGGCGATCTGCTTGAGGTGCGCCAGCGCGGCCTTGGAAAAACCGATACCGGCCTGGCCGGTACGCTCGTGGGTCAGCAGGTACTTGGCGCAGGTCCAGCCGCGGTTCTCCTCGCCGACGAGGTTTGCGACCGGTACCCGGACGTTGTCGAAGAACACCTCGTTGACCTCGTGTTCGCCGTCGAGAGTGATGATGGGCCGCACGCTGATACCCGGGCTGTCCATGTCGATCAGCAGGAAGGAAATACCCTGCTGCGGTCGCGCCTCGGAGCTGGTGCGCACCAGGCAGAAAATGCGGTTGGCGTACTGTCCCAGGGTGGTCCAGGTCTTCTGACCGTTGACGACATAGTGGTCGCCGTCGCGCACCGCCCGGGTTTTCAGCGACGCCAGGTCGGACCCCGCGCCGGGCTCCGAATAGCCCTGACACCACCAGTCCTCGCCTGACAGAATCCGCGGCAGGTAATGCGCTTTCTGCTGCTCGGTGCCGAACTTGATGATCACCGGCGCCACCATATTGACGCCGAAGGAGATCAGCCGTGGCGCGCCGAAGGCCGCGCACGCCTCCTCGAAGATGTGCTTCTGCACCAGGCTCCAGCCGGTGCCGCCGTGCTCGATGGGCCAGTTGGCGGCGTACCAGCCCTTTTTGGCCAGTATGCGCTGCCAGCGCTGGTGGTCCTCTTTTCGCAGGCGTCGGCCCAGACGCACGCTGTCGGCGATATCGGCCGGCAACGCCTCGCGCAGAAAGGCCCGGACCTCGTCTCGAAACGCCAGTTCATCGGCGCTGTATCGGATATTCATAAGCACTCCTCTATCGGGGGTTGCCGTTCAGATCGGCAAAGGTGCGGCCCGCGGCGGCCAGTTGCTGCAGCAGCGACGCCGGGGTCCAGGCGGCGCCCAAACGTTCCTGCCAGTGGCGCATCCGTTCGAGCACCCGTGACAGGCCAAGGGTGTCAGCGTAGAACATCGGGCCACCGCGCTGGGGCGGGAAGCCGCAGTCGCGAATCAGGATGTGATCGATATCGCCGGCGTCCTGCACCAGGCCCTCGCCCAGAAGGCGCGCGCCCTCGTCGACCAACGCCAGCAACGGACGTTCGATCAGCCGTTCCGACTCGACAGCGTCGGCCTCGTCGGCAGTCGCCGTGACAACAGCGGGACGCAAAGGTCCCTCTGCCATGCCAAAGGCACGCAGGGCAGCATCAAGGCCGGCTTCGTCGGCTCCTTCATCGAGCAGCTGCGCTATCGTCTCGCGATAGCGTCCGGTCAAGCGTGCGCCGACCTCTCGACTCGGGTCCTGGCGCTGCTCCTTGAGCCGACGGGCAAAGCGCCGCTCGACCTGGAAACGGTGTACCAGCGCCGCCCGCTGGGGTGACGCCATGCACTGCAGGAACAGTTCGCGTTCAAGGCGCAGCCCGTCTCGCAGCGGCAACTGCACCGCCGCCTCGATCGCGTCGATCACGCGCTGCGGCGAAAACAGCCCCGGCATCCGCCGGTCGACCTCGTGCCGCCGGGCAGCCAGCAGCGCCCGAACATCGACGCCGGTCTCGAGCTGCGCCCGCTGCTCGCCGCTGCGTCGCGGCCCTGGCCCTGTGCCAGCAGTTCCCAGGCAAACGCCAGTCCGGCCACTTGCGGGTCGCCATCGAACAGCGAGTCGACGAGCCCTGTACGACAGGCTTGGGGCGCATCCAGCGCCTCCCCGCTGACGATCATGTCCAGCGCCACCGGCACGCCCACCAGGCGCGGCAGGCGTTGCGTGCCGCCAGCCCCCGGCAGCAGTCCGAGCCGCACCTCCGGCAAGCCGAGTCGGGCATCGGGACGCGCGATGCGATAATGACAGCCCAGTGCCAGCTCGAGGCCGCCGCCGAGCGCCGAGCCGTGGATCACCGCCACCGACGGCTTGGTCGATGCCTCGACCCGGTTCACCAGGTCAGGCAACAGCGGCGGCTGCGGCGGCTTGCCGAACTCGCGGATATCGGCGCCGGCGATGAAGGTGCGCCCCTCACACAGCAACACCACCGCGCGAACATCTGGATCAGCATCGGCAGCTGAAAAGGCGTTTAACAGAGCGGCACGCAAGGCCTGGCTCAGGGCGTTTACAGGCGGGTTGTCGACCCGGATCACGCAGATATCGTCGATAAGAGTAGTGGCAACCAGATCGGACATCGGTACCTCCTGTCGCTCGTAATTCTTGCTGCGGCCCGTCGCCGACTCAGCGGTCCTGCCAGTGGGGTTCGCGTTTTTCGAGAAAGGCACGCATGCCTTCCTTCTGGTCGGCACTGGAAAAACTGGCATAGAGCAGATGCCGCTCGAACAGCACGCCCTCGGCCAGCGGCGTTTCAAAGGCACGGTCGACCGCCGCCTTGTTGAGCCGTACCGCCATGCCGGAATGCGCTGCGATCTGTCGTGCGGCGGCCAGGGCCTCGTCGAGCAACGCCACCGCCGGCACCACCCGACTGACCAGGCCGCTGCGTTCCGCTTCCTCGGCGTCCATCAGGCGCCCGGTCAGACACAGATCCATCGCCTTGGCCTTGCCGACGGCACGGGCCAGGCGCTGGGTGCCGCCGGCACCCGGCAGGGTGCCGACCTTCACCTCGGGTTGACCGAAGCGGGCGTTGTCGGCGGCAATAATGAAGTCGCACATCATCGCCAGCTCGCAACCGCCGCCGAGCGCCAGCCCCGCCACCGCCGCGATCACCGGCTTGCGGCAACGGGTCACTTCCTCCCAGTCGGTGGTGACGAAGTTCTCGAGGTAGAGATCGGCGAAGTCCTTGGCGGCGATCTCGGCGATATCGGCGCCGGCGGCGAAAGCACGCTCGTTGCCGGTGATCACCATCGCACGTATTGCCGTCGCAGCCTCCAGCGTGCACAGCGCCTCGCCGAGCTCACGCATCAGTTCGCCATTGAGGGCGTTATGCACCTCGGGCCGGTCGAGTCGGATCAGTCCGACGCCGTCCAGCCTTTCCACCCGGATAGTGCGATAAGCCATGTCGCCTCCTGTCTTGTTGTTTGGCGGCGGCTACGAATCGGCCACCGCGCCCGAAACCTGAAGCCAGTCTAGCCACAATAAAATTTAAAGACAATATATTGACATATTATTTTGTCAGGGCGTATCGTCTAACTCGTTATCAGGCATTACCACCGATCTACAAAAACAACATATATAACCGGGATAGATCATGAACACTACGACCCACCCCTTCCATGAGCGTCGCAGCCGCATGATTGAATCAGGCGCATGGAATGACAATACAATTACACATTATCTCGATCAGGCCCTGACCTCTGTGCCCGACAGGACGGCCATCGTCAGCTACCGAGTGGAACAGGACGAGCGCACCGCCCTGAGCTACCGGGAGCTCGACCGGATCGCGACCCGCATCGCCGCGGGCCTGGCGGCGATGGGTGTGCAAAAGGGCGAGGTGGTGTCCTGCCAGCTGCCGAACGGCTGGCAGATCACCGCACTGCACCTGGCCTGCGTGCGCATCGGCGCCATCCTCAATCCGCTGATGCCGATCTTCCGCGAGCGCGAGCTGCGTTTCATGCTGCGCCATGCCGAAAGCCGCGTACTGGTGATTCCACAGCTTTTTCGCGGCTTCGATTACGCGGCGATGATCGCGGGACTGCGCACCGACCTGCCGGATCTCGCCGAGGTGCTGGTGATCGGGGGCAAGGGTGAGTGCAGCTTCGAGCAGCGGCTGCTGGAAACGTCCTGGGAAGCGCAGACTGATGTTGACAAGCTGTTCGCCGAACGCCGCCTCGGTGGCGATGATCCGGTGCAGCTGCTGTACACCTCCGGCACCACCGGCGAGCCCAAGGGCGTGCTGCACAGCTCAAACACTCTCTTCGCCAACGCTCGCCCCTACAGCGAACGGCTGCACCTGAGCGCCGATGACCGGGTGCTGATGGCCTCGCCGATGGCCCACCAGACCGGCTTCCTTTACGGTCTGATGATGCCGATCTATCTGCAGACCACGGCGGTGCTGCAGGACATCTGGAACGTCGACTTCGCGCTGAAGGTGATCGCCGCCGAGCAGCCCGCCTTCACCATGGCCTCGACGCCCTTCCTCGCCGACCTGGTCGAGGCCGCCGACCGCCACCCCGGCGCGCTGGACTCGCTGAAAATCTTCGTCGCCGCCGGTGCGCCGATTCCGGGCGCCCTGGTCGAGAAGGCCGCTGCTGTCATGAAGACCCGCATCATCTCGGCCTGGGGCATGACCGAAAACGGCGCCGTGACCATGACCCGGCCCGAGGACGACGCCTCGGTCGCCAGCCACAGCGACGGTACGCCCCTGCCCTGGATGGAGGTGCGGGTGGTGGATCCCGACGGCAGGCCCTTGCCGGCGGGGATGGAGGGCCAGCTGATGGTGCGCGGCGCCAGCCTCTTCATCGGCTACCTCAAACGCCCCGAACTCTACAATGTCGACGCCGACGGCTGGTTCCCGACCGGCGATCTGGCCCGCATCGACGGCCGCGGCTATATCCGCATCACCGGCCGCAGCAAGGACGTGATCGTGCGCGGCGGCGAAAACATTCCGGTGATCGAAGTCGAAAACCTGCTCTACAAACACCCGGCGATCGCCTCGGTGGCGCTGGTCGGCTGCCCGGACGACCGGCTGGGCGAGCGGCTCTGTGCCTATATCACCCTGCATCCGGACTACGAGACCCTGACGCTGAATGAGGTGGTCGACTATCTGCTTGAACAGCAGATCAGCAAAACCTACCTGCCGGAGTACGTCGAGGTCCTGACGTCCATGCCACAGACCCCGTCCGGCAAGATCCAGAAATTCAAGCTGCGCGAGCAGGCCAGCCGGCTGTGCCTGGCCCCGGCCAGGCGCAGCCACCCCCGCGAACACTCTTGAAAAAACACCTGAAGCACGAGGTAACTGAGAATGAAAGGACTGGAAAACAAAGTGGTCATCGTCACCGGCGGCGGCGGCGGCATCGGCAGTGCCATCTGCCGCCGTTTCGCCGAAGAGGGTTGCAAGGTCGCGGTGCTCGACCGCGACCCGGCCGCGGCCCAGGCTACCGTCGACCTGATTCAGGAGAACGGTGGAAGTGCCCGCGCCTACACCGCCGACATCACCGACTATGACGCCGTGTCCGCGACCGTCGAAGCGGTCGCGCGGGAACTCGGCCTGCCGCAGGTGCTGGTCAACAATGCCGCCTTCGACCGTTTCATGCCATTCCTTAAAACCGAGCCGGGAATGTGGGATCAGCTGATCGCGGTAAACCTGACCGGCGCGCTGAACATGCACCATACGGCACTGCCGCTGATGATCGAGGCCGGCGGCGGCAAGGTCATCAATATCGCCTCCGACGCCGCCCGCGTCGGCTCGTCCGGTGAGGCGGTCTACGCCGCCTGCAAGGCGGGTCTGGTGGGCCTGACGAAGACGCTGGCGCGCGAACTCGCGGGCAAGGGCATCAACCTCAACGTGGTCTGCCCGGGACCGACCGATACTGCCCTGCTCAAGGACGTGGCGTCCACTTCCAGCAACCCCGACAAGCTTGTCGAGGCCTTCCGCCGCGCCATTCCGCTGGGCCGCATCGCCCAGCCCGAGGACTACCCCGGTCTCGTCGCGATGCTCGCCAGTGACGACGCCAATTTCATTACCGGCCAGGTGATCAGCGTATCCGGCGGCCTGACCATGGCCGGCTGACCGGGACTTATCCACAGCCCCAGGAGACAGACATATGCAATACGAAGATATCCTCTACAGCGAAGACAATGGCGTCGCCACCATCACCATCAACCGTCCGGAGCGCTACAACGCCTTCCGCGGCCAGACCTGCATGGAACTGCTCGACGCCTTCCACCGCGCCGGCTGGAACAAGGAGATCGGCGTCATCGTCCTGACCGGTGCCGGCGACAAGGCGTTCTGCACCGGCGGCGACCAGGGCGCCCACGAGGGCCAGTATGACGGCCGCGGTCTGATCGGGTTGCCGGTCGAGGAGCTGCAGCGCCTCATTCGCGAAGTGCCCAAACCCGTCATCGCCCGGGTGCAGGGCTTCGCGGTCGGCGGCGGCCACGTGCTGGCACTGGTCTGCGATCTCACCATTGCCTCCAACAAGGCCCAGTTCGGCCAGGTCGGCCCCAAGGTCGGCTCGGTCGACCCGGGCTTCGGTACCGCCTACATGGCCCGCGTCATCGGCGAGAAGCGCGCCCGCGAGATCTGGTACCTGTGCCGCCGCTACAGCGCCCAGCAGGCACTGGACTGGGGCCTGTGCAATGCCGTGGTGCCGCACGACCATCTCGACGCCGAGGTGCGTGCCTGGTGTGACGAGATTCTCGAAAAGAGTCCGACGGCGCTGGCCATCGCCAAGCGCTCCTTCAATGCCGACAGCGACAACATCGGCGGCATCGGCGCCCTGGGCATGCAGGCATTGAGTCTCTACTACAACACGGCTGAGTCGCAGGAGGGCGTCAACGCCTTCAAGGAAAAGCGCAAGCCGGAATTCCGCAAGTTCTACAAATAATCGATCGCGCCGGGCCTACCCGCCCGGCGCGAACGCCCTGGAGGCCGAGATGAATTTTGCATTTACCGAAGAACAAAACGCGATCCGGGAAATGGTGGCCCGCTTCAGCCGCGAAGTGCTGGCACCCCGCTACGCCGAGCGCGAGCGCGAAGGCCGCATCGAACGCGAGGTCGCCGAGCAGCTCGGCGGGAGGGGCCTGCTCGGCGGCGAGCTGCCGGAGCAGTTCGGCGGCAGCGGCCTGGACTGCGTCACCAGCGGCCTGATCATCGAAGAAATCGCCCGCGGCGACTTCAACGTCGGCTACCTGCCGCTGCTGTGCTCGCTCAACGGCCAGATCATCGCCAACTTCGCACGGCCCGAACTGGCGCGCGAGTGGCTGCCCGAGATCACCGCCGGCCGCAAGCTGGTCTGCATCGCGCTGACCGAGCCCCATGGCGGCTCCGACGCCGCCAGTCTGCGTCTGAAGGCGGAGCGGCGTGGCGATGTCTACGTGCTCAATGGCGAAAAGACCTCGATCTCGATCGCCGATCAGGCCGACGTCGCTGTGGTCTTCGCCCGCACCGGCAGCCAGGAGTCCCGCGCCGGCGGTATCAGCGCCTTTCTGGTGCCGATGGATCTGCCCGGCATCAGCACCACACGCTTCAAGGACCTCGGACAGCACGCCATCGGGCGCGGCTCGATCTTCTTCGACTCGGTGGAGATTCCAGCCAGCCACCTGCTCGGCGACGAAAACAGCGGCTTCAAGCAGGTGATGCAGGGCTTCGACTACAGCCGCGCGCTGATCGGCCTGCAGTGCTGGCCCTGGCCCAGCAGGCGCTGGACGAGACCGGCAGTGGCTCAACGAGCGCCACGCCTTCAACCAGCCACTCTCCGCCTTCCAGGGTCTGACGCACCCGCTGGCCGAGCTGCAGACCTACGTCGGCGCCGCCCGGCTACAGTGCTACTATTCGCTGTGGCTCAAGGACAACGGCCTGCCCCACAACAGCGAAGCGGCGATGAACAAGTGGTGGGCGCCCAAGCTCGCATTCGACGTCGTCAAGCAGTGCCTGCTGGCCCACGGCCACACGGGCTACGACGAGGATTTTCCGATGGCGCAGCGGCTGCGCGATGTGCTGGGGCTGCAAATAGGTGACGGCACGGCCCAGATCATGAAGAATATCATCGCCCGGGAAGCCACCCGCCCCTGAACCACCCCTGGCGGTGCGGGCGCCGGCGGTCACCTGCAACGCCACCGTACAGACAAGGACTCCAGATGACCCAGCAGACCAGCGGCGACATCCCCAACCGCCTCTTCTTTCGCCTCTTCCAGACCGGCAACGTGCTGCAGCGCCAGGTGCAGAAGGAGATGGGGATCAGCACCGTGCAGTGGGCGGTACTGGGCGCGCTGTCACGGGAGGGCTACGAAGACGGCATCTCGTTCAACGAGCTGACCGAATACCTGGTGGTCAGCCGCCAGAATCTCGACGGGGTACTGAAGCGGATGGAGCGCGACGGCCACGTGCTGCGCGTACCACACCCCGACGACCGACGCGCCCGCCTGGTGCAGATGACGATGACCGGCCGAGACTTCTGGAACAGCCTGCAGTCGCGCATCCACGACTTCTACGCCCAGGGGCTGGACGGTTTCAGTTTCGACGACAGCGTCAGCCTGCTGCACTTCCTCAACAAACTGCAGGGCACGCTTGCCGGAATCTCGCTGGAACCGACCGAGAAACCCGCCCCCCAATAGGAAACAGCCATGCATATCGACAACGCCATCCGCAGCCGCAAATCGGTGCGGCGCTTTCGCCCCGACGCCATCCCACGCGCCACGATCGAGCATATTCTTGAGCTGGCCGCCCGCGCGCCGAGCGGCAACAACGTACAGCCCTGGCATGTGCAGGTGGTGGCCGGCGAGATCAAGGACGCGCTGTGCCGGGACATCCTGACTGCCGCGCAGCACGACGCCGGTACGCACGCGCCCGAGTACGCCTACTATCCGGACGATTGGTTCGAGCCGTACCGCGGTCGCCGCCGCGAGGTCGGCTTTTCGCTGTATCACCAGCTCGGCATCGCCCGCGACGATACCGAGGCGCGCAATATCCAGATGCTGCGCAATTTCCAGTTTTTCGATGCCCCGGTAGGGCTGCTGATCGGTCTGGACCGGCGCCTCAATACCGGCAGCTACATCGACCTCGGCATGTTCATCCAGAACATCCTGCTGGCCGCCCGCGGCCAGGGCCTGCACAGCTGCGCCCAGGCCGCCTTCGCCAATTTCCACCAGGTGGTACGCCGGCACCTGCCGCTGCCCGACGAGGATATCCTGGTCTGCGGTATCGCGCTGGGTTACGAAGATGGCGATGCGCCCGAGAACGGTCTCGAAACGCCGCGCGCGCCGGTCTCGGAGTTCGCCGCCTTCCACGGCTTCGAAGGGTAAGGTTAAAGATCGACTTCCGGATAACCCTGTATTGCTATTTCAGGCATCGATGTCCTGGGGCCTCGGCACCGGTTTCGCTCTAGATGGAAGTGTTGATTTCGTCATACGGACTTTCACATGTGAAGGTCAGGTGAGAAGGCTTGCGCCCTTCAAGTCGGCCAGCGTGACCATCAGCATCATCGGATCGATCGGTGACGGCTCGAAGCCGATTCGCTCCTATAGAGCCTTCGCCTCGTCCGACAGGGCGTGCACGATCATACCGCGAATACCAATGGTGTCTGCCGCCCGGATGACGCGCAGTCCGGCATCCCGCACCAGGGCGCGACCGAAGCCCTTGCCCTGCAGGGCTTGATCCACGGCCAGCCGGCCCAGGACAACCACCGGAATCGGATTCGGCATGTTGCGGCGAAAGCGTCCCGGAGCGGCATCGACAGCGATCGCGCTCGATGCCAGGGCATAATTCGCCAGCTCGCGGCCATCCTCGCCGGCCACGAACTGTTGACTGGTTTTCGAGGCCCGAGGCCGTAGGGTCGTCGACGCCCCGCGCATCAAAGCCGAAATTTGCGGGGATCCCGGGGATAGTATTTTTCCGGCAGGCGCTCGATGTGGCTGAAGAAGCGGGTGTCCTTGTAGGGCATTTTCATGAAGCCCGACACCCCCAGCCCTTTTATCAGCGGAAGGCTTTGCAGGATCCTGTCCAGGCAGTCGCCGAACTCGGCTTCACGCTCCGGATCCAGCAGCCGGTAGTAGCTGTGTATTTTCAGGTGGGTCGGCAGGCTCTCGAAAATGATCAGCCCGGTATGATGGATGCGATTGAGCTGGGCGAGTATCTCCATGATCCGGCGCGGCAGGTCGAGATACTCGTCGGGATCGCGCCCGTCCTCGAAATAGGAGTGCAGCCGGGCCTGATCTTCGATGTCCGGCGCCGCGCTGACCTCGTAGGGCAGCGCCATTCCTGCCGGGGCGGTAAACGGCTGATCCTGATCGGCACGGTCGATATGCAGCGTATCCCGGGCATCGAACAGGCAGCTTTTGAAAATCCCACTCCGGTTGATGGCCCGTGCCAGGTTCACCATGTTGTTGACCGAAGCAGTGAAGGAGGCGCGCAGGTGTTCGTCGTGCAGGTTCAGACTCGAATCGATATAGACGCCGCTGGCCTCCCAGCGCACCGCCAACCCTCCGACCACCGGATACTTGCCCAGGCGGCTGACCGCGGCCAGAAAAGCCTTCTCGGTATCGCCCATGCCCTGCAGGAAGTCCTTGTAGTAGCGATCCAGCGGCGCTTCGTCGAGTGCCTGCAGCACCTCGTGCGCCCCCTCTTCCCGCAGGAAGGACTTGCGCGAGCTGTACACCACGGTGTCGATGTCCCGGTTCCCCGGCCGCAGCCAGACCGGCACCAGCGGCGCCGGCGACGCGACCGGCAGATCTTCCATGACGATCCGGGCCATGCGGGGCATTTCGGCGAGGAAGTAGTCGCCGGCACGCGCGCGTAGGGCCGGATCGGGCGCCAGCATCGCCTCCAGCACCCGGGCGAACTCCACCGGCAGCCCCAGCGAGGTCGGCGGAATGGCTTTGTGGCCAAAGCGACAGGACTGTCCGGACGCCAGCGCATAGAGGGTGCCGGCCAGCCCTTCCTCGTCGAACCGGGGCGAGGACAGGCCGCCGTTGAGCTGGGCCTCACCGATAAAATAGACATCGCCGAGCCGGGCGTTGGTCTGCTGCATGCTGTCCGACATCAGCTCCATGACGCTGCTGGCCACCGGCTGATTGTGCTCGTCCAGCTGCGCGAAGACCGACGACCCCCAGTCGATCAGCGCCACCCTTTCGCTGTCCGGGTCAAAGACGATATTGGAGGGTTTGATGTCGCCGTGGACGATCGGCTTGCCGGGGTGGTGGCGCAATGTCTGCAGGATATCCGCCAACTGTGCCGCGATCCGCACCACCCGCCGCGGCGACAGCGGCCCCCATTCGAGCGACAGCTGCTCCAGGTCGCGGCCCCGGGCCCGCTCCATCGCCAGGATCGGCTGCCCGCGCATCGCTTGAAAGGCAATCAGCCGCGGGACATGGGAGTGCTCCACCAGCCCGAGCATGAAGGCCTCCTCCTCCAGACGCTCCTTGTAGTGCGCAGGCAGGGTGATGCGGGAGAACTTGAACACCAGGGACTCGCCCCAGGCCGATACACCCGCGAATACGAAGCCGAAGGCGCCCTTGCCGATCAGCTCGATATCCCGATAGCCAAGCTGCTCGAGCTGCGCCTCGCAGAGCCTGAACCAGTCCTTGAGCTTCTTGGCGTCGTCGTGGCTGAGCAGGTAGATCGACTGCTCTTCCGGTATGTAGAACTGTTGCAGTGTCTCCTGGGCCATGGCTCGATCCGGAATGAATCCTGAATATACAGCTTACACCGGATGCCGGGCGACGGGCATCGCCCGGCATCGGCCTCAGGCCAGCTCCAGCAGCATCGAGGCCGGATCCTCGAGATAGCTTTTCCAGAGGTTGCTGAAACGGGCCATGGTGGCACCGTCGAGCACGCGATGATCGCCGGACCAGCTGATGTTCATGATCTGGCTGGCCACCACCTGGCCGTCGGCATCGAAACGCGGCAGGGGTCGGGTCTTGCCCAGCGCCACGATCGCCACCTCGGGCTTGCTGACCACCGGCACCATATAGGTTCCGCCCAGCGCACCGATATTCGAGAGGCTGATCGTGCCATCCTGCAGATCCTCCTGCTTCAGTTGCCCGGCGCGAGCGGCCTCGGTCAGACGCTGCACCTCGCGGGCGATCGCCAGGATGCTCAGGCGCTCCACGCCCTTGACGTTCGGCACCAGCAGCCCGATCCTGGAGTCCACCGCCATGCCGATATTGCAGCTCGGCTGATAATGCAGCTCGGTACAGTCGTCGTTGACCCGGCTGTTCAGGATCGGGAACTGCTGTATCGCCAGCGCCAGCGCCTTCATGAAGAACGGCATCAGGGTCAGGCGCACGCCCTGCTGTTCCGCTTTCGGTTTCAGCTGGGCACGCAGCGTCAGCAGCGCGCCCATCTCCACTTCGTCGCCGTAGGTGAAGTGGGGGATGCCCGCTACCGCCTCGACCATCCGTTTCGCCATGGCGGCCCTGATACCACGAATCGGCTCGACCCGCACCTCGCCCCTCGATTGCTGCTCCGCTTCGACGGCAGCCCGGGGTGAGGCGGCGGCGGTCGACGCCGTCAGGTCCTCGCGATAGCGCAACACATCCTCCTTCAGAATGCGTCCGTCCTTGCCGCTGCCCGGTACCCGGGTCAGGTCCAGCCCGTATTCACGCCCCAGGCGACGCACGGCCGGCCCGGCCAGCACCTTGCCGCGGCGCCAGGGTTTGCCCGGCTCTTCCGGCGCCGGCGGGCTGGCCTCGGGCGCCCCGCTGGCGGGCGGCGATTCGGCGACGCTGGGCGCCGCGGGCGTGGCTGAAGCAGGCGGTTCCGCAGCGCCCTCGACCGGCTCCGCTGCGGCTGCACTGTCCGGCTCCAGCTCCACCGTGAACAGCGGCGAATGCACCTTGGCGATCTCGCCTTCCTTGTAGTGCAGGCGCACCACCCGCCCACCGAAGGGCGACGGGATCTGCACCAGCGCCTTGTCGGTCATCACATCGGCGACCGGCTGGTCTTCAGCGATCACATCGCCTTCATTGATCAGCCATTCGACCAGCTCGCATTCGACGATCCCTTCCCCGATATCGGGCAGCACAAAGTCTTTGATCATGGCTCCCTCCGCTAAAAATGAATGCTGTTCTTGATCGCCTCGAAGATCTTGAGGTGATCCGGCAGGTATTCCTTTTCCAGCACCAGCGGGAAAGGCGTATCGAGGCCGGTGACCCGGCATATGGGCGATTCGAGATTAAGGAAGCAGCGCTCCTGTATCGTGGCGGCGATCTCGCCGGCAAAGCCGCCGGTCAGGGGCGCTTCGTGGCTAATCAGCAGGCGTCCGGTTTTCATCACCGACCGGGCCACGGTGTCGATGTCCCAGGGCAGGATGCTGCGCAGGTCGATCACCTCGCAGGAGATACCCTCCTTTTCCGCCAGCGCCGCCGCCTTTTCCACGAACTCCATCTGGGCACCCCAGGCCAGCAGGCTGATGTCCTCGCCCTCCCTGAGGACTTCGGCCTGCCCCAGAGGCAGCTCGTAGTCTTCTTCCGGCACCTCGCCGACCGACGCCCGGTAGATCCGCTTCGGCTCGAAGAACAGCACCGGGTTGGGATCGCGGATCGCCGCCAGCAGCAGTCCCTTGGCCTGGTGGGGATTGCGCGGCACGACGATATTGAGGCCCGGCGTGTGGGCGAAATACGCCTCCGGCGACTGGGAATGGTAGAGACCGCCGGCGATGCCGCCGCCGTAGGGCGTGCGGATGGTCAGGCCGCCGACATCGAAGAGGTTGCCGGAGCGGTAGCGGAACTTGGCGGCCTCGTTGACGATCTGGTCGAAGGCGGGAAAGATGTAGTCGGCGAACTGGATCTCGGCCACCGGCACCGCCCCCTGGGCCGCCAGGCCGTTGGCGAAGCCGATGATGCCCTGCTCCACCAGCGGCGTATTGAAGCAGCGTGCCCGGCCGTATTTTTCCTGCAGATGGCTGGTGGCCCGGAACACGCCTCCGAAGACCCCGACGTCTTCGCCGAAGCATACCACCTTGTCGTCGCTCGCCATGGCGATATCCAGGGCGTTGTTGACCGCCTGCAACAGGTTCATGTTAGCCATGTTCAGCCCCCGGCGCTTTTCGGATAAGTCTGGGGGTACTTGGCGACATGGCGCCGGAGTGCCTCCAGCTGTTCCTCGAGCAGGGCCGTCGGCCGGTCGTAGACGTCGGTAATCAGCGTCTCGAGCGGGGGCCGGGCGCTGCTGGGCGCGTTTCATCGCCTCCAGCACCTGCTGGCGTAGCTCGTCATAGAGCTGTTTTTCCGCCGTTTCGTCCCACCAGCCCTGGGCCAGCAGCCAGTTCTTCAGGCGCAGGATCGGATCCTTGGCGCGCCACTTGTCCTCTTCCGCCTTGTTGCGGTAGCCGGACGGGTCGTCCGACGAGGAATGGGCGGCCAGACGGTAGCTCATCGCCTCCACCAGCACCGGTTCGTTGTGCTCGACGGCCAGCTTGCGCGCCTCCTGCATCGTCTTGTAGACCGCCAGCAGATCGTTGCCATCAACGCGGATGGCGCGCATGCCGTAGCCCACCGCGCGCGGCGCCACGCCGTCGGCGGCGAACTGTTCGCAGGCCGGCGTCGAGATCGCATAGCCGTTGTTGCGACAGAGGAAAATCACCGGCACCCGCAGCACCGAAGCCATGTTCAGGGCCGCGTGGAAGTCACCCTCGGACGCGGCGCCCTCGCCGAATACCGTGACCGTGCAGCGCTTTTCGCCGGTCAGCTTCTGGCCATAGGCGTAACCGGTCGCCTGCGGAATCTGCGTCGCCAGCGGCGACGAGATGGTCATGTAGTACAGGTCGCGGGAACCGTAATGGATCGGCATCTGCCGCCCCTTGCCGTAATCCAGGTCGTTGCCGAACAGCTGGTTCATGAACTCGTCCACGCTGAAGCCGCGGTAGGCCAGCGCCCCCTGCTCCCGGTACTGGGCCATGATCATGTCGGCCGCGTCGAGCGCCGCGGCAAAGCCGACGGTAGTCGCCTCCTCGCCGGTGGACTGCAGATAGAAACTAACGCGCCCCTGGCGTTGCGCCGCCAGCATGCGCTCATCCAGTACCCGAGTGAACACCATGGCACGGTAGATCTTCCGGGCTTCCGTCTCGTCCAGCTCAGGCACCACGGCGCCGGGAATGACGGTGCCATCCTGCTGCAGCACCTGGTAGGTCGCAATCTGCAGGGCGTCGCCCGAGATAAACTCGGGCGCATGAATCGTCCGGGGTAGAGGATCCTTAGCCATCCTGGTCTCCATATTCTTATTGAATCCTGTACCAGTGTGGACCATTCGGCGCGGCCTATCACGGGCGGCCCGACCGGAAGTTGGCCGGGGACCGCCGCCACCGGACCCGACTGCTGAAAGACTCGCGCGGGGGCGTTACGCCTGTCCTTCGTGCGCCAACCGCCGCGCCACCTCCGCCAGCTCCTGCCGAAACGGCTGCTCCCCCGGGCCCGGATGTCCCGATCCCCCACGGCTCAGGCCTCGATCGATGCGCCTGCCCCCGCCGGTAATCATCGGGCGTGACGCCCATCAGACGACGAAACATGGCGATAAAGGACGAGGCGGTGCTGTAGCCGAGGTCGTGGGCGATGTTCTCGACGGTGTCGCCGGCTTCAAGCCGCGGCATCGCCCTGACCACACGCAGGCGCTGGCGCCATTCGGCGAGCGACATGCCGAGGTCGCGCTGGCAGCGGCGCAGCAAAGTGCGTTCGGTGCTGTGAACGCTCTGCGCCAGCTCGGCGAGGAGCGGCTGTCGCCGGGGTTCGCTTCGAGCATCCTGAGTACCGGCCCGAGCAGCGGGTCGTCGGAGGCCGGCAGGTAGCTGCCGGCGCAGGTGGCGCTGCCGAGCTGGTCGAGCAGTACCTGCAGCAGACGCCGCTCCTCCGCCCCGGGCTCGCTGGCGGGCGGCTGCTGACGCAGGTGCTCGAGCAGCGCCCGCACCAGCGGGCTGACCGTCAGGGCGCAGGGGTCGGCCGGCATGCCGTTGCACAGCGGCGGAGCGACATAGAGCGAGCAGTGCACGGCCTCGTAGCGGGTCAGGCCCTGATGCTCGACATCGGGCGGCAGCCAGATGCCATACTGGGACGGCGCCAGATAGCGGCGTTCGCCGATGTGAATTTCCATCACGCCGCTGAACGCGTAGACGAACTCGCCCCAGGCATGGCTGTGTTGCGGATAGGCGGAATCCTCGGGTGCCCGGGCGCTGCGGAACACGATCTGATGACGCATACCCTCGCTGAACAGCGGCGGGCGCAGCGTGCGGGGCTGTCGGGGCAATCGTCGACTCCTGACCGGTTATCGTTATGGGCTGTCGGATATTCACTATAAATCGACGAGACGCCAGGCGCATAATCGCCTTCCGATCCGATTCCCGTTCCGGAGGCCGCCATGGACAACCGACAACCACTCGACATCAGGGCCACCGGCCTGATGCTGGTGCTCTGCCTGACCTGGAGCCTGCAGCAGATCTTTCTCAAGGCGACGGCCGAGGATTTTTCGCCGGTGCTGCAGATCGCGCTGCGCTCCGGCATCAGCGCGGGGCTGGTCGGCGCCTTCGTCTGGCTGCGCGGTTCACGACTGGACTTCGGCGACGGCAGCTGGCGCCCCGGTCTGCTGGCCGGCGTCCTGTTCGCGCTGGAGTTCCTGCTCGTCGGTCAGGCGGTGCAGTACACCACCGCCTCGCACCTGGTGGTCTTCCTCTATACGGCGCCGGTGTTCGCCGCCCTGGGGCTGCACTGGCAACTGCCGTCGGAACGGCTGGCGCCGCTGCAGTGGACCGGCATCGCCCTGGCATTCGGCGGTATTGCGACCACCTTTCTCGGCCGCGATGAGCAGGCGGTTGCCGGCGGCCTGTCGAGCATGCTCTGGGGCGACGTCCTGGCACTCGCGGCCGGGGCGGCCTGGGGCGCCACCACGGTCGTCATCCGCATCACGCGCCTGGCCTACCTGCCCGCGACCCAGACGCTGCTCTATCAGCTGGTCACCGCCTGCGTGCTGCTGCTGCTGGTTGCGCTCGTCTCCGATCAGACGACCTTCAACCCCACGCCGCTGGTATGGACCAGCCTGGCGTTCCAGTCGGTCCTGGTCGCATTCGCCAGCTTCCTGATCTGGTTCTGGCTGTTGCGGCACTACCTGGCCTCGAGGCTCGGCGTTTTCTCGTTCCTGACGCCGCTGCTCGGCGTGCTCCTCGGCGCTTGGCTGCTGGGCGAGCCGGTCGAGTCCGGCTTCCTGCTGGGCGCGCTGCTGGTACTCGGCGGCATCCTGCTGGTGAGCGGCCACGAACTGCTGAAACAGCGGTTCGGCGCGATCCGAAACCGGCTGCGCTCGAACACCGGACCGACCTGAGCGCTGCCGTCACGCCGGCAGAGCCGACCGGGGTTCAGAGCTGCAGCTGGATGTGGAAGGTGGTGCCGACGTTGACGTCGGAGGTGACCGCCATATGGCCCTGGTGCTGCTCGGTGACCACGTAGTAGGAGAACGACAGCCGCTTGCCGGCATCGTAGGCCGTATCCGGCGAGGCTTCGTCCGGCGTCTGGTCGCTGAAGTAGGGTTCGAAGAGGTACATCTGCTCGTCGCCGGTCAGGCCGATGCCGTTGTGCTGGATCTTCACCCAGATGGCGTCGTAGCACTTGTTGACCTGGATCCTGACGGTCGGCACGAAACCCTCGCGCTCGACGCCGTCGAGGGCATTGCAGGCATGGCGGAAGAGCCCGAGGAAGGCCTGCTGCAGCTCGGTGACGTAGCAGGGCACCAGCGGCAGGTCATCTTCATACTGTTTCTCGATGCGGATATCGCGGAACTTCAGCTTCGACGGGGCCGACAGGACATCGCCGGCCAGCTCCAGACTGTGATCAAGAATGTCGGGAATGCGGGCCGGCTGACGCTTGTCGGTGCGGCCGCGGGCAAAGCGCAGCAGGTTGTTGATGATCGACTCGACCTCGCGCCCCTTCTCCGAGGCGTCGGCGAGCAGTCCGCCGAGTCGGGCGACTTCGTCGTTCTGTGCCGGATCCTGCTGCAGCAGGTTGCTGTTGGCGAGGAAATTCTGGAAGGCACTCAGGTCCAGCAGAATCCCCTGCAGCGGGATGTTGATATCGTGGGCCATGGTCGAGGCCAGCTCGCCCATCGACGACATCTTGTCGTGGTGGATCAGCATGTTCTCGGCTTCGACCCGCTTGGTGACATCGTCGACCAGGATCACCACCCCGGCCTCGTGGTCCTGCAGCGGGTAGAGGGTGATATCGAAATGGTAGGTGCCGGGCTGACTCTGCTTAACGGTGATCGCCTCGTTCTTCTCCAGCGCCTGCTCGATCAGCTTCGGCGACACCGTGATGCTGGGATAGAGGTCCCAGAGGTTGCGCCCCAGCGCCTTGTCGGCGGCGATGCCGGAGACGTCCTCGGCCTTCTTGTTCCACTGCGTCACCGAGCCGTCGCGGTCGAGCCCCACCAGCATCAGCGGCATCGAGCGCAGAATGTTGCGGATATAGGACTCCGAAGCCTCGAGCCGCTGTGTCGTGACCCGGTGCTCGGACACCTCCCTCTCCAGCAGCCGGTTGGTCTCGCTCAGGGACGCGGTGCGATCCTGCACCCGCACCTCTAGGTCGTTGCGGATCGCATTGAGCGCCAGGTTCGAGCGGTGCGCCTTGCGCCAGTATACGAACAGGCTGATGACCGCGATCGACAGCAGAATGATCAGGATGCCGCTGGACCAGTTGGCCACGTATTGCCAGTTGGTCCTGCCCTGCTCATCCTTGAATAATTGCACCAGGCCCGCCTGAAGCGTCTGGCTCTGCAGCAGCAGGAACGACAGCAATAGGTATTTTTTCATCTCGATCTTCGATCATCAGCGCAAGAATGGATGGCGTACGTCCGGTCGCCGCGCGGGAGGCTCGTCCCTCGTCAGCCCCGCTGACTCGGAACCCAGTCAGGACGAAGCCGCCGCTGCCGATTGTACTTGAGCCACCCAGGCATTGCCATTGGCCGGGCGTTGCCACTCCGGCCCATACACTTTCAGGGCACCATACCCTTTCAGGGCACCATACCCTTTCAGGGCACCGTACCCTCTCAGGGCACCAGGCCGTCGAGCGCCGAAGGCTGTTTCTGATCGTTGCGTTCCAGCGGGATGCGCTTGCGACATTCGGGCAGGCCGCAGAGCCAGAAGTCCTGCTCGACCTGGAAATCGCCCCTGGTCTGTCGCTTCGTCATCGGCGCACCGCACTCGGGGCACTCCGGCTCCGCCGGCCGCGCCGGTCCCAGCAGTCCCTGCGCCGCCTGTTCCGATGCCTGCTCGCCTATGGCGGGCTCGTCCAGCCCGCCGCCGGCGCGAACAGCTGATCGAACCGCAGCCCGATCTCGGCCGGCACGTAGGTGCGCTGGGCCGGGAAGCGCAGCAGCGCCAACCCCGCATCGTTGCAGACCCGGTCCAGCACCGGATCAGGTTCCGGCCGGTGACTGCTGTCGTCCAGTTCGATCGCACAGAGCGGCTTCAGGTTGTCGCGCAGACAGACGAGAAAGCTGAATTGGCGATCGCAGATCTCGTCCGCCGCCTGTTGCCAGCGCCGCGACTCCAGCCCGGGCCTGAGGCCGACAACGGCGGCCAGACCGACCTTGCACTGCACCCGGTGCCGGTCGCCGAGCGCCTGTTCCAGCGCATGAAGGAAATTCAGTTCGTTGTCGTTCAGCAGCGCCGACTCCAGCCGGAAGGCCGGCGCTTCGACGACCTGACGGCGTCGCCGGCGCAGCAGCAGCCAGAGGATGGACAGCAGCACGAGCGCGATGACGAGCGGGAGGTTAAACCATTCCATCCGTTGCGGTTCCTCGAGACGGGGATTGAGGCTGGCCCATTAGAGACCCGCCCGCCTGAACCGCAGCGGAATAACGGACGTCGTACCGCTCCCTTCAGTGCGACGGGGAGCGGTCTTTCAGGCTTTGCCAGAATCCGGTCAGCAGCGTCCGGACATCGGAGGCGGTGGTCTGTTCGAACCAGGACCAGTCGAGATAATACTCGCTGAGTTCCGGATACCAGTCCGGCCCGCTGTCGCGATCCGCCGGATCGGCCCTGTCGCCGTGCAGCTCGATATGCAGCGGCGAAATGTCGAGCACCCGACGCTCCTCCTGCCAGAGAATATCCTGCAGGTCGTAGAGCGCATTCATGATCAGGAAGTGCTTGCGATACAACGCCAGCAGGTCGTCATCGGCGATATCGTCGAACAGGCGCTGGCGTTGCAGACGCTGCATCAGCTCGTACTCGGTCACCCCCTCATCGGGATGCTGGCGAAGATAGCTGAGCAGTTGGGGGAGTAGTGGATTAACCATCGGACGCACACTTTGCTCTGGAGAGCATCTCTAAATACCTACTGCGCGACTCATAGGCTGCGTTGCGCGGTGCTCGGAATCCTCATGTATACACCATACACTGCGGTTCCTGCGCGCCGTGCGCCTTGCCTCTGAACCGCTCGTTACGGTTTTTCGAGGTACTCTGGAGTGAATGGACAGCGCTCCCTTGCACCGGCGTTCCGGAACCAAATCGGTAAATCCGGACATCACCCCCCAGTATAGTTGGCCTTCGACGTCAGTGCCGTCACGCCCGATGCACGCGCAGATCGAGGAAATGGACCGAGCAGGAGATGCAGGGATCGTAGTTGCGGATCAGCCGCTCGGCGAAGAACTGTAGTTCCCGGTCGCTGTGTTCGAGGCCGAACGCGGTCAGACCCCGGAACAGGTTCGCCTCGATATGAGCCTGGTTCTGGCTCGTCGGCGGAATGATGCAGGCTTCGGTGATGAAGCCCTCCTGATCGAGACCGTAGTGGTGGTAGATCAGCCCTCGCGGCGCTTCGGTGCAATGGGCGCCCCAGCCGGCCCCCGGGCTGTCGGCCACGGCGGCGGGCGCCGTCCGGTAATCCGTCAGCAGCCGCTGCGCCTCGAACACCGCAAAATAGCACTCCAGCGCCCGAGCCCGGAGACTGTCGTAGATGTTGTCACTGGGAAACCGCAGACCGCAGTCGTCGGCCAGCACCCGCACCCGTTCCGGCAGCTGGGCGAAATTCAGGTTCTGCCGGGCCAGCGGCCCGACCAGGTAGGGCTCGCCTTCGAGCAGCGAATAAAGCGCCGTGGTATGGGGCTCCTGATGCTCCTGGAAATGCTGGCGGTAATCGCGGGCATCGATATCGAGCCCCCGGCTGCTGAGCACCCGGCCCTCGTTCATCGCATAATCCGTGTCATGGTGCAGCGCCACGCTGGTGAAGGCCTGGTGATCGTCCGGCAGCTCCAGCGCCGCCGCCCAGCGCACCAGCGCCTCGGCATCGGTCAGCGCTTCTTCGAGGCGCGGACCTAGCGCCGCGATGAGGCCGGCGTCCGGCGCGCGATGGAAGCCGCCGACCTTGAGCCCCACCGGATGCACCGAACGGGCGCCGCTGAGGCTGATCAGATCGTTGCCCAGCGCCTGCAGCCGCAGGCCCCGGCGCACTTCATCGGGGTACTGCTTCGCCATCTCCAGCATATGGGAGAAGCCGAGAAAGTCCGGCAGCGCCAGGAAGTGGATATGCAGCGCATGACTCTGCAGCCACTCGCCGCACTGCAGCACGCGGCGCATGCGCCCGATCCAGTCGCCGGGCTCGAGCCCCAGCGCATGCTCCAGCGCCCGTACCCCGGTCATCTGGTAGGCGATGGGGCAGATACCGCAGATGCGCGCGGCGATGATCGGCTGCTCGCTGTAGTGCTTGCCCTCGAGGAACTTCTCGAAAAAGCGCGGCGGTTCGAAAATCTGCAGCACCGCGCGCTCGAGTGCGTCGTCGCGGCAGTAGAGCTCCAGCGCACCCTCCCCTCGAGCCGGGTAATCACGGGGACGCGCAGGCGGATATTGCGTGAATCGGTCATAGCTCTTTCGCCGGTATGCGCCAGCGCTCCCAGGCTTGCTGATAGGTTTCGAGGCCGGAACTGATCGAGACGAAACGCTCGGCCACCTGGCGCCGCGGAATGCCGAGGCCGACCAGCCGCTCGCCCAGCGCCTCGCAGTTGGGCTGTTCCGAGGCGCCGAAGCAGGTATAGCAGGGGGCGCCGAAGGATGGGCACAGCGCGCCGCAGCCGGCCCGGGTCACCGGGCCCAGGCAGGGCGCGGCCTGGCTCACCAGCACGCAGACGTTGCCGGCGCGCTTGCACTCCTGGCACACCTTCTCGGTCGGCAGCACCGGCGGCACGCCCTGCAGCAGTGCGCGCACCGTGGCGATCAGCTGACGGCCGCTGATCGGACAGCCCCAGAGCTCCAGGTCGATCTTGACCAGCTGCGCCACCGGGCGGGAGTCGGCCAGCGAATCGAGATAGGCGGTATCGGCATAGATGGCCCCGGCCCAGTGCTGCGAATCCTTGATGTTGCGCAGCGCCTGAACGCCGCCGCTGCAGGCGCAGGCGCCGATGGCGACAACGAAGCGCGAGCGCTCGCGCACTTCGCGGATGCGCTTTTCGTCCTCCGGCGTGGTGATGCTGCCCTCGACGAAGGCGATATCGACCTGCGCTTCGAAATCGTTCAGCCCAGCCTCGATGAAGTGGCGGATCTCGACCAGCCGGCTCAGGGTCAGCAGATCCTCGCCGAGGTTCAGGAACACCGACTGACAGCCCGAGCAGGAGGTCAGCTTGTGCACGGCGACCGTCGCCTTGCCGTTTTCGTTCGCCATCTCAGTAGCCCTCCAGCAGAAACCAGTCCTGGATCTCCGGCACCTTGAAGATCGGCCCGTTCTTGCAGACGAAGGGCCGGCCCATCTGGCAGTGGCCACAGAGCCCCAGCGCGCACTGCATGTTGCGCTCGAGGCTGACGTAACAGTTCTCCAGTGCCACGCCGTTATCGGCCAGCGCCTTCATCGAGGCCCGCATCATCGGTTCCGGGCCGCACATCATGACGGTGCAGTTGAGCGGGTCGAAACGGGCCTTGTCGATCAGCGTCGTGACCATGCCGAGCGACCAGGCGAAGGGCGCCTTCTTCTCCTCGCTCGCCGCCAGCAGCACCTCGCAGTCCGGTACCTCGCGCCAGCGGTCGTACTGCGCCTGCCACAGCAGGTCTTCGCGGTGTTTTACCCCCTGCATGATCACCAGCCGGCGGTAGGCGCCGCGGTCGGCGATGATGCGCCGGATCGCCGCGATCACCGGTGCGCAGCCGAGCCCCGCGGTTATGAAGACCACATCCCGTCCCTTCGCCTCCTCCAGCGGCCAGCTGTTGCCGTAGGGGCCGCGCAGTCCGAGCCGTGCGCCGGGCTCGAGCGCCACCAGCGGGCGGCTGATGCGCCCGACCGCCCGGATGGTGTGCAGCAGGCAATCGTCCTCGAAATCCATGATCGAGATCGGCACCTCGCCGAGCCCGTACAGATAGAGCATGTTGAACTGGCCGCAGTCGAAGCGGAAGCGCTGCTGGACCTCGGGATCGGCGAAACGCAGCGCCAGGGTCGCCACCTCCGGTGTTTCCATCACCTTGTCGACCAGGACGGCGGTCTGCGGCAGCCAGGGATCAGTCATTCCTGATCTCCCCTGTCCGAACCTCGGTACAGAGGCGCTCGGCCTCCTCGACGATATCGATGCCGACCGGACACCAGGTGATGCAGCGGCCACATCCGGTGCAGCCGCTGCGGCCGTACTGGTCGTGCCAGGTCGCCAGCTTGTGGGTCAGCCACTGACGGTACTTGTGCTCGGCGCTTTTGCGCACCACATGGCCGACCAGGTAGCTGTGCTCGTCGTTGAAGCAGGTATCCCAGCGTCTGACCGCCTGGCTCTGGCTGCCGTCCAGCGGGGTTTCCTCGTCGACCCGAAAGCAGAAGCAGGTCGGGCAGGACGCCGCGCAATTGCCGCAGGTGAGGCAGCGCTCGGCCACCGAGTGCCAGTGGCGCTGATCCTCGCGCGCGGCGTAGAGCGGCGCCCGCAGATCCCGCGACGGCAGCGCCCGTTGCTGGATGCGCGCCTCTTTGCGCAGCGCCTTGGCCCGGCGCCGGAACCGCCCCTGCACCGGCCGGGTCGGCAACGCATCCAGCAGCCGCCGGCCACGATCGCTGCCGGCCTTTACCAGGAAACCCTGATCGAGTTCGTCGAGCACCAGGTCGGCGCCGCCGGTCACCTCCGGACCGTCTCCGGTGGAAACGCAGAAGCAGGTCTCGGCACTGCGATGACAGTTGACGGCCACCAGCAGCAGCCGCTCGCGCCGGTCGCGGTAATGGGGATCGGGATAGTCGCCTTCGAGAAAATGCCGGTCCTGCAGCGCCAGCGCCGCCAGATCGCAGGCCCGCACCCCGATCACGGCCGTCGGCGGCGGTGTCTCACGCACCTCCTCGAAGCGCAGACCGCCCTCCACCTCGCGCGCGACCCAGAGCGGTTGTTCGGCGGCGAAGAGCCAGGGCTTGAGTCCTGGGCGGTGCCGACCCAGTCGAAATAGCGCTTATGATCCTGCTGCTCGAGCCGGTAGCGGCCCGGCGACTGGCGATCGACCTTGCCGACCGGCAATGCTGCAGCGCCGTCGACCTCCCGATAGACGAGGGCTCCCTGCTCCTCGATCGCGCCGACCGTGCGGTAGCCCTCGGCACGCAGCAGCGCGAACAGCCGCTCGAGATCCCCCTGTTGCAAAAAAGCCGTCTGATCCATTGCTCTGTCCCGGGTCGTTCAAAAGGATACCTGCCGGGTTATCAGCATAGACCAGCAGATAAAGGCCGACCTGACCGGGATCAACGACAGCGGCATCGAATCCGGCCCTATACTGTCCAGAACCGATACCGGTCGAACAAGGGGACTGTCGTGCCACAGGAAATCGCCGAAATCCGTCTGCGCGGCACCGTTCAGGGTGTCGGGATGCGCCCCTGCGTCTGGCAGCTGGCCGAGGCGATGGGGCTCTGTGGCGAGGTGCACAACGACGGCGACGGCCTGCTGATCCGTCTCTTTCCCGCCGACGCCGCGGACAGCTTCCGGCGACGGCTCGAGCAGTCCCTGCCGCCGCTGGCCGAGATCGACGATATCGACATTCGCCTGACGACCTGTAACCAGGCGCCGACGGCCTTTCGCATCGAGCACAGCGTCGAGGGCCGCAACCGCACCCGGATCCTCCCCGATATCGCCAGCTGTCCGGCGTGTCTGGCCGAAGTGCGGGATCCGGGCGATCGTCGCTATCGCTACGCCTTCGCCAACTGCACCCATTGCGGCCCGCGTTATTCGATCATCCGGCGCATGCCCTACGACCGCGAACAGACGGCGATGGCCGACTTCGCGCTCTGCGCCGCCTGCCGCACCGAATACGAAGACCCGCGGGACCGGCGTCTCCATGCCCAGCCCATCGCCTGCGCCGCCTGCGGCCCGCGCGCCTGGCTGGCCGATCGCGACGGGCGGGAACTCGGCGACGGCGATGCCATCGACGGCGCGGCCCGGCGACTGCTGACCGGTGAGCTGCTGGCGATCAAGGCCCTGGGCGGCTTTCACCTGGCCTGCGATGCGCTCGATCCGACCGCGATTGCCCGCCTTCGCCGCTTCAAGGGGCGCCCCGACAAGCCGCTGGCGGTGCTGCTGCGCGACCTCGAGCAACTGCAGTATTACTGCCAGCCCGCCGATGCGGAAATCGAGCTGCTGCAAAGCCCGGCGGCCCCCATCGTGCTGATGGCCGCCCGCCCCGGCCGCTGGCCCGACAACCTCTTTCCCGGCCTCGATCTTGTCGGCGTGATGCTGCCGTCTACGCCGTTGCAGCACCTGCTGATGGCCGCGGCCGACCGCCCCTGGTGATGACCTCCGGCAATGTCGAGGGCGCGCCGCCCTGCCTCGGCAATGACGAGGCGCTGCAGCGACTCGGCCCCGGGGTCGATGCCCTGCTGCTGCACGACCGTGAAATCCTGCACCGGGTCGACGACTCCCTGGCCCGGGTGATCGACGGCGAGCCGAGGCTGCTGCGCCGTGCCCGCGGCTATGCGCCGGCGGAATTCGCGCTGCCCGCAGGCCTGGCTACCGCCGACGGGGTGCTGGCCCTGGGCGGTGACCTCAAGAATGTCCCCTGTCTGGTGCGCCAGGGCCGCGCGGCACTGGCGCCGCACCTCGGCGACCTCGATCAGCCGCAGATTCTGCAGCAGCTGCAGGACAGCTGCGATCAGCTGGTCAGCCTGCTCGACTGCGTGCCGCGACTGATCGTCTGCGATCCCCACCCGGGCTATTTCAGCAGGCGCCGGCACAGACCCTGGCGCAGCACCACCAGGTGCCGCTGATCGAGGTCCAGCACCACCATGCCCACCTGGCCGCCTGTCTCGCCGAGCACCGCTACCCCGTCGAGGCGCCGCCGGTGCTGGGGCTGATACTCGACGGCAGCGGCCAGGCACCGGCGGACAGTCCGCACCCGCTCTGGGGCGGCGAGATCCTGCTGGCCGACTACCGCCGCTACCGGCGGCTGGACGGACTGCCGGCCGTCGCCCTGCCCGGCGGCGAACAGGCCGCGCGGGAACCCTGGCGCAACCTGCTGGCCCACCTCGATCGCTGGGCCCCCGGCTGGGAGCAACTCGACAGTCCCGCCCTGAACTCACTGCAACAACGCCCTCTCGTCACCCTCAGGGCGATGATCGCTCAGCGGCTCAATGCGCCGCCGGCAAGCTCCTGCGGCCGGCTGTTCGATGCCGTTGCCGCCCTGCTCGGCATCGCGCCCGAGCGCCTGAGCTTCGAGGGTCAGGCCGCACTGCGGCTCGAATCCCTTGCCGGCCGCGCCGATCCGCTGCAGGTGCCACCGCTGCAGCCGGTGCCCGGACCACTGACGCTGGACAGGCTCTGGGCCCGGCTGCTGCAGGGACTGGCGCAGACGACACCGGCGACCCTGGCCCTGAGCTTCCACCTCTGGCTCGCCGATCTGCTGGGCGAGCGGCTGATGGCGCTGGCCCGGCAACAGCACGTCGACACCCTGGCGCTCGGCGGTGGCTGTCTGCAGAACGCCCTGCTGCAGAGTGCGCTGCGCACGCGCCTCGAACATGCGGGCTTCAGGGTATTGATCCCCCGCCAGTTGCCGGCCGGCGACGGCGGACTGGCGCTGGGACAGGCTGTGGCCGGCCGGCTGCAGCGGGAGGCCGACCATGGCTGAGGTGGTGCTGCTGGCCCTGGGTCATCCCGACCGCAGCGACGACGGCTTCGGCGAGTGCCTGCTGCGCCGCTTCGAAGCCGACTATCGTCTCCCACCGCCATTGCTGTGCCTCTACGGCGGCAACCGGCCGATGGCGCACTACGACCGCATCGCCGGCTGCCGCTGGCTGGTGCTGCTCGATGCGGTGCGCAGCGATATCCGCCAGGGCTTCTGATCGTCGACCCCCTGCCGCCACAGGCCCCGCCGCCGGCGATGGCGGTGCATCAGCTCGGCGCCTCGGAACTGCTGCAACTGATGACCGTGCTCGGCGATGCGCCGGAGCGCGTCAGCCTCGTCGGCGCCCCGTTCGAATGCCTGGACTGGGGCCGGGCCCTCAGCCCGGCGCTGGCGCAATGCCTGCCGCAGGCCTGCGAATCGCTCGCCGCGCTGCTTGGCAGCGGCGGTATCGATCTTGAAAGGAGAACGGCATGCACGAACTGAGCCTGTGCCGGAGCCTGTGCCGGAGCCTCGAGGAGGAGGTCCGCCAACGCGGCCTGAACCGGGTGCTGCGGGTGGAACTGGCGGTCGGCAGCCTCAGCTGCGTCGAACCCGGGGCGCTGCAGTTCGCCTTCGAGGCCATCGGCAAGCCCGCCTGCCTCGAGGGCTGCACGCTCGGCATCCACCGGGTTCCGGGCCGCGCCCGCTGCCGGGCCTGCGGCAACTGCTATGCTTTGCACGACTGGCTCGGCGACTGCCCCGAATGCGGCGGCCAGAACCGGGATATCGAAGGAGGAGACGAAGTGCTGATAGAACAGATGGAGGCCTGCTGATGTGCGGTCACTGCGGCTGCGATAGCCCCAAAGCGCCGCCGGCCGACAGCCGGATCATCGATGTGCACCGCGACCTGATGGAAGCCAACGCCCGGGAGGCGGCGCACAACCGCGAGCACTTCCGGGCCCTGGAGCTGAGCGCCGTCAACCTGGTGTCGAGTCCGGGCGCCGGCAAGACCACGCTGCTGGAGCGGACCCTGAAACGCCTGCAAGGCCGACGTCCGGCCCTGGTGATCGAGGGCGACCAGCAAACGGAGCTGGATGCCGCCCGCATTCGCGCGACCGGTACGCCGGCGGTCCAGATCCAGACCGGTCAGGCCTGCCACCTGGATGCCGCCATGGTACACCGGGCGCTGCACCAGCTGCCGCCGGCTCCGGGTGGCCTGCTGCTTATCGAGAACGTCGGCAACCTGATCTGCCCGGCGATGTTCGATCTCGGCGAACAGGCCCGGGTGGTGCTGGTCTCGGTCACCGAAGGCGACGACAAGCCGCTCAAGTACCCGGGCATTTTCCGCGATGCCGACCTGCTGCTGATCACCAAGACCGATCTACTGCCTTATGTCCCGTTCGACGTCGACCGCTGCCTCGAACATGCCCGGTGCATTCGCCCCGACCTGCCCGCCCTGCCACTCAGCGCCACCCGTGGCGTCGGCATGGATGTCTGGCTCGACTGGCTGGAGGCCCGCTGAACATGTGCCTGGCCGTTCCCGCCCGCATCCTGTCGATCACCGACAGCGCCCGCTGCCTGGCGCTGGCCGACAGCGGCGGCATCGAGCGTGAAATCGACCTCAGCTGCGTGGCCTTCGAAAGTTCGCCCGAGGCCCTGATCGGGCGCTGGGTGCTGGTGCATGTCGGCGTCGCCCTGACCCTGATCAGCGACGACGAAGCCCGCGCCTCCTGGAGGCCTGGACTGCCGTCGACGAGGCCCAAACGCAATGAAATATATCGACGAGTTCCGCGATCCCTCCGTCGTCCGAAACCTGGTGCGCGCTATCGAAAAGCAGGCCGCCGAGCTGCCGGTAAAGGACCTTCCGTGGCAGATCATGGAGGTGTGTGGCGGCCACACCCATGCCATCTTCCGTTTCGGTCTCGACCGCCTGCTGCCCGACAACCTCGAGTTCGTTCACGGCCCCGGCTGCCCGGTCTGCGTGCTGCCGCAGTCGGTGATCGACCAGGCGGTACAACTGGCCCGGCGTCCCGGCACCCTGCTGTGCAGCTACGGCGACGCGATGCGGGTGCCGGGCAACCGGGGCAGCCTGCTCGCGGCACGGGCCGCGGGCGCGGCGGTCCAGGTGGTCTACGGACCGCGCGATGCCCTCGAACTGGCCCGCCGCCACCCGGACAAAACGGTGGTCTTTCTCGCCATCGGATTCGAAACCACGGCGCCGGCCACGGCGCTGGCACTGCGAAGCGCCCGGGCCGAAGGCCTGAGCAACTTCCGCGCACTCAGCCACCTGGTGCTGATCGAACCGCCGCTGCGGGCGCTGCTGGCGGATCCCGGGCTGCGCATCGACGGCTTTATCGGCCCGGGTCACGTCAGCCTGGTTACCGGTACGGCCCCCTTCGAATTCATCCCGGCCGAATACCGCAAACCGTTGGTGATCGGCGGTTTCGAACCGGTCGACCTGCTACAGTCGGTGCTGATGCTACTGCGGCAATTCGCGCGCGACGAGGCCCGCATCGAAATCCAGTACCGCCGCGCCGCCACACCCGGCGGCAACAGAGCCGCGCAGGCAGCGGTCAGCGAGGTCTTCGAGCCGGCGCCCCAGAGCGACTGGCGCGGCCTCGGCCTGCTGCCCCGCTCAGGCCTGCAGCTGCGGGACGACTACCGCGATTTCGACGCCCTGCCGCTGCTGGATGTCGTCGACGACGCCCCCGGGCAGGACCCGCGCTGCGGCTGCGCCGCCGTGCTCAGCGGCAAGATGAAACCGGTGCAGTGCCCGCTGTTCGGCCGCGAATGCACGCCCAAGGATCCCCGCGGCGCCCTGATGGTGTCGTCGGAAGGCGCCTGTGCCGCCTGGTACCAGTATCGACTGCAGGACTGCGCGAATGAATGAACCTCTTGTGACACTGGCCGAAGGCGCGGGCGGCGAAGCCATGCAACAGCTGCTGCGCGAGCTGATCCAGCCGCTGTTCGACAATCCGATACTGGCGCGCCAGGAGGACCAGGCCCGGCTGCAGCTGCAGCTGCAGCCGGGTGAGCAACTGGCCTTCACCACCGACAGTTTCGTCGTCACGCCGCTGCAGTTCCCGGGCGGCGATATCGGCACCCTGGCGGTCAACGGTACCCTCAACGACCTGGCGGTCGGCGGCGCCCGGCCGCTGTACCTCAGTTGCGCCCTGATCATCGAGGAGGGGCTGCCGCTGAGCCTGCTGCGGGACCTCTGCACGTCGCTGGCCCGGGCCGCCCGCGAGGCCGGCGTCCGGGTGGTGACCGGCGACACCAAGGTGGTCCCACGGGGCGCGGCCGACGGCCTGTTCATCAACACCAGTGGCCTCGGGGTGATCCCGGCCGGGCTCGATATCGGCACCCACCGGTTGCAACCGGGCGACCGTCTGATTGTCAGCGGTCCGATCGGTGAACATGGCGCCACCATCCTCGCCAGCCGCCGGGAGCTGGCCCTGGGGGCGACCTCTCGAGCGACTGCGCCAGCCTCGAGCCGCTGATCCGGCCCCTGCTCGAGGTATCGGGCCTGCATGCACTGCGCGACGCCACCCGGGGCGGCTTCAACGCGGTGCTGCACGAGTTCGCCGATGCCGCCGGGCTCAGTGCCCTGATCGACGAAAGTGCGTTGCCGGTACGCCCCGGGGTACGCGGCCTCTGCGAGCTGCTGGGGCTGGACCCGCTGCAGCTGGCCTGCGAGGGCCGGCTGCTGGCGGCGGTCAGCGCCGACGCGGCCGACGACCTGCTGGCGCGGATGCGGGCCCATCCCCTCGGCGAGGGTGCGGCCATCATCGGCCGCCTGCAGCCGCGCCGCGCGGCACCGGTGATCCTGCAGGGGCTCTACGGTATCGAGCGCAGCCTGCCGCCGGTCAGCGGCGAGCTGCTGCCGAGGATATGTTGAGGCGTTAGGCGTTAGGCGTTAGGCGTTAAGCGTTACGCGCTAGGCGTAACAGGCTCGCAGGTTGGTCTGAGGCCGCAGGCCGAAGCCCAACGGCGACCTGCCGCCCGTCGCCTGTCGCAACCTCCGGCAGCACCTCCTCGATCGGCCGCGGCCGGGCGATGCCGTAGCCCTGGCCGTAGTCCACGCCTAGATTGCGCAGGATGGCGGCGATCTCGTCGTTCTCGACGAACTCGGCGATGGTCTTCTTGCCCAGCAACTGGCCGATATCGTTGATGCTGCGCACCATCGCCCGGTCGAGTTCGTCACTGACGATGTCCCGGACGAAGATGCCGTCGATCTTCAGCACGTCGACCGGCAGATTTTTCAGGTAACCGAAAGACGAGAGGCCGCTGCCGAAGTCGTCGAGGGCGAAACAGCAGCCCACTGCCTTCATGTCGCGAATAAAGCGGGTGGCATTGTCCAGATTGGTGATCGCCGCCGTCTCGGTGATCTCGAAGCAGAGCCGGGACGCCGGTACGGCATAGCGTTCGAGCGTTAGTCGGACGAACGGCAGCAGCTCGTCGTCGGCGATCGACAGGCCCGAGAGGTTGATCGACAACCGGGCGGCGCTGTCGGGATTCCCGGCCAGGTGCCGGCAGGCTTCCTCGATCACCCAGCGATCCAGCTTCGGCGACAGGCCGAAACGCTCCGCCGGCGGCAGGAAAGCCCCCGGCGGCACCAGCTTGCCATCCTCGCCCCGATAACGCAGCAGCACCTCGTAGCGCTCCTCTCCGCCGCCCTGCAGACTGACGATGTCCTGCACGTACAGCTGGAAACGCCCCTGCTCGAGCCCCTCGTGGATGCGGCCGATCCACTGGATATCGCCGTTGCGCCGCAGCAGCGCCTGCTGATCCTGGTGCCGGTAGATACGGTTGCGCCCCCGCTCCTTGGCGACATAGCAGGCGGCATCGGCGTCGCGCAGCGCTTCCGAAGCACCGGCAGACGCCCGGTCGATCGCCACCACCCCGATGCTGACGGTGATGCGAAACAGCTGATCGCCCCAGGGAAAGCGAAATCCTCCACGGCCTGACGCAGCGTTTCGGCCACCTCCATCGCCCGGTCGATGTCGCAGCCTTCCAGCAGCACGGCGAACTCGTCGCCGCCAAGGCGTGCCACCTGACCCTGATCCCGGACATGGGCCTGCATCTGCCTTCCGACCTGCCTCAGCAACTGGTCCCCGGCCATATGGCCACAGGTATCGTTGATCAGCTTGAACTGGTCGACATCGAGAAAGAACACCGCGTGACGGCGATCGTCGTCCCGTACCTGGCGCCAAGCCGTCGCCAGACGGCGTTCGAATTCATGGCGGTTGATCAGGCCGGTGAGCAGACAGTGCCGGGCCTGATAATCCAGTTGCTCCGCCAGCTGGTGGGAGCGGGTGACGTCCTCCTGGGTGCAGAGGAACCGGGTGATGCGACCGGCTTCGTTGCGGACCGGCGAAATCACCACCGAGGCCCAGTACAGCTCGCCGTTCTTGCGCCGGTTCTGGACCTTGCCACGCCACTCCCGCCCGGCGGAGATCTCCCGCTCCAGCCCTTCGTAGAACGCCCGGTCCTGGGTATCGGACAGCATGAACACCGGCTTGCGGCCGATCAGCTCGTCGCGACTGTAACCGGAGACCTCGCAGAAGCGCGTATTGACGTAGGTGATACGCGAGCCGGTGTCGGTGATCATCACCATGCTGGCGCACTGCTCGACTGCGGACAAGAACTGCATCAGCTCGTCCTGGTAACGCCGGGTTTCAGTGATATCACGGGTCACCGCCAGATGTGCCTTGACCCGCCCGTCGGCGTCGAACAGCGGCACGGCATGGCTGTCGACAAAGGCCGAGCCCCCTTGAGGCCGATCACACGGTATTGCAGCCGCACCGATTCGCCCGCGAAGATGCGCCGGTTGAACGCCATGAAGGCGTCCCGGTCTTCGGGCGCGATCAGATCGTAGACACAGCGTCCCTGCACCTGCTCCAGGCTGTCGGCTTCGATCATGGCCAGACCCGCCGGATTCATCTGCAGCAGCTCGCCGCTGCGCGACAGCGTCTTCACGCATTCAGGCTCCGCCCGGATGATCTGTTGCAACGACTCCCGCTGCTCGTTCAGCAGCCGGTACTGCAGGCTCAGCCGACGCTGCAATACCGCGATCACCAACCCGGCGATCAGCGCCGTCAGCGACATCAGGGAACGCACGTAGATCTCGGTACGGGACGGCGACAACAGTTGATCGAGAAAGCGGGAATTGCCCAGCAGCCGGGCATCGACCAGGGGATCCAGGATCCAGATCAGCAGACAGAGCAGCAGGGTCGCGAACAGAATGCCGGTGCGAAACAGGCGGCCATGGGCCCAGCCTGGAAGAAGTTGCCTGTTCGATACAATCACAGAAGGGTTCCGGTGCCAGTTCTTATTATTGTCGGTTGCGCCCAGCACTATTTCGCGAATTCACCTCAGTGTCAATTCCGCCCGCGTCCTGGCTGGCAGCCACGACGCGGGCGGGAACTACTTGCAAAACGCCGGAGCCTAAACCATACCTAAACAAGCCTTACAGCGAGGACTCCGCAGATGTACAAGACCAAGAGCTGGACCGCCGAACAGCTGGCCAAGATGAACGAGGAAAGCTTTCTCGTCGAAGCACTGGACATGATTCGAATCTCACCGGAGCTCAGCGACGGCAGCAACAATATCGACAGCATCAAACAGAAACTCGAAGCGCTTGAAGCCCTGCTCGGCAACCGCCTCGAGGGCATCAAGGAATAGCACAGCAGCGGTCCAATCGCCCCTTGCCGGCCGCCGGACCCGGGCGGCCACCCTGACCTGTGCATCCGGTCGATGCGGTTCTGAACCATCGGTGACCGCTGTTGCCCAACTGCATCTTCACCGGCCTCAGGGAATGACCGCATGAAATACCTCTATCTGTTCCTGCTCTGCTGCAGTTTCACGGCTTCCGGCGTTCGCGCGCAAACCGATGACAGCTGGCGTTCACTGCTGACGCTGACGCCTGAAGGCAGCCAGGTCGGTCTTGTGGTGGAGCCCCTCATCGCCGACGGCCCGGTGCGAATCGAGCACCATCCCGGCGCGCTGCTGCCACCGGCCAGCACCCTGAAGCTGCTCACCGCCTATGCGGCGGAACTTGCGCTGGGCCGCGACTTTCGCTATCAGACGCGACTCTGGCACCGTGGCCGTGCTGACGGTAAGCGCTGGAAGGGAGACTGGCGCCTGGAGTTCAGTGGCGCGCCGGACTTCAGCCGTGCCCAGCTGCGCCAGCTGCTGCAGCGCATGGGGGATGCGGGGATCGATACGATCGACGGCGACCTGCTGCTCGACACAAGCGCCTTCGACGGTTATGCCTGGGGGCCGGGCTGGCCCTGGAACAACCTGAGCGTCTGCTACAGCGCCCCGGTATCGGCGCTGATTCTCGACCGGAACTGCGTCGCGGCCAGCCTGACACCCCAGGCGACGGGTTCCCTGGCACGGTTCTATATACCGCCGCACCAGCCGCTGGATGTCAGCAGCGACGCCACCACCGTCACCGCAGCGCAGCAGCGGGAGCGGCTGTGCGAACTGGAGGTCGACACCGCAGCCGGCAACCGCTACCGGCTGCACGGCTGCGTGACCAGCGACCGCAAGATCTGGCCACTGAACTTCGCCGTCACCGACCCGGTGGCCTTCGCCAGTGACGTGATCCGGGTGCAGCTGAACGAACTGGGTATCCGCCTCGATGGCCGCATAACGGAAACCCGGGCCGCCGGCAGCGGCTGGCAGGCAGCGGCCAGTGTCGCCTCGGCCCCGCTGCCGGATTTGCTGACCGAGATGCTGCAGGACTCGGACAACCTCCTGGCCGACAGTCTGCTCAAGACCCTCGGACGGCGGCATTCCGGCGAGCCCGGAAACTATCGCAACGGCGCCCGGGCGGTGAAGGAGAGCCTCGAGCAGGCCATCGGCCTGACGCTGGACCCCGCCGTCCTGGCCGACGGCTCGGGGCTGTCACGGGACAATCTGCTGCAGCCGGCGCAGCTCGCCCGCCTGCTGCGTCAGCTTGCACGGGAGCCGGACGCCATCAGTTACAGGACCCTGGCCGTGGCCGGCCAGTCCGGCACCCTGCGCTATCGCCGCAGCCTGCGCTCAAAGCCCTGGCCGACAACGTGCGCGGCAAGAGCGGCACGATCAACGGCAGCAGCAACCTGGCCGGCTACCTGACTGCGGCGTCCGGCCGGCGCTACCTCTTCGTGCTGATGGTCTCAGGTGTCAGTTTGACCGAAGCCACGCGACAGGACGCCCGGCGGGACCCCATGAAGCACCCGGTCCGGGCCTTCGAACGGGCACTGCTTGAATGGGTATATCGCAACGGCTGAGCTCAGCCCGCTGCGATCCGTGCATCGGGGTTATTCGGTCTTTTCCGCGGAACCGTCCGCTGCCTCCTCAGAGCTCTGCTGGGCATTTCCCATGTCCATGGCCTCGCCGGCAGCCCCGACCGCCTCGGAAGCCACCTCACCGGCTTTATCCATCATTTCACCTGCGGCCTGTCCGATATCACTGGCGGTCTCCTTGACAGCTTCTACCGTGTCGGATGCCATATCGCCCGCCGACTCGGTCGCTTCTTCGGCCGCTTCACCGGTCGCCTCAGCCGCCTCTGAGGCCTCCTCGACCACGTCGGCCGCTTCCTCTTTCATCTCTTCGACAGCCGGAGCGCTCTGCTCCGTCGCGCTCTTTTCGGCATCGTCGTTGCCGCAACCGCTCAGAACCGTCGCCGACGCGAACAGGACTGCATACCAGAGCTTGTTCAGTTTCATGGGATCCATACCCTCTTGTTGATTAACGGCAGTGGAGCAGTGTTGCATATCCTGCCTGAACGAAACCTGTTTAATGAATTTAGTTCCTGAATGGCGGTTGCGCGAACAAACGGGTCTCGCGAGCCGGCAGGATCGGCCCGCCACGGTGGGCCAGTCTCGACTATAGTAATCCGGGTCGGCGGCGACGCTCCTGTTGCTGCCGTATCGCAAGGAGCCTTCAATGAAAGCGATACTCACCGGACTCTTGATGTCCGCCACCCTGGCCGCCGCACCCTTGTATGCGCAGACACCGACACCGGAAGGTGCTCGTGCCTACATCATCTCGCCGCAGGACGGGGACACCGTGCCGCAGACCTTTACCGTCCGCTTCGGTCTCAGCGGCATGGGGGTGGCCCCGGCCGGAACCGACCGGGAAGGGACCGGCCACCACCACCTGCTGATCGACCGGGACGAGCTGCCGGAAGCCGGCAAGGCGATGGATGCCAGCGTGATGCACTTCGGCGCAGGTCAGACCGAAACCGAATTGACGCTGCCACCCGGCCGGCACAGCCTGCAACTGCTGCTAGGCGACATGAACCATGTCCCCCATGACCCGCCCGTGGTGTCGGAAAAGATAACCGTGACGGTGGAATAGCCGCTACCAGCCGATCAGCATGCGGCTGCGCTGGCCGAAGCTGCGCCTGACCGCCAGTGCCACGGCATAGGTCAGCGCAGTGGCCAGCAATAGCGACACCCCCGTCGCGGCGATATTGGTCAGCGCCCCTGGATGCAGGCTGCGCAGCCAGGGCATCATCGGGTCGTGCACGGCGCTCAGCAGGAAGGGGTGCAGGAAGTAGAGCGCGAAACTGGCCCGCGAGATCTCCAGCAGCAGCGGGCTGGGCGCATGAACACTGAGCCAGCGGGCGAATTCCAGCAGCACCAGGCACAGACAGAGTTTCTGCCAGAACATCAGGTCGATACCGGCAAACTGCAGCGGCGCCTTGTGGTAGTTGGCCAGGTGCGGAAACGCCAGCGTCTGCAGTACGACGAATAGCGATACGCCCAGCAGCGCCGTGGCGGCGATGACCCGCCGGTGCCGCGCCAGCACCCCGTAATGCTGCGAACATAGGATCCCGGCCAGATAGTAGGGTGTGAAGTAGACCAGCGACTGCAGCACATTGATATTGCCCAGAGGCCGGTGCACCAGCATCGCCGCGATACAGGCTTCGGCCAGCAGCAGCAGCTGTGCCGCGGTACTGGCGCGGACGTAAAGCAGGTAGACGGGGGACAGCAGGAACACCGCCATGATGAACGGGATATACCAGTGCGGATAGAGCACATAGCCGTCATTAAGCTGCCAGTAGAGGTTCTCGGCGAACTTCTCCGGCGTCATGCCCGGTTTTCCCAGCCAGATCCACATCATTGGCAGCAACGCCACCAGCGACACCAGCAGAAAGGGCAGGAAGACATTGCGAATCTTCTTGGCCATGAAGGCGCGATAGTCGAAGCGCGGCGCGAACACACGGTGGAAGAAGAAGCCGGAGACGAAGACGAAAACCCCTGAACCGCCGGCGATCAGGTTGTTGAGTGCCAGAGGAAAGGTTCGGTCGATATTGACTACCGCATGACCGAGGATGATCAGCAGGATCGCGATACCCCGCAGGTAGTCGAATTCGAGATAGCGCTGTTTCAAATGCTGTGGCCCGGAAAACGCTCTTGCAGGAGGCAAGCTGTCAGTATCGGAGGGTAGGCGGCCGGGCCTGAATAACGACTGAAGACCCGGCAGCGCGATTCTAAACCAAAGCGCGGACTTTGGAAGATATCGATCGAAAAATATCCGGCTCTGCACCTGTAGGAGGTTTTCGTGGGAGATTCTATGGTTCATGGCCACCCCTGATCGTGACAGGTGCCATGGCCGATATTTCGTAGGAGCCTCGCCCCGAGGCGAAAGGTTACGGTACCGAGGTTGTTCGCACCGGGGAAGTGCCCTTTGGGTGCGGCGCTCCTATGGCGGGCGCCGATATTTCCGAGGTCGGTTTTAGCCGCGAACAGCCGCCCTGAGTGCCATCCTTTGTGGGAGCGGCTTTAGCCGCTCCCACCGGGACCCACCCGGCAGGGCTAGACGGGATACTCGTCGAAACGGGGCGCGTCGGCGAGGCTGTCGTCGTCCCAGATGGCACGGCTGGCGCAGAAGATGTGCGCCTGGGGCCGCAGCCCGGGGTCGGCATCCAGGGAACCGGCCGGCACCAGCAGATAGCTGCCGTCGCGACCGACATGGGGCACCGGAGACCCGCAATGGCTGCAGAAGCTCTTGCCGAACCGCTCGGCATCGGACAGTTCGAAACGCCGCACCAGGTCCTCCCCCTGCAGCCAGTGCAGCTGATCGGGTTTGCAGAACAGGTTGCTGACATGGGCCGAACCGCTGGCGCGCTGGCAGCGATTGCAGTGGCACAGCATGAAACGCCTGAACTCGCCGCCGATTTCGAATCGCACCTGACCGCACAGGCAGTGTCCGCGGGTTGCTTGGGTCATGACCTCTCCTCTTGTGTATTGATTCCTGTCGCTCAGTCGGCGGGAACCGCCCGCTCCTGCGCCCAGTGTCGCAGCTGGGCCACCGGCTCGGCCATCAGCACCGACAGCGGCCGTGTCGCCTCCAGCTCGGCCAGCAGCCCGGCGTCGCAGAGCCCGGCGCCACCGGCATGGGCCGCGTAATAGGCCGATACGACCGCCTGCTCGATCTCGGCACCGGAGAAACCTTCGCTCCGGGCCACCAGCCCGGCAAGATCGAAGCGGTCCGGGTCGGCATCATGGCGCGACAGATGGATCCGCAGCGCCGCCTCACGGGCCGAGGGACCGGGCAGGTCGACGAAAAACACCTCGTCGAAGCGCCCCTTGCGCACCAGTTCCGGCGGCAGCGCGGAAATATCGTTGGCCGTGGCCACCAGGAAAACGGCCCTGCGCTGCTCGGACATCCAGGTCAGCAGGGTACCCAGCAAGCGCTTCGAGGTGCCCTGATCGCCATCACCGGTCGAGAGCCCCTTTTCGATCTCGTCGATCCAGAGCACACAGGGCGCCATCACCTCGGCGGTGGCGAGGGCGTCGCGCAGATGGCGCTCGGACTCGCCGATGAACTTGTCGTACAGCGCGCCGGCATCGAATCGCAACAGCGGTACGCCCCAGGCACCGGCCACCGAGCGCGCGGCCAGGCTCTTGCCACACCCCTGCACCCCGAGCAGCAACAGCCCCCTCGGCAATGCCCCGCCGGGTGTTTTCGCCTCGCCGAGGAAAAAGGGCCGCCGGGTGCCGAGCCACTGCTTCATCCGGCTGAAGCCCGCCACCTGATCGGGCTCGACGGTCTCGTATTCGTACTGCAGAACACCCTCGCGGCTCAGCAGCCTGTATTTGGCCTCCATCACCGCCGGCAGATCCGAGTCGGTGATGGCGCCATCGTCCTGTATCGCGTTGCGCGCCAGGCGCCGTGCATCGAGCCGGCCGAGGCCGGCGAGGTTGCGGACCAGCATCTCCAGCGCCCGACTACTGGTCCGGACCGGGTACCGCTGTGCTGGGCCCAGAGCCGTGCCTCGTCACGCACGATCTCCTCCAGTTCGGCCCCGTCGGGCAGTGCCAGACGCAGGCTGGCGCCATGCTTTTCCAGCTCCGCCGGCATCTCGAGCTCATGACTGACCAGCACCAGTGTGTGGCGTTCGTCGAGGGCGATATCCTTGAGCAGGCGAACATGCAGCGGATCGTCGAGAAAGGGGTGCAGATCCGCCAGCAGGTAGATGCCGGGGACGGTCACCGAACGGATATGACCCAGTGCATCGACCGGCTTGGCGTGCATGCGTTGCGGCGGCATCGGCGTATCGAGCCGGGCCAGCCCTTCGGTCAGGCTCCATTTGAACAAGGGACGACCACTCCCCGTCAACTGCTCCAGCAGCAGGCGCTCGACCCGTTGCTCGTCATGGCTGCTGATCGCGATCAGCGGCGTGCGTGCGCGCAGCAGCGCCGCGAGATCCTGTATCTGTGACACTTTCGACATTCGAAGACGTTCCCTGCCCTGCTGTTCGGTTATTTGAGCCGCCCGTTCTGCGGCCATTCCGGCGCCTTCAGCGCGGGCCCCTCATAGCTGGATACCGGCAAAAAGCGGCGACCATTGTTCCAGTCGTCGAGCGCGGAGCGGATCGTCTCCTCGCGATGGGCGACAAAGTTCCACCAGATCTTGACGGGCTCTGCGACGGGAATGCCGCCCAGCAATATACAACAGCTGCCCGCCGACAACGCAACCTCCAGCGCGCGCCTCTGGCCGCCAAGATAACAGAGGCTGCCCGGGGACAGGCCCTGTCCCTCCAGCTTGAGGGCCCCTTGAGCACCATGATGCCGTACTCGAAATCCGGATCCAGCGTCAGCGTCCTCATGCCGCCCTGGCTGCTGGCCAGCTCCGCCGCCAACAGTGGCGAATGGCAGCGGGCCGGCGACATCAGATGGCCATAGGTCCCCATGACCACCCGGATGCGCACCCCGTCGATCAGGGTGTCCGGCAATTCGGCATGGTGCTCGAAGGCCGGCTCGCAGCACTCGGCATTCGGCGGCAGCGCCACCCAGAACTGCACGCCGAGCATGCGCGCGCTGCGATCGCCCGGACTCTCCTCGGAATGGGCAATGCCGGCGCCGGCGGTCATCAGGTTGAGCTGGCCCGGTTCGATGCGCTGCAGCGAACCCAGGCTGTCCTTGTGCAGCAGTTCGCCCTCGATCAGCCAGGTTACGGTCTGCAGGCCGATGTGGGGATGGGGCGCGACATCGACGCCCTTTCCCGGTGCAAACTCGACAGGTCCGATCAGGTCGAGAAAGCACCAGGACCCGATCATGCGCCGCGCCCGCTGCGGCAGCAGTCGGTTGACGATCAGCCCTGCGCCCAGATCGCTGGCCCTTCCGTGCAACAGATCGAGTTGTGGCTCCGGCGCTCTAGTTTCGCCCGGCATGGTCATGATCGCCTCCATCGGTTTACCCCGTTCAGTTAAGAATAGAAGCCCGGGCGGCTGTATTCACGGGTACCACCCCTTACGTCCTTACGTCCTTACGTCCTAACGCCCTCACGACTCACCACTCATCGCTTCAAGCCCCTGCAATTTCTGTTAAAGTTTCGGGGCAACACCAGACCAGGACGGTTAGATGCTTTACGAGTTTCCCTTGCCACGACTGTTCGCCGCCCTCGCCGGGATTCTCACCCTGGCCGGCTGCAGCAGTGCCCCGCCCCGTCAGCCCGACAATATCTGCTCGATCTTCGAGGAAAAAAGCGACTGGCACGAAGCGGCCCTGGACATGAACAAGCGCTGGGGCACGCCGGTGTACGTGCCCATGGCGATCATGTACCAGGAGTCGGGCTTTCGCCACGATGCCCGACCGCCGATGCGTTGGTTTCTGGGGCTGATCCCCTATGGCCGCGCCAGCTCCGCCTACGGCTACAGTCAGGCCAAGACCCTCACCTGGAGCGACTACGAACGGGAGACCGGCAATGGCTGGTCGTCGCGGGACGACTTCGCCGATGCCATGGATTTCGTTGGCTGGTACACCCACAAGACCCAGCGCCTGACCGGGGTGTCGAAATGGGACGCCCGCGGCCAGTACCTCGCCTATCACGAGGGCTGGGGGGTATCGCAACGGCAGCTACCGGCACAAGGCCTGGCTGGTGCGGGTCGCGGACAAGGTCGATCAGCGCTCGCGCCGCTATGCCGCCCAGTACAAGGGCTGCAAGGACGACCTGAGCCGCGGCGGGTGGCTGTTTTTCTAGGTTCATCGCGCTTTAGAAAGCGTAGGATGGGTGGAGCCGCAATGGCACTGTACGGTCAGTGCGCAGGAGATCGGCTGCGGCGTAACCCATCAATGACTCCGGCTGCTGCGATGCCGGCCCGACACCCTAAGATGGGTTACACGACGCCCTGTTTGCGTAAGGATCGGATATCCCGTGACCATGCGTCGTTCCACCCATCCTACGGATACTACGATCGATCAAGCCCGACAGACTGCTAGCCATCGCGCTCGAGCAGGGTGATCAGCTCGTAGTGGTGGCTGTGCGGAAACATGTCGAGCAGGCGCACCTGCAGCGGCCTGAACGACGGCATGCGCTCGAGATCCCGCGCCAGACTCGGGGCATTGCAGCTCGAGTAGATCAGCCAGCGGGCAGCCGAGGCTTCGAGGAAAGCACAGAGCCCGGGACCGATGCCGCGCCGGGGAGGGTTCAGAATCACCAGCGGCGGCACCTCTGTCTGCCCGGCGGCGAAGTCGGCCGCATCCAGCGCGCGGAATTCGACATCCGCCAGCGCCAGCTCGTCACGGCTCTGACAGGCACTCTGGATCGCCTCGGTGCTGATCTCGATTCCGGTCACCCGACGCCCCGGCGCCGCGCAATGCAATGCAAAGCCGCCAACGCCGCAGAACAGGTCCCAGATCGCGCCGGGCTGGAGCTCGTCGCACCAGTCCCGCGCCTGGGCATAGAGTGCGGCGGCAACCTCGTCATTGGTCTGGTAGAAGCTCTGCGGCCGCAGATGTAACGGCAGCCCATTGAGCCGCATCTGCAGAGTGCGGCTGCCGCTGAGCAGTATCTCCCTTTCACCTTCCAGCACCGCCTTGTGCTCGGGCTGCAGATTCACCGAGAGTACCCGCAGCTGCGGCAACTCGTCCTGCAGCGTCGCCAGATGCTTGCGCATGCGGCCGACCGCCTCCTGGGAACGCAGCACGAAACGTATCATCAGCTCACCGGACTGAACGGACAGCGTCAGCAGCAGGTACTTCAGCTCGCCGCTTCGGCTCGCCAGTTCGTAGGGGGCGATACGTGCCAGCCGGATAAAACGTATCAGCGGTTCGAATGCGCAGGCCAGCGCTTCGGGATAAAGTGGACAGTCACGCAGATCCTCGCCACGTCCGGCCATGCCGAGCGTACCCAGTACCGGAGCCTCCCAGCTGCCACTGACGACCATCTTGGCCTTGTTGCGAAAACCGCGCTCGCGGCTGCTCACCGGCGACAGCCATTTCGCATCGGGCCAGGCAGCCAGCAACTCACGGGCATGCTGTTGTTTCCATGCCAGCTGATCGGCATAGGGCGTCGGCAGATGGGTACAGGAGCGACACCGTCCGGCGGCGAAATGATGGCAGTGCATAGCGCGGATTCCAAAAGGCGACAACGCCTGTATTGATGGGTCCTCCGGACGGTCCAGGGAGCCGCCGCGGATGCCCTCCAGCACCCTTCTCGGCTGGAAGGCGCGCCATTTTAGCCAGAAAGCGCAGCTGGTCAAACAGTATTCAACACCCCCTCCCATTCCCGCCACGACATCGACCCCGAGCCCCCCGCCATCAACCCGTAAGACCCATAAGGCCCCCACTAAAACCTGCACTCCAGGGCACTCGCGCCTGCGTCTGTGAAGCGGAGGGTGGACCTGTCTGTTCGTCACTCGATAGCAAAAAATGAATTATCAATATTTGTTTTATGATAAGTCATGAATTTTTTATGAAATTTCAAAAATATGTTTATCCGACGCCTGGCACTGGCGGCGCTCAGCCGATCCGCTTTTTGAATCAATAACTTACAAAACCATCCCCCGAGCGCGACCTGTCCGAACGCCAATATAAAACCTTTATAAAACAACAAGTTAAATAAAAACAAAAAGTCTTTTGGATTTGTCACAGAACAAAACTGGTTATATACTGATCACTAAAAATAATTGATACATCAAATAGGAATTAAGACAGTGCAGGAAAGGGAAATTAAACTTCTTTTCAAGGCAGGTGTGTTCGATTCCTGTCAGGCCATTCCGGTATCGATGGCCCGGGGCTGGACGCTGAAGTTCGTCACCCGGGAGAACGAGCTGGTGACGCTGAACCTGCAGCGCAGCAAGGACGAGCGCGAGTTCAAGAGTCTCGATGGCGCGGCCGCGGTCGCCCGTCGTATCGGCTTCGAGTGGCTCAACGTGCAGATTGGCGACCTGAAATGGCGCGAGAAGATGTAGTTATTAACCCGGCGGGTTAATACATGAAGCAGGGACGCTTCATCATTGGCCGCAGGCCAATGCGAGCGCCACGGAAACCAGCATGTCCGCGCACCTGCGCCCGTTTCCGTGGCGTGACTGACAAATAGGTAGGGAACCTAGTTGTCAGCCAGGTTAATAGAGCGCGCCGGCTGACTGAAGAAGGTTCAGGAGCTCGTCGGCAATGCGGGCATAGCCGGCGGCATTGGGATGGATCTGATCGGACTTGAGGGAAGGTTCCGACAGGGTGTCGGCGATGGCGTCGGGCAGAAACACCAGCCCGTACTCATCGGCCAGTTCTTCGTAGAGGCCGGCGGTTCTGACCAGCAGCGACGGCTTCGGCACCCCGATCAGCACGACCTGGGCGCCCTGCTCGCGGGCCAGTTCGATCATCCGCGCGAGCGTCTCGCGAACGCGGCTCTCCGGCTGACCGCGCAGCAGATTGTTGCCGCCATGACAGAGAAGCACCAGTGCCGGCGACTCGGTCTCCAGCAGGCGTTGCAGCCGGGGCAGGCCCTGCTCGGCTAGCTCGCCCGGCACGCCGGCATTGACCATCGCCCAGCCGGTAAGACCGGCCAGCCGGGCCGGATAGCTTTCGGCCGGCGAGGCTCCGGTGCCGTACGTCAGACTGTCGCCGAATGCCAGCACCGGGGTTCCGGGCGGCAGGTAATCGAGCGAAGGCTCCCGCCCGCACCCTGCCAGCAAAAGACAGCCGACGAGCAGTACGGCGCCGCGGCGCACCAGCGACATCATCATGCGGGGTCGATGCGCCCCTTCGCGAGCTCCGCGTCGGTCGCGGCCCGTACCTCGACGATTTCGACCTCGAAGTCCAGGGTGCGGCCGGCATAGGGATGGTTGCTGTCGACCGTGACCCCCTCGTCGTCGATCTCGATCACTTCCGCCAGCTCCATATTGCCTTCATCGTCTTCGAGCTGACAGCTCATGCCGACCTCGACCTTGCCCAGTCCGTCGAAGAACGAGGGTTCGAGGGTTCGCACCTTGTCCTCGTCATAGAGTCCGTAGCCCAGCTGCGGCGGCACCCGCAGACGCAGGGTCTCGCCGGCCTCGTGTCCGGCCATCGCCTGCTCCAGCCCGGCGATGATATTGGCGTGCCCATGCAGGTAGGGCAGCGGCGCGCCATCGCGGGTATCGTCGATCAGATTGCGCTCCTCGTCGTAGAGCCGGTAGTGGAAGCTGACGACCGCATTTTCAGCGACTTTCATCCAGAGTTCCTCTGCAGTTGTTCGGTGAGCCAGTCGCCCACCCGTTTCAGTTCGGCGGCGCTGACTTCGTGGGCCAGCGGATACTGTTGCCATTCAGGCATCAGTCCCAGCTGTTGCAGCTCATCCCGCGCCCGCAGTCCGAGCGTCAGCGGCACCACATCGTCGTAATCGCCATGGCACAGGAGCAGCGGCAGCGACCTGTTGGCCGGATGAAGCTCCTCATGCAGCCGCGCCCTGGTCGCCAGGTAGGTCGAGAGCGCCACCACGCCCCCGAGCGTTTTTTCATAACGCAGGGCCGTATGATAGGCAACGGCTCCCCCTGGGAAAAGCCGATCAGGAAAATGCGCTCGGCGGGGATGCCCTGCGCTAGCTGCCGTTCGATCAGAACGCCGATCTGCTGTGCCGAGTGATCCAGCGACGCCTCGTCGATGCGCCTTTCGATATTCATTTCCAGAATGTCGTACCAGGCCGGCATCGGCCAGCCGCCGTTGACTGTCACGGGGCGCACCGGCGCATTGGGAAACAGGAAGCGCACCGGTTGCGACGGCGGCAGCTCGAGCAGCGGCACCGCCGGAACAAAGTCCGAGCCATCCGCACCCAGACCGTGCAGCCAGATAACGGCTGCGCCGGCCGGCTCCCCGGGCTCGACGCTGTGCAGGCTCAGTTCCGTCATGGCTGCAGCCGCTCGACAATCCAGCGACCGTCCTCGAGCCGGAAACTGAAGCGGTCGTGCAGCCGGCTTGCCCGCCCCTGCCAGAACTCGAAGCGCAGCGGCCGCAGACGGTAGCCGCCCCAGTCCTGCGGTTTCGGAATCCTGCCGTCGGGGCAGGCTGAGCGCAGCTGCTCGACCCGCTCGTCCAGAAGCGCCCGGCTTTCGATCACGGCACTCTGGTGCGAAGCCGCGGCGCTGAGACGGCTGCCGACGGGGCGCTCATTGAAATAGGTCTCGCCGTATGCTTCCGGCAGCCGCTCGACAGTGCCGGTAATACGCACCTGGCGCTCCAGCGCCGGCCAGTAGAACAGCAGCTCGGCCCGGGGATTGGCCGCCAGTTCCCGCCCCTTGCGGCTGCGGTAGTCGGTGTACCAGCAGAAGCCTTCGGCGTCGAAATGCTTCAGTAACACGATCCGGGCCGACGGCGTGCCGTCGGCATCGGCGGTGGCCAGTGTCATCGATGTGGCGTCATCGGGCAGCGCCTCGCGTGCCTCTTCGAGCCAGCGGCTGAACTGGTCGACCGGGTCCTGCTGCAGGTCCGCACGCCCCAGCGACTTGGCCTGATACTCCCGTCGCAGCGCCTTGTAGTTGCCCGTGTTGTCTGTCATTGGTTTTCCTCTGTGTCCGTCACCCCCAGGCAGGGATCCGGCTTTCGAAAGGGGTAGGTGCCTATCCTAGCGCGTAACGCCTAAGGCGTAACGCGTCACTTGTCACCTGTCGCTAGTCACAGGCAACCCGCGCGCACGTTACAACAGATCAGCGGCCATAACGACGACATAGATCACGAACCGCCGCTTTGTAGCCGCCGCCGAACAGATAGAGATGATTGAGCAGGTGCCAGAGGTTGTACAGTTCGGCGCGCTGCTCCCAGCCCGGCAACAGCGGTCTGACACCCTGGTAGGCCTCGTAGAATGCCGGATCGAAACCGCCGAACAGCCGGGTCATCGCCAGGTCCGTCTCGGCCCAGCCCCAGTAGACCGCCGGGTCGATCAGCACCGGTTGGCCCCGGGCGCCCGCCAGTACATTGCCGGACCAGAGATCGCCATGCAGCAGCCGCGGATCGTCCTGCGGCAACCACTGCTCCAGTCGCGCGGCGATTGACTCCAGCTGCTGCACCTCGTCCCGGCTCAGCAGTCGACGCCCGAAACAGAGCTGGGCCCCATGGAGCAGCCGGCGCTCGGCAAAGAAGCGATAACCATCGGACAGTTTCATGTTCGGCTGGCGGGTACCGCCGCAAAACGAATCGATACCGTAGCCGAAAGCCGGTTTGGGCTTCAGATGCAGCGCGGCCAGACCTTCACCGAGCCGTGCCCAGAAGTCGTCGGCCGGCGCGGCACCGTCGATATATTCCAGCAACAGTGAATCGCCATACTGGTAAAGCACCGCCGGCACCGCGACCGGCCCGGTTCGCGCAAGATCTTCGAGGCCACGCGCCTCGGCCGCCACCGCCTCGGCGGCATCGGCACGATAGCACTTGTGCAGCAGGCGGCTGCCGTCATGCAGGTCGAGCCGGCTGACGACGGAGCCGCGACTACCGCCAAGACGCGTGACCCGGGCCACGGCCGGACGTCGCTGTTGCCGCAGCCATTCGGATATGGGCTTGGGGACGGAATCTGGCATACTGGTACGCTCAATGGATGAACATACAGCCTTTGTGCAAAGGCTATAGTGTCGGTTGTAATCGGGAAGCCTTACATAGTATGGACAAAATGATCGCCTGCCATCACTGCGATCTGCTGCTGGCCCGGCCACGGGTCCCGCCAGGCCACTCGGCACGCTGTCCGCGCTGCGGTTCCACGCTGATCTCGGCTCGCCACAACAGTGTCGAGCGCACCCTGGCGCTGGCCATCGCGGGGTTGATCCTGTTTCTGCCGGCCAATCTCTATCCACTGTTGAGCCTCGAGGCCCTCGGCCTGCGCCAGAGCCAGACCATCTTTTCCAGTGCCATGTCCCTCTATGCCGACGGCCTCTGGCTGGTGGCGCTGCTGATTCTGCTGTTCGCGATGCTGGTGCCGCTGACGAAACTGCTGCTGCTGTTCTACGTCAGCGCCTCGCTGCAGGGTGGCGGCCTCTGGCGCGGCACCGCCCTGGCGCTGCGCAGCTATCAGTACCTCGACGAATGGGGCATGCTGGAAGTCTACCTGCTGGGTATCCTGGTGTCGGTGGTGAAGCTGATCGATGTCGCCAGCGTCGAACCCGGGCTCGGCGTTTACAGCCTGGCGGCCCTGATCCTGATCACCATCCTGAGCTCCACCATGCTGGATCGCGATCTGTTCTGGCGCCTGATCGGCGAGCGACATCCAAATCCCCTGCCTGACATCCGGCCCGGCGAGCAACCGATCAACTGTCACGACTGTCATCTGCTGTGCCCGGCCGCCATGGAGGAGCTGCACTGCCCCCGCTGCCATGGGCGATTGCACCCCCGTACACCCCACTCCCTGGCCTGGACCTGGTCTCTGGTCCTGACCGCCGGTTTTCTGCTGATCCCCGCCAATATGCTGCCGATCATGACGGTGCGCACCCTCGGACGGGGCGAGCCGAGCACCATTCTCGAGGGCGTCGTCGAGCTGACCCAGCATGGCCTGTTCTGGATCGCCCTGGTGGTACTGGTGGCCAGCGTCATTATTCCGGTCGGCAAGCTGGTCGGCATGTTGATCCTGCTGCTGACGGTGCAGCTGGGCTGGACCACCAACCTGCGCCAGAAGATGCTGATGTACCGCTTCGTCGAATGGGTCGGGCGCTGGTCGATGCTGGATATCTTCGTGGTCGGTATCCTGGTGGCCCTGGTCCAGCTCGGCAACCTGACCCATATCATCGGCAACCATGGCGCCACCGCCTTCGCCGCCGTCGTGATCTGCACCATGGTGGCGGCGCAGAAATTCGACACCCGGCTGATCTGGGACCGCCATCTGCAGGCATCGCAGGCGGCCGGATGATCGCCATGGGCCGCGCAATCCGCTAGGCTCGCACAAGGAACAGTGAATGCACCGAGGCCGTAAATGAGTGATACGCCCAGTCCACCGCCCGCCCTGGTACGCAGGCATCGAGGGCCATCTTCTTGTATGAGGGGATTCTGCCGTTACTGGCGCCAGGCACCGTACCACACCATAGCGAGTCGCAACCGATATGCCCCCAACCGGCACCTGAAAACCGTCGAGGCTGTAGCATGACCGAAACGCCCAGCCCCCCGGCCCTGATCCGCAAACATCGAGGCCCCTCGGCGGTGTGGATTCTGCCGCTGCTGGCAGCACTGATTGCCGGCTGGCTGGTATACAAGAACTACCGCGAAGCCGGCATCGAGATTCAGGTGGTCTTCGACTCGGCCGAGGGGCTGGAGATCAACAAGACCAAGCTGCTGTACAAGGGACTGCCCGGCGGTACCCTGACGTCGCTGCGCCTGAACGAGGACCTGCGCACCGTCACCGCGATCATCCAGGTTGCCCCCGAAGCCGAACAGCTGCTGCACGAGGACAGCGAGTTCTGGCTGGTAAAACCCCAGGTTTCGCTGTCCGGGGTACGCGGCCTCGAGACCCTGCTCTCGGGCTACTATATCGGCGTCAAGCCCGGTGAAGGCCCACCGGCACGGCATTTTCGCGCCCGCAAGGAGCCGCCGCCGCCGACCAAGGACGACGAGGGGCTCTATATCACCCTGTTCGCCGACAGCGCCGAATCCCTCAATCGCGGCTCGCGCGTCTATTACCGCCACATCGATGTCGGCGAGGTGGTCGATTATCGCCTGTCGGAAACCGGCGACGATATTCTGATCGACCTCTATATCGAGCCGCGCTACACCCACCTGGTGAAAAAGAACTCCCGCTTCTGGAACGCCAGCGGCATCCAGGTCAAGGCGGACCTGCCCAAGATCGATGTGCGTTTTGGCTCCCTGGCCGCGATCATCGCCGGCGGCATCCATTTCTTCAACGCCCCCTTCGAATCCCCTCCGGCCGACAGTGGCGACCAGTTCAAGCTCTACGCCGATTTCGAGGCGGCCGAGGACGGCATCGAGGTCGAACTGCTGTTTCCCGGCACCGCCGCCCTCAGCGAGGGAACCGATGTCATCAGCCAGGGCATCCGCGTCGGCCGCGTTCGGTCGCTGCACCTGAGCGACGATTTCAGCCAGTTGCGCGCCCAACTGCTGATCGACCCGCGGGCGCGCAACCTGCTGCGCAGCGGCAGCCGCTTCTGGCTCGAACGCCCCCAGCTGAGCCTCGACAGCCTCGGCGACTGGCGCTCCCTGGTCAAGGGCAGCCATATCGAGCTGGAACCGGGCACCGGTCAGGAGCAGTTCCGCTTCGAGGCACTGGAGATGGCCCCCGCACGCCCGCCGATCTACCAGGGTCTGCCGATCGAGCTGGTGACCGAGCGCCTGGGGTCGATCTCGCGCGGCTCGCCGATTCTCTATCGCCAGTTGCCCGTCGGCAGCGTCACCGGCTACGAGCTCATCGACAAGGGTGAACGGGTATTGATTCACGGCGTGGTCCGCGAGCATTACCGCGAGCTGGTGGCCCGCCACAGCCGTTTCTGGAACAGCAGTGGCGTGCGTTTCGCCGCCAGTCTCGAAGGCGTCGAACTGGAAACCGAGTCGCTGCGTTCCCTGGTTGCCGGCGGCATCAGCTTTTTCACACCGGACATCCGCGACCCCGAGGCGGCGCAACCGAGCCAGCGCTTCCGACTCTACGAGGACTTCGACGAGGCCTCCGGCCACGGACGCCTGCTGTATGCCGAACGCGCCGAGAAAAAGATGATTCGCCTCGAGGCCGACAGCCTCGGCTCCCTCGGCGTCGGGTCACCGGTGCTGTACAAGCAGCTGCCGGTCGGCCGGGTCAGTCACTATCGGCTCGCCGGGGACGGCAGCCACGTCGAGATCGAGCTGCTGATCGACAAGCCCTACCGCGAGCTCGTCAGCAGCCAGTCGCGATTCTGGAATGCCAGCGGGGTTTCGGCGAGCGTCAGTCCCCGGCAGGGACTGAAACTGAGGACGGAATCACTGGCTTCGGCGGTGGCCGGCGGCATCGCCTTCGAAACACCGCCGGGCGGTGCGCCGGTCGGGCCGAAACAGGTTTTCCGTCTCTACAAGGATCACGACAGCAGCGTCGAGCAGGGACTGGAGATCCGCATACTGTTCCCGGGCGACCAGGAGCTTCAGGCCGGCGCGCCGATCCGCTATCGCGGACTGGAGGTGGGCCGCATCGAGGACGTACGGCTGCACGACGCCAGGGGCACCCTGGATGCCCGGGCGGTACTCTTCCGCGAAGGGCACTTCCTGGCGCGCAAGGGCAGCTGGTTCTGGATTACCGAACCGGAGATCAGGCTGTCCGCGATTCGCCACCCGGCCAACCTGTTGTTCGGCAACCATGTCGAGGTCCGCCCGGGGCCGGAGCATGCCGAAGCCAGCCGCCACTTCGTTGCCGCCAGCGATGCGCCCCAGGACTATTACGGCAATGGCATCAACCTGATCCTCGATGCCGGCCAGCTGGGGGCTCTGGAGAAGGGCAGCCGCCTCTTCTATCGCCAGGTGCCGGTCGGTGAAGTCACAGGCTACCGGCTCTCCGGGGATGGCCAGAGCGTGGAGGTCTTCGTCCACGTCCGCAGCGAGCACGCGCACCTGGTACGGGAAGGCAGCCAGTTCTGGAATATCAGCGGCATTCACGCCGACCTGGATCTTTTCAAGGGGTTGAAATTCGACAGTCCCACGCTCGAAAGCCTGGTCGGCGGCGGCATCGCCTTCCGCTCGCCGGCGGACGGCGAGCGGGTCGCCAACGGCAGCCGTTTCCGGCTGCTGGAGCAGCAGCCCGAGAAACCGCCCGAGACGGCGGGCGAGCCGCCCGTGCCGGCCACCTGATTCCAGGCTGGCCACGGCACGGACGCCAGCGGCCGGCTACAATCGATCCAGATGGGAAGACTATGAGCTGTATGCGACCGATAACGTATCTGATCCTGCTGATCGCCCTGTCCCTGACCGGCTGCGCACCCCAGGAGACCCGCCCGTTCCAGGTCCGCAACCTGGCCAAATCCGATATCGACATGGTCACCGATGCCCATATCGCCGAGGTCAACCGTCTCTGCCGCGAGCTGATGCTCAAGCTGTACCGGCGCAACCCGAGGGAGCTGGCCAAGGCCCCGCCCGGCACCACCGTATCCCAGCGGCTTTACCAGCTGTTCGAATTTCCGCGCCGGACCCGCTTCGCCGAACTGGACAACCGCTATGGCATCCATGCCATCCCGCTGGCCTTCGACCCCGCCTTCGAGGGGGACAGGGTGTTCGCGCTGATGGTCGGTATCAGCGGCATGCTGCACCTGGCCTACAACGGCCAGGACGAGTTCTTCCTGCTCGACGAGATCGACCAGCAGAAGCTCTACAACAGCGCCCGCAATCTCGAGCGCATCGCCTGGCAGCTCAACCACAGCCAGGACGACAGCGGCGAACCCTTTCTATACGCCAACGGGCTCAGCGACGCCGGAGTGCAGAACCTCAGCTTTGCCCGCACCTTCGGCAAGCTGATCGCGCTGCAGGACATGATGGCCCGGATCATCGCCGATACCCAGAACCGCACCATCAACCGGGTGGTGCATGGCGCCGCGTCGACGGTATTGCTGCCGATTTGAGGTGAAGCGTTACGGGTTACGGGTTACGGGTTACGGGTTACGGGAGCTATCGTCACTTGTCACGCGTCACGCGTCACTGCACCCGGGCAGCGGCCTGTTGACGCGGATATCGGCGATCTTGTGGTTGTCGTTGAGGTAAAGCGTGACATCGGCCCGCGACGGCATCTCCTCGAGCATGAAACGGGTGAGGCGCTCGTAGTGCTGGATAAAGTGGCGGATTTCAGTCTGGCCCATGATGCGCAGATGATCGGTCGCCTCGCCGGTATCGAACAGGTGCTGCATCCGCTCGGCGAGCTTCTGCTCCTGCAGTGAACGCCACTCGTAGACCACGTCCATACTCGGCACCCTGAGCATGATCTGAACATCGATCAGTGAAAACAGCTCGCGGTAGGCCCCTGGAGCTGGTCGTTGACGTAGCGCCGCCAGGCACCGTCCGGATCCTCCCGCCGCTCCAGTTCGTTGACCGGCGCCTTCAGGTCGTCCTCCTCCTGTGAGCGGGCGCCGACGCACCAGCCCTCCAGCACCACCACATCGGCCGGGCCCGTCCACTCCTGCCAGACCGAGGCCGGACAGCGGTCGTCGATCGACTTGTCGAAGACCGGTATCCGGAGCGGCTGCCCGGTATCCCGCTTCAGTGCATGCAGCAGTTCGATGCCGAGCCCGATATCGTGGGTGCCGGGCACGCCGCGGGTACGCAGCAGCGGATGCACCTCGGCCGCGAGACGCTCGCGTTCTGCCCGGGTTTTGTAGAGGTCATCGATCGAAAGGCCCGCCACCCTCAGGCCGAAACCTTCGCTCAGCGTCACCTCGAGCAGGTTGAACAGCGTCGCCTTGCCGGCGCCCTGGGCACCGTTGACCCCCACCACCAGCGGCCCTCCCCGCCGCCGCCGGTGACAGACGAGCCAGGCCGCCAGAGGAACGTGGATCGCCTCGAACATTTCAACCAGGCCGATATCGACCCGCAACGACTCGAGGGTCGAGGCAAAGGCGCGCTCGACGGCATCGACCGCCCGACGCCGCTCAGAGGCGCTCAGGCAGAGCTGATCTTGCGGCCAGCGGGTCAGCAAACTCATAGGGGATTCCTTGGCGCCATGAAGTGATCAGAGGTGACGGTGACCGCGCAGCCAGCGGGTGATGGCCTCGATCTGCGCCGGCTCCATCAGCGACGGCGCATGCTCGATGCCGGGCAGGTTCAGCACCTCCAGGGCAGGTGTCTCGCGCTGCATGCGCTCGACCGTCTCGGGCCTGAGCACGTCCGAGGCCTCGCCCCAGATCAGCAGGCGCGGGCAGCGGACCTGCTGCCACTGGCTCCAGAGATCGAGGTCGCTGTCGGTATTTGCGCGCAGACTTTCGGCAATCGCCGGATCGTAGTGCAGCGCCAGGCGGCCGTCCGGCAGTTCGCGGCAGCCCGCCTGCGCCAGACGTCGCCACTGATCGTCATCGATATTGCGCAGGGCCGGATAGGTCTGGCGCAGCCGGCCTCGGCGGCCTCGAGGCTGTCGAAATGCCGCTCGCCCAGATAACCGGCGATGCGCTGCAGGGCTTCGCGGGAAACGAAGGGGCCTATATCGTTCAGTATCAGGGTCCTGATGGGACTGTTGGGCAGGGCGGCCAGACAGAGACCGATCAGCCCTCCCATCGAGGTGCCGATCCAGTCCACCTGCTCGACATCGAGGCGCGCAAGCAGCACCGTCATGTCGTTCAGATACTGGCCGAGCTGATAGGCGTCCGGCGCCGGCAGCCAGTCGCTGCCGCCGCGGCCGGCGACATCGGGACAGACTACGCGAAACTCGCGCGACAGACTCCGGGCCAGTTCGTCAAAGTCGCGACTGTTGCGGGCCAGGCCATGCACGCACACCAGTACGCGCTCGTTGTCCGCACTGCCCCACTCGTGATACCGGAGTCGGTGAAACCCCCGGGCGTTGAGGGCAGTAACAGTGCCGGTACGCATGAAATTTTCCCCCGCTTCGTCTGATCAGTGCAAGCGCGACTCGACGTAGCGGCTCAGCAGCTCCAGGCTGTCGTCGGCGACACTGAGAATCTTCATGCCCAGCTGGTAGCGATTCTGTGCCAGACGCTGCATGTGGACAAGACGACAGTGACAGTGAACCGGCCCGGCTTCCAGCCCGAAGTGAAGATTGACTTCGACCGGTGTGCCCGACTTCAGGCGACGACTGGCATCGAGCAGACTGTCCAGCTGCTCGCCTCCCTCGATCAGCACACCGCCCACGCTGAGGTTGATCAGTCGCACGTCGAGGCTGTCTCCGCCATACGGCTCGAGTTCCGCCGGCAGGTCCACGCCCACCCGCGGATGTAAACGCATGTCTGCCTGCATCCCTATCCTCCCTCTTTTTATCAAACATTTAGCCGAAGTTGCGGCGCCGCACAACCCCTGACCGCTTTGCGGCCGGCTATATTTAGAGGGTTCCGCGGCCATCCGGCCCGGGACCTGCACGGAAACAGTGGCCCACGCGGCAGCGACGGGAGGAGGCGGCAGATGAGTCAATATCGTATCGAACAGGACAGCATGGGCGAGCTCCAGGTACCGGCCGACGCCCTTTACGGCGCCCAGACACAGCGCGCGGTGGAGAACTTCCCGATCAGCGGTCTGAGACTGCCGCCCGCCTTCATACGGGCCCTGGCGCTGATCAAGGCCGCGGCCGCGGAGTGCAACGCCGATCTCGGCCTGCTGAAACCGGAGATCGCCGGCGCCATCAGCCAGGCTGCACGCACCATCGCCGCCGGCGAGTACCTCGACCAGTTTCCGGTCGACGTTTTCCAGACCGGCTCCGGCACCAGCTCCAACATGAATGCCAACGAGGTGATTGCCACCCTGGCCTCGCAGCTGTGCGGCGAGGCCGTCAACCCGAACGATCATGTCAATATGGGCCAGAGCTCCAACGATGTCATTCCGACCGCCATTCATCTCAGCGCCGCCCTGGTGCTCGACGAGGCGTTGCTGCCGGCGCTGCACCACCTGCAGGTGACCATCGACAGCCGGGCCGAGGAGCTCGAGGGGCTGGTCAAGACCGGCCGTACCCATCTGATGGACGCCATGCCGGTGCAGCTGTCGCAGGCACTGTCGGGCTGGTCCGGACAGATTCAGCTGGCGATGCGCCGACTCGAGGACAGCCGCGACCGTCTGCATCGCCTGGCCCAGGGCGGTACCGCCGTGGGCACCGGAATCAATGCCCACCCGGAATTCTCGGCCCGGATGGCACGGCGCCTGAGCGAATTCACCGGACTGACGCTGCTGCCGGCGGCCAACCTGTTCTGCGCCCTGTCGAGCCAGGACACCGCGGTCGAACTCTCGGGTCAGCTTAAGGCCTGCGCCTGCGCACTGATGAAAATCGCCAACGACCTGCGCTGGATGAACTCGGGCCCGCTGGCGGGACTCGGCGAGATCGAGCTGCAGGCCCTGCAGCCCGGCTCCTCGATCATGCCGGGCAAGGTCAACCCGGTGATCCCGGAGGCCGTGGTGATGGTCGGCGCCCAGGTGATCGGCAACGATGCCGCCATCAGCGTCGGCGGCCAGCACGGCAACTTCGAACTCAACGTGATGCTGCCGGTGATCGCCCACAACCTGTTGCAGAGCGAACAGCTGCTGGCCAGCGCCGCCCGGCAGCTGGCCGACAAGGCCATCCGCAGCTTCAAGGTCAACGAGGAGAGCCTGCAGGCCGCCCTGGCCCGCAACCCGATACTGGTGACAGCGCTGAACCCGATCATCGGCTACCAGAAAGCCGCCGCCATCGCCAAGAAAGCCTACGCAGAGGGCCGCCCGGTCATCGACGTCGCCGCCGAAGAGACCGACCTGTCGCGGGAAGAGCTCAGGCGCCTGCTCGATCCCGCCAAGCTCACGGAGGGGGATTCAAGGGTAATGGTGGTGAACCTGTAGGCTGGAATGAACCCCGAAGGGGTGAATTCCAGCGAGCTGTTACGCAAACCCGGAATTCACAGGCTCATTCCAGGCTACAGACTGCTCGATCCCGTCGAGTTCACGGAGGACGCCATCCGATACCAATCGATCTGTACGACGATCGATATGATGGGTTAGGCGATGCCCATATTGTGCCGTGATCGTTTAATACCGTGCCATTGCATCGCTGCGCCCATCCTACATCCTGTCTTCTGCTCGGGGGTTAATCGCAAGGGGCGGATTCGCTATAATCCGTTACCTTTTTCGATTCGCCGCGCAGGCCATTAACCTTGGGACACTTTTTACGATGAACCGGGACCTCGAGAAGCTTCAGCCCTACCCGTTCGAAAAACTGGCCGACCTCAAGGCCCAGGTGACGCCGCCGGCCGACAAGGCCCATATCGCCCTGTCGATCGGCGAACCCAAGCATCCGTCGCCGGCCTTCGTCGCCCAGGTGCTGGCCGACAACCTGAACTGCCTGGCCAACTACCCGACCACCGCCGGCATGCCGGAGCTGCGCCAGGCCATCGCCGACTGGTGCACCCGTCGTTTCTCGCTCAAGCCGGGCAGCCTCGATGCCAGCCGTGCCGTACTGCCGGTCAACGGTACCCGTGAAGCCATCTTTGCCTTCACCCAGGCCGCCGTCGATCGTCGCGACGATGCCCTGGTGATCTCGCCGAACCCCTTCTATCAGATCTACGAAGGCGCCGCCTACCTGTCCGGTGCCGAGCCCTGGTTCCTCAACTGTGATGCCGAACGCGGCTTCATTCCCGATTTCGATGCGGTACCGGCCGATGTCTGGCGCCGCTGCCAGTTGCTGTTCCTCTGCTCGCCCGGCAACCCCACCGGCGCGGTGATCGGCCGCGACGTGCTGAAGAAGCTGATCGCGCTGTCCGACGAATACGACTTCATCATCGCCTCGGACGAATGCTACTCGGAGATCTATTTCGACGAGGCCCTGCCGCCGGTCGGTCTGCTGCAGGTCTGCGCCGAGCTTGGCCGTGACGACTACCGCAACTGCGTGGTGTTCCACAGCCTGTCCAAGCGCTCCAACCTGCCGGGGCTGCGTTCGGGCTTCATCGCCGGCGACGCCGCGCTGCTGGTCCCCTTCCTGAGCTATCGCACCTATCACGGCAGCTCGATGCCGGTGCAGCACCAGCTGGCGTCGATAGCGGCCTGGAACGACGAGACTCATGTGCTGGAAAACCGCGACAAGTATCGCGAAAAGTTCGCCCGTGTCGTCGAGATCCTGTCGCCGGTAATGGACGTATGCCAGCCCGACGCCAGTTTCTATCTCTGGGCGCCGACGCCGATCGACGACGACAAGTTCGCCCAGGGACTGTTCGAGCAGCAGAACGTCACGGTACTGCCCGGCCGCTACCTGTCCCGCGAGGTCGATGGCCGCCTGCCGGGCGCCGGTTTCGTGCGTATGGCCCTGGTCGCCACACTCGAGGAGTGTGTCGAGGCGGCCGAGCGTATCCGGGCCTACGTGGAGTCCCTGTAGGTGGGATTTCGCCCACAGAGCGGGCTCCCACAAATGCACCAAGAACACAGTGACAAGGTTTGACCTATGATCTGCCTTTACGGAATCAAGAACTGCGACACCATCAAGAAGGCGCGCAAATGGCTGGACGAAGCCGGTATCGAATACCGCTTCCACGACTATCGCGTCGATGGCCTCGCGCGCAGCCAGCTGGAGGCCTGGGCGGCGGAGCTGGGCTGGGAGGCCCTGCTGAACCGGCGCGGCACCACCTGGCGCGCCCAACCCGACGAGGTCAAGAACAGCATTGACGAAGCCGGCGCCATCGACCTGATGCTGGCACAGCCGGCGATGATCAAGCGCCCGCTGCTGGATACCGGCGACGCGCGCCACCTCGGCTTCAGGGCCGACGACTATGCGCGACTGCTCGCAAACTAAACACGACTGGAGTGACAAGATGACCAACTTTGCTTTCGGCCTCGGAGTAGGCACAAAATCTTCGGCCGGCGACTGGCTCGAGGTGTACTTCAACACCCCGCTGCTGAACGCACCGGACAGTCTGATCAAGGCGGTCGGCGACGCCCTCGGCTACGAAGGCGGCAACCAGACTTTCGAGATCGGGGAATCCCAGCTCAAGGCACTGGAAGCGGCCTTCCTGTCGGTCGATGCCGAGGCACAGGCCGAGATCGTCGAAGTGCTCGAAGGCACCCGGCAGCCGCTGGTCGTCTGCATCCTCGAAACCGACGCCGAGCCCCAGACCACCGCCGAGGTGTACCTGAAGCTGTCGCTGCTGTCACACCGCCTGGTCAAGCCCCACGGCATCAATCTGACCGGCATGTTCGGCAAGCTGCCGAACGTCGCCTGGACCAGCGAAGGCGCCGTGGCACTCGATGAGCTGCCCAAACGCCAGCTGGCCGCCCGCGCCCAGGGCCGCGTGCTGGACGTGCATTCGGTCGACAAGTTCCCGAAAATGACCAACTACGTGGTGCCGGCCGGCATCCGCGTCGGTGACGCCGCCCGCATCCGCCTGGGCGCCCACGTCGGCGAAGGCACCACCGTGATGCACGAAGGTTTCATCAACTTCAATGCCGGCACCCTCGGCGTCAGCATGGTCGAAGGCCGCATATCCGCCGGCGTCGTCGTCGGCAACGGCTCCGACCTCGGCGGCGGCTGCTCCACCATGGGCACCCTGTCCGGTGGCAACAACGTCGTCATCTCGGTCGGCGAGAACTGCCTGCTGGGCGCCAATGCCGGTCTCGGTCTGCCGCTGGGCGATCGCTGCACCGTCGAAGCGGGCCTCTATGTCACCGGTAGCTCCAAGGTGACCCTGCTGGACGACCAGAACAACGAGGTTCGTGTGGTCAAGGCCGCTGAGCTGGCCGGTCAGCCGGACCTGCTGTTCCGCCGCAACTCCCAGAACGGGCGCATCGAGGTCAAGACCAACAAGAGCGCCATCGAACTGAACGCCGAGCTGCACAAGCACAACTAAAAGGCGACTACCCACCGGGCATCCGCGAACGCCACGCGGGCCCGGTTCATACCGCTTTACCTGACGCCTTCCCATTCGACTGCGGATTCAAGCCTGACCATGACCCAACTTTCCCCCACCCTGCAGCTGGCCAGCGAACTGATCAGCCGGCGCTCCGTAACGCCGGAAGATGCCGGCTGCCAGGAACTGATGATCGCCCGCCTCGAAGCCCTGGGCTTCAGAATCGAGCGACTGCCGTTCGAGGACACCCTGAACTTCTGGGCACGGCGTGGGGACGAGGGTCCTGTGCTCTGCTTCGCCGGCCATACCGACGTGGTCCCGACGGGCCCCGAAGAGCAGTGGGAGTTCCCGCCGTTCCAGCCCGAGATCAGCGAGGGCATGCTCTGCGGCCGGGGCGCCGCCGACATGAAAGGCAGCCTGGCCGCCTTCATCACGGCCCTCGAGCGCTTCATCGAACATCACCCGGATCACAGGGGCTCCCTGGCCCTGCTGATCACCAGCGATGAGGAAGGCCCCTTTATCAACGGCACCACCCGCGTGATCGATCATCTCGAGGCGCGCGGCGAGAAGATTACCTGGTGCATCGTCGGCGAACCCTCGAGCACCAGCCGGGTCGGCGATGTCATCAAGAACGGCCGTCGCGGCTCTCTTAGCGGCAGCCTCAAGGTGCGCGGCATCCAGGGCCATGTCGCCTATCCGCACCTGGTGAAGAATCCGATTCACCTGGCCGCACCGGCACTGGCGGAACTGGCAGCCGAGGTCTGGGACGGCGGCAACGAATTCTTCCCCCACCAGCTTCCAGATTTCCAATATCAACGGCGGCACCGGCGCCACCAACGTGGTCCCCGGCCATGTCGATATTGCCTTCAACTTCCGCTTCTCGACCGAAGTCACCGCCGACGAGCTCAAGACAAGGGTGCGCGATATCCTCAACCAGCACGAACTGGACTGGGATATCGACTGGGTGCTGTCCGGCCAGCCCTTCCTGACCGCGGCCGGCGATCTGGTCGAGGCCTGTCAGGAGTCGATCCGCGCCATTACCGGTATCGAGACCGAACTGTCGACCTCCGGCGGCACCTCGGACGGCCGCTTTATCGCCCCGACCGGCGCCCAGGTGGTGGAACTGGGTCCCTGCAACGCCACCATTCACAAGCTGAACGAGCGCGTCAGCACCCGGGATCTCGATACGCTGTCGGATCTGTACGAAAACATCACTGCCCGACTGCTGGCACGATGATCGGGCTGCTCTGTCCGGTCTGCCGCGAACCGCTGGCGCAGCAGGCGCGGCAATTGCGCTGCGCCGGCGGCCACAGTTTCGACCAGGCCCGTCAGGGCTACTGGAACCTGCTGCTGGTACAGCGCAAGCGCTCGAAGGACCCGGGCGACAACGCCCCCATGGTACAGGCGCGGCGCGACTTCCTCGATCAGGGCCACTACGCCCCCTGTCGGACCGGATCAACGCGCTGCTGGGAGAGGCGCTCGAGGGCCGGACGGCTCCGGCGCAACTGCTGGACCTGGGCTGCGGCGAGGGCTACTACAGCGCCCGCCTGGAACAGGCCCTGCTGGATAGTGGCATAGCGGCCGAGCTCAACGGCCTGGACATTTCCAAGCCCGCGGTCCGCGCGGCCTGCCAGCGCAGCCGCTCGATTCGCTGGCTGGTCGCCTCCGGCGCCGAAATGCCCTTCGCCGACGCCAGCTTCGATGCCGTGAGCCTGCTGTTCAGCCGCCTGATGCCGGATGAACTGGCCCGGGTACTGAAACCGGGTGGCCTGCTGTTGATCGCCTGGCCCGGCGAGGACCATCTGATTGAATTGCGCCGGCTGATCTACCGCGAGGTACGCCCGTCCGGTTACGACCCGCTGTCGCAGCTCGGCGACCGCTTCCGGCTGTGCCGGCACGAACGGGTGCAGTACCGGTTAAGCCTCGACAGCGCCGACAGTATCCAGGCGCTGCTCGGGATGACGCCCCACAGCCGGCGCATGCCCCAGGCCTCGCGCGACGCACTGGCAGCCCTCTCCCGGCTCGAACTCGGCCTGGACGTCAACCTGGCGCTGTGTGAGCGCCGATGAAACCGGGCAGGATCAGACGCTGGCTGCTGGCCCGGGCCGACAAGCCGCGGCAGAACCTGAGCCTGCTGCTGGCCGGCTTCGGCCTCTTCGCCCCGGGACTGGGCCTGGTGCTGCTGGCGGAACGGCTGCTGCAGGATAGCTGGCAGCGGGAACTGCTGGCGCTGCTCGGCTTGATCCTGGTCGGCACCGGCAGCATACTGGCAGCCTTCGGCTACCTCTGCCTGAGCCTGCTTCGGCTCTACCGATTCCTCAACGACGATCGCACCCATGACTGATCCGCGCCATCCCGATATCGAGATCTACGTCAAGAACTGCTCCCTCGAGCAGCTGGAGCAGTGGCTCAGAAACCGCTGCTCGACCTTCGAAAAGAAATTCTCCCAGGGCCTGATCCACGAATACGACGGCATCGTCGATGAGACGAAAGTGCCGGTGATGATCCACGAGAAGGTCGTCGGCAAGGCCTGGACCAGCGTCTGGTTCAAGTCCGACCGCACCCTGGACACGCGATCTCGATTGCGCCCTGGAAGCGGCCGAGGCACTCGAGACCCAGGTCCGGTGCATTGTCGGTGGCTGGAGTAACGGCCAGGACCCGGACGAGTGGTGGCGAATCGAAAACGGCCAACAGGAGAAGATTCAGTGGCGCACCGAAGGCTGAGCCTCGCCGGATTGCGGCCGCTGATGCTGGCGGCAGCGCTGGCGCTGTCCGGTTGCGCGGCCCTGCCGCTGCCGGTCGGCAGCCTGCCGGATGATCCGGAGCGGGCGGCGCAGCAGTACCGCCTGGGCCTCGATTACACCCAGGGCGTCGGCGTAAAACAGGACTATGCCCGCGGACTCGGTCACTTCAAGCAGGCCGCCCGCCTGGGCTCCGACGAGGCCGCCTATATGGCTGGCATGGCCTATATGACCGGCCGGGGCACCGGCCGCGATTTCGGCGCCGCGGTACGCTGGCTGGAACCGGCCGCCGAAGCCGGCCATCCGGACGCCGCCTATCAGCTCGGGCGGCTCCATATCAATGGCCTGGGCATCCCCGAGGACGAAGCCTGGGGCGCCTACTGGCTCGGTCGTGCCGCCGCGGCAGGCCATCCCGAGGCCATGCTGCGCCTGGCCATCTGCTACCACGCCGGGATAGGACTGCCGAAAGACCCGGGCATGGCCTGGTACTGGGCGGACCGGTCCGCACAGGCCGGTGCCGACAAGGCCGCGAAAGCACGCGCCCGCCTGCTGGCGGCCAGCAACGCCACCCAGCGCAGCCAGGCGACAACCCGTGTTCGCCGGGCCGCGCAAACCGGCGTCGACCGGCAACCGCTTCCTACGTTCAGCGGCAGCTGCAGCGGCTCGACTACAGTCCCGGCGTCGTCGACGGCCTCTGGGGCTCGCGCAGCGCCGGCGCACTTGCGGCATTCAGGCGCGACCGGTCAATGCCCGGGGACGGCAGACCGACCTCCGCTGACCTCGAGCGCCTCCGTAGGGTGGAATGAGCGAAGCGAATTCCACCGGGTGGCGTTCCACCGGTGAATCGCATTCCGGGTGGCGTTCCCTCGGCGGTATCGGACCCTGGCCGGGGCACACAACAGGCTTCATCGCAATCGGGCAGCACCGGTGGAATTTGCACCTCCGGTGCTCATTCCACCCTACGGTCTGGGTGCACTGCATCGCTCTACCCACCCTCTCATAGCTTAGTCAACTCCTGTTTCTCACTGTTTTACGGTGTCTCTTGGCAACACGGATTTGTGACCTGCGGTTAGACTGCTGCAGATTGAGGTCCGTGTTGTTTGCCAGGGTGCCAAGAGCGGTCTTTCTGTCCCGGATTGACCTTCATGGGGTACGCCTAACCTCTCAGTATCGGATGTCCGCTTGGTGGCATCGACTCAGTTACCTTGGGCATGTCGGTCCATGAAGTATCCCGGGGCGTGCCTCGTGACTCCGGAAGGGCCTGCAAGGGCCTCAGGATGGGTCGAAGGTCACGCCCAAGGACACAAAGGGTTGCTCGTATCGTCTGGTGTTAACGCATGGTCGATTGCTTCCGTTCGGTTGTAGCGTTTGGCGCCATTGTCGACTCAGTCGTCAGGCCGCCTTGAGTGCGGGTAGCGCCGCGACATTGAACAAGCGGTTCGGATCAAAGATCGCTCCGCGCCCGACGTGCCAGAGTGCCCGCACCAGCTTGCGCATGATGGCGGTGATCGCCTTGCTCTTGCTGCCACCATCCCGTTGCGCCTTTGCCTCGGCCCAATGCTTCACCACCCGGTTGTGTTTGAGCCACCTGAGCGCCGCCCAGTACAGGTAGCGGCGGGCAATACTGGGGCCGCGCTTGGTGATCTTCAGCTGACCCTTGTGTTTGCCGCTGCTGCGCTCTTTCAGGTTGAGGCCCAGTGCCTTCAGGTAATGGGCCGCACTGGGATAGTCCTGTGGCGAGCCTAGCTCAGCCAGCAGCATCAGGGCTGTGACACGGCCCACGACGGTGTGCAGGCGTGACAGCATCTCATCATCGGCCAGGCGGGCCTCCAGACGCCGCTCCAGCTCCCTAATCGCCAAACGCTGGGCCAGCAGGTCCTCGGCCAGTGTCTGCAGCAGGTACCGCTCGGCGTCCTCGCACGCCCTCCCAATGGTGGTCTCGGCACTGGCCAGCAGCTGTGCGCTGGTCTCGGGCTTCAACCCGGAGCGCCCGGTTCGGCACATCAGCTGCAGCGCCTCCTCCGGAGCTGCCCGCACGGCGGCAGGAGAGCCGTAGTGTGCCAAGGTTTGCAGCAGCGTGACGGAGTCCAGTGACAGGATGTGGGGCGCCTCCGGCCAGTGCCGGGCCAGTAGCGCCTCCAGCCGATTCAGGCTGCGCTGGCTGCGTTCCTGGTACATCTCCAACAACTTCAGCTCGGCTTTCAACTCGCGTTGCTGTGCCGTCGGCTCGATCCAGCGCTCGGTGTTATTTTCCAGGTGCAGCCGGCCGATGACGTAGCAGGCCTTGGCATCGTGCATGCTAGGCACGCCATCGTAGAGTTCCGCCGCCTTATTAGTGCGATTGGGGGCCGCTCGGTAGACCGGGATCCGGGCCTGATGCAGCAGATCGAATAGCGGGTCGCCATAGGTGCCGGTCGGCTCCATGACGACCACGAAGTTCATGCCTGCCAGCTGCGCCTGCAGCGTCTCCACCAGGGCCCGTGTCTGGAGCGGGTGCTTCCAGCGCAGGATGACGTGCATCTGACGATCAGGCGTCATCAGGGTGGCGTAGAAGTCAATCTTGGCAACATCGACAGCCACCACGACCGGCTGGTTCTTCAGCTTCTCACGGACATTGGCCCAGTCAACATCTTGCAAAGCTGTGCTGCGAAATTTACGCTTGCTCATCTGGGGGACACCTTCTGCTTCCTTACTTCGCTTGGAACGGGTCGTTATTTCGATGACGACCCTCGAGGGTCCCCCTTCCTACCAGAATTTCTCCCCAGTTATAACTGACTCCGTCCGTGCTTTCGAATACCTCAAGGTTGGTAGAGTGCCGAAGGCCGAAACCCGACACCGGCTTCCCCGAGCCATATAATGCAAACGGCGCCCGCAGGCGCCGCTCTTCATCATGGACATGAGGCCCTATTCGAGGGGCTCCTCCTCGGCGATCCCCAGCAACGAATTGAGCTCGGCCACGACCTCGTCGTTGATCTCCTTGTTGGCCGCCGCCTCCAGCGAAACGATTTCGGTCTCGGCAGCTTCGGCGAGTTGCGCCTCCAGCTCGGCCTGCTGCTGCTCCAGCGTCACGATCTCGGCTTCGATCACCTCGGCTTCCGCCTGGCTCCCTCTGCGTCGGCCAACGCCTCCTGCAGACCGGCCAGATCGCTTTCCAGTGCCGCGAGGTCTTCGTCATAGGTTTCCGACTCGGGATCGAGCCCGGCGATCTGCGCCTCCAGGGTTTCGATCTCCTGTTCCAGCGCCTCGGGGTCGACGGCGCCCAGTGCCGCCTGCTCCTCGTTCAGCTCGGCCAGCTGCCGGTCGATTTCCGCCAGCTCTGCGCTCAGTTCACGTCCTTCCAGCACGGCCTGCTCGTATTGCGCGATCAGCCCGACACGGGAGCTGGGATCGGCATTGAGTCGGGCATTGGCGGAGGCATGGGCCGCATTGAGCGCACCCAATGCACTGGCGATGGCGCCGTGGTTGTTGCCAAGGTGCTGCCCTTCCATCTCGAGGGATTTACCGGCCCTGTCATGACCGCGGGCCAGCCCCTGGTCGCGCGCCTCGCGACCATAGCCATGCCCGCCGCCGACGCTCGATTGCGCACTGCGATCGGCCCCATGGCCGCCGCCGTTGCCTCCGCCGTTTCCGCCACCGTTGCCATTACCACCACCATTGCCTCCGCCATTACCGCCCTCGCCTCCCTTGGCATGGACCGTTGCCCCGGTATTCAGGCCGCCCACGGCATCGAGCACCGGTGGCGCCACGAACAGTGCGGCCGCCAAGGCAACGACACCTGCTCTCATCGTTATGTCGATCGGGTTCATGATAAGACTCCTGAGCTCTGCTGCTTAGGCTAAGTGAACCACCTCCGCCAGCGGCCCGCTAGTGTCGAAAAATAGCGGCACCTGTCGATCAGACAATGAGCCTTCCTTTTACGGAAGTGGACCGGCAGGTTGAAAATGTCATTGATTCAAACGATTACCTCAATATGACCGATATCGGGTCGGGATGGTACGAAGCCGGAAGCCGTGAAATCCGGCCGGAATCGTTATGCATTCCATGGCAGAGGCGATCACCGCTGTCGCCATATCAACACAGTACTGCTGTCTACGCTTCGTGCCGGGTCGTAATCGGGTCGATAACCTGCAGCACTGCGCTGCCTACTGCCATACCACCTCATTCATTTGACCCGCATCGATATCCCACCATTTTCGTTCTCCCCGGCCCCGGATCCAGTCGCTGGTCAGACAACGGACCTGGGTCTGCAAGGCTCTGGCCACTTCCAGTGCGCAGTCGAGGTCCCTGCGCCAGGGCGTATGGCTGGATCTGAACCAGATGCAGGTCCAGTCGATGCCAACGACTTTTTCGTGCACCAGTATCGGGACCCGGGTGCCATTGATCACACCACGGTACTCATGTACCCGTCCCTGTGAAAACAGTCTGGCTACCCCGGAGCAACGTGACGCCAGCCATAGTTCCAACTGCTCCAAATTGCAGTTCCGGATATAGATTTCGATATCGGGGTGACAGAGATCGCTCATTACCAAAGCCTCCTGTTCTATCGGATTGGTCGTTACCGTCTTGGCGAAGCCCGATGCCGGCAAAGGACACTACTGGCAAAGGCCGTATTGACCGGCCTGAGTGTGAGAAATGCGCGGGCGAGGACTCTCGCTCGACTGCCGCCTTCAAGTGACAACTTGTTTCGCAAAAAGGCGAAGGAGCCACGAGGGGATTCATCCATGAATCCCCTCGGGCAGGATGGGTATTACTTTGTAAACCAGGATTTGACGGTGGCGAAGACGCCGGCGTTGACCTCCTTGTTGGACGCTGACGAAAGTGCCGTAGCTTCAGCCTCGGCAGCCAGTTCCCGGCTCAGCTCGACCTCCTCTCGCTGAGCCTCGAGATCGGCTATCTGCCGTTCGATCGCTTCAAGCTCGGTGTTGAACTCCCCGTTTGCGGCCAGTTCGCCCTCGAGCGCCTGGAGTTCCGCTTCGAGTTCGGCACGCTCCTGCTCGTACCCTTCCAACTCCGGATCAAGCTGATCAAGCTCGGCCTCGCGGGCATCGATCTCCTTCTGCAGCTCGGCCATATCGACTGCCTGGAGGACCTCCCGCTTGGCTTCCAACTCTGCCACCTGGCGGTCCAGCAGCTCGATATTCTCGGCCAGCGCCTCGCCGGCCTGCGCTGCCTGTTCAAACTGGGCAATCTGACCTACCCGGGAATTGGCATTGGCGTGGAGACGGGCATTCGGGTTTGCATGGGCGGCATTGAGGCTGCCAAGTGCGCTGGCATTCGCGGCACCGTTAGCAGCCAGGCCATTGGCCCCCTGAGCGCCTTCGATCGTCGTAACCGCCTCGGCACCGGCAGTCGCTTCACCCAAACCGTCGACCGTGGCAGCGGCACCGGCATCGGCGGTGGCATTACCCAGACCATCGAAGGCAGCAGTTGCACCGGCATCGGCGGTTACATCACCCAGACCATCGACGGTGGCGGTTGCACCGGCATCGGCGGTCGCATCGCCCAGACCATCGACGGTGGCGGTTGCACCGGCATCGGCGGTCGCGTCACCCAGACCATCGACGGCAGCGGCAGCACCGGCATCGGCGCTCGCATCGCCCAGCCCATCGACGGTGGCGGTTGCACCGGCATCGGCGCTCGCTTCACCCAGACCGTCTACGGCAGCGGCAGCACCGGCATCGGCGGTTACATCACCCAGACCATCGACGGTGGCGGTTGCACCGGCATCGGCGGTCGCATCGCCCAGCCCATCGACGGTGGCGGTTGCACCGGCATCGGCGGTCGCATCGCCCAGCCCATCGACGGTGGCGGTTGCACCGGCATCGGCGCTCGCTTCACCCAGACCATCGACGGCAGCGGCAGCACCGGCATCGGCGCTCGCATCGCCCAGCCCATCGACGGTGGCGGTTGCACCGGCATCGGCGCTCGCTTCACCCAGACCGTCTACGGCAGCGGCAGCACCGGCATCGGCGCTCGCATCGCCCAGACCGTCTACGGCAGCGGTTGCACCGGCATCGGCGGTTGCATCGCCCAGACCATCGACGGCAGCGGTTGCACCGGCACCGGCAGTGGTCTCACTCATACCGTCGCTGCTGGCGGTTGCACTGGCTTCGGCACTGCCACTGGCGTCGCCGAAACCGTCGCTACTGCCGGTTGCACTGGCTTCGGCACTGGCACTGGCGTCGCCGAAACCGTCGCTACTGCTGGTTGCACTGGCCTCGGCACTGGCACTGGCGTCGCCGAAGCCATCACTGCTGGCCGAAGCACTGCCTTCAGCGCTTGCGCCTCCCGTATCGTCGGTATCGGCATCAGAACCTGCATCGCCGTCACCTGCGTCGGACTCACCGCCGGTGTCGGCACCGCTATCACTACCGGCATCGCCACCGGCATCGCCACCGGCATCGCCACCTGAATCACCACCGGCATCGCCACCTGAATCACCACCGGCATCACCACCGGCGTCACCGCCGGAATCGCCACCGGCGTCACCACCGGAATCGCCGCCGGCGTCACCACCGGAATCGCCGCCGGCGTCACCACCGGCGTCACCACCGGAATCGCCGCCGGAATCACCACCGGCGTCACCACCGGAATCGCCGCCGGAATCGCCACCGTCACTATCGCTTGCATGAACGGTTCCGCCCAGATTCAGATCGGGAATACCTCCCACCGAATCCAGCACCGGCGGTACGATCAACAGGGCACCGGCCAGCAGAATGCTACTCAGTGTCAGATGGCCATGCAGCGCAAGCTTCTTTTTCGCATCGATCATGGAGTGATCTCCTCTCCTTTGGTTCGCCAACAGTGAACCAACATCGAGAAAACCCATCCAGTGTCTCAAAATGCCGGAAATACCTTGATTAAGGTCTTGACAGGCTGCTTCAGGATCCAGCCGAGAAACACCAACTCTTCAATAAAACGAATATATTTCAATTACTTGAAAGATCATCGTGAAATCAGGGCGGATGCGGAAAAAAATTTAATTTTTTCCCGCGGGCGTCTTTGCCGGCCAGTCTGTTTACAGATGGCGACATTTTGCACAGGCGATTGAAGCGGCTCCGAAAGCCGCATGCCTGCTGGGGTCAGGACCGGGACACCGGCGACCGGCTCAACGACGCTTCCACTGCTGCAGTATCACACCGCCTACAATCAGCAACAGTCCGAGGTAAACCGTCGGATGGATCTGCTCGCCGAGGATCTGACTGATAAAGGCCAGGGACAGGAAGGGAGACAGGAAGATCAGGTTGCTGATGCGGCTGGCATGGGTGGCGGTTTTCAGTGCGCCAAGCCAGAGCATGAAGGTGACGCCCATCTCGAACAGGCCGACATAAACCGCCGCCGTGACGCCGCTCCAGCCGGTGGGCCAACCATCGCTGATCCAGGCTGCGGCCAGCACCCAGGGCAGACCGGTCAGAAAGCAGAGCAGCAACCCCACGACCGGCGGCTCCTGAGTGCGGGCATTGAGAATCCAGTAGAGCGCCCAGAGCACCGTACTGCCGAGCGCCAGGGCCACACCGAGCGGACTGTCAAACTCCAGCGCCAGCAGGTCGCCGCGCGTCGCGATCACCAGCACGCCGCCGTAACCGAGCGCCATCGCGACCAGATCTCGTCCGTGCAGTTTCTGCCCCAGCAGGGGTACCGCCAGCAGTGACAACGTCAGTGCCCAGGTGTAGTTCAGCGGCTGCGCCTGCTGTGCGGGCAGCAGGTCGTAGGCCTTGAACAGTACCAGGTAGTAAAAGAAGGGGTTGAGAAAGCCGAGGCCGAGATAGCGCCAGCGATAATCGCGCCAGGCATGGGCGACGTCGGGCCAGTTGCGTTGCCAACTGACGGCAATGGCCAGCACCAGCACCGACGTCAGGGAAGCGATCGCCAGCAGCTGCAACGGCGTCAGATGAGCCAGCGCCAGCTTGAAGGCCGTCGCGACCGTGGACCATAAAAGCACGGCCCCCAGGCCCAGCACCATGGCCCGTCCCTGCGATTTATCCTGCATCCTGGCAACTCCTGCTACTTTCCCTGTCGTGGTGCAGGAGTCTAAACGCAGAGCGATCGATATGAAATACTCAGGCCGACAGCTGTATCCGCGACTGCTCGATCCGGTCCAGCATCAGGCGACCGCTCGACATCAGCGCCACCTGCTCGAACTGATCCAGTGCCTGCCGGCCGCTGCGCGGGGTCCGGCTCCCGGTATCGACATAACTGCAGAGCATCGCGAACTCGCCGCGCTGACGCTCGCTGACCGAGCGGTTGAGGCGCTCGGTCAAAGCATCGCTGTAGAACTCCCGCGGATCCGGATACAACGGCTCGGGCAACCGGAATTCACCACTCCCGGCTGCGGGGGCGTTAAGGCGGGGGTATACTGTTGCTGGTTGACCGAAATCAGGCTGAGCAGCAGCGAAAACTGTGCGCCCTGCCCCGACTGCACCGCCGGCGTCAGGCTGGCGGTGTAGGTCTGGATACGGCTCTGAATCTCTTCGGTCTGCATAGGGCCCTGGTCTGTCGTGCCAGCCGGATGAAAGTCTCTCTGGTATCGGCGATCCGACGGGATTCTTTACCCTTTGACAGCAATTATCAGCCAGCAGCTTCGAGGTCCGGTATGGGAAGGTGGCGTGCGCCGCAACCGCGCAGTTCCAAGTACATCACAGCCGAGGGCTATCAGCGCCTCAACGAGGAGTTGAAATATCTCTGGAAGGTCAAAAGGCCGGCGGTCACCGAAGCGGTGCGCGAAGCCGCCGCCCAGGGCGATCGCTCGGAAAACGCGGAGTACATCTATGGCAAGAAACAGCTGCGCGAGATCGACCGCCGGGTACGCTACCTGTCCAAGCGGCTCGACGACATGACGGTCGTTGATCGCATCCCCGAAGACCGCGACACCGTATTTTTCGGCGCCTGGGTGACGCTGGCCGACGAAGAGGACCGGGAAAAGCGCTATCGCATCGTCGGTGCCGACGAAATCGATGCCGCGCAGCATTACATCAGTGTCGACTCGCCGCTCGCGCGACTGCTGCTGAAAAAGAGCATCGGCGACGAAGTCACCCTGGAAAAACCCGACGGCAGCGAAGTCTGGTACGAAATCGTCGCCGTCGAGTACCAGGCCTACAGCAGCGAACGGTAGCGACTACCTTGTGGTGGCGAGATAGCGGCCACAGCCGAGGTAGCGGTCACCGTCCAGCGTGACCGACACCCGTGCCTCGAACGCTTCGCCACTCATGCTGTCCTGGCAGGCGACCGGCTCGATTTCCACCTTCAACCGGTGGGCCTCGGTGTCGATATCGTAGTGCACGATGCCGGCCTCGAAACGCGGCGCCGGTGCCGGCGTATAGATCGTACGCTCGCCATAATCGGTCACCAGCTGTATGCGCTTGCCATCGTCAACCTCCAGGTGCCAGCCCGGCTCGTTGCCGATGGCGCGAAAGTCGACGCCCCGCATCGCCGCCTCGGCCCAGGGGGCACGCCGGGGATTGGCGACGCACTGGCGCCGTGGCTCGCCGGCGACCTCCAGCATCGCCTCGTCACCCTTGCTCCAGAACAACAGGCCCGCACCTTCATAACGGGCCCCCGATGCCGTGGGCACCTGGCGCAACCTCAGTTCGCGGTCGGGCAGCTGCAGCAGGGCCCCGTCCAACTCCGTGCGAATTACGGCGTCGACGCCATCGCATTCGTACAGGAAAGTGCGCCCGGCCTCGTCGACGGCCACCGGCGGCACGCTCGAACCGGGTCCCGTACGCTCCATTTCGGTACCGCCCTGCCGGACCCCGAACTGCAGCCGGCCACCAGCCAGCACAGCAACACGGCCATTCCAGTCCGAAACCAAGTATCCCTGCTCAAAACCCGCCCCCACTCCGTTGATTCGCAATTCCGGCCGCGCCGGTTTCGCAACAGTATAGAAAGTTTGAGCAGGGCGTGAACAGAGGACAGTAACCAGTGGACAGCGGTAGACAATATCCGAGCCCCGGCGTTGTTTGAGTCGACGACCTGTAAACTGTTAACTGAAGACTGGAAGCTCATCAGGAGTCAGATGCGATACCGGCGGTATCGCATCGCGACATCGGACCGCATGTATCGAGGAAGGGGATACTCTGCCATACGGGATGGACTCACTGGCCGGCCAAAAGCCGACAGCACAGACCTGGTCCGACAGGAGAAATCCGTTTGCGTCTTGAATCAGAACCGGGAATGTCCGGGAAAAAATGGTGGGTCGTATAGGACTCGAACCTATGACCAATTGGTTAAAAGCCAACTGCTCTACCAACTGAGCTAACGACCCGCATCGGAATCACTTCCATGGAGGAAGTGGTGGGTCGTATAGGACTCGAACCTATGACCAATTGGTTAAAAGCCAACTGCTCTACCAACTGAGCTAACGACCCAACTTTTAGTGGCTCCCCGAGCTGGACTCGAACCAGCGACCAATAGATTAACAGTCTACTGCTCTACCAACTGAGCTATCGGGGAACGACAGCATTGCTCCTTCAGATGGCGGAGGGACAGGGATTCGAACCCTGGGAGCCTCTCGACCCGCCGGTTTTCAAGACCGGTGCTTTCGACCACTCAGCCATCCCTCCGAAGGAGTGGCGCGTATATTACCCGAATGATTTTTGGTGTCAACAGCCTAACAGGCTGTTTCTTATAAATTTTTTGCCTTTCTGAAAATTGGTCGAATTTTGTTCGGCCGGGCCTTGAGGGCAATTGAAAGTCAGGTCCGTTGATACAGCTGCCGGTACGCATCGCTTCTGCGGTACTCGCCCGGCGTCATGCCGGTCCATTTCTTGAACGAACGGAAGAAGGCAGAGGGTTCGTCGAAGCCCATCAGCGCCGCGACATCGTTGATCGCCAGCTGCGGCGAATTCATGTAATTGAGCGCGGCCTCCTTGCGGCAGTCGTCCTTGATCTTCTGGTAGGAGGTGCCCTCTTCGAGCAGCCGCCGGCGCAGCGTAGACACCGACATGTTCAGCGACTGTGCCACCTCCTCGGATCCGGGCAGTTCGCGGCTGAAATCCTTGCCGATCATCGCCACGACCTGGGATTTCAGGCTGCGATCGTTGTCGACCATGACGATCAGCTGGTACGGCGCCGTTTTCAGGAAGGCACGCAGACTCTCCTCCGTCTGCACCAGCGGGTAGTCGAGAAAATGCTGCGCAAAGACGATGGCATTCTCGTGTTGCCCGAAGCGCACCTCGGACTGGAACAGGGTGCGATAGAACTCCGCATCCTCCGGTTCCGGGAAGGCAAAATAGACCGCTTTCAGCTCCAGCCGCTTGCCGATCAGCCAGCTGAAGAAATGGTGCCACATCGACAGCGACGTTCTGACCTGGGTGGCGCTCTTGCGTGCCAGCAACTCGTCGAACGCGGCCCGCTCGATATGGGTCACCGGCGCCAGCGATACCTTGGCATAGCGGCCCCTGCGGACCAGCTCAGGCTTCGCCAGCGGGCCGCGGCAGATATCGAAAAAGTCGGCACCCCGCCACAGGGCCCGCTCCAGCGAACGGCAGTGAATGATGCAGTGACAGAGCAGCCGGAAGGTACCGTTGGGCACCTTGTCGCTGCTCAGCATGCCGAAGAACTCGTCCTGGGCGCTCCACATGATGTGCTGGTACAGCGCCCCGAACCGGACTGCCGGAAAGGAGTTCTGCTGCTCGATCTCACCGGGGCTGATACCGACCTGCGTCAGCAGGGCGGCCACGTCCAGCCCCTGGTTCTCGGCCTGCGCCAGCAGATGGCGCACATAGCCGGTCGGCACCGTAATTCTGCGATCCATCGGATCACCTCCAGGTAGCAATAGGGGGAGCGTTTCGGTCCGGCCGCGGAAACGGTCTCATTTGTCAGTCAATAAGATCGTTAATGTCATTGTTATGCCCGCTCTGGTTCGTGAACACTAGACGCCAACGTAGGGGCGCCGTCTAGCCATAACCCGCCGAATTCGCTCGGGGTTTGCAGCGACCCAACGGTATCACTGGAAAAATTTACAACAATAAAAAGCCAAGGTGACCGAAATGGCAACAAATTTCACCGAATTTACCACGGCAAGCTCGAGGCACGGCGCCCTGCCCCTGCCCGCGTTGATCTGGACCCTCTGCGCCGGCCTCTCGCTGCCTGCCCAGGCTGTCGATTTCAGGCTCGGCGATATCGAGGGGCGCTTCGACTCCCAACTGTCGGTCGGTGCCAGTTGGCGGCTGGAGGATCCGGACCACGGCTTGATCTCGCCGGCCAACGGAGGCTCCAGCTCAGGCTCCGGCAGCTACGACGACGGCAATCAGAACTTCGAGCAGGGCGACACCTTTTCGCAGGTTTTCAAGGGCATCCACGACCTCGAACTGCGCCGCGACAACCTGGGCGTATTCCTGCGCGGCAAATACTGGTACGACAACGAACTCGAAAACGGCAGCCGGCCCCATGGCCATACCGCCAACGGCTATGACTCCGGCGCCGAGCTCGACGACAGCGGCTTCAACGACTTCGCGCAGTTCTCCGGCATCGAACTGCTCGACGCCTACGCCTACGGCGAGTTCGACCTGAATGGCCGGCCACTGGATCTGCGCCTCGGGCGCCAGGTCGTCAACTGGGGCGAAAGCACTTTCATCCAGGGTGGCATCAACGTCATCAACCCGGTCGACGTCAATGCCTTCCGCCGCGCCGGCGCCGAGCTCAAGGAGGGGCTGCTGCCGGTCAACATGGCCTTCGCCTCCCTCGGCCTGACCGACAACCTGAGCCTCGAAGGCTTCTACCAGTTCGACTGGGAGGCCACCGCCATCGATGGCTGCGGCACCTATTTCTCGAGCAACGACTTCGTCGCCGAAGGCTGCGACGGCGTCCGGGTCCATTCACCGATGCTGGCGGGCCTCGGCCTGACCGGACTCGATCAGGACGATGAATTCTATTTCGGCGCCTCGGCGCTGCCGCCCTGGAGCCTGGTCGGCATAGACCCGGTGGTGTCCAAGCACAGTCATCGCGATGCCGATGACGACGGCCAGTTCGGCCTGGCGTTGCGCTACTTCGCCGAACAGCTCAACAGCACCGAGTTCGGGCTCTACCTAGCGCAGTACCATAGCCGGCTGCCGATCTCGAGCGGCATCAATTCGTCGATCACCCCGGCGATGCTGCCGCTACCCGGCATGGCACCACTGGTGGTGGCGCCCTTCGACTCCCAGTATTTCGTCGAATACCCGGAGGATATTGAGATGCTGGGACTCAGTTTCAACAGCAGCCTCGGCGATGTCGCCTGGTCCGGCGAGATCAGCCACAAACGCGATCTGCCGATGCAGGTCAACGGCCCGCTGCTGGTCGGCGCCATCCTGACCCAGAATATCGGCGGCATCGGCAATGCCGCCGCCGACAGCCTGGTGGCCGAGGCCGGCCCCGGCGGCGAAGTCCGCGGTTACAGCAGTTTCGACGTCACCCAGCTGCAGACCACCTTCGTCAAGTTTTACGACCGGGTGCTCGGCGCCAGCCGCCTGACGCTGATAGGCGAGCTGGGCTGGACCCATGTCCACGATCTGGACGAGAGTGCCGATGCGCTGAAATTCGGCCGCAACGGCGCCTTCGGCTACGAAGCCGGCGACAACGACGGTTTCGTCACCTCGACTCCGTCGGTTACGTGCTGCGGGCCGGACTCGAGTACCCCAATGCCATCGGCGGCATTAGCCTGAGCCCCGAAATCGGCTTCAGGCACGGTCTCGAGGGTTACGGCCCCAGCCGGGGGCCTCCTTCAGCGAAGACCAGAAGACGCTGAGCCTGAGCCTGACCGGCCTGTACCTGAACCGCTACTCGCTGCAGCTCGCCTACAATGGCTTCTTCGGCGGCGACTTCAACGAACTCGAGGATCGCGATTTCGTCTCGCTCAGCGCCTCGGTGGCCTTCTGAACCCAGCAAGGGGAAGCAAACCCATGAACACCAAACTGATGCCTCTTCTGACCGCAGCCGCGCTTGCCGCCGTGTTCAGCCCGCCGCTCCAGGCGGCCGTCCCTGAGCAGGACGCCGCGCGCCTGGGCCAGGACCTGACGCCGGTGGGCGCCGAGAAGGCCGGTAATGCCGAGGGCACCATCCCGGCCTGGGACGGCGGTCTGGCAGCGGTCGATGGCGACCGCTACGCCAACCCCTACGCCGATGAAAAGCCGCTGTTCAGCATCACCGCCGTCAACGCCGCCGAACACGCCGGCAAGCTCTCGCCCGGCCAGCTGGCGCTGTTCGAGCGCTACCCGGACAGCTTTCGCATGGACATCTATCCGTCCCATCGTAGCGCCGCCTATCCGGACAGCATCTACGCCTCGATCCGGCAGAACGCCACCCGGGCAACGCTGACCGAAAACGGCTATGGCGTGCAGAAGCTGCAGGAAGGCAGCGCCTTCCCGATCCCGCAGAACGGTCTCGAGGTGATCTGGAACCATATGACCCGCTACCGCGGCGGCGCCCTGGAGCGCACTTTCGTCCAGGTGCCGGTGCAGGCCAACGGCCGCTTCACCCCAGTGAAGATCAACGAAAAAATGTCCTGGCCCGCCTATCTGGCCGACGGTCGCCAGGACGACAAGGATGCCAATATCCTGTTCTATTTCGTTCAGGAAGTGCAGGCACCGGCCCGCCTCACCGGCAACGTGCTGCTGGTGCACGAAACTCTCGACCAAGTCAGCCAGCCACGCCAGGCCTGGACCTACAATGCCGGCCAGCGACGGGTCCGCCGGGCGCCCGAAGTGGCCTACGACGCCCCCGGCACCGCGACCGACGGCCAGCGCACCACCGACAACCTGGACCTGTTCAACGGCGCGCCGGACCGCTACGACTGGACACTGGTCGGCAAGCAGGAGCTCTATATTCCGTACAACAGCTTCCGCCTCGCGGACCGCGACCTCACCTACGAACAGATCCTCAGCCCCGGGCACATCAATCCGGACCTGACCCGCTATGAACTGCACCGGGTCTGGAAGGTCGAGGCGACGCTGAAGGAGGGCGAACGGCACATTTATGCCAAGCGGGTGTTCTATATCGACGAGGACAGCTGGCAGATCGCGGTGGTCGACCATTACGACGGCCGCGGCGAGCTCTGGCGCGTCGGCGAAGCGCACCAGCTGCAGTATCGCGACGTCCAGGTGCCCTGGCTGGCGGCCGAGGCGCTCTACGACCTCCAGTCCGGCCGCTACCTGGTCGGCAGCCTGACCAACGAAGAGGGCATCGGCTTCGACTTCAGCCAGCGTTTCGCCCACGGCGACTTCACCCCCAGGCAATTCGCCGGTTAGGCAAACGCTAGGCTTCCCTTTTCGCTCGAGGTCGCTAAAATAGCGCGCTTTCCGCAACACCCCGCGGACCAAAACGGTCACCCGGCGCCACAAGCGCCGGGATGTCCCTTCCTCGTAAAGCGTTAGGCGTTAGGCGTTAGGCGTTAGGCGTTAGGCGTTACAGCGAACACCTCTCCAGCTTCTGCAGCCAGTTCCCTGATCTTGGCATCCGCGCCGGCCTCGATCTCTCCCAGTGCCAGCCCCGCCTTGACTGCTGACTGTCAGGCGTCACCAAATTGAGTGTCATTCGTAGGATGGGTGGAACGACGCCAGAGCACAGGTTATCCGTTCCTGACGCCGTCAGGGCGTCGTGTAACCCATCTTGGGCGCAACGCCTCGTCATTGCTGATGGGTTACACCGCAACAAAGGCGCTGCGTACTGACAGCACAGTGCCACTGTGGCTCCACCCATCCTACGGTTTTTATGTCACGCCTGCGGCGTGACATAAAAAAACGGCCCCGAAGGACCGCTGTAAAGGAAACTCTGCTGGAGAACTTCTTGCTCGCAAAGATAGAGACCTGCGAACATTCGAAATGGTTCCCGGTACATGCAAAAAATTTAAACGCAAGTTTGCAGGCCTTGAAACGGCGATTCGGAGGCCGCGGGAGACCACGGTATACTGGCGGCTCGACACCCCGAACAAGGAGACCGGATGCCTGCCCCGCTCGAGTATTTCGCCGCCACCGACAGCGATTCGTCGCACAGAACCATCCGACATACCCTGCCTGGGCGGGAACTGCATCGCGCCTACGACGACTGGGGCCCGGTGCGGGTCATCGAAGACGGTCCAAGGCGCTACCTGAGCTTTGGCTACGGCGGCGAACAGAGCTGCATCGACTGTGAAAATCCGGCACTGCCGGTGTTCGAGTATGTTCAGGCGATGCTGCTGGCGTTGCTGTATATGCCCGCCCCCGCCATGTCACCCTCTTCGGACTCGGCGGCGGCAATCTCAGCAACTGCCTCCAGGCCTATGATCCGACACTGGAATTGCAGGTGGTGGAGCTGCGCCCGCTGGTCGTGGAAACCGCCCGCGACTGGCTGTTCCTGAAAGAGAGCCCGCGTCTGCAGATCGACATCGACGATGCGGAATGCTACGCCGCCCGTCAGAACGGCGGCACCGAAACCGGAACCGATATACTGTTCAGCGACCTCTTCCTCGACGAGGGCATGCAACAGATGCAGCTGGACCAGGATTTTCTCGCCGACTGTCACCGCATGCTGAACCACCAGGGCATTCTGGTCCTCAACCTCTGGGACGAGGGGCATTCCGGAAACCGGCTGGCACTGACCCGCCTCGAGGCCCTGTTCGACGCCCGCTGCCTGCTCTGCCCGGTGAACGGCGGCAACCTGATCGCCCTGGCCTTCAAGGGCGGTCTGCCGGTCAGCAACCCGCGACGGTTGCAGCAACAGGCCAGACAGTTGGGCAAGAAGCTGGGCGTACCGTTACAGCGACTGCTCAACCAGCTGAAACAGTACTAGGAGCCTGTCGGACTTAACACTGATCTACTGCGGAAAAGCCGATTTTGGCCATTTTTTGAGCGCTTTCTTGTTAAATAGAACCACTATTCGCCGCAAAATCGCTCAAAAACTGACTCAAAACGGACTTTCCCTCGCTACGATCGGCTAAGTCAGATAGGCTCCTAGGTGCCCGCGTCCGGGCCGCACTGGGGCCCCGTCACCGCCGAGACCGGCCGGCGGCGACGTCGAAATCGATGTCCGTTTCCGGCGAGTAACAGCATGGCGCCCGGGTTATAGTGACCGCATGAACCTCGACTCCGATCTCTGTTACAAGGCGCTGCGCACCCACGACAGCCGCTTCGACGGCTGCTTTTTCGTCGGCGTTGTCAGCACCGGCATCTATTGTCGCCCGGTCTGCCGCGTACGCGCGCCGCGTCCGGAGAACTGCCGCTATTTCACCAGCTCCGCCGCCGCCGAACGGCAGGGCTTTCGCCCCTGCCTGCGCTGCCGCCCGGACCAGGCCCCGGGCAATGCCCCTGTCGACGCCGCCTCCAGGCTGTTGCATTACGCCACCGAACAGATCGACGGCGACCTGCTCTGCGATCAGAGTATCGATGGTCTGGCGACCCGGATGGGGATAACTCCGCGCCATCTGCGCCGCCTGTTCCAGCAGGGCCTCGGGGTCTCGCCGCTGCAATATATACAGAGTCAGCGTCTGCGGCTGGCCTGTCAGCTGCTGAGCGAATCTCGCCTGCCCGTTGCCGAACTCGCCCTGGGCAGCGGTTTCTCGAGCCTGCGGCGCTTCAACAGCCTGTTTCGCGAACATTACCGCATGACGCCGACCGAATGGCGCCGCCGGGGAGCATCCGGTGCCGGAACAGCACAGCTCCGATTCCACCTCGGCTACAGGCCTCCGATGGACTGGTCCCGGCTGCTTGGGTTTCTCGCGCGTCGCACACTGCCCGGTGTCGAGCGGATCGACGCCGACGGTTATCGCCGCACCGTGCGACTGCGGCACGGCTCGGTGGAGCACCGCGGCTGGATCGAGGTCCGGCCCGACCCGGATAAGGCCCGGGCCGAAGTGCAGCTGGCGCCGTCGCTGTTGCCGGTCCTGCCCGGTGCTGACCCGCGTGCGCCGGCTGTTCGACCTTCAGGCCCACCCAGACGCCATCGCCGAACGCCTTGGCGCGCTGGTCATATTCCCCGGCATCCGCCTGCCCGGCGCTTTCGACGGATTTGAACAGGCCGTGCGGGCCATCATCGGCCAGCAGGTCAGCGTGGCCGCCGCCCGCACGCTGGCTCATCGCTTCTGCGAGCGCTTCGGCGATCCGGTCGAGACCGGTCAGCCGGGCCTCAACCGTATCTTTCCGGACGCGACCGCCATCGCCACCCTCGATGCAGACGCCATCGCCGGGCTCGGTATTGTCGGTGCCCGGGCCCGGGCCCTGGTAACGCTGGCGCAGGCCGCGGCCGACGACCCGACGCTGCTGCAACCGGGCATCGATATCGACGACCGTATCGCCCGCCTCCAGGCCCTGCCGGGCATCGGCCCCTGGACGGCCCAGTATATCGCCATGCGCGCCCTGTCCTGGCCCGATGCCTTCCCGCATTCGGACCTGGGACTGCTGAAGGCTCTGAATACCCGCAGCCCCGCCGAAGCCCTGACCCGGGCCGAGCCGTGGCGGCCCTGGCGGGCCTATGCGGTGATGCATCTGTGGCTGCAACTCGAGGAGGCCTCCCGACCATGATTCAGTACTGCGAATTCGACAGCCCTTTCGGGCCGATGCTGGCCCGAGCCGAGCAGGCGCGCTTGACCGGTCTCTGGCGCCGCGGGCAGAAATACTGTCCGCAACCGCAAGAAGACTGGCAGCCCGCACCGGCGCTGCCCCTGTTCAGTATTCTGCAGACGCAGCTGCACGACTACGCCACCGGACTGCGCCGGACCTTCGAGCTGCCGCTGAGTTTCTCGGGCAGCGACTTCCAGTGCCGGGTGTGGCAGGCATTGCTGACCATCCCGCCCGGCGAGACCCGCAGCTATTCGGCGCTGGCGCAATCGATCGGAAAGCCAACCGCGGTGCGTGCCGTGGCCGCTGCCGTCGGCCGCAACCCCCTGCTGATACTGGTCCCCTGTCATCGTATCGTCGGGCGCGCCGGCCATCTGACCGGATTCGCGGCCGGACTGGATCTGAAGCGCCGGCTACTACAGCTGGAACAGACACCGAGCCGGCCTTAAATCCGCGCCGCCGGCCGGTGGTATTGCCCACAACACACTGGGATAATGGGCCATCGGCCCGCGTGGCCCAAGACCCGAATCAAGAGGACCCAGTATGCCACTGCTCGACAGTTTTACCGTTGACCATACCCGCATGGCCGCACCGGCGGTACGCGTGGCCAAGACCATGACCACACCGGGCGGCGATACCATCACCGTCTACGACCTGCGTTTCTGCCGACCCAACGAAGAGATCCTCAGCGAAAAAGGCATCCATACCCTCGAGCATCTGTTCGCCGGCTTCATGCGCGACCATCTCAATGGCAACGGCGTCGAAATCATCGATATCTCGCCGATGGGCTGCCGGACCGGTTTCTACATGAGCCTGATCGGTCATCCGGACGAAGCCCGTGTAGCCGAAGCCTGGCTGGCGGCGATGAACGACGTCCTCCGGGTACAGGACCAGAACCAGATACCCGAACTGAATGTCTACCAGTGCGGTACCGCCCAGATGCATTCACTGGACGAAGCCAAGCAGATTGCCGAAAACATCCGCAACCGCGGCGTTGGCGTCAACAGCAACGAACAGCTCAAGCTCGACGAAGCCTTCCTCGCCAAGCACTCCTGAGCCATCGACCCCGAACCCGCAACGGAGCCGGCCGGCTCCGTTGTTTTTTGTCTTGTCCTGGCAGCGCAGGAATGTGCAGGAACAGGGCTGGAGGAGAGAACCATGGCCGAAGTCGGTCGCTACAACCGCCTCAGCGTCGTCAAGCAGAAGGACTTCGGTGTCTACCTGGACGGTGACGATCTGGGTGAAATTCTGCTGCCGAGCCGCTATGTGCCGGAGAACTGCCAGCTCGGCGACGAACTCGAGGTATTTGTCTACCTGGACTCAGAGGACTACCTCGTCGCCACGACCCAGAAGCCGCTGGCGCAGGTCGGCGATTTCGCGCTGCTGCGCTGCGCCGACGTCACACCGGTAGGCGCCTTTCTCGACTGGGGTCTGCCGAAGCAGCTGCTGGTACCCTTTTCCGAACAGCAGCAGCGCATGCAGGAAGGCAAGAGCTACCTGGTGCACCTCTTCCTCGACAGCCGCAGCGAGCGCATTGTCGCATCGGCCAAGCTCGACCGCTTCCTCGACCGGGAACCGGGCGACTTCCGCGACGGCCAGGCCGTCGAGCTGGTGGTTGCCAACCGCACGGACCTGGGCACCAAGGCGATCGTCAACGGCACTCACTGGGGACTGATTCATCAGTCCGACCTCTTCCGCCGCGTTCACTTCGGTCAGAAGCTGCAGGGCTACGTCAAGCGGGTACGCCCGGACGGCAAGCTCGACCTCTGCCTCGACAAGCCGGGCTACGACAGGATCGACGGACTCGCCGGGCAGATCCTCGACCGCCTGAAACTCGAAGGCGGCTTCATGGCCGTCCACGACAAAAGCGATCCGGAAACCATTGCGCGGCTGTTCGGCTGCAGCAAGAAAGCCTTCAAGATGGCGATCGGCGGCCTGTTCAAGCAGCGCCTGATCGAGATCGGCAAGGATGGAATCAGGTTAACGCCTCAGTAGGATGGGTTAAGCGATGCACCGGCACGGGGTTCAATGTTTCCGGCTTGATACGGGCATCGCGAACCTGTCATATCGATCCGTTTTTTGGATCGATTGGTTGCCGACGGCACCCGCGATGGGTTACGCCGCGCACGAAGATCCTGACGAGCGATGAAAACCGTGCAATGCGCGCCTAACCCATCCTACGAGGGGGCTCATTCGTCTATATGCGTTTCCATCACGCTCAGGTCGAACGGCGTGATCTGATAGACGTAGTAGTTCAGCCAGTTGGAAAACAGCAGGTTGCCGTGGCTGCGCCAGCGGTTGCGCGGAGACTGTTCGGGGTCGTTGTCGGGGAAGTAGTTTTCCGGCAACGCAGGCTCCAGTCCCGCCAGCAGGTCGCGGCGATATTCCTGCGCCAGCGTCAGCGCCTCGTATTCGGGGTGGCCGGTGAGGTAGACCTGACGCCTGTCGGGGCTGGCCATCAGGTAGGCGCCCGCACTTTCCGATGCCGCCAGGATGCGCAGGTCGGTCTGGTGCGCGATCAGCTCGACCGGGAAGTCCGCATAGCGCGACTGGGGCGCGAGGAAGCTGTCGTCGAAACCGCGCACCAGCGGATCGTTCGGCAGCAGGGTGCTCTGTTCGTAGATACCGGACAGTTTCTGATCACGGGTACACTTGGGCAGATCGTAAAGCACCTTGAGCCCGGCCTGAGCCGCCCAGCACAGGAACAGCGTCGAGCTGACATGCTTGCGCGACCACTGGATGATCTCCTGCACCGAATCCCAGTACAGCACGTCCTCGAACGATACCAGCCCCAGCGGCGCACCGGTGATGATCATGCCGTCATAATTGCGATCGCGAATCTCGTCGAAACTGCGATAGAAACTGTCCAGGTGATCTGCCGGCGTATGACGGCTTTCACGGTTGTCGATACGCAGCAGCTCGATATCGACCTGCAGCGGCGTGTTGGAGAGCAACCGCACCAGCTGGTTCTCGGTCTCGATCTTCTTCGGCATCAGGTTGAGGATCACGACTTTGAGCGGACGCACATCCTGATGCATCGCGCGGCTTTCACTCATTACGAAGATGTTTTCGCTTCGCAACAGGTCCGCCGCCGGCAACTGGTCAGGAATCTTGATCGGCATTGTAAGTCGGGCTCCTCGGATGGGTGCGTAAAAGGCCCAGAATAATAGCATGTTCCGACCAAGACAATGACGCCCTTGCATCCCGGCAGCCCGCCGCAACGACTGGCCCCCAGCCGCCCAAGTCAAGGCCAATCTTTTCCACGAAATCTGTGCATAAGTCTATGGAAAAGATATTCACAACACTTATCCACCCCGTTTCAGGCCAGTAACAACGGGCTCTTCCCGACACTGGTGAATCTTCGTTCAGCACCAGGAAGCAGGCAAAAATAATTTCCTTGACAGTGTCCCCAATTGCCTAATTAGTCAGCGTTTTATTGAGCTTTTCCGGCTCGGGTAGAGGGTCCATTTCCAGCTCCTGTCAAGATTGACAACCCCGCTTTTTACCCTTCGCTTCGCTACCGGTAGATAACGTTATACACAGAAACAGTGGATAACCTTTGGGGAAAACTCGGGACAACCCGGATCTGAAAACAGAAAAGCCCGCAACGGCGGGCTCTGCGGGCGACCACGACAAACTGCTCAAGAACGACACGATTCGCACAGGATACTTCGCGCCCCGGGCGGCACCGGATACACTCGATCGTATGCCAGGTTGTAGAGATAGGCATAGACCAGATAAAACAGCACCATCGCCAGATCGGTCACCAGCGCTTGCCAGAGTGTCATCTCCAGCCACCAGGCGATAATCGGCAGGGTCACCACCAGCAGGCCACCCTCGAACAGCAGCGCATGCAGCACGCGGTCGACCTGGCGCTTGAGAACGCTTCCCCGCCGGCGCAACAGCCAGAGATCGAACAGCCGGTTGTAGTAGTAGTTCCAGACCATGGCCAGCACCGAGAACGACAGTGCAAGCAGTCCGAACCGATGGGGATCGAGGCCGAAGAGCCAGCCGCCCAGCAGCATGAGCAGCAGCAGGCCGATCAATTCGAACCCCACTGCATGACGTATCCGATCCGATCGACTTCTCATTTCCGGCTCCTTTGAAGCTGAGGTTACAGGCCCGGATACTATCGCTTTGACACCGGTAATTTAAGTTAATAAATATCGCTTTTAGCGATAGATACGCTGCGTATTTTCTGCACTGGCCTTGATTTCGACCGGTGCGAGAGCCCCTGGTTCAGGGCGCTTTTCCGACCTTAAGCTTCCTTTAAGACTGCTGCCGCATGCTGAGCGCCATATCACTGGAGAACGCCCCATGCAGGTCATGACAGCGCCGCACCTTCTCAGCCTCGTCCGATGTCCGGAAGGAAGCGCCACCTTCGAACGGGTCAAGCGCTATGCCTGCACCCGCTACGCCGATGTGCACCAGGCACGGCTACGCCACTTTCTGCCGCTGCAGATCCTGCTCGGCGACGAACGGCACTGGCTGGCGAGCTGCGGTCTCAGAAGTGCCGACAGTCATTCGCTGTTCCTCGAGCAGTATCTGGATCGGCCGGTCGAACGTGCGCTCGGCAGCGTGACCGGCAACAGCCTTGGGCGTCGCCAGATCGTCGAAGTCGGCAACCTGGCCGGCGAGCCCGGCAGTGCGCGCCTGATGATCCTCAGCCTGACACGCTACCTGGCCCAGAGCGGTGTCGACTTCGTGGTCTTCACGGCTACCCGCGAGCTGCAGCACGCCTTTTCCCGGCTGGGTCTGGCGACCTGGTTCCTGGCCCAGGCCAGTCCCGAACGGCTGGGCGACGAGGCCGCCGACTGGGGCCGTTACTACAGCCACGCGCCAGCGGTCTTTGCCGGCTCCGTTGCCCTCGGCTGGCTGGCCATTCAACAGCAGCCCCTGCTGATGCGCATGCTGCGTTCTGTCGAGCCCGGAGTTGCCGATGCTGTTTGAACACCTGGCCCGGGTCCTCGCCGGCAACCCCCGGGCACTGCAAACCGAAGACCGGATCATCCCGGGCCAGGCGTTGCTGGACAGCGTGGATACCTTCACCCAGGTTCTCGAGCGCCACCGCATACGCCGTCTCGGTCTGCTGCTCGACAACGAACCGGCCTGGGTCACAGCGGACCTGGCCGCGCTTGCCGCCGGCATCGTACTGGTGCCTGTTCCCGGATTCTTCAGCCCGGCGCAGCGCCGGCATCTGATCCGGGATGCCGGTCTCGATGCGGTACTGGCGCCACAGGCAATGCCGGACGCCTCGGCCAGGCTGGAGACCGAACTCGGTATACTGAACCGGTTCGAGCCGCAACAGCCCACCCCGCTGCCGCCGGGAACCGCCAAGATCACCTACACGTCCGGGACCACCGGCAAGCCCAAGGGTGTCTGCCTGTCCCAGGCCAACCTGCTGGCCGTATCCCGGGCACTGCACGAAGCGACGACCCTGGCCGGAATCGAACGCCATCTCTGCCTGTTGCCGCTGGCTCTGCTGCTGGAGAACCTGGCCGGCCTCTACGTGCCCTGGCTTTCGGGGGCGAGCGTTATCCTTGAACCCATGCACCGGCTCGGCGTTCGCGGAGCCTCCGGGATCGATGCGCCGACCATGCTGAATGCACTGAGCCGGCTTCAGCCCCAGAGCCTGATCCTCGTACCGGCACTGCTGCCGGTGGTCATGGCCGGGCGACGCAGGCAGTTGCCGGACCGTTACCGCTTTCTCGCCCTCGGGGGCGGTCGAACCGCCGAACGGCTGCAACAGCAGGCCCGGGCGCTCGGACTGCCGCTGTACGAAGGCTATGGCCTGTCCGAGGCGGCCTCGGTGGTGGCGATGAACCGGCCCGGCGACAGCCGCCCCGGCACCGTCGGCCGCGTCCTGCCCCATGTCGAGGTCCGCATCGGGGCGGGCAACGAGGTACAGGTGCGCGGCAACAGCTTCCTTGGCTACCTCGGCGAGCCGCCCGTCTCGAACGACGGCTGGCTTGCCACTGGCGACCGGGGCCGACTCGACAGCGACGGCCATCTCAGCATCGAGGGGCGCTGCAAGGCTACCATCGTCACGGCGATGGGACGCAATGTGGCCCCCGAATGGCTGGAAGCCGAGTTCTGCGCACTGCCCGGCGTACAACAGGCTTATGTCTATGGCGACGAAGTCCGGGGGATCGGGGCCCTGGTGGTCACCGACAGTCATGACCCGGAACAGCTGCGCAGCCTCGTCAACCGACATCTGCCGGACTATGCACGGGTGGGGGCGATCAGGACCACGACTGCGCCCTTCACCACCGAACGACAGGAACTGACCGCCAATGGCCGCCTTCGCCGCCAGGCGCTGGCCCAACGCCTCAAGGAGACCCCATGGGATTTTTCGACCGTTTGAAACAGGATACCGAGGCGCAAAGGCAGTATCTGCTGAGCGCCCCGGCCATCCTCGCCTGCCAGCAGGGGGCGTGACCCGGGCGCGCTACCTCGCCTTTCTGCACAACGCCTACCATCACGTCAAACACACGGTGCCGCTGATGATGGCCTGTGGCGCTCGCCTTGGCGATGACCGTGAATGGCTGCGACAGGCGATTACCGAATACATAGAGGAAGAATACGGCCACCACGAATGGATTCTCGATGACATCGCGGCGACGGGCGGCGACCGCGATGCCGCGCGACGTTCGGCGCCCGGTTTCGAGACTGAAATGATGATCGCCTACGCCTACGACAGCATTCAGCGCGGCAATCCGGTCAGCCTGTTCGGCATGGTCTGGGTGCTCGAAGGCACCTCGGTCAGCCTGGCCACACCGCTGGCCGACCTGATCCGGGAAACGCTGTCGCTGCCGGCTTCGGCCTGTCGCTACCTGTACTCCCACGGCGAGCTGGACCAATCCCATATCCGCTTCTTCGCCGGTCTGATGGACCGTATCGAGGACCCGGCGGACCAGGCCGCCATTGTGCACATGGCGCAACGCATGTATCGCCTGTACGGCGACATGTTCCGCAGCCTGCCAATGGAGGAAGCGGCATGAAGGATATCGTGCTGACCGGTGCCACAGGCGGCATCGGGCGTGCCATCGCGCACCGGCTGGCCGCGGATGGCCACAGACTGACACTGATTGCGCGCAGTCCGGAACGTCTGCAGGCCCTGACCTCCGTCCTGCCGGGCCAGCATCGCCTGCTGGTACAGGACCTCACAGACCCGGATTCGGGCAAACGCATTGCGGCCGCACTGGCCGAGCAGTCCCAGGTGCCCGATATCCTGATCAACGGTGCCGGCATCCAGCACCTCGAAACCTTCGCCGGCAGCGACTGGAACGACCTGGAACGGCTCCTGCGTACCAATCTTCTGGCGCCGATGGCACTGGTCCACGCGCTGCTGCCGAAGCTGAAACCCGGTAGCCATATTATCAATATCGGCTCGGTATTCGGAGAGATCGGCCACCCGGGCTATGTCGCCTACGGTGCGGCCAAGGGCGGTCTGAAACGCTTCAGCGAAGCCCTCGGCCGCGAACTTGAGGACAGTGGCGTCCAGGTATCCTGGCTCGCTCCACGGGCGACCGACACCCCGCTCAACAGCCCCGAGGCGGTGGCGCTGAACCGGGCACTGGGCAACAGGGTCGATGACCCCGAGGTCGTGGCAAAGGCGGTGTCGAAACTGATCCGGCAACCCCGGTCGAGTCGCGTCATCGGCTTCCCTGAATGCGTCTTTACCCGTGTCAACGCCCTGTTGCCGCGCCTGGTCGACGGTGCCATCAGCAAACAGCTCGCCACGATCAAACATCATATAGGGGACAAGCCATGAAGAAACTGCTTACCGCGGCGCTGCTGGCACTGGCCAGCAACCCGCTGCTCGCATCGCCGCTCAACGAGTATCAGGCACGCTGGGCCGAGATCAAGTATCAGCTCGACGAGCAGCGACAGGAGAAGGCGTTCGCGCACCTGAGGAACGAGATCCGCCAGGAGTTGGCCGTACGGCCGAACGACCCGCCCTTTCTGATCTGGTCCGCGATCATCAGCGCCAGTTACGCCGGGGCCCGGGGCGGACTCGGTGCACTGAAATATGTCAAGGAAGCCAGGAGCGAGCTGGAGCAGGCCCTGACCCTCGACGACGACGCCCTGGACGGTTCGGCCTATACCTCCCTGGGATCGCTCTATTATCAGGTGCCGGGCTGGCCCATCGGCTTCGGCAATGATGACAAGGCCGAAACCATGCTGCAAAAAGCCCTGTCGATCAATCCCGACGGGATCGACCCGAACTTTTTCTACGGCGACTTCCTGCTCGGCCAGAAGCGCTACGCGGAATCCGTGCGCTACCTGGAGGCGGCGCTCAAGGCGCCGGAACGGCCGGGACGCGGCCTCGCCGACAAGGGACGGAGGGAGGAGGCCCGTCAGCGGCTGGAACAGGCCAGACAGGGGCTCGCGGCCGCGCACTGAGTCCGGCCATATGCCGCTATACTGACCGGGTACGTTGCGAAGCCTCACCTGAGGGTCTACACAGAAGACACACTGTTGCGGAGTAAGACCCCATGCCCCGAAAGCCGCTAAGCGCCGACCAGCTTTACCATGCCTGTGATCTGGGCGATCTCGCGTTCGAGACCACGGACGACCTGCAGCCGGACTATTCGGCACTGGGCCAGGACCGCGCCATCGATGCCATCCAGTTCGGTATCGGCATGGCCCACAATGGCTACAACCTTTTCGTCAGTGGCTCGGCCGGCATCGGCAAACACCTGCTGGTGTCCCGTATCGTCAAGCAGGAAGCGGCCCGGGGCGCCGCCCCTTCGACTGGTGCTACGTCAACAACTTCGACGAGCCGCACCAGCCGCTGAGCCTGAAGCTGCCCCAGGGCCTCGGCCACCGCCTGCGCCAGGATATGCTGCAGCTGATCGAAACGCTGCTGACCCGCATTCCGGCGACCTTTCAGAGCGACGACTATCGCAGCCGGATACAGGAACTGCAGGACGACTTTCAGCAGCGCGAGGATAAAGGTTTCCAGGAGCTCGCCGAACAGGCACGGGAGCAGCAGATCACCCTGCTGCGCACGCCCCACGGCTATACCCTGGGGCCGATGCGTGACGGCAAGCTGCTGACGCCGGACCAGTTCAGCAAGCTGCCCCCGAGGAGCAGGAGCGGATCAAGGAGGCGATCGAAAAGCTCAATGCCGAACTGACCGAAAGGGTCAAGCAGGTGCCCAAGCTACAACAGCAGGGCCTGGAGAAACTGCGCGAACTGGAGCAGGAGTTCACCCACCTGATCATCGACCCGGAAATCCATAAGCTGCGCAGCCGTTACGGCGACTACCCCCAGGTGCTGTCGTTCTTCGACAAGGTGCATCAGGACCTGATCGAGAACGTTGACGACTTCCTGCCACAGGACAAGGGCGAAAACCGCCCGGCCCTGCACAAGCTGGCCCGCTCCCAGGCGTTCCGCCGCTATCGGATCAACGTGCTCGTGGGCAAGGCCTCCGGCCAGGGGGCCCCGGTGCTCTCCGAGGATCTGCCCAGCTACCAGAACCTGATCGGCCGTATCGAATACAGTGCCCACATGGGCACCCTGATCACCGATTTCACCATGATTCAGCCCGGCGCCCTGCACCGTGCGAACGGCGGCTATCTGATCATCGACGCGCGCAAGCTGCTGTCGCTGCCGTTCGCCTGGAAGGCCTCAAGCGCGCACTGCGCAACCGTGAGATCCGCATCGATCCACTGGAGAAACTCTACGGCGCCGTGACCACCCGCTCCCTCGAACCGGCGGCCATCCCGCTGGATGTGAAGGTCCTGCTGATAGGCGATCGCCGGCTCTACTACCTGCTCAAGGCCTACGATCCGGACTTCACCTCGCTGTTCAAGGTCTACGCCGATTTCTCCGAAGAACTGGATCGCGAGAACGACAACCTGCGACGTTATATCGGCATGATCTGTGCGCTCTGCCACGAAGAGAAACTGCTGCCGTTCGCCCGCGGTGGCATCGAGCGCGTGATCGAGCAGAGTTCACGCTATGTCGACGACAGCACGCGGCTGTCACTGCACCGCGGCGAGATCGTCGACCTGCTGCGCGAGTCGAACTACTGGGCCCGGCAGCGTCATCAGGACAGGATCGAGGCCGCCGATGTGGCGCAGGCGGTCGCCACGGCACGCCACCGCAACAGCCAGTATGCCGAGCTGATGCTGCGCCAGATGGAACGTGGCACCCTGATGATCGATACCGAGGGCGCCGTCCCCGGCCAGGGCAACGGTCTGACGGTCATCCAGATGGGGGACCACAGGTTCGGCCGGCCCGCCCGCATCACCGCCACGGCCCGTATCGGCAGCGGCCGGATGATCGATATCGAGCGCGAAACCAAGCTTGGCGGTGCCATCCACAGCAAGGGGGTGCTGATCCTGTCGGCCTTCCTCGGCAACCGCTACGCCCGCAACTCGCCGCTGTCGCTCAATGCCAGTCTGGTGTTCGAGCAGTCCTATGGTGCCGTCGAGGGCGACAGCGCCTCGGCCCTCGAACTCTGCACCCTGCTGTCGGCCATTGCCGGCGTGCCGCTGAAGCAACAGTTTGCGGTCACCGGCTCGGTCAATCAGCACGGCCGGATCCAGGCGATCGGCGGGGTCAACGAGAAGATCGAGGGGTTCTTCGAACTCTGCAGCAGTCGCGGCCTGAGCGGCGACCAGGGTGTCATCATCCCGGCGGCGAACGTCGAGCACCTGACGCTGCACAGCGAGGTGGTCGAGGCGTGCCGGGACGGACATTTCCATATCTACGCGGTCGCTGAAATCGACGAGATGCTGGCGCTGCTGACCGGACAGGATGCCGGCGAGATGGATCGCGACGGTCTCTATCCGCCGCGAACGCTCAATGGCCGGGTACAGCGGCAGCTGCAGGACTGGTACGAGACCGCCCGCAAACAGCACTCCCAGGAGAACGGTCGTGACCCGCCGCCTGGTGCTGACCCTCGAAGCCGGTGCCTTCGATCCCGGCAGGCTGGAGCGCTTCGTGCGACTGGCAGCGGAGCTGGGCATCGATCTGGAAGCCCTGCTGATCGAGGATCAGGACCTCCATACCGTGGCGGGTCTGCCATTCTGCCAGGAAGTGATACGCCACACGGCGCGCTCGCGCCGGCTCAGTCAAGACCGGCTCGAGCAGGCGAGCCGGCAGCTGTCGCAGGAGCTGCAGCGGCAGCTTCGGCAACTGGCGCAGCAAAGCGCCGTGCAATGGCACCTGCGCACTTACCGTGGTCACTGGTTCGAGGGGCTTGGTAACAACTGGGCCCAAACCGAACTGCTGGTGCTGGCCCGCACCCGGCCCCAGTCGCTCGCGCCGCCTCCCCGCGTCGCTGCAACCACGATCGCGGTCGTCTGCGGCGGCAAGGCGCCGTCGAGCCGTCGGGCGCTGCAGCTTGCCGCCCGACTGGCCAGCAGCCAGCACCAGCCCCTGCTCGTCCTTGCCCTGCCCGACTGCCCGTACCGCAGCACGCGGGAACTGTTCGGCCTGCTGCCCGGGCAGGGACCGTTGCGCCTCGAAGCGCTGACGACCGAGGATCCCTCCGAGCTGACCGGCTGGCTGCCGGCAACGACCGACACCCTGGTACTGCCTCGGGACTGGATCTGGCCAGGCGGCCGGCCCGCGCCCCATCCCCTGCTGGAACTCCCCGGCATTCAGGCACTGGTGGTGCGCTGAGGATCAGAACATTTTCCGGAACCGGGGGTCGTTCAACCATCACCCATTTCCCGGTTATTAGCGGCGGTGATCGAAGTGCCTGCGGCCATCGCGGAAATAACGGAGGCGGGAATCGTGGTGGCGGTCATGGATGCGCGAACCGCGCCGACCGTCATGTATTGCGCCGCCATGACGGCGATGATGATGATGACGGAAGTCATGACGGTTTCTGTGCCGGTCGAAACCGTATGGGCGATGGCCGAAGCGCTTGTGGTATCCGTGTTTGTGGTATCGGTGCTTGTCGTAGCGATAGTAGTGACGGGTATAGTGCGGTCGCGTCACGATGTAGCGATCCCGATAATAGGGTCCGCCGATATAGAGGCTGAAACCGTCGCCGTGGATGGCAGCCCCCTCGAACCAGATCCCCACATCCACATCGGCCTGCGCCGGACCGGTCAGGAGGCACAGAGCCAGCGCGCCGGCACTGAGCAACCGAGCCTTCATAGGGCACCTCCTTTGGTAGCTGTACCCGTATGACTGCGCCATGGCCGACGAGTTGCCGGATCATTTTTCAAGGCCGTTTAAGCCGAAGTTCAGCGGGCAACTGCGCCTCTTCAGTTGTCGAGAATGGTATGACCGGTTTCCGGCGCGGCGTACAGCAGACAGTCGCTGCGCGCGATCAGGGGATTGTCGGTGACCATGAAAAGCTTGATCGGCTGGGCCGCATAGAGGCAGTGGCCGATGCAGTTGAAGTATTGCGACAGCACATCGCCCCCGAAGCGTCCCGCAGACGCAGCCGGGAACGCCCCCGGGGGCCCAGCCAGAACAGGAAAGTGCCGGCGCCGACCTGACCGAAGTTGTAGCGCTCCAGGTGACGCGGTACCGTGATATCGGCGTCCGGGTCGGGCTCGTCGGCGAAGCGAATCTCGGTCTCGGGGGACAGCTCCAGCCGCACCGGATGATGATAAAGATCCAGGTGCAGTCCCGCGGCCGGCAGCTGCAGCACCTCGTCCTGCTGCAGATACCGCAGCACCCCCTGTACCGCCAGCCGGTCCGCTGCCGGATCCCGGTTGCCGCCGCACTCGATGGTCACCACCGGAAATTCGGGCCGACTGATCTCCATCAGCGCGCCGAGGCGGATATCGGTAATGATCAGGCGACGCGTGAAAAGCGCCACCAGCGCCTCATGGGCGGGGTCCTCGTGGGTCGCCACCCCGAAGGCCGGGTTCATGCCGGTCGTGTTGTGAATATCGATCATGCATTCGGGCTTGTATTCCTCGAGCAGTTCCAGCAGCTGCTCCGCCACCCGGCCCGGGCGGTCGCCGAAAGGCGGACGGAAACAGCGATTGATGTCCCGCTCGCCCGGCAACTGACGGTGACTGAACAGCGGGTCGGCCAGTGCCGTCGACACCGACAGTATGAACAGCAGCATCCGTACCCGCGGCCGTTCACCCCGGCGCAACCAGCCATGCAGGGCCCGAAGTCCCGAGAGCTCGTTGCCATGCAGCAGGGTGCTGAGCGCACGGCAGCGATCATTGTCCTCGCCGTCGACGACGATCAGGGTAGGACCGTCGAGCTGACGCAGGAAATCCTGCGGTGTCCGGGCGATACCGGCCGGGTCCGGATTGTGCTGGATACTGATTCTGTCGTCCTGCATCACCTGATATCCGTCCATTCCGCTACGGGCCGGTTGACACCGGCATTGGCCCGGTAGCATTCCAGCATGGTTTTCAGCGCCCGCTGCCGGCTCAGGCGCCGCGACAGCCGGGCGACCTGGTCGAGCTGCCAGGTCGCGCCGGTTCGCCCACGCTCCAGGCGGTTGCGCACCAGTTCGATATATCCATCCCGCTCCGCGGGCGCGATGCCGATCCGCTCGAGCCCCCGCTGCGCCAGCGGCAGCAGATTGCGCACCAGCTCCGTCGCCGAAAGCTCCACCAGCCGGCGATCGCTGAACGAGGGCCACAGCAGCCGCGCATTGATGCCGTGCTCCGCGGCCCGGTAGAAATTATGCGACAGCATCGGGAAAGGCAGCGCCGGCATCAGCTCGCGAATCTCGTCACGCAGGCCTTCCGCCAGCCCGACCAGCAGCGCCGCATTGGCCATCATGTCGCAGGGCGTGGGCCCCGCCGGCAGCGCCCGCATCTCGACACGCAGGTGACCGTCGCCGGCGTCATCATAGATCACCCGGTTCCAGGACCAGACGGTACCATGGTGCAGCCGCAGTTCCTGCAGTCCCGGCACGGCGCCGTCCCGCACCTGCGCCAGGGCATCTTCGCCGTCGTTGCAGATCGGCAGAATCGGCGGGTGCAGCAATACCGATTCGGCAAAGAGTTCGTAGGCCCCGTCCCTGACCCAGCCGGTGCCGAATCCGACCCGGGAGGCCTTCTGCGCGCCGTGACAGTCGCGGGTGGAGCCGTCTATGGCATGCTTGAACAGCGGGATCCGGGTCTCGTGCCAAAGCCTGTGCCCGAGTAGAAAGGGGAGTTGCCGGCCACCGCCAGTACCACCGGCGTGACCAGCTGAATGGCGTTGTAGATATCGGCGAACTGGCGCGGCGCCACCCGGTAATGCAGCTGCATCGAGGTGTTGGCCCCCTCGAGGGTGACATCCCTGGCCCGCAGCGTGATCGGCTCGGCACCGTTGATCCGCACCGTGAACCTTTCGCCGCGAATACGCGCCAGGCCTTCGGTCAGAGCCTGGTAACGGCGCTGTTCACTCATCACCTGGGGGCCAAAATCGCTGCGTCTCAGGGTCGGCAGTATGCCGATCGCCAGTACATGCCCGTGGTGCCCTTCCGCCTTTTGCTCGAGCTCGCGCAGTATGCCCACCATTTCCGACTCGATCCGCGAAAGGGCCGGCCCCGGACCGGGACCGGTGTCAGGTTGTACTCGAGGTTGTAGCGGTTGAGTTCGAGGGTCAGCCGGGGATCGTCGATCTCGCCGAGAATCTCGCGGTTGACCGACAGCGGATGGCCGTTTCGATCGACGATATAGAGTTCGAGTTCGGCGCCGAGCGAGGCCGGTCCCTTGCCGAATCCGGGTTTCTGCAGCAGCAGTTTCAGCGCCTCGAGATTGTTGTCGAGGCGCTGATTGAAGCGGCGAAACTCCTGCGCGGTGAAGCTGGACTTCTCGATCTCGAGTCCCATCGCTGTCCTGTCTGTGTGAAAGTATCCCTAAAGCGTAGACAGCGAAGCGGATCGGCTCCAGCGATTGAATCTCGGCCCGCCCCCTGAGGGGGCCGGACAGCAAGGGAACGGGTTCCGACGCCGGGATCAGGCGGCGCCATTGCGTCCGTACAGCACATCGACGACCTCCCGGAAACTGGTCGCCCGCTCGGTGATCGCCACCGGGATGTGCAGCTTGCGGGCGATATCGCTGGCGGAAATGATGCCGCAGATGAGCGACTCATCGGGTTTGACCACCAGCATGTGCTGGGAGCCCACATCCTGCAGAGTCTTGAGCACGTCGCCGATGCGACTGCCTTCGATCTGCTGAATCGATAGACCGGAGAGCTTGTCACGCGGTGTCATCAGGTCGGCGACGGTCAGCTCGTCACGCCGCTGCCCGAGACTCTGCGCCATGCTGAGGACCTTGCGGCTCTCGAGGTCGGCAACGCTGATGATGCCCTTGAACTGTTCGGCGCCATCCATGACGATCACCGAACGGACATGGGCCTTTTTCATCAGCAACAGCGCATCATCGATGCCCACATCGAGCTCCAATGCAAAGGGACGGGTGTGATCGAAGCGTGTCACGATGTCGCTCGCCGGGCTTTCGAGACTCAGCGATTCGGTTTCCGGATGGGACAGCCGGTGATAGCTGCCGAGCGATACGGGTTTGAGTTCGTGGTAGGTTTGCATGCCATTGGCCTCCCTCTGGCCAGCGCCAGAGCGACTTGAACGAATGAAAAAAGAAGCAGACAGTTCAGGCTGAGAGGGAGTTGGGCGGAGCCCGGGCCCGGGCATGGATATGAAGACGAAAGCCCCAGCCAGCAGAGGAGCCGGCTACCGGTGCATCGAACCACTGCGGAGCCGTCTGCGCCCACCGACCCGGCAGGCCGTCATCGTTGTCGACATCGACCGGCTGCCCCGTGTTTCCCTGGTCGCCGCCCTCTGGTGCCAGCACGAACACCGGCACCTTCTGGGCCACCGTATCGGCCAATGCTGTCGCCGCTGTCGATCGCAAGGCAATCAGTGCCAGAAAAAGCGCCAGCGCCCAGAAGGCGGGGGATTTGACGAGAGAGCCGGTCGAACGTTGCCGCTCCGGCAGGAGACTGATCATCGGATCCTGATGTCCTTTAAAATGACAAATCCTCGGTATTTATCCTGCGCCCGAACGGAGCCCCGGTCAATCCCGCCGACAAGGCTTGGGGGTTCGCCGCGACACTCCGTTTCCGCTATCATGGGCTCTTCTTCAGACCGCTCCCGCCGCTGACAGGTTCCGATGAGTACATTCGATTCCCTTGGCCTTATCGAGCCGCTGCGCCAGGCGCTCGCCGAACTCGACTACCGCCGCCCGACCGCCATTCAGACCCAGGGAATCCCCGCGATCCTGGACGACCAGGATCTGGTGGCCGAGGCCCAGACCGGCACCGGCAAGACGGCCGCCTTTGCCCTGCCGCTACTGCAGAAACTGGCGACAACCGAAACCGATGTCGAACTCCGCCTTCCGCGGGCACTGATTCTGGTCCCGACCCGCGAACTGGCCCTGCAAGTGTGCCAGAGTCTCGAAGCCTATGGCCGCTACCTGACGCTGGTGCCGGTTGCGCTCTTTGGCGGTAGCCGCATCGACAACCAGATCCGGCGCCTCGAGCGCGGCGCCGATATTCTGGTGGCGACGCCGGGCCGCCTGCTCGACCTGCTGCAACAACGGGTCACCGAGTTGACGCAACTGGAGTTGCTGGTGCTCGATGAGGCCGACCGGATGCTGGACCTGGGCTTTATCGCCGACATGCGCCGAATCCGGGAACAGCTGCCCGAAAAATGCCAGACCCTGCTGTTTTCCGCGACGCTGTCCGCCGCGGTGGAAAAGCTGGTGCCGGATTTCCTGCACCGCCCCCACTGGGTCCGGGTCGACCGGCGCAACTCGGCCGCCAGGACCGTGCTGCAGTTCGCCTATGCCGTCGATCAGCGCGACAAGGCCGATATTCTCGCCTACCTGATCCAGGGCGGTCAGTGGCAACAGGTACTGGTATTCACCCGAACCAAGAAGCGTGCCGACCTGGTGGCGGAGTACCTCCAGAATGAGGCGATCAGTGCCGCCGCACTGCATGGCGACAAGCCCCAGCGCGAGCGTCTGAGAGTGCTGTCCGGCTTCAGCCAGGGGAAAATCCGGGTACTGGTCGCCACCGACGTGGCCGCCCGCGGGCTCGATATCGATGCCCTGCCCCGGGTGGTCAACTACGACCTGCCCAACGAACCCGAAGCCTACATCCACCGCATCGGCCGTACCGGCCGCGCGGGCGGCAAGGGCCAGGCAATTTCGCTGGTGGCACCGGACGAAAAACGCTACCTGCTGGCGATAGAGGCCGCCATCGGCCGCCCGCTGCCGCTCAAGCCGGTTCCCTTCCACGGCCAGGACATGGCGGAGGAGGACTCCCCGGCCAGACGTACGCCGTCACAGACCCGCCAGCGCGCCACCAAGGTCGCCAAACCAAAGGCCCGCCCCAAACCGCAGCCCGCGGCCGACGATACCGGCGGCCGCGCCGTGCGGCCTTCGCTGCTGTCAGGTGGCAAACGCAAGTAGGAGCGCCGCCCCGGTGCGAATAACCACCGTGCCGGATGGGTTCGCCTCGCGGGCGAGGCTCCTACAAATGTTTCAGTCCGCCCAGCCGCTGCCGATGGCACTGAACGGCAGCTCGAGGCCGAGCTCCGGCACCTGCTCCGCCACCCAGGCCGGAAAGGTGTTGCTGTTGGGGCCCGGGAAAACGCGGTATTCATGCTTCCAGGGATAGGCCTGGGCGGCACCGTCGACGGCCTGGATCAGGCGATCGACACCGGGCCCGCGACGATCCAGCAGCAGCTCGGGGCGTTCGCCGAACCAGTAGCGGTCCGGATGATCCTGCTCGACCCTGAGTACCGGCAGCCCGCGCCGTTCGCGCCAGCCCACCACCTCGTAGACGGTATACTGACGGGCATTGCTCGGCTTCACGGCAATCCAGGTATGGATGGCGAACCAGCCGCGCCAGCCCCAGGCCGGCGCGCCATAGACCTGTATCACCGCTTCGGGGGTCGTTGCCGGATCCGGCGCGATACCCGCCGGCGCCCGGCTGGCGTCACGCCAGTCGCCGTTGGCACAGCCGCCGAGCAACAGGGCGGCAACGAACAGCAGTCCGAATCGCATTACAAACCTCCGAATTCCGTCGGGTCCAGAGCAGCCTGGCGGATCATCCTTTTTACGCCGGTCCTCAGGCCGGTACGTCTATCTTCGACCGGGCTGCGGCCAATGTAAATCGTCTCATCCATCCTCACCTCGTACCCGTAGCCAGCGTTCAAGTCTTGTGCGGGCCCGCGCGCCCTTGATAGAAATATCGCCGAAGCGCTATCGCCAGAATGGTGGACGAGCCGAGTTTAGGTAGAACTGCTCGTTTCATACAGGCAGGTTCGGCCGGCCAAGAATTAAAGTTTCCAACACCAAGATGAACTTTAGAAAATCCTAACGGCCAAAATCCAGTAAAATCAGAAATTAAAGAAACTGTTTCTACAAATTCTGCGAGGATACTGCAACATCTAGACTAGACAATAATTTACACGTGTAAACCTGACATAATATTCAAATAAATCAAAGCATTATCGACTTAAGTTATCAGTGAATGTCACTACCCACTTTCATCTCCATTACAGGCAAACAAAATCACAGTCCACATAATGCATTGAAATATAAAAGCTTTCTTAACTTAAACTTTTATACTGTATATGAACAGAGACACCACAATCACCACAAAAGCCAAAACCCTTAAAAAAAGACTTAAATATCTTACAGTTATATAATTGGAATAATATTTGTATAAAACTAAGCGTCTTATTACAATGCTCACACAAATAAATTAGTTAATGTCCGAAGTATACTGATAAAGTTTATTGACACTAGCACGAAGCAGCGTCTTCTATTAAACCGGCAATAAAATACCGTGCATTCAGAGGGGCCGGGCATGGGCTAAGCCGCACATGGAAGTGCGCAACAGGCCATTGTGACAGGGACCTAGCACCGGCCTGCGTGACCATGCCCGGCTCCGGCCTAGCTTGGTAATCTCGGTAAAATACTGCCTAGTTAATAGTAACTGGTAGTAGCTGGTCAGATGCTCAGAAGTCAAGACGTCTCAGGTGATCGTGGGTCGATTCGTGACGTATTACGACCTAAACGTATCTGAAAACAACCTCCTGAAGGAGGAGTACGATGCAGATACCGAAAAGATGCACGCAGTATGCTTTGTACTTCGCTATGTCAGCGTTACTCATGCTGTTCGACTCTTTGTTGCCCGTTTATGGTGAAACGATTGTCTTTGGCCCCGAACAATTCGACAGAGGCCGAGCCAAGCCTCGACCCGAGGTGAGGCACTTTTCGATCTGGAATCCGGACGACGACTTCACACTCATTGTTCAGAACGGTGACGGCGAGGACGAATCAACCCGTGTCAGCAGCGCAATTATCACGATAAATGGTATTCAGATTTTAGGTCCGGAGGATTTCAGCAAGCAGGTCGATCTTATCGAGATCCCCGTATCGCTTGCAGACGGCAATGAGATCGTCGTGGAGAATATCGAGATCAGAGGGGAGCCTGGTTCTTTCCTTATCGTTTCGATATTCGGGACAAACACAGCTCCCATCGCAAATGCGGGCAAGGACAACTCCGCTCTCACGGGGGTTTCTTTTTCATTGGATGGCAGTAAGAGTTTCGATCCCGATGGCGATGCGATTACATTTGGCTGGTCGGCAGTCGGAGCTCCTCCAGGCAGCACAGCGACACTTCAGGATACAGCGAGCATCAAGCCTAGTTTCATACCAGATCAGCCCGGCGACTATGTCTTCGAACTTGTTGTCAATGACGGTGAGGTAGACAGCACACCCGACCAGGTTACTGTGACTGCCGTGGCAGATATCGCTCCACCAAATGCCGACGCAGGTGAAGATCAAAACGCCTTGATCGGCATACCGGTGCTTCTCGACGGTTCCAACAGCCAGGATCCCAACGGATTTCTACTGAGCTTTACATGGATCTTTGAGTCGCTGCCGCCTGAAAGTGCATTGACCGACGCGGACATTGTTTTCGCAAACACGCCTGCTCCCCAATTTACCCCGGATACAGTCGGTAACTATGTTCTCAGATTGGATGTCGGCAATGGGGCAAGCAACGACACGGATCGGGTCCAGATCATCGCCAGCGAGTCGAATGTCCCTCCCAATGCAGATGCCGGGCCCGACATAGCCGTCAGAACGAGCCAAGCGGCAAAGCTGGACGGCTCCGGAAGTACCGATCCCGATCAAGGGCCTCTACCTCTCGCGGATTCTTGGAGTCTGATCGGTCGACCCGACGGGAGCACATTGACCAGCGCGGACCTTATCCCTTCTGATCAGGCAATAACGACGCTCATTCCCGACGTCGAGGGCGACTACCTCGCGCGTTTGAAGGTCGATGACGGCGAAGCCAGTGACGAGGATAACGTCCTTATTTTTGGCGATAACACAGCACCTGATATCGGATTCTTATCGCCAGTAGAGGGATCGACAGTCACCTCGATGCCTGAAATTCGCGTTTTCTTTAGCGATGACGGTTCAGGGCTCGATTTGAGCTCCTATCAGACCACGATCAACGGCATCGATGTCACTTCTGGCACTTTTGTATCCCCGTACGGCGCCAGCTACACACCCGCGGCTCCACTTCCCGTTGGCGAAAACGAAGCGACCGCGCAAATCGCGGACCTCGCGGGTAATGTACAGACAACGATGATTACCTTCACCGTCGGCGGCTTCGCGGCGATTGCTGACTGCGCCCCGACCAGTGGTGAAGTGCCACTTGCAGTACGCTTCCGCAGCCGTGGCGAGTTCGACGGCGGCAGCATCGTTTTGTATCGCTGGGATTTCCAGGGTGATGGAGTCTTCGATACTGTCGACTCGGTCGCCAAAGACTACAGCTTTACCTTCAATACTCAGGGTACTTTCAATGCCGTGTTGGAGGTCACCAACAACTTCGGTGATACCGCGACGGATACCTGCACCATCCAGGTCGGCGGCAATGCGCCGATAGCGATAGCCAACGCGAGCCCCTCCAACGGCCCTGTCCCCCTCGATGTCAATTTAACCTGCACCGGCAGTGATGCCGACGGCACCATTGTGCTTTACGAGTGGGATTTCGATGGCGACGGGTCTTTCGACTACAGCAACCCGAGTTCGGGCTCGGTCATGCATACATATAGCCAGGAGGGTACCTTCGTCGCGCTATGCCGAGTCACCGACAATGATGGCTTGACCGGCGAAGCACGCACAACCACGACCCTGATTCGCCCCGCTCCCCAGGCTCTCCTAGCGTTACCGCAACGGCATCGCCGAGCAGTGGCAGCGCCCCACTGGCAGTCTCTTTCAATGGCAGTGCCGTTGATGATGGAAGCATCGTGCTATGGGAGTGGGACTTCGACGGCGACGGGCTGTTCGACTATTCATCCCCGAGCTCCCCGGCCACCAGCTTTACCTACGTGAATGCGGGCATCTTCGCCGCCGCACTGCGAGCCACTGACGATGAAGGTAAAACTGGCATCGATACTACCGAGGTGATCGTCAACCTCACTGCAAACCTTTCGATCCCCGACAACACTTTCGATCCGTCACTTGGAGAGTCCGGAGTGATCAATACCTCACTAACGGCAGGAGTCCCTGTGCGAATCCTGCTGAAGGATCAGGAGGGACAGCTCGTAAGAACACTCGTCAATGAGTTCCGCGCTGCGGGCAATTACCAGGATCCCTGGGATGGACGGAGCGACGACGGCAACCTGTTACCTGAAGCGCCCTATTATGCGGTTCTGGAATACGATTTCGGCCCCGAAGTACGCCGTGTCGACTGGACCAATACATCCGGCGGCGTCCGTTACAATCCCTCCAGAAATTCTCTACCGCGGACTTTCAGCCCGTTTGAGGATGATCTGCTGGATATCAACTTTACCATCCCCGCGAACCGTGGCGCGTCTGAAATTCTAGCATTTATCGGTCTCTTCTTCACCGATACCCGTTTTATTACGCTGCTCAACCGAATTCCCCTTGGCGCTGGAACGCACACGATACATTGGGACGGCCTCGACGCCAGTGGCAACTTCGCGGTAGCGCCACCGGGAGATTTTTTCCTGTTCGGGATATTCGGCTTTACGCTGCCCGATAACGCGATATTCCTTCAAGCCGCGCCGGTGATCTCGAATATGCAGGTAGATCCCAATTTCTTCGACCCAGCCACACCAGACTTCCTGACGCCGAATGCGCCTGTCGCTACCGTCACATACGATCTAGACAAAACCGCGACCGTGGAACTGACGGTTACCAACCTGAAAACAGGGCAGGTACTGAAACGGATCACGCAGCAGGCCGTTGCGGCAGGAACGGGACATACAATCGCCTGGAATGGTCATGCCGAAAATGGCCTATTTGCCGACGCGGGCGATTATCGAATATCGTTGCGCGCCACTGATTCGACGAGCAGTGAATCTATAACGCGCTATGCGCTGGTAAGGGTGTTCTACTGATGAAATTCCGAATTTCAATAATACTTACAGTCATATGCGTTTTGTTGCCGTTGGCTTATCAATCCGCACGGGCGGAAACACTTACTGTACAGACCTATGTGGAATTAACCATCGCACGCATGCAGTTGGCACGGGATAGTTGGCAAGCTAATGGACGCAGTCCAACTGCTGAAGAGATGGACGTGCTCTGGCAACAGTACTCAACGACTGAAGAAGACTATCTGATGTTTCCCGGGAAGCAACGAGCGGCGGTCAATGACTATCTTGCAGCAAACCCGGAAAGCCAAACGACAATTGAACAACTCAGGGCAAGTATTGAAGCGCTGATCGAGCAAGCGGAGTGACGTCATGAAGCAGGCACGGTTACGACTATTCTTCTTATTGGCAGTTTGCAGTGTTTTGTTTTTTGGATGGTTTGGAATGCCAAAGACTGCCTATGCATTTCACTATCCTTGGGACCAGGGGCATGATGTCTTTAACCCGGACAATCCGCCGCCACCAGATAAAGACCAACCGACAAAGAAAGATAATCCTGCTTGTGGAGGAGATCCTGTTAACCTTCAAACTGGCGAATTTTTCTATCTCAATACTTACCACGATGTTGCTGTTTCGAACTTAGGACCAAATCTATCTTTGAATTTTACCTACCAGAGTCGCGACCGCTACAGTGGTCCTTTTGGTAATGGTTGGCATACGACTTTAACAGAGGTGGCGGTCCTAACCAATGATGGCGTCGATATCTATGTAGTTTGCCGTAAGGGCACAGGCCAACGAAAACGCTTTAGCCGCAATGCAGATGGTGGTTTTGAACGACCAGCAGGACTTTTTGCCAGCGTCTCTGTAGAAACTGACAATTCGATTAAATTGGTTGACAAATTTGGCAATAATAAGACGTTTGACACCACTGGTCGATTAGTCTCAATTACTGACAGTAATGGTAATACTTTAAGCATTAGCTATGATAATGAAGGGGTGATATCAAAGGCAACTGGTGCCGGCGGCCGTATAATTAGTTTCACCCGAGGAGCCAATGGCCGTATTGCTTCAGTGACTGATCCGGCGGGGCGAGTCTACAAGTTCGACTATGACACCAACGGCAGTCTTACTTCTGTGAATGATCCGGAAAATGGCATAACGCAATACTCTTACAATACCGAGAATAAGCTCGTCACGATCACTGACCCTCGCGGTAATGCTCATGTTACCAATAAATATGACAATCAGAATAGAGTTATCCAACAAACCTATGCAGACGGCAGCGTCCTAAAAATTAACTATTTATCAGGCAATAATACCCAGGTAACCAATGAGCGGTCTTTAGTTTCTAATTACGGCTTCAATGAGAGTGGCAACCCTAGCAATATCACCGACCCACTTGATCGTTCCACTGTAATGGAGTGGAACGACGATGATCTGCTAAAACGGATGGTCAATGCCCGTGGAGTTGAGCGGCAGATGAACTATGACTCCGATGGCAATCTTATTTTACTCACGGAAGCGACCGGCACACCGGTCGAACGCACTATATCCTTTGAGTATGATGCAAAGTTCAGCCACCTTACAAAGATTATCGACGGTGACGGCAAAGCCACGAACATTGTTCTAGACAGTCGCGGCAATCCGGTAACCACCATTAATCCGCTCAACGATCAGGCAACGATGACCTATGACGATCGTGGCCTGATAACGAGTTTCACCGATGCGAACGGCAACACAGCGGCTTTTAACTACAATACTTCCGGCGATCTTACCCAACTGACCAATGCCGAAGGCGATGTCACCACCTTCACCTATGATGGTGCCGGTAACCTCCTGACGGTGACGGAAGGTACCACTAGCCCGGTCGAGCGTACCACGACTTTCTCGTACGACGGTCTCAACAGGGTAACAAGTGTTACTGATGGCGAGGGAGGAGTCACCACCTTCGCCTATGATCCAAACGGCAATCTCCTCCAGACAGTCGACCCCACCGGTGTAACCGTCACCCGCAGCTATGATGCCCGTAACCAGCTGAGCCTTATTGTTGATCCTGCAACTGGCACCACGACCCTTGCCTATGACGCCACCGGCAATCTTGTTACGGTTACTGATGCACTCGACAATACTACAACTTACTCCTACGATGCTGCCGACCAGTTGATAGCTACGACGGATGCGCGTGGATTTACGACTCGTTTTAATTACGATGCAGGCGGAAATCTGCTAACCGTGACCAATGCCAACAACGCTACCACGACCTACACCTACGATTCCATCGGCCGACGAAGCAGCCGCCTAAATCCGTTAGGGGAGACCATCACCTATGCATATAACACCCGCGACAATTTGATCCAGACCCACGATGCCAATGGGCAAACGATAGACTATGCCTATGACGAATTGGGGCGATTGGTCTCGGCGACGACTCCGGACAATGCATTAATTTATGGTTATGACGCTGCTGGTAATATGACAACGGCCAACGATAGTGATAGCACACTGAACTTTACTTATGACCGGGCCAACCGACTCGTCTCAGCGGAGACGGGCGGAACTACGCAACCAGTGGTAACACTGAGCTACAGCTATGACGCTATCGGACGTCGTAACAGCCTCACTGACAGCGAAGGCGGTTCACATAGCTATAGCTACGACGACGCCGATCGGCTGACGGAGCTCCTCACGCCAGCAAACGAAATACTCAGCATGAACTACGATGCAGCTGGTCGACCAACCGGAATCAGCTATCCCAATGGCGTCACGATGACTAATACTTATGATTTAGCTGGCCGGGTAAAGAGCATTATCCATGCTACCAGCAGTAGCGACCTCGTTAGCTTCGACTACCTTTATAATGCATTAGGCAATATTACACAGATCATTGGCTATACTGATACGCGATCATTCGATTACGATCCGATCCAACAGCTAACCTCGGCAGGCACTAACGCCGCACCAGCCTTCTACAATTATGACGGCGTAGGAAACCGGACTAGTTCACACCTTTCAAATTCGTATAGTCATAACGCTGCCAACCAGCTTATAAGCGATAATAATTTCACCTATATCTACGATGCTAATGGTAATTTGCTCACGAAGACTGATCAAACTACAGGGAAACTAATCAACTATAGTTATGATGCTCAGAATCAGCTTATCGCTATCAGTTTTCCAGATGGCTCCAACGTCAATTACAGATACGATGCACTCAATCGTCGGATTGCAAAAGTTTTCAACAATAGTAGTAGTGTGTTTGTCTATGATGGACTAAATATTGTATTTGAATTCAGCAGTGATCAAGCGTTACGAGCAGGTTACAGTTATGGCACTAGTCTTGATCAGCCACTTGTAATGAATCGCGACGGTAATCAGTATTATTATCACACTGATCATCAAGGCTCTATTGCGGCTCTTACAAATAACTCGACCACTGCTACCAACACCTATAACTATAAAGCTTTCGGAAGCTACACCAACACTAGTGAGATCATAGATAATCCATTTACTTATACCGGTCGAATTCAAGACCCGGAAAGCAATCTGTATTATTACCGAGCTAGATACTATGACCCTTCAATCGGGCGGTTTATACAGAGTGATCCTATCGGGATACGGGGAGGCCTAAATACCTACACGTATGTTTTTAACAACCCGCTCAACTATGTTGATCCGTTTGGGTTATATACATTATCTGATGCAAGCACCAGTCTCAGAAAACAAGGAATCACTCCAGAAAAAATTGAATACTTTGGTAATACTTGGAGTAAGACCTACACTGATACTCAGGTGTTTGATGAGTGGTTAAAGCTTGAGCGTGCTAATACGGACTGGCGAAAGGAACTACCTTCCTGCCCTTCCAGTTTAAACATGTGTCTTGACCCAGAAAAGTGGAATAAACCTACAACTGCAAACCATCTTCACCCAGGAGGAGCATTAGAGATAAGATCTAAAACAACACCTGGAGGTCATTCATCTCAATGCGTTTATGATACTAATAGAGAATTAATGACGAGTATTCCGGCAGGAGGCACAGCAGATTTCAAGGCCTGTCCTAGACCGCCATTTTGTCCAAGCCACTTCTTTCATGACGTCCAGCCATTTAACCTTGCTGATAAATTAGAAAGAATACATGATTATTATGATGTCAGGCCTATCAAATAAGATGAAATACAATATGATTAAGAACTGGATTGGCACAGTTTTTTTTGTTTTCTTGTTCATGGGTATATATTGGCTAGAGGCTTTGACATTTATGTTAAGAGAAGCGCGATGGCTTGATATCTTATCGTTTCTTGCCTTAGGTTTATTCTCAGCTACAGTCGGGTTTTCCATTATTGCAATTGCTAATAGTTTATTGAGGGTTATGTCTAATAACTCATTACTATTCTTAACAATGTCCATCTTATTTTCACTATTGGTTCTTTATGTTACTACAAATAAATTAATTGAGGTTATGACTATTACTTAAGACAGACACACAAATTGAACAACATTAAATAGAATGTAAGCAAATGAACGATTTTACTGGATGATTTATTCTTTTTATCTAAGAACTAATACACTTTCAACGCGTGCTTTCAAAATAATCAAAACACTTAAAGTTATTATAATTAAGCAACACATTAATTATTTAACATTCTTAATAGGTAGAGTCGGATTCATGCTAGACTTTGAGTTATATAAAATATAAATAGCGACGGTTAACCGGAGTAGATTATGAAAGCTATCTCGATATTCTTTCTCATGATAACGCTCGCGTTAACTGAACCAACCTATGGAGATCTAGCATTTTCCGGTTTTAGTCAAGACAAATGGGTTGTCTACTATCAATCCGAGCTTGAGTCAACCCCAAAGCTTTTTAAAATGCCTAGCACTACTGACGGCAGCACAGCTACCCGGTTTCCTAATGGGCGGGATATCGCCTTCGAAGTCCCGGGCAGGGGGATTTATTTATGCAACACACAATCTGGTGAGGAATGTGACCAACTTAAGATACCTAAAGGCTATGGATCCAGACCTACATGGTGGGCAGACACCGGAAATCTGGTCTTTGCGCGCTATATCACTGAGTCTGAAGGGGAAGATTCGGAAATCTTTGTTGCAGATATCAAAACTGAAAAGATTACACCCTTAGTCACTCAAACAGGTCTCCTGGATTACCCCGATATCACTAGTGATGGCCGCGATTTGGCCTACACTGTATCAGGCACAATAAACCGCTATCAGGGCGGCGTGCAAGTTGTTCAAAGCCTATGGGTAATGAACCTGGAAACCGGAAAGGCACGGCAGGTGCTTTTAAGCCAGGATCAGGATATTCATCCGGACTGGTCCCCCTCGGGTGACGAACTCGCTTTCGCCTCGAACCGCAGCGGCCAATTCGAAATCTGGCGGGTGGGCGGTGATGGTGAAAACCTTCAGCAGGTGACCTCCGGACCGGGAAGCAAAACCTGGCCTGCCTGGTCGCCCGATGGAGAGTCCATCATGTTCACGCTGCAGAAGGATGGACGATACAGCCTCTGGCTGGTCAATGCGGACGGTACCAACCTACGGCCTTTTCAGCCCTTTGGTGCAGATTCGGATATTCAATTAAGGGATGCGGACTGGAAATGAAAACGATGGCAGCAGTACGGATAACAGGTTTATTGACGGGACTGTTGCTAAGCGGCGGTGCGTTAGCCGAATCGGCCAGTCAAGCAATCAGTGATACAACGATAAATAGTAATGCTTTCAATCCCAGTCTAGGCGAGCAGGTTGTCCTTACCTATACGCTGGCTCAGCCGGACACCGTGAGTGTACGGGTTTATGATCCTGACGGTGGTCTGGTCAGCACCGTATTAGAGGGCGTGGAACAAGCCGCAGGCGCTCAGGAAATCTCGTGGGATGGTCTCGATATCGATAGCAAGGTCGTTCCTGATGAGGCCTATACCTTTGTCGTTGAAACAACGACCGGCGCTTTATATGACCCCACTACTCATTCGGGCGGCGTGGTCGGGGATATCACCGAAGCCCGGTTCAATGAAGACGGTACCGTTCTGTACAACCTGCCGGCTGCCGCAAGGACCCTGATTCGCCTGGGCGTCCACAATGGTCCCATGCTGAAAACCCTGGTGGACTGGAAGCCACGGGTGGCCGGTGAGATTACCGAGTACTGGGATGGCTATGATGAAGACAACCGATACAAGCTACGCGGCGCCAAGGATTTCTCGGCGCTTATTACCTACGTAACGCTTCCCGACGCGACGGTTATCACCTATGGCAACAAAGAGGAGACTTATCGCGACTACAAGCTGGGCCGTGCCCAGGGTCGAGCCCAGAAACCGGATCGCCCCCGCCGGTCGGGCGCCGAGCTAGAACTGCGTCCCGAAGGCCTGGTACCGCCGGCCTGGGCCCGCTCACCTCGGGTCGATATGACATTCCCTCAACTATCCGGGGTGGAGAAAGATGATGTCCCGGAGGTGCAAGACGCCATCGATATCCACATTAGCGTGAATCCTGATGATCTTGATCACCTGCTGCAGGATCAGTTCGAGATCATTTTCTTTCTGGACAATGTCTTCTTCGCCGAAGCGGAACGGGGCTATCTCCCGCTTAACTGGCGATGGGAACTGCAGCAGATTCCACCGGGCGAGCATGTCCTGACCGCCAACGTTTCCAGCTTCACTGGCCAGGTCGGGGTTGCCAGCCGCAAGATAAAGATCGTAAGACCGCAGTAACTCATTGTGTGCGAAACCAAAACGATAAGGGACGGTGCTGAATGAGCACGTTAAACCGAACGACGCTACTTTCCCTGTCTGCGGCCACTTGTGTCGTACTGCTGATAAGCACAATTCTGGCAGTGGGTTGCAAACCCGCCGATTCCGCGCCAAAGACCGTTTTCGTCACCCGCTATGGCCTGGGCCCCGATAAATGGGCTTCCGCCTGGCTACTCAAGCGACATGTCGATACCAATGCCGAAATAAGAGCTGTCGCCCCGGAGGCACCGTTGCCGCCGGGTGTCAGTTTCGATACCAAGGGCGCTGTGTACCAGCGTCAGACCGATAAGACCACATTCGAGGTCATACGTGAGCAACACAAGCTCGACGACCCGATCATTAGGGACCTAGCCGACCTTGTTCACGCCATCGAAGTGAACTTCTGGTCCAGCCCCTCCAATCCAACAGCCTCCGTTGTCGAGCAGGGTTTCCGGCGTTTGCAGCAGACTTATGGACGCGACCAGGTCACGCCGGAGTGCTATATGGCTTATTTCGATCGGGTTTATCAGTACCTTGCGGACTATCACCATAGCGATGCCTTGCCGCAACCCGCCCGGTTGGAAGTCGAATGTACGTCGCAGCTCGATGTCACTGCAGCCCAACCGAACCTTGTCCGAGAGATGCCAATTGCCGCTCTTTTAGCAGAACTGGATCGCGGGAAAACAGTTATTTTCATCGATGTCCGCGAGCCGGAGGAGTTTTCAGAGGGTCATATCCCCGGCGCAGTGAATCTCACGCTAAGGGACGCCGCGCCTGGTATCGAGAAGCAGTTGGCAGGGGCCGACTATGTCGTGAGTTACTGTGTGAAGGACTTCCGGGGATTTGAGATGGCCAGAACCCTGGCAGAACTGGGAGTACGCAACTCCGTCATACTTAATCCCTATGGTATCAGCGGTTGGGTGGCGAACGGATTACCCGTTGCTGGCGCCAAGTCGATGACTGAAACCGAGGCCTCTGAACGTCTTGCTGACTGCGCGCAAGATCCCGATCGATGCCTTACCCCCTAGGAGATCCGGCCATGTTGAAACAACTGGAACAGAGTCTCTCGCGTCATCCAGTCTTGTTGCTGGCGAGTGGCGTGCTCCTCCCAACACTATTGGTGTGGGTTGACTCGGTAGGAAATCCCTTCAGTTACTTTCGATACCAGTTGCCGCCGGGGCAAGCCTTGTACATTCTCTCCAAGCTTATGGCTTTGGTGACGTTGTCGTTGCTTTGGCTGCAATGCTTGACCGCATTGGCGCAACGAACACCAACGCTGATGATGTTGCGACCCGGGCTCCTGAATCACCGCCGACTGGGGCTGCTGATTCTGACAACAGCTTGCCTCCATGCACTGCTGTTTGTACTGGCCGCTTCGCTAAGAACCGGCAAACCCGCATGGGCATTGCTGCTACCCCTGCCCGGCGAGGGATACTACAACCTCCATCTGTCCTTTGGTTCCATGGCATTGTGGCTGCTTATGCTCGGCGGCGTTGCCGGCCTTGCAAGATGGCGCTATAACTCTGGCTGGCGCCGCTGGCTACATCTTGCCTGGCTACCGGCACTGGTACTAATCTCGTTGCATGGATTGGGTATCGGAAGCGAAACACGCACCGGCATGTTACGTTACCTCTATCCACTGATGGCCCTTAGCCTGTTAGCGGTGGGTATACACCGCAGTAACTTTTTCGACGTAGAAACTAAAAGTATCTCCGACCGCGAGAGGCTTAATGGGCACAGGGATGGAAAAAGCGATTAATCTTTCACCCTACGTCGTCCTGCGCCTCGAAATAGGGCTTGAAGCGGAAGCCGCCGAGGTGCCCCACCAGATTGCTCGGAAAGGTCTGCAGCCGGGTATTGTAGTGACGCGCGAACTCGTTGTACTGGCGGCGCTCGACGGCGATGCGGTTTTCGGTGCCCTCGATCTGGTCCTGCAAAGTCAGGAAGTTCTGCGATGCCTTCAGATCGGGATAGTTCTCCACCACCGCCAGCAGACGCGACAACGCGCTCTGCACCTCTCCTGGGCCTGCTGAACGGCCAGCAGTTGTGCCGGGTCCGGAAGGGTGCCGGCGGTTGACTGCAGCGACAACAGCGCCCGGGCGCGGGCCTCGGTCAGCGCCGTCAGTGTCTCGCGCTCGTGCTCCATGTAGGCCTCGACGCTGTCGATCAGCAACGGCACCAGATCGAGCCGGCGCTGGTACTGGTTCTCGACCTGCGCCCAGCCGGCATTGACCTGCTCCCGCGCGCTCACCAGTCCGTTGTAGAGCCAGGCCAGCAGGCCCATGACCAGTGCCAGCACCACCAGGCCGAAGGTCAGATAGGACAGCGTCACCGATCGTTGCATGGTCAGATTCCTCTCATCATCGAGTTGGCCGAGGTCGATCGTGCCCTTGCCGGCGGGTGCCTGACTGACACCGGACAGGGTCTGATCCGGGTCGCCGCCCGGCAGCCACCAGAGCACCGCGACCACCAGCAGCATCAGCAATCCGGAGGCGATCAGGGGCCCGTAGCGGATGCGGTTGAGCGCGATGCGCCTTTCAAGGCCATCCTCGTCCGGATTCCGGGCGCAGGCCGTGCGCAGCCGCTCGGCTTCCGCCGGCGTCAGCTTGCCCTCGCGCAACAGGCGCTCGATACGTTCGTCCTGATCAATCATCGGTGTCATCTTCCAGCGCATCAGGCAGGCGCATGTCCTGCTCCGGTCTCAGCCGTACTGCTTCAGCCATTTGCAACCGATTCCAAATCGAAACCGGATTTGATCAAGGAAACTTAACAGGAAGCCTCAAAGAATAAAAACTTAGTGCAGCCCGGCAACGTGTCATCGAAATCACTCCGGCCGGGTCAAGCGTGAGGCGTGAGGCGTGAGGCTGAGAGGTTAAGCATTACGCGTCACCTGTCACCCTTAAACAAAACCCTGTTCCTATACGTCCCTGTATTCGCAGGATAAGTACCTCCCTGTACAAAAGGCCCCGATGATCCAGGCCATCGGGGCCTTTGCTCGCTGGACCCGGTTGAATCAGTTCAGGCGTTCGATCACCGTGGCGATACCCTGTCCCATGCCGATACACATGGTGGCCAGCCCCAGGGTGCCGTTGCGCTGTTCCAGCACGTTCAGCAGCGTGGTGGTGATACGGGTACCGGAGCAGCCCAACGGATGGCCCAGGGCGATGGCACCGCCGTTGAGGTTGACCTTCTGATCGATCTTGTCGCTCAGACGCAGACCGCCGAGCACCGCCAGAGCCTGGGCCGCGAAGGCTTCGTTGAGTTCGATGCAATCGAGATCGTCAATGCGCAGGCCCGCCCGCTTCAGCGCCTTCTGTGTCGCCGGAACCGGGCCATAGCCCATGATCGAGGGCTCGCAACCCGCCACGCCCATGCTGACGATACGGGCGCGGGGCTTCAGACCCAGACCCTGGGCACGGCTGGCGGACATCACCAGCATTGCGCTGGCGCCGTCGGACAGCGCCGAAGAGGTGCCGGCCGTGACGGTGCCGACCTTGGGTACGAAGACCGGCGGCAACTGGCTCAGGGACTCCAGGGTGGTGTCCGGACGGATCACCTCGTCGATTTCCTGCAGCACCTTGAAGCCGTTTTCGTCATGCCCCTCGACCGGCACGATCTCGTTGGCGAAACGCCCCTCGACTGTCGCCGCATGGGCACGTTGCTGGGAACGGGCGCCGAAGGCGTCCTGGTGTTCGCGGCCGATGCCGTTCATCTTGGCCAGCATCTCGGCGGTCACGCCCATCATCATCGCGGCTTTGGCGGCATGCTTGGACATCGCCGGGTTGACGTCGACGCCGTGGGTCATCGGCACGTGCCCCATATGCTCCACGCCGCCGACCAGGAAGCTGTCGCCGTTGCCGGTCTGGATCGCCTGGGCGGCGCTGTGCAGCGCGGCCATCGACGAACCGCAGAGACGGTTGACGGTCTGCGCCGCCACGGTATGGGGAATGCCGGCCAGCAATGCCGCATTGCGGGCGATATTGAAACCCTGTTCCAGGGTCTGGTTGACGCAGCCCCAGATCACATCCTCGAACTCGGTCGGATCCACCTGGGGATGGCGCGCCAGCAGCCCCTGCATGACCGCAGCCGAGAGGTTCTCGGCCCGCACATTGCGAAAGACACCGTTCCTGGAACGTCCCATCGGGGAGCGCACGCCATCGACGATCACCACATCATTCGGTTTAAGGCTCATTGCGTTTTCCTCCCCGCTCAGCCGTAATAGGTTTCGCCGTTGGCGGCCATCTGCTTCATCCGTTCGGTCGGCCGGTACAGTGGCCCAAGACCGGCATAACCTTCAGCCATCCCGCAGAAGCGGTCGAGCCCCAGCTGGTCGAGGTAGTAGAGGGCGCCGCCGCGGAACGGCGGGAAGCCGATGCCGTATACCAGCCCCATGTCGGCTTCGGCCGGCGAGGCGACGATACCATCCTCGAGGCAGCGCACCGTCTCGATCAGGAGCGGTATCATCATCCGCTCGACGATCTCCTGGTCGCCGAAGTCCCGCGTCTGGCCCAGCACATCGCCGAGCAGTTCGAAGACCTCTTCGTCGACCCGCTTCTTCGGCTTGCCCTTGCGGTCCGGCTCGTAGGCGTAGAAGCCCTTGCCGCTCTTCTGACCGTAGCGTCCGAGACTGAACATCCGGTCCAGTGCATTCTCGCCGTCGTGTTTCATCCGGTCCGGGAAGCCGGCCGCCATCACCTCGTTGGCATGGTAGCCGGTGTCGATACCGACCACGTCAAGCAGGTAAGCCGGCCCCATCGGCCAGCCGAAGCCTTCCATGACTTTGTCGACCTGGCGAAAATCCGCGCCGTCACGCAGCAGCAGATTGAAACCTGAAAAGTAGGGAAAGAGGATGCGGTTTATCAGGAAACCCGGGCAGTCGTTGACCACGATCGGGGTCTTGCCCATTGCCTGGGCGTAGGCGACAGTACGGGCGATGGCGGCATCGGCGGTTTTCTCGCCGCGGATGACCTCCACCAGCGGCATCCGGTGCACCGGATTGAAGAAGTGCATGCCGCAGAAGTTTTCCGGCTTTTTCAGCGCCTTCGCCAGTTCGGTGATCGAGATGGTCGAGGTGTTCGACGCCAGCACGGCCCCCGTTTGCAGATGCTGCTCGACCTCGGCCAGCACCTGTTGCTTGACCTTCGGATTCTCGACCACGGCCTCGACCACCAGGTCGACCTCGCCGAAATCGCCGTAGTTCAGCGTCGGGCGTATCCGGGTCAGGGTTTTGGCCATGCCGGCGGCATCGAGCCGACCACGCTTGATCTGACCGCCAAGCAGCTTGGTGGCTTCATCGAGACCCAGTTGCAGCGCCTCCTCCCTGATGTCCTTCATCAGGATCGGGGTGCCGCGCGACGCGGACTGATAGGCGATGCCGCCGCCCATGATGCCGGCGCCCAGCACCGCTGCCTGCCGCACCGGCTCCGCGCCCTTCGCATGGGCCCTGGCGGCCTTCTTGACCGCCTGATCCTTCATGAAGATGCCGACCAGGGCCCGGGAAACATCGGTCTTCGCCAGTTTGGCAAAACCCGCCGCCTCGACCTGCAGCGCCTCGTCACGGCCGAGCGCCGCATGCTTCTGCAGGGTCTTGATTGCGGCCGGGGTGCCGGATAGTGAGGGCCGGCCTTGGCGCCGACCACCCCCTGGCGGACTCGAACGCCATCAGTTGCTCGATCTGCCCGAGCCTGACCGGTGCCTGCTTCTCGCTACGGCGCGCCCGGTAGTCGAACTTGCCGTCGATGCACTGACGCAGCAGGTGCAGTCCCGCGTCCCGCAGCATCTCCGGCGCCACCACCGCATCGACGGCGCCATCCTTCAGCGCCGCTGCGGCCTTTTTCTCGTCGCCACCGCAGATCCACTCGTTGGCATTGTCGATGCCGATCAGGCGCGACAGTCGCAGGGTACCGCCCCAACCGGGATAGAGACCAAGCTTGACCTCGGGCAGGCCGACCTTCGCGCCCGCGCCCATGACCCGGTAATCGGTCGCCAGGCAGAGCTCGAATCCGCCGCCGAGCGCCACACCATTGATCGCCGTAACCGTCGGCACCGGCAGGTCCTCGACCGCATTGAAGATCTGTGTCATTTCGAGAATCGCCGCGCGGATCTCCTCCTCGCTGTGCTCGAACAGGGAACCGAATTCGGTAATATCGGCACCGACGACGAACACCTCCTTGGCGCTCGAAAACAGCACCCCCTGACGCCCTCCTGTGCCTCGATCGCCGTAATGGCTTCGCGCAATTCCTTCAGGGTGGCCTGATTGAACTTGTTGACCGACTCGCCGGCGAGGTCGAATACCACCTCGCAGATACCGTCGCCGGCGTCCCGTACGCTGACCGCCTGTCCTGCATACACCATCTTGTTTCCCCGGCCGGATAGCCTCCGGCTACTCTATTCAGGCCTGTGGCCCGGTGGCTAATTCAATTGCTGGCTGCTGCACCCATACTAGCCAAGCCACTGTTGGCAGCAATAACAAAAACATCCCATATTAGTGACATAAAATATCTATTATTTTTTATGTCTTATTTTTCATGCAGTTAAATAAATAAAATTAACAAAAGAAGATAACGATTCCGTCCACATCCAAACAGAACCGGGGCAGCATCCATCCTGAAGTATGGATGATCGAAAGTCAGTTGCACGGCCGCAGCTTGTGCGGCCATGCGATAAAGCCGGGCCGGCATATGCCGGCCCGCCATTGACTCGATTTCCACCCGACTCAGCTGCGTCGCAGTGCCGACTCGAGTGCAGATCGGGCTTCCTCCGAGGCGAGGCGCTCGCGGAAAGCGTCGACCTCCTCGACCAGCACCTGCTGCAACAGGTCCTGCTGATGGGCGCGCAGCATCTGCTTGCTCTGGCGCACGGCCTCGGACGACAGCGATGCCAGCGTCTGCGCCTGCTCGAGCGACCGCGACTGCAGTTTCTCGCCCGGCAGCACTTCATTGACCAGGCCGATCTCGCGCCCGCGTACGGCGTCGAAGGGCTCACCCAGTACCAGCAGCTCGAAGGCCTGGCGATGGCCGGCCAGCTGCGGCAGCAACAGGCTGCTGCCGCCCTCCGGCACCAGCCCCAGACGGGCGAACGGCAGCTGCAGACGCAGGTCCTCGGCGCCGTACACCAGGTCACAGTGCAGCAGCAGGGTGGTGCCAATGCCGACCGCGTGTCCCTGGGCCGAGGCGATCAGCGGCTTGCTGAAGGCCGCCAGGGTCTGCAGCAGCCGCAAGGGTACCCGGGCGTTTTCGGCATCGCCGCCGCTGGCGATGAAATCGGCGAGATCGTTGCCAGCACAGAAGCTGTCGCCGGCACCGCTCAGCACCACAACCCGAATCCCGGAATCCCTGTCCGCCTGCTGCAGCAGCTCCGTCAGCGACAGGTACATTGCCCGGTTGAGGGCGTTTTTCTTCTCGGGTCGGTTCAGTGTCAGTCCCAGTACACCGTTGTCATATCGTTGAGTAAGGAGTTCAGACATCATAAACCTCCGTCAATCCTGATACCGGACCGCGGAGGCAGCGAACTGCTCCGCGGCCTGATGGAATTCAGCCTTGAGACGCGACACCAGTTCGGCCACGGCGGGCACATCGCTGATGGAACCGACGCCCTGGCCGGCCGACCAGACCGTCTTCCAGGCCCTGGCCTCGTCATTCAAGTTTAGTCCGCCTTCGCCATGCCGGTCGTCGAGTCCCGCCGCCTCCAGGCTCTGGCGCATGAAGCTGGCCGGGATGCCCGAAACTTTCGGGGTGTAGACGATATCGGCGGCACTGCTCGACAGGATCATGTCCTTGTAGCCGTCTACGGCCAGGCTCTCACGGGTGTTGATAAAACGTGTGCCCATGTAGCCCAGGTCGGCGCCCATCATCCGCGCCGCCGCCAGATCACGGCCGCTGGACAGGCATCCCGACAGGATCAGGGTGCCATTGAAAAACCGACGGATCTCGTTGACCAAGGCGAAGGGGCTCAGGGTGCCGGCATGCCCCCCGGCGCCGGCACAGACGGCGATCAGGCCATCAACGCCGGCCTCCACCGCCTTCTTCGCATGCCGCACGTTGGTGACGTCATGAAACACCAGGCCACCATAGTCGTGCACGGCATCCACAACCTCTTTGACCGCGCCGAGCGACGTTATCACCAGCGGCACCCGATGTTTTACGCACAGCGCGAGATCGGCGTGCAGTCGCGGATTGCTCTTATGAACAATCAGGTTGACACCGAAGGGCGCGGCAGGGACGCCGCTGACCCGTTCGCCGGTTGCCAGCGCCGCCGCGATCTCTTGCAGCCACTGTTCGAAGCCTTCACTGCTGCGCTGATTGAGCGCGGGAAAGGTACCGACCACTCCGGCCTTGCAGGCCTCGATCACCAGCTGCGGCCCCGACACCAGAAACATCGGTGCCGAAATCAGCGGCAGGCTCAACCGCCCTTCGAATGCTTGGGGCAAACTCATCGAACACTCCTCTATTTAACAGCAGGTACCACTTGCGGCTCGCGGCTTATAGCCTGTAGCGCCTGTTGCTGGGCTTCGCCCTGCGGGCTCAGACCCACCTGCGGTTCAGGCGACCTCGGCGTCGCGTTCGGCGTCCCGCAGCTTGCGCCGCAGCACCTTGCCGACATTCGACTTGGGCAGCTCGTCGGTGAACTCGATCACCTTGGGAACCTTGTAGCGGGTCAATTGCTCCTGGCACCACTGCCGGATGTCTTCGACGCCGAGCTGGTCATTGCGGCTGACGACAAACAGCTTGATGGCTTCGCCGCTTTTCGTATCCGGTACACCGACGGCCGCGCATTCGACGACATCCGGATGGGAACAGACGGCATCCTCGACTTCGTTGGGATAGACATTGAAGCCCGAGACGATGATCAGGTCCTTGGCGCGGTCGACGATGCGCAGATAGCCATCCTCGTCCTGCATCGCCACGTCGCCGGTCATGAAGTAGCCGTCGTCGGTGAAGGCCAGGGCCGTATCCCGCTCGAGATGCCAGTAGCCCACCATCACCTGGGGACCGCGGACGCAGAGCTCCCCGGGCGTACCGGGTTCGACGTCTGCGCCATCGGAATCGATGATGCGGATCTCGGTTTCCGCCAACGGCAGGCCGATGGTGCCAATGCGCACGCCGCCGGGCGGGTTGATGGCCACCGCCGGCGAGGTCTCGGTGAGACCGTAGCCCTCCATGATTTCGCACCCGGTCACCTCCTGCCAGCGGTCGGCGGCATCGTGGGTCAGCGCCATGCCGCCGGAGATGGTGACCTTGAGGTTGCTGAAATCAAGCTCGCGGAACGCCTCCCGGTTGCAGAGCGCGACGAAGAGGGTATTGAGGCCGATGAAGCACGAAACCCTGAGCCCCTTGAGGTCGCGGATAAAAGCGGGGATATCCCGCGGATTCGGGATTAGCACCGTGTGGCCGCCGTTTTCCATCACGATCAGCGACAGCGTGAAGGCGTAGATATGGTAGAGCGGCAGCGGCGCGACGGTGGTGTCGCTCCAGCCCGGAGCCGCCTGGCTGATCAGCTTGCAGCCCTGGAGCATGTTGGAGACCAGGTTGCCATGGGTCAGCACCGCCCCCTTGGCGATGCCGGTGGTACCGCCGGTGTACTGCAGTACGGCGATATCGCTGGTGGTGCGCGGTGCCGGCTGCGGCTTCTGGCCGAGCCCCGACTCCAGTGCATCGCGCAGCGAAACGGCCTCGGGCAGATGGAAAGGCGGTTCCATCTTCTTCAGGTACTTGATCGCTGCGTTGAGCAGCGTGCGCTTGACGCAGCCGTGCAGGTCGCCGATCTGGGTCAGGATGACGTGGCGCACCTCGGTGTTGCCGATGATCTTTTCGGCGTTGTGCGCCATGCTCTTGTGAATCACCAGCGCCTTGGCGCCGGAATCGCGGAACTGGTGCTCCATCTCCCGCGGCGTGTAGAGCGGATTGGTGTTGACCACCACCAGCCCGGCGCGCAGGGCGCCGAACAGCACCACCGGATACTGGACGATATTCGGCAACTGCACCGCTATGCGGTCGCCCGGTTCGAGATCGGTATTGCGCTGCAGGTAGACCGCAAAGGCGTCCGCCAGCCGGTCCAGCTCGCCGAAACTCAGGGTGCGCCCGAAGCTGGTGAACGCCGGCCTGTCCGCATGATCCGTGCATACACGCGCGACCAGATCCAGAATAGTGTTGTAGCCGCGCCGGTTCAGGGCTTCCGGTATCATACTGCCCCTTGGCTGATCCTTGTCCATCGAATGTGCCCCAGTGTCGTTTTTGTTGGATTTATTCTAGCCCGCGAAGGCGCCTGAAGCCGAACAGTGTCCCCGGTCAGAAGGCGAAATGATCGGCATCCAGGTCCATCAGGTTGTCGGCACCGGACAGCATGGTCTCGCTCAGGGTCAGGGTGCGCGGCAGCAGGCGCTCGAAATAGAAACGGGCGCACTGCAGCTTGGCGCGGTAGAAGTCGGCGTCGTCCGAGCCCTGGGCGAGCTTCTCCTCGGCGACCCGGGCCATGCGGGCCCAGAAATAGGCCAGCACCACGTAGCCGGAATACATCAGGTAGTCCTGGGCGGCCGCGCCGACCTCCTCCCGATCCTGCATCGCCTTCATGCCCAGGTTCGTGGTCAGGTCGCCCCATTCGCGGTTGAGCCGCTGCAACGGCCGGACGAAGGCGCGGATGGCCCCCTCCTCTTCTGCCGATTCACAGAATGCGTGGACGATCCGGGTGAAGCGCTTGAGCGACTCGCCCCGGGTCATCAGCACCTTGCGCCCGAGCAGGTCCAGGGCCTGTATCTGGGTGGTGCCTTCGTACAGCATCGAGATGCGGCAGTCGCGCAGGTTCTGTTCCATGCCCCATTCCGAGATATAGCCGTGGCCGCCGAACACCTGCAGGCCCTGGTTGGCCGATTCGAAACCGACCTCGGTCAGGAATGCCTTGGCGATCGGGGTCAGGAACGCCAGCAACGCATCGGCTTCCTGACGTTGCTCAGGGTCGGCCCCCTGCTTGACCTGGTCCGCCAGCTGGGCACAGTAATGGATCAGCGCCCGCCCGCCTTCGGCGAAGGCCTTCTGCGTCAGCAGCATGTTGCGTACAGCCGGGTGGACGATGATCGGGTCGGCCGCGTCCTGAGGATTCTTCGCGCCGGTTAGCGCCCGCATCTGCAGCCGCTCGCGGGCATAGGCCAGGGAGTTCTGGAAGCCCCACTCGGCATGGGCCAGGCCCTGCAACGCCGTGCCCAGGCGTGCAGTGTTCATGAAGGTGAACATGCAGTTCAGGCCCTTGTTCGCAGGGCCGATCAGGAATCCCCGGGCGCCGTCGAAATTCATCACGCAGGTGGCGTTGCCGTGAATGCCCATCTTGTGTTCGATCGAACCGCAACCGAGGCTGTTGCGTTCGCCACAGCCGCCTGCGGCGTCGGGCAGGAACTTGGGCACCACGAACAGCGAGATCCCCTTGGTACCGGCCGGCGCATCGGGCAGCCGCGCCAGCACGATATGGACGATGTTGTCGGCCATGTCGTGCTCGCCGGCGGAGATGAAGATCTTGGTGCCGCTGATCAGATAGCTGCCATCGCCGGCGGGCTCCGCCCGGGTCCGCAGCAGCCCGAGGTCCGTGCCGCAATGGGGCTCGGTCAGACACATGGTGCCGGTCCATTCGCCGCTGACCAGTTTGGTCAGGTAAACCTGCTTCTGTTCGTCGGTGCCGTGTGCCTCGAGAGTGTTCATGGCGCCGTGGCTCAGTCCCGGATACATGCTCCAGGCCCAGTTCGCACTGCCGGTCAGTTCGCTGATCACCATGCCGACCGACTCCGGCAGACCCTGACCGCCCCACGCCGGCTCATGAGCCAAGGACGGCCAGCCGCCGGCGACGAACTGCCGATAGGCCTCGCTGAAGCCTTCCGGCGTGCTCACCTCGCCGTCCTCGAAACGGCAGCCTTCGCGGTCGCCACTCTGGTTCAGCGGCGACAGCACGCGCTCGGCAAACTTGGCGCCCTCGTCGATGATGGCCGCGAGCATGTCCGGCGTCGCATCCTCGGCCCCGACCAGACCCTGGTAGTGGCGTTCGGCGTCCAGCAGTTCGTTCAGCACAAAGTGGATGTCGCGTAATGGAGCCTTGTACTCTGCCATCTTTCGTTGTCCTCAAAAGTTTGCGAAACCAGGTCCGGGGATGGATCTTGGCGTTCCGTCCGCCGATGACTACAGCATCGCTCATGCCCCGGAGCAGACCAATAACAAAAGTTACCAATATGAGTGACAAAAATTTTCACCCGTCACAGAGGGTCCGTATTAATAGCAGCCATGCCATGAAGGATAGATGACAATTACGGTCATAAGCCCCACAAACAGCGTTACGCGTTACACGTAACCCGCCACCCTTTACGCCTCACGAAACCCTGGACACCGCTTGCTCCGAGGCCGGTTGCACCACCGTACCGGGCCCATGCCGGTACAGCAGACAGGACAGTGCCGGCAGCAGGATAAGCGCGCCGAGCATGTTCCAGAGGAACATGAAGGTCAGCAGAATGCCCATGTCGGCCTGGAAGCGGATCGGCGACAGCACCCAGAGCACCACCCCGATCGCCAGGGTCAGGCCGGTGAAGGCCACCGACTTGCCGGTGGTGCGCAGCGTCGCCAGGTAGGCGTCCGGCAGTGCCAGGCCCTGCTGCAGATAGCCGTTGAGACGGCTGTAGATGTAGATACCGTAGTCGACGCCGATACCGACGCCGAGGGCGATCACCGGCAGCGTCGCCACCTTGACGCCGATTCCGAGGCGCGCCATCAGTGCCTGGCACAGCAGCGAGGTCAGGGCCAGCGGCAGAATGATGCAGAGCACGGTGCGCAGCGAGCGGAAGGTCAGCAGGCAGAGCAGGCTGACCACGCCATAGACCCAGAACAGCATCTCGTACTGGGCAACCCCAATCACCTCATTGGTCGCCGCCTCGACGCCGGCATTGCCCGCCGCCATGCGGAACTGCACGCTGTCGCTGTCGTGCGCGTCCGCGAAAGCCGCCACCGCCGCGCTCACCCGCTGCAGCGTCTCGGCCCGGTGGTCGTCGAGAAACAGTATCACCGGCAACAGCGAGCAGTCGCCGTTCATCAGCCCGCCGGGCACATAGGCCAGGGAGGCGTTGATGACGTACTGGTTGCGGCTGACCGAGCGCCATTTCAGGCTGCCCTCGTTGAGCCCGGCCGTGACCCGCTCGGCGACATCGGCCAGCGACAGGCTCGACTGGATGCCGGGCACGCCGGTCAGGTAGTGCTGGAAGCGGTCGACGAGCCCCAGGGTGGCAAAACGCGAACACTGCTCCGCCTCCGTCGTCACCATGACCACGAAGGCGTCACTCGAGGTCGAATAGTTCGAAGTGATGAAGGCGTTGTCGCGGTTGTAGCGCGAATCCTTGCGCAGTTCCGGCGCACCGGCATCCAGGTCGCCGATCTTCAGCGCCTGGGTCTGCTGCACGCCCAGCACCGCCAGTGCCAGGGCAACGGCCAGGGCCAGCAGGGCGCCGCGGGGACGGGCGAAGAAGGTGAGCAGACGCCAGCGCGACGCGCTAACGCTCCGGGCACGTCGCGCCCGTTCGATCGCCGCCGGCCCCACCCCGACCCGTGACATCAGCAGCGGCAACAGCAGCAGGTTGGTGAGGATGATGACGGCGACGCCGATGGCGGCGGCCAGCGCCAGGTCCTGGATCACCTGGATCTGTATCACCATCAGGGTGACGAAACCGATGCCGTCGGACAGCAGCGCGGTCAGCCCCGGGATGTAGAGCGTACGGAAGGCGCGGCGTGCCGCCAGCGGGCTGTCGGCACCGGCAGCCGCTTCCTGGGCGACGGTGTTGACGACCTGCACGCCGTGACTGACCGCGATGGCGAACACCAGAAAGGGCACCAGCATCGAGTAGGGATCGAGGCCGAAGCCGAGCCAGCGCAGCAGCCCAAGCTGCCAGACCACAGCGACCAGCGAACAGGCGAGCGGCACCAGGGTACCGCCGAGGCTGCCGAAATCGAGGAACAGCAGTACCAGCGTCACGGCGAAGGCAACGGCGAAGAACAGCGCCACGTCGCTGGCGCCGTCGATCAGATCGCCGACCACCTTGGCGAAACCGGTGATATGGATGCGGATAGAGTCGCTTTCGTACCGGTCCCGCACCCGGGTCTCGAGCTTGTGCGACAACGCCTGATAATCGAGCTTGTCGCCGGTTTCGGGATCGACGTCCAGCAGCGGTACCTGCACGATGGCGGAGCCGAAATCATTGGCGACCAGGCGGCCGACCTGGCCGGAGCGCAGGATATTGATGCGCAGCTGCTCCAGCGCCTGCGCCGAACCGTCATAATCGTCCGGAATCACCGGACCGCCGACGAAACCCTCTTCGGTGACCTCGGTCCAGCGCACGTTCGGCGTCCAGATCGAGGTCAGCGCCGCACGATCGACACCCGGCAGGTAGAACAACTCGTCGGTGACCCGGCGCAGCGTCTCCTGGTAGCCTGCGCTGAAGATGTCGCCCTCCTGGCTGCCACCGCGACCCGCAGGCTGTTGCCGAGCCCGGCGAGGTCGTCGCGATACTCGAGGAAGTTCTCGACATAGGGGTGCCCCGTCGGAATCATCTTGACGAAGCTGGCATCGGGGCGGATCTGGCTGGCCTGCCAGCCGAGCCAGAGCGTCATCAGCAGAAACAGCGTGAAGACGGCGCCAGGGTGCTGGAAGAGGCCTCGCTCGACCAGCCCTTCGCTGCGCTTGACCAGACCCAGCAGCGGCAGAAGCGGATTTTTCATGGTGCAAGGCCCTCCGGCAGCGGCTGGCGGCGGATACCGCTCTCGCCGACGAGCAGCAGCCGCTGATCGGTGACGAGACCGGCGCTGAGACTCTGACGTCCCCGGCCACCCAGCGGCTCGAAACCGCGGACGCTGTCGCCGATCAGCAGCGCGCCGCCCTGCCCCAGCAGGATCAGGCGCTCACCGGCGACCAGCCCCTGGCTGAGGGTGGCCCGGGTACCGCTGTCGACCGGCGCCCAGTCGTCGCCGGCCGCCGAGTGGTAGAGGTGGCCACGCAGCCCCATCAGGTAGAGCCCCTGATGCTCGACCAGCGCGAACCAGGAGCCCTCGTAGGGAGATGCCAGCGCCTCCCAGCGCTCGCCGCCATCGCGGGAGCGCAGCAGAAGCCCCGCTTCGCCGGCGATGTAGAGATCGCCGCCGGAGGTCGCCAGCAGCGCATTGAGATGGAAACGGTCGGGATTCGGCAGGCGATGTCCGAGACTGCGCCAGCTTTGCCCGCCATCGCGGGTGTGCAACAGCTGCCCGTAGGCGCCGAGCACGAAACCTTCGCGCGCATTGCGGAACCAGACATCCAGCAGCGGCGTGCTGGGTCCCTCTTCGAGGGCGTAGCGGGCATCCTCGAGGGCAAACTCGACATCCTCGAGCAATGTCGAGTCCGCCGTCGCCCTCTGCTGCAGTGCCTCCAGCTCGCGTTCGAGCTGCTCCACCCGCGACCGGTTGATCGCATCGCCTTCGAGCTGCAGCGTCCAGTTCTCGCCCCCATCCCGGGTGTGCAATACGGTGCCGTCGTGGCCGACCGCCCAGCCCAGATCGGCATCGACGAAGGCGACCGCCGTCAGCAGCGTGCTGACGGGCACCCGGGCCTGGCGCCAGTTGCGTCCGCGGTCATCCGACAACAACACCGTGCCCTGCTCACCCACCGTCACCAGCCGCTCGCCGGCGCGGACGATGTCGAGCAGCAGCGCTTCGGTCGCGCGCCCGCTGATCAGGGCCGGCTCCTGCAACCGGTCGAACGTTGCCGCGGCCGGGCTGCCGCTGGCGAGCCCGGCCGTCAGGCCGAGCAGCAGGCCGAAGCAGCCGCCGCGAAGGGAAGAAACCTGTAGCATCTCGTCACCCAGGCCCACGTTTCGGCGCGAGCTCCAGTCAGTCGTTGTCATTATTGTTCAGGACTGAAGGATCCGGAATCGGCCGCGGATTCACAATAACATTGCCCGGCATCCGGACTGACAATATCGGTCAGGGGAGACCGGTCTCCGGGCGATTCGGCATGGCTCCGAGACCATTCGCCCGCGGAGCGGGCTCCCACAAAAGCGTTACGCGTTATGGCCCGAGACTTGCTGTCAAAAATCGACCGATAGACCCATTGCCAGCCATATCGCTGTCTACAATTGATTTTATTGCGCAGAACCAGTAAAGGTATGCGTCGATAATAAAAAGACAGAAACTGTCTTCAAGAACCAACAATCGAACGGGAAACACTGCAATGAAACAGTTTTCAAGGACGTTGCTGAGCGTCGGCACCGCGCTGGCGATCATGGGATCCGCAGCCGCCACCCAGGCTGAAACACTGAAAATCGCCCTCGCCGGCCCGGCTACCGGACCGGTTGCCCAGTACGGCGACATGCAGAAAATCGGCGTCATGGCCGCCATCGAAGATATCAACAAGGCCGGTGGCGTCAACGGCATGGAGCTCGAAGGCGTCATCTACGACGATGCCTGCGACCCGAAACAGGCCGTGGCCGTGGCCAACAAGATCATCAACGACGGCATTCAGCATGTGGTCGGCCACCTCTGCTCCAGCTCCACCGAGCCTGCCTCCGACATCTACGAGGAAGAAGGCGTGCTGATGATCACCGCCGCTTCCACGTCCCCGACCATCACCGAGAAGGGCCACCAGCTGATTTTCCGCACCATCGGCCTGGACAGCCTGCAGGGCTCTCTGGCCGCCGAGCACATCCTCAACAACGTCAAGCCGCAGCGCATGGCCGTGCTCCACGACAAACAGCAGTACGGCGAAGGCCTGGCGACCACCGTCAAGAACGCACTCGAAGGCAACGGCGTGACACCGGTGATGTTCGAAGGCGTCACCCCGGGCGACAAGGACTTCTCCGCCCTGATCTCCAAGCTGAAAAAGGAAAATGTCGACTTCGTCTACTACGGCGGCTACCACCCGGAGCTGGGCCTGATCCTGCGTCAGTCGCGCGAGAAGGGCCTGGACGCCCAGTTCATGGGGCCTGAAGGCATCGTGAATGCCGACCTGGCCAAGATTGCCGGCGAAGCGGTCGAGGGCGTCCTCGCCACCGCGCCCAAGGCGTTCGACCAGAACCCCGAAAACCAGGCGCGCGTCGATGCCATCAAGGCCAAGGGCGAAGACCCCACCGGCCCGTTCGTATTCCCGGCCTACTCCGCCGTTCAGGTAATGGTCGACACCATTCAGGCAACCGGCGAGACCGACCCCTTCAAGATGGCCGAATACATCCGCAGCCACGAGTTCGATACCGCGATCGGTCACGTGAAGTACGACGAAAAAGGCGATCTCACCGAGTCGACCTTCGTCGTTTACCAGTTGCATCAAGACGGCAGCAAAACCCCGGTTCAATAATTAAAACAAGGCTATCCACGGCTACCGCCGGATACCCTGGCACCCGATCCCGCGATCCGGGATCGTGGTGCCTGTTGCATCGTTGACAGGCACTCCGGGCGCCATCCGACCTGGTTCTTCCTATGACTGAAGCGTCTCTATACCTCTTCCAGCAGCTCATCAACGGGCTGACGATCGGGTCCACCTATGCCCTGATCGCCATCGGCTACACAATGGTCTATGGCATCATCGGCATGATCAATTTCGCCCACGGCGAAATCTACATGATCGGTTCCTATATATCGTTCATCGTCATCGCCGGCCTGCTCGGCATGGGGATGGTGGCACTGCCGGTAATACTGCTGATCGCGTTGATCGTTGCCGTGCTGATTGCCAGTACTTATGGCTGGACCGTCGAACGCGTGGCCTACCGGCCGCTGCGCGGTTCCAACCGGCTGATCCCGCTGATTTCGGCGATCGGCATGTCCATTTTTCTGCAGAACTACGTGGTGCTGGCACAGGGCGCCCGCGATATCGCCCTGCCGCCGCAGATTTCCGGGGGCTGGACCTTCGGCGACCCGCAGCTGTTCGAGGTTTCGCTGTCCTATATGCAGCTGATAATCTGGGCCGCCACTTTCGTCTGTATGACCGCCCTGACCCTGTTTATTTCCCGTTCCCGTATCGGCCGTGCCTGCCGCGCCTGTGCAGAAGACCGGGGCATGACCAACCTGCTGGGCATCGACACCAACCGCACCATCGCCATGACCTTCATCATCGGCGCGGCGCTGGCGGCCGTCGCCGGCCTGCTGCTGGGCCTCTACTACGGTGTGGTCAACCCCTTCGTCGGCTTTATCGCCGGTCTCAAGGCGTTTACTGCGGCGGTGCTCGGCGGCATCGGCTCGATTCCCGGCGCCATGCTCGGCGGCCTGATCCTCGGCGTCACCGAAGCCCTGACCTCGGCCTACTTCCCGTCCGAGTACAAGGATGTGGTCTCCTTCGGCCTGCTGGTGCTGATCCTGCTGTTCCGTCCCAGCGGCCTGCTGGGCAAACCGGAAGTGGAGAAAGTCTGATGCGACAGAATCTGTACTCTGCCGTCTTCGCCGCCGGTATCACCCTCGTTCTGACCTGCCTGATGATCGGCGTCAAGCTGACCTCGGAAGGCACCCAGCTCAAGGTCGTCAGTGCGACCGAAGCCCAGTGGGGCTGGATCTTCGCCGGGATCGCCCTGGTGTTCCTGTCGCAGCTGTTCCGCGACCAGATCGGTGCCGCCACTGCCAGCATCCCGCGACCCGATCTCGCCGCGCTGATGCCGCAGCGGGAGAAGGCCGCCGGCTCAAGCCCTGGCTGATCGCGGCCGTCGTTGTCGGGCTCTTCATCTGGCCCTTCATGGCTTCGCGCGGCGCCGTGGACCTGGCGACCCTGACGCTGATCTACGTCATGCTGGGTCTGGGGCTCAATATCGTCGTCGGCCTCGCCGGCCTCCTCGACCTCGGCTATGTCGCCTTCTACGCCATCGGCGCCTACACCTATGCGCTGCTGTCGAGCTATTTCGGCCTGTCGTTCTGGGTCTGCCTGCCGATCGCCGCGGTCCTGGCGGCCACCTTCGGCTTCGTGCTCGGCTTTCCGGTGCTGCGTCTGCGCGGCGACTACCTGGCGATCGTGACCCTGGGCTTCGGCGAGATCATCCGCATCCTGCTGAACAACTGGACCGACCTGACCGGCGGCCCCAATGGCATCTCCGGCATCGACAAACCCACCCTGTTCGGGCTGGAGTTCAATCGCCGCGCCAGTGAGGGCCATATCCCCTTTCACGAATTCATGGGTATCGACTACTCCAGCGGACACAAAGTGATCTTCCTGTACCTGATCGCCGTGGTGCTGGTGATCTGGGTGCTGTTCGTGATCAACCGGCTGATGCGCATGCCACTCGGCCGCGCCTGGAAGCGCTGCGCGAGGACGAGATCGCCTGCCGCTCGCTGGGCCTCAACCGCACCGTGATCAAGCTGACCGCCTTCACCTTCGGCGCCTCGACCGCCGGTTTCGCCGGCTGCTTCTTCGCCGCGCGCCAGGGCTTCATCAGCCCGGAATCCTTCATCTTCATCGAGTCGGCGATCATCCTCGCGATCGTGGTGCTCGGCGGCATGGGCTCGCAGTTCGGCGTCATCCTGGCGGCAATCGTGATGACCATCCTGCCGGAATTCGCCCGCGAGTTCTCGGAATACCGCATGCTGCTGTTCGGACTGCTGATGGTGCTGATGATGCGCTGGCGTCCGCAGGGCCTGCTGCCCGCCAAGCGTCCGCACATGGAGTTGAAGCGATGAGTCAGTTACTGCTGGACGTTAACGGCCTGACCATGCGCTTCGGCGGTCTGCTGGCGGTCAACAGCGTCAACCTGGCGGTCAGGAACCGCCAGATCGTATCCATTATCGGCCCCAATGGCGCCGGGAAGACCACGGTATTCAACTGCCTGTCGGGCTTCTATATCCCGACCGACGGCAGCGTCATGTTCAAGGGCGAACAGATCGCCGGACTGAAGGATTTCCGCATCTCCCGCAAGGGGCTGGTGCGTACCTTCCAGCATGTGCGGCTGTTTTCCAACATGACGGTGATCGAGAACATGCTGGTCGCCCAGCACCGTCACCTCAACACCAATATCGCGGCCGGGCTGTTCAAGACCAAGTCCTACCGCCGCCTGGAGCAGGAAGCGATGGACCGTGCCGCCTTCTGGCTGGAGCAGGTCGACATGCTCGACTTCGCCAACCGCGAGGCGGGCAACCTGGCCTACGGTCAGCAGCGCCGGCTGGAGATCGCCCGCTGCATGGTGACCCAGCCGGAACTGCTGCTGCTCGACGAACCGGCAGCCGGCCTCAACCCGAGGGAAACCAAGCAGCTCGACGAGCTGATCGTGCAACTGCGCGACGAGCACGAGATCTCGGTGCTGCTGATCGAGCACGACATGAGCCTGGTGATGGGTATCTCCGACCATATCTACGTCATCGCCCAGGGCACCCCCTGGCCGACGGCACGCCCGACGAGGTGAAGAACAATCCGGACGTCATCAAGGCGTACCTCGGGGAGGAATAGGATGCTGCGTATCGACAATGTGAACACCCACTACGGGCCCATTCAGGCGCTGCACGACGTCTCCGTCGAGGTCAAAAAGGGCGAGATCGTCACCCTGATCGGCGCCAACGGCGCCGGCAAGACCACGCTGATGATGACTATCTGCGGCGATCCCCAGGCCACCTCGGGCAAGATACTGTTCGACGGCGAGGAGATCACCGGTCAGCCGACATCCACCATCATGCGCAGGGGGCTGGCGATCGTGCCGGAAGGCCGCCGCGTCTTTTCCCGGTTGACGGTGCAGGAGAACCTCCACATGGGGGCCTACTTCCGCACCAGGGCCGAGTACGAAGAGAGCCTGGAACACGTCCTGGAACTCTTCCCGCGCCTGCGGGAACGGTTCGGCCAGCGTGCCGGCACCATGTCCGGCGGCGAGCAGCAAATGCTGGCCATCGGTCGCGCGATGATGAGCAGGCCGCGGATGATCCTGCTGGACGAGCCCTCGCTGGGCCTGGCCCCGATCATCATCCAGCAGATCTTCCGGATCATCGAAAAGCTGCGTGACGAGGGCGTGACCATCTTCCTGGTGGAACAGAACGCCCACCAGGCGCTGAAGATCGCCGACCGCGGCTACGTGCTGGAAAACGGCCGCGTCGTCATGACCGGCAGCGGCGAATCCCTGCTCAGCGACGAGAACGTGCGCAAGGCCTATCTGGGCGGGTGAGGCGTGTCGTAGGGTGCTGGTGAGTGAACCGCACCGCACACCCCGGTATGCGGTGCGGTTCACTCCGTTCACCGACACCCTACAGGCTTTCCACAGCCGGTAGGGTGGAATGAGCCTGCGAATTCCACCGGTGAATCGCATTCCGGGTGGCGCTCCACCGGGTGGCGCTCCACCGATGATATAACGCAGCGGCGGCGCTCGTTCGAGCCGGCCCATGGCGTGACCTGAAAACACCGGTGGAATTCGCTTCGCTCATTGCCACCCTAGATGTTTTTCCGTCCACCCGTCCTCCCCGCATAATACCTGGCGCATCACCTTAACCTAAAGCCCACTTTCCGCCCGCCGCGCCAGTAACTAGACTCGATAGAAGGTGTCATTTCCCATGGAGAGATCTATGACCCGTATTCTGGTGGTCGACGACGAACCCAATATCGTGCTGTCCCTCGAGTTCCTGATGCAGCAGGCCGGCTTCGAGGTGGAGACGGCCGGCGATGGGGAAACCGCGCTGCAGCGGGTAGCGGCCCGGCCGCCCGACTTGATTCTGCTGGACATCAGCCTGCCGGGACTCAGCGGCTTCCAGGTGCTGGAACAGCTGCGTGCGCAGGCGCAGTTCGCCCGCCTGCCGATCATCATGCTGACCGCCCATGGCCGCGAGGTGGAGCGTGAAAAGGGGCTGGCACTGGGTGCAGACGACTACGTCACCAAGCCCTTCTCCACCCGGCAGCTGGTCGAGAAAGTCCGGGGACTGCTGAATGAAGCCAACTGAGGTCCTGTCGCGTCAGTCGTTGCTGGGGACCTGGCTGCTGATATCAGGCGCGGCGCTGTTCGGCGGCCTCTTTGCCGGCCTCTGGCTCAGCGCCGAGCTGCTGCCGCCGGAAACTTCCCACTGGGGGCTCTGGCTGCTGGCGCTGGCACCGGGTCTGCTGGTCGTGGTACTGGGCCTGTTGCTGGAACGCAAGCTGCTCGCCCCGCTGCGCCATCTGCAGATTCAACTGGCGCGCCTGGCGGCCAGTCCGGATGCGCGTAGCGACTTTTCCCCGAAGGCTGGCTGACGCCCCTCGAGACCGACCTCGACCGGATTCGCGACGGCTGGCGTGACGACCGCCAGCGCATCAAGGACGCCCGCGAGTCGGGCGCCCGCGAAGCCGACCGGGTACGCGCCGAACTCGAAGCGGTACTGCGTGTGCTGAAGATGCCGCTGCTGCTCTGCGATCGTCACCAGCGACTGCTGCTGTTCAACGATGCCGCCGAGCAGCTCTTTGCCGACGCCCCGGCCCTGGGACTCGGCCGGCGGCTGTCGGAACTGCTGCCGATGAGCAGCCTGCGGGAGGCCCTGACGCAACTGCCGCGCGATGGCAGTGCCCGTCAGCTATTGCTGCCCTGGCACGGTCGCTGGCTGCACTGTGATCTGCGACGGGTCGGAGCCAGTCTCGGCGAGGCGCTGATCGCCCTTGAAGACAGGACCGCCGCCGAAGACGCCGACCGGCGCTGGTACGGGCCCTGGCCGATATCCTGCCCGGACTGCGCGGGCACAGCTCCAGCCTGATCGTCAGCAGCGAGGCACTGTCCGGCGGCAATACGGATCCGCAATTGCGACATCGGCTCGAAACAGCGCTGTGCGAAGAGAGCCTGGCACTGGGTCGGCAGATCGAGTCACTGGCCAGCCAAATCGAGGGCCTGCAACGGGACCCGGGACGCCTGGAAGACACCTGGTCGAACGATCTCTGGAGCGCCCTGACAGAGCGCCTGGGCAGCGGCGATCTGGAACTGGTGGCCATCGGCATTCCCGCCTGGTTGCGGGCCGATGGTCCCGCCCTGCTCGAGCTGCTCCATCGGCTGCTGCAACTGTTGCGGGACCTGACCGGCGAGCAGCAGTTCGAAGCCGAGGTGCAGCTGGGCAACCAGCGCGTCTATATCGACCTGATCTGGCACGGTCTCCCTGTCGATCAGGGGCAACTTGAGCAATGGCGCCGCCTGCCGCTGACCGACGCCGCATCCCACCCGCAGCTCAACGATATTCTGCGGCGCCACGACAGCGACTGCTGGTCGCTGGCCGATGCCGACGGCCGTTATGCACGCCTGCGGCTGCCCCTGGCCGCGGTAGAGCGTGTGGGCCCGCCACCACAGCCGCGGCCACCCCGTCCCGAGTTTCACGATTTCAGCATCGCCGACCTGCCGGCACCGGATGCGGTACTGGGTCGGCGCCCGCTGCGCCAGCTCGAGATGGTGGTCTTCGATACCGAAACCACGGGGCTGGACCTGCGCCGGGGTGATTGCCTGATCAGCCTCGGTGCCTGCCGCATCCTCAATGGCCGGTTGCTGGCGCGGGATGCCTTCGATCAGCTGGTCAATCCGCAGCGCCCCATCCCGCCGCAGAGCAGCCTGATCCACGGCCTGACCGATGACGATGTCGCCGAAGCGCCCCCGGCCGAAGTGGTACTGCCCCGCTTTCGCGACTATGTCGGCCACGGGGTTCTGGTGGCCCACAATGCCGCTTTCGACCTGGCGGCGATTCAGCCGCCTGCCGAACGCGCGGGCCTCGATTTCGACATGCCGGTACTCGATACCCTGCTGCTGTCCCGGGCACTGGACCCCACCTTCGAAGGCCACGGTCTCGATGCGCTGGCCGAACGCTTTCAGCTGACCTTCGAACCCGGCACCCGCCACACGGCACTGGGCGATGCGCGTGTGACCGCCGAGCTGCTGCTGCATCTGATCCCACGCCTCGAAGCACGCGGCATCGGCACCCTGGAAGACGCCATCGCCTTCCAGACCGGCGCGCTGGAACGGAGTGAAGCTCGATGATGCGCCCGTCGCCCCTGCCCGGCCGTCTGGTGGCACTGACGCTGCTGGCCGCACTGCTGTTTGCACCGCCGCTGATCGGCCTGTTCGACCGTCCCGGTGAAGAGGGCCTGTCGCGCCTGCCGCTCTACCTGTTCGGAGCCTGGGCGCTGGTGATCCTGGCCGCGGCGCTGCTGCTGGAGCGCAGGGATGAGGATTGATGGGAGCGGTGCGGTGTGCTTCGCTTACCGGCGCCTGCGGCGCGATTCGCTGCGCTCATGGCGCCCTAGGGTAGCCCTGGTGACTCCCGCCGAGAGGAAATCCAGCGATGACATCCGAGGCACTGCTGTTCGTCGTCGCCTTCGGCTATCTGGCGCTGCTCTTCGTGATCGCTGCCTGGGCCGACCGGCGGGCAGAAACCGGCCGCTCCGTCATCGGCTCGCCACTGGTCTATACACTGTCGATCGCCGTCTACTGCACCGCCTGGACCTTCTACGGCAGCGTGGGTCGTGCGGCGCAGTTCGGACCGGCGTTCCTGACCATCTACCTGGGTCCGACCCTGGCAATGCTGCTGGGCTGGCTGCTGATCAGACGGATGGTGCGGATCGCGCGGGCCCAGCGCATTACCTCGATCGCCGACTTTATCAGCGCCCGCTACGGCAAGAGCGGCTGGCTCGGCGCCCTGGTGACACTGATCGCCGTGATCGGCATCATGCCCTATATCGCACTACAGCTGAAAGCGATCACTTACAGCCATGCGGTACTGACAGAGTATCCGCAGCCGGCGCTGCCGCACTTGGCGGAGGCGACCCTCTGGTCCGACAAGTCGTTCTGGGTGGCGCTGGTGCTGGCCGTGTTCATCATTCTCTTCGGTACCCGCCATCTCGATGCCAGCGAGCGTCACGAGGGCATGGTCACCGCCATCGCCTTCGAGTCGATCGTCAAGCTGCTGGCGTTTCTCGCCGTCGGGCTGTTCGCGACCTTCTGGCTGTTCGGCAGCCCCGGCGAACTGCTGGCCAGGGCCGCGACGGCGCCGGAGCTGCGCCAGCGTTTCGGGCTCGACGCGGTGCCCGGTGGGGCTGGCGGCTGGATCGGCAGCCTGGTACTGGCGGGACTGGCCTTCATCACCCTGCCGCGGCAGTTCCAGATTCTGGTGGTGGAAAACGTCGACGAGCGTCATATCCGGCGTGCCAGCTGGCTGTTCCCGCTTTATCTGCTGGCGATCAACCTGTTCGTGATTCCCATCGCCATCGCCGGCCTGCTGCTGGGTGACAGCGCCGGCCAGGACCCCGACGCCTTTGTGCTGACCATCGGCCTGGCCGCCGCACCGGACTGGCTGCCGCTGCTGGCCTTTATCGGCGGACTCTCGGCCGCCACCGGCATGATGATCGTCGAGACCATCGCGCTGTCGACGATGATCAGCAACCACCTGGTCATGCCCCTGTTGCTGCGCCTGCGACGGCTGCGCCTGGAGACCTACAGCGACCTCAGCGGCTGGATCCTCGGTATCCGCCGCATCGCCATCGTGCTGATCCTGCTGCTGGGCTACCTCTACCATGCGCTGATCGGCGAGTCCTACAGTCTCGTGACCATCGGCCTGGTGTCCTTCACCGCGGCGGCCCAGTTCGCGCCGGCGCTGCTGCTCGGGCTCTACTGGCGCGGCGCCGCGCTGCAGGGCGCCGCCGCCGGCATGATCGGCGGCTTCATCGTCTGGCTCCATACCCTGCTGCTGCCAGGCTTTGCCCAGTCCGGCTGGCTCGATGCCACCCTGCTCGACGAAGGCCCCTGGGGCATCACCTGGCTGCGTCCCTATGCGCTGTTCGGCCTGGAAGGCTGGGATATCTACAGCCACGCGCTGTTCTGGAGCCTGCTGGTCAATATCGGCCTGCTGGTCGGGGTTTCGCTGTTCAGCCGCCAGAGCCGGCTCGAACAGACGCAGGCCGCACTTTTCACCGGCAACCTCAGTCCCGACCTGCTGCCGACGCCACTGTGGCAGGGCGAAACCCGCCGCGGCGAGCTCAGGCAGCTGCTGCAGCGCTACCTCGGCACCACTGCCACCCTGAAAATCATGCCGGTAAGCGGCAGTGACGACGAGGAGCTGCAACCGGCACCGCCGGCACTGGTCAGCGAGGCCGAGCAGGCACTGGCCGGCGCCCTGGGCAGCGCCTCGGCGCGAATCCTGATCAACTCGGTGGTCCGCGGCGAAGCGCTGGACCTGGAAGCGGTGCTGAGCATCCTCGACACCACCTCCCAGGCCCTGGAATACAATCGCCGGCTGGAGCAGAAATCCGCCGAGCTGGCACGCATCGGCGCCGAGCTGCGGCGAGCCAACGAGCGGCTGCGCGAGCTCGACCGGCTCAAGGACGAGTTCGTCGCCATGGTCAGCCACGAGTTGCGCACCCCGCTGACCTCGATCCGCGCCTTCGCCGAGATCCTGCGCGACAGCCCGCAGCTGGAAGCCGAGCAGCGCAGCCATTTTCTCGAGATCGTGGTACGCGAAAGCGAGCGCCTGTCGCGGCTCATCGAGGAGATTCTCGACCTGGCCCGGCTCGAGTCCGGGCGCATGACCCTGAACCCGGAACGCATCGACCTGGTGCAACTGGCGCGGCAGTCGGCCGAGGCCGTCAGCCACCTGTGCCAGGACAGGGGCGTGACACTGGAGCTGCAGCTGCCCGATGCCGCGGCGCCGGTCATCGCCGATCCGGACCGGTTGCAGCAGGTGATCATCAACCTGCTCGACAATGCCAGCAAGTTCGCGGCCCGGCCCGACGGGCGTGCGCAGCTGCAGCTGGAACTCGCCAAAAACAACTGGCGCCTGTCGGTGGAGGATAACGGCGATGGTATCGACGCAGAGGAGCGGGAGCGGGTTTTCGAGAAGTTTCACCAGATCGAGCAGGCCAGCGACAGCGGCCGACCGCGGGGCACCGGTCTGGGTCTGCCGATCAGCCGCGGCATCGTTGCCCACCTCGGCGGCAGGCTCTGGATCGAAAGTGGCGCGGAACTCGGTGGCGCCCGCTTCGTCATCGAACTGCCCTTGGCACCGGCGCAGGCCGAGCCCGATGGCGACGCCCAGTGGCTGCCGGCCTCCTGAAATCTGAGCGGCAGGGTGGTAGGGTGCCGGTGAAGCGGAGCGAACCGCACCGCCTGTTTCGGTGCGCATCACTACGTTCAGCGGCACCCTACGTTTAACTGGCACTTCGTATCTGAACCTGTAGGGTGGCAATGAGCGGAGCGAATTCCGCCAGTCAGCCTGACCGGTTCCGTCAGCGGTGGTATTCGCAGGCTCCACCGGCATTTGCTCCTGCAATGCCGGTATTTCCGCGGGGCGGCCTTCCGCCATCCGTGGCGGTCATTCTACCCGGCCCCGGGCCCGACGCTGCAGATCCCGGATCGCCAGCAGGTCGTGCTTCAGCATCGCCCGGGTCCCGTCATCGAGGGCGCCGAGGTCGACCCAGTGGTCGGGGCCGCGGCCGACGGCCACGCTCTCGAGCTGGGCATTCAGCTGCAACGCCTGCAATCGGTCCAGGGCATCGGTCAGGGCACGGGCCCGGCGCGCCTCCAGTACCCCCTGCTGCGCCAGCGCCTGCAGTCTCGAGCGGGTATCGATCGCCGGCAGCCGGTGCAGCATCGCCAGCAGTCTTACCGCCCCCTGCAGCGGCAGCAACCCCTGGCGCTTGAGGTTGACGGCATCGGCATGGGGCGCCTCCTTGTCGTTGCCGCGCAACCGGTCGAAACGGTCGAGCGCCACCGGCGCCTCATCCTGCAGTTCCCCCATCTCGTGCAGAAACAGGCCGGCGCGGGGCATCAGTTCCAGAATCTGCTCGCGCAGCGTACTGGCCAGTCCGGCATCGCCATAGACCGGGGCGAAGTCGAGCAGGATGTTGGATAGCTGCACCAGCTTGACGGCACGGCGCCCCGTCCAGAGCCGCATCTGCTCCAGCCACTCGGAACGACGCTTGCGCCAAGACGGCCAGCGCGCCATCACATTGCCGTTGCACAGCGGGATTCCGTAGCTGTCCAGGCGCTCGGTGAAACGCTCGCCGAGGGACTGGAACCAGGTATCGACCGCCGAGTGCCGGGCATCGGGATAGTCGTCGATAATCATGGCATTGTCCTGATCCGGTCCCAGCAGGCTCTCGTGCCGGCCGCCGGATCCCGGCAGAGGACGCAGAAGGCCCGCGGCGGCTCACCCCAGCCCTGCTCCAGCATCTCGTCCAGCGAATCCCTGATCGCCCGCCGGTAGAGCCAGTCGTTATGGTCGCTGAGCAGCTGGCTGATGCGCCAGGCCGGCAGATCGAGCTGCAGCAGCGCGGCGGCCAGCTGCGGCTGCCAAGCCTTGGTATCCGCGGGTGCAGGATCCGGCCCCAGCGCCTCGAACGACTCGCGCAGCGGCCCCAGCAGCGCCGGCCATGAGGTCCACTGCGGCCAGCCGTCCTGCGCAAACAGCAGACGCCAGGACGAGGGTTTTACCGGATAGGGCATAGTGCAGATCTCCATAAACCTGTCGTTTTTTTACATCCATTGTAGGTTGGCCTGAGCGCGCAGCGCGAAGCCCGACATCCAGCCTCGGTGCCCTGTCGGGCCGTCCGATATAACCAGCAGTGTCAATAGGTATCAGGATATAACCTATCGGCGGGCCGGGGCTCGACTATAAATAGAGCAGAGTTCCCCGCGAGACGAAACCAAACCAACCCGTCAGGAGGTCTACCATGGCAGTCCGCATAGGCGACGAAGCGCCGGACTTCACCGCCGACACCACCGAAGGCACCATCCATTTCCATGAATGGATCGGCGACGGCTGGGCGATCCTGTTTTCCCACCCCAAGGACTTCACCCCGGTCTGCACCACCGAGCTCGGCTACATGGCCAGGCTCAAGCCGGAGTTCGACAAACGCAACTGCAAGATCATCGGCCTGAGCATCGACCCGGTCAGCGACCACCAGGCCTGGGTCGGCGATATCGAGGAGACCCAGGGACACGCGGTCAATTATCCGATGATCGGCGACCCCGACCTCAAGGTCGCCAAGCTGTATGACATGATTCACCCCAATGCCAGCGGCGACAAGGCCCGCACCGCCGCCGACAACGCCACCATCAGATCGGTCTTCCTGATCGGCCCGGACAAGAAGGTCAAGGCGATGTTGACCTATCCGATGAGCACCGGCCGCAACTTCGACGAAGTGCTGCGGCTGCTCGACTCCTGTCAGCTCACCGCCAGGCACCAGGTCGCGACGCCGGTGAACTGGAAGCATGGCCAGGACGTGATCATCGTACCGTCCGTTTCCGACGAAGCCGCGAAGCAGAAATTCCCGGACGGCTGGAGGGCGCCCAAGCCCTATCTGCGCATCGTGCCGCAGCCGAAGGATTGAGCCTGTAGGAGCGCCGCCCCGGTGCGAACGACCTCCGTGCCAGAACGGTTCGCCGCGGGGCGCAGCTCCTACAACAACAGCAGCGAGTCACCCCCTCAACTGGTCGACATAAGCCCGCAGCCGGTCGTAGTGGCTCCCCTGCCAGTAGAGCTGATCGCAGCCGGTACAGCGGAAGAAGGTATCGAACTCCCGGGACAGCCGCGGTCTGACCCGCCGCTGCACCTCCTCGGGTGAGAGGCGTTCGATCAGTGAGTTGCAGCGGGTGCAACGGCTGAAGGGCGCCAGCCAGGGCCAGGCCTCGAACCGGGCCAGCACCTCGCGCAGCTGTTTTTCCGGGTGGGTGGCCCGCACATAATAGCCATGGCTCACGTCTGGCTGCTGCAGCAGCCCGCGGTCGCGGGTCAGGATCATGCGGCTCTGCAGTCGGGCCAGGCGGATGATCGGACGATCGTCCATATGATTGCGATACCAGGTGTCGAGTCCGAGCAGCCGCATGCGCCGCGCCAGCCGGCCGAGGTGCACATCGAGAATAAAGCGGGCACGCTGGAGCGGACGCCGGCGCAGCGGGATGATTGCCGGGTCATCGATATCGCCGATATCGGGATAGAGATGAAGATGATCGCCGTCCTGCACCTGGCAGCTTAGCGCCACCGGCACACCATTGATCAGCGCGAGATCGACTTCCGGATGGGGGATGCGCAACGGTATCAGCAACTGCTGCAGGCTGACCGCCTGTTTGAGTCGCATCAGCCGCGCCCGTCCACGCTGGGACGGGGGCAGCAATTCGTTGAGCCGGCCATGGCAGCGGCATTCCACCTGAATCATCGGCAACCTCCCTATCCCTACAAGTGTAGGTGGAGTGGAGCGCAGCGATACTCGATGGCCTTCGATCGGCAACCGGCGATTCGAATCGTAGGTTGGATGGAGCGCAGCGAAACCCAACAAGTGCGGCCGCGGGCCGGGTTAACAGGTCATCATTGGCGCGTTACGCGTTACCGATTCTCGACCGGCGTGCCCCAGAGGTCGTATTCGTCGGCGTGTTCGATGGTGACCTCGACGAAGTCGCCCGGTTTGCAGTTCCGGAAGCCGTTCAGATAGACCTGGCCGTCGATCCCCGGGGCGTCGGCATAGGAACGGCCGATGGCGCCCTCCTCATCGACCTCGTCGATCAGCACCCGCAGTTGCTGACCGATGCGCCGCTGCAGCTTGCGCGTACTGATCGCCTGCTGGGTTTCCATGAAGCGCTCCCAGCGCTCCTGCTGCAGCTGTGGCGCGATATGATCGGCCAGCGCATTGGCGCGGGCGCCTTCGACCGGGCTGTACTTGAAGCAGCCGACGCGATCCAGCTCGGCCTCCTCCAGCCACTCCAGCAGCAGCTCGAAATCGCGCTCGGTCTCGCCCGGGAAGCCGACGATAAAGGTGCTGCGGATCGCCAGCTCCGGTACCTGCCGGCGCCACTCGAGGATGCGTTTCAGGGCGTTCTCCGCATGGGCCGGGCGCTTCATGCGCTTGAGCACCTCGGGACTGGCATGCTGGAACGGAATGTCGAGGTACGGCAGGATCCTGCCATCGGCCATCAGCGGCATCACCTCGTCGACGTGCGGATAGGGATAGACGTAGTGCAGCCGGCTCCAGACGCCCATCTCGCCCAGGGCCCCGCACAGATCGAGCATCCGGGTCTTCACCGGCCGGCCGTTCCAGAAGCCGGTGCGGTACTTCAGGTCGACGCCATAGGCGCTGGTATCCTGGGAGATCACCAGCAGCTCCTTCGTGCCGGCCGCGACCAGGCGCTCGGCTTCCTCGAGTACATCACCGACCGGCCGGCTCACCAGCTTGCCGCGCATGTCCGGGATGATGCAGAAGGTACAGCTGTGGTTGCAGCCCTCGGAAATCTTCAGGTAGGCATAATGGCGCGGCGTCAGCTTGACCCCTGGGGCGGCACCAGGTCGACGAAGGCGTTGTGTTCGCGGTTCGGCGGTACCCAGTCGTGCACGGCACCCACCACCTCTTCATAGGCCTGGGGGCCGGTCACCGCGAGAATATCGGGGTGTGCCTTCCTGATGCGTTCGGCATCCGCACCCTTGCCCATGCAGCCGGTCACGATCACCTTGCCGTTGTCCCGCATCGCCTCGCCGATCGCATCGAGGGATTCCTGCTTGGCATCGTCGATAAAGCCGCAGGTATTGACCACCACCACGTCGGCATCATCGTAGGTCGGTACCACTTCATAGCCGTCCAGCTTGAGCTGGGTCAGGATCCGCTCCGAATCCACCAGCGCCTTGGGACAGCCCAGGGATACAAATCCGACCTTGCCGCTCGTTTTCGCCATGCTTGCACTTGCCTCAGGATGAAAAGGGGCGCCATTTTACAACGGCTTCTGGTCAGAAAACAGCCAGCCATGACAACAGATCCACCCTATCTCGGTTAAACGGTTGCCGAGTGCGGGCCGATATGATTGTATGCTTCAGTATTGTCGCTACGGTGATGCGGATTCATCTCTGCAGTCCCTGAGCCGTCCGACACCTGACAGGCGCAGCCGTTCGAGAGTGATGATGGACCAACAAATAAGTCTCTGCCTGGGTGGCGAGCTCGCCAACCTTCATGGCCTTGGCTGGATAGCGACCGACCTCAATCAGCTGATCGAACTTTCCGACCTGCTGGAGTCCGGCCAGCACGAAACCGCCAGGCACTTCTTCGGTGACAGCGCCCGCCCGTTCAACCGCTACAAGCGCTTTGCCGGTACGCCCAGGCGACGGCCTTCACAGCTGAACCTGCGTGAGGATGGCAGTCTGGAACTGGTCATTTCCGAACTCGGCGTGGCCGCGGCCATACTGGTGCCGCTGGTTCAGTCCGCCGTCGTGCGGCACTTCAACGGCGCTGACGAGCCGGTCGGCTTTCAGCTGGTACCCAAGGATCCGGGTCTGAAACGGGTGATGCAGGCTTACGACCGGGGCGATTTCGGCGAAGGCAGCGACGGCCTCAACACCCTGGCCTTCGTGCTCCAGGAGCTGAACTATGAGGTGCCCTACCTGCTGACCAGTGCACCCGTCATCGAGCATGCGGTTAACAGGTACGCAAGGCGCATTGCACGGACGATCCGCAAGAGCCTGCAGTAACGGCCCCGGTGAAATCCTGAGCCGCCAAGCGACCAACACCGGCATTATTCGTCGAGTCCGGCTTTCTCCCTGAGCTTCTCGGTCAGGGTTTTGGGTTCGTCACGCTCGTACTTCTTTGCCGCTTCGGTATCTTCCTCGATCTCCTTGATACGCTCGGACTTGTCATAGTCCTCGATCTGCTCCGAGCGGGTTTCGAGCGACTCGCGACGCAAACGGTTCGAGGGCTCATCCCCGGGCGACGGCTCCGCCTCGGCCCCGGCGTCATCGGCCTTCGTCTCGCCCCCGGCGGGCTCGCCGGCGCTCTCGACGGATCTTTCGCCGGAGCGGGAAACCAGCGGACAAGGCTCGTCACCGCGGTAGCTCGGCTCGCATTCCGGCGGCAAATTCGACTCGGCGGCGGAAACCGATTCCACTTTTGGCATCGACACCACGGACATATTGGAAAACGTCACCGCCTTCGCATCGACGCCTTCAGGCGGCACATCGCCGAAGTGCTGTTTGCCCTTCTCATCCGTCCAGCGATAGACAGGTTCGGCCAGGGCTCCGGTGCAAAAACCCGCCAGTACCAGCCCCGCCAAGATCTGTGCGGTTTTCATTCTTGCCCTCCCCGCCGTCTGGTGCCTCGATCGGGATGCATTCCGATCGACGACACCTTTGCTGATTATAGTCATGCCACCAGGTACGCTCGTTAATTGGACAAACAAACAGCCGCACAGTTACGCACGCTGTTGACACTCAATCCTGAAGCCTGGGTGACGGGGTGGCCGATAGGGATTGCGCGGCACCAGCGCCGCCACTTAGCCCGATCGGCTCGGCTTTTGGCGTTCCGGTGCGGCCGAGACAGACCGAAGGGTTCAGGAACGCTTGACTGCACGGACTACACTGTCTGATAAGCGCATGACGGGAGGCTCCCCATGCACCGATTCCCACTGGTCACGATTCTTGCCCTGACCCTCGCTTTTCAGGCTCAGGCCGGTGTCTACAAATGCCAGGGCGCGGATGGCCGGCTGAGCTTCTCCAGCCGGCCCTGCCCCGAAGAGCAGCAGCAGCTCGAACACCGTCTTTCACCTGAAGAAAAGGCACAGCAGCGCCTGGAGGAACAGCACCGCCAGGCCGAACAGGCCGCACTCAAGCGCAAACAGCGAAGGCAACAACCCGGTCTGGAAGAAGGTGCCACCCAGCAGGACGAGTACACAAGACTGATGGAGAAGCTTGCAGGCCAGGTCTATCGTCAGCAAGAGCCGGAACTGGCCACGGCAAAGGCAGCGGAAGACCAACCGGATTCAACGGTCGACGACCTGGTCGGCGACCTCATCCATAATCTGGAGCAGGAACTGGTGTTCGAGGTCGAGTCCGGCAACACTCTGGACCCGGTGCAGAACAGCCCCGAAGACCGCTCGGTACAGCAGGTCAGGCGCTATCTGGACGGCAACCTGCACGCCCCCAGTCACTCGACATCATCGAATGGGGCCCGGTAATGAAGGTCGTCCAGTTCAACCCCGAGGATTTCAGCTCCTGGAAGGAGTACCGGGTCAGGCTGAAGTTCCGCAGCAAGAACCGGCTCGGCGCCTACGTCCCGCTCGACCAGATCTTTATCCTGGACGACACCGGCCAGATGCTCAGGGTGGTGGACTTCGACGGCCGGCCGCTGCCGGAGTACTAGGAGGTAGGCCCAGTGCAGTTCGCAGGCGAATCGAACGGAGGCACCATTGGAAATCCGCGATGCTAAACGGGAAGACGCCCGGGATCTGGCACGGCTGATCAACCTGGCCGGCGAGGGCATACCTGAATACCTCTGGTCACAGCAGGCCGGGGACGGCGATACTGCGCTGGAGGTCGGTGCCCGGCGCGCAGCGCGTGACGATGGCGGCTTCAGTTACCGCCATGCGCGGGTCTGTGTCGACGACGCTGGCCGGGTGCTGGGGATGCTGCTTGCCTACCGGCTGCCAGACCCTTATCCACTCGGGGATCTGGATGACTATCCGGCGCTGGTGCGCCCTTTGCTGGAGCAGGAGTCCCGCGTTCCCGGCAGCTGGTATATCAATGGTATTGCCACCTTCGAGCATTGCCGGGGCAAGGGCATCGGTCGGCTATTGATACAGGACACGGAAAGAAGGGCACAGGCGGCGGGTTGCGACCTTATCAGCCTGATCGTCGCGTCGGAAAACAGCACCGCAAAACGTCTTTATGAGGCAATGGGGTTCAATATAAAAGATTCCCGGCCGGTGGTGCCCTATCCCGGCAGCCCTCAGGACGGCGACTGGATATTGATGGTAAAAACGATCGGGAACTGAAAATAAAAGCTCAGCGACGTTTATCCGCAGCCCAGATAATATCTGATGGCCGTAGACACTCTGCGGATTTCAAACAGGAAAGGCATTGTGAATTCAAGGCATCCCCGCAGGAAGCCTGGTTGGGCTGCGCCCAACTTGGCGGGTTACGCAGCACCCAAAATCCACCATGGGCCTTAACATCACTATCTTAGCGCCGCTAACACCACCCTACGCCGGCTTCAACCTGGACTGCGAAAATCGCCGCTCCTGCGCATCCCTGCGCCCGCGGCATAACCGCCATGAATGGCGGAAATACCATTTTTGCAGGAGCAAAAAATGGTGACCGTTCATCCTGAACATAAAAAAGGGCAAGACTTTTCAGCCTTGCCCTTTTTTCAACCTTTAGCTCCCGCGGGAGCGCAGGGCCTTAGAGAACGATGATGTTCTCGGCCTGCAGGCCTTTCTGGCCCTTGGTCACGGTGAACTCGACGCGCTGGCCTTCGACCAGGGTCTTGAATCCAGTGCCGGTGATGGCTTTGAAGTGAGCGAAGACATCGGGACCCGATTCCTGCTCGATGAAGCCAAAACCTTTAGTTTCGTCGAACCATTTTACAGTGCCGGTAGTAGTAGACATAGTCTAATTCCTATTTATTCAAGAGTAATTAATGCCTTGTGAAAGGCGGTATGGCTGGAGGTCTGCGTTTACTTATGAATAACAGGACGAGGTACTACAAAGGACATCGAAATGGTGTGCATAAATATAAGGCGTGCTTTCAACCTGGCGAGAAGTATATAGAGCCTTGCTACCGGCCGTCAAACAATATTTGTGCAGAATGGCAGCTATACCGACAAATACCGGATAAGCCCATAATAACGTTGGATATTTAATTTCAAATGGGTGTCGAGCCAGGAAGCCGGACATCGACGGGCTCCCACAGGGTGGCAGAAATCGTGGGAGCCCGGCCCTCCGGGCGAACTCCCCGCTACCGCTCGAAGCTGTAGAAGATATCGGCGCCGCTGCCGGTGGTGCCGGTGTTGGACTCGAACGAGAGCCGCTCGGTGAGCTTGTAGCGCATGATGAACTCGTTGGTCGGTTCCAGCAGGCCGACGCCGTACTTGATATAGAGCCGCGGCGACAGGTACTTGCCCACATAGAAAGAGGTGTCTTCGAGGGTCTCGCCGCCGCCGAAACCGATCTCGTCGACGTTCAGGGTCCCGGCGATCTGCTCGCCGATCCTGTTGCCGCCACCGCGACCGAGGGCGAGCGCCAGCTTCATCAGCATCGCCTGTTCGCCTTCCGACGCCGTGCCCGGCGCCCGACCGAAGATCAGGTAGGACAGCCGGCTGCTGTCGGGCATGGCCGGCTCCGAGAACAGCTCGAAGGTCGGCACCCGCAACGAGCCGCCGACCCGGGCGCCGACGGTCACCGCTTCGACCTCGCGTTTCACCCGCAGATCGAGCCCCGGATTATCCACAGGTCCGCCGGTGTAGACGAAAGTGCCGCGTTCGATCTCCAGATCCTGACCGTAGAGCTCGTATTGCCCCGCCGCGACGCCGATATTGCCGGTCGCCCGGGTCACCCGGCGCTCATCTTCCCGCAGCACCATGCTGCCGGTCAGACGCCCGTCGAAACCGAAGGCATCGACCCGTACCTGCTCGCCCAGGGTCAGGCGCAGATCGAGATCGAGCGCCGGACCGCGCCGGCTGGCGGCGTCCTCCTGGCCGACGATCACCGCATCGGGCGATACCTGAACCGCGCTGGCGGCCAGCTTCGGCGGTTTGATCAGCGCCTCCGGTACCACCAGCTCGCCGCCGACCGCGATACGTCCCTCGCTCAGTCCGATCAGCATGTCCGGCGAAATATAGACCTGGATCTCCGGCGTGCCCATCGCCTGGAAGCGCTCGCCGCGGATCTGCAGACGCCCCTGCTGCGCCAGCGGCTGCAGCTCACCCGAGAGTTCGAGACTGCCGCCACCGGAGGCCGCGCTGCCCTCGAGCAGCATGAACTCGGGGCGGGCCGGATCATCGCGCAGCGCCAGTTCGAGCTGCTCGAGTGCAATGCCGGCACCCGGCAGTTCCACCCGGCCATTGTTCAGTTCCAGGGCCCCGCGTACGCGGGCTGCTGCAGATCGCCGGCAATGTTGAAATCACCGTTGAGGCGCCCGCTGTCGACCTTCATCGCCGGCACCAGCACCGACAGGAACCTCAGATCCTCCATCGCCATCTCCACCCGGCCATCCAGTTTGCCTGCGCCGGCGGGATCCGCGACGGCAACTGCGGCGTTCAGGCGGCCATCGATCTCGTCCATCGTCATATCCAGTGTCAGCGAAACCCGCTCCTCGCTGCCCTCAAGACTGGCCAGTGCCCGGTTCAGATCGAAGTCGAGCCCTTCATCCGGCAGGGCCAGACGCGTCTGATCCAGGCTCAGGACGGCATCGTAGTCCAGACTGCCGCTCGCACCCAGCCGTGCCCGGGCGTCGCCATTGAGATAGCCGGTGACCTCGGCGCCGGCGGGCAGCCAGGGCGCCAGCAGGCTCAGCGGCAGTCGCTGCAGCTCGAGATCGCCATTGCTGTCGCCGGCGGCCAGCCATTGTCCCTCGGCACAGAGCCGGCCTTCTGCATCCTGTGCCTGCAGGCAGAGCGGCTCGCTGCGGGCCCGGTCCGCGGCCAGTTCCAGCGCCACCGGTGCCGCCAGTTGCCAGCGTCCGGCCAGGTGCTGCTGCAGGTCGAGCCGGGTCAGCCGGCCCCGCCATTGTTCGTCGAAGAGGCCGCCTTCGAGCCGCAGCGCCAGGCTTCCGTCCTCGGCGTCGACGGCGAGATCCAGGGCATGGTCCTGCTGCGCGCCGCCGCCCTGCAGCCGGACAAGGTCGATCGACCGTGCGCCCAGCTGCAGCTCACTCGCCGTCATATCGATACGCGCCGGGCTTTTCCAGCCCAGATCCAGCGCCAGGGTTCCGTTCAGGCGCTGCAGCCGGTTGGCCTGGAATGCCAGCTCCCCGGCACTGATATCGGCCTGCAGCGCGGGGGTCTCCTCGGGCCCGTCAGGGTACCGCTGGCGCTGATCGAACCACCGGTATCGGGCAACAGCGATGCCAGGTCCGGGGCCTGCAGCCGCCAGTTCAATGCCAGCGTCTCGCCGGCGCGGCCACTGGCTTCGAGCCGGGCATTGCCCCAGCCCAGGGCCAGCTGCGGAATCTCGAGATCGGTCCCGGACAGCCTCAGTTGGCCAGTGCCACTCAGCGGCTGGCCCCGAAGCTGACCCGAGAGCGCAGCGATATCGGCTTGCAACCGCGGCTTGCCGTCCTCCAGCCACCCTTCGGAGTTCAGCTCGAAACCGACCGACCCGGTCCAGTCCGGCCAGTGCCGGCCGGGATCGATATTGCTGGCGCGCGCCCGCAGTTTCCAGGCCGGTTGCGGCCGCCAGCCGGCATTACCGTCCAGGCGGAGTTCGCCACCGAGACTGGCAATATCCAGCGTCAGGGCGCTGAACCCATCCAGGTTACCCTGCCCCTCCAGCTCGAGATCACTTTCCGGTATCTGCTCACCGGCAAGCGCTGCGCTGAGCCGCAGCCGGTAATCCTGCAGCGGTCCCTGAATCTGCACTTGCCCGCTGTCGCTGGAAAACTGCGCCGGCAACTCCCTGGGCAGCGGATAGCGCAGCCCCTCCCAGTCCAGCTGCAGGTCGAGCTCGGGGGCTGTCTGCAGCGCCGTGATCCGTCCCGCCGCACTGACCCGGGCTCCGGTATCGGGCAAGAGGATCCGGGTATCGCTCAGTTGCAGCTGCTCGACGCTGGCCTCCAGCGTACTGATCAGTTCGACCCGGCCCGCTTCGGGAACACTGCCGTTGAGCGACAGCCCGCCCCTGGCCGATGCCAGGTCGCCGCTGAAGTCGAGCCGGCCGCTGAACTCGTGACCGGCCAGGTCGGCGGCAAAGGGCGCCGGATCGAAACGGATCAGCTCCAGCGCCAGCTGCCAGGCCGGAGTCGTCAGCGGTTCGGTGACACGCGCCTCCAGGCGCGCCTGCGCCAGCCCCTGCAGCTCCTGAGTCAGTACCAGCTCACCGCGCAGCTGCCCCCGCAGGGTGCCCTGGCCGCGCAGTTCGCCGTAGTCGGGCAGGCGGGCCAGCCAGTCCAGGCTCAACGCCAGGGGATAGTCTCCCGCCGGGGTCATGTCGCCGTGCAGCTCGATAGCCCCTGGGGAGCGCTGACCTCGAAGCGGTCCAGCACCAGCCGAGCCTCCTCGCTGTGCAGGCCAAGCTGGACGCTGTCGATGATCAGGGGCTCGCCTGCGGCGGGCCTTATGCGCAGGTCCCGACCATAGACCTCGCCGATCTGCAGCGCCAGCGGCAGTCCGATCGCTCCGGGCAGCTGCAACGGCTCCTGCGAGGATTCGGCGGCAGGTGGCGGCTCCTGCGACGCCGGCGGCAACTGCAGGTCGAGGGATTCGACGCCGACACGGTCGAGCTGCAGGCGTCCCTGCAGCAGGGCCAGGGTACCAGTGCAAACTCGATCCGGCCGGCCTCGAGCTGCAGCGCCTGCTGCCGATAGGACAGCCCATCTATCTCGATCCGGTCGAACAGACGGCCCCGCAGATCCGCATAGGCGAGTTCGCCGGGCAGCAGTGGTTGCAGCTGGCGCACCAGCCAGCGGGTTCCGCTCTCGGTCAGCCCGATGGCCGCCACACCGGAAAGGAGCAATAACACCAGCACCAGCAGCGCCAGCAGGATTCTCAGCAGCCAGCGCTTCACAGGTCGGGCCCCAGACTGAAATGAATGCGAAAACCGGAGTCTTCCAGCGGCACCGCCAGGTCGACACGGATGGGTCCGATCGGCGACAGGTAGCGCACGCCCAGGCCGGCACCGCTTTTCAGCGGATCCGAGACCGAATCGATGGCGTTGCCGGTATCGAAGAACGCCGCCAGCCGCCAGTTCTCGGCGACCAGGTAATCGACCTCGGCGCTGGCCACCAGCAGATTGCGCCCGCCAACGACATCACCGTTGTCGCCGATGGGGCCGAGCTCCTTGTAGTCGTAGCCTCGCACGCTGTTGTCGCCGCCGGCGAAGAACCGGTGCGACGACGGCATGATCTCGAAGTTCTCCATCGCCGTGATGCCCAAATCGGCGCGGGTCAGCAGCCGGCTGCGCTCCGTCAGGGTCAGTACATGCTTGGCGCCGGCCAGCCCCTGGACGAAATCGGCATCCGACAGCAGGTATTCCGCCGCGGTTTTGAGTTCCAGTGAAAAGCGATAGCCGCGACTCGGGTTGAGCGGATTGTCGGTGCGGGTCGTGGACCAGCTCATGCCGGGGATCAGGAAGTTGGTCGCGTTCGACTCCTCGTCGAGGGTAAACCGCTCCTGCTCCCAGTCCAGCGACAGGATGCGCTGCCAGGCGCCCAGCTTTTTCTGCCAGAACAGACCGGCACTGGTCAGCTCGCTGTCGGTGGAGTCGGTCTGTTCGGACTGCCACTTTAAACGGGCGCCATAGCGATCGCTCTGCGGGCGCTCCCCGGGTATGTTGTACTGCAGCGCCACCGCCGACTCCACTTCAGACAGCTGCACCAGCCCGTTCCAGCTGTGCCCCCTCCGGTTGACCCAGCGCCGGTGCTGACTCGCGCTGACGCGGGCACCGGTGTCGGTGCCGTAACCGACACCGAAACGGTAGGCGGTGCGCTTGTTCGGCTCCAGCACGACATCGATCGGCACCGACTGCTCCAGCGCCTCGTCCCACAGCGGCTGCACCTCGACACGGCTGAAGTATTCGCTGTCGGCCAGTCCCCGCTGCAGCTCCAGCAGCCGGGCGCTGGAAACGGGATCTCCGGGCTTGAACGGCAGATAACGCTGCAGCAGCGACTCATCCACCGGTGCCTCGTCGAAGCGCACCTCGCCGATGCGGTAACGCGGCCCGGAATCCAGCTCCAGGTCAATATCGGCCTGCCCGAGCTCCGGGTCGATCAACAGTTGCTGGCGGCTGAAATCGGCCTCGTAGTAGCCCCGGTCCGCCGCCTGCGAACGCATGCGGCTCTTGTGCGCCTCGTAATCGGCGTGTCGCAAGACGGCGCCAGGCGCCAGGCTGGGGGAAAACTCCAGTTCCTGCATCGCAGGATCCGACTGGGCTTCGCCGCTGACGGCCAGCCGCACCTCGTCGAGTCGCACGGCCTCCCCCGGATCGACACGATAGCGGGCCAGCCACTGCCCGGACTGCTGAATCAGCTCGGCTTCGATACGGGGCCGGTAATAGCCGTAGGGCTGGAGGGCGCTGCGGATCTGCTCCTGTGCCTGTCGGTGCAGGTATTGCAGGCGGCTCACCATCGGCGCCGGCTGTCCCTTGATGCGCTCGATCGCCAGGAAGGCACGTATATTGTCGGCAAGCTCGTCAGGCAGATCGCCGTCCATGGCCGTCACCTCCACGGCGACCACCGGAGCTTCCTCGGCAATGGCCGTCAGGGGCAATAGCAGCAGACCAGTCAGCAGCCATCCTGGCCGGGTTACAATACTCAATGGGATATCCTTCGAAGCGCTTGCAGCTCTCTTTACGCGACAGAACCCTGGACAGATTTCAGGGAATCCACAATCGCTGTAGTCTATCGCTTTTCGGCCCGGCCGTAATCCGCCGGATGCCCCGGCGTGCGCAATCTGCTAACGTGCGGAGCACAGGATATCGACGGACCCCGGCAATGCAAGACACCCACAAAATGCTACGACGCATGCTCGATACGGGCGACCGTAGCGGCCAGCTGTTCGAGCTGCTCTCGAGCCTGTGCCAGGGCGCCGTGGCGGTCGACCCCGACTGCCGGGTGCTCTGGATGAGCGACCAGTATCGCGAGCTGATCGACCTGCCGCCCGATGAACCGGTGGTCGGCCGCCCGGTCGAGGAGATTCTGCCCACCACCGGCCTGCCGCGGGTGGTGCGTAGCGGCAAACCCAACTTCGTCGACCTGATGCAGATCAGCGGTCGCTGGTGCCTGGTGACCCGGCTGCCACTGAAAGACGACAGCGGCCAGGTGTTCGGCGCCATCGGCTTCGTCTTCTACGATGATCTCGACAGCATCCAGCCTCTGTTCGACAAGTTCGCCCGGCTGCGACGCCGGCTGGAGTCGGAGAACCTGCTGCGGCCCTCGCGCTATGCCCTCGACGATATCATCGGCGAATCGACTGCGATGCAACAGCTGCGGCGCCAGGCCCTGCGCGCCGCCCAGCTCGACACCACCCTACTGCTGCTGGGCGAAACCGGTACCGGCAAGGAACTGCTGGCCCAGGGCATCCACAATGCCTCGCCCCGGGCCGGCGGCCCCTTCGTCGGCATCAACATGGCCGCACTGCCGGAATCCCTGGTCGAGGCCGAGCTGTTCGGTGCCGCGCCGGGCGCCTATACCGGCGCCGACCGCCAGGGACGCAAGGGCAAGGTGCAGCTGGCCAACGGCGGCACCCTCTTCCTCGACGAAATCGCCGAGATGCCGCTGCCGATGCAGGCCAAGCTGCTGCGGGTGCTGCAGGAGCGGGAAGTCGAAGCCCTGGGATCGAACCGGCTGGAGCAGGTCGATGTCCGGGTCATTGCCGCCACCGCCAAGGATCTGAAAGGGCTGGTCGAGCAGGGCGAGTTTCGGGCCGACCTCTATTATCGCCTCAACGTGCTGCCGATCCGGTTGCCACCGCTGCGCGAGCGCCATGGCGATATCCCTCTGATCAGCGACCGCCTGCTGCAGCAGATACAGCAACAGGCCAATCTGCCGGCGCTGGCGCTGTCGCCGGCTGCGCGGGCATGGCTAGAACAGTATCCCTGGCCCGGCAACGTGCGTGAACTGCACAACCGCCTCGAGCGCGCCTGCGTCATGGCCGAGGGGCACTGCATCGAACCGGGCGACCTCGGCGCCGACGACGACCTGCCGCAACAGAGCAGTCCCCGACCGCAGAGCCTCGAGCAGTTACGCCAGCAGACAGAATGGCAGGCACTGCAGGACGCCATCGCACAGTGCGGCGGCAACAAGAGCCAGGCCGCCCGCCGCCTGGGCATCTCCCGCGCCACGCTCTACGAGCACCTGAGAAAATACCGACCCTGATCTCCGTCGGTCCGACCATCGCTGTCTGGAGCAAGACAGACAGCTCGACAATAATGTCTCGAACTCCATACAGTCGGGACAGCGACAACCGCTCGCCTCTGACGCCAACCCCCTGTTTTTATTGCATTTGTCAAAACTGGCCCACACTTTGCTGCAATGCAGCATAGATTTGCGGTTTGCGGCTTCGATTGTCGGGCCCGCACTGCGCGCTCAGAGTATCCAGGGGGCACAACTTACGCCTTACGACTTACGAAATACCGGTTTGGGGACCGGGCACTTGCCGGGCGGCATTCGCCGCCTGCATCTCCGGCGGGCTTCGGCCCGCACCTTTTGGGCGGGGGCCACCCCGCCCTTTTTTCCCTGTCGCACGCGGCTGTCTACTGGTATTTCCCGGACTTTCGACCAATACTGCTACGAAATCCCGACCCTCCCACCGCAACCGGCCATCATCATGAAAAAACTCACGCTGATCCGGCATGCCAAATCCAGCTGGGCCGATCCCCGGCAGGATGATTTCGACCGCCCCCTCAACAAACGCGGCGAACTTGATCTGCCCGCCATGGCCCAGCGGGTCCGCAGTTTCGGACTGGTACCCGACCTGCTGCTGAGCAGCGGCGCCGAACGGGCGCTGACAACGGCCGAAGCCCTTGCCGATACCCTCGAACTGTCATCGGAGCAGCTGCGGATACTGCCCGAGCTGTACGAGTCCTGTTGCGAGACGCTGCTGCACCAGTTGCAGCAGCAGAACGACCACAGCCATCATCTGATGGTCGTGGGCCATAACCCGGGTCTCGAAAGCCTGGGGTACTACCTGACCCATGAACGGCTGCTCAAGTTTCCCACCTCGGCCGTGCTGCATATTCATCTGAGCATTACCCGCTGGTGCGAGCTGGCCGAGTCCTGCGGCACCCTGGAGCTGTTCGACTACCCGAAACTGCACCAGGCCTGATCGTCAGGCTTGATTACGCAACTGCGTGATAAAGGGATAGAATGAGCGCCCATTTGCCTTCGGGAGTCCTCGGTGGAGCTCTACCTTCAGTCGCTTCAGTTCACGGCCGGCGTCGTCGCCCCCATTTTCATCATCGTGCTGCTCGGCTTCCTGCTCCGGCGCTGGCAACTGATCGACGACGGCTTCATCAATACCGCCTCGCGACTTGTTTTCATGGTGACGCTGCCGATCCTGGTCTTCATGTCGATTTCCCGCACCGACTTCCAGGCCGTGTTCAACCCCGGCCTGCTGGGTTTCGTTTTCGCCGGCATTCTCGCCAGCTTTGCCGTCACCTGGTGGCTGGCCGCTCGCCTGATCCACAGTCCCGGGGATCTCGGCGCCTTCGTCCAAGGCGCCTGTCGCAGCAATTACGGCATCATCGGACTGGCCCTGAGCTACAACCTCTTCGGCAGCACCGGCCTCAGTCAGGCCTCGATGATGCTGGCACTGGTGATTCCGATGTTCAATGTGCTGTCGGTACTGGCGCTGACGCTGCCCATGAAGGCTGCGGACGGCCACGGTGCCGGCTTCAGGGGCATTCTGCTGGCCGTGGTGAAGAATCCGCTGATTATTGCGGTGGCACTGGCGTTACCGTTCTCCTACTTCGGCCTGCACCTGCCCGAGACGCTCGACACCACCGGGCGCTATTTCGCCAACCTGACGCTGCCGCTGGCCCTGCTGACCATCGGCGGCTCGCTCGACCTGCGCAGCCTGCGCGCCAGCTCCGCCACCGCCTTCTGGGCCACGGCCACCAAGCTGCTGCTCCTGCCGCTGGTACTGACGCCGATCGCCGCCCTGCTCGGCTTCGCGGGACAGGAGCTGACGCTGCTGTTCGTCCTTTTTGCCTGTCCCACTGCCGCCGCTGCCTTCGTCATGGCCAAGGCGATGGGCGCCAATGCCCAACTGACCGCCAATGTCATCCTCACGACTACGCTGGGTTCGGTGGTATCGCTCAGTAGCGGTATTTTCCTGTTGCGATTGCTGGGTACGATCTGAGCCGACAGCATCCTGGCGCATCGGGTAAGCTGTAGGTACAGCCACTGAAAGGAACAGTCTATGCTCTGGCAGTTTCTGGATAATCTCCTCGACCTTTACCTCGACACCGCCTTCTGGCTACTGGCCGGGCTGCTGCTGGCCGGGCTGATCAAGGGCTGGATTCCCCAGGCGCTGGTACGGCGCTGGCTGGACGGACGCGGTGCCGGGACGGTAGTGCGGGCGTCGCTGATCGGCGCACCGCTGCCACTGTGCTCCTGTGGCGTGCTGCCGGCAGCGATCGGGCTGCGCCGGGCCGGAGCCTCGAAACCCTCGACCGTGTCCTTTCTGATCGCGACGCCGGAAACCGGAGTCGACTCGGTCGCGGTCTCCTATGCCCTGCTCGGGCCGGTACTGGCGCTGGTGCGCCCGCTGGCGGCGATCCTCAGCGCCATCGCCAGCGGCCTGCTGGTGCTCGGCTTCGACAGCCGGCATGAGCCCCTGCCGGCGCCCGTGGCGAAAGCCGCCCCATCGAGTTGCTGCAGCAGCGCCGGCGGCTGCGATACGGCGGCTGTCGCCCGGCCCTCTTCCGGCAACCGGGCCCGCGCCTTTGTGCACGATGTTGCCGACCTGGTGGACGATATCGCCGCCTGGCTCGCATTCGGGCTGGTGCTGGCGGCCCTGGTCAGCACCCTGGTCGAGCCCTCGGCGCTACTCGAAGTCGGCGACAGCGTCTGGGCACTGCTGCTGATGCTGCTGGTCGGACTGCCACTCTATATCTGCGCCACCGCATCGACACCGCTGGCGGCGGCGATGCTGGCGGCGGGCCTGTCGCCCGGTGCGGTGCTGGTGTTCATGCTGGCGGGACCGGCGACCAATATCGCCGCACTCGGCATCCTGGTGCGCGAACTGGGCAGGCGCACGGTGGCGCTCTATCTGGCCGGCATCTGCGGCAGTGCGCTGTTGCTGGGCTACGCCACCAACTGGCTGCTCGACGGCAGCGACCTGTATCTGCCGATACGGCAGGCCGGGCATCAGGAAGCATCCCTCTTCGGCGCCCTGCAGTGGCTGTCCGCCACCGTTCTGCTGCTGCTCGCGATCCGCCCGCTGCGCCGCAGGCTGCTGCCCGCCGAAACCGGCGCAGGCTGCTGCGATTCCTGAACGTCGAAGGCGCGGTTCTTCGGTGCGGTGCGCTGCGCTTACCAGCACCCTACTTTGGCCTGTTACCTTGCTGGGGGCTGCTGAACGAAGTGATGCGCACCGCGACGACGCCGCGACAGGAAAAACGGTCGCTCAGGCGAAACTCTCGGTCAGCAGCTCGGCGTAGGGATTCTGCTCGCGCAGCGCATCGATAAACCAGTGCAGGGCCCGTCCCTGGTTGCTGCTGTGCCAAGCGACATAGTGGCTGTGGTCGCTGCGTACCAGCTCGACCTGGATCTCCACCAGCTCGCCGCTTTCGAGGTGGGGAGCGGCGCGAAAGCGCGGCAGGTAGCCGATGCCCAGCCCGCCCAGGTGGGCCTTGAGCTTGGCATCGACATCGGGCACGAAGAGGCGAGGCTGGCTTTCGAGCAGGCCGTAGGTCAGGGCCGGCAGGCGCGTCGAGCTGTCCGGGATCACCACCGAGGTGAAGCGGCGCAGCGCATCGCGTTTGACCGGCTGCTCCAGCTCGCAGATCGGATGGCCGGGGGCCGCGACGTAGCAGAAGGCATCGTCCGGCATCAGCGGCAACGGCAGCGTATCGTAGGAGCGCCCTTCGGGTGGCAGCCCCGGCGCACCGATCACCAGGTCCGCGCGGTTCTCGTGCAGGCAGTCCCAGGTACCGGCCAGGGTCTCGTAGCGCAGCGCCAGATGGATATCGGGCTGCACCTGCTGGAAGCGCCGGATCAGCGGGAAGATCAGCTCGATCGGGAAGATGCCGTTGATGGCAATGGTCAGCTGGGCCTCCCAGCCATGGGCCATGCGCTGGGCCATTTCCGCCAGCGATTCGGTGGCCTGAAGGATCTGGCGACCATGCTGCAGCAGCATGCGCCCGACCGGCGTCAGCACCATCCGTCGCCCCTGTTTCTCGAACACCTTGATGTTCTGCTCCTCTTCGAGGCGCTGCACCGTGTAGGTGATGGCAGAAGGCACGCGATACAGGGCTTCGGCCGCCGCGGCGAAGCTGCCGTGGCGATCGATGGCATCCAGCACCTTGAGGGCTTCGAGGGAAATCTGGGCAGGCATGGCGCATCCTGGGATAGAATCAGAAGACGATGATTTTAACCGCGGTAGCCTCTGCATGCTCAATATCTTCAGGGACACCCGGCCGGAGCGGCTGGCTTCGGCTATCGAAAACGACGATACCAGCGCGCTGAACAAGGCCCTCGGCAAGGCGGACGACGCCCTGTTGGGGCAACCGATCCGGGACGGGCGCCATGCCGCCGAGCTGGCGATCTGCCACCGGCGACCACAACTGCTGAAGCTGATCCTGGCCGCCGGTGCCGATGCCGGAAGCACGGACCGCGACGACCGGCCATTGCTGGAACTGGCGCTGATGCAGCCGGAGCAGAGCCTGGCCCTGATCAGCGCACTGCTCCAGGCCGGCGCCGATCCCAACCGCCGGCTGCCTTCGGGACTGCCACCGCTGCATGCCTGTTTCGACCACTGCGAACCGACGCAGCAGATGCTGCATCTGAGCCGGCTGCTGCAGGCCGGCGCCACCATCGAGGCAACCGATCAGCAGGGACGCACTCTTCTCGAACGGGCGCTGCCGGACGGGCGCCGGGAGCTGATTCATTTTCTCGTTCACTCGGGCAGCCCGCTGCCGGCAAGCGCGCCAGCGGACGTCGAGCCCGACACCTGGGACTACGCCTGCAGGTGCCACCAGGACTATTGCATCCGCCAGCGGTTTCTCGCGCCCTGACAACCCCCTATTGGCCATGGAGACCCTGCGCCCATGAAATCCAGAGTATTGATCATCCACACCGGCGGCACCATCGGCATGCACCCCTCGGATCAGGGCTACGTTCCGGTCCCCGGATTCGAGACGGTGCTGCGCGAACGCCTCAGTGACCAGGCGCAGCAGAACCTGCCCCAGTTCGAACTGCTGGAGTTCAATCAGCTGATCGACAGCTCGAATATACAGCCTCGCGACTGGACCCGGATTGGCCATACCCTGATCGCCGAGTATGCGCGCTACGACGGTTTCGTGATCCTGCACGGCACCGATACCATGGCCTATACCGCCTCGATGCTGTCGTTCATGCTGCAGGGCCTCGACAAGCCGGTGATCCTGACCGGCTCGCAAATTCCGCTGATCGAACCACGCAACGACGCCCTCGACAACCTGATTACCGCGTTGATCCTGGCCGGCAACTATCCGATACCCGAGGTGGGCCTCTACTTCAATGGCCGACTGTTGCGGGGCAACCGCGCCAGCAAACTGCGCGCCACCGGATTCGATGCCTTCGATACGCCGAACTGCCCCTGGCTGGGGCAGGTCGGCATCCATATCGAACTGCTGGAGCACCTGCTGCTGGAGCGGGGCGCACCGCAGTTCCGGGTGCCGGACTTCGACCCGGCCGCGGTCTCGCTGCTGCACCTCTATCCGGGGATGCCGGGGTCTGTCGCCGAGCGCCTGCTGCAAGAACCCGGGCTCAAGGGCCTGTTGATCCGCAGCTACGGCGTCGGCAATCCGCCCGATGGCAATCGCGAACTGATGGATACGCTGGGCAAGGCCTGCGAACGTGGCATTGTGGTGGTCAACCTGACCCAGTGCCTGCAGGGCAAGGTCAGCCAGGGCGCCTACGCCACCGGCTCCACCCTGAACCGCATCGGCGTCGTTCCCGGCGGCGACCTGACCGTCGAGGCCGCCTTTACCAAGCTGCACTTCCTGATAGCGAGCGGTCACTCGCCCGAGGAGATCCGCAAGCGGATGCAGATGCCGATCTGCGGCGAACAGAGCTAACCCATCCTACAACCGTGCCGTCCAGCCGTCAGTATCGTCGACCACGGTGACGGTGTCGCCGGGGCGGATGGTGCCACCCTCGAGAATGCGGGCGCAGAGGCCCCCGATGCCGCGCATCGCATTGAAGCCGCCCGGCCCCAGCGCCGCCTCCATGCGCGAGCAGGGATGGCACTGGCCGGCGCCCTCCAGCAGCACCCCACCGATCCGAAAACACCGGCCGCCGAGCGCCTGCAGGCTGATGCCCCGCACCAGCAGGTTGCGACGCAGCAGACCCGGGTCGACGGCCTCGACGTGCAGCAGGGACGCCAGCACGGCCAGGTTTTCGGCCTGAAACAGCGTCACCTGGCGCTTGCTGTCGATGCGGCCGTGAAAGCGATCGCCCAGGATGCCCTCCCCCGGCACGAGCTCGGCCCGATCCAGGCTTCGCATCGGCTCGCCGCGGGACGGCCGTATCAGGATCTGCTCCAGTCGCCCCTGCTGGGGCAGGGTCGCCAGCAGCTTCGCCATATTGCCACGCATCGATCATTCTCCCGTCCAGGCCGCTTGCCGGAGCCGGGCCCGGCCTTATAATGATTTTTCAGGCCGTCTTCCAACAAGAACAGTCCGGTCACCCTCTCCGGTCAGGCCTCGATGGCAACCGGGACAACTCAAGGATAGAACGCATGACCTCACTGTTCCTGCTGATCGGCGCCCTGATGCTGATGCTCAGCATCCTTCTCAGACCCCTGCCCGACCGCATCGGCATGCCCATGCCTGAGCTGTTGTTCCTCGGCGTCGGGATGCCAGAAGCGCAAGGCGGTGACGCATGACCTCTCTGTTCCTGCTGATCGGGGCTCTGATGCTGATGCTCAGCATCCTTCTCAGTCCATTGTCGAACCGCATCGGCATGCCCATGCCTGTGCTGCTGTTCCTCGGCGTCGGGATGCCACAAGCGCAAGGCGGTGACGCATGACCTCACTGTTCCTGCTGATCGGCGCCCTGATGCTGATGCTCAGCATCCTTCTCAGACCCCTGCCCGACCGCATCGGCATGCCCATGCCTGTGCTGCTGTTCCTCGGCGTCGGGATGCCACAAGCGCAAGGCGGTGACGCATGACCTCACTGTTCCTGCTGATCGGCGCCCTGATGCTGATGCTCAGCATCCTTCTCAGACCCCTGCCCGACCGCATCGGCATGCCCATGCCTGTGCTGCTGTTCCTCGGCGTCGGGATGCCAGAAGCGCAAGGCGGTGACGCATGACCTCACTGTTCCTGCTGATCGGCGCCCTGATGCTGATGCTCAGCATCCTTCTCAGTCCATTGTCGAACCGTATCGGCATGCCGGTGCTGCTGCTGTTCCTCGGCGTCGGCATGCTGGCCGGTGAGGACGGTATTGGCCAGATCCAGTTCGACGATTTCGAAACCGCCTTTCTGGTCGGCAACCTGGCGCTGGCGGTGATCCTGCTCGACGGCGGCATGCGCACCCGCGGCGAAACCTTCAGGGTGGGTCTGCGGCCGGCGCTGGTACTGGCGACCCTCGGGGTACTGATCACCGCGCTGCTGACAGGCCTGGCGGCAATGCTGATCTTCGACCTGCCGCTGCTCGATGGGCTGCTGGTCGGCACTATCGTGTCTTCCACCGACGCCGCCGCGGTCTTCGCCCTGCTTCAGGGGCGCGGGCTCAACCTCAACACCCGTGTCGGCGCCACGCTCGAGATCGAGTCCGGCAGCAACGACCCTATGGCGATCTTCCTGACACTGGTGCTGATCCAGCTGATCACACTCGGCGATCAGGCATCGCTCTGGTCGGCCCCCTCATGCTGGCGCAGCAGTTCGGCATCGGCGCGCTCTGCGGCTGGCTGGGCGGACGCGCACTGGTCTTCCTGGTCAACCGCGTGGACCTGGTGACCGCGCTTTATCCGCTGCTGGTGACGGCCTCGGGCCTGGTGATCTTCGCCGGCACCAATGCGCTCGGCGGCAGCGGCTTCCTGGCGATCTATCTCGCGGGGGTCCTGCTCGGCAACGGGCGGGTACGGATGATGCCGGCGATCCTGCAGGTCCACGATGGCCTCGCCTGGCTGGCACAGCTCTGCATGTTCCTGATCCTGGGGCTGCTGGTCGACCCGTCCCAGCTGCTGCTGATCGCCCCCGGCTGCCTGCTGCTGGCCGCCGTGCTGATCCTGCTGGCACGCCCGCTGGCGGCCTTCGGCACCCTCTGGCCCTTCAAGTTCAATGTCCGGGAGCAGGGCTTTATCGCCTGGGTCGGACTGCGCGGTGCCGTGCCCATCGTCCTGGCCCTGTTTCCGGTCATGGCCGGGATTGAACAGGCCACGCTGCTGTTCAATATCGCCTTCGTCATCGTGCTGGTATCGCTGGTGATACAGGGCACCAGCCTGGCGCCGGTCGCCCGTCTGCTGAAGCTGGAGGTTCCGGGTCACGAAGAGGCGCACCGGCGCATTCCGATCGACGTGCCAGCGGTGGGCGAACACGAACTGCTGCTGTTCAGGCTCAGCGGCGAGCGCTGGCTGCGTCCGTCACCCCTGAGCGACCTGCGATTGCCGCCGGACAGCGGTATCGCCGCGGTCTTCCGCGACGGCCAGTACCTGCCGCCAGCTCCCACTACCGCACTGCAGGCGGACGACCTGATCGCGGTCCTCGCCCGGCCGGACCAGATCGACGCCCTCGGCCACCGTTTCAATGCGCCTCACGGCCCCAAACACCTGGCCGAAATGGCCTTCTTCGGCGAGTTCGTCCTCAACGGCGACGCACAGCTGGCCGATGTCGAACAGGTCTACGGCATCCGCGTCGAGCAGGAAGACCCGCAGCAGACGCTGTCGGCCTGCATCGCCCGCCACCAGCATGGTCATCCGGTGGTCGGCGACAGCCTGATGCTGGGCCCGGTGACCCTGGTGGTGAAGGAGGTCGAGGGCGATACGGTCACCCGGGTCGGCCTGAAGCTGCATTGACTGGCCGGCAAGGCCTACGCATCCTGCGTATTGTCCAAAGATGTAGGGTGGAATGAGCCTGCGAATTCCACCGGGTGGCGTTCCACCGGGTGGCGTTCCACCGGGTGGCGTTCCACCGGGTGGCGTTCCACCGGGTGGCGTTCCACCGGGTGGCGTTCCACCGGGCGGCGTTCCACCGGGTGGCGCTCTACCGGTGAATCGGATTCCAGGTGGCTGAAAGCGGCATGTAGGGTGGGTTACGGCACGCGCAATCCCTGTGCCGGCGGACAAAACGATGCCCTGCGTGCCTAACCCACCCTACGAAAAGCGTGCAGGTTCCGGGTGGCGTACGCGCTTGTCGCCATCATCGCCAGTCCCGGCAGCAACAGACTCGGACCGAAGCCTGCGAACTCGGTCAGCAGGCCGAACAGCAGACCTCCGATCGCGCCACCGCCAACATTGAGCGCACCCCAGAGGCTCATGACCCGACCGCGATAGGCACTGTCCAGCGAGATCTGAATCAGCGACTGGGTGGCAACGCCGCAGACGGTGGCGCAAAAACTCAGGGCCGTGACGATCAGCAGGCCGGACTCGAAACGCCCGCCAAGACTGAACAGTATCAGCAGCGCGCCGGAGCCGATCCCCGCCAGGCGCAATGCCAGCGGCAGCCGCTCCGTCCCGGAAGCCGACAGCAGCAGGCCGGCGATGATGGAGCCGAAGCCCGCCGCCGACGTCAGCGCCGCCAGCGCTTCGACGCCCCGGCCGTAGAGGCCGTCGGCCACCGCGGGCAATATCTCCAGCAGGCCGCGGCCGAAGATGGCGGCACAGCAGATCACCAGCAGCAGTCGGGCGATCAGGCTTTCACGCCGTGCATAACGCACCCCGGCGGCCAGATCCACCAGAAAGGCGCCCGGCGCCTTCCCGTCCCGCCGCCGGTGTTCATCGAGCCGCAGACAAAGTAACACCCCGGTCAGCGGCAGATAACAGGCACCGGTCACGGCGAACGATAGCGCACTGCCCTGAAGATTGATCAGCAGACCCGCGATCATCGGCCCGATAAAGCGCGCGCTGTTGAACAGGATCGCATTGATGGCAACGGCCCGTGACATGTTCGGCGCACTCACCAGCTCCGGCACCAGTGACAGCCGCACCGCCTGATAGGCGCTGTTGGTGATGCCGATTCCGAGCGCAAACAGCAATACGCCGGGCGCCCCGATGAGTCCGCCGGCCACCAGCACGGCAAGGCAAAAGCCGAAGGCACTGAGCATCAGGCTGATCAGCACCGCCGCGCGGCGCCGGTTGATACGATCGACCAGCACACCGAACAGCGGCCCCACCAGCACCACCGGGAAGAACATCAGGAAGGCCAGCAGCCCGAGCCAGGTCTCCGAGTGGGTCAGATCCCAGATCATCCAGCCCAGCGTCATGCGCTGGATCCAGATCCCCTGAGTCGAGAAGACGCTGCCGCAGAGGTAGGTCAGATAGTTGCGTTCGTGGAGGATCGAGGGTGGGTTCAAGGGGGACAGTGCTTGCCCCTCTACTTCTTCACCGCCGCGGTGACGGATACCTCGACCAGCAGCTCGGGGCGGGCCATGCGCGCTTCCACGCAGGCGCGGGCCGGGGCATGACCTTCCGGCACCCAGGCATCCCAGACCGCATTCATGCCCGCGAAATCCTTCATGTCACGGATATAGACGGTGGCCGACAGGATGTGCTCACGGTCGCTGCCGGCCTGCTCCAGCAGGCGGTCGACCTTGGCCAGCATGGTGCGGGTCTGCTCGGCGATATCGGCGCTGGCGTCTTCGGCTACCTGGCCACAGAGGTAGACGGTATCGTTGTGAATCACGATCCGGCTCATGCGCTGGCCGGTTTCCATGCGGGTAATGGTCATTCGGTCTTTCCTGTCGTTTTGCTTGAAAAACAGACCATTCTACCGTCCCCTAACGACACGGCCAGAAAGAAGCTTTCAAAAAGCGGCGTTTTCACAGCAAAATTCAATGAACTTGTACGACTGACAGCAAAACTTCCGTCTGCGGCCTCAGAGCCCCAGACGCGGAATTTCCAGAGCCGGACAGCGGTCCATCACCACTTCCATGCCCGCCGCTTCGGCGCGCTCGGCCGCCGGTTCGTTGATGACGCCCAGTTGCATCCAGACCGCCTTGGCATGGGCTGCGATGGCGTCGTCGACGGCGTCGCCGGCACCGACGGAATTGCGGAAGATATCGACCAGGTCGATCGGTTCGTCGATCTCCGCCAGCGAAGCCCGGACCGTCTGACCATGGATGGTGGAGCCCGCCTCATTGGGGTTCACCGGGATCACGCGATACCCCTTGGCCAGCAGGTAACCCATCACCTGATGGCTGGCCCGGTGCGGACGCGGGCTGGCGCCCACCAGGGCGATCGTCTTGCTGTTCACAAGGATATCGCGAATGATCTTATCGTTGCTCAAAACCATTACTCCTTGTCGACGGTACTGCATACCGGACATGAGGGATCTTTCTTCAATTTCAAGGTGCGCCAGTCCATGCTGTGGGCGTCCAGCAGCTGCAGCCGTCCGACCAGGGGCTTGCCGATGCCGGCCAGGACCTTCAGCGCTTCCATCGCCTGCACCGAACCGATGATGCCCACCAGCGGCGCCAGTACGCCCGACTCCGAGCAGGTGAGGCTCTCCTCCTCGCCTTCGCGGTAGAGGCACTGATAGCAGGGGGATTCCGGCTGGCGGGGGTCGTACACCGCCACCTGACCTTCGAGCCGGATGGCGGCGCCCGAGACCAGTGGACGGCCATGCCTGAAACAGGCACGGTTGATGGCGAATCGGGTACTGAAGTTGTCGCTGCAATCGACCACCAGATCAACGGTCTCGACCAGCTCATCCAGCCCCTGCGACGAGAGTCGCTCGTACAGTGTTTGGATCCCGACTTCGGGATTTAGTGCCGTCAGGGTTTCGCGGGCCGACTCCACCTTCGGCGAACCGATGCGCCCGCTATGGTGAATGATCTGCCGTTGCAGATTGCTCAGATCGACATCGTCGTCATCGACCAGCACCAGCTCGCCGACCCCGGCGGCCGCCAGGTACATGGCCACCGGGCTGCCGAGACCACCGAGACCGATGATCAGCACCCGGGACTTCAGCCAGGCCTCCTGCCCGTCGATTTCCACCTCAGGCAGCATGATCTGCCGGCTGTAACGCAGCAGCTGTTCATCGCTCAGCATGGGCGCTCTCCTCGTCGGATGAATGGGGGCGGCGGGCGCGGGTCACACGATCCCGGCCGCCGAGATCCTGCAGCGTCTCGACATCGTCATAACCGAGGCCGGCCAGCAGGTTGCGCACCGCCTCGCCCTGATCATAACCGTGTTCGAACAGCAGCCAGCCGCCCGGCAGCAAATGCCCCGGCGCCGGCGCGCGATCGACGCGATATCCGCCAGCCCGCGATCGTCGGCCACCAGCGCACTGCGGGGCTCGAAGCGCACATCCCCCTGTTCCAGATGGGGGTCGTCGGGGTCGATATAGGGCGGATTGCTGACGATCATCGCGAAGCGCCCGTCCAGCGGTTCGAACCAGCTGCCCTGGACGAAACGCGCGTTGGCGATGCCGAGCCGGGCACGGTTGCGCTCGGCCAGCGCCACCGCAGCGGCGATGCGATCGCAGCCGGACACCGTCCAGCCCGGCCTTTCACTGGCCAGCGCCAGTGCAATGGCGCCGGAGCCGGTACCCAGATCCGCGACCCGGCAGTCACCGTCGGGCAGCAGCGCCAGCGCCTGCTCTACCAGGGTCTCGGTATCGGGTCTTGGTATCAGGGTCGCCGGGCTGACCTCGAGGTCCAGGGTCCAGAAGCCGCGGCGGCCCGTTAAATGTGCCACCGGTTCGCCGGCCTGGCGCCGCGCCAGCAGAACCTCGAATTGCGCGGCCTGGGTCTCGTCGAGCGCCCGCTCAGGATGCATGAACAGATAGGTACGGCCGCAGCCGAGCAGATGGCAGAGCAACAGCTCGATATCCAGCCGCGGGCTGTCGCTGGCCGCGAGCTCGCTGGCCCTGACCAGCGCCTGGGCGATGTTCATCGGTCAGGGCTCGTCCGAGAGGGCACCGAGCTGCTCGGTCTGGTATTCCACCCGCAGCGGCTCGATCACGGCGCCCAGTTCGCCGGCCATCACTTCCTGCAGCTTGTACAGCGTCAGGTTGATGCGATGATCGGTGACCCGTCCCTGGGGATAGTTGTAGGTACGGATGCGCTCGGAGCGGTCGCCGCTGCCAACCAGACTCTTGCGGGTGCTGGCCTGCTGCGCCGCGTGACGCTCTTGCTCGGCCGCCTGCAGTCGTGCCGCGAGCAGCGACATCGCCCGGGCGCGGTTCTTGTGCTGGGAACGCTCGTCCTGGCATTCGACCACCACGCCCGTGGGTATATGGGTGATGCGGATCGCCGAATCGGTCTTGTTGACGTGCTGGCCGCCGGCGCCGGAGGCGCGGAAGGTATCGATGCGCAGATCGGCCTTGTTGATGGCGATCTCGGCGACCTCGTCCATTTCGGGCATCACCGCCACGGTACAGGCCGAGGTATGGATGCGCCCTGGGATTCGGTTTCCGGCACCCGCTGCACCCGGTGCGCGCCGGACTCGAACTTGAGCCTCGAGTAGACGTCCTGGCCCGCGACCCGGGTGATGATCTCCTTGTAGCCGCCATGCTCGCCCTCGCTGGCGCTGATCACCTCGATGCGCCAACCCTGCTGCTCGGCATAGCGGGAATACATCCGGAACAGGTCGCCGGCGAAGATCGCCGCCTCGTCACCGCCGGTACCGGCGCGGACTTCGAGAAAGACGTTGCGGGCATCGTTCGGATCCTTCGGCAGCAGCAGAATCTGCAGCTCGGCCTCCAGCTGCTCGATACGGGCACGGGCGCCGTCGATCTCGTCGCGGGCCATCTCCCGCATCTCGGGATCGCTGTCCTCGAGCATCAGCTCGGCTTCGGCGAGATCGTCGAGCGCGCCGCGATAGGCCGTGAAGCACTGTACCACCGGCTCCAGTTCTGCATATTCGCGCGACAGGTCGCGGAAGCGGTTCTGATCGGCGATGGTCTCGGCATCGCTCAGCAGCGCCGACACTTCTTCGTAACGGTCCGCGAGCCGCTCCAGTTTTTGACGGATTGAAGCTTTCATTTATTCGGGTCCAGCCGTATCGGTAAGCTGATAGAGTTCCTGCACCAGCTGAATCAGTTCCGCGCGGCCGTCGGCACTGGCCTTGCGCAACTGAATCGTCGGCGTATGCAGCATCTTGTTGGTCAGGCGGTTTGCCAGCAATGCCAGCACCTCTTCCGCCGGCTTGCCGTTGCGCAGCAGCTTCAGCGCCTGCTCCAGGGCTTCGTCCCGCTGCGCTTCGGCCTGGCCGCGCAGCGCCGTCAGGGTATCGACCGCTCCCAGCTCGCGCAGTTGCCGCATAAAGGTATCGGCACCCGTCTCGATGATCGCCTCGGCCTCGAGGGCCGCGCTCTCGCGTGAGCGCTGGTTCTCCTCGATCACCTCCTGCAGGTCGTCGACGCTGTAGAGATAGACGTCATCCAGCTCGCCGACCTGGGGCTCGATATCCCGCGGCACGGCGATGTCGACCATGAAGATGGGCCTGTGCTTGCGCTTTTTCAACGCCGCCTCGACCGCCCCCTTGCCCAGAATCGGCAACTGGCTCGCCGTGGAGGCGATCACGATATCGCTCTCGACCAGCGCCTGCGGAATGTCTCCGAGCAGTATCGCCTTGCCGCCGACCGACTCGGCCAGTGCGAGGCCCCGCCCAAGCGTACGGTTGGCGACCGTCATCGACTGCACGCCCGCCTGCTTCAGATGCCGCGCCACCAGCTCGATGGTTTCACCGGCGCCGATCAGCAGCGCGCGGCTCTGGCGCAGGTCCGAGAAGATATGCTGCGCCAGGCTGACGGCGGCATAGGCCACGGAGACGGGGTTCTGACCGATGGCGGTATCGGTGCGTACCTGCTTGGCAATGGCGAAGGTCTGCTGGAACAGCCGGCCCAGCTCGGCACCGACCAGCCCGTGCTCCTGCGACAGCGCATAGGCGGATTTCAGCTGACCGAGTATCTGCGGCTCCCCGAGCACCAGCGAATCCAGCCCGCTGGCCACCCGCATCATGTGACGCGCCGCCGCGTTGTCCCAGTACATGTAGGAGCACTGCTGCAACAGCGACGGGTCGAGCCGGTGATACTGACCGAGCCATTCGAGCAGGGCGCGGGAGCCCTCGAGGTCGGTGCTGCAATAGAGTTCCGTGCGGTTGCAGGTCGACAGAATCGCCATTTCCCGCAGTCGCACCGAGACACGGGCACGCTCCAGGGCATCGACCAGCTGCTCCGGCGTGAAAGCCACTTTTTCACGCACTTCGAGCGGTGCGGTCTTGTGGTTGATACCTAGCGCCAGTAGAGCCATGGAGATGTCGCACAACCTCTGCGGGATTAATCAGGCGCGTAATCATACACCTTCTTTACACCAAACAGAAAACCGGATGGCCGGAACTTTCCGCCGCCGGGCCGGCCCAACGGACGCATGACAATCCCCCGCGCCCTGCTCTATAGTGACCTGAATAACCTGAGGGATCGACCGTTAGCCCCATGAACAAGACTCTGTTCGGCACTTTGCTCGGCACCCTGCTCGTAGCGGGCTGCAGCTCTCAACCCACCCCCACCGAAAACGCAGCGCCCGTGGCACAGGAGCCGGTGCAGCAGATTCCCGGGGAATTCAACCGCGAGTCCCTCTACGAACTGCTGCGGGCCGAGATCGCCGGTCAGCGGCGCCAGTTCGACCTGGCGCTGGAGATCTACCTGGAGCAGGCACGCCTGACCGGGGACCCCGCCGTGGCCGAAAGAGCCACCCGTATCGCCCAGTACCTGCAGCGTCCGGACGAAATGCTGATCGCCGCCCGGCTCTGGCTCGAAAGCCAGCCGGACAACCCGGAGCCCTACCAGCTGGCCGCCGGGCTGCTGCTGCACCAGGGCGATTTCGAGGCCGCACTGCCGCTGATGGAGCAGGCAATGGCCGCCGACAGCCGTCAGGCGCTGGCACTGCTCAGTGGGCAGGCCGGCAATATGGCGCCGGCGGAGCTCGAAGGCTATATCGAGATGATCGGCCGCCAGCTCGCCAAAACACCCAATGACGGCAACCTGCTGCTGACCCGCGGCCAGCTGCTCAAGCAGCTGGACAGAACCGACGAGGCGCTGGCCGATTTCGACCGCGCCCTGGAGCTCAATCCGGACAACCTCGATGCCGTGATGCTCAAGGCCGAACTGCTGCGGCTCAGCGATCGCAGCCGTGAGGCCCTGGCGCTGATTCGCCCCTATCAGCAGACGCTGGGTGACAACCGCCAGGTCCAGGTCCTCCATGTGCAGCTGCTGTTCCAGAGCGACGCCATGGACGCGGGTGTGCGCGCGGCACGCAATCTGACGCTGCGCTTTCCCGACGACAACCAGCTGCACTACTACCTGGCACTGCTGATGCTGGAAAACGACCGCCTCAACGACAGCCGCAGGGTGCTGGAGACGCTGGTCGAAAACGACCCCGAAAATACCGCACCGCACTTCTACCTGGGCTATATCGCCCAGACCCAGGGGCGCAACGAGCAGGCCATCGAGCATTACGGGCGGGTCGAGGAAGGCCCCAATCTGTTCCAGTCCTATGCCCGCACCCTGAGCCTGCTCGATCGAGACGAGGACCGTGCACGCATCGAACTGGTGCTCGAGGATGCCCGCGCCCGCTTCCCGGAACTTGCCGCGCGTCTCTACAACCTCGAAGCCGAATGGCTCAACCTGCACGACCAGCGCGACGACGCGCTGAGCCTGCTGGACCAGGCGATCGACGAGCTCGGCAATGACGTCGCCCTTCTATATACCCGGGCGATGCTCATCGAACCGGACAACTTCGCACAGATGGAAAGGGATCTGCGCCAGGTGCTGGAACTGGAACCGGATAATGCCAGTGCCCTGAACGCCCTGGGTTATACCCTGACGATCCATACCGAGCGTTACGACGAAGCCTACCGGCTGATCGCCCAGGCCCTGGAGCTGAAACCCGACGACCCGGCGATCCTCGACTCGATGGGCTGGATACTGTTCAAGCTGGAGCGTTATCCGGAAGCCATCCGCTATCTGCAGCAGGCCTATGACAGCTACCCGGACCCCGAGGTCGCCAGCCACCTGATCCGCGCCTACTGGGCCGACGGCCAGCAGAACCGGGCGCGGGAACTGCTGGAACAGCACCTGAGCGAAGATCCACAGAACGAGCACCTGCGCGAAGCGGTGAATGCGGTGGGGATGCCCTGATGCGCCTCGGCTGCACCCTGATGCTGGCGCTGATACTGGCCGGCTGCAGCACCTTCAAGCCGCAGACGCCCATGCCCGGCAGCGGCAGCTGGGAAGACTACCAGCGCCGGGCCCTGGCCCTCGAAACCTGGGCGCTGGACGGCAAGATAGGCATCCGCACCGGTCAAGACAGCCATTCGGCACGGCTGCAGTGGCAGCAGCGCCCGGGCGACTACCGCATCCTTATCAGCGGCCCGCTCGGTCAGGGCGGCGCCCTGATCGAAGGTTCGGACCAGGGCGTCATCATCGACGTGGCCGGCGAGGGGCGCTACCGGGCCTCGAGCCCGGAGGGGCTGCTGCAGGAGCTGCTCGGCTGGAGCTTCCCGGTACAGCAGGCCACCTACTGGGTCCGCGGTCTGCCGGCACCGGGACTCCCCTACAGCCCCGGGTTCCGGGAAAATCGCCTGGAAACCCTTGAACAGGGCGGATGGTTGATCCATTATTCGGGCTATTCGCAGCAGGGCGACCCCGGTCTCCCCGAACGGATTCGGCTGCGGCGCGCCGATCTCACCATCACGGTAATTATCAAGGACTGGGAGCTGTCCTCGGCGACAGAATCGCAAAGCAAGCCCCTTTGAGCCATTTCAGGGTTGACCTGGGGTTTCTGTTTTTGCAGAATATGCGCCTTCTTTCGGGAGGCAAACCTCCAAAAGGAGAGATACTGGGGTATCGCCAAGCGGTAAGGCACTGGATTCTGATTCCAGCATGCGGAGGTTCGAATCCTCCTACCCCAGCCATTTGCTCATGAATTACTCCCTGTCAGATACGAATTCCAACTCCGAACCTACCGAGAAGGTGCTCGCCGTGTCTAGAATGATGGTCTTCACCGGCAACGCGAACCCGGAACTCGCTCAGAAAGTCGTCGAGCGCCTCGACATCCCGATGGGCAAGGCCCAGGTCGGCCGATTCAGCGACGGCGAAGTGAGCGTAGAAATCCAGGAAAACGTGCGCGGCAAGGATGTCTTCATCATCCAGTCGACCTGTGCTCCGACCAACGACAACCTGATGGAGTTGATCGTGCTGGCAGATGCCCTGCGCCGGGCCTCGGCCACCCGCATTACCGCGGTTGTGCCCTACTTCGGCTACGCCCGCCAGGACCGCCGCCCCCGTTCCGCCCGTGTCGCCATCAGCGCCCGTGTCGTCGCCGACATGATCTCGGCCGTCGGCATCGACCGCGTCCTGACGGTGGACCTGCACGCCGACCAGATCCAGGGCTTCTTCGACACGCCGGTGGACAACGTCTACGGCTCTCCGGTCCTGCTCGACGACATCATCGACCAGCAGTACGAGAATGTCATGGTGGTCTCGCCGGACGTCGGCGGCGTGGTCCGAGCCCGCGCCATCGCCAAGCAGCTCGACTGCGACCTGGCGATCATCGACAAGCGCCGCGAGCGCGCCAACGAATCCCAGGTGATGAACATCATCGGTGACGTCGAAGGCCGCACCTGCATCCTGGTCGACGACATGTGCGATACCGCCGGCACCCTGTGCAAGGCCGCCAAGGCGCTGAAACAGAACGGTGCCGCCAAGGTTTACGCCTACGCCACCCACCCGGTTCTGTCCGGTCCGGCGGTACAGAATCTGACCGGCAGCGAACTGGACGAACTGGTCGTCACCGACACCATCCCGCTGTCCGACGCCGCCAGGAACTGCCCGAAAGTGCGCCAGCTGACCCTTGCGCCGATGCTGGCGGAGGCGGTGCGCCGCGTCTGCAACGAAGAATCCATCAGCGCGATGTTCCGCTAAGCGGAACCGCCTGAACCGCACCGCCGCGGATGCGACGGTGTTACAGCCCACAAGGGCACCGCACTGCTGCAAGACCTTGGTCGCGAGGTGTTGCAGCTTTTATTTATTGAAGGAAACATCATGACCAACTTTGTAATCGAAGCTGTATCCCGCGAGGACCAGGGGAAAGGTGCGAGCCGCCGCCTGCGTGCTCAGCGTCAGATTCCGGGCGTCGTCTACGGCGGTGCCGAAGACAAGAACCCGGTATCCATCGCCGTCTCCGCCAACGAGCTGTACAAGCAGCTGGACGACCAGTCGTTCTTCTCGTCCATCCTGACGCTGAAGCTGAACGGCGCCGAGCAGAAAGTCATCATCCGTGACCTGCAGCGCCACCCGTCCAAGCCGGTTGTCCTGCACGCCGACTTCCAGCGCGTCACCGACGATAGCAAGATCCGCATCACCGTGCCGCTGCAGTTCGTCAACTTCGAAAAGTCCGCTGCCTCCAAGGCCGCTGCCAAGTTCGCCGTTGAGAAGAACACCGCCGAGATCCTCTGCCGTGCCGACCAGCTGCCGGAAGGCCTGAGCGTCGACCTGACCAACGCCGAAGCCGGCCAGGTTCTCCACCTGTCCGACATCAGCCTGCCGGAAGGTGTCGAAATCGTCGCTCTGCGTCGCGGCGAAGACCACGACCAGGGTATCGGTTACGTCTACGCTCCGCGCGGCGCCAAAGCCGGCAAGTAAGGCAACAGCCTGAGGCGCCGGCATGAATGACAGGATCCAGTTGATCGTCGGGCTCGGAAATCCGGGCGACAAGTATCATCAGACCCGCCATAATGCCGGCGCCGATTTCGTCGAGCAGCTCGCTGCCCGGCACAGCTGCAAGCTGATACCGGAACGCAAGTTCCAGGGACAGTACGGCAAGATCGTCGTCGACGGTCGGCCGATCCACCTGCTGATCCCCCATACCTTCATGAATTTGAGTGGTCAGGCCGTTGCGGCTCTGGCGACTTTCTACAAGATTCCCGTCGAAGCCATCCTGGTTGCCCACGACGAACTCGACCTGCCCCCGGCGTAGCCCGCTTCAAGCGCGGCGGCGGCCATGGCGGTCACAACGGTCTGCGCGACATCATCACCCGGCTCGGGAATGAGAAGAATTTCTACCGTCTGCGTCTCGGAATCGGCCACCCTGGCCACAGCAGCCAGGTCAGCGCCTTCGTGCTGAAAAAGGCGCCGTCCGGCGAGCGGGACAAGACCCTCGCCGCCAGCGACGAAGCCCTGCGCTACCTGGACGATGCCGTCGCCGGCGAATGGGCCCGGGCAATGAACGGGCTGCACAGTTTCCAAGCTTAATCGACAGGACCACCATCATGGGTTTCAAATGCGGTATCGTCGGCCTGCCCAACGTGGGCAAGTCCACCCTGTTCAATGCACTGACCAAGGCGGGAATCGACGCCGAGAACTTCCCGTTCTGCACCATCGAGCCCAATGCGGGCGTGGTCCCGATGCCGGACCCGCGCCTCGACCGGCTCGCCGAGATCGTCAAGCCTGAACGGGTGATCCCGACCACCATGGAGTTCGTCGATATCGCAGGCCTGGTCGCCGGCGCTTCCAAGGGCGAGGGCCTGGGCAACAAGTTCCTGGCCAACATCCGCGAAACCGATGCCATTGCCCATGTCGTGCGCTGCTTCGAGGATGAGAACGTCATCCACGTCGCCAACCGCATTCATCCGCTCGAGGATATCGAAACCATCAACCTGGAACTGGCGATGGCGGATCTCGACTCGGTCGAGAAGCAGCTGCAGCGCGTGACCCGTACCGCCAAGGGCGGCGACAAGGATGCCATCCGCGCCAAGGCGCTGCTCGAAAAGCTGCTGCCGCACCTGAGCGAAGGCCATCCGGTCCGCTCGCTGGCACTGGACGACGACGAGCGCAAACTGGTGCGCAGCTTCCATCTGCTGACCACCAAGCCGACCCTCTATATTGCCAACGTCGCCGAGGACGGTTTCGAGGACAACCCCTACCTGGATCAGGTTCGCAAACTGGCGGCCGCCGAAGGCGCCGAGATCGTCGCGATCTGCAACAAGCTGGAGTCCGAAATCGTCGAACTCGACGATGAGGAACGCCGAGTTCCTGCAGGACCTGGGCATGGAAGAGCCGGGCCTCGACCGCGTGATCCGTGCCGGCTACAACCTGCTGGGCCTGCAGACCTACTTCACGGCCGGAGTCAAGGAAGTCCGCGCCTGGACCGTCAAGGTCGGCGCCACCGCCCCCAGGCCGCCGGCGTGATCCACACCGATTTCGAAAAGGGCTTCATCCGCGCCGAAGTCATCGGGTACGAAGACTTCGTCACCTACAACGGCGAGCAGGGCGCCAAGGAAGCCGGCAAGTGGCGTCTCGAAGGCAAGGAATACATCGTCAAGGACGGCGACGTCATCCACTTCCGCTTCAACGTCTGATAAATGCTTCGCCCGCGGAGCGGGCTCCACAGGGTTACAACGGGCCTCCCACCTTAGTGGGAGGCCCGTCTCCGGACGAACCGGCGACTTGACCGGCCATCTTGGCAATAAGCGATTCGCGCGAGACTTTTTCCGGCCAAGCTGTTGACAGCAAAGCAAAAACAGAGAATAATTCGCGACCTCGACAGGGCAAGGCAATGTAGCTCAGTTGGTTAGAGCAACGCATTCATAATGCGTGGGTCGCAGGTTCGAGTCCCGCCATTGCCACCATTTCCGGGTTTTCATATCGATTCCGGATGCTCGTTTTGTCGAAATGCAGGGGTATAGCCAAGCGGTAAGGCAACGGGTTTTGATCCCGTCATGCGGAGGTTCGAATCCTCCTACCCCTGCCAACATCGTGGCAATGTAGCTCAGTTGGTTAGAGCAACGCATTCATAATGCGTGGGTCGCAGGTTCGAGTCCCGCCATTGCCACCATTCTGAAAGAACCGGTTGTTGGGATGCATATTCGAACAATCTGAAGCTTCGGGAATCCCGGCGTATCGGCCACCATTCCAGCGAAGCTGAAAGCTTTCAGTTCGTCTACTGGGGTATCGCCAAGCGGTAAGGCACTGGATTCTGATTCCAGCATGCGGAGGTTCGAATCCTCCTACCCCAGCCATTTTCCTGCAGCCGCAAGCGTCACACTGAAAGTATCCTCCCCCGCTTCTGATCTCCTGACAGCCCCAGGCAAACCCGCTACACTTTCCAGAACCCGGCCAATGGTTAGACGGTTACTGGAAGCCTCAGATGTCCGACTCGAATGAATTGAGCAGTACGAGCGATACGCCCATTGTAGCGGCCGAAGGCAGCGAACGCCGTCGCCTGCGCAAGAACGTCCATATTCTGTTTCTCGGCCTGAGCCCGCAGGACACCGATCCGATCATATCACTGCTGCGCACCGCCCGCCTGGCTCCGCGCGGCCGCCAGATCGAGCAGGAACGCGACTTCCTCGAGGCCCTGAGCGAAAGATCCTGGGACCTGATCATCTGCTCGCCCAACGAAGGCGAGCTCAAGAACAGTCGCGTGCTGCATCACCTGACGCGCCTCGACAAGGATATCCCGGTTATCCAGCTGACCGACGAGGTCGATTGCGCTCGCAGGGTGAAAGGCCTCAAGGAGGGCATGCGCGCCGTTATCGGCAAGCAGGACAACGAACTGCTCCTGCTGACGCTGCAGCAGGAGCTTGAAAGCCTGGAAACCCGTCGCCTGCTGCGCCTGGCCGAGTCGCGCCTGGCCGATGCCGAGCGGCGCTGCCAGCAACTGATGGAAGTGTCCAGCCATGGCATCGCCTGTCTCGAGGGCGACAGGATTTTCTATGCCAACCCCTGTTTCTGCCACCTGTTCGGATACGACAACAGCAGTGCACTGACCAACCTGCCGTTCGAACAGCTGGTGATCTCGGAAGACCGCGACGAGCTCAACGAGCAGCTACAGGCCTTCAAGGAGGCCCGGCGCAAGGACATGCTGATGCAACTGTCGGCCGAGCGCGCCGACGGCAGCAACTTCGTGGCCAATCTCGAGATGCAGGAAGCCCGATTCGAAGACCGCAGCTGCGTGCTGCTGACGATCCGCCCGGACCGGCAGTTCCGCGAGCTGCAGCAGGCCGCCCAGCAGGACCTGGTCACCGGCCTCTATAACCGCCAGTTCCTGCAGCACAGCCTCGACGAGGTGATTCAGCATGCGCTTGACGGGGGCCACGACTGCAACCTGCTGTATGTCAGCATCGACCAGTACAACATCATCCGTTCGGAAATCGGCTTCGAGGGCTGCGATCAGGTTGCGCGGGATATCGCCGACATCCTGCGCAGGCACATCAACCGGGCCCACCTGATCGCCCGTCCGAGCGACGACATCTTCGTCGTCATTTTCCGCGACCCGAGCCCGGACAAGTCGATCAGGCTGGCGAGGAAACTCTGCGAAGCCATTGCCGACAACACCACCACCGTCAACAACACGCTGCTCCATGTGACCTGCTCGATCGGCGTCACCACCATCAACGACAATGCGCCACGCCCCGAGGAACTGGTGTCCCGGGCACGCATGGCGGCCGAGAGCCTGCGCGGCCGCCAGGGCGGCGGCAACGGCGTCAAGCTCTACACGGTGGAAGTGCAGAAAGCCAGCGATACCAAGACCGCTCGCATGCTGCGCGACGCCATCAAGGCCCAGCGCTTCCGTCTGCTGTTCCAGCCCGTTGTAGCGCTGCACTCCGAAACCGACATCAATCATTACGAGGTGCTGCTGCGCCTGCTGGACCCGGAGAGTCGCGAGATCTCTCCCAATATCTTCCTCGCCACCGTCGATCATGCCGAGCTGAGCCAGCAGATGGACCGCTGGGTCATTCAGGAAAGCCTGCGCGAACTGCGCGACGAACTCGAGAAGGGCAAGCGCAACCGGCTGTTTATCACCATTACCGGCAGTACGCTGAAGGACAAGGAGCTGGTCGGCTGGCTTTCGGAGACACTGCGCGAATTCCGCCTTCCGGCCGACCGCATCGTCTTTCAGCTCAGCGAGACGGACATTTCCTCACAGCTGCCCGCCGCAACCGAATTCGCCCGCGCCGTTCAGGAGATGCACGGCCATGTCTGCATCAAGCATTTCGGCACCTCCACCAGCTACAAGGAGGTGATCAAGGCGATCCCGGCCGACTATATCAAGATCGACGGCTCCTATGTTCAGGACCTGGCCAGCGGCCAGGCCCATGACAAGAGCTTCAGCCGCATGGTGGAACAGCTCAACGGCATGGACAAGGTGACCATCGCCCCACTGGTCGAAGGCACCAAGGTAATGAGCAAGCTGTGGAAATCGGGCGTCAACTTCATCCAGGGCTACTACCTGCAGCCGCCCCGCGAACGCATGGATTACGACTTTTTCGAGCATTGAGCTTTTAAGCGCCGGCGAAATAAAAAACGGCTTCCGAGGGGAAGCCGTTTTACCAGATGACTGTGGGAGCGGCTGAAGCCGCTCCCACAGTCACACGATCGTATCGCGGTCGCGGAAGCCGATCAGGTAGAGAATGCCGTCGAGACCGAGGGTCGAGATCGCGTGACGGGCGCTCTGGCGCACCAGCGGCTTGGCGCGAAAGGCAATACCCAGGCCCGCGATACCGAGCATCGGCAGGTCATTGGCGCCATCGCCGACGGCGATGGTCTGCTCCAGCTTCACGCCTTCCTTTTCCGCGATCTCGCGCAGCAGTTCGGCCTTGCGCTGGCCATTGACAATGCTCCCCCTGACCTCGCCGGTCACCTTGCCGTCGACGATATCCAGCTCGTTGGCATGAACGTAGTCGAAACCGAGCTTCTGTTGCAGGCGGTTGGCGAAATAGGTGAAGCCGCCGGAAAGGATCGCGGTCTTGAAACCCAGCGCCCGCAGGTTGGAGACCAGGGCCTCGGCCCCCTCGGTCAGCGGCAGGCGCTCGGCGATACGCTCGAGCACCGATGCATCCAGCCCCTTGAGCAGCGCCACGCGGCGGCGGAAGCTCTCGTCGAAGTCGATCTCGCCGCGCATCGCCGCTTCGGTGATCGCCACGACCTGGTCGCCGACGCCGGCCTCCTTCGCCAGCTCGTCGATGACCTCGGCCTCGATCAGGGTCGAGTCCATGTCGAATACCACCAGACGACGGTTGCGGCGGTAGATATTGTCTTCCTGGAAAGCGATGTCGACGTCGAGCTCGCTGGCTGCATGCAGGAACTCCTCACGCAGCACCCTGTTGTCCCGCGGCACCCCGCGGACCGAAAACTCGACGCAGGCCTTGGCCCGATCATTGGCCCCGGACTGTTCGCGCAGCGAGATACGCCCCGAGAGGCGATTGATGCTGTCGATGTTGAGATCGTGACTGGCGGCGATCTCGGTAACCCGGGCGATATGTTCAGAGGTGATGCGGCGCGCCAGCAGCGTGATGATATGACGCGACTTGCCCTGGACCCCGACCCAGGACTCGTACGCCTGCTCCTCGACCGGTTCGAAGCGGACGGTCATCTGCAGCTCGTGCGCCTTGAACAGCAGGTCCCGCAACACCGGCGACGACTCGGCAGCCTGCGGCACTTCGATCAGCATTCCCAGTGACAGGGTGTTGTGAATCACCGCCTGGCCGATATCGAGTATATTGATCTTGTAGCGTGCCAGTATGGCACTCATGGCAGAGGTCACGCCCGGCTTGTCGGTACCGGAGACGGTCATCAGGATTATTTCTTTCACGGCGGGTTCCATTCTGGGCGCCTTCACAGGCGCGGCGGACACGGGATACTATCGGGCGGAATATATTAACCCATCGACGCCACGCCGGCACCTGGCAGGGATCAGAGGACGCACCACTATGGACCTGGCACTGCTGTCACAGCCCGCCCTGCTGTTTATCGCCGGCACCGTTGCCCTGTGCGAATCCCTGGCCTTCATCGGTATCCTGATTCCCGGCGTGGCACTGCTGTTCGCACTGGCGCTGGCCGCCGGCGAGCAGGGTATGAGTCTGCCGCCGTTGCTGCTTGCGGCCTTCGTTGGCGCTGTCACCGGTGACGGTCTGAGCTACCTGCTCGGCCGCCATGCCGACACTTGGCTGCGGCAGCACTGGCCCTTCAATGCCCATCCCCACTGGCACGCACGCGGCGAGCGCTTCTTTCGCCGCTATGGGCCGCTGAGCATCGTTCTGGGACGCTTTATCGGACCGATCCGGCCGGTGATGCCCTTCGTTGCCGGCACCTTCGAGATGCCGGCCAGGCGCTATTTCACCTTCAACGTCCTGTCGGCGCTCGGCTGGGCCCCTGCCTATGTCCTGCCAGGCTTTCTGATCGGGCGCTCGGCCGACGAGCTCCTGGGGCACTGGCAGGCGCTCTTCTATCCCGCCCTCGGCCTGGTGCTGCTGCTGCTGGTCGCCACCACCCTGCACCAGCACCTGCAGCCGGGACAGCCGCTGGCGCGCTGGGGCGCCCGCACCCTGGGCCTGAAACCGGAACGCCTCGCCGCCCTGCTGCTGCTGGCCTCGGCCAGCGCCGGCCTGACCGGCCTGGCACTGATACAGAGCCTGGGGCTGGCACAGCCGTGGAACCAGCACCTGCAACAGCTGCTGTTGCAGGCGGCCGCCGGTGCGCGTCCCTTCTGGGTGCTGGTGACCTCGATGGGCGATGGCCGCAGCCTGCTGGCAGCGGCCCTGCTGCTGGCGCTGGGGTTGCAGGGGATACGCCGATCCGGCGATGGCTGGCGCCTGCTGTGCCTGCTGATGCTGACGCTGGCACTGAATGCATCACTGAAATGGCTGCTGCAGATCGAGCGTCCCGACAGTGCCCCGGTACTTGCCGACCCGAGCTTTCCCAGCGGCCACAGCAGCGGCAGCTTCGCCTTTTTCGCAATGCTGGCAGTACTGCTCGCGACGGGACATCCGGTACGGCTGCGCAGGATCTACTACCTGCTGGCCCTGCTGCCGGTGCTGACGATCGGTCTATCGCGCATCCTGGTGGGCGCCCACTGGCCACTGGACGTGCTGGCGGCCTGGTGCGAGGGGATGATGGCCGCCGCCGCCCTGAGGCTCTGGCTGCTGCGCCCTGAGCGCGGCCGCCAGCCACTGGACGGCCGGGACACCGGCCTGATCTGCCTGGCAGTCGCGCTGTTGCTGGCGGCTCTCACCGCCTGGCGTTATGGGGCGGATCTGGCGCGATACGCGGTGTCGTAAACGGCTGCCGGGTCGGGCTGCGCCCAACTTGGTGCGTTACGCGCGCCCTACCATACTTAGGGACACCGACGTCTAGAGGCTTGCGCCGCTAACGACCCTACGTATAGACGAAACCCCGGCGAGCGCCGGGGCTACGCATTCCGATATTCGTGGGGTCGGGCTGCACACGACTTGGTGCGTTACGCGGCCCCCTACCCAACCTACGACCGTGCGGCGCGGGCAGGCTTGCTCTTGCCGCCCGAGCGGCCACCGCGACTGCCGGAACGCTTCTTGCGCTTCGGCGCCGCCTCGCCCTCGCCACCCACCGAGCCTTCCGCCAGGCGCTGACGGGTGCTCTTGCGACGAGCAGACTTGACCTGCTCCACCAGTTCGAAGTCGATCTTGCGCTCGTCCAGGTCGACCCGCATCACTTTGACCCGCAACTGATCGCCGAGCTTGAAGGTCTTGCGCGTGCGCTCGCCCACCAGACGCTGCTTGGCGACATCGAAATGGTAGTAATCCGACGGCAGCGCGGTCACATGGATCAGCCCCTCGACATAGACCGAGGTCAGCTCGACGAAGACACCGAAACCGGTCACCGCCGCAATCACGCCGTCGAACTCGCCACCGACCTCGCTCTGCATGTATTCGCACTTGAGCCAGGACATCACATCCCGGGTGGCGTCGTCGGCGCGGCGCTCGGTCATCGAGCAATGCTCGCCGAACTGCAGCATCTGCTCCAGCGAGTACTTGTAGCGAAACGCGGGATTGGCCTCGAACCGCTCCGGACGCTGGATCGTCTTGTCGGAACCGCCGCGGAAAGCGGACTTGAGTCGTTCGAGGAAGCCTCGATCGCTCTCGGCATGGATCGCCGCACGGATCGCCCGATGCACCAGCAGGTCGGGGTAACGGCGGATTGGCGAAGTGAAGTGGGTATAGGCCGGGAACGCCAGCCCGAAATGACCGACGTTGTCGGGGCTGTAAACCGCCTGGCGCATCGAACGCAGCATCATGGTTTCGATGATATGCTGATCCGGGCGCCCCTCGATCGACTTTGCCAGGGTCTGGTAGTCGGACGGCTCCGGCTTCGCGCCGCCGCCCAGCGCCAGCCCCAGCTCGCCGAGGTAGGAGCGCAGGTTCTGCAGCTTCTCCTCCTTGGGCCCCTCGTGGATGCGGTACAGCGCCGGCAGCTTGAGTTTCTCGAGGAAGCGCGCTGTCGCGACGTTGGCGCAGAGCATGCACTCCTCGATCAGCTTATGGGCGTCGTTACGCTCGACCGGCACGATCTCATCGATCTTGCGCTGATCGGAGAACAGGATCCGGGTCTCGGTAGTCTCGAAATCGATCGCGCCGCGCTCCTCCCGCGCCTTGCGCAATGCGAAGAAGAGGCTGTATAGATCCTCGAGGTGCGGTACGACGTTCGCATACTCGTTGCGCAGCGCCTTGGCTTCGGGGCTTTTCGGCTGCATCAGCATGGTGCCGACCTTGTTGTAGGTCAGGCGCGCATGGGACTGGATCACCGCCTCGTAGAAGCGATAGCCCGACAGCTTGCCGCTGCTGCTGATGGTCATTTCGCAGACCATCGCCAGACGATCGACACTGGGATTCAGCGAGCAGAGGCCATTGGACAGCAGTTCCGGCAGCATCGGCACGACGTATTCGGGGAAATAGACCGAGTTGCCGCGACTCAGCGCTTCGGTATCCAGCCCGGTGCCGGGACGGACATACCAGGAGACATCGGCGATGGCGACCCAGAGACGCCAGCCGCCACTGCGCTTGCGCTCGGCATAGACGGCATCGTCGAAGTCCTTGGCGTCCTCGCCATCGATGGTGACCAGCGGCAGCTTGCGCAGGTCGACACGGTTACGCTTGGCGGACTCCTCGACCTCCGGAGAGAGACTGCCAATCTCCTGACGCACCGCATCGGGCCATTCACTGGGAATCTCGTAGTTGTGGATAGCGACCTTGATCTCCATGCCCGGCGCCATGTGATCGCCGAGCACCTCGATCACATGCCCCTGGGGCATCTGCCGCTTGCCGGGCTGCTGCTGCAACTCGACGATGACCAGTTGACCGTCGCGGTACTTGATCTTGCTGGACGGGTCCGGCACCACCATGATGTCCTGGGTGATGCGCTGGTTTTCCGGGATCAGGTAACCGAAATCGCCCTGGGACTTGTAGCGTCCGACCAGGGTTTTGGTACTGCGCTCCAGCACCTCGATAATCTTGCCTTCGCGCCGGCCGCGGTAGTCGATGCTGACTTCCTGCACCAGTACGCGGTCGCCGTCGAACACCTGACGCATCTGGCGCGGACTGATGAAGAGGTCGTCGCCGCCGGCATCGGGGGTGACGAATCCGAAGCCGTCCCGATGACCGATCACCCGGCCGGGAATCAGGTCCATCTTCTTGATGATGCCGTACTCGTTGCGACGGTTGCTCATCAGCTGACCGTCACGACACATGGCCTTCAGACGTCGCGAGACGCCTTCGAGACTGTCCTCGTCCTCGATACCCAGCTCACGACAGAGACGCCCGTGACTGATCGGCGCGCCCCACTCCTGCAGGAATTCCAGGATAAAATCCCGGCTCGGCACCGGGTTGCCATATTTCTCCGCCTCGGCCGCAGCCTGGGGATCACGCTTGATCCAATCTTTACTCATTGATTTCCCAGCTTGTTCCATTTTACTGAAACATAATAGATGTGATTGCCGCAGGGCGCCTGCCGTAGCCTGGAATGAGCGGAGCGAATTCCGGGTCCCGAAATCCAGCGTCACGGCATCGTGCCGGCTTTACACAAGCGTCGGAATTCGCTTCGCTCATTCCAACCTGCCTGCTACGAAAAAACCGGCTGAAAAGCCGGCTTTTTCGCGTACTAAGGCATTTCGTCGACCGCTTCGTCTTCCTTCGGCGGCGGAATCAGGTCATCGCGACTGACGCCCAGCATCAGCATGATATTGGCCGCGACATAGATGGACGAGTAAGTGCCCACTACGATCCCGACCAGCAGCGCCACGGCAAAGCCGTGTATGATTTCCCCGCCGAAGATGGCCAGCGCCAGCACCACCAGCAGGGTGGTCAGCGAGGTCATCAGGGTACGGCTCAGGGTCTGGGTCAGCGACAGGTTGACGATCTCGACCGGCTCCCCTTTGCGCACGATGCGGAAATTCTCGCGGATGCGGTCGAACACCACGATGGTGTCGTTGAGCGAATATCCGATCACCGCCAGTACCGCCGCCAGCACCGTGAGATCGAACTCGATACCGAAAACCGAGAAAAAGCCCAGGGTGATGATGACATCATGCGCCAGCGCCGCGACCGAACCGATCGAGAACTTGAACTGGAAGCGGAAGGCGATATACACCATGATCATGAACAGCGCCAGCAGCATGCCGAGCCCGCCCTGCTCGCGCAGCTCTTCGCCAACCTGGGCGCCGACATATTCATTGCGGCGCAGTTCCAGCTGCTGGGTTTCGGTGTCCTGCAGTGCCGCGAGAACATTGTCGCCCAGTTTCGGGTCGTGGGTTTCGCCGAGACGGATCAGCACATCGGTCGGCGCACCGAAATTCTGCACGACGACGTCCTGGTAGCCGGCATCCGTCAGCGTCTGGCGAATCTTGCCCAGATCCGCGTCCTGCTGATACCCCACCTCCACCAGGCTGCCGCCGGTGAAATCGAGGCCCAGCTTGAGCCCCTGGGTCGCCAGCGAACCGATCGAGATCAGCAACAGCAGCGCCGATACCGCCAGCGCCGCCTTGCCCAGGCCCATGAAATTGAGCACTTTTTCCTGCTTAGCCATGATCGCCTCCTCAGATCGCCAGCCGGTTGAGCTTGCGCCCGCCGTATATCAGATTGACCAGCGCCCGCGTGACCAGAATGGCCGTGAACATCGAGGTGATGATGCCGACCGACAGCGTGACGGCGAAGCCCTTGACCGGGCCCGTGCCCATCGCGAAGAGGATCAGCGCCGCTATCAGGGTGGTCACGTTGGCATCCAGGATGGTGGTAAAGGCGCGTCCGAAGCCGGCGTTGATCGCCGACTGCGCGGGCATGCCGTTCTTGAGCTCCTCGCGGATACGCGAGAAGATCAGCACGTTCGCATCCACCGCCATGCCCACCGTCAGTACGATACCGGCGATGCCGGGCAGCGTCAGGGTCGCCGACAGCAGCGACATGACCGCCACCAGCAACACCAGGTTCAGCGTCAGGGCGACGTTCGCCAGCAGACCGAAGATACGGTAGTACAGCGCCATGAACACCAGTACCAGGGCGAAACCGATCTTGACCGACATCACGCCCAGTTCGATGTTCTCGGCACCGAGACTCGGGCCGATGCTGCGTTCCTCGACGAAGTAGATCGGTGCCGCCAGGGCACCGGCACGCAGCAGCAACGCCAGCTCCGACGACTCGGTCGAGCTCTCGAGGCCGGTGATGCGGAACTGAGAGCCCAGCTGCGACTGGATGGTCGCCAGCGAGATGATCCGCTTCTCGACATAGGGAATGCGCCGCTCCTGCGGCACGCCGTCGACCGTTTCGGTCAGGGTACGGCTCTTGTGCTCGACGAAGAGCACCGCCATGCGCCGCTGTATCGCGTTGCGGGTCACCCGCGCCATCATCTGGCCACCCTTGGCATCGAGGGTGATCGAGACCTGCGGCATGCCGTTCTCGTCGAACGCGGCCTGGGCGTTGGCGACGCTGGAACCGGTAATGATGATATCGCGCTCCAGGGCGGCCTTGCGGCCCGGCTCGCTGCGGAACTCGTAGGTTTCGGTGGAGCCGGCCGCCGCGTTCGGCGTCGCCTCGAGGCGGAACTCCAGGTTCGCGGTCTTGCCGATAATGCGCTTGGCCGCCGCGGCGTCCTGCACCCCCGGCAGCTGCACCACGATGCGATTGCGGCCCTGGCGCTGCACCAGCGGCTCCGCCACCCCGAGTTCGTTGACTCGATTACGCAGCGTGGTGAGGTTCTGCTTGACCGCATAGTCCTCGATCTCGCGGATGCTCTGCTCGGTCAGGTTGATCACCAGGAAGAAGGCGTCGTCGGCCCTTTCCGCGGTGATCAGGAATTCCGGATAATCCTTGCGCAGCAGGCTGAGCGCTTCGTCGCGTACGGCCTCGTCGGCGAACTTCACCTCCAGGCTGCCGTCGGCACGGTGATCGACCAGCCGGTAGCGAAGTTTCTCCTGGCGCAGCTTGGTCTTGATCTCGGAGACATAGACGTCAAGGCGCTGCCCCACGGCCTGAACGGTGTCGACCTCGAGCAGGAAGTGCACGCCGCCACGCAGATCGAGACCCAGTTTCATGGGGCCGGCCCCAATCGATGTGAGCCAGTCGGGCGTGGTCGGCGCCAGGTTCATCGCCACCACGTACTGCTCGCCCAGCAGCTTCGAGATCACGGGCTTCGCCCGCAGCTGCGACTCGCCGTCGGCGAAACGGATCAGGCCGTTGCCGCTTTCGTCGACCTCGACCCCCTTGTTGGCAATCCCCTCGCGATCCAACGCCGCCGATACCCGCTCGAGCAATGGCGCGTCGACCTGGTAGGCCTCGCGGGTACCCGAGAGCTGGATTGCATAATCGTCAGGATAGATATTGGGCGCTGCATACAGCAGCCCCAGACCCAGCAACAGCAGGATCAGCAGGTTTTTCCACAGAGGATAGCGATTGAGCATAGGGTGCCCTGTTGGTTCATTGCCGCGCCCGCGCTTCTTGGCGTCCGCGACAGACATTACTTCCTGTCCATAAATAAAAACGCCACTCGAACAGTGGCGTTTTCCATCCGGCCGGCTTAAATGCTTTTGATCGTGCCCTTGGGCAGGGCCGCCGCCACATGAGCCTTCTGGAAGTTGAGCTGGGTGCCTTCGCAGACTTCCAGGACCACGTAGTCGTCGCTGACCTTGACGACCTTGCCGATGATGCCGCCGGCGGTCAGGACTTCGTCACCCTTGGACAGGCTGCTGATCAGGTTCTTGTGATCCTTGGCCCGCTTGGCCTGCGGCCGCCACATGAAGAAATAGAAGATCAGACCGAAGCCGACCAGGAACAGGATGTTGAAGATACCCGGATCCATGGCGCCGGCAGCCGGTTCTGCGGCCTGGGCCGAAGAGATCAGAAAGCTCATGTGGCTTTACTCCTTGAGTGTTTGAAAGCTCTATCTTAAATGGTGGCAAGCGGCGGCGTTTCAAGGCCCCGCCTAGCATAAAAGTCATCGACAAAGGCGGACAATTTACCCTGTTCGATTGCCTCGCGCAAACCGGCCATCAGCACCTGGTAATAGTGCAGATTGTGGATGGTGTTGAGCTGCGAACCGAGAATCTCGTTGCACTTGTCGAGGTGGTGCAGATAGGCCCGGCTGAAGTTGCGGCAGCAGTAGCAGTCGCAGTTTTCATCCAGCGGCCGGGTATCGGTCTTGTTCACCGCATTGCGGATCTTGACGACCCCGTTGGTGGTAAAGAGGAAGCCGTTGCGGGCATTGCGGGTCGGCATCACGCAGTCGAACATGTCGACACCTCGACGCACCCCTTCGACCAGGTCTTCCGGCCGGCCCACGCCCATCAGATAACGGGGCTTGTCCTCCGGCATCTTCCAGGCCAGATGGTCCAGGACGCGGATCATGTCCTCCTTCGGTTCGCCCACCGACAGGCCGCCGATGGCATACCCATCGAAGCCGATATCGGTCAGGCCCTCGAGGGACTCGTCACGCAGGTGCTCGTACATGCCGCCCTGAACGATGCCGAACAGGGCCGACGGGCTGTCGCCGTGGGCCGCCCTGGATCTTTTGGCCCAGCGCAGCGACAGCCTCATCGAGTCCGCCGCCTCCATCTCGGTCGCCGGATAGGGCGTGCACTCGTCGAAGATCATGACGATATCGGAGCCCAGCTCGCGTTGCACCTCCATCGACTTCTCCGGATCGATGAATACCTTGCTGCCGTCGACCGGCGAGCGGAAGGAGACGCCCTTTTCGGTGATCTTGCGCATCTGCCCGAGGCTGAACACCTGGAAGCCGCCGGAATCGGTCAGGATCGGCCCCTGCCACTGCATGAAATCATGCAGGTCGCCATGCAGGCCGATAATCTCGGTACCCGGTCGCAGCATCAGATGAAAGGTGTTGCCGAGAATGATCTGGGCACCGGTCGCCTCGACGTCGCGCGGCAGCATGCCCTTGACCGTGCCATAGGTGCCGACCGGCATGAAAGCCGGGGTCTCCACCTGACCGCGCGGAAAACTCAGCCGGCCACGACGGGCCTTGCCGTCGCTGGCCAGTTGCTCGAATTGCATGAAACAGGTTCTGCTCACTTGTCCTCCAGACACCCGCGCCGGCGGGTCAGAAACATGGCATCACCGTAACTGAAGAAGCGGTAGCGTTCGGCAACCGCCTCGCGATAGGCCTGCTGGATATGGTCGAAACCGGCGAAGGCACTGACCAGCATCAGCAGCGTCGATTCAGGCAGGTGAAAATTGGTAATCAGCGCATCCACCTGGCGGTATTGGTAACCGGGGTAGATGAAAATATCGGTATCGCCGCTGTAGGGCCGGATCTCGCCGTCGCGGCTGGCGGTTTCCAGACAGCGCACGCTGGTGGTACCGACCGCCACCACCCGGCCGCCGCGGGCCCGGGTCTCGCGCACCGCTTCGCACACATCCTCGCCGACCTCGATATACTCGGCGTGCATGCGGTGCTCCTGGACCTGCTCCACCTTGACCGGCTGGAAGGTACCGGCGCCGACGTGCAGCGTGACGAACGCCTTGCGGACCCCCTTCTCCTCGAGCCGCGCCAGCAACTCCTGGTCGAAGTGCAGCCCTGCGGTCGGCGCGGCGACCGCGCCCGGCTTGCGGTTGTAGACCGTCTGATAACGCTCCCGGTCCGACAGCTGATCGTCGCGCTTCATGTACGGCGGCAACGGCATATGGCCATGCTGCTCCAGCACCTCGACGAGATGGCGATCGACCTCGAACTCGAGTTCGAACAGATTGTCCCGGCGTCCGGTCACCCGGGCCTCGACAGCGCCCTCGAGGCGCAGCGTCGTACCCGGCTTCGGCGACCGACTGGCACGCACATGCGCCAGTGCGTGCGCACCGTCGAGTACCCGCTCGATCAGTACCTCGACCTTGCCGCCGCTGGCTTTCTCGCCGAACAGCCGTGCCGGAATCACCCGGGTATCGTTGAACACCAGCAGATCGCCGGGCTCGAGCAGCTCGAGAATATCACTGAACCGGTGGTGCGCGATGGCGCCGCTGTCGCCGTTCAGGCACAGCAGCCGGCTGGCCGAACGCCGTTCCAGCGGATAGCGCGCGATCAGCTCTTCCGGCAGTTCGAAACTAAAGTCTTTTACCTGCATCAGAATACTTGCAAGAGTTGAAAAGGAAGGCTGCGGATTGTAACCGAATCCGGCGCTTTTTTCAGTCGCTGTGCACTTTCGCGATTGACGCTGTCACAAAGCTACCTATAATACGGCTTCACTTTTGCCAGTGTGGTGGAATTGGTAGACACAGGGGATTCAAAATCCCCCGCCCTTAAAAGCGTGCCGGTTCGAGTCCGGCCACTGGTACCAGATACGAAAAGCCTGCCCTTCCCGGGGCGGGCTTTTTTCGTTTTGGCGCCAGCCCGGACTTCGCGCCCGGCGGAAATCGGTATGTGCCCTGAATGAAAATGCCGCGCCGCGCCCACACAAGGGCGGCTCCGCAAGTCCGGCAACAGGGTTGCTGTTTCGGCTCTTTCCAGAGATTGCATTGCGCCAGATCAACAAGGAAAGTACCGCATGACACTGGCTTTTTGGCGCTGAGGATCTATTTTTCAGTAAAACCCGTTCTGTGTCGCAGCCAGACAGACATGGGTCGCACAGCAACACGCCGCAGATCGAATTAACAACCAACAATTAGCAGTCGTGCCAGCCATAACAACCAAAAAAGGGAATCCCCTAGTCATGAAAAGACGCGATCTGATCAAAACTGCAGCAGCCGGACTTGCCGCCGCCCCCTGGCCATGAGCGCCACTTCTGCCAGGGCCGCCACCAACCTGCGCATGCAGACCTACTGGGGCAAGGAAGCCAACGAGATCTTCGACTCCTTTACCGATGACGTGAAAATCTCGTCCAACGAGGAACTGCGCGTGCGCCGTTACACCGGCAGCTCCCTGGTACCCGACGCCGAAATGTTCCAGGCCGTCGGCAAGGGCACCATCGACATGTGCCAGGGTTATGCCGGTTACTGGCCGGGGCAGCTCGATATCGCGTCCATCGAAGCGGGTCTGCCCGGCGCCTGGACCAACTACGACGAAGCCATGTACATCATGGACACCAAGGGCCTGATCGGCCTGATCCGTGAAGCCTACGCGGAGCACAACGTTCATTACCTGGGCCCGATCATGGGCGGTCCGTTCGATCTGCTGACCAAGGAGCCGGTCAAGAGCCTGGACGACCTGAAGCAGATGAAGATCCGCGCCACCCCCAGTGTCGCGAAGATTCTCGAGCAGTTCGATATTCCGACCGTATTCCTGCCGGGTTCCGAACTCTACGTCGGCCTGAGCACCGGCACCATCGACGGCGTCATCTACGCAGGCACCAACGAATACCTGTCGATGAAACTCTACGAAGCCGCCAAGCACTACACCTCGCTCAACATGGTCAACCCCGGCTACACCGACCAGATCCTGGTCAACCTGGACAAGTGGAACAGCCTGACCGAAGAGCAGCGCAAGTGCATCGAACTGGCGTACGCCAAGCATGCAAGCAAGATGCACACCTGGATGGTCAGCGGCTCCATCGACGCCTCCACCACCGGACACTTCGTGATGAGCGCCCTGCCGCCGGAAGACTCGGCCCGCCTGCGCGAGGCCGCACAGGTCATCTGGGAAGAGGAAGCCGCCAAGTCCGAGCGCAACAAGAAGGCCATCGAGATTCTCAGGGAAGCCGCCAAGGCGACCGGGAGAGCCTGATGACAGGGATATCTCGCTTGCTTGATGCAATCGACGGGATATCCGAATTCATTGGCAAGGCCGTCTCCTGGATGTGCCTTGCCATGATCGGCGTCCTGCTTTACGAAATAACGGCCCGCTATTTCTTCCTGAATCCAACCTCCTGGGCCCATGAAACCACCACCATGCTGTATGGTACTTTCTGCATCCTCGCCGGCGCCTATACACACAGGCACCAGGCGCATGTGCGCAGTGAAGTCATCTATCATCTGCTGTTCAAACGCGGCCGGGCGATCTTCGACCTGATCACCGGCACCGTCGTGCTGGTTGTCTTTGCCGTGTTTTTCTACGCGGCCTGCGAATTCGCCATCGAATCCTGGCAGAGAAACGAAATGTCCTCGAAAAGCACCTGGGGCCCTCCGGTCTATCCGTTCAAGACCATGCTGCCGCTGGGCGTCGGTCTGGTACTGCTGCAGAGCATTGCACACTGGATCCGGGACTTTCTGGTGGTCTTCAACCTGACACCCGATGAAGACGCCGGCAACGAGGCCTGATGGCCGCCGGCGGACTAAGAAACGGCGCCCTGGCGCCAGACAATTACAAGGAATGCAAAGGAACTCAAGGTGTCAGAACTTGATCCGCTACTCGTTACAATAGGCATGTTCGGCGCCATGTTCGTCATGCTGATGCTGGGTGCGCCGCTGGCCTGGTCACTGCTGAGCGTCGGCGTCGTTTTCGCCTACTCCCTCTGGGGCACCGGCGGTCTCGAACTGCTGACCATCAGCTCCTTCGATGCGATGGACAACTTTCTGCTGGTCGCCCTGCCGATGTTCATCTTCATGGGTCTGATGCTGGAACGTTCGGGCATCACCGACGACCTGTTCGAGATGATGAACAAGCTGATGGGCCAGATTCCCGGCGGCCTGGGAATCGGCACCGTCATCATCTGCGCCCTGATCGCCGCCATGGCCGGGGTGTCCGGCGCAGCCACCGTCAGTCTTGGGGTTATCGCCCTCCCCGCCATGCTCAAGCGTGGCTACGACAAGAAACTGGTGACCGGCACCATCATGGCCGGAGGCGCGCTGGGCTTCCTGATTCCCCCAGCGTGCTGATGATTCTCTATGCCTTCCTGGCCCGCGAGTCGGTCGGCAAACTGTTCGCGGCAGGGCTGATACCGGGCCTGATGCTGGCCGGCATCTACATCGTCTATATCCTGGTCCGCAGCCGCATCAATCCGTCGCTGGCACCGCCGGTCCCGGTAGAGCAGCAGCTCGGCCTGGTCGACAAGCTCAAGTCCCTCAAGGCACTGGTGCTGCCAGGCGCACTGATCACCACCGTGCTGTACTGCATCATAGCCGGCGTCACCGCACCGTCCGAAGCATCCGCCATCGGTGCCTTCGGCGCCATTCTCTGCGCCGCGGCCTATCGCACCCTGACCTGGGCCATGCTCAGGGATGTGCTGCTGAGCACCACCCGGCTCATGGGCATGCTGATCTGGATCACCATCGCCGCGATCTTCTTCAGCAAGGTCTATATCGGCCTCGATGCCGGTTTCCTGCTGCAGGATATCGTCGAAGACGCGGAACTGTCGCCGATGTGGGTCATCATCATGATGCTGGCCTGCTACTTCGTGCTGGGCATGTTCCTCGACGACTTCGCCATCGTCTTCATCACGGTGCCGCTGTTCGTGCCGATCGTCGAATCCCTGGGCTTCGATACGGTCTGGTTTGCCGTGCTGTTCATCGTCAGCATGCAGTCCGCCTACCTGACGCCGCCCTTCGGCTACAACCTGTTCTACATGCGATCGGTGGCGCCGCCCGAGATCACCATCTACGATCTCTACAAGGCGGCAATCCCCTTCATCCTGCTGCAGATCGTCGGTCTCGGCCTGCTGCTGGCCTTCCCGCAGATCGTACTCTGGCTGCCAGAGCAGCTGTACGGGCCCTGACCCCGTACCGGACAGCAAACGGGGCCCCTGCGGCCCCGTTTTTTGTGTGCAGGATGTACGAAATACCACCGGCGCATAGCTGCACGGGGATGGGCGTTTTTCCAACATCTCCACTCGCCTGCCACCAATAGCAAATGGGCCTTGGCCAGCATTTATGGTAGCTTAACCGTCCCTGTTCCCGGCCGGGTATCACGATGCTGGACTGGATCCTTTCCACCAACGGTTTCATTTTCGAAGCGATCCTGATGATTGCCGTCATCGTCTATGTCGGAACCCGGATCTGAAACGACAACCTTACTGATTGCTGTGACTCCAAGATGAGAATCCATTCTCCCGTTGCCCTGCCCCTTGCGGCGATCTTCGCCCTCAGCCTGCCGGGCAGCGCCACCGCCGGCGCCGATGAATTCACCCTTGCGCTGAGCGAAGCCGACTTTTACGCCGATATTCCCGATGTTGTTTCAGCCACCCGCATGCCGCAGAAACTGACGGAGGCACCGGCGTCGATCAGTATTATCGATCGCGAGATGATTCGTGCCTCGGGCGCGATCAATATTCCGGATCTTTTCCGGCTGGTCCCCGGATTCCAGGCCTACCATGTCAACAGCAACAAGTTCGGCGTCACCTATCATGGCGCCAGCGACGACCACCCCCGGCGCCTCGAAGTGATGGTGGATGGCCGTTCGGTCTATCTGCCACTGCTGTCGACCGTGGACTGGAACTCCCTCGGACTTGCACTCGACGATATCGAACGCATCGAGGTGGTGCGCGGCTCCAGCGTACCGGCCTATGGCTCGAACGCCTTTCTCGGCGCGATCAACATCGTGACGCGCTCCCCCTACAGCGAATCGGGCGCGACGCTGAAGCTGCTCGGCGGCTCCCATGACACCCGCAGAGTCGAAGGCCGTTTCGGCACCAGCCTCGGCAGCAGCCAGACCCGGGTCTCCGTCGGCCACGATCAGAACGACGGCAGCGAACGGTTCCGGGACGGTGCCCGCGGCCAGTACCTGAACCTCAGCAGCAGCCTGGCGCCGACGATCGCCGACACCCTGTCGCTGCAGGCCGGCTTCACGGACGGCTATGCCTATCGCGGCGACCTGGACAGCACCGACAAGCCGATCGTGAAGCGGGAGCACCGTTCCAACTACCAGTATCTTCGCTGGGACCACCTGCGCGATATCGACAACGAAATAAGAGTCTCGGCCTACCACAACTACCTCAACCTCTCGACACCGACTGCGACCGTCGCGGACCTGGTGCAGTACGAAGGTCTGCCAGCGGGGCTCGCGGCGGCCCTGCTGGCACAGAACCCGGACTTCCGGCTCGACAACGAACACGGCAGGGCCGAGCTGTACGATCTCGAGCTGCAGCACACCTACCGGCTGCTGCCGGAGCGGGCCTCGCTGCTGTGGGGACTGGGCTACCGCCACGAGACCGCCAGCAGCGAGGTGCTGCTGCAGGACCGCGGTCGCATCGAGGAAGACCGCTGGCGCCTGTTCGGCAACCTGGAGTTGTCGCCCTCCGAGTCCCTGACCCTCAACCTCGGCAGCATGGTGGAAACCAGCACCACCAGCAGCAGCGGAGCCCGCCTGTCGCCCCGCGCCGCGCTCAACTTCAGACCCGACCGGCAGTCGGTGTTCCGGGTGGCCTATAGCCAGGCCTACCGAATGCCATCTCTGCTGGAGGAAAACAGTCAGTTCACCATCTTCGATCCGTCCGGCAACGTGATGGACAGGGTAACGATACCGAATACGGAACTCGGGCCTGAGCGCATCCGTACGTCGGAAGTCGGCTATTATCGCGCCTTTACCTCGCTGAACGGTCATTTCGACGCCCGTATCTTCCGGGAGGAAGTCGAGCAGGTGGTCGACAGCTACCGTATACCGGCCGCCGATATCGACAGCCGGATACGCCAGCAGTACAACGGCACTGCCTGGCAAAACGACGGCCTGGAGTTTCAACTCAGATTACAGCCCGCCAGCCGCCTCTGGTTCCTGCTGAACTATGCCTATGTCAACACCACCGACTTTATCCATGACGAGGGGCCGGCAGACGACGGCCTGGTGCGCGCACGCCTGCCACAGACCCCGCTGCATACGGCCTCGGCACTGCTGAACCTGAGCCTGCCGGCGCGCTGGGAGCTGAGCCTGGCCCAGTACTATGTCGATGAGGTACAGTGGGACGAAGGCGGTTTCCGCGATAGCTACAACAGGACCGATCTTCGCCTGGGCAAGAGCATTGCGCTTGGCCCGGACCATAATCTGCAGGGAGCGCTGATTATGCAAAACTTTCTCGGCAACGAGTACTCCGAGTTCTATGAGTTCAACCGCTTCGATCGACGCACCTATTTGCAACTGACGCTGGACTTCTGATCGTTAACCGCAGGCGCAGGGACAGGCAGCATGCAGGGTACAGGCAGCAACAGCATAGCCAAGCTCGGGTCTCTGAGTCTCGGCCTGCTTTTGCTCCTCCTTATGCCCTGGACGCCTGCCTGGAGCGCCCCCTGGTTCTGCTGAGCGACGAGAGCGCTATCTACCGCCAGGTGGGCCGCGCCATAGAAAGTGCCTTCAAGGCACCCACGAGGCGCTATGCAACCGACGAACTCCCGCCGCGGGAGCCGCTCCGGGCCGAACGGGCGGTAGCCGTGGGTGCCCGGGCCTGTGAACAGCTGCTGCAGCGCAGTGACGAAGCCTTTTCGCTGATCTGCGCCTTTATACCCCGCGCCACCTTCGAGTCGCTTGCCGCACTGTATGGCAGCACGGAAATGGTGCGCCAGCAGCGCCTGACCGCCATCTACCTCGATCAGCCCCTGGAGCGTCATCTGCGTCTGGCCCATACGCTGGTGCCCGATGCCAAGAGCATCGGCGCCATGTTCGGCCCCTTTTCATCCGCCGAACGCGAGCTGTTTAACAAGGCGGCCGAAGCCGAAGGGCTGTCGCCGGTTTCCATCACCCTGGCGGAGACCGACAACCCGATCGAGAAACTGCAGCCGGTGGTACGCCAGAGCGATGTGTTCCTGGCCCTGCCCGACAGCGCCCTGTTCAACCGGGCCACGGCGAAATGGCTGCTCTATGTGACGCTGCGCCAGCAAATCCCGGTTATCGGCTTCTCACGAACCTATGTCGAAGCCGGTGCGCTTGCGGCCGTCTATTCGACGCCGGAACAGATCGGCCGCCAGACCGGCGAGCTGCTGCTGCAGCTGGAGGGCGGCCTGCCGCTGCCGGGACCGGCTTTTCCACGCTATTTCACGGTCAGCAGCAATCCCGTCGTCGCCCGCACCCTTGACCTGAAGGTGCCGGACGATGCCGCTCTGGCGGAGTTGATCGAATGATGCACCGCCTCAGACCCCTGAGCATCCGTCAGCGGGTGCTGATGATTTCGCTGCTGCCGCTGGTGATCTTCGCCGTTATCCTCGGCAGCTACTTCATCAGCACCCGCATCGACGATACCCAGACCGCGCTGATCGAACGCGGCAAGTCGATGAGCCGACTGCTGGCCTCGGCATCTGAGTTCGGCCTCATGGTCGGCAACCACGAAGTGCTGGGGAACCTGGCGCGGGGCATCAGCCAGGAGCCCGATGTCGCCGATGTGGTTTTCCTCGACGGCGACTTCGAACTGATATTGCGCACGCGCGAATTCGAGCTCCAGCTCAACCAGGACCGCACCTATGTCTATGAACATGACCTGCAGTGGTATTTCATGCAGCCGGTCAGGGTCACCGGTATCTCGTTCCAGGATGTGCCGGAGTACCCCGAAGGCGAGCCTCAACTCGACACCATCGGCTATGCGCTGGTGATACTGTCGAAGGAGCAGACGCTGGCGCGCCAGCGCAGCATCCTCTTCGGTGGCCTGCTGCTGATGCTTGGCAGCTTCCTGGTCACCTCGATTCTGGCCCGGCGCTTCGGCCAGCGCATTACCGCGCCGATACAGGGCCTGAGCCGGGTGATCGAACGGCTGCAGGAGGGACACCTCGATACCCGCGCCGAAGTGACCCTGACCGGTGAACTGCGCACCCTCGCCCGCGGTATCAACCGTATGGCCGCGCGCGTCCAGGAGTCGAACCAGGTGATGGAAAGCCGGGTCGAAACCGCCACCCGCCGCCTCAGAGCCACGCTCAACCACCTGGAAACCCAGAATCACGAGCTCGAGCTGGCCGGCCAGAAGGCCGACGCCGCCAACCGCGCAAAAGACGAATTTCTCGCACGCATGAGCCACGAGCTGCGTACGCCCATGACCTCGGTGCTCGGTTTTGCGCGGCTGCTGGAAGAGTCCGGTGCGACAGAGGAACAGCGCGAATATACCCGTATCATCAACCAGACCTCGACGCTGCTGCTGACGCTGATTGACGATATCCTGGACCTGTCGAAGCTGGAGTCCGACGCCATTCGCCTGGAACGGATTCCGTTCGAACTCGAGGACCTGCTGCTGGATGTGCTAGAGATGCAGGCGCCACTGGCCCATGGCAAGGGGCTGGAGCTGCTGCTGCAGCTGGATCCTAAGACGCCGGCAACGCTGATCGGCGACCCGACCCGCATGCGCCAGATCCTCACCAACCTGGTTGCCAACGCCATCAAGTTCACCGAGCAGGGCGAGGTCCGGGTCTGTGTCGAACCCAGGCCCCAGGGGGCGATCAGTGCCTGCTGCTGATCCGGGTCGTCGACAGCGGCATCGGCATCCCGCCCGAGCAGACCCAGGAGCTCTTCCAGGCCTTCACCCAGGCCGACACCTCGATCACCCGGCGTTTCGGTGGCTCCGGGCTTGGGCTGGTCATCACCCGCAAGCTGACGGAGCTGATGGGCGGCCAGATCCGGCTGTCCAGCGAAGTCGGCCACGGCACCGAAGTGAGCCTGTCGATCCCCTTCCCGTTCCGCGAAGGCATGACCGGCCGGCCCGAGCCGTTGCCGGATACCGGCCCGGTCCTGCTCTACGATCCCCATCCGCAGATGCGCGATGTGCTGCTGGGCCTGCTGCAGCGCCTCCAGTTGCAAGTGGGCCTGGCAGACACTTTCGGCGACCTTTGCGAGCGCGCCGAAAACTACCCGATGGTGATCTGGGGTCAGCGTCCCTGCGCCGAGGCCACACTGCCGCGCAACGCGTTGCAGCAGTTGCGCCGGCGGTTTTCCGGACGCCTCGTTATTCTCTGCTCCAGTACCGTCAGCGAAGCGCCCGCCGATGGCAATACGCTGATGCTGCACAAGCCGGTCAGGCTGAAACGGCTGCAGCAGGCGCTGCGACCCGGCAGTGCACAGCCGGCTGATCCAGGCCCCGGCCAGCCGGTGCTGCAGCAGGATTTCGACCTGCTGATCGCCGAGGACAACGACTTCAACCGGCTGCTGATCAGCCGGATACTGGAACATGCCGGCATCTGCCCGCGTCAGGCACGCAGCGGCCTGGAGGTGCTCGCCGAAGTCGAGAGGCAGCTGCCGGACCTGATTCTGATGGACGTGCACATGCCGGAGATGGACGGCATCGAGGCCACCCGCCTGCTGCGCCAGAGTTATCCGGGGCTGCCCATCGTCGCCCTGACCGCCAATGTGGTCAAACGCGAACACCAGGCACTGCAGGACGCCGGCATTTCCAGAATCATGCTCAAGCCAATCAACGAGCAGGCGTTGCTGGAAACGGTACAGACCCTGTGTCAGCGCAGCCTTGCGCACGTCGCAACGGCGACCGGAAGCGGCCCGCTGGAACGCCTGGATATAGACCCCGGTCTGCTGGGACAGGAATTGCGCCTGCAGCTCGACGGCTGCCTGAAGGGATTCGGCCGGCGGGACCGTCAGCAGATGCGTCACCATGCCCACCAGCTGCTGGGCATCGCCGGCCTGTACGAGATGCCGGAACTGGAAGCGGCCACGGCGGAATTCCACCAGCTGATCGAAGACGGCGACATTCGCGCCCTCTGGCAGGCCCTCTGGCGCCTGCAGCGACTGATCGAGCACCAGACGCTGCCGGAAGTAACGGGGGAGAAGGCTCCCGAGCCGATGGCGTAATGGTTCCGGTTCCGGGTTACGGGTTACGGGTAGTCATCCCAGAGCCCGGATTTATAGGGCAGAGCGAATTGCATCGATAACTTCGGCACGGTTCGCTGCGCTCAGGGTGCCCTACGTTCGTTTCGCCTTCACGCCTCCACGCCCTCACGTCCTCACGTCCTCACACGCTAGAACTCCCGATACACCGGCTCCCTGGCAATCAGCGTTCGCAGATCATCAACGATATGGCCCAGGCGCTCGCGCCCTGCCCTGTCGAACAGAAGACCGTCGAGTCCTTCTCCGGCCGCCGGCTGCTCATCGTCCCCCTCCTGCAGCACCAGGCAGCGGCGCCGAACCTTTTCGAGTTCGGGGTCGTGGTGTACCGGGAGCCCGATGAACAGGTCCCAGCGCTGACGGGAGGTCGAACCGTCGAGCACGCCCTGCAGAAGATCCAGCACCTCGGTACGCGAGGGACGATAGGTCGGCGAGCGGCCGAAGTGCAGCGCCACCGCCATCAGGCAGAGTACCAGCAGGGTAACGACAAAGGCCGCAACGAATTCCATCTGTCAGCCTCGATGACGCCGGGAGTCAGGCTGGATCAGTGCATTCTGTCCAGGGGATAGGCGCAGAGTTTCTCCGCCGCCAGCAGCAGTGCAGCACGGTTCTCGCTTTCGAGGCTGTCCATCTCGCGCTGATAGCGCCGCTGTTCCGTGCGCTCGAGCTTGCGCCAGGCGTCCAGGTAGGGAATATGACGCGTGGCTTCGTAGTGACGCTCGATAATCTCGAAATCGGGATTGCGGTGAAGGTCGGGCTTGAGGTTGTCGAGCAGCACCTTGAGCCGGATGCAACCCTCGGTCAGCGTCAGCTTTTCATCGTCATGCATCGCGCGGGCGATCACGCGGATGCTGTCGATCAGATACTGTCGCTGCTCCCGCGCCTTGTTCCTGGCCTCTTCCAGCTGTTGTCGCTGCGCCGCCTTCTGCTCGCGCTGCTGGCGCAACTGCCGGGCAATCAGCGCGGCCAGCGCCGCGATCACCAGAAGTCCGACACCAATCAACACATACAGAACTTCATCACTCATCCGCCACCACCCGACTGCCTGGAAAAACCGTTAACAAAACCCGGTGCCCATTATCCATATTGGGCGCCCGAAACCCAGTCAAGCGAACAGCTGCGGCAGTACGCCGGGCAATTCGGCGACCGAGGCGATCTCGATATCGGGGTCGATGCCCGAGCGCTCGACCCGCTCGCGGCGGTACTTGCCGGTATGCACCAGCACGCCCGTCAGGCCGGCCCGCTGCGCACCGCCGATATCGCTCTCTATATCATCTCCGACCAGCACCACCTGCCCCGGTTCAAGCCCGAGGCCGTTGCAAGCTGTACGAAAAAATCGCTCCGACGGTTTCCCGACCACCACCGCCTCGATATCGGCCGCGTATTCGAGGCCGGCAACAAAGAGTCCCAGGTCGGGCTGCAATCCGCTTTCGGTCTGCCAGTAGCGGTTGCGGTGGACCGCGACCAGCCGGGCGCCCCCGGTCAGGTAACCGAACAGCCGGTTGAGCAGCCCGTAGTTCCAGCCCTCGCCGATATCCCCGAGTACGACCGCCTGCGGCTGCGCATCGTCGATCCGGAAGCGGGCAAAATCCTGCTGCGCGTCATCCGCAAGCACCGGAAAAATGCGCCGGACACCGTTGTCGTCAAGCCATTGCACTGCCGCACTGATGGCACTGAAAACCGAGTTATCGGGCACCGGCAGCCCCCGGTCTTCAAGCTGCCGTTCCAGCGTGGCCAGTGACTTTGTCGACGTGTTGGTGATATAGCGAAACGGAATGCCCTGCTTCAGCACCTGCTGCATGACCTCCTGCGCACCGGGCAGCAACCGGTCTTCGACGTAGAGTACGCCATCGAGATCGAACAGCAGTCCCCCGGCTTTCATATGCCCTCCTACCATAGGTGCCACCCGACTCAATTATAGACGTCGACCGCCCTGCCCGAACCTCAGCGGGGCGCCGTGCGCTGTGCCGACGGGCGCTGCGAGAAGCTGCCGAACCAGTCCGCCAGAGTCGGGCAGATGGCGCGCCAGGCGATCGCCGACAGACGGAAATCCATGTAGCCCAGGGTGCAACACAGCGTGATCTCCAGCCGTCCCGCCAACTCGGCGGACAACGCTTGCGATGAGGCTTCGAGCGCGAGCAAGGCGCGGCTCAGCACGTCTTCGAGTCGCCAGGCGGCGGCCTCGTGCCGTACCTCGCGGGGACGGCGCTCCTCGCTGACCAGGCCGCAAGCCGCATCCATCACGCCTTCCGCCAGCACAATGCGATTGCGCTGCGCCCAGTCGCGATGCCCCGGGTCCGTAGCCGCAGCAAAGGTCTCGTCCAGATAATCGAGGATCAGCCGGCTGTCGCACAGGCGGGTACCGTCCGGCAGTTGCAACGCCGGCACCCGTGCCAGCGGGTTCGTCGCCAGGTGGTCGGGCTGGTTGTCGAAGGGATTCACCGAACGGATCTCGACCCGTTCACCCAGATCGAGCTCGAGCAGCGCCATACGCACTTTTCGGGCGTAGGGCGAACGCGGCGCACTGTAGAGAATCATCATCCGAGCTTGATCCAGGTGGTCTTCAGCTGGGTGAACTTGTCGAGGGCATGCAGCGACAGGTCGCGGCCGAAACCGGATTGCTTGTAGCCGCCGAACGGTGTGCTGAAATCAAGCGCATCCATGGTGTTGACCGAGACGGTGCCGGCCCGCAGCTTGCGCGCGACGCGGTGCGCCCGGTTCAGATCCCGGGTCCAGAGCGACGCCGCGAGGCCGTAGATCGAATCGTTGGCGATGCGCAGCGCCTCCGCCTCGGTATCGAAGGTGATCAGCGCCGCCACCGGGCCGAACACCTCGTCGCGGGCGATGCGCATGTCCGGCGTGACGCCGTCGAAGATGGTCGGCGCTACCAGGTTGGTATCGGTATCGCCGGCGCCGCCAGTCAGCAGCTGCGCACCCTCGTCGGCGGCATTGGCGATATGCTCGCGTACCCGGGCGGCATGTTCATTGTCGATCAGGGCACCGACGCGGGTATCGGCCTCGAGCGGGTCGCCGACCTTCAGCGACTGCGCCTTGGCCACGAACTTCTCGACGAAACGGTCGCGAATGCCGCGTTCGACAAGTATCCGCGAGTTGGCCGAACAGACCTCGCCCTGGTTGAAGAAAATGCCGTTGACGGCGTGCTCGACCGCCGCGTCCAGATCGCAGTCGGCGAAGATCAGGTTCGGGCTTTTGCCGCCGGTCTCGGGCCACACCTGTTTCATGTTGGACTGGGCCGAGTAGCCGAGAAACAGCTTGCCGACCTGCGTCGAGCCGGTAAAGGCGATACAGTCGACATCCATGTGCAGCCCCAGAGCCTTGCCGACGACCTCACCCAGGCCGGTGACGACATTGAGCACAGCGTCCGGCAGGCCGGCCTCTTTGGCCAGTTCCGCCAGGCGCAGCGCGGTCAGCGGCGACTGCTCGGCGGGCTTGAGCACCACCGAGTTGCCGCTGATCAGCGCCGGCGCCAGTTTCCAGGCGGCGATATCGAGCGGGAAGTTCCAGGGCACTACCGCGCCGACCACGCCGATCGGCTCGCGGGTAATGGTGGCGATATTGTTGCCGTCGGTCGGCGCCACCTCGCCATAGAGCTTGTCGACCGCCTCGGCGTACCAGTCGAAGCAGCCGGCAGCCCCCATAATGTCGATATTGAGCGCATCCGCAATCGGCTTGCCGACATTGAGCGTTTCGAGCAGTGCCAGTTCGTCGGCATTGTCGCGGATCAGCTGGGCCAGGCGCCGGACCACCGCCTTGCGCTGCGCCGGCGCGGCCTCGGACCAGACGCCCGAGTCGAAGGTACGCCGTGCCGCCTGCACCGCCCTGTCGACGTCGTCGGCGCTGCAGGCGGCGATATTCGCCAGATGCTCGCCGGTGGCCGGATTGCGGGTTTCGTAGGTCTGGCCGTCGCTGGCCTCGACGAAGCGGCCGTCGATCCAGGCACGGGTCCGCAGCTCGATCTGCTCGCGTTTGCTCAGCCAGTAGGCCTTGTTCTTCTCGGTCATGATCTTCTTCTCCTGGGTGCCGATCAGGCAACCGTTTTCATTCTATAGCTGGCAGCCAGCCGACGTGGCCGGGTCATGTTCTCGGCGCTCAGCACCTCGTCCAGTTCCGCCGGGCTCAGCAGCCCTTCGGCGAGCACGATTTCGCGTACGCTCATGTCCTGCTCGACCGCCTGCCTGGCGATGCGGCCGGCATTCTCATAGCCGATGTAGGGGTTCAGCGCGGTAATGATGCCGATGCTGTTGTTGACCAGCTCCCGGCAGCGTTCGCGGTTGGCGCTGATGCCGCGGATACATTTTTCGTCCAGCGTCCGGATGGCGCGGATCTGCAGTTGCAGCGACTGCAGCACGTTGAAGGCGATGACAGGCTCCATCACGTTGAGCTGCAGCTGGCCAGCCTCGGCCGCCATCGTCACGGTGATGTCGTTGCCGATAATCTGGTAGGCCACCTGGTTCACCATTTCCGGGATCACCGGATTGACCTTGCCCGGCATGATCGAGCTGCCCGGCTGCATCGGCGGCAGGTTGATCTCCGCAAAACCCGTGCGCGGACCGCTGGACAGCAAACGCAGATCGTTACAGAGTTTGGACAACTTCACGGCATTGCGTTTCAGTACGCTGGAAAAGGTCACGAAGGCCCCCATATCGGAGGTGGCTTCGATCAGATTGCGCGCCGCCACCACCGACTGGGCGGAAATCTGCGCCAGCTCCTCGATCACCAGACTGGAGTACTCCGGGTCGGTGTTGATGCCGGTGCCGATGGCCGTAGCGCCCATGTTGATCTCGCGGAAGTACTCGACCACGTCGCGCACCTCCTCGATATCCTCCTTGAGCGTCGAGTACCAGGCATCGAATTCCTGCCCCAGGGTAATCGGCACCGCATCCTGCAGCTGGGTGCGCCCCATCTTGATCACGTCGGAAAACTCCACCGACTTCTGTTTCAGTTCATAGCACAGATCCGACAGCGCCCGGACATAATCGCCGTGGCTGAGCAGGATGCCGAGGCGGATGGCGCTGGGATAGGCGTCATTGGTGGACTGGGACAGGTTGACATGGTTGTTGGGATGCAGATGCTGGTAGTCGCCGCGGGCATGTCCCATCAGCTCCAGCCCGCGGTTGGCGATCACCTCGTTGGCGTTCATGTTGGTCGAAGTGCCTGCCCCGCCCTGGATGACATCGACGACGAAGTGCCCGTGCCAGCGACCGGCGATGATTTCGTCACAGGCCTGGCAGATGGCGTCGGTGCGCGGCACATCCAGCAACCCGAGTTTGCGGTTGGCGCGCGCCGCGGCTTTCTTCACCATCGCCAGCGCGATCACCAGCTTCGGGAAATGCATCAACTTGATGCCGGTGACGGCAAAATTCTCCACCGCCCTCAGGGTCTGGACGCCGTAGTAGACGCTCTGGGGCACCTCGCGTTCGCCGAGCAGGTCCTTTTCCCGGCGCACCGGCAGATGCTCCTGCGCCTCGCTCATGGCTCGCTGGCGCGCCAGTGACAGTTGCAGGAGGCGGTTGCCGACCTGGGCGCGCTCGGGCGCCGTTGCCAGCCAGTCCTCCAGGACACTGCGTTCCAGGCGCAGTAGCAGGATATCGCTCAGCGCCAGACCGACCTCTGCCAGCCCCGGCATTTCAAGCCCGCCGCAGACACCGCCGTACAGCGCCGGCGCACTGAGCCTGAAGCTGCGCCCCTGAAGCGTCTGCTGAATTTCACCGCTGACAAGGATCCTCAGCTCCGGGCCCTGTGTCAGGTCCGGGATCGGGGTTCCCTGTCTCACCTCCTCGAGCGTGCACAGCTTGAGCAGTCCGGCAAAGTCGCTGGCCTCCAGGGCATCGCACGCAAGTGCGGCCCGGATCAACTTTTTGGTGTTGGCATTCATTCTTCACTCCGATACGGTCCCGGCATTGCCGGCCGCTTGCGAGGATGGCCGAACGGGCTGTTCGGACTCCAGGTTGCCAGACTAGAAAGCGCACCAATATTTGTAAAATATAGAAATAATTTCTCTTGGATTCTTTTTTTTATGCTATTTCAACCACAGGCCGGCGCCTCTCCCACGCCCTATCGGTGGAACCCGTAGGAGCAACGCCCCCGTTGCGAACAACCGCCGTGCCGAACTCATTCGCCTCGGTGCGAGGCTCCTACGATATCTCGACCATGGCGCCTGCCACTATCAGGGATGGCCGAATCTCCCAAAGGATTCAATCGATCAGCAGCCGGTAGAAGCGGTTGTCTTCGAAGACGCTGTTCGACAGCTCACGCGCCTGGTCGCCGATCTTCTTGATGAAGGCCTCGGCAGCCGGCGTCAGCCGGAACTGGGAGAGACGCGCCACGCCCATGCGCAGCGGTCGCAGCTTCTCGGTCAGCGGTATCGCCACCAGCTCGGTGCCATCGAACGCCAGGTTGCAGGCCATCGGGCTGTTGAACAGCGTATAGCCGAAGCCGTTGCCGACCAGCCCGCGTACCATCCCCAGCGATTCGGCCTGGTAGGCGAAGTTGGGTTCCAGCTCCAGGCTCAGGAACAGCGAGTAGAAGTACTCCCGGCTCATCGGCCAGTCCAGTAACACCATCGGGTGAGGCGCCAGCTCCCTCAGCGACACTTCCTGGCGATCCGCCAGCGGATGTTCCCGTCCCACCACGGCGTAGGGCGGAAACTCCATCAGCGGCTCGAACTCGATATCGGACGGGATCTGCATGTCGTAGGTCAGCGCCAGTTCGTAGCGGCCCTCGTGCAGGCTCTGGATGATGTCCTTCTGATGCTTCTCGTCGCACTGGACGCTGACCGCCGGGTAAGCATTGACGAAGCGCTTGATCAGGCCCGGCAGCAGGATCGGCGTGAAGGTCGGGAAGCCGACAATACGCAGCGAGCCGGCGACATCCTGCCCCAGGGTCTGGGCGTAGTGCTCGAGACCGTCGGCTTCGGCCAGCAGCTGCTTGGCCTTGCGCATAAATTGCCGTCCCGGCGGCGTCAGCGACAGGCCCTGGGCATGGTGACGGACGAACAGCTGCAGGCCGGTCACGTCCTCCAGGTGCAGGATCGCAGACGAGATCGACGGCTGCGACACATGCAGCATCTCGGCCGCCTTGGTGACGCTGCTCTTCTCTCCGGCAACAACGAAATAGCGCAGGTGCTTGAGGGTAAAACGCATCTTGAAACCTCCATCAGTACCGCCTGGTGGCGGGTCTCGGACCACTGTATCAAATTTTCAAATTCAATTGTTAGGTTAATAATATTTTACCGATACAACACCAACACCTAGTCTTGGCGAATACAGAACAGGCAAGCCATGACCGGTCTGAATCAACCCGCCCTCCAGAAGGACAAAGACATGACAGTTAAAAAAATAGAAATAGATACGCTTGTTGTTGGCGCCGGTCAGGCCGGCGTGGCCATGAGCGAACACCTGAGCAACCTCGGGGTTCCCCACCTGGTTCTGGAGCGCAACCGTATCGCCGAAGCCTGGCGCACGAAACGCTGGGATTCGCTGGTGGCCAACGGCCCGGCCTGGCATGACCGGTTTCCGGGCCTGGAGTTCGACGATCTCGACGCCGACGCTTTCCCCCGAAAGAGCGCGTTGCGGACTATTTCGAAGCTTACGCCAGGAAGTTCAACGCACCCATCCGTACGGGCGTGGAAGTGAAGAAGGTGGAACGCAATGCCGATCGTCCGGGCTTTTGCATTGAAACCTCCGAGGGCGTGATCGAGGCCAATCGCCTGGTTGCCGCCACCGGACCTTTCCAGCGTCCCGTTATACCGCCGATCGCGCCGGACGATGAAAACATCACCCAAATCCACTCCGCCGACTATCGCAACCCCGGGCAGCTGCCCGAGGGTGCGGTTCTGGTGGTAGGCGCGGGGTCGTCAGGGGTGCAGATCGCGGATGAGCTGCAGCGGGCCGGCAAGAAAGTCTACCTTTCGGTTGGACCGCACGACCGTCCTCCGCGCGCCTATCGCAACCGTGACTTCGTCTGGTGGCTGGGCGTCCTCGGCGAATGGGATGCCGAGGCCATGAAGCCGGGCACGGAGCACGTCACCATTGCCGTGAGCGGTGCCCATGGTGGCCAGACGGTCGACTTCCGACGACTTGCCAACGAGGGGATGACGCTCGTGGGACTGACGAAGTCCTTCAACGACGGTGTGGTGACCTTCCAGCCGGACCTCGCCGGGAACCTAGCACGCGGCGATGAGAACTATCTGTCGCTGCTGGATGCCGCTGACGCCTACATTGAGCGCAACGGCCTCGACCTTCCGGAGGAACCTGAAGCCCGTGCGATGCTCCCGGATCCGGAATGCGTGACCCATCCCATTCTCGAACTCGACCTGGCCGAGGCCGGCGTTACCTCGATCGTCTGGGCGACGGGCTTCGCGGTCGATTACAGCTGGCTGAATGTGAACGCCTTCGACGAAAACGGCAAGCCGCAGCATCAGCGCGGTGTCTCAACCGAGCCCGGCGTCTATTTCGTGGGTCTGCCGTGGCTGTCACGTCGTGGCTCCAGTTTCATCTGGGGCGTCTGGCATGATGCCAGGCATATTGCGGACCATATCGCCACTCAGCGCAAATATCTTGCCTATCGTGATGCCTCGCAACGCCAGGCGGAAGACTGATCGCAGGGACGGACCTGATGGCCTGTCCCTTGATTCTAAAGTCGCTATTCACAGGTTCAAACAATCAGCATAACGAGAGTCAGTCGATGCCTACCCATACTCGAATCCGCATGTTCAATACCAAGGAAACGTATCCGAATCAGTCGCTGGACAACGATCTCTGCCAGGCCGTACGTGCCGGAAACACCGTTTACGTACGAGGTCAGGTCGGTACCGACTTCGAAGGCAAACTGGTCGGCCTGGGCGACCCGCGCGCCCAGGCCGAGCAGGCGATGAAAAACGTCAGGCAGTTGCTCGAAGAAGCCGGCTCCGACCTCAGCCATATCGTCAAGACCACCACCTATATCACCGACCCGCGTTTTCGCGAGCCGGTCTACCGCGAGGTGGGCAAGTGGCTTAAGGGTGTCTATCCGATCTCCACCGGCCTGGTCGTCGCCGGCCTTGCCCAGGCCGAATGGCTGATGGAGATCGACGTCATCGCGGTGATTCCCGACGAGGAGGCCGCATGACCTTTTCCGTAGCGGGGTTCTGCCCCGAAACCGGCATGCTCGGCTGCGCCATCACCTCATCCAGCATCAGCGTCGCCAGCCGCTGCGCCTGGGTGCGCAGCGGCACAGGCGTGGCCCTGACCCAGAACGTCACCAACCCCGACCTGGGATCGCTGGGCCTCGACCTGCTGCAGCAAGGCCTGGCCCCGGCTGCGATTCTCGCACGTCAGGCCGAGGCCGACAGCGACGTCGAGTGGCGCCAGCTCGGCGTACTCAACGCCCGCGGTGAAACCGCCACCTTCAGCGGTGCCCGGGCATTGGGCATCCACGCCACCGCTGAAGGCAAGCACTGCCTGGCGATGGGCAACCTGCTGGCCAACACCGAAGTGCCGCAAGCGATGATCAGTGCCTTCGAAAACAGCGAGGGCCACCTGGCCGAACGGCTGGTGCAGGCGCTCGAGGCGGGACTGGCCGCCGGTGGCGAGATGGGGCCGGTACACTCGGCCGGCCTGCTGGTGGCCGCCGAGCCGAAATGGCCGGTCGTCGACCTGCGCGTAGACTGGCACCAGGCGCCGATCGGCGAACTGCGCAACCTCTGGTTCCTCTACGAACCGCAATTGCAGGCTTATGTCACCCGCGCCAGCGATCCGTCCAACGCCGAGTCATTCGGCGTACCCGGCGACGAATAACAGCCGTACCAGGCCCCGCGCTCGCGCGGGGCAATTTTGCTCCACCGACAACAACAACAGGAGTCTTATCCTATGAAATGGTCCCAACGCCTCACCCGTTTTGCCGCCGCCACAGCCCTCAGTTGCCTCGCAGCCGGCGTCCAGGCTGAAACCTGGAAGTACTCGATTGAAGTGTCCCAGGGCGATATTCAGGACCTCTACGCCCAGGAGTTCAAAAAACGCATCGAACAAAAGACCGACGGCGACGTCGAGGTCAAAATCTACTACGGCGGCACCCTCGGCACCTCGGCCGACACCACTGAGCTCGCCGCCAACGGCGCGCTACAGTTCGCCAACGTCTCCCTCGGCCACCTCGGTTCCTTCGTACCTGAAATCCAGTTGTTCTCGATCCCGTTCATCCTCTCGGAGAGCAATGACGTCAACAAGAAGCTGATGACCGAGTCGAAGACGGTGTTCGAGGACATGGCGCCGGACTTCGCCAAGAGCGGCCTGCGCCTGATGAGCATCTATTCCGAGGGCGAGGATGCCTGGGCCGCCAATCGCGCGGTGCGCAGCCCCGCGGATCTCGACAACTTCAAGATGCGCATCCTGGTGTCGCCGCTGCAGGTAGAGGCGTTCAAGGATCTGGGCTCGAGCCCGACGCCGCTGCCGTTCGGCGAGGTCTACGGCGCGTTGCAATTGAAGGTGATCGACGGCGTCGGCAATCCGATCTCGTCGATCTACCAGAGCAAGTTTTTCGAGGTTACCGACCACCTGATCTCGGCCCGCCATCAGCTGTTTACCAGCGCCATCGTCACCGGCGAAGACTGGTTCGGCAGCCTTCCGCCTGCGCGCCAGCAACTGGTGCAGGAGACACTGAAAGAGGTCAGCATCCACATGATGGATGAGGTGCCACGCCTCGAAGAGCAGTTCCTGGCCAAGATTCTCGAGGAGAAGCCACAGATGGAATACATTCGTCTCAACGAGGCTCAGCGCGACCTTTTCCGCGAGCGCGCCGAAAAGACCCGCGGCAAGTTCGTCGAACTGGTCGGCGACAACGGTCGGCAGGTGCTCGACAACTTCCTTGCAGAACGCGAGCAGTGGGAAGCGCAACTGAACTGATCCTTTCCACCCCGGCCGGCCGCCCAGACGGCCGGCCGATCGTTCGAGGATGCCAAGATGCACGCGCTGTTACGTGGCCTGGACCGGGTGGACGGCTGGATCAGCCGCTTCGAAGCCTGGTGCCTGTCGGCCAGCATACTGTTGATGGCGCTGAACACCGTGGTCAACGTGTTCGGCCGTTACCTTTTCTCACAAAGTCTCTATTTTTCCGAAGAGCTGAACCAGATCCTGATGGTCATCGTGACCTTCATGGGACTCGGCTACGTCACCCGCACGGGTCGTCATATCCGTATGTCGGCCTTCTATGACCTGCTCAATGACCGGCGCAAGAAGGCGCTTATGCTCGTCATCACCTTTAGTACGGCGCTGACACTGTTCCTGCTCAGCTACTACGCCTGCCTCTACGTCGCCAAGGTGGCGCAACGCGGCATGATCACTGCGGCGCTGCAGATCCCGGTCTACTGGACACTGCTCGTGGTACCGCTGGGGCTCTTCATTGGCGGTCTGCAATATGGCCTGGCCTTTATCAAGAACCTGCAGAGCCGGGACATCTTCCTGTCATTCAGCGCACTGGACGTCTACGACGAAACCTCCGCTGCTGGGGAGGTAAGCCCATGACCGCAGTAATGCTCAGTACCATGATCGTGCTGCTGCTGCTCGGATTTCCGATGATGATGCCGCTGATCGTCGCAACCCTGGCGGGATTCTTTTTCTTTTTCGAAATGCTCAATCCGACGATCATCATTCAGCAGATGGTCAGCGGCGTGAAACCCACCGCGCTGATCGCCATCCCGATGTTCATCCTCGCCGCCGATATCATCACCCGCGGCCACTCCGCCGACCGGCTGCTCGATTTGGTGATGCGCTGCGTTGGTCATATCCGCGGCGGCCTGGCAGTCACCGTTGCCACCACCTGCACCCTGTTCGGCGCCGTCTCCGGCTCGACCCAGGCTACGGTGGTCGCAGTCGGCGGGCCGATGCGTCCGCGCATGCTCAAGGCCGGCTACGACGATGCATTCACCATGGCGTTGACGATCAACGCCTCGGACATTGCCTTTCTGATCCCGCCGAGCATCGGCATGATCGTCTACGGCGTATTGTCCGGTACTTCGATATCGGAACTCTTCATAGCCGGCATCGGACCCGGGTTGCTGATCCTGGCGATGTTTTCCATCTATGCCGTGATCTATGCCTGGCGCAAACAGATACCGGTCGAGCCTAAGGCCAGCAGGTCACAGCGGTTGTTGGCATTAAGGCGCGCTCTCTGGCCGGCCGGATTCCCGCTGATCATCGTCGGCGGCATCTACGGTGGCATTTTCAGCCCCAGCGAGGCCGCCTCGATATGCGTGCTTTACGCCATCCTGCTGGAGGTCTTCGTCTTTCGTTCCGTGAAGCTCAAGGAACTGCCGGAGATCGCCCTGTCCACCAGTCTGGTAACGGCGGTGGTCTTTATCCTGATCGGTGTCGGCGCGGCCTTCTCCTGGGCCCTTTCCTATGCCGAGATCCCCCAGACCCTGATTGCCGCTCTTCACCTTGCCGATGCTGCCCCGACAACGGTGTTGATCAGCATCGCCGTTGCCTTTTTTATCGGCTGCATGTTCGTCGATCCCATCGTGGTGATGCTGATTCTGATTCCGATCTTCCTGCCGCTGATCCGTTCCTCGGGCCTCGATCCGGTCCTGGTCGGCACCATGATCACGCTTCAGGTCGCGATCGGCTCGGCAACGCCGCCGTTCGGTTGCGACATTTTCACCGCCATCGCCATATTCAGACGTCCCTATATGGATGTCATCCGCGGCACACCGCCCTTTATCCTGATGTTGCTGGCAACCTCTGTACTACTGGTGCTATTTCCTCAGATTGCCCTGCTCCTTCGGGATCTGATGCTGCCCTGACCCACCGGAGCCCGACCATGGAATCACCATTACCGACACCCGGAATTTTTCGGCACCTGCTGGTCGCCGTAGATGGGTCTGACAATGCGATCAGAGCCGCACGGACCGCAGGCCGGCTGGCACAGTCTTTTGGCTCGCGCCTTACCCTGCTCAGTGTCTATCGCCATATCTCCTATACCAACCGTCGCTATACCCAGATCAGGGTCGGCCCCTTCGATACTGCCAGCCCGGTCGAGCTTTCGCTGCGCGCGATCGCCGAGGAAAGCCTGGCCGACACGGCAGCCCTGCTTGACGACTACCGCCTCGGGAGGGTGGAGCAATTAGTCCGGCGCGGATCCGCCGCCGCCACCATCCTGAAGTGCGCCAGGGACTTGCATGTGGATACCATTATCCTCGGCTGCCGGGGCCTGGGCGAAATCGAGGGCTTGCTGCTGGGCAGCGTCTCCCACAAGGTCAATGCCCTTGCGCACTGCACCTGTATCACTGTCCGCTAGATCAGCTTTATCAATGCATTTAAAAATTTAAAAATATTTTAAGAATGCAATGCAATCCCATAACCTGAGTCCAGGGTCGGGCGAACAGTCCGATCCTGCCCGCATTGCCAGGAGTCCATATGGCCAATGAACAGACCCTAGAAGTCCTGAGCCGGCTGATCGGTTTTGACACCACCAGTGTCCGCTCCAACCTGGCGCTGATGGCCTGGGTGCAGGACTACCTCTCCAGTTTCGGCGTCGACAGCGAACTGGTCTACGACGAGGCGAAAACCAAGGCCAACCTCTACGCCACCGTCGGGCCGGTGAATAAAGCCGGCGTCATGCTCTCGGGCCATACCGATACCGTACCGGTGACCGGTCAGAACTGGACGCACCCGCCCTACCGCCTGACGGAAGAGAACGGCCGCCTCTATGGTCGCGGCACTGCCGATATGAAGGGCTTTATCGCCGTGGTACTCGCCGCGGTCCCCGAGATGAAGGCCGCGAACCTGCAGACGCCGATCCACCTGGCATTTTCCTATGACGAAGAAATCGGTTGCCTGGGCGTCCGACGCCTGATCGAAACGATGCGCCGGCATCCGGTACAGCCTGCGTTCTGCATCATCGGCGAGCCGACCGGCATGCAGGTGGTGAACAAACACAAGGGCAAGCTCGCTGCCTGCGTGACGGTACGGGGCCAGGCGTGTCATTCGGGTATGGCGCCGCAGGGCGTCAACGCCGTGAACTATGCCGCGCGACTGATCGGCTGGCTGGAGCGCGAGGGACTCAAGCGCCACAGCGAGGGCCCCTTCGAGGAGGGCTATGAGATTCCCTACAGCACTATTCATACAGGTACCGTGCAAGGCGGCACGGCGCTCAATATCGTACCCGACCACTGCAGCTTCCTGTTCGAAATGCGCAATATCGCCGCCGAAGACCCACGGCGCCTGCTGCAGCAGCTGCGGGACCTTGCCGACGACCTGGTTACCGATATGCGCCGGGTCGGCCCGGACTGCGGCATCGATATCGAAGTCACCACCGAATACCCCGGCCTCAGCACCGCCGAGGATGCCGAGGTGATTGCCTTCGTACGGACACTGGCAGAACGCGACACTATCGCCAGCATCAACTTCGGTACCGAGGGGGCCTGTTCAGCCGGGAGCTGGCGATTCCCACGGTCGTCTGCGGCCCTGGCAGCATGGACCAGGGGCACAAGCCGAATGAATTTATCCAGTTGAGTCAGCTCGAACGGTGTGAGGCCTTGGTGGCGCGCCTGATCGACCGGCTCTGTATCAGGTAGCCAATCAAACGGGAGGAGTTCGACGCAAAACCGGGTCACCACAACGCACACCATTTTCCCAGCAAAGGTCTCCGGTTCCGACACAGACGGAATACAGCTCGCCTGAGGCCAGAAATATAAGAAATCCAACAGGAGCCAACCATGTCTGAACATATGGGTTACGCGACTGCCGCCGATGCGGCCAGTGGCGAAAAAGAAAAATCGGGGTTCAAACGCATCCTGGGACTCGGGTCCCTGCTCGCCGTTGCCGTCGGGCTGGTCGTTTCCCAGGGCGTCATGGTACTGATGCTGCAGGGTGCCGGTATCGCCGGCCTGGGCTTCATCATCCCGCTGGCGATCGGCTATGTCCTCGCACTGACCTACGTCTACTCTTTCTCGGAGCTGTCGCTGATGATTCCCCGGGCGGGCAGCCTCAGTAGCTACACCGAGGTCGCCATCGGGCACTTCCCCGCGATCCTGGCCGTTTTTTCGGGCTACGTCGTCGTCGCCATGTTCGCGCTCTCGGCCGAACTGTTGCTGGTCGACTTCATCATCGAAAAGATCTATCCCGGCGTTTTCCCGCCAATGTCGGTCGGCTTCGGCCTGCTCGCGCTCTTCACGGTACTGAACCTGCTGGGCATCGACCTCTTTGCCAAGCTGCAGTCGGCACTGGCCTTCATCATGGTTGTGGTGCTGCTGTTGCTGGGACTGAGCGCCGTATTCGGCGCGGTGGAGCCCCATCCGGCAGGCATCGACCTGACAGCCAGCTGGAATCCGCTTGGCGGCGAGGTCATCACCCTGGTGGCGCTGGCGATCTGGGGCTATGTTGGCGCCGAGTTCGTCTGCCCGCTGGTCGAAGAATCCAGGAACCCTGAACGCAATATCCCGCGCTCGATGATCCTTGGCGTCACCATCATCTTCGCCACCATCGCGATCTATTGTCTCGGCGCCCTCTTCTATATTCCGGCGGACGACCTGGCCGGTTCCGCGTTGCCTCACTACGACTTCGCCAAGGCTGTATTCGGCGACGCCGGGTTGACCTTCCTCGCCGTCGCAGCCGTAACCGCTACCTGCAGTACCGTCAACACCTCGCTGGCGGCGATTCCGCGCATGCTTTACGGCATGGCGCAGAACGGCCAGGCCTTTCCGCAGCTCAAGAAACTGATGCCGGGCACCCAGACGCCCTGGGTCGCGGTACTTTTCGTCGCCGCTATCACCGGCCTGCCAATGATCGTGATGGGTGACGATCCGGACGCCATCGGACTTCTGCTGATCGCCGCCGCGATCGCCTGGCTGCTGGCCTACATCATTACCCATATCGACGTCATGATCTTGCGCAAGCGCTACCCCGACCTGCCGCGGCCCTACAAGACGCCGTTCTACCCGCTGCCACAGATCATCGGCATCGCCGGGATGATCTATGCGATCTTCTATGCCTCGCCGGCGCCGGAACTGAGCGGCCAGATCTTCGGTGCGGCCGGAGTAGTGCTGGCGATCGTCTCGGTCATCGGCATCGCCTGGGTCAAGCTGGTGATGAAGAAACCGCTGTTCAAACCCGAACCCATCGAGAAAGTCCTGAAGGCGGAATAATCCTCCTGCGAACCCCCATCCGGGGGTTCGCCTTTTACTGTATATGTGCCGTTTTCCCACTACCTTCGTGCCAGCCACCCTTCGTGGCTAAAGCCACTTCCACGCCCGTGCTCGAATATCACTTACAACCAGCATAGCTTTTACTAATACATGAAAACCAAAAATCATATTTTACCAATGCTGATCATCGCTTTAGTGTAGAAGCTGTAACTCAGCATCAAGAATTAAAACCCAGGAGCAGCCTGAAAAATGTCCGACAAGAAACCCATCGATATGCAGGAAGTGTGGCAGCAGGACAAAGACCACTACATCCACCCATGGACAGACTTTTCAACTTTCAAGGAAACCGGTTCCCTGGTCCTGGCCGACAGCGACAACGTACACGTCAAGGACGGTGACGGACGCGAATACCTGGACGGCATCGGCGGCCTCTGGTGCGTCAACATAGGCTATGCCCGTGAAGAGATGGCCGAGGCAATCGCCGACCAGATCCGCCAGATTCCCTACTACTCCTGCTTCGGCCACCACACCACCGTGCCGGCCGCTCAGCTGGCAGCGAAGCTCGCAGAACTGACGCCGGGCAGCCTGAATCACGTTTTCTACGGCTGCGGTGGCTCCGTCGCCAATGATACCGCGGTGCGTATCATTCATTTCTACTTCAATCAACTCGGCAAGAAGAGCAAGAAGAAGATCATCTCGCGTATCGACGGCTACCACGGCAGCACCTACATGGCCATGTCGATCACCGGCGTGAAGTTCGACCACATCGGTTTCGACATCGACCAGCAGTTGGTGCACCATATCTCCTGCCCCAATCCCTACCGCCGCCCGGAAGGCCAGAGCCTCGGGGAGTTCTGCGAAGAGAAGGTGCAGGAACTCGAAGACAAGATCCTGGAACTGGGACCGGACAACGTCGCGGCCTTCTTCGCCGAGCCGATCATGGGCGCCGGCGGCGTGATCGTGCCGCCGGAGGGTTACCACAGAAAAATCCTGGCGGTATGCCGTAAGTACGGCGTGCTTTATGTCTCCGACGAGGTCGTCACCGCCTTCGGTCGTCTGGGCCACATGTTCGCCTCCGAGGACGAATTCGGTATCGTGCCGGACATCATCACCTGCGCCAAGGGTCTGACCTCCGGATACCTGCCACTCGGTGCCACCATTCTTTCTGACGAGATTTACGAGGTGATCAGCAAGCCGCAGGCGGACGGCGCCATCTTCACCCACGGCTTCACCTACTCCGGCCATCCAGTCAGCTGTGCCGCCGGCGTGAAGAATATCGAGATCATGGAACGCGAAAACCTCTGTGGCCACGTACAGGAGATGGGCACCTACTTCGAGCAACAGCTGAAAACACTCGGCGACCTGCCGATCGTTGGCGATGTACGCGGCCGCAAGTTCATGATGTGCATCGAGAACGTCGCCAACAAGGAGACCAAGGAGCTGATTGATCCGAATGCAAAAGTCGGCAACCGCATCGCCGACCACTGCCAGGCCCGGGGCCTGATCGTACGCCCGCTGGCGCACATGAACGTGCTGTCGCCGCCGCTGACCCTGACCAGGGAGCACGTCGATTTCATGGTCGCAACGTTACGCGAGAGCATCGAGGCGACCATGGCCGATCTCAAGAAAGAAGGCTATCTCTGATAGTTGAAGCTCCCGGTCATCGGACCATTCAGTCCGATGACGGCAGGCGACCCAGGCACTGCCTCGACACAGCGAACGACTGATCATACAGCTCAATCAGTAACGCACTTCTTGCTGTGTTTTATGCGAAGAACGGAAACGTTCTTCGCTTTTTTTGTTGCGTCTGCAATTGTTCGCTATTTCAAAGCCATTCGCGACGGAGCCAGCTACGTGCGGATTATCGCAGGAGCGGCGTAGCCGAAGAGCACTGCCTTGCAGCGAATGCTTTTCGCTGGGAGGCTGGCACCGCGAATAAGTCCCTGCCAACCGGACGGGATGCTTGGCGCTTTTGTAGGTTGGGCTGCAGCCCAACAACCGTGGTGGGGCAGCACGCCCTCGCAGCGATGCAAATGCTGAAGCCCGATGCTTGGCGTCTCCCTCGTAGGAGCTGCGCCCCGCAGCGAATGGTTTCGGGCGACGAGATGCCTGGGCAGGGTCTGATACTGGCGCTTCGGCCTGAAGCCGGAATATCCTGACGGGATGCTTGGCGCCTCGCGCACACGCGAGCCATGCTGCGGGCGATGCACGCCGCAGCCGTCAAAACGGGCGTAGGAGCTGCGCCCCGCAGCGAATGGTTTCGGGCGACGAGATGGCTGGGCAGGGTCTGATACTGGCGCTTCGGCCTGAAGCCGGAGTATCCGGACGGGATGTTTGGCGCCTCGCGCACGCGCGAGCCATGCTGCGGGCGATGCACGCCGCAGCCGTCAAAACGGGTCGAAGCTGTGCTTCGACAAGTCCCGTTTTGACCCTACTCTAAATGGGCAGGGCGGCCGCAAGCGGCGCTGTCTACCGGCCCCCTGTGAGGGTCATCGCCGCCGAACGGCCATAAACGAAAAAGCCCCGACCTTCGGCCGGGGCTGTTTCGTTGATTAGATGCTTGGCGATGACCTACTCTCACATGGGGAGACCCCACACTACCCGTCCAGGCCTAAAACGCTTCACTACTGAGCGCCGGCGGCGGATAAAGAGCGGATGGGATCAGGTGGTGACGCAGGAACTGAAGCCGGTACTTCGATCTGTACTCGGAGTATCCTGACGGGATGCTTGGCGCCTCGCGCACGCGCGAGCCATGCTGCGGGCGATGCACGCCGCAGCCGTCAAAACGGGTCGAAGCAGGCTTCGACAAGTCCCGTTTTGACCCTACTCTACATGGGCAGGGCGGCCGCAAGCGGCGCTGTTCACATGCCCCATGTGAGAGCAGGTCAGAGCATATAAAACAAAAACGCCCCGACCAGAGGCCGGGGCGCTTTTGTTTAATTAGATGCTTGGCGATGACCTACTCTCACATGGGGAGACCCCACACTACCATCGGCGCTAAGGCGTTTCACTACTGAGTTCGGGATGGGATCAGGTGGTTCCACCTCGCTATGGTCGCCAAGCAAAACTGGCACAATATGGATTCTTTTGCCTGTGGATAACCTGTGATTGGCCGGTATATCCCCAGTCTTCAATTCGGATTTTTCAGCGCTTTCTCGCGCCTGTCCTGTCTGTGCACAAGCTTCAGCCAATGCTCAAATCTTATCTCAGGCTCTTCACCTGAACTCCCGACCCCAAACGCCTTGGGCGTTATATGGTCAAGCCTCACGGGCAATTAGTACTGGTTAGCTCAACGCCTCGCAACGCTTACACACCCAGCCTATCAACGTCCTGGTCTCGAACGGCCCTTTAGGGGACTCAAGGTCCCGGTGAGATCTTATCTTGAAGGGGGCTTCCCGCTTAGATGCTTTCAGCGGTTATCCCGTCCGAACGTAGCTACCCGGCAATGCGATTGGCATCACAACCGGAACACCAGAGGTTCGTTCACTCCGGTCCTCTCGTACTAGGAGCAACTCTTCTCAAATCTCAAACGCCCACGGCAGATAGGGACCGAACTGTCTCACGACGTTCTAAACCCAGCTCGCGTACCACTTTAAATGGCGAACAGCCATACCCTTGGGACCGGCTTCAGCCCCAGGATGTGATGAGCCGACATCGAGGTGCCAAACACCGCCGTCGATGTGAACTCTTGGGCGGTATCAGCCTGTTATCCCCGGAGTACCTTTTATCCGTTGAGCGATGGCCCTTCCATACAGAACCACCGGATCACTAGAACCTACTTTCGTACCTGCTCCACGTGTCTGTGTCGCAGTCAAGCACCCTTTTACTCTTGCGCTCATTGCATGATTTCCGACCATGCTGAGGGTACCTTCGTGCTCCTCCGTTACGCTTTGGGAGGAGACCGCCCCAGTCAAACTACCCACCACACAATGTCCTCGAACCGGATCACGGTCCAGAGTTAGAACCTCAACAGTACCAGGCTGGTATTTCAAGGTCGGCTCCACGCAGACTGGCGTCCACGCTTCAAAGCCTCCCAGCTATCCTACACAAGTAATGTCAAAGTCCACTGTGAAGCTATAGTAAAGGTTCACGGGGTCTTTCCGTCTAGCCGCGGGTAAACTGCATCTTAACAGCTATTTCAATTTCACTGAGTCTCGGGTGGAGACAGTGTGGCCATCGTTACGCCATTCGTGCAGGTCGGAACTTACCCGACAAGGAATTTCGCTACCTTAGGACCGTTATAGTTACGGCCGCCGTTTACCGGGGCTTCGATCAAGAGCTTCGCTTGCGCTAACCCCATCAATTAACCTTCCGGCACCGGGCAGGCGTCACACCCTATACGTCCACTTTCGTGTTTGCAGAGTGCTGTGTTTTTAATAAACAGTCGCAGCCACCTGGTATCTTCGACTCCCAACCGCTCACCCCGCAGGGGGTCACCGTCAGGAGCGTGCCTTCTCCCGAAGTTACGGCACCATTTTGCCTAGTTCCTTCACCCGAGTTCTCTCAAGCGCCTTGGTATTCTCTACCTGACCACCTGTGTCGGTTTTGGGTACGGTCAGCTGTAACCTGAAGCTTAGAGGCTTTTCCTGGAAGCTTGGCATCAACCACTTCGGTCCACATGGGACCTCGTCATCAGATCTCAGTCTTAAGGAGCCGGATTTGCCTAACTCCTCAACCTACATCCTTAAACGCGGACAACCAACGCCGCGCTGGCCTAGCCTTCTCCGTCCCCCCGTCGCAGTTACAGCCGGTGCAGGAATATTAACCCGCTTCCCATCGACTACGCATTTCTGCCTCGCCTTAGGGGCCGACTCACCCTACCTCGAATAGCGTTGGATAGGAACCCTTGGTCTTCCGGCGTGGAGGTTTTTCACCTCCATTATCGTTACTCATGTCAGCATTCGCACTTCTGATACCTCCAGGGTGCCTCACAGCTTCCCCTTCAACGGCTTACAGAACGCTCCTCTACCATGCCACAAGTGGCATCCGCAGCTTCGGTGTATCGCTTAGCCCCGTTATATCTTCCGCGCAGGCCGACTCGACTAGTGAGCTATTACGCTTTCTTTAAAGGGTGGCTGCTTCTAAGCCAACCTCCTAGCTGTCTGAGCCTTCCCACATCGTTTCCCACTTAGCGATAACTTTGGGACCTTAGCTGGCGGTCTGGGTTGTTGCCCTTTTCACGACGGACGTTAGCACCCGCCGTGTGTCTCCCATGATTGCACTCACCGGTATTCGGAGTTTGCATCGGGTTGGTAAGTCGGGATGACCCCCTAGCCGAAACAGTGCTCTACCCCCGGTGGTGAGACATGAGGCGCTACCTAAATAGCTTTCGAGGAGAACCAGCTATCTCCGAGCTTGATTAGCCTTTCACTCCGATCCACAGGTCATCCGCTAACTTTTCAACGGTAGTCGGTTCGGTCCTCCAGTTGATGTTACTCAACCTTCAACCTGCCCATGGATAGATCGCCCGGTTTCGGGTCTAATCCCAGCAACTAAACGCCCTATTAAGACTCGGTTTCCCTACGGCTCCCCTAGACGGTTAACCTTGCTACTGAAATTAAGTCGCTGACCCATTATACAAAAGGTACGCAGTCACAGACCGAAGCCTGCTCCCACTGCTTGTACGTACACGGTTTCAGGGTCTATTTCACTCCCCTCACAGGGGTTCTTTTCGCCTTTCCCTCACGGTACTGGTTCACTATCGGTCAGTCAGGAGTATTTAGCCTTGGAGGATGGTCCCCCCATGTTCAGACAGGATAACACGTGTCCCGTCCTACTCGATTTCACTCAATTGCCGCTTTCGCATACGGGGCTTTCACCCACTATGGCCGCACTTTCCAGAGCGTTCTGCTAACAACAACTGAGCTTAAGGGCTAGTCCCCGTTCGCTCGCCGCTACTAAGGGAATCTCAATTGATTTCTTTTCCTCCGGGTACTTAGATGTTTCAGTTCCCCGGGTTCGCCTTCCAATCCCTATGTATTCAGGAAAGGAATACCCGCAAAGCGGGTGGGTTTCCCCATTCAGAGATCTCCGGATCAAAGGTTGTTTGCCACCTCCCCGAAGCTTTTCGCAGGCTACCACGTCTTTCATCGCCTCTGACTGCCAAGGCATCCACCGTGCACGCTTCGTCACTTGACCATATAACCCGAAGGCGTCTGTCAAGGACGAGAGTACGATAAGATTTTTCGCCATTGGCGCTTGTACTCAGTACAAGACTTATCTCGAATTGAATTCGAATCCATATTGTTAAAGAGCGTTTAAAGCGTAAAGCTTTAAAAGATGAACTTGATGCCAAGTGCATGTTTTAAAACTTTTGAGAACTACCATTTTTCGTCAATCAAGGCGGATGCCGAGGACGCATAGCCTGCTATGCGACGAGGTATCCAACGCCGAGTGGCGGAAAATGGTGGAGCTATGCGGAATCGAACGGGGCGGCCTTCCGTCGCAGACCTCCTGCGTGCAATTCCAAACTTCATCCATCCGTAGATGGTGGAGCTATGCGGGATCGAACCGCAGACCTCCTGCGTGCAAAGCAGGCGCTCTCCCAGCTGAGCTATAGCCCCAGTACGTCCTGAGTCAGGAGTATTCCATTGACCAGGTAACAGCATCAACCGTGCTTGAACGACTGCAAGGCCTGAGTGGACTTGAACCACCGACCTCACCCCTTTCTCCCTGTAAAGAGTGGGGTGCGCTCTAACCAGCTGAGCTACTTCAACCATCCGAGGATGATTGGTAGGCCTGAGTGGACTTGAACCACCGACCTCACCCTTATCAGGGGTGCGCTCTAACCAGCTGAGCTACAAGCCTACATAAGCGTTTTTGCTCTTCTCTAACGTCGATCAGGTAATTCGTGTGAACGCTGTGCCGGGATGGGCAAGGTCGTTTAAGGAGGTGATCCAGCCGCAGGTTCCCCTACGGCTACCTTGTTACGACTTCACCCCAGTCATGAACCCCACCGTGGTAAGCGCTCCCCTTGCGGTTAAGCTACCTACTTCTGGTGAAGTCCACTCCCATGGTGTGACGGGCGGTGTGTACAAGGCCCGGGAACGTATTCACCGCGACATGCTGATTCGCGATTACTAGCGATTCCGACTTCATGGAGTCGAGTTGCAGACTCCAATCCGGACTACGACCGGTTTTCTGAGATTGGCTCCCCTTCGCAGGATCGCGACCCTCTGTACCGGCCATTGTAGCACGTGTGTAGCCCTACTCGTAAGGGCCATGATGACTTGACGTCGTCCCCACCTTCCTCCGGTTTGTCACCGGCAGTCTCCCTAGAGTTCCCACCATTACGTGCTGGCAAATAGGGACAAGGGTTGCGCTCGTTACGGGACTTAACCCAACATTTCACAACACGAGCTGACGACAGCCATGCAGCACCTGTCTCAGAGTTCCCGAAGGCACCAAGCCATCTCTGGCAAGTTCTCTGGATGTCAAGAGTAGGTAAGGTTCTTCGCGTTGCTTCGAATTAAACCACATGCTCCACCGCTTGTGCGGGCCCCCGTCAATTCATTTGAGTTTTAACCTTGCGGCCGTACTCCCCAGGCGGTCGACTTATCGCGTTAACTTCGCTACTAAAAGATCAAGTCTCCCAACAGCTAGTCGACATCGTTTACGGCGTGGACTACCAGGGTATCTAATCCTGTTTGCTACCCACGCTTTCGCACCTCAGTGTCAGTATCAGTCCAGGCAGTCGCCTTCGCCACTGGTGTTCCTTCCTATATCTACGCATTTCACCGCTACACAGGAAATTCCACTGCCCTCTACCGTACTCTAGTCAAGCAGTATCAGGTGCAGTTCCCAGGTTAAGCCCGGGGCTTTCACATCTGACTGACTCAACCACCTACGCGCGCTTTACGCCCAGTTATTCCGATTAACGCTCGCACCCTCCGTATTACCGCGGCTGCTGGCACGGAGTTAGCCGGTGCTTCTTCTGTGGCTAACGTCACAGTATGCGGGTATTAACCACACACCTTTCCTCACCACTGAAAGTGCTTTACAACCCGAAGGCCTTCTTCACACACGCGGCATGGCTGGATCAGGGTTGCCCCCATTGTCCAATATTCCCCACTGCTGCCTCCCGTAGGAGTCTGGGCCGTGTCTCAGTCCCAGTGTGACTGGTCATCCTCTCAGACCAGTTAAGGATCGTCGCCTTGGTAGGCCTTTACCCTACCAACTAGCTAATCCTACGCAGGCTCATCAAATAGCGTGAGGTCCGAAGAGCCCCCACTTTCCCCCTTAGGGCGTATGCGGTATTAATCCGGGTTTCCCCGGGCTATCCCCCACTACTCGGTAGATTCCTACGCGTTACTCACCCGTCCGCCGCTCGTCACCCGAGAGCAAGCTCTCTGTGCTACCGCTCGACTTGCATGTGTTAGGCCTGCCGCCAGCGTTCAATCTGAGCCATGATCAAACTCTTCAGTTTAAATTTTCGAAATGCCGAAGCACTTCTAAATCTGACTCAAGTTAAAACAACTTTAAATGAATTCACATGTAAGGTTGCTTATCTTGATAAAGCTTTTGTTTGCCCTATCCCGACAAGCGCCCACACGAATTACCTGATCAATCTGTTAAAGAGCGTCTCGAGAAGCGACCGATGAACTGGCCTTTCGTCTCAAGTGGGCGCATATTCTAGCGCGCCCGGTTTCGAAGTCAACTCTTTTTTTCAACTTTCGTCGCCGTGGCGACTGTGAATCAGAGCTGTTTCCAGATCCCGACAAAACGACTAGAAACAATCAGTTAAGTCAAAACCTGCTTCTCTTTCCAGACCCGCCTGGCGTGTCTCGTTGCGAGAAGTGGTGCGTATTCTACCCACCGTTCCTCAGGAGTCAACAGCCCTGTCATATTTTTTTCACGGGACGGTCATTCGTCTGCAAGAGCCCCTACTCAAGGCTCCTTTTAACGCGGAAAGCGCTTGAGCTTTCGATACGGGAAGACGTCGACAATCTCGCCGTTGCGAACCTGATCCTGCATGCCCTGCCAGTATCGGACATCCAGCAGGTCACCGTGCAGTTCGTTGAAAATTCTTCGCACCAGCGGGTTGCAGGCGGTCAGGATGCTGAACTCTTCGGGGAAGACATCATTGGGACCAACCGAGTACCAGGGTTCGCCCGACAGTTCCTGCTCCGGATACATCGGCTCGGGAATGCGCCGGAAGTTGCAGTCGGTCAGGTACATGATTTCATCGTAATCATAAAAGACAACGCGCTGATGCCGGGTGACGCCGAAATTCTTGAACAGCATGTCCCCGGCGAAGATGTTGGCGGCCGCCAATTGCTTGATTGCCTTGCCGAACTCGTTGATGGCATGAAAGACCCGGTCTTCATCCTGGTTGGCCAGCGCCTCGTCGATATAGATATTCAGCGGTGTCATGCGCCTTTCGGTCCAGAGGTGCCTGATCGTGATCAGGCCGTCGTCCACCTGGACCGACGATGCGGCCACTTTCTGCAGCTCTTCGATCAGCTCCGGACTGAAACGGTCCCGTGGAAACAGAAAATTGGCGAACTCCTGGGTATCGGCCATGCGGCCGACCCGATCGTGTCGCTTGACCAGCTGGTACTTCTGTTTGACCAGGTCCCGGGTGATGTTTTTCGACGACGAGAAACGGTCCTTGATCAGCTTGAACACGACTGGAAAGGACGGCAGCGTAAACACCGTCATGACCATCCCCCTGATTCCCGGTGCGATGATGAAGCGGTCATCCGAGCTGTCGAGGTGGTCGAGAAAACTGCGGTAGAACTCGGCCTTGCCCTGCTTGTAGAAACCGATGGAACAGTACAGTTCCGCCTTGGACTTCATCGGTATCAGGGAGTGCAGGAAGCCGACGAACTCCGACGGCGAGTTGACGTCGACCATGAAATAGGAGCGGGTGAAGCTGAAAATAATCGAAACGTCGTCCTCGTCGACGATCAGTGTATCGACATACAGGGCCCCGTTGCCGTTGTGCAGAACCGGCAGCACGAAGGGAACCGGTCGATCGCCGAAGTTGATGCGACCGACGATATAGGCGCCCTTGTTGCGGAAAAACACACTGCGGATGATCTCGATGGACGTTCGGGTCTCGTCGATGGCGCTGCGGGGAATGTTCTTGCGCGTGAAATACACCAGATTGCAGATATCACGACGCTTGTTCTCCCAGGGTATGTTGAACGCGTAGTCGTCCAGTATCCTGCCCAGTACGGCCACCAGCCCGTCATCCAGCGTATAGACCCGGCAGAGCCGGTCGCCGGTATCGATCTGCTGGCCTTCATAGTCAGAGCGAATGAACATGTGGGCATCGTCAAGTTCGCGATGCCTGAATACTTTCAGGTAGATCGAATTGTAGAAGGTTTCCGCCAGCTCAGGATCGTTGCGAAGCTTGATCCTGCCGGCATAGCAGCGCCTGGCGTCATGCCAGAGGTTGGCATCGTAGACGACTTCGCCGAGCTGTTCGATTATGGCCGCGGCCGCCGCTTCGGTATTGTCCTCGTAGAGGTCGATACGTGCAGCGCCCGCGCGCTGAATGGCATGCCAGTCGGCCTTTTCGAAACGAAGCTGGGAGGCGGCGGTAATGGTCTGGAAGCGAGTGCGGTAATCGGCGAATTTTTCCAGTACCGCTTCGGCAATGCGATCGGCAAACAACACTGTCATATAATTGAGGTCCCTTGTTCATCCCAGGCCCGGGAGTGGCACGGGCCCCGGGCAACATCGACGCGCCCCCGTCAGGCACCGACGGTGCCATTACCGGCACCTCATCTATAGTTCAAAAGGACGCCGCTATCAGGAGAGCTTAGACCATGTACAGCCTGCCCGAACTGGAAGCCGTTCGCACCTTCGATGCCATCGGGGTGCTGACCAGCGGTGGGGACGCCCCGGCCATGAATGCCGCCATCCGCGCCGTCGTCCGCACGGCCCTGAACATCGGTATCAAGGTCTACGGCATTCACCGTGGCTACAGCGGCCTCATCACCGACGACATGCGCCGCATGTCGTCGAGCTCGGTCAGCAACATCATTCAGCGCGGCGGCACCATCCTCAAAAGCGACCGCTGCGAGGCCTTCAAGGAAGCCCCGACCCGTCGCAGGGCCGCCGAAATCCTCAAGCAGAACGGCATCCAGGCGCTGGTCGCCATCGGTGGCGACGGCACCCTCACCGGCGCCCACCTCTTTACCGAGGAATCCGGTATCCCGGTGGTCGGTCTGCCCGGTTCGATCGACAACGACATCTATGGCACCGACGACAGCATAGGCTTCGATACCGCCGTCAATACGGCCATCGGCGCCATCGACCGCATCCGCGATACCGCGCTGTCCCACGAACGGTTGTTCCTGGTCGAAGTCATGGGACGCAATTCGGGCTTCATCGCCACCCAGGTTGGCATTGCCTGCGGCGCGGAGATGATTCTGATTCCCGAACACCCGACGGTGGTCGAGTCCATCGGCTACACCCTGGTCAGCAACCGCAAGGCGGGCAGGGGCTCGAGCGGCATCATCGTCGTTGCCGAGGGCCCCGAGCCGGGTTTGACCGGACGTCTGGCCGATCAGCTGCGTTTCTTTGGCGAAGAGGCCCGGGTCTGCATTCTCGGCCATATCCAGCGTGGCGGCAGCCCCACGGGGCATGACCGTGTGCTCGCATCCTGCATGGGCATCACTGCGGTGAACTATCTGCTGGCGGACTACAGTGACATCATGATCGGCAGCGACGGGCGCCAGTTGATGCCGGTCCCGCTGCAGGACGTGATCAAGTACCGCAAGCATGACCCCAGACTCTACAAGATCGCGCTGCAGCTGCATAAATAGGCGTTTTCGCACCGGTATCGCGGCGGGCGGGATTTCCGGTACCATCCCCTCCATGATCCCGTCCGAACGCTATCGCCAGTATCAGCAGCAGCCCGACCATGTGCCCGATCAGGCGCAGCAGGATGCCTGCATCCTGCTCGACCGGCTGCATGCCCAGCTGCAGAAACGGACGCCCCTGCGCTGGCTGCGCAGAAGCGCCCCCGCGGGACTCTACCTCTGGGGCCCCGTCGGACGCGGCAAGACCCTGCTGATGGACCTGTTCTGCACCTCTCTGCCCCCGGGGACGGCGTTGCGGCTGCACTTTCACCGTTTCATGGCCCGGATACACCGCGAACTGTCACAGGAAACGGGCCATGCGGACCCCTTGCGGCGTATCGCCCGACGTCTTGCGCGACAGCACCCGGTTCTCTGCTTCGACGAACTTCAGGTCTCGGATATCGGCGATGCGATGCTGCTGGGGCGCCTGTTCGACGAGCTGTTCCGACGCGGCGTGACGATGGTCGCCACCTCCAACCTGCCCCCGAGGATCTGTACCGGGACGGCCTGCAGCGGGATTCGTTTCTGCCGGCGATACGGCTTCTGCAACGGCATATGCACACCCACGCGCTGGATGGCGGCCGGGACCACCGCTTGCGCCAGTTGCAGACGGCATCCGTGCTGTTCAGGGAGCCCGCCGATGATCAGTTTGCGGCTCTGTTCCAGCAACTGGCGGACAACCCCGACCAGAACGGGGAGCTGAATGTCTGCAACCGGCCGATACCGGTTCGCCGTCACGGCAACGGCGTCGTCTGGTTCGATTTCGATGCTCTTTGCAGCGGGCCGCGTTCGGCACTGGACTATGTCGAGCTCGCACAGCGCTACCATACGCTGATGGTCAGCGGCGTTCCGGCGTTCAGCGGTGAAACCCGGGAATGGATCAAGGCCCGCGGCACCGAAGATGGCAGCTATACGGTCACGGCGACCGGCAGTCGCGAGGTGCGCTGGTCGCGGATGGACGATCCCGCACGGCGCTTTATCAGCCTCGTCGACGAGCTTTACGACCGCAATGTCAGGCTATACCTGTCGACCCGCTGCGCGCTGGAGCATCTTTACCCCGGTGGCCGTCTGGCGTTCGAGTTCAGGCGCACCTTCAGCCGCCTGACGGAGATGCAGACGGAGGCGTATCTTCAGCGTCCCCATCAGCCCTGATAGCGACATATCAGGACGCCAGGTAGTGGTCGATCATCTGCCGGGCCAGGGTGGCGCAGGACTGCATCGCCGAAGCCTCGTCGAATGCCTCGACCCGGCACTCGGCCTGCCCCGAAAGCTCGCCGGCATTATGGAAGATCGTATCCTTCGGATCCTGATGGTAGATCTTCGGTTCCAGCAGCCAGACACCGGGCGTCTCGGTCGGCAGAACCCGGGGGTGATACGGAATCCTCGATAGTCGATATGCTGCATGCTGCGCTCCCTTCTGCTCGCCATGGCGTCATACATCAGTGATTCATCGTTTTCCCAGTATAGTTAGGCTCTCTTAGACCCACGGACTGCTTTATGAAATATCTGATGCGGCTGTTCTTCCAGGGACTGCTCCTGCTGCTGCCGGCGGTACTGACCGTCTACCTGGTCTGGCTCATTTTCACCGCCCTTAACGAAACCCTGTTCTCTGCCGTCGGCGCTCTCTTCGCGCGTCTCTACCCGGGCATCGAGCCGGGCTGGCTGGTGACCCTGACCGGCATCGGCGTTACCCTGGCGGTGATCATACTGACAGGCCTGGCCGCCTCGAACTTCCTCGGCAGTTTTCTGCTCGGGCGCATCGATGCGCTGCTCGACCGCATTCCACTCGTGAAGATGCTCTACAGTGCCCTGAAGGACCTGTTCCGGGCTTTTCTCGGTGATCAGAAGAGTTTCAGCAAACCGGTGCTGGTACAGCTGAGCGAGGACGGCGCCGTGCGCCTGATCGGCTTCGTGACGCAGGAATCCCTGGCCGCTTTCGGGCTTGAAGATGATGTGGCGGTATACCTGCCGCAGTCGTACAACTTTGCCGGTAACCTCATTGTGGTGCCGAGAAGCCGGATCCAGCCGTTACAGGTTCCGGCGGCGCAGGTCACCGCCTTTCTGGTCAGCGGCGGGGTTTCGCGATCCTCGAAGTGAACGCGCCCCGCCTGCTTCGTCAGCTCAGCCTGCCAGGCTGCGCAGCATCCAGGCGGTCTTCTCGTGGATCCGCATGCGGTCGGACACCAGCGACGCGGTGGACTCGTCATCGGCGCCCTGGGCGACCTTCAGCACTTCGCGGCAAGTCCGTACGACCTGCTCGTGACCCTCGGTCAGGATGGTGACCATCTCGCCGGCCGCCGGCACGTCCTCGATCTCCTTGATAGAACTCAGCGCGGCGTAGGCCTTGTAGGTCCCGGGTGCGACGGCACCCAAGGTGCGGATGCGTTCGGCAACCTCGTCCACGGCCAGCGCCAGCTCGTTGTACTGCTCCTCGAACATCAGGTGCAGCTCGCGGAACTGCGGTCCGGTGACGTTCCAGTGGAAATTGTGGGTCTGCAGATACAGGGTGTAGGAATCCGCCAGCAGTCGACTGAGACCGTCGGCGATGGCTTTGCGTTCGGTTTCGGCAATGCCGATATGGATAGCTTTGCTGCTCATGGTCTCACTCCTTGCATGACGATTTGGAAGCAGTATAGAGGCGCTGGCCTGATCGCTTGAAATTTTATTAACCGATTGATTCCATAGTCGATATCAATCAACCGTAGCGCCGGTCGGCGACAAAGGGGTTATTGCGCCGCTCCTCGCCGAACGTCGACATCGGGCCATGCCCCGGGATGAAGTCGATGTCGTCGCCCAGGGGAAACAGCTTGTTGCGGATCGAGTCGATCAGCTGCTGATGATTGCCCCGCGGAAAGTCGGTACGCCCGATCGAACCCTGGAACAGCACGTCGCCCACCAGTGCCAGCTTGCCGGCGGCATGATAGAACACCACATGTCCCGGCGTATGGCCCGGACAATGGATCACCTGCAGTTGCTGATGTCCCACCGTGACGGTATCGCCATCCTCGAGCCAGCGATCCGGCGTGAAGCCCTCCACCGGTGGAAAACCGAACATCTGGCTCTGCTGCGCCAGCGCCTCGATCCAGAAAAGATCCCCGTGCTGCGGCCCCTCGATGGGCAGGCCCTTCAGCGTCGCCAGCTCGTGGGTGCCGCCGGCATGGTCGATATGGGCATGGGTCAGCAGGATTTTTCAAGCTCGACACCCAGTTGCTCTGCCCGGGCGAGTATTCTGTCCAGATCCCCGCCCGGATCGACCACCGCGGCCTTGCCGGTCTCTTCACACCAGATCAGACTGCAATTCTGCTGGAAGGGCGTCACCGGAATAATGCTGTATTTCATATCGCGTCCGCGTCAGTGAATCTGACCCCAGTATACCGATCAGCGAGCCCGTCGCCAGTGCCTGAAGCGGCCGCGAACGAAGGACTTCGGATCTTCCACGAACAGCTTGTCACCCAGCCGGAGCGCCCGGGAACGCAGATTTTCGCGTTGCTGCCTCAGCAATCGAAGCAACGTCTGGCGGTCATCGAGCCAGAACAGGTCGACATGCGACTCGACCTGCAGTTCGAGCATGTCGAGATCATGCAGGTCACCGAGCAGCGAACCGAGCCGCCGGAGGCGCCTGAGCAGTTTTTTATCGTCGCCCTGTACCAGCTCGAGCTGATACAACAGCCGTTTCACGACCTTGCGCCACTCGTGCATCAATGCCATCGCCCTGTCGGCTCTGACTTGCCGGTCGAACCTTGCCGCCTTGCGATACTGTTTTTCCAGCCGGCTGCCAAGCGGCTTGAGACCCAGGTTCGACAGCGGCCAGCGCTTCAGTTCCCGGCGCATCTGCTTCAGCCGCGTGACCGCCTCGCAGAGCGGCGGGGGCTCTCCGGCCACGGCCCCCAGCGAGCGCTGGAAACTGTTCCTGAGACGCTCGCGCTGTTCGGGCTCATGGCAGCCCTGCAGCAGTTCTTCGAGCACAATGCGCCCCACGCTGGCGTCGCGGGCCCCGGCGTAGTCATCGGCCAGGGCCTTGCACCGGGCCTGTGCGGCTTCGAATTCGGTCTCCGCCAGCGCATCCCGGATCAGGTGCAGCAGCGCCCGCATGCGCTTCATGCCGACCCGCAGCTGATGAATGCCCTCGTCGCGGTCCCCGACCGGCTCGGTCATCAGCGTTTTCAGCCGTTTCAATTCGTCGCGCGCTATCCGCCGCACCTCCTTCGCCAGGGGTTTGGACGGACGCAGTCGGAAAGCCATACCCCATCTCCGGCATTTGCCACTTTGCCTCGCTAAGCTTAGCCGACAGGCTTGCCTGCAAGTGCTACTCTGATAGCGAATTAGCCCCTGTAGCTGGAGATCGTCATGAGCAGAGAGAAGCAGGAAGCCGAGCTGGTACGTGAAGCACTGCGCATCGGGGCACTTTACATGCAGAAACGCGGCGCCGGGCAGTTCGAGCCCACCGACAGCGCCAGCGAGAAAGTCCGGGCCCTCTATCGGCTGCTGGTCCATGATCAACTGATCCAGCCGCTGGCGAAGGACCAGGAAAACGAACGCAACATGAAACACAAGCTGGCGCTCTGGATTGAGCGCCAGTTGCCGGCCGGACACCCGCTGAAACCCTGAACCTGCGAGCTATAAGCTGCACCCGCAAGTATTGAAGCTTGCCGCTTGTCGCTTTCTTACAGCGAGATGGTGGTATTGATACCCTGTGACTCATGCTCCGGCTCGAACCAGCGTGACGTCACCGTCTTGGTCTGGGTCCAGAACTGGATAGCCTGCTTGCCATTGGGCCCCAGATCTCCGAGTTTGGAGGCGCGGGAGCCGGTAAAGCTGAAGAAGGCTACCGGTACCGGTATCGGGACGTTGATGCCCACCTGACCGACATCGATCTCGCTCTCGAAATGCCGCGCCGCCCAGCCGGAACCGGTGAAGATCGCCGTGCCGTTGCCATTGGGGTTGGCATTGATGAATTCGATGGCCTGATCCAGGCTGTCGACACCGACCACACAGAGCACCGGGCCGAAGATCTCCTCGCGATAGATCCGCATCCCGGCGTTCACCCCGGAAAACAGTGTCGGGCCGATAAAGTTGCCCTCGGGAAAGCCCTCGACACCGATGCCCCGTCCGTCCAGTTCCAGCACCGCCCCCTCCGCCACGCCGGCGTCGACAAGCCCGGTCACTCTCTCCCGGGCCGCGCGCGATACCAGCGGTCCGAGATCGGCCTGGCGATCGATGCCGGGGCCGACTTTCAGCGCCCTGGCCCGCTCGACGATTTCCGGCAGCCACTGCTGGGCCTCGCCCACAAGCACCAGCACCGAGTTGGCCATGCAGCGCTGGCCGGCGGCACCGAAGGCGGACCCCAGGATCTGGTTGATCGCCTGGCTGCGGTTCGCGTCCGGCATGATGACGCAGTGATTCTTGGCGCCCATCATCGCCTGCACCCGCTTGCCGGCGGCGCTGGCCCGCTCGTGGAGCACACTGCCGACGCGGGTCGAGCCGATGAAGGACAGCGCCCTGATATCGGGGTGGTCGCAGAGCCGCTCGGCCACCTCGGGGCCGCCGTGTACAACGTTCAAGACCCCGTCCGGCACCCCGGCCCGGTGGGCCAGCTCCACCAGATACATCGTCGACGACGGGTCCTGCTCCGAGGGTTTCAGCACGAAGCTGTTGCCGGCGGCTATCGCCAGCGGAAACATGAAACAGGGCAGCATCACCGGAAAGTTGAAGGCGGTAATCCCGGCCCCGACACCCAGCGGCTGGTGCAGCGTATAGACATTGACGCCACCGGCGGCGTTCTCGGCCATCTCACCCAGCTGCAGTGAACAGATCGAGCAGGCGTGTTCGACCACCTCGAGCCCGCGGCCGATCTCGCCCTCGGCATCGGGCAGCGTCTTGCCGTGCTCCTCGGTGATCAGCCCGGCCAGCTGTTCGGTATTCTGCCGGATCAGTTCCTGGAACTTGAGCATGATACGCATGCGCTGGACCAGCGGCACCCTGCGCCAGCCGGCGAACGCGGCTTTGGCGCTGGCAACCGCCCGGTCGACTTCATCCCGGGTCGCAAAGGGCACCCGCGCCACCACCTGCTGCGTCGCCGGATTGCGCACCTCGTGCCAGTTGCTGCTCTCGGATCGCACCGCCTGACCGTCGATAAACAGAGGAATCTCTCTAATCCCCATCGTCCTGCCCTCCCCACTTCGAAGCTTCGGAAACACTATTGCTATGGAGAATTGTAGGATGGGTGCAGCGATGCGATGGCTGCAATCTTGAATGCTTCCGCGTCGTACGGGCATCGCTTAACCCATCATATCGATCGCAGTCCCGATCGATCGGTTTCGGTTGGCATTTTGCGATCCCGAACCCCAGGGTATTGGGATACGTTGTTTCGCCGCAGATGGCACGGAGTTGGGCTTCGGCCTACGGGCCTCTACTGACTACGGAGATTTAAGGAACGGCTGCGCCGCCGAGAACTCCCATTCCTTTAGGGCCAGCAGCACACCGGTGTTGTGACGCTCCTCCGCCGGGCGGTTGGCGTCCTGGCGCTGCAGGTCGGCGATCTCACGGCCCAGCGCCTCCAGCCGGCGGGCGATCAGCTGGCGCGAATGCTCGCTGAGCATGCCGGTGAAGAACAGCCGGGTAGCGCCGTTGCGGCGAAAGCCCCCGCGCAGAAACTGCTGCTGGACCTCGCGCTCGAAATAGCGTTCGATCGGCCCCCGGAATCCAGCTGAAGCGCTCGTCGATACGCAACTTGATGCGGTTGTTCGGCAGCAGATCGATGACATGGAGCCGGTCGAGCTTGGCCAGACAGCGGATGCAGTCGCGCTCGCTGATGTTGTAACGCCCGATAATATCGTCGTAACCGAGGTGATTCTGCACGAAGACGGCGATCATCAGCAGCAGCGGGTCCGCCACCAGTTCCCGCTCCTGTTCCTCGCTCAGCCGGGTGATACGCGAACGCGAACTCTCGTAACGCTGAAACAGCTCGGACAGATCCATCTGCATCAGCTGGCAGATCTGTTCGATCCGCGCGAGCGAGAAGCGCTCCGAGGCGAACAGCCGCTTGACGTTGGCCTCGCTCATCCCGAGCCCGCGGGCGACATCGGCATAGGTCAGGCCGCTGGCCCTCAGGGTGCGCTTCAAGGTGGCAATGATCGCTTCGGTTTGTGCCATGAAACCCCAGCCAAAAGTATCGTTTTTATATACCTGAAGTGGATAATAGCAGTGCTTTTTCCATTCTGGTTTATTAATCCTCGATTCAGTCCAAGAATGCTTCCGAACCCATTCCAAGGAGGCGTCCCACCATGTCGCTGATCAAACGGCTATCGGCCACCCTCTTCGCCCGCCTGGACGGCGTGGTGAGCGAAATAGAAGACCACGAAGCGGTCGTACAGACCAGCATCGACGAGCTGCGACACCAGGTTGCCCGGGCCCGGGCCCGCCTGAACCAGATGCAGCGCGACGAACAGCAGCTTGTCGATCGCATCGACCGGCTGCGCGAAGACACCGGGCGCTGGGGTGAAAGAGCCCGCCGCTGCGCGGCAGAGGATGAAGCCCGGGCCCTGAGCTGCCTCGAGCGGCGGCGCCAGTGCCGCCGCGAAGCCGAACGTCTGCAGCAGAGCCTGGACGGCTGCCGCGACGGCGCCGCACGGCTGATGCGTGACGTCGAGGAGGGCGAAACGCGTCTGCAGCTTCTGCATCAGCGCCATACACTGATGCGGGCACGCCAGTGCGGCACCGCTGCCCGGACGGCCGGTCAGGAGACCGAGCTGCTGCGGGAAGTGGAAGCCTGCTTCGAACGCTGGGATACGCGCCTGACCGAGCGGGAACTCAGCCTCCGGGACATCGCCCCCGAAGATCCGCTGGACGAGGGTTTCAGTCGCCGCGAGAGAGATGAAGACCTGCGCGCCGAGCTCGATGTATTGCTGCAACAGGAGAAGAAACAATGAACCGTCTCGACGAGGCCCGGGAGCCGACCATTGCCGAAGAAACCTTCACGCCGCCCCAGCTGATGCAACGTTTGCCGCAACTGCTGCGCCTGGCCGGCGCGGCGGCCCTGCTGGTGGCGATGTACAGTTTCCTGGTACAGGGCTGGCAGGACAGCAACGATCTGCTGCGCTACGTCCTGCTGCTCGGCCACAGCCTGCTCCTGTGCGGCCTGGGACTGGCCAGCGGTCACTGGCTGCGCGAGCCCCGGGGCGCCCGCCTGCTGACGAGTCTGTCCCTGGTGTCGGTACCGGTCAATTTCGCGATTCTCGGCGCCTTCCTCTATGCCCGGCTCGGCAGCGGCCTGCCCTCCTACCCGGACTACGCCCATTGGCAGCTGGACTCCCTGACCACGACCGGCGTCACCGTCGGCGTCGCCACATTGCTGCTGGCACCGCTGACCTGGCTGGGCTTCCGGATACTGGCCCGGCCGCTCGGAAAATCACTGTCACTGCTGTACCTGGCCGGCAACGTCGCACTGCTGATTCCGGTGCGCGACCCGACACTGATCGCGGCCATGGCGCTGCCACTGGCCCTGCTGACACTGGCGAACAACGAGCGCAATCGCGAGCAGCACCTCTGCGCCCGCACACCGGACGGCATGCTCGCCCGCCTGCTGCAGTACCTGCCACCGGCGATACTGATGGGTCGCAGTCTCTGGCTTTATGACGCCGGAGCCTTTCTGTTCACCTCCAGCCTGCTGATCCTGTTCCTGGCCGCCCGCCAGCTGAGTCTGCTGCTGCCGGGGCAATCCATCCTGCGCGGTCTGCTGGAGGTCGGCAGTGCCCTGCTGACGCCGCTGATCGCCACAGGCACCGTCGTGCTGCTCGACGGCTGGCTGGCCGAAGAGCTGCTGCTGCCGGCCGCGAGCCTTCTGGCGGCAACACTGCTTTACGAACTCTCGACCCGGGTGAAAATGGCCCCGCCACTGTACCGGGTGATGTCGATGCTGGCACTGGTCGGCGGGCTGCTCGGCAATCTGGTGCTTTTCGGCGGCCCGGGAACAGCGCTGACAGCCATCGTCGCGGGGGCGGTGCTGGCGACCTTGGGGCGGCTGGGACGACACCTGCTGCTGTTCGCCAGCGGCCTGCTGATCGCCGCTTGCGGCCTGGTCTACCTGCTGTTCCGCATCCTGGTGGTGTTCGATCTCGGAGGCTGGCTCAGCCTGGCGCTGATCGGCATGCTGGCCATTCTGGTGGGTTCTATGCTCGAGTCCCGCGGCGGTCGCCTCGGTTCGCTGCTGCCACGCTGGCGCCGGCGCTTCGCCCGCTGGCAGCTATGAGCGCGCATCCGGCAGCCCCTGGCCCCCGGGGCTGCCGCCGTTCCGTACCTCAGGCGTCTGTCCGATAAACTATCGGAACACGCAAGCCGATTGATAAATTTCATTGCAAAGACAGTGTTTGCAATCCACGACATGCAACGCCACGCCTGACGCCAAAGACAAACATTATCGGCACGATCCGAACCGACAACGACTCAAAATACAAACAACAGTAACCCTTCTAAAATCCCACTCATTTAACCTGATTTTTTGTTGCAGGACTCTCAACTTGGCCCGCTATCATCCTGAACTACGTTAAAACAAGCGTTAGAACCCGCCCACAGTCGCAGTAACAGGGATTCAGCATTCAGGGGAAAAGGGAAGCCCCGGCGGCCGTCTGCCCGCTCGCTTGCCGGTCTCTCCTGGACTTCACCTTCAGGAGTCAGAGCATGGCAAGCTATCTACATCCCGGCGTCTACATCGAAGAAGTCCCCAGTGGCGCCAGACCCATAGAGGGCGTTTCGACATCCGTCACCGCCTTCGTCGGGGCCTGTTCACGCGGACCGACCGGCGCCACCCTGATCGGCAAGTTCGACGACTACGTTCGCGATTTCGGCGGCGTCGCCGGTGCTGACGACGCCATGGGGCTGGCGGTGCAGTCCTTCTATCTCAACGGTGGCGGCGCCGCTTACATCTGCCGCCTGGCGGGCGAGGGCTCCGCCGCCGCCAGCGTCGGTGTCGACGGCGAAGGACCTGCCGGCGCAGGCTCTCTCGCGGATGCCGGCCTCGTCGTCAGTGCCAGCAACGTCGGCGGCTGGGGCAATGACGTCTACGTGCAGATCATAAAACCGGATGCGGACGCAGATTTGTTCGACCTGGTGGCCGGACATCGCGAGGACGGCGAACTGGTGGTGGACGAGGCGTTCAGCAACCTGTCGATGAATGCCGATTCGCCCGATTACGCCCTGACGCGGGTCAACGGCGAATCCAGACTCCTCAGCCTGACGCTGGGATCTGCGGTGGAGGCCAATTACCAGGCCGCCAGCCTGGTGGGAGGGGCTCTGCCGGACCCGAACCCCTTTGCCGCAGCAACCGGTAGCTCGATGCTGATGAACCTGGCCATCAACGGGCTGCAGACCGAACAGATCTCGGTGACGGTTACGCCCGCAGACGACCCCGGCGACGTTGCCAGCGCCATTGAAAGCGCGGTCCAGTCCCTGGGACCGCAGGATGCCTACCAGACCTTCAGCGCCAGCTGGGACGGTGCCACCGACCGCTTCACCCTTACCGCCGCCGAAGACGGCAGCCTGGCCTCGGTGGAAATATTCGGGGGCGATCTTGCCGAACTGCTTCGCCTCAGGCCCGAGGATACGGCCAGCATCACCGGCGCCACCGTCGACGCCGGCGACCTGCCTTTCGCGACCAGTGTCGCCGCACTGGGTGTGACCAGCCTCACGCTGAGTATCGACGGTCATGAGGTCGCGCTTTCGCTGGATACCGCCGAACTGAACCTGACCGGCAATAACGATACGTCCGGCGCCGCCATCGCCCTCGCCATTCAGAATGCGGTGCGGGCTGGGGCCAATGGTCGCGAATCGCTGGCCGGCTTTTCCGCGCGTTACGACGCCGGTGCGACCCGGTTCAGCTTCAGCTCGGGCTCGTCGGCGGTCAGGGTGTCGGGTATTCAGGTGACCGACGGCGACCTTGCCGATATCCTCGGCATGAATGCCGCCGACAACCCGGTGGCCACGGCGGGACGCCAGCGTGAACTGGGTGTCAGCCAGGTGATCCCGATCGAAAGCCTCGGTCTGCTGGAGCAGGGCGTGCCGCTCACCGGCGGCGTCGCCAACGCCCCAAGCGCGGCGGAATACAACGCCTTCTATGCCAACGTCCTGCGCAAGGTCAGGGACGTCAGCATTATCGTGCTGCCGGGCAATCCCTGGCCCGAGAGCGGTACCAACCCGGTCATCACCGAAACCCTGGCGCACTGCGAAAACATGCGCAATCGCATGCTGATCCTGGACCCGCCTTCGGGACTGGAGCTGGACCAGGCCACCACTGTGAAATCGCTGGGTCTGCCGACCTCGACCTACAGCGTGTTCTACTACCCCTGGGTCAGCGTCGCCAACCCGGCCTACGACGCCGACCGCAACCCCACCGCGCCCAGGACTGTCGCCATTGCGCCCTCGTCCCTCGCGGCCGGCCAGTGGGCGCGCACCGATGCCCGTCGCGGCGTATGGAAGGCGCCCGCCGGTGTCGAGACGCAACTGAACGGCGTGGCGGCATTGCAGTTCGCCGCCGAAGACCTGGAACAGGATCAGCTCAACCCCTGGGCGTCAATGTCATTCGCCGCCTGCCGGGATACAGCTCGGTGATCTGGGGCAGCCGTACCCTGGCGACCCGGGCCTCGCCGGAATGGCGCTATGTGCCGGTGCGCCGGACCGCGATCTTTATCGAGCAGAGTATCTACAACGGTATCCAGTGGGCGGTGTTCGAACCCAACGACGAGCCGCTCTGGGGCGCCCTGCGAGGCAACATCGGCTCCTTCATGAACGGACTCTTCCGCGCCGGTGCGTTCCAGGGCGCCACCGCCGACCAGGCCTATTTCGTGCGATGCAAACTCGGCGACACCATGACCCAGGGCGATATCGATCGCGGCCAGGTCATCGTGCAGGTCGGCTTTGCCCCTCTGAAACCCGCCGAGTTCGTCATCATCCGCATCCAGCAGAAAGTTGGCGAACAATCCTGACCGAGCGAGGAGAGAACTCATGGCCGCTCCTATTTTTCCCGTCAACACCCATCGCTACGACCCCTATCGCACCTTCATGTTTCAGGTGGTGATCGATGGCCAGGTCGTGGCGGGACTGCGCAAGATGAGCGTTCTGAAAAAGACCACCGAAGCCGTCAAATGGCGCTCGGCCGGCGACCCCGCCCACGAAAGGGTGATGCCGGGCGGTACCAGTTACGAACCGGTTACCCTCGAGCAGGGGCTGACACACGATCCGGTTTTCGAGAACTGGGCCAACCTGGTCAACAACATCAAGGGCAACGCCGCCATGTCCCTGCTCAACTACCGCAAGGACATCACGCTCAACGTGCTCAACCTGCAGGGCACCCCTGTCATCAGTTACATGCTGCACCGCGCCTGGGTGTCGGAGTACCAGGCGCTACCGGAATTCGACGCCGGCACCATGAATGCGGTGGGTATCCAGACCATCGTGCTGCAGCACGAGGGCTGGGAACGGGATCTGGCGATCACTGAGCCGACGGAAAGCTGATGACACCCCGATCCCTGCCGGGCGGCCTCGTCATCGACGGCGAACTGCATCGGGACTATCGCTTCAAGCCCCTCTGCGGCGAGCTGGAACTGTCGCTGGCGGAAGCGGCCGCGGACGACGGCTGTACCGCGGACAGGGTGACCGCGGTGCTCGCCTGCGCCCTGGCCACCCTGGCCGGCCGGGAACCGGACGCCCTGCTCGTCGAACACTTGGTGGTGGGCGATCGCCAGTTCCTGATGCGTCAGTTGAGCGCCCTGCTGGACGACAGTCCGCGCTGGCTCACCGTGCGCTGCAACGCCTGCGATGCGCTCTTCGATCTGAGCTACCGGCCCTCCACCCTGCCGGTCAAAACCGCCGGGGGCGGTTACCCCGAAAAGTCCGTAAAGATCGGCGCGGCCGGTTACCGGCTCAGGCTGCCCACGGGGTCCGACCAGGCACGCCTGGATCCCGGCGCAACTGCAGAAGAGCAGCAACGGCAGCTGCTGGCCGGGCTGCTGCGGCCCGCTCCCGATATGACGACGCTGTCACTGCAGGATATCGAACAGCTGGACCAGGCTCTTGAAGCCATGGCGCCGGAAGTCGCCCTGCAGCTGCTGGCACCCTGTCCCCAGTGCCAGACGGAAAATACCGTCGACGTGGACCCGTACCAGAGCCTCGACACCTCGCCCGACAACCTGCTCGCCGAGATCCATCTGCTGGCCAGCACCTATCACTGGTCGCAACGCGAGATCCTGGATCTGCCGAGACGGCGGCGCCACCACTACCTGCAGCTGATCGAAGCCAACCGGGGCAATAGCGGCGCGGAGGCCGGAAACTGATGGGCTACCTGGCGGATATCGTGGCCGATGCCCGGGACCGGCGCGGCACCGGGCTAAACCCCACCTGCTTTGAAGACGCCGTCGAACTGACCGTGCCGGGTGGAAGCGACACTGCCAACTCCGGCACAGAGGCCGGTAACACCGTTGCGCCTTCGCAGCTCCCGCCAGAGCACGCGGCGACGATCGAGCCTGATGACGGCGAGCCCAAGTCCTTCGATGTTCAGCCCGCTCGCGAACACGTCGCTGCAGCAAAACCCGCGAAGGGCGCCGCCGGGTCCGACGGACCGGCCAGCACGCAGCCGACCCTGCATGAGCACCTGCTGCGCTTGAGTCAGCAGACCCTGGTGGAAAGATCCGAGCGAATCCTGATGCAACGACGCCAGCCGGGTGCGCCCGCCGGAGCTGATATCGGCGACACGCCCGCCTCTGCCCAGTCGCCCGAAACCACTGCCCGCGGACTCGATCCGCAGGCGTCGCCCGCTGCCGAAGCCGCTGCCGGCAAGCGTGCGGAGGTATCGGTTAAAGCCGCGGCACGCCCTGTGCCTGAACAGGGTATCTCTCAGCACCGGTCCGTCAGTTACACGGAAATCCGCGAATCGCGGCAACAGAACGGCCCCATGCCGCGGGAGGGGCGGGAGGGGCGCGAGCCGCTGCAACGGCAGCTTAGCCATCCGGTCGCACAGCACGGCGTCACGGAGCGGCCGCCGCCATCCCCGGTTTCGACAGCGGCAACCTGGCTGCGCGAGCCGGCAGGGCCGTCCCGTCGAAGCCCGTCGCCTCAAAGCGCAGCGCCACAGCTCAGGATCGAACAGATCAACGTGGTGGTGGAGTCCACAAGGCCCGACAAGGAACGCCGGGGCGGGCTTGAGCGAGACCCTGATCCCGGCAGCCGCTATTTCCTCAGGAGCCTGTGATGCCGCAAGCGTCGTCGTTATCAATCGTCTGCCGGGAGGTCGAGAGCTTCGTACGCAACGGCCTCAACGCCGGCGGCAACTCGGTCACGGTCAGCACGGGGGCACCGGCGGACCTGCCAGTGGCGCCGGGGCATCGCGTCAACCTGTTTTTCTACCGCTTCGAGCCCGGCGGCTTCGAGGCCGGATTGCGACCGGGCGAGCCCTGGCACATCCGGCTCTTCTGCCTGATCACCGCCTTCGCCGTCGACGAAGATCCCATTGCCAGTGGCGAGAACGACCTGCGCATCCTCGGCCATATCATGCAGCTGTTTCGCCAGACGCCGGTGCTGCAGCCGGTGTCTGCGGACGGAGAAGAGATTCGCCTGCAGGTGATATTCAGCCCGGTGACCGACGAGCAGATCAACCAGGTCTGGTCCACCCAGGGCGACACCACCTACCGTCCCTCGCTGATCTACGAAATGGCGCTGGCGGTGATCACGCCGATCACGCCCGCCGCCAAACCGCCGCTGGTCGCCGCCATCGGCCAGGAAGCCCTGGTCGACATGAGTGCCCGCCACGCCGGGTTTTCCGGCATCGTGGAGCACCCGGTTGTGCACCCGGTACGCATCGACGTCGACAATCCCCAGTGGCAACCGGCGCTGTGCTGGATACTCGACGATGTCTGCGCCCATACCCTGAGCTTCGATGTCGACAGCCCCGAGTTCGCCGCGTTCACGCCCCGAATCTGGCTGGCCGGTGTACCGGGGGAGCCGGTGCAGCTGAACTGGAAAGTCTGGGACGATTCGCAGTGGAACGACAGCGGTGCCCCGGTAGCCGCCTCGCCCAGCCACGACGCCATTACCCCGGATGCCATTCCGGCTCCACAGCCGGGTACCTTTCCACTGCAGGTTGCGCTGCCGTTTGCGCTTGCGCCCGACCAGGACGCGGCCCAGGGTCTGCTGACGGCCAGCCGTGAGGTGGCGCCCTTTCCCGGCGCGGCGCCCATCCGGCTGGAAAGCAATCCGCTACTGATCAACCTGTACCGGAGCAGCTGATGAACAGTCCGACGCCGCAGCAAGCCGTGGAGAGCACACCGACGCTGGATGCCGAGTGGCTGCGCCTGGAAGTGCTGGGACGCTGCCTGCTCGATTCGCGGTCCGGAAGGGCCCCCGACAGCGACACCCTGAAACAGCTGCAAAACTTGCAGGCGCAGGTCGTCCAGCTCCGCAATGGTCCCTTCAGCCCCTGGCGCCGGCTGCTGCGCACCCAGGCGCCGCCGCTGGCAATGGATTTGCTTGCCTGCGTCATCGGTCCCCAGGCCCATCCGCCACTGGCCTGGATATACCGCGACCTCAATGGCGGCCAGCACCATCATGCCAGCGCCGTACTGATCCACGCCCTGCTGGCGCTGGATGTGGACGAGAACGAAAGGCTCCACTACCTGATCCGGAATCTCGCCTGCGGTGAGGACCGGCTGCTCGACGTCAGCGCCGAGGACGTCACCGCCGCCATTCGTGCCGAGCCCGGTACCCTTTCGCGGCTGCTGCAAAGGCCCGAAGTCTCGTCGATTCCCGGCGCCAGCCGCGTCGGCGGCGAAGCGCGGTTCGACGCACTGGTGCTGCCGCCCGACCGCCTCGGCCTGCTGCGCGAGTTTTCCTATCACTTCAAGTACCGGGAGAAAGTCGTCGACGCCTGGGGTGCGCGCAGCTCGGGTGGCCCGGTGGCGCTGTTCAGCGGCGCCTCCGGCACCGGCAAGACGTTCGCGGCGCAGGTATTGGCGAACGAGCTGGGCTGGCCGCTGTATCGCGTCGACCTGGCGAGCCTGGTAAGCAAATACATCGGCGAAACGGAAAAGAACCTGTCGCGCCTGTTCGACGCCGCCCACCGGCGGCCGGTGGTGCTGCTGTTCGACGAAGTGGATGCCCTGATGGGCAAGCGCGGCGAGATCAAGGATGCCCGGGACCGCTACGCCAACATGGAAGTCAGCTACCTGCTGACGCGGATGGAAGCCCACGAAGGTCCCTGCATTCTCACCACCAACCTGCGCGCGCAGCTGGACCAGGCGTTTCTGCGTCGCCTGCATCTGGTGGTGGAGTTCCCCAAACCCCAGGCGGCGGAGCGCGCCCGGCTGTGGCGCGTGCTGTTGCCGCCGCGCGCGCCGCTGGCCGGGGACGTCGATCTCGAACAGCTGGCACAGGCGGTCAACCTCACCGGCGGACAGATCCGTAACGCGGCGCTCTATGCCGCCTACCTCGCCGCCGCCGACGACGGCGCCATTCAACTGGGTCACATCGCCACCGCCGTATGGCGGGAACTCTCCAAGGAGCGGACGCGGCTGCAGCCGGGGGATCTGGGCCAGCTCGCGGCGTACCTGCCGGAACACCTGATCGCGGAGGCCACGGGATGATCGATATCAGCATAGGGCGCCTGGAGCTGCGCCTTGCGCCCGCTTTCCAGGACCGCGCCGGCGCCATCGCCCGCGAGGTCGGGGCCGGCCTGCGCCAGCAGCTGCTCGGTGACCTGGCGCTCGGGCAGCAGACGAAAACCCTGAAACGGCTCGATGTCCCCCCTCGAACTGGACCCGGCCCTGAGCGACAGGCGCCTCGGTCTGCAGATCGCGGAGGCCATCTGCCGGCAATTGCGCAGCGGCGCTGCACAGGAGATATAGACCATGGCAGTCAACCTCAGCCACGGCTTTCTGATGGAATACGGCTTCAACCTGCCGCCCCTGGTGCTGTACTTCGAGTTCAATCCCCAGACCATTACCCGGACCCGCACGGTCAACATCACCACGGGCAACGCCCCGGGCACCAAGGGCGGCTACGGCTTCACCACGCCGCTGGACACGCCCCGCGTGGCCCAGGGCGTATCCGTCGAGCCGGAGAAATTCGACCTCAGCATTTTACTCGATGCCACCGACCGCATGGCCGACCCCAATGCCATCGGGCATGGCAACGCGATCACCCTCGGCATCGAACCGGAACTGGATACCCTGCGCAGCATGGTGGAACCCAAGTCCAGGGGCCGGGCGGCTTCACCACCCTGGCCGCCCTGGGCCTCGGCAGCGCCAGGGCCTTCCAGCGCGATACCCACCCGTCGGTGCTGCTGCTGATCTGGGGCACGCACATTCTGCCGGTGTTCCTGACCAGCGTGCAGGTCGAGGAAACCGCCCATTTGCCCACGCTGCAACCCTATCGCGCCAACGTCACCCTGAGTTTCCAGGTGATCGAGGGCGACAACCCCTTCTACAAGGTGGAGCAGATCCGTCAGGCCGTCGGTGCGGCGCTGAACGTCGTGCCCACCCTTGCGACCGCAGTGATATGAACAGGGGTATGAATCATGCTGAGCAAAAAATCCCGCTATCGGAACACCTCGCGCTTCAGCAACCCGGAGATTTTCCCGGGGCTGCAGACCCGCGCCATCGGCGCGGCCAGCGGCGTCATCGAGCACGAAGTGGTGGAAGGCGACCGGCTGGACCGGCTGGCGCAGCACTATTACAAGGACTGCCGGCTGTGGTGGCGGATCGTCGACGCCAACCCCACGCTCACATTTACAGCCACCTTCGCCCGCGAGGTGCTGGATGACGCCATGGTCGGCCGGGTGATCCTGATTCCGAGGGCGAGGGAGTAGTCATGTCGATCATAGACCTGCTGGGTGGCGAGCCCTGGGGCCGGCGGCGAAATGCCGGTGCTGGTCGCCGGCACAGAGATCGACGCCAACCCCACATACACCTTTTTCCGCGCGGCGCCGGACGCGGCCTTAACGGACCGGGTGATCCTGATTCCGAGGTCGAGGGAGTCATCATGTCGATCATAGACCTGCTGGGTGGCGATACCCTGGGGCCGGCCGAGTGCCGGGTGCTGATCGACGGTGCCGAGATCGACGACCTGTACCCGGCCCTGGCGCTGGTCGAGGTGGATGCCGACCGCGGCAACTGGACCACGGCGAAGCTGGAATTCGACACCCGGCGCATCGAGGACGGCAACTGGACTGTGGCCGACGACGAGCGCATCAAGCCCTGGCGCCGGATCGATATCAGAGCGGTGTTCGGCGACCAGGAACAATACCTGATGGGCGGTTACGTCCGGCAGGTGAAACTCGAATGCCCCGAAGACCAGGGCGCCGCGAAACTCAGCGTCGAATGCCAGGATGCCTCGCTGCTGATGGACCGAACCCACATCAACCAGGTGTGGGCGGAGGACGACGCCACCACCGATGACGCCCGGATCGCCGACATCATCGCCCGGCGCAGCGACCAGGACATTCGCTACGAAGGTCCGGTGTTCCCGATCCAGAACCTCAACCAGAACGCCACCGACCTGCGCTTTCTCAAGCAGCGGGCCGACGCCAACGGCAACGAAATGATCTTCCTCGAGGACAGCCTCTACATTGGCCCGATGCGCCTCGACCTCGAGCCCCAGCCGGCGATGCTGGTCTACGCCGGCACCGATACCAACTGCATCAGCTTTTCCGTCGACGACGACGGCCACCAGCCCGACCAGGTGCAGTACCAGCTGGCGGCGGAAACAGGCACCGAGCCCGAGGTGGAAACCGTCGAGCCCGACAGCCCCCTGCTGGGCACGCGCCCGGCCACCAGCGATGCACCGGGGGATTTCACCTGGCAGGTGCCGCGCGCCGGACGGGTGTCGGACCAGCAGGCACGTGTCAGCGCCCAGGCCGCCGCCAACCGGGCGGCCATGCGTATCAAGGGTTCCGGGGAACTGGACGGCAGCCGCTACGCCAACGTGCTGCGCATCGGCGAGCCGGTGCTCGTCGACGGCGCCGGAGAACGCTACGGCGGCCGCTGGTACGTCGACGCCTGTACCCACCGCTTCGACAGCAACGGCTACAGGGTCAGCTTCAAACTGCTGCGCAACGGCTACGGCGACGATCAGTCGGCCACGGCCAACCCCTGGCCGCGGTAGTGTGATAGAGGAGGTGTGATGGACGAGATACTCAGGCGGCTCGCGACCGAGGCACAGCAACGGGTATTCGGCAAACATCGGGGCCGGGTGGTGGACAACCAGGATCCGGAGCACCGCGGCCGCCTGAAGCTGCAGGTGCCCTCCGTGCTCGGCGACCAGACTTCCAACTGGGCGCTGCCCTGCCTGCCCTTTGGCGGCGCAGACGGCCAGGGCTGCTATACCATTCCGGAGATCGACGCCCAGGTCTGGGTCGAGTTCGAAGCCGGCAATATCGACCAGCCCATCTGGGTCGGCACCTTCTGGCAACCGGACACCAGTGCCGGCGACGTCCCGCCCGAGAAAAGGCGCTTCGCCACCCCTCCGGCCATGTCATGGAATTCGACGACACCGACGGCGAGGAAAGCTTCCGCCTCACGCATCCGGCCGGCACCGAGCTGACCGTCTCGCCCCAGGGCAGCGTCAACTGGACCGACGCCAGCGGCGCCGTGCTGCACCTGGATGCCGAGAACAACAGGGTGGAACTGACCGACGCCTCCGGCAACCGGATCACCATGGACAGCAGCGGCACGCAGATTCAGGACAGTAACGGCAACAGCACCGAAATGGCGGCCGCCGGCATCACCATCAAGGGCACGGTCATCAAGATCGAGGGCCAGCAGGTTGCGATCGGCGGCAGCGGCGGGGAGGCCCTGATCAAGGCCCAGACCTTTCTCTCGCTGTTCAACTCCCACACCCACGCCTGCACGGCGCCGGGATCGCCTTCGGGGCCGCCGATTCCGCCGCTCACACCCGCCGTCATGACCCTGAAGACCACAGCATCATGAGCACGCAACTGAACAAACAGGATTTCCTGCGCTTTCCGCTCAAGATCGCGGCCGGCGGCGGCGTCACCAGCGACCGGCGCCAGCACGTGCGGGAGCAGATCGAGCAGATACTCTTCACCAGCCCCGGCGAGCGCTGGTTCCGCCCCGAGTTCGGCATCGGCGTGCGGGCGCTGATCTTCGAACCCAACAACCATGCGCTGGCGGAGGTGACCAACAAGCGGCTGACCGCCGCCCTGATCGATGCCCTGAAAGGCGAAGTGGTGCCCGAAAGCCTGGACGTCTCCGTCGAGCCCGACGGCGAAAAACTCATCATCACCATCGCCTACACCCTCGCAGCCATCAACCACACCGAGAAGCTGCGCTTTGCCGAAGGGGAGCACTCTGATGGCGGATGCACCGAAACTGGCGCTGACCTTTCATGATCACTGTGGCGACTGCGGTCGCCGCGAGGCCGTCCTGCCCGAGGCCCTGCCGCGCCTGGGCGACGATTTCGACTGGCTGCAGCGGGATTACGACGGCTTCCGCCTCGCGATGCTCGAAGAACTCGCCGCCCGCTTCCCGGAGCGCAGGCGCTGGACGCCGGCGGATATGGAAGTGGTGCTGGTGGAAGCCTTCTCGGTGCTGCTGGACCAGTACTCGGACAGTCTGGACCGCAGCCAGGCCGAGGCCTTTCTGGAAACGGCACGACGCCCGGACAGCGTGCGCAAACTGCTGTCGATGATCGGTTACGACGCCGTGGCCGAGGCGCCTTCCCGTGCAGCGGTTCCCGAACCCGTGCCCGGCTTCGACGAGACGCAGGAAGCCCGCCTGCGCCGGCTGTCGGCATTCCTGCCGGCGTTCCGGGCGCTGCGACCGCAGCTCGACGAGGCCCTGCAGGCACTGCCCCCTGCCGACCAGCAGCGGGTGCTGGCCTTTCTGTCCGAGCCCGGTGCCGCGGACGAGAACATCATGGACAGCGTGCAGGACCTGCTGGACAGCGCACCGGCGTTCGTCCGCCGTTGCCGCCGCCATACCCTGGAGCGGTTCTGGACCCTGTACCCCGACGCCATGGACCAGGCCCGCCGCGACGGCCCGCGGCGGATCGGTCGCCAGCGGCGCATGGTAACGCTGCCGGACTTCGGCAATCTCGCCGAGCACCCGCTGGTGCTGCGGGCCGAAGCCGGCAGCCGCTGGTCCGGCGCCTGGCAGACCATCGAGGTGGCGGTGACCCTGCTAAAGGACATCCCGCTGGACCTGGAGACCCTGAGCAGCGAGCTCGGAACGGCGTTTCCCCGCTTTCGTTACGAGGTCGAGGCGTTCCATCGGGCCAACCGGCTGCCGCCGCTCCTGTGGGCGCCGGATATCAGCGCCCGCACCCTGCTGCGCCCGCTGGTGGACCGCTGGCGCATGGCGGGCCAGGAGGTGCTGCTGCGGGATGCCGAGCGCATCGGCATCGACATCTCGCTGGCGGTGCGGGCGGCCGCCAATTACTACCAGTCGGAAATCCGCCGCGCCGTGGCTGACGAGATCCGGGACTTTTTCGCCCCGGGCCGACTGCGCTTCGGCGAGGACATCCATGCCAGCGACATCGTCGAACGGGTGATGGCACTCGACGGCGTCGAGGCCGTCTGCCTCAACCGTTTCAAAAGGGTCGGCAAACGCTGGCCGGACCAGTCCGGCGCCGGTTTGATCCGGCTCGACGGCATCGAAATCGCCATCTGCGACAGCCGTCCCGGCGCGCCGGAGCGCGGCACCCTGCGCATCAAGGTGCAGGGAGGAGAAAAGGGATGAAAGACCGCCTGCAGCGTACCGACCTGACCCGCTGGAACCGCGCCGGCCTCTCGCGCCTGCGCTACGTGGACGGCAACGCCGTCACCCATCTCGAAACCCTGCGCCAGGGCCTGGCGCGGGCCTTCAACTCCGCATCCGGGCTGCAGTGGCCGGAACTGGAAATCGATACGGAATCCGGCGGCGCCACCACGGAAACCGAGTGCCTGCGCCAACAGTACCAGGCCCCCGGCGGGACTACGCCTGGGAGATCATGCGCGCTCTCGCCCGATCCGCCCACGTGCTGACGGAGCATATCGACGCCAACAGCAACGAAACCTTCCTCGCCACCGCCACCGAATGGGAAAACCTGCGCAAGCTGGTGGCGCTGCTGAATTACCGGCCCGCGCCCCAGTCCTCCGCCAGCACGACCCTGGCGCTGCTGGCGGCCGAGGGCATCAGCGGCACCTTCGACAAGGGTTTCGGCGTGAAAAGCAAACCCGACGACGGCTCGGCACCGGTCATCTTCGAAACCCTCGAGGCGATCGACCTCGACGCCGATCTGAACGCATTGCGGGCGGCGGACTGGAACCGTTCGACGGCAACGCTGGCGCAAAGCGGCGATATCGTCACCTTCCCGCTGGCGGCTGCCCTTGAGGGCTCATCGGTGGGCGATGTCGGCGTCCTCGCCTGCATGAACACCTTCGTCGCGGTGAGTCTCGCAGGTCTCGCACCCGATGCGCTGCAGCTCAAGCTGCACAACCCCGCGCCGGGCTGGCCCGCCCAACCGTCGCTGGCGGACACCACGCTGTGGCTCACGGCCCGCTCGCGCCGGGCGCCGAAGGTATCCGGCCAGAACGTCGTCAGTCTGCCGCCCGGCGGCATTCCGGTCGCGGACGGCTCGGTGCTGATGTGGTACCAGGGAGGCAACTGGCAGGCCGCGCGTGTCGAGGCCTCGGAGGGCTCCCGCATTGTCCTCGACCGCAACGGGCCGAGCGCCGGTACTGAAGTGTTCCTGGCGCTCGAAGCTCATCGCCAGCGCTACACCATCGACGATGACGGCCATGAGGAGAACCGCATCGTCCTGCCGCTGGAGGCCGACCGCCAGTCCGGCGCGCTGTTTACCCCGGGGCTGGTCCGCGTCGGCGAAGCCTCGGTGCAGACCGTCAGCGATGCCCACGACTATCTCGCCAGTCCCGGCTACTATTGGCTGTACTACACCACCGGCGACCAGTTGCTGGACAGCGTTTCCTATGCCAGCCAGCTGTCGGTGGAGCTGAGCGGCAAGGCTGAATCCCTGAGCACCGGCGATCTGCTGGTGGTCGAAGACCAGGACGGCGAATACTCCGCAGCACACCTCGAGTCGCTGGACGCCGGTGCGGATTCGGTGCAGCTGGAACTGACACCCTCGCCCGTCAATGCCGCCCTGCTACAGGGCAACTTCAGGCACCGGTTGCGCCCCGCCGGTTTCGACCGCAATACGGCGAGCATCATGGACGGGGATTACAACATCCGCCTGCAGAGCCTGCCCGCGTCGTTGAAACCCGGGCGCAGGGTGATCGTCAGCGACGGCGCCCGGGCCCGGCAGGCCCTGGTCACCCAGGTCGACCGGGCAGCAAACCGGATACGGCTGCAGCCGCCCGCAGAGGGGTTCGCGGCCTGGAACACCCTGATCTATGGCAACGCGGTCGCCGCCGGCCACGGCGAAACCGCCAGGGAAAAGGTACTGGGGTCGGGCGACGCCACGCTCGGCAACCAGACCTTTGAACTCAAGGCGGACGACCTCAGCCATATCGCCGATCCCGCCTTCGCCCAGGGCGTCCGGGCCGATATCGAAGTGCGGGTCGACGACCGCCAGTGGCTGCAGGTGTACAGCCTCGGCGACTCCGGACCGGAGGATCATCACTATGCCGTGGCGCTGCTGGAGAACGGCAACGCCAGCCTGAGCTTCGGCGATGGCACGCACGGCCGCCGCCTGCCCACCGGCAACAACAATGTGCGCGTGCGTTACCGGCGCGGCGCAGGCCTGGTCGGCAACCTTTCCCCGGCAGGCTGGTCAAGACGGTCGGCAGCCACCCCTGGATCGATGCTTTCCTGCAGCCGTTGCCCGCCAGCGGCGGCAATGACCGGGAAGATACCGCCACCCTGCGGGACAATGCCCCGGCCTCGACCCTGACGCTGGGGCGGGCGGTGTCGCTGGTGGACTTCCAGCATCTGGCGACGAGCCAGTCCGGCGTCTGGCAGGCGCGGGCCTTCAGGCCGCCGGCCGATGCCCGCCCCGGCGAGATCGTCCGGGTCGTCGTTCTGCCCGCGGGCGGCAGCGAGTTGGGCAACCTGCAGCAGGACCTGCAGAGTTTCCTGCAACAGCGCGCGGAGCCCCATGTCCAGGTCGAGGTCGCCCCCTGGCAGCCGTTGATCTTCTCCGTCGATGCCAGCATCGCCGTGGACAGCGCGGCGTTCGAGCCCGAGATCGTGGTCGACGCCGTGCGCGAAGCCCTGCTGGATACCTTTTCCCTGAGCCGGCGCAGACTGGGTACGCCGCTGTTCCGCTCGGAGATCATAGCGGCCATCGAGAGCGTCGAGGGCGTGAGCAACTGCAGCGTCACCGTCGATGCGCAGCTGCTGGACGGCAACGGCAACCCGGCCACCGCCGCGCGGGTCGTTCAGGCCCCCGACGGCTCGGTGCGCCGCATCAGCGCGCGCCCGGAGCAGCTGTTGTACCTGGATGACGCCCTGTCCCGCATCACCATCCGCAGCCACGAATGGAGTTTGTGATGGCACGCAACGATCTCGAAGGCGCAGCCGCGGTACTCTACGACGTCCTCCCCGCCGTCTACCGTAACCGGGACAGCGGCGACCTGCAGAAACTGCTGGCCGGCGCCGGCCATCTGCTGGACCAGATAGAAGGCACACTGCGACAGCGCTTCGCCGACAACTTCGTCGCCGCTCCGGAACAGGACGAGGCGCCGCTGCAGGACTGGCTGATCCCCTATTTCGCCGACCTCTTCGACGTCCGCCTGGTCTCGCCCACCGCCGAGGGCCGCCGTGCCGAAGTCGCCAATGCCGTCGCCTGGCGCCAGGGCAAGGGCAGCCTGCAGACCCTCGAAGCGATCGCCGAGGCCATCGCCGGGCTCGAGGTCGTGGTTCACGAAGGCTGGCAGCGGGTCGCCACTACCCCGCGCCTGAACATGCCGCTGGTGTCCGCCCGTCACTTCGGCTACGACGGGGATGTGCCGGACACGCCGCCTTCATTCGCGGCGCTGCACCCGGGGCTGCCGGCGGTGACCCCGGACATCTCGCGACCGGCGGGCGCCATCACCGCGGAGCAGGGCCCCGGCAGCCAGCAGAGCACCGTCGACGGCGAGACCCGGGTCTGGCGCCAGGCCAGCCGCCACGGCGCCCCCTGCCACCCCGGCGCCTTCGATGACGTATCCCGCCGCACCGTCGATATCCGTTGCCCGGACTGGCAGACCGGACATCACCACCCCGCCAGTATCCTGCTCTACACGGCACCACCGCCGGGGTTCTTCCAGCCGCCGATCACCACCGTACAGTGGCAGGACGAGCCCGGTACCGCCTTTCTCGAGCACATCGAAATCATCGAACAGCCGGGCCTGCGGATCTATCGCAACCGCTCCCATGGCCAGGCCGGGTACAGGCCCGTGCGCATCCGGCGGGTGATCAGGCTGCTGCAGGAAGACAGCGGCGTCGGGCCCGCCGATGCCCTCACCGTCCGCTTCGAGGGCCTGATCCTGGACAACAGCCTGGAGCTCGACGGCGGCCGCGTGGAGTTCGTCGACTGCGCGGTGCGACGGGTCGAGGCCCACGCCATTGACCTCGAAACGCCGGTAATCAAGGCGCGCAACACCCTGTTCAAGAGTCTCCAGGGCGCGCGCGCCCTGACCCGGCTGGAGTACTGCACGGTGCTGAACAGCTGTTTCAGCGAACAGCTGCAGGCATCGGACTGCATCTTCACCGGGGACTTCAAAAGCGACCACGACAGCCACGAGCCCCCCAAGGCCGGCTGCCTGCGGTTCTGCGTCCTGCCCGCCGGTCAGCCGACCGGCGGGCTCAGGCTGCATGCCTGCTCCACCGAGCGGCCGGTATTTTTCAGCCACCGCTTTGGCGAGCGCAGCTGCGCCGTGATTCACCCGGCGAGTCCCGACGCCGTCAAGCGCGCCGCGGAGGACGGCACCGAAGCCGGCTGCTATCACGATCTGTACCTGACCCGGCTGTTCGAGGCCGTGGTGGAAAAACTGGACGACTTCCTGCCCATGGGGCGGCACGCGGTGTTGATACCCGATCCTCAATTGCTGCAACTGCCCTGAATTGACGATGGAACGACTATGAAAACCCAACTGTCGCGCAACAGCTTCGATCCCGGCAAACGATACAACGGCGTTTTCCAGCAGATGGGCCGTATGCTCACCGACGCGGACTGGAACGAACTCAATTTCATCGATGGCGAGCGCGTGCGACAGGCGCTGTTGCAGGCGGTGCTGACCGGCACCCCGCGGGACAGCGGCATCGTCCGCCGCGATGCGGCGGGCGCCGTCGTCCTGCACTACGGCGATGCCGTGATCGAAGGCGTCGCCGCCCGGCTGGTGCCCGCGGCGGCGGACGAGGCGCCCGCGGACGGCAGCATCGGCGATATTCGCAACCAGGCGGACTTCCCCGGTTGTCCGCTTCCCGGGGGCGACCACCGTCTCTACCTCGACGTCTGGGAACGCACCGTCACCGCGCTGGAGGATCCGGACGTCATCGACCCCGCACTCAACGGTGCCGACACCTGCAGCCGACGCCAGGTCATGTGCCAGCTGAAGTGGTGCGGCCCCGACATCGATCCGGAGGACCCGCAGGTCAATCCGAAAACGGGCACGGCAAGACTCAGCCTGGAACTGCGCGAAGGCAGCACCGAGCCGGATCTCTGCGATCCCTGTGCCGAGGAACTGGCACTGCAGGAAAAGATCGGCAACTACCTGTTCCGGGTGGAGGTTCACCGGGTCGAATACGACGCCGGCGGACAACCGTCGCGGCTGGTGCTGAAGTGGTCGTCGGAAAACGGCGCCGAGCAGCATGCGCTGGATACCCTGCCGCCCGGGTTCGCCAAGGCATCCTGGTGCTACGAGTTCTTCAGCGGCGCCGACACCGGGTTCGCTTCCGAGAAGCATCTCGGCCGGCATTTCGCCGAAGGCTTTTCAGCAACCCGCGGCGAGCTGGTGCAGGGCTTCCCCAGTGCCGGCTCCGAGCCCGCCAACCTGCCGCTGGTGCGCCGCTGGGACGGCTTTGCGACCTTAGACCGGGTCGCGGACGAATGGCAGCTCGACAGCGGCTTCGATCGTAATGTCGAACTCTCCACCGGGCTGGGCGCCAATACGCCCGGCCGGGTGAGCAACGGCAGCACCGTCATCCTGGTGCTGGATGCGATCACCCTGACACTGGCACTGGACGACAACGCCCTGCTGAGCGGGGACTACTGGCAGATCGCGGTGCGCGAAGCGGTGCATGCGCTGGATCCACTGTTACTGGACGATGCCCCGCCGCAGGGCATCGAGCACCGCTACATGACCATCGGCTCGGTGGTCGACGGCGAATTCAGGCTCTACGACAGCGACCAGTGCAAGCGCTTCGAGTTTCCGCCGCTGACCGATATCCGCGCCGAAGACGTCTGCTACGACAACAGCGTCTGTGACATGCCCGACGTGGACAATGTGCAGGAGGCGCTGGATCACCTGTGCCGCCAGCGGGATCTGAAGTGGCACAACAAGCACCTGCACGGCTGGGGCATCGTCTGCGGCCTGATCGCCGAATGCTGCGCCGGGCACGGCGACCCGGCGGACGAACCCACGGACGAGGGCACAGCCAGTGCCGGCGGGCGCCGCAGCCTTTGCGTCACCCCGGGTTATGCCCTCACCTGCCAGGGGAGGATCTGGTGCTGCAAGGCCCGCAGCCGACAGAGGTGCCGATTCTGGATATGATCGCGGCGCTGGAACAGCAGCGGGACGAGACGCTGCTGGTGGACGGCGACGGCACCTTTTGCCTGCGCATCGAGAAAGGCGATCCGGAGCCCCGGTTCGTGGTCGAGCCCTGGTCCAAGGACAACAAGTACGCCTGGCTCGACGGCACCCTGCTGTACGATTTCTACCAGCACTGCCTGCAGGACCTGGTGATGGCGCTGGCGGTGGAGATCCGCTTTCAGGACGACGACGAGCTGGAGGAAATCGAATCCGAACAGGGGGTGCTGATCTCCGATCAGAGACGCAAGACCATCAGTGTCTTCAACCTCATCGCCTGGTTCCTGTTCGGCCATCACGGCCACTTCGTCTGGACCTCGCAGCGGGAGCACCGGATTCTGCTGGAGTTCTACAACCGGCTGCGGGACCTGCTGCGCAGCCGTACCTTCTGCGCCCTGTTCCAGGACGCGGAGTTTCCGCCGTACCCCTTCGAAGAACACCGGATCGACACCCTCTTCAGCCGCGGCGACCATAGCCGCCTTGCCCTGCACCCCGACCAGAAACATCTCTATAGCTATGGCGGCACCGACAACAGCATCCACCGCTTCGACCTCGAATCCAAACGGCTGGTGGACGTGCTGGAAATGCCCGCCGCCCAGGGGCCGAAATCACCGCCCTCTGTTTCAGCAACGATGGCAGCCGGCTTTACGCCTGCGCCGCGGTTCGCGGCACCGACACCCTGTTCGGTGCCGCTCGCATCGGCGAAACCCACGAATGGGAACAATCGAGCGTACTCTGCGACATCCTGGTGACCGAAATGCTGATGGCGAACCGGGACAAGGACCTGATCTATGCCATCGGCAAGGGCAAGGGCCTGTATCGTGTCGAGCCCGATGTGATCGCGGCGGACACCAAGCCGCAGTTGACGCCTTTTTACGCTTTTCAGGCCAGCGGGCAGGTCGTCGTGGACCTCGAAAGCCGGACCGCCTGGTGCGCATCCTCGGACGAAACCGCCAGCGACGGCCTGTATCGGAACATCGTGCAGTGTGACCTCGGCGCCAGCGGCGAGAACCTCACGCCCCAGATCACCACGCCGCTGCGCAACGCCCAGGGACAAAGCCTGCTCGGCAGCGGCAACCTGGCGATGAGCCGCGCCGAGGACAGCACCAATGCGACCACTGGCGAGCGAGGCGCCCGGCTTTACTGCATCACCCAGGGCTCCGCCGGCGCCAGCAAGCGGGTATCGGCGTTCCCGCTGCCGCTGAGCCCCGACGGCATGGTCGAAACCGGCGGCACCAGCCTGGGTACCTCGGATCTCTGGCTGCACTGGCACGCACCCGGTGAGCGCCTGCTGGTGGCCGTGGAGAACGAATGCCGTCTCCAGCCGCTGGACCGCGATGCCCGCCCGACCGAAAGCGCCCGCATTCCGGTGCAGGTGGGGCCGGTGGACATGGCCGCATCGGCCGCGATGGAAGCGGTCTACACCCTCAACTTCGTCAGCAAGACCGTCACCGTGACACCGGTGAGCGAGCTCGCGCCGACCAGCGCCTTCAACGATGCGCTGGAGAGCTACCGCTACGAAATTCTGCTGGCTTTCTGGGGCCTGGTTTCGAATGTCCTGCAATACCTGAAAGACTGCTTCTGTCATCACCTGCTGGTGAAGTGCCCAACCTGCGACGACGACGAAAAGCTCTGGCTGGCGACCGTCGAGATACGCGATGGCCAGGTCTACAAGATCTGCAATTTCGACAGGCGCAAGACCGTCAAAAGTTTCCCCACCCTGGAGTACTGGGCCTCGCTCATTCCCGTCCTGCCGCTGTTGAAAAAGGGCATCGCCAGGTTCTGCTGCGCGATACTGCCGGATGTCTTCGGCGCCTTCCGGGACAAGCTGCTGCCGGAACCCGGTCGCGACAACCAGAGCGGACAAAAGGCCCTGACCGAAGCGGGTGCCATCAAGCAAACCCAGAGATCCTTCAACCGCACCGATAGGGGAGCGCTATGGGAGCAGCAGAAAAAATCCCTGAGTTTTTACGGCAAGACCTTCATGGACGCGGGCATGCAGCGGGTTCGGGGCGCCCAGACCGCTGAGCCGGGCGTGTCCAAGCAAACCTACATTGGCAGCGACACCCCGACGACCCGGGCCGAGCTGGAAAAACGCGGCATCGAAGTCGCTACCGTCGAGACGTACGACGAGCGCTATGCCGGCCGTTATGCCGAAGCCTATGCCGGCACACCTCAGGTGATCGAGCCCGGCACCAGGGTCACCCTGATCGAAAAAGACGGCGTCATCGAGTTCTACCACGTTGAAAAAACGTCACCGGAACTGGCCCTGTCTGCAGACGAGCTCGAGGCCCTGGAGCGCCGCAAGGCAGCACTGGAACTGGACAAGGCCGGCCAGGAGCTGCAGCGGCTGGAAACGCAGAAGCTACAGACCGAGTCGGAAATCAGCACGCTGCAAAAGCAGCTCGACGAGGTCCGGGCGGAACGGGACCGGCAGCAGACGCAGCTGGCGGAAATGACGGAACAGAACCGGGAACTGACCAGCGGCCTCAACACCCTGCGCAGCGATCTGGAGGAAATCAGAGTCATGCGCACGGAAATCAACCGGGAAATTACCGCTGACCGCCCGGTCCGGAGCATCAGCGCGGTGTCGCCTGAAGTGGACGCCTCGCTGCGCGAACTCGACATCCGCACGGTGGCGGAGCTATCGAAGGTGACCACCACCCAACTGGTGCAGGCCGGCATCGACGAGACCACGGCACGGACCATCAGCCGCGAGGCCAAAGCCAGACTGAAGGGGGCATGACGCCGTGCGCACCCAGCGTCGAGCCCCCGTCGCTGCACCGGCCACGCCGCAGAGCGCCCAGCAGGCCAGAGCGCCGGCGGCGATCGCCCGCAGCGGGAGGGTTTCGCTCGCCATCCCCGGCGACGTCCGACGCAGCTATTTCGGCCGGGGCCGCCGCCGCTACCGGCTGCCACGCTTCAACAACCTCAAGGACATCACCGAAAGCAAGACCCTGGGGCTCGACCAGGCCGAACTGAAGGAACTGGTGAAGACGGCACTGATCCGGCTGAAAAAAGACAACCGGCTCAAGAGCAAGGATTCGCTGGATACCATCATCGACGCCATTTTTCCCGCACCCGGTACCATCGACCAGGCGGCCTTCGAGACGGCGGTCGATGCTGCGGATCGCACCGTCATCTACATGTCGGTGCTCGATACCAATGCCAGGATCAAGGACAAGGACCGGCCGAAGCTGCGCTCGGCGATGAAGTGGGCGATCAAGATCATACGCAAGGCGGAAGCTTCGAAAACCATGCTCACGCGGATATTCGGCAGCAAGCAGACCGACGCCGCCAGCAAATACAAGAAGGCCGGCGACCGGCTGCAGGCCTTCGTCGACAACACCGCAGCCCTCGATAAAAGCGTCAACACCGACTACAACCGCGATGACGCCGCGCTCTACCTGGGTGGCTGGGCCGACTTCGATGACCAGGTCATCCACCTCGAGCCCGGTGTGGCGATGGTGACCGACAGCAAGGAGTCCGTCGCCACCCTGGTGCACGAAGCGGCGCATCTCGCCGACGGCGCCATCGAGGATCATGGCTACTACCCCCGAGCACCGGCAAGGATGCCTTTGCCGGCATGGCGGAAACGCGCAAGCTGCAAAACGCCGCCCATTACGAGGAGTTTGTGCGTCGCTGGCTCAACACCAGCGCCTACGACAAGGATACCGAGTTCACGCCGGGCAAGGCGGTCAGCGGCGCGGCCCTGACCCTGGAGGACGATGTCCGGCTGGCGACGACCGAGTATTTCCGCCATGGCTGGGATGCCGCCGTCGAGGTGCAGTTCGCGCTGGTGAAATACCGCAAGGACCTGCTGGCGTCGAAGCACGCCAAGTTCAAGGCCGACCTTGCGGAACTGAAGAAAATATCGAAGTTGATGGGCCTCAGCCTGCACCGCCAGGCGGCCGGCCATGAGACGGTGACGCAGCTGGATATCGTGCTGGCGGAAAGCATCGCCCGGGTGGTCAGCGATATGGGCGGTCACTCGGGCTCGCTGAAGCTGCCGCTGACGCCGAAGGACGCAACCGAAATCAAGAAGGCCAGCGACCAGCTGATCGACGCCACCCTGAAGTCATACGGCGCCCTGCTGGGCGACAGCAAGAAAGACCGGGCACTGACCGACTGGCTGGTGGCCAACTACGGCAAGGCGTTTTACTGAGATGCACACCTACGCCCACAAGCCGGCCGGCGCATCCGGTGCCGACCGCAGCAGCGACAGTCGCCACAGCAGGCAGGTGAAAGCCCTGCTGAACCGCGGTGCGGGCCGCAAGGCCGTGCAAACCAAGATGCAGGTCGGTAAGGCCAACGACCGCTACGAGCGGGAGGCCGACCAGGTGGCTCAGCGGGTCACGGCGGACACGCCTCAGGCGGTCAGTATCAGCCCGCTCGACATGCTTGCCATCCAGAGAATGCCCGAGGGCGCCGTTGCCACCCGCGACGAGGAAGAGGAACTGCTGCAAGCCTCGGCCGATGGGCCGGTCGGCGAACCCGACAGCCATATCGAGCGCGGCATCGGTGCCGCGCGCGGTGGCGGGGAAAGCCTGACAGCCGCCACCCGGAGCTATTTCGAGCCCCGTTTCGGCACCCGTTTTGCCGACACCCGGATCCACGACTCCCCGTCCGCGCACCGTCTCGCCTCAGACCTCGGCGCTCGAGCCTTCACCACCGGCAGCGATGTCTTCTTCAATGCCGGGGAGTACCAACCCGACACCCGCGCCGGCCAGCAGCTCCTGGCCCATGAATTGACCCACGTGGTGCAGCAGCGAAGAGGTGGCGGCGCCGTGCAGCCCAAGCTGATCCAGCGCGACACCACCGCCCCGCAGCCAACGCCCGAGACGCCGGCGGCTCCCGCCGCCGTCGCCGGTGACAAGACCACCGGCCTGGTCGATACCGCCGCCGGCACCATCACCTGGTCCAGCATCACCGTCCCGACATTCAAGAACCGCGGCCACCGCGGCACCCGCTATCAGGCGCTGTCACCGCTGCGGCGCGGACAGGGCGAGCGTGTGGACCGCAGCGGCGAAAACGATCCGGCGCAGCGGGACAACTGGCTCACCTCGCTGGACAAGAGCACCATTCGCGAAGAGCTCGAGAACAAGCTCAAGACCGCCAATGCGGGGGAAATGCCCGCGGGCGACCAGCATGTGTTCGAGGTGCGGACCAAGGCCCAGCAGAACCGCTACTACGTGGGTTCCCTCGACAGTCTCGCCACCGAGTTCCTGATCCCCACCTGGGGCGGCAGGCAGCCGCGGGCGGAACCCCGCTTTTTCCATGTCGACCATATCGTCGAACTGCAGCTGGCGAACTGGCCCCACAGCCCCGAAGGCAACGCGCTGGAAAACTACGAACTGCTGGAAGGCAACGCCAACACCACCTCGGGCCGGATGGTCCGGGAAGCGATCAGTGACAAGATCAGCGGTTTTATCCGCGCCACCGACGGCGCCTACGGCGATACCGAGCCGGATATCAAGCGCGGTTTCACCCTGGTGTTCGAGGGCGCCCGCGGCAGCGGCGGGCCAAGTGTCGGCAACACGGACTTCTGGGAGCGCTCCGATATCGAGAGCGGCGCCCACCTGAGCGCGGTAGTGGCGGCGGACCCGACCAAGATCGGCGGGCCGGGCCTGGCACGGATCTTTTCCCGCGCCAACGGCGGTGTAAGCCGGGAGTTCACCTGGAGTGGCGATACCACGGCGGAACAGGAAGTCCCGTCCAGCCTGCCGCGGGAGCGCTACTGGCTCAAGCCGCTGGTCATTACCCACAAGTACTTCCGCACCGAGCCGGAATCGGTGGTGGAGACCCCTGACTTCGGCTACCTGCGTGTGCACGTATCCCAGCGCGACAAGGTATTCAAGAGCACGGAGCCGGTGGACCTGCCGCTGAACCGCTTCATCGGCGCGCGCTACGGCGGCATTCTGCAGGAGTCGCTGCGCACCACCATCAGCGGCCTCAAGGCCGATCACTTCAGCCCGATCACCTTCAACAACATCGACGTGGCGGGCGACCGCGGCATCGTCGCCGAGGGCAACATCGACGTCAGCCTGCCGTTCTTCAGCGAGGCCACCACGATCGGCATCCGCCTCGGAGACGGCACCGTATCGGTGTTCAAGGAGTTCAGCACCGACGATATCGCCGTACCGGCGCCCTTCTCCGTCGACGAGTGCAGCCTGCGGGTCTCCTACAGCCTGGACAATGACTGGAGCCTCGACGGCCGGGTCAGTTTCGGCATCGAGAATGTCGGCCAGGGCGAAATCACCGCCAGCCTGCTGCCGGACACCGGGCTTGCCGCCAGCGGCGAGTTCAACTTCGAATCCACGCTGTTCAACCCCGCCACGCTGACCGTGGGATACAGCGCCGGCGCCTGGAGTTTCGGTGGCATGGTCGGCTTCGAGGAGGGGCTTATTCCGGGCGTCACCGACGGCACTATCAGCGTCAACTGGGCGGAAGGCGTGCTGACCGGCAACGGCGAAGTCGGCTTCAGCTATCCCTGGCTGTCCCGCGGCACCCTCAACCTGGCCTACGGCGAGGCACGCGGGCTCGAGGTCCGGGGCGGCGTCGAGCTGACCGGGGAGGTTCCGGGGCTGAACAGCGGCACGGTCAATGTCGTCGTCAGCAAGAATACCGAGGGTGTCTGGGCCCTGGGCGGGTCGATCGAGGCGGACCTGGACACCTCCCGGGTACCGGGGCTTACCGAGACCCGCTTCAGCGGGTCGCTGGAAAACGGCATTTTCAACTCCACCCTGCGCAGCGCTTTCGAACGCAACATCGCCAGCGGCACCGTCACCGTGGGTGTCACCAACCAGGCCATCGATGCCGAAGGCAACCCGATCGAGGGACAGGCGACCGAAGCGCTGGTGTTCTACGGCAGCGGCAGTGTCACCCTGGCCCTGACGCCCTGGCTGGACGCCACCGCCGGGGTCGAGTTCGCCCGTGACGGCGGCATCAGCCTGCGCGGCGCCATCGAGGTGACCGAGGATATCGAAATCCTCAGCGACGAACAGACGCCTGACCTGGAGCTGCCCCGCAGCCGCCGCCCTTCCTTCGACGTCGATATTCCGCTGGCGTCCATCGGCGTCGCCGATGTCGCGCTCAGGCTCGGCGGCTCGCTCAATGCCTACGTCCGCACCAGCCCCTTCACCCTGCAGGATGTACGCCTCAATGTGTTCTACGATTTCGACGACCCGAACGCGACCACCGTCGAGGGCAACGCCGGCTCCACATGGACGCGCAGGCGGGACTGGAGGGCTCGTTGCAGGTCGGCCTCTCGGCCCGCGTGCTGGTTTTGCGCGGCGGGGGCGAGATCGAGCTCACCGTGGGGGCCATGCTGAACGGCGAACTCGATGCCCAGGTACGCCCGTCGTGGAACATCCAGAACGGCTTTGCCGTGACCGCAAGGCTCGATGCCGTGGTCAGCCCAACGGTGTATGTCGACCTCGGCGGCCGAATCTTCGTCGAACTGGATGCCCTGATAGGCTCCATCGACGTCTGGGAATCCGAACGCCTGAGCATCGCCCGCAAGGAGTTGCCGCTGGATATCGATCTGGGCGCCCGGGCGAGCGCTACTTACCGGGAAGAACCCAATAACGCCCTTACCTATGAGACGCCGACCTGGGTTATCCCGAGTACCCGCGATTTGCGGCGGGCGTTCGTCGATGCCGTGCTGGACGAGGTTTGAATCGGGTCCAAACCCAGTACCGAGTCCCGGCAGTCCGCATTTTCAGTCAGGTTTCAGTTACCCGACCGATAATTTCCGCCATGATCGACTGATCCTGAAAGCGGCCGTTGCCGTATCGGTTATCGAAAGATCGATTACATGATACGCAGTACGGTACGGCCCCCGCCGGCTCACAGGGGAATCTCCCATGGGAGGAACGACTACCATGTCTGTCAATCCGCTGAAACGACTTCTGCGCCACCTTCAACGTACACCGGAGAAACCGGTCACCGAACGCCCACCGTTCGTCGCATCCGATGAGGACATGAGTCCGGCCCAGCGCTCCAGTGCCCGCGCAGCACGCAAGAACCCCTGGCTGCTGGCCGGTTGAGTCCGTGACAGGTGCACAGCGGCCTTAATACCGGCATCATGGCCCGGACCGCCACGTCAACGGAGATGCCATGATGCCTAACGCAAAAATCTATCTCGCGGGCCCCGATGTATTCTGGCCCAACGCTCGCGAGGCCGGCCGCGCCAAGGTCGATCTCTGCAAGCGTTACGGTTGCGAAGGGCTCTTCCCGCTCGATACGGAACTCGAACTCGCCGGTCTCCCGCCCTATGAGTCAGGCCTTGCAATCTTCCGCGCGAATATCGGTCTGATGCAGCGGGCAGACCTGGTCATCGCCAATATGACGCCGTTCCGTGGCCCGAGCATGGACGTCGGCACAGCGTTCGAGCTGGGTTACATGACCGCGCGCGGCAAACCGGTCTGGGGCTATACGCTGGATGGCCGACTCTATGCCGACCGCATCGCCGCCGACGGCGCCGACACCGATGCCGACGGCCTGACGATCGAGCGCTTCGACATGGCTGACAATTTGATGATGGTCGGCGCCATCGAAGACAGCGGCGGCGCACTGCTGACCGAGGCCGCCGAGCACAGCCTGGACACGCACCTCAGCCTGTTCGAAAAGGTATTGCGCTTGATTATGCGTAGGGTGGAATAAGGGCCGAAGGCCCGCATTCCACCAATGGCTTCGAATGCGACTCACCGGAGTGCGACTCACCGGTGTGCGACTCACCGGTGGAATTCGCAAGCTCATTCCACCCTACAGCTGTCTTTAGATCCCGCCCATCAGCATGTATTTGATCTCGAGGTAGTCGTCGATGCCGTATTTCGAGCCTTCGCGCCCCATCCCCGACTCCTTGACGCCACCGAACGGCGCCACCTCGGTCGAGATGAGCCCCTCGTTGATACCGACGATGCCGGCTTCCAGCGCTTCGGCGACGCGCCAGACCCGGCCGATATCGCGGGCATAGAAATAGGCGGCCAGCCCGAATTCGGTGTCGTTGGCCAGGGCGATCGCCTCCGCCTCGGTCTTGAAGCGGTAGCAGGCGGCCACCGGGCCGAAGGTTTCTTCCGACGCCAGTCGCATCTGCGGATTCGCGTCGGCGATGACGGTCGGTTCGTAGAAGGTTCCGCCCAGCGTATGGCGCTTGCCGCCGCAGAGCAGCTTGCCGCCCAGTTTCACCGCATCGGCGACATGCTCCTCGACCTTGTCCAAAGCCGCCTGGTTGATCAGCGGCCCCTGCTCGGCGCCTTCGGCGAAGCCATCCGCGACCCTGAGCCCCGAGGCCGCCTTCGCCAGCGCCTCGGTAAAGGCTTCGTAGATGCCCTCCTGCACCAGGAAGCGGTTGACGCAGACACAGGTCTGGCCGGTGTTGCGATATTTGGAGGCCATAGCCCCCTTTACGGCGGTCTCGATATCGGCGTCGTCGAAGACGATAAAGGGCGCGTTGCCACCCAGTTCCAGCGACAGCTTCTTGATGCTGTCGGCGGCCTGGCGCATCAGCAGCCTGCCGGTGCCGGTAGAGCCGGTGAACGAGATCTTGCGCACTGTTCGCGAGCTCATCAGCGCCTCGCCGATCGCCCGGGTATCGCCGGCCACGACGTTGAAGACACCGGCCGGGATGCCGGCCTCCTCCGCCAGTACCGCCAGGGCGCTGGCGCACAGCGGCGTCTGGGTGGCGGGCTTGGCGACCAGGGTGCAACCGGCCGCCAGCGCAGCGCCGGCCTTGCGGGTGATCATCGCCAGCGGGAAATTCCAGGGCGTGATGGCACCGACGACGCCGACCGGCTGTTTCGTCACCAGGATGCGGGCATCGGTCTTGTGGCTCGGGATAATATCGCCGTAGACGCGTTTCGCCTCCTCGGCGAACCATTCCAGGAAGCTGGCGGCATAGGCCACCTCGCCCTTCGCCTCGGTCAGGGGCTTGCCCTGCTCCGATGTCATGATCGCGGCCAGATCCTCCTGGTGCTCGAGCATCAGTTCGCTCCAGCGCCGCAGCATCTGGCTGCGCTCCCTGGCCAGCCGCTTGCGCCAGGATGCAAAGGCCCGTTCAGCCGCTGTGATCGCCTGCTTCGTCTCATCGCCGCCGGCCTTGGCGATTTCGGCCAGAGGCTCGCCGCTGGCCGGGTTGCGAACGGTGAAAGTGGTCGCGGCATCCCGCCACTGACCGTCGATATACAGCTGCGTTTTCAGCAGCGCCGGATGCTTGAGCTGCATGGTACCTCCTCCGATCCAGTCTCGTCGGATACCCTTATTAACCTGGCCTGAAATAGTTGCGTTTACCGGGCCCCGGTGCCTGAGGCCCCGGCTGTCATTCGTTTTCGCGCGCGGCATCCACCATCGGCAGCCCTGAGCCATCGACATTCACCGACAGCAGCATCGGACTGCAGCATACCTGACAGTCTTCGACGTACTGCTGCTCGGCCTCGCTGCAGTCCACCAGCACGCTGATATGTTCACCGCAGTAGGGGCAATAGAGATCCACCTCTTCCAGTGTATTCATGCCGGGATACCCTTTTTCTATTGTCACTCGCGCAGCCGGCACCCTGCCCCGATTGCCGGCGGCAAGGCGCGCATGGCTGAGCTGCCACTGCGGAAAGGTTAGCCCAGATTTGCCGATGGCGACGGCAGGACTTTTCCACTTCGCCAATATGGCGCACTATGGCGTCTTTACTCGACGGATACGGAAGAGCGGTGGATTACACGGTCGGGCGCGACGAACTGGGGCGTTACTTCGCGGAATTTTCAATGGGGCAGGAAGCGATCGGTCGCTGGCTGAGCGAGGAGCTCGGCAGCGACCTGCCCAGCCTCGAACAGCTGCTTGAAACAATCGCAGGACTTCAGCAGCGGCAGCTTCGGGACTACCGGCTCGACGGTCGGGAGTTCCGTCTTGAACTGGACCGGGAGGAGGCACGCATCCGTGCCCACAGCCTGGACCATGACGCCGACGGGTTCGACCTCGAGGATCTGGACTATTACGACGAGGAACTCGAGGCCGGCTGCGGTCTGGATGATTTCAACGATGTCCTCGTCGCCTGGCGCGAACTGATCGCAGGCTGATCAGCAGCGGTGAAACATCGGCATGGCTGCAGACTCCATGACGAAGCTTCATGCACTTCTCCCCACCGCTTCAGGACTGGCTAAACTGTTTCGGATGCCCCCGAAATACTGAAGGAGTCGCGTGATGTTGCGTACCCTGAGCCTATGGCTGTTCCTCGTCGCGCCGGTGCTGGCGGCCATCACCGATGCTCCGGCGCCTGCGCCCAGTGCCGTCAAAGCCGTCACCCTGTCCGACCAGCTGGAACACCCTGGGGACTGGTGTTCCTGCCGGATGGCTCGATGCTGGTCAGCGAGCGGCCGGGGCGGCTGCGGCGGATCGCCGTCGACGGCACCCTGTCGGCGCCGCTGGCCGGACTGCCCGAGATCGCGGCCAGAGGCCAGGGCGGGCTGCTGGACCTGGCGCTGCATCCGCAGTTCGAACATAACCGGCTGCTGTACTTCAGCTACTCGGCCGGCTCCGGCCGTGCGGGCGGCCTGGGTACCGAAGTCGCCCGGGCCGAGCTGCTGGACGAGCGGCTGCAGAACGTCGATGTCATTTTCCGCGCCAGTCCCAAGGCGAACGGCGGGCGCCATTTCGGCGGCCGGCTGCTGTTCGACCGCGACGGCCTGCTCTATATCAGCCTCGGCGATCGCGGCGACAGGGACCGCGCCCAGGACCTGGGCGATCATAACGGCTCCATGATCCGGGTGCGGGACGACGGCACGGTGCCGGCCGGCAATGTCCTGGCGAAACATCCCGGCGCCCGGCCCGAGATCTTCAGCTACGGCCATCGCAACGTCCAGGGACTGGCCCTGGACGCAGACGGCACCACCGTCTGGGCCCTCGAGCACGGTCCCCAGGGGGCGACGAGGTCAACCGGCTCGAGGTCGGACACAACTACGGCTGGCCGGTGATCACCTATGGCGTCAATTACGGCATCGGCACCGCCATCGGCGAAGGCACCCACAAGCCGGGCATGGAGCAGCCGGTCTACTACTGGGATCCGTCGATCGCCCCGTCCGGCATGACGTTCTACCGGGGTGACAGGTTTCCGGACTGGCGGGGCAACCTGCTGGTCGGCGCGCTGAAATACGAGCTGCTGTCGCGGCTGGTGCTGGAGGACGGCGAAGTGGTGGCGGAAGAGCAGCTGCTGCGCGGCGAACTCGGCCGCATCCGGCTGGTGAAGGTAGGCCCCGACGGCCTCGTCTACCTGCTCACCGACGAGAACCCGGGGCGTCTGGTAAGGCTCGAGCCGGCCGACTGATCATCAGGCGGATATAGCCCCCGGTTGGTGTACGGTCTGGCAATGTCGCGGTGCGGTTCGCTACGCTCACCGGCACCCTACAGGACACCATAGCCTGGAATGAGCGCAACGAATTCCGGGAACATGTCGGAATTCGCCCCTTCGGGACTCATTCCAACCTACAGCGACTCAGGCACGGTGCCCTGAGCGGCGCGAACGGCACCACTACAACACCTCCAGACTTTTGGCGATGCCCATGAGGCTGACGACGATCAGCACGGTGCCGAGCACCCGGAAGAACAGCGGCGTTTCGGATTTCACCATATGGGCATGGAAGCGCTCGCCGACCAGGTGGCCGGCCAGGGCGCAGGGCAACAGCCAGAGATGGTGAATCAGCTGCAGATCGACACCGGCGATCAGGAAGGACCCCATCTTGATCACCACCAGGATGAACCAGAGCACGAACAGGGTATCGCGCAGCTGATGTCTGGCCACATGGGTGCCGTAGACGGCGACGATCAGCGGCGCGCCGATCAGCGAAGTGCCGCTGACGTAGCCGCCGAGCATCAGGAAGAGGTTGTCGACCCAGGGGTGGTTGCTGCGAAAGGGCCGGTTCAGCACATAGCCGATGGCATAGACGATGACGATGCCGAAAATGATCGTCGTCATGATATCGCCCGGCAGTGTCAGCAGGCCGAAAACGCCGACCAGCTTGGGCACAATCATGATTTTCAGCGAGTGCCACAGATAGCGCCAGTCGATATTGCCCTGGTCGCTGGCATCCCGCTCGCCTCGGGTCCGGCGATGGCCGCGCCAGGCGATCCAGCTCGAGAAGATCAGCAGGTGTACCCCGATCAGCGGCAGGAACACCAGCGGCTCGTCGAGGATCAGCAGCAGAAAGGGTAGTGCCAGCACCGCGCCGCCGAAGCCGAGGCCCGAGCGCACGAAGCCGCTCCAGATGAAGATCAGTCCAATCAGGGCATATTGCCACCACAGCAAGTCGGCCATCGGGATCTCTCGAAATCCTTATCGTTCGGGGACGCGAAGCGTAGCATTTTCCGCCGAGGGCCGGCTATTGGATCAGATTGTTGCCGTCGAATTCGACCGAGACGACGATCACGTCGGCATAGCCGACAGTGATGCCCAGTGCCTGCAACAGCGGCTCGACCAGACTTTCGACCAGCTGACCGATCAGATCGCCGACCAGCGGCAACAGCGAACTGTTCAGCGAGTCGACCACGTCTGCGATCACGGCGCCGAGCAGTGTGCTGCCCAGCACATCGACCTCCAGGTCGAGCACGAGCCCGGCCAGGCTGTCGTCGAGGGTGTCGCCGAGCCCGGCACTGATATTCTCTTCGGTATAGGGAAGCGGCTGCTGGCGCAGCACGACCCTGTGCCCGACGGCCTGCTGGCTACTGACCGGCACCTCGGCATCGATATTGACCTCGACCGGCACGGTCACGAGCGCAAGTCGAACGCCGGCATCCAGGCTGACGGGCTGGGACGGATCGCCGAAATCCGAAGGGTCAAGGGGATCGCCGCCATCGCCGATGACCAGGTTCGCCACCGACGGCAGGGTCTCGAAATCGAGCCGGACTTCGGCTGCGCCAAGACTGCACCCTCCGGCACCCAGCAACCGGGTCTCGGCCCGGGCGACATCGACATGAATACCCAGACTGCCGACGTCCAGGTAGACCAGTCCCAGATCCAGCCCCCGTCGAGCAGCGTGGCCTTGATATCGAGTTCGATCTGGGCGGTCTCGACCGACGCAACCCAGGGATCCCCGGTCGCGGCCGGCAGCAGGCCGAAAGTGTACTGCGGCGGTTCGATAATGGTCAGGCCGACGCCGAGTCCGGCAATACCGAGATCCGCGGCCAGGCCCGGGATCTCGACGAAATGGCCCTGGTTGGCGGCATAGATGGCGCCGGTGGCGAGACCATAGAGATCCAGCCGGGTCGCCAGGGCCGCACGCTGCATCTCCTCGTCCATGCCGGCATCGGCGGGCGTGGCCAGCTGCAGCAGGTCGGACAGGGTCAGATCCAGGCCGCCGAGCTGGGCGACACTCCTCAGCTCTTCCATCGCCGCGATCACCTCGACATCGGCGCTGCCCTCGGCGTTCAGCGCATCGATCGAGGCCGCCAGCAGGTCCGCCAGCGCGACTTCCGATTCGAGCACCTCGTCGACGGTGCCGACCTCCAGATCCGTGGCCAGCAGCCCGCGGGCCTCGGCCGCCTCCAGCAGACGGCCGAGGCTCAGACTGGCCGTGGCCAGCCCCTCGTAGCTGAGCACGTTGACATTGCCGCCGAGCAGGGCGCCGAGCAGCGAGTTGGTCAGGTCCAGATCGACCAGTCCGGAGCCGATGCCGAAACCGACGGCCATGCGCTTGTAGACGGTGGCCGCCGCTCCGAGCTCGACCGTGCCGCCCCAGAGACCGCCGGCCAGCAGACTCGCCGGCCGGGTACCGGTCAGGCTGACCCGGCCGGCCGGCTGGTAACTGGCCCCTTCGGCCAGCTGCCAGTGGTTGTCCGCGATCGAGGCTTCGCCAAAACTGAAACTGGCCTCCCCGGTGCTGGCATCGAAGCCGTTTTCCAGCAGATTGGCCAGGGCCAGGTCCGCCAGCGCCTCGCTGTCGTTGACGCCGTCGAGGTAGCAGGCGCCGCGGGACATCGCCAGCGCAGCCAGGTCGGCCTGGGTCTGCAGCTGGCGCTGGGCGAAGAACAGCCGCGCGGTGTCGATGGCGAAGGCCGCCAGCAGCAACGCGCTCAGCAACAACAGAGCCGCGCTGAGTCCGATGGCCCCTCCCTGGTATCGCCGCGTCATCAGTCGTCCCCGAACTCCCGGTCGACGAAGTGCTCCGGTATCGGATGGCTGAAGCTGTCGTGCATGCGCTTGCTGACCCGGTCGGCCGCGGCCGGCGCGAGACGGTCCTGTACAGGGCTCGCCTGCCGCCCGCTGCGCTGCAGTTCGAGCCAGTGCCGGGTCTGCAGCCCGATCTCCGGTTCAGCCACCGGCTCCTGCGCCAGCGCCGGAGCCGTTATCAACAGGGCCAGAAAAAAGCGTCGGTTCATCGCAGGGCTCCTGCATCGAGGGGGTGAAACGGGCGACGGCCGAGCGGTATTGCTGCTCCTCCTGCGCCGACCAGCCGAAACGGCCCGCGAGCAGGCGGGCCGCATCGTTCTCGTTGTTTTTCAGCAGCAGGAACCAGAGGTTGCGCGCCGCCGCGCCGTGGCCGCTGTCGAGCTCCAGTGCCGTCAGCAGCTCCCGGCGTGCAGGCTCGTCCTGGCCCATCGCCAGCAGCAGGAAACCGAGATCGTTGCGCAGATCGGCATCGGTCGGAATGCGCGTGACCGCGGCCCGGAGGCGCGCCAGCGCCATCGAGGGACGCTGTTCCTGGGCATCGATACGGCCCAGCCCATGCAACGCCTGACCCGCCAGGCAACTGTCGGCCAGCGCGGCATACTGCTCGCGGGCGTCGTCGAAGCGGCCCATCTCCCTGAGAATATCGGCCCGCAGCAGGCGGTAGGTCGGTGTCTCGTCCGCCAGGGCATCGAGACTTGCCAGCGCCGAGAACAGCTGGCCCCTCGCCCGCTGCTGGCGCACCAGCGACAGCTGCACCCCCACGGAGGCATCGAGCCGCTCGCCACAGTACCCCTGCGGCTGCGGCGGCTCGGGCTCCTGCGCCCGGTACTCCGCCATCCTGAAATTCGACGTCGTGCCGCAGCCGCTCAGCAGCAGCGCCAGCAGGAACCATCCCGTTGCTCTCATGCCTACCCCACTCGTTCCAATGCCTGAATCAGCGCGAGAAAGCCCGGCCCCGCCAGCACCAGCAGCAGCGCCGGAAACAGCAGCAGCATCATCACCGCCGACATGCGCCCGGACAGCTTGCTGACCTTTTCCTGCAGCCGTGTTCGACGCCGGTCCGCCAGCAACTCCGACAGGTCGGCCAGCGATCCGGACATGCCGCCGCCGGTCTCGGAAACCTGGGTCAGCAGCAGCATCAGATCCTGCAGTCCCTCCGACACCGACAGCCGCGCAATGTCGCCGAGCGCCCGCTCGCGGGATTCGCCCGACTCGATCTTGGCCTGCACCACCCGCAGTTCGCGTACCACTTCCGGCGTCAGCGAATCCAGCTCCCGGCTCAGGATTCGCAGCATGCTCTCGAGGGACATGCCCACCTCCCAGAGAATGCGCATCACCTGCAGTACCAGCAGCAGTTCCTCGTCGATCTCCGCCGCCCGCGCCGCGACCCGCCAGCGCAGCCAGCGCATCAGTACCAGGCCGCCGCCGGCGAGCGCGAATGTCTGTACCAGCAGACGCGACGCCGGCGTCATCTCCTGCTGCCAGCCCCAGTAGAACACCAGCGCCTGCAACGCCAGCCAGACCGCGCCCAACTGCAGCAGCGCCAGGAACTGCTCGCGGCTGCTGACGCGGCCGGCCTGTCGCAACAGCAGCGACAGCTCGGCCAGCGGTTCGCGCTGGCGACGACGTTTGCGCCAGAGCTCCTGACCCTGGGCCAGCAGCCGTCCGCCCCCGCCACGCCGGCGCACCGATTCGGCCAGCCGGGCCTCGATACGCAATCGCAGACGCCGCTGCCGGGTCCACCAGATGAGCCCGATACCGACGACCGAAAGCACCAGGCTGGCCAGTATCAGTCCCTGCTGCAGCGACAGCACTAGATCGACCTCACCATGCGCCAGAGCACCAGGACACCGGCCAGCTGCATGAAGGCACCGGCCAGCAGCAACTGCCGGCCACCGTCGTCGTGCCACATGCGCAGCAGATAGTCCGGGCTCACCAGCAACAGATAGAGCGCCATCAGCGCCGGCACCGCCCCGAGCACCAGCGCGGTGAAGCGGGTTTCGCCGGTCATCGCCTTCAGCTCGCGCTGTGCCCGTTCGCGCTGCTGCAACAGCCTGACCAGATTGTCGAGGGCACCGGCGATGCTGCCGCCATACTGATGATTGATGTTGAACACCGTGGCGATCAGATCCAGTTCGGCCAGTCCGGTACGCCGCGCCTCATGGTGAAAAGCGTCCGCCAGCTCGTCACCGAGCTGGGCCCGCTGCCGGGCCCGCAGCAGCACCCGCTGCAGCGGCTTGTCGGTATGCTGAACCGCCTGCTGCACCGCCTGGCTCAGGTTGGCGCCCACGGTGACACGGCGCGTGATCTGATTGAGGAACCCCGGCAGCTGGGCCCGCAGCTGTCTTTTCATCGTCGAGCGGCGCCAGAGCAGGATCATCAGCGCCAGTGCGGCGATACCGCCGGCGCCGAGGGCCGCCGGCACCGCACCGCCGACGCGGTAACCGACAGCGCCGCCAGCCAGCACCAGCGCGGCCAGTACCAGCCGTGATCGCAGGGACAATGCCGACAGCACAGGATGCAGGGCCGGCCTGGCGACTTTCCGTGGCGCCGCCTGTACAGGGGCTCCCGGCTGCCGTCCTGCATACCAGAACAGCCCCGCCGCCAGCAACGACAACAGCGCCGCCAGCATCAGCATGTCCGGTACCTCTCCATCTTCTGCTGCAGTGTCCGGGAGAGCCCGTCGACGCTGCGAAACTCATCCTCCTCGGGAGCATGGCGGTACAGTTGCTGGGTGCGGATCAGATTATCGGCGACATCCTGCACTTCGAGAATATCGGTGATCAGGCGCTTGCCGCTGGGCAACCGCGACACATGCACGATCATGTCCAGCGAGGTGGCGATGATCTGCTTGATCAGCGTCTCGGTGGCACTGAAGCCGGACAGGGTGACCATCATCTCGACCCGCATCAGCGCATCCCGGGCCGAATTCGCATGTACCGTACTCATCGAGCCCTGGTGCCCGGTATTCATCGCCTGCAGCATGTCGAGCACCTCGCCACCGCGGCTCTCGCCGAGAATGATCCGGTCCGGACGCATGCGCAACGCGTTCTTCAGCAGATCGCGGGCCGTGACCTCGCCCTGCCCCTCACTGTTCGGCGGCCGGGTCTCGAGTCGCACCACATGGCCGTTGCGCAGCTGCAGTTCGGCCGCATCCTCGATGGTCACGACCCGCTCGCCGCTACCGATGTTCTGGCTCAGCACGTTCAGCAGCGTGGTCTTGCCGGAGCCGGTCGAACCGCTGACGAGGATATTGAGCCGGTCCCTGACCGCGCCGACGAGAAACTGGCTCATCTCCATGTTCAGGGCGCCGCCACGGATCAGATCCTCCATTCCCAGGGCATCGCACCTGAACTTGCGTACCGACAGACAGGGTCCGTCGATGGACAGCGGCGGAATGATCGCGTTGATACGACTGCCATCGGGCAGGCGGGCGTCGACCATCGGCGAGGATTCGTCGATGCGGCGGCCCAGCGGCGCCACCATGCGCCGGATCACCCGCAGCACATGGTGGTCGTTGATGAAGCGCAGCGGTGCCCGCTCCAGCTTGCCGCGACGCTCGACGAACACTTCCCGCGGCCCGTTGATCAGGATGTCGTCGACGCCGGGATCGTCGAGCAGCGATTGCAGGGGACCGAAGCCGATCATCTCGTCGAGCAGCTCCGCCACCAATTGCCCCGTATCGTGCTCGCCCTTGCGAATCTCGTGTTCCGCCAGGTACGAACGCACATAGTCCTGCACATGGGGATGCAGTTCGACGCGCTCCATCTCGAACATCAGCCCGTCTTCCTCGAGACGTTCGATGATGTGCCGGTGCAGACTCGATTTGAGGCTCAGGCGGTCCTCGTCCCCGAGAATGTCGGGCAGCCGGCTGGGCAGGCGCAGATCGTCATTTGACAGCTCCATCAGGCGCTCCTGTGTGTCAGCCGGCGCCACCAGGGATCGGGCGCGCGCAACCAGAGCGCCCGCTCCACCGCCTGCATCAGCGGCAGCAGATCCGCCGGCGGCGGCAGCAAGGTACCGGCATTGATATGGGTCAGGGCCTGGGGTATCCAGGGCAGGGCACCGCGCAGCGGCAGCGGGATCCGTTTTTCGATGCTGTCCAGTGCCGGCAGCACCTCGCGGCTGTAGGGTGCCAGCAGCAGGTTGACACCGCCGGGCCTGATGCCCTGCTCGAACAGCTCGTGCGCCATCTCCATCGCGGCGGCCAGGCTCAGGCTCTTCTGATCGGCCAGCAGCCAGTGCTGCTCGCAGCGGGTTGCCACCAGCTTCAGCAGCGCAGACGGCTGCATGCCCACGAGATTGAACACCAGGTGGTCATAGCGGGACTCGAGGGCTTCGAGGGCCGACGTCAGGGCTTGCGCACTGATGCGGCCGAGTCCGGTCTCCGCCCGCAGGCCGATCACGTCGATGCCCGGCACCGCCTCGATCTCCTTGTCGTCGAGCCAGCCGCGATCGAGCTGGTCGCGGCTTTCCACCAGGTCGACCAGGCCGATGCGCGGCTGCAGGTCGAGGTAGGCCGCCACATCGGACTGGGGCAGACCGAGGTCCAGTATCAGCACCCGCCCCGATTTGCGCTTTTTCAGCGACCAGGCCGCGTAGATCGCCACCAGGGCACCGTCGAAATCGTTGCGCGCGGACAGCAGCGCCAGGGTGCGCGCCGGCGAGAAGGCCTGCGGCGAGCAGAGCTGAAACAGCTGGTCCTCCAACTCGTTCAGATCCGTCAGACGAACGCCCGCGGGTTGCTCGACATTGTGCCAGTGGCCTTCGTCGGTCATGTCGATCAGCACCACGGGCCTGGGCGTGAAGAGCTTCAGCAGGCGTTCGATGGCCGGGTCCGGCCAGCGCCGGCTGAACAGCACGAGCCCCCGGGCATTCTCCTGTGACGAAAGCTCTTCGGGTTGCGCGAGCCAGTGCAGGTCAATGCCCTCGGGAATCCGGGCGTCGATGGTGCCACGCGAGTCGCTGTCGCTGGCATAGGCGAGCATTCTCATGGCCTCGCCTCCCCGGAAAAGCCCATGCCCGGCGGCAGGGTTCCCGGCGTGCCGGGCGCCGGATCGAGAAACAGCAGCCGCGCAAAACTCGGCTGGTAGTGGCGATAGATCTCGCCGGGCAGGGGCGGCAGCTCGGCATCGCGGGCCAGCGGTCGGACCAGGTGCGGCGTCACGATCATCAGCAGTTCCTTGTCACTGCGATCGAGCCGGGTCGAACGGAAAAAGGCGCCGAGGACCGGAATATCGCCGAGAAACGGCAGACGGTCTGCGCTTTTCATCGTGCTGTGGCTGACCAGTCCGCTGATGATCAGACTCTCGCCGGTACCCAACTGTACCGTGGTGTCGGTGCGCCGCACCTGCAGTGCCGGCACCGCCACACCGGCCGCCTGCAGGCCGTCGATAAAGTTCAGTTCGCTGACCTCCGGCGCCACCTTGAGCAGAATGCGCTGGTCGGCCAGTACCGTCGGCGTCAGTTGCAGCCGGATGCCGAACTCCTTGAAGTCGACACTGATTTCGCCATCGTCGGAGCTCTTGGGGAAGGGGAACTCGCCACCGGCCAGAAAGAACGCCGGCTGGCCGGACATCGACACCAGGCTCGGCTCCGCAAGGGTATAGGCAAAGCCGTTGCTGCTCAGCGCACTGACCGTGCCGAGCAGGCCCCGGCTGGCATCGCCGGCGATAATGCCGAAAGCCCCGCTGTCCGCCAGGAAACCCGATCCGCTGGTCAGGGTGAAGCCGCCGTTATCGTTAGATTCGACGCCGCTGAGCGCCGACCCGCCGATCGCCAGCGTCGTATTGCCCGTGTTCTTGCCGAAGAAGAAGCCGGCGGACTTCAGCGCCTGCCTGCTGACCTCCACCACCTTGATATCGGTCTGGACCTGAATGCTGTCCGGCGAAACGTCGGGCGGATAGACGTTGAGTTGATAGTCGATCGGCGCCGGCCGCCCCCGCAGCCAGACCTGCAGGCTGGTTTCCCCAGCCGCCTTGCCGGTGACCAGCAGCTGTCGGCTCGACAGTACCTGAACGCCGGCCACCTCCGGTGTCCCTACCGCAACCCGCTCGATGCCGGCCGGTACTGCCAGCGTCGTTTGACTGCCCACCAGCAGATTGCGCTCCTGGGCCTGTAGCGCCGTCGGGACAGCCAGGGTCAGCATTAGCATCAGAATTCGCAACAACATCGGCTCTCCCTCAATACCCTGTACTGACCAGTTTCTTCTCTTCACCAAGGTAGAGCTCGACCTTCGGGCGTGCCGGCAGAGCCAGGCGTCTCGGCGGCGGAGGCGGTTTTTCCGGGCCGACGATCAGGGTTCTCAGCGCGGTGGCATGAGCCGCAACGGCCGCCTCCTGTTCCGGCACCGAGGGTTCGCGCTGGCCGACGACCGCCAGGCGCAAACTGCCGCTGCTCTCGGCCAGCAACAGTTCGGCGGTCCGGGACGCCGGAACCGCCAGCACCACCGAGCGGGCGCGCTCCTGCCGCTCCTGCTCGCTGCTGCCGATCAACTCGGGGCCGTAGGCGAGCACCTCCAGATTGCCGAGCAGACGCCGGGCACTGCTGAAATTGCCGGCCTCCCGGTTGGCCTTGAGATAGAAGAGCACGTCAACCCGGTCGCCGGTGCGCAGGTGTCCGCCGACCGCGGTGACTTCGTCGACCCGGACGGCGACGGCACGGAATCCCGGCGCCAGCGCATCCAGCATCGGCCGGTCCGGCTCGAGCAGTGTCTCCTGCAGCCGGCTGCCGGCGCTGACGCCCCGTGCCAGCACCCGGCCGTAATAGGGCACGGCGTCCTCGACATCGGCCTCGTTGCGCTGCAACACCTGAACCTGTTCGAGATGTTCCGGCTGCAAGGCGGCACCACCCGGCAGCGCAACACGGAAGGTCCAGACGCTCTCCCGCGGCTCGGGCACCGGCGCTGCCGCTTCCACGGCCGGCTCCGGCGTTCCCAGATTCAGGCCGTACAGCCCCAGGGCCAGCGCCAGGCCGAACAGTACGATGGCAATGATCCTCAGGCTTCGTCCTTGCATGCCCTCTCCATCCCGTCGGGTTAAAGGTTGAGGCTCGCCACCCTGCTGAGCTCGCCGGGTACGGGCAGCATCAACGGCGGCAGAAAGGGGTGGTTTTCGTAGTCGTAGTGCAGCTGAACCTGGCAACAGCCACCACCGGTGGTGTCGGTCGCGGTGATCTGCAGCGCCTCGTCCAGCGACTGGCCGAAAAGGCTGCCAAGACTGGTCGAGGTCGCATTCCGAGACAGTTGACTGAGCATTGCCCGGGTCGCCTGCTCGACTTCCGCCCGTACCGAAGCGGATTCGCACCCGCTCTCGGTGAAATAACAGCTCTCATCGACGAAGGACAGGCTGCGCCGCAACCCCTCCTCGGCCGAATACTGCAGCATCTGACTGGCAGAAAAGATCAACCCGTAATTAACGATGGCATAAAAGATAATAAAGAAAACCGGGAACACCAGTACGAACTCTATACCGGCACTGCCTCGCTGCCGCTCAGAACTCAACCTGCTGGAGGCAGACACAGCATTATTAATGAACAAAGCATCAAGAAAGGTGAGTAGGGTATTTTGTTTTTTCCGAATTTCCCTATCCATCCCGCCACCACCAGAGCTGAAAAAGAAAAAGCGATAATCGTTATCAATTGCACCGGTGTAAAAACCAGGCAACAAACCAGAAGCAATTTTAAATCGCCGGCCCCCAGCTGCCGTTTCAGGTAACCCGGCAATGTAACGGCCAGAACCGTTAACATCGAAAGTCCGATGTCCTGCCACCCCAGCTGAACACCCGCCAGGCTCCTTTCAATCAGCAGCAGCGAGCCCAGCGATACCGCCAGCAGCACCAGTAGCAGGCTATTGGGGATACGGCGGTATCGGGCGTCAAATACTGCGATCTGAAGCAGTAGCACTGGAAGCAGAAGCCGTAACGGCTCCACTACAAACGGCCTCAGTTGGTGACGGCCGTACCTCCCATCGCTGTGAGAATATCGTTCATTGTTGCGAGAATCTGGTCACCGACAGGCGTTACGAAAAGCGCCAGGATAGCCCCGACCATGGCTGCCAGCAGCGCATACTCGATACCACTGGCACCCTCTTCATCCTGGACAAAAAGGCGGAAATGTTCCCGAATACGGGAATAAGCAATGTGCAGTATGCTCATAATAATCCCTCATGATTCATGTCTTACCATGATCAGCCCGGACTGCCTGAGACCCCGTTAATAGTATTGTTTCGGAGTATCACTCGAGCCTGCCTGAACGGATTAAATCCGTATCCGTTCTGCGACAGCATACAAAGATTGAATATGCCGGTCACGTACTTTTTTATAAAAATCAGTTTTCAGCAAGTGCTTTTTTAGAAGCTTGATTGAAACGTGCATTGTAATAGCAGAAACGGTTCTTGCCCTTTTTCTTGGCTTCATACATCGCGGTATCGGCAGCTTTCAACAGGGCTTCAGGTGTATCACCATCCAGGGGCGCCCGCGCGATCCCGAGACTGGCCGAGATACGGCACCAGCGACCGTCGAAATCGAAGGGCTCGGCCAGGCTTTCGATCAGTTTCGTCGAGATCCGCTCCAGCACGTCCGGCGGTTCGCCATGCAGCCTGATCGAGACAACGAATTCATCCCCGCCCAGGCGATAGACCTGATCGTCATGGCGCAGAACCAGACGCATCCGGTTCGCGGCCCCCTGCAACAGCCGGTCGCCGATATCGTGTCCCCAGGTATCGTTGACGGCCTTGAAGCCATCGAGATCGATAAAGAACAGCGCCTGTTGCTCCTGACGCCGGTTGTCGCGGGTCAGCTGCTGCGCCAGATGATCATCCAGTGCCCGCTTGTTCTGCAGTCCGGTAAGCGCATCGCGATAGACGTCCCGGAACAGCCGCCGCTTGGCACCCTGCTCTTCGGTGATATCGACCTGGGTCCCGATCAGCCGCCAGCCGGTGGCGCCCTCGAGCCACTGACAGGTTGTTTTCAGGCTTCGGACCTCGCCGTCGTCCGGGCGCACGATCCTGATTTCGATTTCGCAGCCGCCGCAGCCGGGCTTCGCGACCATGCTGTCGAGCCGCCCGCCGTCTTCCGGGATTACGAGTGCTTTCCAGCTCTGCAGACTGGGCCCGGTCCCGGGCGCCAGACCGTGGAGCCGATACATGACCGGATTCCAGATCAGCCGGTCCTGCGACGGAAGCCATTCCCAGACGCCGACCCCGGCGACCGACGTCGCCATCGACAGCCGCCGGTTGGCCAGGCGCAACGCATCGGCCGCAACGGCCATGCGGCGGCGGTAGGCCAGGGTGGACAGGATCAGCCAGAGCAGCAAGATCGACAGCGGCACCAGAAACAGCATTAAACCGGTCCCGGGAAGCCCTGCTTCCACAGCGGCGACAAGCGCCTGAATCTGAATCCAAATCCTGTCCATCCTTCATCCCTGCGCCCGACCGCTTCTCCGAACCGCTGGCCACAGCCGAACTGCAGCGGCGTTCCGGACGGAAATTAAAAGTGCGACATCCCTGTCGCGATGGGCCGACAAACACCCGCCTCTCCAGCAAGGCCGGGACTGTCTTTCCCTGCAGGCTCCTCCAGCAATTGGATTGGAGGCCTGTGGAAACCCGAACAACCTTTTACGCCATGAGCAGGAAAGTTTCGATAGGACGGCAAACCTGGACCGGTAACGCGGGACAGCCTTGCCCGAAGTGCCCTTCGAAACACCCTGTTCGAAAGATCCTCGGGCCTCAGGCTCGTGAAGGTTCACTCTCTTTCGGTGGTCCGGCCATCCGATTCGGATCCGAGACTTTGCGCCACCCGATTGCTCGGGATTTGCCGTTATCGAGAGAGGATCTTTGTAACGCTCTGTTGCAGATACCCTGACGTCTGCACGGTACTCGACCTTCAATGTAGCAGTCGCCGGGCCGAGCGATTAGACAAATATCTTATAACGACCCACTGTCTCCGAATAGATACAGCCATATAGGACATGCATCCGCCAGTGTCGCTCTCACCTGCACGCAGAGGCTGCCAAGCGTCATCCAACTGCCGTACAGTAGGCAGAATCCGATCACTGAGCGACCGGGAGGAGAACAGGATGGGCGCGCATGTTATTCCCTGGCTGATACTGGCGGCCCTGCCGCTCTCGACAGCCCTGCAGGCCGCAGAACCGCTGCTGCAGGCGCGTTACGAGGCCAGCTATCGCGGTTTCGAACTGGGCCTGGTACGCAGCCTCACCCCGATCGGCGACCGGAAGTATCGCTTCGACTCCGTGGCCGACAGCGCCATTGCCCGGATCGAGGAGTCGAGCATCTTCAGTCTCGATGCCCGGGGAAACTGGATGCCGCAGCATTACAGCTACCGCCAGAAGATTTTCGGCATTTCCCGGGGTTACGAGCTGCAATTCGACCCGGAAAACAACAGCGCCACCTATATCGACAACGGAGAACGCAGGCATCTGGGACTCGAACCGGGCACCCTGGACCCTCTGCTCTATCAGCTGAAGATGCAGCACGACCTTGCCCATGAACGGGACCGCTTCAGCTATCGCTTTCTGCGACGCGGCAAACTCAAGCATTATGAATTCAGGCTGGAGGGGCCGGACAGCCTGGAACTGCATGGCCGGGAACTCGAGACCCTGCGCCTGGCGAAAGAGGACGAGGATGCCGACGAGAGCACCCGCATCTGGTTCAGCCCGGGCAATGGTTACCAGCTGGCCCGCCTAAGTTACAGCGATGAGGGCGCCAGCTACCGCATCGATCTCGACGAGATCCATATCGCCCCCGGATTCGAGAGCTGGCTGCAGCAATAAGGCCTTATCCTGCCTGCAGCATCACCGGATTTTCCTGCCGGTCCAGCACCACATAGCGGGCCATGTTGTGGCCGCCCATCAGGTCGTTGACCATCTGGTTGAGATGGGGCTCGGCGTCCTCGCTCGACGGTGGCTGGCCGTTGGCGCCATTCAGCCCGGCGATAAAGACGAAATCCCAGTCCCGGGAGATCTGGTCGGCCTCATCGGCCAGTGCCCGGAAGCTGTCGAGCTCCGCCGGCAGCTTGTCGACACACATCAGCGGCTGAAGGGTGCCGCGCTGTTTGCCCTTTGCCTTGCCCTGCCCATCGGCGCTGGCGAACAGAAACAGCAGCCGCTGCGGCTCCGGCTGGGATGCGGCGGCCGCGAGCAGGTCTGAAAAACTGGCGATCATGACGAACCTCTGGGTTATCCGGTGGTAGCGCCCCAGTTGTACCACAGCGCCGCGCCCGGCGTTATTCCCCGGAAGTGGTACCACCGAGGTGACGCGTTACGCGTTACGCGTTACGCGTCACCCTCTCCATCACACCTTGTGATAGATCTCGGCGCCGGTGCCGCGGAACTCCTCGGACTTCTGCTGCATGCCCGATTCGGCCTCGAGGTTGATCGCGGCGATCTGGCTCTCGTCCAGCTCGCGCACCTCCTGACTGATCTTCATCGAGCAGAACTTGGGTCCGCACATCGAGCAGAAGTGCGCCACCTTGGCGGATTCCTTCGGCAGCGTCTCGTCGTGGTAGGCGCGCGCGGTGTCCGGGTCCAGGCCGATATTGAACTGGTCTTCCCAGCGGAACTCGAAGCGCGCCTTGGACATGGCGTTGTCGCGTATCTGCGCCCCCGGGTGCCCTTTCGCCAGGTCCGCGGCATGGGCCGCGATCTTGTAGGTGATGATGCCGGTCTTGACGTCGTCCTTGTTCGGCAGCCCCAGGTGTTCCTTCGGCGTGACGTAGCAGAGCATGGCGCAGCCGTACCAGCCGATCATCGCCGCGCCGATGCCGGAGGTGATGTGGTCGTAGCCCGGCGCGATATCGGTGGTCAGGGGGCCCAGGGTGTAGAAGGGTGCCTCGTGGCACTCTTCGAGCTGCTTGTCCATGTTCTCCTTGATCATGTGCATCGGCACATGGCCCGGGCCTTCGATCATCACCTGGACGTCGTGCTTCCAGGCAATTTTGGTCAGCTCGCCGAGGGTTTCCAGCTCGGCGAACTGGGCCTCGTCGTTGGCGTCGTAGACCGAGCCCGGGCGCAGGCCGTCGCCGAGCGAGAAGGCGACGTCGTAGGCCTTGCAGATCTCGCAGATCTCCTCGAAATGGGTGTAGAGGAAGTTTTCCTGGTGGTGCGCGAGGCACCATTTCGCCATGATCGAACCGCCGCGGGAGACGATGCCGGTCATGCGCTTGGCGGTCATCGGCACGTAGCGCAGCAGCACGCCGGCATGGATGGTGAAATAGTCCACGCCCTGCTCCGCCTGTTCGATCAGGGTATCGCGGAACACCTCCCAGTTCAGGTCCTCGGCGACGCCGTTGACCTTCTCCAGCGCCTGGTAGATCGGCACCGTGCCGATCGGCACCGGCGAGTTGCGCAGGATCCATTCGCGGGTCTCGTGGATGTTCTTGCCGGTCGAGAGGTCCATGATGGTGTCGGCGCCCCAGCGGGTGCCCCAGGTCATCTTGTCGACCTCTTCCTCGATCGATGAGGTCACGGCGGAGTTGCCGATATTGCCGTTGATCTTCACCAGGAAGTTGCGGCCGATGATCATCGGCTCCAGCTCCGGGTGGTTGATGTTGCACGGGATGATGGCACGCCCTTCGGCCACCTCGCGGCGCACGAACTCCGGCGTGATCTCGTCCGGCAGCCGGGCGCCGAAACTCTGGCCCGGATGCTGCTGCGCAACAATATTGCCTTCGGCACGCGCCTTGGCCAGCTTCATATTCTCACGAATGGCGATGTATTCCATCTCCGGCGTGATGATGCCCTGGCGCGCATAATGCAGCTGGGTGACGTTTTTGCCGGCTTGCGCACGCAGCGGCTTGCGGGTCAGTTCGAAGCGCAACTCGTCGAGGCTCTTGTCGGCTTCGCGCTGGCGGCCGTAGTCGCTGGTCAGGCCTTCGAGCTGCTGGGTGTCGTTGCGCTCCTCTATCCAGCCGGCGCGAAGGGGCTGAGCCCTTGCGCACGTCGATGGCGACATCCGGGTCGGTATAGGGACCGGAAGTGTCGTAGACGTACAGCGGCTCGTTTTTCTCGCCGCCCATGCCGGTCGGGGTGTCGTCGAGGCTGATTTCGCGCATCGGTACCCGGATGTCGGGACGGCTGCCCTCGACGTAGACCTTGCGCGATTTCGGGAACGGCTGCACCGAAGCGGCATCGGAGACCGGGCCGCGGCTGAAGGGTTTGTGCTGCTCTGCCATCTTGTTGTCCTCTTTTTCGCTGGGAGAGTGATGCCGGCGTCCTGCCGACGTTGTTTTTCTCGGTTTTCTGGCCAAAGGGCCCCCAACCCATCGCCAGGCGACAGGGTCGGGTGAATGTTTCGCTCTAGGGAGCCTCAGGGACTCAGGTCGAGGCCCATCTGCCAGAAGGCCACTTCCATCCGGGTCGCGGTGTGGAAAATATGGGACAGCTCGTCCAGGCGCCGCTGCGGCAGGTCGGCGCACAGCCGATCGAGCAGCTCGACCTCGGCGGCCGCGACCGCCTGGTACTCGTCGCTGGCGTACATCTCGACCCAGCTGCGGTAGGGGTTGCCCTCGAGCCGGGTGGACGGTTGTGCCTCGAGCCAGTTGGCGACCTCGGCGTAACCGACGATGCAGGGCGCCAGGGCCGCATGCAGATCGGCCAGGTCGCCGCCCAGACCGCAGTCCAGCACGTAGCGGGTATAGGCCACGGTGGCCGAGGCTTCCGGCAGACGCTGCAGCGCTTCTTCACCGATGCCCCAGTCGGCGCAGTACTGCACGTGCAGGCCGATCTCGGTGTCGAGCATCGCATTGATGCCCTGCTGAGCATAACGCATCTGCTCGAGGGTACGGCTCTTGTAGACCGCCAGCCCCCAGGCGCGACTGAACTGCAGCAGGAACAGATAGTCCTGCTTCAGATAGTGCTGAAAGGACGCCTTCTCGAGGCTTCCATCGCCGAGCCCCCGCACGAAATCGTGCCGGATATAGGCATCCCAGTCGGGCTGGGCGGCGGCTTTGAGCTGTTCAAATACGGACATCGATCCTCCTCAGTCATCCATCAGCACATCGAAGAACGCCTGTTCGAGCCAGGCCATGCGGGTAAAGCGGTCGTGCAGCCGCAAGCGATCGGCCTCGTCCAGGGAAGCGAAGCCGTCGAGCTGGCCGCGCAGCCAGGCGACGAACTGCTCGAATTCGGGCAGCACATGGATATCGATCCATTCCCGCAGCCAGAAGCGCTGCGGCGGCGTCTTGATCGCCTGCAGCTTGGCCCAGCGCAGGTAGGCCCATTCGGCACAGGCCAGCACCGTGATCATGTCGGCATAGCCGCAGGCCTGGGCGTCCTGCATCTCCCGCGCCAGCAGCTGGGCCACCGGATTGAGCTTCGGTGCCCGATACTCGTCCGGCGCAATCCCGAGGGCGGCGAAGGAGCGCTCGAAATAGTCGTTCTCGGCGGAGGTCAGCGCCGCGAGGAAAGCCGCCAGCACACCCTTGGCCGCCATATCGGGCGCCGCGGCGAGGGTGCGGGCTACATGGTCGGCCAGGGTGCCGACGAAGGCGTAGTCCTGCAGCAGATAGCGGCTGTAGATCTCGTCGGACAGGACATCGTCGCCGAGCTGGGCGGTAAAGCGGTGCTCGACGGCGCCGCTCCACCAGGGTTCGGCGGCGGCCCGCAGCTGCTCGGAAAAGGGCTGGGTCATGGTCGTCACCTTATTTGGGCTCGACGGCATAGGTCGCCACGGCCGGATTCGACTTGGTCAGCCCCTGGGCCTGCATGAAGGCGCCGACACGCCGATAGCGGCCCTCGTCCAGCGCCGCCGGGCGCAGCGCGAACCGGGTCAGGGTATCGGCCCAGGCGCGCTTGTTCAGCTCGCTGTCCAGGTCCTGCTTGTAGCTCTTGAAGCTTGCCCAGGCTTCGTCCGGGTGGTTGACGACATACTGGGTCGCCTTCTCCAGCGCCCTCATGAAGCGGCCGTATTTCGGGTCCTCGCGGTCCTTGTTGTTGACCACCAGCACCAGCTCGTCATAGGCCGGTACGCCCTGCTCCTCGACGAAAAAGGCACGGCCCGGGTGGCCTTCGATCTCCATCTGGTTGAGTTCGAAATTGCGGTAGGCGCCGATCACCGCGTCGACCTTGCCGGTAATCAGCGACGGCGACAACGACCAGTTGACGTTGACCATCTCAATATCCTCGAGCGCCAGCCCCTGCTGTTTGAGCATCGCCTTGAGCAGCGCATCCTCGAAACCGCCGACCGAGTAACCGACCTTCTTGCCCTTGAGGTCCCTGATCGACTTGATCTCGCTGCTTTCGAGCACGATCAGCGAATTCAGCGGTGTCGCCACCAGGGTACCGACCCGGGTCAGCGGCAGGCCTTCGTCCACCTGGACGTGCAGCTGCGGCTGGTAGGAGACCGCCATATCGGCCTTGCCGGCGGCAACCAGCTTGGGCGGCATCGACGGGTCGGCCGGTTCCTGCATCTCGACCTCGAGATCCTGCTCGGCGAAGTACCCCTTCTGCTGCGCCACGATCAGCGGACCATGGTCGGGATTGATGAACCAGTCCAGCAGCAGCGTGACCTTGTCGGCCGCCAGGCTGTTGGCGCTCAGGAGCGCGCCGGCCAGTATAGCGGCAACCTTCGTTTTCAGTGTTTTCATGCAGCGTTGTCCTTGTCGTTGTCGTCGAAGAGGGTTTCCGGCTGCCAGGGCATCAAGGCCCTGAGCAGCCGGTCGATCAGGAAATAGAGACTGACCGCCATCAGCGCCAGCACCAGCAGTGCGGCGAACATCAGATCGACCTGCATGCGCGCGTTGGCGTGCAGCATCAGGTAGCCGAGGCCGGTCGAGGAACCGACCCACTCGCCGACCACGGCGCCGATCGGCGCTACCGAGGCGGCGACGCGCAGACCCGACCCCAGGGCCGGCAGCGCCGCCGGCAGGCGAATCTGCAGCAACTGGCCGCGCCTGTCGGCGCCGAGGGTGCGGGCCAGCTCGAGCCAGCCGGCCGGGGTGTGGCGCAGACCGTCATAGCAGGCGGCCGTGACCGGGAAATAGATGATCAGGGTCGCCATCGCGACCTTCGACGCCATGCCGTAGCCGAGCCAGAGCATCAGCACCGGCGCCAGCGCGAATACCGGGATCGACTGGCTCACCACCAGCACCGGCAGCAGCCAGGGCCTCAGTCGGCGAAACCAGATCAGGGTCAGGGCGCTGCCGAGCCCCAGCAATACCCCGAGCAGCAATCCGAGCAGGATCTCGGCCAGGGTCACGCCAGCATGCTGCAGCAGCAGAGCGCCGTTGCCGGTGAGCGCCTCCAGCACCAGGGCGGGCCCGGGCAGAATGAATTTCGGCGCACCGGTGGTCCAGACCAGCAGCTGCCAGAGGCCGCACAGGCCGGCCGCGATGCCCAGCAGTCGCAGCAGTTTCATGCCGTCACCTCCGAGAGCTGACGCAACAGCTGCCCCTGCAGTTTCAGGACCTCGGGCTGGTCAACGGCCCGGGGGAATGCCCTGCAGGCCTTATCGGTGCCGTCAATCGTGCCGGACGGCCCTGCAGCACCCGCACCTGGTGGCCGAGGCGCAGCGCCTCCAGCGGGTCATGAGTGATCAGCAGCACGGTACGGTCCGTCAGCAGGTGCGCGGCCAGGTCCTGCAGCTTCAGCCGGGTCACCGCATCGAGGGCCGAGAAGGGTTCGTCCATCAGCACCACCGGCTTGTCCTCCAGCAGCATCCGCGCCAGCGCCACACGCTGACGCTGCCCGCCGGACAGGGCCGCGGGATAGCGCGCTTCCAGCCCCGCCAGACCGACCTGGCTGAGCAGATAGCGCCCCTGTTCCCGCTGCGCCGCGTCGGCACGGCCCTGCCGCAGCCTCGGCCCCAGCAGCACGTTGTCGAGCACGCTGAGCCAGGGCAGCAGCAGATCCTGCTGCGCCATCCAGGCCACCCGTCCGGCGAGCGGCCGGCCATCGCAGGTCGCGATCTCGGCATGGCTCTGCATCTGATCGGTCAGGCCCGCCAGGAGGCGCAGCAGCGAGCTCTTGCCGACGCCGGACTGCCCCAGCAGGCAGGTCCACTCGCCGGCCGGGAGTCTCAGCTCCAGGCCGCTGAACAGCGGGTGCCCCTGCCAGGCCAGGCTGGCGTTGCGGATCTCGACGCCGAGCATCAGCTCACCACCAGCGGTGGAAGTGGTGCACCGGGCCGTGCCCGGAGCCGATCTCGAGACGATCGGCCGCCTCGATCGCGGCGCTGATATAGGCCTTGGCCTCGGTAATCGCCTGCTGCGGCTCGAGCCCCCGGGCAAGGCCGGCGGCGATCGCCGACGACAGGGTGCAACCGGTACCGTGGGTATTGCGGGTCGCGATACGGGGCGCCGGCAGCCAGAGCTCCTGGTCGCCGTCGCAGAACAGATCGGCGCTCTCCTCGCCCTGCAGATGACCGCCCTTGAGCAGCACCGCCTTCGGGCCCAATGCCAGCAACGCCCGGGCAGCCTCGAGCATCTGCTCCGGTGTCCCGGGCTCGGCGCCATCCAGCAGTACCGCGGCTTCCGGCAGGTTGGGCGTCAGAATGGTGGCCAGCGGCAGCAGCCGACGCCGCAGATTGTCGACCGCGGCATCGGCCAGCAGCTTGTCGCCACTCTTGGCGACCATCACCGGATCGAGCACGATATTGCGGGCGCCGTAACGCTCCAGCTCCTCGGCGACCGCCTGGATTACCTCGGGCTGGCTGAGCATGCCGATCTTGACCGCGGCGATCTCGAGATCATCGAATACCGTCTGGATCTGACTGCGGACGAATGCAGGCGGCACATCCTGGATGGCGCGCACTTCGCGGGTATTCTGGGCCGTCAGGGCCGCGATCACCGAAGCGCCATAGACGCCAAGTGCGGAAAATGCCTTGAGGTCGGCCTGAATGCCGGCGCCGCCACCGGAATCGGAACCGGCGATGGTCAGGGCGATCGGACAGGCCTGGCTGGATCGAGCGGACATGGTCGTCTCCTGTATGGTTGCCAGTGTCGGGCAGGGATCCACCAGAAGAACGACGGAAAGAGATGATGAGGCTTATCTCGGTTTCCTACGCCGGTGTTAACCGGGTCAGGTTCAACGGGTCTGATCTCAGCCCGGCACTGTCCCAATGCTTGCGCATTCAGGAATTGCCCGGGCACCCCGACAAGATTGACGCCTAGTGTATGTTCAGGGCGGTGCCGATGTCCATGCCAGTTGGAAAGGATTTTGGGAGCCAGTGATGACGACAACCGACAGCGGACAACGACTGTATCACTTCCTTTACAGGCCCCTAATGCTTAGCGCTAACCTGTTGTTTTGTGGCGTCAGCTGTAACAGACGGGTAACAACTTTTAGGACTTTTTCCTATACCAAAAATTTCCAGATGCACCATACTTAACACCGTGGATCTCCTGTTCAAGGAATGAATGACAAGGACGGCCTCGGACAGCGCAAAGGAAATAGGGAAGCCGGCAGGACGCACTTCAGCGCACGGAAAATGGAAGCCAGCTTAGAGGGCATGATGATGGATCATCATGCCCTCTTTACTTTTCAGGGTGAGGCGCCAGCACATTCCCCAAAGCACCGTAGGGTGCCGGTAAGCGAAGCGCACCGCACCGTCAAACCTCAAAACCTCACATCGCCCCCAGACTGAACAGACCGATCGCCACCAGCATCAGGCTGGCCGCCGCGAAGCGCTGCCAGAGCACGTGCCAGGGCGGTAGCGGTTCGGCGAAACGCAGGCCAAGCCAGGCCACGAACACCCCAATCAGGATCGACGTCAGGCCACGGCTCGATTGCACCACCCCGCCGTACACCACCCCGATCAGCGCGAAACAGCCGAACAGGCAGATATTGGCACCCAGCCAACTGGCGGCCGCCGGCAGGCTGCGCCAGAAGTACTGCCGCGACTCCAGGCGCGGCAGCCAGAGCAGACAGGCCAGGCCGCAGAGGCCGTAGCAGAGACTGACGCTCAGCGTGGCCGCCTGCATCAGCGGCATACCGGCAAAGGACCGGGTCAGCTCAGTCACGAAAATGTCCGACAGCGCATAGCCGCTGCAAGCTCCGAGAATCCAGAGCAGCGCCCGCGGTTCGATGGGCCCGCCGCTGCGCCCGAGCCAGACGGCTCCGAGCCCGCACAGCAGCACTGCGCTCCACTGACCGGCACCGTAGCTGTCACCCAGTGCCAGAGTGCCGACCAGTGCCAGCAACGGCACCTTGAGCCCCAGCAGAGGCGAAACCCTGGAAGGCTGGGAATAGCGGATCGCCTGGTAGAGCGAGAACTGGCCGAAGAGGTAAAAGACGGTCATGCCGACCAGTTCCGGCAGCCAGGTCCCCGGTTGCAGCAACTGCGGGTGCCAGAGCAGCGGCACGATCAGCAGTGACGCGAGCCCCAGCAGCAGGTGCACGAAGATCAGATGGGTAATGGCGCCGGTGCGGTAGCGACTGATGAAATGCGCCGAAAAGAGATAACTGACCGCCTGCAGCGTTGCCGCAGCCAGCCCGAGCAGGACGCCCAGCCACATGGATCGTTCTCCCTGAAAGTCGGGCATTGTGCCAGTGTCAGGGTCCGGCGGCCAGCCGTCAGGGGTTCTTTCCAGCGCCACCTGCGCCGACAGCGGGTGGCCCGATGTGTGCTCGCGGCCGCGCCAGAGCCGCTGCGCCAGCGCATCGATGCCCTCGCGCCGCCCTCCGGCAATCCAGCCGGCCAGGGCGCCGGCGACATCCGGCCAGGGCGCCGGTGCCGGGTTCGGCTTCGCGAGCCAGCTGGCCAGCTGAGCCGGATCGAAGGCCTGCGGCATGATGGTCGCCATGCCCAGCTCGCGCATGATTTCGGCATTGGACTGCTGCTCGACCTGGCCGAGATAAGGCTTGGAGAGCAGCTTCTTGCCATACTGCACCGTTTCGCTCGAGAGGCCGAAACCGCTGTTGCTGATCACGCCGGCGCAACTCGCCAGATCCCGCTCGAAGCCGTCGCGACAGAACGGACGGAACTGGATATTGCCCTCGTCCCGGGCCTCCCTGACTGCCGCGTATACCACGAAGCGATAATCCCGCCAAGGTGCGAACCAGCGCTGCAGTTGCGCCGGCTCCTCGTAGGGCAGATAGACCAGTATCTTGTCCGGCTCCAGGGTGACCGGGAATCGCGGCGGCGAAATCAGCGGCGGCAGGATCGGCTGGCCGAAGTGATGCCAGTGCAGTCCGATTGCCGTATCCACCGGAGCCACCGCCCGGATGGCGCAACGGGTGGACCACCCCTGGTGGTGACCCGGCAGCGGATGATTGAAGACATACTGGTGGGCGATACCCAGACTCGGCGCCCCCTGCCGACGCGCAGCCCAGGCCGTCACCGGTTCGAAATCGCTGATGACCAGATCATAGGGCTTCAGGTCCAGCTGCCGGCTGTCCCCGATCAGTTGCCAGAGGTTGTTGGTCAGCACCGTGCGCCCGATATCGATGCGCCCGCCCGGCCGGTAGCTGAACGTCAGACCCCGGCGGCAACGGTAGTCACCGAAGGGCTCCATATCGAACAGGTCCTGCGGCGCACGGCCGCTGAACAGGTAATCGACCTCGAGCCCCGCTGCAGCCAGTGCCGGCGCCATCACCCGTGCGCGCGTAATATGACCGTTGCCGGTTGCCTGTACACCGTAAAGTATCCTCATGGAATCAGCGACAGTGACAGTATGCCAAGCTGGGCACTGCAGATCCCGAGCATGGCACCGGCGAGAATGTCGCTGGGATAGTGGACGCCGAGCATCACCCGGGCCGCGCCGATAAGGCCGGCAAGCATGTAAAGCGGTAACAGCAGGCTGGGATAGTAGGTGGCCATCACGGCCGCGAACGTGAAGGCCGCGGCCGCGTGGCCGGACGGAAAGCTGAAACGGTCCGAAGGCTGGATATAGGCCGCGAAGTCCTCGAAGCGATCACAGGGACGGTCGCGCCTGATCAGGTTTTTCAACACCAGATAGCTCGGCAACTCGATGCCGAAGGCCAGCAGACCGGCCTGCAGAAAACGCCCGCCGTCCTCCGGTTCGAACAGCGCCAGCAGCGCGCCGAGCAAGACATAGAGGATGCCATCCCCGATACGGGAAACCCAGCGACTCAGTGCCGCAAGCTCAGGCGCCCGGCCACGGCTCAGGCACCAGTGGAACGCGATCGTGTCGAACTGCGTAATTTTCTGTTGCAGGCTGCTCATCACCGTCACCAGAGAACGTTGCTATCGACGCTATTCTCCGTTGCCCGCCATGACAGTGCGGTGATGGGCCGGTGACGCTTTGATGACAGGGCGTTAGGCGTTAGGCGTTAGGCGAAAAGTGTAGGTAGGGTGCTCACCGCGCCGCTACGATTGAGCCAGCGCCCGGTGCAGCCAGCCGGCCGCCTCCCGGGCCATGGCGGCCGGATTGTCCCAGGGCAGCATATGCCCCTCCCCTTCAGCAGCAGCAGCTCGATTGGCTGGCGGGCCCGCGCCATCACCCGGCGGGCATAATTCGCATCGAGCACCTCGTCCCGATCCCCCTGCAGAATGGCGAGCCGGAACGTACAGTGCTGCCTGAGAATTTCGCTTCGCTGGCTGAACAGACTGGCCAGGGTCGCCAGCGGATACTCGGTCACCAGCCGCGGATCCTGACTGATCAGAGGCCCGGCCGGGTGCCCGTCGAGCAATGCCTCGAAATCCAGGAACTGCTGCAGCGGCAGCTTCAGCCGGGGGAAGAACCAGGCCGAGGTGCGCGTCCAGTTCCAGCCCACGCCATGCAGCCAGTCCGGTTCCATCTCGCCCAGCAACAGCGTCCCGGCCAGGACAGCCTGGATGCGGCGATCCCGCTCCGCCAGCGCCACAGCGCTGACGGCCCCGCCGGAATAGCCGAAAACAGTAAAGGGACCGCGGAACTCCTGTTCCAGCCGGTCCAGCAGCCGCTGCAGGTCGCCGACGAGGTCCTCTACGCGACAGTAGCCCCGATCCCCACCGGAGTAGCCATGGCCGCGGGGATCGATGCCCACGACATTGAAACCCTTGTCGCAGAGGCGGCTGAGCAACTCGGCATAGAGCTCGACATAGGTGCCAAGCCCCGGCAGGAACAGCAGCACCGGCGCCGCCGGACCATGGCGGTAGAGCTCGCAGTGGATCGCGGGATCCCCCGGCAGCTCCAGCACCTCGCGCCGCGCGAGGAAACGGTGAATGCCAAGGCCGTCCCGCAACCGCTGTTGAAACGTATCACCCTCGACCGTTGCAATCTTTTCCGCTGCTGTCATGGTCCCCTCCGCTGGCATATTGACTTCCCACTTGCGGTGCGGTGTGGTGTGGTGCGGTGCGGTGCGCTTACCGTCACCGGCGACACAACCGATTGCTTTCCGTGTGAAGCTCGAAGCTGTCTACCTACTTCTGGCAGTTCGGGCAGAATACGGTACTGCGCTGTCCGAGTCGAATCTCGCGTAGCGGCGCGCCACAGCGCACGCAGGCCTTGCCAGCGCGTCCATAGACGTTCAGCTGCTGGGCGAAGTAGCCCGGCTTGCCGTCACCGCCGACAAAGTCCCGCAGGGTGGTGCCACCCTGTTCGATCGCCCTGGCCAGCACGGCCTTGATCTCCCCGACCAGCACGGTCAGCCGCTCGGCCGAGATGCGGCCGGCGGCCCGCTTCGGATGGATGCCGGCCGCGAAGAGCGCCTCGTTGGCGTAGATGTTGCCGACACCCACCACCACCTTGCTGTCCATGATGACCTGCTTGATCGGACTGCGACGCCCCTTGCAGGCCCGCTGCAGGCAGGCCGCATCGAAGTCGGCCGACAACGGCTCCGGGCCGAGGGAGGCCAGCAACTCGTGTACCGTCTCCAATGGCTGCCAGAGCACGGCGCCGAAGCGCCGCGGATCGGTCAGGCGCAGGGCCAGCCCCGAGTCCAGTACCAGGTCGACATGGTCGTGCTTGCCCGGGGGCTGCTCCCGCGGCACCAGCCTGAGGCTGCCGGACATGCCCAGATGGACCAGCAGGGTGCCGGCATCGAACCCGATCAGCAGATACTTGCCACGCCGGGCCACTTCGCGCACCTGCTGGCCCTCCAGCAGCGCAGCCAGTTGCTGCGGCACGGGCCAGCGCAGCCGGGGCTGGCGCACCAGCAGGGCCTCGACACGACGGTCCTGCAGATAGGGAGCCACGCCACGACGGGTGGTTTCGACTTCAGGCAATTCGGGCATCGGCGAACTCCGGGCAACGATCGGGGGCGACCATGATATCAATCCGGCGATCTTTATGATCTTCCCGGCAACATTTTATCGACGTTGCGACGCGGCACCCGCAACTGCCCCGATCGCTCGCGTCCCCGGAGGCGGAATATTACCGTACAGGTTCTGTACAGCCAGCCGTAGGCACACTCGCGCCCCCTGCAACGAGCGCTGAATCCCCGGTAAAATCTGCCTCCGCTCTCCGAACGCCGCGCATACCGCAGATCGATACAGAGGAAACCATGCCCATCTCTCGCTTTCCATTGCTGCTTCTGACCCTGCTGCTGACGGCCTGCGCCCAGCAGCCATCGGCTCCGCCGGTTACCGCCGTCGAACTGGAAAATGCGCTGACGGCTGTCGAGTCCCGCCTCATCGCGCGGATGAACCAGCATGCAGAACAGGCCGCCGTCCGGGGCAGTGACGAACAGGTACGCCTCTACGAGGAGTTCGCGCAACTGCAGCACAGGCTGCGCGAAGAAGCCCCGACACCTGCACGGCAGGACGCCACAGTCGAGCGTGCCGAGCGGTCGGCCAGGAGACCCGGGACGGCAAGCTGATCGTCGGCGCCAGCGAAGAAGTATGGCTGGAAACGGTGGACCGCGTCTTTCTGGCACGGGTGGACACCGGCGCCACCACCTCCTCTCTCAGCGCCCAGGACATCACCGTTTTCGAGCGCGATGGCGACAAGTGGGTCCGCTTCACGCTGGCCCACGACAGCGTGGAGGAGGCGCTGGAGGTGGAGTCCCCGCTGGTGCGTTACGTGCGGATCAAGCAGGCATCGGCCGCGAAGCCGGAGCGCCGGCCCGTAGTCGCCCTGACGCTGCGCCTGGGTCCGCTGACCGAAAAGGCCGAGTTCACCCTGACCGACCGTTCCGAAATGGAATTCCCGGTACTGCTGGGGCGGGAATTCCTGCAGGATATCGTCGTCGTCGACATTGCCCGCGACCGCATCCAGGCCAGCCCGGCGCGCCGGAACGGAGGGGAGGCCCGGTGATCTCGCGCAAGCCTTTCTATGCCGTCGTCGCCTTGCTGTTCCTTGCCGGGCTGGCGCTGAGTCTTTATCGGCACTTTACCTTCGAGGTGCCCTGGCTGCCGGGCGAAAAGCGCCAGATCTGGTCGATTGAAGCCAAGGTGGAGTTCAATGCCGGCCGTGGGCCGGTGAAAGCCTCGCTGGCCATCCCCGGGACCCAGACCGGCTTCACCCTGCTGAACGAAAGCGCGGCCTCACCCGGTTACGGCCTCTCGTTTCTCGAACAAAACGGCGGTACCCGGGCCGAGTGGACGATTCGCAATGCAGACGGCCCCCAGGAACTCTATTACCGGGTCGACATGCTGGCCGACCCCAATGCCAGGCCCCGGTCCCCCGCCAGCATTCCCGGGATTGTCTCCCACAGCGTACAGGAGCCCTATGCCACGGCCATCGAACAGGTGCTGATGCAGGCCCGGGCGCGCAGCGCCGATGCCTTCAGCCTGACCCGCGAGCTGATCCGCGAACTGGACAGCCGGCAGCAGAACGCCCAGCTTCTGGCCCAGTACCGGGACAAGAACCGGCTGCTCGTGGAAATGCTGAACCGGGCCGGGATCTCCGCCCGGCTCGTCAAGGGCCTGGTGCTGGAAGACGGACGCCGCCGCCAATCCCTGGTCGATCTGCTGCAGGTGTTCGACGAGGACCGCGTCGAAATCATCGACCCCGCCAGCGGCCAGCCGGGCCAGCGCGAAAACCTGCTGCTGTGGGAATATCACTCCAGCCCGGTGCTGGACCTGGTCGGCGGGGTGCACTCGCGGGTCACGTTTTCGATGATCGAGCAGGAGCAGCCGGTCAGACTGGCGCTGGCGAAGAAATTCGAGGAATCGAACCTGCTCAACTTCTCGATCCATACCCTGCCGCTGGAGGAGCAGGCCCTGTTCAAGGGCATCCTGCTGATCCCGATCGGAGTACTGGTGGTGGTGCTGATGCGGGTACTGGTCGGCCTCAAGACCTCCGGCACCTTCATGCCGGTGCTGATCGCGATGGCCTTTATCCAGACCAGCCTGGCGACCGGCCTGATCGGTTTCCTGCTGATCGTCAGCATGGGCCTGGTGATCCGCTCCTACCTGTCTCACCTCAACCTGCTGCTGGTGGCGCGCATATCGGCGGTGATCATCATGGTGATCGGCATCATTTCGCTGTTCAGCGTCCTGGCCTACAAGCTGGGGCTCACCGAGGGGCTGAAAATCACCTTCTTCCCGATGATCATCCTGTCCTGGACCATCGAACGCATGAGCCTGCTGTGGGAGGAGGAAGGTCCCAAGGAAGTGCTGAGCCAGGGCGGCGGCTCCCTGCTGGTGGCCGTACTGGCCTACCTGGCGATGAACAACGACCTGATTCGTCACCTCACCTTCAACTTCCTCGGCCTGCAGCTGGTGGTCATGGCCGCGGTGCTGCTGCTGGGGAACTACACCGGTTATCGCCTGCTGGAGCTGAAACGCTTCCACCCGCTGGCGAAGGAGGACTGAGATGGGCATCTGGACACTGCCGAAATTCATCTCCCCGCGGACACTGTCCGACAAGGGCATCATGGGCATGAACCGGCGCAATATCGACTACATCAGCCGTTACAACCCGCGCAGGCTCTACCCGCTGGTCGACGACAAGCTCCAGACCAAGCGAATTGCACTGGAGGCGGGAGTCACGGTACCCGAGCTGATCGGCACCATCGGCTTCCAGCACCAGGTCCGTCACCTGGCGGACATGGTGAAGGACTGGCCCGGCTTCTGCATCAAGCCCGCCAAGGGCTCCGGCGGCAAGGGCATTACCGTGATCGTACGCCACGACCGCCAGTATTACACCAAGCCCAGCGGCGTCGAAGAGACCATCGACGATCTCGAGCGCCATGTCTCCAACATCCTCGCCGGTCTGTACTCCCTTGGCGGCAAGCCCGATGTTGCGCTGATCGAGGCGCTGATCAATTTCGACGACAGTTTCGAGGGCTACTCCTTCGAGGGCGTGCCCGATACCCGCGTCATCGTGTTCAGGGGATTTCCGGTCATGGCCATGATGCGCCTGTCCACCGACGCCTCCGACGGCAAGGCCAACCTCCACCAGGGCGCGGTCGGCGTCGGTCTCGATATCGGCAGCGGCCGCGCCATCCGTGCAGTGCAGTTCGACCTGCCGGTACAGTGCCATCCGGATACCGGCCGCGAACTGTGCGAATTGCAGGTGCCCGACTGGGAAACCCTGCTCAACCTGTCCGCTTCCTGTTACGAAATGTCGGGCCTGGGCTACCTCGGCACCGACATGGTGCTGGACAGGCTCAGGGGGCCGATGCTGCTGGAACTCAACGCCCGTCCGGGGCTGGCGATCCAGACCGCCAACGGTACCGGTCTGCTGCCGCGGCTGCGCCGCATCGAGGCCCTGAATTCCAGGGGCATGTCGGTGGCGGAGCGGGTCGACTACGCCCGGGAGCACTTCTCGATTGGCGATGAACACCCGCTCGGAGCGGCCAGGGCACGTAGGGTCGCATGAGTGCCGGAGGCGCAAATTCCACCGATACTTTGCGCTACATCCATGGTTTGATTGATACAAGCCTCGCCGGTACCCGATTTCACCGGTGGAGCGCCACCCGGTGGAACGCCACCCGGTGGAACGCCACCCGGTGGAATTCGCAAGCTCATTCCACCCTACTGCAACGGCCAGACCAGCAGCAGCATCGGGATGCCGACGCCGATGACGATCAGCTCCATCGGCAGCCCCAGTCGCCAGTAGTCGCCGAAACGAAAGCCCCCGGGCCCCAGGATCAGGGTATTGTTCTGATGACCGATCGGCGTGAGGAAGGCGCAGGAGGCGCCAATGGCGACGGCCATCAGGAAGGAATCCGGATTGACCTCCAGCTGGGCGGCGGCGCTGAGCGCGATCGGACTCATCACCGCCGCCGTGGCGGCGTTGTTCATGAAATCGGACAGCGTCATGGTCACGACCAGCAGCAGCCCCAGCGCCAGCACCGGATAGCCCTGGGCCAGGCTCTGGAGCAGCCACTGCGCCAGCAGATCGGCGGCACCGGTCGTGGCCATGGCCTCGGCCACCGGAAACAGGGCCCCCAGCAGCACGATCACCGAACCGTCGAGCGCCTCGTAGGCGCGTCCGGGTGACAGCACCTTCAGCAACACGAACGCCAGCACGGCGGCCGCGAAGGCGACACTCGCCGGCAGCCAGCCCAGCGCTGCCACCAGAATGGCCAGCGCCATCGCCAGGGTGGCACTGATCGCCCGGTTCCGGTCCGGAATATGGATGGCACGGGTTGCCAGCGGCACGCAGCCGAACTCTGACGCGAACCCCGCCAGCGCCTCCGGCGCCCCCTGCATCAGCAGCAGATCCCCTGTCTCGATGGAGGTGGCTCTGAGGCGTCGCACCGAGCGATGCCCCTGCCGTGAAATCGCCAGCATGTTGATGCCGTAGCGGCTGCGCAACTGGACATCCCGGGCACTGCGTCCCAGCAGCCTCGAATAGGGCATCACCACCAGCTCCTGCAGCTGGGTTTCCTCGGTCTCCTCCCCTTGTCGTCCTTGTCGCCCTCTTCCCGATCCGGCCCGGGCTCATCCTGCCCGTCCTTTTCCTCTTCCAGAGTCAGGCCGAGCTGGGTCAGGGTCTGGGCCAGGGATTCAGGCTCGGCCTCGAGCACCAGCACATCGCCCGGCCGCAGCAGGCGCCCCGGGTTCGGCGCAATCACCCGGAATTCATTGCGCACCATGCCGACAACCTGGGCATCGGTACTGTCGAGTTCCTGCTCCAGGTCCCGCAGCCGCTTGCCGGCGACCTTGCTGTCATCAGTGACCCTGATTTCGGTCAGGTAGGTACCGGTATCGAAGCTGGCCGCACCGTTCGATTTGCGGACCGGTACCAGCCGCCAGCCCAGCAGCGCGACGAAGAGAACACCGACCGCCGCCACCGCAAGACCTACCGGGCTGAAATCGAACATCGCGAAATGACCGGCATCGGTCTGGCCGCGAAAACCCGACACGATGAGGTTCGGCGGCGTGCCGATCAGGGTGGTCATGCCACCGAGGATGGTGCCGAACGCCAGCGGCATCAGCACCTTGCCGGGTGGCAACTCGTGCCGGCCGGCGACTTGCACCGCCACCGGCATCAGGAGCGCCATGGCACCGACATTGTTCATGAAGGCCGACAGCAGGGCTCCGAGCCCGACCAGCGAGGCAATGGCGAGGGTCGGTCCGGGGGTATCGGGCAACAGCCGCGCCGCCAGTACATCGACTGCCCCGGTGTTCTGCAGCCCGCGGCTCAGTATCAGTACGCAGGCCACGGTGATCACCGCCGGATGGCCGAAACCGGTGAAGGCGCGGGCCGGCTCGACCAGGCCCGCCAGCACGCAGACGATGAGCGCTGCCACCGCGACCACGTCATGCCGCCAGCGTCCCCAGAGAAACAGGCCCATAGCACCGCTGAGAATGACGAAAATCCCGATCTGTTCCTGGCTCATCCGCTGCCCCGGCGATTGAAGACCCTGGCAGCCTGTCGGACTTGACCGATCGTAGCGAGGGGAAGATCGTTTTGAGGCAGTTTTTGAGCTCTTTTGAGGCGAATAGTGGTTCTATTTAACAAAAAAGAGCTCGAAAAATGACCAAAGTCGGCTTTTCCGCAGTAGATCAGTGTTTAGTCCGACAGGCTGCTATCCGCGACTCGCGGCGGATATTACCTACAGAGCATAGTCAGCGGGTTTCGTCTTCGCCGCCCGGGGTCAGCGTTTGCAGGACTCCAGTCTCACCGGGGCTTCAGGCCGGCGACCCGGACGGATCACCAGATAGACGCCGATCACCGCCACCACTATGCCGCCCAGGGCGGCGGGCGCGAGCCGTTCGTCGAACAGCCACCAGGCCTCCAGCGCGGTGACGGGCGGCACCAGATAGAAATAGCTGGCGACCCGGGCCGCCTCGCCTTCGCGGATCATCAGCATCAGCAGCAGAATGGCCGAGACCGAAAGGCCGAATACCAGCCAGACAAGTGCCATTATCAGCTGCGGTTGCCAGTCGACCTGCTGCGTCTCGAAACCGAAACTGAGCAGCCCCATCAGCATCGCCGTCGCCAGGTACTGATAGAAGGAACCGCTGAGCAGATCCGCACCCTGGCCGAAACGCTTCTGGTAGAGGGTTCCCAGGGAAATGCCGGCCAGTGCCAGCAGCGTTGCCAGCAGCGCGGGCCAGCGCAGACTCATGGCGCCGGCCCGGTCACCGCTCAGCAGCACCAGCGCGACACCGGCCAGCCCCAGCAGCAACCCTGCCCACTGGCGCCCCTGCAGACGGTTTCCGAGCCAGGCCCAGGCCAGTACCGCCGTCAGCAGCGGCTGCAGCCCGACCAGCAGCGAAGCGATACCGGCCGGCATCTGCCAGTCGATGGCGGCAAAGACACCGCCGAGGTAGGCGCCATGCACGAGCAGGCCGGTCACCATCTGGTGCAGCGCCTGGCTGGGCGACAGACGCCGGGCGCGGAAGAGCCGCATCAGCACCGCGAACACCAGGAGCGTCAGCAGCATGCGGATAAACAGCAGATAAAAAGGCTCGATGTGGGGCAGACCGTACTTGGCGCCGATGAAGCCGGTGCTCCAGAGCAGCACGAACAGCAGCGGCACCCAGTGAATCAGCCGGGTCAGGCGTTCAGTCATCATTATCTCCCGGAAAATCGGCTTCCAGCTTAGGCCCCATCGCCGTCGCCGGAAAGACACAAGGTGACGCTTTTTGGATGGGTACAGTCGCAACCAAAAAGCCACACAGACCCGACAAATAGCTAGACTGTACCCATGAAAATATATGAACAGACCGCCCAGCTGCTGCGTGAGCAGATTCTCAGCCAGCAATTGCGCCCCGGCGACCCGCTGCCGTCGATCCGGGAACTCTCGGCACGCCTGAAGATCGGCCGCAACAGCGTGATACACGCCTATATGCTGCTCGAAGACGAGGAGCTGATCGAGCCGCGCCCGCGCTCGGGTTATTTCGTGCGTCCGCGTCCCGCCAGCCTGCCCGATGACAGGACGCCGCAGCCGCGCAAGGTCGAACTCGGCGCCATGGCGCTCGACATCATTGGCGCGGCGGAAAATGCGCGCCTGGTACCACTGGGCAGCGCCGACCCCGATGCCCGCTGTGCGGCCCGCCAGTACTTCTACCGGCGCCTGTCGCTCCATGCCCGCCAGGCCGCGAGTCTCGATCAGAGCAACAGCCACTATATAGCGCCGCCCGGGCACCGCGAGCTGAGACGCCAGCTGGCCCGCCGCCACCAGCCGTTTCAGCCGGGACTCGGGGCCGACGATATCGTCATCACCAACGGTGCCCAGGAAGCCGTGACCCTGGCGCTGCTGACGCTGGCCAGGCCCGGCGACATCGTCGCCGTGGAGTCGCCCTGCTTCTACGGCACCCTGCAGTGCATCGAGGCGCTGGGCCTGCAGGCACTGGAGATTCCGGGTCACCCGCAGCACGGGCTGGATCTCGGGGCGCTGCACCAGGCCCTGGAGCGCTGGCCGGTCAAGGCCCTTCTGACCAATCCGAGCTTCAACAACCCCACCGGAGCCTGCATGCCCGATGCGGCGAAGCCCGAACTGCTGAAGCTTGCGGCGCAATACGACCTGCCGATCATCGAAGACGACGTCTTCGGAGAACTCAGCCACCAGGGCAGCCGGCCGCTGCCGGTCAAGGCGTTCGATCGGGATGGCCGGGTGCTGTTGTGCAGTTCGCTGTCGAAGACGCTGGACTCGGACATCCGCATCGGCTGGATGCTGCCGGGGCGCTATTTCGAACAGGTCAACTACCTGAAATACGTCACGACCCTGGCCTCCCCGGCCTGGTGCAGCAGGCCGCCGCCGACTTTCTCGCCGACAACCGCTACGAGCGTCACCTGCGGCAGATCCGGCGCCGTTACCAGCAGCGCCTGGAGCTGTTGCTCGAAGCCCTGTATCGCCACTGGCCGGCCGAAGCCGTCCCGCTGGTTCCCCGCGGCGGCTTCCTCTGCTGGGTCGAGCTGCCCGGAGGCTGCGACGGCGACCGCCTCTACCGCGACGCCCAGCAGGCCGGTATCGGCATCACCCCGGGAAGCCTGTTCGCCTCGGACAAGCGCTATCGTCACTGCATCCGGCTCAATTACAGCACCTTCGACGACAGCCCGCTCTATCGCGATGCGATCCGAACGCTGGGCGAGTTGATCAGGCAGCAAGCACCCTAGGGTGGGTTAGCGATGCACCGAGAATCAATATCTGGCTTGTGCCTTCGCTGGGGCGTTGCGTAGCAAAGGTCGCCTCCATGGTGGGTTACGGCGCGTCCAGGACATCGAGTGAACCGGAACGCCGGGGGATCCGCGCCGAACCCACCCTACGGAACAAGGTTCCGACCCAGGCCGCTACAGCCCATCGCCCGGAATCGGCAGTTCGGTGGTGTATTTCTTCTGCCGCAGCACCAGGGAGCTGTTGGTCGACTTGACCCCCTTGAGCTTGAGCAGCTTCTGCATCATGAAGCGCTCGAGCGCCTCGACGTCCTCGACCACCACCCGCAGCAGAAAATCCTCGGTACCGGTAATGGCATAGCACTCGACGATCTCGGGCGACTCTTCAACGAAGGTATCGATGGCGGCGATGTTGCCGTCGCTGTGATCGAGCAGCGACAGTTGGATAAACGCCATCGTGCGCATGCCGAGCTTGCGACCATCGAGCAGGGCCACATAACGGTCGATCACCCCGCTCTCCTCGAGCTTCTTCAGGCGTCGCCAGCAGGGCGCAGGCGACAGGCTGGTCCGCTCCGCCAGCTCCTGGTTGCTAATACGGCCATTGCGCTGCAGCTCCCGCAGCATGCGGCGGTCGGTTTTGTCGAGCCTGACCGGTTCAGACATATTCTTTCCTTATTCATGTATACGAGGAAATTTTATTGCCATCTTTTACTAAAGTCGCGCAACAGAGCAAGCAAATTTCCCGCCCTCTTCGATAAGCTGATATTTACTAACGCTTCAGGAATTAATGTCGCCCTCAGCCACACTGTCCAGGTTCACGGCAAGGCGTGAGTCACGCGGTGTAGTTGCTCTACATAAGTGGCGAACAACGCAGTCGTGGGCCTGGACAGTGCGGCCCGGAGGGAGCCCCACAAAGCGCCTCCCGCGGCGTTGCGCCGCCTCGACAGGGAACCACCGCGCGTCTGGCTGGAGACGCTTTGTGGGGCTCTGAGAATGGCATTATTTCCTGAAACGTTAGTATCAATACGAAGGAGCGAGCCATGAAAACAACAAGCCGCTACAACGCCTATGAGCCGGACGCTTGCGGCCATATCCACTACAGCGCCGACGACGATGCCGTCTGGCACGACCTGATCATCCCGCAGCGTGCACGCACGGATCGCTACTGCAGCCGGATATTCCGGAGTGGGCTCGATAGTCTGCAGTTGTCCGACGACCGCATCCCTCAGTGCAGCGAGGTGTCCGAGCGGCTGGAGGCCGCAACGGGCTGGCGCGTGACGCCGGTACCGGCGCTGATCAGTTTCGACCGCTTCTATGCCCTGCTGGCGGATCGCCGGTTTCCGGCCGCGTCGTTCATCCGCGCCCGCGACGAGATGGACTACCTGCAGGAGCCGGATATCTTTCACGAGATATTCGGTCACACGCCGCTGCTGGCGAACCCGCAGATCGCCGAGTTCTCCCACCGGATCGGCCAGCTCGGCTGCCGTGCCCGACCCGAGGACCATGTCTGGCTGGCGCGCCTGTACTGGTTTACCGTCGAGTTCGGACTGATCCGCGAGGACGGCCGGATTCGCGCCCTGGGCGCCGGACTTGCCTCGTCCGCCAGCGAGCTGCCCTATGCGGTGGACGGCGATATAGCACTGCGGCAGCCGTTCGACCTGCTGGAGGTGCTGCGCACCCCTACCGCATCGACATCCACCAGCCGCTCTATTTTGTACTCGACAGCGTCGAACAGCTGCTCGAACTGACCGAGACCGACCTGCCGAAGACGATCAGCCGGGCGCGCGCACTGGGGCTGCATCCGCCGCTCTACGCCCCCAAAGCGAGTTAGGCAGTAAATTGCTCCTGCATTTGCTGCACAAGGGCCATCCATGGCCCAGACTTAACCCAACGATTCAATGCAAGGAGAACAACAATGAGCGAGACATTCTGCGACCTGGCCGGTCAGAGCTGCAAACCCTGCGAAGGCGGCATCCCGGCCCTGACCGCCGAACAGGCCGGTGAAATGATGAAGCAGCTGGACGACGGCTGGGTGCTGGCCGGGGATGCCAGCTATATAGAGCGGGAGTTCAAGTTCAAGGGCTTCGCCAAGGCGGTCTACCTGACCAACGCCGCCTGCTTCCTGGCCGACCAGCAGGGCCACCACCCCGATATCAGGATGGGCTGGGGCTACTGCACCGTACGCTTCACCACCCACGCAGTGAACGGCCTGAGCGACAATGACTTTATCTGCGCCGCCAAACTCGACGCGATGGTTAAGGGCTAGTGCGTAGAATGGGTAGAGCGATGCATTGGCATCGAATTTACAGCTGCGAGAATGCGAGGGCATCGAAAAACCCGTCACATCGATCGCTTTGCAGATTGACTGGCATCAGCTAGCGCTGAAGTCGGTGTTGGGTTGCGCGGCTACGCCGCTCCACCCAACCTACACACACAAAAAAACCGGCCTCGAAGGGCCGGTTTTTTGTACAGGGATGTACTTATCCCGCGGGTGCATGGATGCACAAGAGCGGGGTTTTCTGATTCCAGATCAATTACTTGATCTTGGCTTCCTTGTACATCACGTGCTTGCGGACCACCGGATCGTACTTCTTGAATTCCATCTTTTCCGGGGTGTTGCGCTTGTTCTTGTCGGTGGTGTAGAAGTGACCGGTACCGGCAGAGGAAACCAAGCGGATCTTTTCACGAGCGCCTTTAGCAGCCATGACCTAACTCCTTAAACCTTTTCGCCACGGGCACGCAGTTCGGTCAGAACCGAATCGATACCCTTCTTATCGATGATGCGCATGCCCTTGGAGGAGACGCGCAGACGAACGAATTTCTGCTCGCTTTCGACCCAGAAACGGTGCCAGTGCAGGTTCGGCAGGAAACGGCGGCGAGTTTTACGCTGTGAGTGGGAAACGTTGTTCCCGGTAACCGGACGCTTGCCGGTAACCATGCAAACTTTGGACATCTCGAAAACCTTCTCGAAAAGTTGACATACCCTGTCCAGATACTTATCAGCAGCCACCAATATGACCGGCTGCCTCAGGCGGAGCGTCCAGTAATTCGGACAAAATCCCGTACCAGGAGGACAGAAGGGCGCATATCTTACTCAATCGTCACACGCAAGACCAGCATTTTGTCGAAAATTTCACCAGCCGGGTCAGATGAGCCCGCGCTCGGCAAAGGAGACCACCTCGCCGTCGCCGACCACCATATGATCGAGCACCCGCACCTCGACCAGCGCCAGCGCATCGATCAGCCTCCGGGTGATCTGCTGATCCGCCAGCGACGGCTCCGCCACCCCCGAGGGATGATTGTGCGCCAGAATCAGCGCCGCGGCATTGAGCGCCAGCGCCCTTTTGACCACTTCCCGCGGATAGACCGAAGCGGCATCGATGGTGCCGAAGAACAGCTCCTCGAAGCGGATCACCCGGTGGCGGTTGTCGAGGAACAGGCAGGCGAACACTTCCTGGGCTCGTGCCGCAGCCGCGATGCCAGATAGCGCCTGACCGCACCGGGGCTTTCCAGGGCCGAGCCGCGCTCGAGCGTCGCCTCGAGATGACGGCGGGACATCTCCAGCACCGCCTGCAGCTGGGCGAACTTCGCATCGCCCAGCCCCTGGGCGGCACAGAATGCATCGCGGCTGCTTTCGAGCAGCGGCCGCAGCCCGCCGAAACGCTCCAGCAGCTCGCGCGCCAGATCCACCGCGCTCTTGCCACTGACGCCGGTGCGCAGAAAGATCGCCAGCAGCTCGGCATCCGACAGTGCCGCCGGCCCCAGCTCCAGCAGCCGCTCGCGCGGCCGCTCCCGGGCCGGCCAGTCCGTGATCGCCATCACAACACCTCCCTGTGTCCGATAAGATACTGCCGCCATTCCCTGGCGACGGTCTGTGCAGCTTAGCAGGCTGTTGGGGGAAAATTCCCGACGGGGCGATCTGAGCTGTCGCCCGATACCTACGCAAAGCGCCGACGAAGTGCTATCTTAGGCGCACCTTTCCGAGCCATCAGATAATCAGCGACTCCGGGTATGCAGCGACTCACTAACCGACAGATCATTCTCGGCATCACCGGCGGCATCGCCGCCTACAAAAGTGCCGAACTGACACGCCTGCTCAAGGGCGCTGGGGCCGATGTGCGCGTCGTCATGACGCCGGCCGCGACCGAGTTCATCACCCCGCTGACGCTGCAGGCGCTCTCAGGCCACCCGGTTCATCTGCACCTGCTGGACCCCGAAGCCGAGGCCGGCATGGGCCATATCGAGCTGGCGAAGTGGGCCGATCTGATCCTGATCGCACCGGCCAGCGCCGACTTCATCGCCCGCCTGGCCGACGGCCAGGGCAACGATCTGCTCAGCACCCTGTGCCTGGCCACCGAGGCGCCGATCTGCCTGGCACCGGCGATGAACCAGGCGATGTGGCGCAACCGCCATACCCAGGACAACGTCACCCATCTGAAGGACGGCGGCATCCGCATTTTCGGTCCCGGCAGCGGCGAACAGGCCTGCGGCGATACCGGTCCCGGCCGGATGCTGGAACCGCTCGAGCTGGCACAGCTGACCGCCGAGCAGTTCGACACCGGCGCCCTGGCCGGCAAAACCGTCTATATTACCGCCGGCCCCACCCGCGAACCGATCGATCCGGTGCGCTACATCTCCAACCACAGCTCCGGTAAAATGGGCTATGCCCTGGCCGAAGCGGCCGTCGATGCCGGTGCCCGCGTGCGGCTGATCAGCGGCCCGGTCAACCTGCCGGCGCCCGCGCGCATGGAAAGGGTGATGGTGCAGACCGCCGAGGAGATGCTCGCGGCATCGCTCGATGGCATCGAGGGCTGCGATATCTTCATCGCCTCGGCCGCGGTCGCCGACTACCGGCCGACCTCGGTGGCCGAGCACAAGATCAAGAAGGGTGCCGAGGAGATCATGGAACTGCACCTGGTGAAGAATCCGGATATCGTCGCCACCGTCGCAGCCCGCGCGGACAAACCCTTTACCGTCGGTTTCGCCGCCGAGACGCAGGACCTGATCGACTATGCCCGCAGCAAGCTCAAGCGCAAGCACCTGGACCTGATCGTCGCCAACGATGTCTCCCAGCCGGGCATCGGCTTCAACAGCAATGAGAACGCCGTCACCCTGGTCGGCCGCGACGCGACCCTGACGCTGCCACAGACTTCCAAACGCCAGCTGGCCAGCCAGCTGATCCGTCATATTGCCGAACAGTACACCAAGACCCGATGAAAAAACTGCAAGTCAAGATTCTCGACGGCCGTATCGGCCGTGATTTCCCGCTGCCCGCCTATGCCACCGAAGGTTCCGCCGGCATGGACCTGCGTGCCTGCCTGGACCAGCCCCTGGTATTGGAACCGGGCCAGACCGAACTGATCCCGACGGGTCTGGCGATCCATATCGAGGACCCGGCCCTGTGCGCCATGATCCTGCCGCGTTCGGGCCTGGGCCACAAGCACGGCATCGTGCTCGGCAACCTGGTCGGCCTGATCGACTCGGACTACCAGGGCCAGCTGTTCGTCTCCTGCTGGAATCGCGGCCACAGCACCTTTACCGTCGAGCCCGGCGAGCGCATCGCCCAGCTTGTGCTGGTACCGGTGGTACAGGCCGATTTCGAGGTGGTCGACGAATTCAGCTCCTCGGACCGGGCCGACGGCGGCTTCGGCTCTTCCGGCCGGCACTGATCACGCAGGCCTGACAATCCTTTTGATATCGGAGTGACACAGGAATGGCACTGACCCGCAAAGAAGCCATGAACACCGCCCAGGTGCTCAGCGAAGCGATGCCTTATATCCAGCGGTTCGTCGGCAAGACCATCGTCGTCAAGTACGGCGGCAACGCCATGATCGACGAAAAGCTGCAGAACAGCTTCGCCCGCGACGTGGTGATGCTCAAGCTGATCGGTCTCAACCCGATTGTGGTCCACGGCGGCGGCCCGCAGATCGGCGATCTGCTGAACAAGCTCAACATCGAGTCCCATTTCATCAACGGCATGCGCGTCACCGACTCCAAGACCATGGACGTGGTCGAGATGGTACTCGGCGGCATGGTCAACAAGCAGATTGTCGGCCTGATCAACGGCAACGGCGGCAAGGCCATCGGCCTGACCGGCAAGGACGGTCAGCTGCTGCACGCGCGCAAGCTCAAGGTCAAGCACAAGACACCGGAGATGGAAGCGCCCGAGATCATCGACATCGGCCATGTCGGCGAGGTCGACCGGGTCAACGTCAAGGTCCTCGACATGCTGGTCAACTCCGACTTCATTCCGGTCATCGCGCCGATCGGCGTCGGTGACGACGGCATGTCCTACAACATCAATGCGGACCTCGTCGCCGGCAAGATCGCCGAGGTGCTGAAGGCCGAGAAGCTGATTCTGCTGACCAATATCGAAGGCCTGCTCGACAAGGACGGCAAGCTGCTGACCGGCCTGTCGACCCGCCAGGTCGACGAACTGATCGAGGACGGTACCATCTACGGCGGCATGCTGCCGAAGATCGACTGTGCCCTGGCAGCGGTGAAGAACGGCGTGATCAGCGCCCATATCATCGACGGCCGCGTCGAACACTCCTGCCTGCTGGAGATCTTCACCGACGAGGGTGTCGGCACCCTGATCACCAACCGGGCGCTGGAAGCGGCTGACGCGTAACGGGTTGCGCGTCACCTGTCGCGCCCGATACAGGCAGTTAACGGAGTAACATTCTGCATGAGTGAACAACCCAAGATCTCCCGGCGCGAGCAGATCCTGCAGGCGCTGGCGCAGATGCTGGAAGGCAACCCGGGCCAGCGCATCACCACGGCGGCGCTCGCACGCGAAGTCGGGGTTTCGGAGGCGGCCCTGTACCGCCACTTCCCGAGCAAGGCACGGATGTTCGAAGGCCTGATCGGCTTTATCGAGGACACCCTTTTCTCGCGCGTGAAGCTGATCGAGGAATCCGATCACGGCGCGGTGCGCAAGTGCGAGCAGGTCCTGACGCTGGTGCTGGCCTTCGTCGAACGCAATCCGGGCATGGCCCGGATTCTCACCGGCGACGCCCTGGCCGGCGAGACCGACCGTCTGCGGGCGCGGGTCAATCAGGTGTTCGAACGCCTGGAGACCCACCTGCGCCAGCTGCTGCGCGAAGCCGAAATCCGCGAAGGCCTGCGCACCCAGACCACCGCCGGCGCCAGCGCCAATCTGATGCTGGCCACCGTCGAAGGCCGCATCCGCCAGTTCGTGCGCAGCGAATTCCGCCAGCGCCCCACGGAACTCTGGCCCGACCAGTGGCCGCGCCTGGCCAACGGTCTGTTCCGGGAAGAAAGCGTGACGCTATAGGCTGTAAGCAGTTCCGCGGCCTCCGTGGTGAACGACAGCTAAACCGTAGGTTGGGTGGAAGCCCGAAGGGCAGAAACCCAACACTTCGTCAAAGCGACTGCCAGCGTATGCCAGGGCACCGTTGGCGCCCATGATGGGTTTCGCCGCAGCATACCCGGCGCGAGCCGTCAGATTGGCGTCATTGCGGCTCTACCCATCCTACGCCGCTGTTGATTGTAAACTCGCTTTTCCTCTGTAAACTCGCTTTCCTGCAACAGTATGTTGCGCACCAGGACTGTGCAACCCTGTCTCGCCATGGCACTATTGCATACTATTTGCAAAATTCCTGTATACCCTTGAGGCAGATCTGCCGCTGAGCACCCGTTGCTTGCAGCCTGCCGCTCCCAACCTGCAGCCTTCCAAATGACAACCAGCATCAAGGGCCCGTTCGACGGGCGCAAGTGGGCATTTTTCGGCGCCGCCCTGGCGCTGCTACTGGCCGCCGCCAACCTGCGCGGCGGCCTCGTCGTGGTCGGGCCTCTGGTCGCCGATATCCGTGCCGGCCTGTCGCTCTCGGCGAGCGAATTCAGCCTGCTGACCACCCTGCCGCTGATCTGTTTCAGTCTGGTGTCGATCTGTGTACCGCGACTGGCCCGCCTCGTCCGCGCACCGGTGCTGGTGACCGGCGCTTTGCTGCTGATCGCCGCCGGCGCCGGACTGCGTGCCACCAGTTTCTACAGCCTGATGCTGGCCGGCACCCTGCTGCTCGGCAGTGCCATCGCGCTGCTCAATGTACTGATCCCGGGTCTGGTAAAGGGCTATTTCCCACGCCAGGCCGGACTGATGACCGGGCTCTACTCGGTCACGCTGAGCCTCGGCGCGGGCCTCGGCGTCTTTCTCGCGGTGCCGCTGCGGGATGCTTTTTCCGCCTGGCAGGCCCCGGTGCTGCTCTGGGCCCTTCTGCCCCTGATCTGCGCCCTCTGCTGGCTCGGGATGCTGCGCATCCGCAGCCGTGAAATGGCCCCTGGCACAGCCGGCCGCATCAGCCTCTGGCGCGACGCCAGGGCCTGGAACCTGACCGTTTTCATGGGGCTGCAGTCCCTCTTCTTCTACTCGATCGCAACCTGGCTGCCGAAGATCCTGATGGATGCGGGTCTCGAAGATCAGCAGGCCGGGCTGGCAACCTCGATGATCAACCTGGCCGGGATTCCGGCCAACCTGATGGTGCCGATCATCGCTGCCAGGATGCAGGATCAGCGACCGCTGGTGCTGCTGGTACTGGTTCTGGGCGTGACCGGCCTGACGGGCCTCTGGCTGAACCCCACCGCCGCCCCGCTGTTCTGGGCCTCGCTGCTGGGTCTGAGCGGCTCGGCGTCACTGAGTCTGGCGCTGGCCCTGTTCGCGCTGCGTACCCGCAGTGGCCTGGAAGCCACCAGCCTGTCGGCCATGGCCCAGTCCCTCGGCTATCTGCTGGCTGCCGCGGGTCCCGTGGTGGTCGGTGGCCTCAACGATCTCCAGGGCAGCTGGGGCAGCGCCCTGCTGCTGCTGATCGCGGCGCAGGTGATCCAGTTTGGCTGCGGCTGGCATGCCAGCCGGCCGGGATTCGTGACGCCCGACCAGCAACGCGGACAAGGCGCCCCCGGCGCGTCTGAACCCCGTCCCCACTGCTGCGACTGTTCAGCGGTCGCGCAGGCTCTCTCGCGTTTCCGGCTGTCGAACTCCGACTTCCTGACCAATACTTAAGGAACCTGCGAATAAGTCCCAGTTGTCCTCTGCGGGTCCTGAAGCGTGCAGATGCTAGGCGCAGTGTGCAGACAATGGCCTTAGTCCTTGCCAAACACTGCAACAACGCAGATGCATGCTTCAGGGCCCGCCCTTCGGGGCTTCCAGCGCAAGCCGGACTCGGTGTTGCAGCTTCTCGACAGGCTACCAACATGCCTTCTAAGCTGCGCCTTGATTCCGGCTTGCGCTGGAAGCCAGAGACTCATTGGGACTTGTTCGCAGGTTCCTTGGCCTGAGAACAGGCCCCACGGAAACGCAATAAGAATGATCGAGAGCCATGGACAGACGCCCCATACCCGAAGTGCGCTGGTTGACCGAGCTGAAGACCCTGATCGACACCCGTCATCAGGGCAAGGAAGCTGAACAGCTGCAACTGCTGTCACGACTCGTTTTCCGCCCGCTGCTGGAGGATGACGAACCCGATACCGAAGCGACCGCCGCCAATCGCTATGGTGCCCTGCTCGGCATCTGGCAGTATCTGCAGCAACGTGACAGGAAACAGACGCGGATCCGCGTCTTCAACCCCGACCCGGAACGGGACGGCTGGCGCAGCGCCCACAGCATCATCGAGATCCTGATGGACGATATGCCCTTCATCGTGGCCAGCTGCGTCACCGAGCTGCAGCGTCAGGACGTGCGCGTGCATCAGCAGACCTATCCCATTTTCGGCGCGATACGCGACGACCAGGGACGCCTGCAGCAGCTGCGCGACGAGCCCGGGCAGGATGCCGAGGTGGAAACCCTGGTGCGTTTCGAGATCGATCACCAGATCAGCGACGACAGCCTGCAGCACCTCGAAACCCGGCTGCATCAGGTCCTGCTCGATGTCCGTCATGCGGTCGAAGACTGGACGCCGATGATGGAGAAGGTCTCGGAGGCGGCCGACTGGTGCGACCAGAGCGATGCCTGTCGCAGCTGCGCAGACAACCCCGAGGCTATCGCCCTGCTGCGCTGGCTGGCCGACGAGGCGTTTCTGTTTCTCGGCTTTCGCTTCTACACCGCAGAGAAGACCGAAAAGGGCTCTACCGGCTGCGGTATCAGCCAGGCAGCGGGCTCGGCTGCTTCCGTGAGCCGGTCTCCGAGAACGAGCAGTGCATCGAACTGGACGAGCACCTGAGCCGCCAGCTGGAATCGCCCAACCTGCTGGTGCTGACCAAGTCCTCGACCCGCTCGACGGTGCGCCAGGACAGCCACTACGACTATGTCGGCGTCAAGAAGACCGATACCGGGGGCCGGGTAATCGGCGAGTGGCGTTTCTTCGGCCTCTATGCCAGCAAGGCCTATGATGTCCCCATTACCCAGATTCCGCTGATCCGGCACCATGTGCGCCGGCTGCTGGACCTGTCCGGCCTGCCATCCGATACCCATGGTTACAAGGCGCTGCGCCACCTGATCTACACCTACCCACGGGAGGAGTTGCTGCAGGCCAGCTTCGAGCAGCTGCGGGACACCATCTACGGCATGCTCGACTGCGTCGAACGCCGGCGCCTGGGCATCTTCCTGCGTCCGGACACCTTCGGCCGCTTCGTCAACGTGATGATGCTGATCCCCCGCGATCAGTACAACACCGATGTGCGCGTACGCGTGCAGGAGATCCTGCTGCGTCAGTTGCACGGCCACAGCGCCGAGTTCAGCGTGCGCCTGAGCGAACAGCCGCTGGCGCTGGTGCAGTTCACCATTCACTGCCGCCATGCCCACCGCCTCGACTACGATCAGCGTCAGCTGCAGCGCCTCGTCGCCGAGGCGGTCGAGAGCTGGCATGACAAGCTGCAACAGGCACTGGTGCTCGAGCTGGGCGAGGCGGAGGGCAACCGCCTGTTCGACCGTTTCGGCCATCAGTTGCCGGCCGCCTATCGCGATGACCACCGTCCCGAAGCAGCGGTCCCGGACCTGCGCGCGCTGGACGGTCTCGAAACCGCGCTGAGCACCCAGCTCAACCGTCCCGACAGGGAAGGACCGCTGCGCTTCAAGGTGCTGGGACGCGGGCGCAGCCTGGCACTGTCCGATGTGCTGCCGATCCTCGAACACCTGGGCGTGAGAGTGCTCGATGCGACCCCCTACCAGATAGCCGCGGACAGCGAGACCGCCTTCTGGATCCTCGATTTCCGGCTGACCAGCGAGTCTGAGCTCGACCTCGGCAAGGGCGAAATCCGCACCCAGTTCCAGGAAGCCTTCATTCGCACCTACTACGGCGAACTCGAGGACGACCGCTTCCACCAGCTGGTACTGCGAGCCGGGCTGTCCTATCGTGAGATCGCCCTGCTGCGCGCACTGTGCAAATACCTGCTGCAGCTCGGGCTGCCGTTCAGTCAGCACTACATCGAACAGGCACTGGGTCGCAATCCCGAGATCTGCCGCCAGCTGCTGGCGCTGTTTTCCGCCCGTTTCGATCCCGAGGCACCGCCGGGCAGCAAGGCCCTGAGCCAGCTGCTGGGCGCCGATATCCTCGCCGCCCTGGAAACGGTGGAAAGCCTCGACGAGGACCGCATCCTGCGCCATTACCTCGGCGTCATCCAGGCGATGCTGCGCACCAACTACTATCAAACCGACGGCACGCGGAGCGACGGCGGCCGCGAGAAGGGCTACCTCTCCTTCAAGCTCAACACCCGCGCCCTGACCTTCGCTCCCGAGCCGCGCCCGGCCTTCGAGATCTTCGTCTATGCGCCCTGGGTCGAGGGCGTGCACCTGCGTGCCGGCCCCATCGCCCGCGGCGGTCTGCGCTGGTCCGACCGGCGCGAGGATTTCCGCACCGAGGTGCTCGGCCTCGTCAAGGCGCAGATGGTCAAGAACGCCGTCATCGTGCCGGTCGGCGCCAAGGGCGGCTTCGTGCCCAAGCAGCTGCCCGAAGGGGGCGACCGCAACGCCGTCCAGGCCGAGGTGATCCGCTGTTACGAGACCTTTATCCGCGGCCTGCTCGACATCACCGACAACCGGGTCGGCGATGAGATCGTGCCGCCGCCGCAGGTCGTGCGCCACGACGGCGACGACCCCTACCTGGTGGTCGCCGCCGACAAGGGCACCGCTACCTTCTCCGATATCGCCAACCGCATCAGCGCCGAGTACGGCTTCTGGCTCGGCGACGCCTTCGCCTCCGGCGGCAGCAACGGCTACGACCACAAGAAGATGGGCATCACCGCCCGCGGTGCCTGGGAGTCGGTCAAGCGCCTGTTCCGCGAGCAGAACCGCGACTGCCAGCGCGAGGACTTCACCGTCATCGGCATCGGCGACATGGCCGGCGATGTCTTCGGCAACGGCATGCTGCTGTCACGCCATATCCGCCTGGTCGCGGCCTTCAACCACCAGCATATCTTCATCGATCCCAACCCGGACGCGGCCACCGGCTGGCAGGAGCGCAAGCGCCTGTTCGAGCTGCCGCGCTCGAGCTGGGAGGACTACGATCTCGGCCTGGTCTCCAAAGGCGGCGGACTTTACCGGCGCAGCGCCAAGCACATCGACCTGAGCGACGAGGCGAAGCAGGCGCTGGGCACCAACCAGACCCGTTTCACCCCCAACGAGCTGATCCGCACCCTCCTCAAGGCGCCGGTCGACCTGCTGTGGAACGGCGGCATCGGCACCTACGTCAAGGCCAGCCTGGAGAGCCACGACGAGGTCGGCGATCGCAGCAACGACAACCTGAGGGTCGATGCCGGCGACCTGCGGGTGAAGGTGATCGGCGAAGGCGGCAACCTGGGGCTCACCCAGCGGGCGCGCATCGAGTACGCCCGTGCCGGCGGGCGGGTCAACACCGATGCGATCGACAATGCCGGCGGCGTCGACTCCTCCGACCACGAGGTCAACCTGAAGATCCTGCTCAACCAGCAGGTCGCAGCCGGCACGCTCGGCGAGACCGAGCGCAACCGCCTGCTCGAGAGCATGACAGACGAGGTCGCGAAACTGGTGCTGAGGCACAACTACGGCCAGAGCCAGATCCTCAGTGCCGCGACCCTGGTGACCGGTATGCGTATCAACGACCACCGCCGGCTGATGCTCGAGCTCGAGAAGGCCGGGCGGCTCGATCGCGAACTGGAGTACTTGCCCAGCGAGGAGCAGTGCGAGGAACTGGCGCGCAACGGCAAGGGGCTGAGCCGGCCCGAAATCGCGGTGCTGCTGGCCTACAGCAAGCTCTGGCTCTGTGACCAGCTGGTGGCGACCGGCATCGGCGCAGACGAGGATCTGGCCCGGGAGTTGCGCAACTATTTCCCGCTGGCGATTCAGGAACGTTACGGCGACGTCCTGCCGCAACATCCGCTGCATGCAGAACTGCTGGCGACCCACCTGACCAACCTGCTGTGCAACCGCATGGGGTCGACCTTTATCAGCTATGTGATGGGCGAAGCCCATTGCAACGCCCTGGACGCCGTGCGTGCCTGGTACCTGTCGCAAACGCTGCTCGACCTGCCCTCGCTCTGGCAGCAGCTGGAGACCTTCGAAACCCGGATCGACGATACGCTGTTCCGGCAGCAACTGCTGCACATCCACGGATTGCAGGAGCGCACCGTACTCTGGCTGCTGCACCAGCACGGACCCAATATCGCCATTTCCAGGCTCAGGGAGCGCTACGGTTCCCGCGTCACCGAGATGACGGCGACCCTGTCGGAGTACCGGGAAGCGCCCGAACGCGAGCGCTACGACCGTGACAGCCGCCGGCTCCAGGATGCCGGATTGCCGCAGGAGCTGGCCGACCGCCTCGCCAGCCTGCGCGAACTGTCCCGGGGACTGGCGATCGTCGAGCTGGCACTGGAGAGCGGCCAGGACAGCGATATCGCACGGCAGGTCTACTTCAGCCTCGACCGCTACCTGGAGCTGGGCCCCCTGCGCCGCCTGGTCGCGGCGCTGCCGGAGCAGGACCTGTGGCAACGCAAGGCCCGCAGCGCCCTGGCCAGGGATATCGAGTCGGCACTGTCCCAGGCCTGCATCGCAGTGATGAGCGGACTGCAAGACGGCGAAGTCCTCGACGACCGGCTCGAACGCTGGCAGCACAGCAGTGCGCCGGTACTGGAGCACCTGCAGCAACTCTGCAGCGAAATTCAGGCCCAGGAGTCCCCCGACCTGCCGATGCTGTCGGTGGCGGTGCGTGAGCTGAGCAATCTGAGGCATTTGTAAGGGGTGATGCGTTAGGCGTTAGGCGTAGGATGGGTTAGCCGCCGTCGGCACAGCTTGTCCGTTTAAACGGTCGTTTACCGGCGGCGTAACCGCCAGGGATGGAGGAAATCCTGAAAAGGCAGGAGCGGTTTTCAGGGAACCCGTCAAAGGCGCCGAAGGCGCCTTTATCTCCGTCAGCAGCGGGGTACCTGGAGGTCACACAGTAGAAGGTGCCGGACCGCTGAGGACGCATTGGACGTTGAGCAGCGTGAAACTTTTTTGCGGGAGAGCGATATGAGTACAGCTAAGGTCACCCGGGAAATCTTCGATGAGGTCCACGGGTATGGCCCACACTTATGCGCCCTTACTTGATAGGAGTCGACAATGAGCAATGAAAAGGTCAGCCGGGAAACCTTCGATGAGGTAATGGTTCCCAACTATGCGCCCCAGGCGATCGTGCCGGTGCGCGGCCAGGGCTCCCGTCTCTGGGATCAGGAGGGACGCGAATATATCGACTTCGCCGGCGGCATCGCCGTCAATGTCCTCGGACACTGCCATCCCGAGCTGGTGCAGGTGTTGAAGGAGCAGGCCGACAGGCTCTGGCATCTAAGCAACGTCTACACCAACGAACCGGCGCTGGCACTGGCGCGGCAACTGACCGAGAAGACCTTTGCCGAACGCGTCTTCTTCGCCAACTCCGGCGCCGAGGCCAATGAGGCCGCTTTCAAGCTGGCACGCAAGTATGCCCATGACCACCAGGGTCCGGACAAGCATGAAATCATCTCATTCGAGCAGTCCTTTCACGGCCGTACCCTGTTCACCGTGACCGTCGGTGGCCAGCTCAAGTACCGCCAGGGATTCGAACCGGTCCCCGCCGGCGTCACCCATGTGCCCTTCAACGATATTGCCGCTCTCGAGGCGGCGATTTCGGATCGCACCTGCGCCGTGGTGATGGAGCCGATTCAGGGAGAAGGCGGCGTGATACCGGCAGACCCGGCCTTCGCTCTGGCGGCGCGCCAGCTCTGCGACCGGCATCAGGCGCTGCTGGTGTACGACGAGATCCAGACCGGCGTCGGCCGTACCGGCAACCTCTATGCCTACATGGAGATGGGGGTGACGCCGGATATCCTCACCACCGCCAAGGGACTGGGCGGCGGCTTCCCCATAGGCGCCATGCTGACCCGCGCCGATATCGCCGAGAGCTTCGGCTTCGGCGCCCACGGCAGCACCTTTGGCGGCAACCCTGGCCTGCGCCGTGGCCGGCAAGGTACTGGAACTGGTCAGCGATCCCGCATTGCTGGCCGGTGTCCGCACGCGACACGACCTCTTCGTCGACCGGCTACGGGAGATCAACCTGCGGCACAATATCTTCCGCGAGATCCGCGGCAAGGGGCTGCTGATCGGCGCCGAACTGATCGAGCGCTGGCACGGCCAGGCCGCACAATTCCTCGCCGCCGCACGGGAACAGGGCCTGCTGATGCTGATGGCCGGCCCCAACGTACTGCGCTTCACGCCATCGCTGATCATTCCCGAGAACGAAATCACTCAGGGACTGGCCACACTCGAAACCGCCATCGAGGAGGTGATGTCCGCCGCCTGAAACGGGGAGTCGAGGCACTTTTCGACATAGGGCGACAGCATCGCCTGCACCAGGGCGCCGTAGCCGGGGGCAAAGCGCAGGCGGTCGCCGACCCGATACCGCAGGTCCGGCCCAAGATCGACCACCAGGTGATCCGACGAGGCACCAATCATCCCGATACCATCATCGAGGGGGCGCAGCGTCGCAAGGTCGGTATCCAGCCGGCCCAGGCTGAGAATACCCCGCCGCCGCTCGCCCCGGTCCTCGAAATGCGGCACCTGGCCGAAAGCATCCAGCACCACTTCGCCGTCCGGCAGAGAATGCTTGGTCTGCACCTCGATCAGTTCCGCCTCGAGCGCGAATACATCGGTATGCAGGCCCGGCAGGGGTTCGTCGGTATAGGGATCACGCCCCAGCAGCATCGAGAAGCCGATGCGCAGATGGTTGATGCCGGCCGGCAGACGTCCTTCCAGCAGCAGCGGCAGGCTGCCGGAATTGCCGCCCGAAACATACTCAAGCTCATGACCCAGCAGCCTTTCGACCCGGCGGGCAAGACCGACCAGCTCGGACAGCTTGTCCACGGTCGTGCGGATACCGCCAAGACAGCCCAGATTGGTGCCGATACCGGCCACCTCGATCGCCTGCAGCGGCTGCAGTGCCTCGATCAGTGCCGGCAACCGATCCGGCAGAATGCCCTCGCGACGATCCCCCAGCTCGACCATCAGCAGCACCCGGTGGCGGCGGCCAAGCCGCTGTGCCGCGGCGTTCAGCGCCCGGATGGACTCGAGTTCGGAGTTGAGGCTGATATCGCAGAGCCTGACCACCGCCTCGGCCTGGGACGGCGCCGGCAGGCGCAGCAGCATGGACGGCGCCCGTATGCCGGACTGCTGAATACGGGCAAGGTTGTCCAGCCGCGAGTCGGCCAGCATGCCGCAGCCGCCCTCGAGTGCCGCCCGGGCGATTTCGCTCCAGCCGCAGCCGGCCTTGACCACCGCCGCCAGCTCGACGCCCCGGCGCCGGCACAGCCGCTGCAGCCGACCGACATTGTCGCGAAGTTTGGAAGAATCGAAATACAGCCAGGCGCTGGTGTTCATATCGGTATTCCCGCTCTGACAGAAAGTGACGGCCCTGTGGATAAGCCGACGTTAGCAAAGCGGTAAGCATTGATAAAAACGTTAATAAAAATCTTCGATATAGATACAATCTATACTCTTCGCACAAGCAGACACCGCCATGACCGATCCCCGCAGCAGCTCCCACAATCAACTCGAACGTTTTGCCACCCGGCTGGACTGGAACCTGCTGCGTACCTTTATCTTCATCGTCCAGGCCCGCGGCATCAGTCGCGCCGCCGACCGCCTCTGTCTGCAGCAGCCGACCGTGAGCGCCGCGCTGAAGCGCCTGGAGGACGCCGTCGGCCGCCGGCTGATCGACCGACGACCGGGCCTTTTCGAGCTGACCCCGGCGGGGCAGAAGCTGTACGACGAAGCCATGCAGGTCTATCGCTGTGTCTCGCGCCTGGCCGATGTGATCGACGAGGCCGACAGCGATACCAGCGGTCATGTGCGCATCCTCAGCATCAGTCAGGTCACCTGCGAGCGTTTCGATGCACTGCTGCAGCGGTTCTTCCGCCAGTATCCGCGGGTCTCGCTGTCGATCGAGGTGGCCACGACCGCCGAGGTGGTGCGGGCGGTGGAAAGCAGCACCGTCACCCTGGGCATCTGCGATGCCGGGGTTTCGGCGCCGCTGCAGGGGATACTGCTCGGCCGCGAGCAGTACGCCATCTATTGCGGGCGTACACACCCGCTCTATGGCCGTGAGGGGCTGGCGCTGGAAGACCTGAGGGGCGAAGCCTATATCGGCTTCACATCGGACGTGCTCGGGGGCGAGTACATGGGGCCGGTGACGGCAATGCGGGCGCTGGCGTCGATCGGCCAGCGGGTGCGGGGGCTTCGAGCAATGTCGAGGAGGTGAGCCGGATGATCGCCGCCGGCATCGGCATCGGCGCCCTGCCCGCGCACCTGGCCAGGCCGCAGGTCGAACAGGGTCAGCTCTGGCAGCTCCCCCTATACCGACCTGCCGGAAGCGGACATCAACCTGATCTACAACCCCCAGTCACGCTTCAACGACGGCGAGAGAGCCCTGATCGAAGCGTTGACAGGCAGGTGACTCGGGCGGGATCGGGGCTCGTAAGTGCGCCGTACCCAAAGGGCACTTCCCCGGTGCGAACAACCACCGTGCCAAATCTGTTCGCCTCGGGGGCGAGGCTCCTACGCCTTATGACTGTCCGCTCAGCGCTTACTAAAAGTTGGTGCTGAGAAACTGGCGGAAGCGCTCGGACGCCTGCTGCTGGAACAGCTGCTGCGGTGGGCCCTCCTCCTCGACACGGCCCTGATGCAGGAACATCACGTGAGACGATACCTCGCGGGCAAAGGCCATTTCATGGGTCACCACGATCATGGTGCGCCCCTCCTCCGCCAGCTTGCGCATCACCAGCAGCACCTCGCCGACCAGTTCCGGGTCCAGCGCCGAGGTCGGCTCGTCGAACAGCATCACCTCCGGCTCCATGCACAGCGCCCGGGCGATGGCCGCCCGCTGTTGCTGACCGCCCGACAGATGCGCCGGATAATGGTCCATGCGGTTGTCGAGGCCGACCTTGTTGAGGTAATAACGTGCCCGCTCCTCGACCTCGGCCCGTGGCTGCTTCAGTACTTTCAGCGGGCCGATCATGCAGTTTTCCAGCACCGTCATGTGCGACCAGAGATTGAACTGCTGGAACACCATGCCCAGACGGGCACGGATCCGCTCGACCAGTTTTTCGTCGACCGGCACCGGCTCGCCGTGACGGTTGCGCCTGATGTGCACCGGCTGACCGTGGACCACCAGCTCACCGGAGTCGGGTACCTCCAGCAGATTCAGGCAGCGCAGAAAGGTGCTCTTGCCGGAGCCGCTGGAGCCCAAAATGGCTGTGACATCGTGCTGATGCGAGGTCAGCGAGATCCCCTTGAGCACTTCGAACTCGCCGAACGACTTGTGGATATCACGGGCGATCAGCGGCGCCTCTGCCGCCTGGGAAACGCGGGGTTGCAGAACCTGAGTATTCATAATCGTTATTCCGTAGCAGTGGCGGCGGGTCGCGGGGTCGGCACCGGTCGTGCGACGCTGCAGATGGGGATTGATGCGCGCCTCGAGCAGACGCCAGATGCGCACGATCAGCATCGTGATCAGCAGGTACAGCAACGCCGCCCACAGATAGATCGAGAAGTCGAAGGTCTTGGCGAAAATCGCCCGGGTCTGGCCCATCAGGTCGAACAGGGTCACGACGCTGGCGATGGCGCTGCCCTTGAGCAGCAGGATCACCTCGTTGCCCAGCGCCGGGAAGGCGATGCGATAGGCATGGGGCATGACGATCAGGCGATAGCGCAGCCAGGCGGACATGCCATAGGCCCTGGCCGCCTCCACCTCGCCCCGCGGCACGCCGAGGATGCCGCCGCGCAGCAGCTCGGTCTGGTAGGCCGTGGTATTGAGGACGAAGGTGAACAGCGCACAGTAGAAGGGATCCCGAAACAGCCACCAGAGATCCAGAGCCTGCAGTTCGTGGCGATACTGGCCTGCGCCGAAATACACCAGGAACAGCTGGGCCAGCATCGGCGTACCGCGGAAGAAGGAGATATAGACCCGAACCGGTACCGACAGCAGCCTGTTCTGCGAACTGCGGGCCACGGCCAGCGGCATTGCGAACAGCGAACCGATCAGCAGTGCCAGGCCCGACAACTTGATCGTCAGCCAGGCGCCCTCGAGCAGCAGGGGGCCGTATTGAGACAATGTATTGAAAGCGTTCATCGGCAGCCTCCTGACCAGCGACATCGAGCAGCAGCGGGGCGTACACATTCCGAGCCAATGTATTGAAAGCATTCATGATCAGGCCCTCCTGATGCCACGGTTGGCCCGGGCTTCCATTTTCGCCAGCACCATTTCCGACAGGATGCTCAGGATCCAATAGGCGGCGCAGGCAACGAGGAAGAAGGTGAATGGCTGCTTGGTCGCACCGACCGCGATGTTGGTCATGCGCAGCAGGTCGTTGAGCGCGATGATGGAGACCAACGCCGTATCCTTGAGCAGATTGACCCAGAGATTGCCCAGCCCCGGCAGCGCGAAACGCCATATCTGCGGCAGTTTGATAAAGCGGAACAGGTCCAGGCGATTCATGCCCATCGCCTGTCCCGCTTCGATCTGACCCGGGTCCAGCGCCTGAAAGGCGCCCCTGAGCACTTCACCGGAAAAGGCCCCGAACACCACGCTCAGTGCGATGACGCCGGCAATGAAGGGACTCAGCTCGACAAAACCAGCATCCGGGTCGAGCCAGCGCCAGATGCTGTTGAGCAGGATGGCGATGCCGTTGTAGACCAGGAACAGTGTCAGCAGCTCGGGGATACCCCGTGCCGCCGTGGTATAGCCGCGTCCGAAGCGGCGCAGCCGGGGTTGGCCGAGAGCGAAGCCCCGGCCACGGCGAAGCCGATCAGCAGCCCGAGCGGCAGCGTCGTCACCGCCAGCTGGACGGTGACCAGCAGGCCGGACAGCAGCTCGTCGCCCCAGCCTTCGGGCCCGAAGCCGAGTAAAGTGAGTTCGTTCATGGGAGCCTCTCTGACGGCGCCGGACGGCGCCTATTTCAGATCATGGATATTGATCGAGAAGTAGCGGTCGTTGATCGCCTTGTAGGTGCCGTCGGCGATGATCGCGGCCAGCGCCTCGTTGAGCATTCCACGCAGCTCCCTGTCCTCGTGACGCAGCGCCATGCCGGTGCCTTCACCGGCGTAACGGCTGTCGGTGATCGGCGCGCCGACCATCTGGCAGCAGTTGCCGTCCTCGCCGTTGCGGACCCAGTCCAGCATCGGCAGCAGATCGCCGACCAGCAGGTCGATGCGGCCGTTGGACAGGTCCATGTTGGCCTCGTCCTGGGTGCGATACAGCCGCAGGTCGGCGTCGGGATAGACCGCCTGCAGATAGGCCGCCATCTGGGTCGAACTCTGGGCGCCGAGGACCTTGCCCTCCAGCGCTTCGGGCGAGAAGTCGGTCGGCGTGGGCTCGTCGGCGCGGGCCACCCAGGTCATCGCCGCCCTGTAGTAGGGATCGGTGAAGGCGACCTGCTGCTTGCGTTCCTCGGTGATCGACATGGACGCCAGGATGACGTCGTATTTGCCGGACTGCAGGCCCGGGATGATGCCGTCCCAGTCCTGGGCGATGAAGGTGCACTCCACCTGCATCTGCTCGCACAGCGCCTTGCCGATATCGATGTCGAAGCCGACCAGCTCGCCGCTGGCATTGATGGCGTTGAACGGGGGATAGGCGCCTTCGCTGCCGATGCGGACCTGGGTCCAGTCTTTCGCCAGGGTGACATTGGAGATCAGGCCGGCCGCCATGACGGCGCCCGCGAGCCAGGGTGTGATTTTCATCGTTGGATTCCTTGTCGTTATTTTTGTCGTGGGATACCGGACAGGAGCGCCAGAAGGCCTGCCCGGGAGGCAACAGCTACTTCATGTCGTAGATATTGATCGGGAAGTACTTGTCGTTGATCGCCTGGTAGGTGCCGTCGGCGATGATCGCGGCCAGGGCTTCGTTGAGCTTGTTGCGCAGCTCCTCGTCTTCCTGACGCACGGCCATGCCGGTGCCTTCGCCGGCATACTGTGCATCCATGACCGGTTCGCCGACCAGCTTGCAGCACTTGCCGTCCTCGCTGTTGTTGACCCAGTCGAGCATCGGCAGCAGGTCGCTGACCTGCAGGTCGAGGCGGCCATTGATCAGGTCGAGGTTGACCTCGTCCTGACTGCGGTACAGGCGGATATCGGACTCGGGATAGTTGGCCTGCAGAAACTCGGCCTGGGTCGAAGCGCTCAGCGCGCCGATGGAGAGGTCTTCCAGCGCCTCGGGGCTGAAATCCGAGATATCGCTGTCAGCCGAACCGACGAAGGTCAGCGCCGCCTTGTAGTAGGGATCGGAAAACGAGACCTGCTGCTTGCGTTCTTCGGTGATCGACATCGAGGCGAGAATGACATCGTACTTGCCGGCCATCAGCGCCGGAATCATGCCGTCCCAGTCCTGGGAAACGAAAGTGCACTTCGCCTCCATCTTCTCGCACAGCGCCCTGCCAATATCGATATCGAAGCCGATCAGCTCGCCATCGGCATTGAAATAGTTGAACGGAGGATAGGCGCCCTCGCTGCCGATGCGCACCGTGCTCCAGTCCTTGGCCATAACGGGGCTCGCCAGGCCGATCAGGGTGAGGGCACCGCAGAGCAATTTGGAAACTTTCATCGATAGATCCTCCGGGCCGGAGAAGGCCCCTGTGCAGACACCGGGTTCTGCTGGTTATTCTTTTCATTGCCGGCAGCACCGGCACAAACCGCGGGATGGCCGGCTTCCGCAGCCCGGTGCCATCCGAGTTCATGCACCTTAACAGAATCGTGAATTGCGCTTTTTCACCCACCGGACATGGTTTTTAGCTGTCGCGACGAAGAGGGTGACGGGTGACGGGTGACGGGTGACGGGTGACGGGTGACGGGTGACGGGTGACGGGTGACGGGTGACGGGAACTATCGTAGGAGCGGCGCCCCGCAGCGAACAACCATCAAGGTGAGGGTATTCGCGGCGAGGCGCTGCTCCTGCAACAGCAGGGGAGACCTAACGCTCGAACGAGCGGCCGTAGCTGGGCTGAAGATCCGGCGTGCCGCCGGAGGGCTGGGCATTGCGCCTTTCCTGCCGCGGTGTCAGGCCGAAGTGGTTGCGATAGGCGGTGCTGAAATAGGAGGCACTGGAGAAACCGCACATCAGGCCGACCTGCAGGATCGGCCGGTCGTCGGTGCGCAGCAGCGCGCGCGCCCGCTCCAGACGCAGCTCCAGATAGTATTGCGACGGCACCGTTTGCAGGTGCTGCTTGAACAGGCGCTCGAGATGGCGGCGCGATACGCCGACATGGTGGGCCAGGTCGTCGGTGCTCAGCGGTTCCTCGATGTTGGCTTCCATCAGCGTAACCGCTTCGATCAGGCTCGGCTGCTGGGTCCCTATACGCACCTTCAGCGGCACCCGCTGGGCTTCGTCACTGGGCCGGATGCGTTCGCAGACGAACTGTTCGGACAGGCTGGACGCCAGTTCCAGACCGTGCTCGCGGCCGATCAGGAACAGCATCATGTCCATCGAGGCGGTGCCGCCACCGCAGGTATAACGGTCGCGGTCGGTTTCGAACAGGTTGCCGGTCGCCTGAACCCGGGGAAACTCGTCCCGCAGCGTCGCCATGTCCAGCCAGTGGATGGTGGCGCGATAGCCGTCCAGCAGGCCGGCCCGCGCCAGCAGATAGGCGCCGGTGCCGACGCCGCCGAGGGTGCGAATCGAGCGCGACCAGCGCTTGAGCCAGAGCGTCAGCCGCTCCTCGCCGCTGCGCGAAAGCGTCGCCGGTCCGCAGACAAAGAGTGCGTCGAGCATCGGCACCTGATCGACCTGGCACTCGGCCCGCACCTCCACCCCGCAGCTACTGGGTATCAGCTCGCCGCCGCCGGTGCCGATCAGCACGACTTCGTAAAGGTTCTGGCCGGACAGGCCGTTGGCCGTTCGCAACGCCTCCACCGCACAGGAAAAACCGGTGAGGGAGAAATCCGGCGTCAGCACAAAGCCGAAGCGCTGGGTTCTTTTGGGAAGAGAGCTCAAAGTCGACAGCAACCCGTTTACAGTTAACAGAAAGGCGCCAATCACACCCATCTACTTACCACTAACCCTTTTACAAGATTAGCCCGGTAAACATTCGCCCGGGGGCCGGGCTCCTACGGTGGTCGGGTTTCGCTTCACGCTTTACGCCTCACACCATAAATCATAGCCCGCGCATCATAACGCCCGCGCACGGGAAAAGTCCCCGGCGCTCCCGGCGGATGGCAGCCAGGTGAAAATCGGGGTCGCCTGGGCAAAATTATCCCGCTGTCGGCTGCCCCGTGGTTTGCGGATAATAATTTTCACTCCCCATCCGCGAACAACAAGAAGCCGATACTACCGATGGATATCTCCCCGACAGTCGAAAGTTCACCGGTTGCGCCAGGCACCGATTCAGACATCGAAGCGCTGATAAATGCCCGGCACCCTGCCAGCGAAGCCCGCCAGCTCAAGCAGCTTCTAGGCGCCTGTTTCCGCCACCAGCTGATGGACGGACAGTTGCGGCCGCAAGATCTGTACGGCGCCCTGCTCTGCGCCTGGCAGCGCCTGCAACAGCATCGTGCCGGCACCATCGGGCTGGCGGTATTCAACACCGACCCGCAGCAGGATGCCTGGCACTGCGACCACAGCCTGATCGAGATCCTGATGGACGATCAGCCCTTTATCGCTGCCAGTTGCCTGTCGGAACTCGCCCGCCTGGGCATCCGCATCCATCACCAGGCCTACCCGGCGCTGCATCTGCGTCGCGACAGCGAGGGCCGGTTGCTCGAACTCTGCGAAAGCAAGGTGCCGGGCGCGCGCACCGAGGCCCTGGTACGTTTCGAAATCGACCGCCAGGCAGACCCGGCGGCGCTGGCCGAGGTCCGGGATGCCCTGGCACGCGTTCTTGAAGACGTGCATTGCAGCGTCGCCGACTGGCAGGCGATGCTGGAACGGGTGGAAGAAGCCGCCCGCGCCTGCGAAACGGCGGACGACCGTGATTCCGAGACGGTCGACTTTCTGCGCTGGCTGGCCGACGAGCATTTTCTCTTCGTCGGCTACCGCTACTACGATATCGGGACCGACGAAAGCGGCTGCTACCAGCTGCATTACCGCGACGGCTCGGGGCTGGGCTGCTTCCGTGATCCGGTATCCGAGTCGAAGCGACTGATCCGCCTGGACGCCGACCAGAGCGAGCTGCTGCGCGCCCCGCAGCGGCTGGTGCTGACCCGCTCGACGACCCGTTCCACGGTTCAGCAAAACCGTCACCTCGACTATATCGGCGTAAAAAACCTCGACGGCGACGGCCGGCTGATCGGCGAGTGGCGCTTCTTCGGCCTCTACTCGAGCCAGGCCTACGACACCCCGGTCAGCCAGATCCCGCTGATCCGCCGGCATGTGCGCCGGCTGCTCGAAAGCTCGGGCCTGTCGCGGGACAGCCACGGCTACAAGGCACTGCGCCACCTGCTGTTCAACTATCCGCGGGACGAAATGCTGCAGAGCGGCTACGAGCAGCTGCGCGAGACCATCCTCGGCATGCTCGACTGCGTCGAGCGCCGCCGCCTCGGCCTCTTCCTGCGCCCCGACGCCCACGACCGCTTCATCAAGGTGCTGATGCTGGTGCCGCGGGATCAGTACAACACCCAGCTGCGGGTCGCGGTGCAGGAGATCCTGCTGGCGGAACTGGGCGGCCACAGCGCCGAGTTCGGCGTACGACTGTCGGAAGAGCCGCTGGCACTGATCGAATTCTGCATCCATTGCCGCCAGGCCCGTCGGGTCGAATATGACCGCGACCGTCTCTACACCCTGGTGCTCGATGCCATGGAAAGCTGGCCGGACAAACTGCAGCGGGCGCTCGAACAGGACCTCGGCGAATACCGGGGCAACAGCCTCTTCGGCCGTTTCGCCGGTCGTCTGCCGCTGGCCTACCGCGAAGCGACCGACCTGACAACCGCGGTCGCAGACCTCAAGCAGCTGGCCGCACTGAAAAGCGACCAGCAGCTGGCCACCCGGCTCGAACCGCTGGCCCTGGCCGCCTGGGCCTGCGGGTGCTGGGCTGCGGCCGCGACATGACGCTGTCCGATGTGCTGCCGATCCTCGAACACCTGGGCGTGCGCGTGCTGAGCGCCACCCCCTATCAATTGACGCCCCGCAGCAATGAACAGCCGGGCTGGATCATCGACTTCCAGCTGGCCTGCGATCCTGAGCTGGACCTGGCGTCCGCCGAGGTGCGCGACCAGTTCCAGCAGAGCTTCACCCGCACCTACGGCGGCGAACTCGAGGACGACCGCTTTCACCAGCTGGTGCTGCGTGCCGGGCTCGGATATCGCAACGTCACCCTGCTGCGGGCGATCAGCAAATACCTGCAGCAGCTCGGCGTCCCCTTCAGCCAGCACTACATCGAGCAGGCGCTGGCGCGCAATCCGGCGCTGAGCCGCCAGCTCTGCGCCCTCTTCGCGCTGCGCTTCGATCCCCGGGTCGAGGGCGACCGCGCCACCGAGGAGCAGGCCCTGACCGAGTCGCTGCTGGCGGCACTGGAGGCTGTGGAGAACCTCGACGAAGACCGCATCCTGCGCCACTACCTCGGCGTCATTCAGGCGATGCTGCGCACCAACTACTATCAAACCGACGGCACGCAGACCGACGGCGGCCGCGAGAAGGGCTACCTGTCCTTCAAGCTCAACACCCGCGCCCTGACCTTCGCCCCCGAGCCGCGCCCGGCCTTCGAGATCTTCGTCTATGCGCCCTGGGTCGAGGGCGTGCACCTGCGTGCCGGCCCCATCGCCCGCGGCGGTCTGCGCTGGTCCGACCGGCGCGAGGATTTCCGCACCGAGGTGCTCGGCCTCGTCAAGGCGCAGATGGTCAAGAACGCCGTCATCGTGCCGGTCGGCGCCAAGGGCGGCTTCGTGCCCAAGCAGCTGCCCGAAGGGGGCGACCGCAACGCCGTCCAGGCCGAGGTGATCCGCTGCTACGAGACCTTTATCCGCGGCCTGCTCGACATCACCGACAACCGGGTCGGCGATGAGATCGTGCCGCCGCCGCAGGTCGTGCGCCACGACGGCGACGACCCCTACCTGGTGGTCGCCGCCGACAAGGGCACCGCTACCTTCTCCGATATCGCCAACCGCATCAGCGCCGAGTACGGCTTCTGGCTCGGCGACGCCTTCGCCTCCGGCGGCAGCAACGGCTACGACCACAAGAAGATGGGCATCACCGCCCGCGGTGCCTGGGAGTCGGTCAAGCGCCTGTTCCGCGAGCAGAACCGCGACTGCCAGCGCGAGGACTTCACCGTCATCGGCATCGGCGACATGGCCGGCGATGTCTTCGGCAACGGCATGCTGCTGTCACGCCATATCCGCCTGGTCGCGGCCTTCAACCACCAGCATATCTTCATCGATCCCAACCCGGACGCGGCCACCGGCTGGCAGGAGCGCAAGCGCCTGTTCGAGCTGCCGCGCTCGAGCTGGGAGGATTACGATCTCGGCCTCATCTCCACAGGCGGCGGTCTCTACCGGCGCAGCGCCAAGCACATCGACCTGAGCGACGAGGCGAAGGTCGCGCTGGGCACCGACCAGACCCGCTTCACCCCCAACGAGCTGATCCGCACCCTCCTCAAGGCGCCGGTCGACCTGCTGTGGAACGGCGGCATCGGCACCTACGTCAAGGCCAGCCTTGAGAGCCACGACGAGGTCGGCGATCGCAGCAACGACAACCTGAGGGTCGATGCCGGCGACCTGAGGGTGAAAGTGATCGGCGAAGGCGGCAACCTGGGGCTCACCCAGCGGGCACGCATCGAGTACGCCCGTGCCGGCGGGCGGGTCAACACCGATGCGATCGACAATGCCGGCGGCGTTGATTCCTCCGACCACGAGGTCAACCTGAAGATCCTGCTCAACCAGCAGGTCGCAGCCGGCACGCTCGGCGAGACCGAGCGCAACCGCCTGCTCGAGAGCATGACCGACGAGGTCGCGAAGCTGGTGCTGAGGCACAACTACGGCCAGAGCCAGATCCTCAGCCTTGCCGACGGCCAGGCGCCCAGCCGGATCAACGACCAGCGCCGCCTGATCCAGCAGCTGGAAAAAGCCGGCCGTCTGAATCGTGAACTGGAGCAGTTGCCGGGCGACGAACAGCTCGACCACCTGGCCCGCGAAGGTCAGGGGCTGAGCCGGCCCGAAATCGCGGTGCTGCTGGCCTACGGCAAGCTCTGGCTGTGCGATCAGCTGATCGCCGAGGGCCTGGCCGACGACCGGGAACTGCTGGAGGCGCTGCAGCATTACTTCCCGGCACCGATCCGCCGGCACCACGGGGCTGAACTGGCACTGCATCCACTGCGTACCGAGCTGCTGGCCACCCATCTCACCAACCGCCTGTGCAACCGCATGGGTGAAACCTTCGTCAGCTACCTGCAGTCGGAAACCCGCTGCCGGGCGCTCGATGCGGTGCGCGCCTTCGAGGCCGCCTGCCGGATTCTGGAGATCGACCGCCTCTGGAGCGGGCTCGAGGCGCTGGAGTGCGATCTCGACGACGGCATTTTCCGCGGCCAGCTCGCCGCGATCCAGGACCTGGTCGAACGCACCGCCCTGTGGCTGTTGCGCCAGTCGCAGCAGGTCTTCGCCCGCCCGGAACAGATGGCAATCTTCACCCGGGAGGTCGCCGGGCTGCGGCAGCGACTGCCGGAACTGCTCGACAGCGGGGACCGGGAGCTGCTGCAGCATACCCGCGCCGAGCTGATGGCGGGCGGCGTACCGGAAACACTGGCCGCCCAGCTTGCGGCCCTGCCCTGGCAGTACCCGCTGCTGTCGATCGTCGCCCTGGCTGGCAGCCGCGACCAGAACAGCCAGACCGCCGCCGGCGTCTACTTCGCGCTCGAGCAGCAGCTTCCGCTGAAACCGCTGCGCCGATGCATCGAGGCTCTTCCGGAACGCGATCTGTGGCAGCGCAAGGCCCGCGCGACCCTGGCGCGGGAGGTCGACAGTGCCCAGCTTCAGATCAGCCGCTGGATACTCGACACCACCGATTTCACCACCGAGCCCGGCGCACGGCTGTCACAGTGGCAGACCCGCGCATTGCCGCTGCTCGACAACCTGCAACAGACCTTCGCCGAGGTCCGCTTCAACGAAACGCCCGACCTGGCCATGCTGTCCGTCGCCGTGCGCGAGCTGGGCAGCCTGAAACCGCTTTAACGAATCGATAACCGGGCGCCCCATCGAGCGCCCTCCGCATCCGGCGGCCAAAAGCCGCCGGTCAGCGCACCAGGCGCTAAAAAAGGAGATAACAAATGACCCAGAATATCGTAAGCCGCGACACCTTCGATGAAGTGGCTATGGAGGGCGCCGAACTACAACCCGCCGCAGGGCCAATCAAATTATCGGGCTGTCCCTGAAACCACATGAGCCAGACGGCCCCAATCAGTTATAAAAAAGGAGAATTCAAATGACGCACACCGCTGTCAGTCGCGACACCTTCGATGAAGTCATGGTACCCAACTACAACCCGCCGGCCATCATCCCGGTACGCGGTGAAGGTTCCCGTCTCTGGGACCAGCAGGGCCGCGAGTACATCGACTTCGCCGGCGGCATCGCCGTCAACGTCCTCGGCCATCGCCACCCTGCGCTGGTCAAGACGCTGAAGGATCAGGCCGACAAGGTCTGGCACCTGAGCAACGTCTTCACCAACGAGCCGGCACTGGAGCTGGCGCGGAAGCTGACCGGGCGCACCTTCGCCGACCAGGTGTTCTTCTGCAACTCCGGCGCCGAGGCCAACGAGGCGGCCTTCAAGCTGGCGCGTAAATACGCCCATGACCACCAGGGCGCCGGCAAGCACGAAATCATCGCCTTCAACCAGGCGTTCCACGGCCGCACCCTGTTCACCGTTTCGGTCGGCGGCCAGGCCAAGTATCGCGAAGGTTTCGAGCCGGTACCGGCCGGCATCAGCCATGTGCCCTACAACGATATCGAGGCGCTGCGCAATGCGATCTCCGAGCGCACCTGTGCCGTGGTGATGGAGCCGGTTCAGGGCGAAGGCGGCGTCGTGCCGGCGGATCCCGAATTCGCCCGCGCCGTGCGCGAACTGTGCGACGAACACCAGGCACTGCTGATCTTCGACGAGGTGCAGACCGGCGTCGGCCGCACCGGCAGCCTCTATGCCTATGAAGCGCTGGGCGTGACACCCGATATCCTGACCACCGCCAAGGCCCTGGGCGGCGGCTTCCCCATCGGCGCCATGCCGACGCGCCGCGAGATCGCCAAGAGCCTGAACATCGGCAGCCACGGCACCACCTACGGCGGCAACCCGCTCGGCTGCGCCGTCGCCAAAGCGGTACTGGATATCGTCGACGACCCGGAACTGCTGGACGGCGTCAAGCGCAAGCAGCAGCTGTTCGTCGAGCAGCTCGAGGCGATCAACCAGCGCCACCACTGCTTCCGCGAGATCCGCAGCGCAGGCCTGCTGATCGGCGCCGAGCTGGCCGAAAACCTCCAGGGTCAGGCACCGAAGTTCCTCGCCGCCGCCCGCGACCTGGGGCTGATGCTGCTGGTCGCTGGCCCCAACGTGCTGCGCATGACGCCGTCGCTGATCATCCCCGACGAGGACATCCGCGCAGGCATGGCGCTGCTCGACCAGGCCGTCGCCAGGGTGCTCGAGGTCGAAAACTGCGCCTAAGGCGTCAGGCGTTTCTACGGTACCTGACACGCCCTGATTGTTGGGGCTTTTGTGGGAGTGGCTTCAGCCAACGCCGATGGCGGTTATTTGCGGCTGAAGCCGCCCTCGGAAATTTCGGCGCCCGCCGTAGGAGCGCCGTACCCAAAGGGCACTTCCCCGGTGCGAACAACCTCGGTACCGGAACCTTTCGCCTCGGGGCGAGGCTCCTACGAAATATCGGCCATGGCACCTGCCACGGGGGGCGATTAGGGGTGGCCATGAACCATAGAATCTCCCACAGGGTAGGAGCTGCGCCCCGCAGCGAATGGGGCGTGGCACCGTCACCCGTAACCCGTAACCCGTAACCCGTAACCCGTAACCCGTAACCTCCCGCCAGTGTTGGGTTGCGCTGCGCTCCACCCAACCTACATCCGCCCGAATCACAAATTCAAAAAAACTACGTCGCCTCAGCGACAGTTATGCCCTGTCGATGACCGCGACAATCAACAATAATGAGTATCAAGACAACACAACAAGGACTGCCGACGATGACTGCCGATGCCCGATACGCTCCCTGGCTCGAATGGCTTAACAGCCAGCAGGAGGTCATGCTGGCGCGCACCCTGGAGCTGGCGGAAATCAATTCGGGCAGCCTCAACGCCGCCGGCGTCAACCGGGTACGGGAGACCCTGCAGCGCTATTGCGAGGAACTGGGCGGCGAAGCCGAGGTACTGCCGGTCGCGCCCTACACGCTGATCGACGAACAGGGTGAAAGCCGTCACTTTCCACTCGGCGATGCGCTGCGGATCCGCAAGCGTCCCGAGGCGCCGCTGCAGCTGTTCCTCTGCGGTCATATGGATACGGTGTTCGCCGCCGACCACAGTTTCCAGTCGGTGCGCTGGCTCGACGACAACACCCTCAACGGCCCCGGCGTCGCCGATCTCAAGGGCGGACTGATGGTGATGCTCAAGGCGCTGGAAGCGCTGGAGCGCAGCCCCTTCGCCGCGCAGATCGGCTGGGAGATCCTGTTCAACCCGGACGAGGAGATCGGCTCACCGGGCTCGGCACCGCTGATCGCCGAAGCCGCCAGCCGCGTCGACCTCGGCCTGATCTACGAACCCTGCATGCCGGACGGTACCCTGGCCGGCGCACGCAAGGGCAGCGGCAATTTCAGCGTCGTGGTCCACGGGCGCGCCGCCCATGCCGGACGCGAACATCACCTGGGCCGCAACGCGGTGCGGGCACTGTGCGACTACATCTCGGCGCTGGACGACCTCAACGGCCAGCGCGAAGGCGTGACGATCAATCCCGGTTTCATCCATGGCGGCGGCGCCGTCAACGTGGTGCCGGACAACGCCATGGCGCGCTTCAATATCCGCCTCGAGAAAGCCGAGGACGAAGCCTGGTGTCTCGAACAGCTGGACCGGATCGGCGCCCGGATCAATGCCCGCGACGGAATCGGCCTGGAACTGCACGGCGGTTTCGGCCGCAAGCCCAAACAGCTTTCGCGCGCCAACCAGGCGCTGTTCGAACTGGCCCGCGATTGCGGTGCCCAACTGGGTATGGCGCTGGACTGGAAACCCACCGGCGGTTGCTGCGACGGCAACAACCTGGCTGCCGCCGGCGTACCGAACATCGATACCCTGGGCGTACAGGGCGGCAAGATTCACAGCAGTGACGAGTACATGCTGGTATCCAGCTTCACCGAGCGTGCCAGGCTCAGCGCCCTGATCCTGATGAAGCTGGCCGATGGCGCGCTGAACGATGTCCTGTACACAGAAGGGAAGAAACGCTGATGCTGATTATCCGACCCGTCGACTTTCCCGACCTGCCGCAGCTCGAGCAGCTGGCGGTGCAGTCCCGCGGCAGTATCACCACCCTGCCGGCCAATCGCGAATACCTCGGCCAGCTGATCGGACTGACCCAGGGCTCGCTGCGCAAGAAGGTCAGCCTGCCCGGCAGCGAGTCCTACCACTTCGTGCTCGAAGACAGTGACAGCGGCCGTATCCTCGGCATCAGCGGCATCGAAGCCAGCATCGGTCTCGACTCGCCGTTCTACAGCTACCGCATCGACGAAGTGGTGCACGCCTCACGGGAACTGCAGATTCACAACCGCATCCCGTCGCTGCACCTGTGCCAGGACTACAACGGCACCAGCCGGCTCTGCACCCGCTACCTGGCGCCGGATGCCGCGACCGCGGCCAATATCCACCTGCTGTCGCGGGCCCGCATGCTGTTCATTGCCGGGCATCCGAAGCGCTTCGCCCGCCGCACCGTGGTCGAGCTGCAGGGCATGGTCGACCACGAAGGCAAGTCGCCGTTCTGGGAAAGCCTCGGCCGCCATTTCTTCGGCATGGACCTGTCCCAGGCCGACTACCTGACCGGTATCAACCGCAAGACCTTCATTGCCGAGCTGATGCCCCACTATCCGGTCTATGTGCCGCTGCTGAACGAGGCGGCACGCAATGCCATCGGCCAGCCGCGTCCCGATATCGAACCGGTGATGGATCTGCTCGAGGACGAGGGCTTCGTCTACCGCGGCTACGTCGATATTTTCGATGCCGGACCGACCCTGGAAGTGCGCACCGACGATATCCGCTCGGTCTGGCAGAGCCAGCAGAAAACCCTGGGCGTCAGCGACGATCAGCCCGACGCGGATCAGTGGCTGATCCTGAGCAACGGCGAGACCGGCGACTTCCGCGCACTGATGGTGCGCGGCAACCCCGACAGTCCCCGGGTAACGCCGGACGTGGCCGAACGGTTGCGGCTACGCGACGGTGATCCGGTACGGGTGCTGGCACTGGGTGCCGACGACCTGCTGATCTGAAGTCCAGCGGCACGTTTCGCTGCGCTCAAGGTGACCTACGTAAATCGAACGGTTCCACAGGGAAGCTGCGCCCTGAAGAACGACAAGAGGTTCAGAACTTATGATGATCGTTAGACCGGTGCACCGGGATGACAGGGCCGCGCTGCGCGAACTGGCGCGCAAGACCGGTCCCGGCTTCACCTCGATGCAGGACGATGACGACCATGTCCGCAACATGATCGAAACCGGCGTGATGGCTTTCGAGGACGAGTCTTCCAGCCGCGATGCCTATTATCTCTTCGTGATGGAGGACAGCGAAACCGGCCAGGTGGTCGGCACCTGTGCGATCCATGGCGCCGTCGGTCTGCACGATGTGTGGTACAGCTACCGCGTCGGTACCCTGGTCCAGGCGTCCCGGGAACTGGGCGTCTACCGCCAGCTGCACACCCTGACCATCAGCAACGACCAGACCGGCTTCAGCGAGCTCTGTACGCTGTTTCTCGATCCCGAGTACCGCCGCAGTCTCAATGGGCACCTGCTGTCCAAGTGCCGCTTCCTGTTCATGGCCGAATTCCCGCACCTGTTCAGCGACACCCTGATCGCCGAAATGCGCGGCTACTCGGACGAGAACGGCATCTCGCCGTTCTGGGAGGGGCTCGGCCGGCATTTCTTCTCGATCGACTTCACCCAGGCCGATCAGCTGTCGACCCGCAACAAGGTGTTTATCGCCGAGCTGATGCCCAAGCACACCATTTACACCAACCTGCTGCCCGAATCCGCGCGGGCGGTGATCGGCAAGACCCACGACGCCACGCTGCCGGCGCGCCGGCTGCTCGAGAGCGAAGGCATGCGCTATACCCACTATGTGGATATCTTCGATGCCGGCCCCATGCTCGAGGCCCCGGTACAGCAGATCCGGGCCGTCAGGGACAGCCTGTACTACAAGGCCCGCATCGAGTCCGTGGCCGAGCAGGACCAGCCCTACCTGATCAGCAACACCCTGCGCGGCGGTTTCCGTTGCTGCACCAGCCGCGCACTGAGTCTGCGCAACAGTATCGCCAGTCTCGACGCAGAGACCGCTACCGCCCTGAACATTCGCAACGGCGACACCGTACGGATCGTCCCGCTGTTTGCCGAAAGGAGAGCCTGAACATGACCCTGTATATCGCAAACGAGTGGCTTGCCGGTGCCGGCCAGGCCCTGGAGTCACAGAATCCCGCCACCGGCGAACCCGTCTGGCAGGGCCAGGCCGCAGACGCCGGCCAGGTCGACCGGGCCGTGCGCGCCGCCCGCGGCGCCTTCCTGGACTGGTCCGACCGCACCTTCGCCGAGCGCGCCGACATCTGCCGCCGCTTCGCCGAAATCCTGCAGGACCGCAAGGAGGAGCTGGCCCACGCCATCGGCCGCGAAACCGGCAAGGCCCTGTGGGAGGCCCGCACCGAAGTCGCCGCGATGATCGGCAAGATCGAAATCTCGATCCGCGCCCACGACGAGCGTACCGGCAACCGCGAGTCCGAGGTCGCCGGCGCCCGCGCCGTGCTGCGCCACCGCCCCCATGGCGTGGTGGCGGTCTTCGGGCCCTACAATTTCCCGGGCCACCTGCCCAACGGCCATATCGTACCGGCGCTGCTGGCCGGAAACTGCGTCGTCTTCAAGCCCAGCGAGCTGACGCCGCTGGTCGCCGAGCAGACCGTCAGATGCTGGGAAGCCGCGGGTCTGCCGGCCGGCGTCATCAACCTGGTGCAGGGCGAGAAGGACACCGGCATCGCCCTGGCGGGCCATCCGGACATCGACGGCCTCTTCTTCACCGGCAGCTCCCAGACCGGCGAACTGCTGCACCGCCAGTTCGGCGGCCACCCGGGCAAGATCCTGGCCCTGGAGATGGGCGGCAACAACCCGCTGCTGGTCGGCGAGATCAGCGACATCCCGGCCGCGGTTCACGAGACCATCCAGTCGGCCTATATCAGTGCCGGCCAGCGCTGCACCTGCGCCCGCCGCCTGCTGGTGCCCGAGGGCGAGACCGGCGACCGCTTCGTCGAGGCACTGGTGCGCGCGATCAGGGGGATCCGCGTCGGCCGCTACGACGAGGAGCCGCAGCCGTTCATGGGCAGCCTGATCAGCGAGAAGGCCGCCGACCAGTTGCTCGCCGCCCGCGGCCGGCTGCTGGAAATGGGGGCGACCGAACTGGTCGAGATGGCGAAACTGCAGCCGGGCACCGGCCTGCTGTCGCCGGGCCTGCTCGATGTCACCGCCGTCGCCGAACTGCCGGACGAGGAGTATTTCGGTCCGCTGCTGCAGCTGATCCGCTACCGCGACTTCGACCAGGCGATCGGCGAGGCCAACAACACCCGCTACGGTCTCTCGGCCGGTCTGCTCAGCGACAGCCGCGAGCAGTACGACCTCTTCATCCGACGCATCCGCGCCGGCATCGTCAACTGGAACCGCCAGACCACCGGCGCCAGCAGCGCCGCGCCCTTCGGCGGCATCGGCGCCAGCGGCAACCACCGCGCCAGCGCCTACTACGCGGCGGACTACTGCGCCTACCCCGTAGCCGGGCTCGAACAGGACAGGGTCCAGCTGCCCGCCACCCTGGCCCCGGGTCTGGACCTGGGTAACGAATAGGGTAACGCCTAAAGCCGGTGTTGGGTTGCGCTTCGCTCCACCCAACCTACGTACGCTCCGTTTACCCATCACATCGTAGGTTGGGTGAAGGCCCGCAGGGCCAAAACCCAACACAAACCAATGGGACACAATAAAATGAAAGCCTTTGAAGCGAATTTTGACGGTCTGGTCGGACCGACCCACAACTACAGCGGCCTCTCGTTCGGCAATATTGCCTCGGACAAGAACCAGGCCCGGGCGTCGAATCCGAAACAGGCGGCGCTGCAGGGGCTGACCAAGATGAAGGCGCTGGCCGATCTCGGCATGGTGCAGGGCGTGCTGGCACCGCAGGAGCGCCCCGATGTGCAGACGCTGCGCCGCCTCGGTTTCGGCGGCTCCGATGCCAATGTGCTGTTCCAGGCGGCGCAGTATTCGCCGCGGGTGCTGGCGGCCTGCTGTTCGGCCTCGAGCATGTGGACGGCCAATGCCGCCACCGTCTCGCCCGGCGCCGACACCCACGACGGCCGGGTGCACTTCACGCCGGCGAACCTGACCAACAAGTTCCACCGTTCGATCGAGCACGAAACCACCGGCCGCATTCTGCGTGCCACCTTCCCGAACGAGCAGCATTTCAGTCACCACTCGGCCCTGCCGGGTGTCGAGCACTTCGGCGACGAAGGCGCGGCCAACCACACCCGCTTCTGCCACGAATACGGCAAACGCGGTATCGAGTTCTTCGTCTTCGGCCGCTACGCCTTCGACAGCCGGAAGCCCGCGCCGCGCAAGTACCCGGCCCGCCATACCTTCGAGGCGTCCCAGGCGATCGTGCGCAAGCACCAGCTCAGCAGCCAGCATGTGGTCTACGCCCAGCAGAATCCGGACGTGATCGACCAGGGCGTTTTCCACAACGACGTGATCGCCGTCGGCAACCGCAACCTGCTGTTCTGCCACGAACAGGCCTTTCTCGACCAGCAGACGGTCAAGCGCGACCTGAGCCGGGCGATGCAGGGCGACTTCAATGTCATCGAGGTGCCGACCGAAAAGGTCTCGGTGCAGGATGCGGTGCAGTCCTACCTGTTCAACAGCCAGCTGCTGTCACTGCCCGACGGCCGCACCCTGCTGGTGATCCCGGAGGAGTGCCGCCAGACACCGGCGGTCTGGCATTACCTGCAGGACCTGGTCGCCAGCGGCAGCGGCATCGACGAGCTGAAGATCTTCGACCTCAAGCAGAGCATGAGCAACGGCGGGGGCCCCGCCTGCCTGCGCCTGCGGGTGGTGCTGACCGACGCCGAACGGGCGGCGGTCAACCCCCATACGCTGATGAACGACGGGCTTTTCGGCGAGCTGACCCGCTGGGTCGAGAAGCACTACCGCGACCGGCTGCAGGAAAGGGACCTGGCCGATCCGAAGCTGCTGATGGAAACCCGTTTCGCGCTGGACGAGCTGACGCAGATCCTCAACCTGGGATCGGTTTACCCGTTTCAGCGCTGAAGGGGGTTACGCGCAGATTGCGGCCTGTTGGGTTGCGGCCCTTCGGGCCTTCACCCAACCTACGAAGGGAAGTGCACCGGGTAGGTTGGGTGGAGCGCAGCGGAACCCAACAGTTTCGTCTCAGCCCCGGCCCCAGTGCCGGCGGTGGGTGTTCAGCAAACGGCTGTCGGCCGGATCGAGGCGGGCGAAGTCCGCCTGCTGGCGCAGGAAGGCCGAGACGGTCAGGCGCTGGAAGCCCTGTTCGTCCAAGGACGGCAGGGCCCGTTCGAGGTAATCGAGGGTCACCGGGTAGGGATGGCCGATCATCAGCGCCGAGCCGTATTCCCGGGCGATCGCCGGGCCCTCCTGAACTGGCTGTCGACGAAGGCCCCGGTCTGTTCATGATCGAGGAAGACATCGCGCATCAGCGACGGAATACCGCGCTCGCGCGCGACCCGCCAGGCAACTGTATCGGCGCTGGTGCGGCTGTCGACGAACAGCAGCCCGCGCTCCTGCAACACCTCCATCACCCACTCCATGGGCCCGCGCCGGGCCGTCAGCAGACTGCCCATATGGTTGTTGAGTCCCACGGCATGGGGCACGGCATCGAGATCGGCGCGCAGCGTGCGCTGGAACAGTGCCTTGTCCATCCCCGGGGTCAGGGCGCCGGGGCCCAGCGCCAGCTGCTGCCGGTTCGCCATGGGCGCATGCAGCATCACTTCCTTGCCCAGCGCCAGGGTCGCACGGCCCTGCGCCAGGCTGTAGCCGAGATCGTCGATCACGAGCAGCAGACGGGGTTGCTCCACGGCATCCCGCCGCTGCAACCGGGTCGGTTCCGGGGCCCGGCGGCCCGGGCCTGCACGGCCAGGGCCGCCAGCCCGAGCAGCAGCGCGCGACGGCGCATCAGCCCTGTTTCGATTCCGGTTTCAGGATCACCAGCGCCTTGAGCAGGTTCAGCGCCTCGAACAGCTGGAAGTCGCGTTCGACCAGCTTGTCGTCGGCCTTGACGCCGTTGCTTTCGCCGTTGTTCTGGCCGTTGACCAGGTGGCCGGTCAGATCGCTCTCCTTGAGACGGTCGCCGTTCTCGAGGTTGCGCACCTCGGCTTCCTCGACCCGGATGTCCGGCACGATGCCCTGGGCCTGGATCGAGCGACCGCTGGGGGTGAAGTAGCGTGCCGTGGTCAGCTTCACCGCGCGGTCGGCCGTCAGCGGCAGAATCGTCTGCACCGAGCCCTTGCCGAAGCTGTCGGTGCCCAGGATCAGGCCGCGCTTGTGGTCCTGCAGCGCGCCCGCGACGATCTCCGATGCCGAGGCGGAGCCGGCGTTGATCATCACCACCAGCGGCACCTCCGGTGCAGCGGTCCTGGCGCTGGCGCTGTAGCGCAGTGCCGCATTGGCGAGACGTCCCTCGGTATAGACGATCAGGCCATCGTCGAGGAAGGCGTCGCTGACCTCGACCGCCGCCTGCAAGACGCCGCCGGGGTTGTTGCGCAGGTCCAGCACCAGTCCACGCAACGGCCCCTTGTCCTGCAGATCCTCGATCGCCTCGACCAGATCCTTGCCGGTGTTGACCTGGAACTGGGAAACGCGCAGGTAGCCGAAGCCATCCTCGAGCACGCGGTGACGGACACTGGCGACGCGGATGACATCACGGATCAGTTTGACTTCGAAGGGTTTCTCGACACCTTCGCGAACGATGGTCAGCACGATCGGCTCGCCCGGCTTGCCGCGCATCAGCGCCACCGCCTCGTTCAGCGACAGCCCCTGCACCGGCGTATCGTCGAGCTTGACGATCAGATCGCCCGCCTTGATGCCGCCCTTCTGTGCCGGGGTATCGTCGATCGGCGCGATAACACGCACGAAACCGTCCTGCAGACCGACCTCGAGCCCCAGGCCACCGAACTCGCCGCTGGTATGTTCCTGCAGGTCCTCGTAGGCCTCCGGCTCGAGATAGGCCGAATGGGGATCGAGACCGGCGATCATGCCGCGTATCGCATCCTCGAGCAGCTGGGCATCGTCGACCGGCTCGACATAGGCGGTCTTGATGCGCTCGAACACCTCGGCGAACAGTCGCAGCTCATCCAGCGGCAGAACCGGCGGCGCCTCCTCGACAACGACCTCGTCGATCTCCTGCTCCACCGTCTCCTCCGCCGCGACGGCGGGCCCGGCGAGCGCCAGCGCCAACAGCAACGAGCCGAGTGTTTTCGTCCAAGTCCCTGGCGAAGATGTCAACAGCGTCATAACAGTGTCCTATATCAGTACCACCGGTTCAGTGTAGCCCGTGACACGGGAAATCGGGCGCGCGACCTATTTCCGTGCCAGCCAGCGGGCGGGATCGGTCGGCTTGCCGTTGTGGCGCACGGCGAAATAGAGCGCGGGGTCGGAATAGCCGCCGCTGTTGCCGACCACCGAGACCCTGTCGCCGGTCTCGACCCAGGCGCCCGGTTCCTTCAGCAGGCGCTGGTTGTGGCCGTAGAGGCTCATGTAGCCGCCCCCATGGTCGATGATCAGCAGCAGGCCGTAGCCCCGCAGCCAGTCCGAGAATACCACCCGGCCACGGTGCACCGCACGCACTTCGCGGCCAGCCGGCGCGGCGATCAGCATGCCGTCGTAACTGACGCCGGTGTCGCTGTTGCCGAAGGCGCGCAGCAGGCGTCCGTCGACCGGCCAGTTGAGCTTGCCCCTGAGTTGCGGCAGGGATTCGCTGCGCCGGGCCAGCTCGGCGGCCTTGAGCGCTTTCTCGATCTCGGCGAGTACGCCCTCCAGGCGCTTGCGGTCGCCCTGCAGCGCCTGCAGCCGGCCCTGCTCGCTGTCGATCGACTTGCGCAGCTGTGCCAGGGTTGCGCGGCGCTTTTCGCGCGCACTCTCGAGCCGACCGCGCTGCTGCACGAGCTCCTCGCGGCTGGCCAGCAGTTCGGCCTGGGTATCGTCCAGGGCCGACTCGGTGCTGGCAAGCGCCTGCAGCTGCTGCCGGTAATGGTCGAGCCGGGCCACCAGCTCGGCATTGATCAGGTCGAAGTAGCGCAACATGCGCCCCAGTTGCTCCGGGTCCCGCTGGTTCAGCAGCAGCTGCAGACGCGGCTGCTGTCCAAGGCGATACTGCTTACGCAACTGGCGGTTCAACTGATCACTGCTGTCGGCAACCGAGCGGCGCAAGGCATCGCGCTTCTCTTCGAGGCTGCCGACCCGGCCGCCGAGCTGTTCCAGCTGCCGGTCCAGTTCGGCCATGCGGTTGCCGACCTGGCCGATCTCGGCTTCGCTGTCGCGCAGCGCCTGCTCCAGCGACTTGCGTTCGCCCTGCTGGCGGCTGATCGAACTCTGCAACGCCCCGATGTCCTTTTGCAGCCGCTGAATCTGTGCTTCGGTTGCCTCCTTGTCGGCAGCCGACAGGGCAGCGCCGTACAGCAGCAACAGCATCAGCGACAGGGCTCGGATCATGGCAGGGATTCCTGGGGCGGCCGCGGACGCAGCCGCCCCGGCGGTCTTCAGTTAAGGGTCACCAGGGATTTGCCGGTCATTTCGGCGGGCTGCTCCAGCCCCATCAGCGCCAGCAGCGTCGGCGCCAGGTCGCAGAGCGCGCCGTCGGCGATACTGACCTGCTGCGCACGTGGGCCGTCGTAGATCAGCGCCACCGGCCAGTTGGTGTGGGCGGTATGGGGCTGGCCGGTCTTCGGGTTGACCATCAGCTCGACATTGCCGTGGTCGGCGGTGATCAGTGTCTCGCCGCCGACATCACGCATGGCCTCGAGTACCTGGCGGATGCTGTCGTCGACCACTTCGCATGCCTTGACCGCGGCATCGAACTTGCCGGTATGGCCGACCATGTCGCCGTTGGCAAAGTTGCAGACGATCAGGTCGTACTTACCGCTGCGGATTGCCTCGCAGAGTTTCTCGGTCACCTCGGGGGCACTCATCTCCGGCTTCAGGTCGTAGGTGGCGACATCCGGCGACGGCACCAGGATGCGATCCTCGCCCGGGTAGACCGCTTCCTGGCCACCGTTGAAGAAGAAGGTCACATGGGCGTACTTCTCGGTTTCGGCGATGCGCAGCTGGGTCCTGCCGAGACCGGACAGATATTCGCCCAGATCGTTGGAGATGGCTTCGGGCGGATAGGCGCAGGCGCAGTCGATATCGGCCGCGTACTGGGTCATCATCACGAAGTCCGCCAGTGCCGGACGGGCGCTGCGCTCGAATCCGTCGAAATCGGTGTCGACGAAGGCGCGGGTGATCTCGCGGGCACGGTCCGGACGGAAGTTGGCGCAGATCATCACGTCGCCGTCCTGCACGGTGCCACGGGGCTGGCCGGCCTCGTCGGTCAGCACGGTGGCCTGGACGAACTCGTCGTTCTCGCCGCGCTCGTAGGCCGCGGCCAGGGCCTCCTGACCGGATTTCGCCTGCTGCGGCGCCTGCCCCAGCGTCATGGCGTCATAGGCGACCTGCACCCGGTCCCAGCGGTTGTCGCGGTCCATGGCATAGTAGCGACCCACCAGGGTCGCCAGGGCGCCGACACCGATCTCGGCGCACTTGGCCTCGGCCTTGGCGATCGACGGCTCGGCCGAGCGCGGCGGCATGTCGCGTCCGTCGAGAATGCCGTGCAGATACACCGCCCTGGCGCCCCGCTTGGCGGCCATATCCAGCAGCGCCATCAGGTGATCCTCATGGCTGTGAACGCCGCCCGGCGACAGCAGGCCCAGCACATGCACGGCCTTGCCCGCCGCAATCGCCTTGTCCATCGCGGCGGTCAGTACCGGATTTTCGAAAAAATCGCCGTCGCTGATCGCCTTGGAGATGCGGGTGAAATTCTGATAGACAGTCCGGCCCGCGCCGATATTCATATGACCGACTTCGGAGTTGCCCATCTGCCCGTCGGGCAGACCCACCGCCATGCCGGACGTCTCGATGCGGGCATTCGGGTTGCCGGCCAGCAGCCGGTCCCAGGTCGGGGTATTGGCCGCTTCGATCGCGGAAGATTCGGTGTGCTCGACGCCGAAGCCGTCGAGAATCAGCAGTGCTCTGGGGACTCTTGGTTCTGTCATGGGCCTGTCTTTCGTCTGAGTGTGCATGTGCGAAAGAAACCATTTTACTCACAAACAATAGCCAATGCGACTGAGAGTCATCCGTAGGTTGGGTAGAGGCCCGAAGGGCCGAAACCCAACATCGCGAGCGGCCAGTGGGCGCGGGCAGATCTGGAAGCTTCTTTCTGTTGGGCTTCGCTTCGCTCTGACCAACCTACGCGTGTTTCGAGTGCCTTCTAGCCCTTATGCCATTGCGGTCGTCAATGTATACTTACGCGCTGACTTTTACCGCATCCGCGAATGACCGCATTCGCGAAATCGAGCCCAGTGGAATACAAGATGGAAAACTTGTTCGAATTTGTAACCAATCATCCCTACCTTATCGCAGCCTGGGTGATCACACTGGTGCTGGTGCTGCTGAACGAGAGCCGCAAGGGCGGCAAATCGGTGACGCCGTCCCAGGCCGTTACGCTGATCAACAAGGAAGAGGCGGTCGTTGTCGATATCCGCAGCAAGAAGGAATGGGGCGACGGCCATATCACCAGTGCCATCAATGTACCGATTGCAGAGCTCGACAAGCGTCTCGAGGAACTGAACAAGTACAAGTCCCGCCCGGTCATCGTGGTCTGCAACCTCGGCCAGACCGCCGGTGCCGCCACCAAGAAACTCAAGGCAGCCGGCTTCGAGCAGGTCTCCCGCCTCAGCGGCGGCATGACCGAGTGGAAAGGCCAGAACCTGCCCGTTATCAAGTGAAATCCATGTCCGATATCCTGATCTACACCACCACCTGGTGCCCCTACTGCGTCCGCGCCAAGATGCTGCTGGACCACAAGGCGCTGGAATACCGGGAAATCAACCTCGACCAGGAGCCGGCCAAACGGCTCGAGATGATGGAGCGCAGCGGCCGCCGTACCGTGCCGCAGATCTTCATCGGCGACACCCATGTGGGCGGTTGCGACGAACTTTATGCGCTGGAGCGCCAGGGCGATCTCGACGACCTGCTGGCGAAGGCATGAACAGGCAATTTTCCTACGCACGATAAACCGAACCGAATAAGGAACAGATCCATGGCTGACGAAAACGCACAGAACAGCAACCAGCAGGCCAGCGGCCCGCAGTTCTCCGTCCAGCGCATCTACCTCAAGGATGCCTCCCTGGAAGCCCCGGGCACCCCGACCGTTTTCACCAAGCAGTGGAAGCCCGAGATCAACCTGGACCTGAACACCCGCACCAAGACCCTGGGCGAAAGCCACTACGAAGTGGTGCTGACCCTGACCGTCACCGCCAAGGTCGAAGAGGAAACCGCCTTCCTGATCGAAGTGCAGCAGGCCGGTATCTTCCAGATCGCGGGCCTCGGCGAAGCCGAACTGAACCACACCCTCGGCGCTTTCTGCCCGAACATCCTGTTCCCGTATGCCCGCGAGTCGGTCGACAGCCTGGCCACCAAGGGCAGCTTCCCGGCCCTGATGCTGGCGCCGGTGAACTTCGAAGCCCTCTACGCCCAGCGCATGCAGCAGCAGGCGGCGCAGCAGGCCGAAGGCGAAAGCCAGGCACATTGATCAAAGGCCTGTAAGCCACTAAAAATAGTTTTTCGCTGATTAGAGTGAAAGCAGAGGACGTAACAGTAGGATGGGTGGAGCCGCAGAGCCACTGTGCTGTAGGTACGCACCGGATTTTGTGCGGCGTAACCCATCACCCCGTTGCTGAATCGTCCCCTCCAGATGGGTTGCACGACGGCCCTGGCCGCGGCAGGATCGGAAATCCCGTGCCCGGCGTCGTTCCACCCATCCTACAGACTAGATAAAAAGGGACCGGCCGCCCAGGGCGCCGGTCCCTTTTTCGTTTTCCGCAGGGAGCCGGTGAGTGCAACGAACCGCACCGCCCACCTCAGGGACTGTCGCCTTCCTCCAGCTGCTTGATCAGGTCCATGATCTGCTCGACGCTCGGATGGGTACTGTCCAGCACCTGCTGAGGCGTCATGCCCTCGATTCCGAAATGCGGGCTGTTCAGCCACTCCCGTGCCGCCTCCCTGCTGCCGAAATAGCCAATCGCCGCCTCCATCAGTCTTCGTCGCGCTTCGTCTGGAGCCATCGAGGTCACCCTGTGCCTGTCGCTGTTGTCGAGGCCCCAAGTATAGAAAGAAGAGACGGGGTTTGCCCGGTGACCGGGGTCAGGCTTGCGCCCGGAAGGAACGGTCAGGGATAGGCGGCGCGCTCGGTCAGGCACTCGTCCGCGCCCATCTCGAACTCGCGGCAGATCAGCGGCCGCCGCTCGTAGATCGAACAGAGCATGGTGTTGCGGTCCAGCGCCGCACACCAGCCGTCATCCAGCTGCGCCATCGTCTCCCCGCCCCAGTCGTCGTATTCGATAAACCGCTCCGGCACTCCGGTATCGGTCAGGAGCATGACCTTGAGCCGACAGCAGCTGGCACTGCAGGTCGCACAGGTCACCTCGGTTGTCGGCAGGTTCGTCACTTCGATGGTCATAAATCACACAATCAGGAATTCGAGACGCCAGCATAGCGCGATCCGGCATCCGGCGATATCGAAGTCGGTTCGCGGGTCGCTCTCGATCCTCCGCCCCTTCAGATCCAGCGCCGTACAGGACGACAGCAAATGCCATGAGTCCCGTCAGAAGCCGCCAGCAGCCAGGAACAGGTCAATGTGCAATTGAGACACCGGCATCAGACAGTGTCCGCTATCCAGGTCTACCCCCTGCGGCTTCTCAAACTATCCAACTATAAAGTGGCTCCAGCTGTCCCTCGGCAATCAGTTTCTGCTTGCTTTTAAAGGTGGCGGCTTTTTTAACGTATCCCCTGGCCTTCTCCAGCAACCGGGTGCGCTCTTCGGCTGTCAGCGACCTGACGGCTTTGGCGGGAATACCCATGATCAGCGAGTTATCGGGAAATGTTGTCCCCTCCGTGACTACGGCTCCAGCCGCGACCAATGAATTCTTACCGATACGCGCGCCATTGAGGATCACGGTACCTATGCCGACAAGACTCCCTTCTCCTACATGGCCGCCCTGTATGGTCGCCTGAAGCGCAATGGTCGCGTTATCCGCTATCTCGACAGGAAAACCCGGGGCAGCATGTAATACCGCGCCATCCTGGATATTGCAGCCCTTGCCAATGCATATCGCATCGGACTCACCCCGCAGTACGGCCTGCGGCCATACCGAGCTCCTGCCGGCAATACTGACATCGCCGATAACCGACGTCTGTTCGTGAACGTATACGGTTTCAGCCAGCAGCGGCCGTTTTTCACCCAATCCATAAATGGCCATCACAGATCTCCCGCTAATCGATTGAGCGGTTGTGCAGGCCCGAAAGACCCGCCCTGACCCAGCATATTCGATCGGAAGCCAATCCAAGCCCTTGAAATGAAACCAGCGCTCAACTTCAAGGGCATCAGGGTTGTTCTCAGAGCAAGCGCTTCACCTCCGCCACGACAGCGTCGGCCGTGATGCCGAAGTGCCGGTACAGCTCCTCCGCCGATCCGGAAAGACCGAAGCCCGTCATGCCAACATAACCTCCACGACCACCGAGGTACCGGTCCCAACCGAAACGCAGGGCCGCTTCGATTCCGATACGCACAGTGTCTCCCCCCAGTACAGTGTCGCGATAGGTGGCATCCTGCGCATCGAACAGTTCCCAGCACGGCATCGAGACAACAGCAGTCGCTATGCCGTTCGCCTCGAGGGTACGTCGTGCTTCCAGTGCGACCGCAACTTCGGATCCCGTGGCCAGAAGCGTCACGGCTCGTTTACCGGCCTCGGCCTCCTCTAGAATATAGGCTCCACGCCTGACGAGGTTCTCTTCCGTATGCCGGGTACGCACGCTCGGCAGCGCCTGACGCGCAAAAACCAGGCTACAGGGACCGGTCCGGTGCTCAAGTGCAACTTCCCAGCACTCCGCCGCCTCGATGGCATCGGCCGGCCGCAAGACCAGCATGTTGGGCATCGCCCGCAGGGACGCCAGAATTTCGACGGGCTGATGGGTTGGCCCGTTGCGCCCGACACCGATCGAGTCGTGGCTGAAGACGAACTTGACCGGCAGTCCCATCAGTGCCGCCATTCGCATCGCCGGCCGTTCATAGTCGGAGAACGCCAGATAGGTCACGGCCAGCGGGATAACGCCACCGTGGGCGGCCTGGCCATTGACCATGGCTCCCATCAGGTGCTCGCGGATACCGCAGTGCAAATAAGATCCACCCTTGTCTGACGCCGTGAAGGCGCGCTGGCTGCGCTTGTGCGACGTGGGCGCTTCGAGATCGGCGCAGCCCACCATCCGCTCGGGCAGAGTTTCGAGCAAGAGGTCGTTGATCTCGGCAGAGGCGAAAATACCGGGCTTGGGCTCCTGCTGTTCGACGACGCCACGCTTGTACTCGAGCAGAACATCGCGCCAGCCCTCGGGCAGTTGACCACTCTGTACGCGCTCCCACTCGGCACGCTCGGCCGCGCTCAGTTTTGCCAGCCGAGCATGCCAGGCCTCGTACTCGTCCTGCGTCCGCTTGCCGGCAGCGCGCCACTGCGACAGTACGTCCTCCGGAATTTCAAAGGGTTCATGGGCCCAGCCCATCAGCTCACGCGCCGCCTCTGCGTCTTCCTTGTAGAGACGTGCGCTGTGGCCACCGCGTTGGCCCTGCACGCGGGGAATACCACGGCCGATCACCGTGCGGCAGGCAATCAGCGACGGTCGGGGGTCCCGTTTAGCCAGTGTGATCGCGGCGGACACCGCGTCCATATCGTGGCCGTTAACCTCGATCACATGCCAGTTGGCGACACGGAAACGGTCGGCAACGTCTTCGCTGATGGCCAGCTCGGTACTGCCGTCATCGGTGATCTGGTTGTCGTCCCAGAACAGAATCAGCTTGCCCAGCTCAAGGTGACCGGCCAGCGATATCATCTCCTGACCAATGCCCTCTTGAAGACAGCCATCGCCGACAAAAGCATAGGTATGGTGATCGACCAGTTCGGAGCCGAACTTCGCACCGAGATAGGCTTCAGCGACCGCCATCCCCATTGCATTGGCGATGCCCTGGCCCAGCGGCCCGGTGGTCATTTCGATACCGCAGGCCGGGTCGATCTCCGGGTGCCCTGCGCAGACGGATCCCAGCACGCGAAAGCGCTTGATTTCATCCAGCGTGACTTCTTCGTAGCCTGTCAGGTATAGCAGCGAGTACAACAACATCGAGCCATGCCCGTTCGACAGCACGAAGCGGTCCCGGTCCGGCCAGGTCGGGTCCTTGGGATTGAATCTCAGATGTTGGGTAAAGAGTGCGGTGGCAATCTCCGCCATGCCGAGTGGTACGCCCTGGTGACCTTCTTCTGCACGAACAATGGCGTCGACGGACAGGAAACGAATTGCATTCGCCAGGGGTTCAGCTGATTTGACATCATCGCTAGAAATCTCCGGTAGCTGCTGGTATGACAGGGTCACGCCGGCAGAGACATCAGTTAAGGACGTTGCTCGGCTCACCCGATACATAGTTGTCGATATGAGCAACCACCTGATCCCAGAGGGTCTGCATCGCTTCTTCGCTTGCCCAGGCGACATGCGGCGTCACGATGACGTTCGGGCGATCCAGAATTGCCTGGAACGGGTGTCCATCCACCATGGGCTCGGATGTCAGGCAGTCGAATCCAATGCCCGCCAGCAGCCCCTCATCCAGCGCCTGAACGACGTCCTCTTCGTCGACCAGCCCTCCGCGACCGGCGTTGATCAGGACCGGCTTGCGCGCCATCCTGCGAAACTCGTCAATGGTCAGTAGATTTCGCGTCTGGGGAGTCAGGGGGCAGTGGAGCGTGATGACGTCGCTTGTGCGCAGGAATTCGTCGAACGGCACGTAACCGGACTCGACCTCCCCTGCGTTTTTGTGGCCTGCATACTGAACCTTCATGCCCAGGGCTTCGCCGAGCCTGCCAACCGACTGGCCAAGCGCCCCCTTGCCGACGATTCCCAGCGTCGACCCAGCAATATCGGTGATCGGATGGCTGAAGAAACAAAACTGACCGGCTTTCTGCCATTCGCCATCGATAACATCCTGCCGGTAACCGACCAGCGAACGGCGCAGGGCAAACATCAGTGCCAACACATGCTCCGGCACGGTGTTGGTTGCATATCCGCGAACATTGGAAACGATGATTCCCCGCTCACGGCAATAATCCATGTCGATGACGTCATAGCCGGTCGCGGCAACGACGATGAGTTCAAGTTCCGGCAGCTTTTCAAGGGATGCTCTGCGTAGCGGCACCTTGTTGGTAATGGCAACCGTTGCGCCCTGCAGGCGTTCGACCACCTGATCGGCTGCCGTCGCCTCATACTCGATCCAGCGATGTGCCGCATTCGGCTTGGTGATGGTAACGGACGGCCCAATGGTGGCTCTATCCAGAAAAACAATTGTTTGCATAGCTGATCCTCACATCACTGCGGACCCCGTCTACATGGGCAGCTGACTTGACGACGGGAGACTGTGCCCGGCGAATGGAAAGCCTCACGTAACGCATCCGCGTACACGAAAAAAGGGCTGGAGCACCAGGCTCCAACCCAAGACAGGTCGCGCTTAAGGGCGCATAAGGCAAAGGACGAGATGCCTTCGGGCACTCAGTGGATCAGGGACCCACCGTTTACATCGACCTCCGAGCCCGTGACATAGGCAGAGAGATCCGATGCGAGGAACAGGCAGCAACCGGCGACATCCCTGGCTTCACCGGCACGCGCCATGGGAATCCCTGCGAGAATGGTTTCCATCATCTCGGGCGTCAGCTTGCCGGCGGTGATATCGGTGGCGATGAAGCCCGGGCATACCGCATTGACACGGACGTTATCCGGCGCCAGCTCGCGGGCGGAGGCTTTGGTCAGGCCCAGCACGCCGGCTTTCGCCGCGGAGTAATGGGGGCCACCGAAGATACCGCCTCCCCGCTGTGCAGAGACGGAAGATATGTTGACGATGGAACCGCTTTTGCGCTCACGCATGTGCGGGATCACGGCCTGCGTCATGTACAGGGTACCGCGCAGGTTTACATCGAGCACGGCATCGTAGTTCTTCGGCTCGATCTCCATCATTTTCAGGGGCTGGGTAATACCGGCATTGTTGACCAGAATATCGATCTGCCCCCAGGTTTCCATCAGTTTCTGCACCGCGCTGAAGCAACCTTCCTTGTCGGTCACGTTGCAGGCCAGACCAACATGCTGAGCACCCAGCTCCGCCGCTGCAGCTTCCGCTGCTGCCTGATCAAGATCCAGAATCGCGACCGTCGCGCCCTGCTCTGCGAAGAGTTTTGCCGTCGATTTACCCAGGCCATTTTTCGAAGCTGCGCCAGTGACAATGGCAAATTTATCGTTCAACAATCCCATTTTCATTTCACTCACTTTTAGAGTTATCAGGAGTCCCTGCGTTATTGCGACACAGGGTTAACGATCAGCCCAGCCAGGCTTTGGTGCGTGCAATGATGGCGTCGGTCGAGATGCCGTACTGGTCATGCAGTACCGGCAGGGCACCCGCATCGAGAAACTCGTCCGGCAACGCAATCTGACGGAAGGCAGGCGTGACACCATTCGTCAAAAGCGTGCTGGCGACCGCCTCTCCCAGGCCACCGATAACACTGTGGTTTTCGGCAGTGATGACAAGGCGACCCGGTTTGCGGCATTCAGCCAGAATGGTTTGCGTATCCAGCGGCTTGATGGTCGGGCAGTGCAGGACACCTACCTTGACTCCGTCTTTCTCCAAAGACTTGGCAGTCTCGAGCGTACGCATGGTCATGAAGCCGGATGAGATGAACAGCACATCGGCGCCGTCCCGCAGCAGCTTGGCCTTGCCGATTTCGAATCTGTAATCCTCGATTTCGTGCAGGACCGAAGGCACCTTGCCGCGCAACAAACGCATGTATACAGGGCCATCGTGTTCGGCCATCGCAGACACGGCCTGTTCGGTATCGATCGCGTCACAGGGATCGATAATGGTCATGTTCGGCAGACCGCGGAAAATCGCCAGATCTTCGGTCGCCTGGTGGCTGGGGCCATAGCCGGTGGTTAGCCCCGGCAGGGCGCAGCAGATCTTGACGTTCAGGTTGTCTTCGGCAATGGCCATCGCGATAAAGTCGTAGGCGCGACGCGACGCAAAGACCGCATAGGTCGTGACAAAGGGGTAAAGCCCTCTTTGGCCAGACCGGCTGCGGCGCTCACCAGAACCTGCTCGGCCATGCCCATCTGATAGAAACGGTCCGGATATTCGTTGGCGAAAACGTGAAGATCGGTATATTTCGCCAGATCCGCCGACAGGCCGACGATATCGTCTCGGGTTTTGGCCAGCTCTATCAGGGCGTTGCCGAAGGGCGCGGTCTTGGTCGGCATACCCTCCGCCGACAGCGATGCAATCATCGCCGACGTCAGCTGTCGCTCGCTGGCATCGACCGGCTTGCGGGGTTCCCACTTGGATGTACGACGGCTCATGGTCATGACGGCTTCCCCTCCTCAAGCACTTTCAACGCCAGATCCCACTCGTCTTCATCGACACGCACGAAGTGGGTAATTTCACGCTCTTCGAGGAACGGCACGCCCTTGCACATCTTGGTGTCGCAGATAATGGCACGCGGTTGCGGTCCGTCGAAATTACGAGCCTTGTCGAAAGCTTCGACCAGCGCCCCGAGATCGTTGCCGTCCACACGCTGCACATACCAGCCGAACGCCTCGAACTTGCCATCGGCCGGCTCGGAGCTCAGCATCTGGGTAGAGGGACCGTCGGCCTGCTGATCATTGAAATCGACCAGGCAGATCAGGTTGTCCAGCTTGTGGTGCGCCGCCGACATGGCCGCTTCCCAGGTGGAACCTTCACCCAGTTCACCATCGGACATCAGGTTGTAAATAAAGGATGAGGAGTTCTTGCGCTTGAGACCCAGCGCCATGCCGACACCGATCCCCAGCCCATGGCCGAGCGAGCCACCGGTGATTTCCATCCCCGGTGTGTAGGACGCCATGCCCGACATCGGTAGACGGCTGTCATCGGTACCGTAGGTTTCCAATTCGTACTCCGGCAGTACACCCGCCTCCAGCAAGGCGGCATAAAGCGCGATGGCATAGTGGCCGATAGACAGCAGGAAACGGTCGCGACCTTCCCACTCGGGTTCTTCCGGACGGTAATTGAGCGCATGGAAATAGGAAACCGCCAGCACATCGGCCACGCCCAGGGCCTGGCCAACATACCCCTGCTTCTGCACAGCGCCCATGCGGAGGGCTTTATGACGAATATTCCAGGCCCGCTGCGCGAGGCTGAGATTCACGTCAATGTCGGTGAAATCAGTCATGTTTTTTACTCTTATGGTTGCCGTAACAAACGTCTCGGCTTCATCGGAACGCGAGGACCATTGTTCCGCCAAGATGCCGGTCGGAACAATCAGAAGCTGGTAAGCATCTTTTAAGTTATGCTTAACAAACGGATTTCGTTAGACTCAATTGTCGAGCTCAATGACGAGAAAATACGCCCATGTCCCGCGATCCCAGCCTGAACGGCATGATCTACTTCGAAGCCGTTGCTCGAAATGGCAGAGTTGCAAGAGCGGCGGAAGAGCTGAATGTTTCGCCGTCGGCCGTCAGCCAGCAGATCAAGCTGCTCGAGGAACTGCTGGGCATCAGCCTGTTCAGACGGGACAAGCGCCAGCTGAGTCTGACGCTGGAGGGTGAGCAACTCTACATGGCGGCCACATCGGCCTTCGGCATACTGCGCAATGCCCGCCAGTCGATCTCCAGACACCGGGAAAGTCACCAGCTCATCCTGCGGGTCAGCCCAAGCTTTGCCGTGCGCTGGCTCGGTCCGAAGCTGGCAGACTTCATACGCCACAATCCCGAGTGGGATCTTCGGATAGATGCCAGCCCCGACCCGTCAAATTTCGATCGTGAGGTCGTCGACCTGGACATCAGGTATGGCCATGGAAACTGGGCCGGGCTGCACTGTGAAGAAATTCTTTCGGATTATGTACTCCCCATTTGCAGCCCTGAATATCGCGATCGGCTGAGGAAGGTCAGCAACTCCGACCTGGAGGTGCTGCAAAACGCCAGACTCGTGGACAGTATCAAAGCCATACTTCAGTGGGACAATTGGCTCGCCAAACACCGTATCACGCGTAATTCGAACTCATCTGCACTGCGCTTCGACCGCTCCTCAATGGCCATACAACAGGCGATCAACAGTGTTGGCGTCGTACTGGAATCGACAACGCTGGCATACGACGAACTCGCATCAGGCACCCTGGTTCCGCTGGTACCCGAGCTCGGAGCCATACGGTTCCCGGCATACTGGATTGTATGCCCAAGCCGGCACCAGAGCCGCAAACTGGTTCAGGTTTTCAGCAACTGGGTCATACAGCAGGCGGAATACCATGAAGAGAAGATAAACCGGTTTCTGGAGGAGAAACAGGTGCCCATATACGATGATCCGGATATCTTCGACTACCTGGCCACCAGCCGCCAATAGCAAACGGCTTGAAAGCCCATACCAGGATGGACCTTCAAGCCGCACAAAATGCTTTATCAGTAGACGGTTGCGGCCGGCACGTAGCTGATCAGTGCAAGAACACCCAGGGCCAATAGATAGAACGGCACCAGCTCCTTGACGACACTGCCAACGGAGGTCTTGGCGATATCGGACGATATATACAGTGTTGTGCCTACCGGCGGTGTATAGAGGCCGATAGCGAGGTTCACCACCATCATCAGGCCCAGTTGAACGGGGTCAAGCCCGATAGACGCCGCTATACCGGTAAACAAAGGTCCCAGGAGCAGGATGGCAGCTGGCAGATCAAGGAAGGTACCCACGACCAGCATGATGATATTCAGTGCGAGAATCACCATCCAGGGCTCTGAAAGCGAGCCGGTGACCCAGAGGGTCAAATTTTGAGGAACCTGCTCCAGCGTCAGTATCCACTGAATGATCGACGAGGCCATGATGATCGCCATAACGGCGCCCGTCATTATCCCGGTCTCCAGGATCGCACGTCGAATGGTGGACCAGTTTAGATCCCGATAGACAAGGGTACCGACAATCAGGCCATAGGCCACCGCCATGACGCTCACCTCGGTCGGCGTGGCGATACCGAAACGCAATGTACCGATTACGAAAACGGGCATCAGCAGGGCCGGAAATGCATGCTTGAGCTCCGATTTCCACTTCTTCCATCCACCCTCGACATGCGCCGCCGGAAAGCCCCGACGCAAAGCCGCAAACCAGGTCAGCGCCAACATGCCAACACCCAGCAAAATCCCCGGAATGATTCCGGCCACAAAGAGATCGATAATCGAGGTGCTTGAAACCAGACCATACAGGATCAACGGGATCGACGGTGGAATCAGTACCGATATCGTGGACGAAGCGGCATTGACGGCCGCCGCAAAACCGGCGGGATAACCGTTCTTCTTCTGCACCGGAATCAGCGCATTACCCAGCGCCGATGCATCGGCAACCGCCGAGCCCGAAACGCCACCGAACATGACCGAGCCAACGACGCTCACATGACACATGCCACCCTTGAAACGCCCGACCATAAGTTTCGCGAAATTGACCAGATGCTCGCCGAAGCGGCCCGACATCATCAGACTGCCGGCAAGAATGAAGAAGGGGATCGCCAGCATCGGGAAGCTTTGCGTTGGCGTGTAAAGCCGCTGTGCGATAACGGCAAGAGACTTGCCTTCGACCAGGAGCGCAATACCGGATGCGCCGATCATCGCAAAGGCGACAGGCACGGCCAACAGAAGGAGTATTGGGAACACCCAAACGAGTAGAGCTGTCATTATCATTCTCCCCGGATCAGCTGAAGTGTGCTTCTGAGGGATCTGCTGCTTCCGCACGACGACCTAACAAAAACTCCAGTACGGTCAGCAATGCAATTACGGCAATCATCGAGAACGCATATATCAGACTGGTGTATCCGTATATCTGAGAAATTCCTGTCTCAGCCAGGCGGCTATATTGGGACGCTTTGACGATCGGAAGCGAATAATAGACCACACCTGCTGAAGTCAATCCGATGAATAGATTGATTAAAATGGCCAGCAGGCGGCGAACAGGCTCAGGCAATACCTTCACTAAGGCATCGACTGTAATATTGCGCCCCTGGGCGGTTGCCATGACCAGACCGCCGGCGACACCCCAGGGAAACAGAATGGCCGGAATTTCGTAGGCCCAGGTAATTCCGGAACCAAAAAAGTAGCGCAGGATGACATTCGCCAGTATCGCCAGAAACATGGTTGACAGGGTCAGCACGACAATCGTTGCACCGCTGAAATTGACAACGGCGGCGACCTGAACGATCAACCTTCGGGCAGCGCCGGAGCGCGAACGCTCCGACACGGCCTTGCTTGCAGTTTCGATGTCAGACATCTCGGTTGCACTCATCACTTGGCTGCCGCACGCAGATCCGAAACAAAGCCTCCCAACTCTTCCTCGTACTTGTCGTATACGGAAGCGGTAGCTTTCATCAGGGCTTCGCGATCAACAGTGGTGAATTTCGCGCCTTCATCTTCCATGACGGACTGCAGTTTCTTGTTCGCGAGCATGTTGCTGCCGCGCTGGTACCAGCCAGCCTGCTTGGCAGCGGCGGTGATGCAAGCCTGATCGTCTTCAGACAGGGAGTTCCACCAGCCCAGGCCGGCAACAACCGGTGTGCTCTCGTACTTGTGCCCCGTCATCGAAATATAAGGCGTAATTTCGTGCAGCTTCGCTGAATAGATATTGGTCAGCGGGTTTTCCTGACCATCGAAAGTGCCGCTACGAAGCGCAGTCGGCAGCTCGCTCCAGGCCAGCGGTGCCGGGTTCGCGCCCAGCGCCTTGAAGATATCGATCGTCACCTGATCCGGCGGCGTGCGGATCTTCATACCTTCGACATCGGCCGGCTTCGAGACGAACTTGTCGGTATGGGTGACGTTTCGAAAACCGTTATCCCAGAACGTTACGATCTTGAGACCGGCTTCCTGAGCCTTCTTGTCCAGCGCATCGCCGACCGGGCCATCCACTACACGCCACACAGCCGGCTCGTCCTTGAACAGGAACGGCAGACCGAGCATGCCGACTTCAGGCACGATTTGCGCGAAAGCACCCTGCGAGTTGGCACTCATCTGGATAACGCCCGCCTGAGCGGATGTCAGCATCTCGGCATCATTCCCCATGGTTGCAGAGGGCGCGTGGTTGACGGTCAGGTCAGAGCAGGAAGGAACGATTGCAGCGAACATTTCGGCAGCGTCATAGCGGGGATTCCCCGGGTTTGCACCATGCGCGAAAACCAGTTCTTCAGCCTGGGCAATGGAAGAGGAAGCGGCAACAGTGATTGAGACAGCCAGAAGGCTTTTGCGAAGAGACTTCATGCGTTCTTTTCTCCGAAACTTTTAGTGTTATTGTCGAACCGCCGCCGTGGAGTCCGGCATCGTTCGCTATGTTGCAAGTCCATCATTGCTCGCTGTACCTGTCGAGATCAATGATGAAATCTTAACGAGATGATTAGCAGGACTAAACAAAAACCGACTCAAACTCAACCGCAAGATCCGTTAACCTTGATGTTTTCTTCCCCTGACGCATCCATCTACGACCACGCCAGGTAATTGGCAACCGAAGCCTTCATCCTGACACCCAGGTGACAGGGGGCCTACAGACAACCAAACACCGTCCGGAGACGCGACATGTCAATCCTCCTCGGCTGTATAGCCGACGACCTCACCGGCGCATCCGATCTGGCCAGCTTCCTCGTGTCGGCCGGCATGAGAACCGTTCAGTTTGTCGGCATCCCCGACGACTCCATGCGTGTGGATGAAGTGGATGCCGTCGTGATTTCATTGAAGTCCCGTTCCCTTCCTGCCCCTGAAGCAGTCGAGAGCAGCCTCCTTGCGCTCGAATGGCTGATGAAGCAGCCCTGTGAACAGTTCTATTTCAAGTACTGTTCGACATTCGACTCCACGCCCCGGGGCAACATCGGTCCGGTACTCGATGCGCTGATGGCGCGACTCGAAACGTCTTTCACCATCGCCTGCCCGGCACTGCCGATAAATGGACGCACACAGTATCAGGGTTACCTCTTTGTACAAGGCCGGCTGCTGAACGAAAGCGGTATGGAGCAGCATCCGCTGACGCCAATGACCGACGCCAACCTGGTTCGGGTTCTGGCCGCACAGTCGCAGGGGCCCGTGGACCTGGTGGATATAACCACCGTTCGCAGGGGAAGTGCTGCGGTGCGAGAGCGATTTGACGAGCTCGCCGGGACAGACTGCCGTTATGCTCTGGTCGACGCACTGGAGCAGGAGGACCTGGTCACAATCGCCCACGCCTGCGGCGGCTTGAAGCTGGTCAGCGGCGGATCCGGCCTGGCGACGGGACTGGCATCACACCTGGCGTCGGAAGGTCGGCTCAACCGCGACATCGACTCGGCAACCCTCGATGCCGTACCGGGTGACACGGTCATACTGGCGGGAAGCTGCTCCAGGGCGACCCTCGAACAGGTGGAGGTCTTCAAGGCGGTCCATCCATCACTGAAACTCGATCCGCTAGCGCTGCAGGAGCAGCGGCAGTCGGTAGCCCAAATCCTCGACTGGTTCGACCGGCACCGCCACCAAAGCCCTCTGATGATCTATGCCAGTGACCATCCCGATGCCATCAGGGCCAGTCAGGCACAACTGGGAATCGCAACGGCCAGCAGCCTCGTTGAAGAAACCCTCGCGGCTGTCGCCCACGAACTGGTACGGCTTGGCGTCCACAAATTCGTCGTCGCTGGCGGCGAAACCTCGGGGGCTGTCGTAAAGGCTTTGGAAACCCGGGGCTTTCGAATCGGCCGTTCGATTGCCCCCGGCGTTCCCCTGATGCAAACGCTTGACGGGACGCCCAGACTGGTTGCATTAAAATCCGGCAATTTCGGTGGTCCCGACTTTTTCCTGTCCGCTGTGGAGGTGATGCAGTGATGAACTCGATCACTCACATGAAGAATCAGATCGTACATTTTGGCAAATCCATCTTCGACCGGGGCCTGACATCGGGCAGCTCCGGCAACATCGGCATCCGCCTGGACGAGGGCTGGCTGATCACGCCAACCAACAGCTGCCTTGGCATGCTGGAAGCCGATGAGATATCTCACCTCGATCGCGACGGCAACCTGCTGGCGGGCAAGCCACCCTCCAAGGAGCTATTCCTGCATCAGGCATTACTGGAACAGCGGCCACAGGATCGGGCGGTGGTGCATCTCCATTCCAGCTACGCGACGGCGGTCTCCTGCCTGTCCAACCTCAATCCGGAGGATGCACTGCCCCCTCTGACGCCCTATCCGATCATGTGTTTTGGTAAGGTGGCAGTGACGCCCTACAGGCGTCCTGGCGATAAACGTCTGGGAGATGACATCAGCGCAATTGCAGACCGATACCGGGCGGTACTGCTGGCCAATCATGGCCCCATCGTCGCTGCCGGCAGCCTCGAATCAGCGGTCTATGCGATCGAAGAACTGGAAGAATCCGCCAAGCTGTTTCTGATGTTGCGGGGGACGGAACCCCGATTACTCAGCAACGAGCAAATCGATGAATTGCAGAGGTTTTTTGGCGGCAGTCACCAGTGAACAAGGTCATAATCAGAGGCGTTTTTCTCATCTCGGTTTCGTAAACACAGGATAGACGTTGCGAAATGGCCATATTGCTGAATGTCGTACTACCGGTTTTTGCCATCATTCTGGCCGGCTTTATCTGTGGCCACAAAGGCCTGCTCGGCGAAGGATCGTTCGAAGGCCTCAACAAGTTCGTCTACTGGATCGCACTGCCGGCCCTTTTGTTCAGGGCCATGGCGGCGGTGGATATCGATGCCCTGCTCAACTGGAGCTTTCTCGGCGCCTATGTCGGCGGACAGGCCCTTACCATGATCGTCGGCGGCCTTGCCGGACTCTGGCTGTTCAGAAACAGCCTCTCCGAAGCTGCGATGAACAGCATGAACACCGTCTATGGCAATACCGGCTTTCTGGGCATTCCACTGATGCTGGCCGCCTTCGGCGATGCCGCAACAGTGCCAACCATCATTACCGTCGTCGTCAATTCCGCCGTGGTGGTGGGGGCCGCGACACTCTTCATCGAGCTCGGCTCGAACGAGGCGACCAGCCTGCGGCAGCTGTTGCGGGATATCAGCGCAGCGCTGATCAAGAACCCGATGCTGGTCGCACCGGTCGCAGGCATTGCGTGGGCATTGATCGGACAGCCACTACCACTGGCGGTTGACCGTTTCTGCGAACTCCTGGGAGCCGCGGCCGGCCCCTGTGCCCTGTTTGCAATCGGCATGTTTCTGGTCGGCAAACCGATCTCCAGTGGCGCCGGTGAAGTGTCCTGCGCAGTTTTCATCAAGTTGATCGTTCAGCCGGCAATCACCTGGTGGATTGCCGCAGAGTTACTGCAAATGCCGCCCCTGCTAACTGCTGTCGCCGTCATCATGGCCGCCACACCGACAGGTGCCGGCAGTTTCGTACTGGCACAGCAATATGGTGTCTACGTGCAGAGGACCTCCTCGGTGATTCTGTTTTCGACCGTCGTCTCGGTACTGACGATCTTCTGGCTGTTGTACCACTTCGATTACCTGATGCCCTGATCCCTCGGCTCCGGCCGGCAGGCCGGGATCACCTTCAGATCCAGCGCCGCACGCGGCGGCAGTAGTCTGCGAAGGACTCGCCGAAGATCCGCCCAAGCGCCCGTTCCTCGGGCTCGATCTGGAAGCGATTGAGATAGAGAACGAAAACCGGCAGCAGCGCAAAGGCGGCCAGGTGCGCGAGCCACACCGCCGCAGCGGCCAGCCACAGCAGGAAGCCGAGGTACATCGGATTGCGGCTGTAGCGGTAGATGCCCGAGGTCACCAGCGCCGAGGCATCTTCCGGCGCGACCGGGTTCAAGGTCGTGCCCGCCCGGCGAAAATGCAGCACACCCGTCAGCGCCACGGCAAAGCCCGCCATCCCCAGCAGGACGGCCAGCCCGATATGCCCCTCGAAGACGAGCGAAGGCGACGGCAGCAGCGCCGAGAGCACGCCCATGCACAGCAGCCACAGGAGGACCAGAATCAGAGGGGGTATTTTGCGTTCCAATGCGATGAATCCTGACATATTCCCGGGGACTTGAGGCAAGCGTACTCTATACCGGTATCGATCTTCATCATGGCTGCCACAAGCGGCTAAAGCCGCCCAGGTATCACCTGAATTTCACCGCCGTGCCGCTGACGCTGACCATCATCATGCCGCCCTGCTGACCAACGACCTCGTAGTCGATGTCGATGCCGACAATGCCGTCCGCGCCGAGCTTGCGGGCTCTTTCCTCCATTTCGGCAAAGGCGATCTCCCGCGCCTTGCCCATCTCCTTCTCGTAGGCGCCGGAGCGCCCGCCGACGATATCGCGCACCGCGCCGAAGATATCCTTGAAGATATTGGCACCCAGTATCGCCTCGCCGACGACCACATCGAGGTAGTCCTTGATCTCCCGTCCGTCGACGGTCGAAGTGGTGGTTTTCAACATCTGTCCTGCTCCCTGTTGCCCGCTGTTTTCAGGATCACCGAAATGGGACCCTGTAGAGCTTGGACCAGCACAGCCGGTCCTGCCAGCCACGCAACGACAACTGACCGGTTTATGTATGAACAACACCGATGAATAAGATGGAAGTTGTTGAAGTGCGAAGTGGCGCAGCGGGTTCAGGCGGCACTCTGATCCGCTCAGCCGGTGCCTACAGGAGCGATCCGGTCAAGCGTCTCTACCCCATGTAAAAAGCTCCCACGACATCCCTTTCGTAGACGTTTTGCTCTGGCCCAAGCCCCGTGGTTTCTGCATTTCGAGAATATTGCCAGGTCCTTATAACATGCTGATCTAAAAACAACGCTTGACGTCAAGCGGCGATGGGATTACGTTTAATAAACATAGAGAAAAAATTTTCGCATTCCGAAAAACACATGGATACAGCATGAAAACCTCGACTGCAGCACAACGCACAGAGCCCGACAAAGCCGACGCCAAGAGCCCAGCAGGGCTTGCGAAGTCCAAGGGCACGAAAAGCACCAAGAGCACCGTCAACTCTCTGGCGAAAGGCTTCCGGGTGCTGGAGGCGTTCTCTTACGGTCGTCCCAAGATGACCCTCAGCGAGGTCTGCGATATCGCCCAGATGGATTCCGGTACGGTATTCAGAATCCTCAATACGCTGGTCGACCTCGGCTATGTCGAGAAGAACGAAGAAACCCGCCAGTTCCGGCTGACACTGAAAGTCACCGACCTCGGTTTCCATGCCATTGGCCGCAGTGACATCCGCGACCTGGTACTGCCGATCCTGCGGGCGCTGGTAAGAACAGTGGGCGAAACTGCAAGCTTTGGCGTGCTGGAAGGTGCCGACATCCTCTATCTGGAGAGGGTTCGGGCCGGCGTTACGCGCCTGGGTGTCGATATCCGTGTCGGCACGACTACTCCAGCCAATTGCAGCGCCATCGGCCAGGCACTGCTGGCCTTTCTGCCGCCGCAGGAACTCGACATCGTGCTGCAAAAGAAATCCAATCCGAGCGGCACGCCGGCCGTGGCCCTGTCCGGAGATGAACTGGATCGTGCACTCGAACAGATCCGGGGTGACGGCTACGCCCTGAAGGAATCCTATTTCACCAGTTCCCTGCGGGTGCTCGCCGTACCCGTTCTGGACCGGGACGGCTACCCGGTCGCCGCAATCAGCGTGGTTGCGCCAACGGTCCGCTTCAGCGAATCGGAAATGCGCAATCTCGCTCTCGAACCCGTGAAATCAGCTGCAACTGAAATTTCACGGGCCCTGAGGGCAAGCGGGAGTATCTCGTCCGCTCTCTGACACACCAAGCAAACCAAGCAAACCAAGCAAGGGCATAACAATGACAGACATCAACATCGATCTCCGCGGCCTCGTTCCGGCACCCGTGACTCCCTTCACCCGTGACGGTGCCGTCGATCACGACGCCATCCAGCGTCTGGGCTCGTGGCTCGGCGGCATCGACGGCGTCAAGGGCCTGGTCGTGCTCGGCCATGCCGGCGAAGGCACCTTCCTGACTCAGCAGGAACAGGCCGAGGTGATCCAGAGCTTCAAGGAGTCCGTCAAGGGGGCCCTGCCGATCATCGCCGGCATCACCGGTGAAGGCACCCAGGTGGCGGCACTGGAAGCCCAGCGGGCTGTCGAGGCTGGCGCTGCAGCCGGCCTGGTCTATCCGTCGCACGGCTGGCTGCGCTTCGGTTACCAGAAGGGCGCGCCGCAGGACCGCTACCGCGCGATCTACGAGGAGAGCGGCCTGCCCCTGATTCTGTTCCAGTACCCGGATGTCACCAAGGCGACCTATAACCTCGAAACCCTGCTCGACATCGCCGCCCAGCCGGGCGTGTTCGCAATGAAAAACGGCGTACGCAACATGCGTCGCTGGGACACCGAAATCCCCATTATCCGTCGCGAGCGCCCGGACCTGCAGGTCCTGACCTGCCACGACGAGTACCTGCTGCACACCATGTTCGATGTCGATGGCGCACTGGTCGGTTACGGCGGCCTAGCCCCCGAGCCGCTGATCGAGCTGATCGCCGCCGGCAAGGCCAAGGACTACCCGAAAGCCCGAGAGATTCACGACCGCCTGTTCCCGGTGACCCAGAACGTCTATCACCGCGGCTCGCACATGGAAGGCACAGTCGCACTGAAGCACGGCCTGGTGGCGCGCGGGATTCTGGAGCACGCCACTGTACGCCCGCCGCTGCTGCCGCTGCAGGAAGGCGCCGACGTGGAAATCGCCAACGCCCTGCGTTCGGCCGGCCTCGTCGACTAAGCCCGGCTCGATCACCACTCCATAGGTTGCACGCTGAGACTGCGATTGGCGTTGTCTCAAGCGGTAGACCCTGCGGCAGAACGGGCCTTCGTTCTGCCGCGACCTATAAAAAGAATATCGGAGAGATGACCATGATAAAAAAAGCGCTCACACGCTGGTCTGCCGGTCTCATTCTCGGCGGACTGCTTTCAGTTTCGGCTCACGCCGACACGCTCAAGATCGGTGCCATGCCGGTTGGATCGGGATGGTACGTCGCCGCAGCGGCGCTCGAAAAAGTCATCGAAGCATCGGTGAAGGATACCGATGTCGAAATCATCGCCCGGGGCGGCGGGGTCGCCAACCCAATGGTTGTGCAGCAGGGCAAGGCCGATATCGCACTGTCCAATGTCGCCACCTCGCTGTGGGCGACCCGTGGCCAGCTGCTCTATGAAGGCCAGGAAGCAACCGACATTCGGTCGCTGGTCGGAGGCCTCAACCCCGTCTACATTGGCGCCATCGTGCGCAACGAATACCTCAAGGAAAACGGTTTCTCCTCGCTGAAGGAGATCCTGGAATCCGACAAAGCCGTCAATATCATGATGAAGCCGCCGGGCTCCAATATTCCGCCGGCCGTCGATATCGTCCTGAAAGCACACGGCATCAGCCGGGCGGATATCGAAGCACGTGGCGGACGCATCATCCAAATCGATTCTTCACAGATGGCACCGCTGATGCGTGATGGCCGGGCCGATCTCTATTTCGACACCGTGCTGCGCGGGCATCCAACCATCCAGGAAATCGCGCTCACCGCCGATGTCAGCTTCATCGACCTCTCGCAGGAATCCATGGACGCACTGGCAGAATACGGCCTCCAGAAGGGTGAAATCCCGCAGTGGTTCGATATCCAGGACAAGCCCACCCTCGGCGGGGATTTCGGCACCCACCTGATCGCCCACAAGAATCTGCCGGATGATGTCGCCTACGCAATCACCAAGAGTGTGGTGGAGCACATGGAAACGCTGGCCGCCGAATTCCCGGCCTGGAAAGCGTTCAAGCTCGAACGGGCCGCAAGCCCGGAAACCAACGGCATTCCACTTCACCCGGGTGCTGAGCGCTACTACAAGGAAAAAGGTCTGCTTTGACCTGACACGCCGGCGCTGGTGCCGGCCTCTTCCTGCCATAGACGCCACGCATTGTGAGGACAACCATGGGTAACAGCATTAAGAGAACCCTTAGCTCCCCCATCGCCTGGGTGGCTTTCGGGTTCCTGGTATTTCAATACTGGATTCTCTTCAGTCCGCAGCAGCCGCACCTGGAGAGACCGACGCATCTAATTTTTGCACTTTTCCTGACGTTTCTGGCCGTCCCGCTGAAGGCTGGGCGTATCCCCAAGGTATTGGCCCGCACCATCGATGCACTCTGTCTGGTTGGCACCCTGGCCGTGGCGGCCTACTACTGGATGGAGATGTCGCGCTTGCAGACCCGGATCGAGAACGTCTCGCCGATTCTGTGGTACGACATTGCGATCGCGATTACCCTGGTGGTGCTGCTGATCGAGGGCATTCGCCGCACCGTTGGCAACATCCTCGTCGCCGTCGTCGCCGCCTTTCTGCTCTACGGCGCCTTCGGCTATCTGGTACCGGGCACCTTCGGCTTCAGTGGACTGAGCCTCGAGGAGTTCTCGGAGATCCTGGCCATGACAACCGGCGGCATCCTGGGCGTCACGACCGAAACCTCGGTGAACTTCATTTTCTACTTCATCGTTTTCGGTGTGGTGTACAGTGCCGTCGGTGGCGGAGAATTCTTCATCGACATGGCGATGCGCATGGTCGGCAAGACGCGCGGCGGGGGCTCCAAGGTCGCGATTATCGGTTCGAGCCTGATGGGCACGATCTCCGGCAGCGCCGTCGCCAACGTGACCGCCACCGGGGTCTTTACCATCCCGCTGATGCGCAAGACCGGAATCTCGGGCGAAAGGGCCGCCGCCACCGAAGCCATCGCCTCGACCGGCGGTCAGTTGATGCCGCCGATCATGGGTATCGCGGCCTTCGTCATGGCGGAACTGCTGGTCACGCCCTATTCCCAGATTGCGCTGGCCGGCGTTATTCCGGCCGTGGCCTTCTATTTCGCCCTGTTCGTCGGTGCCGATCTGCATGCCCGCAAACATGGCGTCGGCACCCTGACCGACGAGGATTTCGAAGGTGTCACGCCGGTATTGCCGCGCATTCACATGGCGTCACCGCCGCTGATACTGGTGCTGTTCCTGATAATGGGATACTCGGCCCAGATCGCCGTGGTCTACGCGACGGTGTCTTGTCTGGTCGTGCCGTTCTTCCGCCGGGAAACCTGGTACTCGCCGCTCAAGCTGCCGCAAATGATCGTGGATTCCGGTCGCCAGGCGGCACTGATCGCCGTGCCGATCGCCGCGATCGGCATCGTCATCGCCGTTGCCATACAGTCCAACCTGGCGCTCAAGTTCGCCTCGGGGCTGATTTCTGCCGGCGGTGGCAGCTATGTCCTGTCACTGGTCATGGTGATTCTAGGGTGCATTATCATGGGCATGGGCCTGCCGACGGTGGCCGCCTACATCATCGGCGCCATTCTCTACGTGCCAGCCCTCGAAGCCCTGAATGTCGAGCCGCTCCAGGCACACTTCTTCGTGATGTACTTCTGCGTACTGTCGATGGTGACCCCACCGGTGTCGCTGGCCTCCTTCGCCGCCGCCGGAGTCGCCTGTACCGACGCCATGCGCACCAGCCTGGTCGCCTTCCGGATGTGCGCCGTGGCCTTCCTGATCCCGTTCGCCTTCATTGCCGACGATGCCCTGCTGTTCCGGGGTAGCTATCTGGAAATCGCCATCGCCGGTGCAGGGCTGATTTTGTCGACCGTAATCTGGTCGATGGGCATCGTCGGATTCATTGTGCGCAACCTGAACGTGGTAGAGCGTGTCTTCCTGCTGCTCTGCGGTGCCGGCGCCATGGTCACCCCGACCGGAAGCCTGGTGTGGATTGCCGGTACCTCACTGAGCATCCTGTATCTCGTGTTCCATGTCGTCACGGCAAAGGCAGGTGCGGAAAAAAGCCCATCACTAGAGGCCAGTGCGAGAAAACCTCGCCCTGAGGCAGATGGCAGGGCTCGCCTGGGGATGTGTGACGACGTATTGAAGTGAGCCAGTGCTGCTGCAACAGCACTGGCTCCGTCTACTTCACCAAGCAAAGGAAGCAAACCCGCACTACAGCGACAGCTTCCAGTCGGGCATACAACCGGAAGCAAACTGAGATGCCCGTTCACTTTACCGCGCGCCCATCGGGGAAATCAATGCGCCGCGCCGGCCACAGAGAAACAGAATCAGCGGGGGTATTCCGCGTTCCAGGCCTATATAACCGATCCGAGCCGGTGGGGTCCTACCCGGACGCCCCGCTCATACGGCGAAAAAGAGCTGACCCAGGGCGAACATGGACAGCGCCAAAACGGCGACACCTGCCACGACCACACAGACCAGGGTGACGATACCCGCCTTGTCATACTCATCGATAGCGACCTCCGGGTAGCGACCCCAGGTCAGAATCCGAACGGCCGGCCAGCCCAGGTACCAAAGGATGTGTTCGATCCAGACTTCGACGACCAGCCAGACCAGAGCGCGAAACAACAGGCTGACAACGGACAGCAAGGCCCGGAGGGCCGATTCGATCAGTTCTTCCATGAACATCACCCTTCGTGAAAAAAGTTCTTCGCACTTTAGCAGGACAAAGGCCTCGTCTGTAGGATGGGCGGAACGATGCCAGGACAGGGGATATCCGATCCTGCAGCAGCCAGGGCGGCGTGCAACCCATCCTGAAGATTCGGCACCCTCTGGACCGAAGCGATTGCAGGGTAATGTCGCCTCAGGCTGCAGCGCGATACAGGCTGAGCGGGATAGCACCCAGTCCGATCAGCCACACCAGGAATCCGGTCAAGGCCCCCAGTATCGGTATGATCTGAACAATGGCGATCATCGCGATGGCCGCAATGATGGAGAGCACCCTGAGGCCCCTGGATGCATCATCCTGCTTCCCGATCAGCCGCAGCCCCAGATCGCCGAGCGAGAAGAACCCCGCCAGCGCGCCGAGTGCGAGCGTGACCAGATACAGCGCCAGCAGCATGAACGCCAGCAGATAGCCGACGACGGTAGCGAACAGCAGACCGACGACGATCGGCGTGCCCACCAGTACCGCCAGGCCCAGCCCCAGCGACGTCCAGGGCGACGCCTGCGCCGCCGATGCCGTCGCCACCCAGGCGCGGGGAAACAGCAGGTAGGTCACCACGCCCGCCACCACCACCCCGAGGACGGCCAGAACACCGCCTGGAGATTCCGGCGGCTCAAAGCCGTGTTCGGGAAAAGGTTTTTGTATCACCTGTCCGGCAATTTTCGCCTCGGGACTGATCTCGGGTTCCATCTCGCTGCGCCATACGAGATCGCCATGAACGACAGCACCGGCCTCGATCCGGATCACTTCGCCGATGACGTTCGCGTCACCGCCGACCTCACCGGCCAGGATCACCTCGCGCCCCGCGGCCCTGAGCTCTCCTCCGATGCCTCCTGCGACAAGGACCGTCTCGCCGGCGAGCCAGGCCCGGCCGCCCACCGCCGCTTCGCGCTCAACCGACACCCTCTGCCCCGCGGCCACGAGGTGATCGCCGACCCGCCCGAACAGCGTTATGTTTCGGCCCGCGACGCGAACATCGTCGGCGATCTCCCCCGAAGGATCAGCGTTTCCGCGGCGGCGATAAGGTCGCCCCCCACCCGTCCGCTGACCGAGACCCTTTGCCCGGCCGCCACCAGGTCCTGCCCGAGATCGGCCACAACCTCCACATCGCGCCCCGCGACATAGACATCCTCGGCCTGCGGCTCTTCGATATGCACGAATTCGTCCGTCCACGGGGTCTGTGCCTGGGCCGGTGAAAGACAGAGCGCTGCCAGCAGGGTCATCAGCCAGTGACGCATCAGCTCATCTCCATTGGATATCAGAATGAGCATAGTATGAAAGCCTGCGAACCGGTCTTTGCAGATCAGCAATGATTCTGCCTTCGGCACAGAGCAGATACAGAAAAGCGGGGAAACAGCTAGGCTGTCCCCGTAATTCCGCGCGCAGGCAGACTTCCTCAGCGATTTGGTGATCCGGAATCGCACACGGCTTAGTGGCTGAGGTGCCTATTCCCTTTTATCGGCGTCTCCCTCTTCAACGCGGCTGGCCCGGGTGGCCACTACACGGAATTTGATGCGCACCTCGTCCTTCACTCTGAGGCCGCCGCCCAGGATGCTGAAGGGCGCGATGCCGAATTCGCTCTGCCGGATGGAAAACTCGCCGGTGGCGGTGAGTAGCTCACCCCGCCCCTCCACCGCCACAGGCACCGTCAGTTCCCGGTCGGCGCCGCGCAGGCGCAGGCGGAAGGTGATGTCCGGTTGCCAGGGCGGTCCCGTCAGGGTTCGGGAGCGCAGCTCGATGGTGGGATATTCGGCCGCGTTCAGCACCTGGGGCCCCAGCATGTTCTCCCGGGTGTCGGCCACGGCCTGTGCGGAGAGTTCGATGCCGAATGCCCCGCCCTCCTGACGCCGCACCGCTGGCGGGTCCACCGCGAGTCCGGCCACGGGAATGGTCAGGGCGAATCCGGAGTCGTGGAACTCCGGCGCCAGGTAGATATCACCGGTCATGTCCCCGGCAACCATCACATGGTTGTGGCCGTATTCCGCAAGGGGGCCGCCCCGGTAGACATAGACGCGCGCCTCGGACCGTTCCGGGACGACCTGGTAGTGGTCGGCGCCGGCCACCGCCAGCACCGGCAGTTCCTTCTCGGGAGAGGGGACTGTTATCTCCGTCCGGGGCAGGGGCTGGCAGCCCGCCACGAGCAGGCTCAGCAGGATCAGCAATGCGGCTGTGAACAACGGCGGGGAAAGTTGTCCGTCCATGAGGACCTTCTCTTCTTCGAGAACACAGTCATAATAGTCTGTACCCGATGACAAAAACCATGCGCAAGAAAAACATGGCCTGGCGCAATACACCCCACCGATACGGTATCGTCGCCCAAAGTCTGCACTGGCTGATTGCGGCCCTGGTCGTGCTCCAGTTCTACCTGGGCCTGAGCGCGTCGGATCTGCCGATGAGCATGGAACGGCTGATCCTGCTGGGCCGCCACAAATCCGTGGGCATGACCATCTTTATGCTGACGGTCCTGCGGCTTGGCTGGCGGCTCTACTCCCCGCCCCCGCCTCTGCCCGGGCACATGGCCCCTGGGAACGGCGGCTGGCACGGGGCACTCACTATCTTTTATATGGCATTTTGCTCAGCATGCCGGTGGCGGGCTGGATTTCGTCTTCGGCGTTCAACCTGAGCGTGAGCTGGTTCGGCCTTTTTACCTGGCCCGATCTGGTGGAGCCGGACAAGGCGCTGGCCGGGATGACCAAAACCATCCACGCCTCTCTGGCGGGATTGCTGCTCCTCACCCTGCTGCTGCACGTAGCGGGAGCCCTGCGCCACCACTTTTGGTTGCGCGACGATGTCTTGCGGCGCATGCTGCCGGGTCAGGCCCGGCGGGCTGGGAGGTCCAAACCGTGAAACTCACCGCTCTGCTCCTGACCGGGATACTGACGCCCACGGCGTCCCTGGCCGCCTGCTGGGAGCTGCGGCAGGAACCCGGCGCATTCACCTTTGTCGGCACCCAGGCGGGGGCACCGGCCCGCGGGGTCTTCGAGCGCTACACGGGGGTGCTGTCCCTGCCTTCCGGAGATATCGGACAGGGTTTCCTGAAGGTGCGGGTGGATGTGGCCTCCCTGGAAACCCAACTGCCGGAACTGAACGAGGTTCTGCGGGGCGCGGAATTTTTTGATGCCGCCCGGTGGCCGTCCGCCCACTTCACGAGCGACTCCCTGAAGGCACTCGGTGACGACCGCTACCAGGTACGGGGAGACCTGCACATCCGGGACATCACCCATCAGCGGACCACCGAGTTCCGGATTACCGGCCCGGCCGGCCACCGGCGGCTTCAGGGTAAGGACAGTATCAAGCGGCTCGACTACGGCGTCGGCACCGGTGAATGGAAAAACACCCGGTGGGTGGGCAACCAGGTATCGGTGGAGGTGGATGTCGCGTTGGAGGCCGTCGATGAGAGGGCATGTGGGAATTAGGGATTTCCGGGGACAGTATACCTATTTCTCCCTACGTCTTTCCCTTTCGTCCCGGACGTCTTGGGGCAAGTACCTTTCCAGTAACAGTCTCAAGATGTTCAACGAAGTCCGTGCCACCCAGTGGCCTGCCGGTTCTCGTATGCCGCTGAATCACCTGCGTGTCTTCGTCACACACTGCCGAAAGATAAGCGGCCCAGTCATCCGCCCGCTCGAGCATCGGCTTTACTCGAACCAATCCGTCATCTTGAGCTGCCAGGTGTGCGTGAACGCTGGACCACCTCCAATCAGCCGGTTGGCGACACAATCGCGCCACAACCGGATTGCGCTCAACGTACTGTACAGTTGCCAGCAAGTACTGTTCATCCATAACGAATGAGTGAAACCGCTCCTGCCACAAGTGTCCCCGCCAATCCTTGCGAAAATTCACATGACGTGTATAGCGCCGGTGAGCCTCGCCCAACGCAGCGCGAAGACCATCTTCCGAACTTGGCACCATGACCAGGTGAACATGGTTCGGCATCAGGCAATAAGCCCAGACTTCCGTTCCTGCTTCGCTCGCGAACTGAGACATCAGTTCAATGTAATACCGATAGTCGTCCTCACAGAAAAACGTCTTCTGCCGCCGATTACCGCGTTGAGTTACATGATGTGGGTATCCTGGTACGACAACTCGAGCCATCCTGGCCATATGCAACCTCGTTGTCCAACACTGGTTGTATCTTATGACAACATTAGGTCAGATCACGGGAATAGGTATACTGTCCCCGGAATTCGGTCCCCGGAATTGTCCCCGGAATTCGGTGCTCAGGCGGCCAGCTCGCACCAGAGTCGTTCGTCTTTCAGGTGCTCCGCCGCCATCGGATCAAGGCCGATGTCGCTTCGGGTGTGTGCATCCAATGGCTCCGTCTGCCGGGTCGCTGCGTCCAGCATCGAGCGGAGAAGGTCTTTGAATCTTTTCATGACTGATCACTCCGATTGTGGCCGGCGAGCGATGGCTCGCTGCACCGGCCTGCAACTATCAGAAAGCCTGTCGCGGTGGTTGCTGCCCCATCGCCAGCGATCCGGTGAACAGGTGCTGCCGCTTCTCCTGAATCGGGTGAAAGTGGCTCGCCATCACATCGCGGAACAGGTTCTCGATCCCGTTGCCCCGCATGAAGCCCGGCCCGCCGCAGGCCTCCAGCGCCTTGGCTGTCGCCAGCTTGCACGCCTCGGCGGCGATGGTCTTGCGCTTGATCACTTCGTTGACGGTGTCGAGATTCGCCTCGAACCCGAACTCGTCCATCAGCAGGATCATGCTGTCCACCGCCAGTTCCGCCGCAGTGAGGGCGTTTTCCATCTCCCCGAGCAGGTAGGGCGTGACCGGGTCGCGGCTGGCGGCACAGCGCTGCCGCGCCCGGGCAGCAGCTTCGCGGGCCACACCCAAGTAGACCGACATGATCAGCGGCAGCGCGACCGGCAGCACCACGGACCAGATCAGGTGGAAGTCCCCGCGGGGCCGCCGCAGGGCAATGCTCGACTCCGGCACAAAAACGTTCTCGAGTTTCACGCTATTGGAGCCCGAGCCGCGCATTCCCAGCGGATACCAGTTATCCAGCACCGTTACCCCCTCGGCCTTCAGCGACACCGGAAAATGCAATACCTGCCACCCCTGCTCCGGATCCTCATAGGGCGCCGAGGTCACCAGTATATCGCCGGCTGGGGAACCGCTGGCGAAGTGCTTGACGGCACTGAGGCTGAACCCGCCATCGACCCTTTCCAGGCAGCCGTTGGACGCCAGCCAGTCACCGGCGCCGGTGCTGACCAGTACCAGCTCCGCAGCGGCGACTTTTTCCAGTACCGCGCGCCCCGGCCGACCATGCAGATCGTTGTAGCGGTTGGCCGCCACTATATGCTGATGCATCGAGCACGCCAGCGCGGTCGAGGGTGAAGAGCCGCCAGTTCGCCGAGAAAGCGGCAAAGATCCCGGTAGCTGTGACCGCCGCCACCGCAGTTTTCTGGCACCAGCGCCGAGAAGATTTTCTCGTCCCTCAGCAAGGCGTAGTTTTCTTTGGAAAACCGCTCTTCCCGGTCGGCTATCGCCCCATTTTCGGCCACCTGTTCGCCAATACGCTCCAAAGTTTCGGCGAATTTGTCACTCAGCTGACAAGTTTTCATTTGGGTTGCCCTCACTGTGCTGTTTTTTATTCCGGATCATGACAACCGATTGAGTCGCATTCGGTGGCGCGTCCGGCTTTGTTTTTTTGTTACTGTCACGCCGCTATATCGCTATTACCGGAATCCCTGAAGCCTCCCCGGAAAAAGACCAGTGGCGCGCGTTCCGTGAATTCAAGGTCCGTCACTTCCCCAACCAGCAGCAAATGATCACCAAGCGATACCAGTCGATAGAGGCGGCAAACCAGCCAGGCGCAGGCATCGGGAATCAGCAGCGGACGGCTTGCGCCATCCCGGATCTCCGGACGCTCCAGGATACCGGCGAATTTATCGGCGCCACGGGTTGCGAAGCGCTGCGCCAGTGCAGCCTGTTCCTGATTCAGGACCGAGACCGAAAAGTGTTGGCAACGGGCGAAGGTATCGAAACTGGCCGCGCCACGATCGATGCACCAGCCGATAAGGGAGGGGGTCAGGGAAATAGACACAAGGCTGTTGATCGTCATGCCAGCCGGATTGTTGTCGCCATCCCGTGTTGTGACTACAGCGACACCGGTGATCCAGAGGCCCATCGTCTTACGCAGATCGGTTATATCGATATTCTTTTTCATCAACCTGCACATGCCGCACCTCCGCTTAATTTCATCCCATTCACGAAATTAAGATTACGGAAAACGGCCGTGGCTTTTTACTTCAAAATCTGCAGAAAACCACTACAGTTTTTGTAGTAACCAACTACTACAGCAGTAGCTTGCACGACCGGGAGCCGAGCGATGACGTACCAACAGTTCTGCCCGATTGCCAAGGCCATGGAAGTAGTGGGTGAGCGCTGGACCCTGCTGCTGGTCAGGGAACTGCTGATGGGGGCCACCCGCTTCAACGAATTTCAGCGCGGTCTGCGTCAGATGTCGCCCAGCCTGCTGACCAAGCGCCTGGCAAGCCTGGAAGAGGCCGGACTGCTGGTGCGCAGGCGCATCCCCGGCCAGCGCGGTTACGAGTATTTTCCCACCGAAGCCTGCCGCGAACTGATGCCGGTGGTCGAACAGATCGGCCACTGGGGCATGCGCTGGGCACGGGAACAGATGACCGAGGAAGACTACGATCTCGAGCTGCTGATGCTCTATCTCGAACGCAGCATCTGCACCGACAAGCTGATAGGCAACGAAACCGTGATCCGCTTCAACTTCAACGACGTCGGCGAGTACCCGAACTGGTGGATCGTTGTCAGCGGGGATGAAGTCGACGTCTGCGTGCACGATCCCGGCAAGGAGGTCGACGTCTACTTCAATGTCTGCCTGAAAGTCATGTGCCAGTTGTGGATGGGGGATATCAGTTACCGCAAGGCGATCGCCGAAGGCCTGCTCAACCTCGTCGGCCCGGCGGAACTGACCCGCCATGTGGAGCGCTGGCTGAAACCCAGTATTTTTGCCGGCATTCCACCCGCCCGCGCCATCGTCGAACCGGCCTGAGACGCGAAGTCGTAGGTTGGGTGGAGCGAAGCGCAACCCAACACACTGCCGAATTCGCTGGGGCGGTGAAAAACCCCTGACGGGTCGGGTGCGACGGGTGGAACCGGTCGGCTTCACCAAGATATCCGCGCTTGGCGTCGAAGAACAACGCGTGCTGATCATATCGGACATCACGTCGCCCCCCGAAGAATGGCAAACTCTCGGCGACGGTTACCGTGTCGAGTCACGCTTCATAATCTGGGAGGATCGGGATGTGCTGCAAATCCCGGCCAGCGCCCTGTTTCGTTCCGATGGCAAGTGGACCCTCTTTGTCATGCAAGACAACAAGGCCCGACGGCGCACGGTAACGGTCGGTCAGAACAACGGGCTATCGGCTCAGATTCTGGATGGCCTGGCGGAAAATGAAGTAGTGATTACTCATCCAGACGATACGATCGACGATGGCGTGAGGGTGAAACGGAGATAGTTATACCGGCAGCCGGGTTGCAGGATGCGCATAACGATTATGCCCCCATCAAAATCGCCAGTAAAAGCGAGGCCAGCACATCGACCCTCTTGGGCGCGCTCTCCAACGGTTTGAACAGGACGAGGCCCAGGAAGCCGTGACGTCGCGCGCTGGAAGCATTTCCCGGGCTCAGGTCCGTCAAGGTAAAGAGCTACAGTTGGAGAATGCAGGAAAGGCAAAAGGCAAGACCCTACTCACTCTCAAGAAGGTGCGGCTCCAGAGGAGCTTGAACGACTCTTCTGGCAACGTTCCGCGCTTTTAGCGCCGTACCGGCATCCCCCGTAATATGTGCAACGGCGATAGCGCCCTCGTGGAGCAGGTTTATTTCCTCGGCAACCCTTTTGGGTTCTGCCAGATGCGCCGCTCTCGCGAGTTCTTCGAAATAGGCCACCATGAGACGCTTGTGCAGGATGGCTGCATGGAACACCGGACTGTTGCGCTCGCTGTATTCTCCGGCGGCATTTATGAAGGGACATCCGTAGAAACGCGGATTCCCGAACCAGTCGGCGAGAAAGTCGAATGTCGCCAGGATCCGCTGCACGGGTTCCGCCCCATGTCTTTCGACATACTGGCGCATATCGTCCCTGAACCGCTCGTCCATCCGCTCCAGTACCGCGACAATCAGCTCCTCCTTGGAATTGAAATGGCGGTAGAGGGTCGTCTTGGCGACCCCGGAGGCCTCGATCACCTGATCAATCCCGATTGCCCGGTAGCCAAACCGATTGAACAGTTCCGCCGCGACATCCAGCAGGTGTCCGCGCTTTTCCGCTCTCTTCATATACGCCGCCTTTGCGCTATATCGATACAGAATAGTCTTTATTCTTTTTGAGCTTAGCAAAGCCGGCGCCGTCGGACCAGCACCCTCTTCAGTGCCATTTCATGGCGACCAACAGCAGAACATCCCGGCCATCACGCAACAACACTCTATTGACAAACGATACCGATCGTTCTACTTTCTAAATAACGATACAGATCAGTATCGTTTTTATCCCGGCCCACTGCCGGCGCCCGACCCGCCATCATCACCACTGGAGGTCGTTTCGATGAACCCAGCTGCCGGACCCGGCGGACTGCAATCACGCAACAGCCATGCGATGCACGCCCCCGTCGGCAACTGACCGCTAACCCGCTTCGCCAGAAGAGGAGACCCGACCATGGATACTGTGTATTTCTATCTCGCCGCCAGCGGAGTCCTGACGGTCCTGATGTGGACGCCCTACATCCTGGCGCGAATAGCCGTTTGGGGTATTCCGACCTTTCTCAACAACTATCCCGAGAACTACCCGGCCCGGGAGCCGGAACCGCCCCTGTGGGCGCAACGCGCCAAGCGCGCCCATCTCAATATGGTCGAAACCCTGCCGGCCTTCATCGCCGTGACGCTTGCGGCGGCGCTGATCGCGCCGGACGCGACCGGCGCCGCCATCGGTCACTGGAGCGCGGTGTTTTTCTTTGCGCGCCTGGCCCATGCGGCCATATACACCCTTGGCATCCCCTATCTGCGCACCCCCACCTACCTGGTGTCATGGCTCGCCATCCTCGCGATCGGCGCACTGGCGCTGGCCTGATCCCCTGCACGCAACCCGGAGAATTACGATGTTCATTCGCACCTGCAATACCCGTACGCTTGCCCTGACTCTGACGATTGCCGGCGCGCTGCTGGGCTCCTGGATCGCAACGGCACGTGCCGAGTCCATGGCTGACTGGGGACCCGCATGGGACCGTAACGGCAAGCTTTTGCTACCGGAGCATTTCCGTCACTGGGTGTTTCTCGGCTCGCCGCTGACGCCCAATGCCCTGAACGGCGGCCAGGCCGCTTTCCCTGAATACCACAACGTCTACGTGCAGCCCCAGGCATTCGCGGCCTACCGCGAAACGGGCCAGTGGCCTGAAGGCACGATCATGCTCAAGGAGCTGCAGTTGACCCGACAGGCGACGCATCCGGACGGCTCTTCCCAGGAAGCCTCGGGACGCGGGTTCTTTCCCGGCACGCTGAATGGCATCGACATTTCCGTCAAGGACAGCTCGCGGTTCCGGGATACCGAAGGCTGGGGCTTTTTCAACTTCGGCCATCATGCCCCGCCCTATGCAGAATCGGCCGCCGCTCAGCCGGCCGAAGCCTGCGCGGGCTGCCATATGGAAAATGCGACCAATATGGTTTTCAGCAAATTCTACGCGCCCATCCTGGACGCGAAATAAACCTTCCGGGGCGGCGCTCCCCCGCCGCCTTTCTGCCTCCCAAGCCAATCCCCGAGGTGAGTTCCCCTGAGCACATCCATCACCCTGGTCAGCCATCAGCTTTGCCCTTACGTCCAGCGGGCCGCGATTGCGCTGACGGAAAAGCAGGTACCCTTCGAACGCCTCTATGTCGATCTCGGCAACAAGCCGGACTGGTTCAAGGCCCTTTCCCCGCTGGGCAAGGTGCCGGTTCTCAAGGTGGACAACGACGGCTCCCAGGCCCCGCTGTTCGAATCCGCCGTCATTCTCGAGTATCTCGAGGAAACGCAGGGCGAACCGCTGCATCCGGACGACCCGCTGGAGCGCGCCGCACACCGGGGCTGGATCGCCTTCGGCTCGACCATCCTCAATGACATAGGGCGCCTTTATTCGGTACCGCAGGCCACCATGTTCAATGACGTGATAACGCTGCTGCGCGACAGGTTTCAGCGCCTGGAGACGGAGCTCGGCGAAGGTCCCTATTTCGACGGCGAACGCTTTTCACTCGTCGACGCCGTGTTCGGGCCCGTTTTCCGGTATTTCGACGTTTTCGACCCGATACATCCTCTCGGCATCTTTACGCACACCCCCAAGGTGGTGGCATGGCGCGCAGCGCTGGCCGAACGACCATCCATTCGTACGGCCGTCACGGAACACTACGAGACGCTTCTACAGGAATTTCTGAAAGCACGGGGCTCGTACCTCTCGCTATTGATGCAATGACCGCCGTCGCTTGGCGAGGTCTGGACGACAGCGTAGAGAACCCACTGGACGGGCTCTCGCTGCGCGGGATCGAGGGGTCTCCGGTGCTCCCTTCCGAATTGGGTATACCGTCTCCGGACTTCGTCTTCCAAATGCAGGGAGCTCAGGGCGACACTTGCTTCTTACGCAACAGTATCGCGAGGAGCAACATTGACAGCGGAGCTGTAATTGCCCACGGGAAGCCAAGGAAAAGCAGCTTGTGGGAATAGTTTGGATAGAAGTAAACCGTCGCGATCATTGGTGTGACGAGCGCATTGGCAAGAAACGCAAACCTCACCCACCGCTCAAAGCCAGCTTTCCCCAGGGCTGGCAGTGCGACGAAGGTGCATATTCCCATCGAGATGTAACCAATAGCGTCAAAATTCCAGAAAAGCGAGTGTGGTGTCTGGTCGAGCAGGATAACTGCATCTACATTGCCACTTAGTTTAGCGGGAATGACTGTCGCCAATTGAACAACGTAGTTCGCTGTAACGAAAACGGCATAGATTATAGAAAAAACAAGTGCGGCCTGTGTCCAAAACTGCTTTTCCTTAACCGTCAGGTGATGAAAGGCAAGCATTTCAAGCAAAAAGGGAATAACGATACAAAGCGATGTTCCATAGATCAAAATCTCGTCGGCCGGAAACCGCAGCACACCAGCGATCTGAAGTATCTGCGCTAGATCGTAGGAAACGGCGGCCGTGAAGGCGGTAACGCCACTCCAGAATCCAACTGCGGCAACCTTTCCGTTCATATCCTCAACCAATGTTCGAGTTCATCGATACATTTTAGCGTATCGACTGGAGCGAACGGCTAACAACTCAATCCTCCGGGTAATCAGTTAACCGACATGTTGCCAATACAGAAGTTTACTGACCAGACTCCGGAAAGCGGATTTCGGTGATGTCCGCCTTGAAAAAGACAAAATATGTATCGGTACCAAACATGTTCCCTGCCTCTACCCGGAACGGGAGGCGATAGCCATGTATGTCGCGAAAGCTCGAGAGCGATCCTCCAAAGGGTTGCAGTCGATATTCCTTTTTGGGGGGGCATTGCTCCAGCACATGAAGGATACCTCGACCGGCCGGCCATCAACATCCACCGTCAGGTCGACTGCCTGCGAAAGCTCTCCATTGCTGACAGTGACCCGGGCCGTATTCAAACCGACTGCTTCCCAGACGACCCCGGGGCCAGGCAGCAACGCTGCGGGTGCCCAGAACACTAATTCGGCTACACAGCGCCCATAGGCGGACCGCCTGTGATTCGCATTGCCGCCCATTCGGGCCACCGGGAACAGGCCAAAAACGCGGGACGACGCCCGAAGAAGCCGTGACTGCTGCACGCTGGGAGTATTTTCCGGGCTGCGAGCGTCGCACCGAGCTAACGGCACATCCCTGTACCGGATCTCAGGCTCAGCATCCATGCCTCGTCCCTGACGGGCCGTTGGCGAGCCTTGTCAAAAAATACTCCCAGTGCTCGCCGGCTTATCGCCATGGATGGCGGAAGGCCGCCCCGCGTGTATGCAGCGGTCCGGCGTACCGGAAATGCAGGAGCCTTTACCTGCCCTAACGGGGCTGTGGTACCACCTTCAGACGTAGGGAGCACTAAGCGTAGCGAACTGCATCGTTCTAACTCGACGTCGCTAACGGCACCAAGCAAACATTGATGAGGTAAGTAATAGGTATACTGTCCCCGGAATCCCCTGTCCCCGGAATCCCAGGTCACCCGCGACACAAACCTGCAAGCCAACTGTTTCGGGCATGCACGAAAGCAAGCAGCGCCTGTGGATAATCGGCACTGACCGCCTGCCGGACCGACGCCCTTTCCCCGAGTGCCTGGCGCCAGCACTGGACGTTGGTCAGACCCTCGAAGATCCTTAGATCGGTCACCGATTCGAACACATCGAAGTAGCGGAAGATCGGCCCGTACACCGCGTCGACCAGGCCGAAGGCGGTACCGGTAAAATAGGGGGCCACGACGACCGGCTCCAGCCGCTGGAAACGCGCCCTCAATGCCAGCCGTGCCGCATCGAACTCCGCCTCGTCGTCCGCGCTGTAGAGCCGGGCGATCAGGTTCAGGATGGCGGAACCGAACTCGATCCAGGCCCTGTGCCGAGCCCGCTCCAGTGGTTCATGCGGCAACAGCGGCCCATCGGTGATCTCGTCCAGATACTCACAGATCACAGCGGACTCGAACAGCGTATGCTGTTGATCGACCCGCAACAGCGGCACCTTGCCGGTCGGCGACAGCTGCAGGAACCACTCGGGCTTGGCCGCCAGGTCGATATCGGTGCGGGTATAGGGGATCCCCTTCTCGATCAGCGTAATCACCGAGCGTTGCACATAGGGGCAGAGCTTATGACTGATCAGGTGAAGATGCGCTGTGTTGATGCCGGCCGTTGCCGGGTTGCGGCCGATTTCGGTACTCATGACGGTTGCTCCTGTTGTGCAGACAGCAACAGTATTAGTTGTGCATCAGTGGTGGTAAATTGCGAATTGCGCCAAACCTGGTTTGCATATATGCAAGGCGAAAGGTGGGAGTGAACGATGGACTGGAACGGGCTGAAGAGTTTTCTGGCGATCGCCGAGTCGGGTTCGCTGTCGGGAGCGGCCCGGGAGCTGGGCGTCAACCACTCCACCATGTTCCGACGGCTGCAGGCGTATGAGGCGGAACTGGGCGGACGGTTGTTCGACAAGATAGACAACCGTTATGTGTTGACCCCGCTGGGTGAGGGCCTGCTCGAGCAGGGCCGGCAGATCGCCGCCCGGTTCGACGAGATCGAGCGCCGCCTTGTCGGCAAGGATGTGCAGCCGAAGGGGCGGGTCAGGATCACCGCCCCCTACAATATCGCCAACCGCTTTCTTCCGCAGGCGCTTGGCCCCTGCGCGAGGCCTATCCGGAGATCCTGATTGAGGTGCTTGCCGGCAATCTGGAAGTGAATATGAACAGCCGGATCGCCGATATCGCGATCCGCGCCACCGCCAATCCGCCGGAACATCTGATCGGTCGTAAGCTGGTATCCATCCCCTGGGGAGTCTTTGCCGCGCCCGTCCATCCGGCGGGGAGGGCGCCGCTCGCTTCGCTGGACGATCTGGCGGCACACCGGCTGATCGGCGGTGCGGGGCAGATGCTGAATCTACCCGCATTCAGCTGGCTCGAGCAGCACTACCCGGCGCAGATTGCCACCCGCTGCGACGAGTTGACGGCGATGTCTCACTTCGCCGAACAGGGACAGGGGCTGGCTTTTCTGCCGCTGGATCAGGCGCGGGAGGGGATCGTCTGTCTAGCCGGGTTCCCGCCCGGCAGGAGCAGCGACCTCTGGCTGCTGATCCACCCGGACCTGCGCCGCACCGAGCGGATCCGGTTGGTGACGGAGCAGTTGACGCGGTACTTTCGAGAAATCGCGTTTTGATCGACTCAGCCTTCCAGTCGCTTGTCGAACACCTGCTGGACCTTGGTGTCGGCGAATCCCTGTTGCCGGTACCAGGCCAGGGTCTCGATCCTGTCGATACGGCTGCGCACCCGCAGCTTGTCCACCCCTGGCGGCGGGACCAGTCCTCCGCAGCAGCGAGCAGGCGCCGGCCGAGCCCTTGTCCCCGGTGGTCTTCGTCGACGACGAAGGTCCCGATCTCGGCGTAGCGGCCGGCATCGAGGCTCGATATCAGCAGGACATGGATCCAGCCGATCACCCTTCCGTCGATACAGGCGACCAGCAGGGCATGCTCACTGGAGTCGATTACAGGCTGCAGCCGTCGCGCGACCTCGGTGGCCGAAGCCGGATAGCCGAGCTGGCCCAGCAGGACTGTGATCGCCTCCAGATCGGCCGGCACCGCCAGCCTTAACTCGCAACTTGCCACGACAGGTCCTCCCCTGCTCGATTCAAGGCCCCAGCACCTGCTCCAGCACCAGCCCGGCCTGGCTTCTGTCGAGCATAGGGTACGGGGTCACGCCGTGAAAAAGAGCGGTTCCAACACGAACAGCGGCAGCATCAGAACTGCCACTCCCGCCACGCTCACACAGGCAACAGCAAAGATACCCGCCTTGTCATATTCATCGATCGCGACCTCCGGGTACCGACCCCAGGTCAAAACTCGAACGGCCGGCCAGCCCAGGTACCAAAGAATGTGTCCGATCCAGACGTCGACAACCAGCCAGACCAATGCGCGAAACAACAGGCCGACAATGGACAGCAGGCCCCTGAGGGCCGATTCGATCAGTTCTTCCATGAACATCACCTTTCGTGAAAAAAGCTATTCGCACTTTAGCGGAAAGCATCCATGCCTCGCCACTGACGGGCCTTGTCTAAAAGCACTTCCAGTGCCCACCTGCCCTAACGGGATAATGGAACCCCCAAAAAACGTAGGGTGCACTATCCGTCATGGATGGTGGAAGGCCACCCCGTGGAAATGCTGTAAACGCAGGAGCGGTTTACAGTAGAGCGAAGCGAACTGCAGCATTGAACGCTTCGTCGGCTAACGGCACAAAGGAGACATTGATGAACTGGAAAAACGTATACTGCCCCCGGAATTAACTATTCCACTTTACCAATGCATATTACTCTGGCATTTTTCTCTCCCTCAGGATGAATGAAGCTTAACATCCGCAACACCGGACAATTTTGAGCGCAGCTCAAAACTGTTCCGTATGCTTGAGTTTGTTAGGACTTTTTGTACAAATCGTGCTTCGCCTCCAACGGAGAAAACATACGAATGCCTCGATCTTCACTAAATCCGTATTTTGCAATTTCAGCTCTCGCCTTGTGACTATGCGCTTGAGAATCAACCCAACCTATCTCAACCATGAATTTAAATTCATAAATATCTGGTGTAGACCCCTCACGCAACTTTCCACTCGTGACAAAACTTTTTGTAAACTCTTCTAAAAAGGTAATTCTGCATTGTACTGCGGTACTTGCTTTTAACAGCATTGATGATTTCTCCCCGATTTCAACTCGTTGTGAGGGAGATGTGCTTCCCTGGGCATCGCTATGCTTGAACCAGCCGACAACTGAAGTTATCAAAACATCTTTCGTGCCACTATTAACTAAAGCAAATATTGGAATGTCAAATTCCTCGACTTTGTCAATTCGCACAAGATGAAGTTTATGTTTAATCCTTAACTGAACCCAATAAAATGTGAAAACACTTAAACAAAGTGCAAGTAAAGAAATAACTATTGGTACATACTTCATCTCGAGTCCTAATGCCAAAATTCAGCGGCGGCCTTTGCGCAGCGAAGCGGAGGAAAGACCGTCCGGTGGAGGCCATAATACGGGATCATTGGAGTGCGGAGTCAGGTTTTGCCTTTTGTCTTTCAGGTAAGAGGACAGAGCAAAAGACAAGACCTTACCCCCGCTCGTTGCTATCCAGCGAAAGGCATAGGGCCTGTAGTCCCAAGGAAGATGAGCACCATGCCAATACCGTTTTTGAGTCTGATTTACGTCACTTAAGTCATTCATCGGCCTAAGCTGCCTCGCCGCCTCCGATCGTAAAGTCAAAAGTATCACAATGTGCCTAATCTATTATAAACGACTAAACTTTAGTTTAGTCAACAACTCAGTGCACACCTACCAAAGGTTATTGAATTACATATCCACATTGTTTCTATCGGCACAAAGCCGACATTAAGCTATCCATGTTACGCTTATGGCAGGGACGAAGCTCAGCGGAGAGCCTGTCAGGCAAGTTGAGATTTTAAGCATCTCTAGAAATAACTTGATTGTTTAAATATTGCCCACAATCAACTATCTTGTTTTTAACTTCAACTACTCCTTTCAGCAACTCGTTTGCTTTGTAGCGTGGATACTGCTGGTTGTTATAATCGAATGCTCCGACACGAATTCCAGTATATGAATCTTGGAAACCAACGTGGAAAGAGTGCTTCACAAGCATCCGGTGTTTTGATATGTTTATAAAAGCGGAAATATACTTGAACCAGTATGATTCTATTAGCGTTTTCAATTCACTCTTAAGAGGCGATGGCTGCAAGACTTTGACCACCGCTCTAATATCACATTTATTTTTCGGGATAGCACCATTTAAAAGAACACCATTAACCAAAAAAGCGAAAACATCAAATACAGCCCTTGTGGTATGAATGATCCCCAAAATGTGAGCCTCACTAGCCAGTTTAGCTAAATAGTAATCATCTTGTCGATCAGAAATACCGAATACGTAATTCAAATGTTCTTTACTGCTCGGCGTCTCGGTATCTACCACTTCGTTCATTGCATCTCTAGCCCTTTCCATATGAAAGAGAAAAATCTGAATGTACCGGTCAATCGAGTTAACTATTTCAAGTAACTCCTCGCTGTCTGACCGTCTTGCCCGGATCTCATCCCGAAGCTGTTTGAGGTTCCACGACTTTTTCATTTGTGTTTAACGCTAGCCATCAATTATGCCGAAGTTGACTATATGTGAGAAGGGTCAGGTCTCACAATTCACCTTAGCCTGATGAATTTCATAAGAATATGAAATGAAAGACCTGACCGGTGACTCCCGAGAAGTTTGAATTACTAATTGTGCACTTAATTTCACCATCTCATGAACAGCATTGGATGGGTGAAATTACGTATACGTGCTAATTTTTGCACCCATTTTTATCACAGGTGATTTTCTCAGAGCTGTTTACCCAGTGATCCGGATGGTCATTAGTATTAAAACCACATCCTGTTGTACCGCCTTTGGTTCCTCTGTGAACTTCTCCAGTAGGCTTGTGTTTAACAGCCATGTCTAACTCCTTCTAGATTGGATTTTGGCGCTACTAATAGCAAAGCAGCATTTATCTATCGTCCTACGTACTGTCGACAAATACTTGTTAATATTAGACCATTTCAGGAACAATTCCAGCACGAGCTGATCACACGATTTCAACAATATCTGCATGCAGATAGAAATCGCTATTCAAAGCTCACATCAGATAGTGCCTGCATCTCCGCTCAGAGTAGTAACAGGCACGGAGCAACCAAGTGGCGTCGCATACGGCACAAAGCCGACATTGATAAGCACGGAATTAGGTATACTATCAACGGAACTCACCTGGAATTGTACACGCATGTTTATAATTTCGTATGTATTTATCAGCCAGTTGCCACTTCCTGATAAACGGATCATTTCTGCCCATGTTTAAACCAATATATCAGTGTAATGAATTTGGGGGTAGCATACGATTTCGATGAACACCATTTCCTTTTTGACACGGACATCATTACCGCTTGGACTAGGTAATTTTTGTATTCTGGTGCAACAGTTCGAGATATCCTGCCATATGCTACTTCCTTGTCCAATGATGGATTTTTCATGACAAAAATTAAGTCAGGTATCAGCTATAGATATACTGCCCCGGAATTCCTCTGTTTAGGTTTTTTAGGGCCTTCCTAGATAAACCTTCTTGGCCTCAATCGCATCGTCAAGCCGTCGATGAATAAGGGATATGGTAGACAGAATGTCCAATGCGTCCTGCTCCTCAATTTTCCAGGTTATCTTCGGTGAATGTGCCGCCGTATTCCTAAATGTACCGAAAACTCCTTTAAGCAAATTGCAGAAACCCTTTTGCTCACTCTGCTGGCTCTCAGTTTCGAGCGAGCTCAATGCGAGGTGAGGTACCTTTCCTTTGAATGAGAAAGCTTCATCAACGAGAGCAGCACCATCAAGCGTTAACCCTGTTTTGTTTCGAATCTTATCTGCGATACTTTTCGTGGCTTCAAAAACTGCGTGAAAGTAGTTATCGACCAGCAGCTCCTCTCTGCAAAATAGAAGCACGTCTTGGTGAACCTTTCTAGCCAAAAGGCTCTTTTTGAGCTTTGTTGCACGCTCCGCAGCCTCAGAAAGTGTGTTTACTTTAGATACTTTCCGAACGACCCCGTTTTCTTCAAGCTCGAGTCCCTCGAACCAGAGTACACGGTTAAGCCTCTGCCGAGTGTCTTCGAACCAAGCATGGTTATCGAAGTGTCTTGAGGGTCTCATCACATGCTGTAAGAATCTGAGCACATTGTTCGCACACCGGTCCGACTCCTGCTTTATGCTAAGCGAATCGTAGAGGCGTCGCCATTTAGTTGAGTTGAGACCTGGGTCTTCTATATCGCACTCACCAAGGAACTTGGTTATCTCGCTGCCACTGAGTCCTTCGACCGTATCACCTAAGATTTTTGATAAAGACTCAATAGACCCAAGATCTAGTTTTTGTATAGGCATGGTTCGATTCTCAGCCCTAACGCTCGCTTCAGGTTCCCGGCACCCTGCAAACGCTATATACCAATTATTGGCATATAGCAACCATGCTACGAATAAGAAAAGTCCATTACGTCTACTTGCAAATCCTTAACCTGCTTGCTCATGCGCTTTCTGAACTCAAACTCTATCTCATTATCTTCGTACTTATCTATTACTAGCCCGAAATAATCAACAAGCACAGCCTTCTTCTGCTCTAAATTGTAACCATCGAAATTTGGAATATAGTTTGTTTCATATTTTCTATGGCTCAACTCCTTGAAAGCTCTCACAAATTTTTTGGGGGTGACTTTAACGTCAAATCTTTTTGTTAGCTTCATGACATAATGATCCAGCGCATGCAAAAGACTTTCATCATTAATTTCTGCAAAGAAAAAAGCCAGCCCTTGCTCTTGTTCTCATAAATGCAACCAGTAATCCGAAGGTCTAACCTCCACAACAAGAACGACTCACTTTTTTGCTTAGAATACTTGTAACTCGTAAAGATTGATACCAGTGAATGTTTTAAACGCTCTACCGACCCAATTCTGGCGGTAACCTTATTGCTAGTAAATTGGTATCCCAAGTAGTCAAAGCCGTTGACTATAGGGCCAATGCTAGATTTTTCGGGGGCTTTGATTGGATCATGGACTTTTAATCCAATCTTCCTGAACATCTTAATAACTTGCTCTGCAATTTCTATTGCTTCACATAAATTGCAGAAAATCAACACATCATCAACATATCGATAGTATTTAATAGAGTGCATCGAACTAAGATGATTATCAATGTTTGATAAATATATTGCCGCTAAAATATTAGAGACAGCAAGCCCTTGTGGGACTCCTCTTGAAGATGGCAGGTCAGAGGATTTTGAAGCACTAACGGTTGGTGACGAAATCGCAGATAATATTATATTTTTTATGCTAGGTACCCGAATCTTTCTACCTAAGCGAGAGAGCAGTTCTTTATGTTTTATCGACGGATAAAAATTCGTTACATCAAGTTTTATGCACGCATCATACTGTCCGTGATTTAAATCGTTTTTAACTTTCTTAACGATATTTTGGGGCAGCTCAAACTCAATGCTATCTTGATATATTTCAGTAAGAAAGTTACACAATGAACGTAAAGCTATACGATCACGTACCGTTGGGATAGAGATCTCCCTTGGAACTTTATTCCGTCCCTTGCTTACAAGTTTTAGCTTATACTTTGTGAACCTATAGTTACCAGCTATAGCCTTTCTATTTAGGATTTCAACTTGCTCATCCAATTGAGACCTAAACGCATATTGATCTAGATTGTCTATCCCTGTAGCCCTCGAATAGACAATATGATCAGAAAACGTTTCCTTCAGTTTCTCAATCGAGAAATGCTGTAAAAATATATCACTAACGGTCACTTGGATATTCCAAAACAGTAAAAATTAGAATGGGCAACAGGTATAGGAATATAAGCATCAGCCAGCGACGTACATACCAGTACGCGAGAAATAACCAGTGGTACCATGTCGGACATCTGTCCAAACCATTTTTAAATCCCGTAGTTGCATCCACCTTGCCATGTTTAGTAACGTGCTCAATGCACAAAGCTAAATAATAGTCTCTGTCCGTATGGTTTTCACACACACCTAAAATCTGATCATATTCAGAGCTTAATTTGGCGAAATCAGCATTGCTATGCTTGGACTTATGATAGAGTCCACTCAACGTTTCATAACATTCTTTTATCAGGCTCGCTCTTTCTTTAAATGAAAGACCATTAATGAAACCCGAAATACATAGCACAAGGACTGAGAAAACCACCCAAGCTATTCCACTAAACTCCGGATTAGAAGTGGTCTCACCTAAGTTTAGATAATAAACAGCCGAAGACACGCTGAAAAAGGAATACCAAAGCAATAGAGCTTGGGCTTGAAAAGCATTAGATAGCAGACGTTTTTCGCTCTGAATTCTTGCTTTTCTCGTCCACCAGACATTGTCTGAAAATGCCATTCACCCCCCCAAAAAAAGGCGTCCTAGGGTGTCATTGAGTTACATAGAGTTAACACCCAATAAAGGGCTAGCCACGAGGGCTAAGAGACGAATCTCTTCAATATTAGTTGCACTCACAAGTGAGTGGACAGCCTAAGCTGGCACACCCTAGGACAAAGTTAGTTTATCACTCAGTAATCCAAAAATCAGCGTGAATTCATAAGATTTTAATAATGCGCATGCGCGTTCGTTGCAAGGCTGCCCGCAGTATCCGACAACCTTCAGCTCCTAATGCCTTGATATTGTACTATTTCAGGTCCTGATGCCAGTAAGAACTGAGCACCCCGTTACGGCGATGCGTGCATGTCCGCTAGGGGCACATACCGACCAGCCAAAGCGCTTGTACCCGGCAGGCAGTATCTGCTACCCGGAAATATGAAGGGTTCCTGCCGAAAGCTTCTGTCTAGCGGCAACTGATACGCGGTACGCAATGACCTGAAGAGGGGTAACCTTCAGCTGAATAGCATCGGCAAGCCCACTATATTTTTCGCGCTCTGTTTTTCTTGTTTTTCCGATAAATTACCGATACCCGTTCCGAGGTCGTTTATATAGCTGTTTGATATAAACAGCCGTTTGAATTTATCGGATCTTCCACCTATACCTGTGTAGCGTCCAGGGAGAGGCCGCCACTATTGCTCCACGATCAATGGATATCCCTCCTCCTGATAGCGTACGGATAGGCCGTGGTCCGCTTTCGACACCATGGCCCGTCCCGCCGTGCTCTCAATACAGTCCCCGGAAAACCGGTATTTCCGATGGCGCGCTCGGCCCCATGATTGACGGCGAGATTAACGTTTTTCAGAGCAAGGCCTGAACTATAAAAAAGGAGTTTATCCATGGCCCATCTCACGCTGCACGACCTCCTCCACCGCAACCCGATGCCCTCTCATACCGACACCCTGGTGGTCGGTGCCGGCATGGCGGGGCTGTACACGACCTGGCGCCTTCTCGAGGACGACCCCAACGCGGACGTACTGATCATCGACAAGTCGAACCGCACCGGCGGACGTCTCGATTCAGACGTCGTGACCATCGGCGACGCCGAGGTGAAGGAAGAGGAGGGCGGCATGCGCTTCACCTTCGACCAGATGGACAACCTGATGAGTCTGTTCATGCTGCTGAACATCGATGAGCAGATCGTGCCCTTCCCGATGAACAGCGGCGGCAACAACCGCCTGCTGTTCCGCGGCCACAGCTTCAACAACGCCATCGCGGCCGAGGACGACTTCGCCATCTGGTCCGAGCTCTACAACCTGGCGCCGGCCGAACAGGGCATGAGCCCGAACGCCATCATCAACACCGTCTTCAACCGCATCCTCGAAGCGAATCCGGAATTCACCGAGAGGCCGGAGCAGCGGGGCCCCGAGTTCTGGCAGCGGTTCCGCCTGGACTGCCAGTGGAAGGGCATCCTGATGAAGGACTGGACGCTCTGGAACCTGTTCAGCGATATGGGCTACTCCACCGAGTGCATCACCATGCTGTACCGGGCCTCCGGCTTCAACGGCACCTTCCTGTCCCAGATGAACGCCGGCGTCGCCTACCAGCTGCTGGAGGAGTTTCCCGCCGATCCGCAGTTCCGCACCCTGGAAAACGGCTTCAGCACGCTGCCCAATGCGCTGGTCAAGCGGATCGGCAAGGAGCGCATCTATCTCAAGACCCAGCTGCTGAGCATCCACCGGCCGGAGCCGGGACAGGGCTACCGCCTGAAATACCAGATCATCGATCCCCGCAACCGGGTGCGTTACGGCGAAATGACCGCCAACAAGATCGTGCTGGGCCTGCCCCGCCTGGCGCTGGAAAAACTGTTCGTCGGCTCCAACCTGCTCAACGAGCTGCCGACGGAGCAATCGGAAAAACTCTGGGACAGCCTGCAGACGGCAACCAACCAGCCGCTGCTGAAGATCAACCTCTACTACGACAAAGCCTGGTGGGGCAACAAGATGAGCGGCCAGCCCGAAGTGGCGTTCGGTCCCAACTTTTCCGACTCGCCGCTGGGTTCCGTCTACCCCTTCTATGCCATCGATCAGCCCAGCTTCGCCGCCCTGGAATACGGCGACTGGCTGCGCAACAACGACAAGAAACCCTCGCCCGAGGTCGCGGACAAGCTTGAAACGATCAACCAGTCCCGGTATCGCAAACCCGCGGCGCTGACCATCTACTGCGACTACCTGAACATCAACTACTGGCAGACGCTGCAAAACAACGGCGAACGTTTCGACTCGCCGTTGCAGCGCGAGTACAGCGAACGCAACCCGCAGACGCTGTATGCGGCGTCGCAGTCCGTGGTCGCGCGCGCCACCCATTACTTCAGGGAGCTCTTCAATACCCACTATGTACCCGAGCCGATCCTGACCAGCGCCCGCATCTGGAGCGGCACGACCCGGTTCAACGTCGACGACAGCCAGGAGTTCGGCTTTGGCGTCCACCAGTGGGCCGTGGAAGCCGACGACCGGGAGGTGATGGAATTCCTCAGCGAACCCATCCCGAACATCTACTGCTGCGGCGAAGCCTTCTCCGACTACCAGGGCTGGGTCGAAGGGGCGCTGCGCTCGGCCAACCGGGTGCTGGAGAAGGGCTTCGGCCTCGCGCCGGTCAGCCAGGTCTACGAGGAACAAAGCGGCCAGTCGCCTTCCGACGCCGTCAAGGCATCGTACCGCAAGCGGGCAGCTGTCCTGATCAAGGAATATATCGATCCCGGATTCGACCCGGGGCAGCGCCCGCTCAGCGAGCGCCGGGAGCCCGTCGCCGATGCCGAGTGCCTGGTGGGTGCCACCGACCTCAGCTACTTCGACCAGGAATAGGAAGCCGGCCATGAAAAAGTTCGATATCAACGATTTTCAGCGCCTTGGCGGCATCTCGAGCAAACTGCTGCACCAGGATCCGGCACAGGAGCTGCTGGAAAAGGCCCCGGCCGGGAAACGCACCGCCGCGCAGGAGACGACGCTTTTCTTCAACGACCTCGAAGGCGACTGGTTCGGCAACAAGGGCTGGAACCTGATCGCCCTGCCGTCCCGGGGCTCGACGCCGCAGAGCCAGGGCGACTTCAGGCTGCTGGTCATCCCCTATGCCGAAACCCTGAGCGTGCACAATGCCGGCGCCCCGGCCCGCAACCGGGGCGGCAGCGTCGACCAGTTCGTGGCGGCGCTGGAATACCAGCAGCGGGTGTTCAACAAGGACAGCGGCGAAGCGCTGCACGTCGAGAACGGCATGTTCATGAACCTGTCCGCGATCCTGGACAACGACAACCAGACGCAGCCCCTTCCCGAGTTCAATGTCGGTCGCAGCGGCACCATTCCCCACGGGGACTCCATCCTGCTGTTGAGCAAGCCACCGTTCGTCGACAAGGGCGCCCCGAACATCCCGGACATTTCCAGCGTGCCACCGGATATCGGCCAGAATGCCCCGCTCGGCTATCTTGACCCTTACCTGGTGCCGAACCCGGATATCAATATCCGCAACCCGAACGCGACCCTGAGGAAAGACCTGGAGCTGCAGGCCGGCGAGGGTTTCGAGATCCTGCAGACCCGGACGCTGGCGCTGGACTCCGGTAATGCCGGGGCGATCAACAACATCCCGTTCATCGTCCGCCACGCCAACGCGACCCGGATGCAGGCGGTGTTCTGGCTGGAAAAGGTCCGCAACACCAAAACGGGCCAGGAGTTCGACCAGCTGCAGTACACCCAGATCATCGACCTGGTGTTCCATCTCAAGTTCGGCCAGGACGATCCGGGCAACCTGATCACCTGGCCCCACGTCACCATCAACACCCTGGTCAAGCAATAGGAGCCGAGGATGGAACAGACAATCACGGTCGCCCGGTACCTCAAGCTCAGGCTCGAGCAGCTGGGGCTGAAGCAGATGTTCGGCGTCGCCGGCAACTATACCGCGCCGCTGCTCGATACCATTCTGGCCGACGACAACTCGCCGATACGCATCTCGGGCAATGCCAACGAGTTCTGCGCCGGTTATGCCGCCGACGCCTACGGCCGGCTGACGGGATTCGCCGCTGCCTACGTGACCTACAGCGTGGGCGCCTTCAGCATGCTCAACTGCATCGCCGGTTCCTTCGTCGAACAGGTACCGGTGCTGCTGATCAACGGTGCGCCGACCAACAAGGAGGACAGCATCGAGAAGCACACCGGGCTGCTCTACTCCCACACCACCGGCTATCAGTTCGTCGACATCAACATGTTCCGCCCGATCACGGCCGCGGCGGAGCGCGTCACCAACGCCCGCCAGGCAACCCACCAGATCGACTCGGTGCTGACCGCCATGCTGACGGAGCACAGGCCCGGCTACCTGGAGATCTGCGAGGACGTCTGGCGCGCGCCCTGCCTGGCGCCGGTCGGCACCCTGAGTTCCGGACGGGACGACATCGTCACGGTCAGCGAGGTCGATGCCGCGGTCGCGGCGACGCTCGACAAGCTGGTCGATGCGAAAAAGGCGATCGTCTGGGCCGGTATCGAACTGCAGCGCTACGGCTTGCAGGACAGCTTCGCCCGCCTGATGGATGTCCTGAACCGGACCCTGGGGCGCCCGGAGCAGCCGATCCACTTCGTCACCAGCGCCTGGAGCAAATCGGTGCTGTCGGAACGGCATCCGTTCTTCGAGGGCTGCCATACCCTGACGACGGAGGAGATCGACGAACTGATCGGCGCGGACGGCGTGCTGCTCGGCATCGGCGCCAATACCATCGGCAAGGATACCGGCAACCAGAACATCCGCGGCGACAGAACCCTGCTGGCCTGCCAGAACAGCCTGTTTGCCGGCGCCGGCTTCTACCCCGGGGTCGCGCTGGGGCCCTTTATCGGGAAGCTGACCGAGGCCCTCGAACAGCATGCTGCCAGCCGTCACCTGCTGGGCCTGCGCGTACGCGGGGCCGCCGCCGTGCAGGCGCTGGCCAGCCCGGTGCAACTGGGTTACGACAGCTTCTTCGACGCACTGGGCGGCTGGCTGACGCCCGACGACGTGCTGGTCGTGGATGCCGGCTTTCCGCTGATCGGCGCCCAGAGCGTCCCGATCGCCGCGCAAAACGGCTTCGTCGCCCAGGCGGCCTGGCTGTCCATCGGCTACTCGGTGGCCGCCGCGACCGGGGTGAAATGCGCCTGTCCGGACAAGCGCGCCGTCGTGGTCGTCGGCGATGGCGCTTTCCACGAGACCTGCCAGGCGCTCTCGGACCATCATGCCTACGGCCAGAATACCGTGGTTTTCGTGCTCGCCAACGGCATCTACGGTATCGAGCAGAAGCTGGTCAACCCCAACCCGTTCAGGACCGGTAGCGGCAAACGGGACTATCCGGACCCGCTGCAAAACAAGGTCTATCCCTACAACGACCTGCCCGCCTGGAACTACAGCAAGCTGGCCGGGGTCTTCGGCGGAACGGGGCGCAAGGTCTGCAGCCCCGACGACCTGGCCTCGGTGATGGCGGAGATCCGGCAGAATCCGCAGCACAACTTTATCGTCGAAGTGACGCTGCCCAAAACCGACGTCCCGGCGGCGATCGCGGCGGGTCTCGATGCCGATGTCGGCGAGGACGAGACCGACAATCCGAACTGGCCGCCAGCCGGCATCTTCTGATCCGCCGCGAACCGATCTGCCGCCGCCTGCGGCAGCAGGCCGTGCGGAAGCTCCAAGGCGCCGCCCGGATGCACTGCACGCCACCGAAGGGCGGGAGAGTCTTGACCTGAGACGCAAAAAGGGCCGTCACGACGGCCCCTTTTGCGTCAGGACGCCCCGTCGTTCAGCCCCCGCTTTCCCCGCCTCCAGCAGCTCCTCGATCAGTTCCCAGCCAACATGCCGCACCTTCAGCACATAGAGGATCTGCAGCAGCAGCTGCGCGCCCAGAATGCCCTTGTTCACCTTCTGGCGCAGGTTGTCGGGCGTCTGCTGTGTGCCGATCGCATTCAGCTGCTCGCTGAGCTGGCTGTAGTCGACACCCTTTTTCTGCATCTCGGAGCGGATCAGGAAACGCACGCTGGCGGCCCATTCCGGGCTGCTGACAAATTGAACTCTCCGGGTCGACGCCTCTCTCATAGTTTCTGCAACCGGTGACATGTTAGATTCACAGGGGGCCGGACAACCGGCCAGCCCCATCAGTTTGTGAATTATAGTTAACACACAATATTTTTCTTTGACAATCGAGAATATTGTTACTAGTTTCGAACAAGCCCTTGAGCCAAGGAAGCGAGGAAAGCGCAATGCCCTGGAGTCTGCACGACCTGTACAGCCTGCTGGAGTCGCAGGAAGACCTGACCGCATCGAAGGAAAACGATACCATCCTGATCAGTAACGACGACGGCATCGATGCCTTCGTCACCGTCAGCGGCGAACAGATCCTGGTCGAGGCGCTGCTGTGCCCGCTGTCCCGGGTATCCGATCGCGCGACCTTCAACGATCTGATCCTGCGCACCCACAAAAACATGTTCCCCCTCACCACTATCGGCATCACCGGCATCGGTACCGAGGAGTTCTATGTCGCCTTCGGCGCGCTTTCGGCCGAGTCCGGGCCCGACGCGATACTGATCGAGATCGGCACGCTGTTCCTGAACATCGAGGGGATGCTGGAGTTCTACCAGGAATACCTCGGCTGAACCGCATCTGCTTTAACGATACAGGGAGACATTCCATGAGCGTTTGGACCAAGTTGTTCACAGCCCTGCGGGGCAATATCAATCACGCTGCCGAAGCGGCCGCGGATTCCCAGGCCCTGACCATTCTCGACGAGGAGATGCGCCAGACGAAGGGCGAGATCCGCAAGTCGGAACAGGCACTGACGACGATCGTCGCCAAGGAAAAACTGGCCCAGGGGAAAATCGCAGACCTCAACGCGGCCATCGCCGAGCACGAGCATTATGCCGTTCAGGCCATGGAAAAGGGCGACGAGGCCCTGGCACTGGAAGTGGCCGAGAAAATAGCCGAATTCGAAACCCAGCTCGAGACCGAAAAGCAGTTTCTCGACCAGGTCTCCGCTTCGGTGGCGCAGCTGCGCAAGGATCTGAAGGACTCGAAAAACAACCTGCGGCTGATGCAGCAGCAGGTCGATACCGTCAAGGCGACCGCGTCGGTGCAGAAAGCCCAGGAAAGCCTCTCGTCCCGTCACCTGAGCGCGAACTCGAAGATGAAAACCGCGTCCGAGTCGCTGGAACGCATCAAGAAGAACCAGGCCCAGCGCGGCGCGGAAATCGAGGCGGCACGGGACATGGCGTCCGCAGAAGACGGCAGCGATCTCAAGGCGCGCCTGAAAAGTGCCGGCATTACCGGCAACAGCGGCGGCGCCAGCGACATCCTGGCCCGCCTCAAGGCGAAACAGCAGTCGTCCTGATGAACGCGGAGAACGCCGCACGGCTTGCGGCCGGCGAGGCCAACAGCCGTCGTTGCGGAAAAGGGGCCCCTTTCGGGCCCCGCTGTCATTTATTGACCTGGCGGGTTAATACATGAAGCAGGGATGCTTCATCATTGGCCGCAGGCCAATGCGAACGCCACGGAAACCAGCATGTTCGCGCACCTGCGCCCGTTTCCGTGGCGTGATATGCAAATAGGTAGGGAACCTATTTGCATGCCAGGTTAGTAACCGGGAGACACCAAGATGTTCAGCTGGCTAAAATCCAAGTCCCGCCCCGGCAAAGCGGCGGCGTCCGAGTACCCCGAAGTGCTGGGGCTGAGGCTCGGCGGCAGCGTCGAGCTCAACGAGCTGCGCCTGCGACTGCTCGACGACCGCCTGATCACCGACAATATCGCCCGGGTCCAGATGATCCAGGCGCTGGGGATCGTCAGGCTGGACCAGTCCAGCACCCTGCTGCGCTACTATACCGACGACGATGCCTTCATTCAGGTCGCCCTCTCGGGCGGCATGGGCGATGAGCACGTCAGCGACGTCAAACTTTTCCACTTCTACGACACCCGCGGCGTCGGCACTGAAGCGGACTGGAATGCACTGCTCGCCGCCGGCATCAGCAAGCCCGAGTTCGAATGCGAAGGCAAAAGGTTCAAGCGTGTCTGGCAGGCCACGGGGAAAATCCGCCGGTCGCCATGACCGAGCGAACCCATACCCTCGACGAGCCCGCAGGCGAAACCGATCAGTTCGTCATGCTCTACGAACTGGATCTCGGCGACGACCTGTTCGAATTCCTGCTGGTGAGCGGCGAAGAAAAGATTATCGACAACCACCCCGATCGCTGCCTGGTCCTGAGCACCGGAATCAACCTCAGCCAGGCGGATTTCGAAGTGATCAGCTAACAGAAGGAGACAGAAGTCATGGATGCTATCACCCAGTCGCTGGCCGGTCTGGCCGCCTTTGCACTCTATTTCGGCCTCAGCCTGGTGGCGCTGCTGCTGTTCAAATTCCTCTATGCCCTGGTCACGCCCCATGACGAATGGCAGCTGATCAAGGATCAGAAAAGCACGGCCGCGTCCTGGGCCTTCGGCGGCGCCATTCTGGGCTTTTCGATCGCACTGGCCGGCGCGGCCTCGAACTCCGTCGGCCTGATCGACTTCGCCATCTGGGCGCTGGTGGCACTGGTCGCCCAGCTGCTGGCGTTCGCCATCGTGCGCTTCGGCTTTATGCCGAAGATCGTCGAGCGCATCGAGCAGGACGAGGTCCCGGCCGGCATCATGGTCGGCTTCGTGTCGGTATCGATCGGCCTGCTCAATGCCGCCTGCATGTCCTACTGATCTGGGGAGGGGCAAGGACATGAAGAGAACAGCATTCATCGACCTGAACCGGATGCGCAAGAAACCGGCCTTCCAGCTGACCCGGCTCGCCACCCTGGTCGGCGGCGCCATCGCCCTGACCGGGTGCGGCAACGACAACACCGAAGCCAAAATCTATCCCAGCACCGATGCCTGCAAGACCGACTACCCGGAGCATGTCGAGGTCTGCGAGGCGGCCTACCGGCAGGCCGTCGCCGAAGCGGCCAAAACGGCGCCGAAGTTTCGCACCGAAAACGACTGCGAGGCCGAGTTCGGCCAGTGCGTCAGCAACGGCAACAACTGGTTCATGCCCGCGCTGGCCGGCTTCATGCTCGCCAACGTGCTGGATGACCTCGACGACCGTCGCCGCTGCCCGCCGGGCGCTTACGCCAGCTACGGCGGCTGCCGCTACTCGACACCGGTGTTTACCGGCTACGGACGCCTCTACGGCGGCTACTACGGCAGCGACGGCACCCTGTACGGCAAGGTGCGTCCGGGCAAGTTCACCACGGTGAAAGTCGATCGTGACGCCTTCAAGCCCAAACCGGCCGTCACCCGGACACTGTCCCGCGGCGGCTTCGGTTCCAAGGCTGCCGCCAAAGCCTCCTGGGGCAGTAGCCGCTCGAGCTGGGGTGGCTGATCGATGCTGAGAATCCCGATCGCCGAACGCCCGGACTGGCGGCGTACCGCCGACGAGTTCGGTTTCCACTTTCATACCCTGTACGGGGAGGCCTACTGGGACGAAAGCGCCTATTACCAGTTCAGCCTGAAGCAGATCGAGGATCACCTCGAGACGCCGACGGCCGAACTGCACGGCCTCTGCCTGGAGGTGGTGGACCGGGTGGTGCGCAGCGAAGAGCTCATGCAGCGCTTTTGCATTCCCGAAACCTATTGGGACCACATCGCCCGCTCCTGGCAGGCACAGGAGCCCAGCCTCTACTCCCGCCTCGACCTGGCGTACGACGGCACCGGGCCGGCGAAACTGCTGGAAAACAACGCCGACACCCCCACCTCCGTCTACGAAAGCGCCTTCTGGTCCTGGCTCTGGCTGCAGCAGCAGGTGGACCGCGGCGCCCTGCCCCGGGCCGCCGACCAGTTCACCTCGCTGCAGGAGAAACTGGTGCAGCGATTCGCCGAGCTGAAGACGCGTTACCCGGGCCAGCGGCTTCACCTCAGCTGCTGCAAGGGCACGGACGAGGACCTCGGCACCATCACCTATCTGCAGGACTGCGCCAAAGAGGCCGGTATCGACACCCGGCTGATCTTCGTCGAAGACCTCGGCCACGGCGAAGGCGGCTGGCTGACCGATCTCGATGACCGGGTCATCACCTGGATGTTCAAGCTCTACCCTGGGAGTTCATGCAGCGCGAAGCCTACGGCGACCTGATCATGACGTCGGGCGTCAATTTCCTCGAACCGGTCTGGAAGTGCATCCTGTCCAACAAGGCGCTGCTGCCGATGCTGTGGCGGATGTTTCCGAATCACCCCAACCTGCTGCCGGCCTATTTCGAGGATGAAGTCGGCGGCGCCGCCGAAACCCGCCTGGTGAGGAAGCCGGTCTACTCCCGGGAAGGGGCCAATATCAGCGTGCTGCAGGGCGGCGAAGTGGTCCATCAGAGTGACGGCCCCTACGGCGAGGAGGGCTTTATCTACCAGGGCTTTTGCCCGCTGCCCCGGTTCGGCGACAACTACACCCTGATCGGGTCCTGGCTGGTCGACGACAAACCGGCGGGCATTTCCATTCGCGAGGACAAGAGCCTGATCACCCAGGACCTGTCCCGCTTCCTGCCCCACATCATCCTGGGCTGAGCGGCTCTGCGCCCGTCATACCCGAAGGCAGGGATTCAGGCAGCAAGAACCCGGAAGAGCATGTAGACGACCATGGCGATGACCGGGAGGGAGCTGAAGGTCCAGAAGGTTGCACGGACGTCATGCAGCTGTGCGGTCAAATAGGCAATAAAGTGTGCGGCCCGGGCCAGGACGTACACCCATATCAATACCTGTGCCAGTAACAGTGGCGGATCGGTGAGCACGAACAGAAACCCGGCAATCAGGAAGCCGGGGATACTCTCCAGGTCATTCAGGTTCATGCGCCGAGACCGTTCGACATACTCGTTCGGCTCGAGCTGGGCGGCATCGGGCGTCGGGTTGAGCGGGCTCCGCCTGGCGTCTTCCGGGCTGCGAAAGCCGCCCCGTACTGTCATCATTCGAACGACGGTCATCCATGGCTGCAGCATGAGCTTCAGCAACATGATCGAAGCGGCCAGCAGGTAGCTGGCGAACACCGGGTTTTCCAGACTCAACATTGCGCTCTCGACCGGTATCAGAGGATTTTCATACAGGATAGCCGAACAGGAACCCTGTACACCCCGCAGGCGCCCCGATGCGCGCGCTTTGACGATGCCTTTCTTCCTGATGCATTGAGGGCAACCGCCGCGGGGGTGAACGCCCGGGGCGGCTGCTCTTCACTTCCTGGCGATCACAAAAACCGATTCCGCCCCCGGCTGCCACTCGTAATCGATGCTAAAGCCGGCATGGGTCAGCATGGACAGCAGCTCCTGCCTGTCGAAACGACTCACATGGGGGCGAAGCCCAGGAACTGCATCACCGGAATCAACAACCGCCAGCGGAGCTTCACCTCAGCGATCAGCACGGTGCTGGAAACAAAGATGCCGCCTGGTTTCAGCAATTCATATACTCTGGCAATGGCCGCCTCCACATCCTCCAGCAGATGCAGGATGTTGAGTCCCAGCACGGCATCAAAACTTTCCGCTTCCAACTCCAGGCTCTCCAGGGTGCCCTGGCGAAAGCTGATGTTTTCAACGCCTGCATCCCGCGCCTTCCGGCCGGCGATATCCAGCATCTTTTCCGATATATCGGTCGCGACAATATGCTTGACGTGGGGCGCATGAATAATGGCCGTGCTGCCGGTACCGCAGCCGAACTCCAGCACGGACCAGTCGGGCCGGAAGTATTCCTGCGTGATTGCCAGCTTCTTTTTATAGCTTTTCTCGTCCCGAATCGGACTTTTGGCGTAACGGGGCGCGGCCTTGTCCCAGAACTTTTTCGGACTCTTCAATTCTCCGTCCCTGTTTGATTTTCGCTGACCTGCTGTTGCGCCGACTTTCTATAGCCAGCCAGGCACCCTAACGCCTGGCCCGAACGTACCCACGTATGAACGAAGGGTCTGGCATATCGCGGCAACCTTAAAACGCACTCTTCCACTGCTCGGTGTCGATGAACCAGCGCTCTTCAAAGATCTTGTCACCCCTGAACCTGAACAAAACCGAAAGCTGTGAGCCCGCTACCTTCTCGGACTTCCACTCGACTATCGAGACGACTTCGTTGGCACCTTCGAGCTGACGAAGGCCCGTTATTTCGAAGCCCGGCGGAAGAATCCGATCCAAGCCGTCCAGTGCAGCGCGAAACGCCTGCCTTCCCTCAAGCACGTTGGCCTGCCCGGGCATGATGAATGTCATGTCCTGCTCATAGTCGGCGACCAGGGCATCGAAATCCGCAGCCGCAACCGCGTCCCAACCACGTTGAACAATATTCGCCAGGTTCATCTCGCGTTCCTCATGTCCAGGTTCAGGCGTTGCGAAGCATAGACGCCCAACGCCTGTATGGAAGCCTGAAAGGCCAGTTTTCCCGATGCGCCGGCCCGGCAGGCACTTATTATTTCGGGCGACTGGACTAGCGTCCCAGCACCTGCTCCAGCACCTGTTCCGCCTGACCGCTGTCGAGCATCGCCGCGACCTCCTCGGTCGAAAACGGCGGCACGCTGATCAGGGCGCGGGGCGAGAGCATCAGCAGATCGCCGAGGACTTCGGGCGGGCGGTCGCAGAGCAGGAAGAAAGGGCAGCGCTGGGCCAGCAGGGTGTCGCAGTTGACCCGCTGGCCGGGCTCGGACTGCACCTGCAACTGACGGCCATCGTGACAGAGGGCGTGCAGACATCCGGCCTGGTCGTCGTAGCCCAACACTTCGGTAATGATCAGTAACGACTGCATCTCTGTCCATCCATGCTGCTGTGCGTCCGGGGAAACCTGAATATGGCACAGGCGCCCACCGTTAATCGAGCTTAGCCCAGATTCCGGGATTGCGTGACCGGCCCTCGGGTTGCAGTTGCCGGCCATGTCCGGGACAATGCACAAAACGCCAACATTTTGTATACACAAACCCATTCAGGAGGTTTCCGATGATCTGGACCGTCTATCTCTCAGGTGAAATCCATACCGACTGGCGCGAGCGCATCCAGGACGGCTGCCACAAGCTGGATCTGCCGGTCGAGTTCGTCGGCCCCAACACCGACCACGATTCCTCCGATGCCGCCGGCGATCACCTCGGCGCCGAGGACAAGCCGTTCTGGCGCGACCACAAGTCTTCCAAGGTCAACGCCATCCGCACCAAGACCCTGATCGAAAGCGCCGATATCGCCGTCGTGCGTTTCGGCAGCCAGTACAAGCAGTGGAATGCCGCCTTCGATGCCGGCTATCTCGCCGCGCTGGGGACACCCTATATCACGTTGCACGATGCCGATATTATCCACCCGCTGAAGGAAGTCGACGCGGCGGCCATGGCCTGGGCCCAGGAGCCTGAACAGGTGGTCGAGATTCTGCGTTACGTAACCCAGGGCAAGTAAGCGGCGCACCTTTGCGGTGCGGCGCGCTTCTGCGGTGCGCTTCGCTTCCCTGAAGTTTGCTCCTGCAACTTCAGGATTTCCGCCGGGCGGCCTTCCGCCATCCATGGCGGTCACCAGCACCCTACACCGGTAGAAGCGACGGTGCAGGCCGCGGCGGCGATATAAACCCGGCAATTTGTTGGCCGGGTTTATATAATCTGTCGAAACGAACGACAGGGAGCTTGGTCGCGCGATGCTGGCAGCCTACCAACTGGAACACAACCGTCTGCGCAAGACGCCGATCGGGGCCGATGAACGGCTGCCCGAGGGCGCGGTCTGGGTCGATGCACTGGAGCCGGACGAAACCGAGCGCGGCTGGCTCAATGACCAGTTCGTCGGAGAACTGCCGGGGCAGGAGGATATCGACGAGATCGAAGCCTCGTCCCGCTTCTTCGTCGACCAGGACGGCATCCATATCAACTCCCTGTTCCCGCACAAGGTCGGTCAGGACCTGCGCACCTTCAACGTCTCCTTCAACCTGCGCGAAAACCTGCTGATCAGCGTCCGCGAGGAGGATCTGAGCCTGTTCCGGCTGCTGCGCCAGTACCTGCGCCAGGAGCGCATCCAGGCCACCGGGCCGCTGGAGATGCTGCTGCAGCTGTTCGCGCTGAAGGTCGACTATCTCTCCGACGCCATCGAGGACGTCTACACCATCCTGGAAAACGTCTCGGACCAGGTGTTCGAGACCGAGCAGCTCGACGCCATTCTGAGGCTGATCACCCGCCAGGAGGATGCCAACGGCAAGATCCGTCTGAGCCTGCTCGATACCCAGCGCTCGCTGCGTTTCCTGCAGCGCTACGATGCCGAACGCCTGAGCAAGGACAACCGCCGCGAGATCAAGCAGATGCTGGCGGATATCGAGTCGCTGCTGCCCCACACCCAGTTCCTGTTCGACAAGGTCAACTTCATGCTCGACGCGACCATGAGCTTCACCAATCTCGAGCAGAACAAGATCATCAAGATCTTCTCGGTCGCGGCGGTGATGTTCCTGCCGCCGACGCTGATCGCCAGCATCTACGGCATGAACTTCGCGGTGATGCCCGAACTGAGCCAGCGCTGGGGCTACCCGATGGCGATCGGACTGATGGTCGCCAGCGCTGCCGGGACCTATACGTACTTCAAGCGCAAGGGGTGGCTGTGACTGGGGTGACGCGTGACGGGTGACGCGCAACGGCGTGAAGGATTGTAGGGTGCCGGTGAGCGGAGCGAACCGCACCATCGGTCTCGGTGCGCTTCGCTGTCGCTCAGCAGCACCCTACGGTGACACTTAACCCGTCACACCAGGTTGTAAATGAAGACGATGGCCACGGCGACCGGGGTGACGTAGCGCAGCACGCCGTACCAGAGGCCGAACCAGGGCCGCGCAGCGACAGCTCGTTTTCCAGTGCCTGACGGGCCATGAACCAGCCGACGAAGACGGCGACCAGCAGACCGCCCAGCGGCAGCAGGATATTGGCGGTCAGGTAGTCGAGCAGGTCGAAGATGGTCTTGCCCTCGAAGGCGGCGAACATGCCCAGCGGCGCGAAGCCGGACCACTCGTTGAGGGACAGGATCGAGCCGATCCCCAGCAGCCAGCAGGCACCGCCGGCACCCAGGGTGCTGACCAGGCGGTTCATGCCCTTCTGCTCTTCGAGCCATTCCACCAGCGGCTCGAGCAGCGAGATCGCGGAGGTCCAGGCCGCAAACACCAGCAGCACGAAGAACAGGGTGCCGAACAGGCTGCCCAGCGGCATCTGGCCGAAGGCGAGCGGCAGGGTCTGGAAGATCAGGCCGGGGCCGGCGCCGGGCTCCAGGCCGTTGGCGAAGACGATCGGGAAGATCGCAAGACCGGCCAGCAGTGCCACGCCGGTATCCATCACCGAAACGAGCATCGAGGTCTTGGCGATCGAGACATTCTTGTTGAGATAGGAGCCGTAGGCCATCATCACGCCCATGCCCAGGCTCAGGGTGAAGAACGCATGCCCCAGGGCCACCAGCACGCCCTCGGTGGTCAGTTTGGAGAAGTCAGGCTGGAACAGGAACGTCACGGCCTGGCCAAAATGGCCGGTGGTCATCGAGTAGCCCACCAGCAACAGCAGCAGCACGAACAGCGCCGGCATCAGGATGGTCACGGCACGCTCGAGACCGCCGCGCAGACCCCGCGCCACCACCAGCATGGTCAGGGCCATGAAGACCGAGTGCCAGATCAGCAGCTTGCCGGGGTCGCCCAGCAGTCCCGAGAAGATGGCACCGATCACCTCGGCGCTCTGGCCGCTCAGCTGGCCGCTGGCGGCGGTGCCGACATAGGACACCGCCCAGCCGCCGATCACCGAGTAGAACGACAGGATCAGGAAGGACGCCAGCACCCCGACGATAGCCAGCCAGCGCCAGCGACTCGAGACCCGGTCGCGCTCGGTCAGGATGCGCATGCTGTTGATGGGGCTGCGGCCGCCGCGACGGCCGATCATCACTTCGGCCATCATGATCGGGATGCCGACCACCGCGATACAGAGCAGGTACACCAGCACGAAGGCGCCACCGCCGTTTTCGCCGGTGATGTAGGGGAACTTCCAGATGTTGCCGAGGCCGACCGCGGAACCGGTGGCGGCCAGCACGAAGGCCATGCGGGAGGACCAGAAACCGCGCTTGGCGGAGGCCCCGGATACGGCACCGACGGCCGCGGTATTGGACGTAGACTGAGTCACGTTTCTCTCCAGATGTTGTTTTTATGGATAGAGACTGTTTCGCTTTTCGTAGGTTGGAATGAGCCCCGAAGGGGCGAATTCCGACGCGCCGCCACGAAACCCGGAATTCGCAAGCTCATTCCAGGCTACGCTCCACCCAACCTACGATCAGCGGTTTACCGGGCAACGCCCATAAAGCGCTCTTCGGCCAGGCGGTTGGCGATGACGCCGGTCGGCTGCCTGCCGTGCTCGGAGCGGGCGAAGATCTCGCTCAGGGTGTCGCCGATGGTTTCGACGTGCTCGCGCACGGTCGCGGCATCGTGGCCATTGCGCTCGTAGCAGACATCGATGATGCCGCCGGCATTGATGACGAAGTCCGGCGCATAGAGAATCCCGCGCTCGACCAGCGCCTCGTCGTGGCGCGCCAGTGCCAGCTGGTTGTTGGCGGCACCGGCGACGACCTTCGCCTGCAGCTGGCCGATGCTGTCGTCGTTCAGCACCGCCCCCAGGGCACAGGGCGCCACCACATCGACGTCGAGCTTGAGGATCTCATCGCCGGAGACGGCGGTGGCACCCAGCTCGTCGACCGCCCTCTCGACCGACTCGCCATGGACGTCGTGCACCCAGAGTTTCGCGCCCGCCTCGCTCAGATGGCGCGCCAGGCGATAGCCGACGTTGCCGATGCCCTGCACCGCCACGGTCAGTCCTTCCAGGTCGCTGCGACCGAGCTTGTGAGCGACTGCGGCTTTCAGGCCGACGAAGGTGCCGTAGGCCGTGGCCGGCGACGGGTCGCCGTTGCTCGGCTGTCCGTCGAAGCCCAGACGCGCCGCGACGCCGGCGACATTGCGGGTCTGGCGCCCCATCACCTGGAGGTCGGCAACGCTGGTGCCGGAATCCTCGGCGGCGATGTAGAGACCGCCGAGCTGTTCCAGGAAACGGCCCATGGCTTCCAGCAACGCCTCGCTCTTGTGCGCCCGCGGATCGCCGATGATCACCGACTTGCCGCCGCCCAGGTCCAGGTTGGCCAGCGCCGACTTGTAGGTCATGCCCTTCGACAGGCGCAGCACGTCGCGCAGCGCCTCCTCGTCACTGGCATAGGGGTACATGCGGCAGCCGCCGAGGGCCGGGCCGCGATTGGTGTTGTGCACCGCGACGATGGCGCGCAGGCCGGTTTCCGGATCGCTGAAGAAGGACAGGTGCTGATGGTTGTCGAATTCCGGGTGGCTGAAAACGGACATTGTTGTTGTTCCTTTTATGCGTAAAGTGCCTGCCGGCCTCCGGAGAGGCCGGATCACGTAATCATTCGTGGATCAAACAGCGGCGCCGGAAACGGCGTCGATCATTTCGGGCGCATCGAGGCGGGCGCGCAGCCGCTTGCGCTGGCCGGCTGCCTGCTCGTAGGCGGCATCCTTGACCGGGCCGTAGCCGCGGATCTGCGAAGGCAGTGCCGCCAGGGCACGGGCGTCCTCGAGGTTGTCGCGACGCAGGTGGTCGAGCAGCCAGGCGATATCGGCCTCGTATTCACGGATCAGGCGACGCTCCAGGCGACGGTCGGCGCTGTAGCCGAACGGGTCCAGCGGCGTGCCGCGCAGGACTTTCCCCTTCGCCAGCAGGCCGAAGGCGGACTCCATCCAGGGACCGAACTTGCGCTTGCGGGGCCGTTCTCCGTTCTTTGCACGGCTCAGCAGCGGCGGCGCCAGGTTGAATTCGAGTTCGACCTCGCCCTCGAACTGCTCGGCCAGCAGCTTGCGGAAGGATCCATCGCTGTACAGACGCGCCACTTCGTACTCGTCCTTGTAGGCCAGCACCTTCGAATAGTTCTCGGCTACGGTCCGGAGCAACACCGAATCCCCACCCAGCACCTCTTTCGCCTTCGCTTCGACCCTGCGCACCAGGTCCTCGTAGCGCCTGGCCAGCGCGGCGTTCTGGTAACGACTCAGGTGTGCCTTCTCGCGGGTAATGATCTGCTCCGGCGTCTCGAGGATCTTCAGGGGCTGTGCGGTCGGATGCGCCAGCTCCTGTACCCGCACCAGATCGTGGGCGGCGCGGCGCCCCCAGAGGAACGCCTGCCTGTTCTTCTCGACGGCCACGCCGTTGAGCTCGATGGCGCGCTCGATCGACTCGGCCTTGAGCGGCAGCAGTCCCTGCTGCCGGCAAAGCCCAGGGTAAAGAGGTTCACCGCCATGCCGTCGCCCATCAGCGCCAGCGCCAGATCCGACGCATCGAGGAAGAAGCCGCCGTCGGCCCGGACCGCATCCTGGATCGCGCGCTCCATCGACTCGCCGGGGAACTTCAGGTCCGGCTCGCGGGTAAAGGCCGCCGGCATCGCTTTCTGGGTGTTGACCACGGCGCGGGAAAAGCGGCTGTCGAGCTTGGCCAGCGCGTCCGCACTGGCGCCGACCATGAGGTCGAAGGCGATCATCAGATCGGCTTCGCCGGCCGGGATGCGCACCGCATGGATATCCTGCTGACGCTCGGCGATGCGCACATGGCTGACCACCGCGCCGAACTTCTGCGCCAGGCCCGCCTGGTCCAGCACCGCCACGCCCTTGCCTTCGATATGGGCGGCCATGCCCAGCAGTGCACTGACGGTCACCACGCCGGTGCCGCCGACGCCGGTCAGCAGAATGCCGTAGGGGTTGTTCTCGCCGACGAAGACCGGTTCCGGCAGCGCCGGGAACTCGACCTGGCCGACACCGGCGGGCTTGCGCAACTTGCCGCCCTTGACGGTGACGAAGCTCGGGCAGAAGCCGCGCACGCAGCTGAAGTCCTTGTTGCAGGCGGACTGGTCGATGGTGCGCTTGCGACCGCGCCCGGTCTCGAGCGGCAGCACCGACAGGCAGTTGGACTGCACGCCGCAGTCACCGCAGCCCTCGCAGACCTCCGGGTTGATCAGCACGCGCTGGTTCGGGTCTTCCATGGTGCCGCGCTTGCGGCGGCGACGCTTCTCGGCGGCGCAGGTCTGGTCGTAGATCATCACCGAGCAGCCCTCGATCTCGCGCATTTCGCGCTGCACCGCGTCGAGATCGTCGCGGTGGTGGAAGGTGGTGCGATCGGCGAAATCGGCGCGCGACGGGTATTTCTGCGGATCGTCGCTGACCACGGCGATGCGGCGCACGCCCTCGCCATAGAGCTGATGACTGATCTGCTGCACCGTCAGGGTGCCGTCCACCGGCTGGCCGCCGGTCATCGCCACCGCATCGTTGTAGAGGATCTTGTAGGTGATGTTGGCACCCGAGGCGATGGCGGCGCGCACGGCCAGCAGGCCGGAATGGAAATAGGTGCCGTCGCCGAGATTCTGGAATACATGCTTTTCATTCGTGAACGGCGCCTGGCCGACCCAGGTCACCCCCTCGCCACCCATCTGGGTGAAGGTGTCGGTGTCGCGGTCCATCCAGGTGGCCATGTAGTGACAGCCGATGCCGCCTAGGGCGCGGCTGCCTTCCGGCACCACGGTCGAGGTGTTGTGCGGGCAGCCGGAACAGAAATGCGGTGTGCGCTCGAGCAGTTCCCGCGGCTGCGCCAGGCTCGCTTCCTTGTCGGTGAGGAAGCTCAGACGCTGGCGCAGCCTGTCGCTGTCATATTTGCCCTGAAGGCGCGAAGCGATGGCGCGGGCCACCATCGCCGGGGTCAGCTCGGCGATCGACGGCAGCAGCTCGGCGCCCTGGTCATCACGCTTGCCGACAATGCGCGGACGCACCTGGTCCTGCCAGCCATAGAGCTGCTCCTTGAGCTGTTCCTCGATCAGGCCACGTTTCTCCTCGACCACCAGGATCTCCTCGAGTCCGGTGGCGAATTCGCGCACCCCTTCCGGCTCCAGCGGCCAGGGCATCGCGACCTTGTACAGCCGCAGGCCGATGGCGGCGCACTCGGCTTCGCCGAGGCCGAGATCGACCAGTGCCTGCTGCACATCGAGGTAGGACTTACCGGTGGTGACGATGCCGAAGCGGGCATTGGAACTGTCCTGCACCACCCGGTCCAGGCGGTTGGCGCGGCAGAACGCCTTGGCGGCCTCGAGCTTGTAGCGATGCAGCCGCTCCTCCTGCTGCAGCGGCTTGTCGGGCCAGCGGGCATTGAGCCCCCGGCCGGCAGTTCGAAGTCTTGCGGCAGCCGGATCTGCACCCGGTTCGGGTCGAGATCCGCCGATATCGAGGAATCCAGCACCTCGGCCAGCGCCTTGAAGCCGACCCAGCAGCCGCTGAAGCGGGACATGGCCCAGCCGTAGAGGCCGTAGTCGAACATCTCCTGGATACCGCTCGGATGCAGCACCGGCATCATCGCATCGATGAAGGCGTAGTCGCTCTGGTGCGGCAGGGTCGAGGACTTGCAGGCATGGTCGTCGCCGGCGATCGCCAGTACGCCGCCGTGGGTCGAGCTACCGGCGGCATTGGCATGCTTGAGCACATCACCGGTACGGTCGACGCCCGGTCCCTTGCCGTACCAGAGGGCGAAGACACCGTCGTATTTGGCGCCCTCGAACAGGTTCACCTGCTGCGAACCCCAGACCGCGGTCGCGCCGAGGTCCTCGTTGATACCGGGCTGGAAATGGATATGGTGTTCGGCGAGATATTTCTTCGCCTGCCACAGCGTCTTGTCGAAGCCGCCGAGCGGCGAACCGCGGTAACCGGAGATGAAGCCGGCGGTGCTCAGGCCCTCGGCCTTGTCGCGCTGGGCCTGCAGCATTGGCAGACGCGCCAGCGCCTGGCTGCCGGTCAGATAGACGCGGCCGGCGTCGAGTTCCCACTTGTCGTTGAGACTGATGTCCTGACTCATACGGATATCCTTGCCTGCAGACACGCGCGCACTGTCCGCGCAAAAAGCGTTACAGGCTGAAACTGATGAAAAAACTGGAAAAGCGCAGTGACGGTTTTAGAGCCGTGCGATAGCGCCGATGGAGATTCGGTACGAGTCGGGAGTGCGGGCGGGGCCGCCGGTGGAGAGGTGGGCGCAGCGACGCGCCTTGAGCAGATGCTGCCAGATGACCATGTTGAAATCCTCGACCTTCCCAGCCGGATCGCGGCACGGGAGAAACGCCTTGTTGTTATTGTCCGGCACGACGTAGCGCGGGCCGGATGATTCGATTTCCAACATCGCTCCCTTGTGGGGAGAGAGTCCGGACATACTAGTAATGCTTTACGTAAGCGTCAATAAGGATTTCGAATAGGCCGATTCAGGGTTTAAAGCACGGGTCATTTCCGTGAATAGATTTAATACGGAAAAGAGCGCAAGTACTAAAAACCCCATAACATACAGGTCATTAAGTCACATCCCTTTGCCAACAGCGGCACCCAACCCCAAGCTCGGCGTGAAATTTACTCATGCTAATTCATTCTCCCGTCACGAAGCCAAGCTGCCGCCAGGCCTCGTAGACCACCACGGCGCAGCAGTTCGACAGATTCAGGCTGCGGCTGTCCTGCCTCATCGGCAACCGCAGGCGCCGCCCGGCCGGCAGCGCATCCAGCACCTCGGCCGGCAACCCACGGGTCTCGGGGCCGAACAGCAGCACATCGCCGGGCGCGAACCGGGCTTCGCTGTAGCAGCGGCTGCCCCGGGTCGTCAGGGCCCAGACATGGGCGGGCTGCAGCGCCGCTATACAGTCCTCGAGGTCATGCCAGCGCCGTACCGCGGCGAATTCGTGATAGTCGAGTCCGGCGCGGCGCAGCTTCTTGTCGTCGAAATCGAACCCCAGCGGCTCGATCAGATGCAGCCGGAAGCCGGTATTGGCGCACAGGCGGATGATGTTGCCGGTATTGGGCGGAATTTCCGGCTGGTAGAGCACGACGTTGAGCATGGATTTGAGGTTCGGCGTTTTTTCAAAGAGGCTAAGTGTGCCTGAAACGCCACGAAACCGGCAAACAATCGGTGCGGTACGCTGGCATTCGCTCCTGCAATGCCAGGCTTCCCGCGGGGCGGCCTCCCGCCATCCATGGCGGTCGCTTCGCTTACCGGCACTCCATGGGCTCTCCGGCCTGGCGAATGCAACGAACCGCACCGCATAGCGGAAGGCAGGAGCTGGATACAGCCTGCCACGAAATCGTGAGGCGCTCCGATGTAAGGGCGATATCACGTGCCGCATCTCGGTCGGCTCTGTAAAAGTTGCAGGCTATTGGCTTGCCCATACAGGTATGGCCGGGCAATCCGGTACCCGGCCAGCACTTCAATACCTGCGCATGACGTTTCGGGCCGTTTCGACCACACGCTCGACCGTAAAGCCGAAATGGTGGAACAACGCCTCGGCCGGCGCCGATTCGCCGAAAGTCTCCATGCCGATCACGGCACCGTCGAGACCCACCCAGCGATACCAGCCGTCCGGTTGTGCCATCTCGATCGCAACCCGTGCCCGCACCGTCGGCGGCAACAGGGTATCGCGATAGGTCGCGTCCTGTTTGGCGAAACGTTCGACGCAGGGCAACGACAGCACCCGCACCGCCACACCCGAAGCACTTAGCCGATCAGCCGCCTTCATGGCCAACGCCACCTCCGAGCCTGTGGCCAGCAAAACCAGCTCGGGCGTACCGGCACAATCCCGTAGAATGTAGCCGCCGCGGCTAATGTCATTAATCTGCGCCTCGCTACGTTCCAGGGCCGGGAGGTTCTGTCGCGACAGCGCCAGGGCACTTGGGCCGTCGCTGCGTTCGAGCGCGGCACACCAGGCGGCCGCGGTTTCGGTTTCGTCACAGGGGCGCCAGGTCTCCATGTTCGGCGTCTGACGCAGGCTGGCGAGCTGCTCGATCGGTTGATGGGTCGGGCCGTCCTCGCCGAGACCGATGGAATCGTGGGTATAGACGAAGATATTGCGGATCCCCATCAGCGCGGCCATACGCACGGCATTGCGGGCGTATTCCATGAACATCAGGAAGGTGCCGCCGTACGGGATGAAACCGCCATGCAGCGCCAGGCCGTTCATGATGGCGCTCATGCCGAATTCGCGCACACCATAATGGATATAGTTGCCGTCTGCGGCCTCGGCCGAAACGGCTTTCGAGCCGGACCACTGCGTCAGGTTGGACGGCGCCAGGTCCGCCGAGCCACCGAGCAGCTCCGGCAAGGCCGGCCCCAGGGCTTCCAGCACCTGCTGCGAACTCTTGCGGCTCGCCAGGGTGCGGCCCTGCTGCTGGCAGCGCTGCAACAGCTCCAGACTCAATGCCTTCCAGTTCGGCGGCAGTTCGCCGGCCTGGCGACGTTCGAACTCGGCAGCCAGCGCCGGATGCGCGGCGCGATAGGTCTCGAAGCGCTGCCGCCAGTCCCGCTCGCGGGCCGCACCGGCATCCCGGGTATCCCAGGCCCCCGGATATCGTCGGGTACCTCGAAGGGCGCATGGGGCCAGCCGAGCGCGTCACGGGTCGCGGCGATCTCGTCGTCGCCCAAAGGGGCACCGTGGCAGTCGTGGGTACCGGCCTTGTTTGGCGAACCGAAGCCGATGGTGGTCTTGCAGCAGATCAGGCTCGGCCGCTGCGTCTCGGCCTTCGCATCGCGGATAGCCCGATCGATGGCGGCGGCATCATGGCCGTCGACCGCCTCGATCACCTGCCAGCCGTAGGCGCGAAAGCGCGCCGGGGTGTCGTCGCTGAACCAGCCCTCGACCTCGCCGTCGATGGAGATGCCGTTGTCGTCGTAGACAACGATCAGCTTGCCCAGGCCCAGAGTGCCGGCCAGCGAGCAGACCTCGTGGGAGATCCCCTCCATCAGGCAGCCGTCGCCGACGAAGGCGTAGGTGTGATGGTCGACGATGGCATGGCCCGGCCGGTTGAACTGCGCCGCCAGGGTCCGTTCGGCCAGCGCCAGGCCGACGGCGTTGGCCAGCCCCTGCCCCAGCGGGCCGGTGGTGGTCTCGACGCCGGGGGCATAGCCGTATTCGGGATGCCCGGGGGTCTTCGAGAGCAGCTGGCGGAAGCGCCTGAGCGCGTCGAGCGGCAGGTCGTAGCCGCTCAGGTGCAGCAGGCTGTAGAGCAGCATCGAGCCGTGGCCATTGGACAGCACGAAGCGATCGCGGTCGGGCCAGTCCGGGTTGGCCGGGTTGTGGCGCAGGTGGTCGCGCCAGAGCACTTCGGCGATATCGGCCATGCCCATCGGTGCGCCGGGGTGACCGGAGTTGGCCTGTTGCACGGCATCCATGCTCAGGGCGCGGACGGCGTTGGCCAGGGTACGGCGGCTCAGTTCGCTGTGAGCTGCGGGGGCGTTCATGCGGCACCTCCTGCCAGGCGCTCGCGCAGCAGCGCCTCGAGCTTGAGCTGATCCGCCTCGAAGCCGCGGATACCCTCGGCCAGCTTCTCGGTCGCCATCGCGTCCTCGTTCAGCTGCCAGCGGAACTCAACTTCGGTGATCGGTGCCGGCCGTCCGGCGCGCTCGCCGCTGTCGGACAGCACCCGCGTGACCGGGCCGTCACTACCGGCCAGTTCCTCGAGCAGCGCCGGGCTGATGGTCAGGCGGTCGCAGCCGGCCAACGCCAGGACCTCGCCGCTGTTGCGAAAGCTCGCGCCCATCACCACTGTGGGGTACTGGTGGCGACGGAAGTAATGGTAGATCTCCCGCACTTGCAGCACCCCCGGCTCCTCGTCGGGCGCGTAGTCGGTTGCGGGATCGGCCTTGCGGTACCAGTCGAGGATGCGGCCGACGAACGGCGAGATCAGGTAGGCGCCGGCCTCGGCGCAGGCGCGGGCCTGAATAAAGCTGAAGATCAGTGTCAGGTTGCACTCGATGCCCTCGCGTTCGAGCACCTCGGCGGCGCGGATGCCCTCCCAGGTGGCGGCGAGCTTGATCAGGATGCGGTCGCGGCCGATGCCGGCCTCTTCGTATAGTTCGACCAGCCGGCGCGCCTTGGCAATGCTGGCCTCCTTGTCGAACGACAGGCGCGCACTCACCTCTGTCGAAACCCGCCCCGGCACATGATCGAGGATCAGGCAGCCCATCGCCACCACCAGGCGGTCGCAGGCCTCGTCGATAGCGTCCTCCAGTGTACCGTTATGGTCCCGCGCGACAGCGACGATCTCGTCGAGCAGGGCATCGTACTGGCCCGACTGCACCGCCTTGAGAATCAACGACGGATTGGTGGTGGCATCCTCGGGCTTGAATCGCTGTATGGCCTCGAGGTCACCGGTATCGGCGACTACGGTGCTGTATTGTCTCAGTTGCTCTAATAATGTAGACATAATCTCTCCTGGAAAGTCGGTGTTGAGAGGAACATTCCGGCTCGTTTAGCAATTTCAGGTTGTCCATGCGGATTACCAGGCCCCCCAAGACCGAGCAGTTGCTCAGCAGGCATCGAAGCCGTTCTTCAGGCTGCAAGAGCCCTGGGCGTGTCAGCTGACGCTTCCCGACAGAAGTGAATGCAAGGCTTCCTGGCTGGCGCGTTACAGCTGGACGCTCACATGAGACCCATGAACTCAGAGAAAGGGGTGGCCGTACTCCCGCTCGCTTCGAAAAGCCTCGAGATAACAGCTGACTCAGCGGCATCGCGAATTTTTAATATAAGCGGCACCTGTGCAGACCATTGAGGAAGGTTTTCGCTTTCATCTACCTCCTAAGTCAGTAACAGGTCGGCGGTGACACTTTTTTCAAGGACTAGGCGTGCGTTCCGAAGGTCGTTGCCACGTGCCTTTTCCGCAGCCATCTCCGGAGAGAGTCCATAATTCAGCCAACGCAGGATAAGCCGCTCTTCAAGAGTCTCGACGGGCGGTGCCAGGAAAACAGTAGCGTCGAATAGACCAGCAAGAGCCTTCCATGGTGAATCCTCGAGAAGCAGGTAGTTACCCTCGACCACGACGATGGGGGTCCCTGCCTTCAAAAGGCCCGCGTCAACCAGACATCGGTCACTCGTTCGATCGAACAGTGGGTAGTGAATATCGGCACCACCATTCCTGATACGACGAACCAGTCGAACCAGCCCTTTCGCGTCGAAAGTCTCTGGCGCACCCTTCCGTGTCAGTAGTCCTTGTTTGTCCAGATCCTGATTGTCGAGATGAAAGCCGTCCATCGGAATAAGGGCCGCCTGGGACTGACTTCCGACTTTCGAATTCAGCTGTTCGACTACAGCTTCGGCGAGTGTTGACTTCCCCGAACCGGGCGGGCCCGCAATGGCGATCAGGATTCGCTGCCCGGGCCGCGCCACAGTATCTATCAGCGCCATGACGGCTTCGATATCAGCATGCACCATCGCTTAGACTGCCTGTGCCAATTGAGGCGGTTCCTTCGCGCCGGTCATGAAGGCCACTGCGTCGTTCATGGTGTAGTCTTCTGGCCGGATCACGCAAAGTCGCTTGCCGAGCCGATGAATGTGTATGCGATCGGCCACCTCGAAGACATGCGGCATGTTGTGGCTGATGAGCACAATCGGGATGCCACGAGATTTCACTTCGAGAATGAGTTCCAACACTCGGCGGCTTTCCTTGACGCCGAGGGCGGCCGTCGGCTCGTCCAGGATGATTACCTTGGAACCGAAAGCGGCAGCCCGGGCCACGGCCACCCCTGGCGCTGGCCGCCAGAAAGCGTCTCGACTGCCTGCCGGATGTTCTGGATCGTCATGAGGCCCAGCTCACTGAGCTTCTCGCGGGCGAATTTCTCCATCGCCGGGCGATCCAGCTGCCGAAACAACCTGCCCCTAATGCCGGGTTTCAACAGCTCGCGCCCCATGAACATGTTGTCTGCTATCGATAGCGCCGGCGACATCGCGAGTTGCTGATAGACCGTTTCGATTCCATGCTCTCGTGCATCAAGCGGTGAAGAAAAGTTAACCCTTTTGCCTTCCAGGTAAATCTCACCCTCCTCAGGGATCACCGCGCCGGAGATCGCCTTGATCAGGGAGGACTTGCCTGCGCCGTTGTCGCCGATTACTGCCAGAACCTCACCCGGGTAGAGTTCGAAATCGCAATGATCCAGGGCGGTTACGCGGCCGTAGCGCTTTACAAGGTTCTTCGCTTCTAGAATGGGAGTTGGAGTTTGCATTAGACTGACACCTTTCTGATCCACTGATCCACGGCAACCGCGCCGATGATAAGTACGCCAATGAGGAGATAGGTCCACTGCGCATCGGCTCCGAGAAGCCGCAATCCGAGTGTGAAGACCCCGACGATGAGCGCGCCAAACAGGGTACCGAGAATTGAGCCGCGACCACCGAAGAGCGAGATCCCCCCGATTACCACGGCGGTGATGGATTCGATGTTGGCGAGCTGGCCCGCTGTCGGCGAGACGGATCCGATTCGGCCGATCATCGCCCAACCCGCGAAGGCGCAGATGAGACCGGAAAGCATGTAGACCGAAAGGAGCACCCGGTCCGTCTTGACACCCGAGAGCTCAGCGGCCTCCTTGTCATCACCCACGGCATAAACGTGACGACCCCAGGCGGTGTGGCGCAGCGCATAGGAGAGCACCAGTACGAGCGCTATCATAAAAACAACACCCGCGGTAAAGACTGCACCGCCTATGCTGAATTTCGTACCGAAGAAGTGCAGGAGCGGAGCATGGGTTTCGATATCCTGCGCCCGTATGGATTCATTGGCGGAGTACAGGAAGTTCGTGGCAAGAACGATCTGCCACATGCCAAGAGTAACGATAAAGGGCGGCAACTTGACCCTCGACACCAGCAGGCCATTGATATAACCGCATAAGGTGCCGCAGAGAAGGCCACACAGGATGCTGATGGGGACGGGGATACCATAGCGGAAGGTGAACTGGCCCATCACGACTGAGGACAGCACCATGATCGCGCCCACCGAGAGATCGATGCCTGCAGTCAAAATGACAAGGCTCTGGGCCGCGGCGACGATACCCACGATCTGAACCTGCTGCAGGATCAACGTAAGCGCAAAGGGCGAAAGGAACTTGGAACCAAGCAATGCGCTGAAGATGACTATCGAGAGAACGAGCACGATCAAAGGCACGATCGAGGGGTTCATATGTAGCGCGTGCTGCAGCCTGTGGGCGAAACTGGAACGGCGATGCTCGAAAACGGCAACGGACTGGCTGGCATTGGCAAGAACGGATTCGTAATCTTGCCCTTTCAAATCAGTTTTGGACATGGGGGTCCTCTCTGAAGTTTTTACTTATTTGGTTTTGAGCGACAGGAGTGACTATCGGCGCGGCTTATTTAAAGCCGTGCCGGCAGCCCCGTCCTTCAAGAGCAGATGATCAACCCCAGCAGCGTTCGGCACCCTCTGCAACCGAGATCGACTGGACGTTTTCGACAGCTTCATCCGTGACTAGAGAAGCACCAGTATCGAAGAAGCTCTTGCCCGGGGTCGGCTCGGGCTTAACGCCATCCTGGGCCCATTTCTTGATCGCCTCGATGCCGCGCGAAGCCATGAGCAGCGGATATTGCTGTGCGGTAGCACCGAGTGAGCCATCCCTGATATTCGCCACGCCGGAACAGCTACCGTCAACCGACACGATCAACACATCGTCCTCGCGTCCGATGGCTTTCAGCGCCTGATAAGCCCCTGCCGCAGCCGGCTCGTTGATGGTGTAGACCACATTGATCATTGGATCATTGGCGAGAAGGTTTTCCATCCCCTTACGCCCACCTTCTTCGTTCCCCTCGGAGATGTCTTGGCCAACGATGCGCGGATCGGTCTCGTCACCCCACTTTTTCGGGTCGACGAGCTCGATGCCGAAGCCCTGAAGAAAACCCTGGTTTCGCAGCACCCCCACGGAAGGCTGGCTGACATTGATATTCAGAAGGCCGATGCGTGCGTCTTTCGCGCCATCACCGAGTTTGCCAGCAGCCCAGGCGCCGATCAGCTCACCTGCGCGGAAGTTGTCCGTGGCAAAGGTAGCGTCGGCTGCCTCAGGTGGATCGAGAGGTGTGTCTAGGGCGATGACGAGAACGCCTGCGTCACGGGCTTGCTGGACGGCAGATACTATCGAGGAAGTATCCGAGGCGGTGAGTAGAATACCCTTGGCGCCGTCGGCAATGCAGGTTTCAATGGCTTGAACCTGAGTCTCATGGTCGCCGTCGATCTTTCCTGCGAATGCCTTAAGCTCAATACCAAGTTCTTCGGCCTTGGCAGCGGCACCCTCCCGCATCTTGACGAAGAAAGGATTGGTATCGGTCTTGGTGATCAGGCAAGCACTTGTTTTATGCTCGTCTGCCATTGCGGTACCCGTGAGCGCAGCGCCCATCAATGCGGTAGCGGTGACCAGTGCGGCAACACCGGCGTTGACTGTGGTCATTATTATTCTCCTTGTGGAATACAGGTCTTTTCACCAGCCATATAATTAATTCATTTTGAAGTAATTAAATGGACAATCAGAAGAAGTCATCAGGGACGCGACTTTACCCCAGGCGGCATAACAGACAGTTCGCACGTCAGGTCGAGCAGCCATACCGCGATTTCGTCTTCAACTTCACGCCATTCGCATCATAGACATGAGTCGATAGACCGTCAATAAGTACTTTCAAATGAATTAAGTATTGGTCGGATCCAGTCACTCTGCTACCATCTTCCATGTCATTACGCTGGAAACGATGCCAAACGAAGCTTTAAAAAGCTGGATGAGTACTAGGCCGCAGCCCTTTCCAAGCCCTGCAACACAGCAGAGGGGCACATCAGGGCCAGGTCCAAGCAGGCCTCTGAAAATTGTTCGCAGGCCCTCTTATCTGCAACGGTGAAAGCGGTGACAATTGGTGTCGGTTCCCGACAGTTGCAGCGTTCAGAGTGAAGAAGATGGCTAGTAATGAAAAAGGCTCCCTGCGTGCTCATCCGCTGAAGGGATCCAACCTGACGACAGTAAGAGGGATCAACGAACGCTTGATCCTGCATCTGGTCCGCACCCATGGCAAGCTCACTAAGGCGGAGGCGACAAGGATAACGGGACTGTCGCCAAACGCAGTATCAGTCATCTTCCGGGCACTGGAAGCAGAGGGACTCCTTCTCAGGTGTAATCCGATTCGCGGGCGTATCGGACAGCCCTCTGTCCCCATGAAGCTGAACCCGGATGCCCGGTATTATTTGGGGCTCAAGATCGGCCGACATACCTTCGACCTTATCGTTGTCAACTTCGTGGGCGAAGTGCTCGCTCGGCAAACTGAACTACATTCGTATCCAACGCCAGCCGACACGTTGCGTTTCGTAAAAGAGACGTTGCCATCTCTTCTGAAATCGGCCGGAACCTCTCAGAACGATATCGCCGGCCTGAATGTGGCCATGCCGTTCGAGCTGTGGAGCTGGACTGCCGAAATTGGAGCACCGAAGAGCGAAATGGATAGATGGCGGAATTTCGACCTGGAGGCTGAGCTAAAACACCTCGTTCCCTGGCCGATCACCGTCGAAAACGACGGCACCGCCGCGTGCAGAGCCGAGCTCGTTTTCGCCCCCCTATTGATGCACAGGACCTGGTCTATTTTTTCGTGGGCACCTTCATAGGTGGCGGTGTCGTCTTGAACGGCAGCGTCTTTCCCGGACGACGCGGAAGCTCGGGAGGCTTCGGCCCGCTGCGCGTGCCAGACGAACCCGGCGGTGACCGCCTGGTCGACCACGCCTCTCTCGTCGTCCTCGAACGCATGATAGCCGATAGTGGCGGCGATCCATTGCTGCAAATCTACTCCGAAGACAGCGACTGGGGCGCAATTGAACCGCTTGTACAGACCTGGATGAGCCGGGCGGGGCGAAGCCTGGCCCATGCCATAATCTCCACCCTGGCGGTCATCGACTTCGAGGCCGTGATAATCGATGGAGCCTTTCCACCCAACATCCGGGATCGCCTTGTTGGCGAGGTAGAAAGACAGCTCGATCGACTGGACATGCAGGGGATCGTTCGACCCGAGATCAAGCCGGGCCATTTCGGCAGCATCGCCCGGGCGCTCGGTGCTGCGGCTCACCAAATATCGACGGAATATATGATCGACCAGAACACTCTTCTACGCCAGAACGGTTCAGCCCCCAGAGCCATCCTTTAGAGGCACACCCTGCTATAACGGCGCCAGGGTGCCGAGATGATCGAGAAAGAGTGCGAACAGCTCGGACTGGGTCGAGGTGTTGAAGCGGCCGTGCATGTTGCGCCGGTGGACCTTGACGGTGCCGGTGCTGATACTGAGCTCCGCCGCGATCGCCTCGGTCGAGAAGCCGCGCAGCACCAGACCCGCGATCTGCCGCTCGCGGGCGGTCAGGACGCCGCTGCCGAAGGTGTCCAGCGCCTGGGTCAGGGCGCCGCCGGCACGCCGCTCCGGCAGATAGCTGGCGGACTGCACCAGCCAGAACTGGTTGACCAGCGCCTCGATGATCGGGAAGAGCCCCTGCAGCGCCTGGCGTTCGGCCCGGGTCACCGAGCCCAGTTCCGGGCCGCGACCGATCGAGACGGTGAAGGCGACACCGGGCTCGGGATAGATGAAGAGGATCACCTCGTCGGCAAGATTGAACTCGCGGTAGCAGCTGCGGTAGTACTCGCTCTGCTCGAAGGAGTCCGGCGCGATCTCGGCCAGGCGCTGGACGCCGGGGCGGATCTCGCGGCGCACGGCGTTGAACAGCGGGTCCAGCATATAGGCTTCGCTGAGATAGCGCTGCATCGCCGGGCTCTGGTCATCGTCGCTCTCGGAATAGAGCACGACCGGCCGCTCGCCTTCGCGGTAGACCGCCAGCAGCATGGTATCGTTGTGCACCAACCGCCCGAGCACCCCGGCCAGCAGGCGGGGAAAGCCGGGCTGGCGAATATGGTCGATCAGGGTCGCAATCTCCCGTTGCCAGTTGCCCGCCCCGCTGTCGTCCCGGCACATGGTTTGCTCCTCAGAGTCCGGCCGCTGCCGGCACCTCGACTGCAGGCCCGCGCAGGAAGTCGATCATCGCCCGCAGCGTGCGCTCGGCATCGGTGGCGACGCCGGGCTGGCGCAGGCCTGCGATCGCCGCTTCGGCCCGCTCCAGGGTGATCGGCTGCCCCTTTCGCACCTCGAGCAGTGCCGCCGTGTAGTCGACGCTGAACTCCGGATGGGCCTGGAATGTCAGGATACGGTCGTCGTACTGCAACCCGGCGTAGGGGCAGAAGTCGGACGAGGCGAATACCCGCGCCCCGGCCGGCTTGTCCAGGATCTGATCCTGGTGCAGCGCATTCAGCGTCAGGCTCCCGCCACGCCCGCCGAGGCCGTTGCAATCCCCCACCAGCTGGTAGCGATGCAGGCCGACGCCCCAGCCCCGGTGCGACTTTTCGACCCGGCCACCCAGGGCTTCGGCGACGATCTGGTGGCCGAAGCAGATACCGACCAGCGGCCGACCCGCCTGCCAGAGCTCGAGAATGAAATCCTTGAGCCGGCGCATCCAGGGCAGGCCCTCGTAGACGCCGTGGCGGGAGCCGGTGATCAGCCAGCCGTCGCAGTCGGCGGCCGAGGTCGGGAAACGGTCATCGACCACGCGGTAGCACTCGAACTGCAGCTGCGGATCGATGGCACCGAGCTGGCGCACGAAGAGGTCGGCGTAACTGCCGTAGTCGGCCGCCAGCTCCTGCGGGCTGGTGCCGGTTTCGAGAATACCTATTTTCATTTCATGCTTACTCCAAATGCAGTTTGGGCAGATCGTAGGTTGGGTGGAGCGCCGAAGGCGCGAAATCCAACGATGGCCGCAACCCAACATTGGTGCAGGCTCCTGTTAAGGTGCTGGGTTTCGCTTCGCTACACCCAACCTACGAAGCTAAGTTTTTTACAACATAGACAAACTGACGAATATCACATCGCCGGGGTGCGGCGGCCTGGCGGCGCATCTGCCAGGCCGCGGCCAGTACGCCCAGCGCCACCACGGCGATCATCAGGGTCGCCAGCGCATTGATCTCCGGCGTGACGCCGAGGCGGACCTTGGAGAAGATCACCATCGGCAGGGTGCTGTTGCCCGGCCCCGAGACGAAACTGGCGATCACCAGGTCGTCGAGGGACAGCGTGAACGACAGCAGCCAGCCGGAGATCAGTGCCGGTGCGATCAGCGGCAGCGTGACCAGGAAAAACAGCGACGACGGATGGGCGCCGAGGTCCATCGCCGCCTCTTCCAGCGACTCGTCGAGACTGGCCAGGCGCGACTGCACCACCACGGCGACATAGGCCATGCAAAAGGTCGTGTGGGCAATGATCACTGTAGTGGTGCCGCGACCGGCCGGCCAGCCGAACATCCCCTCCAGTGCCACGAACAGCAGCAGCAGCGACAGGCCGGTAATGACTTCTGGCATCACCAGCGGCGCGGTGATCATGCCCGACAGCGCCAGCCGGCCGCGGAAGCGACCGAAACGCGACAGGCAGAAGCCGGCCAGGGTACCGAGAATCACCGCCAGGGTGGCGCTGGTCACCGCGACCTTGAGACTGACCAGGGCGGCATCGATGATCTGGTCGTTTTCCAGCAGCGCACCGTACCACTTCAGCGAGAAACCACCCCAGACGGTGACCAGCTTCGATGCGTTGAAGCTGTAGACGATCAGCGAAACGATCGGCGCATAGAGGAACAGGAAGCCCAGCCAGGCCGACACCTTCATGTAACCGGGATTGCGCAGCATCATGCAGCCTCCTTGCGGCCCTGGGCGTTGCGGAACAGCATGATCGGCACCACCAGGAACAGCAGCATCAGGATCGCCACCGCCGAGGCCATCGGCCAGTCGCGGTTGAGGAAGAACTCGTCCCATAGCACCCGGCCGATCATCAGCGTATCGGAACCGCCGAGCAGCGCCGGAATCACGAACTCGCCGACCGCCGGAATGAAGACCAGCAGGCAGCCTGCGACGATGCCCGGCAGCGACAGCGGCACCGTCACCAGCCAGAAACGCTGCAGCGGCCGGCAGCCGAGATCCTCGGCCGCTTCCAGCAGGCTGTCGTCGAGCTTTTCCAGGGCGCTGTAGAGCGGCAGGATCATGAACGGCAGATAGGTGTAGATAATGCCGATATAGACCGCGAAATCGGTCTGCAGCATCGTCAGCGGCTGATCGATCAGTCCCAGCGACATCAGCAGGTCATTGATCACGCCGTTCTTCTTGAGGAAGCCCATCCAGGCGTAGACCCGCAGCAGGAAGGAGGTCCAGAACGGCAGGATCACCAGCGACAGCAGCACCAGGCGCCGGCCCGGGCTGGCGCGCGCAATCACGTAGGCCATCGGGTAGGCGATCACCAGTGCGATCAGTGTCGAGATGCCGGCCACCTTGATCGAGTTCAGGTAGGCGTCGAGATAGAGCGAGTCCTCGAACAGGAACTGGTAGTTGCCGAAGTTGACCTGCAGGTTCGCCATGGCGCCGTCCCAATCCAGCAGTGCGCTGTAGGGCGGCACCGCGATGGCGGTTTCGGCCAGCGAGATCTTGAACACCACCAGGAAGGGGATCAGGAAAAACAGCCCCAGCCAGAGGGTCGGCACCGACGCCACCAGCGCCTGCCCGCCGCGCAGGCGCCCCTGCAGCCAGACCAGCGACAGGCGCAGGCGGCCCGGCGTCAGCGGTACGGATTCCGAAAGGGTATTCATGATGTCAGCACCACGCAGCTGTCGGCGCCCCAGGACAGATAGACCCGGTCCCGGTAACGCAGTCGCTCGTCGAAACGACGGGCCATGTTCGGCTTCGTCACCCTGACCTGCCTGCCGCCCGGCAGCAGCACCCGGAACACCGACAGGCTGCCCATGTAGGCCACCTCGTCGACGGTGCCGCTGACACAGTTGTCGGCGGAATCGGGCTGCTCGCGGGAGATGCGGATCTTCTCCGGGCGCACGGCGGTCCAGACCTTCTGCCCCGGAGCACAGCTGATGCCGTGGTTGACGTAGAAGCTGGCACCGGCCTCCGGCGAATGGATGCGCACGTAGTCGGGTTCGTCCTCGGTCACCAGCCCCTCGAACAGGTTCACCGAGCCGACGAACTGGGCCACGAAACGGTTCTGCGGATACTCGTAGAGATCGTGGGGCTCGCCGATCTGAACGATCCGGCCCTGGTTCATCACCCCGATGCGGGTCGACAGCGTCATCGCCTCCTCCTGGTCGTGGGTCACGACCATGAAGGTGACGCCGAGGTTTTCCTGGATATTGATCAGCTCGAACTGGGTCTCCTCGCGCAGTTTCTTGTCCAGCGCGCCCAGGGGCTCGTCGAGCAGCAGCAGCTTGGGCCTTTTGATCAGCGCCCGCGCCGGCCCGCTGGCGCTGGCCACCGGAAAGCTGATGGGGCTTGCGCCGTCCCAGGTGGCCCAGCTGCACCAGTTCCAGCATCTCGGCGACCCGCTGCTTCACTTCGGCCCGGGGCACGCCATCGCGTCTCAGGCCGAAGGCGACGTTGTCCGCCACCGAAAGGTGCGGGAAGAGCGCATAGGACTGGAACATCATGTTGACCGGCCGCTTCCAGGCCGGAATCGCACAGATATCGACGCCGTCGATCAGAATGCGGCCGCTGCTCGGGGTTTCGAAGCCGGCCAGCATGCGCAGCAGCGTGCTTTTGCCGGAGCCGGAGCCACCGAGCAGGCAGAACAGCTCCGACTGATAGATGTCGAGGGAGATATTGTCGACGGCGACGAAATCGCCGAACGACTTGCTGACATTCTCGATCCGCACGAAAGGCTCGGCATCGGGCCGGGTCCAGGGCGCCTGCAGCTCGGCCGGGGCACGGGCGGGCTCCGGACTCTGAATATTCTCGGACAATTGCATGGGACTATCCTCAGTGATGGCCGCCCCGTCGGGGCGGCACCGTCGGGGCTCAGCGGCCGGTCTTGACGCGGATCCAGCTGCGGGTCAGCAGACGGTCGAACCTGGCGGTGTGGGCATTCTGCGAGAACAGCTTGGCCCTCACGTCGGCCGACGGATAGATCCCGGGGTTGCTGCGGACCGCTTCGTCGAGCAGCGGTTCGGCTTCGGTATTCGCCACGGCGAAGTAGACGAAATTGGAAATACCGGCGGCCACTTCGGGCTGCAGCACATAGTTCATGAACTTGTGGGCGGCTTCCGGGTGCGGAGCGTCGGCCGGGATCGCCATCAGGTCGAACCAGGCCAGGCTGCCTTCGCGCGGGATGCTGTAGCCGACCCGCACGCCCTGGCCGGCGCTGGCGGCGCGATCCTGGGACTGCAGCACGTCACCGTTATAGCCCAGGGCAACGCAGACCTCGCCGTTGGCCAGATCGCTGATGTACTGCGACGAGTGGAAGTACTTGATATGGGGCTGCACGCCGGACAACAGTGCCTCGGCCTGTTCCAGATCCGCTTTATCCTCGCTGTTCGGATCGAGTCCGAGATAGTTCAGCGCCACGGCCACCACTTCCGCCGGGGAGTCGAGCACGGCAATACCGCAGTCGGCCACCCGGGCCGCCAGCTCCGGCTTGAAAATCAGGTCCCAGGAATCGACCGGCACCTGGCCCAGGCGCTGCTCGACCAGGTCGAGGTTGTAACCGATACCGATGGTACCCCAGGTATAGGGCACGCCATGGGCGTTATCGGGATCGTGGCGCGCGACGGTCTGCAGCAGCTGCGTATCGAGATTGCCATAGTTGCTCAGGCGGTCGCGATCGACCCGGGCGTAGATACCGGCCTTGATCTGGCGCTCCATGAAGGCGCCGGTCGGAACCACCAGGTCGTAACCGCTGCGTCCGGACATCAGCTTGGCCTCGAGCACCTCGTTGGAGTCGTAGACATCGTAATTGACGCGAATGCCGGTCTCCTTTTCGAAGCGACCGACCGCCTCGGGCGAGATGTAGTCCGACCAGTTGTAGATATTGAGAACCCGATCTTCGGCGGTCGCGCCGAACGAAAGACTGCAGCCAAGTGCCACGCCCAGTGCCAGTGTTCTGATATTCATCTTCTGTGTATCTCCTCTAATTTTTTTATCGGAGTCTGGACCCGCTTGCGGATCCGACGCGAAACCGTCGCCGATCGACAGTGCGTTTCACGCCCCGCTCAACACCTTAATGCCGACCCGACGATGACCTGAATACCCCGCCGGGGGTATGACATCAGGATCACATCAATCGGTGACATCTCCACAATTGCGACAGCAATGTGATCACATTATTATGCCGACTGCAACCCTCCACTGCCTGCTGCCAGGGGTATCAAGTTCCGGGGATGCCATTACTATGCCTGCTTGAACACTGACCGATGCCGCATGAAATGAAGCAGAAAACACCGTTGAAACTGAGCCTCGATGGGCTGGACCCGGCGCTGACCGTGAACCAGAAGGTCTACCAGAGCCTGCGCAAGGCGCTGATGACCGGCGAAATCCCGCCGGGGCGCGCCCTGACCATCCGCGAGCTGGCCGGTCTCCTCGATGTCAGCCCGATGCCGGTGCGCGAGGCGCTGCGTCAGCTGGCGGCGGAAAACGCCCTGGAGATCCTCGGCAACCGTCGCGTTCAGGTGCCGAAGATGAGCGCGATGAAGTTCCAGGAGCTGTACGAGGCCCGGATCGCGCTGGAGTCCCATGCCGCCGAGCGCGCCCTGCCCTATATCGACAACGAACGCCTGGCCGAGCTGGAGGCGATCGACGCCCGCGTCGATGCGGCCTACGAGGCCGGCGACCACGAGCAGGTCAGCATCCGAAACCAGCAGTTTCACCGCCGCCTCTATGAAGCCAACCCCCATCAGGTCACCCTGCCGCTGATCGAGAGCCTCTGGCTGCAACTGGGTCCCTTCATGCGCCTGGCCACCCGCCAGCTCGAAGATCACTACCAGGTCGACCGCCACAACGAGGCCCTCGACGCCATCCGCAGGAAGGACGCCTTTGCATTGCGCCGCGCCATCGCCGCCGACATCCGCGACGGCAACGCCTTCGTCGTCAGTTCCGGCCTGCTCGAGGAGGCGACGGAGTCGAAAGCCGCCGTGGGAGCGGCGCCCCGCCGCGATTAGCTCTCGAGCCAGATCTTCGCGGCGAGACGCCGCTCCCACAGTCGGAAACCGGAATCCCGCAGGAGCTCGCTCCCGATGCCGCCATATCCATTCGCCCGCGGAGCGGGCTCCCACAACGGGATCCTCACCCACAAGTTGCTTGCTGCCTCCATTTCGTGATCACAAATATATATTGACTTTAATTATTTTGTGATCACAAAATGATGCAAATTCAAAGAGCAGCCCGACAGCCCGATGACCGTTCGCGCTGCCGGCCGACACCAGAGGAGCGCATCATGGTTGCAAATGTCGTTACCCGGACCGAAAACCTCACCGCAGCGGTGCAGCAGATCGACGCCAGCCACCACTGGCATCCGTTCACCGATACCGCGGCACTGAACCGCAAGGGGGCCCGCGTCATTGTCCGGGGCGAAGGCGTCTATGTCTGGGATTCGGAGGGCAACCGCATTCTGGACGGCATGGCCGGCCTCTGGTGCGTGAACCTGGGTTACGGCCGCCGGGAGCTGATCGATGCCGCCAAGCACCAGCTCGACGAACTGCCCTACTACAACCATTTCTTCCAGACCACGACCACCCCGGCCGCGGTGCTGGCCCAGGAGATCGCCAGCGTCACGCCGGGCGACCTGAACCATGTATTCTTCGCCAACTCCGGATCCGAAGCCGTCGACACCCTGATCCGGATGATTCGCCAGTACTGGAGCCTTGAAGGCAAGTCGGAGAAAACCGTGCTGATCGGACGCAGGAATGCCTACCACGGCAGCACCATCGGCGGCACCAGCATCGGCGGCATGGGTGCCATGCACAAGCAGGGCGGCCCCTTCCTGCCGGACATCGAGCATATCGACCAGCCCTACTGGTATGGCGAAGCCGACGGACTGGACGAGGAAGCCTTCGGCCTCAAGACCGCCATGGCGCTGGAGGAGAAGATTCTGGAAGTGGGCCCGGAGAGAGTCGCCGCCTTTATCGGCGAACCCATCCAGGGCGCCGGCGGCGTCATCGTGCCGCCGGCGAGCTACTGGCCGGAGATCCAGCGCATCTGCCGCAAGTACGATATCCTGCTGGCCGCCGACGAGGTGATCTGCGGCTTCGGTCGTACCGGCAGCTGGTTCGGCTCCCAGACCTTCGGTATCGAACCGGATCTGATGTCGATGGCCAAGGGCCTGTCGTCGGGTTATATGCCGATTTCGGCCGTTGCCGTGGGCGATCGCGTCGCCAACTGCTTTATCGCAAAAGGCGGCGAGTTCTTCCACGGTTTCACCTACTCCGGCCATCCGGTCGCGGCGGCAGTGGCGATCGCCAATATCCGCCTGATGAAGCAGGACGGGGTTGTGGATTATGTCGCCGACGATATAGGCCCCTACTTCCAGCAACGACTGCGCGCAGCCCTGGCCGACCACCCGCTGGCCGGTCATATCGAGGGCACCGGCCTGGTCGCCGGCATTGCACTGGTGAAGGATCGCGAGACCCGACAGTTCTTCGACAACGAGGGCACCGTGGGCACCCTCTGCCGCGACCACTGCTTCGAAAATGGTCTGATCATGCGCGCCGTCGGCGACCGCATGGTGCTGTCGCCGCCACTGGTGATCAGCCGCGACGAAGTGGACGAGCTTTGCGCCAAGGTGCGCAAATGCTTCGACCTGACACTGGCGAGTGTTCGGGAAAAGGGCTTATAAAAAGCCAACTTGAAATGTAGGGTGGGTTACGACGCGCCCGAATTCAGCAGGAGTCTGAGAGCAGGCGTGAGGCGCGTCTAACCCACCCTACATGTTCGGCACCGCCGTGCCGGACCTATTCGCCGCGGGGCGCGGCTCCTACTCATCCTCGTCCTGGTCGTTGTCGCCGTCCATGCCGAGCTCCTTGATCTTGCGGGTCAGGGTGTTGCGGCCCCAGCCCAGCAATTGGGCGGCGTCGCGGCGGCGCCCGGCGGTGTGCTTAAGCGCGGTCTCGATCATGATGCGCTCGAAGGCCGGCACCGCCTCCTCCAGGATTCCCTGACGGCCGCAGCCGAGCTGCTGATCGGTCCAGAGGCGCAGCGCCTGCTCCCAGTTGCTGCTGACCGTGGCGCCCTGCTCCTGCTGCTCCAGCAGTTCCGGCGGCAGATCCTCGATCAGCACCTCCCGTCCCGACGCCATCACCGTCAGCCAGCGACAGGTGTTCTCGAGCTGGCGCACGTTGCCCTGCCAGGGCAGGTGACAGATGAATTTCTCGGTGTCCGGCTTCAGCATCTTGGGTTCGACGTTGAGCTCCTTGGCCGAGGTGGCGAGGAAATGCTGCGCCAGACGCGGGATATCCTCGCGCCGGTCCGACAGCTTCGGTATGTGGATGCGGATGACGTTGAGGCGATGGAAAAGGTCCTCGCGGAAACGTCCGTCGGCCACCAGCTTCTCGAGGTTCTGATGGGTCGCGGCAATGATCCGCACATCGACCTTGACCGGTGTATGACCACCGACGCGGTAGAATTCGCCATCGGCCAGCACACGCAACAGCCGTGTCTGGGTATCGGCCGGCATGTCGCCGATCTCGTCAAGAAAAAGGGTACCGCCGTCAGCCTGCTCGAACCGGCCTCTTCTCGCTGCGGCGGCCCCGGTAAAGGCACCCTTTTCATGCCCGAAGAGCTCCGATTCGATCAGATCCTTCGGTATCGCCGCCATGTTCAGCGGGATAAAGGGCCGGCTGGCCCTTGGGCTGTGCTTGTGCAGCGCATGGGCCACCAGCTCTTTGCCGGTACCCGACTCGCCATTGATCAGCACGGTGATATTGGACTGGGAGAGCCGGCCGATGGCACGGAACACCTCCTGCATCGCCGGCGCTTCGCCGATGATCTCGGTGGCCCGCCCCATTACCTGCTCGGTGACGCCCTGCTGCTGCTCGCGGGCATGGGCCACGGCACGCTGCACCAGCGCCACCGCTTCGTCGACATCGAACGGCTTGGGCAGGTATTCGAAGGCACCGCCCTGGTAGGAAGCCACCGCGCTCTCGAGGTCCGAGTGCGCCGTCATGATGATGATTGGCAGTTCCGGATGACTCTCCTGCACCTGGTCCAGCATCTGCAGCCCGTCGGTGCCGGGCATGCGAATATCGCTGATGACCGCATCGGGGCAGTCGCGGCTGAGGCGACGCAGCAGATCGTCGGCACTGTCGAACGACTGGGTATCGAGCCCCGCCTGGCCCAGCGCCTTTTCCAGCACCCAGCGGATCGACCGGTCGTCGTCCACGATCCAGACGTTACCTGAGATTCTCATCGTGATGCTCCAGCGGAATAAAGAGTTTGAATTGGGTCTCACCCGGTTCGGTGGCGCACTCGATCAGGCCGTGATGCTGATTGATGATCGACTGCGCGATCGAGAGCCCAAGGCCGGTGCCGTCGGCATGGCCGGTGACCATCGGGTAGAAGATGTTATTGAGAATATCGTCGGGAATACCGGGGCCGTTGTCGGTGATGTAGACACAGCACACCAGCCGATGACGCTCGGTGCCGAGGGTGATCTGGCGCAGAGCACGGGTGCGCAGCGAAAGGGTCGGATCCGGCGTTGCGGAGCGCTCCAGCGCCTGCATGCCATTGCGCACGATGTTGAGCACCGCCTGGATCAGCTGCTCGGCATCGCCGGTAAACTCCGGGATGCTGGGGTCGTAATCGCGCTGAATGGAGAGCCAGCCGCCGCTTTCGGCGCTGACCAGACTGCAGACCCGCTCGAGAATGGCATGGATATTCACATCGGACATCTGCGGCAGCCTGCGCGGCCCCAGCAGACGGTCCACCAGATTGCGCAACCGGTCCGCCTCGTCGATGATCACCCGGGTGTATTCGTGCAGATCGGCATCATTCAGCTCCCGCTCCAGCAACTGCGCGGCGCCGCGGATCCCCCCAGCGGGTTTTTGATCTCGTGTGCCAGGCCCCGCACCAGATTGCGGGCGGAGGCATGGCGCGTCAGCAACTCTTCCTCGCGCTCGATGCGCATCAGGCGGTCACGCGCCTCCACTTCCACCAGCAGACTGCGGTCGCCGTGGGCATGCAGGATCGAGTTGACGCTGTAATCGACCGTCAGTTCACGTCCGCCCATGGTCACCATCCGGGCTTCGCGCTTGGTGTAGGGGTGACCGGAGAGCTGCGATTCGCGCAGCACCGCCAGCTCGTCCGGACTGGCCGCCAGCCACTCGTCGGCCGACATCCCCTGAAGCCGGCGCATACTGGCCTCGAACAGCATCTCCGCGGCCGGATTCATGTACTCGATGCACAAAGCCCCATCGAGCATGACCACCGCCGTGGTGAGGTTGTCGAGTATCTGTTTGTACTGTGACGATCTGAACATAGGGGATCCGATAGCTATGCGGCTGGTCACCGGGCAACAGGCCCGGACCGCAATTAAGATACTGCAAGAACGGCGCCAACTCTCTGTTTCCGCAGCAATTCCTGACTCTGTGCGCCATACCGGGGCTCGCGTCAAATGGCCGCCAGGGGACGCTCTAAAAGGATAGACAGCGTCGCACTATTTTGGTGCACAAGATTGCACCAATAAATGCACATGTATCGTAAAGAGGCGTGACCGCCATGGATGGTGGAAATCCTGACAATGCAGGAGCACCTGTCAGGGGAGGCGTGACAGGTGACGCGTTACGCGTCACCCCAAAACAAACCCTGCTCCAGCACATCCCTGTGCTCGCAGGATAAGTACATCCATGTACAAAAAAACCTCCCCGAAGGGAGGTTCGATTCCGCAGGAATGGGGCCGCAGAGCGGCCCGCGATGCCTTATACGGAGTAATAGAGGTCGAACTCGACCGGGTGAGTGGTCATGTTCACACGGGCTACGTCTTCGCGCTTCAGGCGGATGTAGGCATCCAGCATGTCGTCGGAGAAGACACCACCCTTGGTCAGGAACTCGCGATCCTGCTCCAGCGCGTTCAGCGCTTCGGTCAGGCTCTCGGCCACGGTCGGGATCTCTTTCGCTTCTTCCGGCGGCAGGTCGTACAGATCCTTGTCGGCCGGGTCGCCCGGGTGGATTTTGTTCTGGATACCGTCGATACCGGCCATCAGCAGCGCTGCGAAGCACAGGTACGGGTTGGCAGCCGGATCCGGGAAGCGGGCTTCGACGCGGCGCGCCTTCGGGCTGGTGGTGTACGGAATACGCAGCGAAGCGGAACGGTTGCGGGCGGAGTATGCCAGCATGACCGGTGCTTCGAAGCCCGGCACCAGACGCTTGTAGGAGTTAGTGGCCGGGTTGCACAGCGCATTCAGCGCCTTGGCGTGCTTGACGATACCGCCAATGTAGTACAGCGCTTCGTCGCTCAGACCGCCGTAACCGTCACCGGCGAAGATGTTGACGCCGTCCTTGGACATGGACAGGTGAACGTGCATACCGGAACCGTTGTCGCCAACCAGCGGCTTCGGCATGAAGGTCGCAGTCTTGCCGTAGCTGTGGGCAACGTTGTGTACGCAGTATTTCAGGATCTGAACTTCGTCGGCCTTCTTCACCAGGGTGTTGCCGCGTACGCCGATTTCACACTGACCGGCGGTGGCCACTTCGTGGTGGTGAACTTCGATGGTCAGGCCCATGGCTTCCATGGCGTCGCACATCGCAGCACGCAGGTCGTGCAGGGAGTCGATCGGCGGAACCGGGAAGTAGCCGCCCTTGACGCGCGGACGGTGACCGATATTGCGGCCTTCGAACTGCTTGTTGGAGGACCAGGCGGCCTCTTCGGAACCGATGCTGTAGCCGCAGCCACCGATTTCAGCGTGCCATTCAACGGAATCGAATACGAAGAATTCCGGCTCCGGGCCCAGCATGGCGCTGTCGGCGATGCCGGTGGACCTCAGGTACTCTTCGGCGCGAGTGGCGACCGAGCGCGGGTCGCGGTCATAGCCCTGGCCGGTGGACGGCTCGACGATGTTGCAGCGCACGATGACGGTGGCGTCTTCGGCGAACGGGTCCAGCACGGAGGCGCTGTCGTCCGGCATCAGGATCATGTCGGATTCGTTGATACCCTTCCAGCCGGCGATGGAGGAACCATCGAACATCTTGCCTTCTTCGAAAAATTCGTCGCCCATGTCGGAAACCGGAATGGTGACGTGCTGCTCTTTACCTTTGAAATCGGTAAAGCGCATATCGATCCAGCGCGCTTCGCTTTCTTTGATCAGGTTCAGAGTTTTCTCTGACATTTGCCTTTCTCCACTCTGTTGAAACTGCCAGACCTGTGGTTCTGCAGTACTGTAAATTCGGCCGAAACCTCTTGGCTGTACGTACAGCAATCTCCGTGCCAGCACTGAAAAAGGCCTAGATGCCTGTTTTCAGGCCATTACAGGGCCATAAATCGCCACCATACCGCACCATTAGCGAGCACGACCTCAGAGAATGCACCAAGATTGTGCATGGATGAGATTGATGCCTGCCCGTACATCAGCCGCCACATCATACTTTAACGGCTTCAAAGCTGTCTGCCACAAAAAAGAGCCTGAATGCCTTTTTTGTGGCAGGCAGGCCCTTGTGCGACCTGATCAATCACTGATCGCTTGTTCGGGCCTGCTCCCGTATAATGCCGCCTTTGCGATTTTCTTGAAGGTAAGAACTGGTGATCGAGAATCTGAGAAACATAGCCATCATCGCGCACGTCGACCACGGCAAGACCACGCTGGTCGACAAGCTGCTGCAGCAGTCCGGTACGCTGGGGCGCCGCGATGAGGGTGCCGAGCGCATCATGGACTCCAACGATCAGGAGCGTGAGCGCGGCATTACCATCCTGGCCAAGAACACGGCCATCGCATGGAACGATTACCGGATCAATATCGTCGACACCCCGGGACACGCCGACTTCGGTGGCGAGGTCGAACGCGTTCTGTCCATGGTCGACTCCGTATTGCTGCTGGTCGATGCCGTAGACGGCCCGATGCCCCAGACCCGCTTCGTGACCCAGAAAGCCTTCGCCCAGGGCCTGCGCCCGATCGTCGTCATCAACAAGGTCGACCGCCCTGGCGCGCGCCCCGACTGGGTTGTCGACCAGGTGTTCGACCTGTTCGACAACCTCGGCGCCACCGACGAGCAGCTCGACTTCCCGATCGTCTACGCCTCCGCCCTGAACGGCATCGCCGGCCGCGAAGCCGACGAACTGGCCGAGGACATGACGCCGCTGTTCGAAGCGATCGTCGAGCACGTCAGCGCGCCCCAGGTCGATCTGGACGGTCCCTTCCAGATGCAGATTTCGGCACTGGACTACAACAGCTACGTCGGCGTTATCGGCGTCGGCCGCGTCAAGCGCGGCAGGATTGCCATCAACGGCCAGGTCAAGGTCATCGACCGCGAAGGCAAGGTGCGCAACGGTCGCGTGCTCAAGATCATGGGCTACATGGGCCTCGAGCGCGTTGAAGTGCCGAACGCCCAGGCCGGCGATATCATCTGCATCACCGGTATCGACGAGCTCAACATCTCCGATACCCTCTGCGACCCGACCGCCGTCGAGGCGCTGCCGCCCCTGAGCGTCGACGAGCCGACCGTATCCATGACCTTCCAGGTCAATGACTCGCCGTTCGCCGGTCAGGACGGCAAGTTCGTCACCAGCCGCAACATCAAGGACCGTCTCGAGCGCGAGCTGATCCACAACGTGGCGCTGCGTGTCGAGCAGGGCGATACCCCGGAGAAGTTCAAGGTCTCCGGCCGCGGTGAACTGCACCTGTCGGTCCTGATCGAAACCATGCGTCGCGAAGGCTTCGAGCTCGGCGTTTCCCGTCCGGAAGTTATCCAGAAGGTGGTCGACGGCCAGGTTCAGGAGCCGTACGAAATGGTGATGCTCGATGTCGAAGAGCAGCACCAGGGCTCTGTGATCGAGGAGCTCGGCAAGCGCCGCGGCGACATGACCAACATGGAAGTGGATGGCAAGGGTCGCGTGCGCCTGACCTTCATGATGCCGTCCCGCGGCCTGATCGGCTTCCGCTCGCTGTTCCTGACCATGACCTCCGGCACCGGCATCCTGACCTCGATCTTCGACCACTACGGTCCGGTCAAGGAAGGGGAAGTCGTATCCCGCAACAACGGCGTACTGGTCTCGATGGTCACCGGCAAGGCGCTGGGCTATGCACTCTGGAACCTGCAGGAACGCGGCCGTCTGTGCATCGACCCGAACATCGATGTCTACGAAGGCATGATCCTGGGTATCCACAGCCGCAGCAACGACCTGGCGGTCAACCCGACCAAGGGCAAGCAGCTGACCAACGTCCGCGCCTCCGGCACCGACGAGAACATCCAGCTGACCCCGCCGGTCCGCTTCACCCTTGAACAGGCGCTGGATTTCATCGAAGACGACGAGCTGGTCGAAGTGACGCCGCAGCATATCCGCATCCGCAAGAAGCTGCTCAAGGAAAACGAGCGCAAGCGCGCGAAGAAGTAATATGGCGTCCCGACCGGGACCGGCTATCGAAACCGGAAGACCGAAAGGCCTTCCGGTTTTTTTATGTTCAGGATGAACGGTATGCCGTGGGCGCAGGGATGCGCGAGAACGGCGATGTTCAGGATGAACGGTCATCGTCACTTGCTCCTGCAGTGACAATGTTTCCGACATCCCTGTCGGTCATGCCGTGGGCGCAGGGATGCGCGAGAGCGGCTAAACGCCTGCGGCGGGATGCAGTGACAGTGGTCGGGCCCTATAATGGGCAGTCAGCAGCATGAAGCTGAAAGCCGCAACAACAGAGCAGGTATCCGCATGCGCACTCTTTACCCGGAACCGACGCCCCACGCCGAACAGCGACTTCAGGTGGACGATATCCACAGCCTGTACCTGGAGGAAAGCGGCAACCCGAACGGCATGCCGGTGCTGTTCGTGCATGGCGGCCCGGGCGGCGGCTGCAGCCCGGCCCATCGCGGCTTCTTCGACCCCAACAAATACCGCATCATCCTGTTCGACCAGCGCGGCTGCGGCCGCTCGACGCCCCATGCCTCCCTCGCCGCCAACACCACCTGGCACCTGGTGGCCGACATGGAACGCATCCGCATTCATCTGGGCATCGACCGCTGGCTGCTGTTCGGCGGCTCCTGGGGATCGACCCTGAGTCTGATCTATGCCCAGGCGCATCCCGAGCGCGTCAGCGGCCTGATTCTGCGCGGCATTTTCCTCTGCCGCGACCAGGATCTGCACTGGTTCTATCAGCGCGGCGCCAATGCGCTGTTTCCCGACTACTGGCAGGAGTTCGAGCAGCCGATTCCGGAAGCCGAGCGCGACGACATGCTCGGCGCCTATCACCGCCGCCTGACCGCCGACAACGAGATCGCCCGGATGTCCGCCGCCAAGGCCTGGTCGGTCTGGGAAGGCCACTGCTCGACCCTCGACCCGAACCACCAGGTGATCGACCACTTCGCCGATCCCCATGTGGCGCTGGCAATGGCCCGCATCGAGACCCACTATTTCGTCAACAGGGCCTTTCTCGAGCCGAACCAGATCCTGCGCGACGCCCACCTGATTCAGGAAATTCCGACCATCATCGTACAGGGTCGCTACGACATGGTCTGTCCGGTGGAGCAGGCCTATGCGCTCTACCGGGCCCTGCCCCAGGCTGAACTGCATATCGTGCGCGATGCCGGCCACTCGGGTTTCGAGCCCGGCACCATCAGCAACCTCGTCGAGGCAACCGACCACTTCGCCCGCAGCCGGGCCTGAATATGCGTAACGCGTTACGCATATTCAGGCCCGGCTGCGTCTTGCCAATATCGACTTCCCCTCAGTACCATCCGGACTTTTTCGGGAACCGCATCAATGAAAGCTCTGATACAACGGGTCGGCGCCGCGCAGGTGGACGTGGACGGCGAGTGCACCGGCGCCATAGGCCCGGGCATTCTGCTGCTGCTAGGGGTCGAAAAAAGCGATGACGGGGCGGCCGCGGACAAGCTGCTGAACAAGGTGCTGGGGTATCGCATCTTCGCCGACGCCGACGGCAAGATGAACCTCAATCTGCAGCAGGCCGAAGGCGGCCTGCTGATCGTGCCCCAGTTCACCCTGGTTGCCGATACCCGCAAAGGCCTGCGCCCGAGCTTCTCGTCCGGCGCCAGCCCCGAACAGGGCGAACGTCTCTACGACTACTTCGTCGAGCGCGCCAGGGCCCTGCACCACGACGTCGCGACCGGACGCTTCGGCGCCAATATGCAGGTCTCGTTGACCAACGACGGACCGGTGACTTTTTTGCTGGAAAGCTGAAAGTGGTGAGTTCGTAGGATGGGTGCAGCGATGCAATGGCACCCGATTCATCACGGCCAGGGGAAGCCAGGGCATCGCGGAACCCGTCATATCGATCGCCGTACAGATCGGTTGGTTTCGGTTGGTACAAGGGGAAGGGTGTTGGGTGACGCGGCTGTGCCGCTGCACCCAACCTACGAAGATGCCAGACCACCCAGGCCATTCTCCTTGATATAGAGCATGCAGCCGTCGCGGCTGGCGGGCCGGTGGCCGGAACCGGCCGGCAGGCGCAGCCAGTCGTGGCGCCGGTACTCGCCCTGCTCGTCGTCGAAGGCGCCCTCCAGCACCAGGATTTCGACACCGCCGGGATAGTTGCGCGATTCCGGCACCGTACCGGGTGCCCAGCGTTCCAGGCGCATCCGTTCGTCAAAACCCTCCTCGCGATAAAGCCACTTGATCTCGACGCCGGGGCCTCCGGCTGCCAGGCCATCGAGGCGGTGTCGAGCGCCAGGTGACGACGCCGGCCCGGGTACTGGCGCAGTTTCACGAACAGCAGACAGCCACCGTCCGAACTCGGCGCGTGCTCGAAGCCCTCGGGATTGAGCAGGTAACTGCCGGCCGGCCAGTCGCCGCTCTGGTCGGAAAAGGTGCCCTCGAGCACCAGAATCTCCTCGCCGCCGGGATGGGGGTGGGACGGGAAAACGGCACCGGCCGGATAGCGCACCAGCGAGGTCACCTCGCCGCCCTCGGCGGTCCCGACCAGATGCAGGCGCTTGCGCAGCACCTCGCCCCCGGGGCTGGGTTGCCAGTCCAGCTGATCGCTGTGGACCTCTGCCCGGCGGGCCATATCACCATTGACTGCTATCATGTTGGGCACCTTCGGGGTCTGTAAATGGAACCGGTTATGCTACAACGCACCGTAAAACGCCTCTCGCCTGGCGCTCTGCTCTGGCTACTGCTGTTCAGTATCGTACTGACCTGGTCCGCCATCGGGCCCAGGGACCGGCTGACCTGGTGGCTCGAGGTCCTGCCGGCACTGCTGGCCCTGCTGCTGCTCGCCGCGACCCGGCGGCCCTTCCCGCTGACAAAGCTCAGTTATGTGCTGATCCTGCTGCACTGCTTCATTCTGATGGTTGGAGGCCACTACACCTACGCCGAAGTGCCGCTGTTCGATCAACTGGCCGACTGGTTTGGCTGGACCCGCAACAACTACGACAAGATTGGACATCTGGCGCAGGGCTTTGTCCCCGCCATCGTCGCCCGGGAGCTTTTGCTGCGCAAGAGGGTGGTGAACGGCAACGGCTGGCGGGTGCTGTTCGTGCTCTGTTTCTGCCTGGCGCTCAGCGCTTTCTACGAACTGATCGAATGGTGGGTGGCGCTGCTCAGCGCCAGCGCCGCCGAGTCTTTCCTCGGCACCCAGGGCTATGTCTGGGACACCCAGTCCGACATGCTGATGGCGCTGATCGGGGCAGGCCTCGCGCTGCTGACACTGTCGCGCCTGCACGACCGGCAGATGGCGCCGCTGATGGATCGATCTCCGTAGGGTGAAATGATGCCCCGAAGGCACGAATTCCACCGGAACTATCAGGCTTCCGGCGTTTGCGTGGACCAACCACGGAAGTCGCTGAAATCACCGGTGGAATTCGCAGGCTCATTCCACCCTACCGGTAGGTGCGGCCATCGTGCCGCAGCCAGCCGTGGGGATGGCGTCCCCGGGGATCCCGATGGGTCCAGTGCACGACCCCTCCCTTCTCGTTCCACTCGTATTCACCGAAGAACTCGACCCGGTCGCCTTCGCGCAGGCCGTCGATGCGTGGCGCCAGATCGATATTGTGAGCGATCAGCAGCGTCTGGCCGGAGCCGAGTTCGAGGATGAAGCGCTGGTGACGGCTGCCGTCACGATCGTCCGGCAGCAGCCTGAGTACCCGCCCTTCACCCTGTACCTGCAGGTTGCTCTGCCGGTTGCGAAAAGCCTCGGCCAGCAGGTCGTTCGCGGTTTCGGCCCGGGCCGCCGGGCCCTGAAGCGGCAGACCGCCCTTTTCGACAAAACCGTAAAAGCCGGCAGCCAGGATCAGGAGCAGCAGCAGTTTTTTCATTGCAGTCAAAACCTTGAAGAGTGAAGAAGCTCGGCGTTACTGATTACCAAGCGACAGCTTTTTAGCCCTGAGCGTCATCCGGGGTTCAACGGGCTGGCGGCACGGAAACGGAAGCCTTAGTTTAAGCTTTTCAGCAATCCCGAACGCAAGATTCATGAGCCGAGCCTTTATAAAAGAAGACAGCGACCAGCCCGAGCGCCTGCCGGACCGGCCGCAGAGCGATCTGCCCAATTACATGACTCCGGCCGGCAGGGCGGCGATGGCCGACAGCCTGGCCAGCCTCGAGCGCGAGCACGCCGAACTGAAGGCCTCGGGCGAATGGGCAGCCGGCAGCCGCCTGCCGGCGCTGGAGCGGGATATCCGCTACTACCGGGCGCGGCTGCAGTCCGCGCTGCCTGTCGAACCGCCGGCCTCGGCGCCGGAAACCGTTATTTTCGGCGCTGCCGTCGGTTTTGTCGACGAGCAGGAACAGCCCTTCCACTTTCAGATCGTCGGCGAGGACGAGGCCGACATCGCCAGGGGCAGGATCAGTTGGTCTTCGCCGCTGGCCAGGGCTCTGCTCGGCAAGCGCGTCGGCGACAGTGCGATCTGGCCAAGGCCGGCCGGTGCTCTGGAGATCGAGATCACCGAGATCTGGATTCCGCCGTCATCTCCTGCCAGAACGCCTGGGCCAGCTCGCTGAGCGGCAGGTCCCGCCGCCGGATCAGATAGATCGGCACCCGGCTGCGGGAGTTGAAGTTCTCGACCTCGAGCGCGACCAGCAGGCCATTGCCCAATTCCGCGTCCACCATGTGATCGGGAATCCGCGCCCAGCCGAGTCCCGCCACCATCAGGGCCTTCTTCATCTGATAATCGCCGACATACCAGCGCTGCCCGCCGGGAATCACGTTGACATGATCGAAAGGCGCCAGTGAACCGCTGTCGCTGATGAGGATGTGCGGCCGGTTACGCAACTCGGTCTGGCCAATGGTCCGCTCGCCACCGCCCTCCAGATAACCCGGTGCGGCGACCGTCACCATGCCGATATCGCCAATACCGACAAAATCGAACCGCTCATCGAGACCGATGCGTGGACCGATGGCCAGGTCGGCCTTTTCCCGCAGCAACTGTTCCAGCACGCCGGACAGATGCTGGGTATTGATGTTGAGGCGCATGCCGGGGGACCGGCTGCAGAATCGCCGGACCGCATCGAGCCAGAGCGGAATGGCGCACATGGCGCTGAGCGACAGCGTCAGCGTCGGTGCCTCTCCGCGGGCCAGGTGGTGGCCGAGATTTTCCAGCACCTGCACCTCCCCCAGCAGCTTTTTCGCCTGCCGGTAAAAGGCTTTGCCCTCCGTCGTCAGCGCCGGGCGATAACTGTCGCGACTGAGCAGCCGCAAGCCGAACTCGTCCTCGAGCGCGCGCACCGCTGCACTGACCGTCGACTGGGTCTTGAAGATCTGCACCGCCGCGCCCCTGAAGCTGCCCTGCTCCACCACCGCGACAAAGGCACGCAGCTGCTCGTTGGTCATGGATCCACCATATGATCGCGAATAACGATCATTATAACCGAAAGATATCGTTATCTTGTGTTCATCTTCAGGCGTAAGCTGGCAGCATCATTTTAAGGGGCTCATTGGCGCTAGCCGTGACAGGTGACGCGTCACGCGTCACGACAAGCGGCCCCCTGCTAAAGGAGAATCGCAGTTGGATCTGGCACTCTGGTGCGTACTCGCGGCCGGTCTGGTCACCGGCTTCTCGAAATTCTCGGTCGGCGGCATGGGCCTGCTGATCCTGCCCCTGCTGATGATCGCAATGCCGGGCCCGGAGGCCTTGGGCGTGATCGTGCCGATGTACATCGCCACCGATCTGATGGCGATCGTGATGTACCGCCGCGAGATCGCCTGGAAGGTGCTCGCCGGGCTGCTGCCACCCGCCCTCGCGGGTGTGGTGCTGGGGTCCTGGCTGCTGTCGGAACTCGATGCCAGCGCCTTTACGCCGCTGCTCGGCGCACTGATCCTCGGCATGCTGGGCCTGGGTCTGTGGCTCGATCACCGCCCCACCGCGCTGATGCGCCATCCCCTTGCCGCACGCCTGACGGGCCTCGTGGCCGGCTTCATCAGCATGATCGCCAATGCCGCAGGACCACTCTTCAGCCTCTATCTGCTCGAACAGCGCCTGTCGAAGAACGCCTATGTCAGCACCCGGGCCTGGGGCTTCATGCTGATCAACCTCGCCAAGCTGCCGATGCTTGCCTCTCTGGGACTGATCTCCAGCGAAAGCCTTCAGCTGAGCCTCTGGGGTCTGCCGGCACTGGCGACCGGCGCGGCCGTCGGCTACTGGTTGCTGCGCCGCCTCAATCTGGCCCAGTTCAAGTGGCTGATCCGCATCATGGCCTCTATTGCGGCACTCAAGCTCTTTGCCTTCGGTTGAGCGCCGATTGTCCGCCGCCGGATCAGATAGCGCTACAGCAGTATCATTGCCACGCAGGCAGCGGTCAGCCCCCATCAGGCGGTTGAAGCAACGCCAGTGGCGCGGTGTCTTCAGCAGGCGCCCCAGCGCCATTCCGAAGCTGGTCCAGAGCGCGATCGACGGCAGGTTGACCAGTCCCATCAGCAGAATCACCAGTACCGCCGACAGCACAAAGGCGTCTCCCGCGAGCGTGAAGGAGGCAATTCCGGAAATCGCCATCACCCAGGCCTTGGGGTTGGCGAACTGGAACGCCGCCGCCTGCCAGAATGTCAGCGGGCGCGCCTTGTCGCGCTGCGCCATCGTTTCCGGCGTGGGCGCGTTGGCGATCTTCCAGGCCAGCCAGAGCAGATAGAGACTGCCAATCAGCTTCAGCGCCTGCTGCGTGACCGGCCACTGTTCGAACAGCGTTCCCAGTCCCAGCGCCACCGCCCCCATCAGCCCCATGCAACCGGCGGAGATGCCCAGCATATGGGGCAGGGTACGCACAAAACCGTGGTTCGCCCCGGACGCGGTCAGCATCATGTTGTTCGGCCCCGGCGTGGCCGACATGCTGAAGGCGAAGAAAACAAAGGGACCGGCCACCGCGAGCAATTCCGGCGTAGCGTTCATGACGACTCCCGTACAGCGGCGAAGCGCCGCATTTGAAAGGGTACAATTGACAAAAAATCGATACATTTACCGAACGGCATCGATACAATATGCAGTATTGTTCGACCCGCGCGGCGCTTCAATCGCTAATTTGTCGCCGCTACAATCAATTGTCACCCTGACAAAAACTGCGCCAACCGCGGAGGACGCATCGAGATGAATGTTCAGGAACGTGCCCGAATCCGCTGCCACTGGCTGCCCGAGCCGGATCGCGCCAGTGGCCCGCTGTACAAGGCGCTGGTGGATCAACTGGCCCGCGATATCGCCAGCGGTGTCCTCGGCCCCGGCGAACGGCTGCCGCCGCAGCGGCTGCTCGCCGATGCCCTGCAGGTCACTGTCGGCACCATCACCCGGGCCTATCGCGAGGCGGAACGGCGCGGCCTGGTGGAGGCCCGCATTGGCAGCGGCACCCGGGTACGCGAGCGGCAAAGCCGCGCCCCCGACTTCCATCATCTGTCCCATGCCTCCGGCGACAGCATCGACCTGTCGCTGAGCACGCCGATCGCCAACCCGCTGCGCAGCCAGCAGCTGGCCACCCTGATGACGCGACTGGCGACCCAGACCGAAACCCTCGACGCCGCACTGGCCTATCAGCCGGAGCAGGGCAACCGGGCACAACGGGAAACCCTGTCCGCCTGGCTCGGCGCCCGGGGATTGCCGATGCCCGCCGACGAGCTGCTGCTGACCGAAGGCGGTCAGCATGCCGACTATCTGACATTGCAGACGCTGGTACGCCCCGGCGAGGCCGTGGCGTCCGATGCCCTGACCTACCCCGGCATGATCGCTGCGGCGCGCCAGCTGGGACTGAAGCACCTGCCGGTGCCGATGGACACCGAAGGCATGCGCCCGGACGCGCTGGAGCGGCTCTGCCAGCAGCAGCGCATCCGCCTGCTCTACCTGATGCCGGAACACAACAACCCCACCGGCGCGCGGATGAGCCAGGCCCGGCGCGAAGCCATCGTCGCGATCGCCCGACGCCACGACCTGCTGTTGCTCGAGGACGGCGTGCAGTACGTGCTGCCCGAGCAGCGGGGTCAGCCGTTCTATCGGCTGGCACCGGAACGGTCGCTGTACATCTTCAGCGTGTCGAAGATCCTCGCCGGCGGGCTTCGCTTCGGCGCGTTGCGGGCACCGGCGAACCTGATCCCGCAACTGAGTGCGGGGCTTCGTGCCCAGTGCTGGGCCACCAACAGCCTGCCCGGCGCCGTCGCCTGCGAATGGCTCGCGTCGGGCATGGCGGACACCATCATCGACTGGCACTGGCAGGAGGTCCGCGCCCGGCAGCAGTTGCTTCACGATTGCCTGGCCGGCTACGACGTCCAGTCCCACCCCTGCGGCTTTCACGCCTGGCTGCACCTGCCGGAGCCCTGGCGGGCGGTCGATTTCGTCGCGCGCGCCGCCGAGCGCGGAGTAACGCTGATCGGCCCCGAACCCTTCTGCGTCGGCAGTCAGCCGGCACCCCAGGCCGTGAGGATCTGCATCACGCCGCCACCGGACCGGGCGCTGCTGCAGACCGCGCTGGAGCGTCTGACCGACCTGCTCGCCGAGGCCCCGCCGGTGAAGGCCATGCCGATCTGATCGCACGGCGGGACCTGCTAGAATCAAAAGTACCTTCCCCAAAGACAGCCGCAACCGCCATGGCCACGATCACCTTTACCCGTCATCTGGACCGCTATCTGGACTGTCCGCCGCAAAGCGTCGATGCCGATACGGTCGCGGAAGCACTCGAGCGGGCCTTCGACGGCAACCAGCGGCTGGCCGGCTATATTCTCGATGACCAGCGGCGGCTGCGCAGAAACATTGCTATTTTTGTCGATGGATGTCAGATACGGGACCGCCGTCACCTCAGCGACGCGCTGGCGCCCGACTCGAAAATTTACGTGCTGCAGGCGCTCTCCGGGGGCTGAACCCGCCGTTGCCCGGCCCTCCCTGCATCGATGACTGCGCGAAGGAAACAATCATGAGCCTGATACTGCGAGTCGGCACCCGCAAGGGACTGTTTACCATTGAACGTCAGGCGCCGGGCGACTGGCGCATCCTGCAGCCGCCGGCCTTTCTCGGCGATCCCGTGACGATGATCCTGACCGATCCCCGCAGCGGGGATCGCCTTGCGGCACTCAACCTCGGACACTTCGGCGTCAAACTCTTTCGTGCCGGCGCCGGCTCCGACAACTGGCAGGAACTCGATGCCCCCGGTTCCCCCTCAGCGGGGAAGACGATGGCCCTGCCGTCACCCAGATCTGGGAACTGGCCGCCGGCCATCCCGACCAGCCCGGCACCCTGTGGGCCGGCACCATCCCCGGCGGGCTCTTCAGATCGGCGGACGGCGGCGACAGCTGGTCGCTCATCGAGTCGCTGTGGCAGCGGCCCGAACGGGAATTCTGGTTCGGCGGCGGTTACGACGCGCCCGGCATACACTCCATCAGCGTACACCCTGAGGACGGCGACCGGATCAGCCTCGCCGTCTCCTGCGGCGGCGTCTGGGAAAGCCCCGACGGCGGCGCGAACTGGCAGCAGGCAGGCCAGGGACTGAGGGCGGCCTTCCTGCCGCCGGAACAGGCCTACGAACCCGTCAGCCAGGACCCGCACCGGATGGTGCGCTGCCCGGCCTCGCCGCACCGGCTCTGGATTCAGCACCACAACGGCATCTTCCGCTCCGACGATGGTGGCCGCCGTTTCACCGAAATCGAGGGCGTACAGCCCTCGGTGTTCGGTTTCGCGGTCGCGGTCCACCCCACCGATCCGGATACCGCCTGGTTCGTTCCGGGCGTCAAGGATGAATGCCGGGTTCCGGTCGACGCCCGCCTGGTGGTGACCCGTACCCGGGACGGCGGCCAGAGCTTCGAGACGCTGAACAGCGGACTGCCCGAGGATCCGGCCTACGACCTGGTCTACCGTCATGGCCTGGATGTGGACCGAAGCGGCCAGGTGCTCGCATTCGGCTCGACCACCGGGGGCTCTGGACCAGCGAGGATCAGGGCAACAGCTGGCAGTGTCTCTCGGCCCATCTGCCGCCGATCAATGTCGTGCGGTTCGATCCCTGAGCCACCGGCGAAGGCCCATGCTGCTCACCGCCGTCCACTACGACTTTCCCTGGGAGGCCCAGCTGGCACGTTCACGGCTGGAGGCCGAAGGCATCGACGCCTTCGTTGCCGACGAGCACACCATCGGCATGCAGTGGCTCTACAGCAATGCCCTGGGCGGCGTGCGGGTGCAGGTCGATGCCGAGGATCTGCATCGCGCCCGTGCCATTCTTGCCGAAGATCGCAGCGAGGATATCGACCGCCAGACCGGTGCCGACCCGCTGATCTGCCCCTGCTGTGGCAGCGACCGCACCCGCTATCGCCCCGTCGGGCGCCGGCTGGCATTCCTGGTCTTTATCGGACTCGACTTCCCGCTGTTTCCGGTACGCCACGCCGTTCAATGCGACGACTGCGGCGCCCTCAGCCGGCTGTATCGCTGAATCGACATCCATTGCCTAACGCCTAACGCCTAACGCCTAACGCCTAACGCAATCAATGGTGGAGTTCGCTGGCATTTGCTCCTGCACGCGGGGCGGCCCCCGCCATCCATGGCGGTCGCGTCGCTCATTGCCACCCTACCCTCTCGTCAGCCATCGAAGCGGTAGCCGATGCCATGCACCGTGACGATGATCGCGGGGTTGCGGGCATCGCGCTCCACCGCCTTGCGCAGCTTCGAGATATGCTGGTCGAGGGTGCGGCTGCTGGGCAGGTAATGCCGCCCCCAGCATTCGTCGAACAGCTGGTCGCGGCTCAGCACCCGGCCGCGATTGCGGTACAGCAGCTGCAGAATGCGCAGATCCCTGAGGCTCAGATCGATCCTGCCGCCGTCGCGCTCGGCCCGAAGCTGCGCGGGGAACACCTGCAGATCCGCCATCCGGAAACTGTCGTCGTCCGCCGGCGGCCCGGCGCGTTCGAGACAGCGCCGCGTGACGGCGCGGATGCGGGCGATCACCTCGCGGCTGCCGAAGGGCTTCTTGATGTAGTCGTCGGCGCCGAGTTCGAGGCCGACCACCTGATCGATCTCTTCGGACTTGGCGCTGATGAAGATCACCGGCAGCTGCTGGTCCTGCTGCCGGATGCGCCGGCACAGGCTGTAGCCATCGAGCTTCGGCATCATGATATCGAGCAGCGCCAGCTGCGGACGCTGCTCGAGATACAGCGCCCAGGCCTGTTCGCCGTCGGCCGCCTCGATACAGTCGTAGCCTTCGCCCTCCAGCAGGTCGCGCAGTCCCAGCCGGATGTTGAAATCGTCCTCGGCGATCAGCGTTTTCATCGGGTCGTCTCCAGTCGGATCCTGAAACAGGCACCGGAACCGCCGGGTTCCAGGCTGAGGTCGCCGCCGTGGGCCCGCGCCAGATCCCGGGCCAGCCCGAGCCCGATGCCGGTACCGGCAACGCCGTCGGTAATGCGGTTGCTGCTGCGGTAGAACGGCTCGAAGATGCGCTCGCGCTCGCCCGCATCGATGCCCGGCCCCCGGTCCTGCACCTCGATGCACAGCATGGCCCCATCGAGCCAGGAGCGGATCCGCAGCAGGCCGCTGTCGGGGGCGTATTTCTCGCAGTTGCTCAGCAGGTTGTTGAGGATCTGCTCCAGCGCCGCGGGGTCGTACCGGAGACTGCGGTCAATGCCCGCATCGAAGGAGAGATCGATGCCCCGCTGCAACAGCAGCGGGGCAAAGGTCTGCAGGATGCGCTCGACCTGCTCGTCGGGATTGCCCGGTTCGGGCGTCAGCCGCAGCTGCTGGCGTTGCAGCCGGGAAAAGCTGAGCACGTTGTCGATCAGCCGCGACAGGCGCTGACTCTCGCCGGCGATCACCCCGAGGTAACGGCGTACCGTCGGCTCGGTCCCCTCATCGTCGAGGCGCTCCTGCAGCATCTCGGCATAGAGCCGCACATTGGTCAGCGGTGTTTTCAGCTCGTGGGACACCTGGTTGACGAAGTTGACCCGCTGCTGCGCCAGACGCAGCTCGCGCCGGTGCTCGCGATCGAGCAGGTAGCCGAGACTGCCGAGCCCGGTCGCGAGCAGCAGCAGCGAGACCAGCGAACCGAGCCAGCCGCCGGACGAGACCTGCTGCAGCTCCGGGGCATGGTACTCCAGCTTCCAGCTGCCCAGCGGATGGCTGAGACCGATACTGCGCAGGGCCGGGCCCTCGCCACGATAGGCGCCCCAGCTGTAGAGCGTCTCGTCATGGCTGTCGAGCAGGCGTATTTCGGCGCGCCCGAGCTGGCTGTCCCCCTCCCCACCGTCCGGCAGCCGGTTGATCAGATCCGACAGCAAGCGCGCATCGTTGAGCACAAAACCGAGGATGCGCCCCTGCGGATCCCGCCACCAGTAGATATGCATCAGGCCGGCATTGGCATACCAGGCGATCCAACCCGAGGCTGTCGCCGGCCCCCTTCGGCGGCCGGGGCGGCAGCGGGCTCGGATTCGGTCCTGAAGGCATCGGCCAGTTCCGCCGGAGCCTGGCGCGCCAGTTGGCCGCTGGCCAGATAGTCCCGGTCACCGCCAGCGGACGTATCCAGTGCCAGCGGATCCGCACCGGCCGGCCGGAACAGGTCCGGGGACTGCCACAGCGGCTGCAACTGTTCGACAAGGCGTTGTTCGTCTGCGCTCAGGGGCTGCTGGCGCGGCGGAAAGAGACGCTCGTCGCGGTCGTCGAGCACGAACAGCTGCCGAACCTGGGCGGAATCCTTGAGAAAGGCCCGCAGACGGTCGGCCGGATAGTCGCGGTCGGCCAGGCGATGCAGCCGGCGCGCCTGCTGTTGCAGCAGGCGCTCGAGCTGCTGGAAATGCCCCTGCAGCTGGCCGTCGACCGTTTCCAGCTGCTGTTCGACCAGCTTCTGCAGCTGCAGCCCCAGCAATTGCCGTTCGTTCTGCTGCAGCCTGACACCGAGCCAGCCGAGCAGCAGCAGCGGCACCAGGATCAGCAGGATCAGCAACAACGGGGCACGGTAATTCAAGATGTCAGTCACTCCCGGGCGCGGCCTGCCGGATCAATAGGTCTGTTGTGTCGCACGTTTGTACTGGCGCTCGCGCAACTCCTTGCGCTTGCGATTCCAGTCATCATCGGAGGATAGCTCATCGGCGTCCTGCAGCGCTTCCTGTTCCTGGGCCTCGAGCTTCGGCGAATCAAGCGCTTCGGCCTGGGCGCCGAGCAGCTCGGCACTTTTCTGCAGAATGCTTTTCGCCCCCTCGACATCCCCCTGATCGCGGCGCTCGGTCGCCTCGCGGCTGTATTCGTTGGCCACCTGCTCGACTGCCGCCTCCAGCGCCGGCTTGTCGACCGCCTGCCGCACCTCCTCCTCGGACAGGCTGAAAACGGCACGCACCCGGCCGTTGAGCTGAGCGGTTTCGCGGGTCGCCAGATTGGCATAGTCCACCTGCACGCTGGCCAGCTCCAGTTCGCTGCCGGGCGGCTGGGCCGGGACTTCGACCTCCAGCACCAGGTATTTCTCCTGCTCGCTGTGAAGCTGATTCAGGCGGGCTCGCACGCGATCACCGATCACCTCGCCTTCGCGTCCGAGCAGCCGCAACGGTCTGACACCGTTGAGACAGCGAATCTCGATGGTCAGATCCTGGGCCACCACCGACATCACGTCGCCGAACTCGTACTGGAAGATCCGCGCCAGGTCCCCGGCGTTTTCGACGAAAGCGTGATTGCCATCGCTGAAGCCGGCCAGCTGCGTCATCAGGTCCTCGTTGTAGCCGAGCCCCAGACCGATGGTGGTAACGCTGATACCCTCCCGTGCCAGCGACTGCCCCAGCCGCCCCAGCTCCTGCGGCGTCTGCGGCCCGACGTTGGCCAGGCCGTCGGACAGCAGAATCACCCGGTTCACGCGGTTGCGATCGAGGAACTTGCGTACCTCGCGGGCGCCCTTGCTGACCCCGGCAAATAGCGCCGTGTTGCCGCCGGCCTGAATGCGGCGGATGGCACGGTAGATCGGATCGCGGTCCTGCAGCCGGGTCGCCGGCACCACCACTTCGACCCGCGAATCGTAAGTGACGACCGAGACGATATCGCGCTCGTCGAGACGTTCCAGCGCCATGATGGCGGCCTCCCTGGCCTGCCTGATCTTGTCGCCGCCCATCGAGCCGGACTTGTCCAGCACGATGGCGACATTGGCGGGCGTGCGCTCCGCCAGTCCCCGCCGCTCGAAACCGTCGAGGGCGATCTTGATAAAGGCGTTCTGTGCCACTCCGGCATTCATTACCGGGGTGGCAAGACTGAGATCGAGCTGCACTTCCCGCGCCTGTACGGTCAGCGGCAGGCACAGCAGCAGAAGCAAAACGGAATGGAACCAGCGCAGGCTGGCAAGTGAAATAGTCATGGCTGGACTCCCTGTGCGAATGATGTATGCACTCTAGCGACCGCTTCCCGGGCAATGGTCAGCCAAACGTCTGCACTTTGTAAAAGATTTGTAAGCGCCACCCTGCGCTGATCAATATTCGACCGCCAGGCAGCGTTTGTGGTATAAAGCCGCCGCAAATTCACAGGCTCGTTTTCAGAGGGCAACACTCAATGGCAATCATCCGCTGGATTCTCGGACGCATCATTCTCCTGCTCGATTTCCTGACCACGCCGCGCGGCGTGAAGCGACCGGCCGATCAGCAGGCCGTGCTCGACAGTCAGACGTCGCGCCTGGCGCTGTACCAGTACAAGGCGTGCCCATTCTGCGTCAAGGTGCGCCGGGCGATGAAGCGCCAGTCGCTGAAGATCGAAACCCGCGACGCCAAGCGCGAAGAGCGCTTCCGTCAGGAGTTGCTGGAACAGGGTGGCAAGCTGAAAGTGCCCTGCCTGCGCATCGAAACCGACAACGGCGACGTGCAGTGGATGTATGAATCCGGCGATATCGTCCGCTACCTCGATTCGGTCGCGGCCTGACGCACCGCCCCCTCCAGCCAGGCCTGCTCGCGGCCGGCCTGGCTCCACACGCCACCGAAGCCTGGCTCTATTCGGCTCCGACGCGCGCACTATACTGGCGCCTGCCCTGAACGGACCAGGGCCTCGACAATAACAAAAACATTGTTCCGGGTATTTCGCGGTGACCACTGCTATACCCGAATAGGGACAAAATTTTCAGCCACCGCTTGTTATTGCCGGGACAGACCCATGTCAGACTATCCGACCCTCGAAGAGATGGGCATTACCTCCTTCGACGAAATCACCAGGTACAGCCTGCGCCGCGAGCGCGACGTCGACGTGCTGAAGATCTACTACCAGCGCCCGAAGGGTTCACTGCGCTCGCGCAGCAAGAAGTTCTCCTTCGCCCGGCCGCGCAAATCCATCCCGCTGGAATTTCGTGGCCTGGCCGAGTGGAAGGATCTCAAGGACAGCAGCCCGACGCTGCAGAAGGCGGTCGAGGAGCTGAGCCGCCTGACCCGGCCCGAGACTGTGCCGTCGAACCAGGACCTCAGGACGCAGTTCCTCGAGGAACTGGACCATCTGGAAAAGGTGATGAACGCCAAGATCGGCGAGCTGCGGCGCCAGATCGAGGAGCTGAAGTAGAATCCGTACCAGCGTAGACGCCAACCGGCGGGTTACGCGGCGCCCAGGCAAATCGGTAACCGGAACCGGCGCTCGTGATTGCGCCGCTAACCCACCCTACGCAGCATCATCTCGCCCATCTTGCGGCCAAATACCTCCATCACCGCTTCAGGGTCGTCCTGACACTCGTCGAACGCCTCGACCATTGCCCGCAGCGTGGGCAGCGTCTTGTCCACCAGCTCGCCGATATAGACTTCGGCAGTCACCCGGGTATGGCGCTCGTAAGCCTCGAACAGCTCCCTTGCCTCGGCACCCAGTTTGATTTCCACAGTCTGCGTCGACATCAGCCTTACCTCCGGTGCAGTTGAACGACAGGGCCACCTGATCGCGGCCGCTCTGACTGACATAGTGCGGGGCCTGGTGACACCGCCATAGATCCAGCGCAGACCCGCGCCTGGGACCAGCCGGTCCACTGGCATCATCAATCGTGCGCGACTGGCGCTATAGCCCCAAGGTCAAAAAACCTAAGCTGAATCCCGATCCGGTCGCGGACCGACCGTCGTTGCAACAGGAGGCCCCATGTCCACATTTCCGACCCTGACCGCGATGGGCATTCGACATACCGAGGAGATTAGCCGCTTTACGCTGCACGAAGGCAGCCACAGCGATGAGCTCAAGGTCTACTTCCGGCAGGCGCCGGGCGGTCACCAGCCGCAAAGCATGAAGTTTCATTTCGACCGTCCGTGCCACGACAACCGCAGCGCCGCGCCCGAACTGCTGCAGGCACTGGACGAGCTCAGGCAACTGACGCGCAACGGCCAGCCGGCGCCGACACGGCATCAGCTGCTGACCGAACTGAACCAGCTGGAACTGGTGTTCAGTGCCAAGATCGAGGAGCTGAGGCATAACCTGCAGCAGTGGAAATGAGACGTAGAACGCAGGTTGGAATGATGCCCCGGAGGGGCGAATTCCGACCAGGTGGCGCTCCATGCCATGGCCTCCAAACCCGGAATTCGTCTGGGGCGCATCGCCTGGGGCTCATTCCAGGCTACGGGCTCAGACGATGGAAACAAGCCCGCCATTGAGGGCCCGGCCGGGCCCTGTTTTTTGACCAAATCGCGAAAACTGTACCTGGGCGCCGAAACCGTTCAGAATCTGCGAAATCCGTCGGTTTTGGAGCCCGCTCCATGAACACCATCAGCGCCTATGCCAGCGGCGTGCAAACGCTGCAAAATGCCTCGGCCAGCCTGAACGGGCATGCCGGCAATATCGCCCGTGCATCCGCGGACCTGCCGGTCGAGGCGCCGCTGACCGATTCCCTCATTGGCCTGCAGCAGGCGGAAACCTATGCACTGTCCGGCGTCAAGGTGATCCAGGCCGCCGACAATGTCCTCGGCACCCTGCTCGATATCGAAATCTGATCGCCGTTCAACCTCCCTCTGCGGCATCGACCCGGAATTCCCGCAGCCATTGATGAATCAGGCCGACCTCTTCGCGGTAGGGCTGTTCGTTGTTCAGCATCAGGTAGTACCCCCTGCCGGAACGGACACTGAAGTCCGACAACCGCGCCAGCCTGCCACTTTGGAGCTCCAGATCCAGCAGGTAGCGCGTACCCAGGGTCACCCCGTGTCCCCGCGCCGCCGCATCCACCAGCACGGTATAGTTGTTGCCGTGGCCGGATGCCTTCAACCCCCGTGCGTTGACCCCCAGTGATTCGAACCAGACCGGCCAGTTGATCCAGTTCGGCTCCACCCGTTCGTAGTCGAGCAGCCGATGGGACAACAGCGCCTCGGGCCCTTCGCCGCAGAGCGGGTGGGAACGGATATAGTCGGGGCTGGCCACCGGATAGAGCTCCTCCTCGAACAAAAGCTCGCCACTCCAGCCGATCCGCCGTGACGGATCGTAGACCACCGCCAGATTGACGTCGTCGGCGAAATGATCGGGCGTGTGGTCGGACGTGATCACCCGGATATTGACGCCAAACGCCGGGTAGCGATCGCGAAAAGCGTTGATCGCCGCACTCAGCCAGTAATGCGACATCGCGGTGTTCGCCGCCAGGGTGACCGAAGCCACGGAGGTATGGGTACCGAGTTCATCCACTGCATCCGCCAGGTAGTTGAAAGACGCGCTGACCTTCTGCAGCAGCTGCTGTCCCCGCGATGACAGCGTCACGCGTCGGCCATGGCGCTGAAACAGCTCGAAACCGAAATAGTCCTCCAGATAGCGGATCTGCTTGCTGACGGCCGCCTGGGAGACATGCAGCTCCTCGGCCGCGCGGGTGAAGTTCAGGGTGCGCGCCGCCGCCTCGAACACCATCAGGCTGGTCAGTGACGGCAGCCGGTGCCTCAAACTCTTCATAACCTGAAGTTATCTCCAGAGATGAAAAACCATCGGATGTACTGGACATCTGACCTTTCTTAGACTGCCAAGTATCGCAGAGCTATTCAGATCCTCACCAGTCTGATTGCGACCTTCATTTATGAACTGGGGTTATTCGAACCCCAAAGGCGAGAACAACACGATGACAACTCTGGACTGGCACGCTGAGCGCGCCGACCTCAACGATATCCAGTTACTGGATCAGGCGCCCGAAAGCCTTGGCATCGACCTCGGGGCCGTGCGCCGCTACCGCCTCGGGCGGGTGCGTGCGGAAATGCGCAAGCGGGCCATCGGCGCCCTGGTGATCTCGGACCCGGTCAATATCCGCTATGCCACCGGCACCCGCAACATGCAGATCTTCTGCGCCCGCAACACGCCGTCCCGCTACCTGATCGTCACCGAGCAGCGCACCATCCTGTTCGAATTCACCGGCTGCGAGCATCTGGCCGCCGGCTACGAGACCATCGACGAGGTGCGCCCGTCGATGACCGCCAGCTTCGTCGCCGCCGGGCCCGACATCGCCGTCCGCGAAAAGGCCTGGGCCGCCGAGATCGTCGCGACCATCACCGAGCTGGTCGGCCCCGGTGCCACCGTCGGCCTGGAGCGGATGAATGCCGGTGCCGCCATCGCCATGGCGCAGCTGGGGGTGCGCATCGTCGATGCCCAGGAACCGATCGAGATGGCGCGCGCCATCAAGTCCGACGAGGAGGTCAAATGCGTGATCGCCTCGCTGCGGGCGACCGAGGTGGCGGTCGGCAGGCTGCGCGAGGCGATCCGCCCCGGCGTCACCGAAAACGAGCTCTGGTCGGTGCTGCACCAGTCGGTGATCGCCCAGAACGGCGACTACTGCGAAACCCGGCTGCTGAGTGCGGGCCGGCGCACCAACCCCTGGTTCCAGGAGTGCTCGAGCCACGTCATCGGCGAGAACGAGCTGGTGGCGCTGGATACCGACGTCGTCGGATGCCACGGCTACTACTCCGACTTCTCGCGGACCTTCCACACAGGCCCCGGCAAGCCGACCGAGGCGCAGCGCACCCTCTACAAGCTGGCCTACGAGCAGGTTCACCACAACATGGACATTCTGAAGCCCGGCATGAGCTTTCGCAATTATGCCGACCGGGCCTGGAACATTCCTGAGAAATACCACGCCAACCGCTACTACCTCTCGGCCCATGGCGTCGGCATGACCGGCGAGTATCCCTACCTCTATCACCATGCCGACTTCCCCGCCGCCGGATACGACGGCGAGATCCTGCCGGGCATGACGCTGTGCGTCGAAAGCTATATCGGCGAAGCGGGCGGCCGTGAGGGCGTCAAGCTCGAACAGCAGTTGCTGATGACCGAGACCGGTATCCGGCTGCTGTCCGAATTCCCGTTCGAGGAGGAACTGCTGCGCTAGCGGGCAATGCCCGACCGGGTCTGGCCGCCCCGAACCGATTGCGTTCATGGACATGCAGCCTTCGCTCAGGGACGAGCACCTTTTTGCCCAACCAAGACAATAACGATAACAGCCAAGAGTCCCAACGATGAACAACAATAACCTCAATGTCGCCCTGGCCCAGAGAGGCCTCTATGAAGGGCTCAACCCGACCGTCACCCTGTTCAGCAAGCTGATCATCGTCTCGCTGGTCGTCTATGCCGCCGTCTATCCCGAGATGGCGGTCGACTTCCTCGGCGGCATCAACAGCTTTCTGCTGGCCAACTTCAACAGCTACTACATCTATGCCGTTTCCTTCATGCTGATCTTCTGCGCCTTCGTCAGTTGCAGCCGCTTCGGCCGCATCAAGCTGGGTCGGGACAACGAGGTGGCGGAGTTCTCCTTCTTCTCCTGGTTCGCGATGCTGTTCAGCGCCGGCATGGGCATCGGCCTGATGTTCTACTCCATCGGCGAGCCGCTCTACCACTTCCAGAACAACCCCGACATTATTAGCGGCGTCGTCGCCGGTGCCAGTGCCGAAACGGTACCCTCCGCGATGCGCTATACCCTGCTGCACTGGGGCCTGCATGCCTGGGGCGTCTATATCGCCGCCGGCCTGGCGATGGCCTACTTCGCCTACCGTCACAACCTGCCGCTGACGATCCGCTCGACCCTCTATCCGCTGTTCGGCGAGCGTCTCAACGGTCACCTGGGCCACCTGGTCGACGTCATCGCCGTGGTCGCCACCATCCTCGGTGTTGCCTCGACCGTCGGCACCGGCGTCTCCCAGCTGGTTTCGGGCATCGAGTCCATCAGCGGCGCTGGACTGCTGCTCGACGCCGACGGCAAGCCGACCAACGTCGCGCTGGTGCTGGTTCTGGCGCTGATCATGGCGTTGTCGATCCTGTCGGCGGTCACCGGCGTCAAGCGCGGCGTGAAATGGCTCAGCCATATCAACATGTACCTGTCGTTCGCCCTGCTCGGCGTCTTCGTACTGTTCGGCTCGACCCTCTATGCCCTGAAACTGTTCGGCAGCAGCCTGCTCGACTATACCGCCAGCCTGCCGTCGCTGAGCTTCTCGGTCTGGGACAAGGACAGCGAGCTGGGACAGTGGCAGACCGGCTGGACCATTCTCTACTGGGCCTGGTGGATCGCCTTCGCGCCCTTCGTCGGCCTCTTCCTGGCGCGCATTTCCCGCGGCCGTACGATCCGCGAATTCGTGCTCGGCGGCATCCTGGTACCGACCCTGATGTGTTTCATCTGGATGGCCTTCCTCGGCGGTACCGCCCTGGACATGGAGACCAGCGGCCAGGCCGCCGGCGTCATCACCGAGACCGTCAACAGCAATATCGGCGCCTCGCTGTTCGTGACCATCGAGCAGCTGGACCTTGGCCTGCTCGGCAGGCTGGCCGCGATCGCCTCGGTGATTCTGATCGTCACCTACCTGGTGACCTCGGCGGACTCCGGCGTGCTGGTGCTCAACACCATCATGGCCGGCGGCAACGCCGATCCCGCCACCCGTCATCGCGTGATCTGGGGACTGGCGCTGACCTTCGTCACCGGCTCGCTGATGCTGGCCGGCGGCCTCACCGCGATCCAGAAAGCGATGATCATCGGCGCCCTGCCGTTCTCGCTGGTCATGCTGCTGATGTGCCTGTCGATGCTCAAGGCGCTGTTGAGCTCACCTTCCGAGGTTGCCATTTCAGTCACGGGGCGCTAATGATGTAAAGCAAAGGCATGGATTTATTCCCGATCCGTGCATGACGCTGCGACCGCCACCGGTCTTGACCATCGTCGGGGCTGGTGGCGCTTCGTAAAGAGATGCCCTGTGTAATGAAGTTCCTGTCCTGGCGCGATATCGCGTCCATCACGGCGCTGGCAACCGCCTGTTTCGTTTCCGGCTTCGCCGGGCTGGCGGTTGCCTATGGCGAAACCCAGAGCACTGCCGTCTGGCCACCGGCGGGTATCGCCCTGGCCGCGGTACTGCGCTACGGCTATCGTATCTGGCCCGGCGCCGTACTCGGTACGGCGGCGCTGGCACTGGTGGCCGAGCTACCTCCGCTGGCCCTGCTGACGGTGACCCTGAGCAGTGCTCTGTCGCCGCTGCTGGGCGCCTGGCTGCTGCGGCACTGGCCGGGATTCGATATCCGGTTGCAGGGGATCTCCGATATCATTGCACTGGTGCTGTTGGGCGGCGCCGTACCGGCCGCCCTCAATGTCACCCTCAGCATGCTGGGCTTCCTCGTCAGCCCGCTGAGCGGGCCCATCGAAGGCTGGCACTGGTTGATCTGGTGGCTCGGCGATACTGCCGGCGTGCTGCTGCTGACACCGCCGCTGCTGCTGCTGACCTCGCCCGCCGACCGGCCACCAGCAGGCCGCTCGACCGAAGGGCTTGGCATGCTGTTGCTGCTCGCCCTCGTCTGCGCCATCAGTTTCGGCAGCTGGCCGCCGGATAACGAAAGCCTCGTTCCGCTCGCCTTTCTGCCGGTCCCCGTGCTGATCTGGATCGCCATGCGCCTGCCGCTGCACTGGACGACACTGGCCATACTGCTGGTCGCCGGCGCCGCCATCCTCGGTACGGCACTGGGTCACGGCCCCTTCGTCAGGCGCAGCGCCACCGGTAGCCTGGCGCTGCTCTGGTCCTTCGTGACGATCTACGGACTGCTGTCGCTGCTGCTCGGTGCCGGCGTCTCGACCCAGCGTCGCACGCTGGAGCAGCTGCGTCAGCAGCGCAACTTCGTCTCCACCATCCTCGACACCGCCGATGCGCTGATCATCGTACTGGACCGGGACTGGCGTATCGTCCGCTTCAACAAAGCCTGCGAGGCAGTGAGCGGCCGACAGGCGCACGAAGTACTGGGTCGTCCGTTCTGGGACCTCGACCTGGTCCCGGACGACGAGCGCCAGGCCGCCTATGACATCGCCTCCGGCGTACGGCTAGGCAAGCTGCATGAGTACTATGAGAACCACTGGCGCGCCCGTGACGGCAGCCTGCACCTGATCTCCTGGTCGAGCAATGTCCTGCAGGGCGAGGACGGCCGGATAGAGTACGTCGTCGGTATCGGCCTCGATATCACCGAGCGGCGGCGTGCCGAAGAGGATGCCCGGCGCTGGCAGACGCAGCTGGCACACCTCGACCGCGTCGCCACCGCGGCCGAGATGGCCTCGGGCCTCGCCCACGAACTGAACCAGCCGCTGATGGCGATCTCGAGCTATTGCGAGGTGGCCCGCTCGCTGGCGGAAGACCGGGACGGCGAGCTGCTGCAAGTGATCGACTGCGCCGCCCATCAAGCCCACCGCGCAGGCGCCATCGTCCGCCACCTGCGTGGTTTTGTCGGCAAGAGCCGGGACGACAGCCGCTGGGTGGACCTGAACGCCCTGATCAGGAAACCCTCGGCTTCCTGGCAGCGGAAATCCGCCGCAAGGGCGTCGCCATCCACCTGGCACTCGAAGAACCGCTGCCGCCGCTGTGGCTGGACGCCGTGCAGATCGAGCAGGTGCTGGTCAATCTGCTGCGCAATGCCTGCGAGGCGATGCTGGACGCCAGGAGCCCGCAGCGGGAGATCACCATTGCCAGCCGGCTTTGCGAGGGCCGTCATATCGAGATCCGGGTGCAGGATTCGGGTCCCGGCATCCCGCCGCAACTGGGCGAAAGCATTTTCGAGCCGTTCGAGTCGACCAAACCCAGCGGCCTCGGCATGGGCCTGACCATCAGCCGCTCGATCGTCGAGGCCAGGGGCGGGCGGCTCTGGGCCGATAGCGGAGCGGGACCGGGGGCCTGTTTCCGCTTTACGCTGCCGCTGGCACGACAGGAACAGAAAGCTGCGACGCAGGCTTGTCCATAGGGGGCTGCACGTATTCCCCCCGGTGCGCTGGCCATTAGTCTGTGCCAGTCCACCGACAGCGCCTGGGGCGACCCGGCGCCGAGCCCGCATCATGAATGGAGCCGTATCATGATAGAGACGACAGCCACCGTCTATCTGGTCGACGACGATCCTTTCGTCCGTCATGCCCTGAGCCTCCTGCTTAAGCGGGCCGGATGGCGTGTCGCCGCCTTTGCATCGGCCGAAGACTTTCTCGACCGCTATGATCCGGTAAACGGTGGCTGCCTGATCCTGGATGTGCACATGCCCGGCCTCAATGGACTGGAACTGCACCAACAGTTGAACGAGCTGGATTGCCATCTGCCGGTCATTTTCCTGTCGGGCCATGGCGATATCCCGATGTCGGTACGCGCCATCAAGGCCGGCGCCTTCGACTTCCTGACCAAGCCGGTGCCGGGCCAGGAGCTGCTGGCCATCGTCGAGGACGCCGTCCAGCTGGACCGCGAAAGCCGCCGGGAGGCCGCCCGCAAGGCCGCCATCCTGGAGCGCTACCGACGTCTGACGCCGAGGGAACAGGAAGTGATGGGACGGATGGTGACCGGCCGCTCGAGCAAGGAGATCGCCCGCCTGCTTGGCGTCAGCTATCGCACCGTCGAGATCCACCGCTCGCGGGTACTCGAAAAGATGGAAGCCCGCTCCCTCCCGGACCTCATCGCCCAGGCCCTGATCGGCGGGATCCTCGATCTGAACAAGGGCCCACATCCATAGGTGGTCGCACGTATAGCTCCCATCGCGCCGCTGGGGCTTAATATGCAGCCTCCCCGGACAGGGTCGTCCCTTATACCAATAACAATCGCGACGTCGCCGGCCCCGGCCGTCATGCGACTGGAGAACAAGCACCGATGTATTCCTCCGCTTCGGAAGGTCCGCAAAAGAACCTGGCCACGGCCATCGCCCTCGAGGACGAGCAGCAGCGCTGCTTTCGGGAATGGTCGTTGAAGCTGAAACCCTACGATGCCGGACTGGCACTGATACTCACCCTGCAGGCGCGGGAAATGGAAAGCTACCGGCGCGAAATGCTGCGCCACCAGCTCTGGAAACCGGAAGGGTCGAACCCGAGCGTTGCCGGCAACGCGACCGACGCCGAGCATTTCTTCGTACTCAACGCCAACGGCGCACGCGCCCTGATCGGAGCGGCACTGGAACTTGCAGAGGAGGCTAGGCACTTCTACCGCTATTGCCAGAGCCAGGAGCCCCACGGCTCGCTGCTGAGCGCACTGTACCAGAATCTCTGTGCCTTCAAGGACGCCCATGTTCAGATTCTGCAGGAAGCGATGGAGCACCTGTCCTTCCCCCGCAGAAGCGCGATGCCGTCCGATTACGTCCTCGCCGCGGCTGGCTGAGCCGCGCCGGGATCGCCCGACCCCGAACATCCAAACGACTGAAGGAGACCTGCCATCATGAGTCAGAAAATTGCCCTCGTAACCGGTGGAACCGGCGGTATCGGAACAGCCATCTGCCGACGTCTCGCCGATGACGGCTTCAAGGTGATCGCCGGCTACAGCAACGCCGAGAAAGCCGAACGCTGGCAAAAGACGCAGCAGAAGGAGGGTTACGATTTCGGTATCGCCTATGCAAACGTCGCGGATTTCGAATCCTGTCAGCGATGCTACGAGGAGATATGGTCCCAATACGGTACGGTCTCGGTGCTGGTCAACAATGCCGGCATCACCCGTGACGCCAGTCTCAGGAAGATGGCGCCCGAGCAGTGGAACGAGGTCATCCAGACCAACCTGAACAGCGTCTTCAACCTGTCGCGCGTCTGCCTCGAGGCGATGCTGGAGCAGCAGTACGGCCGCATCATCAACATCTCCTCGATCAACGGCCAGAAGGGCCAGTTCGGCCAGACCAACTACTGTGCCGCCAAGGCCGGCATGCACGGTTTCACCAAGGCGCTGGCCCAGGAAGTGGCCAGCAAGGGCATTACCGTCAATACGATATCGCCGGGCTATATCGCCACCGACATGATCATGGCGGTGCCGGAGGAAATTCGCGAACAGATTCGCCAGCAGATCCCGGTCAAGCGTTTCGGCAAGCCGGAGGAGATCGCGCGTACCGTCGCTTTCCTCGCCGCCGAGGATGCCGGCTTCATCACCGGCTCCGACCTCTCGGTCAACGGCGGCCAGTACATGCACTGATCCGCCTTGGGCAGCCGGTGCCCCTGCCGGCTGCCGCCCTCCTCTACCGCCACCGCCACCGCCATATAAGGCTACACTGCTGATTGAGACCGGGGTCCCACCCGGAACCACCGAAAAGCAGAAGTGCAGCCAGTTCGATGAACCAGCCGAAGGGTCAGCGCAAGCTGGCCGCCATTCTCAGTGCCGATGTCGTCGGCTATTCGCGCCTGATGGGCGAAGACGAACAGGCGACACTGGAGACCCTCAAGCAGTACAAGCAGGCGATCGGCCGGGTCATCGACCGCCACCAGGGGCGCATCGTCGACGCGCCGGGCGACAATATCCTGGCCGAATTCCCCAGCGCCGTGGAAGCGGTGGACGGCGCCGTCGAGATCCAGAAGGTGCTCGAGGGGCGCAATCTCGAACTTGCGCCGCAGCGGCGCATGGAATTTCGTATCGGCGTCAACCTCGGCGACGTGATCGAAGACGAAGACGGCATCATCTACGGCGATGGCGTCAATATCGCCGCACGTATGGAGACACTGGCCGACCCCGGCGGCATCTGCATCTCGAGCCCTGTGTACGACGCCGTCGAAGGCAAGGTGCAGTGCGGCTACGATTTCCTTGGCGAACAGCAGGTCAAGAATATCGCCAAGCCGATCAACGTTTACCGGGTCCGCGCGACCAATGTCATGCCGACCCGGGTACGCACGCTGAGGGTCGTCGGCTGGCAGGTCGCCGTCCTCAGCCTGATTACCGGCCTTGCGCTGGGAGCCCTGGCGATCTGGCTGCTGCCGGCACCGCGGCAGGGTCCCGCTCCCGACGAGGCGAAAGCCGGGTCGCGCCCGGCCGGCAGCTATCTGCTGATCGGTCAGCTCGTGGATCTCGGCGGCGTGACGGCCGGCAGCGGGCGCATCTACGGTCAGGCGGTGATCGACGCGACCAACTGGATCAACGCCAACGGCGGCATCAACGGCAAGCTGATCGATCTGGACACCACCGATACCTCCTACCTGGTACCGCGGGCGCTGGCGGCCTACCGCAAGTGGCAGACCCAGGAGCTGATGGCAATCCAGGGCTGGGGGACACCGACCACCGAGGCGCTTGTCAAATCCGTGACCGAGGACCGGACCCCCTTCTTCTCGTCGTCCTATGCCGCTTCGCTGACCGACCCGACCGGCCAGCACAGTGGCCGGGCCACACCCTACAACTTCTTCTACGGTCCCTCCTACTCCGACGGTTGTCGCGGGCTGGTGCTGTGGGCCCAGTCGGACTGGCGCGAGCGGGGCCGGACAGGCATACCGCGTTTCGTGCATATGGGCGAAAATTCCCCCTACCCCAATGCGCCGAAAAAGGCCTGCGCAGCCTTCGCCACCGAGCTGGGCTTCGAGCTGCTGCCGTCGATAAGTTACTCGATGGTGCCGGGAGACTTCAGCGCCCAGTGCCGGCGTCTCAAGACACTGGGCGCCGACTACGCGTTTCTGGCCAACACCACCCTGTCCGTTTCGGCGCTGCTGAAGCACTGCCATGCCCTGGGCGTCGAATCCCAGTTCATGGTCAATATCTGGGGCTTCGACGAAACCGTGATGAAGGCCGCGGGCGCCGCGGCCGACGGCGTGGTCTGGGTGATGGGTGCGGTGAAATGGGGTGACGAGGTGCCCGGCATGTACCGTGTCCAGGAGGTCTCGAAGATGTCCGACCCGGCGGGCCACCTCTATCGGCCGGTGCACTATATCCGCGGCATCTGCTCGATGTTCTATCTCAAGGAGGCGATGGAATGGGCCGACAGTAACGGCGGCATTACCGGGCCGAATATCCGCCAGGCCATCTACCAGCACCAGGTTTGGGTGCCGGCAGGGCTGGAGGGCGTCTGCTCCCCGGCGACCTGGACGCCGCAGGACCATCGCGGCGTCAACCGGGTGCTGGTCTACCGCAGCCATATCACCGGGCCCACTGACGGCTCCGACGTACAGGCGTTGATCGAAGACGGCACGATCCGCATGGAACGTGTCTTTTCGGTCGATATTCCGCGCCGGCCCGAGTGGCTGGGCCTTTGAATGGCGGATTTTCAGGAAGCATTCGGAGTCAGTTTGGCGGTGATCATCTGTAGCCTGGAATGAGCCAAAGGCGAATTCCGGGGGATGGCGTGGAGCGGAATTCGCCCTTCGGACCTCATTCCAACCTACTGGACTTGCAGGTAGAGCCGGCCATCCTTGCCCAACGTTACCCGACTGCCGAGCCGACGGCTCTCACGGTCGAGCTGCTGCGCCAGCCAGGCGGCCTCGCCCGGCTGCGCCCGCTGGAGCCTCATGCGGCGAATCCGCAGCGGCACCACCTCCAGCCCGAGCAGGCAGTTCCGGGCCGCGTCGAAGCGCACCAGATAAAGCACCCGCAGTTCACTGCGATACTCCTCGTGCCCACGGATACCCTCGTAGTCGTTGAGCAGGTCGCCGCAGCCATAGAGGATCAGGCGCTGCCGGTAACACTCGATCCCCAGCGGATGGTGGGACGAATGGCCATGTACGATATCGACGCCCGCCTCGATCAGCCGGTGCGCCAGCTCGCGTCGCCAGCGGCCGATGTCGTAGCCCCAGTTGCCGCCCCAGTGGATCGAGCAGACCAGGATGTCCCCGGGGTCTCGCCTCGCATGCAGTTTCCGGGCATAGGCAACGATAGCACCGGACTCCTCTTCATCCGCCCGCCAGATACCGGCCCGGCACCCGCTCGCGGCCCAGGCCGGCGGAACGCCGCTGTCCGCCATCCCCAGCGCGAACAGTACCAGCCGGCCGTTGCCCGGCAGCTGCATGATTGCCGGAGCCCGGGCCTGCGCCGGATCCCGTCCGGCACCTGCCGTCGCGATACCGGCCCGGGCCAGGCAGTCCAGGGTTTCAATCAGGCCTGCGCGGCCCCAGTCGAGCACATGGTTGTTGCCCAGTGTGCAGAGGTCGAGGCCGGCCGCCGTCAGTATCGGCAGGTTGTCCGGATGCATGCGGTAATTGATGCCCTTGCCGGGCCAGCAGTCGTCGCAGGTGGTGATGCCGGTTTCGAGATTGGCGATGCGCAGATCCGGCGCAAAGCGCTCGAGTTCCGCCAGGGCGTCACCCCAGCAGTAGTCGAACGCCACCGGCCGCTCGATCGGCCCGTTGCGCCGTTCGGCCAGGGCCACGTAGTCGCGGGCATCGCGAACCCAGGGCTCGTAGAGGCGCGGCTCGGACGGGTACGGCAAAATCTGGTCGATACCGCGACCCGTCATCAAGTCGCCGCAGAAGAAGAGTCGCGTTTCGGAGTGAGTACCTTTTTGCATCCTGAGCCTCCGCTACAAGCGTAGACGCTGGAGGATCGCGTGGTGGGTTACGGCGCGCTCCGAGCTCGGCAGGATGACAGCCCCTGTGCCATGCACGCCTGCCCCGACCTACAGAAAGCCCCTCAGCGTCAGGCCGGTGCCGGAGAGCAGCAACAGGCCGAAAGCGAAGCGTCGCAGCGCATCGTTCGACAGCGGCGGCGGGAAATGGCGCGCGGCGATGGCCGCCAGCATCACGGCGGGCGCACCCAGCAGAAACAGGCTGACCACCCGGCTGTCCAGCGGCTCGGTCCAGAGCACTGCGCTCAGACGCAACACTGCAGTCACGCTGAACAGGCACAGCAGCGTGGCCCGAACAGCCAGCATGGAGTCCGGCTGACGATACATCATGAAGGTCACCGGCGGCCCGAAAGTGGAGAAGAGCCCGCCCATCAGCCCGGCGAGCACCCCGCTGGCAGCGAAAGCGGGGCCGGACGATGGTCTCTCGAGCTGCCGCACGCGGTACATCATCAGCAGGCTGCTGCCGATCAGGCAGAGCCCGAGGGTGCCCTGGAGCAGGCCACGCTGGTCATCGCTGCTGTGGTTCAGCAGCCAGAGGCCGGCGAAGGTAGCCGGGATGCAGGCGAGCAGCACCCAACTCAACGCACGGCCGTTGATATGGCGCCAGAGCCCGCCCTTGAGGGTGGTGGCGGAGTTGACCAGACTCAGGCCGCTGACCAGCAGTGCCGTGACGTCAATCGGTGCCAGACCAAGCGCCGTCACGCTGGCCATCACGATCAGCCCGAAGGCGAAGCCGGTCGTCGCCTGGATATAGCTGCCCGCCGCGAGACAGAGCAGCAGCAGTTCAGAGCTGCCCAAGATCGTGCATCATTGTCATTCAGCTACCCTGAGGGATTTCCGAAGATTGTTGAGAGCGCTGAACTCCCGGATGCCCACTACATTGACAGATCTGGTCATTCGGTGATCCACAGGGACTTGATATTGCAGAATTCGCGGATACCGTAACTGGCAAGCTCCCGGCCCAGGCCCGACGCCTTGGTGCCGCCGAACGGCATGCGCAGGTCGCTGACCACCGGGGCGTTGACGAAACAGGCACCGGCCTCGATCCGGCGCGCGATGGCCTCGCCCCGTTCGATGTCCGCGGTCCAGACGCTGGCGCCAAGGCCGAAACGGGTGGCGTTGGCCTGCCGGATGGCGTCCGCCTCGTCGCGGGCCCGCACGATCGACGCTACCGGGCCGAACAGCTCCTCGTCGAAGGCGGTGTTGCCGCGCTTGACGCCGTCGAGCACCGTGGGCTTGTAGAACCAGCCGTCGCCATGTTGCGGCTCGCCGCCGGTCAGCAGTTTGGCGCCATCGCTGATGGCGGCCTGTACCTGGGCCTGCAACTGCAGACGCAGGTCTTCCCGTGCCATCGGCGCCAGCGTCGTAGCAGCGTCAAGCGGGTCGCCCGTCTGCAGCTGAGCCACCCGCTCGACCAGGCGGCCGACAAACTCTTCGGCAATGCCGGGCAGCAGGATGAAGCGCTTGGCGGCGACGCAGATCTGGCCGGCATTGGCAAAACGCAGGCGCATCGCCATGTCGACGGCACGGTCGAGAGCGGCGTCCTCGAGCACGATGAAGGGATCGGAACCGCCGAGCTCCAGCACTGCCTTTTTCAGGTGCTGGCCGGCCAGGGTCGCGATCTTGCGTCCGGTCGCCTCGCTGCCGGTAAAGGCGACGCCCTTGATCCGGACATCGGCGATCACCTTTGCCGTCTGCTCGACGGAGATAAGCAGGGTACTGAACAGCCCCTCGGGCGCACCGGCACGGTGCAGGATCTCTTCGACATTCAGGGCACAACGCGAGACGTTCGGCGCGTGCTTGAGCAGCGCATTGTTGCCGGCCATCAGCGTCGGCGCCAGGAAACGGAACACCTGCCAGAGCGGGAAATTCCAGGGCATCACCGCGAGAATGGTGCCGAGCGGCTCGAAAACGACTCGCGAATCGCGCGCCTCGGTGGCCACCGGTTCTTCTGCCAGCATCTCGCCGGCATGGTCGGCATAGTAGTCGCAACACAGCGCGCACTTGTCCACTTCGCCCAGGGCCTCGGGCAGCAGCTTGCCCATCTCCAGCGAGAGGGTGCGGGCCAGGGACTCGCGCTGCTCCCGCAGCTGCAGCGCGATGCGCCTGAGCAGCCCGGCACGCTCGTCCAGGCTGCTTTTACGCCAGTCATGGCCGACGGCCCGGGCCCGGACCAGCCGGTCCTCGAGCTGGTTGTCCGCCAGCAGATCGAACACTTCGAGCAGTTCACCGGTCGCCGGATTGCGCGATTCGAACATCATCGTTGCCTTGTCTCCTGTTCCGTTCAGCGGGGCCGATACTGCATGATTGCGACCCCGAATCTATTCTGCAAGCGCCGCTCAGGTCCTTGCGTCGCCGTGGTACAGACGGACCACATGTCTGGCCTCGGCAAAGAACAGCCAGCGCTCGACCAGCAGCCCCGCCATGCACAGCAGCGCCGCCAGCAGCACAACGATGGCCGGTCCCTGCCACAGCAGCACCAAGGGTAGCAGAAAAGCCAGTCCCAGCATCGCAAACCGCAACCGCAGCAGCTTGTTCGCCGCAACGGTATAGCCGAACTCGTCGGTCAGGAAGGTACCGGCGCTGTGGCCGGCATCCAGCAGGCGCACACTCGCCTGGGTGAAGCCGGTGGCGGTGCGGATGGTGGCGCCGGCCGGCTTGCCGATCCAGAACAGGTAGATCAGCTTGGCGACGGCGCCGAGCACGACCAGCCCCAGGGCGGTGCCCTGCAGAGCCGGCGACAGGCGATCCTGCAGCAGCGCCTGCAGCGCCAACAGCCAGAGCGCGCCGGACATCAGCCCCAGCACCAGGTAGTTGAGCGGCGTCAGCGCGGTGCACCACTGGCGGATGGTCTTGAGGCTGGCGTAGATCATGCTGGTGCTGAACAGCGTCACCATCGCCAGCACCGCCGCCAGTATGGCGCAGAAAACAAAGAAGCCGTTGAGGTCGGCGCCCTGGGTGTAGACGCCGAACAGATAGAGCAGCGCCACCGGATAGAAGAGCACGGCGAATACCGCCTCGCGCGACAGCCAGGAGGTGCGAAAGCGTGCAAAGGCGCGCCAGGCGTTCTTCGGATTGGCCAGGTGCAGCGTCGACGACAGCAGGCCGACGGTGATCATCAATAGCGCCAGGCCGCCACCTGCCAGCAGCAGGGTGCGGTCCTGCAGCGCCGGCAGGCCGGCCAACTGGGCCAGCACCAGCAGGGTGATCAGGCCATAGCCCGCCCCCGAGGTGACGGTAAAGATCAGTACGGAAAATGCCGGATGCATTCGTTTAACTCCTCCACCTCAACGGGCGATAACCTTGTTGACCCATTTCTTCATCGTCTTGCCTAACGACGGTTTGACGTCGTAAGTCTCGACCACCTTCTTGTTGCGCGGCGGCAGGTAGGTGTTGACCGGGTTGTAACCCAGCTCCGGCATCAGTTGCTGGCCGCCGCGCTCGCGCACCAGCCGGCTGACCTCGGAGTCCGGGTCGTCGAAGTCGCCGAACACCCGCGACTTGGTCGGGCAGGTGATGACGCAGGCCGGCTTGCGCTCCTCCTCCGGCAGCCGCTCGTCGTAGATGCGGTCGACGCAGAGGGTGCACTTCTTCATCGTGCCCTGCTGCGGATCCAGTTCGCGGGCGCCGTAGGGGCAGGCCCAGGAACAGAGGTTGCAGCCCATGCACTTGTCCTGGTCCACCAGCACGATGCCGTCCTCCTTGCGCTTGTAGGAGGCGCCGGTCGGGCAGACGGTGACGCAGGCCGCGTCCTCGCAGTGCATGCAGGACATCGGCATGTTGACGGTCTTGCTGTTGGGGGTGTCCCCCACCTCGTAGGTGCGGATGCGGTTGAGCCAGGCGCCCGAGGGATCGCGGCCATAGGGGTCCTTGTCCGACAGCGGGCCGATGGTGCCGGAGGTGTTCCACTGCTTGCAGGCTGTAGCGCAGCCGTGGCAACCGACGCAGGTATCCAGATCGACGACGAGTCCGAGTTTTGCCATTTTGCTCTCCTCCTACTTCTCGCCGCGCGTCAGCGAAATGTCGAGCATCGGGCGCTCGTGGTTGACGTTTTTGCAGGCCGTCGCACTGTCCACATTAGCGTGGCAACCGACGCAGGTATCCAGATCGACGACGAGTCCGAGTTTTGCCATGGTGCTTTCCTCCTACTTCTCGCCGCGTGTCAGGACATCTGCCATTGCACGCTTGAGGTTGACGTTCCTGTGAGTCGCATAGCTGAGCATCTGCGGCGATTCCTTGGCGCCCGGCAGCGGCTTGACCGCGCCGAAGGTCGGCCAGGCGCCGGTTTCGCCCGGCGACGCCCTGGTGATCTTCACCCGCAGGTCGTACCAGGCCGCCTGGCCGGTCACGGGGTCCGAGTTGGTGACGCGATCCAGCACATCGCCCTTGCGCGGTAGCAGTTCGGAGATCAGGTGGTTCATCAGGAAGCCGTCGGTGGCCTCGTTGGCATCCTTCGACAACCCCAGGCACCGCCCTTTTTGGCGATGGCGTTCCAGGTCCAGACCGTCTGTTCATTGCAGCCCTCCATCAGCTTGACCTGCACCCGGATACGCCCGTTGTGGGACTCGACCCAGACCCAGGACAGGTCCTCGATGCCGGCCTTCTCGCCCGCCACGCGGTTCATGAACAGATAGTTCTGCGACATGATCTGGCGCAGCCAGGCGTTCTGGCTGTCCCAGCTGTGGTACATGAACATCGGCCGCTGATTCACGGCATGGAACGGATACTCGTCCCGGTCGATACGCTGCTCCTCCAGCGGCATGTAGTAGAACGGCAACGGATCGAAGTACTTCTGCAGCCGCTCCCTGTGATGCGCTTCGGTCGGCATCGGGCCGTCGTAGAGGCCCTGGCCGGCGAGGCGGAAGGTCTGCAATTTTTCCGAATAGAGCTCGATCACGATCTGGTCGGTCGAACCGACCCAACCGGCCTCTTTCGCCAGCGTCAGATAGTCGCGGTTGGCGTGACGCAGATAGCGCTGGTTCGGCTCCAGCTCGAATTCGAAGAAGCCCTCGTTCTCCTCGTAGGCTTCCCACTGCTCCGGGTTGGGCTCGCCGCGCAGCGACCGGGTACCGTCCTTGCCGCGGTAGCCGGCGAGGAAGCCGATGCCGGGCTCCTTCTCGAAATTGACGATGAAGTCCTTGTAGCCGTCGTATTTGCGGCCGCCGTCCTCGCGGGTGAAGGCCGGGAAGCCGAGTCGGCCCGCCATCTCGATCATCACCTCCTGCCACGACAGCACGTCGCGATCCGGCTGGATCACCGGAATGCGCACCGAATCGCAGGCCGCATGGGGCTCGGAGATCGGCCGGTCCAGCATCGAGATGGTGTCGTAGCGCTCCAGGTAGGTGGTGTCGGGCAGCACCAGGTCGGAATAGCTGACCATCTCCGAATGGAAGGCGTCGGAGCAGACGATGAACGGAATCTTGTACTCGCCGTCGTCTTCCTGGCGCACAGCATCTCCAGGGTCTGGGCGGTGTTCATGCTGGAATTCCAGGCCATGTTGGCCATGAACAGCATCAGCGTATCGATCTTGTACGGATCGCCCTTGACGGCGTTGCTGATCACCATGTGCATCAGCCCATGGCAGGAGATCGGCGCATCCCAGCTGTAGGCCTTGTCGATGCGCAGCGGATTGCCGTCGGCATCGATCACCAGGTCCTCGGGGCAGGTCGGGAAGCCCAGCGGCGGCGACTTGAGTGGCGTGTTCGGTGCCGAGGCTTTCGCCGGCTTGATGCTCGGCGTCACGTGCTTGGGAAAGGGCGGCTTGGCCGGTGCCCGCCGGGGCAGTCGACAGTACCGAGCAGCACCTGCAGCAGGTGAATGGCACGACAGGTTTGGAAGCCGTTCGAGTGGGCCGAGATGCCGCGCATCGCATGCATCGACACCGGCCGGCCGATAAACTGCGTCTGTTTGCGGCCGGCCCAGTCGGTCCACTCGATATCGAGGGTGATGCTCTCCTTGAAGGCGACATGCGCCATCTCCAGCGCCAGCCGCTCGATGGTCTCGGCCGGGACACCGCACTCCCTGGCGGCGTTTTCGGGAGCATACTCGTCGTCGAGGTATTTCTCGACCAGGATACTCATCGAGGTACGCAGCGGCGTACCGTCAGGCGCCGTGAATTCGCCGAACAGCGCCGGCGCGATATCGGCACGGCTGGCATCGGCGAAGGTATCGCTGTTCAGGTCCCAGACCTGTATACGCCCCTCCTCGCTGCGATAAAAAAGGCCGTCGCCCTTCTGCCCCGGCGTGTTCACCACCAGCTGCGGCGCGTTGGTATAGCGAATGAGGAACTCATCGTCGATCAGTTGGTGCTGCAGCAGCACATGCACCATCGACAGCGCCAGCATACCGTCGGTGCCGGGGCGGATGGCGATCCACTCGTCGGCGATCGCCTGGTAGCCGGTACGCACCGGGTTCACCGCGACGAACTTGGCGCCGCGCTCCTTGAGCTTTTTCAGCCCCAGCTTGATCGGGTTGGAGCTGTGGTCTTCCGCCACACCCCAGAGCATGAAGTACCTGGTGTTGTCCCAGTCCGGGTCGCCGAACTCCCAGAAAGCATGCCCCAGGGTATAGAGGCCGCCGGCGGCCATATTGACCGAGCAGAAGCCGCCGTGGGCGGCCCAGTTGAGGGTGCCGAACTGGCTCGCCCACATGCCGGTCAGCGCCTGCATCTGGTCGCGACCGGTGAAGTAGGCCAGCTTGTTGGGATCGGTGGCGCGGATATGCGCCAGGCGCTGCTCGAGGATATCGAGCGCCCGCTCCCAGGAGATCTCCTCGAATTCGCCGGCGCCGCGCTCGGTGCCGGGCCTGCGCAGCAACGGGGCACGCAGCTTGGCCGGCGACATCTGCTTCATGATGCCGGAGTTGCCCTTGGCACAGAGCACCCCCTTGTTGATCGGATGGTTCGGGTTGCCCTGGATGAAGCGAACCTGGTTATCCTCGACCGTGACCTTGATACCGCAGCGACAGGCGCACATGTAGCAGGTCGTGTACTTGGTCTGCTGGCGATCGCGGGCCTCGAACTCGGGCAAGTCGGCCGCGACTGTCTGGATCAGTGTCTGTGGGTCCATATTGCACGGCACGTCGGTTTTCAGCGTATTCATTATTATTCACCAAACCGGTACTGGCACTGTCCGCCGCCTCGCGGTGGGGGAACAGTGCGCTCTGTTCGCGGCGACGCCGGCAATACCGGGCGACACCTGAAGGGATGCCATTCATCCTAAAAGCCCATGCGATGGGTCCACAAATGCCAACCAGCGGCGATTGATGGGACCAGAGGACGGCTGGCCGTATCGGCCGGGGGCATCTGGTTCCTTACAGCCAGGTCATGTTTTTTAAACTCGTCGCCAAGAATCTGGCAGGCGGTGCGGTGCGCTCCGCTTACCAGCACCCTACAAGTACGGCACCCTGTAGGGTGCCGCTGAGCGAAGCGATGCGCACCGCCACGTTAACGCGGAAAGTTTGGTGCCGCCGGAATAGAAGAATTGAGGTTGGAGCTATGACTGAAATAACGCTGCCCGAACATCCGGATACGACCGTCTCGGTGCGGGGCTGCTTCGGGATCGATTCCGACCTGCGGGTGCCGGCCTTCAGCCGGCGCGACGATCATGTGCCGGAGATCGACCCGGCCTACCGGTTCAACCCGGATGTGACCCTGGCGATACTGGCCGGATTCAGCCGCGACCGCCGCGTAATGATTCAGGGGCTGCACGGTACCGGCAAGTCTACCCATATCGAGCAGGTCGCCGCCCGGCTGAACTGGCCCTGTGTACGGGTCAACCTCGATGGCCATATCAGCCGGCTGGACCTGGTCGGCAAGGACTGCATCAGTCTGCGTGACGGCAAGCAGATCACCGAATTTCAGGAAGGCATCGTGCCCTGGGCGCTGCGCCGCCCGGTGGCGCTGATCTTCGACGAGTTCGACGCCGGCCGGCCCGACGTGATGTTCGTTATCCAGCGCATTCTCGAACGCGACGGCAAGTTCACGCTGCTGGACCAGAACGAGGTGATCCATCCGCACCCGGGCTTCCGCCTGTTCGCCACCGCCAATACCGTCGGCCTCGGCAATCTCAACGGGCTTTATCATGGCACCCAGGTGCTGAACCAGGCGCAGATCGACCGCTGGAACATCGTCGCAACGCTCAATTACCTGCCCCGCGACGACGAGGTCGCGATTGTCCAGGCCCGGGTACCGGCCTTTGCCGATGCGGCCGGTCGCCGCCAGGTCGGGGCGATGGTGGCGGTCGCCGAGCTGACACGACAGGGATTTGCCGCCGGCGATCTTTCGACACTGATGTCGCCTCGCACCGTGATTTCCTGGGCGGAAAACTGCGAGATTTTCCACGATACCGAACTGGCGTTCCGGCTGTCATTCCTGAACAAATGCGACGAGGCGGAGCGTGCGCTGATCGCCGAATACTATCAGCGCTGTTTCGACCTGGAGCTGGCGGAGTCCTGCCGGTTGCAGGCGGTGAATGGCTGAGATGACCGGCTTCAACAAACCGCTCAGCGCCTGGCACCCGGAGCAGGCGCCGCAACTGAGCAGCCGCCCGCCCGACCCGGATCCAAACGCACCGCGCTCCGAGCGCAGGCAGCAACAGGTCGAGGAACTGAGCGCAGCGTTGATACGCGCGTCTGCGGCGGTTCGTCAGCTGCGTTTTCGCGGCCACCGGCTGGAAATCGATGGCCGGCCCTGGCCGCTGCACGCACCACACCTGCAGACCGATATCGAGCGTGACGACTTCACCTCTTTCCGAGGTGCCGCGGACGGCATCGCCCTGCGCCTGATCCACAGCGATAGCCGGATACATGCCCGTTTCAAGCCGGACGGGGCGATCGCACGCCTGGTATTCGAGCTGCTGGAACAACTGAGAGCCGAATCCCTCGCCGACGACCATCATCCGGGCGTGCGCCGCAATCTGGCGCATCGTTTCCGAGCCTGGAGCCAGCAGTTCCATGCCTCGGGCCAGACCGAGAACCATATCGGGCTAATGCTCTATACGCTGTCGCAGATGGCCTGGGCGCTGCTCAGCGGCAATGCCGTGAACGAGGAGACGGAGATGCTGATCGAAGCGTCGCGCGTCGAGCTGGGGCGCCACTTCGGCCGCCACTTCGGTCTGCTGCGTCGCAGCCGCGATGATCAGCAGGCGTTCGCGCAACATGCCGTCATCATTGCCGGGGTTATCCAGGGCCTGATCGAAGAGCTCAACGAACAGATGCTGCGTAACGAGGAGCGCGCCGCGTCGGAGGCCTTCGAAAACAGCTACCGCCAGTTCAGCCTGCTGCTGGAAATGGACGGTGATGGCGATGGACCTGGCGACTGCAGCAACGGCGCCGACAGCGACCGTCAGGGCGATGGCAACACCGGCTACTCTGTATTCGATCGCCGTTATGACCGCGAACTGCAGGCCGGCAAGCTGGTGCGCCCCGCGCTGCTTCAGGCGCTGCGCGAGCGCCTCGATAGCCGTATTCGCAGCCAGGGGCTCAACGTGCCGGGGCTGGCACGCAAGCTGGCCCGTATCCTGTCGGCGCCACGCCGGGACGGCTGGGAGTTCGGCCTCGAAGAGGGGCGTCTCGACGCCCGTCGGCTGCCGCGCCTGGTCACATCGCCGGGATATCGCCAGCTGTTCCGCCAGGAGCGGCTGCAACTGCACAACGACTGCCTGGTCAGCTTCCTGGTCGACAATTCCGGCTCGATGAAAGCCCATATCGAATCGATCGCGATGTTGGTCGACGTCTTCGTCCGGGCACTGGAACAGACCGGCGCACGCACCGAGGTACTGGGCTTCACGACCGGTCACTGGAATGGCGGCCGGCCGATGAAAGCCTGGCTTGGCCGCGGAAAGCCACCGAATCCAGGGCGCCTCAACGAGCTCAACCATATCGTCTACAAGGGCGCCGACAGCCCTTGGCGCCGCGCCCGCCCGGCGCTGGCCGCCATGCTGAAAGCGGACCTGTTCCGCGAAGGGATCGACGGCGAAGCCCTGCTCTGGGCCCGCAAGCGGATGCTGGCCCGGCGGGAAAAGCGCCGCATCCTGATCGTCATCTCCGACGGCTGCCCGATGGACAGCGCGACGCTGCATGCCAACGACGACGATATCCTCGACAGCCATCTGCGTCAGGTCGTGAATCAGATGGAGTCTCGCCCTGAAGTGGAACTCTATGCGCTGGGCGTCGGCCTGGACCTGAGTCACTGGTACCACAACGGCCTGCTGCTGGACCTCGAACAGCGGCTCGACAATGCCACCTTCGACGAAATCCTGCAGCTGCTGGCGCGGGGAAGCGGCTCTCCAGGGTGAAGGATGATGTCCGTGGGAGCCCGGTCTCCGGGCGAACCCGACACGACCTCTTGCTGGCAAGCGTTGTTCGCTCGCGGAGCGAGCTCCTACAGGCGTTGGCCTGTCGCTTCCCCGGTGATGGATCATGCCCTTCGGGCGCCACGCCAACCTTCCGTACCACCAGCGAAACAAAAATCGGCAAAGTAAGAAATTGATTTGCCAGCTTATTCTAAAACCGTCGCTTTTAAGCGACAAATCTTCCGAAAATATTCTAAACGCCAACCATCCTGTTAACCGAATACTACAGCTATATTCGAGATACCCGCCATGAGGTTAACAGCTGTAAACTCATGGCGAGACCCGACTCCCTTGATCAAGCCACACCTGCAGCGATGCGGGGCCGGAAAGCCACGGATCTCACCGAGATGGCCGGGTTGCCCTGAGTTTCGATACCTGATATGGCCCAACGGCCGCTGTTTGGGGTGCTTCAGGCCCTGCGTGCGCAGACGCTGAAAAGCAATGGATTGGCTGGCGCTTGTTGCTCGTGCGGCTTCCTCTGTCGCCCATTTTCCCAGCCGTAGACCCTCCCCCGCTCAGAGTCGCTGGAACGTAAATTCGTCGGTGACATCGCCTGCTCGCCCGCATCAAAGGCAGGCGTCCGCCAGTTGACCCGAGGCCCGGGACCAGGGCCAAAGGAATCGGCCCACACAGAGCCGATCCGGTAACAGGAAACCGAGGGTTGAACCAAATGAACAGACTTTCGCTGCTCGCAATCGCCATCGCCGCCGCCAGCCTTCACGCGGGCGGCGTAATGGCTGCTGACACGCTGGAAACGGATGTCAGCAAACTCAAGACGGACGCATCCAGTCTCAAGGCGAATACCGATAACCTCAAAGGCGGCCTGGGGGCCGTGTCGGATAGGGTATCGCAACTCGAATCCGACTATGGAACGCTCATGAGTGAGCTGACAAACGGCAATCTGGTCGGCCCTCAAGGGCTACAAGGAGAAGAAGGACCGCAAGGTGAAACAGGACCCCAGGGACCTCAGGGCGAGGTCGGCCCTGCAGGACCACAGGGAGCAGAGGGACCGCAAGGCCCACAGGGTGACACCGGGCCACAGGGACCTCAAGGCGAGATCGGCCCTGCAGGGCCACAGGGAGCAGAGGGGCCGCAAGGCCCACAGGGTGACACCGGGCCGCAGGGGCCTCAGGGCGAGATCGGCCCTGTAGGGCCACAGGGAGCAGAGGGACCGCAAGGCCCACAGGGTGACACCGGGCCACAGGGACCTCAGGGCGAGATCGGTCCTGTAGGACCACAGGGAGTAGAGGGGCCACAAGGCCTACAGGGTGACACCGGGCAGCAGGGGCCTCAGGGCGAGCAAGGGCCTTCAGGCTTGAGCAACTGGGAGATCTCTACAGAAACTTGTTCAATCGGAGGCTCGAATACGACCTGTACAGCCACCTGCACGGGCGACAAGAAGGTTCTCGGTGGAGGCGTCGCCAACGGCTTTGACGGTTGGCGTCTTACCAGCAGCTACCCGGTAAGCAATGCCAGCTGGACGGTAACGCTCACCAAGCAAAGTGGCAACGCAACCGGCAACATCACGGCGTATGCTATCTGCGCACTGACGAACTAAAACCGGGTCGAGCAGGAGGCTATATTATGAAAATCATTACCGGTATCTGCACTCTGCTGCTGGCTTTGTCATCAGGCGGCGCCCTCGCTGGCCACTGTGACAATGAACTGGCGGAAGCGGAGTGGGCTCTAGACAACGCAACCGATCTGGAGCCAAATGTGGTCGAAGCGGCTGAAGCCCTGATCAGCGATGCGCTTGAAGCTTGCGACGGCGAGGAAGAACAACTGCTGATCGAGGGGTTCGGCTCCCCGCTGTCAGATCCAACGTACGTCTCGATTGGTCAGTCGATGCTGATCAATGCCAGGGATCTGGCGAACGGCCTGTGATCAGTACTCACTGACTGACAAAGGCCGGTGCCGGAGACACCGGCCTTTTTGTTTCAACCAGGGAGTGGTATCCGGTTTATATGAAGTCCTGTTTTTCGGTTTGAATTGTTCCGCGCAAGCACGCGAAGCGGCTTCTTCTCGCTTACACTTCAAGTAATCCCAGTACGCGACGGATATCCCAGATGCGTCTACCAGCCCTTATCAGCAGCCTTGTACTCGCCCTTTTTCTGCTCGCCCCGACCGGAGTGGACGCAGCCCCTCGACGGCGCCGGACCACCGCTACACCGTCAAGGGCTTCGTGCTGGATGAGCAGGAGAACCCGCGACCCGACGTCAAGGTGGTGGCGATCGCCGATAACGGCCTGTCCGGCCAGCGCGTGACGGATCATCGCGGCTTCTACAGCATCAACCTGCACCTGCATAACGAGGACCTGGGCCGGATGCTGACAGTGCGGGCCGGCGAGCAGGAGGCGCGCATCAGGGTCAGCTTCGACCCGAACGACACCACTACGAACCGCGAGCACGACCTCAACTTCATCGGCAACAGCGTCACCGAGACCGACCTCGGCTTTCGTGGGCTGCCGACCTGGGCCTACGTTTCTGGCGGCTTGGCCCTGCTGGTATTCGCCGCCACCCGCCTCGCCCGCCTGCAGAAAAGACGCAAACGTCAGCTTGCGCGACAGAAGCAGAAATCGGGCCACCCGACCAGAGGCCGGGCACGCCGGCGCTCGCGGGCGAGGTAGTCCGGACCTCCACCGCCCTTCCCTCCCGGAGCGGGCTCCTATGACCTGTCGCCTTGCCGCTTGCATTTGTCGGGCTTCGGTCTCCGGCCTCAGACCGACCTGCGAGTCACCCACTTCCCGCTTGCCGCTTTTTTCTGGTCCCAGCTGCGATTTGGAAGTGGTTCTAAACATTCCGCAGCCCAGGGTTGAAGATTAATTCACCGCCGGTCGCAACCGGCGCAGACGGCAGGCCTCACAGAGGCACCGCCTTCGCCTCAGCCCCCAGGGGCTCACAGGATCCATGTAAAATAAAAAGAATCCAAGTAAGAGCGATGGACCACAAACTGGAGCTAGCAATGAATCATAAGAACAAGGTTGCCAAAGTACTGTCCCTGTCACTCTGCCTCGCGGTCTCAGCCGCGGCCGCGACGATGGCCCAGGCCAAGACCTTCAAGGTTGCCGTCGGGGATGCAGCAGGCGGAACCCAGCACGAACTGGGCAAGAAGTTCAACGAAGTCCTGCAGGAGAAAACCGGCGGCAAGCATGACGCCAAGCTCTTTCTCAACGGCCAGCTCGGCAGCGAACAGGACACCGTGAACGATGCCTCCATCGGCACCCTCGACTTCTCCATCCTGGCGATCAACAACGTCACCCCCTTCTCCCCTTCCGTCGGCGTGCTGACACTGCCCTACATGATCCAGAGCCTTGACGATGCCATTACCCTGACGCAGGGCGAAGTCGGTCAGCAGCTGGTCGAGAACACCCTGCGCGATGCCGGCGTACGCATCATCGGCTGGGCCTACTCGGGCTTCCGCGTGCTGACCAACTCCAAGCACGCGGTCACCACCCCCGAGGATCTGAGTGACGTCGTGGTGCGGGTACCGAAAAACGCCATCATGATCGACACCTACAAGGCCTGGGGCATCAATCCGACGCCGATGGCCTGGTCCGAAACCTTCACCGCCCTGCAGCAGGGCGTGGTCGATGGCCAGGACAACCCCTACATCACCGTCTATGCGATGAAGTTCGACGAGGTGCAGAATCATGTCACCAACCTGCGCTACCTGTTCTCGATCGAACCGCTGATCGTCAGCGAAGCGGTATTCCAGGAGCAGTCGCCGGAAGATCAGCAGGCGATCCTCGAAGCCGGCCAGGCCGCAACCGAGCACAGCGCCAAGTGGCTGGTCGAACAGGAAGCCCGCATCAAGCAGGAGCTGGCCGAAAAGGGTATGCAGATTGCTGACCCGGCCAACGGCGAGCAGGAGTGGATCGATCTGGCCACCAGCAAGGTCTGGCCGAAATACTTCGACAGCATTGGCGGCAAGGACGTCCTGAACAATGTACTGAAGACCCTGGGTCGTGACGAGATCTGATCCGGCCGGACGCTGAGCCGCCGGACTGTCCGGGCCGGTTGAACACCTGACCGGCCCGGCCGTCCAGACCCGCGATCCATGAGTCAGTATAAAAGGCCCCCGAACGGGGGCGCTTTTTTCAGGAGGTCTCCCATGGCAAAAGCAGCGACCCTTTACAAGATTCTCGGGAACATCGAAAGCTACATCTGCCGCACGCTGCTGGCAGCCTTCGTCATACTGCTTTTCATGCAGATTATCGCCCGGGAAGTGTTCGAGCATTCATTCTCCTGGAGCGAAGAACTGTCGACCTACATGTTCGTATGGTTCGTGTTTTTCGGCGCCAGTTACGCCGCCAGGCTGTCGGCCCACAACCGCGTGACCTTCCAGTTCAAGCTGCTGCCGCACAAGGTCGGCATAGCCCTGGAAGCGCTGTCCGACCTGATCTGGATCTGCTTCAACTGCTATTTCGTCTATCTCAGTTACGACTTCGTCTTTAACCGGATGAACCTGTTCTGGAAGTCCCAGACCCTCGGCATACCCATGAAATATATCTACCTGGTGCTGCCCATCGCCTTCAGCCTGATGACCATCCGCATTCTTCAGGTCAATTACTACAAGCTGATCAAGGGGATCGATATTCGCGATCCGGAGTCGCTGGAAGTCGAAAAGCTGATGGACAGTGATCATCAAAATAATAAAGCGGCTTAACTGGGGTCCGTCATGGTCGAATCATCTGTCGTCTTAATTCTGTTCGGGAGCTTTATCGGCCTGTTGCTGATCGGCGCTCCGATCACGGTATCCCTCGGGGTATCGGCCCTGCTCTCCTTTCTCTACCTCGGTGAAAACCCGATCAAGTTCGTTCAGATCGCTTTCACATCGGTCGGCTCTTTCCCGCTGATGGCGCTGCCGGCGTTCATTCTGGCCGGATCTCTGATGGAAGCGGCCGGCATCTCGCGCCGACTGGTCAACCTGGCGGAAAGTTTTGCCGGGCCGGTAACCGGGGGCATCTCCGCCGCGGCGGTCCTGGCCTGCCTGTTCTTCGGCGCCATTTCCGGTTCAGGCCCTGCGACCACCGCCGCCGTCGGCATGCTGATGATCCCGGCGATGATCAAACGCGGCTACGACAAGGGTTACGCCTCGGCGATTACCGCCTCGTCCGGAAGCCTGGGCATCATCATTCCGCCGTCGATCCCGATGGTGATCTTCGGCATCTCCGCGATCGGCATGGTGGCACCGCCCGAAGCGATCGCCCGGTTCGGCGAGTTCCAGACCGTCTCGATCCCGAAACTCTTCATTGCCGGCTTCGTGCCCGGGATGGTGATCTCCATTACGCTGCTGATCATGAACTACGTGATCTGCAAGAAGCGTGGCTACCATGGCACCTCCGAAGGCTGGTCCGCCAGCACCATCGGCAAGGCCTTCAAGGACGGCTTCTGGTCGGTCCTGGCGCCGCTGGTCATTCTTGGCGGCATCTACACCGGCTACTTCACGCCGACCGAATCCGCCATCGTCGCGATCTTCTACACCCTCTTCGTCGGGATCTTTATCCACAAGGAACTGAAGATCGAGAGTATCTTCCATTCGCTGGAAACCACCACCTGGCTGACAGGACGCGTGCTGCTGATCCTGTTCACCGCCACCGTATTCGGACGCCTGCTGGTCGAGAACCAGATCCCGGCCATCGTCGCCGAAGCGATGCTCAGCGTCACCGACAGCCTCTACCTGATCTGGGCCATGCTGATCGCCTTCCTGCTGTTCGTCGGCATGTTCATGGAGACCCTGGCGGCGATCATGATTCTGACCCCGGTACTGTTGCCGATCGCCTACAGCCTGGGCATCGATCCGATCCATTTCGGCATTGTCGTGGTCTGCTGCCTCGGCATCGGCTTCCAGACCCCGCCGCTGGGCGAGAACCTCTTTATCGCCTCGGGCATCTCGGACACCTCGATCGAAGAGATCTCGCTGCGGGCACTGCCGTTCGCCTTCGCCTCGGTGGCCGGCGTCTTCGTGATCGCCTTCTTCCCGGACCTGACCCTGTTCCTGCCTCGGTTATTGGGTTACTGAGCCACGGCACGCTTCGCTGCGCTCAGGGTGCCCTACACAAGGGCACCTCAACCGAGACATCGATTTCCTTCAACTCCGAGGGTATTTCCATGCTGCCGGAAGTCAAAAAGATCCTTTACTGTACCGACCTGTCGAAGAACGCCTCTTTCGCCTTCAAGTACGCCGCCTACCTGGCCAAGGTGACCGGCGCCGAGATCCATATTCTGCATATCGTCGAAAAGCTCTCTTCCGACGCCTATTTCGCGCTCCAGACCTATGTGCAGAACGACAAAAGCCGCGACGACTTCCTGCATCACCGTATCGAACATGCCCGCAAACGCCTCGAGGAACGGCAGGACTATTTCTGGAACGTGCTGGCTCCGCAGGACAAGGCACTGCGCAGCCAGATCGCATCGATCGACATCGTAGAGAGTGAACCGGCCGAAACGATTCTGAAGAAATCGCGGAAAATGGAGTGCGACCTGATCGTGATGGGCACCCACGAAAAGGGCCGCATCATGCACACCTTCCTCGGCAGTGTCGCCAAGAGTGTGCTTCGCCATTCGCGGATACCGACGCTGATTGTGCCGTTGCCGGACAAGGAGGAAGCGGGGCTGGCGGCGGTGGAGTGAATAAAAAAGCCCGCACTCCAGGTACGGGCCGGAAAAGAACAACAACGTTCTATCGCGTGGCGGCAACGCCAATCGGTTAGCCGGCGATGCCTACAAAATCGTAGCGCGGAGCCGCTTCCGCCGGTTGGGTAGCTTCGGGCATTCGCGCCTTGCGCTGTTCGGGCATCGGTTTGGCAACGGCCAGTTCCACGCGTGTGCGGGCAGGCTGGGTCGTTTCGGGCCGGACAGTCAGGGTTGCGTTCATGCTTCAAGCCTCCTTTGGCGTTGGCAGTCAAAACCGGCGCCCGCTGCTGCGTTCATGGCGCCAGTTCCTTTATCGAACTGGAACCAGTATAGACAGAATGGCATAGCATGTAATGGAATATCATTTCCTATCTATATCACAAAAGGGAATAACACCCTCGGCTGGTGCCAGTTCGGACTAACGCCTGGCGCTATGCCCCGCCGCCTTCACTTCCTAAAGTAGACGCAAACCGATCCGCTGCAGGAGGTCCGACAGCTTGACTGATACAACGCCCCTTCGGAAAACCAGCCAGGTCGCACGCGAGCGCTGGCAACAACCCCATCCATCCTTCTCCTCGGGCCGGGATCCCCGCAGCAGCGAGAATGCAATGCTGGTGCTTTTCTATGGCAGCCTGGAAAAAGCGGCCCGTTACGGCTGGCTCAATGCCGGGCGCACGCTGGTCGACAAGACCTATCTGCGAATTCTCTGGACGGCCCGGGCATTGCCCGGAAACGGCCTGAGTTTCGATGAGATGGCGGCGCGGCTCGACAGCTTCATACGGGCAGAGCTGCAGCCGCAATGGGTACAGCTGGCCCAACCCGGGGCGACGGAACGCGATATCCGGGCGATCGAACTGGTCGAAACCGCACGCCTTCAGCTCTTTGGGCCCGCCAGCGACGCGGACGCCGCCAGCGAGGTGCTGTTCTTTCTGTGCCCGCAATTGCCGGTATTTCCATGCCGCGGCATCGGGGCGGGCCGCTATGCCGGCTTCCATCAAGGCTGCCTGCAACAGCTCAGGGCGCTGAAAGATCAGGATGAATGCCCGACCGCCGGCTATGGACAGCCGCGGGAGCGGGAATTGATCGACACCCTGCTGGCACAGAGCGACTGGTGGCCGAGACGCTTGCTGGTCGAGGAGCTGCGCCCGACCTTTACGTCGTAGCGGTCTGGTGATAAATGCCTGTCACCGCTCACGCGGGCATCCGGGCACCAAGGCCGGTGGAATTCGTTTCCCTCATTCCACCCTACACGCACACGTAAAAAAGCCCCGGATTGGGCGTCCGGGGCCAAAGGGCTTTCGTCTCTTTTCAGGAAATCAGTCTCCTGCCGCTTTCAGCCGAACTCCCGTTGCAGGCGCTCGCGTTCGGCTTCGCTGTACTGCACACGGCCGACCGGCACCTGGTCATTGACCGCTTCACGGATCCGGTCGGCCTCCTCGGCGCTGAAGGCACCGCAGAGTTCGATCAGCTGCACCCTTTTGGTCAGCAGCTCCTGGGCCACCAGCATCGCCTCCTCGACGTTCTGCACGCCGGAAACCGCCATATCGAACAGTTCGGTCTTGATGCGGCCATGGTGCTTGATCAGCTCCAGATCCGGTCCTTTCACGATAAAGCCGTAACGTGCCAGTGCCATCGGTACCTCCGGTATTCAGGATTGAGAAGACCATTCCATTAGAACGCGCTCAGCGGCTGGCGTTTAGCGCCAAAATCGCAAGAATTCTGGAGCCAATGTAGGGTGGAATGAGCGCCGAAGGCGAGAATTCCACCGGGAATATCGGGCGGCAAAGAAGCTGATTGAACTGGACCAGGGAGTACCCTGGTTGCAGTCGGTGGAATTCGTTTCACTCATTCCACCCTACGCGGCTCAGGCGGCCACCGAATGGTCCTGGTAGTGACTGTAAACGGACGCCAGCGCGCAGGAAGCCAGCCTGGCCGCCGGCGGGTCGGCGCGGGAGGTCAGAATGACCGGCACGCGGGCGCCCAGCACCAGGCCTGCAGCCGTGGCGCTCATGAAATAGACCATCTGCTTGAACATGCAGTTTCCGGTCTCGATATTGGGCACCAGCAGCAGGTCGGCGTCACCGGCCACCTGGCTCTTGATGCCCTTGAGTTCGGCCGCCTCGCGCGAAATGGCGTTGTCGAATGCCAGCGGCCCCTCGACGATCGCATCCTGCATTACGCCAAGCGCCGCCAGCTTGACCAGTTCGCCGGCTTCGATGCTCGATGGCATCGCGCGGCTGACCTCTTCGGTGCCGGACAGCAGCGCCACCTTTGGGCGGGCGATACCCAGTGCATGCAGCAGGTCGATGGCATTGCGCAGGATATGGGCCTTGTCGATCACGCTCGGCTGCACGTTGATTACCGCATCGGTGATGCACAGCGGCCGCTCGTGTCCCGGCACCGTCATGTGGAACACATGGCTCAGGCGCCGCTCGGTGCGTAATCCCGCCTCGCGGCTCAGCACTGCCCGCAGCAGGGTGTCGGTATGCAAATGGCCTTTCATCAGCGAATGGGCATCGCCCGCGCCGACAATGGCCGCGGCGAGTCGGGCGGCCTCGCCCTCGTTGCCGGCCGTCTCGATCTGGATGGCGCCCAGATCCCACTCGATCTCGTCGGCGAGGCGGCGAATGCTGTCACTGTCACCCACCAGTACCGGCTCGATCAGACCGGCGTCGGCTGCAAGCCGGGCGCTTTCCAGCGACACCCGGTTGACCGGGTTGACCACCGCCGTCGCCACCTTCGGCAGCGCACGCGCTTTCGCGAGCAGACTGGCCGGACATTCCACGGGAATTTTGCTCAACATGGCGTTAAACCCTCGGAGATTCTTGCTATTACCGTAGTTCGCAGGATGGGTGGAGCGAAGCGCAACCCATCAATGTTGCCGGGACCCGGGTGTTGGGTTTTGTCCTTCGGACGCCACTCAACCTACGATTTAATGTTGAAACCGGATTCGCAGAAAACCGGCCGGGGTTTTCCCCGGCCGGCTGGTTTTCGGATCTGCGTCGGATCAGACGTAGTCCTTGTACTTCTCGAGGTGACGAACCGGCTTGGACAGGGCGTCGCGGCGGAACGGGTCGCCCAGTTCGCGGGTACACATGATCTCGATCACCGTGGTCTTGCCCTCTTCCATCTGGCGCTCGATCGCGGCGTTCAGGACCGGACCGACATCCTCCAGCCTGTCGACGGTGACGCCCTCGGCCCCCATGGAGCGGGCGATGTCGGCGAAGCTCGGGTTCTCCAGCTCACCGGCGACGAAGCGACGGTTGTAGAAGTCCACCTGGTTCTTCTTCTCGGCGCCCCACTGACGGTTGTGGAAAACGATCGAGGTGACCGGGATGTTCTCGCGTACGCAGGTCATGATCTCCATCATCGACATGCCCCAGGCGCCGTCACCGGCGTAGGAGATGGCCGGACGGTTCGGTGCGGCGACCTTGGCGCCGATGATGGTCGGCAGCGCGTAGCCGCAGTTGCCGAAGCTCATCGCGGCGAAGAACGAACGCGGCTTCTCGAAACGCAGATAGCTGTTGGCGACCGAGTTGATGTTGCCGATATCGGTCGAGACCATGACGTTTTCCGGCATCGCCTTCTCGAGCTCGCGCAGCACCTGACGCGGATGCAGGTAGCTGCCCTCCTCGCCTTCCTGCTCGGCGATCATGTCCAGCGAGAACTCGTCCTTCTCGTGGATCCAGTTGTCCAGCTCCTGTTCCCAGGTCGCTTTCTCGGCGGCGATCTCCTCGGCGCGTGCCCCCTTGGTCACCAGGCATTCGACGTCGGTGTCCTGCAGACGCTGCAACAGCGTGGTGGCAGCGGCCTTGGCATCACCGCAGATACCAACGCTGATCTTCTTCACCAGGCCCAGCATCTTGGCATCGCAGTCTACCTGGATCACCTTGGCCTGCTTCGGCCAGTAATCGAGACCGTGCTGCGGCAGGGTGCCGAACGGACCAAGACGGGTACCGAGCGCCAGCACCACGTCGGCGCGGGACAGCAGCTTCATCGCCGCCTTGGAACCCTGGTAACCGAGCGGACCGCACCAGAGACTGTGGGACGCCGGGAAGGAATCGTTGTGCAGGTAGCTGTTCACCACCGGCGCGCCGAGGAACTCGGCCAGGGCGACACATTCGCCGACCGCATCGGCCATGACCACACCGCCACCGGAGATGATCACCGGGTTCTTCGCGGTCGCCAGCAACCGGGTGGCTTCGGCCAGGCTCTGCTCGCCACCGGCACTGCGCTCAATGCGGATCGGCTGCGGAATCTCGACGTCGATATCGCCGTAGAAGAAGTCACGCGGAATGTTCAGCTGGGTCGGGCCGTTTTCCAGCATGGCGCGATCGAAGCAGCGGCCGGTCAGTTCGGCCATGCGCGCCGGATTCGCGACATGTCCCTGGTACTTGGTAATGGTTTCGAAAAACGGCAGCTGCTGCGCTTCCTGGAAGCCGCCCAGACCGTTGGTCATGGAGCCGGTTTCCGGGGTGATGCAGACCACCGGGCTATGGGCCCAGTAGGCGGCCGCGATGGCGGTGACGAAGTTGGTGATGCCGGGGCCGTTCTGGGCGATACAGACGCCGTGACGTCCGCTGACGCGGGAGTAGCCGTCGGCCATGTGTCCGGCGCCCTGCTCGTGCACCACCGGAATAAAGCGGATGCCCGCCGGGGTGAAAATATCCATCGCATCCATGAAGGCGGAGCCCATGATGCCAAAGATGTCGGTGACGCCATTGGCCACCAGGGTTTCGACCAGCGCTTCACTCGGAGTCATACGTGCCATAACTGTATTCCTTCTTGTTGCTGTGGCGACGGCAGCGCCGCCGCCCTTGGGTTCAGGGATGGATTCAGGCGGCCTGGTAGGGCACAAAGGGTTTGCCGAGGGCTTCGGCGACTTCAGGACAGGTCACGTTGCCTGCATGGATATTGAGACCGTTGGCCAAGTGGGGATCGCGCTGTATCGCCTTCTCCCAGCCGAGGTCGGCCAGTTCGAGGATATGCGGCAGGGTGGCGTTGTTCAGCGCCAGGGTCGAGGTCCGCGCCACGGCGCCCGGCATGTTGGCGACACAGTAGTGCACCACGTCGTCGACCATGTAGGTGGGTTCCTGGTGGGTGGTCGCCCGGGAGGTTTCGAAGCAGCCGCCCTGATCGATCGCCACGTCGACGACCGCCGAACCCGGCTTCATGCGACGCACCATCTCCGCCGTGACCAGTTTGGGTGCCGCCGCGCCCGGAATCAGCACGCCGCCGATCACCAGGTCCGCCGAGAGCACGTGCTCTTCCAGGGCCGCCTTGCTGGAGTAGACGGTCTGGACGCGGGTACCGAACTCGCCCACCAGCCGGCGCAGCACGTCGACCGAGCGGTCCAGGATCACCACCTGGGCACCGAGGCCGATGGCCATGCGTGCCGCATTGGTACCGACGACACCGCCGCCGATGATGACCACCTTGGCCGCTTCGACACCCGGCACGCCGCCGAGCAGCATGCCCTGGCCGCCGCGGGATTTTTCCAGGCAGGCGGCACCGGCCTGGATCGACATGCGCCCTGCGACTTCGGACATCGGTGCCAGCAGCGGCAGGCCACCCCTGTCGGACGTGACGGTTTCATAGGCAATGCAGGTCGCGCCGCTGGCCAGCAGGTCGTCGGTCTGCTCGAGGTCCGGCGCCAGGTGCAGGTAGGTGAACAGCAACTGGCCCGGACGCAGTTGCTTGCGCTCGACCGCCTGAGGCTCCTTCACTTTCACGATCATCTGCGCTTCGGCGAAGATCTCTTCCGCGCTGGCCGCAATGCCGGCACCGGCGGCGCGGTAGTCATCGTCGCTGAAACCGATACCGGCGCCGGCGCCGGCTTCCACCATCACCTGGTGGCCGCGGCTGCACAGTTCCTGAACGCTTGCGGGTACCATACCGACGCGGTACTCGTGATTCTTGATCTCTTTGGGGACTCCGATCAGCATTGTCACCACTCCCGTCATTCTTGTTGTACTCGGATTCGAGGTCGGGGCCGGATCGTTTCGGCCAACCTTGGAGTCCAGAATAGGAGTGGCGGCATTGCCAAAGTAGAACCAGTTCCGGGGCAGATGTTGCGCCAGACGGGTCCAGTGCGGCTGGAGAGTTATCGAAAGGGGAAAATCGCAGAAAAAATCGAATGTTGCAGCGATAAGCGCAGCAAAACTCCATAAAGTGCCGAGCCCATTGCGGGCCGGCACCCTCGTCGCATCAGGTCATGTCCGCGATCAGTTCGGCCAGCGCCTTGATTCCCGGACGGATCCGCTCGGTCGCGATCGACGAGTAGCCCAGGCGGAAGAAGTTCAGCGGCGGATTGTCGCCGAAGAAATGGATATCGCCCGGCTCGATCAGGATACCGCGGTCGGCCGCTTCCTTGCGCAGCAGGCGGGCATCGAGCCCCGCAGGTCCCTCGACCCAGTAACAGGAACCGCCGAAACTCGGCTTCCTGGACGAGTCCGGCAGGTACTCGGCCAGTGCCGCTCCCATCTCCTGCCAGCGTTCCTGATAGACCCGCATGATATTCATGATCAGCGCATCGTGGTAACCGCGCTCGAGGAAGAGCGCTACCGAACGCTGATTGTTGGCCGGCGGATGACGCACCATCAGGCGCCGCAGCGCGCGGGCCTCACGGATGAATGCCGCGTCACCCACCAGGTAGCCCAGACGCAACCCCGGGGCCAGCGTCTTCGACAGGCTGCCGATATAGATCACCCGGCCACTCTTGTCGAGGCTCTTGAGGGCCGGGATCGGATTGGACTTGAAATTGGTTTCACTCTCGTAGTCGTCCTCGATGATGACGAAATCCTGCTCGTTGGCACGGCGAAGCAGCTCGTAGCGCCGCTCGATCGGCATCGTCGCGGTCGTCGGACACTGATGGCTCGGCGTGGTATAGAGGCAGTCGCAGTCGTTGAGTCCCTCATCGACGATCAGGCCGTCCTGATCCACGGGCAGCGGCTTCAGCCCGGACGGATTGAGCGCGGCGATATTGCGGATATCCACATAGCCGGGATCCTCGATACCGAGCGTACTGTCCTTGTCGAGCAGCAGGCGGGCCAGAATATCCAGCGCCTGCTGCGCGCCCACGGTGACCAGTATCTCGTCCGCCGCGGCCCAGACCCCGCGCCGGGGCAGCAGGCGCGTGCGGATCTGCTCCACCAGCACCGGGTCGTCGTCGTCGAAGTGGTCCGAGGCCCAGTCGCGGATGGCCGGTACCGTGACCGCATCGCGGCAGCACTCGCGCCAGTTGTTGGTCGGGAACAGGCTCGGGTCGAACTGGCCGTAGATGAAGGGGTAGGGATACTTTTGCCAGTCCCGCGGCTTGCCGATATTCTGCTGCTCCGCCGGATGCTTCTTGAGCAGCTTCTGCCAGTCCGGCGGTGTGCCTTCCATTGCTTCGTCGGGCATCTCACGTACCTTGACCTTGCCCGAGAGGATATCGGGGTTGACGTAATAGCCACTGCGCTCACGGGCAATCAGATAACCGTCGTCGAGCAGGTGCTCATAGGCCAGCACCACCGTATTGCGGGCGATATTGAGCAGCTTCGCCAGCTTGCGGCTGGAGGGCAGCGGTGTATCGACCGGTATGTTGCCGTTGAGAATGCCGGCGGCTATCTGCTCGCGCAGTTGCTGCTGCAGGCTGGTGGGCTTGTCGGGCGAAAGATGGAAGAGTTGAAACATCCGCGAACCGTCACCTTGGTTATCACGCCCGTAACGCGCGGGCGCTCTTGTTATGGGTCTGATGAACTTCCGGAACCGAACCGGATTTTCAGTATATCAAGTTAGGCCCTCGATCAGAGCGGCAAGGTGTCGGAAAATAACGTGCCACAAAACGTGAAAGGCCGGCGGCCGTCATGGGACGGTCGCCGGCGGGGTCGGCAGGCAAGCCCTGCCAGGGGACGCGGATCAGCTGTTCGGGGCCAGCCGGGCGAAGGCATTGTCCAGCGCCTCGACGATTTCGTCGAGATCCGCCTGGGTCGCGATCAGCGCCGGGCTCAGGCAGAGCGTATTGTTGAACTGCTCGAAGCTGCGATTGGTGCGCCCGATAATGACGCCTTGCTTCATGCAGTCCGCCGCGATCGCGATCGGCAGACTCTCATCGACCGGCTCTCGGGTCTGGCGGTCCTTGACCAGCTCGAGACCGCAGAACAGCCCCTTGCCACGCACGTCGCCGATCACCTCGTACCGGTCCTGCAACTGGCGCAGGCGGCCGAGCAGGTACTCGCCCATCTGGGTCACGTTCTCGAGCAGGTTCTCCTCCTCGATGATCTGCATATTGGCCAGTGCCGCAGCGGGACCGGCCGTGCAGCCGCCAAAGGTGCTGATATCGCGGAAGTAGCCCATGCGATCTGAGGCATCATCCTTGAAGGCCTCGAACACCTCCTCGGTGGTGACCGTACAGGAGATGGCGGCATAACCCGACGCCACCCCCTTGGCCATGGTGACGATATCCGGCTTGATGCCGTAATGCTGATACCCGAACCAGGTTCCGGTACGGCCCAGGCCGCAGACGACTTCGTCGATATGCAGCAGGATATCGTACTTCCTGCAGATCTCCTGGATCTTCTCCCAGTAGCCATGGGGCGGCGTGATCACGCCGCCACCGGCGGTGATCGGCTCGAGGCAGACGGCACCGACGGTTTCCGGACCTTCTGCCAGAATCACCTTCTCCATTTCCAGCGCCGCGCGCACACCGTAGTCGCTGACGTCACCGAACTGGGAGCGATACTCGCAGCAGTGGGGGAACTCGACGAAGCCGGGTGTGAAGGGGCCGTACTGGTTCTTGCGCTCGAATTGTCCGGTGGCACTCAACGCGGTGATCGTCGTGCCGTGGTAGTCACGCTCGCGGAACAGGATCTTGTACTTCTTGCCGCCATATTTCTTCTGGGCGATCTGGCGCACGATCTTGAACGCCTTCTCGTTGGCTTCGGAGCCGGAGTTCGAGTAGTACACCCGGCTCATGCCCGGCATTTTCTCGATCAGCTTCTCGGCGAAGAACGCGGCCGGGACATTACCGGCGGACTGGGCAAAGTAGTTCATCTTCACCAGCTGGTCGCGCACCGCATCGGCGATGCTCTCGCGGCCGTAGCCGACATTGACGGTCCAGACGCCGCCCGAAACCGCATCGAGGTATTCGTTGCCCCTGGCATCCCGAACACGCATGCCCTTGCCTTCGACAATCACCATCGGATCGTTCTGCTCGAACGGCTTGTGCTGGGTGATATGGTGCCAGACGTGCTTGCGGTCACTGGCCACCACCTTGGAGGAGTCGAAGTCGTTCAGATCGATAGTCATGGGTGTCACCTCCTGACAGGCATTCTTATTGTTCGGACCGAGACCGGGTCCGGCGGATGACTACAACGCTAAATCGATTGCCCCGGCCGGGTTAGAACCAGATATTTGCGCCGAATGATGCCAGGGAGGCGGCGCACTGCTGGCCCAGTCGCGAGTGCCGCACTGGTGCTAATGTCCGCGCAGGCGATCGACGAAGATGCAGGTTGCTGATTCGAAAGGAGATGGGACGGTGATTGAGTTGCTGATCAACGGCGATCCGATGCCGGTGCATTCGGAGGCCACACTGAAGGACCTGCTGGAACAGCTCGAACTCGGCAACCGGCGGCTGGCGGTCGAGCTGAACGAAACCGTGGTGCCCCGCAGCCTCTATCGGGATGTCAGGCTGCAGCCCGGTGACCGGATCGAGATCGTTCACGCCATCGGCGGCGGCTGAAAACCTCAGCCCGGGCGGTTTGCGGCAAGATCGAGCACGTCGCGCGCCAGTGCCAGCAGCTCCTTGGGGGCATCGAGGTTCTTCATCGGCCGGGTCCGGCGCGAAGCGTGGTAGTACTCGTTGAACACCTGGAAGTAGGCATCCAGCACCGCCGCACTGGCATCGTCACCGATCTGCTCCAGCATCGCGGCGGCCACTTCCGCCGTACACAGGTGATGCGACTCCACCTGGGTGCGCAGATCGTAACGGGTCTGGCGCGTCGTACGCGGTTCGATCACCGGAATCCGGTCCAGGTAGCGGCTATGGCGAAACATGCGTCGCGCCTGGCGCCAGGTGCCGTCGAGAACGATGAAAACCGGTTCCCGCCCGGGTTTGCGCTCGAACTCGACCATCCGATCCGAGTAATCCGGGGCCTCCGGAAAGACGATATAGGGATCGAACATCTCGCTCTGCAACTGCTCGACAAACCCCGCCTCAGGCTCCGTGCGGCTCCATTCGAACACCTCGGAGCCCTCGATGGTATCGAGGATCAGGCGCCCGGTATTGGTGGGCTTGTAGACCTCCTTGCGATGCGTCAGCAACCAGAAACGTGCCTGGGCATTGACCCTCACCCGATATTCGCAGATGCAGCGGTGGTGCGGCATCAGGCAACTGTCGCAGCGCCGGATGTTGGAACCGCGGGCAACAAAAGGCTTGCGGGGATGAAGTGTACTGGAAGTCATGGCGGGCAGGCGGTGACTGCGGATGGAAGACGGGGGACTATAAGGAGCCCCCGGCAACCTGTCAATGCCGCGACGAGGCTGCATACAGACCTCTACTGCAGTGTCGGAGCTTCCTCGGCGCCGCTACTGAACAGCTTGGGCGGCGCACCCCATTCGAGCACCTCGCAACCCCGGTGTATCAGGTGCAACACCTGGTGCAACTCGGCATAGTTGAGAATGCTGGTCGCCGCCGCCTCTTCCCTGTCGCCGGCAAAAAACGTCAACTGGTAGCGGCCGTCTCGGAAGCTCGCATCGAGCCGATGCAGCAACATCGCCCGGTCCCGGGTCTTGAGCGGCGCTTCCTCCACCTGCATGGCCTGCCGCGCCTGCTCGTGCTCGAACTGGGCCATGGCGCCCCGGTGCTCCCGCGGGCTGTGGCTGACGCGCTCCGACGTTTGCTGTACCAGCTGGTCGGCAGCGCCGAGGATGCGCAGGCAGAGCCGGCGCGTCAGCCAGAAGTCGATGCGCGGCTGGCCGTTGCTCAGATTGCCGATCAGGCGGATGCGATCCTCGTGCTGATCGTACTGAAAGGTAAAGGATGCAATATTCAGCATGTTTCCACCCTACCCCTTTCGCGACAGCGGGGTCAATGACAGAGGTCCGCCCGTTTCCTGTCACCGGTCAACTGCAGCAGAAGACAGTTCGGCTAGACTTAGCGAACAGATGCAAGTTGGGTGGACCACCAGGGACGGTGGAAATACCTGCACTGCAGGAGCAAGTGCAGGTAGAGTGCCGACGTCACGAAGCCCGACAATCGGCAACATCTCGTTATCCGATCTAACAACCGGCACGAGCCCTGCCTTGAGGAGGCACAGCGATGAGTAAGCACTCCCTTATTCCCGGCACAGAGTTTCCGGCTTTCAAACTGCCTACGATCGATCACGGCGTTGTCACCATCGGTGCACCGGAGAACGGCTGGGAGATGCTGGTAATCTACCGCGGCAAGCACTGTCCCCTGTGCCGGCGCTATATCGATACACTGCATGAAATGCTGCCGCATTTCCGCGAACGCGATGTGCGGGTGATCGCCGTGTCGGCAGACAGCGAGGAAAAGGCGGTCGCCTTCACACGCGAAGGCGGCTACCACCAGTTGGTGGTCGGCTACGACCTCTCGATCGAACAGATGCATCGGCTGGGCCTGTTCATATCCGAACCCCGCAGCCCGGAGGAAACCGACCGCCCCTTCTCGGAGCCGGCGTTGTTCGTCATCAGGCCCGACCACCGGATTCAGGTGATCGAGCTGTCCAACGCATCCTTCGCTCGCCCGGACCTGGGGTTGGTGCTGAACGGCCTGCGCTTTATCCAGGATAACGATTACCCGATACGCGGCCGCTTTGAGGCTTACCCGCTTTGAAAAACGTTGACTAGCCCTGCCCTTGCCCCACAAGTCTCCCCTCAGAGCCCCCAATTCGTTCTCGGCAAGACGCCGTTCGTAGGGAAGAGTGGTTCTCTTGCCAAGGACGGCAACACAGCCGAGGGCCCTCTCTATGAACAAAGAGTGGGGGCTCCCTTCGGGCGAGCCGCCAAGGGGCCATCCGCTGTGTTGCATTTTCTCGGCATAGGCCCACTATGCCGAGAAAATGCGTCGTGCGGCTCACCCCTAGGCGACTCGCTGAGGCGGATTTGTGGGGCAAGGGCAGGGCTTCTCAGCCGCCGGTCATGTTCATAAAGCGAACGATCTGAACGTCGCCGTCACTGCTGAAGTGGTGGCGTTCGGGCTTCCTCTCGATCGCCGTGACGATGGCCTTCTTGAGACGCTCGATATCACCGGGATAGCGCCTCAGCAGAGCCTTGAGGTCCACCGCATCTTCGTTGCCGAGACAGAGTAGCAGTTTGCCCTCGACCGTCACCCGGACCCGGTTGCAGTCACCGCAGAAGTTGTGGCTGTGGGGTGAAATAAAACCGATGCGGCTGTCGCTGCCCGCCATTCGCCAGTAACGCGAGGGACCGCCGGTGGTTTCGGTGGTCGGCATCAGCGGATAGGCCTGTTCGATCAGTCCCCTGACATCGTCGCTGGAACAGTAGGTCTCACCGCGGTCGTGCTCGGAAATCTGTCCGAGCGGCATTTCCTCGATAAAACTGATATCCAGCGCGCGATCCCGGGCATAATCCACCAGGTCGAGCACCTCGTCGTCGTTGCGCCCCTTGAGTACCACCGCGTTGAGCTTGATCCGCTCGAAGCCGGCTTCGCGAGCCGCCTCGATACCGTCGAGCACCTGATCAAGCCGTCCGGTACGGGTCAGTTGCTTGAAGCGATCGGCCTGCAGGGTATCGAGACTGATGTTCAGCCTATTGACCCCGGCTTCGAACAGCGGCTGCGCGTAACGCCGCAACTGGGAGCCGTTGGTGGTCACGCAGAACTCGTTCAGCCCCGACAGGCGGCCAATGCCCTTGAACAGGCTGGTCACATCACGCCGCACCAGCGGTTCGCCGCCGGTCAGCCGGATCTTGGTCACCCCGAGTTCGGTAAAGGCCCGGGCGATCGCCTGAATCTCCTCGAGCGACAGCACCTGCTGACGTGGAAGAAAGGTCATCTCTTCCGCCATGCAGTAGACACAACGGAAGTCACACCGATCGGTGACCGACATCCGCACATAGGTGATACGGCGTCCGAAAGGATCGATCAACTGCTCAGCCGCCATGGTGAACCCTCGCTAATTTCTTCTGTTCTCAGCCCTGCCCAACGGCCGGTGCAAAACAGCTACGATAACATGTTGTATACATTCTGTCCGGTGCCAGAAACGACAGTCTCATAGTCCAGAGAATAGTAGGTAAACTGCGGTCGTGGCGATATCGGGCGCAGGAGCTGCGCACCCAAAGGGCACTTCCCCGCTGCGAATGCTTTTCGCTGGGAGGTTAGCACCGCGAATCAGTCCCTGCTAACCTGACGGGATACTTGGCGCCTCGCGCACGCGCGAGCCATGCTGCGGGCGATGCACGCCGCAGCCGTCAAAACGGGCGTAGGAGCTGCGCCCCCGCAGCGAATGCTTTCGGTCGGCACGATGCCTGGGCAGGGTCTGATACTGGCGCTTCGGCCTGAAGCCGGAGTATCCTGACGGGATGCTTGGCAATGGCCCGTCCCGCGGGCGGGTACGCCGCGGTCGCGCCACCGGGGCGAAGCATGCTTCGCCTTTTCCGGTGTCGCCCTACTCTCTCATGGCAGAGCGGCCGCAAGCGGCGCTGTTCACATTCCCCATGTGAGCGTCATCGCCGAACAGATAAAACAAAAACGCCCCGACCAGAGGCCGGGGCGCTTTTGTTTAATTAGATGCTTGGCGATGACCTACTCTCACATGGGGAGACCCCACACTACCATCGGCGCTAAGGCGTTTCACTACTGAGTTCGGGATGGGATCAGGTGGTTCCACCTCGCTATGGTCGCCAAGCAAAACTGGCACAATATGGATTCTTTTCGCCTGTGGATAACCTGTGATTGTCCGGTATATCCCCAGCCTTCAATTCGGGTTCTTTCAGTCTTGCCTGAGCACAAGCTTCAGCCAATGCTCTAAATCTTATCGTCACTCCCGACCCCAAACGCCTTGGGCGTTATATGGTCAAGCCTCACGGGCAATTAGTACTGGTTAGCTCAACGCCTCGCAACGCTTACACACCCAGCCTATCAACGTCCTGGTCTCGAACGGCCCTTTAGGGGACTCAAGGTCCCGGTGAGATCTTATCTTGAAGGGGGCTTCCCGCTTAGATGCTTTCAGCGGTTATCCCGTCCGAACGTAGCTACCCGGCAATGCGATTGGCATCACAACCGGAACACCAGAGGTTCGTTCACTCCGGTCCTCTCGTACTAGGAGCAACTCTTCTCAAATCTCAAACGCCCACGGCAGATAGGGACCGAACTGTCTCACGACGTTCTAAACCCAGCTCGCGTACCACTTTAAATGGCGAACAGCCATACCCTTGGGACCGGCTTCAGCCCCAGGATGTGATGAGCCGACATCGAGGTGCCAAACACCGCCGTCGATGTGAACTCTTGGGCGGTATCAGCCTGTTATCCCCGGAGTACCTTTTATCCGTTGAGCGATGGCCCTTCCATACAGAACCACCGGATCACTAGAACCTACTTTCGTACCTGCTCCACGTGTCTGTGTCGCAGTCAAGCACCCTTTTACTCTTGCGCTCATTGCATGATTTCCGACCATGCTGAGGGTACCTTCGTGCTCCTCCGTTACGCTTTGGGAGGAGACCGCCCCAGTCAAACTACCCACCACACAATGTCCTCGAACCGGATCACGGTCCAGAGTTAGAACCTCAACAGTACCAGGCTGGTATTTCAAGGTCGGCTCCACGCAGACTGGCGTCCACGCTTCAAAGCCTCCCAGCTATCCTACACAAGTAATGTCAAAGTCCACTGTGAAGCTATAGTAAAGGTTCACGGGGTCTTTCCGTCTAGCCGCGGGTAAACTGCATCTTAACAGCTATTTCAATTTCACTGAGTCTCGGGTGGAGACAGTGTGGCCATCGTTACGCCATTCGTGCAGGTCGGAACTTACCCGACAAGGAATTTCGCTACCTTAGGACCGTTATAGTTACGGCCGCCGTTTACCGGGGCTTCGATCAAGAGCTTCGCTTGCGCTAACCCCATCAATTAACCTTCCGGCACCGGGCAGGCGTCACACCCTATACGTCCACTTTCGTGTTTGCAGAGTGCTGTGTTTTTAATAAACAGTCGCAGCCACCTGGTATCTTCGACTCCCAACCGCTCACCCCGCAGGGGGTCACCGTCAGGAGCGTGCCTTCTCCCGAAGTTACGGCACCATTTTGCCTAGTTCCTTCACCCGAGTTCTCTCAAGCGCCTTGGTATTCTCTACCTGACCACCTGTGTCGGTTTTGGGTACGGTCAGCTGTAACCTGAAGCTTAGAGGCTTTTCCTGGAAGCTTGGCATCAACCACTTCGGTCCACATGGGACCTCGTCATCAGATCTCAGTCTTAAGGAGCCGGATTTGCCTAACTCCTCAACCTACATCCTTAAACGCGGACAACCAACGCCGCGCTGGCCTAGCCTTCTCCGTCCCCCCGTCGCAGTTACAGCCGGTGCAGGAATATTAACCCGCTTCCCATCGACTACGCATTTCTGCCTCGCCTTAGGGGCCGACTCACCCTACCTCGAATAGCGTTGGATAGGAACCCTTGGTCTTCCGGCGTGGAGGTTTTTCACCTCCATTATCGTTACTCATGTCAGCATTCGCACTTCTGATACCTCCAGGGTGCCTCACAGCTTCCCCTTCAACGGCTTACAGAACGCTCCTCTACCATGCCACAAGTGGCATCCGCAGCTTCGGTGTATCGCTTAGCCCCGTTATATCTTCCGCGCAGGCCGACTCGACTAGTGAGCTATTACGCTTTCTTTAAAGGGTGGCTGCTTCTAAGCCAACCTCCTAGCTGTCTGAGCCTTCCCACATCGTTTCCCACTTAGCGATAACTTTGGGACCTTAGCTGGCGGTCTGGGTTGTTGCCCTTTTCACGACGGACGTTAGCACCCGCCGTGTGTCTCCCATGATTGCACTCACCGGTATTCGGAGTTTGCATCGGGTTGGTAAGTCGGGATGACCCCCTAGCCGAAACAGTGCTCTACCCCCGGTGGTGAGACATGAGGCGCTACCTAAATAGCTTTCGAGGAGAACCAGCTATCTCCGAGCTTGATTAGCCTTTCACTCCGATCCACAGGTCATCCGCTAACTTTTCAACGGTAGTCGGTTCGGTCCTCCAGTTGATGTTACTCAACCTTCAACCTGCCCATGGATAGATCGCCCGGTTTCGGGTCTAATCCCAGCAACTAAACGCCCTATTAAGACTCGGTTTCCCTACGGCTCCCCTAGACGGTTAACCTTGCTACTGAAATTAAGTCGCTGACCCATTATACAAAAGGTACGCAGTCACAGACCGAAGCCTGCTCCCACTGCTTGTACGTACACGGTTTCAGGGTCTATTTCACTCCCCTCACAGGGGTTCTTTTCGCCTTTCCCTCACGGTACTGGTTCACTATCGGTCAGTCAGGAGTATTTAGCCTTGGAGGATGGTCCCCCCATGTTCAGACAGGATAACACGTGTCCCGTCCTACTCGATTTCACTCAATTGCCGCTTTCGCATACGGGGCTTTCACCCACTATGGCCGCACTTTCCAGAGCGTTCTGCTAACAACAACCGAGCTTAAGGGCTAGTCCCCGTTCGCTCGCCGCTACTAAGGGAATCTCAATTGATTTCTTTTCCTCCGGGTACTTAGATGTTTCAGTTCCCCGGGTTCGCCTTCCAATCCCTATGTATTCAGGAAAGGAATACCCGCAAAGCGGGTGGGTTTCCCCATTCAGAGATCTCCGGATCAAAGGTTGTTTGCCACCTCCCCGAAGCTTTTCGCAGGCTACCACGTCTTTCATCGCCTCTGACTGCCAAGGCATCCACCGTGCACGCTTCGTCACTTGACCATATAACCCGAAGGCGTCTGTCAAGGACGAGAGTACGATAAGATTTTTCGCCATTGGCGCTTGTACTCAGTACAAGACTTATCTCGAATTGAATTCGAATCCATATTGTTAAAGAGCGTTTAAAGCGTAAAGCTTTAAAAGATGAACTTGATGCCAAGTGCATGTTTTAAAACTTTTGAGAACTACCATTTTTCGTCAATCAAGGCGGATGCCGAGGACGCATAGCCTGCTATGCGACGAGGTATCCAACGCCGAGTGGCGGAAAATGGTGGAGCTATGCGGAATCGAACGGGGCGGCCTTCCGTCGCAGACCTCCTGCGTGCAATTCCAAACTTCATCCATCCGTAGATGGTGGAGCTATGCGGGATCGAACCGCAGACCTCCTGCGTGCAAAGCAGGCGCTCTCCCAGCTGAGCTATAGCCCCAGTACGTCCTGAGTCAGGAGTATTCCATTGACCAGGTAACAGCATCAACCGTGCTTGAACGACTGCAAGGCCTGAGTGGACTTGAACCACCGACCTCACCCCCTTTCTCCCTGTAAAGAGTGGGGTGCGCTCTAACCAGCTGAGCTACTTCAACCATCCGAGGATGATTGGTAGGCCTGAGTGGACTTGAACCACCGACCTCACCCTTATCAGGGGTGCGCTCTAACCAGCTGAGCTACAAGCCTACATAAGCGTTTTTGCTCTTCTCTAACGTCGATCAGGTAATTCGTGTGAACGCTGTGCCGGGATGGGCAAGGTCGTTTAAGGAGGTGATCCAGCCGCAGGTTCCCCTACGGCTACCTTGTTACGACTTCACCCCAGTCATGAACCCCACCGTGGTAAGCGCTCCCCTTGCGGTTAAGCTACCTACTTCTGGTGAAGTCCACTCCCATGGTGTGACGGGCGGTGTGTACAAGGCCCGGGAACGTATTCACCGCGACATGCTGATTCGCGATTACTAGCGATTCCGACTTCATGGAGTCGAGTTGCAGACTCCAATCCGGACTACGACCGGTTTTCTGAGATTGGCTCCCCTTCGCAGGATCGCGACCCTCTGTACCGGCCATTGTAGCACGTGTGTAGCCCTACTCGTAAGGGCCATGATGACTTGACGTCGTCCCCACCTTCCTCCGGTTTGTCACCGGCAGTCTCCCTAGAGTTCCCACCATTACGTGCTGGCAAATAGGGACAAGGGTTGCGCTCGTTACGGGACTTAACCCAACATTTCACAACACGAGCTGACGACAGCCATGCAGCACCTGTCTCAGAGTTCCCGAAGGCACCAAGCCATCTCTGGCAAGTTCTCTGGATGTCAAGAGTAGGTAAGGTTCTTCGCGTTGCTTCGAATTAAACCACATGCTCCACCGCTTGTGCGGGCCCCCGTCAATTCATTTGAGTTTTAACCTTGCGGCCGTACTCCCCAGGCGGTCGACTTATCGCGTTAACTTCGCTACTAAAAGATCAAGTCTCCCAACAGCTAGTCGACATCGTTTACGGCGTGGACTACCAGGGTATCTAATCCTGTTTGCTACCCACGCTTTCGCACCTCAGTGTCAGTATCAGTCCAGGCAGTCGCCTTCGCCACTGGTGTTCCTTCCTATATCTACGCATTTCACCGCTACACAGGAAATTCCACTGCCCTCTACCGTACTCTAGTCAAGCAGTATCAGGTGCAGTTCCCAGGTTAAGCCCGGGGCTTTCACATCTGACTGACTCAACCACCTACGCGCGCTTTACGCCCAGTTATTCCGATTAACGCTCGCACCCTCCGTATTACCGCGGCTGCTGGCACGGAGTTAGCCGGTGCTTCTTCTGTGGCTAACGTCACAGTATGCGGGTATTAACCACACACCTTTCCTCACCACTGAAAGTGCTTTACAACCCGAAGGCCTTCTTCACACACGCGGCATGGCTGGATCAGGGTTGCCCCCATTGTCCAATATTCCCCACTGCTGCCTCCCGTAGGAGTCTGGGCCGTGTCTCAGTCCCAGTGTGACTGGTCATCCTCTCAGACCAGTTAAGGATCGTCGCCTTGGTAGGCCTTTACCCTACCAACTAGCTAATCCTACGCAGGCTCATCAAATAGCGTGAGGTCCGAAGAGCCCCCACTTTCCCCCTTAGGGCGTATGCGGTATTAATCCGGGTTTCCCCGGGCTATCCCCCACTACTCGGTAGATTCCTACGCGTTACTCACCCGTCCGCCGCTCGTCACCCGAGAGCAAGCTCTCTGTGCTACCGCTCGACTTGCATGTGTTAGGCCTGCCGCCAGCGTTCAATCTGAGCCATGATCAAACTCTTCAGTTTAAATTTTCGAAATGCCGAAGCACTTCTAAATCTGACTCAAGTTAAAACAACTTTAAATGAATTCACATGTAAGGTTGCTTATCTTGATAAAGCTTTTGTTTGCCCTATCCCGACAAGCGCCCACACGAATTACCTGATCAATCTGTTAAAGAGCGTCTCGAGAAGCGGCCGATGAACTGGCCTTTCGTCTCAAGTGGGCGCATATTCTAGCGCGCCCGGTTTCGAAGTCAACTCTTTTTTCAACTTTCGTCGCCGTGGCGACTGTGAATCGGAGTTGCTTCAGAGGCCGGCTATTATCGTTAATTTTCATTGAAAATCAACCACTTATTTCCGACCCCGCCGCCTGTTTCGATGACCGTTTCCGGCTGTCTCCCCAAGCGAGGAGGCGAATTTTACAGACCCCGGCGGGAGAATCAACACCCTTTTGAAAATAAACTTAAAAAAGCCCCAGATAGATCAAATAATGATCAAAAACAACGGGAATGCTCAAAGTAAACGCAGTCGCTTTGGAGACTCCAGCTACCCGAAACGGAAAAGGGCGCCCTGGGGCGCCCTCGACAGTGCGGGGTGAGCCTAGCCCGATGTATAACTGAGGGGAACAAAGGTACCCCACATGATGGCAGATGCCGCCAGAACACCGACCAGCACGCACAGACCAACCGTCAGTATGGATGACGAGAAGAAGAAAGCCCGGTCCTCGGGGATCTGCATGATCACCGGAACGCCGGTATACAGCAGGTACACGGTATAGGCCAAGGCAATCATGCCGACAATCACATTGAACCACAGCATCGGATAGAGGCCGGCAAGGCCCGACAGAAACAGCGGCGTGGCAGTGAAGGTGGTCAGTACCATGCATTCGTCCATGCTGACGTTCCCGCCGTAGGTCTTTTCCATCCAGTGCACCGCGTAGGCGATGAACCCGACAGCCACCCACATGGCGAAATAGAAGGCGATGGCTGCCGGCAGCGCGCTCGAGACCTCGAGCTTGACATAGCTTCCCCCGGCGATGCTCCAGCCCACCTGGGTCGTACCGATGAACAGCGATATGGCCGGGATGGCCGCAAGGATGCTGATCTGGGACAGAAAGACATGAAGCGTCGTGTAGTGTTCGTTGCGTATCGAACCCCACTCCTCTTTGGGGTGGTACAGCATACCCATCATATGTTGTAGGAACATATTGCACTCTCCCTCTTCATACGCCCTGGACATCATTCCCTGACGAACCAAGGCTATTTCATCTGTTTAAGCGTCAGATTGTTGAGCATTGGTCGGTTCTTATTTCCCCTTTACAGTCCTTTGAAAGTGTAGATCGTTCAGGTCGGATTGGTAGCCGGTCATAACGTAAATTTCAGATAGTGATCCAGCAGCAGCAGCGCAAACAGCAGCATGATGTAGGTGATGCTGTAACGGAACATCTGCATCGGTATCTGACGGTTGTCACCGGCCCGCATGACGCGCCAGGCCCAGTGCAGGAACCTCAGGTTCAGTACGGATATGCCAGTCAGATAGATGAGGCCACTCATGCCGGTCAGAAACGGCAACGCGGTCGTCGCGATCATCAGCAGGGTGTAGAGCATGATCTGCAGTCGGGTGAAGCCCTCGCCATGAGTCACCGGCAGCATCGGGACACCGGCCCTGATGTAATCCTCCTTGCGCGCGATGCAGAGCGCCCAGAAGTGCGGAGGCGTCCAGGCAAAGATAATCAGCATCAGCAACAAACCATTCGGCTCGAGGGCCCCGGTGACGGCTGTCCAGCCAAGCAGTGGCGGCGACGCTCCGGCAACGCCACCGATGACGATGTTCTGTGGCGTCGCTCGCTTGAGAAAGACGGTGTAAACGACGGCATAGCCGATCAGCGACAGCAGCGTCAGCCAGGCGGTCAGCGGATTAACCCAGAATGCCAGCAGGCTGATACCGGCAATACCGATCGCCGCCGCGAATACCAGCGCCTGCTGTGAGTTCAGTTTGCCGCTGGGCAACGGACGGCCGCGGGTACGGGCCATGTGTTCATCGATATGGCGGTCCATCACATGGTTGACGGCGGCTGCAGACCCCGCCGCCAGAGCGATGCCAATCATCGTCAGCAGAATCAGCCCCAGTGGCGGAACACTATCCTCCGCAAGCCCCATCCCCACCAGGGCCGTTAACAGCATGACGGCGACAACCCTGGGTTTGCACAACTCCAGGTAGTCCTTCCATGTCACCGAGGCATGAACGAATTCAACAGTTTTGCGCGCAGGCATAACAGCTCTCCTTATCGCTGACTGCATCCCTCTGATAGAGCCAGACCAGGCCCAGGAGCAACAGCACAGCACCGCCGTGGTGTGCCATGGCCAGAGGGATAGGAACAGCATAGACGATATTGGCAAATCCCAGGCCGATCTGGAGCGCCAGCAGCGATGCGATGGCCAGCAGCGGCCTCCTCTCCGCTCCGGCACGCGCCTGCTGCCAGAGCATGATACCGGTCACCAGCAGCACCAGTATCGCGCCGGCACGGTGAGTCATCTGTATCGCCGCCCGGGCCTCGCGCGGCAACTGACCGCCCTGATAGTTCGGACCAATCTCATGCATCAGGTCGAAGCCGTTCGGGAAATCGAGCGTCTGGGCCTGCTGCCGCTCGCACAGCAGCCAGTCGGTACAGGCCCAGCCGGCATAGTTGGCACTGGTCCAGCCACCCAGAGCGATCTGCAGAAACAGCACCAGCAGTGCGGCAAGAATCCAGCCTCGTCCACGCGCTGTCGCGGACTCACCCGGTGCATGCCCCCGATAGAACTGCAGCAGCCGAAAGCGCAGCAGCGCCAGCAGCGACAGAATCAGCAGCCCGCCCAGAAGGTGCAGTGTGACCACCAGCGGTAACAGTTTCAGCGTAACGGTCCACATGCCGAACAAGGCCTGCAGGATCACCAGTCCACAGAGCGCCAGACTCAGACGTACGGGGTAACGCACCAGGTGACGGCGTCTCCAGCCCGCCACAGCCAGTATCAATATCAACAGCCCGAGACTGCCGGCCACGTAGCGATGCACCATCTCGATCCAGCCCTTGTCCGCCAGCAGGGGCTGATCGGGGTAAAGCGCCTGGGCCTTCGCTATCGCCTCCTCGGACCCGGGCAGTACGATATGGCCGTAACAGCCGGGCCAGTCCGGACAGCCGAGCCCTGCATCGTTGATGCGGGTCCAGCCGCCAAGCATTACCACCACCAGCGCCAGGATCACACCGATATGACTTAACTTAAGTGGCCAGCTTTCTTTCCCGCTCATGGCGATCATCCTACCTTGGACAGTTTCAGCAGCCTGCGCATATCCTCGAGCACGCCCTGCGGCTCAACATCGAGGTCGTAGCGCAGCACCAGGTTGCCCAGCGGATCGACCACCCAGAGCGCGCCGCCGAGCTCCTTCACCCGTTTTGAACCCAGGACATCTCCCACCGCCGTCGCCGATACCCGGTGCCAGCCCACTCTTTCCCTCTCCTTCCCTATGGCGGTCCAGAGGTTGGGCATCCTTTCGAGCCAGCCCATGCAGCGGGTACAGTCGGCGGGGACTGTCAGGAACAACTGCCATTTCGCCTCCCCTCGCCAGTGCTCGCCTCCGGCGTTTTGCAGTTGCCAGCCATCGATGCGCGCGCCATCCGCCAGCAGCACGCCATGGTGGGTACGTCCCTGCGGCACGCCCACTCCGCTCCAGTACATCAGGACGGCAAGCAATAGCGGCCCCGCACCCAACCCCCAGATCAGCCAGAATGTCCCCTTTCGCATCAGCTCTACTCCTCGTACTCCAGGCCACGGAAGCGCAGCCGTCGCCAATGCCAGACCAGAAGCCCGGCCAAGACGGCCGCCATGGCAAACCATTGAAAGGCATAGCCCAGATGCCGCGTCGGCTGCATCTGCGCCAGGGGCCGATCGACCCGCAACTGACTCAGCACCGGCTCGGTCACTTCCAGCACCCAGGGCAGCAGAGCCCTGCCCATGACCTGCTCGAGACGCGCGATATCGATCATCTGCACGCGCCTTGGCCAGGATTCCGTCCATTGGTCTTCGGTCAGCATGAAAGCGGGTTCTACCCGTCGCAGCCGGCCGCTGAACTCGGCCCGGGCCGGCAGCTCGATGTGCGGCAGCCGACTTCGGTCGGGTGACGCCTGGACCCAGCCAAGATTGACCGGCAGCAGTGCGTTGGCGCTATCGCTCTGCAGCAGGGCGATTACTTCGTAGCCGGCACGGCCATCGCGCATCCGGTTGTCGAGAAGGAGCCAGCGGTTGCGTAACAGGTCGCCCTCGAGGTGAGCCCTGACCAGATTGCGTGTCCCCAGGTCCTGAAGCTGCTCCAGACGATGGAGCACAAGAGTGCCGTCATTCCAGTCCTGCAACAGCTGCTGTTTTTCAGTGGCACGCTGCAGTTGCCAGCACCCCAGCGAGATCAACAGCGGCAACAGCAGCAGTGCACAGATCCAGAGCCACCACTTGAAACCTGCGCGCGGGTCTTTTTTACTCATGGCTGGCCCTGTCCAGACTTGCACAGTAACCTGTGGTTGGCGGGCAGCATTCCCCCGCCGGAGAGCCGCATGCTGAAACCCCTGATTGCCCTGATCTTCGTTGCCATCGTTATCAGCCTGTTCAGCGGGCTGTACTTCCTGATGACGGATCGCGGTCAGTCCCACCGTACCGTCAATTCGCTTTTTTCCGGGTCGGCTTCAGCATCCTGCTGATCCTGACACTGATCTACGGCTTCTATAGCGGCGAACTCAGCTTCCATGCCCCCTGGATGCAACCCTGAGCTCAAAGGATATAAACGAACAGGAACAACCCTACCCAGACAACATCGACAAAGTGCCAGTACCAGGCCACGGCTTCGAAACCGAAATGGTGTTCGGCACTGAAGTGTCCCTTCATCACCCGCAGCCAGATGATGATCAGCATCAGGGTTCCCAGCGTCACATGCAGGCCGTGGAAGCCGGTGAGAATGAAGAAGGTCGCACCATAGATGCCGGCATGGAGCGTCAGTCCGAGGTCATGGTAGGCCTCGACATACTCGTAGGCCTGAAATACCAGGAAACTCGCGCCCAGCAGGACGGTGGCCGCCAGCCAGATCACGATGCGGCTGCGATGCCCGGTTTTCAGAGCCTTGTGGGCGATGGTGACGGTAAAGCTCGACGACACCAGCAGGATGGTGTTGAGCAGCGGCAGATGCCAGGGTGAAATGATCTGCTGCGGCCCCGGGAAGCGCTCCATGTCCGGCGTGGTCATCAGTGGCCACTGTGCCTGAAATCCCTCCCAGAGCATGTTCGAGACACCTTTCTCGCCCTCCCCGCCAAGCCAGGGTACGGCCAGATTGCGAACATAGAAGAGGGTGCCGAAAAAGGCTGCAAAGAACATCACTTCGGAGAAGATGAACCAGCTCATGCCCCAGCGGAAGGAACGGTCCATCTGTTCACTGTACATGCCGGACATGCTCTCGTGGACCACATTGCTGAACCAGCCGAAGAGAATGCCGATCATCAGCAGGGCCCCCAGTCCCAGCAGCAGCCCGCCAAGCGTCGTTGAGGAGCCGGCACTGAGGGCATTGATCAGATTGCCGGCGCCGAACGCCAGCAGGAAAAGTGCGATCGAAGCCAGGATCGGCCAGCGACTCTGGGGCGGGACGTAGTAGCTTGCAGTGCTCATTACGGAGACCTCCGTGTTTCACTGGCCAGTACCCGGTCTTCGGGCCGTTCCGGCGTGATATCGAACAGGGTGTACGAAAGCGTGAGGGTATGGATATGCTCGGGCAGCTTCTTGTCGACCACGAACAGCACCGGCATTTCGACCTGTTCCTCGCTCTCCAGCGACTGGCTGTCGAAGCAGAAGCAGTTGACCTTGTGCAGATAGCGGGCCGCTTCCGCCGGCGCCACCGAAGGAATCGCCTGGGCGATCATGCGCCTTGCGGTGGGGTTGCGGGCGAAGAAGGCGGTCTGGCGCATCTCGCCGGGATGTACCTGAACGGAGGCATCCTGCGGCCGGAACACCCAAGGCATGCCTTCGTTGTTGACTCCGATGAACTGCACCCGGATGCTGCGGCTGATATCGGCGTCCTCGATCGCCACCGGGCCGGTATTGGTGACCTTGCCGTTGAGCCCGGTCACGCGGCAGAAGACATCGTACAGCGGCACCAGTGCGAAACCGAAGCCGAACATCAGCACCGCGCCGGCCAGCAGGCGCACCACCAGCCGCCGGTTTTTGCGACCGAGTTCATTCATAGCGCTACTTCACCACCGGCGGCTGCGAGAAGCTGTGATAGGGCGCGGGCGACGGCAGCGTCCATTCCAGGCCATGGGCGCCTTCCCAGACCCGGTCGGTGGCCCGTTCGCCACCGCGGATGCAGGCGATGACGTTATAGACGAACAGCAGTTGCGACAGGCCGAAGATGAAGGCGCCTATGCTCGCCACCGAATTGAAGTCGGCGAACTGCAGCGCATAGTCCGGAATCCGCCTCGGCATGCCCGCCAAGCCGATGAAATGCATCGGAAAGAAGGTGATATTGACGCCGATGAAACTGAGCCAGAAATGCACCTTGCCGAGTTTCTCGTCGAGCATGTGCCCGGTCCATTTCGGCAGCCAGTAGTAGGTAGCGGCCATGATCGAGAAGATCGCGCCCGGTACCAGCACGTAGTGAAAGTGGGCGACCACGAAATAGGTGTCGTGGTACTGGAAGTCGGCCGGTGCTATCGCCAGCATCAGGCCCGAGAAGCCGCCGATCGTGAAAAGCACGACGAAGGCCAGGGCGAACAACATCGGCGTCTCGAACGTCATCGAGCCGCGGAACATGGTCGCCACCCAGTTGAAGACTTTCACGCCGGTCGGCACGGCGATCAGCATGGTCGCGAACATGAAGAACAGCTCGCCGGCCAGCGGCAGGCCGACGGTGAACATATGATGCGCCCAGACGATGAATGACAGAAAGGCGATCGACGAGATGGCATAGACCATCGAGGCATATCCGAACAGGCGCTTGCGGGCGAAGGTCGGGATGATCTCGCTGACGATGCCGAACGCCGGCAGGATCATGATGTAGACCTCGGGGTGGCCGAAGAACCAGAACACATGCTGGAACAGCACCGGGTCGCCGCCGCCGGCGGCGTTGAAGAAGCTGGTGCCGAAATGGATATCCATCAGCATCATCGTGACGACGCCGGCCAGCACCGGCATCACCGCGATCAGCAGGAAGGCGGTGATCAGCCAGCTCCAGACGAACAGCGGCAGCTTCATCATCGTCATGCCGGGCGCGCGCAGATTGAGGATGGTGGCGATGACGTTGATCGCCCCCATGATCGAGCTGATCCCCATCATGTGCACGGCGAAGATGAAGAAGGTCACGCTCGGCGGTGCATAGGTGGTCGACAAGGGCGCATAGAAGGTCCAGCCGAAGTTCGGCGCGCCGCCGTCCATAAACAGCGTCGAGATCATCATCGCGAAGGCGAACGGCAGAATCCAGAAACTCCAGTTGTTCATGCGCGGCAGCGCCATGTCCGGCGCGCCGACCATCATCGGCACCATCCAGTTGGCCAGTCCGACGAAGGCCGGCATTACGGCCCCGAACACCATGATCAGGCCGTGCATGGTGGTCATCTGGTTGAAGAAGTCCGGCTGCACCAGCTGCAGACCGGGCTGGAACAGCTCCGCCCGGATCAGCAGCGCCATGGTGCCGCCGGTGAGGAACATCAGCAGGCTGAACCAGAGGTACAGGGTGCCGATATCCTTGTGGTTGGTGGTGAACAGCCAGCGCCCGATACCGCCGGCGGGGCCATGTTCGTGATGGGTGTCACCCAGGTTCTGACCGAGCGTCGTTTCCATGACCCCTCCTACTGGTTCAGTTCGGTGATCTGCTGCGGGCTGACACTGTCGCCGGTGTCATTGCCCCAGGCATTGCGTTCGTAGGTGATCACCGCCGCCAGGTCGACGGCGCTGAGCTGGCCGCCGAACGCCTGCATTGCCGTGCCCGCCTTGCCATGCAGCACGATGTCGATATGGGCGCCGACATCGCCGGTGGCGATGGGGCTGCCGGCCAGTCCAGGGAAGGCACCGGGAATGCCCTGACCGTTGGCCTGATGGCATACCGCACAGGCGGTGCTGTAGACCTGTTCGCCCCGTTCCATCAGCTGCTCCAGCGTCCACTCCTGTTCGGCCGCAGCCTCCTGCTCCGCCGCCGCGGTCTTGGCATCGGCGAGCCACTGGTCGAACTCGGCCTGTGGCTTGACCTCGACCACGACCGGCATGAAGCCGTGGTCGCGCCCGCACAGCTCGGTGCACTGACCGCGATAGATACCGGGCTCCTCCGGAATCACCCAGGCCTCGTTGATGAAGCCCGGGATGGCATCCTTCTTCACCGCCAGCGACGGCACCCACCAGGAGTGGATGACATCGTTCGCGGTCAGCAGGAATCGCACCTTCTTGCCGGCCGGCAACACCAGCGGGTTGTCGACCTCCAGCAGGTAATGTTCACCCTTGGCTTCCTGGTTGTTGATCTGCTCGCGGGGGGTCGAAAGCACCGAGAAATAGTCGATATCGTGCCCCAGATACTGGTAGCGCCACTTCCACTGGTAGCCGGTGATCTGGATATCGAGCTCGGCATCGGCGCTGTCGTACATCTTGATCAGGGTGGCCGTGGCCGGCACCGCCATCGCGATCAGTATGCCGAACGGAATCAGGGTCCAGAGGATCTCGACCGCAGTGTTCTCGTGGAAGTGATGGGCTTCGGCACCGCGGGACTTTCGGTGATGGATGATGGACCAGAGCATGACGCCGAACACCACCACCCCGATGGCCACGCAGATCCAGAAGATAATCATGTGCAGGTCGTAAACGTCACGCGCGATCGCCGTACTACCTGGTGATAAATTCACCTGCCAGGCCGCGGCAGCCGGCAGCGAGGCAAGCAATCCAATCCATGGCAGAAGCCAGATTCTCTTTATCATTACCGGGTCTCTCGCAAGGTCCGCGGAACCGCCCAAGTGACGCGATCACGCGGAATTTTCCCTAGCAGATCACTTGGTTAAGACTGAGTATAGCAGCCTGTCCGGTAATGCAAGGTCGACTCAGGCGCCACCCAGCGAGAGCGCCCAGCGCACCAGCAACATGACAAAAATCACGAAAAAAAGGCCATCAACAGGCCCAGAAGCACGTAGCGCCAGGGCTTTCCGGATGAAAAATCTTCATTGCGCTTGCGCTCGGACTGGACGCCGAACATCGCCGCCAGCACGCTTTGCAGGGTTTTGAGCACGCCATTCTTTTTCGGTTCGGAAGCCATGGAATCTCCTGTGCACCAGATCTGGAGTTACTACAGGTATAGGTATAGCCAAAGCCAGCCAATCCGGGCGGGACTTTAGGGATTCCAGGCCCTTCAGGCCATCCGCGACGGCTTGCGTACCGGTGCACGGTGCCGTTTCCAGAGACGGTATCCCAGCAGCCAGGCCAGTATCAGGCCGTAGATCAGCTGTTCCTGAAAGGAACTTCGAATCTGCCAGATGAAATGCAGCATGGCCAGCAGTGCGATCAGGTAGACCAGCCGGTGCAACTTCGCCCATTTCGGACCGAGCCTGCGCTGCATGCCGCGGGTCGAGGTCACGCCGAGTGGAATCAGCAGCAACAGCGCCAGGGTACCGACAATGATGTAGGGTCGCTCGCTGAGCTCGCGCAGCAGCAGGTCCGGCCGCCAGCCGAGAATGAAGGTGGCGAAGGCCAGCAGATGCACGATCGCGTAGAACAGCGCGTAGAGTCCCATCATGCGGCGATAACGCTGCAGCCAGCCCCAGTGGAAGATACGCCGCAGCGGCGTGATCGCCAGGGTGATCCAGAGCAGGCGCAGCGTCCAGATACCGGTGAACTGGACAATGGCCTGGGCCGGATCGGCCCCCAGATCCAGCGCCAGCGCCCGATCGACGAGCCAGACCAGGGGCAGCATCGGCAGCAGGAAGACCAGCCACCAGCGTGCATGGCTTTTCATGCGCCGGCCCGTCACCTCGGTCAGAACCATTTGCGCAGATCCATGCCGTTGTAGAGGTGCGCCACCTGCTCGGCGTAGCCGTTGAAAGGCTGAGTGTCGATAATGTTCGGCGAGAATAGCGACGACGGCAGACGTCTCTCGGTGGCCTGGCTCCAGCGCGGGTGGTCGACCGTCGGATTGACGTTGGCATAGAAGCCATATTCATTCGGCGCGGCCAGATTCCAGGTGGTATCGGGCATCTCCTCGGTCAGCTCGATTCGAACGATCGACTTGATGCTCTTGAAGCCGTATTTCCACGGCACCACGAGACGAAAAGGCGCACCATTTTGTGGCGGCAGCGCATTGCCGTAAAGCCCCACCGCCAGCAGTGTCAGCGGGTGCATAGCCTCGTCCATGCGCAGCCCCTCGATATAGGGCCAGTCAAGGGTCGAGAAGAACCCGCGCTGCCCCGGCATCTGCTCCGGGTCGTGCAGGGTGGTGAAGGCGACATACTTCGCCCGGGAGGTCGGTTCGAAGCGCTTGAGCAGATCACCGAGCGGAAAACCCATCCAGGGAATGACCATCGACCAGGCCTCGACGCAGCGCAGCCGGTAGATGCGCTCTTCCAGCGCATGGGGCCCGAGCAGGTCCTCCAGCGCATAGGTACCGGGTTTGTTGACCTCGCCGGCGATCTCGACGCTCCACGGATCGGTCCTGAATTTCTGGGCCTTGCGCGACGGATCCTGCTTGCCGAGCCCGAACTCGTAGAAGTTGTTGTGGGTGGTCACGCTGATGTAGGGTGCCGGCGCTTCGCTCGTCGAAAGCGCGGCATTGCGATCGCCTTCGCGCAACTTGCGCTGCAGCCAGTCGGGCCCGGGATAAACCGGCACTCCGTCGTCGAAGCTGTAGGAGGGTATCGCCGCAGCGCCGCCACTGAGTGCCAGCGCCGCCGTCCCGGCCAGGCCCTGCAGGAACAGGCGCCGGTTGCGGTAGACGGATTCCGGCGTGATATCGGAGGCCTTGATCGGGTCGGGTCTTTTGATCAGCATGGTCCGCTCTCTGTCTCGGGTTGGCTGGCGGTATCGCCAGACAGTATACGGGCAGACTAGAGCGGCGGACTGAAATCAGCCTGAAAGGGATAAATTGTAGGTTGGAATGATGCCCCGAAGGGGCGAATTCCAACGCTGGGGCTACAGTTCGGATACCACAGAAGGTTCGAAACCCGGAATCCGCTTCGCTCATTCCAGGCTACGGTTTTTGGCGCGCCCAAACGGGAGGACGCTGATGGCAACCCGGGGCTCAGAGGGCGCGACGCTTGCGCCAGACCCAGATGGCCGGTCCGGACAGCATGTAGACCAGGAACAGGCACCAGAGGAAGAGCGCCGGGCTGATCGAAATCACACCCACCACCAGCACGATGGCGGCCAGGATCATGAAAGGCACCTTGCCCTTGAAGTCCACTTCCTTGAAGCTGTGATAAAGCACGTTGCTGACCATCAACAGGCCGCAGCTGGCGACGAAGGCCGCGATGGCATAGGCCATGGCGGTGCCCGGGATCACCTCGAACTCGGCGAAGGCCCAGACCATGCCGGCCACGGTCGCCGCGGCTGCCGGGCTCGGCAGGCCGATGAAGTATTTCTTGTCGACCGAGCCGATCTGGGTGTTGAACCGGGCCAGCCGCAACGCCGCGCAGGCAACATAGATAAAGGCGGCAAACCAGCCGATCTTGCCGGTATTGTCCAGCACCCAGGTAAAGGCCACCAGCGCCGGCGCCACGCCGAAGGAAACCATATCGGAGAGGGAGTCGTACTCCGCGCCGAAAGCGCTGCTGGTGTTGGTCATGCGGGCCACCCGGCCATCCAGGCCATCGAACAGCATCGCCACGAAAACGGCGATGGCCGCGTTCTCGAAATGGCCGTTCATGCCGGCAATGACCGCATAGAAGCCGGAAAACAGCGCCCCCGTGGTGAACAGGTTGGGCAGCAGATAGATGCCCCGACTGCGCGGTTTGACATCCTCGTCGGTGGGCTGTGTCTGTTCGTCTGTCATAGTTCTCATCAGTCGCCGCTTGAAGTGGCGCCCATTCTACAGGCGCCGCCTCCCTGCTGTCACCGCTCCGTCTGCGACGGCGCCGCCACCCAGGGATGGGCCAGTTCGTCGCCGAGCAGCACCCGGTCGACGAATTTGCGCATCAGGCCATTCGACTCCGGCGTTTCCTCGGCACTGGTCAGCACCTGCCCCAGGTGATCGTCGCCGTCGGTATAGTGGGCGCGGTAATGGGTCAGACGCTCGACCAGGGTTGCCTTGTCCACTTCGGGATGGAACTGAAACGCCCAGAAGGGGCAGCCGATAACGCGAAAGGCGTGGACGCACTGGTCGGTATAGGCCAGCAGCTCACAGCCGGGCGGCACCCGGTCGGTGAACTGGCGGTGGACCGATACGGCCATGAAGCCGTCGGTCGTGTCCCGGAACAGCGGGTCGCTGGCGGCCGCCGAGGCCAGGCTGATCGGCAGTGTGCCCATTTCGAAGCCGGTATCGCGGTGGTCGATGCGCCCGCCGAGCGCCAGCACCACCAGTTGAAAGCCGAAGCAGGAGGCGAAGGTCGGCTGGCCGGTCGTGACCACATGGCGCAGCAACCGCTGACTGTCGTGCACGAAGGGATAATGCCCGGGTTCGAGCACATTGGCCTCGCTGGCGCCGCCGACCAGCAGCGCATCGTAGCCGTCGGCGACCGTGGGCGGAAAGTCGGGCCTGTCGAAGACATTGAGCACCTCGATCTGCTCCCGGTCGAGACCGCAGTAGCTGGCAAAACTGTGATGTTCCTCGTCCCGCACCTTCTGCTCGGTGCGGATCTGCAGCAGCAACAGCCTGAGACTGGAGCGCCGATCCAGGCCCGTCATGTCCTTCCCTCCCGTCAGAGAAACAGTTCCAGATCGCAGCTGGATTCGCGGCCGACCGCCTCGAAATGCTGCTCCAGCCAGCGCCCGGCCTGCTGCCGGCCACGGTTTTTCAGGGACTCGAGAAAGTGTAGCCGGGTATCGTACTTGGTGACACGGCCGAGGTCGGCCAGCAGCTCGTCGGTTTCGATCAGGTGCAGGCGCAGTCGACGCATCCGGCGCTCGAAGGCACCGATCGACAGCGGCATGCGGCGCACTTCGTGCTGGATATGGCTGATGGCCCGCATCTCGCGCAGAAAAGTGCTCTGAAAGCCGAACTCGCTGATTCGTTCCTGGATGGCGGCGGCAGTCAGTGGCGTGCCGACACGCAACAGGGGTTGCAACAGCACCACCAGGATATCCTCGCTATCGCAGTCGAAGATCAGCGGGTAGATCGCCGGATTGCCGGAAAAGCCGCCGTCCCAGTAGCTGTGCCCGTCGATCTCGATTGCCTGGTGCAGGTTCGGCAGACAGGCCGACGCCAGCAGATGCTCGGCATGCAGTTCCCGCTCGCGGAACAGCCGGATCTTGCCGCTCTGCACATCGGTCGCGGCAATAAAAAGATTGAACGGACTGGCAGACCGCAACTGCCCGAAATCCACCAGCCGCTCGACCAGCGCCCGCAGCGGGTTGAGGTCCAGCGGATTGGTATCGTAGGGCGACAGGAACTGGCTCAACTGCAGCATCCAGCCGGCCAGGGCCTGGCGGGACGGGTCGCCGGGCAGCACGGACGACAACTCCGGCAGCGCATGCAGCGAGACCTGGTGCCAGAAACGGGCGAGCTGTGCCCTGGCGCCTTCAGGCCCCTGCTGCAGCCAGCCGCTGGCCAGCATCACGGCATTCATGGCCCCGGCACTGGTGCCGCTGATGCCCTCGATACGCAGTCGCGGCTCCTCCAGCAGACGGTCCAGCACACCCCAGGTAAAGGCGCCGTGGGCACCGCCACCCTGCAGCCCAAGATTCACCGTTCGCACAGACATAAGGGCCTCCCGGCATTTTTGTGCACTGCACAAATTTGACGACTGAGCGGCTGAACGTCAAGTGAATACCCTGTGACGGCATCGTGAAGCCGCTCCCACGGAATTCGCTCACAGAGTGAGCTTCCACACCTTGCCGGGAAGCACCCGATGACATCAGTGGAAATCCCGCGAGCGCAAGGAGAGCGCCTGCCACTGCCCGGTAATATCGGTCAGGCGACCGGCGACCACATGGATAACCGCCCCTTCGCGCTCCAGCACGCCCGAGACCTTGAGCAGTCGCGCTCCGAGCAGGGCCTGTCGCTGGGCCCGGGCCGTATCACGCCAGACGATGAGGTTGATCTGGCCGCTCTCGTCCTCGAGGGTGACGAAGGTCACGCCCGACGCAGTGCCCGGTCGCTGGCGGTTGGTCACCACCCCGGCCACCCGTACCAGCTGGCCGGGCCGGCACTGCGACAGCTGCTCGGCCCTGAGGCAGCCCGCCAGCTCACCCCGCTCGCGCAGCAGCGCCAGCGGATGACGCCCGAGGCTCAGCCCCAGATGGCGAAAATCCTCCTCCAGGTCCGCCTGCTCGTCGGGCGCCGGCAGCCAGCGGACCTGGTTCTCGGCCACCCGGGCATCCCCCAGCGCCAGTTCGGGATTGGCGGCCAGCAGCTCCCAGCGGGCCTGGTAACGGTGACCGCCCAGGCTGTTCAGGGCACCGGCGGCAGCCAGCGCATCCCAGTCATTGCGCGCCAGCTGTCCCTGGCGCTGAGCGGCGGCCACCGACGGGAACCCCAGCGCGGGGCGGCTCTGCATCAGCCTGTCGGCGGACCGGCGCGACAGCCCCTTCACCAGCCGAAAACCGAGCCGCAGGGCGCCGTCCTCCTCCAGGGTGCAGTCCCAGGCGCTGCAATTGATATCCACGGGTCTCACTTCGACACCATGGCGGCGGACGTCCTGCACCAGTTGCGATGGCGAATAGAAACCCATCGGCTGGCTGTTCAGCAGTCCGCAGCAGAAGGCCGCCGGTTCGTGGCACTTGAGCCAGGCCGAGACATAGACCAGCAGCGCGAAACTGGCGGCATGGGACTCGGGAAACCCGTATTCGCCGAAGCCCTCGATCTGGCGGCAGATACGGTCGGCGAACTCGGCGCTGTAGCCCCGCGCCCGCAGCCCCTCGACCAGCTTCTGCTGGTAGCGGGCGATGCTGCCGCTGCGGCGCCAGGCGGCCATCGCCCGGCGCAGCTGATCGGCCTCGCCGGCCGAGAAGCCGGCCGCCACCATCGCCAGCTTGATCACCTGCTCCTGGAAGATCGGCACCCCCAGGGTGCGCTCGAGCACCGCCCTCACCGCGTCGCTGGGATAACTGACCGCTTCCAGGCCGTCACGCCGTTTCAGATAGGGATGCACCATGTCCCCTGGATCGGTCCGGGCCGCACGATGGCGACCTCGATCACCAGATCGTAGTAGCAGGCCGGCTTGAGCCGCGGCAGCATATTCATCTGGGCGCGGGACTCGACCTGGAAGACCCCGACGCTGTCGGCCCGCGACAGCATCCCATAGACCGCCTCGTCCCCGCGCGGAATATCCTGGATACGCAACGGCGTTCCCCGGCGCTCGCCGATCAGGTCCAGGGTCTTGCGCACCGCCGTCAGCATGCCCAGCGCCAGCACGTCGACCTTCAGCAGCCCAAGGCTCTCGAGGTCATCCTTGTTCCACTGGATCAGGCTGCGATCCTTCATTGCGGCATTCTCGACCGGCACCAGTTCGGACAAGGGGCCCGCCGAGATCACGAAACCACCGACATGCTGCGACAGGTGACGCGGAAAGCCGAGGATCTCCCCGACCAGCTCCAGCAGCAGCCGAAAACGGGGCGCCGGTGTGTCGCCGCCGAGTTCGCGCAGCTGTTCGAACCAGGCGGCGCGTCCGGCCCGGCGGTCGAGCCGGCCGGTCAGCCAGGCCAGATAGCCGGGGTCCAGCCCCAGGGCCTTGCCGACGTCCCGCAGGGCGCTGCGCAGCCGGTAACTGATCACCGTCGCCGCCAGCCCCGCTCGCTCGCGGCCATAGCGGCGGTAGATGTACTGGATCACCTCCTCGCGCCTTTCATGCTCGAAGTCGACGTCGATATCGGGCGGCTCGTCGCGCTCGCGGGAGATGAAGCGTTCGAACAGCAGGCTCACTTCCCGCGGATCCACCTCGGTGATGTGCAGGCAGTAGCAGACCACCGAATTGGCCGCCGAGCCCCGGCCCTGGCAGAGGATGCCCTGCTCACGGGCGTAGCGAACGATATCCTCGATGGTGAGGAAATAGTGCTCGTAGCGCAGCTCGGCGATCAGCGCCAACTCATGTTCGATCTGCCGGCGCACCGCCTCCGGCGTGCCCCCGGGAAAGCGCCGGCGCTCCCCCGCCCTGACCTTTTCAGCCAGCCAGGCCCCGGCACTCCTGCCCTCGGGCACCAGTTCGGCCGGATATTCGTAGCGCAGTTCCCCCAGCTCGAAGTTGCAGCGTTCGGCGATATGCAGGGTCTCCGCCATCAGTTCCGCGCCATGGAGGCTCTGCAGCTTGTGCCGCGAGCGCAGATGACGTTCGGCATTGGCCTGCAGCCGGAACCCCGCGTCGGGTACCGGCACCCCGATGCGGATCGCCGTCAGCACATCCTGCAGCCGCTGGCGCGCCGGATGGTGCATCAGTACCGCACTGGCGCAGACCGCCGGCCATTGCAGCTCGGTCGCCAGCGCCTGGTGCCGGGCAACACGATCGCCATCACCCGGTCCCAGCAGATGCTCGAGCAGCAGCCAGCAGCGGCCGGCAAAACGCCGCCCGAGTTCGCGCGCCCACCGCCGCGCTTCGTCACAGTCGTCACCGGGCCGGTACAGCAACAGGCAGTCCTGCTGCTCGCCGAAGTCGTCCCGTTCGATGCGGTACTGCCCCTTGACTGCGCGGCGCCTGGCCAGGGTGATCAGGGCGCAGAGCTGGGCGTAACCGCGGCGGTTTTCGGCCAGCAGCACCAGATGTTCGCCCCCGAGCCGGAACTCGGCGCCGACAATAAGCTTCAGACCGGTCTCCCGGCTGGCCTCCCAGGCCCGTACCACGCCGGCCACGGAGCATTCATCGGTCAGGGCCAGGGCCCGGTAGCCCAGCTCCGCCGCCCGCCGCACCAGCTCCTCGGGATGGGAGGCACCGCGAAGAAAACTGAAGTTGCTCAGGCAGTGCAGCTCGGCATAGCCCGGCGCATCCAGGGAAACAGCCTCTTCCATGGCGCCTACCCGAACCAGCCGTGCAGATACCAGCCACCGCCCGGCTCGCGATAGAGCCAGCCCAGCCGGCCATCGGGCCAGCGACCGGTATAGTAGTCGCGGCGTACCGGGTGCTGATCCCACCAGCCGCCGACGATGCGCTCGGGCCCCTGCAGCAGCACGATGGTCGTCCCCACCCGCCCCGGGGGCAATGGCTCAGGCGTCGCCAGCAGCCAGCCCGGGCGCTCGCTGGCCGGTGCCGGCAGCGGCGCCAGAGCCCCTGCAGCGGGGCCGGCCGCCAGCTGCGCTCCGGACGATAGTCGGCGCAGGGCTCGAGCCGGCACAGCGCCCGGTCCCCGAGGCGCATCTGCAACCGGCTCAACAGCTGCGCCGGCGAGTCCTGGGGCGGCGCTTCGCTGAACAGGTCCTCCCGTCCCCGCTCCAGGTCCCTGAACTCGGTGGCGGCCAGGCGCAGCCCGGTCACCGGCTGTTCCAGCTGCAGCCGCTCGAGGCGCAGCCGGCACAGTTCGAGCCAGGCCTCCGCGCACTGCTCGCCGGCGGCATGACCGACCCACAGCGCCTGCTGCCGCCCGGCCTGCAGCAGCTCCAGCCGCAGCCGCAGCGCCCGCCAGTGCCGGGCCCGCAGAAAGCCTTCCAATTGCGCCAGCAGGCGGCGCAGCGGAAACAGCAGCGCCTGGGTCTGTTCGACCTCGAAAGGCAATGGCAGCTCCGAACGAAAGTGCTCGGGCGGCTCGAAGTAACGCGGCGGATCGGGACGGCGCCCGGTCAGCCGATCGAGATAGGCGGTCAGTTCCGGGCCCAGCCGGTGCGCCAGCTCCTGTCCGGGCAACGCCAGCAACTGGCCGAGCCGCTGCAGGCCCAGCCCCTGCAGCCGCTCGAGCTGCTTCGTTTCGAGTTCGAGTCGCGCGGTCGGCAGCTGTTCGAGACGCCCGAGATGCGCCGCCGCATCGGCCGCACAGAAGCCGCCGTCCAGAGCCAGCAGTCGCGCCGCCAGCGGGGTATGGCCGGTGGCGCTGAGTGCGCTCAGTTGCAGCTGCCCCAGTTGCGCCTGCAGCTCCTGCCAGAGGGCCTCCAGGCCCTTGAAGTAGTGCAGCATCGAAGCGATCTCCAGCAGCAGGCCGGCGGGCGGTTGCAGACTGACCCGGGCGCTGAAGCGCCCGCTCCAGAGCGCCAGCCCCTCCAGCTGCAGCGGCTCCTGTACCGGACAGGGCGTCACCAGTTGCAGCTCCGGCACCAGGCTGAGGGCCGTTGCCACGGCCATGCCGTGCCGGACACCCTGTTCCCGGGCCGGCGCGTTGCAGAGGCGTACCCGGGCGCCGCGGTCATCGAGCAGCGCCGCCGGCACAGGGCGGTCACCGCCGCAGAGCATCTCCAGCGGCAGCAGCGGGAAATGCAGGTACAGCCAGAGCCCGTTCATCCATGCCCACTGACCAGCTGCAGTCGCGGTCTGGAGGCGGGACGCGCCCCGGGCCTGCGTTCCCCCAGCGACAGCACACGACGCGGCAGCGGCCAGCCCCCTTGCGTTTGAGCAGCGACAGTCCGACCGAGGCCGCCTCCTGCTCGGGCTCGAGCAGGAGGCGATAGGGAGCCGGCGAGCTCTGATCGCGGCAGCCCGTGGGGCGGAAAATAAATCCCAGCCCGCCCCCTCGGCGGCGGCCAGCTGCAGACGGCGCAGCGCCCTGCTTTGCGCACCCGGAAGCCAGCCCAGCACAGCGGCGCAGCAGCCGCTTTTCAGCGCCTGCTCGATACACCAGAGACGGTCGCGGCGGCTGTTGCTGCGTACCAGCAGCAGCCGCTCGAGCGAAACGCCGGCCGCCTTGAGCGCCGGCGCATAGGGAATATGGGGGGATCGACCCAGAGCACCCAGCGGTCGGCCGGGGCCTGTGCCAACAGCGGCAGCAGCAGCCGCAGCTCGCCGCAGCCCTCGGTATCGTAGAGCACTTCCACCAGGTTGCCCGCCTGCCAGCCGCCCCCGGGAGCCACTGATCAAGCTGCGCATGACCCGTGGACAGCGTCGCCACGGATGCCTCGTTCGCGATTTCACGCCCGCGCCAGACCGCGCCCTGCTGCAGTAACCGATCCAGTTCCATCGCCCGCCTCCGATATACTGTATATATATACAGTATAATGGTCGAAAAAATCCCGCGGGCAAGTGCTGACGGCTGACGGGTGCTGGTAAGCAGTGAGTAGGGTGGAATGAGTGCCGCAGGCGCGAATTCCACCGGCGCTTACCGGCTACTCCGCGGCTCCTTTCGACAGACCCCGTTGCTGACCGATCCCCCCGGTGGAACGCCCCCGGTGGAACGCCACCCGGTGGAACGCCACCCGGTGGAATTCGCAGGCTCATTCCACCCTACGCCAGCCAGATGATGCTGGCCATGCGGCCGGTTTCGCCGTCGCGGCGATAGGAATAGAAGCGTTCGGCATCGCTGAAGGTGCAAAGTTCGCCGCCGCCGGCCGAGGCGACACCGGCGGCCTGCAAACGCTGACGGGCCAGTCGAGAGAGATCGGCGAACCACTTGCCGGGATGGCCGTCGCGGGGGACAAACGCATCGGCGGCCCCGGGCTGGGCGGCACAGAACTGCGCCCGTACCTCGTCGCCAACCTCGAAGGCGCCGGGGCCGATCGCAGGACCGAGCCAGCAGTGCACCCGGGACGGGTCCTCGAAGACCGCCAGGGTATTGTCCAGCACGCCGGCCACCAGTCCGCGCCAGCCGGCATGGGCCACCGCCACCCGCTCGCCGTCGCTGAAGAACACCGGCAGGCAGTCCGCCGTCATCACGATACAGGCCAGCCCCGGCCGGTCGCTCCAGCAGGCATCGGCTTCGCGCACCCGGCCGTCGTCCCGGGCCTCGGCCACGGCGGTGCCATGTACCTGCTTCAGCCACTGGGCCGGGCGCTCCAGCCCCAGCGCCTCGAGCAGCCGGCGGCGGTTCTCGGCCACCGCTGCCGGATCGTCACCGACATGGTCGCCCAGGTTGAGCCCCTGAAACACGCCTTCGCTGACACCGCCCGAACGGGTGCTGACACAGGCCCGCACCCGCGCCGGTACCGGCCATTCCGGGAGGATCAGTCCCATACCTCTTCACCCCTGCGCAGGTCCCGCCGCAGCGCCTCGAGCAGTTGCTGCATGTCCGCGGGCAGATCGATCTCCCAAGACATCAGTTCGCCGGTCGTCGGATGCCAGAGCTCCAGTTTCTTGGCATGCAGCGCCTGGCGCCGGAAATCCCGCAGCACCCGGATCAGCCCCTCGCTGACGCCCTTGGGCAGCCGGGAACGGCCGCCGTAGAGCGGATCGCCCACCAGCGGGTAGTTGATATGGGCCATGTGAACCCGGATCTGGTGGGTGCGGCCGGTTTCGAGCTTCAGGCGGATATGGGTGTGGGCGCGGAATTTCTCGAGCAGCCGGTAGTGGGTCACGGCAGGCTTGCCGCCATGGGCCACCACCGCCATTTTCTGCCGGTTGCGACTGTGACGCCCCATCTGCTCGTCGACCACGCCGCCACCGGTCATCACGCCCTGCACCACCGCCTCGTATTCACGCCCCATCGAGCGCTCCTGCAGCTGGGACACCAGTTCGGTCTGGGCCTGGATAGTCTTGGCCACCACCATCAGACCGGTGGTTTCCATATCAAGCCGGTGCACGATACCGGCCCTGGGGACCTGGGCGATCTCCGGGCTGTGGTGCAGCAGTGCATTGAGCAGGGTGCCGTCGGCATGACCGGCGGCCGGATGCACGACCAGCCCCGCCGGCTTGTTCAGCACCAGGATATCGTCGTCCTCGTAGATGATATCCAGCGGAATATCCTGGGCCTGGTGGTGCTCGATCCGTTCGAGCTCCGCATCGATGCGAATCAGCTCGCCGCCCAGCAGCTTGTCGCGCGGCCTCTTCTGATCGCCGTCGACGCTGACGCAACCGTCCTTGATCCAGCCCTGCAGACGGGAGCGCGAGTAATCGGGAAACAGCTGTGCGATCGCCTGGTCCAGTCGTTTGCCGACCAGCTCGTCGGATACGCGCGCCTCTAGTTGAACCTGTTCAGGTTTCTGTTCTGACATCTGGGATATGTTATTCAGCAGGATGTTTTGGCTTGAGTTCCGGTTGTGTTTAAATAAGCCGGACTTTTGGATTAACTCGCCCAGTATAACCGAAACCGGCAAGGGAGCCTCTCCCGAGAACGGACTTAAGTATCGCTGTAGGCAATCGGGACTCATCAACATGCGTTTTGTCAAAGTCATCGGCATCCTGACCCTGATCTCTCTGATGTCCGCCTGTACCTTTTTCGGCGGCGAGAAGGAGGAGGAGCCGGATATCCCTGAGCAGCAGCTCTATTCCGAGGCGCTGGAAGCGCTGGACGCCGGCAGCTACAGCCTGGCGGTCGAGAAGCTGCAGCTGCTGGAGGCACGTTATCCGTTCGGACGCTTCTCCGAGCAGGCCCAGCTCGAACTGATCTTCGCCTACTTCAAGAATTACGAGCCGGAAGCGGCCCGTGCCGCGGCGGACCGCTTCATCCGTCTGCATCCGAATCACGAGAACATCGACTACGCCTATTACCTCAAGGGGCTGACCTCGTTCGAGGAGGACCGCTCCCTGATCGCACGTTTCTTCCCGATCGACGAGAGCAAGCGCGATCCGGGCGCCGCCCTGGAGTCCTTCGAAAGCTTCTCGACCCTGGTCAACCGCTATCCCGAGAGCCGGTACGCCCCCGATGCCCTCAAGCGCATGCAGTATCTGAAGAACCGTCTGGCCCAGTATGAGGTCCATGTCGCCAACTACTACATGAAGCGCGGCGCCTGGGTGGCAGCGGCGAACCGGGGCCGTTATGTGGTCGAGAACCTGCAGGAAACCCCGGCCGTCCCGACCGCCCTCGCGATCATGGCCGATGCCTATACCGAACTTGGCATGAGCGAACAGGCCGACAAGGCCAAACAGGTGCTGCAGACCAACTTCCCGGACTTCGAATACACCACGAGTCGCGAGCGCGAGAAATCGCTGCTCGAAACCGCCACCTTCGGTCTGCTCGGCGGTGACGATGATGAAGTGCCGGCACCGCCGGCAGAGTGAGGCGCTACGCCTGACCCGTCACGCATTTCTTATAACATTCCAAACAAAAGAGGCGCCATCAGGCGCCTCTTTTGTTATGGGTAGAAGTTCGAAGCCGGAGTTCGACTGTCACGCGTAACGCGTCACCGACGTTTGGCCGTAGCCTGGAATGAGTGCAACGAATTCCGGGGCCTCTCGAAGCAGCGTGCCAACTCCCTGTCGGAATTCGCCCCTGCGGGGCATCATTCCAACCTACGTCAGTCCCCTGCCTTCCAGCCGGAGGTGATCGGGTAACGGCGGTCACGCCCGAAGCCACGCTGGGTGATGCGTACGCCCACCGGCGCCTGGCGACGCTTGTACTCGTTGATATCCACCAGCCGGATCACGCGGTTCACCACCGCCTCGTCGAAGCCCTCGGCGATGATGGCGTGGGCGCTGTAATCACGCTCGATATAGAGTTCGAGGATCCGGTCCAGCACATCGTAATCCGGCAGACTGTCCTGATCCGTCTGGTCCGGCGCCAGCTCCGCAGACGGCGGCCGATCGATAACCCTCTGCGGAATCGCCGGCGACAGGCTGTTGCGGTACTCGGCAATGCGGTAGACCAGTGTCTTGGGCACGTCCTTGAGCACGTCGAAGCCGCCGGCCATGTCGCCATAGAGCGTCGAGTAGCCCACCGCCATCTCGCTCTTGTTGCCGGTGGTCAGCACCAGATAGCCCTTCTTGTTCGAGATCGCCATCAGCAGCACGCCGCGGCAGCGCGCCTGAAGGTTTTCCTCGGTGGTATCCTTCGCCATGCCGGCGAACTCGTCGCTCAGCTGCGTCATGAAGGCTTCGAACATCGGCTCGATCGAGATCACGCCGTAGCGTACACCCAGGGTATTGGCTTCGGCCTCCGCGTCTTCCAGACTCATCGAGGAGGTATAGCGGAACGGCATCATCACCGCCTCGACCCGTTCGGGCCCAAGGGCATCGACCGCCACCGCCAGCGTCACGGCCGAGTCGATGCCGCCGGACAGGCCCAGCACCACGCCCTTGAAACCATTCTTGTTGACGTAATCCCGCACCCCGAGCACCAGGGCTTCGTAGGTGCTCTGCTCCACCGATGGGAAAGGCGTGAAGTCTTCGCCCGGTACGCTCAGAAGCTGGTCCTCGTCCTGATAGTCGACAAGGTAGAAGTCCTCCTCGAAGAAACGTCCCTGGAAAACATGGGTACCGTCGGCGGCGATGACCTTGGAACCGCCGTCGAAGATCAGCTCGTCCTGGCCGCCGATCTGGTTAAGATACAGGATCGGACAGTTGGCCTGACGGGCCCGCTCGCTCAGCAGTTGCAGGCGCTGGCGGGACTTGTCGATATGGAAGGGCGAGGCATTGAGATTCAGCATCAGCCGGGCCTTCTGCTCCGCCACCTGCAGCGCGGGGCCGCTGTGCCAGAGATCTTCGCAGACGGTCAGCGCCACCGGCACGCCCTTGAGGTCGAACACGCAGGGCTTGTTGCCGGCAACGAAATAGCGCATCTCGTCGAACACCTGGTAGTTCGGCAGACACTGCTTGGCATATTCGGCGATTACTTCGCCGTTGTAGATCACCCCGGCCATGTTGTAGAGGCCACCGTCGCGAAAACGCGGATAACCGACCACCACATGGATATCCCGCACCTCCCTGCAGATACGCTCGATCGCCGCCTCGATACGGTTACGGATGCTCGGGCGCAGCAGCAGGTCCTCCGGCGGATAGCCGGACAGCGTCAGTTCGGGAAACAATACCGCATCGGCACGATGGCGGTTGCGGGCTTCGAGGGCGATATCGATCACGCGCTGGGTATTGCCCGGGATATCGCCCACCAGGGTATTGATCTGGGCCATCAGGACCCGAATAGAAGTACTCATCGATGCGAATAGCTCTTGTTAATTCGATGCCAACCGGCCGGCAAGTCCGTACGGTGCCGGGTCGATAATAGGCTGCCTGCCCAGCAGCAGGTCGGCCATCAGGCGAGTCGAGGCCGGTGCCAGTACCAGGCCGTTGCGGAACTGCCCCGCATTGACGTGCAGGCTTTCGATACCCGGCACCGCGCCGATATAGGGAACGCCCTCGGGCGACCCGGGACGCAGCCCCGCCCAGTGATGCTCGACCGGAAAATCCGCCAGCCGCGGAAGTATATCGATTGCGGTGCGATAGAGCGAATCCCGGGCCTCCGCGGTGGTCTGCTTGTCGAAACCGACCCGTTCCAGTGTACTGCCTACCAGCACCCGGCCATCGTTGCGCGGAATCAGATAACGCCCGTCCAGCAGCACCACCCGGTTCACGAGGCCAACCGGCGCCCTGAACAGCATCATCTGCCCCTTTACAGGCTCGACCGGCAACTCGACACCCAGAGGCGCCAGCAGCTCGGCCGTCCAGGCGCCGGCGGCCAGCACCGTCTGGGGAGCACGGAACTCGCCCTTTTCGGCCCGAACGCCCTGCACCCGCCCGTCCCTGACCAGCAGCTCGGTATTGCCTGCATGCTCGACCAGTTCGACAAGAGGGCTCAGCTCCAGACTGCGACGCAGCGCCTGCCCCAGCCTCGGATTGCGGATACTGGCAACCTCCGGCATCCAGAGCGCACTGCGATGGCCGGGCTTGAGATGGGGTTCCTTGCGATAGAGGAAATCGGCGTCGACGCGCTCCATCGGCCGACGGTAGCGCTCGGCCCAGGCCAGAGCCTGGTCCGCGTCGTCGACCGAAACCATGAACATGCCCTTCTGCCGCAGCTCCGGATCCAGTCCGGTCTCCTCCAGAAGATCCTGCGCCAGGTGCACATAACTCGTCTGCGACCAGGTCGCCAGCTGCGTCACCGGCTCTTTGTAACGCCAGGGATACAGCGGCGAGACGATCCCGCCTCCGGCCCAGGTCGACTCCCGGGCACAGAGCCCGCGCTCCACCAGCGTCACCGTGGCCCCCGACTGCGCGAGCTCGCGCGCTGTCAGCATCCCGATCACACCACCACCAACAACAAGAAAGTCCGACATTGTTCTACTTCCGATCGGCTTTGTATTGCAGGCTATTGTGACGGCTTGGGGGAGGATGCCAGAGCATCAGGTACAGCTACCCAGAGCCTGCTCTTCAGGTCTGAAATACAGTGGTTAAAATGGAAAAATTTATTTATTAAAACTCGTATTCAGAAAGCTAAGTTTTCGAAGCCGCGAGTACCGAGCGGCACTCGCGGATAAAACAGCCGCTCACCCCAGATGAAGATAATACATGCGTTGAGACCTACATACCTAGTCAGTCAGGTATAACCACATAGATTTGAATACCTGCTGTACCGGCCGAGGTTGAATAGTCGTACTGAGCACCCAGTACAGCATCATCACGCCCATTCGGGCTGGTTGAAATAATAAATCCATAGGTCGGTGCACTAAAGGAAACATTCCCACTGAAGCCATTTGGCACCGAACACTGCCAGCCCCAAGTCGCACCGTTAACCAATTCATCAGCCACGGTACAGCTACCGGCGGTAGTCGCTACTACTATGGTATTGTAGTTGACCGCATTCCCACAGCCACCGCTGGCCGTATCCTTAAAACAGGCAAATGTACCCGAAATCACACTTCCGACTTCTACCTCGACTGTAATAGAATCATCAAGCTCATTAGCAGCAGTATCGAATATATTATCCGTGGCCAGACTAATGTCTGCAGCATTTCTATGACCGATCACACCGGTGTTTGTCACAAGAGAACTGGCCGATATACTGGTAACCCCTGCCGCGTTAGCCAGCACGAGGCCCCTCTCATAACTGCCGTAATAATCATTATCTGGATCTGTGATCGTGATCACAGGGTCGTTCTCGACATCGGCAATGGTTGCGTCACCAGGCTCCCAATTCGCCAGAAGCGTCGCATTGATTTCGTAAAAAGGAACTTTATCGAGCCAGCTTCCGGAACCCGACGACTCCACCTGGTTTTTAATGTTATTGATAGTGGAAACTTCGCTCACAGTAAGCGGATCAACATAAATTGTTCTAGCCAATAGCTGAGTCTGAGAGCCCGTGAACACAGACCCCATGGCACCACTCACCAGATCACGCCCAGTTGGTTTGGCCACATTTGGTAGAGTATCACCCAGTTTCTCATTGTTCGAAGCAGCAGTTTCCAGAACAGCTTCTGCAACACTGGCTATATAGGTCGTATAATCAGCATTCCCTTGTGAACCAGAAGCCAGAAAATTACTCGGCATAGTCGTAATATCAACCATACGCCAGTCTTGCATCAAGCGATAGATGCCATCTACCCGCTTGAAACGACAGTTTTCCAAATAACGTTTCTGCGGTTCTGCAGACGCCTCCGTATAGGTTGTACCATCTGTACTGTAAAAATGCTTATGATCGCCCGAATAAGTTCCAGCCGTATGGAAATATGTTGCAACCGATGCATCTCCCTGCCCTGGCCAGTACCAACGGTAACTATTTTCCGTTCCTCCATCGCTGTCATGATGGTCCCGGCAGCAACGTACACAGATATTGGGCTGGTCATTGGTCGCCCCACTGTTATAGACTGTCCCGACCGGCTTGGTCGTAAAGCTGGTAGGGTACTCGACATCGATAGACTGAGTGTCCTGATTGAAAACCGTTTTCGATGCCTCATAACCACTACCCGGTGTGGAAGAGAGCTGACAGATACAGTTAACACTCAAAAAGTCTTCGGTAACCTGTCGATAATTCTCGGTATCATATGTCACGATCTCGAACTTAACGATATTACTGGTTCCTTTCTGCGTGACTTCAGGCAAAGGCTTGCTGGTTTCTCGCTTCAAACCATTACCCAAGTCGACCGCAATAACTTCCGGCGCAGCACCCGGCGTATACTCGACATCGGGTAGATCACCCCCAAAGCCCGACTTTTCGATAAGACCTGAAAGATTCGGGTCAATCTTGGCGATAATGCTGGACATTGCCAGACTGCTTTCGTTGTTATCCCAAGAAACATTGATAGTAATTTCTTTATATTCTGAATTACTGATCGAGGCCGAACCAGACGATGTCCAAGGTGTGACATCACTCCAGTCAATCGCATAATCAATACTGCTTGAACCTACAACTATACTTTCTGTACTGCTTGTACCGGCGCTCGCCGAACCAATCAGATTATAACCAGAAGTATTTTCAAAGCTCCGAAGCTCTTCGAACTTTTTCTCGGCCAAAGCAGCTGCAGCGGCACGCTTCTCAGCATCCGACGCGCTCTGTAGAAAAACACCTTGCAACTGTAAGAGCGCGGTAATTCCGATCACCGCAATAACCAAAGAAATCAGGACTTCGATCAGTGTAAAACCACTGACACGCACCCTTTTAATCTGAAGTTCACTATTCATCGCCTGCCCCTACTTTATATCCGTCCAGGAGCCTGGAAAGCGCGCCAGCTCGTTGTAGTCGCCGTCAATATTGGACAACTTCTCTAAAATATTATTGGAGTAAACAAGAGTAAAACTACCCGTCGGCAGGTCTACTTCTCCGTTGATGACCATGACACCATAAACAACGGGAGAGCCGTTTACCGTGATATCGAAATCCTCAGAAGCAGTATAGACATCTGAGAAGGCGAACAAAATCCCATACATGGAACTGTTCGAATTCATCGTCACGTCACCGTGGACCACAAGAATAAATGGATGATCATAGCTACCGACCTGGGTATTGGCCGGAATGGTACAGTCACCCTCGATCCAGATCAGCGGAAGGTCTCCCTCATTCGCACCGCCCGAGTAAAATCGATCGCCGGTATTAGCGTCTAAATCATTACAGGCAACACCGTATTGAGTACCCATATCACGATAGATCGTCCAAAGAGACGGATCAACCACCCCAGTCTCCGCCTCACAGGGCCCAGGTAATGTATCATTATCGAATACATTGACCCCAAACAGGTTTTCGAAGGTATCGGGAACACACTCATCCACCACGATATCCTCGCAGACTTCCGGATCGACACCGTTCTCCGCCTCGCACAGCGTGTTATCCGCTTGCTGACAACGACAGGTATCACAGGTCACAAAACCATCGGCCTGTAGTGTCTGAGACTGAGAAATATTGGTTCCTTCATAAAGGAACTCATCTAGGTTACAGGTTTGCCAGCTTGCGACCCCTGGGTTTGCGACGTCTCAACCCATGCCGATACCGGCACACCGTCCCCGCCACCATTGGGGTTCCCCACGATTGAAAAAGTACCGCTAGGAGGAAAGTTGCCTCCGGCCATCAGGGGTGGGAGTTCGCCAAAATCCACAACCGGCACAATGGTAAAACGTTCTTTAACCGTTGCAGAGCCAGTCTGGTCATTGGACTCCCCGGCAGCCTCTATCTGCACGTAGCTACTCGCTACAGACGCGGTAACATCAACCTGAGTCCCACTGCCCGCCGGAATAAATATGGATTCGGCCCCGGAAGGGGACCAGGAGTCCGTGTCCAGAAGATATTTCATCGCTCCGTAATCTAGCCCACCCTGGGCGGTATGAAGTGCTTCTTTCGCCCGATTGGTATTAGAAGCTGTTTTGAGTTCGAGCATTCCAATACGAGTGACAGTAATAGCTATTACCGTGAGTAACGCCAAAATAATCACCGTTACAAAGAGTGTTGCGGCGCCTCGCTGACTTTTAATATTCAACCGCCACGCCGACCTATAAGCAGCCCTAAAGATCATTGCGCACCCTCACTTCTTCAATAAGCTGCCTGACCAGCTTACTATCAGATTTTGACTGTCCTGTCAGGGTAATTTGAATGGATCTTACAGTAGCCGATGCGAATGATGCTGCCGATGGTAGTGGCGTAAACACCAAACCGGTTATATCGACCGCTTCTCTGTCGGTAAGGTTCTCCCAATTGGTACTATTGAGCACGGTACAATCCACATTACTGGTAAGACTGGAGGACGACGCCCAGAGTACTTCCACCGCGCCTTCTGCATCATCGAGTCGGTATCCCATCAGGTGTTCGATGGTCGCAGACTGATCCGCATCATAGTCGTATGAGAGAACCACACAGGAATTTGCATCGGCTGATTTCGGCGATGTAAAAACATTTACGGGCAATCCAGCCTGAATAACTGACGCATGAGGGTTGCTAGCCACAGAGTCACCCGCCCAGTAACCAGAACGGCGGATATCACGTACCATCATATCCATAACAGTACGCAATTCTTGATTCAGGCGCATGGCACTCACCGCCTGACGGGTACTGCCCACCGTTGAACTGAACATGCCAATTACAATGGCCGAGACGAGAAGGCCCAGTACCATCGCGATCATCAACTCGATGAGCGACACTCCCTGCTGAAACTTCAAGGACATGATTGATATCCTGCAAAACCACTATCGGAGCAAAGCCTGACACGTCCAAGAAGAGACATTGTCACTCCTACATCCTTTCCGCCACCACCATCCATTTTTATGGTTCCATTCGGAGCTAACGTCCCGCGTACTGGATCAAACGTGACTACATTGCCGCCAACATTGTGACTAAGAGATACGCCCGGAAACCGATCGCTGGTCACGATGTGCTGCCTACCTTCAACAGTACAACCAGTCCCGGTAGCGCAGCTGCATGATGCGGCAGATGTATCCTCGATGCCATAACACCAGTCTGTTCCGTTGTTAAATTTAACGTATATATCCTGGTTGCGTTTGATCGCCTCGGCTCGGGCAAACTGCAAATCGCCGTACAGCGCCTGCGCCGCACCGGTTACACGATGGCGTTCGAAGATGGAGTTGAATGAAGGGATTCCGATCGTGACGAATACAGCCAACACCACCAGCGCAACGAGCAGCTCGATCAGGGTCACGCCCCCTGGCGCCTGAGCCTCACAGCACGCCGTCCTGAAAATTCACGCGCCATAGCCTTGTCAATTCCTTCTGCTAGAGTGTTAGCATAGTGCAACAGTAAGGATAGCAACTCGAGGGAACTATAGTGAACTCTTCTGCTCGTGGTTTTACACTGATCGAGTTGATGATCGTGGTGGTGGTGGTCGCCGTGATTGCCATGTTTGCCTACCCCGCCTATCTCGACCAGGTGCGCAAGGGGCGCCGGGCCGAAGCGCAGAAAGTGCTGCTGGCCGGCCAGATCGCCGAAGAGCGCTACCGTTCCTACTTCAACACCTACGGCGACGAAGCCAGTCTCGCCGCAGAGAATCTGGACCTGGGCGACGCGGATTTCTTCAACTTCTCAATTACGGTTTCCGCCGCTTCGGCTGCCACGCACTATACGATCCAGGCCGATGCCACCGGGGACCAGCTCAAGGATACAGGCTGTACAACCATGACACTGGATCAAAGCAATGTCATGACCCCGGCCACTTGCTGGAAGCGATAGTATTTGGCGCGATGCGCTTCGCTTATTGCGCCCTACGATTCGCCCGGATACAGGGCTTCCACAGCCCCAACGAAAAAACGCTACCATCGGCAGCGTTTTTCATTTTCGCATCACTCGACCTGCAAAATTTTCACGTCGAACAGCAGGGTCTTGCCGGCCAATGGGTGGTTGAAGTCGACGTGGACCACCTGGTCGTCGAACTCGGCGACGACGCCGGGGATTTCGCCGCCCGATTCCTCGAAGCTGATCACCAGGCCCGGCTCCAGCTCCATGTCCTTGAACTGGCTGCGGGGCAGGCGCTGGATATTGCTCGGATTGTGCTGACCAAAGCCTTTTTCCGGCGCAATGGTCAGGGTCTCTTCAGCGCCCGATTCCAGGCCGAACAGCGCCTGTTCGAAACCTTCGAGCAGGTTGCCGTCTCCGACGGTGAAGGTCGCTGGGCTGTCGTCGAAGTTGGAGTCGACCAGTTGGCCGTCATCGAGGCGGATGGCAAAGTGCAGGGTCACGGTCTTGCCGGGACCGATGGTGTTGTCGCTCATTCAATAGTCTCAGTCTGTTCGGTTGGCCGCTCGCCGCTTCTCGAGAAACAGCATGTCGATGATCAGCAGCGCGGCCCCAGGGTTATGGCACTGTCGGCGATATTGAAGGCCGGGAAGTAATGCGGCCCCCAGTGCAGCGAAATAAAGTCGATCACATGGCCGTGGACGACGCGGTCGTAGAGGTTGCCGAGCGCGCCGCCTAGCAGCAGCGACAACCCCATGCCGAGCCACCACTGCACACGGGCGGTGCGCTTCATCCAGATGACGAGCGCCACGCTCACCACCAGCGCCACCAGCGCGAAGAACCACCGCTGCCAGCCGCCGGCCTCGGCCAAGAAGCTGAAGGCGGCGCCGCGGTTGTACAGCAGGGTCAGGTCGAACACCGGCAGGATACGGTTTGCGTCACCGTATTCGAGCCACTGCTCGGCCAGCCACTTGCTGCCCTGATCGAGCAGGATCACCAGCGCCGACAGCCAGAGCCAGACCAGGGAGGACCCTGGCCGGTCCGGCTCATGGATGCGGGCGTCGCTGCGATGCAGTTCGGTCATCGGGCCAGTGCGCTCATCAGGCATAGTGGCGGATTTCGCCGGCCCCGTCGACGTTCTCGACACAGCGGCCGCACAGCTCCGGATGGGCTTCGTTGCGGCCGACATCGGCGCGATGGTGCCAGCAGCGGCCGCACTTGGGCTCGTCGGAAACAGCAACCGCCACTTTCAGCCCTTCGACGTCGGTGGCACGGGCCTCACCGCCTTCTGCCAGCGGTGCCAGCGCAGCCCGGGATGTCAGCAGCACGAAGCGCAGCTCGTCGCCGAGACGCTCGAGATCGGCCTTGAGGCTGTCGTCGACATAGAGGGTCACGACCGACGCCAGCGATGCCTTCACCAGCTTCTCGTTACGGGCATCTTCGAGGCACTTGTTGACCGCGGTCTTGACCTCCAGCACCCGGTTCCAGAACGCCTGGCCGAAGGCATCGTCGGCACCCAGGGTGAACAGACCGTCGTACCAGCAGGTCAGGAAGACGCTCTCCTCGCGCTCGCCCGGCAGTACCTCGTGGATCTCCTCGGCGGTGAAGCTCAGGATCGGCGCGATCCAGCGGGTCAGCGCCTCGGCGATATGGTACAGCGCCGTCTGGCAGGAGCGGCGCGCCAGACTGTCGGCCCGGGTGGTGTACTGCCGGTCCTTGATGATGTCGAGGTAGAAGCCGCCCAGCTCCTGCACGCAGAAGTGGTGCACCTGCTGGTAGACGTCCAGGAAGCGGTAGCTGTCGTAGGCCGCGGTGATCTTCTGCTGCAGCCGGTAGGCCGCATCGACCGCCCAGCGGTCCAGCGCCAGCATCTCTTCGGGCGCCACGCTGTCGCGGGACGGCTCGAAACCGCTCAGGTTCGCCAGCAGGAAGCGCGCGGTGTTGCGGATACGGCGATAGCTGTCGGCGGTGCGCTGCAGGATCTGCTTCGAGACCGCCATCTCGCCGGAGTAGTCGGTCGCCGCGACCCAGAGGCGCAGGATATCGGCACCCAGGGTATCGGTAACTTCCTGCGGCGCGATGACATTGCCGAGCGACTTGGACATCTTGTAGCCCTTCTCGTCGACGGTGAAGCCGTGGGTCAGCACCTGCCTGTAGGGTGCGCAGCCGTTGATCGCGATCGAGGTCTTGAGGGACGACTGGAACCAGCCGCGATGCTGGTCTGAACCCTCAAGGTAGAGGTCGGCCGGGAACCGCAGCTCCGGACGCTGGCGCAGCACCGCGTGGTGGGTGACGCCGGAGTCGAACCAGACGTCCAGGGTATCGGTGACCTTGTCGTAGTCGGCCGCTTCGCTGCCCAGCAGCGCGTTGGCATCCAGCTCGAACCAGGCGTCGATGCCGCCCTGCTCGATCGCCTTGGCGACCTGCTCGATCAGTTCGGCGGTGCGCGGGTGCAGTTCGCCGCTCTGCCTGTGGGTGAAGACGGTGATCGGCACGCCCCAGGTGCGCTGACGCGAGACGCACCAGTCCGGGCTCTGCTCGACCATCGCCTCGATGCGGTTCTGGCCCCACTCCGGGAACCAACTGACGCCTTTGATCGCGTCCAGCGCCTGGCGCTTGAGCCCCTGGCATCCATCGAGATGAACCACTGCGGCGTGGCGCGGTAGATCAGCGGCGTCTTGGTGCGCCAGCAGTGCGGGTAGCTGTGTTCGAAGCGCTTCAGGTGCACCAGCTTGCCTTCACGCTCCAGCGCCTCGACCACCGGACCGTCAGCCTTGTAGACGTGAACACCGGCAAACTCGCCGGCCGCATCGGTGTAGGTGCCGTTGGCCTGCACCAGGTTCAGGGTACCGAGACCGTATTCCTGGCCGACGACAAAGTCCTCCATGCCGTGATCGGGCGCGGTATGCACGGCACCGGTACCGGCATCGGTGGTGACATGCTCGCCGAGGATCACCGGAACCCGCTTGTCGTAGAACGGATGCTGCAGCGCCAGATGCTCCAGCGTCTTGCCGCTGCAGGTCGCCAGGGTCCGGTACTGCTGCACGCCCCAGCGCGCCATGATGTCATCGAGCATGTCGGCCGAGACGACGATGCGCTCCGGCCCCTGGTTGATCTCGACCTCGACCAGTGCATAGTGGAGCTCGGCATTGAGCGACACGGCCTGGTTGGCCGGGATGGTCCAGGGCGTCGTGGTCCAGATCACCACCGACACCGGGCCCTCGCCCGCGTCGGTGCCGAATCGGGCCAGCGCCGCATCCTGGTCGGCGAAGGTGAAGCGGATATCGATGGCGGTGGAGGTCTTGTCCTGGTACTCGACTTCGGCCTCGGCCAGCGCCGACTGCCCGACCACGCTCCAGTAGACTGGCTTGTAGCCCTTGACCAGATGACCGTTCTCGATGATCTTGCCCAGCGCCCGGACGATATTGGCCTCGGTGTCGAAGTTCATCGTCAGGTAGGGGTTGCCCCAGTCGCCGACGACGCCCAGACGGATGAAGTCCGCCTTCTGCCCGGCCACCTGCTCGGCGGCATAGTCGCGGCATTTCTGGCGAAACTCGTTGTAGGGCACCTTGTCGCCGGCCCGACCGACCAGGGTTTCGACCTTGTGCTCGATCGGCAGACCATGGCAGTCCCAGCCCGGCACATAGGGGGCATCGAAGCCGGCCAGGGTCTTGGACTTGACGATCATGTCCTTGATCACCTTGTTGACGGCATGACCGATGTGAATATTGCCGTTGGCGTACGGAGGACCGTCGTGCAGGATGAACTGCTCGCGCCCCTTGCCTGCCTCGCGCAGCTTCGCGTAGAGATCGATCTCGGCCCAGCGAGCCAGTCGCGCCGGCTCGCGCTGCGGCAGGTTGCCGCGCATCGGGAACGCCGTTTCCGGCAGGTTCAATGTCGCTTTGTAGTCGGTCATGTCGTGTCGCTTCGAAGTTAGGATGCCTTAGCAGGCCAGCAGGGCCCGGGCCGCATCAATATCGTGTTGAATCTGCTGTTTCAGCTGGTCGAGACCATCGAACTTGCGCTCGGCCCGGATAAAGGCCGCAAATTCGACGCTCAGCAACTGACCGTACAGGTCGCCCTGAAAGTCGAACAAATGAGTTTCCAGCACCGGCTGGGTACCGCGCACCGTCGGCCGCAGGCCGATATTGGCCACCCCCGGGCGGATCTCGCCGCTGCCGAGCCGCACCCGGACCGCATAGACACCGCGCAGCGGCGCGGCAAACCGATGCATCCGCACATTGGCCGTCGGCACACCGAGCGTGCGCCCGAGCTTCTGGCCATGCATCACCCGGCCGCTGATGCGGTAACGCCAGCCCAGCAGCCGCTCGGCCAGATCCAGGTCGTTGGCCTGCAGGGCCTTGCGTACCCGCGTGCTGCTGACCCGTTCGCCATCGACCAGATGGGTCGCCATGTGCTCGACGCTGAAGCCCTGCGCCTCGCCCACCTGCTGCAGCATGGCATAGTCACCGGCGCGGTCGCAGCCGAAGCGGAAGTCGTCGCCGACGACGAAGTGCTTCACCGCCAGCCCCTCCAGCAGCAGGGTCTCGATGAAGGCGGCCGCGGACATGGAGCGCAGGTGCTCGTTGAACGCCAGACAGAGCACCCGGTCGAGCCCCTGGTCACGCAGCAGGCGGACCTTTTCGTCGAACCGCGTCAGGCGCGGCGGTGCATCGGCGCCGGCAAAAAACTCGCGGGGCTGCGGCTCGAAGATGATCGCAACGGTCGGCAAGCCCAGCTCGCGCCCCTTGGCCTTGACCTGGTCCAGCACTTTAACGTGCCCCAGGTGCACGCCATCGAAATTACCGATGGTCGCCACGCAGACGCGGTGTTTGTCGCGCAGGTTGTGTAATCCCCGGATCAATTCCATCGAACGCAAGCCACTGCCTGAAAATAAATCGCCGGATTATACCGCAGATGCGGCGCCACGAGTACCGCCCTCGCCCGACACCGGGGCAGACCGGGCATCAGGCGCGCAGATGACGCAGACGCATGCCGCAGAGCAACAGCACCGCGCCATAGATAACGGCGCCCAGGATGACCAGCAACCCCATCTGCCAGGCTCGCTGGTACAGCCCCCAGTCCAGCCACTGTTGCACCGCGGGGCTGAACCACCACAGGAAAGCTCCCATCATCAGATTGGCAGCTGCAAGCCGGAACAGCAACAGCCCCCAGCCCCGCTGCCAGTGGAACACCCCGTCCCGGATCAGGCCCCGCAGCAGCAGGCCGGCATTGAGAAAGGCCGACAGCGTTGTCGCCAGCGCCAGACCGACATGGGCCAGCGGCCAGATCAGGATCAGATTCATCACCATATTGGCCACCATCGCGACAACCGCGATCTTCACCGGCGTGCGGGTGTCCTGGCGGGAAAAGAATCCCGGCGCCAGCACCTTGATCAGCATGAACGCCAGCAGACCGCAACCATAGGCACGAAGGCTGCCGGCCGCCATCTGGACATCACGGTCGGTCAGCACACCGTAGTGGAACAGGGTGATCAGCAGCGGCTCCGCCAGCAGCAGCAGCGCCAGCGCTGCCGGCAGACCGATCAGCAGCACCACCCGCACCGCCCAATCGAGAGTATGGGCGAACTGGTCCGCGGATTTCGCCGCATGCTTGCGCGACAGGCTTGGCAGGATCACGGTGGCGATGGCGATGCCGAAGACCCCCAGCGGCAGCTCGGACAGCCGGTCGGAGTAGTAGAGCCAGCTGACGCTGCCGGTCTGCAGAAAGGAGGCCAGCACCGTATCGAGCAGCAGATTGATCTGCGCCACCGACACCCCGAACAGCGCCGGCAACATCAGCTTCAGGATCTGGCGCACACCGGGATCCCGGAAGTCCGGCACCGGCCTTGGCAGCAACCGGATGCGCCAGAGGAAGGGCAGCTGGAACATCAGCTGCACGAAACCGGCCGCGAGCACGCCCCAGGCCAACGCGAAAACCGGCTGATCGAACCAGGGCTCAGCCCCACGGCGGCGCCGATCAGGCAAAGGTTGAGCAGCACCGGCGTAAAGGCCGGCACCGCGAAGCGCTCGTAACTGTTCAGCACCGCACCGGCGAAGGCCGTCAGCGAGATCAGCAGCAGGTAGGGAAAGGTGATGCGCAGCATCCCGGAGGCCAGCTCATAGCGTACGGGATCGTTGAGATAGAAACCCGGCGCGAAGACCGCCGTCAGCACCGGGGCCGCGATCACGCACAGAACCGTCAGGCAGATCAGTACCGAGCCCAGGCTGCCCGCCACCCGGTTCACCAACTGCTGCACGTCGAACAGGCTGCGCTGGGTGCGATATTCCGACAGCACCGGCACGAAGGCCTGGGAAAAGGCGCCCTCGGCAAAGAGCCGGCGCAGAAAATTGGGTATCTTGAAGGCAACGAAGAAGGCATCGGCACTGGTCGATGCGCCAAAATAGCTGGCCACCACGACGTCGCGCACCAGCCCCAGAATGCGCGACAGCAGCGTCATCACCCCGACCAGGCCGCTGGAGCGCAGCAGACTGGTGCTTTTGCCGGTTTGTACGTCCGTTTCCGCCACCACAACCACCCTCTTCACTGGCGCTTTCGATTGCGCCGCATCTTACTGTGTCGACGCGAAAAGTTCTGCTCTTTTATTGACACTACCCGCGTAAACAGGAATAATCTCGCGTCTTAATTTTCGGCGCGCATCGCCGAACTCGACCCTCAAACATTTAAGGAGCCGGACTGTGGCAAATTCCGCAGGATCTCGTAAACGCGCTCGCCAGGCGGAGAAGCGTCGCCAGCATAACGCTAGCCTGCGCTCCATGGTGCGCACTTACATCAAGAAAGTTGTCAAGGCAATCGACGGCGGCGACCAGGCTGCTGCAGCTGAAGCGTTCAAAGTCGCTCAGCCGATCATGGACAGCTCGGTGAACAAGGGCATCTTCCACAAGAACCAGATCGCCCGCACCAAGAGCCGCCTGAACGCCCGCATCAAAGCGCTGGCGTAAGATTCTGGCATCGGCAAGCTTGCTGAACGCTTAAAAAAACCGGCCTCGGCCGGTTTTTTTGTGTCCTTTACGCCCTGGGTGGCGGGTCACCGTGCTGCCTTTTGCAGGGTGCTGGTGAACGAAGTGACCGCCATGGATGGCGGAAAGACCGGAATAGCAGGAGCAAATTCCGGCGAACAGCACCGGTTGTCGAGGCCTGGCACGGCGGTGCGGTGCGCTTCGCTTACCGGCACCCTACGTGAAACCAGACAACCCGCCACACCGAAACAACGATTTAGGCCAGCGCCAGATTGTCCCGGTGCACCAGCTCCACTTCGCCCATGTACCCGAGCAGAGACTCGATCATCGAGCTGGGCCTGCCGATCAGCTTGCGCGCATCCTCGGCACCGTAGTTCGCCAGCCCGCGCCCAACAATACGCCCCTGCTCGTCCATCAGGATCACCATCTCGCCACGCGAGAAGTCGCCGGACAGATCCCGCACCCCGGCCGGCAACAGGCTCTTGCCGCGCTCGCGCAGCGCCGCCACGGCACCGGCATCGAGCACCAGGGTGCCACGCGCCTGAAGATGACCGGCAATCCACTGCTTGCGCGCCGCCTCCCGGCTGCGCTCGGGCACCAGCAGGGTTCCAACCGCCTCGCCATGACGCAACCGCAGCAGCACATCCGGCTCGCGCCCGCTGGCAATCACCGTTACCGCACCGGAGCGGGCCGCCAGACGCGCCGCCCGCACCTTGGTCGCCATGCCGCCGCGGCCAAGCTTGCCGCCGCCGCCCGCCATCGCCACCAGGGCGTCATCCTCGGCCCGGGCCTCCGAGACGAACTTCGCATCGGGATTGCTCCGCGGATCGGCCTCGTAAAGCCCCAGCTGGTCCGTCAGCAGAATCAGGCCATCCGCCTCGATCAGATTCGCCACCAGCGCGCCCAGGGAGTCGTTGTCACCAAAGCGGATCTCATCGGTCACCACGGTATCGTTTTCATTCACGACAGGCACCACGCCAAGCCTGAGCAGCTCGCGCAGCGTCGCCCGGGCATTAAGGTAGCGCTTGCGGTTGGAGAGATCCTCGTGGGTCAGCAGAATTTGGGCGGTATGGGTACCGTGACGCTGGAAGTTCGCCTCATAGGCCTGCACCAGCCCCATCTGCCCGATGGCCGCCGCCGCCTGCAGCTTGTACATCTCATGCGGCCGATCGCTCCAGCCGAGACGCGTCATTCCCTCGGCCACCGCGCCGGACGACACCAGCAGGATCTCCAACCCTTCGGCGCGCAACGCCGCCAGCTGGTCGACCCAGCGCGCGATAGCCACCTGATCCAGCCCCCGACCATCGTTGGTCAACAGCGCGCTGCCGATCTTGACGACCCAGCGCCCGCCCTTTTTCAGCCTGCTCCTACCCGTCGACACCCAACTACCCTCTGCTGTCAGCTATCAGCGAACCCACTCGACATCGACATCGTAATCGTCGTCATCGAAGTCGTCCCAGTCTTCGTCCTCACCGGACTTGCGCGCCCGGATCGCTTCGCGCATCGCCTCGACACAGGCACGCGCCTCGACATCGATCTGCGCGCGAATCTCCTGCTCCCGCACCTCAAGCTCCGGATTCTCAGCGAACTCTTCGGCCCGCCGATCCAGAAACCCTGGATATCATGCACCAGTGCCTGGATGCCGGTCTTGTTCAGCGCCGACACCCGATACACCGGCCCTGCCCAGCCCAGCGCATCGACAACCGCCTGACAGCGGGCCTCCTGCTCATCCTCGGGCACCATATCGAGCTTGTTGAGCACCAGCCAGCGCGGCTGCTCGGCCAGCGTCGGACTGAATTTCTCCAGCTCTCCGGCCACCACCACGGCCGCCTGCTCCGGCGTCTGCTCGTCCCAGGGTGCCATATCGACCAGGTGCAGCAGCAACCGGTTACGCGCCAGGTGCTTCAGGAAGCGAATACCCAGCCCGGTACCCTCGGAAGCCCCCTCGATGATACCGGGAATATCCGCGATCACGAAGCTGCGATGGCTCTCGGTACGCACCACCCCGAGATTGGGCACCAGGGTGGTGAAGGGATAGTTCGCCACCTTGGGCCTGGCGGCCGAGACGGCCCGGATAAAGGTGGATTTGCCGGCATTCGGCAACCCCAGCAACCCCACATCCGCCAGTACCTTGAGCTCCAGCTTCAGGTTGCGCGCCTCGCCCGGCGTACCATTGCTGGTCTGGCGCGGCGCCCGGTTGACGGAACTCTTGTAGCGTGTATTGCCAAGCCCGTGAAAGCCGCCCTGGGCGATCTTTTCCACCTGACCCTCGCGCACCAGATCCGCCAGCACCTCGCCGGTATCCTGATCGACCACGGTGGTACCCACCGGCAACTTCAGCACCAGGTCCTCGCCCTTGGCGCCGGTACACTGACGCCCCATGCCGTTCTGACCGTTCTGCGCCTTGTAGTGACGCGTGAAGCGGAAATCGATCAGCGTATTGAGCGCACTGTCCGCCTCGACGAAGACGGAACCGCCATCACCGCCATCACCGCCGTCGGGGCCGCCTTTGGCGACGAATTTCTCGCGCCGGAAGCTCATGCAGCCATTACCGCCCTTCCCGGCTTCCACCGAGATCAGCGCCTCATCGACAAATTTCATTGCAACCCCTCCCAACGGTTGGACCGCCAGGCGTTACGCGTTACGCGTCACCCGACAATAGTGCCAACTTAGACCCGCCGCTCCTGCGCATCCATGCGCCCGCGGCATACGACCGCCATGGATGGCGAAAATACAGAAAATGCAGGAGCATTTTTCTGCCGTACATCCTGTACATAAAAAAAGCCCCGCAGAGGCGGAGCTTTTTCAGAACGCTAAAGCCCGGTTCAGGCAGGTACGACGCTTACGTACTTGCGCTTGTTCAGACCTTTAACTTCGAATTTCACTACACCGTCCGCCTTGGCGAACAGGGTGTGGTCCTTGCCCAGACCTACATTCTCACCGGCGTGAAACTTGGTTCCACGCTGACGAACGAGGATGTTGCCTGCGATGACCGCCTGACCACCGAAACGCTTGACACCAAGGCGTTTCGATTCCGAGTCGCGGCCGTTACGAGTAGAACCACCAGCTTTCTTGTGAGCCATTATCTATCTCCTGATCCGGTTGCCTTAGGCGCTGATACCAGTGATTTTCACCTGAGTGAACCACTGACGGTGACCCTGACGCTTCATGTGGTGCTTGCGGCGCTTGAACTTCAGGATCTGCACCTTCTTGCCACGGCCGTGCTCGACGACTTCAGCAGTTACCTTGGCACCGTCAACGACCGGAGCACCGACCTTGACGTCTTCGCCGTTGCCGACCAGCAGCACACGATCGAACTCCACGCTGGAACCCAGCTCCGCCGGCAGCTTCTCGAGCTTCAGCGTCTGACCTTCCTGAACGCGGTACTGCTTGCCACCGCTGACAATCACTGCGTACATATTTATCTCCAAGTAATGCTCATCCAGCTACTGGGAATGTGTAATGAACCTACTTCTAAGGGAGAACCACCCTATGGTAGGGAGCAAATTTGGATGAGCTCAGGGCGGGGGATTCTATATCAAAGTGCAACCAAGCTCAAGTAGGATCGGCATTCTTCGTGATGGATGGGCAGGGTACTGGTGAGCAACGCGAACCGCACCGTTGTTGTGGCGGTGCGGTGCGCTTCGCTTCCCTGAAATTTGCTCCTGCAATTTCAGGATTTCCGCCGTCCCTGGCGGTCACCGGCACCCTACATAATCCGCGCCCGCCATATAATCCGCCCCGCCATCGCCAGCCGCCCGAACTGTCGCTTTCTTGACACCCTTGCAGGCACCCCCTAGCATGCGCGCATACAAAAACGTACAGAAAACGACCTACCCAATGCAGCCACATCAGCTCAACCCGGCGATCGAGCCCCAGTTCGAAGCGGTTAACGACTATATCATCAACCATCTGGGCTCGGCGGTCCCGCTGGTCGAGAAGATCGGACACTATATTGTCGAGAGTGGCGGCAAAAGGCTGCGCCCGCTGCTGGTGTTGCTCAGTGCCAATGCCTGCGGCTACCAGGGGCAGCATCATATCCCGCTGGCGGCGATCATCGAATTTATCCACACCGCGACCCTGCTGCATGACGACGTGGTGGACAACTCCGAGCTGCGCCGTGGCAAGGACACCGCCAACGCCCGCTGGGGCAATGCCCCGAGCGTCCTGGTCGGCGACTTCCTCTACAGCCGCGCCTTCCAGGTGATGGTCGAAATCGGCAGCATGGACGTGATGCGCGTCATCGCCGACGCCACCAACGTGATCGCCGAGGGCGAGGTGCTGCAGCTGCTCAACTGCAAGAATCCCGACACGACCGAGGAAGCCTATATGCAGGTCATACTCGGCAAGACCGCCACCCTTTTCGAGGCCGCCACCGAGACCGGCGCCATCCTGGCCGACAGCAGCCCGCAGGTGCGCGAAGCCCTGCGCCTTTACGGCCGCCACCTCGGCATCGCCTTCCAGCTCGTCGACGATCTGATGGACTACCTTTCCAGCGCCGAGGAGATGGGCAAGAACGTCGGCGACGACCTGGCCGAAGGCAAGCCGACGCTGCCGCTGATACAGGCGATGAAGGCCAGCAATGAAGACGAGCGGCAGATCATCCGACGCTGCATCCGCAATGGCGGCCTCGACGACCTGCAGCCGGTGCTCGATATCGTCCATCGCAGCGGAGCCATCGAGTACACCCGCGAGGCGGCCCAGCGCGAAGCGGCCCTGGCCGCCGCCGCCCTCGAAACACTGCCCGCCAGCTCTTTCAGGGACACCCTGCATCAGATCGCCGAGCTGGCCGTCACCCGTACCCGATAGCGACGTCCGCCGGGGCCCGACAGCCCGGAGCCCCGGCCGCCACCACACCGCGGCCGACCTTAATCCGAACCCCGGGTGGCCCAAACCGTGCTTAAGTGCAATCAAGCCGCTATAATCGGCCCATATTTTCGCTCTAAAAACTGAAGAAAAAGCCCAATGACTAAACCCACTTCTTTCGAACGCGAAGACCTGCTGCGCTGCGGTCATGGCGAGATGTTCGGCCCGGGCAATGCCCAGCTGCCGGTCGACAACATGCTGATGATGGACCGCATCGTCAAGATCGCCGAAGAAGGCGGTCTGTACGGCAAGGGCGAAATCATCGCCGAACTCGATATCAACCCGGACCTCTGGTTCTTCCAGTGCCACTTCCCCGGCGATCCGGTGATGCCCGGCTGCCTGGGGCTGGACGCCATGTGGCAGCTGGTCGGCTTCTTCCTGGGCTGGCGCGGCAACAAGGGCCGCGGACGCGCCCTTGGCTCCGGCGAGGTCAAGTTCACCGGCCAGATCCTGCCGACCGCGAAAAAGGTGACCTACCACATTCACCTCAAGCGCGTGATCGAACGCAAACTGGTCATGGGCATCGCGGACGGCAGCGTCAGCGTCGACGGTCGTGAAATCTATACAGCCAAGGACCTGCGCGTCGGCCTCTTCACCTCCACCGACAGCTTCTAGAGAAGCAGCGAATCGATGGCGAAAAGGCTCATTACGGGCCTTTTCGCACCTCACCGCTGCACCGGCAGCCCCCGGCCAAATGCCCGCGCGGCAAGGCCTGCGGGCAATTCTTCCCATTCCCAGCACGGCAGCCAGATCAGCAGCAACGTCATTGATCTGAAATCAGGTAGCCATCAGGTTCGCTTTATCGGACAATAGGCGTTCTGATTATCAGCAAAGAACTTCTACCAGCGTGAATCAAAAGAGGCCTCACATGCGTCGCGTCGTTGTTACCGGTATGGGGATCGTGTCCTGTCTGGGCACCGACAAAGAGTCCGTCCTCACGTCACTTAAAGAGGGCCGCTCCGGCATCAAGTTTCAGGAAGAGTACAAGGAGCTGGGTTTCCGCAGCCAGGTGGCGGGCAGCATCGACCTTGACCTCGAGTCCCTGATCGACCGTAAACTACTGCGCTTCATGGGCAATGCGTCGGCCTATGCCTACCTTGCCATGGACCAGGCGGTGAAGGATTCCGGCCTGACCGAGGATCAGGTATCCAATGTCCGCACCGGCCTGATCGCCGGCTCCGGCGGCGCCTCCTCGGCCGATATCGTCGAGACGGCCGATATCCTGCGCACCAAGGGCGTACGCCGCGTGGGTCCCTACCGCGTCACCCGCACCATGGGCAGCACCGTCTCCGCCTGCCTGGCGACGCCGTTCAAGATCAAGGGTGTGAACTACTCCATCACGTCCGCCTGCGCCACCAGCGCACACTGCATCGGCAACGCCATGGAGCAGATCCAGCTGAACAAGCAGGATGTGGTCTTTGCCGGCGGCGGCGAGGAACTGCACTGGTCCCTGAGCGTGATGTTCGACGCCATGGGCGCCCTGTCCAGCAAGTACAACGACACGCCGGAAAAAGCGTCCCGCGCCTACGACGCCAACCGTGACGGCTTCGTCATCTCCGGCGGCGCCGGCATGCTGGTGCTGGAGGAGCTGGAACACGCCAAGGCCCGCGGCGCCAAAATCTACGCCGAACTGGTGGGCTACGGCGCCACCTCCGACGGCTACGACATGGTGGCTCCGTCCGGCGAAGGCGCGGTGCGCTGCATGCAGCAGGCGATGGCCACCGTCGACGGACCGATCGACTATATCAACGCCCACGGCACCTCGACACCGGCCGGTGACATCCAGGAGCTGAAGGCGATGAAGCAGGTATTCGGCGACCAGATGCCGTCCGTCAGCTCGACCAAGTCGCTGTCCGGCCACTCCCTCGGCGCCACCGGCGTTCAGGAAGCGATCTACTGCCTGCTGATGCAGGAGAACGACTTCGTCTGCGCCTCCGCCAACATCGAAGAGCTGGACCCGGAAGCCGAAGGCCTGCCGGTCGTGACCCAGCGCCTCGACAATGTCAACCTCGAGCGCGTGATGTCCAACAGCTTCGGCTTCGGCGGCACCAACTCGACACTGGTGTTCGAGAAGTACAAGGGCTGAACCCTGCTGGGTCCGCCGCTGCGCGGCTGGACCTAATCTACGAAAAAACCGGCCTCGGCCGGTTTTTTTGCATTTATCCTGCGGGCACATGGATGTGCTGGAGCAGGGTTTCGTCACGCGTAACCTGTCACGCCTCTCTTCAGGCGCCGATCTCGCGCATCTCGCGTTCCATCCACGCGACGATCTCGGCGTGGACCTCGTCCACCGAGCGTTCGGCCGTCGGTACCGGTGCGCCGATGCGCAGCTCTACCGTGCCGGGGAACTTGACGAAGCTCTTGCCGGGCCAGTAGCGGCCGGCATTGTGCACCACCGGCACCAGCGGTACCTGGCTGGCCACCGCCAGCATCGCACCGCCCTTGTTGAAGCGTCCCATCTCGCCGACACGCACGCGGGTGCCCTGGGGAAAGATCAGCACCGGAATCTGGTCGGCCAGCTTCTCGCGCCCTGGGCCAGCAGCTGCTTGAGCGCGCCCCGACGCTGGCTGCGATCCAGCGCAATGGGCTTGAGCATGCCCAGGGCCCAGCCGAAAAACGGAATCTTCAGCAGCTCTTTCTTCAGCACCACGGCCTGGGGCCGGACCAGTATCTGGAAGAACAGCGTTTCCCATTCGCTCTGATGGTTGGAAACCACCACGTAGGCACCATTCTCGGGCAGATGCTCGCGCCCCCGCACCTGCACCCGGACGCCGCAGCACAGACGCAGCCAGCCGATGTAGAAATAGTTGATCGCAGTGAACAGTTTGAACCGGGCCCGGAACGGCAACAGCGGGCCGATCAGCAGGCAAAGCGCCGCATAGACGATGGTGACGGGATAAAAGCCTGCGTAGTAGAGAGCGGCACGCAGATAGTGCAGCGGCGTCGCCTTCGGCATGCTCATCCTCCGGTGACCGGCGGGAAGAAAGCGACCTCGTCGCCATCCTGCAGCGCCGCGCCCTGATCCACCATTTCCTGGTTGACGGCGACCAGCAGGTTCGGCGCCTTGAGCACCTGGCGCCAAGTCTCGCCCCGCTCTGCGACGAGATGTTCGATCAGCTGCTCGACGCGCCCGACACCGGGCGGCAACGCCAGCCTTTCCTGGTCGAGCCCCAACTGTTCCCGCACGCGGGCAAAATAGACCAGCTGCAACATAGGTTTACTCCTCCAGCTTCCAGTGACCGCTCTTGCCGCCCTGCTTTTCCAGCAGACGCACATTGCCGATCACCATGCCACGATCGACGGCCTTGCACATGTCGTAGAGCGTCAGGGCCGCCACGCTGGCCGCCGTCAGTGCTTCCATTTCGACACCGGTCTGGCCGGCCAGTTTGCAGGTCGCGGTGATATCGATGCGGTTGTCGGCCTCGACCGGCTCCAGCTCCACCTCGACCTTGCTCAGCATCAGCGGATGACAGAGCGGAATCAGGTCGGAGGTACGCTTGGCGGCCTGAATACCCGCGATCCGCGCGACCGCCAGCACATCGCCCTTCTTGTGGCCGCCGCTGAGAATCAGCTGCAGGGTTTCGGGCAGCATCCGCACTTCGGCCCGCGCCACCGCTTCGCGATGGGTCACGTCCTTGTCGGAGACATCGACCATACGGGCATGGCCTTTTTCATCAAGATGGGTCAGTCGGCTCATAGGCCCTCCAGCTTTCGATTCCGATACAGGTCCTGGACGATACCTCGCCCCGGCGCCGATCACAGCCCTTTTCGTCAAGATGACGACGAGGACCCGGCCAGGATCCGGCGCGCGACAGCCGATCACCGGGCCTTGTCGCCCTGTCGCCCTGTCGCTCCGCCCCTGGAACGGCAGCACTCAGTCGGCTTCCAGGCTGCGCTTGTTGATAACTGAACTGCGATGCCATACATCCTCTGGTGTAGAGAACGCAGCAACGCTTATGCAGCTTCCAGGTTGCGCTTGTTGATAACTGAACTGCGATGCCATACATCCTCTGGTGTAGAGAAAGCAGCAACGCTTATGCAGCTTCCAGGCTGCGCTTGTTGATAACTGAACTGCGATGCCATACATCCTCTGGTGTAGAGAAAGCAGCAACGCTCATGCTGCTTCCAGCTTGCGCTTGTTGATAACTGAACTGCGATGCCATACATCTTCTGGTGTAGAGAAAGCAGCAACGCTCATGCTGCTTCCAGCTTGCGGTTGTTGATAACTGAACTGCGATGCCATACATCCTCTGGTGTAGAGAAAGCAGCAACGCTCATGCTGCTTCCAGCTTGCGGTTGTTGATAACTGAACTGCGATGCCATACATCCTCTGGTGTAGAGAAAGCAGCAACGCTCATGCTGCTTCCAGGTTGCGCTTGTTGATAACCGGGTTCGCATACATCTGCCTGAGAATCTCCTGCTCCCCGGGTTCGAGCCCGTCGAGCCGGGCGTCGAAGGCGGCTTTCTGTTCCGGCGTCATGCCGGACATTTCGCCGGCCGCGATCAGATTGGACGGATGCAGGTGATAGTGGCCGACGATCTCGCGATCGATCAGCGCCGCCAGCGCCTCCGGTGATTCGAATTGCCCGCGCACCGGCTCGCCGAACGCCACATGCACATGCCCCTTCTGACCGGTGATGCCGGCAACGATGCTGTCGATATCCTCGAACTGCCCTTTTTCGTAGCCGCCGGCACTGGCCCGCGCATACAGTTCCTTCGCCTTGGCGCGGTCGCAGGGATCGAATTCGTAGGCGATCGACACCGGGACGATATTCAGGCGTTCGACGGCTTCGGAAAAGGAGCGCTGCTTGCGCTGCGCCATGTAGAACATTTTCAAAATGGCGGGATCGGTACGGTCGTTGCCGTCCTTCGCCCGCCCCTCGCGCTGCGCGATCCAGATCGATTCGCCTTCGGCGATACTGTGATCGATATAGGCCGAAAGCTGGTTCAGCGCCGTCATCATCTCCCGCCCGCGGGCGGAGCGATTGACGATAAAGCTCTTGTTGAGACGCATCAGGTCCGATACGTAGGGCTTGCGCAGCAGGTTGTCGCCAATGGCGATCCGCACCGTGTTCATCCCGGCCTTGTACAGCACCCAGTTGACGAACGCCGGATCCATCGCGATATCGCGATGGTTGGAGACGAACAGATAGGCCTCCTGCGGATCCAGCTGCTCGAGCCCGGAACAGCTGAGGCGACTGGTGGTGCGGGCGATCATCTTCGCCATGTACTTGGCCACCAACTGCTGAAAGCCGCGCACGGTCTCGATATCGCCGACCTCCCGCGCCAGTCCCATGCGCACCAGCGGCCGCACCAGAAAGCCGCACCAGTCCGCCAGCCGGGGAAACTGATAGCGGGTGACCGCCCGGATAAACTCGTCGTTGTACAGCAGCCGGTTCAGCACCTCGGCCACTTCGGTGTCGCGGTACGGCCGGATCTCCCGGAACGGATCCTGCAGCGCGGAATTGTCGCTCATGCTGTTCTCTGGTTACCGTCTGTGGATAAAAAAGGCGTTATTTTACGCCTTTGTAACGCCACTGGCGACAGAGGGCGCCAGGCCAGACTCATTCAAGGCTGGATATGGCGGCGCGGTTTCCATTCAGCCGGGCCCGAGCAATTCGGAGAACGGCATGAAGCTGACCGGGTCGCCCTCGGCGACGACCGTATCCGGCGGTATCACCACCAGGCCATTGGCCCAGCTGGCCGACGACAGCACGCCCGAACTCTGATTCGTTGCCGGGCAGGCTTTCCCCTGCTCCAGCCGGGCGCGCAGATACTCCTGACGCCCGCCCGGCTTCGGCCGCGCGAAACCTGCCGGCACCTGTACCGTCAGCGGCGGCTCGACCCGCGCCCCCTGCAGACGCAGCAGGCAGGGACGCGCGATCAGGCAGAAAGTTACCAGCGCTGACGCCGGATTGCCCGGCAACCCGAAGAAGGGCGTACCGGCCACGCGACCATAGGCCAGCGGCTTTCCCGGCTTTATCCGCAGGCGCCAGAGCCGCAGCTCGCCGAGCTTTTCCACAGCCCGCTTGACGTGATCCTCCTCTCCGACCGAAACGCCGCCGGTGCTGATGATGCAGTCAGCCTGCTTTGCCGCCGTCGCCAGGGCCTGCTCGGTGTCCGCGGCACTGTCTGCGACCCTGCCGAGATCCAGCACCTCGAAACCGAGCCCTTTGATCAGCCCCGTCAGCAGGAAGCGGTTGGAGTTGTAGATCTGTCCGGGGCCGAGGGGCTGTCCGGGGTCGACCAGCTCGTCACCGGTACTGAGCAGCGCCACCCGCGCCGGGCGCATGACACTGACCCGGGCAATGCCGGTCGAGGCCAGCACCCCGAGATCCGCCGGTCCGAGGCAGGTGCCGGCCGGCAGCACTTCGCGGCCGGCGACGATATCCTGACCGCGCGGGCGGATATTCTGCCCGCTCCCGGGTACCCCCGGGAAACGCACCCGGCCGCCATCGGTCTCGGCCCGCTCCTGCATCACCACGGCGTCGGCCCCCGGAGGGATCTCGGCACCGGTAAAGATGCGTGCCACAGTGCCGGGCTGAAGAGGCACAGGCGGCTGCCCCGCCGCGATACGCTGACTCACCGGCAGCCATTCGGACCCTTCGACATCTTCGAGGCGACAGGCATAGCCGTCCATGGCGCTGTTGTCAGCCGGCGGCACATCCACCGCCGCCCGCGGCGCCTCGGCCAGCACCCGGCCCAGGGCATCGGCCAGTGCGACGGTTTCCCGCCCGCTCAGCGGCACCGTATCCGCCAGCAGCGCCTCGATCGCCTCCTCGACCGGGATCAGCCCCGGCGTCGTATCGCAGCTCTGCATACGTCAGCCTTCCAGTTGTGCATGGCGCAGCAGCATCTCGACGAAATTGCACGGGCGCTGGCGGTTGTCGAGCTGCTCGGCAATGATGCGGTCCCAGCCGGTGCGGCAGGCACCGGTCGACCCCGGCAGGCAGAAGATCAGGGTGCCGTTGGCCAGCCCCGCCAGCGCCCGTGACTGAATCGTCGAAGTGCCGATCTCGTCGAACGACAGACTGCGAAACAGCTCGCCGAAGCCTTCGATCTGCTTGTCGAACAGCGGCGCCAGGGCCTCCGGAGTCGAATCCCGGTGGGAGAAGCCGGTGCCGCCGGTGCTGATAACGACATGGATCCGGGGATCGGCAATCCACTGCGATACCTGAGCCCGCAACTGATAGACATCATCCTTTACGATCGTCCGGGCCTGCAGCCGGTGACCGGCCTGCTCCAACCGTTCCACCAGCGCCTTGCCGGAGGTATCCGTGTCCTCGGTACGGGTATCCGAAACCGTCAGTACGGCAATATTGAGCGCGACGAATTCGGCTGCACTTTTACTTTGCGACATTTATTACTCCTGAAACTCCTGGCATGGCACCCACTTGTACGCAACAATGGCCACCGTTTCGAATATCCAAGGAAGCGAGCACAATCACCATGTACATGGCCCTGAAACACCTTCACTTGACTGCGGTGACCCTGAGCATCTGCCTCTTCATGTTGCGCGGCTACTGGATGCTGCTCGGCTCACGCCTGCTCAACAGGCGCTGGGTCCGCATCGTACCCCATCTCATCGATACGGTACTGCTGCTCAGCGCCGTCGGCCTGATGCTGCTGCTGCGGCAGTACCCCTTCGTCAACGGCTGGCTGACCGCCAAGCTGCTGGCGCTGGTCGCGTACATCGTGCTCGGCATGATCGCGCTTAAAAGAGGTCGGAGCAAGGGCACGCGCACGCTGGCGTTTTTCGGCGCGCTGGCCACCGTCGGCTACATCGCCTGGGTCGCCATCCGCCATGACCCGACCCCTGGGGTTAGATTACATCTTCCTCCGGAATCCGATCGACATGTAGGGTGGAATGAGTGCCGAAGGCCCGAATTCCACCGGGAATATCAGCCTGCACTCTGTTCGAGCCTTTGGTTCCCCTACGTTCTGACACCACCGGTGGAATTCGCTTCGCTCATTGCCACCCTACGTTCAGGCGAACCGAGGTGCACCCAGAGCGTCAGAACCGCTCGTAGTGATGGCGGATCACATCGACCAGTTCATTGCGCCAGGGGCGCTGGCGGATACCGAAGGTACTGAGCAGTTTCTTGCACTTGAGTACCGAAGTCGCCGGGCGCTCCGCCTCGGTGGGAAAGTCCTTGCTCGAGACCGGCACCAGCCGCTCGACCTTCAGCGCCTCGTACTGGCTGGCGGTGGCGATGATCGCTTCGCAGAAGGCATAACGCGTGGTCACTTCGGCACCGCAGTAATGGTAGGTGCCCCAGGCATCGGCGCCGCAGCTCAGCTGCTTGAGGATCGCGACCAGTACCCGCGCCACATCCGCAGCTGCCGTGGGGCAGCCACGCCGGTCGTCGACGGCCGCAAGCTCCGTATCCCGGCGCGCCTGTTCCAGCGAGCGGATCAGGAAGTTGTGCCCGCCGCCGCTGAACACCCAGCTCACACGCAGGATGATATGGCGGGGATGGGTGCGACGCAGCAATTCCTCCCCCTGCCACTTGCTCTCACCATAGGCACCCAGGGGGCGCACCGCATCGTTCTCGCTGTAACCGCTGGCATAATGGCCGTCGAATACATAGTCGGTGGACAGGTGCAGCAGTGGAATATTGCGCTCGGCACAGGCACGTCCCAGCCGCTGCACCGCTTCGGCGTTGAGTCGAAAGCAGTGCTGACGCTGCTTTTCCGCCGCATCGGCACGGTTGAAAGCCGCACAGTTAATGACGTAGTCGGGCCGATACTCGTCGAGACGACGGGCAATGTCCTGCTCGTGGGTGATATCCAGCTGCCTGCGCGTCAGACCGACGACCTCGAAGAAGGTATCAGCACCCGCCTGGCTGACCAGCTCACGTCCGACCTGACCATTGGCCCCGGTGATCAGTATCCTGACCGGCCGATTGTAAGAATCACTGGCCATAATGCCCGTGCAACCCTCCACTGGGAGCTGAAATCCGGTAAAAACCGCACCTGTAATGAATGAAATTCACCTTATCACAGAACCCGGATCGACAATACAGAGCGCCACTGTATATAACTTTTTCGCGACGACTTCCAGAATATCTGCGCCTGCCCGGCCGGAGCAAACGGTCCGCCAGGCCACGACTGGCGCGACGACCAGCGCACGGATCTATACTCTGAACAGCCACTGAGGACCCGGCTCGACTACCGGTGCATGCTTCGACTCACCGCACCACCCTGCCACGACCACGGGGGCCTGGCTGCATCGCTGGCGGCTTGAAAATTTTTCTGACTCTAAAGTCAGCTTTTTCTTGACTCAAAAGTCAGATTCACCCTAAAGTCAGGCTACACGATCTTGACCGACGACAAGTACAAGCAGGAGGTTTTCCTTGATCAGGTTCTTACTTAACCAGGAACTGCGGGTAGAGCGCGATCTCGACCCGAATGTCACGGTTCTCAACTACCTGCGCGAGCACCTGGGCAAATCCGGTACCAAAGAAGGCTGTGCCTCGGGCGATTGCGGTGCCTGCACCGTGGTAGTGGGTGAACTGGTGGACGACCGGATCCGCTACCGCACCCTCAACTCCTGCCTGACCTTCTTCTCGACCCTGAACGGCAAACAGCTGATCACCGTCGAGGACCTGAAGTACAACGGCCAGCTGCACAGCGTGCAGCAGGCCATGGTCGACTGCCACGGCTCCCAGTGCGGCTTCTGCACCCCCGGCTTCGTGATGTCGATGTTCGCGCTGCAGAAAAACGGCAAGGGCTACGACAGGGCCGCGACCGAAGAAGCGCTGGCCGGCAACCTCTGCCGCTGCACCGGCTACCGCCCGATCATCGAGGCCGCCGAGAAGAGCTGCAACGCGCCGATGCAGGACCAGTTCGATCGCCAGTACGAGGCCACCGTTGCCCAGCTGCGCGCCATCCAGCCGGACAGCACCTGCGAGCTGAGCGCCGCCGACAACCGCAGCTTCTCGCCGCTGACCGTGGCCGACCTGGCCGACCTCTACTGCAGCCACCCGGACGCCCGCCTGCTGGCCGGCGGCACCGACCTGGCGCTGGAGGTGACCCAGATGCAGCGCCGGCTGCCGGTGATGATCTACGTCGGCAACGTCAGGGAACTCAAAACCGTCGAAATCTTCGACGATCGTATCGAGATCGGCGCCGCGGTGCCGCTGACCGACTGCTACGAAGTATTGGCACGTGAATATCCGGATTTCGGGGAGCTGCTGCATCGCTTTGCCTCCCTGCAGATCCGCAACCAGGGTACCCTTGGCGGGAATATCGGAAATGCCTCACCGATCGGCGATTCGCCACCCGCCCTTCTTGCCCTTGGCGCGCAGATCGTCCTGCGCAAGGGCAACAGCACCCGCACCGTCGCGCTGGAGGACTATTTCGTCGACTACCGCGTCACGGTGCAGCAGGAATCGGAGTTCATCGAGAAGATCATCGTGCCTCGGGCACAGGGTCGCGACAGCTTCCGCGTCTACAAGATTTCCAAGCGTCTGGACGATGACATCTCCGCCGTCTGCGGCGCCTTCGACCTGCAGATCGAGGATGGCCGCGTCAGCGACGCCCGCATTGCCTTCGGCGGCATGGCGGCGATACCGAAACGCGCGCGCCACTGCGAACAGGCGCTGCGCGGCCAGGCCTGGAACGACGAAACCCTCGAAGCTGCCATCGAAGCACTGGCGCAGGACTTCACGCCGATCTCCGATTTTCGCGCCAGCAAGGAATACCGCCTGCTGATCGCCGGCAACCTGCTGCGCAAGTACAAAATGGAACTCAGTGCCCCTGAGCAAGCTATACGGGTGACCGCTCATGTCTAACCACAACAAGACCACCAGAACCCAGGACGAGATGATGGAACTGGTGCGCCAGGACCTGAAAACCGGCGTCGGCCGCAAGATTCCGCACGAGAGCGCCGCCAAGCATGTCTCCGGCGAAGCCGTCTACATCGACGACCGGCTCGAGTTCCCGAACCAGCTGCATGTCTACGCCCGTCTCAGCGATCGCCCGCATGCGCGCATCCTGAAGATCGACACCGCGCCCTGCTACCAGATCCCGGGCGTGCGCATCGCCATCACCAGCCAGGATGTGCCGGGCCAGCTCGACATCGGCGCCGTGGCGCCGGGCGACCCGCTGCTCGCCGACGGCAAGGTCGAGTATGTCGGCCAGCCGGTGATCGCGGTGGCCGCCAACAGCCTCGAGACCGCCCGCAAGGCGGCAATGGCCGCAGTCATCGAATACGAGGACCTGGAACCGGTACTGTCGGTCGAGGACGCGCTGAAGAAGAAGCATTTCGTGCTCGACAGCCACCAGCACAAGCGCGGCGATTCCGCCGGGGCGCTGGCCGGCGCGCCGCATCGCCTGCAGGGCAAGCTGCACATCGGCGGTCAGGAACACTTCTATCTCGAGACCCAGATCTCCTCGGTGATTCCGACCGAGGACGACGGCATGATCGTCTACACCTCGAGCCAGAATCCCACCGAAGTGCAGAAGCTGGTCGCCGAGGTACTCGACGTGCCGATGCACAAGGTCGTCATCGACATGCGCCGCATGGGCGGCGGCTTCGGCGGCAAGGAAACCCAGGCCGCGGGCCCGGCCTGCATCTGCGCCGTGATCGCGCGTCTCACCGGTCAGCCGACCAAGATGCGCCTGCCGCGTGTCGACGACATGATGCTGACCGGCAAGCGCCATCCGTTCTATGCCGAATACGACGTCGGCTTCGACGACGACGGCCGCCTGCACGGCATTGACCTGGTACTGGCCGGCAACTGCGGCTACTCGCCGGACCTGTCGGGCTCGATCGTCGACCGCGCGATGTTCCACTCGGACAACGCCTACTACCTCGGCGACGCCACCGTCACCGGCCACCGCTGCAAGACCAACACCGCCTCGAACACCGCCTACCGCGGCTTCGGCGGCCCCAGGGCATGGTGGCGATCGAATACATCATGGATCATATCGCCCGCACCCTGGGCAAGGACCCGCTGGAGGTACGCAAGCACAACTACTACGGCAAGGAAGACCGCAACGTCACCCACTACTACCAGACCGTGGAGGACAACCAGATCCAGGAGCTGACCGCCGAGCTCGAGGCCAGCAGCGCCTACCGGCAGCGCCGCCGCGAGATCGCCGAATTCAACCGCGCAAGCCCGGTCCTGAAGAAGGGCATCGCGCTGACACCGGTGAAGTTCGGCATCAGCTTCACCGCCACCTTCCTCAACCAGGCCGGCGCGCTGATCCACATCTATACCGATGGCAGCATCCACCTGAACCACGGCGGCACCGAGATGGGCCAGGGCCTGAACACCAAGGTCGCCCAGGTGGTGGCCGAGGAGTTCCAGGTCGACATCGATCGCATCCAGATCACCGCGACCAACACCGACAAGGTGCCGAACACCTCGCCGACCGCCGCCTCCAGCGGCGCCGACCTGAACGGCAAGGCGGCCCAGAACGCGGCCATCACCATCCGCACGCGCCTGGTGGAGTTCGCCGCCCGTCACTTCAACGTGACCGAGGAGGATGTCGAGTTCCGCAACAACCATGTGCGCATCCGCGACAAGGTGCTGCCGTTCGAGGAGCTGATCCAGCTGGCGTATTTCAACCAGGTGTCGCTGTCGAGCACCGGCTTCTACCGCACGCCGAAGATCTACTACGATCGCGACCAGGCGCGCGGCCGCCCGTTCTACTACTACGCCTACGGCGCGGCCTGCTCGGAAGTACTGGTCGACACCCTGACCGGCGAATACCGCGTGCTGCGCACCGACATCCTGCACGACGTCGGCGCCTCGCTGAACCCGTCGATCGATATCGGCCAGGTCGAGGGCGGCTTCGTCCAGGGCATGGGTTGGCTGACGATGGAGGAACTGGTCTGGAACCAGCAGGGCAAGCTGACCACCAACGGCCCGGCGGGCTACAAGATCCCGGCGGTGGCGGACATGCCGGCGGACTTCCGCGTACGCCTGGTCGAGAACCGCAAAAACAAGGAAGACACCGTGTTCCACTCCAAGGCCGTCGGCGAGCCGCCGTTCATGCTCGGCATCTCGGTCTGGTGCGCGCTGCAGGATGCGGTCGCCAGCGTCGGCGACTACCGCCACGCGCCGCTGATCGACGCGCCCGCGACGCCGGAACGCGTGCTCTGGGGCATCGAACAGATAAAACATGCCATGGCACAGGACGCCGTACTGGAAACCGTTTGAGACCCGGAGACTAGACGATGAACAGGGTTGACTGGATCAGTGCACTGAACAAGCTGCGCGACAAGGGCGAGCCCTGCGTGCTGGTGACCATTCTCGAGGAGCGCGGCTCGACACCGCGCAACAGCGGCTCGAAAATGGTCGTCACCGCCGATCGTACCTTCGAAACCATCGGCGGCGGCCACCTCGAGCACAAGGCGATGAAGATCGCCCGCCAGATGCTCGCCGACGGCGACAGCGAGGTACGCCTCGAGAAGTTCTCCCTCGGCGCCAGTCTCGGCCAGTGCTGCGGCGGCGCCACCACGCTGCTGTTCGAGCCGGTGCTGCAGCCGGCGATCCAGATCGCCCTGTTCGGCGCCGGCCACGTCGGCCGCGCCCTGGCGCCGCTGCTGGCCAGCCTGCCCTGCAAGGTACGCTGGATCGACTCGCGGGACAACGAGTTCCCCGACGAGATCCCGCACGGGGTCGAAAAGGTGGTCAACGAATTCCCGGTCGACGAAGTCGACGAGATGCCGCCGCACAGCTACTTCATCGTGCTGACCCACAACCACCAGCTCGACCAGGAGTTGTCGGAGCGCATCCTCGGGCGCAACGACTTCGACTACTTCGGCCTGATCGGCTCCCGGACCAAGCGCAAGCGCTTCGAGCACCGTCTCAAGGCCCGCGGCATCAGTGAAACGCAGCTCGAGCGCATGATCTGCCCGATGGGGATTCCCCAGGTCAAGGGCAAACTGCCGGCCGAGATCGCCATCGCCGTCGCCGGCGAGGTGATCGCCCACTACAACGCCGACTTCGGCGAACAGAAGAAACCCGAGACGGACGACCAGCGGCTGAGCATCTGCCGCCCGGCCTGACGCAACGCATTCGACCCCGCCGCGGTGTCACATCCGCTGACAGCACGGGGTCTCATATTTCGACGAGAGTGACTGCATGACTTCTGCACGCAAGGCTTACCGCGCCTCCATCATCCACAGCATTGGCGACCCCGCCGAGGTGGGCGTGGAAGCGTCCTACGAATATTTCGAAGACGGCCTGCTGGTCGTCACCGACGGCCGGGTCGAATCGGTGGGCGATGCCGGCGTGCTGCTGGCCAACCTTCCGGCCGGCACCGAGGTGACCGAATATCCCGACGCACTGCTGATGCCGGGCTTCGTCGACACCCATATCCACTATCCGCAGACCGGCATGATCGCCTCCTACGGCGAGCAGCTGCTGGACTGGCTCAACAACTACACCTTTCCGGCCGAAAACGCCTTCAGCGATCCGGCCCATGCCGCCGAAGTGGCCGAAGTGTTCCTCACCGAGCTGCTGCGCAACGGCACCACCACGGCGCTGGTGTTCGGTACCGTGCACAAGGGTTCGGTCGATGCCTTCTTCAGCGCCGCCGAGCAACGCAACCTGCGCATGATCGCCGGCAAGGTGCTGATGGATCGCAACGCGCCGGAGTACCTGACCGACACCGCCGAATCCGGCTACCGCGACAGCCGCGAGCTGATCGAGCGCTGGCACGGCAAGGGCCGGCTGCACTACGCGGTGACGCCGCGCTTCGCGCCAACCAGCACCGACGAGCAACTGGCCGCCGCCGGGCAACTGCTGCAGGAGTACGAAGGCCTCTACATGCATACCCACCTGTCGGAAAACCGTGACGAGGTGGAATGGGTCAAGTCGCTGTTCCCGCAGTGCAGCGGCTACCTGGACGTCTACGACCACTACAACCTGCTGAGCGAGCGCTCGGTCTTCGCCCACGGCATCCACCTGTGCGACGACGAGTGCAAGCGCCTGTCGGAAACAGGGTCCGCGATCGCCTTCTGCCCGACCTCCAACCTCTTTCTCGGCAGCGGCCTGTTCAACCTGCCGAAAATGGAGCAGCACAAAGTGCGCGTGGGCCTGGGCACCGACGTCGGCGCCGGCACCAGCTTCTCGATCCTGCAGACGCTCAACGAAGCCTACAAGGTGATGCAGTTGCAGGGCGCCAAGCTGAGCCCGTTCAAGTCGCTGTACCTGGCCACCCTGGGCGGCGCCCGTGCGCTGCGCCTGGAAGACCGCATCGGCAGCTTCGCATCAGGCAACGAGGCGGATTTCGTGGTGCTGGACTATAACGCCACGCCGCTGATGCAGTACCGCATGGCGCAGGCGAAGACGCTGGACGAACGGCTGTTCGTACTGATGATGCTGGGCGACGATCGCACCGTGCGCGAAACCTTCGCCGCCGGCGAGTCGGTTCACCGCCGCGATTGAGGCGAGATAATGATACAGCTGGGCCGGATAGTTAACGTAGGATGGGTGAAGCCGCACTGGCACCGGGTGTCGGTACGCAGCGGCCTCGATCCGGCGCAACCCATCAATGCCGCAGAGCCTACGGTTCTGGACAGTACTCCGAAGATGGGTTGCACGGCGCCCAGACCGGGACAAGATCGGATATCCGGTCGCCTCACGCCGTTCCACCCATCCTACGCATTAGGTGGCGCCACCGCGCGTCGTTCAGCCGGTGCGCTTCTTGCGGGCCTTGGGCTCCTTGCGATCCTTGATCAGGTGCGAGAATACCGCGTGCAGATCGCCCGACGCACCGTCATCCTGCAAGTTCAGCTTGTGATCGATATGGTCCAGGTGATGCATCATCAGCTCCACCGCCTTTTCCTTGTCCCGCTGCTGAATTGCCTTGATCAGCTGATTGTGCTCGTCGTAGGAGCAGTGCGAACGGTTGCCGGATTCGTAGCGGGCGATGATCAGCGAGGTCTGGGAAACCAGGCTGCGCTGGAAGTTCAGCAACGGCGCGTTGTTGGCCATCAGCGCCAGCTGCAGATGGAACTCGCCGGACAGGCGGATACCGGTACCGCGGTCACCTTTCTCGAGGCAGGCCTGCTCTTCATCGACCAGACGCTGCATGTTGGCGATCTGCTCGGGGGTGGCATTGTCCACCGCCAGCTCGGTAATCGCCCGCTCGACAATACGTCGCGCGAACGAGATCTGCCGGGCCTCCTCGAGGCTGGGCTCGGCGACGACGGCGCCGCGATTGGGACGCAGCAGCACGACCTGCTCGTGGGCCAGGCGCGACAGCGCGCGGCGGATGATGGTACGGCTGACCCCGAAAATCTCGCCCAGGGCCTCTTCGCTCAGTTTGGTGCCCGGCGCAAGACGCTGCTCGAGGATGGCATCGAAGATATGGGCATAGACCACATCGTCCTGGGTGCCGGATTTGCCACTGCGGGCGCTGTCGTCCCGGCCAATGATGTTCTGCAAACGATCGTTCATAAACCTGACCACTATCGGTTATCGGCCCGACCCGTACCGGCGGAATTGAAGCCGGGCAAAGACGGAGCTAGCTATTCGAATGCTCTGAATAGTACATAAGCAACAAACAATTGTACACGTATGGGCGGAACAATTCTGACTACAGAAATCCCGCTCAGTGCCGCTGCCCGCCACCGGAGAGCCTTTTCCAAAAAAGCCTCTCCCAGACCCTGCAAGGGTTACTGCGGATCCAGCACTGACGCCGCCAACGGGACAGATTTCCTGTTTCCAAAAAACGCCTGAAACCTGACGGAGAAGACAATAACCATTGACTTTTATGTATACAATCCGACAATACAGCCAATGAATCAACCGGGTATTGCCGAAGGGCTCACAGGGAAGCGAAAACCATCGAAACGGGAACGCAAGGCTCTTAATACCAATCACATTTGCGAGGAGTACGAGTTGTGGCGAGCATTGAACAAGAACAACATGCCGCTCATTCCATCAATGAGCCCCAGGCCTCTGGTTTTCTCGATCGCTTTTTCAAACTGAGCGAACACGGGACCAGTATCAAAACCGAAGTGATTGCGGGCCTCACGACCTTCGTGACCATGGCCTACATCATTTTCGTCAACCCCAACATCATGGCCGATGCCGGCGTCGACCACGGCGCGGCCTTCGTTGCCACCTGTATCGGCGCCGCCCTGGCCTGCTTCCTGATGGGCCTTTATGCCAACTGGCCGGTCGGTCTGGCGCCGGGCATGGGCCTCAACGCCTTCTTCACCTACACGGTCGTCGGCGAAATGGGCTACAGCTGGCAGATCGCCCTCGGCGCGGTCTTCCTGTCCGGTGTGCTGTTCGTGATCCTGAGTTTCTGGAAAATTCGCGAGTGGCTGCTGAACAGCATCCCGATGAGCCTGCGCTTTGCCATGGGTGCCGGTGTCGGCCTCTTCCTCGGCCTGATCGGGCTGAAAACCGCCGGCATCGTCGTCGACAGCCCCGCCACCCTGCTGACCATGGGCTCCTTCAACCAGCCCGGCGTGCTGCTGGCGGCGCTCTGCTTTCTGATGATCGCAGTCCTGTCGCACCACCGCGTTTTCGGTGCGGTGCTGATCAGCATCCTGGCGGTCACCGCCATCGGCTGGGGCCTGGGCCTCGTCGAATATCACGGGCTGGTTTCGATGCCCCCGAGCCTGGCACCGACCTTCCTGGCAATGGATATCGCCGGCGCCTTCGACGTCGCCATGATCAGCGTCATTCTGGCCTTCCTCTTCGTCAACATGTTCGATACCGCCGGCACCCTGATGGCGGTGGCGCACCGCGCCAACCTCATCCGCGAGGACGGCTATATCGAGAACATGAGCAAGGCATTGAAAGCGGACAGCAGCTCCAGCGTCATCGGCGCCTTCGTCGGCTGCCCGCCGGTGACCAGCTATGTCGAGAGCGCTTCGGGTATCGCGGCCGGCGGCCGCACCGGCCTGACCGCCGTGGTCTGCGGCATCCTCTTCGCCGCTGCCATGTTCCTGGCACCTCTGGCCGGCATGATCCCGGCGTATGCCACGGCCGGCGCGCTGATCTACGTCGCCATGCTGATGATGGGCGGTCTGCACACCATCAACTGGAAGGATCACACCGACATGATCCCGGCCATCGTCACCGTGGTGATGATGCCGCTGACCTTCTCGATCGCCAACGGCATCGCCATGGGTTTCATCACTTACGCGGTGATGAAGGTCTTCACCGGCAAGGCCAACAAGCTGTCGCTGGCCATGTACGTGCTCTGCGCCATCTTCGTGGCCAAGTTCGTGTTCCTGTAACCACGTTTCAAGCCTTCGGCCGGATACGACGATCCGGCCGAATCCCTGCCCCGCAGGGGCCTGCAGGCCCCTGCGGCTTTTTCGTTCCGACAAGGAGACTCTCGCCCATGCCTCTGGATACCTGGCTGCTCTACACCACTGCCATCTTCGTGGTCATTCTGATCCCGGGGCCACTGTCGCTGCTGATGGTGAGCAACAGCCTCAACTACGGCATCCTGCGCTCCGCACCGGCCTTTCTCGGTGGTGTCAGCGCCTCGGTGCTGCTGCTGAGCGCTTCGGCTCTGGGTCTCGGCGCGCTGCTGCTGGCATCGGAACGGCTCTTCACGGTGCTGAAATTCGCCGGCGCCCTGTACCTCTTCTACCTGGCCTGGCGCAGCTGGCGCGAAGCCGGCCAGGTCGGCGCAGGCGCCCTGCCCGGTGAACAGCAGGTGCCGGGGTTCAGGGCGATGTTCTGGCGCGCATTCGCCCTGGGTGCCAGCAACCCGAAAGACATTCTGTTCTTCGCCGCCTTCCTGCCGCAGTTCATTGCCGCCGACCGGGCCCTGCTGCCGCAGTTGCTGTTGATGATCCTGACCTGGGCTGCCGCGGATCTTGTCTGCAAGCTTGGCTACGGCCTGACCGCCCGCGGCGCCGCCCGCTTCATCACCTCGGGCCGCAGTCGCGCCTGGTTCAACCGGGTCACCGCCGGTATTTTCGCCAGCGCCGGCACCGCCGCGGTGCTGAGCAGGGCGTAAAAAGGTTACGGGTGACACGTAACAGGTGACGGGGTACGCGCAAAAGCGAGGGTGGTGCGGGTTGAATGGTAGGGTGGAATGAGCTTGCGAATTCCACCGGTGCTATCAGATGTCGGAATTCGCCCCTTCGGGCCTCATTCCAACCTACGCGCTGCCCCCTGGCGAACCGCATCGTTTCACCAATCGGTGCGGTGCGCTTCGCTTACCAGCACCCTACGATACCGTGGGTTCGCAACGCGTCACCCTTGCACAAATACAAAAAAACCCGCAGGGCTTTTACCTGCGGGTTTTTCTCAACGGCACCGCGCAATCAGCTGCCGCGATAGGTCGAATAGCTGTAAGGGGAAATCAGCAGCGGCACATGGTAGTGCTCATCCCGATCCGCAATACCGAAGCGCAACACCACCTGATCCAGGAAAGCGGGCCGCGGCAGTTCGACACCCAGCCGGCGGTAGTAGTCGCCAGCATCGAAGATCAGCTCGTAGACCCCCGGAACAAAAGCTTCGCCTTCCAGCACAGGGCTGTCGCAACGGCCGTCATCGTTGGTCGTCGCCGTCGCGATCAGTTCGCGCTCCGGTCCGATACGGTAAAGTTCGATCTGAATACCGCTGCCGGGACGGCCATGGGCGGCATCGAGTACATGCGTCGTCAAATATCCCATCAGTTCAAGAGGTTCTTCCGGTTCCCGGCTGCCAGTCCTGGGGCTGCAACCCGCTCCGTTCCGCCTCTCCTCCTCTGTCTGTCCGAATCAATCAGTGGATGCCGCGCCAGGGTGCCCGCCACGGCTGTCGAGACAATCTAAACATTTTTAGCTTTTTTTGTACACAAAAATACCCTCAACTTTTGCACCCACAATTTCGAGACCGGTTTCAACGCAGGAACTGGCCGCCCGGAGGCGGAGAACTACGACGTCCAATGCCCTTTACGGGAGCACGAACCTGAAAAGGCTGTCCAATAATCGACAAATGTTATTTACAATGAATTCTATTTTTTGTATACAATAAAACAAATCCCTGCTCCCGAGGCGTACACCGGTGGCAGGCGTCCACCCCATTCGCTGCAAGATCGACGAGGAGCTGCCCTGTGAGCAACGACTATCCACGCGACCTGATCGGTTACGGTGCCAACCCGCCCCACCCCCGTTGGCCGGGCAATGCCCGCGTCGCCATCTCTTTCGTGCTGAACTACGAAGAGGGCGGCGAACGCTGCATCCTGCACGGCGACAAGGAGTCCGAAGCCTTCCTGTCCGAGATGGTGTCGGCCCAGCCGCTCCAGGGCGAGCGCAATATCAGCATGGAGTCGCTGTACGAGTACGGCAGCCGTGCCGGCGTCTGGCGTCTGCTGCGCCTGTTCAAGAAATACGACATTCCACTGACCATCTTCGCCGTCGCCATGGCCGCCGAACGCCACCCCGAGGTGATCCGCGCCATGGTCGAAGCCGGCCACGAGATCTGCAGCCACGGCTACCGCTGGATCGATTACCAGTACATGGACGAATCCGAGGAACGCGACCACCTGCAACGCGCCATCGAGATCCTGACCAAGCTTACCGGCGAGCGTCCGCTGGGCTGGTACACCGGCCGCCTCAGCCCTAATACCCGCAACCTGGTGATGCAGGAAGGCGGTTTCCTGTACGACTCCGATGCCTACGACGACGACCTGCCCTACTGGGTCGACAACAACGGCAAGGGTCACCTGGTCATCCCCTATACTCTGGATACCAACGACATGCGCTTCACCCAGGTACAGGGTTTCAACAGCGGCGAGCAGTTCTACCAGTACCTGAAGGATGCCTTCGACGTCCTCTACGAAGAGGGCCAGGACGCGCCGAAGATGCTGTCGATCGGCATGCACTGCCGCCTGCTGGGTCGCCCGGCACGCATGGCGGCACTGGAGAAGTTCATCAATTATGCCCGCAGCCATGACAAGGTCTGGTTCACCCGCCGGGTCGACATCGCCCGCCACTGGCACGAACAGCATCCGTACACGCCGGAGGGCAGCCTGTGAGCCGTTTCCAGACCTGCACCCCGAGCACCCTGAGCCGCGAAGCCTTCGTCGAGATCTTCGGCGATATCTACGAGCATTCGGCCTGGGTCGCCGAACAGGCCTTCGACAGCGGTCTCGGTGCCGAACATGACGAGATCGAGGCGCTGCACGCCCTGATGTCGAACCAGCTGATGGCCGCCGATAGCGAACGCCAGCTGGCGCTGATCAATGCTCACCCGGACCTGGCCGGCAAGGCCGCGGTGCGCGGCGAGCTGACGGCCGCCTCGACCTCCGAGCAGGCCGGCGCCGGCATTCACGAATGCAATGCCGAAGAGTTCGAGCGCTTCACCGAGCTGAACAACGCCTACAAGGACAAATTCCGCTTTCCGTTCATCATGGCGGTCAAGGGCAGCAACCGGCACCAGATCCTGGCAGCATTCGAAGAACGCATTCACAACAGTCCCGAACAGGAGTTCGAACGGGCACTGGCCGAAATCAACAAGATCGCGCTGTTCCGCCTGCAGGCCCTCTGAGCGCCCGACGACAGCCGTTAAGGAAAGAAGAAGATGAGCAATCAGACACAGAATTTCGAGAAGTACATCAACCTGGCCGATGCCCGCCTGGGCACCAAAGCGATCTATGTGACCGATGACTGGTTCGCAGACGTCAACCGCCTGTTCAACCCGGAGCCGGCCGTCTGGAAGGAAGGCGTGTTCGACGACAACGGCAAGTGGATGGACGGCTGGGAGTCGCGCCGCAAGCGCTTCGAGGGCTACGACCACGCTATCATCCGCCTCGGCGTGCCCGGCACCATCAAGGGCTTCGATATCGATACCAGTCACTTCACCGGCAACTTCCCGCCGTCGGCTTCCATCGATGCCTGCTACTGCGTCGAGGGCGATCCGAACGAAGATACCGAATGGGTCGAGATCCTGTCGTCGGTCGACCTGGCCGGCAACAGCCACCACCTGCACGGCATCGAAGACGACCGCGCCTGGACCCACCTGCGCCTCAATATATACCCGGACGGCGGCGTGGCGCGCCTGCGTGTCTACGGCATTCCGTTCCGTGACTGGAGCCGCCAGAGTGCCGGCGAGCTGATCGACCTGGCCGCCTCCCTCAACGGTGGCCGCGCCCTGGCCTGCAGCGACGAGCATTTCGGCCGCATGGGCAACATCCTGAACCCGGGTCGTGGTATCAACATGGGCGATGGCTGGGAAACCGCACGCCGCCGCACCCCGGGCAACGACTGGGTCATCGTCGCCCTGGGCCACCCGGGCGAGATCAAGCGCATCGTCGTCGACACCCTGCACTTCAAGGGCAACTACCCGGACAGCTGCTCGATCCAGGCGGCCTATGTCGAAGGCGGCACCGATGCCCAGATCGAAACCCGCAGCCTGTACTGGCGCGAGCTGCTGCCCTCGCAGAAGCTGGAAATGCACCAGGAGCATACTTTCGAGGCCCAACTGAAGGACCTCGGACCGGTCACCCATGTGCGCCTGAACATCTTCCCCGATGGCGGTGTGAGCCGACTGCGCCTGCTCGGCACCATCAGCGAGAAGAACTGAGGTCCCGCGATGCACAAACTGCGAGTTGAACCCCTCAACATCGAGGCCTTCAAGCCGTTCGGCGACGTCATCGCCAGCGAGGGTCATGACTATTTCATGATCAACAACGGCTCGACGCGCCGCTATCACCGCCTCGCGGAGGTCGAAACCGGCAGCGACGGCAGCCCGATCATCAGCATTTTCCGTGCTGACAAGCTGCCGATGCCCCTTTCGGTGCGCATGATGGAACGCCATCCGCTGGGCAGCCAGGCCTTCATTCCGATGCGGGGCAATCCGTTCCTGATCCTGGTGGCACCGCCGGGCGATTCGGTCGAACCGTCCCAGTTGCGCGCCTTCATCAGTGACGGCAGCCAGGGGTCAACTATCATCGCGGCGTATGGCACCATCCGATACTGGCACTGACCGACCAGGACGAGTTTCTGGTCGTCGACCGGGCGGGACCGGGCAACAACTGCGATGAGATCTTCTTCGACGCCAGCGAGGAGATCGTGCTCGACCCGCAGGCTTGACGACTTGGCGAACCGCCCACGGGCGGTTCGACCCGGTGAGGCAGCGGATGCCTCACCGTACCGACTGGGTTGGAATGCCCACTGTCGGACATGGAAGCCGGAGGGCTGGGGACAGTCTGACCGGTCACTGAACAGAACTGACAACCGAACAACGACTAGAAGCATTTGGGGCCCGGGAACAGTACGCGGATTCGTGCACTGAAAGGAATAACCCAGGTTCAGTCACTGGCCCCCGGCATCGGGCCGGTGCAGCTGAGGAGCGAATTATGGATCCGCATATCACCGAATGGCTCAACCTGACCGTGCGCTGGATGCACATGATCTTCGGCATCGCCTGGATCGGCGCATCTTTCTACTTTGTCTGGCTGGAAAACCATCTTGACCGCAGCAAGCCCCGCGAAGGCCTGTCGGGCGACCTCTGGGCCATCCACGGCGGAGGTATCTACCATCTCGAGAAATACAAGCTGGCGCCGCCGAAGATGCCGGAACAGCTGCACTGGTTCAAGTGGGAGGCCTATGCCACCTGGCTCAGCGGCGTCGCTCTGCTGGCCATCGTCTTCTATCTCAATGCGGACCTCTACCTGGTCGCACCGGGATCGGATCTCAGCCCCGCCGCCGCCATCGGCATCGGCATCGGCTCCCTGATCGCCGGCTGGCTCATCTATGACTTTCTCTGCGACTCGCCGCTCGGCAAGCAGCCGGCACTGCTCGGTGCACTGCTGTTCGTACTGATTATCGGCGCCGCCTGGGGCCTGAGTCAGGTATTCAGCGGTCGCGGTGCCTTTATCCATGTCGGTGCCATTATCGGCACCATGATGGTCGGCAATGTCTTTCGCGTCATCATGCCGGGCCAGCGCGCCCTGGTCGGCGCCATCGAGCAGAACCGTGAACCGGATCCGGCCCTGCCGGCCAAGGCCCTGCTGCGGTCACGCCACAACAACTACCTGACCCTGCCGGTGCTGTTCATCATGATCAGCAACCATTTCCCGAGCACCTACGGCAGCACCGCGAACTGGGCCATCCTCGCCGCACTGGCGGTCCTCAGCGTCCTGGTTCGTCATTACTTCAACACCCGCCACGAAAGCCAGAAATGGGCCTGGACCCTGCCGGCCGCAGCGCTGGGCATGGTCGCCCTGGCCTTCGTCACCAAACCGGATTCCGGCGTGCAGGCACCGGCCGTTGCACAGAATGACGCTCAGGCTGCCGCTGCCCGCTCGGTGGAGTTCGATACCGTCTTCAACGTGATCCAGCAACGCTGCACCACCTGCCATTCGGCCACCCCTACCAGCCCCGCCTTCGCCACGGCACCGGCCGGCGTCATCATGGATGAACCGGCCCAGATCCAGCAGCTGGCCACTCGCATCCATGCCCAGACCGTTGCCAGCAATATCATGCCGCTGGGCAACATCACCAACATGACCCAGGAAGAACGCGACCTGATAGGCGCCTGGATCGCCGCCGGCGCCAGCACCGACTGAGCCGCGAACGGCGTGACGCGTGACGCGTGACGCGTGACAGATCGCAGGTTGAGTAGACCGCCATGGACGGCGGAAGGCCGCCCCGCGGGAATGCTGGCATTGCAGGAGCGGATGTCAGTAGAGCGCCGAAGCCGCGAAACCCAACGTTGCGCACACCTATAGCGGCCAGGAGAGTTTAGTCCAACAGCCGCCAGCGTCAGGACAAGCGGCCCGGGAATCCCCCGGGCCGCTTGCTTTTGTAATGAATACTTTTCACTATTTTTTTGTGTACATTTTAAACAAAAACTATAGACAGTATTTTAACCGCCCCCTATAGTGAACCACACCTGACTAAATGGTCAGCAATGTCACAACCCCATCGACAGGCGCGACGCCCGCCGTCACGCCATACTGAACCGATAACAATAACAGGGTAGGCACTTACCATGACTGCAAAGCACGAACGGACCGAGGCAAACACGTCCGTCAACCATGACCTGATTTACCAGCTGGAAGACACGCCCGGGCCGGGCCCTTCCTTTTTCGCCGCACTCCAGCATGTGCTCGCGAGCTTTATCGGCATCATCACGCCCACGCTGATCGTCGGCGGCGTTCTGGGACTCGGCAGCGAGGTCCCCTACCTGGTCAGCATGGCACTGGTCGTTTCCGGTATCGGCACCTTTATCCAGGCCCGACGCATCGGCCCCGTCGGATCCGGGCTACTCTGCGTTCAGGGCACCAGCTTTGCGTTTCTCAGCACCATTCTGAGTGTCGGCTTTATCGTCAAGAATGCCGGCGGCGGACCGGACGAGATCCTGGCGACCATCTTCGGCGTCTGCTTTCTCGCCGCCTTCGTCGAGGTTTTCCTGAGCCGCTTTATCCACAAACTCGAACGCGTTATTACGCCCGTGGTAACCGGGACCGTGATCACCATCATCGGCCTGTCGCTGATCAAGGTCGGCATGACCGACTTTGCCGGCGGTTTTGGCGCCGATGACCTGGGATCACTGGAAAACCTGATGCTTGGCGGCCTGGTACTGGGCACCATCATCGTACTGAACCGGTTCCGGCATCCGATGCTGCGCCTGAGTGCGGTGATCGTCGGCCTAAGCGTGGGCTTCGTCGTCGCCTGGGCCCTGGGCCGGGTCGATTTCAGCGGCCTCTCGACGCTGCCGCTGGTGACCATACCGCAGCCCTTCAAATACGGTTTCTCCTTTGACCTTGCCGCCTTTATTTCGCTGGCCGTCATCTACGTCGTGACCGCAATCGAGACCACCGGCGACCTGACCGCCAACTCGATGGTCTCCCGCCAGCCGGTAAGCGGCCCTGTCTATATCCGCCGCATCAAGTCGGGTGTCCTGGCGGACGGTATCAACTCCTCGATCGCGGCCGCCCTCAACAGCCTGCCGATGACCACCTTCAGCCAGAACAACGGCGTCATCCAGCTCACCGGCGTCGCCAGTCGTCGCGTGGCCTTCTATATTGCCGGCATCCTCGCACTGCTGGGTCTGTTCCCGGTCATTGGCGGCGTACTGCAGCAGATGCCCAAGCCGGTACTCGGCGGCGCCACCCTGATCATGTTCGGTACCGTCGCCACCGCCGGCGTGAAAATCCTCGCCCAGAGCGACCTCAACCGCCGCAACATGCTGATCATCGCCATCTCGATCGGCCTGGGCCTGGGTGTGGCCGGCGTACCGGAGGTGCTGCAGGCCCTGCCGAAATGGGTACAGAATATTTTCGGCTCGCCGGTCACCATCGGTGCCTTCAGTGCCATCCTGCTGAACCTTTTCCTGCCGATGGAAAACAGCAAGACCGAGAGCGCTCCGGCGCAGGCAACGGCCGCCGAGCCATCGACCACCGCCAAGGCGCCGCAGACCGGCGAAGGCCGCCCCGAGGCCCGCACCAGCGTGGAGCAGAACGAAACCGCATCCGGCAAATCGATACTGGGCGCGCCTCAGAACTGACCAGGGCGCGAGGGGACAGACCCTTTCGACTCCCGGAGCGCACTGCGCTCCGGGATTTGCTCGCTCCAGCCCCGGCCTGGCTGCGCCTTGAGCCGCCGAAGAGCCCAGTGGTAACATTGCGCTCCGACTCAACCCGGCCCGGTCACTCCCCTGTCTTGTTATGAAGCCGACACCGCAGGTGCAGGCTTGCAATCAAGGGGCAGCAACAGGCGATGGCAAGGAGCAGGCCCCGATGGCCACGATTCGCGAACGCAACAAACGCCTGATCATCAAGACCGCCTGCCAGGTGTTTGCCGACAAGGGCTTCGCCGCGACCAAGACCAGCGACATCGCCGACCAGGCCGGCCTGCCCAAAGCCAATATCTACTATTACTTCAAATCCAAGGAAGCGCTGTACCGCGCCGTACTGGAGAGCATCATCGATCCGCTGCTGCAGGCCTACAGCTCATTTCATTCCGAGCATGAGCCGGCGCGGGCACTCGAGGCCTACATCAAGGCCAAGATCCGCATCTCCCGCGAGCATGCGGATGCTTCAAAGGTCTTTGCCAGCGAGATCATGCACGGGGCACCACACCTGTCGTCCGGCAGTCTCGAGCAGCTGAAGGCCGAAGCCGAACGCAGTATCGAGCGGATCCGCCAATGGATCGAAGAGGGCCTAATGGCACCGGTAGACCCTCACCACCTGATGTTCACCATCTGGGCCTCGACCCAGACCTACGCCGATTTCGACTGGCAGATCATACAGATCACCGGTCGCCGCAAGCTGACTGCGAAGGATTACGACAGCGCCGCCCGCCTGATCACCGACCTGGTTCTCAAGGGCTGTGAAGTCCAGAAGGCAGAGGACACCTGAACGGCCCGGCTCCGCCATGACAGCCATGAATGACTTGACGCCAGGGTCCGATTTCTGTTTTTGTACCCATAACTGTTCACAATTATGGGTATGCTTTAATGACAAAGATAAGAATCCACGCCGGCAATCTCAGCTTCGAGGCCAGCCTCAACGACTCGGCGACAGCTGACGCCATTCTGGAATGCCTTCCGATCGACGGCCATGTCAATGTCTGGGGTGACGAGATCTATTTCCGTATTCCGCTGGCGCTGGACGAAGCGCCCGAGGCCCGGGACGAAGTCGGCACAGGCGATCTGGCCTACTGGCCGCCGGGCAACGCTTTCTGCATATTCTTTGGCCCCACACCCGCCAGCCTCGACCAGGAACCACGGGCAGCCAGTCCGGTAAACCTGTTCGGGCATACCGCCGCCACCCCCGCCCAGTTGCGTCTTATCGCCGATGGAAGCCCCATCAGGGTCGAACTCGCGGACAGTTGAATCGACGAGCCCCGGGACTCGGCCAGGGGCTTCGCAATTTTTTGGTTCATCGCGCTTTAACGGAAAAGGCGTAATTCGTAGGATGGGTGGAACGACGCTTGGGCACGGTACATCCGCCCCTGAGGCAGCCAAGGCGTCGTGTAACCCATCGTGAGGTGTCAGTTCAGCACCGCACAAGCCGGAGCCCTTGATGGTTACGCCGTAACAAATTCGCTGCGCACAGTAAACAAAGTGCCATTGCGGCTTCACCCATCCTACAGTTTGGTGGCCTGTTTTCACTCTAGTTTGCGAAGAACCTTTTTTTGGGGGCAGCCCCTCAGAGACCGTTGTCGGCCTGCAGACCCGCGGCCTCGACACCGGCAACGGCGCAGAGCTCATCGATATCCGACGTATCGCCGCTGATACCGACAGCCCCGATAATGCGGGCGTCGCCATCGCGTATCAGCACTCCGCCCGGCACCGGCACCAGCCGCCCCTGGGCAAGCGTGTTGACCGCACCGATAAAGGCCGGGCGCTGTTCGGCATCAGCCGCCAGTGCACGCGAGGGCTTGCCAAGGGCGACCGCCCCCAGGCCTTGGCGGTCGCGATGTCCGGTCGCAGCAAACTGCTGCCATCTTCCCGTTGCAGCGAAATCAGCTGACCGGCCGGATCCAGTACCGCGACAGTCAATGGCGCCGCCGACAGCTCCCGTCCCTTTTTCAGGGCCGCTATCGTGATATCCAGTGCCTTCTCAAGATTCAGAATCGTCATAGCACATCTCCTCAGTTGGTAAATAAAACTGCAGGGCCATCCGTCGCGCGATCGCTCGATCCGCACAACCAATCGCCAAAATCTCTGGTCATGGTGCGTGCCTGCCCCCGGGCCGTTACCGACAGCGAAGGCCATTCTCACGCAATGCAGCGGGCGAATCTCTATGTATTCATAAATAGGTAAAAACCAGTACAAAAAACCCTTACATGTACTTTAGAGATACCACCAAACCCCTCCATCTATAGCTTAGGGCGGGAAAAACTCAAACAATTTATTTATTTTTTTGTATACATTATTTTACCGCACGAAAAAATAGTTCACATAACATGCTGTTTTAGTTTGTTTTTTTGCAGACGCGAAAGGATTGACGTCATAAAACAAGGGTATTGACCTTCGGGTCAGCTAATGCCTAGAATCAATCAAATAATTTTTGTACACAATCTTTATCACTAAAGGGGCACAAAAAATGGCCAAGATGAGAGCGATCGAGGCAGCCGTCGAGGTTCTGAAGCGTGAAGGCATCGACACCGCCTTCGGCCTGCCGGGCGCAGCGATCAACCCGATGTATGCCGCGATGAAATCACTCGGCGGCATCGACCATGTGCTGGCGCGCCACGTCGAGGGCGCCTCCCACATGGCCGAGGGCTACACCCGCGCCAACCCCGGCAACATCGGCGTCTGTATCGGTACCTCGGGTCCGGCCGGCACCGACATGATCACCGGTCTCTACTCGGCGTCCGCCGACTCCATCCCGATCCTCTGCATCACCGGCCAGGCCCCCGTGCCCGCCTGCACAAGGAGGATTTCCAGGCCGTCGATATTGCCAGCATCGCCCAGCCCGTCACCAAGTGGGCCACCACCGTGCTCGAACCCGCCCAGGTGCCCTGGGTGTTCCAGAAGGCGTTCCAGGAGATGCGCTCCGGCCGTCCGGGCCCGGTGCTGATCGACCTGCCGTTCGATGTGCAGATGGCCGAGATCGAGTTCGACATCGACACCTACGCGCCGCTGCCGGTGGTCAAGCCGACCGCCACCCGCAAACAGGTCGAGAAGGCGCTGCAGATGCTCAACGCGGCCGAGCGGCCGCTGCTGGTCGCCGGCGGCGGCATCATCAACGCCAACGCCTCCGACAAGCTGGTCGAGTTCGCCGAACTCACCGGCATCCCGGTGATCCCGACCCTGATGGGCTGGGGCACCATCCCCGACGACCACCCGCAGATGGTCGGCATGTGCGGCCTGCAGACCGCGCACCGCTACGGCAACGCGACGATGCTGGCCTCGGATCTGGTGCTCGGCATCGGCAACCGCTGGGCCAACCGCCACACCGGCTCCGTCGAGGTCTACACCGAGAACCGGACCTTCATCCACGTCGACATCGAGCCGACCCAGATCGGCCGCGTCTTCATGCCCGACTACGGCATTGCATCCGATGCCGGTGCCGCGCTGGAGCTCTTTATCGACGTCGCCCGCGAGTGGAAGCAGGCCGGCAAGCTGGCGGATCGCCGCCCGTGGCTCGAGGAGTGTCAGGAACGCAAGCGCAGGCTGCAGCGCAAGACCCACTTCGACAATGTCCCGGTCAAGCCGCAGCGCGTCTACGAGGAGATGAACAAGGCCTTCGGCAAGGACACCTGTTATGTCAGCACCATCGGACTGTCGCAGATTGCCGCCGCGCAATTCCTCCACGTCTACAAGCCGCGCCACTGGATCAACTGCGGCCAGGCCGGCCCCTCGGCTGGACCATCCCGGCCGCGCTGGGCGTCGTCAAAGCCGATCCCAAGCGGCCGGTGGTGGCGCTCTCGGGCGACTACGACTTCCAGTTCATGATCGAGGAGCTGGCGGTCGGCGCCCAGTTCAACCTGCCCTACATCCACGTGCTGGTGAACAACTCCTACCTGGGGCTGATCCGCCAGGCGCAGCGCGGCTTCGACATGGACTACTGCGTCCAGCTGGCGTTCGACAACCAGAACGCGCCGGAACTCGAAGGCTACGGTGTCGACCACGTCGCCGTCGTCGAGGGGCTGGGCTGCAAGGCGATCCGCGTGCGCGAGCCGGACCAGATCCTGCCGGCGCTGAACCAGGCCAAGGAGCTGATGCAGGCCCACCGGGTGCCGGTCGTCGTCGAGGTGATCCTCGAGAAGGTGACCAATATCTCGATGGGCACCGAGATCAACGCCATCAACGAGTTCGAGGACCTGGCCGAGCGCGGCGAAGACGCCCCGACGGCGATTTCGCTGCTGGATTGAGGTTTTAACCACCGTAGGAGCGCCGCCCCGGTGCGAATATTTTGGCTCCGTGGCCCATTCGCTGCGAGGCGCAGCTCCTACGCGCAATCAGACATTGAGGTGAATGCAATGCCCCGCTTTTGCGCCAACCTGTCGATGCTCTTCACCGAGCACGACTTTCTCGACCGCTTCGAGGCGGCCGCCAAGGCCGGCTTCGAGGGTGTCGAGTACCTGTTCCCGTACGATTTCGACGTTGACGAGATCAAGGCGAAGCTCGACGCCCACAACCTGACCCAGGTGCTGTTCAACCTGCCGGCCGGCGACTGGGCCGGCGGCGAGCGCGGCATCGCCTGCCACCCGGACCGCATCGAGGAATTCCGTTCAGGTGTCGACCAGGCCATCCGCTATGCCCGGGTGCTCGGCAACGGCCAGGTCAACTGCCTGGCCGGTATCAAGCCTGCGGACGTCAGCGACGCAGTCGCCGAAGAGACCCTGGTCGAGAACCTCCGGTACGCCGCCGGCAAGCTCGAGCAGGCCGGCATCCGCCTGGTGATGGAGGCGATCAATACCCGCGACATTCCGGGCTTCTTCCTCAACAACACCGCTCAGGCGCTGCGCATTCGCGACAAGGTTGGCAGCGACAACCTGGCGCTGCAGTACGACATCTACCATATGCAGATCATGGAGGGCGATATCTGCCCGACGCTGGAAGCCAACCTGTCGGCAATCCAGCATGTGCAGCTGGCCGACAACCCGGGCCGTCACGAGCCGGGGACCGGCGAGCTGAACTACCGCTTCATCTTCGGCTTCCTCGACCAGCTCGGCTACGACGGCTGGATCGGCTGCGAATACAAGCCGGCCACCAGCACCGAAGCCGGTCTGCACTGGATGAAAGATCACAACATCGTTTGAACCACACACCCGTAGGAGCGCCGCCCCGGTGCGAATCTTTTGGCAGAGTGCCATCGATATTCGCTGCGAGGCGCAGCTCCTACGGGGAGTTACCCGTTACGGAGGCTAATCAATGGCAAAAATCGGATTTATCGGCACCGGCATCATGGGCAAGCCGATGGCTCAGCACCTGCAGAACGCCGGCCATACCCTGTTCTTCTCGGAACACTTCGACCCCGCTCCGGCCGACCTGCTGGGCGACAACGGCATCGCCCTGGCCAACCCGAAAGAGGTCGCTCAGGAGGCCGAATTCATCATTCTGATGGTGCCGGACACCCCCAGGTCGAGGACGTGCTGTTCCGTGAGAACGGCGTCGCCGAAGGCGTCGGCGCCGGCAAGGTCGTGATCGACATGAGTTCGATCTCACCGATCGCCACCAAGGGCTTCGCCGAACGCATCAAGGCCACCGGCGCCGAGTACCTGGACGCTCCGGTTTCCGGCGGCGAAGTCGGCGCCAAGGCCGCGACCCTGACCATCATGGTCGGCGGCTCGGAAGCGGCTTTCGAACGCGCCAGGCCGCTGTTCGAGACGATGGGCAAGAACATCACCCTGGTCGGCGGCAACGGCGACGGTCAGACCACCAAGGTCGCCAACCAGATCATCGTCGCGCTGAACATCCAGGCCGTCGGCGAAGCGCTGCTGTTCGCGTCGAAGGCCGGCGCGGATCCTGCCAAGGTACGCGAAGCCCTGATGGGCGGTTTCGCCTCGTCGAAGATCCTCGAGGTGCACGGCGAGCGCATGGTCAAGGGCACTTTCGAACCGGGCTTCCGCATCGCGCTGCACCAGAAGGACCTGAACCTGGCACTGTCCGGTGCCCGGGAGCTGGCACTGAACCTGCCGAACACCGCCACGGCGCAGCAGATTTTCAGCACCTGCACCGCGCTCGGCGGCGCCGGCTGGGATCATTCCGGCATGATCAAGGGTTTGGAGCACATGTCCAACCACAGCATCCGGGGGAATAACCCCTTGAGCTACCCCTGTGGGAGCTCGCTCTGCGGGCGAATGAGACCGACCGCACCGCCTTTCGCCCGGCGACCAGGCTCCCGCAGTCAACGCATCGAGAAAGCGTTCACGGCTGCGCTGAATCAACCCACAAGGATCTGATTGAGTGTGACTGCTTGGGTTCGGGGCCGGTCTGCCGGTTGCCGCGTTTTCCGTTGACGCTGCAACCGAGTGCCCCGAACCTGTTTTTTATCCCTTCGGCGACGACAGTTCTGAGCCCTGAATCCGGCCCGCAGGTTCAGCGCCGAGCACTGTTTCCGCGCTTCGCGGCCCCGGTCATACCATGAGCCCCCAAGCCGGACCCGACAATGGCACGACTTCCGGTCCATACTGGTATGACAGACCGACAGAAATTCATATAGCCGCGTTCTAATCAGTCGCCCATAATCCATTTCGCCTTTCTTCGAGGAATCCCGTATGGCGCCCGATAAGAAAACCAAGATTCTCGCAACCCTTGGCCCCGCCACCCGGGGCCCGGAGGACGTCCGCGCCCTGGTCGAAGCCGGGGTCAACCTCTTCCGTCTCAATTTCAGCCACGGCAGCCACGACGACCATGCAGAGCGTTATCGCTGGATCCGTGAAGTCGAGCAGCAGCAGGGCTATCCGCTTGGCATCCTGATGGACCTGCAGGGACCGAAGCTACGCCTGGGCACTTTTGCCGACGGCAGGATCCAGCTGGCCGCGGGTGACCGCATCCGCCTGGACCTGGATCCGACGCCGGGCAATGGGCAGCGGGTCAATCTTCCCCACCCCGAGATCATCGCTGCCCTTCGTCCCGGCATGTCGCTGTTGATCGACGATGGCCGGGTACGCCTGGTCGTCCTCGAGGCCAACCGGGACAACATCCTCGCCGAAGCCGAAAATGCCGGCGAGCTGTCGGACCGCAAGGGGGTCAACGTTCCGGAAGCAGTGCTCGAGCTGAGTCCGCTGACCGAAAAGGACCGCCGTGACCTGGAGTTCGGCCTCGGCCTCGGAGTCGACTGGGTTGCGCTATCCTTTGTGCAGCGTCCGGCCGACATCGAGGAAGCCCGCAAGCTTATCGGCGACCGGGCCTTTCTGATGGCCAAAATCGAGAAGCCGACCGCCGTCGACCAGATCGAGGCGATTGCCGAGCTGTCCGACGCGATCATGGTTGCCCGCGGCGATCTGGGCGTCGAGGTGCCGGCCGAGCACGTGCCCGGCATTCAAAAACGCATTATCCAGTGCTGTCGCGAACTCGGCCGGCCCGTCGTGGTCGCGACCCAGATGCTGGAGTCGATGCGCTTCTCGCCGGCACCGACCCGCGCCGAAGTGACCGATGTCGCCAACGCCGTTTCGGAAGGCACCGATGCGGTGATGCTGTCGGCCGAAACCGCCTCGGGCGACTATCCGCTCGAAGCGGTGCGGATGATGAGCAGCATCATCCGCACCACCGAGTCCGATCCCGGCTTCCAGGCTCAGCTCGACGCCGGCCGGCCCCTTCCCGGGCCACCGTATCCGACGCGATCAGTTGCGCCATCCGCCGAATCAGCCGCATCCTGCCGGTCGCGGTACTGGTCTGCTTCACCAATTCCGGCGCCACCAGCCTGCGCGCCTCGCGCGAGCGCCCCAAAGCGCCGATCCTGACGCTGACACCGAACCTGAAGACAGCCCGCCAGCTGACCGTCGCCTGGGGCGTCTACTCCCAGGTCAGCGACCGCTTCAACAGCGTCGACGAGATCGCCCGTACCGCCCTCGAGGAGGCCCGCAAGCGCGAAATGGCCCACCCGGGCGATACCGTCGTGATTACCGCCGGCGCGCCCTTCGGCTCCCCCGGCTCGACCAATCTGCTGAGGATCGAAACCCTTTAGCAATTCGGTTAATTTGTGTCGGCGGGCAGGTTATCGGGCGAATCGCATGCGGAAGGTTGCACCCAACCGTCCAAATCCCCCGGACCGGAGGGTGGGTGCAGCGATGTCTGGCAGCGGGATTGACGGTTTCCGCGAGGCTCAAGCATCGCGAAACCCGCCATATCGATCGCAGTACAGATCGATTGGTAAAGACCTGCACCTGGTTATCAGGTCACGGCCAGCCAGGTTTCGGTGCCAGTCTGACACCATTGTTGGGTTACGGCCGTTCCGGCCTTCACCCAACCTACGTCTCGATTCTATTCGCCCGGGGGACCGGGCTCCTACGCTACCTTGTGAGCATCACTGCTGTGGATAAACCCTACTCCGCTCGCTACTGGCTTGACGCACTCCTGCACGGCTTCAGTCAGATCTTCTTTCAGACCAGCCGCTGCTGCGGCCTGCTGCTGCTGCTGGCCATCGGCCTGGAATCGCCGTTTCTGCTGATGGCGGGGCTCACCGGCTGCATCATCGCGCAGTTCAGCGCAGGTCTCTGCGGCTACGAGGCGGATCGCATCCGGGCGGGGCATTACGGTTACAACGGCGCCCTGATCGGCCTGGGTCTCGGCACCCTGCTGGGCCTGACCCCCGTCTCGCTGCTACTGGTCGCCCTGTTCTCGGTGCTAAGCGCACCGCTGATGGAGTGGCAGATCCGACGCTGGAGTCTCCCTCCGTACACCTCGACGTTCGTGCTGCTGAGCTGGTGCGCCCTGGCCGTCGCACCGCTGTTCCCGCTGGCACCGGCAACGCCGCTGCCAACCGCCACTTCACTGGAACTGCTGCCCCTGCCGGCAACAGCTGTGATCCAGGGACTGGGGCAGGTGATCTTCCTGACCTCGCCGCTGCCAGCCCTGCTGGTACTCGTAGCCCTGGCCTGGGCCTCGCGACGGGACTGCGCCTCGGCCCTGGCCGGCGCCCTGTGCGGCACCCTGGTGGCGACACAGCTGCCCGTATCCGGTCTCGACCTGCAGCTGGGGCTCTATGGTTTCAATGGTGCCCTGGCCGCCATTGCCCTGGCTCAGCGCTTCGGCCACCAGCCGCTGCTGATCCTTGCCGGCGCCGCCTTGGCGACCTTGCTGCAGCCGCTGCTGTCCGTCGCCGGGGTACCCGCCTTCACGGCCCCCTTCATGCTCAGCTGCTGGCTGATATGCCTGCTGGCGGAGTCGATCAGCCCCCGCCAGCCGCAGGTACCCTAGGAGTCTGTCGGACTTTCCCTCGCTACGATCGGCTAAGTCAGACAGGTTCCTGGGCGCGCGACAGCGCGAGCCGGGCGTTGTTGCGCATCAACAGCGCACTGATCGTCGCGTAAAGTCCGATCACCACCAGCCCGATCCACTCGATCTTCAGCGGCGTGAACTGGAACAGCAGTACCAGCCCGTACATCAGCAGCCAGTTGCCGACGATATAGGGATAGAAGCCGAAGCGTTCGACACTGACGCCGAGGTTGGTGGTGTAGAGCCGGATCAACGAATCGAGCGAGTTGATCACGAAGATCACGCCAACCACCAGCATCGCCAGCTTCAGGGCCGCACTCATCGCCAGTGCCTGCTCGAAATAGAAGTAAAGCACCGAGAACCAGATGGCGATCGGGATCGACGGGATGACCAGCATCGCCAGGCACAGCTGCCAGGCCCGGAGACCGCCGACGAAACGGGCAACGAACTGACCGATCATGATGCTCCAGGAAAACCACCAGAACAGATAGAAGGCATGGTAGTCGCTCAGCGGCGTGACGAAGCGGTGCAGGTTGCCGAAATAGCCCGACAGACTGACCAGGCTATCGGAGAAGGCCGAGGCTCCCATACCGGCATTCAGCGCCAGCAGTCCTATCAGCGCGAAGAACAGCCAGGTCGAGCCGATGCTGAGCCACTTTACATAGCGCACATCCGAGCTGGAAAACACCGCCAGCAGCACCACCGCGGCGGTCAGGCCGTAACGCAGCGGTTCGGATATCCCCTGGGCGTAATCGGGCAGGTAGCTGAGAAACAGAAAACCGGTGAAGGCGCAGGTACCGATGATCACCAGGTTGTTGACGAACTTGATCAGCGGGATCTCGAACAGCTTCAGTCGCGGCTCGACGATGACGAAGTAGAAGGTGGTGAGGAAATAGAACGCCCAGACCAGGAAGCCCCAGAAGCCGAACTCGATCGCCAGCGGGTTGGTGAAGGCATAGGCCGCCTCGTCGGCATAGACCGGGAATTCACCGAGGGGAAACATCACCAGGCCGACATCGAGACCGGAGGTGAAAAGAATTGCCATGAAGGCGAACAGCGAGGTGGGCATTTCCCCTGGCAGCGCAATCGCCCCCAGCGCAGCAGGATCAGGGTTGCCATCAGCAGGGTCGCGATGATGGCGCATGAGAGTATGGTATTCATGTTGGGTCCTCCGGATGTTGAGGGAGTTCGACACGACCCTGGGCCCGGAGGCCACGGCAATGGAAAAGGCGGTCGGTCTTGTCCCGGAAAGACATCCTTAGTTATTTTTAGTTAATTGGACGTTTAATCAATTTAAATATCGTGCATGACTCCTTTCAGCGCTGCTCCGGTTGCGGCCTGCGCCATTCCATTTGCGACCTGTGATATTCAGGCGGGCGGAGCCTCACTGTTGAAGCTCCTGCCGAAAACAACGATCATGACCCGCCTACAGACGTTAAGGACAGGACATGCCCAAGGTCGGAATGCAGCCGATTCGGCGCAAGCAGTTGATCGAAGCCACCGCCGCGGCCATTCACCGGTACGGTTACGCCAACACCACCGTCGCGCGGATCAGCAAGATCGCCGGCGTTTCCCCCGGGATCATCCATCATTACTTCGACGGCAAGGCGGACCTGCTGGCCGAGACCATGCGTCAGCTGATGCGCCAGCTGAGCGAAGACATCTACGAGGCCTGGCGCCAGGCCAGTACCCCGAGGGCGCGCATTGCCGCCATCATCGACGGCAACTTCTCCGATACCCAGTTCGCTCCTGAGGTCGTCACCTGCTGGCTGGCGTTCTGGGCCGAAACGCCCCACGACGAGAGCCTGAGCCGGCTGTCGCGCGTCCGCGGTGCACGGCTGCGCTCCAACCTGCTGTACAACTTCCGTCAGTTGCTGCCGGCCGACGAGGCCGGCGACGCCGCGCTGACCATGGCCTCGATGATCGACGGCCTCTGGATCAACTGCGCTCTGGGCACCCTGGCCGCCGATGCGACGACCGCCCGACGGCAGGCTCATCGCACACTGCAGTGGCTGCTGCACGAGAATCTCTGATCAGGCGCAGTCGCGCGCTTCGCCGCGCTGCGGCGGGTTGAGCCGCTGACGCTGCTGCCATTCGGCATCGATCCAGACCGGTACTCCGGCTTCCGGCAGCGGCGACCGGCCCAGAATCAGGTCGGCGGCCTTTTCCGCGACCATGATGGTCGGCGCGTTGAGATTGCCGTTGGTGATCGTCGGAAATACCGATGAATCCACCACCCTCAGACCCTCGATACCCCTGACCCGGCACTCGGCATCGAGCACCGCCATAGGGTCGTCGTCCGCACCGATCTTGCAGGTACAGGAGGGGTGGTAGGCACTTTCGACGTTCTGTCGCACCCAGGCATCGATCTGCTCGTCCGACTGGATATCGGCACCCGGCTGGATCTCGTCGCCGCGATAGGCATCGAAAGCCGGCTGGGCGATGATCTCGCGGGTCAGCCGGATCACGGCGCGCCAGTCTTCGATATCCTGCTTGTGCTGCAGATAGTTGAACAGAATGCTGGGGTTGGCATGCGGATCCGCCGAGACGATGCGAACCCGTCCGCGGCTCTTCGGCTTGTTCGGACCGACATGAACCTGGAAACCGTGCCCGTCGAACGCCGCCTGACCGTCGTAGCGCATCGCCGCCGGCAGGAAGTGATACTGAATATCGGGCCATTTAAGCCCGGCCCGGGAACGGATAAAGGCGCAGGACTCGAAGTGGTTGGTTGCGCCGAGCCCCGTCTTGAACAGCATCCAGCGACTGCCGATCAGTCCCTTGCTGATCAGGCCCAGTTTGCTGTTCAGCGAAATCGGCTGCTTGCAACGGTACTGGAAGTAGACCTCGAGATGATCCTGCAGGTTCTCGCCGACGCCGGGAAGCTCGTGCAGCAACGGCACGCCGGCGTCTTCCAGCACCGGCGCGGCCCGATCCCGGACAGCTGCAGCAGCATCGGGGAGCCGATGGAGCCCGATGCCAGCAGCACTTCGCGTCCGGCCGTCACGCGCTTCCTTTGACCACCGACCTCGTACTCGACCCCAACCGCACGCCTGCCCTCGAACAGGACTCGGCGTGTCTGCGCCTTCGCTACCAGATCGAGGTTCGGCCGCCCCAGGGCACGGCGCAGGTAGGCATTGGCCGTCGACCAGCGCACGCCATCCTTCACCGTCATGTGCATCGGGCCGAAGCCTTCCTGCCGGTAGCCGTTGTAGTCGTCGGTCTTCGGATAGCCCGCCTCTTCACCCGCGTCGATAAAGGCCTGGTACAGCGGGTTCAGACGCATGTCGTTGCCATTGCAGGTAGCCAGAGGCCCCTCGCCGCCACGGTAGTCGTCGGCGCCACCTTTCCAGGTCTCGGCGCGGCGAAAATACGGCAGGCAGCGCTGATAGCTCCAGCCTTTCGCACCCTGCTGCTCCCACTCGTCGAAGTCGCAGGCATGTCCACGCACATAGACCATGCCATTGATCGACGAGGAACCGCCCAGTACGCGACCGCGCGGGCAATGCAGCCGGCGGCTGTCGATACCCGGCTCAGGCTCCGACTCGAAGGGCCAGCTGTATTTCGGCGTGTTCATCGGATAGGACAGCGCCGTCGGCATCTGGATGAAGATGCTCCTGTCGCTGCCTCCGGCCTCGATCAGCAATACCCGGTGCTCGCCGCTTTCCGTCAGACGGTCGGCCAGTACACAGCCGGCCGAACCGGCACCCACGATGATGTAGTCATAGCTCTGTTGCGACATCTTGCCTCTCCCCGGGTAACGCCGATATCAGCCTCTCAGGCGACCGCGGCAGACCCGTTTTGCCGGTTTTATCAGTACAGGATATAACCACCTTAATCTATTTTAATTAAACGTTCAATCAACTTAAATTCAGATACCGATGCCAACGACGCCGTGCATGGCGCGAAACCGATCCCTTGCGGCCCGGCCGATCCGGTGCTAACTTGCCTGGGCCCGTCGACGATCACGGATCGTCGGTGAAGCCTCTCCACCCCTATTGCTGGACCCGATCCATGTACAGAGCAGCAGCGACTTACAGTGCGACCCACCGTCCGGCCAGACCGCCGGCGACGGCCGTACTGCGCATGCGCCACTGCTCTCCCCCACCGGTCGCACCGCCCCCCGGGGCCTGAACTCAAGCCGGGGACTCCGGCCAATCCGTCTTCCCGATCCCTGCCGGGTACCGGAACGACGACGGAGTCCGCAGACAATCTTGAAAGGTGTGACATCCATGAACGACGACAGAAACGTCTGGGCCGCCTATGGCTCGACATCGCTTTTCGTGTTGCTCTGGGCCAGCGGCGCCATTTTCACCCGCTGGGGCCTGGACCATGCATCCTCTTTCGCCTTTTTGATCTTCCGCTTCGTCCTAGCCATCGTGGTGCTGGGCTTGGTGGGAATCTGGTATCGACGGCGCCTCGCCCCCGGGCCGGCAGCCGCGTCCGGGTCGGACTGACTGGGCTGTTGCTGATCGGCGGCTATTCGATCTGCTATTTCTCGGCGCTTGAAGAGGGGATGACGCCGGGCATGCTGGCGACACTTCTGGGTATCCAGCCGATTCTGACTCTGGTGCTGACGGAGCGGCGATTACAGGCCGCACGCTTGGCCGGATTGGTGCTGGCGCTCGCCGGACTGGTGCTGGTGGTCTATCAAAGCCTCGTGATGACACGGTTGTCCGCCGGCGGCTTGGGCTTCGCACTCGGGGCCCTGCTCTGCATGACGGCAGGCGCGATCATGCAGAAAGGTCTCAAGCAGTCGCCGGGCGAGGTATTGTTGCTGCAGTACGGCGCAAGCCTGGTACTCTGCCTGCTGCTGCTGCCGTTCAAGCCGTTCGAGTTCGAGCTGACAGCCGGCTTCCTGGTGCCGCTGCTCTGGCTCGGGCTGGTGATCTCCGTGGTCGCGCAACTGCTGCTCTACCGCCTTATCCAGACCGGCAGCCTGGTCAATGTCACCAGCCTGTTCTACCTGGTGCCGGTGGCCACCGCGGCGATGGATTACCTGTTTCTGGGCAATGCGCTGTCGGCGGGGAGCCTGGCCGGAATGGCTGCCATTCTGACCGGTCTCGTACTGGTGTTCAGGGCGGCGGCTCCGGTGGCGGGCACCTGAACCACGGATGCAGCACCGGCCACCATACAGATGGCAAAAGGCCCTGCATCATGCAGGGCCTTTCTCATTCGAAACCGGAGGTGCTTCAGACTCAGAACGGGATATCGTCGTCGAAATCGTCGAAGCCCGGCGCCGGCTGCTGCGGCTGTTGTTGCGGCTGCTGCGGCTGGGACTGGGGCTGCTGATAGCCACCCTGCTGCGGTGCCTGCTGGTAGCCACCCTGCTGAGGCGCCTGCTGCTGCGGACGCGGCTGACGCGGCTGCTGTGAATAGCCGCCGCCCGTGTCCTGGTTGTAGTTGTCACCGCCGCCGGAACCGCCACGGCCGCCGAGCATCTGCATTTCGCTGGCGACGATTTCGGTGGTGTAGCGGTCCTGACCGCTCTGGTCCTGCCACTTGCGGGTGCGCAGCGATCCCTCGACATAGACCTGCGAGCCCTTGCGCAGATACTCGCCGGCAATCTCCGCCAGCTTGTTGAAGAACACCACCCGGTGCCATTCGGTGCGCTCCTGCATCTGGCCGCTCTGCTTGTCCTTCCAGCTCTCGCTGGTTGCCAGGGTGACGTTGGTGACCGCGTTGCCGGAGGGCATGTAGCGCACTTCCGGATCGCCGCCGAGATTACCTACCAGTATTACCTTGTTGATACCGCGTGCCATCGGATTCTCCACTCAATTCTGCGTGGCCTGCCGCGTCCATCGACAGGCTTTTACGTTAGCCGTGAAGGATATCACAAGCCGCTCCCGGCTTCTCCAGAAAGCCGCTTTTTCTTGCCTCACCGCACCGACTGTGCAATCCCTTTCAGCCCGGTGTTGGCTGGCCGGCGAACACTATATAATCAGGGGCTTTGGTCATTCCGTCGGGACGCTCTATGGACAAGATTCTGGTACGCGGCGCACGCACGCATAACCTGAAAAACATCGACCTGGAAATCCCCCGCGACAAGCTGGTGGTGATTACCGGGCTTTCCGGTTCCGGCAAGTCGTCGCTGGCGTTCGATACCCTCTATGCCGAGGGCCAGCGCCGCTACGTCGAGTCGCTGTCGACCTATGCCCGCCAGTTCCTCTCGGTGATGGAGAAGCCCGATGTCGATCATATCGAGGGGCTGTCGCCGGCGATTTCGATCGAGCAGAAATCGACGTCGCACAACCCCCGCTCGACGGTGGGGACCATCACCGAGATCTACGACTACCTGCGTCTGCTGTACGCCCGCGCCGGCGAGCCGCGCTGTCCGGACCACGACCTGCCCCTGGCGGCCCAGACCGTGAGTCAGATGGTCGATCAGGTGATGGCCATGCCGGAAGGCAGCAAGTTGATGCTGCTGGCACCGGTGATACAGGGCCGCAAGGGCGAACACCTGCATGTGCTGAACGAGCTGCGCACCCAGGGCTTCGTGCGGGCGCGCATCGACGGCATCGTCACCGATCTGGACAGCGCGCCTGACCTCGACAAGAATCGCAAGCACGACATCGAGGTGGTGATCGACCGCTTCAAGGTGCGCGAGGATCTCGCCACCCGCCTGGCCGAATCCTTCGAGACCGCGCTTGAGCTGACCGACGGTCTGGCCAAGGTGGCCTGGATGGATGGCGACGGCGAGGACCTGATCTTCTCGGCCCGCTTCGCCTGCCCGGTCTGCGGCCACAGCATCCAGGAGCTGGAACCGCGGCTGTTCTCGTTCAACAACCCCCACGGCGCCTGTCCCAGCTGCGACGGCCTGGGCGTGCGGCAGTATTTCGATCCGCACAAGGTGGTCCATGACCCCAGCCTGACGCTGTCCGAAGGAGCCATCCGCGGCTGGGACCGCCGCAGCCTCTATTACTACCAGCAGCTGCAGGCGGTGGGCCGCCATGCCGGCTTCGACATGGATACCCCCTTCTTCAAGCTGGAGGAGCGGCATCGCAAGCTGATCCTGAACGGCAGCGGAAAGGAAAGCATACCCTTCCGTTACGTCAACGACCGCGGCGATACCATCGAGAAGGCGCACCCGTTCGAAGGGGTACTGAACAATCTCGAACGGCGCTATCGCGAGACAGAGTCGGAGATGGTGCGCGAGGACCTGGCCAAGTACCTCAACATGCAATCCTGCCCGTCCTGTCACGGCAGCCGTCTGCGTCGGGAAGCCCGTCACGTCTATATCGACGAGCGAACGCTGCCGGAAATCACCCGACTGGCGATCGGTGACAGCCACCGCTACTTCGAGGGCCTCAACCTGACCGGCAAGCAGGGCGAAATCGCCGACAAGATCCTCAAGGAGATCCGTCTGCGGCTGTCGTTTCTGGTCAATGTCGGCCTGGAGTACCTGTCGCTGGACCGCAATGCCGACACCCTCTCGGGCGGCGAAGCCCAGCGCATCCGCCTGGCCAGCCAGATCGGCGCCGGACTCGTCGGGGTCATGTACATCCTCGACGAGCCTTCGATCGGCCTGCACCAGCGCGACAACGAACGCCTGCTGCAGACGCTGGAGCACCTGCGCGATCTCGGCAACACCGTGATCGTCGTCGAGCATGACGAGGATGCCATCCGCCTGGCCGATTATGTCATCGATATCGGTCCCGGTGCCGGCGTCCACGGCGGCCAGGTCGTCGCCCAGGGCACCCCGGCCGAGGTCATGGCGAATCCCGAATCGATGACAGGCCAGTACCTCTGCGGCACCCGCCGGATCGAGGTACCGGCCCGGCGCCACCCGGTCGACCCGAAACGGCTGCTGCGCCTGACCGGCGCCCGCGGCAACAACCTCAAGGAGGTGGACCTGGAGATACCGGTCGGCCTCTTCACCTGCATCACCGGCGTCTCCGGCTCCGGCAAGTCGACACTGATCAACTCGACGCTCTATCCCGTCGCCGCCACCGAGCTGAATCATGCCACCACCCTCGATGCCGCCGAGCACCGCGCCGTCGAAGGTCTGGAGCATTTCGACAAGGTGATCGATATCGACCAGAGCCCGATCGGCCGCACGCCGCGCTCGAATCCGGCCACCTATACCGGAATCTTCACGCCGATCCGCGAGCTGTTCTCAGGCACCCAGGAAGCACGCTCGCGCGGCTACAAGCCGGGCCGCTTCAGTTTCAACGTCAAGGGCGGACGCTGCGAGGCCTGTCAGGGCGATGGCGTCATCAAGGTCGAGATGCACTTCCTGCCTGATATCTACGTGCCCTGCGACGTCTGCAAGGGCAAGCGCTACAACCGCGAGACGCTGGAAGTGAAGTACAAGGGGCGCAGCATCCACGAAGTACTGGAGATGACGGTCGAGGAAGGCCGGGAGTTCTTCGATGCGATCCCGGCGCTGGCGCGCCGGCTGCAGACACTGATCGACGTCGGCCTGTCCTATATCCGTCTCGGCCAGGCGGCGACGACGCTTTCGGGAGGTGAGGCCCAGCGCGTCAAGCTGGCCAAGGAGCTGTCGAAGCGCGATACCGGCAAGACCCTCTATATTCTCGACGAGCCCACCACCGGTCTGCACTTCTACGATATCCAGCAGCTGCTCAACGTCCTCAACCGCCTGCGCGATCACGGCAACAGCATCGTCGTGATCGAGCACAACCTGGACGTGATCAAGACGGCCGACTGGATCGTCGACCTGGGACCGGAAGGCGGCACCGGCGGCGGCGAAATCATCGCCACCGGCACCCCGGAGGAGGTCGCGGCCTGCGAACATTCGCACACCGGGCGGTTTTTGAAGCCGCTGCTCGAGGCACGGCCGCAGTCTGCGGCGGGTTAAGTCTCAGCACGGTGAGTCTCGCAGCCTGTTGATTTGGGCAGCGAACCGAAGCACAGCGGCGATACGGGTACGCCGTTGCGGTGGATGCCCGCGGCGCTTCGCATTTGAAACTACACGGCGGGTGTAAAACAGGCTGCTAACAAATCGACCCGTTCCTGCCGCAACAGCGGGTTACGGGCATGCCAAACTTGCGAACCACGCCCTATCACCACCCCGCCGGCCATTGTTTGGATACGGCAAAGCCGGTTTCCTGGCCGGTCGTTGTCATCCTGGAATATATCGAGATAGAGTCCCGACTCAGGCAGTTCCGGATGCGGAGATTCAGCGACTAAATACACCAGTACCGTGACGCTGCAGCCGTCGGCGTCGTCCCTGTGGGCTGCAAGAAAGTCCCCCTCACGATAGTAGGTGTAACAGCTGCTCTGGGGGCTGAGCCGATAGCGTTGACCAAAGGCTGAATACAACAAACTGCCCAACGGCTCACTCAACAGAAAGCCTTCGCCGATAGGGCCGAGACTCGCTAGGCGAGAGCGATACTGCAACAATTCATTGCCAATGGCCAAATGCGCTGTTGTGAACTGCCGGACGGATTCTTGGTAGAGAAAGTCGAGCGGCGCGCCAGTGATGGTGCCGCAAAATGGAGCAAAACCGGTTTCACCGAGTTCGGCGCGAAGCCGCGCTTGATCCTCCTCGGATTGCGCCAATGGTTGGCTGTAAGTCAAGGGGGCGGGCCTGATCATCGCGCAAGTCTGGCGGTTGATTCCTGGTGCAGGTCCGACTCGTCAAAAGGACGCGTCTGGCAGGAGAGCTCTAGTTGCAACCGGTTCGGGTCTGTGAAAAAAATCGAGCTGGCGTGTCCCAAGTCGATTATCGGTGATACCTCAATCGAGCGAGCCTCCAGCTGTTGCCGCCGGGACTCCAGGGCGTCGAGAGTGCGAACCCTAAAAGCAAGGTGATACATACCGCCAGGCAATCCCAGTGCGCCGTTGATACCCGTATCATAATCATCGGAGATGCCCTCAACCGCTTTCGGCTCCATGAACACGATGTACTGGGCATCGCCCACATCGAAGTAGACCTGGCGCAGAGTCCCGCCTTCATTGATACGTGTCAGGTTATCCACAACACGCTTGAAACCCAACACCCGTTCATAAAACTCGATGGTTGCCTCCATATTGTGGGTCGACACTCCAATATGTGAATAACCGTTGCCCATGATGGCTACCCCTGGCCTTCTGATAATGTTCGGACAGCATGCCCGTATTCGATTCCGCGGATATGTGGCTTGACTTTAACTCGGTACGCAGATGCTCCGCCAAGCGGTAGCTCAACGCCATCAGTGTAAACGTCGGGTTCGCCCAACTCACCGTCGGGAAAACACTGCCGCTGGCAATATAAAGGTTGTGGATGCCATGTACTCGGCAATTCAGGTCAACCACACCCTGAGAGCTCGATTCGGCCATGCGAGTAGTGCCCAGTTGGTGATTGGAATGGAGAGGTTGCAGCTTGAGTCGGCGAGAGTCCTGGATCGGATGGCGAATCCGTGCATAGTATTTCTGTGCGAATTGGGCACTGATAGCACGTGCCGTTTCAAGAAAGCTGTGCCGATCCAGCTCGTTCAGCTGCCAGTTAAGCTGCAAGCGTCGCATGCCCAGCGCGTCCTTGCGCTGCGATAGCGTCACACGCGAAGCGGGATTGGGTGCTTGCTCCATAAAGAGGCCAGCCCGGGGGTGTCCGTTTCTGTCATGCTCGGTGTTCTGTACAGGTGCAGCCGCGCATTTAGCACGCCCAATGCCTCCTGTACCTCAGCGGAGAGCCCCAGGCACGACAGGTATTCCAGTCCCGCGTTCACACGCCCGCGCTCGGCCCAATGGGCAAACATACCCGGCTGCGTTAATTCGAAAGATGTGATGGCAAAGTGCGGATGCTCCATGAAGTAGCGGCCTACGAGGTCGCTGCTATTCCCCAGCCCTCCGCTGACCTGGCTGTCGGCGTTTAGCAGGAGACGAGGCGTCTCCAAACCGCCACAAGCAAGAACCACGACTTTGGGCCGGATACGGCCTTGTCGACCGTTGAGAGTGCGCACGACCAGCTCGGTTACGACCTGATGACCCGAGTTGAGGCGGATATCGACGACGGTGGCATGGCTGAGGACGGTGATTGCCGTAGCCGACTGAAATGCCTGAAGCAACGGCTCTCCAAATCGCTGGATAGGCATGCCAAAGCGCCATACAGTCGGTATCACTTGAGGGCTATCGATCGGCAACGGACTCCCGGCCTGCGCGGCGATGGCACGGGCATCAAAATTTGCGTCGCCAAGATTGAGCAGCTTGGCAACTCGAGGATAATATGGCTCGAGCGCCTCAATTCCAAACGGCCATCCACTGCCGGCCACCCAAGGACGCTCTAGAAAATCGTGGCGGTCGAACAAAGCACAGTAGCCGGCCCACAGGGACGCAGACCCGCCAAAACCGCGAGCACGGGTTTCGGTCAACGGATAATCGAGGCCGATGGATTCCCCTTGCTGCAAGGCATCGACCTGTGGGTCCGCTCCAAGGCCACCACTTTCGATCACCATCACGGATGCACGGTCGGCCAATTCGCGCGCCAGCACTAAACCGGCGGGACCGGCACCGACAATGGCCAGATCAACCGAACGCTCAAGCGTGACGTTAAAGTCTCGGGCATCCAGCAGCATGCGGCATTCCCCTTGTTACCGGTCGTACCCCAGCCATTGCTGATAGGCAGAAAACCGTCGCTCGATGTCCTCCGCCACCCGCGGCGGAAGCTCTGTTTTCCAGACTCCGACCAAACCTTTACGCAGGTGACCAGTTTTCACCAGATCCGAAACATATCCCTGCTGCGTTGCCAAGGTCTGCGGCATTTTGTCAAAGGACAGCCGTCTGGCCACATCGGCGATCGTCTGCTCCGGTACGCGAACCTTCCAGAAGTTCATGACCTTGCGTAACCGGTACGACGTATCGCGGACAAGATCTTCGTAACGCACAATCGGAAAGCCATTACAGGTGACCAGGTTTAACCAATCGGCGAGGTTACCGAAGGCATAACGGCGGCTAGCGCTAAGCAGACCAATCAGGTGTCCGAAGTAAAATTCCGTGATATCGGTATAGCGTGGCTCGCAAAAGCCGTTGCGTAGATCGCTCCGCGCCAGGTCATGGAACCAGGAAACCACCACATCTCTCAAATCGCGGACCAGAACCACGACGCCATGAACATTGGGTTTACTCCCATCCTGTATGATATCCATGACATGTGACAAGGTGATCTGCTGCTTTGCTTTTACGCCAAGCATTCTTTCCAGCATGGCCATCATCCATGCCGTGCCGGATTTTGGCACACTGTTAACGACAAACAGCTTGTGGCCCGGAATCCGATTTACGTCGAGAGGTTCGGCAGTATAGCGGCGCAAATGGACGTGGCTATCGTCAAGTAACTCTGGATAATTAGCGCCTATGTGATAGGGAGCGGCGATATGGATGAAACGATGACTCAGATCGTGGCTGGCTAAAGCCGCCTGACCGTCGAAGACATTGTTAATACCCCGGGCGAACAGTTCGCTGACGGCATGCTTGAACTGCTGACCGACTACCACCACCATATCCTCGGCCGAGAGTCGTGAGCACAACTGCTTGAAACCGATAACCGGAATGTTCGAAGAATGAACACCCTGATCATCAACCAGATCCGGATAATCAACGATGGCGGCAATCTCGGCTTCAGAGATCTGTCCTTCGTATGACATCCAGTCGACGATTTTTCGGGCGTCCTGGCGTGTTGCTAAAATATAGATGCCTGCCATGATTGGATACCAACACTAGACTGTGGACAGTTTTCGCTCTAGACCCGCCTGAAGTCTTTCCAGTAACCACTCCCAGTGCGACGCACAGCAGAAACCTGGGGAGGTGGCAATGATACAGCGATCGAGCTGGGGTACCCGCTGTATCATGGCCTCAAAAAAAGGTTCAATTTGAGCAGGGCCAACTGGCGCATTTCGCTATGTGATGCAGTGGCGGCAGCACCGACATTGCCGTTGAAGTCGTTGATAAAATAATCCAGGTCTATATGTAGGATTATCTGGCCGCGGGGAAGATTCGCAAGTACTCGTTCCGGATCAGTTCCCGCCAAGTAACTGCCGTCGGCATGTTGCAGATCGCCCTCTTCCTGTTTCAGGGATGCAAAACGGAACTCTGGAATCTCGGGGTAGAAGCAGGACGCCCGCAAGAGTTTGCGAGGCTGAGCACTGCTTGCCGAAACATTATTCAGGTGGCGCACGTGCAGTTTGCGGTTGGCATAGAGCAATGGGGTTATGAAATCGCCTATGCTCACGCACCCGGCATTGATCGCATTCGTCCAGTCCTCCGAGCGTTGGGGATCGAAAGGACGGCCGGAGGCTGGATTGACAAGACCTTCATCGGTGTAAAGCAAAAAGCTAGGCATCATGTCCGTATGGTCATCCAGGTGGATCAGAACCAAATCATCTTTGCTCTTTGCCAGCTCATCGGCAATAAAGTAACCGGACCAGCAATCCTCGAAACATAGATCATAGTGTTCTTGTCGCGACCGATAATGGAAGAGGTCGTTCAGGTCCATGGGCGGATCCTGTGTCTTGAGTAACCCAGGCAGATCCGGATCAGCCGCGTGATAACCCGTATCCGGGCCAAGAATCCGCAAAAGACAGCTGTTCTCATCCCAAGCAAACTTCAGGCTGCGCACGATCTGCCGTAACCTGGCCCTGATGGTATCCGGGGTATTCCCGCTCACGAAGCCCGGATCCAGTGGCAGCTCGATCAGGGCACTCATGGCCGAGACAAATGTTCGTCAATGTGGCCCAGCAAGGTGTCGGCAAAGGTTTTCACGTGCACCTTGCACTCGGGCGTTTCCGTGGCATCAAATCGACCAAAACGCCGATACTTGATGAGATTGTACCCCCCGAACAGAGTTCGAAGTATTCACATTGAGATTCGCACGCCCGGTGACTGTATTCAAAATCGTCAGTAATCCGCTCTAACTTCGAATTTCTTGTAATCTCTTCCAGTGTGTCGGTGAGAATATTTCCTATCACCATACCACGACCGTCACCGTAAAGATTTTTCAAATCCTTGCATTCATCCACAGTCAGGCCGGCATAAAAAGTTGTCACATCACCGTTGACCTCAATGCTGAGCGTTTTGAAAGGTTTACTCATATTACGAGCATCGTAACCAGGCCTTTCAGCTTGGCTAACGAAAAGTCGATTGTAAAAAGACGAAAAGTTGCGAATTCTTGGCGTGCTTGAATGATTGCTTTCCCCACAGCGATAAAGCAGAGCTCGGAGAAAAGACTCATAGCGTTCGCAATATTGCCAGACTTTCTCCTCCACGTTCGCATCGATGAAGAATTCATCATGAAGATTGAAGTGGAATTCGCGAATATGATTTACGAACGGAATAAAAAACTCGATAAACTCGATAGGATAATCCAGTCCTTCAGGTGACACTACAGCAGTGATATCGAAGGGAATGTCATTATCTGCTAGCAGACACATGCCGCGTTGGGTTCGGTCATGGCTGGGAATGCCGCGCCAAGTCTTTCGATGCCGGTCATGGAGAAAGGCAGGTCCGTCGCAACTGATACCGATACTCAGATAGTAGCGATACTCCTTCAACAAGTTGCACCATTCCTGATTGATCAGCGTGCCGTTTGTCTGGATATCGAAGGTAATGGATGGGCTTGTGTACCCGTGCTTCGCCTGAAGCTCGAGAATGCCTTCCATCGCTGCTCGATAGTAGGCTGGGGATAAAACCAGTGGCTCTCCCGAATGCCAGCTCACACGAAGTTGATCTGCTAGGTCGAGACAAGAACTGGCCAACAGCTTTTCGAAGGTCGTCAGAATGGTCGACAGTGGCATCTTCGCCTTGTTGTGCCGGCTTTCCTCCGAGAGATAGCAGTAGTCACAATTGAGGTTGCAAAAGCCGGTACCCTGCAGCACGACCATTTCGACCGGCCCCTGGAGTGGAACGAGTGTCGCCTCTCTCGCTGATTCCATACCACTGACTCCCTGGCCAATAAGAGACTGGCAATGCCTGCCATCTTTCGGATTGACTCCATCTGGAAACGAGGGACACCCGCATAGACTGCATTCCGGTATGCAGGGTTCCCTCCCTAGATCTTGAGGATTTAGCGGCGCATGGCAGGCCCCCAAGAGGCCGTACAGGTGGATTTCACCGCTTCAGTACCGGTCGTGGCAAGCGGTTTGTATCGATCAAGTCTGCCTGCAGCGAAAGCGGCTTTCGCGTCAGAAATTGTTGTCGCCATAGGCTTTTTCGCTTCGATATGACGCATAGTGGCTACCTCCTGGAGGTGATCACAGGTATACGAATCATGGAGTGAGGCGGCTAATCCACCTCAGACATAAATATAGACGGGATTGTCAATGACGCAAATGGAGATCGGGCCAAGAGCTTGACGGTCATGTGGGTGAAACCGGGCCGCGGGAAATATCATTGTCACATTTTCATCGCGATAAATAACATTGGCGATATAAGTAATGGATAACTCTTTATAAAACAGAGATATAAACCAGATAGGATCCTCAATGAGCCTCATGTGAAGATCGCGCCCCATCCCTAGAGCGGGGGCCTCTTTGTATTCCCGCCACCACATTGTGCTACGCTGAGAAGCGATGGAGTCTTTAGACCAAGGCAATGCAGCGGCGCGACAATATTCGGCACTACGACCTGAAACCGAGGCATCTCGAATACACTGATTCATTCTGGAGGATTCTGAGATGAAGCTGCTTAATATTTTTATTGATATTTATAAGAAACTGGAACCCAGCAGGTTGTTTGAATCGCTGTAGCCACCGCCAAAGTCTATTACCGTTATTTATCTCTTTGGCGCAGTAGTTCTCGCAGTCCATTTTCTTATAGCAATGCTCACACCGCCTGGCCATGGAGGTCTGATTCGCAACATTGGTCTTACTCTTGCCGCATATCTGGGTGCACCTTTTGTAATTTGGCGTTTAAAAATTGCGTCCGATCAGGCAATCACTGCAGAAAATAGAGTGATCGCGAACCGTTTTGCAAAGGCTGCAGACCAACTCTATTCAGTGCGCCGCATTACGCATAAATCCCCGGATGATTCTTCAATTCAAATAGAGGAAGAGCAACCGAACTTCGAAGTCCGCATTGGCGGTCTTTATGCGCTCAAGCATATTCTGGAAGACAGTAAACGCTATCAAATACAAGTATGTACCGCATTATGCGCCTATATCCGATTCAATTCGTTACGCGAGTTATCGGCAGATTGTAACAAGAATGATGAACTGACATGTAAGAAGTGGTTTATCGATGTTCAGACCGCTTTGGAAATAATTGGGTATATATCACAAGAACAACGCGCCTACGAAAGAGACAATTGTTTCTGTTTGAATTTGAGTGGTGCTAATTTACAGTGGAAAGATTTGAAGGGCATGAATTTCCAAGCAGTAGATTTCGAAAATGCTGATTTTCGAAACGCGAAACTAGAAAAGTCCGACCTCACTCACGCCTTTCTGGGTGGCTGTAAATTTGAGGGTGCGGTGCTTGACAAGTGCAAGTTTGACCGGGCTTCATTGCGTGATGCGGATTTGAGTAAAGCGAAAGGATTGGATCTGGAATCGCTCAAGCGTGCACACGGAGTCAAGATTGGATATGGAAAAACAAAACTACCTGATAAGTTGCTCCCTCCAGAGAACTGGTTCAAAGCCGAGGACAGCTATGAAGATCCGGTGGCATTCCGGGAGGCCTATCGGGCGCATTTCCTAAAGACCTATGAAAAAGATCCAGAATTCAAGAGGTTTTCAGAGCCCTTTAATAAACGCAACCTCTGATACCCTTCCGAATCGCTACGCGCCATGCCTGACGCACCCACATCGGCATAGGGGCGGTCAGCACTGCTGACCGTTCCCCTGCCACACCACCCGGCATGCGGGTCCGCACCGGGCGGTTCGAGAAGTTGAGGTCATGAGAGACGCGGCACCCCCAGCCGGTCAAAGTAGGCAATCGTCAGCACATGGTGCCCCGCCGAGAGGCTGTTATGCCACCAACGGCGGCTCAGCGCCGCTACCGATTGCGCCACCCACGGGGCAGCCCCAGGCCGATCAGCTCCCGGTAGATCGTCTTGCCACGGCGCCACTGCTTGAACTGGAGGGCCCTCAGGCGGCGACGTATCCAGCCATCCAGACTGCGCCAGATGCGCGGCGTCTGTGCCAAGCCGAAGTAGCCTTTCCAACCCAACAGATAGCGTCGCAGCTTCTCGACCACCTCGGCCATGCTACGTCCGCCGTTTCGTCGGGTCAGTTGCCTGCCCCTTTGCTTGAACGCCTTCAGCGCCTTTTCCGATACCGCGCGCCGCACCTCGCCATCCCGACCCTGCCACAGGGCATAGCCAAGGAGTTTGCGGCTGAACACGCGGGTCACCGCACTTTTGGATTCATTGATCTTCAGGCGCAGTTTATCGTAGCAACGCCGCAGCAGGCGCATCACCCGCTCGCCCGCCTTCTGACTGCGCACGTATACATTGCAGTCATCAGCGTAACGGGCAAAGCAGTGCCCTCGACGCTCAAGCTCACGATCCACCTCATCGAGCAACACCTTGGCCAGCAGCGGTGAGAGCGGACCGCCTTGCGGCGTGCCCTCCACCCGCTCGATCACCACGCCGCCATCCATAATCCCCGCGTTCAGATAGGCACGAATCAGCCGGATCACCCCGGCGTCCTTCACGCGCTTACTGAGTCGGTCGATCAGGATGTCGTGATTGACCCGGTCGAAGAACTTCGACAGGTCAACATCGACCACGATGTGGCAACCTTGCTGGACATAGCGCTGCGCGGCCAGCACCGCGTCCCGCGCCCGGCGACCGGGGCGAAACCCGTAGCTGTGCTCGCTGGAGGTCGGATCGATCAACGGTTGCAGCACCTGCAACAGTGCCTGCTGTATCAGACGGTCGGTCACAGTGGGAATACCCAACTCACGTTCACTTCCGTCTGGCTTCGGGATGCCCACACGCCGCACAGGCCGGGGCCTGTACGTGCCGTCCAGCAGTTGCTGTCGGATGCTTGGCCATGCCTGTTTCAGGCACGTCCCGGTCTGGGCTATATCCAGACCATCAACGCCTGCGGCACCCTTGTTTGCCTTCACGCGTTTCCAGGCACGCTGCATGTTTTCTCTCGCGAGCACCTGCCTCAGCAGGTCTCGCCCTGCGTCCTCCGACTCTTGTCGCGCAAGGCCGGTTTCATCGCTGGCCGTTTGGGGCAGGGCTGTCGCGGCTTCTTGCCCGCTCGCCCTGCTCGGCGGCGCCTCATATCCGATTCTTGTTCATCGGCTCACGATTTACGCTCCACGCTTCCTTCCCACGGTCAGTCACCTTTGCGCAGTTGCGCTTCACTTCGTTCGCTGTGGCCAGCTTACGGGAGGACATGCACCTCCAGGAGTGCGCCCGTGCCGGGCGCACAAAAAAACCCGACCAAAAGGTCGGGTTTTGTGTTTTTGCGCTTAGCTGAAGAATTTAGTCTTCAGCAGACTCGTCAGCTGCAGTCAGGCCGGCCGGACGGTCAACCAGTTCTACATATGCCATCGGAGCATTGTCGCCGGCACGGAAGCCGCATTTCATAATGCGGACGTAACCGCCCGGGCGAGTTGCATAGCGCGGACCCAGCTCGTTGAACAGCTTGCCTACGGCTTCTTTGCTGCGGGTACGAGAGAAAGCCAGGCGGCGGTTAGCCACGCTGTCAGTCTTGGCCAGGGTGATCAGCGGCTCGGCAAAGCGGCGCAGTTCTTTCGCCTTCGGCAGTGTGGTCTTGATCAGTTCGTGTTCGAACAGAGACACTGCCATGTTTTTGAACATCGCTTTGCGGTGCGCACTGGTACGATTAAAATGACGACCAGATTTACGATGACGCATTTGTTAAGTCCTTACCAACTTAGTCAGTTCAACTCGCTGCCTTAGGACGCGACCTTATCGTCGTTCTTAAGGCTGGCCGGTGGCCAGTTCTCAAGACGCATACCCAGAGACAGACCTTTGGATGCCAGGACGTCCTTGATCTCGGTCAGCGACTTCTTGCCCAAGTTCGGAGTCTTCAGCAGCTCAACTTCGGTACGCTGGATCAGGTCACCGATGTAGTAGATCTGTTCTGCTTTCAGACAGTTGGCGGAACGTACAGTCAGTTCCAGATCATCAACCGGGCGCAGCAGAACAGGATCGATTTCCGGCTCGGCCGGTTCGACCTTGGCCTGATCAGCCGCATCTTCGAGATCCACGAATACCGCCAGTTGCTGCTGCAGAATGGTAGCAGCACGACGAATGCATTCTTCCGGATCAATGGTTCCGTTGGATTCGATGTCGATTACCAGCTTGTCCAGGTCTGTACGCTGCTCGACACGCGCGCTTTCTACAACGTAGGAAACGCGGCGTACCGGGCTGTAAGTAGCGTCCAGCTGCAGGCGACCGATAGCACGAGTTTCCTCCTCGTCCCCGATGCGAGCATCAGCCGGAACGTAACCGCGACCGCGGGTTACCTTCAGCTGCATGTTCAGGCTCGCACCTTCGTTCAGGTGAGCGATCACGTGTTCCGGGTTGGCAATCTCTACATCCTGGGTCAGCTGGATATCACCAGCTGTCACAGGACCCGGCTCGGACTTGCTCAGGGTCAGGGTCGCTTCTTCACCGTTGTGAAGGGCAACCGAGACACCTTTCAGGTTCAGCAGGATCTCGATGACATCCTCCTGAACGCCTTCAACCGTGCTGTACTCGTGCAGCACGCCATCGATCTCGACTTCCGTGAAGGCAAAGCCCGGCATGGAAGAGAGCAGAATACGGCGCAGCGCATTACCCAGCGTGTGGCCAAAACCACGCTCCAGCGGCTCGAGAGTCACCTTAGCGCGAGTCTTGCTGATTTCCTGTACGTCGATGTGACGCGGGCTTAGAAACTCGTTTACAGAACGCTGCATAGTTCCACCAATAAAGTGTTCAAGAATTACTTGGAGTACAGCTCGACGATCAGGTGCTCGTTGATGTCGGCGGACAGCTCGCTACGCTCAGGAACGGCTTTCAGAGTGCCTTCCATTTTGCCTGCGTCTACCTCAACCCACTCAACGGGGGCACGCTGAGCAGCCAGCTCCAGAGCGCTCTTGATACGCAGCTGGTTCTTGGCCTTCTCACGAACTGCGACCACGTCACCGGCTTTCACCTGGTACGATGCAATGTTCACAACCTGACCGTTAACGGTGATCTGGCGGTGAGCAACGATCTGACGGGACTCCGCGCGAGTCGAGCCGAAGCCCATGCGGTACACGACGTTGTCGAGACGGCTTTCCAGCAGCTGGAGCAGGTTTTCACCGGTTGCACCAGTGCGGCGAGCCGCTTCTTTGTAGTAGTTGCGGAACTGACGTTCCAGAACGCCGTACATACGACGTACTTTCTGTTTTTCGCGCAGCTGCAGACCGTAGTCGGACAGACGTCCCCGGCGCGCGCCGTGCATCCCCGGAACAGCTTCTGCTTTGCATTTGCTGTCCAGTGCACGAACGCCGCTCTTAAGGAACAGATCTGTACCTTCACGGCGAGACAGCTTGCACTTAGGTCCAAGATATCGGGCCATTTTACCGTCTCCAGTTTATACGCGACGTTTTTTCGGCGGACGGCATCCGTTGTGCGGAATCGGCGTCACGTCCGTGATGTTTGCAATTTTGTAGCCACAAGCGTTCAGTGCACGCACTGCCGACTCGCGACCCGGTCCAGGACCTTTGACAAACACGTCGAGATTTTTCAAACCATACTCCAGAGCCGCCTGACCGGCGCGCTCGGCTGCAACCTGTGCAGCGAACGGGGTGCTCTTACGGGAACCACGGAAGCCTGAGCCACCGGAAGTTGCCCAGGAAAGCGCGTTACCCTGGCGATCGGTAATGGTGATGATAGTGTTGTTAAAAGAGGCATGGATGTGCGCGAAGCCATCCACTACCTGCTTTTTAACCTTCTTGCGTGTGCGATTACCTGGCTTTGCCATATCGGAAATTCCTATCGCTTACCACTTACTTACGGATCGGCTTGCGCGGACCTTTGCGCGTACGCGCATTGGTCTTGCTGCGCTGACCACGTACCGGCAGATTGCGGCGGTGACGCAGGCCACGGAAGCACCCGAGGTCCATGAGACGTTTGATGCTCATGTTGACTTCACGGCGCAGATCGCCCTCTACAGACAGCTTGGTAACTTCGCCACGAACGTTATCGAGCTGCTCTTCGGTCAGATCGGCGATTTTTGTGCTCGGAGCGATTCCGAGGTTGTCGCAGATCTTCTGGGCGGTAGTGCGGCCAATCCCGTAAATGTAAGTAAGAGAAATTACCGCATGCTTATTGTCAGGAATATTGACGCCAGCTATACGGGCCATTCAATTTACTCCGTCTTCGGGCACTCATTGACTTCCAAATGAGCGCCATACTAATTCTTACGTTCGTGGAAGGCGCGCAATACTACACCCTGATCAAAAATAAATCAAGGCAACGCACCCTCCACGCCCTTTTCGCCGGGAAATTAACCCTGGCGCTGCTTGTGACGCGGTTCTACTTTGCAGATCACGCGCACGGAACCGTTGCGACGTACGATCTTGCAGTTACGGCAGATCTTTTTTACAGATGCGCGTACTTTCATGATCCACTCCAAGTGACGATATCAGCGCAGGAATCCCGCGCCACCGCCTTTGAGGTTAGATTTCTTCATCAGAGACTCATACTGGTGAGACATCAGATGCGACTGCACCTGAGCCATAAAGTCCATGACCACCACTACCACGATCAACAGTGAGGTACCGCCGAAGTAGAACGGCACGTTCCAGGCCACCACCAGAAACTGCGGCATCAGCGATACCGCGGTGATGTACAGCGCACCGAACAGAGTCAGACGGCCCAGCACAGTATCGATATAGCGTGCGGACTGCTCACCAGGACGAATTCCCGGGATAAATGCACCTGATTTCTTCAGGTTGTCTGCCACGTCGCGGGGATTGAAGACAATCGCCGTGTAGAAGTAGCAGAAGAACACGATGCAGATGGCAAACAGCAGAATATAGAGCGGCTGGCCCGGACCGAGCGCAAGCGCGATATCCTGCAGCCATTCCATGCCTTCGGTCTGGCCAAACCACTGGCCAACCGAGGCCGGGAACAGCAGGATGCTGGAAGCAAAGATGGGCGGGATGACCCCGGCCATATTGACCTTCAGCGGCAAATGACTCGACTGCGCCGCGTAGACGCGACGACCCTGCTGACGCTTCGCGTAGTTGATGGTGATACGGCGCTGGCCGCGTTCCATGAACACCACGAAGCCGACGGTCGCCACGGCCATTACCGCAATCGCCAGCAGCGCCAGGATGTTGAGATCACCCTGACGTGCCGCTTCAAAGGACTGACCGATCGCACTGGGCAGACCGGCCACGATACCGGAGAAGATCAGAATCGAGATACCGTTGCCGATACCACGCTCAGTCACCTGCTCGCCAAGCCACATCAGGAAGACGGCACCCGCAACCAGCGTGACCACAGCAACGAAATAGAAGCTGATGTCCGCGCTGAAGGCGACGCCCTGATTGGCCAGGCCCACCGCCATGCCGAACGACTGGATGGTCGCCAGAACAACGGTTCCGTAACGGGTGTACTGATTGATTTTACGGCGACCCGCCTCACCCTCTTTCTTCAGCTGCTCGAGCTGCGGGCTCACCACCGTCATCAGCTGCATGATAATGGATGCAGAGATGTACGGCATGATACCCAGTGCGAGGATACTCATTCGTTCCAGCGCACCACCCGAGAACATGTTGAAGAGACTGAGAATGGTCCCCTGATTCTGTTCAAACAACGCGGCCAGACGATCCGGATTGATCCCCGGCACCGGGATATGAGCCCCGATGCGGTACACAATGATCGCCAGCAGGACGAACCTCAGGCGACCCCAAAGTTCGCCCAGTCCGCTCTGCATGCCCGCCGGTATCTGTCCTTGTTTAGCCATTTACGCCTCGACTTTGCCGCCTGCAGCCTCGATCGCAGCCAGCGCACCCTTGGTCACTTTCAGACCGGATACGGTAACTGCTTTGCCGATCTCACCAGACAGGATCACTTTAGCCACTTTGATGTCGTGGTTAACGAGATCCGCCGCTTTCAGCGCGGCCAGATCGATTACCTCCGCCTGGATTGCGTTCAGTTCGTTGAGACGAACCTCGGCAACATAGCGGGCTTTACGGGAATTGAAGCCGAACTTCGGCAGTCGGCGCTGCAGCGGCATCTGGCCGCCTTCAAAACCCGGCTTGACGGAACCGCCGGAGCGGGACTTCTGACCTTTGTGACCGCGGCCACCGGTTTTGCCCAGACCGGAACCGATACCACGACCAACGCGTTTCGGAGCCTGCTTGGAACCAGCACCAGGGCTCAGAGTGTTCAGACGCATGTGACGAACTCCTCTTACTCGCCTTCTACACGAACCATGTAGTTGACTTTGTTGATCATGCCACGGACCGCCGGCGTGTCTTCCACTTCAACAGTGTGACCGATGCGACGCAGGCCGAGACCTTTTACACACAGCTTGTGCTTCGGCAGAGTGCCGATCGGGCTGCGTACCAGAGATACCTTCAAAGTGTTAGCCATTGTCGATTACCCCAGGATCTCTTCTACGGTCTTGCCGCGCTTGGCAGCAATGTCGTCCGGAGCGTTCATGTTCTGCAGACCCTTGATGGTCGCGCGAACAACGTTCACCGGATTGGTTGAGCCGTAGCACTTGGCCAGGACGTTGTGGACACCAGCCAGTTCCAGAACGGAACGCATCGCGCCACCGGCGATGATACCGGTACCTTCAGACGCCGGCTGCATGTAGACCTTGGAAGCACCGTGACGAGCGTTGACCGGGTACTGCAGAGTACCGCCGTTCAGTTCGACACGGATCATGTTGCGACGAGCCTGTTCCATTGCCTTCTGGATAGCGACCGGCACTTCGCGCGCCTTGCCACGACCGAAACCAACGCGGCCATTGCCGTCACCGACGACAGTCAGAGCGGTGAAACCGAAGATTCGACCGCCTTTAACCACTTTAGCGACGCGGTTGACCTGAACCAGCTTTTCCTGGAGATCGCCGTCTTTCTGTTCGTGATTTGCCATTATCGACCCCCTTAGAATTCCAGGCCGTTTTCACGGGCTGCGTCAGCCAGTGCTTTCACACGACCGTGGTATTTGAAGCCGGAACGGTCAAATGCAACCTTGGTGACACCAGCTTCTTTCGCGCGCTCAGCGATCAGCGAACCTACCTTCTGAGCCGCTTCGACGTTACCGGTAGCGCCTTCGCGCAGATCTTTCTCGACGGTCGAGGCAGAGGCCAGAACCTTGCCACCGTCAGCGGAAATAACCTGTGCGTAGATATGACGCGGAGTACGGTTGACGCACAGACGTACAGTGCCCAGCTCGCGCATTTTCAGGCGGGAGCGGCGTGCACGACGGATACGAGCTTGTTTCTTAGCGTTCATAACCCTGCCTTACTTTTTCTTCGCTTCTTTACGGCGAACATATTCGTCAGCGTAGCGAACACCCTTGCCCTTGTACGGCTCAGGCGGACGGAAGCCACGCACCTCTGCTGCCACCTGGCCCACGCGCTGCTTGTCAGCACCGCTGATCACGACTGTGGTCTGGTTCGGGCACTCGGCAGCAATACCTTCAGGCAGTACGTACTCGATCGGGTGGGAGAAGCCCAGCGTCAGGCTAACGGTGTTGCCTTTGACAGCCGCACGGTAACCGACACCCTGGAGTTCCAGGGTCTTTTTGAAGCCTTCGCTGACACCGACGACCATGTTGTTCACCAGGGAACGAACGGTACCGGACAGGGCGTTGGCCAGCTTGCTGTTGTCAGCCGGAGCGAACAGCAGATTGCTTTCTTCCTGCTTGACTTCGACGCTCGGGTGAACGTCCAGGGTCAGAAGGCCGTTCTTGCCCTTGGCGCTGATGGTGCGACCGTCAATCTTCAGATCTACGCCTGCCGGTACAGCAACGGGTTTTTTACCTACTCGAGACATAATTAACCCCTTAGAATACCGTGCAGATCACTTCACCACCGACACCAGCGGTACGCGCAGCGCGATCGGTCATCACACCTTTATTGGTAGAGATGATCGCGACACCCAGACCACCGGCCACTTTCGGCAGGTCGTTGGCGGCTTTGTAGATACGCAGGCCCGGACGGCTTACGCGCTTGATCTCTTCGATAACCGGCTTGCCTTCGAAGTATTTCAGCTCGACGTTCAGAACCGGCTTCACATCACCTTCTACGGCGTAGTCGGCGATGTAACCCTCTTCCTTCAGCACTTTCGCAATGGAAATCTTCTGCTTGGAAGACGGCATGGATACGGCCTGCTTCTGCGCCATATGGCCGTTGCGGATACGGGTGAACATATCCGCCAGTGTATCTTGCATGCTCATGCGTTTAACTTCCTCTCATGTGCAGCTTGGTGCGGTAGCAGGGCGCGCTGCGCCCTGCCCTGACCACCATGCTTACCGTAAAACCAGCGGTGACTTACCAGCTGGCCTTTTTCAGACCCGGCACATCGCCACGCATGGCTGCTTCACGCAGTTTGTTACGGCAGATGCCGAACTTGCGGTAAACAGCGTGCGGACGACCGGTCAGCTGGCAGCGACGCTGCTGACGGGCCGGGCTTGCGTCACGCGGCAGCTTCTGCAACGCGACCAGGGCATCCCAGCGCTCGTCTTCGGAAGAAGACGGGCTGTTGATGATTGCTTTGAGCTCGGCACGCTTGGCAGCGTACTTGGCTACGGTCTTCGCACGCTTGACTTCACGTGCCTTCATGGATTGTTTAGCCACGATATCCCCCTATCACTTCTTGAACGGGAAGTTCAGGGCAGCCAGCAGGGCACGACCCTCTTCATTGGTCTTGGCAGTGGTGGTGATGGTGATATCCATCCCACGCAGCTTGTCCACCTTGTCGTAATCGATTTCGGGGAAAATGATCTGCTCTTTGACACCCATGCTGTAGTTGCCGCGACCGTCGAAGGATTTCGGGTTCAGACCGCGGAAGTCACGGATACGCGGAATGGAAATGTCGACCAGACGGTCGAGGAATTCCCACATCTGCTGACCGCGCAGCGTGACCTTGCAGCCGATCGGCCAGCCTTCACGCACCTTGAAGCCCGCGATGGACTTGCGCGCCAGGGTGACGACCGGTTTCTGACCGGCGATGGCCTGCATGTCGGCCACAGCGTTTTCCAGCTGTTTCTTGTCGCCCAGGGCCTCACCGACACCCATGTTCAGGGTGATCTTGGTGACGCGGGGGACAGCCATGACGCTCGGAGCCTGCAGGTCTTCTTTGAGCTGCTGCCGAACGGTTTCGTTGTAAAGCGCTTTCAGTCTAGACATGACAACAACCCCCTTATCCGCCAATGACTTCGCCGTTGGACTTGTAGATGCGCACCTTGGTGCCGTCCTCGAGCAGCTTGAAGCCGACGCGGTCGCCCTTGCCGGACTGCGGATTGAAGATCGCCACGTTGGAAGTGGCCAGCGAGGCTTCCTTCTCAACGATGCCACCCGCCTTGCCCGCCATCGGGTTCGGCTTGGTGTGCTTCTTCACCATGTTGATGCCGGAGACGATCAGGCGATCGTTGGCCAGCACACGCAGCACCTTGCCGCGCTTGCCCTTGTCTTTACCTGCGATGACGATGACTTCATCGTCGCGTCGAATCTTGCGCATGTTATACCTAATTCGTTTCCTGCTACCCTCTCATGCTCAAAAACGCCAAGCCCTCTCGGGATTGGCGTTTTCAAAGTACTCGGTCAAACTGCGACCGGGTCTTAGAGCACTTCAGGCGCCAGGGAAATGATCTTCATGAACTTCTCGGAGCGAAGTTCACGCGTAATCGGGCCGAAGATACGAGTACCGATAGGGGCATCGTTCTGGTTCAGCAGAACCGCTGAGTTGGTATCAAAGCGGATCAGGGAACCGTCGGGACGACGCACACCCTTACGGGTACGCACTACGACAGCCTTCAGAACCTGGCCTTTTTTCACCTTGCCACGCGGAATCGCTTCCTTGACAGTCACCTTGATGATGTCACCGATGCGGGCGTAGCGACGATGAGAGCCGCCCAGGACCTTAATGCACTGCACTCGCTTGGCACCGCTGTTGTCAGCGACATCAAGCATCGATTCAGTCTGAATCATGGTCTACTCCAAAAATAATATCGTTCCGCCTGCCCGGCCTTACCTGGCCCGAACAGGCGGATCGTCAAATGGAGCAAAGGCGCAATATATTACACCTTCGCTGCGCGCTCTTCAATACGAACCAGCGACCAGGTTTTGGTCTTGGACAGCGGACGGGTTTCCGCGATGGTTACCCAGTCACCGACCTGACACTCGTTCTTTTCGTCATGAGCGTGCAGCTTGGTAGAACGTTTTACGTATTTACCGTAAATCGGGTGTTTTTCCTTACGCTCAACCAGCACCGTGATGGACTTGTCCATCTTGTCGCTGACAACTTTACCGGTCACAGTTCGAGTACGTTTTTCAGCGCTCATACTTAGTCACCTGCCTTTTCGTTCAGTACAGTCTTCACACGAGCAATGTCGCGACGAACCTGGCTCAACAGGTGGTTCTGCGCCAGCTGACCAGTTGCCTTCTGCATGCGCAGATTGAACTGATCCTTCAGGAGCCCCAGCAGTTCCTGCTGCAGCTCATCTACGGACTTATCACGCAGTTCGGTCGCTTTCATCACATCACCGTCCGCTTAACAATGGTTGTGGGAACAGGCAGCTTGGCAGCGGCAAGCGCGAATGCCTCGGCAGCCAGAGTCTCCGGAACACCGCTCATTTCGAACAGCACTTTACCCGGCTGAATCTGGGCTACCCAGTACTCGACGTTACCCTTACCCTTACCCATACGTACTTCAAGCGGCTTGGTGGTGATCGGCTTGTCAGGGAAGACGCGGATCCAGATCTTGCCGCCACGCTTGACGTGACGGGTCATGGTACGACGCGCAGCTTCGATCTGACGTGCGGTGATGCGGCCACGGCCGGTGGCTTTCAGGCCGAATTCGCCGAAGCTCACCTTGCTGCCGCGCTGTGCCAGGCCGCGGTTGCGACCCTTCATCACCTTACGGAATTTCAGTCGTTTAGGTTGCAGCATTGACGTCTACCTCACTTAGCTTTCTTCTTGGGCGCGTTCTTCTCGGCACGCACCTGCTCGATGCCGCCAAGAACCTCGCCCTTGAAGATCCAGACTTTAACGCCGATCACACCGTAGGTGGTGTGCGCTTCGTAGGTAGCGTAATCGATGTCCGCACGCAGGGTGTGCAACGGAACACGACCTTCACGGTACCACTCGGTACGCGCGATCTCGGCGCCACCCAGACGGCCGCCCAGCTGGATCTTGATGCCCTTGGCACCGATCCGCATGGCGTTCTGTACCGCGCGCTTCATGGCGCGACGGAACATGACGCGACGCTCCAGCTGACCCGCAACGCTCTGGGCAACCAGTTTGGCGTCCAGCTCGGGCTTGCGAACTTCCTCGATGTTGATGTGCACGGGCACACCCATCATCGCGGAGACTGCGTTACGCAGCTTCTCGACGTCTTCGCCCTTCTTGCCAATCACGATACCCGGACGGGCGGTGTGAATGGTGATCTTGGCGTTCTGTGCCGGACGCTCGATCTCGATACGGCTAACAGACGCATTGCTCAGCTGCTTCTCCAGGTACTCGCGCACCTGCAGGTCGTTCAGCAGCTTGCTGGCGTATTCGCCCTTGTCGGCATACCAGGTCGAGGTATGGTCTTTTACGACGCCAAGGCGAATACCGGTCGGATGTACTTTCTGACCCATTTCGAACTCTCCTAGCTCAGCGCTTAGTCGGCTACCTTGACGGTAATGTGGCAGGTGCGCTTCAGAATACGGTCAGCGCGACCTTTCGCACGCGGCTTGATGCGTTTCATGCTCATGCCTTCGTCGACGAAGACAGTGGAAACGCGCAGATCATCAATGTCGGCACCTTCGTTGTGCTCCGCATTCGCGATAGCAGACTCCAGTACCTTCTTGACAATCGCCGCACCTTTTTTGGGGCTGAACGCCAGGATGTTCAGAGCTTCACCCACAGACTTACCGCGGATCTGGTCAACGACCAAGCGAGCTTTCTGGGCGGACAGGCGGGCGCCTTTTAATTTAGCGGCAACTTCCATCTCTTATCCCCCGTTACTTCTTCTTGGCCTTTTTATCGGCCGCATGTCCACGGTAAGTGCGAGTTGCAGCGAACTCACCCAGTTTGTGGCCAACCATGTCTTCGGTGACAAACACCGGCACATGCTGGCGACCGTTATGAACTGCAATCGTCAAACCCACAAAGTTCGGGAAGATCGTAGAGCGACGCGACCAGGTCTTCAGCGGACGACGGTCGTTGCTCTCGATTGCAGCTTCTACCTTTTTCAGCAGGTGAAGGTCAATAAAGGGACCTTTCTTCAGTGAACGTGGCACAGCTGTATCCTCAGATTAGTTACTTGGCAGAACGACGGCGTACGATCAGCTTGTCGGTACGCTTGTTCTTACGGGTCTTATGACCTTTAGTCGGAACACCCCACGGAGTAACCGGATGGCGACCGCCGGACGTACGGCCTTCACCACCACCATGCGGGTGATCGACAGGGTTCATTGCGACACCGCGAACGGTCGGACGAACACCACGCCAGCGCTTGGCACCGGCTTTACCCAGCTGACGCAGGCTGTGTTCGCTGTTGCCAACCTCACCGAGAGTCGCGCGACACTCGACCAGCACCTTGCGCATCTCACCGGAGCGCAGACGCAGAGTGGCATAAGCTCCTTCACGCGCCACGAGCTGAGCAGAAGTGCCCGCGGAACGTGCCAGCTGTGCACCCTTACCGGGTTTCAGTTCAATACAGTGGATCGTGGAACCCACCGGGATGTTGCGAAGCTGCAGCGTGTTGCCGACCTTGATGTCGGAACCGATGCCGGAATTCACAACCGCACCGGCCTTGAGGCCTTTCGGTGCGATGATGTAACGACGCTCACCGTCGGCGTATTTCAGCAGAGCGATGTGCGCGGAACGGTTCGGGTCATATTCCAGACGCTCGACCGTTGCCGGGATACCGTCCTTGTTGCGACGGAAGTCGACCAGACGGTAATGAGCCTTGTGACCACCACCGATGTGACGGGTGGTGATGCGACCGGCGTTGTTACGACCGCCGGACTTGCTCTTCTTCTCGACCAGCGCTGCGAACGGCTTGCCCTTGTGCAGCTCCTGGTTGACAACCTTGACCAGATGACGACGTCCAGCAGAGGTCGGCTTAGTCTTCATAACTGCCATGATTTAACCCCTTTTATTCGCCAGCCAGGAAATCGATTTCGGAACCTTCCGCCAGGCAGACATAGGCCTTGCGAACGTCGCTCCGCTTGCCAAGGCCACGCGCGGTGCGCTTGGTTTTGCCCTTGACGTTGACGATGTTGACACCTTTCACCTTGACGTTGAAAAGCACTTCAACAGCGGTTTTGATTTCCGGCTTGGTAGCATCTTTCGCCACACGGAAAACGACCTGCTGAGAACCCTCAGCCACGATAGTCGCCTTCTCGGAGATGTGCGGCCCCATCAGCACCTGATAAATGCGAGCCTGGTTCATGCCAGTACCTCCTCGATTTTCTTCAGAGCAGGTACAGTCACCAGCACCTTCTCGAAGCCCACCAGGCTGACAGGGTCAATGCCTGCAGCGTCACGCACGTCAACGTGCGGAACGTTACGAGAAGCCAGGTACAGGTTCTGCTCGACGTCTTCAGTGATCAGCAGCGCGTTGTTCAGCGCCAGCTCGTTCAACTTGGCCACGAACAGCTTGGTTTTCGGAGACTCGACAGCGAAGTCCTCGACGACGACCAGGCGGTCCTGACGAACCAGCTCGGAGAAAATGCAGCGCAGCGCGGCGCGGTACATCTTCTTGTTCACTTTCTGAGCGTGTTCACGCGGCTTGGCAGCGAAAGTTACGCCACCGGTGCGCCACAGCGGGCTGCGAATAGTACCGGCACGTGCACGGCCAGTACCCTTCTGACGCCACGGTTTGGCACCACCGCCGGATACTTCCGAACGGGTTTTCTGGGCTTTAGTGCCCTGACGAGCGCCGGCCAGGTAAGCGTTAACTACCTGGTGAACCAGCGCTTCGTTGAATTCTTTACCAAAAGCCAGGTCGGAAACTTCAACCGAACCGTTAGCTCCAGCGAGATTCAGATTCATGTCAACCTCCCTTAGGCGCCAGCTTTGACAGCCGGTTTAACGATTACGTCACCGCCGGTTGCACCCGGCACGGCACCTTTGATCAACAGCAGGTTGCGTTCAGCGTCAACGCGAACGACTTCCAGAGTCTGAACGGTTACGCGCTCAGCACCCATGTGACCCGCCATTTTCTTGCCTTTCCAGACACGACCAGGAGTCTGACACTGTCCGATAGAACCCGGAGCACGGTGAGACAGAGAGTTACCGTGGGTGGCATCCTGAGTACGGAAGTTCCAGCGCTTGATCGCACCCTGGAAGCCCTTACCCTTGGATTCACCGGTAACGTCTACTTTCTGACCTGCTTCGAAGCGCTCAACAGTCAGCGCGTCGCCGACGTTGATTTCTTCGTCACCCGACAGGCGGAACTCCCACAAACCGCGACCGGCTTCAACACCGGCCTTAGCATAGTGACCCGCTTCCGGCTTGCTCAGCCGGTTCGCTTTGCGGCCACCGGTAGTGACCTGAACGGCGGCATAACCGTCTGCATCGACGGATTTCACCTGGGTCACACGGTTCGGCTCGACCTCGATGACGGTGACTGGCACGGATACGCCATCTTCAGTGAAGACACGGGTCATACCCGCTTTACGTCCGATAAGACCTACAGCCATGATTTTTAAACCTCTTGCCAGTTGTGTACGGGGCTGTTACCCACTACGGCTACCCTTTCCAGGGCATTCCACAAACAGCGCTTCATTAAAATGAGTATGCGCAGTGCTGAATTAGCCGAGGCTGATCTGCACTTCTACGCCCGCAGCAAGGTCCAGCTTCATCAGAGCGTCGACAGTTTTTTCTGTCGGCTCGACGATATCCAGAACACGCTTGTGAGTACGGATTTCATACTGGTCGCGGGCGTCTTTGTTGACGTGCGGAGAAATCAGTACGGTGTAACGCTCTTTGCGGGTTGGAAGTGGGATCGGACCACGCACCTGAGCGCCTGTCCGCTTTGCAGTCTCTACGATCTCCAGAGCGGAAGAGTCGATCAGGCGATGATCAAACGCCTTCAGACGAATTCGAATTTTCTGATTCTGCATTTCGATCACACTTAATCAAAGTTTTTGAACGGCAATAGCCGGCCTCCCCTACTACGAGGGGACGCAAATTCTACTCAGCTGTGTCAACAGCGTCAAGGGGAAAGGTTAATTAATAAACAGCCCGTAGGAGCCGCGCCCCGCGGCGAACAGGATTCGGCACCGTGCCGGATCTATTCGCACCGGGGCGGCGCTCCTACGCGCAACCTGTCACCCATAACAAAAAAGGCCCTCCGAAGAGGGCCTTTTCAACGCTTTAGATCAGAATCTGATCTTAGGCGAGGATCTTGGATACAACGCCGGCACCGACGGTACGACCGCCTTCACGGATGGCGAAGCGCAGACCTTCTTCCATCGCGATCGGGTTGATCAGGGTCACGGACATCTGGACGTTGTCGCCCGGCATGACCATCTCGACACCTTCCGGCAGTTCGCAGGCACCGGTGATGTCGGTGGTACGGAAGTAGAACTGCGGACGGTAGCCCTTGAAGAACGGAGTATGACGACCGCCTTCTTCCTTGCTCAGTACGTAGACTTCGCCTTCGAACTGAGTGTGCGGCGTGATGGTGCCCGGCTTGGCCAGGACCTGACCACGCTCAACGTCGTCACGCTTGGTGCCACGCAGCAGCGCGCCGATGTTCTCGCCTGCACGACCTTCGTCCAGCAGCTTGCGGAACATTTCGACACCGGTGCAGGTGGTGGTCTGGGTGTCGCGGATACCGACGATCTCGATCGGATCACCGACCTTGATGATGCCACGCTCGACACGACCGGTCACAACGGTACCACGACCGGAGATCGAGAAGACGTCCTCGACCGGCATCAGGAACGGCTGATCGATCGCACGCTCCGGCTCCGGAATGTAGGAGTCCAGGGTTTCGACCAGCTTCTTGACGGCAGTGGTGCCCAGCTCGTGCTCGTCTTCGCCGTTCAGGGCCATCAGCGCGGAACCGGCGATGATCGGAGTGTCGTCGCCCGGGAAGTCGTACTGGTCCAGCAGCTCGCGCAGTTCCATTTCGACCAGTTCCAGCATCTCTGCGTACTCGTCGGAATCGACGCCGCCGCAGTCTTCAGCCAGCAGGTCGGCCTTGTTCAGGAACACGACGATGTACGGAACGCCAACCTGACGGGACAGCAGGATGTGCTCGCGGGTCTGCGGCATCGGGCCGTCGGTTGCGCCACATACCAGGATAGCGCCGTCCATCTGCGCCGCACCGGTGATCATGTTCTTGACGTAGTCGGCGTGTCCCGGGCAGTCAACGTGCGCGTAGTGACGGATCGGAGATTCGTACTCGACGTGAGAAGTCGCGATGGTGATACCACGCTCACGCTCTTCCGGTGCGTTGTCGATACCGTCGAAAGCAACGGCAGCGCCGCCCCAGACTTCGGAACAAACGCGGGTCAGAGCCGCAGTCAGAGTCGTTTTACCGTGGTCAACGTGACCGATGGTGCCGACGTTAACGTGCGGTTTGCTACGTTCAAATGCTTGCTTAGCCACAATGAATACCTCTTGATCAATTAGGCGTAATTATTTCTGGTTGATAACAGCTTCAGCGATGTTCTGGGGCGCTTCGGCGTAGTCATCAAACTCCATTGAGTAGGTCGCACGACCCTGAGTTGCGGAACGCAGATCGGTTGCATAACCGAACATTTCGCCCAGCGGCACCTGAGCACGGATAACCTTGCCAGAGGTGGTGTCTTCCATGCCCTGAACGAGGCCACGACGACGGTTCAGGTCGCCCATGACGTCGCCCATGTACTCTTCCGGAGTCACGACTTCCACTTTCATCATCGGCTCCAGCAGGCATGGGCTCGCTTCCTGGGCGTACTTCTTCAACGCCTGAGAAGCTGCGATTTTAAACGCCATCTCGTTGGAGTCAACCTCGTGGAAGGAACCGTCGTACAGACGAGCCTTCAGGCCGATCAGCGGGTAGCCCGCGATGACGCCGTTCTTCATCTGCTCTTCGATACCTTTCTGGATCGCCGGAATGTATTCCTTCGGAATAGTACCCCCTACGATCTCGTTGATGAACTCCAGACCTTCCTCGTCGGACGGGCTGAACTCAACAACGACGTGACCATACTGACCACGACCACCGGACTGACGGGCAAACTTGTGGTTTGCTTCGACAGGCTTGCGGATCTTCTCACGGTAGGCCACCTGCGGCTTGCCGATGTTGGCTTCGACCTTGAACTCGCGACGCATGCGGTCGACGATGATGTCCAGGTGCAGCTCACCCATACCGGAGATGATGGTCTGACCGGATTCCTGATCGGTTTCGACGCGGAAGGACGGGTCTTCCTGGGCCAGTTTGCCCAGCGCGATACCCATCTTCTCCTGGTCGGCCTTGGACTTCGGCTCGACGGCGACGGAGATAACCGGCTCCGGGAACTCCATGCGCTCGAGGATGATCTTGTTGTCCAGGTCGCAGAGGGTGTCACCGGTGGTGACGTCCTTCAGACCGATCATCGCGGCGATGTCGCCGGCACGGACTTCCTTGATCTCTTCCCGGCTGTTTGCGTGCATCTGCACCATACGGCCGATACGCTCTTTCTTCTGCTTGACAGAGTTGAAGACGCTGTCGCCGGAATTCAGAACGCCGGAGTAGACGCGGACGAAGGTCAGGGTACCGACGAAGGGGTCGGTTGCGATCTTGAACGCCAGCGCGGCAAACGGCGCCTCGTCGTCGGCTTCGCGGGTCGCAGGGGTTTCGTCCCTGTCATCCAGGGTACCTTCGATCGCCTTGACTTCCTTCGGCGACGGCAAGTATTCGATGACGGCGTCCAGCATTGCCTGAACACCCTTGTTCTTGAACGCGGAACCGGCCAGCATCGGCACGATTTCGTTGTTCAGGGTACGGGCGCGCAGGCCGGCCTTGATCTCGTCTTCAGACAGTTCACCGCCTTCGAGGTACTTGTCCATCAGCTCTTCGGACGCTTCGGCGGCGGCTTCGATCATCTGCTCGCGCAGTTCTTCGGCCCTGGCCTGCAGATCGGCCGGGATCTCGGCCAGATCATAGGTCATGCCCTGATCGGCTTCGTTCCACATGATGGACTTCATGCGAATCAGGTCGACAACGCCCTTGAATTCGTCTTCGGCACCGATCGGCATGTTGATCGGCACAGGTACGGCACCCAGGCGCTTCTTCAGCTGGTCGACGACCATGTAGAAGTCGGCACCGGCGCGGTCCATCTTGTTGACGAACACCATGCGGGGCACTTCGTACTTGTTGGCCTGGCGCCATACGGTTTCGGTCTGGGGCTGCACGCCTGAGGACGCACACAGAACCACGACGGCACCGTCGAGAACACGCAGGGAACGTTCTACTTCGATGGTGAAGTCAACGTGCCCCGGGGTGTCGATGATGTTGACGCGGTGCTCATCGAACTGCTGGTTCATCCCGCTCCAGAAACAGGTGGTCGCAGCGGAGGTGATGGTGATACCACGCTCCTGTTCCTGCTCCATCCAGTCCATGGTAGCGGCACCGTCGTGCACCTCACCGATCTTGTGAGACAGACCGGTATAGAAGAGTACACGCTCGGTAGTGGTGGTCTTGCCGGCGTCTACGTGCGCACAGATACCGATGTTACGGTAACGGGCAATAGGTGTTTTACGAGCCACGACTCTATCCTCTGAAGTTTAGAAGCGATAGTGAGCGAAAGCCTTGTTGGCTTCGGCCATACGATGCACGTCTTCACGTTTCTTGACAGCTGCACCACGACCTTCAGAAGCATCGATCAGTTCACCGGCCAGGCGCAGGGCCATGGACTTCTCACCGCGCTTGCGGGAATACTCGACCAGCCAGCGCATCGCCAGGGCGTTACGACGGGACGGACGAACTTCAACAGGAACCTGGTAGGTGGCGCCACCGACACGACGGGATTTCACCTCAACCATCGGCTGAACGGTCTCGAGTGCTTTTTCGAACACTTCCAGCGGGTCTGCCTTGGTACGCTCCTGGATCTTGTCCAGGGCACCGTAAACGATCTTCTCGGCAACAGATTTCTTGCCGCTGACCATCAGGTGGTTGATGAATTTTGCCAGGGTTTTGTTACCGAATTTCGGATCCGGCAGGATTTCGCGCTTCGCAGCTACGCGTCTTCTAGGCATTGATAAGCCCTCAATTCAAAAAAGGTCTTCAGGTTCATTCAGGATATCCCGCCCGAGCGGTTTCACCTGACCTTACTCTTACCGTGTCCGGTCTAGCCCGGCAGCCCGGATTCGCGTGGGCGAATCGCGCTACAAAGCCTCGCCGTATTGACGACGATTAAGATTTGGGACGCTTGGTACCGTACTTCGAACGACCCTGTTTACGGTCGTTGACGCCGGAGCAGTCCAGAGCACCACGTACAGTGTGGTAACGCACACCCGGCAGGTCCTTTACACGGCCGCCGCGGATCAGCACGACAGAGTGTTCCTGCAGGTTGTGGCCTTCACCACCGATGTAGGAGGTCACTTCATAACCGTTGGTCAGACGCACACGGCAAACCTTGCGCAGCGCCGAGTTCGGCTTCTTCGGTGTAGTGGTGTACACACGGGTACAAACGCCACGGCGCTGCGGGCAGGCCTGCAGTGCGGGAACGTCGCTTTTTTCAGCAGTACGCTTGCGCGGTGCACGTACCAGCTGGTTGATAGTTGCCATTAAGCAAACTCCAGGTTCTTTAATGGATTAGCACCAAAAGCCGGAGCCAGGATCGCCTGCCAGCCTACGCATTGTAGGCCGCCCGGCGCCGGGTTCCAGCACAAAGGGGCCGGAATTTTAATCAATTCCGGCCCCGACCGTCAATTATTGACCAATATTTACTCTAAAAGCAGCGCCCCGGGGGCACGCTGCCCGCAGAGCATCCTATTCCGAGTCGGACAGCGAGGCATTCAGTGCTTCGGTCAGTGCCTGCTGCACTTCTTCCGCGCTGACGGTCGCCGCACCGGTCTGGCCCTGGGCAGCACGCTTGCGTTTCCGCTCGCTGTGGTACGCAAGACCGGTACCGGCCGGAATCAGTCGGCCAACAACCACGTTTTCCTTCAGACCACGCAGGTAGTCTTTCTTGCCGGTTACCGCCCCTTCGGTCAGCACGCGGGTCGTCTCCTGGAAGGAGGCCGCGGAGATGAAGGACTCGGTCGCCAGGGATGCCTTGGTGATGCCCAGCAGCACCCGCTCGAACTTCGCCGGAATCTTGCCGTCGGCTTCCATCGCGGCGTTTTCCTCCGCCACCTGGCTGTATTCGACCTGCTCGCCCGGGATCAGGGTGGTATCGCCGCCGCTGATGATCTCGACCTTGCGCAGCATCTGGCGAACGATCACCTCGATGTGCTTGTCGTTGATCAGTACGCCCTGCAGACGGTAGACGTCCTGGATCTCGGCGACGATGTACTTGGCCAGCTCGCCGACGCCGAGGATGCGCAGAATGTCGTGCGGGTTGGACGGGCCGTCGGAGATGACCTCGCCCTTTTCCACCTGCTCGCCCTCGAAGACGTTCAGGTTGCGCCACTTCTGCATCATGATCTCGAACGGATCGCCGTCGGCCGGCGTGATCACCAGGCGACGCTTGCCCTTGGTTTCCTTGCCGAAGGTAACGGTACCGGAGATCTCCGCCAGAATCGCGGACTCTTTCGGCTTGCGCGCCTCGAACAGGTCGGCCACTCGCGGCAGACCACCGGTGATGTCCTTGTTGACGCTGCCTTCCTGCGGAATACGCGCCAGAACGTCACCCACGGCCACCGAAGCGCCATCGGCCAGGTTCAGAATCGCCTTGGCCGGCAGCAGGTACTGCACCGGCTGGTCGGTACCCGGGTGCATCCTGTCCTTGCCGTTCTCGTCGACCAGCTTGATCATCGGACGGATGTCCTTGCCGGACTGCGGACGGTCCTTCGCCTCGAGCACCTCGATGGTGGACAGACCGGTCAGCTCGTCGGTCTGGCGCTTGATGGTGATGCCATCGTCCATGCCGTGGAACTGGATGCGGCCGGCACTCTCGGTGATGATCGGGTGGGTGTGCGGGTCCCAGTTGGCGACGATGTCGCCGGCATTGACCTGGGAACCGTCCTTGACCTTGATCACGGCACCGTACGGCAGCTTGTAGCGCTCGCGCTCACGGCCGTGCTCATCGGTCACGCCCAGCTCGCCGGAACGGGAGGTGGCGACGATGTTGCCGTCCAGACGTTCCACGTACTTCAGGTTGTGCAGACGGATCTCGCCGCCGTTCTTGACCTGGATGCTGTCGACCGCCGCGGCCCGGGATGCCGCCCCCGATGTGGAAGGTACGCATGGTCAGCTGGGTACCCGGCTCACCGATGGACTGGGCGGCGATAACACCGATCGCCTCGCCGCGGTTGACGCGGTGACCGCGACCGAGATCACGACCGTAGCATGCCGAGCAGATGCCGTGAGTTTCGTTACAGGTGATCGCCGAGCGCACCAGGACCTCGTCGATCGAGGAGTAGCGCTCGTCGTTCTCCGGCGGTGGACCCAGGCCTCGTCGATCAGGGTGCCGGCTTCGATCAGCACGTCCTTGCCGCTCGGATCCAGCACGTCGCGCGCGACGACACGGCCCAGCACGCGGTCGCCCAGGCGCACCACGACGTCGCCGCCTTCGATCAGCGGGGTCAGCAGCAGGCCGTTCTCGGTGCCGCAGTCGTCGTTGGTGATGACCAGGTCCTGCGCCACGTCGACCAGACGACGGGTCAGGTAACCGGAGTTCGCGGTCTTCAGGGCGGTATCCGCCAGACCCTTACGGGCACCGTGGGTCGAGATGAAGTACTGCAGTACGTTCAGACCCTCACGGAAGTTCGCGGTGATCGGCGTTTCGATGATGGAGCCGTCCGGCTTCGCCATCAGACCACGCATACCGGCCAGCTGACGGATCTGGGCCGCGCTGCCTCGGGCACCGGAGTCGGCCATCATGTAGACGGAGTTGAACGACTCCTGGGTGGTCTCGTTGCCGTCGCGGTCGATGACCGGCTCGGTCTTGAGGTTGTCCATCATCTTCTTGGCCAGCACCTCGTTGGCACGGGACCAGATATCGATGACCTTGTTGTACTTCTCGCCCTGGGTCACGAGACCGTCGGCGAACTGGCGTTCGATCTCCTTCACCTCGGCTTCCGCCTCATCGATGATGACGACCTTTTCACCCGGAATCACGAAATCGTTGACACCGATGGACGAGCCGGACACGGTCGCCTGACGGAAACCGGTGTACATCAGCTGGTCGGCGAAGATGACGGTGTCCTTCAGACCGCAGCGACGATAGGCTTCGTTCAGCAGCTTGGAGATCGCCTTCTTCTTCATCGCCTGGTTGACCAGGGAGAACGGCAGACCGTTCGGCACGATGGCGAACAGCAGCGCACGACCGGCGGTTGTTTCCTTCAGCTCGGTACGCTCTTCGACATTGCCTTCGATATCACGAATTACTTCGTGGATACGCACCTTGATGCGCGCCTGCAGGTCGACCTGCTTGGCGCCGTGGGCACGGGCCACTTCCTCGATATCGGAGAACACCATGCCTTCGCCCAGCGCATTGACGCGCTCGCGGGTCATCCAGTACAGACCCAGTACCACGTCCTGGGACGGCACGATGATCGGCTCGCCGTTGGCCGGCGACAGGATGTTGTTGGTCGACATCATCAGCGCGCGGGCTTCCAGCTGCGCCTCGATGGTCAGCGGTACGTGGACCGCCATCTGGTCACCGTCGAAGTCGGCGTTGTAGGCGGCACAGACCAGCGGATGCAGCTGGATCGCCTTGCCTTCGATCAGTACCGGTTCGAACGCCTGGATGCCCAGACGGTGCAGCGTCGGCGCACGGTTCAGCAGCACCGGGTGCTCGCGGATGACTTCGTCGAGGATGTCCCAGACCAGCGGCTCTTCGCGCTCGACCATCTTCTTCGCCGCCTTGATGGTGGTGGCATAGCCACGCAGCTCCAGCTTGGAGAAGATGAACGGCTTGAACAGTTCCAGCGCCATTTTCTTCGGCAGACCGCACTGGTGCAGGCGCAGGTACGGACCGACCACGATAACGGAACGGCCGGAGTAGTCGACGCGCTTGCCGAGCAGGTTCTGACGGAAACGACCCTGCTTGCCCTTGATCATGTCGGCCAGGGACTTCAGCGGGCGCTTGTTGGAGCCGGTGATGGCACGGCCGCGACGGCCGTTGTCCAGCAGCGCATCGACCGATTCCTGCAGCATGCGCTTCTCGTTGCGCACGATGATATCCGGCGCGTTGAGGTCCAGCAGACGCTTCAGGCGATTGTTGCGGTTGATCACGCGACGGTACAGGTCGTTCAGGTCGGAGGTCGCGAAACGACCGCCGTCCAGCGGCACCAGCGGACGCAGATCCGGCGGCAGCACCGGCAGCACGGTCATGATCATCCAGGCCGGATCGTTGCCGGACTTGTAGAAGGACTCCATCAGCTTCAGACGCTTGGAGAGCTTCTTGATCTTGGTTTCCGAGTTGGTCGCCGGAATCTCTTCGCGCAGCTGCTGGATGGTCTCTTCCAGGTCGATGGAGGACAGCAGCTGCTGTACGGCTTCGGCCCCCATGCGGGCGTCGAAGTCGTCGCCGAACTCTTCCAGCGCTTCGAAGTACTGCTCGTCGTTCATCAGCTGACCGCGCTCCAGCGTGGTCATGCCCGGGTCGATCACGACAAAGGATTCGAAGTACAGCACGCGCTCGATGTCGCGCAGCGTCATATCCAGCATCAGGCCGATGCGGGACGGCAGCGACTTCAGGAACCAGATGTGCGCAACCGGGCTGGCCAGCTCGATGTGACCCATGCGGTCACGGCGCACCTTGGCCAGGGTGACCTCGACGCCGCACTTCTCGCAGATCACGCCGCGGTGCTTCATGCGCTTGTACTTGCCGCAGAGGCACTCGTAGTCCTTGACCGGGCCAAAGATCTTGGCGCAGAACAGGCCTTCGCGCTCCGGCTTGAAGGTGCGGTAGTTGATGGTTTCAGGCTTTTTCACTTCACCGAATGACCAGGAGCGGATCATATCCGGTGAGGCCAGGGTGATCTTGATCGAGTCGAACTCGTCAGACTGTCCCTGGGACTTAAGAAGATTCAGCAAATCTTTCATATTCGGTGGCCCCTCGCGGAGTAGCGGGCGGGTACACGCGGCACCCGCCGGATGATTCTGTTAATCCTTAATCGTTCTCGAGCTCGATATCGATACCGAGGGAACGAATCTCCTTGATCAGCACGTTGAAGGACTCCGGCATGCCCGGCTCCATCCGATGGTCGCCGTCGACGATGTTCTTGTACATCTTGGTACGACCATTGACGTCGTCGGACTTGACGGTGAGCATCTCCTGCAGGGTGTACGCAGCGCCGTACGCCTCCAGGGCCCACACCTCCATCTCACCGAAGCGCTGACCACCGAACTGCGCCTTGCCGCCCAGCGGCTGCTGGGTGACCAGGCTGTAGGAGCCGGTGGAACGGGCGTGCATCTTGTCGTCCACCAGGTGGTTCAGCTTGAGCATGTACATGTAGCCCACGGTCACCTTGCGATCGAACTGCTCGCCGCTGCGACCGTCGAACAGTGTCACCTGTCCGCTGTCGTCGAGGCCGGCCATGCGCAGCAGGGCCTTGAGTTCGACTTCCTTGGCACCGTCGAAGGCCGGGGTTGCCAGCGGCACACCGCCCTTGAGGTTCTCGGCCAGGGTCAGGATCTCGTCATCGCTGAAGGTCTCGAGGGACTCGATGCGGCACGCCTTGCCGGCCCCCAGGTCGCCGTTGTAGACCTGATCCAGGAAGTCGCGGACCTCCTGCGCCTGCTCGGCCTTGGCACGCTCTGTTTCCAGCATCTCGTTGATGCGGCGACCCAGCCCCTTGGCGGCGGCACCCATGTGGGTCTCGAGGATCTGACCGACGTTCATGCGTGACGGTACGCCCAGCGGGTTGAGCACGATATCGACCGGCTCGCCGTTCTCGTCGTACGGCATGTCCTCGACCGGCATGATGACCGAGATGACACCCTTGTTACCGTGGCGGCCGGCCATCTTGTCACCCGGCTGCACGCGACGCTTGGTGGCGACGTAGACCTTGACGATCTTCAGCACGCCCGGCGCCAGGTCGTCACCGGTCTGCAGCTTGCGCTTCTTGTCCTCGAAACGCTTGTCGAGGTTCTCGCGGCGCTCTTCCAGCTGCTTGCGCGCCAGTTCCAGCTGCTCGGCGACGGCTTCGTCGGAGACGCGGATCTTGAACCACTCGCTGTGCTTGAGCCCTGCCAGGAAAGCTGTGGTGATTTCCTCGCCCTTGCCCAGCCCTGCGCCGCCTTCGGCCTTGAGACCGACCAGCACCTTGGCCAGACGCTCGAAGGTCGCCTGCTCGACGATACGGAATTCGTCGTTGAGGTCCTTGCGGATGGCGTTCAGTTCGCTCTTCTCGATCGACAGCGCACGCTCGTCCTTCTGCACGCCGTCACGGGTGAAGACCTGGACATCGATGACCTTGCCGACGGTACCGGTCTTGACGCGCAGCGAGGTGTCCTTCACGTCGGACGCCTTTTCGCCGAAGATCGCGCGCAGCAGCTTCTCTTCCGGCGTCAGCTGGGTTTCGCCCTTGGGCGTGACCTTGCCGACCAGGATGTCGCCGGGGCCGACTTCGGCACCGATGTGCACCACGCCGGACTCGTCCAGCTTGGCCAGCGCGGATTCGCCGACGTTCGGGATGTCGGAGGTGATCTCCTCCGGCCCCAGCTTGGTATCACGCGCCACACAGGTCAGTTCCTGTATGTGGATGGTGGTGAAACGGTCTTCCTGCACCACGCGCTCGGAGATGAGGATGGAGTCCTCGAAGTTGTAGCCGTTCCAGGGCATGAACGCGATACGCATGTTCTGACCCAGCGCCAGCTCGCCCATGTCGACGGACGGACCGTCGGCCATGATGTCGCCGCGCGCCACCGCATCGCCCGGGCGCACGATCGGGCGCTGGTTGATGCAGGTGTTCTGGTTGGAGCGCACATACTTGGTCAGGTTGTAGATATCGACACCGGCGTCGCCCGCCTGAACCTCTTCGTCGCGCACGCGCACCACGATACGGCCGGCATCGACGGACTCGATTTCACCGCCACGCTTGGCGACCACGCAGACACCCGAGTCGCGGGCCACGTTGCGCTCCATGCCGGTACCGACCAGCGGCTTGTCGGCACGCAGGGTCGGCACGGCCTGACGCTGCATGTTGGAGCCCATGAGGGCGCGGTTGGCGTCATCGTGCTCGAGGAACGGAATCAGCGACGCGGCCACGGAAACGACCTGGCGCGGCGAGACGTCCATGTACTGGATCTTGTCCGGCGACATGACGGTGAATTCGTTCAGGTGACGCACGGCGACCAGGTCGTCGACGAAGCGGTTGTCCGCATCCATCGCCGCGGATGCCTGGGCGATGACGTACTTGTTCTCCTCGATCGCCGAAAGGTAGTCGATCTCGTCGGTGACCTGGCCGTCGATGACGCGACGGTACGGCGTTTCGAGGAAGCCGTAGTCGTTGGTGCGGGCATAGACCGCCAGCGAGTTGATCAGACCGATGTTCGGACCTTCAGGGGTCTCGATCGGGCAGACGCGACCATAGTGGGTCGGGTGAACGTCGCGGACTTCGAAGCCGGCGCGCTCACGGGTCAGACCGCCCGGGCCCAGTGCGGAGACACGACGCTTGTGCGTGATCTCGGACAGCGGGTTGTTCTGGTCCATGAACTGGGACAGCTGGCTGGAACCGAAGAACTCCTTGATCGCGGCCGCCACCGGCTTGGCGTTGATCAGGTCCTGCGGCATGAGGTTCTCGGACTCGGCCATCGACAGGCGCTCGCGCACGGCACGCTCGACACGGACCAGACCGACGCGGAACTGGTTCTCGGCCATCTCGCCGACGGAACGGATGCGGCGGTTGCCCAGGTGGTCGATATCGTCGACGACGCCGTTGCCGTTACGGATCTCGATCAGGGTCTGCATCACCGCCAGAATGTCGTCCTTGTCGAGCACGCCGGGACCGGTGATCTCGTCACGGCCCAGTCGGCGGTTGAACTTCATGCGGCCGACGGCCGACATGTCGTAGCGCTCGTCGGTGAAGAACAGGTTCTCGAACAGCGCCTCGGCGGATTCCTTGGTCGGCGGCTCGCCCGGGCGCATCATGCGGTAGATTTCGACCAGGGCTTCGAGCTGGTTGCGGGTATTGTCGATCCGCAGCGTTTCGGACATGAAGGAACCGCAGTCCAGGTCGTTGGTGTACAGCGTTTCGAAGCTGTCGATGCCGACACGGCGCAGCTTGCCGACCAGGTCTTCGGTGATTTCGGCGTTGCACTGGCAGATCAGCTCGCCGGTGGCCGGATCGACGACGTCTTTCGCCATCGCCTTGCCACAGAGGTACTCCATCGGCACTTCCAGCTCGGTCATGCCGGCCTGCGCCATCTTGCTGATGTGGCGCGGGGTGATGCGGCGGCCGGCTTCGACCACGACGTTGCCTTCGGGATCCTTGATTTCGAACGACATGGTCTCGCCACGCAGGCGTTCCGGCACCAGCTCCATGCGGATGCTGTCGTCACCAAGGCTCCAGTTGGTGTTGTTGAAGAAGATCTCGAGGATCTCTTCGGCCTGGTAGCCCAGGGCGCGCAGCAAAACGGTCGCCGGCAGCTTGCGGCGACGGTCGATACGTACGAAGAGGTTGTCCTTGGGATCGAACTCGAAGTCCAGCCAGGAGCCGCGGTAGGGAATGATCCGCGCCGAGTACAGCAGCTTGCCGGAGGAGTGGGTCTTGCCCTTGTCGTGATCGAAGAACACACCCGGGGAACGGTGCAGCTGGGAGACGATAACACGCTCGGTGCCGTTGACGACGAAGGTGCCGTTATCGGTCATCAGCGGCATTTCGCCCATGTAGACTTCCTGCTCCTTGATGTCCTTGACCGCTTTGGTGCTGGAGTCGCGATCGTAGATCACCAGGCGAACCTTGACGCGCAGCGGCGCTGCATAGGTCACACCACGCATCTGGCATTCTTTTACATCGAAAACGGGCTCACCGAGGCGATAGCCGACATACTCCAGCGCCGCATTGCCGGAATAGGACTGAATCGGGAATACCGAATTGAATGCAGCATGCAGGCCTTCTTCACGACGCTCGACCGCGTCTCCACCGAACTGCAGGAAACGGCGATAGGAATCGAGCTGGATAGCCAGCAGGTAAGGCACATCCATGACTTGTGGCAATTTGCCAAAGTCCTTGCGGATGCGTTTCTTCTCAGTATATGAATAAGCCATCAGTGTTCCCCAGCTTGTGCACCAAGTTGCGAAGCAGCCCAGAAGGATCTTCCGGTCTGTATCACCGCTATTTACAGCCTTTTACAGCCTTTGCGGAAAGCCATGTCGTCCCAGGGCATGACTTTCCGCAAGAGCTGTGATCGCTATCTATAAATAACGGAAAAAGGCCGGTGGCAATCTGCCACCAGCCATAGCATTTTGAACAGCCTTAAGCCGCTCGAATGCATAGACGCCGTTACTTGAGCTCGACGGAAGCGCCAGCTTCTTCCAGAGCTTTTTTCAGTGCTTCAGCGTCATCCTTGCTGATGCCTTCCTTAACGGTAGACGGTGCACCGTCAACCATTTCCTTGGCTTCTTTCAGGCCCAGGCCGGTAGCGGCACGAACAGCCTTGATGACGTTGACTTTCTTCTCGCCAGCGGCGGTCAGAACAACGTCGAACTCGGTCTGCTCTTCAGCAGCGGCAGCGCCTTCGGCAGCCGGACCGGCTACGACGGCAGCAGCGGCGGAAACGCCGAACTTCTCTTCCATCGCGGAAACCAGTTCAACAACGTCCATTACGGACATTTCAGCGATAGCGTTGATGATATCTTCTTTAGTCAGAGACATGATTCAGTTCCTGATAATCTGGAGCGATTGCTCGTTAAATCGTTCAAAAAAGCACCTGACAGGATCAGGCAGCTTCCTGTTCTTTCTGGTCGCGAACTGCAGCGATGGTGCGTACCAGCTTGCCAGCTGCAGCTTCTTTCATGCAGCTCATCAGCTTGGCGATGGCTTCGTCGTATGTCGGCAGGCTTGCCAGCATCGCAACGTCAACCACGCTACCTTCGAAGGCGGCCGCCTTCAGCTCGAACTTGTCATTGCCCTTGGCAAAGTCTTTCAGGATGCGAGCGCCGGCGCCCGGGTGTTCCTGAGAGAAAGCAATGATGGTCGGGCCAACGAAAGTGTCGGACAGACACTCATAGGCAGTCCCTTCAACCGCACGACGCGCCAGGGTGTTACGGACGACTTTCAGCCATACACCGTTGTCACGCGCCTGTTTGCGCAGCTCTGTCATCTTCTCCACGGTAACACCGCGGGAATCCGCCACGACGGCGGACAGAGCATTGGCAGCGGCCTGCTGGACTTCGGCAACGATCGCCTTTTTGTCTTCGAGTCCTAATGCCACGATTTACTCCTGGATTGAGTCTTACGACTGTTTACCAACCACCCCGCAGGGAGCGCCTCCGCAAGAGACCTCCCCTCAGGGGCTTGCCCCATACTTGAGGGGCACGAGTACGGTGGTATAGATCCAAGGTCTGAATCTCACCGTCTGCGCAGGCTGGTGATCCCATTAAGATGCACATCAAACCGACAGCACACTGGCTTGTGCACACCACCTGCGGTCTTTGACGGCCTTCGTCTCTGTCTCAGAGGTCACGAAGACCCTCAAAAAACCTTCAATTGTCGATTTAAGCGCTCAGGGAAGCCTGATCGATCGACAGACCCGGGCCCATGGTGGTGGACAGGGTCACTTTCTTCACGTAAACGCCCTTGGCAGAAGCCGGCTTCAGCTTCTTCAGGTCGGCGATCAGCGCTTCGATGTTTTCCTTCACCGCGTTGGCTTCGAAGCCAACCTGGCCGACACCCGCGTGAATGATACCGTTCTTGTCGGTACGGAAGCGTGCCTGACCGGCCTTGGCGTTCTTGACGGCAGTCTCGACGTCCGCAGTCACGGTGCCGACCTTCGGGTTCGGCATCAGGCCGCGCGGGCCCAGGATCTGACCCAGCTGACCGACGACACGCATGGCGTCCGGAGTCGCGATCACGACACCGAAATCCAGATCGCCGCCCTTGATGGACTCGGCCAGATCGTCGAAACCGACGATGTCGGCGCCGGCTGCCTTCGCCTTCTCGGCATTCTCGCCCTGGGCGAAAACGGCAACGCGAACGGTCTTGCCGGTACCGTGCGGCAACACGGTGGAACCACGAACGACCTGGTCGGACTTACGCGGATCCACACCCAGATTGACGGCGACGTCAACGGATTCCTTGAACTTGACGGTGGACAGCTCGGCGAGCAGAGCCACAGCTTCGTCGATCGCGTACAGCTTGGTGCCGTCGATTTTTTCGCGGATCGCTTTCTGACGCTTGGACAGCTTAGCCATTATTCCTCACCCTCCACTTTCAGACCCATGGCACGGGCAGAACCCGCGATGGTACGAACAGCCGCATCCATGTCACCGGCAGTCAGGTCCGGCATCTTGGTAGTGGCGATCTCTTCCAGCTGAGCACGCGTCACGGTGCCGACCTTCTCGGTATTCGGGCGGCTGGAGCCGCTCTTGATACCGGCTGCTTTTTTCAGCAGGATGGACGCCGGAGGGGTCTTGGTGATAAAAGTGAAGCTACGGTCGCTGTATACGGTGATAACAACCGGAGTCGGCAGACCGGGCTCGATACCCTGGGTCGCGGCGTTGAACGCCTTGCAGAACTCCATGATGTTGACGCCGTGCTGACCCAGCGCAGGACCTACAGGCGGAGACGGGTTTGCCTGGCCCGCTTTTACCTGCAGCTTGATATAAGCATTGATTTTCTTAGCCATTAAGCTACTCCTTCTGGGTTCAAGCGCCTTGCGGCTCCCCATTTACGACAATGGAAAACCCCGGCCGCACCTAAACGACCAGGGTCATCCGAATCTCTGCGCGGGCAATCAGGCCTTTTCGACCTGCCCGAACTCCAGCTCGACAGGGGTGGAGCGACCGAAAATCAGCACCGCCACCTGGAGCTTGTTCTTCTCGTAGTTGACCTCTTCGACCACACCATTGAAGTCGGCAAAGGGACCATCCACGACACGAACCATTTCGCCCGGCTCGAAGACAGTCTTCGGCCGCGGCTTGTCGACGCCACTCTCGACGCGACGCAGAATCTCCTGCGCTTCACGCTCGGTAATGGGCGCCGGCTTGTCGGCTGTGCCGCCGATAAAACCGAGAACGCGGGGCGTATCCTTCACGAGGTGCCACGCATCGTCATCCATATCAATCTGAACCAGCACATAGCCGGGGTAGAACTTGCGCTCGGACTTGCGCTTCTTGCCGTCGCGGATCTCGACCACCTCTTCGGTGGGAACCAGGACATCGCCGAACTTTTCCTGCATGCCGTACAGTTCGATCCGTTCTTTCAGCGAGTTCATCACACGCTTCTCGTAACCGGAGTACGCATGCACGACATACCAACGCATTGCCATACCTTATAAACCTCTTAACCGATTACGCCAGAAACAAACCAGCCGAGCAGGGAGTCCAGCCCCCAGAGCAGCAACCCGACGATCAGCACCACCACCACGACCATCAGGGTCGTCTGCAGGGTTTCCTGACGCGTCGGCCAGACCACCTTGCGGATTTCGGTCTTGGCTTCCTTGAACAGATTGAAAAACGACTTACCCTTCGCAGTCGTCAAGGCAACAAAACCGGCCACCAGGGCCAGCACCAACAGCGCCACTACACGGTAGAAGAGCGACTGATCGGAATAGAGTGAATTACCCACCACGCCAGCCGCGACGATCAGGACTACGACAAGCCACTTGAGGCCATCGAACTTTGATTCTTCGGGGACTGCTTTAGAGTTCACTATTTGTAGCCTCAGCTAAGACAAGCTTGCGCTAGTTTTGACGCCATTCCCGATTGGAAATGGCAGGCCAGGAGGGACTCGAACCCCCAACCTGCGGTTTTGGAGACCGCTGCTCTGCCAATTGAGCCACTGGCCTACTGCTTAATAGGGACGCGTATTATAGGCGCATCCCTATAGGCTGGCAATACCCAAATTACTGTTTATGCAATAATTTTGGATACCACGCCGGCGCCGACCGTACGACCGCCTTCACGGATGGCGAAGCGCAGACCTTCTTCCATCGCGATCGGGTTGATCAGGGTCACGGACATCTGGACGTTGTCGCCCGGCATGACCATCTCGACGCCTTCCGGCAGTTCGCAGGCACCGGTGATGTCGGTGGTACGGAAGTAGAACTGCGGACGGTAGCCCTTGAAGAACGGAGTATGACGACCGCCTTCTTCCTTGCTCAGTACGTAGACTTCGCCTTCGAACTGAGTGTGCGGCGTGATGGTGCCCGGCTTGGCCAGGACCTGACCACGCTCAACGTCGTCACGCTTGGTGCCACGCAGCAGCGCGCCGATGTTCTCGCCTGCACGACCTTCGTCCAGCAGCTTGCGGAACATTTCGACACCGGTGCAGGTGGTGGTCTGGGTGTCGCGGATACCGACGATCTCGATCGGATCACCGACCTTGATGATGCCACGCTCGACACGACCGGTCACAACGGTACCACGACCGGAGATCGAGAAGACGTCCTCGACCGGCATCAGGAACGGCTGATCGATCGCACGCTCCGGCTCCGGAATGTAGGAGTCCAGGGTTTCGACCAGCTTCTTGACGGCCGTGGTGCCCAGCTCGTGCTCGTCTTCGCCGTTCAGGGCCATCAGCGCGGAACCGGCGATGATCGGAGTGTCGTCGCCCGGGAAGTCGTACTGGTCCAGCAGCTCGCGCAGTTCCATTTCGACCAGTTCCAGCATCTCTGCGTACTCGTCGGAATCGACGCCGCCGCAGTCTTCAGCCAGCAGGTCGGCCTTGTTCAGGAACACGACGATGTACGGAACGCCAACCTGACGGGACAGCAGGATGTGCTCGCGGGTCTGCGGCATCGGGCCGTCGGTTGCGCCACATACCAGGATAGCGCCGTCCATCTGCGCCGCACCGGTGATCATGTTCTTGACGTAGTCGGCGTGCCCCGGGCAGTCAACGTGCGCGTAGTGACGGATCGGAGATTCGTACTCGACGTGAGAAGTCGCGATGGTGATACCACGCTCACGCTCTTCCGGTGCGTTGTCGATACCGTCGAAGGCAACGGCAGCGCCGCCCCAGACTTCGGAGCAAACACGGGTCAGCGCCGCGGTCAGAGTGGTTTTACCGTGGTCGACGTGACCGATGGTGCCGACGTTAACGTGCGGCTTGCTACGTTCAAATGCTTGCTTGGCCACCAGAATTGTCCCTGATAACGTTAAAGAATTTCGGAGCGGCAAATACGACAAAGGGTAGACATATTTCTATATCTACCCTTCGTCTGAATTGGAGCTCATGGGCGGATTTGAACCGCCGACCTCACCCTTACCAAGGGTGTGCTCTACCCCTGAGCTACATGAGCATAACACCAGCTGGAGCGGGTAGCGGGAATCGAACCCGCCTCTTCAGCTTGGAAGGCTGAGGTAATAGCCACTATACCATACCCGCCTAATGCCGTTTCCTTCCCGGAATATAACCAAGGAGGAGATGGTGGTGAGGGGTGGATTCGAACCACCGAAGCTCGCGCGTCAGATTTACAGTCTGATCCCTTTGGCCACTCGGGAACCTCACCATCATTTTGTCACTTCGCCGCTTTCGCCTGGTGCCGGCACGAGGAGTCGAACCCCGGACCTACTGATTACAAGTCAGTTGCTCTACCAGCTGAGCTATACCGGCTCAGCGTCGAAGTGGGGCGTATATTACTGATCACCCCCGGGGCTTGCAACCCCTTCGCAAACTTTTTTCTCAATTTTTATCGAGGGATGGGCTTTTTCCAGAACACGATTGATTTTATTGAACAAATTACGATCAGAAACAGCCGGCAGCAGCAGTTTGAAGTGCTCGACCAGGCGTTCGCGTTCGCGCATTTCCGGTTCCAGCCCGGCCTCCGCGAAGCGTGCCATCGCCTCGGATGCGACCGCCAGATCCCGGTAGCGGCCGAGCAGCAGCACCGCCTCGCCGGGCCGGCTCTCCGGCACCACATCGAGCGCCTCCAGGCGCTCGATCAGCGCGATACGAGCGTTCGTATCCGTAGGCACCGACAGCAGGATTTCGAAGCCTTCGGGCTCGGACCGGCGCTCGGTGAGCAACTGCGGCTCAAATCCATTGCTGCGCATCAGCCGGGCCGCCTGCCGCGCCCCCGAACCGTCGGCGAAACCCTCATAGACAAGACAAAGCCCCTGCGTGGCCGGGTCCGGAACCTGCTCAAGCCGCTGCAGGGCCGACGGCGCCAGCTCCGACAGCAGGCGCAGCTCAACGCCCTCCCGCGGCAACGGCTCGATTACCTCCGACACCCGGTCCGGCCTGACCAGCGCCGCCCAGAGCAGTACCACCGTATTGGCCAGCAACAGCAGCAGAAACAGCCAGCGCAGCATGACTACACCCACTCCAGGCCGTCCATCACCAGTTCAGGCAGAAAATCACCGCGACCGGCCAGACGCCGGAACAGCTCGCCATCTCCGCCGGTGATCAGCAACCGGCAGCAGGGATGGTCGCGATCCAGCCGCTCCAGCAGTTGCCGCTGGATGGCGTCGAACACGAAGTTGATGCCATGAAACACCGCACTGGAGGTATCGCTGCCGGGCGCCAGATCGAACCGTTCCAGCTGGCGATCGGCGACCACCTCGGCGGTATTGGCCAGCAGGCTTTTCGCCATCAGCCGCAACCCCGGCACGATGTACCCCCAGATGGTGGCCGTCGGCCGCAACGAAATCGATGGTGATGGCACTGCCACAGTCGACCACACAGCAGCCTCCCTGCCCGAGATTGTACGCGGCCAGCATCGCCAGCCAGCGGTCGACACCCATGCGATGCGGCTCGGAATAGCTGTTGGTCACGCCTGAGGCCTGACGACCGGCCCGGGCGAATTCGGGCTCGAGCCCCCAGCGTTTCCGGCAATAGTCACTGATCAGGGCTGCCACAACGGGACCGGCCACACTGGCGACACGCACGCGGTCGACATTTTCCGGCCAGCCGGCGGGCATGCCGTCATTCAGCCGCTCGGTCAGAAGACGCCCGCGAACCGCAATACCGCCCGGCTCCGAGCAGCGCCACTTGAGAAAGGTGTTGCCGACATCGATGTCCAGAATCATGACAGGCGCCTGAGACTCACCTCGCCACCATGAAAGCTCTCCAGGCCCGCCGCCGTTTCGAGCATCAGGGCGCCACTGTCGGAGACACCGCGGCAGACCCCTCGACCGCATTGAGGCCGAAGTTCAGCGACACCCGTTGATCACGGCAGGCATCGAGGGCGTGCCACTCGTCACGGAACGGCTCGAAGCCGTAACGGGAAAATTCCGTCATCACCGGCACCAGTTCGTTGACCAGCGCCGCGAGCACTGCGGTGCGGGACGGATTGACGCCGCAGATCTGTCGCAGGTCGACCCAGGGCTGACCGATATCGGCGGCCAGCTCGTCCGGCATGGCGATATTGAGCCCCACCCCGGTGACCACCTGACAGTCTCCGGACGCTTCGCCGCTCATTTCCAGCAGCACCCCCGCCAGCTTGCGCCCCTGCCAGAGCATGTCATTGGGCCACTTCAGCTCGACCCCTCGAGCCCGAGGCGCCTGAGCCCCCGGGACAGGCCGAGACCCACCGCCAGGCTCAGACCCTCCAGCGACGCGGCGCCCTGGGGAAATCGCCAGACCAGCGAAAAATAGAGATTGCGGGCGAAGGGGCTCACCCAGTGGCGGCCGCGCCGGCCACGACCGGCCGTCTGCTGCTCGGCGACATAGAGGTGACCATGACCGGTCTGCTGCTGCAGCTGCTGCATCGCCAGCAGGTTGGTCGAGGGAATCGACAGCTCGAAACGCACGTCGCCGAGCTGCGTTGCCACGGTCTCGTCGAGACCGTCCTGGAACAGATCGGCATCGAGCAGATCGAGCCCGCCGGGCAAGCGGTAGCCTCGCCCCTTGACGCTGTAGATCTCGATGCCGAAATCCTCGAGCTTTCGAATCTGCTTCCAGATCGCACTACGGCTGACCTTGAGCTGCGCCCCGAGCTCCTGCCCGGAATGAAACTGCCCGTCGGCCAGCACAGACAACAACGATCGGATCGTCATAGGGTAAGTCCTTTTTAGCAAACAAAATCGGACCAGCCCGACTTCGACACCAACTGGCTGGTTCGAGCACCGGCTATCGGATTCGGCGCCACTTCAGAATACGGAATGCGTGACTGTTTTGCTCGTCCGCCCCCTGTAGATTGGCGGCTCGATTTCCGCCCACTCGCTCGCGAGCAGTTCGGGAAAGACGGCGTCGCCTTCCGGTTCCAACTGTACCTCGGTGACATAAAGCATGTCCGCAAGAGGCAATGCCTGAGCATAAATCTGGGCGCCACCGATCACCATGACCTCATCAACATTTGCTTCTTCGGCATAGGCCCTGGCCATTTCGACGGCCTCCGGTAGCGACGAGGCGGTTCTCACACCTTCATGATGCCAACCGCTGTCGCGGGTCACCACGATATTATGCCGATTCGGTAACGGACGCCCGATCGACTCGAAGGTCTTGCGTCCCATGATGACAGGCTTTCCGGAGGTGACTTCCTTGAAATACTTAAGATCGGCAGGCAAATGCCATGGCAGCCGGTTGTCGATTCCGATCACTCGATTTCGGGCCTGTGCCACGATAACTGCAAGTTTCATTTCGACTCCTCAGACCGCAACCGGGGCTTTGATACCCGGGTACGGGTCATACCCAACGAATTCGAAGTCTTCGAATTCATACTCGAACAGCGACGGCGGTTTGCGATACATCCGCAGCTTCGGCAGCGTTCGCGGCGTACGCGAGAGCTGCTCCTCGACGATCGCAGGGTCATTCAGATGGTTCTGATACAAGTGTACGTCACCGAAGGTGTGGACGAAATCGCCAACCTCGAGATCGCACTGCTGCGCCAGCATATGGGTCAGCAGCGCATAGGAGGCGATATTGAAGGGTACGCCGAGGAAGTAGTCGGCGCTGCGCTGATAAAGCTGGCAGCTGAGCCGGCCGTCGGCGACATAGAACTGGAACAGTGTATGGCAGGGCGGCAACGCCGCCTTGCCGTTGCGCACATTGTCCTGGGGATTCAGGGCCTCGTCCGGCAGGTCGGCCGGATTCCAGCCGCTGACGATCAGCCGGCGCGAATTCGGATTGCGACGGATCTGCTCGACCAGTTCCGCAATCTGGTCGACGGTGCGGCCGTCCGGGCAGGCCCAGGAGCGCCACTGCTTGCCGTAAACGGGTCCCAGATCGCCGTTTTCCAGCGCCCACTCGTCCCAGATGCTGACGCCACGTTCCTGCAGCCAGCGATTATCGGTGCTGCCGCTGAGAAACCACAGCAGCTCGTAGACCACCGACCTGAGATGAACCTTCTTGGTCGTCAGCAGCGGAAAGCCGGCCGACAGATCGAAACGCAACTGGCGCCCGAACAGCGATCGGGTACCGGTACCGGTACGGTCCCCTTGTCGGTGCCGTTGGCAATAATATCGCGCATCAGATCCAGGTACTGTTGCATCTCTACTCCGTTTGAACGTCTGGGCCAGGGGCTATTCTATACCGAAATCCGCTCACGACTGTATGCAAGCGCCGTAGCCTGGAATGAGCTTGCGAATTCCGGGGAAGGAAGTCGGAATTCGCTGCGCTCATTCCAACCTACAGTTCACCGTGCCGCGGTGGTAGGCCCAAGTCAGCAGAAACGCACCGGCAAGGATCATCGGCAGCGACAGCAGCTGGCCCATCGACAGCCAGTCGAAGGCGACGAAACCCAGGTGCTCATCGGGCTCGCGTACCAGCTCCACCAGCGAACGAAAGGTGCCATATAGAAGCAGGAAGAGCCCCGAGACCGCCATCCGCGGCCTCGGTTTGGACGAGAACCACCAGAGCACCGCAAACAGCACGACGCCTTCGAGCACGAACTCGTACAGCTGCGACGGATGGCGGGGTACGCCGTCGCCGGCGCGCGGGAAGATCACGCCCCAGGGCAGATCGGTCGCCCGCCCCCAGAGTTCGCCGCCGATAAAGTTGCCGATACGCCCCGCACCGAGCCCGATCGGAATCAGCGGCGCGACGAAATCCCCCATTTCGAAAAAGCCCTTGCGGTGATGCCGCCCGAACAGCCAGAGCACCACCAGCACCCCGATCAGCCCGCCATGGAAGGACATTCCTCCTTCCCATAGATGAAACAGCCAGAGCGGGTTCTGGAGAAAATAATCGAAGTGATAGAAAAGCACATAGCCACTGCGCCCTCCGATCACCACCCCGACCGCGCCCCAGAACACCAGATCTGAGACCTGCTGGGCGCTCCAGCCGGACCCCGGACGGTTGGCGCGGTACGTACCCAGCCACCAGGCCGCCGCGAAGCCGACCAGATACATCAGGCCATACCAGTGGACCTGGATAAATCCCAGATCCAGGGCCACCGGATCGATATCATGCACCCACATCGGGGACTCCTCGTTCGTTACAGGTTAGCGGTCAGCCAGAACAGACTGCCCGGATCACAGCAGGTTCCCGACGATAAAGCGCAGCCCCACCAGTGCCAGGAAGACCGCGAAAATCCGCCGCAGTACTGGCGCCGGCAAACTGTGGGCCCAGCGCGCGCCGAGCCGGGCGAAAAACGGGCTGGTCAGGACGATACCGGCAAAGGCTGGCAGATAGACAAAGCCCAGACTCCATTCGACCAGCCCCTCGTGCCCCCACCCCTCAATGACGTTGGTGAACGCGCCCATCAGCGCGATCGGCAGGCCACAGGCCGCCGATGTGGCGACCGCTTCCTGAATCCGCACATGGCGCCAGGTCAGGTAGGGCACCGTCAGGGTACCGCCGCCGATGCCGAAGATCGCCGATGCCCAGCCGATGACACCGCCGGCAACGCCCAGTGAAGGCGTGGAGGGCTCGGTTCCCGGGGTTTGCGACGGCTTGACACCGACGGCCATCTGCACCGCTACGACCAGCGCGAAACAGCCGATCAGCATCTGCAGCACCTCGCCCTCGAGCTGCCCGGCGGTCTTGACGCCGAGAAAGGCACCGATCAGGATGCCCAGCGCCAGCGGCCGGAACAGCGTCCAGCGCACGGCGCCGAGCCTGTGGTGCGCCAGTATAGAGCTGGCCGAGGTTACAACGATGGTCGCCAGCGACGTCGCCACCGCCATATGGGTCAGCACTTCGGGCGATATGCCCTGCAGGCCGAAAGAGAATACCAATACAGGAACGATCAGCAGACCGCCGCCGATGCCGAACAGGCCAGCCGTCACGCCAGCGGCGGCACCGAGCACCAGATACATCAGTAGGGTGAGTAGCATAAGGGGCATCCCTGCAACTGTCATGATAGAGTCAAAGGCGACTATAGTAGCCGATAAGCCCGCGCGATTGACCCCGCAATGAAATGAGATAACCGGAACCGACAGCACCCCATGTGCCTGATTACCTTTGCCTACCGCACCCATCCGCACTACAACCTGGTGCTCGTCGCCAACCGCGACGAGTTCTACCGGCGGCCGACCCAGCCCCTGGCTCCCTGGCCGGAACACCCGGGCCTTCTCGCCGGTCGCGATCTCGAGCTGGGCGGTACCTGGCTGGGCCTGCACCGCGACGGGCGCCTGAGCGCCGTCACCAACTATCGTGACGGCCGCCACCGCGAAACGGGCCTGCGCTCGCGCGGACACCTGACACGGGATTTTCTGCTGAACGGAGACACCGCTGAGGCTCAGAGCCGACAGCTCGAGAGGGAGGGCCCGGCCTTCGGCGGCTTCAACCTGCTGCTCGGCGACACCCGGGGGCTCTATTATCTGTCCAACCGGGGCCATGGACCGGAGCAACTGCGGCCCGGCCTCTACGGCCTGAGCAACGCCCTGCTCGATACACCCTGGCCCAAGCTGCAACAGGCTCGCCGCGCACTGGCCGACGCCCTGCATATCCCCGGCCTGGAAGCCCGGGCACTGGCCGAACTGCTGGCCGACCGCAACCTCGCCGCAGACCCCGACCTGCCGGAGACCGGCATCGGCCTGGAACGGGAGCGGGCCCTGTCCTCCTGCTTTATCCAGCTACCTGAATACGGCACCCGGGCCACCAGCGTGATCCTGCAGGATTACGACGGCAACACTCGCTTCTTCGAGCAGAGCTTCAACGCGAATGGACCGACCGGATTCCGCGACCATCGTTTCAGGATGCCGGTGATTGGTGCTGCAGGCGTGAAAATCGGTGTGGGAGCTCGCTCTGCGAGCGAATAATCGCCACAGCCCCATTCGCCCGGATATCGGGCTCCCACAAGAGCCCGGCCGAAGCGTTATCAGGTGCCGTCGGGAATGGACGGCCGGGTCAGCTGGCCGAGACCCAGCTCCTGCAGCGTACTGCGCAGCAGCAGATGAATCTCTTCGGCGTCGTCCATCTTGCGTATCTGGTCCAGCAATTCGCTGGCGCGGGCATAGCTGATGCCCCGGATCGCCGATTTTACCTTCGGCAGGTTGGTGGCATTCATCGACAGCACGTCATACCCCATCGCCATCAGCAGGATGGCGCCACCGGGATCGGCGGCCATCTCGCCGCAGATGGACACCGGCACATTCTCCTTGTGCGCCTCCTGGGCGATGTACTCCAGCGCCCGCAGCACCGACGGATGATAGGGCGCATAGAGCCCGGCCACCCGGGGGTTGTTGCGATCCACCGCCAGCAGATACTGGGTCAGGTCGTTGGAGCCGACCGAAATGAAGTCCACCCGCCGGGCAAAGCGTCGCACCTGGTAGACCGCCGCCGGCACTTCGACCATTACCCCGACCGGCGGCCGCTCGGTGATCATCCCCTCCTCGCGCAGTTCACGGACCGCGCGGTCGATCATGCGGTTGGCCTCGTCGACCTCGTGCACGCTGGTCACCATCGGCAGCATGATACGCAGATTGTCGAGCCCTTCGGCAGCCCTCAGCATGGCCCTGACCTGCACCAGGAAGATTTCCGGATGGTCCAGGGTCACGCGAATACCGCGCCAGCCGAGAAAGGGGTTCTCCTCCTTGATCGGGAAGTACGGCAGCGCCTTGTCACCGCCGATATCCAGGGTACGCATCGTCACTGGCCGGGGTGAAAAGGCTGCGAGCTGGGCACGATAGGTCTGCATCTGCTCCTGCTCGCTGGGGAAGAAGTCGCGCACCATGAACGGAATCTCGGTGCGATAGAGCCCGATGCCCTCGGCACCGCGCTCGAGCGAGCGCTCGACATCGGCGATCAGACCGGTATTGACCCAGAGCGGCATGCGGAAGCCATCGCTGGTTTCGGCCGGCTTGTCCCGCAGCTGTTCGAGGCCGGCGGCAACCTCCTGGTCCTCGCGAACGATCTCCTGGTAGGCCGCCTGCACTTCGTCGCTGGGATTGACATAGACCCGTCCGGAATAGCCGTCCAGGATCAGGGTCCGCCCCTCGAGCTGGGTATAGGGCAGATCCACCAGTCCCATGACCGTCGGAATGCCCATCGAACGGGCCAGGATAGCCGCATGGGAATTGCCGGAGCCATGCACCGAGACCAGGCCGGCAAGCTTGTCGGTCGGCACTTCGCCCAGCATCGCCGGCGTCAGCTCATCGGCCACCAGGATGGTATTGTCGGGGTATTCGATCTGGGACGGCGCCGCCTCCTGCATGTAGGCCAGCACCCGTCGACCGAGATCGCGAATATCGGTGGCCCGCTCGCGCAGATAGGGATCTTCCATCGCATTGAATTCGCGGACATGGGCCTTGACCACATCCCGCAGCGCCCCCTGGGCCCAGTTGCCCCGGCGAATGCGCTCGACCACCTCTCCGGCCAGCGCATTATCCTCCAGCATCCGCAGATAGACGTCGAACAGCGCCTGCTCTTCGTGCCGCAACCGTTTCGAAAGGCTGCGCCCGACGACTCTTATGTCGCGCCGTACCGCGGCCAGGGCCCGGTTGAACTGACGGATCTCGGCCTCGATATCGCCGGCGGGCCGGTCAGGCACCGCACTGAGGTCCGCTGGCGGCGTCTTGACGACACCGCTGCCGATGGCAACGCCGGACGCGGCCGGCACACCCTCGAAGCGACTCTCGAGAATCGTCTGGTGATTCTCGCTGACCATATGAATGGAGCCGGTGGCCTCGGCATGGGCAATCACCCCGGCCAGCTGCGCCGACACCGTGACCAGAAAGGCCTCTTCGTTCTCGTCGAAACGGCGGCGCTCCTTCTGCTGCACCACCAGAACGCCGAGCACGTCGCGCTGATGAATGATCGGCACGCCGAGGAAGGAGTGAAAGCGTTCTTCGCCGGTTCCCTGCAGATAGATGAAGGCGGGGTGACTCGCGGCATCCTCGAGGTTGATGGGTTCGGCGCGGGCGCCGACCAGCCCCACGATCCCCTCGGACGGCGAAAGACTGACCTTGCCGACAGACTCCTTGTTAAGCCCCTGGGTCGCCATCAGGGTATAACGCTGTTTCTTGGCGTCGAACAGGTATACCGAGCACATCTGAGTGCGCATCGCGCGCTGAATCCTGCGCACGATAAGATCCAGCACCGTATCCAGGTCCGGTGCTGCGCTGACCTCCTGTACGATCTTGCGCAGCGTCTCAAGCATCTCCCACCCCTGTGATCGTTATAATAATGAGCGCCGGACCGCGCCAGCGGGTCGGCCCTTGAGCCCGAGGACCCGGGACAGCACCCGGTCGCGGCTGCAGTCTGCATCCCTGCAGACTGCACCCTATCACATCAAGAGCCTTTCTCGCCCGCTCCCGTACGTTACCCGCCGTTATGCTGAGCGACGACTCGGGCCAGCTTGGGCGACAGTTCTTTCATCGCCTTGCGATAAACCTCCCGCTTGAATGAGACGACCTGCCCCAGCGGATACCAGTAGCTGACCCAGCGCCAGCCATCGAATTCCGGCGAGCTGGTATGGTCTATCGATACCGCATGGTCGCCGCTGAGCATTCTCAGCAAAAACCACTTCTGTTTCTGGCCGACACAAACCGGATGGGAATGACGCCGGATCATTCGCTTGGGGAGACGGTAGCGAAGCCAGCCGCGGGTGACCGCCACAACCTCGACGTCGGACGCTGACAGGCCGATCTCCTCGTGCAGTTCGCGATACATCGCCTCTTCGGGGGACTCGTCATCATTGATCCCCCCTGAGGAAACTGCCAGGCATCCTGCCCTATCCGTCTCGCCCAAAGGACCTGACCCAGCGAGTTCGCCAGAATGATGCCGACATTCGGTCTGAACCCGTCTGAATCAATCACTGTTGTTATCCTGATACTATTTGCTGCTATTGTTCCACACTTCGCGCCATCCGCAAACTCCGCTCAAATCAGGCAGTTCGCGGCGTTTGCATGACACTTGCCGGGCTTATATGCTGTGACGCACCGCAACCTCGGAGCGCCGCCTTGAGCCTCGCCATCTTCGATCTGGACAATACCCTGCTGAACGGCGACAGCGATCATGCCTGGGGCGAGTTCATCTGCGAACAGGGCATCGTCGACCCGCAGCGCTATCGCGAAACCAATGACCGCTTCTACCGGCAGTACCAGGACGGCAGCCTGGATATACTCGAATTCCTGAAATTCGCGCTGGAGCCGCTTTCCCGGCATTCGCCGCGGCAACTGGCGCAGTGGCACGACCTCTTCATGCGGCAAAAGGTGGCGCCGATGATGCAGCCCGGCGCTCTGCGGTTGCTCGACGCGCACCGGGCACGCGGAGACTTTCTACTGATCATCACCGCCACCAACCGTTTCGTCACCGCACCGATCGCCCGCAGGCTCGGTGTCGACGCCCTGCTGGCGACCGATCCCGCCATGGAGGCCGGGCGCTATACCGGCCAAGTCGAGGGCATACCCTGCTTCCGCGAAGGCAAGGTTGTACGGCTGCAGCAGTGGCTGCAGAAAACCGGCCAGGACCTGGCCGGCAGCCACTTCTACAGCGACTCCCACAACGACCTGCCGCTGCTGGAGCTCGTGGAACATCCGGTTGCCGTTGATCCGGATGAGCCCCTGAGACACACCGCGGTCGAACGTGGCTGGCCGGTAATCAGTCTGCGGGACTCGCAGGCGACATGAAACAGGCGCCTTGATTGACGGATAACGCATTTCGGTGCGTTACGCGGCCGCGCCGCTAACGGCACCCTACAAGACTACGCGGATAAATCGAAGGCACGGACGGGTGGGTAGAGCGATGCATCGCAACCAGCCGAAAGGTTTCGCACCTTGCATGGGCATCGCGAAACCGCCAGGGATGGTGGAAATCCTGAAAACGCAGGAGCAGTATTCAGGGAACCCGCCATATCGATCGCATTGCAGATCGATGGGTGTCGGCCGGCAGGACGTAGCCTGGAATGAGCCTGCGAATTCCGGGGAAGGGCTCATCCCAGCCTACGGGCAGGGATAGGTGAAGCGGCGGTGGATCGCCTCGATCCGCTCCAGTACCTCCTCGCTCAACTCGAGCTCCAGCGAAGCGATATTGCTGCGCAGCTGGCTCATCTTCGAGGCACCGATGATGTTGCTGCCGAGAAAAGGCCGGCTGTTGACGTAGGCCAGGGCCATCTGTGACGGCTCGAGGCCGGATTCCCGCGCCAGCGCGACATAGGCGGCGGTGGCGGCCTGCCCTGCGCCGTCAGATAGCGCTGGTAGTTCGGGTAGAGCTGCAGCCGGGAGCCTTCGGGGCGCGCGTCATCCAGGTACTTGCCACTCAGGGTGCCGAACGCCAGCGGCGAGTAGGCCAGCAGATCGACCTGCTCGCGCAGCATCACTTCGGCCAGCCCGACCTCCAGACTGCGGTTGAGCAGGCTGTAGGGGTTCTGTACCGAGACCACCCGGGGTAACCCGAGCCTCTCTGCGAGGTGCAGGAAGCGCATCGTCCCCCAGGCCGTTTCGTTCGACAGCCCGACATAACGCACCCTGCCGTCGTCGACCAGCTCCTTCAGCGCCGACAGCGTCTCTTCGATGGCAACACCGTCACTGCCCCCGGTCGCCGGATCATACCCCAACTTGCCGAAGAAGTTGGCCTGACGCTCCGGCCAGTGCAGCTGATACAGATCGACATAATCGGTCTGCAGTCGTTTCAGGCTCGCCTCGATCGCCTCGCGGATGCTGTGGCGGCCCAGGCCGACATCAGGCCGGATATAACGACACATCTCGCCGGGCCCCGTCACCTTGGTGGCCAGCAGCAGCTGCAGGCGGTTGCCGCGGGCCTTCATCCAGCGGCCGAGGATCGCCTCGCTCTCGCCCTGGTATTCGGGCGCGGTCGGCACCGGATACATTTCGGCGCTGTCGAGCAGGTTGATGCCGCACCCGACGGCGTAATCCAGCTGCTCCCAGGCCTCGGCCTCGCTGTTCTGACTGCCGAAGGTCATGGTACCCAGCGCGATACGACTGACCTTCAGATCGCTCCGGCCAAGCGTGCGGTACTGCATAAGCTGAACTCCTGGTGTTTCGGAATTCGGATTGGCCCCGCCACCCCGTTTCCTTAGCTGCCGGGCAGCACCCGGGCAAAGAACGCCTTGAGGTAATCGGTTTCCGGGATCGCGGGATGCAGCGGATGATCCGCGCCCTGGTGCCCCTGCTCGAAGATCTGGGCATTGCGGTCCAGCTCACGGCTGTTGCTGCGAATGATATCGATCAGGCGGTCGCGCTGAAGATGCATCGAACAGGAGGCCGAGATCAGGATGCCGTCCTTTTTCAGCAGCCGCATTGCGAAGTTGTTGATGCGCCCATAGGCCCGCTCGCCATTGCGAATATCCTTTTTCTTCTGGATAAAGGCCGGCGGATCGACGATCACCAGATCGAACTTTTCCTTCTCGGCCACCAGCGCCTTGCAGATATCGAATGCATCGCCGTGCAGCGGATCGAAGCGATCCTCCTTGCCGTTGATGCGGGCATTCTCCCGCGCCACTTCCAGCGCAAAATGGGACGCATCGACACAGCTGACCATCTCGGCACCCGCGGCGAGCGCCTGCACGCCCCAGCCTCCGACATAGCTGAACAGGTCGAGCACCCGCTTGCCGGACACCAGCTCCTGCATCCGCGCGCGATTGACCCGATGGTCATAGAACCACCCGGTCTTCTGCCCCCGCTGCAGCGGCGCCAGCAGCTCGACACCGTTTTCGGTCAGCGGGCAGAGCTCGGGAATGTCGCCATGCACCAGCTCGACATAGGTTTCGAGCCCTTCCATCTCGCGCATCTTGCCGTCGTTGCGCAGCAGGATCGCCTTGATATGGAACACCTTCTGCAGCGCCTCGACCACCTCGTCGATCACAGCCTCCATCCCGGCCGTCGAGACCTGCACCACGAAAACATCGTTGAAGCGGTCGATCACGAGCCCCGGCAGGCCATCCGACTCGCCGTAGACCAGGCGGTAGCAGGGATCGGAAAAGCAGAGTTCACGCAGCGACAGCGCCACCTTGATACGATGCACCAGCAGCGAGCGGTTGAGCGGATAATCGGGGTCGCGACTCACCAGACGACCGCAGATCAGCGTATTGGGATTGATATAGGCAACGCCGAGCGCCTTGCCTCGATCCGATTCGACCAGCACCTGTTCGCCGGCCGCAAACCCCTTCAGCGGCGTGCGATCGTTGTCCACCTCGTTGCTGTAGATCCAGAGATGCCCCCGCGCAGGCGTTTTTCGGCTCCGGGTTTCAGGGATAAGCGATTCAGGGACATATCAGTGGCCAAAAGTTCCGGTTTCTAAATGACTGTCCCGGCCAGCGGGCCGGGACAGCGCAATATTCCAACGACCGCTCTTCGGGTCCGATCAGGATTCGGACTCGCAGAGATCGGCGTAACCATCCGCATCGAGCAGATCGTCGAGCTCCGACGTATCGCTGAGCTTCAGCTTGAAGAACCAGCCGTCACCGTAGGGGTCGCTGTTGACCAGCTCCGGCGACTCCTCGAGATCTTCGTTGATTTCGATCACTTCGCCGGACAGGGGCGCATAGATGTCGGAAGCCGCCTTGACGGACTCGACGACACCGGCCTCGTCGCCGGACGAGAGTTCGGAGCCCACACCCGGCAGTTCGACGAACACCACATCCCCCAGCAAATCCTGGGCATGGTCGGTGACACCGACCGTCACGGTACCGTCGCTTTCGACACGAATCCACTCGTGACTGGCGACATATTTCAGCTCATTTGGGATGTCACTCATTTGTGCTTCCTACCCTTCTCGGACCAGGTGGTTTTATGATCGACCGGTGATACCGGATCGACAGCTGCAGTGCGGGAATCGACACAGGGGATTCCGTCACCCCGACTCAGCTCGGAACGTCAATTTTCACCAGTATAGACGCTTTGCCTAAAGCGCCAGCTGATATCGATTATTGCTACCGGAAACGCCGACGGGCGCCGCAGGCCGACAATGTAAAGCCTAACCGGGGGAAGATCAATCGCCGACCGGCCGATGCGCCCGGGCAGGAAGGTCGCCCGCCAGCCCCATCGCCGCCAGCACCAGGTGATTTTTCACCGGTCCCAGCCGGTCCAGGCAGCTCATCCCCAGGTTGCGCCCGAGAACCAGCAAAGGCTGCCGGCTGTCGAACAGGCGCTTGAAGCCTTCCATGGTCGCCGCCATCGACAGGTTGTCACCCTGGCGCCGACGCTGGAAGCGCCGCAGGATGCGCAGCGAACCCATATCATCGCCGCGCGTGACGGCTGCCAGCACCACTTCGGCCAACACCGCCGCATCGAGCAGCCCGAGATTGACTCCCTGACCGGCCAGCGGGTGAATGGTATGGGCGGCATCGCCGATGGCGGCAAAGGCCTCCTGGACATAACGCCTGGCATGACGCTGACGCAGCGGCACGCTGTAGCGGTTGTCGCTCCACAGGATCGCACCGAGGCGGTGCTCGAAGGCCCGCTCCAGCACGCGGCAGAAGTCGGCATCGTCGTATCCGAGCAACTCCCGCACATGCTCCGGCGAGGTGGACCAGACAATCGAGCTCAGGTGATCGTCACCGCCATCCTGCAGCGGCAGAAACGCCAGCGGGCCGTCGTCGGTGAATCGCTGCCATGCCGTTGCCCGGTTTGGCGCCTCGGTACGCACCGTGGTGACGACGGCATGGTGGCCATAATCCCACTCCCACATCGGCAGCGCGGCCAGTTGCCGCGTGCGCGACAGAGCGCCATCCGCCGCAACCACCAGCCGGGCCCGCAGCCGGTGCCCATCGGACAATTCCAGCTCGCGATACAGGCCGGCACCCGCGTCACGTGCTTCCGACAGGTTGCGGACCTCGACGCCGCAGCGCAGTTCGATCTGCGGCCGTTGCGCCAGGGCGTCACAGAGCCCGGCCAGAATCACCCGGTTCTCGACGATGTGGCCGAGACAGGCCTCATGCAGCTCGGCCGCACTGAAGTGGATATGCCCGGTCCCCTCGCCATCCCAGACATCCATATCGGTGTACGGAGACAGACGCAGCGCGGCCATGGCCGGCCAGGCCCCCACCGATTTCAGGATCTGTTGCGAGGCCACCGTCAGGGCGCTGACCCGGGGATCGAAACCGGCGCCCTGCTGCTCCCGGACCGATGCCACCTGCGCCGCAGGGTCCAGTTCACGGCTCTCCAGCAGCAGAATTTTCAGATCGCTGTCAGCCAGCGCCAGAGCGGCCGTCAGGCCCACCATGCCGGCACCGACGATTACCAGGTCGGCATCAAACTCCTGCATTCAAGGTTCCTCCGGCTGTGATGGCGGCCCGGCCGCCGCCAACGGTGCCTGCACCGAAAGCGACCCGATCGGCATTCTTTTCGCGCATTAGAAGTCTCCGGTCGATCCTGTACGCAGCTGCGGCGCAGGACTGTCGAGCCCCATGGCGCCGCGGGCAAAGAGGGTTTTGGCCGTGGGGCAGATATCCAGCAGCTGAAGCCCCAGATCACGCCCCATCGCCTGCAGCGGATTGGTACTGGAAAAAGTTTCATGGTCCGGTCGCTGAAGCCGATGGTGCGCTGCTGATCGCGACGCATCCAGTCGTGATAGGCCTGCAGCACGCCAAGATCGCCCAGCGGCCGGGTCCTGCGGCGCGCCTCGATCAGGTGGTCGGCCAGCGCCACCAGGCCGCGCAGTGCCAGGTTGTAGCCCTGTCCGGCGATCGGATGCAGCGCATGGGCGGCATTGCCAAGCACCACCAGCCCGGGCCGGACCTGCTCTTCGGCGAGCACCAGCTTGAGGGGATAGGCATGGCGCTCGCCGACCCCGACAAAGCGCCCGGCGCGATAGCCGAACCGCTGCTGCAATTGCTGCAGAAAGCGGGCGTCATCGACCGTCATCAGGGCGTCGATCGCTTCATCGGGCACTGTCCAGACCAGCCCACAACGGTGACGTCCCTGCTGATCGCCAAGCGGCAACAGAGCCATGGGCCCCTGGTCGGTGAAGCGCTCCCAGGCAATCCCCCGGTGCGGCCGGTCCGGACTCACATTGGCGATCAGCGCGTGCTGATCGTAGGTCTGATAGTGATAGCCGATGCCGAGGCGTTCGCGCAGTTCCGAACGTCCACCGTCGGCCATCACCACCAGGTCGGCGCCGATATGGCTGACACGCCCGTCCCGACTCAGGGTCACCGCCATGCGTTCGCTGCCGGGGCGAATCTCGGCCACTTCGGCCGGGCACAGGTAGTCTATGCGGGCGGCATCCGGCTGCTGCAGACGCTCCAGCAGCACCTGCCCCAGCCAGTGATTCTCGACCACGTAACCCAGAGCGGGCACCCGCCCTGCGCGGCCGACAGGCGGGTGGCGCCGAAATGACCGCGGTCGGACACATGTATCTGTTCGATCGGCGTGAGATGCCGGCGCAGCGTCGTCCAGATGCCCATGCGCTCGTAGGCGCTGCGACTGCCGTAGGCCAGCGCCGTGGCCCTGGCATCGTAACTGGGCTGATAGTCGAGCCCGTTGCGCCGCAGCGGCACCGGCTCGATGATCGCGATATCGAGTTCGAGGCTGTCGGCCACCGGCGCCAGCGCACAGGCGAGGCTGGCGCCGACCATGCCGCCGCCGACGATGATCAGGTCGTAATGCTCTTTCATCCGTCGCGCCGCGCACCCGCCATCAGGTTTTCGATTTCGGCCACGGTCTTCGGCACCGCCGCCGTCAGGACCTCGCAGCCCTTATCGGTGATCAGCACATCGTCCTCGATGCGGATGCCGATACCGCGCCAGCGCGACTCGACCGCCTCGTTATGGGGCGAGACATAGAGGCCGGGCTCGACCGTCATCACCATGCCGGGCTCCAGCGGGCGCCAGTCGCCGTCGACGCGGTAATCGCCGACATCGTGCACGTCCATGCCAAGCCAGTGCCCCAGGCGGTGCATGTAGAACTCCCGGTAGGCGCCCTGCTCGATCAGTTCGTCTGGCTCGCCCTGCAGCAGGCCGAGTTCGACCAGCCCCTCGGTCAGCAGCCGTACCGAGAGGTCGTGCACCTCGTTCCAGCGCACGCCAGGCCGGATCAGGTCGATACAGGCCAGCTGGGTCTTCAGCACCAGTTCGTACAACGCCTTCTGCTCGGGGCTGAAGCGGCCATCGACCGGGAAGGTGCGGGTGATATCGCCGGCGTAATAGTCCAGCTCACAGCCCGCATCGATCAGTACGAGGTCGCCGGCCCGCAACTCGTCGCGGTTCTCGGTATAGTGCAGGATGCAGCCGTTGGCACCGCCGCCGACGATCGAGGCGTAGGCCGGATGGCGACAGCCGTGAATCGCGAAATGATGCGCGATCTCCGCTTCCAGCTGGTATTCCGCCATGCCGGGCCGACAATACTGCATCGCCCTGACATGGGCGCGGGCCGAAATCTCGCCGGCGCTGCGCATCAGCTCGATTTCGGCCGGCGATTTGAACAGCCGCATCTCATGCAGCCACTGGTCCAGCAGCAGCAGCTCGGTCGGCGCCACCACCCCTGGCGGGCCTTGCCCCTGGTTGCATTGAGCCAGCCATGGACCTGCCGGTCGAAAGACGCATCGGCGCCGATGGAAAAGCAAATCCGCCTGCGGCCAGCGAGCAGTTCCGGCAGACGCTCGTCGATCTCGCCGACCGGATGCGCCTCGTCCGCACCGAAACGCTCGACGACACCGGCGGGGCCGGCGCGATAGCCGTTCCAGATCTCCATTTCCGGGTCCCGGTCCTGGCAGAACAGTACCGTTTCACCCTCGGGACGACCGGGAATCAGCACCAGCACCGCATCGGGCTCGTCGAAGCCGGTGAGGTAATAGAAGTCGCTGTCCTGGCGGAAAGGGTACTCGACATCGCGGTTGCGGCGCACCAGGCTGGCACCGGGCACGATGGCGACACTGTCCTGGGGCAGGCTCGCCATCAACTGGCGACGGCGGTCTGCGAACGCCTCGATCGGTAATCGCTTCAGTTTCATCAGTGCAGGGTCCGGGGCGCCGCCTCGGCGGCATCGTTGCTGTCCTCCGGCGCCTGATTGCATTCAGCAAACAGCATCAGCGCCGCCATCCGTACGTATTCCTGGACCTCCATCAGGTCCGCCTCGTTCTCGTCGCTGTCGTCGGCATCGGCCGCGACCTGGGCGATCTGGCCAAGATCGTTCAGCGCCTCGCGCGCCTCCTGCGACAGCGAGCTGTCGGTCTGCTTGCCGTAGTGGCCGAAGCCGCTGAGAAAGCCCTGGCACCAGCGTCCCAGTGCGCCGGCGCGCTGCGCCAGCAGCTGTTCGTCGTCGGGCAGCAGCGGCTCGAAGTCAAGATCCGTCGCTTCCAGCTGTTCCAGTGACAGGCGATAGAGCTCGAGCAGGCCCACCTTGGATGCTTCCTGGGCAAAGGCTCCGATATCGAGCAGATCGGCCGCCGCCTGCAGCCAGGCTGCCGGCTCCGGGCGCGCGCCGGCGGCCAGGCAGCCACAAAGCAGGCCATGAAGTTCGGACGGCGTCACCGCGAAGACCCCTTCGGTCACGAGCAGGTTGGCGATATCGTCGAAATCGGGATGGTTATCGGTATCTGACATCTTTACTCTTGATTCCAATCGGGTGCTTCATTGTCGCTGCTATCCTAGCAGCCCCTGCAAGTGAACTCTAACGATGTGAGTGGTTAACGTAGGGTGGAATGAGCGTGCGAATTCCACCGATGGCGTTGAAACACCGCAGTCAGACCACAACCGAACGATGGTGCCTCCGTGCAGAGATGGTGGTCCCGGTGGAATTCGGGCCTTCGGCACTCTCCCGAATGTTGCTCCTGCAAATTCAGGTTTCCCGCCATCCATGGCGGTCATTCCACCCTACGATTGACCCCCATTGGGGGGCTGTTAATATTGCCGGATTGACCATCTTGTCGGGACCGAGCATGAGCGACCACTATTTCAACGCACTGGAACGGAAAATCGATCAGTTGCTCGACCACTGCCACAGACTGGAGCAGGAGAATGAGCGCCTGCGTCAGCAGGAAGCTGTGCTCAAGGACGAACGGGCACGGCTTCTGCAGTTGAACGACCAGACCCGAAGCAAGGTCGAAGCGATGATTCAGCGACTCAAGGCACTGGAGCAAAATGCATGAGCAATAGCGAACCGCACAAGGTTACGATCCGGCTGCTCGACAAGGAATACATGATCGCCTGCCCCGATGGCGCCGAAGCGGAGCTGATGGCCTCGGCCGATTACCTCGACCAGAAGATGCGCGACATCCGCGGCAACGGCAAGACAGTCGGCCTGGAACGGGTCGCGGTGATGGCGGGGCTCAATATCGCCCATGAGCTGCTCAAGAGTCGCGAAGAAGGCCGCCAGCATATCGAAGACCAGATTCGCCGCCTTGGCCACAAGATCGATGCGTCGCTGAAGGCCAGCGCCCGTCCGGATGCGGAGCAAGACGACTGAAATTTCTTCATGCGAAAAAAATCGTTTATTTTTCAAACAATTGGATGCGCGCCTAGCAAAGTCGTCATAAATTTCAAGACCTGACATCTGCAAGCAAGCGCGTATAATGACTCTCACTCCCTGGGGTGTTCGCCAGTCGGTCACGTCCCTCGAGCCGATAAGCACACCTATGGAGGCTTTTTGGATTGCCGGTGAGCATGTCCGTTTAGCGGAAAGCCTGACGCAAACCAAGGCCGCCACCTTGAACCTTAGGGTTCAGGGCCACGACCGGTAACGGCACTCCGGGGAGCCCTTTCTGATCCTGTATCCATGTCCCAGAACGATCCGAAGCAACGCCAACAATTGCGCCGAGAGATGCGCAGCCGCCGACGCGCCCTGAGCGCACGCCAGCAACGCCGGGCCGCGCGCGCCCTGCTGCGCCAGCTCGACTCCCTGCCCCGCTTTCACCGGGCACGCAATATCGCGCTCTATCTGCCGAATGACGGCGAGATCGATCCAACCCCCTGATCGAATACTGCTGGAAACTGGGCAAGCGCACCTACCTGCCGGTACTGCACCCGATTCGCCACAACCGGCTCTGGTTCGTGCCCTATGGCCGAAACACCCCGATGCAGCGCAACATATACCGCATTCTCGAGCCCAAGATGGTGGCGGCACCGCGACGCCCGGCCTGGGGCCTGGACCTGGTACTGCTGCCGCTGGTCGCCTTCGACAGCAGTGGTGCACGCATGGGCATGGGAGGCGGCTATTACGACCGCACCTTCAGCTTCAAGCAGCGCAAGGGACCACGCGGACCGGCCCTGATCGGACTCGCGCATGATTTTCAGAGAGTCGAGAAGTTGCCCGTCGCAAGCTGGGACATTCCGCTTGCGGGCATCGTGACGGACGCAGGCCACTACGGGTTCTAGGCCAGGGATGGCCTGTGTACGGAAAATGCAGGAGCAATTTTCTGCCTGGGCCAGGGATGGCCTGTGTGCAGCAAATGCAGGAGCAATTTTCTGCCTGGGCCAGGGATGGCGGTCAGCCGTCCCGCCTCGATGCTGCGATCCGGCAGCAGGCCGCCTGCTGCCGCAATAGGGCGGGAACCGTCGCCTGACTGGCGAATCAGCTGTTGTTGAAAACCTGCTCGACCAGCGCCGCGAACTGGATGTCGCTTTGTGAAACGCCGGTCATGATCGAGCCGACGAGAAAGACCAGAACGATCACCATTATCAGATCCGGACCTTTTTTCATATGCCGCTGTCACCCTCGGGTTGAGTCTGTGCCTGGGAAGAATTTCCGGCGCCGGAGCTGAACACCCGGTAACCGATTGGCACGTAGTTTTCCAGATTGCGGGGGAATGCAACAGTTCCCGCTCACTTTTTCCACATTTATCGGCAGGTTATGTCACCTTCTTGAGTCCCGATTGCAGGGAATCGCCATTAGTGGATGATTTTGCTAAAAACAGTCTCCATAAAGAGACGGTTTCAACCGGACAGCCATCCCAGCATCAGCGGAATGGTCAGTACCGACAACAGGGTCTGACCCGTGATGATCGCCGCCATCATAGGCGCATCGCCACCGAGCTGACGCGCCAGGATATAGGCCGAGCTGGCCGTAGGCATGGTGGCGAACAGCACCAGCAGGGCACCGCTGAGCGGGTCCAGCGCCAGCAGCCAGACCAGCCCCAGCGCCAGCAACGGAAACAGCAGCAGCTTGATCGTCGATGCCGCCACCAGTGCCGGCCCCGCGCTTCGCAGGGCCCTCAGGCTCAGGCCGGCACCGACCGCCAGCAGCCCAAGCGGCAGCGCCATCTGCCCCAGCAACTCGGCCACCGGTCGCAACGGCAACGGCATGCCGAAACCGCTGTAGTTGAGCAGCATCCCGAGCAGACAGGCAAGAATCAGCGGATTGCGCAGCAGGTTGCGCAGCAGGGACCCGGGCCCCACCGTACCGCCGGCATGAAACGACAGCACCAGCACGCAGAGCACATTCAGCAGCGGAATCATGAAGGCGATAATGACTGCCGAGATCGCCAGCCCGCGGTCGCCATGAACCGCCGCAACCGTCGCCAGACCGACATAGGTGTTGAAGCGCATGCCACCCTGATAAAGCGACGTGAAGGACGGCCCGGCAAGACGCAGCAGCGGCCGTACCAGATAGCAGAGGGCCGTGCCGACCAGTAGCAGCAACAGTACCGCGGCACCGATGCCACCGACCGAAACGCCGGAAATATCGGCCTGACTGAGCCGCGAGACCAGCAGCACCGGGAAGAGCACGAAATAGGTGGCCTTCTCCGCCAGCGGCCAGAAAGCCTCTCCGGGAAAGTCGAAGCGCCGTGCCAGCACACCCAGTATCAGCAGCGCGAACACCGGCCACAGCATTCCCAGCATCGCGATCATAGTCTTCCCTAAACCCTCGATTCTCCGCGCCCGAAAGCACGCGACTTTGGATACCTGCGGTTGTCTCTGCGGAGCTTAAAGCGCAGCCTCCCTTGCACCCTGCCCGGAAAGCCGACAAACTCCGTTCGATATCAGAGTCGGGCACCGGTGACGCCGGTGGGGGACAGCCCGATTACCACCGGGGTTGCGCCTGTCGGCGCAGCCTCACCTTCTCAATCAGGAGAACAACTATGATGACATCTTTGGTGTTGACCGTCATCGGCCCGGACAAGCCCGGACTGGTGGAGCTTTTGTCCCAGACCATCGCGGACCATGGCGGCAACTGGCTGGAATCCGGCATGTCCCGGCTGGGTGGGAAATTTGCAGGCATCCTGATCGTCAGCATTTCGAGCGGGAACGCCGAGGCGCTTGAAAAGGCGCTCGCGGGGCTGCACGAAAAGGGCCTTAAAGTTACCGCCGAGCGCAGCGAAGAAGCGGCCGCTGCCGCCTCGCTGCAGCCGATCCAGCTCGACCTGGTCGGTCACGACAAGCCGGGCATCGTGCGAGAAATCGCCCAGGCCCTGGCGGCACGCCATATCAACGTCGAACGCCTGACCACCGAACTGACATCCGGCTCGATGTCCGGCGAAGAGCTGTTCCGGGCCCAGGCCAGTCTGCTGGCGCCATCCGATCTCAACCTCGACGAGCTGCAGCAGGCCCTCGAGGCCATCGCCAGCGACCTGATGGTGGATATCACGCTCAATGGAAAAGCGTGACGGGTGACAGGTTACGCGTAACGCTTAACCTGTCACCCGGTGCGGTTCGCTCCGCTCACCAGCACCCTACAGAGTTGGATAAAATGCAGGGTGCCGGTAAACGAAGTGCACCGCACCGAATCCCTCATTGCCCCAAGGTTTTACTCCGCGTCGTCGCGTCCGGCGAGCAGCTCACGGCCGCGTACGACCGCGGCACGCACCTGATCCGGCGCGGTGCCGCCGATGTGATTGCGCGCCGCAACCGAGCCTTCCAGCATCAGCACTTCGAAGACGTCCTCGCCGATGACATCGGAGAACTGCTGCAGTTCGACCAGGGTCATCTCGCTCAGATCCCGCTTCTCGGCGATACCAAAGGCCACGGACTTGCCGACGATCTCATGGGCATCGCGGAACGCCACGCCCTTGCGCACCAGGTAATCGGCCAGGTCCGTGGCGGTGGAGAAGCCGCGCATCGCCGCCGCGCGCATGTTGTCTGCCTTGGACTCCAGCGCCGGCACCATATCGGCAAAGGCGCGCAGACAGCCCTTGACGGTATCGATGGCATCGAACAGCGGCTCCTTGTCTTCCTGGTTGTCCTTGTTGTAGGCCAGCGGCTGGGATTTCATCAACGTCAGCAATGCCATCAGGTGCCCATAGACGCGACCGCTCTTGCCGCGCACCAGCTCCGGCACGTCCGGGTTCTTTTTCTGCGGCATGATCGACGAGCCGGTGCAGAAGCGATCCGGCAGGTTGATGAAGTCGAACTGGGCCGAGGTCCAGAGCACCAGCTCCTCGGACATCCGGGTCATGTGCATCAGCAGCACGCTGGCGGCGGCGCAGAACTCGATGGCGAAATCGCGATCGGAGACGGCATCGAGCGAGTTGCCGGCCGGCGCCGAGAAATTCAGCAGCTGGCAGGTGAGCTCGCGATCGATCGGATAGGTGGTGCCGGCCAGGGCCGCCGCGCCCAGTGGCATGATATTGACCCGCTTGCGGCAATCGACGAAGCGATCGTAGTCGCGGCTCAGCATCTCGAACCAGGCCATCAGGTGGTGGCCGAACGTCACCGGCTGAGCGGTCTGCAGATGGGTGAAACCCGGCATGATGGTATCGGCTTCGCGTTCGGCCACGCCCAGCAGGCCCTGCTGCAGGCGGCTGATCTCGGCCAGCACGCGATCGATCTCGTCACGCACGTAGAGACGGATATCGGTGGCCACCTGGTCGTTGCGCGAACGCCCGGTATGCAGCTTCTTGCCGGTAATGCCGATCTTCTTGGTCAGTGCCGCCTCGATGTTCATGTGCACGTCTTCCAGCTCGATCGACCACTCGAACTCGCCGCGCTCGATCTCGATGCGAATTTCGCCGAGACCGCGGATAATGTCGTCACGTTCCCTGTCGGTCAGCACCCCGGCCGCCGCCAGCATCCTCGCATGGGCGATCGAGCCCTGGATATCCTGCAGATACATGCGCTGGTCAAACTCGACCGAGGCGGTGAAACGGGCGACGAAAGCATCGGTCGGCTCGCTGAAGCGACCGCCCCACTGCTGGTTGGTTTTGTTGCTCATCGGGAAAACCTCTGACTGAAGCGACCCCGGGGCTGCCGCCCGGGCCATCGGGTACTGAAATTGCGCCGGATTATAGCATCTTTGCGACTTGTGACGGAGGCTTGATCCTTGTCGGTCCAGCTAGCGGGAGCAATCTGGTACAATTCGGTCAAATTCGCTTTCTGACCGCGGCATCGGTCAGCCGAAAGAGAGTCCGATGAATACAGACAAGATACGCATCGCCACGCGCAAGAGCCTGCTGGCTCTGTGGCAGGCCGAATACGTCAAGGCCGAACTGGAACGCCATCACCCCGGCATCGAAGTCGAACTGGTCGGTTTCACCACCCGCGGCGACAAGATCCTGGACACCCCGCTGGCCAAGGTCGGCGGCAAGGGGCTCTTCGTCAAGGAGCTGGAAACCGCCATGCTCGACGGTAGTGCCGATATCGCCGTGCACTCGATGAAGGACGTGCCGATGGAGTTCCCGGACGGCCTCGGTCTTGCCGTGATCTGCCCGCGGGAAAAGCCCACCGACGCCTTCGTCTCCAACCGCTACGACAGCCTCGATGCCCTGCCCGCCGGCGCCGTGGTCGGCACCTCCTCGCTGCGCCGCGAGTCGCAGCTGCGGGCCCGCCGGCCGGACCTGGAGGTACGCAGCCTGCGCGGCAATGTCCAGACCCGTTTGCGCAAGCTCGATGACGGCGAGTTCGATGCGATCATTCTCGCCACGGCGGGGCTTCTGCGACTCGAGCTGCAGGCGCGCATCCGCGCCGAAATCCCGGCCGAAATCAGCCTGCCCGCCGGCGGCCGGGTGCAGTCGGCATCGAGTGCCGACTCGACGACAGCCGCACCCGCGAGCTGCTGGCGCCACTGCACCATCAGCCCACGGCCCTGTGCGTCGAAGCGGAACGGGCGATGAACCGCCGCCTCGAAGGCGGTTGCCGGTCCCGATCGCCTGCTTCGCGCTGCTCAACGAAGCCCAGAACGAACTCTGGCTGCGTGGTCTGGTCGCCCGCCCGGACGGCACCCAGGTGCTGTACGACGAAGTCCGCGGCCTGCCGGCAGACGGCGAGGCCCTGGGCATCGGACTGGCCGAACGGCTGCTGGCCGCCGGCGCCGATCGCATTCTCGCCGACGTCTACGACCAGCATGACGGCTGAACGGCCACTCGCCGGGCAGCGGGTGCTGGTCACCCGCCCCCGTCACCAGGCCGCAGACCAGGCCGAAGAGCTGCGTCGTCTCGGTGCAGAGCCGGTACTGCTGCCACTGCTGGAGATAGAGCCGATCCCGCAAGACGATCCGGCCTTTGCCGCGGCGCGCCGCTGCGTGCTGGATCTGGATCTCTACCATGCGGTGATCTTCGTCAGCGCCAATGCCGCCCGCTTCGGCGCGGAACTGATCGACGACTACTGGCCACAGCTGCCGGTCGGCGTACACTGGCTGGCCATCGGCGCCAAAACCGCCGCTACCCTCGACGCCCATGGCATCCGGGCATATCACAGTACCGAAGGGTACGACTCCGAAGCCCTGCTGCGGGCCGAACCGCTGCAACAGGTGGCCGACAAGCGCATCCTGATCCTTCGCGGCGACAGCGGACGCGACACCCTTGCCAGCGAACTGCGTTCGCGCGGTGCCCGGGTCGACTATGCCAGCCTCTACCGGCGTGGCGCCCCGACGCCGGACCCGGCCCATCTCGAAAGTACTATTTATGCCCGCGCCTTATCCGCTATCCTGATCACCAGCGGCGAAAGCCTCACGAACCTGGTCCGGCTGGCAACCACGGGCACAACCTTGAACACCGGGCTGGCACGGCTGCAGCAGTGCCCCTGGTGGTACCGAGCCGGCGCATAGCGGCCCAGGCGGCCAGCGCTGGTTTCAAACGGATTCTTCTTGCCGGCGGCCCCGATGACCGGAATATGATCGGGGCGCTGTTGACTCAACACGACTCGGAACAAGACTGATGAGCGACACTGGGAACAAAAAGAGAGAAAATCGGGATCCCGAGATCATCGATGGCCAGGCGACCGAGGTGCCCTCCCCGGAAAGCGGCAAACCCGGCGCCAAAAACGCCAAATCCTCAAAAGACGCCAATGACAAGCCGCCGTCCACCTGGCCCGGCAAGGTCGCGCTGGTACTGTCCGTCGTCGCTCTCGGCGGCGGCGCTTACCTGGGCTGGCAGGGCTGGCAATGGCATAGCCAGACACAGCAAGCCCTGCAGCAGGTGGATCAGCAGGTCGACTCGACGCTGGCTGACAGCCGTTCCGCCATCAGCCGCGAGCTGGGCAGCGTCAAGCAACAGATGAGCACGCTCAGCAATCAGGCCCAGGCCGACAAGCAGAACATCGACCAGCTGCAGCAGCGCCTGACCCAGAGCATCCAGCAGGTGACGGCACAGCAGCAGACCAGCCGCAAGGACTGGCTGCTGGCCGAGGTCGAATACCTGCTGCGGCTGGCGAACCAGCGCGTGCTGATGGAGCAGACCGCCGACGGCGCCCTGAAACTGCTCAAGTCCGCCGACCAGATTCTCAAGGAGACCGACGACGTCTCCATCTATGAAGTGCGCAAGGCGCTTGCGGCCGATATCGCCGCCCTCGAAGCCGTACCGCGACTCGATACCGAAGGCGCCTTCCTTCAGCTCGGCGCCCTCAATGCCCAGGTCGACAACCTGCGGCTGATTCCGGTCACCGATCAGCGCGAATTGCCTAGCCTGCTCGAGGAGATCACGCCCGAAGGCGTATCCGAGTCCTGGAGCCAGGGCCTGGTCGCGTCCTGGCACAGCGCCATGACCAAGCTCGAACAGCTGGTCGTGGTGCAGCACCGCGACGAGCCGGTCGAACCGCTGCTGTCGCCGGAGCAGCATTTCTTTTTGCAACAGAACCTGCACCTGATGCTGGAGCAGGCCCAGCTTGCGCTACTGCAACGCAAGCAGAACGCCTTCGACAGCGCGCTGAACAAGGCCGAGAACTGGATCGATACCTATTTCGAGCCCCAGGACGCCACCACCAACGCCCTGCTGCGCGGCATCGCCGAACTCAGGCAGCTGCAGGTGGCGCCCGAAATGCCCGATATCTCCGGCTCCCTCAACAGCCTCAAGGATTACCTGCAGCAGATGACCAAGCTGAAGCAGGAAGGAGCCGCCTGACATGAAAAGACGTCTCCTGCTGTTACTGGTGATCCTGTTCGTCGGCGCCTGGGTCGGCGAAAAGATGGTGCAGGATCCGGGCTACGTCCTCGTCGCCTATGACAACACCACCGTCGAAACCAGCCTCTGGGTCCTGCTGGTGGTGGCGCTGGTCGGCTTCCTGCTGGCCCATCTGGCGCTGAACCTGCTGGCCCGGGCACGGATTCCGACTGCCCAGCTGCGCCACTGGAACGAGCGCCGGGCTCTGCGCAACGCCCACCGCAAGACACTCAAGGGGCTGAACGCCCTGGCCGATGGCCACTGGTGGAAAGCCCAGCGCTATCTCGGCCAGGCGGCGCCCCACGCCGAGCTGCCGCTGGTCAACTACCTTGCCGCCGCCCGCGCCGCCCATGAACAGGGTGACGAGAAAGGCGCCGACGACCTGCTCGAACAGGCCCGCAGCCAGGCGCCGGATGCCAGCATGGCGATCGAACTGGCACAGGCCCAGCTGCAGTTCGAGCGCGGCCAGTACGACGCATGCCGCAAGACCCTGGAGCCGCTGCGTCAGCGTTCGCCGAAACACACCCAGCTGCTGCGCCTGCAGCAGGACTGCCTGGTGCAGCTGAGCGACTGGCAGGCACTGAGTGAACTGCTGCCCGAATTGCGCAAACAGAAGGCTCTGCCGGAGGTGCGCCTGAACGAGCTGGAGCATCGCTGCTACAGCGAACTGCTGCAACGGGATCTGCAGCTGCCGGCCGAAACCGAGGACGCCACGCGCCTGCAGGCCCTCAACAAGACCTGGCAGTCGCTGCCGACGCGCCTGAACGGCGACGAGCCCCTGGTTTGCCAGTATGTGGCACAACTGGCGGCCCTCGGTGGAGAAGATCGTGCGGAGCCGGTGCTGCGCGAGCAGATCAACCGCAACTGGAGCGACGCTCTGGTGAACCTTTACGGTCGCCTGAAGAGCGAGCAGCCCCATAAGCAGCTCGAAAGCGCGAAGAAGTGGCTCAAGGACCACCCGGACAATGCCGAGCTGCTGCTGGCCCTGGGCCGACTGTCGATGCGCAACGAGCATTGGGGCAAGGCGGTCGATTATTTCGAGCAGAGCATCGCCCAGCGACCGTCCGCCGAAGCCTACGGCGAACTCTGTCGTCTGCTGCAGCACCTGGGCGAACACGACCGGGTGCTCGGCCTGCTGCAGGCGGGTATCGAAGCCTCCAGCAGCGGCCTGCCCAGCCTGCCGCTGCCCAGGGCCGAGATCGCCCAGAACGCCTGAGACGCCCAAGGACGGCGAACTCTGCGCTTTCTTGTGCCTCCAACCTACAGCACCTGGGCGAACACGACCGGGTGCTCGGCCTGCTGCAGGCGGGTATCGAAGCCTCCGGCAGCGGCCTGCCCAGCCTGCCGCTGCCCAGGGCCGAGATCGCCCAGAACGCCTGAATCGACAGGGCGCCACCTGGCGCCCCTGTTCTCTTGACCATACGCCTCCCAAAGCAGCCAGCCCCTCCGTGGCTTATACTTGCATCAGAGCTCAAACGGCAAATTGCCGAGGAGGCTGTGATGACTGTTTCCGCAACCCTCACCCACTATCTCGACCGCAAGACCACAAACTACGACCTGATCGAGCACGGCTACACCACCTCGGCCGTGGCATCGGCTCACGCTTCGCACCTGCCGCTGCGCGCAGTCGCCAAGGCTGTGGTGCTGCACGACCAGGACCATTACGTCATGGCGGTGATACCGGCGATGAACCGACTCGTCATCAGCGAGGTGGAGCAACTGCTGGGGCGACGCCTGGTACTGGCGAAGGAATCGGAACTGGGCCCGCTGTTCCGCGACTGCGAACCCGGCGCGATCCCGGCCCTGGGACAGCCCTTCGGGCTTGAACTGGTCTGGGACGATACCCTCGCGGGCGACCGCGACATCTATATCGAAGCCGGCGACCACCGCCACCTGGTACACCTGAGCCTCGACCAGTTCATGCAGCTGATGCACAACAAACTGCACGGCCCGATCAGCTGCGCCCCGGAAGAGGTCTGGGATCTGAACAGGTTGTAAAGTTCTTCGTAGGGTGGGTTAGGTGCGCATCCCGCCTTCATGTCGGCTTGCACCGGCTTGTGGGCGCACCGTAACCCACCCTACATTGCTACTTTTACGAAAGATTGAGCTTTTCCTGCACCTTGGCCGGTACCGGGCTGTAGTGATCGAACTCCAGTGTGAAGAGTGCCCGGCCCTGGGTGACCGAGCGCAGGTCGGTGGCGTAACCGAACATCTCGGCCAGCGGCACCATGCCCTGGATATCGTGGGTGCCGTCTGAGCGGGGTGAGGTACTGCGCACCTCGCAGCGGCGGGCATTGAGCTGCCCCAGCACATCACCGAGATTTTCTTGCGGCGTCACCACCTCGATTTTGCACACCGGCTCGAGCAGCCGCGGCCCCGCCCGCCTCGCCGCCTCGCGAAAGGCCTGGAAGCCGGCGTTCTTGAAGGCAAGCTCGCTGGAATCGACCGGATGGGTGGAGCCGTCGACCAGCACGACCTCGACATCGGTCATCTCCTGGCCACCGATCAGGCCTGACTGCGCCGCCTCCACGACCCCCTTCTGCACCGCCGGAATAAAGCCGGCCGGTATGACGCCCCCTTGATCTGCTGCGAGAAGACGACACCGGATCCGGGATCGCCCGGGCGCAGGTCGATAAAGACGTGGCCGTACTGACCGTGACCGCCGCTCTGGTGCACATAGCGCCCCTCGACCCGGCTGACGGGCTCGGTCACCGTTTCCCTGTAGGTGACCCGGGGCGCCCCGCTGCGCACCTTTACCTGATGCTCACGCTCGATGCGATTGATCAGGATCTCGAGATGCAGCTCGCCCATGCCCGACAATATGGTCTGACCACTGTCCTCGTCGACATGCACATGAAACGTCGGGTCCTCCTCCATCAGCTGATGCAGGGCACGGTCGAGTTCGTCCCGGTCGCGGGTGGCCACGGGCTCGATGGCGATATTGATGACCGGATCCGGGAACTGGATCGATTCGAGCACCAGAGGATGATCCAGAGCACAGAGCGTATCGCCGGTATGCGCCCCCTTGAGGCCGACCACTGCATCGATCTCACCGGCCGGCACGCTGTCGATATCCTCGCGACGGTCGGCGAAGACCCGCACCAGCCGACCGACCCTCAGCTTGCGTCCGAGCCGGGGATTGAATACCTGATCGCCACTCTTCAGCTGGCCGGAGTAAACCCGGACATAGGCCATCTGGCCGGCATAGGGATCGGTCACCGTCTTGAACACCAGGGCGCAGAGCGGTTCATCCAGGCGCAGCGGCCAGTGCTCCTCCTCGCCGGTCTGGGGGTGGTGGCCCACCACCTCCTTGCGATCCAGCGGCGAGGGCAGATAGTCGACCACCGCATCCAGCAGCGGCTGTATGCCGATATTGCGCAACGCCGCGCCACAGAGCACCGGGTAGAGTCGGTTGTCCAGCGTGGCCTGGCGCAACGCACCGCGCCACTCCTGGACATCGACCGGTTCCTCGCCCAGGTAGCGCTCCAGCAGCCCGTCGTCGGTCTCGCAGATCGCCTCCAGCAACTGCCGTCGCGCCGACTCGGCCCGTTCCCGCATCCCGTCCGGGATCGCCTCGCGCTCGGGCTCGGCGCCGAGATCATCGGGCCAGCGGATCAGCGCCATCTCGAACAGATCGATGACCCCGGCAAAGGCCTGCTCGGCGCCGGCCGGGATATTGACCGGTACCGGCTCGACATGGAGCCGTTCACGGATGGTCTGGAGAGCGTGATCGAAGTCGGCGCCGGTACGGTCCATCTTGTTGATGAAACAGATGCGCGGCACCCGGTAACGCCCCGCCTGACGCCAGACCGTCTCGCTCTGGGACTCGACGCCGTGTACGCCGTCGAACACCACAACGCCGCCATCGAGCACCCGCAGCGCCCGCTGCACCTCGGCGGTGAAATCGATGTGCCCGGGAGTATCGATGATATTGATCTGGTGATCGCGCCACTGGGTGGTGATGGCGGCCGAAACGATGGTGATGCCGCGTTCGCGCTCCTGTTCCATCCAGTCGGTGATCGTGGTGCCCTCGTCGACCGAACCGAGCTTGTGGGCGAAACCGCTGTAGAAGAGCATGCGCTCGGTGGCGGTGGTCTTGCCGGCATCGATATGGGCGATAATACCGATATTGCGGATTTTGTCAGGGTCGAAATGTCGCTTGTCCATGGTCCTGTCCCCCGCCTCGACGGGAAGCGTGCTGGCGATAGCTATAGCTTAGGGTACCGGCAACCGGAGCCTGTCGACGCTCAAAGACGATTATGTTCTAAGGGATAGACCGAACCATTATTTGAGATGCGCCCTCGCAAGCCGCTAACGACGCCGGCAGAAAACGGCTCCCTGCCATTCCGTCATGAAAAGCCTGACCACAGGCAGGAAGGCCTTCCGCGGGGCGGCCTTCCGCCATCCATGGCCTAGGCAGAAAATTGCTCCTGCCGTCTTGTTGCAAAAAGCCTGCTCACAGGCCATCCATGGCCTAGACTTAACTACAGGGAGTTTTGTCCCGACGGCACTGACCGGGCCAACCGATGGAGTGCGCTTTATGTCCGACCTAAACCACAGCCTTTACCAAGACTTTCCGCAGTATGCCGACCGCATCCGGCAGCTGAAACAGGAAGATGCGACCTTCGCCAGACTTGCCAGCGAATATCACAAGCTGGATCACAGCGTGCGCGGTCTCGAGATGCGCAATGTCCCTACCACCGATGAAAACTACGAACAGATGAAGTTGCGCCGGGTGCAGCTCAAGGACCAGATTCTGCGACTGTTGCAGTAACGCCAGGAAACCCTGTCACCGCTGCCGACCCGCCTGACATTCAGGCCCCGGACATTGCCGCCAAACACACGGAAGCCGCCCATGGGCGGCTTCCGTTCATGTACCGCCGGGGATGGCGGAAACCATTGCCACTTCCGATTATTGCTTCGCCGGGCGCGGGGCGTAGGCGAAAACATCGGAATGGAGTTGCGACTCCTGCATGCCATGGGCTTCGCAGGCATCCAGCAGTGCATAGACCATGGCCGGCGAACCGCTGGCATAGATATGGGTATCCTCGAAGTGGTCCAGGTCCTCGAGGATGGCCTGGGGCAGCGTGCCGAAACGGCCGATCCAGTCCGGACAGAGTTCCGGCTCGCTGACCACCGGTACGAAATGCACGTTGGCGTGCTCCCGCGCCCACTGTTCCGGCAATGCCAGGTGATAGAGATCCTGGGCGTTGCGGGCTCCCCAGTAGATACGGATCGGGTTCATCACCTGATTGGCGAGCAGGTGCTCGACCATGCTCTTGATCTGGGAAAAGCCGGTACTGGCCGCGGCGAACACCAGCCGGCTGCCGGGCGTAACGCTACGGGCATCGAGCCAGCAACCGCCCTTGGGGGCTTCGATGTCGACCCTTTCGTTCTGCTGCAGGTAATCCAGCACCGCACGGGACATCTCGCTGTCCGGCATCAGACGGATATGCAGTTCGACATCACGCCCCTGATCCGGCGCCGAGGCGATCGAAAAGGAAGCCTTGCGGCCGTTCGGCAGGCAGATATCCAGATACTGTCCGGCATGGAATGTCATCGCCTGGGATGCGGTGGCGGGCAGGTGCAGGCGAACGCGGTACACATCCCGGTTAAGCACCTCGACCGAGGCGATATCGCAGTTCAGTTTTTTCACGGCTACCTCTCCAGGGAGCTTCAATCCCTTAATCTTTACACTTATATCGGTCAGCGGCACGCTGGTGCAGGCCAGTGCCAGCGACGGCTTGCACGGATCGCCGTCGAGCAGCCGCTGCGGATAGCGCTGTTGCAACTGCCCCTGCAGCAGACTGATTTCACAGATCTCGCATACGCCGTTGCGACAGCTGCGGCGCATGCGCAAGCCTTCACGCTCCAGCGCCTCCAGCAGCGTCTCGCCCGGCAGTGCCTCGACCTCAAGCCCTCGGTCGTCGAGCCGGATGCGCCGGGACTCAGCGGTCATCGAGGATGCCAAGGCTATCCCAGATCTCGTCGACACGGGCCTTGACCTCGTCGTCCATCTGGATCGGCACGCCCCACTCGCGGCTGGTCTCGCCCGGCCACTTATTGGTCGCGTCCATGCCCATCTTGGAACCGAGCCCCGAGACCGGCGATGCGAAGTCGAGATAGTCGATCGGCGTATTGTCGATCATCACCGTATCGCGCTGAGGGTCCATCCGGGTCGTGATCGCCCAGATCACGTCGTTCCAGTCCCGTGCATTGACGTCATCGTCGCAGACAATCACGAACTTGGTGTACATGAACTGGCGCAGGAAAGACCAGACCCCGAGCATCACCCGCTTGGCATGCCCCGGATACTGCTTTTTCATCGTCACCACGGCCATGCGGTAGGAGCAGCCTTCCGGTGGCAGATAGAAGTCGACAATCTCCGGGAACTGCTTCTGCAGGATCGGCACAAACACCTCGTTCAGCGCCACGCCAAGAATGGCGGGCTCGTCCGGCGGCCGGCCGGTATAGGTGCTGTGATAGATCGGCCGGTTGCGGTGGGTAATTCGCTCGACGGTAAAGACCGGAAAGCGGTCCACTTCATTATAGTAGCCGGTATGGTCGCCGAAGGGCCCTCGTCAGCCATCTCGTCGGGATGGATATGGCCCTCGAGGATGAACTCGGCGCTGGCCGGCACCTGCAGGTCGCTCCCCAGGCACTTCACCACTTCGGTCTTGCCCCCGCGCAGCAGTCCGGCGAAGGCATATTCCGACAGCGTATCGGGTACCGGTGTCACGGCGCCGAGTATGGTGGCGGGGTCTGCGCCCAGTGCCACCGCAACGGGGAAGGGCTCGCCCGGATGCTGTTCCTTCCACTCGCGAAAATCCAGCGCGCCGCCGCGATGGGCCAGCCAGCGCATGATCAGCTTGTTGCGCCCGACCAGCTGCTGGCGGTAGATGCCGAGGTTCTGACGCGGCTTGCTCGGCCCGCGCGTGATCACCAGCGGCCAGGTCACCAGCGGCCCCGCATCGCCGGGCCAGCAGGTCTGGATCGGCAGCTTGTAGAGATCGACATCCTGCCCTTCGATCACATGGGTCTGGCAGGGCGCGGATTTCACCACCTTCGGCCCCATGTTCAGCACCTGCCGGAAGATCGGCAGCTTCTCCCAGGCGTCTTTCATGCCGCGCGGCGGTTCCGGTTCCTTCAGCTGAGCCAGCAGTTTACCGACGTCACGCAGTGCCGCGACCGATTCCTCGCCCATCCCGAGCGCCACCCTCTCCGGGGTGCCGAACAGGTTGGCCAGTACCGGATGGTCATAGCCCTGGGGTTCTCGAACAGCAGTGCGGGACCTGCGGCACGCAGCGTGCGGTCGCAGATCTCGGTCATCTCGAGTTTCGGGTCGATCGGCTGCTTGATGCGCTTGAGTTCGCCACGCGCTTCCAGCATGGCGATAAAGTCGCGTAGATCCTTGTATTTCGGTGAGGACATAGATGTTGGCACGCCGCCCTGCGGCATTTCCGGTTACGGGTTACGGGTTACGGGTTACGGGTTACGGAACGAATCGGATTACCGGCTGGACGTCACCTGCCACGTGTTAGGCGCCTCGCCTTATAAAAAAGGGCAAGCAGATGCTTACCCTTTTTCGCTGTCGCTCAAACCAATCAGGCGCGCTTCATCGACAGGAAGAACTCGTTGTTGGTCTTGAAGTCCTTCAGCTTGTCGATCACGAACTCGGTGGCGGCGGTATCTTCCATCGGGTCGAGCAGACGGCGCAGAATCCACATGCGCTGCATTTCGTCCTCGGTCGCCAGCAGATCCTCGCGACGGGTGCCGGAGCGGCGGATGTTGATGGCCGGGAAGATGCGTTTCTCGGCCACGCGGCGATCCAGGTGCACCTCGGAGTTACCGGTACCCTTGAATTCCTCGTATATCACCTCGTCCATCTTCGAACCGGTATCGACCAGCGCGGTGGCGATGATGGTCAGGCTTCCGCCTTCCTCGATATTACGGGCCGCACCGAAGAAGCGCTTCGGCCGCTCCAGCGCATGGGCGTCGACACCACCGGTCAGCACCTTGCCGGACGACGGGATCACGGTATTGTAGGCGCGGGCCAGACGGGTGATGGAGTCGAGAAGAATGACGACATCCTTCTTGTGCTCGGTCAGGCGCTTGGCTTTTTCCAGCACCATTTCCGCGACCTGGACATGACGCGAGGGCGGTTCGTCAAACGTCGAGGCCACCACTTCGCCGCGCACGGTGCGCTGCATTTCGGTGACTTCCTCGGGACGTTCGTCGATCAGCAGCACGATCAGATGGCAGTCCGGGCTGTTGCGGGTGATGCTGTTGGCGATGTTCTGCAGCATCAGCGTCTTGCCCGCTTTCGGCGGCGACACGATCAGAGCGCGCTGCCCCTTGCCCATCGGACAGACCAGATCGATAACGCGGGCGGTCAGATCCTCGGTGCTGCCGTTGCCGATCTCCATGCGCAGGCGCTGTTGCGGGAACAGCGGCGTCAGGTTCTCGAACAGGATCTTGTTCTTCGCGTTTTCCGGCTTGTCGTAATTGATCTCGTTGACTTTCAGCAGCGCAAAATAGCGCTCGCCATCCTTCGGCGGTCGAATCTTACCGGAAATGGTATCGCCAGTGCGGAGGTTGAAACGGCGGATCTGGCTGGGAGAAACGTAGATGTCGTCGGGACCGGCGAGGTATGAGGAGTCAGCAGAGCGGAGGAAACCGAAGCCGTCCTGCAATATTTCCAGAACGCCGTCGCCGTAGATATCTTCGCCGCCCTTGGAGTGCCGCTTCAGAATAGCGAAGATTACATCCTGTTTGCGGGAGCGGGCAAGGTTGTCCATTCCCATGTCTTTCGCGATTTCCAGAAGCTCCGGAACGCTTTTTGTTTTCAGCTCGGTAAGATTCATATGCTTTGGAAAAGGGGGTCGTGAAGACCGGTTAGGGTGGAAAACGGGAGAAAATCAGGAATCGGTGTTAATCACCGGGATGCGTAGCTTGTCAGGGAGGGACGACAAGCACCCGGCAGTCGCAGTCAATATAAAGGCTTGAATCGCGGCTGTCCAGACTGGAGGGAAAGAAAATGCCCAGGGGTTCAGGGTCAGTTTCCTTCCCTCCGGATCCTGAATCAGAGATTGGCGTCGATGAAGGCGGCCAACTGGGACTTGGAAAGCGCACCGACCTTGGTGGCTTCGACATTGCCACCCTTGAACAGCATCAGCGTCGGAATACCCCGGATACCGAACTTCGGCGGCGTTTCGTTGTTTTCGTCGATATTGAGCTTGCAGACCTTCAGCTTGCCTTCGTAATCCTTGGCAATCTCTTCCAGTACCGGCGCGATCATCTTGCAGGGGCCGCACCACTCAGCCCAGTAATCGACCAGCACCGCGCTCTCGGCTTTGAGCACTTCCTCTTCGAAAGATGCATCGGTGACATTAACGATGTTTTCGCTCATTGGGTTCTTTCTCCAAACACGCGGGGTGTTCTGATTAGCGCTTTTTGTGGAAATCGAGAGTCTGTATCCCCCCGTCAGACGGGCAAACAGTACCACGATCTCTTCAACTGGAGGACGATGATACCACTGCGTCCAAAAAAGTGAACTCCCTGGTCAATCCGCAACCACCCGGTCAACGGAGACGGGCATGGCCGTGCGGTGATTTAGTCCCCGACAACCAACGAAATGCGGATTTTTCTGTTAACCTAGGGCGCACAGAAAAATGGCATGGAAGACGCCGTCAAGATGAACAGCGCCCGTTCTCAGGCTTCACCGGAGCAGGAACCTGCCGTACTGGCAGCGATCGACCTTGGCTCCAACAGCTTTCATATGGTGGTTGGACAACTTCTCGATGGCGAGTTCAAGCGACTGGACGTGATGTCCGAAAAGGTACAGCTCGCCGCAGGCCTGGATGAGGACAAGAGACTCAGCGAAGCCGCGCAGCAACGCGGGCTCGAGTGCCTGTCGCGTTTTGCCCAGCGGGTCCGGGACCTGCCGCGGCAGGCGATCCGCATCGTCGGAACCAATGCGCTGCGCGAGGCGGTCAACAGTCGCGAGTTTCTCGAGCGGGCCGAAGAGGTGCTGAACACACCGCTGGAGGTCATTTCCGGCCGCGAGGAAGCGCGCCTGATCTACCTCGGGGTATCCCAGTCGCTACCGCCGATCGACGGTCAGCGCCTGGTCATCGACATCGGCGGCGGCAGCACCGAATTCATCATCGGCCGACAGATCGAGCCGCGCGAGCTCGAAAGCCTCGAAATGGGTTGCGTCAGCTTTACCCAGCGCTACTTTGCCGACGGCGTCATCAGCGACAGCGCCTTCCAGAAAGCGACCTATGCGGCTCTGCGCGAGCTGCTGTCGATACAGAAAAGCTACCGGCGCAGCGGCTGGTCCAGTTGCGTCGGCTCGTCGGGCACCATCAAGGCGATTCGCAACGCCTGCGTTACGCTGGGCTTCAGCGAGGAAGCGATCAGCGCCCAGGCGCTGCAGAAGCTGCGCCTGCGCATCCTCGCCTATCGCCATGTCGACGAGATCACCGAGGTCAAACCGGAGCGCCGCGCCGTGCTCCCGGCGGGACTGGCCATCCTCTGCGCCGCCTTTGACTCCTGGGCATTCACGAGATGGGGTATTCCGACGGCGCACTGCGCGAAGGCCTGCTGCACGAGATGGTCGGCCGGCTGCATCGGGAGGATATTCGCGAGCACAGCCTCGAAGCCCTGACACGTCGTTACCATGTCGACCGGCAGCAGGCCGAACGCGTCGAGCGCACGGCACTGCAGGCTCTGGACCAGCTTGAGCAGGCCTGGAAACTGGACCAGCCCCATCATCGTCAGATGCTGCGCTGGGCCGCCGAAACCCACGAGATAGGCCTGTCCCTCTCCCACTCCCAGTATCACAAGCACAGCGCCTACCTGCTGCAGAACTCCGACATTTCCGGCTTCACCAATCTCGACAAGCAGCAGCTGGCCCTGCTGGTGCGCAGTCACCGCCGCAAGATTCCGAAAGAGGAGTTCAAGCTGCTGCCCAAGACCAAGCAGGAAACATGTCGCCGGCTGGCCGTACTGCTGCGTCTGGCCGCCCTGCTGCACAGAAATCGCAGCCGCGCCCGACTGCCGGAGTTCCGCCTCGAGTACGCCTCGAAACGGCTCTACCTGAGCTTCCCCCGCGGCTGGCTCGAGCAGCACCCGCTGACCAAGGCCGACCTGGAGCAGGAAGCCGAATACCTGAAGGCGTTCGGCCTGAAGCTGCAGGTGGCGTAGGGTGGAATAAGGACCGAAGGGACGAATTCCACCCTACATATACAAAATCCCGCAGCGGCCAATGCCACTGCGGGATTTTTCCGCCTGAAATGCGCTTGAAGCGTTACTGCTTCGGACCGGCCGCCACGATGCTGTCGGCAACGCCGTCGAACTTCTTGAAGTTCTCGACGAACTGGCCAATCAGGTCCTTCGCCGCAGCGTCATAGGCGCTCTTGTCGGCCCAGGTTTCACGCGGGTTGAGCAGTTTCGCATCAACGCCCGGTACCGACTTCGGCACTTCCAGGTTCAGACCTTCGAGCTGCTCGGTGTCGACCTTGCCCAGGGCACCGCTCTGGATCGCCGAGATGATCGAACGGGTGGTGGGAATGCTGAAGCGTTCGCCGCTGCCATAGGAGCCACCGGTCCAGCCGGTGTTGACCAGGTAGACCCGGGAACCGAACTCTTCGATACGCTTGATCAGCAGATCGGCGTAGACCCGTGCCGGACGCGGGAAGAAAGGTGCGCCGAAGCAGGTCGAGAAGGTCGACTTGATGCCGGGACCGGCACCCACTTCAGTGGAGCCGACCAGCGCGGTGTAACCGGACAGGAAGTGATAGGCCGCCGCTTCCTTGCTCAGGATCGACACCGGCGGCAGTACGCCGGTGAGGTCGCAGGTCAGGAAGATGATGGCATCCGGCTCGTCGCCCATATTGGTCGCAGAGCGTTTTTCGACGTGCTCCAGCGGATAGGCGCAACGACCGTTTTCGGTCAGGGACACATCGTTGTAGTTGGCACGGCGCTTCTCGTCCAGCACCACGTTCTCGACGATTGAGCCGAAACGGATGGCGTCCCAGATGATCGGCTCGTTCTTCTTGCTCAGATTGATGGTCTTGGCATAGCAGCCGCCTTCGATATTGAAGACCACACCCTTGCCCCAGCCATGCTCGTCGTCACCGATCAGGTAACGCTCGGGATCGGCGGACAGGGTGGTCTTGCCGGTACCGGAGAGGCCGAAGAACAGGGTGGTGCTGCCGTCTTCGCCGATATTGGCGGAGCAGTGCATCGGCAGAACGTCCTTCTCGGGCAGCAGGAAATTCTGTACCGAGAACATGGCCTTCTTCATTTCCCCGGCGTAGCGCATGCCGGCGATCAGCACGCGGCGCTTGGCGAAGTTCAGGATGACGCAGCCATCGGTGTTGGTGCCGTCGCGTTCCGGATCGCACTTGAAACCGGCGACATTGAGGATCTGCCACTCTTCCTTGCCCTTCGGGTTGAACTCGTGGGGACGAATGAAGAGGTTAAGACCAAAGAGGTTCTGCCAGGCAGTCTCGGTGGTCATCTTGACCGGCAGATAATGGTTGTGATCCGCACCGACATGAACGTTGGACACATAGTGTTCCTGTTCCGCCAGATAGGCTTCAACCCGCTCCCAGAGCGCATCGAACTTGTCCGCGTCGAACGGACGGTTGATGTTGCCCCAGTCGATCTCATCGGCGGTGCTGGGTTCCTTGACGATAAAGCGGTCCATCGGCGAGCGTCCGGTGCGCTTGCCGGTGGTCACGACCAGTGCGCCGGTATCGGCCAGCTGGCCCTCCCCGCGCGCGATGGCCTGTTCAACCAGCTCCGCCCGGGTCAGGTTGATGTGTACGGTATTCTCAGTTTCTTTGGTCATTACTGGATTCCCTTGGCATAGGCGCCAATAACGTTACCTGTCTTGCAGATGAAAGACCCTAGTGCGCGCCCCATTCGCGTTATAGTGCTTATTTTGGGGAGGCGTATTATTGCACAAAAAATAACAATGTGACCATGTACAGCTTTCGCGACAGAACGCCATGCGCAGGGAGCGCTTTCGTCAGTGCAGCCGGTCCGACTGGGGCACATTGGCGGAGTCGGAAAACATGGTCCGGATATCGGCTTCGTCGAAGCTGTAATGCTGGTTGCAGAACTGGCAGCTGACACCGACCGCCCCCTCCTTCTCGACGATATCCAGCAGCTCGTCCCGGGTCAGGAACTGCAGCGCATTGCCGCTGCGCTCGCGGCTGCAGTCGCAGTGGAAACGCAGCGTCTGTGGTTCGTACAGGCGGCAGACCTCTTCGTGAAACAGCCGGTACAGCAGTTTTTCGTTGTCCAGACCCAGCAGCTCTTCGGCACTCAGGGTCGCCGCCAGCTGGCTGATATGCGACCAGTCCTCATCGCCGGTGCCCGCCGCCGGCATCACCTGCAGCAGGAAGCCGGCGGCGCGTTTGCCGTCGGCCGCCAGATGCACCTGGGTCGGCAGCTGCTCGGACTGGGCGAAGTAATCCTCCAGGCAGCCTGCCAGCGTATCGCGCTCCAGCGGCACGATGCCCTGGTAGCGGTGACCGTTCTCCGGTTCAATGGTAATGACCAGGCGCCCCTTGCCCAGAAGCTCGGAGAATCCGGCCTGTTCGGGCACCTCGCCCTCGCAGCGGGCGATGGCACGCAGATCGTGGGCGTGATTGCACTCGGCCATCAGCATCTGCACAGCCCCTCGCCGGCCGCCTGCAGCACCAGCCGGCCCTCAAACTTGAGGGTCGAGCTGAGCAGGCTCACCGCCGCCAGCATCTCGCCGAGGATACGCTCGATCACCGGCGGATAGTCGTGCCGCTCCAGTACATGGAGGTAACTCTCTTCGAGACCAGTCAGGACGCCACGGATATCAAGCTGGTCGAACAGCACGCGCTGTATCTGATCGGGATTGCTCATCGGTATTCATCTCACGGGAGGGAGGCACTGAAGCGGCCAGTGCCGGGCTCAAAATGTTTGATGCCAGTTTAACACGTCTCACCACTGATCCTTGAAATCGCGGATCTGGCGGCGATCCTTCTTGTTCGGGCGGTGCCTTGGATTCAGGCTGCTGCCGCCCAGGGACTTGCGCTCCTGCGCCGCCTTTTCGCGCCGACGGATGCTGTCCTCGGTCTCGCGGTAGAGCTGCTGCGCCTCGGGGGCGCCACGCCGCTGGTCCGACAGCTGCAGCACTTCCACTTCCCGCTCGTCCAGGCCCTGGCGGATACGCAGCAGTGCGCCGATTTCGACCACCTTGCTGCATTGCTGCGCTGGCCGTTGTAGTGCACCTTGCCGCCTTCGATCATTGCCTTGGCGATCGCCCGGGTACGGTAGAAACGGGCGGCCCAGAGCCATTTGTCCAGGCGTACTTTTTCATCTTGGGTATCACTCATCTGATAATCCGTGGCAATGGAAGCTGATCTGCGGGCTGCCGGAAGCTGAACGCATCAGTCATCATCGGGGAAAAGGTCGTCGAAATGTTCGATGGCGCCGAACTCGTCGATCGAGCGTGCCGGGGCCCGGCTGTCCGGCTGCACGATCGACAGCAAATAGCCGATACCGAACTGCCGCGCCGAGCGCAGTACCGCCAGGCTGTCGTCCACCAGCAGGGTGCGGTCGGGATTGAAGGGCTCGACCTCGTGCAACTGTTGCCAGAAACGCACGTCCTCCTTGGGCAGCCGGAAATCGTGGGAGCAGATCACCGCATCGACCATCCGGTCGAGCCCGGTTTCCTGCAGTTTCAGGGCAAGGCCGTCTCGATGGGCATTGGTGACGATGACCGAACGCAATCCCTGCTCGCGCAGTTTCCTGAGAAAGCCCTGCACCTGAGGTCTGAAGGCGATACGTTCGGCGACTTCCCGCTTCAGGGCCGGGATATCGACACCGAGTTCCTCGGACCAGTAGTCGAGGCAATACCAGTTGAGCGTGCCCTGCTCCCGTGTGATACGCTGGTGCAGCCATTCCCGGGCCGCTTCCGGCTCCAGCTGGCGCAATTCGGCATAGCGCCGGGGCAGATGCTCCAGCCAGAAGTGGGAATCGAAATGGAGGTCCAGCAGGGTGCCATCCATATCGAGCAGCACGGTATCGATATTGCGCCAGTCAAGCATTGGGCGTTTATATCCGGGACAGGGTCAGACTAAAGCAAGACAACGGAACCAGTATGCCCGTAAAGCCTGAGATTTTGAAGGTCGCCACCGTCGCGCGCAGTCGCCTCTTCCACGTCGAGGCACTGGAGCTGCGCTTTTCCAATGGCGTTGAACGAACCTACGAACGCCTGGCCAGCCGCGGCCGCGGCGCCGTGATGATCGTGCCGGTCATGCCGAACGGAGAAGTGATCCTGATTCGCGAATACGCCGCAGGCCTGGAAGACTACACCCTGACCCTGCCGAAGGGCCTGATCGACCCGGGCGAAAACGCCGAGGATGCCGCCCACCGTGAACTCCAGGAAGAGGCCGGATTCGGTACCCGCCGCCTCGATCACCTGAAACAGATGACCGGCGCACCGAACTACATGGGACACCGCATGGAGGTGCTGCTGGCACGCGACCTCTATCCGAGCCGGCTCGAAGGCGACGAACCGGAACCGCTGGAACTGGTCCACTGGCCGCTGGCCGACCTGGAAACCCTGATCCAGCGCGAGGAGTTCAGCGAAGGCCGCGCCATCGCGGCGCTTTACATGGCGCGGACCTTCCTGCAACAGGACGAGAGCGGTCGCTGAAGGCCCGGCTGCAGCCCCCGGGACTGCTGTAAAACCACTACATTTTGTGTCATGAAAAGGCGCAGCAAGGGTGCTATAGTCTGTCCTCTGTCGAACCGACAGCTCGACAAACGTGTTTTATGCTGAACCTGTCGACTACAAAAAGGGGATTACTCATGAGCTTTGAATTACCGCCGCTGCCGTACGCGAAGAACGCCCTGGAACCGCACATCTCCGCCGAAACCCTGGAATACCACCACGGCAAGCACCACAACACCTACGTGGTCAAGCTGAACGGTCTGGTACCGGGCACCGAGTACGAAGGCAAATCACTGGAAGAGATCATCAAGGCCGCGCCGGCAGGTCCCGTTTTCAACAACGCCGCCCAGGTCTGGAACCACACCTTCTACTGGCACTGCCTGTCGCCGAACGGCGGCGGTGAGGCGAAGGGCGCCGTGGCCGACGCCATCAACGCCAAGTGGGGCTCCTTCGAGAAGTTCCAGGAAGAGTTCAACGACAAGGCCGTGAACAACTTCGCGTCCTGCTGGACCTGGCTGGTCAAGAACGCCGACGGCTCCCTGGAAATCGTCAACACCAGCAACGCCGGTACCCCGATGACCTCCGACCAGACCGCACTGCTGACCGTCGACCTGTGGGAACACGCCTACTACATCGACTACCGCAATGTCCGTCCGGATTACCTGAAGGCCTTCTGGTCTCTGGTCAACTGGGACTTCGTCAACGCCAACCTGGCGGGCTGAAACAGTCTCTGCAGCCAGACTGCGGACTGACATGGAAAGGCACCTTCGGGTGCCTTTCTTTTTGGCTGACGCGAGACGACTAAGGCGCCATTTGCAGCGAGAAACCGCAACGTTGCCCCCCAATTTACCCCTGCGGCGCGATCGCCTGGGTGACGCCGGTTGCCGGATCCGGCAGCAGCGGCTCCAGATGGAGCCAGACATTGTCCAGCAGCCGCGGCTGCGCGGCGGCATTGGGATGCAGGCCATCGTCCTGCATCAGGCCGCGGTCCAGTGCCACCCCATCCATCAGGAAGGGAACCCGGGGCACCTGCAGGGACTCAGAGACCTCGACGAACAGGTTGAAAAACCCCTCGCTGTAGCGCGGGCCATAGTTGGGTGGCAGGCGCACACCGATCAGCAGGACCCGGGCGCCACCGGCCTGGCTGAGACTGATCAGTTGTTCCAGGTTCTGCCGTATAACCGGCAGCGGTGTGCCGCGCAGGCCGTCGTTGGCGCCCAGCTCCACCAGCACCAGTCCGGGGCGGTGGCGTTCGAGCAGCGACGGCAACCGGGTCAGGCCGCCCTGGGTCGTCTCGCCACTGATGCTGGCATTGACCACCTCCAGCCCTGGCGACCGAAGTTCCAGACGCTGTCGCATCAGCGCGACCCAGCCCTGCTCGGCGGGCATGCCATAGGCGGCGGACAGGCTGTCGCCCAGCACCAGGACGGATTGTGCCGAGCCGATACCCGGTGTCAGAATCACGAAAAGCACTAGCAACAGGCGGAACATGGACACTCCTCATCCAGACCAGGTAGTCGTTTCGGCCCGCGGGGTCGGCAAAAAGTTCCGGACCCAGGCCGGTGAACTCAGCTTGTTCGAGCACCTGGATCTGCAGGTCCGGCGCGGCGAGAGCATAGCCATTATCGGCCCGTCCGGGGCCGGCAAGTCAACCCTGCTGAGCCTGCTGGCCGGGCTGGATCAACCCACCGACGGAGAAATTTACCTGTCGGGCCAGAACCTGGCGCAGCTCGATGAAACCGCCCGGGCACGGCTGAGATCCGAATCGGTCAGTTTCGTTTTCCAGTCCTTCCACCTGCTGCCGGAACTCAGCGCTCTGGACAATGTGCGGCTGCCACTGGATATACGCGGCGAGGCGGATGCCGAGAGCCTCGCGCGGCACTGGCTGTCACGGGTAGGGCTGGCCGATCGTGCCGATCACCTGCCGGGCCAGCTGTCGGGCGGCGAACAGCAGCGGGTGGCCATTGCCCGAGCCTTTTCCACCGGCCCCGAGATCCTCTTCGCCGACGAGCCGACCGGCAACCTCGACAGCGAAACCGGCAACGGTATCGTCGAACAGCTGTTCGGCCTCAACGCCCAGCAGGGCACCACCCTGATCCTGATCACCCACGACCCGCAGCTCGCCAGCCGCTGCTCGCGGCGCCTGCAGATGCGCCAGGGACAGCTGTTCGAGGAGCAGCCCGCATGAACGGCGCCATCCTGAAGCTCGCACGACAGCAGGCCCGCCGCAGCTGGCACAGTCCTGCATATCTGGCAGAGCGCCTGCTCAACAGGCACGTCACCAGGAGGCCGCGCAAATGAACGGAGCCATTACCAAGCTCGCACGACAGCAGGCCCGCCGCAGCTGGCGCAGTCCTGCATATCTGGCAGAGCGCCTGCTCAACAGGCACGTCACCAGGAGGCCGCGCAAATGAACGGAGCCATTACCAAGCTCGCGCGACAGCAGGCCCGCCGCAGCTGGCGCAGTCCTGCATATCTGGCAGAGCGCCTGCTCAACAGGCACGTCACCAGGAGGCCGCGCAAATGAACGGAGCCATTACCAAGCTCGCACGACAGCAGGCCCGCCGCAGCTGGCGCAGCCCTGAATGGAGAGCCCTGCTGGCCGCACTGCTGATCGCCATTACCCTGATATCGCTGCTGACCCAGTTCGGCGACCGGCTGGAACAAAGCCTCAACCGGCGTACCGCCGAGCTGCTTGGCGCCGACCTGGTGCTGCGCTCGGAGGAGCCGGTCGATATCGCCGCCGACAGCAACATTCGCAGCAGCCGGGTGGCCCAGTTCCCGACCATGATAGAAGCCGCAGACGAGATGATGCTGGTCTCGGTCCGCGCGGTCACCGCCCCCTATCCGCTGCGTGGCGAAATCGTCACCGAACCGCCAGCGCATGCCGTGATCCCTGAGCCCGGCACCGCCTGGGCCGAGCCGCGGGTCTTCGAGATGCTGCAGCTCGAGCCCGGCGACCTTATCCAGCTGGGCTACAGCGAGTTTCGCCTCAGCCACCGCTTGATCAGCTCGCCGGATCGCGGCAGCGGCTTTCGCAGTTTCAGCCCCGGCCTGATCATTCGCGCCGATGAACTCGAAGCCACCGGGGTCATCGCCCCGGGCAGCCGGGTGCAGTACCGGCAGCTTTTCGCTGGCCCCGCCGGCGCCATCGCTTCACTCGAACGGCGGCTCGCGGCCGGCCTGAACAGCGACGAGCGGCTCTACTCGCTGCGCTCGGACCAGCCGGTCACGGGTCGGGCGCTGCGCAACGCCGAACTCTACCTGCGCCTGAGCGGGCTCTTCGCGCTGCTGCTCGGCGCCCTGACCATCACCCTGAGCCTGAGGCGCTACAATGCCGCCCAGCACTCCCGGGCCGCACTGCTGTTGAGCCTCGGACTCGACAGCCGGCGCCTGCTCTGGCTCTACGGCTACCAGTTGCTGTTCGGCTGGATCGCCTGCGCCCTGCTCGGCACCGCACTGGCCTTCGGACTGCAGCAGTTGCTGGTCGGGCTGGTAGGTGATCTGCTGCCGCAACCGGTGCCCCGGGCCGGCTCCGGCGCCATCGCCAGCGGCGCGCTGATCGGCCTGCTGCTGCTCGCGACCCTCGGATTGCCGGCCTTCTACCGTCTGAGCCGGGTCCCGGTGGTGGCGCTGTTCCGGGAAACCCGGCTGCCGACCGACAGCCGCGTGAGGCTGTTCCAGCTGCTCGGCCTGCTGCTGCTGGCCGGCATGATGAGCCTCTACATCCAGTCACTGAGCATGGCGCTGCTGCTGCTCGGCGCCCTGATCCTCAGCGGCCTGCTGGTGGGCCTGATCGCCCAGCGGCTGCTGCATTACCTGTCGCTGGGCCTGCGCGATCGCCTGCGCCTCGGTCGTCTGCTGGTCCTGCGGATACGGCAGCAGCGCCGCTGGCACCGGCTTCAGGCCGCCACCATGACGCTGCTGCTGACCCTGATGGCGACGCTGCTGATTGCCCGCGGCGACCTGCTGGAGCAGTGGCGCAGCCAGTTCCCGGCCGAGACGCCAAACTATTTCCTGATCAACATTCAGCCCTGGGAAAAGGCGCCGCTCGACCAGGTATTGGCCGAACATGATCTCGACCCGGTGCTCTATCCAATGGTGCGCGGCCGCATCAGCAGCCGCAATGGCATGCCGCTGACCGACCTCGAACTGGAGCCCGGCCAGCGGCGCCACAATGCACTGAGGCGGGAACTGAACCTGACCTGGAGTGAAAGTCTGCCGGACAACAACCGCCTGCTGAACGGCCAATGGTGGTCCGGCCCCGACGGCAGCGAGCCGCTGATCTCGGTCGAGCAGGACCTGGCCGAAGCGCTCGACCTCTCGCCGGGCGACCGGCTCGGCTTCAGCATTGGCGCCCAGCAGATCGAGGCCCGGGTGGCGAGCATCCGCAGCGTGCAGTGGGAATCCTTCCAGCCCAACTTCTACGTCATCTTCTCGCCGGGCGCGCTGGACGGGATGCCCGCCACCTTTATAACCGCGATGCGCCTGGACGGCGAACAGCGACAGCTGGCCCGCACCCTGCTGCAGCAGTTCCCCACCCTGACCCTGATCGATATCGATCAGCTGTTGACCCAGGCTCAGACCCTGATCGAACGATTGGTCGACAGCTCGAGCCTGATTCTGCTGCTGACGCTGCTGGCCGGACTGCTGTTACTGCTGGTGACCCTGATGCAGGAGCTGGAACGGCGCCGCTACGAGAGCGCCCTGCTGCAGACACTCGGAGCCACACCCCGGCAGAGCCGGCAACTGGACCTGCTCGAGCTGCTCTGGCTGGGTCTGATCTGCGGCGTCCTGGCGGCCTTCGCCACCGAGGCGGTACTCTGGCTGGTGCATGGCCAGGTATTGCAGATCGCACCGATGCTGCACCCGCTTGGCTGGCTGCTGCTGCCACCGCTGTCGGCACTGCTGTTTATCGCCATCGGCGCCCTGGTGCGCAAACCGCTGGACCAGGCACGCTGCTTCAGTCTGCTGAAGGCCGGCTGAAGCAGCACCGACCATGACCAGGTGCTACACCGCTTGCGGCTTTGCTGATAGAATCGCGGGCCTTCTATGCTTGACAGAAAATGGCTCCTGCCTTCTGGCTGCAGAGAGCTGCACAGAGCCCCATGGGCTTGTTCAACAATTATTATCAGGGTGAATAAAATGGCTCATCATGACGCGAACTTCCGCGACCCGGCCGGTTATGGCTGGCTTTTCATCAATGTCCTGGCAATGCTCTGGATCACCATGCCGGTCACCATCGCACTGACCAAGATCGTGCAGTGGTAACAGACGGCAAGCGGCAAGCTGAAAGCCGTATCGTAGGTTGGAATGAGCCTGCGAATTCCGACGTCCAAGGCGCGGCCTTGGCATAATTGTCGGGACTGCACATGCGTCGGAATTCGTTCCACTCATTCCAACCTACGGTTTCAACTTGGCATTGGCTGCACTGGCCGTCAATTCGGAAGCAGCGTCTCGACGCCATCCGGCGTCCCCATCAGCACCACATCGGCGCCGCGGCGCGCAAAGAGCCCGTTGGTAACCACGCCGACAATGTTGTTCAGTTCGGCCTCCAGGACCTTGGGATCCCGGATCTCGAGGTTGTAGACGTCGAGTATCAGATTGCCGTTGTCGGTGACGAAACCTTCGCGCAGCTCGGGCTGACCGCCAAGCTTGACCAGTTGCCGCGCCACCAGCGAACGCGCCATCGGTATTACCTCCACGGGCAGTGGAAAGCGGCCCAGCACCTCGACCCTTTTCGATGTGTCGACGATGCAGATGAACTCCTTCGCCGCCGCCGCCACGATTTTTTCGCGGGTCAGGGCACCGCCACCGCCCTTGACCAGGTTCAGCCCGGCATCGAACTCGTCGGCACCGTCGACATAGAGATCGAGGCCCGGGACCGCGTTCAGGTCGTAAACCGGAATGCCATGCCCCCGCAGACGCTCGGCGGTCGCTTCCGAACTCGCCACGGCACCGTCGAACAGCTGCCTGATGCCCGCCAGCGCGTCGATAAAGCAGTTGGCCGTCGACCCGGTACCGACACCGACGATCGAGTCGGCCCGCAGCTGCCCCCTGATACGGTCGACCGCCGCCTCGGCCACCGCCTTTTTCATTTCATCCTGTGTCATCAACTTGAACCCGTCTGCCTGTTAAAGGCCGCAAATTATACGCCAGTCAGGGCGCGCTTGTAGACGTAAGCACTGGCAGCTTATACCATTTCCTGTTCCTTGTAGCGGCGGCTTTACCGCTGCACGACCTAACCAATGGCAATCCCTTTCCTATGGCGCACCGATACATCAAGAAGATACTGGAAGCGCGGGTTTACGATGTGGCCATCGAAACTCCGCTGGACCATGCCCGCAGCCTGTCCGAACGACTCGGCAACCGGGTGCTGCTGAAACGCGAAGACCTGCAGCCGGTGTTCTCGTTCAAGCTGCGCGGCGCCTACAACAAGATGGCGCAACTCAGCGAGACGGAGAAAGCGAAGGGGGTCGTCACGGCCTCGGCCGGCAACCATGCCCAGGGGCTGGCCATCTCGGCACGCCACATGGGGGTCAAGGCCACCATCGTGATGCCGAAGACAACACCGGACATCAAGGTCAACAACGTCAAGGCACTGGGCGGCAAGGTACTCCTGCACGGCGACAGTTTCGAGGAGGCCAAGGCCCACGCCGAGCGCCTCGTCGACGAGAAGGGGCTGACCTATGTGCCGCCCTATGACGATCCCGATGTCATCGCAGGCCAGGGCACCATCGCCATGGAAATGCTGCATCAGGAGAGCGGGCCCATCGACGCGGTCTTCGTGCCGGTCGGTGGCGGTGGCCTGATCGCCGGCATCGCCGTCTACATCAAGTATCTGCGCCCCGACGTCAAGGTGATCGGCGTCGAGTGCGAGGATTCCGCCTGCCTGAAGGCCGCACTGGAAGCCGGCGAGCGGGTCAAGCTGTGCCAGGTCGGCATCTTTGCCGAAGGGGTTGCGGTGGCCCAGATCGGCGAACACACCTTCGATATCGCCCGCCAGTATGTCGACGAAGTGATCACCGTCACGGCTGACGAGATCTGCGCCGCGATCAAGGATATTTTCGACGATACCCGCTCGATCTGCGAGCCGTCCGGCGCACTGGGCGTCGCCGGTCTGAAGAAATACGTGGCCCGGGAGAAGTGCAGCGCCCAGACCCTGATCGCGATCGACTCCGGTGCCAACGTCAACTTCGACCGCCTGCGCCATATCGCCGAACGCTCCGAGGTCGGCGAGAAGCGCGAGGCGATCATCGCCGCCAAGATCCCGGAACGCCCCGGCAGCTTCCGCAAGTTCTGCTCGGCACTGGGCAAGCGCAATATCACCGAATTCAATTACCGCTACGGCGACGACGAGGAGGCCGTGGTCTTCGCCGGCGTTCAGATCAGCCCCGGCGGTCATGGCCGTGACGATCTGCTATCGGAACTCAGGGAGCACCTCGAAGAGGTGATCGACCTGACCGACAACGAGATGGCCAAGCTGCATGTGCGCTACATGGTTGGCGGTCACGCACCGGCCTCGGTCGACAACGAGGTGGTATTCCGTTTCGAATTCCCGGAACGTCCGGGTGCGCTGATGAAATTCCTCAGCAAGCTCGGCGGGCGCTGGAACATTTCGATGTTCCACTACCGCAACCATGGCGCCGCCTGGGGCCGGGTGCTGGTCGGCATGCAGGTGCCGCCGGCGGAACATGAGCAGGTCAAGGCATTCCTGACCGATATCGGCTACAGCTACTGGGAAGAAACGGACAATACGGCATACCGGCTGTTTCTGGGCAAGTAGATGTCAGGCGGCGCGAGGCCGTGAGGCCGTGAGGCCGTGAGGCCGTGAGGCCGTGAGGCGACGATTCTACGCGTCACCTGTCACCTGTCACCTGAAAAAGAAAAACCCCGCTGACCTGAAGGCCAGCGGGGTTTTGGAGTGAGGCTTTGCGGCTTACTTGGCCAGCTTGCCGAGCTCTTCTGTCGCGGCGACGCGGGCTTCGTTGGCCATGGCGGTAAAGGCTTCGCCCCGGGCCTTGAGCAACTCGAACAGCGCCTTGCTGGACTCGACGTTGAACGCCAGGACCTCGTCCGGTGTGGTCAGTTTCTGGGCTTTTTCCGCCTCGGTCTTGAAGAAGGCCGCCAGCTCTTCGCCGGTTTTCTTCTGCAGCTCGATGGACTTGTTGATCGCTCCCATCTGAAGACTCATCAGGGACTCTACCGCTTCGAACGACTTCTTGAGATTGCTGTTGGCATTCATGATCACTTCCTCCGCTGGAATTTGTGCACTGCACAATAAGACTCATTATACGGACAAAAACTGATCAGGCAAGAATTTTGTGCAGTGCACAATAACGTGAGGCGTGAGGCGTGAGATTCTGGCCGTTACGCGTCACCCAAAAAACCCCGCTGGCCTGACGGCCAGCGGGGTTTTCGAGAACGGCGCTCCGGCTTACTTGGCCAGCTTGCTGAACTCGGCGGTAGCGGCTTCGCGCGCTTCGTTGGCGATAGCGGTGAAGGCTTCGCCCTGTGCTTTCAGCAGTTCGAACAGCGCCTGGTTAGCGGCGACGTTGTAGCTGATGACGTCTTCCGGCGACTTCAGTTCACGGGCTTTCTCGACTTCAGTCTTGAAGAAGGACGCCAGCTCTTCACCGGTTTTCTTCTGCTGCTCGACGGATTTGGTGATGGCAGAGACCTGAATGTTCATCAGGGTCTGGACAGCTTCGAACGGCTTCTGGAAATCTACTTTAGTGGTCATCTCTATTCTCTCCCAAGTTGTTGTGCACTGCACAATTGAGATTCATTATACGGGTTCATCTGCCCGGATCAAGTCTTTTTGTGCAGTGCACAAAAGTTCTGCCAGCCCCTGCAGCAGGCCGGTACCCGTCAGATACTGCCAGCCCGGCGTTGCGATTTGATGACCCTCAGGAACCGGGGGTTTCGGGCGAATGCTCGAACCCTTCGCCAAAGAAGGCCTGGAAGGTAAAGATGCTCAGCGAGACAATGCCCCAGCAAAGCCCCAGTACCACACCGGCATCGACAATGCCGCGCCAGGGCTGCTCGAGCTGATGCACCAGCATGACCAGCACCAGGATGCCGAGTGTCAGACAGAACGTCACGATCTGGCGCCGCCGCGTGGCATGGAAAAATCCCATGCAGAACAGGGGTGCCAGCAGCAGCCGCACAGGCGTGACATTTCTGGAGAGATACTGGATGCGGGCCGCGACCCGGGGCGAAAAGCCGCATTGAAAACCGCGATAGCCTTCTGCGAAGCCCATGAACACCAGACTGAACGCCAGCGCCGCCCAGTGATAGGCCTGCAAGGGCTGACCGAACATCTGCCAGCTGATCTGACCGAGGCGATAGATCGCACTGCCGAAGATCAGCAGAATGCCGGTATAACCCCAAAATGCCGCCAGAGAACCCAACACTAGACCCGCCCCGCATGCTTAACGAATAAGGAAAGGCCGACATTATATCCTGCCGCCGTTTATCCGGCACCCTTCCCTGCGTCGGGCAATCGTCTGCGCGAACATCGCCGCTCCTTCGCATCCCTGCGCCCGCGGCATACCGTTCATCCTGAACATAAAAAAGGGCCGCTGCCGGAGCAGCGACCCTTTTGCATTGCGCCCGTCAGGGATTGATCAGCTCGGGCCCCATGATGCTGTAGGGCAGCCAGGTCGAGAGCGGCGGCACGTAGGTCACCAGGATCAGGAAGACAAACAGCACGGCGACGAAGGGCATTGCCGCCTTGACGACGCGAGCCAGGCTCATGCCGGTAATGCCCGACGTCACGAAGAGGTTGAGCCCGATCGGCGGTGTAATCATGCCGATCTCCATGTTCACCACCATGATAATACCCAGATGGATCGGATCGACACCGAGTTCCATCGCGATCGGGAACACCACCGGCGCGACGATGACCAGCAGTCCGGACGGCTCCATGAACTGGCCGCCGATCAGCAGCAGGATGTTGACCGCGATGAGGAAGGTGAACCAGTTGAAGCCGACACCCAGCATCCACTCGGTGACGACCTGCGGAATCCGCTCGGACGACAGCGTATGGGCGAACAGCAGCGCGTTCGCGATGATGAACATCAGCATCACCGTGGTCTTGGTACCCTCCAGCATCACCTTGCGGCTTTCGCTGCCGAACAGCGCCGGGAAGAAGGCGCACACCACCGCCACCAGGTTGCGACGCCAGACCGGCAGACCCGCCAGAAGGCAGCGCAGCATCGATTCATGCAGATCATGACCGCGCTTGTAGATGTAGAAGAAGGCGATACCCAGACCGAACACCAGTCCCCAGACCGCCCGCTCGCCGGCGGTCACGGTTTCGCTGCCGGCGGTGGCGAAGAACGACATGATCATCCAGACGAGAAAGAAGGAGACGCCATAGACGCTGCCGTTGAAGCCGACCCGGGCCACGGCGCTATCCGAATCCAGTACCCAGGGCGTGTCTTTCAGCGGCCCCATGTCACGGTAGACGAAGAGCGCGATCAGCATCGCATAGACCGCGGCCACCACGGCTGCCTCGGTCGGCGTGAAGACCCCGCCGTAAATACCGCCCATGATGATGACGATCAGGAACAGGCCCCAGCCCGCCTCCTTGCCGCCGCGCACGATGGCGCCAAAGCCCTTCCAGGGTTCGGACGGCAGGCCCTTGATCCTTGCCACGACATAGATTGCCAGCATCAGCATGCCGCCCGCCAGCAGCCCCGGAATGACGCCGGCGAGGAACATGCGGCCGACCGAGACGTTGGTCGACGCCGCATAGACCACCATCACGATCGACGGTGGAATCAGGATTCCCAGGGTACCGGCGTTGGCGATGATGCCGGAGGCGAACTCCTTCGAATAACCGACCTGGCGCATGCCGGCGATGGCAATGGTACCGATCGCCACGACCGTCGCCGGCGACGAACCGGAGAGTGCCGCGAACATCATGCAGGCCAGTACCGACGCCATCGCCAGGCCGCCGCGAAAGTGACCGACACTGGCGATGGCGAAGTTGATCAGGCGTTTGGCCACACCGCCGGTGGACATGAAGGCCGACGCCAGGATAAAGAACGGAATCGCCAGCAGGGTATAGTGCTGACCGGCGCCGAACAGCGAAATCGCCACCGACGACAGCGAGTCGTGGGAAAAGAAGGTGATGAACAGGATGGACGACAGGCCCAGGGAGATGCCGACCGGCAGCCCCAGGAACAGCAGGGCCAGAACCATCACGAACAGAATCAGTGCTTCCACAGCAGTGCTCTCCGCAGCTATCAGTCTTTGAGGACGTTCAGGTTTTCGTCGACGAGATCCTTGGCCTCATGGCCGCTGATCAGCATCGGCCGCTTGTCGCGCCAGATATCGATGAAAGCCTGCAGCGACCGGTAGATCAGCAGCGCCAGACTGATCGGCAGGATCACCAGCACCAGCCAGCGGTGCACCCGCGGCTGCAAGCCGAAAGCCTCCTGCAGAAACTCGGGGTAACGCAGTTCTTCCGAGCCGATGCCGATCTTGTACATCTTGGCCCAGTATTCGATGGCGCCGCCCCTGACATCGACACCGAGCATCGCCAGCCAGGTCGAATCGATCAGGATCAGGCCGTACATCAGGGTGGCGAAGGCACCGAACAGCGACAGCGCCTTGGTAACGCGGTGCGGTACCGCATTGAGGACGATATCGACCCCCAGGTGGATGCCGGTCTTGATGCCGTAGCTCATGCCCAGCAGGATCAGCCAGGAGAAGGCGACGGTGTTGAATTCCAGAGCCGCGGACCAGCCGGTGTTGAAACCGTACCGCGCGATGACCTGGCCGAAGGACACCAGCATGATGGCGGTGATGATGATCACCAGCAGGTTTTCTTCGGCCTTTTCCATCGCCCGCGGAAAGAGTTTTTCCAGGATCCAGAGAATCCCGATGAAGACCAGTAGATAGATGTGCGGCCAGTAGTCCATGAGAAACACCATTGCGGTTCAGGCGGGAACAGCCCGACCGAAAGAGTTGAGTGGAGATCGATGGGCTGGCCCGGCGTGGGCAGGGCCAGCGCTGCGGGAGCCCAGGGGCTCCCGGATGGATGCGCCGATCAGGCGCCCGCGGCGGCCTCGATCAGGTCGGCGCCAATCTCGCTCTCGAACTTCTTCCAGACCGGCTTCATGGTATCGACCCACTTCTGCCGCTGCTCATCGTTCAGGGTATTGATCTTGCCGCCGGCATTCAGGATGTTCTGGCGGTTCTCGGCCTCGGCCGCCTTGACCGCGAGGTTCGCTTCCTGAGTCACCTCGTCGGCGATTTTCAGGAACTGCTCACGCACCTCGGGCTCGAGGCTGTCCAGGAACTCGGAGGAGGTCATGAAGAGGTAGGCCAGCAGCTGGTGGTTGGTTTCGGTAATGCTGTCCTGGACCTCGAAGAATTTCTGGGTGTAGATATTGGACCAGGTGTTCTCCTGACCGTCGACGACGCCGGTCTGCAACGCGCCGTAAACTTCCGAGAACGCCATCGGCTGCGGCGAGGCGCCCATCGCCTCGATCATCGCCTTGGCGACGTCGGACGTCTGGACACGGAACTTCATGCCGTTGGCATCGGACGGCTCGATCAGCGGCTTGTTGGCCGAGAAGTATTTCATGCCGGACATCCAGTAACCCAGGCCGACGAAACCGACGTCCTCCATCTCGTGCAACAGTCCCTTGCCCGCTTCGGACTGGGTAAAGCGGATGGCGGCATCCATATCCTTGAAGATGAACGGCAGGTCAAAGACACCGTACTTCGGTGAATAGGAGCCGAACTTCGACAGCGACGGCGCCAGAATCTGAACGTCACCCAGCAGCAGGGCTTCGAGCTCCTTGCTGTCACCGAACAGCGTGGAGTTCGGATAGACCTCGACACAGAGCTTGCCGTTCATCTCGTTGTTGACGCGCTCGGCGAAGTTGTTGGCGGCAACGACTTTCGGATGGGAGGTGCCACCGGTCACGTGGCTCAGTTTGGCAACAATCTCACCGCTGTCGCAGTTGGCAAAAGCGCCAGTGGCGGAGATGGACAGTGCCAGGGCGGACAGGGTCAGGGTGAGCTTTTTCATCTTGTGATGTCTCCAGGTTTCTTTTTATGGGGCAGTCATTCGCTGCTACCTGGATACTTAAAAGCAGGGATCGTGCCAACAAAGAAAAAGACCTTCCAGCCCCCGTCTTACGGGCTTCCAGGAAAAGCGTGCGGGTGATCGACGCTGACGGTGGCGGATGGAATGGCGGAATTTCCCCCAGTGCCAGGCAGACAAATGGGCGGAAATCCGCCACTTCTGCATCGGCGCTGTGACGCATGGCTACTTTTTTTGATCTGGCTTCATAAAAGCCCTGCAGATTTCCCTTACCCTTGCCGATATACCTTTGAGGCCATGGGTGACTCGCCCGTCCCTGTCCTTCATCAATGCCATTGGCAGCAAACGGAAGATTCCACTTGAGCAAGCAGGCTGGCATATCCATTCAGACCAAGGTGAATCTTTCACTGCTGGTCGTCTTCGTACTGATCCTCATCAGCTCCCTGACCACGATCTTTCGCAGCGAAACCGGTCTCGTGCGCGAGGTCGCCAAGACCACCGCCCGCAATACCGCCGATTCCTATTTCGACAGCATCAACATCCTGATGCTGAGCGGCGCTATGGGCAATCGCCAGGCACTGCAGCAGAAGATCCTCAGCAACCCGGACCTGACCGAGGCCCGCATCATCCGCGGCAAGGCCGTCAGCGACACCTACGGTCCGGGCCTGGCGGATGCCGGTATCCGGGACGAGTACGACCGTCGTGCACTGCGGGGTGAAGCGATCGTCGAGGAACTCGACGACGAACAGGGTCACCGCCTGGTCGTGGTCACACCGATGCAGGCGCAGCAGAACTACAAGGGCACCAACTGCCTGACCTGTCACCAGGTCAGCGAAGGCACGGTGCTCGGCGCCGTGCGCGTCACCTACTCCTTCACCAGCCTGGATCAGCAGATCGCCGCCAACCTGGCCCGCGTCGCCGCGCTGGAGCTGGGCCTCTTCGTCGCCGGCATTCTGGTGATCGGCCTGCTGCTGCGACGCCTGGTGGTCAAGCCGATACAGGCCCTGAGCCAGACCATCGGCGAGATAGAGCGAGGCTCCGACCTGAGTCTGCGGGCGCCGGTCGGCAGCCCGGACGAGATCGGCCAGATGTCCATCGCCTTCAACGGCATGCTGCAGACGCTCCACGACAGCCTACAGCAGGTCAGCCGGACGGCCCAGATGCTGGGCAGTTCCAGCCACCAGATCGGCGAAATCGCCGAGCTGGCCAACCGGGCCGTGCACCTGCAGCAGAGCCAGACCGGCTCGGTGGCTGCGGCGATGGCGCAGATGGAAGTGGCGACGCGCAGCGTCGAGGCCAGCGCCGGCAACACGGTCAGCGCCTCGGACCAGGCTCTGAAGGAGAGCCGCGACGGCACGCGCATCACCGACGATGCCATCGCCGCCATCGAACAGCTGCAGCAGAACATAGGCAACGCCACCGGCGTGATCGTGCAACTGGATGACCAGAGCGAAAAGGTCGGCCAGGTCCTTGACGTGATACAGCGCATCGCCGAGCAGACCAACCTGCTGGCACTCAATGCCGCGATAGAGGCCGCCCGGGCCGGCGAGCAGGGCCGCGGCTTCGCCGTGGTCGCCGACGAAGTGCGCACCCGGCAACCCGCACCCGCCACTCAACCGACGAGATCCAGGTCATCATCCAGCAGCTGCAGCAGGACGCCAAGGACGCCGTCAACGCCATGCAGGCATCCCTCGACAGCGCCGGCAACGGCGTACAGCAGGTACGCCAGACCGCCGATGCCCTGGGGCGGATTGCCACCGAGGTACAGGCGATCAACCGCATGAATCACGAGGTCGCGGCCTCGGTGCGGGAGCAGACCCAGATGGCCGGCAGCGTCGAACGGAGCGTCGGCGACATCAGCCAGGCCGCCGAGCAGACTGCGTCCAGGGCCGATCAGCTGTCCCGCGTCGCCGGCGAGCTGAACAGTCATGCCGGGCAGCTGTCGACGATGCTCAAGCGCTTCCGGCTGTAGGAGCCTCGCCTCGAGGCGAAAGAATCTGGCACAGCGGTTATTCGCACCGGGGCGGCGCTCCTACGGGTAATGGGTGGAAATCCGCCCATTACTTGTAATCGCTCTTGTCGAGCCCGTACTTGCGCATCTTGTCGTAGAGGGTCTTGCGCGGCAGTCCCAGAAACTCGAGGGTATCCTTGATCGAACCGCCGGTGCGGGACAGGGCCGCCTGGATCAGCGTCTTCTCGAAGCGCTCGACCTGCTCCGGCAGCGACACCCTGGTCCCCGGCCTCGGTGATCGGCCGGTTGTCGAAATCGAAGGTGCAGGCCTCTCCCAGCAACACGTAGCGCTCGGCCAGGTTGCGCAGTTCCCGCACGTTGCCGGGCCAGTCGTGCAGCATCAGGCTGTGCATGCGCTCCGCCGACAACGGCGGCATTTCGCGGTTGTATTGTGCCGAAGCCACCAGGGCGAAATGCTGGAACAGCAGCGGAATGTCCTCGGGCCGCTCCCGCAGCGGCGGAATATCGAGCCGTACCACGTTGAGCCGGTAATACAGGTCCTCGCGAAACTCGCCACGCGCCGCCTGCGCCTTGAGATCAGCCTTGGTCGCGGCGATGATGCGCAGGTCCAGTGGAATCGGTTCGTTGGCGCCGAGCCGTTCGATCGCCCGCTCCTCCAGCACCCTCAGCAGCTTGATCTGCAGTGCCAGCGGCATGCTTTCGATCTCGTCGAGAAAGAGGGTGCCGCCGTTGGCGTACTCGAACTTGCCGATGCGGCGCGCCTTGGCGTCGGTAAAGGCCCCCTTCTCGTGGCCGAACAGCTCCGACTCGATCAGGCTCTCCGGTACCGCGCCACAGTTGATGGCGACGAAGTTGCGGTCGCGGCGCAGGCTGTGCTCGTGGATATAACGCGCCATCAGGTCCTTGCCGGAACCGGTTTCGGCCTGGATCAGGATGTCAGCAGGCGCATCGGCGATACTGTGGACCAGACGCCGCAGTTGCTGAATCGCCGGCGTTTTGCCGAGCAGCCGGGGCCCCGGTGCACTCTGGGCCTCGAGCTCCTGTTTCAGGCGACGGTTTTCGATGGTCAGGGCACGCTTTTCCATCGCCCGCCGCACCACATCGAGCAGCACCTCGGTGGCGAAGGGCTTTTCGATAAAGTCGTAGGCGCCGCTGCGCATCGCCTGCACCGCCATCGAGATGTCGCCGTGGCCGGTGATCAGAATCACCGGCAGATCCGGGTCAACGGCACGCACCCGTTCGAGCAGTGCCAGCCCATCCATGCCCGGCATGTTGATGTCCGAGACCAGCACGCCGCTCCAGTCGTCGCGAATCAGCTCCAGCACCTTTTCCGCCCGCTCCAGTGCCGTCACGTCGTAGCCGGCCAGTTCCAGCGACTGGCTGGCCGCGAGGCGGATATGCTTCTCGTCGTCGACCAGGATGATCGGACGCACTTCGGTCTGTTGCAGTCTGTCGTTTGGCATCGGCTCGCTGTCGCTTGTCTGCCTGAAAAGGTTCAGGCGGCGGTGTAGGGGTGCGCTACCTGTTTCAGCGCGATGGTGAAACAGGCCCCGCCCCGGGGGTGATTGCTGGCTTCGAGGCGGCCGCCCAGGCTGTCGATGATGCGATGGGAGATCGAGAGTCCGAGCCCGAGCCCCTGACCGGCCTTCTTCGTCGTGAAGAAGGGCTCGAACAGGCGCTCGAGGTGCGCCGGTTCGAAACCGGGCCCCGTGTCCCGCACGCGCAGCAGGATCTCGCCGCCACTGTGCTCGAGGCCGATCTCGATACGCCCCTCAGCCTGCCCTTCCATCGCCTGCAGGGCATTGCCGATCAGATTCACCAGCACCTGTTCCAGGCGCAGTATATCGCCCAGCACATAGACCTTGTCGAGCCCTTCGGGCCAGTGAATGCTCACCGACTGCTTGTCGAGCCGGCCGTAAAGGATCGACATGGCGCCGTCCTGCACCGCCTTCAGGCAGACCGGTTCCGGCGCACCGCTGCTGACGCGGGCGAACTCTTTCAGCGGATGAATGATCTTGGCCATGCGCTCGGTCAGCCGCGAGATCTCCTCGAGATTGGTCATTGCCGTCTCGCTGCGCCCGCGCTCGAGGAAGAGGCGGCCGTTGTCGGCATAACTGCGGATGGCGGTCAGCGGCTGGTTGAGTTCGTGATTGATGCCGGCCGACATCTGCCCCAGCACCGCCAGCTTGGCGGTCTGGATCAGCTCGTTCTGGGTTTTCTGGTGCTGCCGGATCTCCTGCTGCAAGCGGGTATTGGCCCGGGTCAGATCCCGGGTACGCTGCTCGACACGGCTCTCGAGTTCATGCTGCGCCCTTTGCAGCTGCTGCTCCTGCTGCTTGCGTTCGGTGATGTCGTGGATGGTCACGATGAAATGGCGTTGCCCGTTGGCCGGCATCCGCCCGATCGTCAGCTCGATCGGAAACAGCGACTGGTCCGCCCGCCGCGCCGAGGCCTCGATATGCAGCTCCCGCGCAGTATCACCGGCACCGCCGGTAATGTGGCGCCAGCAGACGGGACGGTCCTGATGCTCCAGCAGGTGGCTGAAATACTGCCCGCTGATCTCCGCCTCGGGGTAGTGGAACAGTTTCTCGGCGGTAGGATTGAACGACTCGATACGCCCCTGGGCATCGAGGGTGATGAGACCCGCCTGGGTATTGTCGATAATCGCCCGGATCAGGGCTTCGTTTTCCGCCAGTGCCTGGAGTTCGCGACTGCGAAAGCGCGCCCGCTCCTGCTTGATGCGACGGCGGGCCACCAGCACCAGCACCAGCAGCAGACCGGCAAGATAGACGATCGCCGTGAGCACCAGGGCGCGGAAAACCCGCTGCTCCACCGGCTTCATGCTGGCCAGAACCGCCACACTGAGACCGGAGTTCGGTACCGGGCTGGTCTGCAGCAGGTAATGGCGGGTGCGTATGCCGTCCAGCGCCGCATTGTCGATGCGGTTGCCCTCAAACAAAGTGATCAGGTGGCCGCCGTCCGGCTGTTCCTCACGCCAGAGGATCTCGAGGGAGGTCAGCTCATGGGCACCGTAGCGCAGGCTCTCGATGATGCGATGCAGCTCCGCCTGGCTGAGGGGCTTCAGGGTTCGGAACTTCCACTCCGGCCGCGTCGAAATGACGATAACGCCGTCCTCGTCGGTCACCAGGATGTCCAGCAGCGGGTCGTTCCAGTCCCCCTCGATATCGTTGAGGTCGATCTTGACGACAATCACCCCGGCGACGCGACCGGCGATACGCACCGGGTAGGAGTAGAAATAGCCGCGCCGGTTCGAGGTGGTACCGAGGGCGAAATAGCGCCCTGCCTCACCCGCCATCGCCTGTCTGAAGTAGGGCCTGAAGGCAAAGTTGCGCCCGACGAAGGTGGCGTCCTGAGCCCAGTTGCTGGCGGCGATGGTGACGCCTTCGGGATTCATCAGATAGGCGTCGGTGGTACCGATGGTGCGGTTGACCTCTTCCAGGTAGAGGCTGGCCCGCATCCGGGCATCGCTGTCCTGTTCGAACATCAGCGCATTGAGCAGTTCGGAGTGGCTCGACAGCAGCTGCGGCAGGTCCTTGTAGCGATCCAGCTTCTGTTGCAGGCTCAGGGTATAACGATTCATGTCGGCCGCACTGCGCAGCTGCACCTCCTGCATCGCCTGCTGGCGCACCAGCATCGCCACCTGTGCCATCAGCAGGACGAATACCAGCAGCAGCAACAGGATGACGACAGGTCGCTGTATTCGATGTCTGGATGAAGGAGACGCACCAGGGCGGTTCAGATCGTTCATGGCTCTGGTCATTATGCGCCGCGGCACCGAAACTTTAAATACCGCGGCGGCTCCCCCAAGGGGGAGCACGGATTCATTGACACCTTGCCGGTGCCTCCTTAGTGTTTGCGGGCCCGGCGACAGGTGATCGACCCGATATCGCCACACCGGCTTGATATCTATAGCAGTCAGAGAATCAGTATGCGACTCGAACAGCTTATTGCCAGCGAGCTCAATGCCCGTCCCGAACAGGTCAGTTCCGCCATACGGTTGCTGGACGAAGGCGCCTCCGTGCCCTTTATAGCCCGCTACCGCAAGGAGGCGACCGGCGCCCTCGATGACGGCCAGTTACGCACCCTTGAACAGCGCCTGGGTTACCTGCGCGAACTCGCGGAGCGGCGTCAGGTCGTTCTCGACAGCATTCGTGCCCAGGGCAAACTGGCCCCGGCGCTGGAGCAGCAGATTCTCGCCGCCGAGACCAAGAACCGGCTCGAGGACCTGTACCTGCCGTACCGGCCCAAGCGCCGCACCCGGGCCCAGAAGGCCCGCGAGGCCGGCCTCGAGCCGCTGGCCGATCAGCTGCTGCAGGCCCGTGGCGGCCAGGCGCCCGAACGGCAGGCGACGGCCTTTCTGAACCCCGATGCCGGCATCGAGACAGCGGAGCAGGCCCTCGAGGGCGCCCGCCAGATCCTCATCGAGCGGCTCGCCGAAAGTGCCGACCTGCTGGAGGAGCTGCGAAGCTGGTTGTGGCAGCAGGGCGAACTGCGCGTCGGCCTCGTCCGGGGCAAGGACAGCGAAGGTCAGAAGTTCCGCGACTATTTCGATTACCGCGAACGCTGCAGCCGCATTCCGTCCCACCGCGCCCTGGCGATTCTGCGTGGCCAGCAGGAAGGCGTACTGCGGTATCGCCTGACCCCGCCCGAAGGTCGCGAACAGGAGGGGCCGCAGCGCATTGCCCGCCACTGGCGCCTGCCCTCCGGCAACAGCGCCGGCGCCCTCTGGCTGGACGAGACGGTCCGCCAGTGCTGGAGTCAGAAATTGCTGCCCGGTATCGAAACCGACCTGACGCGGCAGCTGCGCGGCGCCGCCGAAGAGGAGGCGATCCGCGTTTTCGCCCGCAACCTTCGCGATCTGCTGCTGGCGGCGCCGGCCGGCCCCCGCGCCACCCTGGGCCTCGACCCGGGGCTGCGCACCGGCGTCAAGGCGGCGGTGGTCGATGCCACCGGCAAACTGCTGGCCCAGGATACGCTTTACCCCCACGCCCCCACAAACGCTGGGACCAGGCGCTGGCCAGCCTGGCCAGACTCTGTCGCACACACCGGGTGGAGCTGATCGCGATCGGCAACGGTACCGCCTCGCGCGAGACCGAACAGCTGGCCCGCGAGCTGGCCGAGCGCGAACCCGGCCTCGGCCTGGTGCCGGTGGTGGTCAGCGAAGCCGGCGCCTCCGTCTACTCCGCCTCGGAGCTGGCCGCCGCCGAGTTTCCGGATCTCGACGTCACCCTACGCGGCGCGGTCTCCATTGCCCGCCGGCTGCAGGACCCGCTCGCCGAGCTGGTCAAGATCGAGCCGCGTTCGATCGGCGTCGGCCAGTACCAGCACGATGTCGACCAGAACGCCCTGACCGCCATGCTCGGCAACGTGGTCGAGGACTGCGTCAACCATGTCGGTGTCGATCTCAATACCGCCTCGGCCGAGCTGCTGGCCCAGGTGGCGGGACTGAGCCGGACCGTGGCGGCCAACATCGTCGAATACCGCAACCAGCAGGGCGCTTTCGTCGACCGGCGCCAGTTGCTCAAGGTCCCGCGCACGGGGCCCAGGGCATTCGAACAGTGCGCCGGCTTCCTGCGCATTCGCGACGGCGCCCAGCCGCTCGACAACTCGGCGGTGCATCCCGAGGCCTACGGCCTGGTCGAGCGCATGGCGGCACAGCTCGGCTGCTCCCTTGCACAGTTGATCGGCGACGCCGATCGCCTCGGGAAGCTCGACCTGTCGGCGCTGCGCAGCGACCGTTTCGGCGACTATACCCTGACCGACATCCTCCGCGAACTCGAGAAGCCCGGCCGCGACCCGCGCCCGGAGTTCCGCACCGCCCGCTTCGACGAGACCGTGACGACACTCAGGGACCTGTCGGCGGGACAGTCGCTCGAGGGCGTCGTCACCAATGTCACCAACTTCGGGGCTTTCGTCGATATCGGCGTGCATCAGGATGGCCTGGTGCACATCTCGGAGCTGGCCGACCGTTTCGTCAAGGACCCGCACGAACTGGTCAGTGCGGGCCAGATCGTCAGGGTGCGCGTGCTGTCGGTGGATGCGGATCGCAAGCGCATCGCCCTGAGCATGAAGTCGGAAAGCGGCAAGCCGCAGCCGCCCAAGTCCAAGCCCGCGCCGGCCGCGGAAGGTACACTGGCAGCACGGCTGAAGGCCGCCGGCCTGCGCAGGGGCTAAGAGCGACCTGCGCAGAAACATCACGATTTATCCGTCTAATTAATTGACCGACTGGTTTATAATGGCGGCCGATAAACACGCAAAGGGGCAGAAACTTGTCTGCAGCACTCGAAAAGCAGCTGGACCGGCTGGTCCGCAACGGCCAGGCGGCATTGCTCAAAGGCATCCTGCACGGCATCGAAAAGGAAGGCCTGCGGGTCGATGCCCGGGGTCACCTGTCCCAGGCGGATCATCCGCGTCCGCTCGGTTCGGCCCTGACCCACAGCCATATCACCACCGACTATTCCGAGGCGCTGCTCGAGTACATCACGCCGGTGTTCAGAGACCCTGCCGATGCACTGGAATTTCTCGCCGACCTGCATCGCTTCGGCTACGGCGCCATCGGCGACGAGCTGGTCTGGGGCGCCAGCATGCCCTGCGACATTCCGAACGAAGAGAGCATCCCGATCGCCCGATACGGCAGCTCCAACAGCGGACAGCTCAAGCATCTTTACCGGGTCGGACTGAAATACCGCTATGGCAAGATGATGCAGACCATCGCCGGCATCCATTACAACTTCTCGCTGCCGGACGAACTCTGGCAGGTGCTGCAGGAACAGCAGCAGGACCGGCACAGCCTGCAGGAATTCCGCTCGGCGCAGTATTTCCGCCTGATCCGCAACTTCCGCCGCTTCGGCTGGCTGCTGCTCTACCTGTTCGGTTCGTCGCCGGCACTGTGCAGCTCCTTTCTCAGAGGCCGGCCGCACAAGCTTGAAAGCCTGCGGGACGATACGCTCTACCTGCCCTACGCCACCTCGCTGCGCATGAGCGACCTGGGGTATTCCAACAAGGCACAATCGTCGCTGGGCATCTGCTTCAATCACCTGCAGACCTACACCCAGTCGCTGCACCGGGCGATACACACGCCCCACGCGCCCTATGAGGCGATCGGACTCAGGGTGGATGGCGAGTACCGCCAGCTCAACGCCAACATTCTGCAGATCGAGAACGAATATTACAGCGACATCCGTCCCAAGCGCGTGGCCTCGGCCGGCGAGAAACCGCTGCATGCGCTGCAGATGCGGGGCGTCGAGTACGTCGAGATTCGCAACCTCGACATCAACCCCTTCCTGCCGGTCGGCATTGACCGGCAACAGGCCGACTTCCTCGACGCCTTCCTGGTGACCTGCCTGCTGGCATCGGACGACCTGATCGACGATGACGAATGCGACCGCATCAGTGAAAACCTCGCCCGCGTCGTCAACCGGGGCCGGGAACCGGGACTGGAACTGACCTTTGGCGACGGCGAACGACCGCTGCTCGACTGGGGCCGGGAAATTCTCGACGAAGTCGGCAAAACCGCTTCGGTGATGGATGGCAACGTCGAGGACAGTCGCTACTCCCGTGCGGTCGCCGCACAACGGGAGAAGCTCGAGGAGCCGGACCTGACGCCTTCCGCTCAGGTGCTGCGCCATCTCCGGGAAGAAGGTATCGGCTACAGCGAATTCGTGCTGGCCCAGAGTCGTGCACACCGGGACCTGTTGCTGGCCACTGCGCTGCAACCCGAGCGCCTGGAATACCTGAGCCGAATGGCCGCCGCGTCGCTCGACGAGCAAGCTGAAATGGAAGCGTCGGACAGCCTCGCCTTCGATGAATTTCTGGCACAGTATCTGGCCAGCTGACAGCCGCAGGTTGGGTGGAGTGCCGAAGGCACGAAACCCAACAACTGCGGTCGACCTGCGCTAATGATGGGCTTCGGCCCGATGGCCTCTGCCCATCCTGCGATGGATTATTGAATCACAAGACTGGTGAAGAAGAGGTCGGTCACGAACGCTTCTCCTTCCTCCGCCACCAGAATCGTCTGCACCCGTTCGAGCGCTTCATGCGCCAGCGTCTGCTGGGCCTCGACCGTGGCCAGCTGCTCTTCGGTCTGGGCGCTGAGCAGAAAAACGATATCGTTGCGGATATGGGGCAGATGATAGTTCACCGCATGGTGCGCTTCGGGACTGCTGACCTGGATGGTGATCTCGCATTTGACGAAACGCAGCGTGCCCTCGCTGCTGAAATTGGCGATGAACGGCTTCAGCTCGATATAGTTGACGTAATCCTCCGCCGACTCATCCGCCAGAGCCCCCAGCGGCAGCCACAGCGCCAACAACACCCCCAACACCCAGTTTCGCACCATCGATCTCCCGTCCATGACAGCCCTCGCAGAGGCGCCAGTATAGCCCGGCGACGGCAACGGCGTTAAGGGCCGGGTCTCAATGCGGCTAAGCGGGGCAATACCCCGCCGTTTTTCCCGCGCTGCACGCAATATAAAACCGCCAACCAGGCCTACCTGGCTCACCAATAAGACAAAATACCATTAAATAACAATAGGTTATCATTACAAAAGGGGCCTGCAGCGGCTTTCTGCACGCTATTGCGCCTGCCTTCGCATTGGGATTAGTATTGGGGCTGACCGAGAGACAGGAGCCAAGCGATGCTGGAAAAATGTCGCAATGCCAAAGAACGCTGGGGTGGCGTCAGCGAGATTATCGACCACCTGCTTGAAGAGCGCCAACAACTGATCAGCCGTTTTGTGGCGCTGCCTTCTCTCAAGGTTGACAGTGAGCTCAAGGCCCATACCGAGGCGTTTTGCGACCTGCTGATGGATTACCTCTCGTCGGGCCATTTCGAGGTCTACGAGCAGTTGCTGCGTGAAGGCAGCGAGTTCGACGACGGCAGCCTGGAAAAAGCCCAGAAGCTGTTCCCGCGCATCCAGGACAGCACCGACTACGCCCTTGATTTCAACGATAACGGCTTTGCCTGCCTGGCCGCCCCGACGGTGCATCAGGTCAGGGAATTCGCCGATCACCTGTCCCGCCTCGGCGAAAAGCTCGAGGAACGCTTCGAGCTCGAGGACCGGATGATCGAGATCCTGCACAACTCCCATCGCGACCTGGTGCTGACCGAAGCCGGAGAGTAACCGATGCGCAGCGCCCGGGCTGCCTGGATGGCGGCCATGCTGGCCGTATTGCTGGCCGGCTGCGGCCGGGCCGAAGCACCGCAGCAATGGCATGAATACGCCACCCAGGGCGCCTATTCCGCCTCCCTGTCCGAACTGGGACGCTATGCTCTGATCGGTTCCATCAACCATGGCGGCAGCCTCTGGGACACCCGTCGCAACGCCCGCCTGTTCAGCTGGAATCACCATCAGGGCGAATTCACGAATATCGTCACCAGTGCGATATCCCAGGACGAGACCTTCGCCGTCACCGCCGGGCAGCAGGACCTGGTGCTCTGGAGTCTGATCAGCGGCGGTCCGGTCTGGTACTGGAGCTCACCGGCCGAAATTCTTGCACTCGACCTGGCACCCAATGCCGATCACGCCCTGATGGGGCTGGCCAATCACGAGGCTGTCTATTTCGATATCAAGCAGGGGGCGTCAGTCGTACCTTCCGCCATGACGCCCGGGTCGGCGCGGTGGATCTGAGCCAGGACGGCCGTTTCGCCCTGACCGGTTCCGACGACTACCGGGCGACCCTGTGGGACATCCAGAGCGGCGAGAAGCTCCTGAGCCTCGAATTCGGCAATGTCGTCGACACCGTTGCCCTGTCGCCGGACGCCCGGCTGGCCTTCACCGCCGCGACCCTCGACCGCGCCCTGATCTGGGACACCCGCAACGGCGAAGTGCTGCAGACCCTGTCCGACTTCCGCAGCCTCTTCCAGCGCCGCATGAGCTACCTTAGCGCCCGCTTTTCGGCCAACGGCGACCAGTTGCTCACCGGCAGCGCCTCCGGTCTGGTACAGCTCTGGGATGTGGCCAGCGGTCGCGAGCTGAAACGCTGGCGCGTCCACAAGCGCGCGCCCTACGGGCCGACCAGCACCGGCGTCTATGCGGTCGCCTTCAGCACCGACGGCTACTACGCCATCGGCTCCAACGGCCTGATCAACCGGCTGCGCTGAAGCCGCTCCCACGGATAACGATATTTGTAGGAGCCCGGCCCTCCGGGCGAACCGCGGTATTCGCCCACAGAGCAGGCTCCCACGCAGCCTGCACCCGCACGCGCCCTACGGGGCAACACCCGGTACCGGCGTCTATGCCGTCGCCTTCGGCACCGACGGCTACTACGCCATCGGCTCCAACGGCCTGATCAACCTGCTGCGCTGATTGTAGGAGCGGCTTTAGCCGCGAAGGGGATGGCAACTGTGGCGGCAGTTCGCGGCTAAAGCCGCCCTCGGAAATTTCGGCGCCCGCCGTAGGAGCGCCGCCCCGGTGCGAACAACCTCGGTACCGGAACCTTTCGCCTCGGGGCGCCGCTCCTACCAAAACGAAACCCGCCGTAATGGGCGGGTTTCGGTATCGGCGGAAGGCTGCATGCTTACTCGCCGGCGGCTTCTTCCTGCTCCGCTTCCGGATTCACTTCCAGCAGCTCGACCTCGAACACCAGGGTCTCGTTCGGGCCGATGGCATTGCCCATGCCGCCCGGGCCATAAGCCAGATCCGCCGGGATCACCAGACGTGCCTTACCGCCCTCTTTCATCAGTTGCAGGCCTTCGGTCCAGCCCGGAATAACGCCGTTCAGCGGGAAGGAGACAGGTTCGCCACGGGCGTAGGAGCTGTCGAACTCGGTGCCGTCGACCAGTTGCCCCTTGTAATGAACCTTGACGGTATCCTCGGCGGTCGGGCTTTCGCCCTGGCCACCTTCGAGCACCTCGTACTGCAAACCGGACTCGGTGGTGGTGACGCCATCCTTCTTGCCATTGTCGGCCTGATAGGCCTGCCCCTTGTCGAGGTTGGCCTGAGCCAGCTCGGCAAACTGCTGACGCTGCTCTTCCATCTTCTTCATCTGGAAAGCCTGCATGATCTGGGCAACCTGCTCCTGATCCAGCTGCGGCTCTTCGCCCTTGTAGATGGTTTCGACACCCTGGCTGAAGGCTTCGACATCCAGCGTCTCGATATCCTGCTTGAGTTTGTCGCCGAGGATCAGCCCCAGGCTATAGCTGAGTTTCTTGTCTTCGGTATCCAGATCATCGGCCAGAGCCACAGGCCCTGCAGTCATCAGGGAGGCCAGTGTCACGGCCAGCAAAGTTTTCTTCATCAGTAAAAAATCCTTGGCGATGGTGTCGATGGTTAGTGACTGATTTAACTCTAAAGTTCACCCCATTACCACCGTAATAGCCGAACCGCCGTCCTGTCCAGTGCCGGCTGCGCCGCACACAGCAGGATTTCCAGATCGTCCGCCAGACAGGCGTCCGCGGCGACACCGGCCTGGCGCAGATAGCCGACGATATTGCACAGCAGCAGAGCTGGCCTGTCGATCGCCCTCTCTGCCGGCCAGCGGGTGCCGAGACTGAATAGCCGCGCCAGTTCCACCTGCTCGGCCGCCAGCTCGGCCTGTCGCAACGCCCGATAGACGACCTCCAGGCCATCCTCCCGACGCTTCTGCTCACGCACCTGGTAGCGCAGCGCCCGCAGCGGTGCCGTCAGTTCCCGCTGCCAGCGCGCCGCATCGGAGGCTTCCAGTTCATCGGCGCGCAGCCGGCGCCCCTCGCCGGCCAGCCAGCAGCAGAACAGCAGCCGGTTGATACTCAGACCGCCCTTTTGCTGCAGGCCGAGACAGGCCTGCTCGACGCCGGGTTGACGGTAGAGTTCGAGGGCATAATCCCACAGGGGATTTTCCAGGGACATGGTGTTTCCTTCCTCCGGGCTCAGTGCGGTCAGTGACAACATGCAGAATCGTAACAGGTTACGCCTGACGCGTGACGCGTAACCATATCTAGGTTTCCTTACGCGGAATAAGATAAAATCCGCCACCATGATCCAGATACTCGAACTCAGCTTACATCGCGGCGTTCAGCGCCTGCTGCACCAGGCCAGCCTGACCCTTCATTCCGGCTGGAAGGTCGGCATTATCGGCGCCAACGGCGTCGGCAAGTCCAGCCTGTTCAAACTGATTCTCGGCGAGCTGCAGGCCGATGCCGGCGAGCTCCAGCTGGCCGGCAACCAGACCATTGCCCATATGGCCCAGGAGGTCACGGCCGTCGACCGTCGCGTTCTGGACTATGTGCTCGACGGCGATGCCCAGCTGCGCGAAATCCAGCAGCAGATCGAGGCCGCCGAACGCGATCATCAGCACCACCGGCTTGGCGAACTGCATGCCGAACTCGACGCCATCGGCGGCTACAGTGCCGAAGCCCGCGCCCATCAGTTGCTGAACGGCCTGGGCTTCCTGGCGGGAGATGCCGGGCGCCAGGTCGGAGAGCTGTCCGGTGGCTGGCGCATACGCCTCAACCTGGCACGAGCCCTGATGTGCCGCTCCGACGTACTGCTGCTCGACGAGCCCACCAACCACCTGGACCTCGATGCCACCATCTGGCTCGAACAGTGGCTGCGACAGTACCCCGGCACCCTGCTGCTGATTTCCCACGACCGCGACTTCCTCGACAATGTCGTCGGTCATATCGTGCATATGCAGCACGAGCAGCTGGACCTCTACAAGGGCAACTACAGCGCCTTCGAACGCACCCGGGCCGAGCGCCTGGCGCAACAGGACGTGCAGTACCAGAAACAGCAGCAGCGTGTCGCCGAAATCGAAAACTTCGTGCGTCGTTTCCGCGCCAAGGCCACCAAGGCCAAGCAGGCCCAGAGCCGGCTCAAGGAGCTGGAGCGCATGGAGCTGATTGCACCGGCCCATGTCGACAGCCCCTTCAGCTTCGGTTTCCGACCGGCGGACAAGGTTTCCAATCCGTTGCTGACGCTGCACAAGGCCGACTGCGGCTACAGCGGCAAGGCGATCCTGCAGCAGGTCAGCCTTTCACTGGCCCCGGGCGCACGCATCGGCCTGCTCGGCCCCAACGGGGCGGGCAAATCCACGCTGATCAAGACCCTGGTCGGCGACCTGGCACCGCTGGCCGGCGAGAAGCGGGGCGGCGAGCACCTGCAGGTCGGCTATTTTGCCCAGCACCAGCTCGAGGCGCTGGACCTCGAAGCCTCGCCGCTGCTGCATATCAAGCGTCTCGACGGCAAGGCCAGCGAGCAGCAGATCCGCGACTTCCTCGGCAGTTTCGGCTTCAACGGCGACGACGCACTGGAGCCGGTAAAACGCTTTTCCGGCGGTGAAAAGGCCCGGGTCGCACTGGCGCTGATCGCCTGGCAGCGACCCAACCTGCTGCTGATGGACGAACCGACCAACCACCTCGACCTGGAGGTCCGTCATGCGCTGACGCTGGCGCTGCAGAGTTTCGAGGGCGCACTGATACTGGTGTCCCACGATCGTCACCTGCTGCGTAATACCGTCGACGATCTGCTGCTGGTCGCCCACGGCCGGGTCGAGCCGTTCAGCGGCGACCTCGAGGACTACCAGAGCTGGCTGGCGGAGCAGCGACGTCAGGCCTCCCCGGAGCCGCGGGCGGACGACAACCGAGGCAACAGCGCCGCCGACCGCAAGGCCCAGAAGCGGCAGGAAGCCGAGAACCGGGCCAAACTGCGCCCGCTGCGCCAGGCCATAGAGAAGCTGGAGCAACAGCTGGAACGGGTATCGACCGAACTGACCGGCGTCGAGGAACTGCTGGCCGATGCCGGTCTGTACCAGGACGCCAATAAGGACCGGTTGAAAACCCTGCTGGGACAGCAGGGTGAACTGAAGCTTAGGGCCGAACAGATCGAAGGCGAGTGGCTGGAGCGCCAGGAAGCCCTGGAAGCGCTCGAGCAGCAACTGTCGTCGGCTGGGGAGCCGTAGATTGGCCCGAGGGCGCAGCCCGACAATGAAGTGTCAGCTGCGCCGTGCGATCTCGAACAGCCGCGTCAGTTCATCCAGCGCTTCGCGCTCGCCCATCAACTGCTCGACGACCTCGGAGACCGTTTCCGCATCCAGCCCCAGTGCATCGAGCAGCGTTTGTGGCAGCGCCTCGATCGGACCATCGCTGAGACCGCGCTGACGCAGGAGGCGGCTGCTCAGGCACACCAGAGCCGCATACTGCCAGTGCTCGTCCTGGTAGTCGCATTCGTTCTGCCGGCGCACGGCCACGCAGACCTCCGCAGGCAGCGACCAGCTTTCCATCAGCCAGCTGCCGACCTGCTCCCGGGTCACGTTCAGTACCTGCTTTTCGACATACTCCTGCGGAATATGGGGATTGGCCTCGAGATAGCGTGACAGCAGCGAAAAGTGCGGCGGAAACAGGTGCGCCAGCACCAGGTAGCCGAAGTTGTGCAGCAGCCCGGCCAGATAGGCCAGTCCCGGACGCGGCCGTTCCCGCTCCAGCCTGGGCATCTGTGCGCAGAGACGCTCGGCGAGCGTCGCGCAGTAGACTGCCTGCTGCCAGTAATCGGTGCCGTCCCGCGGCGTATCCTTCGGCAGCTCGAGGGTCTTGCCCATGGCTACGCCCAGGGCCAGGTTGATCACCAGATCGAAACCCAGCACCCGGATGATGGCGTCCTCCAGCGAATGCACTTTGCCGGGCACGGCGTAGTAGGACGATGCCGCCCAGCTCATCACCTGGGCCGAAAGGCTCGGGTCGACGCGCACCACCGGTACCAGGCCGTCGACACCGGCCTCGGGATCACAGCGCATCATGATGATTTTCTGGGTCGTGGGCGATAGCGACGGCAGCCCGAGGGTATCCTCGAGGCGCTGGCGGATGCGCAATGCGGTGAATTTCTCGACCGCACGATAGATCAGGGTGCGGTCGTCGCCGTCCGGCTGGCCGGCATCGATATCGTCCCGTGTCAGCCCCAGCCGGTGCACGGCGATACCGCCCTGTTCGAGCCAGCTCGACGGCACCCGGAAGGTCCGTGCCGAATGGGGCTCGTAGAGCTCGAGCTCGGCTTCCGTCTGCAGCGACTGATCGAGCAGCAGCGGCAGCGACAGCAGCTTGCGCAATCCGTCCTCCTGCCCCAGTGCCTCCTGGCCGAAAAAGCGCCGCGCATCCTCGCCACGGACCGGCTGTAGCTTGCGTCCCGAGTCCTTCCAGACGTTATTGAGATTGAGCAGCCCCGACCAGGGCAGCAACACCAGGACCTTGCCATCGGCGTCGTGCAGCAGCAGCACGCGCACCGTTTTGCCCGACGCCACACCGGCTTCCTCGAGCGTACGAACTCCTATCGCCAAAACACTCTCTCCTTCGGGACTATCCTTGCGTACCCTTCCGGCTGGCCGCCGGTACCGCAATGAACGAACAGGGCAACCGCCGTATAAGCTTAACAGCATAGCAACAGGGTGCCACGCCGTCCCCGGTCTATTGTCGGTGAATACGACTGACCGCTTTCAATACCCGCAGACTCTTCATCACCGAGGCCAGATGAACGCGGTTGTGCACCGAGATATCCAGTGTGACCTGGCTAAGCTGACCGTCCTTCTCGCCGCTGTCGATCTTGATGATATTGGCGCCGGCAGTGGCCACGGTGGTGGCGAGATTGGCGATGATGCCGCGCTGTGACACCACTTCGAGCTTGAGGCCGACCCGGAACTCGTCTTCGATGCTCTTGGACCACTCCAGATAGATGCATTTTTCGGGATCATCGCGCAGGTAGCCGATATTGCGGCAATCGGCGCGATGGATAACCAGTCCGCGGCCGGTGCTGATATGGGCGATGATGGTATCGCCGGGAATCGGGTGACAGCACTTGGCATAGTGCAGCACCATGCCCTCGGTGCCCTGTATCGCCATGGGCCTGGTGCCGCGCTTCCCCGGCACCGGCTCTCCCTCTTCCAGCGGCGTCTCCGGCCTCAGACGCCGCGCCACCACATAGGCCATGCGGTTACCCATACCGACATCTTCGAGCAGCTCTTCGACGGAGCGCAACTCAGCCTCCTTCAGCAGCTGGCGCAGCTTTTTCTTTTCGACATCGTCGAGACTGATGCCGTAGTTGCCGAGAAACTGGTTCAGCAACCGCCGCCCCAGCGCGATCGACTCGTGACGCTGCTGGTTCTTGAGGAAGTGGCGAATGCTGGCACGGGCCTTGCCCGTAACGACGAAATTGAGCCAGGCCATATTGGGCTGCGCACTGGGCGTGGTAATGATCTCGACGGTCGAGCCGCTGACCAGCGGTGCCGACAGCGGGGCCAGCCGCCGGTTGATGCGACAGGAGACGCAGGAGTTGCCGATATCGGTATGCACTGCATAGGCGAAATCGACCGCCGTGGCGCCGCGCGGCAGCTCGAGGATGCGCCCCTTGGGGGTGAACACATAGACCTCGTCCGGGAACAGGTCCTTTTTGACGTGCTCGATGAACTCCATCGAGTCGCCGGCATTGCGTTGCATCTCCAGCAGCCCCTGGACCCACTTGCGCGCCCGGTTGTAGGAGCCGATGGCGCTGTCCGAGTCGCCGTAGGCCTTGTAGTGGCTGTGCTCGGCGATGCCCTGACTGGCCACGGCGTCCATTTCGCGGGTGCGGATCTGCACCTCGATGGTGATGTCGCGGGTGCCGAACAGATCGGTGTGCAACGACTGGTAGCCGTTGGCCTTCGGGATGGCGATATAGTCCTTGAAGCGCCCCGGCACCGGCTTGTAGAGGTTGTGCACCGCGCCGAGAATGCGGTAGCAGTCGTCTACCTTGTCGGTGACGATGCGAAAGGCGAACACGTCCATGATCTCGGCGAAGGATTTGCGCTCCATGCGCATCTTGCGATAGATGCTGTAGAGGTGCTTTTCGCGCCCGCTGACCGTGCCCGGCAGCCCTTCCTGGTCAAGGCGTCGCTGAATGGTCTGCTGGATCTCGCTGATGATGTCACGGCGCTGGCCACGCGCCTTGACCACCGCGCGGCGAATATATTTCGAGCGCATCGGGTGGTAGGCCTGGAACGCCAGGTCCTCGAGTTCCACCTGCAGGTCGCGCATGCCGAGACGGGCCGCAATCGGGGCATAGATATCGAGGGTTTCGCGGGCAATGCGGCGCTGTTTCACCGGTGGCATCGAGCCGAGCGTGCGCATGTTGTGCAGCCGGTCGGCCAACTTGACCAGGATCACGCGGATATCCTCGGCCATCGCCAGCACCATCTTCTGAAAGTTCTCGGCCTGGGCCTCGGCCTTGGTCTCGAATTCCAGATGGGTCAGCTTGGAGACGCCGTCGACGATATCGGCCACGGCAATGCCGAATTGCGACTCGATGGAGTCGTAGTTGATCTCGGTATCTTCGATGACGTCATGCAGCATGGCCGCCATCAGGCTCTGATGGTCCATGTGCATGCCGGCAAGAATGCCGGCGGCGGCAAGCGGATGGGTCACGTAGGGTTCGCCGCTCTTGCGGCGCTGGCCGTCGTGCGCCTGCTCGGCGAAGTAGTAGGCACGACGCACCCTCTGGATCTGATCCGGATCGAGGTATTCAGTCAGTCGCTGAGAGAGTGCGTCTATCGTCGGCATCGAGGCTCCGGTCAATAAGGCTATACCGGGAATGATGCCGTATCAGAAGGCTTTCGGGAAGATCAGTCTTCGTCGATATCGTCCAGCACGCGCTTGTCGGTCAGACCTTCGGCGATTTCACGCAGCGCGACCACGGTCGGCTTGTCGTTTTCCCAGTCCAGCTTGGGATCCTTGCCGCCTACCGCCAGCTGGCGCGCACGCTTGGCAGCGACCATGACCAGTTCGAAGCGGTTATCAACGTTATCCAGGCAATCTTCAACGGTTACTCGTGCCATCAGGGACCTCGAAAAGGCAATTGCGAAAACAAAAAGACCGGGGATTTTAATCTACCGCTACTGCTCTGACAAGAGCCCGCCGATCAGCTCGAGCTGACGGTGTTGCTGCACATCCATCCGCAGCCGACGCGCCACCAGCACCGCGTGCAGTTCACCGAGCGCCTGCTCGAAGCGGTCATTGATGATCAGGTAGTCGTATTCGCCGAAATGGCTCATCTCGCTGACCGCCTCGGCCATGCGCCCGTCGATCACCGTCTCGTCGTCCTGGCCCCTGCCGGTGAGCCGTTCGCGCAGCGCCTCGCGGGAGGGCGGCAGGATAAAGATCGACACCGCCTCGGGCATCAGCCGGCGCACCTGCTGCGCCCCCTGCCAGTCGATCTCGAGAATCACGTCGATGCCCTGGTCCAGTTGCTCCTGAACCCAGCACTGGGAGGTGCCGTATTTGTTGCCGAACACTTCGGCGAACTCGAGGAACCGGCCCTCTTCGATCAGGGCGTTGAACGTCTCCATCGTCACGAAGTTGTAGTCATGGCCGTCGGTTTCGCCGGGGCGCATCGTACGGGTGGTGTGGGAAACCGAGACGCGCACCAGGCTGTCACGTGCCAGCAGCTGTCTGACCAGGCTGGTCTTGCCGGCGCCCGAAGGTGCCGAGACGATATAGAGGGTTCCTTTAAGGCTCATGCGCCACTCCGGATTGACTGCAAGGTTCAACAGGCGCCTATGATAAACCAATCGAGCTGCGAATTCAGATGGCGCTTCGTGGCGGTGAGGGTGAGTGAGTGGTGAGCGGTCATGCGAATGGTAACCAGCGCTGTTAACTATTAACTGCTCACTGTTCACTGTTCACTGTTATCTATTAACTGTTCACTCTGCACCTGTTCGATCGCCTCGATTGCCTGCATCAGCGACTGCAGCGCAGCCGCTGTTGGCTGCTCGCCGCGCAGCTGTGCCTCGAACTCGGTGAGCCGTTGCACCAGCGGCATGAAACCCAGGTTGACGGCGGTACCCCTGAGGGTATGGCAGACCCTGGCGGCCTCGTCGTAGCGACCGGCAGCGAAGGCGGCCTCGATACGGCTGCGGTAACCGGCCAGGCTGCCCCTGAAACTTTCGACCAGTTCCCGGCAGCCCTCCTCGCCGATCATCTCCCTCAGGTCCGCCAGCACATGGCGGTCCATCAGCTCCGTCCCGACGGCGTCCGCCGCATCGCTGCCGGTCTGCTGCGGCCGGGCATCCGGCAGCGCCGGCTGCCACTGCGACAGCAGCTCCTGCAGGCGCTGACGGGTCACCGGTTTGCACAGATAATCGTCCATACCGGCATCGATGCAGGCCTGACGGTCCTCGTTCATGGCATTGGCGGTCATGCCGACGATGGCGATATGCCCCAGCGGGGCCGGCAGGCGACGGATGGCCCGGGTCGCCTCGAGACCATCCATATTGGGCATCTGCACATCCATCAGCACCAGGTCGTAGCGCTGCCGTTCGAGCATTTCCAGGGCCTCGAGACCGTCGCCGGCCAGATCGGCCTCGTGGCCGAGGTAATTGAGGATCCCCAATGCCACTTGCTGGTTGACGCTGTTGTCTTCCACCACCAGGACGCGCAGAGGCGCCCCACCGTTGCCGGCGGCGGCCGTGACCGTGGCTGTGGCCGGCGGCACCGACGCCGTGGCCGGCGCGGGCCTGAGGCCCAGCCGGAACCAGAAGCGGCTGCCCCTCCCCGGCTCGCTGTCGAAGCCGACTTCGCCATTCATGTGTTCGACCAGGCGCTTGCAGATCGCCAGCCCCAGGCCCGTGCCGCCGTAACGCCGCGCCGTGGACGCGTCTCCCTGCACGAACATGCCGAACAGCTTCGGCTGCACCTCTGTCGCAATGCCGATACCGGTATCCTCGACTTCGAACAGCAGCTCGTCGCAGCCTCCCTGCCGGAGTGCATCCAGCGAAACCCGCACCCTTATATGGCCGCGCTCGGTGAATTTCGCCGCGTTGCCGATCAGGTTCAGCAGTACCTGTCGCAGGCGTCCGGGGTCGCCTTCGTAACGTCCCTGCAGCCCTTCGTCGACCTCCAGCCGCAGGCTGACCGGCTTGTGCTGCAAACGGCTGCGCTGCAGCTCGACGACGGTCTCCAGCAGCTCCTCAAGGTCGAAGGCGGAGCTTTCCAGTTCGAAGTGTCCCGCCTCCATCTTGGAGATATCGAGAATATCGTTGAGTATTTTCAAGAGCGCTTCGGCCGACTCGCCGACAGTCGCGGCAAAGCGACGCTGCTCCGGGTCCAGGCGGGTGTCGAGCAGCAGACTGGTCATGCCGATGATGCCGTTCATCGGCGTGCGGATCTCGTGACTGACGGTCGCCAGAAACTCCGTCTTCGCCTGACTCGCCGCCTCGGCGCGGGCCACGGAATCACGCAACTGCACGGCCAGCTGCTCGGCCCGCTCCCGCGACCGGAGTTCCGCGAGCATCTGGCGGAACAGCAGCAGGACAAGGGTCCCCATGCTGAACATCAGCAGCACCACCAGAACGCCAAGATAGCCCAGCATAATGAGGGTCTCGTTGCGGACCTCGGTTTTCAGCTCGGCCCGCGCCGACAGCACCTGCAGAATCAGCTCATCGGCATGCTCGCTGATCAGCGCGGACCGCTGCAGCAGTGCCGCGGGCATGCCCGGTTCCTGCAGCCGGGACATCTGGCGGTCCATCGTCTGAACTTCGGCGATGAACAGGTCCGCCACCTGCTTTACCTCGGCATCCCGGCTGTAGACATCGTGCAGCTGCCCCTTGTCCAGCAAGCTGATGCGACTGTAGAGGATCTCGAACCTCAACCGTACCTCCTCGAGGCGCCCGTCCCCGGGCGTCTCGACGAGGCGCTGCAGCCCGGATTGCAGCTTCAGGCTTTCGCGGTCGATCTGATACGCGGCCCAGAGGGCATCCTCCTCGGCAACGCTGAGCACGACCTGCTGGCGCTGGACCAGCAGCAGCAGCAGCGCAAGAACGGCTACGAGAAACAGCACCGACACCGCCAGCAGCAGCAGAAAGCGACGGCCCTGGGCTGTCATCGCGGCCAATGCCGATTTCAGATATCCCAATCCCTGCTCCCCGCTATCCCTGGTGGTTACTTGACGAGAATATGCTTGATCTGCCAAACCGAACGGTTCTGAATGACCTCGGTTCTCAGTGCCGGATCCGAATCGAAGGGATACACCAGAAACAACGGCCCCTTGTCACGGATACGCATATATTCGGTGTTCATCTTCAGGGCCAGAATAACATCGTGGGCCCACAGATCCGCCACCGGAACCGTAGCACGATAATCGTTCAGTGCCGTAATCAGCAGCGTATCGCCTCGGGCACCGACCGCTTCCAGCAGGGCGCGGCCCAGGGGCCCTCGAAATCATTGACGCCATCGGTCCAGGGGTTCGGGTGCGAACCAGCTTCTGCTGCAGGCCTTCGAGCATGGTGCGGTCGAAACGCGCACAGCCGTCGCCATTGGTATGATCGATGGCGCCTTCGACCGTGAGGATCACCGGCCCCTCGGGGACCGCGAGCTCGCCGGCTGAGACGGGCAGCAGCGGTGAAAGCAAAAGCAGAATCAGCAGCGAACGCAACCAGAGCATGGGACTCTCCAACAGACGGGCATCCCAAATTATCGGAAAAAAGCGCAACGGGCCGCAAGCCGGATTGAAGGTTTTCCCGCTTCGGCAGGAAGATTGATACAGAACTGACCGGCATTTCGACACCGCGGGAAGTCGACGGGCCGCAGCAGCGGGAGACTCTGGACGAGCCTCCCGGCAATTCCGCCGGATCAGGCAGCGGGGACGGCAGCGTAGGCCACCACTTCGCAAAGCATCTCTTCGCGCGCAAGGCCCGCCACGATCATCGCCGCCCGGTTGGGGTACGGTGCCTCGAAGTATTCGGCATAAACGGCATTGAAGACCGGCAGCTGGCTGCGGTCGGTGACGTAGATCAGCACCTGGGTCACATCGGCCATGGTCAGTTCGGCCGCCTCGATGGTGTGCCTGAGGTTGTCCATCGTCTGACGGGCCTGGGCTTCGATTCCGCCCCCGACCACCTGCCCACCGGCATCGATGGGAATCTGTGCCGTATAGAGCTGGCCGTTGGCGATGGTGGCCCACTCCAGCGGGGCCTTGGAGGCAAAGAGATCGGTTTTGACGACTTGTTTCATAAGATTTCGGCAGACTCCGGTTGTGAAACGAAGAGAGCGGCCGCAGCCGCTCCACAAAGGGTTGCAAGGCGAATCAGAGGCCCTGTTCGTCGGCCATCCGGCGGGCGATCTTCGGCGCGCTCCAGAGCGACGGCAGCAGCACCAGCGAAACCGGCACGGCCGTTACCACGATAAAGGACTGCAGTGCCGAGATGCCGCCCGAGCCGATCGAGATCAGCAGTGCGGCGACGACCCCCATCATTACGCCCCAGAAGATGCGTACGGCACTCTGCGGATGGTCGGTACCGGTCATCACCATCGATACCGCATAGGTCATGGAGTCGCCGGTGGTGGCGACGAAAATCACCGTCAGCACCAGGAAGAGCGCCGAGACCAGGCCACCCAGCGGCAGTTGCTCGGTGATCGCCAGCAGCGCCGCCGGCAGGTTGAAGCCGGTGAAGGGCTCGGAAACCACACCGGGGTTGCCCAGTTCGAATGCCAGACCGCTGCCGCCGACGATGGTGAACCAGAAGCAGGTGATCACCGGCGCAACAACCGAGATCAGCAGGATCATTTCGCGGATGGTGCGGCCACGGGAGATACGGGCGACGAACATCGCCATCAACGGACCGTAACCGAGGAACCAGCCCCAGAAGAACACCGTCCACCAGTCCAGCCAGCCGGTATCGGCACGGAAGGTCGCCATCGGGATGAACTCCTGCAGGTAGATGCCGAACGACTGCAGGAAGCCGTCGACGATAAAGGCGGTCGGACCGAATACCAGGATGAACAGCATCAGCACCACGGCCAGGATGACGTTTGCGGTACTGAGCATCTGGATACCACGGGTCACGCCGCTGACCGCCGACAGTGTATAGATGGCGATCAGGCCGACCAGGATCGCGACCTGGGTCGAATATTCGTTCGGGATGCCGAACATTTTCTCCAGGCCGAAGCTCACCTGGAGGCCGAGGAAGCCGATCGGCCCGACGGTCCCGGCGACCACCGCCAGTACGCAGCAGGCGTCGACGATGGCACCGAAGGTGCCGGTCATCACGCGGTCGCCGAATACCGGGTACAGCAGGGTGCGGGGCTTGAGCGGCAGACCCTTCTCGTAGTGCAGGTACATGTAGACGATGCCGGTCAGGCTGCCGAGGATCGCCCAGGCCAGGAACCCCCAGTGCATGAAGCTCTGGGCCAGGGCATTGTAGGCGGCGTCCAGGGTGCCGGTTTCACCGCCGAACAGCGGTGGCGGCGACGTGAAGTGCGCCATCGGTTCGGCGGCGGCCCAGAAAACGCCGCCGCCGGCCAGCAGGGTGCACATGATTACCGCGACCCACTTGAAGCCGCTCATCTCGGGCGTTTTCACGCCCCCATGACCACCGAGCCGGTGCGGCCCAGCGCCAGAATCAGCCCGATGACGAAGGTCAGCAGCAGCAGCACCTGCCAGTAGGCGCCGAAATATTTCGTCGAGGTGGCAAAGGCGCTGTTCACCCAGCTCGACACCATTTCGATATCGTAGAGCGCCGCGATCACGAACAGCACCAGCGCGCCGCCGCTGATCAGAAAGACCGGAATATCGACACCGGCAAACCAGCGATTCCGGGTCATGGCGTTCTCGGGAACGCTCAGCGAAGCCTGGGAAACATTACTCATAAGGTTCTCCTGATGACTCTTATATTTATTGCCGAATCAGGCTATTGCTCAGGGTGCAGGCACCGGTCGCGCAACGCCCGGGATAATCAACGGATCTCGGGCGACAGGCCGTCTTCCAGCAGGTTCAGCCAGTTCAGTCCCATGATCCGGGCAACCTCGTCGGGCCCGAAGCCCCGTGCCAGCAGTCCTTGCGTAAGGTTCGGAAAGTCCCGGCTGTCGCGGAACCAGGACAGCGGCCGCGGCCAGTCCGCATTGGAGCTGGAGCCCTCGCCGTAATCCTTCTCCTTCGACCAGCGGCCGTTGCGCATCCACTCCAGCACCGACAGCGGCTGCTGCTGACACAGGTCGGTACCGATGCCGATATGGTCGATCCCCATCAGGTCGGCGGTACGGGCGACCATGTCGCAGAAGTCCTCGAGGCTGCAGTCGGAGCCGTTCTGCAGATGGAACGGGTAGAGACTGAAGCCCAGCAATCCGCCCGATTCACCCAGCGCCCGGAGCACCTTGTCCGACTTGTTGCGCCTGGCATCGTGGAAGCTCGACGGATTGGCATGGGAGATCACCACCGGTCGCTCCGAGATCTCGATCGCGTCCAGGGTGCTGCGCTCGCCGCTATGGCTCATGTCGACGATCATGCCGACCCGATTCATCTCCCGGATCGCCTGGCGGCCGAAGCGGGTGACGCCGCTGTCCTCGGCCTCGTAGCAGCCGCAGGCCAGCAGGCTCTGGTTGTTGTAGGTCAGCTGCATGATCATCAGGTTGAGCTCGCGCATCACCTCGATCATGCCGATATCGTCCTCGATCGGTGAGCAGTTCTGGGCGCCGAACAGGATGCCGACCTTGCCCAGTTCCTTGGCGCGGCGGATATCCGCCGCGCTCTTGACCGGCATGATCAGATCGCCGTTCTGCTCGAAGTGGCGGTTCCATTCGGCGATCCGCAGCAGCGTCTCGCGGATCTGCTCGTGGTAGACGATGGTGGCATGCACCATCGTCACGCCCTTCGCGCAGCTGTTGGAAGATCTCGCGGTTCCAGTTGGAATACTGCAGACCGTCGATCACTATCAGCTCGTTATGCATGGCAGCGGCCTCCGTTACGCACGGATGTAGGTGGTCTTGACCAGGGTGTAGAACTCTTTCGCATAGGCGCCCTGCTCACGGGGACCGAAGCTGGATTCCTTGCGACCGCCGAAGGGCACGTGGTAATCGGTACCGGCGGTCGGCAGGTTGACCATCACGCAGCCGGTCTTGGCGCGACGCTTGAATTCGCTGGCATATTTCAGCGACTGGGTGATGATGCCGCCGGTCAGGCCGTAGTTCGTGTCGTTCAGCGTCGCCAGCGCTTCCTCGAAGTCCTTCACCTTGATGACGCTGGCGATCGGCGCGAACGCCTCCTCGCGGTTGATGGTCATGTCGTTACGGGTGTTGGTGAACAGCGCCGGCTGCAGGAAGTATCCTTCGGTCTCCTCGTTGATCACCTCGCCGCCGAAGGCCAGGGTCGCCCCTTCCTGCCGGGCGATTGCCGGTACTTCAGGTTCTGCTCCATCTGGCGCCCGTCGGCGACGGCGCCGATATGCACGCCCTCTTTCAGCGGATGGCCCACCACCAGCTTCTTCATGCGCTCGATCACGGCCTCGACGAAGCGGTCATGGATACCTTCGGTGACTATCAGGCGCGACGACGCGGTGCACTTCTGACCGGTACCGAAGAAGGCACCGTTGACGGCGCATTCGACGGCCGTTTCCAGGTCGGCATCGTCCAGCACCACCAGGGCGTTCTTGCTGCCCATCTCCAGTTGGCACTTGACCAGGTTGATTGCCGTGGCGGCCGCGACCTTGCGCCCGGTTTCCAGTGAGCCGGTAAAGGTCAGGGCATTGATCTTGCGGGAGTTGATCAGCGCATCGCCGACTTCGGCGCCCGGCCCCATGACCAGGTTGAAGGTGCCGGCCGGCAGTCCTGGCGGGAGATGATCTCGGTCAGTGCCCAGGCGCTGGCCGGGACCTGGTTGGCCGGCTTGAAGACGATGGCATTGCCGAAGGCCAGTGCCGGCGCGATTTTCCAGGCACCGGTGGCGACGGGGAAGTTCCAGGGTGATGATGCCGACGACACCGACCGGCTCGCGACGGGTCTCGATCTCGACGCCGGGGCGCACCGAATCGGCGGTTTCACCCATCTGGCGCAGCACTTCGGCGGCGTAATAATGGAAGAACTGACCGGAGCGATAAACCTCGCCCACGCCTTCGGCCAGGGTCTTGCCTTCTTCACGGGCCAGTACGCGGCCCAGTTCATCCTTGCGCGCAATCAGCTCGTCGCCAATCGCCATCAGCACCGAGTAGCGCTGTTCGAGGCCGCTTTTCTGCCACTCTTCCTGCCCCTTGATCGCGGCCTCGATGGCAGCCTCGGTCTGGGCAGCGTCCGCCTGCGCATAATGGCCGATGACATCGCGGCTGTCAGCCGGACTGACATTGGCGATCGTGCCCTTGCCTTCTACCCATTCACCGGCGATGTAGTTGCGAAAAATTGAATCCGACATGATGACCTCCTGAAGCTGGTTGGAATCATCATAGGCACCATGATTTAATAACAAAAGTTAATAAAAAATATCACTCGATAAGAGGTTCTTATCATGCTGCCGGAGTTCAAGATTGCCCAGTTGCGGCACTTCGTCTGGGTCGCAGAGCTCAAGGGCTTTCACGCCGCCGCCGAAAAGGCGCACCGCACCCAGCCGGCAATTTCGCTGTCGATCCGCGACCTGGAAAACAAGCTCGGCGAAGCGCTGTTCGAGAAGCGCAACGCCAGAACGGCCAAGACCGACCTGACGCCGTTCGGCCAGCTGTTCCTGCCCAAGGCCCGGGAGTTGATCGCCCATCACGACCGCGTTGCCGAGGATATGACGCTGCTGTCCGAGCACAAGAAGGGACATCTGCGCCTGGCGTCGGTGCCGTCGATCGCCAGCCGGGTGCTGCCGGAGTTGCTGCTGCGCTTTGTCGCCGACAGCCCCGACCTGCATATCAGCTTTTTCGATGACAACTCCGCCGCCGTGCTGCGGATGGTGGAGAACGAACAGGTCGACTTCGGCATCGCCAGCCTGTTCCACGAGGAGGAGCACAGCGACAAGTCCTTCAGGCCGATATGGGAGGATCAGGTCGGGGTGGTCTGCCCCAACGACCACCCGCTGGCGGCAAAAGAAGGCGTGCACTGGAAGGAACTGCGCCGGCACCGTCTGATCAGCAACGGCACCTCGGCATTGCTGGAGGACAGCGAGGCCCGCCCGCTGCTCGGCCACTCGCAGTTCTATATTTCCAACATGATCTCGCTGATCGCGATGCTGGAGGCGGGCTTCGGCATCACCACCCTGCCCTGGTACGCCTTTCCGAAGGAGAGCAGCACCCTGAGCTTCGTGCCGCTGACGAACCCGACAATCCTGCGGCACACCGGCATCGTGCAGCTTGGCAACAAGTCACTGACGCCTCCGGCCCAGGCACTGGTCGACTTTATTCTTGCCAACAGCCCGCAGTAGCTGTCCGCCGCCGTTGGCCGAGCGGGACAGGCTTGGCCAACCTTTTACGTTAAAAAAAATAATACCTTGCACAACCTGATAAGTTCGACTTATCAGACGATAGAACCTTTTGATTTGATGAGCCTCGCCGCAATACCCGATGATGTCCTTACCACCGGGGCCCGATATGAACGGCACCGTTAAGAATAACTAGACCCGAAACCCGCCAGGGATGCGCAGCGCAGCGTTTCGGCACATCTATGCTGTCGCCGGCCTTCGGACCGGTTGTTATACACGATGTGACATCCAAACTAGCGAGGACAACCATAATGACGACGCCAGCAGCCATTAACGCCTCCCTGCGGGGCGACAATGCCCTGCCGCTGCGCCCGACCAGCCAGGTCATGCAGCTCGAGCGCCTGGGTGCGATGCACCAGAGCCGGCTGAGTTTCATGCGCATTCTGATCCGCCGTATCATGCGCGAACGCTGGCAGATCGCCCCCGCGCACTTCGAGCTGGACGACCAGGGTTACGGCACGGTTGTCTACGAGGTTCGCACGCCCCATGACCTGTTCAGCTTCGTACTGTTTTCGGATTACCTGTCGCCCGAGGAGCGCAACGACCGCGTCATCGCGACCCAATGGGACCTGACCATGGCCCTGGTCGCGGGCAGCGTAGAGCCGGAATATCTCGAGCAGCTGCGCCAGAACGTGCCCAAACAGGAAGCCGGCCGCGTCGATGCCCGGGTACTGGTGCTGTCCCGCGCCAACCGCAGCGCCCGCAACTTCGATACCGTGGTCGAGCAGTTGTCCGCCGGCCGCCAGCCCGATGTGGCCCAGATCGCCCGCGTCGGCTACCTCTACAGGACCACCGCCGTCTACGGCAGCGGCAAACTGGGCATGGCCGACTGGGAGAAGGTCAGCAGCCATTTCCCCGACTTCGCCCGTCCCTTCTCGGCGGAGATGTTCGTCTGCTGGATGCTGCGCAACTTCAGTCTGCTCCAGGCCGAGCATATCGCCCGCCATCGCGCGCCCGAGACTTTCCGGTCGATGGAGCCCGAAATCAAGCGCTACTTCGGCATCGGCAACTCCACCGGCCTCGGTATGGCGCCCTATCTGATCAACCATCCGCAGCTGATCAACCGCTGGGTCGAGATGCGTGAACTGGCACTGGCACGGGTGCGTACACTGGGCCAGCTCGACGACCGCAGACGCCTGGACCTGCGCGAGCTGATCGACCGCTGTACCTCGCATATGCAGGATACGGTCACCGAAGACCCGTGGCAGTCGGACAACAACCGTCAGGTGCTGAAGGACCTCGAAGCGCTGCACAACCGGGTCACCGCGGGTCTCGAGTCCTGGGACCAGCTGCTGCGCTGGAGCGAGGGTCACTGCTCGCTGCAGGGACAGGAACTGCTGGTCTCGATCCTGCTGGAACTGTACCCGGAGCTGGTCGAGGACCTCGAGGATTACATGAGTGCCGAGGAGTACCTCGACCTCGATCCGCTGATGCCGGTGCGTGAGCTGCAGCAGGTGATCGAACAGCGCTACGACTGGACGCTGCAGATCGACTTCGGCGCCGATGGTGCTCGCGAGACCTTCTGGTACCGCTCGGAAGAAAAGATGGAGCCCCGCCTGGGCAGCGCCTCCTGCGACGAGGGACGCGAAAAGCAGATGGCCCTCGGGGTCGCCTATGCGGTGCGCAAATGCTACGACCAGCTGTGCGAGTACGTGCAGCAGCACCCGGACCATACCACCGCACGCTTCATGGTCGCGCGCCCCAAGCTGCGCGGCATCGTGCGCCGGATCCAGAGCATGAACCGCTGCGTCTACGGCGACATCCAGGCCAACCTGCTGGACCGGGACGTGCTGCCGATGCACCTGCTGCGGGCGAAACTGGCGTTCTTCGGCGTCAGCAAGTTCGATCCACGTTCACGCCTCTGGGTGCGCAACACCATGTTCCAGGGCGCGCCGCTGATGGAAGAGATCGGCCGGACCTTTAACGACGACTGGTTTATGCCGCTGGCCCCGCAGCGCTGAGGAGAGCCCCATGCACGTATCGATGAATGAACTCAAGGCTGCGCTGCGCCGCTGCTTCGAGGCCACCGGCTACTTCGTCGGCAATTACGAGGATGCCGCCAACATGATCCTCTGGCTGGAAAAGCACGGCCTCGACGGCCTCGGCGAGCTGCGCCGCGCGCTGCCCTACATCGACCTCGACAGCGACAAGCCGCTGAGCACCGTGGTCTACGAGGACAGCACCTCGGCGATTATCGACAGCAACGGCCGCAGCGCCCTCAACTGCATCGCCGCCGCCGTCGACCTGGCCCATGCCAAGGCGCTGGAGAGCAGCCTGTCCACGGTCACGGTGCACAACTGCCACAACCGCAAGTTCGTGCTCAAGGCGCTGACCGACTGCGGCCGTCGCGGCATCAGCGTGGTCGCCTACTGGCAGAACGGCAGCCGGACCGTGACCGAGCATACCGCCGCGATCCGCGCCGGCGAGCGCTACCCGAGCTACAGCGAAGCGACCACCAGCCTGCAGGGTGAGCCGGACGAGCGTCAGACCCTGACCATTATCTGCAGCTCCCGGGTCGACCTGAACAGTTCGCTGCAGCAGTCCCGTGGCAACCGCAATGCCCGCCATGTCAGCCCGCAACAGCTGGCCCTGAACAAGGAGCACAGCGTCGATCGGGGCATCGAGATCGATGGCGACCTCTGGGACGAGATCAACCGCATCGGTACCGGCATCCTGGTCGAGAACACCGAGCGTTCCCGCCGGGCGCCGGCGGCCGCTGACGAGCACCAGGCCCCAAGGCCTCGCCGCCCCTCGATGCAGGGGCGGTGTTTTTGCTCCTGCAATTGCTGCATAGAGACCGGGCGGCGTTCCGTGGGGCGGCCTTCCGTCGTCCATGGTCTAAGCAGCAATTTGCTCCTGCAATTGCTGCATACAGACCGTCCATGGTCTAATCTGCGTTTCAGGAACAGGAGGTTCCGCCAGCAACGACCAGGACGGTCGATTTTCCACGATGCGCCCCTGCCATCGCGCCTCCTGTATTCGTTTCGCTACGGGAGATCCAGGGATGAGCGAACATCAACACCTTTTCAAAAACCTGCACGCCAATATGGCGCGCGCCATCGTCGGCAAGAGCCGCGTCCTGACCCTGAGCCTCGTCAGCCTGCTGTGCCGCGGCCATCTGCTGCTCGAGGACGTGCCCGGTCTCGGCAAGACCATGCTGGCACGGGCGCTGGCCCGCAGCATCGACCTCGATTTCCGGCGCATCCAGTGCACTCCGGACTTGATGCCGTCGGACATCACCGGTGTCTCGATATTCAACCAGCAGGAGCACCGCTTCGAGTTCATGCCGGGGCCGGTGTTCTGCAACATCCTGCTGGCCGACGAGATCAATCGCACCTCGCCGCGCACCCAGTCCAGCCTCCTCGAGTGCATGGCCGAGTACCAGGTCACCACCGAAGGCCTGACCCGGCCGCTGCCGGAGGTGTTCATGGTGATCGCGACCCAGAACCCGATCGAGTTTCACGGCACCTATCCGCTGCCGGAAGCGCAGCTCGACCGCTTTTTCATGCGCCTGTCGATCGGCTACCCGGACCGCGACGCCGAGATACGCATCCTGCAGCAACAGCACAGCGGCCACCCGATCGACAGCCTCGAACCCTGCCTCGGCATCGCCCGGCTGCGCGAGCTGCAGCAGGCGGTCGAGCGGATCCATATCGACGACAGGGTGCTCGGCTATATCGCCGACCTGGTCCAGGCCAGCCGCCAGCATCCGCTGCTGGAACTTGGCGCCAGCCCGCGCGGCGCCCTGGCCTTGATGAAGGCATCCAGAGCCGCGGCGCTGATCGACAGACTCGATTACGTCAGTCCCGACCAGGTACGCAAGGTCGCGGTACCGGTACTGGCACACCGGCTGATCCTGAGCCAGGCGGCCCGGCTGGAGGGACGCCGGCCCGAGGACCTGGTGGCCGAGCTGCTGCGCCAGGTCGAACCGCCGGTCCTCGAGCAGGCGCAGGCGCTGTGAGCGGCCGCGCCGATACCGCAGCCTGGTGGCACTCGCCCGGTCCCTGGCTCGGTCTGCTGGCGCTGGGAATTCTGCTGGCGGCCTGGAACCAGGGCATCGCCCAGCTCTACCAGCTCGGCGTGCTGCTGCTGGCGACCCTGGTCGCCGGTTATCTGCTGCCGCGCCACAACACCCGTGGCGTCGCGGTCAGACGCGAGCTGCCCGCCGAGGCGACCGAGGGCGACGAGATCGAGGTGCGCCTCGCGCTCAGCTGCACCGGGCTCTTTGCCCGCTACATGCTGCAGGTCGTCGATCGCCTGCCGTTCCTCGACCGGGACGACTACAGCGTGCTGATCGCCCGCCTCGCCGGCCGCCGGCCGTTCAGTTACCGCATCCGCTGCGAGCGCCGCGGCCATCACCGGATCGGCCCCCTGTACCTGCGCTCGGACTTCCCGCTGGCGCTGCACAGCACGGGTCATGCCGTACCGGACAGCAGCGCCCGGATCGTCGTGCTGCCGCGCCGTTTTCCACTGACGAATGTCGACCTCACCGGTCGCAGCGGCTACCCGACCGACGGCCACCAGATCGCGCCGGCCAGCCGCGGCCACGACCACTATGCCGGCATCCGCGAATACCGCCGCGGCGACAGCCGCCGTCATATCCACTGGCGCGCCTCGGCCCGGCGCGGGGAGTGGATCGTGCGCGAGTACGAGCAGCTCGAAAATACCGAGCTGCTGCTGGTGCTTGACAGCAACGGGGCGGCCAACCTTGGCGAAGGCCGCGAGAGCAGCTTCGAATATGCGGTCCGCATCGCCGCCTCGGTGGCCGGCTGCGCCCTCGCCCAGGGCCATCGGGTGGGGCTCTATTGCCAGATGCGCGAGCAGCTGCACTGGCTCGCCCCCGACCGGGGCCCGCTGCACCTGCGTCGTCTGCTGGAGGCGCTGGCGGCGGTCGAGGCCGACAGCGACCGCGACTACGGCGAGGCGATCCGCGCGGCCTTCGAGCACGGCGGCCGCCAGTGCCGGCTGATGCTGTTCCATACCCGCACCGGCACCGAGCTGCCGCCGCTGCTGCAAAGCGTTGTGCCGGGCGCCGACCTGCCGCCGCTGCAGGTGCTGTTCGACGGCCCCAGTTTCGCCGGCCGCTCTGCCCGCCCGGCCGATGACGGCCACCTGGCCAGCCGGCCGGGCCTCTACTGCGTGCGCGCCGGCGACAACCTCAGCGGGATCTTTGAGTCATGACCCCTTCGGTGCCGGCCTCTACCTGCTGCTCTGGCTCAACCTCAGCCTCTCAGGCGTAGGCTGGTCGATGGGACTGAACCAGGGTGCGGGACCGGCTCCGTTGCTCAGCCTGCTGACCGGTTTCGCCCTCTTTTGCGGTTTTGTCCACAGCCGCCGGCCACGGCGCTGGATCCGGGCGCTGCGGCTACTGTCGGCGGCCGTCGCCCTGCTGCTCTGCATCCCGAGGGTGCTGGAGGGCGATCTGCTGGGCGGTATGCTGCTGCTGGTCTGCTTCACGATGCTGGCGCTCTGCTTCACCCTGAGCCAGCCGCGCGAGGTGTTCATGTTGTTGCTGGCGAGCCTGGGTCCGGTGCTGTTCGGTGCCGGTCTCTATCCGCAGGCCGGCTTCCGGCTGCTGCTGTCGGCCTGGCTGCTCAGTGCCGTACTGGTGCTGATGCAACTGCAGCTGGCCCGGGTCCGCCAAAGGGTCGACGGCTTCAGCGGCAGCGGCGCCTGGCTGGCGGCGCTGCCGGTTTCGATCGCGATACTGGCACTGGCCCTGCTGCTCTACTGGCTGTTGCCGCAACCGCCGGCACCTTATTACGCCCTGGTCCCGGTCGGCACTGACGAGCCCTATGGCGATCCGCGCTGGGAGGCCCGTGCCACGGCCGACGAACGCCCGCACCGGGGGCCCGGCGGCAACGAAGCCGGCAGCGGTACGGGTACGGGGCCAGGGCCCGCCGCGGAGCCGGAGCCACAGCTGAACCTGTTCGCCGGCGCGCCGGAGGATCCGCCGCGCCGGCTGCTGAGCGTCACGAGCGATGAACCGGTGCATCTGCGCACCCGTGTCTTCGATCAGTTCAACGGCGACAGCTGGTCCCGCTCCCCGGCACCCGCGCGCTACGTCCGGTTGCGAGACGGTCTCTTCGAACGCGCACCCACCGGCAGCTCGGCACCGGTTCGCCACACCATCGAAGTGCTCGCCGAGCTGGACCAGGCCCTGCCATTGGCACCGGTCCCCCACCGCATCGAGATTCCGAGCCGGGTTCTGCGCCTCGACGCCCGGGGCGCCATCGAGCTGCCGCAGCCGCTGCGTCCCGGCCTGCGCTACCGTGTCAAATCCAGCGTTTCGACGCTGCAGGGCCACCGCGTCTCGATGGAGGCGGCAAAGCTTCCCGGCTATCGCAGCCTGCCTGCCGGCAGCGAATCGATCTGCACGCTGGCCGGGACGATCGGCGGCGGCCGTGAACCCTGGCCGCGGCCCGGGCCATCGAGCGCTACCTGGTTGAGACCTTTCCGACACCGCCCCCCGGGGCGCCGCCGGCGGAGCGCGACCTGACCAAGGCCCTGTTCGATAGCGGACGCCTGACCGAGGGCCAGCGGCTTTCCGCCTTCGCCCTGATGCTGCGCTGCCTCGATACGCCGACGCGCATGGTCGAGGGCTACCGTTCCAACCTGCGCCATCCGCTGTCCGGCCAGATCGAGGTCACCACCGACCACGGCATCGTCTGGCCGGAGGTGTGGCAGGCGCGCCACGGCTGGATCGCCTTTGCCGTCACCGACCGGCCGGACCCGCTGGGTGAGCCCGGCTGGCTGGAAAACGCCGAACGCTTCCTGCTGCTGCGACTGCGACTGGCCGAGACCGGGCCGCTAGAGCGGCTGGCGCTGGAAACGGCCCTGGTCCTGGTCCGGCTGTTGCTGGAACTGAAACTGTTGCTGGCCAGCCATCCGCTGCCGGCCGCTCTCGCCGGACTGCTGGTACTGCTCCTGCTCGGCCTGGCCTGGCTGTTCCGCCGTCGGATCGGCGACGGCCTGCAGGACTGGCAGCTGCGACGCCGGCTGCGGCACGATCCCGAGCGGGCCGCCCTCCACCTCTATGCCGCCCTGGAGCGCTGGCTGCATCGGCGCCGGCTGCCGCGCGACCGCCACGAAACGGCAAGCGAGTACGGCCGGCGGCTGGGTGACGGCGAACCGGCCCTGCGAGCCGCGCTGATACCGGTGCTCAAAGCCTTCAACGACTGCCGCTACGGCCCTCCCGGACATTCCGCGCTGGCCCCGGACGAGGCCCTGCTCCACTGGCGCCGGATCCGCCGTCTGGCCGACGAGATCGACTGGCTCTAGCGCTAACACCCGCTGATCAGCGTCTATACTGTCGTCGATGCGGAACAGTCCCGCATGGCGCCGAGTGACCGGGACGCGACAGCTCTTCAGCAGTGCCAATGACCAGCGCCTCAACACCCGGCCTGAATCCCCCTGTTTCGGGAGCTATTCGATGAAGAACAAGAAGATCGGCATCCATGCCCTCTACCGGCAGGATCCTGAACGGGCCGACTGGGAAGTCTTCGGCCGGCGCGCGCACCAGAGCACGCGCCGCGGTTTCATCAGCGGCCTGGGGCGGATGTCGGCCCTGGTCGGCGGCGTCATCGTCTTTCACCGCTTCATGCCGGCGGGCCTGATTCCGGCGGCCTTCGCCGAGACGGCGGCGCCGTTCGAGATTCCCGGCAAGGACGGCCTGACGGTGCTCAACGACCGGCCGCTCAATGCGGAAACGCCGGCGCACCTGCTCAACGACGATATCACGCCGGCCGAGCGGCTCTTCATCCGCAACAACGGCCTGACGCCGACCGGTATAGACCTCGCGACCTGGACACTGGCGATTGGCGGCGAGTCGGTCAGGAACGCCAAGACCTACACCCTGGACGAGCTGAAGAAACGCTTCGCCGCCGTCGACCTGCAGCTGACCCTCGAGTGCGGCGGCAACGGCCGCGCCGGTTTCTATCCGCCGGCCAGCGGCAACCAGTGGACCTACGGTGCCGTCGGCTGCCCACAGTGGAACGGCATCCGGCTGCGCGACGTGCTCGAGGACTGCGGCATCAAGGACGACGCCGTCTATATCGGCTACTACGGCGCCGACACGCACCTGAGCGGCGACCCGAACAAGGAAACCATCTCCCGCGGCGTGCCGATGGCCAAGGCGCTTGAGGACGAATCGATGATCGCCTGGGGTCTCAACGGCCAGCCGCTGCCGCTGGAAAACGGCTACCCGCTGCGGCTGATGATCGGCGGCTGGCCCGGATCCACCTCGGGCAAGTGGCTCAATCGCATCCTGATCCGCAACCAGGTGCACGACGGCGCCAAGATGACCGGACATTCCTACCGCGTGCCGTGCGAGCCGGTGGCCCCCGGCACCGAAGTGCCGGCGGAGGGCATGTGCATCATCGAGTCGATGCCGGTGAAGTCGCTGATCACCGCGCCCCGCTCCGGCATCCGGCACAGCCTGGCAGAGGGACTGAAACTCCACGGCCACGCCTGGGCCGGTGATCGCTCGGTGAAGGAGCTGCATATCTCGATCGACTTCGGCCAGACCTGGCAGGCCGCAACCCTGCAGCCGGCGGTCAACCGCCTCGCCTGGCAGCACTGGGACCATGCAGTGAAGTTCCCGCAGCCCGGCTACTACGAGGTCTGGGCGCGGGCGGTCGACGACACGGGCATCTCCCAGCCGATGGTGCTGCCGGGCTGGAACCCGCGCGGCTACCTCAACAACTCCGCCCACCGCATCGCCGTGATCGTCGGCTGAGGAGGCGTAGGATGAACAGAGGCGGCAAAACCCTCGCAGCCGGCCTGCTGCTGTTCGCCGGCGCGCTGCAGGCGGCGCAGGCGCCGGCCATCGACCCGACCAGCGGCCTGAAGATCGCGCCCGGCTGGGAGAAGGTGCGCGGCCACTGCACCGCCTGTCACTCTTCGAAGCTGATCACCCAGAACCACCACAGCCGGGAGCGCTGGGAATCGCTCATCCGCTGGATGCAGGAGACCCAGGGGCTCTGGGACCTCGGCGATGACGAGGCGACAGTGCTGGACTACCTGTCGCAGCAGTACGGTGTCCCGGACATCCCGGCGGGCATGATGCGCCGGCAACCGTTGAGGCTGGAGTGATGCTCGACCGGCGCCTTTCGCCGGGCGCTGCAGAATCGACTAAAACATGCCGATGAAAATCATCTATAGTGATGGAGGCAGCCGCACGCCGGTCAACCAATCCGGGCCCGCTTGAAGCCGGCACGGCGTCCGCGCAACCCTGCGACAAGGAGGTCTCGTGGCTCGCAATACCTCGATCAGAAGTGTGGAGCAGTTGACAGCAATCCTGAACTCCGTTCCGACCGCGGTGATCGTGGTCGATGGCAGCGGCGCCATGGTGCTGGTCAATGCCCAGGCCGAGCAGCTGTTCGGTTACAGCAGCACTGAACTGCTCGGTGAGTCCGTGGATATTCTGCTGCCTTACCGATTCCGTGCCGGTCATCCGGACATGCGCGCAGGCTTTATGTGCTCACCAAAGACCAGGCCCATGGGCGCGGGACGCGACCTCTTCGGCCTGCGCAAGGATGGCACCGAATTTCCGATCGAAATCGGCCTTAACCCCATCGCGACGAACGACGATACCCTGGTGGTCAGCGCCATTGTCGACATGACCGAGCGCAAGCGGATGGAAGCCCGCTTTCGCGCCACCATCGAGTCGGCACCGACGGCGATGGTGATGATCGACCAGACCGGCACCGTGTTGCAGGTCAACGCCGAAATCGAAAGACTGTTCGGTTACCGTCGCGAAGAGCTGCTGCAGCGGAAAGTCGAAGCCCTGATTCCCGAGCGTTTTCAGGGCGGCCACCCGGGCCAGCGCGCCCGCTTTTTCACCAGCCCGGAAGCCAGGCGCATGGGGGCCGGACGCGACCTTTTCGCACTCCGCAAGGATGGAACGGAATTCCCGGTCGAGATCGGGCTCAGCCCGGTCAGGACCGATGAAGGCCTTTTCGTGCTGGCAGCCATCGTCGATATATCCGAACGCAAGCGGCTGGCCGATGCCACCCTGCAACGGGCCAATGAAGCGCTGGAGCGCAGCAATATCGAACTGCAGCGCTTCGCCTATGTCGCCTCCCACGACCTGCAGACCCCGATGCGCAATGTCGCCAGTTTCGTCGAGCTGCTGCAGACCAGCTACCAGGACCGGCTGGATGCCCAGGCAAACGACTGGATCCGCCGTATCGTCCAGTCGGTGAAGCAGTTGCAGACGCTGGTCCGCGACCTGCTCGAGTACTCGCGCGTCGACTCCCAGGCCCACCCGTTCGAACCGGTGGCGGGCCGCGAGATTTTCGATGCCGCCGTCGCGCTGCTCGAATCCTCGATCAGCGCCTGCGAAGCCGATGTCAGCTGCGGCGATCTGCCGGTGGTGACCGGTGACCGCTCGCAACTGGTGCAGGTGCTGATCAACCTGATCGGCAACAGCCTCAAATACCGCGGCAACGACCCGCCCATTGTCCGGGTAACCGCCAGAGCGCATGAGGGGAACTGGCTGTTTGCGGTGCAGGACAATGGCATCGGCATCGAGCCGCGCTACCGGGAACGGATTTTCGAGATTTTCGAGCGTCTGCACGAGCAGCGCCTATACCCCGGCAGCGGCATTGGACTCGCCGTCTGCCGCCGGGTCATTCATCGCCACGGTGGTTGCATCTGGACCGAGTCCGGGCCCGGCCGGGGCAGCATTTTCTATTTTACGATTCCGCAACAGGGAGAGAATGGCCATGAACAACCCGGCTGATCGCGGCAGGCCCGCGGAGATCCTGCTGGTCGAGGACAACGACAACGATGTCGAGCTGACCAGGATCGGCTTTCGCCGCACCCGCCTGGCCGTGAATCTGCACCACGTGCCCGATGGCGTCGAATGCATGGCCTTTTTGCGCAAGGAAGGCGCCTATGCCGGCACCCCGATGCCGGATCTGATACTGCTGGACCTCAATATGCCCCGCATGGGTGGGCGCGAAGTCCTCGAAGCCATCAGTCGCGACGAAGAACTCCGGCACCTGCCGGTCGTGGTTCTGACCACCTCTGACGCGGACAGGGATGTGCTCGGCTCCTATCGCCTGCGCTGCAGCTCCTATATCGTCAAACCGGTCGACTTCGAAAATTTCGCCAGGGTGGTGCAGTCGCTGACCGATTACTGGTTTACCCTCGTGGTACTGCCGTCCGACGGCCGTGCAACGGATGCCGGCTGATCGCGGTGGCGTCGCTGCCCACAAACCGGAGGAGACGCTGATTTCGATGAAGGCCCTGCATATCGACCCCCCGCTACTCGAATCCCCGGCACTGTCGCTCGCCGACTGCTCATCGGTGCTGGTGATCGTTTGCGGCGGCGTCACCGCGACCGTCGAACGGTTGCAACAGTGGTCAACAGGACTCTGATGATGACAACCAGGAGACCGCGGTCTTGGATCCCCTCACCAGCCCGGATATCAATAATCTCGACAAGGTCACGGCTATCTGCAGTACAGGCTTCTCCCTCGGCATCATCCAGGGTGTGCAGCCGCTTAAGCCCAGAGGGCAACAATGCCCTGTACAGCGGATTCTGCTGATCTCTCATGTGAAGGAGTGCGACCGATGAAAGATCCATTACGCATTTTGCACCTGGAAGACAGTACCGACGATGCTGACTTGATCCAGGCGGCGCTTGCCGCCCAGGGGCTTCCCGCCAGGGTACAGCTGGCCGTTTCGCGCGACGACTTCCTGAACGCCCTGAACAGCGAAGGTTTCGACCTGATCCTGTCGGACAGCAGCGTTCCGGGCTTCAGCGGCCAGGCGGCACTGGCGCTGACCCGGCAGCAGTGCCCCGGTGTACCCTTCATTTTCGTATCGGGATACGACGACAGCGACGATAAGCAGGCAAGGGACAGCGGCGCGGAGGCCGCCTTTGTCTCCAAAGCCGCCCTAGAACGGCTGGCGCCCACCATCGAACGCGCGCTGAAGGCTTCACAGCGCCCCGCTCAACAGGCAGCTTCGGGCGCCGGGGAGCGTCCCGTCGAGCGCCTGATCGGCGTTATCCAGGAGCTCTCGCTGGCCCGGGACCTGGAAACCGTCATGACCATCGTGCGCCAGGCGGCACGCGAGTTGACCGGTGCCGATGGCGCGACCTTCGTCCTGCGCGACCGCCACCTGTGCTATTACGCCGACGAGGACGCCATCGCCCCGCTGTGGAAGGGCAGCCGTTTTCCGATGTCGGCCTGCATCAGCGGCTGGGTGATGCGCAACCGCACCCCGGCGGTCATCGAGGATATCTACAAGGATCCGCGTATACCGGTCGACGCCTACCGACCGACCTTCGTCAAGAGCCTGGCGATGGTACCGATCAGGACTGCAGCGCCGATCGGAGCGATCGGCAATTACTGGGCCAGGCCCTACCAGGCCACGCCGGAACAGCTCAGGCTGCTGCAGGCGCTGGCCAACAGCACCTCGATCGCGATGGAGAACGTCCAGCTCTACAGCGAACTGGAGCAGCGGGTGCGGCAACGAACCGAACAGCTCGAAGCCGCCAACCGGGAGTTGGAGGCTTTCTCGTATTCGGTCTCACACGACCTGCGGGCACCGCTGCGGCATATCGACGGTTTCAGCCAGCTGCTGCTGGTGCAATCCGGCGCCCTGCTCGATGACAACGGGCTGGACTGCCTCGAGCGCATTCGCCGTGCCTCGGAGCGCATGGGGCACTTGATCGACGACTTGCTGCGCCTGTCGCGCATCGCCCGGACCGAGGTGAGGAAAGAAGCGGTCGATCTCGCCGAACTGGCCCGGGAGGTCGCCTCGGACCTTCAGAACGCCATGCCTGGACGCCAGGTGGATATCCGCATCGAAGAGGATCTGCCCGCGACGGGCGACCTGCGCCTGCTGCGCATCGTACTGGAAAACCTGCTCTCCAATGCCTGGAAATACAGCGCCAAAAACCCCCATCCCCGGATCATCTTTGGCTGTACGCAGCAGCCCCGGGATCTGCATGTCTTTTATGTCCAGGATAATGGCGCCGGCTTCGACATGACCCATGCCGAGCGACTGTTCGCGCCTTTTCAGCGCCTGCACCCGGAATCGGAGTTCCCCGGCATCGGTATCGGGCTGGCCACCGTACAGCGCATCATCCACAAGCACGGTGGCCGCATCTGGGCCGAAGCCAGCCCCGGTCAAGGCGCGACCTTTTTCTTCACACTCGGCCAGACATGAACCGGCGCAGTGCTGGCGCTGCAACAGCCGGCCAGCGCATCATCCACAGGCACGGTGGCCGCATCTGGGCCGAAGCCAGCCCCGGTCAAGGCGCGACCTTTTTCTTCACACTCGGCCAGACATGAACCGGCGCAGTGCTGGCGCTGCAACAGCCGGCCAGCGCATCATCCACAGGCACGGTGGTCGCATCTGGGCCGAAGCCACCCCCGGTCAAGGCGCGACCTTTTCTTTACGCTGGGGTAGTTCCGTTCGAGGCCAGCTCGTTCGACAGCAGCTCGAGCGCGTACTGGGCGGCGACCGAGTTGCCGCTGGCATCCAGCAGCGGCGACCAGACGCAGACCGAGAGCTTGCCCGGCACCACGGCGACGATGCCGCCGCCGACGCCGCTCTTGGCCGGCAGGCCGACGCGGTAGGCGAAGTCGCCGGCCGCGTCGTACATGCCGCAGGTGAACAGGATCGAGTTGATCTTGCGCGCCAGCGCCGGCGTCACGAACTGCTCGTCGGCGCAGCGGGCGTAACCGGCCGAGGCGAGGAAGTTCAGCGCCCTGGCCAGGTCGACGCAGCTCATGCCCAGCGAGCAGCAGGCGAAATAGGCATAGAGGACATCGTCGACCTCGTTGGCGATATTGCCGAACGACTTCATCAGATAGGCCGTCGCCGCATTGCGCGAACGGTGTTGCCACTCCGATTCCAGTACCCGCCGGTCGATCAGGATCGACGGATTGCCGGACAACCGGCGCGCCACATCCTGGATGTGCTGTGCCGGCGTCGCGAAAGCGCTCACCAGATGGTCGGCGACGACGATGGCGCCGGCATTGATGAAGGGGTTACGCGGCTTGCCCTGCTCTGCCTCGAGCTGACTCAGGGAGTTGAACGGCATCCCCGACGGATTCAGCCCGACCCGGCTCCAGAGTTCGCCGCCGCAGGCGCGCAGCGCCAGCGCCAGCAGGAACACCTTGGAAATGCTCTGGATCGAAAAGACCTCCTGGGCATCGCCTGCCGCATAGACCCGGCCGTCATTGGTGCAGACCGCGATGCCGAAGCGGTTCGGATCCTGATCGGCCAGCGCCGGGATATAGTCCGCCAGTTTGCCGGTCCCCAGCCGGCTACGCGCCCGGTGGGCGATCCCGTCCACCCGGTCCTGCATCCCGCCCCTGTCCATCTCCGCGATGTAGGCGGACATCAGCCCGCCCCCTCCTGGCTGCGTTGTGCCAGCTGGCCTAGCTCGCGCAGCGCCACCGAAAAGACCGCGCACTCGGCCTGGGCCGCGCTGCGCAGTTCCGTCAGCATCCGCTGCCAGCGCTCGAGCGCCGCGGCATGCCGGGCCAGCCAGGACTCCATCGGGCTGTCGCCGTCATCCGCCGGCGCGAGGCCCAGCACACTCAGGGTCAGGGCCTGTTGCTGGCCGTCCAGTTCGTCCCGGTAGCAGTCCCGCGCCTGCACTTCCCAGTGGCTGCCGGCCGCCAGCGCCTTCACCTGCTGATCGAACCAGTGCAGTTCGAGCCGTTCGCCGAGGCCGTAATAGATATCGGCGACCTGCTCCGCCGGCACGCCGGCCTGCTCCGCGACCTCGACGACCGCCAGCGCCGAATAGAGGCAGTCGGCGCCCGCGATGAGGCCGGCCAGGGATGCCGGCACACCGCTTTCGCACAGGACGTCATGACGCCGCTGCCAGGCCTGCAGCCGTTCGCCGCTGAGCCGCTCGGACAGCGATGCGCCGAGTGCCGCTACGCCGTCGCGATAGCGGGCCAGCGTCCGTGCCGGGTCGCGCAACTGATCGGACTGTCGCAGCAGGCGCCGGCTGGCACGGGCCACCAGGCGCTGCAGGTCGGTCATCATCTCCAGCTGCACTGCGGCGTCGACCCGGTTGTCGAGCGCCTCGATCTGCTGCCACAGCTGCGGCACGCCGAAGAGGTCGCGGGCGATGACGTAGGCGACGACGACATCCGCCAGCCCGACACCGGCCGCCTGTTGCAGCCGGTGCGCGAAGACCGGCCCCATCGTATTGACCAGGTCGTTGGCCAGCTGGGTCGCAATGATCTCCGGCCGCAGCCGGTGCCGGTACAGCGGTTCCGGGAAAGCCTCGCAAAGCCGCGACGGGAAGGCGCTCTCGAGCGCCGGCAGCAGGCAGTCGTCGGCGGTGACGGCCGGCGAGCGCACCAGCGCCTCCTTCAGTTCGGCGCGGGCATAGGCCATCAGCACCGCCAGTTCCGGCCGCGTCAGCGCCTGCCCCCGGGCCCGGCGCTCGGCGAAGGCGGCATCGTCGGGCAGCCCCTCCAGCACCCGGTCGAGACGCCCCGATGCCTCCAGACGCTGGATCAGGCGCAGGTACTCCTCCGGCGCCCGGCGCGCGTGGGCCTCGGCCAGGCTCAGCGCCTGCACCTGGCGATAATTGTTGCGCAGCACCAGGGTCGCGACCTCGTCGGTCATCTCCTGCAGCAGGCGGTTGCGCTGTTTCAGCGTCATCTCGCCACTGGCCACCAGCTCGTTGAGCAGGATCTTGATGTTGACCTCGTGGTCGGAGCAGTCGACGCCGCCGGCGTTGTCGATGAAGTCGGTATTGCAGGCACCGCCGTGCTGTGCGAACTCGACCCGGGCCAGCTGGGTGAAGCCGAGGTTGCCCCCTCGCCCAGCGCCCGGCAGCGCAGCGTCCGGGCATCGATGCGTAGGCCGTCATTGGCCTTGTCGCCAACCTCGGCGTGACTCTCGTGGCTGGCCTTGACGTAGGTGCCGATACCGCCGTTCCAGACCAGATCGACCGGGGCGCGCAGCAGCGCGCTGATCAGTTCGGCCGGCGGCAGCCGCTCGGCCTCGATGTCGAAACGCTCGCGCATCTGCGGTGAAATCGCGATCCACTTGGCTTGGCGGGAAAAGACGCCGCCGCCTGTCGAGATCAGCGCTGCGTCATAATCGGCCCAGGAGGAGCGCGGCAGCCGGAACAGCCGCTCCCGTTCCACAAAGCTCGCCGCCGCATCGGGGTCTGGATCGATGAAGATGTGCTGATGGTTGAAGGCCGCGACCAGGTGGATGTGCCTTGAGAGCAGCATGCCGTTGCCGAAGACGTCGCCGGCCATGTCGCCGATACCAATCACCCTGAAGTCTTCGTGCTGGACATCGAGGTTGCGCTCGCCGAAGTGGCGTTTGACCGACTCCAGGCCCCGCGGGCAGTAATGCCCATCTTCTTGTGGTCGTAGCCCTGGCTGCCGCCGGAGGCGAAGGCATCGCCGAGCCAGAAACCGTAGTCGGCGGCGATGGCGTTGGCGATATCGGAGAAGGTCGCGGTGCCCTTGTCGGCCGCCACCACCAGGTAGGGATCGTCGTCATCGCGACGCGCGACCTCGGCGGGCGGCACCACTTCGCCACCGACCAGGTTGTCCGTCAGATCCAGCAGGCCGCTGATGAAGATCCGGTAGCAGGCCACACCTTCGGCCTGCATCTCGTCGCGGCCCCCATCCGTGGGCATCTGCTTGGCGACGAAGCAGCCCTTGGCACCGACCGGCACGATCACTGCGTTCTTGACCTGCTGGGCCTTGACCAGGCCGAGCACCTCGGTGCGATAGTCCTCCTGCCGGTCGGACCAGCGCAGACCACCACGGGCAACCTTGCCGCCGCGCAGGTGCACGCCCTCGACGCGGGGCGAGTAGACGAAGATCTCGTAGCGCGGTCGCGGCAGCGGGATCCCGGGGATCGCGCGCGGATCGAACTTGAAGGCGAAATAGCCCTTGGGCTGGCCGTCACGGCCGGGCTGAAAATAGTTGCTGCGCAGGGTCGCGCGGATCAGCGTCAGATAACGGCGCAGTATCTTGTCGTCGTCGAGGCTCTCGACGCGCTCCAGTGCCTCGAGGATGCCCTGCTCCAGACGCTCGACCAGCGCCTCGGCCTTGTCGCTGCCCTGACGGGCCGGTTCCAGGCGGGCGCGGAACAGCGCCACCAGCTGACGCACGATCTGGGGATGGCGGCAGAGGGCATCGGCGATGTAGGTCTGGCTGAAATCGAATCGCAGCTGCTTGCCGTAACGGGCATAGGCACGCAGCAGCGCCACCTCCCGCCAGGGCAGGCGCGCCGCCAGCACCAGCCGGTTGAAGGCGTCGTTCTCGGCCTCGCCGTGCCAAAGGCGCAGGAAGGCCTCCTGCACGATGGGCTTAATCGCCTCCAGCTCCACCCGCTCGCCGGCCCGGGGCTTCAGCGTGAAGTCGTGCAGCCACAGACGGCGGCCGTCCCGGGTGCGGACCGGGTAAGGGTGTTCGCCCAGGACCTGGAAGCCCAGTTGCTCGAGGATCGGCAGCACCTCGGACAGTACCAGCGGTGCCTCTGCGCGGTATAGCTTGCAGCGCATCAGCTCCGATACCGGCTCCAGCCCCCGATAGAAGCTCATCGCCACGGGCTGCGCCTCGTTCAGGCCGTCGAGGTGCTGGATGTCGATCACGGCGCTGCGGGGGCCAAAGTGCTCGCGGTAGGCCGATGGGAAGGCGTGACCGAACTGCTGGTTGAAACGGTTGCCGGTCTCTTCGCCACAGGTCTCCAGCAGCGCCTTGCGCAGCTCGTCGTGCAGGCACGCGACGCCTCGACGACCGCCGCCTCGATCGCGGCCTCGTCGATTGCGGCCCCGGCCTGCGGCGCCACGCGGATAACGAAATGCACCCTGGCCAGTATCGAGTCGCTGAAACGGGTGCTGAACTCGATCTCGTCCGCCCCGAGCCGTTCGGCCAGCACCTGCTGGATCCGCTCCCGCAGGGCGCTGTTGAACAGGTCCCGCGGCACGTAATAGAGACAGGAATAGAAGCGGTCGCAGGCATCCCGGCGGATCAGCAGCCGTACCCGGTGCCGCTCCTGCAGATCGAAGACGCCCATCGCGATGCGGTGCAGCGTCGACGGCCCGGCAAGGAACAGCTCCTCGCGCGGCAGCCCCTCGAGCACCTCGAGCAGGGCCTTGCGGCTGTGGCCGTCGTGGCTGAAGCCTGCATGCTCGAGCACGCTTTCGACCTTGCGCCGGATCAGCGGAATCTGCAGCACCGACTGCCGGCACACCGGGGCGGTGTAGAGGCCCAGAACACGGCACTCGCCGACGACCTGCCCCGCCTCGTCGCAGCGACGGATGCCGATCACGTCCAGGTAGGCAGGGCGGTGCACCCGGGAACGCTGCCCGGACCGGGCGAACGTCAGCAGTGTCGAGGCCTGTGCCGATACCGGCGGCAGCGCCTGCGCGCGCCCGCCGATACCGAGGGCGCGCTCGGGCAGCGGCTGCATGCCATCGGAGGCCGAACCGCTGCTCTCCTCGACGCCGAGGAATATAAAATGGCCGTCCAGCAGCCAGTCGATGAAAGCCCGCGCCTCCCCGGCCTCGGCGCCGTGCAACTGACTGCGCAGCTCGGCAACGCGCGCCTGCATCGCCGCGAAATCGCCGACCGCCACCTGCACATCCGCCAGCACGTCCAGGATTCCCTGCTGCAGCGCCTTCAGCATCTCGGGATCGGACTGACGGTCGATTTCGAGGTGGATCAGGGACTCGCGCCGGCCGGGCTCGACGTCCAGGGGGACCAGCGTCTCCAGCTGTCCCTCGCGACGGCTCACGCCCAGTACCGTATTGCAGATCCGGTGGATGGCCAGCTCCCGCCGGTTCAGTTCCATCCGGATCGACTCGACCAGAAAGGGGAGTCCTGCTGCAGCACTTCGATGACGGTGTGGCGGCTCTGCCAGCCATGCTGTTCCTGATCGGGGTTGAATACCCGAACCCGGGGTTTGCGCCCGTCGTACTGCTGCACGAACTGCCAGGCCGACAGGGCGATCCCCTGCAGATCCTCGACGGCACACTGCAGCATTTCCCCGGTCGGCACCACCTGGAAGAGCTGGCGCGCGAAGGCATTGATCTGGGCGACCTCCCGTTCCGGGAAGCCTGAATCCAGAGATTCGACGAAACGGGTCAACAGTTGTTCTTTGTTATTGGGAAGACCGGAGTCGGGCATGATGCACCTGTATGTTCCTGTTGGGCGTAAGTGGTAAGTCGTGGTGGTCAAAATGAAGCCTCCGGCGACAGGTGGTGGACCCAGGGTCCGCCACCCACCGCCAGCGGCTGGTGCTCAAGATAACGGTTTACGAATTCAGCCAGTGCCGAGGACAGGCGCGGCGGCGGCCTGCCGGGCCCGTTCGAGGTCCTCGGGTTCGATCTCCCAGGCCACCGGGTCGACGTTCATATCGGCGAAGCGGGCGGCATCGAACACCGGCTGCTCGACGCCGGCCCTGATCTGATCGTCGAAGTCGCGCATGATACGCAGGCCGGGCTTGATCAGCATGATCAGCGCAAACAGGTTGGCCAGTGCCAGCAGCCCCATGGTGACATCGGCGAAGGCGAAGACGGTGCCAAGATCCGTGGTGGCGCCCCAGCACACCAGGCCGATGATGGCGACGCGGAAGCCGTTGAACAGGTTCTGGTTCTCGGTGCTGAAGAAGTTCAGGCTGTTCTCGCCCAGGTAGTAGTTGTAGAGGATGGTGCTGAAGCCGAACAGCAGCAGCGCGACGCTGACGAAGCTGCGGCCCCATTCGCCGACGTGTTCGGCCAGCGAAGCCTGGGTCAGGGCGACGCCGCCGACATCGGAGGCCGTGGCCGGATCGTAGACACCGCTGAGCAGGATGATGAAGGCGGTGGCCGAGCAGATGATCAGGGTGTCGATAAAGACCGAGAAGGCCTGGACGATGCCCTGGTTGGCCGGGTGTGGTACATAGGCCACCGCGGCCACGTTGGGGGCGCTGCCAAGGCCCGCCTCGTTGGAGAACAGGCCGCGCTTGACGCCCATCAGGATCGCCGCGCCGATACCCCCGCCGACCGCCTGCTCGAGGCCGAAGGCGCTGTTGACGATCAGCATGAAGACGTCGGGAATGCGCTCGAGGTTCAGCCCCAGCACCGCCAGGGCGATGAGGATGTAGCTGCCGGCCATCACCGGCACCAGCACTTCGGAGACCCGGCGATGCGCTTGACGCCGCCGAAGATGATCAGGCCGACGATCATCGCCAGACCAATGCCGGTGTAGAAGACCGGTACGCCGAAGGCGTCGTCGAACGAGGTCGCCACGGCATAGGATTGCAGCGCGGTGAAGCCGAAACCGAAGGTCGCCAGCAGCAGCACCGAGTAGAGGCCGGCGAGCCATTTCCAGTTGCGGCCAAGGCCGCGGGAAATGTAGTAGGCGGGGCCGCCGCGGTAGGTACCGTCCGGCTCGGCCTGCTTGTAGGCCTGGGCCAGGGTACACTCGAGATAGCTGGTGGCCATGCCCATCAGGCCGACCATCCACATCCAGAAAATGGCACCGGGGCCGCCGAGGGTGATGGCGACGGCGACGCCGGCGATGTTGCCGCCGCCGACACGGCCGGCGACCGACAGCAGCAGTGCCTGGAAGGAACTGAGGTGGCCGTGCTTGTCGCGCTGGAATGCTGGCTGGCGCCGAGGATCCGGAACATCCGGCCGAAGTAGCGAAACTGGACGAAGCGGGAGGCGACGGTGAAGCCGACGCCGACGGTGATCAGCAGCACGATCAGGACCTTGCCCCAGAGCAGGTCGTTGAGAAAATCCAACATGGGAAAACTCCGCTGTTTTTGTTGTGAAAGATGCGGCCCGTCGATACAGGCTGACGACCGGTTGCGGGCACGCTCGGAAACACCCACCGGGTCGCCGTCACAAACAATATTCAGCAAGCGCTGTGCCAGCCCCGGCAGGTATTCAGTAACCTTATGTTTTTAAAATAAAAAACTGTTTTGACCTGGAGCCGGACTGGCCCCGAAGGGGTATAACCAGATGGGGTGCGAGCCGTCCGAAAAACACAAAACACTTAAAAATCAGAGCGTTACGGAATGGCACTGAGGTTATAGAGGATTCGCAGGTTATAGGTAGTTGCGGAGGGTGAGTGCGTGGGGTGCCGGTGAGCCTGCGAACCGCACCGTTTGGGCGGTGCGGTTCACTTCGTTCCCCTGATATTTGCTCCTGCAATATCAGGATTTACGCGGGGCGGCCCTCCGCCATCCGTGGCGGTCACCAGCACCTACCTTAATGCTGCAGGATCTGACTCAGGAACAGCTGCGTGCGTTCGTGCTGCGGGTTGTTGAAGAATTCGTGGGGCTCGTTCTCCTCGACGATCTGGCCGGCGTCCATGAAGATCACCCGGTCGGCGACGGTCTTGGCGAAGCCCATCTCGTGGGTCACGCAGAGCATCGTCATGCCCTCCCGGGCCAGCTCGATCATGACATCGAGCACCTCCTTGATCATCTCCGGGTCGAGGGCCGAGGTCGGCTCGTCGAACAGCATTACGTCCGGGTTCATGCATAGCGAGCGGGCGATGGCGACGCGCTGCTGCTGACCGCCCGAGAGCTGGCCCGGGTACTTCTTCGCCTGCTCCGGGATCCGCACACGCTCGAGGTATTGCATCGCCGTGGCCTCGGCTTCGCGGCGCGGCACCTTCTTCACCCACATCGGCGCCAGCACGCAGTTCTCCAGCACCGTCAGGTGCGGGAAGAGATTGAAATGCTGGAACACCATGCCGACGTCGCGGCGGATCTGCTCGATCTTCTTCAGATCCTCGGTCAGGCGGGTGCCGTTGACGATGATATCGCCCTGCTGGTGCTCCTCGAGGCGGTTGATGCAGCGGATCATCGTCGACTTGCCGGAGCCGGATGGGCCGCAGATGACGATGCGTTCGCCCTTCCCGACCTGCAGATTGATGTTCTTCAGCACATGGAACTCGCCGTACCACTTGTTGACGCCGCGCAGTTCGACGGCCAGGTTTTGCTGTTGGATGCTTGGCTGGGTCATATTGTTTTTCTCCGTTCGAATCAGGCGCGGTTGCCGTGGCCGGTATGCAGTTTGCGCTCGAGGTGCTGGCTGTAGCGGGACATGCCGAAACAGAAGATCCAGAACATCAGCGCGACGAAGATGTAGCCTTCGGTGGCGAAACCGATCCAGTCCGGGTCGTTGCCGGCGGCCTGGACGATCGCCAGCAGGTCGAATAGGCCGATGATGACCACCAGGCTGGTGTCCTTGAACAGGGCGATGAAGGTGTTGACGATGCCGGGAATCATCAGTTTCAGCGCCTGCGGCAGGATGATCAGGATCATCTTTTTCCAGTAGCTCAGTCCCAGCGCATCGGCGGCCTCGTACTGGCCGCGCGGAATCGCCTGCAGGCCGCCGCGCACCACCTCGGCCATGTAGGCGGACTGGAACAGGATGATGCCGATCAGCGCCCGCAGCAGCTTGTCGAAGCTCATATCCTCGGGAAAGAACAGCGGCAGCATCACCGAGGCCATGAACAGCACCGTGATCAGCGGCACGCCGCGCCAGACCTCGATATAGACCACCGACAGCGAACGCACGATCGGCATCTCGGAGCGCCGGCCCAGGGCCAGCAGCACGCCAAACGGCAAGGCGGCGACGATGCCGACCACCGCCAGCACCAGGGTCAGGCTGAAGCCGCCCCAGCGATGGGTTTCGACATCGGTCAGGCCGAAGGCGCCGCCGCTCAGCAGGTAATAGGCAACGATCGGGTAGAACAGCAGCGTGAAGGCCGAGACCCGACCCTTGAACGGCAGGCGCGGGACCGCCAGCCAGGCGATCAGTGCGATCAGCAGCACGAAGGCCAGGTCGAGACGCCAGGTCTCCGCCGAAGGGTAAAAGCCGTAGAGGAACTGCTCCAGGCGGGTGCCGATGAAGACCCAGCAGGCGCCGCCGCTCGAGCAGGCCTCGCGGCTGTCGCCGATCCAGTCGGCATCGATCAGGGCCCACTGCACCACCGGGGTCAGCAGGTAGATCGCCAGGAAGGCGATGATCAGCGTCGCCGCCGAGCTCAAGGGGCCGTGGAACAGGTGCTGGCGCATCCAGCCGATGGCGCCCACGGTGTTCGCCGGTGCCGGCAGCGCCGGTTCGATAGCGTATTTCATGATGTCTACCTCTCCGCCAGCGCCATGCGCTTGTTGTACCCGTTCATGAACAGCGAGGTCAGCAGGCTCAAGGTCAGGTAAACCGCCATCGTCATCGAGATCACCTCGATCGCCTGGCCGGTCTGGTTCAGCGTCGTGCCGGCGAACACCGACACCAGGTCCGGGTAGCCGATCGCCGTGGCCAGCGACGAGTTCTTGGTCAGGTTCAGGTACTGGCTGGTCAGCGGCGGGATGATCACCCGCATCGCCTGCGGAATGACGATCAGGCGCAGCGTGCGGCCCTTCGGCAGGCCCAGCGCCGAGGCGGCCTCGAGCTGGCCTCCGGGGACCGCGAGAATGCCCCCGCGCACCGTCTCGGCGATGAAGGCAGCGGTGTAGATGGTCAGCGCCAGCCAGAGGGCGACCAGCTCCGGCAGCAGCGTCATGCCGCCGCTGAAATTGAAGCCGCGCAGCTCCGGCCGGTCCAGCGACAGCGGCATGCCGGCGACCAGGAAGGCCAGCAGCGGCAGACCGACGATCAGGCCGGCGCCGGCCCAGTGGCTCGGGAAGATCCGGCCGGTCGCCTCCTGGCGCCGGCGGGCCCAGCGCACCAGCAGCAGCGTTGCAACGATCCCCAGCACCAGAGCGCCGACGACGAGCCCGAAGCCCGCTTCCGGCACCGGGCGGGGTACCGACAGGCCGCGCACGTTGAGGAAGCCGCCGAACAGTTCAAGGCTCTGGCGCGGCGACGGCAGGGCCTGCAGGACCGCGAAATACCAGAAGAAGATCTGCAGCAGCAGCGGGATGTTGCGGAAGATCTCGATATAGGTGGCCGACAGTTTGGCGACCAGGAAGTTGTCGGACAGCCGGGCGACGCCGAGCAGAAAGCCCAGCAGGGTCGCGGCGACAATGCCGAGCGCCGAGACCAGCACGGTGTTGAGCAGACCGACGACGAAGGTGCGGCCGTAGCTGTCGGCCTCGGTATAGTCGATCAGTGACAGCGGAATGCCGAAGCCGGCCTCGTCGCCGAGAAAGCTGAAGCCGGTGGTGATGCCGCGGCTTTCGAGGTTGTCGAGGGTATTGCTGACGACGCTGTAGATCAGAAAGCCGAGCATCGCGAGCAGCAGCGCCTGGAACAGCAGTGCGCGCTTGCCCGGATCGTTCCAGAACGGGACCGCGCGCTCGGGCACGGCGGTCCCTTCACGCGGAACCGGCTGGCCTTGGAGTCGCTCGGCCAGGATGTTGTCTGCGGACATGTAGTGCTCCATCGGGCAGGCCGCGGCTGCCGTCAGGCGCCCCGGTGCCCGCTATCAGGACCAGTATTTGCCGGGGATGCCATGCGACAGCCCCGACCCCGGAGCCGAGGACTCAGCGCATCGGCGGGGCGTACTGGAAGCCGCCCTGGTTCCAGAGGGCGTTGATGCCGCGCTCGACCTGCAGCGGCGAGTCCATGCCGACGTTGCGGGCGAAGGCCTCGCCGTAGTTGCCGACCTGCTTGACGATCTGATAGGACCAGTCGTCGGCGAGATCCAGCCCCTTGCCTTTGGGCCCGTCGACCCCGAGCAGACGCTTGATATTGGGGTTGTCGCTGGCCTTCATCTCGTCGGCGTTGGCCGAGGTGACGCCGAGCTCCTCGGCGTTGAGCATCGCGAACAGCGACCACTTGACGATGTTGAACCACTGGTCGTCGCCCTGGCGCACCGCCGGCCCCAGCGGCTCCTTGGAGATGACGTCGGGCAGCGCGACGACCGCCTCCGGATCGCTCATGCGGGTACGCAGACCGTAGGCCTGGGACAGGTCGGTGGTGAAGGCATCGCAACGGCCGCTGTTGAAGCTGCCGGCGGCCTGTTCGTTGGTATCGAACACCACCGGCGTGAAGCTGAGACCGTTGCTGCGGAAATAGTCTGCCAGGTTCAGTTCAGTGGTGGTGCCGGACTGGACGCAGACGGTGGCGCCATCGAGCTCCTTGACGCTCTTGAGGCCGAGGTCCTTCTTCACCAGGAAACCCTGGCCGTCGTAGTAGGTCACGCCGGCGAAATTAATTCCCAGCTGGGCATCGCGGGCCAGGGTCCAGGTGGTGACGCGGGACAGTACATCGACCTCGCCGGACTGCAGCGCGGTGAAGCGCTCCTTGGCCGTCAGCGGGATGTACTTGACCTTGCGGGCATCGCCGAGGGTTGCGGCGGCGATGGCGCGGCAGACGTCGACGTCGAGGCCCTGCCAGTTGCCCTGCGCATCGGGTACCGAGAAGCCCGGCACGCCGTTGGTGACGCCGCACTGCAGCCAGCCGCGCTGTTTGACGCTGCCCAGGGTGCCTTCGGCCGCAGCCTGACCGGCGACGGCGGTGGACATCAGCAGCGCGGCCGTGAGTGTTTTCTTCATCATCGAGCGATTCTCCTTGATCTGACGTTCTTGCTTATTAGTGTTATCGAACGCCACCCTCGGGTAGGCGTCGACAGCAATAGAGCAAGCCCGATGCCAGTTCCATCGACCTGGGCCAAGTCATTGTTTTCAAGGAGTAAATTTTCGACATCGCCAGCAGCGGCCGGCCTCGAAGGGGTATAACCAAATGCCCGCGCATCCGGCAAAAATGGAAAATATCATTTAATTATCAGATAGTTATCGATACTCCCGCAGGTTATAGCCCACACCCGAGGTTATAGGGGTTCAGGACTGGCGTTTCTTCAGCCGCTTGCTCAGGGCCGGCTGCGACACCCCGAGCAGCCGCGCGGCGATGGACTGGTTGCCCTCGGCACGGCGCATCGCCTCCTGCACCAGCAGGTCGGCCACCTCCTGCAGCCTCGGCAGCGGAGCATCGGCCACGAAGGGGCTGCTATCCGGAAGCGGCTGGGCGGGCAGCTCGTCCCGGTTCAGGTCGATGGCACGCTTGAAGGCGTCCATCGACAACATCCGCGAGCGGTGCTGGCTGACGGCATCGTAGACCATCGCGCGCAACTCGCGGACGTTGCCGGGGAAAGCATAATTGGACAGCAGCACCGGAAGCTCCCGCGGCACGGCCGGCTTGACCTTGCCGAGTTCCGCCGCGGCCTCTTCGAGGAAATGCTCGAGCAACAGCGCAATGTCGCCCTTGCGCTGGCGCAAGGCCGGAACCTGCACCTGATGGGTCCGCAGCCGGTAGTACAGATCCTTGCGGAAGCTCCCGTCGGCCTGCTTTTTGGCCAGATCCTGGTGGGTCGCCACCAGCACCCGGGCCCGCATCCGCTTGGGCCTGTCGCTGCCCAGCGGATAGTACTCGCCCTCCTGCAGCAGGCGCAGCAGCTTCACCGGGACGCCATGCTCAGGTCGCCGATCTCGTCGAGGAAGAGGGTGCCGTCGGCCGCCTGGTCGATCATGCCGGCACGGGCGCTCTCGGCGCCGGTGAAGGCGCCGCGCTGGTGGCCGAACAGCGTATCGGCGAAGTGGTTGTCGTCGAGCCCGGCGACGTTGACGCAGACCAGCGGCCCCGGCAGCCGCTCAGCTCGTGGGCGGCACGGGCGACGAGCTCCTTGCCGACGCCGCTTTCGCCGCTGATCAGGATCGGCTGGCGGCTCGGCGCCACCGACTCGAGGTACTGGAACACCGCGCGCATGCCCTTGTCGCCGCTGACGATGGAGGCGAACACCTCGGGATGTTCGAGGGTGTCGTTGAGGACCCGCTGGCGCAGCTCCTGGTTTTCGCGCCGCAGCTCCTGCAGGCGGATGGCGCGCTTGATCCCTTCGATCAGGCGGTCCTGCTCGTCGGTCTTGACGAAGTAGTCGTAGGCGCCGAGTTTGATGCAGTTGACCGCGGTCTCGACCTGGTTCAGACCGCTGATGACGATGACGCCGACGTCCGGATGTTCCTCGACGATCCGACTCAGCAGCTTCTCGCCGGACAGGTGCGGCATGGTCAGATCCAGCGTCACCAGACCGATGTTTTCCCGCGCCAGGATCGCCATCACCTCGCGGCTGTCCTGGCAGCGATGCAGGTGGCTGATGCCGCCGGAACGCTCGAGGGCAATACTCAGGCTGCGCAGGAAAGACGGCTCGTCGTCGACGAGCAGCAGGCCGAAGGAGGGGTAGAGGTTTTGCTTCATCGTTGTGTCCATCTGCCGGGGGCTTGCCGATCAGCCCGCCATACCGGGAGCCGATAGTACTGCATCCGCCTCGCCCTCGGCCAATGCCGGCAGCGCCAGGGTCACGCGGGTGCCCTGCCCGGGGGTTGACTCGAAGTCGAGGCTGCCGCCATGTTCGCGCACGATGCCGGCCGACACCGACAGTCCGAGCCCGGTGCCGCCGCATTCGCGCCGGGTGGTAAAGAAGGGGTCGGTCAGCCGGGACATCGATTCGGCATCGATTCCGCAGCCCTGGTCCCGTACTTCCAGCAACACCCGGCCGGTTTCCGGATGGAAGCGGGTATGCAGGAAGATCCCCTGCTCCGTGCTTTGCAGCGCCTGGCAGGCATTCAGGATCAGGTTGATCACCACCTGCTCGATGCGCTGGCCATTGCCGCGCACCGCTGGCAGTTCGCTGCCGTAGTCGACCTCGAAGCGGCCGGTCGCCGAGCGGATCGAATTGTCGACCAGCCGGATCGCCGTCCTCACCACCTGATTGAGATCCAGCGACTCGTTCAGTTCGGCATCGCCCTGGCGGGCGAAATCCTTGAGATCGCCGACGATGCGCTTGATGCGCTGGGTGCCTTCGAGCATTTCATCGAGCATCAGTGGAATCTCGTCCCGCATGCGCGAATATTCCAGCCCGCCGAGTTCGAAGTCGCCATGGCTTTGGTAATGCTCCTCCAGAACCTCCCGGGCATCGTGGTAGGCATCGCGCAGTACCGGCAGGTTCAGCAGCAGCAGGCTGCAGGGGTTGTTGATCTCGTGCGCCACGCCGGATACCAGGATACCCAAAGACGTCATCTTGTCGGCCTGGATCAGTTGCAACTGATGCTGCCGCAGCTCCTCGGTGCGGCTCGCGACTTCACGCTGCAGCATCCGGTTCCAGATCACGATGCCCCCAGTATCAGCAACAGGGCGCCGGAGACCGCGGCGCCGACCAGGCCGATCTTCTTCCACGGAATGGCGCCGGCGTCCTCGAGCGGACCCAGCCACTTGTCGTAGATGGCCTGGTGACGGCCGGTGTTCTTGAGGATCGCCAGCCCCTCGCTGAATTGCGCCAGCAGGTCGGAGTGGCCCTTCTTCACCGCATAACCGTAGCGCAGCGAGAACGGCTTGGCGACCGGCTGGATGTTGGTCAGCCCAAGCTCGCGGCTCAGGTAGAGCGACGGCAGGTTCGCCACCAGGGCATAGTCGTGCCGGCCCGAAGCCAGCAGGCGCAGGGCATCGGCGTGGGTATCGGTGGTGACGATTTCGGCGCCGATCTCGTGCTCCAGCAGGTAGTCGTGCATGATGTCATCCTTCTGCACGATCACCTCACGGCCGCGCAGCCCTTCGACGTCGACCACCGGATCGCCGCGGCGGGCGAAGATCGACTGGTGCACGATGGCATGGGGCGGCGCGAAGTCGAAGGTCCTGGCCCGTTCCTCCGACCAGGACATGCCCTGCAGGATATCGACCTTGCCACTTTCCAGTGCCGCGCGCATCTCGGACCACTCGCCGAGCACGACCTGCACCTCGATGCCCATCACCTCGGCGATCGCTTCGGTCAGCTCGACGTTGTAGCCGGCAGGCCTGCCGTCCTCGTCGAGGAATTCGTACGGCGGATGGTAGTGGTCGCCGCCGACGACGATGCGCTGCTTGGCGACACCCTGGCCGCGCTCGTACAGCCGTTCCTGCGTCCAGCCCTGAGCGGCGGACAGGGCCAGCAAGATCAGCATCGCGAAAACGGTCAGCCGCGCCCCGAGGGCACGGGCGCGCCGGTGACTGTGCATGAAGGTTGGCGCCAGCATAAGAGATCATCGCGTCCGGTTCAGGCCCGGATCCTCCGGGCGACCGTCCTATTATGCCGCAATTTGCCCCACGACTCAGGGTTCGGCCTCCTGGGTGCCGTTCAGTGCACCGGGGCTCCGGCGCCAGTGCAGACGCGCCGGCCAGCCGCGAAGGCCGCGGGGGCTGAACATCACCAGGTTACCGGCGAGGATCAGCGCCATGCCGGCCACCGCCGCCGGCGTCCAGCGGTAGCCCTCTACCAGGGTCGAGATGCTCAGCGCCACCAGCGGGAACAGCAGGGTTGCATAGGCCGCGGGCCCCGCGCCGATGCGGCCGATCAGCGCGAAGTAGGCGGCAAAGCCCAGCACCGAGCCGAATATCGCCAGATACAGCAGCGCGCCGAGATAGGACGGCGTCCATTCGGGCGCGAAGGCGGCACCGCCGAAAAGAGAGACGATCAGCATCCAGAGCGCGCCGTAACCCATCGCCCAGGCGTTGGTGGACAGCAGGTCCAGCCCGCGGCGCTGATGGCGCAGGCTGATCATGTTGCCGAGCGAGAACAGGTAGGTGCCGAGCAGGCAGAGGCCGATGCCGCCGAGCATCGCCAGGTCCAGCCCATCGCCGACCAGGTCCCGCCAGAACAGGCTGAGCATGCCGGCGAAGCCCAGCAGGGTCGCCAGCCAGAAGCGGCCGTCGATGCGCTGGCCGAAGAACAGCATCGCATTGACGGCGTTGAACAGCGTCGCCATCGAGAAAATCACCGACTCCAGGCCACTGGTCACCACGGACCCGGCGCTGTAGAAGCAGTAGAAATTGAAACTGAAGATGCAGCCCCTGCAGCATGCAGAACAGGTGGTCACGCCGGGCGAGGCGGCGCAGGCGGCCGCTCAGCCAGAGACCTCCGACCAGGATCAGCGCCGCCAGCGCGAAGCGGTAGAAAACCGAGACGGTGACCGGCACCTCGCCCAGCTGCAGCATGATGGCGATCCAGGTGGTGCCCCAGATCATCACTGTCGACGCATAGAGAAACAGGGTCATGGCAAGGACCTCCGGGCCAGTGTCTTGACCCAAGCTTGCCACCCTCCCCGCCGGACGGCTTTCATGCACAGGGCCGGGTTGCACAATCTTGCGGTTTTCTGCACCGGCCACAGTGGCCGTCGCGGCCGGGCGGCGTTACCATTTTGCTATCCAGACTAGGGAACATCGACGCCGGACGCGTCGGGGTTCCGGGAGCCACGCACCTTGATCGAGTCATACCGTTTATTCGACAACCTGCGCCAGCACAGGGCCAGACTGCTGGATCATACGCAGCTGGAAGCGGGCATCGGCCTGGCCTCCTGGTCCAACCGGCACGACCGTATCCACCAGACCGATGCCAACCACCACACCCTGAGCCTCTATATCGCCGACGGTTACGAGAGCTACCGGAAAACGGCAGGCGGCTGGCGCAACGGCGGCGGCCCGGACCGGCTTTGCCTGATGCCGCAGGCGTTCGAGTCGGTCTGGGATATCCGCGGCCCCCTGAGCTTCGTGCACCTTTACTTCACCGACAAGCACCTGCGCCGGCTGGCGGAGCAGACCTGGGACCGCAGCCCGGCGGAATTACGCCTGGATGCACGGATCTTCGCCGAAGATCCGCAGATCACGCTGCTCTTCCGCCAGTTCCTGCTGGCCTGCAACTGGCAGGACAGCAGCGACCGCCTGGCCCTCGGCAGTGCCGTGACTCTGCTGTTGAATCACCTGCTCAAGCACTACAGCACCCTGCGCTGGCCCGAGGTGCAGGTGCGCGGCGGCCTGGCACCCTACCAGCTAAAGCGCCTGCGGGAATACATCGACGCCCACCTCGACCAGCCGCTGCGGCTGGCGGACCTCGCCGCCGAAGCGGGCCTGAGCGAATACCATTTCGCCCGCATGTTCAAGCAGAGCCAGGGCCAGGCGCCGCACCAGTACCTGCTGCAGCAGCGCCTGCAGCGGGCCGAGCGGCTGCTGCGGGAAAGCTCCGAGTCAATCACCGAGATCGCCCTGCGCTGCGGCTTCAGCTCCACCAGCCACTTCAGCAACCGTTTTCGCCAGGCCCGCGGCATCGCGCCATCCGCGCTGCGACAGGCATTGAGGCGCAGCTAGCGCGGCCGTGTCAGCGCGATGCTGCGCCCCACCAGTTCCGGCCATTCGAGTTCGGCATGCCGTTGCTGCAGGGCGCTGACCTTTGCCTGGGTCTCGGCCAGGAAGGGCGCGGCTCGCTTCGCCGCCATATCCATGTGCAGCAGCAGGGTTTCCATCGCCGCCAGCATCTCGCCGCTCTCGCCATGCACCATGCGGAAAAAGACCCGCAGCTTCTTCGCGTCGCTTTCGAGAAGCTGCGCGGTCACTCGCAGCGGTTCGCCTTCGGCCACCTCCTGCAGATAGTGCACCATGCTTTGCATAGTGTAGATCGACACCTGGTGCTCGTTGCGATAGGCCTCGTCGAGGCCGAGCTGTACCATCAACTCGTCGATCGACTGGCTGAACACCAGCACGTAGCAGGCATCGTTCATATGGCCGTTATAGTCGATCCAGTCCGGACTGACCGGACCTTCGAATACCTTCAGTTCCGTTGTCATCGGTTACCTCTAAGCAGAATCAAAGGGTTGGTTGTCTCGCAATGCTAGTCGCCACCGGAGGAGGGATTTGACTGTATCCGCCGGTTGGGTGTTAATTTTCGACAAATTCTACCGTTCTCGCCGGAGTCGCAATGTTCGGAGACCGCCCGCGCCACTATCCACAGATGATCAGCTTTCTGCTGATTCCCGGCTTTTCGCTGTTCGGCCTGACGGCAATGATTGATCCGCTGCGCCATGCCAACCGCAGCAGCAGCCGCGAACTGTACCGCTGGCAGCTGGTTTCCGAACGTAGCGGCCTGGTCGCGAGCAGCGATGCGCTCGACATCATGACCGAATACAGCATACGCGACCGGCCCCCTGCGAAACTCTGATCATCTGCGCCGGCTACGATCCCCAGACCCAGATTACCCCGGGCCTGCTCGGCTTCATCCGGCACCAGGCCAGCCACGGCGCCGATATCGGCTGCCAGGACACCGCCGCCTATATTGCTGCCGCGGCCGGCATTCTGGATGGTTACCGTGCCACCCTGCACTGGGAAAACCTCGACAGCACGCAGGAAGCCTTTCCCCGCGTCCACTTCGTTCAGGAACTGCTGGTCGTCGACCGCGGCCGCTTCTCCTGCCCCGGCGCCCTCTCGGGCCTCGACATGATGCTGCACCTGATCGGCACTCAGCACGGCAATGGCCTGGCGACCACCGTATCGGACGAGCTGATCTACACCCACAAGCGCGCCCACAGCGACCCGCAACGCACCTCGCTGCAAAAGCGTCTCGACAGTCGCAACCGGCACCTGGTCGAGGCGGTGCAGCTGATGGAGCTCAATCTTGAGGAGCCCCTGCGGATCAGTGCTATCGCCACTCAGCTGTCGATCTCCGAACGCGAACTGGAGCGGCTGTTCCGTCACTACCTGCAGCAAACGCCCAGCGCCTACTACCGCGATCTGCGGCTCGACCAGGCCCGCTGGATGCTGCAGCAGACCACCGACAGCGTCACCGCCATCTCGGTCGCCTGCGGCTTCGCCTCGCTGTCCCACTTCACCCGCAGCTACCAGCAGCGCTTCGACAGGAAGCCCAGCCGCGAACGCTGAAGTCCGCCGTTGCCTGACAGGGCTGTCGTAAAGGGAACACTGTTATCCAGTTGCGTCATTCGACCAAAATAATCGTATTTGGACAATTTAAATTCGAATTTAGGCAAAACTGTTCATCTCATCCGCGTAGCTTAAGCCTTACCCCTGCGCCGGGCCGCACCTTCGCAGACAGAGCGAAGGCAGAACCCAACAGTCAAGAGCCTGAATCGACATGAACCAAGACGTCATCATCACCTGCGCCGTCACCGGCGCCGCCGATACCGCCAACCGCAGTCCCCATGTTCCGGTGACGCCGGAAGAGATTGCCAATGCGGCGATCGAGGCCTGGAATGCCGGTGCCGCCATCGCCCATATGCATGTCCGCGATCCGGAGACCAGACAATGTTCGCGCCGGGTCGACCTTTATGCCGAGGCCTGCGAACGCCTGCGCGCCGCCGACTGCGACGTCATCATCAACCTGACCGCGGGCATGGGCGGCGATCTCTATATCGGCCCGGAGGAGAACCCCACGGCCTTCTGCCCGGAAACCGACCTGGTCGGCGGCCTAGAACGGCTGGTGCATATAGAGGAGCTGAAACCCGAGATCTGCACCCTGGATTGCGGCTCGGTCAACTTCGGCGACGGCAACCTGGTGTACATCTCGACACCGGACATGCTGCGCAGGGCGGCCGCCCGTATCAAAGAGCTGGACGTCACCGTAGAGCTGGAAATCTTCGACACCGGCAACCTCTGGTTTGCGCTGCAGATGAAGAAGGAAGGGCTGCTGGACGACAACGCCCTGTTCCAGCTCTGCCAGGGCATCCCCTGGGCACCCCGCCGGAGCTGAGCCTGCTCAAGGGCATGGTCGACATGCTGCCGGCCGACAGCAACTGGACCGCCTTCGCACTGGGCCGCAACCAGCTGCCCTGGGCGGCACAGTCGGCGCTGCTCGGCGGCCATGTCCGCGTCGGTCTGGAAGACAACCTCTACCTCGACAAGGGCGTTTTCGCCACCAACGGCCAGCTGGTCGAGCGTGCTGTCAACATCGTCGAGAACATGGGCGCCCGGGTGCTGAGCCCGGCCGAAGCCCGCCGGAAACTGCGCCTGCGCGGTACCCAGTAAGCAAGGGGAATTCAACATGAATCGTCAACTGAGCGTTATCGGCACCGGCGTCATCGGCAACGGCTGGATTGCACGGGCACTGGCCCGGGGCTGGAATGTCGTCGCCTTCGATCCGGCACCGGGCGCCGAATCCCGCACCCACGCCTTTATCGACAATGCCTGGCCCTCGCTGGAGCGACTGGGCCTGGCCGACGGGGCGAAACCGGAGCGGCTTCGTTTCTCGGACAGCCTGGAAGCGGTCGTGCAAGGCGCCGACCTGATTCAGGAAAACGTGCCCGAACGTCTCGAGCTCAAACACGAAGTGCTCGCTGCCCTCGACGCCAACGCCGCGTCGGGCGTGATCATCGGCTCCTCCACCTCGGGCTTCAAGCCGAGCGACCTGCAGAAGAATTGTCCACGGGAACCGGGACGGGTGATCGTCGCCCACCCGTTCAATCCGGTTTACCTGCTGCCACTGGTGGAGCTGGTCGGCGGTACGGCCACGTCGGCGCGCGACATGGAGCAGGCGCAGGCGCTCTACCGGGAACTGGCCATGCGTCCCCTGGTTGTGCGCCGCGAGATCGAGGGCCATATCGCCGACCGCCTGATGGAAGCGCTCTGGCGCGAGGCGCTGCACCTGGTCAACGACGGCGTCGCCACAACCGAGGAGGTCGACGCCGCCGTGGTCTACGGCTGCGGCCTGCGCTGGTCGCTGATGGGCACCTTTCTGACCTTCCACCTCGCCGGCGGCGAGCCGGGCATGCGGCACATGCTCGAGCAGTTCGGCCCGGCGCTGAAGCTGCCCTGGACCAAACTCGAGGCGCCGGAACTCACCGATGCCCTGATCGACCGCGTCGTCGAAGGCTGCGAGTTCCAGGCCGCCGGCCGCCCGGTGACCGAACTCGACCGCCGCCGCGACGCCTTCCTGGTCGAGCTGCTGGACCTGGTACAGCGTTACTGGCCCGAGGCCGAAGGCCTGGAAGGACGCATCTGATGCCGCGCCCGGGGACCGGAGACGCGATGGACATCGCCACCTTCGAGCGGCGCTTTCAGCAAGGCCTCGACGCCATGGCTGGTATGACGCTGCCCGCGGCACGGCGCCACTACGACGTCCTCTGCGCCGCCTTCGCCCCGCCGCTTCCCGCCGGCATGAAACGGGTAGACGACCGCATCGGCAGCGTGCCGGTGCGTCGCCACCGCCCGGCGCATTGTCGGCCGGGAACGGTCGTCTACGCCCATGGCGGCGGTTTCAGCCTGGGCTCGCTGGACAGCCACCAGGGTATCGCCGTGGGACTGGCGCAGGCGCTCGGGCGCGAGGTCCTGGCCATCGGCTACCGGCTGCTGCCGGAGGCACGCTACGCCGATGCCCTGGACGACTGCCGCCGGGTAATCGACGCCGTCGCCCCCGCCGCCCTGGTGGGGGACAGCGCCGGCGGCCGGTTGATCCTCGATGCCGTCGCCGGCGCCCGCCGGGTCCCGCCGCTGGGGCTGGTCTACCCGCTGGTGGGCGTCCCGACGGCAGCGACGCTCGGCCCCGACGCGCCGCTGCTCAGCCGCCGGGATGCCCTGGACGCCTGGTCGCTGATCGCGCAGGACGCTCCGGGAGGCGGCGGCCCGCGACCGCCCGCCACGGCTATCGAGGTGCTGGCGGTGTCCCGCGACCCGCTGACGGCGCCGCTGGAACGGGCGGTCGCGGTCTGGCGCGAAGGCGGCGCCGACGTCGGCTACCACCTGGCCGACGACATGCTGCACGGCTGCCTGCATGCGCAGGTATCGCTACCCGGGATGGCGGTTGCCTGGCGGGCATTCTGCCGGGCGCTCGGGAATCGCCTGGGCTGACGACAAGGGCACGCCGTCGATCTCCCCTGTTCACAATAACGACAACAAGAGAAACGCTCATGAAACAGAACCTCAGCACCAGCATCGCGACGATCCTGACGGTCGTAGCCCTGATCGGCTTCGCCGCCCTGGCTCCCCAGACCTTCCAGGCGCTGCTCGATACCATCAAGGTCAACGTCATCGGCAACCTGGGCTTCATCTTCACCTATCCTGCCTTCATCCTGTCGGTGGGCTTCGTCATCCTGATGTTCACGCCCCTCGGGCGCCTGCGCTTCGGCGACGGCGCGCCGGAGTTCTCCACCCTGAGCTGGCTCGGCATGCTGTTCGCCACCGGCATGGGCATCGGCCTGCTGACCTGGGGCGTGCTGGAACCGCGCTACCACGTCGAGGCCGGCAACGGCACCGACCAGGCCCTGCTCTATGCCTTCAACCATTGGGGCCTGCTGGCCTGGGCCGGCTATCTCGCCATCGGCGTGATCTTCGCCCACGCCCTCTACAACCTGAACATCGCCAAGCCCGCCGAAAGCCTGCTGGGCGGCGGCTTCCTCAGCAAGCTCAACCTGGTGAGCCTGGTGGTATCGACGGTCATCGGCCTGTCGCTGACCTTTTCCTACGCCGCCGCGCCGCTGCAGAAGAGCGTCGCCCAGTACCTCGGCGTCGAGATCAGCCCCTCGCTGATAATCCTGGTACTATCCGGTTTCGCCATCGCCTCCAGTACCTCGGGACTGAACCGTGGCATCAAGTGGCTGAGCAACTACAACACCCTGTTCGCCGTCGTGCTGATGATCAGCGTCTTCCTGCTCACCCACCCGGGCGAGATCCTCGCGACCTTCGGCCGGCTGTTGCCCGAATACCTGCTGCGCTACCCGGCGATGGCGACCGACATCGGCCTCGGCGACCCCGAGCGCAAAGCCTGGCTCGCCGACTGGCTGTACGCCTTCGAGGCGGCCTGGTACGGCTGGTTCGTCTTCACAGGGGTGTTCATCGCGCGCATTTCCAGGGGACGCACTCTGCGCCAACTGGTACTGGGCGTGATGCTGGTGCCGAGCCTGTTCTCCTGCCTCTGGTTCACCGTGTTCGGTCTCGGCGGGCTCGAAACGGGCTCCGAGGACATTTTCGCGCTGATGGCCACTCTCGACGGCAACGGCATCCTCTCGGCCATCCTGGCACTCAACATCCTGTTGTTCTTCGTCACCAGCGCCGACTCGGCCGGTCTGGTCTGCGAGATGCTCACGGTGCCGCGCTCCCGCGCCTTCTGGATCGTCGCCATGGCCGCGCTCGCCGTGGTCATCAACTGGCTGGACGGTGACATTTTCAAGGTCATCCTGACGCTGATCTCGGTCGCTGCCATTCCGGTCGCCGTCGGCATCTTCGCTCTCGGCACCGCCTTCCTGCTGCGGCTGCGACGCGGCAGGCCGGCGCAGCCGCTCGAGCCGGCGCTCGACGAGCAATAGCCGGCCCGCACCGGGCGCCGCTGGATCAGCCGTCGGAAACGACGTACAGCCGTCGCCCTTCGCGGCTGCTGCGCAGCGCGAGCTCGATCAAACGAACCCCCAGCAGCGCGTCCCTGGAGCTTACCGGCAGCGGCTCCCCTGCTGCAGCGCCCGTACCAGCGAGCCGTAGAAACGCCGGTAGTCGCCGGGCAACGTCGCCACCGTTTCGCTGCCGTCCGCCGTATGGAGCTGGCCATACTGCGATGGCGGCTCGCGCCCCCAGTCGGCTCCGTCGGGAAGACTTCCCGCTCGCAACGCATCCTCCTGTGGATCGAGCCCATACTTGCAATAGCTGCCCTGCGTGCCCTGCACCATGAAACGCAGCGTCGGCGCAGCGCAGAAGGGGCTGGAGTGCAGCACCACTTCCCGCTCCGGATAATGCAGCAGCAGGTGGAAGTAGTCGGTCGACTCGGCCCCGGTACGCAGCTCGCGGCAGCGCCCAGTGATCGCCTGCGGCGTGCCGAACAGGGCCTGCGCCTGGTCGATCAGGTGCGGGCCGAGATCGTAGAGGATACCGCTGCCGGCACCGGCCTGTTCGCGCCAGCGCGCCCGCGGCTGGGGTCTGAAGCGGTCGAAGTGGGACTCGAAATAGCGGATTTCGCCAAGACGCCCCTGCTGCACCAGTTCCTGCAGGGTCAGGAAATCGCCGTCGAAGCGACGGTTATGGTAGACCGCCAGCGTCCGTTGCCGGCGCTCCGCCAGCGTAATTAACGCTTCGCCTTCGGCCGAGGTGACGACGAAAGGCTTTTCGACCAGCACGTGTCTGCCCGCCTCCAGAGCCTGGCGCGCCAGCGCAAAGTGGCTGTCGTTGGGCGCGGTGATCACCACCAGCTCAGCATCGCAGCCGTCGATCAGCGCCGCGCCCTCATCGAAATGCTGCAGTTGCGGGTAGTCCTGCCGCAGCTCCGGCTGACGGCTGCTGATCGCCACCAGCTCCAGTTCCGGCTGCCGCCGGATAAAGGGCAGATGGAAAACCCGGGCCGAAAGCCCGTAGCCGATGACGGCGGTCCTGATCATGCTCGGATATCCTCTCAAGCCGGACACGGGGTGCCGGGCGCCGCAAAGGCCTGTTTGAAGGTGAAAGCGGCCGCCGTCGGTCCTTCCTCGTGCAGCAATGCCAGTTTCGCACTCGCCTCTTCCGGCGTCGGGCGATGCCCCGCCGGTATCCACCACAGCACGGTGTAGACGCTCTCCATCCGCTCGAACCACTCCCGGCGCCGGCGCATGATCCCGGCATGAGCCGAACGATAGGCGTATGCGTGCAACGCCTCGACATCCTCCCAGACGCTCATGTTGACCAGCACATCGTCGCCGAAAAAGCGCAGGCTGGTGGCATCGCCCTCCTTGCCCTGCAAGCGCCAGACGAATCCCGGCGAAGTATCGGCCAGCGCATTGATGCGTTCGAGGTTGGCGACGAAATCGGCCATCTCCGGCGACTCCAGCGGGTACTTCATCCGTGCGATATTGAGTTGGGCAAGCTGATAACGGGACATGGAGGCTTCCTTGCTGAAGATTGGCGACGGGATACCGGCCCGTAACACCGAGCGTCGAACCGGCATCCGCTCCACACCCTATTCAACAATGCCGATCAGTTCCAGGTCGTCATCGACGACCAGCCCGATATTTGGACAATAGAGCTTGGTCGACTCCTCCTTTTTATCGAGCGGTGTGGTCTCGGTCACTTCCACACAGTCCTCGAACGCGCCGGCCGGCACCTCGACGTCCAGCCCCATCGCGGTATGCTCGGCCCGATCGAGTGCCACGCCGGGCGCGACCTCCTGATAATAACGCGCTCCCAGCAGAAAGGCGCCGCCGGGCATGATAATGCCGGGCATGGCACCCTCCTGTCCCGCCAGCCAGGCCCCCGGCTGGTCTCCGTCGGGCACGAAAACCTCCTCGCCGAAGTAGTAGACGTCGCCGGTCTCCTGACAAACGGCGAAATAATTGAACGATTGCTCTGCGAATTCGCCATCTGCCGTTTCGAACTCCTCGACCACGCGGGTGCTGATCATTTCGCCGTCGAACATGATGTCCTGAAGTGCGTCAGTCACGGTGATCGTCAGGGCCTCCAGTTCGTCACAGTCGCCCTCTTCCACACAGTCGCTGTTGTCGTAATGCAGCTCCCGTCCCGGCTGCAGGATGAAGTAGCGATTGCCGCCTTCGTTACCGAAGGTGCACTCGTCCAGCGGAAAGGTTTCGGTAAAGTCGCGTTTATCCTTGGCGTACAGCGACAGCGGCAGCACCAACAGGGCCACCAGCACAACAATGTTGGTTCTCATCGGACTCGCTCCCCTCTGGGGCCGGCGTCGCCGGCCCAGATTGAAATCCACGACAGCCTGCAGCCAAAACATCAGCATCGGGCACGGCAGAGTCCATTCAAACCCCATAGTCGGCGCTCAGACAGCCGTCCAGGTTGGCCGGCTCAACGGCCGGCTCCCCTGTTCAAACCAATAGGCCTTAAGTGGCAAAGGATCCAGAATACATCCGGCTCCCGGAGGGATATTGTTAGACAATTTGCGTCTATCGTTAATCCGATACGCAAGGGGCTGAATGCACTCTCAACCGCGCTCGCCCCGGTTCTCCCGGCTGAGCCGCAGATAGACGCCCAGACCACTCATCATCGCCACTGCCGATAACAGCATCCAGACTGCACTGATCAGTTCGGTGCCACCGTCGCCACCGTTCAGCAGCGACTTGAACATCAGCAACAGCGCCTCGATCGAAACGGCGATGATAATGGCGGCCATGAACCGTGAGATGGTGCGTCTTGTGGTGTCGTGGTGATGGATATCCTTGCTGACCAGCACCTCCTCTTCGAGGATCGTCTTGCCGAGATCGAAGATCGACATCCCCAGGGTAATCATGATGACGATGCCGAAGGCGCCGGTGGCGATATTGTTGCCGGCCTCGAACAGGCTGAACATCGACTCGGCCGCGGAATAGAGCAGCAGTGCCGACACCAGCACCAGCATGCCGCCGATCAGACCGTAGATCCCCCGGAACCAGGGATGGAAGCGCGAGCGCATGCCGTCGCCATTGAGATAGGCGACCAGCCGCTGCAGGTTGAAGTTGAGCACCAGATAACCAAGGTCGTTGCCCTCTTCATCGACCAGGTGCTGGACCGCCGATATCGACAGCTGATGGGTGGCGCTGGAGAGATAGGGCCGGGTCACCACGACCTTGTTCAGATGCTCGCGGGCTGCGACGACGTAGGGACGCTGACTGCGGTCGCTGCCCTGGCCCAGGGAACGGCGATGGCGGTCGCTGACCGTCGGACTGTAGGCCGAATCCATCCTTTGCACACCCTGCGCATCCAGACTGTAGACCAGCTCGACGAAGGGGTAGGCGCGGCTGAGATGATTCACCGTCTCCTGCTGTGCGCTGCGATCCTGCAGCAGCGCCCGGCCGTTCAGGCTGGTCATCATCGACTCCATCAGACTGTGGATGGTCTGCTCGTATTCACGGTATTGCTGCAACAAATGGATATGGTTTTGGCTTCTCACGGTACCTGGTTTCTCCGGCCGGCTTCGGGACTCCTCAACCTAACCAATCGGGATGACAGCTTCTACTTTAGTCGTAGAAAATCGCAGCAATATGCAAGAATTGACGAGTTTTTCGCCAATTCGCCCTACAGCAGCCATTGCGGGCGCAGCAGGAGTATGACGCCGAGCGCCAGTAGCATCGATTCGCCGCAGGTTGCACAATACAGCCGTCCAACCGGACTCTGACGCGGCCCCGGATGGTCCCGGATACTACCGTCGTGCCGGTGCGGATTACCGTCGGCGGTGACAACCCGCCCATAAGCCCGTGGACACTCACCGGCGGCGGTCCAACGATTAATTATCCGTCCCGAGCGGATCGAGGGAGGAAGAAGTGGAATGAAAATACTCATCGTCGGCGCCGGCGCGATCGGCGGGCTCTTCGGTACCTTTCTGCACCGGCATGGCGTCGACCTGCAGTTCCTGCTGCGCCCGGCGCGCAAGGCCCTGATCGATGCCGAAGGGCTCGGTGTCGAGCTGCCCTCTGAACACCTGCATATTCAGCCGCATACCCTGACAACGGAACAACTCGGCCCCGACTACGACCTGGTCATTCTCAGCAACAAGGCCTATGCGCTGGATGCGGTGATTGCAGACGTGGCGCCCGCCGTCGGTGAGCATACCCTGATTCTGCCGCTGCTGAACGGCCTGCGCCATCTCGAAGTCCTCGATGAGGCCTTCGGCCAGTCCCGGGTTCTCGGCGGCATCGCCATGACCGTCGCGACCCTGTCCACTGCGACGCAGGTTCAGGTCAGCAACGCCTACAGCAGCCTGACCCTCGGTGCCCGTCTGCCGGAACAGTGTGCCAGGGTCGAGGCAATAGGACAGTTGCTTGGCGACGCCGGCATCGATTGCAGGTTGAGCGACGATATCCTCGGCGCCATGTGGGACAAGTTCTGCCGCATGGCGGCACTGGGGGCCGCCAACTGCCTGCTGCAGGGCACGGTCGGCGAATACATGCAAAGCCGCAATGGCGGTGAAATCGCGTTGCAGCTGTTCAGGGAATGCACCGAGACTGCCAGTGCCGCCGGCCACCCGTTGGATACGCAGGCCATCAAGGGTTTCGAGCGGGCGCTGACCAATCCGAAATCCGCCTTCAACTCTTCGATGTACCGCGACATGCAGGCGGGCCTCCCGATTGAGGGCGAACACCTGGTCGGTGACATGCTGCGCCGCGCCGAAGCCGCCGGCATTGCCTGCCCGATGCTCACCGTCGCCAATGCCGTGCTGGAGACCTACAGCGCCAGACGGTAGGGGCTGCCCTCGCACCTGCAAAACGTCCAGAATCGCTTTTCATCTCAACGCTGCTACCCGGTTAGAAAAAATCGATCACAAAGGCTGCGATCGTCAATCCGAACACCAGCATTCCGATCAGCCTGAAGACGACGGGCAGCCCCTTCACCCAAGCCGGTGATGGCCGGCGCCGCATCCGGTACGCCGAGGGATCCGCCCTGCAGTGAATACCCGTGGTACGGTGCAGGAGTTCCAGCAGTTGCTCTGCCTCCGATTGCCCCCTTATGCCGTCACCCAGGCGCAGCCGTTGGCCATCCTTGAGGTAGGCGTCGATGGCATACTCCAGCTCGGAATCGACCCCTTGCCCCACCCGCCCGATGATGCGCTTGGCCATGCCTTCGACCTCATCGAGCGGGAGGCGACGCTGCCTGGACAAGCCGAACAGGGTGCGGGTCGCAACCAGCTCCTGCGCATTCGCGCGCAGGGTCAGACGATTCAGCAACAGGTACAGGCCACCCGCCAACAGGGCGGGACCGAAAAGGCCGAATCCGAACAGAATCATGCCCTGAACCATCAGCGCAAAGTAGCTGATCCGAGGCGAGCCGAGTTCCTCACGAATGCTATATCCCATGAAGACGAATACCGCCGTGAAGGCCAAACCGATCAACAACAGTATCCAGGCCGCCTTGGAACTTCGACCCGCCGGGTAATCGACGCAGACTCCCTCGGGCGCTTCACTGGCCCGCCAGGACTGGACAGGCTCGCGGACCGCTTCCAGTGCGCTGCTTCTTTCCTGCTCGCTGAACCTATAGGAGGACCTTTTCTTCGCCGCCCCGGCCCGGACCGGCACCGGGAAAGTGGCGTCAAGATTGCTCTCCGGCACCTCTACCCGCACCGCCCACCACACCTTGCGGTGGCCGCCATCGAACGAAGTTCCCGGCTGTTCGGGCGACAATTCGGCGCAAAACTCGATGCGCGTCCCCTTGATCGAACGCTGCCGGCGCACAGGGGCCGGCGCTTGCCACAGCAGCTCATCCCGCATACTGGCATTCTTGCCCCTGGTCACCACCCGGCGCATGCAGTGCAGCGTCACTCTCAGCGGTACCGATGCTGGCAGACTCAGCGGAATGATCAGGCTTCCGCCCAACTGCCCATCCGGTGCGGCCGGTACCGGGTCAATCTGCAACACCAGCCCGCGCTCCCGACGCCAGCGAAGATACTCGCGGCCCAGACGAGGCAGCCCCAGCAGCCCGATAAAAAGCATGGCCGGCAGCATCAGCAGCGGATCAAGGCGGGTGAAACCGGAAGCGATGAAACGGTTGAGTTCAGCGTCGATTGCAGGCCACTGGTACAGGTTTAACACAACCATGATGCACAGATAGGCCAGGGTAAAACCGGCCGTCATATAGAACCGGAGATTGACCTGTTCCGGGCGGCTCTGCCCGCGCTGCCAGTCCTTGTTGGCCGGCCAGTTCGGCTCCAGCATTATCGACCTCCCTTCTGTGCCCATAAAGAACCGCCCTGCCGCACAACGGCTGCGGCTTCAGCCTGTATACTCTACTCGGGATTCGATAGCAGACCACTTATGGCAAGAACCATTTTTTCAATGCTGCTCGGCGGCATGCTCGTGTTCAGCGGCGCAAAGGCCTACCCGGCCAATCCCTGGGAGGAGGTCGAATCCCCCTCGTCACAGACCACGGCGAGCATTGGCGGCTATACCAACGGCTGCCTCAGCGGCGCCCAGCCGATGCCGCTGCGTGGCGAGGGGTTCCAGCTGGTGCGTACCGGGCGCGACCGCCATTACGGCCATCCTGCCTTGATCCGCTTCCTGGAGGACTTTTCCGCCGGGGTGTCGGCGCAGGGCCTCGGGCGCCTGCAGATAGGTGATATCTCCATGGCCCGCGGTGGTCCCTTCAGTTACGGCCACCGCAGCCACCAGGTCGGTCTCGATGTGGATATCTGGTACTCGCAGGACCCGCGATCACTGGAGCGCCCGCTGACTCCCTGGGAGCGCGACAATATCGCCGCCGTACCCCTCGCCGACGCAAAGGCGCACCGCCTCATCGAGGCGAACTGGGATGACAGGGTCCCGCGCATACTGCGCCTGGCCTCCGAGGATCCGCGGGTCGAGCGGGTCTTCGTCCACCCCAGCATCAAACGCCGGCTGTGCACTGTCGCGGGCAGCGACAACGAGTGGCTGCGCAAGGTCCGCCCCTGGTGGGGGCACAACTATCATTTCCATGTGCGCTTGGCCTGTCCGGAGGGCGAGAAAGACTGTGTCCCCCAGCAGCCGGTGCTGAACGAACCCTGCGGCGAAGACCTGGACTGGTGGTTCAGCGACGAATTCTACGCGCTGCTGCACGGCACGGCGCCACCGAAAGAAAAACCGGAGCCTCCGCCGATGCCAAAGCAGTGCGCCCGGGTATTGCGGGCACCCTGAGTGCACAGCGAGGACAGCTGGAGCCGAATAAGGGCAGGAGAAAACGATGAGCCCCTGTGAAAGAGGCTCTTGGAGCGCATTGGCTGCCAGTTCGAACACCGCAAAAAGCTACTCGATATTCTGGATCTGTATACCCACCAGCAGGCCTAACCCCACATAGTACGAGGCCTGTAGCTCCGCCAATCACCGAAGCAAGCAATCTGGTTACCGAATTGGTTACCACATAACTCCACAGATCAAGGTGTGCTTGTCACAGCTTCTAATTCGGAGAGCGCGCTGAGTAGCGGACGCATTACTGACCTGGCAGTGGAGGATGTTGCAACTAGACACTCCACGGCCTGTGGGCAATAGCGCGGTTCCCTAGCGTTTGCTCAGCAACACCTTGCAGAACTGGTACACGATTCCAGCCTGGGAGAGCACCCGCATCGAGTTATCGAGCGCCACGTTTCCGTTTGTGCACACCGGCCCCGAGCTGAGCACTTCTACCTGCGCACCGCCGAGCGCGACCGCCTCGTGCGACCGCCTCGTGCGACCGCCTGACACTGCCGGAGAACCCGGCGCCTTCACCCAGCGGAAGCGCAGTGAGCCGTCAGGGTGCTCGATATACACCCCGTCGATGAACAACATGTGGAAGTGGATCGGGCCGCGCTCGGATTGAGGTTGAGCGCACTGCCGAAGCGCTGGATCAAGGTGACCGCACCGGTCCGCGCCGTCTTACGAGAGAGCCCTGTCTTCTTGATCAGGTGTGTAGCGATGCAGCGGTAGACAATGCCGAGCACCCGACCCATGACCTCGGGGCGGCTGGCGAACAGGAAGCGCAACGGATACGGGACGCTCAGCACCCACTGCCGAACCGGCTGTTCGAGAAACACCTCATCGACCAGCAGCGCGGCACTCTCGACCATGCGCCGCAGCTGGGACAAAACCCGCACTTCTTGCTGCTGAAAGCAACTAGGTGCTCGGCATGGCAACTGCCGCAGCGCACCCGCAGAAAACCGTGCTCCGGGCGGTGGCGCACATACGGCGGCGGCGCTGCCACCCGAACTGGCTTCCCTGCCAGCCAGCGAAGGCAACATGATCGCATCCTTGCGAAGTCGTCCTGCACTCAGGGTATCAGGCCGAGTGGCTATCCCTACAAGTACTTCTTGAACGTGCCATCCATGTCTGCCACGCTCAGGGCGAACAGCGTAGCGAACTGCAGCACGACGAAGCTCGGGTGCAGACTGAAAGGCAGCGCCAGGTAGGTCGCGCAAGCACGGGCTGCATGCCAACATGGTGCATCTTTGGCTGCGAGACCGTAAATTTCCCGTAGCGGCAAGCAATCGAAGTACAGGGTGAAGCTCGGCACTGCGCCCGAAGGGCCAGCTTCAGATAGCTTTCAAATTGCGAAAGGTACTCGGATCGGGCAGCACGCTTCGCGAGATCGTTGAATATGGCGTCAGGGGTATGCCCCTAACGGCCGTCCATTACGGCGTCCAGCGTCAGAACAAAGCTGTGTTAGACTCACGCGAACGTTTGGTACTGGGATCGTTGGCTCGGAGCATTGCGGAGGCTTTGTGTCCTGATACGCTTTCCGGGGCTTCATAGGGGTTGGGTGTGGCAAATCTGAACGATATCGCGCTGTTTAACAAGGTCGCGGAGTGCGGCAGCTATACCGGGGCTTGCGATTATTTCGACATTCCCAAGGCGACCCTGAGCAGGCGCATCAAGGTGCTTGAAGAGGAGCTGGGTGTACGACTGATCAACCGGAACACGCGCAAGCTCAGCCTCACCGAGGCCGGGCACTTCCTCTTTCTTGAATCGAAGCCGCTGCTCGCGGGTTGGAAAAGATCGAGCGGGCGGTATCGAATTTCCAGGAAATTCCGTCGGGGAGTCTGAGGGTCACGATCCCGGTGGAAATCGGCATCAAGATTTTGAACGACATCATCTGCCGCTTTTCGAAACGCTATCCGCTAATCAACCTCGATGTCATCCTCACCAACGACCTGATCGACATCGTCAAGGAAGGCTACGACGTGGCGATCCGCGGCGGTGCGCTCAAGGATTCGAACCTCATCTGCCGCAAAATCATGTCGACCAAGCTGCACCTGTGCGCCTCGCCCGATTACCTGGCGAAGCACGGCGTCCCGGGGCATCCGGATGAGCTGGCCGACCATACGCTGATCTCGTTTCCCTACCCGTCGCCCTGGGCGTTGCGGCTGAGCCGGGGCGACGAGAGCGTCGACCTGCAGGCCCAGGTGAAATTCAGGACCAACAGCCTGGACCTGGTGCTCAAGGGCGCGTGGAAGGGGCTCGGTATCGGCGTGCTGCCGTCGTCGGTCTGCTCGACGGACGTGAAAGCGGGCCGGCTGGTGGTGCTGCTCGAAAACTGGAGGGCCTTCGACATTGGCCTCTACGCGCTGTTCCAGGACCGGAAAACGCCGAAGAAGGTCGACCTGTTCCTCGACTTCCTAGCGCGGGAGCTGGCGGATATCGAGCAGACCTTCATCTGAGGCGGCGACATTACTTCCGGAAACGTTGGTAAGCCCTGGCCGTCTTCGACTTTCCCGTTGGACTGCCATACGGCAGGGTCAGTATCTGAATTCCCGAGTCCCTTGTTTCGGTTTATCGGGCCGGAATCGTCTTAAGCAATAACTCACTTTTCCATTTTTGAAATAGTCTTTCCAAGCTTGAGTATTGAGTCGTACCGGCTTTTTGAAGACTATGGGTCGATCGCTGCAGTTGCAATTAACTCTCTCCTAACCCTATAAGAAAAGATTTATGAACCAGAGCATTGATACTTCCCCCAGGCCATCTTTCCTCGATAAACTTACCGGCTTTTTCGACGCCGGGAACCGGCTGCTGCCGCGGCTGATGATCTCGCTGCTATTCCTGGTAGCGGCGATCGTCAAACTGTTCAATTCCGCAGGCACAGCGGCCTATATGGACAGCGTCGGGGTGAGCGGATCCCTGGTCTATGTGGTCATCGCCTTCGAGCTCGTCGTGTTTTTCAGCGTTGCCTTCAATAAGTTTATACGGCCGGTTTCCTATCTGGCGGCACTTTTCTGCCTGGTCTCCGCCGCGCTTTTTCATAATGAATTTACAAATTCAACGCACCTTTATATGGCGTTGAAAAACGTATCCATCGCCGGAGGCTTTCTGCTGCTGGCTTCGGCTTTTTCCCATGAATAAAACAAAGGGTGGTGATCGCGTATGTTCAAGATGAAAAAGCTTATCGGGGTATCGGCGGCATTGGTCGCGCTCGGCGCACCGGTGGCGGCGCAGGCGACGACGACGCTCAAGATCAGTCATTTCCTGCCGCCCAGCCACTTTATCCACAAGACCTTCATCGAGCCCTGGACCAGGAGGTCGAGGAGTGCTCGGCGGGCGAGGTCCGATTCCAGATATTTCCCGGCGGTTCGGCCTTCGGCAACGTTTCCAAACAGCTGGATCAGGTGAAGGCCGGCGTCATCGACATCGCCCACGGCCTGTCCGGGGTGCCGCGCGGACGCCTGCCGCGCACCAACATCATCGATATGCCGTTCCTGGTCAAGAGCTCAGATGCCGCGACGCGGGCGCTCTGGGATCTGTACCAGGACGGCCGAATCGCCGACGACTACAAGGGGCTCAAGGTGGTGGCGCTGCACGCGCACAACGCCGGCCTGGTGCATACCCGCGACAAGCGGATCGACGACCTTTCGCAGTTGCAGGGGCTGCGCATCCGCTTCCCGAGCGTCGCGGTCAAGTCGACGCTTGAGCATTTAGGCGCCTCGGCCATCGGCATGCCGCCGACGCAGGTCTACGAGAACCTGTCTAAGGGCGCAATCGACGGTAGCGTCTTCCCTGGGACGCAGTGGCCGCCTTCAAGCTCGACGAGGTGCTGAAATACCACCTCGACGCCAAGGCTTACACCACCTCCTTCTTCTTCGTGATGAACGAGCGGAAGTACAAGGCCCTACCAGAGAACGTCCGCAACTGCATCGACACCTACAGCGGCCAGGCGCTGGTCGACCAGTTCGGCGGCTGGTGGAACGATGCCGACAAGCCGGGGTACGAGGCGGCGGTCGCGCGCGGCAACGAGATCATCGAGGTCAGCGACGAGCAACGCCGGCAGTGGCACGCCTCACTGCAGCCGGTGGTCGATTCCTACCTCGAGAGCCTGAAGGACGAGGGCGTCGAGGACCCGCAGGGACTTTACGAGGCGGCGCAACAAGCGGTCGCCAAGTACGAGTAAGGACCTTCCCGCCCACGGCCGCCGCCGCGCGGCCCTGGAGCGCTCGCGTCGCCGCGTTGCCGGCCCGCCACGCTTTCCTTTCAAAGGGTATCTGATCCATGTTGCAAACTGTCGATAGATTTCTGGGCCAGGTCGCCACGGCGCTCATGCTGCTCGGCATGCTGGTGCTGCTGGCAGCCGTGCTGATCACGGTGGCAGACATCCTGCTGCGGCTCTTCGCAGGCTATTCGATCTCTGGCGTCGTCGACCTGACGCAGTTGGCGGTGATGTTCGCCGCCTTCTTCGCCATCCCGTACGCCTTCAAGCAGGCCGCCCACGTTTTCGTGTCGCTGCTGACGGACCGTTTCGGGCCCGTCGGACGGCAGCTTTTCGAGTGCCTGGCGCTGCTGCTGGCGGCGCTCTTCGTCATCCTGATCAGCGGTTTTTCGTGGCAGCAGGCGATGCTGGAACTGAGCTATGGCGACGTCTCCCAAACGCTCGGGATTCCCAAAATCTTCTACTGGGCGCCGCTGCTGGCCGGCATGAGCCTGTCGTCGGCGCTGTGTCTGTCGCAACTGGCACTTTGCCTGGCCACGCTGTGCCGGCTGCACAAGGGGGTGACGCATGGCGCCTGAAATCATCGGTATCATCGGTTTCGCATCGCTGCTGGTCCTAATTGCCCTCCGGGTGCCGGTGGCGGTGGCGATGGGGATAGTCGGCGTGGTCGGGGGCTACATCGTCAACGGGCCCGAGAGCGTCAGCTTTATCCTCGGCGCCACGCCGTTCGAGACGGTGTTCCCATACGGCCTGTCGGTGGTGCCGCTGTTCGTGCTGATGGGGGCTTTCGCCACCCACGCCGGTCTGTCCGGCAGCTTGTACAAGGCGATCTACGCCTGCATCGGGCATTTTCGTGGCGGGCTGGCAATCGCCACCGTCGGCGCCTGCGGGGCCTTCGGCGCCATCTGCGGCTCTAGCCTGGCCACCGCGGCGACCATGACCAAGGTGTCGATGCCGGAGATGAAGAGCCGCGGCTACGACGAGGGGCTGGCCAGCGCGGCGGTGGCCGCCGGCGGAACCCTCGGCGTGCTGATCCCGCCAAGCATCATCATCATCATCTACGCCATCCTGACCGAAGCCTCGATCGGCAAGCTGTTCGCCGCGGCGCTGGTGCCGGGCGGCCTGGCGGTGGTGCTGTACATGCTGGCGATCTCACTGCGGACCCGGCTGAACCCGGCGCTGGGCCCCCGGGGCGAGCGCCGGACCGGCGCGAGCGCGGCGCTGCACTACTCAGCATCTGGCATATCGCGCTGCTGTTCGCGCTGGTGATCGGCGGCATCTACATTGGTTGGTTCTCGCCGACGGAAGCGGCGTCGGTCGGCGCCTTCGGGGCCTTCGCGCTGGCGCTGGCGGTGGGGCGCATCGACCTTGCGACCTTCGTCGGCTGCCTCAAGGAAACGGCGGCGACGACCGGCATGATCTTCCTGATCCTGATCGGCACGGCGGTTTTCAACTTCTTCATCGAGACCACCATGCTGCCGGCGTTGCTGGCGGACTGGATCGTCTCGTCGGGCCTGAGCCCGATCGCGATCCTGCTGCTGATCCTGGCGTTCTACGTCGTGCTCGGCTGCTTCATGGACTCGCTCAGCATGATCCTGCTGACGCTGCCGGTGCTGTTCCCGGTGGTGCAAGCGCTGGATTTCGACGTCATCTGGTTCGGCATCGTGGTGCTGTCGGTCGTCGAGGTCGGACTGATCACGCCTCCGGTTGGCATGAACCTCTTCGTGATCATGGCGTCCTATCCCGAGGTCCGGCTGAAGTCCCTCTACCTTGGCGTAATTCCCTTCCTGATGGCGGACATGGTGCGTATCGCGCTGCTGATCCTGTTTCCCACGCTGACGCTCTGGCTGCCGTCGCTAATGGCCTGACAACGTGGCAGCCATGTCCGCCACTATAGCTTGCAGCAGCATGGCGGTGGCGGGCGATAGCAGGCGGCCGTGCCGGGTCACTGCCGGCACCCGGCCCTGGGAAAGCAGGGGATTCTCCATCGGCAGCTCAACAGTGGGGCCTGGCTAGTCGGCGGTGAAGATCTGATGGGACTTGGTGCCGAGATCGGCGGGTAAATTGTCCCGCTGAATCCCCAGCCGATTGAATAGTTCGGTCAAGATTCTTTCAACTTGTCCGTACTCAGCTAATTGGTAGAGTCCGACACCGTGCGCATCGATATACTCGTGCTGCTCCAGTAGCTCTGCATCCTGGTTTGCCGGCACCAATAGTGCAGACAGAATTGGCGCTTTCCCTCGACAACGTATCGAATCTCGATAGACATGGGCCGATGCCATCGAGTCCAGGATGCCGGATTTTGATGCGGTGTACTTACTGTCGAGACACAGGTAACGAACCTCCTCGCCGCACTTGTACTCCAGCACCAGATCCGGGCGCCGTTCGCGGCTGATGGAGCAATAGCCGTGACTATTGGCACTTTCCAAAGATGGACACACCAATTGAGTGTAAAGCCGCACTCTCGCTCCACCAGCGGTCCCCTCCAACATCCGCTCGGCCCAGCTGATCTGACGGCCTTTCAGCAACCGCCAACTAAATTCCGGTAGTTGCTCCTCCAATGCCTGCGCCAGAACGACAAAGCACCAGTTCTCGTATATCTGCCAAGTCGGCGCCAGGTAGTGCTGCTCATCTACTGCCTGTTCTGACAATCCGTTGCGAAGGATCCGGTTACCGAGACGGTAAGCCAGATCATAGTGGGGATGCCCCGCTACAGCATTGAGGCCTGCCACGTCATCACGGGTTTGCCGGGCGTCACAGAACGGCTGGCTGCGGGACAGCTTGATCAGCCGTTTATGCGTGGCCGTCAGAAAGGCGAGCCGCCTGGGTAGCCTTGCAGCCATGTCGGTCTCGGTATCACTTTGATTCGCACGAAAATTCGCTAAACGTTCCGCTAGCCAATCCGTGAGGCGCAAGACCTCATTGAGTTGGCTGGCCATCAGCCGGTTGGCCGGATTGTCCAGGGTAGGTTCGTTGAAGGGTACGTCGAGGCGGTTATCTTCGAGTATTGCCGTACTTGCATAGTCCTGCTGGCGGGCGATGGCGCTCAGCAGCTGTGGATTTGCTGCGAGCCTCCGTATGGTCTGATTATCGACCCGGCGTGCAAGTTGTACCGGCATCTGCTCCCGATGATGGGCAAAGCGTACCACCGGACGCTCGGTGATGACTCTCAGTGCCGTCAGGTAACGTTCGATGAAGCTGCGCAGCCGAACGTAACGAATCCAAAGCTGCAGGTCATTTGCGCGGCCTCCCAGGCCGGTGCGGGCCGGCTCGGTACCCAGGAGCAGATCCGGGTCGTAATCCGCGATCTGCTCGATGTACTCCAGATACTGGTCACGGCCAGACTTGCCCGGATGGGGTGCGACATCAACGCGAAAGCAGGTTGGCTCTCGACGTCCTGGCTGTTCATGCTCGACAACCAGCACACCCGCGAAGAATCCGGGTGTCCAGCACCAGTACTGACCGGTCGGATCCTTGCTCAGCAGCGCATCGTCGACGAACAGCTGAGAGTCCGCCTGATCGACCTGGATTCGATAGCTGCGTCCTTCTTGCAGCCCTTGGAGACAGCTCTCCTCCACCAGCAAACCAACCGGGTGAAGCTCCCCATTACGTTCCTCGTAGACGGAGAGACCGAGGCTCACCGCCAGAACCTCATCATGCCGGTCTCGGTCAGATCGTTCCTTAGACTGGCCACCTTGGCCCTGCTGCGACTCAGGCCGTGCTCTTCCAACACCGCCATGGCCTGCTGAAGCGTGTCATGCAGGCGCGCGCTTTCTGAACCCCTCAGTTTCGGCAGCACCCGGGCGTAAACCACATCGTCCAGCATGACCGAAAAGTCATAACCATTACTCTTGCTGGCTAGCGACAGGTAGGTCAGTACATCCTCCACGGTACGCCAGCCGAAATGCAGGCGCATCGGCGAAAGCACCTTCGCCAGCGCCTGCAGGCAGCCTTGTGCCCGTTTGACGTGCTCGGTTTCCAGGCCGTGCGCCGCCCAGTTCGGGTAGCTGTCCAGATCGATATCCCAGAACTCCAGCGTAAAGGCCCGGTCCAGCACCTTGTCGGACAGGCCATGAGTGGTTTCGTCCATATTGACGGTACCGATAAAGGCCACGTTCGCCGGATAGGCGATCGTATCGGGCACACCATCAAACGCATCGCCTTCGTTGTGGAGCCTCAGCCGGTCGCCGGACTCCATGGCCGACAGTACCGGCGCAAAGTACTGTTCGGGATGGGAGAGGTTCATCTCATCGAGAATCACGGTAAAGGGCTGATCCGGATGCTGGGCAGCACTCAGCAGGAAGTCGAGCAGCGGCGGGCGCACATAGTTATCCGGCTGCAGCGGATTGATGTAGCCGAACAGCGGCGTCGGGTCGTACCAGCCTGGCTGTACCGCCTGGATGAACAGGTTCTGCGCGGGCGCTTCGGTATACTGTGCCGCAAGGGCCTCGCCATAGCGCTTCGCCAGTAGCGTCTTGCCGGAACCGGACAACCCCGCCAGGATCGCGAAGTGACGTCGGGGATGGGCCCAGAGGCCGATATGCAGCTGGCTTACGATATGTTCAGGGAACGCCGTCTCTTGAGTCACGCTCTCAATCAATGCATTCTGATTCAGCTCGTCCAGGCTAATCGCAGACTTGTTGACCGGCACCTCAGGTATCTCGATGCTGTCCTTTCCGGGCAAACATTCTGGTTGCCAGTGGATCAGCTCCGCCCAGGAGCTACCGGCGTCGGTAAGACTGTAGACACCGATGTTGTCGGCCTGCAGCAGGTCAAAATCCCGCAGCCATTTCAACATCACGCGGGGGCAAAATCAGACGTCCAACCGGGATTGACCTGTTGCAGCAGGGCAACAAGCTCCGACGACGGTCGGGGCCCGCTCTGCAATGCCTTGAGTATATGGTCGACACCCAGCGTCCGGGTCAGGAAAGGCGGAATCAACTCCTGCGGGTCATTCGTTTCCAGAAACAGCTCACCGCGACTCGTCGACGTGAAGATACCGTCTGTTTCCTGAATGACGTAGAACTCATTTTTAAGCACGTTGACGGTGGTACGCAGTGAACTCTCCTTGAAGTCCGGAAACTCGGACCTCAGGTGATCCATCAACTCTTCCTTGCTGACGCCCTCACCGACAAAACTGATCGCGCTGATCAGGGTAGCAACGCCGCCCCTTAGACCCGTAAACCCCTTGCGGCGCTGTATGGCGGGCAGGGGCTTGAGCTGGATATCGCCCTTCTGGCCCGAAGTCTCGGTGTCTTTCTCTTGGCTGGCCGGGTAGACATGGGCCTCGTAGAGGATCCAGGGCAAAGCAATCCGTTCTGCGATTTCGCCATAGCCCTCGCCACACGGTCCCAGAACTTGCTCCATGCGCGCCATGAGCTCGATCTGGGCGCCAACCATGTCTGGGCGTCGCTGCTTGCCGTAGATCGCCTTGTGGCACTCCAGCGCCTTGGGTGCATCCGCAATGGTGCTGAAGTCACGCGGATACAAGGCCGCCAGGGCTCGGAATATCTTTACTCTGGGGGTGCGGCTGGAAAACGCCTTCAGGCGCTGCACGATCTCCTTATGAAAAGCCCGATAATAGACCAGACGCTCTTCCTCCGACGGCGGCAATGGCTTCAATGATTGTTCCGCTACCCAACGTCGAAAGTCAGCATCACTCAGCGCTTTGCTGATATCCACCGTACCCATGCCCACGCCGGTAATCGGGTTGTCTTCCCACAGTTTCTGGTGGAACTCGCGGCTACTGCGGGTCGCCAAATCCGCCTGCTGAACATAGGGCAGAAACACATCCAGCTCGACAAGCCATTGGGGATGCTTCTTGCGCGGGTCGATGGCTTGGAGCGCCTGCTTAAGCGTCTCATCCTGAGTCAAATCGAGCGGCATATTGAAGTTCCTTTATCGAATCTGTTGTAGAGTTCCGTTCTGGCAAAGCAGCGGGGGCATCTTGCCAATAGCTAACGTCCCATTACTAAGCGCAACAAACTTTTTATCGCCTAGCAATTGTAATTATTTGATATTTAAAGACTTATACTCTCGCCTGCTTTTACGTAGGCAATCAGCTATTGCTAAACACTGCTCAGCAGCCCGCCCCTGACTCGAACAATGATCTGACCTTATCTCGATAAAGATGGCCGAAAAGCTGATGATCACCCTTTTCGTGGCGCATACGGCCAGCCAGTATGCATGGGCTGATATTGAGTGCCCTTGCAGCAACGGCAACGGCTTGGGCATCAACAAATGTTTCCGGTAGCCAATGCTCAGCGGGAACAAGAGCTTCCTGCGCGAGTTGGTCGGCTTCCTGTTCCATCGGGTCCGCACCCGACGCATCCAGATCGTCTATAAACCAGGTTTCTGAACCGTCCAGATGCAGTGCGATATGAGCCAGTTCGTGCATCAGGGTAAACCAGAAGTTATCCAGCCGGTCGTGCCGTAGCGTCATTGCGATGACCGGCTGTCCTGCATCGGTCTTGCACACTGCGCCGTCGAGATAGGTCTTGGGCAGATGGCGTTCGATGACCAGATGGATACCGTGTTTGTTCAGATACTCTTTTGCGATGAGCGGTCCCTTGTCCGACCAAGACTCCTGGGTCAACCTGCGCATGAACTCGAGATTCACGGTGCCCGGCTGGTAGGTCGTTTCCAGGACCTCTTCCTGTGCAAGTTTCAGGACCCTCACCTGCCACGCCCAGAGGGCGTAGGGATCTGTTTCCTTGTCATTGGATCTGAGGTGAGCACTGGTGCGTAACATGGCAGGCTGCAACGAAAAGCCTTCTTTGATTCCTGACAGGAACTGCCCTACCTGTTCGGCGGCATACTCCCGCAACTCCTGAGGCGAGCCGGCGAAGCCCTCAAAGTACCCGCGCTTGCGCATGTCCGACAACGGGAATGCCTGCCAGTCGATCTCCTGTTCGCTGGCGCGCTTCTGAACCGGCTCCCGAATCAACACGTCGGCAGAGATGCTCAGACCACTGCTGAGCTTGCGGATCATGTTCAGGCTGAGCGAGCGCTTTCCGTTGAGGACTTCGGAGACCTTGGATGCCGAGCCGATATAGGGCACCAGGTCCTTCTGGGTCAGCCCCTGCTGCTCCATTCGAAATTTGATCGCTTCGACGGGATCTGGCGGATCGATGGGATAGTGCTCCTGCTCAAACTTCTCGATAAGCAAAGCCAGTACGTCCAGCTCATCCGCTTCAGGGCTGCCAGGCTCAGGATCAAGATCCATCAGACCCATCAAGCGTTCCAGCGCCTGCTCGTGCTCCAGATCTGTTCTGATCACTTTGATATGGCTCATGGCCAACTCCTGCCTAAAAGCTTTTCTTGTCGTATTCGGCATGGGTTCCCACCCACTCGACCACGACGAGGCCGTTCTGGTATCGAACCTTGACGACCAGACGGTAATGATTTCCCTTGATATTGAAGATGACGCGGTTGTCAGCGAGGAAGTCCGCACTCCCGTATCGATCCTTGATATCGTGCGATGTCTGCCAGGTGGCGGTCTCGGCCTCACTGAACCAGGCCTCCAATGCTTTCTTTGCATTGGCATGCTTGGTCCAGTATTTCACCAGCTTGTCTCGTCCTAAGACTTTCATGCCACTCCAAAATTCCCAGCACGGGAAGTATAGTTATTTTTCCCAAAATGGGAACTATTGTTTCCATGAAATCCGTTCATGCAATCCCGCTCAAGCATAGCTGCTCTGAGACGCTACCCTGCCTTCCGGCGGCCACGCTTGGCCGGCTTCGCGGCTGCCTGCTCGGCCTGGATCCGAGCCAGCAGTGCCTCGGCGGAGTTTTCGCCACTGATCAGTTCTGGGTTCTGTTCACGCCACTCAGCCGTCAGCTCGCCTCTGAAGGCTTTGGCGAGGATGGACTGGGTCAGATGATTGACCCGGGCCTGGACATCTTTGACGCGCTGCTCGATCTGGTCGGCGAAGGTGAAGAGCTGCTCGACGCGGCGGACGATTTCGGTTTGTTCTTCCAAAGGAGGAAGATGTATAGGTATAGCACGAACTTTGTTCAAGTTTAGGTTGGGTTGTGCTCCCCCTGCAGCAGCCTTCCTAGTTTCTTCGTAGTTCTCTTGCAACCTCAATTTAACAAACGCCCTTAAAGCCTTTCCTTCGTCCACTCTAAGAGCTGCGCATGCTTGATTACATGTTGCCCTGAGCTGTAGCTCTGTCACTTGCCCTCTAGTTTTTCCTTCTCCATACATAGCGAGCAAAAGAGTTCCAGGCTCATATACCTTGAGAGAGCAATCGTCGACTGCAAATGCAGTTACATACTGGCTAGCCGTTGAGCAAAAGTCCTGTCCAGTAGCAGCGCTTGTCAACCAAGGTATAGTTCCATGATCCCAATAACGATTGTCAGACCTTTTAGGGGTTTTACCTGTAGATACAGATGAAATTGATCCAATATTTACTGTGAGCCAGCCAGTTAAGGCAGCCCCCTTCGCCATTGCTCAGTTAACTGGCCACTCACAGCCACAGCGAGTACTGACTGACGAAAGCGTTTGAGGATTGTAGGAATCGCATCAAGGCGGGCCTTGAGGATATCCACCTGCGCAAGCAGCGTGTCCAGCCGGGCAGCGATCTGCTGTTGTTCGGAAAAGGGGGAGCCATAAACGAAGCTCACGAATCTTATATAAAGCCAACTTAGGCTGCGTAGTGGATACGGTCTTCTCTTTAAAGGAATCTTGCGCGTCTTTAGATCTCAACAGATAACTCAAAAAAACCTGATCTACGCCTGAAATGGAGCACACTTTGGCTGCATTCTCTGTGAGATTCGCATTATCTAGCTCATCAGGAATCGTACCAACTAGACCTATCGTACCGGCAATGCTCACATACAGGTCTTCCTTGGATATTGTATAGGCTTCTATAACCTCCCTAGTTTGCTGGTCAATATAACGGATATCATTAGTCGAGACCGTACCATTAGAAAAATCACTGACTCTAATATAAGGAAAATTTGTCGTTTCTCCCGAAAACGCCTTCCCTTTGGGAAGGCGTTTGCCTCCTTTAACGTCGGCAAAGTCTTGAACTTGGCATTGAATCCAATTGGAAGGGAGGTTCATTCAGCTACCTCATCAGCCAGCCCCAACGCCTCAACTAACAACACCCGTTGAGCCATCGCCTGATCTCCAGCCCCTAACTCTTGCATCAGCTCATCCAACTCCCGCAGCGCTTCGGTAAGTTCACCCATCGCTTCGGCCGCTAACACGTCAGGCTCAGGCAGGTCGGCAGCATCGATGCTGTCGTTGTCCTTGAGCCAACTGATATCGAGGGAGTCACCCTTGGTATCGCGGACCCAGTCACGGGAGAAGCAGCGCCAGCGGCTGATCTGAAGGTCGCCCAGAACCCCTGGTTCTCATCCGACTCGGCCACATCGATCTGTTCGGCACCAAAGCTCCATTCGCCTTCGGTACGCGGGCTGGTGCCATCCGCATTCTCGCCGTAGACCCTCTCAAAGGATTTCAGGTGCTGTGGGCCGAACGGTGTACGTTTGCCGAAGCTCGGCATATTGGTACGCAGATCGTATACCCAGACATTCTCAGTGCAGTTCTCCTCCTGGCGTGGATCGGTGGCGCTGCCGCGGGTAAAGAACAACACGTTGGTCTTTACACCCTGGGCATAGAAGATGCCGGTGGGCAGCCGCAGGATGGTGTGCAGGTTGCACTTGTGCATCAGGTCCCGGCGGATCTCAGTACCAACGCCTGCTTCGAACAGCACATTGTCCGGCAGCACGATGGCAGCACGGCCACCGGGCTTGAGGCTGCGGTAGATATGCTGCAGGAAGGCCAGCTGCTTGTTGCTGGTCTTGTAAGTGAAGTCATCCCGGGTCGGCCCACCACCGCCCTTGGCGGTACCAAACGGTGGGTTGGCCAGGATCAAATCCGCCTTCGGCAACTGGGTGCCCGGCAGACCGAGGGTATTTCCAAGGTGAACGACACCTTCGTCGTCACCTTCCATGCCATGCAGCAGGCAGTTCATCAGTGACAGACGACGGGTGCCCGGCACCAGCTCCATGCCGACAAAGGCGTTGTTGCGTTGGAAGCGCTGGGCCTTTTCGTCCAGGTCGTAGAGGTCGTCGGTCTCGCTCTTGATGTAGGTGTCGGCCGCGATCAGGAAGCCCGCGGTACCGGCCGCCGGATCCTGGATCACCTCGCCGGCCTGCGGCTTGATGCAGCGGATAATCGAGTCGATCAGCGGGCGCGGCGTGAAGTACTGGCCGGCACCGGACTTGGTCTCGCTGGCGTTCTTCTCCAGCAGGCCCTCGTAGAGGTCACCGAGGCCGTCCTTTTGGGCGCTGAACCAGTCGATCGCATCCAGGCTCTTTATAAGCTGCTCCAGATGGCGCGGCTCGCGCAGCCGGGTCTGGGCATCGGCATAGATCGCCGCGATCAGTGGGTCCGCGTCCTTACCCAGGTCCAGCAGCATCTGCCGGTAGTGGTTCAGCAGGTTCAGACCGGACTGGTCACGCAGGCTCGGCCAGCGACAGCCCGCGGGCAGCTTGTGCTCGTTCAGAATACCCGCCTCGGCGTTCTCGTACTCCATCTTGATGAACAGCAGCAACACCAGCTCGGTGACATAGTCGGAGTAGTTAATGCCGTCGTCCCGCAGGACGTCGCAGAGGTTCCAGAGTTTCTGGACGATTTCGTTATTGGACATGCTAGTCAACCAGTGTATGGATCAGGTCGGGATGCTGCGGATACCCCAGCAGGGTAGCAGCCCCCTGATCATCGATAATCAATTCCACTTCGTTGGCATCGGCCAGAATCCGCTCGTCGTACTTGCCACTGGGGAAGAGCACCTGCTGGTTCTCCGAACCCCGCCACCGAAGATTGATATTGCGCTGGCGCTGATCATAACGGCCAGCGATGAGGATGTCACAAAGCGCCAGTACCGGTCGGCGCTCCGGATCGGCCTCGATCTCGTCGAGGCTGTAGCCGCTGTAGACCATCACATCCAGCCCCTGCTCGCGAACCTGCAGCAGCAGCCAGAGACTGTTCCGGGCCTGCTGCAGCGGCTCGCCCCCAGCAGCGTGATGCCCGTCAGATCCCCGGTCGCCAGAATCTGTGCCAGCAACGCTTCCCGGTGAATGAGGGTCCTGGGACGTCGCGGCCACATCTGCGTGTTCCAGCAACCGGCGCAGGCCAGCGTGCAGCCCTGAAGCCAGACCACAAAACGGCGCCCGGGCCCGTATATATGACTGGCGGGCTCAAGGTGCGCGACATTGAACTCGTCCACCAGCACGATCAGTACACCGTTCGCGTCAGCACCAGCTGGATCTTGCCATTGGCACGGTGCTCCTTGACGGAGTAGCCCTGCGCTTTGGCACGCTCAATCGCCTTCAGGCGGGTCGCTTCGACGCGTGCGACGCGTTCCTGCTCCAATCGCTGGCGCTCTTCCTCGGCCAGACGCTGGAGCAGGCGCTGGTGGGCATTCTTGTAAGCCCCCTCAAGCTGAGCGAGAAAGTCGGTCACGCTTCGATACTTGCGATCCTGCAGGCGGCTGATAATGGAGCCATTAAACTCATCGGCATCGTGTCGCAGCTGATAGACCTCGCCAACCCGTCGAAAATGCTGCAGACCATTGTAGTCTCGGCGATTGGTCAGGATATCGCCCACCTGTAGCCCGCCTCGGTGCCTGAGCTCTCTCAACATAGTCGCGCTATCCAGCAACTGCGGTTCCGCGCCTACCTCTTCCAGCGCCTCCAGCAACAGGATCTGGCTAGTGAAGGGTGTCAGTGTCTTGATGACTGCACTCATATTATCCCCTCCTCTGGGTCACGGTCGTCTTGGCCCGGACGTCCACCTGCTGGTTGTATTCGTCGGTTTTCTTTACCGAGGAGACGCCGGCTTCGAGGTCGAGTAGCTCATCGAGCGCTTCGAGACAGGTCTCGCCCTTGAAGCCACTGGTTTTGGCGGTAATACCGCCCTGCTCGTCGATAGTGAGCGTGATCCGCTGTTCAGGCATTTTCCGGCTTCTCCGTGCAGATGATGGCATTGAGCCGCTGTGCGTCCTGACGCGCGGCTTCCAGCTGGTCCAGGCTGTCGATCACCAGCCAGCGCTGGCGATCGAAGCTGACCAGATGTGTGCCAGGTTGAGGCAGGTCCTCGTCTGGCCAGTCGATTAGCAGGGGCTTGATCGCTGCTGAATCCTGCACACCCAACAGACGACCCAGTTCGACCGGGTTGGCAGACGGCCGGTACTGGAAGCGATCGCCATGGTCCTGCAGAGCCTGCTCGAGGCGAGCGATCTCCTGCACCGCCTGCTGCTGCCGTTTTTCCAGCTCCTTCAGATCCCGTTCCTGCTTCTGCTGGCCTGTCCGGTAGTCGTCCCGTAGTCGTTTGACGGTACGCTTCGGATCACCCGGAAGCTGCGAATGGTATTTGTCGATCCACGCGAGCGCTTCACTGGCATCGAATGCCGCCATCCCGGCAGCATCCCAGAACTTCTGGGGACTCAGTTGCGGACCAGAGTCCCTGATCCAGGCGTGCCAGCCATCAAGCAGGTTCTTTTTTAGCTGTTCCAGCGCCTGATCCGAATTCAGCCGGTTCTCGTCTGCACGCCGGCGACATTTGTCGGCCGCTTCGTTTGCGGCCCGAAGGTCATCCGCCAGCCTTTGCCGCTTTTGTCCCCACTCCTGCTGCTGACGTGTTTCGTCGACCTTCTCGGCCCAACGCTCCCGACGTTTGTGCAACTGCTTGGCAATGTTATTGAGCTGCTCAAGCCTTTCAGATCGTACCGAGGGCGGGAAGAGTGCGCAGTCCCAGGACGCTAGTACCTCAAGCTCGCGCTCAAGCTCCTTCCGCCTGTGGTCCTGTGAGGCGATAAAGCTGCCCAAAGCACCGAGAATACGCTCACCAATACCGCCGCGAGAGGAAGCTTCCCGGTTGAGCATGCCGGACAGTTCGTCGACCCGGCCCGACCATTTTTGCCGGACCTGAGTCCAGGCTCGATGCAGCGGATCGGCGACAGCCTGTTCCGGGCGAAGCGGCGGACGAATCTCGACTTTGTAGTCGATCACATGCGCAAGCCGCTCGCGGTCCACTCTAATTTGGCTCGCGGCGAGATCCCGGGCACTGGCTTCGAGGAAGTCGTCGATGCTCGGGGCCTGCACCGGATCCAGTTCGACGCTCCTGCGGGGCAGGCACTGCTGCTCAAGCTCCAACTGGTCGGCAAAGCGTACCGGCTGGCCGATATCGGCAATCCGTATGCGGGAGCGATACTGCCAGCGACCCGCGTCGCCCCAGCGGGCCAGATGCGACGAAACATCGCTCAGCTGTTCGGGAGCCAGCCTTATGCACCAGTTGATATCCTGTTCGCGCGTGCGGCTGGGCAGCATCCAGTGTGACCGGTCGTATCCCTGCACTATTTGCGGCATGCCGTCCTGTTCCGTCAACACCAGACTGGCAACGCTTTCGCCGAGCTTGATGGCGCGAGAAGCGTCAAGCTGAGACAACTCGCAGATCAGCGTACCTCGTCCGGCTTCAGGCAGGTCTTTCAGATCGAACAGCGACACAGAGTCGGACATCATGGCGTACTGCATCTCAGACCATGCCTGACGCAGGTTTTCCCCGAGCTTGCCGGCGAGCGCATCCTGATGGTTGAGGTCGATGGTGCCGAGTGGGCTGACAACGGCCTGTTGCGACTGTTGCCCCTGTCTCAGATACTCGGTGCCCGCCTGTTGCCAGAACAGGTGGCAGAAGAGCCTGAAATAATCATCACACTGGCCAGTGGTCAGCTTGAGCCAATAACGACTATCGGGTATCCCGCCAGAGAGGATAAAACCTTGCGCTGTATCCGCCCCCTGGTCCAGCAGTAGCAAGGTGCCGTTCTGCTTCACACCGCAGCGTATCAGGCAACGTCCTGCCAGCGCCTCGATCGCGGAGCGGTTTCTGGCATCTTCGCCAAGCAACAGATAAATGCGTACACCCGCATCGGCGCGGGCCTGCAGGCGTGCAATCAGCTCCGGATCGTCCAGATACCGGATGGCCACCAGCAGGGTTCTGCCGGCCCGGTCCAGAAGCTGGATCGGAAAGGGGCTGTTCAGGTTAAACCACTGTCCCTGATGCCGGCCCACCGCCAGGTCCCCTGACCGGGCGACAAACAGGGCCTGCAGCTCTTCATTTTCATGGCTGACGTTAAAGGATTCCGTTCTGGACTGGATCATGCGGGCTCTCCCTGCATCGCATCGATGGCCTGTTCAATAAACTCGGGAATTTGATCCTCGGGAATGGGTGCAAAAGTGACCACCTCCCGAACCCGGTTGCCATGGCCGTCGCGTATCAAAAAGTCCAGGCTGGTCGTACAGGTCCAGCAGTGAATACCGGCATCGGTTACAAATACCCAAAAACGATCGTGACCACCGTCCTCACGGGATACCGTCTCGATATCCCAGCGAGGCGGTACCCGGGGCAACTCCCCGGCACGGGTCAGTACCCGCCCCTGCTGGGCCTGCAACTGGCTCTGAATCCACTCGAGATTGCCCGCCTGCCAGCGGTTTTTGTAATGAGGATCGGCGTAAACGCAATACTGCACCGGATGACCATGGGTGAGACGTTCGACAAATTCGGTCAGGTCGAAGGTCTGCCCCTTCTGATACGTCAGTACTGAGCGATGGCGCTTGTGTCGGGTTGGGGCCAGGTCCTGCAGCGCGGCCAGGTGCCAGTAGCTCTCGGGCGCCCGCCTGCGATCCAGCCGGTTCAGCAGTTCCTGGCCCTGTAGTGGCTGCAGTTCGAAGCCGGCCATCGCCGGCTGCTGCAGCCAGGCTTTCTGCTGTCGCAGTGCGTCCTCCGGCGAGGTATAGGCCCCGGCAAATTGCTGCTCAAGCCAGCGCATTCGCCACTGGTCGGCAACCTGTTTACCCTTGGGCTTAAGCGGATACTGCTCCAGTAGCACTTTTTCGAAGGATCCGTTCTCGGGGCATTGCAGGCGCAGTAGCTCATGCTCTGCGACCTCGAAGTTGCATAGCTGACCGAAATCCTCCGGCACCCAGCAAAGAGCCCGTTGTGCGTCTGCATCCCAGCTGTAGTCCTGCGCCGTGGCGATTTGCTCTAGCAATGCCGGAACCTGCATTCTGCTCCATTGAAGCCGGAGCGATATCCTTTCGACACGGTTTTTGCGCTGCTGGCCTTTGCCCTTCTGGGCTTCACCAAGGAGTTCCAGATCCCCTTGCAGCAGTAACTCCGAGTGCTGATCAACCAGGATCCACGTAAGATCCAGCGTTGCGGATTTCTCCGGAGCGTCGGCAACTTCCGGCCTCAACCGTTCCAGCGTCAGTTGTTGTGGCGCCTGGCCATCATGGACAAAACAGGTTGCTGGAGCCGTTACCGCCAAAACGCTGTCATCTCCATGGCGCTTCGCTTTATCCCAGGATGGCCCCCAGTTCGCCGTATTGCGCTGGAGCAAAAGCGGTCGGGTACCCAGCAGGGGATCGTTGTCGCTATACCAGATGGAATACAGGCCGCGCTCACGCGCGGGAACGCTGCCCGTTTCCAGTACCTGCCGTGCGGCAGCAGTGATGGCTTTCGTTTCGGTGTCCCAGAGCCCTTCACGCCGGAGATAGCTCATCAGACGAGGCGGCATCGCATCTGGATTTTGCTGCGCGGCACGAATCAGTTCCGCGATATCGGGACGCGACTTGCGTAGAATCACGCTCGCCAGAACCGGGAAACGTTGTACCCTGAGGCGGCGTTGCAGAGTAATTTTCATTCGTGAGTCCCTTGGAATGAACAGGCCTGGGCCAGGGCTTTAAGCTCCTGCGTTCGCGAGCGCTTGGCGAAGTAGTCCCGATCGCCAACGATCAGCAATTGGTAGCGGGCCCGGGTGATACTGACGTTAAGACGGTTGGGGCTGTCCATAAAGCCGTCGCGATGGGTGTTGACCATCGACAGGATGACAAGGTCAGCCTCCTGCCCCTGAAAGAAATCGACCGTTGCCAGTTTGATTGCAACGCCTTTGTACGTGAAGCGACTGTAGGCTTTGGCATTGCCAGGGAGCTTCTGCAACGCTTCGCGCAGCGCGCTTTCCTGACCCTTGTAGAACGTCAGCACGGCGACATCGTAGGTTTTGTCCTGTCTAGCGGCCCAGCCGCAGAATCGGTCCAGTTCGGCTATAACCGCCTTGACCTCCTTCTCATTGCGGTTCCTCACAACCTTGCCCGAAACGTGCAACCAATGGCTGCGGCTGGGGTACGCGTTATAGTCCCAGGCTCGGGCACTGGCGACCTGACTACCATCCAGCAGCGAGCGGTTGCGCCGATCATGGCTGTAGAACTCGTCCCGGGGGAAGCGTGAAATATCCGGATGCATCCGGTGCTGGTGGCTTAGGGTCGAATGGCGCTGCTGACGCTCAGCTGGCTGAAAGCCCTGGTTCAGAGTGGTGGGCTCATCTTTCCTTTTTTCTCCAGGCCATCACCCGACAGCGCCTCCAGAATGGACGGAAATGCTATGTTCCTGAGCGTATAGATGCGACCGTCAGCCTGCACTGATTTAGGGAGCAGCCTGTCCAGCTGTTCCTTCAGGTAGGCATGTTTGTTCCCCTTGAGAAAGCGCAGCCAGTATTCGCGCTCGAGGCGCCAGCAGACTTCGTCCGACCAACCGGTCGACCCAAGCCGGTCACTGACTTTCTGGTGTACCTCGAAACCATCATTCAGGACTTCGCGACCGCGGAGCCGGAACTGGTGCCGGTTTGCCCAACCGGCGCGGTGGCGGAAAGCATGCCCGCTCTCCTGCCAGTCCGGGTGTAGTAAGATGGCATCGTCCGGCAGGCGATCACGCAGCTCAGGCAGCAAGCCCTCTTCAATAAAAATCAGATTGTGGGCATACAGGTGATAAGGCTCTTCGCTGCATCGTTCGGGCGTTAACCAGCAGCCCGGCATATTGACGCCCTGCTGTTTTGGCCCCAGCAGCAGAATTTCTTCATGGGCTTTCGGATCCCGATGCTGCAGCTCTGCACCAAGAGCCCGCAGTACCGGCAGGGAAACCGGCACGATTAGCCTGTCCCTGTACGGATGGAACTCCTGCAGGTAGAAGCATGCCTTTTGAATGGCCGGGTCGAGCAGTACCGCCGGTTCTTTGGATTTTCCCGGTTTCAGCATCAGCTGATCCAGGTTGGCCGTGATCTGTTCGCGCTCCGCAAACGGAGAGAGTTGGCGCTCGTCGCCCACCAGCACCCAGCGCCGCGCATATCGCGCGGGCACCAGGAACTCCTGAAAGGTCGTTTTACTGCACTCATCGACAATCAGAACGTCGAATGGCGGCTCGCCGGCCTCCAGGCCGAGAGCGCGGTTCCTGAACAACCGCAGAATGCCGATCGTGGTGCCGCAAACCAGATTGGAGGCGTCCACCAGCAGCTGTTCCGACACTTCGAACCCGGTCTGATCGCGAAGTTCTTTGAGCTGGTTGTCGTACTGCATTGCCTCCACACCGACTGCGCGGTTCTCGTCGCCGATCCGCAGCGGAAACACCTCTGCTGCCAGCACGCGATCCCGCTGAATCCTTTCCAGCACGTTGTTAATCGCGGCGTGGGTCGAGGCACTCAGCAACACTCGCTGACCGCGCCGGACCAGTTGTACGATCAGCTCCAGGATCGTCGTCGTTTTACCGGTGCCGGGAGGCCCGTCCAGAATGGCGAAGTCAGGTGTGGCCAGGGCCTTGCTCACGAACTCGCGCTGTCGGTCACAGCCGTCAAAGGTTATGTCTGTCAGTACCTGCCAATTGATATCGACCTCGGGCACTGCTTCGACCTCCGGCCAACGCGTGCGTTCGCGATGCTCGAATAGCCGAATCAACGAAGCGTGCGCCAATGCGGGATCCCGCTGCAGGCTCTGTATGGCCTGTTTCTGTTTCTCCAGCTGAGATGTATCGACCTGAACCTGCAGCTGATCCTGCGTCGGGAAAACGCTGTTCCCGCCCTTGCCCTTTCCTCTACGTAGCAACAACTGGCATTCGTCAGGACGCGCTTTGATAATGCTGTAACCCTCATCGCCGCGTTTGGCTTTGCTGTCCAGTATGCGAATGTTGTCGCCAAAGAAGTATTCGAGACTGGACTGTCCTGCCTGCTGATCGTCAGCCTCGTCGTCCTCGATCAGTTGAATCCACTTATCCCGGCTTTCGATCCGGTTGCACGAAAGTGTCACGTTTGGCTGTGCGGTCAGGGAGACCTGCCCCGGCAATGAGGGAGCCCCCGCCTCCAGTGCGGTCAGTTGCAGGTACAGCCGACCTTTATCCGGAACCGATTCGCACTTCCAGTGTTGCTCCTGCAGAGGCGCGCCATCGACCGACAAATGGGAAGCCCCTAGTCCCTGGTACCAGCGCTGCGTTTCGGGCTCGACGCGGCCCAGGATGCCCTTTGGTTCTCGCTCGGCAAACAGCAAGTAGCTTTCGCCTTCGCGCCGATACAGGTCCGGCGACCCCAGGCTGGCAGGATCGAACGACTTGAGCACACGAAAGGCCAGCCGCTGGCCCTCGCATGTCAGTTCAGAGGTGGGCTCAACGGCTCCATCAATGCGGTAGCGGCTCCCTTCCACCCGAGAGGCGCGACGTGTCCGTCCATCGATATCGAGCTTCAGCTCGCTATCCAGGGCGACGTCCAGACTGCGAACACCCAAGGCGTAACCGCACCAGGAAATCCGGTCGAGATCGAGACCTTCTCCAAGTCGTACCTGGACCTCCCCCGCACGTTGCCGAACATCGGCGACCGTCAGGCGGATATTTTGCCGATCCCGCCCCTTGCCCACGATGACAGGGTCGTCCGGGTCGAGTGCGAAAGAGTCATCCAGTGGAATGTCTTCTACGAGATCCCGGGTGATTGCATACCAGCCGGGCTCGGAGAGCAGCAGCTCCACCTCGCTGAACGGATGTACCCGATAAACCTCCGCCTCAATGCTTAGACGCCACTGCTGAGCATCGAGGGGCTTCCATCGACAGCTGACCTGTCGGTTCCTGCTGGCATTGATCGCGTTCTGCAGGTAGTGCCGAAAAGGCTCCAGCCCCCTGCTGGCAGCTTCTTCCAGTGTCCCGTTCCGGTCACCGAGTGCTACGAAAAATGGATTGGCCATCGTACGGAGTTCCCTCTCCCTAGGCTTTCAAGAATGGGTTTTCCCCTTCCTGCCGCAGCCGCGGAGCTTTTGCACCCTGCGGGTTAACCGGCAGTTCTTCAGGAGCTGCGCTGCTGGCTGTAATTGCACGCCCCTGGCCCAATCACGGGTGTCACGGATTAGTTCGTGCATCGTCTGCGACAACGGTGTTGTCTCTGCAATGGCATCAGCAAGATCCGTTTGCCGCAGCTGCCGGCCATCATCGAACGCTCTAAACAGTGCTTCCTTGACGACCTCCTCCAGCTCGGCGCCGGTGAAGCACTGCGCCTGTCGAGCCAGTTTTCGGAGCTCTTCTTCGCTGAAATCCTCGTCGCGGCGACCGCGAGCTCGCAAGTGAATCTTGAGAATTTCGACCCGATCGGCTTCGACAGGCAGATCCACGAAGAAGATCTCGTCGACACGCCCCTTTCGCAGCAACTCGGGCGGGAGGTGTTCAATATGGTTAGCCGTAGCGACCACGAAAACTGGCTTTTGCTTCTCCTGCAACCAGGTCAGAAAACTGCCGAGGACACGCGCGGTGGTGCCGCCATCGGTGCTGCCGGAACTCTTCATTCCCGAGAGCGCCTTCTCGATCTCGTCGACCCAGAGGATGCAGGGCGAAAGCGTCTCCGCCATGTGCAAAGCCCGACGCATGTTCTCTTCCGACTGTCCGACAATCCCGCCGTAGATGCGGCCCATATCGAGCCGGAGCAATGGCAACTGCCAGGCATTTGCCACCGCTTTGGCGGCCAGACTTTTACCGGTACCGGGTAGGCCCAACAGCAGAACACCTCGCGGCGCTTCGAGGCCGAACTCACGGGCTTCCTCGGAAAATGCCTGATTGCGGCGCTGCAGCCAGGCCTTGAGACGATCAAGCCCGCCAATGTCATCGAGCCGGGCCTTGGGATGAAAATATTCCAGGTGGCCGCTCTTGCGAATCACCTGCTCCTTTTCACCGACGATCAGCGGAATCTCAGCTTCGGTCAGGCGGCCCTTTTCAGTAATGGCTCGCGCAAACGCCAGCTGTGCCTCGCTGGTCGACAGTCCCAGCGCGGCTTCGAGCAGACGGGGAGACTCCTGGTACTCACGCTCCGGCAGGTCGAACCGCTGGCGTGCCTGCTGCATGATCTGCTTCAGCTCACCGATGCCCGGCAACGGCATTTCCAGCACCTGTACTTCCTTTTCCAGTTCCGGCGGCAGAACCGGCACGGGCTGTGAGATGACGATGCAGCAGTCCTGCACTTCCGCTTCGCGACCGAGATAGCAAAGTTGCGCAGACGGCTTATGGTTTCAAGTTGGTTATCCGCCAGATCAGGATGGAAATCCTCCAGCAGCAGCAGAACCTTCTCTTGTTGCTGCACCTGCTCATCCAGCCACTCGAATATCTCATGGGGCTGACGGTAATCTTCAGTTGACTGTGAGCTGCTCTTGCAATGACGCAGGCCCTGAGTGCGATTCCAGATATAGAACTCGTACCCTAAGGAGCCTGCGACACGCTGGCAGCAGGCCTGGATTCTTAGCGTTTCGTAACTGATGATCTGGACAATGGGCGCACCCGCCCTGACGTTCAGTTCCAGCTGAGTAGCGAATTCCATACGCACCAAACTCCCTGTAATGTTTTCAATTTCGTGATACTTCTGCCGAGCGGTGGATTAGCCTGCTTCTTCCCACAGCTGGTCAGCCAATTCGTGCATCACTGTCTCGAGTTGACCGCCCAACCGCTTATCAAGCCCCTTGGCACCGCCATCGGTGGCAAAGGCCCGGTTAACGAACTGCTGGTCGATAACCACCTCGTGCGTCAACTGCTTGGCCAACCGGTCCAGCCACTTACGCTGTACCTGGGTCCAGGAGTGCTGCTCGTAGATCCGTTGCATAGCATGGGCGACGCGCTGTTCGAAAGGTACCAGCGCTTCGCCCAGGGCCGCCCGACGGATGTGGCCGACTATGGTAGCAGCAATCTCCTGATTGGTTTCATTGCGCCAGGCGCTCTGCAGACCGGCCTCCGAGTAGCCGTGCTGATCCAGCAACAGACGCACCTCCTTCAGCTGCTCGCGGGTCAGATCCTTTGGCTTGTTGACGACCACGCCCAGAGCCACGGACTGGTTAAGCTGGCTGCGAATGAAGTCGTTGAAGCTCTGCAGATAGTCCGCCGGCTTCCCGTATTCGCCATAGCTTTGTTCCCTGACCAACAGCTCGTCGTCATGCTCCGAGATCAGCGGATAACGTTCGCTGCCCAGCAACTGATTAACCTCTGCAAGCTGGTTCAGCAAGCCCTGATGGCGTTGGATAAAGTCGGCAGCATCCTGTGGGCCGATCTTGTGCAGATGCTGGTGGAGTTCGTCCGGCGCCACGCCCCAAAGTTGTTCCAGCTCGTCCAGTTTCTGCCTGACCTCCGGCCGTGTCTCGGCCCGGTTACTGGCCTTGCGCAGGACACGCATCACCTTTTGACTGAGGGCATCGAGGACATCATGGGCATGGCTGCCGTCGGGACTGTTTCCCGGCGAACCTAACCCCTGTGAGAGACGCTCAGGATCCGTTAGCTCATCCACCAGCTGTTCGATGGTGATATTCGGGTCCTTTACCAGTGGTTTCATGCTGGTCACATCTTCGAGCGCGGCATAGATATCGACCGGATCGTAGATCTTGAATACCGTCTTGCCGATCTCGTCGCAGCGCCGAGTTGCCCGCCCGATCATCTGTTCATAGAGAATGCGCGAACGCACCCGGCGCAAAAACACCAGATGACAGATCGGCGGCACGTCGATGCCGGTAGTAAGCAGGTCAACGGTGATGGCGATATTGGGATAGCGCTCGTTTTTGTACTGGCGGATCAATTGATCCACCTTGTCGCTGGCGCCTGTGATCTTCTTGACCGCCGCCTCGTTGTAATCGTCACCCCAGAGCTCGCTGAAGGCGGCATCAAGCAGCCGTTTCACCATATCCGCATGCAGGTCGGTGGCGCAGAAGATCATGGTTTTCTCGTCGCCCGTGGGGTCGAGTTCCTGCGCCAGTTGCTTGCAGATGACCTCATTGAACGGTTCACTGATCACTCTGCGGTTGAAGGCCTCGACTTCGAAGTCCAGCTCATCTTCAAGCTCGGCCAGCTGTACCTCGCCGGTATGGATGTTGATTGCGCTGACCTGCTCGCCCTGGTCGAAGTGGATGCCGTGGCGGCTTAGCAGGGTTTCGTAACGGATTGGCGGCTCATGGTCGATCAGCCAGTCGTCGGCCACAGCTTCACGATAGGAGTACGTGTAGACCGGCTTGCCGAATATTTCGGTGGTGTGTTTCGCCGGGGTGGCCGTGAGTCCAACCTTGATCGCATCGAAATAGTCGAGCACGCGGCGGTAGCTGGACAGGTACTGGCTGGTATCACGATTGGCCAGTTCACCCTCGGTCATCTCCTGATCCAGTGTGTAGCCCCGATGGGCCTCGTCAATGATGATGCAGTCAAAGGCATCGACGCTAGGCGGGGTGTCAGACTGAAAGATGCGCTTGACCATCGCCTGTACCGTCGCGACCTGAATGCGGGTTTCGGCTTCGGCGGCCATGTCGCCTAACTCTGCGACGTTATAGATCTTCGACAGGGTCTGGTTCTGCTCCAGAGGCGCTTCATTGAAGGCATCGATCGCCTGCTGGCCCAACGCGGTACGGTCAACCAGGAACAGGATGCGGCGAAAGCGCTCCGTCTTCAGGAAGCGATACATCAGCCCGATGATTGTGCGAGTCTTGCCGGTACCGGTCGCCATCGCCAGCAAGCAATTCTGCTGATCGCCTTCCAGTGCAGCCTCGACCGCCTCTATCGCTCTCTGCTGGTAGTCTCGTACCTTCAGATAGGCGAACCCTTCCTGCTTCAATTTCGCTTCGGCGTCGCTCCTGCTGCGCTTGAGGCGGTCCATCAATCCTTCGGGACTGTGAAAGTCATGCAGCGCCTTGGCGGTGTTGCTGGGGTGGCGCACATCGCGAAACCAGGTACCGGACTGCTCGGCCAGTTGTTTCACGAAGGGCCGACCATTGCACGAATAGACAAAGGGTACCTTGAACGGCGTCGATTCCGCGCCGGACCAGGCCTCACTGCGCCCCTCCAATTCCCAAGCAGGTTCCATTCCCACCACAGGCTCGAATCCCCTGGAGTAGCGTTCCGCCTGCGGAATCTTCCCAGCTACATTGGTGTTCTCGCGTTTCGCCTCGACGATGGCAACAGGAATAAGACCGGCGAACAGGACATAGTCTGCCGCCTGGCGACCCACCGTCGGCCACTCGGCAATAGCCCGGTTCGTGCCTTTTTCCGGACGGGCGCCTTTTTGGTAAGTCAGTTCCTCGGAGTCAGCTTCCCAGCCGGCATCGATGAGTTGCTGGTCGATAAGGATGCGGGTCAGCTCTTCGTTTGGCGTGAACTGCGCGGCGGCCTTCCGGGTGGAATGGCTGACTGCCTGCTGAGCTTCCTTCGCCTTTTCCTTATGGGCCAGCAGCTCATCCTGCAGCGCCTTCAGACGCCTTTCGAACTCGTTACGCTGCTGCTCCAGCATCTGCTCATGCTCAAGCGCGATCTGCTCGTAAGTCCGGGCCTCGGCATCCATCTGCTCGGCCAGTACGGCATACTCTTCTTTCTCGCGGGCTATCAGCTCCGCCAGCTGCTGCTGTTTCTCAGCTTCCTGCTGGTGGCTTTCCAGTTGCTCGCTGGCGCCCTGCAGCTGCGCACGCAACTGATCAATCTGATTCTGGAGGTCGCGTAGCTGGCCGCTGGGATCCTCGGGTGGCACGAAGGGGCCTGGCTTGAAGCTTGTTCCCGCCTTGCCAAACGACTGGTGAAACCAGATCGCCAGCGCCCGGGCCACCTGCAGTCCCTGTATCGCCTCCCGGTGCTGCGTCCGAAACTCGTGCGTCGCCCGGTTACCTTCCTTGCGTAGTGTGTGGAACAGATCGCGAATGGCGGGCTCGAGTCGTATCTCGCGACCGAGCCTGAACAGCAGATCGGCCTGGGTCGTCTTCTCGTCGAGCTCGATACCGCTGCGTACGGCCAGATCCTGGGCGAGCGCCTCGCCGAGCTGGCGCAGCTTGATCAGCGTAGTATTCGGATCACTGGCAAAGGCGCGCTCAGCTACCGATGCCAGCTGCAAAAAGATGGGGTCGTGTTCACCAAGGAACTCGAAGTTGCTTCGTTCCGCCATGGGTCCCTCTCCGGCCGTTCAGGGAAGCTTAGCGCATCGTTACCGATCATCCCTTGATGGATGCGCTCAGGGTCGATCGTCGTTAAACCCCTCTTGCTGGTCAGCGTGACAACGCTGAACCCAGTGCTCCGAGAAGCTTTACTCGATATTTTGAATTTGTTCCCGCATCTGCTCGATCAGCACCTTCAGTTCGACGGCGCACTGGGTGGTGTCGGCGACGATGGATTTCGACGACAGGGTGTTGGCTTCGCGGTTGAGTTCCTGCATCAGGAAGTCGAGGCGGCGGCCGATCGGGTCCTTCTGCTTCAGTACGCGACGCACTTCCTGGACATGGGTGCCGAGGCGGTCCAGCTCCTCGTCAACGTCGGCTTTCTGGGCCAGCAGGGCGATTTCCTGCTCGAGGCGGTTTTCGTCCAGCTCTTCCTGCAGTTCGGCCAGGCGGCTGCGCAGGTTGTCGCGCTGGGCCTGGAGGATTTCGGGCAGGCGCTTGCGAACCTGGGCGACGACCTGTTCGATGCCGTCGAGCCGCATTTCGATCAGCTGGGCCAGCTCCGCGCCCTCCCGGCTGCGGCCTTCGGCCAGATCCTTCAGCGCCTGGCTGAACAGCGCCAGCGAGGCTTTTTTCACAGCCTCCATATCGAGTTCGCTTTCACGCATGACACCGGGCCAGCGCAGGACTTCCAGCGGGTTCAGCGGCTGGCTGTCGGTCATCAGCGTGCGCAGGTCCTGAGCCGCCGCGATCAGCTGCGCGGCAAAATCCCGGTCGACACTGAGGGTCTGCTGCTGGGTCTCCGGTACGAAACGCAGGGTACACTCGACCTTGCCGCGGCTGAGGGATTTGCGCAGCTGTTCGCGTAGCGCGCCCTCGAGTTCACGCAGGCTCTCCGGCAGGCGCAGGTGGGGTTCCAGATATCGATGGTTTACCGAGCGAATTTCCCAGACCAGGCTGCCCCAGTCGCTCTGGGTCTCCTGGCGGGTGAAGGCCGTCATACTGCGTGTCATGTCGTCCGATCTCGATTAGAATTGGCTGTTCGGAAAGCCATTCTAACAGCCCGGCCGATATCTGGCAGCCTGGCGGAGCTTGACCGATCGTAGCGAGGTGAAGTCCGTTTTGAGACGGTTTTTGAGCTCTTTTAAAGCGAATAGTGGTTCTATTTAATGAAAAAGAGAACAAAAAAAGACCAAAATCGGCTTCGCCGCAGTAGATCCGTGTTAAGTCCGACAGGCTGCCCTGCACCGCCGGGCTCCCCAAAGATAAAGGTACAAGACGACGATGAGTTCGAGCATCTCCGAACAGCTGCAGAACCTGGGACTTAAAAAGCTGCGTCCGAGCGGGCGTCAGCCGGACCAGATGCGCGAGATCAGGATTACGCGCAACTTCACCAAACATGCGGAAGGTTCGGTACTGGTCGAATTCGGCGATACCAAGGTGCTCTGTACCGCCTCCGTCGACCGTGGTGTGCCGCGCTTCCTGCGTGGCAGCGGCCAGGGCTGGGTTACGGCCGAATACGGCATGCTGCCCCGCTCCACCAATACCCGCACCGACCGCGAAGCGGCCCGCGGCAAGCAGGGCGGACGCACCGTCGAGATCCAGCGTCTGATCGGCCGCTCTCTGCGCGCCGCCCTGAACCTGAACAAGCTTGGTGAAAACACCATCACCATCGACTGCGACGTGCTGCAGGCCGATGGCGGCACCCGCACCGCGGCCATCACCGGGGCCTACGTCGCGTTGCAGGATGCCATCAATGTGCTGAAGAAGGACAAGCACGGGGCCATGAAGGGCGACCCGGTCAAGCATATGCTGGCGGCGGTATCGGTCGGCATCTACGAGGGCCACCCGGTACTGGATCTCGACTACGCCGAGGACTCCAGGGCCCATACCGACATGAACGTCATCATGACGGAAAACGACGGTTTTATCGAAGTACAGGGCACCGCCGAGGGCGAGCCCTATACCCAGGACGAGCTCAATGCGATGCTGGACCTGGCCCGCAAGGGAATCCGCCAGCTGATCGAGGCTCAGAAAGCCGCACTGGCCAAATAACCCGGACGCAGACAACAAAAAGGGAGCTTAGCTCCCTTTTTTGTTTATTTGCCGCCGATGTTGTAGTCGATGATCACCGGCGCATGCTGCGAGAACTGCTCGTCGCGGTAGATGCGGGCCGCCTTGACGCTGTTGCGCAGATTGGCGGTGGTGATCTGATAGTCCAGACGCGCACCTTCGTTCAGCGACCAGGCGCGATTGTAGTCCGGCCACCAGCTGTACTGACGCTCGGCCTTGTTGACGCGGCGGAAGGCATCGACGAAGCCCATGTCGCCGAGCACCTCTTCCATCCACTCCCGCTCCTGGGGCAGGAAGCCCGAGACACTCTGATTCACATACCAGTTGCTCAGGTCGATTGCCTTGTGGGCGATATGGAAAGTGCCGCAGAAGATGAAATCGCGGCGCTTGCGCAGCGTTTTCTTCAGATGCCCCATGAAGAGTTCGAGGTACTCTTCCTTGTTGGCCTGGGCTTCCGGACTCTTCAGACCCGATGGAATCGACATCGAGGCCACGCTGACCTTGTCGAAATCGGCCTGGATGAAACGGCCGTGGAAATCGCAGAGCTCGAAGCCGAGCCCCGTCATGATCGCCTTGGGCAGCTCCCGGGTATAGATGGCAACGCCGCTGTAGCCGTCTTCGAACGCATCGAAGAAGTAGGCGTGGTAGCCTTCCGGATGATAACGCTCGGCGTCGAGCTGATATTCCTTCGCGCGCAGATTCTGCAGGCATACCACGTCGGCATCCTGCTGTACCATCCAATCGAAAAAGCCTTTGTCGGCAGCCTGTTCAATACCCTGAGTATTGAATGTGATGACACGCATGTCTTTCGGTCCTGTAAAGCGCGCAATAAAACAATGGTCGAAATCAAAGAAGGGATTGTATAGGTTAGCGGCCGAAATTGAAATTTCTTCAGGTCACAATCGCCATAGAGCGGCGCTCTGCACGCTGATATCATAGGCGCCGATCAGATTTCAGTGCGGAGAGCCCCATGCAGGACTACCAGAGAGCCTTTATCGAGTTCGCCATCGAGCGCGGCGTGCTGCGTTTCGGCGAATTCACCCTCAAATCCGGCCGAACCAGCCCCTACTTCTTCAATGCCGGCCTGTTCAACACCGGAGAGGCCCTCGCCAAGCTGGGCAAATACTATGCGGCCGCCATCGAGGATTCCGGTATCCCGTTCGATGTCCTCTTCGGCCCGGCCTACAAGGGCATCCCGCTGGCCACCACCGCAGCGGTTTCACTGGCGACCGATTTCCAGCGCGATGTGCCCTATGTCTTCAATCGCAAGGAAGCCAAGGACCATGGCGAAGGCGGCAACCTGGTCGGCGCCGAGCTCAAGGGCCGGGTGCTGATCATCGACGATGTCATCACGGCCGGCACCGCCATCCGCGAAGTCATGCAGATCATCGAGCAGGCCGGCGCCACGCCCGCCGGTGTCGTCATCGCTCTGAACCGTATGGAGCGTGGCCAGGGCGAGCTGTCGGCCATCCAGGAAGTCGAGCGCGACTACGGCATGCCGGTCGCCAGCATCGTGACCCTGAACGACGTGGTCAGCTATCTCGAGGAGAAAGGCGGCATGGAGGAGGAAATCGCGGCGATCAGGGCTTACCGCGAGCAGTACGGCATCGAAGGCTGAGCGCCCGCAAAAAGCCGGGGCCCCGCCATTGACAGACGCCTGGCATGAGTGTTTAATTGGCGCCCGTTGTTGCCCGGATAGCTCAGTCGGTAGAGCAGGGGATTGAAAATCCCCGTGTCGGTGGTTCGATTCCGCCTCCGGGCACCACTTATACTTGAAAGCCTCGCTGTTGCCAGTGGGGCTTTTTTGTTGCCGGATCGACCGCTGTGCGTCATCGAACCGGTTCGATTGTCAGCCACGTCCCTGTGGCTGCCCCTTCGGGCTGACGCGCAAATTTGTTCCCGACAAATTTGTACTCAGGCCATCCATGGCCTTCGCCCTTCGGGTTATCGTCGCAAGCGACGATATGCCAAATCGTTCCCGACGATTTGGTGCGTCATCGAGCACTGCAGGGCGCACTGACCGTCAGGGACGGCGGAAATGCCGTGCGTGCCGGTCCCCGGAATTCGCCTGCGGCTTATTCCAGGTTACGCTCTCATCGAACACTGCAGACGCCTGACAGCCAGACCGATATAGCGTTAACATAGTCCATCTTGCCCGCGCATCCCCCTACGATCTTCCTGCTGGATCCCGGAACCATGCACAGACCTGTAAAACTGCTCAGCCTCTTCGTGGCCTTTGCCTGCGTACTGCTCGCGATCAACTTCGGTCTGCGTTCGTCCATGGGCTTCTTCATGCCACCGATCTCGGCCGAGTTCGGCTACGGTCGGGAGATCTTCGCCTTCTCGCTGGCACTGCAGAACCTGTGCTGGGGACTGTTCCAGCCCATCGCCGGCGCGATTGCAGATCGTTTCGGCACCTTCCGGGCGCTGCTCGGCGGCGCCGTTGCCTATGCGCTGGGGCTTTATGTTACGGCGAATGCCGACAGTATCTGGGCTCTGCATACCGGCGCGGGCATTCTGGTCGGCATGGGCATCGCAGGCACCGGCTTCGGTGTGGTGCTGCCGGCACTGGCACGCATGGTCGCGCCGGAGCGCCGGGCCTTTGCACTGGGGCTCGGCACCGCGGCCGGTTCCGCGGGCCAGCTGCTGGTGATCCCGGTCGCCCAGGCCTTCATTGCCAGTTACGGCTGGCAGACAGCGCTGCTGTTGCTGGCGGGCGGCGCCCTTGCCATGCTGCTGCTGGCCGGCCCGTTCCGCAACGACGCCAGCAGCACCGCGAACAGTGCTCTGGATGGCCCTCCGCAGACGCTATCGGAGGCCCTCAAGGAAGCTCGTGGCCATATCCATTACTGGCTGCTGATCGCCGGCTTCTTCGTCTGCGGCTTCCAACTGGCCTTCATCACCGTCCATATGCCGGCGTTCCTGACCGACAATGGCTTCGATGCCAGTGTCGCGGTCACCAGCCTGTCACTGATCGGGCTGTTCAATATTTTTGGCTGCCTGCTGTTCGGCAGCTGGTCGGGTCGGTATTCGAAGAAAAAGCTGCTGGGCATCATCTATGCCCTGCGTGCGGTCGCCATCACCCTTTTCATGGTCGCACCGCTGACGACTACCTCGGTCTACCTGTTCTCGATTGCCACCGGCTTTCTCTGGCTGGCGACCGTACCGCCGACCTCCGGGCTGGTCGCCCAGATGTTCGGCGTCCGTTATATGGGCACCCTCTACGGCATCGTCTTTCTGAACCACCAGCTCGGCTCCTTCACCGGCGTCTGGATCGGCGGTTATCTCTACGATGAAACCGGCACCTACAACATCGTCTGGTGGTCGGCTGCCGTCATCGCGCTGGCCACGGCCCTGATTCATGTTGTCCTGGACGAACGTCCGGTGGCGCGGCTGCAGGTGCAGGCCGGCACAGCCTGATCGAGGTCCCTGGTGACCGCACTACAGCCCGTTTTGTGAATAAATCGGGTTGTAGATAACTCCGCCCTGTGAATACTTAAAAACTGCCCACAGAAACCCTGAACAAGGCTGTGCACAAGCTTGTAACAAGCACTTCGAACCGGATGCCAGGGCCCGGGAATACTGACGCCGATAAAGTTGATCACGGCTTGGACCGGAGGGGCGTAATCCTGTCTGTGGACAACATGGAGCGGCAGACCGGCTCCATATCCACACAGCTTATTCACAGCTTGAGCAGACGTTTACTCCTGCATTTTCTGTCTACAGGCGGGGCGACCTTCCGCCGTCCATGGCCTTAGCAGAAAATTGCTCCTGCATTTTCTGTCTACAGGCCGTCCATGGCCTTAACGCAGGTCCAGGCGCTGCAGCAGGCGATAGAAGTTGCTGCGGTTGAGACCGAGGCTGCGCGCGGCGGCAGCCATATTGCCGTTATGCTCATCCAGCCGCCGAACGACCAGATCCCGCTGGAACCGGTCCAGGGCCTCTTTCATCGCCATACCTTGCGGCATCTCCTCCCGCCCGGGCAGTGCAGGCACCGACTGCTCCGTATCCGATAGCGGCTCCAGGTCCAGGTGCTGGCGCTGCAGGATCACGGTATCCCCCGGTTTCTGCGACCGGGCCTTGAGGGCGGCCCGGCTGAGCAGATGCTCGAGCTCCCGCACGTTGCCGGGCCAGTTGTAGTCCAGCAGCGCCTGCTTGGCCTCGGCGGCCAGCCGCAGGGCGCGGATGCCTAGGCGTTGCTGACTGGCTTCGAGCAGATAGCCCGCCAGCAGCAGCACATCACGACCCCGTTCGCGCAGCGGCGGGACCTGCACGGGATACACCGACAGCCGGTGATAGAGGTCGGCACGGAAGCGGCCCTGGGCCACTTCCTGCTGCAGATCCCGGTTGGTGGCGGCGACGATGCGGACATCGACCCGCAGGTGGCGGTCACTGCCGACCCTCTGGATCTCGCCGCTCTGCAGTGCCCGCAGCAGCTTGGCCTGGATCGACAGCGGCAGCTCGCCGATCTCGTCGAGGAACAGGGTGCCGCTGTCGGCGATCTCGAACTTGCCGGCCCGGTCGCTGACGGCACCGGAGAAAGCCCTTCACATGACCGAACAGTTCGCTTTCGGCAATGCTTTCCGGCAGCGCGGCACAGTTGACGTATACCAGCGGCTGTTCGGTACGATCGGACTGGCCGTGCACCTGACGCGCCACCAGCTCCTTGCCCACGCCGGTCTCGCCCTGCACCAGCACCGTCAGGCTGGAACGGGCGACGATCGAGATCTCCTCCTGCAGCCGGCGAATCGGCGGGCTGCTGCCGATGATCTCGGGGGCCCTGCCCTCTTCCTGCAGCGCCCGGGCCACCTGGTGCTCGCGCTCCGCCCGGCTTCAAGCAACGCCATGCGCGCCGCCGCCTTGACCGTCGCCTCGGTCAGACCGATGAAGGTGCGCAGTTCGACCGGATCGATGCGGTCGAAGGTTTCGGGCTGCAGCGCATCAAGGGTCAGCACGCCCCAGGGCCGCTCGTCTATATAGAGCGACGCCCCCATGCAGTCATGTACATGCAGCTGATGGTCGAGGGTCTCCACCAGACCGTCATAGGGATCGGGCAGCGGGCTGTCGGCGGCGAACCTGACCGGCTCGCGCGAGCGCAGCAGTTTAGCCAGCCGTGGATGCTCATCGATCCGGAAGCGGCGCCCCATGGTGTCATCGCTCAGGCCCTCTATCGCCAGCGGCTTCAGCTGCTCGCCCTCGAGCTGTAGCAGCGCCGCCGCATCGCAGGGAAAGAGGCGCAGCATCGCTTCTAGCAATCGTCGGTAACGCTGGCTCACCGGCAGATCCCGTGACAGGTCCGCGACAATGCCGATCAGGCTTTCACTGAAACTCGATGTTGTCATTAAGATAACCTTGTTGTTAATAGAACAACCTTAGCATTGCTGTCATTAGAACAACATGATTTATTTTATCTTTAAAAATCAATGATATAAAAAATGGCACAACCTTTGCTGTCTTAGGGTACGACCAATACTAACCGCAGAGGGACGCTTTTATGCATCCGATCACAATCACCATAAGGAGGGGACCGGCATGACCGAGATCTTCACCAAGGGGATGGCCCGCAATATCTACTATGGCGGCGGCTTCTTCTTTCTGTTGCTGCTGTTGGGGCTGACGCTGGACACCCTGCGCGAGCTGCCGGAGCGTGACCATCGCGAAAACATCACCGAATCGGTGGCCCGCGGCAAGGCGGTCTGGGAGGACAACAACTGCATCGGCTGCCACAGTCTGATGGGCGAAGGCGCCTATTTCGCGCCGGAACTGGCCAACGTCTACGACCGTTATGGCAACGGCAGCGAAGAGACCTTCGGCCAGTTCATGCAGGCCTGGATGAAGATGCAGCCGATGCCGACCGAGGGTCGGCGCAAAATGCCGCAGTTCCACCTCAGCCCCGAGCAGGTCGACGACCTTTCGGCCTTCCTGATCTGGACCTCGCGTATCAACGATAACGACTGGCCACCCAACAGGGAAGGCTGAGCCGGAGGATGCCTGGATGAAATTCGAATCCCAAGGGGTCGCCAAGCCCTACTTCATATTTGCGCTGATGCTCTTCGTCGGCCAGATCCTGTTCGGCCTGATCATGGGCCTGCAGTACATCGTCGGGGACTTCCTGTTCCCCTATATCCCGTTCAATGTCGCGCGGATGGTACACACCAACCTGCTGATCGTCTGGCTGCTGTTCGGCTTCATGGGCGCGTCCTACTACCTGGTGCCGGAGGAGTGCGACACCGAGTTGCACAGTCCCTGGCTGGCCCGGGTGACGTTCTGGGTCTTTGCCGCCGCCGGCACCCTGACCATTCTCGGCTACCTGCTGGTGCCCTATGCGGAACTGGCGAAGCTCACCCATAACGAGCTGCTGCCGACCATGGGCCGCGAGTTCCTCGAGCAGCCGACCATCACCAAGATCGGTATCGTCATCGTCTGCCTGGCGTTCATCTACAACATCGGCATGACCATCCTCAAGGGCCGCAAGACCGTCATCAACATGGTGCTGATCACCGGCCTGGTGGGGCTGGCGGTGTTCTTCCTGTTCTCCTTCTATAACCCGTCCAACCTGGTGCTGGACAAGTTCTTCTGGTGGTGGGTCGTGCATCTCTGGGTCGAGGGCGTCTGGGAACTGATCCTCGGTGCCATCCTGGCCTTCGTGCTGATCAAGGTCACCGGCGTCGACCGCGAAGTGATCGAGAAATGGCTCTACGTGATTATTGCCCTGGCGCTGATCTCCGGCCTGATCGGCATGGGTCACCACTACTTCTGGATCGGCCCCGGCCCGTACTGGCTCTGGCTCGGCTCCATCTTCTCGGCGCTGGAGCCGGTGCCCTTCTTCATGATGGTGTTGTTCGCCTTCCGCGTGGTCAGCCAGCGTCGTCACCAGCACGGCAACCGGGCCGCCACTCTCTGGGCCCTGGGTACCGCGGTCATGGCCTTCCTCGGCGCCGGCGTCTGGGGCTTCATCCATACCCTGGCACCGGTGAACTACTACACCCACGGCAGCCAGATCACCGCGGCACACGGCCATCTGGCGTTCTTCGGCGCCTACGCGATGATCGTGCTCTGCATCATCTCCTATGCGATGCCGATCATGCGCGGTCGCCCACAGGGCAACTCCGCGCTGTCGCAGAAGCTGGAGATCTTCGCCTTCTGGACCATGTGCGCCAGCATGATCGGCATCACCCTGGCCCTGACCGTCGCCGGCGCCTGGCAGGTGGCATTGCAGCGCCTGCCCGAAGTCGGCGCGCTGAGCTTCATGAACACCCAGGCCAAGCTGATCCCGATCTTCTGGGTTCGCGAAGCCTTCGGAGTGGTGTTCGCGCTGGGACTGGTGGCCTATCTCGCCAGCTTCTTCGTCGGCCAGCGGGTAACCGTGGAGAGCGGCGCCAAGCCGGCCAAGGCCGTCTGCTGCGGCAGCTGCAACTGAGACCCGGTGGGAGCCCTGCTCCCGCCCTTCAATTTTTCTCGAGGTGAGCCATGGAAGAGTTTGTAGGGGGCATCTGGCATCGACTGGTGACGCGGCAATCGGCAACCGATTTCGCCGACGCCCGGGTCGAGCTGGCGGATATCCAGCCTCAGCTGGCCCCCTTCTATCGCGCGCTGGGTGGTGAAACCGGCAAGCTGCTTGAAGCCGCGGAAGCTCGGCCGTTCCGGGCACCGCGCAAGCTGATTCAGCGTATTGCCGGCAGTCACCGGCGCCATGCGGTCAGCTGGCAGGATGCGCGCAGCCTGCGACTGCCGCCGGCAGTCGCTCTCTTTCCGGAGCGCGAACTCAATGAGTCACTCTATCTTTGGCTCACGGCCATGGCCGCGGTATTGCCTCGATTCCGTCACTGGTTCCGCGACAACCAGCGGGCCTGTCGGCTGCTGCTCGAGACCCGGCCCGGCCTGGCGAAGCGCTATCGGGAGATGGTCGAAGCCAGCCTGCTGCTGCGTCCGGGCCAGGACCAGCTCCAGGCCGACGCCTGGACCCGCGAGCAGGCGATTCGACGCGCCCTGCTGCAGCCGGGCTCGGTGGAGTTGCTGCCCCGGGCCCCCGGCGATGCCTGGCCGGTGCCTTTCTGGCTCTACCCGGCACCGCTGCGGGAGCTTTCGGTCGATGCCTGCGACGAAGACTCCGGCGAGTCGGCGGAGCAGTCACCACAGGCACCGGAGGAAGCCGGTACTGTACGCCGGACCGCCCGTCGTCTCGATGACCGCAAACAGACCGACGGGCTGTTGATCTTTCAGCTCGAGAGCCTGTTCAGCCGTGTCGAGCAGGTCGAACTGGACCGCTGTCAGGAAGAAAACCTCGACGACGACCTCGGCGCCGCCGAGGACCTGGACATCATTACACTGTCGCGCCAGCGCCGCGCCGGCTCCGCGCGCGTGCGCTTCGACCTGGATCTGCCGGCGCCGCAGAACGACGACCTGGCGCTGGGCGACGGCATCCGCCTGCCGGAGTGGGACTACCGCCGCCAGCAGTTGAAAGCCGATCACTGCCTGTTGCAACCGATGCTCGCCGACGAGGCTGCACCGGCGCCTTTGCCGGAAGCACTGAGACCGGCCGCGCGCCAGTTGCGCAACCGTTTCAGTACATTGCGACCGGAACGTAGCTGGCTGAAACGCCAATTGCAGGGTGAGGAGCTCGATCTCGATGCCTGGCTCCATCAGTTGACCGAAGAGCAGCGCGGCCTGGAACCGGGAGCCTGCTACCGTCAGCGCCGGCCCAATCAGCGGGACCTGTCCTGCCTGCTGCTGGCGGATCTGTCGATGTCGACCGATGCGGGCCTCAATGACGAGCAGCGCGTGATCGATGTGATTCGCGACAGCATGACGCTGTTCGCCGAGGCGCTCAGCAGTTCCCGCGATCGCTTCGCGCTCTACGGCTTCTCGTCGATCCGCAACAAGCAGGTGCGCTATCACCTGCTGAAGAACTTCAACGAAACCTACGGCGATGCGGTACGGGGACGACTGCAGCAGATCAAGCCGGGCTTCTACACCCGCATGGGGGCGGCCATCCGCCAGTCGGCGGACATCCTCGCCCAGGAGAAAAGTGCACAGCGGCTGCTGCTGATCCTGTCCGACGGCAAGCCGAACGATATCGATCAATACGAGGGACGCTATGGCATCGAGGATACCCGCCATGCGGTACAGCAGGCCCGCGCCCTGGGCCTGCAGCCGTTCTGCATCACGATCGATGACAAAGGCAATGACTATCTTCCTTTTCTCTTTGGCGACAAGGGCTATGCACTGGTCAGCGACCTGAGTCGCCTGCCCATGTTGCTGCCACGTCTTTATCTGAATCTTACGGGGGCAAGCTGAACCCCGGTCGGCAAAGGAAGGCGGCAGCCAATGCTGTCGCCTGCCCACCACCGGAACTGCACCTGAATCTGACCGGGGCCAACCGAGCCCCACCGGAGCCATCGTTATGACAAACAGCATCCATTACCTGCCACAGCACAACGAAGTCGAACTCTTTCGTCATGCCGCCGGGAGCCGGCTGCCGGTGCTGTTGAAAGGCCCCACCGGCTGCGGCAAGACCCGCTTCGTTCAGCACATGGCCGAACAGCTGAATCGGCCGCTGATCACCATCGCCTGTCACGACGACCTGACCGCCGCCGACCTCGTCGGCCGTCACCTGATCGGCGCCGACGGTACCTACTGGCAGGATGGTCCGCTGACCCGTGCCGTACGCGAAGGTGCGATCTGCTACCTCGACGAAGTGGTCGAAGCCCGCAAGGACACCACCGTGGTGCTGCACCCGCTGTCCGACCACCGCCGCGAACTGCCGATCGACCGCACCGGCGAATTGCTCAGGGCGCATCCGGATTTCATGCTGGTGATTTCGTACAACCCGGGTTACCAGAACCTGATAAAAGGCCTCAAGCCCAGCACCCGGCAGCGCTTCGTCGCGCTCAGTTTCGACTACCCGACACCGGAGCGGGAGGTGGTGATCCTCTGTCAGGAAGCCGGAATCGACAAGCAGACCGCAACCCAGCTGGTCGCGCTTGGCAATGACCTGCGCCGTCTCAAGGACCAGGATCTGGAGGAAGCGGCCTCGACACGCCTGTTGATCTATTGCGCGCTGATGATCGGATCCGGCACTCCTGTCGGGGATGCCTGTCGCGCCTGCCGGCGGAGCCTCTGAGCGATGACAGTGAAACCCTGGCCGCCATCGAGCGGCTGATCAGCAGCTATTTCTGAGCCGATCATGACAGCGACGACAATCAGCCCGACCTCCGTCCGCCAGATGCCGGGCAGCGTGGCGGTATGGGTTCTGATCTATGCGGAGCTGAGCGAATTTGCGCTCTTCTTCCTGATCTACCTGGTGACCCGGGCGCACAATCCGGAACTGTTCGCAGCCGGTCCCAGTCAGTTGAATACCCTGGCCGGCACCCTCAATACCCTGGTGCTGGTCAGCAGCAGCTTTTGCATTGCCCGGGCCATGTCGGCCATCCGGCGCAATGACCGCCGTCGCTGCATCCGCTGGCTCGGACTGACCATTGCCTGCGGTGCGCTCTACTGCGGGATCAAGGGATGGGAATATCTGTGGAACGAGGCATCCGGCATACATGCCCGTAGCAATCTTTTCTTCACACTTTATTACTACCTGACCTTCAACCACCTGTTGCACGTCCTGGTGGGGATGGCCACGCTGAGCTGGCTGACCCTGCGCACCGCCTGCGGCAGCTACGATGCCGAAGACCACGAAGGCCTCGAGAACGGTGCCTGCTACTGGCACATGATCGATCTGGCCTGGATTATCCTGTTCCCGCTTGTCTATGTAATGGGGTGAAACATGAGCGACCTGAACAGCTGGCGTCTGCTGATCCTGCTGACGCTCAGCAGTGCGTTGATCGCCGAAAGCTCCGATCCGCACTCTGGACTGGTGTTGCTGGTATGCGGCACCGTGATCATCAAAGGGCAACTGGTCATCGACAACCTGATGGCCCTGCGTCAAAGCCACAGGGGCATTCGTGCCCCGATGCTGGCCTACTTCTATGTACTGTTGCCACTGATCGCTCTGGCTCTGTTGTTTCCGCAGGAGCTGGCACGGCTGACGACGCTTTAACCCGAATCCGGAACGGCCTTCCCCCTCTGAGGTCCTAAGCAGTAACCACAAGGGAGGGGACTGCCATGAATGCCTCTGTTTTGATCGGCTCGAGTGCGCTACTGCTCTCGACGCTCCTGCTTTCCGGCTGTGGTAACAGCTATCTTCTTTCTCCTGATTCGCCCCCCTGACCAGCGATAGCAGCCGGTACGACGGCAACTGGACAGGGCCTCTCGAATCGAGATATCGCCTAAGACCGCTTGGCAGCTCTCGAAGCTTCTACAAGGCCATCGTCTGCGACACCTACCAGGACCGGATCAGGCTTGACGTCAGGCAAGGGCAGATGGAGGCCGAACTGGGACAGGATACCGGCTACAGTATCAGCGCCCAACTTGACGACAGCGGTCGTTTCTACCAGCGTGTCACCCTTTCGGCAAACGGAGACAGGCATCCAGGTAAAGGGACAGAGTTATCGATCGCGGGCCACATAGACCCCGACAAGGGCGTCGCTCGCGGGACGGTAATGGTCACACCAGGCCGCTACAGTGTCGGTTGCCTGGGAGACTTCGTGGCCTATTCCGATGACGGCCGGAGTGGCCTCTCGTCGAATATCGTGCCATTCAGCACGGAGTACCATTTTACCGAGTTCAGGGATCACAAGTAGGCTTTGCAGCTGTGGGAACGGTCCTAGCCGTGAACAGCGGAGGGTGCCGACAGCGTTATTCGCGACTGAAGTCGCTCCCTCAATTGTCGGCGACCTGCAGCGAATTGCCCGATCCCGCCAGTGGTTGGCGCAACGAACCAGTCCCTGGCAACCGGACGGAAAGCATGGCTTGCGCACGCGCGAGCCATGCTGCGGACGATGCACGCCGCAGCCGTCAAAACGGCGTAGGAGCTGCGCCCCGCAGCGAATGGTTTCGGGCGACGAGATGCCTGGGCAGGGTCTGATACTGGCGCTTCGGCCTGAAGCCGGAATATCCTGACGGGATGCTTGGCGCCTCGCGCACGCGCGAGCCATGCTGCGGGCGATGCACGCCGCGGTCGTCAAAACGGCTCGAAGCTGTGCTTCGACAAGTCCCGTTTTGACCCTACTATCACATGGTAAGGCGGCCGCAAGCGGCGCTGTTCACATGCCCCATGTGAGAGCAGGTCAGAGCATATAAAACAAAAACGCCCCGACCAGAGGCCGGGGCGCTTTTGTTTAATTAGATGCTTGGCGATGACCTACTCTCACATGGGGAGACCCCACACTACCATCGGCGCTAAGGCGTTTCACTACTGAGTTCGGGATGGGATCAGGTGGTTCCACCTCGCTATGGTCGCCAAGCAAAACTGGCACAATATGGATTCTTTTGCCTGTGGATAACCTGTGATTGGCCGGTATATCCCCAGTCTTCAATTCGGATTTTTCAGCGCTTTCTCGCGCCTGTCCTGTCTGTGCACAAGCTTCAGCCAATGCTCAAATCTTATCTCAGGCTCTTCACCTGAACTCCCGACCCCAAACGCCTTGGGCGTTATATGGTCAAGCCTCACGGGCAATTAGTACTGGTTAGCTCAACGCCTCGCAACGCTTACACACCCAGCCTATCAACGTCCTGGTCTCGAACGGCCCTTTAGGGGACTCAAGGTCCCGGTGAGATCTTATCTTGAAGGGGGCTTCCCGCTTAGATGCTTTCAGCGGTTATCCCGTCCGAACGTAGCTACCCGGCAATGCGATTGGCATCACAACCGGAACACCAGAGGTTCGTTCACTCCGGTCCTCTCGTACTAGGAGCAACTCTTCTCAAATCTCAAACGCCCACGGCAGATAGGGACCGAACTGTCTCACGACGTTCTAAACCCAGCTCGCGTACCACTTTAAATGGCGAACAGCCATACCCTTGGGACCGGCTTCAGCCCCAGGATGTGATGAGCCGACATCGAGGTGCCAAACACCGCCGTCGATGTGAACTCTTGGGCGGTATCAGCCTGTTATCCCCGGAGTACCTTTTATCCGTTGAGCGATGGCCCTTCCATACAGAACCACCGGATCACTAGAACCTACTTTCGTACCTGCTCCACGTGTCTGTGTCGCAGTCAAGCACCCTTTTACTCTTGCGCTCATTGCATGATTTCCGACCATGCTGAGGGTACCTTCGTGCTCCTCCGTTACGCTTTGGGAGGAGACCGCCCCAGTCAAACTACCCACCACACAATGTCCTCGAACCGGATCACGGTCCAGAGTTAGAACCTCAACAGTACCAGGCTGGTATTTCAAGGTCGGCTCCACGCAGACTGGCGTCCACGCTTCAAAGCCTCCCAGCTATCCTACACAAGTAATGTCAAAGTCCACTGTGAAGCTATAGTAAAGGTTCACGGGGTCTTTCCGTCTAGCCGCGGGTAAACTGCATCTTAACAGCTATTTCAATTTCACTGAGTCTCGGGTGGAGACAGTGTGGCCATCGTTACGCCATTCGTGCAGGTCGGAACTTACCCGACAAGGAATTTCGCTACCTTAGGACCGTTATAGTTACGGCCGCCGTTTACCGGGGCTTCGATCAAGAGCTTCGCTTGCGCTAACCCCATCAATTAACCTTCCGGCACCGGGCAGGCGTCACACCCTATACGTCCACTTTCGTGTTTGCAGAGTGCTGTGTTTTTAATAAACAGTCGCAGCCACCTGGTATCTTCGACTCCCAACCGCTCACCCCGCAGGGGGTCACCGTCAGGAGCGTGCCTTCTCCCGAAGTTACGGCACCATTTTGCCTAGTTCCTTCACCCGAGTTCTCTCAAGCGCCTTGGTATTCTCTACCTGACCACCTGTGTCGGTTTTGGGTACGGTCAGCTGTAACCTGAAGCTTAGAGGCTTTTCCTGGAAGCTTGGCATCAACCACTTCGGTCCACATGGGACCTCGTCATCAGATCTCAGTCTTAAGGAGCCGGATTTGCCTAACTCCTCAACCTACATCCTTAAACGCGGACAACCAACGCCGCGCTGGCCTAGCCTTCTCCGTCCCCCCGTCGCAGTTACAGCCGGTGCAGGAATATTAACCCGCTTCCCATCGACTACGCATTTCTGCCTCGCCTTAGGGGCCGACTCACCCTACCTCGAATAGCGTTGGATAGGAACCCTTGGTCTTCCGGCGTGGAGGTTTTTCACCTCCATTATCGTTACTCATGTCAGCATTCGCACTTCTGATACCTCCAGGGTGCCTCACAGCTTCCCCTTCAACGGCTTACAGAACGCTCCTCTACCATGCCACAAGTGGCATCCGCAGCTTCGGTGTATCGCTTAGCCCCGTTATATCTTCCGCGCAGGCCGACTCGACTAGTGAGCTATTACGCTTTCTTTAAAGGGTGGCTGCTTCTAAGCCAACCTCCTAGCTGTCTGAGCCTTCCCACATCGTTTCCCACTTAGCGATAACTTTGGGACCTTAGCTGGCGGTCTGGGTTGTTGCCCTTTTCACGACGGACGTTAGCACCCGCCGTGTGTCTCCCATGATTGCACTCACCGGTATTCGGAGTTTGCATCGGGTTGGTAAGTCGGGATGACCCCCTAGCCGAAACAGTGCTCTACCCCCGGTGGTGAGACATGAGGCGCTACCTAAATAGCTTTCGAGGAGAACCAGCTATCTCCGAGCTTGATTAGCCTTTCACTCCGATCCACAGGTCATCCGCTAACTTTTCAACGGTAGTCGGTTCGGTCCTCCAGTTGATGTTACTCAACCTTCAACCTGCCCATGGATAGATCGCCCGGTTTCGGGTCTAATCCCAGCAACTAAACGCCCTATTAAGACTCGGTTTCCCTACGGCTCCCCTAGACGGTTAACCTTGCTACTGAAATTAAGTCGCTGACCCATTATACAAAAGGTACGCAGTCACAGACCGAAGCCTGCTCCCACTGCTTGTACGTACACGGTTTCAGGGTCTATTTCACTCCCCTCACAGGGGTTCTTTTCGCCTTTCCCTCACGGTACTGGTTCACTATCGGTCAGTCAGGAGTATTTAGCCTTGGAGGATGGTCCCCCCATGTTCAGACAGGATAACACGTGTCCCGTCCTACTCGATTTCACTCAATTGCCGCTTTCGCATACGGGGCTTTCACCCACTATGGCCGCACTTTCCAGAGCGTTCTGCTAACAACAACCGAGCTTAAGGGCTAGTCCCCGTTCGCTCGCCGCTACTAAGGGAATCTCAATTGATTTCTTTTCCTCCGGGTACTTAGATGTTTCAGTTCCCCGGGTTCGCCTTCCAATCCCTATGTATTCAGGAAAGGAATACCCGCAAAGCGGGTGGGTTTCCCCATTCAGAGATCTCCGGATCAAAGGTTGTTTGCCACCTCCCCGAAGCTTTTCGCAGGCTACCACGTCTTTCATCGCCTCTGACTGCCAAGGCATCCACCGTGCACGCTTCGTCACTTGACCATATAACCCGAAGGCGTCTGTCAAGGACGAGAGTACGATAAGATTTTTCGCCATTGGCGCTTGTACTCAGTACAAGACTTATCTCGAATTGAATTCGAATCCATATTGTTAAAGAGCGATAAAGCTGAAAGCTTTAAGTGATGAGTTCACAGGTTACAGTTACAAGCTACAAACTGTTGACTGTAAACTTATTACTTACAACTTTCTTCTAAATGGTGGAGCTATGCGGGATCGAACCGCAGACCTCCTGCGTGCAAAGCAGGCGCTCTCCCAGCTGAGCTATAGCCCCAACGATTAACGCGCAATTTTCGTGAGACAAGGCATGGGAACGCGACGCATAGCCTGCTATGCGAGTGTTGCCATAACGCCGTATCACGGAAATTTGGTAGGCCTGAGTGGATTTGAACCACCGACCTCACCCTTATCAGGGGTGCGCTCTAACCAACTGAGCTACAAGCCTACATTCAGCTTCGTAGACACGTTGGTCGACCTCACCCGCTCTTTACCTTGAAGGCAGGGGGTGCGCTCTAACCAACTGAGCTACCAGCTTTTCTTCAAGCTTGAGCTATTCAGCCAAGCTTTTGCTCTTCTCTAACGTCGATCAGGTAATTCGTGTGAACGCTGTGCCGGGACGGACAAGGTCGTTTAAGGAGGTGATCCAGCCGCAGGTTCCCCTACGGCTACCTTGTTACGACTTCACCCCAGTCATGAACCCCACCGTGGTAAGCGCTCCCCTTGCGGTTAAGCTACCTACTTCTGGTGAAGTCCACTCCCATGGTGTGACGGGCGGTGTGTACAAGGCCCGGGAACGTATTCACCGCGACATGCTGATTCGCGATTACTAGCGATTCCGACTTCATGGAGTCGAGTTGCAGACTCCAATCCGGACTACGACCGGTTTTCTGAGATTGGCTCCCCTTCGCAGGATCGCGACCCTCTGTACCGGCCATTGTAGCACGTGTGTAGCCCTACTCGTAAGGGCCATGATGACTTGACGTCGTCCCCACCTTCCTCCGGTTTGTCACCGGCAGTCTCCCTAGAGTTCCCACCATTACGTGCTGGCAAATAGGGACAAGGGTTGCGCTCGTTACGGGACTTAACCCAACATTTCACAACACGAGCTGACGACAGCCATGCAGCACCTGTCTCAGAGTTCCCGAAGGCACCAAGCCATCTCTGGCAAGTTCTCTGGATGTCAAGAGTAGGTAAGGTTCTTCGCGTTGCTTCGAATTAAACCACATGCTCCACCGCTTGTGCGGGCCCCCGTCAATTCATTTGAGTTTTAACCTTGCGGCCGTACTCCCCAGGCGGTCGACTTATCGCGTTAACTTCGCTACTAAAAGATCAAGTCTCCCAACAGCTAGTCGACATCGTTTACGGCGTGGACTACCAGGGTATCTAATCCTGTTTGCTACCCACGCTTTCGCACCTCAGTGTCAGTATCAGTCCAGGCAGTCGCCTTCGCCACTGGTGTTCCTTCCTATATCTACGCATTTCACCGCTACACAGGAAATTCCACTGCCCTCTACCGTACTCTAGTCAAGCAGTATCAGGTGCAGTTCCCAGGTTAAGCCCGGGGCTTTCACATCTGACTGACTCAACCACCTACGCGCGCTTTACGCCCAGTTATTCCGATTAACGCTCGCACCCTCCGTATTACCGCGGCTGCTGGCACGGAGTTAGCCGGTGCTTCTTCTGTGGCTAACGTCACAGTATGCGGGTATTAACCACACACCTTTCCTCACCACTGAAAGTGCTTTACAACCCGAAGGCCTTCTTCACACACGCGGCATGGCTGGATCAGGGTTGCCCCCATTGTCCAATATTCCCCACTGCTGCCTCCCGTAGGAGTCTGGGCCGTGTCTCAGTCCCAGTGTGACTGGTCATCCTCTCAGACCAGTTAAGGATCGTCGCCTTGGTAGGCCTTTACCCTACCAACTAGCTAATCCTACGCAGGCTCATCAAATAGCGTGAGGTCCAAAGATCCCCCACTTTCCCCCTTAGGGCGTATGCGGTATTAATCCGGGTTTCCCCGGGCTATCCCCCACTACTCGGTAGATTCCTACGCGTTACTCACCCGTCCGCCGCTCGTCACCCGAGAGCAAGCTCTCTGTGCTACCGCTCGACTTGCATGTGTTAGGCCTGCCGCCAGCGTTCAATCTGAGCCATGATCAAACTCTTCAGTTTAAATTTTCGAAATGCCGAAACACTTCTAAATCTGACTCAAGTTAAAACAACTTTAAATGAATTCACATGTAAGGTTGCTTATCTTGATAAAGCTTTTGTTTGCCCTATCCCGACAAGCGCCCACACGAATTACCTGATCAATCTGTTAAAGAGCGTCTCGAGAAGCGACCGATGAACTGGCCTTTCGTCTCAAGTGGGCGCATATTCTAGCGCACCCGGTTTCGAAGTCAACTCTTTTTTTCAACTTTCGTCGCCGTGGCGACTGTGAATCGGAGTTGCTTCAGAGGCCGGTCATTATCGTTAATTTTCATTGAAAATCAACCACTTATTTCCGACCCCGCCGCCTGTTTCGATGACCGTTTCCGGCTGTCTCCCCAAGCGAGGAGGCGAATTCTACAGACCCCAGCGGGAGAGTCAACAGCCTTTCGGCATTTTTTTATTACAGCCGACGAAACGAATAACCGGACGCTTGTGATAGACCGCTACCGGCCCTGTTGTATGCTGGGTGTCGCGTCTTCGGCGCTCTACCCAACCGACGTTCACCCCACTAAATCAAGCGACGACGAAAAGGTGATGCTTCTTCTTGCCAAGCTTGACCAGGAAATACTTGCCGAACAGCGCTCGCTCGGTCGCAAATACGCCCGGCGCATTCATATTGTCATCGAAGCCGAAGGTGTCGCCGTTCACGATAACGGCATTGCGCTGCAGTGCATCCTTGATCTGCTTGCCCGAGGCCGCCATACCGACTTCGGACAGCAGGGTCGTCAGAGGTTTCTCGGCCAGTTCCGCCGACACCAGTCCGGAGGACGGCAGACCATCGAGGCTCAGCTGCGCATAATCGCCCTCATCGAGGGTCGACAGGTCACCGGAGAACAGTGCCTCGGTAATGCGTTGCGCCGCCTCGACTCCCTTGTCACCGTGCACCAGTCGAGTCACTTCCCGCGCCAGCACCGCCTGCGCTTCGGGCCGCCCCTCGCGCGTGGCGTCCGCCTTTTCGAGTTCGTCGATCTCGGCCACCGGCAGGAAGGTGAAAAACTTCAGGAACCGGTAGACGTCGGCATCCGGCGTCTGCAGCCAGAACTGGTAAAAGGCATAGGGTGATGTCTTCTTTTCGTCGAGCCATACCGCGCCGCCTTCGGTCTTGCCGAATTTGGTACCGTCGGCCTTGGTGATCAGCGGCAGCGTCAGCCCGTGCACATGGGTACCGTTGACACGACGGGTGAGGTCGATCCCCCCGGTGATATTGCCCCACTGGTCGGAGCCGCCGATCTGCAGCGTGCATCCATATTCTTTGTTCAGGTACTGGTAGTCGTAGGACTGCAGAATCTGGTAGGTGAATTCGGTAAAGGAGATGCCGGAGCCTTCACGCTCGATGCGCTGACGTACCGACTCCTTGGCGATCATCTTGTTGACGGTGAAGTGCTTGCCGATATCGCGCAGGAAAGACAGCACGTCGACACTGGCCGTCCAGTCGAAATTGTTGGCCAGAATGGCGCCACCACTCTGGTCACCGAAATCGATAAAGCGGCTGATCTGGGCCTTGAGGCAGTCGCTCCACTGCTGGACCACTTCGGAGGAGTTCAGCGAGCGCTCCTGGTCCTTGAAGCTGGGATCACCGATCATGCCCGTGGCACCGCCGACCAGGGCGATCGGGCGGTGACCGTATTCCTGAAAACGCTTGAGCATCAGCAGTGGAACCAGATGCCCAAGATGCAGGCTGTCGGCGGTCGGGTCGAAGCCGCAATAGAGGGTGACACTGCTGTCTGCCAGATGTTGTTCAAGTTCTTCCTCGCTGGTCATCTGTGCGATCAACCCGCGGGCCTTGAGATCCTGTAACAGTGTCATGTCGCTCATTGCTTTCAAATACCCTTGGAAACGGCTATTGACTAAAGGAGGCGTATTCTACCGCCGTGCAGGGTCAGGAACAAACCTGGCGGATGACTGTCAAGGTTTTTCCCTTACCGCCGATATTCTATTTTGCCAACCCCCGCGGTTTGCGGTTAAATAGGCAAGCGCACAGGTCATCTATTCATGGGTAGCATAGTGTTGAACATCATCAAGGTAATCGGTCATCGCCTGCCGACCGTCCATCTGGTCGCCGCATCCATCTGTATCGTCATTGTCGGGGTCACGCTGATGCTGGTCCCCTCCGAGAAGGTATCCGCTACCCGGGGCGAGAATCTCTCGTCGCTGCAACAGCAGACAGTGGCGCTCGACCTCGACCTCGACCTCGAGGCCGAAAACGAATCAGGCCTGGTCACGGACGCCGAACAGGCACTTCTCGAGCAGCCGGCTGTAAGCGACGCCGCCGATGAAGAACCGGAGACCGCAGAAGCCAAGGCACCACCGGCCGAGCCCGTCGCCAACTGGGTCGACTACAAGGTGACCAGCGGCGACAACCTGAGCACCCTGTTCAAGCGCGCCGGCCTCTCGGCCCGGGACGTCCATGTTGTCAGCCAGGCGACCAGGGACAGCGACGCCCTCAAGCGCCTCTACCCCGGAGAGACCCTGTCCTTCCTGATCGAAGGGGGCGAACTGAAGAAGCTCAAGCATCTCATCAGCCCACTCAAGCAGGTGCTGATCGAACAGCAGGGCGATACCTATCGTACCAAGACGGTCGAGCGCGAAGCCAAGATCCAGCACCAGTTCGCCCAGGGCACGATCGAGAACTCCCTCTTCCTCGACGGCGCCCGCGCCGGGCTGCCGAACAATACCATCATGGAGCTGGCGGCGATCTTCGGCTGGGACATCGACTTTGCCCTGGATATGCGCAAGGGCGACAGCTTCCGCGTCATTTACGAGGAAAAGCTGCTGGACGGCGAGAAAATCGGCACCGGCAATATCGTGGCGGCCGAGTTCGTCAACCAGGGGCATGCATTCCAGGCGCTGCGCTACACCGACTCCAAGGGCAACACCAACTACTACACCCCGGAAGGCAACAGCATGCGCAAGGCGTTCCTGCGCACGCCGGTCGACTTTGCCCGCATCAGCTCGCCGTTCAATCCGAACCGCAAGCACCCGGTGCTCAACAGGATCCGTGCCCACAAGGGCGTCGACTATGCTGCCGGCACCGGCACTCCGATCAAGGCCGCCGGCGATGGCAAGATCATCTTCCGTGGCGTCAAGGGCGGCTATGGCAACGTCATCATCCTGCAGCACGGCCAGAATATCACCACCCTTTACGCCCATATGTCGCGCTTCAAGAAGGGCCTGTCCGTTGGCAGCCGGGTCAAGCAGGGTCAGTTGATCGGCTACGTCGGCAAAAGCGGCATGGTGACAGGCCCCCACCTGCATTACGAGTTCCGCGTCAACGGCGTACACAAGAACCCCGTGACGGTGAAGCTGCCCCATGCGGATCCGCTGCCGAAAGCGGAGCGCCAGGCCTTCGCCTCCGTTGCCCAGACCCTGCTGGCGCAGCTCGAATCCTACTCCGGCACCCAGCTCGCCAGAGCCGAATAACGCCATGCCCCCGATCTATATCGGCCTGATGTCGGGCACCAGTCTCGACAGTGTCGATGCGGTCGCGGTCGAATACGATGGCCAGCGAGCGCAGCTGCTGGCCAGTCACAGCGAAGCCTTTCCCGCCGATCTGCGGCAGCGAACACTCGCACTGATGCACCCGGGCGCCGACGAAATCGAGCGCCTGGGCCGCCTCGATCTTGCGCTTGCCGAACTATTCGCCCGGGCGGCCAACCAGCTCATCGAGCAGCAGCGGCTGGACCGCACGTCGATCCGGGCCATCGGCAGCCACGGCCAGACCGTACGACACCGCCCTGAAGCCCGCTTCAGCCTGCAGATTGGCGATCCCAACCTGATCGCCGAGCGCACCGGCCTCCCCGTCGTCGCCGACTTCCGGCGCCGCGACATGGCGGCCGGCGGCCAGGGCGCACCGCTGGTGCCGGCTTTCCACAACGCTCTTTTTCGCGATGACGGGATCGACCGCGTCATCGCAAACCTGGGCGGCATGGCGAACATCACCCTGCTGCCCCGGGATAGGACCCGGCCGGTCTCGGGGCATGACACGGGGCCTGGCAACGTACTGCTCGACGGCTGGATCAGGCACCACCTCGATCTGAACTACGACCGGGACGGCGCCTGGGCCGCGTCAGGCAGCGTCCTGCCGGCACTACTGGAAAAGCTGCTGGACCTGCCCTTTTTCTCGGCCCGGCCGCCGAAGAGCACGGGGCGGGAACAGTTCAATTTCGACTGGCTGAACGGCTGTATCGCCGCCGCCGGGGCCGAAGCCGAATCTCCCGAAAACATCCAGACCACACTGCTGGAGCTGACAGCCCTGACACTCTGCCGGGAGATCCGGGCGGTACTGGGTGAATCCGGCGAGGTTTATCTCTGTGGTGGCGGCAGTCATAACGTTTGCCTGAAGGCGCGCCTCGAAACCCTGTTGAAACCTTATGGGCTGGGTACAACGGCCGAGCTGGGACTGGATCCCGACTGGGTGGAAGCCTGCGCCTTTGCCTGGCTGGCGGCCAGGACGCTGCAGGGACTCGGTGGCAATATCCCGCCGGTAACAGGTGCTGCAGGCGAGCGCATTCTCGGCGCCATCTATCAGCCGTGACGGAACAGGTACATGTTCAGGGAGTATGGCGAGGCAAGCGGGCAGCCCGAATGGTCTGCCCGCCGGTCGATCAGATCGAGAAGGAGGAGCCGCAACCACAGGTGGTGGCGGCATTGGGGTTGTTGATCACGAACTGCGACCCCTGCAATCCCTCCCGGTAATCCACTTCGGCGCCCGCCAGATACTGGAAGCTCATGGAGTCCACCAGCAGCGTTACGCCATTGTTGTCGATGGCCGTGTCGTCTTCGGCCACCGCCTCGTCGAACGTAAACCCGTAGGAGAAACCGGCACAGCCCCCTCCGGTGATATAGACCCGGAGCTTGAGGTTGTCGTTTGCCTCTTCCTCCAGCAGGCTTTTCACCTTTGCAGCCGCCGCATCGGTAAAGACCATCGGAGGATTCTGCTCAAAGGACTCAGTCATACCCACTCCCACTCACATCAAACTGGGCGCTATTCTTTCTTACCCAACCAATTTAGTCAAGTATTGACGTCATCAGGGCATCAATCCGACCAGGTTGAGGCCGGCCCGCTCATCCAGGCCGAACAGGATGTTCAGGTTCTGCACCGCCTGACCGGCCGCGCCCTTGACCAGATTGTCGATGACCGAGAGCACCACCACTGTATCGTCGTCCTGCGGACGGAAGATGCTGATACGGCAATAGTTGGCGCCCTTGACGCTGCGGGTCTCCGGGTGGCTGCCGGCCGGCATGACATCGACGAAGGGCTCGTCGGCGTAGCGCTCCTCGAACAGCGCCTGCAGGCCATCCGTCGGATCCTTCAGCACACCGTACAGGGTGGCATGGATACCGCGGATCATCGGCGTCAGGTGCGGCACGAAGGTCAGGCCTACCGGACGACCGGCCGCCGCACTCAACCCCTGCTTGATCTCCGGCAGGTGGCGGTGGCCCGCCGCGCCGTAGGCCTTGAAGCTCTCGCTGGTTTCGCACAGCAGGGTTCCGACACTGGCGCCGCGACCGGCACCGCTGACACCGGACTTGCAGTCGGCGATCAGGCGACGGTGGTCGATCAGGCCGTTCTCGACCAGCGGCAGATAGCCCAGCTGCACCGCGGTCGGGTAGCAACCGGGACAGGCGATCATGCGCGCACTGCGGATCTGCTCGCGGTTCACTTCCGGCAGGCCATAGACCGCCTCGGCCGCCAGCGCCGGTGCCGTATGCTCCATGCCATACCAGCGCGACCACAGCTCCAGGTCCTTGATGCGGAAATCGGCGCCGAGGTCGATCACCTTGACCCCGCGCTCCACCAGCTCCGGCGCCATGCTCATCGCCACGCCGTGCGGGGTGGCGAAGAAGACGGCATCGCAGGTTGCCAGCCGGTCGACGTCCGGTACCGTGAAGGCCAGGTCGAAGTGACCCCGCAGGTTCGGGAACATGTCCGCCACACGGATGCCCTCTTCGGATCGCGAGGTGATGACGTCGACCTTGACGTCCGGATGATTCGCCAGAATCCGCAACAGCTCCACACCGGTATAGCCGGTGCCGCCCACGATACCTACCTTGATCACATCAACCTCTCATCAGAGTCGAAAAGCGTTAAGAGCCTGTTCAGGCCCTGGGGGCCGGACAACAAGTTGACACCTGTCCGCCGACTCCTTAATGATACAAAGCGCCAGCCCTAAAAACTATCCGGACATCTGCCCATTGATTCGCAAGGACCTCCTGTCGCTGGAGCATTTTCGCGACCGCCTGTCCCATATCGACTCCCTGCCACAGCTGTTGATTCTCGGCGTCCTGTCGGGTGCCATGGCCGGGCTGATTGTCATGGCATTCAGGCTCGTCGTCGAAATCCCGCTGAGCCTGTACCTGCCCGGTCACAACCCCGAGAATTTCGAGGCGCTTCCCGACATGGTGCGGGTACTGCTGCCCGTTGCCGGCAGCCTGCTGCTGATCCTGTTGATTTGGCGGCTGACGCCGGAGCGGCGCAAGGTCGGGGTCGTCCACGTTCTCGAACGCCTGCGTTATCACCAGGGCAATCTGCCCGCGGCCAATCTGCTGGCCCAGTTCGGCGCAGCGTCCATAGCACTGCTCAGCGGCCATTCGGTCGGCCGCGAGGGCCCGGCCATTCATCTGGGCGCAGGAGGCGCCAGCCTGATCGGCCAGTGGCTGCGGCTGCCCAACAATTCGATGCGCCTGCTGGTCGGTTGCGGCACGGCCGCCGGCATCTCCGCCGCCTTCAACACCCCACTGGCCGGCGTCGTCTTCGCGATGGAGGTGGTGCTGTTGGAATATACGGTACTCGGCTTCACCCCCATCATTGTCGCGGCCGTGACCGCCGATCTGGTGATCCGCGCCAGCCTCGGCGCCGAACCACTGCTGAGCGTGCCTGCGCTCAGTATCGGCGGACTGAGTGAAATTCCGATGGTGATGCTGCTGGGGCTGCTGATCGGGCTGCTGGCCGGTGGCTTCAACCGCATCATGCTGTTCACCCTGAAGCTCGGCCGTTACCCGATCTACTGGCGCCTGCTGCTGGCCGGCATTCTGACCGGTCTCGTAGCGCTGGTCGTGCCCCAGGTGATGGGCGTCGGCTACGATACCGTCAGCGACAGCCTGCTGGGACACCACGAACTGTTCTGGCTCGCCGGGCTGCTGCTGGCCAAATGGCTGCTGACGCCCGTCGTGCTGGGCCTCGGCGTCCCCGGCGGCCTGATTGGCCCGACCTTCTTTATCGGTGCCGTCGCGGGCGCCCTTATCGGTTCCCTCGGGCAACTGATCAGCGACCAGCTGTCCCATTCGGGGCTCTATGCGATGATCGGTATGGGCGCGATGATGGGGGCTGTACTGAATGCCCCGCTGGCAGCCCTGATCGCGCTGCTCGAGCTGACCGGAAATCCCCATATCATCCTGCCGGGCATGCTGGCGATCGTGATCAGCAACCTCACGGTGCGCGCACTCTTCGGCCTGCCGTCGATCTTCCAGTCACTGCTGCAGGCCCAGGGACTGGATTATCGCCAGGAACCGCTGGCCCAGGTGCTGTCCCGCGCCGCCGTCGGCAGCCTGATGCAGCGAAAGTTTCTCAGAGCCGGCCTCGAGGTGACGCCCGAATACGCCGAAAATCTGGCGCAACAGGCACAGGAGTGGATTCTGCTCGCAGACCCGGAGCCCCGGGCGCTGCTGCCTCGCTCCGACCTGCTGCTGTGGCTCGAACAACAGGAAAGCGCGCCGGATCACCTGAACCTGCTGGACATTCCGGCTCAGCGCCGCGATGCCGTGATGGTCAGCTTCCGCGCCACCCTGCAGGAAGCGGCCGATTGCATGCGCGAGCGCGAAACCGATATCCTCTGCGTCAGCAGCAATCGCGGCGACATCATCGGACTGCTGACGCGGGCCCAGCTCGAAGCCTACTATCTGCGCAAGCAGGCGATTTGACCGGGGTCGAAACGACCCACACAACAGGAACGACACCATGACTGCCTACAGCCTCCAGGGCCTCTATGCCATTACCGACAGCCAGTTGATGCCCGACGACAAGACACTGCTCGCCGGGGTCGAGGCGGCGCTCGAGGGCGGGGCGGCGATCGTGCAGTACCGCGACAAAAGCGACGACCACGACAGGCGCCTGCGCCAGGCCCGGTTGCTGCGCGAACTCTGTGACCGCTTCGAGCGACCGCTGCTGATCAACGACGACCTCGCGCTGGCCGTTGCCAGCCAGGCCCAGGGTGTGCATCTGGGCCAGAGCGACGGTTCGGTCGCCGCCGCACGCCGGGAACTGGGCCCCGATGCCATTATCGGTGTCACCTGCCATGACAGCCTGGAGCTGGCGCTCAGAGGCCGGGACGAAGGCGCAGACTATGTCGCCTTCGGCGCATTTTTCCCGTCCCGCACCAAGCCCGGCGCCCGCCCCGCCCCACTGTCTCTACTGCCCCGGGCCGGGGCCGAAGTCGGCCTGCCGATGGTGGCGATTGGCGGCGTTAGCGTGGATAATGCCCGCCAGGTGACTGAGGCCGGCGCCAGCATGATCGCCGTAATTCACGCGCTCTTTGGCGCCGACGACGTGCGCCGGCAGGCACAGCTTTTCAGTCGACAGTTCTGACCTCAACCAGCCAGGAAAGATACCCATGTCCCGTTCCGAAGCCCTGTTCCAGGCCGCCCAGCAACACATCCCCGGTGGCGTCAATTCCCCGGTGCGCGCCTTCAAGGGCGTCGGCGGCACACCAATTTTCTTCAAGCACGGCCAGGGCGCCTACCTGTTCGATGAGGACGACAATCGCTATATCGACTACGTCGGCTCCTGGGGCCCGATGATCCTCGGCCACAACGCGCCCCTGGTGATCGATGCCGTTCGCCAGGCGCTGGATCATGGCACCGGTTTCGGCGCCCCCACAGCGATCGAGATCGAGATGGCCGACAAGGTCTGCGAACTGATGCCGTCGATCGAACTGGTACGCATGGTCAGCTCCGGCACCGAAGCCACCATGAGCGCCATCCGCCTGGCCCGCGGTTATACCGGCCGCGACAAGATCGTCAAGTTCGAAGGCTGCTACCACGGTCACTCCGACTCGCTGCTGGTGAAGGCCGGCTCCGGCGCCCTGACACTGGGCGAGCCGAACTCGCCGGGCGTCCCGGCCGCGCTGGCCGAACACACCATCACCCTGAACTACAACGATATCGACAATGTCCGCCAGGCTTTCGCCGAAATCGGCGACCAGATCGCCTGCATCATCGTCGAGCCTGTGGCCGGTAACATGAACTGCATCCCGCCGGTACCGGGCTTCCTCGAAGGGCTGCGCGAGGTCTGCGACCAGTACGGCAGCGTTCTGATCTTCGACGAGGTGATGACGGGGTTTCGCGTCGCCCTGGGGGCGCCCAGGCACTTTACGGCGTCAAGCCGGACCTGACCACCCTCGGCAAGGTGATCGGCGGCGGCCTGCCGGTCGGCGCCTTCGGCGGCAAGCGCGAGATCATGGAAAAGATCGCACCACTGGGCCCCGTCTACCAGGCCGGCACCCTGTCCGGAAACCCGCTGGCCATGGCCGCGGGCCTGGCCATGCTCAACGCCATCTCGGCACCGGGCTTCCACGAACAGCTGTCGGCAAAAGCGGAACTGCTGACCCAGGGCTCGAGGCCGTCGCGCTGAGCCACCGCGTGGCATTCACCACCAGCCAGGTCGGCGGCATGTTCGGTCTCTTCTTCACCGCTCAGCCGCAGGTCAGCAGTTTTGCCCAGGCCACCGCCTGCGACAGCGCCCTGTTTGGCCGCTTCTTCCACGGCATGCTCGAGGAAGGCATCTACCTGGCGCCGTCGGCCTTCGAAGCCGGCTTCATCTCGGCCGCCCACAGCCAGCAGGATATCGAGGCCACCCTGGCCGCTGCCGACCGCGTCTTCGGCCGCCTCTGAGGTGTTCGAGCTGATCGCCGAGCTGGCGCTGCTGGGCAGCGCGCTCGGCAGCACTGGCTGCTGTACCGCCGCGCCGATACCGACCCCGCGCCGACGACGCTGCTGGTGATGAGTCTCGGTGCACTGTCGGTGGCCCTGGCGTCCCTTGGCCGACTGACGCTGACCACCGGCAGCGCCGACCAGCAGACCCTGCGACTGATGCTGGACAACCTGGCCCAGTTTGCCGGCCTGCCGCTGTTCGCGCTGGCAGTCCCGGCACGGGCCTGGGCGCTGGACTGGTCCAGGGCGGCCTGGGGACGCTGGCTGCTGGGGTTCTTCGCCCTGTTCGAGCTCTTCCGCCGCTTTGGCATCGGCGAGCTCTACGGTCAGGGGCTGGCAGTGGCGATCTGCCTGGCGCTGCTGGCGGGTGTGTTGAAGGGGTACCGGGGGACGGCGTTCGCCACGGGTCTCGTTGCCGTGGTCATGGCCGGCGCAGCCCTGCTGGTACTGGGTCCGACCGCCCTGGTGGCCGGTTACGAGCAGGAGGCGCTGTACCGGCCCGCGCTGGGCGCTTTTCTGCTATTTCTGAGCTTTGACGTCAGACGCCGGGGAGATAGCGGTGGCTGAAGCCATCGCTGCGGCCCACACCGACGCTTTCATTTCGGCTTGAGGCCCTGCGAAAGGGGTACCTCTTCGGCGCTAAAGACAGCGACCGGCTTCTGTGGGAGGCTAGACTGAGTATCGATTGCAGAAGTCGTCGCCCGAGCCGGAATCCGAAGGAAGTCTCACAATGAAAACACTCGAAACCACCTGCGTCGCCGATATCATGTCGGCCCAAGTGCTGACCGTATCCGAGCACTGGTCCCTGAAAATGCTGATCGATTTCTTCAACAAGCACCAAATTAGCGGCGCGCCCGTTACCGGTAACGGTGGTGAACTGAAGGGCGTGGTCAGCCTCACCGACCTCCTGCGGTTCGATGGTCAGTCCGATCACTCGATCGATGAAAATCCGATGACCCACTACTACTACGGAGGACTGGAAGGCGTAACGGCCGAACAGCTCGGACTTGTCGGGGGTGATCTGCATGCCCAGCACCTGACCTGCGAAATCATGACGCCGCACCTTATCACGGTGGATGCCGGCGCCTCACTGCAGGAAACGGCGAACCTCATGTGCAACCACCGGATTCACCGGATTTTCGTGACCCGTGACGATATTCCGGTGGGCGTCGTGTCGACCCTCGATATTCTGACGCACCTGGCGCAGCCCGAAGGCTGACCGCCAGGGTTCAGTAACGCCGAGCCTGCTCCAGGGCCTCGCGGGCGCCATCGAGATCACCGGCGTCTTTTCTGATGTTGGCAATCAACAGCCAAAGGCGGCGCAGTGACCCGGACTGGCCGCTGGCGACCGCGATACCCTTGCGTGCCAGCTGTTCGGCCTCGGCATATTTCTGCATCTGCCGCTGCACATCCGCGAGCTGGTAGTACACCTGAGGATCCCGCGGCGCGATGCGCTGCGCCCGCTCGAGGCTCGACTGGGCCGCGGCCAGGAGCCGGCACCCTGCTGCTGGCGGGCACTGTCGAGCAGCGCCACCACCGCCGGGTTGCTGGACGCCGGCGCGGCCGTCTCCGGGGCCGGTATCGGCGCCTGGGCACCGTCCTGCGGATAAAGCGGCTGCACCGAGAGACCACGCTCGCCTTCGATGCGCTGCTGCCGGATCACCGGCTCGTCGTAAACCGGCGTGACCCTGACACCGGTGTCCGGCTCCACTGCGGGCGCGCGGGGTGCTGCGGCACTGCGCTCCTCCACCGGCGGCTGATAAACGCCGGGGCCGGCACAACCCGCCAGCAATGCCAGACCCGCCAACACACCATACCTGTATCGATACATCGTCATGTCCTATCTGAAGCAGCTACTGAACCCATCGGCCGGACACTCTGACATCGGTTCGCCCGGACTGCAAACACGCAACGGCAGACGTACCGCACGCTAGCGGAACCAGCTTCTGAACCAGTCGACAGACTCCCTCACCGGGTCTCCCAGGCCGCAATCCACAGCCTGCAAGGGTGCCGTGCCGACCAGGAAGGGCAGCTGGCGCGAGCCTTCGCAGTACTGGTCCGAGCGCAGGCCGGTGGCCTCATCGATCCAGACATACTCGATGTCGTCCGGCATACTCGCCAGATAGGGCTGTGGCTGCTCGCGCCGCATGAAGTCGGTCCAGACCCGAAGCGCCCCGCTGGAGCCGGTGATCGGCATCCGCTCGTTGTCATCCCGCCCCAGCCAGACCACCGCCAGACGGTTGCCGGTAAAACCGGCGAACCAGCTGTCGCGCTGACCGTTCGAGGTGCCGGTCTTGCCGGCGACATTGAGATCGGCCGGCAACTGGCTGTAGAGATAGCGCGCGGTGCCCTCGCGGGCCACCTCCTGCATCGCGTACTGAATCAGGTGCACCAGCTCCACCGGTACCGTCTGCCGCACCTGGAACGGATAGCGGGACAGCTCCTGCCCCTCGGCATCGGTCACCATGCGGATCGCCCGCAGCGGCGTCTGGAAGCCGTTGGCGGCAATGGTCTGATAGATATTCGCCACCTCGACCGGCGACATCGTCTGGCCACCGAGCAGCAGCGCCGGGTAGGCATTGAGATCCCGCTCGATCCCCAGCCGGTGCAGCATGTCGACGACCTTGTCGACGCCGATCTCGAGGCCAAGCTGGGCAGTGGCGAGATTGTACGACTTGGCCAGCGCCTGATGCAGCGGAACCAGGCCGTGGGCCTGATGATCAAAGTTGTCCGGTGCCCAGACATCGCCGTTGGGCAACTTCAGCCGGATCGGCTCGTCCTCGAGCGGGCTGGCCAGCGTATAACCCTGCTCCAGTGCCGCCAGATAGACCGCGGGCTTGACCAGGGAACCGATCGAGCGGTCCGCATCCAGGGCCCGGTTGAAGCCCTGGAAACGGGTGTCCCGACCACCGATCAGCGCCAGCGCATCGCCGGTCTGGGGATCGGTCACCACCATGCTGCCCTGCAGGCCCTCGAGTTTCTTGCCGTACTTTTTTCCAGCTGAGCGGTGGTCTCGACCATCGCCGCTTCGGCGCGCCGGTGAACGATGGGGTCGAGGCTGGTGAAGACGCGCAACCCCTCGGAACTCAGGTCCTCGTCGCGATAGTCCTCACGCAGCTGACGCTTGACCAGGTCGAGATAGGCCGGATAGGCGCCCTTGTGCAGGCTGCGGGTCTTGACCACGTCGAGATCCCGGCTCCGGGCTTCGGCCAGCTGTTCCGGCGTGATGATGCCGCGCTCTTCCAGAATCGCCAGCACCAGGTCCCGGCGCTCGCGGGCGCGCTCCGGATGGCGCCGCGGGTCGTAGTAGGAGGGCCCCTTGACGAGACCGGCCAGCAACGCGACCTGGTGCAGCTGCAGTTCCTGGATCGGACGGCCGAAATAGTACTGACTGGCGAGACCGAAGCCGTGCACCGCCCGGGCCCCCGACTGGCCGAGATAGACCTCGTTGAGGTAGGCTTCGAGTATCTCGTCCTTGCCGTAATGCAGCTCCAGCAGCACCGCCATCGGAATTTCGGTGAGCTTGCGCAGCAGCGTACGATCGGCGGTGAGATAGAAATTCTTGATCAGCTGCTGGGTCAGCGTGCTGCCGCCCTGGACGAAACGCCCGGCCTGGATATTGACCCACATGGCGCGGGCGATACCCTTGAGAGAGATGCCGAAGTGATCGTAATAGCTGCGATCCTCGATGCCGATCAGCGCCTCGATCAGGTAGGGCGGAGCCTCGGAGATCCGGATCAGATCCCGGTCTTCGTTGCTGTGGGGGTAGATGCCGCCCACCAGCACCGGTTCGAGCCTGGCCAGCGGCAGGCTGCGGCCTTCGCCGTCACGGATCCTGGACAGACTGTTGCCGCGGAAATCGAGCAGCAGCTGACGCGACGGTTCATATCCGTCAGGGAAGACGAAGCCACGGGTGTGGAGCCGCACGCGCGAACTGGCCCATTCCGCCTGTCCGGGGGCTGCGGTACTGCGGACAAAGCGGTAGCCGAGGCCGTCGAGCTCGGTCTTGAGGTCGTCCATCGACAGCGGCTGCCCCGAATAGAGTTCGAGCGGCCGGGCGTAGACCTTGGCCGGCAGCGCCCAGCGCTTGCCCTCGAACTTGGTGCGTACCTGCATGTCGAGGTAGGCCAGCCCGATGGCAGCAAAAACGCTCAGCACCAGCGTCAGCTTCAGCACAAAACCGAACAGGGCGGATCGGAATGAACGCCTGGGAGGCTTGCGGGCTGTTTTGCGTCGGCGGGAAGGTTTTGTGGAAGAGGCTCTCTTTTTTGTCATCGGCTCAGTATAATTCCTTACCCAATTGCGCGATACCGGGATTCCATGTTTCCTGAATTCATTCAATCACTTTGTGATCCGGCGGCGTATCCCCACGCCACCCAGGACATTCGCGTTCTCGAGACGCACATCTCCTGGCTTCTGCTCACCGGCGAATACGCCTACAAGGTGAAGAAGCCGGTCGACTTCGGCTTTCTCGACTTCACCAGCCTCGACAAGCGCCAGCACTTCTGCGAGGAGGAGCTGCGGCTCAATCGCCGCCTGGCGCCGGATATCTATCTCGAGGTGGTGCCCATTACCGGCACCCCGGCCCAGGCCCGCATCGGCGGCGAGGGCGAGCCCTTCGAGTACGCCGTGCGCATGCGCCAGTTCGATACCCGGCTGCGCCTCGACCTGCTGCTGCAGCAGAAACGCTTCGAGCCCGCCTGGATCGACACCCTGGCCGAGCAGATCGCCCACTTTCACAATGCCGTGCCGATCGTCGCCTCGGACAGCCCCTGGGCGAGCCCGAGACCATCTGGGAAACGGTGTCGGACAACTTCCTGCACCTGCGCGACGTGCTGCAGGATCCGGAAGACTGGTCCGCGGTGCAGAAACTGTCGCAGCAGACCGCCCAGCAGTTCCGCGACCTGACCGATTTCATCCGCCGGCGCAAGGCCGAAGGCCATGTCTGCGAATGCCACGGCGACCTGCACCGCCAATATCACCCTGTTCAACGACGAGCTGCGGCTGTTCGACTGCATCGAGTTCAACCTGCAGTTCCGCTGGATCGACACCATCTGCGACCTGGCGTTCCTGCTGATGGACCTGGAGGCCAACGGCCAGTTCCGCTGGGCGCACCGTCTGCTCAACCGCTACCTCGAACTCACCGGGGACTACAAGGCCCTGAAGCTGCTGAATTTTTACAAGGCCTACCGGGCCATGGTCCGGGCCAAGGTGGCGATGCTCGGCGAGCAGAATGACATCGACACCTTCCGTCGCTACCTCAGGCTCGCCCAGCTCTATGCCCGCCAGCCGCAGCCAGCCTTGCTGCTGATGCACGGCCTGTCCGGCAGCGGCAAGAGCTATATCAGCGGCCAGCTGGTTGAGCGCATCGATGCGATCCGCATCCGCTCCGATATCGAGCGCAAGCGCCTCTACCGCGAACTCAGCCTCAAGGGCGACAAGCTGGAGATGTACGGCCAGGAGATGAACATCCGTACCTATCACCGGCTGTTCGAAACCACCCGCGACATGCTGCGCGCCGGCTATACGGTGGTGGTCGATGCCACCTTTATCCGCCAGCGGCCCCGGATCAGTTATGCAGAGCTGGCCACTTCGCTCAAGGTCCCATTCCGTATTATCAGCTGCCATTGTGAACAGAAGCTGATCGAAGCCCGATTGAAACGTCGCCAGGCCAAGGGCATGGATGCCTCCGATGCCGATGTCACCGTGATGCGCCAGCAGAAAAAATGCAGCATCCGCTGGACGACGACGAGCTGGGCTATACCGTTCCGGTCTACACCGATGACGATGAGGCGCTCGAACTGCTCACCGGCCGGTTAAAGCGGGAAGGCGTCATCCGCGACGAATGAACTGAAACGGGGCACCTCAGCTTCCCGGCTGACCTCGACAGAGACGTCGAACAGCGTACTCAGCAGGGGTGCGGTCATCACCTCGGCCACCGCCCCCTGCGCCAGTACCCGCCCGGCTTTGAGCAACAGCACGCGGTCGGCATAGCGCGCGGCCAGCGCCAGATCATGGAGGATCAGCAGCACCGCCATGCCGGCATTGGCCAGGGCCCGTACCAGCCGCAGACAGAGGTGCTGATGTCTCAGGTCCATCGCACTGGCCGGTTCGTCCATCAGCAGCACGCTTGTCTCGCTGCCGCACTGGGCCAGGACCCGGGCAAGCTGCACCCGCTGACGCTCACCCCCGGACAGCTGAAGATAGTTGCGTGACGCCAGCGGCTCCAGCTCCAGACGCCGCAGCCAGCCGCGGCAATGGGCCTGCTCCTCGGGCTTCGACAGCGCCAGCGGCCAGGCTCCCAGACGCACCACCTCCTCGACGCTGAAGGGAAAGTCCAGCGGCTGCTCCTGGGTCATCACTGCCAGCCGGCGGGCACGCTGCGCCTCGCCCCAGCCCTGGAGCGCGCGGCCGCAGAGCCGGACCTCGCCGACCGTCGGCAGCTGCAGCCCGGACAGCAACTGCAGCAGCGTCGACTTGCCGGCGCCGTTGGGCCCGAGCACAACGGTCACGGCCCCCGGCGCCAGTGCCAGATCGATATTATCCAGGATCCGCCGTTCGCCGCTGTGCCAGCCCAGCTCCCGTGCGCTCAGAACCATAGCCGCCCCCGCTGCCGGTAGAGAATCATCACCAGAAAAAAGGGGCCGCCGACCAGGGCCGTGACGATCCCGATCGGCAGTTCGGCCGGACTGACCAGTACCCGCGACAGCACATCGGCCAGCGTCAGCAACAGCGCCCCGAGCAACGCAGACAGCGGCATCAGTTCGCGATTGTCAGGCCCGCACAGCAGCCGCACCAGGTGGGGCACCACCAGCCCGACAAAGCCGATCAGCCCGCCCAGCGACACCACGGCACCCACCCCAAGCGCCACCAGCAGCACCAGGCGCCGCTGGAGGCGATGTGTGACCACGCCGAGCAGCCGCGCCTGCTGCTCGCCCAGCAGCAGCAGATTGAGCTGCTGGCCCTCGCGCAACAGCAGTACAAGCACCGGCAGTGCCAGCAGTGCCAGCAGCAGAGCGCTGTTCCAGTCGGTGCGGTGCAGATTGCCCAGCAACCAGAAAGTGACCTGCCGCAACGAAAGCTCGTCGCTGAAATATTTCATCACGCCAATGGCCGCCGCGGCGATACTGTTCAACGCGATGCCGGCCAGCAGCATGGTGGTGACCGAAATTCCCTGGGGCGTACGGGCGATGCGGGCCACCAGCGCCGTTACCAGCAGGCCGCCGAGGAAGGCCGCCAGCGGCAGCAGTACCGCACCCGGTCCGCCCAGCAGCCAAGGGCCACCGAACACCAGTATCGCCACCGCGGCCAGGGCGGCGCCGGCGCTGATGCCGATCAGACCGGGGTCGGCCAGCGGATTGCGAAACAGCGCCTGAATGGAGGCACCGGTAAGGGCCAGCAGAGCGCCGGCGAAGAGCGACAGCACCAGTCGCGGCAGGCGCAGCTCGAACAGGATCAGAAAGTCACGGGAACCGGGCTGCAGCAGCATCTCCGGCGACAGTGACACGGGTCCGACCAGCAGCGACAGCAGCATCGCGGGGGGCAGCAGAAGCCATAGCAGCCGGCGCAGACGATGCGGAGAAAGCCGTCCTGACAGGATCATGATTGAGGTCTATTGAAGGTTGAACCGGACCGGGATTGTCACATAGGAGGCGACCGCGATGCCATCGATTCGCGCCGGTACCAGCTTCCAGCCCAGTCCGGCCTCCTGCGCCGCACGATCCAGCAGCGGATAGCCGGACGAGGCCAGCACCTGCGCCCCCGTCACCCGACCATGGGGGTCGATGTCCAGCCGCAGCATCACCTCGCCCTCCTGCCCCCGCCGCCGCGCCAGTGCCGGATAGACCGGCGGCGGTGGCGGTTGCCGCCACTGTGCTTCACGCTCGACAGGGTCGCGCGCCTCCCTGTCGGCAGTTGCCGACGCCACCACCTCCTGCTGATCGGACAACAGCTCGTCGACCGGCCCGTCCGGGGGCTGTGGCTGCGGTCTGGGCTCCGGTTTCGGCTCCGGTTTCGGTTTCGGTTTCGGTTCGGGTTCGGGTTCGGGTTCGGGTTCGGGTTCGGGCTGTGGCTGTGGTTTCGGTTGCGGTTGCGGTTGCGGTTGCGGTTGCGGTTGCGGTTGCGGTTGCGGTTGCGGTTGCGGTTGCGGTTGCGGTTGCGGTTGCGGTTGCGGTTGTGCAACAGTCTCGGCCTGCGCAGGCAGCGGGCCCGGCGTTTCGCCCCGGCGCGGGTGCTCAGCGCCTTTCGCCGGGGCCCTGTCGACGCTCAGGTGCAGCGCCGTCGCGCGGGCACCGCCTGGCACTGCCGCCGGGGCCGTCCAGCCGGTCGCCAGCAGCCAATGTACACCGCCGGAGATCAGCAGCATCCACAGCAGGGGTCTTGTACTCAGGTAGACGATAAGGCCTTGCACAATGTTTTCCGGTTCCTGGAGTCGAGAGTCGGACAGGATATGCCATGCATCGCCCGGCGATATCAGCGACTCCCTGAATTTCTGAGCGCGCCATTATAATGGAGCAGCGCCACCCGCGGGGTGAGCCGCGCTCAAGCACTCTTTATCTGCATTCATTATGGACCGCCCATGACCGTTCTATGCCCGATCAGTGATATTCCCGAACAGGGGGCCAAAGGTTTCGAGGTCGAGGGCCGCGGGATCTTCGCCGTACGCCATCGGGGCCGGATCTTCGTCTACGAGAACCGCTGTCCGCACCGGGGCGTGCCGCTGGAGTGGCTGCCGGATCAATTCCTCGACTACGAACGCAATTTTATCCAGTGTGCGACCCACGGCGCGCTGTTCAAAATCGACGACGGCGAATGCATTGCCGGCCCGTGCAATGGCCAGAAGCTGTGGCCGGTTGCCTTCAACCTGATCGACGGCAATATCGTACTGACCTGAGCATTCAGAGCGCTACCGGCAGTCGTTTCGCAAGCCGGATTTCCGACAGGGAAACCTCTGCCGCGTAAGCAAGCACTTCCACACCCTGTTCGGCAGCGGCGCGCAGCAGACGGCCATAGTCGGGGTCTATGCCATCGGCCGGACGCACCTGCCGGATACCGTTGTGGGGTACACAGAACAGCAGTACGGCACGCTGACCGGCCTGCGCCAGCGCCGTCAGTTCCCGCAGATGCTTCTGCCCCCGCGTCGTGACGGCATCGGGAAAGCTTCCCCAGCCCTCCTCCTCGAGCAAGGTCACCATCTTAACCTCGACCCAGGCATCGGGCGACGAGCCTTCGCTGAGCTGCAGGTCGATCCGGCTGCGTTCCTCGCCGTAGGGCACCTCGCGACGCAATCGCCGGTAGCCGGCCAGCTCGGCAATGACACCCTGCCCGATCGCTTCGGCCACCAGGGCGTTGGCCAGAGCGGTATCGATGCAGGCCAGGAAGCGCTCCTCGACCTCGACCAGCTTCCAGCCCAGCGGATACTTGCGGGCCGGATTGCCGCTGTCCTGCAGCCATACCCGGCTGCCTGGCGTGCTGCAATTGCGCATCGAGCCGGTATTGGGGCAGTGTGCCGCCACCCGCCGACCATCGGCCAGTTCGACATCGGCGAGAAAGCGCTTGTAACGCTGCAGCAGGCACCCCTCGATCAGGCCATCAAGCTGCATCAGCCGAACCTTCGACGCAGCCGTTCGAGACCGAGCTCGATCCGTTCGAGACTGGTGGTATAGGAAAAACGGACGAAGTCATTGCTGCGGTGGCGGCCGAAATCCAGACCGGGCGTGACCGCCAGATAGTCGCGTTCCAGCAGATCCCAGCAGAAATCGAAGGCGTTGTCGGTCAGGTCACAGACATCGGCATAGATGTAGAAAGCGCCCTGGGGCGCGACCGGCACACCGAATCCGAGCGCCCGCAACCCGTTCAGCAACAGGTCCCGGCGCTCGCCGAAAGCCCGGCGCCGCGCTTCGAAAATCTCCAGCGCCTCGGGACTGAAGGCTGCCAGGGCCGCGTACTGCGAAATCGTCGACGGCGAGATATAGAGATTCTGGGCCAGTCGCTCCAGATGCGGAACCGCGTCCTCCGGCGCCACGATCCAGCCCAGGCGCCAGCCGGTCATGCCGAAATATTTCGAGAAGCTGTTGATCACGAAGGCCCCGGGATCCACCTGCAGTACCGTCGGCGCATCGAAACCGTAGGTCAGACCATGGTAGAGCTCATCGACCACCAGGCTGCCGCCCTGCTGACGCACCGATTCGGCCAGAGCCGCCAGCTCCGGCTGATGCAGCACCGAGCCGGTCGGGTTGGCCGGCGAGGCCAGCAGCACTCCGGCCGTTTCCGGCCGCCAGTGCTCGGCCACCTGCGTGGGCGTGAGCTGGAAGTTGCTGCCGGCATCGACCGGCACCAGCTGGCCGCGGGCCTCGACCAGGCGCAGGAACTGGCGGTTACAGGGATAGCCCGGGTCGGCCATCATGAACTGCTGCCCCGGGTCAGCCAGCAGCGCGAACACCATCAGCAGCGCCGCCGAGGCCCCGGCCGTGACGATAATCCGCTCCGGCGCGACCTCGAGTCCGTAGCGCTGGCGGTAGAAACCGGCAATCGCCCGGCGCAGCTCCGGAATGCCTGCCGCCGGGGTGTACTGGGTCAGCCCCTTTTCGATGGCCTGACGGGCAGCCTCCGCAATCGGCGCCGCGGTCGGGAAGTCCGGCTCGCCCACTTCCATATGCACCACGTCCTGCCCGGCCGCTTCCAGTTCGCGCGCACGCTTCAGCAGATCCATTACCTTGAAGGACTCGATCTCCAGAGCCCGCCTGCTCCAGTCTGTCGCCATCGCCTGCCTGTTCCTCGAAAAGAAAAGCGGCCAGTATACCCGCTCAGTGCGCGATTTGGCGCGATCTGCATGATCTGCGCGGGACTGGCGAAATTGGTTATAAAGGCTAGCCTAATGAAAAGGGTTCTGGTAACTTCGCAGCCTTTGCCGACGCATGGAACAGGCTGAAGGAATAACCGGTCCGGGCCACGCCGTCCGGAGGACTCGGAGAAGTGAGGCAAGACTATGCCAACAAACGATTCTCAGTTTACGCACTTTGAACCCTACGATCTCGATACGGGTGAAGAGTACATGTGCGATGCTCATCGCGAGCATTTCAAACAGATTCTGAATGCCTGGAAGCGGCAGCTGATGGAGGAGGTCGACAGCACCATCCATCATCTGCAGGAAGAAGCCTCCAACTTTGCAGATCCCAGCGACCGCGCCAGCCAGGAAGAGGAATTCAGCCTCGAACTGCGCACCCGTGACCGCGAGCGCAAACTGATCCGCAAGATCGACGAGGCCATCGAGCGCATCGACGACGACGAATACGGCTTCTGCGATGCCTGCGGCATCGAAATCGGCATCCGCCGCCTCGAGGCGCGCCCCACGGCCACCCTCTGCATCGACTGCAAGACGCTGGCCGAGATCAAGGAAAAACAGCTCGGCGGCTGACCGCCGGAATCCGGTCACCCTGCCCGGGTGGCCGGCACCTGCACAGGACCGCAATCCTTGCGCTATACCGGACGATTCGCTCCCTCCCCGACCGGACCGCTCCATTTCGGTTCCCTGCTGGCCGCACTGGCGAGCTTCGCTGACGCCCGTGCCCACCAGGGACGCTGGCTGGTCAGAATCGAAGATCTCGACCCGCCACGGGAACAACCCGGCGCGACCCGCCAGATTCTCGGCACTCTCGAGTCCTTCGGCTTCGAATGGGATGGCCCGGTACTGTACCAGAGTCAGCGTCATGCCCTCTTTCGCGAAGCCCTGGAATACCTGCGCAGCCTCAAGCTGGCCTATCGCTGCAGCTGCTCCCGCAAGCAACTGTTCGAACGCACCGGCGGCAGCCGTTACGATGGCCACTGCCTGCTGCAGCCTCCGGACAGACTGGCGTCCAGTGCCATCCGCGCCCGTTGTGAAGAGACCGAGATTCGTTTCGACGACAGTATTCAGGGGGCGCAGCGGTACCGGCTGGCCGAGGACTCCGGCGACTTCGTGATTCTACGCCGCGATGGCTACTTCGCCTATCAGCTGGCGGTCGTGGTCGACGATGCCGACCAGGGCGTCACCCGGATTGTGCGCGGCAGCGACCTGCTCGACGAGACGCCGCGACAGATCCAGCTGCAGCGCTATCTCGGCCATGCCACTCCGCGCTATGCCCATATACCGGTGGCGGCGACACCGGACGGGCAGAAACTCAGCAAGCAGACCCGGGCCACGCCGCTGGATCCGCAGCGGCCGGTTCCGGCACTGCTGAGCGCCCTGAAGTTCCTCGGTCAGAAGCCCGATCCGGCGCTGGCCGATGCCAGTCCTGCCGAGCTGCTGCAATGGGCGGTGGAACACTGGGACATCGAGCGCATTCCCGGGTCGCTCGCCCTGCCATCGCCGACGGACTGAGGAGTTCCCATGTTTCTGCACCGCACCGCGCTGCTGATGATCGTCGGTTTCTACCTGCTGGTTCCGCTGCTGCTGGACTGGTGGCTGCAGCCCGCTGCGAGCTGGTACCGGCCCTTTCTGATCTGGCTGGTACTGATCGGCATTGCCTGGCTGATCGACCTGCAGCGGGGACGCCGCGATGCTTAGTCTGCAGGGGCTGTTCGCGGCCGGTTTCACCTACCTGCTGTTTCTGTTTGGCGCCGCCTGGCTGACCGAGCGCGGCATGCTGCCCAAACGCCTGGTCAACCACCCGATACTGCATGCACTGTCGCTCGGCATCTTCGCCAGCGTCTGGACCTTTTACGGCGTTTTCGGCATTGCCCGGGATGCCGGCATCACCTACCTGACCTCCTACCTGGGCGCCACCTTCGCCTTCGTCCTGGCGCCGGCCATCATGGTGCCGATCCTGCGGATCACCCGCACCCACCAGCTCAGTTCGCTGGCCGACCTCTTCGCCTTTCGATTCCGCAGCGGGCCGGTCGGCACCCTGACCTCGATTCTGATCGTGGCCGCGACCCTGCCGCTGATCGCGATCCAGATCCAGGCCGTCTCCGATTCGCTGCACCTGCTCAACCGGGACGCACCGCGGGACCTGCTGGCAGCGGCCTTCTGTGCCGTGATGGCGCTGTTCGCGATCCTGTTCGGCGCCCGTCACGCCTCGCTGCGCAACCGCAATACCGGACTGGTGGTAGCCATGGCGGTGGAATCGCTGATCAAGCTAGCGGTGCTGCTGGCGATCGGCCTCTACTGCCTGTTTGCCGTCCTCGGCGGCCCCTCCGGCCTGGAGGCCTGGCTGGCCGCGAACCCGCAGGCCCTGGAGCAGATCCAGCGACTGCCGAACAACCAGAGCTGGCACACCCTGCTGCTGGCCTTCTTTACCGCCACCATCGTCATGCCGCACATGTTCCACCTGGCCTTCACCGAGAACTCCTCGGCGCTCAGCCTGCAAAAGGCCTCCTGGATCATGCCGCTGTACCTGCTGCTGCTGGCGCTGACGGTGCCGCTGATCATCTGGGCCGGTCTCAAGCTGCAGGTCACCGGTCTCAACGAATACGTCATCCTCAATATCGGCCTGCTGCTGAACTCCAACTGGCTGACACTGCTGGGCTTTATCGGCGGACTCTCGGCGGCCAGCGGCGTCATTATCGTGGCCACGGTGTCGATGGCCTCGATGCTGCAGAACCACCTGCTGCTGCCGATCACCCGGGTGCCGGACAATGTCCGCTTCTATAACTGGCTGCTGTGGCTGCGCCGCATCCTGATCCTGGTGCTGATGACCGGCAGCTACCTCTTCTATAGCCAGCTGGCGCGTCCGGATGCGCTTTATCTGCTGGGCCTGATCGCCTTCATCACCTTTCTGCAGTTCATGCCGGGGCTGCTGGCGACGCTGTTCTGGGCCGGCGTCAATCGCTGGGGTTTCGGGCTGGGCCTGTGCACCGGCATCGGCAGTTGGCTGCTGACGATGTTCTTCAACCGCCAGTTCAGCCTGCTGGACTTCAACATCTTCGACGACAACTGGCACGGTGCCGCCGTGCTGTCGCTGTTGCTCAACTGTACCGTGCTGATCATAGGCTCCCGCCTATTCCCCACCACCGAGGAGGAGCGCAAGGCCGGCGATGCCTGCATGCTCAACGTCATGCAGCAGCCGGTCGGCGTCAAGCTCAGCGCCACCCGGATGGAGGATTTCGAGGCCCTGCTGCGTCCACGACTCGGTCCCGAGACCGCCCGCAGGAGCTGCAGACCGTGGTCGCTCAGCTGGGCATCAACTACGAGGTGCTCTCGCCGCTGGACCTGCTGCGCCTGCGCACCCAGCTGGAGCAGCACCTGTCGGGACTGCTGGGACCGGTGGAAGCGGCCACCCTGCTCGAGCCCCTCGACCGCCAGGACCCGATCGAGGGTTTTCGCGCCCGCGACGTCCATCTGCTGGAGTCACAGCTGGAGCAGTACCACCAGCGCCTGGGAGGACTGGCCGCCGAACTCGACGAGCTTCGCCGCTACCACCGTCTGACCCTGCAGAAGCTGCCGGTCGGCGTCTGCACGCTCGACAGCGATGGCCGCATCCTGTTCTGGAATGCCGAGATCGAGCGCTACACCGGTGTGCGTGCCGACGATGTCCTGACCTGGCGCCCGGCCTCGCTGCCCGAACCCTGGGGCAAATTGCTGACCGACTTCACCCAGGGCGACCAGTCCCATCTGCCGAGCCAGAAGCTCAGTCTGAACGGCCAGCTGCGCTGGTTCAGCCTGCACAAGGCGCAGCTCAGCGAACGGGCCTCCCATGCCGGCATGGTGATACTCCTCGAGGACGAAACCGATACCCTGATGCTGGCCGACAAACTGGCCCATCACGAGCGCCTGGCGTCGATCGGGCGCTTCGCCGCCGGCGTCGCCCACGAGATCGGCAACCCGGTGACCGGCATCGCCTGCCTGGCACAGAACCTGAAGCTGGAAACAGACGCGGAGCCGGTACTCGAAACCGGTGAACAGATCCTGGACCAGACCAAGCGCATCAGTCGCATCGTGCAGTCCCTGGTCCGTTTCGCCCATGCCGGCCGCCAGGACAACAGCACGCAGCACGAGCCGGTTCCGTTGCATGACCTGATCGCCGAGGCCATTCATCTGGTTTCGCTGGACAGCCGCGGCCGGAATCAGCGCTACAGCAACGAGGTGCCGTCAGGGCTGCAGGTCATCGGCGATGCCCAGCAACTGCTGCAGATTTTCGTCAACCTGCTGAACAATGCCTGCGACGCGTCACCCGATCAGGGTCTGATCAGCGTCAGCGCCGGGCGGGAGGACGAAAAGGTCATCATCAGGATGCTGGATGAGGGCAGCGGCATTGCGCCGGAACTGCAGGACCGGCTGTTCGAACCCTTCTTCACCACCAAGGACCCCGGCAAGGGTACGGGGTTGGGTTTACCACTTGTCTACAATATTATCGAGGAACACTATGGTAATATCGAAATATTCAGCCCGGCCAACAAAAATCAGAATAAAGGCACTCTAGTGGTCATCACCCTACCCGGACTTCCGACGTCGGAGCTTTGACGGCCGGAAGGTGCCGTTTGTAGCAATCAAGGTTGAACCGAATGAGCCGTATTCTGATTGTCGAAGATGAAACAATCATCCGCACGGCGCTCAAGCGCCTGTTGGAAAGACACGATTACCAGGTCGAGGATGCGGCCTCCATTGCCGAGGCTACGGAACGCTTCCAGCTGAAAGACTTCAGCATGATCATCAGCGACCTGCGCCTGCCGGGCGCGCCGGGCACCGACCTGATCCCGCTGGCCGGCAGCGTGCCGGTGTTGATCATGACCAGCTATGCAAGTCTGAGATCAGCCGTCGACGCGATGAAAATGGGGGCGGTCGACTATATCGCCAAACCCTTCGATCACGACGAAATGCTGCGCACCGTGGAACAGGTCCTCAGCCGGCAGCAGCCGGACAGGAAAACCGCGCCCGAGACCAAGCCACGCAACGCCAAAACCGAACTGATCGGTTCCTGCCGGCCGATGCAGGAGCTGCTGCACCGGATCGAGAAGGTCGCCCGTACCGACGCCACCGTGCTGATTCTCGGCGAATCAGGCACCGGCAAGGAGCTAGTCGCCCGCGCCATCCACGAACAGAGCGCCCGCGCCCAGGCGCCGCTGATTTCGGTCAACTGCGCCGCCATCCCGGAAACCCTGATCGAGTCCGAGCTGTTCGGCCACGAGAAGGGCGCCTTCACCGGCGCCAACAGCAACCGCAGCGGCCTGATCGAAGCGGCCGATGGCGGCACCCTCTTTCTCGACGAGATCGGCGAGCTGCCGCTCGAGGCCCAGGCCCGCCTGCTGCGTTTCCTGCAGGAAAGCGAGATCCGCCGCGTCGGCGCCGTGCAGTCGACGAAGGTCAATGTACGGCTGGTCGCGGCCACCCACCGCAACCTCAAGGAGATGGCACGCCACGGCGACTTCCGCGAAGACCTCTACTACCGCCTCTACGTGATGGAGCTGCGCATGCCGCCACTGCGCGAGCGCGGCGACGACATCGTCGAACTGGGCAGGAAGTTCCTGCAGCGCGCCTGCGACAAGATGGGCCTGCCAGCCGCACGCTTCAGCGAAGACACCCTGGATGCCATGCGCCAGTACCATTGGCCCGGGAATGTCCGCGAACTCGAGAACGCCATCGAACGGGCGCTGATTCTGGCCGAAGGCCATCTGATCACCACCGACCTGCTCGGCCTCGACCTGGAAGCCTCCCGACTCCAGAACATCGAGCGCAGCTATGCCCACCGTTCCGAAGAGGTGAGCTACGCCGCGCCCGCACGCCGCGAAAGCCAGCCGGGACTGTCGCTGGACGACTATTTCCAGCGTTTCGTACTGGAAAATCAGAGCCGCATGAGCGAGACCGAGTTGGCGAAAAAGCTCGGCGTCAGCCGCAAATGCCTTTGGGAGCGTCGCCAGAAGCTGGGCATCCCGCGCAAAAGTCGCAGCAAGTGACAGCCGGGGAAGGCGCGAGCGACGGTCATGTTTACGCAGCCCCCAAAAGTGTTACCTCAGTACCCAGGCTGTCACCGCACAACGTTCCCGGGGGTAACAGTTCCCCTTCCCAAAAAGGGTAACAGCTGTAACACTAAAATAACTTATTCCATATAAACAACAACTTAACAGAAGTGGCACGAAGCCTGCTCTTATATTGGTAAAAGAACAACAAGAAGCAAGAACAACAACAAGACCTTACCGCCGGTCGCTCCAGCAATAAAAATAACTACGGAGCGGCCGGTGAGTAGCCCGCCTCAAATAAAAACAAAAAATGAGGCCTGAGCTGACCGCTGAGCGGTGTCACGATGGTCCCCAAACCCGAGTGCCTGAACAAAAACAACAAACAGGCAGTCACGTAATCCCGGATCAGTGGTCAGCCACCCGTACCTTCAGACCGATCTTCCCGCGGTATCCCGCACCTCCCGTACCCCGCAGCTTCTGGCACGACGTTTCACCGCGTCCGCCCCCCGGAGGCAATGTGACCATCCCCCGACAGACTCATCACCCCAGGCATCCGGGTCCGGTCCGATAACCAGCAGAGCAATCCCCTCGAAACAGCCCCCCCATGACGCCACCGCGCATACAGAAGTCGCTCACAGGCTGACGCAATGTTACGGCAAGTGTTACCCAGCGCCCCAGCCCCCGGTGACAGCTTGTTACCCAAGGTAACAAGCCACCTGCGAATCACGGGTAAAAACCCAGCCGACAAAATTATTATGCATTAATATCAACAACTTAAAAAACATGGCACGCGTCATGCCTCTATAAACGCAAAACAACAACAAGTTCGTCAGAACAACAACAAGACAACAGCGCATCCGGGCACTGCAATAAAAACAACAAGCAGCCATCCAGGAACGCACACTGCCTCGAATAAAAATAACAATGAGGCCCGAGCTGACCCGCCGGTGCGGTGTCACGATGGTCCCCAAACCCGAGATTCCGGATGCAGACGCCTGAATAAAAACAACAACAGGCACTGAATGGATGGACCGGCGGTCAGCCGAACTGCCTTGCAAGCCCTCTCACCCTCCCTGTTACGAGCCCTCACTGAATTTGCAGCGCGAGAATCCCGATTCCCGCCTGACTCTCTTTCGCTCAGGCCCTGCAAAGACGCGGCTTGAAATACCCCGGAATCCCGCTCGCCAGCCCTGGGCATCGCGCCGGCCGGTTGCGACCGTCCCAAGATGACGCCCACCTACCTGCAGATGCCGTGGCAGCGATAGCATCACAGAACAAAAGTTGTTACCACCGCACCCAAGGAGTGCTACCCGGACGTTCCCATCGGTAACACCCGACGCATAACGACCGACTCAGGCCGTAACAAACTCCAAGCACATCCATTTAGAATCAAACACTTACAAAACATGGCACGGCACCTGCTTTTCTAACGGCCAGAACAACAACTTGAAGACTCAGGCCCGGCCGGCAATAAAAACAACAACAGGCCCGGCGCCGAAGGTCACCGCCTCGAATAAAAATAACAACGAGGCCTGTAGCTGACCGCCGTACGGTGTCACGATGGTCCCCAAGCCCGAGATTCCGGATGCAGGCGTCTGAATAAAAATAACAACCAGACCGAGATCCGACGGCGGTGGTCAGCTAACCCACTCCTTATCTGCCAACCTCCCCGCAAATTGCCGGCATAGTCACTGATCTGCGCACAACCGGCCTACTTATCGGCCGTCAACAGTGTTATGATGCGCCACTTTCCAACGCCTGGGCGAACAAAAAACGAACACTTATGGATATGAGCCTGTTCATGACCGCTGTCATTGCGGTTATCCTGATTGGCGCCATCCTTCTGCTACGTAGACGAAATATGGCATCCAAGCCGGACACTGAAACTCCCGCCGACACGACTGGCGACGCCAAGATGCGGATTATCAGCCGCGACGAGCACAAGATTCCCCGCCAGCACCTCGACGAAAACGCACTGAAGGTCGTGCACCGCCTCAACGATGACGGTCACGAAGCCTATCTGGTCGGCGGCTGCATTCGCGACCTGCTGCTGGGCCTGCGTCCCAAGGACTTCGATGTCGCCACCTCGGCACTGCCCGAAGAGGCCGAGGAGCTGTTCCGCCGCGCACGCCTGATCGGCCGGCGCTTCAAGCTGGTGCATGTCCGTTTTGGCCGCGATGTGATCGAAGTCGCCACCTTTCGCGCCGGCCACAATGCCGACGAAAACGAGGACGGCGAGCACGGCCGCCAGTCCGAAAGCGGCCTGATACTGCGCGACAATGTCTACGGCACCCTGGAAGAGGATGCGCTGCGTCGCGACTTCACCATCAACGCGCTTTACTATTGCCCCAAGGACCACAGTATCCACGACCTCGTCGGCGGCTTCCGCGACATGGGGCACCGGGTGATTCGCATGATCGGCGACCCTGAAGCGCGTTACCGTGAAGATCCGGTGCGGATGCTGCGGGCCGTTCGTTTCGCCGCCAAGCTCGGCTTCGAGATCGAGCCGGCCACCGCTGCACCGATCCGCCAACTGGCCCCCTGCTGCGCCATATCGCCTCTGCACGCATGTTCGACGAGGTACTGAAGCTGTTGCAGTCCGGCCATGGCGTGGACGCCTATCGCGAGATGCAGACCTACGGCCTGTTCGAGCAGCTGTTCCCCAGGTACAGGCGGCCATAGCAGAAGGTGGCAGTCAGGGTTACCCGGTCGAGGCACTGATCCTCAAGGCGCTGCGTAATACCGACCGGCGCCTGGAGCAGCGCAAGAGCGTGACGCCGGCCTTTCTTTTCGCGGCCCTGCTGTGGTACCCGATGCAATTGCGCATGAACCGGCTGATGCAGGAACAGCATTTGCCGGCCATCCCGGCGCTGCACGAAGCCGCCAACGAAGTGATCGCCGCCCAGATCCGCCACACCGCGATCCCGCGCCGATTCTCGACGCCGCTGCGGGAGATCTGGGAACTGCAGCTGCGCCTGCCGCGGCGCCAGGGCCATCGCGCGGCGCGCCTGATGGAGCACCCCCGCTTCCGGGCAGCCTACGACCTGCTGCTGCTGCGCGAATCCAGCGGCGAGGACCTCGGTGGCCTGAGCCAGTGGTGGACCGACTACCAGGCGGCCGACGGCCAGGACCGCGAAGCGCTGCAGGGCGATGTCGCACCGGCCGCCAAAAAGCCCCGGGCCCGTCGTCGCCGGCCGCGGACGCGTCCTCGCGATGCATGAGATGATCCGCTGTTACATCGGCCTGGGCAGCAACCTCGACAACCCCCGTGGCCATGTCGAAAGGGCCTTGCAACAACTGGCCGACCTGCCCGACACCCGGTTGTTCGGCCACTCGAGTCTGTACCGCTCCGACCCCGTCGGCCCACCCGGCCAGCCCGACTATGTCAACGCGGTCGCAGGGCTCGATACGACCCTCGAGGCCCATGCCCTGCTCGACGAGCTACAGGCGCTGGAACAGCGCCACCAGCGTGTACGCCAGGAACGCTGGGGACCCCGCACCCTCGATCTCGACCTGCTGCTGTATGGTGACAAACGGATCGACAGTGCGCGCCTGCAGGTGCCGCATCCCTATCTGTGCCAACGCAACTTCGTGCTCTGGCCCCTGGCCGAACTGGCGCCGGAGCTGCATCTGCCGGACGGTCAGGCGCTGTCCGCGAAGCTTGATCTTTGTCCAATGGGCACTCTCGAACGGATATCGCTATAATCCGTAACCGAAAAAACCAGAAAGTAGCGCACGCCCTATGAAGAACGTCACTCTGCATACCCTATCCACCCTCAAGCGGGATGGTAAAAAGTTCGCGGTGCTGACCGCGTACGATGCCTGCTTCGCGCAACTGGTCAGCGAAGCAGGCGTGGAGGTCATTCTGGTGGGCGACTCCCTGGGCATGGTGCTCCAGGGACACGACAGTACCCTGCCGGTGACACTCGACGAGATGGCCTACCATACCCGCAGCGTCGCCCGCTGCAGCGGAGGCTCGATGGTCATGAGCGATCTGCCGTTCATGAGCTATGGCACGCCGGAGCAGGCGATGGCCAGCGCCGCTGTGCTGATGCAGGCCGGCGCCCACATCGTCAAGATCGAGGGCGGAGCCTGGCTGGCGGACACCATTACCCGGCTGTCGGAACGCGGTGTACCGGTCTGTGCCCATCTGGGTCTGACGCCCCAGGCGGTCAACAAGCTGGGCGGTTATCGCGTCCAGGGCGCGACCACGAGAGCGCCAAGCAGATGATCGAGGATGCCGTCTGCCTCGAACAGGCGGGGGCCAGCCTGCTGTTGCTCGAATGCGTACCGTCGCTGCTCGCCGGCGAGGTATCCCGTGCCGTCGATATCCCGGTGATCGGCATCGGTGCCGGACCCGATACCGATGCCCAGGTACTGGTCATGCACGACATTCTCGGTATTTCGCCCGGCCGCAAGCCCCGGTTTGTCAAGGACTTCATGGCCGAAACCGGCGATATCCGCGGCGCCATCAAGCGCTACGCCGACGAAGTCCACGCCGGCACTTTCCCCCAGGCAGAGCACGGGTTCGAGTAAGATGCAGACGCTTCACCAAATCGCCGAGCTGCGAGAGCGGCTGCAGCAGGCACGCCTCGACGGCAAGCGCATCGGACTGGTACCGACCATGGGCAATCTTCACCGGGGCCACCTGGAGCTGGTGAACGAAGCCCGCCGCCATACCGAGGTGGTCGTGGTCACCATTTTCGTCAATCCGCTGCAGTTCGGGGAGAATGAAGACCTCGACAGCTATCCCCGTACGCTGGAGCAGGACCAGGCCCGGCTGGGGACGGTGGGCTGCGACTACCTGTTCGTCCCCAGCGAAACGGAGATGTATCCCCGCGGGCGCGGCAACCAGACGATCGTCGAGGTGCCCGAGCTGTCCGACATGCATTGCGGCAGCACCCGGCCGGGCCATTTCCGCGGCGTCACGACCGTGGTCAGCAAGCTGTTCGGCATTGTCCAGCCCGACGTGGCCTTCTTCGGCCGCAAGGACTACCAGCAGCTGCTGGTGATCAGCCGCATGACCGCCGACCTGTGCATGCCAATCGAGATTCATGGCGTCCCCATCGTGCGGGATGAACGTGGCCTTGCACTGAGTTCGCGCAACGGCTACCTCAGCGAGGCCGAGCTGGCGGTAGCGCCGACTCTCAACCGGGTGCTGCACGAGACGGCCGATGCCATCGGCGCCGGCGAATGCGATTACGACCGTCTCACCGCAGAAGGGGTTCGGCAGCTGGAAGCCGCCGGTTTCCGACGTGACTATCTGCGCATCGTCCGGCGTGACGACCTGCTCCCGGCCGGCCCCGATGACAAGGCTCTCGTTATTCTCGGTGCCGCCTATCTCGGCGCCGCCCGCCTGATTGACAATCTCGAAGTCGACCGCTGACCCTGCCGGGCCCCGCACCATCGCGGGGCCCGCTTCTTTCGCACTGCACCATTGCTTGACAAACCAAGAAGCCCTCGCGCAGACTGGACCGGTCGCTTATTACATTATTCCAAAAAAGTGACGGGAATCAGGGGATCGCGAGCGGCGGCCTGACGGGCGTTTACGCGATTCGATAAACAGGCTTGTTTCTTGCTTTGGCAATCACTGCAATATCAGAGTCAAACTTCCCTGTTAGTCTGGTTCTCAGGAATCTGTTCAGCCAGTCCGGTCGTTACGAGGCAATGTCGAAGTGCGATGTGTTGTACAGCAGCTTTCTCGTCAACTGCAATCCCGCCCCAATCCGGCCTGCTTGGGCGCGTCTGAATGATCGCGCCGGCCTCACCGCATTCTGGACGAAGAGCCCTGCGCACCCCGCCGGCAAGCCACAACGGCATGACAACCTGACGGGCGCCGCCCTGCGACCGCCTGTTCGGGACGACCTGCGACAGACTTCCGCCTTTACCCTAGACGCTACCAACAAAGAGGCTTAACTATGCGCGATGTCGTAATTGTAGCTGCAGGCCGTACGGCCATTGGCACCTTCGGCGGATCACTGGCCGGCGTTTCCGCGGCCGACCTCGGAGCCACCGTCATCAAGTCACTGCTGGAAAAAACCAGCCTGAATCCGGCTGAAGTCGACGAAGTGATTCTCGGCCAGGTACTGACCGCCGGGTGCGGCCAGAACCCGGCCCGCCAGGCCGCCATCAACGGCGGGCTGCCGTCTGAAGTGCCGGCGATGACCATCAACAAGGTCTGCGGCTCCGGTCTCAAGGCACTGCAGCTGGCGACCCAGGCCATCCGCTGCGGCGATGCCGATCTGATTATCGCCGGCGGCCAGGAGAACATGAGCGCCTCTCCGCATGTGCTGCCGAACTCCCGCAATGGTGCGCGCATGGGCGACTGGCAGATGGTCGACACCATGATCAAGGACGGCCTCTGGGACGCCTTCAACAATTACCACATGGGTATCACCACCGAGAATATCGTCGAGAAATACGGCTTCAACCGTGAAGAGCAGGATGCCTTCGCTGCCGCATCGCAGAACAAGGCAGAAGCCGCCGTTACCTCCGGCCGCTTCAAGGACGAGATCATCCCGGTCAGCATCCCGCAGCGCAAGGGTGACCCGGTGGTGTTCGATACCGACGAGCAGCCGCGCTTCGGTGTGACCGCCGATGCCCTGGCCAAGCTGCGTCCGGCCTTCAAGCGGGACGGCACCGTGACCGCCGGCAACAGCTCCACCATCAATGACGGCGCTGCAGCCGTGATCCTCTGCTCTGCCGAGAAAGCCGAGGCTCTGGGCCTCAAGCCGCTGGCCCGCATCAAGGCCTACGCGTCCGCCGGTGTCGACCCGGCCATCATGGGTACCGGCCCGATCTGTGCCACCACCAAAGCACTGGAAAAGGCCGAATGGAGCATCGGCGATCTGGAACTGATCGAAGCCAACGAAGCCTTCGCCGCCCAGGCGATGTCCGTCAACAAGGACCTGGGCTGGAACACCGACATCGTCAACGTGAACGGCGGAGCCATTGCACTGGGCCACCCGATCGGCGCGTCCGGCTGCCGTATCCTGGTCTCCCTGATTCACGAAATGATCAAGCGCGATGCCAAGAAGGGTCTGGCCACCCTCTGCATCGGCGGCGGCATGGGCACCGCCCTCGCGATCGAGCGCGACTGACGCCGAATACCGCTTCGCCCCCAAGGGCGAAGCGGTTCCTCTCCCGCCATATTCCCCGCTTTGCTTTCACGCCACACTCTGTTCCATATGCCTTACAGAGGCGACTTTTTTGGCTAGTCTTTAGTCATACCCCCGTTACGATCACGCGGAGGCGGTATGAAATATGCGAAGATTGCAGGGCTGCTCCTGGTCCCGCTGCTGGCGCTTGCGACCTGGCTCTGGCATGAGATTCCGGAGTACCTGGATACCAACCAGCGCTACCGCGCGATGCCGAGGGTGGTGGGTACGCCACCGCTCGACTACAGCCCCAGACCCAGTTACCAGGGCCCGCATCCCAGTGAATGGAAAAGGCCCGACGACCCCTTCCCCTACCCGATCGGCATCGGCGGGATCGGTCCCCACGAACCACTCTATGCCGGCCCACTGCAATATCCCTTCGCCTGCGACGGCGAAGCATCGGGACTGGGGCAGCCACTGGTCGACAATCAGGACGGCTACGGTATCCGGGTCTTTGCCGAGGACGACCAGGGCCGCAAGACCGACCGGCTGATCGGCTACAGCAAGGACTGCCGGCATCCGACTCGCGTCGGTTACTACTACAACCGCGTCGGCACCGGCGAATTCTACCCGCTGGCGCAGGCAAACGGCGATATCGCCCGCATCAGTGTCGCAGGCGGAGAGATCGACTTCATCGTGCGCGTCGAAACCGGCACCATCAATCGTTTCATCTACAGCATCGTTACGCTGAAAGGCCCCGAGGACTCACCCGAATCGCCCGACCTGAGTTACTGGAACGGCAACCTGATCTACCAGTTCCGCGGCGGGGTCGGCATCGGCTACCGCCAGGGCCGCCTGCGGGAAACCGATATCCCGGAGCGCCGCATCGACGAGCTGCGCGCCGGCTTCGCCATCGCCTATTCGACCGGCAACCAGACCTCCAACCATTACAATATCTGGCTTGCCGAGGAGACGGCACTGCGCGTCAAGCGCCAGTTCAGCGCCCGCTACGGGGTCCCCCGCCACACCCTCGGCATCGGTGGTTCGGGCGGCGCCATCCAGCAGTACCTGATCGCCCAGAACGGCAGCGGTCTGCTCGATGCCGGCGTCGCGCTCTATGCCTACCCGGACATGCTGACCCAGACCATTTATGCCTTCGACTGCGAGCTGCTGGAATTCTATTTCGACAAACTGGCGCCCGATACCTGGAGCTGGCCGTCACGACGCCTGGTGGCCGGTCTCAACAGCCGCAACGGCATCCACGACACCCGCACCTGGCTCTATGAGCTGGCGATGATCATCCAGGGACGGGCGCCGCGCCTGCCCTTGGGCGGCAGCGAGTGCAGCCATGCCTGGCGCGGGCTGACACCGCTGGTCAACAATCCGCGCTTCGTCTACTTCTCACCGCGCTTTGAGCCCGACGTGGCGCGCCAGGTGCACTGGACCCACTGGGAAGACCTGCGCCGCATCTATGGCGCCGGCGACAGCGGCTATGCACGTCAGACCTGGGACAATGTCGGCGTCCAGTACGGCCTGCAGGCGCTTCGTGACGGCAAGCTGAAGCCCGACACCTTCCTCCACCTCAACGCCAATATCGGCGGCTGGAAACCCCCGACGAAGATGCGCAAGGAGCGCTTCTGGCATCTCAACGGTGACGACGACCTGATGGATTTCAGTCCCTGGAGCCACCACAACATGCAGCTGTCCCCCGATGGGGGCCGTACCCCAGCGCCCCGTACTCAGGGTGATCCCGAGGCGATCCAGGCTGCGGTGCGGGCCGGCCTCGTTTTCACCGGAGAGCTGCCCATCCCGGTCATCGACCTGCGTCACTATCTGGAGCCGTCCCTGGACATGCATCATGCCAGTGCGGCCTTCAGTGCCCGGCTACGTCTGCTACAGCGCGGCTATGCCGGAAATCAGCTGATCTGGATGACGGCAAGGCCCCACAATCCGGTGCCCGATGCGCTGCAGCAGCTGCTGCAATGGCTTGACGAGGGTAAGCGCCCGCAAACCGCCCAGGACAGCTGCTTCGATTCCGAAGGCCGGCTGCTGGCCGAAGGGCCGGATGTCTGGGACGGTCAGTGGAACCAGCGGCCAGACGGCGCCTGCATGCGTCGCTACCCCATTTACGGCACGCCACGCACCGTGGCCGGAGAGGATCTGCGGGGGGATCTGTTCAAATGCAGCCTGATCAGCATCGACGAGGCCATCGGGCGCGGCCTCTACAACCCGGTCGACATGCAGTCGCACCGGTCACAGCTGCAGCGCATCTTCCCGGACGGGGTCTGCGACTACAACAAGCCGGGGCTGGGGCAGGTTAGTCCGTAGGAGCGCCGCCCCGGTGCGAACGACCTCGGCGTCAAACCGGTTCGCCCATAGAGTGGGCGCCCCGAAAACAAATCGCAGCGGCGGCCGTAGGCGCTCGCGCTGCGAGCGAACAACCAGCGTGCCAGCACATTTCGCCGGGAGGCCCGGCTCCTACCCCCATATCCGGCCGTCAGGCGGTTGCGATCGCGCCCTTGCCCACGCCCTCGTAGGCACGGACCCTGACCCGCTCCCCCGGATGCTCCCGCTTGATGGCATCGGCCAGGTGACGGGCGATCTGCTCGACGGTGGACTCGGTATCGATCAGGTAGCAGCATTCGGACGGCAGCTGCAGCTCGAACTCCCCGGGGGCCCGGTAGCGATAGTGGTGCAGCCCTTCGCTGTCATCCACCAGATGCGACCGGGTGCCGATATAGATGTCCCTCAGACGCTCGGCCCAGACAGATTCCAGGGCTTCGTCGCGCTGGTCGTTGAGGTGAATCTCGATGCGCGAACGGTGACCGTGGGCAATACGCTGGCAGTTGCCGTCGTGCTGGTGCAGTCCATGGCTGTAGTGGTAGAAGGCACCCTCGATGCGCTCCGGCACGAACGCCAGCTCCAGCCCCTGCACCTCGCCGGGGAAGAGGGCCAACAGTTGATCGCGGCACCAACTCGCGAGGCTGTGCTCGCTGATCTCCGGCTCGCCCACCAGGGTGATCGCCTGGTGCGGCGAACGGCAGCGGAACAGGCGCCCGTCCGGGTAACGCCACTCGATCAGGGTTTCATCGTCCTGCTGACGGTGGTTCAGCCGGGGCATGCCAGTCGGTACCAGCAGTGCATGGTCGATGTGCCTGTCCATCCACGCCTTGACCGCTTTCTTGACGATACCAAAGTCGCAGATCATGCCCTGGTCGTTGAGTCGGCCATCGAGCACCAGCTGCACCAGCCAGGACTCGCCCAGCAACCCCCGGTGCGGATGCAGGTAAGAAAAATCGACGTTGGTCAGGTTATCGACAAAGAGTTTCACAGCGGTCCCATTGGCCTGTTGAGTGGGCGCTATATTAGCTCATACAGTGCCTGTTTTCATGCAACGGCAGTACCGGGTGGCGACAAAAAGGCGCTGCGCTCGGGTATACTGGCCCCTTTCGACAACAGCCCTGAATCACTCTATGCGACTGGACAAGTATCTCTCCCAGGCCACCGGTATCTCGCGCAAGGATATCCGCCGGCTGATGCGCCGCGACGACGTCAGCGTCAACGGTATGGCGGTGCGGGACCCTTCGCTGCATATCGATCCCGAAGCCGATGAGGTCTGCCTCCAGGATCAGCCGGTCGAGGCACCGGGGCACCGCTATTTGATGGTCTACAAGCCCGTAGGCTACGTCAGCGCCAGCGACGACCCGACCCATCCGACCGTCAACAGCCTGGTCGACCTGCCCCGTCAGGACAGCCTGCACTGCTGCGGCCGGCTCGACATCGATGCCACAGGCCTGGTGCTGCTGACCGACGATGGCCAGTGGTCCCACCGCATCACGTCGCCGCGTCACAAGCTGGCCAAAAGCTACCGCGTAACCACGGCCGACCCGATCGAGCCCGAAGCCGTAGCGACCTTCGCCGAGGGGCTCAAGCTCCACGGCGAGCTGAAGCGGACCCGACCGGCACGACTGGAGATCCTGTCTGCGTGCGAAGCCGTCGTCGAGCTGACCGAAGGCCGCTACCACCAAGTCAAGCGCATGTTCGCCGCCCTCGGCAACCGGGTCCTCAGTCTGCACCGGCAGCGTATCGGCCCGATCGAGCTCGACCCGGAGCTTGCGCCGGGGGACTACCGTTATCTCACCGAATCCGAAATCCACAGCATCCTGCCATGAGCGATCCGGCTTTCAACCTGCTGCTGCCCTGGCTGCAGAACGCCCCCGAACCCTGCCTCTGGCTGGCGGACGAGAACCTGCTCGGCAGTCAGCTCGCACCGAGCCCGGCCGTGCAGATGATCAGCAACCGCCTCGACCTGGTCGAGCGGGCCCGCGAGCGCGGCTGGCGGGCGGACTGGTCCGATTTCGACCTGTCATCCTTCGCCAATGGCAGCGTTGCCCGGGTGGTATACCGGGTTTCGAAGGAGAAACCGCTGGTCCATCATTGCATCAACGAGGCTGTACGGGTGCTCCGTCCCGGCGGAGAACTGGTGCTCAGCGGCGACAAGGGCGAGGGGATCAAGGGTTATCTGGACCGGACGAAAAAGCTGTTCAGCGGCCAGGCCAAGTTCGAGAAGGTCAGTGCCAACGTCTGGCGCGGCGTCTTCGTCCGTCCGGAACGGCCCGGGCCGTCGCTGGACGATCGCGACTATGCGCGACTGCGCCCCCTGTGCCGGGACGCCCGCTTCGAGTACTGGAGCAAGCCCGGCGTCTTCGGCTGGGACAAGATCGACAGGGGCAGCGCCTTCCTGATCGAACACCTCGACGATTTTGTCGCCGCGCTCGACGAACCGCCGCATAGCATCCTGGATTTCGGCTGCGGCTACGGCTATCTGACCCTGCAGGCGGCCCGGCTTGGCGCGCCGATCGTCGCGACCGACAACAATGCCGCGGCCATCGCGGCCTGTCGCCGCAACATTGAGGAATACGGCATCGACGCCCGGGTTGTCCCCGCCAGTTGCGGCGAAGGGATCCGGGAGCAGTTTCCGCTGCTCCTGTGCAACCCCCGTTCCATGCAGGATTCAGTGTCGAGGACGACCTGACCGAGCGTTTCCTTGCCGCCACGGCCCGCCTGCTGGCGCCGGAGGGCATTGCCGCCTTTGTCGTGAACCGCCATATCATGCTGGAGCGACGTGCCACCCGTCGCTTCAGACGCATCGAAACCCTGGCTGAAAACGGCAGCTTCAAACTGGTGCTGCTCGCCGATGCCAAACCGGGAAACTGACGACCCGCCATGACCCTAGAGTATATCCGCCAGAGCCTGTTTTTCTTCCGCCGTCACTTCGGCACCATCGCCCGCATCCAGCTGCCCTTTATCATTGCGCTGAATCTGCTGGGCCTGCTGATTCAGCACAGCTTCGAACCCGGCAGCACGGCGATGCGCAATGCCGGCGCCCTGCTGATGCTGGCGAACCTGACATTGCTCCCGGTCTACTGGGGCGCCACCATTCTGTTCCTGCAGTCGGCCGTCGACAGCCAGCCCCTCGGGGCACGACAGGCGATCCTGGCGGGCCTGCGCTACTGGCGCCGGCTGCTGCTGACCTACCTGATGATGGCCGTGGCCGTCACCCTCGGGCTGATGGCGCTGATCGTGCCAGGCCTCATCGCCGGGGTCCGCCTGGCCTTCGCCGACTATGTCTGCGTACTGGAAAACCGCAAGCCGGTCGAGTCCCTGCGCCAGAGCTGGGGCGATACCCGCGATTACTTCTGGCTGCTGTTCAAGGGCATGCTGATCATCTTCGGCGGCCTCTTCCTGCTGGAACTGCCGTTTGCGCTGCTCGAGCAGCGCGGTATGGACCTTGCGCCCTTCGATACCCTGCTGGGTATCCTGTTCGACCTGTTCGGCACCCTGGTGACCGTCTACGGATTCCGTATCTACTGCCTGATGAAGGACGAGACTGCGGGAGCTGCGCCTCGCAGCGAATAAATCCGGGTTCGCAACGGGGCGTGCTCCTACGAAAGAGGGGCAGTTCGGCGTCGTTTCGCAGAGATTCGCCCGCGGAGCGGGCTCCCACGGACCGTTCCGATCACCCACAAAAAAGCCGGCCTTGAGGGGCCGGCTTTTTTCACTCGCCTTCTGATCAGGAAGCGGACTCGTCTTCGATCAGGTCGCGCATCGACAGCTTGATGCGGCCGCGCATGTCGACATCCAGTACCTTGACCTTGATAACGTCATCCATCTTGACGTAGTCGGTAACCTTTTCGACACGCTTGTCGGCGATCTGGGAGATGTGCACCAGACCATCCTTGCCCGGCAGGATGTTGACGAAAGCACCGAAGTCCTCGATACGGACAACCTTGCCTTCGTAGACCTTGCCGACTTCGGCTTCGGCGGTAATCGCCTGAACGCGCTCGATCGCTTCCTTCGCCTTGAGCTTGTTGTCGGCATAGATGCGCACGGTGCCGTCGTCTTCGATGTCGATCATCGCACCGGTTTCTTCGGTCAGCGCGCGGATGGTGGCGCCGCCCTTGCCGATCAGGTCGCGGATCTTCTCCGGGTTGATCTTCAGCAGCGTCATGGCCGGCGCGTTGTCCGGCAGTTCCGGACGGGCATAGCCGATGACCTTGGCCATTTCACCGAGGATGTGCTTGCGGGCGTGAAACGCCTGCTCCAGCGCGATCTCCATGATCTCTTCGGTGATCCCGGTGATCTTGATGTCCATCTGCAGTGCGGTAACGCCTGCTTCGGTACCGGCCACCTTGAAGTCCATGTCGCCGAGGTGGTCTTCGTCACCCAGGATGTCGGTCAGGACGGCGAAACGATCCGCTTCCTTGACCAGGCCCATGGCGATACCGGCCACCGGTGCCTTCAACGGTACACCGGCATCCATCATCGACAGCGAGGCGCCGCAGACGGAAGCCATGGAGCTGGAGCCGTTGGATTCGGTGATTTCCGAGACGACACGAATGGTGTACGGGAACTCTTCCTGAGTCGGCAGAACCGCGGCCACACCGCGACGGGCCAGACGGCCGTGACCGATTTCGCGACGACCGGCACCACCCATGCGACCCGCTTCACCGACCGAGTACGGCGGGAAGTTGTAGTGCAGCATGAACGGATCCTTGCGCTCGCCTTCGATCGCATCGATGATCTGCTGGTCGCGGCTGGTGCCCAGGGTACAGGTGGCGATGGCCTGGGTTTCGCCACGGGTGAAGAGTGCGGAACCGTGGGCGCCTTTCAGCAGGTCGATCTCGACGTTGATCGGACGCACGGTCTTGTTGTCGCGACCGTCGATACGCGGCTGACCTTCGATGATGCGGTGGCGCACGATCTCTTTCTCAAGCGAGCTGAAGATACCGCCGACGGCCTTCTCGCTCGGCTGTCCCTCTTCGCTGCCCGCGACCTGAGCGATCGCCTGGCTGCGCAGGTCGGCCAGGGCGTTCTGGCGCTGCTGCTTGTCGGCAACCTGGTAGGCGCTGGCGATGCCTTCACCGACCAGGTCACGGACCTGGGCGATCAGGGCTTCGTTCTTCTCGGCCGGTTGCCAGTCCCACTTCGGCTTGCCGGCTTCGGCGACCAGTTCGTTGATGGCCTGGACGGCGACCTGCATTTCCTGATGCGCGAACAGCACCGCACCCAGCATCTCGTCTTCGGTCAGTTCCTGGGCCTGGGACTCGACCATCAGCACAGCATCGGAGGTACCGGCGACGACCATGTCCAGCTCGGAGCTCGCCAGCTGCTCGTATGTCGGGTTCAGGATGTAGCCTTCAGCTTCGGTAAAACCGACACGGGCGCCACCGATCGGGCCCATGAAGGGAATGCCGGAGATCGCCAGCGCCGCGGAGGTACCGATCATTGCCGCGATATCCGGATCGTTGATCTTGTCGGCGGACATGACGGTACAGATGACCTGGACTTCGTTCATGTAACCTTTCGGAAATAGCGGACGAATCGGACGGTCGATCAGGCGCGAGGTCAGGGTTTCCTTCTCGGACGGGCGTGCTTCACGCTTGAAGAAGCCACCCGGGATACGGCCGACGGCGTAGTACTTTTCCTGGTAGTGCACGGACAGCGGGAAGAAGTCCTGGCCTTCTTTCGCTTCCTTGGCGCCGACCACGGTACAGAGGACCTGGCAGCCGCCCATGGTGACCATGACGGCACCGGTGGCCTGACGGGCGATACGGCCGGTTTCCAGCGTGATCTGCTGGTTGCCGAACTGGAATGTCTTGGTAATTGCTTGCACGATTCGTTTCCTCATGGTGCTGTGGAAATTCCCCGTCGCATGCCGCCTCATTCAGTCCTTCGTTAAAGCCTGTACTCAGTTGCACTCTGGGACAAAGCGCAATTGAGTACGGGCCGGATGAATCAAGTGGATGAAGACAGGGCCATATCGCCGCTCCTACGCATCCATGCGTCCGCGGCATGACCGACACGGATGTCGGGAATACCATTTTTGCAGGAGCAAAAAATGGTGACAATACATCCTGTACATCGCCGCTCCTACGCATCCATGCGTCCGCGGCATACCGTACATCCTGTACATAAAGACGGGGGCCATACTCAGTATGGCCCCCGGTATTGCTTAGCGGCGCAGACCCAGGCGCCCGATCAGCTGCAGGTAGCGATCGGCGTCTTTCTTCTTCAGGTAATCCAGCAGTTTACGACGCTGGTTTACCATGCGAATCAGACCACGGCGGGAGTGGTGATCGCCCTTGTGTTCCTTGAAGTGGTCCTGCAGGCCCTGGATGTTGTGGGACAGCAGTGCAACCTGTACTTCGGGGGAGCCTGTGTCGCCTTCGCCACGGGCGAAGTCTTTGACGATTTCAGCTTTCTTTTCTGCGGACAGTGCCATTTCGAACTCCGTTAACAATATGCACGCGGCTCAGGGCCGCTGGTTGAAAAGACGCGATGCACCGAGCATATTTTCAGTGCAACGTCGGTAATGCCCGCCTTGGCGGGCGCCGATGGCGCCGTCAGGCGGTCGCCAGCAGGCGACGCGGCCTCAGTACGCCGCCATCGGATACTTCCGCGATACCGAGAAATCGCCCGTTATCGCGTTCGAAAACCTTCACCAGTTCGACCGGCTCCTGATCCGCCAGTACCAGTCTCTGCCCCTGCAGGATACGTTGCGCCTGTATCGCATCGAGTGCGACCGACGGCAGCCCCTCCAGGGCGCTGGTGACCGGCAATAATAGCGCATCGAGGCGGGCTTGTATGCCCTTTTCATCCTCGCCGGGCGAGACCGGTTCTGCCATCTGCTGCAAGCTGTCGAAGGCGGTCATCATGTCCGCCCGGTAGGGCCCGGTGTCGAGCCGGCGCAGCATCTGCACATGGGCGCCGCAGCCAAGCAGCAACCCCAGATCCTCGACGATCGAACGGATGTAGGTGCCTTTGGAACAGCGGATATCCAGATCGATTTCATCGCCCCGCAACGCGGTCAGGCGAATCTCGTAGACCTTTACCCGCCGCGGTTTGACCTCGACCTGAATGCCCTTGCGGGCCAGCTTGTACAGCGGCTGTCCCTGGTGCTTGAGCGCCGAATACATCGAAGGCACCTGCTCGATCTCGCCGAGAAAGTGCTGCCGGAGCAGCGCTTCGATCTGCTCCTCGTCGAGATCCCGGGGCACCTCTCGCCTTTCTACCACCTCACCGTCGGCATCGCTGGTCGCGGTACGTACACCCAGCCTGGCCGTGGTCAGATAGCGCTTGTCGGCATCGAGAAGGAACTGCGAAAACTTGGTGGCTTCGCCGAAGGCGATCGGCAGCATGCCGGTCGCCAGCGGATCCAGCGCACCGGTATGCCCGGCCTTGGCGGCACCGTAGAGACGCTTGACCCGCTGCAGCACGCCGTTGGAGGTCAGCCCTGCCGGCTTGTCGACCAGCAGGATACCGTCCAGCGCCCGCCCTTTCGGTTTTCGGGCCATGGTCACTCCTCGTCCGGCTTGCTGTCCTTGCTGTCGCGCTGGTAAGCCTGTTCGATCAGGCTGTGCAGGCGACGGCCGCGCTCGACGGTTTCATCGAAGTGGAATCGCAGCTGCGGCATGACCCGCAGCTTGATGCCCCGGGCCAGCTCGTGGCGCAGGAACCCCGCGGCCTTGTTCAGAACCGCCAGCGAATCCTTGAGTGCCTGAGCCTCCTCCTGCTCACCGAGCGGCATGACGGTGACGTAGACGTCGGCATAACCGAGGTCTTTCGCCACCTTCACATAGCTCACGGTGACCATCCCCAGGCGCGGGTCCTTGATCTCGAACTGGATCAGCTGGGCCAGATCCCGCTGGATCTGGTCCGCCACCCGCTGTGTACGACTGAATTCACGTGCCATAGGGTTAAATGGTCCGCTGCACTTCGATGGTGTCGAAGACTTCGATCTGGTCGCCGACCCTGACGTCATTGTAGTTCTTGACGCCGATACCGCACTCCATGCCCTGACGGACCTCGGCCACGGCATCCTTGAAGCGGCGCAGCGATTCCAGTTCGCCTTCGTAGATCACCACGTTCTCGCGCAGTACGCGAATACGCTTGTTGCGGTACACGGTACCCTCGGTGACCATGCAGCCGGCCACCTGGCCAAGCTTCGGCGAACGGAACACATCGCGCACCTCGGCGATACCGACGATCTGTTCGCGGTATTCCGGCGACAACAGGCCGCTCATTGCCTGCTTGACGTCATCGATGATGTCATAGATGACGCTGTAGTAGCGCAATTCCAGACCTTCGCGCTCGACGATGGCCTTGGCCTGATTGTCGGCACGAACGTTGAAGCCGATGATGATGGCACTCGAGGCCAGCGCCAGGTTGGCTTCTGTCTCGGAGATACCACCGACACCGCCGGCAACGATGTTGACCTTCACCTCGTCGGTGGACAGGTCTTCCAGCGCCTGGCTCAGGGCTTCCAGCGAGCCGCGTACATCCGCCTTCAGCACGATGTTCAGCGACTTCACATCGCCCGCCTGCATGTTCGCGAACAGGTTTTCCAGTTTCGAGGCCTGCTGGCGCGCCAGCTTGACCTCGCGGAACTTGCCCTGACGGAAGAGTGCGACTTCACGCGCTTTCTTCTCGTTGCTGACGACGGTGAAGTCGTCACCGGCGTCCGGCGTACCGTCGAGACCGAGGATCTCGACCGGAATGGACGGACCCGCTTCGTCGATCGGCTCACCGTTCTCGTCGAGCATGGCGCGGACGCGACCGTAGTGCAGGCCCGCCAGCACGATATCGCCCTTGCGCAGGGTACCGTTCTGGACCAGCACGGTGGAGACGGAACCACGCCCCTTGTCGAGACGGGATTCGACCACCACGCCCTGGGCCGGAGCTTCGGCAACAGCCGTCAGTTCCAGTACCTCGGCCTGCAGCAGTACAGAGTCGAGCAGGTCGTCGATGCCCTGGCCCGTCTTCGCCGAGACGGGTACGAACTGCACGTCGCCACCCCAGTCCTCGGGAATGACATCGCGCTGGGCCAGCTCGCTCTTGACGCGTTCCGGATCGGCATCTTCCTTGTCGATCTTGTTGACCGCAACGACCAGCGGCACGCCGGCTGCCTTGGCATGCTGGACCGCCTCTTCGGTCTGCGGCATCACGCCATCATCGGCGGCCACGACCAGGATGACGATGTCGGTCAGCTTGGCACCACGGGCACGCATGGCGGTAAAGGCCGCGTGTCCCGGCGTATCCAGGAAGGTGACCATGCCGTTTTCGGTTTCGACGTGGTAGGCGCCGATATGCTGGGTGATACCGCCGGACTCGCCCGCCGCCACCTTGGTGGTGCGGATATAGTCGAGCAGCGAGGTCTTGCCGTGGTCGACGTGACCCATGACGGTGACCACCGGCGCGCGGCCGGTCGCTTCGCCCTGATGCTGCTGAATGCTCTCGATCAGCGCCTCTTCGACCGCGTTTTCCTGCATCGGCTTGGCGACATGACCCATCTCCTCGACCACCAGAATGGCGGTATCCTGATCGATCACCTGGTTGATGGTCGCCATGGCGCCCATTTTGAACATCACCTTGATGACCTCGGCCGCCTTGATCGACATCTTCTTGGCGAGATCCGCCACGGTGATGCTCTCGGGAATCTGAACCTCATGCACCTGGGGTGCGGTCGGTTCCTTGAAGCCATGCACGTTCGCCTTATTGCCACGGCCGCGTCCCTTGCCGGGACCACGGCTCAGCTTGCCACCACGACGACCGCCGCCGGAGCGGTCGTCGTCGAAGCCGCCGCGACCGGTACGGGCAGTCTTGGCACCGCGGGACGGTTTCTTGTCCTCGCTGCGCCGCTGCTGCTGCTGCTGCTTTTTCTTCTCCTTGCGCAGAGCTTCCTCGCGCGGATCGGCCTTGGGCGCAGCCGGAGCCAGGGCTCCTCTTCCTGCGCAGCCACCGCCTTCTCGACGACCGGCTCGACCTTGGCTTCTGCCGCCGGCGCCTGCTCCGCCGCTACAACCGGCGCTTCGGCCGCGATCGGCTCCGCCGCCTGTGCCGGCTGCTCGACCGCTACGGCCTGCTGCTCGACTTCAGCTTCCTGCGGTGCAACGGCTTCGTCTTCTGCCGTCTCGCGCTTGACGTAGGTCCGCTTCTTGCGCACTTCGATATTGATGGTCTTCTTCTTGCCCGACGCGCCGGCAATCTTCAACTGCGAGGTTGTCTTGCGCTTGAGCGTGATTTTTTCGGCTCGCCTGACTCGGCGTTTTCGCCATGGCTGCGCTTGAGATACGTCAGCAGATCCTGACGCTCGCCTTCGGTGACCTTGGAGCCTTCGCTTTTACCTTTGATACCCGCTTCCAGCATCTGCTTAAGCAAACGCTCAACGGAAACACCAACCACATCGGCAAGTTGCTGTACGGTTACTTCTGCCATATTGGTTCTCCTATTCCGTTGACCTTACTCGTCGTCCGCAAACCAGGGCGCACGGGCGGTCATGATCAGCTGGCCGGCTCGTTCTTCATCGATGCCTTCAACGTCCAGCAGATCTTCGACGGCCTGTTCGGCCAGATCTTCCATCGTGATCACCCCTTTCGCGGCCAGCAGATAGGCGGTATGGCGATCCATACCCTCCATTTCCAGCAGGTCTGCAGCCGGCTCCGCGTTCTCCAGTACTTCTTCGCTGGCAATTGCCAGGTTGAGCAGGGCATCCTTGGCCCGGGAGCGCAGTTCTTCGACGATATCTTCGTCGAATCCGTCGATTTCGAGCATCTCGTCGACGGGTACATAGGCCACTTCTTCAAGCGAGGTGAAACCTTCTCCAACCAGTACCTCGGCGACGTCTTCATCGACATCGAGGTGGTTCATGAAGACTTCCATGATGGAACCCATTTCGGACTGCTGCTTCTCGGCAGCATCTTCTTCGGTCATAACGTTCAGTGTCCAGCCTGTCAGTTCACTGGCCAGGCGGACGTTCTGGCCACTGCGGCCAATCGCCATTGCCAGGGCTTCCTGGGCAACAGCCACATCCATGGCGTGGGAGTCCTCATCGATAACGATGGACGCCACGTCCGCCGGTGACATTGCATTGATCACCAGCTGCGCCGGATTGTCATCCCAGAGGATGATATCGACGCGTTCTCCGTTCAGTTCGTTGGAAACGGCCTGTACCCGGGCACCACGCATGCCGACGCAGGCGCCGACCGGATCGATACGGCCGTCGTTGGTTTTCACGGCAATTTTAGCCCGTGAACCAGGGTCGCGGGCAGCTGCACGGATTTCGATCACCTCTTCGGCGATCTCCGGCACTTCGATACGGAACAGTTCGATCAGCATCTCGGGGCAGCTGCGGCTGAGAATCAGCTGCGGACCGCGGCCTTCTGCACGCACCTCATGCAGAATCGCGCGGACCCGGTCACCCATGCGGAAAGTTTCGCGACCGATCAGGTGTTCACGCGGCAGCAGCGCCTCGGCGTTGTTGCCCAGGTCAACAATAACGTTGTCACGTGTCACCTTCTTGACACTGCCGGAGATGAGCTCCCCTGGCGGTCCTGGTACTGGGCCACCACCTTCGCGCGCTCGGCTTCGCGTACCTTCTGCACGATGACCTGTTTGGCGGTCTGGGCAGCGATGCGGCCGAACTTGACCGATTCGACACTCTCTTCGTACGTATCGCCCGGCTGCAGGTTTTTGTCCTGTTCGTGTGCCTCTTCCAGCGTCAGCTCGGTACCGAGCGCCGGTACCTCTTCGTTGCTGACAACGAGCCAGCGCCGGAAGGTCTCGTAATCGCCGGTCGCACGGTCGATTTCGACGCGGATATCCGCCTCTTCGTCGTAGCGTTTCTTGGTTGCGGTTGCCAGCGCCAGTTCGATCGCCTCAAAGATGACCTCCTTGGGGACGTCCTTTTCGTTCGAAACCGCTTCTGCTACCAGTAGAATCTCTTTATTCATACCACTGCCTCGCCAAACCCTTCGCGTTCCTCAGAACTGCGGAACTATATTCGCGCGATCGATCGAGTCGATCGGCAAGAGATATTCTTCTTTGTCCACCACCAACAGCACGTCGTCGCCTTCGACGCCGTTGAGCAGCCCCTTGAACTTGCGCCGGCCCTCGAAAGGCACGCGCAGACGGATCTGCACCTGATGGCCAGCCCAGGCGGCGAATTGCTCCAGTGTGAACAGGGGACGATCCATTCCGGGCGAGGATACCTCCAGGTTGTAGTGGCCGCTGATCGGCTCCTCCACATCCAGCACGCCGCTGACCTGATGGCTCACCTTGGCACAGTCGTCCACGGTGATGCCCTCTTCGCTGTCGATATAGATGCGCAATACACTGTGAGCCCCCTGGGCCAGATACTCGATCCCCCAGAGGTCGAAACCGAGCGCGGTGACGCTCGGCTCAATCAGTTCCTGTAGCAATTTCAGCTTCGCTGACACCGGCTAACCTCGTCTTGAAAGGCCTTCGAGCAGTCCCCGAAAACAAAAAATGGGCCTCTGTTGGACCCATTTCTGATCGCGGCACCCGTGCCTTGATTTACCTACGAAAAAGCCCCTGAATAGGGGCCTTTTCGAAAATATACGAATAAGGTGGCATTGGAAACTGGACTCGAAAACCGTCCTTTTACCACTGCCGCCGGGCACCCCTGTAAAGCGAGCCCGCCATATCAGGCACAATTCAGTCAACGTGCCTGACCCTAAAAGTGATAGCGGGAAGCTGGACCAGGCCAACGACCTTCGCCCCGACCACGTCGGGCATCTCTAGAAAGCGATTCCGACTCGTCGGCCCTGGCTTCTACGAAGTACCACACTTCAAAAGTGGTAGCGAGTCTCGACCTGGGTCAACGACCTTCGCCCGGCTGTGCCGGCTTTGTAAAAAGCGAGTCCGACCATCGGGCGTACTCTTTACAAACTACCGTTCCACGTATTGGTAGCGGGGGCTGGATTTGAACCCAGGACCTTCGCCCGGCTTATGCCGCTCTGTAAAAAGCGAGTCCGACTCGTCGGGCGCGCCTGCTACAAAGTACCATTCCCTAAAGTGGTAGCGGGGGCTGGATTTGAACCAACGACCTTCGGGTTATGAGCCCGACGAGCTACCAGACTGCTCCACCCCGCATCAGAAACAGGTGCATAATATTACATGCATCCTGCCTTACTTTCAATATGGTGCCCAAGGCCGGACTCGAACCGGCACGTCCTAGGGACACTACCCCCTCAAGATAGCGTGTCTACCAATTCCACCACTTGGGCAAACTCAGCTGCGGATCTTACTCCGCACTCGGCACATCCGCATCGGCCGGCTCGACCGGTGCGCTTTCCAGCGCCGGCAGTTCAGGCTGCTCGCCTGCGCTGCTTTCAATCACGGCCGGTGCGGGAATCCCCGCATCACCGACCGTTTCAGCCTTGTCCTTGGCAAAAACAGCCAGGACGAAGCTGGTAATAAACAGACCGGTCGCCAGCACAGCAGTCATGCGACCCAGAAAGCTGCTGCTTCCCTGGCTTCCAAAAACGGTCTGGGAGGCACCGCCACCAAAGGACGCACCCGCTTCGGCACCCTTACCCTGCTGCAACAACACCAGCCCGATGATCGCGGCGGCGAGCAGCACATGTGCTACCAGAACCAGAGTTTCCATTTGTTCAACCAGTCACTTTTGCACCTGCAGCCGCACTGCAGATAGCGATAAAATCTTTTGCCTTCAAAGAGGCTCCGCCGACCAGACCGCCGTCTATGTCAGGCTTATCGAACAGCTGTGCCGCGTTTTCCGCGTTGACGCTGCCACCGTAGAGAATCCGAACCTCGAGGCCCGCCTTCCCGTCCGCCTCGGCGATCAGTGCACGCAATGCGGCGTGAACTTCCTGCGCCTGCTCCGGCGTTGCCGTCCTGCCTGTGCCGATCGCCCAGACCGGCTCGTAGGCAACCACCATTCCGGCCAGCTGATCCGCATCGAGCCCGTCACAGACGGCTCTCAGCTGCCGCGACACCACTTCGAGCGTCCCGCCGGCTTCGCGCTCCTCGAGCGTTTCCCCCACACAGACAATCGGTGTCATACCGGCCAGCAGCACAGCTCTGGCTTTTTCGGCCACCTGCCCGTCGCTCTCGGCAAACAGGGCGCGTCTTTCGGAGTGCCCGACGATCACGTAACGGACAGCGAAGTCTGCCAGCATCGGCAGCGATACCTCGCCGGTGAAGGCTCCGCTTTCGAAAGCCGATGCATTCTGCGCACCGACCCCGATATCCGAACCCTCCAGCAGGCCACTGACCTGGGCGACATAGATCGCCGGCGGACAGACCAGAACTTCGATGCCTTGGGCACTGGACTTCTCTTTCAGAATCCCTGCAATCAGCTCGGCATTGACCTCGAGATTGCCGTTCATCTTCCAGTTGCCTGCCACGATACTTCTGCGCATCGAACTCCCCTCCCGAAAGAGGCGCAAATCTTAACCGAGTTGATTTTAAGATACAAGCGCTTGCAGCGCTTTTTCCACATCCTCCGCCAACTCCCGGCAGAGGCCGGCGACCAGCGCCGGATCCTCGCCTTCGATCATCACGCGCACCACAGGCTCGGTACCGGACGGACGCAAGAGGACGCGCCCGCTGCCGGCCAGACGGCTTTCGGTGCGGACCACTGCCTGGTCAATGGCTTCGACACCGGCAATGTCGACCCGTCGAGCCAGCCGGACATTGATCATTTCCTGGGAAGCTTGGTCATGCCGCTCTTGAGCTGGTGCAGACTCTGGCTGCTGTCGACCATCGCCTTCAGCACCTGCAGACCGGCGACAATGCCGTCACCGGTCGTGGTCAGGTGGCGACAGACGACATGTCCCGAGTTCTCGGCGCCGAGCAGCCAGTCGCGCCGGTCCAGCTCTTCCAGTACATAGCGATCGCCGACCCTGGCCCTTACGAACGGGATATCGGCACGCTGCAACGCAAGCTCCAGGCCATAGTTGCTCATCAGGGTGCCGACCACACCACCATTGAGACGTCCCTGCTGCTGCATCTGGCGTGCGATGATGAAGAGAATCTCATCACCGTCGACGACCTCGCCCTCGTGGTCCACCAGGATGATCCTGTCACCGTCGCCGTCGAGGGCGATACCCAGGTCGGCCCTCTCCTCGACCACACGCTGCTGCAGCCGCGCCGGGGCCGTGGCACCGCACTGCTCGTTGATATTGATGCCATCGGGTGTAGTCGCCATGCGTATGACCCGGGCGCCGAGCTCTTCAAACACCTGGGGCGCGACATGGTAGGTGGCGCCGTTGGCACAATCGAGCACGATGCGCAGCCCCTTCAGGCTCAGCGCCCCGCTCACGGTGCCCTTGCAGAATTCGATATAGCGCCCGGCGGCATCGTCGATACGCTTCGCCTTGCCCAGCTCGTGGGACTCGACAGTGGTCATCGCGATATCCATCTGCGCCTCGATCGCCTGCTCGATCTCGTCCGGCAGCTTGGTACCGGTGGCGGAAAAGAACTTGATGCCGTTGTCGTAGAAGGGGTTATGGCTGGCGCTGATGACAATACCGGCATCGGCGCGGAAGGTCTTGGTCAGATAGGCGATGGCCGGCGTCGGCATCGGCCCGGTCAGCAGCACATCGACCCCCGCGGCCGAAAGACCCGCCTCGAGCGCCGATTCGAACATGTAACCGGAAATGCGGGTATCCTTGCCGATCAGGATCCGGCTCTGGCCCGAACGGGCGAACACCTTGCCGGCGGCCCAGCCCAGCTTGAGGACAAAGTCCGGGGTAATGGGATGCTGGCCGACTTTGCCGCGAATACCGTCGGTACCAAAATAACGTTTTGTCACAGTTTCGTCCCCTTCGACTTGAACAGGTTGTCCGGCCGGTCAATACAGCGGCCGCGAAAGCCATCGGCACTAATATAAGACTTGCTCAAGGCTGTTCTCCCTTCGATTCCCTCAACACGGCTTCGGTCATACGCACCGCATCAACGGTGGCCGCCACATCATGAACGCGCATGATATGGGCCCCCTTGGAGACCGCGATCACGGCTGTGGCAAGACTGCCGGCCTGGCGCTGGTCGACCGGACGGTCCAGTGCCTGACCTATCATGGTTTTGCGCGAGGTGCCCACCAGCAGCGGCAGTGCCAATGCATGCAGGGCCTCCAGGCGATTGAGCAGGCGCAGGTTGTGCTCCAGCGTCTTGCCGAATCCGAAGCCCGGATCCAGTATCAGCCGCTCGCGGGGGATACCAGCCCGCTCGCAGGCCTGTACGCGCCGGGTCAGAAAGTCAGCGACTTCCTGCACCACATCGTCGTAATGCGGCGCCCACTGCATGTCCGCCGGCGTATTGCCCTGCATGTGCATCAGGCAGACCGGCAGACCTGTGGCCGCAGCCGCCTCGAGGGCGCCTTCGCGTGTCAGCGCCCTGACATCGTTGAGCATTCCGGCACCGATCGTCGCCGTTTCGGTGAAAACTTCGGGCGTGCTGGAGTCGATCGAGATCACCACGTCGAGTTCGGCCCGGATGCGTTCGACGGCCGGCAGCACCCGGTCAAGTTCCTCCTGCACGCTGACCGGAGCGGCTCCGGGGCGCGTCGACTCACCGCCGATATCGACGATGGTGGCCCCCTCGTCGACCATTTCGGCCGCACGCTGCAGTGCCTGCTCGGCGGCTAGACAGCCACCGCGATAGTAGCTGCCACCATCGGAAAAGGAATCGGGGGTGACGTTGAGAATCCCCATCACCTGCACCCGGGACAGATCCAGGCGCCTGTCACCGCATTGCATCCAGCTCGTGTTCAAAACCTGTCTCCAGCTTAAGTTGCCCCGGTTGAATTCCGGGAACATTGTCGGCGTTCCTTCCAAAAACAAAAGGCCGGCCTCTGGAGGCCGGCCTTTGCGACTGTCGCCAGTCCGTTCAATCAGTGCAACTTGCGATCACCGGACTCTGGCATATCCGAATCGTCGCTGCGCGACGGCGCCTGGTCCTGCTGTTCCGGCTCCGGTTTCGGCTCCGGATTCGGCGGCTCGGAGCGGCTCTCCTGCTGAGCATGAGGCGCTGTCTCATCGACTTGCGCTGCCGCCCCTCCTGCTCGCTGTCAGGCTCCACCCAGCCGTCCGGCGGTGTCACCGGCTTGCGCGCCATCAGCTCGTCCAGCTGTTTCGAATCAATGGTCTCGTACTTCATCAGTGCTTCGGCCATCGCATCGAGGATGTCGCGGTTCTCTTCGAGCAACTGATGCGCACGGCCATAACAGTCGTCGATGATACCGCGCATCACCTTGTCGATCTGGCGCTGCGTCTCTTCCGACGTATGCTTCGCCGGCTGGCCGTAACCGCGGGTGAAGGGATCGCCATCCTCGTCATCGTACAGCAGCGGCCCCAGCTCGTCGCTCAGGCCCCACTTGGTGACCATGTTGCGCGCCAGACTGGTGGCCCGCTGGATATCGTTGGAGGCACCGGTGGTCACACCATCCTTGCCCAGCGTCATCTCCTCGGCGATACGACCGCCGTACAGCGAACAGATATTGGAAATCAGCGTCTTGCGGCTGTGGCTGTAACGGTCTTCCTCCGGCAGGAACATGGTTACGCCGAGTGCGCGGCCACGGGGAATGATCGAGACCTTGTAGACCGGGTCATGTTCCGGCATCAGGCGGCCGATGATGGCATGGCCGGCCTCGTGATAGGCCGTATTGAGACGCTCCTTGTAGGACATCACCATCGATTTGCGCTCGGCGCCCATCATGATCTTGTCCTTGGCCTTCTCGAACTGCAGCATGCCGACGGTGCGCTTGCTGTCGCGGGCCGCAAAAAGCGCTGCCTCGTTGACCAGGTTGGCAAGATCCGCACCGGAAAAGCCCGGCGTCCCGCGCGCGATCAGCTCGGGCTTGACATCGTCGCCCAGCGGAACCCGGCGCATGTGCACCTTGAGAATCTGTTCGCGACCGCGGATATCGGGCAGGCTGACATTGACCTGGCGGTCGAATCGACCTGGACGCAGCAGCGCCGGGTCGAGCACGTCGGGCCTGTTGGTTGCGGCGATGACGATGATGCCTTCGGTACCCTCGAAACCGTCCATTTCGACCAGCAGCTGGTTCAGGGTCTGCTCGCGTTCGTCGTTGCCGCCGCCGAGACCGACGCCACGGTGACGACCGACCGCGTCGATCTCGTCGATAAAGATGATGCAGGGCGCATTCTTCTTCGCCTGTTCGAACATGTCGCGGACACGGGAAGCACCGACGCCGACGAACATCTCGACGAAGTCCGAACCGGAAATGCTGAAGAAGGGCACCTTGGCCTCGCCGGCGATCGCCTTGGCCAGCAGGGTCTTGCCGGTACCCGGACTGCCGGACATCAGCACACCGCGGGGGATGTGACCGCCCAGACGCTGGAACTTGCCCGGATCGCGCAGATAGTCGACCAGTTCCTTGACCTCCTCCTTGGCCTCTTCGACACCGGCGACGTCATCGAAGGTGGTCTTGATCTGGTCCTCGCTCATCATCCGCGCCTTGGACTTGCCGAACGACATCGGGCCCTTGCCGCCGCCGCCGCCCTGCATCTGGCGCATGAAGAACATGAACACGGCAATGATCACCAGGATCGGGAAGGAGGCGACCAGCAGCTGGGTCCAGATGCTCTGCTGCTCGGGCTGCTTGCCCTCGATCACCACATTGTGCTGCAGCAGGTCGTCAACCAGCTTGGGGTCCTGAAGCGCCGGACGAATGGTTTCGAAACGTTCACCGTTCTCACGCTGGCCATAGATGGTATAGCCATCGATGACGACCTTCTCGACGCGGTCGGCCTGCACCTCCGCCACGAAATCGGAATAGGTGAGTCTGCGGGAATCTCCTCGGCATTGAAGTTATTGAAGACGGTCAGCAGAACCGCTGCAATAACCAGCCAGAGGACCAGATTCTTTGCCATATCATTCAAAGGATTACCCTCAGTTGACGCTCTAGCGCTTTAATTGCGCTTCAAAAGTACACCAGATTGACCGGCCTGACTACAATCGGGCTCCGCCCCGGGACCACCCGGTGCCCCGGATTCGAACACTTATACGGCCCTGAAGCCGGTTCCGAGCAGGTAGACCTCACGGGATCGTGCGCGTGACGCTTCCGGCTTGCGCGTCACGACCTTGTTGAAACTCTGTCGCATTTCGGCCAGGTAGGCATCGAAGCCTTCCCCCTGAAACACCTTGACCAGAAAACTGCCGCCGGGTTTGAGTACCTGACGCGCCATATCCAGCGCCAGCTCGACCAGGTACATGGCCGCCGGCTGGTCGATTGCGGACATACCACTCATATTGGGGGCCATATCCGAGATTACAAGGTCTGCCGGAGCATCGCCCAGAGCTTCCAGGATCTGCTCCAGCACCGCATCGTCGGTGAAATCCCCCTGCACGAACTCCACACCCGGCAGCGGATCCATCTCCAGGATATCGGATGCCACCACCCGCCCCCGATCCCCGACCAGTTCACTGGCGACCTGGGACCAGCCGCCGGGTGCAGCACCAAGATCGACAACGGTCATGCCCGGCCGGAACAGGCGGTCTTTCTCGTTCAGTTCCTGCAGCTTGTAACTGGCCCGGGACCTCAGGCCATCGGACTTGGACTGTTTGACGTAGCGGTCGTCAAAATGTTCCTTCAACCAGCGGCCACTGCTTTTAGATCTTGCCACTTGCAATTCCAGACGGATCGGGAGCTGTGCGAGCTACTCAGCATGCGACAACTCGGGTAAAATGGCCGATTGTTTTCATCGCGGCCGCATATTCAGATAGCGGCGGCCGGACTCACACAATCATGAGGCACCGTATTCTAGTATGAGCCTGACGCCCGAGCAAAAGAAGCAGCTGCGCACCATCGGCCACAAGCTGAACCCGATCGTGACCGTTGCCGGTAAGGGACTGACCGAGAACATCCAGCTCGAAGTCGACCGCGCCCTCGATGACCACGAACTGATCAAGGTAAAGTTCGTCGTCGGCGACCGCGACGTCAAGAGGGAGATGATCCGCGAGCTGTGCGCCATCGTCGAAGCCACCCTGGTGCAGGAAATCGGCAATATCGCGCTGATCTACCGCAAGGCGCTGGAGCCGAATCCCAAGCTCTCGAACCTGCTGCGCTAAGCAGCCCCTTTATAAAAATACCGCCATCCGGCGGTATTTTTTGGCTGCGTGCCTGGCGCCGCATCAGAGATGCAGCACCTCGGCGACTTCGTACTCGATCTCGCCGCCCGGGGTGGCGACACAGGCGATATCGCCCTCTTCCTTGCCGATCAGCGCTCGGGCGATCGGCGAGTTGACCGAAATCTTGCGGTGCTTGATATCGGCCTCGTCGTCACCGACGATCTGATAGCGCACCTCTTCATCGGTCTCGATGTTGACGATCACCACGGTGGTGCCGAAGATCACCTTGCCGGAATGCGGAATCGAGGTGACATCGATCACCTGGCAGTGGGACAGCTTGGACTCGAGCTCCTGAATCCGGCCCTCGATAAAGCCCTGCTGCTCCCGTGCCGCATGATATTCCGCGTTTTCCTTCAGGTCGCCATGCTCCCGGGCGGTGGCGATATCCGCGATCACCCGGGGACGATCGACGGTCTTCAGGCGTTCAAGTTCTGCACGCAGCGCCTTCTCGCCATTCACGGTCATCGGTACTCGTTTCATACTGCCTCACCTGCATGCAAATCCTGAAGGCGGCGAACCGTTTTCTCCTCACCGAACTGCAGCGCCATGGTGGTCGCTTCGGCACCGGCCAGGGTGGTGGTATAGGGTACCTTGTGCTGCAGTGCGCTGCGCCGTATCTCGGAGGAATCGGCGATCGCCTTGCGACCTTCAGTGGTGTTGATGACATAGACGATTTCGTCATTCTTAATCATGTCGACGATGTTCGGCCGGCCTTCCATGACCTTGTTCACCGCCACGGCCGGTACGCCATGCTCCCCGAGCAGCTTGACGGTACCGCGGGTGCCGACCAGCGAAAAGCCGAGCTCGACCAGGTCGCGGGCAACCTTGACCACCCCCTGCTTGTCGACGTCACGGACCGAAATGAACGCCTTGCCCCTCTTCGGCATCTTCTCGCCGGCACCGATCTGCGCCTTCATGAAGGCTTCGCCGAAAGTCTCGCCGACGCCCATCACCTCGCCGGTGGATTTCATTTCCGGGCCGAGGATCGGGTCCACGCTCGGGAACTTGTTGAACGGGAACACCGCTTCCTTGACGTTGAAGTGCTTCGGCACGATCTCCTCGGTGAAGCCGAGCTCCTGGAGGGACTTGCCGGTCATCACCAACGCCGCGATCTTGGCCAGCGATACGCCGATGCACTTGGAGACGAACGGCACGGTACGGGACGCGCGCGGGTTCACCTCGATGACGTAGACTTCGCCGTCCTGGTAGGCCAGCTGCACATTCATCAGGCCGACCACGCCGAGCTCCATGGCCATCTTCTTGACCTGCTCGCGCATCTCGTCCTGGACGTCGGCCGCCAGGCTGTAGGGCGGCAGCGAGCAGGCGGAGTCACCGGAATGCACCCCGGCCTGCTCGATATGCTGCATGATGGCGCCGATCACCACGGTCTTGCCGTCGGATACTGCATCGATATCCACTTCGACGGCGGCATTGAGGAAGTGGTCCAGCAGCACCGGCGCGTCGTTGGAGACTTTCACCGCGCTGGTCATGTAGCGGCGCAGCTCGTCTTCCTTGTAGACGATCTCCATCGCCCGGCCGCCCAGCACGTAGGACGGGCGCACGACCAGCGGGTAGCCGATGCGCTCGGCTTCGATGACGGCCTCTTCGAGGCTGCGCACGGTGGCGTTCTGCGGCTGCTTGAGCCCAGGCGCTTGAGCATCTGCTGGAACTGCTCGCGGTCCTCGGCGCGGTCGATCGCTTCCGGGCTGGTGCCGATGATCGGCACGCCGGCCTGCTCCAGCGCCACCGCCAGTTTCAGCGGCGTCTGGCCGCCGTACTGAACGATCACGCCTTTGGGCTGCTCGACGTTGACGATCTCGAGCACGTCCTCGAGGGTGATCGGCTCGAAGTAGAGACGGTCGGAGGTATCGTAGTCGGTGGAGACGGTTTCCGGGTTGCAGTTGACCATGATGGTCTCGTAGCCGTCTTCACGCGCCGCCAGGGCCGCATGGACGCAGCAGTAGTCGAACTCGATGCCCTGACCGATACGGTTCGGGCCACCGCCGATGACCATGATCTTGTCGCGGCCGGACGGGCTCGCCTCGCACTCCTCCTCGTAGGTGGAGTAGAGATAGGCGGTATCGGTGGCGAACTCGGCGGCACAGGTATCGACGCGCTTGAATACCGGGCGCACGCCTAGGCTCTGACGCTGCTTGCGGAACTGTTTCTCGGACACGCCGAGCAGCTTCGCCAGGCGCGCATCGGAGAAGCCCTTGCGCTTGAGGCGGAACACCTGCTCCCTGTCGAGATCGGACAGCGCCATCTCGGCGACGCGCTGCTCGTCCCTGATGATGTCCTCGATCTGCACCAGGAACCAGGGATCGATACCCGACAGTTCGTAGATCTCGTCGACGCTCATGCCGAGACGGAAGGCATCGCCGACGTACCAGATACGTTCGCCCCCCGGCTGCTTGAGCTCGCGAATAATGTCGCTGCGGGCATCTTCCCCGTTGAGATCCTCGACGACCGGGTCGAAACCGGTGGCACCGACCTCGAGACCGCGCAGCGCCTTCTGCAGTGATTCCTGCTGGGTGCGGCCGATGGCCATGACTTCGCCGACCGATTTCATCTGAGTGGTGAGGCGGTCGTTGGCCTGGGGAACTTCTCGAAGGTGAAGCGCGGCACCTTGGTGACGACGTAGTCGATCGACGGCTCGAACGACGCCGGGGTGCGGCCGCCGGTGATCTCGTTCTGCAGCTCGTCGAGGGTGTAGCCGACGGCCAGCTTGGCCGCGACCTTGGCGATCGGGAAACCGGTGGCCTTGGACGCCAGTGCCGAGGAACGCGACACACGCGGGTTCATCTCGATCACGACCATGCGGCCGGTTTCGGGATCCAGACCGAACTGGACGTTGGAACCGCCGGTCTCGACACCGATTTCGCGCAGCACCGCGATGGAGGCGTCGCGCATGCGCTGGTATTCCTTGTCGGTCAGCGTCTGCGCCGGGGCCACCGTGATGGAGTCACCGGTGTGCACGCCCATGGCGTCGAAGTTTTCGATCGAGCAGATGATGATGCAGTTGTCGTTCTTGTCGCGAACGACCTCCATCTCGTATTCCTTCCAACCGATCAGCGACTCGTCGATCAGCAGCTCGTTGGTCGGCGACAGGTCCAGACCACGCTCGCAGATCTCGACGAACTCTTCGCGGTTGTAGGCGATACCGCCGCCCGAACCGCCCATGGTGAAGGACGGGCGGATGATGGCCGGGAAACCGATGGAATCCAGTACCTGCAGCGCCTCTTCCATGCTGTGGGCGATGGCGGCGCGCGGGCACTCGAGGCCGATCGATTTCATCGCCTTGTCGAAGCGCTCACGGTCCTCGGCCTTGTCGATGGCATCCTGGGTGGCGCCGATCATCTCGACACCGAACTGTGCCAGCACGCCCTCGCGGTCCAGGTCCAGGGCGCAGTTCAGCGCGGTCTGGCCACCCATGGTCGGCAGCAGCGCATCGGGGCGCTCCTTCTCGATGATTTTGGCAACGGTCTTCCAGTTGATCGGCTCGATGTAGGTCGCATCAGCCATCGCCGGATCGGTCATGATGGTGGCCGGGTTGGAGTTGACCAGGATGACCCGGTAACCCTCTTCACGCAGCGCCTTGCAGGCCTGAGCACCGGAATAGTCGAATTCGCAGGCCTGGCCGATCACGATCGGGCCGGCGCCGAGAATCAGAATACTTTGAATGTCCGTACGTTTTGGCATCGGTAAAAACCAGTCGAATCTGTTAGTAACTACGTCTGTTCAGTCTGCTCAGGCGCTTTTGCGCGCCTTCATCTGTTCGATGAATCGATCGAACAGCGGTGCGACATCGCGCGGACCGGGGCTGGCTTCAGGGTGGCCCTGGAAGCTGAAGGCCGGACGGTCGGTGCGCTCGATGCCTTGCAGCGAGCCATCGAACAGGGATTTGTGGATCGCCCGTACGTTATCCGGCAAGGTGTCCTCATCGACCGCGAAGCCATGGTTCTGGCTGGTGATCATCACATGCTTGCTGTCGAGATCCTGCACCGGGTGATTGGCACCGTGGTGGCCGAACTTCATTTTCACGGTCCGGGCACCGGAGGCAAGCGCCAGCAGCTGGTGACCAAGACAGATGCCGAACACCGGCAGCTCGGTCTTGCAGATTTCCTGAATCGCCGCGATCGCGTAGTCGCAGGGCTCGGGGTCGCCCGGTCCGTTGGAGAGGAAGACACCGTCGGGGTTCAGTGCCAGTACCTCGGCGGCCGGGGTCTGCGCCGGCACCACGGTCAGACGGCAACCGCGCTCGACCAGCATGCGCAGGATGTTGCGCTTGACGCCGTAGTCGTAGGCCACGACATGGAACGGCAGCTCGTCGTCGCTTTTCTCGACATGGCCGACACCCAGCTCCCAGGTGGACGAACGCCACTCGTAGGCATCCTTGGCGGAAACGACCTTGGCCAGGTCCATGCCCTTGAGCCCTGGGAAAGCCCGCGCCTCGGCCAGCGCCTTCTCTTCGTCGATACCCTCACCGGCCATGATACAGCCGCTCTGGGCGCCTTTCTCGCGCAGGATTCGGGTCAGGCGGCGGGTGTCGATATCGGCGATGCCGACGATATTGTTGGTCTTGAGGTACTCTTCCAGGGACTGTTCGCTGCGGAAGTTGCTGGCCAGCAACGGCAGGTCACGGATCACGAGACCGGAAACCCAGGTCTTGGCGGATTCTTCGTCCTCGGCATTGGTGCCGACATTGCCGATGTGGGGATACGTCAGGGTGACGATCTGACGGCAATACGACGGATCTGTCAGAATTTCCTGGTACCCGGTCATCGAGGTGTTGAACACCACTTCACCGCTGGACTGACCCTCTGCGCCAATTGCCACCCCCTGAAAATACTGCCGTCTTCAAGGGCCAAAATGGCTGGTCTCGTCAAGTGAACCTCCCCGCATTGCGCGCTACAAACAGACCGATACGAAATTGAATAGGTGCAAAAAAGCGAGGTAAAACCGAAACTTTACCTCGCTTTCAAGAATTTGGGTCGATATTGCCTTTCCTTCAGGCAAACCGGCGGTATTTTAGTCGATTGGCGCTTTAGTGTCCACGCGACTTGAGAGGATCGGCAAGCGCCGCGACAGCTGTAACATTTATGTAACAGGTACAGCGCTAAACTCGCCGCCAGGATCGATAAAACCCGAATTCAGCTGTCCGGCAAGGATGTCAGGGTGGCACAACCGGCACCTCGATGAAGATATCCCACCTTACCCGCATCGCCACCGCGTCCCTGTTGCTGATCGCGGCCCTTTTCAGCGCCGCCCTGCTCTGGTCGCTGCAGAGACTGGACTCCGCCTTCCAGACCGGACAGACCTATCAGGCATTCAAGGAAAACAGCCGCAAACAGCTGCTGGACCCGATGCGCCAGTATCTCCAAAGCGGCGATGCCTCCCTGCTGCCCAGGCTCGAGCAAAACCTGGCCCAGCTGGCAACCCGGACCGGCGAGCTGCCGCTTCTCGACGCCGACATTCGCCAGCGCATCCAGAACCGGCTGACCGGCATAGAAGAGAGGGCGACCGGTGAACTGCGGGCCGCCGGCAAGCTGAGTGACCCCCAGACGCTGCTGATCAACAACGAAAGGGAAATGTCGCAGGAGCTTAAACGGCTGAGTGAGTATGTGAGTTCGGCGAGCGGAACGGCCGCCGAACCAAAGCTCCGCTATTACCCCCTGATCGCAGAGGCGCAGCAACTGTTGCAGCAGCTCTCGCTTTCTCGCCAGGCACATTTCGATCACGACAGTGAAGGCAGTCTGCAAGACCTCAATCAGCGTCACCGGGCGCTGAACGAGACCCTCAACCAGCTACAGGCGCTGCCGCGTCTGGGCGTCTACCGGGAAACAGAGACTCAGCAGGATGAGGTTGCGGCTCTGCTGGGCTGGGCCAGCGACGACGCCTCCGACGGGGAAGGTGTGGAAGCCGGTAGCGAAATCCTCGACCAGTTGCAGTCGCTGGCACGCCGCTATCCCAAGGAACTGGACAATACCGCCACCGTCCTCAAGCGCAAGCAAGAGACCGAAGCGGTCGCCTACCGGCAGCTCGAAGGGCTCCAGGAGGAACTGTCCCGCCTGGACGGTGCGTTGGCCGAGCGATACGACGGGATCAAGACACAGGCCTACCTGCTCATCGGCATCTGCGTCGGCCTGATGATTGTCACGGGCATCCTGATGAGCCTGTTGCTGCGGCGACTGGCCGGCTACCTGGTGGCCAGCAGTCGGTATATTCACCAGCTGGCCAACGGCGACCTCTCGCAGCGTTTCGCATTGCAAAGCGGCATCGAGGAAATTGCCAGCCTGAAGCTGGCCGTGGACAAGATGCAGGACTACTTCCGCCTGCTGATCGACAGCATCCGCCGCGAAACCGGGCAACTCAACGAACTGGGGCTGGCCATGACCGGCAGCGCCGGCAAGCTGGAACAGATCGTCAACGCCCAGCAAAGCGCCACCGAACAGGCCGCCGTGCAGATGGAGCAGCTTTCCTCCTCCTACCAGGAGGTCGCCGAGCATGCCGGCAGCAGCAACACGGCCACCCTCGACGCTCAGTCGCTGAGTGACGAGGGGGTCCGCTTCATGGAAGAGACAGGCCAGAGCGTCTCGGTGCTGGCACAGGACGTCGCGGCTTCGGTTCGCAGCCTGCAGAAACTCCAGCACGACTCCGCGGCCATCGGTGAAGTGCTTCATCTGATCCAGGGTTTCGCGCAGCAAACCAACCTGCTGGCGCTGAATGCCGCCATCGAGGCCGCCCGGGCGGGCGAAGCCGGACGTGGCTTTGCCGTTGTGGCCGACGAGGTCCGCTCACTGGCCGCCGGTACCGCCGAAGCGGCGGAGCGCATACAGCGCCTGACAGATCAACTCGATCAGACCACCTCAGAGGTTTCCGATAGTATGGTTCGTCAGCAGGAGATGACCGAACAGACGGTCCGCCGCTCCGATGACGCTCGCCAGATCATGTCCCGTATCCGTGAAGCCATGGCCAGGATCAACGACATGAGCACACTTATCGCCGCGGCTACCGAGCAGCAGTCCAGTGTCTCCAATCAGGTTTCTGCTACGCTTCAGACAACCGCCTCGAGGGCCCGGGACTCTTCATCCGAGGCCCAGAGCAATCAGAAACTCTCACAGGACCTCACCGGCATCAGCCGCAGTCTCAGCAGCCTGGTATCCCAATTCCGCTGATGGGGTTTTCTGAAGGACTCGCCCCCTGGCGCGCGACACCCGAGCAGAGGCCCGAGGCAGTCTGAACCGTCAATGGCCACCGGGGTCTGACAGGTAGGATTCGCTTCCGGGAGGGTTGTATGAACTATCTCTCTTTCGCCCGAACGCTGCTCATGCTGCCGTTACTGACAGCCTGCGCAGCCGACCGCTACTGGTATGAGCCTCCGCCTCCTGCTCGGCAGTCAACACTCTCGTCGAACGGCACCTGGCAGGGACTGGTGCGTGATGACTACAGTTACCGCCTGGGCTTTGGCGCCATGACCGGACGCGTGAGCATCCGCTGCGCCGACTATCAGGACCTGATCAGATTCGACGTGGCCGGCGGCGAGATCGAGGCCGTGATCGGCTCGAATTCCGCCGTCCGCTTCACCACACCGATCGGTCCCGGCGGCCGGTTCGAACACCGGATGCCCGTTCAGGGAGATACCTGGGTGTACGGCGGAGTCGGCATCTACCACGAGGAGCCGACGCTGAGCATTTCGGGCGCTCTCGATCCTCATAGCGGCACAGGCCAGGGCACGATCGCGGTCACACCCGGCCCGCGTCAGCACCTTGGCTGTTATGGACACTTCCAGGTCAGCCGCAATGCCGGCCCGCCCCGACAGGAGCAGCCGATAAAGCCCTTCAGGATCAAGTACTGGATCGACGAGGTCGACGAAAGTGACAACGACAATATCTGGTTACTGAGATGACTAGTGGGAACTGGGCACCCGGAGGACACTTTACTACAGCGAATGAGCCGATCCCTCCTGTGGGGGCTTTAGCCGTGAACGGCGGAGGGTGCCAGTGGGCTATTCGCGACTGAAGTCGCTCCCGCAATTGTCGGTGACTTCCGTAGCGACGTATCCAAAGAGCACTTCTTTGCAGCGAATGCTATGCTGAAGCCCGATGCTTGGCGCCTCCCTTGCAGGAGCTGCCTTGTAGGAGCTGCGCCCCGCAGCGAATGATACTGGCACTCGACTAAACTGATACCAAGATGCCCGGCAAGGCCTGAAGCCGGTACTTCGATCTGTACTCGGCGTATCCTGACAGGATGCTTGGCGCCTCAGGCGGAGCCTGAGCCGTCCCGCGGGCGATGCACGCCGCGGTCGTCAAAACGGCTCGAAGCTGTGCTTCGACAAGTCCCGTTTTGACCCTACTATCACATGGTAAGGCGGCCGCAAGCGGCGCTGTCTACCGGCCCCCTGTGAGGGTCATCGCCGAACGAACACATAACGGAAAAACCCCGGCCTCTGCGAGACCGGGGTTTCCGTTATTAGATGCTTGGCGATGACCTACTCTCACATGGGGAGACCCCACACTACCATCGGCGCTAAGGCGTTTCACTACTGAGTTCGGGATGGGATCAGGTGGTTCCACCTCGCTATGGTCGCCAAGCAAAACTGGCACAATATGGATTCTTTTGCCTGTGGATAACCTGTGATTGGCCGGTATATCCCCAGTCTTCAATTCGGATTTTTCAGCGCTTTCTCGCGCCTGTCCTGTCTGTGCACAAGCTTCAGCCAATGCTCAAATCTTATCTCAGGCTCTTCACCTGAACTCCCGACCCCAAACGCCTTGGGCGTTATATGGTCAAGCCTCACGGGCAATTAGTACTGGTTAGCTCAACGCCTCGCAACGCTTACACACCCAGCCTATCAACGTCCTGGTCTCGAACGGCCCTTTAGGGGACTCAAGGTCCCGGTGAGATCTTATCTTGAAGGGGGCTTCCCGCTTAGATGCTTTCAGCGGTTATCCCGTCCGAACGTAGCTACCCGGCAATGCGATTGGCATCACAACCGGAACACCAGAGGTTCGTTCACTCCGGTCCTCTCGTACTAGGAGCAACTCTTCTCAAATCTCAAACGCCCACGGCAGATAGGGACCGAACTGTCTCACGACGTTCTAAACCCAGCTCGCGTACCACTTTAAATGGCGAACAGCCATACCCTTGGGACCGGCTTCAGCCCCAGGATGTGATGAGCCGACATCGAGGTGCCAAACACCGCCGTCGATGTGAACTCTTGGGCGGTATCAGCCTGTTATCCCCGGAGTACCTTTTATCCGTTGAGCGATGGCCCTTCCATACAGAACCACCGGATCACTAGAACCTACTTTCGTACCTGCTCCACGTGTCTGTGTCGCAGTCAAGCACCCTTTTACTCTTGCGCTCATTGCATGATTTCCGACCATGCTGAGGGTACCTTCGTGCTCCTCCGTTACGCTTTGGGAGGAGACCGCCCCAGTCAAACTACCCACCACACAATGTCCTCGAACCGGATCACGGTCCAGAGTTAGAACCTCAACAGTACCAGGCTGGTATTTCAAGGTCGGCTCCACGCAGACTGGCGTCCACGCTTCAAAGCCTCCCAGCTATCCTACACAAGTAATGTCAAAGTCCACTGTGAAGCTATAGTAAAGGTTCACGGGGTCTTTCCGTCTAGCCGCGGGTAAACTGCATCTTAACAGCTATTTCAATTTCACTGAGTCTCGGGTGGAGACAGTGTGGCCATCGTTACGCCATTCGTGCAGGTCGGAACTTACCCGACAAGGAATTTCGCTACCTTAGGACCGTTATAGTTACGGCCGCCGTTTACCGGGGCTTCGATCAAGAGCTTCGCTTGCGCTAACCCCATCAATTAACCTTCCGGCACCGGGCAGGCGTCACACCCTATACGTCCACTTTCGTGTTTGCAGAGTGCTGTGTTTTTAATAAACAGTCGCAGCCACCTGGTATCTTCGACTCCCAACCGCTCACCCCGCAGGGGGGTCACCGTCAGGAGCGTGCCTTCTCCCGAAGTTACGGCACCATTTTGCCTAGTTCCTTCACCCGAGTTCTCTCAAGCGCCTTGGTATTCTCTACCTGACCACCTGTGTCGGTTTTGGGTACGGTCAGCTGTAACCTGAAGCTTAGAGGCTTTTCCTGGAAGCTTGGCATCAACCACTTCGGTCCACATGGGACCTCGTCATCAGATCTCAGTCTTAAGGAGCCGGATTTGCCTAACTCCTCAACCTACATCCTTAAACGCGGACAACCAACGCCGCGCTGGCCTAGCCTTCTCCGTCCCCCCGTCGCAGTTACAGCCGGTGCAGGAATATTAACCCGCTTCCCATCGACTACGCATTTCTGCCTCGCCTTAGGGGCCGACTCACCCTACCTCGAATAGCGTTGGATAGGAACCCTTGGTCTTCCGGCGTGGAGGTTTTTCACCTCCATTATCGTTACTCATGTCAGCATTCGCACTTCTGATACCTCCAGGGTGCCTCACAGCTTCCCCTTCAACGGCTTACAGAACGCTCCTCTACCATGCCACAAGTGGCATCCGCAGCTTCGGTGTATCGCTTAGCCCCGTTATATCTTCCGCGCAGGCCGACTCGACTAGTGAGCTATTACGCTTTCTTTAAAGGGTGGCTGCTTCTAAGCCAACCTCCTAGCTGTCTGAGCCTTCCCACATCGTTTCCCACTTAGCGATAACTTTGGGACCTTAGCTGGCGGTCTGGGTTGTTGCCCTTTTCACGACGGACGTTAGCACCCGCCGTGTGTCTCCCATGATTGCACTCACCGGTATTCGGAGTTTGCATCGGGTTGGTAAGTCGGGATGACCCCCTAGCCGAAACAGTGCTCTACCCCCGGTGGTGAGACATGAGGCGCTACCTAAATAGCTTTCGAGGAGAACCAGCTATCTCCGAGCTTGATTAGCCTTTCACTCCGATCCACAGGTCATCCGCTAACTTTTCAACGGTAGTCGGTTCGGTCCTCCAGTTGATGTTACTCAACCTTCAACCTGCCCATGGATAGATCGCCCGGTTTCGGGTCTAATCCCAGCAACTAAACGCCCTATTAAGACTCGGTTTCCCTACGGCTCCCCTAGACGGTTAACCTTGCTACTGAAATTAAGTCGCTGACCCATTATACAAAAGGTACGCAGTCACAGACCGAAGCCTGCTCCCACTGCTTGTACGTACACGGTTTCAGGGTCTATTTCACTCCCCTCACAGGGGTTCTTTTCGCCTTTCCCTCACGGTACTGGTTCACTATCGGTCAGTCAGGAGTATTTAGCCTTGGAGGATGGTCCCCCCATGTTCAGACAGGATAACACGTGTCCCGTCCTACTCGATTTCACTCAATTGCCGCTTTCGCATACGGGGCTTTCACCCACTATGGCCGCACTTTCCAGAGCGTTCTGCTAACAACAACTGAGCTTAAGGGCTGGTCCCCGTTCGCTCGCCGCTACTAAGGGAATCTCAATTGATTTCTTTTCCTCCGGGTACTTAGATGTTTCAGTTCCCCGGGTTCGCCTTCCAATCCCTATGTATTCAGGAAAGGAATACCCGCAAAGCGGGTGGGTTTCCCCATTCAGAGATCTCCGGATCAAAGGTTGTTTGCCACCTCCCCGAAGCTTTTCGCAGGCTACCACGTCTTTCGTCGCCTCTGACTGCCAAGGCATCCACCGTGCACGCTTCGTCACTTGACCATATAACCCGAAGGCGTCTGTCAAGGACGAGAGTACGATAAGATTTTTCGCCATTGGCGCTTGTACTCAGTACAAGACTTATCTCGAATTGAATTCGAATCCATATTGTTAAAGAACGTTTCGGTCCAAGGATGGCAGGCTTTTGCGCCAGCAAAAACTGGAGCCACCTCATCCAGAACCTTATATCGAAAGAGCCATGGAAGGCGTTTCGATGAAAGCTTGAAAGCTTTAAATCATGCCCCCTGCTGAACAGGACGCACTGTTTAAAGCTCGCTTGCTTTAACTTCGATCAGGTAATTCGTGTGAACGCTGTGCCGGGATGGGCAAGGTCGTTTAAGGAGGTGATCCAGCCGCAGGTTCCCCTACGGCTACCTTGTTACGACTTCACCCCAGTCATGAACCCCACCGTGGTAAGCGCTCCCCTTGCGGTTAAGCTACCTACTTCTGGTGAAGTCCACTCCCATGGTGTGACGGGCGGTGTGTACAAGGCCCGGGAACGTATTCACCGCGACATGCTGATTCGCGATTACTAGCGATTCCGACTTCATGGAGTCGAGTTGCAGACTCCAATCCGGACTACGACCGGTTTTCTGAGATTGGCTCCCCTTCGCAGGATCGCGACCCTCTGTACCGGCCATTGTAGCACGTGTGTAGCCCTACTCGTAAGGGCCATGATGACTTGACGTCGTCCCCACCTTCCTCCGGTTTGTCACCGGCAGTCTCCCTAGAGTTCCCACCATTACGTGCTGGCAAATAGGGACAAGGGTTGCGCTCGTTACGGGACTTAACCCAACATTTCACAACACGAGCTGACGACAGCCATGCAGCACCTGTCTCAGAGTTCCCGAAGGCACCAAGCCATCTCTGGCAAGTTCTCTGGATGTCAAGAGTAGGTAAGGTTCTTCGCGTTGCTTCGAATTAAACCACATGCTCCACCGCTTGTGCGGGCCCCCGTCAATTCATTTGAGTTTTAACCTTGCGGCCGTACTCCCCAGGCGGTCGACTTATCGCGTTAACTTCGCTACTAAAAGATCAAGTCTCCCAACAGCTAGTCGACATCGTTTACGGCGTGGACTACCAGGGTATCTAATCCTGTTTGCTACCCACGCTTTCGCACCTCAGTGTCAGTATCAGTCCAGGCAGTCGCCTTCGCCACTGGTGTTCCTTCCTATATCTACGCATTTCACCGCTACACAGGAAATTCCACTGCCCTCTACCGTACTCTAGTCAAGCAGTATCAGGTGCAGTTCCCAGGTTAAGCCCGGGGCTTTCACATCTGACTGACTCAACCACCTACGCGCGCTTTACGCCCAGTTATTCCGATTAACGCTCGCACCCTCCGTATTACCGCGGCTGCTGGCACGGAGTTAGCCGGTGCTTCTTCTGTGGCTAACGTCACAGTATGCGGGTATTAACCACACACCTTTCCTCACCACTGAAAGTGCTTTACAACCCGAAGGCCTTCTTCACACACGCGGCATGGCTGGATCAGGGTTGCCCCCATTGTCCAATATTCCCCACTGCTGCCTCCCGTAGGAGTCTGGGCCGTGTCTCAGTCCCAGTGTGACTGGTCATCCTCTCAGACCAGTTAAGGATCGTCGCCTTGGTAGGCCTTTACCCTACCAACTAGCTAATCCTACGCAGGCTCATCAAATAGCGTGAGGTCCGAAGAGCCCCCACTTTCCCCCTTAGGGCGTATGCGGTATTAATCCGGGTTTCCCCGGGCTATCCCCCACTACTCGGTAGATTCCTACGCGTTACTCACCCGTCCGCCGCTCGTCACCCGAGAGCAAGCTCTCTGTGCTACCGCTCGACTTGCATGTGTTAGGCCTGCCGCCAGCGTTCAATCTGAGCCATGATCAAACTCTTCAGTTTAAATTTTCGAAATGCCGAAACACTTCTAAATCTGACTCAAGTTAAAACAACTTTAAATGAATTCACATGTAAGGTTGCTTATCTTGATAAAGCTTTTGTTTGCCCTATCCCGACAAGCGCCCACACGAATTACCTGATCAATCTGTTAAAGAGCGTTGAGACCGGATCGATGACTTGATCCTTTTGTCTCTGTCGAAGCGCCTTCCGGCGTCTCGAGCGAGGCGCATATTCTAGCGCGCCCGGTTTCGAAGTCAACTCTTTTTTCAACTTTCGTCGCCGTGGCGACTGTGAATCGGAGCTGTTTCAGAGGCCGGTCATTATCGTTAATTTTCATTGAAAATCAACCACTTATTTCCGGCCCCACCGCCTGTTTCGATGTCCGTTTCCGGCTGTCTCCCCAAGCGAGGAGGCGAATTCTACAGACCCCAGCGGGAGAGTCAACAGCCCCTGTATAAAAATTTCAAAAAGAAGTTCAACAACGCGAATCTGATTAAAACTCGATCAAATACACCGTTATGCCGGCCAAAAAGTAATCAGATTACAGAGCCGTCCATACAGAACCTGCTCATGGATATAGGTCAGGGTATAGACAGCCAAGGATTAGTAAATCAGGGACCCGCAAAAAAGGCACCTCGCAGGTGCCTTTCCGTCCGTTCTATCTTATCTGCCTTGCCCGGTACCCGGGTCGGTGACCTTGTCGTCCTCTTCCAGGTCAGGCTCCCCCCTTCATCCGGTCGACGCACCACGATCCTGCCCAGCAGGATGCCCAGCTCGAACAGCAGCCACATCGGTATGGCCAGAAGACTCTGGGAAATCACGTCCGGCGGTGTCAGCAGCATGCCGACAACGAAACAGCCGACGATGACATAGGCGCGTTTGCTACTGAGGTTTTCGACGCTCGATACACCGCTCCAGATCAGCAGCAGCGTCGCAATCGGAATCTCGAATACGATGCCAAAAGCGAAGAACAACTTCAGCACAAAGTTCAGATAGCTGCTGATATCGGTCATCACCGCGACGTTTTCAGGCCCGACGCTGGTGAAAAAGCCGAAGATCAGCGGAAAGACCACATAGTAGGCAAAGGCGATACCGCTGTAGAACAGGAAGATGCTGGAAATGAGCAACGGCACGGCAATCCGTTTCTCATGCTTGTACAGCCCCGGCGATATGAATCCCCAGACCTGATGAAGGATGAACGGCATGGCAGCGAATATCGATACCATCAGCGTCAGCTTGAACGGCGCAAAGAACGGCGAGGTCACATCCGTCGCAATCATGCTGGTGCCGGCAGGCAATAGCGCCGTCAGTGGCCTGGAGAGGTACTCGTAGAGATCATTGGCAAAATAGAACAGACCAAGAAATACCAGCAATATGATCAGCAACGACCACATCAGGCGCTGACGCAACTCTACCAGGTGGGAAATAAGAGGCTGTTCCTGGTCCTGCTCGGGCAGCCCCTCGCTCTGCTTGCTCATCAAGTATCCGCTTTTTCTCTGCGCCGGAGTCGGCAGCTTTAGGATCGGCAGCTGGAGTATCGGACGCGCCACCCTGACCCTCGCCTGCATTCGGGCTGGTTCGGGATGTCGACTGGAAGGGTGTTTTCATCTCATCCAGTTCGCGGTCCAGCCGCTCTTTCTCGATCGAGGCATTGCGGCGCAACTCGTCGAGCCGAAGCTCTTCGGAGATCTCGGCCTGAATGCCGCTGACCGTGCGCCTGAACTTCCCGACCCAAAGACCCAGGGTGCGTACGGCCGTCGGCAGCTTTTCAGGCCCCAGCACCAATAACGCCACGACCGCGATGATCAGCAGCTCAGCAAAACCTATATCGAACATTCAGGCGCCCGCCAGGCTTACTGGCCAGATTTCTTGTCGTTGCTGACGCTTTCTTTCTTCGTCGCATCGCTCTGCTCGGAAAACTGGGCGTCTTCCTCTTTCGACAGCTTCTTGGGGTCCTCGTCGGACTTCTTGTCGGCATCATCCGACATGGCCTTCTTGAAGCCCTTGACCGCCCCGCCGAGATCGCCACCGATATTGCGCAGCTTCTTGGTACCGAAGAGAAGTATTAGAATTGCCAGGACGATAAGCAACTGCCAGATACTGATTCCACCGAAACCCATAATAACCCTCCAGTTCTACAGGGCCGGCAAGCGCCGGCCACCCAGTATGTGAAAATGCAGATGATACACTTCCTGGTGTCCGCCAGGGCCTGTGTTCGTCAAGGTACGAAACCCGTTTTCAAGCCCGGCCGCCTGTGCGATATCCGGCAGCGCCATCATCAGGTGGGCAATCAATTCCCCATCTTCCGGCTTCAGGTCGGCCAGGTTGCGAATGTGCTTTTTCGGTACCACCAGAAGGTGGACCGCTGCCTTGGGGGCATGGTCATGGAAGGCCAGGATCCGCTCGTCCTCGTACAGGACTTCGGCAGGCGCTTCACGTCGAGCGATGCGACAAAAAATGCAGTCCGCCACAGCCTCAGCCCTTGTTGCGACCGGCCTTCTCCTCCAGCCCCGAAAGGCCGAACCGTCGAGCCAGTTCGTCGAGCACCGCCTCGTGGGAAACATTCAGGTGAGACAGCATCACCAGGCTGTGAAACCAGAGATCGGCGGTTTCGCAGATCAGTTCGCGGCTGTCGCCACTGCGCTCGGCGTCCTTGGCCGCCAGGATCGCCTCGGTCGCCTCTTCCCCAACTTTTTCGAGAATCTTGTTCAGCCCCTTGGCGTGAAGGCTGGCGACATAGGAACTGTCGGCTGACGCCTGCTTGCGCGACTCCAGGACTTCACCCAGCTGCTGCAGTACATCATTCATGGGTAGAAGGCTCGCTTGGCTGATAGATGGCTTCGGGCTCCTTCAGCACCGGATCCACCGGTTTCCAGTGGTCACCTTCCAGCACGCTGTAAAAGCAGCTCTCACGTCCAGTATGACAGGCGATACCACCCAGCTGTTCCACCTTGAGCAGAATTACGTCACCGTCACAATCCAGGCGAATCTCGTGCAGCCGCTGAGCATGACCGGACTCCTCGCCCTTGCGCCAGAGCTTCTGACGGGAGCGCGACCAGTAGATGCCTCGCCCCTCGCGGGCGGTCAGCATCAACGCCTCGCGATTCATCCAGGCGACCATCAGAACATGGCCACTTTTGTAATCCTGCGCGATCGCCGGCACCAGGCCGTCGCTGTTCCATTTAACCTGATCGAGCCAGAGTTCCGACATGACTTCCACTTGAACCTTAAGCTGACTTGAGTCCGGAAGAATAACCGAAGCCCCCGCCACGCCAAGCCACTGCTAGTGCAACAGCAGCAGATAAAATCCGGCGACAGCCATTCCCCAACCCGCTACCGAAAGCTGCGCCAGCCACTGTTGCACCTCTTCCCGGCCCGTCAACAGGGCCAGCGCCAGCAGTGCCAGACCTGCCACACGACTCCAGCGCCGCTGCCGCTGGCGGGCTTCCTCTCCTGCGACAAGCGCTGCTGCTGATCCAGCTGAACACTTTCGAGGCGCTTGACCTGATTCAGCGCATCGAACACCAGCTGCGGCATATAGGGCAGTTTTTCCAGCCACTCCGGTGCCTGGGCCTTGATCGAGCGATAGACAGCCTTCGGCCCCATCCGCTGCTTCATCCACTCTTCCAGATACGGCTTGGCGGTCTTCCACAGGTCCAGCTCCGGATAGAGCTGCCGACCCAGGCCTTCGATATTCAGCAGCGTCTTCTGCAAAAGTACCAGCTGTGGCTGGACTTCCATGTTGAAGCGCCGCGCCGTCTGGAACAGCCCCAGCAACAGCTGGCCGAAAGAGATATCTTTCAGCGGCTTTTCGAAGATAGGTTCGCAGACGCTGCGAATGGCAGTCTCGAAGGCATAGACATTGGTATCGGCCGGTACCCAGCCCGAGTCGATATGCAGTTGCGCCACCTGGCGGTAATCACGCTTGAAGAAGGCCAGGATATTGCGTGCCAGATAACTCTGATCCTCCGGCGTCAGCGACCCGACGATGCCGAAATCAACGGCGATATACTGTGGCGTCTGCGGGTTGTCGCGGGAGACAAAAATATTGCCCGGGTGCATGTCGGCGTGGAAAAAGCTGTCGCGGAACACCTGGGTGAAAAAATCTCGACCCCGCGCTCGGCGAGCATTTTCATATCGGTATTCTGGGCCTGCAACTGCACGACATCGGCGACCGGAATGCCATGGATGCGCTCCATCACCAGGACATTGCGCCTCGTCAGATCCCAGTAGATCTCCGGTATGTAGAGAATGTCGGACTGTTCGAAGTTGCGTCGCAACTGGGAGCCGTTGGCCGCCTCCTTGCGCAGGTCCAGCTCGTCGAAGATGGTTTGCTCATATTCGGATACCACCTCGACCGGCCGCAGCCGGCGTCCTTCGGGCCAGGCCCACTGCAACAGTCGGGCGAAGGTATACAACAGGTCGACATCCTTGCGAATGGTGCGTTCGATACCGGGCCGTACGACCTTGACCACCACTTCCCGGCCACTGCGCAGCGTCGCCAGATGCACCTGTGCGACCGAAGCGGAGGCCAGCGGCTCGGCATCGAACGCCTGGAAGATCTCGCCGACACTCTGCCCCAGCGCCTTTTCGACCAGGAGTCGAGCCTCCTGCCCGGGAAAGGGCGGTACCCGGTCCTGCAGCTTCTGCAGCTCCAGGGCAATATCGTCCGGCAGCAGGTCGCGGCGCGTCGACAGCATCTGACCGAACTTGATGTAAACCGGCCCCAGCGCCTCCAGTGCCAACCGCAGACGCTCGCCGCCAGGCTGTGTAGCCGGCACCACATAGCGCCAGGGCAGTAAGCGCAGCCAAAGCCGTACGAACCAGGGTAGCGGCACCGGTTCGAAGAAAGTATCCAGCCGATAACGCGCCATTACTCTGGCAATCTTGAGTATGCGGAGGAGTCGTCGCACCTGAAAGGGGTCCTGTCTTAATGCGGTGGAAGTGGCGCGTTCGCGGTCGCCGGTGCCAAGTGTGCCTGCTGACAGGGGGCAGGTAAAGCCGGTCCGATCAAGGGAGAAACCCCGAAAACGACAAAGCCGCCCCAAAGGGGCGGCTTTGTGCGGGTCTCAGCGGAGCCTTACATCGACTCGCGTTCTTTTTCGACCAGGTAGTCGACCACTTCGAGCATCCCCTTGTGGCCGCCGGCGGACGCCGCCGTGATGCGATACTTGCCATTGACCACCATGGTGGGCACACCGGTGATCTCGTAGCTGCGTGCCTTGGACTCACCCTGGTTGAGTTTGGTGTTGACGGCAAAGGAATCCAGCAGCTTGCCGAACTTGTCGGCGTCGACACCGAGGCTGCCGTAAAACTCGACCAGGTCATCCTGCCTGGCGAAGCGCTTCTTCTGCAGATGAATGGCATCGAACATCGCCTGGTGTGTCTCATCCACCACATCCATCAGCTCGGCGGCATAGTAGGCGCGGGCGAAGGGCTCCCAGCTGCGCCCGAACACGACCGGAATGCGGACAAACTGAACGTCCTCGGCCTGTTTTTCATGCCAGCTGCGCACCAGCGGTTCGAACGCATTACAGTGCGGACAGAGGTAGCCGAACATCTCGACCACTTCCACCTTGCCCGGGTCGACAGTCTTGACCGCAAACGGCAACTTGGCGTAGTGCACGCCCTCCTGAAACTTCTCGCCTTCCGCCGCCGACACCAGCAGCGACATCATCAGGGCCACAAGGCCCACGCCCAGTTTCTTCAACATACTTTCACTCTCCGGCTAATCCATGGCTTAACAGGGACTGCGTAACGCGGCCAAGGTTCAGATTGGGACACAGGGGTCCAGACAGTACGAAGGCAGCCTAAGCTGCCTTCGTTAAATCCCGGCTGAACGGGTCAGTGCAGCCCCTGCACATAGTTGGCGACCGCTTCGATGTCCTTGTCGCTGAGCTTGGCGGCGATATCGCGCATCATGCGGTTGGGGTCGTTGTCACGCGCTTCGGTACGGAACGCCATCAGCTGCTTTTTGACGTAATCGCCGTGCTGACCGCTCAGGGCCGGGAAACCAGCCGCCGCGTTGCCGGTACCGTTCGGCGAATGGCAGGCGGTGCAGGCGGCAACGCCCTTGTCCATCAGACCGGCACGGTAGATTTTCTGGCCGGCTTCGAGGTGCTCTTCGGACACCTGACCAAGCTGGACCTTCTTGCTGGCGAAGTAGGCCGCGATATCTTCAAGATCCTGATCGCTCAGATTGTCCAGCAGGCCGGTCATCTCGACCACCGGACGGGCGCCGCCCTTGATGTCCTTGAGCTGTTTCAGCAGGTAGGCCTGGTTCTGGCCCGCGAGTTTGGGAAAGTTGGCGACGGCACTGTTGCCGTCGGCATTGTGACAGCCGGCACAGACGGCCGTTTTCGCCTGCCCCGCTGCGGCATCGCCCGCCGCTTGTGCCAATCCGGAAATTCCCAGGGTTACCAGTAAGCTGATCAGTAGTTTGTTCATCGACTAACCCAGACTCTTGCTTGATAAAGTGTTGTGAGTCCACTCCGGCGCACCGGCGCAAACCATATTCATATACAGCCGCGACTGGAGGTTCGGCGCAGCCACAGGTAAAATTTTGCGGCATTATAGCCAATACCCACATAAACTGGAACGGATAACGAAGCCTGCAACCAGGCGACCAGCCATCCTCCAGGCCCCAGAACGAGCCCCTATGTCGACCACCGAAAATCCGATTCACTTCAACAGCGCCGCCTTCAACACCAGCGCCGCCCGCCTCAGCCAGTGCCCGGAAGACATGGGCGCGGAGGTGGCCTTTGCCGGCCGCTCGAATGCCGGCAAATCCAGCGCCATCAACACCCTGACCAACAATTCGCGGCTGGCCCGGACATCGAAGACGCCGGGACGTACCCAGCTGATCAACTTTTTCGATCTCAATGTGCCGGGCCTGAGAATCGTCGACCTGCCGGGCTACGGCTACGCCAAGGTGCCGATCGCCATGAAGGAGCACTGGCAGAAGCACCTCGACGCCTATCTGCAGAAAAGAGCCTGCCTGCGCGGCGTGGTGCTGGTGATGGACATCCGCCATCCGATGAAGGAGTTCGACGAAATGATGGTCGGCTGGTGCGAAACCACCGGCATGCCGCTGCATGTGCTGCTGACCAAGGCGGACAAGCTCAAGAAGGGGCCGATGCAGAGCACGGTGCTGCAAGTGCGCAAGGCACTGCGCGAACGTCTCGGCGATGGCGTCACGGTGCAGGCCTTCTCGGCGCTGAAGAAAGCCGGTGTCGAACAACTGCAGCAGCGGCTGAGCGAGTGGCTGCTGAACGACGATGAGGCCGAGCCGGCAGAAGATGTGATAACGGAAGCGTAAGCTGGGAAAAAGCGATGCACCGGTACGGAACTCAATACCCCTGCCGGGCCCGGGCATTGCGCAACCCACGATATCGAGCCGCTTGCCGAGGCAAGCCCCACCGGGCCCCGCCGGCGTCCGATACCGCCGGTGGAATTCGCAGGCTCATTCCACCCTACGCTACTCAACAGGCCCGCCGGTACCCGACATCAACGGCGCGCCACTACAAACTGTTAACTGTAAACTTTCAGTTAATACCAAAAAGAAGCCCTGCGCAGGCCTGCCAGGCCTGCCAGGCCTGGGAACGCGAACGACGGGCAAGTGCTTGAGCTACTGTCCCGACAAGTACCCACCAAAAAGAAGCCCTACACAGACCTGGAAGGGGAACGACAGGCAAGTGCAGGGCTTCAACGCATGCTTCTTATATACAGTAGCCACCACCATGGCACAGATGAATGTGAAAATGTGACTCTGCATAGCGGTTGAACTTGGCGCCTGTCAAAAGTTCCGGCCCGGCAGAGAAATTTTTCACGTCCCGCTGCGGGAGTCAGTTGACCGGTTCCGCATTGACCAATTCGGCGAAGCGCAGCAACTGGATCGGCGGAAACAGCCCCAGTTCGCGCGCCACCGCGATATTGATGAACACCGAGAACCGGCTCAGTGACGAGATCTCCAGCTCGCCCGGCAGCTGCCCCTGAAAAAGCACCTTGTCCGCCTGGTTGGCGGCGAGGCGACCGACGTTGTAGTAACGGTTCGCCACAGCCAGCAAGCCCCCGAGTCGGTCACCATCACCTCATAGGCACTGGCGACCGGCAAGCCCTCGACGGCCGCGGCGCGGGTGAACTCGTCGCGCTGCTGCAGGTTGTAGGAGCTGGAGCCAACGTAAATCACGTCGACCTTTTCCTGCGCCAGTTCGCGCATCAGCTTCGGCAGCTGGCCGTCGAGTGGACCGCCCTTATCGCCCAGCGCCAGGGTTCGCTCGACCAGCTCGAAGCCCATCTCGCCGGACAGCACCTTGAGCTGCTCGGCATTCAGCACCGAGTTCAGCTCCGACGGGCTGTAGATGACGCCGATTCGGCGCGCCTCCATGTAATCCTGGATGGCACGGATCTGCACCTCTTCCGGCACCCGGTTGCGAATGCCGGTCACCGTCGGCCGACCGCTGTGCGCGTAGGACTCGACAATACCGGCGCTGACCGGGTCCGCCACCACCATGAACATCGCCGGTATATCGCCGAGCAGCGTTTCCGCGCTGCCCGCCTCGATCGGACCGATGATCGCCTTGGTCACCGAGGTGCCCCAGGTCACCACCAGATCGGGCCGCAAGTCACGGGCCTCGGCCAGAAACTGCGGCAACCTGGTCTTGTCACGATTGGCGTCCCGCAGGATCAGCTCGACCGGCAGTTCGCGGTCCTCAAGGTACTGGCGGAAGCCCTGACAGGCCTCCTCGCATCCGCGCCAGAGCACCATGTAGACCCGGGCCGGTTGCTCCGGAGTGAAGGCCGCCGTTGCCGACAGGCTGAACAGCAGCATGGCAATGCCGAACAGGCGATCCAGTTTCATGATGCGAAGACTTCCTTTGCCGCGGACTTTTTCAGATAGACACCCATGACGACGCCGGTCAGTACGATGCCGGTACCGACGATGGCCATTGCCTCACCGTAGTCGTAAACCACCAGCAGGCTGGCTACCAGCACCGGGCCCAGCACGCTGCCGACCCGCTCGGAGGTGCGCAGCAAGCCGAGCGCGGCGGTGCGGCCGACCTCGGGAGTGGCTTCGGCTGCCTCCATCGCCGCCGCGATCAGCGGCGCCTTGAGGATGGAATGCGCCGCCCCCATCAGCGCCACCGCCAGCAGCATCGACATCACCGACGCCTCGCCGTAGAGCGAGATCAGGATGACGCCGGAGAGCACCGTCCCCAGCACCACCAACTCCACCGTCTGGCCGCTGCGGTCGGCGATGCGCGAGGCCACGGGCCCCAGCGGAATGATGATCAGCGAGTAGACCATCATGATGCGGCCGATCTCCGACTGGGTCGCGTCCAGCGTTACCAGGTACAGCGGTACCATGTAGTAGAGGAAACCGGTCAGGATGATCTTCGCCGGTATGGCGCAAAACAGCACGATGCAGACGTAACGCGGGTTGCGTGCCAGGGCCCAGGCGGAGCCCTTGCCGCCTCCGCCCTTCTTGCGCCTTTCATCGACCTGTTCCGACAACATCAGCCAGGCCAGCAGACCGGCGAATGACGCCAGTATCGCGGATAGCAGGAATACCGGCTGATAGCCGATCCGGTCGGCGATGATACCGCCGAGCGCGGTACCGCACATGGTCGCGGTCATCAGCACGCCGACGAACACCGCCATGCCCTTGGCACGGTTCTGTGCCGTGACGATGGCAGCGATGTAGCCCTGGCAGCTGATGGTGATGATGGCGTAGCCGAGGGCGGTCACGCCGCGCCAGAAAATGATCTCGTACACGCCGGAAGCGACGGCACAGCCAAGGTAACCCGCCAGCGCCGGCACCAGTCCGCAGAAGAACAGCCGCTTGTTGCCCCAGCGGTCGACCCAGCGGCCGGCAAAGGGCGTCACCGCCGCGATGACGAACATGAACACCGATATCGGCAACCCCACCATGATGTCCTTGTCGAACCAGGGGTTGGGCTCGTAGTACTCGGCCACGAACAGCGGCATGAAGGACTTTTGCAGCTCCTCGGCGAAGGCGAACACGAACAGCGGAATGCGGGCATCGGTGATGCTGCCCTGCTTCTCGCGCAACACCTTCAGCAGGTTGAACTGGTCCGCGAGTCGGCGCAGGCGGCCGCCGATACCGTCGCCCTGGGGAATCTCGTCGGGTTTGGAAATCGCGCCGCCGTGACCGCCCGTCGCCTGATCGAGCGCCGAGCGAAAGCTGTCCTGCAGTTGCTGCGAATCGCGGTTCAGCTGGCTGATAAAGGTGCCGATGGAGCCTTTCCCGGACAGGCGGTCGTTTACCGAGAAGTCGCCGCCGGCCTGGCGTTCGAGAATGCTTTCGGAGCGCTGCAGCGGGCCGGAGACATAGAACATCACCAGCACCATCACCACCTCGAACGACACCAGCAGCACCGCCACCAGCACGATGGCGATATCGAAAAACACGTCGGTCAACTGGGTGCGGATGTAGCCGGTGTCGAGGCCAACCTGCACCGCGCCGTAGACGTGGCCGCCGACCGCGAGCGGCAGTTGCAGGTTCTCCGCCTGAAGCTCGCTGCTCTCGCCCAGCGGCAGCAGACGGAGCAGGTCCCGGCCGCCGTCGACCAGGCGGCTGACGAACCCGGCCTGCAGGGCCCTATCCACATCCAGCGCCGCACCGGCGATACCGGTCACCGGCGCCTGGACGCCGTCCATGGCGCCGCCGCTGTAAAGCAGCTCGCCGTCGCGGCCGGTCACCAGTACGTAAACGAGCTCCGGATACTTCGCCGCCGTTTCCTCGAGATACAGATCCATGCCGCGGATCCGGTCGAAGGGTACGCCGACCCCCAGGGCCAGCTCGATGTCTTCGCGAACCACCTCGGCCACCGCTTCGGCTTTCTGCAACAGTCGCGGCTTGAGCGCGATATTGAATTCCGTAAGGGTGTACACCGCACTGATGATCGCCGCCAGCAAGGTGCTGAGCAGGATCGTGATAAACAGGCGACGATTGATGAAGCCGGTCAGGCCGTCGCTGCGCTCAGTCATTTTTTACTTCCTCGTGGTGGGACCTGTCGGACCGCAGCCGGCTCACCTCGGCGGTCATCGCATCCAGCTCCCGGCGTACCTGCGCCTTCATGCGGTTGCTCTGGTCGATCTGCTCGGCAAAGCGGTGTGCCATCGAGCCGGGGACGAGCTCCAACCCGCCCGCGCCCGACGCATCGTGGCTCCGTGGCAGCTGGCTGCTGATCAGCTTGAAGACCTTGTTGACGTCGCCGAAGCCGAGCCGCACAGCGACGAAAATCAGCAGCGCAAAGCTGCCGAAGATCATCAGCGTCATTTCCAGCAGGTGCAACTTGACCTGCGCCAGCACGGCGCCGTAGCCCGACTTGTCGTAGGCGATCACGATGCCGCCCATCAGTTGCCGGGTGCCGTCGAACAGTTGCAGACCGCTGTACAGCACGCTGCTTTCCTCCAGGGTCCAGGCGACCTCGTCACCCTTGAGCGCCCGGCGCAGGATCCGCGGCCGGTGCTCCGGGTCGAGCAGCTCCGTGCCGGACGCGAACAGCACCCGGCCGCCGGCATCGAGGACGTAGAGCGCCGATACCTGCTCGTCACGTGCACGGGTCCGCGCCATCAATTCCGGCAGGTTATCCATTTCCTGCAACGGCAGCCCCAGTTGCTCGGCGCGGATGATCGAACGTTCCAGCGACGTCGACATCACCTGCAGCTGCGACGACACCACCGTCGACATCAGGCTGGTGAACTTCATGTAATTCATCAGGTAGAGCAAACCCAGAACGCTGACCAGGATGATCCAGATCGTCATGATCAACTTAAAGTGTACTTCGAGAAATGCTTTCATCGGGGGCCCCTTCCACCAAACCTTTCAGCCGTCGAGATATATAAGGAACTTTACAGCTGATGGGTTTTCAGAGGCAGCAGAATAGCACAGCTTATTACGCCGAATTAATGGCTATCGCCATGCCAGGAGCGGTATTTAAGCTGACCATGGCTTACCCACATCCGAGAATGTTAAAAAATAGAATAGAAAAATTACATTTTCTTCACATTGATACATATTTTTATACCAAGCCCATTAAATCAAAGCCTTAACAGCCACCACCAATCCAAACCAGGCAAACGACAAGCCGCAATTTCAGCAGACTCCTGAGAAATCCCGTCAAAATAGACGATCGCTCACACTCGATATAAATGTAAAAAAAACATCAAAACAATTTCATTACATTTAACGACTGCTTTTGTAAACCAAGCCTCTATATACTCAGCCGATACCTTAAATTCAAAAGTCCGGGCAAGACCTCTACGAATACCCGGCACCGGTGCCTTCAGGCGAATACTCAACCGATATCAACGGGATGTACCGATGGGTGTGCTCTTCGACCCACAGAGCAGCAACCTGGTGGCCAGAGACAGCCAGGGCGGGACTTACGTCCTCGTCAGACTGCGTCACAGCTCCGCCCTTTCATCCCTGTCGGAAATAGAGGTCGACCTGCTGTGCACCGAGTGCGACGCCGCCGCCTGGCTCGGTGAAACCCTGACCTGCGAGGTCTACAGCAGCCCCGGCAGCGACCGTTCGCCGATACGCTCCTTCTCCGGCGTGGTCACCGGCGTCCGCACGCTGGAACTCCTCGACGCCCAGCGCCAGACCTGCTTTCGCCTGCGCATCCAGCCCTGGCTGGCACTGCTCGGCTACAGCCGCAGCCACCGCGTGTTCCAGGAGCAGTCCACCCGCGACATCGTCACCTCCATCTTCGACGAGCTCGGCTTCAAGGGACAGTACCGGGTCGACGACATGCCGACGGCCAAACGGGCCTATTGCGTGCAGTTCAACGAAACCGACCTGGAATTCGTCAGCCGCCTGCTCGCCGAAGAGGGCGTACACTTCCACTTCGGCCGCGACGACGAATCCGGCACCCTGGTACTGCACGACGCCGCCAAACCGTTCGACAGCGCCGACAAGTGCCTGCTGGACGACAGCGGCGCGCCCGGCGGCGAGAACCCGGTGGTCGAGCGCTGGGCGCCGCGTCACCGCTTCCACGCCGCCAGCCTGGAGCTCGCGGCGTACGACTACAACCAGACCAAGCTGGTCAGCAGCAAGGCCAAGGCGTCGAAGTACAAGCTCGCCGGCAATACCAAGCTGACCGACTTCCGCTACCCCGCCGCCAGCATCAGCGGCGCCGTCGACGACCTCGACAAGCCGCTGGTCGAAACGCAGCGCGCCCAGCTCGACTCGGAATACCACCTGGTGGACGCCGAGACCGCCAGCGCCGCGCTCGCCGTGGGGGGCTACCTGTCGCTGCAGTCCCACCGCGACGACAGCCAGCCCGGCGACTATCTGGTGGTGGCGCTGGAGCAGGAGTTCAGCGTCACCCGGGAACGTACCTTCAGTCAGCACTGCCGCTTCACCTGCACGCCGCAGGCGCACCTCCACTACCCGGCGGCCCGCGGCAAGCCACGCGTCTTCGGCATGCAGAGCGCGGTGGTCTCCGGCAAGACCGACGCCGAGCCCGCCTGCGACGACCAGGGGCGCATTCGCATCCGCTTCCACTGGGACAGCGGCGCCAGCGGCGACAAGACCAGCTGCTGGGTACGTGTCGCGCAGTCGATGGCAGGCAACGGTTACGGCCTGCAGTTCATTCCCCGCGCCGGGCAGGAAGTGCTGGTCAGCTTTCTCGACGGCGACCCCGACCAGCCGCTGGTCACCGGGACCCTGTACAACAGCAAGCACAAGCCGCCCTACCCGACCGCGGACAGCACCCAGTCGGGTATCCGCACCCAGCTCAAGGGCAAGGCCAACGAACTTCGCTTCGACGACAAGAAGGACAACGAGCAGCTGTACCTCCACGCCGCCAGAGATCTGCTGGTCGAAGTCGAAAACGACGCCGACGAGAAAGTCACCGCCGAGAAGCGCGTCGCGGTCACCAAGGACATCAGCGTCAAGGGCGAAATGAACTACAGCCTCGAGGCCAAGGAGAACATCAGCCTCAAGACGAACAAGCACTACAGCCTGACCGCCACCGAAAACGTCACCGTCAACGGCAAGGTGATCACGCTGGAAGCCAGCGACAAGCTGCAGCTGATCGTCGGCGACAGCAAGCTGACCATCAGCGACTCGAAGATCGAGATCGAGAGCGACAGCATCAGTCTCGCCGGCAGCTCCAAGATCCAACTCGACGGCGGCCAGGTGGCGGTCGCCGGCGACTCCAAGGTGGACCTCAAGTCCGGCGGCTCGATGTCGCTCAAGGCCAGCTCGTCGCTGTCGGCGTCCGGCCTGAACGCCGAACTCAAGGCCAGCGTGGCCGCCACCGTCAAGGGATCGGCCTCGGCGGAGATCTCCGCCAGCGGTACCACCACGGTCAAGGGCGGCATGGTGATGATCAACTGATGCTGAAAAAGATTCCACACGCCACCTGCCAGGCGATCCTGGCGCGCTTCGAGCCGTCCGACGAGGCCCAGGCCTGCATCGACGCCGGTCAGGCACCGGCGGACGCCATCGCCGGCCTGCAGCAGCAGGGACTCTGGATCGACCTGGTCAACTTCTACTGCCACGCGCTGCCGATGCGCGAAACCCTCTGGTGGGCCTGCCGGCGCTGGAATTGCGCCGGGGGACTGGAGCGACGCCGAGAACGCCGCCATCGCGCTGTGCAAGCGCTGGGTGCAGGAGCCGGACGAAGCGAAACGGCGCCAGGCGGAAGCCCAGGTGACGCACCTCGGAACCCGCTGCGCACCCGGCTGGCTGGCCCAGGCGGTGTTCTGGAACGGCAGCGGCAGCCTCGGCGAACCGGGCCAGCCGGTGGTACTGCCGCCGGAATTTCTCTACGCCAAGGCAGCGGCCGGCGCCATCAACACCGCCTCGGTACTGCCGGAATGGAAAGGCCACGCGGCGTACTGCGCCCGCGTTTGCGCCATGGCGCTGGACCTGGCCCGCGGCGGCTCCGGCCAGCCGGCGAACGGATAAGGAGAAGCGAGATGCCCTGCGCCGCCCGCTCGTCCGACATGCACACCTGCCCGCTGCAGACCCCGGGCACGCCACCGGTCCCCCACGTCGGCGGCCCGATCTCGGGTCCGGGCAACCTCCAGGTGCTGATCGGCAAGCTGCCGGCCGCCTGCCTCGGCGAGCTCTGCACCTGCGTCGGGCCGCCCGACAGCATCGCCAAGGGCAGCGCCACGGTGCTGATCGGCAAGAAGCCGGCGGCGCGCATGGGGGACCTGACGACCCACGGCGGCTCCATCGCCGCCGGCTGCGCCACCGTCATGATCGGCGGTTGAAAGCACGCAGTATCAGGAAACAGGGGCCGCTCGCCGGTAGCGAAACGCAAAGGAACGACAAGATGCCAAGACTGAAACAGAATATTACGCCACTGTGCGACATCATCCTGCTGCCGGGCGACGTGGCCGACCCGACCAGTGAAGGCCAGGTCCAGGACTGCAAGATCGACCGGCAGCTGGACGAACTCTACGCCGACGCCACCACCGCCGACCGCCTGCTTGGCCGCTTCATCAACCAGGTCGCTACCGACTTTCCGGGCTGCGTCGCCGGTATCAAGTCCGCACCGCTGAAGGACCGGCGCACGGCCAAGGCCAAGTTGACCCGGGGCGGCGCCAGCAAGGGCGTAGAGGACCTCAAGGATATCGCGCGCGCTACCATCACCTTCAAGACCGAAGAGGCGATGTACGCAGCGCGGGACTATATCACCCGGCAGCGCTGCTTCACCTCTCTCGACGGGGTTGCACTCAAGGACCGCTACCAGTCGGTCAGGCAGGGGGGCTGGGTCCGACCGCCCAGGGCTACCGCGATATCAAGTTCTTTCTGTCGATGGACATCGGCCGTGGCGATTACCATATCGTCGAGCTGCAGCTCAACACCAAGTCGGCGCTCAAGGCCAAGGACGTCGGCCATCCCTTTTACGACGTCACCCGCATCGGCGGCGAGACCGGCACCCCGACCAGGCCAACTCGGATATCACCATCCCGCGGGACAAGGTCGAGAAACTGGCCTGGAAGCTACTCAAGGCCTGCCACGAGTGCATCTCGCGCAATATCGAGCCGGCCGCAGCGCGGCGCATCGAGCAGATGGTCAAGCGCGACTTCTTTCAACCGGTCTACGCCCGCAATGCCTCGACGGGCAATCTGGTCGTCGGCAGCAACCAAGAGCCGGTGATCCGGCGCTATGAACCCCGTACCCGGGCCGTAACCCTGCGCTTCAACAATCCCGCCCGGCGCGCGGAGGGACTGGCCCTGCTGCAGGTCAGCCCCGCGGCCTATATGCATTACAAGCGGCTTTCCCGGCAGTTCCGCTGGCGCAGCGCCGAGAACATGCACGCTGCTTGGTGACGGTCATGGACACGCTGCTCAACCCGATCGCCGATGACGCCCCCTGCGGCGAATACCTCAAGGGCAACCGTACGCTGTACCGGGGCCTGCGCAACGGTTTCAACCTGGCGCAGTCGTCGTACCGCCAGCTGATCGAATCCCCCGACGCCGCCACCGACGAGGCGCTGCAGAGCGCCAACCGGGACAACTGGCTGGCGCTGGCGCGCCAGTGCGAGGATACCCTCGGCAGCACCTCCAAGGACGTCGAGGTGTTCTGCTGGCTGGCGACCGCGCAGCTGTTCGGCACCGCGCCGCTAGAAGGCCTGGCGACGGTGCTGGACACCTTCGCCGAAGCGGTCGAGCGTTTCTGGCCGGACCTGAACCCCAAACCGCCCGCCGACAAGTTGCAGGCGGACGACGACGCCGGCCGCCGGCGCGAATGGGCCGAGACCCGGACCAAGCCGCTGCTGCAGCTGATCGGCGACAGTGCCGACGGCGGCCTGCTCTACATGCCGCTGCAGATGACCACCCTGGTCGGCGATATCGATTACAGCCGCTACTACTCCGCCGAGAAGAGCGGCGACCTGCCCGCGCTCAAGGCCGAGGCCCAGGCGCTGCTCGGCGCCGAAAAAGCCGCGGTCACCGATACGGTGCTGGCCCTCGGCCGCATCCTCAAGACGCTGGCGCGGTTGGAAAGCGCCATCGGCGAGCGCTGCCGCGAAGACGGCCTGAACGGTCCGAGTTTCCGCTACGTCCGCGACAGCATCGAGCGCCTGCTCGGCGCGCTGCGCTACCTGGTCGGCGACCAGCTCAAGCCCTGGCCGCTGGACAAGGCGGCACCCGCCGCCGACAGCGGGCCCGTCGAGGCGCCGACCGAACCCGCCGCGGAGCCTGCGGGCACCGGGGCGCCCGCGGCCACCGCGCCCGAGGCCATGGTGACGCTGGCAGGCGGCGGCGAGATCTACCACCGCGACCAGGCCTTCCGGGAGCTGCGCCGGATCGCCGACTTCTTCGCCCGCACCGAGCCCCACAGCCCCGTATACATGCTGCTGGAGCGGGCCATTCGCTGGGGCTACCTGCCGCTGCCGGAGCTGCTGGCCGAGATGGTCGGCGACGACAGCGCGGTGATGGGGCGCATTACCCAGCTGGCGGGGCTGGAGAGTATCGACCGCACGGAGATCCCCGAGGCGCGGATCAGCGCCCGTGAACTGCAGCAGCGCCGGCAGGGGGACGCGACATCCGCCCCCCGACGCCGGCGCAGGAACACCGGGAGGAGGCAGGGTGCCGCCCCCGGCGGCCACAGAAACCGCCGAGCCCCAGGGCAACGGCATCGGAATATCGAGCTTCGAGTGGTAACCGGCCACTCGGAACAGCACCCGGCGCCCAGACGGCGCTGAATACCTAAGGAGAGAGACTGATGGCTTCTATTTTCATGCGTATCGACGGTCTGGAGAGCATCAAGGGCGCCGCCACCGTCACCGACATCGGCAACAAAAAGGGCTTCTTCGCCGTCGATCAAGTCAGTTGGGGTGCCAACCGCGGCGTGTCGGTCAATATCGGCAACGGCAACAACGCCGACAAGGGCATGGCGGACCTCGGTGAAGTGGTCATCAACCGCACCTCCGACGGCGCCTCGCCGCACCTGACCACCTTCCTGTTCTCGCCGGGTGCCGAAGGCAAGACCGTCGAGATCGTCATGACCAAGCCCAACCGCGAAGGCGGCGGCCTGGATCCTTACCTGGTGATCACGCTGGAAAAGGCGCGCATGTCCCACTACAGCCTCGACTGCTCCGACGGCAACCTGCCGCATGAAAGCCTGCACCTGACCTACACCACCATCTCCCAGGTGTACTACGTCGAAAGCACCGGCGGCAAGATCGAGAAGGGCGACACCGTCAAGTTCGATACCACCACCGGCAAGCTGGAATCCAAGGCTTCCTAATTCCCTGACCCCAAACCAGGAGGTTGATCGTGGCCCTGAATTCACAACAGAAGCGCGTCAGCAAGAACCGCGTCAGCATCACCTACGACGTCGAGACCAACGGTGCCGTCGAGACCAAGGAACTGCCCTTCGTGGTCGGCGTCATGGGCGACTTCTCGGCCCACAGGTCGGACCGGGAAGAACTCGAGGACCGCACCTTCTACCAGGTCGACAAGGACAACTTCGACACCGTCATGAAACGCGTCGGCCCGGAGCTCAAGCTGAAGGTCGACAACACCCTGTCCAACGACGGCAGCCAGTTCGAAGCGGCGCTGAAGTTCAACTCGATGAAGGACTTCGAGCCGGACGCCATCATCGGCCAGGTCGAGGCGCTGCAGAAGCTCGCCGACACCCGCGCCCAGCTGAAGACGCTGCTGGCCAAGGCGGACCGCTCCCGCGACCTGGAGAAGCTGCTCAAGGAGGTGCTGCAGAGCGCCGACACCATCAACGCCCTGTCCAGCGAGCTGGGCATCGACGCCAAGGGAGATGAGGCATGAGCACCGAAGAACAGATCAACGAAGCCCAGGCGGTCGCCGTCGAAGGCGGGCTGAGCCTGCTCGACCGCGCCATCGCCGCCACCGCCCAGACCCCGGCCGACACCACCAAGGAACTGTTCTCGGTGCTGGCCGAGCAGGCCCTCAGCGGTACCGTGGTGTGGGACAAGAACGTCACCACCACCATCGACCGGGCCATCGCCGAGCTGGACAGGCAGATGTCCCGCCAGCTGTCGGCGATCATGCAGCAGGACGCCTTCCAGCGCCTGGAAGGCTCGGCGCGGCCTCAACAAGCTGGTGCGCGAGAGCGAACTCGGCCCGAGCCTGAAGATCCGCCTGGTCGACTTCCAGAAGGAGGAGCTGCTGGACCAGTTCGAGGACGCGCCGGCGGTGGACCGCAGCCCGCTGTTCGACGCCCTCTACCAGAAGGAATTCGGCACCGCCGGCGGCGAGCCCTACGGCCTGCTGATCGGCGACTACGCCTTCACCCACAAGGATGAGGACGTGGCCCTGATGCGCTACCTCGGCGAAACCGCCGCGGCCAGCCACGCGCCCTTCCTCGCCGCCGCCGCACCGGAGATGTTCGAATACCGCAGCTTCGAGCAGTTCGACGAGGGCAAACCGGTGGCCGCCGGCTTCGACTCCCCGGTCTACGCCGCCTGGAACGCCTTCCGCGAGAGCGACGATGCCCGCTACGTGGTGCTGACGCTGCCGCAGACCCTGGCGCGCCTGCCCTACGGCCAGAAGGGCCTCGGCACCAAGGCGTTCGAGTACGAGGAGCTGGCCGTGGACGCCGCCGGCAACCCGCGCCCGACCGACAACAGCCAGCTGGTCTGGTCCAACGCCGCCTACGAGCTGGGCCTGAAGATGACCCAGGCACACACCGCCTTCGGCTGGTGCACCGCCATCCGCGGCCTGGACAACGGCGGCAAGGTCGAGAACCTGCCCAACCTGACCTACCAGTCCGACGCCGGCGACGTGCAGCAGCAGTGCCCGATCGAGGTCAACCTGACCGACGAGCGCGAGAAGGAGCTGAGCGACCTGGGCTTCCTGCCGCTGGTGCACTACAAGAACACCAACTACGGTGTCTTCATCGGCGGCCAGACCACCCAGAAGCCGAAGACCTACACCGATCCCGATGCCACGGCCAACGCCGCCATCTCGGCGCGCCTGCCGTACATCATGGCCAGCAGCCGCATCGCCCACTACCTCAAGGTGATGGGCCGCGACAAGCTGGGCTCCAACCTGGAAGCGCCGGACGTGCAGCGCGACCTCCAGGCCTGGATCGATCAGTACACCAACTCCGGCGCCATGGGCAACGCCGAACGCTCCAGGACCCCGCTGTGCGAGTCCCGCATCCAGGTGGTCGAACAGCCGGGCCGTCCCGGCGCCTACTCCGCCGTCGCCCACCTGCGCCCCTGGCTGCAGCTCGAAGAGCTGACCACCTCGGTGCGCATGGTCACCAAGATCCCGGGCTGACGGGATGTTCCAGGCGGACTGGCAGCAGGCGCTCAACGGGCTGGATCCCCGCGAGGAGGATTTCCTGCCCCGCGCCCTGGCGCTGCTCGGCGAGTGGGACCCGCAGGTCCTGCAGAGCCGGCAGGCGCTCAGGGCGGCGCTGTGCCGCCTGATCGCCCGGCTGGACCGGCAACTGTCGGTCCAGCTTTCCCAGATTCTGCAGCAGCCGGCCTTCAGCGCGCTGGAAGCTGGCTGGCGCAACCTTCACAGCCTGGTCAACCTGCCGGTCAGCTACCGTCGCATCCGCGTCAAGGTGCTTGACATCGGCTGGCCAGAACTGACGCAGGACCTCAACACCTGCACCACGCTGCGCAGCAGTTTTCTCTACAACCTGATCGGCAACCGCGAGCTCAACACCCTCGGCGGCCAGCCGTTCGGCCTGATGGTGGTCGACCACGGCGTCTCGATGGAGATGGACCACGACGACGCCTTCGACGACCTCTACAGCCTCGAGCTGCTGGGGCAGCTCGGCGCCCTCTGCCTCTGCCCCTTCGTGCTGGCACCCGCCGACGACTTCTTCGGCGAAACCGACGCCGGCTGGCTGTCCGACGTCGAACGCATCGGCAAGATATTGGACGGCCCGGATTACAGCGGCTGGCAGCGCCTGCGCGAACACCCGGCCACGCGCTTCCTGGGCCTGGCGATGCCGCGCCTGCGGCTGCGACCGCCTTACCGCGACCGCCGCATCGGCTTCCTGTTCGACGAAATCCCGGCACCGCGGCCCGGCCTCTGGGGCAGCGCCGCCTTCGCCTTCGCCAGCATCGCCATGCGCGAGTTCAACCGCCTCGGCTGGTTCGGCTTCATGAAGTCGCGCTGGCAGGACCGCTACCAGGGCGCCCTGATCAACCTGCCGGACGGCGCCGCGGCGGACAGCCCGCTGCGTCGGCCGCAGCCGTCGATACGGCTGTGCGGCAACCTGGCCGGCTTCTACGCCGCCCGGGGCTTCGTGCCGATCAGCCAGAGCCCGCTGACCGACAAGTACTTCTTCAACGGCAACGGCTCGGTGTGGCGTCCGGGCCCGGGCGATGGCGACCAGGTCTCCGGGCAACTGCAGACGACGCTGATGATCTGCCGCATCGCCCACTACCTGAAGGTGCAGATCCGCAGCCTGATCGGCAACTTCCACAGCGCCGCCGAGTGCGAGCTGTTCCTGAGCCAGTGGCTCGACAACTACAGCAGCAACGTCATCGCCGGCGACGAGCAGACCCAGGCCAAGTATCCGCTGAAGAAGGGCCGGGTGCAGGTGCGCGAAGTACCGGGCAGCCACGGCCGCTTCGTCTGCGAGGTGCTGGTGCAGCCGCAGTACCAGTTCGATCACTTCTGCGGCGAGGTGCTGCTGACCACCGACCTGGGCCAGCCCGGCGGCGAAGGGAGGGGGCCTGATGCTGTTCTGGAAAACCTTCCTCGCCGACGAGGACGTCGGCGACGACCACGACGCCCTGGTCGCCTCGGTGCGCCACCAGCTAGGCTGCCTGCTGGAATCGGAGGCACCGCTGTGCACCCTGCCGAACCGCCTGCCGGAAGTGGCCCGCTCGAACCTGCGCTTCGGCCTCGACTGCCTGCAGTCGCTCAGCAGCCAGATGGAGCCGGACCGCTTCGCCCACCAGCTCGAAGCCTGGGTCCGGGCCTTCGAACCGCGCCTGACCGAGGTCCGGGTGGAAGTCTACGAACGCGACGAGCTGAACAACGCCGTCAGTTTCTCGCTGCTGGCCAAACTGAAAACCGACCGCGGCCCCCAGGCCCTGGTATTCGATTCGCGCCTGAACCTGCGGGACCTGCGCGTCAGAATGGAGACACAGGACCTTGTCTGATCAGCTGATGCGCTACTACGAACGCGAGCTGGCTTACGTGCGGCGGGCGCTGGCCGACTATGCGCAGCGCCACCCGGAACAGGCCGCGCAGCTGCAGCTCAGCCAGGGCAGCATCGAAGACCCCAACATCGCCCGCCTGATCGACGGCATGGCGCTGCTGACCGCCCGTACCGAGCAGCGCCTCGACGCCCAGCTGCCGGAGATCGTCCAGGGCCTGCTGGCGATCCTCTATCCCGGTTACACCGAGGTGGCACCGAGCTACTGCGCGCTGACGCTGGAGCCCGACCCGGAGCAGCTCAACGAGCCGGTCCGCCTGCCCGCCGGCAGCGAGGTGGCGGTGGCGCTGGACGACGGCCGCGAGTGCCGCTTCAGCACCCGCGCCGACCTCAATGTCCAGCCCTTCACCCTGGCCGCGGTCGAGGCCGCCACGGCACCGTTCAACTTCCCGCTGCCCGGCGCGCTGCGCAACGCCGGGGCGGTGATCCAGCTGAACCTGGCGTGCTGCGACGCCGAGGCGCGTTTCAGCCAGCTGCGCTTCGACGACTTCGAGTTCTACGTCCAGGGCTTCGAGCAGAACGCCGCCAGCCTAATCGAGCTGCTGCTGACCCAGACCCAGGCGATCAGCCTGTCGGATGCCGACGGCCGCAACCACCGTCTGATCGACGCCGGCCGGCTGCAGAGCCGGGTGGCGGACCCGTCGTTCTGCTGGCTGCCGCGTTACGGCAACCAGTTCGAGGGCTTCGACCTGCTACGGGACTGGTTCACCTACCCCGACAAGGGCGCCTACTTCCGCATCCGCGACCTGGGCCGGGAGCTCGGCGGCTTCGACCACAGCCGCCTGCGGCTGAACCTGTTCGTGCGCGAGCTGCCGGCCGAGTTCATCCGCCTGTTCGACACCCGCGTGTTCCGGCTCAACACCGTGCCGGCGATCAACCTGTTCGCCCAGCCGGGGGAGCCGCTCGGCTACGACTTCAGCCACCTCGCCGTGCCGGTGGTCGCCGACGCCGCCGGCGACGCCGACCTCGAGGTGGTCTCGGTCGCGGCGGTGCGGGAGGTGCTGCCGGACGGCGAGCGCCTGCTGCCGCCGCTGTACGACGTCCGCTACCGGCAGCCGCGCGACCTGCGCCAGTGGCAGGTACGCCAGCGTTGGGACGAGGCCGGGCGGCGCGGTGGAGCTCAGCATCGGCTGCACCGGCGGCGACCCCGCCCCGGGGGACGGCCTGGTGCTGTCGCTGGACCTCTGGTGCAGCAACGGCCGCAGCCCCTGCGCGCTGTCGGCCGGCACGCCGGCCCAGAGCCTGGCCGCGATCGACCTGCCGGGGCAGCTGCGGCTGCTGAATACGCCGACCGCGCCGCAGTACCCGGCGCTGGACAATGACCTGAACTGGCGCTTCATCGCCCTGCTCAACGCCAATTTCGCCTCGTTGCTGCAGACCGACCGGCCGGTGCAGGCGCTGCAGGAGGTGCTGTCGCTGTGCTGCCAGGGCGCAGCTGCCGCCAGGCGGAGGCGATCCGCGCGGTCAGCTACGAGCAGCAGGTGGCCGCGCTCAACGTCTGCGGTGCCAATATCTTCGCCACCGGCACCGAGATCACGCTGACGCTGGACGCCGAACGGCTCGGCAACCAGCAGGCGCTGTTCGGCGAAGTGCTGAACGCCTTTTACCAGCAGTTCTGCAGTTACGACCGTTTCATGCGGCTGCACGTACGTCGTTTCGGTGACGACTCGAAATTACGCAGTTTCGCACCGGTGCACGGGAGTCAGCTATGTCTCTGAGCCAATTGCCGAACAGACCCGCAAGTCACCTTTGCAGCGACGACTCGAGAATACGCAGTTTCGCGCCGGCTCTTCACAGGAGCCATCGGAAGTCAGCTATGCCTCTGAGCCGACTGCCGAACAGACCCGCAAGTCACCTTTGCAGCGACGACTCGAGAGTACGCAGTTTCGCGCCGGCTCTTCACAGGAGCCATCGGAAGTCAGCTATGCCTCTGAGCCGACTGCCGAACAGACCCGCAAGTCACCTTTGCAGCGACGACTCGAGAATACGCAGTTTCGCGCCGGCTCTTCACAGGAGCCATCGGAAGTCAGCTATGCCTCTGAGCCGACTGCCGAACAGACCCGCAAGTCACCTTTGCAGCGACGACTCGAGAATACGCAGTTTCGCGCCGGCTCTTCACAGGAGCCATCGGAAGTCAGCTATGCCTCTGAGCCGACTGCCGAACAGACCCGCAAGTCACCTTTGCAGCGACGACTCGAGAATACGCAGTTTCGCGCCGGCTCTTCACAGGAGCCAGCCATGTCTCTGAGCCGGGCCCTGCAGCACAACCCCGAGCGCTTCGAGTTCATCCAGGCGGTGCGTCTGCTGCGTGCGCTGACACCCGGTCGGCCGCTGCGCTTCGACGCCGAACCGATGCCGGACGGGCTCGAGGCCGAGGTCCGGGCGCTGGACCTGTCCGGGCCCGAAGCCCGTATCCGCCTCGGCCTGGAGGCGCTGTCCGGCGTTCGCGGCGTGCTGCCGCCCTACCTGTACGAGCGGCTGCTCGCCAGCCTGCACCGGGAAGACCAGGCGCTGGACGACTTCCTCAACCTGTTCAACCACCGTTTCTTCCAGCTGCAGCAGTCGGAGCGGGAAAGGGCCAGCCTGCTGTTGCGCGACGAACAGGAGCGGGCCGGTGGTGCAGCCCTGGGCCGACTGCCGCAGCGGCAGTGCCTGCGCAGCCTGGCGGCGCTGCCGACCGCCGATGACAGCGGGCTGCTGCGCTACAGCCTGCTGCTGGGGCTGAAAACCCGCAGCCTTGGCGGCCTCAGGCGACTGCTGAGCGACTACTTCGCGCTACCGATCCACGTCGACGCCGTGGCGCAGAGCCGCGCCCGGCTGCCGGCCACCTCGTTGACCCGGCTCGGCGGCCCCGAGGCGCGCAACAACCGGCTCGGCCAGGGCCTGCTGCTGGGTCGCACCGGCCTGCTGCACTTCCAGCGCCTGGAAATCCGGGTGCAGCCGCGGGACCGCGACGAGTATCGCGCGCTGCTGGCCGACAGCGGCTTTGCCGGCCGGCTGCGCGCGCTGGTCCGGACCTACCTGCGGGAAGCCACGGACCTGAAACTCTATCTCCAGGTACGGCGGGATTTCATCGCCGAACCGCAGCTCTCCTCCCGCCCCGATCGCGCGGTGCGGCTGGGGAAGCCAACTGCCTCGCGCCCCGGGTCCGCCCCGGGGAGTTCCGCAAAATTCTTCTGCCATAAGGAAAAGTCACGATGTCGCAGGTAAAGCTGAGCAAGCTGGTCGGCAAGCTGGAAGCGGGCCTCAGGGAAGCCCTGGAGCAGGCGGCCGGCGCCGCCATGAACCAGCAGGTGCCGGCCATCGAGGTCGAGCACTGGCTAGTGCAGCTGCTCAATGGCCGGGACGCTCCCTGGTCCGCTTTCTCGAGCAGCAGCAGGTCGACGAACGCGCGCTGCTGGCCGAACTCAGCGTCCGTCTCGAGCGGCTGCCCCGCGGTGCCGATAGCCAACCCACCCTCAGCAAGGGGCTCAGCGACCTGATCGAAGCCGCCTGGCTGCAGGCCTCGGTGAACTTCGACCAGTCGTGCATCCGCAGCCTGCACCTGCTGCTGGCACTGCTGCAGCCGGACGCCTTCGGCCTGCGCGCGCTGACGCTGAAGGCGCTGGAGCCGGTGTCGCTGGAAGCGCTGCAGGCCCAGGTTGCAGCGTTGAAGCCGGTGGCGGCCGCCGGTGGCGGCGCCGCGCCCGAGAGCGCGCCCAGGCCGCCGGCGGCGCCCTGGACAAGTACACCCACAACCTGACGCAGCAGGCGCGCAACGGCCGTATCGACCCGATCTCCGGCCGTAACGGCGAAGTGCGCAAGGCGATCGACATCCTCTGCCGCAAGCGCCAGAACAACCCCATCCTGGTGGGCGAGCCCGGCGTCGGCAAGACCGCCGTGGTCGAGGGCCTGGCGCTGCGCGTCGTCGCCGGCGAGGTGCCGGCGGCGCTGCAGGGCGTCGAGATCCGCTCGCTGGACCTCGGCCTGCTGCAGGCCGGCGCCAGCATCAAGGGCGAGTTCGAGAACCGCCTCAAGGACGTCATCAACGAGGTCAAGGCGGCGCCGGTGCCGATCGTGGTGTTCATCGACGAGGCGCACACCCTGATCGGCGCCGGCGGCACCGCAGGCCAGAACGACGCCGCCAACCTGCTGAAGCCCGCGCTGGCGCGCGGCGAATTCCGCTCCATCGCCGCCACCACCTGGGCCGAATACAAGAAGTACTTCGAAAAGGACCCGGCGCTGACCCGCCGCTTCCAGGTGGTCAAGGTCGAGGAGCCCGGCGTCGAGGATGCCATCCAGATGCTGCGCGGCGTCGCCGAGTCGCTGAGCCTGCACCACGGCGTCTTCATCCGCGAAGACGCCATCGACGCCGCGGTGAACCTGTCGATCCGCTACCTGCCGTCGCGGCAGCTGCCGGACAAGGCGATCAGCCTGCTCGACACCGCCTGCGCCCGCATCGCCCTGACCCAGGGCGCCAAGCCGGAGCCGGTGGAGGCGCTGGAGCAGAAGATCCGCTACCTGCAGGGCGAGCTTGCGGCGCAGGAGACCGAGCAGGCAGTGTTCAGCGGCGGCGACGACCAGATCGCCGGGCTGCGCGCGCGCATCGCCGAACTGGAAGCCGAACTGGAAACCCTGGACCGGCGCTGGTCGCGGGAGCAGGCGCTGGTCGAGCAGGTCCGGGAGCTGAAGGCGGCGTTGCGCGACGCCCACGCCGAAGGGCGCAGCGACGGCGACCGGCAGCGCCAGCTGCTGGCGCTGCTGGACGAGCTGCACGGCATCCAGCAGGACGCGCCCTGGTGCACGCGCTGGTCGACCAGCAGGCGATCGCCGCGGTGATCTCGAACTGGACCGGCATCCCCGCCGGCAGCCTGGTGCGCGACGAGGTGGCCAAGCTGCTGACGCTGGAGCAGGCGCTGCACGCGCGGGTGATCGGCCAGGAAACCGCCATCGCCGAGCTGGCGAAGAGCATCCGCATCTCCCGCGCCGGCCTCACCGACAGCCGCAAGCCGGTCGGCGTCTTCCTGATGTGCGGCCCCAGCGGCGTCGGCAAGACCGAAACCGCGATGGCGCTGGCGGACCAGGTGTTCGGCGGCGGCGACAACCTCACCGTGATCAACATGACCGAGTTCAAGGAGGAGCACAAGATCTCGATGCTGCTCGGCTCCCCAGCCGGTTACGTCGGCTTCGGCGAGGGCGGCGTGCTGACCGAGGCGATCCGCCGCAACCCCTACTCGGTGCTGCTGCTCGACGAGATGGAGAAGGCCCACCCGGGCGTCCACGACCTCTTCTACCAGATCTTCGACAAGGGCCACATCAAGGACAGTGAAGGCCGCACCGTCGACTTCCGCAACACCATCATCATCATGACCTCCAACGCCGCCGACCAGGCGATCTGCGACATCTGCGAGGCGAGCGACGCGCGGCCCGACAACGCCGAGCTGGTCGAGCGCATCCGTCCGGAATTGCAGCGCTTCTTCAAGCCCGCCTTCCTCGGCCGCGCCACCGTCGTCCCCTACTACCCGCTCAACGACGACGAGCTCGGCCGGATCACCGAAATCGCGCTGAACCGCATCCGCACCAAGCTGGCACAGCAGTACGATGCCAGCTTCGACTGGGATCCGGCGCTGGTGGAGTTCGTGGTCGCCCGCAACAGCGACCCGACCACCGGCGGTCGCGCGGTGGAGCAGATCATCAACCGCGCGCTGATGCCGCGCCTGGCGGAGCAGTGCATCACCCGCCTGAGCGAAGGCCTGCCGATCGACGAGGTCCGGGCGGGCATCGACAACGGTGAAATCGCGCTGGTGATCCGTTGATGGCGACCCGCTTCCCCTTGAGCCGCCTGGCCACCCTGCTGCTGCTCCGGCGTTCGCGGCGCCGGCGCAGGCGCTGGAGCGCCTCAAGCTGGCGACCCAGAACTGGCCCCCGTACCAGACCCTGGACGAGGCCGGCAACATGGGCGGCGTGGCGCTGGAGCGGGTGCAGTGCGCGCTGCGGCGCATGGGGCAACCCTACGAGCTGCACATGATGCGCTGGGACAAGGCGCAGCTGCTGGTCGAGACCAACGAGATGCACGGGTTCTTCGCCGGCTCCGCCAACTCCGCCCGCAGCCGCTACGCCGAAGCCTCGATTCCGGTGATCTCCGAGGCACTGTCCTGGTTCATCGCGCCGGGGGCGAAGCTGGACCTGGACGAGGAGTCGTCGCGCTATCAGGCCCGCTACGGCGCCAAGTTCAACACCAGCAAGTGGCTGTACCTGAAGAAGAACGGCTACAACGTGGTGAAGAAGCCGCGGGATGCCGACGCCCTGCTGCAGATGCTCTGGCAGGGCGACATCGACGTCGCGCTCGAGTACGAGCTGACCTTCGAGCACTCGATGAGGCAGATGGGCATTCCGCTCGACCACTTCCGCCGCGAGCCCTACAAGCGCCAGGACCTCAACGTGCAGTTTTCCAAGGACTTCCTGCGCCAGAACCCCAATTTCCTCGGCGCCTTCAACGAGGCGCTGGCGCCCTGCGTGAAGAGTGTTCACTATGACGATTAATCTGCAACTGGTCGAAATCCCCGAGCACGAACAGGTGCAGCAGCGCCGGTGGCGCTGCCGGACGGCGGCGGCACCATCGGCCGCGCCTACGACTGCACCCTGCAGCTGCCGGACTTCGACCGCCAGCTGTCCCGCATCCACGCCGAGATCAGCCGCGACCCCCGCGGCGGCTACCAGGTGACCGACCGCAGCACCAACGGACTCAGGGTCAACGGCCGGCTGCTGGGCCGGGGCCGCCATCAGCGCCTCGGCGACGGCGACATCCTCAGGCTCGGAGGCTACAGCCTGCTGGTCAGCGACCTGTCGTCGCTGCTGAACGCGCGTCCCGCGCCGGCGGACGAGGGCCCGGCGCAGCCGCAGGGTCCGGTGTTCGACCTCGACAACCTCGACGCCACGGACAGCGCCTGGCCGCTGGACGACGCCGAAGCCGGCGCCTTCGAGCCAGAGCCGGACAGCGACTTTTCGCGCCACAACGTCATGGCCGACGATCCCTTCGGCCCCGACCCCTTCGAAGACGACTGCGAGCTGCCGCTGCCGGAGAAGCCCGCCCGCGCCGACGTCGTCACCCTGGACCAGGCGCCGTCCACCGGCGAGTCCCGGGCCCTGCACGCCAGCCTGCAGGCGCTGACCCGGCTGCTGGAACAGCAGCAGCACCAGGCGGTCGCGCCCTGGGGCAGGAGCGGCTGATGGACTGCCTGCAGCGCACCCTGGACCGCTTTCTCGACGAGCTGAGCCCGGTGCACCTGGAGGAGGCCTTCAGCGATTTCTGCAGCGGCTGGGGCAGCCGCGACAAGAAATACTGGCGGCTCTACCGCAAGCAGTTCAACCGCAAGCTGGACCGGCGCGAATTCCATCACCGCTTCACCGCCCTGTTCGTCGAAGAATTGCGGGGGAAAGGATGAGGCCGCTGCTGCTCATCGCCGGCCTGGCGCTGCTGGTCGGCTGTTCCTCGTCGCAGCCGGCGCCCGGCGTGCGCTACACCCAGTCGCTGCGGCTGGCCATCGACAGCGAGGTCAATCCCTACGGCGAAGGCGACTCGCACCCGGTGGTACTGCGGCTGTACCAGCTCAGCGAGAGCGGCGCCTTCCAGAACGCTCCCTTCATCGAGCTCTACCGCCAGGAGCGCGAGCTGCTCGGCGCCTCGCTGATCGACGTGCTGCACCTGCCGCCGCAACTGCCGGGCCGCGAACAGCGCCTCGACCTGGACCTGAAGCAGCAGACGCGCTACCTGGCGGTACTGGCGGAGTTCGCCGACTATGGCAACGCCAGCGCCAAGGCGCTGCTGCCGCTGGATGCAGAACCGGCGGAGGAACCGATCTTGATTCATGTCAGCGGGCTGCGGGTCTCCATCTCGATGGAACCGGCCTCGCCCTGGTGGAAAGTTTTCTAGAGGAAATCCCGTGAGACGGCATCGCAAAGTAGTCTGGAGCGAGGGCATGTTCATCGCTCCACAGCATTTTCAGCAGCAGGACCGTCACCTGCACCACTACGTCGAGCAGTACGTGGCGGCCGCCGGCCAGGGCAAGCGCCATGGCCTGTGCGACCTGGCGATCGACCGCGAACGGCTGAAGATCGGCAAGATCGCAGTCACCGGCTGCCGCGGCGTCTTTCCCGACGGCACCTTTTTCGAGTGCGACCAGGAACTGCTGCTGGACGTGCCGGAGAACACCCTCGAGAAGAAGGTATACCTGGCGCTGCCGATGGCGGTCGAGGGTGGCGTCGAATACGGCGAAAGCGGCGACAACCGCCGCTTCCTGCTGGACTCGGTGACGCTGTTCGACACCAGCGACAGCAGCAACAATGCCGTCGAGACCCGTGTCGCCCAGGCCAACGTGCGGCTGATCCTCGAGGGCGAGGATATCACCGGCCTGACGCTGCTGCCGGTCGCCCGGGTGCTGGAGCGGCGCGAAAGCGGTGCCCTGGTGCTGGAGCAGAGCTTCATCCCGGCTTGCCTGCAGTACGGCGCCTCGACGCTGATCACCGAGCGCCTGAAGGAACTGCAGGTGCTGATCGAAACCCGTGCCAGCCTGGTGGTGCAGCGCATCGACGCCGGCCAGGCACGCAAGAGCGAGCAGACGCTGCTGCGCGAATACCTCTGGCTGCAGACGCTCAACCGCTGGGTGCCCTGGCTCGGGGCGACGCTGGACAACCCGGCGACGCCGACCGACGAGCTCTATCGTCAGCTGTGCACGCTGTCGGCGGAACTGTGCAGCTTCGAGCCGAGCCTGGCCGAGCCGTCGCCTCCGCTGCAGCTGCAGGATCTGCAGCGGGCCTTCGGGCCGCTGTTCTCGCGCCTGCGCGACCAGCTGTCGCTGGTGCAGAGCGACACCGTGCTCGAATTCGCCTGGGATGCCCAGCTGTTCGAGAAAAGGCGCCTGCTGCGCGCCTCGGTACCGGACCTGCACGCCATGGGCGGCCACCGCTTCGTGCTGGCGGTGGAGTCCAGCCTCGGCGCCGCGGCCTTGGCACAGCTGTTCCCCAGCGCCTGCAAACTCTGCGGCCTGGGCCAGATCGCCGAGCTGGTGCGCAGCGGCCTGTCCGGCGTCACGCTGAAGGCGCTGCCGGTGGCGCCGGGCGAGCTGCGCCCGCGCCCCGACGTCGCCTACATAGAGATCGACAGCCACCACCCCTACTGGCTCGAGCTGACGGAAAAGCGGGAACCGCTGGCGCTGCACGTCGACGGGCGCATCCCGGACCTGGCCGTCAAGCTCTATGCCCTGGGATAAGCCGCGATGACCATGGATTACCTGGACGAAGCGACGGTCGAGGTCGCACAGGGCGCCGGCGCCCCGGACGAGACGCGCGGCAACGGCATCGCGCTGGCGGCGACCCCGGTGCTGAAGTACCAGCGGCACAACCTGGAGTCGCTGCAAGCGTTCGACAGCTCCGAAAACCGCCTGCTCAACGCCGGTGCCGAGCTGCTGTCGCTCTGCGTCACCATCCCGCGGATGCCGCGCCCCGACGACCTGCACCGGTTCCGCCAGGAGCTGCGCGCCGCCATCACCGACCTCAAGCGGCGCATCGCCGCGCTGGATTACCCGGCTTCGGTCGCCGACAAGAGCTGCTTCCTGTTCTGCATCGTGCTGGACGAGCTGATCCTGCACTGCGACTGGGGCGAAAGCTGCGGCTGGGAGAACCAGACCCTGCTCAGCGAGCTATTCGGCATGCGCGACGGCGGCGAACAGTTCTACCGCGTCGCCGACAAGGCGCTGGGCCAGCCCAACCTGCTGCTCGACCTGCTGGAGCTGATCTACGTCTTCCTCAAGATCGGCTTTCGCGGCCAATACCGGCTGTCGGGCCGCGAGCGTCTCGACGCCCTCTATCTGCAGATCGAAACCGTGGTGCTGCGCAACCGGCCGCAAAGCCGCTTCAACGGCTGCAGCGCCGCCGAACTGCCGCCGCCGCGCAAACCGGCACGCCGTGCCCGCTTCGGCCGCCAGCTGCTGCTGTTCGCCGCCGCCGTCGGCATCGCCTGGGGCGGTGTCGGCTACTGGTACGGCCAGACCTTCGAGGCGCGGGCAGAGGGCTTCACCGGCCTGGCCGAATTCAGCCGGCGCCAGCTCGACGAGCCCGAGGACCGCGAGGTGGTCTACGTCAGCACGCCCGACGAAATGCAGCGCAGCGCGCGCGGCTACGGCGCGCCTGAACAGACCGCTACACCGGCGCCACAGGATGGCGAAAGCCACTGGGTCGTGCAGCTGGCGACCTTCGACCAGCGTTCCCAGGCCACGGCCTTCCTGCAGCATCACGGCCTGGAGGCGCTCGGCGCGCGGGTCGAACCCTGGAATGCGCTGTACCGGGTGCTGGCGACCCCGGCGGACCGGCAACAGGCGCGCCAGTTGCTGCAACGGGCGCAGGCGCTGGGCATAGACGATGCCTTCATCATTACCAATCGTTAACAGGATCAAGTCGGATGGACTCTAGTAAGCAGGCTGTCTGGCCTTTCATCGTTCTGGCGCTGCTGCTCGGCGTCCTGTTCTGGGCCGGCAGCGGCCTGCTCGACTGGTGGCAGTGGCAGCCGGCCTGGCTGCCGGCGCTCGGCGGCCTGCTGTCGCTGGCGGCCGCGGCACCCTGGCCGTGCTGAGCTGGTGGCTGCGCCGCCGTCGGCTGCGCAACCGCCCCGACGAAGCCGAGCTGGCCCAGCGGCAGCGTCGCCAGCTGCAGCAGCGCCAGTTGCTGAGCGCCTTCGAAAAAGCCTGGCGCAACAAGAGCCGCGGCGGACGCAGCCCCTACGAGACGCCCTGGTTCCTGCTGATCGACGAGACCCTCGACGCCGACCGGCCGATGCTGGAGCAGATGGGCTTCGAGCAGGTCGACGCCGAGGACACCGGCGACCTGCCGGTCACGATCTGGGTCAGCGACCAGGCGGTGCTGGCGGCGCTGCACCTGGAAGAGGCGCCGCACGGCTTCGACGCCGCGCTCGACCTGCTGCTGCAGCGCCTCAACCTGCGCCGCCCCCGCCAGGCCGCCAACGGCGTGCTGCTCGGGCAGCCCCTCGGCGAGCTGCTCGGCGGCGACCAGGACCGGCTGGAACAGCAGGCACGGCGTCGCCGCGCGCTGCTGCAGCAGCTCAACCGGCGCCTCGGGCTGGACCTGCCGGTGTACTGCCTGCTCACCGGGATGGGCGCGCTGGAGGACTTCTGCCAGTTTTTCGCCACCTTCGACGAACAGCAGCTGGAGGCCCCGCTCGGTGCCCTGATGCCGGTGACCCGGAAAAAGGGCTACGATCCGGCCTGGTTCGCCGACTCCTTCGCGGCCCTGAAGGCCCGGCTGAGCGCCCAGGTCACGCCGGCGCTCAAAGCCCAGCTGAATCCCGATTACCGCCAGGCGATCCTCGCGGGCCCCTTCCAGATCGGCCTGCTGCAGGCCGAACTCGAGGACTGGTTCCGTCGCCTGTTCCTGGACCACCAGTTCGAAACCCGGCCACTGAACTTCCGGGGCTACTTCTTCGTCCACGGCGGCGGCGCCAGCGCGCCGGTCGACCGGCTCGGCATGCTGCTGGCGGCGCGTCTCGGCATCGCCGAAATGCCGGTGACGGCTCCCCGGGACCCGGGGCGCAGCCTGTTCGTCAAGCAGCTGCTGCGCCGCGAGATCGCGGCCGAAGCGGCGCTGGTCGGCGTCAACCGCCGCCGCGAGACCGCCTACCGGGTGCTGCGCGTCGCCGTCGGCGGCGGCCTCTGTCTGCTGTTCGCACTCTTTGTCTGGCTGCTCAAGACCAGTCACGACCACCATCGCGCGCTGGACCTCGAGGCGGTGGCCGAACTCGAGCGCTACAAGCAGCAGCTGCAGACCTCCCGCCACCACCTCGACGACCTGTCGAGCACCATCTTCAGCCTGTCGGCGCTGCGCGACCTGAGCCGCATCCACGAAAGGCCCGCCCCTGGTACCTGCCCGGCTGGCTGCCGGATCCCGGTATCGGGCGCGCCGTCAACGGCGCCTACCAGCAGGCGCTCGAGGAGGTACTGCTGGTCGGGCTGCGGGAAAACCTGCTCAAGGACCTCTACGTCTACAACAAGCTCGACGACCCGGTGAAGAGCCTGGAACTCTACAATCTCTACCAGCAACTGTCCGATCCTGAACGCACCGGCATCGACGCCCTGATCGACTACTACGTCGAGTCGCTGCAGGCCGAGGGCGAAGGCGACGTCGCCACCCTGGAGCGTTTTCGCCAGTTGGTGCGCGACCTGCTGAAACCCGGCGTCGTGCCGCCACCGAGCGACGACCCGCTGATCGAGCTGGTGAAGACCTCGCTGGCGTCGGAAGACCTCGGCGACCTGCTGTACCAGCATATCCTGCAGCAGCCGGGCTTCAGCCGCCGCGTCGACCTGCGCGACAACCTGGGCCCCAACCACGGTCAGGTGCTGGCGTTCGAGCCGGGCTACGGCGGCTACCTGATGCCCTACATCTTCACCCGCGAGGGCTTCCAGGAACTGATGAGCGGCACCCGCTTCCAGCTCGCCGCCGAAGCGCTGAAAGACTACGAGGAGCTGGTGGGCCGGATCAGCGGCGAAACCGAGCTCGGGCGCATCAACCGCAAGCTGCGCCGGCGCTATATCGAGGACTACGTCAGCCACTGGCAGCGCTTTGCCGACAGCATCCGCTGGGTACCGGCCGAAGGCTGGGGCGACACACGCCAGCAGTTGGCAACGGCCGCCGAGCCGCTGTTCTCGCCGCTCAGGCGCTACTACGGCCTGATCAGCCGCCATACCGACCTGGCGGCACTGTTGGCCGAGCCGGGGGCCGAAGCGGACGCCGCCCGGACGCCCAAGCTCAAGGGCAAGACGGGCAGCGTCGCGAAGAAGGTCCAGGGGCCGCTGGATGCCCAGCGCGAGGCCGAACGCAGCCGCCAGCTCGAGGAGCAGCGTCAGAGCGCGCTGAAGATGGCCGACGCCATCGCCCAGCCCTTCGTCCACTATCACCGCCTGATCGCCCCCGACGACGCCGGCCAGAGCCATCTCGACCTGGCCCTGCGACAGGTCAACCAGGCGCTGGAGTGGGTACGGGAGGCGACGCAGGGCCCGAACCGCGGACGTTTCTTCCTCGACCAGCTGGCGGCGCCGGAATCCCTGAGCCCGCTGGCACAGATGCAGTCGCTCGGCGACGCCTACAGCGATCCGCTGCTGCGCGACCTGCTGCAGGGCGGCGCCGCACGACTCAACGAACTGGCGATGGCGGATGTCCGTGCGCTGCTGAACGAGCGCTGGCGCAGCGACGTCATGGCGTTCTACGACAACCGGATCGGTCCCTTCTACCCGTTCGCGCGCCAGGCCTCGCAGGACGTCGGCCTGCCGGCCTTCCGGGAATTCTTCGGCCCCGCGGGCCTCGCGGCCGTCTTCGGCGACAGCTTCCTCAGCTACTTCAGCGTTCGCGACAGCGGCGACCCGGTGCTCGACAGTTTCCTGCCGGGCCGCTTCCTGGCGCTGGACGGCCGCTTCTGGCGCGCAATGACGGAACTGGAGCGTATCCGCGGCGCCTTCTTCACCGCCGACACCCCGGGGCTGCGCTTCGCCATCCGGGCCGACGCCATGAGCCCGGACCTGACCGAGTTTTCGCTGCGCGACGAGGGGCCGCTATACCGCTATCGCAACGGCCCGTCGCTCTGGGCCGAAATGAGCTGGCCGGTCCCCGAGTCCCGCTCGCGCGACCTCGAAGTCAAGCTCAGCGGCAACGATCACGTGGTGCTGAACCGCCGCTACCCGGGCCTCTGGAACTGGTTCCGTCTCACCGAGTCGATGCAGGTCAGCGCGACCGCCGACGCGGCCACCAGCCAGCTGGTGGCCGCCGAAGGCGACAGCCTGGTGCGGCTGCAGCTGCGCGTGGAGGGCGAGACCAACCCCTTCGTCGAGGGCTTCTTCACCGCTCTCGATCTGCCGGAAAACCTCTGAGATGCAGGCCGCCCCCGGCGACCTGCGGCGCCTGCTGCCGGAGGCCGGACTCTACGCGCCGGACGCCGTCGCGGTCGCCCGCAACCTCTGGCGCCTGCGCCACCGGTCCAGCGGCGACTGGCACCGCGTCAAGGCCGGCCGGGGTGCGCAGCGGCACTATTTTCTCGCCCGCGAGGCTTATTGGCTGCAGCGGCTCGGCCCCGCGCTGCCGCTGCCGCGCGTTCACGACCTGCAGGACCGGGGCGGCTGGTCGCTGCTGATCACCGATTTCCTGCCCGGCGAGACGCTATCGCAGCATATCCGCGCGCACGACGGCCGCTGTCCCGATCCGGCGACGCTGCTGGCACAGCTGGTGGATATGCTGCAGGTGAGCCACCGGGCCGGCGTGGTGCACGGCGATATCAAGCCCGGCAACCTGCTGTATGACGGCCACCGGCTGCACCTGCTCGACTGGGCCGGCGCGGCGGCGGACGGCACGCCGATCGACGGACTGCACTTCCGCGCCTACAGCCCCTCCTACTCGCTGCCGGCGCTGCAGCAGGGCCGCGGTCGGATGGAGCCACTGCATGACTGGTACGCCTGCCTGGTCATCGCAAGGCTGCTGCAGGGGGCGGGCTGGCCCGGCCAGTCTGGCGCTCGCAGCGACCCGCCGGCGACGCCTTCGCCGACTGGGTCGACAACTGCGACCTACCGGCTTCCCAGCGCCGCCCGCTGGAGCAGGCCATTCGTTCGATCGACGCGGCGGTACCGGCTGCGCCCAGCAAGCCTTGAATTTAGGCTTCCTAAACCTATGCCACAACGAGACGCCTGTTCGCTGTCGGCCAGGATCAATATAAGAATATGATTTATAATATATTTCTAAACTTTTCTAACAACTGTTAAAAAACTGGATTAATTCCAGCATTTTATTAGTATTCAGAAAGTATTAAGAATTAAAACACCTGTATGACGGAACCGTGCCCGCATGAATGCCCAAGCCTGCCTGTACAAGGAAAGCAAGATACTGGTTGTCGACGGTGATCCGGACTCGGCCAAGCCCCTGAGCCAGTACCTGAGTGCACAGGGCTGGATGGTTTCGCAAGCCGAATCGGGACAGGAAGCGCTGGTCCGGGTGCAGGAACAGGCATTCGACCTTATCTTTCTCAACCTGCAACTGCCCGATACGGACGGGCACGCACTGTGCCGCGAAATTCGTGCCCGCAGCAGCGCCGGCGTTATCGTCACCAGCGGCTGCGACGATCGGGTGGAGCGCATCGTCAGCTACGAAAGCGGCGCCGATGTGTTCTTTCCCAAGCCGCTGCAACTGCGGGAACTGCACGCCTGCGGCAAGAACCTGCTGGCCCGGATCCGCCACCGCCAGCCGCAAGCGGCACCGGCCGGTACCGCCCTGTTCGCCAGCCAGGACTGGCATTTCAGCGCCGAGAGTCAGATGATCGCCTGCGGCACAGGCACTCAGGCCAGCCTGACCCGCAACGAAACCCTGGTATTGCAAGCGCTGATCAGCAACGCCGGCCGGGTAATGCCGCGGGAGGAGCTGCTCAAGGCGCTGGGCAACCGTGAATGGAACTACAGCGACCGCACCATCGACGTGCTGATCGCACGCCTGCGCGGCAAGTTCAAGCAGTTGGCGATCGATACCGGATGTCTGGTGACGCATTACGGCATCGGCTACATGTTCATGGAAATCGCGCCGGCGATCTGAGCCGCCGGCGCTCCGGTCAGTGCGCCTCGTCCCAGTGGACGCCGACACCTGCATCGACTACCAGCGGCACATCCAGCTTCGCCGCCGCCGCCATGCGCGTTTTCGCCTCTGCGACGAAGTCGTCGACCAGGTCTTCGCGCACCTCGAACACCAGTTCGTCATGTACCTGCAGAATGATCTTGGCATCGTAGCCGGAGGTCTCGAGCCAGTCGGCCACCTGTACCATCGCCCGCTTGATGATATCGGCCGCGGTGCCCTGCATCGGCGCGTTGATCGCCGTTCGCTCCGCTGCCTGACGGCGCATGGCGTTGCGGGAGTTGATCTCCGGCAGGTAGAGACGACGCCCGAAGAGGGTTTCGACATATCCCTGCTCGCGTGCCTTCGCGCGGATGTCGTCCATGTAGCGCTGCACGCCCGGATAGGTCTCGAAATAGTGGTCGATATAGCGCTGCGCCTCGTTGCGGCCAATGCCCAGCTGCTTGCCCAGACCGAACGCCGACATGCCGTAGATCAGGCCGAAATTGATCGCCTTGGCGCTACGGCGCTGCTCGGTCGTGACGTCGTCGAGCGCGACCTTGAACACCTCCGCAGCCGTAGCCCGGTGAATGTCCTCGCCCTGGGAAAAGGCATTCAGCAACCCCTGATCCTGGGACAGATGAGCCATGATGCGCAGCTCGATCTGGGAGTAGTCCGCCGCCACCAGACGGTAGCCGTCGGGGGCGATGAAGGCCTGGCGAATGCGCCGCCCCTCGGCATTGCGCACCGGGATGTTCTGCAGGTTCGGGTCAGTTGACGACAGCCTTCCGGTTGCGGTCACGGCCTGATGGTAGGAGGTATGGATACGGCCCGTCTGCGGGTTGATCATCAGCGGCAGCTTGTCGGTGTAGGTCGACTTCAGCTTGCTCAGCCCCGGTGCTCGAGGATCAGCTTCGGCAGCGGATAATCCAGCGCCAGCTCCTGCAGCACCTCTTCGGCAGTCGACGGCGCGCCCTTCGGCGTCTTTTTCAGCACCGGCAGCTTCTGCTCCTCGTAGAAGATCTCCTGGAGCTGCTTCGGCGAGCCGAGGTTGAACGGCCGGCCGGCCAGCTCGAAGGCTTCCCGCTCCAGCGCCACCAGCCGCTCGGCCAGTTCCCGGCTCTGCTTGCCCAGCAGGCTGGCGTCGACCAGGGCGCCGTTGCGCTCGATCCGGGCCAATACCGGGATCAACGGCCGTTCGATCTCCTCGAACACCTGCAGCAGCGCGGCTTCGCGGCTGAGCTTTTCGTGCAGCACCTGGTGCAGACGCAGCGTGATGTCGGCATCTTCCGCCGCATAGGGCGCGGCCTGCTCGAGGTCTATCTGGTTGAAGGTCAGCTGCTTCTTGCCCTTGCCGGCGATGTCCTCGAAATGAACCGTCTTCACGCCGAGGTAGTAGTCGGCCAGGCTGTCCATATCGTGGCGCGTCGCGGTCGAGTTCAGCACATAGGATTCGAGCATCGTATCGAAGGCGACGCCCTGCAGCCGGATGCCATAGCGCGCCAGCACGTTCATGTCGTACTTGATATGCTGTCCGACCTTGGGCCGCTGCGGATCCTCCAGCAGCGGTTTGAGCTGCGCCAGCACCGCATCGCGATCGAGCTGTTTCGGTGCATCGACATAATCGTGGGCCAGCGGCACATAGGCTGCCCTGCCCGGCTCGATCGCGAACGACAGCCCGACGATCTCGGCCTGCATATAGTCGAGACTGGTGGTCTCGGTGTCGAAAGCGAACAGCTCCGCCGTTTCCAGCTCGGCGACCCAGCGATCCAGATCGGCCTGCTCGAGCAGCGTCTCGTACTCGACATTCTCCGGCACCGCGACACCGGGCGCCGCCGTTTCGCCGTCATCGCCCTGTTCGAGCTCGGCCACCCAGGTGCGAAATTCGAAACGCCTGAACATCTCCAGCAGCTTGTCATTGTCCGGCGCCGGCAGGCCGAAATCGGTTACGCCCTGATCCAGTTCGACGTCGGTCTTGATGGTGGCCAGGCGGTAGGAGAGCTCCGCCATCTCGCGATTTTCCTCGAGTTTCTTCGGCATCGACTTGGCCCCGCGAAAGCCCAGCTCCGGTATCCTGTCGAGGTTGTCGTAGAGGTCGGCGATGCCGCCTATGCCCTGCAGCAGCGCCAGCGCTGTCTTCTCGCCGACGCCCGGTACCCCGGGAATGTTGTCGACCTTGTCCCCCATCAGTGCCAGGAAGTCGATCACCAGATGTGGGGGTATGCCGTACTTCTCCTGCACCCCGGCCTCGTCGAGACGGCTGTCGTTCATGGTGTTGATCAAGGTGACGTGCCGGTCCACCAGCTGGGCCATATCCTTGTCGCCGGTCGAGATCAGGGTATCGAGCCCCTTGCTGCTGGCCTCCCGGGCCAGGGTCCCGATCACATCGTCCGCCTCGACCCCGTCCACCACCAGCAGCGGCAGCCCCATGGCGCGGATGATCTCGTGGATCGGCTCGACCTGCTGACGCAGATCGTCGGGCATCGGCGGGCGATGGGACTTGTAGGCCTCGAACAGCTCGTCCCGGAAGGTCTTGCCCTTGGCATCGAACACCACCACCACCGGGCTCTTCGGATGCTGCCTGATCAGGCTGCGCAGCATCGAGGTCACCACCCGCACCGCGCCGGTCGGGAAGCCTTCCGACGTGCGCAGGTCCGCCTGCTGCGAGGCGAAAAAGGCACGGTATAAATAGGAAGAGCCGTCGACTAGAATGAGGGATGGGTGCTGCTCGCTCATATTTTGTCCATCTTGGTTGTGACCTGGGCCATGTTTATCGTGACCGGGGATAGTGTCAGGGCTGACAATCATATTAAATAAGCGGCAGCCAAACCAACGAGTGCGGAATAATGATGAAGAAACTGCTGTTGCTGGCCAGCCTGCTGGTCCTGCCGCCGGCACAGGCCGAGACACTGCCGGAACTGGGCTCCGGGGGCCGGAAATCACCATCCGGCACGACGACGAAAAGGCCTTCTACGAATACCGGGTCAATGGCGTGCTGAAAGAGGTCAAGGTGGTGCCGAAGGTCGGCAAGCCCTACTACCTGGTGCCCGTCGAAGGCACCGGCGAGTTCAACCGCTTCGAAGAATCCTCCCTCCTGATCCCCAAATGGGTCATTTTCAGCTGGTAATATTGTGGCTGTATATACAGAAGTAACTGCACAGGACCTCAACCGCCTGCTGGCCGACTTCGATCTCGGCACGCTGGTCACCCACAGGGGCATCGAAGGCGGTATCGAAAACACCAACTATTTTGTCACGCTGAAGGATCCTGGCGGTGTCGAGCAGCAGTATGTCCTGACCCTGTTCGAAGAGTTCGGCATGGACGAGATGCCCTATTTCGTCGAGCTGACCAGCTGGCTGGCCGAACGCGGCTGTCCGGTGCCGGCGCCGTTCAAGGATCGCGACGGCATCGCGTTGAAACAGCTCAGGGGCCGCCCGGCGCTGCTGCTGCCCCGGTTTGCCGGCCATCATGTCGCCCAGCAGGAGCTGACGGCCGCGCACTGCAGCGAGATCGGCGCCGCCCTCGCCCGGTTGCACCTGGCGGGCCAGGACTTCTACATGAAGCGCAGGGCCCACCGCGGCATTTTCTGGTGGCGCCGCGAAAGCCAGCGCGTCGCGCAGCTGCTGCCGGGCGACGAGGCCGAACTGCTGCTCGGCGAAGTGCGCCTGTTCGACGCGCTGTGCGATTCCGAGCTCGAGCTGCCGATGGGGGCGATCCACGGCGACCTCTTCCACGACAACGCGCTGTTCGAGGATACCCGCCTGAGCGCCATCCTCGATGTCTACAATGCCGCCACCGCCTTCCTGCTCTACGACCTGGCCATCGTCGCCAACGACTGGTGCTGCACCGCGGACGGTCAGATCGACCCTGTCCGGGAAACGGCTCTGCTCGGTGCCTACAACGAAGTGCGCCCGTTCACCGACGACGAGCACCAGGCCTGGCCGCAGCTGACCCGCACGGCGGCGATGCGATTCTGGCTCTCGCGGCTGATTCCGTGGCTCGGGCTGGAACAGGCCGGCCGTCAGAGCGGCGAGATGAAACTCAAGGACCCGGCCGAACTGCAGCGCATCCTGCAGTTCCGCATCGACCATCCTTCCCGCCTGTCCTGAGGTGAACGGCGGCAGATCCGGGATGAATCTGCCGCCGCATCGCGCTAAGATACTGGACGCCCATACAGCCATTCACCTTCGCCAGATACGCCGGGCCCTGCCCTGCCGTTCTCGTGATCAACCAGAGTCCGTTGTGCCGCTATGGATGTAACCCCGATTCTCGACTCCCTCAACGACGCCCAGCGCGAAGCCGTCTCTGCGCCGATGCAGAACCTGCTGGTGCTGGCCGGTGCCGGCTCCGGCAAGACCCGGGTGCTGGTGCACCGCATCGCCTGGCTGATCCAGGCCGAAGGCATCTCCCCCTATTCGATCATGGCGGTAACCTTCACCAACAAGGCCGCCCGTGAAATGCGCGGCCGGATCGAGGAGCTGCTGGGGCTCAACCCCCATGGCATGTGGGTCGGCACCTTCCATGGCCTGGCGCACCGGCTGCTGCGGGCGCACTGGCGCGATGCCGGCCTGCCGGACAATTTCCAGATCATGGACAGCGACGACCAGCTCCGTCTGATCAAGCGCCTGGCCAAGGAGATGAACCTCGACGAACAGCGCTGGCCGGCGCGGCAATTCCAGTGGTACATCAACGCCCAGAAGGACGAGGGCCTGCGCAGCGCCCATATCGAGCGCTCCCACGACCTCTTCCAGCAGACCATGCTGAACCTGTACATCGCCTACGAGCAGGCCTGCGAACGCGGCGGCATGATCGACTTCGGCGAACTGCTGCTGCGTTCGCTGGAACTGTTGCGCGACCGCTCACCGGCCCTGCTGAAGCACTACCAGGAGCGTTTCCGCTACCTTCTGGTCGACGAATTCCAGGACACCAACGCCATCCAGTACGCCTGGCTGCGGCTGCTTTGCGGCAACGAGCGCAAGCTGATGGCGGTCGGCGACGACGACCAGTCGATCTACGGCTGGCGCGGCGCCCGTATCGAAAATATCCAGAACCTGCCGGAGCATTTCCCCGGCACCGAGACCATCCGTCTGGAGCAGAACTACCGTTCGACCAACAGCATCCTGCAGGCCGCCAACGCGGTGATCTGCAACAACCAGGGCCGCCTCGGCAAACAGCTCTGGACCGAAGGTGTCGACGGGGAATCGCTGTCGCTGTACGCCGCCTTCAATGAACAGGACGAGGCGCGGTTCATCGTCGACCGCATCCAGCAGTGGGTGCAGGAAGGCAATCTGCGCGCCGACAGCGCCGTGCTGTACCGCTCCAACGCCCAGTCGCGCATCATCGAGGAGATGCTGATCCGCGCCGGCGTCCCCTATCGCATCTACGGCGGCCAGCGCTTCTACGACCGTCTCGAGATCAAGAACGCCCTGGCCTATCTGCGCCTGATCGCCAGTCGTCACGACGACACCGCCATGGAGCGCGTGATCAACGTGCCGACCCGCGGCATCGGCACCCGCACCATCGAGCTGGTGCGTGAGCGCGCCCGTGCCGAGGGCCACAGCATGTGGCGGGCCGCCAGCGAGATCATCGAGCTGGGCGAATTGCCGGCACGGGCCGCCAATGCGCTGCGCGGCTTCCTCGAGCTGATCGAGGCACTGGATGCGGACACCGCCGGCACCGCGCTGCACGAACAGACCGAGCATGTGATCCAGACATCCGGCCTGATCCAGCACCACGAGAAGGAAAAGGGCGAAAAGGCGCAGTCCCGCATCGAGAACCTTGAGGAACTGGTCACGGCAGCACGACAGTTCGCCGGTAGCTGGCAGGAAGACGCCGACACCGAGGAAGCCGTCGCCCGCACGCCGCTGACCGCCTTCCTCGACCAGGCCGCCCTCGATGCCGGCGAAGCCCAGGCCGACGACTACCAGGACAGCGTGCAGATGATGACGCTGCACTCGGCCAAGGGCCTGGAATTTCCGCTGGTGTTTCTCGCCGGCATGGAGGAAGGCCTGTTCCCCCACAAGATGTCGATCGAGGAGCCGGGGCGTCTCGAGGAGGAACGCCGCCTCTGCTATGTCGGTATTACCCGGGCGATGCAGAAACTCTACCTGACCTACGCCGAGTCACGCCGTCTCCACGGGCAGGAGACCTATAACCGCCCCTCGCGCTTCGTCCACGAGGTGCCGACCGAGCTGATCGAGGAGGTGCGCCTCAACGCCCAGGTACGCCGCCCCCTCACCGCGCGCTCAAACAGCGGCGAAGGCCTGTTCAACAGCGGCTCGGCATCCCTTGCCGGCGCCGAAGTGCCGGCCAGCAATATCAGCCTGGGTCAGCGCGTGCGCCATGCCAAATTCGGCGAAGGCATCGTGGTGAATTACGAAGGAACCGGAGCCAAGGCCCGGGTACAGGTGAACTTCGATTACGAAGGCGCCAAGTGGCTGGTGCTCGGCTACGCCAATCTCGAGCCGCTATGACGGGTCACCTCCAGGGGTGGCGGGTGGCCGCCCCGCGGGTGTGCTGGCAACGCAGGAGCAGTTGTCAGTAGACGGGTGACGGGTGACGGGTGACGATATTCGCCCACGGAGTGGGCCCCCACATGATCAGATCGCCGGGATGACCTTGCGCAGCCAGAGACTGGTCTCGATCGCCTCGGCCGGCATCGGCAGCTGCGACAGAGGGCTCGCGGCCAGCACTTCCGCCATGCGGCTGACGACATAGTGGCTCGACCAGACCGGTTCGGCCGCGCCACAGCTCAGCAGCGGCGCCACGCCCTGCTGCTCGTTGTAACCGCGCCAGCGCCAGGCCTCGGGGTAGTCGTCCGGCAACAGGATATCGTGAAAGTGTACCAGCACGCCTTCGGCCAGCGAGGGCCAGACCCGATTCAGCAGCCAGTCGACATCGGAGCCCGGCAGCAGCAAGTGGCTGGAATCGATAAACAGCATATCGCCCGCCTGCAGCTTTTCGAACAGCGCCAAGTCGACCTGCTGCAGCGGCTGGCGCAGCAGCCGGATCGGCAGGTCCTGTAGGTCGGCCCGGGGCGCCGGATCGATCGCGGTCAGCTGCGTCTCCAGCCCCTCTTCCCGGCAGGCACGAAAAAGAAGCGTGTCGAATGGCCGGAACCGACCTCGATGATGCGCGCGGGCATCTGAATACGTGTCAGACCGTAGGCGATAATGCCATCCAGGCGCGGAAACCAGCTCTGCTCCCAGCGAGGATGCGGCGGCTTCAGGCCTACAATGGATTGCAGCTGGGGCAGGAAGCCCTCGGCTGCATGCAACAGCCGGGCAAAGTCATCCCGGTGCTGATCCAGCAACCGTTCCAGGGACGGATACGCCAGCGTCCGTTCGGCAATCTGGTCGGCATAACGGTAGGGGATAAAGTACCCCTGACGCCGCCAACCCAGCAGGGTCGACAACCCCATTTTCAGCAACCGTACATTCATCTCCGACCTCCCGCAGCTTCGCTTCCCTGATGCGCGCACCTTAGGGCCGAATTCCACCCTACACCAAGTAAAGCAGACCGAAGAGGGTTCGGAGCTGTTCAGTCCTGCGGCGGCAGGCGGCGGATATGACCGTTTTCGTCGATGGCGACCTGAACGCACTCGGTCTCGGAGACCTTGCGCGGATCGCGGCCATCGGGGCAGCGACCCCAGACTTCGACGGCGATGCGCATCGAACTGCGCCCCTGCTCGACGACCCGGGTGTAGAAACTGAGTATGGTGCCGACCAGTACCGGCGACATGAAATCCATGCCACCGACCGAGACGGTCGCGATCCGGCCTTCGGCGATTTTGGCCGCGCGGATTTCGGCCGCTTCGACGGCGCGCATGGCGACCCAGCCGCTGTAGACATCGCCGAACATGTTGGTTGCCTGCACGCTGGCCGGCAGCTTCAGACTAAGCTCGCCGTCCGGCACCAGGATCTGATCATCAGCTATCGACATTTTTCGGGCTTCCGACCTGAAGTTTTGGGATGCGCAGATTCTAGTCTTCGCCGCTGCACAAATCACTACTTTCCGATCAATCTGCCCCAGTCTACGAATGGCGACACCCTTTTACGGCTGTCATATTCCTGTCACAGATCGTTCCTATAGTGAGCCCCACTTCAGAGTTGAACTCTGCCGGTTAAACCAATCAGGAGCACAAGATGAAACCGATGAAGAAGCTCTTCGCAGCTGTCGCCATGACCGCGACCTGCCTGACGGCCAACGCCTCCGACCTGCTCGACGCGAATCTGCCGACCTACGAAAAGGCAGCCGGCGTCTCCGGCAACCTGTCCAGCGTCGGCTCCGACACCCTGGCCAACCTGATGACCCTCTGGGCCGAAGAGTTCAAGCGTCTGTACCCGAACGTCAACATCCAGATCCAGGCAGCCGGTTCCTCCACCGCCCCGCCGGCCCTGACCGAAGGCACCTCGAACCTGGGTCCGATGTCCCGCATGATGAAGGACAAGGAAATCGAAGCCTTCGAGCAGAAGTATGGCTACAAGCCGACTCCGGTTGCGGTCGCGATTGATGCCCTGGCCGTCTTTGCCCACAAGGACAACCCGATCGAAGGCTTGACCATCGACCAGGTCGACGCGGTCTTCTCCTCGACCCGCAAGTGCGGCGCTGCCGACGATATCGGCACCTGGGCCAGCTGGGCCTGACCGGCGCGCTGGCTGACAAGAGCATCCAGCTGTTCGGCCGCAACTCCGTATCCGGCACCTACGGCTACTTCAAGGAGAAAGCGCTCTGCAAGGGCGATTTCCGCAACAACGTCAACGAACAGCCGGGCTCCGCGTCCGTCGTTCAGTCGGTTTCCACCTCCCTGAACGGCCTGGGCTACTCCGGCATCGGTTACAAGACCGCTTCGGTCCGCGCCCTGCCGCTGGCCAAGAAGGAAGGCGACGCCTTCGTTGAAGCCACGCCGGAAAACGCCGTTACCGGCAAATACCCGCTGGCCCGTTCGCTGTTCGTCTACGTCAACAAGAAGCCGAACGAAGAGCTGCAGCCGCTGGAGCGTGAATTCCTGAAGCTGGTCATGTCCAGGGCCGGTCAGGAAGTCGTCGTCAAGGACGGTTACATCCCGCTGCCGGCCAAGGTGGTCGAGAAGCAGATGGCTGACCTGGGCCTCTAACAGCCCCCGGATCAGTACAGGAAGCAGGGGAGCCGGTGACGGCCTCCCTGCTTCTTTTTGGCCAAACGATGTAACAAAAGCGTCATATATCTACATTATTGTAGCCGCCGAACTTCCAATACTGTCCCGGGACCCAGCGCCATGAGCAATGAAGCCACCGTCTCTGTACCCGACCTCGATTTCGATACCCCGTCTGCCAGACGCAAGCGCAAGATCCGCGCGCTGAAAGACCGGGCCGCAACGGCCGGGATCGGAATCGGCGGTATCAGCGTGATCATCGCGATCCTGCTGATCTTTTTCTATCTGCTGTACGAAGTCCTGCCGCTGTTCCGCTCGGCCGAGGTCGAGCCCGGCAACAGAATGGCCAGGTCGTCGCCCCCTACCCTTTGCCCGGCAACGGCAAGACCCTGTACCTGGCCATGGAAGAGCAGGCCGAGATCGGTCTGCGGCTCACCGATGCCGCCGAACTGGTGTTCTTCGACACCCGCAGCGGCGAGATCGTCAAGCAGCAGGCCCTTGCGCTTCCGGAAGGCGCCGACATCACCAGCGTGTCCTCCTTCTCGGAAGCGCGCCGTCTGTTCGCGGTCGGTCTCAGCGATGGCAGCGCCCTGGTAATGCGTCACGACTACAAGTCGTCCTACCCGGACGGCGAGCGCGTCATCACGCCGGAAATTGCCTGGCCGCTGGGCGAAGCCCCGATTCCGGTCGGTAACCTGCCGCTGGATGTATTAGCCGTCAACGGAGACGGTGATGACTGGCGCCTGGTCGGCGGCAGCCAGGGCAGCCTGACCCAGACCGATGTGTCGCTGACCGAAAACTTCCTCACCGGCGAGGTCGATACCGAAATCGACACCCAGGCGCTGCCGAACCAGAGCGTCAAGCCGACAAAGCTCCTGCTGATGCCGGACCGTCGCTGGCTGCTGATGGCGGCACCGGGCGGCAAGCTGGCGGTCGAAGACCTGCAGTCCGCCGATGGCGCCAGTACCACCCAGGTGATGACCGCAAGCACCGGCGAAATCCGCACCTTCGAACTGCTGCTCGGCGGCTCCTCCCTGATGCTGGCCGACGACAGGGGTGTGGTGTCCCAGTGGTTCCTGGTACGGGACGATCAGGGTGAATGGCAACTGACCCGGATTCGCAGTTTCGACAGCGGCGGCGAGCCGCTGGCCGGCTTTGCCATCGAGCACCGCCGCAAGGGCTTCGCCACCGTCGACGCCGACGGCACCCTGCGCCTGTTCAACACCACCGCAGAACGCAACGTGCTCAGCGAACAGGTGACCGAAGGCGCCATCGACCAGATCGCCTATGCCCCCCGCTCCAACGCGCTGCTGCTGGAGCAGGACGGCGAGCTCCGCTTCTGGGCGGTGCATAACGAACACCCGGAAATCTCCTGGGCCGCGCTCTGGAGCAAGGTCTGGTACGAAGGTTACGAAGAACCGGCCTATGTCTGGCAGTCGTCGGCCTCGACCAACGACTTCGAACCCAAGTACAGCCTGATGCCGCTGGCCTTCGGTACCCTGAAAGCCGCCTTCTACGCGATGCTGCTGGCGACCCCGCTGGCCATCTGCGGTGCCATCTACACCGCCTATTTCATGGCTCCGGGCCTGCGCCGCAAGGTCAAGCCAATGATCGAGCTGATGGAGGCCCTGCCGACCGTAATCCTCGGCTTCCTCGCCGGCCTCTGGCTCGCGCCCTTCATGGAGCTGAATCTCGCTGCGGTCTTCATCACCCTGTTGCTGGTGCCGTTGTCGATCCTGGCGTTCGCCTTCGTCTGGGCGCAGATGCCGAACCGCATCCGCTTCCTGCTGCCCGAGGGCTGGGACGTCACCCTGCTGGTGCCGGTGGTGATCCTGGCCGTGATGCTTAGCTTCGCCATCGCCGGTCCGATCGAAAACCTGCTGTTCGGCGGCGACATGCGCCTGTGGGTCAGTCAGGAGCTGGGGATCAGCTACGACCAGCGCAATGCCCTGGTGGTCGGCATCGCGATGGGCTTCGCCGTCATTCCGACCATCTTCTCGATTACCGAGGACGCCATCTTCGCGGTACCGAAGAGCCTCAGCTACGGCTCGCTGGCGCTGGGCGCGACGCCCTGGCAGACCTTGGTGCGGGTCGTGATGCCGACCGCCAGCCCCGGTATCTTCTCGGCGGTAATGATCGGCATGGGGCGGGCCGTCGGCGAGACCATGATCGTACTGATGGCCACCGGCAACACCCCGATCATGGATGTGAATATTTTCGAGGGCATGCGCACCCTGGCCGCCAATATCGCGGTCGAGATGCCGGAATCCGAGGTCGGCAGCACCCACTTCCGGATTCTGTTCCTGGCCGCCTTCGTGCTGTTCATGTTCACCTTCGTCGTCAACACCCTGGCCGAGAGCATCCGCCAGCATCTGCGCCAGAAATACGGCTCTCTGTAACGGGTCAACGAGGATACAGCGATGAGAATTTCCTTTTCCGAATGGACCCGCTCCGGCTCCCCTGGGTCTGGCTCAATGCCGGTGCGGTCGCCATCAGCGTCATCATGGTGCTGGGCCTGCTGGCCCTGATCGCGGTGCGCGGTCTGGGCCACTTCTGGCCGGCCGATGTGCTCAGCGCCACCTACACCCAGGGCGACCAGCAGAGCGTTCTGGTCGGCGAGCTGGTCGAGTCGGAGCTCGTGCCGGCCGCCCAGCTGCGCGACTCCGGCGTCAAGGTACCGGAAGGGGTCGAGCACATGGAGCGCGACCTGTTCAAGGTCGGCAACCGTGACGTCACCGGTGCCGATTTTGTCTGGGCGCTGGACGCCTATGTCACCGACCGCAGCTATCCCGAGATGCTGTTCGTCGCCGAGCGCGAGGAGTGGGGCAATTTCTACGGCTATCTGCGCGCCATCAAGCAGCAGGGCGAACTGATTGCCCAGCACGACGGCTATGCGCCGAGCGCCGAATACGACGAGCTCTGGCAGGAGTTCCAGCGCCGCATCGAGCGTGCCCGCAACCTGAGCGAGCAGATCGAGGACATACAGAAAGGCGATATCGGCGCCATCAACTACGAACTCGAGCGCCTGCGCCTGAAACAGCGTTCGCTGGAGCTGAAGAACGTCTCCGACCCTGTCCCCTACGCCGAGATCAAGGAACGCAGGGCCGAGCTGGACGTCGAGTACCAGGTGCTGCAGAAACAGCTGCTGGAGCTGAGCACGGCGCTGAACCGTGACAGCTTCGTCGCCGAAGTCGGCAATGGCCGCAGTGTCGAAATCCCGGTGGCCAAGGTCGTTCGCGCCTTCCTGCCCAACGCCATGGGGCTGGGCGACAAGGTCGGTCACTACCTGGCCAAGATCTGGGAGTTCGTCGCCGACGATCCCCGCGAAGCCAATACCGAAGGCGGTATTTTCCCGGCCATCTACGGCACCGTGCTGATGGTGATCCTGATGTCGGTGATGGTGACGCCGTTCGGTGTTATCGCCGCGGTCTACCTGCGCGAGTATGCCCGCCAGGGCTTCCTGACCCGTGTAATCCGCATCGCCGTCAACAACCTCGCCGGCGTACCCTCGATCGTCTACGGTGTCTTTGGCCTCGGCTTCTTCGTCTACTTCCTCGGCGGCAACATCGACGACCTGTTCTTCCCGGAAGCGAAGCCGTCGCCGACCTTCGGCACCGGCGGCCTGATGTGGGCCTCGCTGACGCTGGCACTACTGACCGTGCCGGTCGTGATCGTCGCCACCGAAGAGGGCCTGAGCCGCATTCCGCGTGCGATCCGCGAGGGCTCCCTGGCACTGGGGGCGACCAAGGCCGAGACCCTCTGGAAAGTGGTGCTGCCGATGGCCAGCCCCGCTATCATGACCGGTGTGATCCTGGCGATCGCCCGCGCCGCCGGCGAGGTGGCGCCGCTGATGCTGGTCGGTGTGGTCAAGCTGGCGCCCAGCCTGCCGCTGGACATGAACTACCCCTATCTGCACCTGGACCAGAAATTCATGCACCTGGGCTTCCATATCTACGATGTGGGCTTCCAGAGCCCGAACGTGGAAGCGGCCCGTCCGCTGGTGTACGCCACGGCGCTGCTGCTGGTGGTGGTGATCGCGCTGTTGAACTTCAGTGCCATCGCGATCCGCAACCACCTGCGCGAAAAGTACAAAGCGCTTGAAATGTAATGCCGCCCGGCGAGCTGACTCAACAAAGGTTTCGAGACATGACCACTGATATCAAAACCCACGCCATCGATATCACTTCCATGCAGCGCGATCAGCGCGAACTGCGCCTGGAAGACGAAGAGATCACGCTGCAGGTCAGGGATCTGCGCCTGTGCTACGGCGAGAAGGAAGCGCTGCACGGCATCGACATGCAGATCCCGAAAAACCGGGTGACCGCCTTTATCGGCCCGTCCGGCTGCGGCAAGTCGACCCTGCTGCGCTGCTTCAACCGCATGAACGACCTGGTCGACAGCTGCAACATCACCGGTGAGATCCTGCTCGACGGCGACAACATCTACGGCCGCGGCGTCGATGTCGCCGAGCTGCGGCGTCGCGTCGGCATGGTGTTCCAGAAGCCCAACCCCTTCCCGAAGTCGATCTACGAGAACGTCGCTTACGGCCTGCGTATCCAGGGCGTCAACAAGAAGCGCCTGATCGACGAGACGGTGGAATGGGCACTGCGTTCGTCCGCCCTCTGGGACGAGGTCAAGGACCGCCTGCACGAAAGCGCGCTGGGCATGTCCGGCGGTCAGCAGCAGCGTCTGGTCATTGCCCGCACCATCGCGGTCAAGCCCGAAGTGCTGCTGCTCGATGAGCCGGCTTCGGCGCTCGACCCGATCTCGACGCTGAAAATCGAAGAACTGATCCACGAGCTGAAAAAGGACTTCACCATCGCCATCGTCACCCACAACATGCAGCAGGCGGCCCGAGTGTCGGACTATACCGCCTTCATGTACATGGGCGACCTGGTCGAATTCGGTGTCACCGACACCCTGTTCACCAACCCGGTACAGAAACAGACCGAAGACTACATCACCGGCCGTTACGGCTAAGAGTCTTACGGACGTTACATCCATCTACTGCGTTGGCTCGGTATACACAGCACAACTGGAGAGAAGACCGTGGAATTCGAAAAGGACGGTTACAGCACCCATATATCCCAGCAATTCAACGAAGAGCTGGAGCAGATCCGCACCGAACTGCTGACCATGGGCGGCCTGGTCGAGCGCCAGGTGCATGACGGCATCGAGGCCCTGCTCAACGGCGACGCCGAGCTGGCCGAGCGCTCCCTGCGCGTCGACAAGCAGACCAACGACATGGAGCTGATGATTGACGAGCACTGCACCCGCATCATCGCCCGCCGTCAGCCCGCCGCCAGCGACCTGCGCATGATCATGGCGATCTCGCGCGCGGTGGCGGACCTCGAGCGCATCGGCGACGAAGCGACCCGCATCTGCCGCCACGCCATCGAGCTGGTCAATACCGGCGAATCGCCGCGCGGCTACCAGGAAGTGCGCCATATCGGCAGCCTGGTCCGGGCCATGGTCCGGGACGTGCTGACGGCCTTTGCCCGCAGCGATATCCAGCTGGCCTATCAGGTGGCGAAACAGGACAAGGCCGTCGACCAGGAGTACCGCTCGGCGATGCGCTCACTGGCCACCTACATGATGGAGGATCCGCGCTCGATCAGCAGTGTGCTCAACGTCATCTGGGTACTGCGCGCGCTCGAGCGCATCGGCGACCACGCCTGCAACCTGGCCGAGCATCTGGTCTACCTGGTCAGCGGCACCGACGTGCGCCACCAGAGCCTCAAGGAGATGAAGCGCACGGTCCAGGACGAAAGCGAAGAGAGCGACGAGGATTGACTTCGTAGGAGCGCCGCACCCAAAGGGCACTTCCCCGGTGCGAATGAATTTGGCTCGGTGCCAAACCTATTCGCCGCGGGACGCGGCTCCTACGGCCGTTCAGCAGTAATCCGCAAACGGCGGGAACAGCCGGACCAGGCCGTCCCGCCCGAGCGCCCGCAGATGCTCGATATTGCGCTCCGGAATCGCGTCCGGATCCGGATAGTTCATCAGCACCCGGCTCATCTGCCCCTCGCGGATCAGGTGAAAGGCCGGAAAGGGCGCGCGATTGGTCCAGTGGCTGAGATCGTCTTCCGGTACCCCGCCGAACAGGTAGCGGGGATGAAAGCTGGCGAGCTGGAAGACTCCGTCCAGTCCGGCACGCTCGATCAGCGTCTCGCACAGCGCCAGCATGTCGAGGTAGTCCCCGAAATCGGCCAGCATCCGCGGCGCGATCAGCAGGCTGGTCGCGACTTCGTCTTCGGCCGCATGCTGGATCAGGTCCAGTTCGGCGAGGAAGTCCCGCGCCAGGGCCTCCTCGGTCCGCGCCTCGCTGATGGCATAGCGCACCCGGCCATGGCGCACGTCCGGCGCCGCAAAGGGGCAGAGATTCTCGCCGACCACCATCACCTCGACCCAGCGCTGCATCAGGGCCAGGATCTCGTCGCTGTCGTAGTTTCGCTTCATTTCGCTCGCTCTGAGATTGCCATTCACTGCCAGCTTACACCAAGTTAGCCCGGATTCGCCCGGGGATCGGGCTACGCAGCTCCTCTCATGCCTTACGTGACCCATGGTGGAATTCGCTGCGCTCATTGCCACCCTACAGCCCCCTCTGCTAAGATAGCCGCTTTCTGATTCGGACCGAAGTTGTGACCCCCGCACAGGCCCTGACCCGTAACCATTTCTCGACCCGCTGGCGTACGTTGAAGCGCCCGTCCCGCCTGGCCGCGCCCCAACCCTGGCGCAGCTGGCTGCAGGACCGCGGTTCGCTGACACAACGACTGGTCCTCGCCAGCCAGGGGCATTTCCGGGTCGAGGTACTACGCCAGGGCTATTTCAAGCCCTCCCACTCCGAGGCCCGGGCACTGGGCCTGCCGCCGCGCCAGCTGGCACTGGTTCGCGAGGTGCTGCTGCTGGGCCGGGGCGAACCCTGGGTCTATGCCCGTTCGGTATTCCCGGTCAGCACTCTGTCCGGCCCTCAGCGCCAACTCAGGGAGATCGGCAACCGTTCGCTGGGATCGGTACTGTTCCGGGACCCGACGATGCAGCGGGAGCCGCTGCAGATCGGCGACCTGCGGCTGGCCGACGGCACCCGCCTCTGGGCGCGGCGATCGGTATTCCGGCTGGCCGGCAAGCCGCTGCTGGTGTGCGAGGTTTTTCTGCCCGCGCTGAAGTCGGTAGAATACCCGCTTCGTCGCAACAGCCGCGGATAATCGCTTATGCAAATGCAGCTTTCCCCAGAGTACCTACGCGAGCGCCTCGACGCCTATGTTCAGCTGTCCCGGGTCAACCGCCCGATCGGCATCTACCTGCTGCTCTGGCCCACGCTCTGGGCGCTCTGGATCGCGGCCGGCGGACTGCCACCCTGGATATCCTGCTGATCTTCTGTGCCGGCGTGGTGCTGACCCGGGCCGGCGGCTGCGTTATCAACGATTTTGCCGACCGCAAGGTCGACGGCCATGTCAAACGGACGGCCAGCCGCCCGCTGCCCACGGGCCGGGTCAGCAGTCGTGAAGCCCTGACGCTGTTCGCCACGCTGATGCTGCTGGCCTTCGTGCTGGTACTTTTCACCAACACCACCACGGTACTGATGTCCTTCGGCGGTCTGGCGCTGGCCGCGACCTACCCGTTCATGAAGCGCTACACCCACCTGCCCCAGGTCGTGCTCGGCGCCGCCTTCTCCTGGGCCATTCCCATGGCCTTCACCGCCCTCGACGCCGAGCTGGTGCCCATTGCCTGGCTGCTGTTTACCGCCAACCTGCTCTGGACCGTGGCCTACGACACCTACTATGCGATGGTCGATCGCGACGATGATCTGGTGGTCGGCATCAAGTCCACCGCCATCCTGTTCGGCGATGCCGACCGGCTGATCATCGCCATGCTGCAGGCACTGACCCTGTTATGCCTGGTGCTGGTGGGCCGGCAGCTGGGCCTCTCCTTCTGGTACTACGGCGGTCTTGTGGTGGCGGCAGGCTTCTTCCTCTACCAGGCCTGGATTGCCCGGCGGCGCGAACGGGAACCCTGCTTCCGCGCCTTCCTCAACAATCATTACGCGGGTCTTGCCATCTTTATTGGTATCGCCGCCCACTACACGCAGGCCACCTGATCGGCATCTTTTTGCCGCCAATAGGTACCGCTTGGGACGCTTCGTCATATCTCTGTCATAATTTACGTTTGTAATATTGCCGTATTAATTACCCGTGTTTCTCGGCCTTTCTCCGCTCAAAGGTATCGGGAACCCTGACGTGTCCCCGGGCCCAGGATGGGCCCGAGGGCATTTCCAGTTAATTTGTACAGAGGCAAACCCATGTCTGCATCAAAACGTGTACTGATTGTCGACGACGAAGCGCCGATTCGTGAAATGATCGCGGTCGCGCTGGAGATGGCCGGCTACGAGTGCCTGGAAGCGGACAATGCCCGCGACGCCCACGAAATCGTCGTCGACAGTACGCCGGACCTGGTGCTGCTGGACTGGATGATGCCCGGCATGACGGGTATCGACTTCGCCCGCCGGCTGCGCAATGATGAAATGACGGCGGAAATCCCGATCATCATGCTCACCGCCAAGGGCGAAGAGGACAGCAAGGTCAAGGGCCTGGAAGCCGGCGTCGATGACTATATCACCAAACCGTTCTCGCCCCGCGAGCTGGTGGCGCGGCTGAAAACGGTGCTGCGCCGCACCACCCCCAAGGGCATCGAAGAACCGGTCAGCGTCGACGGCCTGACGCTGGACCCGATCTCCCACCGCGTCACGTCCGACGACAAGCCGGTGGAACTGGGGCCGACCGAGTTCCGCCTGCTGCAGTTCTTCATGACTCACCAGGACCGGGCCTATTCCCGTGGCCAGTTGCTGGACATGGTCTGGGGCGGCAATGTATACGTCGAGGAGCGTACCGTCGATGTACACATCCGCCGTCTGCGCAAGGCCCTCGGCAGCCGCCACGACTACCTGGTGCAGACCGTGCGAGGTACCGGCTACCGCTTCTCCGCCAAGGTCGCCTGAAGGCAGGAGGCGGCCGCGCGGCGGCAGGCACCTCGAGAAAAAGTCTTACAGCTCAGAGACATTAGAAAAATTCGGGATCACCCTTGGCCGCCCGATTGACAGGAAGTATCTCAGATGCAGAAAGCCCGGAACGCCATGCTGTTCAGTATGGCCCTCAGCATCCTCGCCGGCGCCCTGACCGGGCTGCTGTTCGGCTTCGCCGGCTGGGGTGCGGCGGTGGCGCTCTGCGGCTGGGGCCTGGTGCAGGTCCGTCATTTCAACCGGCTGAGCGACTGGGTACAGCGCCGGGACGACTCCCAGCCTCCCGAGGCACCGGGCCACTGGGGCGAGCTGTTCGACGAGCTGGCACGCATTCAGCGACGCTCCGGCAAGCGCGAGCAGGATCTGCTGGCCGCACTGCAGCGCTTTCAGCAGTCCTCTGCCGCACTGCAGGACGGCCTGGTCATTATCGACCGCAGCAACAACCTGGAATGGTGGAACCGCTCGGCCGACCGCCTGCTCGGGCTCAAGGCCTCGTCGGACCGCGGCAAGCCGGTGATGAACCTGCTCCGCGACCCCCGCTTTATCCGCTATTTCCGTCGTGGTCAGTACAGCGACCCGCTGGAGCTGCCCAGCCCGATCAACCCCGATATCCGTCTGCAGTACCAGGTCACCAAGTTCGGCGAGGGCGACCGCCTGCTGGTGGCACGGGACATCACCCGCCTGGTGCGCCTGGAGCAGACCCGGCAGGACTTCGTCGCCAACGCCTCCCATGAACTGCGCACCCCGCTGACCGTGATCTGCGGCTACCTCGAGACCTTCCTCGATCAGGACCTCCCGCGACCGCTGACACGGGCGCTCAGCCAGATGCAGGCCCAGGCCCGGCGCATGGAAAGCCTTGTCAGCGACCTGCTGATGTTGTCGCGCCTCGAAGGCAGCAACCATATCGCCGACGAACACCCGGTGGCGCTGCACAGTATGCTGATGCAGATAGAGCATGACGCCCAGGCCCTGGCACAGGAAAAGCAGCATCAGATCAGCCTGGAGCTGGACAGCGAACTGGAACTGGTCGGACAGGAACTGGAACTGCACAGCGCCTTTTCGAACCTGGTGTTCAATGCGGTGCGCTATACCCCGGACAACGGCCATATCCGGCTACGCTGGTGGGTCGACGCCAGGGGCGGGCACTTCTCGGTCAGCGACGACGGTATCGGCATCGACCCGATCCATATTCCCCGTCTCACCGAGCGCTTCTACCGCGTCGACGAAAGCCGTTCGTCGGCCAGCGGCGGAACCGGCCTCGGGCTGGCGATCGTCAAGCATGTGCTGGTGCGACACGGCGCCCAGCTGAGCATCGAGAGTCAGCCCGGTGAAGGCAGTACCTTCAGCTGTCACTTCCCGCCTGAAATGCTGGTGATGCCGGATTCCCGGGACCGCGCTGCGCCCTGATCTTCGGCTGACGCGAGAGGGTCGTAGGGTGCTGCTGAGCGATAGCGAAGCGCACTATAATCCGCGGTGGTGCGGTGCGTTCACTTACCAGCACCCTACATAATAACCGACCTTACGACGTTCTTAGCGCGGTGCCGCCGCCGACGACGGGGGCATGTTCCTCGACCCAGTACAGGGTTGCGCCAACCACCGCGGCCGGCATCAGCACCAGGTTCAGCAGCGGAATCATCATCCCCACCTGGATCAGGCCTCCGAAGCCGACCGCCGTCAGGCGTTCGGATTTCAGCAGCTGCTTCATCTGCGCGAAACTGACCCTGTTGTTGTCCATCGGATAGTCGCAGTACTGGATCGACATCATCCAGGCGCCGAACAGAAACCAGAGCAGCGGCGACAGCAGGCCGATCACCGGTATGAAGGTCAGAACCAGCAGCAACAGCACCCGCGGCAGGTAGTAGGCAAGTTTCGCCAGCTCGCGCTGGATGGTACGGGGAACCATCGCCAGCAACGCTTTCCAGCCCTCGTCGCCAACCGCGACGCCGCGCAGCTGCCGCTCGACCTTTTCGGCCAGAAAGCCGTTGAACGGGGCGGCAATAAAGTTCGCCACGATGGTAAAGCTGTAATAGACCAGCACCAGCACCAGCAGTGCCAGCAACGGCCACAGCAGGTAGCGCAGAAACTCCAGCCACTCCCAGTCCGGCAGCAACTGGTTGATCAGATAGTCGACCCAGAAGCCGAACTGCTCCAGCAGCAGCCAGATGGCACCGCCGAACAGCAGAATATTGACCAGCAGCGGTATGATGACGAAGTGCCGGATCGAGGGATCGGGCAGCATCTGCAGGCCCCGTAACAGATAGCCTGCGCCTCTCAGCGGATTTCCTTTCATGACAGCGTCCCGAATTTGCCAGTGTTAGCTCAAGTAAAACAGATAGAACCTCAGCACCACGCCGAGAATCATCATCAGCAGCCCGGTGCGGTTAAGGCGGCTCTCGACCGGGCTGAACTGGATGGTCGGTTGCCAGAAAACCAGCAGCGACCGGTAGTCCCGGGTCCTCAGGGCATAGAGACCGAGCGACAGCAGGAACAGAATGAGACCGCCCCAGAACAACAGCAGTTCCAAAATTGCCAAATAGATCATACTCTTGCTATCCAATAGCTGAATGGGAGCGCAGCCGCCTGCGGGGTGGCTGCCTGCAACGCAAGCCTATCAAATTCAAACGTCAGCGGCTGCATGCCGCACGCTGCGGGAGAGACCAGATGAAAGCAAGCCGCATACACGCCTTCGGCGGAGCCGACGCCCTGAGCTGCGAGGAAGTGCCGACCCCGACCATCCGCGACAACGAGGTCCTGGTACGTAACCGCGCCGCCGGCGTCAACCCGATCGACTGGAAAACCTGCAGCGGTGGCGGTGCCGCGGCCTTTATCGGCAAGCTGCCGTTCATTCCGGGCTGGGAGTTCGCGGGCACCGTGGAAATGGTCGGCGCCGGTGTCGAGGACTACCAGATCGGCGACCGGGTGTTCGGCTTCATCCGTTTTCCCGAAGCGGCCGGCTGCTACGCCGAGTATGTCGCGGCACCGGTGGCTCAGATCGCCCATAAGCCGGACGAACTGAGCTTCAGCCAGGCCGGCGGTCTCGGCCTTGCCGGTCTCACCGCCTGGCAGGCGCTGCACGACAAGGGACAATTGCAGGCCGGACAGAAGGTGCTCGTACTGGCCGCGGCCGGTGGCGTCGGACATCTGGCGGTGCAGCTGGCCAAGGCCGCGGGTGCCGAGGTGATCGGTTCCGCCTCCGCGGCAAACCATGAATACCTGCGAGGCCTTGGCTGCGACCGGCTGATCGACTACAAGACCCAGGATCTGGCCAGCGAAGTGCAGGATGCGGACCTGGTGATCGACGGCATTGGCGGCGAAGTCGGCATCAGCGCGCTGAGCTGTCTCAAACCCGGCGGCCGTCTGGTCACCCTGCCTTCGGTCACCGCGGATGCCGTGATCCGCGCCGCCGAAGCGGACGGCAAGCAGGCCCTGGGTATCCGCGTCGAGCCGAACGGCCAGCAGCTGGCGGAGCTGGCGCGCCTGTGCGCCGAAGGCAAACTGCAACTGACACTGGCCGGCGAACTGCCGCTGAGCGAAGCCCGGCAGGCGCATCAGCAGAGCGCCGGCGGCCATGTGCGCGGCAAGCTGGTACTGACGATCGAAGAAAGCTGAAAGTGGTGAGTGGTGGTTATTCGCTCACAGAGTGAGCTCCCACAACGGGTGCCCGACAAAAAGCTTATTCGGCCGCGACCCCGCCGCCGCACCAGTACTGCTGCTGGCGCAGCAGCAGGCGGCAGCCCTCACCGCGGATATCAAGATCCCAGCAGCGGTGGCGCGCCCAGGTCTTGTCGTCTTCGGAGGGTTGTTCACGGTAGGCCGGCACGCCATCACAGAAGCCTGCTGACGGGGCCGCCTCTTCAAGGCAGGCCTTGAGAAAGAAATCCTGCTGCAGCGTGCAGTCATAACCGCTGCAGGCATTGAAGTCGGTCAGAGCGCGATCGAGACAGCCCTGCTGGTCCGACTGCCGGCCAAAGCCGTGCCCCTCGGCCTCGGAGGCCGTCCTGGCCTGCTGCTGCTGAGCATTGAATTGCACCAGCCAGCCGGGACCGTAACGCCAGGCCCAGAACGACGCAGCCAACAGCAGCAGTAACAGGCCCAGCAGCACCTTGGAGCGGGTTTTCATGGAGGGCTCCTCAGCGACGGCCGCGATACAGGCCGGTCAGACAGAGCAGCAACCCGATAACGGACAACGACATGCCGCCGTTCACCAGCAACGGATAACGTGCACTGAACGGCACGAAGGGGTGATTGCCGGTACTGTCGCAAGTCCCGGCCGCGTACTCATAAGAGCCGCCGCTGTCGAGACAGGCGTCGACCGCCGACTGCTCCAGCATGAACCCCGCCATCATCGCCAGGCCCGGCAGCACCAGCAGCAACAGTCCGAGACGCAGCATCAGTCTTCGTCGCTGATGCCGATGTTGCTGAAGCCCTCGTTCCGGGCCAGGGCGCGCAGCTCCCGCACCCGGGCGGGATTGAAGGCGGATGCCGACTCGAGGCTCTCCAGCACATCCTCCTGGAAAGCCTCCTCCTGCAGCATCATTTCGTGGGTATTGATAAAGCGCACCAGCTCCTCGTCGGACATCTGGTCGTCGCCTTCGGTGACCTCGATGAAGTTGGCCACGCATTCGCGTGACAGGTTCGCCACCGCGACGGCCTCGCTGGCATCCGCTTCAAGCACGCAGCTGAGGGTCGAAAACAGCGCGACTACGGCATCGAGTGCCGGCGAGGCCCCATACATGTCGAAATCGTCCAGCTCAGGCATATTGGCCTCGACCTTGTCGAGCTGGACCTCGAAATTCATCTTCGCACCGCTGTTGGCCAGCTGATCCCAGACGCCATTGAGAATCTGCCGCAACTGGGCCGCGTCGCCGAACTCGACAAGGCGCGAAAACAGCGCGAAGTTCGGGAACATGCGTTCGGTCAGGGCCGCGCAGAAGGCTGTCAGCCGGGGCGGGTCCAGTCGCAGCAGCCGCGCTTCGATTTCCAGTTGATCCGTCATCAATCTCTCCGCAATTCGGGGATTCAGTCTGGCCACGCCGGCCTGGTGCCGACGGGCTGGCCCTATTGTAAGGGAAGCCGCGGGCAAGTCCCAGCTGTTCTCTGCAGGCCTGTGATCGCGGATTCCCATGCTTTTGCGCCATTTTGCGGCAGGGGGAACTGACGATTCGCAGCGATGACGTTATATTTAATGCCTCTTCTCCGAAACGGATAGCGGTAACCACCACAATGCCTGCACTCTCCCCGATTGACCGGCTGGTCCGACTGCTGGATGCCTTCAGTGAATGGAGCGGCCGGATTATTTCCTGGCTGACCCTGCTCATGGTCCTGATCACTTTTGCGATCGTGGTCATGCGCTACCTGTTCAATGTCGGCAACATCGCGTTACAGGAATCGGTCATTTACATGCACAGCTTCGTCTTCCTGCTTGGCGCGGCTTATACCCTCAAGCATGACGGCCATGTCCGGGTCGACATCTTCTACCGCCCGCTCACCGAACGCGGCAAGGCCTGGATCAACCTCCTCGGCACCCTGCTGCTGCTGCTGCCGGTATCGGTGTTCATCCTGGTGATCTCCTGGGACTACGTCGCCACCTCCTGGAGCCTGCTGGAAGGCTCCCAGGAAGCCGGGGGCATTCCGTACCGCTATGTTCTCAAGTCCACGCTGATTGCCATGCCGATCATGATGATCATGCAGGGACTCGCGGACCTGGGTCGCTGCCTGCTGGTGCTGAGCGGCCAGGGCCACCTTAACCCGGAAGAAGAGGAGCACGGACTATGACTGAGCTGCTTCCGCTGCTGCTGTTCGCCGGCGCCGTCGTGGTGCTGCTGCTGGGTTATTCGGTCGCCTTCTCGCTGGCCGGAACCGGGCTTATCTTCGCCGCCATCGGCACTTTCACGGGCCATTTCGATGCAGTCTTCCTCGAGGCGGTACCGAACCGGCTGTTCGGCATCATGAACAACGAAGTGCTGATCGCGGTACCGCTGTTCGTGTTCATGGGCGTGATGCTCGAAAAGTCCCGCATTGCCGAAGAGCTGCTCGATGCGATGGCGCTGATGTTCGGCCCGATGCGCGGCGGCCTGGGCATTTCCGTGACCCTGGTGGGCATGCTGCTGGCCGCCAGTACCGGCATCGTCGGCGCCACCGTCGTGACCATGGGACTGCTGTCACTGCCGACCATGCTGCGCCGCGGCTACGACCCGAAGGTCGCCGCCGGCACCATCTGCGCGTCGGGAACCCTGGGTCAGATCATCCCGCCGTCGATCGTGCTGGTACTGCTCGGTGACGTCATCTCGTCGGCCTATCAACAGGCGCAGATCGACCAGGGCATCTTTTCGCCCGAAACCGTGACCGTCGGCGACCTTTTCTCGGTGCGCTGCTGCCGGGCCTGATGCTGGTCGCCGCCTACATCCTCTATCTGCTGTTCAAGGCAATCGTCCATCCGGCGTCGGTACCGGCGATCCCCCAGGCGGAGCGCGATGCGGTTGAGGATCTCGGCAGCCGGGTGCTCAAGGCCCTGGTGCCCCCATTCTGCTGATCGGCCTGGTGCTGGGTTCCATTCTCGGCGGCTTCGCGACCCCGACCGAGGCGGCTTCGGTCGGTGCCGTGGGTGCCATGATTCTGGCCGCACTGCGCCGCACCTTCAGCCTGACGATCCTCAAGCAGGTGATGAAATCGACCACCGAGGTCAGCTCGATGGTGTTCATCATTCTGGTCGGTGCCTCGATCTTCTCGCTGGTATTTCGCGGCTACGGTGGCGATGATCTGGTGCGGGACTTCCTCACGGGCCTGCCGGGCGGCATCGTCGGCGCCATGATACTGGTGATGCTGGTGATATTCCTGCTCGGTTTCTTCCTCGACTTTATCGAGATCACCTTCGTGGTGGTGCCGATCGTCGCGCCGATCCTGCTGACCATGGGCCTGGATCCGGTCTGGCTCGGCATCATGTTCGCGATCAACCTGCAAACCTCCTTCCTGACACCGCCGTTCGGTTTCGCCCTTTTCTATCTTCGGGGCGTGGCGCCTGAAAGCGTCTCGACGGTCCAGATCTATCGCGGCGTCATCCCCTTTATCCTGATCCAGGTCGCCATGCTCGGACTGCTGGCCTGGTGGCCATCGCTCGCGACCTGGTTGCCGGAAATCGTTTACGGGTAGGGGGTATCGTAGGTCGGGCAGAGCGCAGCGAAGCCCGACACCCTTGTCGGGTTTCGGCCCTTCAGGCCTCTACCCGACCTACGAAACAGAAGAAGGCCGGCATCTGCCGGCCTTCTTTGTTGCAAAGCGCTGCGCTTAAAGCGAACGGGCGTTGAGGTAGGCCTGCTCCGATACCGCGTGCCACTTCTTTGCCTGGTCACGGAACTTGACGAAGGAGTCGAACACCTTCTTGGTGATCTCGTCCTGGGCCGCCTCTTCGGCGATCACTTCGTCGGACAGGTCGCGCAGCTTGAGCAGCACGTCGTCCGGGAAGCGGCGCAGTTCGACGCCCTGCTCATTGACCAGCTGTTCCAGGGCATGGTTGTTCTTGGCGGTCATCTCCGCCAGCATGTCCTGGTTGGCAATGCGGATCGCGTTGCGCACGATCAGCTGCAGTTCGGCCGGCAGCCCCTCCAGGGCTTCCTTATTGATGAAGCACTCCAGTGTCGTGCCCGGCTCGTGCCAACCCGGGTAGTAGTAGTACTTGGCCGCCTTGTGCAGACCGAAGGCCAGATCGTTGTAAGGCCCGACCCATTCCGTGGCGTCGATCGCACCGGACTGCAGCGACGGGAAGATTTCACCGCCCGGCAGCAGCACAGGCGTACCGCCGGCGCGCTTCAGCACCTCGCCGCCGAGACCTGGTATGCGCATCTTCAGCCCCGACAGATCGGCTACGCTGTTGATCTCCTTGTTGAACCAGCCGCCCATCTGCACGCCGGTATTGCCGGCAGCCCCCGGTACCAGACCGAAAGACGCGTAGACCTCTTCCCACAGCTCCATGCCACCGCCGTGGTAGAGCCAGGAGTTCATCTCCTGGGCCGTCAGACCAAAGGGCACTGCGGCGAAGAACTGGGCCGCGCGGCTCTTGCCTTTCCAGTAATAGGAGGCACCATGGCCGAGTTCCGCGGTGCCGCGGGAAACCGCATCGAAGCATTCCAGTGCCCCGACCAGCTCGCCGGCGCCGTATACCTTGACCTCGATACGGCCGTTGCTGAGCTTGCCGATCAGTTCGGCGAGGAAGTTGGCTCCAGTGCCGAGGCCCGGAAAGTTCTTCGGCCAGGTCGTGACCATCTTCCACTTGTATTCCGGTGCCGCCTTGGCGGTCGCCGATACCAGAGTGCCTGCCGCCAGGGTGGCAGCACCCGCTCCTTGTAAAAATTGACGACGTTTCACAGTCCGTTCCCCGCGTTGTTTGCCTTGTTGGAGTTTTTATTTGCGAATCAAAAAGGTAGCACGCACCTTGCATGGCTGCAATTGGCAGCGCCGTGGCGACGACCCCTCTCAGGATAGGCTCCCTCCGACTTTCATTGCTATAATCGGGGCCGGCCAAGTAGTTGTTAGAAAAAGGGAAATGCCTTGAACTCCTTTAACCTGCTCAAATCGATCGCAGATGCGCGTCCGAAGCTGCGCAAATCCGAGCAGAAGGTCGCGGACTATGTTCTGGCCAACCCCAACGAAGTGATCCATATGCGCATCGTCGACCTGGCCTCTGAAGCGAGTGTCAGCGAGCCGACGGTGGTGCGCTTCTGCCGCGCGCTCAACTACGACGGCTTTCAAGATTTCAAGCTGACCCTGGCCCAGGGGCTGGCAAGCAGCCCGAGCTTCGAGCAGTTCTCGCTCGATTCCAAGGACACGGTCCGCGAGTTCAAGCAGAAGATCTTCGACTCGATGATCGGCAACCTGATCAGCATCCGCGAGGAACTCGATCCGGAAACCCTCGAAGCCGCGATCGATGCGCTGGCCAAGGCGCCAAGGGTCGAAATCTACGGTTTTGGCGCCTCGGCGCCGGTCTGCATGGATGCCCAGCACAAGCTCTATCGCCTCAAGATTCTCGCCGCGGCCTACTCGGACCCCCACATGCAGACGATCTCGGCTGTCACCCTGTCCGAGGGGGATGTGGTGATTGCCGTCTCCCAGACCGGCCGCACCAAGGATCTGCTGCACAGCGTGCGCCTGGTACGCGAAACCGGCGCCACCGTCATCACCCTGTGTCCGAGCAATACGCCGCTGGCGGACCTGGCCACCATCGCCATCCATACCGATCTGGAAGAAGACAAGGACCTCAGCGCCCTGATGTCATCCCGGGTCGTGCACCTGGTGGTCATCGACGTGCTGGCCGTCGGGGTTGCGATGAAGCTCGGCCCCGCCCTGCTCGATCATCTCAAAACCATCAAACGCAGCCTGCGCAACCTGCGCCTGAACGACAAGCGTCCGCCCCTGCGTCGGCCCGAAAGCTGACATCAGGCTGCAACAAAGGCTCCCTATCCTGTCACTGCTGTTTGAAAAATCGTCGAATATGCGATAAAAGAGAAGTCGGCGATTCTTTTACTGCAATGCAACATGGCGCCGACCTTGGCGCCTGAGTAATGCGGAGTCTCTGAGTCAGCCAGAGGTTTTCCCGCCGCAGGCTGGCGCAGGGCTCCCGAGGTCGAGGAGCTGATACTATGCTGATACGGAAAAATCAGGATCTCAACGCCGTTCAGACCGAAGTCTTCAATGTACTGGTCGGATTCGAGGAAGAAGAAAAGCAGGAACGGAAAAAACGTGCCTCCCGCCGGGCCCTCGAAGCCAGACGCGCCATTGAGCGTCATCGAGAAGAGCGCGAGCTGTCCCGCGATATCGACGACGAAGCCTGGTTCGACGAGAGCTAGGCCACAGGGGCCCGCCCCCTGTTTCGGCATTCCTCAACCCCTCATTCAGGCCCCCGGTTGATGGTGGGAGCCGGTGCCGGGGAAGAGTACGCTCAGCGGTACCGAACGACCGCCTTCCACCACCATCGCCGCATGCTCCCGCCGCAGCAGCCTCGGCTCGGGCACACCGCATGCGTGGGCAATGAGTTCGACCTCATGCACCAGATTGTCATGGTAGTGCCGCACCCTTTCAGCCTTGTCTTCCGGTACCAGCCCGCGCTGCAGCTCCGGATTGTGGGTCGTCACGCCGGCCGGGCAGGTATTGCGGTTGCATTGCATCGCCTGAATGCAGCCCAGTGAAAACATGAAACCACGGGCATTGACGACGAAATCCGCTCCGATACAGATGGCGGCGGCCACATCGGTCGGGTTGATCAGCTTGCCGGAGGCGACCACCCGCACCCGCTCGCGCAAGCCATGCTCCGACAGCTTGTTGACCAGGATCGGCAGACTTTCGCGCAACGGCAGGCCAACGCTGTCCATCAGCGGCATCGGTGCCGCGCCGGTCCCGCCATCGGAGCCGTCCAGGGTGATGAAATCCGGTGCCGATTTCGGCCCGCGCCGCAGAATCACCTGACACAGATCCTCGAGCCAGCCGGTCGAGCCGAGGACGAGTTTGACACCACAGGGTTTGCCGGTGACGCTGCGCACTCGCTCGATCATGTCCAGCAGGTCGTCGATGGAGTCGATCTCCGGATGGCGGTTCGGGCTGATCGACGCCTGGCCCGCGGGGATGCCGCGAATTTCCGACACCTCGGCCGTCACCTTCTCCGCCGGCAATATGCCTCCCTTGCCCGGCTTTGCGCCCTGACTGAGCTTGAGCTCGAACATCCTCACCTGGCGAATGGCCGCCTTTTCCCTCAGTTTCTCGTCGGACAGCCGGCCATGCTCGTCCCTGACACCATATTTCGCCGTCCCGATCTGCACCACCAGATCGCAGCCCCCTCCAGATGATAGGGCGTCAGTCCCCCTCGCCCGTGTTCATCCAACACCCCGCCAACTGGGCGCCTTGGGACAGTGCCCGCACGGCCGGACGCGAAAGGGCGCCGTAACTCATGCCGGATATATTGAAAAAGGATGGGGCGTCGTAAGGCTCGCGGCAGTATGGGCCGATCCGCATCGGCATGGAGCGGGCACTGTCCTCAGACAGCGTCGGGAAGGGGCAGTTAAGGAAATAGTAGGTGCCGGGCTGTCGCAGATCGCGGGTCGAGCCGAAGGCGGTGGTATTGTCGATATTCTTGGCGGCACGATAGACCCAGGAGCGCTGGGCACGATTGAACGGCAGCTCTTCCCGATCCATGGCGAAAAAGTACTGGCGGAAAAACTCGCCCAGGTGCTCGAACAGGTAGCGAAAACGGCCCACCAGCGGGAAATTACGGCGGATACTGTGGCGGGTCTGGCGCTTGTCGATCTGGTACATCGCCAGCGCGGTTAAAGCGAGCCCGGCCAGGAACAGCAGGAAAAGCACACCGACGACAGCAGTGAAATGAATCGCGAAAGAGGTGACGGCATCGGTCATGAGGCGCCTCGGCAAGCCTTGGAAGGGCTCTATGCTACCCGTGCGGGCGGAAGGCGTGAAGCGCGTAGGAGCCGCGCCTCGCGGCGAAGGGCGTAGGATGGGGAGAGCCGCCAGCACTGCCCACGGGCCGGCTCTCTCGGGGCGTGTGGCGGTGTACCCCATCATAGGCGCCGCAGGCGCCTTGCCATCGGACGGCAGGTGATCATCCGGAAGGCAATACGACGGGCCATAACATTCGTCCCTGAATATGCGACCCAAACAAACATGATCGTTATAGCTGTACAGGAATCGCGCCGCCCGGCGAGTTCATTCGCCCGGAGGCCGGACGTTAACGACTCACCACTCACCGCTTACTCCAGAAACAACAGCGCCCACCGGTCGGTGGGCGCTGTTGTTTCGGTCAACCCGATCAGACCAGCTGCTTCAGCGCGATCTCGAAGGCCGTGCTGGCGATCCGGACCGGCTCGCGGGATTCGCCGTGGGTCTTGGCCAGGGCATCACGCACCGTGGCCGAGACATCGGCGAAGATTGCCTCGTCGGAGATCTCGGCCCTGTCCTGCATCAGGAAGGCGAACACCCGGGCCATGCCGCAGTTGGCGATGAAATCCGGCAGGACGCTGACCCTGGAATCGGCGTATTCGTAGATCGAGCCGTAGAAGATCTCCGGATCGTTGAACGGCACGTTGGCGCCGCAGGAGACCACTTCGAGGCCATTGTCGGCCATGCGGTCGACCTGGTCGCGGGTCACCAGTCGCGATGCAGCGCAGGGCAGGAAAATCTCGGCTCCCATATCCCAGATACGCGCCTGGACCTCTTCGAACGACAGCAGCCTGTCCGCGTCGAGCTGATTGCCTTTCTTGTTCAGGAACAGTTCGCGTACCTGCTCGAACGACAGCCCTTCCGGCTCGATAAGGCCGCCGGCACGGTCGATGATGCCGACGATACGCGCGCCCTGCTGCGCCAGGTAGTAGGCAGCCGCGGAACCGACATTGCCCCAGCCCTGAACGATCACGCGCTTGTTGCGCACATCGCCGCCATAGATGTTGTAGTAGTGGTGCACGGCCTCGGCCACACCCCAGCCGGTGATCAGATCCGCGACCACGTACTTGCGGCCGTAGTCCGGGGTATAACGGCTGTCCTCGACAATCTTGGCGACGCCCAGACGCAGCTGACCGACCTTCTGGATCTGCTCGCTGGTGGTCGGATTGAAATGGCCATTGACCACACCTTCCTGCGGATGCCAGAGACCGTAGCTCTCGGTGATCGGGATCACCTCGTGCACCTCGTCGACATTGAGATCGCCGCCGGTGCCGTAGTAGGTTTTCAGCAGTGGCGCCACGGCCTTGTACCAGCGCTTGAGCACCTCGTGCTTGCGCGGATCGGCCGGGTCGAAGTCGATACCGGACTTGGCGCCGCCGATGGCCGGGCCCGAGACCGAGAACTTCACCTCCATGGTCTTGGCCAGGGATTCGACCTCGTGACGATCCAGCCCCTTGCGCATGCGGGTACCGCCGCCGGCCGCACCGCCGCGCAGCGAGTTGATCACCACCCAGCCCCGGGCTTCGGTTTCGGCATCGTGCCACTCGAAGACGATTTCCGGCGCCTTGTTTTCAAATTTCTGCAGTAGTTCTTTCATCGTATCAAACCTGTTTATTGCGGGACCGGACCCTCGGGCCCGGCCGGTTCCGGGAATCGATCAGAGGTTGTAGAGGAACAGCACCAGTACGCCGACCGGCGTCAGGTAACGCAGCACGAACAGCCAGAGACGGTGACCTTTACCGCCGCCCAGTTCCTCTTCGCTGGAGGACTTCTTCATGATCCAGCCGACGAAAACGGCAGTCAGCAGGGCCACGACCGGCATCATCACGTTGGCGGTCAGGAAGTCGTAAAGGTCGAACAGCGTCTTGCCCTCGAAGCGCTCGAAGGCGTCGAGCGGTGTGAAGCCGGACCAGACATTCAGCGACAGTACCGTGGTCAGGCCTACAAACCATGCCGCCAGGCCGCCGACGATGGCCGACTTGGCGCGCCTCATGCCGTGCTCCTCGAGCCATTTGACCACCGACTCCAGCATCGACAGCGCCGAGGTCCAGGCGGCGAACAGCAGCAGTACGAAGAACAGCGTGGCGAAGAAGCTGCCGCCCGGCATCTGGCCGAACGCCACCGGCAGGGTATTGAAGATCAGGCCGGGACCGGCGCCGGGTTCGAGGCCGTTGGCAAAGACGATCGGGAAGATCGCCAGCCCCGCCATCAGCGCCACGCCGGTGTCCATGAACGCCACCGTCAGCGAGGTGCGGGCAATCGAAACGCCCTTCGGCAGGTAGGCGCCGTAGGCCATCATCGAACCGCTGGCCAGGCTCAGGGTGAAGAAGGCGTGCCCCAGCGCCACCAGTACGGCCTCGGCGGTCAGGCTGGAGAAGTCCGGCTCGAACAGGAAGCTCACCGCCGCGCCGAAGTGCGTGGTCGTCATGCCATAGCCCACCAGCAGGATCAGCAGCGCCAGCAATGCCGGCATCAGCCAGGTCACGGCACGCTCCAGGCCATGGCGCACGCCGCCAATCGAGACCAGCACCGCCAGCGCCATGAACAGGCTGTGCCAGACCGTCAGTTCGATGGGCGAGGCCAGCAGATCGCCGAACATCTGGCCGGCCCGGTCGGCGTCGACGCCGGCCAGGTCGCCCTGGATGGCGTGGAAGATATAGGGAATGGTCCAGCCCGCGATCACGCTGTAGAACGACAGGATCAGAAACGCCGCCAGGGTCGCCAGCCAGCCGATCGCCTTCCAGTGGCTCGAGACGCCTTCCTGGCGGGCGACTTCGCGCATGCTGTTGATCGGGCTGTGACGGCCGCGACGGCCGAGCATCACCTCGGCCATCATGATCGGAATGCCGATCACCGCGATGCAGACCAGGTAGACCAGCACGAAGGCGCCGCCGCCGTTCTCGCCGGTGATGTACGGAAATTTCCAGATATTGCCGAGGCCGACGGCGGAGCCGGCAGCCGCGAGTATAAAGGCCAGTCGGGACGACCAGAGCGCCGGGGCGGGTGCAGCGCCCGCCACCTGCGAGGCAGTAGTGGTAGTAGACAAGGGTAGAGTCCTGTTTTTAGCGTTATTATCGGTGCCCACACGGCCCGATCAGGGCCGGCGGGCCGACAATCCCGGGTAGGGGATCATCGACAGCACAGAAGAAAACCGGTTTAGCGCAGGTTAATGGCAAACCTACGCGTCTGCGGCAAGCACGCCGCGGCGAATCTGGTCTTCCTCGATCGATTCGAACAGCGCCTGGAAATTGCCTTCGCCGAATCCTTCATTGCCCTTGCGCTGAATGATCTCGAAAAAGATCGGACCGATCACGGTATCGGTGAAGATCTGCAACAGCAGCCCCTGGCCCTGGGTCGGGGCGCCGTCGATGAGGATGCTCTCGCGGTGCAGCCGGACCAGGTCCTCGCCATGACCCGGCAGACGCTGATCGACTTTCTCGTAGTAGGTATCCGGCGTCGACAGGAAGGCCACGCCGCGCGCGCGCAGGGCTTCGACCGTCTCGTAGATGTTGCCGGTGCCCAGGGCGATGTGCTGGATGCCCTCGCCGTTGTATTCCTTGAGAAACTCCTCGATCTGGCTCTTGTCGTCGGACGACTCGTTGATCGGGATGCGAATCTTGCCGCAGGGGCTGGTCATGGCGCGGGACTTGAGGCCCGTCAGCTTGCCTTCGATATCGAAATAGCGCACTTCCCTGAAATTGAAATGCCGCTCGTAAAAACCGGCCCAGAGGTCCATGTTGCCCTTGGCGACGTTGTGGGTCAGGTGGTCGATATAGGTCAGGCCCGCACCTTTCGGGTGCTGATCGACGCCCGGAATCGGACGGAAGTCGATATCGTAGATATCCTTATCGCCGTAACGGTCGACCAGGTAGATCAGCGAACCGCCGATGCCTTCGACCGCCGGAATATGCAGCTCCATGGGACCTGCCCCCGACTCGACCGGCGTCGCACCGCCGGCCACCAGCGCATCGCGTGCCGCCCCGGCATCGGCGACACGGAATGCCATCGCATTGGCACAGGGGCCGTGGTCACGGGCGAAGGCCTCGGCGCGGCTATGGGGCTCGGCATTGAGGATGAAGTTGATATCGCCCTGGCGGTACAGGGTCACGTTCTTGCTGCGGTGACGGGCAACGGCGACGAAGCCCATCTTTTCGAACAGCGCGGCCAGCTTTTCCGGCTCGCTGGAGGCATACTCGACGAATTCGAAGCCGTCGGTGCCCAGGGGTTGTCCCAGAGGTCGGTGGTGGTCGCAGCGGATTGTGCAAGGCCCATTGTTGTTATCTCCTTCAGTCCCGTCGTTCTGGTAAAAATTGACTTAAGTCAATCGATGGGGAGATAGCTTAGAGGATCGGCCGCGCGTTTTTTTGCAAAGTGCGCCCGAAATGCTTAACTTTCACAAGATTCCCGCATCCTGGAGTCATAAATCGTGAGAACCTCGCATCAGGTCGAGTTGGACCGTCTGGACATCAGAATTCTCGAGGCGCTGCAGCAGAATGGCCGGCTCAGCAATGTCGAGTTGTCGGAGCTGGTTCACCTGTCGCCGTCGCAGTGCCAGCGGCGGCGTCAGAAGCTGGAGGAATCCGGCGTGGTGCAGAGGTATGTGGCCCAACTGGACCCGGAAAGGGTCGGGCTGGGCGTCATGGCGCTGGTCAGCGTGTCGCTCGACAAGCACAGCGAGAAGATTGCCGAAGACTTCCGCCGGGCAATCATCGAATACCCGGAAGTGTTGGAGTGCTGGGGCGTGGCCGGCGATGCCGACTACATGCTCAAGGTGATCGCGCCGGACCTCAAGGCCTTCGCCGATATCACGCTGCATCGTCTGCTGAACCTGCCGATGGTCTCGAACGTCAAATCCAACCTGCTGCTGCAGACGCTGAAATCGACGACCGAGCTGCCGATCCGGTGGTGACGGGAGGGTTGTAGGAACGTAGGGTGGAATGAGCGAAGCGAATTCCACCGGTGATGTCAGCTCGCAGCGAAACCAAAGAGTCGAACCGAGGTGCCCGCCGAAAGCCCCGGTGGAATTCGCGCCTTCGGCGCTCATTCCACCCTACCCGGGATCAGACCATGCGGAGAGTTACATACGTAGGCGCGTCAAACCCGCAGCAGCAGGTATTCCCGTTCCCAGGAGCTGATGACCTTGGCGAAGGCCTCGTATTCGGCCAGCTTGACGGCGATGAAGGCGCGCACGAAGCGCTCGCCGAGGATCTCCTGCAGCGGCTGGCAGGCGGCCAGCAGACGCAACCCCTCCTCGAGGGTACGGGCGATCTCGACGCGGCTGTTGTGGCCGTAGGCACTGCCTTCGGCCGGTGCCGATGGCTGCAGCTGCTCCTTCATGCCCAGGTAGCCACAGGCCAGCGACAGCGCGATGGCCAGGTAGGGATTGGCATCGGCGCCGGCAAAGCGGTTCTCGATACGGGTCGCTTCCCGCGGCGAATCGGGCACCCGAAGCCCGGTGGTGCGGTTGTCGAGCCCCCACTGCAGATTGATCGGCGCCGCGATATCGGGCACAAAGCGGCGGTAGGAGTTGACGTTCGGCGCGAAGAAGCCGATCGCCGCCGGCACATATTTCTGCAGCCCACCAATATAGTGATAGAAACGGTCGCTGAAACGTCCATTGTCACCGGCAAAGAGGTTCCGGCCGGTACGGCTGTCGATCAGGCTCTGGTGAATATGCATCGAGCTGCCAGGCTCGCGCTCCATCGGCTTGGCCATGAAGGTGGCGTAGATATCGTGCTCGAGCGCCGTCTCGCGCAGCGTGCGCTTGAAGGTAAAGACCTGATCGGCCAGCGCAAGGGCGTCGCCGTGCTTGAAGTTGATCTCCATCTGACCGGCACCGGATTCGTGGATCAGCGTATCGACATCGAGCGCCTGTCGCTCGCAGTAGCGGTAGAGGGTGTCGATCACCGGATCGAACTCGTTGACCGCATCGATGCTGTAGGACTGGCGGGCCACCTCGTAACGGCCCGAACGGCCGATCGGCGCCTTGAGTTCGTAGTCGGGGTCGAGGTTTTTCTGCACCAGGTAGAACTCGACCTCGGGCGCCACCACAGGGGTCAGACCTTCGGCTTCATACAGTGCCAGCACCCGGCGCAGCACGCTGCGGGTCGACAGCGGATGCTGATTGCCTTCGCTGTCGTAGCAGTCGAAGATCAGCTGCGCCGTGGGCTCCTTGGCCCAGGGCGCCAGCCGCAGGGTACTTGGATCAGGCTGCAGAACCATATCCCTGTCCGCCGGGTCCACCAGCTGATCGTGCTCCTCCGACCAGTCGCCGGTCACGGTCTGGATCAGGATGCTTTCCGGCAGTCGCGCCCTCGGTTCGGCGATGAACTTGCGCGTCGGCAGGAACTTGCCCCGGGCGTTGCCGGTCATGTCCGGCACCAGGCATTCAATTTCACTGATGCTGTGTTGCTGCAGGAACTTCTTGACGATATCCATGGCGTAAATCCGATTACCCCGGTTGATCGAATTGTAGAGCAAGATGGCGGCGGACTAATATTCGCTTAACTACAGCCCGAGCGCTGCGACGATGAACGACTCGACACTTGCGCCCCGGCCCGCTCGTCAGGGCCTGGACAGCAACAACTACTATGCCGCCACGGCCAGGCCAGGGCCGGTCTGCACAGCGCTGGAGGGAGAGACGACGGCCGATGTCTGCGTTATCGGCGGCGGCTATACCGGACTCTCGGCGGCACTGCACCTGGCCGAACGGGGTTACCGGGTGGTGCTGCTGGAAGCCGGCCGCATCGGCCAGGGCGCCTCGGGCCGCAATGGCGGCGGTGTGCGTCGGGCAGAACCAGGACCAGGGCAGCCTCGAGCGCATGCTCGGACCGACCCATGCCCGGGCGCTCTGGGAGCTGTCGCTCGAAGCGGTCGCGCTGGTACGGAACCTGATCCTTCAGCACCGGATCGACTGCGACCTCAAGTCCGGTATCCTGCATACCGCTTTCAAGGCCTCCCACCTGGAACCGATGCAACGCGCGGTCGAGAAGCTGCAACGCGACTATGGTTACGAGGGCGTAAGGTTCGTGCCCCGCGCCGAGCTCGAGCCCATGCTGGGAACCGACCGCTACCATGGCGCCCAGCTGTTCAGCGACGCCCTCCACCTGCACCCCCTGAATTATGCCCTGGGCCTCGCAACCGCCGCCGTTGCGAGGGGCGTGCGGATCCATGAATCAAGCCGGGTGCTGCGCTACCAAACAGGCCCCGCCCCCGTATCGAAACGGCAGGCGGTACGGTCAGGGCCGAGTATGTCGTGCTGGCCTGCAATGCCTATCTCGGCCAGCTGGAGCCCCGTATCGCGGGCAAGATAATGCCGATCAACAACTTCATTCTCGCCACCGAGGCGCTGGACGAGGGGACGGCACGCGCCCTGATTCGCGACGATGTCGCCGTGGCCGACTCCCGTTTCGTGGTCAACTATTTCCGCCTCTCCGCCGACCGGCGTCTGCTGTTCGGCGGCGGCGAGAACTACAGCAATCGCTTCCCCGGCAATATTGCCGACTTTGTGCGCAGGCACCTGCTCGAAGTCTATCCGCAACTGGCCGGTACCGGCATCGACTATGCCTGGGGCGGGGCCCTCGCCATCACGCTGAATCGACTGCCGTTTTTTCGTCGCCTCGACCCGTCGCTGTTCGTGGCCCAGGGCTACTCCGGTCACGGCATCGCCCTGGCCACCCTCGGCGGCAAACTGATCGCCGAGGCCGTCAGCGGCAGTGCCGAACGCTTCGACGTCATGGCCGCAATACCGACACCGACCTTTCCCGGGGGACCCTGTTGCGCTGGCCCATGCTGGTCACCGGCATGCTCTACTACTCGTTGCGTGACCGCTTTTGACCGTTCACCCCAGCAACGCCACCGCCTTGATCAGCGCGTAGACCCTTTGCCCTTCCCGCAGCGCCAGCTGGCTGACCGAGTAGGCGGAGACTTCGGCCGCGAGCATCTGGCCATCGGCGAGAATACCGCTTACCAGTACCCGCCCTTCGCGTGGCGGATGAATCCGGGTGATCCGCAGGTCCAGCTGATTGAGGATGGAAATGTCGCCAGGCTTGCGGGTGGCCAGACTGACGTCCGAGGCCAGTATGCGCAGGCGGGCCCGCTCAACCGGCCGTTGCAGAGGTTTGACCAGCCACAGCCGCAGGCCGTTGAAATCGAAAGGGGTGCGGCCATCGTCGAGGGGTCGCCGACGCGACCATGAAGGATACTCGCGGCCCCCTCCTCGGCGAACAGCGGCGAATCGGGCCGTGCCAGCGCCTGCTGCAGGCGCTCGATCCGCTCGATACGCCCGTCGCTCATGAAGATCACGCGGTCGGCGAGTCGCTCGACCTCGTCGGCGGCATGAGTGACGTAGAAGATCGGCACGCCGGACCGCAAGGCCAGTTGTTCGGTAAAGGGCAGAATCTGCCGTTTTGCCTGCCGGTCCAGTGCCGACAGCGGCTCGTCCATCAGCAGCAGATCGGGACTGGCCAACAGTGCCCGGCCGATGGCGACGCGCTGGCGCTGTCCGCCGGAAAGCGCGGTCGCCGGACGTTCGAGCAACGCCGCCAGGCCGAGCCAGTCGATCACCTCGGCCGGGCGGATACGCCGCCGCTCTGCCGGCAGCCGTTTCCAGCCATAGAGCAGGTTGCCCTCAACCGACAGGTGCGGGAACAGGCTGGCCTCCTGGAAGACATAACCCAGCGAGCGCCGGTGGGTCGGCACGAAATGGTCGCCATCCTGCCAGCGGCGGTCGCCGAGGCGAAAATGCCCGCTGGCCCGCTCCAGTCCCGCCATCGCCCGCAGCAGGCTCGTCTTGCCGCAGCCAGACGGGCCGAACAGCGCCGTTACCCCGGCAAGCGGCAGGCTGAATTCGACATCGAGACTGAACCCCGGACGCACGAGTTTGAAGGCCGCCTCGATTGTCATGGATGCACCACCGAAAAACGCCGGTTGAACAGATAGACCACCAGCAGGGTCGCGAACGACAGCAGCAGCAGCAGTGCCGAGAGCTGATGCGCCTGGGCGTACTCCAGGGTTTCGACATGCTCGTAGATGGCGATCGAGACCACCTGGGTCAGGCCCGGTATGTTGCCCCCGATCATCAGCACCACGCCGAACTCGCCGAGGGTATGGGCGAATCCCAGTATCGTCGCGGTCAGGAAACCGCTGCGGGCCAGCGGCACCACGACGCTGATAAAGGCGTCCCGGGGCGGGGCACCGAGAGTGGCCGCGACTTCGAGTGGTCGACGGCCGATAGCCGAGAAGGCGCCCTGCAACGGCTGCACGACGAAGGGCAACGAATAGACCGCCGAGCCCAGCACCAGACCGCTGAAGCTGAATGCCAGACCGCGGTCGAACCAGCGCCCGATGGGACCGTCGGGGCCAATCGCCAGCAACAGATAGAAGCCGAGCACCGTGGGCGGCAGCACCAGCGGCAGCGCCACCAGCGCCTCGATCAGCACCTTGCCGCGCCAGCGGCTCTGACTGAGCCACCAGGCCAGCGGCGTACCCAGCACCAGCAGGAGCGCCGTGGTCACGGCCGCCAGCTGGACGGTGATCCAGAGTGCCGCGATATCCTGCTCGCTGAACATCAATCAGCGCCCTTCCATCTGCGGCGCCAGGGTGCCGTAGCCATAGCTTTCGATCAACGCCCGGGCTGCGGGGGTGCGCATATGGTCGAGCAGTGCCGTCACGGCTTCACCTTCGCGCAGCTGTACCGCCTGCTGCACGACAGGTTCGTGGAAGTCGGCCGGCACACGCCAGTACGAGCCCGCTGTGTATTCACCGTTACGGTAGACCTGGGATCTGGCGACAAAGCCCAGCGCCGCATTGCCGCTGTGGACATACTGGTAGGCCTGGCCGATATTCTCGCCCCGCACCAGTCTGCCCTCCAGATTCGCCCAGAGACCGAGCCGTTCCAGTGTCTGCTGTGCAGCCCGGCCGTAAGGTGCAGTCTTGGGGTTGGCGATCGACAGATAGTCGAACGGAGCCGCTTCCAGTACCTCGGGGCCGCCGTCGATCAGATCCGGCTGCGGGCTCCAGAGCACCAGCTCCCCCAGCGCATAGGTGAAGCGGCTGCCCGCCAGTGCCACGCCCTCCTGCTCGAGCAGCTCGGGACGCCTGTCATCGGCGGCAAGGAACAGGTCGAAGGGCGCGCCGTTTTTGATCTGGGCATAGAGCTTGCCCGTCGCACCGGACGACAGCGTCACCTCATGGCCGGTCTCGCGCTCGAAATCGGCTGCCAGCTCGCGCATCACCTCGACGAAGTTGGTCGCCACCGCAACGCGAATTTCGTCAGCATGGCCCGGCACCGACAGACTCAGCAACCCTGCCAGCAACCCCGCGAAAGCCGCCCTTTTCATTCTGTTTCGTCCCTCACTCAGCACATGGTTATATTTTTATTTATATAGCGAATGGGTTGAATTTAGCGTTATATAAAAATTAATACAACCACTGGAGCCAGGGATCGGCAGGCGCCACAATAGGCTTTTGTCCGGACGGAATGAGCGATGGAACTGGATATCCTGCTGACCCTGCAGACGCAGGGCCGGGACTTCATCAACCCGAAACGCATCCGCCTGCTCGAGGCGATACGCACCGAGGGATCGATCAGCCGTGGCGCCAAGGCTGCGGGCGTCAGCTACAAGTTCGCCTGGGATGCCGTCGCCGAGATGAACGCCCTGGCCGACCGGCCGCTGGTCAGCCGGGAAACCGGAGGCAGGGGCGGTGGCGGCGCCGAGCTGACCGATTATGGCGAGCGGCTGCTCAAGATATACCGGCTGCTCGGCGAGATCGAGGCGATGGCGGTCGCCGCGGTGCAGGACGAGCGGGTCTCTCTCGACAGCCTGCTGTCGGTGGTCAGCCGCTTCGGCCTGCAGACCAGCGCCCGCAACCAGCTGTTCGGTCGCGTCGAACGCCTGAAGCCGGAAGACATCAGCCACAAGGTCAGCGTGCGCCTGGACGGCGGCGAACTGATCCATGCCGATATCACCGAGCGCAGCGCACGGCGGCTGAACCTGGCTGTCGGCAAGGAGGTGCTGGCGCTGGTCAAGGCCCCTGGGTATGGCTCGAGCCCGCGGACGTGGAGCGAGAAGACGTGCGGGACAACCGCCTGGCCGGCACCCTGGCCGGGATCGAGCGGGGCACCGAATTCGACGAGTACCGGATCGAACTGGACGGCGGAGAACCGCTCTGCGCTCTGGTGCCCCGGAACAGGGCCGCCGGACTTTCCTTCAAAACAGGCGACGCCCTTTACGCCTGCTTCGCGCCCGATCAGGTGATCCTGGCGACGCTGGGGTGACGGGGGACAATTGAAAATGGCTATCGGTTCTATAGAGACAAATAAACTCTGCTTACCCCTCCAACTGCTACATTGGATCTGGCGCATCTAGAAAGTGAGCGGAGAATATCAATGAGCAACAATACAAACAGCTCTGCCGGCAAGTGTCCCGTCATGCATGGCGGCAACACCGCAGCCGGGACTTCCAGCATGGACTGGTGGCCCAAGGCTCTGAACCTGGACATTCTTCACCAGCATGACACCAAGACCGACCCTCTGGGGGAAGCGTTCGATTATGCTGAAGCATTCAAAACGCTGGATCTCGAGGCGGTCAAGAACGACCTCAAGGCATTGATGACCGACAGCCAGGACTGGTGGCCGGCCGACTGGGGGCACTACGGCGGCCTGATGATACGGATGGCCTGGCACGCCGCCGGCAGCTACCGTATCGCCGATGGCCGTGGCGGCGCCGGTACCGGCAACCAGCGTTTCGCGCCGCTGAACTCCTGGCCCGACAACGCCAACCTCGACAAGGCCCGCCGTCTGCTGTGGCCGATCAAGAAGAAGTACGGCAACAGGCTGTCCTGGGCCGACCTGATGATCCTGGCCGGCAATATGGCCTACGAGTCCATGGGACTCAAGATCTTCGGTTTCGGCGGTGGCCGGGCCGATATCTGGCACCCCGAAAAAGACACCTACTGGGGCTCGGAGAAAGAGTGGCTGGCGCCCACAGACAACCCCAACAGCCGCTACTCCGGCGAACGCGATCTCGAAAACCCGCTGGCCGCCGTGATGATGGGGCTGATCTACGTCAACCCTGAAGGCGTGGACGGCAAGCCGGACCCGCTGAAAACCGCCGCGGACGTGCGGGTGACCTTCGCCCGCATGGCGATGAACGACGAGGAAACCGTGGCCCTGACCGCCGGCGGTCACACCGTCGGCAAGACCCATGGCAACGGCAACGCCGAAAACCTTGGCCCCGAACCCGAAGCGGCCGGCCTGGAAGAGCAGGGCCTGGGCTGGAACAACCACAAAGCCCGGGGCATCGGCCGCGATACCGTCACCAGCGGTATCGAGGGCGCCTGGACCACCCATCCCACCCGGTGGGACAGCGGCTATTTCGATATGCTGCTCAATCACGAGTGGGAACTGAAAAAGAGCCCGGCCGGCGCCTGGCAGTGGGAGCCCGTCGACATCAACGAAGAGGACATGCCGGTGGACGTCGAGGACCCGTCCATCCGCCGCAAGCCGATCATGACCGATGCCGACATGGCGATGAAGATGGACCCGGAATACCGCAAGATTTCCGAGCGCTTCCATAAGGACCCCGACTATTTATCCGAAGTCTTCGCCCGCGCCTGGTTCAAACTGACCCACCGCGATATGGGGCCGAAGAGCCGCTACCTGGGGCCCGACGTGCCGGCCGAAGACCTGATCTGGCAGGATCCGGTCCCTGCGGTGGACTACAGCCTGAGCGAAAAAGAAGTCTCAGACCTCAAGGCGAAGATCCTGTCGAGTGGCCTGAGCGTCTCAGAACTCGTTTGCACCGCCTGGGACAGCGCCCGCACCTTCCGCGGCTCAGACTACCGCGGCGGTGCCAACGGCGCCCGTATCCGCCTGGCACCGCAGAAGGACTGGGAAGGCAACGAGCCCGCAAGGCTGCAGAAGGTACTCAAGGTACTCGAAGGCATCCGGTCTGACCTCGACAAGAAGGTCAGCCTGGCCGACCTGATCGTGCTGGGCGGCAGCGCCGCCGTCGAGAAAGCCGCCAAAGATGCCGGTGTGGACATCAAAGTGCCCTTCGCACCGGGCCGTGGCGACGCCAGCCAGGACATGACCGATGTGGACTCCTTCGAACCGCTGGAACCGCTGCATGACGGTTACCGCAACTGGGTGAAGCAGGATTATGTGGTCACCCCGGAAGAGATGCTGCTGGACCGTACTCAGCTGCTGGGGCTGACGGCACCGGAAATGACCGCGCTGATCGGCGGTATGCGGGTGCTGGGCACCAACCATGGCGGCAGCAAAGAGGGTGTCTTCACCGATCGGGAAGGCGTGCTGACGAACGATTTCTTCGTCAACCTGACCGACATGAACTACAACTGGAAACCGGCCAGCAACAATCTCTACGAGATCTGCGAGCGCAAGAGCGGCACGGTGAAATGGACCGCCACCCGGGTCGACCTGGTTTTCGGCTCCAACTCGATCCTGCGCGCCTACGCCGAAGTCTATGCCCAGGACGATGCCAGGAGAAGTTCGTCCAGGACTTCGTCAAGGCCTGGACCAAGGTGATGAACGCCGATCGCTTCGATCTGAAGTGATCGGCAGGTGACGCGTCACCGCCAGGGATGGCGGGAGGCCGCCCCGCGGGTGTGCTGGCAACGCAGAAGCAGTTGCCAGTAAACGCGTCACCTCAGCGACCGTTACTCCACCGTCACCGACTTGGCGAGGTTGCGCGGCTGGTCGACGTCGGTGCCCTTGAGCACGGCGACGTGGTAGGACAGCAGCTGCAACGGCAGGGTATAGACGATCGGCTCGAGAATGCCCGGCACCGGCGGCAGCTCCAGCACCTGGACGCCCTCCTCCGGCAGCACCTCGTCGCTGCAACCGGCGAAGACGAACAGCTCGCCGCCGCGCGCCTTCACTTCCTGCAGGTTGGCCTTGAGCTTGTCGAGCATCTCGTTGCGCGGTGCCACCGTGACGACCGGCATGTCCTTGTCGACCAGCGCCAGCGGACCATGCTTCAACTCACCGGCGGCGTAGGCCTCGGCATGTATATAGGAGATCTCCTTGAGCTTGAGCGCGCCTTCCATCGCCACCGGATTGAGGGTGCCGCGGCCCAGGAACAGAGCATGTTGCTTTTCCGCGAAGGCCTGGGACATCTTTTCGATCGCCGGATCCAGGCTCAGTACCCGCTCCAGCAGCGCCGGCAGCTGCTTCAGCTCGTCAACGATACGCGCTTCGGTCTCGGGCGCCAGGCCGTGGCGGCGGCCCAGCACCAGGGTGGTCAGCAGCAGCGCCACCAGCTGGGTGGTGAAGGCCTTGGTCGAGGCGACACCGATCTCGGGCCCGGCATTGGTCATCAGGCACAGATCCGATTCGCGCACCAGCGAGCTGCCCGGTACGTTGCAGATTGCCAGGCTCGCCAGCACCCGGTCGCGCACTTCGCGCAGCGCCGCCAGGGTATCGGCGGTCTCGCCGGACTGGGAGATACTGACGAACAGCGTGCCCGGCGGCAGCACCACCTTGCGGTAGCGGAATTCGCTGGCAACCTCGACCATGCAGGGAATTCCGGCCAGGTCTTCGATCCAGTACCTGGCGATCAGGCCGGCATGGTAGCTGGTGCCGCAGGCCACGATCTGCACCTGCCTCACCTGGTCGAAGATCTCCGCCGCACCGGTGCCGAAGGCCTGCTCCAGCACGCTGTCCTTGCCCAGGCGGCCTTCCATTGCGGCATGCACCACCTTCGGTTGCTCGTAGATCTCCTTGAGCATGTAGTGCTTGTACTCACCCTTGTCGACGCTGCCGGAACCGTGCTGGAACTGCAGGATCGGCCGTTCGACCGACTCGCCCTTGGCATTCCAGATCTCAATGCCGAGGCGCTTGAGGCGGGCGACATCACCCTCTTCGAGGTAGATAAAGCGGTCGGTGACCTGCAGCAGTGCCAGCGGATCGGAGCCGATGAAGTTCTCGCCGATGCCGACGCCGATCACCAGCGGACTGCCCTTGCGGGCGGTGATCAGCTCGCCCGGGAAATCCTGGTGCATCACGCCGAGGGCAAAGGCACCGTCGAGACGGGCCACCGTCTTGCGCACCGCGTCGAGGATGCTGTCACCTTCCTGTACCGCGCTGTCGAGCAGATGGGCGATCACTTCGGTGTCGGTATCGGAGCTGAATTCGTAGCCCTGGGCCTGGAGGTCGCGCTTAAGCGCCTCGAAATTCTCGATGATGCCGTTATGCACCACCGCCAGCCGGGAACCTGACATATGCGGATGGGCATTGTTCTCGGTCGGCTTGCCGTGGGTCGCCCAGCGGGTATGGGCGATGCCGAGTTGGCCGTCGAGCGGGCTCTCGGCCAGCGCATCGGCCAGCGCCTGCACCTTGCCGGCGCGGCGCAACCTGTTGATCTGATCGCCGTCCCAGACCGCCATGCCGGCCGAGTCGTATCCGCGGTATTCGAGACGGCGCAGCCCCTCGAGCAGTATTTCCGAAACCGGGCGCGCCGCTATAGCGCCTACTATTCCACACATATCCTTAGTCCTTCTGTTTTACCGGGCGCTGCCAGTTGTCGAGGTTTCTTTGCTTTCCACGCGCAACGGACAGACTCTGCTCCGGCACATCCCTGGTAATGGTCGAGCCGGCGCCGACGGTGGCGCCGGCTCCGATCGTCACCGGCGCCACCAGCGCACTGTTGGAGCCGATAAAGGCGCCGTCCCCGATCTCGGTGCGGAACTTGTTGACGCCATCGTAGTTGCAGGTGATGGTGCCGGCGCCGACATTGACGCCCTGCCCGATCTCTGCGTCGCCGATATAGGTCAGATGATTGACCTTCGAGCCCTCGCCGATGCGGGCCTTCTTGGTTTCGACGAAATTGCCGACCTTTGCCCCCGGGCCAGCTCGGTGCCGGGGCGCAGCCGGGCGAAGGGACCGATATCGCAGCCGGCGTCCACGACCGCATCCTCGATCACCGAATTCGCCCTGATGACCGTGCCGGCGCCGATGGAGGCATTGCGGATGCTGCAGTTCGGACCGATCTCGACACCGTCTGCGAGCTGCACCCTGCCCTCGAAAACGCAGTTGATATCGATCACCACATCGCGGCCGGCACTGAGGGTGCCGCGCAGGTCGACACGCGCCGGATCCAGCAACGTCACCCCTTCCGACATCAGCCGCCCGGCTTCGCGGCGCTGATACCAGCGTTCCAGCTCGGCTTGCTGCTGGCGGTTGTTGACTCCTGAACTTCCTGCTCGTGCGCCGGCTGGATCGCCTCGATGCGCACCCCTTCGGACGCCGCCATCGCGATGACGTCGGTCAGATAGTACTCGCCCTGGGCATTGTGGCTCGACAGCTGCGGCAGCCAATCGGCCAGCAGCCGGGTCGGCAGTGCCAGGATGCCGGTATTGACCTCGGATACGGCGCGCTGGGCCTCGCTGGCGTCCTTGTGCTCGACGATGGCGACGACGGCACCGAGATCGTCGCGGATAATCCGGCCATAACCGGACGGATCTCCAAGCTCGACGGTCAGCAGTCCGAGATGTCCCTGGGCAGCGATGCGGATCAGCTGCTGCAGGGTTTCGCCGCGGGTCAGCGGCACGTCGCCGTAGAGCACCAGGCTGATGCCGTCGCGATCGACCGCGTCCATCGCCTGGGCCACCGCATGGCCGGTGCCAAGCTGTTCGGCCTGAAGCGCGAAACTGACGGCCTGGCCATGCAGCGCCTCGCGCACCTGGTCGGCACCATGGCCGACCACCACATGCAGCCGGGCCCCTTCGAGCGCGGCGGCCGTATCGATCACGTGCTGCACCATCGGCTTGCCGCCGACCGGGTGCAGGACCTTGGGTTTGTCCGATTTCATACGGCTGCCCTGCCCGGCCGCCAGTATTATCACATCCACTGACATCTGTTGCTGATCCCTGGTCCGGCGCTTTGTTGCCGGACGATTGCTGAATTGTGTTTGGCCCGCTGACTTTATCTGATACAAAGGTAGATTCAATACAGCTTGTCAGTAATTTTTTGACAAAATGACCGACTCCATCTTCGCACAACTCGGCCTCGACGAACGCGACGTCCGCATCTATCGCGCCCTGCTCAGCCTCGGCCCGAGTGCCATCCGCACCATTGCCGACAAGGCCGGCATCAACCGTGGTACTGCCTATGAATGTCTCAAGGGCCTGCAGAGCAAGGGGATCGTGACCTACCTGCCCAAGGGCAAGCGACGCTATTTCTCGCCCCGGGACCCCGAGGTGCTGCTGCAGCTGGCACAGGAACGTCAGTCCGCACTGGACAATGCGATCGGCCAGCTGCGCAGCCGGCTGATTCCGGAACTGAACCACCTCAAACCCGAATTCAGCACCGCCAATGTGCAGTTCTACGAGGGTGACGAAGGCATCGAGTTCGTGCTGCGGGACATCCTCAACACCGTTGCCGGCAACGCCGACCCGGTCTATTCGGTGTTCTCGTCCAAGCCTATCCGACGCCACCTGTACCGCCCCTTTCCGAACTACACGGTGCAACGCATCGCGCGGGGGATACGGGTGCGGGTGATCGCCATCGGCGAAGGCGGCGAGGATGCCGAATTGTCGGAGCGCAAATGGATCAGGACCGAAGGCAGGGTGGATGCCGCCTATATCGCCATCTATCCACCCAGGGTCGCGATCATCTCGCTGGCATCGCAGAACTACCCCACCGCCGTGGTGATCGACTCCCGCGAAGTCGCCGCCGCGCAGCAGATCGTGTTCGATACACTGTGGGGGTTGTTGTGACCGTAGGAGCCCCGCCCTCGGGGCGAATAAAGCTGGCAGCGGGTTGGTTCGCGGCGAGGCGCCGCTCCTACGAAAGAACGAAAAAAGGCAGCCTGAGGGCTGCCTTTTTGTGTCGAGTGCAGATGGCTGAGTGATCAGCCCTTGCCGCTTTTCTTGCGGATCTGCTGCAGGGTACGGAGCTGGGCTGCAGCTTCCGCGAGTTCTGTCGCCGCCCGCGAGTATTCGAACTCGGCGGTTTTGTCAGACATCGCCTGCTGGGCGTGCTTCTGCGCTTCGAGTGCGGAGGCTTCGCTCAGGTCGTGGGCTCGCAGCGCAGTGTCTGCCAGTACCGTAACCTTGTGCGGTTGCACCTCGATGTAGCCGCCGGAGACGTAGAAAACGTCTTCCTGGCCGCCCTGCTTGCGCAGCTCGACAGGGCCTGGTTTCAGTTCCGTCAGAAGCGGAGCGTGACCCGGGTAGACACCCAGGTCACCCAGGCTACCTGTTACCGATACGAACTCGATCAGGCCGGAGAAGACTTCGCCTTCGGCACTCACGATATCGCAATGAACAGTCATAGCCATGCTAGTTACCTCTTATAGAGTTAGGCCAGGAAGCTTAGATTTTCTTGGCTTTCTCTACCGCTTCGTCGATACCGCCGACCATGTAGAAGGCCTGTTCCGGCAGGGAGTCGAACTCGCCTTCCAGGATGCCCTTGAAGCCACGAATGGTGTCTTTCAGCGATACGTACTTGCCCGGAGCGCCGGTGAAGACCTCGGCCACGAAGAACGGCTGCGACAGGAAGCGCTGGATCTTACGCGCACGGGCAACGATCTGCTTGTCTTCTTCAGACAGCTCGTCCATACCCAGGATCGCGATGATATCCTTCAGTTCCTTGTAGCGCTGCAGTACGCCCTGCACCTGACGGGCAACGTCGTAGTGCTCCTGGCCGATGACCAGCGGATCCAGCTGACGGGAGGTGGAGTCCAGCGGATCCACGGCCGGGTAGATACCCAGCTCGGCGATCTGACGGGACAGTACCACGGTCGCATCCAGGTGGGAGAAGGTGGTCGCCGGAGACGGGTCGGTCAGGTCGTCCGCCGGTACGTATACCGCCTGGATGGACGTGATGGAACCGGTCTTGGTCGAGGTGATACGCTCCTGCAGAACGCCCATCTCCTCAGCCAGGGTCGGCTGGTAACCTACCGCCGACGGCATACGGCCCAGCAGTGCCGATACTTCGGTACCCGCCAGGGTGTAACGGTAGATGTTGTCGACGAACAGCAGTACGTCGCGACCTTCGTCACGGAACTTCTCAGCCATTGTCAGACCCGTCAGCGCCACACGCAGACGGTTGCCCGGCGGCTCGTTCATCTGACCGTAGACCATCGCTACTTTCGACTTGTCGAACTGCTCGACGTTTACAACGCCCGCTTCCTGCATCTCGTGGTAGAAGTCGTTACCCTCACGGGTACGCTCACCGACACCGGCGAATACCGACAGACCGGAGTGCTGGGTCGCGATGTTGTTGATCAGCTCCATCATGTTGACGGTCTTGCCCACACCGGCACCACCGAACAGACCGATCTTGCCGCCCTTGGCGAACGGGCAGACCAGGTCGATGACCTTGATGCCGGTTTCCAGCAGCTCGTTGGTCGCTGCCTGTTCCGCGTAGGTCGGGGCCTTGCGGTGGATCGGCATGCGCTCTTCTTCACCGATTTCACCGCACTCGTCAATCGGGTTGCCCAGCACGTCCATGATGCGGCCCAGAGTGGCCTTGCCCACGGGCACGGATATCGGCGCACCAGTGTTTTCTACATCCCAGCCACGGCTCACACCTTCGGTCTGACCCATGGCGATCGCACGAACGACACCATCGCCGAGCTGCTGCTGGACTTCCAGCGTCAGGCCGGTCTTGGTGACGGTCAGAGCGTCATATACCTTCGGCACGTTGTCGCGCGGGAATTCCACGTCGACGACGGCGCCGATAATCTGAACGATTTGTCCGCTACTCATGTTCGGATCCTCTTAACTTTTAAACCCGTTCACTGCGTTAAACAGCCGCCGCACCGCCGACGATCTCGGAAATTTCCTGAGTGATCGCGGCCTGACGAGCCTTGTTGTAAACCATCTGAAGCTCGTCGATGAGGTTGCCGGCGTTGTCGGTTGCGTTCTTCATCGCCAGCATACGGGCTGCCTGTTCACAGGCGTTGTTCTCGACCACCGCCTGATAGACCACCGACTCGACGTAGCGCGAGAGCAGGCCATTGAGCAGCTCCTTCGCGTCCGGTTCGTAGAGGTAGTCCCAGTGGTGGCTCAGCAGTTTGTCGTCGTCTTCCGCGCGCAGCGGCAGCACCTGCTCGACCGCGGGCTTCTGTGTCATGGTGTTGACGAACTCGTTCGACACCACGAACAGGCGGTCCAGCTTGCCTTCGGCGAACGCATCGAGCATCACCTTGACGGAGCCGATCAGATCGGCCAGTCCCGGCGCATCGCCCAGATGGGTTTTCGCGGCCACGACGTTGCCGCCGTAGTTTTTGAAGAAGGACACCGCTTTCGCGCCCAGCGCACAGATCTCGATAGCCACGCCCTTGTCGTGGTATGCCTTCATGCTGGCCACGGCCGACTTGAACGCGTTGACGTTCAGGCCGCCGCAGAGGCCGCGGTCGGATGCCACTACGATGTAACCGACACGCTTGGCCTCGCGCTCCTGCATGTAAAGGTGGCTGTATTCAGGATTGGCTTTCGCCAGGTGCTGAATCACGCCACGGATACTGCGCGCGTACGGACGGGACGACTGCATGCGATCCTGGGCCTTGCGCATCTTGCTCGCCGCAACCATTTCCATGGCGCTGGTGATCTTGCGCGTGCTCCCGATACTCGCAATCTGCGTCTTAATCTCTTTTCCGACTGCCATAGTTCCGCCTTTTTACCTTGACCTGGTATCCGGTCTGCGGACAGCGCCCGCAGACCCTTCGCCCGAAGGCTGTTACCAAGTCTGGGTTGACTTGAACTTCTCGATGCCGGCCTTGAACTGGGCAGCGATCTCGTCGTCGTAAGCGCCTTTTTCATTGACCTTGCCCATCAGGTCCGCGTACTCGGACTTGAAGTAGGAGATCAGGGCCGCTTCGAAGTCGCCGATCTTGTTCAGCTCAACGTCGTTCAGGAAGCCTTCGTTCGCCGCGAACAGGCTCAGGCCCATTTCGGCTACGGACATCGGCGAGTACTGCTTCTGCTTCATCAGCTCGGTGACGCGCTGGCCGTGCTCCAGCTGGGCGCGGGTGGCGTCGTCGAGGTCGGAAGCGAACTGGGCGAAGGCCGCCAGTTCACGGTACTGCGCCAGGGCGAGACGGACACCGCCGCCCAGCTTCTTGACGATCTTGGTCTGGGCCGCGCCACCAACTCGGGATACGGACAGACCGGCGTTGATGGCCGGACGGATACCCGAGTTGAACAGGCTGGATTCCAGGAAGATCTGGCCGTCGGTGATGGAAATCACGTTGGTCGGAACGAACGCGGAGACGTCGCCGCCCTGCGTTTCGATGATCGGCAGCGCGGTCAGGGAACCGGTCTGGCCTTTCACTTCACCGTTGGTGAACTTCTCGACGTAGTCGGCGTTCACGCGGGCGGCACGCTCGAGCAGACGGGAGTGCAGGTAGAAAACGTCACCCGGGTAAGCTTCACGGCCCGGCGGACGACGCAGCAGCAGGGAGATCTGGCGGTAGGCCCAGGCCTGCTTGGTCAGGTCGTCATAGATGATCAGCGCATCTTCACCGCGGTCGCGGAAGTATTCGCCCATGGCACAGCCGGCGTACGGTGCCAGGTACTGCATGGCGGCCGGGTCGGCGGCGCCGGCAGCCACGACGATGGTGTGATCCATCGCACCGTGCTCTTCCAGCTTGCGCACCACGTTGGCAATGGTCGACTGCTTCTGACCGATGGCAACGTAGATACACTTGATGCCGGTGCCTTTCTGGTTGATGATCGCGTCGATGGCAATCGCGGTCTTGCCGATCTGGCGGTCGCCGATGATCAGCTCGCGCTGACCGCGGCCGATCGGCACCATGGCGTCGATCGCTTTGAGACCGGTCTGCACCGGCTGGTCGACGGACTGGCGGGCGATAACGCCCGGCGCGACCTTCTCGATGGCGTCGGTCAGCTTGGCTTCGACCGGGCCCTTGCCGTCAATCGGGTTGCCGAGGGCGTCGACGACGCGACCCAGCAGTTCCGGACCGACCGGCACTTCCAGGATGCGGCCGGTGCAACGGGCAGTCATGCCCTCGACCAGGCTCTGGTAGTCGCCCAGTACCACGGCACCCACGGAGTCACGCTCCAGGTTCAGTGCCAGACCGTATACGCCGCCGGGGAACTCGATCATCTCCCCGTACATGACATCAGCCAGACCGTGGATCAGGATGATACCATCGGACACGCTGACGATAGTGCCCTCGTTGCGGGCTTCAGAAGACACATCGAGCTTCTCGATGCGCTTCTTGAGAATCTCGCTGATCTCAGATGGATTCAGTTGCTGCATGATAATTCCTCACCCTCAGGACGTCATCGCTTCGGCCAGCTTCGCCAGACGGGCGCGGACCGAACCGTCGATCACCAGGTCTTCGCTGCGAACCACGACCCCGCCCAGGATGCTCTTGTCGACCTGGGTGGTCATTTTCACGGCGCGGCCCAGTTTGGTGCCGATGGCCTGAGATAGTTTCTGTTGCTGCTGCTCGTCCAGTTCGAAAGCCGTGGTCACGTCGATGTCGACGGACGCTTCCTGACGGGCTTTCAGCTGCTCGAACTGCGCCTGGATTGCCGGGAGCAGAAAAGTGCGATGGTTCTCGGCCAGCAGGGAGATGAAATTCCTGCCGGCGTCGTTCAGTTCGTCTTCGCAGACGCTGATCATCGCGGCCGCTTTCTGCTCGCTGCTCAGAGCAGGGCTGCTCAGGACCTGGGCCATGCGCTCGTCCTGAACCACCACGGCGGCCGTTGCGAGCATTTTGGACCACTGATCGAGAGCGCCCTGTGCCAGCGCGTATTCGAATGCAGCTTTGGTATAAGGCCGAGCGACTGTATTGAGTTCAGCCATCTTAAACCTCGCTTAAAGCTCAGCGGACAGCTTCTCAAGCAGCTGTGCGTGGGCTTTTTCGTCAATAGAGGCTTCCAGAACCTTTTCAGCACCCGCCATGACCAGAGCAGCCACCTGCGCACGCAGGGCTTCTTTGGCACGGTTCGCGTCCTGTTCGATTTCGGCCTGAGCAGCGGTCTTGATGCGGTCTGCTTCAGTCCGCGCCTGCTCTTTGGCTTCATCGATGATCTGGTTTGCCCGCTTATTGGCCTGTTCAATGATGGCGGCGGCCTGGACCTTGCTCTCGTGAAGGTTTGCAGTGGCCTTTTCCTGGGCCAGATGCAGATCACGGGTGGCACGGTCGGCAGCTTCAAGACCTTCGGCAATCTTCTTCTTGCGTTCTGCGAGGGCCCCTGTAATCGGGGGCCACACGTACTTCATGCAGAATACGACGAAGATGAAGAATGCAATGGCCTGACCAATGATGGTGAGATTGATATTCACGCCATTACCTCTCGCGGTTGTCTAATAAAGTAGGTGTTCGAATGACTACTACTTATTAGCCGGCAACAGCGAACAGGACGTACAGACCCAGACCCACGCCGATCATCGGAATCGCGTCGACCAGACCCATGACGATGAAGAACTGGGTACGCAGCAGCGGAACCAGTTCCGGCTGACGGGCTGCGCCTTCGAGGAACTTGCCACCCAGGATACCGATGCCGATAGCAGCACCGATTGCACCCAGACCCAGCATCAGCGACGCAGCGATATACAGCAGTTCAGCCATTTTGATTTCTCCAGATTTTTCAAGGTTAAGTTAAAGTTTCAAGTTTTAAAGCAAACTGTTTTGCAATGATCGCCGATCAATATTTCAATCAGTGATCGTCGTGGGCCATCGCCAGGTACACGATCGTGAGTACCATGAAGATGAATGCCTGCAGGGTGATAATCAGAATGTGGAATATCGCCCAGGGTACCGACAGCACCCACTGGATCCAGAACGGCAGCAGTGCGATCAGAATAAAGATCATTTCGCCGGCATACATGTTACCGAAAAGACGTAGCGCCAGTGAGACCGGCTTGGCCAGCAGGCCGACGATTTCGAGGAACAGGTTGAACGGCAGGAAAACCTTCGGAAGCGGCTGGAACGACAGCTCTTTCAGGAAGCCGCTCACGCCTTTCTGCTTGATGCTGTAGTAGACGATCAGCGCGAATACGCTGAAGGCCATGCCGCCGGTCGCGTTGACGTCGGTGGTCGGCACCACTTTCATGAAGTGGATACCCATCTGGCCGGCGATGTACGGCAGCCAGTCGACCGGCACCAGGTCCATCAGGTTCATCAGGAAGATCCAGACGAAGATGGTCAGTGACAGCGGTGCAATCACCGGGTTCTTGTAGTGGAAGATACCCTTGACGTTGTCATCGACGAACTCGATGACGGTCTCGATGAAGTTCTGGGTGTTGCCCGGTACGCCGGCTGTCACGCTTTTCGCGACCTTGCCGAAGAACCACAGGAAGAATACACCCAGGCCGACGGACCACAGCATGGTATCGACGTTGATCGCCCAGAACCCCATCTCCGCCGCTTCCTGTGCGCTCTGCGCCAGACCCCAACCGGATTCCGGATGGTTGCCGAACGTCAAGTTCGTCAGGTGGTGGGATATGTATTCTGAGGATGTGACAGTTCCACTAGCCATTCTCAGTCTCTCTTTTAAAGTTTCAGGAACCTGTTGTCGGCATCATCCTGGCATAGGCAATCCAGCCGATCAGCTGCTGCAGGATGAAAGCGCCAAATAGGGAAAATGGACTGAGGGGCTGAACCAGCACGAACACCAGGCTGAAACCCAGGATCGCCAGTGCCATTTTCCATATTTGGCCAATGTACATGGCCGCCAACACCTTTGGCCCTGTGAGGCCACGCCGGCGGGACAGTGTTTTCACTGCAAAATAGAGATTGGGCACCAGGTAAATCAGGCTTCCAAGCAGTGCCGACCAGGATTCCACCCGACCGGCGAACAGCAGCAAGCCGCCGCACAACAGCAGTGCAATGGCGGTTTGCAGAAGCAGGATTTGCAGTACACGACGCAGCGGCGAACTTTCCCTGTGCATTAACATGCCATCAACCGCTCAGGTCGCGTTTTTCGATGCCCTGAGTGCTCTATTTTTGAACACTGGCCCCAAATTCAGCGCGATGATTATAGGGGTAATGCTGTATAGCATCAACCGGAACCGGCGCCTTTTACACTAAGGTACAAGGTGGCGGGAAGCGGGATGGAACGGTTGTATTAATGGAATTCATGCAACCGGAATAATGGTAAACAACAACAGGGAAAGAAAGGAAACCAAAGGTTATTTTTTAACCAAAAAGCGTGGGCAGTTTACCGTCAACAGAAAAACAACTGATAACTGTAAACTGTCATCTCAAAACTACTTCAGGTACTGAAGTATCGAGTTGAGCTCCTCTTCGCCGCTATAGGCGATGGTGATTTTGCCCTTGCCTTTGGCGTTGGCACTGATCGAAACCGGGGTCGCAAAGCGGCGGCTCAACTCGCCGGCGATCTGCTCCAGGGCCGGATTCGGCGGCGGGGTTTCTTTCGGGGCTTCCTGCGGCTGCTGCAGTTTGCGTACCAGATCTTCGGTCTGACGTACCGTCAGCCCCCGGGCCACGACATCGCGGGCGGCTTCGATCTGGCCCTCGCCGGTCAGCGCCAGCAGCGCCCGGGCATGCCCCATCTCGAGATCGCCATAGTCGAGCATCTTCTTGACGTCTTCCTCGAGCTTCATCAGGCGCAGCAGATTGGCGATGGTCGAACGGGACTTGCCGACGGCCTGTGCGACCTCCTGTTGCGTCAGCCCGAACTCCTGCTGCAGTCGCTGCAATGCGACCGCCTCCTCGATGGGGTTGAGGTTTTCGCGCTGAATGTTCTCGATCAGCGCCATGGCGATGGCTGCTTCATCCGAGACTTCGCGCACCATTGCCGGCACCTCGTCGAGCCCGGCCATCTGACTGGCGCGCCAGCGGCGCTCACCGGCGATGATCTCGAATCGGCCGTCTTCGATGGCGCGCACCACTATGGGCTGCATCACCCCTGGGCGCGGATGGAATCAGCCAGTTCCTCGAGCGCGCGGGGCTCGATATCGCGTCGCGGCTGGTAACGCCCCCGCTGTATGCGTGCCGCCGGCAGCAGCCGGTAGCCATCGAGCGGCTCGACGTCCTGCTTTGCCGACGTCGGCTCATTGATTTCATTGACGGTCGACAGCAGTGCATCCAGCCCCCGGCCCAGTCCTCTTTTCATCGCGGCCATCAGTTCACTTCCTTCACGGCTTCGGTGCCCGCTTCGGCGCTGCGCATCTCTTCAGTCGCCGTTTTCTCGGCGGCGTCTGCAGCAGCCTCTTCCTGCTCGGTTTTGCGGATCAGTTCCCCGGCCAGCGCCAGGTAGGCCAGGGCACCGCGCGAACTCTTGTCGTAGAGCAGCGCCGGCAAACCATGGCTGGGCGCTTCGGCCAGGCGCACGTTGCGCGGTATCACGGTGCGATAGACCTTGTCGCCGAAGTAGTCGACCAAGTGGTTGGAGACATCCCGCGTCAGACTCATGCGCGGATCGAACATAGTGCGCAGTATGCCTTCGATCTTCAGTGCCGGGTTGAGCCGCTGGTTGATCTTGTTGATGGTACCGACCAGGGCGCTGATCCCCTCGAGGGCATAGTATTCGCACTGCATCGGAATGATCACGCCGGACGAACAGGCCAGGGCATTGACCGTCAACAGATTCAGCGACGGCGGGTTGTCGAGCAGGATGAAATCGTAATCGTCACCGACTTCCTGCAGCGCCATGCGCAGGCGGAATTCGCGCCGCGGCAGGCTCAGCAACTCCACCTCGGCCGCGGTCAGGTCACCGTTCGCGCCGATCAGGTGATATCCGGCGGGCGTGTCGATCAATCGGGCCTGCCGTGCGTCCGCCTGTCCGGTCAGCAGCTCATAGGACGACAGCTCCAGCGAGTGCTTGTCCACTCCGCTGCCCATGGTGGCATTGCCCTGCGGGTCCAGATCGATCATCAGCACCCGTTTCCTGGTTGCCGCCAGCGAGGCCGCGAGATTGACGCAGGTCGTGGTCTTGCCCACACCGCCTTTCTGGTTGGTGATCGTCAGGATTTTCGCCAAGATCAGTGTCTCCCAAGAATCAGCAGATGGCGGGCGCCTTCGGTGCCCGGTACCTGAAGCGGATGGCTGGCCTTGAGTGCATATCCGGCCGGCAGCGCCTGCAGTTCGTCCTCAGGATACAGTCCTTTCATTGCAAGAAAAACACCATCCTGGCGGCACAGCTGGGCGGTCCAGAGAATCATCTCCTGCAAGGAGGCGAAGGCACGGGAGATCACCTGATCGAAGGGCGCCAACCCGCAGCTTTCGGCCCGCGCATTGACGACGTCGAGGTTTTCGAGACCCAGTTCCGCCTTCACCTGAAGCTGGAAGCGGGTCTTTTTGCCATTGCTGTCGAGCGTGGTCACGGCGATATCCGGCCGGCAGATCGCCAGCGGAATCCCGGGCAGGCCCGGGCCGCTGCCGACGTCGATCAGACGCGGCCCCTCGATATGGGGCAGCACGCTGAGACTGTCGACCAGGTGCCGGTCGACCATTTCGTCCGGATCGCGCACCGCCGTCAGGTTGTAGGCACGGTTCCATTTCACCAGCAGACCGAGATAGGCCATCAGCTTTTCGGTCTGATCCTGGGTCAGTTCGATGCCCATCGCACCACTTTGGCGCACCAGTTTTTCCTTGAGTCGGGAATCCATCAGCCGGCCGCCTGCTCCGCATTCTTTTTGAACTGTGCCTTCTTCAGGTAGACCAGCAGCAGCGAAATCGCCGCCGGCGTCATGCCCTGAATGCGGGCCGCCTGGGCGATGGTCGTCGGGCGCACCGACTCGAGTTTGGAACGCAACTCGTTAGAAAGTCCGCCAACCCGGCCGTAATCGAGATCCACCGGCAACGGCGTATTCTCCTGGCGCCGCATCTGTTCGATCTCGTCGCGCTGGCGCTCGATATAGCCGGCGTACTTGAACTGGATCTCGACCTGCTCCGCGACCTGCTGGTCGGCAACCCCCTCGCCCTTCAAGTTCGCGACATCGGCGTAGTCGAGTTCCGGTCGCTTCACCAGGTCGGCCAGATTGTACTCGCGCGTCAGCGACGACTTGAGTTTGCTGTCGAGGGACGCTGCGGCTTCACTGCCCGGCTGAATCCAGGTGTCGCGCAGCCGCTGCTTCTCGCGTTCGATCGCTTCACGCTTGTCACAGAATTTCTGCCAGCGCTCGTCACCGACCAGTCCCAGCTCGCGACCTTTCTCCGTCAGTCGCAGATCGGCATTGTCCTCGCGCAGGATTAGCCGGTATTCGGCGCGGCTGGTGAACATGCGATAGGGCTCGGACGTGCCCATGGTGATCAGATCGTCGACCAGCACGCCGATATAGGCCTCGTCGCGACGGGGATACCAGGCGTCACGCTCGAAGGCGCGATGGGCGGCATTGATACCGGCGAGCAGTCCCTGGGCACCAGCCTCTTCATAGCCGGTGGTGCCATTGATCTGGCCGGCAAAGAACAGGCCCTGAATATGTTTCGTCTCGAGCGAATGCTTCAGGTCCTGCGGATTGAAGAAGTCGTACTCGATGGCGTAGCCCGGACGCGTGATATGGGCCTGCTCGAAACCGCGAATCGAACGTACCGCCTCGAGCTGGATATCGAACGGCAGGCTGGTCGAGATACCGTTGGGATAAAGTTCGTGGGTGCACAGCCCTTCCGGCTCGACGAACACCTGGTGCGAGGTCTTGTCGGCGAAGCGCATGATCTTGTCTTCCACCGACGGGCAGTAGCGCGGCCCGGCACCGGCGATGACGCCCGTATAGAGCGGAGAACGGTCGAGTCCCTTGCGCAGGATTTCGTGTGTACGCTCGTTGGTGTGGGTGATATGGCAGCTGATCTGCTGCGGCTGCTCCGACGAATCGCCGATATAGGACATCAGAGGCGTCGGGGTATCGCCGGGCTGTTCCTGCATCACGGAAAAATCGACACTGCGGGCATCGATGCGCGGCGGCGTGCCGGTCTTGAGGCGATCGACGCGCAGTGGCAGCTCGCGCAGACGGTCGGCCAGTGCGATGGACGGCGGATCCCCGGCACGTCCGGCCGAGTGTCGCTCCAGACCGATATGAATCAGTCCACCCAGAAAGGTCCCGACGGTGAGTATGACCGATTGGGCATGGAAGCGGATACCCGTCTGGGTCACGACGCCCTTGACGGTATCGCCCTCGACGATCAGGTCATCGGCGGCCTGCTGGAAAATCTGCAGGTTCGCCTGATTCTCCAGAATGTCCCTCACGGCTGCCTTGTAGAGCACCCGGTCGGCCTGGGCACGGGTGGCGCGTACGGCGGGCCCCTTGCGGGAGTTCAGTACCCGGAACTGGATACCACCGCGATCCGTTGCACGGGCCATGGCGCCGTCGAGCGCGTCGATCTCCTTGACCAGGTGACTCTTGCCGATGCCACCGATGGCCGGGTTGCAGGACATCTGACCCAGGGTTTCGATGTTGTGGGTCAGCAACAGGGTTCTGGCGCCCATGCGGGCAGATGCCAGTGCGGCTTCAGTGCCCGCATGACCACCACCGATCACGATCACGTCAAAACGACCTGGATAGTCCACCAACTCATACCTCTGCAGAGAATCATCCCGGACGGAGTCGCCCGGTGTCGAAAAGGGGGCTAAGTATACCCCTATGCGTGCTCATATAAAATGTACAAAAAACGATCAGCTTATCTTTGTCCAACTTTCCTTTAAAGAATCTTAAGAAAAGTATTCTTATATATCTTTTTCCTTGTAGGTTGTGATTATTAACAGCGGCCTTTGCTGTGACAAACATGGAAAAATACTTATAAAACAGCGAATTACAGAACGGTCTAGGTTGTTCGGAAAGTGCTGTTGACCGGGGTGCAAGCAGGGGACAGTTTGTGGATGAATTGAGCGGTTTTCCCGCATGCAAGTTGTACACAGCTTTGACCCCAGGGCTGTCCATGCTCTATTCACAGCTTTCTTTTTCCACATGACATGTACAGGTCGAGAGCCATGTGTTGGTGGCAAGTCTGTACGCAAGCTGTGGTTAACGAGTGGGAGCCGTACAGCGGAACGGGTCTCACTGCGTCAGGAACGGCTTGTGGGTATCCTGTCTTGACGACGAGAAGGTCGCCTTATAGTGTTGATATATTCTGTAGATAAGGCATATATTTCCTTATAAATTAATAATATATAAAGTTGATAACATGGTTGGATAGCTGTTCCCAGAGGCAGGGATAAGCGGTAGACAACCCCTGCATAAAAGGCCTTCGGCTAGGCTGTGAGTTGTTGTGCGAGATACGGTATGGGCTGTACCGCGGTCGGCCTGTGGTTAACTTGGGTCGGTACAATGCCTGTGGGTAAAAATATTTGTGCACAGCCTGCTTTGGGCTGCAGTCGTTTGATCGACGCATCTTGTACCGACAGGCGCCACGCTTCGCTCCGCTCAGGATCCCCTAACGGGTCGATGCGGAGGCCGGGTAGCGGGAGTATGAAATTCTTGGATGATTCGCGGCGGGGCGCCGCTGCTGTGAGGAGAGATGCTGCAATGGTCGTGGGAGCGGCCAAAGCCGCTTCCCACATTGACGTATCTACTTGCCGATACAGAAGCTCGAGAAGATACGGCCGAGGAGGTCGTCGGAACTGAACTCGCCGGTGATCTCGTTCAGGGCCTGTTGCGCCTGGCGCAGGTCTTCGGCGAGCAGTTCGCCGGCACCGTTGTACTCGAGCTGTTCGCGGCCGGTTTCGAGCAGCCGGTGAGCCCGCTCGAGGGCATCGAGGTGCCGTCTGCGGGCCATGAAACCGCCCTCGGTGGTGCTCTGAAAACCCATGCATTCCTTCAGGTGTTCACGCAACTGCTCTATCCCCTGCCCGTTTTTCGCCGACAGTGAGATAAGTGTGCATTCACCTACCTTCCGGGTGCCAATGGACTCGCCGCTGATATCGGCCTTGTTGCGGATGACCGTGACCTTCGACAGGTCCGGCAGCCGCTCGGCGAAATCGTGCCAGAGCTGGTCCGGGGTCATGGCCTGGGTCTGGGTGCTGTCGGCCATCATCAGGATGCGATCGGCCTTGCGTATCTCCTGCCAGGCGCGATCGATGCCTATACGCTCGACTTCGTCCGGCGCATCGCGCAGACCCGCGGTATCGATGATATGCAGCGGCATGCCATCGATATGGATATGTTCGCGCAGCACGTCGCGGGTGGTGCCGGCGATGTCGGTGACGATTGCGGTTTCGCGCCCGGCCAGCGCGTTGAGCAGGCTCGATTTGCCGGCATTGGGCCGGCCGGCGATGACCACGTTCATGCCCTCGCGCAGCAGGCTGCCCTGGCGCGCTTCGGCCTGAACCGCTTCGAGTCTGCCGAGAATGTCGATCAGGTCGCTCAGCACCTTGCCGTCGGCCAGGAAGTCGATCTCCTCTTCCGGAAAGTCGATTGCGGCCTCGACATAGATGCGCAGCTGAATCAGCGCTTCGACCAGGTCGTGGATGCGGCGGGAGAACTCGCCCTGCAGCGAACGCAGCGCGCACTGGGCGGCCTGGGTGGAGCTGGCGTCGATCAGGTCGGCGATCGCTTCGGCCTGGGCGAGGTCGAGTTTGTCGTTGAGAAAGGCACGTTCCGAGAACTCGCCCGGCCTGGCAAGGCGAGCCCCTAGAGTGAGTGCTCGCTTCAACAGTGTGTCCATAACCACCGGGCCACCATGCCCCTGCAGTTCCAGCACATCCTCGCCGGTAAAGGAGTTGGGGCCGGGAAAGTACAGCGCGATGCCCTGGTCGATCTGCAGGCCCCCTCGTCGAGGAAGGCGCCGTAATGGGCATGGCGCGGTTGCGGTTCGAGGCCGAGGATCGCCCGGACGATCTCCAGGGCGCGGGGGCCGGAGACGCGAATAATGCCGACACCGCCGCGTCCGGGAGGCGTGGCCTGGGCTGCAATGGTGTCCTGGTTGATTAAACTCATAGTGGCAAGTTGAACAGTCGACAGTTAACAGAAACCACGAACGCAGGGTGCCGGTAAGCGAAGCGCACCGCATCGCGAACTCATCGCGAATTCAATGTGGTGAGGTGCGCGTTGCTCACCAGCACCCTACATGAAAAAGGCTCCCGAAGGAGCCTTGTTCTTTAGCCGGCCTTGGCTTCCGCCGTGCCGCCTTCGATCTGCTTGTTGATTATATACTGCTGTGCGATCGACAGGATGTTGTTGACCACCCAGTACAGCGTCAGACCGGCCGGGAACCAGAGGAAGAAGAAGGTGAAGACGATCGGCAGCATCTTCATGATCTTCGCCTGCATGGGATCCGGCGGCGCGGGGTTCAGCGACTGCTGGATGAACATGCTCACGCCCATCAGGATCGGCAGGATGAAGTACGGATCCTTGACCGAAAGGTCGGCCAGGTAGAGGAAGTCGGCCTGACGCAGCTCGACGGATTCCATCAGTACCCAGTAGAGGGCGATGAAGATCGGCATTTGGGCCAGGATCGGCAGGCAGCCACCCAGCGGGTTGATCTTCTCCTTCTGGTACAGCTTCATCATCTCCTGGGACATCTTCTGGCGGTCGTCGCCATAGAGTTCCTTCATGCGCTGCATTTCAGGGCCGAACTTGCGCATCTTGGCCATCGACTTGAAGGCCTTGGCGTTGAGCTGGAACAGTGCCGCCTTCACCAGTATGGTAATGCCGATGATCGACAGGCCCCAGTTGCCGAGGACGCTGTGAATCCAGGTCAGCAGCATGTGCAGCGGCGAGGCGATCCACCAGAGCCAGCCGTAGTCGACGGTCAGTTGCAGGTCTTCATGGGCCGCGGCCAGCTGCTCCTGGTCCTTGGGACCGGCGAAAAAGGTGGCCGAAACGGTCTGCTGCTGGCCGGGCTGCACCGTCAGGGTCGGTGAAATGAAGCCGGCGATGTAGTTGCCGTTCAGCTTGCGGGTGCTGTAGGTGTACTCGGCACCGGGCGCCGGGATCCAGGCACTGACGAAGTAGTGCTGCACCATCGCCACCCAGCCATCCGGCGAGCTCTGCTTGAAGTTGCCGTCGTCGATATCATCGAAGTCGACCTTCTGGTAGTTGTTCTCTTCGGTGGAGAAGATCGCGCCGAGGTAGGACTGCATGCCCATATCGGTGGTGGCGGCCGGGTCTGCACTGCCGTCGCGCTTGATCTGACCGAACAGGTTGGCGGTCCAGCTCTGCTGGCCCTGGTTGTCGAGAATGTAGTCCAGGCCGACCTGATAGGAGCCGCGGGTGAAGCTGAAGCGCTTGGTCACCTTGACGCCGTTAGGGTCGGTATAGCTCAGGTCGACATTGAGGCTGTCCTGGTCGCCGAGGCTGAATTCGGAGGCTTCGACACTGTAGGTCGGGCGGCCGCTCTCGGCGGCATCCGGTCCATTGGGGCCGACCAGGCCGCTCTGGGCGACATAGGTGCGGTTACTGTTCTGCTCCAGCAGCACGAAGGCCTGTTCGGAGTCGATAGTGGCCTTGTACTGCGGCAACGCCACCTGGATGATGTCGCCGCCCTTGGTGTCGATCAGCACGTCCAGTACATCGGTCCTGACGCTGACGAGCTGGGACCGGGTGGCATTGGCTGTGGTGTCGGCCGGAACGTCGGCGCTGGGTTCGGCGCTGGCGGCGTCAGTGGCCGCGGGCACTTCGCTGCCATTCTGGGAGCTGTAGGCCGATACGGAGGTCTGGGATTCCGGGGCCGGAGCCTTGGTGCCGTAATCTTGGTTCCACTGCAGTACCAGCACGTAGGAGATCAATGCTAGGGCAGCAAACAGTATGACTCGCTTTACATCCATGGCGTCAGGATCACTATCTTTGCGGGTTAGCTTTCTTTGCCTTGTGTTTCAGCCGCGACCAGCACTTGTTCATAAGCTGATGCAATTCTTCAGGCTCGAGTTCGTCCAGGCCCTTGCGTGCCAGTATGACGAGGTCGACCGGGGGAAGCTTGTGCTGATTGAGGCGAAAGGATTCGCGAATGATACGTCGAATGCGGTTGCGTTTCACGGCTCGACGTACATTTTTTTGGAGATGACAAAGCCGATCCGGGGGTGATCGAGCTCGTTGAAGCGGGCAAGAATCAGTATGGGCTGATCCGGAACCTTCAGTGAGACCTTGTCGAAGACACGTTTGAAACCCTCACCAGTCAGAATTCTGAGCTGGCGAGGGTATTCGAATCCGGTCATCCACTGCTACCAGACCAAAAGCGTCGAGTGCATTAAGCACTCAGACGCTTGCGGCCTTTAGCGCGACGACGGTTCAGTACGGCGCGACCGTTTTTGGTGGCCATGCGGGCACGGAAACCGTGGGTACGCTTACGCTTCAGTACGCTGGGTTGAAAAGTTCTTTTCATAGCTTCAGTCCTACTCACTCAGCCCTCGCTAACACCAGGGGCTGTTGACGTTTACGGGTGTCTCCTGTTGTTCTGCAAAAGTCCTCAGACAATGAAGCGAATGCCGCTCAGGGTGGTTCCCTTAGCCAGTTCGCTGAAGCCGTATGAGGCCTTTTGCAGATCAACCCTGAAGGGCCGGGGCTGTTTTCGCACAATACGGTGTTGCTCGTCGCTTATTTGGAGCTACCAAACTGCGCAACTCGCGCCTTGTCTTGTGTGAAAACAGTCCCGGCAGGACATACTCGCAAACGTCAACAGCCCCTTGGGGCTGTCAGGCGGCTGAAAATCCAAGGGGTGAAAATTAGACGCGGCACTATAGCGGAATACTGATTAGTCCGCAATCGGTTATTTGCTTTCGTTGGAGTGAAAATGTGCGACGTCCTGGGCGTTGTGACGGCCCGGGATGGGGGGCTGGGGATGATCCGGGTATTTGCGGCGGGTTTTGCACAATTATGTTGATAAGCACTAATAAGGCAAATAAAACAACAATATAAACTGTTTATAATGTGTTACATAAGCTGTCATTAAGCTGCGCTCAACCCGGTTTTGCACGGCGGTCGACCCGACCCGGGCCCGATCGGGCCGGGTTGGCGTTGATAACTCTGGCAATCAAGGCCGGATCCCGGGGCACGGTAAATAAGTTTTAGAACACTGTGGATAAGTGCTTTTCAACCCGCTAGAATCAGCCGCTATACGTTGTCAGTACGGCCAGCCGAAGCCCCACAGGAGTACCGATGTCCACCGAGCTATGGGAACAATGCTTGAGAAGCCTGCAGGAGGAGTTCCCGGCTCAGCAGTACAATACTTGGATCCGTCCGCTGCGCGCCGAAGGCGGCAGCGAGGGCATGCTGGTGTTGCTGGCCCCCAACCGTTTCGTACGCGACTGGGTCAATGACCGTTTCCTCAGTCGCATCCGTCAGGTGGTCTGTGAAGTCACCGGCGATATCAGCGCCGATGTGCGGCTCGAAGTCGCGCAGCATGGCGGCGGCGCCCTGCGCTCCCCTGCCCGGCCGGCGATGGCGCCGTTGCGCAGCCGGCCCGTGGCGCCGCCGCGGGATCCGCGCCCGGCCCCGCCGCATCAGTCGATGGCACCGGCCTACGAGACCGCGCCTCAGCAGGCCTATATGAATGGAGGCGCCGTGGCGCCGGAGCCCGAGTCGCTGCGTCCCGAGCCCCAGCTGGAGCTCGATATGGCGCCGCCGGAGCCGGCGTTTGCACCGATCAGCCCGCGCCACGAACGGCAGGTCGAGGTCGAAGGCGGCGTCAAGCACCAGTCGAACCTCAATCCGTCCTTCACCTTCGAGTCTTTTGTTCAGGGCAAGTCCAACCAGCTGGCGCTGGCGGCGGCGCAGCAGGTGGCGGACAATCCCGGCGGCTCCTACAACCCTCTGTTTATATACGGTGGTGTCGGCCTCGGTAAGACCCACCTGATGCACGCGGTGGGAACCGAGATGCTCAAGCGCAACCCCAATGCGCGCATCGTCTACCTGCACTCCGAGCGTTTTGTCGCCGACATGGTCAAGGCGCTGCAACTCAATGCCATCAACGACTTCAAGCGCTATTACCGTTCGGTCGATGCGCTGCTGATCGACGACATCCAGTTCTTCGCCGGCAAGGAGCGCTCCCAGGAAGAGTTTTTCCACACCTTCAACGCGCTGCTCGAGGGCGGTCAGCAGATGATCCTGACCAGCGACCGTTATCCGAAGGAGATCAACGGTGTCGAGGAGCGGCTCAAGTCCCGTTTCGGCTGGGGCCTCACGGTGGCGATCGAGCCGCCGGAGCTCGAGACCCGGGTTGCCATCGTGATGAAGAAGGCCGAAGAGGCGAAGATCGTGCTGCCGGACGATGCCGCCTTCTTCCTGGCACAGAAGATCCGTTCCAACGTGCGCGAGCTCGAGGGTGCACTGAAACGCGTCATTGCCAATGCCCATTTCACGGGCAGCGCGATTACCACTCCCTTTATCAAGGAGTCGCTGAAAGACCTGCTGGCGTTACAGGACAAACAGGTTAGTATTGATAACATTCAGCGGGTTGTCGCCGATTATTACAAGATCAAAGTGTCCGATTTGCTATCCAAGCGCCGCAGCCGTTCGATTGCGCGGCCGCGCCAGGTCGCGATGAGCCTGTCGAAGGAGCTGACCAATCACAGCCTGCCGGAGATCGGCAATGCATTTGGGGGTCGCGATCATACTACCGTGTTGCATGCCTGTCGTAAGATCAAGGAGCTGCGGGAGAGTGATACGGACATCAGAGAGGATTATCAGAATCTGCTGCGTCACCTGACGGCGTAGTATCGGATCGTAACAAGGTAGATCGCCATGAGATTCGTCATATCGCGCGAAGCGTTAATCAAACCCCTGCAGCTGGTAGCCGGTGTCGTTGAGCGTCGTCAGACCCTGCCGGTGCTGTCCAACATTCTGCTGGTGGCCGAGGGCGACCAGCTGTCCATGACCGGGACCGACCTGGAAGTCGAACTGGTGGGTCGGGTGACGCTCGACGAGCCGGCCGAGGCGGGATCGGTCACGGTACCGGCGCGCAAGCTGATGGATATCTGCAAGTCGCTGTCGGACGACTCCCTGATCGAGCTGACACTGACCGGTCAGAAGATGGTGATCAAGTCCGGCCGCAGCCGTTTCAGCCTGTCGACGCTGCCGGCGGCCGAGTTCCCCAACGTCGAGGACAGCCCCAGGCGCTGGAGCTTGCGTTGACCCAGGGCGGGTTGCGTCACCTGATTGACCAAACCGGTTTTTCGATGGCGCAGCAGGACGTGCGCTATTACCTCAACGGCATGTTGCTGGAGGTCGACAGCGGTCAGCTGCGGGCGGTCTCGACCGACGGCCACCGTCTGGCGACCTGCATCGCCGAGGTGCAGGCCGATAACGGCACGCATCACCAGATCATCGTGCCGCGCAAGGGGATCCTGGAGCTGGCCCGCCTGTTGCAGAACGGCGAGGACTCGGTGCGGCTGGTGGTCGGCGCCAACCATATCCGCGCCCATGTCGGCGACTTCATCTTCACCTCCAAGCTGGTCGACGGTAAATTCCCGGATTATCAGCGCGTGATTCCACGCAACGGCAACAAGTACATGATCGGCGACCGCCAGGAGCTGCGCCAGGTGCTGAGCCGTATCGCCATCCTGTCGAACGAGAAGTATCGCGGCGTCCGCCTGTCGCTGACCAATGGCGCGCTGCAGGTGATGGCCAACAACCCGGAACAGGAAGAGGCGGAAGAAACCGTCGCGGTGGACTACGAGGGCGATTCGCTGGAGATCGGCTTCAACGTCAACTACCTGCTCGACAGCCTGTCGATCCTGAACTCCGAGCAGGTGCGCTTCACCCTGTCCGATGCCAACAGCAGCGCCTTGATCGAAGGGGTCGACGAAAGCGACAGTCTCTATGTCGTGATGCCGATGCGGATGTGATCCGCGGCGCCGATACGGCCGGGCACGCCCGGCCGAAGCCATTTCTATGCCGATAAAGAGCCTGCATATCCAGCATATCCGTAATGTGGCGGACGTGCGCCTCGACCCCTCGCCCCGCATCAATATCATTCACGGTGACAACGGCAGCGGCAAGACCAGCCTGCTGGAGGGCATCCACTTTCTCGGTCTGACCCGTTCCTTCCGTACCACCCAGATCCGCCATCTGGTGCAGAGTGGCCAGGATGCCTGCCTGGTATTCGCCCAGGTCCAGGCCCTGCCCGGTGCGCCGGCGCTGCCGCTGGGTGTCGAGCGCCGGCTCGACGGCGAAGTGCGGGTACGTCATGCCGGCCAGTCGATCGAGCTCTCCGAGCTGGCGCAGCTGCTGCCGCTGCAGGTGATCGATTCCGATACCTTTCTGTTGCTCGAGGGCAGTCCGTCGATCCGGCGCCAGTTCATCGACTGGGGCGTGTTTCATTCCGACCGCAGCTTCATCCAGCTCTGGCGCGGCTTCCGGCGTGTACTGAAACAACGAAACTCGCTGCTGAAGTGTGGTAAAATCGACCCTCGGCTCAGGCGCATCTGGGATCAGGAATTTGTCGCCTATGCCGAGCAGATGACGCAGCTGCGCGAGCAGTATATCGAGCTGCTGAAACCCGATTTCGAAGCCACACTCGGCCGCCTGCTCGGTGGTGTGGCGGTGGAGCTGAGGTTCAGTCCGGGCTGGGATCGCAAGACCCCGCTGGATCAGTTGCTGGAAGAGGGACTGGCGCGCGATCTGAAACAGGGCTTCACCGGCGCCGGCCCCCAGCGGGCGGACCTGCGAGTGCGGGCGGATGGCCACAACGCCGCCGAGCGTCTGTCACGCGGGCAGAAGAAGCTGGTGGTCAGCGCCCTCAAGCTGGCCCAGGGCGCCCTGTTCTATCGCCTGAACAACCGTCCCTGCATATACCTGATCGACGACTTGCCGTCGGAGCTGGATGAACAGCATTGCCGGCTGTTCTGCCAGTTTTTGGAGGAAACCTCCAACCAGTGTTTTATTACCTGTGTCGACCCCGCCGCACTTGACGGGATCTGGCTGCCCCAGACCGATGTCAGCCGTTTTCGGGTTGATGCAGGGAAGCTGTCGCACGCTGATTGAGTTAGGAGATGATGATGAGCGACGAAAACCAGAGCTATAACTCCTCGAGCATCAAGGTCCTCAAGGGACTCGATGCCGTGCGCAAGCGACCCGGCATGTATATCGGGGACACCGATGACGGTACCGGCCTGCACCACATGGTGTTCGAGCTGGTCGACAACTCGATCGACGAAGCCCTGGCCGGACACTGCTCCGAGATCAAGGTCGTGATCCACCCGGACGAGAGTGTCAGCGTCAGCGACAACGGCCGCGGCATTCCGACCGACATGCACGAAGAGGAAGGCGTGTCGGCGGCCGAGGTCATCATGACCGTGTTGCATGCCGGCGGCAAGTTCGACGACAACAGCTACAAGGTATCCGGCGGCCTGCATGGCGTCGGGGTCTCGGTGGTCAATGCCCTCTCCAGCGAGCTGAAGCTGACCATCCGCCGTGCCGGCCAGGTCCACGAGCAGATCTATCATCACGGCGTGCCGGACGAGCCGCTGAAGGTGGTCGGCGAAACCGGCAGCAGCGGCACCAGCGTACGCTTCAAGCCGTCGCCCGAAACCTTCACCCATATCGCCTTCCAGTACGATATTCTGGCCAAGCGTCTGCGCGAGCTGTCGTTCCTCAACTCGGGTGTGCGCATCGTGCTGCGCGACGAGCGCAGCGGCCGCGAGGACGTCTACGAATACGAAGGTGGCCTCAGCGCCTTCGTCGAGTTCCTGAACCACAACAAAAGCGTGGTCAACAAGGTCTTCCATTTCAACGCCATGCACGAGAACGGCGTCGGCGTCGAGGTGGCGCTGCAGTGGAACGACAGCTTCCAGGAAAGCCTGCACTGCTTTACCAACAACATTCCGCAGCGCGACGGCGGTACCCACCTGTCCGGTTTCCGTACTGCCCTGACCCGTTGCCTGAACAACTACATCGAGTCCGAAAGCCTCAACAAGGGCAGCAAGATCGCCACCACCGGCGACGACTGCCGCGAAGGCCTGACGGCGATCATCTCGGTCAAGGTGCCGGATCCGAAGTTTTCGTCCCAGACCAAGGACAAGCTGGTGTCGTCCGAGGTGAAAACCGCGGTCGAACAGATGATGGGCCAGCAGTTCGCCGACTTCCTGCAGGAAAGCCCGCAGGAAGCCAAGGCCGTGGTGTCGAAGATGATCGATGCGGCCCGCGCCCGCGAGGCGGCGCGCAAGGCCCGCGAGATGACCCGCCGCAAGGGCGTTCTAGATGTCGCCGGCCTGCCCGGCAAACTGGCGGACTGCCAGCAGAAGGACCCGGCGCTGTCAGAACTCTACCTGGTGGAGGGTGATTCCGCGGGCGGTTCCGCCAAGCAGGGGCGTGATCGTCGCAACCAGGCGATCCTGCCGCTCAAGGGCAAGATCCTCAACGTCGAGAAGGCGCGCTTCGACAAGATGCTGTCGTCGGCCGAGGTCGGCACCCTGATCACAGCGCTGGGCTGCGGCATCGGACGCGAGGAATTCAATCCGGACAAGCTGCGATACCACCACATCATCATCATGACCGATGCGGACGTCGACGGCTCCCATATCCGCACCCTGCTGCTGACCTTCTTTTTCCGCCAGATGCCGGAACTGATCGAGCGCGGCCATATCTACATCGCCCAGCCGCCGCTGTACAAGATCAAGAAAGGCAAGCAGGAGCAGTATCTCAAGGACGACGACGCCCTGGAGAACTACCTGCTGCAGGGCGCGCTCGACGGCACCAGCTTCCATGTCAACGAGGAAGCCCCGCCGCTGAGCGGCGCGTCACTCGAGACCCTGGTCAACGAGTACCGCACCGTCGACAAGCTGATCAATCGCCTGAGCATGCTCTACCCGGTGCATATCCTCAAGCAGATGCTGTACATGCCGCGCCTCGAAGTGGCCCAGCTGAAGGATCGTGCCGCCGTTGAACAGTGGAGCCAGCAGCTTTGCACGCAGCTGGGGCAGCTGGCGGTGGGCAACGAGAAGTACCTGTGCGAGATCGTCGAGGATCGCGAACACAGCCAGTTCCTGCCGGAAGTGAATCACCTGCTGCACGGTGTCGAGAACTACTACCGCTTCAGCGAGGACTTCTTCGCCTCGCGGGACTACCTGGCCATCACCACCCTCGGCGAGAAGCTGGTGTCTCTGCTCGAGGAAGGTGCCTACATGAAGCGCGGGGAACGGGTACGGCCGATCTCGAACTTCGAGGAGGCCATGGGCTGGCTGCTCGATCAGTCCCGTCGCGGCTACTACATCCAGCGCTACAAGGGTCTCGGCGAGATGAACCCGGAGCAGTTGTGGGAGACCACGATGGACCCGGATTCGCGCCGCATGCTGCAGGTCACCGTTGACGATGCGATCGCCGCCGATCAGCTGTTCACGACGTTAATGGGCGACGACGTCGAGCCGCGCCGCAACTTTATCGAGTCGAATGCCCTGCGGGTGTCGAACCTCGACGTCTGATCCGGTTCCTGCCGTATCGCAAAACGCACAAAGCAGCCTTCGGGCTGCTTTGTGCGTTTTTATCGCAGTCGATACGCGCCTTCCGGGACCCGCCGCCACAGCCAAACATACCCGTCGCCATACCCAACCGTGGTCTGGAATGAGCCTGCGAATTCCGGGGTTCAGGTTCCGCTGTTCGTATTCCCTGTTCCAGGTTCCGGAATCCGCAGCAGCTGTCTAACGTTCGAGGCCCAGTCCTCGGGAACGGGCCTGGACCGGCAGATGGCATCGAGCAGCCGCTCCAGTTTCGCGCCGGTTCCGCCACTCAGGGTCGCTGCCTTGCGCAGACGGTCGAGCAGCGGCGAGCGCATATGGACCCAGTCGATCGACGCCAGGTTGGAGCTGTCGTCGATCGGCACAGAGGGCACCCCGGCGCCGAGGCGGTCGACGCGGGACCGGCGAATGCACAGCAGCGGCCCCCGCGGTGCAATCCGGTCTATGGCCAGCGGGCGTATCAGGGCGGTGCCTGTCACCGGGCTGGTGTTCATCAATCCCATATGCAGCGAATAGGTGTGATCCTCCACCAGGCTGGCGCGCAGTTCGGGGGTTGTTCATCCTGCAGGTCGACGAGTTCACCCTCGCTGATGGCGCCCCGCGCCAGATAGCCTTCGGCTGCCAGGTGCTGCATGATGGCCACGGCGATGCAGGCGCAGCGCTCCAGCGACTCTTCATGAAGCTCGCTGGTCACCAGGAAGCCGTCGCCGCACTGCAGCACGAACAGCTGGTTGGGATGCCCGGGGCAGCCGTAGCGACCCATGCGAAAAATGGCCTGCATCAGCTGTTCGACCGACGCCAGCACTTCGGCCTCCGGTTCGCAGGCGGCATTGAAGCCTTCAATGGCGAGATAGAACGACCATCGATCCGACACGGCAACATCCCCCGTATCCGTTGTGAACAGCAGGCAACAGCATAGCTGCGCCCTGATTGACCCATACTTGTGAGACAACGCAAGCGTCGCAATGTCACAGTTTCCAGGACAGAGGACTTTCTGGTGCGGCGGCTGTCGTGGCGGCAAGATTAGCCACGCTAATGACTATACAAATACTTGAATCCGCGCTGCAGCCGGTCGCGAAAGGTGCCGGGAGCGCGGTTACAGGGGCGGATGTTTTGATGTAAGTACAAGTAAATAAAGGATTAATATTCTTGTTTTTGGTTTTTTGGGAGGCCCTGACAAAGTAATGCCGCGACGCCATCCCGCCTTTTGTGCGAGCCCGGCAGGTTTCGGTTATTGCGATGATCCCGCATTGTAATATATAGGTATATACAAATTGGGCGACAACGGGTTCCGTTGTTCACAGCCAGTTCCACCCTAGTCTTGCAGGAGTCAGAGATGCACACACTTACCATTCAGCCGGGCCAGATGACCCTAGCGGATCTTCGTACCGTCAACCTGGCGCCTGTTCAGCTGGCGCTTGACCCGACCAGCCATGAGGCGATCCACGCCAGCGCCGCGGCGGTCGCCCGCGTCATCCAGCAGAACCGTGTCGTCTACGGCATCAACACCGGTTTCGGCCTGCTGGCCAATACCCGTATCGCCCCGCAGGACCTCGAGCTGCTGCAGCGCAGTATCGTGCTGTCCCATGCGGCCGGCATCGGCGCGCTGATGTCCGAATCGACCGTGCGGCTGATGATGACGCTCAAGATCAACTCCCTCGCCCGCGGCTATTCCGGTATCCGTCTGGAGGTCATCGAGGCGCTGATCAGGCTGGTCAACGCCGAGGTCTATCCCTGCGTCCCGCAGAAGGGCTCGGTCGGCGCATCCGGTGATCTGGCGCCACTGGCCCATATGAGCACGGTCTTGCTCGGCGAAGGCGAAGTGACCTACCGCGGTGAGCGGCTGTCCGGGGCCGAAGGCCTGCGTATCGCCGGTCTCGAGCCGATTACCCTGGCGCCCAAGGAGGGGCTTGCGCTGCTCAATGGCACCCAGGCATCCACGGCCTTTGCGTTGCAGGGCCTGTTTGCGGCCGAGGATCTCTTCGCTGCGGCGGTCGTGGCCGGCGCCTCTTCGGTCGAGGCGGCGCTGGGCAGCCGTCGTCCCTTCGACCCGCGCGTTCACGAGGTCCGTGGTCAGCAGGGACAGATCGATGCCGCAGCGGCTTACCGTCACCTGCTGGGTGACAGCTCCGAGATCGGTGCGTCGCACCAGGGCTGTGAAAAGGTCCAGGACCCCTACTCGCTGCGTTGCCAGCCGCAGGTCATGGGCGCCTGCCTGCAGCAGATCCGCCAGGCCGCCGCAGTGCTGCTGGCCGAAGCCAATTCGGTATCCGACAACCCGCTGGTATTCACCGAGACCGACGACTTTATCTCGGCCGGCAATTTCCACGCCGAGCCGGTGGCGATGGCGGCCGACAATCTGGCACTGGCGATCGCCGAGATCGGCTCGCTGTCGGAGCGCCGCATGGCCCTGCTGATCGATTCGAACCTGAGCAAGCTGCCGCCCTTCCTGGTCGAAAACGGCGGCGTCAATTCCGGCTTCATGATCGCCCAGGTGACCGGCGCCGCCCTGGCGTCCGAGAACAAGACCCTGGCCCACCCGGCGTCGGTCGACAGTCTGCCGACCTCGGCTAACCAGGAGGACCATGTCTCGATGGCGACCTTTGCCGGCCGCCGCCTCAAGGACATGGGTGACAATACCGCCGGTATCCTCGCGGTGGAATACCTGGCGGCCTGTCAGGGACTCGATTTTCGCGCACCGCTCAAGGCAGCCGAGCTGATCGAAGCGGCCAAGGCAGACCTGCGCAGCCGGGTACCCTTCTACGACAAGGACCGCTACTTCTCGCCGGATATCGAGAATGCTCGCGATCTGATTCAGGGCGGCGTGCTCAACCGCTATATGCCGGCTGACCTGCTGCCCAGTCACTGAGTCCGACGCTCGACGAATTGTCCGCATCCGGAGCCCGACTCCGGGTGCGGCATGGGTTCCGCCCGCGGACGGCGGAACGGAACAAGGACGCCACCCGGAAATTCCGGGGCTCATCAGGGCCCGGCTTCGGCATCGGAGTTGCATCGCGGCGCGGATCTCTGCACCCTTGCGCGCCTGTGGTACACAGGTGCGCGGCCGGCTGATGAATACTTCCCGGGCCTTCGGGTGGCACCGGATAAGACCTGTGGATCCATAACTATAACGAGGACTGCATCTTGAACCATGAACTCTCTTCCCCCGCTGTCTCGGAGCAGGGGTGTCCCGCGTCGTTATCGCCCTGTTCGCGGCGATATCAGGCTATGTGGTGTATCGCATGATCGATCCGGTCGGCTTCGGCATGAATGCGGTACTGGTCAGCGTACTGGCGATGCTGCTGCTCAGCCTGGTAAGGGTGAATGTCGTGATCTCCCTGATTACGGCCTCACTGCTTGGTGGTGTCATCGGCGGGCTGTCGATGGAAAAGACCGTCTCGTCCTTCAACGAAGGACTTAGTGGCGGTGCCCAGATCGCGCTGAGTTATGCGATGCTGGGCGCCTTTGCCGTGGCGATCTCGAAGTCCGGCATACCCCACATGCTGGCGGACAGGATCGCCAGGATGCTGGGCAAGAGCGACAATGACAGGCGCGTCGGGCAGATTCGCTATGGCCTTATCGGCATGATCCTGGTCTTCGCCTGTTCATCGCAGAACATTATCCCGATCCATATCGCCTTTATTCCGCTGCTCGTCCCGCCGCTGCTGTTCGTGATGGCGAAGCTGCGCATGGACCGCCGGCTGGTCGCCTGTGTGCTGACATTCGGACTGGTCACGCCCTATATGCTGCTGCCGGTGGGTTTCGGCTCGATCTTCCTCAACGATATACTGCTGGCCAATATCGGCAAGAGTGGCCTCGACACCAGTGGCATCGACCCGTTCTCGGCGATGCTGATCCCGGGGCTGGGCATGATCACGGGGCTGCTGGTGGCGATCTTCATCAGCTACCGGGGCAGGCGCGACTACGACATGGATCGTATCGCCCGTACCGAAAGCACCAGTGCGCCCTACTCTGCGAAGACGATGCTGGTGGCGGTCGGGGCTATTCTGGCGGCTTTCCTGGTTCAGCTGCAAACGGACTCGATGGTACTGGGCGGCCTGATCGGTTTCCTGATCTTCTCGCTGTCCGGTGTGCTGAAATGGAGCGAAGGCGATGATGCCTTCACCGAAGGCATGAAGATGCTGGCAATGGTCGGCTTCATCATGATTGCGGCGAGTGGCTTTGCCCAGGTGCTGCGCGACACCGGCCATATCGGGACGCTGGTCAGCGCGTCGGCGCAGATCATGGGGGGCAGCAAGCCGATGGCGGCCTTTGCGATGCTGTTCGTCGGCCTGCTGATTACGCTGGGTATTGGCTCGTCTTTCTCGACCATTCCGATCATCGCGGCGATCTATGTGCCCTGGCGATGCAGCTGGGATTCTCGCCGGTGGCGATCGTCGCCCTGGTGGGCACCGCCGCTGCGCTCGGCGATGCCGGTTCTCCGGCATCGGATTCGACCCTGGGCCCGACCGCCGGTCTCAATATCGACGGTCAGCATAATCACATCTGGGACACCGTCGTCCCGACCTTCCTGCACTACAACCTGCCGCTGCTGCTGTTCGGCTGGGTTGCCGCCATCACGCTCTGAGACCAGGGCAATCGCACTATCACGAGGCGATGACAAGATCGTCAGGGTCGATGTGGTCGGGCCTGTCTGACACGCCGTGAGGGCTCGGCTGCCGCCGTCCTGGCGGCAGACGGTCAGCCAGACCCGACCACATCAGCCTCGGAGAGCCCGGTGCCGGTGCGAAAACGGCTTAGTTCCGGCATTTGCAGAAACCGTTGCCATGCTGCCGAACCCCAAGCCTTTCTTCGAATCCCTCCCCGATCCGCGCCGGACCACGCAAAACAAGCTGCATGGGCTGTCGGACATCCTCGGTATCGCCCTTTGTGCAACACTCTCCGGCATGGATGACTGGGAAGCCGTGGCAGAATTTGGCCGTGCCAAGGAGGACTGGTTGCGACAATTCTTGCCGCTGCCCAACGGCACCCCCTCCCACGACACCTTCGGGCGCGTCTTTTCCCTGATCGACCCGGAGGCGTTCGAGGCGGCGTTTTTCGATTGGGCCGCCCATGCCCGAATCGGCGGCGACAGGCTGGATCAACTGGCACTGGACGGCAAAACCGTCCGCCGCTCCCACCGTGGTTCAGCGGCTCGTGCACTGCACCTGCTTCATGCCTGGTCCTGTGAGGCTCGCCTGTTGGTGGCTCAACGCCGGGTGGACGCGAAGGCGAACGAGATCACGGCCCTGCCCGAGATCCTGTCCTTGTTCGACCTGGACGGCGTCACGGTGACGATCGACGCTATCGGCTGTCAGAAAACGGTGGCCCGGCAGATCACCGAGGGCGGTGGCGACTATGTGCTGGCCCTCATCCGGCGCTTCGCCCTGAACCTCCTGCGCCAGGCCAAGGGCTCCAAACCCGGGGTCAAGAATAAGCGGCTGCGTACTGCCTATGACGACGCCTTCCGGGCCTCGGTGCTGCAGCTGACGCCGCGAGTGCACGGATGGTTCTCGCCGCCGGCTTGCCTGGCCATTGTCGGGTAGCGAACCGGGTTCGGTGCGTCTGTCGGTTGGCACCGCGTTGTCGAGGGGTGGGGGTACCGCTTCAGGGCGACCGTCTGCCGCCAGGGAGGGCGGCAGCCGAGCGGTCAGGGACGACGTAAAGCGTGTCGCCCGGAAACGGTACCGCCGGCCCGGACTGGCACTCACGGTCGTCAGGTAGTGCGATTGCCCTGGCTCTGAGACTCGATGCAGACCGCGGGCCGTCGAGGCCTGCGGTCCTTGCCCTGTTCCACGTGGAACTATGCCGGTCTGCGAAACAGCCGGCCGGCGAGTTCAGCTACGCCCAGCAGCACAGCACCGGCCAGAATGCCGATCAGCGCATTGCTCACCGGAGCCAGGACCCAGGCAAGCGCATGGCCGAGTGAAGTCGCCTGTGCAAGCTGGTCGGCGACCTGATGCTGCCAGTGTTCGGCACCGGGCAGGCCATGTACCAAGATGCCACCCCCACCAGAAACATCGCCGCGGTGCCGACCACCGACAGCATTTTCATCAGCCACGGCGCCCCCTTGAGCAGCAGTTTCCCGAACGCCCGGCCGGGGCCATGGAGGGGGCTGCCTTCGTCGCGGCCGATCAGAAACAATCCCGCGTCATCGAGCTTGACGATACCTCCGACAAGGCTGTACACCGCAATCGTCATGCATAGCGCTATAGTACTGACGACCGCCACCTGGGTGGTGAAGCTGGCTCCACCGACGATGCCGAGCGCGATGACGATGATCTCGGCCGACAGAATGAAGTCGGTGCGTATGGCGCCCCGAATCTTGTTCCGCTCGAAGGCCACCAGGTCGATGGAGGGGTCGGCGAGCGCCTCAAGCTTCTCGCGGTGCTCCTGCTGCTGCTCCCGGGCGCCGTGCAGCCAGCGGTGCGCCAGCTTCTCGAATCCCTCGTAACAGAGATAGGCTCCGCCGAGCATCAGCATCGGCAAAATCAGCCAGGGCGCAATCGCGCTGATCAGCAGTGCCGCCGGTACCAGAATCAGTTTGTTGAGCAGCGAGCCCTTGGCCACTGCCCAGACAACCGGCAGCTCGCGATCGGCCCGGACGCCTGTCACCTGCTCGGCATTCAGCGCCAGGTCGTCACCGAGCACGCCGGCGGTTTTCTTCGCGGCAACCTTGGTCATCACGGAAATGTCATCGAGCACTGTCGCGATATCGTCGAGCAGTGCCAGCAGACTGGTACCGGCCATCGGGTCCTCCTTGTGAAATGTCCGTTGACCCGGTCGATCATACGACAGAGCCTATGACCGCGATAGCGCCCGTCACTGAGCTAAGCTTGTGGAGGAAGACGAACATCCTCTATCGGTTTGTCTGGAGGGCGATGATGACCACCGATATTCCTGCTGCGGCGGAAGTGGAACTGTTCTTCGGAGCGTCCCGTCATCCGGGTTTGCTCGGCCTGCCGGACGATTGTTGCCGCCTGGTGCTTTTTGCCCATGGCAGCGGCAGCAGCCGCTTGAGTCGACGCAACAATTACGTCGCGGAAAGTCTGCGCGAACGGGGCATCGGTACCCTGCTGTTCGACTTGCTGACCGAAGAGGAAGACCGGGTCTATGCCCGGCGATTCGATATCGAGCTGCTCACCGAGCGGCTGCTGGCGGCAACGGCCTGGGTGGATGACCAGCCGGAGTTCAGGGCTATGGCGATCGGCTACTTCGGTGCCAGCACCGGCGCGGCGGCCGCACTGAAAGCGGCGGCCCGGCTGCCGGAACGGGTCGGAGCCGTCGTTTCGAGGGGGCGGCCGGACCTCGCAGGCGATGCTCTCGCCTTCGTCAGAGCGCCCACATTGCTGATCGTCGGTGGCAATGACGAAGCCGTGCTGGAGCTGAACGAGCAGGCTTACGCCGTTCTGGGGGCGGTGCGGGAGCTGAGCATCGTACCGGGCGCCACCCACCTGTTCGAGGAGACCGGCGCTCTGGAGCAGGTGGCCGAGCTGGCCGCCGACTGGTTCTGTAGTCACCTGGCTTGACGAAGCGATTGGGGGCAGGAGGTTTTCCGCCATGATGTCTGGCTATCTGAAACTCGAACGGCATTTCAGCCAACTGCACCGGCTCGAGCATCTCGGCGCCCTCTGTCACTGGGATCAGGCCGTGATGATGCCCGCCGGGAGCAACGAGGCCAGGGCCGATGCGCTGGCGGAACTGGCACTGGTGGTACATGAACGGCTGACCGATCCGCGCCTCGAAGGCTGGTTGCTGCAGGCGGAGGAAGAGGACCTGACGCCGGAGCAGCGGGCGAACCTGCGCGAGATGCACAGGCGCTGGCAGCGGGCCCTGGTCGTGCCTCCCGCTCTGGTCGAGGCCCAGTCCCTGGCCGGCTCGCGTTGCGAACATGCCTGGCGAGAGCAACGTCGCAACAATGACTGGCCGGGCTTCGCAGCCAATCTTGCCGAAGTTGTGAAGCTCGCTCGCGAGGAAGCGGAAATCCGCGGTGACGCCCTGGGCACGGGCGCCTACGAGGCGCTGCTCGAACTTTACGAGCCGGGCATGAGCCTGGCGAGGCTGGATGCTCTCTTTGACCGGATGAAGGGCTGGCTGCCGGAGCTGCTCGAGCGATGCCTCGAAAGGCAGGCCCTCTTGAGGCCGCCACAGCCCAAGGGGCCCTTTCCGGCCGCGTCACAGCGCGAGCTGGGGTGCGCTTGATGGAGCGGCTGGGGTTCGACTTTCGGCGCGGTCGGCTCGATGTCAGCACTCACCCCTTCTGTGGCGGCGTTCCGGAGGATGTACGTCTGACCTCCCGCTATACCGAAGAGGGCTTCATCGAGAGCCTGATGGGCATCGTTCATGAGACCGGACATGCCTGCTACGAACAGAACCTGCCGTCGGCCTGGCTTGCACAGCCCGCCGGACGGGCCCGGTCGATGGGCATCCATGAAAGCCAAAGCCTGCTGTTCGAGATGCAGATCGCCCGCCACCCCGCTTTTCTGGACTGGCTGTCGCCACAGCTGCGCCAGGCATTTCCGCAGGCCGATGCTGCGTCACTGGGTTCGGACAAGCTGAGAAGCCTGTTGCAGAGGGTTCAGCCCGGCCTGATCCGGGTCGATGCCGACGAGGTCACCTATCCCTTCCATATACTGCTGCGTTTCGAGCTCGAGCGTGACCTGATCGAAGGCCGCATCGAGGTGGCCGACCTGCCGGAACTCTGGGACCTGAAGATGAAGGCCTATCTCGGCCTGGGTACCGGCAACGATTACCGCAACGGCTGCATGCAGGATATCCACTGGACCGATGGTGGCTTCGGCTACTTCCCGACCTATACGCTGGGGGCGCTCGCGGCGGCCCAGTTCCAGGAGCCCTGGAGCGCGATCTGGGACCCCTCGACCCGCACCTTGCGAGCGGTAACTTCCGGCCGCTGTTCGAATGGTTGCAATCCCGGGTCTGGCAGCATGGCAGCCTGCTGGACAGCGACGAGCTGATGCGCCAGGCCACTGGCGAGTCGCTCAATCCGGACTGGTTCCGGCGTCATCTCGAACGCCGTTATCTGAGCTCCTGAAGCGGCCGTCCCTCACCTCCGCCAGGAGTTGCCGCAGTGCGTCGATCGCCGGCAGCCTGCTGTCACGACGCCAAAGCAGGAAGGTGGTGGCATCGTTGAGCGGCGCACCCGGGTCCTCGACCGACAGGCCGTCGAGCATCGGGTGCAGCGCCAGCACGGCTCGCGGCAGCATCGCGATACCCATGCCGGCCATGACGCAGGCCAGCATGGTGTGATGGCTCGGGATCTCGATCATGCGGTCACAATGACGATGGCCCTGTGCGAGCCAGCGCTCGATCCTGTTGCGGTACGAACAGCCCTGGGTAAAACCGACCACGGTCAGGCTCGCTGGTAGCGCCGCGGGCCCCGGGTGCCGGCGAGCGAGGATGGCTTGACGACCACCAGTCGTTCATCGAAACAGGGTACCTTCTCGAGGCGCTCATCCGGTACCGGATCAGCCGCGAGCGCGACGTCCAGTTCGCCCCGCAATACCCTCTCGACCAGGAGGCCGGAGGCGCCGGTCGCAAGCTCGATATCGACTTTCGGAAAACGCCGGTGGAAGTCGACCAGCACTGCCGGCAGGCGCGCCGCGGCCGTGCTCTCCATCGAGCCGACACGCAGCAGACCGGCAGGCTCCGGGTTGGTCAGCTCGTCGATCGCCTGCTGGTGAAGCTGCAGCAGCTGGTCGGCATAGGCCATCAGGCGGGTTCCGGCCGGGGTGATCCTGAGGCGGTTTTTCTCGCGGTTGAACAGCGCCAGGCCAAGCGTCTCTTCCAGCTTCTGGACTCTGGCGGTGACGTTCGAGGGCACGCGATGGAGCCGTTCGGCGGCCCGGGTGATGCCTCCGGTCTCGACAACGGCTTTGAAGACCTGAAGATCCGAGATATCCATCATCCGTCCTCCCCTCGATTGTCATTCATAAAAAATGAAAATGATGTTCACTATTATTCGATGTTAGTGAAAGTATTCGGGCGCTATTCTATCTCTGCCAGTCACCCTGATAAAGAGACAATGACCTATGACCGCACTGCGGAGACTTTCGCCAACGGGGCCCGTGGCCATCGGACTCTGCTATGCCATGGCGGCCATTCTGATCTGGACCGGTTTTATTCTAGTGTCGCGAGCCGGCACGCTGGCGGCGCTGGGCATGACCGATATGCTGGCGATCCGCTTTGGCACCGCGGTGCTGTTGCTGATACCGCTGGCCTGGCTGAAGCGACAACAGCTTTTCAATGTTCGCATTCTGGTGCTTGGTCTGGTCGGCGGCCTTGGCTACGGCTGTTTCGTCTACAGCGGCTTCGAGCGGGCGCCGGCCACCCATGCTGCCCTGCTGCTGCCCGGGCTGATGCCCATCACGATCGCGCTGGCGGCGACAGCCTTTGCCGGCGAGCGCAAGGCCGCCAAAGTCTGGCGGGGTATCCTGATCAGCAGCAGTGGCATACTGATACTGCTGGCCGAGACCCTGGCCACTTCGGCCCAGTACTGGACCGGCGACCTCTATTTCGTCCTGGCCTGCCTGTGCTGGGCGTTGTATACCGCCCTGCTGCGGGCCTGGGCACTGGATCCCTGGACGGCGACAGTCGGTGTGGTGGTAGTGACGGCGATGCTTTATCTGCCGGTCTACATGACCCTGCTGCCGACTTCGTTGGCTGACGTGTCCTGGACGATGCTGCTGAGCCAGGGGCTCTACCAGGGCGTGCTGGCGACCATCGTTCAGATGATCTGCTATGTGCGGGCCGTACAGCTGCTTGACGCAACACGCATGGGGGCGTTGATGGCCCTGGTGCCGGTGCTGTCTGCTGGTCTGGCGGTGCCGCTTTTCGGCGAACAGATCACGCCGGGCCTGCTGCTCGGCATGACGCTGGTGCTGGCCGGTTCGGTGATGGGCAATATGCCGGCCGGGATGCTCGGCCGGTTCAGGGGGAAAAGATAAAAGTTGATCCTGGTCGCTGCTGAGCGACCGGATGTTTCACGTGGAACCAAAAGAAACCCGCCAGCCGGCGGGTTTCTTTGATTCCGTGATCTGCCTTAGCTGCCGATCACGGAGATATCGGCGACACCGAGGAAGAGCGCACGCAGCTGCGACAGCAGCGCAATGCGGTTGCCGCGAACGGCTTCGTCGTCGGCCATGACCATGACTTCGTCGAAGAAGCGGTCAACCACATCCCTGAGGCTGGCGAGCTGCTCGAGAGCGGTCTGGTAGTCGCCGTTGCCGAATGCGGGTTGCAATTCGAGCTGCAGCGCCCGCACCCGCTCGGCCAGTGCCCGCTCGGCTTCCTCCTGCAACAGAGCCTCGTCGACGGTGGCGCGGATGTCGCCGCCCTGCTTGCCGAGAATGTTGCTGACACGCTTGTTGCCGGCGGCCAGCGCATCGGCTTCCGGCAGCGTGCGGAAATGGGCGACGGCGCGGACGCGGCGGTCGAAGTCCAGCGGCCGTGTCGGCTTCAGCGCATGGACCGCGAGGAAGGTCTCGACCGGAATACCGGCATCCTCATACCAGGCGCGGAAACGCTCCAGCATGAAGTCGATGACGCGGCTTTCGAGTCCTTCCCGGGCCGGCAGATCCGCATGGCTGTCCGCCGCCACCTGCAGCAGTTCGACGAGATCCAGGTCCAGCTCCTTCTCGACGATGATGCGCAGCACGCCGAGGGTGGCGCGGCGCAGCGCGAAGGGGTCCTTGGAGCCGGTCGGGGGCTGGTTGATGCCGAAGAGTCCGACCAGGGTGTCGAGCCGGTCGGCAATGGCCACCGCGGCACCGGTCAGGGTTTCCGGCAGGCGGTCGCCGGCGAAGCGCGGCATGTACTGCTCGTCCTGGGCCAGGGCGACCTCTTCCGGCTCGCCGTCGTTGAGGGCGTAGTGGTAACCCATCAGCCCCTGCAGCTCCGGAAACTCCAGCACCATCTCGGTGACCAGGTCCGATTTTGACAGCCGGGCGGCGCGCTCGGCCCAGGCCGGGTTGCCGCCGATCCGCCCGGCGATCACGCCGGCCAGCCGGGCGACGCGTTCGGTCTTGTCGTAAACCGTGCCGAGGTCCTTCTGGAAGACGATTGCCCGAAGCTTGTCGATGCGGGATTCGAGCGAGGCTTTCTTGTCGTTCTCGAAGAAGAAGGCGGCGTCGGCCAGGCGCGGACGGATGACCTTCTCGTTACCGTCGATGATCTGCTGCGGCTCCTTCGAGGCGATGTTGGCGACGGTGATGAAGTACGGCATCAGCCTGCCCTCTGCGTCCAGCAGGTGGAAGTACTTCTGGTTGTCGGCCATGGTCGAGATCAGTGCCTGCGCCGGGACGTCGAGGAAGCGCTCCTCGAAGCGCCCGGTCAGGGCCACCGGCCATTCGTTCAGTGCGGTCACTTCGTCGAGCAGACCGGGATCGATGACCACTTCACCGCCTATCTTGTCGGCTTCGGCCAGCAACTGGCCGCGGATCAGTTCGCGGCGCTCGGCGAAATCGGCGATGACCTTGCCGTTGTCGCGCAGTACCCGCTCGTAGTCCGCCGGAGCGATCAGGTCGATATCGTGGTTGTAGTGGAAGCGGTGACCGCGGGTCTTGCGGCCCGCCCTGAGGCCGGCGATCTCGCAGTCGATCACTTCGTCACCGAACAGCATGCAGACCCATTTCACCGGGCGCACGAACTCGTTGCGCGACGCGCCCCAGCGCATCCGCTTCGGAATCGGCAGCTTGTCCAGGGCGTACTGGATGATGCCGGGCAGTTCCTGCGCCAGCGGCTTAGCGGCGGTTTCCTGCCGGAAACACATCTTGCCGTCCTGCTCGACCAGTGTCTCGACCTGGGTGCCACATTTGCGTGCGAAGCCCTCGAGCGCCTTGCTCGGAGCGCCATCGGCATCGAAGGCGATGCGCGCCGGCGGCCCTGGACGAAGAAGACGCTGGCCGGTATCTCGGTGCAGAGATGCTCGATCAGCAATGCCAGCCGGCGCGGCGCGGCATAGGCCCGGAAGACGGCGGACTGGAGCAGCTCGGCCGCCTGGTCGCCGAGTACCGACTGCAGGCCGCTGCGTACTTCCGCTTCGAGCGCGCGCGACAGGCTCAGCAGGGCTTTGGGCGGCAGCTCCTCGGTGCCGAGTTCAAACAGAAAATCGTGGGCCATCAGTCGTTCTCCTCAGCACAGGCAGCCAGTACTTCGTCGCGGATTGCCGGGTCCGCCAGCGGGAAGCCGAGGGCCTTGCGGGCATTGAAATAGGCATGGGCCACGTCACGGGCCAGGGTGCGCACGCGCAGGATGTAACGCTGGCGTTCGGTGACCGAGATCGCGTGGCGGGCATCCAGCAGGTTGAAGGTATGCGAGGCCTTCAGCGCCTGTTCGTAGGCCGGCAGCGGCAGGGGCTTCTCGAGGGACAGCAGCTTGTTGCATTCACGCTCGTGGAAGTCGAAGTTGCCGAACAGGGTTTCGACGTCGGCGTATTCGAAGTTGTAGGTCGACTGCTCCACTTCATTCTGGTGGTAGACATCGCCATAGGTCACGACGCTGCCATCGGGGTGGCGCGCCCAGATCAGGTCGTAGACGCTGTCGACCTCCTGCAGGTACATCGCGATACGTTCGAGGCCATAGGTGATCTCGCCGGTCACAGGGTAGCACTCGAGGCCACCGGCCTGCTGGAAGTAGGTGAACTGGGTCACTTCCATGCCGTTGAGCCAGACTTCCCAGCCCAGGCCCCAGGCGCCCAGGGTGGGCGATTCCCAGTTGTCTTCGACGAAACGTACGTCATGCACGCCGAGATCCAGCCCCATGTGCTCGAGCGAGCCGAGGTAGAGCTCCTGGAAATTGTCGGGCGACGGCTTGATCACCACCTGGAACTGGTAGTAATGCTGCAGGCGGTTGGGGTTCTCGCCGTAGCGGCCGTCGGTCGGCCGCCGGCTCGGCTGGACATAGGCGGAACGCCAGTTTTCCGGGCCGATGGAGCGCAGGAAGGTCGCCGGATGGAAGGTGCCCGCACCAACTTCCATATCCAGCGGCTGAACGATGACGCAGCCCTGCTCTGCCCAGTATTGCTGCAAAGCCAGGATCAAGCCCTGGAAGGTGCTGACGTCTGGGGTCACCTTTTCAGTCACGAAGATCACCATCTACTAGTCGATTGGCCAAAATAAGAGCGGAATTATACACGAAACGGGACAAAACTGAGGGGTCGGAGAGGAGCCGGTGGCCGGAAATCCATCCTTGCGTCAAGGGCGCGGGGATTCGTCGCCCTGGGAATCGGATATAATGCCCCGACGCAGGAAGGAGCAACCTAAGGAAGATGTCGTGCTGGACAAACTGAAAGCGGCGTTGGCGATACTGGTACTGGGACTGCTGGCACTCTTGCCGCTGAGACTCGCCCATGCCCTGGGGGCTGGTTCGGACGGCGCCAGGCGGGCAAATCCGGCAGCAAGCTGGCCGGCAATACCCGGCGCAACATCGAGCTCTGCTTTCCGGAACTGGACGTCGAAGCGCGTGAGCGGCTGGTGGCCGAAAGCCTCGAGGAAACCGGTCGTGCAATGGCCGAGATGGGCATGTCCTGGCTCTGGTCGCCCGCCCGAAGCCTTGGCAAGGTCCGGGCCGTGCATGGCGAGTCGCTGATCAGGGATGCACTGGACGAGGGTCGTGGCGTCCTGCTGATCGCGCCCCATCTGGGCAACTGGGAGGTGCTCAACCTCTACGTCTCCAACCGTTACCGCCCCTTCACCGCGATGTACAAGCCGCCGCAGCTGAAGCTGATGGACGATCTGATCAGGCGCCGGCGCGCCCGGCTGGGTTCGGCGATGGCACCCGCCAATGCCTCGGGGGTGAGGATGGTGATGAAAGCACTCAAGCGCGGCGAAATGGTGGGGATCCTGCCGGACCAGGAGCCGGACCGCCAGGGGGATTTTCGCCCCTTCTTCGGTGTTCAGGCACTGACAATGAAACTGTTGCCGCAGCTGGCGCGGCAGACCGGCGCCCGGGTGATTTGTGGTTACGCAAAACGCCTGCCCGGGGGTGAAGGTTTCGAGTTGTTCTTCCGCGCGGCCGAAGAGGGTATCGGCGATCCTGATCTGGAAAAGGCCGCCGCGGCGATGAACCGCTCGGTCGAACAGTGCGTTCGCGCCCTGCCCGCCCAGTACCAGTGGGAGTACCGACGTTTCAGCCGCCGCCCCAGGGGCGAGCCGAAGCTGTATCGGTAAGTGTGGTAACGCGTAACGCGTAACCTTTGCATCACCGCCGCCAGAAGATCGGGGTAAAGAGCACCAGCAGGGTAAAGACCTCCAGCCGTCCGAGCAGCATTGCGAAGCAGAGGATCCATTTCGCGGTATCGTTGAGACCGCCGAAATGGGTGGCGACGCCGCCGAGGCCCGGCCCCAGGTTGTTGAGCGTCGCACCCACCGCCGACCAGGCCGTGACCTGGTCCAGACCGGTGCCGAGCAGCGCGATCAGCATCAGCACGAAGACGATCAGGTAGACCGAGAAGAAACCCCAGACCGCCTCGAGCACCCGGTCCGAAATCGGCCTGTTGCCGATCTTCACCGGAATGATCGCATTGGGGTGGACCAGGCGTTTGATCTCGCGATAGCCCTGCTTGAGGATCAGCAGGATGCGGATCACCTTCATGCCGCCGCCGGTCGAGGCCGCGCAGCCGCCGACGAAGGCCATGACGAACAGCAGGAACGGCAGCATCACCGGCCAGTGGGCGAAGTCCGCGGTGGCGAAGCCCGTGGTGGTCGCGATCGAGACCACCATGAAGGCCGATCGGCGCAGGGCCTCGTCGGGTGCGAAGGTATCGGTCATGACCAGCACGAACAGTGATATGCAGGTGATCAGGCCGAGCAGGCTGAGATAGAAGCGGAATTCGGGATCCTGGAAGTAATGGGCTAGCGAGCGCTGTCTCCAGGCGAAAAAGTGCAGCCCGAAATTGACCCCCGATACGACCATGAAAAAAATGGCGATCGCCTCGATCAGCGGGCTGTCGAAATAGCCGATGCTGGCGTCGTGAGTCGAGAAACCTCCGATCGCGACGGTCGAGAAGCTGTGGGCGATGGCATCGAAGGGGTCATGCCGGCGAGCCAGTAGCCGAGGCCGCAGGCGATGGTCAGCGACAGGTAGATGTACCAGAGCGCCTTGGCGGTTTCGGTGATGCGTGGCGTCAGCTTGGTATCCTTGACCGGGCCCGGAGTCTCGGCGCGATAGAGCTGCATGCCACCGATGCCGAGCATCGGCAGGATGGCGACCGCGAGCACGATGATCCCCATGCCGCCCAGCCACTGCAGCTGCTGGCGATAGAACAGAATCGACTTCGGCAGCTGGTCGATACCGGTCATCACAGTGGCGCCGGTGGTGGTCAGCCCCGAGATCGACTCGAATACCGCATCGACGATGCGCAGGTGCGGGTCCTCCGACAGCATCAGTGGCACGGCCCCGAAGACCCCCAGTACCGTCCAGAACAGCACCGTGATCAGGAAGCCGTCGCGGGTGCGCAGCTCCTCCCGAACCCGGTAGACCGGCAGCCAGGAAATGAAGCCGGTCAGCCAGGTAATGGCGAAGCCGGCAAAAAAGGCGTGATGGGCACCATCGTCGTAGAGGAACGAAATGCCGAGTGACGGCAGCATCGTGAGGCTGAATATCATCAGCAGGATGCCGAGTATTTTCAGTATGACCCGGTAACGCATGGTGTGTCCGTCGTTTAGAAAAAGGCCAGACCGACCTGGAACAGACGCTCCACATCCCGGATACGGCGCTTGTCGACCAGAAACAGGACGACATGGTCGCCATTTTCGATCACCACATCGTCGTGCGCGATCAGCACCTCGTCGTTGCGGATGATAGCACCGATGGTCGTGCCTGGCGGCAGGTCGATCTCCTCGATGGCCCGGCCGACCACCTTGGAGCTGCGCTTGTCGCCATGGGCGACGGCCTCAAGTGCCTCGGCGGCACCGCGTCGCAGCGAGTGCACCGCCGCCACGTCGCCCCGGCGGACATGGGTCAGCAGTGCGCTGATCGTGGTCTGTTGCGGCGATATCGCGATATCGATCATCCCGCCCTGCACCAGGTCGACATAGGCCGGGTTGTTGATCAGCGTCATCACGGTGCGGGCCCCGAGTCGCTTGGCCAGCATCGACGCCATGATGTTGGCCTCGTCGTCGTTGGTCAGCGCCAGGAAGACATCGGTATCCTCGATGTTCTCCTCGATCAGCAGATCCCGGTCGGAGGCGCTGCCGTTGAGCACGATGGTTCTGTCCAGGGTCTTGGCCAGGTTGTTGCAGCGCTGAATGTTGCGCTCGATGATCTTGACCTGGAACTGGCTTTCGATGCTGGTGGCCAGGCGGGCGCCGATATTGCCGCCACCGGCAATGATGATGCGCTTGTAGGGATTGTCCAACCGCCGCAGTTCGCTCATTACCGCTCGGATATCGCGACGGGCGGCGATGAAGAACACTTCGTCGTCGGCTTCGATCACCGTATTGCCCTGGGGAATGATCGGTCTGTCCTGGCGGAAAATCGCCGCCACGCGGGTATCCACCGCCGGCATGTGGGCGCGCAGAAAGGATATCTCGCGCCCGACCAGGGGGCCGCCGTAATAGGCCTTGACCGCAACCAACTGCGCCTGGCCCTCGGCGAAGTCCAGTACCTGAAGCGCGCCGGGGTGCTGTATCAGACGGTGGATATGGCGCGTCACCAGCTGTTCCGGGCTGATCAGCACGTCGACCGGTATCGCCTGGTTCTTGAAGATCTCGCCCTCCTTGCGCAGGTAGTCGTGCTCGCGCACGCGGGCGATCTTGGTGGGGATGTTGAACAGCGTATGGGCGAGCTGGCAGGCGATCATGTTGACCTCGTCACTGTTGGTGACGGCGATCAGCATGTCGGCATCCTGGGCCCCGGCGCGCTCCAGGACGCTTGGGTAGGAGGCCTTGCCCTCGAGGGTGCGGATGTCCAGCCGGTCCTGCAGTTCGCGTAGCCGGCCCGGGTCGGAGTCGACGATGGTGATATCGTTGGCTTCGATGGCCAGATGTTCGGCCACCGTTCCGCCGACCTGGCCGGCCCCCAGCAGGATGATCTTCATGGTGTGGCTATATCCTTTTGCGGTGCAGCGTTCTTTTGCAACAGTGCGTAGTAGAAACCGTCATGACCGTCGGGCTGCGGGAACAGCTGGCGTCCCAGCGGTTGTGCTTCGCCCCAGGACTGCTCGATGGCGACCTCCGAGGCCGAGGCCTCCGCCTTGAGAAAGCGCGCCAGCACCCGCTCGTTCTCCTGCGGGAATACCGAGCAGGTGGCGTACAGCAGTCGACCGCCGGTGCTCAGCATCTGCCAGCAGTTCTGCAGAATGCGCAGCTGCAGTTCGGCCAGCGCCTTGAGGTCTTCGCTGCGCCGCAGGTACTTGATGTCCGGATGGCGCCGTATCACGCCGGAGGCGCTGCAGGGGCATCCAGCAGGATGCAATCGTAGGCCTGGCCGTTCCACCACTCCTGCCCGGCGGCATCGCCTATATGCACCTGGCTCTGCAGTCCCAGGCGCTCGAGATTCTGATGGATGCGCCGGGCCCGCTCCGGTTCCAGTTCCACCGCGTCCGCCGTCGCCAGGCCCGGCTGATGCTCGAGCAGGTGACAGAGCTTGCCGCCCGGGGCGGCACAGGCATCCAGCACCCGCTGGCCCGACTGCGGGTCGAGCAGCGTGGCGGCGAGCTGCGCCGCCTCGTCCTGTACGCTGACCAGGCCCTCGTCAAAGCCGGGCAGGCGCGCAACATCACAGGGTTCCTGCAGGTAGATGGCCGATTCGGCCAGGGCTCCCGGGCGGGCTTCGAGGCCGGCGGCCTGCAGCCGTTCGAGATAGGCGGCACGGCTGAGCTTGCCGAGATTGACCCTGAGGGCCATCGGTGCCGGCTGGTCGTTGGCCGCAAGGATCTGCTCCCAGTGTTGCGGCCAGTTATGGCGCAGCTTTTCGATCAGCCAGTCCGGATGGTTGTAGCGGAAAGCCTCCTGGCCACCGAGTTCGGCGATCAGGGCGTCGCGGTCGCGCTGAAAACGGCGCAGCACCGCGTTGATCAGCCCGCGGGCCCAGTCCTTGTTCAGTTCGCCGACGGCTTCGACGGTTTCGCTGATGGCGGCGTGGGCGGCGACGCGGCTCTGGTCCAGCTGGTAGAGGCCGAGCAGCAGCAGTGCCTGCAGATCCGCATCCTTGTCGCGAAAAGGCTTCTTCAGCAGGCGCTCCGTTATCCGGGACAGTCTCGGTTCGAAGCGCAGAGTGCCGTAGCAGAGCTGCTGCAGCAGCGCCCGGTCCCGCACTTCACAGCGCTCGAGCGCCGCCGGCAGTACGGCATTGAGTGAACCGCGGTGTTGCAGCAGCGGGGCGAGTGTCTGGGCGGCGAGGGCTCTCAGGTTCATGCGTTGCCCAGCCTCGTGCCGATGCTGAAGCTCTCGCGTCGGGCGTTGAGCATGGCGGCGGCTTCCAGCGCCTTGCCGCCCGGCAACTGCAGCTTGCTCAGCCTCAGTACGCCTTCACCGCAGGCAACCTGAATGCCGTTCCTGTCAGCCGCGACGATCGTACCGGGAAGCCCATGGCTGGGGCTGTCCAGCGCTTCGGCCGCCCATATCCTGAGGATTTCCTCGCCCAGCCGGGTAAAGGCCACCGGCCAGGGACTGAGTCCCCGCACCTGTCGGGCCAGTTGCTCGGCCGGCTGTTGCCAGTCGAGATCACCTTCCTGTTTTTCCAGCTTGTGGGCATAGGTGGCCAGGCTGTCGTCCTGGGACTCGCGGGCAATGCTGCCGTCGCGGATGCCGGCCAGGCTATCGACCAGGGCGCGGGCGCCGATTGTCGCCAGGCGGTCATGCAGGGTGGCGCTGGTATCGTCGGCGAGAATCGGGCAGCTCGCCTTGAGCAGCATGTCGCCGGTATCCAGGCCTTCGTCCATCTGCATGATGGTGACGCCGGTTTCGCTGTCGCCGGCCAGCAGCGCCCGGTGAATCGGGGCGGCGCCACGCCAGCGTGGCAGCAGCGACGCGTGAACGTTGATGCAGCCCAGCCGCGGGGTCTCCAGCACCGCCTTGGGCAGCAGCAGGCCGTAGGCGACGACGACCATCAGATCCGGTGCCAGCGCGGCAAGCCCTTCCTGGGCCTCTGGATCCCTCAGTGACAGTGGCTGCCGCACTTCGATGCCATGCTCCAGCGCCAGCTGTTTGACCGGGCTCGGTGTCAGCTTGCGGCCGCGGCCGGCGGGTCGGTCGGGCTGGGTGTAGACGGCGATGACTTTGTGTTCCGTTTCAAGCAGGGCCTGCAGGCTGGCGGCGGCAAAATCGGGGGTGCCGGCAAAGACGATATTCAGCGGTTCGGGCATCGTGGAGTTCCCATCAAAAAACAGGCCTGTGCGGCAGACCTGTCAGTCCTTCGAAATCGAGAGGAAGCTTAGCAGGCTGTTGAAAATCTACCTGCGTTGCTATCGCGGCGTTAAAAATTGGCTCAAATCGGTCTTTTATCGAACATAAACTCCCTCATTTCGCCGATTTTTGCCTCGCGCTAGCGGCCTCGTTAACGCTTTTCAACGGCCTGTTAAACCGCCTGCTGTTCGTGGCGGTGCTTTTTCTCGAGTTTGCCGCGGATGCGGTTGCGCTTGAGCGGAGACAGGTAATCCACGAAAAGCTTGCCATCGAGGTGGTCGATTTCATGCTGAATGCAGACCGCCAGCAGGTCGCGTGCCTCGAACTCGACGGTATTGCCGTCGCGGTCGAGCGACTGTACCCGGATATGGTTCGGACGGGTGACGTTTTCATAGAATCCCGGCACCGACAGGCAACCCTCCTGCATCTCCTCGATCTCCTGGTCCAGCACCTCGAAGCGCGGGTTGATCAGTACCAGGGTTCGCTGCGGTCTTCGGAGATGTCGATGGTGATGATCCGGCGATGTATATTGACCTGGGTGGCGGCGAGACCGATGCCCGGTGCCTCGTACATGGTCTCGAACATGTCATCGATCAGCTGGCGGGTTTCATCGGTGACCTGTTCCACCGGTTCGGCGATGGTACGCAGGCGCGGGTCGGGAAATTCGAGAATGGGTAGTTTTGCCATGGGATCCGGTTTTATAGGGTTGCAAAGTGCGCTCTGAATGGCGAAATTCAACTATCAGCCTATTATACTGATATCATCGCTCAATGCATTGCTCCGGATCGCTCCGGGGAGAGTGCCGAGGCAGCCAAAACAAGGGAACTGGGTATGAAGAAACTGCTGTGCGGACTGATCACCTGTCTGCTTCTCACTGTCTCGGTCGCCAATGCGGAAGTGCGCAGCGACAGAATCCAGCTGCGGGAAGACCATCCCACCGAATATGTGGTCGTCAAGGGGGATACCCTCTGGGACATTTCCGGACGTTTCCTGTCACACCCCTGGCAGTGGCCCAGCGTCTGGCAGGTGAACCCGCAAATCTTCAACCCCCACCTTATCTACCCCGGCGACATCATCTATCTGACCTGGGTCGACGGCCAGCCCCGGCTGTCGCTGCGTCCCGGTATTGCGCGGCTGAGTCCCAAGGCGCGGGTGTCTCCGCTCGAAGACGCGATTCCGGCCATCCCGCTCAAGGACATCATTGCCTTCCTGTCCGATCACCTGGTGGCTGACGAGGACCTGCTGAAAAACGCGCCCTATGTGGTGGGCGGGCGCAACGAGAGCATCATTGCCGGGGCCGGCGACCGCGTCTATGCCCGTGGCGAGCTGCAATCGGAAGAGCCGTTGCAGGCGGTCTACCGTCCGGCACGGGAATACCGGGACCCCGAGACCGGTGAATTCCTCGGTTTCGAAATGCTGAAAATCGCCGATACCGCGATTCCCGCACAGCAGGGTGACATCCTGACGCTGGATCTGCAGAAGACCCGCGAGGAAGTCCGGGTCCTGGACCGGGTGCTGCCGATCGAGGAGACCCGTATCCAGTCGCTGTTCGAGCCGGCGCCGGTGCCCGAGGGTACCGAAGGCCTGATCCTGTCCGTGCTGGGCGGTGTCGCCAAGATCGGCCAGTACAATGCGGTGGCGGTGAATGTCGGTACCCGGGATGCCGTCGAGCCGGGCAACGTGATGTCGATCTACCGCCAGGGCGAGCTGGTCAGGGACCCGGTCACCGGCGACCAGATCGCGCTGCCGGAAGAGCGTGCGGGCCTGCTGATGCTGTTCAAGGTATTCGACAAGGTCAGTTATGGCCTGGTGCTCAACGCCACCAACGTCATGTCGGTGGGCGACCGGGTATACGAACCGGGGCGCTGAGTCCGGCGCATGACAACGGCCTCTGGTGGAAGTGCCGGGGGCGCCATTCAGAGGACTAACACCATGTACAGCAATCCAAGGGACTGGATTGCTGCAAGCCTTCTGCCGGGAATCGGTGCTGTCGGGCTGAAGCGGCTTGCAGTGGCCCGTATCCCGCCCTCCCGACTGCTCGATGCCGATCCGGGAGCGTTGCGCCTGGCCGGCGCGCGCCGGGTCACCGTGCAGGCCATCCAGGATCTGAATCAAAATCGCGGCGAGCCGTTCGCGCGTCTGGAACGCTGTCTCGACTGGCTGGAACGAAACCCTGTCAGATGCCTGACGCCCGACCAGGACGCCTACCCCGGACTGTTGCTGGAAATTGCCGATCCCCCGCCGGTACTGTTCGTGCGCGGCAATCCGGACTGCCTCGCCCTGCCCCAGATCGCGCTGGTTGGTAGCCGTCACGCCAGTCGTGCCGGTGCCGACAATGCCTATCGTTTTGCCGGTGCCTTGAGCGAGGCCGGGCTGGTAATTACCAGCGGCCTGGCGCTGGGGATCGACGGCGCGGCTCATCAGGCAGCCGTCGACCGTGGTGCGGCAACGGTGGCGGTGTTCGGCACCGGGCCTGACCGGCTCTACCCTCGCCGTCATGCCGCCCTGGCCGAACGCATTCTGGAAAACGGCGGCGCCTGGGTCTCGGAGTTCCTGCCCGGTACCGGCCCGCTTCCGGCTCATTTTCCCCGCCGCAATCGTGTTATCAGTGGCCTCAGCGTCGGGGTACTGGTCGTTGAGGCCGCGCCGCGCAGCGGTTCGCTGATCACGGCAAAGATGGCGCTCGAGCAGGGGCGCGAGGTCTTCGCCATTCCCGGTACCATCCATAATCCCCACGCCCATGGCTGCCACCGGCTGATCCGTGAGGGCGCCGTACTGGTCGAGAGCGTCGAGCACATCATCGAACAGCTTGGCGCGCTGCTTGGCTGCTTTGTGCCGGTCGAAACGCCGGGGGCCTGCGCGCCGGAGCTGACGCAGCCTGAGGCGTCATTGCTGGAAAAAATGGGGTATGATGTTGCCGGTATCGATCAGCTGGTGGAGCATACCGGACTCGCTGCGCCCGAACTCCTGTCCACGCTGGTTTCCCTGGAACTGAAAGGCGTCATCGAGCCCGTGGCAGGAGGCTATCTTCGCTGCCGCTGACTGCGTTGATGTCGTGACCCAAGCGTTCGACATGAATTTCTGGCATCTGAATCAGGCAGTACGCGTGCTGCACAATGGCGGCGTCATTGCCTATCCTACCGAAGCAGTATGGGGACTGGGGTGCGACCCCTTTGACCCGGACGCGGTTGAGCGCCTGCTCAGGCTCAAGCGCCGTCCGATGCACAAGGGCCTGATCCTGGTGGCGGCCGACCTGTCGCAGATTCGGCCGCTGCTGGCCGGCCTCGATGCGCAGCAGCGCCAGCAACTCGCCGAGACTTGGCCGGGGCCTGTCACCTGGCTGTTGCCGGATCCCGCGAACTGGGTGCCGGCCTGGGTCAAGGGCAGTCACGGCAGCGTTGCCGTGCGGGTCAGCAACCATCCCGGTGTCCGTGCACTCTGCGACGCCTTCGGCGGTCCGGTCGTATCGACATCGGCCAACCCCAGTACGGCCCAGCCGGCGAAGAGTCGAATGAAAGTGAGCGCCTACTTTGGCTGCAGGGTCGATTATATCGTGCCGGGCAAGCTGGGGGGCTCGAGCGGCCAACCCAGATTCGTGATATCGGCAGCAACAAATTCATACGCAAGTAAGTGTTGAGTGAACAGTTAACAGTGTTGAGTTAACAGTTAACAGTGCTGAGTTAGCAGTGTCTGCCAGCCGCTTTTGCTGTGAACTCTGTACTGTTCACTCAAGACTTACAAGATTTAACAGTCAGTGAATACTTACACAGGTGGTGACCGGATGACCCAACCCGATATTCAGGCCGTCAAAGGCTATCTGCTGGAGCTGCAGGACCGGATCTGCACCACGCTGGAACTGGCCGATGGCGCCGAGCGTTTCAAAACCGACCAGTGGACCCGTGAAGCCGGCGGTGGTGGCCGTACCCGGGTTATCAGCGATGGTGCCCTGTTCGAAAAGGGCGGAGTCAATTTCTCCCATGTATTCGGTGACCGCCTGCCCGGTTCGGCGACCGCCCACCGGCCGGAGCTGGCCGGGCGAAGCTTCCAGGCCATGGGGGTATCCCTGGTACTGCATCCGCACAATCCCCATGTCCCGACCTCCCATGCCAACGTGCGCTTCTTCATCGCCGAGAAAGAGGGTGAAGAGCCCGTCTGGTGGTTCGGTGGCGGTTTCGATCTGACGCCCTACTACGGCAACCTGGACGATTGTCGGCACTGGCACCGGGTGGCGAAGCAGGCCTGCGATCCCTTCGGCGACGATATCTATCCCCGCTTCAAGGCCTGGTGCGACGACTATTTCCACCTCAAACACCGTGATGAGCCCCGCGGTATCGGCGGCCTCTTTTTCGATGACCTCAACGAGCTCGGTTTCGACAAGAGCTTCGGGCTGATGCGCTCGATCGGCGATGCCTATCTTCAGGCCTATGTACCGATTATCGAAAAGCGCAGGGATACAGCCTATGGCGAACGGGAACGTGATTTCCAGCTGCACCGTCGCGGTCGTTATGTGGAGTTCAACCTCGTGTACGACCGGGGAACCCTGTTCGGGCTGCAGTCGGGCGGTCGCACCGAGTCGATCCTGATGTCGCTGCCGCCGGAAGTGCGCTGGAGCTACGACTGGCATCCGGAGCCCGGCAGTCGCGAAGCCGAGCTCTACGATATCTATCTGCAACCCCGTGACTGGCTGGAGGCGGAATAATGGATCGTTACGCGGTATTCGGTAATCCCATCGGCCACAGCAAGTCGCCGCAGATCCACCGGGCCTTCGCGACCGAGACCGGACAGGTGCTGACCTACGATGCGGTGCTGGTGCCCGAGCAGGGATTCGAAGTTGCGGTGAAGGATTTCTTTGCCCATGGCGGCAAGGGACTCAATATCACGGTGCCGTTCAAGCAGAGGGCCTGGGCGGCGGCCCAGCACCGCAGCCCGGCGGCGGAGCTGGCCGGGGCCGTCAATACCCTCTACCAGGATGCCCTGGGCCGTCTCTGCGGCGACAATACCGACGGTATCGGCATGGTGCGGGATATCGTCGACAATCATGGCGGCCTGATCCGCGGCAAGCGCGTGCTGCTGCTCGGTGCCGGCGGGGCGGTGCGCGGCGTACTGCAGCCGCTGCTCGAGGAGCATCCGGAAGAGGTGGTGATCGCAAACCGCACGGTGGCCAGAGCCGAAGAGCTGGCGAGGATCTTCGAACAGCTCGGGCCGGTTCGCGGCTGCGGTTACGACGATCTGGACGGCCATCAGTTCGATCTGGTGATCAACGGCACGGCTGCCAGTCTCGGGGGCGAGCTGCCACCGCTGCCGGACGGGGTGCTCGAGAACGGCGCCTGGTGCTACGACATGATGTACGGCGCCGAGCCGACCGTTTTCTGTCGCTGGGCCGAGGCCCGGGAGGCGTCGGTCGTGCTGGATGGGCTGGGCATGCTGGTCGAGCAGGCGGCCGAGTCCTTTTCGATCTGGCGTGGCGTCCGGCCGGGGACCGGGACCCTGATCAAGTCCATCCGTGAAAGCTTAACTGATTGATTAAGAAACGATAAAAGCTCATGCACAGGCGCTGGTGCGCCTTGCATGGGCCCCCGCCGGCAGGTATAACTAAACAAATTGCCGGTGGAGTAGCAGCTCGGTCAGTTGCTAATGTCAGGGCTCAGAGCCCCGGAAAGCGCTTCCGGCAAGGCGCGGTCACGCGGGCATGGTGGCGCCCTGTCGAGTGATTGCAACGCTGGCGGCAGCGTTTTCCGGGACTCCCGCCGGGCCGCCGTTGCTGCGCCCGCGACTGCGTTGTTTATCGCTTATGTAGACTGACTACACTGCGCGATTCACGTCTTGCCGCGAACGCAGCATCGACGGCTGAGCGCGACCTTACCAACTGACAGAGCTGCACTGCTATGGAAAAGCTGAAGCCGTTAGCCCCCGAGGCCCTGTACCGCACCTGCGAAGCGGACCTTCTGCCCTTTCGGACCACCGAGACGCTGGAGCCCTTCTCCGGATTCTTTGGCCAGGAAAGAGCCATCGAGGCGATGGAATTCGGGATCGGCATGCGCCGGCCCGGCTACAATCTCTTCGTCATGGGCAATCCCCATACCGGGCGATTCTCCTTCGCGATGGAAAGCCTGCGGGCCGTGGCGAAAAAGGAGCGCAACAAGCCCAAGGACTGGTGCTACCTCAACAACCTCTCCGACTCCCGCTACCCGCTGGCGCTGGAGTTTCCGTCCGGCAAGGCCGGCCAGTTCCGCAAGGACATAGGCCGCATGATCGAGACGGTGCTGTCAGAACTGCCGGCGGCGTTCGAAAACCCCGGCTATCAGCGTCAGAAAAGCCGCATCGAACGGGATTTCAACCGCCGTTACGAGCAGGCCATCGACGATGTCGAGCGACGCGCCCGCGATCACAGCATTGCGCTCTATCGCGATGCCGGCAGCATCGGCTTCACCCCGGTCGCCGATGGCCAGGCGATGGATGAAGCGGCATTTTCCCAGCTGCCGGAGGAGGCGCGCGAGAACTTCGGCCGGGCCATCAGCGAACTCGAGGACTATCTCAACGACAGCCTCACCGAATTGCCGAAATGGCGCCGCGAGGCGGCCGAGCAGTTGCGCCGGCTGGACCGCGAAACCGCCCATCATGCGGTATCGCCGCTGATTCAGCCGCTGAAGGAGAAATATGCCAACATCAGCGGCGTTTCGGAATACCTGACGCGGCTGGAGGTCAGCCTGGTCCGCAACAGCGGCGATATCGCCGGCGAGGACGGCGCCCTCGAAGCCAAGACCGATGCCGCCCGTCGCAACTACATGGAAGAGAATTACGGCGTCAACCTGCTGGTCGACAACGGCAAGACAAAGGGCGCGCCGGTCATCCACGAGAGCCACCCGAATTACGAGAACCTGTTCGGCCGTATCGAATACAACTCCGATATGGGGGCCATGGTCACCAATTTCACGCTGATCCGGCCCGGTGCCTTGCACCGCGCCAATGGCGGCTACCTGGTGCTCGAGGCCGAGAAGCTGCTGGAGCAGCCCTATGTCTACGGCGCTTTGAAGCGGGCGCTGAAGGCCCACGAGATCCGTATCGAGAATCCGATCAGCGAATATACCGGCATCAGCACCATCACCCTGAGCCCGCAGCCGATCCCGCTCAACGTCAAGGTGGTATTGATCGGCGGGCGGGACATGTATTACCTGCTGCAGGAACTGGATCAGGACTTCGAGAAGATGTTCCGTGTCGTCGTCGATTTCGACGAGGATGTCGAACGCCGGCCCTCGACCATCCGCAACTATGCCCGGCTGATGAAGACCCTGGCTGACGAGGAGGGGCTGGCGCCGCTGACGCGCCGGGCCGTGGCGCGCCTGGTCGAGCACAGTTCGCGGCTGGCGGAGGATCAGGAACTGCTGTCGGCCCATATCGGCGAGCTGGTGGATCTGCTCTGCGAGGCCGATTACAAGCGCATCAAGTCCGGCGACGAGCTGATCAGCGACAAGCATGTCGAAATGGCGTTGGATGCCAAGGAGAAGCGCACCGGCCGGCTGTCGCAGAAGATACTGGACAGCATTCTCAACGAAACCGTGCTGATCGACACCGAGGGCGAGGCCGTCGGCAAGTCCAACGGCCTGACCGTGCTGCAGGTCGGCGATGTCGCCTTTGGTACCCCGGCGCGGATTACGGCGACGGTGCACCCCGGCACCAAGGGCATCATCGATATCGAGCGCGAGGTCACCCTCGGCCAGCCGATTCACTCCAAGGGGGTGCTGATCCTGTCCGGATACCTGGGGCACAAGTACACCCAGGATTTCCCGCTGACGCTGTCGGCCAGCATCGCGCTGGAGCAGTCATACGGCTATGTCGATGGCGACAGCGCCTCGCTGGCCGAGATCTGCACCCTGATTTCGGCGCTGACCCACATACCCCTTCGCCAGCAGTACGCCATTACCGGCTCGATCAACCAGTATGGCGAAGTTCAGGCCATCGGCGGCGTCAACGAGAAGATCGAGGGCTTCTTCAAGCTCTGCGTCACCCGCGGCCTGACCGGCCAGCAGGGTGCCGTGATTCCGAAGGCCAACGGGCGCAACCTGATGCTCAAGAAGGAGGTGATGGACGCGGTAACCGAAGGCCGGTTCCATATCTACGCCGTCGAAAGCGTCGACCAGTGCCTCGAGATCCTGACCGGGCGCAGCGCCGGCCGTCTCAAGGAGGATGGCAGCTTCACCCAGCGCAGCATCAATCATGCGGTGACGAAGCGCCTGCGCGAAATCGCCAAGGCCAAGGCCTGACATTCAATTTACCAGGGAACGGCAGATGACCGGAGTCCGACAGCAGATACTGAACTGGGGCCTCGGCCTGACCACTCTGGCAGCCTGTTCCGCCGGGCTCGCCGGCACGCCGCTGATCGAACTCGATCAGGGCTGGGATGCCGGGGTGCGGGAACAGATGCATCACCTGAGTTTCGGCTCCCGGATCCTGCCCTATGACTGGCTGCTGCATCTCGAGCGGCCGGACAGCACCGAGCCGCTGCGCAGCGACAGTACGCTGGGGGCCCTGGGGTTCATTTCGGCGAGCGCCGGCACGGCCAACCCCGATGCCCTGCCTGTCGGATTCAGCCGAACCCGGGACGATGTCGGTGAAGACTGGGTCGGCCTCAACTGCGCCGCCTGTCATACCGGGGCCCTGTCCTACCGCGGTCAGCAACTGATCGTCGAAGGCGGCGCGGCGCTGATCGACTACGGGGGCTTCGAACAGCTGCTGATCGAGGCCCTTGCCGCCACCCTCGACGATGCCCGGAAATTCGACCGTTTCGCCGCCCGACTGCCGACGGCAACCGACAGCGACGGCGCGCGCACCGGCCTGCGCGAGCGTCTGCGCCAGAGACTGGCGTATCTGCAGCAGCGTCAGCTCACCAATGCCTCCGCAACGCCCTACGGCCCTGGCCGGCTGGATGCCTTCGGCCAGATCTTCAATACCGTGGCGGTAGAATTGCTCGGCATCCCGGGCAATGCCCGTCCCGCCGACGCGCCGGTCAGCTTTCCCTTCCTCTGGAATGCGTCGCACCTGGACCTGGTGCAGTGGAACGGCTCGGCGCCGAACAGCACGCCCGGCCCGCTGATACAGAACGTCACGACGGCTCTGGCGGTGTACGGCACGGCCGATCTGAAAAACCATTCGGGCTTGACCGGTTATCCGAGTTCGGTTGAACTGACCAACCTCGGTACCCTGCAGGACCATTACTACGATTTGCAGCCACCGCGCTGGCCCGCGTTCCTGTTCGGGGCGCTGGACGAGGCCCGGCGCGCCCGCGGCGAGACGCTCTACCGCGACAACTGCCTGTCCTGCCACGCCCTGAGCGATCGCAGCCAGCCGGACCAGAAGCTGCGGACGACGCTGGTGCCCTGGACGAGATCGGCACCGACCGCACCATGGCCGCCAATTTCATCTCAGCGACAGCCTCGACCGGTGCGCTCGAGGGTCGCCATCAGATGGTGCTGAGCGGCACGCGTTTCGGCGCCGAGGCGTCGACCGTCGACCTGGTCATTCATGCCGCCATTGGCGCCACGTTACGTCACCCTGTCGATGCGGTGCGGGCCTCGGTCGAGGGGTATCATGCGGTCTACAGCGCCAACGTCAGCACCAATCCCGAATACTACAAGGCCCGCCCGCTCAGCGGTATCTGGGCGACGGCACCCTATCTGCACAACGGTTCGGTGCCGACGTTGCATGATCTGCTGCTGCCGCCCGATCAGCGCCCGGTACGCTTTCATCTCGGCAGCCGGGAGCTCGATCCCGTGGCCGTCGGCTATCTCAGCGACGCCGGCACTGGCCTTTTCGATACGGCTCTGCCGGGCAACGGCAACCGGGGGCATCTGTACGGCACCGACCTGAGCGATGACGATCGCTATGCCTTGATCGAATACCTCAAAAGCCTCTGATCGCCGGGGGCTCAAGCTGCACATGGATGGACGATGAAAAGAAGAACAACAATGGCTTCCCTGGGGTTTGGCGCCCGTCTCTGGCTCGCCTTCGGCTGGCTGCTGAAACGCGTGCTGATGCTGGCACTGCTGGTGCTGCTGGTCGCCTTTGGCGGCTTCGCCTGGTTCGTGCTCTGGCCGGCCAGTTCGATAGCGCCGCTTGAACCTGTCGACGAAGTAGTGTACCTCGATCAGGGCTGGGGTACCGAGCGCGCCTCCCGTGACCGCCAGCTCTACTACTACACGCCCCAGGGGACCTCGATGCCGCAGGGCGCCACCCGCGGGGCCGTTCGCTACGACTGGTTCGTGCACCTGCGACTGCCCTTTTCCGACCAGCGTCTCGCCGACCCCGAACAGATGCGCCGTTTTCGCTTTCTCGTCGACCCGGCACCGACGCCCGGCAACCCAGACCAGCTGCCGGTGGGTTTCACCCGGCATTTCGATCCGGTGACCGGTGACGAACTGCTGGATATCACCTGTGCCGCCTGCCACAGCGGGCAGCTGCACTATAACCGGGGCGGCAAGACCTATGCACTGCGTGTCGATGGCGGCCAGGCCATGCATGCGCTGACCGACAGCAGCCGCGGCCAGTTCGTGCCGACGCTTCTGGCGTCGATGCTGTATACCGCCATCAACCCGTTCGAGTTCGACCACTTCGCCCGCGGGGTGCTCGGCAGCCGCTACCCCGCCGGCAAGGCGGAGCTCAGAAGCAGCCTCTGGACCTCGCTCGGGCATTTCGCCCGCGACCCGCAGAACAACCCCTCAAACATCTGTACCCGGTGGAGGAGGGTTACGGCCGCACCGATGCGCTGGGGCGAATCGGCAATACCGTGTTCGGCGATCACCTGATCGAGGCCAATCTGCAGGTCGGATCGGCGCCGGTGAGCTTTCCCTATCTGTGGAATATCTGGAAGTTCGACTGGGTGCAATACAACGGCTCCGTGGCCCAGCCGCTGGCGCGCAACATCGGCGAGGCCCTGGGCGTCGGCGCCCGCATCCCGCTGATGAGCGACAGCGGCGCCCCGCTGCCCGCCGCAGAGCGCTTTCGCAGCTCGGTACGGGTGGCGGACCTGGTCAGCATCGAGCATGCACTGCAACGGCTGCAGCCTCCGACCTGGCCGGAGGCGATTCTCGGCCCGGTGGATCGCGACCTGGCCGCTCGGGGACGTAGCCTTTTTGTCGAGCACTGTCAGGGTTGCCATGGCCCCCATCCGGTCAGCGCCGCGCGACAGCAGGCCTCGGCGCCGCTCAAGCCCTCACCTGACCTGGAGTGGCGCATCGAGGTGATTCCGGTCGAACATATCGGTACCGATCCGGCCGCGGCCAGGGCTTCCTCGAGCGGCACTACGACCTCAGTGCCACCGGACTCACGGATGCCGAGCTGGCCGCGGCGCTGCGACCGCTGCTGTACCGGCAACTGGCGCGCGAGGTTCGTTATCGCCTGAGCGAAGTGATCCGGTTGCGCGAGCAGCAGGCGCTGCCGACAGGCGATCTGCCGGCGCTGCTGGCGGGTTATCCGGCGGCCTCGGCGCAAGCCCGGATACCACAGGCGCATTTTACCGCCATCCACCGCAGTCTGGCATCTCTGCTGGCGTCGGTGCCATCGATTCCCGACGTCCACACCGAGGCGCCGGACCCGCTGGACTGCGACCTGGAGTGCCAGACGGTCGCTCTGTTCTGGAATCTGTCCCATGGCCGGGCGTACGCCGACAATGCGCTCGATCAGCTGGACGTGCGCAGGCTGACCGAGGGTCAGGCGCTGAATTTTGCCGGTATTCTGATCAAGAACCGCTTCTATGAGGATTACGGCATCGGCTTCGAGCAGCAGCAGTGCATCGAGGGCTTCGGTACCCTGGACCTGCCGCAGCAGGTCGAAGGCTACAAGCCGCGCCCGCTGGCCGGGGTCTGGGCGACGCCGCCGTTCCTGCACAACGGTTCGGTGCCGACCCTCTATCAGTTGCTGTCGCCGCCGGAAACCCGCGAGCGGCGTTTCCTGCTCGGTACGCGCCAGTACGACTCCGAACATCTGGGCTACCGGGTGATCGGCATGCAGGAGGCGACCGGCGAGGAGCGCGGCTTCTGGTTCGATACCGCCCGGGAGGGCAATGACAACGGCGGCCATGCCTTTGCCGCCGATCCGGATCTCTGGTCCCGCCACCGGGCGGCGCCCGGCGATAATCCGTTGCCATCCGGTGTGATCGGACCGCAGTTGAGCCATGCCGAGAAGATGGCGCTTCTGGAATATCTCAAGATTCACCGCGACGGTCCGCCGACGCCGGCGGGTTTCCGCGCACCGGACTGCGGCTTGCCGGGGAGCGCCCGATGAACGACCTCGGCCCGATCGAAACCCTCGAGGCGCCCCGCTATACCCGGGACTTCGACGCGGTTCAGTGCCAGGAGCGGCAGTGGATACGCCGGCGCCGCCGCGCCACCGGCAGCGTACCCGAAGAGGCGCCGCTGGTCGGGCTGGCGCTGTCGGGAGGCGGCATCCGCTCGGCCACCTACAACCTCGGTATCCTGCAGGCGCTGTCGCGCAAGGGGCTTCTGCCCCAGGTCGACTATCTGTCGTCGGTGTCCGGCGGCGGCTATATCGCGTCCTGTCTGAGCTGGCTGCGCATGCACTTTCCCTGCAGCAGCCATCGGGATATCGGTACGGCACCGCTGGCGAACGGCCAGGGCAGCGTACTGGACTGGCTGCGTGCCCACGGCAACTACCTGATCAACGGCCGCGGCTTTTCCGGCTGGACCCTGGGCGCTGCCATCCTGGCCGGAACCCTGTTGAATCTGATCGTGCTGCTGCCGCTGCTGCTGGGGCTGGTGGCACTGGCGAGCGCGAGCTGGCTCGGGCACGACTGGCCCGCCTGGCTGCACCTGCCCGGGGCGGCGGCGATCGAGGGCCACGATGGCTTCAGGCTGCTGCTGTGGGCAGGACCGCTCTGTTTCGTGCTCTACCTGCTGGCGATGCTGCTGTTCGCGTTCAGTTCTGCACCGGGGCTGGAACGACGCCTGCCGATCAACCGCCTGCGTACCCTGATGGGGCTTTTGCTGGCGGCCGGCGTCATGGCGCTCGGTCTCGGTCTGCTGCCGGTGCTCACCGGACTGGAGGAGACGGTGCTGCACTTCTTCGATCACCAGGGCATGGCGATCCTGAGTCGCCACCTGACCTACCTGGTGCCGATGGCATCGGGACTGCTGTCGATCCGCGCCGCCAGAGGCGGAGGCTCCGGCTCGCTGGCCGTACTGGGCGTCTCGCTGCTTTGCTACGGCCTGCTGACGCTGCTCTACCACCTCAGTGCCCACACCGCCCTGGTCGGTTCCCCCTTGTTTTTCGGCTGGCTGGGGCTGTCGGTACTGCTGGCGCTGGTCTGCAATATCAATTCGCTGTCGCTGCACAGCTATTATCGCGGCCGCCTCGCCGATGCCTATCTGCCGGCGGTCGCCGAGCAGGGCGCGGCCGGCCGCTCGGACGCGCTGCACTTTCGCCTGTGCGATATCGACCCCGACAGCGGCGCGGCGCTGCACCTGATCAACTGCACGCTCAACACCAGCAGTTCGCGGCAGGAAAGGCTGCGCAGCCGTCGCGGCGAGTCGCTGGTACTGAGCCCGCTCTACTGCGGTTCGAGCGCGACGGGCTACCGTCACAGTCGCAACTATCTGGACGGTACTCTCAGCCTGTCGACGGCGTTTTCGATATCCGGAGCCGCGGTCGATCCCAACACCTATGTCACCCGTTCCCGGGCACTGAGTGCGCTGATGACGCTGCTGAACCTGAGGCTGGGCTACTGGACCCGCAACCCGGCGGACAGTGGCGGACGGCGCTGGTTGCCGGGCTGGTACCGTTACATGCTCCGGGAGATGAGCGGCCGGGGACTGAGCGAGACCGAAGCGGACGTTCACCTGTCCGATGGCGGACATTTCGAGAACCTGGGGCTCTACGAGCTGATCCGGCGGCGCTGCCGCTACATCATCGTCAGCGATGCCGGTGCCGATCCGGACGGCACCCTGTTCGATCTCGGCCGGGCGATCCAGCGGGTTCGGGCCGATTTCGGCGCCGAGATCGAGCTGGGCATCGAAGGGCTGCCTTTGGACAAGGCTGAGCCGCAGCGGGCCTGGCGCTGCGGCCGTATTCGCTATGCCGACGGTGCCTCGGGCGAGATTCTCTATATCAAGACCGCCCTGTGCGACAATCTCAGTGCCGATATCTACGCCTACTGGCGCGCCAATCCGAGCTTCCCGAACCAGACGACAAGTGACCAGTTCTTCGACGAAATGCAGTTCGACTGCTATCGCCAGCTCGGGTTCGAAGTGATGTCCGGACTGCTGGCGAACGGGGACGCCAGCGTCGAGCAGCTGTTCGCGCGGCTGAGGCCGGAGGAAAAGGCCGACAAACCAGTGGCACCGGTGGAGACTAGCGGCTAGAGTGGTTCTTCGAGTTCTCTTCTCGGCCGCAGGGATGGCGGTTGGGCGTTTCGATCAGTCCGTATCGCTGTGGCCGGGAGTGGCCCGACGAGCTGGCAAGGAGAGCCGCCCGCCGGCTGCGTGTTCCGGTCCCATGACAAAGCTACAGACTTCACCGGTTGCCACCTTCGTCCTCTTTTTCATGCTGTTGCAGTGGGGTCTGACAGGCACGGCCGCGGCACAGGACGACGTCGCCGCCGAAGCGCCGGTGCTGTCGGTCCAGAATGTCGAAGGCATCAAGCTCTCCCCTATCTCGAATTGATGGAAGACCCCGGGGGCGCCTGACGTTCGCGGACATCCGGCAGGAGGCGACCCCCTTCGCGCCCGCGGGGAACCGCTCGCCAAATTTCGGCTTTACCGACTCCGCCTGGTGGGTCCGCTTTCAGCTGGAAAACCCCACGCAGAGGCCGGTCAGCGTTGTTATCCGGCAGGATTATCCGTTGATCGACCGGATCGACTTCTGGTCGCAGGACGTCGGGGGCCGCTGGCAGCAACTGTCGACGGGGGACCGGCTGGCGTTCGACACGCGCGCTATCGACAACCGCACCTTCCTGTTCCCGGTCGAGCTGGCGCCCGGCAGCCGCAACAGCTACTACCTGCGCTTCGAAACCCAGGGCTCGATGAACATCGGTCTCTTCGCCCATGCGCCCAATGACCTGATCGACCTGATCAGCGGCGAATATCTGGCGATGGGTATCTACTACGGCGGTTTCATCGTGCTGCTGGTCTACAACCTGATCATGTTCCTGACCGTGCGCGAGCGCGCGTTCGCCCACTACCTGCTCTATGTGCTGAGCTACGGCCTCTACATGTCGGTGCACAATGGCCTCAGTTTCCAGTACCTGTGGCCCGCCTATCCGTGGCTTGCGAATCAGAGCCTGATCCTGCTGCTGACGCTGTCGCTGCTCGGCTGCATCCGCTTCACCCGCACCATCCTGTCGGCGAAGCAGATCTGTCCGCGGGCCGACCGGGTGGCCGCCTGGCTGGAATGGAGCATGGTGGCGGCCTTCCTGCTGTCGCCCTTCCTCAGCTATCGGGCCCTGATCGTGCCGATGTCCTGGATGACGGCGCTGATCTGTCTGCACATGCTGATCATGGGCATCCTGGCGCTGGTTCGCGGTTCCCGGCCGGCGCGCTATTACATGGTGGCGTTTTCCGCACTGCTGGTCGGGGTTCTGGCCTATATGCTGAAAACCTTCGGCGTGCTGCCCCACAACGCCTTTACCCAGAATGCCTTCCAGATCGGCTCCCTGGTCGAGATGGTGCTGTTGAGCCTGGCCGTGGGCAGCCGCATCGGCGAGATGCGCCAGCGCGGTCTCGTCGATGCGCTGACACAGCTGAGCAACCGGCGCTTTTTCAATGAGCGGATCGACGCCGAGTTCGAACGTGCCGGCCGGCGCAACCGGCCACTGTCGCTGCTGGTGCTCGACATCGACCATTTCAAGACTTTCAACGACAGTTACGGCCATGCCCAGGGGACCTGGCGCTGAAGGCCGTGGCCCGCACCCTGGCCGGCAGCGTGCGCAAGCCGAACTGCCCCTGCCGTTACGGCGGCGAGGAGTTCGTGGTGATTCTGCCGGATACCACCGAGTCCCAGGTCGAGGTCGTTGCGGAGCGGATCCGGCGGGAGGTCGAGTCGTCGACGGCGACGACCTTCAGGCTCAGCGTCAGCATCGGGCATGCGACCCTGGAGGGCGGTAATTTCGACAATCCGGAGGCGCTCTTCGTCGCCGCGGACTTCGCGCTCTACACGGCGAAGGAGGCGGGACGAAACCGGGTGGCCGGTTACCGCAGCTGCGCCTCGCGACGCCAGGGCGAGGCCACGGCCATGCCGGCCAGCCGGTTCGACGGGCCCGCCCTGGAGCGGCCCGGGCAGGGTTGAGAGCGGGCTTCAGTCCAGTTCGCTGTAGTCTTCCTGCAGATGCTGGTCCTTCAGCTTGACGTAGTTTCCCGCCGTGTAGCTGAAGAACGAGCGCTCCTTCTCGGTCAGCGGGCGCACCTGCTTCGCCGGGCGACCGACATAGAGGTAACCGCTTTCGAGGGTCTTGCCCGGCGGCACCAGGCTGCCGGCCCCCAGTATCACCTCCGACTCCACCACGGCGCCGTCCATCACCATGGTGCCCATGCCGATCAGCACCCGGTCGCCGATGGTGCAGCCGTGCAGCATCGCCTGGTGGCCGACGGTGACCTCGTCGCCGATGATCAATGGAAAACCGTCGGGGTTGTAGGGGCCGGCATGGGTGATATGCAGCACGGAGCCGTCCTGGATGCTGGTGGAACGGCCGATGCGGATGCGGTGCATGTCGCCCCGGACCACCACCAGCGGCCAGATCGAAGAGTGGTCGCCGATCTCGACATCGCCCAGTACCACGGCGCTCGGGTCGACGAAAACCGCTTCGCCCAGTTTTGGGCGCTTGCCCTGAAAAGTGCGTATCTTCATATGGCCTTTTCCGTTGAATTTCTGTTCCGGTGCCCCATTGTATAATGCAGGCCCCGTCTTTACCCCTGCCCGGCCGAGGAGATCCGATCGAATGAGCAACCCGCTGCTGCAGCCGACCGAGCTGCCCGTTTTCAGTGCCATCAGACCCGGGGATATCGAGCCGGCCATCGACGAGCTGCTTGCCCGCAACCGCGCCCGCATTGCCGACATCGCCGCCCGGCAGGGCACCCCGAGCTGGGACAGCCTGGTGGCGCCGCTGGAGCAGCTCAACGACGAACTCGCCAACGCCTGGTCGCCGGTCTCCCACATGAATTCTGTGGTCAACAACGAGGCGCTGCGCCAGGCCTACAATGCCTGTCTGCCGAAGCTGTCCCAATACTGGACTGAACTTGGCCAGAACCAGCAGCTGTTCCAGGCTTTCAGCCGACTGGGCGAACATGAGGAAGGGCTCGATGACGTCCAGCGCAAGGTAGTCGAGAACACCCTGCGGGATTTCCGGCTTTCCGGCATCGCCCTCGACGAGGCGGGCCAGAAACGCTATGCCGAGCTGCAGCAGCGGTTGTCGAAGCTGACGACCCGATTCTCCGAAAATGTGCTCGATGCCACCAACGCCTGGAGCCTGCTGATCACCGATGAAGCCCGCCTCGAGGGGCTGCCGCCGATGGCCCAGGCGGCCGCGAAACAGGCCGCCGAGGCCCGCGAGCAGCAGGGCTGGCTGATCACCCTCGATTTCCCGTCCTATTTCGCCGTCATCACCCATGCCGACGATCGCGAGCTGCGTCAGGAAGTCTACCGCGCCTACATGACCCGCGCATCGGAGCTCGGCGCCGATCCGAAATGGGACAACAGCGGGATCATCGGAGAAATTCTGGACCTGCGCAAGGAGCTGTCCGCCCTGCTCGGCTTTGCCAGCTTCGCCGAATACTCCCTGGCGACCAAGATGGCCGAAACGCCGGACCAGGTCGTCGCCTTCCTCGAGGATCTCGCCGCGAAGAGCCGTCCGGAAGCACAGCGCGAATTCGGCGAGCTGAGCGAATATGCCCGTCGCGAACACGGCGTGCAGTCGCTCGAAGCCTGGGATGTGGCCTACTTCAGCGAGAAGCTCAAACATGCCCGCTACGAGGTGTCCCAGGAGGCCCTGCGCCCCTACTTCCCGCTGCCCAAGGTCCTGGACGGCCTGTTCCGGGTCGCCGGCCGGCTGTTCGATATCGAGATCGGCGAGGTCGAGGCGTTCGACAGCTGGCACCCCGATGCCCGTCTCTTCACCGTCAGCCGAAACGGAGAGGCACTGGCGCGTTTCTACCTCGATCCCTATGCCCGCGACCGCAAGCGCGGCGGCGCCTGGATGGATACCTGCCGTATCCGCCGCCGCCTGCCGGACGGTACGCTGCAGTTGCCGGTAGCCTATCTGGTCTGCAACTTCACGCCGGCCGTCGGCTCGGATCCGGCCCTGCTGACCCATAACGAGGTCACCACCCTGTTCCACGAATTCGGCCATGGCCTGCACCACATGCTGACGCAGATCGATCGCGCCGACGTCAGCGGTATCAATGGCGTGGCCTGGGATGCGGTGGAACTACCGAGCCAGTTCCTCGAGAACTGGTGCTGGGAACCGGAGGCGCTGGCGCTGATTTCCGGTCACTATCAGAGCGGCGAGGTGCTGCCCGAAGCCCTGCTCGAGAAAATGCTGGCGGCGAAGAACTTCCAGTCCGGCATGTTCATGGTGCGTCAGCTCGAGTTCGCGCTGTTCGACTTCCTGCTGCACCGGGATTACCGGCCCGGCCAGACCGAGGTTCAGCGCGTGCTGGACGAGGTGCGCCAGCGGGTTTCGGTGGTGCCGGTACCGGCGTTCAACCGCTTCCAGCATGGCTTCAGTCATATATTCGCCGGCGGCTATGCGGCGGGCTACTACAGCTACAAGTGGGCCGAAGTGCTGTCCGCCGATGCCTTTTCCCGTTTCGAGGAAGAGGGTATCTTCAACCCGCAGGCCGGTGCGGATTTCCGCCGCTGCATTCTCGAACAGGGCGGTTCGCGCGAGCCGATGGATCTGTTCGTCGCCTTCCGAGGCCGCGAACCCAGTGTCGATGCATTGCTTCGCCATAGCGGCATTGCCTGAGGACGATGAAAAGATGACAGTTGTTAAGCGTTTTGTAGCCGGCGCCGTCTGCCCCCGTTGTGGTCAGATGGACTGCATCCGCATGTACCGCGACGACGAGCGCGAATACCGCGAATGCGTGCGCTGCGACTTCGAGGATTCGCAGCGTCTCGATGGCGCGACGGATCCGGAGGAGCTGCAGACCCGGGTCAACCGGGCCAAACCGGTACTGGATCCGGGCGAGCGCCCGATCCGCTTTGTCTCCAACCCGGCCGGGAAGGATGGTAAGCACTGATGGCCGTCTGCGCCTGGGCCGCCAACAGTCCGCTGGAGCTCGACTACCACGACCGGGAATGGGGCCGTCCGCGCAACGATGACCGGGGGCTGTTCGAGTTTCTGGTTCTGGAAGGCGCCCAGGCGGGGCTCAGCTGGCGTACGGTGCTGGAAAAGCGCGACGGTTACCGCCGCCATTTCCTCGACTTCGAGCCGCAGCGGGTGGCGGCAATCGACGAGGCCGGCATCGCGGCGATGCTGGCCGACCCCGGCGTGATCCGCCATCGCGGCAAGCTCGAAAGTGCCGTCACGAATGCCCGCGTCTTTCTCGAACTCAAGGCCCGCCACGGCAGCTTCGCCCTTTTCCTCTGGCAGTTCGTCGATGGCAGGCCGATCCAGAACCGCTGGCGGCAGATGTCCGAGTTGCCGGCCGAAAGCCCCGAGTCGCGGCAGTTGTCCAAAGAGCTGAAGCGCCAGGGCATGAAGTTCGTCGGCCCGACCATCTGCTACGCCTACATGCAGGCCGTCGGCCTGGTCAACGACCACCTCGTCGACTGCCCCTGCCACGAGGTCTGCCGCAGCGAGGGTGAGCGCTTTTCAATCGGTGACGCGTAACGCGTAACGCGTCACCGTGCTTTTAGCTGATCCAGCCCCGCTGCACACATAGCCTGCGATAGACCCAGCCACCGGTCAGGGCGCGGGCGACGAAGAGGCTGATAAAGGCCAGCCAGAGGCCGTCGTTGCCCAGATCCCGCAACAGCCACCAGAGCGGCAGGTAGACGCCGAACACCGACAGCAGCATGCAGTTCTGCATCGCCCGCACCTGGGTGGTACCGATAAAGATGCCGTCGAGCAGGTAGCTCCAGACGCCGATCAGCGGCAGCACCACGACCCAGGGCAGGTACTGGGCGGCGACCGCCCTTACCTCCTCCAGATCGGTCAGCAACGCAATGATCGGTTCGCCGCCGGCCCAGAACAGCAGCGAGAACCCCAGTGCCGTCACCAGCGACCAGATCAGCGCGGTCAACACCGTATCGTAGAAGCGCGACAGCCGGCCTTCGCCGATGGTGCGCCCTGCAAGCGCTTCGGTGGCATGGGCGAAACCGTCGAGACCGTGGGAGATCAGCATCAGGAAATTCAGCAGCACCGCATTGGCCGACAGGACCAGGGTGCCGAGCCGCGCGCCCTGGGAGGTAAAGAAGGCGAAAGCGAACAGCAGCGTCAGGGTCCGCACGAACAGATAGCGGTTGACCACCAGCAGGTCGACGTAGTGCCGCAGCCGCCAGAGACTGGGGCGGTCGAGCTCGCCGCCTGTCTGGCGCAGGATGCGCCGGCTCAGCCAGAGGCCCAGGCCCAGGGCCAGATACTCGGAGCAGACCGTCGCCAGGGCGACGCCGGCGGCATGCATGCCAAGGCCGTAGACGGCGATCAGGTCAAGTACCATGTTGGCGACATTGGTCACCAGCAGGAGCAGCAGCGGGATACGGGTGTTCTGGTTGCCGACGAACCAGCCCAGAAGCGCGTAGTTGCACAGCACCGCCGGTGCGCCGAGGATGCGGACCCAGGCGTAGCGTTCCGCCTCGGCGGTCACCAGCGGTCCGGCATCGACCAGGTGCAGCGCCAGCGCGACCAGTGGCCGGTGCAGCGCCAGCAGGACCAGGCCGATCCCCACGCCCAGTATCATCGAGCGGGCCAGCAGCAGCCGTACCTGATCGCCGTCGCGGCGCCCCAGGCCTGGGCGGTCATGCCGGTGGTGCCCATGCGCAGGAAACCGAAGGCCCAGTACAGGGTGGTGAAGATCATGCTCCCGACCGCCACGGCGCCAAGGTAATGGCTCTCGGGCAGGTGGCCGATCACCGCAGTATCGACCAGGCCGAGCAGCGGCACCGTGACGTTGCTCAGGATCATCGGCCAGGCCAGCTGCCAGACCCGGCGGTGGTCTTCCCGCGAGGGCCAGCGCAGGCGGTATCCAGTCATCCGGCGCGGATGCCGATGCGGCGCAGTGGCAGACTGTAGAGCAGCAGGAACTCGACCAGCGCCATGACGACCACCGAGGGCCCGGCCGGCGTATCCCACTGCCAGGAGGCCGCCAGACCGCCGAGCACCGCGACGCAGCCGAGCAGCGCCGCCAGCGCCGCCATCTGCTCCGGCGTGCGGGAAAGGCGTCGCGCCGACGCCGCCGGGATGATCAGCAGCGAGGTGATCAGCAGGATACCGACGATCTTCATCGCCGCGGCGATCACCACCGCGATCAGCAGCATCAGCGTCAGTCTGAGCCGGGCCACCGGCACGCCTTCGACCTGTGCCAGCTCCTCGTTGATGGTGATGGCGAGCAGGCCGTCCCAGAGACGCCAGAGCAGCAGCAGCACCAGGACGCCGCCGCCGAAGATCCAGTACAGGTCCCGTGGCGAAATGGCCAGCAGATCGCCGAACAGGTAGGCCAGCAGATCGACCCGGACATCCTCCAGCAACGCGATGGCGACCAGTCCCAGGGACAGGGTGCTGTGGGCCATGATCCCGAGCAGGGTGTCGGTGGCGACCAGGCGCTGGCGCTGCAGGGCGACCAGCAGCAGCGCCAGCAGCACGCAGCTGGCGACGACCGCGAGGTTCAGATTGACCTGCAGCAGGAAGCCGAGCGCCACGCCCATCAGCGCCGAGTGCGCCAGGGTATCGCCAAAGTAGGCCATGCGTCGCCAGACCACGAAGGAGCCGAGGGGGCCTGCGATGGTGGCGACACCGAGACCGCCGATCAGGGCATAGAGCAGAAAATCATCCATCGAGCTTCTCGGTCTTTACAGGGCTGCCGGCGGGTTTGATGACATCGCCGTGGACATTGTGCCTGTGATTGTGGTGGTGGCTGTAGAGGGCCAGGTTTTCGGCACCGGGAATGCCGAACATCTCGATGAAGCTGGGGTCGTTGCTGACCTGCTCGGGGTGCCCGGAACAGCAGACATGCCTGTTCATGCAGACGACGTGGTCGGTGGACGACATGACCAGGTGCAGGTCGTGGGAGATCATCAGCACGCCGCAGCCGCGCTGGTCGCGAATACGGGCAATCAGCTTGTACAGCTCGATCTGGCCATTGATGTCGACGCCCTGCACTGGCTCATCCAGGACCAGCAGGTTCGGCTCCTGCAGCAGCGCCCGGGCCAGCAGCACGCGCTGCATCTCGCCGCCGGAAAGGCTGTGGATCGACTGCATCAGCAGCCGGGAGGCACCGACATCGGTCAGCGCCCTTTCCAGCGCCTCCGGGGACTGGCGGCGGGCGGTCTTGAGGAAGCGCTCGACGGTCAGCGGGAAGGTCTGGTCGATATGCAGTTTCTGCGGCATGTAGCCGATGCGCAGCCCGGGTTCGCGCCAGACTTCGCCGGCGCTGGGTTTGATCAGGCCCAGGACGACCCGTACCAGCGTCGTCTTGCCGGCGCCGTTGGGCCCGATCAGGGTGGTGATGCAGCCGCGGTGCAGTTCCAGCGATATGTTCTGGATCACATGATTGCGGCCAAAGCGAACATCGACGCCCCCGAGGCGGGCCAGGGCTTCATGCGGTGAGTGGCTCATGGGTGCTCCCCCGGCCGCTGCCCGGCAGTTCGGGCACAGGCCGACGACTTCGACGGTTTCCTGTTCGATGCTGAAACCCTGGTTGGCGGCGCTGTCGCGAATGGCGTCATGCACCGCGGCGGATTCGAGCTCGAGGGTGCAGTTGCAGTCCCTGCAGATAAGGAAGCAGCCCTGGTGGGACTGACCCGGATGGGGGCAGCCGATAAAGGCGTTCAGCGATGCGATGCGATGCACCAGTCCCTGATTCTGCAGGAACTCCAGTGCGCGATAGACGGTCGGCGGCGCCGAATTGAAGCCGGCGTCGGCCAGTGCCGGCAGCAGCTCGTAGGCGCCGAGCGGCCGGTGGTTCTGCCAGATCAGCCGCAGTACCAGCTCACGGATAGGCGTCAGGCGCTGCCCGCGCTCGCGGCACAGGCGGCGGGCTTCCTGCAGGGCTGCGCTGATGCAGCGCTCATGGTTGTGTTCGGGCTCAAACGACAGTGGGGGCGAATGCATGGTTCCGGGCCGCAAATGTTTTGTTATAGTGTAACCCAAACTGTCTCTGATTGGACCCCAAATCCTATGCCGTTTCGTACTCCGAAGCTCGTCGTTGCCCTGTTGTTGTCGCTGCTGGCAGCGCCGGTGTCGGCCCTGCAACTGGAGGCCAGCGTCAAGCCGCTGCAACTGGTCGCGGCGGCACTGCTGGAGGGTATTTCCGAGCCGGGCCTGCTGGTACCGCCGGAAGCCTCACCTCATCACTACGCCCTGAAACCCTCGGACATGCGCGATCTGGCCCGGGCCGATCTGGTGGTCTGGGTCGGCCCCGAGCTGGAGCTGTTTCTGGTCAAGCCGCTGCAACAGACCGATGCCCGCCTTCTGCAACTGATGGACGGCGATCCCGGGGCCTCCATGGCCGCTGAGGATCACCACGAGCATGAGGGCGGGCACCATCACGAAGTCGACACCCACCTGTGGATGGACCCGGTACTGATGCTCGAGGCGGCACAGCAAATGCGCGATGCCCTCACCGAGATTGCACCCGAGCAGGGCCCGGCGCTGAATGCCAATTTCGAACGCTTCGCGGCGGCGCTGATGGCGAAGGACCGGGAGCTGCGCCAACGGCTGAGCCCGCTGGCCGATCGCGGCTTTTTCGTGTTTCACGACGCCTACGGCCGTTTCGTGAGCCATTACGGCCTACGTCAACTGGGCTACTTCACCGTGGACCCGGGGCGTCAGCCCGGCGCCCGCCACCTCAGCGAGATTCGCGGGCAGCTGCAGGAAAAAGCGGCCGTCTGTGTCTTCAGCGAGCCGCAGTTCCGTTCCGCGGTGGTGGATGCCGTGACCGAGGGAACCGGTGTTCGTCATGGTGAGCTGGACCCGCTGGCACGCAATATCACGCCGGGACCGGATGCCTATCTGCAGTACCTCGATGCCCTGGCGGGCGAGTTCGAGCGCTGCCTGAAGCCGTAGGTTGGGTGGAGTGGCTTTGTGGGAGATTCTATGGTTCATGGCCACCCCTGATCGTGGCAGGTGCCATGGCCGATATTGCGTAGGAGCCTCGCCCCGAGGCGAAAGGCTCCGGTACCGAGGCTGTTCGCACCGGGGGCGGCGCTCCTACGGCGGGCGCTGAAATTTCCGTGGGAGATTCTATGGTTCTTGGCCACCCCCTGACCGCGGCAGGTGCCATGGCCGATATTGCGTAGGAGTCTCGCCCCGAGGCGAATGAGTCCGGTACCGAGGTTGTTCGCACCGGGGGCGGCGCTCCTACGGCGGGCATTGAAATTTCCGTAGGAGCGGCTTCAGCCGTGAAGCAAGATGGCACCAACGGCAGCCATTCGCGACTAAAGTCGCTCCTGCACGGGTAAAATTTTTTTACGCAGGGGCTTTTCAAGCCGAAAAACGGTCTATATAATTCGCCCCACTTTCGTCGCAGATGTGGTGGAATTGGTAGACACGCTAGCTTCAGGTGCTAGTGCCTTCACGGGCGTGGGAGTTCGAGTCTCCCCATCTGCACCACTCGCCGGCCAGGCCGCGAGAGGTGCAATCCGGACGCCAAGCCGGAATCGAAAGTGAATCGGAGTGTGCTCTCGTTAAAAAGCACGTGCGATGCAGATGTGGTGGAATTGGTAGACACGCTAGCTTCAGGTGCTAGTGCCTTCACGGGCGTGGGAGTTCGAGTCTCCCCATCTGCACCACCTTCGGGTGGTGCCTCCTCTCGAAGCGTTCCGCTTCTCGATAGTATTCCAGAATACAGTTCACAGTTCACAGTTCACAGCGGTAAGTGCCGGCTGGTGGCTTTCTGTTTACTGTTAACTCCTATCGGTTTACTTTCTTTTATTTCCATAACTTTTCCGGTAGTTTCGCCGGCGACTCTTTCGTAAACGTTATGGATCGCCCGATGAACAGCAAACAGCTCACCGCCTTTCGCGCCATCATGCAATCGGGCTCGATGACCGAGGCGGCGCGCCGCCTCGGCGTCTCGCAACCGGCGATCTCGAGGCTGGTGCGGGATCTGGAGTCCAGTCTGGGGTTCAGCCTTTTCGAACGCCGCAACAGCCGTCTCCATCCCACCCAGGGGGCCAGGGCCTTCTTTCGCGAGGTGGAACGCCACTTTTGCGGGCTCGAGCGGCTGAGCCAGTCGGCTGACCATATCCGCATGATGAAAAGCGGGAGCCTGTGCATCGGTGCCACGCCGCTGCTGGCCGAAACCGTTTTGCCCGAGGTGCTGGCGCGCTTCGCGCTGGGGCGGGACGAGGTGGCCCTGAATCTTGCCGCCCATGAGCCCGAGGAACTTCTGCAGCGCGTTGCGGGGCATCAGTTCGATCTGGCACTGACGGAGCTGCCGGCGGAAACCGGTGCCGTGCAGAACGGCCCTGCCTATCGTTCAGAGCTGCGCTGTATCGCTGCGCCGGGGCATCGGTTCGCCGCGGGGAGGCGGGTACGGGTTGAGGACCTGGAGCGGGAACCCTTCGTGCCGGTCGGCACGGCGGACTCGCTCCACTACCGACGCGTCGAGCAGCTGTTGCGGGATCATCTGATACGCCCCGACGAAAGTATCGGCGCCGGTCAGTTCAGCGTTGCGCGGGGGCTGGTGCGTGCCGGCTTCGGCGTCGCGCTGGTCGATCCCTTCAGCGCCCTGCGCTGGGCCCGGGAGGGCGGTATCTCCTGCTCCTTCGAGCCGGCACAGCCGTTCTGCTTTGGCTTTGTGCTGCCGCCGGGGCGCGAGCCCGGCGCGCTGGAGCAGGCCTTCATCGACAGCTTCGAGGCTGCGGTGGGAGCCGAACTGCCGCTGCAGCCGGTCGATCCCGACCGGGCCGCCGAATTATAATCTGTGACTGAACGCCTCCGCTGGTCCGCCGTTACTGCATTTGCGTAAAGAAAGGTTAAGTGCACTGTTTCGCAACGCAGATTGTCTTATGCTATTAACCCGGCGGGTTAATACATGAAGCAGGGATGCTTCATCATTGGCCGCAGGCCAATGCGAGCGCCACGGAAGCCAGCATGTCCGCGCACCTGCGCCCGTTTCCGTGGCGTGACATGCAAATAGGTAGGGAACCTGTTTGCATGCCAGGTTAATAGCCAGGTGCAGGATGCCGACAAGCGGGAGAGCCGTGTCCACTTTGTTCAAGCGATTATTCACACTGGGTCTGCTGACGCTGGCGCTGGGGGCTGTGCCACATCGGGCATCGGGATCGATCCCGATGCGATGGCGTTACCGGACCGCTGGCAGGCGCCGTCCGATGCCGCTGCGGTCGCGTCGGGCTGGCTTGACGACCTCGGCGACCCGGCGCTCAGTGCCCTGGCGCAGGAAGCATTGAACGCCAACTTTGCGCTGGCGGCGCAAAAAGCCCAGGTACGTCAGGCCGAGCAGGACCTGATCATCGCAGGGGCCGACCTCTATCCGGAACTGAGTCTTGCGCTTGACGCCAGCCGCAGCCGCACGGTGAGCGACGGGACGGCTGCGGGAACCCGCAACCGTTACGGACTCGGTCTCGACCTCGGCTGGGAACTCGACCTCTGGGGCCGGCTCAGCGATGCCGAGCGCCAGGCCAACCTCACCCTGGCGGCCCGGCGCGCCGATTTCGAGGCGGTCCGGCTCGATCTGGCCAGCGATCTCGCCTCGGCCTGGTACGAACTGCTGGCGGTGCAGCAGCAGCTGGCACTGTTCAGTCGCCGTCTGAACAACCTCGAACAGAACCTTGAAATCATCGAAGCGGGATATCGCCTGGGCCTTGGCAGTGCACTGGATGTCTATCTGGCCCGCAACGATGTCGAAAGCGAGAGGGCCAGGATCCAGGCCCAGACCCAGTTGCGAAGCGAAGCGGTTCAAAACCTGCAGCGGCTGCTGGGTCGCTACCCCGACGGACGCTGGCAGGCGACTCCGCCTCTGCCGGTGCTGGAAACGGCAGTCGCCGCCGGCGTGCCCGGTAGCCTGTTGCGACGTCGCCCCGATCTGGAGTCTGCCTGGATGGAACTGCTGGCGAGCGATGCGGCGTTGGCGATCGCTCACAAACAGCGCTTTCCCGGGCTACTGATTCAGGCTTCGGCCGGCGACAGCCGCCGCAGTCTGGCGGACCTGTTGCAGGGCAGTCTGGCCTGGTCGCTGGCGGCGGGGCTGACCCAGCCGCTGTTCAATGCCGGCCGCCTCGAAGCCGGCGAAACCCGTGCCCGTGCCCGGGTCGAGGAGCTGGAGCAGCGCTATCTGGAGCAGTTGTTCAGCGCTTTCGCCGAGGTTGAAACGGCCCTTGGCCGTCACCAGGCACTGCAGCGGCAATATGGGCAGTACCAGCAGGCCGAACGCAATGCGCTGCTGGCCGAGGAGCTGGCGTTTGAGCAATATCGCAAGGGACTGGTCGAATACAGTACGGTGCTCGAAGCGCAGCGACGTTCGCTCGACGCCCAGACGTCGGTGATCCAGACCCGCCGCGATCTGCTGCAAAACCGCGTGGCGCTGTACCGGGCCCTTGGTGGTGGCCTGGACGCCCGCGCTACCGTGGCACAGCTACCGACGACGTCGAAATCCAACAGGGCATCAGGCGAATGATCAGAAAGCTTGTTCCGATTCTAGTGTTTGCGGCTCTGGCCGGGGTTTCGGCGTTGATCATGCTCAACCGTCCCGAAGCCCGGCGCGCCGCTGTGCCGACCGCGCCACTGGTGCAGGTCGAGACCCGTATCCTGGAAACGCAACCCTATCAGGTTCGGCTGCAGAGTTACGGCATTGTCCGCCCCCGCACCCAGAGCACCCTGTTGCCCCAGGTCTCGGGCCCGATCACCGAGGTCAGCCCGAATTTTCGCGATGGCGGCTTTTTCGAGGCCGGCGAGATACTGCTGCACATCGACAGTCGCGACTACGAGGCGGCGGTGGCGACCGCGCGGGCGGGCCTTGCGCAGCAGCGCCAGGCCCTGCTCGAGGAGCAGGCGCAGGCCGAGCAGGCGTTGCAGGACTGGCGGCGCTGGGCAATACCGAAGCACCGCCGGCGCTGGTATCGCGCCAGCCGCAGCTGACCGCGGCACGGGCCGCTGTGCAGTCGGCCGAGGCGAGCCTGCGCCAGGCCGAGCTGAACCTGGAGCGCACGCGCATCCGTGCGCCCTACGCCGGCCGGGTGCTGTCGAAACAGGTCGATGTCGGCCAGGTGGTCGGCAGCGGCACGGTGCTCGGCGAGATATATGCCATCGATTACGTCGAGATCCGGCTGCCGCTGAAGAATCGCGACCTGGGCTTTATCGAGCTGCCGGAGGCCTATCGCTTCGATGCCGGCGCTCCCGCCGAGCTGCCCCGGGTCACCCTGAACTCGTCGCTGGTCGAGGAGCAGCAGTGGCAGGGCCATGTGGTGCGCACCGAGGGGGCGATCGACACCAGCAGCCAGCAGCTGCACGTCGTCGCGACCATCGACGATCCCTACGGCCTCAAGGCCCGGGGCCGCCAGCCGCTGAAGATCAACCAGTACGTCACCGCCGAGATCGAGGGCCGCCGGCTGGCGTCGGCGCTGATCATTCCCAACCGCGTTTTGTACCAGGGCAGCTTCGTTTACCTGGTCAGGAGGGTGTGCTGCGTCGCCAGGAGATCGAAGTCCTGTGGCAAAACAGCGAAGAGGCGCTGGTCGGCGCCGGACTCGAGGCCGGCGACGAGCTGGTGATGACCCCGCTCGGTCAGGTCGGGAGCGGTACCCGGGTGCAGGTGATGAATACGACGCCTGAAGACGACGACCGGGTGGCATCGGAGGGCCAGAGTCAATGATCGCCTGGTTTGCGCGCAACCATGTCGCCGCCAACCTGCTGATGATCAGCATTCTGTTCGGCGGCATGATGTCGCTGTCGACCCGGATTCCGCTCGAGGTCTTCCCGTCGTTCGAGGCCGATGTGGTTCGCGTGTCGATGTCGCTGCGCGGCTCCACCCCCGAGGATGTCGAGCAGGGCCTGACGATCCGCATTGAAGAGGCGGTCCAGGACCTCGAGGGTATCGAGCAGATCAGCAGCCGCTCTGAGGAGGGGCAGTCCCGGGTCGATATCGAGATCGACGAGGATTATGACCCCCGAGAGCTGCTGGCCGACATCAAGAGCCGGGTCGACGGCATCAATACCTTCCCGGCGGAGGCCGACAGGCCGGTGATCAGCCGGCGACGCGCCGGCGCGAGGTGCTGACGGTCACTGTCTCCGGCCCCTATTCCGAGCGCGAGATCCGCGAATATGCCGAACGGGTGCGCGACGATCTGTCGCGCCTCGACGCCGTCACCCAGGTCGATCTGGTGGCCGTACGGGAGTACGAGATTGCCATCGAGCCGTCTCAGGACCGGCTGCGGGAGTTCGGCCTGACGCTGGCCGATATCGGCGATGCCATCGAAAGCGGTTCCATCGACCTCTCGGCCGGCAACCTGCGCACCGATGGCGGCGATATCCTGATCCGCTCCAAGGGGCAGGCGTACCGGCGTAACGAATTCGAACGGCTGGTGGTGAAGACCAACGACGACGGCAGCATTATCCGTCTCGGTGATATCGCCCGGGTCGAGGACGGCTTCGACGAAGTGCCACAGCGGACCCGCTTCAACGGAGAGCCGGCGGCGCTGGTCGAGGTCTACCGGGTCGGCAACCAGAGTGCCATCGAAGTGGCCGGGGCGGTGCGCGACTATATCGACCGTCAGCAGTCGAACCTGCCGGTCGGCATGACCCTGAGCTACTGGGATGACGACTCCGAGGTGGTGAAGAAGCGTCTCAACACCCTGCTGTCGAACGCCCTCCAGGGCGGTATTCTGGTACTGGCTCTGCTGACGCTGTTTCTGCGCCCGTCGATCGCCTTCTGGGTCTTCGCCGGTATCCCGATCAGCTTTATGGGCGCTTTCATGCTGCTGCCGGTGTTCGGCGTTACCCTCAATATCATGAGCCTGTTCGGCTTCATCCTGGTGCTCGGCATCGTCGTCGATGATGCCATCGTCACCGGCGAGAACGTCTACAGCCACATGCGGCGCGCCGAAAGCGGCCTGCATGCGGCGATCCGCGGCACCGAGGAGGTGGCGATCCCGGTCACGTTCGGTGTGCTGACGACGGTCGCCGCCTTCATGCCGCTGGCCTTTATCGAGGGCGCCCGCGGCGTTTTCTTCGCCCAGATCCCGGCGGTGGTGATTCCGGTATTGCTGTTCTCGCTGATCGAGTCCAAGTTCGTGCTGCCGGCCCATCTCAAGCATATCCGGCTGCGCCAGCACAACAGCGGACAGTCGCGTCTGGAGCGCTGGCAGCAGGGCTTCGCCGATGGCTTCGAGCGCGCGGTGCTGCGCTATTACCGGCCGCTGCTGAAAACCTGCCTGCGCAACCGCTACACCACCCTGGCGCTTTTCGCCGGCATCCTGGTGCTGATCCTGAGCATGATCCTCAGTGGCTGGACCCGGTTCGTCTTCTTCCCGCGCATCCAGAGCGAAACGGCGCGGGCATCGCTGACAATGCCGGTCGGCACGGCCTTCGAGGTCACAGACCGCTACGTTGTGCGCATGGTCGATGCGGCGCGCCAGTTAAAGGAGAAGTATCGCGACGAACAGAGCGGCGAAAGCGTCATCCTGAACATCCTTTCGACCACGGGCTCGGGTGGCGCCGCCCATACCGGGGCCGTACGCTTCGAGATCCAGTCGCCGGAGCAGCGCAACATCGATATCACCAGTTCCGAGCTGGTGCGCGAGTGGCGCGAACGGGTTGGCCTGGTGCCGGGGGCCGAGTCCCTCACCTACCGGGCCGAATTCGGCCGTGCCAGCAGCCCGGTCGATGTCCAGCTCAGCGGCCTCGATCTCGGGCGTCTCGAGGAGGCAGCCGCGAAGGTGCAGGAGCGGCTCGCCACCTATCCCACCCTTTACGATATCGAGGATACGCTGTCCGACGGCAAGCAGGAGATCCAGCTCGAGCTGACCGAACAGGGCAACGCACTGGGACTGAGCCGGGCCCAGTTGATTACCCAGGTGCGCCAGGCCTTCTTCGGTATCGAGGTACAGCGCATCCAGCGTGGTCGCGACGATGTGCGGGTCATGGTGCGCCTGCCGCCTCGGGAGCGCCAGGCGGTGTCGGATCTGCAGGAGATGCTGATCCGGCTGCCCGACGGCCGTGCCGTTCCGCTGGCCCACCTGGCGACCCTGAAGCCGGGTCAGAGTCCGTCGGCGATCTACCGCATCGACCGTTTCCGAACCGTCAATATCACCGCCGACCTCAACAAGGAAGCGACCAACATGACGGTGCTGGCCCAGGATCTGACGGCCTTCCTCGACGACCTGATGCTGCAGTATCCCGGTATCGCCTACAGCCTCGAGGGCGAGGCCCGGGAGCAGCAGGAGTCCTTCGGCTCGCTGCAGCTGGGGCTCGGCTTCGTGCTGTTCGTCATCTACAGCCTGCTGGCGATCCCGTTCCGCTCCTATCTGCAGCCGCTGATCGTGATGTCGGTGATTCCGTTCGGTGCCATCGGCGCGGTCATCGGCCACTGGATCATGGGCATGGACCTGACCATCATGAGCATGATGGGACTGATGGCGCTGATCGGCGTGGTGGTCAACGACAGTCTGGTACTGGTGGATTTCATCAACAAGCGCCGCCAGTCCGGCAATGGCGGCGAGCATGGTCTGGTCCGTGCGGTGCTGGCAGCGGGCACCGCACGTTTCCGGCCGGTGCTGCTGACCTCGCTGACCACTTTCATCGGCCTGATGCCGCTGCTGTTCGAGAAGTCGACCCAGGCCCAGTTCCTGATACCGATGGCGGTGTCCCTCGGTTTCGGCATTCTCTTCGCGACGGTGATCACGCTGCTGATGGTGCCGGTGAACTACCTGGTGCTGGAGGATCTGCGTCGGCTGCGTCGCCGCCGGGAGAGGCCGCCGGAGGTTGTGCCGCATACTTGATATCCATCAAGGTATTGCAACCAAAGTCGTAGTAGGCTGCGATGCCCTGGAGCGCTCAAAAAGTGTACTGTTGATCGACCTCTATCTGACTGCCGAACCGGAGCCTGGATGCCATCCGTTCGAAACCTGATGCCCGGACTCGGCACCTGCCTCGCCTATCTGATCACCGGTGCCCTGGGGCTGACGATCGCGATCAAGCCCAGCTTCGCCAGCCTGCTATGGCTGCCGGCGGGCATCGCACTGGGCATGACGCTGCAGTACGGCAGACGGGCGCTGTACGGCGTTTTCCTCGGCTCCTGCCTGTTGCATGTCTATATCGCCATGCAGCAATCGCCGGACTGGCAACAGGCGCTCCACGTACCCCTGCTGATCGGCCTGGGAGCGGCACTTCAGGCGCAGGTCGGTGCCTGGCTGGTGAGGCGCCTGATCGGCCATCCACTGAAGCTGCACGAGCCGGGACAGGTCATACGTTTTCTGCTGCTGACGGGCCCCTGGCCAGTGTCGTCAACGGCCTGATCGGCCCGCTGACGATGCTGGCCGCCGGGCGGATCGACGCCTCGCAGCTGGGAGGCACCCTCTTTACCTGGTGGCTGGGCGACACCCTGGGCGTCATCCTGGTGCTGCCGCTGATGCTGGTGCTTTTCAAGCCGCTGCGCGAAAGCTGGATGCCGCCGATCCGGCGGGTTGCCGTTCCCCTGCTGGTCATCTCTCTCGTTGCCCTCGCCGCCTTTCGCGCCATCAGCCATAACGAGCAGCAGCATCAGCAGAGCACGTTCGTCCAGTTCGCCGAAGTGCAACGGCGTTCGCTGCAGGCTTCGCTGGACTCCGCTGTCGATGCCCTGCATGCGCTGCGCGGCTTCGTGCAGACGACGCCGCAGATCACGCCGTCGACTTTCGAGCGCTTCACCCGGGAGCTGCTCGGCTTCAATCCCGGGCTGCAGGGGCTGTCCTGGAACCCGGTGGTCGGGCTGGAAGAGCGGGCCGGTTTCGAGCAGCGGATGCAGCAGCTCCACGGCAGTCCCTTTATGCTGACCGAACGGGGCCCGACGGGCGGCCTGGTGCGGGCGGCCGAGCGCCCCCGTTACGTCGTCGCCGCCTTCGTCGAACCGGCGCAGCAGAACCGTGCCGCGCTGGGTTTCGATGTGCTTTCGATCCCGTCGCGGGAAAGCGCGTTGCGGCAGGCCCTGGATTCGGGGCGGCCGGTGCCCACGACGGCACTGCGGCTGGTGACGGAGACCGACGGCCAGGCCAGCGTGCTCGTTTTCCTGCCGGTCTTCGCGGACGGGCCCGCGGATGGGTCTGCGCCCGACTGGCAGCAGCTCAGGGGTTCGCGACCCTCGCGCTGCGGTTGGGGGATCTGGCACAGCAGAGTATCGGTCAGGCGATTCCCGCCAAGACGGCCGTGGCCCTGCTGGACCCTGAAGCTCCGGGGAAGCGGCGGCTGTTGTTCAGCGGCGGCGACGGCTTCGCCCCCGCTGAGCTGGAGCAGGCAGTAGCAGGCAATGACCTGCCGATCCTGGTGCGTTCCGAAGTCCGGCTGGGCGAACGTGCCTGGGAGCTGGTGCAGTATGCCCGCAACGACTTCATCGAAACGCCCTGGGCGCTGTTCTATCTGCTCAGCGGCGGTTTCCTGCTGTCCGGAGTCTACTGCTGGCTGATCCTGGTGCTGGCCGGCCAGCGCAATCATGTGCAGCTGCAGGTGGCGGAGCAGACGCGTCAGCTGGCGATCAGCAACTCCCTGCTGGCCGAGGCCAAGCGCATTGCCGGCCTGAGCCATTGGGTCTGGTATCCGCGGGAACAGCGACATCACTGGTCCGTACCTTTCTGCAAGCTGATTGGCGACGACGAGCTGGGCGCCCGGGCCTCGGTCGAAGCCTTCGTCGCCCGGCTGCTGCCCCATTGTCAGGAAGAAGTGGCGGCCAGGATCGGTTTCTGGGTCCATGGCCGGGGCGCTTCGTCCCAGCCACTGGTATGCGAACTGGAGCCGGTGGCCGGTCACCGCCGTCATATCGAGCTTCAGAGCGACTGGATACAGAATGACCAGGGCGAGGCGGAGTACCTGTCGATCGTGGCTCAGGACATTACCGAACGCTGGCAGGGGCAGGAACAGCTGCGCCTGGCGGCGGCTACGTTCGAAGGCCAGGATGCCATCCTGATTACCGACGTGCATGGCGATATTCGCCGCGTCAATGGCGCTTTCGAGCGGTTGCTGGGCTACCCCCAGAGCCTGGTGCAGGGCCGCAATCCGAGAATATTCCGCACCGGGCGCCACGATCACGATTTCTATCGGCGGCTCTGGCAGCGGGTAGCCGAACGTGGTTACTGGCAGGGCGAGATCTGGAATCTGCACCGTGACGGCAGCGAACGCCTGTTGCGTGCCAGCATCACGGCGGTCAAGGGGGCGTCCGGCTCAACCAGTCATTATGTCGCCAGCTACAGCGATATCACCGATCAGCGCACGGCCGAGGAGCAGATCCGTCGGCTGGCCTACTACGACTCTCTGACCGGACTGCCGAACCGGGACCTTTTTCACGAAAATCTGCGCCAGCAGATCGCCCAGGGCGTCGCGGCGGCCACTTCGGCGCCCTGCTGTTCATCGATCTCGACAACTTCAAGAGCCTCAACGATACCCTCGGCCACAGTGTCGGCGACGAGCTGCTGCGTGACGTCACCGGCCGGCTGCGGGACGGGCTGCGGGAGCAGGACATCATCGGCCGTTTTGGCGGCGACGAGTTCCTGATCCTGCTGCCCTGTGACTGCGACAGTGCCGAACAGGCGCAGGCGATGGGCAGCGCGGTGGCGGCCAAGGTGATCGCGCTGCTGCAGCCGCCATTCCAGTTCGGCAGTTACAGCCACCGGGTATCGGCCAGCGTCGGGATGACGCTGGTACCCCAGGACGACAACACGCCGGAAACCCTGATCATGCAGGCCGATACCGCGATGTACCATGCCAAGGGCATGGGCAAGGGGCGCTTCAGTCACTACCAGGCCGATATGCAGGCGGAGCTGGTGAAGCAGGTGAAGCTCGATCAGGAGCTGCGCCAGGCGCTGCAGCAACGGGAGCTGGAGCTGCATTATCAGCCCCAGTTCGACCAGCAGCGCAGTCTGGTCGGGGCCGAAGCACTGGTGCGCTGGCGCCACCCGGAGCGGGGCCTTCTGCTGCCCGGGGCATTCCTGAGGGTGGCGGAAGAGGCCGGCCTGATGGGCGAGATCGGTGAATGGGTACTGGACGAGGCGATCGCCCAGCTGAGCCGCTGGGACCACGACGGCCTCTGCCTGCCGCGGCTGTCGATCAACATCTGTCCCAGCCAGCTGAGCGATGACGGCTTTATCGACCGGCTCGATGCAAGACTCGCCGGATCCGGCCTCCTGCCTCAGCAAATCTGCATCGAGTTGACCGAGCAGGTGCTGCTGCCCCAGGCCAGTCATGTACACCAGCGGGTCGAGACGCTGCGCGATCGCGGTTATGCGATCTCGATCGACGATTTCGGCACCGGCTATTCGTCACTGAACTACCTGAAAAAGTTGCCGGTCGCCGAACTGAAGATCGCCCGGGAGTTCGTCAAGGACATACCGGAAGGGCGGCAGGACTCGCTGCTGGTGAAGACCATTCTGAATATGGCGCGTAACCTCGGTGTCGATGTGATCGCCGAGGGCGTCGAGCGGATCGAGCAGTACGAATACCTGTGCCAGCTGGGCTGCCCGCGCTTCCAGGGCTATTACCTGGCGCGACCGATGCCCGCCGCCGAGTTCGCGCGGCAACTGAGGTTCGCCTATGCCGTCGAGACGGAATCGGATTTCGTCATCGAGGAGCTCTGACTCAAGCCTCCGGCAGTACACCTACCAGGTATTGCCCGGCCAGGGCGGACCTTCGGTGTCCGCTTCCGACAGGCAGACCCCTCGCTGGCGGAGCAGATCTGCCGGCAGTGAATCGCATAGCAGCCGCGTCTGGTCGATCTGATCGCTGAGGCCGAACAGTTGCACCGCCTGATAATCGTCATGGGCGACGGTGCGCGCCGCCGATGTCAGCACCTGTGCACGCTGAGCTTCGTCCAATTGCGGCCAGGCGATCAGGCCGACGGTGGCAAGCCCGCGATTGATACGCAGTCGCCAGGGGCCGTTCTCGAAGCCGAGCTGCAGGGCGCGGTCGAACTCTTCGTCAAACGCCAGCAGCCGCAGCTTGACGAAGGCGATCTGTACCCAGGTATCGGGCCAGTCCGGACGCACCGCGACCGCCTGGCGATAGGCCGCCAGCGCCTGCTCCCGCGAGTCCTGGGCTTCAGGGGCGCCGAAGTCCAGGTCCTGTTGGCGCCACTCGTAGACCCTGCCCAACCGGTCGTAGTAGTCGCCGTTGTCGCCGGGGTAGAAGGCAATCGCGCGCCGGGCGGCGGCTTCGGCAACACCCCAGGCGGTCTCCGTCGGCACCTCGCCCAGTTCCCGCCAGTCGTCGAGAAAGCTCTGGGCCTGGTGGGCGGCGATGCCGGCAATCAGCAACCGGCCGCCCAGCACCGCCAGCGCCAGGGCGCACAGCAGGCCGATGCCGAGCCCGAGACGGCGCGCAGATATCGAGGGTGCAGTCATCGGTCGAAATGGCCCAGTGCGATTTTCCAGGGATTGAGGGTTACCAACTCCGCGGCACGCTGGGCGCCAACCAGCACCTCGGCGGCGTCGACGGCGTCGCGTAGCCGGGGCGGGCGTCGGTCGCTATTGTGGGCGTCGGTCGCCAGCACGGTCACCCGTCCCTGGCGCAGAAGCCCGGTGGCGACATCACGGGCGCCGTCGCCGAAGTGACCGGTCACCGAGGAGGCGGTGACCTGCAGCAGGCAGCCTTGTTCGAGAAAGGGCCTGAGCCGGGATGGTTGCCGCATCACGGCCTTGTTGCGCTCCGGGTGGGCGATCATCGGCAGGATCTTGCGGTCCTTCAGCCACTGGGTCAGGCGCTCGGCACCGAACGGGATCTCGTTGTGGGGAAACTCCAGTAGCATCACCTTGTTCCCCTCCCACTCGCCGAGAAAGGGCACCTGGCCGTCGGCGACGGCGGCCATCAGCTCGAGGCCGAAGCGTACCTCGGCCGCGGCCGCCGCCTGCAGCGGGATTCCGGCCGCGGTCAGCGCCTCGTTGAAACGCCCTAGCGCCGTGGCGATGGTCCCAAGGGTATTGTCGTAGCGCCCCGGATGAATATGGGGGTGCAGACCATGTGCGTAATACCTTCCTCGACCGCCAGGCGAGCGAGTTCCAGCGAGGCCACGACGTCGGTGGCGCCGTCATCGATGCCCGGCAGCAGGTGGTTGTGCAGGTCGATCATGCTGTGCCTCCCTTGGTGGCCTCATCGCTGCCGTAGCCGTAGTAGTCGTAGTAAAGGCCGTCGCTGTAGCCGTTCTTCTTCGCCTTGTCGACGTCAACCTGGTTCAGCACCACGCCGGACAGCGGCGCCCGGTTGTGCAGCAGTCGGCCGATGCCGTTGCGGACCTGCGGGATCGGCGTGGCGTCGGCCTTGATCACGTAGATCACCGAGCTGGCGAGCGTCGACAGCATCAGGGCATCGCTGACCGCCTGGGTCGGCGGCGAGTCGATGAGGATGCGGTCATAGCGCTTGCCGAGTTCCTCCAGCGTGCTGGCGAAGGCGTTCGACGACAGCAGTTCCAGCGGGTTCGGCGGTACGGTGCCGGCACTGATCAGGTCGAAGCCGTCCAGTGGCCTGATGCAGTCGTCGAGCTGGGCGTTGCCGGCGATCAGGTTGGCGAGGCCGGGCGTGCCGACCGGCAGTTCGAAGTTCTTGGCCGAAGTCGGGCGGCGCATATCGGCGTCGATCAGCAGGATCTTCTCCAGCTGGCCGAGGGAGGCCGCCAGGTTGGCGGCGACCGAGCTCTTGCCCTCGCCGGGGATTGACGAGGTGACCAGAAGTACCTTCTGCGCCTTGTTGAGGCCCGACAGCACGACCCCGGTGCGCAGCGAGCGGATCGACTCCAGGAAGGCGCGATCGGTTTCGCGGCCCTGGTTGAACGACTGGGCGACGTCCTTCTGCAGCCGGTCCTTGAGCAGCGGCAGAGTGCCGAGCACCGGCAGGTTAAGCTGCTCCTCGACGTCCTCGGTACTCTTGAAGGTATTGTTGAGCATGTCCAGTACCAGCGCGAGGCAGGCGCCGACCGCGAGGGCCAGCAGGCCGGCCAGCACGACGATCAGTTTCCGGTTCGGCGCAATCGGCTCGTCGGGACGTACGGCCCGGTCGACGATGCGGGCGTTGGCGGACTGCAGGTCGGCGGTGGCGGAGGTCTCCTTCAGGCGGTTCAGGAAGGTGTTGTACAGCGACTGGTTGCTGTCGACCTCGCGCTGCAGCTCACGCAGCTTGAACTCCTTGCGGGTGATGTCCTGGATCTGATCCTTGTTGAGCTCGAACGACGATTGCAGCGCCTCTTCGTTGGCGACCGCGAGCTGGTAGGACCGCTCGATGCCGGCGACCACCTGTTCCACCTGCGTCTGCAGGTTGGCGGTGGCGGTATTCAGCTCGGAACGTGCGGCGATCATGCTCGGATGCTTCGGGCCGTAGCGGTTGGCCAGCTCCTGAACCCTGGACAGGGCCCGGGCTTCCTGCGCCTTGAACTGCTGCACCAGCGGGTCGCTCAATACCGCCGGTGCCGTTGCCAGCCGTTTCCAGCCGCCGTCCTTGAGCTCGGAAACCTGGCGGTACTGGCTTTCCGCCACGGCGCGGTCGCGGCGGCTGTCGACCAGGCGGTCGCTGGTGTGGGACAGTTCGCCGGCGGTGACGGCGGTGGCGCCGCCCTTGAGGTCGACCAGGTTCTCCTGGTCGCGGAAGTCCTGCAGTCGCTGTTCGGATTCCTCGAGCTTGGACTTGAGCTCCGCCAAGCGCTGGTTCATCCAACTGGTGGCGGTGCTGGTCATTTCCACCTGGGCTTCGAGCTGGCTGTCGATGTAGGCGCGCGCCAGGGCGTTGGCGGCCCGGGCGGCGGTCGGTGCATCGGCCATATCGATCTGAACCTTGACCAGCTGGGTCTTGGGTACCGGCGTGATCAGGGTGTGCGCCATGAAGCGGACGACGGCGGCGTTGAAGGCCTCGAGCGCGACCTGCTCCGGATCCTCGACGGCGACATCGTCCGGTGTCGTGAACGGCAGCCAGTTATTGAAGTCGAGCAGGGCGCCGAGATCGAAGAGGAGGACGACTGCTGGCGCGGGTCGAATTCCGGATGGCTGTCCAGCTCCAGCTCGTGGACCACCCGCTCGGCCAGTTCGCGGGACTTCAGCAGCTCGAATTGCGTCTGCAGGTACTCGCTGCTGCTGCCGTCGAGACCGTAGACCTGCTGGATCGACAGCACCTGGGCGGTCTGCTCTTCGATCATCAGCGTCGAGGCGGCGCGGTAGATCGGGGTAATCGCCAGGGCCACCAGAGCGGCGAGCATCATCACCACCAGTGTCAGGGTGGCGATACTCCATTTGCGACGCCAGATCGGCTGCCAGAGACGCAGCAGATCGATTTCGTCATCCCGGCTACGTTCAGGTTCCCGGAGCCGTTCGGGTAACGAGGACGGTTGCGTAATCAGTTGGGTATCCATAATCAGAAGAAGCTCTGTTCAATAGTGATGATGTCGCCGGGCATGATCGGGGTGTCGAGCACGGCCTCCTGAGGTATGTCGTTACCGTCCCGGATAAGGCCGAACTTGCTTTTGGAGGCGCGCTCCGTGAAGCCACCGGCCACGGCGACCGCCTTGCGCAGCGTCAGTCCGGGCTTGAAGGGGTAACCGCCGGGACTCTTGACCTCACCGTTGACGAAGAACTCGCGGTACTCGAGGATCCGTACCGAGACCCGCGGATTGACCAGGTAGTCGCCTTTGAGCCCGCCGACGAGCAGCTGCTCCAGCTCGGCGGCCGTTTTCCCCGTGGCGGCTATTTCGCCGAGAAACGGATAGGAGAACTTGCCGGCGTCGTTGAGGCGCACCTTTTCCAGGTTCAGGTCGCCTTCGCCGAAGACATTGATGCTGATGACATCGCCGGAGCCGAGCCTGTACTGGTCGTTCTCGGCCGCCCAGGTGGTGGCGCTCAGCAGAAACAGGCCGGCCAATAGCCAGATGCCCGACAGGTAACGCGCAATCATGTGGTTCTCCTAAACTCGCGATTATCGGAAAAGGGTACGGGGCCTGAGCCCCGTTTTATTCAAAAAAACACTTTTTATCAAAGGCTTACGTTCAGGCCGGCCGAGTAGAGGTTGCGCTCGAAGTTTTCCCGGTCGACGTTCGAGTCGCGCTCCCGGTAGCGGTAGCCCAGTTCCAGCGACACCCAGCGGCGCAGGTCCCAGGTCAGGCCGATGCGGTAGCTGTTCATGTCGTCCTGGCGGTTGGCCGCGTTTTCGTAATCCTTTTTCGTCCTGGCATAGGCCAGGCCCGTCGAGAAGAAGGCGTTCCATCGGTGGTTCCAGGCGAGGCCCGTTGTGCGGGTCTCGACGAACTGTTCTTCGATGCTGCCCTCGTCGATGCCCTGGCGTGCGGTCAGCCGGAAGGTGGAGTAGGAACGCGGCTGCCAGGTCAGATCGGCGCGCCAGGCGGTGAGGCCAGGGTCGTTTTTGTCGGGATCGTCGAAATCCTTTTCCTCGTGTCCGATCCTGAAGCTGCCGGTGGTCTTGGCGGTGGCGTCGAAGGCCAGACCGGCGAAATAGGAGTGATTGACGCTGTCGAGGTCCGGGTTGGTACCGCCGGATGACGGGAAACCGAGGTAGTCGAACTCGGTCGCACCGACTTCGAACAGTGCCCGGGTCTTGGGTGCGAGACGGTAATAGGCCGTGGCGCTCAGCGCGCGGCTGTTGTGGTCCTTGTCCCGGTTCAGGGTGCCGCTGTTGTCGAAGCGCTTGCGTTCCTGGTCGACCGCCAGTTCGAGTTGCATCGTCGCGGATTCGATGCCGAAACCATAGACGGCGCCGACGCTGCTGCTGTGGTACCTGTCGTTTTCGCCCAACAGGGTGCTATCGGCGACCTGTTCGACGCGGTCGTAGCCGGCGTTCAGGTCGAGACGGTGGCGGCTGCTGAATTCGGTGCGCATCGGCGTCCAGGTGATGATCCGTATTGTCGTCGCGGTGGCTGGAGTGGAAGATGTCGGACTCCAGCCCATAGCGCAGACTGTAGATGTTCAGCCGGTCCTGCGCCGCGAGTTCCAGCGTCGGCTCGACGGTGGTGACCCAGCTGGACTCGGCGTCCTCTGCGACAGCTTCTCGGACGTTGTCGTCATAGGTTTCGGTCAGGCGTAGCGTCGGCGTGAACGTCATTTCACCCAGCCGGATATCGGCCGGCTCGCCGGCCAGGGCCACTGTGGGCAGGATGACTAGGGCGGCCAGCAATGTCGGCTGCCGGAGCATAACGGGCGTCGGAATCATGTTTGCGGACATCTTTCGGATCGGAACGTCAGGCCAAGAGCCGGGCCGGCGAATGCCGGCCCGGCGGTCAGCATCGCTTAGTGCGGGCTGGCGGAAGGCGGCGTGCCGCCAACGCCCCAACCGGTACCGTTTTCGCGGCCTTGACCCTTACCCGTACCTTCGCCAGGAGTGGTGTCGGGAATGTTGGCCGCCATTACGGCTTTGTCGGCCGGGGCCGCCGAGGCGACTGTGGTGGTCAGGGTCGACGCCAGGGCGCCCGCCACGACCAGAGCAGTCAATGCTTTACGCATAGGTGCTTCCTCCAGTTTCTGGGAGTGAAATAACCGGCCAGGCGGAATGCCTGCCGGCACGATAAGCACTTTTCGTCTGTGGAACCGGTAATCCAGACTACAGCCAGTAAGCCTGGAAAACCGGTTTTCACCCAAAAAGCACGTATATCTTGCCAAATGACGCCATCGTTTAAAACGGTTATAAGTCTCATTGTGCGTTGCGCAACCAATTCGATAAAAACGGAAATGGTTGCCAGGCGATGTCATATGTTTTGGCCGCTATTCTATAATTAACACCACTGCAAATGAGTGTCGGCTTAACGATCCGTTCAAGTTTCTCCCGCCGCAGGCGCAGGCCCTGATTCGTGAATGGCCGCAGGGCTTGCACAGGCGACTTCATCCTGCGGCTGCTCGGACTTGGAGTCATCAAAAAGCAACAGTTGCCGGCATTTTTGAAGATTTTTGCTGTTTTTGTTGTTTTTTGGTAGATGCCGCCCGATTTCGCTATGATCCTTGCCAAATGCGGCGGTGGCGCCTGATCAGGCGCGGATAACTCAAAAAATGTCGATCTATTTGTATGCCGATCGCGACAGGTGCGCGGTGTGATATTGGATGAATTACCTATTATAATGTGGTCGTCGATCAAGGGTATTTTGCAATTTGATCGTAATCGAACTCGGTATTACGATATTGCTGCGGCGCACCAGTGTGACACTATATTTAATTTAAGGTGTATCTTCTTGGCAACGGTTTTTCGATTAACGTGCTATTCATTGGCACCTGCGCAGTATCCACTTCCTGTTTGGTCGATATCCAATATCCTCAAGCCTGATCAAGTTCGCCGGACGCCGTTATGACCCAATCCCGTACCCTGCCCGAATCCCTGCTCGTTGCCGCCACCCTGGCGCTGCTGTTCTGGTTGCCGCTCCCGCTTGGCAGCGACCGCGACTGGTCCGCGGGCCTGCTGGTCTGCGTGACCGGGCTGCTGACCGGCGCCTGGTGTCTGATGTCGATGCGCGCCGGCAATACCGACCTGCGTGCGATGAAAGCGGCTTGGCCGCTGGCGCTGCTGTTGCTGGCGGTTCAGCTGTGGGTCGCGCTGCAACTGTTGCTCGGTCTCAGTCGCGATGCCGGTGCCAGTGTACGGTACCTTGTGCTCGGTTGCGCCTATACGATGCTGTTCATCCTGGTCCTGGGACTCTTCAACAGCCGCCGTCGTCTCACGCTGCTGCTCAGCGTGCTGGTCGTCAGCGGTACCCTGCAGGCCTTCTACGGCACCCTGATGACGCTGTCGGGCATCGAGTGGCTGTTGATCGAGCGAAAAGACGCCTATCTCGGCAACGCCACCGGAACCTTTGTCAACCGCAACCACCTGGCCGGCTACCTCGAGCTGACACTGGCGTGCGGTATCGGCCTGCTGCTGGCGCTTCGCGACAGCCGGCCCTTCCGCTGGCGTTACGTCCTCGAGCTGCTTGAAGGGCCGAAAACCCGGCTGCGGCTGGCGCTGGTGATCATGGTCATCGCGCTGGTGATGACGCACTCCCGCATGGGCAACGCCGCCTTTTTCGCCAGTTTGCTGGTGGTTGGCGGCCTCTTCACTCTGCTCAACCGGGAGCACCGCCTCCGCAACGGCCTGATCCTGGCCAGCCTGGTCCTGATTGACGTGTTGGTGATCAGCCAGTACTTCGGCCTCGAGAAGCTCAAGGACCGGCTCGTCGAGACGCAACTTGAAGACCAGATCGTCGATGGCGAGGTAGTCAGCCAGGCCAACGAGCTGCGCGACGAGGTTTACCACTACGCGCTGCCGCTACTGAAGCAGCGGCCGCTGACCGGCAGCGGCGCCGGCAGCTTCGAGGCGGCCTTCCAGCGCTACCCGGGCGAGGATATCCGCTGGCACTTCGACCATGCCCACAACGACTACCTGCAGTTTGCCATCGAGTACGGTGCCATCGGCCTGCTGCCGCTGGCACTGTTCGTGCTGCTTGCGCTGTACCAGGCATTCCGGGCGCTATGGCGCCGCGAGTCCTGGTACCGCAGCGGCGTCGGGTTCGGTGCGGCGATGGGTATCCTGGCGCTGCTGATCCACTCCGTGACCGACTTCAACCTGCAGATACCGGCCAACGCCGCGACCTTCGTGGTGCTGTGCGCGGTTGCGGTGCTGGCGAACCATCATCGCAACCCCGACCGCCGGCGCCGGTCGGCGGAGGCGCCGGCGCCCTAGGCCCGCCTTACAATCCCGAGCTCAGCGTTACATCGCCGTCCAGCAGGCGCTTGGTAGCGACGTTTTCGACGGCGTTTCCAGTCGAGGTCAGTATCAACTTACGCTTGCCGGGCGCCGCAAAGTACAGTCCGGTTCCGCTCGGCGTCCCCGCGCCCCGGATCGCGTTGCCGGTCACCACGGCCATGGCGGTGCCGGCGTTTACGGTCAGCGCCAGGTAGCGGTTACCGGAGCCCTCCCGCTGCGCGCCGTGGACGTTGAAGATACGGTTACGCGCGATGGTCGAGGCCACGCTGCCCTGGAGGGTCCCGTAGATCCCGTACCAGACACCCTTGCTGTCCTTTTCGCCAAAGCCCTCGATGTAGTTGTCGGTGATCGACGTCCCGAACAGTCGCTTGGCGTAGATCGCGTTCTGCGACACGCCGTAGATGTGGTTGCGTACCACGTACCAGCCGGCCGCATTGCCCAGGTGAATGCCGTCCATGCCGGTGCCCGCGATCCAGTTGTCGCTCAGGATCCAGTCGGTCACCCGGTTCTGGGAGTCTTCCACGAAAATACCGTGCCGGCCCGAGCGCTCGATGAAGGAGTTGCTGATCCGGCCGTTGACCTGGCTCGTGTCGAGTCCCGTGCCGTCGGCGCTGCGGTTGGTCAGGCGCAGGCCGTCGCCGCCCATGTCCTTGATGTGCATGTCCTCGACGATACTCAGCCAGGCACGCAGGACCAGCCCCGTCGTCTCGCTCTGGGTGTTGTGCCGGCGGTTGCCGTCGAGCTGCAGGTGGCTGACCGATACCGGCTGGCCCGTCCAGGGCTTGTTGTCGCGAAAGCCCGAGGTCACGACCAGCGCATCCAGGTTTGCGCCGTCCGCCTGCTGCAGGACCGTCCCGGCCCGGCTTTCACCGCGGTAAGAGCGGTTGCCGAGCAGGCGGATTGTCTCGTTGATCAGGAAGCGCCCGCGAAACAGGACCTCCGAGCCTTCGGGACTCGCCGCGATGGCGGCATTGATCCGGGTCGCGTCCTCCAGGCTGTTCGTGCCCTCGATGACAATCTGAGAAGCCCGTGCCGGGGCTTCGGCCTGGCCGGCGACTGTGTTCCCGGTCGCCGCTTCGGCGCAGCCGGCAAATGAAATGACCGCGGTCGCCATAAGCAGGGCTGACACCATCTTTCGCATCTTTTCCGTACTCCTTGCTATGCCTCCCGGGCGGTGCGGGAGGCGGTTCGTAGCGATTGACCGGCCCGGCTCCCCAGTCGGATGGCGTGCCCTGTTCAGCGAAGCGCCGGCGGCCGCCGGCGCCACAACCACCAGAATCCGGCGGCGAGCAGCACGCCCGTCAGGTTGGCCAGCGCATCCGCGAGGCTGAAGGTGCGAACCGGCTGCAGCCAGTGCTGCGCCAGTTCCGCAATGGGCCCCAGGACCAGGAACAGACTCCAGAAGGCTGCCGCGGGCAGGCGCGCGAGCGCCGCCCGCCCCGTCAGGGTGAGGGCGGCGAACGCCATCAGGTGCAGCGCCTTGTCGGATTGCTGGAACAGGTCGGGCGGTGGAGCGGTTCGGAACAGGCCGTATAGCATCACGCCGATGCAGGTGGCGAACAGGCCCCCAGGCAGTGCTGGCCGGTGGCGGATAGTGTCTTCAACTGCAGTAACCGTCGGGATTCGTCGACTGCCAGCGCCAGGTGTCGACCATCATTTCCTCGAGGCTGCGCTCGGCCCGCCAGTTCAGCTCCTCGGCCGCTTTCGAAGGGTCCGCCCAGAACGCGGCGAGGTCGCCGGCGCGTCGCGGCGCAAAGCGGTACGGCACCGGACGGCCGCAAGCCTTTTCGAAGGCGGCGACCATCTCCAGCACCGAGCAGGCGTTGCCGGTGCCCAGGTTGTATGCTCTGACGCCGGGAAAGGTCAGGGCGTCCAGTGCGCGAAGGTGCCCTATCGCGAGGTCGACGACGTGCAGGTAGTCGCGCTGGCAGGTGCCGTCGGGCGTGTCGTAGTCGTCGCCGAAGATCGACAGCTCAGTGCGGCGGCCTATGGCCACCTGCGCGATGAAAGGCATCAGGTTGTTCGGGATCCCCTGCGGGTCCTCGCCGATGAGGCCGGAGGGGTGGGCGCCGATCGGGTTGAAATAGCGCAGCAGCGCCACCGACCAGCGACTGTCGGCTACGCACAGGTCGGTCAGGACCTGTTCGACCATCGACTTGCTGCTGCCGTAGGGGTTGGAGGTCCTGCCGCGCGGTAGCGTCTCCAGGTAGGGCACTGGAGCGTCCTCCCCGTACACGGTGGCCGAGGAGCTGAACACCAGCCGGAACACCTCCGCGGCCTGCATGGCCTGGCACAGCGTGACAGTGCCGGCGACGTTGTTCTCGTAATAGGCCAGCGGTTGAGCCACGCTCTCGCCCACCGCCTTGAGGCCGGCGAAGTGCACCACGCCATCGATGCGATGGGCGGCAAAAAGCCGGTCCAGCGTCGCGCGATCCCGGATATCGCCCTCGACCGTCGTCAACCGTGCCGGCGTCCCCGTCTCGTCGGCGACGATCCGGGCCACCCGTTCCAGGGCGACCGGCGAGCTGTTGCAGTAATTGTCGAGCACCACGACCGAGTGACCCGAGGCCAACAGTTGCACCACCGTGTGTGAGCCGATGTAGCCGGCGCCGCCGGTGACCAGAATGGTTCCTTTCAAGGATAACGTCCTCATTATGTCCTATAACGGTGCGATCGGCCGGCTGTCTATCGCCGCCAGATCGCCAGTGTATTGAAACCGAGGCGTTTGCGTACCCAGTACACCGCCATCAGGTTCTGCGCGGCAACCGCAACCGCCGTCGCTACCGCAGCGCCCGTCGCGCCATAGACGGGTATCACCAGGAAGCTTAGAAGCACACTGCACGGGGCCACCAGCAGCAGGTTGTTGCGCAGGTCCTTTTCGTGTCCGGTCATCGACAGCAGAAAGCCGACGGAGCCGGTGGCGACATTGATGAATTGCCCGATTGCCAGGATCTGCAACAAATGGGCCCCCTCCACGAATTCGTTGCCGAACAGCCACATCAGCCGGTCGGGAAGCAGCAGCATGACCGCGACCATCGGCGTGGCCGCCAGCAGCATCAGACGTACCGAGGTCAGCGCGACCCGGCGCATTGCGTCTATGTCGCCTTTCTTATGCATCGCTGCAAAGCGTGGCGCGACCACCAGGTTCACCGCCGTCAGCACGAAGCTGGTCAGCATGGCGGTGCGTTGCGCTACGGCGAGCTGGGCAAGCTGCTCGGGGCTCACGTAGGCGCCGGCGATGAACTGCCCCGCCCACTGAATTGCCTGGCCCAGCACCAGTACGATCCAGAGCGGTAGCGCTGGTTCCAGCAGCTGGCGCCAGCTCACGGGATCGTGGATCCGGCCCTGGTGCCGGGTGGCGCGGGCCCAGAGATGGAGCCCGGCCACCAGCGTGAGCGCGGCCGACGCGCTGTAGGTCCAGGCCGCCTGGCTGGCGTCGGCCAGCGCGAACAGCAGCAGCCCGGCCACTAGAAACAGGCTGCAGAGGATGTTGAGCGTCGCGACCGAAGCGATGACCCGGCGCAGCCCCTGGAGGCTCATGGCCACCAGGGTGAAGAGCGCCAGCCCCGCCAGCCCGGGGGCGATGGCCCGCAGTACCGGCGCCAGTGCCGGCTTGTCGAAAACCCATTCCGCCAGCGGGCCCGCAAGGCACGCCAGCAACGCCGCGACGCTCGCCGAAACAACGCCGGCAAGCAGCAGGCAGCGGCCCAGGACCAGGCGGACGGTACGCATATCCCTGTCCGGTGCGGCGGCCCCGGTGTAGCGCAGCACGACATTGTCCAGACCCAGGCGGCTGACGGCCGCCAGGAAGGTGACGATCGAAAACGCCAGCAGGAAATAACCCGCCTCGCCCGCGCCCAGGGTGCGGGCAATGACGAGGCTCATCAGGAATCCGGCGCCGGCGCCGAGTACCCGCACCGTCAAGGCCAGCAGCGTATCCAGGGCCAGTGCGCGGCCACCGCCAGCTCTGTCGACCAACGCATTCATTTGGTTATCAACGTCCTAATAGAGTCTGCAAATCGGGGTCCGCGGCCGCATGGCCGGACTTCCGGGGTCGCCTGCGGAAAACTCATGGTTCCTGAGCACCGGGCTTTCTGAACAGGGCCCGGAGCTTTTCCTGAATGAAAATGCTCATGCCGGCCGGATAAATCAGCAGGTACCTTTTCCAAAGCCTTCGGGGTTCCTTGTACAGTCTATACGCCCACCTGAGGTTCAGCTTGTCGATCAAGGCGGGGTAGTAGTCCGCCCCCGAGGTCGAGCAGAACTGATCGAAGTAACCGCCGCAGGTGAAGCCCGTGCCGTGCCAGCCTCGGGATTTAAGGCGAAGCAGCAGCGCTTCCTGGTTCGGCGTACCCATGCCGCACACCACGATATCGCACCCGAACAGGTCCTCGACCGCTTTGGCGTACTGATCGGCATCCAGGTAGCCCGAATACGCAAAAGGTATGTGAATGCCCGGGTACTTTTTCTCGATCAACGTCCTGGCTTTGCAGATGGTCTCCTCGGTGGAGCCGATGATGCCGACGCTCAGGGAACGCCTGACAGCATTCGAAAAGACCACCGGCGCGAGGGATGTATCATCGAAGCTGTACCTTTTCCGCTTCACGGAGCTGCCGTCAAAGATCGATTCCAGGACGCATAGCGATACGCCATCGTACAGCACCTGGAATTCCTTGAGCTCTTTATAATCCCTCGTTATAAAGTAAGAAAATGGGTTTAAAAAGGTCGTGATCTTTCCTTCTAGCTGTTCCCATTGCATGACTTTATGTTACCTATATGTGTTCCAACAAGTACGAAATAGAGAAATGACAGCGCCTGTGCCGCATCGAGATCTTCAAGAGAAAAGAAAATGGAAAGCGCACAGAGAGCCGCCGTGGTGTTGCTCATTGCCTGGCTTTTGGGCTTTAGTACGATGGAAAAATAAGATTTCCAAAACTTCAGGTTGAAATAAATCAGGCAGAGCATACCAATTACGCCCGTTTTCAAAAAAGCACCCAGGTAGGTGGAGTGCGAGCCCAAGGGAATGAAAAAGTAATCCCTCGGCTTTACGGCGATCCCGTATATGGGGTTTGACTCCATGGTCAACCTGAACGTTTCGGCGTACATGTTGAAGCGGATGGATGAGCTGCCGCCTCGAAGTTCGTTTATCTTGTCTATAGTCGCCAAAATTTCCGGCAGACAAAGGCCGATGGCAACGGGTGCGAAAAAAGCAAAAACTTGCGGTAGTTCCTTGGAAGGTCCAGGTACAGCCTCAATACGGCATAGAGTACGACGACGAAAACCGATATCCTGGAGAACGTGGAGGCCGCACAAATAAAGGCGACGACGAACAGGAAGAAGAACTCCCTGGACCTGGAACTGATGTTGTTGGTGGCGATGGCCAGCAGAATGATGGCCATGGCACCGGTCGCAGTGGAGTACGGCGAGAATATCGAGTTCCGATAGTTGACCGACGCGTCGAACCAGTCGCTGGTGAATACCTTTAGCATAACAGTGTCTTTGATCAACGGCGGTAGGCTGTCCGTCGATATAGCCATCGATACCAAAGACTTTAAGACGATTTCACTGTTCGTGAAAAAGCACAGTAGAGCAGCAGCCAGTATGCTGAAAAGCAGTACTTTGGCTTGCTTTTCTATCTGGTTGTAATAAACAAAGTAGCTGGAGGCAACCATTATGCCGGAGACCCAAAGGCTCAGGTTGTATATCGACGCGACGAATCGATCAACGGGGCTTTGGTAAAAGTTGGCCGCCAGTGAAAAAACGTATACAGCCACGAATACGAGCAGAGGGAGCAGAAGCTTCGGTATCTTAGTTTTCTCGCTCTTGGACGAAAATAGAAAAACAGATACCGCGTGATACGCCAGCGATGCAACGCCCGCAAACCAAAATACCGGGATGGAATATAAGATCTTTGCTCTCATTGCGCGTACACTTCTAGCATGGTATCGACAGCATGCTGTGCCTCGAATTTTTTCAGATCTTTCGTCAGCTTGTCCACCGCAGGCTTGTATTTCTTCGATTCAAAAACGGCACGGCGTATTTTTTCCGGTCTGGAGAAGTCGTCCGCCTCCAGCATGTAGCCTGAACTTCTATCTGTTTCCGTGAATATTTCAGGAAGCGCGCCCTGGTTGCTGTAAACGACAAAGCAACCGGAGGCGATCGACTCGAGCGCCGTCAGGCCGAAAAACTCATCCCAGCAGGAGGGGATGAAAGAGACGGACGAGCTCTCGAGGTGTGCGATTACCTCAGTGTGCTCGAGTTTACCGGTAAACTTTATCCTGGTATCGGACCCGTATTTTTCTTTCAATTCATCCTGCAGGGAGCCGGTACCGATCACGTAGAGCTCGAAATCGCTCGCTTCGACCTGGCTTATGCCCCGCAGCAGGTTATCGATACCCTTTATTTTTTCGAGTCGGCCAATAAAACAAAACTTGTTCTCAATCTTTTCTACCTGTTTTATTTCCTTGTCGAAGAAATTATGGACCGTCTTGACTTTGTCCTTCGATGCGTAGCTGGATATTTTGTCATTGACGAAGTTGGACGGCGTAACCACTTTGTCTAGGCAGTACTCGAATGGCTTTCTGAAAAGGTAGTAATAGATACCCTGACAGGCACCTCCGATCCGCTTGGCGTTGAAGGAGAAGAACTCGTAGTCATGGCATGTATAAAAGATCTTCGCGCCCTTGGGTGCCGCCAGTCTGGCGGCCATGAATACCAGCGGGGATACCGACCTTATTTTATGAAAGTGGATCACCGTTGGAGACCTATCTTTGATCTGCCGGTACAGGCTGAACGCCGCCTTGATATTCAGAAGGTCGGTCAGCTGCAAGACGGCTTTCTCGGCAGCATTTTTATTGTCGCCCTTGCGGAGGAGGTTCCTGACGGAACGGCTCATGCTGATCGGCGTGACGTCTATCCCTCGGCTCTCCAGCGCCTCCGATATCTCGGGGTTTTCTACGGAAGCGGTGGAAAAGAAAACTTTTATATCCTTGTCAGCGAGCAGCATGGCGGAGTCGATAGCGACCTTCTCCGCGCCGCCGGCACTGCTGAGTCTTGACGAGAATATGAATACTGAATCAGGTGTAGAATTTTTCATAGAACCGGTGACTCTGAAGTGAATTCTTGTACCGCTCCATGTCGAAGTTTTTCTTGAATTCCTTGTAGAGAAGTCCGTACCACTTGTTATCGGCGATATTGCTATCCTGGATATCGATTTTGCGACCGGAAAACGTTTCGATGATGGAGATGTTTTCTTTGATTCTCTTGGAGTCAATAATCAATATATGAAACTTGCCCTGCCTGATTTCCATATATCCCTGTTCTTTATTGTAGGGGGTCGCGTAGATATCGACGCCCGTAAACCTGCGGAACTCAGTGTCGAACCAGTCCAGGGCGTACTTGTGATCGAACGCATCCTGAAAAACCTTCTCGAGAAACCGGGAGTCGTCGAAACGATTGTCGTGGTTTCCCAGGTCGCAATAGTGATATATCCAGTGAGCAAGGTCCTGGAAGAACATGGATACATTTCGGGCGGCCGGCTCCCGAATCGGGGTGATGATCTTGATTTCATCCCTTTGCATGACTGCCGCCCGCTTGATGGAGTCTCCAATGAAACCCACGGCCTTTTTGAGGCCGCGTCGACGCTGATCGAGATGCACATGGCATGGGGAATTGCCGTACATCATATGAGTATGGATACTATTGGGTATCGATTTCTCTAAAGAGCTGGAACCGACCTTGCCCATCTGGTAAATGATAATGTTGTCGGGATTGCTGTATGTATCCCATACCGATTTTAATCTGGTTAACATCCATAAATCCTTAGTATTTCATTCAAACACGGTGTTGCCGGTCTATCGCGCGAGAGGCATCCGATTGTGGATCGCAGCAGCACACCCTCGCACATTACTCCTGCAAAATGTACGGCGACCTCAGTAAATATCCTTCGACAGCAGCGACAACGGCGTCTTGAGCAGGATCTTGATATCCAGCCAAAGCGACCAGTTGCTGATGTACTTCAGGTCGAACTCCACCCTTTTGGCCATCTTGTCGATCGTTTCCGTTTCGCCGCGGGCGCCGCTGATCTGGGCCAGGCCGGTGATGCCGGGTTTGATGCGATGACGTGCCATGTAGGCAGTGATCTTGTCGGCGTAGTAGTCGTTGTGGGCCAGCGCATGGGGCCTCGGTCCGACCAGGGACATATCGCCGAACAGCACATTGAACAGCTGTGGCAGCTCGTCGATCGAGGTGCGGCGGATAAAGCGTCCGACCGGGGTGATCCGGGGTCGTCGCGGGTTGCCTGCTTGACGCGGTTATCCTGATGGACCCGCATCGAACGGAATTTCCACACCTTGATGATCTCGCCGTCCCAGCCATGGCGTTGCTGCTTGAACAGTACGGGCCCCGGCGACGAGAGCTTGACTGCGATGGCGGTCGCGATCAGCAATGGGCTCAGCGCGAGAATGGCCAGCAGCGCAATGCTGCGGTCCAGTACGGCCTTTGCGAAGGCGCCCCGCGGCTGAGAGGTCAGCGGGCTTTCGTTGAGGTGGATGGCCGGCAGGCCCCGATTGCCGAGACCGACTGGTTCAGCAGCACCAGCGACGCGAGATCCGGTACCCAGACGACATCGACCTGGACGTCGAGCAGATCGATGTAGAGCTGCTCGATCTGGTTCATCTTGCTGAACGGCAGCGCAACATAGAGCCGTTTGATCTGCTGTTCGGCGATGATGCGGCGGATCTGAGAGACGGTGCCGAGTTCAGGTAGCCGGCCCGGACTGCCGGAGAGCTCGCAATCGAGCCGTACCAGGCCGCGGACCGGCTCGCGGCGCTCGTCGATCAGAACGTCGGCCAGCTGCGAGGCCAGCCGGTCGGTACCAATGATCAGCGCCCGGCGCTTTTCCCGCAGACGCTGATGGTAGCTTCGCGACAGCTCATGCAGCGGTAGGAAGGTTGCGGCCTGCACCAGATAGCTCAGCATGGCCCATTTCAGCAACACCTCGCGTGAATAGAGTTCGCTGGTTTTGCTGACGAAGGCCACGACCGAGAGCATGGCCAGCAGCAGCAGCCAGCCGGCCAGAAGCCTGACCAGACCGCTGATTGAGCCTTCACGGGTACGGTCGTAGGCCTTCGAGAAGGTATAGGCCGGCACTGATCCGAGAATCGCCAGCACCGCAAGAATGCGATACTGGGCCTCAATGTCGCCGGTCTTGAGCCAGGTCAGCAACCCCAGCAGCGCCGAGGTCAGTGTCATGGCGACCAGCCACTGGATCCAGAAGGTCAGGCCGCGCGGATGATGAGAGGGTGACTTTTGCTCAAACATCGTTGATTCCCTTCGACACCGGGTCACTCCGGTGCTGCGTTGCCGATTGAAGATATGCGCAAGGTGCCCGGCCAAACCCGGCCTGAGCGGCAGCTGATCCGATTCAGACACGCTACCGCCCCAGGGTTATACGGACTTTCCCTCACGCCCAGTTAAAATGTCTTGTTTCAAACGTACGTTTTAATACTGTGTCTTTTACGCGACAGCGTTAGCTTTGTATAGTGTGTTAAATCAGAGACACGGGATTTTCGACTATGCATAATGCGCTCAAACGAGCGCTTCAGTAGCTGCACTGGGAATTAGGTAACCTGAAGCTGCCGCTGAGCGCTCAATTTAGAAAAATCAGAAAAAACAGCTAAATAGAGCTCTTTATAATGATTGTCGGAATGACATGACTGGCTGCTTAATAGTCCTGTACTTTCATTCCGAAACATCCAGAGCATTGAAAACTCTGTTTATCCGGCAGCGACGAAGCGACTCCCATGGCTCAGAATTGACCTATTGTTTCGCAACTGCACACAGACTGTATAGAGTATAAAAATGGCGACATCGTGTTTGAAATATTACGTTTGAGTGTCATCTTCCGGATAAACGCCCCATGTTCAAGGGCTTATCGAGTGGCTGGGGATGGGGAGGCGAAGTAGAATCAGGCAGCGTATTTTTTCGAGGGTTGCAGGCTGGAGGCGATCGGCGACAGTGGTCGCATGGGCGTCGGCAGCGGCTGCTGTCAGTGGACCAGGGGGGCGGAACAACAGGTAAAACCGGTACCGTGCGAGAATTCAGATCGTGACGAGGCAGGCCGGGGTATGGGGGAATGTTTAACAGATGGCGGTTCAAGTCGGTGTGCAGAGACAGCAGGGCACCTCAAAAGAACAGCAGCGTGACGCTTGGGCTGCGTTGGCTGGTTCGGTCGAATCCGCGTGGATAGCCCATTGACCGCGCTTCCCGGGCACCGTGCGCCGACGGACCCCTGCCACCCCGAGTGCTCCGAGTGGCAGGTCTTGCTGTGCCCGATACTGCAATGCCAACGTCAGGCGTCGGCTCCGATTTCCTGCAGCGCCCAGAGCAACGGGCTGCGCTCCTCTTCCGGCAGCATGGCGGCCAGCTGGTTGAGGCTTTCCTGCAGCTCGGCAACCGAATTGCGGTGCAGGTTGACGTGGCCGACCTTGCGGCCCGGGCGGACCTCCTTCTCATACCAGTGGACATCGCAGCCCGGTACCGCCAGCCACTGCGTCGACCAGTCGCGGCCGAGCAGGTTCCACATCACGCTGAGGCCGTCGACCTCGGGGTGAACAGCGGCAGGTCGGCGACCGCGCGCAGATGCAGCTGGAACTGGCTCGGGTTGGCGCCGGCCTGAGTCCAGTGGCCGCTGTTGTGCACGCGCGGCGCCAGTTCGTTGACCAGCAGGGTGCCGTCGACGATGAAGCATTCCATCGCCATCACGCCAACGTAATCCAGCTCGACCATGATGCGCGTGAGCCACTCTTCGGCGATCGCCTGCAGCGGTTGCAGGCGCTTCAGTCCGCCGACGCTGGCGTGCAGGATGCCCTGCTGATGCAGGTTCAGGGTCAGCGGATAGAAGACGCACTGGCCGTCGTGGCCGCGGGCGCCGACCAGCGAAACTTCCTCGTCGAACGGAATCATTTTCTCGGCGATGCATTCGCCCAGCCACTCGTCCAGAGCCGGCTCGCCCTGCTTCCAGCGCCACTGGCCGCGGCCGTCGTAACCGCCCTGGCGACGCTTGATGACCAGCCTGTCGCCGACCAGCGCCAGGTGTTCGGTGGTGTGGTCTGGGGTGATATTGCACCAGGGGGCAGTGCCGACCTTGAGGTGGTCGAGCAGGCTCTTCTCGCTCAGGCGGTCGCGGATCACTTCGGTGGCGCGGGCATTGAGAAAGCCGGGATGGGCCGTCAGCAGCCGGCTGCGCGGCGTGTCGGGCCAGAGTTCCTGTTCGACGGTCACCACATCGTCCGGGTTCAGCGCCACCGGCTCTTCCAGCGACGGGTCGCAGGGCAGGACCTCGAGTCCCATCGGTGCGCCGGCCTGTTTCAGCATCCGGCCGAGCTGGCCGTTACCGATGACGGCAATACGTGGCAGCATGCTTCAGCTCCTCGGGTCCGGGTTGTCCAGGACGGCCTGGGACTGGGCACTGCGCCACTGCTGCAGCCGCTCGCGCAGCGCCTCATCGCGGGTAGCCAGGATCTGCGCCGCCATCAGACCGGCATTGAAAGCGCCGGCGCCGCCGATCGCCAGGGTGCCGACGGTCACGCCGCGGGGCATTTGGACGATGGAATAGAGGCTGTCGAGGCCACTCAGTGCCTTGCTCTGAACCGGTACGCCCAGCACCGGTACCAGGGTCTTGCTGCTGATCATGCCGGGCAGGTGGGCGGCGCCGCCGGCGCCGGCGATGATCACCTCGAAGCCGCGCTCGGCCGCTTCCTCGGCGAAACTGAACATCTTGTCCGGGGTGCGATGAGCCGAGACCACCTCGGCGTGGTACGACACACCGAGGGTGTCGAGAATGTCGGCAGCCTCTTTCATGGTGGGCCAGTCGGAACGGGAGCCCATCACTATGGCGACTTTTGCACTCATTACCTTGTCCTGTCAGGAGATTCTAAGGATCGATCGGGCGGGTTGCCGGGAGCCCGGAACCTGAACCCGCCCGATTGCAGAGACGGTTCTGTCGGGAAAACCGACAAGGATAAGACGCCCTCGGGTTCAAGGCAATCTTTGTCGGCATTTGGCCGCACTTCGCAGGCTTTTCAGTACCGAAAGGGTTGAATCTGTCAGGTGACGTCGCTCCAGGCCGAATGCTCCGCATTCACCGCAAGGGCGGGTTTGCTGCCGCTATCCTGGCGCGCGAGCCGGTGACGATGCCGTCGCGGATCCGCGTGGCGCCGTTCGAGTCGACACCCTGGTTGCCCCGATCGATCAGGCTCAGGGTGGCGACGGGAATCAGCGTTTGCATCTGTTCGGCCAGGCGGCGAGAAGGCTGCGGTGTCTGACGATTGCAGACAAGGTGCACAGGCATGGGCAGTGACAGCAGGTCATGGGGGTGCAAGGCATTGCGGTAAAGGTCGGCGAGTTCATCGACGATGCCTGGCAGCCGGCGCAGCAGCTGGCTTTTCTGCTTCGGTCCCAGCAGCCACCAGATGACGCGCCCGAACCAGAACTGGACGAAGACCTGGCAGCGAGCGCCGTGGCGCCGGCGGCGTGCAACGCGATGACATGGCTTGCGAACCGGCTTGCGGCCTCCCAGCTTTCCCAGTCGTGGAGCTGGCGCAGCAGGCTGAAGGCGGCGGGATTCACCAGGGTCAGCGACAGCAGTTGTTGCGGGCGGGCCAGTGCGGCCTGCAATGCCGGAACGCTGCCGTGGGCGTGCCCGATCAGGTGGCAGGGACCGTCGATCCGTGCCAACTGCTGCAGCAGTCGCGGCAGTGCCGACTGGTCGGCAATCTCCACCCGGTATTCCCGGTTCAGTTGCCGGGCCAGTGCCGGCCCCGGACGCCAGCCATGGCCCGATACCAGCAGTACGGGGCAGCGCTCGTCGCTGATCGGGTCCGCTTTGCGTGACAGCATGGTTGTTTCCTCCGTCTGTGTCGCAACCGGTGATGCCGGAATCGCTGCAGCGGGAGGAGCATCGGGCTGGCAGAGCTGAAAGCGGGCGGCCGAAATGTCTGCAAGCGGGGAGAACTCCTTCCCGTTGTCACACCTGTGTGTGGCAACCCGGCTATTCCGAGACGGAACCCGTGGCTTTGCGTGATCGACAACTCGCTGATCGTGCCCTTTCAGTATCCAAGATGCCCTCTAAGCTTAGGTTCCGCAGTTGCGTTATGCCTTGGGAATATTGCCTAAATTATCGATATCCGGATAAGGTACGGACCGATACCGCTATCGCGCCGCGAGGGTCGTCCCCACCCAGGGGCGTTTCAACTGCTGACGCAGTCGCAACAGCAGGGCTGTGCTGGCCAGCAGGATACCGGTACCCAGGCCGAGCCAGATGCCGATGGCACCGAGTCCGGCGCCGTAGCCGAGCAGAAGTGCCAGCGGAAACGCCAGCAGCCAGTGGCTTACCAGGATCAGCTGCATCGGCCTCTGGGTATCCTGCAAGCCGCGCAGATAACCGGTCGTCTGGGTGGCCAGGCTGTCCGCCGGCTGCGCTACGGCCAGCAGCAACAGCAGCGCTGCGGCAATTTCGAACAGCGGCAGCCCGCGTTCGGCCTGCGGCAGCAGCCAGATAATCAGGGATTCCCGCCCGCCGGCCAGCAGCAGCGCCAGCGGCAGACCCCAGAGCAGCGCCAGCCACAGCTGGACCCTCAGCACCCGGTGCATCCGGCCGGAGTCGCCCGCGCCAAGGGCCAGTCCGGCCCTGACCGTGGCCGCCTGCGCCAAACCCAGCGGAACGGCATAGAGCACACCGGCCAGGCGCAGCGTCAGGGTATGGGCCGCAAGCTGGTCGATGCCGAAGCCGGCGATCAGCAGCGTCGCCAGCAGGAAGATGCCGGTTTCGCCCAGACTGGTCATGCCGATCGGCAGCCCCAGACGCAGCAGTTTTTGCAAACGCGCCCGGTGCACCTGCAGCAGTGCCCGGCCGACGGGGCGATACCAGCTGGCCCGGTGGGCCATCAGGCTGAGCCAGACCAGCAGGACGGCGGCGCAGAGTGCGGACGACAGACCGATGCCGGCCAACCCCATTTCCGGCAGGCCCCAGCGTCCGTACATCAGTCCGTAGTTGCCCAGGGCATTGAGCGGTAGGCTGAGCAGCATTCCGCCCAGGATGACCCGGGTCTGTTCCCAGGCAGCGAAACACTGGTGCCAGACGCGGACCAGCAGTAGCAGGGCGCAGGTCAGCGCCATCATCGGCGCATAATCGGAGGCGGCATCGACGATGGCGGGCTCCGCTCCGATCTGCGCCAGCAATCGCGGTGACAGGCTGATCAACAGGGCGCAGGGCAGGGTCAGCAGCAGGGCCAGCTGGAAGCTCTGGCCGATCCAGCCCGCCACTTCCCGCTCCCGGCCAGCGCCCCGGCATTCGGCCAGCAGTGCAGAAAGGGCGCCGATAACGCCGCCGCCAAGATAGAAAACGATCGAATAGAAGTCGCTGACGGCGGCGCCGGCCGCGAGTTCCGCGGTGCCGAGCCAGGCCATCATGAGCACATCGGTAATGGCGATGCCCATCGACAGCAGTGACGCCAGGGTCAGCGGGGCCGCAATGGCCAGGGTTCGCGCCAGCTCGTGGCGCAGCGTTCGTGAATTCGTCATGGTCAGCCTCCCGTTTGCATGCAGTCTGACGGGCTGGCGTCAAGGTGCGGTGCGGCGCGGCGTCAATCCAGCGTCAATCGGGAGAAGTCGGGCCTTCAATGTACGGGCGGGGGCGCTTGCAGGCAATCCGGGAACCCGGCAGCGGTAAAACGCTACCGCAGCCAGCTCAGGCAATGCAGCAGGCCGGTCTGGCGCAGCTCCTGTTCGAGCCGGCCGGCGTCGATCCGGCCCTCGGCCAGCGCCAGGGCGCGGTCGGCGTAGAAATGCGCCCAGCGCAGGTCCCGGCCGCGGGCATAGGCGAGCAGGGCATCGCAGCCCTCGCGCAGTGCCGCCAGATCCTGGTCGGCCAGGGCGAGGTCGATCTGCAGCTGATGCACATGCAGGTGGCAGTGGGGCAGGCATTCCGGTGTCAGCAGCGCCAGCGCCTGGGCCATTCGCTCGTGCCGCGTCGCGGCATCGGTCTGGCCCATGGCCTCTATGGCGCGCAACCAGGGCTGTACGAAGTGGCGGGCGCCGGGTTCGAGGCTGGCGTCGGCGGCCGCGATATGCTGCTCGAAACCGGACCGGTCGCCCTCCTGTTGCGCCATGTAGGCCAGTTGTGCATGGCCGTCGACGATAAAACGGCGGGCGCCGAGCTGCCGGGCCAGGTGCAGGCTGGCACTGAAGCAGTCCCTGGCGGCTCCGCGGTCGCGCCGTGCGAAGTGGTGCAGCAGTCCCTGCAGGCTCAGCAGCAACATGCCGGAGCGGGGCTCCGGACGGCGCTTCGACAGCCGCTCGGCGGTGGCCAGGCTCTGCAGCGCGGCCCCGGTGTCGAGCTGGTACAGCTGGCAGGTGGCGACCATCGCGTAGTTGTTGACCGCTTCGCTGAGCAGGTCCCGGGTCAGCGCTTCTTCGATGGCCCGACGGAAGTGGTCGCAGGCCTGGCCCATCTGTCCCAGCATGTAATAGCCGTCGCCGACGCCACTGAGTGCCCGCACGCGCCAGCGCGGATCATCGCAGCGGCGGGCCTGCTCCTGAGCCCGCAGGCTGGCGTCAAGGCAGTCCTCCTGCCGGCCCAGGGTAAACAGAATGCGGCCGCGGGTAATATGCAGGCGCGCCTGCTGCTGGCACGACAGGCCATCGCTCAGGCGGGCTGCGTGGTCGAGCGACTGCAGCGCCTCGTCGAACTGGTCCTGGATGGTCTGTGCATTGGCGATGCCGAGCCAGCTGTCGACCTGGCGCGCCGGTTCGTCGCTGAGGCTGATCGCCTGGTCGAAGGCCGCGATCGCCTCGTCTATCCGACCCAGCCGGGTCAGGGCTTCTGCCTGCTGCTGGTGCAGTGCCCAGCGTTCTTCGTCGACAGCCAGCGGCAGTACCTGTTCGCAAAACCAGAGCGCGCGCTGCGGATGCTGGTGTTCGAGCAGTTGGGCGATCGCCTCGAGGGTACGGGGTACCGCCTGTGCGTCGCCGGCATGGATCAGGTGTTCGGCTTCGCGCACCCGCGAGCGGCCGGCATAGAAACGTGCCGCACGGTAGTGGGCTTCCTGCCGCTCCTGGCGGCCGAGCTGGGCGTAGAGGCTCTCCTGCAACAGTGCATGGGCGAACTGCAACTGCCCGTCGCGCAGGCGCAGCAGACGCTGTTGTATCAGCCGCTCGATCAGTGCCGGTTCGGCATCGCCCAGTGTCAGCAGGTCCTCGCTGCCGAACTGCTGGCCGAGGACCGCCGCCAGCCGGACCAGGCGTCGCGCGGGTGCGTCGAGACTGTCGACGCGTGCGGCGACCAGGCTGGCGATGCGCAGCGGCAGCTCGCTGCCGGTCTGCCCTTCGCCGAAACAGAGCAATTGCTCGAGGAACAGGGGATTGCCTCCGGCGCGTTGCTGGCAGCGCTGCGCCATCTCGCTGTCGGGATCGAGGCCCAGGGCCCGGATCAGCTGCTGCGTGTCGTCCGTCCGCAGCGGCGTCAGATCCAGGGTCAGCAGGGGCAGCTCGCCGAGACTGGAACGCCAATGCGGACTGAACGGGTGGCCTTCGAAGCGGCTGGTCAGCACCAGCAGCAGCGGACAGCCGGCGCCCGCCCGGGCCAGTGCCGTCAGGGCGGCCATGGTGGCGGCATCGGCCCAGTGTATGTCCTCGATGGTGATCAGCAAGGGCGCCGAGGGGCTGAGCTGGTTCAGCAGTGTTTCCAGGGCGGCATGCTGTGACGGGGACTCCGCTCCCGGTGTCTGTCCGTCGGTGGCCAGTCCCGCCAGTTCGGGCAGTCCCGGCAAGGGTCCGAAGCGGCGTTGATAGTCATCGACGGCGGCTCCGAGCCGGCCGCGCTCGACCGGCTGCAGCAGCAGCAGCGCCAGCAGCTCCCGTATCAGCTGTTGCAGTGGATAGTGGTCGCTGTGCTGTGCCGTGGGCAGCACCTCGGTTCCCGGTGTTGAAACCCCTCGGCTTCGGCACGCTTGCCCAGCTGTTCCAGCAGGCGGCTCTTGCCGATGCCGGCGTCGCCGCGGATATAGACGATATGGGCGCATCCCGCCTCGTGCACGCCCTGCAGATAGAGCCCGAGCTGCTGCAGTTCCAGGCGCCTGCCGACAAAAGGGGTGATGCCGGCCGGTTGCGGGCGGTAGCCGCTGACCTGCCAGCCGCCGGTGGTGACACAGCGGCGGGCCTCGAGGTGGGGCCGGTAGGCCCGGTACAGGGCTTCGCCGATCCAGAGTCCCGGCCCGTCGGCCAATACGACCAGGCGCCGGCTCTCCTGAAGCGCGGGGCCCGTTGCGCTCCGCGGCGGCTGCTCGGGTTGTGGATGCTGCAGCTGCAACGGACCCTGGCCGAGGCCGATGGCCAGCGACAGTGCCTGTTCCGCAGCCCAGTCGAGCAGCTGCAGCGCACAGCGCAGGGCGCGTTCGCTGTCATCGGCCCGCACCTTCGGCAGGCCGAACAGCACCAGCCGCAGATCCCCCTGTCCGCTGTCCAGCATTGTGCCGCCAAAGCCGTTGCACAGGCTTGCCAGCGTCGACTCCTGCCCGGGCAGGAGCAGGGCGTCGTCGTGCAGTTGCACGGCCAGCACGGTCAGAACCTTGGTTTCGGTACTGGGTGCCGGTGCTTCGGGCGTTTCGGGGGACGGCTGGGCGAGGCCCGGCTCAACTGCTGACGGCGATGTTGCAGCAGCTGGTAGAGGTTGCGCGTATTCTGGTCCGGTTCCATGTCGAGTTCGCGGCGCAGCAGGCTGCGGCAGAGCTGGTACTGCCGGAACGCATGGTTGTATTGGCCCTGCTGGGCATAGAGTTGCATCAACTGGCGGTGCACGTCCTCGCGCAGCGGGTCCAGCATCAACAGTCGGGCACCGAGATGGAGTGCCTTGCTGAACTGGTTCTGCCCGATATACTCGTCGAGCAGTTGCTGCAGCAGATCCAGCGCCTTGCGGCGGTAATGTTCACGCTGCAGCTGCAGCCAGTCCTCGAACGGATAGCTGCGGCTCTGGAAGCCTTCGAGCAACTCGCCGCCGCAGAGCGTGGCGGCTTCGGACCAGGCGTCGGCCTCCCGAAGCCCGAGCAGCCTGTTGAAGCGGGTGGTATCGGCATCGATGCAGCCGGGGTCGAGACACAGGTTTTCGGCATCGGTGATGAGGGCGGTTTCGCCCAGCACCTTGCGCAGGCTGACCAGCGCCTGGCGCAGACTGTGGCGGGCCTGGGCCTCGTCGCTGTCTGGCCACAGCAGGGCGGCGATGCGTTCGCGTCGCTGATTGCCCGGCGACAGCACCAGATAGGCCAGCAGGGCCATCGCCTTCTTGCTGCGAATCGGGCGGCTCTTGCCGCGGGTATCGGTCAGCTCGAAGCCGCCAAGCAGGGTGAGTCTGAGTCCGGCCACCTTCTTGTCCCGTTGTCATCTTGCTTCATGCTATTACGACACCGGCTGGGACGAAAGGTCGGCCGGCTGCGATGCACCGGTTTTGACGCTGTGTTGACGGTCACGACGGCCTTTGTTTGACACTCCGGGTACAGGATGCATGTGCGGGATGGCGAGGTGTCGCCCCGAAACCGGAACCCAGGCTGGAGGAAAAGCCCATGTGTCGTCTTTGTGCTCAGATACTGCCCGAAGAGGCCTTTGCCGAAAAAGTGCTCGATATCATCAACGGTGCTGCCATCAACCAGATGCTGTCGCTGGGACATCAGAGCGGCCTGTTCGACACCCTGGCCGGCCTGGAGCCGGCGACCAGCGAGGCGATCGCCGAACGGGCCGGTCTTAATGAACGTTATGTTCGGGAGTGGCTGGGGGCCATGGTGGTGTCCGGGATCCTGGTGTACGACCCCGATGCGGCGCTCTACCACCTGCCGCCTTCCCATGCGGCCTTTCTGACCCGCGACGCCAGCCCCAACAACCTCGCCGTCGTGGCCCAGTTCATGCCGATGCTCGGCACGGTCGAGGGCGGTATTCTGGAGTGCTTCCGTAAGGGCGGGGGCCTTCGCTACGAGGAGTATCCCGGCTTTCACCGGGTAATGGCCGAGGACAGCGGCCAGTCCGTGGTGATGAACCTCTTCTCCCATATCCTGCCGCTGGTGGATGGCCTCGACGCGCGTCTGCGCGACGGCATCGAGGTGCTCGATCTCGGCTGCGGCTCCGGCCGGGCCCTGATCGCCATGGCGCAACGCTATCCGGCCAGCCGCTTCGTCGGCTACGACCTGTCGCACGAGGCGGTCGGCAATGCCCGGGGCGAAGCCGACCGGTTGCAGCTGGGCAATATCGAGTTCGCCGTACGTGATGTCAGCCGGCTCGACGATCGCGACCGCTTCGATCTGGTGACGGCCTTCGATGCGATCCATGATCAGGCCCGGCCGGAGCGGGTACTGGCGGTGGTGAACGAGGCCCTGAAGGTGGACGGCGTCTTCCTGATGGTCGATATCGCCGCTTCGAGCCGCCTCGAGAACAATGTCGGCCATCCGCTGGCGCCGACCCTCTACGCGATCTCCTGCATGCACTGCATGTCGGTATCGCTGGGCCAGGGCGGACGCGGGCTCGGGACCGTCTGGGGGCGCGAGCTGGCACTGAGCATGCTGCAGGAAGCAGGATTCGGGCGCACCGAGGTGCACCAGCTCGAGCACGATATCCAGAATTACTATTACGTGAATCGTAAGGCGTAAGTGCGCCGAGCGCCGCTGGCGGTGGCGGGCGGTGCCTTGTCGCTGCCGGGAACCCGTGCTTTAATCCGGGTGATGAAGAACCTCCGTGCCTACCGCCCGCTGGCGGCCCTGATGCTGATCGTCCTGATGCTGGCGCTGTCCTTGCAGCTGGCGCAGGTGCGGCCGGGCGTCGATGCGGCCACGGCGGACAGCATGCTGATGTCGCAATCGTTACACTGCGACGACTGCGGTGAAACCTCCCTGATGCCGGACTGCACCGACGGTGTCTGCAGTACCATGGCGGCCATGGTCGGCAGTGACAGCCCGCCCGGTGCCGTTGCCGCTCCGGGTGCCGAGCATGCGCAGATTCCCCTCTACCATCCCGGCCCCGGTACCGCGCCGGAGCCTCAGCCTCCCCGGATGCCGATTCCCGTCTGATACTTCTCCGGTCTGCCCTGTTGCGGCCGGAAATCAACAAGTCGACCTCGCACTGCAGCGGCGGTGCGATAAACCCGTGGAATCCGCATCATGAAAAAACTGAACTCCCTTGTCCTGGCACTGGGCCTGTCCCTGGCCGGGCTGCTCCAGGCCGGCGAAGCCCCGACCGGCACCCTGTACAAGAACCCCCAGTGTGGCTGCTGCAGCGGCCATGCCGACTACCTGCGCGCCCAGGGCTTCGAGATCGAGGTGATCGAGAGCGACCGCCTCAGCGCCTTCAAGCGCGAGCAGGACGTGCCCCAGGCGCTGGAAAGCTGCCATACCCTTCTCATCGACGGCTATGTCATCGAGGGTCATGTACCGGTGGCGTCAATCCGCCGGCTGCTCACCGAGCGCCCCGATATCCGCGGCATCGCCCTGCCCGGCATGCCGGCCGGCTCCCCCGGCATGGGTGGCGCCAAGTCGGGGCCGTTCAGCATCTACGAGCTGAACGGCGGCATGCCCAAAGTCTACGCGACCGAATAGGAGACCGGGATGAGCAAGGTATCCCGCGGACGTTCGCGTCTGCTGTCCTGGCTGGTGCTGGTCATCGGCCTGTCGGTGATCGTCGCCAGCCTGGCGCTGCAGTGGTGGCCGGCCGACAGCGGTCGGGCCGACCCCTCCGATGCCGCCCAGGTGGCGACCGGCAAGACGGTCTACGAGGCCAGCTGTGCCAGTTGCCACGGCGGCCAGTTGCAGGGCCAGCCGGACTGGCAGAAGCGGCTGCCCAGCGGGCGCATGCCGGCGCCGCCCCACAACCAGAACGGCCATACCTGGCACCATCCGGACCGGATGCTGTTCGGCATCATTCGCGACGGCATGGTGCCGCCCTGGGCGCCGCCGGATTACGAGAGCGATATGCCGGGCTTCGGCGGCCGGCTCAGTGATGACGAGATCTGGGCCGTGCTGGCCTATATTAAGAGTCGCTGGCCGCAGAAGGTCCGCGACTGGCAGGCGGAGAAGAGCCGGCAGTCGCGATGAACTGCAAGGACATGCATCGGGGCCGGTATCCGCAGCTGCCCAGCAGCTTTCGTTGATCCCTCTCATATCGTTTTTATGCCTTGCTCCTAAACTGTAGGCATTCGCTGATATCAATCGGCATAGCAGCACGGAACCGGAGGCCAGGGTGTTTAAGCGAATACTTTTCGTCAGCGAGGGACGGGACGGCGATCTGGAGGCCATGAAACAGGCACTGGTGCTGGCTGGCGCCAACGCCTCAAGCCTGGATATTCTGGTCGTGCACTCCGGTGTGCCCGATGCCAGCTCCACCTATCTGCCCGCCTTCGAAGCGTTTCTCGCGCAGCAGGCCGAGACCTGTCTGCAACAGGCCCAGGCGACCGGAGCGCCGGCGCCTTCTGGGCCTGTATCGGTGCGCGTCGAGGGCGGTCATGCGCCGGATGTGCGCATCGTTCAGGAAGTGCTGCGCAACGGCCATGACCTGGTCATCAAAGCCGCCGCCTCGGGTACCGATGGGCGGGGCTTCCAGGCTCTGGACATGGGCTTGCTGCGCAAGTGTCCAGTTCCGCTCTGGCTGCACCGGCCCAGGGGCGGTACCGAAAGCGGCAGCTTTCAGGTGGCGGTGGCCATCGACCCGCGGGAGTCGAAAGAGGGGCTGCTGGCCCGTCATCTGCTGCAGCTGGCCGACGGCATTGCCGACTTGCTGGGCGCTCGCCTCAGTGTCCTGTCCTGCTGGGATTACGCGCTGGAGGGGTATCTGCGAAATCATGTATTTGCCAGTGGATCGGACGACGGGCAGCTGCAGCAGGCCGTGACGGAGGAGCGGTGCCGGCACCGGGCTGAACTCGCAAAGCTGATTCGCCTCGCGGACCTGAACACCCGTCCCAGCATTCATCATCCCAGGGGCCGGCCGATCAACTCATTCCCGACTATGTTGCCGCCCAGGGCATTGATCTCCTGGTCATGGGCACCGTCGCCCGCACCGGCATCCCCGGATTCGTCATAGGCAATACCGCCGAGAACCTGGTGCGGAAGATAGGGTGCAGCCTGCTGGCCCTGAAACCACCCGGTTTCACATCGCCGGTGCGGAGCGAGGCCCGATAAAAGAGGCGATGCGGCGATCGAGCCGGGCGAACGGAGAGGTCTCTATGGACATCAGTCTGTTGCATGCGACGCCCTTCAACGAGCTCACGGCATTGCTGTTTCTGGCGGCGCTGGTGGGGTTCGTCGGCCAGCGTCTGCGCCAGCCGATGATCGTCAGCTTCATCGCCGTCGGCATCCTCGCCGGGCCCTCGGTGTTCGATATCGTCCAGTCGCGCGAGAACATTCAGCTGCTGGCCGAGCTGGGGGTGGCGGTGCTGCTGTTCCTGGTGGGCCTGAAGCTGGACCTCAAGCTGATCCGTACCCTGGGCGCCATCTCGCTGGCGACCGGCCTCGGGCAGGTGATCTTCACCTCGGTCCTGGGCTTCCTGATCGGCCTGGCGCTGGGGCTGGGTGCGCTGAGTTCGCTCTACATCGCCGTCGCCCTGACCTTTTCCAGCACCATCATCATCGTCAAGCTGCTGTCGGACAAGAAAGAGGTCGACTCGCTGCACGGCCGCATCGCCCTCGGCTTTCTGATCGTGCAGGACCTGGTGGTGGTGCTGGCGATGATGGTGCTGTCCGCCTTCGGCATCGGCGGCCATGGTGATGAGCCGCTGTGGAGCTATCTCGGCAGCCTGCTGCTGTCGATCCTGGTGATGCTGGGGCTGCTGGGACTCTTCATGCGCTACGTCGCGGTGGCGCTGTTGCAGCGCATGGCCCACTCGGCGGAGTTGCTGCTGCTGTTCGCGATCGGCTGGGCCGCGCTGCTGGCGGCCCTGGGGGATCATTTCGGCTTCAGCAAGGAGCTCGGAGGACTGCTGGCCGGCGTCTCCCTGGCCTCGACGCCGTTCCGCGAAGCCATAGTGTCGCGCTTGAGTTCGCTGCGTGACTTTCTGCTGCTGTTCTTTTTCATCGCCCTGGGGATTCATCTCGACCTCGGACTGATCGGCGAGCAGCTGTATCCGGCCGCGGTGTTCTCGCTGTTCGTGCTGATCGGCAACCCGCTGATCGTGATGGTGATCATGGGGGTGATGGGTTTTCGCAAACGTACCGGCTTCCTGGCCGGGCTGACGGTGGCGCAGATCAGCGAGTTTTCGCTGATTTTCATCGCCATGGGGTTTTCGCTCGGGCATGTCGGCAGCGAGGCGCTCGGCATCGTGACCCTGGTCGGCCTGATCACCATCGCGCTGTCGGTCTACATGATCACCTATTCGCAGACACTGTACCGTTGGCTCGAACCGGCCCTCGGGCCGTTCGAGCGCAAGCTGTTGCACCGCGAGGAGGCGGCGAGCCAGGCGGCGCTGCGTAACAGACAATACGACGTCATTCTGTTCGGCACCGGGCGTTACGGCAGCGCCATTGCGGAAAACCTGCGCGACGCCGGTTACCGGCTGCTGCTGGTCGATTTCAATCCGGACAGCGTCAAGCGCTGGCGCAGGGCCGGCTGGAGCGCCATTTACGGCGATGCCGGGGACCAGGAGTTTCTCGACATGCTGCCGCTGGACGGCGTGCGCTGGGTGGTGTCCACACTGCCGCAGCACGACCTGGGGGTGACCCACGACGATCCGCGGCTGGTGCTGCTAAACGGCTTGAAAAGGCAGGGATTCGGGGGCGAAATCGCCATCTCGACACAGAATATCGTCGAGCGGGACGCCCTGCGCGCGGCAGGGGCGACCCTGGTCTTCACCCCTTCCAGGATGCGGCCCAGCAGGCGGTGAAGCTGATGCAGGAGCAGGGCCAGGCATGAGCCCGCGCCCTACAGGGGGCGCGGACTCGTGAGGCGGTCAGAAGGTCTTGCACAGCCGCAGCGCATCGTAAATGGCCGCATGGATATTGCGCGACGAGACCGCATCGCCGATGCGGAACAGCTGGAAGTCGCCCGACTCGTTGCGCGTCAACTGCTGGGGCTCGCCCCGTACCAGCGCCTCGTAGTCGACGGCGCCCTCATTGCGGGCCTGGGGCTTGAGCTCGAGGTAGAGCTCGTCCAGCGCCACGGTGCCGTGCTCGACCACCACCGCATCGACTTCGCGGGTCCAGGTACGGTCGCTGTAGTCGCTGCCGAGGGTGCAGAGCAGCCGGCCGTTGTGGCGCTCGACCTTGAGCAGCCGCTTGTTCAGCGTGATCCGGACATCGTGGGCCTCGAACACTTCCGCATAGGCGACGTGATTGAGGCCGCCGATATCGGGAGCGAAGAAGCGTTCCGGCGTGACGATCTCGAGCCTGCAACCCGCCTGCGCCAGCTTCTCGGCCGCCTGCATGCCGGGGTGACCGCCATTGTCGTCGAACAGCAGCACCTCGCCGCGCGGGCTGATGCTGTCCGACAGCAGGTCCCAGCTGCTGGCGACCAGTTCGCTGCCGCTCTGCAGGCACTCGGTGTCGGGCAGCCCACCGGTGGCGACGATGACGATGTCCGGGTTTTCCGCCAGCACGTCCGAGGCTTCGGCATAGCAGTTGTAGCGGAACTCGACGCCGAGCTTGTCGCACTGCGCCAGGCGCCAGTCGACGATGCCGATCAGCTCGGAACGACGGTGGCCCAGTGACGCCAGCGCGACCTGGCCGCCGGCATCGGGCAGCGCCTCCAGCACGATCACCGCGTGGCCGCGCTCGGCGCTGACCCGCGCCGCCTCGAGGCCGGCGGGACCGGCGCCGATCACCACGACCTTCTTCCGCGGGCCGCTGGAGCGGGCGATGATGTGCGGCTCGGTCTGTTCGCGGCCGGTGGCGGCGTTGTGGATGCACAGCGCCTCGCCGCCCTGGTAGATACGGTCGAGGCAGTAGGTGGCGCCGACGCAGGGACGGATCTCGTCTTCGCGGCCGGCTTCGATCTTGCGCACGATATGGGGGTCGGCGAGATGGGCGCGGGTCATGCCGACCATGTCCAGCTTGCCTTCGGCGACGGCGTGGCGCGCGGTGGCGACATCGCCGATGCGGGCGGCATGGAACACCGGAATGCCGGCCGCCTCGCGGACCTGGCCGGAGAAGTCCAGATGCGGCGCCGAGGGCATGCCGAGGGTCGGGATCACCTTGACCAGGCCCGCATCGGTGTCGATATGGCCGCGGATGATGTTGAGGAAGTCGACCTGGCCGTCGGCGGCCAGGCGCCGGGCGATCTCGACGCCCTCGTCCCGGCTCAGCCCTCTGTCGAGCTGCTCGTCGGCGACCATGCGCACGCCGACGATGAAGTCCGGGCCCACCGAGGCGCGGATCGCATCCAACACCAGGCGGGTGAAGCGCAGCCGGTTGTCGAGGGAGCCGCCGAAGTCGTCGTCGCGCCTGTTGGTCGCCGGCGACCAGAAGGCGTCCATCAGGTGGCCGTAGGCTTCGATCTCGATACCGTCGAGGCCGGCGGCCTGCATGCGCTGGGCGGCGCTGGCATAGTCGGCGACGATGCGTTCGATATCCCAGTCTTCCATCTGCTTCGGAAAGGCGCGGTGCGCGGGCTCGCGCAACGGCGACGGCGATAGCACCGGCAGCCAGTCGCCGCTGCTCCAGCTGGTGCGCCGGCCCAGGTGGGTCAGCTGAATCATCACCGCGGTATCGTGCTCGTGGCAGTCGTCGGTCAGGCGCCTGAGCCAGGGCACGATCTCGTCCCTGTAGGCATGCAGGTTGCCGAACGCCGGCGGCGAGTCGCGCGAGACCAGCGCGGAGCCGGCGGTCATCGTCAGGGCGATGCCGCCTTTGGCCTTCTCGACGTGATAGAGACGGTAGCGGTCCTTGGGCATGCCGTCTTCGGAATAGGCCGGCTCGTGGGCCGTCGACATAATGCGGTTGCGCAGACGCAGGTGCTTGAGCTGGTACGGCTGCAACAGGGGATCTTTACTGCTCATGGGGGCCTCCCTGACAAATTCCGGCACGATTCCCCATTGCACGCCAGACTGCGGAGGGTTGCTTGCCCCTGAGCGTCACCCGAGGGTGTCAGGGCGCAGTCGACTGTTCCCGTTGCGACGCCGGTGTCGCCGGCAGAACAGGCCCGGTTCCGCAGCCTGTCGGAGGCTGGTGCAGCCGGTGCCAGGCCTCGTACTGGCTCAGGAACACCTCGCCGGTCAGGTCGTCCAGGAAGTGGCTGCGCTTGAGGGCGTCCATCACCGGTCCCTTGACCTCGGACAGGTGGAAGCGCACGCCGCTGTCCTTCAGGCGCTGGTTGATCGCCTCGAGGCTTTCCAGTGCCGAGGCGTCAATCAGGTTGACCGCCGGGCACATCAGCACGAAGTGCTCGACCCGCGGGTTTTCCGCGACCAGCGCTTCTATCCGGTCCTCGAGGAAGCGCGCATTGGCGAAATAGAGGCTCTCGTCGATGCGCAGCGTCAGGATGCGCGGATCGGTCTCGACCGGGTGGCGCTCGACGTTGCGAAAGTGCTCGCTGCCCGGCATCCGGCCGACCAGGGCGCTGTGGGGCTGGCTGGTGCGGTACAGATACAGCAGCAGCGACAGCCCGACGCCGGCGATGATGCCAAGCTCGACGCCCTCGACCAGGGTCAGCAGCAGCGTCGCCAGCATGGCGATGAAGTCGCTGCGCGAGTAGTTCCAGGTGCGCTTAAGGGCGCCGAAATCGACCAGCGACAGCACCGCGACGATGATGGTCGCCGCCAGCGTGGCCTTCGGCAGATAGTGGATCAGCGGCGTCAGCAGCAGCGTGACCAGGGCAATGCCGATGGCGGTGAAGGCGCCGGCGGCCGGGGTTTCGGCGCCGGCATCGAAATTGACCACCGAGCGCGAGAAGCCCCCGGTCACCGGGAAGCCGCCGGACAGGGACGAGGCGATATTGGCACCGCCCAGCGCGATCAGTTCCTGGTCCGGGCAGATGCGCTGGCGCCGCTTGGCCGCCAGGGTCTGGGCCACCGACACCGATTCGACGAAGCCGACCACGCTGATCAGCAGCGCCGAGATGAACAGCTGTTGCCAGAGATCGGCATCGAACAGCGGCAGACCGATCGAGGGCAGTCCCCGGGGACCTCGCCGACGACCCGCACGCCCTGCTCCACCAGGCCGCCGCCGGCGGTTGCCGGGTCGTGACCGCCACCGCCAGTACGGGACCGGCCTTGGCCAGCAGGTCGGCCAGCCGGGACGACAGGCCGGCCCGTACCAGCAGCGGCTTGAGCCGGCTGCGGACCCAGAACAGGAAGGCGACGGCACCGGCACCGATGATCAGTGTCGGCAGGTTGCTCTGGTCGAGCTGCCAGCCCAGTGCCAGCAGGATTTCCAGCAGGTTGTCGCCGCCGGCATCGACGCCGAAGATATGCTTGAGCTGACTGGCGGCGATGATCAGGCCGGACGCGGTGATAAAGGCCGAGATCACCGGGTGGCTGAGAAAATTCGCCAGCATCCCGAGCCGCAGAATCCCCATCAGCATCAGCAGCAGGCCCGAGATAAAGGCCAGCGCAATGGCTGCCGCGAGATAGGCTTCGGTGCCCGGCAGGGCCAGGTTGCCGATGGCGGCCGCCGTCATCAGCGAGACTACCGCGACCGGCCCGACCGCGAGGGTTCGACTGGTGCCGAAGATCGCGTAGGCGACCAGCGGCAGGATGCTGGCATAGAGACCCACCTCGGCCGGCAGGCCGGCCAGCAGTGCATAGGCCAGCGACTGGGGGATCAGCATCACGGTCACGATCAGCGCCGCGACCAGATCGCTGGTCAGCATGCCTCGGTCGTAATGGCGCAGCCAGCCGAGGATCGGTAGGTAGCGTTCGAGCATCTCAGATTCCCTGTTTCCGGTCGCCGAAATCGCAGGCCGCCGCCGCGTCATGCTGCGCCGGGTTGTGGGCCAGGATCTGCGGCTGCGCCAGCCATTCGCGGCCTTTCAGCATGCCGTTCCAGTAGATCCAGGGCAGCAGCTTCTCCTTCAGCAGCCAGGACAGCCGGCTTGGACGGCGGCCGTCGACCAGCCAGGTCGGGAAGGTCGGCTGCAGCTTGCCGCCGTAGCCGAATTCGGCCAGCACGATCTTGCCGCGTTCCACCGTCAGCGGACAGGAGCCGTAGCCATCGTAGATGGCGCGCGGCGCTTCGCCCAGCAGCGCCCGCAGCACGTTCTCGGCCACCACCGGTGCCTGCTTGCGCACGGCCGCTGCGGTCTTGGCGTTGGGGGTGTTGCCGGCATCGCCGAGGCCAAAGACATCGCCATAGCGCTTGTGCTGCAGGGTTTCCGGATCGAGCTCGATCCAGCCGGCGGCATCGGCCAGCGGACTCTGGCTGATGAACGCCGGGGCTTTCTGCACCGGGCAGACATGCAGCATGTCGAAGGGTTTCTCGATCTCGCGGGTCTGGCCTTCGGCATCGGTCACCTTGAAGGTGGCACAGCGGTTCGGGCCGTCGACGGCGATCAGGTTGTGCTGGAAATTGAGCTGGATGCCGTATCGTTCGACGTATTCCATCAGCGCCGGCACATAGTCGGCGACGCCGAACAGCGCGGCACCGGCGGTGCAGAACTCAACCTCGAGATCGCCCAGCCGCTGCTGTCGTTTCCAGTGGTCGCAGGCCGGTACATCGCCTTCTGCGGCGCACCGGCGCACTTGATCGGCATCGGCGGCTGGGTGAAGAGGGCGCGGTCCTTGCGGGTGTTCTGCACCAGCTCCAGGTATAGGGCGCCAGATCGAACAGGTAGTTGGACGTGACGCCGTTCTGGCCCAGGGTCTCGCGCAGGCCTGCAATGGCGTCCCAGTCGAGCTGCAGGCCCGGCGCGACGACCAGGATGCGATAGCCCAGGCACTCGCCGTCCTCGAGCACCAGTAGCTGCTGCTCCGGCCGGAAAGCGGCGGCGGCGGCCTGGTACCATTTCACCCCTTTCGGCATCACCTCGGCCATCGGCCGCACCGTTTCGCGGCGCTCGAAGACGCCGCCGCCAACCAGGGTCCAGCCGGGCTGATAGTAGTGTTCGGTGCGCGGTTCGACGATGGCGATGTCGAGGTCCGGCTGGCGCTTCAGCAGGCTGCTGGCGACCGACTGGCCACCGGCGCCACCGCCGACGATCAGCACATCGTGGCGCTTGCCGGCGACCTGCAGCGGCGCGCCGCCTTCGCCTGCGAGGGCCTGGATGCGTTCGCGCTGGGCGCCGAGGTCATAGCCGGCCGTGGCGGTGGCGCGCAGGATAGCCTCCGCGTCCAGTCGCGGCGCCTCGCTCAGCGCCCAGAGGGTGGCGCTGCGGGTGCCGGTGCGGCAGAACGCCAGCACCGGGCCGCGCACTTCGTTCATCAGCGCGCGGAAGGCGGCGACATCGGGATCTTCGATCCGGCCCGAAACCACCGGCAGGTAGTGCCAGGCCAGTCCATGGCGTTCGCAGGCGGCGCGGATCTCGTCGTTGGCCGGCTGGTCCTCGCTTTCCCGCTCCGGACGGTTGCCGATGATCGCCTTGAAGCCCATCGAGGCGGCAAGGCCGACATCGGCCGGGGCGAGCTGCGGGCTGACGCTGATAAAGGGGCTAAGCTGTCGAACGTCCATCATGCACCTCGGAATTCTTGTGGGTTGCAGTCTCGGATCAGAGCAGGTTGACCGGCACTTTCAGGTAGATCTGGCCGTTTTCCTCTGCCGGCGGCAGCTGGCCGGCACGCATGTTGACCTGTACCGACGGCAGGATCAGCCGCGGCATGTCCAGGGTCCGGTCACGCTCGGTGCGCATGCGCACGAAATCGCCTTCGCTGATGCCTTCGTGCACATGGATGTTGTGCCGGCGTTCGGCCTCGACCGTGGTTTCATGCAGGTAGTCGTCGCGTCCCGGGGCCTTGTAGTCGTGGCACATGAACAGCCGGGTCTCGCCGGGCAGGGCGAAGAGTTTCCGGATCGAGCGGTAGAGAGTCGCGGCGTCGCCGCCCGGGAAATCGCAGCGCGCGGTGCCGTAATCCGGCATGAACAGGGTGTCGCCGACGAAGGCGGCATCGCCGAACACATAGGTCATGCAGGCCGGCGTATGGCCGGGGGTATGGATGGCGTGGCCTTCGAGGCTGCCGATGCGGATACGGTCGCCATCGTCGAACAGCCGATCGAACTGACTGCCGTCGTGGGCGAACTCGGTGCCGGCGTTGAAGATCCTGCCGAAGGTATCCTGCACGGTGCGGATATGGCTGCCGATGCCGATCTTGCCGCCGGTTTTCTGCCGCAGGTACTGGGCCGCGGAGAGATGATCGGCATGGACATGGGTCTCGAGGATCCAGTCGACCTCGAGACCCTCGCGCGCGATAAAGTCGAGGATGGCATCGGCCGAGCCGGTCGAGGTGCGGCCGGCGGCGTAGTCGAAATCGAGTACCGAGTCGACGATGGCGCAGTGCCGGGATTCCGGATCCTGTACCACGTAACTGAAGGTGAAGGTCGGTTCGTCGAAGAAGTGAGTCACGATCGGGCGCATAACCGCTACTCCTTAAATTCTTTTATGGAATAAGCTTAGTGCATATTCGTATAATCTAATTCAAGGTTAAAAAAAGTACAAGTGGTAAGTGGTAGGGCGGAATGAACGGAGCGAATTCCGCCGGTGCTATCGGGCTCCGGCGGGGTAGAATTGAGTTGTTGCGGGGTCTTGTGTTGGGTCCGTCGCTGCGCGACTTGACCCAACCTACATGTCTATCGGCATCCTGAACGCCTCAGGCTTGCGCAACCTTCACGATTACCCGGCCGCGGACCTTGCCGTCGAGCAGGTCGCGGGCGGTGTCGATCGCCTGTTCGAGACCGATCTCATGGGCGATGTTGTCCAGAGCCGGGGCATCGACCAGCCCTGCCAGCCGGTTCCAGGCTTCGACGCGCTTCGGCATCGGGCACATCACGGAGTCGACGCCGGCCAGGGTGACGCCGCGCAGGATGAAGGGGGCGACGGTGGCCGGGAAATCCATGCCCTGGGCCAGACCGCAGGCCGCAACGGCACCGCCATAGCGGGTGCCGGCACAGACATTGGCGAGGGTATGGCTGCCGACCGAATCGATGGCGCCGGCCCAGCGTTCCCTCTGCAGCGGCTTGCCCGGCTCCGACAGCTCGGCACGGTCGATGATTTCGGCCGCGCCGAGGCTCTTGAGGTAGTCGGCTTCCTGTGGCCGTCCGGTCGAGGCGACGACGCGGTAGCCCAGCTTCGCCAGCAGCTGGACGGCGAAGCTGCCGACGCCGCCGTTGGCACCGGTCACCAGTACCTCGCCCTGGTCGGGCGTGACGCCCTGGCGCTCCAGGGCCATCACGCAGAGCATGGCGGTATAGCCGGCGGTGCCGACGGCCATGGCCTGGCGGACGCTCAGACCCTCAGGCAGCGGCATCAGCCACTCGCTCTTGAGACGGGCCTTTTCGGCCAGGCCGCCCCAGTGCACTTCACCAACGCCCCAGCCGTTGAGCACGACGCGATCGCCCGGCTTGAAGGCCGGATCGCTGCTGTCCTCGACCGTGCCGGCCAGGTCGACGCCCGGTACCATCGGGAAGCGCCGCACCACCGGCGACTTGCCGGTAATGGCCAGGCCGTCCTTGTAGTTGAGGGTGCTGTACTCGACACGCACCAGCACCTCGCCTTCAGGCAGCTGCAATTCGGCGAGCTCCTTGAGTTCGGCCCGGTAACCGTTGTCGTCTTTCTCGATCAGTATGCCCTTGAACATTTTTCGCTCCTTTTAGACTTGTCGTCTATAAATGGCTGTGCAAAATGGCGCCCGTCCGACTGGCGGTCCTGGTGCAGGGTGCCGGTGAGTGAAACGAGCCGCACCGAAAGGGGGACTTCCTGAACGTTAGGCGTGATGGGCCTCGTTCGAAATTCCCTGTGATACAGACATCACCGCGGCAGCCCAGTCAGGAACTGCTCGATGAAGAGTTCGATCGGCCGGTCGCTGGTGGCCAGGCGTGCCCGCATCACCGCGCCTTCCCAGCCTATCCAGAAATATTCCGCCAGTGTCTGGCAGTCCGCTTCGGCAGCCAGCTCGCCGTTGGCCTGAGCTTCCTGCAAACAAGTCGCCAGCCGATCCTGCCAGCTGTCGAAAATGGCACTGACGCGGCTGCGAAAGCTGTCCGGCAATTGTCCGACTTCCTGACCGAGGTTGCCGGCCAGACAACCACGGGCATAGGCGTACTTCGCCATGCCGTCACGGGCTTCCTCGGCGAAACGACGAATGCGCTGCAGCGGCGGAAGGCTGGCATCGAGCAGATGACGGTCCAGCTTGGCGGCGAAATAGCGGTCGTAGCGCTCCAGCACCGCGAGGCCGAACGCCTCCTTGCTGGCGAAATAGTGATAGAAGGACCCCTTGGGCACGCCGACGGCGCGCAGGATGCCGTCGATGCCGGCATTGCCGAAGCCCTGCTCTGTCAGCACGGCCATGCCGTGGCGCAGCAGTTCCTCGCGGGTATCGTCATAGTCGCGCGCCACCTTGGGTGGTCGTCCGCGGCGGGGCCTGGATACTGTCTCGTTCATGGTGACCATATTAGACCGATTGTCTATAAATGCAATCAAAAAAAATAGGCCCCGAAGGGCCCGGTCATCAAGGATGCGCGATGAAAAGGCTGGAGGATCAGTTGGCCTGGTATCAGGCGGCCTGTTCGGTGTCATCCACCGATTCGCGGATCAGGTAGTCGAAGGCGCCAAGCGCGGCGGTGGCGCCGGCGCCCATCGAGATGATGATCTGCTTGTACGGCACCGTGGTGACATCGCCGGCGGCGAAGACGCCGGGTACCGAGGTCTCGCCGCGGCTGCCGACCACGATCTCGCCGTGGCGGCTCAGCTCGATGTCGCCCTTGAGCCACTCGGTGTTCGGCACCAAGCCAATCTGCACGAAGATGCCGGCCAGGGCGATATCGCGGCTCTCGCCCGAGTTGCGATCGGTATAGCGCAGGCCGCTGACCCTCTGGCCGTCGCCGAGCACCTCGGTGGTCTGGGCCGAGGTGATGATCTCGATATTGGTCATCGAGCGCGCCTTGCGCTGCAGCACCTCGTCGGCGCGCAGTTCGCCGCCGAATTCCAGCACCGTGACGTGCTCGACGATGCCGGCCAGGTCGATCGCGGCCTCGATGCCGGAATTGCCGCCGCCGATCACGGCCACCTTCCTGCCCTTGAACAGCGGGCCGTCGCAGTGCGGGCAGTAGGCCACGCCCTTGCCGCGGTATTCCTGCTCGCCGGGCACGTTCAGTTCGCGCCAGCGGGCGCCGGTGGCGAGGATCACCGAGCGGCTCTTCAGCACGGCGCCGTTTTCCAGTTCGATTTCGACCAGCGCCTTGCGGCTCAGCTTGCGGGCCTGCTGGGCGGTCATCAGGTCGACGTCGTAGTCGAGCACGTGCTGCTCGAGGTTGGCCGCCAGCTTCGGGCCTTCGGTGGCCCTGACTGAGATGAAATTCTCGATGCCGACGGTGTCCATCACCTGGCCGCCGAAGCGGTCCGCGACGACACCGGTACGGATGCCCTTGCGTGCGGCGTAGATCGCCGCTGCGGCGCCGGCGGGGCCGCCGCCGACGACCAGCACGTCGTAAGGAGCCTTCTCTGCCAGGGCTTCGGCCTGGCGGGCGGCGGCACCGGTATCGACCTTGTTGACGATTTCGGCCAGCGTCATACGGCCCTGGCCGAAGGGCTCGCCGTTCAGGAACACCGACGGCACGGCCATGACGTTGCGTTTGCCGACTTCGTCCTGGAACAGGGCGCCGTCGATCATCACATGGCTGATGTTGGGGTTCAGCACCGCCATCAGGTTCAGTGCCTGGACGACGTCCGGGCAGTTCTGGCATGACAGCGAAATAAAGGTTTCGAAGCGGTATTCGCCTTCGAGATTGCGTACCTGGTCCAGCAGGGCCGCTTCGGCCTTGGCTGGATGGCCGCCGGCCTGCAGCAGCGCCAGTACCAGGGAGGTGAATTCGTGACCCATAGGCACACCGGCGAATTCCACGCGCGGGGCCTGGCCTGCCGGCGCGACGCCGAGGCTCGGGACCCGGCCGCTGGCGGTGCCGTTCTCGGTCAGGGTGATGCGGTCCGAGAGTTCCACGATCTCGCGGGCCAGCGAGGACAGCTCACGGGCCTTGGCGCTGTCGTCGAGCGAAAGACTGAGCTCGACCGGGGTCTTGATGTTCTGCAGGTAGGTGGTCAGCTGTTGTTTCAGATTCGAGTCCAGCATCGGAGTGTCCGTCCCTAAAAGAAAGCATGTAGGATGGGTGTAGCCGCAATGGCACTGCTCTATCGATGTGCACAGAAGGTATTGCGGCGTAACCCATCACTCTGTCTAAACCGGCACCGCAAGATGGGTTACACGACGCCCGGTCCATACAGGGGCCGGATATTTTCTGCGAAAGCGTCGTTTCACCCATCCTACGGGTGTGCAGCTTGCTGCTTAGATCTTGCCGACCAGGTCCAGTGACGGCGCCAGGGTCTCTTCACCCTCTTTCCACTTCGCCGGGCAGACTTCACCCGGATGAGCGGCAACGTACTGGGCGGCCTTGATCTTGCGCACCAGCTCGCTGGCGTCGCGGCCGATGCCGCCGGCGTTGATTTCGATGATCTGGATCTTGCCTTCCGGGTCGATGACGAAGGTGCCACGCTCGGCCAGGCCCGCTTCCTCGATCATCACGCCGAAGTTGCGGGTGATGGTGCCGGTCGGATCGCCGATCATCGGGAACTGGATCTTGCCGATGGTTTCGGAGGTGTCGTGCCACGCCTTGTGGGTGAAGTGGGTGTCGGTCGATACCGCATACACCTCGACGCCACGGGCCTTCAGCTCTTCATAGTGATCGGCCAGGTCGCCCAGCTCCGTCGGACAGACGAAGGTGAAGTCGGCCGGGTAGAAGAAGACCACGGACCACTGGCCTTTCAGGCTGGCTTCGGTGACTTCGACGAATTCGCCGTTCTGGAAAGCGGTGGCCTGGAAGGGCTTGATTTCGGTGTTGATCAGAGAATGGCTCATCTGTGTTAGCTCCTTGGTTGACGGTATGTCTTGGAAACAGGAGCTATGTTATCGACGACAGTATCTGCATAGAAATCAATTATATAAAATGTATTGATAGTTAATAGCTATATGCATGGAACCGCACTCAGATGTCGTCCAGGCCCAGGGCGCGGCGCCGAATCGCCTGGCACCACCGGCGGCACAGGCCAGGTCTCGGCTGTCGAACGGGTTGCCTCTAGACGGTACCGGATACAGACGTTACCCCTGGTCAGCTCAACCGGCAGGGCTGGATACCCTGCTCGAGGCAACCCTGCCACCTGATCGGGGTTGGTGTGGGCTCAATCCTGTCGACAGCGATGACATGCTGCCGCTTCAGCGCGACCGGTAGCGTGGGTTCCAGGAAATCACGCGCGGTTCCCTCGATGTCGGCATCGGCATGTTGCCGGCCGCCAATCCGGAAGTGGAATTCGAGCGGCTGATACAGGAATTCCTGGGGGCAACCGGGCGCACCCGTTTGTGGAGCAGCCCGATCTGAAGTGGAGCGAGCTGAAACATTACCCGGTGGCCTATAACATCCAGCAAAGCGGTAACTGGCTGAAGATCCAGTGCGCCATGGATGACGAACACATTCGCCTGAACTGGTTTCACCAGATCCAGTCGATCCTTGGCGCCCTGATGCTGGTGCGCAAGGGCGACGGCCTGGCAGTCGTGCTCCGTTGCGCGGTTGAAGCGCTGTGCATACCGGACCTGGTATTTCGCGAAGTCTCGGCGCCCGATATCTATCGCGAGATCGGTATCCTGACGCGCAGCTCGTCGTTGCAGACAATCGATGTACGGGAGTTTATCGAGGTCATCCGCAGACAGTTTGGATGAGACGCGGCCATCGGTACCGGCTGATAAACGCCAATATTAACCTCGCGGACAAATAGGTGCCCCTACTTAATTGTCCGCTTTGTACAAGATGTACGGTATACCGCGTACGCATGGAAGCGTACGAGCGGTCACGCCACTAAAACGAGCGCAGGTGCGCGGACAAGCTGGTTTCTGTAGCGTTCGCATTGGCCAGCGGCCAATGATGAAGCTGGTATATTTCATGTATCAACCCGCCGGGCTAATAACGAAAAAACGCATTCGGTTGACCAGGTGCAGGCAGCTGGGCTAATAATCCGGGGCACTGGCGTGCAGGAACCCAAGGCGTTCATTTTCGCCGGATATGCAGGACGCTCATAATAATAATCATCGGGAGCCATCCGTGATCTTACAGGTAACGTATCCGCGGCTGCGGGCGTGGCTATTGTCTATGCTGCTGCTTTCCCCCGTTGTGTCGGCGGCCCAGCAGCAACTCATTATCCTGACCTCTTTTTCCGAACCCGTCAGCCAGCAGTTCAAGAGCGCCTTCGAGCGGCAGTACCCGGATATCGAGGTGCGCTTCATCAACAAGAAAACATCGGCAGCCCTCAGCCATCTCGAGAAGGGCATGAAACCGGTACCGGATCTGTTCATGGCCAGCGCCGTCGATGCTTTCGAATGGCTGACGGAGCGCGGCCTGCTGTTGCCCTATCAGGCCGCTACCGCTACCACACCGCCGTCGCTGCCCTATGTCAGTTTCGCCCATTCCGGATACGGACTGATGTGGAACGACGATTATCTGCAGCGCTACCGGCTGCAGGCACCTGTCGCCTGGAATGACCTGCTGGACCCCGGTTTTCACGGTCATATCGGCATGTCGTCACCGACCCGCTCGGGGACTACACATGTTCTGGTCGAGACGCTTCTGCAGCAGCGGGGCTGGGATGCCGGCTGGGCTTACTGGCTGGAGCTTGCCGGCAATTTGGCGACGGTCACGGCGCGTAGTTTCGGTGTCCGCCAGGGGTATTGAAGGAGCGCTTCGGTGTCGGTCTGGTGATCGACTTTTTTGCCCTGTCGTTACAGCCCCGCAATCCGCAGATACGTCTTGGCTATCCAGCCCCGACCAGCGTGCTGCCGGTCTGTGCCGCGCTGATCCGTGGCGCCTCGGTACCGGACAATGGCCGTCTGTTCCTGCGCTATTTGTTGTCGGCGCAGGGACAGCAAGTGCTGCTACAGCCGGAGCTGAGTCGTTATCCCATCGATGGCCGGATACTGGCCGGCGTGCCCGATCATCCTCTGAGCCGGCACCAGCCTCTGATTACGGAGAGATACGACTACGATGCCCAGCAGTCGCGGCTGCGCTACGAGCTGGTGAACGCACTGTTCGACCAGCTGATCACCTTCCGGTTGCAGGAGTTGCAGCATTTCTGGCATCGCTACCACGAGACAGCGATGAGGCTTGCCGACGACAGTAACCCTAAATGGCAGGCCGATCTGGCGCGGGCCCGGGAACTGGCGACGACAGTGCCGTTTTCCGCTGAACAACTCGGCGATGAGCGCTTGCTTGGTCAGTTCGCGCGTTACCAGCCGGGTATCCCGCTGACGTCCGAGCAGCAACGGCAGCAGGACCGTTGGCGCCGGGAATCTGCGGATCGGCTCGAGCAGGCGCTGCGACTGTTACGCGGGATTGCCGACCGCCGGGCGGTGCAGGATGCAACTGAAGAGGGGGCGGATTGATGGATTCGCCGCTACACAGCGCTTCAAGGCGCTGGGGCTATAGCCGGATCGGCCTGAAGGTCTTCGGGGCCTTTCTGGTCGTGACCTTGGCCACACTGCTGGTCGCGGTTTCCGCCTGGCTGGCCTTCAGTCATGTCAGTGAGCGGATGCAGGACATCAGTGAACACCAGCTGCCAGTGATTTCAAAGGCGGCACATTTTGCCGAAACCGGCGGGCTGATTATCGCCACGGCGCCGCGCTTGCTGACGGCCAGCTCCAGTTGGGAACAGGAGAGCATCTGGGTCGAGTTGGAGACGCAGATGCAACAGCTGGAAACGCTGTTGCCGCCTGAGCCGGCAGGGGCGGCAGCGTCTGCGGGTCTGCCGCGGCCGGTGGTCGAATTGCTGGCAAGCATACGTCGCAATCTGCAGTCTCTGAACGAGAATGTCAGCCAGGGCTTCGACCTGCGTAGACTGAATCGCGAGCGTTCGGAATCCCTGCGCTGGACCCACGCCGGCTTTCTGGACGAGATCGAGCCGATTCTCGAGGACAGCCGCTTCAATACCCAGGTCGCGATGGAGCGGCTGGTCAGCAGCGAAAACCTGCGCAATGCCGCCCAGGTCAAACAGTCGATTCTCCATGCCATACGGATTCGCGATGTGCTGATGCAGGTGAATGCCGATGCCAATCTGGCCGTGGGACTCACATTGCGCGGTGCCAGCCAGCAGACCGCCATGGATATCAGTCACACCCTCCAGTACCTGGGGGAGATCGAAGACCGATTGCGGGAAAGCCTGCTGCTGCTGCAGACTGAAGAAAGCACCATTTCGCTGCGCCAGGCGGTAGATGCCATTCTGAAATTTTCGGGCGGCGACGACAGCCTGCCAGGGCTGCGACTGAAAGAACTCGGTCTGCAGCAGCGCAACATGGATCTGCTTAACGAGAGCAAAGACCTGATCCGCGAACTCAAGCGCTTCATCTCCGAGCAGGTCAGCCGCTCGGAGACCGCCGCTTTGCAGGCTTCCGCCCAGGCCAAGCGGTCGGTCGAGCGCGGCCGGGCCCTGCTGGTCGTGATGTTGATGCTGGGACTGCTGGTGGCCTTCGTGGTGGGTTGGTTCTATGTTGGGCGCAATCTGCTGGGACGCCTGAACCGGCTGCGCAACCATATGGCGGCTATCGCCACCGGCAACCTCGAGGTCGAGATCGACGATCGGGGCAGTGACGAGATTACCGAGATGGCCAAGGCGCTGGTGGTGTTCAGAAATACCGCCATCCAGGTAGAGAATGCCAATGCCCAGTCCATCATCGACAATGCCTTGGTCGGGCTGGTCAGCACTGACGACCGGGGCATTATCGAGTTTTTCAATCCCAATGCCGGCCAGCTCTTTGGCATCGAAGACGCACAGGTGATCGGCCGGCGGTTCGACGAGGTATTTCTAGAACAGCACTGCCGTGAGGTGCTGGATCTTGAGGGGCTGGCAGACACTGCGGTGCCCCAGGTATTGGAAATGGTCGGCCGACGCCAGGACGGCAGCCAGTTTCCGCTGGATCTCAGTCTCGGGGTCTATCACCGGCGCCAGAGCCGGAAATTCCTGCTGACGCTGGTGGACGCCACCGAGCGGCACGAAGCCCAGGCGATTCTGGAACAGCGTATCGCCGAACGCACCGCTGATCTGCAAAGTGCCAACCAGCGACTGGTCAGCGAAGTTCATGAGCGGCAGCGAACCGAAGCGGAGCTGCGCAGTGCTCATCAGGAGTTGATTCAGGCGACGAAACTGGCCAGCCTGGGCCAGCTCTCGGCGAGCATTGTGCATGAACTCAACCAGCCCCTCAGCGCCATCCGCTACAGTGCGCACAATGCCCTGCAGTTGCTGGAGCTGGATCGCGGCGACGAGGCCCGGACCTGCCTCGAGAAGACCGAGAAGCTGGCTGACAAGATGGCCAAGATCATCAATCATCTCAAGGTGTTTTCGCGCCGTGCCGCAGACGTACTGGAGCCGGTAAACCTGACCGAAGTGATCAACAGTGCGCTGTCGCTGTTCGGCCAGCGTATTAGGCGTATGGATTGCCGGCTGGTGTGGGATGAAAGCCGCAGCTTGCCCGAGGTCTTGGGCGATCAGATTCGGCTGGAGCAGGTGATCGTCAATCTGCTGGGGAATGCGCTCGACGCCATGGAAGGAACGCAGCAACCGCAGCTGGTCATTGACAGCCACGAAGATGGCGAACGGCTGATCCTGAGAGTCTGCGACAGCGGGACCGGCATGTCGGACGAGGTGATGGCCCAGATGTTTGACCCCTTCTTCACCACCAAGGCGACGGGCCAGGGGCTGGGCATGTCGATATCGCAGAAAATCATCCGTGAGTTCGGCGGCGAGTTGAAGGTGGAAAGCCAGCCGGGGCAAGGTACCCGGATTCATTTGACCCTGAAGCACACAACAATATGACGACAGAGAGCGACAGACAGGTCCTGTTGATCGAGGACGAACCGGAAGTCCGGGAGGCTGCGCGGCTGACGCTGGAGCTGGCGGGCATGGCGGTGGAGTCCTTCGAACGGGCGGAGGATGCCTTGGAATGGCTCGGCGAGGACTATCCGGGCATCGTCCTCAGTGATATTAAAATGCCGGGGATGGATGGCTTGGAGCTTTTGCAGCAGGTGCGCCGGCGGGACCCCGAACTGCCGGTGATACTGGTCACGGGGCATGGCGATATCGGCATGGCCGTGGAGGCGGTGAAGTCCGGCGCCTATGACTTTATCGAAAAGCCCGTGGCCCCGGATCATCTGTTGGAAGAGGTCAAGCGTGCCTTGCAGACCCGCGCCCTGATCCTGGAGAACCGCAGTCTGAAGCAGCAGCTCAGTGGCCGCAGCCGGATGGAATCGCGGATCCTCGGAGACAGTCCCGCCATGGTTCAGTTGCGGGCGCTGATCACCAATATCGCCGATGCCGATGTAGATGTGCTGCTCTTCGGCGAGACGGGGACCGGCAAGGAGCTGATCGCACGTACCCTGCACGACTTTAGTCATCGTCGCGACGGCAAGTTTGTTGCCCTTAACTGTGGTGCCCTGCCGGAATCGGTGATCGAAAGCGAACTCTTCGGCCACGAGGCCGGTGCCTTTACCGGTGCGCATAAACGCCGTATCGGCAAGGTCGAGTACGCCCATGGCGGAACCCTGTTTCTCGACGAGCTCGAAAGCATGCCGATGCATCTGCAGATCAAGATGCTGCGGGTCCTGCAGGAACGCTGTCTCGAGCGCTTGGGCGGCAACGAGAGCATCCCGGTGGACGTGCGGGTGGTGGCCGCCACCAAGCGCGATCTGCTGGAGGCCTCAGCCGCCGGGGAGTTCCGCGAAGACCTCTATTACCGCCTGAACGTCGCCACCATCGCCATTCCGCCGCTGCGGGAGCGGCTGGACGATGTGCCTTTGCTGTTCCGCTGTTTTCTCGAGCCCGCCGCCCAGCGCTTCAACCGCCCGGTACCGTCCCTCAACGGGGATCAGGTCAGTGCGCTGATGGCCAGCAACTGGCCGGGCAATGTGCGTGAGTTGCAGCACGAGGCTGAACGTTTCGTGCTTGGCATCTCCACCCGTCTGGCATCCCGCGGGTCCGGCCTCGCTACGTCGAACGAGGGCGGCACCTTGGCCAGTCTGCCAGAGCAGTTGGCGGCTTACGAGAAACGCTTGCTGTGCGAAGCACTGACGCGTAGCGAAGGGCGGATCACTGACGCGGCCGAGCAACTGGGCATTCCGCGCAAGAAAATGTATCTGAGAATGCAGCGCCATGGCATCGAAAAGGCCCGCTTTGCGGTCGACGGGGACTAGCTCTCTCAAGGTATTCGTGGGGATCCGGCTGACGGGTCAAAAGTGACACGTCAGTTCTTTCCGGAGCGTGTTACAGTTGACCCAACTTCTGTCGATCTGTCTTTCTCTAAAAATATAAAGTTATTTATATTCAATAAGATAATGGTTTTTTTGTGACTTGGTACAGCCCTTGCTGTTAATCAGGCTGTCTCCCGCACTAGACGGGGATTCTTGAACAACCAAGGAGCTAACAATAATGAAAAAACTGTTCTTCCAATCGAGAAAACTGATGGCTGTTTCCGCCCTGGCGGCTGCGGTCGGGAGCCTGTCGCCCCTTGCCCTGGCGGCGGACGGCAAGCTGGTCGTCGTCACCTCCTTTCCGTCCGATCTGACCAAAATCTTCAAGGCGGCGTTCGAAGCCGAGAATCCCGGGATTGAGCTGGAAGTGCTGAACAAGAAAACCAGCGCCAGCATCAAGTACATCGAAGAAACCGCCGGTAACAACAAGAGCGACTTGTTTTGGGCGTCGGCCCCGGACGCCTTCGAGGTGCTGAAGGGTAAGGAGCTGTTGGAGCAGTACCGGACCCGGGCCACGGGCATCCCCGAGACCATCGGCGCTTTCCCGATTCACGATCCGGACGGCTATTACTCGGGCTTTGCCGCTGCCGGCTATGGCATCATGTGGAACGAGCGCTATCTGAAAGCCAAGAACCTGCCGGCCCCCGCCGAGTGGAGCGATCTGGAAAAACCGGTCTACTTTGAGCATGTGGGAATGTCGGCCCCTTCCCGTTCCGGCACCACTCATCTGACGGTGGAAACCATCCTGCAGGGCGAAGGCTGGAACGAAGGCTGGGCCACGCTCAAACGCATGGCGGGCAACTTCAAGTCGGTCACAGAGCGCAGTTTCGGGGTTCCCGACGGCGTCAACAGCGGCAATTTCGGCATTGGCGTGGTGATCGATTTCTTCGGCCTGTCCTCCAAGGGCGCGGGCTTCCCGGTGGAGTTCAAATATCCTTCGACCACGGCGCTGGTACCGGCCAATATCGGCATTGTCAAAAATGCGCCAAATCGCGAGTCGGCGGTCGATTTCATCGAATTCCTGCTCTCCGACAAGGGACAGGAACTACTACTGGACCCGAAGATCCGGCGCCTGCCGGTGAATCCAAAAACCTACGAAAAGGCGCCGGCCGGCTTCCCAAACCCCTTCAATGACGGCGAGCTCAGCGCTTCGCTGCACTTCGACTTGGATACCTCCAAGAGTCGCTACAACCTGGTGAATGCCCTTTTCGACGTGATGATCACCTATCGCATGGACGATCTGCGTCGGGCGACCAAGCAGATTCACGATGCCGAAGCGATGTTGGCCAAGTCGCCCAATGTCGAGGCTGCGCAGATGGTTGGCAGAGCCAAGGATCTGATCGCCCAGATTCCCGTGACGGAAGACAAAGCCGCGGATCCAGAGTTTCTTGCCGCCTTCACCAGCAGCCGCAAGAAGGCGACCGACAAGACCACTGGCCGCCAGGCCGAAATCGAAGCGATGTGGGACGAGTTCGCCCGCAACAACTATCGTGAAGCGGCCGCGCTGGCCGAGCAGGCCCAAGAGTTGCTGTAAAGGGTTCCGCTGAAAACCTTCTTGGCTGAAAACGGAACAGCCTGCATGGGCTGTTCCGATGACGCTTCCCGAATACGTTGAGGTTTTATATGACAAGCGTATCCGCTTCTCGTAAAGGCAGCCTTCGCCTGCCGGATTTCTCTGCAACCCAGTGGGGGCCCAGTATGGTCGCTGCGCTGATCGGGTTGTTCCTGATGGTGGTGCTGATACTGCCGGTGACCAAAGTCATTTATGTGGCCTTTCAGGACCCGAATACTGGCGCCCTGACCATCAATAACTTTATCGACTTTTTCAACGCCGCCCTGTTTCGGGAGTCCTTCGTCAACTCATTCTACGTCTCGGCCATGTCGGTGGTCTTTGCCACCCTCATCGCCATGCCGCTGGCCTATTTCACAACTCGCTTCAATTTTGCCGGCTCCGCATTGATTCAGACCCTGGGCGTTATTCCGCTGATCATGCCGCCCTTCGTAGGCGCGGTGGCGATGCAGCTGTTTTTCGGCGGCAACGGCAGCGTCAACCTGCTGCTGGATCAGTACTTCGGCTTTACCCTGCCCTTTATGGATGGGCTGAACGGCGTGATCTTGGTGCAGTCGGTGCATTTCTTCCCTTTTATCCTGATCAACCTGTCCGCCAGTCTGCAGAATATTGACCGCTCCATGGAAGAAGCGGCGCTGAATCTGGGCTCGAGCGGCATGCGTCTGTTCCGCCGCATCGTCTTTCCGCTGGGGATGCCGGGTTACCTGGCCGGTGCCTCGCTGGTGTTTCTCAAGGTCTTCGACGATCTCGGCACGCCGCTGCTGCTCAACGTCAACAACATGCTGGCGCCCCAGGCTTACCTGCGGATCAGCTCGGTGGGCATCTCCGACCCGATCGGCTATGTGATCTCGGTCATCCTGGTGCTGTTCTCGGTGTTTTCCCTCTGGGTCTCCTTCCTGGCAATGAAGGGCAAGGACTACGCCACCACCCAGAAAGGCGGCGGCGGCCTGCTGAAACGGGACCTGAGCCGCTGGGAACGTATCGGCTGTTACGCCGTGATACTGGCTATTCTGGCCTTCGTGCTGGCGCCCCACATGGCGCTATTCCTGCTGTCCATCGGCTCGGTATGGTCCTTTAGCCCGCTGCCCGACGGCTTCACTCTGGCGCACTATGCGGAGGTTTTTAACGGGGCACTGGGCTTTATCACCAACACCCTACTCTATGCGGGCCTCGCCGGGCTGATCGATGTCATCCTCGGCACCGCCATTGCCTATGTGGTCTGGAGAACCAAGATCTGGGGCGGCAAGGCGCTGGACTTCATCGCCATGGGCGCCGTCGCAGTTCCCGGCGTGGTGCTCGGCATCGGCTACCTGCGGATGTTCTACGGTGTGGAAATGCCATTCAGTGATGTTCCGCTGGCGACCTTTTGGGGCGTGATCGTGATTGCCCTGGCGGTGCGCAGGCTGCCCTATGCCCTGCGGGCCTGCGTCGCGGCCCTGCAACAGGTATCGGTGTCGCTCGAGGAGGCGGCGGAAAGCCTCGGCGCCACCAAGCAGCGCACTATTCGCAAGATCGTCGTGCCACTGATGAGCGGCGGCATCCTGGCCGGCTTCGTCACCAGCTTCGCGACCGCGGCGGTCGAGCTTTCGGCCACCATCATGCTGGTATCCAGTGAGACCGACGCCCCGCTGGCCTACGGCATCTACGTCTTCATGCAGTCCGCCGCCGGGCGCGGGCCAGGCGCTGCCCTGGGCATTATCGCCGTGGTTATCGTCGGACTCGGCACCTTCGCTTCACACAAAATCATTGAACGCAGCAAGCGCGATTGCGCCGGCTGCAGCGAATCCTGAAGGGAGCAAATGTCATGTCTATCAAGAGTCAGTCCAAAGGCGTCAAGATCGAAAATGTTTGCCTCCACTTTGGCGATACCGAGGTGCTGAAGGGGGTCAACCTGAATATCGAGCCGGGCGAGTTCTTCGCCTTCCTCGGCCCCTCAGGTTCCGGCAAGTCGACTCTGCTGCGGGCGATCGCCGGTTTCGGCCCGGCCCCGAGCGGCCGCATCCTGATCGGCGATCAGGACATCACCCACCTTCCGCCCTGGCAGCGAAATGTCGGCATGGTTTTCCAGAGCTATGCCCTTTGGCCCCATATGACCGTACGTAAAAACGTTGCCTTTGGGTTGGAAGAGCGCAAAGTCCCGCCGCAGGAGATCGACCGCCGGGTCAGCGAGGCGCTGGATCTCGTCGGCCTGCTGCCATTGGCTGGACGCCGGCCATCGGAACTGTCCGGAGGCCAGCAGCAGCGGATTGCGCTGGCCCGCACCGTGGTGGTCGAACCGCGGGTCCTGCTGCTGGACGAGCCCCTCTCCAACCTGGATGCCAACCTGCGGGTGCAGATGCGCCGGGATATCCTCAAACTGCAGCGCAAGCTTGGGCTGACGACGATTTTCGTCACCCATGACCAGGAAGAAGCCAATACCACCTCCGATCGCATGGCGGTGCTCAGCGACGGCGTGATTCAGCAGGTGGGCCGGCCACTGGAGCTTTACGACCGTCCCGACAACCGCTTTGTCGCCGACTTCCTCGGTTCCGCAAATATTCTCGACGGTGAAATAAAGGCCTCGCAACAGGGGCCGCTGTTTGTCAGCCGCAACGGCCTCCAGTTGCCGATCGGATCCGCCCAGAGCGGACCGGGCAGCCTGGTGTTCCGGCCCCAGAACACCAGCATTCAGCGTGGCGAGACGCCTTCGGCCAGCAGCTTCTGCCTCCGTGGCAAGGTGGTCTATCGTGAGTTTCTCGGCAGCCTGATCCGCTACGGCATCGATGTCTGCGGCCACCTGGTGGCGGTCGACGAGCTGCACAGCACCGGCAAACAGCACATCGAGGAGGGCGCGGAGGTCTCCCTGAATGTGGCCATGGAACAGACTGTCCTGGTAACGGCCTGAACCGCAGTACAAGGGCCCCTAACAACCCCTGCGGGGGCTTTGGCACGCGCAAGAGGCTTCCTTACAGAGACCCAATCATGACAAGAAGAACCAAAATCGTGGCCACCCTCGGCCCTGCCACCGACGATTCCGGAGTGCTGGAGCAGCTGCTGCTCGCCGGCGTCAATGTGGTACGTCTGAACTTCTCCCATGGTCAGCCGGCAGACCATCAGGCCCGGGCTGAGCGGGTCAGAACGCTGGCCGCCCGGCACGGCCTTTATGTGGCGATACTGGGCGATCTCCAGGGACCGAAGATCCGCATCGCCCGCTTCCGCTCCGGCAGTATCCCGCTGGGCGAGGGCGATCGTTTTGTGCTGGATACCCGTCTCGACAAAGGCGCCGGCGACCGCTCACGGGTTGGCGTCGATTATCCACAGCTTGCTGACGACTGCCGTCCGGGTGATCAGCTGCTGCTGGACGACGGCCGCCTGCAACTGGAGATCGAAAGCATCGGCGACGGCGCCCTGCACTGCCTGGTGACGATGGGCGGCACCCTATCGAACAACAAGGGCATCAACCGTCTGGGGGAGGTCTTTCCGCCGCCGCCCTGACGGACAAGGATCGTCGGGATATTCGTACCGCCGCCCAGATCGGCGTCGACTACCTGGCTGTCTCCTTTCCCCGTGCCGCTGCCGATATCGAGCAGGCCCGGGCGCTGCTGGAACAGGCCGGCGGACAGGCCGGCCTGATCGCCAAGATCGAGCGGGCGGAAACCGTCAATGACCCAACGGTGCTGGAACAGATCATTCAATGCGCGGACGGCGTGATGGTGGCGCGCGGCGATCTCGGCGTCGAAATCGGCGACGCCGAGCTGATGGCGGTACAAAAACACCTCATCGATCGGGCGCGCAAGTCGAACAAGGTGGTGATTACCGCCACCCAGATGATGGAGTCGATGATCCAAAACCCGCAGCCCACCCGCGCCGAGGTCTTTGATGTCGCCAACGCGGTACTGGACGGCACCGACGCGGTGATGCTGTCGGCGGAAACCGCGTCGGGTCGCTATCCGGTGGCCGCGGTGGCGGCGATGGACCGGGTGATCCGCGGTGCCGAGCGCCATCCTGGCAGCCGCAAGTCAAAACACCGTGTCCACCAGCAATGCAGCGGTATCGACGAGTCTGTCGCGTTGTCGGCTATGTATGCGGCCAACCATTTGGAAGGCGTCAAGGGCATCATCTGCATGACCGAGAGCGGCTATACGCCGTTGGTGATGTCGCGTATCCGCTCGCCGTTGCCGATCTTTGCCTTCTCCGGCAATCCGCGTACCCAGAGCCGGGTCAGCCTATTCCGCGGTGTGCAGTCGGTGTCTTTTAACAGCGACCAGCTGCCGAACGAGGAGGTGAATGCTCAGGCTGTCGCCGAACTCGAACGGCTGGGGGTGGTGGCCCCGGGCGATCGTGTCATCGTCACCAAGGGCAATTACGTCAACGCCCAGGGCGGCACCAATACGCTGAAAATCCTCACCGTCGGCGACAACATTCAGTGAGCCTGGACATGGCGGATCAAGGGAGCAAGAAATGAGAGAGATCGTTGATATCAGGGCGCGCGAGGTGATCGACTCGCGCGGCAACCCGACCGTCGAAGCCGACGTGATCATGGCTTCCGGTGTGATCGGCAGCGCCTGCGTGCCGTCCGGCGCATCCACCGGTTCCCGCGAAGCCCTCGAGCTGCGTGACGGCGACAAGTCCCGTTACCTGGGCAAGGGCGTGTTGAAGGCAGTTGCGGCCGTCAACGGTCCGATCCGTGACGCGCTGCTAGGCATGGATGCGGCCGACCAGCGCGCGCTGGACAACAAGATGCTGGCGCTCGACGGCACCGAGAACAAGTCGAAGTTCGGCGCCAACGCCATCCTCGCGGTCTCCCTGGCGACAGCCAAGGCTGCAGCAGCCGAGAAGGGCATTGCGCTGTATGCCCATATCGCCGAACTGAACGGTACCGCCGGTCAGTACTCGATGCCGGTGCCGATGATGAACATCCTCAACGGCGGCGAGCATGCCGACAACAACGTCGATATCCAAGAATTCATGGTACAGCCGGTCGGCAGCCCGAGCTTCGCCGAAGCCCTGCGCTGCGGTGCCGAGATCTTCCACGCGCTGAAAGCCGTGCTCAAGGCCCGCGGCCTGAACACCGCTGTCGGTGACGAAGGTGGTTTCGCGCCGAACCTGGGGTCCAACGAGGAAGCCCTGGTGGTGATCCGCGAAGCGGTCGAGAAGGCCGGTTACGCGCTCGGCAAGGACGTCACCCTGGCGCTGGACTGCGCCGCCTCCGAATTCTACAAGGACGGCAAGTACGACCTGGCCGGGGAAGGCAAGGTCTTCGACTCCGAAGGCTTCAGCGACTTCCTGGCACAGCTGACCGAAACCTACCCGATCGTCTCGATCGAAGACGGTCTGGACGAGTCCGACTGGGCTGGCTGGGCTTACCTGACCCGCAAGATCGGCAGCAAGGTGCAGCTGGTCGGCGACGATCTATTCGTCACCAACACCAGGCTCCTTAAGGAAGGTATCGAGAAGTGCATCGGCAACTCCATCCTGATCAAGTTCAACCAGATCGGTTCGCTGTCCGAGACCCTGGATGCGATCAGGATGGCCAAGGGCGCCGGCTACACCGCGGTGATCTCGCACCGCTCCGGCGAGACCGAAGACAGCACCATCGCGGACCTGGCGGTCGGTACCGCCGCCGGCCAGATCAAGACAGGGTCTTTGTGCCGCTCCGACCGTGTCGCCAAGTACAACCGTCTGCTGCGTATCGAAGAAGAGCTCGAGGAGTGCGCGCCCTACTCGGGGCCTGCGGTAATCGGGCGGCAGGCTGATTCAGGCGAAGACTCTGAGGCGATCGAGATTTAGAACCATGCCAGTCACATAAGCGATAAAGCAAAGGAGGTACTGGGAAAGAAAAAGATAAATCACGTCTTCAGAAAATCGCCCATCGAGACCGATGGGGCCTGCTATGGATATTTAATTGGAGTTTAAAATAATGAAAAGAATAATCTCGATGTTGGACAAAAATCTTCGCTCGGCCGTGCTGGTGGCTTGCCTGACCTCGGTGGCAACGGTTCCCGCGGTGGCTTCCGACGTCATGGAGGGGGCTGTGATCGTCAAAGGGGTCAAGGTCTATATCGATCCGGCCGAATTCGACTCGACCCGCTTCCTGCCGCCGCCGCCGCAGGGCCTTTACGACGAAGAGGACATGCGCACAGTGGTGCGCTGGCAGGAGCTGCGTACGCCGGAGATGGAGAAGCAGGCTCGGGATGATTCCGAGCAGAGTGTGTTTCGCTGGGCCAATATTCTGGGGCCGGAATGGAACGAAGACAACTTTCCGATCGCCAAGCAGTTTTTCAAGCAGGTTTACAAGACCGAAAGCAACCTGAACAAACAGGGCAAAGGCAAATGGAATCGTGAGCGGCCAGGGTCGAAAAACAGTGATATCCAGGCGGTCAGCGAGTTCAAGAATTACGGCTCCTACCCCAGCGGCCACTCCGCATTTGCCCATTTCACCGCTATCGTGCTGGCCGACATGATTCCCGAAAAGCGTGAGGAAATCATGCAACGTGGCTGGGAAAAATCCTTTGGTCGCATGATCGGAGGCGTGCATTATCTCAGCGACGTTGAAGCCGGCCGCATGCTCGGCGCCATCTGCGCGGTGATGGTGCAGGACAACCCTGCTTTCAAGGCGGATTTTGAAGAAGCCCGCGCAGAGGTTCGCAAGGGCCTCGGCTTGCCTCTTTAAACTGACGACGCCTGCCGTCAGCAGGCTGCTGATGGCGGGTTTTCAATCTCGATCGGGAGGCTTCTGGAGCCGAAGGCTCTCGGCCTTTGGAGACGACAAATGGCGATCATACATCTGGTGCGGCACGGGGAAACCGAGTGGAACCTGCAAGGACGCATGCAGGGGCAACTGAACTCGCCCCTGACAGAACTCGGTAAACGCCAGGCGACCCAGCTCGGCGACAAACTGGCTCAATACAGCTTCGATCATGCACTTTGCAGCAGCAGCGGCAGAACGCAGCAGACCGCAAAAATGATACTGGAGGGGCGCGTCATTCCGTTGCAGACCCGGGACGAGCTGCGGGAAATAGGCTTGGGCGCCTGGGAAGGACAGGCCAAGCAGGACATCAAACGCCGCGATCCCGAGAATTACTGGCATTTCTGGCACCGTCCCGATCTCTACCGCCGGACGGAAGGTGGCGAGAGTTTTTCGGAGTTTATGTCCCGCGTGTCGCAAGCTTTTAACAATATTGTCAGACAGTACCAGGGGCAGGAAATACTGGTCGTCACCCATATGGTGTTCATCAAGGCTCTGCTGACCCTCCAGAGCGGACGGACGCTTAGTCGGTTATGGCTTCCGCCGCAGGTGGATAACTGTTGCCACTGGATGGTGCGAAAGCAAGTACCTGGTCGTTACGCACTGACGGATATGGGGGCCCTGTCAAGGGCTGAGGCTGGTACAGCGGGCTGAGTCCGTCCTGCCATTGTGGTCGAATGGGCGGTACAGCGATACCGCCCGGGGAAATGCAGAAAGGAGAACGCCCGTGGGGCGTCCGTTGAATCAGGCAGGAGCACAGCACAGAGAATATCCACAACCTCCTGCCGAAAGGATTTATCCGCCGGCCGAATCTCTTGCCATCAGCAGTGCGCCATATACGGCATCCTGGCGCGGTTCCACGATCAGTTCGCCAAATGCCTGCTGCAAATTCGGCTTCATGCGCTGGGCGACCGAGCCCATCAGCGCTACCCGGGTTGCACCGCGGTCACACAGCGCCTGGATAAGCCCGGCGACATCGCGGACGCCCTGCTCGACGATAGCAGCAGCCAGCGGATCGCCGTTTTCTGCGCAGTCAAAAAGTTGCCGCGCGAAAAGGCCATAATCGGCAGGGAGTGCCGTTTTGGACCAGTGCACGATGGCGTCTATATCGCCGTCGAACTGCCGATAAATCGAATCGGTCAGTTCACTGGGTGCAATAACGCCGTCATGGGCCAGCAGCGTTTTGCGAATGGCTTCCAGTCCCAGCACGGCTCCGCTGCCCAGGTCGGAAATGGGGAACTCATGACCGCCGACCTTGTTTATCCGGCTATCTTGCAGTAACAGCCCGCAGGAGCCGGTGCCGACAATTTGAATGGCGCCATCAGCGCCCTCATAGGCGCCCAGGCAGGCGCCGTAAGCATCCGACTCGATGCATACCGAGGCAAATGACCAGGGCACCTGGGTCAGGGCCTGACGGACGCTGGGGTCGTCGCCGCCCGCCAGTGCCATGCCTACATGCAAACGGCAGAAGTCATCGGTGGACAGGCCGGCATCCAGCACGGCATGGGTGACCGCTTCCAGGATCGACTGCCTTACCCTGTCCAGTTCCAGGAAAGCGTTGGCGGGACCGGCCTGGCCGGTCCCCAGTATCCTCAGGTCCATATCGGCAAGGCGGGCCCGGCAGGCCGTACCGCCGCCGTCGATACCGACGAGATATTCATGTCTGCCCGAAGGACTGGATTCCAGGCCGGTTTCGATCAACCGGATCATGGCCTGCTTCTCTCTGCATCCATCAGCCGGTCGGTTTCGATTTTGACCCGCCGGTGGTACTCGCACTGCGACAGCTGCGAGCCGGCTTCGCTGTCGACGATGACCAGCGTATTGGGGTGCTGTTGCAGCGCCGATGCAGGACAGCTCGCCGAAAGAGGCCCCTCTACCATCGTCCTGACGGCTTCAGCCTTGGCCGAGCCGGTGGCCAGTAACAGTATCTGCCGAGCCTCCAGGATGGTCGCGATCCCCATGGTGATGGCCAGTTTGGGCATGAACTCGCCGGGTTCGAAGAAACGGCTGTTGTCGCGCACTGTCGCCTCGGCCAGGGTTTTGATCCGTGTCCGGGAATGCAGGCTGGAACAGGGCTCGTTGAAACCGATATGGCCGTTGCGGCCCAGGCCCAGTACCTGCAAATCGATGCCTCCCAGACTGCGAATCCGGGTTTCGTAGGCAGCGGCTTCCTCGGTCGGGCAGTGCTGCCCGTTCGGGATATGGGTGTTGCGCGGATCGATATCGATCCGGTCGAATAGCTGGCGTTGCATGAACGTGCGATAGCTCTGAGGATGCTCCGGAGCCAGCCCCACGTACTCGTCCAGGTTGAAGGTGGTGACCTCCCGGAACGACAGTTGATTGCGATGGTAGCGAGCAATCAGCTCCTGATAGAGGGCGATGGGCGTACTGCCGGTCGCCAATCCCAGAACCGCCGCCTTATGCCTAGCCAGTAGTCGTTCGATTCGGTCCGCTGCGAGGCTGGCCACCTCGCCGGGCGAACCGGCAATAATTACCTGCATACCTTCTCCGTGACATTGAATGGATAAGAGCCCAATGGCGAGATTGTCAGTAAATGCGCTGTTCGGATTCGGGATCGAAAAACACCGCCTGGTTGAGATCGACCCGCAGCAGCAGATGATCGCCCGGTGAGACCCGGGTCTCAGCGCTCGTGCGCCCTGTCACTTCCTGGCCGTTGATACGGGTCACGATGAGCGTATCGGGGCCTGTGGGCTCGATCACATCGATGGCGTTCCGGACGAGCCACTGTCCTGATGTGGGCTGATCGTTATGCGGCTCCGCCGTCGCCTGTTCGGCGATGTGTTCCGGCCGCACGCCCATGATCACTGTCTGTCCGATCCGGTTGTCGAGATCCGGAGCCTGGGGGGCAGTACGACGGTCTCCGCCAGACCGGAAGAGCCGCTCATCTCGAGGCCAACGGCCCGGTCCTTGCCGACGACCCGGGCGCGGATGAAGTTGATCTGCGGCGATCCCATGAAACCGGCCACGAACATGTTTGCGGGATTGCCGTAGATTTCGGCGGGAGTGCCCAGTTGCTGCAGTTTGCCGTCTTTCAGGACCGCGATCCGGTCCGCCAGCGTCATCGCTTCGATCTGGTCATGCGTGACATAGACGATGGTCGTACCGAGCCGGTGATGTAGTTTCTTGATTTCGGTGCGCATCTGTACGCGCAGCTTGGCGTCCAGGTTGCTCAGGGGCTCGTCGAACAGATAGATTTTCGGTTCCCTCGCCAGGGCCCGGCCCATCGCGACGCGCTGGCGCTGTCCCCCGGACAGTTCGGCGGGCCTGCGATCCAGCAGGTGGTCGATTTTCAGCAGCTTGGCGACACGGTCGACCTCTGCTCTGATTGCGGCTTTGGGGACCTTCTTCATCTCCAGGCCGAAGGCGATATTGCCGTAAACGGTCATGCTCGGATAAAGGGCATAGGACTGGAATACCATCGCAATATCCCGGTCCTTGGGGCTAAGGTGGGTCACCGCATTGTCGTCGATGCGAATTTCACCCTTACTGATGGTGTCCAGGCCGGCGATACTGTTGAGCAGTGTCGATTTGCCACAGCCGGATGGGCCGATCAGCACCAGGAATTCGCCGGAATCGATCTTGATATCGATATCGTGCAGGACCGGGGTGACGCCGTACTGTTTTGAAACGTTGTCGATATGTAACTGTGCCATTTGGACTTGCTCCTGTTCTTGTTGGTCCGTTGCCACCTGAGGGCTTCTGTCGAGCGGGGCTCAGCCCTTGACGGCGCCCGCCATCAGCCCGCGCAGGAAATACTTGCCGGAAATCACGTAGACGATAATGGTGGGCAGGGCGGCGATGATCGCGGCCGCCATATCGGTGTTGTATTCCTTCACGCCGGTGCTGGTATTGACCAGGTTGTTCAGTGCCACGGTCACGGGCTTGGAGTCCGGGCCGGAATAGATCACGCCGAACAGGAAGTCATTCCAGATATTGGTGAACTCCCAGATCAGCGTGACCACGATGATCGGTCCGGAAAGCGGCAGTACGATGCGCTGGAAGATGGCAAAGAAGCCGGCGCCATCGAGTCTGGCGGCACTGATCAGTTCGCTGGGAATCCCCACGTAATAGTTGCGGTAAAACAGGGTGGTGAAGGGGATGCCATAAATGGTGTGCACCAGGATCAATCCCGCGACGGAGTTGGACAGCCCAAGCCAGCCCAGGGTCTGAGCCATCGGCAGCAGCACCGCCTGGAATGGAATGAAGCAGCCGATTAACAGCAGAAAGAAGAACGCCTCGCTGCCGCGAAAGCGCCATTGCGCCAGGACATAACCATTGATCGCACCGATGGCGGACGACAGTAGCACCGCGGGGACGGTTATCAGGATGGAGTTCCAGAAATAGCTGCCGATGCCCGCGCAGTCGATACCGGTGCAGGCGGCCGACCAGGCCTTGATCCAGGGGCGAAAGTCGGTTGCATGGGCGGCATGATCAGGTTGCCGGCGCGGATTTCGGACAACTCCTTGAGGGACGCAAAGAGCATCACCAGTAGGGGCATCAGGAAATAGGCGGCCAGGGCAAACAGCGTCGCATAGAGCGCTACGCGACCGGCATGCTCCGAATAGCGGGTGATCGGATTAGTCATGGCGTGTGCCTCGCAGTTCGCTGTACAGGTAGGGAATCAGGATGGCCAGAAAGCCCATCAACGTGATCATCGCGCTGGCGGTGCCGATGCCGATTTCGCTTCTGGCAAAGGTGTACTGGTACATGAAGGTAGCGGGCAGATCGCTGGAGAATCCCGGGCCGCCGGCCGTCAATGCCAGTACCAGGTCGAAGCTCTTGATCGCCAGGTGTGACAGGATGATGAAGGCGCTGAAATAGATCGGCCGCATGATCGGCAGGATAATGCGCCAGTAGATCGTTGCCAGACCGGCGCCATCGATCTGTGCCGCCTTGATAATGGAACTGTCGATGCCCCTGAGACCGGCCAGCATCATCGCCATCACGAAGCCGGAAGCTTGCCAGACCGCGGCAATGACCACGGTGTAGATGGCCATGTCCGAACTCACCAGCCAGTTGAACTCGAAGCCGGTATAACCCAAGTCATGCATCAGCTTTTCGAGGCCGGTCTCCGGGTTGAGGATCCATTTCCAGGCGGTACCGGTGACGATGAGTGACAGGGCCATGGGATAGAGGTAGATGGTCCGCAGGGCGCCTTCCAGGCGGATTTTCTGGTCCAGGAAAACGGCCAGCAATGTACCCAGCAGGATGCTGATGCCGATAAACAGCAGCGCGAACAGGATCAGGTTGCTGTAGGCGACCTGCCAACGCTCGAGGTCGAAGAGCCTGTCGTAGTTGGCAAAGCCGACAAATTCATAATCGGGGAGCAGTCTGGACTTGGTAAAAGACAGCACTGCGGACCAGACGATAAATCCGTAGATAAATACCAGGGTGAGCAGCATGCTGGGACCTAGCATGAGCTTGGGTAAGAGGTCCTGCAGGCGATCCCGCCACTTGGAAGGCATGGCGGCTGGCTGCAGACTTACTGAGGTAGCTTTGGTGGTCATGACCAGTCTCTCAGTCTGAGTTGAAAGTCGATGGGGCTGCAACTGCGTATTCAGCCCCTCGAGCGCTGAAATCGGGCACAGCGATCCCGTCAGGTCCGCGACGGTGTCGCGAACCGGTCGGGTGCACTGAAACCGGTGAGAATGTTGCCGTACAGGTGCCGGACTATCCGGCCCCGGGCGGGGCCGGATCGAACCCTCGAAAGAAGGCTACTGGGCCGCCTTGATGGCGGTAGCCATGGCACGGGCGGCCACTTCGGCGCTTATGGCATCGTCGTTGAAGTAGTGGGTTACGACGTCGAAGACGGCTCCACTGACCTGCGGCTGCATCGCCATGGCATGGGCGAAGCTTGGCAGCAGCTTGTGATTGGCTGCCGATGCCTTGAGGTCGCGGTTGGAGAGCCTGGCGCAGTCGTCATAACGTGATAGCGGGACATCCTGCCGCACCGGGATGGAACCCTTTTGCAGATTGAACTCTTCCTGGAAACGTTCCGACATCAGCAATCTCGCCAGGTCTTGCTGGGCCCTGCTGTCTTCGCCCTCCTGCCCGAACATCATGAAAGCGTCGACATTGAACGTAAAGGCATCCGTTGTGCCGGGAACGGCGGCACAGAGGTAGTCCTTGTTCGGCGTTTTGCCGGCGGCGCTGAACTCCCCTTGGCCCAGTCGCCCATGATCTGCACGGCGGCCTTGCCCTCTATGACCAGGGAGGTGGCAAGGTTCCAGTCCCGTCCGGGCATGCCGGCGTCCATGTAGCTTCTGAGTTTCTTGAAGGTGGACAGCGCCTCGATCATTTTCGGGCTTGCCAGCGCCTCGGGGTCCAGCTGCACAAACGCCTGCTGGTACCAGTCCGCGCCGCCGGTGCCCAGTGCCACCTGCTCGAATACCGTGGCGTCCTGCCAGTCCTGTCCGCCATGGGCAAGGGCGGTATAGCCGGCATTCCTGGCGTTATCCAGAAAACTGAAGAAATCGTCCCAGTTCTCGGGCACGCGGCCGCCGTTGACCTCGTTCAGGATCGACTTGTTGATCCACATCCAGTTGATGCGGTGCACATTCACCGGCACGGCCACGTAGTGACCGTCAAATTTATGGATATCGGCGATGGCCGGCGGTAGCAGTTTGTCCCAGCCGTTACTGTCTGCGACAGCATCGATATTGGCCAGTACGCCCAGCTCCGCCCACTGCTGGATTTCCGGTCCGGCTATCATGGAAGCCGAGGGGGATTGCCGGAAATGGCACGCGCCTTGAGTACCGTCATGGCCGTCTCGCCGCCACCGCCGGATACCGCAAAGTCGGTCCAGTGATGGCCTTCGGACTCCATCATCTCCTTGAGCACGGACAGGGCTTCGGCTTCGCTACCGGATGTCCAGTAATGCAGCACTTCAACATTGCCGGCATATCCCTGGGTGGAAATGGCTGTTGCCAGGGCTGCGCCCGCCAACATTCTTGTTATTGTTTTCATGACTTGCTTCCTCGCAGAATCGTGTTTGAGTGCCAGGTCAAAGGCGGTGGGATCCCGGTCTGAGTGCCTTGGCCTGCTATTACTATCGATTCCCGCTGTACCGAAGTCACGTAACCTTGGGTAAGAAAGAGTTAGGCCGATGCGTTACAGGATGTTACATAACGTCGGGGCCTTTACCGGTGCCCTGCATGCATGGCCGGCAACCCGGGATTGACCGTTGGGTCTCATTGATTCTTCCTGGGTAACAGAAGGTTAACGACAAGGCCTCCATCGTTGTGATTGTCCAGGCGTAGTTCGCCGCCATGGGCGTGCATGATATTGCGGGCAATGCCCAACCCCAGTCCGCTACCGCCGGTATTGCGGCTACGGGAGGGCTCCAGACGCACGAACGGCTTGAATACCCGCTCCCGTTCCGCTTCGGGGATTCCGGGCCCGTAGTCCCGAATTTCAATATTGACGATATCTTCGCGCTCGGTGAGCCGGATATCGCAGCGTTCGCCATAGAAAATGGCGTTTTCCATCAGATTGGTCAGTGCCCGCTTAAGCAACAGGGGTTTGACCTTGAGGGGGCGGCCGAGCCATTCAGGCTAATCGGATGGGCCTGCCCGGCCACGTCCTCGATCACGTCCTCGATCAGTTGCGACAAATCCGTCGCCAATGCGTCCTCTTCGTAGTGGGTGTCCCTGAGGGCCTGCAAGGCGCCCCGCACCATCTGCTCCACCTCATCCAGGTCGCGGGTGAATTTGATTCGATGCTGCGGTTTTTCCAACAGCTCCGTGCGAATGCGCATGCGAGTGATGGGCGTTTTCAGGTCGTGGGACATGGCGGTGAAGAAATGTTCGCGATCGCTCAGGTAGGTCTGGATCCGCGCCTGCATCTGATTGAAGACTCGGGCGGTGGCGCGTATTTCCCGGGAGCCGGTTTCCGGAATCGGATCATGGCCGATATCCTGCCCCAGTTCTTCAGCTGCCCGAAGCATGAAGGTGAGAGGGCGCGTCTGCTGCCGGATCACCAGGAAAGACAACCCGATCACCCCTGCCAGAAAGACCAGCAGGTACGCCAGGGTCTGAGGACTCCTCAACTGCATGTCCGCGAGAAAGTCCGGGACCGGCAGCAGGGTTGCCACATACAGCCACTCTCCTTCGGCAAGCTGTAGCTGAATGACCAGGATCGGCGGTGAAAGGTCATCGATCAGCAGACGTTGCGACCAGCGTTCGGGAATCTCCGTCAGCAGGGTGTCGTTGGTATGCACATGCAGGGTCTCGGGCTCCGAAAACTGCACCCAGAGCTGCTGGTAGGTCAGTTCGCTGCTCAGGACATTGCGGAATTTGTCGACCACTTGCTTTTTCTGCGGGTCCAGCCCGACTTCGTGTATGAGGATCCGCTCCCTGTTGAGGCTGACATAGAAGCGGGTCCCCCCATTTTCCGCAGCTGGTCCAGCACCATGTGCCGGTATTGCCTGGGAAGATCGGTAAAGAACTTGACCGTCGAGGCTACGGAATAGGCAACGTTGTTGGACACTTTGTCCACAAGGTCGATCTGCCCCGCCTGGACCTGGTGACGCCATGCCCAGTAGCTCGCCAACTGGGTCATCAGCAGGCCAAGCAGCATGATCAGCAGTATCCGGCCGCGATGGGAGTCCGGAATCAGCCAGGACAAAAGCCGCGTTTTATCGAGCTTCCAGTTGCTCGGCCAAAACATACCCGACACCTCTTATGGTTTTGATCAGTCGGGGGTTCTTGCCGTCGTCGCCCAGACGTTGTCGGATGCGGGAAATCTGTACGTCCAGGCTGCGATCGTACGGGGACGGCTCCCGGCCCTTGATCGAGTGATAGAGCGTTTCGCGGCTGACAACCCGGTTACGGTTTTCGATCAGGATCATCAGCAGGTTGAAGTCGGAACCCGAAATATTCCAGCGTTGACCGGTCTTCGAGAGCAGAACCCGGCTTTGATGGTCGAGGGTCCAGTCCCCAAGCGCCGTATGCTTGCCTTGAGGTGCAACGAGTGGAGCCGTCTCGGGATCGGCCCGCCTCAGGATGGCACGAATGCGGGCCAGCAGTACCCGGGGGTTGAAAGGCTTTTCCATGTAATCGTCGGCGCCCAGCTCAAGGCCGATGATGCGATCCGTATCGTCTGAATTGGCGGTCAGCATCAGAATGGGTATCTGGGCCTGGGTAACGAGACGCCGGCAGATGGAAAAGCCGTCTTCGCCCGGCAGCATGATATCGAGGACGATCAGGTCCGGAATTCCGGATGCCAGGATCCGGTCCAGCTCCACGGCATCGGCAGCGACGCTGACGCGGAAGTTCTGAACTCCGAGATACTCCGATAACAGGTCCCTGATTTCGCTGTCGTCATCGACGACCACGATATGCTTCTTGTGCGCGTCCGGCATGCGTTTCACTGCTGTTGTTGTTATTAGTATCGGGCCTTCTCGAAGGCTCGAAGCAGTATAACAATCGGATCGAGTGGCTGAACACAGGTGCCATGTAACATCTCGGTTACGTTGGCTCGCCAGTGCTGCCGTTTCGGTTTCCGGTCGGCACCGATGAAGCTATCGCAGGGTTCATCCAGGTGCATCGGTACCCACGTCAACGCAATAGTGCTGTTAAGTGATTGATTAATCAGAACTTACCTGTACCGGCAGGCTTGATGTGTCGCCATTGGCGCGAGCCGGACTCTTTGTGCAGCATCTCGACAGGCGCCCAACATGCCTTCAAAGATGCAACGCGAGCCCGGCTCGCGCTGAAAGTCAGAGACTCGTTGGGACTTGTTCGCGGCTCCCCTGGGCTGCACGCCAAGGATCGAGCTCGTAATTGCCATAACAATGGTGATATTGAACGCGGAATTGTTCAGGACGGATGTTATACGTCGAGCGAGAATTCGCGGGCTGCGGTGAACTGAGGCGTGGGATTGGCGGGTGCCGAGAGGCTGGAGTTTCTGGCTGCCCGTCAGCGGTCGCGCGCGAGCGGCCTCTCGCTCTCTTGCTCCCATCGACACAGCTCGTTGTGCTCTTCGAGAGCCCGCTGCCCCCATTGGAGGAGCCTGTTCCAGAAGCGGTTGATGCCCGAGCGAAGCGGGTGGACGATACCGCCCGTGGTTTTGCCGTGCTTGCCGGATTGCGGTTGCCCCACCCTGAATACCTCGCTCTGCGTTGCCGGGCCCTCGTCCGAGCGGGCGGCGCCGAATTCAAAACCCGGGATTATCGGCCGGGACTGTTGCAGGCTGATGAAGGTGATACTGCGGGCCGGGTGCTGGAGCAGAGGGACAAGCGCTTCGGGTTTAGCCGCATGCCGGGCTGGTCACCCGCCATCGAACACTTTGATGTCGTTTCCGAGTGCTACCTTGCGCGCCCGTGGCCTGGGCGGGGCCCAAAAGGCAATCAAGGACTTACAAGTCCACATCCGCGGTTTTCCAGACTTCCCTGAAATCGGCCTCGACAGCCGCCGCCTCAGCCTCCCTGTCTTGCTCTCTGAGTGCCGTTGCCAGGCCATACAGGGACCAGCCGTTTTGGGGAAAGCGTGCAAGATCCTCGCGAAACGCCTGTTCCGCCTTCTGGTAACGATCGGCTTTCAGCAACAGGGCGCCGAGATCCTGGCGAGTAGGGATGGTCCACTCCGGTGGTTCGCCGTACAGCAAACGGTCTTCACGAGCGACGGCCTCGCGCAGGTTACTTTCCGCTTCATCGAATCGACCAGCCGCCGCATCCACCCAGCCGGCCAGTACTTTTTCGGCTATGCGCAACAGGTCGGTTGACTGATTGAACTCCATCTTGACGCCCTCAAGCGCATTGCTCGACAGGATTTTTCTCAGCGCGTCAAGTTCGGCTGCAGCCGCTTCACTATCGCCGGTGGCTGCAAAGGCACGGCCGCGGGCATAGTGCCACATCGCTGTCGAGTGTGGTAAAGCCGCATCCGGTGCCGGGGTGTCGAGTATCTCGTCCCAGCGCGCAAAGCGGATTCGCATCAGCCAGGGGCGGCTGGACCAGTGTTGCAGGAAGTCCATCCCGGGCGCGCCGAACAGTTCCTGGGGAGCAGCGCAGTGACCTTTTCCGCGGCCTCGATAGAGGCCTCGCTCTGGCCAATCATCATTGTGGCGAAGGCGAGGAAATCATAGTTGTGCGGGTAATAGCCGGCGGTGTACATGCCCGTGGCCGGATTCTGGTCGCGGATGTAGGTCTCGTCCGCGTGTATCGCATGCTGGTTGGCCTTGACGGCATCCTGGTAGCGCCCGACCCGGATGTAGATATGCCCCGGCATATGTACCAGGTGACCCGCGCCCGGCATCAGGTTGGCGAGGCGTTCGGCACAGGCCACGGCACGCTCGGGGTAGAGCTTTTCCACCGCATGGATGAAAAAGTGGCACGCGCCCGGATGATTCCGGTTCTTTTCGATGACAGTCTCGAGATTTTTCAATGCCTCGGCGATACCGGGTTTCGGGGTGCCGTCCTCCTCCCAGTAATCCCAGGGACGGAGGTCCATCAGCGACTCGGCGTACAGCACCTTGATGTCGTGATCGTCTGGATAGGTCGCGGCCACCCGGGCCATCGCGTCTGCATAGGCTTGATCCAGCTGCGCACGATCCTCCGGAGGTTCCTTTGCATAGCGAACCGCCAGCGCGTCGATCATGGCCTGTTCCCTTTCGCTGGCATGTTCTCGCCGGGCTAGCGCCCCCTGCACTGCCGCATAGGCCGCCCGGCCCGAAGGCTCATCCATGGGCAGGTTGATGTTGGGGCCCCAGGCAAGTGCTTCGGCCCACCAGCACATTGCACATTGCGGGTCCAGTCTCTGCGCTTCGCGGAATGCCCGAATCGCCTCGGCATGGTTGAAGGCGTAATACAGGCGCAGTCCCTGGTCGAAATAGACCTGTGCTTGCGGAATATCGGTGCTGATGGGGTAGTGGTGGTCCCCGAGGTTGTCGTAGAGCGGCACCCCTGCCGGCGTATCCGGCCGTTCCTGTTCCGTGCTCTGGGTTTGATCCACGCCCTGATCTGCTGCTGTCGCTTGTTGCTCGACACCGGCGACGATCAGACAGCTCAGCGCAAGGATCGGAATCTGCAGCCTGATTCTTTTGCTAGGCATGGGGCAAACTCCTTATTCGGCTAGATAAAAAGTATAGATCCCACGATCAAGGAAACCACTATCGGCAGTGTCACGATTGGCGACGCACCCTCCGGTCGAGTAACCAGCATCCATGCCGACGCTACGACGAACCAGGTGATGACGGGCGACAGGCCTACAACGAACGCCGTTTCGACTTCCGCTGCCCGTCCTCATCGCTCGACCGGGCGGCCGAGATGACGTTATCGATAAATCAGCGGTGAATGAGATAACTCACATTTGTTTCGGTAGAAAAAGACGCACCGGCAGAAAGGCCCCGTAGGCTGCGGCTAAGCAATGAAGGGCAGACGATCACCAACCAGATCGGGATAACCTCAAGTTGAGCGCTTTGATGCGACAAACTGATCCAGTGTGATCAGATCGTGACCAGTCGCAACGGAAAAGATAGAACAGAGACAACCGCGCGCCCGTGGCCCAGAAGGATGGCGTAGCGCTGCCCGAAGGCAATCAAGGACTTGCAAGAGAAGGAAAAGATGGCGCGCCCGGAGGGATTACTCGGCTACGCCTCGCCCTGCGGGCCGTTGCCTTCGGCAACGTTGTCTCGCTGCGCTCGACTCGAACCCATCGGGGCTTCTCACCCTCCGGGCGATGGAGCACGATTACGTTAAGGCAGTGAGCTTGATGCAGTGGCTGACTTGGAAAAGATGGCGCCCCGGAGGGATTCGAACCCCCGACCAACAGGATCGGAAACTCTAAAAGTGTCAATTTCCATCAACAACCAAGAACAAGCGTAAACATCATAAGGCATTGAAATAAAACAAAAGTATTCGGCCTGTTTATTTCTTGTTGTTCCTGATTGTGCGCGGCAGTATTCTGCGAAAGGGAACCTGAGGGGGAACCTGGTTCCCTTTGGAAGTCGCGCTTAGACCAACAGGAGAATTGCATGGGCAGGCTGACCGATACTCAGATCAGGGGCATGACGGACGGCGACCGACGCAGCGAGTCGGTAGAACTGGGCGGGTCACTGGTGATCTGGTGCAAGAAAAGCACAGGCGCCAAGGAGTTCTATTACCGCAAGCGCCAGAAGGGTGAGAAAGAGACCAACGTCAAGCTTGGCACCTATCCCCAGCTACCGTTGGCGGCGGCCCGCAAGAAGGCGGGAGAGCTGGCCGTGAAAGCCAGCGAAGTGAGTGATCTCAAGTTCAGGCTCGAGCAGGAGCGTGCCGAGCGTGAAGCCGCTGAGGAGGCGGCTAAGCGCGCCAAAGAGCGTGCGGATTCACTGGGTACTTTGGCAGACCTCTGCAAGGTTTATGTAGACAAGATGCAATCGGAGGGGCGCTCGTCCTGGAAGAAGGTTGACGACGCTCTGCATCGATATGTGTTGGACCCCTACCCCGAACTTGCCATGCGCAAGGCGAATCAGATTACCAGCGACAGCATTGCGGACATCCTGGCGGCCATGATCGCCAAGGGTATTACGACGCATGTCAATCGCACCCGAGGTGATCTCCATGCCGCTTTCAATGTTGGTCTGAAGTACGACTACAACCCGACGCTACGCAGCAAGGTGGGCCTGTGCTTCGAAATCCATCACAACCCAGTAGCCCGCGTGCCGGCTCAGAAGAGGTGGGAGCGGGCGTTGTCCCGCAATCTAAGTGCCGAGGAGCTATCAACGGTTTGGCACGCTGCGCCCGAGCATATGAGCAGTGTCTATTCTTCCCTGTTCCGACTGATGGTCTGTACTGGTTTCCACCCGGCCGAGCTGCTGCGGCTGACCGTGAAGGATGTGGATCTGAAAGAGTGCGCCATCTATATGATCGAAACGAAAACCGGCGCGCCGAACCTGATTCCCTTGAATCAGTATGCGATCGCCGAACTGTTGCCGCTTGTGGGTGGACGGCTCGGCGAGGAGGCGCTTTTCCCCTCCCTCCGCCGTGATCCCAAGTCTGATATCTATGCTCGTGTCAGCGTTGTGGCCAACCAGGTATCCAGGCTGCGTAGTGGCGTCGATGTAGAGCACTTCACGGCTCGAGACATTCGGCGTACAGTCAAAACGCTAATGGGCAAGGCCGGAATCAGTAAGGAGATCCGTGATCACCTGCAGAATCACGCGGTCAGTGACGTTAGTGGCAAGCACTACGATCGTTACGACTACTGGCGGGAAAAACGTGCCGCGATGCAGAAGTGGGAGCGCTGGTTGACCGCCCATGTTCTAAGCCCCGACTCCAATTCCGGAAACGTGGTGAGCTTCGCCTGAAGCTTTCAGCAACAGCTACTGCATGCAATCCCTGCCTCGTCTGATATGGTCGATATGTGTTTGATTTTTAATCGCTCAGGGGTTGTAAGACGCAATGTCGAAGAGTCGGCTGCACACACTAAAGAAATGGGTAACGCTACAGAAGGCTGCTGCACAGTTGTCGGAAGTGTTCGAGGAAGATGTTACCGAGGCAGATCTGTTCCAGTTCGCGCTCGAAGGGCAGCTAAAACTGTCTGTCAATCTTGTAAACCATGGTTATGCGCGTCTGGGCGCAGTGGTCCCTGTCGATCAGGCGGCGGTCTGGATTCACGCCGGTTCTGACTACCTGCCCACCATGAACGAAGACATACCGGAATCGATCAGAGAAGTGATCAGGGCTGCTCAGATTGGGAGGCCTCTGTCCGAGGATAACAGGTGTGCCCTTGCAGGCTTCATTTCCGAGCGCTATCCATCCGATGCGAGCACAGGCGCCACCCTGTCGGGCATGCTCGTGCCTGATGACTCCGCTGTGGTCGAGATAGACTACTCGAAGGTTCACCCCATATCGGGTGTATGGGACCTTTCTCTGTACGGCGCCGAGAGGCTGGACATCGAAAGGAGGCTCATGGATGAGCTTGATGGGCCGGCGGTCGAGCTGAATACGCTCGATGACGTGCTATTGCTAGATGAAACCCGTCAAATCGTGGCCTCTCTGCAGACCTATAGCCGAGACGTTGGCTACTTTCCGATCGAGAGGATACCGGATGATGCAATGCTTGTTATTCGCCAAAGCGAGCTTCAGCGATTCATCAACGAGCGATCGGATACACCCTTGGAAATGTCGCCGAGAGTTGAGGATGGCCACTTGAAGACGATTGCTATTATGGCCAAGGCACTTGCCCATCAGGGTGGTAAGCAATTTGGCGATGCTGAAAAGCCCAATGTCAGTCGGGGCTATGAAGTGTTGTTGGCCCCGCACATCACCGAAGACATGCAAGGGTTGTCCAAGTCCTCGCTCAGCGAACGTATCAAACGCGGGCTCCAGCTCGTCCGCTAACATCATTATCTCACCAACTTCTCTGTCCTCTGATTTTCCAGCTGGAACCTTCATCAACTGCATCACCGGATAGTGCTCCTGTTGCAAATATCAACTAAGGAGTACGCAACGATGCATAGCGCAACCACACCGAACAATCACCTCAAGTCCCAGGCCGCAGCAAATTACCTGCTGGTGGCGGAGTCCACGCTCCGTAAGTCCCGCGTCACCGGCATCCTGTGCGGCAGGGCCGCGCCGGCCTACATCAAGATGGGGCGGACAGTGCTATACACCAGGACCGATCTGGACGCCTGGGTGGCGGAGCTGCCGAAGGGCAACTGCACCGCGCAGACCGCAGCCTAAGGGAGGTGACCATTGCTGAAGAAAGCTCTTACCTCCGTAGGGAGCATGCGACACCAGTTGGTTGTGCTGGTGCCGCGGCTGGCCGGAATGGCCCCGGAAATGGCCTTGGTGTTTTTGTACTTCGCTCAAGTGGGAGGACTGGCATGATGGCGGTCATTGAACTCCGTTCGGCCTTTCAGCGTTATATGGAAGAACACGGCCTGGTCATCAGCGAGTTGCCGCTCGATGATGGCCAGATTCACCGTGTCCACGTCGATGGTGACAAGCACGGCACGCGAAATGGCTGGTACGTGCTGTACACCGATGGCTTCCCCGCCGGCGCCTTCGGCAGCTGGCGAGTTGGCAGTACCGGCACCTGGTCTGCTCGTGCACCGGAGACGATGACCGCAACCGAGCGAGTGGAATATAGCGACCGCTTGCGGCGAATGCGTCAGCAGCGTGAAGCCGAGGTTGAGCGGCGCCAGCAACAAACTGCCATCGCCGCCAAAAAGCTCTGGAACAAATCCACCAACGCGAATCCCCTGCACCCCTATCTGATCCGCAAGAAGATCCGGCCGCATCACCTGCGCCAGGTAGGCGATACGCTGCTGGTGCCGCTGATCGACGCTGACGGTGAGATCTGGAACCTGCAGCGAATCTTCCCCGATGGCACCAAGCGCTTCCTTGCTCACGGTCGGGTCAAAGGCTGCTTTGCCCTGTTCGGACCGCTGGACGGCGATTCGGTATACGTCTGCGAAGGCATGGCGACCGGAGCTACCGTCCACCAGCACAGCGGCCTGCCGACTGTCTGTGCCATGAATGCTGGCAATCTGCTGGCCGTTTGCACTGCTCTGACCGACCAGGTAGGTAAGATCACGATCTGTGCCGACAACGACCGTCAAACGGGCGGTAACCCCGGAATCACCAAAGGGCGGGAGGCTGCCGCCGCAGTCGGCGCAAGCCTCACCTGGCCGGAATCGTGCGGTAATGGGTGCCGTTGCTCGGATTTCAATGACATCGCGCAGTGCGAGCGTGCGCAGGAGGTGGCGGCTTGAGCAACTTGATTCAGCTGCAGCCGAAAGAGAGGTTTGAGCACATCCCTAAAGGCTATGTCTGCAACAACAAGGGGTCCAACTGCTTGGGGATGACGACAAGAGCGAAACGATCACCACGAAGCCGGTAACCGTGAAGGCCGGCACGCGGGATACCGAAGGCAACAACTGGGGCGTGCTGGTCTGGTGGCTGGATCAGGATGACCGCCCCCACGAGATCGCCATCCCGAAGCGTCTGTTCCATGCTCAGGGTACCGAATTAGCACAGCGTTTGGCTGACGGTGGTTTGCCGATTGTGCCGGGGAAAGAACGCAAGTTGCTGACCTACCTGGCGATGTTCAATGTTCAGCAGCGCCTCGTGGCAGCGAGCTGCACCGGCTGGCTGCGAAATGCCTTTGTCCTGCCGAACGAGACGATTAATGCGCCAGCAGGAGAGAGCATCGTCTATCAACCGACTGGGCTGTCGAATCATGCCCGCGCCATGCGCCGAAACGGTACTCTCGAGCAGTGGCAGGCCGGGGTACTGGATGCCTCACCGATGGTTCGCTTCCTGATCTGCGCCAGCCTTAGCGCGCCGGTTCGCTACCCAGTGGGCGTCGAGGCAGGCGGGTTCCATATCTATGATGAGACATCTCGAGGCAAAACTACTGCTCTGCAGGCTGCGGCAAGCTGCTGGGGGAGCGGGGTGGATCCGCAGCGGGCGGGTGGCGCCGAAACCTATATCAGCCGCTGGAACGCTACTGCCAACGCCTTGGAAGCCAAAGCCGAACTACACAACGATCTGCCGATGGTGGTCGACGAGATCGGCGAGGGGATACCCGGGAGTTCGGTCGCACCATCTACCGCATCATCTCCGGAACGGGACGTGATCGCAGTGAACAGACTGGGGGCCTCCGCGACTCCAAAAGCTGGCGTGTCTCGATCCTGAGCGCCGGTGAGCTGGCGGTGTCCGACTTCATCGAGCAGGGAGGCGGCAAGGCCAAGGGCGGGCAGCTGGTGCGCATGATCGATATCAATCTGGATTATGCCCCCGCCCTGTTCGCGGACGGCGACCAGGCTGACGCCATGAAAGAGCACTGCGCCGACCACTACGGCCACGCGGGGCCGGAGTTTTTGAGGCGTGTCGCAGACCTGGCGTCGGGCTGGAAGAAGCTCGATCTGTCGCTGCTCGGGCCGGCAGCATCTCCCATTGCCGTACGGGCACGCAAGCGATTCGGTTTGGTGCTGCATACGGGGTGTCTGGCCGCGCGTGCCCAGGTGCTGCCCTGGACGGAAGAACAGATTATGGAGTGCGTCCGTCTTGCTTATGCAATCTGGTTGGGTCAGGTGTCCACCGTGTCGGATACCGATCGCGGTATCTGTGCTGTGGCGAACTTTGTGATGGCGCAGGAAAGCCGGTTCGAAACGAGTTGCGAGGCGCCGCCGCCGCGTGACCGTGCGGGATGGAAGCGTGATCAGCTATATCACTTCACGCCTGCAGCCTTCAGGGAGGCCTGTGCTGGCGCTGATGCCACCAAGGTAAAGCGAGCTCTGCTCGATGCGGGGCTGCTGCATATTTCCAAGGGTCTGAGCAGCGTCATTCGAGTCGAGGGTCAGTGTGTGACTGTTGTGTCGGTCAAAGCAGCGATTCTCTCCAGTCTTGTCGAAGCAGTTGGTAGCAACGGTAACACCCGTATCAGCGCAGGAACGAAGCAGGATACCGGTGCTACGACGGGCAACGAATCGGTGGTAGCTGGTGGTAACGCATTGATGGGCAGTAGCCAATCCGCTACCAGTGCTACCGGCCTGGATCGGGAGGCGGTAGCGGCCCAAGCCCCAGCCGTTACTGAGGTGCTACTGCCGATACCAGCGCTACCGGTGGTAAATGGCAAGCGTGAAACCAGGACCTGGGAGGCGTTCTAATGGGACTGGCCTCAGTGATCGCCGAACATGGCATCGAGTTGCGTCTGGAAGGTGAGCGGCTGCTGGTTGGCTCGGCGCAACCGCTGACCGAAGAGCAGCGTAACTTCATCCTGGCCAACAAGCAGCGGTTGATCGAGGAGCTGCGCCAGCAACTCGATATCGATCTTCCGCTGCCCTTTCTGCAGCACGCCGCCGACCTTGACTTGTCGCTGCTCTGGGACGACCGGGTATTTGTCGATCAGTTGCTGGCGTTCCGGTCCATTAACGATCGCCACCAGCTTTTGGCCGAGTACCGGAACCAATGGCTGGCAGCCGCTGCTGCGCCAGACCTGAAGGAGTATCAGCGCGAGAATGCGGGCCGGAAGGCTGCGAACACTTGGTTGCGGACGCGGTTGCACTAGTCCATCTGTTGCCAAGGATGGCGGTACCCACTTGCTGTCGGTTGGTGTCACAGAATGATCAAATTTATATATTTGCGAGTCATACAATAAATAACGGGTTATGTGACGAATTTTCAAGTAGAGACTGCTATGCAGAAGAATGTCACATAATCGAACGTTTATGTGACAAGGGCTATTTTGCTGATCGGTTACATGCGGGTGTCCAAGTCGTACGGGTCCCAGGCGATGGGTCTGCAACGCGATGCGTTGATCGGCGCTGGGGTAGAGGGGAACCATGTCTATGAAGACATGGCCTCGGGAGCCTCGGGGGAAAGGATGACCGACCTGAACTAGCCGCATGTCTCAAAGCGCCCTGCGTGGTAGCAACCGCGCAGGGGTATCCGAATAAGGTGATGCTCAGACCAGCGGTATGGTCAACGCCTCGATCATCGGTTTGGTGTCTGGCCGTACGCCACGCCACCACTCGAACGCTTCGGCCGCCTGCTCCACCAACATGCCGACGCCATCCGCAAGCTGGGTGACACCAGCGCCTTTGGCCAGGCGCAGGAAAGGTGTTAGCCCTTTGCCGTACGCCAATTCATAAGCCAGCCCATCAGGAGAGAAAATATCCGCCCGGACCGCCGGCAGCTCCCCGCGTAAGCTGGCGGAGGTCGCGTTCAGTACCACGTCGAACTTCTGCTCGGCCAGATCCTGCAAGCGGCAGACCTGAATCCGGTCGTCACCGGCAAACTGCATCTTCAAGGCTTCTGCGCGTTGCAGCGTGCGGTTGGCAATCACCAGCGTCGCCGGCGACTGCTCCAGAATGGGCAACACCGCGCCGCGCGCAGCGCCACCGGCGCCCAGCAGCAGCACGCGCCGCCCCTCTAAACTGAAACCTAAGTTGCGCTGGATATCGTTGACCAGGCCGACGCCGTCGAAGTTATCGGCGTAGATACGCTCTCCCTCGAATTTCAGGGCATTGACGGCACCCGCCAGGCGTGCCCGTTCTGACAGGTCGGTCGCGTATTCAAACGCCTCCACCTTGAACGGCGCGGTAACGTTCAGTCCACAGCCCCCGCAGCCCGAAACTGGTCAACGGTAGCGACAAAGGCATCCGTCTCGGCTTCGATCGCGGTATAGGTCAGATACTGCTTGCTGTCGGAGGCAAAGGTGCCATGAATCATCGGTGATTTGGTATGGCTCAGTGGATTGCCGATCAGTCCGTATTTATCGCTCATCGCTACTTATCCTCTAATTGTGTTCAAAGCTCACTGACAGTCGGCTCGCTGTACAGCACACCGTCTGCAAACAGCTCGTCGATCTGGTTCAAGTCATACCCCAGCCCCTGCGCAATCTCGCAATTATGCTGGCCCAGCAGCGGTGCCGGTCTCTGCGGGTTGGTATCGCAGCCTGAAAAGCGGAACGGCAGGTTCGCCAGTTGCACCTTACCCACCACCGGGTGTTCCTGTTCGATCAGCATGCCGCGTGCCTGGATCTGGGGATCGGCCATCACCTCGTCGATGGTCTGCACCTTGGCGCAGGGAACATCGATCGCTTCCAGGTCAGCGAGACACTGCCCGACCGTTTTACTCGCCACCCACTGGCGCACCACGGGCAGGATGTCGAGGCGATGTTCGTTACGACCCGCCGAGGTATGGAATCGGTTGTCGACGGCAAACTCGGGTTGCCCGAGCTGCTCTCCGATCAGCGTGGCCAGGCGCTTCCAGGCGTCATCCACCTGAGCCGCGATCACAAGATCACCGTCCTGCGCCGCGAATGCGCCGTACAGCGTCGATGTGGGCAGGTCCTGACCGGTCTTCTCGGGAATATCCTTACCACCGGACAGTGTGTAACACTGCACGGCGTATTCATGCATCGATACCAGGGTATCGTACAGCGCCAAATCGATATGCTGTCCCTTGCCGGACTGCACCCGTCCCAAGAGCGCGGCATTGACCGCCGCGACGCCGTGGATGCCGGTGTACATATCACCGAGCGCGATACGCAGCAGCGGCGGCGCTTCACCGGGGTTGCCGACCATTGCCATGATGCCGCTCTTGGCCTCGGCAATCAGACCGAAGCCTGCACGGTGGGAATCCGGTCCGGTATGACCGTAGGCGGACACGGAACAGTAGACCAGCTTCGGATTGATCTCCTTGAGCTGCTCGTAGCCGAGGCCGAGCTTGTTGAGGGCCCCGGGGCGGTAATTCTCGACAAAGACATCGGCGCTTTCGACCAGCTTGTGCATCAGCTCCAGGCCCTTGGGGTCCTTGACGTTGATACAGAGGCCCCGCTTGTCCATGTTCTGTTGAATGAAATAGCCGCTCTGACCCTTGATGAAGTAAGGGTGGTCGCGGCCGGCATCGCCGTTTTTAGGCCGTTCGACCTTGATCACTTCGGCACCCAGTGCCGCCAGACAGCGCGACAGGTAGGGACCGGCCAGGAAGTGACTGTAATCGATAACCCGGACACCCTCGAGCGGGCGTCCCATGGCAAATGGATTCATCTCAGACCTCCTGCTCGGCGGTTTCGAACGTTCCTGGGCGGCGCGGAACCATCAGCCGATGCTCGCCGCGATGTACCACCTCACCGTGCTGGTTGATCAGCTCGGACGGCAGAATCACGATTCCCCAACCCGGGCGGCTCTTGGACAGCCGTTTGGTTCCCACTGTGAATCGCACATGCACAACGTCGTTGATCTTGATCGGGCGTACGAAGTCCCAGCTCCAGCCCAGTGACATGCCGGGTACGAAGCGATACTCGCTCATGGTCTTGAGGCCGTCGGCGATGGATAGCCCCAGCAGCCCGTGGGCGACGCGGGTGCCAAAGGGTGTCGTTCTGGCATATTCCTCATCCACATGAACCGGAGTGAAGTCGCCGGTGAGGTCGGCATAGGTGTTGATACGTTCTTCGGTAACGGTGTACGTCGGGCTGATACAGACGTCACCCTCGTTAGCGTCATCCCAGTAAAGTTCCGGGCTATCGAACTGATTGGTTGCACTGCTCATGATGTAGCTCCTGGTGTATTAGCGAGGGTGGCTCTCAGGCCCGCGGATTGATGGCCAATACCTCGGCGACCGAGTCACCACTGGCCTGGATCAACTCAACGGCGAGCCCATCGGGCAGCTGCAGCCAGTTGTAGCCCTGTGGCAGCTCCTTCACATCCCACTGCCGGGCTTCACAAAGCGCGGCATCCAGGTCGTCAACCATGATTCCCAGGTGCGCCAACCAACCGGCATCATTGCTCGGGGGGCTTCGAACCCCGGCGTCGCGATCAACTGAATCCCACCGACCGTCCAGTACTGATTGGGGTTGTCTTCGGGGCCATCGATCTCACGGACAGGCATTCCCAGCACCTCCTTGAAGAAACGGATATGCCAGTGAATGTCGTTGACCCGGATCGCCGCGTGCTCGACATAGGCGCCTTTGTTGTAAGCCATCGATCTATTCCTCTTTCTGAGTCGGTTACTGGACGCCATGACGCTGGCGGGTTTCGATCCCTTTCACGCAGGCGACCAGGGTACGGTTGACCGGTGTCGGTACGTTGCAGCGTTCGCCCCAACGCACCACGGAACCGTTGATAAAGTCGATTTCGGTTTTGGCGCCGCGCTCCAGGCTCTGCAGCATCGAGGTCTTGAACTCGAACGGCAGGCTAGCAGAAGCCATTTCCCAGGCCTGTCGCGGTGTCGCGATCGACAGTGCTATGCCGTTGGCTTGCGCGACTGTCATTGCCTCGGCCACGGCGTCCAAGGCTGCCGCTTCGATTTCCGGAACGGCATAGAGGTGCCCGTAGGGGAGGCCAGAGATACCAGCAAGCGCGCCAGTCGCCACGTTGATCAGCAACTTATCCCAGATGGTGCCGATAATGTTGTCGCTGACTCGGGTATCAAGCCCTGCACGGTTGAAGTGGCTCGCCACCTTTTGAACCCGGTCGCTGATCGCCCCGTCGAGCTCGCCGATAATGGTTTGCTTCCCACTGGTGCCAATGGTGATGCAGCCTGGCGCTGTCATCACCCCACCGACATAAGTTTTTCCGGCCAGCAGACGCTCCCTACCGACGATCTCGGCCAGGATTTCCTCATGACCCAGACCATTCTGTAACGAAAGTATCTGGGTGTTGGGACCAATCGCCGGTGCTGCTGCCTCGATCGCCGAACGAGTGTCGTAGGACTTGGCCAGAACGATGATCAGATCCATCGGTTCCAGTCCCGCGCAGCTAGTCGCAGCCTTGACCGCGACGGTGCGGACCTGATCCCCGTCGCGCATCTTCAGTCCCTCGCGATTCATCGCATCAACATGGGCTTTGTTGCGGGTAATCAGCCAAACCTCTTCACCCGCTTCGGTTAACACACCGCCAATCGAGCACCCAAGCGCGCCCGCGCCTACTACGCAAATTTTCATACCTGACTTCTCCGACACCGCTGCGGCCTTTGACGCCGTCTGTATTCGATGTAGACAGATTAAAACGCGAGCAATACTTCGTAAATTTTATGCTTGTTATACGTATCATTGCGTTTTATTATGTTGATGGGTCAAGCTAGGAATAAGGTCCTATGCCCGAGATTCATGAGGTCGACAGCAGGCTGATCGATGTGAAGCTGCTGCGGCTGTTCGATCTGCTTTACAGCACCCGCAGTGTCACCCGAGCTGCGGAGCTGCTGGGCCAGAGCCAACCCACCGTCAGCATCTGGCTTGCCCGGCTGCGGGAGCAGCTTGACGACCCGCTATTCGTGCGAACGCCAGAGGGCATGATGCCGACGGCACGCGCCAATACTCTGATTATCTCCGTCCGTGACGCGCTGAGCGCCCTGCGGGCTATCTCCAGCCGAGAGGAGCATTTCAACCCGAACAGTACTGAGCGTGAGTTCCGGATTGGCATGACCGACGCGAGCCACGTTACCCTTCTGCCCCGCATACTCGCCTATCTACGCGCCAGTGCGCCTATGTCTCGGCTGGAAGCTGTGCGAATTACCGACGAGACGCCCCAGATGCTGCTAGAAGGCGATATCGACGTCGCGGTGGGGCTGATACCAGGCCTGGAAGCAGGCTTCTATCAGCAAGTGCTCTTTCCGCAGGATTGGGTCTGCCTTGCCAACCGGCATCATTCTGCAATCAAGGGCTCGCTCGATATCGATGCCTATGCCAGTGCCGAGCATATCGGAATCGTATCAGGGACCGGCTTGCCGTTGCTGGAAGAGGCGTTGAAGTCGGCGAAGCTGGAGCGCCAGGTCAGACTTCGCCTCCCCGGCTTTCTGGGACTGCGCGATATGATCAGCAGCACTGACCTGATTGCCACCACCCCACGCCATATTGGCGAGACGCTGGCGCGCGACGCCGAGATTGCCGTCTATGACTGCCCTGTCCCAGTGGCAGGTTTTACGGTAAAGCAGCACTGGCACGAGCGTTTTCATCGGGATGCCGGCAATTGCTGGTTAAGAGGGGTTATCGCCGAGCTGTTTCAACGGAACAGATAGTGGAAAGCAAAAAAGGGTCTGCTCAGCAGACCCGGTAGGCCAACGTATGATCAAGGCTCTTTGTAGCCTGTTGCGCGGCCTCGAAGTGCCTGCCGCTGACCGTCCGGGCAGGCAAGGTGAACAAATTCAACCCACCATTATTTGATCAGGTCACTGACGATATCGAAGCGCTGTTTGAACCGCTCCATAACCGCCGCTGGATCCACTTTCGTATCGGTGAAGATTTCATACGCATCCAGCCCCTGGTAAAAGAACAGATCGAAACCGGATATGATCGTCAGCCCCTGGCGATGGGCGGCTACCAGAAACTCGGTCTCTATCGGGGTATAAACGGCATCGAACGCCCAGCGCTGGCCTCCGATCATCTTCTCATCCAGCGGGGTCCCGGGCGTCATGTAGTGGCCGACAGGTGTGCAGTTGACCAGGCCATCAGCCGACGCGGCCGCTGAGGGAAGTTCTCCAGCGGTAACGGCTTTCGCGGAGTAACCGGCTTCTTGCAGCGACCGCGCCAGGGACCGTGCACCTGACTGATCAATATCATAGATTTCGACTTCGCTGGCGCCGAGTTCGAACAACGCAAATGCAACGGCACGCCCCACACCGCCTGCGCCCAGCAGCAATACCCGGCCTGCTGGTTGCTCGCCTACACGTCCGCGATAGCCACGAATGAAGCCCGTGTAGTCGGTATTGGCAGCAAAAACCTCCTCTCCATTGAACCGTAGTGTATTGGTGGCACCGACCAGTCGGACGGCGCGATTCACTTCGGTCGCGTGGGTAACCGCCAGCTGCTTATACGGGAACGTCACGTTGCAGCCCCGATAGCCTTCGTGCCGCAGTTGATGCAGCGTTTCGGCATACGTTTCGGGAGTAGTATCACGCGGTTCATGAAGGTCATACCTGACGTCTACGTTGTGTAGCTCGCCCTGCATGATGTGTAGCGAGGGGGCGCGTGATCTGGCGATAGACTGGCCAATCAGACCTAGTTTTAACATTGTTGTCCTCCTGCTTATTTTTGGCGCTCGACGGCGCCACAGGGATAACGAACAGCGAGAGAAAATTGACGGTGATGATCGTGCCCAATACTGATAACAGCTGGGATGAAAGTGAAGTCGCTATCCTAATGTACGCGCGTGGTTATTACCTATTTAGAATCTCAATATTGTCTATTGGGATCGGCCTATACCAATACATAACCAACTTGATAAATAATCTGCATCGATGCCGATACATGATTGGCTTTAACTGCAATTAGCACTTTGTTTTTGTGTAAAACCAGCTTGGCGTTTATCGTATTGTTTGTGTGTATGTTTTATTGAACGTAAATAATGATGAATGACTTTTTAGTAATAGAAAGTCGATAAAGAATTTTTATGACCTTGTTTGGTAGGGCTTTAACCTGAGTAATCGCAAAATATTAATCAGTTAATTGCTCTCCAATAATAAAGCAATCGGGGTGCTCATAGCCCTGAAAAAAAGAAGGAAATTAGCATGAAACCGCGTACAAAAAAAATAACACTGGGCATGGCTGTAGCCGCCGCTATCTCTATGCAGGCGCAGGCCGCTGAGGTGACGCTTACGGTGGGGCATGTTGACCCGCAAGAGTGGACAACCTCCAAGAAAGGTGCTGCCGCGATTGTGTTCAAAAATCTGGTAGAGGGCGAGTCCGGCGGTCGTATCGAAGTCAATGTTTATCCATCCAGTCAGCTCGGTGGTGAAACTGATTTACTTCAGTCCGCTCAGGACGGCACCCTGAGTATGGCGATGGTATCCGGGGCATTCTCCAATCTGTGCCCGGAAGCGGCTGTGCTGGAAATTCCCTATCTGTTTCCGTCCGCGCCGGTGGCGTGGGAAGTACTGGACGGCAAGTTCGGTAAGGATCTTAGCCAACACTGTTACGAGAAAACCGGGCTCCGGACACTGGCCTATGGTGAAACCGGATTCCGTAACTTCACCAATTCCAAGCGTCCGATTCAAACCCCAGACGACCTGAAAGACCTGAAGCTCCGCGTCATGACTGCGCCTCTTTACGTCGAGATGGTCAAGGCACTCGGTGGTCATCCGACCCCTATCTCTTGGCCGGAAGTTCCGTCTGCTTTGGCCACGGGCGTTGTTGATGGCCAGGAAAACCCGGTGAGTGTGATTTACAACAACAAGCTCTATGAACTGCAGAAGTACCTGACCCTGGACGGTCACGTCTATGGTACGGACTTCTTCGTCATGAACGACGCACTTTACGGGAGCCTCAGTGAGAAAGATCGTGACATCGTTGATCGTGCTGCGAAAGTGGCCGGTACCGTCGGCCGCGCGATCCAGCAGTTCAACTCCGCCGAAGGTTTGAGCAAGCTGGCCGAAGCCGGTATGGAGATTACCTCTCCTACACCGGAGCAGCTGGCAGCGTTCCGCGAAACGGCACAGCCCGCCGTTATCGAGTGGCTTAAGGGTGAGATCGACGCAGCCTGGATCACCAAAGCCCGGGATGCTGTTCAGGAAGCCGCCGTAAACTGATCCGACAAGCGGGCTGCTTCTGAGGGCGGGGGTGGAGTAATCCACTCCCGACGTTGGTAGCCGCACCTGCTTTTCTGGGACAACCCCGATGAAAGATCTCTATAAAAAACTCCTGGCCTGGGCGACCGGCGGCTCCCTGTTTATTGTTTTTGCCGTGGTATTGGTCGCCAGTATGAGCCGATACCTGCTTAATTATTCGATTCAGTGGAGTGACGAGGTCGCTCGCTACGCCATGATCTATGGCGCCATGTTCGGTAGCACGCTGTGCTATATGGACGATACCCATATCAAGTTCGGTTTCATGGAGAAGATCTCTGGCTCGCTTAAAAGCTCTTGGACATTCTGACCGACCTTGTCGCCCTCGGAACCGGTGTGGTACTGGTCTGGTCCGGATACCTGTTTGTTCTCAAGCGCGGCAGTATCGATGCGCCGGGCACAGGCATACCGATGGGTGTGTTTCAGTCCGCCATGATTATAGGCGGTGTAGCCCTTGTGATCGCAGCTCTGCTGAAGCTCCCCGATAACCTGAAAGGCCGAGCAATACAGTGTAAAGGGCGTTTGATATGACCGGCTTTATTACTCTGTTCGTACTGCTGCTCATCGGCAGCCCGATCGCCTTTGCTATTCTTCTGGCAGTACTGGGCTATCTCTCTCAAACACCGTTTTCCGTTAGCCTGGTCAGTCAGCGACTCTTCTCTGGGCTTGACTCCTTCGCAATTCTTGCGATCCCGCTATTCGTTCTCGCGGGCGAGTTGATGAACGAGAGCGGTATCACTGCTCGCATCATCAAGTTTGCCAACGCCTGTGTTGGCCATATGAAGGCGGGGCTTGCCCACGTGAATATTTGGGCATCAGTGATCTTCGCTGGCTTGTCAGGCTCCGCCGTTGCCGATACCTCGGCACTGGGGCGCATATTTATTCCTGAAATGGAGAGGGAGGGCTATCCACGCGACTTCGCCGCCGCGCTGACCGCAGCCTCTTCGGTGATCGGTCCGATGATTCCGCCGAGTATTCCGGTGATCATCTACGCCCTCATCACCTCCGGAGTATCGGTCCCGGCGCTGTTCCTCGCTGGCGTCGCGCCTGGCATCCTGCTGGCGATCGGGTTATCAGTCTACGTGCGCGTCAAAGCGGCCCACTATGCACCGATGCACGACAGGCTGTCGCTAAAGGCGCGTTTAATCGCTCTTAAGGAGGCTTGGGTACCGCTGTGCATGCCAATCTTTATCGTTGGCTCGATCTTGACCGGTATCGTCACACCCACGGAAGCTGCGGCGTTGGCAGCGGGCTACGCGCTGCTGGCGGGCATGTTCGTGCTCAAGAGCCTGCATCTTAGCGCGCTGCCACGGGTATTCATCCGCGCCATGCGGGACTCCTCAGTGATCCTGATCATCATCGGCGTCATTTCCGTGGCGAACTGGCTGCTGACCTTTTCGCAGGTTCCGCAGAAAGTGAGCGAGATGGTACTGGCGGAAATCACCAGTCCCTGGGTGTTTCTGCTCGCGGTGAACCTCATCCTGCTGATCGTGGGCCTGTTCCTGGAAGGGATTGCAGCCATGCTGATTCTGCTGCCGATCCTGCATCCCATTGCCATGCACCTTGGTCTGGATCCCGTTCATTTCGGTATCGTCGTCATATTTAACCTGATGATCGGACTTGTGACGCCGCCAATGGGAATCTGCCTGTTCGTATCCAACTCGATCGCTAACGTGGGCGTCGGCGCGCTGTCCCGCAGAATCATGCCTCTGTTTGTCGTCGAGCTGATCGTACTCGCAATCGTGACCTTCATTCCGGAAACGGTCACGTTCTTGCCACGACTATTTGGCTACTAATCAACGGATTTGGAGTTGTGATTATGAGTAAGACTATCTATGTGCTGAACGGCCCCAACCTGAACCTGCTGGGCAAGCGTCAGCCGGAGATCTACGGCCTCGAGACACTGGCCGATGTGGAAGCGCGGATGGCGAAAAAGGCCCAGGAACTGGGTCTTGAGATCGAGTTCTTCCAGAGCAATTACGAAGGGGCGATTGTCGAGAAGATACACGAGGCGCGTGAAAAGGCGGCCGGTATCATCATCAACCCCGCGGCCTACACCCACACCTCGGTGGCAATCCTGGATGCGCTGAACACGTTCGAGCATCCTGTGATCGAAGTCCATATTTCCAACATCCACACGCGTGAGGCGTTCCGCCACCACTCGTTTGTATCCGGTCGTGCTGAAGGGATTGTGGCCGGTTTCGGAACGCTCGGCTACCTGGTCGCGCTGGAATACTTTGCTGGCTGAAGACGATGACCAGAAGCAGTCTAGCCCGATCCGCCAGCGATTCATCGACAACAAGAGAGGAGCACATAAAGTGAAGAAGAAACTATACAGAATCCTGAGCACTGCCGTACTTACGGGTACAATGGCCGGCGCCAGCTTTGCCGCGGACTTTCCGGAAAAAGACTTTCAGGGCGTGATTATGTGGGGCGCCGGCGGTGCCATGGACAACGTCGCCCGGGCCATCACGCCAATTGTCGAACTGGAGCTGGGCAAAAGCATTGTATTGACGAATCGCGCCGGCGGCGCCGGCGCTATTTCCACTAACTTCGTCAATTCCCGCCCCAGCGATGGCTACACGCTGCTGTACGGGGCCGAAAATCCGCAGCTGCACAAGGTGCTCGGGTTGTCGAAGATCGACTATGCCGACTTCTACCCGGTGAATATTCTCGCCCGCGGAGTGGCCGTGATCGTCACGAATAACGACAAGCCGTGGAACTCGCTCAAGGACCTTGTCGCCGACGTCCAGGCCAATCCGGGTGAAGTCAAGATGGGCTCGACCGGGCCGGGTGGTCTGCCTTTTGTCGTCGGTGCCATGCTGAAGTCGACCACCGATTTCGACGTCCGCGCTGTGCCATTCGATGGAGAAGGCCCGGGTATCACCGCCCTTCAAGGCGGTCACGTCGATTTTATGCCTGCGGGGCTGACCGCCGTGCGTGAACATATACGCGCCGGCCGTGTGAAGCCACTGGCGGTGGTTTCCGATGAGCCGATACCTGGCCTCGAGGATATCCCTCTGATCACCACGGACCTGCCGGATTTCAAACAATTTCTGCCCTGGGGGCCCTTCTATGGCATTTTCGCCAAACGTGACATTCCGAATGATGCTAAGACCGAGCTGACGGATGCTTTCAGCAAGGCCGCTTCGGAGGAAGCGTTCGGAAGGTTCATGGCAGACTTCGGGGCCGTGATGGTAAATATCAGTGGTGAGGTAGCCGATGCCTATCTAAAACATTACCAGTCGGTAACCACCTGGTCATTGCACAACGTCGGTGAAACCAAGATGTCACCAGAAGAGTTTGGCATCCCCAAACCCTGAACCCCTGTTCCGGCGGACGCTAAATAGGTCTGCCGGGCTTGATCGGCAAATGCTCGCCTCCGACCGATAATCGCTTGACAGCGTTGCCCACCACCCCAGCCCGCGCTTCTGTACCAATGAAGGGCACCTGCCCAATTTATCCTTTTCGGAGAGAAAGCATGCTTGAGATCCTGGCCACGACGGCTCCCATTTTCCTGCTGATCGCTCTCGGTTTCGTCGCGGTCAGAACGAAGCTGATGCCGCAGGACGCCATCCCGGGACTTGGCCGCTTCGTGCTCTACCTCGCGATGCCGGCGCTGATCATCAGCACGCTCGGCACTATGGAGTTCGGCAATGTCGTCGAACCGACCTATCTGCTGGTTTACGGACTGGGGTCCGTGCTAGCGCTTCTGTTCGGCATCACCATCAGTAAAACCCTGCTGCGCAATGACCTCACCGGCAGCGGCGTCAAGGGCATCGGCATGTCCATGTCCAACAGCTCCTTTATCGGCTATCCGGTACTGCTGCTGATATTCGACCACCCGCCGACCAATGCCTTCGCCATGTGCCTGATGATCGAAAATATCCTGATCCTACCGCTGGCACTGGTGACCATCGAGTACAGTGTCGGGCGAAAGAACGGCACTCGCCTGCAGGAGGCCTTGCAGGCCGTGATTTCTCGGGTGGCGCGCAACCCTCTGATCATCGCGATTGCGTGTGGCCTTCTGATATCGGCCCTGGACCTGACGCTGCCCGACGTAATCGCCAGGAGCCTGGACATGCTGGCGCGCACCGCGGCCAGTATCGCACTCTTCGTTGTCGGGGGGCGCTGGTCAACACCAACCTGCGGGGCAACCTCGGTGAAATCGGCACCGTGGTCACCGGCAAGCTCGTCATGCACCCACTGCTGGTGAGCCTGATGATCCTGCTGATACCCGGGCTGGAACCTCAGCTGAAGGCCGCAGCCGTACTGATGGCCTCGATGCCGATGATGAGCATCTACCCGATCATCGGAGGCAACTACGGCTATCGCTCCATTTGCTCGAGTATGTTGCTGGCTACGACACTGCTGTCGTTCGTCACCATAAGTGTCACATTGGGGTTGGTAATTTAACGGAAGTGGTAAGCGTTAACGGACAAGCAGGCGAAAAATGGAACTTACCGGCAATGGGCAAATCGACCGTCGGAACAGGACACCGCCTCGCAGACGGATGCGCTTCGAAAAGCGAGCTGCGAAGGAGTTTTCGAGGGCGCGGCGTCCGGGGCAAAGTTGGAACTTTCGGGTCTGGCTGGCTGCTGCCTTGTCGTATCTGCGCGACCGGTACGTGCTGGTCGTGTGGCCGCTGATTCAGCTCGGGATACTACTTTCCTCATCTGATCGAGGTAACTGGCGCATTGGAAGCGCGTGGTGTCGGGTCCGTTCGCTAACGAAATGCATCGACACCACTAAGTCGTACCGGCGGCTTATCTTTCAGGTATTCGGCACATTAGGCCAGTGCGAGTAAGACTTAACCCGCGACCGCACCAAAGTTGCGGGGCCGGGTCGGCCACTGTCGTTGCTCGCGGGCGCGAAGGAGGGGCGAAAATCTGTCATCACCAAAGGCAAATTGCCGGTGTGGCGTGGTTTAGTGTGGGACTATATCGCCAGCAGGTGAATGTCCACGAGGCCACCGCGCGACCCAAGGCTGATAAGAGTGTATCCGCAGCCTTGCAAGCGGAGATTACATCCAACTCTTGGCACTCCGAGCAGTCGCCTTCTGAAAACGGTAGTGGGCCGCGGGTACCTCTAAATAGTACGCCCCCGATTTTGAGAGCGGGGGTTGCGAATCCTCTTTACCCTTTTGTCTCGCAGAAATTTTAGGACCATCAAAATATGTTATATTATAACGAAACGTGATTTCGATCAGGATATTCAAATGTCTCGCCCGTCCAGCTACGAATCGGCACTCGGCAACAAGATCTGTGAACGGCTCGCAGCTGGAGAATCCCTGCGCTCCATCTGCGCGGACTCTGATATGCCCAGCAAGAGCACCGTGCTGCTGTGGATTGTCGATGGCCGCCACAAGGAGTTTTCGGACCAGTACCGGCTAGCTCGCGAGGCTGCAGGATATGCGCATGCAGACCGCCTGGTGGAGCTGGTGGACAAGCTGGAAGCCGGCGAGATCGAAGCGTCGGTGGCCAGGGCGATGGCCGACAATCTGAAGTGGTGTGCCGAGCGGATGGCACCCAAAGCCTACAGTTCGCGCCAGGAGGTGCAGCATAGTGGGTCGGTAAGTATGCCGCATGAGCAGGCGCTGGCCTTGCTGCAATAAGCTGGGGGCTTCTCAGGACCCGAGTATTCGTGCAGGTATGGCGTGGGCGCCTATGTCATTCTGTTGATATTCCTGTAAAGCTGCTATCAGCGGGAAGTGAGTACATCACGCGCTCGCCGCTGAACCACGCCAGTGCGTTCTTGCAGTATCGGGAGGATAGGCAGTAGTTATGCAGAGGGAACCTGAGGGGGAACCAAATTTAAATATCTAGATGCTTTGTTAGTGACTGCTATCGCTAGGAGGCTTATAAAAGATGGCGCGCCCGGAGGGATTCGAACCCCCGACCAACAGGATCGGAACCTGCTACTCTATCCAGCTGAGCTACGGGCGCGCAAAGGAAGTTGTTTGCAGGCGGCTATGTTACGGATTGCAAAGGCGTTTGCCAAGCCCTTTTCGTTGCGGAACGCGCACTGATCGAATGCTGATCAGCCGGGGGCTGTCACGGTTCTGTCACCGGTGTGCGTTAGAGTTGTTCGCAGACCGATCAGGACACGTATCGGCAGGGAGCAAGCCATGGATGGCGCCTTCCCGACCCTGCACCCCTTTCTTTTGTGCCCGTCGTCGGGTGCCAATAAGCGAAGCGCATTGCACCATCCCCGGACTTCGCTGCGCTCATTCCAGGCTACGTCATACGTTCGGGGGCCAGGTCCAGCGAGCCCGGGTGGCGTTGCGCCATTCGGGCGCCGCGTAACCCTCCATGTCGGGCGCAGCACGACGGCGGTTGCCGGCTATCGCGCCTTCGCTTTCTGGTCAACCTGCGATCTGTCTGACCGTACAGGCTCCGGGCACCGTTCGTTCCCGTATCGGCTTCCGGACGGCGCGAGTCGCCGGTATATCCGCGGCGTATCGCTAAAAGTCCCGTTTCCGTTAGGGGCTTTTGCCGTTATACTTTTGCGCCAATTACGCCATGCGTCAGCGCACCGGTGATCTGCCCTGCGTCCACAGTGAGGCCAGGGCCTGCAACGGGTGAGCCGAGGCGCCGAATTCTTGCAAAGTAATGAGGGTCCCGACTGTGAATAAATTTGCGTCCGCGCTCTGCGCCCTGGGTCTGGGTGTTGCGCTGGTGGCTTCCGTTCAGGCGGCTACCGACGAAGAGAAGATCATCGAGCGTATCAAGCCGGCAGGTTCCGTCTGCATGGTCGGCGACGACAGCTGCGGCGGCGCGGCTGCTGCGGCCACGGCTTCCGCCGGCGGCGCACGCAGCGGCGAAGAGGTTTACAACACCAAGTGCATGGCCTGCCACGGCACCGGTGTTGCCGGCGCACCGAAGTTCGGCACCAGCGACTGGGCCGACCGTAGCGCCAAGGGCATGGATACCCTGCTGCAGAATGCGATCAACGGTATCAATGCGATGCCGCCGCGCGGTACCTGCGCCGACTGCTCCGACGACGAGATCAAGGCCGCCATCGAGCATATGGTCAACAGCGCCGGTTAATTCCCCGGTGTGACGATCTTCGAAGCCCCGCAATTGCGGGGCTTCGTGTTTTTATTGGTGGCGCCTCACGCCTCGCCCGGCAACTGCGCCCAGAAGGCCTGAATCAGCGGGTTCTTCAGCTTTCGTTCCAGCGCGAACAGGCCGACCTCCAGCGGTGCAAGCTCCGGTCTTGCATCCAGAATCTGCACCCGCTCGGCCAGCGGGCTGTTCTCCAGCACCAGGCGCGGTACCACGCCGATGCCGAACCCCAGGCTGACCATGCTGACAATGGCCTCGTTACCGGCGATCTGTGCGTAGATATGGGGCCGGATGCCGATGGCGCGGAACCATTCGTCGACCCGGTCCCGGGCGACGCCACCTTCGGGCAGGATCATCGGGACGTCGGACCAGTGTTCGGCGGCCGACTCGCCGGCCGGCGGCAGCGCAAAGCCGAGATCGCCCTGTGGGGCGATGAACAGCAGCGGCGAGGCGGCGATCGGCTTGAAGTCGAGCCCGGCGGGCAGGCTGTCGGGCCGGGCGGCGATGGCGATATCCTCGTCGCCGGCCAGGGCGCGGGCAATGGACTGGTCCGGATCGCCGGTATGCAGCTTGATCTCGATGCGCGGGTAGTCGTGGCGGAAACGGCTGAGGATCTCGTACAGGAAGCTGTAGCTGGCCGTCACCGAGCAGTACATGCTGATCTCGCCGTGCAGCTCGGCCGCTTCGGCGAGCAGCGAGTTGCGGATCAGGTCCCACTGGGCCAGGGCTTCGCGGGCATATTGCTGGAACAGCCGGCCTTCGTGGGTCAGGGTGACGGTGCGGTTGTCGCGCTCGAACAGCTGTACGCCGAGGCTTTCCTCGAGCTGTTTCAGGGTGCGGCTCAGGGTCGAGGGGCTGATATGGCAGGCCTCGCTGGAGCGTCCGAAGTGCAGGGTTTCCGAGAGGCTCAGGAACAGCTGGAGGGATCTTGTATCCACCTGGGGTCTCCGGTCGTGCCGGTGCAACGATGATGTCGCTTATTATTGCACAAAGCGAAATATAACGTTGCATATATATCATTTTACGCAATGGCGTTTATCGCTTATCTTTGTCGCCATCGAGCCGCCGCTGTGACGGCGTGCGAACAGAAGCCACCCCATTCAGGATTTCATCATGCAAGTCTATTACGACAAAGACTGTGATCTGTCGATCATCCAGGGCAAGAAAGTTTCCATCATCGGTTACGGTTCCCAGGGCCACGCCCACGCCTGCAACCTGAAGGATTCCGGCGTTGACGTGACTGTCGGTCTGCGTGCCGGCTCCGCTTCCCGCGCCAAGGCCGAAGGTGCCGGTCTGAAGGTGGCTGACGTCGCCGATGCCGTTGCTTCCGCCGACCTGGTCATGATCCTGACTCCGGACGAGTTCCAGGGCCAGCTGTACCGTGAAGAGATCGAGCCGAACCTGAAAGAAGGTGCCACCCTGGCCTTCGCCCACGGCTTCTCCATCCACTACAACCAGGTCGTGCCGCGCAAGGATCTGGACGTTATCATGATCGCGCCGAAGGCCCCGGGCCACACCGTGCGCTCCGAGTTCGTCAAGGGCGGCGGTATCCCCGACCTGGTCGCGATCTTCCAGGACGTTTCCGGCAAGGCCAAGGACGTTGCCCTGTCCTATGCCAGCGGTGTTGGCGGCGGTCGTACCGGCATCATCGAAACCACCTTCAAGGACGAGACCGAAACCGACCTGTTCGGTGAGCAGGCGGTCCTGTGCGGCGGCGCCGTCGAGCTGGTCAAGGCCGGTTTCGAAACCCTGACCGAAGCCGGTTACGCGCCGGAAATGGCTTACTTCGAGTGTCTGCACGAGCTGAAGCTGATCGTCGACCTGATGTACGAAGGCGGCATCGCCAACATGAACTACTCGATCTCCAACAACGCCGAGTACGGTGAGTACGTGACCGGTCCGGAGGTCATCAACGACGAATCCCGTGCTGCCATGCGCAACGCGCTGAAGCGCATCCAGAACGGCGAATACGCCAAGATGTTTGTACAGGAAGGCGCTTCGAACTACGCTTCGATGACCGCTTACCGTCGCAACAACGCGGCTCACCCGATCGAGCAGGTCGGTGAGCGTCTGCGTGCAATGATGCCGTGGATCTCCGCGAACAAGCTGGTCGACAAAGAGAAGAACTGAGTTCTCTGATCGATCGGCATGCCGCCGGGCCTGGATCAGGTCCGGTGCTGACGAAACCGGTAGCGGGCCTTCCCGTTACCGGTTTCGTGCTTTCAGGCGGCGGTTAAGCGACGTCGCCGTTACCGGTTTTTCTTGATTCGGCCGCTTTTCGGAGACATCATTCAAGTTCGAATCAACAGTGCCGGGATAACAGCATGGAGCGCTCACCCGTTGACCTGATGCCGCGAGCCCACCTGATCAGCAATCTGGTCGTCTGGGTGTTTGCCGTGCTCCTGTTTATCGGCAGCGCACTCAGCCTGGAATATCGCCGCCTCGAAACCCGTTTCGAAACCCTCGCCGGCGATCTCACCCATCAAGTCGACAGCCAGCTCCGGTCACGTCAGATGGCGCTGGAAAGCTTCGCCCATTACCTTTCCACCCAGTCCGAGCTCGATCTTGCACGGGCGCGTGCGTTCGCAAACCTGATTCATCAGCATCATTCCGACCTTTACATGCTTGCCATTGCCAGTCGCGTACCCGCTGTGGAGCGCGAGGGCTTCGAGGCGAAGATGCGGGCAGGGGAGTCGCGCGGTTTCGATATCCATCCGCTGCGCCCGGCGGATGCCGGCGCGCAGCCGGACGACTATTACCCGGTGGTGCTGCTGGAGCCGGAATTGCCCGAGGCGCGGGCTCTGCTGGGCATGGACCTGGCCCAGGAAACGTCGGTACTGAGCGGGCTGATCAGCGGCGCGGTCAGGCCGGATGGCATCTCGCGCCCGATAATACTGGGCAACAGCCGCGGCTATCTGCTTTACCATGCCGTTACGCCGCTCGACGATGAGGACGCGGTGGCCGGCCAGGGGTATTCCCGTTATGCGCTGCTCGTGATCCGCGCCGATGCATTGCTGCCCGGCTGGGCCCAGGACCTTCCGGGTCTGGACGTGCAGCTGATCCATCCGGACGGGGATCTCGGCGAGCGCGGGTTGCTGGCCAGGCTGCAGCCGGATTTGAGCCGGTCGCTGCCGATCAGACCGTTCCGCTACAGCCACAGCTACACCGGTCTGATGCAGCCGCTACGGCTCGAGCTGAGCTATCAGCCACCCTGGCAGGCACTGGATATCTGGCTGCTGGCCGGGCTGCTCGGGGGCGGTGTTCTGCTGATGCTGCAGGGCGGCTGGGTGGTCCTGCGGATCCTGCGCGCCCGCTTCCGCCTGCTCGAGCAGCAGAAAAGCCTCTATGACAAGGCTCACTTCGATCATCTGACCGGCCTGCCCAACACCAATCTGCTGCTCGACCGGCTCGAACAGGCGATCCGTTCGGCACAGCGCACCTCGAGCCGGGTGGCGGTCTTTTCCTCGATCTCGACGATTTCAAGCAGGTCAACGATCGCTGGGGCCATGATGTCGGCGATCAGCTGCTGATCCAGATCGGTGTCCGCCTGCGCGAATCGATGCGCGGCGAAGATACCGTGGCCCGTATCCATGGTGACGAGTTCGTGGTCCTGATCCCGGTGCTGGACGGCGAGCACCAGCTCAACAAGGTGCGGGAAAAGCTCGAGCTGCTGTTCGATACGCCCTTCCGGGTTGGCGATATCGCGCTGACGCAGGGCGGCAGCATAGGCCTTGCGGTCTTCCCGGACGATGCCGACGATGCCGAGGGGCTGCTGGGGCTGGCCGATCGTCAGATGTACCTGCACAAGCAGACCAAGGGCGGCGGCATCGACGTCAGCGCGGCGGTCGGTTGACAGCTCCCTTTTGCGCTGGGGAGAATGGAAGCCCCGTAGTGTACTGTTTCACCCTAATAGATACTTATAGAGCCCGCCAATTCGTGTCCAGCAAGGCGCCGTTCGCTGGGAATAGTGGCGCTCTTGCCAAGAACGGCAACGCCGCGGGGCGCGAATTGGCGGTCTCCTCCGGGCGAGCCGCCAAGGGGCTGTCCGCGGTGTTGCATTTTCTCGACATAGGTCCACTATGCCTTCAAAAATGCGCCTTGCGGCCAGCTCCTTGGCGACTCGCTATAAGTGCCTTTAAGGGTGAAACAGTACACTAGTGGAGAGCTGCCTTGACCTGGTTGACCTACAGTGAGGCCTGCGCCCGAAATCAGGCCCCGATACTCGCCCGGCTGGCCCCGCTGCTGGCGCAAAGCCGCCGGCTGCTGGAGATCGGCAGCGGTTCGGGCCAGCACGCGGCCCACTTTGCCTCCTCGCTGCCGCATCTGTCGTGGCAGCCGACCGAACTGGATGTCCACCTCGAATCCCTGGCGGCCAACCTGCAGCGTCATGGCGGCGACAATATACTGCCCCCGCGTGCTGGACGTGGCGGCGCCGCACTGGCCCGGAGCGCCCTATGATGCTGTCTTTACCGCCAATACCCTGCATATCGTCGGCTGGACGGAAGTCGAGGCGCTGATCAGCGGTGTCGGTCGGGTACTGCAGCGGGGTGGCCTGCTGTGCATCTACGGTCCCTTCCGCTATGGCGGTCACTATACCAGCGACAGCAACGGCGAATTCGACCGCTGGCTTCGCTGTCGTGATCCCCGCAGCGGCATCCGCGATTTCGAGGCCGTCGACACTCTGGCGGCTGCCGAGGGGCTGGTTCTCGAGCACGACTTTGCGATGCCGGCGAACAACCAGCTGATCGTCTGGCGGCGCGACGGGCGCTGATTGCGCTGATGGGTTGCGCGGCTGCGCCGCTCCATTCATCCTACCGTGGCCTCATGCCTCATGCCTCATGCCTCACGCATGCCAATAAACGACGCCTTCATATTCATGACCGACAATTTTGTCGATTTTCGTGATTTTTCCTGTCTGTTTGCGCACATCGCCCGATCCCGGGTTGACAGTGCGGTGCGAAAACGTCAGGCTGTTATTAAATGGTCGTTTAATTAAAAAAGAGAGGCAGGTTTCCCATGCCCAAAGTCGGGATGCCGGAAATCAGAAAACCGCAGTTGATACGCGCCACCATGGAGGCGATCGACTCGCAGGGTCTGCAGAAGGCCAGCGTGGCGATCATCAGTCGCTATGCGGGGGTTTCGCCGGCAATCATCAATCACTATTTCGGCGGCAAGGACGGGCTGCTCGAGGCAACGATGCGTTCGGTGCTCAAGCAGTTGTCCGAGGGTGTGCGCGAGCGCCTCGCCGAGACCGATCCCGATGATGTAAAGGCCCGGATCAAGGCGATCGTCGGCGGCAACTTCGACCCCCGCCAGCTCGATCGCAAGGTGGTCAAGACCTGGCTGGCGTTCTGGTCCCAGGCGATGCACCACGAGGCGCTGTTCCGGCTGCAGCGGGTCAACGAGCAGCGGCTGCTCTCGCACCTGCGTCTCGAGCTTAAACGGGTGATGGAGCCGCAGCGGGCGCAGTTCGTCGCCCAGGGCATCGCGGCCCTGATCGACGGCATCTGGCTGCGCGGAGCCCTGACGCCGGACGGTATCAACAGCAATCTGGCCCAGCGCATCATCACCGACTATCTGGAGCGGCAACTGCCGTCTGAATTCACCGAGTCGCGACTCCCAACCAGGACTGCACAGACATCATGAACATCATTACTCAATACATTCATGGCCGTTGCCGGGACGCGGCGAGCGGCGAGACCTTCGAGACCCGCAACCCGGCGACCGGCGAGGTGCTGGCGCAGGTACAGCAGGCCGCCGAGGCCGATGTGGAAGCTGCGATCGCCTCCGCCAAAGAGGGTTTTGCCCGCTGGTCGGCGATGACCGGGACCGAGCGCAGTCGCATCCTGCTGCGCGCCGTCGAGTTGCTGCGCGAGCGCAACGAGGAGCTGGCGCGGCTCGAGGTGCTGGATACCGGCAAACCGCTGCAGGAAGCGCTGGCCGTGGATATCCACACCGGCGCCGACGTCATCGAGTATTACGCGGGCCTGGCCGGCAAGATTCAGGGCGATTACCAGGACCTGGGCAACGGCAACTTCTTCTATACCCGTCGCGAGCCGCTGGGTATCTGCGCCGGCATCGGCGCCTGGAACTACCCGATCCAGATCGCCTGCTGGAAGGCCGCGCCAGCGCTGGCCGCGGGCAATGCGATGATCTTCAAGCCGTCCGAGGAGACGCCGCTGACGGCGATGAAGCTGGCCGAAATCTTCAGCGAAGCCGGCGTGCCGGACGGCGTCTTCAACGTCGTCCAGGGCGATGGCCGTACCGGTGCCCTGCTGACCAATCACCCCGAGATCGCCAAGGTCTCATTCACCGGTGAATGCGGTACCGGCAAGCGCGTCATGGCGGCGGCGGCCGGTACCCTCAAGTCGGTCACCATGGAACTGGGCGGCAAGTCGCCGATGATCGTGTTCCCGGACACGAAGGTCGAGACCGCCGTCTCCGGCGCCCTGCTGGCCAACTTCTATACCCAGGGCGAGGTCTGCACCCACGGCACCCGGGTCTTCGTTCATGACGAGATCTACGATGCCTTCCTCGAGGAGCTGGAAGCACGCACCCGCGCGCTGCGCATCGGCGATCCGCTGGATCCCGAGACCCAGATCGGCGCGCTGATCTCCGAAAAGCACCTCGACAAGGTGCTTGGTTATATCGAAGCGGCACGGCAGGCCGGTGCCCGTCTGCTCTGCGGCGGCCGTCGCGCCACCGGCGAAGGCCTCGACAACGGCTGCTTCGTCGAACCGACCGTCTTCGCCGACTGCTCGGACGATATGCCCAACGTGCGCGACGAGATCTTCGGGCCGGTGATGTCGGTGCTGCGTTTCAGCGACGAGGACGAGGTGATCCGCCGCGCCAACGATACCCGCGTCGGCCTGGCCGCCGGTGTATTCACCCGTGATATCGGACGCGCCCACCGCGTGATCGCGCAGCTGCAGGCCGGCATCTGCTGGATCAATACCTGGGGGCTTCGCCGGCCGAAATGCCGGTCGGCGGTTACAAGGAGTCCGGCATCGGCCGCGAAAACGGCATCGAGAGCCTCTATCACTACACCCAGACCAAGAGCGTCTTCGTAGAACTTGGAGAACTCGAAAGTCCTTATTGATTTTTCAACACAGCCTTAACGGTGCGCAGGCGCAAGCCTGCGCAACTGTGGCTCCACGCCAGCCCGGACGCAGGTCGAAAGACCCTTTGCCGGGCTGCCCTGGAGGTACAGGCCCATAACAACAGCAACAGGAATGACTATGAACACCTCCCTGAAGAAACTTCGCAACGCCCTTTTCAGCACTGCAATCGCGGCGGGTATCAGCACCACGGCCCTGGCCGACAGCTGTGAGACCGTGCGCTTCGCCGATGTCGGCTGGACCGATATCACCTCGACCACCGCGGTCGCCTCGGAGATCGTCGAGGGACTCGGCTACAAGAGCCGTACGGATCTGCTGTCGGTACCGGTGACCTACACCTCGCTGGCGGCCAACGATCTGGATGTATTCCTCGGCAACTGGATGCCGACGATGGAAGGCGATATCGCCAAATATCGCGAGGCCGGTACGGTGGAGACCCTGCGCGCCAACCTCGAGGGTGCCAAATATACCCTGGCGGTGTCGAAAGCGGCCTATGACGGCGGTGTGAAGAGCTTTGCGGATCTGGCCAAATACCGCGACAAGTTCAAGGACACCATTTACGGCATCGAGCCGGGCAACGACGGCAACCGCCTGATCCAGAAGATGATCGACGACAACGCCTTCGGCCTCGAGGGGTTCCGGCTGGTGGAGTCGTCCGAAGCGGGCATGATCTCCCAGCTCAGCCGCGCCGTGCGGCGCGACCAGTGGATCGTCTTCCTCGGCTGGGCGCCGCACCCGATGAACTCCAATTTCGAGATCGAATACCTCAGCGGCGGCGACGACTGGTTCGGCCCCGATTTCGGCGGCGCCACCGTCTATACCAATGTGCGCAAGGGCTACACTACCGAGTGCCCGAACGTCGGCAAGCTGCTGACCAACCTCGCGTTCTCGCTGCAGATGGAGAACGAGATCATGGGGGCCATTCTCGATGACGGCCAGAAGCCGCGCGATGCGGCCCGCAGCTGGCTGCAGCGCAATCCGCAGGTGCTAGACGCCTGGCTCGAGGGTGTCATGACCCGCGATGGCCAGCCGGGTCTGGCGGCACTCAGGACTCATCTCGAGCTCTGATCGCTTTCCGATGACTGTCAGAAAACCCGTCGCCATGCCCCCGGGCATGGCGCCTGGATTCGTTCGCCCTGAGGAAACCGCGCTATGAACTGGTTAACCGATCACAAGATACCCCTCGGCCACTGGATGGAGCTGTTCGTCGACTGGCTGACCTTCAATGCCGCCGGCTTTTTCGATACCGTCGCCATTTCGCTGGAATGGCTGATCCTGAACCTGGTTTCACTGTTCCAGTGGTTCCCGGTCTGGGTCCCCATCCTGTTGACCGCGGCAATCGCCTGGCTGCTGCACCGCAGTATCCCGCTGGTGCTCTTCGTCGTCGCCTCGCTGCTGCTGATCCTCAATCTCGGCTACTGGCAGGAGATGCTCGAGACCTTCGTGCTGGTGCTGAGCGCGACCTTCATCTCGATACTCATCGGCATTCCGGTGGGCATCCTGGCGGCCCACAAGCCCTGGGTCTATACCCTGCTGCGGCCGGTACTGGACCTGATGCAGACGATCCCCACCTTTGTCTACCTGATTCCGACGCTGGTGCTGTTCGGCCTCGGTGTCGTCCCGGGTCTGATCTCGACCATCATCTTCGCCATCGCGGCGCCGATCCGCCTGACCTGTCTCGGCATTGGCCGGGTACCGGAAGAGCTGCTCGAGGCCGGCCGCGCCTTCGGCGCCACGCCGATGAAGCTGCTGTTCAAGGTCGAACTGCCGGCGGCGATGCCCAACATCATGGCCGGCATCACCCAGTGCATCATGCTGTCGCTGTCGATGGTGGTGATCGCGGCGCTGGTCGGTGCCGACGGACTCGGCAAGCCGGTGGTGCGGGCGCTCAATACCGTCAATATTTCGCAGGGCTTCGAGGCGGGCCTGGCCATCGTGCTGGTTGCCATCATCCTCGACCGCATCTGCAAGAATCCCCGCGCCAAAGAGGAGTCCTGATCATGGCGGCTGTCAGTATTCGCAACCTCGATGTGGTGTTCGGCAGGAAAGCACACCAGGCCCTGGCGCTGCTGGACCAGGGCAAGACCCGGCAGGAGATCATCGACAGCACCAACCAGGTGGTCGGTGTTCACGGTGCCAGTCTGGAAGTGCAGCGCGGCGAAATCTGCGTGCTGATGGGATTGTCGGGCTCCGGCAAATCCAGCCTGCTGCGCGCGGTCAACGGACTCAACCCCATCAGCCGCGGCGAGCTGCTGGTGCAGGATGGCGAGCGCATGGTCGACATGGCCAGTTGTGATGCCAAAACCCTTCGCCATATGCGCAGCAAGCGCGTGTCGATGGTGTTTCAGAAATTCGCGCTGATGCCCTGGCTCAGCGTGCTCGAGAATGTCGCTTTCGGTCTGGAAATGCAGGGTATGGGCAAGGCCGAGCGACAGCAGCGGGCGATGGAGAAACTGGAAATGGTCGGATTGGCCGAGTGGAGCAGCAAGCTGCCCCACGAGCTGTCCGGCGGTATGCAGCAGCGCGTTGGCCTGGCTAGGGCCTTTGCAATGGACAGCGACATTCTGCTCATGGACGAGCCTTTTTCCGCGCTGGACCCGCTGATCCGCAACCAGCTCCAGGACGAACTGATCGAGCTGCAGCGCAGGCTCAACAAGACCATTCTGTTCGTCAGCCACGACCTCGACGAGGCGCTGAAGATCGGTTCCCATATCGCCATCATGGAGTCGGCGCGGATCATCCAGCACGGCCGCCCCGAGGACATCGTGCTCAACCCCTGCAACGACTACGTGAAGAACTTCGTTGCCCACACCAACCCGCTCAACGTGCTGCGCGGGCGCTCGCTGATGACCGGCATGGCGGAACTGGAACGTCTGGACGAGCTGGTGGTGCTGAACCGTCAGGAGCACACCTGGCTGCGCATGGACGAAGCCGGTCAATTGATCGGTGCCGGCCGCCAGGAACAGGCACTGCAGGTGCAGCAGTGGCAGAAAGGCGCCGATGTCAGGAGCCTCGATCAGGATACCCTGGTGGTGGCCAGCCCCGAGATCTCGATGCGCGAGGCGCTGGAGATCCGCTATCAGACCGGCCAGCCGGTACTGCTGAAGGAGCGCGACAGCCTGGTCGGGGTGTTGCGCGACCGCGACTTCTACCACGCCCTGCTGGGCAAGCATTTCGGTGCCACAGCCGCCTGATTCGCGGTGCACCATCGGAAATTCCAATGCTGCAGTATCGGCACGGCCGTTCATGATGAACGGCAAGTGCCGATACGGATTTAAGCTTTTCCCTTGGGAGCCCTGCGGATCCCGCTTTGTTTCAACAACAACAAGAAGGAACTGTTATGAAACGACTCAACTCTCTTGGCCTGGCGACAGTCTGCGGTTGCCTGTTTTCGGGCGCGGTGCTGGCGGCGCCGGTCAAGAACGTGATCCTGATGATCGGCGATGGCATGGGGCCGCAACAGGTGGGCCTGCTGGAAAGCTATGCCCGGCTGGCGCCGCATTCGATCTATCAGGGGCGTGATACGGCGATCCATCAGCTGGCGACCGAAGGTATGGCCGGGATCTCGATGACCTATCCGCACGACGCTCTGGTGGTCGACTCCGCCTGCTCTGCCACCCAGCTGGCGCTGGGCCGCGCTGCGGTATCGGAAGTGATCGGCGTCGACAATCAGGGGTATCCGCAGGAAACCGTCCTGGAAAAGGCCAAGCGTCTGGGCAAGGCGACCGGCCTGGTGTCGGACACCCGCCTCACCCATGCGACCCCGGCAGCCTTCGCCGCGCACCAGCCGCACCGTTCGCTGGAAAACGAGATCGCCGTGCAGATGCTGGAAACCGGCCCGGACGTGATGCTCTCCGGTGGCCTGCGCCACTGGATACCGAAGGAGATCAACGACAAGGGCGAAGTCTATCGGCAGTTGCAGGCGCTGACCGGCGAGGGCCTGACGTTGAAGTCCAAGCGCAAGGACAGCCGCGACCTGCTGGCAGAGGCGCAGGCCCAGGGCTATCAGTTGGCGTTCAATCGCGATCAGCTGGCGGCCGTTGATGGCGGCAAGGTGTTGGGTCTTTTCGCCTATTCCGGCATGATGGACGGTATCCGCTACAGCCACAGCCGCGACGACGAGGCCCGCCGGGAACCGACCCTGACCGAGATGACGGCTGAGGCACTTAAGGTGCTGAGCCAGGACGAGGACGGTTTCTTTCTGATGGTCGAGGGCGGTCAAATCGACTGGGCCGGCCATAACAACGACGTCGGCACCATGCTGCACGAGATGGTCAAGTTCGACGAGGCGATCGGCTACGTTCACGATTGGGTCCAAGGTCGCGACGACACCCTGGTGATCGTCACCGCCGACCACGAGACCGGCTCGTTCGGGTTCAGCTATTCCGCCGCGGGCCTGCCCAAGGGTAAAGCCCTGCCGGGCCCGGCGTTCGCCTCGCAGGACTACCAGCCCAATTTCAACTTCGGCGCCACCTCGTTGCTCGACGCCATCTATGCCCAGCAGAAGAGCTTTCCGGACATGATGAGCGAGTATGCGGGGCTGCCGGAAGACGAGCGCAACGCGGCCTCCCTGGCCCGGGTCATCAGCGCGGATAATGCGTTTCCGGTTACCGAGCAGCAGGCCGAACGGATACTCGAAACCACCGAGAATCCCTACCTGACTCCGGATCACGATTATCTGGCCGCGGCGCGTCTTCCGAAAGTGCGGGACTTTCAGGCGTTCTATGTCTATGGCGACGAGATCCAGCACAACCTGATCGGCCGCGAGCTGGCCGAGGCGCAGAATGTTGTCTGGGGAACCGGCACTCATACCCATACACCGGTCAATGTCATCGCCTGGGGACCGGACGCAGCGATTCGCCCGCTTTCCGGCCTGATCCACCATGCCGATCTCGGGCACCATCTGCAGGCGGTACTCGACAGCCCCTCGGAGGCCGTTGCCCAGCAGTAAGCGACGTAGACCTGCCCGCCGCCAGGGCGGGGTTGCTTCAGAGTATTCCCCCTGATCAATGCTATCCGGGACAACTCTGTGGATAAGCTGAGTATCAAGTCTCACCCTTTGCCGGCCGGTGTTTTCCACAGGCCGGTTTTTTCATATCTGGCTGGTCTGTTGATCAATTTCCACAAAGCCTTTAGAAACGGGCCTTGCAGGATACTTCAAGGGGGTTGTCAAAGGGTTATGCACAATATCGCCAACAGATACTGTGCATAGTTTAAAGCTGTTTTCTGAGCCAGTTATGTACAGGCGTTTTATGCACAGCATATATTGCGGACTTCGTTCGCCTCGGGGGCGAGGCTCCTGCGGCAAGGTGCTGCGGCTTTCCCTGTAGGAACGCCGCCCCGGTGCGAATGACCTCTGTGCCAACGTTGTTCGCCTCGGGGGCGAGGCTCCTACGGCAAGGTGCCACGGCTTTCCCGGTAGGAGCGCCGCCCCGGTGCGAACGACCTCTGTGCCAACGTTGTTCGCCTCGGGGGCGAGGCTCCTACGGCAAGGTGCCACGGCTTTCCCGGTAGGAGCGCCGCCCCGGTGCGAACAGACCGCTCGGCCAGACTCTGCCGAGCACGAGGAACAGGGCCAATAATCCGAGTGCGTAGAGCATCTGGATACCGAGCAGTGCCAGCGTCAGGCCGCACAACAGGGTGCTGATCGCGGCCAGCAGGCGCCAGACGCCCCTGAGCAGGACGCAGCCTGTCGCCATGCTCAGCAGATAGACCAGCACGAAGTTGCCGTTGGCATAGCGGATCAGCTCTTCGATGGAGAGCGATTGCCACCAGGACAACAGCACGAAACAGCCGCAACCGGCCGTTACCAGCGCCAGCGCCCGCGCCGGTACCCCCTGGCCGTTGCGCAGCGCCAGCGCCCGCGGCAGTTTGCCCTCGTCGGCCAGACTCCAGACCAGGCGTGCGAACCCCTGCAGATAGATATTGATCGAGGCGAAACAGGCCAGGTAGCCGATTAACGCCGCCAGCCAGCTCAGCCCGTCTCCCCACAACAGCGTCAGCAGTTGCGGCAGCGAGGTGGCGTTGCCTTGTTCGTCGCCGTAGGTGCCGAAACTCAGAACGGCCACCGAAGCGCCCCAGTACACCAGGCCCGCCAGCAGCACGCCGGCCAGCAATGCCAGCGGGAAGTCCCGTTGCGGATGCCTGAACTCCTCGCCCAGATGGGTAAAGGCCTCGATGCCGACGAAACACCAGAACATCACCGCCAGTGCGGCCGGGATCGCCTGCCACTCCAGATTCGTCACCGGCAGCAGCGCCTGCGACTCCCGCGGCAATCCGCCTCGCCACCAGACCGATACCACGGTGGCGGTGATAAGCACGGCGATCGCGGTCTGTACCAGGCCGGAGGCGCGGGCCGGGCGTTGACCGAGCAGCAGCATAAGGCCCAGGGTCGCAAGCTGGACGAGCAATTCGCGCAGCGGCGTGAGATCGAAGAGCGCGTGGCCGAAACCGGTGGCGATCTTCAGGGCCGCCGGCAGCCCCACGGGTATCACCGCCAGGAACAGGAAGGCTGTGGCCAGCTCCATGCGGGCACCGAAGGCGCGACCGATCAGGGCAGGGCTCCGCCGGCATGCGGGTAGCGCCTGCCCAACTGGGCGAAGGTGAAGGCGATGGGCAGCACCAGCAGGATCAGCAGCGGCCAGGCCCAGAGCGAGGCCTGGCCGGCCAGACTCGCGGCAACGGCGGGAACGATGAATATGCCTGTACCGAGCAGCGAGGTGGTCAGCAGACCGATCCCCTGCAGAAGGCTCAGTTCCTGGGTCAAACGGCTCATGGTCGGGTTCTCGATCGGATAGTTGTTGCCCTCCCCACGAACGCCGGCACGGCGCGAAAGCCCGGTCCATAGGTGTTGGGAGGTTGCTGATATATATTAGGGAGCCCCCGGCGGATGCGGAGCTGGCAAAGCGGCGTCATTGACCGGCACATCGTCGGAAACCGGCGACGATCTGTCAGGCGGCGTATCGCCGCCGGGACAATGGACAATCGGCATCGGAAAAACACCTTGGACAAGTTCGACCACCAGATTCTCGCCCTGCTGCGCAACGACGCCAGGATGCCCGTCGCCCGGATCGCGCGCGAGGTCAACCTGTCGCGCACGGCGGTCAGCGAGCGCATCCGCCATCTCGAGCAGCAGGAAATCATCCGTGGCTATCATGCCCGCATCGCTTCGCCCGAGCGCCCGGCGGTGCGGGCCTTTCTGGAACTGGTCTACCGGAACAGCCGTTGCGAGGAGTATGTGGCGCAGATCCGTACGCTGCCCGAGGTCAAACGCTGCTGCGGCATCAGCGGCGAGACCGACATGCTGCTCTACGTCGAGACCGCTACGATGGAACGTCTGCTGGAGATCCGGGCCATCATCGAACAGTTTCCCAAGATGGTGCGGGTCAAGACTCATATCGTCATGAAAGAGTGGGATATGTAATCGCTCATCGATGCTTCGCGTTGGATAACTCTGTGGAAACTGTGGGTATGATGCCCGCAGCCCTTCGCCGGACCTTTTTCCACAGGTCTTTTTTCCCGGATTGGACGATCTGTTGATCAATTTTCTCAGCCCCAGTGACAGCGGGCTTTGTGGGTAACTGTCAGACGCTTGTCACAAGCTTATGCACAGAACCGCAAACAGTTATTGTGTGCAGTTTCAACGAGCAGCCGGTTCGAAGTTATTCACAGTCTGATTACCCACAGTTCAACGGGCAGGCGGACGGTTCACCAGCCAGGCCCGAACGGCCAGGTAGAGGACCAGGCCATTGAGCAGGTGCCAGAGGAAGTGGGTGCCAACGGTCAGCCGGTCACAAAGCGCAAGATCCAGGGTACGGAACGTCAGTGACAGCAGGAAGACGGCAGCGGACAGCAGCAGCAGCCGGGGCTCCCGCGCATGCCTGCGGTGCCAGAGCCCGAGACCGAGCAAAAAGGCCAGCGCCGGCAGGTAGAGGATCGAGCGGTTCAGCAGTGTCGGGTCCAGGTACATCAGGGCACCGGCCGCCAGAAACAGCCCTTCGAGGACGCAGATCCACAACCGACCCAGGCCGATGATCCTGCGTGCATAGAGCCACAGAAAGAAGAGCTGAAACAGCAGGATCGGGATGACGTCCAGCCAGCGTGCCCAGTGCGTCGCGAAGGTATGGTAGAGACTGCTGCCGCTGCCGATGCAGACGAGCAGCCCAAGCAGGAGGCCGCCCTCGGCGCCGGCGCCACCCCGCGTGTTCGCGAGCCGCCACAGGTACCAGGCGGCGATGAAAAACGCCAGGTTGCTCAGCACGTTCAGCGGCTCGGCCAGCAGGCCGGGACCGAGGCGTTCGCAGTATTCGTCGAGCATCGCATCCGCTTCCAGGGCCGTCCGGATTCAGTGTATGCCAGTTCACACGAACCAAATAGTAGTCAGTTATAACTGGGGAGAAATTCTGGTAGGAAGGGGGACCCTCGAGGGTCGTCATCGAAATAACGACCCGTTCCAAGCGAAGTAAGGAAGCAGAAGGTGTCCCCCAGATGAGCAAGCGTAAATTTCGCAGCACAGCTTTGCAAGATGTTGACTGGGCCAATGTCCGTGAGAAGCTGAAGAACCAGCCGGTCGTGGTGGCTGTCGATGTTGCCAAGATTGACTTCTACGCCACCCTGATGACGCCTGATCGTCAGATGCACGTCATCCTGCGCTGGAAGCACCCGCTCCAGACACGGGCCCTGGTGGAGACGCTGCAGGCGCAGCTGGCAGGCATGAACTTCGTGGTCGTCATGGAGCCGACCGGCACCTATGGCGACCCGCTATTCGATCTGCTGCATCAGGCCCGGATCCCGGTCTACCGAGCGGCCCCCAATCGCACTAATAAGGCGGCGGAACTCTACGATGGCGTGCCTAGCATGCACGATGCCAAGGCCTGCTACGTCATCGGCCGGCTGCACCGGAAAATAACACCGAGCGCTGGATCGAGCCGACGGCACAGCAACGCGAGTTGAAAGCCGAGCTGAAGTTGTTGGAGATGTACCAGGAACGCAGCCAGCGCAGCCTGAATCGGCTGGAGGCGCTACTGGCCCGGCACTGGCCGGAGGCGCCCCACATCCTGTCACTGGACTCCGTCACGCTGCTGCAAACCTTGGCACACTACGGCTCTCCTGCCGCCGTGCGGGCAGCTCCGGAGGAGGCGCTGCAGCTGATGTGCCGAACCGGGCGCTCCGGGTTGAAGCCCGAGACCAGCGCACAGCTGCTGGCCAGTGCCGAGACCACCATTGGGAGGGCGTGCGAGGACGCCGAGCGGTACCTGCTGCAGACACTGGCCGAGGACCTGCTGGCCCAGCGTTTGGCGATTAGGGAGCTGGAGCGGCGTCTGGAGGCCCGCCTGGCCGATGATGAGATGCTGTCACGCCTGCACACCGTCGTGGGCCGTGTCACAGCCCTGATGCTGCTGGCTGAGCTAGGCTCGCCACAGGACTATCCCAGTGCGGCCCATTACCTGAAGGCACTGGGCCTCAACCTGAAAGAGCGCAGCAGCGGCAAACACAAGGGTCAGCTGAAGATCACCAAGCGCGGCCCCAGTATTGCCCGCCGCTACCTGTACTGGGCGGCGCTCAGGTGGCTCAAACACAACCGGGTGGTGAAGCATTGGGCCGAGGCAAAGGCGCAACGGGATGGTGGCAGCAAGAGCAAGGCGATCACCGCCATCATGCGCAAGCTGGTGCGGGCACTCTGGCACGTCGGGCGCGGAGCGATCTTTGATCCGAACCGCTTGTTCAATGTCGCGGCGCTACCCGCACTCAAGGCGGCCTGACGACTGAGTCGACAATGGCGCCAAACGCTACAACCGAACGGAAGCAATCGACCATGCGTTAACACCAGACGATACGAGCAACCCTTTGTGTCCTTGGGCGTGACCTTCGACCCATCCTGAGGCCCTTGCAGGCCCTTCCGGAGTCACGAGGCACGCCCCGGGATACTTCATGGACCGACATGCCCAAGGTAACTGAGTCGATGCCACCAAGCGGACATCCGATACTGAGAGGTTAGGCGTACCCCATGAAGGTCAATCCGGGACAGAAAGACCGCTCTTGGCACCCTGGCAAACAACACGGACCTCAATCTGCAGCAGTCTAACCGCAGGTCACAAATCCGTGTTGCCAAGAGACACCGTAAAACAGTGAGAAACAGGAGTTGACTAAGCTATGAGAGGATGGGTTGAGCGACGCTGGTGCACGGGATATCCGATCCCTCTGCAGTCAGGGCGTCGCGCAGCCCATCAGGGGTGTCAATTCGGCACCGAGGTGCCCGCCGGTTTCGGGCTTTGGTCCTTACGCGCCGAGGTCGAATGCGGCCGCCAGCTTGCGGTAGCTCTCGCAGCGTTTCTCGAAGCTGTGGGTAACCGCCACGATCAGTATTTCGTCTACGCCGTAATACTCGGCCTGGGCTTCCAGTTGTGCCCGGCACTGTTCCGGCGTACCGGTAATCATGCTGTCGCGGGTCGCGTCAAAGAACGCCTTGTCGGAGGGCGACAGCCTGGCGTACAGGTCCATGCAGCGTTCGGGCGGCAGGATCCCTTCACGAATGCCGTGGCGATGCGCCTGCAGCTTCCAGTAGGTATGGGAGGCCGCGAGCAGTTCCGACTCCTCGGCGGTTTCGGCGCAGATGACGGCGCTGGCCGTCATGGCGCTGCCTTGCGTGCCGACGGTGTCCGGTCGCGGACGGTACAGTTTGCGGTAGCGGCTGATGATGTCCGCCGGACGCTCGTGGGTGCCGATGAACAGTGCCAGCACGAATCCCCAGCCCAGCTGCGCCGCCAGCTCGATACTGCCGTCGCTGGAGCCGAGCGCCCAGAGCTGCGGCCGGGTATCGCCTCCTTGCGGGGTTGTCGGCAGGTTATCGAAGGCGTGCCCCTCGGGCAGACCTCCGTCGATGAAGCCGGTCAGGGCCTCCAGCAGGTAGGGAAAGTGGTTCACAGGCGTCGGCAGATCGGGATAGGCCAGAGCCGCGCCCGTCTGCCCGGCACCGCCGGGCGCACGCCCGACCCCGAGATCGATTCTGCCGGGAAACAGGGCCTCCAGGGTGCGAAACACTTCGGCGACCTTGTAGGGACTGTAGTGGGACAGCATGACCCCGCCGCTGCCGACCCGGATTCGTTGCGTGCCGGCGGCGATCTGCCCGATCAGGATTTCGGGTGCGGAGCTGGCATAGGAGGGCGTGCCGTGATGCTCGGCGACCCAGAATCTATGGTAGCCGAGACCGTCCGCCAGCCGGGCGAGCCTGACGCTGTCCGACAGCGCCGCCGCCTGGGTCTTGTCGTCGTGGACCGGCGACTGGTCGACAATGCTGAGTTTCAATGCCGTCATGTGGTCACCTCGGCGATTGCGTGGCGGGCGATGGTGTCGTCCTGCTCGGCCGTTGCACCGGAGATGCCGATCGCCCCGATCAGGGCGTTTTCGATGCGCAGGGCTGGCCGCCCGCAAAGCCGATCAGCCCCTGGTTGGAAAGCTCCATGCCGGTCAGCTGTTCGCGCCGGATCAGGCTGCCGAAATCGCCGGAAGGCAGCGGAAACAGCGATGAGGTCCGGGCCTTGCCGATGGCGACATCGATCGAGCCGGTGAAGGACCCGTCCATGCGCTTGAAGGCGGCAAGATGAGCGCCGCTGTCGGTTATGGCGATACAGACACTGACGCCGATCTCCCTGGCTTTTTCTTCGGCTCTTTCGATAAGCGCGGTGGCAAGAGCCTCTGTCAGGGCTGTCATGGGGCTTCTATCTCCGGTAATGGCTTCGGAGTATTCTATAAAATGCGAAAAGCGAAATTTACAGGTATCTTTGGGAGATCAAATTCCGTATTTGGGATGACGCGATGGACTTCCAGAATCTATATCTGTTCGTCAGGGTGGTCGAGCGGGGCAGCTATATCGCAGCCGCCACCGAGCTGCAGATTCCGACCTCGACCCTCAGTCGCCGGATACAGCAGCTCGAGGAGGACCTGGGCTACAAGCTGCTCTACCGCAGCGCACGCAAGCTGTCGCTGACGGAGGCCGGTCGGCTGTTCTACAACCGCTGCCATTCGCTGTATGCGGACCTGGTGGACGCGACCTCCGGCATCGACAGCGAGCTGACCTCGCCGAGCGGCAAGCTTAAGATCACCGCCCCGGTGAGCCTGGCGAACGAGCTGCTCAATCCCTGGTTCTTCGAGTTCATGACCGAGCATCCGGGTATCGAGCTGGACCTGATGCTGCTCAACCGCAATATCGACCTTAAGGATGAAGGCGTCGATATTGCCTTTCGCATTGGCGAGATCGGTATTCCCGACTGGATCTCCCGCCCCCTGTTCAGCTCCCGCTTCTGCCTGTGCGCCAGTCCGGACCTGGTCGAACGTCTTGGCATGCCGGCCAGTCTGGAAGACCTTGCCCGCTATCCGATAATCGCTTCCAGGCGTTCGCCAAGCTGGATCTTCACGGACCGGGAGGGCACGTCGCACGAGTTGCAGATCAGACCGCGACTCATCTTCGACGAGCTTCGGACCGCCGCCGATGCCGTGGCCGCCGGTATCGGGATCGCCAACCTTCCCCACTATGTCGTTGACGATGCCCTGGAGAAACAGCGCCTCGTTTCGCTTTTGCCCGACTACCGACCTCAGTCTCGCGAGGTGCAGATGCTCTATCCGCACCGCAAGTACCTGCCCGCCAAAGTGCGGCTGTTCATCGATTTCATCATGGAAAGGATCGAGGGTTACCGGGGCGACGAGGCCAGCGGTTGACCCTTTGTCGGAATTCGCTGCGCGCGTTCCAACTAGCGGACGCTCGAAGGTAGCCTGGAATGAGCGCAGCGAATTCCGGGGATGGTGCAATGCGCTTCGCTTATTGGCACCCTACGGCAGTCTCGACTAACAGGTGGACTGGAGGCGGACTAAATCGTCGGGAACGATTTGGCATATCGTCGCTTGCGGCGATAACCCGCAGGGTGGATACCATGGATGGTATCCAGTACAAATTTGTCTGGAACAAATTTGCGCGTTAGCCCGAAGGGTCAGCCACAGGGACGTGGCTGACAATCGAACCCCGGTTCGATGACGCACAGCGGTCGATCCAGAAACGAAAAAGGCCCAGTCATATGACTAGGCCTTAGAATCAGGTGGTGCCCGGAGGCGGAATCGAACCACCGACACGGGGATTTTCAATCCCCTGCTCTACCGACTGAGCTATCCGGGCAACTCAAGAGGCGCGTATTATGCCCCGTGATTTTCTGGTCGTCAACGCAATTTCTTCAGATTTTTCATGGACTTCGCGTTTAATTTCAAACGCAGTCTACGGCTGTTTATTCCTTGTGCATCGGCTTGTCCATCAGCTCGGTGTGGCCGGTCCGGTCGGCGTGTTCAAGGCGGTGGTGCAGGCCGCTCTTGGCGAGCATGTGGGCGCTGACCGGCGCGGTGATCAGCAGGAAGATGGTAATCAGCACCTCGTAGATGCTCAGGGTGCCGCTGGCCCAGGATGACAGGATCATCGAGCCGATCAGCAGACAGCCGACGCCGAGGGTGGTGGCCTTGGTCGGGGCGTGCAGCCGGGTGTAGAAATCCGGCAGACGCGCCAGGCCGACCGAGCCCAGCAGCACGAAAACGCCGCCGACCAGCAGGAACAGCGAGACGATCAGTTCGATCCAGAATGGCATGTCCAGCTCCTATTCGATGATGTCGCCACGCAGCAGGTATTTGCATACCGCCACCGTGCCGATAAAGCCCAGCATCGCGATCAGCAGCGCGGCCTCGAAATAGAGCGCGGTGCCTTTCCAGATGCCGAACAGGATGATCAGGGCGCTGCTATTGATATACATGGTATCCAGTGCCAGGGTGCGGTCCGGCAGGCTGGGGCCGGCCTGCAGGCTCCAGAGATTGAGTATCAGTGCCAGGCTGACCATCGTCAGCACCAGCGGCAGGACCCAGTTCAGCATCCGAAAATCTCCCTCAGCGGCGCTTCATAGCGCGTCTTGATGGTGCGGACCAGCTCTTCTTCGTCCTCGAGGTGCAGCACGTGCAGCAGCAGTCGGCTGCGGTCGTCCGAGACATCGGCACTGACGGTGCCGGGTGTCAGGGTAATGGTGCTGGCGAGGATGGTGATCGGCAGATCCCGGGTGATGTCCAGCGGCACCTCGACGAAAGAGGGGCGCAGCGCCATGCGCGGTCTGATGATCAGGCGCGCGACCTGGATATTCGCCACCAGGATATCGCCGATGACGCGCCAGAAGTACAGGAATGCCTTGAACGGCCGCCTGATCCCCGGATGCGGGTTGCGCAGACGGTTGGTGATCAGCGGAATCAGGATCGCCAGTACCGAACCGAGCAGCAGGTGGCCGGGCGACACGGACTTGTTGAGCAATAACCACACGACCAGCAGCAGCAGACTGTGAAAGGGCGTCGGCAAAATCGCACGCAGCATCAGATTCCCTCCCCGGTATTCGCCTGCAGCACGCCGCTTATCTGCACCGGCACGTCATGCAGCTGCCGCGCGGTGGCGTCGGTGAGTTCGGTCAGCGGGCCGCCGAACAACGACATCAGTACCGGCGTCGACAGCAGCAGGACCGCGGCGGTCAGCTGAGCCGGGTTGACCGCAGTGGCAACCGGCTTCTCGCCATTGATGTTCCAGAACAGGTTGCTGCCGGCGCGGGACAGCGCGATCAGCGCCAGCAGGCTGCTGCCCAGCAGCACCGGCCAGAACCACTGCATTTCCCTGACCGCCAGCGCCGATTTCATCAGCATGACCTTGCCGACGAAGCCCGACAGCGGCGGCATGCCGATCACCGCCACGGCGGCGATGAAGAACAGTATGCCCAGGCGCTTGCCCTGATGCATCGGGCGAGCGGCGATCAGGCGGTCGCCGGCCTTGCCGCGCTGGCGTCCGATCAGATCGGCGAGCAGGAACAGGCCTGCGCTGACCAGGGTGGTGTGGATCAGGTAATAGAGTGCGGCGGAGGTGGCGGCTTCCCGTTCCAGTCCGATGCCGGCCAGCAGGGTGCCGACCGAGACGATGATCAGGTGAGCGACAAGCCGGCGCAGGTCCTTGGCGGCGAGGATGCCGATCGCGCCGATCAGCAGGGTCAGCAGCGCCAGCGGCCAGAGCCAGGGACCGGCCATGCCGGCCAGCGACCCGGCTTCGGCACCGAAGATCACGGTGAATACCCGCAGGATCGCGTAGATACCCACCTTGGTCATGACGGCGAACAGTGCCGCGACCGCCGGCGCCGCGGCGGAGTAGGCCGCCGGCAGCCAGAACTGCAGCGGCAGCATCGCCGCCTTGAGGCCGAAGACGATCAGCAACATCATGCCGCCAGCCCGGACCAGCGGCAGTTCGGTGCTGTCGATCATCTTCATCTTGAGCGCCATATCGGCGATGTTCAGCGTACCCAGGGTGCCGTAGAGGATGCCGAGGGCAAACAGGAAGACCGCGGAGCCCGCCAGGTTGAGGATAACGTAGTGCAGGCCGGCGCGGGTGCGCCGCTTGCCACCGCCGAACATCAACAGGCCATAGGAGGAGATCAGCAGGACCTCGAAAAAGACGAAAAGGTTGAACAGATCGCCGGTGAGGAAGGCGCCGTTGATGCCCAGCAGCTGGAACTGCATCAACGGCTGGAAGAAGGAGCCTTCCTCCTCGCTGGGGCCGAAGGTGTAAAGCAGCGAGCAGAACGCCAGCACCGAGGTCAGCAGCACCATCAGGGTGCTGAGGCGGTCGGCGACCAGCACGATGCCGAAGGGCGGCGCCCAGTTGCCCAGCGCGTAAACGTCGATGATGCCGTCCTGCGCCTGCAGTACCAGCAGGATGCTGACCAGCACCATGGCGGCGGCCAGGGACAGGGCGAAGTTGCGCTGCCGCACGCGGCTGTGGGTCAGCGGCGGCAGCAGCATCAGCAGGCCGCCGAGCAGCGGCAGGATTAGCGGCAGGATCAGCAGATGGTTCATCAGCTGCGTCCCTCCCCGTCCCGGACCGGAAGCTTGCCGTCGACGTGATCGTTATCCAGGTCTCTGAACCGGGATTGCCGCATGGCGAGGCCGGCGGTCAAAAGTCGGGTCGTCATGAGCGATCCCCTCCCATGGTATGTACCGGGAGCTTGCCGTCGACGTGATCGTTACCCAGGTCGCCCCGGGCACGCATCGCGAGGATCACCACGAAGGCGGTCATCGCGAAGCCGATCACGATGGCGGTCAGCACCAGCGCCTGGGGCAGCGGGTCGGCATACTGCTCGCTGGTGCCGAGTACTGCGGCGCCCTGGACATGCAGGCGGCCGGAGGCGAACAGGAACAGGTTCACCGCATAGGACAGCAGGGTCAGGCCGACCACCACCGGGAAGGTGCGGCCGCGCAGGGTCAGGAAAATGCCGCAGGCCGTCAAGAGTCCGACGCAGAAGGCGTACAGGGCTTCCATCAATCTTGCTCCTTGGTCACGGGTCTTTCGCTGGTGGTCATCTGGCCGAGGTTGGCCAGGATCAGCAGGGTGGCGCCGACGACGGTGAGGTAGACGCCGAGATCGAAGACCATGGCGCTGGCCAGTTCGAATTCGCCGACCACCGGCCAGTGGAAATGATCGAACCAGGACGTCAGGAAGGGGCGTTCGAACAGCCAGCTGGCAATGCCGGTGAACGCCGAGATCAGAACGCCGCAGGCGATCAGGCGGTGGTAATGGATATCGAGGCGTGCCTTCATCCAGTCGACGCCGTGGGCCATGTACTGCAGGATCAGCGCCACCGCGGTCACGAGGCCGGCGATAAAGCCGCCGCCCGGCATGTTGTGACCGCGCAGGAAGATGAACACCGACACCAGCAGCGCCAGCGGCAGCAGGCTTTGGGAGATAACCGCGAGGATCATCGGATGACGGTCCGGCGCCCACTGGCGGCCATCGGCGTCACCGGACGGCATGAACAGTCGCAGTCCCGCCAGCAGGTTGTAGATGCCCAGCGCCGCGATACCCAGCACGGTGATCTCCCCGAGGGTATCGAAACCGCGGAAGTCCACCAGGATGACGTTGACGACATTGGTGCCGCCGCCGCCGGTCTTGGCGTTGGCGATGAAGTAGTCGGCGATGGTGTCGAGCGGACGGGTCATCATCGCAAAGGCGATGGTGCCGATGATGCCGCCGATCAGGCCGGCGATGCAGATGTCGCGCAGGATCCGTCGCGGGCTCGATTCCTTCGGCGTTTTCTGCGGCAGGAAGAACAGCGCCAGCATCAGCAGGATGATGGTCACCACCTCGACCGCCAGCTGGGTCAGCGCCAGGTCCGGTGCCGAGAAGCGGGCGAAGGCCAGCGAAACGACAAGCCCGACCACCGACAGCATCAGCAGCGCGATCAGGCGGTGACGGTTGTAGATCACGGTGGCGAGACCGCCGACTACCAGCAGGCCGCCGGCGACCAGGGTGACGCCATCGAGCGGCAATAGTGGCCGGCTGCCGGCCAGCTGGGTCAGGTCGATCAGGGTCGGCCAGACCATCAGAATCAGCAGTGCCAGCATCAGCACCATGTAGCGCTGCAGCGAACCGTTCTCGAGCCGCTCGAGCAGCCAGTTGCTGCCGTAGGCCACGCGCTTCATCGCGGCCTCGAACGCTTCGCTGGCGTTCCACTCGGGAAACTGCTTCTGGAACTTGAACAGGTGGGCGCGGTTGAAATAGGCGAAGAGGCCGCCGCTCATGGCAACGAGGCTCATGATCAGCGGCAGGTTGATGCCGTGCCAGATCGCCAGATTGTACTCCGGCAGTTCGCTTCCCAGCACCGCGCTGGAGGCGATGGCGAGCAGCGGGCCTATGACGATGTTCGGCAGGATGCCGACCAGCAGGCAGAGGCCGACCAGAATCTCCACCGGCACCTTCATGTAGCGGGGTGGCTCATGGGGTGTCCTCGGCAGGTTGATCGGTTCGCCGTTGAAGAAAACGTCGTGGATGAAGCGCACCGAGTAGGCCACCGAGAACACGCCGGCCAGGGTCGCCAGCACCGGGATCATCCAGGACAGCGAGCCGAGGAACTCCTGTTCCAGGGTCTCGGCGAAGAACATCTCCTTCGACAGGAAACCGTTGAGCAGCGGCACGCCGGCCATCGCCGAGGCCGCGATCATCGCCAGGGCCGCGGTGTAGGGCATGTACTTCCACATGCCGTTGATGCGGCGCATGTCGCGGGAGCCGCACTCGTGGTCGATGATGCCGGCGGCCATGAACAGCGAGGCCTTGAAGGTGGCATGGTTGATGATGTGGAACACCGCCGCGACTGCGGCCAGCTTGGTTCCGAGGCCGAGCAGCAGGGTGATCAGGCCCAGGTGACTGATGGTCGAGTACGCCAGCAGACCCTTGAGATCATGCTTGAAGAAGGCGAAGTAAGCGCCCACCAATAGCGTCATCAGCCCGGTCATGCTGACGATCATGAACCAGAGCTCGGTACCCGACAGCGCCGGGTAGAGGCGGGCCATCAGAAAGATGCCGGCCTTGACCATGGTGGCCGAGTGCAGGTAGGCGCTGACCGGGGTCGGGGCCGCCATCGCATGGGGCAGCCAGGAGTGGAACGGGAACTGGGCCGACTTGGTGAAGACGCCGAGCAGGATCAGCACCAGGGCCACCGGATACCAGCGGTGGGCACGGATCAGGTCGCCGCTCTGGAGGATGACGTCGAGGTCGAAGCTGGTGGTGATCTTGCCCAGCAGCAGGATGCCGGCCAGCAGCGCCAGGCCGCCGGCGCCGGTCACCGTCAATGCCAGTCGGGCGCCGCGTCGCGCTTCGGTCTTGTGCCACCAGAAGCTGATCAGCAGGAAGGAGCTGATACTGGTCAGCTCCCAGAACAGCCACAGCTGCAGCAGGTTGCCGGACAGCACGATGCCGAGCATCGCCGTCATGAACAGCATCAGGTAGCAGTAGAAACGCCCCATCGAGTCCTTGGCGGACAGATAGTAGCGGGCGTAGAGAATCACCAGCAGTCCGATGCCCAGAATCAGGATCGAGAACAGCAGGGCCAGACCGTCGAAACGGAAACTGATGACCAGGTCCAGCGCCGGTATCCAGGGCAGTTCCGCCTTGAAGCTGCCGAGCTCGCGCAGCTGCGGTACCAGGCTGAGTATCATCGCCAGCGCCAGTGCGGGCAACACGGCTGTCGCCCAGGCGCAGCGGGTCCGTCCGAATCTCGCCGTCAGCAGAGGGACAAAGGCCCCCAGCAGTGGCAGCAGAGGTATCCACAATAGAGTCATGCTGTGCTCTTGTTAGCCAGTTGATCTTCCTGGGAGCCGTCCCTGGCTCCATGCTTCAGGTCTGGTCGTCGCTGGGCGGAACGTAGCCTTCGGCCTTGGCGTAGTCTTCCCCGCTCATGAATTTCTCCATCTCCTTCTGCAGGAACTCGCGGGTCGACGGGTCCATCATGCTGAGATGCTTTTCGTTGATGAGCATAGTCTGGTGGGCGGTCCACTCTTCCCAGGCCTTCTTGGAGACATGCTCGTAAATGTCCATACCTTTCGGACCGGGATAGGGCGGGCGCGCGAGCCCTTCCAGTTCCTGTTGGTACTTGCGGCAGAATACGGTACGGGTCATCAGAATCTCCGAAGATGTTATCGACTGTTGTGCAATGCCGGCCAGAGGTCTGGACGGACCTTCGCCACCCGGCAGGCGTGCGGGGCCGTCGTTCAATCAGGCAGGCATTCCAGCAGGCGCTTGACGGGCGCGGCAAGGCCGATGCTGGGAGGCCGGCGTATGTTATACCAGAGTCGTGGCACGCCTTCCATGACAGCCTCGGCATCCCGCAGTTCGATGAGAACCGGCGTGATATCGAGATGAAAGTGGCTGAAAGTATGCCGCAATGGCGCCAGCGGGCGGACCGACTCGAGGTCAAGCGCGAGCCCTGTTTCACCCTCTGCGTCCCTCAGGTCGGCCGCCTCCGGCAGGCTCCAGAGGCCGCCCCAGAGGCCGCTCGGAGGGCGTTGCTGCAGCATCACCTCGCCGGCTCCGTTGCGGATCAGCAGCATCAGCGTCTGGCGCACCGGCAGGGTCTTCTTCGGCCGCGGCGCCGGCAGCTCTGCGGTGCGGCCCTGTGCCAGGGCTTCACAGCGGCTGTGGAGCGGGCAAAGCAGGCAGCTCGGCTTGCTGCGGGTACAGAGGGTGGCGCCGAGGTCCATCATCGCCTGGGTGTAGTCACCGACCCGTTGCCGAGGAGTGTTGCGCTCGGCATGTTGCCACAGCTCCTTCATCACCGCCGGTGCGCCGGGCCAGCCCTCGACGGCATAGAAGCGCGCCAGTACACGCTTGACGTTGCCGTCCAGTATCGCCGCCCGCTTGCCGGTCGCAATCGACAGGATGGCGCCGGCGGTCGAGCGGCCGATTCCCGGCAGTGCCTCCAGCCCCTCGACGCTGTCCGGGAAGTCGCCTCCGAAGTCGCTGGCGACGATGCGCGCGGCCTTGTGCAGGTTGCGCGCCCGGGCATAGTAGCCAAGCCCGGTCCAGAGATGCAGCACTTCGTCCTGCGGGGCCTGGGCGAGACTGTGCACATCGGGAAAGCGGGCGATGAAGCGCTCGAAGTAGGGTATCACCGTCGCCACCTGGGTCTGCTGCAGCATGATCTCCGAGACCCAGGTGTGATAGGCGGTCTTCCGGGCCTGCCAGGGCAGGTCGTGTCGGCCGTGACGGTCGAACCAGTCGAGCACTGCACCGTGGAACTGTTCTGCGGTCATCAGTTTCCGAACAGCCCCTTCAGCAGGCCCTTGGCCTCTTCACCGAGTTTTTCCTGCAGTTTCTGCTCCACCTTTTCCTCGACCTTCTGCTGCACCTTCTCTTTTACCTGTTGCTTGATCAGGTCCTCGAAAACGCTGAGGTCCGGGCGGCACAGCTGTGCCGGCGGGGTGTCGAAGGAGCCCTTGCAGTTGACCGGCCACTCGACGCCCTGGATTCTGTTGTTGACCGAGCAGCTCTGCTTGAACAGGTTCTCCTCGATCGTCAGGCCCAGGCGATAGTCGATCAGCGCCTGCGGCAGATCGACGCTGCCGCGTCCCTTGACGGCCATCGCGTCGAGCGAGGCGGCCAGGTCCTGATTGCTGACGACGCCATTGCGGATCTGGAAACTGCCGCCGAGGTTGGCGAACGGCGTCGAACGGTCGACCTGCTCGGTGTTGATACCGAGACTGCCGAGGGTGTTGAAGCCCTGACAGACGGTTTGCGCCATGTCGATACCCTGGAGAGTGCCGTCGGTGACATTGAAGCTGGCAGTGCCGGTGAGGCTGTTGACGATATCGTGCACCGAACGCCCCGTGGCCCGCACATCGGACTGGCTGCTGAGCGTGCCGGTGATGGCCGGCTCCTCGCCGTTCAGCGCCTGAAGCAGGTCGCCGATCTGCAGGCCGCTGATATTCTTCTTCGCGCTAAGGCGTACAGGTGTGGCGCGGACGTCGAGTATGGCACTGTTGCGCACGCTGCCGCCGAGCAGGTTGGCATGGATGCGGCTGAGGTTGACCACGCCGTCGTGCGCGCTGACGGCGAGCTCGACGTCGCGCATGGGGATGCCGGAGGCCTGCAGCTGCTTCAGCGCCAGCCGGGCATCTAGATTCAGCGTCTTGAGCGGCTCGACCGGGATCACCGGCTCCGTCGAGTAGCGCTCGCCACCCTCCTGGGGCTGAGCCGGCGATGCCTGGCCGTCATTGGTTGTCTTTTCTGCTTCCGGAGGCAGGTAATGATCTATATCGAGCTGATCGCCTTCGAGGTCGAGCTTGATCGAGCCGTTGTTCAGGTCATAGCTCAGCCTGCCGGTAAAGCGGCTGTCGTCGACGGTCAGTGTCAGCGGCTTCAGCGTCAGGCTGTTGGCCGGGCCGTTCAGGGCCGCGCCGAGCGAGACCCTTGTCAGGGCCTTGGGGTCGGCGGTTTCGGGTACGGGCTGGCCGAGGGATTCGAGCCAGCTGCGGGCGTTGAACTGGGCCACCTTGAGCTCGCCGCCGAACTGCGGTGCGGCGAAGTTCTGCAGCGAGACGTTGCCGGCGGCACTGAGGTCTGCCAGCTTCAGATAGAGGTTGTCGATGCGCGCCTGCTCGGTGGCCAGGTCGGCCGAGACATCGCCGCTGAGTCTGATATTGACCGGTTGCTCGCCGAGGGCAAGCGTCTGTACCTGCAAGGTGCTGTCCAGGCCGCGCAGACGGTATTGCCGGTTCTGCGGGTCGAACTGGACTACCGCCTTTAGATGGACGTTGGACTGGATGTCGGCGCCCTCGCTGACTCGTTGCAGAGCGAACCCAACCTCCAGCGGAATCCAGGCGCCGGCCAGCACCTGGCCCGACGTCAGCGACAGATCCTGCAGTGTCAATTCGGAGCCTGCCTGGCGGTCGTCGAAGCGGATTTGGCCGTCAACGATGTTTATCGCCTCGATATCCAGGGCGATGGGCGGGGCGACTGCTGCCGTCGGCGTGTCTGACGGCGCTTCGGTGTCGGTTTGCGCCTCGGCGCCAGCCGGCGCCTGCGGCGCGGCCCAGTTGCTGCCACCGTCTTCGCCGCGCACCAGGTTCAGGTTCAGCCCGGAGAGTTCGAGGCTGCTCATCTGCACCTCTTTGGAGAGCAGCGGCAACAGCTTGACGGAGACCTTCGCCTGCTCCAGCTTTGCCAACTCCGGCTGGTCCGGATAATGCAGCTGGACCTTGTTGATCTCAAGACCGAGCCAGGGATAAAAGGTCCAGTGAATATCGCCGCCGATCGACAGTTCGAGGCCCGCCTTGTCGCGCGCCAGCTTCTCGATCTGGGGTTTGTAGTCATTGGGATCGATGAAAAAACCGAGCAGGATCCCTGCTGCCACGATCAGTACGACCGCCAGGCCCACCAGGCCCGCCAGCAGTTTCGTCAAACCTTTCATGCCTGCCTCCATTCAAGTTCAGTGGGCGCCAGCATAATGGGTTCCCGCAAGGATGCAACGGTTGTGCCTGATGTTGCCGGCCCGGGGTCCTCAGCTCGTGCGCCGCGATCCACTTAGATGTATAATTCCCCGCCTGATTCACGCTTTCTGGAGAGCCCCATGGCAGAGCGTACCGCCACGGTCACCCGCAATACCCTCGAGACGAAGATCACCGTCTCGGTCAACCTCGATGGCACCGGCAAACTGAAAGCCGACACCGGGGTGCCCTTTCTCGAGCACATGCTGGACCAGATAGCGCGCCATGGCCTGATCGACCTCGAGATCCACTGTGACGGCGACCTCCATATCGACGACCACCACAGCGTCGAGGATATCGGCATCACGCTGGGCCAAGCTTTCGCCCAGGCGGTGGGCGACAAGAAGGGCATCATGCGTTACGGCCATGCCTATGTGCCGCTCGACGAAGCGCTGTCCCGGGTCGTGATCGATTTTTCCGGACGCCCGGGCCTGCACATGGACGTCGAGTTCACCCGCGCCGCCATCGGTAAGATGGACACCCAGCTGTTCTGGGAGTTCTTCCAGGGCTTCGTCAACCATGCGGCGGTCACGCTGCACATCGACAACCTCAAGGGCTTCAATGCCCACCACCAGGCCGAAACCATCTTCAAGGGCTTCGGCCGGGCGCTGCGCTTCGCGCTGCAGATCGACGAGCGCGCCGCGAATCAGATGCCGTCGACCAAAGGGTGCCTCTAAGATGTCGAGCATAGCGGTAATCGATTACGGTATGGGCAACCTGCATTCGGTCGCCAAGGCGCTGGAGTTCGTCCAGCCCGGCGTCGAGGTGCGGGTGACTGCCGATCCCGAACAGGTCCGAACCGCGGATCGTGTATTGCTGCCGGGCGTCGGTGCGATCCGCGACTGCATGGCCGAGATCCGTCGCCTTGGCGTCGACCGGGAAGTGGCCGAGGCCATTGCCTCCGGCAAGCCTTTTCTCGGCATCTGCGTCGGCTACCAGGCCCTGATGCAGGACTCGGAAGAGAACAATGGCGTCCAGTGCCTCGGCCAGTTCGACGGCCATGTGCGCTTTTTCGGCGACAACCTCAAGGACGAAGCCGGCGAGAAACTGAAAGTTCCGCACATGGGCTGGAACTGCGTCGAGCAGAGCCTCGACCATCCACTCTGGACCGGTATCGAGAACGGCAGCCGCTTCTATTTCGTTCACAGCTACTACGTCAGGCTGGACAACCGCGACCAGGTCGCCGGTACCTGCAACTACGGGCTGGACTTCGACGTGGCGCTGCATCACAAGAATGTGTTCGCGGTGCAGTTCCACCCGGAGAAAAGCGCCAAACCCGGACTGCAGCTGCTCAGGAACTTCCTGAACTGGGACGGCAAAGACAGTTAACAGCTAGAAGAAAGTTAACAGTTTACAGAAAACAGCTTACAGAAGGGCGCCGTGTCTGAAACTCGAACTGGTAACTGGACACTGTTAACTTCATCTCAAACAGCGAGACCAACATGCTTATTATCCCTGCGATTGATCTGAAAGACGGCAAGTGCGTGCGCCTGCGCCAGGGCCGGATGGACGATTCCACCGTTTTCTCCGATAACCCGGTCGATATGGCGGCCAAGTGGGTCGAGGCCGGCTGCCGGCGCCTGCACCTGGTGGATCTGAATGGCGCTTTCGCCGGCACCCCGGTCAACGGCGAAATCGTCAGCGCCATCGCCCGGGCCTATCCGGAGCTGCCGATCCAGATCGGCGGCGGGATCCGCAGTGCCGAGACCATCGAAGCCTACCTCAAGGCCGGCGTCGATTACGTCATCATCGGCACCAAGGCGGTGAAGGAGCCGGACTTCGTGACCGAGATGTGCAGACAGTTCCCGGGCCACATCATCGTCGGCCTCGACGCTCAGGACGGCTTCGTCGCCACCGACGGCTGGGCCGAGGTCTCCCAGGTCAAGGCCGTGGATCTGGCCAGGCGCTTTCGCAACGACGGCGTCTCGTCCATTGTCTATACCGATATCAGCCGCGACGGCATGATGCAGGGCGTCAATGTCGAGGCCACCGTGGAGCTGGCGCGCGAAGGCGGTATCCCGGTCATCGCCTCCGGCGGCGTGACCAACATGGATGACATCAAGGCACTGGCGGCCGTTGCCGACCAGGGCATTCTCGGCGCCATCACGGGCCGTGCCATCTACGAGGGCACGCTTGACGTGGCCGAAGCCCAGCAGTACTGCGACCGGTCCGGCAACTGAGGAGAGACCCCATGGCTCTGGCGAAACGCATCATCCCCTGCCTCGACGTCGAGAACGGCCGTGTGGTCAAGGGCGTCCAGTTCGTCGATATCCGCGATGCCGGCGATCCGGTCGAGGTCGCCCGCAAGTACGACGAGCAGGGCGCCGACGAGATCACCTTCCTCGATATCACCGCCAGCCATGAAGGTCGCGACACCATGGTGCATACGGTCGAGCGCATGGCCTCCCGGTGTTCATCCCGCTGACCGTCGGCGGCGGTATCCGCACCTGCGAGGATATCCGCAAGCTGCTCAATGCCGGCGCCGACAAGGTCTCGATCAATACCGCGGCGGTCTTCAACCCCGAGTTCGTGCGCGAGGCGGCGGAGCGCTTCGGCTCCCAGTGCATCGTCGTCGCCATCGACGCCAAGAAGGTATCGATGCCGGGCGAACCGGACAGGTGGGAGATATTCACCCACGGCGGGCGCAAGCCGACCGGTCTCGATGCGGTCGAATGGGCGCGCAAGATGGTTGATTACGGCGCCGGCGAGATCCTGTTGACCTCGATGGACCGCGACGGCACCAAGAACGGCTTCGACCTTGGCGTCACCCGTGCGATCTCGGAAGCCGTCCATGTGCCGGTGATCGCCTCCGGCGGCGTCGGCAACCTCGATCATCTGGTTGCCGGCTGCATCGAGGGCAAGGCCGATGCGGTACTCGCCGCCTCGATCTTCCATTTCAACGAATACACGATTCCGCAGGCCAAGGCCTATATGCGGGAACACGGCATCGAAGTGCGGCTCTGAGCCGGGCCGCTGTTGCCTGCGTACAAGAAGCCGCTGCAGGTTCGCCGAAAGCGGCTTTTTTGTTGCAACAGGATGTAGGATGGGTGGAGCCGCCATCGGCACATTCCTTGCGATTTGGATCGAGCCCTGACGGCGGTGAAACCCATCATAGATGCCAACGGCGCCTTCGTTTTCGACCGGCACGGACAGGATTGAGCCGGGCTTTTGGACGGTTCGCTGTGCTGTGCCGGTTCAGCACCTCGGAGGCCGCAGGCATCGATGGGTTGCGCCGCAAATAGTCCGCTGCAATCCGAAAACGCAGTACCATTGCGGCTCCACCCATCCTACTTTAACCGCAAAACTGAAGGACTAGTTATGCACTATCGCGGCATCTTACCGCTGGTACTTGGTCTGCTGGCCAGCGTCGCCCAGGCGGCCACGGTGCGGGTGGCGTCGCTCGAAAGTCTGGTGATCCGGGTCGAGTACCATGCCCCGGCGCGAGTGGTGGCAGAGGATCACAGCCTGCTCAGTGCTCAGATCGGCGCTCAGGTCCTGTCGATTCCGGTACGGGTCGGTGATGCCGTGCGGCAAGGACAACTGCTGGTGCGGCTGGACTGCCGGGACTACGAACTGGCGCTGCAGCAGGCCGAAAGTTCACTGCAGTCCCTGCTGGCCCGTATCCGTCTTGCACGGCAACAGCTCAATCGTGCCGAAACATTGGCCAAGCAACGTAATGTTTCGGAGGAACTGCTGGATCAGCGCCGCAGCGAGCTGGACCGGTTCGTTGCCGACGAAACCAGTGCCCGGTTGCAGATCGACAGCGCCCGTCTCGCGGTTAAACGTTGCTTGGTCAAGGCTCCGTTCGATGGCGTCGTTAGCGAACGCCTGGCGACCGAAGGCAGTCTGGCCTCGGCGGGCACGCCGCTGCTGCGGCTGCTGCGCGACACCGGGCTCGAGGTGGAGGCCGAGCTGCCGCTGGACCGAACGGAAACATTGGTCCAGGCAGGTTCTGTTCTTTTCGAGAATGGCGGTCACCGCTACCCGCTGAAGCTGCGCACGATATTGCCGCTGGTCGACAGCCGGACCCGCACGCGGCGGGTCCGGCTGGAGTTCACGGACGAGCCTGCGCTGGCCGGCGCCAGCGGCCGGCTGGTCTGGCAGCCCCGCGAGCCTCGCGTACCGGCGTCGCTGCTGGTGAGGCGTGACAGCCAGCTCGGACTGATGCTGTTCGACACCGGCAGGGCTCGCTTCGCGCCGCTGCCGCGGGCATTGGAGGGACAGGCGGCGGCAGTGGATCTGCCGCCCGGCACCCTGGTCATCATCGAAGGCCAGCACGCGGTCACCGACGGCGACGCGGTCGAGCGGCAGGAAGGTGCCGTGATGGATGCGAAGGAGTAGGGAATGCTCAGGCGCCTGATCGGCCACCATGTGCTGGCCAACTTGCTGTTCGTGCTGGTACTCGTCGTCGGCGCCCTGGCCTACAACCTGTTGCCGCGGCAGCAGGACCCGACCATCAACTTCAACTGGATCGTCGTCACCACGGTGCTGCCGGGCGCCTCGGCCGAGGATGTCGAGCGCCGGGTCACCGACCCCCTCGAGGAAGCGATCGAGGGGTTATCCGATATAAAGTTCGCGTCGTCCAACAGCCGCGAAGGCGTTTCCAGCCTGCTGGTGCGCTTCGAGGATATCGATGCGCGCACCTTCGACAAGCGGGTCAACGACCTGCGTCGGGAAATCCAGAACGTCGAGGATGAACTGCCGGCCGCGGCGGTCGATCCGGTGATCCTCGAGCTGACCACTGCCAATGCCTTTCCCAGCGTCACCCTGGCGGTGACCGCCGAGGCCGACGACGAGAACCTGCGCCTGCAGGCGCGCAGCATCGAGCGCGACCTGGAGAGCCTGGCCGGCGTCGACCGGGTCGATCCGATCGGCCTCGACGATCCCGAGCTGCAAGTGAACTTCGATGCCGCCGCGTTACAGGCACTGCAGCTGTCGCCGACGCGGCTCGCCGACAGCGTGGCGCTCTGGTTCCGCGATATTTCAGCCGGCACCGTCGATGTCGGCGGCACCCGCTGGCTGGTGCGCCTGGCCGGAAGGGACGCCGCCCCCGACCGTGTGAAGCAGATTCCGCTGGTGGGCCTCGATGGCAGCGAGATCGCGCTGGAGCGGGTTGCCGAGGTGGTGCGGGCACGGGAAAAGGCCAGTCAGGACGCCGTCATCGACGGTCGGCCCGCGGTCGTGATGGCGGTGATGAAGCAGGGTGAAACCAATACCCTGGAACTGGTCGAGCGGGTCCAGGCCTATATGGACGAGCGCAATGAGCTGAGCGTTCAGACCGGCGTCGAGCTGGTGATGGTCGACGACCAGACCATTCCCACCCGCAATGCCATCGGCCTGATGCAGAACAACGCCCTCATCGGCCTGCTGCTGGTGCTGCTGGTCGCCTGGCTGTTCCTGGGCACACGCATTGCGCTGCTGACCGCCATCGGCATTCCGTTCGTGCTGGCCGGCACCTTCTGGGTGCTCTGGGGCATCGGCGAGACCCTCAATGTCACGGTGCTGCTCGGCGTGGTGATCGTGCTTGGCATGCTGGTGGACGATGCGGTGGTCGTGGTCGAGTCGATCTACCAGCGGCTGCAGCAGGGCGAGCCGGTGCTCGACGCCGCGGTGGCGTCGCTGCGCGAGGTCGGTCCGCCGGTGACCAGTGCCGTGCTGACGACGATGGCGGCGTTCCTGCCACTGATGCTGCTGCCCGGCATTCTCGGCGATTTCATGCGGGTGATTCCGATGGTGGTGACCATCGCGCTGGCGATCTCGCTGATCGAGGCGTTCTGGATGCTGCCGGCCCATATCACGGTGGCGCGTATCGACCTGAGTCACCCCGGGCGCATGCAGCGCTGGCGCATCCGCACGACCCGTCGGGTGCAGATCTTCTATATCCGGGTACTGATCAGGGCGCTGCGCCGCCCGGTATTGACGCTATCGCTGATGGTGGCGCTCTTTGCCGGTTCGCTGGGGGTGGTCGGCTCAGGGCTGATCAAGATGGATTTCTTCGCCTCCGATCCGCTGCGGCTGTTCTACGTCAATATCGAGATGCCGCCCCAGACGCCGCTGGAACAGACCCTGGACAAGGTGCGCGAGGCCGAGCAGCGGGTGCGCGCCCACCTGCAACCGGCGGACATGCGCGCCGTGGTCGGCTATGCCGGCCAGCAGTTCACCGAGACGGCACCGCAGTTCGGCGAGCACTACGGCCAGGTACTGGTCGGGCTGCAGCCCAGGCGTGACGACAACCGCTCCGTCGATGAGCTGATCGCGGCGATCCGGCCCGATATCGATACCCTGGCAGGTCCCGTCAACGTCTCCTTCCTGCGCCTGGCCGGAGGGCCGCCGGTCTCGAAACCGATCAACATCAAGGTGCGGGGCGACGATTATGGCGAGATACGGGCCGCAGCCGATGCGCTGCTGGCGCGGATGGCGACCATCGAGGCGATCATCGATATCAGCGACGATGCCGGGGGCGGGCGCATGACGCTGCACCTGACGCCCGATTACGATGCCATTACCCGTGCGGGACTGTCGCCGTCCGAGGTGTTGCGCAGCGCCAGCCTGCTGGTGGACGGCGAGGTCGTGGGTGATATGCAGTACCAGGGCGACAAACTCGAGGTGCGGGTGCGTGCCCGGCCGCAGCGTTACGAGGAGATCGATCAGTGGCTCGATTTCCGTCTGCCGACGCCCGACGGAGGCCGGTGCCGCTGTCGACCCTGGTGCAAGCAGAACGCAGGCCCGGGCTCGGCAATATCCGTCACTACAACTTTCGCCGCGCCATCACCCTCGAGGCGGATCTGGCGAAGGACGGGGAGCTCGATACGGTGGCCGCCAACCGGCTGTTGCAGGACTACTGGGAGCAGGAGCTGCAGGGGCGATTCGCCAATGTCGATCTCGACTTTTCCGGCGAGCTGGACGATATCCAGGAGAGCATCGATGCGATCGCGGTGCTGTTCATTTTCGGCGTCGGACTGATGTACCTGATACTGGGCACCCAGTTCGGCAGCTACTGGCAGCCGGTGATGATCCTGGCAACGGTGCCGATGGCCTTTACCGGGGTGGTGCTGGGGCTGCTGCTGAGCCAGAATCCGCTCAGTCTGTTCACGATGTACGGCGTGGTGGCGCTGGCCGGCATCGCGGTCAATGCGGCCATCGTGCTGATCTCGGCCGCCAACAGCCGCATCGACAGCGGCATGAGCGTGCTGCATGCGACGCTGTATGCCGCCCGCCGACGGGTGATACCGATCCTGATAACCTCGCTGACCACCATCGCCGGGCTGTTTTCGCTGGCGACCGGGCTCGGCGGCGAGTCCCTGGTCTGGGGGCCGGTCGCAACCGCCATCGTCAGCGGCCTGGCATTTTCGACGGTGCTGACGCTGCTGGTGATCCCGACGCTGTACCGGCTCTCGATGACCGGCGCCGTGCGTCGCCGCCGGGCGGGTAGTCGGTGACGCGTTACGCGTCACGAATCCCGCCGGGCCTCGTCCAGCCGTGCCAGCAGCTGCGTCGCAGGCATCGGCCGTCCGAGCAGGTAGCCCTGGCCGTGGCTTGCCTGCATCTGGCGCAGCGCCTGCAGCTGAGCATCGGTTTCGATGCCCTCGGCAATGGTCTCGATGCCCAGTGAACGGGACAGCGCCAGGATCGCCTCGACAACCGGGAACTGGCCGCCGGGGTGCAGGTCGTCTATAAAGCTGCGATCGATCTTGAGACCGTCGATGGGCAGGTTGGTCAGGTAGCTGAGCGACGAATAGCCGGTGCCGAAGTCGTCGATCAGCACCCGCAGCCCGGCCTGCTGCCAGTGCCGGAGGGTTTCACTGCTCTTGCCGACATCGCGCATCATCGTTGTTTCGGTGATCTCGATACGCAGGTTGGCCGCCGGAACCCCCTCGTGCGCCAGGATCTCGAGCACGCCATCCCGCAGACTGTCCGACTGCAGTGCGACTCCCGAAACATTGAACGTGAGCTTGAAGTCCGGCGCCTGCGGCAGAAAGCGATCGCGCAACTCCCGGCAGGCCTGTGTCAGCACCCAGAGGGTGAGGGCTTCGATACGGTCGGTTTCTTCGACGATGGGGATAAAGCGTCCTGGCGGAATCAGCCCCTGCTCCGGGTGCCGCCAGCGCAGCAGCGCTTCGGCACCGGTCAGGCGGTCGTGCTGCAGGTCGAATATCGGCTGGTACTCCAGGAACAGCTGGTTTTCGCTCAGCGCCCGGTCTATTCCCTGCAGCACCGTCAAATGCTCGTGCACCTGCAGGTTCATTGTCGGTTCGAAGAAGCAGAAACGGTGTCTGCCTGCCTGCTTGGCTGCGTACATGGCGATATCGGCATGTCGCATCAGGTCAATCAGGCTGTTGCTGTCGTCCGGGTAGAGGGTGATGCCGATGCTGGCCGTGACCTGGAACTGCTGGCCGCAGACTGCAAGCGGCTCGGCCAGCAGCCCGGCGATGCGATCGGCAATGGTGCCGGCGCTGTCCGGATGTTCGAGGTGTGGTATCACCAGGGTGAATTCGTCGCCGCCGAGGCGCGCCAGCAGCGGCGGGCTTTCCCGCTGCAGGCTTTCCACCAGGCGTTCCAGCCGGGCGGCGACGGTTTTCAATACCTGGTCGCCAACGGCATGCCCGGCACTGTCGTTGACACGCTTGAAATGATCCAGGTCGATAAACAGCATTGCCAGCCTTTCGCCGCCCCAGTCGATCAGGCGCTCCAGCTCCTGTTGCAGCAAATGCCGGTTCGCCAATCCCGTGAGCGGATCGCGGTAGGCCATGCGGGAAATGGTCTTGTGGCTGTGATGCACGCGCAGGCGCATCTGCTCGAGGGCGTCCGCCAGCACTCCGATTTCATCGTCCCGCTGCAGGCTGAAGCGGATACTGTCGTCGTTGGCCTTGAAGTTGCGGCTGCGCGATGCCAGCTCCAGCAGTGGCTGGGTCAGGCGCCGGCTGGCGCCGAGGAAAGCAGCAGCGTCAGCACCATCAGCGCCAGGAACGCCAGCAGCAACCCGGCCATGACCTGCTGTCGCACGGTCTCGAATGACAGCCTGAGCCGTGTCGACATTGACTCGATATCGGCCTGGGCATCGCTGTAGGACACCGAGAAGCGCACGGCGCCGAAGGTGGTGCTGTCGGAGCGGATCGGATAGGCAACGTGCATGAGCCGGTCCAGTTCCCGTGCCGAGGGACTGAAGTCGTCGCCGAGCCCGGACGGGATCATCTGGTCGACCGGTGCGCCGTAGTGGAGTATTTCCGCGGTGCCGTCATGGATGACGTGGCGATCGGAGCCGTAGACATAGATGTAACCGATATCCGCCTTTTCCCTCAGATGCTGCAGGATTTCCTCGATGGCGCTGAAGTCGCTGTGGTAGAGCGGCTGCTCCAGGTTTTCGGCGAGCGTTTCCCCCAGCAGCAGCGCGTCTCGTGCCAGCTGCCGGGCAACGCTCTGCTCGATCGCCTGCTGACTTGTCAGGTTGACCTGTTCATAGACGGTTTGCAGCACATAGAGCGCGAACAGCAGCAACAGACTGCAGGTGCCGAAAGTGATAAGCGCCAGCGTGGCGCCGTAGCGGGTGCTGAGAGATCGGCGCAGCGGCGTTACCATGAACGGCTGTTCTCATAGATATCATGCAGCAGTTGCAGATCGCCCGGTTGCAAGGGGGCGAAGCCGGTGGTGTGTTCGTAACGGGCCAGAATATCGGTGGCGCCGGAGCCCGCCATGCCGAGGAGCAGTTTGCGCAGCCCGTCGGCCAGCTCGAGGGCAAGACCGGGTGAAACCAGCTCCATGGCGCGGGGATATTGCACAGAACGGTAGATAATCCGCAGGTCCTGCCGGAGGGCGTCGGGCACTCGTTTCGGGTTCTCCCAGTCACTGTTGTTCAGGGCCCCGGCACTGACCAGGGACTTGTGCACCCAGAGGGCATTGTTCTTTTCGTTGCGGCTGAACAGGTAGCCGACCCGGTCAGTATCCGGTGCCTGACCGATGGTTTCGAGCGCGGTCAGCTGCAACCCCGCCTGCTCGAGTATCAGGCGCGGCACGAAGTAGCTGCTGAAGGACTCGGGATGCTCGAACGCGATCCGCTTGCCGGCCAGATCGCCGATTTCCCGAATCGCGGAGTCGGCATGGGTATAGATCAGGGTCTGATAGTACTGCTGGCCCCGTTTCCATTTGCGCAGCAGCGGCCGGGCGCCGGCCTCGCGAACCAGTCGCGCGGCGGTGTAGGGGGTCTCTGTCACCCAGTCCACCTCTCCTGCCTGCATTGCGGCGATCAAGGCTTCGGCGCTGTCGAAGAGTCGAACCTCGCCGCTGCTGATGCCCAGCGAGGTCAGGTGGGCCGCAGCATAGTCGACCATCGGTCTCAGTTCGTCCAGATCCTTGCCGGGGCGGTCGCTGATCTGGCCAAGCACGAGGGGTTTGGCCTGCCCCAAGGGGCTGGCGACCAGCAGCATAATCAGGAGAAGCTGTTTGAAAAGTCGCAACGTCGGTTCCATGTCACTGCAGCACTGCCGAAGCTACAAAAGTAATGGAAACCTGTCGCTAAAAAAGACCCGCCGGATTTGCGATCAATTCCGGCGGGCAGGGGGCCGTCCGGCGTTCAGGCCAGCTCCAGAACCCGGTCGACCAGCTTGTTGATGCCGGAAGCGGCCTCGAGGATGGAGCCGGCCAGCATGTAGGCCGGGGTGGTGATGACCCGGGCCTGCTGGTCCTCGACGATGGCATCGACACCGCAGTTCTCATGCACGCCGCCCATGCGCTCGATCGCTCCGGCAACGCCCTCGTCGTTTCCGATGGTGCAGCGGATACCCTTGCCCAGCAGCTGCGGAATCAGGGCCGGGGCGATGCAGATAAAACCGACCGGCTTGCCGGCCCCGTGCATCGCCCGGGCAAAACGCGTGACATCCGGGTTGACGCTGCACCGGTCGCCCGCGAGGGCAAAATCCGAGAGGTTCTTGGCGGCGCCGAAACCGCCCGGCACGATCAGGGCATCGTAGTCGTCGGCACTGGCGGTGCTGATATCGATGATCCGGCCGCGGGCCAGGCGTGCGGCTTCCTGCAGCACGTTGCGGCTTTCCCCGGCAACGGCTCGCCACTGAGGTGGTCGATCACATGCAGCTGGGGAATGTCCGGTGCCATGCACTGGTATTGTGCGCCCTGCTGTTCGAGGCGCAGCAGCGTCAGTACCGATTCGTAGATTTCGGAGCCGTCGTAGACGCCGCATCCCGAAAGAATGACTGCGACTTTTTTCATCCTGAATCTCCCTGTTGGTTGGTTCACGCAGGCTGGCTTATCATAGTCCAGATACAGCCTGTTCCGGCACCTGGCCGGAGCTGTCATTATTCTGTCATCAGATTTGCGTCCAATTGCCAGTCCAACGAGAGGTGCCTGCCCCGTGGCCTTTAACGACAGCCAGCGTTACTTTCCTGATACCCGCCTGCGGCGGATGCGCGCCGACGATTTCTCCCGCCGGCTGATGCGCGAGTCCCGCCTCACCCCGGACGATCTTATCTATCCGGTGTTCGTCATCGAAGGCGACAACCGCACCGAGCAGGTGGCGTCGATGCCGGGTGTCGAGCGCATGAGCATCGACCGCCTGGTGAAGGAAGCGCGCCTGCTGGAGTCCCTCGGAGTGCCGGCCATGGCGCTTTTCCCGGTGACACCGGCCGGCGCCAAGTCGGAATTCGCCGAGGAGGCCTATAATCCCGACGGCCTGGCGCAGCGTGCGGTGAAGGCGCTGAAGGATGCCTGTCCGGACCTGGGCGTGATCACCGATGTGGCACTCGATCCGTTCACCATTCACGGTCAGGACGGCATTATCGACGAGCGCGGTTATGTGATCAACGACCGTACCGTCGAGACGCTGGTGCGCCAGGCGCTCTCCCATGCCGCCGCCGGTGCCGATGTGGTGGCCCCGAGCGACATGATGGATGGCCGCATCGCCGCGATCCGGGAAGAGCTTGAAATGGAAGGTCACGTCAATACACGAATCATGGCCTATTCTGCCAAGTATGCGAGCGCTTACTACGGGCCTTTTCGGGATGCCGTCGGCTCAGCGGCGAATCTGGGCAAGGGCAACAAGTTCGGCTACCAGATGGATCCGGCCAACAGCAACGAGGCGCTGCACGAAGTCGGCCTCGACCTGGCCGAAGGCGCCGACATGGTGATGGTCAAGCCCGGTATGCCCTATCTCGATATCGTGCGCCGGGTGAAGGACGAGTTCCAGGTGCCGACCTTTGTCTATCAGGTCAGCGGCGAATACGCGATGCACATGGCGGCCTTCCAGAATGGCTGGCTGGACGAGCGCGCCGTGATGCTGGAGTCGCTGCTGGCCTTCAAGCGTGCCGGCGCCGACGGCGTGCTGACCTATTTTGCCAAGAAGGCAGCGCAGCTGCTGAACGAAGCTTAGCCCAGTATGAAATACTGGGCCAAGAGCGATGCAAGGATGCATCGCCATTGGCTGGAAGCCAATGCGAGCCCTTGAAAATAAAGGGATTTCGCAAAATCCCGCCCAATTTTCAGGGCGACAGCGAAACAGGCTGGGACGCCGGTTTCGCTGCGGTGTCATAACCCGTTGCTCGCGGGGCCGGAGCAATGGATAGCGAGGAGTACAGGGGATGAATAATCCGATAGCGGACGCGGCCGGCGAAGAGGTGGTACTACTGGATCAGGCCGAGGCGACCCAGGCGCTGCTGGAGTCGCGCGAGAGCCTGGCCATTACCGAGCCGGTGGAGCAGTTGCCGGTCGATCTGAAGGCGCCCGAACTTTATATCAACCGCGAACTGAGCCATCTGCAGTTCAACGTGCGGGTACTGGAGCAGGCACTGGATCCGAACTATCCACTGCTCGAGCGGCTGATGTTTCTGCTGATCTTCTCCAGCAACCTGGACGAGTTCTTCGAGATCCGCGTCGCCGATCAGCTGCGACAGCTCAAGTACGGCCGCGAGGCCGTCGGCCCCGATGCGATGCATCCGCAGAAGGTGCTGGAACGTATCCGCGAGATCTGCGACCTCAATGTCGCGCGCCAGTACAAGATCCTCAACGAGATCATCTTCCCGGAGATGGCCTCCCAGGGCATTCGCTTTATCCGCCGCGCCGACTGGAGCGAGGCGCAGCGTGCCTGGGTCAAGGATTACTTCGAGCAGAACGTGGTGCCGGTCATCAGTCCGATCGGGCTGGACCCGTCGCATCCGTTCCCGCGTCTGGTCAACAAGAGCCTGAACTTCATCGTGCAGCTCGACGGCAAGGATGCCTTCGGTCGCGAGACCGGGCTGGCGATCATTCCGGCGCCGCGCTCGCTGCCCCGGCTGATACGACTGCCCGACGAACTCTGCGACGGTGGCGACAACCTGGTATTCCTGTCGTCGATGATCCACGAATTCGCCGAGGACCTCTTCCCCGGCATGACGATCGAAGGCTGCTACCAGTTTCGCATTACCCGCAATGCCGACCTGACCTTCGACTTCGAGGAGATCGAGGATCTGGCCCGCACCCTCAAGGGCGAGCTGCATTCGCGCAAGTACGGCGATGCGGTGCGGCTCGAGGTCGACAACCGTACACCCGAGGAGTACATCCGCTTCCTGCAGGAAGAGTTCACCCTGAACGACAGCCAGGTCTACCGCGTCGACGGCCCGGTCAACCTGACCCGGCTGATGGCGGTGCGCGACCTGGTGGAGCGCCCGGATCTGCGCTGGAAGCCCTTCTCGCCGGGCATTCCGAACAAGCTCAAGGACGAAAAGAGCATCTTCGAGAGCATTGCCTCCAGCGACCAGCTGCTGCTGCATCCCTTCCAGTCGTTTTCGCCGGTGGTGGATTTGCTGCGCCAGGCCGCCAAGGACCCCAAGGTGGTGGCGATCAAGCAGACGCTCTACCGTACCGGGGTCAAGTCCGATATCGTCAACGCCCTGGTCGAGGCGGCGCGCAACGGCAAGGAGGTCACGGTGGTGATCGAGCTGCGGGCGCGCTTCGACGAAGAGAGCAACCTGCATCTGGCCAGCCGGCTGCAGGAGGCCGGCTGTCTGGTGGTCTACGGCGTGGTGGGGTACAAGTGCCATGCCAAGGCGGTACTGATCGTGCGCCAGGAAGGCGGCAAGCTGGTGCGCTACTGCCACCTGGGGACCGGCAACTACCACTCCGGCACCGCGCGCCTGTACACCGATTACAGCTTTATCACCGCCGACCAGGAGATGGGCGAGGACGTGCACAAGGTGTTTCAGCAGCTGACCGGCATGGGCAAGATTCAGCGGCTGAAAAAGCTCCACAATGCGCCGTTCACGCTGCATGCCAAGATGCTCGAGCTGATCCAGCGCGAGGCCAAGAACGCCAAGGCCGGCAAGCCGGCCCGAATCATCGTCAAGGTCAACGGTCTGACCGAGCCGAAGATGATCCGCTATCTCTACGAGGCGTCGCAGGCCGGTGTGCAGATCGACCTGGTGGTGCGCGGCATGTGCCGGCTGCGTCCGGGACTCGAGGGCATCTCGGAGAATATCCGGGTGGTGTCGATCATCGGCCGCTTCCTCGAGCATACCCGGGTCTACTACTTCGAGAATGCCGGCGGCAAGCCGGAGGTGTTCTGTTCCAGCGCCGACTGGATGGAACGCAACATGCTTCACCGTGTCGAGACCGGCTTCCAGCTGTCGGGCAAGCATGCCGAGCGTATCAAGCGCGAACTGGACTTTTACCTGCAGGACAACACCCAGAGCTGGGAACTGGCCTCGGACGGCAGTTACACCCTGCTCCAGCCGGCCGAAGGCGAAGCGCCTTTCAGCGCCCAGCAGCAGCTGATGAGTGAATATGCCAGTTAGACCACAGGTTGGGTGGAGTGCCGAAGGCGCGAAACCCAACAACCGCTCTGCCAACCGGCACCAATCGATCAGCAATACGATCGATATGGCGGGTTTCGCGATGCGCTTTCCCGTAGGTTGGGTGGAGCGGCGTAGCAGCGAAACCCAACAACCGCTCTGCCAGCCGACACCAATCGATCTGCAATACGATCGATATGGCGGGTGCCGCGATGCCCATGCAAGGTGCGAAACGTTTCGACTGGCTGTGGTGCATCGCTCTACCCACCCTCCACACTCTTCGCTTCCCACTCAGCCTTCCCGCCGCTACACTTCCTCTCAATACCGGCAAAATGGCAGGGCTTTTCCGGGCCCAAAAGTTGCCTTTTGCCGAATTTTAAGGACAATGGCGTCCCTCTCGGGGTTCTGAAGCTTTCCGGACCCCGATAACAGAATTATGGGCGCGGGCTATATCGGGCATTGCGCGTCACCTGGGGTGGTCAAGCAGTGATCCTGCATGCAGCCGCCGCGACTATGGGCGATAACGGAATCTACAAGATGTCCCAAGCGCAAACAGCTCTCGAGCTGGTCGACATTCACAAATCCTATGGTGAGCTCAAAGTCCTGAAGGGCATATCCCTCGAGGCGCGGGATGGCGACGTCATCTCCATCCTGGGCTCGAGCGGCTCCGGCAAAAGCACCCTGCTGCGTTGCATCAACCTGCTTGAAAGGCCCAACGCCGGCCAGATCCGGGTGGCGGGCGAAGAACTGGCGCTCAAGCCCGGCAAGGATGGTGCCCTCGATGCGGTAAACCGCAAACAGCTTGAGTCGATGCGCTCGCGTATCGGCTTCGTGTTCCAGAACTTCAATCTCTGGCCCCATAAAACCATTCTCGAAAATATCATCGAGGCGCCGATGCAGGTGCTCCGGCAGTCGCGTGCCCAGGCCGTGGCACGGGCCGAGGAACTGCTCGAACGCGTCGGGCTGCTCGACAAGGCGAAGGCCTACCCCGGCAATCTCTCGGGGGCAGCAGCAGCGGATCGCCATCGCCCGGGCGCTGGCGATGGATCCCCAGGTGCTGCTGTTCGACGAGCCGACCTCCGCCCTCGATCCGGAGCTGGTCAACGAGGTGCTGGCGGTGATGCGCTCCCTGGCAGACGAGGGGCGCACCATGCTGATCGTGACCCACGAGATGCGCTTCGCGCGCGACGTATCGAGCCAGGTCGTGTTCCTGCACCAGGGACAGATCGAGGAGATGGGGCCGCCGGAACAGCTGTTCGGCAACCCGCAGTCCCAACGTGTGCGCGACTTCATGTCGAGCCACCTGTCCTGAACCAGGTCCATGGAGGGACTGTGTGCAAAAAATGCAGGAGCAATTTTTTGCCAGGTCCATGGAGGGACTGTGTGCAAAAAATGCAGGAGCAATTTTTTGCCAGGTCCAGGGACGGACTGTGTGCCGCTCACTACAACAAGAAGGCATGAGCAATTTTTTGCCAAGAAGAAGAAAACCCTCAGCGAGAGACGAGAACCATGAGTATGCGCAAACTGATCGCCACCCTGTCACTGGTTGCCGGCAGCCTGATGGCTGCGGCGCCCGCCCAGGCTGAAACCATTCGCATCGCCACCGAAGGTGCCTATGCCCCCTTCAACATGATCGACGAGAGCGGCGAGCTGAAGGGCTTCGATGTCGATATCGCCAAAGCGCTCTGCGACCAGATGAAGGCCGACTGCGAGCTGGTGGCCCAGATTGGGACGGCATCATCCCCGGCCTGCTGACCCGGAAGTACGATGCCATCGTCGCCTCGATGTCGATTACCGATGAGCGCCTGCGGGTGGTGGATTTCACCGACCGTTACTACTCCAACGTACTGGCCTTCGTCGCGGCCAGGGGCGAGGCGCTTGACACCTCCGAAGAGGGCCTGAAAGGCAAGGTCGTCGGAGCCCAGCGGGCGACCATCGCCGGTCAGTACCTTGAAGACAATCTCGGCGATGTCGTTGGCGTCAAGCTTTACGATACCCAGGACAACGCCTATCTCGACCTGGCGGCAGGCCGTCTGGATGCGCTGCTGTCCGACAAGTTCCCGGCTTACGACTGGCTGCAGAGCGAAGCGGGGCAGGGTTATGAGTTCAAGGGCTCGGATATCGACATCGATGACGAGATCGCCATCGCCGTACGCAAGGGCGATCCGCTGAAAGAGAAGTTCAACGCCGCGATCAAGGCCATTATCGAAAATGGCACCTACGAGCAGATCAACGCCAAGTACTTCCCGTTCTCCATCTACTGATAGCGGCGGCCCGCGTTCGGCACAGGGAGGTGCCGGTGCGGTCTCCGCAACAGGACTTCCGTTAATGGATCTTCAAGGTTTCGGTCATCTGCTGCTCTCCGGTGCCTGGGTAACCCTGAAGCTGGCGCTGGCCAGCCTCTGCGTCGGCCTTGTTTTCGGTCTGATCGGGGCCGCGGCGAAGCTGTCGGGATTGCGCGTCGCACGTTTTCTGGGAACCCTCTATACCACCCTGGTACGCGGCATTCCGGAGCTGTTGCTGGTGCTGACGATCTATTTTGGCGGCTCGATGCTGCTGATGTGGATCGCCGGCTGGTTCGGCTATGAGGCCTATATCGAGATCAGCGCGTTCGTCGCCGGCGTTACGGCGCTGTCGATAGCCTTCGGTGCCTATGCCACCGAGGTGTTTCGCGCCGCGATTCAGGAGCTGCCCAAGGGACAGTGGGAGTCGGCCTATGCGCTGGGGATGACCCGCCGCAAAACTTTCTTTCGCATTATCCTGCCGCAGGTCTGGCGCCTGGCGCTGCCGGGGCTCGGCAACCTTTTCCAGGTGCTGCTCAAGGATACGGCGCTGATATCGGTGGTCGGGCTCGACGAGCTGATGCGCCAGGCCTATGTGGCCTCCGGCTATACCAAGGAGCCTTTTACCTTCTATATGGCGGCGGCCTTTATCTACCTTGGCCTGACGGTCGTCGCCACCGGCATCACCCTGATGCTGGAACGGGCCAGCAATCCTGTCAGCCGGGGGCCAGGGCATGAATGCGGCAATGACGGGAACGCGAGCCATGGGGGAGACAGGCCGATGAGCTGGGACTGGAGCATTATCCTGCAATACCTGCCGCGCCTGCTCGACGGGGCCTTGCTGACGCTGGAGCTGGTGGCCATCTCGGGCCTGATCGGCATCCTGATCGCGGTGCCGCTGGCGCTGCTGCGGGTATCGCCGAACCCTGGGTGCGGGCGCTGCCCTTCGCCTATATCTTCTTCTTCCGCGGGACACCGCTGCTGGTGCAGATCTTCCTGATCTACTACGGCGCGTCCCAGTTCGAGGCGGTCAAGCAGTCGGTTTTCTGGAACGTGCTGAGCGAGCCCTACTGGTGCGCCATCATCGCCTTTTCGATGAACACCGCCGCCTACAGCGCCGAGCTGATACGTGGTGCCATCCAGGCGATCCCGCGCGGCGAGCTGGAGGCGGCGGAGGCGTTGGGCATGAGCCGTCCGCTGCAGGTGCGCCGCATCGTGCTGCCACGGGCCTTTGGCATCGTGCTGCCGGCCTACGGCAATGAACTGATCCTGATGCTCAAGGGCAGCTCCCTGGCCTCGACCATTACCCTGCTCGACCTGACCGGCATGGCGCGGACGATCATTGCGCGCACCTACACGCCGCTGGAGATCTTCTTCGCTGCCGGCATGATCTATCTGCTGATCAGCGCCTGCTTCATCGGTGGCTTCCGTCTGCTTGAGCGGCGCCTGAACCGCTACCAGCACTACCGCCACCATATCCCGCACGAAATGGCCGAGGTCGATCCGCGGCTGCAGGACTAGGGATTGGCAACCGTAGGGTGCAATGAGTGCCGAAGGCACGAATTCCACCGGTGGTTGCAGTTTACTCCGGCACCAGGCTCAAACAGGCCTCGCCGGTGGCAGATAGTCCCGGTGGAATTCGCAGGCTCATTCCACCCTACAAGTCTTGGATACCCTTGAGAATCTCTTGATAGCCCGCCCGGTAATCGGGGTAGCGAAAGCGATAACCGCTGGCCTTGAGGCGGGCGTTGCTGCAGCGCTTGCTGCCGCCGCGGCGAATGGGCCTGCGTTCGCGGATCTCGATGCCGAGCTGCTCCGCCAGCCATTCCATCACCTCGTGCAGTGGCGCCGGTTCGTCGTCGCTGGCCAGATACAGCGGCTCCAGGCTTTCACCTCGCAGGGCTATGGTGATCAGGTGGGCCAGGATGCCGGCGCAATCGTCGCGGTGTATGCGGTTGCTGTAGTGCACCGGCGACGCCGGGGCCGCGACGCCGCTCCTGACCTGATTGATCAGGTGGTTGCGCCCCGGGCCGTAGATGCCGCTGAAACGCACCACCGTCGCCGCCATGCCACTGTCGTGCGCCAGCCGTTCGGCCTCCAGCATGACCTTCCCGCTGAAGCGTTCCGGCTGCGCCGGACTCGTCTCGTCGACCCGGCCGCCGTCGGCCTGGTGATAGACCCCGCTGCTGGAAGTGAAGAACAGATGTCGTGGCCGTGCCGGCAATGCTTCGAGCAGGTTCCGCAGGCCCTCGATATAGGCCGCGCGATAGCCGGCCTCGTCATGCTGGCTGGCGGCGGCACAGTACACGAGGATATCGCAGGCCGGCAGGCGGCCGGTCAGTGATGTCGGGTCGGTCAGGTCTGCGGCAATGCCATGGATGCCTGCCGGCAGCTGGTTTATAGTACGGCGCAGGCCCTGGACGAAATGGCCGGCCGCGATGAGCTCCAGACCAAGCGCGCTGCCGACATCGCCGCAGCCCGCGATCAGTATCCGCTGCTTCTGCATACTCTGGTCTCCGATGACTTGGGCCGCCATCATAGCAAAGGAACCACCATGACGCTGACAGAACTGCGCTATATCGTTACCCTCGCCCGGGAGCAGCATTTCGGCCGGGCGGCCGAGCGCTGCTATGTCAGCCAGCCGACGCTGTCGATCGCGGTGAAGAAGCTCGAGGACGAGCTGGGCATTGCGCTGTTCGAACGCAGCAAGAACTCGGTGCGCCTGACGCCGACCGGCGAACGCATCGTGCAGCAGGCGCAGAAGGTGCTCGAACAGGCCGAGGCGATCAAGGATCTGGCTCAGCAGGGCAAGGATCAGCTGTCCAGCCCGCTGCGGGTGGGTGCCATTTACACCATCGGTCCCTACCTCTTCCCGCACCTGGTACCGGAAGTGCAGCGCCTGGCGCCGCAGATGCCGCTCTACATCGAGGAAAACTTCACCGAGACGCTGCGCGGCAAGATCCGCAACGGCGAACTCGACGCCATTATAGTCGCACTGCCGTTCAGCGAGCCCGATGTCCTGACCCGCCCGCTCTACGACGAGCCCTTCGTCATGCTGCTGCCCAGGCACCATCCCTGGGCCGAGCTCGAGGAGATCGACAGCCGGCGTCTCGACGAAGCCGAGCTGCTGCTGCTGGGCGAAGGCCACTGCTTCCGCGACCATGTGCTGGAGGCCTGTCCGACGCTGTCCCAGTCGCTGCATCAGCAGCACCATGTCACCGAGGGCAGTTCGCTGGAAACCATCCGCATGATGGTGGCGTCGGGACTCGGTACCAGTGTCCTGCCGCTGTCGGCGGTCGAGGGTCACTACCAGTCCGATCTGGTCGTGACGCGGCCCTTCAGACACCCTCAGCCGATGCGTACCGTCGCCATTGCCTGGCGCGCCAGTTTTCCCCGGCCCAAGGCAATCGACGTGCTGGTCGAGGCGCTGAGCCTCTGTCAGCTGAAAGAGGCCGAAGCCGCTTCATGACGCTGCCGCTATCCGAACAGCCGGTCACGGCGCTAAAGGGGTCGGTGCGGCGCTGGAACTCAAGCTGGAACGCCTGGGCATCCGTACTCTGCAGGACCTGATGTTTCATCTGCCGCTGCGTTACCAGGATCGCACCCGGGTGGTACCCATCGGTTCGCTGCGGCCGGGCGACGAGGCCGTGATCGCCGGCGAGGTCAAGGTTGCCGACCTGGTACAGGGACGGCGACGCGCCTTGCTGTGCCGTATCCAGGATGGCTCCGGGCTGATCAGCCTGCGCTTCTTCCATTTTTCCGCAGCGCAGAAAAACCAGCTCAGGCCCGGCGTGCGGCTACGCTGCTTCGGCGAGGCCAGGCCCGGCCCGGCGGGCCTCGAGATGGTGCATCCGGAATACCGGCGCATTGACGGCGACGCGGCGGTGACTGTCGATGACAGTCTGACGCCGATCTATCCGACCACCGAGGGGCTGCACCAGACCCGGCTGCGCAGCCTGGTGACACTGGCGCTGCAATCCCTGCAGTCGGGCGCGCTGCCGGATCTGCTGCCGGAAACATTGCGCACGCAGTGGGGACTGCCGGGGCTCGAGGAGTCGATCCGCTATCTGCACCAGCCGCCGGTCGATGCGGATCAGGAGCTGCTGCTGGCCGGGCGTCACCCCGCCCAGCGCCGGCTGGCGTTCGAGGAGCTGCTGGCCCACCACCTGTCGCTGCTCAAGCTGCGCCATCAGGCGCAGCATCAGGGTGCGCCGGTGCTGCGCTATCGCGGTGAGCTGATCCGGCCCTTTCTCGAAGCGTTGCCGTTTCCGCTGACCGGGGCCCAGAAACGGGTCTGCAACGAGGTGGCGCGGGATATGGCCAAGCCGGTGCCGATGCTGCGGCTGGTACAGGGCGATGTCGGCTCCGGCAAAACGGTGGTGGCGGCGATGGCTGCATTGCAGGCGGTGGAGAACGGCGTTCAGGCCGCGGTGATGGCGCCGACCGAGATTCTCGCCGAGCAGCACCATATCAACTTCGGCAACTGGCTCCAGCCGCTTGGCATCGAGGTGGCCTGGCTTGCCGGCAAGGTCAAGGGCAAGGCGCGGGAGAAGCAGCTGGCGGCCATCGCCGACGGCCAGGCCCGCGTCGTGGTCGGGACCCACGCACTGTTCCAGGATGACGTGCGCTTCCAGGATCTGGGGCTGGTGGTGGTCGACGAGCAGCACCGGTTCGGCGTACACCAGCGCCTCAGCCTGAGGGAAAAGGGGCGTAATGGTGAGCGGGCGCCGCACCAGCTGATCATGACGGCGACGCCGATTCCGCGCACCCTGACCATGAGCGCCTATGCCGATCTCGACTGTTCCATTATCGACGAGTTGCCGCCGGGGCGCACGCCGGTCAATACCGTGGTGATTGCCGACAGCCGCCGCGCCGAGGTCGTCGAGCGGGTGCGTCTGGCCTGTGCAGAAGGCCGTCAGGCCTACTGGGTCTGCACCCTGATCGAGGAGTCCGAAGCCCTGCAGTGCCAGGCGGCGGAAGTCACCGCCGAGCAGTTGCACGAGGCCCTGCCGGGCGTGCGCATCGGTCTGGTCCACGGGCGCATGAAGGCGGCCGAAAAGGCCGCGGTCATGGCACAGTTCAAGGCCGCCGAACTGGACCTGCTGGTGGCGACCACGGTGATCGAGGTCGGCGTCGATGTGCCCAATGCCAGCCTGATGATCATCGAAAATCCGGAACGGCTGGGGCTGGCCCAGCTGCACCAGTTGCGTGGCCGGGTCGGTCGCGGTTCGGTCGAGAGTTTCTGCGTGCTGATGTACCAGGCGCCGCTGTCGAAACAGGGGCGCGAGCGGCTGGCGGTGATGCGCGAGACCAATGACGGTTTTCGCATCGCCGAAAAGGATCTGGAACTGCGCGGTCCCGGCGAAGTGCTCGGCACCCGCCAGACCGGCATGATGCAGTTTCGCATCGCCGACCTGCAGCGCGATGCCGATCTGCTGCCGCGGGTACGTCAGGTGGCGACCCAGATCGAGCATGATGTACCGTTGAACGCCGCGGTGATCCGGCGCTGGCTCGGTCAGGGCGAGGAGTACGGTCAGGTTTAAGAAGCGGCACACGTCTACCGGGCACTGCTCCTGCGTTGCCGGCACAGCCGCGGGGCGGCCTCCCGCCATCCCTGGCGGTGACCTGCCGCTTAGCGCTTGCCGCTTTTTCACGGTAAACTCTGCAGACGTTTCTCACAGTCGTAACCATGAACGATCAGCCCTCCATCCTTGCTTCCGATCTGCCGCTCGAGCTGTTGCCGCTCGACATCGGTCCCTATCGCCGTGGCAATACCGGTATCGATTACTGCCACCGCTTCGACTCCGGCAAGCCGGGTCCGGATGTGGTCATTGTCAGCCTGACTCATGGCAACGAATTCTGCGGTGCCCACGCCCTCTGTGAACTGCTGGAACAGGATGTGCGGCCGCTACGCGGCAGCCTGACGCTGATCTTCAACAATGTGGCGGCCTATCAGCGCTTCGATCCGCAGCGTCCCTATGCCAGCCGCTGCGTCGACGAGGATGGCAACCGCGCCTGGCTGCCGGAGCGCCTGAAGCATCCTTCCAGCGAGGAGGCGAGGCGGTCGGCGAAGATAGCGCCGCTGCTGCTGGATGCCGACTTCGTGCTCGATCTGCATTCAACCAGCCATCCGGTCGCGCCGATGCTGATCTATCCGGAGCTGCCGGACTGCACGGCGCTGGCCGCGACCCTGGACTTCCCGTTCCCGCAGCTGCTGTACAAGCTTGGCAGCTACCACCCGGGCATGCTGATTTCCTATGCGATGCAGCACGGCCGTCGTGGCTGCCATGGGCTGGTGGCCGAGTGCGGCGCCCATTTCGCACTGGAAAGCGCCCAGCAGGCCCATGCCATCACCCGGCGTCTGCTCTGCCGCTTCCGCCTGCAGGAGCAGGATGCCATCGTGCCGCCCTGGGGTTACGAACCGGACCATACCGCGGGTCACTACCGCATCCGCGAAGTGATCGAGGCGCAGAGCGAGCACTTCCGTTTCGTTCGTGCCTATCGCGGGTTCGAACGCATCGAGCGGGGCGCGGTCTTCGCCCATGATCCGGACCCGCTGGTGGCGCCCTTCGACAACTGCATCCTGATCATGCCGGCGCGGATCCCGCTGTGCGGCGCCGAGGCCGTGACCCTCGCAGAATTTATCGGATAGCCTTATGCTGACCCAGGCCCAGAACGACCTTATCGAAAAGCAAATCGGGCGCAAGCCGCGCGGCATCGTGCGCATTGCCCACCAGACGGCCGAGGGCGTCCCGACGGTGCTGCAGATGCGCTCGCTGGTGGACAGCAGGCCCTTTCCGACCCTGTACTGGCTCTGTTCCCGCGATCTCTATCGTGCCATCGCCGAGATCGAGACCTCGGGCTGGGTCAAGCAGATCGAGTGGGAGCTGCAGCAGGACGATGATCTGCGCAAGGCCTACCGCCGCAACCACGAGGACTATGTGGCGCTGCGCTGGCAACTGATGGACCCGTCGGACCGCGCCTGTATCGAGCGTCTTGGCTTTACCCATCTGTTCGACCAGTACGGTATCGGCGGCATCGCCCAGTGGGACAAGGTGCGCTGCCTGCACATGCAGTACGCCCACCACCTGTGCGGTGACAACGTGATCGGGCAGCGCATGGATGCGGAGTTCGGGCTGAAGGAGCTGGTTATCAAGCTGTGACAGGTGACAAGTGACGCGTCACGATTTCCCCTTAACCCGACGTCCACAAAAAAGCAGGCCGAAGCCTGCTTCTTTGTGGAACGCTGACCGGAATCAGTTGCCGGTCAGGTTCTTGTACTTGATCATCAGCTGATCCTGGGTTTCGACGTGGTCCGGATCCTTCGGAATACAGTCGACAGGGCAGACTTCGACGCACTGCGGGGTGTCGTAGTGGCCGACGCACTCGGTGCACTTGCCAGGATCGATCTCATAGATCTCGTCGCCCGGAGAGATGGCCTCGTTCGGGCATTCAGGCTCGCATACATCACAGTTGATGCATTCGTCGGTAATCATCAATGCCATGGCTGGCTACCTCACTGACTACGAAAAGTTACGTTATTGCCCCAGACTTTCGCGCAATGCTTTTTCGACAGCGGGGTGAACGAATTTGCTCACATCGCCGCCAAGGCTGGCGATCTCCCGAATCAGGGTCGAAGAGATGAAGGACAGATGTTCCGCCGGGGTCAGGAACATGCTTTCGGCCTGTGGCGCCAGCTTGCGATTCATATTGGCCAGCTGGAACTCGTACTCGAAGTCCGAAACCGCTCTGAGTCCGCGCAGAATAATATTGGCGTTCTGCTCTTTCACCAGATTGGCCAGCAGGCTGTCAAATCCGATCACTTCGACATTCGGCAGGTGCCCCAGGACCTCTTTTGCCAGATCGACCCGCAAGTCCAGCGGCAAGAGAGGCGCCTTTTTCGGGCTGGCAGCCACTGAAACGATCACCCTGTCGAAAAGACGGGCGGCACGTTCCACCAGGTCCGTATGGCCGTTGGTGATCGGATCAAAGGTGCCGGGATAGACAGCGGTGTTCATATCGCTCTCACTGACGGTTATTCTGCCGGGAGTCTATTGCGAATGCGGCATGTTAGCGGAATTGGCATACGCGTACAAATACAATAATGGAATGTGTCTTTCCAGTTAGGTTATAAAAAGCATTCTCTTATATTCTGTAATGATATAAAAGTTTCGGAGGTTTCGATGGTACGGATTTCAGCGGTGCCCGGGCTCAGACTGCTGCCCCTGCTCGCGGTTTTTTCGCTGGCCGGGTGCGAGTCGATGCAGGCGGTCGACCGGGGGCTTTACCGGGCGGTGGACAGCGTCAGCGAACAGGACCGGGTCACCGGACAGCGCAGTCTTTCCTTCGCCGGTCGCCAGGGGCAGATACGCCAGGGCAATGCCGTGGTGGAGCAGCTGCTGCAGCAGGAGCTGCAGTCCGGTCGCAAGGTCAGTTCGGAGCTCGACGCGAGGCAGTACCGGCGTCTGGTCGGCATTTTCGATCGGGTGCAGCGCATCGGTCATCTGAGCGACGAGCGCTGGCAGGCGGTGCTGATCGACCGCCCCGAGTTCAACGCCTTCACCACCGGCGGCACCTATATAGTGGTGCACCTTGGTCTGATGCAGCAATTGCAGGACGATGACGAGGTGGCGGCCGTGGTCGCCCACGAGATCGCCCATACCGTCGCCAACCATGCCTTCGAGCGGCAGGGGCATCAGACGCTGACGACCCTTGCCGGTTCCGGGTCCGCCGGTCGGGACGGATACCAGGCCGCTTTCACCCATGAGAGCGAGCGCGAGGCGGATCGTATCGGTGTGCTCTACTCGGCACTGGCAGGCTTTGACCCGATGGCGGCCAGCCGCATCTGGGAGCGCCAGTACCGGCAGCAGGGCAATGCCCGCGGACTCTTCTTCCATACCCATCCGGTCAACAGTGAGCGGGCGGCGGAAAACCGCGAAACCGCCAGGCGGGTGATGACCTACTACAGCCCGGGGCGGGAGAATCCCCGCGCGGCCGAGCTGCTGCAGGACAACGTGCTCTGGCGCAAAAGTGCACCGGTGGTCGCTGCGGGCCAGGGCGGCGGTGTCGCAGCGCTGCTGGGGACCGCTCTGGGTGCCTATGTGCAGCACGAGGGGGCCCGGCAGGAAGAAGCGCGTCAGCAGCGGCAGATCGCATTCGTGGTGGCAGTCATGGAAGAGATGGAAAAGGTCTCGGAGACCGTGATCGACCAGCACAGCTGGCGGGTCCGCTGGCGTTATCGCGGGCAGGTGCCGCTGCAGGGCCTGGTGATGGGCGTGATGATCAGGGACGGGGCCGGCGAGGTGCAGCGATACATCGCGCCGGTTCCGGGTTCCCTGAGGCCAGGCCAGGCTTTCGGCACGGTCTTTGACATACCGGACTTCAAGGTCGGTGCCCTGAGCCGGATGCAGCTGAAATACTATGTCGACGATGCGCAGCCGCTGTAAACAAACTGTCATCTGACGGCTATAGATTGACGACAGCATGTAAAGGAACTGTCATGGAGTTGTCATAAGAATGGTCAGACGTTCAGCGGAAGAAGCGGCTCAAACGCGTCAGGCGCTGCTGCAGGCCGCTCTCGAGGTGTTCAGCGAAAAGGGTGCCGGCAACGGCACCCTGAAGGAGGTGGCCGCGAGAGCCGGTGTGACCCACGGCGCCCTTTACTGGCATTTCAACAACCGCGAAGCCGTGCTCCAGGCCTTGTTCGATGAGGCGGCGCTGCCCTTCGAACCCCATTATCTGGAGCAGTTGCAGGCATCCCGCCAGCATGCGCTCGAAGCCCTGGAGGCTTACCTGCTCGGGGTGCTGCGGGATATCAGCGACGACGAGCGGGCGCGCCAGCTGTACCGGTTGTTCTATACCGGCAGTGATACCTGTCCGGAACTGGCGGCCCTGGCGCCCCGTCGCCAGCAGGTGCTGCAGCAACCGGTGGCGCATATCCAGCATTTCCTCAAGCAGGCCCGCAAGCAGAAACAGGTCGGCCTCAAGAAAAGGGATCTCGAACCGATGGCGCGGGCGATTTGCTGCCTGCTGATCGGCGTGTGGCAGTCTGCCTGGCTGGCACCTTCGCTATTCAGCTGGCAGGAGCAGGGGCGACTGCTGATCGGCAATTGCCGCGCCGGTCTGGCGGCCGGCGCGCCTTAGGATGCCGTAGAGTGCAGCAACCACCATGGACGGTGGGAAGCCTGGTATTGCAGGAGCAAATGGCAGCGAAACGCATCATCTGTCGGGCGCTGGGTTTCGGACATCGTTGGGTTTCGCGCCTTCGGCACTCTACCCAACTGACTACATCTTTACGTCTTTACGTCTTTACGTCTTTACGTCTTTACGCGTCACGGGCTGCCTCAGGCTCGCGCACGAACAGCCGGTAGCTGACCTGGCCGGCGGTCTTGCTGCGCAGCTCGTGCCAGTTCTCCGGCAGGCGCGGCAGGCCGAGTTCCGTTTCGGCCTCGATATAGATCAGCGCCTGATCGGCCAGGAGATTGCGGGACTCGATCAGTTCGCAGGCCAGCGGCAGCAGGTCGCAGCGAAACGGCGGATCGAGAAACACCAGGTCGTAGCGCGGCTCCAGGTCGGTCTGGCGTGCGTTCAGCCAGTCCATCGCCGGCGCCTGGATCACTTCGGCATTGTCGGCCTTGAGGCGCTGCAGATTCTCCCGCAGCCGCTGTACCACCTGGGGGGCGTTGTCGACGAAGGTGGCACTGGCCGCCCCGCGGGACAGTGCCTCGAGGCCCAGGGCGCCGCTGCCGGCGAAGAGATCCAGGCAACGCGCGCCCGGCAGATAGGACTGCAGCCAGTTGAACAGCGTCTCCCGCACCCGGTCGGGTGTCGGCCGCAGTCCGGGCAGTTCCGGGAAGTTCAGCTTGCGCCCGCGCCATTCGCCGGCGATGATCCGCAGCTCGCCGTCGCCCGGGGCCGGCGCTCTCGTTTGTCCTCGGGATTTGTGGTTGTGTCGGCCCATCGAGTTCGAGTATCCAGTTGACAGTTTTCAGTTCACAGCGATTATGGTCGCCTCACGCCTCACGCCTCACGCCTCACGCCTCACGCCTCACGCCTCACGCCTAATTCAGCTCGATGCGTATCTGTGTCTCGGGATCGAGATACTGCGTTATTCGTGCCGCAATGTCACCCACCGGGACCTGCTCCAGCGTCCTTAGCTGGGTATCGAGCTGGCGGTCGGGCAGTCCGTAGAAGGCGATGGTTTCGAGTCGGTCCAGCTGGCCGTCCGGGGATCGCAGGCGGTCGCGGTAGTCCTGCAGCAGTTGCTCGCGCGCCAGTCCGATCAGGGCTCCGTCGGCCTGGTCGGCGAGCGGCTGCAGCGGCGGCGCTTCGCCCAGCAGGATCAGCGCCTGGTAGCCCTGGCGTCGCCAAGAGCGCCAGACCAGCCGGAACTCGAGGGCGGGCTGCTGCTCGAGCAGGTGCTGCAGGGCGGCGAGGGCGAGCCGTTCCCTGGCCTGCTCCTTGGACGCCTGACCATCGGTTACCGTGCCGAGCAGCAGCGCGTGGGGAAGACGGGGATCTTCGATCCGCAGTCTGATGATGCCGTCATGCAAATGGAGGCGTGACGCTTTGGCCGTCCCCTCTGAAATACTTTCCAGACCGATCGCCGCCGCCATTTCGGCCGCAGCGGGGCCGCCGAGCAGCACCAGTGGCGGCTGGCTGAACAGCCGCTGCTCGAATGCGTGCAGATGGCCGGGCGAGACCGGCTCCGAAGGTGTTTCACGCAGTGCCTCTTGCATCAGGTTCAGCAGCCGCTGGTCAGGGGTCTGGCTATCGAGATAGGCCTGAGCCCGCTGCTGCTCGAACCGCCGCTGCTGCCAGGCCGGATCTCCCGGCTGTGCCAGGGCAGCGAGCAGCGGCCCCAGCCTCGGCGCCGGCTGAGCGGCGGGCCACTGCAGCTTCAGTTGCAGCCGGTCGGTCAGCGCGGCCACCTCGCTGTTGTGCTGCGCCGGTAGCAGGGACTGGATTTCAGGCTGTTGCAGCCGGGCCTGCAAATGTTCGGCCAGTACCTGCTGCAGGATTCTCTGGGACGGCGTCAGGATGGCACCGCTATCGAACAACAGGCGCATTTCGTGCTCGGCCCGCTCCGGTTGCTCGAGCCAGTACAGCTTCAGTTCGGGACTTTGTTGGATCGCGGGCAGCTTGTCGGGACCGGCGGAGGCCAGCAGCAGAATCAGCCCCGGCAGCAGCCATATCAGTGCTTTCAGGTAGCGTCGGCTGAACAGCGGTTTGCGGGTTTCGGGCATCGGTCCTGGTCCTGTATCGCCGTCCTGCCGCGGTGAAATTTTACCGCGTGCCGCAACGCCGAGATCAAATAATGGCAGGCTCCTATGATAAGATATCGCGCTCCACAGAAAAGCTGCGCGGGGCGCCCGGATGGAAGTTTTATTCAGATGGCTGGTCGATAATGGCTGGAACCCCTCGGTCGTCACCTACGTCGGCGCGGCCGTTTTTCTGCTGATCATGATCACGATTTATATCTATATCCGGGGCGACAAGCGGTCCTGAGTGCCGCCCTCGTCCGGTTCAAGAGGTTGTCAGCCGGTTGAGGCGGGCGAAAAGCCCACTGCCGGCCCTGATAAGATCCGAGGACATTCGATGTTCAAGAAACTCAAATCCCTGTTCGACAAGTCCAGCGCCCCCGGGGCCGAGGACCCGCGCCCGGTCGCTGAAGAAGCGTCCGGCGACGCGCAGGAGCAGGATGCAGGAGCCCCGGAAGCGGCCGTCGCTGATGCGGTGCAGATCCTGGAACCGGAGCAGAAAGAGCCGCAGGCCGAGCCGGAAGCCGAGGCGCTGAAAGCCGCCGAGGACGTCACGGAACCGCCGCAAGCCGAAGCGACCGAAAAGGCCCCAGAGGCGTCGGTTGTGGAAGTGCTGCCGTCGGATGAAACATCTGCGGAACCGGAACCGGAACCGGAACCGGAACCGGAACCGGAACCGGTGACCGCTGCCGCGCCGGTCCTTGACAGCGCCGAGAGGAAAACGGGCATGTTCGCCCGTATCCGGGCCGGCCTGAGCCGGACCAAGGCCAATCTTGGCGAGAAGCTGGGCAACCTCTTCCTGGGCGCCAAGGAGATCGACGACGAGCTGCTGGAAGATATCGAAACCCTGCTGCTGACCGCCGATGTCGGCGTCGAGGCGACCACCGAGATCATCCAGCGGCTGACCGACCGGGTGGCGCGCAGGCAACTGGCCGATCCGGCGGCGCTGAAACAGGCGTTGCAGGAGGAACTGGCGTCGCTGCTGCACGAGGCTGAACAGCCACTGCAGATTCCAGCCGCCAAGACCCCGTATGTGATCCTGATGGTCGGCGTCAACGGTGTCGGCAAGACCACCACCATCGGCAAGCTGGCCAGGCGTTTCCAGGCCGAAGGCAAGTCGGTCATGCTGGCGGCCGGCGATACCTTCCGTGCTGCGGCTGTGGAGCAGTTGCAGGTCTGGGGCGAGCGCAACCGGGTACCGGTCGTGGCTCAGCATACCGGCGCCGACTCGGCATCGGTGCTGTTCGATGCATTGCAGTCGGCCAGGGCGCGGGGCACCGATGTACTGATCGCAGACACCGCGGGCCGCCTGCAGAACAAGGACAACCTGATGCAGGAGTTGCAGAAGGTGGTGCGGGTGATGCAGAAACTCGACCCCGAGGCGCCGCACGAAGTGATGCTGGTGCTGGACGCCGGTACGGGCCAGAATGCCATGAACCAGGCACGCATCTTCCGCGAAGCGGTCGGCGTCAGCGGCATCACCCTGACCAAGCTCGACGGTACCGCCAAGGGCGGTATCATCTTTGCCATCGCCAAGCAGCTGGGGCTGCCGATCCGCTTTATCGGCGTCGGCGAGCAGGTGGATGATCTGCGGCCCTTCCAGGCCGACGAATTCGTCAAGGCGCTGTTCGACTGAGTCTGGATATGGGTATTCCATCATGGCACTGATCAGCTTCGATAATGTCAGCAAGCGTTACCCCAGCGGCCAGGAGGCACTGGGCAATATCTCCTTCACGCTGCGCGAGGGAGAGATGGCGTTTTTGACCGGGCACTCCGGTGCCGGCAAGAGCACCCTGCTGCGCATGATCATGCTGATGGAGCGGCCCTCCCAGGGGCAGGTGGTGGTCGGCGACCAGAATCTGTCGCGGCTGGCGCGACGCGAGCTGCCCTATCACCGTCGCCGCATCGGGGTGGTGTTCCAGAACCATCAGTTGCTGTTCGACCGCAGCGTGTTCGACAACGTGGTGCTGCCGCTGCAGATTTGCGGCTATGACAGGGAAGATGCGGCACGGCGGGTGCGGGCGGCGCTGAACAAGGTCGGTCTGCTGGACAAGGAGCGGCAGAATCCGATCAGCCTCTCCAGTGGCGAGCAGCAGCGGGTCGGTATCGCCCGGGCCATCGTGCACAAGCCCCGGGTGCTGCTGGCCGACGAGCCGACCGGCAACCTCGACCCCCAGCTCTCCGAAGAGATCATGAAGTTGTTCCAGCAGTTCAACCGGGTCGGCACCACGGTGCTGATCGCCAGTCACGACCTGTCGCTGATCGAGCGCATGCGGCACCGGACCCTGGTGCTGCGCAACGGGAGGCTGATCGCCGATGGCCGCGGATAACCGAAGCGAACGCGGCGCCGAGCGCCGGGAAGCTGCAGCGCCCAGGCGGGGCGCCGAACAGCACCGCATCGCGCTGCGCGATCGCAGCCGTAACTGGCGGCGACACCATCTGCTTGAGGCGCGCCAGAGCTGGCAGCGACTCTTCACGACCCCGCTGCCGACCCTGATCACGCTGGCGGTTCTGGCCATCGCTCTGGCGCTGCCGGGCTTCCTGCTCACCGGGCTGAACAACGTTCAGCGCCTCAGCGACGGCTGGGACCATGAGCCGCGGATCAGCCTCTACCTGCGGGCCGATCTCGACGATACCGCGGCCGACCGCTTCAGCCGCGAACTGCTGCTGCGCGACGATCTGGCGGCGGTCGAGCTGGTGAGCCGAGAGCAGGGCCTGCATGAGTTCCGCGAGCTGTCGGGGTTTGGCAATATCGTCGACCTGCTGGAGGAGAATCCCCTGCCGGCGGTGATCCTGGTGCAGCCGGCCGATACCGGACTGGCGGCGCTACCTGTGCTGAAGGCCCAGTTGGAGGCGCTCGACCAGGTGGACGAGGCCGTGCTGGACATGGAGTGGCTGCAGCGACTCAATGCTTTCGTGATGCTGGCCGAACGGGCGGTGCTGGTGCTGGGGCTGCTGCTGGGATTGGCCGTGCTGCTGGTCGTCGGCAATACCATCCGGCTGTCGATCGAGAACCGCCGTGACGAGATCCTCGTCGCCAAGCTGGTGGGGGCACCGATGCCTGGGTGCGCAGGCCCTTCCTCTATAGCGGCGTCTGGTATGGCCTGCTCGGCGCGGTGCTGGCCTGGTGCCTGATTCAGTTCAGTCTGCTGACGCTCAGGGAGCCGGTCACCGAGCTGGCCCGGCTCTACCGCAGCGATTTCGAACCCTCGGGTCTGGGACTGACCGGATCGCTGCTGCTGCTGCTGAGCAGCCTGCTGCTGGGATGGCTCGGCGCCTGGCTGGCGGTGGGTCACCATCTGCGCGAGATCGAGCCGAGCTGACGGAGGGCTCGGATGTAGGGTGGAATGAGTGCCGAAGGCGCGAATTCCACCGGGTGGCGTTCCACCGGGTGGCGTTCCACCGGTGAATCGCATTTCGTTTGGCTGAGTCCGATGTTCGTTTGGCCCCGCCGGTGCTTGATATCAGCGGTGGAATTCGCAGGCTCATTCCACCCTACGGGGGGCATATCGCCGTCATGAACTCTGCACACTTGCGGTTTAGGCTGGTTGCCGTTATTTTTACCGGTCCGCTCGCGGTTTCAATACAGTCGGCCCTGCGGAACTTCGTGTCTGGCGGGCGGTCTTAGGCAGCGGATTCAAACTACAGGCTGAATGTTATCAGTGAGGTCAAACTGAATGGGCAAGAGCTTGCAAGTCGTCGAAACCCTCTCTCCGGGACGCAACCTGGATGCCTACATGCAGTCGGTGAGCTCGATCGCCGTACTGACGGCCGAGGAGGAACGCGAGCTGGCGGACCGCCTTTACTATCAGAACGATCTGGAAGCGGCACGCCGGCTGGTCATGTCCCATCTGCGTTTCGTCGTTCATATTGCCAAGACCTATTCCGGCTACGGGCTGCAGCTGGGTGACCTGATTCAGGAGGGCAACGTCGGCCTGATGAAGGCGGTCAAGCGCTTCGACCCGAACATGGGGGTGCGTCTCGTCTCCTTCGCCGTGCACTGGATCAAGGCCGAGATGCACGAGTTCATCCTGCGCAACTGGCGCATCGTCAAGATCGCCACCACCAAGGCGCAGCGCAAGCTGTTCTTCAATCTGCGCTCGCAGAAAAAGAGCCTGGGCTGGATGACCAACGACGAGGTCAAGGCCGTGGCAGAGGACCTTGGCGTCGAAGCCTCGGTCGTGCGGCAGATGGAAGGCCGTCTGGCGTCCAGCGATACCGCCTTCGATGCGCCCGTGGACGAAGACGAGGAACGGGCCTACCTGGCGCCGGCCAGCTATCTGGAGGACCAGAGCGCGGACCCGGCCATGCAGCTGGAGAATGCCGACTGGGAAGCGCAATCGCAGCAGAAGCTGGTTTCGGCCATGCGGCAGCTCGACGAGCGCAGCCAGGATATTCTGGTACAGCGCTGGCTGCAGGAGGAAAAGGCCACCCTGCACGAACTTGCGGCCAAGTATCAGGTATCCGCCGAGCGCATCCGCCAGCTGGAAAAGAATGCCATGAAGAAGATCAAGGGTTCGCTGCTGCAGGCCTGATCGTCTTCCCTGAACCACAGGACCTGAACAAGGCTGCCTCCGGGCAGCCTTTTCGTTTACAAGGGGTCATCCCGTTGCTCGTCCGTTTCGGATACAATGGGCCTCCATTCCCGGGGGATCCGAGCGCACAGGCGGGTCCGGTTTTTGGTACGAGATGAATACAGCGACCCATCTGCGTCTTGCGGCACTCAGCGGCTTTGTCGCGGTGGCCATCGGAGCCTTTGCGGCCCACGGTCTGAAAGGCCGGCTGCCGCCGGCGATGTTCGATGTGTTGCAGACCGCGGTGCAGTACCAGTTCTATCACAGCCTGGCCTGGCTGCTGGTATTGGTGCTGGCCCTGCGCTCGGCGCCTTCGCTCTGGCTTCGTCTCAGCGCGCGCTGCTTCGGCGCCGGTATCCTGCTGTTCAGCGGCAGCCTCTACGTGCTGGCGCTGGGCGGCATTCACCGGTTCGGTATGGTCACGCCGCTGGGGGCGCCGCTTTCCTGCTGGGCTGGCTGTCGCTGGCGATTGCAGCGGGGTCTCTGGTCTCCCGGCCATCCTCAGACAGCGTCGGTCGTTAAGTACTGGCCGAACAGAAAGATCGGAATTGGATCAATGCGAATTCAGGTAAACGGTGACACCATGGAACTGCGCGATGGCAGCAGCCTCGCGGACCTGGTCGAAAAGCTCGGGCTCGGCGACAAGCGCATCGCTGCCGAGGTCAATCTGGAAATCGTGCCGCGCAGCGAGCACCGCAGCCTGCAGTTGAGCGACGGCGACCGGGTCGAAATCGTGCATGCGATCGGTGGAGGCTGAGGCCGTTACCGGGCAAGTTGACATAACAAAGAATGGTGGAGACGGAATGTCAGAGCAAAAGCGTCATGACCCGCTGATTATCGCGGGCAGGGAATTCAACTCCAGGCTCCTGGTCGGGACCGGCAAATACAGGGATCTGGACGAAACCCGCCGGGCCATCGAGGCCAGCGGAGCCGAGATCGTCACGGTCGCCGTGCGTCGCACCAATATCGGCCAGAATGCCGACGAGCCGAACCTGCTGGAGGCGGTTTCGCCGGAAAAATACACCATCCTGCCGAATACCGCCGGCTGCTATACCGCCGAGGACGCGGTGCGCACCTGCCGTCTGGCGCGGGAGCTGCTCGACGGCCACGATCTGGTGAAACTCGAGGTGCTGGGCGACCAGAAAACCCTGTACCCGAATATCGTCGAGACCCTGAAAGCCACCGAAACCCTGATCAGGGACGGCTTCAAAGTGATGGTCTACACCAACGACGATCCGATCGTGGCGAAACAGCTCGAGGAGATGGGCTGTGTCGCGGTGATGCCGCTCGGCTCGCTGATCGGCTCGGGTCTCGGCATTCTCAATCCGCACAATATCCGCCTGATCATGGAAGCGGCACAGGTGCCGATCCTGGTCGATGCCGGCGTCGGCACCGCGTCCGATGCGGCCATTGCGATGGAGATGGGCTGCGAAGGCGTGCTGATGAATACCGCCATTGCCGCGGCGAAGGATCCGATCCTGATGGCCTCGGCGATGCGCAAGGCGATCGAAGCCGGCCGCGAGGCCTTCCTGGCCGGGCGCATGCCCCGCAAGAAATACGCCAGCGCCTCGTCGCCGCTCGAAGGCACTATTTGAAAAAGCGTGACGCGTGACGCGTGACAGGTTCCCTGAAAACTGCTCCTGCGTTTTCAGGATTCCCGCCGTCCGTGGCGATTACGCGTCACGCGTAACCTGCAACTCGTAACCCTTACACCATGACTGAAGAACAGAAACCGATGCGCCAGGTGCGCAGTTTTGTATTGCGTGCCGGCCGCATGACCGAGGGTCAGCAGCGCGCGCTGGAAGAGGCCTGGCCGCAGATGGGGCTCGAAAAGGCCGATGGCATGATCGACCCGGCCGCGGTGTTCGGGCGAGAGGCGCCGCTGGTGCTGGAGATCGGCTTTGGCATGGGCGATTCCCTGATCCAGATGGCGCGGCAGATGCCGGAGAAAAACTACATCGGCATCGAAGTGCACAAGCCCGGTGTCGGCCGGCTGCTGAACAATGCCCGCAACGAGGGCCTCGGGAATATCCGCGTCTACTGCGACGACGCCGTCGAGGTGCTGGCGCAGTGCATCCCGGATGGCAGCCTCGACTGCCTGCAGCTGTTCTTCCCGGATCCCTGGCACAAGAAGCGTCATCACAAGCGCCGCATCGTGCAGTCGGCCTTCGTCCAGGCCATCCGCCGCAAGCTCAAAGTCGGCGGCCAGTTCCATATGGCCACCGACTGGGAAAACTATGCCGAGCAGATGATGGAAGTCATGAGCGCGGCAGAGGGCTTCCGCAATGCGGCCGGCCCAGGGGCCTACTCGCCGCAACCGGACTTCCGTCCGGTCACCAAGTTCCAGAACCGCGGCGAACGTCTCGGCCACGGCGTCTGGGACCTTATTTTCGAACGCACCGAATAAAGCGCCGGCGCATGGGCTCGCCATGCGCCGGCCCTCGGCTAGAGCCGCTGCCCGTTCGTGGCGGTGGCAAGCCCTGCCCTTGCCCCACAAGTCTCCCCTCAGAGCCCCCAATTCGTTCTCGGCAAGGCGCCGTTTGCAGGGAATAGTGGTTCTCTTGCCAAGGATGGCAACACAGCCGAGGGCGAATTGGGGGCTTCGGGCGAGCCGCCAAGGGGCCATCCGCTGTGTTGCAGTTTCTCGACATAGACCCACTATGCCTTCAAAACTGCGTCGTGCGGCTGACCCCTTGGCGACTCGCTGAGGGGGATTTGTGGGGCAACGGCAGGGCAAGCCCTCCTGAATCCGCCTTTTCCTGACGCCCCCTGTTGACGGCACGCCAGCGCGTGCCATCGTGCTGGCGCCTGTATGCTGCCGCCATCGTCTCGCCTTCGCGTCCAATCCTCGATCTGTCGTTCCGCTCTCCGTCCTCGATTTCTGACCCGTGGCTTTCAGCGGGATATTTTAAACGTATGTATTAAATAGTGTTGCAAATGATAAGTATTATTATTTAGTATCAGCGTTCTACCCAGTCGCCTGTCGGTTCCGCCAGTCGGCTAGACAGGTCACACAGAATACAAATTGAAAGGGAGCTCAGGCATGCCAGGTCAGATAGTCTTCATCGCCCATGTGGTCACGGAGGTGCTCAACGAGGGGTTTCTGCCCGCCGCGCGGGCGCTCGGTCTCGATCCCGTGATCGTCACCGATCTGGCGGCCGAACACCGGCGCCACTTCGCCGAAGAGGACCTGCGAGCCTATCCGGACCTCGTCCTGAGCTGCGATGTATTCAACCCGCTGGCGGTGATCGAGACCCTGCAGGAGGCGGGCATCCGTCCTGCCGCGGTGTTCTCCCACAGCGACCATCTGCAGACCGCGACGGCCCTGGTCGCGCAGTACTTCGGCCTGCCGGGCAAGGACTGGCAGGTGTGCTACCGCGCCAAGAACAAGGCGGCGATGAGGGCGCATCTGGCCGCGATGGGCGGCGAGCCGTTCTGGTATCGCCTGGTGACGGCGCAGGACCAGCTCGATGTACTGCTCGCCGACTGTCCCTGGCCCTGTGTCGTCAAGCCCCGCGAGGGGGTGGCCAGTCTCGATGTCTCCCTGGTCCGTTCGGCGCAGGAGCTGCACGACTGTTGTGAGCGGCTGTGGGCGCGCCAGCCGGGTCAGCCGCTGCTGATCGAGGAGTACCTCGAAGGCCCGCTCTGCACATTGGAGACCCTGGGTGACGGCGAGCGCTTCGAGGTGCTCGGCGGCTTCCGGGTCGAACTGTCGGAACCGCCCCATTTCATCGAACGGGCGGCGCACTGGGGGCTGGAGCTGGGCGAGGGGCAGCTGCAGCAGATGGTCGGCACCCTGCGGGACTTCGGCATCGGTTTCGGTTCCTGCCACAGCGAGTTCGTACTGACCGGGCGCGGCCCCCGGCTGATCGAAATCAACTACCGCACCATCGGTGACGGTCGCGAGTTCCTGCTGGCCGAAACACTGGGGCTGCCGTTGTTTGAGCGCGTGCTGCAACTGCATCTGGGCGAACCACTGCCGGCATTGGCGCTGTCCGATACCCGGCTGTTGATCCACTACGTGCTGGCGACGGAGCCGGGACGGCTGGAGCAGGTGCCGGCCGCCCGTCGTGAGCGCTGGGGACGGGGCTTCGTCGATTTCCAGCCGTTGCGCCGCCAGGGCGACCGGCTGGAGCTCAGCCATTCGAACAAGGACTATCTGGGCGTGATCAGGGCGGCGGGCGAGAGCCTGGCTGAACTGCAGGAGCGGGCGGCTCAACTGCTGCAGGGGCTGCGCTGGGAGGTGCAGGCATGAGCGTTGACGCGACTGGCCGTTACTTCCTGGCGCGGGTGCTGGACGCCCTGTTGCGCGAGGATGTTCAGCAGTTGCTGAGCGACGGAGAGGAACGGGAGACACTGCCGGCCGATGTACCGGCGGCGGAGCGGGACGGCCCCTGGTGGCGGGCCTCCCCGGCGGCAGGCGAGCTCTGGATACCGGTCCGGCCGGCTGAATTCATGCAGCGCTGGCGTTACCGCGAGGGGCCGGTGCTGGCACGGTTGGCGGGCAGCGGCAGCTGGCTGAGCCTCGACGACAGCGCCGCGCTGATCGACTGGCTCGGTCAGGGGCTCGAGCCGGACGAGCGCGAACACTACCGGTGCTTTGCCCGCGAGTGCGAGGACGCCGAGCGCCAGCACCGCGCCTGCCGGCAGGCGCGGCAGGACTACTTCGAGGGGTGCCGTACGGCGCCGCCGGCGCTGGAGCACTGGGCGCAGCGGTTCCTGCACTACGACCGCCTCGCCGCCTATCTCGACCACCCCTACTATCCGACGGCCCGAGCCAAGAGCGGCTTCGACGTCGAGGACCTGACGCGTTACGCACCCGAGTTCGGGCCCCGATTCCGCCTGCGCTGGCTGGCGGTGCCGCGATCGCTGATCCGGGGGCGGATGCCGGTATGCCCGACTGGTGGCCCCGTTTCGAACAGGTCGGGCTGGATCCGGCACTTGCCGACAGCCATGCGCTGGTACCGGTGCACCCCTTCCTCTGGGGCGAACAGCTCGAGGCGATGCTGCGCGACGCCGGGCTCGAGGGGCAGGTGATCGCAGCGCCCCAAGCCTGCGTCGAGGTGATGCCGACGCTGTCGGTGCGCAGCCTGCTGCTGGTCGAGCGGCCCGAAATTCATATCAAGTTGCCGCTGACGATCCGCACCCTGGGCAGCCGCAATATCCGCACCGTCAAGCCGAGCACCATCGGCGACGGCAACCGCGTCCAGCGCCTGCTCGGCGCCATCGCCGAACAGGAACCGCTGCTGCGCGGGCGGCTGCTGCTGACCGACGAGAGTCGCGGGGCCCACGTCGACGGACAAAGCTTCCTCGGCTATATCCTGCGCCGCTACCCGCAGGCGGTGGAGCGGGGCACCCTGGTCTCGGTCGCCGGACTGCTGGCGGACACGCCCTCGGGCGAGTGCCTGTTCGAGGCGCTGGGCAACCGTTTCTACCGGGGCGATGTCCTGGCATTGCTCGAGGACTACCTGGCGCTGACCTTCGCCGTCCATGTGACGCTCTGGCTGCGCTACGGCATCGCGCTGGAGTCGAACCAGCAGAATTCGATGCTGCTGTTCGATGAGGAGGGTGGCGGCCTGCGGCTGCTTCTGAAGGACAACGATGCGCCGCGTATCGATGGCGAGTATCTCGAACGCCGCTGGCCGCTGCTGTACCGCTTCGTCGACGGGCTGGAAGACCCGCGCATCTGCTGCCGCGAGCGGCTGGCGCTGGGGCAGATGTTCGGCACCATCACGCTGCAGCTCAACGTGGCGCCGCTGATCGAGGGGCTGGCGTCACGGGGCTACGGTGCCCGACGCGAGCTCTATGGCCGGGTGGTGCAGGCGCTGGAGCGGAGCCTGGGCGCGCTCGAGGGCGAAGACGACCGCGAGCTGCGCGAGCTGCTGCTGGAGGCGGAGCGGCTCGATGCCAAGTATCTGCTGACCGCCGGCACCCTGCAGAGCAAGGCGCGCTCGGGCGCCGCCGACATCAACAAGCACTACGGCCGCAGCGCCCCCAACTTTCTGCGGGAGGCACTGTGACGGTGCGGCAGCGCCACCCGGTCCGGGTGGTGATGCTGTGCCATTTCATCGCGGCGCTGGCGGCACTGGGCATGCCGCCCTTCTTCGCCACCATCCTGCTCGACGAGTTCGGCTCGGGCCGGACCGAACTGGTGGGCTGGTTCTATGTGCTGCCGACCCTCTGCACCGCCCTGGCCGCGCCCTGGTGGGGGCGCTTCGCCGACCGCTACGGCGCGCGGCCGTCGCTGCTGCGGGCGCAACTGGGGCTGGCGCTCGGCTTCCTGCTGGCCAGCCTGGCGCCGTCGCCGCTCTGGTTCGCGCTGGCGCTGGTGGTGCAGGGGCTGCTCGGCGGCACCTTCGCCGCCTCCAACGCCTACCTGGCGACGCTGACGCAGGGGCAGGGGCTGGCGCGTTCGCTGAATGCGATGCAGGGCTCGGCCCGGGCCGCGCTGGTGGTGGCGCCGGTGCTGTTCGGCTGGCTGATGGCGTGGCTGACGCCTCTGGCACTGTATGGCTATCTGGCACTGCTGCCGCTGCTGGCGGCTTTGCTGCTGCTCCGGCTGCCGGCCCATGGCGCCGGCGCCGCCAGGGTCGCGAAGCCTCCTCGGGAGGCCTGCGAAACCGGAGATCGGGTCGCACCGGCGCTGTTGTTCCTGCTGCAGTTCGGCTTCTCCTTCGCCTGCGTCATCGGCTTCCCCTACTTCATCGCCGATGCCGGGGCGCGTTTCGACGGGCTCGGCCGGGTGCAGCTGGCCTGGCTGTTCAGCCTGCCACACCTGGTCTATCTGCTGCTGGCCCGGCCGCTCGGGCGCTGGTTGCAGGGCTGGTCCACGCTGCGCGCGCTGCAGCTCGCGCTGGCACTGCTGGCGCTCAGTTACTGGGGGCAGTATCAGGCCGACGACGTGACGTCGCTGCTGTTGCTGCGGCTGCTGATGGGGTTTGCCATGACCGCGTCCTTCCTGATGTTGCACCGCCTGATGAGTGCCGCCAGCCAGGTGCGGGCCGGTCACCTGTTCGGCCGCCTCGATGCCGCCTCCAAATGGGCCGGTGTGGGCGCGGGGCTCGGTGCCGGCGTCCTCAGCGGTCTCTGGGGGCTGGCCAGCCCGCTGCTGGCGGCGGCACTGCTGCTGCTGCCGCTCTGTTTCTGCCTGCAAACCGCCATCGTTTCCCATTCATCATCATTGTCTCAGAGGAGCTGAAGATGTCCGCTCAATCACCGGCGCTGGCCTTTCGCCGCCAGCGCCAGAACGACGAGGCCGGTACCCGCTCTATCGTCGCCCTGCTGAACTGTTACTGCCGCGAGGTGGCATCACCCGCCGGCGAGCTGCAACTGGACAGCCCCTTCGGCCAGCGAGCCTGGCCGCTGGCGCTGAAGCATGCACAAGGGTCCCAGGGCAGCCGGGTGTTGCAGATCGAGCTGTCGCGCAGCGGCTATCGTATCCTGATCGCGGTTGCCCGGCCGTCGCCGACACTGAACTTCGACTTCCGTTCACAGCCCTATGGCGGCGGATTCGGCAAGCCCTGGCAGCCGCTGGACTGGCAGGCGCTAGCCCGGCTGCTGCTCAGCGAGCTGGCGGCCCGCTATCGGCAGCCGTTCAACGACGAGCTGCTGGCGCAGATCGGCAACAGCGTGGCGCTGATGGGCGAGTTCATCGCCGGCGCGCCGGCCGCAACGGACTGGGGCCAGGGCGAGGCGGCCTACCTGCGCTCGGAACAGGCGCTGACCTTCGGCCACGCCTTCCATCCGACGCCGAAAAGCCGCGAAGGTATCGATCTGGCATCGATCCGCCGCTATTCGCCGGAACTGGGCGCTGCCTTCCGGCTGCACTATTTCGCCGTGCGCCGCGAGGACCTGCTGCAGCAATCCCATCTGCCGGCGTCAGGCTGCGAGCAGCTCGCGCGGCAACTGCCGGAACTGGCACTGCCGTCCGGCTATCAGGCGTTGCCGGTTCACCTGGCAGGCCGGTCATATCCGTGCGCTGGCGCCGGTCCAGGCGGCGCTGGCCAGCGGCCGCCTGCTCGACCTGGGGCCGGCCGGCGAGGCCTGGTACCCGACCGCCTCGGTGCGCACCCTCTACCAGCCCGGGCGCGACAGCTTCCTGAAATGTTCGCTTCATGTGCGCCTGACCAACTGCGTACGCAAGAATGCCTGGTACGAACTGGAGAGCGCCGTCGGCCTCAGCGGGCTCCTGAGCCAGCACTGTCGCGAACTGACCGAGACCTTCCCGGGCCTGACGCTGATGCCGGAGCCGGCCTTCGTCAGCGTCGATTTTCGCGACCTGGCGCCAGCGCAGCGCATCGAACTGCAGGAGGCCTTCGGCCTGATCCTGCGGCAGAAGCCCCGCTGGGAAGAGGGCGAAACGCCGCTGCTGGCCGGTGCCCTGTTCGGCGACAGCCCGGCCGGCGAGGCGCCGGTGCAGCGGGCGGTGACGCGGCTCGCCGACCGCCGCGGGCTCGGTTATCGCGAAGCGGCGCTGCTCTGGTTCGACGCCTATGTCGAACGGCTGGTCCATCCGGTGCTTTATGCGCTGTGCCGCCTCGGGGTGGTGTTCGAACCGCATCTGCAGAACGTCGTCATCGGCCTGCGGGATGCGCTGCCGGCACGGATCCATATCCGCGACCTCGAGGGAACCAAGCTGGTGCCGGAGCTGTGGCCGGCCGAGCGCCTGACGGGCCTGTCGCCGCGGGCCCGCGAGTCGGTCTGGTACGACGCCGATAAGGCCTGGCAGCGGGTCGCCTACTGCCTGCTGATCAACAACCTGGCCCAGGCGGTGTTCCATATTGCGCGGCAGGACGGCGAACTCGAGCAGGCGCTGTGGCGGCAGTTGGCCGCAGGCCTCGAAGGCTATCAGCGGCGCCACGGCAACGACCGCTCCGCCGGACTGATCGCGCGGGTGCTGGACGGCGAGCCCTGGCCCAACAAGACCAACCTGCTGAACCGGGTACTGAAGCGGGCCGATAGCGGTTCGGAGTACGTGCCGCTGCCCAGCCCCTTTTGCCAATCCTGATCCGGAGGCCAACGATGGAGTTTCGTATTTCCGAAGTGGCGGCGGCCGCCGCCCGATTGCAGCGCGACGGCGACGATCCCGTCTGCGCCTATCTCTATGACCTGCCGGCGCTGCGGCGCCATGTCGACCGTATCGTTTCGTCGCTGCCGGCCAACTGCGAGATGTTCTATGCCGTCAAGGCCAATGCCGAGCGCCCGCTGCTGGCGGCGCTCGCCGGCCGGGTCCAGGGCTTCGAGGTCGCCTCGGGCGGCGAGATCGCCTGGGTCCGGGAACAGTTCCCCGGGGTGCCGCTGCTGTTCGGCGGGCCGGGCAAACTGGATGCCGAGCTGCGGCTGGCGCTGGAGCAGGGCGTCGAGCTGATCCACGTCGAGAGTCTCGGCGAGCTGCGGCGCCTGGCCCGGCTGCTGGAGCAGAGCGGCTGTGCCCAGCCGATCCTGCTGCGCATGAACCTGGTGCCGCCGAGCCTGCCGCGCACGACGCTGACCATGGGCGGCGGGCCGACGCCGTTCGGCATCGATCCTGTCGACCTGCCGGCCTGTCTCGACCTGATCGCCAGCCAGCCCCGGCTCGAACTGCGCGGTTTCCATTTCCACCTGGTTTCGCACCAGCTCGATGCCACGGCGCACCTGGCGTTGCTGGCGGACTATTTCGCCCAGCTGCGCGCCTGGCAGGAGGAATTCGGGCTCGCCTGCGAGGAGGTCAACGTCGGCGGCGGCATCGGCATCAACTATCGCGAACCGGAGCGCCAGTTCGACTGGGACGCTTTCAGTCGCGGACTCGGCGAGCTCATCGAGCGCGAGGGTCTGCAGCAATTGCGCGTGCGCTTCGAGTGCGGCCGCTACCTGACCGCCCCCTGCGGCTACTACCTGATGGAGGTGCTGGATCTGAAACGCAATCACGGCCACTGGTTCGCGGTCTGCCGCGGCGGCACCCACCATTTCCGCACGCCGGCGGCGCAGGGGCACAGCCATCCCTTCGTCCGGCTGCCCGGTCGCGGCGGCACAACGGTGCGCAATGCCAGCATCAGCGTCGTCGGTCAGCTCTGTACGCCGAAGGACGTGCTGGCGCGGGACGTCGAGGTCGACGAGATCGCCGTCGGCGACCGTCTGCTGTTCAGCCTTGCCGGCGCCTATGCCTGGAACATCTCCCATCAGCAGTTCCTGCGCCACCCGGCGCCGCTGCTGCACTTCCTCGACGACGGGGAGGCCGGCTGATGCTGCAACACAATCCGCTCAAGCGCAGGCTGGCGGCCGGTGGCAGCGTCTGCGGTATGCTCAACTCGGTGCCGAGCCCCTGGCTGGTCGAGATGCTCGGTTACGCCGGCTACGACTTCGTGATCCTCGACCTGGAGCATCTCAGCGTCAATCCCGAGTCGCTCGAGCACATGATCAGGGCCGCCGAAAGCGCCGGCATCGCACCGCTGGTGCGGGTGCCGGGCATCGACCCGGCGGCGATCCAGCGGGTGCTCGACGCCGGGGCCCTCGGGGTCGTGGTGCCCCGGGTCGAAAGCGCCGACGAGGCCCGGGCGGTGGTGGCCGCGGCGCGTTACCATCCGCTGGGCCGGCGCGGCATCACCGGCGGCCGCACCACCGGTTTCGGCACCCTGGCGCTGGGCGACTACCTGGCGCGGGCCAACGGCGAAATCCTGGTGGTGCTGATGATCGAGTCGCAGCGGGGTGTCGACAATCTCGACGAGATCCTGCAGGTGCCGGGGCTGGACTGGATCCTCGAGGGGGCGATGGACCTGGCCCACTCCCTCGGGGTGGCGCCGGATCACCAGCATCCGCAGGTCCAGCAGGCGATTGCCACCACGGCTAGCAAGACCCGCGAGGCGGGTCTGCAGTTCTGTGCCATACCGCGGGTCGAGGGGCAGTTCGAGCGCTGGCGCGACGAGGGCGTTTCGACCTTCCTGCTCGGCGAGGACCGCGGCATCCTGTTTCGCCGGTTGCAAGCCTACCGGCGTGGCTTCGCATTCGATGGGAGCAGGGATTAATTAACCAATCTAAATGCAAACCATTATTGTTCGTCTTATAATGCCGGTCAAAACGTGCAGAACAGAGGATGGTTATGAAACTGCGAAGCCTGATGGCCTTGTTGGCAGGCGCCTTGGCGGCAACGCTTCAGGCGGCGCCGGTACCGGCTCCGCTGCAGCTGACCGATGACCGCGGCACCCGCATCGAGCAACGGGCACCCGAGCGGGTAGCGGCGATATCGACCTTCGCGGCCGACAGCCTGGTGGCGCTGGGAGTCAAACCGGTGGGGGCCTCGACCTTCGGCGACCGGCCCGTGCCGGATTTTCTGGGGCCGGTCATGGACGGCGTGCCGAGCCTGGGCCAGCGTGCCGGCACCAATCTGGAGCTGCTGTCGGAGCTGCAGCCGGAGCTGATCCTGGCGATCCGGCGCTATACCGAACCCCATGCCCGCCAGTTCGAAGCCATAGCGCCCTTCTATGCCTTCGATGTGATCAGCTATGCTGACAGCCTGCGTGCCGTGGCCGGCATCGGTGCCGCACTTGGCAAGGCGCAGGAAGGGGAAAAGCTGAACAATGCCTTCGAGGCGAAGGTGGCCGATTACGGTGCCCGCGCGCCCGGGGGTATCAGCGCGGTGCTGCTGGCCGGCAGCGGTGAAGCCCCCTTCGCCTACTACAATCACTTTCTCAGTGCCGGCCTGCTCGGTCGGCTCAGGGCCACCAATGCCCCGGGACCGTCGCCGACGCCGGAGCAGCCCATTCCCTTTGGCTACCAGATCAGTCTCGAGCAACTGCTGGTCCTGGATCCCGATGTCATCTTCCTGTTCGCTTCCAGTACCCGCCATGCCTATGCCGACAATCCGATCTGGCCTCATCTCAAGGCGGTACGCGAAGGCCGTGTCTACGAGGTGGGCCTGCACTGGAAGGAGGGCGGTGGGCCGATCGCGCGCAACCTGATCCTGGAAGAGATGGCCTGGCGGCTCTATCCCGACCGCTTCGAGCGACCCGAAGTGCCGGACAGCATTGCCAGTCGTCCATTCCAGTAAGCCGACGGGGGCCCCTATGTTTAACGCAAGCAGCCCGCGGCTGGCGTTTGCCGCTTGGCTGGGCGGTCTGCTGTTGCTGGCAGCGCTGGCCGCAACCGGCTATGCGGCACTGGTCGCCGGCACCGTGCCAATCGGGGCCGATGATATCCGCGAGGCGCTCGGCGGCCGGCGCGACGGCATCGCAGCCATCCTGGTCTGGGAGCTGCGCCTGCCACGCTTTCTCGCCGGTCTGCTTGTCGGTGCCAGTCTCGCAGTCGCCGGCCAGTTGATGCAGACAGTGACCCGCAACCCGCTGGCCTCCCCGGGCATCACCGGTGTGGTGGCGGGGGCCTCGTTGGCCGTGGTGCTGGTGCAGGTCTGTTTCAATGTCGAGGCTGGCTGGCTGCCCGGTTTCGGCCTGCTGGGCGGTACAGCGGCGGCATTGCTGACGTTCGTGCTGGCCGCCCAGGGCGGCTTCACACCATTGCGACTGGCACTGGCCGGTATTGCCGTGACTGCCATGGCCTCGGCACTGGCAACGGCCTTTCTGCTGTTTTCCGGCGCCCAGGCCCAGCAGCTCTATCTATGGCTGGCGGGCGGCCTGCTCGGTCGTGGCTGGAGCCACGTCGAATTGATTCTGCCCTGGGCGACGACAGGCCTGGCGCTGGCGCTGCTCGGCGCCCGCTACCTGAATCTGCTGCAGCTCGAGGACGAGGTGGCCCGCACCCTCGGCGGCCAGGTGCGGCTGTGGCGTCTGGGCTTTGTCTCGATCGCCGTGGCACTGACTGCGGCCGCTGTGGCGGTGGCCGGTCCCGTTGGCTTTATCGGCCTGGTGGCGCCCCATCTGGTACGCCTGTTGTTGGGCAGCGACCAGCGCCTGACCTTGCCTGCGGTGGCACTGGCGGGGGCTCTGCTGGTAACGCTTGGCGATCTGCTGGCCCGTACCCTTATGGCGCCTGCCGAACTGCCGCTGGGCATCTTCACGGCTTTGCTCGGCGGCCCGCTGTTTATCGGGCTGATACGCGGGAGGGCGCTCTGATGCAGGCTTCAAACGCAACCGCCCAGGGCGTGGCGCCTCGCCCGCTGCCACTGCCGCGGGCAAACCGGCTGTTCGGGCTTGCGGCGCTGTTGCTGATGCTGGTCCTCGGGGCGGCGCTGGCGAACCTGCTGTTCGGCGCCGCGACGCTGTCGCCGCAGCGGGTCTGGCTGGCGCTGACCGGCAGCGGCGATGCGGTCGCCCGGGACATCGTCTGGAACCTGCGCCTGCCGCGACTGCTGGTCGGCGCGCTGGCAGGCGTGCACTTCGCCATCGCCGGCTCGCTGCTGCAGGCGGTGATGCGCAATCCGCTGGCCGACGCCGGGGTACTGGGCATCAACGGCGGTGCCAGTCTCGCCGCCGTCGTCGCCTTCGCCGCGGCCGAGCGCCTGGCGGGCGATGGCAATCCCTATCTCAGCGGAGCCCTGGAGCTGCACTGGCTGCCGCTGGTCGCCTGTGGCGGCGGTATCCTGGCGGCGACCGTCGTCTACCGGCTGAGCTGGAATAGGGGCGTCACGCCGGTTCGGCTGGTGCTCTGCGGCATCGCGGTGGCCAGCATTCTCGGGGCGCTGGTGACCGGCGTGCTCGCCGGCTGGGCCCAGGTCAATACCGAGACGGTGCTGGTCTGGCTGGCCGGCAGCCTGTTCGGCCGCGATTGGGAGCACCTCGTCGCGCTGCTGCCCTGGACCCTCTCGGCCCTGTTGCTGCTGCCGCTGCTGCTGCATGGCGGCAACCTGCTGCAGCTGGGCGACGACGTGGCCGCCACCCTGGGGCTGAGGGTCGAGCTGTGGCGTTTCGGTCTGCTGCTGGTCGCGGTGCTGTTCGCCGCCAGCGCCGTCGGCGTGGTCGGGCCGGTCGGTTTCGTCGGCCTGATCGTCGCCCATATCGCCCGCCTGTCCGCCGGGCCCGATCTGCGCCGGCAGTTGCTGCTCTGCCCGCTGTACGGCGTGCTGCTGGTGACGGCGTCGGACTTGCTCGGACGGCTGGTGCTGGTGCCGGCCGAGATTCCTATCGGGGTGATCACCTCGCTGCTCGGCGTGCCCTTCTTTATCTACCTGCTGGCGCGCAAGCGCTGAGGCCACCCATTCAGGAGAGACTATGTTATCGGCACAGCAACTGCGATTGGGCTACGGCGACAAGGTCATAGTGCCGCAGCTGAGTCTGGAGCTCGAGAGCTCCCGTATCCACTGCCTCATCGGCCCGAACGGCTGCGGCAAGAGCACCCTGCTGCGTGCGCTGGCGGGCCTGCTGCGGCCGCGACAGGGACAGGTGCTGCTCGACGGCCGGGCGGTGAATCGCTGGGGGCGCCGCGAGCTGGCGCAGCGGCTGGCGATGCTGCCGCAGCATCCGAGCGCGCCCGAGGGGCTGACGGTCGAGCAACTGGTGCGCTATGGCCGCTTTCCCCATCAAGGGCTGTTCGGCCAGCTCGGCGACCAGGATCGCAAGGTGGTGCGCTGGGCGATCCGGGTGACGGGCCTGGCCGGCTACGAGACGCGGCCGCTGTCGGCGCTGTCGGGCGGCGAGCGCCAGCGCGCCTGGATCGCGCTGTCGCTGGCCCAGCAGGCGTCGATTCTGATCCTCGACGAACCCACCACCTATCTCGACCTCGGGCACCAGCTCGAAGTGCTGGAGCTGCTCGAGGAACTCAACCGGCAGCAGGGGCTGACCGTGATCATGTCGCTGCACGACCTCAATCAGGCGGCGCGCTACGGCCACCGCCTGGTCGCGATGCGCAGCGGCCGGCTCGAGCAGGCCGGCGAGCCGGGCGAGGTGCTGACCGAAACCCTGCTGGCGGAGGTGTTCCGGGTACGGGCCCGGGTCTCGGCCGATACCGCCTCCGGCAAACCGCAATTCGTGCCGCTGTCGTCGATGGTAGTGCCGATTCTGTAAATTCGCTTGAATCGGAAATAAAGATACAGATACAATTGCGAACCGTTATCATTACAATTAACTATTATCGCAATTGGAGAACTCGATGAACCCTTCGTCTTTCGGACAGGCGCCGGCCCGCACACTGCCGTTCCGGAACAAGCTCGTCGTGGCGGTCAGCCTGGCCACGGCGTCGCTCAGTCCCCTGGCACTGGCGCAACAGGCCGCGGAGCTGGAAACACTGCAGGTGGAGGGTGACTGGATCGGCAATCCGACCGGGGAAGAGGTCAAGGTCTATCCGGGTTCCCGTACCCTCATCGAGTCGCAGCAGCTACAGGAAAGCGGAGCGCTGAACCTCGAGGACGCGATCCGTTCGGCGCCGGGCGTGCAGATCCTCGACGAGACCGGAACCGGTATCCTGCCGAACATCGGCCTGCGCGGCCTCAACCCGCTGCGCAGCGAGCGGCTGCAGATGCTGGTGGACGGCTATCCGATCGCGATCGGGCCCTACAGCAACGTCGGCGTGTCGCTGTTCCCGGTGACGCTGCCGAGCGTCGATACCATCGATATCGTCCGTGGCGGCGCGGCCGTGCACTACGGTCCCAACAACGTCGGCGGCGTGATGAACTTCCACACCAAACCGATTCCGGGCCAGACCGAACAGACGCTGCAGCAGCGGCTGACGATCGCCGAGGAAACCGGCAACGTCTTCAGCGACACCTATTACCGCATCGGCGGCTTCGTCAACGACGACCTGGCGTTGCAGTTCCAGGCCAATATCCAGCGCGGTGACGGCTTCCGCGACCACTCCGATACCGAGGTCGACAACTTCATCGTCGATGCCGAGTACTTCATCGACGAGCGCAACGAACTCGATGCCAGTCTGCAGTACTATGATGTCGACGCCGAGCTGCCGGGCGCCCTGAGCCCGAATGCCTACGAGCAGGACCGCACCCAATCGCAGCGTCCGCTCGATGGCTACGAGGCCGACATGGTGCGCGGCACCCTGGGCTGGACCTTCCGTCCTACCGACGATGTCGAGTTCGAATGGCGCAATTTCGCCCACCGTGCGGATCGCACCTTTTTCTTCGGCCAGGATCTGGTCAGCGGCGGCCACTGGGCCGACCCGGATGCAGATGCCAGCCATGTCGCCGATTCGCCGCGGATTTTCAATGTCTGGGGCACCGAGCCGCGGCTGACGGTCCGCGAGGGCATCCATACGCTGACCCTCGGCGCGCGCTATATCAGCGAAGAGGTCGATTTCGACGTCAATCGCGAGGAGCTGTCCAGTGGCAGCTACGCCAGGGTACGGGAGTGGGACTCGGAAACCGATGCGGTGGCGCTGTATGCCAGCGATACGCTGAGCCTGCTCGACGGCCGGCTGGAAATCACGCCGGGGATTCGTTTCGAGGATGTCGAAATGAATTTCCGCGATGCCCTTAACGACAGCCGCTCGACCAACAGCCCCGACAAGTGGCTGCCGGGCCTGACCGTTGGCCTGCAGGCGACCGGTGACATTTTCCTGTTCGCCAATGCCCAGAAGTCGCTGGTACCGGTGCAGATCGCGCAGATCGCGCGGGGCGAGGCGGTGGCCAACGAAACCGCCTGGAACTACGAGCTGGGTGCCCGCTGGCAGGCCACGCCGGCGCTGGCCACCACGGCGACCCTGTACCAGATCGATTACAAGGATCAGATCCAGTTCAACAAGGCAGCCAGTCGCTTCGAGAACCTGGGTGACACGCGCCATGAGGGCATCGAGCTGGAAGCCGACTGGCAGGCCGGCGAGCAGCTTGAATTCGGCCTGGGTTACACCTACCTGGATACCGAGCAGCGCAGTGGCGACAACGGGGGCAACGAACTGCCGAACGCGCCGCAGCATCGCTTCAGCGCCGAAGCCCGTTACCGCCTGCAGCAGTGGAGCGCCAACCTGAACGTCAACTACGTCAGCGACAGCTTCAGCGATGCCGCCAACACCGACGACGAAACCGCCAATGGCAGTGCCGGCAAGCTGCCGTCCTATACCCTGGTCAATGCCCGCATCGGTCGCGATATCGCGGTTGGCAGCGGTGACAACCTCAACCTGGGACTGGCGGCGACCAACCTGCTGGACGAGGATTACTATTTCCGCGGTGCCGATGTCAGCCCGGTCGGACGTGTGCCGGCACCGGGACGTGCCTTCATCGTCGAAGCCCGCCTGGACTTCTGATCAGCGGCGATACCCGCCCGGGTATCGCCCCCGGATTCGGGTGCCGGCTGCTTCGCCGGCACCCGAATCCGTCATTCGTCGTCGCAATCGCCGCGACGATGCTTGCCGCCGTGACCCCTGTCGCCATGGTGGCCCTTGCCCCAGCGATCCTTCTGCCAGTCCGCCAGTTTCTGCTCCTGCTCGTCGGTCAGGATCTCGGCCATCGCGGCGCGGTGGGCGGCGCGGGCGCGCATGCGTTCACCGAGCTGCTGCTGGGCCTGTCCGACCAGATCGTCGAGGCGTTGCTGATAGTCTTCGGCAGCCGGATCGAGGTCGCGCAACTGACGGTGGATCTCGCGGCCCTGGCCCTTTTCGGGGCGCTGTTCACGCTGCTGTTCCATCAGGGTCTGCATCTGACCGCGCTGCTCGTCGGTCAGTTGCAGCTGCTCGGTCATCCGTTCCAGGCGCTTCTCAGGGCTGTAACGGCCGCCCTCGCCCTTGTCGTGGGCCTGGGCCAGTCCAATGGCGCCTGCACTCAGGGTCAGGGCCGTCATTGCGATAATCAGTGGCTTGCGCATGGTCTGTCTCCGTTGTTCGAGTTGATGGGGCCAGTATGACCGGGCCCTGCGCAAACTTGGGTTGCGATACTGTAAAGTTCGGTAAAGACGATGGGGGCGCGGCCCGGCGGCGCTATCATGGAAGCCGGATAAAGGAGGAGCGCAATGAAAGAACGTCTGCTGCTGGTCGACGACGATATCGAGCTGTGTCAGCTGCTGGGCGACTATCTGCGCCATGAAGGCTACGAAATCGACTGTGCCCATAATGCGGATGAGGCTTTGCAGTCTCTGCGCAGCGGTAAAACTTATGAGCTGATGGTGCTCGACATCATGATGCCGGGCCAGAGCGGCCTGGAGTTGCTGCAGCAGCTGCGCCCGAGCATACAGTTGCCGGTGATCATGCTGACCGGCCGTGGCGAGGAGATCGACCGTATTCTGGGCCTCGAGATGGGCGCCGATGACTACCTCGGCAAGCCCTGCAATCCGCGGGAGTTGCTGGCGCGGATTCGGGCCGTCCGCCGCCGCAGCGACAACAGCGGTGCGCGCAGCCGTTTTCCGGAGCGCCCGCTGGAGCTTCACGGCATCCGTCTGGACCCCGGTCTGCGCGAGGTCAGCGTTGGCGGGCAGCCGGTCGAGCTGACCTCGGCCGAGTTCAATGTGCTGGCCTACCTGCTGCAGAACGCGGGACGGGTGATGAACAAGTCCGAGCTCACCGAACTGGTCCTGCACCGGCCGTTGACCGCCTATGACCGGGCCATCGATGTGCATGTCAGCCGGGTGCGACAGAAACTGGCGCCCTGTCTCGGCGACCTTGAACTGATCAAGACGGTAAGGGGCGAGGGCTATCTGCTGGTGCGGGAGTCGTCATGAAGTGGTATCGCAGCCTGTACTGGAAAATCTTCCTGACGCTCTGGCTCAGCAGCGCCCTGATCGTGGTGGCGACGGTGCTGATCATTGGTGGCATGGCCGATCGCCAGCGCGATCAGGAGGTCCAGGAGGCCCGTGCCCGGGCGGTGGCCGAGCGCTTGCTCGACCGCTACGAACGCAGTGCCAGCCGGCATGAAGAAGGCGACGAACGCCGCCGGAGGCGCTGGCCCGGCATGCGCCTTACCGACCCCGAAAGTGGGCGTGTTGTTCACGACAGCCTGCCGCGTCGCGGGCCGGAGCCGGCAAGGGAAATTTCGGTGCAAAGCGACTCGGGCCGGCTTTACAGGCTCGAGCTGGCGCCCAGTCCGCGCATGACCCAATTGAATCGCCTGCTGGGGATGCTGGTCTCGGTGCAGTTTGTGCTGATCCTGCTGGTCTCGGCGCTGACGAGCCTCTTGCTGAGTGCCCTGGTGGTCCGGCCGGTGAACCGGCTGCGGCAGCATACGCGGGCGCTGTACCAGGGCGACCTGGCGACCCGCAGCGAACGGCGGCTGGTCTTGCGGGGCGACGAGATCGGCGAACTGGCGCGGGAGTTCAATGCGATGGCGGATTACGTCGAGCGTACCCTTGGCGCCAGTCAGCGGTTGATGCAGGACGTTTCCCACGAGCTGCGCGCGCCGCTGGCGCGCATGCAGGCAGCGGCCGGTTTGCTGGAACAGCGGCTGGGTGAAGAGGATGCGCTGGTGCAGCGGCTGAATCGCGAATGCAGCCGGATCAACCGCCTGATCGACGAGATCCTGTCGCTGTCGCGCCTCGAGGCGCTGGATCCCGGTCAGGAACCTTTCGATGTGGGCGTACTGACGCGTGAACTGCTCGACGATGTCAGCTTCCAGGCCCCTGCGCGTCCACTGCAGCGTCATTTGGACGAGGGCTGCCGGGTCCGCGGCAACCCTCAGCTGCTGGAACGTGCCCTGGGCAATGTGCTGAACAATGCGCTCAAGCATACGCCGGAAAACGGCGCACTCGAGGTGAGCCTGCGCCGGCAGGGTCAAGGGATCGAGCTTCGGATTCGCGATCATGGCGCGGGTGTCGAGGCAGATTCGCTGCCGCGGCTGTTCGACCCCTTCTTTCGCCGCAAGAGCGGCGACGGCGACCCGGACGGTTACGGTCTCGGCCTCAGCATCGCCCGTCGCGCCGTCAGCCGGCTTGGCGGGAAAATCGAGGCGCGCAACCACCCCGGCGGCGGGCTGGAAGTGGTGATTACAATGCCGCTGGCAGGTTAATGGGTGACAGGCAACGCGTTACGTCTGGACGGTGCGGTTCGTTGCACTCACCGGCACCCTGCAAAAGCGGATGATTTCGTAGGGTGTCGGTAAGCGAAGCGCACCGCACCGCATCTCACCGCTGAAAATCGTACAGATTGCCCAGCTGCAGAATCCGTGTCAGCTCGTCCAGTGCCACCCGCGACTCTTCGATCAGCTCCGGGTCGACGAGGTCGTCCGGCGTCAGGTGATCGCGGTAGTGGCGCATGATCCAGTCGCCGAGCTGCTGATACAGCGGCGCATCGAGCAGTACCCCCTGGTGCATCGCCATCAGCTGCTCCTCGGAAAGCGGTACCCGCAGCCGCAGGCAGGCCGGGCCGCCGCCGTTGTGCATGCTCTGGCGCAGGTCGAAGAACTTCACCCGGCGCAGCGGGTTGTCGCCCTGCAGCAGACGCTTGATACAGGCCTTCGCGGCAGCGCTTTCCCTGCATTCCTGCGGGCAGATCAGCGCCATGCCGCCGTCCGGCAGCGTCACCAGCTGGCTGTTGAACAGGTAGCTCGATACGGCTTCGGCCAGTGGCAGTTCCGCCTCGCTGATCTGCTCGATATGCAGTGGCGTATCGGCTGTCCAGGCGGCCCGAATCCGTTTCAATGCCTCGTGCTGACCGAGCAGCGCCTTTTCGTGGATCAGCAGCAGGTTGCGGTGTCCGACGCAGATCACATCGTTGTGAAATACACCCTGATCGATCGCTTCCGGGTTTTGATACAGCAGCAATACCTGTTCATCATGCAGTAAATGCTGGCGAACGATTGCCCGAGAAGCCTGCAGTGACTGGCGTGCCGGATAACGTCTTGGGCGCTGCTCGTCGCTGCCGCAGACCATCAGCGTCAGCCCTCGCTGACCCGGCTCCGGCGTCAGCCGGGTATGGTTGGCTGCGCCCTCGTCGCTGAATGTGGCCAGTGAAGGCAGCGCCGGGTGGTGGCAAAAATGATCGGCGTCGGCAAACAGCTGGCGCAGCAGCCGGCTGGTGGCTTCGGCCTCGAGGGAACGGTGCAGGTGGCTGACCAGGTTCGCCGGCGTGAAGTGCACCCGGCCGTCGCGGGTATCGGCACCGGCGCTGACGGTGGCACTGTTCGCCGCCCACATCGCCGAGGCCGAATAGCAGCAGGCCAGCAACCAGGGATCCTCGCGCTGTACCCGTGCCACGATTTCGGCATCGCTGCCGCGGTGGCCGAGGCGCCGCAGCAGTTCGGTCGCCGGCCGGTGCTGGGGTGGAAAGACGCCCTGGGGCAGCCCCAGCTCGTGCAGCGCCCACATCTTGTCGAGTCCCTGCTGGGCGGCCTGACGCGGCGATGATTCCAGGCCGCCATGGGTCTGCGAGGCGATATTGCCCGGTGAGAGTCCGGCATAGTTGTGGGTCGGCCCGACCAGGCCGTCAAAATTGACTTCGAAGGCGTACATGGCGTCTCCCGGATACAGGTATCAAAGGCTCAGTCCCGGCGGCAGTTCGGATGGCATCTGCAGCGTTTCGGCTTCCAGCGAGGCGACCGGATAGGCACAGTAGTCGGCGGCATACCAGGCGCTGGGCCTGTGGTTGCCGCTCAGGCCGATACCGCCGAACGGCAGGCTGCTACTGGCCCCCGTCAACGGCCGGTTCCAGTTGACGATACCGGCACGGATGCGCAGCTGGAAGCGTTGGTAGAGGTGTTCGTCGTCGCTGATCAGTCCCGCCGAGAGGCCGTAGCGGGTGTCATTGGCCCGTTGCAACGCCTCATCGAAGCTGTCGTAACGGATAAGCTGCAGCAGCGGTCCGAAATACTCTTCGTCCGGCAGCTCGGCGATCGCGCTGACGTCGATCAGACCCGGTGACAGCAGGCCTGTTTTCGGCCGCAACTGGCTCATCGATACCAGTACCCGGCCGCCGAGTTCAGCCAGGCGGTGTTGCGCCTGCAACAGGTCCTGTGCCGCCGCGCTACTGATCAGGGCACCCATGAAGGGCTGCGGCTGCTGGTTGTAGGGGCCCGTTTCGATCCCCAGCACCGCCTCGCGCAACTGCGCGATGAAATCGTCGCCGCGGGCGTTGCGGGGCACCAGCAACCGGCGTGCACAGGTACAGCGCTGACCGGCACTGAGATAGGCGGACTGTATCGTCATCAGCAGGGCCGCTCGCATATCGCCGACATCGGCCACGATCAGAGGGTTGTTGCCGCCCATCTCCAGCGCCAGAATCTTCTCCGGATGGCCGCCGAACTGCTGATGCAGGTAGCTGCCGGTGCTGGCGCTGCCGGTGAAGAAGAGGCCGTCGATGCCGGGGTGCGAGGCCAGGGCCTGGCCGGTGCTGCGTCCGCCCTGCAGCAGATTCAGCACGCCGTCCGGCAGGTCGGATTTCTGCCACAGGTGCAGGCAGAGTTCGGCCACCCGGGGGTCAGTTCGCTGGGCTTGAACAGCACCGTATTGCCGGCCAGCAGTGCCGGCATGATATGGCCGTTGGGCAGGTGGCCGGGGAAGTTGTAGGGGCCGAAGACCGCTACCACGCCGTGGGGCCGATGGCGCAGCGTCGAGGTGATCCCGCCGTTGTGCCTGCGCTTTTCACCGGTCCGTTCGAGGCACGCCTGGATCGAGATGTCGGCCTTGGCGATCATCGCCGCCACCTCGGTATCCGCTTCCCATAGCGGCTTGCCGGTCTCCTGGCCGATGGTATCGACCAGCAGTTCGCGATGCTGCTGCAGCTGGGTGACATACCGGCGCACCAGGGTCGCGCGCTGCTCGAAGGTCATCAGGCGCCAGTGCTCGAAGGCTTCCCGGGCCGCCAGGACCGCGTCGTCGACCTGCTCGACGCTGGCGCAGCGGCCGCGCCAGACGCGGTGACCGTTGGCCGGATTGCCGGATTCCAGGTCGGCGCCGTCGCCCGGCAGCCACTGGCCATTGATAAAGAGAGAGGGGCCTTCGATCATGCCGGCTGCCTCGCTTTGAGTGGAACGATTCGCAGCGGGTCACCGCTGCCGACCTGCAGCGCCTCGGCCAGTTCGCCGCCGATCTGCACCGAGCTGGCTTCCGGCAGCAGCGGCGCAACGGTACAGCGGAACTCGGCCAGAGCGGTGTTGCTGACCAGGTAGAGGGTCTCGCCGCGTGGCGGTGTGTCGCTGACGCGGGCCTTGACGTAACGGCTGTCGCGTACGCTGCGGATATCGCCGAGCCGGGTCGCAACCGTGGGACCGGCGTCGAAGATATCGACGTAGCCCTCGAAGCGAAAACCCTCGTTCTCGAGCATGCGCCGGGCCGGTTCGGTATTGCGGTGAACCTGGCCGATCACCCGCTGGGCGGCCTCCGGCAGCAGGTGCTGGTAAATGGTGTGCTTGGGCATCAGTTCGGCAATGAACACCTTGTTGCCGGAGCCGGTCAGGTAATCGGCCTCGGAATATTCCATCGAGAAGAAGTGGCGCCCGAGTCCGTCCCAGAAGGGCGAGCGGCCCTGGTCGTCGGAATAGCCACGCATTTCGGCGATGACCCTTTCGGCAAAGCGTTCCGGGAATTCGGCCATGAACATGAAGCGGCTCTTCGACAGCAGATTGCCATTGCTGCCCTTGCGGTAATCGGGGGCGAGATAGAGCGTGCAAACCTCGGCACAGCCGGTGTAGTCGTTGCACAGGTCCAGGGTGCGGAAGGCATTGTAAACATCGAGTTCGCGCGAGGCATGCACGACGGTGCCGATGCGGTAGTGATACCAGGGCTCGTTCAGCCCCACGGCGGTTTCGATGCCGCAGGTGCCGACCACCCGGCCAGTGGCCAGGTCCTCGGCGACGAAGAGGTAGCCCTGGCTGCCGTCGAGCCGGGCCTCCGCCGCGAGTGCCTTGCGGGTGCGGGCGATCTTGGCTTCCAGCAGTTCCGGGTTGTCGGGCAGTGACGTGAAGCCCGGTCCGGATTCGCGGGCGATGGTGCGCAAGACCTCGACATCGGTTTCGCGGATCGGTCGGATGATGATCATCGGCGCTCTCCTTGCACGCTCAAAAGCCCGGCTGCCGGTTATCGGTGCTTTCGAAAATTCGGTCGGCGGAAGCGGCGAAAAAGCCCTGGTAAAGGCGGCCATCCGGCTGTGGATAACGTCTGGCGAACTCGTAGTAGCCGCCGGGCAGTATCGCGACCCGGTCGCTGAATATGACTTCGACCGGGTCGGCCAGGGTTGAGGATTGCTCGAGATACTCGTCGGGGCCTCCCTTGACCAGTCCGCCCGCGGCGTTGAGCCGGAAGCCGTGCTGCAGCAGGAAATCGTTCAGATCGTCGATGCTGCCATGGGACTGCAGCGCATTGAGCAGTACCGTGAAGTGGTTCGGGCGAAAACCGAAGGCCGCGACCCAGGCGGCATATTCGGATACCCGCTGCAGTTGCTGATAGGTGCCGTAATCGATTTTCCAGTGGCGGCCGGAATAGCTGAAATCGTCGCGCTCCAGATCGCTGTCGGATATCTGGCTGACCAGCTGGTGGATGATATTGCGGACCTCGTCGTCGGCTTCGTCGATTAGTTCGTCGACGCGGAACTCGGAAATGAACAGCTTCGGCAGATCCTCGTCGGGGTGTTCGTAGTGTCGCGCGAACAGCATCTTGACCGGGAAGTGGTATTCGCCGCAGGCGCTGTAGCCGGCTTCGACGAAGGGCTGCGAGATCCGGTCGATATTGACCCGGGGCAGGTCGAAGGTGCGCAGCGCGATATGGTCGTTCAGGATCCGGGGATTGTCCGTCTCCAGCAGGTCATGGATGCGGCGGGTCTGGGGGCTCAGCGACAGAAAGTCCTGCCACATCGCCTCCAGTGCCGGTCTCAGTTGCTCGCGGTTCATATTGCAGCCTCCCCGGATTCGAGATCCACTTGGGTTGGAACGCGTCTGGCACGTTGCTGCCCGGGTTGCGCCGGCGTGCTCCTGTGATGCGAGCCCCGGCATTCACTGGATTTCAGTGTAGACGGTCCGCGGTTTTTTCGACGGCAGTCGCAGAGGGAAGGGGGCGCGCACGGGAAAGGACCGGCAGAAAAGGGTTCGCAGCGCTTACCGGCACCCGTCACCCAATAAAAAAGGCACTCCGGAGAGTGCCTTGGATGGCCTGGAGTCTTTAGCTCAGAGCGCGTCCGGTCCGGTCTCGCCGGTCCGGATACGGATGACCTGCTCGAGCGGCATGACAAATATCTTGCCGTCACCGATCTTGCCGGTATTGGCGGTCTTGGTAACGGCCTCGATCACCTGGTCGACCATATCGTCGTCGACGGCGACTTCGATCTTGACCTTGGGCAGGAAGTCGACGACGTACTCGGCTCCGCGGTAAAGCTCGGTGTGGCCCTTCTGGCGACCGAAACCCTTGACCTCGGTCACGGTGACGCCCTGGATACCGATTTCGGACAGGGCCTCGCGAACGTCGTCCAGCTTGAATGGTTTGATAACCGCTGTGATCAGTTTCATAGCATGCTCCCTTCAGGCATCCCTGTGCCGGCTGTCGGCACGGGGCGCTGTGGTGGATGGTTTAACCCGTGGGGCAACGACGGCCTGGCTGCGCCCAGGTGATCCGACCGTTCCGATACACGGATTTCTCGATAAATTGACGCCAGTATAACTGCTATCGGCCCCGGCCGCCTATGGCCGGGCCCGCAATCGGCTGTCCGGCAAACGGCAAACCCTGGTCCTCGGCTTTGGCGTCCTGCGTCGCTCTATCGCCTACATCCCTGTAGTCGTGCACATCCAGGTGCTCGCAGGATGACCGTCAGGGATGACGGGAAGCCGGGCGCGGCACCGTCCGCTTTCGCAGGAGCAAAATCGGTGAAGTACGTCCATATACAAACCCTGCTCCTGCACATCCATGTGCTCGCAGGATAAGTACGTCCATATACAAAAAGGGCGCCGCAGCGCCCTTTATCGGATAGGTGCCTTACTTCTTGCTGGCACTGAATTCCGGGTAGGCTTCCATGCCGCATTCGGTCAGGTCCACACCCTCGTACTCTTCTTCTTCGCTGACACGTACACCCATGACGGCTTTCAGCAGCAGCCAGACAACCAGGCTGGCGAGGAACACCCAGCCGAAGATCGAGATGATACCCAGCAGCTGCGCTCCGAAGGTGGCGTCGGCGTTGTTGAAGGGTACCGCCAGCAGGCCCCAGATACCGACTACGCCGTGGACGGAGATGGCGCCGACCGGATCGTCGATCTTGACCTTGTCGAGGGAGACGATGGAGAAGACCACCAGGATGCCGCCGATGGCACCGACCAGAGTGGAGGCCAGTGCGCTCGGAGACAGCGGGTCGGCGGTGATCGCCACCAGGCCGGCCAGGGCGCCGTTCAGGGCCATGGTCAGGTCCGCCTTCTTGAACCACAGGCGGGCGGTGATCAGCGCGGCAATGACACCACCGGCAGCGGCGGCATTGGTGTTGACGAAGACCTGGGCGACGGCATTGGCTTCACCGACATCGGACAACTTCAGCTCCGAACCTCCGTTGAAACCGAACCAGCCCAGCCACAGGATGAAGGTACCCAGTGTGGCCAGCGGCAGGTTGGCACCGGGAATGGCGTTGATTTCGCCGTTCCTGCCGTACTTGCCCTTGCGGGCACCCAGTACCAGCACGCCGGCCAGGGCTGCGGCCGCACCGGCCATGTGGACGATACCGGAACCGGCGAAGTCGGAGAAGCCGGCCTCGCTCAGGAAGCCGCCGCCCCAGGTCCAGTAGCCTTCAACCGGGTAGATGAAGCCGGTCATGACCACGGCAAAGGCCAGGAAAGCCCAGAGCTTCATGCGCTCGGCCACGGCACCGGAGACGATCGACATGGCGGTCGCCACGAACACCACCTGGAAGAAGAAGTCCGAGCGGGACGAGTAGTAGGGCGCATCGTCGCCACCGGCCAGCACCGAGTCGACGCTGTTCTCGCTGCCGATCAGGCCGCCGAGGTTCGGCAGGATGCCGCCGGCGTCGGAGCTGTACATGATGTAGTAGCCGCACAGCAGGTAAAGCGTACAGGCGATGGCATAAAGCGCGATGTTCTTCGTGAGGATCTCGGTGGTGTTCTTGGCACGAACCAGTCCCGCCTCGAGCATCGCAAAGCCGGCGGCCATCCACATGACCAGGGCGCCGCACACCAGGAAATAAAAGGTGTCGACGGCGTATTTCAGCTGCGTCAGATCCGCAGCGGTTGTCTTGAGAAGTTCTTCCATCTCGTCAGCCCTCCGTTCAGGCGCGATTGTTCAATTTATAATCAGAGTGCGTCTTTGCCGGTTTCGCCGGTTCGTATCCGGATGACCTGCTCGAGCGGGGTGACGAAGATCTTGCCGTCACCGATCTTGCCGGTCTGGGCGGCCTTGCTGATGGCATCCACGACCTGGTCGACAATCTCGGCCGATACGGCGGCGTCAACCCGGACCTTGGGCAGGAAGTCGACAACGTACTCGGCACCGCGGTAGAGCTCGGTATGGCCTTTCTGGCGGCCGAAACCCTTTACTTCCGTCACGGTGATGCCCTGGACGCCGATCTCGGAGAGGGCCTCCCGGACATCATCCAGCTTGAATGGCTTGATAATCGCCGATATCAGTTTCATGGGTCTGTCTCCCGTCTATGGTCTTGTTCCTTCACGAGCCGCCCCGGCGACCCGAAACGGTTAACAAGTCTTTAGCCAAAGACGTGCCACTTTTTTAAAGTTCAATTGAAACAATGGGTTAAGTTGTAGATGCCCTGTCCGCCCGGATAAGGTGGCGGTGAAAGGCACCAGAAAGGGACCTCAGCCTGCACACTTTTTGTGCATGCACTCTTTCGGTGCTTCTTCCTGAGGCATGCAGTCATTAGGCACCGGCGCCGTGCGTCGGCACTGCGGGGAGCGGGCGAAAATGCTAATCTGGAACAAATCCACGGAGTCTTCGAAATGCTGAATCAGAAACTGATAGAAACCCTGTCGAGCCAGCTCAGCGAGCTATTTGCCGGCGGCCGGGAACTGCCGGGCCAGGAAGCGATGCGCCAGCAGGTCCGCTCGCTGCTGCAGAGCAGCTTCGCCCGGCTCGATCTCGTGACCCGCGAGGAGTTTGATGCCCAGGCCGCCGTACTGGCGCGGACCCGGGAAAAAGTCGACCAGATGGAGCTCAAACTCGCCGAAATCGAGCAGCGTCTCGGTCAGGTCGACACCCGGGAGGAGTAGGCAGCGGCCAAACCGCTGATCAATAAATGCACAGGAATGGTGCAGGAATCCGACAGCTGGCGGCTCCTTCAAGCGTCCAGCTGTCTTGCCAGGGACGGTCACCATGTCACTCGCAGTGGTACATTCACGCGCGATTCTCGGCGTCGCGGCACCGGCCGTGACGGTTGAGGTCCACCTGTCCGGCGGATTGCCATCGCTGTCCATCGTCGGTTTGCCCGAGGCTGCCGTGCGCGAAAGCAAGGACAGGGTGCGCAGCGCGCTGATCAATGCCGGTTTCGATTACCCGCAGCGCCGCATTACCGTCAACCTGGCACCGGCCGATCTGCCCAAGGCCGGGGGACGCTACGATCTGGCGATTGCCCTTGGCGTGCTGGCCGCATCGCACCAGATCCCCGCTGGCGCATTCGATCACTGCGAGGTGCTGGGCGAGCTGACGCTCGGTGGCCAGGTCCGGTCGGTGACCGGCGTGCTGCCGGCTGCGATCGCCTGCCGGGGACTTGGGCGTCAACTGCTGATTCCCGGCGCGAACGCTGCCGAGGCTGCGCTGGTCGAGCGTGCCGACATCCGGCTCGCCGATCACCTGCTGGAGGTCTGTGCGGCATTGCGCGGGCAGGGAGAGCTGCAGCGGCCGGCCGCCGTCGTGGCCGCGCCGCGGCCGGATCTGCCGGACCTGGCCGACGTCAAGGGGCAGCTGCAGGCCCGGCGCGCGCTGGAAGTGGCTGCGGCCGGCGGGCACAACCTGCTTTTCGGCGGTCCTCCCGGCAGCGGGAAGAGCATGCTGGCCGCGCGGTTGCCCGGTCTGCTGCCGCCGCTGGACGAGCGGGAGCGGCTCGAGGTGGCCGCCGTCTATTCGGTCGCGGGTCGCCCGGTCGATGCCCTGGCGCATGGAACCCGGCCGTTTCGCAATCCCCACCATACCGCCTCGGCGGCGGCCCTGGTCGGCGGCGGCAGTCAGCCCCGTCCCGGCGAGATCTCCCTGGCCCATCGCGGCGTCCTCTTTCTCGACGAGTTGCCGGAGTTCCCCCGTGCGGTACTCGAAGTGCTGCGCGAGCCGCTGGAAACCGGCGAGATACTGATCTCCCGCGCCGCGCACCAGATGAGTTTCCCGGCGCGCTTTCAGCTGCTGGCGGCGATGAACCCCTGTCCCTGCGGCTATTTCGGCGATGCATCGGGGCGCTGCCGCTGCACACCCGACCAGATCCAGCGTTACCGTGGCCGGCTTTCAGGCCCGCTGCTGGACCGCTTCGACATGCAACTGACCGTGGCCGCCCTGCCTGCGGAGCAGTTGTTGTGGCCGGGGCGCGGGGGGAGTCGAGCGCGGTGGTGGCGGCACGGGTGGCGTCAGCCCTGGCGCGTCAGCAGCAACGGCAGGGCTGTCTCAACCGGGATCTGGAAACGGGTGCGCTGGAGAAGGCCTGCGGGCTGAATAGCCGGGGGCGGGAGCTGCTGGTGCAAGCGGCGACCCGCCTGGGTCTCTCCGCCCGGGCCTGTCATCGGGTGCTGCGGGTGGCGCGTACCCTGGCCGATCTGGCCGGCGAGGATCCGGTGGGCGAAGTCCAGCTGCTCGAGGCGCTCGGGTTCAGGCAGGGGTTGGCACAGTCGGAGAATTCCTGACGCCCGGTTAGAGGGTGAAGGCCATCTGGTTGCCCGTGCCCGTGTAGGGTGGAATGAGCCCGAAGGCGAATTCCACCGGGGCTTTGAGTGTGCAAGGACGTTGGTCGAATCCGATATTCCCGGTGGAATTCGCTCCGCTCATTTCACCCTACGCATTATTCGAGCATTGATGAAACTCCTGGCTCAGTTGCCCCGCAACATTCGCATGAAATCTTCCACCGGGACCGGGGGACTGAAAAAATAGCCTTGCACCTGGTCGCATTCGTGGCGGATCAGGAATTCGAGCTGGGCCTTGTTTTCGACGCCTTCGGCGATCACCTTCTTGTGCAGGTTGTGCGCCAGATTGATGATGGCACGCACGATCTCCTCGTCGTCTTTGCTGGTGTTGACGCCGGCGACGAAGGACTTGTCGATCTTGAGGGTGCTGATCGGCAGCTTCTGCAGCAGCGCGAACGACGAGTAGCCGGTGCCGAAATCGTCGAGCGAGAAGTCGATGCCCAGGGCACTGAGCTCCTTCAGGCAGCTCTGCACATGGGCTTCGTCGGAGAACAGCGCGGTCTCGGTCAGCTCGAACTCGAGCCGGCTCGGGTCGATCTCGTTCTTGTCGATAATGCGACGGATGGTCTTGGCGAGGAAATCGTCCTTGAACTGGCGGAACGACAGGTTGACGCCGATGCTGCCGAAGCGGAAGCCCGCCTCGCGGAAGCGGCGCATGTCCTGGCCGGCCTGGTGTATGGCCCAGTAGCCCATCGGCACGATCAGGCCGGTCTTCTCGGCAACCGGGATGAACTCGTCGGGCTGCACCAGGCCGCGTTCCGGATGCTGCCAGCGCATCAGCGCCTCGGCGCCGATGATCTTGCCGGTTCGCAGATCGACGCGGGGCTGATAGAAGAGCACGAACTGCTCCTGACGCAGCGCCGTCCAGAGCTCCGGTTCGAGGGTGATCTTGGTGGCCGGGTCCGAGTCCTTGTCCGGCTCGAAGATGGCATAGCTGCAGCCGTGCAGCTGCTTGGCCCGCTGTCGTGCCTGGAGGCCTGGCGGATCAGCGCATCCAGTTCGCGGCTATGGGCCGGCGCGAAGGCGACGCCGATGCTGCTGGGTAGCATGATGTCACGCTCGCCGCTGCGGTAGGGCTGGCTGACACGCTGCATCAGTCGGCCGATCAGCTCGAGGGTCGCCGCCTTGAGGTCGGTGTCCGCCTCGGTTTCGAGGATGATCGCGAACTCGTCACCGCCGATGCGCGCCAGCTTCTCTTCCTGCAGGCAGCTCTGCAGCCGCTGGCTCAGCTGTTTGACGATATCGTCGCCGGCCGAGTGCCCCATGCTGTTGTTGAACTTGCGAAAGCCGTCAAGATCGACGGTGACCAGCGCCAGCTGGTGCTGCTCTGAGTCGATGCGGGCCAGGGATTCGAGCAGCTGGCGGTAGAAATACTGACGGTTGCCGATGGCGGTAAGTGGATCGGCATGGCGCAGGTAGTCGATTTCGGCATGCTGGCGCTGCGAGCCCAGTGCGTAGCGGATGGCGCGCTGAAGGGTGTCGGCGGCCAGCGTCCGCAGCGGCAAATAGTCGGACGCGGACTGGTGCAGCAGGCGCCGGCCGGTGAAGTCGTCGATATCGTCGTCCAGCACGATGATCGGAATCGAACTGTTGCAGCGGTGGAAGGCGAGCAGGGTTGAACTGTCCAGCAGCTCGGCGGCCGGCAGACAGAGAAACAGCAGGTCGACGGGCTGGCGCCGCACCCGCTTCAGCGCCTGGTCGACCGCGGTGCAGCACTGCAGCTCGCAGGCCGGATCGTCTCCCAGCAGGGCCCCGATCCTGTCGGCTACCTGCTGGTCCTCGGCGACGATCAGCAGACGGATACCGGACTCATTTGGTTGCTGATGGGCGGACTGCATCAGTTCTATACCCCAAAGAAGACTCCATGGCCGGCTCAGCGCACAGCTGAAGAATGCTCAGCTGTTCTCTGTGCCTGTACAGCGCCGAACGTGGCATAATGTGCCGCCTGGTGCTGTGGATCAATAAACTTAGCACGAAGAACGGTGAATACAAACGCTCGTTTAAGCCCGTGCAATCAGCCAGTTGCAATAGCCAGTTTAGACGATTTCTGCAACTGTCCAGCTCTGAACGGCGCCCGGGGTTATCCGTTCGATACACTCTGTTAACGGCCGCTTTTTAGCATTCTTGAATATAAATATTTAAATGAGCAGTCTGAACCCGAGACAGAAGGAAGCCGTCGAGTACGTCGGCGGCCCGTTGCTGGTGCTGGCCGGTGCCGGCTCCGGCAAGACCAGCGTCATTACCCGCAAGATCGCCTACATGATCGAGAAGTGCGGCGTCGAGGCGCGTCATATCGCTGCGGTGACCTTTACCAACAAGGCGTCGCGGGAGATGAAGGAGCGTGTCGGCCAGCTGGTGAAGGGCAGGGCCGCCCGTGGCCTGACGGTCTCGACCTTCCACAACCTCGGGCTCAATATCATCCGTCGTGAGCACAAGGTGCTGGGGCTCAAGTCGGCCTTCTCGCTGTTCGACGATCAGGACAGCAAGGCGCTGCTCAAGGACCTGTTGCTGCACCACAACGAGGACACCGACCAGGTCGACAGCATCGCGCACCAGATCTCCAACTGGAAGAACGACATGCTGACGCCGGAGCAGGCCCTGGTTCAGGCGGCAGGCCCGGACGATATACGTGCCGCCCGCGCCTACGAGTCCTACAACCTGCATCTGAAGGCCTACAATGCGGTCGACTTCGACGATCTGATCCTGACGCCGGTGATGCTGTTCCACAACCATCCCGAGGTGCTGGAGCGCTGGCAGGGTCGCATCCGCTACCTGTTGGTGGACGAGTACCAGGACACCAACCTGTCGCAGTATCGGCTGGTACGCCAGCTGGTGGGGCATCGCGGTGGTCTCACGGTGGTCGGCGACGACGACCAGTCGATCTACGCCTGGCGCGGTGCCCGTCCTGAGAACCTGGTGCAGCTCAACGAGGACTTCCCGAGCCTCAGAGTGGTCAAGCTGGAGCAGAATTACCGCTCCACCGGGCGCATCCTCAAGGCGGCCAACACCCTGATCGCCAACAACCCCCACGTCTTCGACAAGACGCTGTGGAGCGACATGGGCTTCGGTGATCCGATCCGGGTGATCTACAACCGCAACGAGGAGACCGAGTGCGAGCGCATCGCCACCGAGATCCTCGACCGCCATCTGCGCAAGGCCGTGCCGTTCAGGGACTTTGCCATCCTCTACCGCGGCAATTTCCAGGCGCGGCTGCTGGAGGTCAAGCTGCAGGCCTATCAGGTGCCCTACAAGCTCAGCGGCGGCACCTCCTTCTTCTCCCGTGCAGAGATCAAGGACCTGATGGCCTACCTCAAGGTGTTGATCAATCCGGACGATGACAATGCCTTCCTGCGTATCATCAATACGCCACGACGCGAGATCGGTCCCGGTACCCTACAGAAGCTCGGCAGCTATGCCTCGGAGCGCCAGGTCAGCATGTTCGCCGCCTGCGACGAGATGGGGCTCGAGCAGCTGCTGCCGGCGCAGGCGGTGGACCGGCTGCGCCGTTTCTGCAGCTGGATGCAGCGCCTTTATCAGCAGTGCCAGCAGTCGGATCCGGTGGCGGCAATCCGTGAAATGATCCTCGATATCGACTACGAGGGCTGGATCTACCAGAACACCGCCAGCGAGGCCGCGGCCCAGAAGCGGGTGCAGAATATCTGGTTCCTGGTCGACTCGATCCGCTCGACGATGGAGAGGCTGCAGGAAGACGATCCCGATGCCGGCATCGAGGAGACCATCGCCCGGCTGATTCTGCTCGACCTGCTGGAGCGCCAGGAGGAGGAGGACGATTCCGACCGGGTGCAGCTGATGACGCTGCACGCCTCCAAGGGGCTGGAATTCCCCCATGTCTTCATGATGGGAATGGAGGAGGAGCTGCTGCCACACCGCAACAGCATCGAGACCGACAATATCGAGGAGGAGCGGCGCCTCGCCTATGTCGGCATCACCCGCGCGCGCCAGACCCTGACCATGACGCTGGCGAAACAGCGCAAGCAGTACGGCGAGCTGGTCGACTGCATGCCGAGCCGCTTCCTCGACGAGATCCCGCAGGAGGATCTCGAGATCGAGGGGCAGGAGCGCTGCCAGGAGCAGAATCGCGCCCGCGGCAAGGCGACCCTCAACAGTCTCAAGAGTCTGCTCGACGGGCTTTGATCTCTTTTCCACCGTAGGTCGGGTAGAGCGTAGCGAAACCCGACAATAGAACGTAGGTCGGGTGGAGGACCGAAGGGACGCAACCCAGCGGCCTGTACGTCCGTGCGAACCGCAGCCAATCGACCTGCACTACGGTCGATATGATGGGTTCCGCGATGCCCGTAACACGCGACAATCGTTCGATTTTTTATCGGTGCATCGCGGAACCCATCCTACATCTTTACCAACTCAATGACGGTATCGTTTAGCGCCCTGCCAATCTCGTCATAAAGCATTTCCTCCCGCCCCTCGTAACGCTTCGAAAAATGGAAGGGCACCAACTGACGCACCCCCGCGGCGGCGGCGATCTCGCCGCAGGCGCGGGTGGTCAGGTGGCTGTGCGCCCGTGCCCGACGCTCGTCGGCCTGGGCGAAGGTGGCCTCGCAGAACAGCGTATCGGCGCCGCCGGCCAGTTCGATCAGGCGGCGGCGGTTGTCCGGCGTGTCGGCCAGGTCGGTGGCGTAGACCAGGCCTGCCACCGGTCTGGCGACGAGCAACCGTTCGGCCAGAGGTCCTGCCTCGAGGCGGCGGCCATCGGGCAGCTGCAGCTGTCGGTCCGGCTTGCCGCCGCGATTGGCTTCCACCAGCTGACCCAGCCAGGGGCCGGGCGGCAGTCCCGAGCGTTCCAGTGCTTTCTTGTCCATCTGCCAGCCCGGCGCAGGTTCGAAGGCATAGGCCAGCACCGGCGTGCCGTGGTCCAGTTCGGTCGCGCGGATGCGGAAATCCTCGTCGACCAGCAGGATGCCATTCTCTATCGGCCTGTCCGCGAGTCTCTGCGGCGATTCGATACCGGCCTGCAGGCGATAACGGAGCAGCCGCCCTCCGTGCCATTCGTGGATGTCGAAGATGGGGCCGCGGTCGCCGATGCGGTCCCAGAGCATACCCCGCAGCATACCGGCGATATGGCCGCTCAGTCCCGGAGGGCCGTAGAAGCGGCACAGGCTGTTGTCCGTGCCGAGGCGTGCCCGCAGCAGGCCGATAAAGCCGCCTATATGATCGAGGTGGGCATGGCTGACGAAGACATCGGTGACGCGGTGAGCGCAGCGCAGCGGCAGGTTTCGGGTATCGCCCAGGTCGAACAGCAGGTAACGGCGCGACTGCTGCACGCTCAGCAGCAGCAGCGGATCGCCGAAGACGCCATTGATCAGCTCGGCGTCCAGGGGTTGAGGTCTTTCGCGGCATGGCATCAGAATGTTCCATCCTGGGTATCGGTTTGGCACGGCTCTCTGTTTACTGTTAACTGTCTTCTCACCACTTACCAACTTGGATGGAGATCTATGCAATCCGTTCGTGACAAATGGAACCGGCGCTACCGGGCGCGCGGTGCGGAGCCGCCGGCGGTCCCGGCCTTCGTGCCCGAATTGGCGCCGCGCCTGCGGCCGGGAAGGTTGCTGGATGTCGGGGCGGGGGATGGCGCGGCCAGCCTCTGGCTGGCGGCCCGCGGATTCGACGTCACGGCGGTGGATATCGCCGGGGAGGGGCTGTCACGGCTCGAGCGCTTCGCCGATGCGCAGGGCCTGCGGCTGGGCACCGCCTGTGTCGACCTCGGTGAGACAGGCTGTCTCGAGTCCCTCGGGGCGTTCGACAGCATCCTGGTCTGCCGCTACAAGCCGGAGGCCGGGCTCTGGCCGCAGCTGGCAGCGGCACTGGTGCCCGGCGGTATCCTGGCGCTTGTCACCTTCAACCTGGAGCACCATCGCCGCAGCGGCTTCTCCGAACGTTTCTGCCTGGCACCGCGCGAGCTGGTCGATATCGAGCCGCGGCTGGAGCTGATCGGCTACAGCACGCTTGAATGCGACGGCGACTGTCTCGACCGTTATATCTTCAGGCGGAAATAGTACTGCGTGACGCCTGACAGGTGACCCGTTAGGCGTCGTCGAACAGCTGCTCGACCGCCGGTGAAATATAGGGGCGGCCGCGTTCGTTCAGGGCGGTGCCGATGACCAGGCCTTCGAGCACGACTTTTTCGTCGGCGAGGCGGATCAGGCGCTGGCGGAAGCCGAATTTCACCCTGCCGAGCCGCTCGGTAGTGACCTCGACGACGAAGCGGTCGCCGCTTTTCAGGGAGGCCTTGTAGTCGAGCTCCGAGCGGATCACCACCAGGTGTATGCCATCCCGGGTCAGGGCCGCGAAATCGACGCCCCTGTGCAGCAGGTATTCGTGCCGGGCATGTTCCAGGTAGTTGAAGTAGACGCCGTTGTTGACGATGCCCTGCATGTCCAGTTCGTAGTCCCGTACTTGGAGTTCGAGGCGAAAGGGTTGGCTCATGCGGTTCTGCTCCTCAAAGCTTGAATTCAGTGGTGATCCAGTCGCGAGCGCCGGTCAGGCTGTCGACCACGGCGCAGGCCGCAGAAAAATCGTGGCTGCCGGCCAGCGGGCTGCGGATGGCAATGACCGGAAGGCCGGCCGCCTGTGCAGCCCGGACGCCGACCTCGGTGTCCTCGACGGCGAGGCAGTGGCAGGCCTCGAGCTGCATCAGCTCGAGCGCCTTCAGGTAACCATCGGGCTGCGGCTTGTTGCGCCTGACATCGTCCCCGGTCACGACCTGTTCGAACAGCGACGTCCAGCCGTGTCCCTGCAGCGAGGCCTCGACACAGTTGCGTTGCGAACCGCTGACCAGCCCCAGCCGCAGGCGCCCGGCAAGGTCCTGCAATACATTGTCGGCACCGGCCATCGCCGGGAAAAAGCTCCCGGCAAGGAAACGGCTATTGGCGTCCAGCTTGGCGTTGACCAGGTCCGCCGCCTCGGCCTCCAGCCCATAGAGGCGGATCAGGTCGGCGGCGTTGCGTTCCACCGGCACGCCGAGCATGAGCTCCCAGTAGTCCTGGTCGCGGATCTCGACGCCGAAGGGCGCAACAACCTGTCGCCAGAGTTGCAGGTGTGTGGCTTCGGAGTCGACCAGGGTGCCGTCATGATCGAACAGTATCGCTTGCAGTGCCATAGGCGCTTCCTCCCGTGTGTCGCTGCGCACTCTACCATAAAGTCATTGCCGGGCCTGCCCGAGGCTTCATCTGTTCGTCACACAGGCCCACTAGGATGCCGGCAATCTGTATGGAGGGACTCCAATGAACAGCGAACTCAAAGATGTGAATACCCAGGACAGCGACGCCATTCCCGGCACCGACTTCGATGCTCTGGTGGACAAGGCGATCAGCCGTCGCGGCCTGCTGAAGGGGGATGGCGCTCGGCATTGCCGGCTTTTTCGGCGTATCGCCGGTTGCCCGTGCGGTCGCTGCGGCGGTAGAGTCGTCGGCGTTGCTGGGTTTTGCCGGTATACCGGCCTCGGTCGACGACGCGATCAGGCTGCCGTCCGGCTATCGCAGCTCCATCCTGATGTCATGGGGCGACCCCGTGCTGCCGGGGGCGCCCGGGTTCGACCATGCCGGCGGCAACAGCGCGGCTGACCAGGCCGGCCAGTTCGGCGACAACACCGATGGCATGGCGCTGTTCCATTTCCGTCGTGCCGACGGTTCAGTCGACCCGGATCACGCGATGCTGGCGGTCAACAATGAGTACTGCAACAACGAATATCTGCTGCAGAGCGGCCAGACCGAGTCCCGCGAAGACGTCGAAAAAGCCAAGGCGGCGCACGGCGTTACCGTCGTCGAGCTGGTGCGCGAAGGCGGCCAGTGGCGCTATCTACGGGGTTCGAAACTGAACCGCCGTATTCACCTCGAAACCGAGATGGCGTTGACCGGGCCGGTCGCCGGCCATGCACTGGTGCAGACCTCCGCCGACCGGAGTGGACGCACTGTGCTCGGCACCGTCAACAACTGTGCCAATGGTCGTACCCCTGGGGCACCTACCTGACCTGCGAAGAGAACTTCCATGGCTATTTCGGTGCCGAGCGGGACGAGGATGTGCCGGCAGAGATGGCCCGGTACTACGGCGTCAAGGCCGCCGAGGATCGGTATCGCTGGTGGCAGCACGACGAGCGATTCAACCTGAGCCGCAACCCGAACGAGGCGAACCGTTTCGGCTGGGTGGTCGAGGTCGATCCGTTCGATCCCGAATCGAAGCCGATGAAGCGCAGCGCTCTCGGGCGCTTCAAGCACGAAAACGCCGAGCTGGTCCTGAACGGGGACGGCCATGTGGTCGTCTATATGGGGGACGATGAACGCGGCGAGCATATCTACAAATTCGTCTCCAGGGGCAAGTATGACCCCGCGAACGATGCCGCCAATCGTCGGATGCTGGAAGAGGGCACCCTCTTCGTTGCCCGGTTCGAGGGAGGAGACGGCGACAAGCATGCAGGCAATGGTCTCTGGATCGAACTGAGTCACGGCAAGAACGGCCTCACGGCCGAAAACGGCTTCGCCGATCAGGCCGAGGTGCTGGTCAATGCCCGCAAGGCGGCGAAGCAGGCTGGTGCCACCACCATGGACCGGCCGGAGTGGCTCAGCGCCAATCCGCTCAACGGCCAGGTCTACTGCACCCTGACCAACAACAAGCATCGCGGCAAAAAGGAAAGCCATCCGCTGAACGGTCCGAACCCCCGCGCCGCCAACCACTACGGTCAGATCATCCGCTGGGAAGCCAGGGCGGCGACCATACCGCAGAGGCCTTCGACTGGGATCTGTTCCTGATCGCCGGCAACCCGACCGCGCACCAGGATGCCTATGCCGGCTCGTCGAACATCAGTGCCGACAACATGTTCAACAGCCCGGACGGGCTTGGCTTCGACAGGGATGGCCGCCTCTGGATCCTGACCGACGGCGACGACTCCAACGCGGGCGATTTCGCCGGCATGGGCAACAACCAGATGCTCTGTGCGGACCCCGGGACGGGCGAGATCCGTCGCTTCCTGGTCGGTCCGACCGGTTGCGAGGTCACCGGCCTGACCTTCTCCGACGACTACAGGACGATGTTCGTCGGCATCCAGCACCCGACCGGCGGCTTCCCCGACTACCGCGAAGGCGGCAAGCCCCGCTCGAGCATCGTCATGGTGACCCGCGAAGACGGCGGCGTGATCGGCGCCTGAAAATGGTGACGCGTTACGCGTAACGCGTCACCCCTCACACCTCACACCTCATTCGCCTTGCGATAACGCCCCGCGTAGTCGAACAGGCGCTCACGCACGCGCCAGTGATGACCGCTCTTGCGGGCGACGACGAAGTCCGGTCCCCTGAAGTCGCCGGCGACGGCCAGCACCTCGTCGAGTGCCCGGAACTCCCGCGGTTTTGCCGCCGCGCAGAAGCGGCGACCGAAGAGACGGTTGAAGACCGCGCGCTGGCCGCTGTGCGCCAGGTCGAAGCGCTCGTGCAACTCCTCCCCCTGCTCGTCGTGATAGGTGATGCGCAGCGCCTTGCCCTGTGCCGAAAAGCTCACGCCGGCGCAGCGGATCACCCTGGCGTCCTTCAGCTGCAGCGCCTTTTTCAGCAGGTCGTCCGGGTCGATGATGGTCTTGCTGCATTGCTGGCAGCGGCGTGCCGCGATGTCGTTCTCCGCACCGCAGTGGGGGCATGACTTGAAGCGGAAGCGGTAGTCGCACTGCGCCCGGTTGCCGGCGTCGTCTTCCAGCAGGCCCTGGCAACGCCGGCCATGATGTTCGATCACCTTGCCGTCGCTGTCGGTGCGGCCCCAGAAGATATTGGCGAACCCGCAGCCGGGGCAGAAGACCTGTACCGGCTCGCTGTCGCTGTCGGGTTTGGGGCTGCCGACTTCCGGCGCGAACAGGTCGAAACCGTTGCCGGCATAATCGATCACCAGGCAGTCCTTCTTGCCCGGGGCCAGACGCAGGCCGCGGCCGACAATCTGCTGGTACAGACTGACCGACTGGGTCGGGCGCAGGATGGCGATCAGGTCGACATGGGGCGCATCGAAGCCGGTGGTCAGCACCGCGACGTTGACCAGGTATTTCAGCTCCCGCGACTTGAAGCGGCGGATCAGAGCCTCGCGCTCGGGCCCCGGGGTGTCGCCGGTGACCAGCGCTGTGGCTTCGCCCGGGAGATAGCCGGTGATTTCACGGGCATGGTCCAGGGTGGCGGCGAAGATCATTACCCCGGCACGGGATTCGGCCTGCACGAGGAGCTGTTCGCAGATGGCCCGCGTGACCCGCGGGTATTGCGTCAGCAGACTGTTCAGATCGCGTTCGCTGTACTCGCCCGAGCGTCCGGGCATCAGGGCCGAGAAATCGTAATGGGCGATGCTGGCATCGACGGTTTCGGGCCTTGTCAGGTAACCCTTGCTGATCAGGTGGCGCAGCGGAAGCTCGTAGATGCAATGGCGGAAGGGACGGCTTTCCGGGCTGCGCACGAAGCCGCGGTAGTGGTACTGGTAGATCCAGCCCTGGCCGAGGCGATAGGGGGTGGCGGTCAGCCCCAGCACCTTGAGGCGCGGGTTCTGCTCGCGCAACCGGTTTATCACCTGCTGATACTGGCTGCCGTCGTCGTCACCGACGCGATGGCATTCATCGACAATCAGCAGCGAATATTCGCCACAGAACCTTTCCAGGTTGCGGGCCACCGATTGTACGCTGGCGAAGGTTACCTGATGCAGCGTTTCTTTCTGCCCGAGACCGGCCGAAAAGATTCCGGCCTCCAGGCCGAAGGCGGCGTACTTGGCATGATTCTGTTCCACCAGCTCCCGGACGTGGGCCAGCACCAGTATGCGGCGGCGTGCCAGGCGCGCGAGCTCTGCAATCACCAGGCTCTTGCCGGCACCGGTCGGCAGCACGATCACGGCCGGCTCGTCGCTGGCGCGAAAATGGCGCAGTGTGGCGTCGACGGCTTCGCGCTGATAGGGGCGCAGGCTGATGGTGCTCATGGGGTTCGGTTCAAGGCTCGGGAAAACGCGATCATACCGGCCGGGTCCGGTGCTGCAAAGCGACGGCCGACAGCGCGCCCGAGATCCGTCCGGACGGTCGCGCCGTATAGAGGGCACTGCGTGCGAAACGCCTGCCGGTGAAGGAGCCAAGATGAGCCTCAGCGATGCCCTTATCAAGATCACCAACCTGCGACTGCGCACCTTTATAGGTTTCAATCCGGAGGAGCGCGCCAAGCAGCAGGATGTGGTGATCAACATCGAGATCCGTTACGGCCTTGCGCCCGCCTGCCTGTCCGACGAGGTGCAGGCAGCTCTCGACTACAAGCAGATTACCAAGCAGGTGATCCGGCATGTCGAGGAGGGGCGGTTTCTGCTGCTGGAAAAGCTGGTCGGCGACGTGCTGGCCATCTGTTGTGAACCCGAACCGGTATGCCATGTCCGTGTCAGGATCGACAAGCCACATGCCCTGAGGTTTGCCGACTCGGTGTCGCTGTCCCTCGAGTGGCAGCGGGATCAGCCGTCATTTTCGTAGCGCTCGACCCGGATCGACTCGGCCGCTTCGTACAGGTGGCCGGAGACGGTGCGCAGCAGGCTGGTGGCCACCATGACGTCGTTGTCGATGATCTGCAGCAGCTCGCGGCGCTCCAGTCGCAGAGCCAGCACCGGGCGGATCGCCAGCAGATTCATGCTGCGAGGGCGGTCCAGAATGACCGAGAGGTCGCCGATCAGGCGGCCGGGGCCGACATCGGTGACCGACGGGGCCTCCGGCGCCGAGCCCGCAAAGCGCATCTGGGCAACACCTTCTGCCAGTATATAGGCGCCATCGGGAAAGTCCCCGGCCCGGAACAGGTAGTCGCCGGCCTCGACCCGGACCCAGTGAGAGGCGTAGGCCAGCAGGCGGATCTGGGCGGGCCTCAGGTGCGAGAAAACATCGGCGCCGGCGATGATCCTGCGCTTGCTTTCGAAATCCGCGGTGCTGTCGAGCCGGTTTCGTTCGGCGGTGGCTTCGTCCTGCTGCAGCCTGCCATCGTGCAGCTTCAGCACCAGGTCATAATCGTCGGTGTTGCTGAATTCCGGTTCCAGCACGATCAGGGTAGTCTCCGGCATCAGGCGCCTGACCTGGAACAGGGTTTCCCGGCGCTGCTCCTTGTCGTGGGTCGCCATGGCCTGATCCAGGATGAGAATATCCGGTCGCTTGACGGCGGCGCGCAGGAAGGCAAAGCGCTCCTGGGATGTCGGGGGCAGTTCGGAACCGCCAATACCGGCGGGGATACTGCGCAGCAACAGCGATAGCGGTGCCCGCAGGCCCGAGTGCTGCACCTCCTCTGCGACAAGCGCGCGGATGCTTTTCTCGCGCGTCTCGCCGATGCGCCCGATGCGGCCGAACAGCACATTCTCCAGTACGCTAAGGCCGGGGTTGACTTCCGTCTCGTCGAGCGGGCGATAGTGGTTCTGCAACTGTCCGCCGAAGCGGGCGATGCAATCTTCCCGAACCGCCAGCGCCGCCGCCGCGATGCCCTGGGCAGCGGGATATTAAGCTGCTCGGGCGTGACGATAAAGGGCAGCATCAGCCAGAGGCGGTGCTCCTGAGCGTTCAGCCTGCGCCGGCCCTGCTGTTTCTGGTACACCCCTTCGAGCGCGCGATAGTTTTCGGGCGTCAGGCAGCTCAGTCGCTGGAACAGCGGGTGCTGGGGACCGACCGAAGCGAAGGTCTGGACCAGGGTTTCGAGCAGGCTGCCGGCATACTGCTCGAGCTCGGGGCCGAAGCCGGCCTTGCGGAACCAGTCGCCCAGCAGAGTGCAATTGCGATCCCGCTCTTCGCGGCTGGACCGCGTATGGACGGCGAACAGCAGGTTTTCGGCCAGCGTCAGTCCGCCGTGCATTTCCGTGCGACTGAACCCCTGCAGGTGACCGAGCAGGTTTTCCTGTTCCAGGCGCGTTCTCACACGCTGGCGCAACTCGACCAGACCGGCCGCCAGGCTCGGCCGGTCTGCGGGATCGAACTGCGCATCGAGCGATCGCTGCAGCAGATAGCTCTCGCTGCCCATGGCCTCGACGAGCTGCAGCCACCATTTCTGCAGCTCGTCGGAACTTTTGAATCCGGCACGTTGCAGGTCCAGCCATTCGACGTTGACCGGGTAGATACTGTTGCCCGAGGCCAGAGCCTCGCGCAGGTCCGGGTCGTCGCTGTCGAGCGGAGGCTCGGTACCGTACGGATTGGCACGCAGGGGCATATAGACGTTTTCCCCCACGGATGCGTTGAAGAGATAGGGCGTCGAGGTGACCAGGCCGATACGCGCCGCGATGACGGCCTGGTGCAGGCCGCCCAAGTCGTGCCCGGCGATGTTGACACCCCCTCTGGATGCGTTGATGCCACGCGTCAGCAACTGGGCAAAGGTGCGACGCACCTGGCTGTTGCGGCTCTCCACCGCGACCAGGGCGCCGGCCGGTATCTCGAGGTTGATATCGGACAGCAGCGCCGTGCCGTTGTCGTCGACGACGCTGACATCATCCAGGCGGATGGGGCCCCGCAGGTGGTGGATTTCAGCCGGATGATCCTCGACCAGGTGGGCCAGCATCAGGTCTTCGGGCTGGAACTGGTCGACGAGGGAGCGGTAGCGGTCGCTGGTTTCCTGCATCTGGCTGATATAACCGAGCAGCTCGCGCCAGGGTGCCAGGATATCCTTGTTGGCAGCCACGGCGGCAACAAGGGCGCCGACGGTGAGGCTGCCCTGAATGACGAGGTAGCCGCCAACCGAATAGAAGAAGAAGGGCGGCAGGTTGTTGATGAAGTTGTTGAGGAACTTCATGAAGAACTTCTTGCGGAAAATCGCTTCGCGGATCCGGAAAATGCCGCCGAGGCGGTGGCTGAACAGCGCCAGCCCATAGGGCACCCCGCCGTTGACGCGCAGGTCCTCGAGGCCCTGCACAGTTTCGCCGATCATTTCGGACAGCTTGCGCACCCGGCCGACTCTTTCCCGGTGCAGGCGGTTGATGCGCCGCTGCAGAATCGGCGTGATGATCGCCTGCAGCGGCACCATGGCGACCGCCGCCAGGCCGAACCAGGGTTCTGTACGAACAGGAAGGTGAGGATGGTCAGCATCTGTCCGGCCTGGAACAGCGGGTGCGCCAGTGCATCGCCCATGATCCCGCTGAGCGGTTCGACCTCTGCCGTGACCATCGAGACCAGCTCGCCCTGGGAGGTGCGCCGGAAACGGCTGGTGGGAAAGCGCAGCATGTGGTTGATCAGCCGGTAGCGCAGACGGCGCAGCAGGCGTTCGCCGACCACCCCTTGTAGACGTTCAGGCGCATCTTGATCAGGCCGCTGAGCAGCAGCGTCAGCAGAAAAGCGAAGCAGAGCAGTAGCAGAAAGGGCACCTGCGCGACTTCGAAGCCGAACAGCTGCAGCGGGAATACGGTGCCGCCGATGGCGTCGTTCAGGATCCGTTTGGGCAGTTCGAGGCTGGCGTAGAGAATCGGGAACGACAGCAGGGTAATACCGAGCAGTGCGAGCTGCTGGCGCGCGCTGTAGCGCCAGATAAAGCGCATCAACGTGGGCTCGAGCCGTTCGGGAGTGGTTGCAGAAGGGGCGTCGGGCTTTGTCATGCCGCAGGCGTTTCCTGGTGGTTGAATTGTTCCAGTGTAGCCCTGTCCGGCGTATGCCAGGGCGCGGCGGCGCGACGCGAAATCTTCACTATCCCGGCTCCGCGGAACTGGTTACTATTACTGGCCCTTCCCCGCCCGTCTCTCACGGTCAGGTGGGCAATGCTATCCTTACTATTCAACAGGCGCCTGCCTTCCATTCATTCCCGTACTGATCGAGTGACTGGCCGCACATGAAATTTCGCTTTCCCGTTGTCATCATTGACGAAGATTTCCGCTCCGAGAACATCTCCGGCTCCGGTATCCGCGATCTTGCGGAAGCCATCGGCCAGGAGGGCGTGGAAGTTGTCGGTTTCACCAGCTATGGCGATCTGACCGCCTTCGCCCAGCAGGCGAGTCGCGCCTCCTGTTTTATCGTCTCCATCGACGACGAGGAGTTCGGTGACGGCAGCGACGCCGACGTCGAACGCGGACTGGCCGGCGTACGCGGCTTCATCCAGGAGGTGCGCAAGCGCAATACCGACATACCGGTGTTCCTGTACGGCGAAACGCGCACGTCGCGCCATATCCCCAATGAGATCCTGCGCGAGCTGCACGGCTTTATCCACATGTTCGAGGACACGCCGGAGTTCGTCGCGCGCCATATCATACGCGAGGCGCGCAAGTACCTGGACTCGCTGGCGCCGCCGTTCTTCAACGCGCTGATGGATTATGCCAGCGACAGCTCCTATTCCTGGCACTGTCCCGGCCACTCCGGCGGCGTCGCCTTCCTGAAGAGCCCGGTGGGCCAGATGTTCCACCAGTTCTTCGGCGAGAACATGCTGCGGGCCGACGTCTGCAACGCGGTCGACGAGCTCGGCCAGCTGCTGGACCATACCGGCCCGGTGGCCGACAGCGAGCGCAATGCCGCCCGTATCTTCGGCTGCGATCATCTGTTCTTCGTCACCAACGGCACCTCGACCTCCAACAAGGTGGTCTGGCACTCGACCGTGGCGCCCGGCGACATCGTGGTGGTGGACCGCAACTGTCACAAGTCGATCCTGCACTCGATCATCATGACCGGCGCCATCCCGGTGTTCCTGATGCCGACGCGCAACCACTACGGCATTATCGGCCCGATACCGAAGAGCGAGTTCGACCCGGAAACGATCCGCAAGAAGATCGAGGACAACCCCTTCGCCCGCAATGCCGCGAACAAGAAGCCGCGCATCCTGACGATCACCCAGAGCACCTACGATGGCGTGCTCTACAATGTCGAAACCATCAAGGACATGCTCGGCAGCACCATCGATACGCTGCACTTCGACGAGGCCTGGCTGCCCCATGCGGCCTTCCACAGCTTCTACCGCGACATGCATGCGATCGGTGCCGGCCGGCCGCGTTCCGACGACACTCTGGTGTTCGCGACCCAGTCGACCCACAAGCTGCTGGCCGGGCTGTCGCAGGCGTCGCAGATTCTGGTGCAGGACAGCAAGACGCGCAAGCTCGATACTCACCGCTTCAACGAGTCCTACCTGATGCACTCGTCGACCAGTCCGCAGTACGCCATCATCGCGTCCTGCGACGTCGCGGCGGCGATGATGGAGCCACCGGGGGCACGGCGCTGGTGGAAGAGTCGATCCTCGAGGCGCTGGACTTCCGCCGCGCGATGCGCAAGGTCGACGAGGAGTTCGGGGCCGACGACTGGTGGTTCCAGGTCTGGGGGCCGGATCACCTGGCCGACGAGGGCGTGGGCGATCGCGACGACTGGGTGATCCACTCGGGCGACCGCTGGCACGGCTTCGGCGAGATCGAGTCGGGCTTCAACATGCTCGATCCGATCAAGGCCACCATCATCACGCCGGGGCTCGATGTCGACGGCAACTTCGACGAGTTCGGCATTCCGGCGGCGATCGTCAGCAAGTACCTGGCCGAACACGGCATCATCATCGAGAAGACCGGGCTCTACTCATTCTTCATCATGTTCACCATCGGCATCACCAAGGGCCGCTGGAACTCGATGGTGACCGAACTGCAGCAGTTCAAGGACGACTACGACCACAACCAGCCCATGTGGCGCATCATGCCGGAATTCGCCAAGGCCTACCCGAAGTACGAGCGGGTCGGGCTGCGCGATCTGTGCAACGAGATCCACGAAGTGTACCGCCAGTATGACGTAGCGCGGATCACCACCGACATGTACCTGTCGAAGATCCAGCCGGCGATGACCCCGGCCGAAGCCTGGGCGAAGATGGCGCACCGGCAGGTCGAGCGGGTGCCGATCGACGAACTCGAAGGGCGCATCACCGCGATGCTCGTGACCCCCTATCCGCCGGGCATTCCGCTGCTGATCCCGGGCGAGTGCTACAACAAAACCATCGTCAAGTACCTGCAGTTCGTGCGCGACTTCAACGGCCGCTTCCCGGGCTTCGAGACCGACGTCCACGGCCTGGTGCGGGAGAAGATCGACGGCGAGGATCACTACTTCGTCGATGCGGTGAAGATGTAAGCGGGGTGACGCGTTGCCCTATGCGAACTCCATAGGTGGCTCGGGCGTAGGATGGGTTAGCGGCGCCATGGCGATCGATTCGACCGTCTGGCACCTGGTCCGGGCGCCGCGTAACCCGTCATAGGCGCCGCAGGCGCCTTGATGTCCGCCGGCAGGGCGTCCGGCTAGCGGACAGTCAATCCGGTATCAGGTCGCCGAGGGTCGTGATCAGCGGCCTGACGCCGGACCAGGCCGGCCAGTCCAGATCTTCCGCGTCGTCGACAGGGCCACCGCTGCGGATCTTCGCCGAAACCTCCTCGATCGGGAAGGCGATCACCGCGGTCGCCTTCATCTCGGTCTCGTTCGGCGGCCGTGCCTCGGCCGAGCGGCCGGGGCTGAATTTCTCCAGCATGCTGTCCAGTGCCTGCCGTTTCTCGACCGGGTCCTCCACCCGGCGCCCCTTCCCATAGAGCATCACCGAGCGGAAGTTCGCCGAGTGGTGGAAGGCCGAGCGGGCGAATACCAGGCCATCCAGCAGCGTCACGGTGATGCAGGCGCTCTCGCCGGCCAGGATCGACTGAAAGAGGCCGTTCCTGCTCGAGCCGTGAACATAGAGCTCGTCCCCGATACGCCAATGGAAGTTCGGCTGCACCGCCGGTCCACCGTGCATGCTGGCGCCGATATGGCAGACAAGGGCTTCATCGAGAATCCGGTAGATCGTCTCGCGATCGTAACTGGCGCGCTTGGGGCCGCGTCTGAGGCGGGTTCTGTCTGTGACTTCGATTGTTGACATGGTGCTTTCCTGAGCTTGAACGCGGCTCAGGTTAACGGCTTAATGGGCTCAACAAGAGATCCATTTTAGAAAATTTAATGGGCCCACTATCGATGGCCGAATTTCCGTCCGAGCTCTTCCTGCCCTTTCTCAAGACCGATAACGGGACACCCCGCTACCGCAGCCTGTTCCGCGCCTTCCAGCAGGCGATCCTGCGGGGCGACCTGGCGGCAGGGGCCAGGCTGCCGGCCAGCCGCGCGCTCTGCAGCGCCTTGGGCGTCTCCCGCAACACGGTCAAGACCGCCTACGAGATGCTGCAGGCCGAAGGCTATATCGAGACGCGCCACGGGGCCGGCAGTTTCGTATCGGGACAGCTGCCCGACGTTGAGCTTCGAAGCGGCCAGGCGGACCGCCTGCGCGGCGGGCGCGAAGGCCCTGTCAGGATGTCCGCGATGGCCGCGCGGCTGCCGCCGCCCGAGCGCCTTTACGAGCGCTCCGAATCCGAATTGCTGGCCCCGGCACGCCCCTGCCTGGAGAGCTTCCCCTGGGCGCAGTGGCAGCGGGCCGTCAGCCGTGCCGCGCGCCGGATGCGGCATGAGGCGGATGCCCGGACAATGGGCTGCGAGGCGCTGCGGGGCGAGATCGCCCGCTATCTGCAGGTGGTGCGGGGTGTACGCTGCGAACCCCGGCAGTTGATGATCTGCGCGGGATCGCAGCAGGCGCTCGTCCTGGCTTTGCAGTTGCTGCTGGATCCCGGGGATCCGGTGCTGGTGGAGGAGCCGGGATACGCGGGCATCGATGGCGCCATTGCCGCCATCGGGGCGCAGCGGGTCGCCGTCGCCGCCGACGAAGAGGGCTTTCGCCTGCAGGATGCCCTGGCCAAAGCGCCCGGGGCGCGTCTTGCACTGCTGACGCCGTCGCGCAACTACCCGATGGGCTACACCCTGAGCCTGCAGCGGCGGCTCGAGCTGTTGAGCTGGGCCACCGAAACCGGCAGCTGGCTGATCGAGGACGATTACGACAGCGAGTTCCGCTACGACGGTCCGCCACTGACATCGCTGCAGGGGCTCGGCGGCGAGGAGCGCGTGCTCTATGCCGGCACCTTCAGCCGTATCCTGCATCCGTCCATCCGGCTCGGTTACCTGGTGCGCCGCAGGCGCTGGTCGAGCCTTTCCACAACGCCAGGCGCTACCTCGACGGCGGCCTGTCGCTGTTGCCGCAACTGGCGCTGGCCGAGTTCATGGCCTCCGGTCATTTCGCCAGTCATGTGCGGCGCATGCGCAAACTCTACCGGCAGCGCCGCGACTTTCTCAACGCCAGGGTCGAGGCGCTGTTTGGCTACCGCCTGGAAGCTGTGCAGGCCGACGGCGGCATGCATTCGGTATTCCTGCTGCGGGAAGCCCTTTCCGACCTCGAGCTGTGCCGGACGCTGCGGGCCCGGGGGCTGGGAATACGGCCGCTCTCGCGCTATTACGGGGATTCGGCGGGGTTGCAGGGCCTCGTCATCGGCTTTGCCGGCTACCGGGAGGAGACGATCGAGCGCGGACTCGGGATCCTGTACCGGGAGATGCGGCGCCGCGGTACCGCGCTTTGATGGATCCGGCGCCGCGGCCGGCCGTTGCAGTCATTGGATAGTCTTTGCGCTGGGCGTCATTTTGTTCTTCGCCAAACCCCGGATACTTCGAGACAAGGCTCCGGCCGTACAGCGCCTGACCCGTCAGGGTACGGCGCGGAGTCGGACTCGAGCGCCCTCGGTTCGATGGGCCGGGCGAAATAACAATAAGGTGTATTGGCGGGAGAATGCTGTGAAAACGGTTGATGTACACAAGATAATCGACGAGGCTCGATTCAATCAATTTCACTGGCTGGTGCTGTTCTGGACCGGCCTGATCATTATCTTCGACGGCTACGACCTGATCATTTACGGTGTCGTGCTGCCGAAACTGATGGCGGAATGGAAGCTGTCGCCGGTGGATGCCGGTACCCTCGGCAGTACCGCGCTGTTCGGCATGATGTTCGGGGCGCTGCTGTTCGGCCAGCTGTCGGACCGGATCGGGCGCAAGAAGACCATCATGATCTGTGTCGCCCTGTTCAGCGGCGTCACCTTCCTCAACGGTTTCGCCCGGGACCCGATGGAATTCGGGCTCTGCCGCTTCGTCGCCGGCCTCGGCATCGGTGGCGTCATGCCCAACACCGTCGCGCTGATGACAGAGTACGCGCCGAAGAAGCTGCGCAGCACTCTGGTCGCCATCATGTTCAGTGGCTACTCGATCGGCGGCATGGCCTCGGCCTTCGTCGGCATGCATCTGATTCCGGCCCATGGCTGGCCGTCGGTCTTCTTCATCGCCGGCATCCCGGTGCTGCTGCTGCCGTTGATCTGGCTGCTGTTGCCGGAGTCGATCGGCTACCTGGTCCAGTCGGGCCGGACGGACGAAGCGGCCCGGTTACTCAACCGTGTCGATCCGCGCTGCCGGGCAATGCCGGACGACAGGTTGCTGCTGCCGGAGACCGGCGAGGCCCGCGGCGGATCGCTGCTGACCCTGTTCAGCAGCGGCCGCCTGCTGTCGACGCTGATGTTCTGGCTCAGCTTCTTCTGTTGCCTGATGATGGTCTATGCGCTGGCCTCCTGGTTGCCGAAGATCATGGAAGCGGCGGGCTACGAAGTGAAGAAGGGCCTGCTGTTCCTGCTGGTGCTGAACCTGGGCGCCATGTTCGGTGCCATCGGCGGCGGCTGGATGGCCGACCGTTTCCACCTGCGTCGCGTCATCACCATCATGTTCGTGGCGGCCGCGCTGTCGATCGGCCTGCTCGGCTTGCTCAGGGGCTCGATGACGGTGCAATATCTGCTGATCGCCATTGCCGGCGCCTGCACCATCGGTACCCAGATCCTGCTCTATGCCTATGTGGCGCAGTACTATCCGCAGTCCAGCCGTTCGACCGGCATCGGCTGGGCCTCGGGCGTGGGCCGGCTCGGCGCCATCCTGGGCCCGATCCTCGGTGGCGTGCTGATGGCCGCGCAGCTGGATGTGGAAATGAACTTCATCGCCGTCGGCGTACCGGCCATCATCGCCGCGCTGGCGATCTCGATGGTGGGCCGCCGTGCGAGGCCGGCGGTGGACGGCAGGCTGGTCGCCGACGGCGCCGCCTCGTGATGTTCTTTGTTACGCGTAACGCCTAGCGCGTCACCCGTAAAAAAGGTACATCGCGTTTTAGCGGAAAGAATGCAGTATTCGTAGGATGGGTGGAGCGACGCATGGCCACGGGATATCCGACCCTTACGAAAATAGGGCGTCGAGTAACCCATCTTCGGGTGTCGGGTCAGTATTGCAGAAGCCTGAGTCATTGATGGGTTGCGCCGCAACCGGTCTCCTGCGCACTGAGAGTACAGTGCCATTGCGGCTCCACCCATCCTACGATGCCACCACCTTATTTCCCTGAGGCGTCAGCCACAAAAAAACGCCCGCATCGGATGCGGGCGTTTTCGTTGCGCCGAAGGCGAGTGGCCTAGAGACTGAGCGTCTTCTCGCCGCGGGCGATGCCGGAGACGCCGGAGCGTACCACTTCCATGATGTTCGCGGCGCCGAGCGCGCTGATGAAGGCATCCAGCTTGTCGCTGGCGCCGATCAGCTGCACGGTGTAGGTGTTCGGCGTGACGTCGATGATCTGGCCGCGGAAGATATCCGCTGTGCGCTTGATCTCGGCCCGGGCGGCCCCCGAGGCCTTGAGCTTGATCATCATCAGTTCGCGCTCGATATGGTCGCCTTCGGTCAGGTCGACCACCTTCACCACGTCGATCAGCTTGTTCAGATGCTTGGTGATCTGCTCGATCACCCGGTCGTCACCGATGGTGGTCACGGTCAGGCGCGACAGGGTCGCGTCGTCGGTCGGGGCCACGGTCAGGGACTCGATGTTGTAGTTGCGCTGGGAGAACAGTCCGACGACGCGAGACAGGGCACCCGGTTCGTTTTCCAACAGAACTGAAATGATATGTCTCATGCTCAGGTTCTCTCCGTCTTGTTCAGCCACATGTCACGCATCGAGCCGCGCGCCACCTGCATCGGGTAGACGTGCTCGAACGGGTCCACGTAGATATCCATGAACACCAGGCGATCCTTCAGTGCGAAGGCTTCGCGCATCGCGCCTTCCAGGTCCTCGTACTTCTCGACCTTCATGCCGACGTGACCATAGGCCTCGGCCAGCTTGATGAAGTCCGGCAGCGATTTCATGTACGAGTGCGAATGACGCGACTCGTAGTTCATGTCCTGCCACTGCCGCACCATGCCCAGGGACTGGTTGTTCAGGTTGATGATCTTCACCGGCAGGTCGTACTGCTTGCAGGTGGAGAGCTCCTGAATGTTCATCTGGATGCTGCCCTCGCCGGTGACGCAGGCGACATCGGCGTCCGGGAAGTTCAGCTTCACGCCCATCGCCGCCGGCAGGCCGAAGCCCATGGTGCCGAGGCCGCCGGAGTTGATCCAGCGATTGGGCTTGTTGAACTTGTAGTACTGGGCCGCGAACATCTGGTGCTGACCGACGTCGGAACAGACGTAGGCGTCGCCGTTGGTGACCTTGCTCAGCATCTCGATGACCTGCTGCGGCTTCATCATCTCGGAGTCGTCGGTGCGGTAACGGCCGCCGTGGCGTGCACGCCACTCGTTGATCTGCTCCCACCAGGCCTTGAGTGCGGTCGCATCGGGCGTCTTCTTCGCCGCCGCGATCAGCTCGATCATTTCGGTCAGCACCGACTGGGCAGGGCCCACGATCGGGATATCGGCCTTGACGGTCTTGGAGATCGAGGCCGGGTCGATGTCGATATGGACGATCTTGGCGGTCGGACAGAACTTGTCGACACCGTTGGTGACACGGTCATCGAAGCGTGCGCCAACGCACAGGATCAGGTCCGAATGGTGCATCGCCATGTTGGCTTCGTAGCTGCCGTGCATGCCGAGCATGCCGATCGACTGATGGTCGGTACCCGGGAAGCATCCCAGACCCATCAGGGTGCAGGTCACCGGGAAGTTCAGCAGCCTGGCCAGTTCGGTCAGTTCGTCGCTGGCATTGCCCATGATGACGCCGCCACCGGCATAGATCACCGGACGCTTGGCGTTCAGCAGCAGGTCGGTGGCTTTCTTGATCTGGCCGCTGTGACCCCGGGTAATGGGGTTGTAGGAGCGCAGCTTGACCGACTTCGGATATTCGTATTCGAAGCGCTCGGTCGGGGTGGTCATGTCCTTCGGAATATCGACGACAACCGGGCCGGGACGGCCGGTCTGGGCGATATGGAAGGCCTTCTTGATGGTGGCCGCGATCTCCTCGGGGCGGGAAACACTGAAGTTGTGCTTCACGATCGGGCGGGAGATGCCCATCATGTCGGTTTCCTGGAAGGCGTCTTCGCCCACCAGGTGACTCATGACCTGGCCGGTAATGACGACCATCGGAATGGAGTCCATGTAGGCGGTGGCGATGCCGGTCACGGCGTTGGTCGCGCCGGGGCCCGAGGTTACCAGCGCGACGCCGGCCTTACCGGTGGCACGGGCATAGGCATCGGCCATATGGGTGGCCGCCTGTTCGTGGCGCACCAGGATATGCTTTACATCTTCCTGCTGAAACAGGGCGTCATAGACGTGCAGCAGGGCCCCGCCCGGATAGCCATAGATGTATTTCACGCCCTCGTCACGAAGGGCACGAACAACCATTTCTGCGCCTGAAAGTAATTCCACTGTATTCACCCTCTAGTGCACCAGTCCCCGGCAAGGGAAAGGCGCGTAACAGTTTTTGTTTCTGCAACGTTGAACAGGAGCCACCCACTCAAGCTTGATTGCTGCTGCGGTGGAAAAATTCTCGACCATTCCAGGGTAGAGAAGTGGAGGCTCGCGCTCGGGTGCTTGCCGGAGCAGGGGGTTGCCCAGCCGGCAGGCCAGCGGGAAACAGTACGGGAGACCGTTTCGCCAGAGCTTCGGGTTTACCTACACACTCAAGGCCTCAAAATGAGGCGGTCATTCTCGCACCCGTATTATTTTTGTTCAACCAAAAAGGGCTGAAAACATTGGAAAAACCTGAGTCAGGTGCCAGCAACGACCTAAACAGAATCGACAAAAGGGGTTATAGTTTTGGCAACTGTTTCAGGAGAGCTGCACGATGAGAGTGTCCGAAGTCAAACAACCGGAAAAGGTGATCAACGAACTGCTGCTGTTTATCCGCAAGGTGCTGGTCGAGCCCGATATCAACAGCAAGGCACTGGATATTGCCCGCAAGTATGTCAACGAAAAGAATGCCGACGAGCTGATCGCCGAAGAGCTGTCGTCGACCACCAACGTCAAGATCCCGGCCAAGCACAGCGATGCCGACAAGTTGTTCCTGCAGGTGCTTCGCGACGTGGTGCGGGACGAAAAGGCGTTGTATTGATTGTAGGAGCCCGGCCCCCGGGCGAACTGGGCGGCACGCTGCCAAGCCGGTTCTGATTGTAGGAGCGGCGCCTCGCCGCGAACAACCGCGGTGCCAGGTCGGTTCGCCGCGAGTAAGTGCCCTTCAGGTGCGCGGCTCCTACGCATGTCGCTCTCGGCCATTCCCCGCTGAGCCCGATATGGTATAACCGCTCCGTCTGACAACCAGCCGGAGCTTTACCATGCAGATCAAGACCTTCTGCGGCGAGGCGATCGCACCCCATATCGATGACCTGGCGCGGCTGCGCATCGAGGTCTTTCGCGCCTTTCCCTATCTTTACGATGGCGACCTGGCTTACGAGCGGGACTATCTCAGCACCTATGCCCGCTCGGCCGAGAGCCTGTTCGTGCTGGCGCAGGAGAGCGACCGCGTCGTCGGCGCCGCGACCGGCGTGCCGATGGAGGACGAGACCGACGCGTTCAAGCGCCCCTTCGCCGAGGCCGGCTGGAACCCGGACGAGATCTTCTATTTTGGCGAGTCGGTGCTGTTGCCGGAGTACCGCGGCCAGGGGCTGGGCGTGCGCTTCTTCGAGGAGCGCGAGGCCTATGCCCGACGGTTTGGCCGTTTCCGTTACTGCGCCTTCTGCGCCGTGGAACGCCCGGCAAATCATCCGTTGCGCCCGGCCGATTATGTGTCGCTGAATGACTTCTGGGCCAACCGTGGCTACCGGCATCAGCCGCAGTTGCGCACGGAATACCGCTGGAAGGATATCGGTGAGGAACAGGAAAGCACCAAGCCGATGTCGTTCTGGATCAGGGAGCTGTCGTGAACGTCAATTTCGAGATCAGCGGGGGCGCCACCGTGACGAACCCCCATCGGGTCAAGATCGCCGCCTGCCAGTACGCCATCGAGCTGTTCGAGGACTGGGATGCCTACGCGCGTCACCTGGCTGCGCTGGTCGAGCAGGCGGTGACTGAAGGCGCCGAGCTGCTGCTGCTGCCCGAATATGCCGGCATGGCCCTGACCGGCCAGTTGCCACCCGGTCTCCGTTCCGATCTGCAGGGCTCGATCACCGCGATGCAGGATCTGATCCCGCGCTGGTTCGACTTCTGCGCGTCGCTGGCGCGGCAGCATGGTGTCTGGTTCTGTCCCGGCACCCTGCCGGTGCTGGACGACGACGGCATTTACCGCAACCGCTGCTGGCTGTTCGGACCCGACGGCGTCGCCGGTCATCAGGACAAGCTGATCATGACGCGTTTCGAGCGCGAGCAGTGGTTTATTGGAGCGGGCGCGGGCCTGCGGGTGTTCGAGACCCCCTTCGCCCGCATCGGCATCCTGATCTGCTACGACAACGAGTTCCCGGCCCTCGGCCGCCAGCTGGTCGAAGCCGGCGCAGACCTGATCCTCGCCCCGAGCTGTACCGATACGATGGCCGGTTATCGCCGGGTGCGCATCGGCTGCCGGCAAGGGCCCTCGAGGGGCAGATTGCGGTGCTGCAGTCGCCGACGGCCGGCATTGCCGACTGGTCGCCGGCAGTGGATATCAACACCGGCCGGGCGGCGCTCTATCTGCCGCCGGATTACGGCCTGCCGGATGATGGCGTGCTGGCACAGAGCGCATCGGCACAGGTCGGGACGTCCAGTTGGCTGGTCTGCGAGCTCGACTTCGCGGCGCTGCATGGCGTGCGACTGCGTGGGCAGGTACTGACCCGGCGCGACTGGCCGGAGCAGTTCGAACACCAGGTCGTCGAGGTGGTGAATGCGACGGCAGAACCTCAGCCCTGCTGAAACTGGCGCAGGTCCAGTTCCAGCAGTTCACCCATCCAGATGGCGTGATCGGTATGGTCCTTCAGGTCGTCATCGGTGACCAGGTGGGTGAAGACGGTCAGGCCGTTGCGGTGCTGGGCGAGCCAGGTCAGCACCGGGCCCAGGCGCTCGATGCGGTCCGACAGCTGACAGCTCCAGCGCGGATGCGGCCCGACCCGCTTGTGGTGGAAGCGTCCGACCCGCACGCCCAGCTCCTCGCCGGCGCGACGGCACAGCGCTTCGGCCTGCTCGGCGCTTCGTTCGTCGAAATAGACATGGGCGTGGAAGGCGTGGGCGTCGGTCATTCGGACTCCAGGTATCGTCGTGGTTAATGGTTAGAGTGTAACCCGAACGCGCTACGCGTCACGCGTCACCGGTTCGGTGATGCTGCTGCGTCGCACCGGCGTCCAGGGCGGCCGCGGCCGGTCAGGCAGTGGCGCAGGTCAAGGTACCACCAGAACAGGCGCACCTGACGGCCGCGGATGAACGGCAGCGAGAAAACGTCCAGCCCCAGCCAGGGCAGGTAGGGGTTGCGGCGGGCATAGGCCCAGAGTTCGACCCGGACCGACGGCTCGGTGCTGCGGCCGCGGGCATGGAAGCCGACGGTGTCGCCGACCACCAGGCTGTTGCCCGGCACTGTCAGTGGCCGCGCCTGCGGCAGCCCCAGCGCCGCCAGCTCTTCCGGCTGGATCCGCAGCGAGCCGCGGGCGGCCAGGCGGTCGTCGCCTTTGGCGACGGTCAGGCTCTTCTGTTTCTCCCAGGCCAGGCGCGGCGCATCGGCCCGGTGCGAGCCCGGCACATAGGTGAAGGGGCCCTTGTGCGGTTCCACCTCGTCCATGAATAACCAGGCCTTCATCGACGGGTGGAAGGCATCCATGTGCAGCACGGTCTGGGGGTCGTCCGGCGCACCGTCGACATGGGTCAGAATCACCTGGATGTAGTAGACCGGCTCCATTGCATAGCTGCTGACATAATGCATCAGTCCCTGCCAGCGCTCGCTGCGCAGCAGCCGGTCGACGGAAGGCATGTCTTTCAGGGTGCGGCCGTCGAGCAGGATGCGCCGGGTGACGGTGTTGCCCTGGATCATCTCGCGCATTTCGCCGCTGTAGCCATAGATTTCGCGACGCACGGCGGCGAACTCGGCCTCCGGCAGCAGCTTCTGCTTGAGGATAAAGCCGTTTTCCTCGAACTGGGCGACGTCCTCCTGGCTCAGGCGGCGGGCCAGGCGCTTGCGGCGCCAGTCGGCCAGGTCGCAGGCCAGCTTCTTGCGAAATACATGCAGGCCGCGCCGGTTCAGCGCCTCACTGCCGATAATCGGGTTGTCCCGGAACGACTTGGCCGAGGTGGCCAGCTCCGCCAGCCAGATCGGCAGTTTTAACCAACGCAGTGCACTCATCCGCGATCCTCGAGAAATAGCGACCCGGCCGCGCCGGGAATGTCCAGGCAGCACACTATAGGGCGATGGGGCGTCTGACAAGTGTCGCCGGCCGTCGCCGCCGCTGTGCTTGATCTGGCGCAAGCTTCATGGAACCGCCATGTTGGCGGCTATACTGAGGGCTTTTGGGAAGCAAGTCGCGTCGGTTTCGCCATCGCAGGACGGGAGGGGCCGCTCCGCTTGTTCCACCCTGCATGGTCGGGCGCGAGAGGGAGAGTCTATGGGATTGATCGTATTTCTGATTATTGGCGGGCTGGCCGGCTGGCTTGCCGGGACCATCATGAAAGGCGACGGCTTCGGCCTGGTCGGCAATATTGTGCTGGGAGTGGTCGGCGCCGTGGTCGGCGGGATGCTGTTCGATTTCGTCGGCGTGCGCACCGGCGGCTTCATCGGCTCGGTGATCACCGCCACCATCGGGGCGGTGATCCTGCTCTATCTCGGGCGCTTGTTGAGAAAGTGACGCGTAAAGTGTTACGCGTCACCGCCGTTCAATAGCGGATTTTGACTTTCGCGGCGGCGGCCTTGGCGCGTTCGACGGCTTCTTCGACCGACTCCGCTCTTGCCAGCGCGACGCCGAGGCGGCGGCGACCGTCGATATCCGGCTTGGCGAAGAGGCGCAGCTGGTTGCCGGGCACGGCCAGGGCGTCTGCGATTCCGTCGAAGCCGAGGTTGCGGGACCGGCCTTCGCCGAGAATCACCGCCGAGGCGCTCGGCCCCTGCTGCCGGATCTCGCCGATCGGCAGTCCCAGGATCGCGCGGACATGGAGGGCGAATTCCGACAGGTCCTGGGAGATCAGGGTCACGAGGCCCGTGTCGTGGGGGCGCGGCGAGACTTCGCTGAACCAGACCTCGTCGCCGGCGATGAACAGCTCCACGCCGTAGAGGCCGTAGCCTGCGAGGTTCTCCACCACCGCGCGGGCGATCTGCTGCGAGCGCTCGAGCGCCTTCGGCGTCATCGCCTGCGGCTGCCAGGACTCGCGATAGTCGCCGTCTTCCTGGCGATGGCCGATCGGGGCGCAGAAATGGATGCCGTCGATGGCGTTGACCGTCAGCAGCGTGATCTCGTAATCGAACCGGATGAAGCCTTCGACGATCACCCGGCCCTGTCCGGCGCGTCCGCCCTGCTGGGCATAGTGCCAGGCGCCGTCGACATCGGCCTCGCCACGGACCAGGCTCTGGCCCTTACCGGAGGAGCTCATCACCGGTTTGACGACGCAGGGCAGGCCGACGGCCTCGATGGCGGCGCGATATTCCTCCGCGCTGTCGGCGAACCGGTACGGCGAGGTCGGCAGCCCGAGCTCCTCGGCGGCGAGGCGGCGGATGCCTTCGCGGTTCATTGTCAGCCGGGTGGCGCGGGCGGTCGGCACCACGCGGTAGCCCTCCTGTTCGAGGGCAACGAGGGTGTCGGTCGCCAGCGCCTCGATTTCCGGCACGATCAGGTCGGGTTTCTCCTGTTCGACGATGGCTCGCAGGGCCTCGCCGTCGAGCATGTTGAGCGTATGGCTGCGGTGGGCGACCTGCATCGCCGGGGCGTTGTCGTAGCGGTCCACGGCGATGACCTCGAGCCCTAAGCGTTGCAGTTCGATGACCACTTCCTTGCCGAGCTCGCCGCAGCCGCAAAGCAGCACGCGGGTCGAGCCGGGGGTGAGCGCTGTTCCTAACATGGGAGCATCCAGTCGGTTAAAAATTGGACGCTATTGTAGGGATGCGCTGGCCGATCGGCCAGCGCCTGTAGCAGCGCCGCCCCGGTGCGAACAACCGCCGCGCCAAATCGGTTCGCTGCGGGGCGCAGCTCCTACGGATTCTGCGAGAAGACTCAGTGCCGCGTCAGCTCGTCCAGCGTGATCTCGAATTGCCGCGACTCCGGGTCGTAGCGAACGCCGTAGCGGGTCGGGTAGGCGAAGTCCGCCTGGTACGATTGCGGCTGTTTGATCGGTGTCGAGACGTTGGGCCGGGTCTGCAGGAATTCCAGCGTCATCATCGGCTCCATGAAGATGATGTTGCCGTCGTAGAAACCGTAGATAAAGGTCTGCGTAAAGGGCTGGTTCTGGAACTCGGCACTGCCCGGATCGATCGCATGGGCCCCCATCTTTGGCACCTCGGTGCCGCGTGGCAGCACATAGTCGACCGGCATATGGCTGTGCGCCGGGGTCTTGTGTGCACGCTCCAGGTCGTCGCCGACAGCCGTAATGGCGTTTCTTGCCGTGCTGTCGATGGCGTAGAAATGGACATCGAAATGGGGCCTGTCGTAAACCCCTCGGGTATATGGCCGTGGGGGTTCCAGTCGACGGTGACATGGTCGTAGCCGGTGGCCGCCGCTTCGGCCGGCAGGCTCAGTTCGAACTCCTGGACGCCCGGCGGCGGGAGTTCGGCGGGCAGGCCGGACAGCGCCGCTTCGGACAGCCTGATGCCGAGGGTACGGGCCTGGCCCTGCGCGTCGAACGTGACGAACGCCCGTGCCTCGCCCTGACCGATGGTAACCGGCGGGCCCTCGTAGGTGCCGGCTCCGGTGACCTCTTTCTGCGGCATCGAACATCCCGCAACCAGCGCTGCAACCAGTGCAAGCAGGGCGCCTGAGCCCCCGTATACAACTGGACTGAAAAGCTTCATTCGGAAACCCTCGTTTATCTGGCCCCTGTCGCCGGTTCTGTGGAGGTGATGCGCGACGCGCTCGACAAGCATGGTCCGGGAAATGAATTGGCGCCAGTCGTCACGCGCAATCGTCAAGGTGGCGCACAAAAAGAGCCCGCGGTCGAAGCAGCGGGCTCTCGGTGGTGCCTATGGGGCGAGATCAGCGGAATACGAACTCCCCTGCCTCGACGTCGACGACGATCTCGTCGCCCGGCGCGAAGTCGCCGGCCAGCAGGCGCTGCGCCAGCGGGTTCTCGATCCACTGCTGGATCGCCCGCTTCAGCGGCCTCGCGCCGTAGATCGGTTCGAAGCCGACCTCGACCAGCTTGTCCATCGCGGTGCCGGTCAGCGTCAGACCCAGTTCGCGTTCGGCCAGGCGCCTGCGCAGCCGCTCGAGCTGGATCTCGGCGATGCCGGAGACCTGTTCCTTGCGCAGGCTGTGGAACACCACCACCTCGTCGATGCGGTTGATCACCTCGGGGCGGAAGTGGCTGCCGACCGCTTCCATCACCGCCGCCTTCATCAGGTTGTAGTCGTCGTCATCGCTGTAGTTCTGAATCAGGTCGGAGCCCAGGTTCGAGGTCATCACCACGATGCAGTTGCGAAAATCCACGGTGCGGCCCTGGCCATCGGTGAGGCGGCCGTCCTCGAGCACCTGCAGCAGGATGTTGAAGACATCCGGGTGCGCCTTTTCGACCTCGTCGAGCAGCAGCACCGAGTAGGGCCGGCGCCGCACCGCCTCGGTCAGGTAGCCGCCTTCCTCGTAGCCGACGTAGCCCGGAGGTGCACCGATCAGCCGCGCCACCGAGTGCTTCTCCATGAACTCCGACATGTCGATACGCACCATCGCCTCTTCGGTGTCGAACAGGAAGCTGGCCAGCGCCTTGCACAGCTCGGTCTTGCCGACGCCGGTCGGGCCGAGGAACAGGAAGCTGCCGTTGGGCCGGTTCGGGTCGGCAAGGCCGGCGCGGGAGCGGCGCACGGCGTTCGATACCGCGATCACGGCCTCGTCCTGGCCGACGACACGCTGGTGCAGCGCCTCCTCCATGCGCAGCAGCTTCTCGCGCTCGCCCTCGAGCATCTTGCTCACGGGGATGCCGGTCCAGCGCGAGACCACCTCGGCGACCTCCTCCTCGGTGACCTTGTTGCGCAGCAGCTTGGTTTCCTTGACCTCGGCCTCATCGGACACCGCCAGCTGCTTCTCGAGTTCAGGAATGCGGCCGTACTGCAGCTCGGACATCTTCGTCAGATCGCCGGCGCGACGGGCCTGCTCCATCTCGACGCGGGCCTGGTCGAGCTGTTCCCTGATATGCTGGGAGCCCTGCAGCATCGCCTTTTCCGCCTTCCAGACCTCCTCGAAGTCGGCGTACTCGCGCTCCAGCTTGGCGATGTTCTGTTCCAGCTCTTCCAGGCGCTTGCGCGAGGCTTCGTCCTTCTCCTTCTTCAGCGCCTCGCGTTCCATCTTCAGCTGGATCAGGCGCCGTTCCAGGCGGTCCATGTCTTCGGGCTTGGAGTCCATCTCCATGCGGATGCGCGACGCTGCCTCGTCGACCAGATCGATCGCCTTGTCGGGCAACTGGCGGTCGGTGATGTAGCGCTGACTCAGTTTGGCTGCGGCGATGATCGCCGAGTCGGTGATGTCGACGCTGTGGTGGATCTCGTAGCGCTCCTTGAGGCCGCGCAGGATGGCGATGGTGTCCTCCTCGGTCGGCTCGTCGACCAGCACCTTCTGGAAGCGACGCTCCAGTGCCGCGTCCTTCTCGACGTACTTGCGGTACTCGTCGAGGGTGGTGGCGCCGACGCAGTGCAGCTCGCCGCGCGCCAGCGCGGGCTTGAGCATGTTGCCGGCATCCATGGCGCCCTCGGCCTTGCCGGCGCCGACCATGGTGTGCAGCTCGTCGATGAAGAGGATGATCTGGCCCTCCTGCTTCGACAGTTCGTTGAGCACGGCCTTCAGGCGTTCCTCGAACTCGCCGCGGAACTTGGCGCCGGCGATCAGCGCGCCCATGTCGAGCGCCAGCACCTTCTTGCGCTTGAGGCCTTCCGGCACCTCGCCGTTGACGATGCGCTGTGCCAGGCCCTCGACGATGGCTGTCTTGCCGACGCCGGGCTCGCCGATCAGCACCGGGTTGTTCTTGGTGCGGCGCTGCAGCACCTGGATGGTGCGGCGGATCTCGTCGTCACGGCCGATCACCGGGTCGAGCTTGCCGGACTCGGCGCGCTCGGTCAGGTCGATACAGTATTTGTCCAGCGCCTGACGGGATTCCTCGGCATTGGGGTCCTGCACGCTTTCACCGCCTCGCATCTGATTGATCGCCTCTTCCAGGGTGGCCTTGGTGATGCCGGCCTCGCGCAACAGCTTGCCGGCATCGGTCTTGTCGTCGAGCATCGCCAGCAGTATCAGCTCGCTGGCGATGTACTGGTCGCCGCGCTGCTGCGCCAGCTTGTCGGTGAGGTTGAACAGCCGCGCCATGTTCTGCGACAGCCGGATCTCGCCGTCCGGATTCTGCACCTGGGGCAGCCGGTCCAGCGCCTCGCCGACCTGTCTCGTCAGGGTCTGCAGATTGGCGCCGGCGCGTCCGAGCAGTGGCCGGATCGATCCGTCACGCTGTTCGGTGAAAGCCGCCAGCAGGTGGATCGGCTCCATCATGTTGTGATCGCGGCCGACCGCCAGCGATTGGGCATCGGCCAGTGCTTCCTGCAGTTTGGACGTGAATTTGTCGGGTCGCATCGAGCCCTCCTGAGTGCGCTTCAGACCGCCTTGGCGGAAATACAGTGGTTGGCAAAAGATATGGTGGCATATCCACAGCGCTTCAAGGGTTTTGGTGTAATAAATTAGGGAAAGCTGAATAATAAGGGGGCCAAATCTCCGGGGATCACCGTATCGGTATATCGAAACAGGTATGGGGATAGGGCTCGTCGCGCAGCGTGAAGTGCCACCACTCGTGGTGAAAGGGGATGAAGCCGGCTTCGACCATCAGGCGCTGCAGCAGCAGGCGGTTGGCGCGGGCCTGGGGCGGGATGCTGTCGCAGTCGAGCCAGGACTCGGGGCCGAAGAAGTCGAATCGGGTGCCCATGTCCAGTTCCGTCGCGCCGTCGCACGAAACGATGGTCAGGTCTACGGTGCTGCCGCGGCTGTGGGTCGAATGGCGGTTCAGGTAACCCTCCTCGAACAGCTGGGACTTTTCCAGTTCCGGGTAGTAAAGGGTTTTCAGTTGCGGATCGCAGGGGCTGTCGCACCAGCGGATGAAGTGGTCCACCGCCCGCTGCGGCCGGTAGGCGTCGAAAATCTTCAGCGACAGGTCGAACAGCTCCAGCCGGCGCTGAACCTGCACCAGAGCCCGGGCGGCGGGCCCTGTCAGCCAGGCGCGGGGCGCTTCGTAGCCGTCCACCGGCAGGCCGATGAAATTGTCACTGCCGTGGTACCTGATATCCAGGCGCAGCGTCGGGCAGAGCTCGATGAGGTCGATAAAGGGGGCGGGTGCGGTCACGTACGTCTTCCTTGGGTTGGTCTCCCTAGTGTATTCCAGCGGGACGCTTACTGCAGGCCCTGCGCCGTTGGTATAGTGTCGGTGGTCTATAGTTTCCTTTTAATTCAGCAACAGCGCGGGAGGCTAGGGAATGCACTCGCAGATACCACCGGATGAGCACAGTGTGAAGAAGGCCAACGTCACCGAACAGACGCTGGCCGAGCAGCTGAAGATCACCGAGCGCGAGATCGAGGAGCGTAAGTCTCTGGTCGGCTTCGGCGAGGCTGACGTGGCGCAGCTGCAGAAGTGGAAGCCGATAGTGCAGCGCGATATCGATCTGATCGTCGACGAGTTCTATCGGCGCCAGCGGGCGATCTCGGAGGTGGCGCTGCTGATCGGCGACTCCGAAACTTTCCGTCGGCTGCACAATTCGCTGCGCCGCTACGTACTCGAGCTGTTCGACGGCTATTACGATTCCGAATACGTCAACAAGCGTCTGCGGATCGGCAAGGTGCACAAGCAGATCGGCGTGTCGCCCAAGCTCTATATCGGCGCCATCGTCAACCTGCAGGATGTGTTGCGACTGCACCTGCTGGGTGAGGCTGGCGATGAGCGCCAGGCCGAGGCCGAGGAGGTATGGCAGTCGCTGCACCGGCTGATGATGTTCGATGTGCAGTTCGTCTTCGATACCTATATCCACAGCCTGGTGTCGGAGGTCGAATCCATCCGTCACAAGGTCGAAGATTATGCCGCAAGCCTCGAAAATACCGTCGCCGAACGCACCCGCGAACTCGAGCAGCTGTCGAAGACAGACCCGCTGACCGGGCTGCAGAATCAGCGCTCCTATTACGAACATTTGCGACGGGAAGTGGCCCGGGCCGAGCGCCAGGGCTCGAGTCTTTGCCTGCTCTACGTCGACATGGACCACTTCAAGGAGCTGAACGACCGCGAGGGGCATCCGGCCGGCGACGAGCTGCTGGCCGGCTTCGGGCATGTGCTCATGAAAGTGAGCCGGACCAGTGATATCGCCTGCCGTTACGGTGGCGACGAGTTCGTGCTGATTCTGCCGGAAACGGTACTGGAACAGGCGGAAGGGGTGGCCCGGCGGCTGGTCGAGCTGTTCGAACAACTCGACCACGGTGGCGTTTCACTGAGCATCGGTATCGCCCAGACCTCTCCAGACGAAAGCCTGGGGCCGGAAGAGCTGACGAGCCTGGCCGATCAAGCCATGTACAGCGCCAAAGAGCATAGTCATGCGGCCAGCGGCAGCCATATCAGGCGCATTCAGCAGAGTGATCCGGGCGATTCCGAAGACAGTGCCGGTGCGGCGGATCAGGCGTCCGGCCGCTCCGGTTCATGAGGGTTCCGGCGCCAGGGTGGGGGTATTGGACCTCCATCTGGCGGGCGATCGCCGCAAACTCCTCCTGCCGCGCGTCGAAGGCATCCACGACAGCCGGATCGAAATGGCTGCCGCGCCCTCGAGGATGCAGGCGGCCGCCCGCTCGTGGGACATTTCGTCCTTGTAGGGGCGGCGGGAGATCAGCGCATCGTAGACATCGGCCAGTGCCATGATGCGGGCCGTGCAGGGGATCTCGTCGCCCATCAGTCCCTGTGGATAACCCTGGCCATCCCAGCGTTCATGGTGGCTCAGGGTGATCTCGCGGGCGATGCGCAGGAACAGCCGGCTATGGTGGCCGAGCGTTACGGCGGTCAGGGCCTCCACGTTCTGCAGCGCCTGATGACCGTAGACGGTATGCAGCTTCATCTGCTCGAACTCCTCAGCGGTCAGCCGGCCCGGTTTCAGCAGGATGCCGTCCGGTATCGCGACCTTGCCGATATCGTGCAGCGTGGCCGTCCTGCACAGCAGTTCCAGCGTCAGATCATCGTCGAGCGGGTCGCTGAATCCCGGATGGTCGCGCAGGTGCAGAGCCAGGATGCGGACATAATGCTGGGTACGCAGAATATGGTTGCCGGTGGCATGGTCGCGCATGCGGGCCATCGATGCCAGGCAGAGAATGGCGGTGTCCTGCACTGATGCCAGTTCCTGCTGAAGTGCGTCCGGCCCGAGATCGGGGAGACGATAGAGTCCATTCATTCCGGCATCCTGCAATAGGGTCTGGGTTATCAGTATAAACAGGCAGCCGGCAGGTGTCTTTTTTGTCTGTTACTGGTGTTTGTCACGGTCGCCCGATGAGCGATCCAGCTCACCAATATCCAGCACCGGTGCGGCGTCGATGTCCAGTGCGTTGAGCACTCCGGCGACCCGCTCAAGGGCGGTGATCACCATCGACTGCTCCCACTGCTCCATCCCCTCGAACTGATCGATAAAGCTGTCCTGCACCGAGGTCGGCGCCGAGGCCAGCAGTTGATTGCCTGACTCGGAGAGGCAGGCCCAGACCTTGCGCTTGTCCTGGCTGTCGCGCTGGCGCTCGATCAGTTGCTTCTTCTCCAGCCGGTCCAAAAGGCTGGTGACGGTGGCCTGGGCCAGGTTCAGCTCGCGTGCCAGTCGTCCAATGGTCATCGAACCGCCCTCCTGCAGGGTCTGCAGGGTCAGCAACTGGGGCAGTGTCAGTCCGGTGGCCCGGCTGAGCTGCTTGTCGTGCAGATCGGTGGCGCGAATGATCTGGCGAATCAGGATAAGAGCGGACTGGCTTTTTCTCATTGGTGCTCGGTGGCTGGGTGAGTCGGACGGCACTTTGTACGTTTTCGTGCCGGCTAATGCAATGGTTTCGAACCGGTAATGGTGGCGACGGCGGCGCGGGTTCCGTTGATATGTTTCGGCAAACGAAACTTTTTCTTAGTGAAACAGTCTCTGTATTGTAACAAAACATAGCAATGCTAATGAGTTTTCTTCCTGTGATAGCGCGCGCAATGCTCAAATCATTGATAATTATGCGCCTGACTAAGGTTGATGTTCTATGTTGGATATGTTTTATACTAAAAAGCATAGAATTGCTAAATATTAACAGGCTATGGATACTGACTCGATAACGTTTCGCCCGCCCTGTGACCGAGACGGTCACGCACTTCATCAGCTGGTTGCCAGCTGCCCCCACTTGATACGAACTCCGTCTACTGCAATCTGCTGCAGTGTTCCGACTTTGCGGACACCGCCATTGCTGCCGAGGCCGATGACGGTCGACTGCTGGGCTTCATTTCCGGCTACCGTCCGCCGAAAAGGCCCGACACCCTCTTTGTCTGGCAGGTGGCCGTCCACGAGGCCGCACGAGGGCTGGGGCTCGGCAGCCGCATGCTGCTGGCGCTGGTGCGCCGGCAGGCAAAGGAAGGGGTGCGCTATATCGAGACCACGATTTCGCCCGGCAACGAGGCGTCCGAAGCCCTGTTTCGCAAGGTCTTCGGCATCCTCGATGCTCCCTGGGATCGCAAACTGCTGTTCTCGCGCGAGGTCCATTTCGCCGGTCAGCATGACGACGAGCTGCTGTATCGCGCCGGCCCGTTCAGGCTGCCGGTGCCCGAGCTCAAATAGTCGACCCCGAGACAGCGACAGCCGATCCCCCAATTCGATTAACAGGAGAAAGAATGAACATTTTTGAGCAGAATGAATCCGGAATCCGCAGTTACTGCCGTTCCTTCCCGGTGGTGTTCAAGCAGGCCAAGGGCGCCGAGCTGATCACCCGGGACGGCACCCGCTACATCGATTTTCTCGCCGGTGCCGGCACCCTGAACTACGGCCATAACAACCCGGTTCTGAAAAAGGCGCTGCTGGAGTACATCGAAGCGGACGGCCTGACCCACGGTCTGGACATGCATTCTGACGCCAAGGAAACCTTCCTCGAGGTGTTCAATCGCGTGATTCTGGCGCCACGCGGCATGGGCGACTGCGTCGTGCAGTTCACCGGCCCCACCGGCGCCAACGCCGTCGAGGCGGCGCTGAAGCTGGCGCGCAAGGTCAAGGGACGCCGCAATATCATCAGCTTCACCAACGGCTTCCACGGCTGCACCCTCGGTGCGCTGGCCGCGACCGGCAATCAGCACCACCGTGGCGTGGCCGGCGTGACAATGGGTGACGTCACCCGCATGCCGTTCGACGGTTACATGGGCGACAAGCTCAACACCATCGCCTACATGGACAAGCTGCTGTCCGATCCGAGCAGCGGCATCGACAAGCCGGCCGCCGTGATCGTCGAAACCGTGCAGGGCGAGGGTGGTCTCAACGTCGCCTCCGCCGACTGGATGCGCCGCCTCGAGCGCCTGTGCCGCAAGCACGACATGCTGCTGATCGTCGACGACATCCAGGCGGGCTGCGGCCGCACCGGCACCTTCTTCAGCTTCGAGGAAATGGGAATCAAGCCGGACATGGTGACGCTCTCCAAGTCCCTCAGCGGCTACGGCCTGCCGTTCGCCGTGCTGGTGCTGCGCAAGGAGCTGGACCAGTGGAAGCCGGGCGAGCACAACGGCACCTTCCGCGGCAACAACCACGCCTTCGTCACCGCCGCCACCGCCATCGAAACCTTCTGGCGCGACAACCAGTTCGGTGAAGAGGTCAAGAAGAAGGGCGCGCTGGTCAGGGAACGCATGCAGAACATCGTCCGGCGCCACGGCCCGGATTCACTCAGGGTCAAGGGCCGCGGTCTGATGGTCGGCATCGAGTGTCCCGATGGCGAAGTCGCTGCCGATATCTGTCGTCGCGCCTTTGCGCGGAATCTGGTGATCGAAACCAGCGGCGCCCGTGATCAGGTCGTCAAATGCCTGTGCCCGCTGACGATTTCCGAAGATCAGTTGCGTGCCGCGCTGGATATTCTGGACGGTGCCTTTGCCGGTGCCATGGCCGAAAACCTTGAAACTGCTGCATCCTGAGGAGACCCCTGGAATGATCGTCAGAACACTGGAAGAGTGCGAAAAGTCCGAACGTCGCGTGGAATCGGAAACAGGCACCTGGGAAAGTACGCGCATGCTGCTGAAGCAGGACAACATGGGCTACTCCTTCCATATCACCACCATCTACGCCAACACCGAGACGCACATCTGGTATCAGAACCATTTCGAGTCGGTGTACTGCATCAGCGGCGAAGGTGAAATCGAGACCCTGGCCGACGGCAAGATCTATCCGATCCGGCCCGGCACGCTCTACAACCTCGACAAGCACGACGAGCACCTGCTGAGGGCGAACAGCGAGCTGAAGCTCGCCTGCGTTTTCAACCCGCCGCTCACCGGCAAGGAAGTCCATGACGAGAATGGCGTCTATCCGCTGGAAGCCGAAGAAGTCGCCTGATAGCTGCCAGGGCGGGGATCGAAAGATCCCCGTCGCCGTATTACCGGCAGGCGCCCGGCCGGGGGCCTGTCGTCAGACTGTTAAACCCGATTGGAGGGCCCATGAGTTCGCGAGAAGATCTGTATCCGTCACGTCAGCTGGACCGGCCAGAATGGCTGGAACGCCAGGATCCGGTCCTGTACCGGCAAGACCTGGAAGCCGCGCCTGTTGCGCCGGAGCTGATGGCTCGGTTCGAGCGCGACGGCTATATGGTGTTGCCGGAACTCTTTTCTCCGCAGGAAGTGGCGGTGCTGCGTGCTGAACTGGATCGCCTGCGTCAGGATCCCGAGGTGCTGGCATCGGACGAGGCCATCCGGGAGCCCCAGAGCGGCGCGTTGCGCTCGCTGTTCGAGATCCACAAGAGTAACCCGCTGTTCGCCCGCGTGGCGGGGATGCGCGTATCGCCGAGGTGGCTCGCTTCATTCTGGGCGGCGATATTTACATCCATCAGTCGCGCATGAACTTCAAGCCCGGCTTCAACGGCAAGGAGTTCTACTGGCACTCCGATTTCGAGACCTGGCATGTCGAGGACGGCATGCCGCGCATGCGGGCGCTCAGCTGTTCCATCCTGCTGACCGACAATGACATCAACAACGGTCCGCTGATGCTGGTACCGGGTTCGCACCGTCACTACATCACCTGTGTCGGCGAAACGCCGGAAAACCACTACCAGCACTCGCTGCGCAAGCAGGAATACGGTGTGCCGGACCATAACAGCCTGAGCGAGCTTGTCAGTCGTTATGGTATCGATACCGCAACCGGGCCGGCAGGCTCCGTGGTGTTTTTCGACTGCAATACCATGCACGGCTCCAACAGCAATATCACGCCGGCGCCACGCAGCAATCTGTTCTTCGTCTACAACCAGGTCGGGAACAGTCTGCAGGATCCGTACTGCCATCAGGCACCGCGCCCGGGCTTCATCGCCGATCGCGGTCCTGTAGCGCCGCTGGCCATTGCCCCCAGCGGTATCTCTGAGCCGTTGCCATCCATTCATATTCCGGCGCCTGACCATCCGGCGGCGCCGGACTCACAAGGACATGACCCCCACAACAACTATGCATACAGTAGAGAAAATCGGCGGTACCTCCATGAGCCGCTTCGAGGAAGTCATGGAAAATATTCTGCTCGGCGATCGCGCCGGCAGTGACCTGTATAACCGCATCTTCGTGGTTTCGGCCTATGGCGGCATGACCAACCTGCTGCTGGAGCACAAGAAAACCGGTGAGCCCGGCATCTATGCCCGCTTCGCCGATGCCGACAGCGAGGATGCCTGGCTCGGCGCGCTCGAGGATGTGCGCGATCGCATGCTGCGCAAGAATGCCGAACTGTTTGCCGCCGACTACGAGCGCAGTGCGGCGGACCGCTTCGTGCAGGAGCGTATCGACGATGCCCGCGACTGCATGCAGAGCCTGCAGCGCCTCTGTACCTACGGCCACTTCCAGCTCGAGGAGCACCTGATGAAAGTGCGCGAGATGCTGGCAGCGATCGGCGAGGCCCACAGCGCCCACAATACCGTGCTGGCGCTGCGTGCCCGCGGCGTCAATGCCCGGCTGGTGGATCTGACCGGCTGGCACCAGGAGGCGCCGCAGTCCTTCGACGAGATGGTGCGCACCAGCTTCGCCCAGGTCGATTTCGCCAGCGAACTGGCGGTGGCCACCGGCTACACCCACTGCGCCGAAGGCCTGATGAACACCTACGATCGCGGTTACAGCGAGATCACTTTTGCCCAGATCGCGGCCGAAACCGGTGCCCGCGAGGCGATCATTCACAAGGAGTACCATCTTAGCAGTGCCGATCCGATGCTGGTCGGTACCGATAAGGTGGTGACGATCGGCCGCACCAACTTCGATGTCGCCGACCAGTTGTCCAATCTCGGCATGGAGGCAATCCATCCGAAGGCTGCGAAATCGCTGCGCCGCGCCGGCGTGGAGCTGCGCATCAAGAACGCCTTCGAGCCGGAGCACGGCGGCACCCTGATCAGCCAGTCCTATACCAGCGACCGTCCCTGCGTTGAGATCGTCGCTGGGCGCAAGGACGTCTTCGGCCTCGAGGTGTTCGACCAGGAGATGCTCGGTGATGTTGCCTACGATATCGAGATTACCCGGCTGCTGAAGCAGCTCAAGCTCTATGTCGTCAACAAGGACTCCGATGCCAACAGCATCACCTACTATGTTTCCGGCTCGCGCAAGAAGGTCAATCGCGCCGCGCGCCTGATCGAGGAGCAGTACAGGGCCGCCGAGGTCAACGTGCACAACGTCGCCATCGTTTCGGCGATCGGCTCCGATCTCAAGGTCAAGGGCATGCTGGCACGGATGATGTCGGCGCTGGCCGAGGCCGACATCAGTGTCCAGGCAGCGCATCAATCGATCCGTCAGGTCGAGATGCAGTGCGTGGTCAACGAAGAGGATTACGCCCAGGCGGTCGCCGTGCTGCACCGTGCACTGGTCGAGCGCGAGGGCTACGAGGATGTGATCTCGGCGGCGTAAAACAGATGTCCAGGCGGGCCACGACCCGCAAGAAGTCGATCCGTCAGGTCGAGATGCAGTGCGTGGTCAACGAAGAGGATTACGCCCAGGCGGTCGCCGTGCTGCACCGTGCACTGGTCGAGCGCGAAGGCTACGAGGACGTGATCTCGGCGGCATAAAGGTCGCGCCGAAGCTTGAATAACACTTGTAGGAGCGCCGCGCCGGTGCGAACACGTTGGCCGAGGTGCCGGCGGTGTTCGCTGCGGGGCGCAGCTCCTGCAGGGGTCAGGCTCGCGAAAATTCGATTTCGCCGGCCGTTGATGTCATTATTGGCAGCGTCTGTTGAAGACCTGAATGACGGAGCTATCGGAGAGCCCTGACCTTGAGTGCCGCGCTGAAATCCCTTAAAGAGTCCGAGCAGTTGCCGGTGCTGCTCGCCCGGCAACCGATCTTCACCAAGAACCAGGATGTCGTTGCCTACGAGCTGCTGTTTCGCAACCAGACCGGCGAATTCGACAACTCGGTGACCGACGATCGTGCCACCCTCTCGGTGATCGTCAACACCTACGCCAGTATCTGTCGCGACGGCGAGATCCGCAGCTTGCCCTGTTATCTGAAGCTGACAGACAAGGTGCTGCTGGACAGCTCGCTACCGGAGCTGCCGAAAGAGACCTTCGCCCTGGAGTTGCTGGGGCATACGGAGGTGACGCCACCGCTGCTGGACAAGCTCAGGGATCTGGGACGCCGCGGTTACCGCCTGGTACTTGCCGATTACGACCCCCAGGATCCCAGGTTCGAGCCATTGCTCGAGATCGTCCATGTGCTCAAGCTGGATATTCTCAAGCTGGGTCTGCACGCGTTGCCGGCGATCATCCAGAAACTCAAGCGTTTCAACCTCGAGCTGCTGGCGGACAAGGTCGAGAATCAGGATCAGTTCCGCCAGTGCCTGGAGATGGGCTTCTCTCTATACCAGGGATTCTTCCTCAGCAAGCCGGTGCCGGTGCGCGGCAAGAAAATTGGCGGCAACAAGGTGGTGCTGCTGCAGCTGCTCGCCGAACTGCAGAATCCCGAGACCACGGCGGCGGCCCTCGAACAGATCGCCGTCAACGATGCCGCCCTGACCTACAAGATTCTGCGGGTCGTGAACTCGGCGGCTTTCAACCTTCGCCGCGAGATCGAGTCGCTGTCTCACGCCATTACCCTGCTGGGGCTGGATCAGATCCGTCGCTGGGTCACCCTCTTTCTGGCCAGCGGCGAAGTCGGCAAGCCCGATGAGCTGACCCGCAATATGCTGGTACGCGGGCGCATGTGCGAGCTGCTGGCCGAGCTGATGGGGCGCAGCCAGCCGATCAACTACTTTATCGTCGGTCTGCTGTCGCAGCTGGACGTACTCTTCGATATGGAGATGGCGGACCTGATGGAGCAGGTGCCGCTGCGCCAGGAGATCAAGGATGCGCTGCTCAATCGCGCCGGGGAACTGGGCGAGGTGCTGGACGACGTCGAGCATTACGAGCGTGGCGAGTTCGAGGCCCTGCGCCGCCTGGTCGAATCGGCCTACTATGAGGTGGCTTACCGTCACAGCCTCGCCTGGGGACAGCAGGTAATGCAGGCGATGTCCGATAACTGAGACCGCCGCCATGGACTGGCTTTACGGTTGGCTGCCGTCGGCGTTGAGCCTGGAGCAGGCGCTGCTGTTGACGCTGCTCAGTGGCCTGACCTCGATGATCACTGCGGCGTTGGGTATCGGCGGTGGCGTGCTGCTGCTGGCGGTGATGGCCTCGATGCTGCCGGTCGCCGCCCTGATTCCCGTCCATGGCCTGGTTCAGCTGGGCTCCAATTTCAATCGCGCGCTGATGACGCGCCGCCATGTCGACTGGCCGCGGGTGGCGCCCTTCGCCCTGGGCGCACTGTTCGGCGCGCTAACGGCTGTCTGGGTGCTGGTGCAACTGCCGCTGAGCTGGATTCAGCTCAGCGTCGCCGGCTTCATCCTCTACCTGCTCTGGGGACCGGGGTTCGGCAAGGGGAGCTCAGTCGGCCGGGGTTGCTGCTGATGGGCGCCCTGACAACGCTGATCTCGATGTTCGTTGGGGCCACCGGCCCGCTGGTGGCGGCCTGGGTACACCGCTTCAACGCCGGCAAGTTTCCCACCGTGGCGACCTTCGCAGCCTGCATGAGTGTGCAGCACTGTCTCAAGCTCGTGGTTTTCGGCAGTCTCGGGTTCATGTTTCTCGAATGGGTGCCGTTCGTGCTGTTGATGGTGACGGCAGGTGCGTGCGGTACCTGGCTGGGGCTGAAACTGCTCGATCGCATGCCGCCGGCCTGGTTCAGGCCGCTGTTCCGGCTAATCGTGACGCTGCTGGCGGTGCGGTTGATCTGGCAGTCGATGTCGGTCGGCTGAAGAGGTTGGCGTTGGGGGCTGTGCTTACCGATATGATGCAGCTTCGCTGGCATTTGCTCCTGCAATGCCAGACTTCCCACCATCCCTGGTGGTCGCTGCGCTCTGCGGCATCCTGCGAAAAAAGGCTTGGTCCTCGGTGCGCGGGCCGGTGCTGTCGTGCCTGATCAGGCAGCGATAATTTCGACGGCGAGGTCGTCGTAATTGTGGGTGCGGATGATCCGTTTGGCCGCGCAGGCGCATTTGCCGCAGTCGCTGCCGACACCGAGCTCTTCGCGCAGGTCGCGCATGCTGCGGGCGCCGTTATCGATGGCTTCACGAATTTCGCGGTCGCTGACATTTTTGCAGATGCAGATCTTCATGCGCTGGTCCGGGATGCTTTTTTGATAGAACGGTAATGATAATAGTTATCATCACTTTTATTGGCAACAGGCAATCGCGGCGTTTAACTTGAAAGATTTTTGATAAGTTTTGGCTACTGATATTTTGTAATCGATAGCCTAAAGACGTAAAGACGGGATGGGTAGAGCGATGCAATGGCACGGCCTCTACACATTCCAGGCGGCCGGGGCATCGGGGAACCGCCAGGGATGGTGGAAATCCCGATAACGCAGGAGCGGTTATCGGGAAACCCGTCATATCTATCGCAGTACAGGTCGATTGGTTACGGTCGTTCCGACTTCCACTCAACCTGCAGGCAATGCATGTCACCCGTCACAAAAAAGGGCAGCCGAAGCTGCCCTTAGTGCGTTGGGAACACGCTCAGTCGAGCTTGGACAGGTCGCGTACTGCGCCCTTGTCGGCGCTGGTGGCCAGCAGGGCATAGGCCTTGAGCGCGGCCGATACCTTGCGCGGGCGCTCTTCGACTGGCTTCCAGGCGTCCTTGCCCCTGTTTTCCATGGCCGAGCGGCGGTGGGCCAGCTCCTCCATCGACAGCTTGACGTCGATGGTGCGGTTGGGAATGTCGATACGGATGATGTCGCCTTTCTCGACCAGACCGATGGCGCCACCGGCCGCCGCTTCCGGCGAGACGTGGCCGATCGACAGGCCCGAGGTGCCGCCCGAGAAGCGGCCGTCGGTGAGCAGGGCGCATTCCTTGCCCAGTCCCTTGGACTTCAGGTAGGAGGTCGGGTAGAGCATTTCCTGCATGCCGGGCCCGCCCTTGGGACCTTCGTAGCGGACAATGACCACATCGCCGGACTTCACCTGGCCTTCGAGGATATGGTGCACCGCCTGGTCCGGGATTCGGTGATGTGCGCCGGACCCTCGAACACCAGGATGGAATCGTCGACGCCCGCGGTTTTTACCACGCAGCCGTCTTCGGCAATGTTGCCGTACAACACCGCGAGGCCGCCTTCGAGCGAGAAGGCATGCTCGAGGGAGCGGATGCAGCCGTTTGCCCGGTCACCGTCCAGGGTCGGCCAGCGGGTGGCCTGGCTGAACGCGACCTGGGTCGGGATGCCGGCCGGACCCGCCTTATAGAACTCGACCACTTCGGGGCTGGGGTTGCGCATGATATCCCACTGGTCCAGGGCGTCTTTCATGGTCGCGCTGTGGACGGTCGGTACATCGGTGTGCAGCTTGCCGGCGCGGTCGAGCTCGCCGAGGATCGCCATGATGCCACCGGCACGGTGGACGTCCTCGATATGGTATTTCGGGGTGTTCGGCGCCACCTTGCACAGCTGCGGCACGGTGCGGGACAGGCGGTCGATATCCTGGAGGGTAAAGTCCAGCTCGGCTTCCTGGGCGATCGCCAGCAGATGCAGGATGGTGTTGGTCGAACCGCCCATGGCGATGTCCAGGGTGATGGCATTCTCGAATGCCTTCAGGTTGCCGATGCTGCGCGGCAGTACCGACTCGTCGTCCTGTTCGTAGTAGCGCTTGGCCAGCTCTACGATGGTATGACCGGCGCGGTGGAACAGCTTTTCCCGGTCGGCGTGGGTCGCGACCACGGTGCCATTGCCCGGCAGGGCCAGGCCCAGGGCTTCGGCCAGGCAGTTCATCGAGTTGGCGGTGAACATGCCGGAGCAGGAGCCGCAGGTCGGGCAGGCGGAGCGCTCGTACTCGGCGACCTTCTCGTCGGAGGCGCTGTCATCGGCGGCGATGACCATCGCATCCACCAGGTCGAGCTTGTGCTCGGCCAGCTTGGTCTTGCCGGCTTCCATCGGGCCGCCGGTGACGAAGATCACCGGGATGTTGAGACGCATCGCCGCCATCAGCATCCCCGGCGTGATCTTGTCGCAGTTGGAGATGCAGACCAGCGCATCGGCGCAGTGGGCGTTGACCATGTACTCGACGGAGTCGGCGATGATATCGCGGCTCGGCAGCGAGTAGAGCATGCCATCGTGACCCATGGCGATGCCGTCATCGACTGCAATGGTATTGAATTCCTTGGCCACGCCGCCGGCCTTTTCGATTTCCCGCGCCACCAGCTGGCCCATATCCTTGAGGTGCACGTGCCCGGGCACGAACTGGGTAAAGGAGTTGGCGACGGCGATGATCGGCTTGTGGAAATCCTCGTCTTTCATCCCGGTGGCGCGCCAGAGCGCACGTGCCCCGGCCATGTTGCGACCTGCTGTTGAGGTCTTGGAACGATATTGCGGCATGACCTGATATCCTCGGCTGCTTGCAGAGTCTCTGAATGCTTGTTTGGCTAAGGGTCGAGTATATCAGAGGCCGAGGCCGGACCACCAAGAGTTGCCGCTTCTAGTGTACTGTTTCACTCTTAAAGGCACTTATAGCGAGTCGCCAAGGGGTTGGCCGCAAGGCGCATTTTTGAAGGCATAGTGGGTCTATGTCGAGAAAATGCAACACCGCGGACGGCCCCTTGGCGGGCTCTATAAGTATCTATTAGGGTGAAACAGTACACTAGCCTGTGGCTTTCCCAAAGTTCATGCCGGATTCAGCCGCTTGCGACTAGAGTGGTCTCCAGAATGAGACATGTCCGGCCGGGACTAGGAGGCTGACCATGCTGCGCACACTGATATCCGCTCTGGTGGTCGCCCTGTTGTTGGCTTCCCCGGCTCAGGCGGATAACGGTCATCGTCATCATCATCGTGATGGCCGCGGTTACGACTATGCCAGGGTGATCGATGTCGACCCGATCGTGCGGCGGCAGCGGGTGCGGGTGGAGCGCGAAGTCTGCTGGGACGAGCGGGTCCGGGTTGACGGGGCGCATCCTGGAGACCGGGCCGGCGCCGCCGTGATGGGCGCTGTGATCGGCGGTGTCGTCGGACATGAGTTCGGTGAGCGTGACCCTCGGGCCGGTACCCTGGTCGGTGCCGCCGTAGGCGCGGCGCTGGGGCATGAACTGGCGGCTCAGAGACACCATCGCAGCCGTTACGTCACGGAGCGTCGCTGTGCCGTCGAGCCCGATTTTGAGTATCATGAAGCCGTTACCGGCTACCAGGTCCGCTATCGTTATCGTGGCCGGATCTACCATACCCGTACCGAACGCCACCCCGGCAAACGTATCAGGGTCAGAGTCGATGTGTCGCCGGTTCACTGGCACGGCTATTAACCCGGCAATTAAATAGCCATCCTTGCCTATTTAATTGTTATGTACAGGATGTACGGTATGTCGCGCACGCATGGATGCATGTGCGTGACCGCCCTTGAAAACCGGGCGGAATTTTGCGAAACCCCTTGAATTTCAAGGGCTCGCATTGGCCTTCGGCCAATGATGATGCCTCCACGCATCATGTGGACATGAACGGTATTTTCATACCGGCTTGATAATGCCTCAGCCGGGGGCGGAACAAGAGGAGCACAACCTGATGTTGCGAATGTCGCACTGGCACCCCGTACCGTCCCTGCTGGCGGTTGTCGGGCTCGGCTTCTGCCTGCTGCTGTCACCGCTTGCCCGTGCCGAAGCGGCCACGACACCCGGCGCGCTGCTGCTGTCGCGACATGCTGACGGCCCGGCGCTGCTGTCCGGTGTGCAGCCGGTGACGGCGATGGTGACGCCGCCCGGGCAGTCGCGGCGCCTGAGTGTGGCGCAGCAGGAGGTCAGCTTGCAGCAGGCGGTGGAGCTGGTCCGGAGCCGTTACAAGGGGCAGGTGGTCAAGGCCACGGCGATCGAGTCCCAGGGCCGGACGGCTTATCGCATCCGTCTGGTCCATGAAGGCCGGGTCCGCGAAGTGCTGGTCGATGCGCAGTCGGGACAGATCATTAATCCCTGAGGTAGAAGCGGATGAAAGTACTGATAGTCGAGGATGACAACGACCTGAGGCGCCAGCTGAAAACGGCGCTGGAAAGTCGCGGTTACACGGTGGAAGAAAGCGCGGACGGCGAGGATGCGGAGTTTCTGGGGCTCGAATATCCCTACGATCTGGCGGTGGTGGATTTGGGATTGCCGAAGTTGCCCGGTGTCGATGTGATACGAAGCTGGCGCGAAGCGCAGAAGACCTTTCCGGTGCTGATTCTGACCGCCCGCGGCGACTGGCAGGACAAGGTCGAAGGGCTCGAGGCCGGAGCCGACGATTATCTCGTCAAGCCGTTTCATATCGAGGAACTGGTGGCGCGTCTCAATGCGTTGCTGCGTCGCGCCGCCGGCCATGCGACCCCGGTGATGCGTTATGGCCCCATTGCGCTGGATACCGCAGGCCGGGTCGTGACGCTCAATGACCGGCCGGTCAAGCTGACCAGCTACGAGTACCGGACGCTGGAGTATCTGATCCTGAATGCCGGCAAAACCATCTCCAAGACCGAGTTGACCGAGCATCTGTACCATCAGGATTTCGACCGCGACAGCAATGTGCTGGAGGTCTTTATTCGCCGTCTGCGTCAGAAGCTCGATCCCGAGCAGACACTGCAGCCGATCACCACGGTACGGGGCCTCGGCTACCGTTTCGACCTGGCGCCGGCCGACGCCTGATGCGTCTGCGCTGGCCCCGGGTGCGCTCGCTGCGGGCACGGCTGCTGGTTTTCTCCTGCAGCCTGTTGCCGGTGGTCTTTTTCAGTGCCTGGTTCGCCCTGCAGAACGCTTTTCTCCATAGTCTGGAAACGGCGGAACGGGAACGGCTCAAGCTGCAGGTCTATCTGCTGCTCGGGGCCGCCGAATTCCAGAGCGGGCGCATGAGTATCCCCCAGACTCTGCGCGAGCCCCGTTTCGGTCAGCTCGAGTCCGGGCTTTACGGTGTTATCCAGAGCCAGAGCGGCGCTCTGCAGTGGCGTTCCGAGTCCAGTATGCTACTGCCCGCCGGTTTGTTGCTGGCGCTGGACGATGCACCTCTCAGGCCCGGGCAGGTGCTGTTCGCCCACCTGCCCGAGCATGGCCTCTATCTGTATCAGTATCCGGTCGTCTGGGAGGGTGGCGGGCGCGAACACCATTTCCTGATCAACGTGCTGGAAACCGATACCCCATTGCTGAAGGAGCTGCAGGCCTATCGCAACCAGCTGGTGGGCTGGCTCAGCCTGCTGTTTCTGCTGGCGCTGCTGGTGCAGTACGTGATTCTGCGCTGGAGCCTCAAGCCCCTCGACGGCCTGGCGCGGGACCTGAAACGGATCGAGAGCGGCGACGCCGACCGCCTCGGCGGTCGCTACCCGCTCGAGGTTCAGCCCGTGACCGCCAACCTCAACCTGTTGCTCGACAGCGAACGCCGTCAGCGTGAGCGTTACCGAAATACCCTGGGCGACCTGGCCCACAGCCTGAAAACGCCGCTGGCGGTGATCCGCGGCTCGGCCGAAGAGGCGCTGCCCTATGACGCCTACCGCACCATCGTCGACGAGCAGATCGAACGCATGGATCAGATCGTCCAGTACCAGCTGGCTCGTGCCGTTAAAAGCAACGGCCGGCCAATGGCGGCCGGCGTCGAGATCGGGCCGGTACTGCAGCGGATCAGTGGCGCGTTGATGAAGGTCTATCGAGACAAGGGGGTCGAGATCGATTTGCAGCAGCAGCCCGGACTGAAATTCGCCGGTGACGAACGCGACCTGATGGAGTTGCTCGGCAATCTGCTTGAAAACGCCTGCAAGTACGGCAAACGGCAGGTCCGGGTCGGAACTTCGCTGCAGGACGGCGATTTGCAGATCGATATCGACGACGATGGTCCCGGGGTTTCGCCCGAGCGGCGCGATACGGTGCTTCAGCGTGGCGCCCGTCTCGACACCTCGGCCCCGGGACAGGGCATCGGCCTGGCCGTAGCCGTCGATATCCTCAGCAGCTACGACGGCGAGCTGTGCATCGGCGAGGCACCGCTGGGCGGTGCCCGCTTCAGTCTGACGCTGCCGGCGGTGTAGCTGCGGTAGGGTGCTGGTGAGTGCAACGAACCGCACCATTCATTGCACATCGGTTGCGCGGAGCAGTGCCCGGCGTTCGTCGTTGTCCGGATGGCTTTTCAGCCAGCCCGGCAGCTGCACGCCGCTTTTCCGCTGGCGCTGCAGTTTGTCCAGCAACCCGGCCAGCCGCGACGGGTCGCGGCCCTGACGCAGCAGGCTTTCACGCGCGTAGCGATCCGCTTCCCGTTCGAAACGGCGGGAGTAGTGGCTTTCCACCAGTACCGTCGGCAGTGCCGCCAGCACCGAGCCGGCGGCATTGAGGTCGCCGGTGACGGCGATCAGCAGCAGTGGCAGGGCGCTGCTTTGCAGCACCCTGCGCAGGCCGTGACGCTCGCGCACGTGACCGATCTCATGGGCCAGTACGCCGGCCAGGGCATCGGGGTCGGCGGCCAGCTCGACCAGCTGGTCGGTGACGACGATCTGGCCGCTGGGGAGCGCAAAGGCGTTGGCGCCGACCTCCTCGGAGCGGCGGAACGCCAGTCGGTAATGAAAGTCGCCGGGCAGGTCGGCGACCAGGGTGTCGAACAGCGCCTCCACCTGCTGCCGCCGTTCTTCCGGCAGCAGCGATGGCTCGAACAGCCAGCGGTCCAGCGCTGCCAGCGTCTGCCGACTGCTGTGTTCAGCGACGCTGGCCGGCAGCGAGAAGGCGGCCTGGCGGGCCAGTGCGGGCAAGCCGTAGCGCAGGCCGGCGCCGCAGACCAGCACCGTCAGAACCGCGGCCGCCAGCGTCCAGGCCAGACGGCCCTCCAGCCAGTGCAGTCGGTGACCGGCACGTCCGGGGGCAAAGCGCCGGTCTAGCAGGTCGAGCTGGCGGTGGTCGCGGGTCTCGAAGCGGCGCCCGTCTGGCAGGGCGATATAACGGGGGCGCTGCCGACGGCTTCGCTGCAGTGGAGCGCGCGCCAGTCTAGCCGGGTGCCGTCCGGCAACAGTATCCGGCCCGAGTCATCGACTTCCAGCGTACCCGGTTGCCGGGCCGAACTGTCGCCGTCATAGATAAAGCCCTCGATCTGCATCAGAGGCCGACTTCGATATCCAGGGCCTCGCCGAGCTCTTCACCCAGGGCATTGAGCTGTGCTTCCTGAGCCTGGATGAAGTGATCTGGCTCGACGGCCGGCACACTTCGGTACAGTCGGCCCGGTAGCGTGCCATGCGGATCTGGGTCCAGGGGATCAGCAGGCCGAAGGAGCACAGGATCGCCAGGGTATTGGTCACCAGCAGCCAGCACATCGCCGGGGTTTCCATCCGGCTCTCGAAGCGGTGTTCGTCGAGGCATGCATGGTTCAGCGTCAGGTTGGTGATCCGGGTCCTGACGAAGACACCGGCCAGATAGAAGAACGGCAGCCCGAACAGTGGGGCCAGTAGGCTGCCGGTGCCGGGTTGCAGCACTGACGCGGTACCGAGCAGGGCCGGTATCAGGAACCCGAGCAGGCCGATGCCGAGCCCGATGATATAGACGCCGTAGACGCTGCCGACCCTCAGGTCGCTGTCGAAGCGGCTGGTGCCGAAGCGGCTGTTGCGTACCAGCCACTGCTGCTGTCGGCAAGCGAAGTAGGGAATGGCCAGACCCAGGGTCAGGACGCTGGCCAAGGGGCCGAGCAGGTACCAGATGGCTGCATTGCGATACTGGCCGTCGAAATCGAAACGGATGCCGCGGTAGCGGCTGTGATAGTGTCCGAACCGCAGCGATCGCACGATCAGCCAGGGCATCGCGACGATGAATGCCAGGCCGAACAGCGGTGCGATAAGCGGCAGGTAGGTGGTGCAGAGGGCGTAGAGTGCCAGCGCGGCAACTGCGATCAGCCGCCCCTTGAGAAGGGTCACGGGGTCGGCGGTATATTCGAAACTGCTGCCGTCCAGGGCCGTATGGCCATAGAAGTAACGCATCTTGCGTACCTTGGCCCAGGGGGAATAGAGGCCAAGGGTCAGGACGGTCAGGCACAGGTTGATTATCCAGATGCGGAAATATTCCCGGGTGTCGCCGCTGAACTCGAACGGCAGGCGACGGGGAGCGGCCCGGAGCGATCCGGACGCAGCGGGGGCTGAGCAGTTCATAACGGAACCTTCCCTGGTAGCGTTGGATGAAAGAGAGTCGCTTTCCTGCGACTCGTACAATTCTGGACCAGGCAGCCGCATCTTGCCACCGTCACCCTGGCTGTCGCCGGTTGTCGTGCCGCCGGTGACAAATCGATCTGCAATACGATCGATATGATGGGTCCGCGATGCCCGGGCCGCGAGGGAACTGGAGGATAGTGTCGTTGCATCGCTTGACCCATCCTACCCACGCGTAACGCGTAACGCGTAACCCGTCACCCCAGCTTTTTGATAAACACCTTGGAGTTGCGCTGGTAGTTGTAGAGTTCCTGGCGCCTGCCCGGCAGCTTGTCCAGCGAGGCTTCGGCAAAGCCGCGCTCGACGAACCAGTGGGCAGTGCGGGTGGTCAGCACGAAGAGGCGCTCCAGGCCCAGCTCCCGGGCCCGGTCCTCGACGGCGTTGAGCAGCATGTCGCCGCGTTCGCCGCCGCGGTAGAGGCTGGAGACGGCGACGCAGGCCAGCTCGCCGATCGCCTCGTCCGTAAAGGGGTAGAGCGCCGCGCAGGCGATGATGGCGCTGTCGCGCTCGACGATGGTGAACTGCTCGATCTCGGCCTCGAGCAGCTCGCGGGAACGGCGCACGAGAATGCCTGCCTGTTCCAGCGGGGCGATCAGCTCGATGATGCCGCCGACATCCTCGATCGTGGCCTGGCGAACCTGCTCGTAGGATTCGCGGATCACCATGGTACCGGACCCGTCGCGGGTGAAGAGTTCGGAGATCAGGGCGCCGTCCTCCTGGTAGCTGATCAGGTGACAACGGGGAATGCCGAGATTGCAGGCTTCGACCGCCGCTTCGAGCTGGCGGGCAAGTTCGGTGTATTCCTGGTCGGGGGCTTCGGACTCCATTCGGTGCAGGTACTGATTGACCATGCGCTCAGCCGTGCGGGCCAACAGTTCGCTGCGCAGCTCGCCGCGGCTGTCGAACACGCCCTTGTCGGCGCCGAACAGAATCAGTTTCTCGGCCTCCAGCGCCCTGGCGGCGGCGGTGGAGACCTCCTCGATGGCCAGGTTGAACATCTCGCCGGTCGGCGAGTAGCCGATATTGGACAGCAGCACGATCTCGCCATGGTCGAGGTGACGGCCGATCGCCTTGCTGTCGATGCGACGTACCTCACCGGTGTGCAGCAGGTCGACGCCCTCGTAGACCCCATAGGGGCGGGCGGTGACGAAATTGCCGGAACAGACGCGGATACGGGCGCCGTGCATCGGCGTGTTGGCAAGCCCCATCGACAGCTGGGCCTCGATCAGGGCGCGCTGATAGCCACAGGCCTCGATCACGCACTCGAGGGTTTCGCTGTCGGTGATGCGCATGTCGTGGTGCAGCCGCGATTCGATGCCGCGGGCGGCCAGGCGCTGCTCGATCTGAAGGCGTGAACCGTAGACCAGCACCAGGCGCACGCCAAGGCTGTTGAGCAGCGCGATATCGTGGACGATGTTGGCGAAGTTCGCATCGACCACCGCATCCCCGCCGAGCATCAGCACGAACGTCTTGCCGCGATGGGCATTGATATAGGGGGACGAGTGGCGAAACCAGTTGACGTATTGCTGTAGTTCGTTAATCACTTCAGGTGTCCGCTGTGCCCTGCAGGCAGTATTTCTGAATCAGGTTTTCCAGTATCGCGACGGTCGGCTTGATCTGGTCGAAACCCAGGTACTCGTCGGGCTGGTGGGCCTGGTCGATGTGGCCAGGCCCCATGACAATGGTGTCCATCCCCAGGTCCTTGAGGAAGGGGGCTTCGGTGCCGAAGGCGACCGCTTCGGCCGGGTGCCCGGTAAGCTGCTCGGCGGTCCGTACCAGTTCCGAGGTGCGTTCGTTCTGGAACGACGGAATGCCCGGGAACAGCGCCTCGACCTCGATCCTGACACCATAGGGCTGCTGCAGCGGCGCCAGGCGCTTGTGGATCGCCTCGCGCAGCACGTCGATACTCATGCCCGGCAGCGGGCGCAGGTCGAACTCCAGCTCGCAGCGGCCGCAGATCCGGTTCGGGTTGTCGCCGCCGTGGATACAGCCGAGGTTCAGTGTCGGCACCGAAACGGCGAAGTCGCTCTGGCGGTACTGTTGCTGCAGCTCGCGACGGAAAGCGATCAGTTCGCCCATGACGCCGTGCATCGCTTCCAGCGCGCTGGCGCCCAGGCTCGGGTCCGAGGAGTGGCCGGCGCGGCCGGTGATCCTGACCGCTTCCATCATGATGCCCTTGTGCATATAGATCGGCTTCATGCCGGTCGGCTCGCCGATCACCGCATAGCGCGCCTTGGGGCGTCCGGCTTCGGCCAGGGCCCGGGCGCCACTCATCGAGCTCTCCTCATCGGCCGTTGCGAGGATGATCAGCGGTTGCTGCAGCGGCTGGTCGACGAAGCGGCGGGCGGCCTCGATCGCGAGCGGGAAAAAGCCCTTCATGTCGCAGGTGCCGAGACCGTAGAAGCGGTTGTCGCGCTCGTCGAGACGGAAGGGGTCGCTGTGCCAGAGCTCGGCGTTGCAGGGCACGGTATCGGTGTGGCCCGAGAGCACCAGGCCGCCGGGACCGGTGCCCAGCGTCGCGATCAGGTTGGCCTTGCCGGGAAAGCCCGTGATGGGCATGACTTCGGTACGAAAACCGAGCTCCGAGAGCCAGCTTTCGAGTTTTTCAATGACGCCGAGGTTGCTCTGGTCCCAGTCAGGCGCGGTGCAGCTGATCGACGGGGTCGCGATCAGTTCACGGAGCATGGTTACCAGATCGGGGATGGCGGGCATGGTCGACCTCGACTGCAGAATGGCGTGTGCCTATTGTGCAGCCTTTGAGGTCGGTATTCCATGGTCGCGTCACGCGTCTACTGACAACTGCTCCTGCGTTGTCAGCACACCCGCCATCCATGGCGGTGACGCGACACCCTTAACTGAACATCCCCTTGAACATGAAGAAGAACATGATCGCCAGCAGCGCACCGGCCGGCAGCGTCACGATCCAGGACACGAAGATCGTACCGACGACTCTCAGGTTGAGTGCCGCCAGGCCGCGTGCGATACCGACGCCGAGCACCGCACCGACCAGGGTGTGGGTGGTCGAGATCGGCAGGCCGGTGCCGGAAGCGACCACCACGGTGGTGGCGGCGGCAAGAGTTGCGGCAAAGCCCCGGCTCGGGGTCAGCTCGGTGATGTTGTTGCCGACGGTCGCGATGACCTTGTGGCCGTACATCACCAGGCCGGCGACGATGCCGCCGCCGCCGAGCAGCAGGATCCAGGCCGGCATCGCTGTCTTCTGGGCCACTTCGCCACCGGCGGCGACGACGCCGACAACGGCAGCCAGCGGACCGACGGCATTGGCGACGTCGTTGGAGCCGTGGGCAAAGGCCATGGCGCAGGCGGTGAACATCATCAGGATGCCGAAGATCTTCTCGACACTGGAGAAGTGGTAGTCACGGTCGGCTGCGGCGTTGGGCTTGATATTGCGCTGCAGCCAGATGCCGGCCAGCATGGTGAGAATGCCGATCAGGATCGAGGCCAGTGCGCTCTGGCCCCAGCTCAGGTGCAGGCCGACGTGCTTGAGTCCCTTGGTGAACGTCACCATGGCGACGATAAAGCCGACCAGGAAGATGTACGCCGGCACGTACTTCTTGGCGTTGGCGAAGGGATCTGCGGTGTCGAGGATCAGGCGCTGCACACTCTTGAACAGGAAGAAGGCGATCACGCCGGCCGTCAGTGGCGATACCACCCAGCTCGCGACGATGCTGCTGACCTTGCCCCACTGTACCGCTTCGACCGAAATGCCGACGGCGGCGAAACCGACGATGGCGCCGACGATGGAATGGGTGGTCGAGACCGGCCAGCCGTAGTGGGTGGCGATCAGGAGCCAGAGGCCTGCGGCCAGCAGCGAGGCCAGCATGCCGTAGACCAGCAGTTCCGGCGAGCCCGACAGCAGGGCCGGGTCGATGATGCCCTTGCGGATGGTGGCGGTCACGGCACCGCCGGCCAGATAGGCGCCGAGAAATTCGAACATAATGGCGATGAGGATCGCCTGTTTCAGGGTCAGGGCGCCGGAGCCGACGGAAGTGCCCATGGCGTTGGCCACGTCGTTGGCGCCGACGCCCCAGGCCATGAAGAAACCGAAGATGCAGGCAAGAATGACGATAATGTCGCCGTATTGCGCAATGATGCTCATGTTGGATTCCTTGGTACGGGGGCTTAGCGGGCCAGGAGCAGGTGCAGGCGTCCGCCTACCTGTTGGGCCCGGTCGGCGAGATCACCGATCCAGTTGATCACCTTGTAGAGGAACATCGCATCCAGCGGATGCATCTCTTTTTCCACCTGGAACAGGGCGCTGCGGATTTCACGTTCCAGGTCGTCGGCATCATGCTCGTAGTCGTCGATATCGTGGATCATGTTTTCCACCGTGTTGACCTCGTGGCCGCCGAACCCGGAGCTGATCAGCTCGTCGAGCTCATTCAGGGCGGTCAGGGCCTGGGCAGAGGTTTTCAGTGCTCCGCGCACGAAGGTCTTCATCTGCGGCTGGATCGCCGCCGGAATTTCCATCTTGCGACCCAGCATCAGGCCGGCGATATCCTTGGCCCGGTTGGCGATCTTGTCCTGCATGCGCAGCAGGTCGAGCAGGTCCGAGCGGGGCACCGGCAGGAAAATGCTGTTGGGCAAGTGGGCGCGAACATCCTTTTTCAACGCATCCGCTTCATGCTCCAGCGTGGCGATCCTCTGCTGGACGGCCTCGGCTTTTTCCCAGTCGTTGGCCATCACGGCATCGAAGAAGGGGACCAGCTCGAGGGCGCAGGCATGTGCCTTGGCAATGTGTTCCTGCATCGGTTTGAACGGCGAGCGCGCAAACATCTGCAGGATCGGATTGTTGGTTACCATGGGGTTCCCTGTTGGTTGTCACGACTTCGGGCGCAAGTATAAGTGCGGTAAAAGCGTGGTTGTAGTCAAAGCTTAATCTTTTTTTAACGAATTCATGATCTCTGTCCCGGTTTTCGTACTGCTGGTGCGCGGCAATGGCCCTACGCAGTTGCTGTCGGGCCGGTTACACTGGGGCCTGGGCCGAATGGAGAGACGAAGAAGATGGCGCGGGAAATAGAACTCAAGCTCTGCCTGGCGCAGGACCAGGTGAAACGGCTGCAGCGACTGCCATTGCTGGTCGAGGAGGCCGAGTATTGCGGCCGCCGGGCGCTGCACAACCAGTATTTCGACACACCGGACCTGGCGCTGACGGCTGCGGGCGTGGCGCTTCGCATCCGCGAGCAGGACGGTCGCCATATCCAGACCCTCAAAACCCGGGGAGCCAGCCAGGGCGGGCTGCATCAGCGCAACGAGTGGGAATGGGATCTTGCCGGCAACGAGTTGGACAAAGAGCTGCTGAAAACGGCCCGATGGCCCGGACGTCTGGCGTCCGACTCTGTGCTGCAGTGCATCGGGCCTGTCTTTCGCACCGATTTCGAACGCACGACCTGGCTGCTGCGACGCGACGGTGCCCTGATCGAGATCGCCCTCGATCAGGGGGAGGTCACGGCTGTCGCCCGGGACGGTCATAAGGGTCACGAGCTGCTGTGCGAGGTCGAGCTGGAACTGAAGGAGGGTGAGCCTGCAGAGCTCTACGCGGCGGCACTGGAGCTGGCCGGCGCGGTGCCGTTGCTGATCAGCGATATCAGCAAGGCCGAGCGCGGCTATCGCCTCCTGACCGCCGAGCAGCCGGCAATGTCCGGGGCATCGCCGGTGACCGAAACGATGCGTGCCGGCGAGGCCTTCCAGGCACTGGCCGAGCATGCTCTCAATGACGTCAGCCGCGGACTGGAACTCTGGCGCGACAACCAGGACTGGCTGGGCGCAACGCTGGCGGCGCAGGCACTGCAGCGCCTCAGGGCCTCGCTGGCCTGCTTTGCGCCGCTGCTGTCGGGCGAAAGCGAGTCCTTGCTGTCGCGTCTGGGTCTTCTGAACTGCGCACTCGATCAGGCGCTGTCCTGGCGCACCCTGCTGGCGATGCTCGACGAGTCCCAGGTTGCAGGCTGGAGTGCGCAACAGGCGCCCGTCGCGCTGCGACGTCTCGATGCGCTGTTGCGTGCACCGGAGCCGGGCCTGCTGCTGCTCGAGTGCAGCCGGCTGCTGAATCGGGCCGCAGACGTTGCGACAGCGCAGCAGCCGTTGGCGTTTTTCACCCCGGAGCTTGATAAGCTGCCGCTTTAAACTGTCCGTTGGGGGACCGGTCCAGGTGTCGGAATTCACCCGTAGCCTGGAATGAGCCTGCGAATTCCGGGTTTCGTGGCGCTGCGTCGGCATTCGCCCCTTCGGGGCTCATTCCAACCTGCGATCCCTGGCCGCCGAATGAAGAGGACCGAGAATGCTAGAACCGCAACTTGCCCAGATCCCGCAACCGCTGCATGACCTCGTCAACCAGCGCTGGCGGAAGCTCGATGCCTGCCTGGCCTCCCTGGAGGAGGTGCCGGCGAGCCTGGCCGAGGAGCTGACCCGGGTGCTGCTCGGCAGCGACTATGTCGCCGAACAGCTGGCACAGCGTTCCGGCCTGCTGGCAGAACTTGTTGGCAGCGGCGACCTGCACCGGGATTATGGCCAGCCGGACTATCGCGCCGCCCTGGGCGGGCGCTTGCGCGAACAGTCGGATGAAGCGGGTCTGCAGCGTGCACTGCGGCAGTTCCGCCACCGCGAAATGGTGCGCATCGTCTGGCGTGACCTGACCCGGCTGGCCGATATGCGCCAGACCACCCGGGAGCTGTCCTGGCTGGCGGATGCCTGCATCGAGGAGGCGCTGGACTGGCTCTACCGGGAGGCCTGCGCAAAGTGGGGTACGCCCCATTCCCGGCCCGATGCGCAGGGGCAGCGCCATCCCCAGAAACTGGTGGTGCTGGGGATGGGCAAGCTGGGTGCCCACGAGCTGAACCTGTCGTCCGATATCGATCTGATGTTTGCCTATCCCCGCAACGGCGAAACCGAAGGCGCCCGCCGCTGCCTCGAAAACCAGGACTTCTTCATCCGCCTGGGGCAAAAGCTCATTCAGGCGCTGGACAATGTCACCGTCGACGGTTTCGTGTTCCGCGTCGACATGCGGCTGCGTCCGTTCGGCGCCGCGGGCCCGCTGGCCGTCAGTTTCGATGCAATGGAAGGTTACTATCAGGACCAGGGGCGCGAGTGGGAACGCTACGCCATGATCAAGGCACGTGTCGTGGCCGGCGACCATGGTGCCGGCGTCCGGCTGCTCGAGCTGTTGCGGCCCTTCGTCTACCGCAAATATATCGACTTCAGTGCCTTCGAGTCGCTGCGGGACATGAAGGAGATGATCAATCGCGAAGTGCGACGCAAGGGGCTGGAGCAGAACGTCAAGCTCGGCTCCGGCGGCATCCGCGAGGTCGAGTTTATCGCGCAGGCGTTCCAGCTGATCCGCGGCGGTCGCGATCGCCGGCTGCAGCAGCGTGAATTGCTCAATATCCTGCCGCTGCTGACCGAGTTCGGCATGCCCCGGGCGGCCATCGACGAACTGCTCGAGGCCTACGAATATCTGCGCAATGTCGAACATGCGCTGCAGGCCCTCAACGATCAGCAGACCCAGGAGCTGCCGCTCGACGATCAGACGCGCCTGCGCCTGGCGGTCACGCTGGGCTCCGATGACTGGGAGTCCTTCAGCGCCGAGCTGGAGCGGCACCGAGGCTGTGTGCGCACTCACTTCGCCGATGTGATCGCGCCGGCTGAAAAAACGCACGTCGAGACGGTCGATGGTGCCGCCGACTGGCTGGCGCTGTGGGAGGGCGACCTGGAAGCAGAGGCCGCCGGGCAGTTTCTGGCCGAACGCGGTTTCGACGATCCGGCGAAGGCCTGGGCGCTGCTGGACGATCTGCGCCGGTCACGTACCGTCGGCGTTTTGCAGGCCGTCGGCCTCGAACGGCTGCGCGCGGTGCTGCCATCGCTGCTGGTGCAGGTGGCCCGGGTGGAGAACGCCACCGAAACGCTGTCACGGGTGCTTCAGCTGATCCAGGCGGTGCTGCGCCGCTCGGCCTATCTGGTGCTGCTGGCGGAAAACCCGGCGGCGATGGCGCAGCTGGTACGGCTCTGCTCGGTGAGCCGCTGGTTCTCGGACCAGCTCTCGCGGCTGCCGATCCTGCTCGACGAACTGATCGATCCGCGCACCCTCTATGCCCCGCCCGACAAGCAGATGCTGCAGCACGAATTGCGTCAACAGCTGCTGCGCATCCCGCAGGAGGATACCGAACAGCAGATGGAGGCGCTGCGCTACTTCAAGAATGCCCATGTACTGCGCGTTGCGGCGTCGGAGATCACCGGTGTGCTGCCGCTTATGAAGGTCAGCGACTACCTGACCTGGACCGCCGAGAGCATCCTCGAGAGCGTGTTCGAGACGGCCTGGCGTCTGCTGACCGAGAAGCACGGCCTGCCACAGAAGGCGCCCGGCGAGCCCTGCGACCCCGATTTCGTGGTGCTGGGGTACGGCAAGCTTGGCGGTATCGAGCTGTCCTACGGTTCCGACCTCGACCTGGTCTTTATCCATGACGCCGACCCGAACCTCTCGACCGACGGCGAGAAGCCGCTGGTCAACAGCGTTTTCTTTACCCGCCTGGGACAGCGCATCATCCATATGCTCAATACCTTCACGGCCGGCGGGTTGCTGTATGAGGTCGACATGCGCCTGCGTCCCTCGGGCAATGCGGGCCTGCTGGTCAGCTCGCTGAAGGCGTTTCGCGAGTACCAGCTCAAGGAGGCCTGGACCTGGGAGCACCAGGCTTTGACCCGCGCCCGGGTCGTCACCGGCTGTCCGCGTCTGGCGCAGCGCTTCGAAGAGGTCCGGGCCGAGATCCTGGCGCGGGAACGGGAGAGCGGGAAGCTGCGTCAGGAAGTGGTGGAGATGCGGCAGAAAATGCGCGAGCACCTCGGAACACGCCCGGCGGCCGGCGACGAGGAGGCGGTGTTCAATCTGAAGCAGGATGCCGGCGGCATCGTCGATATCGAGTTCATGGTGCAGTATCAGGTGCTGGCCCACGCTCATCAGTATCCGGCACTGATGCAGTACACCGACAACATCCGCATTCTGGATGCCGTCGAGCAGGCCGGTCTGTTGCCGGCGGCGGATACCGAGCTGCTGCGCGAAGCCTACAAGGCCTATCGCGCGGTCGGCCATCGTCTCAGCCTGCAGGAGCAGTCCAGCGTCATCGCCGACTCGGAGATGCAGGACTACCGCGAAGGCGTCAGCCGGATCTGGGCGCAGGTGATGGAGGGGGCTGAGCGGCAAAGTTGATTGAAAGAGCGTAGGGTGGAATGAGCTTGCGAATTCCACCGGCGATATCAGGCGCCGGTGGGATCAATCGAGGGGGAAGGCACGGAGTAACCGGGTGGCACCGGTGGAATTCGCGCCTTCGGCACTCATTCCACCCTACATTTGGGTCACACCGAGCGGGTAGCGCGTCACCGCTCAGAGGCTGGTCAGCCAGCCGTGGGTGTCTTCGGCCTTGCCCCACTGGATGTTGTTCAGGGCCTGGCGCAGCATCACGGTGGTGGCGCCGATGCCGCCGTCGCCGATGCTGAATTCCTGGCCTCTGTAGATCAGGGTGCCGACCGGTGCCAGGACGGCGGCGGTGCCGGACAGGGCCGCCTCGCAGCCCGGCTTGGCGGCGCGTTCCAGGAGTTCCTCGACGGTGAGCTGACGCTCGGAGACCTTCATGCCCTTGTCGCGGGCCAGGGTCAGAATGGAGTCGCGGGTCACGCCGTGCAGGAAGCTTTCGTCCAGCGCCTTGGTGATGATCTCGTCGCCGTCGATCAGCAGGAAGTTGGCGGCGCCGGTTTCCTGGACATCGCCGCCCGGGCAGAACAGGACCTGGTCGGCCTGGTACTCGGCCCGTGCCTTCATGATCGGGCGCAGCGCGCCGGCATAGTTGCCGCCGCTCTTGACCATGCCCATGTGCGGCGGGCAACGCATGCCCTGATCGTCGACCAGCAGGCGCAGCGCCTTGTCGCCACCGGCGAAGTAGTCGCCGACCGGTGACAGCAGAACATACTGGCAGGAGGTCAGGGACGGCACGGCGGCCTTGCCGATCGCAGGCTCGGTGCCGATGTGGGTCGGGCGGATGTACATCGAGCCCGGCGGCTCCGGCACTTCGTCGGCGAAGCGGGCAACGATATCCCTGATCATTTTCTCGGTGGCCGCTTCGTCGATCGCCGGCAGTGCCAGCAGATGGCTGCTCTGGGCGAAACGGGCGATGTTGCGGTCCATGCGGAAAATCCTGATGGAACCGTCTTCGTGGCGAAACGCCTTCAGACCCTCGAAGCAGGTGCTGGAGTAATGCAGCACATGGGCGCCGGGATGCAGCTGGAGGCTGTCGCTCGGCACGACCTGAGTCTCACTCCAGTCAGAGCCGTCAAACCAGGAAATTGCCATTTCAGGCATAAAAACAGAGCCGAAAGCCGCCATACTGAATATCCCAAACTGAGTCTGATCAAGGGTCCCGGCACAAGCAGGACAGGAAAACACCCGGATGTTGCGGTGTACAGGACCGTAGATTGTAAGCATCCCGGCAGAAAATGGAATTGCCTGCCGGCGAAAAAGTCATACCGACGTCAGGGGGCAGGACAGGGACGGCGGGTAATAGTTACCAGTTTACAGTGACTGTGCTTCGCTGCCTGCGATCTTCCTGCCTCAAATATGCAGGTGTAATTTTCTGTCGGTCGCAATTTTGATTATCATGAACGGCCAATAGCGCCGGCCGACAACGGCCTGCTCCAGGGGCAGAGGGCTCCGGGTCATAAATCAGTGACAGAAATCTGCATTATCAGCGACGGCAAGCCCGGGCACCTGAATCAGTCCAGGGGCTGGCGGAAGCATTGCAACGGCTGCGGCCCGGACTGTCTATCCGGGAACGTGCGCCCCTGGCCTGTGCCGAGCTGTTGCGGGTTTTTCTCGGCAGACTGCACGAGCCCCCGGCGACACTGCTGATCGGCGCCGGGCGCGCGACCCATCTGAGCCTGCTGGCATTCAAGCGTGCCACCGGGGCGCCGGTGGTAGTGCTGATGCGCCCGAGCCTGCCCTATGGCTGTTTTGACCTCTGTCTGGTTCCCGAACATGACCGGCCGGCTCCGAAAGGCAATGTGATCCTCACCCGGGGCGCGCTGAACCGCATGCGGCCCGGCGACAAGACTCCCGGAGAGGGCCTGATTCTGCTCGGTGGTCCGTCGAAACATTTCCGCTGGGACGACGATCGCATCCTGACGCAGCTGCGACGGCTGATCGCGCAGGACCCGCGCCGCTGGACACTGACGACCTCCCGCCGCACACCGGCATCGCTGCTGCCGGCGCTGGCGCAACTGCCGGGCATCGAACTGGTGCCGGCCGGGCAGACCGGACCGGACTGGCTGCCGGCACGCCTGGCGTCGGCGGAACTTTGCTGGGTCAGTGCCGACAGCGTTTCGATGCTGTTCGAGGCGCTGAGTGCCGGCTGTGCCGTCGGTCTGCTCGAGCTGGACGCCGAGCCGGGCAGTCGCGTCGGGGCAGGTGTCAGGCAGGCGATCGAACAGGGACTGGCCACGCCGATGAGCCACTGGCAGGGCGAAGCCCTGGTTGCCCCGGCACAACGATTCAATGAAGCCGAGCGCTGTGCAAGGCTGATAGAGGAACGTCTGCATTTATGAAAGTGGTGCAACTGCTGCCGGATCTGGAAGGTGGAGGCGTCGAAAAAGGCACCCTCGAGGTGGCGCGGTACCTGGTCGGGCAGGGGCACGAGTCGATCGTGATCTCGGCCGGCGGCCGCCTGGTCGAAGCCCTCGAACGTGACGGCAGCCGCCATGTCAGCTGGGATCTGGGGCGCAAGTCGCCCATGACCCTGCGCCATATCTGGGCGCTGCGCCGCTGGCTGCGCCGCGAACGGCCCGATATCCTGCACCTGCGCTCGCGCATGCCGGCCTGGGTGGCCTGGCATGCCTGGAAAGGTCTTCCTGTCGGCGAGCGCCCCGGTCTGGTGACCACCGTACATGGCCTTTATTCGGTCAGCCGCTACAGCGAAGTAATGTGCCGGGGCGAACGTGTCATCGCGGTGTCGAAAACGGTTCAGGACTACATCTCACGCAACTACCCGGATACCGATATGGGGCGGGTGCGACTGATCTACCGCGGTATAGATCCGCAGGAATTTCCCTTTGGCTATCGGCCCGTGGACAAGTGGCTCGAGCGCTGGAAAAACGAATACCCGCTATTACAGGGTAGGCGAGTGCTTACTCTGCCCGGGCGTCTGACCCGCCTCAAGGGGCATCACGACTTTATCGACCTGATGGCGGCGCTCAGGGCCGACGGGTTGCCGGTTCATGGCCTGATCGTCGGCGGCGAGGACCCCAAGCGCCAGGCCTATGCCGCCGAGATCCGCCGGCGCATCGCCGCCGGGGGCTCGGCCAGGACATTACCCTGACCGGCAATCGTGCCGATATCCGCGATATCTTCGCTGTATCCGATCTGGTGCTGTCGCTCTCGACCAAGCCCGAATCCTTTGGTCGCACGGTGGCCGAGGCGCTGAGTCTGGGCGTGCCCGTTGCCGGCTATGCCCATGGTGGTGTCGGTGAAATCCTCGAAGCCCTTTACCCGCAGGGCGCCGTGCCGTTGCAGGATACCGGCGCGCTGCGGCAGCGGGTGGAGCAGCTGCTGAGCGCCGACGAGCGGCCGACCGGCAACGCGATATTCCGCCTGGATACCATGCTGGGCGAGACGCTGGCCGTCTACCGGGAGCTGTGCCGATGATCTGGGGGCTGGTGGCTGCGGCCGCGCTGGCGGGGCTGGTCTTCAGCCATCGCTATGCCTGGTGGCGTCCGGCCGTCGATCCGAAGCGGCCGCGTATCCTGATGTACCACATGGTCAGCGAACACCGTCCCGGGGCGAAGTTCAACAAGCTGCGGGTGCGGCCGTCCCGGTTCGAGCAGCAGATCCGCTGGCTGCAGCGCAACGGCTGGCACTTCGCGCTGATGTCGGAGCTGGCCAGGCCTGAAAAGCTGCCGGCGAAAACCGTCGTGCTGACGTTCGACGACGGCTTCGAGGACAACTACCGCAACGCCCATCCGGTGCTGAAAAAATATGGCGCCCGCGCGACGCTCTATCTGGTGGTGGACCGTTTTGACCGCGACTGGTCGACGGCGAAGAAGGCGCACCACGACAGCGGCGAGCTGATGCACGAGCCCAAGCTCAGCGATGACCAGGTACGGCAAATGCTGGCCTCCGGCTGCTGGGAGCTCGGCGGCCATACCCTGACCCACGCCAACCTCGCCCGGCTTGACGCGGCCGGCAAGGAGGCCGAGATCCGTGGCGGGCGGGAGCAGCTCGAGCAGCGCTTCGGCGTGCCGGTGCCTTCCTTCGCCTACCCGTTCGGCATCTATGATGAACAGGATGTGCAGCTGGCCGAGCAGGCCGGGTTCGACAACGCGGTGACCACGGTGGAAGGGATCGATGACGATATCCGCAAGCGCCGCTTCGAACTGCGGCGGGTGAAAATTTCCGGCAAGGACAACCGGCTGGCGTTCCGCTTGCGCATGCGCAGCGGGCGCAGGAGCTGAGGGCGGCGTGAAATGGCCACAGGAGCGAACATGACCAGAGAGTCCCGGTTGCATATCCTGCTGCTCTCGGACGGCCTTCCCGGCCATGCCAATCAGGCGCGGGGGCTGGTCCAGTGGCTGTCCAGTCGCTACCGGGTGGATTGCATCGAGATCGGGGTGCAGTTGCGCATGCGGGCCCTGGCAAGGCTGTTGCTGCCCTGGCTGTTGCGAATGGGAAGGCCGGGGGCCGCGCTTGCCGCGCGCTTCTATGATGTACCCAAAAGCGCGCTGGACAGGCCGCAGCTGATCATTTCGGCCGGCGGCAATACCTCCTTTCTCAACGTCGCTCTGTCACGCAAATGGCGGGTGCCCAATATCTTTCTCGGTTCGAAGCGACGGCTGCGGTCCGACGACTTTGCCGCCCATCTGACGCTGGAGCCGACGGGTGAACCCCACAATATCATCATGGAGCTGGTGCCGACCCCGACCGATGTCGAGGCGCAGCGGGAGGCGGGCGGGGCGCTGCGCCGCGAGCTAAATGTCGCTGCCGGCGAAAAGCTCTATGCGCTGGTTATCGGGGGTAACGGCGCAGGTTTCGATTACGACGAGGGCGCCTGGCAGCAGTTGGCCCGGCTGGTGGCGGAACTTTCGGCGCGGGACCGGTGCCGCTGGCTGCTGACCACCTCCCGGCGCACCGGTGTCGCGGCCGAAACCGTCCTGAAGGCGAATCTGGACGAGGGTCTGCTGGCCGACGCCGTCTGGTGGCACGAGGCGCCCCGCAAGGTCATGAGCGCCTACCTGGGAGCGGCGGACGCGGTGTTCGTCACGGCCGACAGTATGTCGATGATCAACGAATGCATCGCCAGCGGCAAACCCACTCTGCTGCTTGAGCCACCCGGGGCGCAGCCGGACGCGCGCTACCGTGGTGCGATGGAGCGCTTCATCGCGGCGAACTACTGCCGCCACCACCGGCTGGGGCAGCCTCTGCCCATGGTCGACGCCCAGGCACCCGCCTGTCGGGACATCAGGGACCGGCTGCTGGACGCACTCGCGCGCCAGCTGGCACTGGATTCATAGTAAACTGTGGGCCCCATGGGCAACGCCGCTTCAGATCACCGGCAAGGGAACAGACGACAGGCCATGAAGACAACACCGATTAGAGTCGCGCAGGTACTGGCGGGCGCCGCCGTGGGCGGTGCCGAGAACTTTTCGTACGCCTGGTGGCCGGTCTGAACGAGCGGCCCGAGCTCGAGGTGAACGCCTTTATCCGCAACCACGCCCATCGCGTGGAGGCGCTGCGCCAAAGCGGCGTGACGACGCAGGGTTTCCGCTTCGGCGGCAAGCTGGACGTGCTGGGACGGCGGGCCTACCGGCAGGCGTTGGATGCATTCGAACCCGAGGTCGTCATGACCTGGATGAACCGCGCCAGCATCAGCACGCCGAAGTCGAACAGATACCTGCTGGTGAACCGACTCGGCCATTACTACAACCTCAAGTATTACCGCCACGCAGACTATTGGGTCGGCATCAGCAAGGGGATCTGCAAGCACCTGATCGACGGCGGTATCCCCGCCGACCGCGTGGTTCAGATCCCCAATTTCGCCGACGAGACCCCGGTGGAACCGCTGCCGCGCGACAGCTTCGACACCCCGACCGACCGCCCCCTGATACTGGCGGCCGGGCGGCTGCACGTCAACAAGGCGTTCGACGTGCTGCTGCACGCCCTGGCGGACCTGCCCGATGTCATGCTGTGGCTGGCCGGTTCCGGGCCGGAAGAGACCAGCCTCAAGGCACTGTGCAGTCAGCTGGGACTGGACGAGCGCGTGCGCTTCCTGGGCTGGCGGGACGACGTCACCACGCTGATGCGCACGGCGGACCTGTTCGTCTGCCCGTCCCGTCACGAGGGGCTGGGCTCCATCGTGATGGAGTCCTGGGCCCACGGCTGCCCGATCGTCGCCACCAACTCCCAGGGCCCGGCGAAGTCATCACCGATGGTCTCAGCGGACTCGTCACCCCGGTGGACGACGCCCGCGCACTGACGGCCGCGATCCGCTCGGTGCTGGAAAGTCCCGATCTGCGACAGGGGCTGATCGAAGGCGCCAGCCGGGTGTACGCCGAAGGTTACAGCCGGGCGCACATCGTCAACGAATACGTGGAGTTCTACCGCAGGATCACGGGGCGTTAGCCCGACGAGGGGTGTGGCCACGGATCGCATTAAAGCAATTTTCCGGAAAGATCCTGAATGAAAGTTATTCTGAGCGAATTCTCCGATCCCGCCTGGGTCCGGGCCGTCGAGCGGCTGCAGCAGACGCGGGCCTGGCAACCCGTGCTCTGGGTCGCCGAACAGACCCTGCAGGCGCCGGTCACGCACACCTTTCCCGGGTGCCGCTTCCTCAACCGCGTCGATGCGGTCCGCCTGGCACCGCCGGCCGGCATCGACAGCGGTCGCGCGGTCGTCGGCCCCGAGCTGCTCGATGCGACGGCGTATTACCAGCTGCAGGCGATCAAGATGATGGCGCGTATGGACAACGACGGCGCCGCCTTCACGGCCGAGCAGCGGATGGATTATTTTCACGGTCTGCTGTCGTATTGGCAGCGGGTCCTCGATGCGCTCGAGCCAGACCTGGTGGTGTTTCTCGAGTCACCCCACGTTATCTACGACTACGCGCTCTATGCGCTTTGCCGCTACCGCAAGATTCGCACGCTGATGTTCGTGCGCACCAAGGTCGGCGACTACGTTGCTCCGACCTCGGGGTTCGAGAAGGGGCCCGAAGCGATACGTCAGAGCATGCGGGCGCTTGAAGCGCAGGCCCTGTCCGACGAGCAGCTACGCTCGCAGCTTTCGGCCGAGCTGCTGGCCGAGGTCGAGCGCATCCAGGGCGACTTCAGTTCGGGGATGGAGAAGACCGCCAAGGCCCAGATCGACAGCTACCAGCGCGCGCGCAAGCATCAACAGCTGCGGCACCGGGCCGGACTGTTCAAGGATGGCGTGCGGCTGCGGCTGGACTGGCTGCGCAAAACGCTGTTCGGCGACAAGCCGCACCGGACCACCTACCTGAAAGCGGCGCAAGCCGCGTCGCCGCGGGAGTGGATGACGCGCTACCAGTACAAGGCGGCCAAGCTGCAGGGGCGGCGCCTGCGCTACGGCAACGAGCGCGCCTACGAGCGGGTAGCCGGCCTGCCGGATCTGGAGGTGCCCTTCATCTACTTCCCGCTGCACTTTCAGCCGGAGCGCTCGACCTGCCCGGACGGCGGCTGGTTCGTCGACCAGCGCCTGGCAATCGCGAATCTGTCGGCGGCGCTGCCGCAGGGCTGGAAGGTTTATGTTCGCGAGCACCCGGCGTCCTTCCTCGGCTCCTCCCACGCCGGGCGCGGCCACATGCTGCGTCCGCCGGGATACTACGACGACCTGGCGGCACTGCCCAACGTGGAACTGGTCGACATGAGCCTGGATCCCTTCCTGCTGACCGACAAGGCCCGGGCCGTGGCGACGGTGACCGGTACGGCGGGCTGGGAGTCCGTGGTGCGGGGCCGGCCTGCCCTGGTGTTCGGCGCCCCTGGTACCGCGACTGCCCCGGTGTCTACAACGCCGATGTCGACGCTGCGCAACTGCGGCGACTGCTGGCCGACATCGCGGCCGGCGCCCGGGTCGAGATCGCGGATATCCACCGCTTCCTGCTGGCGATCCACCACGCCTGCGTGCGTTGTAGCATCAGTACCCGGATTCGCTCCCAGCCGCTGGATACCGACGACAATATCGAGGCGCTGGTCGAACTGCTGGCTGCAGGCGAAAAACTGGCCAGTATCGAAGTGGCGGCGCCCGCACGGGCAAGCGAAACAGGCGGAGTGGTATGAAAGGACCGGTTTTCGTTGTCGGTTTCCCGCGTTCGGGCACCACCTTGTTGCGGGCGCTGATTGGCGCTCATCCCGATATCGCCATGATCAACGAGCCCGAACTGATCTATGCGCTGTACCGTGCCGGCTACCTGCAACAGGGACTGGCCGGCGCGGATCCCGGGGAGGTGATTGAGCAACTCGGCGTGGTGGGGCTCTGCCGACAACACCTTGAAGGACTGACGCCGGAGCGGGTGGAGAAATTGCGTGAGCGCAGGGGCGACCTGTCGATCCGGGAACTGTACGAAACCCTGCTGCCGCGACCCGAGGCTCCGATCTGGGGCGAGAAAAGCCTGAACAACAACTTCTTCGTCGAAGCGCTGAGCCGGCTTTACCCCGAAGCTGTATTTGTCTCCGTGGTCCGTGATCCGCGGTCTGTACTGCTGTCGCTGGCGGTCAAGCGCAAGCTGGTGGAGGAGCAGGCGGACGGGTTGCGCATTCGTCAGCCAGTGGCGCTGGCACGGACCCTGGAGATCGAAGGTTACAAGTGGGCGTTGTGGAACCGTGTCGCGCTCGACAACGCCCGGCGGGTTAAGCCGGGACGCTGGCTGGCGCTGCGCTACGAGGACCTGGTCGAAGATCCTGAAACGGGGATGAGGGCGTTGTGCCGGTCGCTGGAAATGGAGTTCGACCCAATGATGCTCAGCAGCCAGGCGCGTAAAAACGATCCGGTACTGTCCACTGCGTCCCGGGGCGCCCATGCCCGCTTGAGTGGCGAGCTGGACCGCTCGAGGATCAGTGCCTACCGGAAGTGGCCGGCCTGGGCGCTGGCGATAATCGAACATCACTGCGGCGAGGCCATGGTGGCGTTCGATTACCCGCCGGTTACCCCCGGCAGGTCGCTGGCGGGGGCATGGGCCCGCCTCTCGGTGCCGGTGTTCGGTGCCTTTAACCGGCGCAAGAAGCGGAAATTCCGCCGGCAGCGTGGTCTCTGATCAATAGAGGTGGGCCAGGGCGCCGTTGCGATAGTGGTAGTCCAGCAGCACCAGGTCTTCCGGGCGATCGATATTGATAAAGTGTTCCGATTCGATCGCGGCGGTGCCCGGTGGCACGAAGCGGCCCTGTGCCAGCAGGGCCTTGCGGCGGATGGCGTAGACCGCTCCGGTCAGCTGATAGGCCGGCGGCAGCGACTGGCGGGGCACATCGCTGCGCGCGCCTTCGATGAAGGGGGCCAGCGAGCCTTCCGCTTCGATCCGGAACAGCTTGTAGGGATGCGGTTCTTCCAGCCGGCAGACGGTCACTGCGGCAGGATGGTCCTCGAGCGCGCGGATGGCCCTGTCGATCAGCTGGCCGTCCCGCAGCGGCGACGTCGGCTGCAGCAACACGACCTGCGAGCACTCCGGCAGCTGTTCCAGCAGCGCGGCGATCACCTCGAAGGTCGTGGTCCTGTCCCCGGCCAGCGCCTGCGGGCGCAGGCCCAGGCTTTCGGCACCGGCCTCGAGCGCGATGCGTTCGTATTCCGGACTGTCCGTCGACACCAGCAGGCGGTCGATCAGTTCGGACTGCTGGCCGGCGCGGACCGCAAGTTCCAGCAGGCTGACACCGTCGACCCGGTGGATGTTCTTGTTCGGAATGCCCTTGGAGCCGGCGCGTGCCGGGATGACGGCCAGGGTGCTCATCAGTAGCTGTTGCTCTTCTGGTAGTTCAGATCGATGGTCGCCAGCGTATCGGCGATCTTCCTGCCGGCATCGCCGAAGCCGAAGAGGCTGTCGTGCTCGTAGGCCCTGGCCGCCAGCTGACGCTCGATCGCGTCTTTCACCGACGCCTGGGTGTAGTCGGCGAAGACCACGTTGCCCCCGTGCTCGCGGTTGCGCTGGCGGTCGCCGACCACCACGGCCGGAACACCGAGGAAGCTGCCTTCGCGGATGAACGACGACGAGTTGCCGACGCAGGCCTTGGCGTTGGCCAGTACGCGCACATAGTCTTCCGGCGAGAAGTTGCGGTAGAAGTGGAAGCCGGAAGCCTCGCCACGCTCGCGGAACACGCGGATCCCCTTGGCGACGTCTTCGCTGCCGGCATCCGAGTTCGGCCAGAGCACGACTTTCTGGTGCCCGGGGAACTCGCACAGGGCGTGCAGGGTTTCCATCACCTGGTTCATGCCGTCGCCGTAGCTGGTGGTGACCGGGTGCTGCACCATCAGGATGTAGGGCCGGGTCCAGTCGATGCTGGTGCCGACGCCGCCGTAGCCGGCCATGATCTCGTTGTCGATCGAGGTGTCCTCGTTGGCGATGACGTCCATCGCCGGGCAGCCGTGATTGAACACCCGGTGCTCGTCTTCGCCCATGCGGATCAGACGCTCGCGCGACTGCTCGGTACAGGGGAAGTGGATGTCGGCCAGCTTGGTGATGGCATGGCGCACGCGGTCGTCGATATTGCCGCTCACTTCACCGCCCTGGACGTGCACCAGCGGGATATTCATGTAGCTGGCGGCAATGGCGGAGGACATGGTTTCGTAGCGGTCGGCGACGGTGACCACCATGTCGGGCTGCAGGTCCTGGAAGGCCGTCGACAGTTCGACGATACCCAGACCCGTGGATTTGGCCTGGGTCAGCGGCGTCTCGCCTTCGACGACGTAGAAGATGCTGCGGTCCGGCTCGAAGCCTTCGCGGCGGATGATGTCCACCGAACGGCCATAGCGCTCCAGCAGCGTCGAGGCGCCGACGATCAGCTGCAGTTCGAGGTCCGGATGCTGCTGCACCGCCCTCATGACGTATTTGATGCGGCCGTAGTTGGCGCGGCTGGCGACGACGACACAGACTTTGCGTTTCATGCGTTATCCAAATCTTCTGAATTCAGGAAAGCCCACTGGCTCAGCGGGCGTTTCAGCGGCTGTCCGATCACCTGCTGCCAGTCGCGGGCCGCCATGCCCTGGCCGGCGGGCTTCTTGGCTTCGAGGTCTTCGAAGCGCAGCCGGTGACCGGCCGGCAGGTCCTTGTTGACCGAGAGGGATTTTTCGAACATGCCCTTGAGTTCCCGGTAGGGGGCCAGATCGTCCTTGTCGATCGGGTGCTGCGCGGCGGTATCGACCATGCGGATACCCTCCACCATCTGAGCGAGCTGGTCAAGCGTCAGCGACGAGCGGCTGTCGGGCCCGAACATGCGCTTGTCGAACACGGCATGGACCTCGACCAGTTCGGCGCCCAGGGCGGCGGCGGCGATGGCCGGATAGGGCGTGCCGGAGTGGTCCGAGAGGCCGGTGGGCAGGCCGTAGCGCTGTTTCAGTCCGTCGATCACGTTGAGACCCAGGCGCTCGGCCGGCGTCGGGTAGCTGGTGGTGCACTGCATCACCGAAACCTCGGTGCCCCGTTCCTGCAGGTAGCTCACGGCGGCATCGAGTTCGGCGTAGCTGCTCATCCCCGACGACAGGATTACCGGCTTGCCGGTCTGGCTCAGGCGCTCGAGCATCAGGAAGTTGGTGACTTCGCCGGAGCCGACCTTGTAGCGCTTGATGCCGACGGCCTCCAGCAGGTCGACGGCGGCATTGGAAAAGGGCGAGCTCATGAACTCGAGGCCGACGGTGTCGCAGTGCTCGCGGATTTCGCGCCACTGGGCAGCGCTGAATGACATGCGCTGCCAGTAGTCGTAGCGGGTGCTGTCGACGTAGGAAAACTTCACCCGGAAGGGTTCGAGGGCGCTGCTTTCGGCTTCGGCGATATGGGTCTGGAACTTGATCGCGTCGACGCCGGTCTGGGCGACGGCATCGATATAGGAGTGCAGGATGCCGAGGCTGCCGTCATGGGCCTGGCCGATTTCGGCGATGATGAAGGTCGACTGTTTCATGGCAGGGCCTGTCCGTTGTCGCATATGAAGTTGGGGTGGCGGGCGGCGAGCTCCCGGTAGAGCTGTTGCCACTTGTCCCGGTTGGAGTCCGGGCCAAGCCGGTCCAGGGCGATCTCGAAGACCGTCACCGGCAGACCGTAGAGCTGGTGCAGGGTATCGGCGGCCGAGGAGTTGAACGTCGCCACCTCCTGCGGCAGCCAGCCTTCGGCCAGCGGGACGCATTCGAGAATGCTGTCAAAGCGGACCACCTCGAAGCCCAGAGGCTCCGCCAGCGCCCGGACCCGCTGTGCGTCCTCGTAGCGGTGCAGCACGTAGAGCAGGCGGCGATCGCCGAAGTGGGTCCGGACCCGTCGCAACAGGCCGGTGAAGACCGCGGCGTCGCGGATATGCTTCGGATGCGTATTGGAACCGATAAAGAGTACCAGATCCCGGCGCTCCAGCTGGCCGCCCTTTTCCCTCAGTGCCCGGTAGTCGTTGAGGATGTGCCGCCCGGCCGGAACCCAGGGCAGCTCGTAGAGCGTGAAGTAGGCCGGGCGCACGTCGGCCGCTATGCTGCGGCGTCGGCGCAGCAGCCGATCGAGCCAGGACGCCTTCTGCATGCCGAACAGTTCGCCCTTCTCGATGCGGCTGGACTGGATCAGTACCTCGTTGCCATCGTCGATCAACAGGGTGCGGGCCGGCCGCCAGGTGTTGAAGATATGGGCGTGCAGGTGCTTCAGCCAGGCGCTGTAGTAGTGGTCGATGCGGCTGTCGGCCAGCGCCCGCCAGAGCAGCAGCGGATAGCAATAGCGGCTGAACGCATTGAGGCGAAAACGGATGACGCGATTCCAGCCCCCGTCGAGCAGCGGCTCGCAGAGCGCGAGGTCGGCCGGCTTGCGATAGGTCAGCAACAGCACATTGGGCGTACTGCCGGTGCCGTGGAAGCGGTCCCGTGCCTCGATGCAGTTGAGCAGCTGCAGCGGCGTGCGCGAGACGAACAGGTTGATCGGGCCCGCGGCGTCATTCATGGGCAGACAGCTCTGGCTGCGCCGTGCGATAGAGGTAGTTCTTGCCCTTCGGATGAGTTTTGAACCTCTTGTGCACCCACATGTACTGGGCGGGATCCTTGCGGATGGCGCGCTCCAGTTCGGCATTGATGCGGGCTGCATCCGCTTCCTCGTCTCCGGTCGGGAAAGGCGCGATGACCGGGAACAGTTCGAGCTCGTAGCGGCCATCCGGCAGGCGGTGCTGGGCCAGCATCAGGATCGGTGAGTTGTTGAGCTTCACCAGACGGCTGGTGGCGGTGATGGTCGCCGCCGGCACGCCGAAGAAGGGGGCGTAGACCGACTGCCTGATACCGAAATCCTGGTCCGGAGCGTACCAGATGATATGGTTCTTGCGCAGCGCCCTGATCACCGAGCGGATATCGGAGCGCTCGATCGACTGGCCGAAATAGCGGCTGCGGCCCCGGGTGATGATCTTCTCCATCAGCGGGCTGTTGTGGCGACGATACATCGCATCCACCGGATAAAACCGGGCAAACAGCAGGCCGCCCAGATCGAGAGTCGAAAAGTGGGCGCCGAGCAGTATCACGCCGTTGCCCTGGGCGAGCGCGGCCTCCAGGTGCTCGCGGCCCTTGAAGACGATGCGGTCGCGGAACCAGTCGGCCGGCGACCACCAGGCCATTGCAGTTTCGAAAACGCCGATACCGTTGTTGATGAAGATCTCCCGTACCAGTCGTTTCCGCTCCTCGGCCGGCAGTTCCGGAAAGCAGAGCCGGACATTGACCTCGACAACATGACGGCGGCCGCGGGCCAGGTGATAAAGGCCAAGTCCGAGCGCTTTTCCCGCAGCGAGCTGTGCCCGGTACGGCAGGCGGTTCAGCAGCCACAGCAGCCCCATGCCGCTCCAGGTCAGCCAGAAACGGGGGTGTGAGAAAGAGTCTTGGGATTCGTCTTTGCGCGCCATGGTCCATCGCCCGGAATTTCGCTGCATTTTAAGGCCCCGCGGCCGCGGCGGCAAACCGCGGCCAGTGTCCCGGGCTACGCATCGCCGCCGAACAGGTCGCGGGTATAAACCCTGGCTTCGACATCCCGCAGCTCGGGCGTCATGCGGTTGGCGACGATCAAGTCCGCACGGGCCTTGAAGTTTTCGAGATCGCGTATCACTTCAGAGTGGAAGAATTCGTCCTCCTGCAGTACCGGTTCGTAGACGACGACTTCCACGCCCTTGGCCTTGATCCGCTTCATGACGCCCTGAATCGCCGAGGCGCGGAAATTGTCGGAGTCGGCTTTCATGACCAGGCGGTAAAGGCCGACGGTTTTGGGCTGTCGGCGAAGGATCGACTCGGCGATGAAGTCCTTGCGTGTGGTGTTGGCGTCGACGATGGCGCGGATCAGGTTGCTCGGTACGTCGGCGTAATTCGCCAGCAGCTGTTTGGTATCCTTGGGCAGACAATAGCCGCCGTAGCCGAATGACGGATTGTTGTAGTGGCTGCCGATGCGAGGGTCCAGGCAGACGCCTTCGATGATCTGGCGGCTGTCCAGGCCATGGGTTTCGGCATAGCTGTCCAGCTCGTTGAAGTAGGCGACGCGCATCGCCAGGTAGGTGTTGGCAAACAGCTTGATCGCCTCGGCTTCGGTGCTGTCGGTGAACAGTATCGGCACGTCCTTCTGGATGGCACCCTGTTGCAGCAACGCGGCGAAGACCCGTGCGCGCTTGCTGCGCTCGCCGACGACGACCCGGGACGGATAAAGGTTGTCGTGCAGTGCCTTGCCTTCACGCAGGAACTCCGGCGAGAAGATCAGGTTGTCGGTGGCGAAGGTCTGTTTCAGCTCGGCCGTGTAACCCACCGGGATGGTGGATTTTATGATCATCACCGTGTTCGGGCTGATCGCCATCACATCGCGGATCACGGCTTCGACGCTGCTGGTGTTGAAATAGTTGGTCTGCGGGTCGTAGTCGGTCGGCGTGGCGATGATGACGAAATCGGCGTCGCTGTAGGCCTCCTCCCTGTCCAGGGTGGCTCGCAGGTTGAGCGGTTTATCCTGCAGGTAGGCTTCGATCTCGGCATCGGCAATCGGCGAGCGTCGTGCATTGATCAGCTCTACCTTCGTTTCGACGATATCGAGTGCGACGACTTCGTTATGCTGCGCGAGCAGTACGGCATTGGACAGGCCAACGTAACCGGTTCCGGCAACTGCGATTTTCATAGGCTTTCTGTAGTGGGCTGTAGCTGTGTTCCCCTGAATGATAACGCCTAGTTGGGGCTGGCGTATCGCTGACCGCTATCTTTTGTTGCCGAGGGCTCAGAGCGCAGACAGGCGGGATGGGGATGGATGGGGAAGACCGACCGGAGAGGCAGGCGGCGGTTGTCCATGTATAATGTGCGCCAAAATACGGAACAATGCGGTCTGAGATGAATAAACAGCAAGTACCGGCAACCGAACCCGGCAGTTGGACGCTCTACAAGCGCCTGCTGGTCTATGTGAAGCCCTACTGGTTTGCCTTCGTCGTCAGTTTCGCCGCCTTCGCGGTATTCGGCGCATCCCAGGCGCTGTCGGCCAAGTGGCTGCAGCATGTGGTCGATGCGGTCGAAAAGGGCGAGCTGCAGCAACGCGGCCTCCTGGCCCTGGCGGTGCTGGGCATCTTCGCGATGCGCGGGGTGGGTACCTTCGTCGGCAACTTCAGCATCAGTCATGTCGCGCGCCAGGTCGTGCACAGCCTGCGAACCGAACTGTTCGACCGCATGCTGACATTGCCGAGCAGCTATTACCACCAGACCGCCAGCGGCGAGTTGCTGGCCAAGCTGACCTACAACGTCGAGCAGGTCACCGGTGCCGTCACCAATGCGGTCAAGACAGTGTTGCGTGAAGGTCTGACCGTGGTCGGGCTGTTCGCCTACCTCTTCTACCTCAACTGGAAGCTGACGCTGATCTTTATCGCCGCCTCGCCCTTTATCGCCGTGGTGGTGGCGGTGGCGTCGAAGCGGATGCGCAAGCTGAGCCGCCGTCTGCAGCAGTCGGTTGGCGATATCACCAGTGCCGCGTCCGAAACCATCAAGGGCTACCAGATCGTACGCATCTTCGGCGGCACCGAGTTCGAGCGCAGCCGTTTCCATGCGGCCAGCGACCGTAACCGGCGTCAGTTCATGAAGATGGTCGTGACCCAGTCGCTGAATACCCCGACCGTGCAGTTCCTGATCGCGATGGCGCTGGCCAGTCTGCTGTATGTCGCCATGAATCCCACGGTGATGGGCGGTATGAGCACCGGCGAGTTTGTCGCCTTTCTAACGGCCGCCGGTCTGATCACCAAGCCGCTGCGGGCCCTGACCGATCTGAGCACCATTATCCAGAAGGGGATCGCCGCTTCCGAGTCGGTGTTTTCGGTGATAGACGAGGAGCCGGAGCAGGACAGCGGGCACCATCGCGTCGACCGGGTACGCGGCGATCTGCAGTTCGACAAGGTCAGCTTCAGCTATGCGAGCAATGGCAGCGTGGTACTGCATGATGTGGACCTGCACCTGGCCCCCGGGCAGACCGTGGCGCTGGTCGGGCGCTCCGGCAGCGGCAAGTCGACGCTGGCATCGCTGCTGCCACGTTTCAATGCCGGCTGGAGCGGCCAGATACTGCTGGACGGCGTACCGCTGGAGGACTACCAACTCGAGAACCTGCGCCAGCAGATTGCGCTGGTGAACCAGCAGGTGGTGCTGTTCAACGGCACCATCGCCGACAATATCGCCTACGGTGCGATGGCCGGCTGCAGTCAGGAACAGATTGAGGCGGCGGCCGAAGCGGCCCATGTGATGGAATTCGCCAACCGCCTGCCCAGGGGCTCCAGACCGAGGTGGGCGAGAGCGGTCTGCTGCTCTCGGGCGGGCAGCGCCAGCGTATCGCCATCGCCCGGGCGATTCTCAAGGATGCGCCCATCCTGATCCTCGACGAGGCGACCTCGGCGCTGGATACCGAATCCGAGCGCCATATTCAGGAGGCGCTCGAGCTGGTGATGAAGGGGCGTACCACCCTGGTCATCGCCCACCGGCTGTCGACGGTGGAAAAGGCCGATACCATCGTCGTGCTGGATCATGGCCGTATCATCGAGCAGGGCAGTCATCGGGAACTCCTCGAGCAGGGGGGCCTACGCGGCACTTTATCGCATGCAGTTTGCGGACAGTTGAGTCCGGCCTGATGGCACGTCGCCTCTATACGTTGTTTCTCTATCTGGCGCTGCCCCTGATACTGGTGCGCCTCTGGTGGCGGGGCCGCCGGGCGCCGGCCTATCGCGAGCGCTGGCGTGAGCGGCTGGGATATGTCGCCGCCAGCGAACGGCAGCCGCTCTGGATCCATGCGGTATCGGTCGGCGAAACGGTCGCGATAGCCCCGCTGGTCGAACTGCTGCTGGCGCGCCGACCGGACCTGCCGATCCTGCTGACGACCACGACGCCGACCGGCGCCGAACGAGTGCGGACCCTGTTCGGCGATCGGGTGCGCCATGCCTACTGCCCCTGGGACCTGCCCGGGGCCCTCGACCGCTTTTTGCGCCGGGTACGGCCGCTGGCCTGCATCACCGTCGAGACCGAGCTCTGGCCGAATCTTGTCCACCATTGCCATGCTGCCGGCGTCCCGGTGGTGCTCGCCAATGCCCGGCTCTCGGCCCGTTCGGCCCGGGGCTACCGGCGCTTCGCTGGCTTGACGAAACCGATGCTGCAGCAGCTGACCCGGGTCGTTGCGCAACATGCCGCCGATGGCGAGCGTTTTCTCGGGCTGGGGCTGCCGCAACAGCGTCTGGGCATCAGCGGCAGTATCAAGTTCGATATCGAGGTCAGGCCCGAGTGGCTGGAGGCCGGCGGGCGTCTGCGCCGGGGCTGGGGCGAGGCGCGCCCGGTGCTGGTGGCGGGCAGCACCCATGAAGGCGAGGATGCCTTGCTGCTGGATGCTCTCGCAGCGCTGCGCAAAACGCATCCGGATCTGCTGCTGGTACTGGTGCCGCGCCATCCGGAGCGCTTCGACAGCGTTTACCGCCTCTGCACCGATGCCGGCTGCAAGGTGGCGCGCCACAGCCGGCAGGAGCCGGTGGATGCGCAGGTGTCGGTCTATCTGGGCGATACCATGGGCGAGCTGATGGGCTTTTACGCCGCTGCCGATATCGCCTTTGTCGGCGGCAGTCTGGTGCCCCGGGGCGGCCATAATCCGCTGGAGCCGGCTGCGCTGGGCAAGCCGGTGCTGATGGGGCGGGAGGTGTTCAATTTCCAGGCGATCTGCGACCAGCTCGAGGCGGTCGGTGGTCTGGTGCGGGTCGCCAATGGCGCTGAACTGGAGCGGGAGTGCCGGCGCCTGCTGGACGAGCCCGGGTACTGCAGGCAGCTTGGCAGCTCCGCCCGCGAATTCGTCGAGCGCAACCGCGGTGCCCTCGAGCGGCTGTACCAGGAAGTCGAAACGATGCTCGATCGTAGGTTGGAATGAGCCCCGAAGGGCCGAATTCCGACGCCATCATGCCGGCTACCACCCTGTCTCAATGGACCGGATTCCCCGGAATTCGCCTACCGGCTCATTCCAGGCTACGGCAATATTGCCGCCCGGCAGCCGATCAAAACGGGAAGGCAAAATCTTCGCCGGCCTGCAGTCTGAATATCTCTGCGAGCACTTCCGCCAGCGGCGCACCGTCACTGTCGCGCAGCCAGCGGCCGGATCCGGCATCGAAATCGAAGTGGAAACCGCCGTTTCGGGCCGCGACCCAGAGCTGGGTGACCGGCGGCTGGCGGGTGAAGATGACCTGGCTGCCGTTTTCGCATTTCACGGTGAGCATGCCGCCCTGGCTTTCGTAATCCAGGTCGCTGTCGGCTTCGTCGAGAATCTCCTCGATGGTCCCGAGGGTTTCGTCGACGCGGTCGTTGAATTCGGATTCGGTCATGGATCGGGCGTCCTTCTGCTGTCGGCCGGGATTTCGTGCCGGCAGTATATCCGAGTTTCTGCGGCTACTCATCCAACAGCTCTTTCGGATAGTAATGTCAGAACTCAGAGCCCCGGAAAGCGCCGATCGGCAAGGCGCAGTCGCAAAGGCATGGTGGCTCCATGTCGCGCGGCTGCAACGCCGCCAGCGGCGCTTGCCGGGGCTCCCGCAGGGCCGCCTTTGCTGCGTCCGCGGCTGTGTTGCTCATCGCTTATGTAGATTCATTACACGGCGCGATTCGCGCCTTGCCGCAAACGCAGCAAAGACGGCTGAGAGTGACATTACTACCCGAAAGAGCTGTATAATCGACCGTTTGGATCGACTTGATAAGGGGGCGGCGATCGTGAAACGCGGATTCTGGATACATTGGGTCGCGATGGTCGTCGCGATGGCGGCTCTGACGGGCTGTGGTCAGAAGGGACCGCTCTACCTGCCGGATCAGGCTCCCCAGACCAGCGAACAGCAACAGCATCCTGAAAACGATGAACGGGTTGAGTAATGGATAGTTTCGAATACCGCAACGGCCGTCTGTACTGCGAGGAGATGAGCCTCGACAGGATCGCTGACGAATACGGCACACCGCTCTATGTCTATTCCCGCGACGCCCTGGAGCGAGCCTACCTCAATTATGCCCAGGCTCTGGAAGGCCGTGATGCGCTGGTGTGCTATGCAGTCAAGGCCAACAGCAATATCGCGGTGCTCAACGTGCTGGCGCGTCTGGGCGCCGGTTTCGACATCGTCTCCCAGGGCGAGCTCGAGCGGGTCCTGAAGGCCGGTGGCGATCCGGCCAAGGTGGTCTTTTCCGGTGTCGGCAAGCAGCCGCAGGAAATATTGCGTGCGCTGGAAGTCGGCATTCACTGTTTCAACATCGAGTCCGAGGCGGAGCTCGAGCGCATCAATGCGGTGGCGGCCGAAGTCGGTGCCGTGGCGCCCGTGTCCTTTCGCGTCAATCCGGACGTCGATGCCGGTACCCACCCCTATATCTCCACCGGGCTGAAGGAGAACAAGTTCGGCATCGCCATCGAGCGGGCGCGCGACGTCTATCGCCATGCGGCGACGCTGGACAACGTCGAGGTGGTCGGCATGGACTGCCATATCGGCAGCCAGCTGACCGAGACCCGCCCCTTCCTCGATGCGCTTGAACGCTTGCTGGTGCTGGTCGACGAACTCGCCGCCGACGGTATCCAGATCCGTCACCTGGATCTGGGCGGTGGTCTCGGCGTCTGTTATACCGACGAGCAGCCGCCGACGCCCCAGTCCTACATCGAGGCGGTGCTCGAGAAGCTTGGCGATCGCAAGTTGAGCCTGATCTTCGAGCCGGGCCGCTCGATCGCGGCCAATGCCGGCGTGCTGCTGACCCGGGTCGAGTTTCTCAAGAGCAACGGCGACAAGCATTTCGCGATCATCGACGGTGCCATGAACGATCTGATCCGGCCATCCCTCTACAGTGCCTATCAGGAGATCATTCCGGTCTCGTTGCGCGAGGAAGGTGAAACCCTGAACTACGATCTGGTGGGACCGGTGTGTGAGACCGGCGACTTCCTCGGCAAGGACCGGCAGCTCAACCTCCAGCCGGGCGACCTGCTGGCGGTCTGTTCCGCCGGCGCCTATGGTTTCGTCATGAGCTCCAACTACAACACCCGCCCGCGTCCGGCCGAGGTGATGGTGCATGACAATCAGGCCTATCTGGTGCGCAAGCGGGAAAGCCTGGGCGATCTGCTGCACGGCGAACAGCTGCTGCCTAAGGACCCCCACTGAGAAACGGAAAGACTATGCTGGTACGCTTTACCAAAATGCACGGCCTGGGCAACGATTTCATGGTCGTCGACCTCGTGACCCAGCGGGCCAGGATCACGCCGGCCCTGGTGCGCCGGCTGTCCGACCGCCATGTCGGCATCGGCTTCGATCAGCTGTTGATCGTCGAGCCGCCGACGGATCCGCAGATGGATTTCCGTTACCGTATCTACAATGCCGATGGCTCCGAGGTGGAGCATTGCGGCAACGGCGCCCGCTGTTTCGCCAAATTCGTGCGCGACAAGCGTCTGACGATCAAGCCGGTCATCGCCGTCGAGACCGCCAAGGGCAGGGCCGTGCTGAGGGTGCTCGAGGATCGTCAGGTCGAGGTCGATATGGGGGCGCCGCAGCTGGAGCCGGTCGAGATTCCGTTCCAGGCGGCGGAGCGGGCGATTACCTACGATATCGAGGTCGAGGGCCGGTCCCTGGAGGTCGGCGCCGTGTCGATGGGCAATCCCCACGGCGTGCTGCTGGTGGACGATGTCGCCCGGGCGCCGGTGGAGACGCTGGGGCCGCAGCTGGAGTCCCATCCCCGCTTTCCGGCCCGCGCCAATATCGGCTTCATGCAGGTGGTCTCGCGCAACGAGATCCGGCTGCGCGTCTATGAGCGGGGCGCCGGGGAAACCCGTGCCTGCGGTACCGGCGCCTGCGCTGCCGTGGTGGCCGGGCGCCTGCGCGGGCTGCTCGACGACGACGTCAGGGTGCATCTGCCGGGGGAGCTGCGCATCCGCTGGGCCGGTGACGGCGAGCCGGTGATGATGACGGGACCGGCGACGACCGTATTCGAAGGGCAGATTTTCCTATGAGCGAACAAGCCAAGCCGCTGCCGGCGACCCCGGACGAGCAGCAGGTGGCCGATTTCCTGGCCGACAATCCCGATTTCTTTTCCCGCCATAGCCACCTGCTGGAAAAGCTCTACGTGCCGCACGAAACCGGTACGGCAGTCTCCCTGGTCGCGCGCCAGACCGGCGTGCTGCGGGAGAAGAACCAGCAGCTGCGCACCCATCTGTCGGATCTGATCGAGGTGGCGCGCCACAACGATATCCAGTTCGAGAAGACCAAGCGCATGGTACTGGCGCTGCTCGGCTGCGAAACCCTGGACGATGTCGCCATCGCCATCGACGAAAGCCTGTGCGGCGACTTCCACGGCGATACGACGTCGCTGTTGCTGCTGGGCGAAATACCGGCGGATGCCAACAATCTGCGTCAGCTGGACGCCGACGAGTTGCAGCTGCTGGAGCCGCTGCTCGAAACCAGCCTGCCAAGCTGTGGCCGGCTGCCGGAAACCCTGCATGCCTGTATTTTTCAGGAGCAGGCCTTCCGCGTGCAATCCGGTGCCGTGGTGCCGTTGGTGCAGGGCGAAACCCTGGGCCTGCTGGCGATCGGCAGCTATGATCCGCACTATTTCCAGAGCAGCCAGGGCACGCTCTTCCTCAGCTATGTCGGGGAGGTGCTGAGCCGGGTGCTGTCCCGCATCCTGAACCGGGGCTGATGGACACCGCCGCCGAACTGGAGTCTTTTCTGCGCTATCTGCGCAGCGAGCGCCAGTGCTCGGAGCATACCCTGGCCAGCTATCGTCGCGACCTCGAACGCCTGAGCCGCTACGCCGCCGACAACAACCTGGCCGGCTGGGATGCCATCATGCCCCGCGATGTGCGGGCCTTTGTCGCCGGGGCTCACCGCGAGGGATTGTCCGGCAAGAGCATTCAGCGCCTGCTGTCCGCGATCCGCACCTTTTATCGCTTCCTCAACCGCGAAGGGCTCTGCGCCCGGAACCCCGGGCTTGGCATCAGTGCGCCCCGGGCTCCGCGCCGTCTGCCGAAGACCCTGGATGCCGATCAGGTCGGCCAGCTGATGCAGATACCGGTCAGCGATGCAGTTTCAGCGCGCGATTGCGCCATGATGGAGCTACTCTATTCATCAGGGCTACGGCTGGCGGAGCTTGTCAGTCTCGACCTCGGCGATATCGACTTTCGTGATGCAAGCCTCGTGGTGACCGGCAAGGGCCGCAAAACCCGTATGCTGCCGGTCGGCGGCAAGGCGCTGGCGGCCCTCGATGTCTGGCTGGACTGGCGTCCGGGTCTGGTGCGGGGCGAAGACCCGGCGCTGTTCGTCAGCAGCCGTGGCGGGCGCATCAGCACCCGGGCCGTGCAGCAGCGGCTGGAACACTGGGGCCGACATCAGGCGACCGAGGGGCAGGTTCATCCTCATCGCCTGCGCCACAGCTTCGCCAGCCATCTGCTGGAGTCCAGTGGCGATCTGCGAGCCGTCCAGGAGCTGCTGGGGCATGCCGATATTGCAACGACCCAGGTCTATACGCACCTGGATTTTCAGCATCTGGCCGATGTCTACGACAGGGCCCATCCAAGAGCACGGAAGAAAAAATGATCAAGTGTGTCACCTTCGATCTGGACGATACCCTCTGGGCCGTGGACCCGGTGATCGAAGCGGCGAACCGTTCGCTGTTCGACTGGTTGGCTCGAAATGCCGAGCTCTTTACCCGCCAGTTCTCGCTGGCCGACCTGCCGCGGTTGCGCAGCGAGGTGCTGGAACGTCATCCGGAGATAGCGCACAGCGTCACCCAGATCCGGCTGCGTCTGCTGGAGCAGGGGTTGCTCACGGCCGGCTATTCACAGCCCCGGGCCGAGGCGCTGGCGTTGCAGGCGTTCGAAGTGTTTCTCGATGGCCGCAATCAGGTCGAGTTTTTCGAACATGCCGTGACCATGCTGCAGATCCTGCGCGAACGCGGTCTGATGATCGGCGCGCTGAGCAACGGCAATGCCGATGTCGACCGGGTCGGACTGGGGCAGTACTTCGACTTCCAGTTCAATGCCGACGGTACCGGTACCGAGAAGCCGCACCCGCTGATGTTCGAACAGGCGCTGGAAAAGACCGGCCTGAGGCCTGAGCAGGTGGTGCATGTCGGCGACAATCCGGTTGCCGACATCGAGGGGGCCCACAATGCCGGTTACTGGACCATCTGGGTCAACCTCAACGCCCAGGCCTGGCCCGGCGGTCCGGCACCGGATCAGACCGTACGCTGCCTGAGCGAAGTGCCCCGGGCGCTGACCGAAATCGCCGAGATCGCCGCCTCCCGCGTCACCCTGTAGGGTGCCGGTGAGCCTGCGAACCGCACCATCGAGGTCGAGCGGTGCGGTGCGCTTCGCTTCCTGGCAATTGCTCCTGCATTGACAGGCGGGCCGCGTTCGGATTCATGCGGGGCGGCCTTCCGCCATCCATGGCGATAACCAGCACCCTACGATCCCCCCGTCACCCGTCACCCGTCACCCGTCACCCGTCACAGAAACATTTCGAGCAGGTTATTGAGGAACAGCCGGCCCTGTGACGTCGGGCGGATAAGGTGCACGTCGGCTTCAAGCAGTCCCTTGCGCACGGCGCTTTCGATCCGGGAATGAATACCGTCCGGGGCAAGACCGGTGCGCTCGGTAAAGAGCGCAACCGGTACACCCTCAACCAGCCGCAGCGCATTGAGCATGAACTCGAACGCCAGCTCGTCTTGCTCGATGAGGCTTTCGCCACCGAGGCGGCGGGTCGGGTCCATGTAGGCCGCCGGCTGGCGCTGCTTCCAGCGGCGCAGGATGCTGTTTTCGCCGGCCCGCGTCAATTTGCCGTGGGCGCCGGCGCCAATGCCGATGTAGTCGCCGAAACGCCAGTAATTGAGGTTGTGGGCCGCTTCCCGTCCAGCCCGGGCATAAGCCGAGACCTCGTACTGGCGGAAGCCGTGCTGCGCCAGTCTCTGCTGGCCCTGCTCCTGGATATCCCACAGCAGCTCGTCGACCGGCAGGGTCGGCGGGCGGGCGTTGAACTCGGTGTTGGGCTCGATGGTGAGCTGATACCAGGAAAGGTGCTCCGGCTGCAGGCCGATTGCCGTTTCCAGGTCGTGCATCGCGCCGGCCAGGTCCTGTTGCGGCAGACCGTGCATCAGGTCCAGGTTGATGTTGTCGAACCCGATGGCCCGGGCGCTGGCAACAGCGCGATAGGCCTCGTCGGCACTGTGAATGCGGCCCAGGGCCCGCAACTGCTCGTCGCTGAAACTCTGGATACCGACCGACAGCCGGTTGACACCGGCCTCGCGAAAGCCGGCGAAACGCGCCTGTTCGAAGGTGCCGGGATTCGCCTCCATGGTGATTTCGGCATCCGGGGCCAGGGGCGTTCGGGCCGCGACGCCTTCGATAATTTTTCCGATGGCATTGGCCGAGAACAGGCTCGGAGTGCCGCCGCCGATAAAGACCGTCCCGATCTCGCGGCCCTGCACATCGGCCAGTTCCGCCTCGAGGTCCGCCATCAACGCGGCGGCGTAATCCGCCTCGGGCAGCTCGTCCCGCACCGCATGGGAATTGAAGTCGCAGTACGGGCACTTGCGCACGCACCAGGGGATATGGATGTAAAGTGACAGCGGTGGCAGTAGCATCAATGGCGAGTCTTAAGTGGTGATCAGTTTGTAGGGTGGAATGAGTACCGAAGGTGCGAATTCCACCGGTGATCCCAGACAGCAGCGGGGTCAATCAACATAAACCGCGGCGCGACCTGAAAGCACCGGTGGAATTCGCTTCGCTCATTCCACCCTACAACCCAGCCAATTATCCCACGGGTGGCCGGTAATGTCGTCACTACTTCAGGTAGGGCCCGATCTGTTCGGCCAGCCTGGCCACTGCCTGGCCGCGATGGCTGAGGCGGTTCTTCTGCTCGGGCGAGATCTCCGCCGCACTGAGACCCAGTTCCGGTACCAGGAACAGCGGGTCGTAACCGAAGCCGCCGTCGCCTCTCGGAGCATGGAGAATGTTGCCTTCCCAGGTGCCGATGCTGATCAACGGTGTCGGGTCTTCGGCATGGCGCATGAATACCAGCACGCAGCGAAACCGGGCGCTGCGCTGGGCGTCTGCGATGCCGGCGAGCTGGTGTAGCAGGCGTTCGCAGTTTTCGGCGTCGCTGGCGCCGGGGCCGGCAAAGCGCGCCGAATAGATGCCCGGCGCGCCATTCAGTGCATCGACCTCCAGGCCCGAGTCATCGGCCAACGCCGGCAATCCGCTGTGGCGGCAGGCATGGCGGGCCTTGATGATGGCATTTTCGACAAAACTCAGTCCGGTCTCGTCGGCATCAGAGATCCGGAATGCCGACTGGGGTACGACTTCGATCTCGAGCGGGGCGAGAACCTGACTGAATTCACGCAGCTTGCCGGCGTTGCCGCTGGCCAGCACGATCTTGTGGATGCTCTGGTGGCTCATTCTGGATAAAAGGTCTGTTCAAACTGGATACTGTAAGGGGACGGATGGGACTCGGGCTGCACCTCGAGGTTTATCCGCATCAGCTGCTCGCCGGCGAAGCGCAGTCCGCCAATATAGTACAACGCATCGGTTTCGCGAATCTCCTGAAAGTCGAGCTTCAGCGATTGCCCGATGAGATTGTTGGCGGTACCGTTGATGTCCGCCGTGACCGGCTTCATGCTGCCGTCGGCCTGCTTCTGCAGCACCGAGACATTGATCAGTGCCAGGTTGCCGCTGCGGGTCAGGCCGTAACTCTCGGCGACGTCGGGCTCGAGGAAGGTGCTGTTGAAGGCGTTGTAATGAACCTCGTAGTCGCCATAGGAGACGGACTGATCGGCATTGACGGCCGGTGTCGCCGCCAGCAGTAGGGCGGCCAGGCTGGCAGCCGCGCCCACAGGGGATAGGTTGATTGCTCTCATGGTCTCTCCTTCCATTGCCGGCCTGCTGGCCGGTTCGCTGGTCTCTTGCTATCTCTTAACATAGTGGTGCGGTTCGCGCCGCTCACCAGCACCCTACGCTTGCAGCAAGCCGTCTACTCACCATTCGCGGCGGGGCGCCGCTCCTACAGGTGGCGTGCCTGTTCGCGGCGGGGAAGTGCCCTCCGGCTTCGCCGCTCCTGCAGATCACCGCGTTATCCGGTAAATGGCGATCTCACCCAGCATGTTCGGCCACAGGCGTTGCCACCAGCGGTCCCTGTGTTCATGGTCCACCACGGTCCGCTCCCGGATATGTATATTGCGCTCGACACAGAGGCGTTCGAAATCCTTGAACGTGCAGAAGTGGATGTTGGGTGTGTTGTACCAAGTATAGGGCAGGAACTTCGACACCGGCATCTGGCCGCGAAACCCGAGATAGCCACGGGCGCGCCAGTGGCCGAAGTTCGGAAAGGTGACGATGCACTCCCGCCCGATCCGCAGCATTTCGTCGACGATCCGGTCCGGACTGTGCATGACCTGCAGCGCCTGGGTCATGATCACGACATCGAAGCTGTTATCGCGCAGCGACGCCAGCCCCTCGTCGATATTCTTTTCGATAACGTTGATGCCGGCCTCGATACAGGCCGTGATGTTGTCATGGTCGTATTCCAGGCCGTAGCCCTCGATCTGCTTGTGCCGATTCAGGTAGCCCAGCAGCTCGCCGTCGCCGCAGCCGAGATCCAGTACCCGGCTGTGGGGCTGGATCCAGGCCTGGATAATATCGAGATCCGCGCGCATCTCAGTGGCCCTCCGCCGGGAGCCCGGCCAGCACCCGCTGCATGTAGGCGTGCAGTACTTCCATGTAGCGGGGGATCGGAATCAGGAAGGCATCGTGGCCATGGGAAGCGTCGATTTCGACATAGCTCACGGCCTTGCGTGCATCGATCAGCGCATCGACGATTTCGCGTGACCGCTCCGGCGAAAAGCGCCAGTCGCTGGTAAACGAAATCACCATGAAGCGGCACTGCACGCCGGCCAGGGCCTCGCTCAGGCTGTCGCCGCAGGCCGCCGCCGGGTCGTAATAATCCAGCGCCTTGGTCATCAGCAGATAACTGTTGGCATCGAAACTGGCGGAAAAGCGCTCGCCCTGATACTGCAGATAGGACTCGACCTCGAACTGGGGGTTGAAGTCGAAACTGAGGGCGCCGCTCTTCAGTTCGCGGCCGAATTTCTCGCGCATGCCATGATCGGACAGATAGGTGATATGGCCCAGCATTCGCGCCAGCATCAGCCCCGTTTTGGGAAGCGCATCCTGTTCGTAGTAATGCCCGTCATGGAACTGCGGGTCGCGGGAGATCGCCTGGCGCGCCACCTCGTTGAAGGCGATGTTCTGCGCCGTCAGTTTCGGCGCCGCCGCGATCACCAGGCAGTGACGCAGCCGGTCGGGGTAATCGATGGCCCATTGCAGCGCCTGCATGCCGCCCAGGCTGCCGCCGATCACCGCCGCCCACTGGCGGATACCGAGACGGTCGGCCAGTCTGGCCTGGCTTTCGACCCAGTCCGGTACCGTGACGATGGGAAAGTCGGGGCCATAGGGCTTTCCGGTCTCCGGGTTGATCTGGTTGGGACCGGTCGAGCCGTGGCAGCCGCCGAGGTTGTTGAGGCCGACGACGAAAAATCGGTCGGTATCGATCGGCTTGCCCGGCCCGATCGCCGAGTCCCACCAGCCCGGCTTGCGGTCGTCCGTGCTGTGGTAGCCGGCCAGATGATGGTTGCCGGACAGCGCATGACAGACCAGCACGGCATTGGAATGGTCGGCATTGAGCTTGCCATAGGTCTCGATCACCAGGTCGTACTGTTCCAGCACGCGTCCGCTGGCCAGTTGCAGCGGCTGGTCGAAATGAAGTCGCCGGGGGCGACGAGTCCGACCGAATCGTCGGCAAAGGTTGTCGGCATCAGGGGCCATCCGCAGGCAGAATATGATCGAGACGGCCGTTTGCCATCCCGGGTCCCGTATTGCAAGCGTAGACGTTGCAGCGGGCTTCGGTGCTTATCGTTCGATGCCCAGCTCTTCCGGCAGGCGTTCGGGGGCGGCAATCCGGACCCGTTTCTGACGCCCGAGTTCGCCGCCGAGGATCTCGACGGCACTTTTGGCGACGCCGAACTGGCGGGCGAGGAAGCGGATCAGCCGGTCGTTGGCGCGGCCCTCGATCGGCGGTGCCTGGATGCGTATCTTCAGGCTGTCGCCGTGGCGGCCGCAGAACTCATCCCGCGATGCCCTGGGCTGCAGGTGGCAGCTCAAAATCAGGTCGTCGCCCTGCCAGCGGTAGAAGGCGGTCACGCTACATCACCAGCCGTCCGATCTGGGACTGAATGATCTGAATGACCAGGAAAATCAGGATCGGTGACAGGTCGAGGCCGCCGATCGGCGGAATCACCTTGCGTGCCAGCGCGAACAGCGGTTCGGTCAGCTGCAGGATCAGCTGCGGGGCCGGATGGTAGCTGTTGGGCGCGACCCAGCTGATGATCACTGCGCCGATCACGGCCCAGAAATAGATGGTGAGCACCGTGTTGAACAGGCCGACGAGGGCGTAGATCAGCAGACTGACAACGCCGAGACTGTGGCCGGCGACCCAGATCAGCGCAAACAGCGTCGCCAGCTTGACGGCGTAGGCCAGCACCAGTGGCGACAGATCGATACGGCCGGCGCGGGGGATCAACTGCTGCAGCGGGCGCAGGGGGCATTGGTCAGGCGCGCGACAGCCTGGGAGATCGGGTTGTAGTAATCCGCCCGGGCCAGTTGCAGCAGGAAACGCAACACGACGATAAAGGCGTAGAGTTCACCGATTGTGCGGATGATCAGTAGGATCGGGTCCTGTCCCATGGCTGTTCGCTGCCTTCCATTCAAGCTGTTGATTTAGCGGCAAGTATAGAGCCTTTCCCGGGCCGAATGAACCGCGAGGCCGGCGCGCACCACTCAGTCCCTGAGCTGTTCCGCCAGCTCCCGGGAACGTTGCGCGCAGGCCTGCATCGCTTCTTCGACGATTTTTTCGAGGCCGGCGGCCTGGAACGACAGTATCGCCTGCTCGGTGGTCCCCTTGGGCGACGTCACGTTGCGGCGCAGCTCGGCCGGGTCCAGTTCACTGGCGCTGGCCATGCGGGCGGCACCGAGCGCGGTCTGCAGGGTCAGGCGGCGCGCGGTATCCGCCCCGAGGCCGAGCTTTTCGCCGGCCGCCATCATCGCTTCCATAAACAGGAAATAGTACGCGGGGCCGGATCCGGAAACGGCGGTGACCGCATGCAGCAGTTCCTCCCGCTCGACCCAGAGGGCGAGACCGACATGGCTCATCAGGCTTTCGGCCTGAGCCTTCTGCTCGTCGCTGACGCGTTCGTTGCCGTAGAGACCGCTGGCGCCGCTCTGGACCTGGGACGGCGTATTGGGCATGCAGCGTACCACCGCATGACTACCGCCGAGCCACTGATCCAGGCTGTCGCAGCCGATACCGGCCGCGACCGAGACGATCAGTGGCCGGCGTTGCTGTACAGTGGCGCGCATTGGCTCGCAGACCTGCTTCATGATTTGCGGCTTGACCGCCAGGATCAGAATGTCCGCGGCAAGAACGGCCGCATCGTTGTTGGTGCCGGTGTTGAGGCCCCGGGCCTCGAGGTCGGCCAGTTTCTCGGCGCGGGTGCCGGTGGCCCAGATCAGGTTCGCCGGATAGCCGTTGTCCAGCAGGCCGCCGATAATGGCCCGGGCCATGTTACCGGCGCCGATAAAGGCAACGGTCGGTTGAGTGCTCTTGGTCATAACGGGTTCCTTTCATGGGTTGGGGCGGCTGTAGTCGCGGGGGCCGAACAGGGCTGTGCCGATGCGCACGATGGTTGCGCCTTCTTCGATCGCTGCCGACATGTCGCCGGACATGCCCATCGACAGGGTATCCAGCTGCGGGAGTTCCTCGCGCAGCTGCTCGAGCAACTGGCGCAGCGCGGCAAAGGGGCGGCGCTGTTCCGCGGGGACGCCGCTGGCTTCGGGAATGGCCATCAGGCCACGCAGGCGCAAGCCGGGAAGGGAAGCGACTTCCCGTGCAAGTTCCGCGACCTGGTCGGGCAGGCAGCCCGATTTGCTCGCCTCGGCGCTGATATTGACCTGCAGGCAGACATTCAGCGGCGGCAGTCCGGCCGGCCGCTGTTCGGACAACCGGCGGGCGACCTTGATGCGGTCGACGCTGTGCACCCAGTCGAAGTGTTCGGCGATCGGGCGGGTCTTGTTGGACTGGATCGGGCCGATGAAATGCCATTCCAGCGCAAGGTCTTTCAGGGCCTCGATCTTGTCGAGCGCTTCCTGCAGGTAGTTTTCGCCGAAGGCGCGCTGGCCGGCCTCACAGGCCTGGCGCAGTTCGTCGGCACTACGGGTCTTGCTGACCGCCAGCAACCGCACGCTGTCGGGCGCGCGGCCGCAGCGGGCTGCACTCTCGGCGATTTGCTGGCGCACTGCACAAATATTGTCTGCTATGCTGTTCATACCCTGATTCAGACTGCCCGGCCATTGGATTGACCCGGGTATTCTGCTAGAAATAGGGTCTTTAATGGAAGTGATATCGGGTACCTGGGACTATGGACATTACCGAACTCTTGTCGTTTACGGTGCAGCAGGGAGCCTCCGACCTGCATATCACTGCCGGAATGCCACCGGTCATTCGTGTCGACGGCGACGTGCGTCGCATCAAGCTCCCGGCGCTGGATCACAAGGCCGTTCAGTCGCTGATCTACGACATCATGAACGACAAGGTGCGCAAGGAGTACGAGGACAACCTCGAGGTCGACTTCTCGATCGAGGTGCCGTCCTGGCGCGTTTTCGTGTCAACGCCTTCAACCAGAACCGAGGCGCCGCCGCGGTTTTCCGTACCATTCCGAGCCGGGTGCTGACCCTCGAGGATCTCGGCATGGGCAAGGTGTTCCAGGACATGGCCGAAAAGCCCCGTGGTCTGGTGCTGGTCACCGGGCCCACCGGCTCCGGCAAGAGCACGACCCTGGCGGCGATGGTCGATTTCATCAACGACAACCGTACCGACCATATCCTGACCATCGAGGATCCGATCGAATTCGTGCACGAAAGCAAGAAGTGCCTGATCAACCAGCGAGAGGTGCACCGCGATACCCACAGTTTCGCCAACGCCCTGCGCTCGGCACTGCGTGAAGACCCGGACGTGATTCTGGTGGGCGAGATGCGTGACCTCGAGACCATCCGTCTGGCGCTGACCGCGGCCGAAACCGGCCACCTGGTGTTCGGAACCCTGCACACCACCTCGGCGGCCAAGACCATCGACCGTGTCATCGACGTCTTTCCGGCGGCGGAAAAGGACATGGTGCGCTCCATGCTGTCGGAGTCGCTGCAGGGCGTCATTTCCCAGACGCTGCTGAAGAAAACCAATGGCGGTCGTGTGGCGGCCCATGAGATCATGGTCGGCACGCCGGCCATCCGCAACCTGATCCGGGAGGACAAGGTGGCGCAGATGTATTCGGCAATCCAGACCGGCGCGGCCTTCGGCATGAAGACCCTGGACCAGTCGTTGCTGGAGTTGCTGCAAAAGGGATTGATATCGCGCGAAGCCGCGCGGGAAAAAGCAAAGAGTCCGCAGAGCTTCTGACGGGCACCAGGCTTGGGGAAATAGACCGTGGACTTTACACAACTACTCAAGGTGGTCATCGACCGCGACGCTTCGGACCTTTTCGTCACCGCCGGCGCCCGTCCCAGTATCAAGGTGGATGGCACGATCAAACCGCTGACCAAGGAGCCGCTGACGCCGTCTCAGGTTCGTTCGCTGGTCTACAGCACCATGAACGACAAGCAGCTGGCCGAGTTCGAGGGCACCAGCGAGTGCAACTTCGCCATCAGTGCCAGGGGAATGGGGCGTTTTCGTGTCAGTGCCTTCATGCAGCGCAACTCGCCGGGGATGGTGCTGCGCCGCATCGCCACCCGCATCCCGTCGATGGAAGAGCTGAACCTGCCGCCGGTGCTGAAGGATCTGTCGATGACCAAGCGCGGCCTGATCCTCTTCGTCGGCGGTACCTCGACCGGTAAGTCCACCTCGCTGGCGTCGATGATCGATTACCGCAACAGTCACAGCCGCGGCCATATCATCACCATCGAGGACCCGATCGAGTATATCCACGATCACAAGGAGAGCATCATCACCCAGCGTGAAGTGGGCATCGATACCGAATCCTTCGACGTGGCACTGAAAAACACCCTGCGTCAGGCGCCCGATGTGATCCTGATGGGTGAGATCCGTTCCAAGGACACCATGCAGTACGGCCTGGCGTTCGCCGAGACCGGCCACCTCTGTATGGCGACGCTGCACGCCAACAACGCCAACCAGGCACTGGACCGCATCATCAGCTTCTTCCCGCCGGAGCACCATAACCAGATCTGGATGGACATGTCGCTGAACCTCAAGGCGATCGTCGCGCAGCAGCTGCTGCCGACCAAGGACGGCAAGGGCCGCCGCGCCGCCATCGAGGTGATGATCAATACACCGCTGATCCAGGACCTGATCCGCAAGGCCGAAGTGCACGAGATCAAGGACGTCATCAAGAAGTCCACCAACCTTGGCATGCAGACCTTCGACCAGGCGCTGTTCGAACTCTACAAGCAGGGCATCATTACCTACGATGTGGCCCTGGCCCATGCCGACTCGGCCAACGACCTGCGCCTGATGATCAAGCTCAGCGCCGACACCAATCCGGATCTGGCGGCACCTCCCGAGGACAACTCCTTCCTGCTGCAGGATGAGGACGACTACCTCTCGCACAAGGGCGATATCGATATCAAGAGCATGTAAGTGGCTCTCTGTACCTTTGCAGAAACGGGGCCCTCCGGGGCCCCGTTTTCGTGTCGGATGTCCAGGGTGACGCGTAACGCGTAACGAGTGGCTAGCCTCGGACATCGGCATTCATGGAACCCCCATGCGTAATAACAAGAAAAACACGGCCTTCTCGTCGGCCGCCTTCAACTATTACTTCGCCGCCAGCGCCTTTCTGACCCTGGCGACCTGGATGACCCGCTTCCTGATTGGCTGGATGACCTGGGACCTGACCGGGTCGGCGCTCTGGGTCGGCGTCGTCAGTGCCCTGATGCTGGTGCCGACGCTGTTCCTGTCACCCTTCTTCGGTGTGCTGGCCGACCGCGTCAATCCCCGTACCGGCATCCTGCTGGCGCACCTGAGCGAAGCCGTGCTGACCCTGGCGACGGCTGCTGCGAACCTGCAGGGCCTGTTCTCCCTGGGCTGGATCCTGGTGCTGGCCCTGCTGCTGGGGGCGTTGTCCGCCGCCCAGCATCCGATGCGCCTGGTGCTGCTGCCGCGTCTGGTGGATCGCGCGCTGATGTCAAGTGCCATCGGTCTGGCCTCGACCACCTACAACGCGTCGCGCGTGCTGGGGCCGGCCCTCGGAGCCTGGCTGCTGTTGCAGGTCTCGGCGGCCGGTGCCTTTGTCACCGTTTCGCTGCTGTTCCTGCTGGGGGTATTGCTGATTCTGCGGATCCGCCTGCCCGAGTATCGACCCGCCGAGCAGACGCAGACCGTGCTGAGGGCGTTGCTGCAGGGTGTCCGTTTCGCGCTATCGGTGCCGCTGATCCGGCTGGTGCTCATCCTGACGGCGATTGACGGCCTGTTGGGGCGCAGCATTATGGAGCTGCTGCCGGCCATCTCCGGTCAGCTGATCCAGGGGAATGCGGCAACCCTGGCAACGCTGACTGCGCTGGCCGGTGTCGGCTCCATTCTCGGTGGACTGCTCGTGTCGCGTCTGAGGGGGCGCGAACGCACGCTGTTGAGGCTGGTGCTGGGGTCGCTGCTGATCTGTTCGGCTGTACTGCTGCCGGTGGCGGCGGTGCGGGCGCTGCCTGGACTGGGGGCGGTGATCATGATGCTCAGCATGGCCGTGACCATGATCGGTACGGGTTGTCAGGCGCTTATCCAGCTGAGTGTCGCCGACGAGTACCGGGGGCGCGTGCTCAGCATCTGGACAGTGGTCAGTCTGGGGATGCCGGCGGTGGGCGCTTTCGTTATCGGCGCCTCGGCGGATCTGTTTGGCTTTCGTCCGGTGCTGATCTTCTCGGCGTTGCTGGGGGCGCTGGTGGTGCTCCTGATGGCCCGACGCAATCGCGCGCTTTGACCGGCCGCATCGGTTAGGGCCCCGGGGATGGATTCCGTTTTCGAGCTGTGCTTGAATGGAAAGGTCCTGCCCGGGTCATCGGCCTATTATTGTAAATTCGGAAATGTCCTGCAAAAAGCAGAAAAAACGGAAATCCGGGCCGGCTCAATAATTACAACTAACCGCTGTTTCAGGGATCTGAAGCAAAATGTATTACTACCTTTCGATCGGCTCCAATATCGACCCCGAAACCAATATCGCCCGCTGTATTGAAACCCTGCTGACGCACTTCAATATCGCCTATCTCTTTCCCTGCACCTATACAGCACCGGAAAAGATCGACAGCGATCATGTTTTTCTCAATACCCTGCTGATTATCGAGAGCGACCAGGAGGAGGTCGAGCTGAAGCGGCTTTTCTGTCAGATCGAGGAAGCCCTGGGGCGGGACCGCTCCGACAGCCGGCGCAGCTACAAGGATCGTACCTGCGATATCGATATACTGCACAGTAGTCGACACTGCTCGCCGGCCTACTTCGAGCAGTGTCACGAATCCTATTTGCAGCAGGTTCTGTCCAGGACCTCCGCAAAAGCTGAGGTCTCGATATACGGCTTAAAGTTTTCCGATCGACCGGCCGCCATCTATTTTCAGGGTGGTGCCGGTGATAAAGCGGTTATCCAGTATAAAGCGAATACCCTGCAAAATCGGGTGGAAGCCTGATTCGACCTTGATCAGGGTTTCGCTGAAAACGGCGGCTTTATCTTCTGCGCTGTGATCGGGCAGAAACATCAGGGGCCCCGGTGCAATGGCGTTGACGCGAATACCGGGTGCATATTTCTTGGCATAGGTTTTGTTGAGATTTTCAAGCCCGGCCTTGGTGCTGCAGTAGAGGCCGAAAGCCGGGTTCGGATTCTCGGCGTATATATCGGTCATATGCACGATGCAGCCCGGGTCTTCCTCGCAGTGGAGGAGGTCCCCGAGGGATTCATTGAGAAAGGCCGGCAGCTTCATGTGGACGGCGTACAGCGCGTCATAGAACCGGTACAGGTCGTCGGCATGCACGGCATCCTTCTCGAACAGTGACGCGTTATGCACCAGCAGTCGCAGCGAGGAGCTGCTTTGCCGGATGTGTTCCACCGCACTCTGCAGCGATGCCTGGCAACCATAGTCGGTCTCGATGATCTGCAGGCTGTCGCAGGCCAGGGCGTTGAGTTCGGTGCCGGGGCTGCGTGTCAGCGCGATGACCCTGAAACCGTCGTCCAGGAATGCCCGGGTCAGAAAGAGTCCCAGCCTGCGGCTCGCGCCGGTTATCAGTACAGTTTGCATCTGGATGGTTTCCGATCGGATGGGTTGATGGGTTGCTTTCGAACGGTCAGGCGTCCGGCGTGGAGATGCTTACGTAAGCAGCGGGGCCGTGGATTTCTTCAGGTAGTCATCGAACTCGGTCTGCGTCATCGGTCTGGCAAAATAGTATCCCTGGCCGTAGTCGCAGCCGGTGTCGCTGAGCAGGCCCAGCTGCGCGGACGTTTCTATGCCCTCGGCAATGACCTTGAGACCGAGCTTGTGCGCCATGACGATCATCGCCTCGCAAAGCGCATGGTCGCTGCTGCCGGGCCTGAGGTTGCGGACGAACGACTTGTCGATTTTCAGGTAGTCGATATCGAACTTCTTGAGATAGGACATCGACGAGTAGCCGGTACCGAAATCATCCAGTGAAACCTCGATGCCGAGGCGCTGAATCTCCAGCAGCCGCGTGGCAAAGCTGTTTTCCATCAGCAGCCCCTCGGTGATTTCGATGGCGATCGCGGCTCCCGGCAGTTCCAGCGCCTGCAGATAGTCGTACCATTCGCCGGTGCAGATTCCTTCGGCATGCAGCTGCAGCGGAGAGGTATTGATGCTGATCTGGAAGTCCGGGGAGTGGCACTGGCGCCACACCCGGGCCTGCTTGGCTGCCTCGCGAAACACCCAGTTGCCGATCTCGACAATCAGCCCGGTCTCCTCGGCGATCGGTATGAAGTCCAGCGGGCTCACCTGTCCGCGCTCCGGGTGCTGCCAGCGGATCAGTGCTTCGGCCTTGTGTACCCGGCCGCTGCCGGGGTCGACGATCGGCTGGTAGAGCAGGCGGAACTCGTTCTTTTGCAGAGCGCCGCGCAGGTCGTTGATCAGCTCTACCCGTGCCTGTGCGGCCTCCTGCATCGAGGCCGTGAAATAGTGGAAGCGATTGCGGCCTTCCTCCTTCGCCACGTACATGGCCTGGTCGGCGTTTTTCAGCAGGGTGTTCAGGTCGCCGGCATCGTCGGGATAGAAGGTGATGCCGATGCTGGCGGAGACGTAGTCTTTGCGGCTTCCCAGGTCGAACGGCTCGGCGAACGACTGCAGGATGCTCTGGCTGATCTGGGCGGCCTTGCCGGTATCCTCGAGTCCGCTGAGAATGATGGTGAACTCGTCGCCGCCCAGGCGCGCAACCGTATCCGAGTCCCGCACGCAATGCTTCAGGCGTCTGGCCGCCTCCTTGAGCAGTATATCGCCGACATCGTGGCCCTGGGTGTCGTTGATATCCTTGAAGTGGTCGAGGTCGAGAAACAGCAGGGCCAGCCGGCCCTCGGTCCGCTGCGTCTTCTTGATCTCCTGCTCCAGGCGGTCACGGAACAGGCGGCGGTTGGGCAGCCCGGTCAGTGGATCGAAGTTGGCGAGATTGCTGAACTGCGAGCGGCTGGTCTGCAACTGGCGTATCTGACGTATGACGATAAAGAAGAACAGCAGTGTCAGCAGCAGCTGAAAGACGATCAGCCCGGTACTGATCAGGATCTGCCGTTCCACCTCGGCGGCACGCGTTTCTGCATGCATGCTGGAGCGTTGCACCGATTCAAGCGACAGGTCGTGCAGCTGGTGCTGAATCGGTGCGAGCTGGTCCAGGATCAGGCGCAGTGGCGCGGCTTGCCGGCCGGCTGTGCTGATCGTCTCGAAGTAGGGCGCTATATCGTCGAGAAAACGGTAGATGTTCTGCAGCACCGCCTTGTACGCGGTTTCGTCAAGTAACAGAGGGGCCGAGGGGTTGTTTTTCAGTACATCGGCCCGGCTGTAGAAAATCTCGTAGCGCAGCTGCAGCTCGTCCAGGCTATCCGGCGAAGCAGGGTCCAGGGCATTCTGCAGATAGGTGCCGAAGCGCAGGGACTCGGCTTCGAGTTGAAACACGTTCCAGCTGACATTGCTTTCGTTGTACTGGACGGTGCTGTTGAGCAGACGGCTCTGGTGATACTGGATATAAAGGACCACTGAAAACACCAGCAGCAGGGCGGCGCTGATCAGGATTAGCCAGTACTTCGTATTTCTGGTCGCCTGCATGTGGGTGATCGGTCTGTTTCTGTGCCGTTGATTATTCTATGTGAAGGGCCTTGAGCTGCCAGATCGCGCGATTGTAGTAGATCTGGGACTGGGATTCGCGCTGCAGGTCAAACGGGTAGAGCACGAACAGAGGCCCCTTGTTGCGCACCGACATCGGCTCGTCGTCCATCAGCAGCGCGATGATCATGTCGAACTTCTCGCTGTCCACCTTGGGAATGTCGACCTTGTAGTCGTTCAGGGCGATGGCCTGAATATTGTCGCCACTGGCGCCAACCCGCTGCAGTACGTCCCGCAACAGCGGGCCGGTGAAACGGTGTTTTTCCGGATGCCAGGGCGTTCCGGTGGTGAAACTGTACTGGGGAAGCTGCTTGAGCATGGCCTTGTCGAAGACGAAACTGGCATTTTGGTTGGTTTCGTCAATCTGCCCCGTTACCGTCAGTATAGGCTTGCCGGTCGGGGCATCGCCGGCCAGGGCGAGGGTTGCCAGCATGCAGCTGAGCAGCAGGCTGAAAACGGCAGGCAGCTGTCTGACGATGTGCATATGCGAATTCCTTGTGCTGATTCCATGTTGTTGCGGTGGATAACCGGGTCTAGATCCTCGGTCCAGTTCCTTCTGGCGCAGCGGATAGGGCCATCCTGATTCTTGTTGTAACGGCCTAGCCTAGAGGAATCAAAAGGGAAAGCAAAGCCCAAAGAGACCCCTAAGCGGCATTTATTGAAACTAGCGTTTGAACCGCTCCCGGGACTGTTCTCAGGTCGGGTCCGTGTTTTGGCGGGCGCGCGGTTTGATGACATCTCGCCGGCCAGTGGCGGCGAGATGTCGAAAGGGACGCTATCAGAGTGCGTATACGACCCGGCCGCCCAGCAGGGTACGGGTCACGCGCCCCCTGAGCTCGACGCCCATGAAGGGGCTGTTGCTGCCGCCGGAGCGGGTGCCTTGCGCGGTTGGAGTCCAGGTCGCGTCGGGGTCGAAAATACAGATGTCGGCCGTTGCGCCCGTCTGCAGGGTGCCGGCTTCGATGCCGAGGATGGCGGCCGGTTCGGCGGTCAGCTTCGAGATCAGTCGCGGCAGTTCGAGCAGATCCTGGACGACCAGCATCAGGCTCAGGGACAGCAGCGTTTCGAGGCCGCTCATGCCCGGCTCGGTGGCGGCAAAAGGCGCCTGCTTGGCAATGGCATCCTGGGGTTGATGGTCCGAGCATATCGCCTGGATGCCGTTGGCCAGCAGGGCCTGGCGCAAACCGGCACGGTCCAGCTGGCTGCGCAGCGGCGGAATGACATGAAAACTGCTGTCGAAGCCGTCGACGTTGACGTCGCTCAGCAGCAGATGGTGAATGGCGACATCGGCGCTGACATTGAGGCCACGGCTGCGCGCCTCCATGATCATGCGTGCCGAGCGTTCACAGGAGATCTGGCCAAAGTGAGCTCTCGCGCCGGTCTGCTCGATCAGCATCAGGCAGCGGGCGACCTCGACCGTTTCGGCGGCTTCCGGAATACCCTGCAGGCCCAGGCGGGTGCTAGTGGTATCGTCGTGCATGCAGCCGCGGGACAGCTCGGCATCCTGGGCCTGGAACAGCACCAGCAGGTCGTGGGTGGCGGCATATTCGAGGCAGCGCATCAGTACCAGGCTGCTGCGGATAGGCTGGCGGCTGTTGCTGAAGGCGATGCAACCCGAGCTGGCCAGAGCGTGCATCGGGGACAACTGTTCGCCCTCGAGCCCGCGTGTCAAGGCACCCATCGGCAGCACGCGGGCGAGGCCTGCGTCGCGGGCCTTGTCCTGGATAAGCTGCGCTACGGCGGGAGTGTCGACGATCGGGCTGGTGGTCGGGGGGTGATGAGAGTCGTGACGCCGCCAGCCGCGGCGGCGGCGCTTTCCCGGTCGATGCTGCCCTTGTGGGTGTAGCCCGGTTCGCGTACATGGGCGCAGAGATCCACCAGGCCCGGGCAGACGATCTGGCCGGTGGCATCCAGGGTCTCGTCGGGCTGAAAACCGTCGGGAGCGGCACCGATTCCCGCGATGACGCCGTTGCTGATGTAAAGGTCGGTCTGCTGATCGAGCTGCTGGCTCGGGTCGATCACGCGCCCACCGGTAATCCTGATGTTCATTTCGAGTGGCTCCTTATCCGGTCACTGGGCCTGTACGCTGTGTTTCTGTTTCTCGACCATCTGGCCGCTCATGGCCATCGACATCACGGCCATTCGCACGGCGATGCCGTTGGTGACCTGGTCGAGGATCAGCGAACGCGGGCCATCGGCGATGGCCGACTCGATCTCGACGCCGCGGTTGATGGGACCGGGATGCATCACCACCGCATCGGGGCTGGCATAGGCCAGTTTCTCGGTGGTCATGCCGTAGAGCTTGTAGAACTCGGATTCGCTGGGCAGCAGGGCACTGTTCATGCGTTCCTTCTGCAGGCGCAGCATCATGATGACGTCGACGTCATCGAGGCCGGTTTTCATATCGGTGAAAACCTTGACGCCCATCGCCTCGATATGACGCGGCAGCAGCGTCTTGGGTGCGATCACGCGGATCTCGGCGGCGCCGAGCGTGCGCAGTGCATGAATCTGGGACCGGGCGACGCGCGAGTGCAGGATGTCGCCGACGATGGCGACCTTCAGCGGCTCGAACGCCCCCTTGTGGCGCCGGATGGTCAGCATGTCGAGCATCGCCTGGGTCGGGTGGGCATGGCGACCGTCGCCGGCATTGATCACCGCCACCTCGGGGGTGACCTGGCTGGCAATGAAGTGGGCTGCGCCGCTGTCGGCATGGCGCACCACGAACATGTCCGAATGCATCGCCTCGAGGGTCATCAGAGTGTCCTTCAGGGTTTCGCCCTTGGACGTCGAGGAGGTACTGATATTCAGATTCAGCACGTCGGCCGAGAGGCGCTTGGCCGCCAGCTCGAAGGTGCTCAGGGTGCGGGTGCTGGCCTCGAAGAACAGATTGACGACGGTGCGTCCGCGCAGCAGCGGCACCTTCTTGATCTGCTTGGCGCCCATGTCGATGAAGGAGTCGGCGGTATCGAGGATTTCGGTCAGCAGTTCGCGCGACAGGCCTTCGGTGGTGAGGAAGTGCCTCAGTTGGCCCTGGCTGTTCAGTTGGATCCGGTTTGGATCTTGCGGCTCAAACATCTTGTCGGCTCGGATCAGGTTCGTTGACGAATAGTGAGTTCCAGCGGCTCGGGGCCGCTGAGCTTGACCAGCTGGTTGGGACCCAGCGCCAGGGTGCCGCCGACGACATCGGCCTGTACCGGCAGTTCACGGCGCTGCAGGTCGAGCAGCGTCACCAGGGTAACGGAAGCCGGGCGGCCATAGTCGAACAGCTCGTTCAGGGCGGCGCGTACGGTACGACCGGACATGATGACATCGTCGATCAGAACGATGTGACGCCCTTCGGTATCGCCCGGCAGCTGCGACGGCTGTACGCTCGGGTTCAATCCCTTCTGGGTAAAGTCATCGCGGTAGAACGATATGTCGAGGATGCCAATCGGGCCTTCCTGTCCCAGCTGCTGTTGCAGGCGTTCGGCAATCCAGACGCCCCCGGTACGGATGCCGACGATCAGCGGATTGTCAATATGACGCTGCTGCAGCAGCTCCTTGAGTTCAGTGCCCATCTTGTCGAGCAGGGCATCGACGCTAAGACTTCCCGATGTCATAGAGGTCCTCCAGTCGGGTAGAGCTGGGAATGCGATCTGCGCTGGCGAACCAGCTTTCGAGAATCAGCCGGGCGGCAATACCGTCCACCGACTCCTTGCGATAGTTGCTGCCACCGCCGGCGGCGCGGTGGATCTCCTTGGCCTCGGCGGTACTGAGACGTTCGTCGATCAGGTAGCAGGGGCGCTGGTAGCGGTCCTGGAGGCGGTTGGCGAACTTGCGTGCGCGTCGCGCCATTTCACTGATACTGCCGTCCATATTGAGGGGGATGCCGACGACCAGAGCGTCGGGTGTCCATTCGGCGATCACCGAATCCAGTGCGGACCAGTCGGGGATGCCGTCCCGGGCGCTGATGGGTGCAAGTGGCGTGGCCGTGCCGGTGAGAGCCTGGCCTGCGGCAACGCCGATCCGGCCGGTTCCAAAATCAAAGGCTAGTGCCTGCTGGCAGTCTGCGCTCATTCAGTCTCGTTATGCATGCCCCGCCTGGGCAGTGAGAAGGTCCAGGTTGATACCCAGAGTGGATGCGGCCGCCTGCAAACGCTCGTCGGCCGGAATGCGGAACATTATATCCAAATTGGCGGGACAGCTTAACCAGGCATTTTCGCTGATTTCCTTTTCCAGCTGGCCGGCACCCCAGCCGGCGTAGCCCAGTGCGATCAGAGCATCCCCGGGACCGGCGCCGCTGGCGATGGCTTCGAGGATATCGATGGACGTGGTCAGGCAGACCTCGTCGGTCACCTGGTAGCTGGCGAGCCAGGGGCTGGCTTCTGTCTGCAGGCGATGGAGGACGAACCCCCGTTCGCCCTGTACCGGGCCACCGGCGTAGATCTGGCGGTTGTCATGCACCTGCAGGGTCTTTTCGACATCCAGGTGTTTCAGCAGGTCGTCGAGGTGGAGGTCGATGGCACGGTTGATGACGATGCCCATGGCCCCGTACTCGCTGTGGTCGCAAATATAGGTGACGGTCTGCGCGAAGTGCAGATCGTGCATGTGGGGCATCGAGATCAGGAAGTGATCCCGCAGACTGCTTGGCTTGGAGGACATGGGCGTGCGCCACTAAGGGGTTTCACCTAAGGATTAGTACAGCCGGGCCTGATTCTCAAATTTCCAGGTTCTAATTATTTCAAGTACGTCGGTGGTCTTGCGCATTTCCACCGGGAACGGCTGGAAGGGGGCGGCCAGCCGCACGATGCGCATGGCGGCTTCGTCGAGCACCCGATAGCCGGACGACTGCAGCAGTTCGATCCTGTCCACGCTGCCGTCGGGCAGTATCCTGACCAGCAGGCGCAGGCTGCCGTAGATGCTGCGGTCGCGGGCTTCGCTCGGGTAGTTCCGGTTGCCGACATCCTCTATCCGGCGCTTCCAGTTGTCGAAGTAGGCCGCTTCGCTGTGCTTCAGCGTCGAGGCGCTGGTGAAGCGGCGGACCTTGGGCCGCTTCGCGTATCGCTCCTGCTGCAGGTCGAGCTTGGCCTGCAGGCTGGCGATTTCGAGGCTGCGCGCCAGCAGCGACGAGGAGGCGCCCGGTGCCGGCGTGGGTTGTGCCGCCTCGGGACTGGGCTCTTCGCGGCTTTGCTTGCGCGGTGCCGGCGCCACGGTGGTCACGACCTTTTCCGGACGGATCTCGCGTTTCGGCGACGGCTGCTCCGCCACTTCCGGCGCGGGCTCCGGAACCGGAGCCGGCTGGATCACTTCGGCGGGTACGGGTGTCGGCTGGGTCTGCTGCATCGCCTGCTGCTGCAGCTCGTCGCTGTGGAAGGGCGCTTCCTCCAGCGTCGAGGGCGCGCGGGCCTCTTCCAGGTGCCGCTGCCTTCCTGGTTTGCCTGGGCCAGAAAATCGGCTTCCTGGGCGCCTTTTCCGTTTCGAAGCGGGCCAGGGTGATGTCCATCACCTTGCGCGGCGGCTTGTACTCGGGGGCGGAAAATCCGATCCCGAGCAGCAGGATGGCATGGACGGCCACCGCCATGAAGAGGGTGAAGCCGAAACGGTCCAGCGCTCCGACGGCAGGCTGCAGGCCTGTCGCAGGGCGCACTGGCGGCGTTTCGGTCAGCCGGTTCACGCGGCCCTGTCTCCCAGTTTGCGTTCGATCACATCCATCAGCTGCATGCCGATATCGAGGCCGAACCGGTCGTCGAGTTCGCGAATGCAGGTCGGGCTGGTGACGTTGATTTCCGTCAGGTAGTCGCCGATCACGTCGAGGCCGGCGAACAGCAGGCCCTGTTCGCGCAACGTCGGGCCGACCTGTTCGCAGATCCAGCGGTCGCGATCGGTCAGCGGACGACCTTCGCCGGTACCGCCGGCCGCCAGGTTGCCGCGGGTTTCGCCCGCCATCGGAATGCGCGCCAGGGCATAGGGCACCGGCTCGCCATCGATCATCAGGATGCGCTTGTCGCCGTCCAGGATCTCGGGAATGTACTTCTGCGCCATGATGGTTTCGCGGCCATCCCTGGTCAGCGTCTCGATAATCACGCCGAGGTTCACGCCATCGTCCTGGATGCGGAAGATCTGGCTGCCGCCCATGCCGTCCAGCGGCTTGAAGATGACGTCACGGTGCTCGGCATGGAACCGGCGCAGCAGGTCGGCACGGCGGGTCACGAGCACCGGCGGACAGCACTGCGGGAAATGGGTGGCGAACAGCTTTTCATTGAAGTCCCGCAGCCGCTGCGGCGGGTTGACGACCAGCGCGCCCTGTTTCTCGGCCTGCTCGAGCAGATGGGTGCTGTAGATGTATTCGTTGTTGAACGGCGGGTCCTTGCGCATCAGGATGACATCGAGGTCGGCCAGCGGGGCGATGCGGTATTCGCCGCGGCTGAACCAGCACTGCGGGTCCATCTTCACCTCGAGCGGCGCCATTTCGGCCATCACCAGACCGTCGCGCGAAAACAGGTGCTGCTGCTCCATGTACCAGAGTTCCCAGCCCTTGCGCTGGGCCGCCCAGAGCATCGCCTGGGAGCTGTCTTTCTTGAAGTTGATGGACTCTATCGGGTCCATCACGATGCCAACCTTGATGGTCATGAACGGTGCATCCTTTTTAAAGCCTGCGGATTACCGCAAGTGTACCTCAGAGGAAGTGATGAGGGGTAAGGGGGTGACGCGTTAGGCGTTACCCAGGTCTCCCCACAGATACTGCAATATGGCCTGGGCGGCGACCGGTGCGGTTTCAGTGCGCAGCACCCGGGGACCGAAACGGACCGGCTGGAAACCGGCCGCCACGGCCATTTCGACTTCCGTTTCGCTGAGGCCGCCTTCCGGGCCGATCAGCAGCGCGACCGAGTCCGGGCGCGGCAGGGTGCCGAGGGGGACGGCACTGTGGTGATGCAGCACCAGCTTGAGGTCGGCGTCGACGGTGCGAACCCAGTCCTGCAACGGTGCCGGTTCAGCGATTTCGGGCACGCTGCAGCGAAGGCTCTGCTCGCAGGCGCTGATGGCCACCTGCTGCCAGTGGCGTACGCGCTTGTCCTGGCGTTCGCTGTTGAGCCGGACCTCGCAGCGTTCGGAAAACAGCGGCGTCATCTGCATCATGCCCATTTCGGTCGCTTTCTGTACCGCGTAGTCCATACGCTCGCCGCGGGACAGACACTGGCCGATATGAACCGGCAGTACCGGTTCCCGTCCCGATTCCCTGGCGTCGTCGATCTGGGCCAGCACGCGGCGCTTTTCGACCTCGACCAGTACGGCGTCGTATTCCCGCCCGTCGCCGTTGAACAGCAACACTTTGTCGCCGGGGCGCATGCGCAGCGTGCGGGCCAGGTGCTGGACATTGCCGTCGCCGAGCAGCAGATTGTCGCCGGGGACCAGGGGCTGGGGTTCGTAGCATCTCGGGATGCGCATGGGAGGGGCTCCATCCGGAAAAACGCCCATTATGCCATAGCGGCCCGGTTTGGAGACTGGGTTCAGAGGGGGCAGGGCAATCGCACTATCACGAGGCGATGACAAGATCGTCAGGGTCGATGTGGTCGGGCCTGTCTGACACGCCGTGAACTCGTCCCTGAGGGCTCGGCTGCCGCCGTCCTGGCGGCAGACGGTCAGCCAGACCCGACCACATCAGCCTCGGCGAGCCCGGTGCCGGTGCGAAAACGGCTTAATTCCGGCATTTGCAGCAACCGTTGCCATGCTGCCGAACCCCAAGCCTTTCTTCGAATCCCTCCCCGATCCGCGCCGGACCACGCAAAACAAGCTGCATGGGCTGTCGGACATCCTCAGTATCGCCCTTTGTGCAACACTCTCCGCCGGCATGGATGACTGGGAAGCCATGGCAGAATTTGGCCGTGCCAAGGAGGACTGGTCGCGACAATTCTTGCCGCTGCCCAACGGCATCCCCTCCCACGACACCTTCGGGCGCGTCTTTTCCCTGATCGACCCGGAGGCGTTCGAGGCGGCGTTTTTCGATTGGGCCGCCCATGCCCGAATCGGCGGCGACAGGCTGGATCAACTGGCACTGGACGGCAAAGCCGTCCGCCGCTCCCATCGTGGTTCAGCGGCTCGTGCACTGCACCTGCTTCATGCCTGGTCCTGTGAGGCTCGCCTGTTGGTGGCTCAACGCCGGGTGGACGCGAAGGCGAACGAGATCACGGCCCTGCCCGAGATCCTGTCCTTGTTCGACCTGGACGTCGTCACGGTGACGATCGACGCTATCGGCTGTCAGAAAACGGTGGCCCGGCAGATCACCGAGGGCGGTGGCGACGATGTGCTGGCCCTCAAGGGGAACCAGAGCACCTTGCATGACGATCATGGACACCGAAGCCAAACACCATCCCCAGGGCCACGCCGGCGCCGTGGAGAAAGACCGCGGCCGGATCGAAACACGCCGCATCTGGGTCAGTGACGAGATCGACTGGCTGGCGCAGAATCTGGCCCTCATCCGGCGCTTCGCCCTGAACCTCCTGCGCCAGGCCAGGGGCTCCAAACTCGGGGTCAAGAATAAGCGGCTGCGTGCTGCCTATGACGGCGCCTTCCGGGCCTCGGTGCTGCAACTGACGCCGCGAGTACACTGATGGTTCTCGCCGCCGGCATGCCTGGCCATTGTCGGGTAGCGAGCCGGGTTCGGTGCGTCTGTCGGTTGGCACCGCGCTGTCGAGGGGTGGGGGTACCGCTTCAGGGCGACCGTCTGCCGCCATGGAGGGCGGTAGCCGAGCGGTCAGGGACGACGTAAAGCGTGTCGCCCGGAAACGGTACCGCCGGCCCGGACTGGCACTCACAGTCGTCAGGTAGTGCGATTGCCCTGGAGGGGGCAGTGTGCCGGTCCGGAGGAAAGCCAGGCGGTGCGAATGGGCCGCCGGTCGGCGGCCCTTTCGCGTTCTATGCCGAAAGAGCCTCTTCCGCGCTCTGATAGTTGTAATTGAGCGCCTCGGCGACCGCTTCGCAGGTGATCTTGCCGCGATGGACGTTGAGGCCGTTGCGCAGATGGGCATCGTCCTGCAGTGCCTGCCTGTAGCCCTTGTTTGCCAGGGCGATGACATGGGGCAGCGTTGCGTTGGTGAGGGCGAAGGTGGAGGTGCGGGCGACGCCGCCGGGCATGTTGGCGACACAGTAGTGCACCACACCGTCGACCTCGTAGGTCGGCTCCTGGTGAGTCGTGGCTTTCGAGGTCTCGAAGCAGCCGCCCTGATCGATGGCGACGTCGACCAATACCGCGCCGGGGCGCATCTGCTTGAGCATGTCGCGGGTCACCAGCTTCGGCGCCGCCGCGCCCGGGATCAGGACGGCGCCGATCACCAGGTCCGCTTCGCGCACACAGGCCTCGAGGGCGTCGGTGGTCGAATAGAGGGTCTTCATCGCCGGACCGTAGAGGTTGTCCAGCTCCTTGAGCCGGGCCAGGGAACGGTCGAGCACGGTGACGTCGGCACCGAGGCCGATCGCCATCCGTGCGGCATGGGTACCGACCACGCCACCGCCGATCACCGCCACTTTGGCCGGCGCGACGCCCGGCACGCCGCCGAGCAGGGTGCCGTTGCCGCCCTGGGCCTTCTCAAGGGCGTGGGCGCCGGCCTGGATCGACATCCGGCCCGCCACTTCGCTCATCGGCGCCAGCAGCGGCAGGCCGCCGCGGGCATCGGTGACGGTCTCGTAGGCGATGGCGACGGCTCTGGATTCGACCAGCAGTTCGGTCTGCTGCGGATCCGGCGCCAGGTGCAGGTAGGTAAAGAGGACCTGGCCGTCGCGCAGCATCCGGCACTCCTCCGGCTGCGGCTCCTTGACCTTGACGATCATTGCAGCCGTTGCAAAGATCTCGGCGGCCGTATCGACGATGCGGGCCCCGGCCGCTTCGTAGAGCTCGTTGGTCAGGCCGATAGCCTTGCCGCCGTCCTTCTGGATCAGTACTTCGTGGCCGTTGCTGATCAGCTCGCGCACACCCGCCGGGGTCATGCCGATGCGGTATTCGTGGTTCTTGATCTCTTTCGGTACGCCAATAATCATTGTTATTCTCCCGTTGTGTTGGCTGTTTTTTCGATGCTAGGGGAGAATGGGCCGAAAATGTCTTTGATCTTCGGTTATATACGGGATTATTTTCTGAAGAGCTGCGGTTTTGCCGGAGGATGTATTTTTGCGCTGCCGTAATGGTCAGGAAAATCAAGGGGTTATAACGGGTGGATAACGCGGGGGTGAAGCCTGGCCGGTGGGAGCCCACTCTGTGGGCGAATTTCCGGGATCAAGGGATTCACCCGGAGGATCGGGCGTCCGCGATAAGGCAAAGGACCGCCCGAAGGCGGCCCTTTTACGACTCTCAGATCCCGGCTTCGGCGCGTAGCGCTTCGGCCTTGTCGGTGCGCTCCCGGGGAAGGCGGTGAAGGTGTCGTTGCCCACCGTCATTTCGTAGGGGTCGCGACCGAAGTGGCCGTAGGCCGCGGTGGCGCGGTACATCGGGTGCAGCAGGTCCAGCATCCGGGTGATCGCGTACGGGCGCAGGTCGAAGTTGCGGCGCACCAGTTCGATGATCTTGTCGTCGGAGATCTTGCCGGTACCGAAGCAGTTGATCGACACCGACGTTGGTTCGGCCACGCCGATGGCGTAGGACACCCGGATCTCGCAGCGGTCGGCGAGGCCTGCCGCGACGATGTTCTTGGCGACGTAACGGCCGGCATAGGCGGCGGAACGGTCGACCTTGGACGGATCCTTGCCGGAGAAGGCACCACCACCGTGACGGGCCATGCCGCCGTAGGTGTCGACGATGATCTTGCGGCCGGTCAGGCCGCAGTCGCCCACCGGTCCGCCGATGACGAATTTGCCGGTCGGGTTGATATGGAACTGGGTGTCGCGGCTGATCCACTCGGCCGGCAGCACATGCTTGATGATCAGCTCCATGACCGCCTCACGCAGGTCGTCCTGGTGCACGTCCGGGTTGTGCTGGGTCGACAGCACCACCGCATCGATGCCGCAGGGCTTGCCGTTCTCGTAACGGAAGGTCACCTGGGACTTGGCGTCCGGACGCAGCCAGGGCAGCAGGCCCGAACGGCGCGCTTCGGCCTGGCGCTCGACCAGGCGGTGAGCATAGGTGATCGGTGCCGGCATCAGCACGTCGGTGTCATTGGAGGCGTAGCCGAACATCAGTCCCTGGTCGCCGGCGCCCTGGTCTTCCGGTCGCGAGCGGTCGACGCCCTGGGCGATATCGACGGACTGCTTGCCGATGATGTTGATGACGCCGCAGGTTTCGCCGTCGTAACCGACATCGGAAGAGGTGTAGCCGATGTGGCAGATGACGTCGCGAACCAGGTTCTCCAGATCGATCCAGGCGCTGGTGCTGATTTCGCCGGAGACGATGGCGACACCGGTCTTGACCATGGTTTCGCACGCCACGCGGGCGTACTTGTCTTCGGCGATAATGGCGTCGAGCACCGCGTCGGAAATCTGGTCCGCAATCTTGTCCGGATGACCTTCAGACACGGATTCGGACGTGAACAAGCCGTATTCGCTCATCTCAGCTAAGCATCCTCTTTACAAGGGGTAAGGTTCGGAGGCCCGGACCCGAACGGCCAGGCAGGCAATTTTAAAGGGCCGCATTTTACCGATCATGGATGCAAATTGCATGACTGACGCCTGCAAATTGGATGAAAATTTCCGGTTTTCATATGAAATTACCTCATTTGCACACAAAAAAAACAGATTCCCATTTGATGCCGGCCGCCAAACAGGCGAAAATTACGCCTCCTAAAATTCTGTCCTCCACCGTCTTACTTGTTCGGGTCAATCCCAGGAGTTGCTTTAATGTCCTCTCGCAGAGAACTTGCCAACGCCATTCGCGCGCTGAGTATGGACGCCGTCCAGAAGGCCAAATCCGGCCACCCCGGAGCCCCGATGGGCATGGCCGATATCGCCGAAGTGCTTTGGAACGATTTTCTGAAACATAACCCGTCCAATCCGCAGTGGTTCGACCGCGACCGCTTCATCCTGTCCAACGGCCACGGCTCGATGCTGGTCTACTCGCTGCTGCACCTGACCGGTTACGACGTCAGCATCGAGGACATCAAGAATTTCCGTCAACTCCATTCCAAGACCGCCGGCCATCCGGAGTACGGCTACTGCCCGGGCGTCGAGACCACCACCGGCCCGCTGGGGCAGGGCATCTCCAATGCCGTCGGTTTCGCCGTCGCCGAAAAGGTGCTGGCGGCCCAGTTCAACCGTGACGGTCACGACATCGTCGATCACCATACCTACGCCTTCATGGGCGACGGCTGCATGATGGAAGGCATCTCCCATGAAGCCTGCGCCCTGGCCGGCACCCTCGGACTCGGCAAGCTGATCGCCTTCTGGGACGACAACGGCATCTCCATCGACGGCGAGGTCGAGGGCTGGTTCACCGACGATACCCCGAAGCGTTTCGAAGCCTACGGTTGGCAGGTGATTCCGGGCGTGGACGGCCACGATCCGGATCAGATCCGCGCCGCCATCGAGCAGGCACAGGCCAATACCCGCCAGCCGACCCTGATCTGCTGCAAGACCATCATCGGCTTCGGATCGCCGAACAAGGAAGGCAAGGAAGAGTGTCACGGTGCGCCGCTGGGCGACGACGAGATCGCGCTGACCCGCGAGCGCCTGGGCTGGAACCACCCGGCGTTCGAAGTGCCGGCAGAGCTGTACGCCGACTGGGATGCCCGCGAAGCCGGAAGCCATGCCGAAAACGAGTGGAACGAGCGCTTCGCCGCCTACCGTGCCGAGTATCCGGAGCTGGCCGACCAGCTGCTGCGCCGCATCAGTGGCGAGCTGCCGGCCGACTTCGCCGAGCAGGCCGATGCCTGGATCCGCGACGTGGCGGACAAGGGCGACACCATCGCCTCGCGCAAGGCCTCGCAGAACGCTCTCAATGCCTTCGGCCCGATGCTGCCGGAACTGCTCGGCGGCTCGGCGGACCTGGCCGGTTCCAACCTGACCCTCTGGTCCGGTGCCGGGTGTCGGCAAGGACGATGCAAGCGGCAACTACCTGTTCTACGGCGTGCGCGAGTTCGGCATGTCGGCGATCATGAACGGTATCGCGCTGCATGGCGGCTTCATTCCCTACGGCGCCACCTTCCTGGTGTTCATGGAATATGCCCGCAACGCCCTGCGCATGGCGGCACTGATGAAGCAGCGTGTGATCCACGTCTACACCCACGACTCCATCGGTCTGGGCGAAGATGGCCCGACCCATCAGCCGGTCGAGCAGATCGCCAACCTGCGCCACACCCCGAACATGAGCCTGTGGCGTCCCTGCGACGCGGTCGAGTCCGCGGTGGCCTGGAAGGCCGCGCTGGAGCGCACCGACGGTCCGAGCGCGCTGATCTTCTCGCGCCAGAACCTGCCGCATCAGGCCCGCAGCGACGAACAGCTGGCCAGCATCGCCAAAGGCGGCTACATCCTGCGCGACTGCGCCGGCAAGCCCGATGCGATCCTGATCGCCACCGGTTCCGAAGTGTCGCTGGCGATGGACGCCGCCGAACTGCTGGCCGGCGAAGGCAAGCAGGTGCGCGTCGTCTCGATGCCGTCTACCGACCGTTTCGAAGCCCAGGATGCGGCCTACCGCGAATCCGTGCTGCCGTCCGATGTCAGCGCCCGGGTCGCCGTCGAAGCCGCCCAGGCGGACTACTGGTACAAGTACGTGGGCCTCAACGGTGCCATCGTCGGCATGCGCAGCTTCGGCGAGTCGGCGCCGGCCGGCGAACTGTTCAAGTACTTCGGCTTCACCGTCGAGAACGTCGCCGAAACCGTCAAGTCCATTCTCTAAACCATTCGAGGGCCGGCTTTTGCCGGCCCTCTCTGTTGTCGTCGAGTACCGATGAAATACCGCGTCGCTATCAACGGCTATGGCCGTATCGGACAGTCTGTGCTGCGCGCCATCTACGAGTGCGGCTTTCGCCGCGACTTCGAAGTGGTGGCGCTCAACGAGCTGTCGGATCTCGAGACCGTGACCTATCTGACCCGGTACGACACCACCCACGGCCGCTTCCCGCTGCCGGTAAGCCACGATGGCCGGGATCTGCTGGTCGACGGCGACCGCATCCGGGTGCTGAACGAGGCCGATCCGCGCAACCTGCCCTGGAAGGCGCTGGGCGTCGATCTGGTGCTGGAGTGTTCGGGCTCCTTCAAGGACCGCCACACGGCCGAGCTGCACCTGGCCAAGGGGCGGCGCGGCTGTTGTTCTCCCAGCCGGCGACCGCGGAGGTCGATGCGACCATCGTCTTCGGCCTCAACCACGAAGGGCTGCGGCCGGAGCACCGGATCGTCTCGGCGGCCTCCTGCACCACCAACTGCGTGGTGCCGGTACTGGACCTGCTCGACCGCGCTTTCGGCATCGACAGCGGCGTCACCACCACGGTGCACTCGGCGATGAACGACCAGCCGGTGATCGACAGCTACCACCAGACCGACCTGCGCCTGACCCGCAGTGCCCTGCAGTCGATCATCCCGGTCGATACCGGGCTCGACCGCGGCATCGACCGTCTGCTGCCGCACCTGGCGGGGCGTTTCGAGTGCCTGCACCTGAGGGTGCCGACCATCAACGTCTCGGCGATGGACCTGTCGATCAATGTGCGTCGCGCCACCTCGGCGGCCGAAGTCAATGCGATGATGCGCGAGGCGGCGGCGGGTCCCCTGAAAGGGCTGCTGGGCTATACCGACGAGCCCCACGCCTCGGTGGATTTCAACCATGACCCGCGCTCCGGCATCTTCGACGGCACCCAGACCCGCGTCAGCGGCGGCACCCTGGTGAAGATGCTGTGCTGGTTCGATAACGAGTGGGGCTTCGCGAACCGGATGCTGGATGTCTCGCGGCATTGGTTGCGCTCCAGCGAACAGGGCCGTACATAGTCGGTTAAGGACCCGGGCTGCAGACTTCAAGCGGCGCTTGGTTGGCTTACAGTTTACAACTTCTTGAAAACATAGGTAGGACACTCTATGAGCGTACTGAAAATGATGGATCTGGACCTGGCGGGCAAGCGCGTTCTGATTCGCGAGGACCTCAACGTTCCGGTCAAGGATGGCCAGGTGACTTCGGATGCCCGCATCCGGGCCGCGCTGCCGACCATCGAACGGGCTCTCAAGGCCGGTGCCAAGGTCATGGTGATGTCCCACCTGGGCGCCCGAGCGAAGGCGAATACGAGGAGCAGTATTCCCTGGCGCCGGTGGCGGCCCATCTGGGCAAGCTGCTGCAGCGCGAGGTGCCGCTGATCAAGGACTGGGTCGACGGCGGCTTCGAGGTCGGCGAGGGTGAGCTGGTGCTGCTCGAGAACGTGCGCTTCAACGTCGGCGAGAAAAAGGACGACGAGGGCCTGTCCCGCAAGATGGCGACGCTGTGCGATGTCTACGTCATGGATGCCTTCGGCACCGCGCACCGTGCCCAGGCCTCGACCCACGGCGTCGCCCGTTTCGCCGAAGTGGCCTGCGCAGGCCCCCTGCTGGCCGGCGAGCTGGAGGCCCTCGGCAAGGCGCTGGACAAGCCGGCCCGTCCGCTGGCGGCCATCGTCGGCGGTTCCAAGGTCTCGACCAAGCTCGAGGTGCTCAATGCGCTGGCCGACAAGGTCGATCAGCTGATTGTCGGCGGCGGGATCGCCAACACCTTCCTGGCCGCGGCCGGCAAGCCGGTCGGCAATTCCCTGTGCGAGCATGACCTGATTCCTGTGGCCAAGGCGCTGATGGAGAAGGTCAAGATCCCGCTGCCGGTCGACGTGGTCGTGGCCACCGAGTTCGCCGAGAGCGCCGCCGCCACCGTCAAGTCGGTCGACGATGTCGCCGACGACGAGATGATCCTCGATATCGGACCGCAGTCGGCCGCCAGCCTGGCCGCGCTGCTGAAAGACGCCGGCACCATCATCTGGAACGGTCCGGTCGGCGTCTTCGAGTTCGACCAGTTCGGCGAGGGCACCAAGGCACTGTCGCTGGCGATCGCCGAAAACCGGGGCTTCTCCATTGCCGGCGGCGGCGACACCCTGGCGGCCGTCGACAAGTACGGCATCGCCGACAAGGTCTCCTACATCTCCACCGGTGGCGGCGCCTTCCTCGAATTCGTCGAGGGCAAACAGTTGCCGGCGGTCGCGATACTGGAGTCGCGCGGCAGCGCCTGAAGCGGTATCCTGCCGGACAGTTTTATGAATCCGGGCCGCGGCGTCAGCGCGGCCCCCGAACGCAACGAAAGGTAACACCATGGCTCTCATCTCCATGCGTCAGTTGCTGGACCATGCCGCCGAACAGGGCTACGGCATTCCGGCCTTTAACGTCAACAACCTGGAACAGATGCGCGCCATCATGGAAGCGGCCGCCAGGACCGACTCGCCGGTCATCGTGCAGGCCTCCGCCGGTGCGCGCAAATACGCCGGCTCCAACTTCCTGCGCCACATGATCCTGGCCGCCATCGACGAGTTCCCCGATGTTCCGGTCTGCATGCACCAGGATCACGGCACCTCGCCGGCGGTCTGTCAGCGCTCCATTGCGCTGGGCTTCTCGTCGGTGATGATGGACGGCTCCCTCGGCGAGGACGGCAAGACCCCGGCCAGCTACGAATACAACGTCGATGTCACCCGTCGCACCGTCGAAATGGCACATGCCTGCGGCGTATCCGTCGAGGGTGAGCTGGGCTGCCTGGGATCGCTGGAGACCGGGCAGGCCGGTGAAGAAGACGGTATCGGTGCCGAAGGCATCCTCAGCCATGACCAGATGCTGACCGATCCGGACGAGGCGGCAGACTTCGTCAAGAAGACCAACGTCGACGCCCTGGCGATTGCCTGCGGTACGTCCCACGGCGCCTACAAGTTCACCCGTCCGCCGACCGGCGACATCCTCGGCGATCGATCGCATCAAGGCGATCCACGAGCGCATCCCCAACACCCATCTGGTGATGCACGGCTCCTCCTCGGTGCCGCAGGAGTGGCTGGCGGTGATCAACGAATTCGGCGGCGATATCCCGGAAACCTACGGCGTGCCGGTCGAGCAGATCGTCGAAGGCATCAAGCACGGCGTGCGCAAGGTCAACATCGATACCGACCTGCGCCTGGCCTCGACCGGCGCGGTGCGCCGCTTCCTGGCGCAGAACCCGTCCGAGTTCGATCCGCGCAAATACCTGAAGGAAACCATCAAGGCGATGAGCGACATCTGTGTCGCCCGCTACGAGGCCTTCGGCACCGCCGGCAACGCCAGCAAGATCCGGGCGATCAGCCTCGAAGGCATGTCCGCCCTTTACGAGCGCGGCGAGCTGGATGCGAAAGTGAAGTAAGAGAAAGCAGCGAGCTGCAGAGGAACAGGGCGGCGCCTAACCAGCGACCGCCCTTTTTCGTTTTACTCTTTGGATTGTGCCGGTTTTCCCCTTTGGCGTAAGCTGTCGTGGCTTGCGGTCGGTCGTGGGAGCCCATAGCAGGATGGGGAAAAATCTTTATCGGTCTCGTCGCTCCAGGCCGGGGCGGCTGTGGGGATGGTTCGCCGTTCTGATGTTGCTGGCATCGCTGTGCCGTGCCGAAACCTGGGTGCTGGTCGATACCCGCCGGCAGACCCTGACGGTACTGGACGACCTCCGGGTACTGGAGCATTTCGATCGGGTGGCGCTCGGCGTCGCCGGCGCGGGAATCAAGCATCGACGAGGCGACGACAAAACGCCGCTGGGGACTTTCCGGGTCGCCTGGTTCAACCCCGCAGCCGATTCGGCCTCTTTATCGGGCTGAATTACCCGACGCGGACCTATGCGGAGCGGGGATTGCGTGACGGGCGCATCGACCGGGGCACCTACCTGCGCATCGTCAGCGCGCTCGATCTCGGGCTGGTTCCGCCCCAGGACACCCCGCTCGGTGGCCAGATCGGTATTCATGGCCTCGGTGGCGGCGATCCCGATGTGCATGAGCTGTTCAACTGGACCAATGGCTGTGTCGCGTTGACCGATGCCGAAGTAAAGCGTCTTGCGCGCTGGGTCAATCGCGGCACCCGCGTGGAAATACTCTGAAACCCGGCTCCATCCAGGGTTCAATCCCCGGCGCTGGGCTATGCTTTCAGCGGCAGCCCTCGCGGTTGCGCCCCCTATGTCTATCAGGAGAGTCATCACGATGAGAATCGCTAATCTGTTGAAAGTCCCGGTTCTGGCAGTACTGGCCGCCCTGACTTTTGGCTGCGCCAGCACCGGCGACATGCAGGCGCTGAAGGATATGCATGCACAGGACATGCAGGATGCCATGGCCGTGGCCAATGAGGCCAAGGCCAGTGCCGACGAAGCCCGGGCGACCGCGGCCGAAGCCCTGCGCGTGGCGAACGAGGCCAATCAGCGCAGCATGGCGACCGAAGAAAAGATCAACCGCATGTTCCAGCGGTCGATGATGAAATAGGTACCCGTCCGGGCCCGGGCACCTGGCGGGCCTGCCGCCGCGCCCGTGGTCCGGGGCATCAGCGGCCGACCAGCATCGGAATGCCGTCGGCCCTGGACATTGCCAGCCATACCGGGACGGCGAGATATCAGCACCGAGCTGCTCGGCGGCTGCGGCGATATCGAGCAGTACCGCGGCGCGTGCCGCTTCGTCGAGCGGCGGGTCCTCGTCGAGTGGCGGGTGGGACTCGATCAGCAGCGACCGGCCGGACCAGCCCACCTTGACCGGCTGGTTGACGATATAGACCGGGGTGCCCAGGGCACCTGCCGGTAGAGACTTTCAATGTTCTCCGGGTACAGGCGCACGCAGCCGTGGGTCACCCGCATACCGATACCGAACTCCTTGTCGGTGCCGTGAATCAGGTAGCCGGGGAGCCCCAGGCGCAGTGCAAAGCGGCCCAGGGGTTGCCCGGACCGCCGGGCACCACATCCGGCAGGATGTCGCCGTTGCGGGCGTGCTCGTCCCTGATCGACTGCGGCGGATACCAGGGCGGGTCTTCCTGTTTCTGGATCACCGACGTCTTGCCCAGCGGCGTCTGCCAGTCCATGCGTCCCACGCTCACCGGGTGGGTGATCACCACCGGCGTCTCGCCGGACGTCGTTTTCGGATAGTAGTAGAGCCGCATTTCCGGCACGTTCAGCACGATGCCGTCGCGTGGCGCGTCGGGCAGCACGAAGCGATTCGGCAGCACCACCTCGGTGCCTTCGCCGGGCAGCCAGCGATCGACATCCGGGTTCGCCATCACGATCTCCTCGTAACCGAGGCCGAAGGCGCGGGCGATGTCCAGCAGCGTGTCCTCCTGCCGTGCCCGGGTCAGGCGGATTTCTCCGACCACGTTCTGACCGGACGGCGGAAGCGGAAAGGTTTCTGCGCCGACATGCAGGGCCGCGGCGAGTCCCGCCAGCAGCCCGATAGCGCGTGGCAGCCAGCGGCTGCTCAGATTGCGGTTGTTCATGGATGGGATCCTAACGCCAAAAATGCCACAGTGCCATCGCTGACGGCAGGATGGCGAGGGGACTTCTATAGTTAGGGAGCCTGCGCGTGATGCCCCGCAGAGGACAGCCGGGATCTGCTCGCAGGCTCCCCTGCAGATCGGAAGAGGTATCCGCCATGTATGCCATGGATATGACAACGGAACAGTTCTGGTCAATGACGTTCTATACGCTGGCGGTCCTGCTGCTGATCGCGATGATGCTGATGCTGTCGCACCTGCTCGGGCAGCAGCGTCATGACCGGGCCACCGACGAGCCCTTCGAATCGGGCATTGTCTCCGTCGGCTCGGGCCGGCTGCGGCTGTCAATCGGCTATTTCGTCATCGCCATCCTGTTCGTGATTTTTGACCTCGAGGTGATCTTCCTCTACGCCTGGGCGGTGGCATTCGAGACGGTCGGCGTGGCCGGTTTCATCGAGGCACTGGTGTTCATCCTGATTCTACTGGCGGCCCTGGCCTACCTCTGGCGCGAGGGCGCGCTGGACTGGGGGCCGCGGCAACGAAGTCTCGCCCCGCGGGAGCGCGGACAATGAGCTGGCACCTGAGCAGGGCCGATACCATCGCCACCGACCGGGACAGCGGCATCGAGGCGTTCGTCAAACACAGCGTACTGACGGCGCGTCTCGAGGAGCTGATGTCCTGGGGCCGCAAGCATTCGCTCTGGCCGTTCAATTTCGGCCTCTCCTGCTGCTATGTCGAAATGGCCACCGCCTTTACCCCGCGCCACGATATCGCCCGTTTCGGCGCCGAAGTGATCCGGGCGACACCGCGCCAGGCCGACCTGATCGTGATCTCCGGCACCGTGTTCATGAAAATGGCGCCGGTGATCCAGCGTCTCTACGAGCAGCTGCTGGAGCCGCGCTGGGTGATTTCGATGGGCTCCTGTGCCAACTCCGGCGGCATGTACGATATCTACAGCGTGGTGCAGGGCGTCGACCGTTTTCTGCCGGTGGATGTCTACGTTCCTGGCTGTCCTCCCAGGCCCGAAGCGCTGCTGCAGGGGCTGACGCTGCTGCAGGATGCAATCGGCGAGGAACGCCGGCCGCTGAGCTGGGTGGTGGACGGGCAGGAGGTGTATCGCGCCCCGCAGGACTCCCAGCGGGATCGCTGGCGCGAGGAACGCCGCCAGGTCACCACGCTGAGGCCCCCGACAGTGTCTGAAGGATTCTGAACATGCTCGAACCACCCGCCGCAAGCCGCGAGCCGGAATCTGTGCCCACACCTCTGCCGAAGGGCCTGTCCCCCGTTGTCCAGCCGACCGCGGACGCCATCGAAACCCTCTGGGTCGCGCGTGACGACCTGGCGGTCCTGATGCGTCATCTGCGGGACAAGAAAGGCTTCGAGATGCTGTTCGACCTGACGGCAATCGACGAGCGCACGCGTGAACATCGCGACGGCCAGCCGGCGTCGGATTTCACGCTCGTCTATCAGTTGCTGTCGGTCAGCCGCAATCGCGATATTCGCATCAAGGTTGCGCTGCCGGAGGACGATCTGTCGCTGCCCAGCCTCTGCGCGGTCTGGCCCAATGCCAACTGGTACGAGTGCGAGGTCTGGGACCTGTTCGGCATCCGCTTCAGCGGTCACCCGCACCTGCGCCGCATCCTGTTGCCGCCGACCTGGAACGGCCACCCACTACGCAAGGACCACTATGCCCGCGCCACCGAGGTCGATCCGTTCAGTCTCGACGAGGCGCGTCAGGATCGCGAACAGGAGGCGCTGCGCTTCAGCCCCGAGGCATGGGGCATGCGGCGCCAGAGCGACGACAGCGATTTCATGTTTCTGAATCTTGGCCCCAACCATCCCAGCGTGCATGGCGTCTTCCGCGTCGCGCTGCAGCTCGACGGCGAGGAGATCGTCGAGGCGGTACCCGACATCGGCTACCATCACCGCGGTGCCGAGAAGATGGGCGAACGCCAGGCCTGGCACAGCTACATCCCCTACACCGACCGCATCGACTACCTTGGCGGCGTCATGAACAACCTGCCCTATGTGCTGGCGGTCGAGAAGCTCGCCGACATAGAGGTGCCGCCAAGGGCCCAGTGCATCCGGGTGATGATGGCCGAGCTGTTCCGCATTGCCAGCCACCTGGTGTTCTATGGCACCTTCGCCCAGGACGTCGGCCAGATGTCGCCTGTGTTCTACATGTTCGCCGACCGAGAGCGGCTGTTCGGCATCGTCGAGGCGATCACCGGCGGGCGCATGCATCCGGCCTGGTTCCGCATCGGCGGCGTGGCCCAGGACCTGCCAGCCGGCTGGGACCGCATGATCCGCGAATTCCTCGATTACCTGCCGGCCAGGCTCGACGAATACGATGCGATGGTGCTGGACAATCGCATGCTGCAGCGGCGCACCCGCGGCATCGGCGTCTACAGCACGGCCGAAGCCCTGGCCTGGGGCGCCAGCGGGCCGGGCCTGCGGGCCACCGGCCTGGACTGGGACCTGCGCAGGAAGCGCCCCTACAGCGGCTACGAACAGTACGATTTCGAGGTGGTGACGGCGACGGGTGGCGACTGTTACGACCGCTGCCGGGTGCGGGTCGAAGAGATGCGCCAGAGCCTGCGCATCATCCGCCAGTGCCTCGACCACATGCCGGAAGGCGACTACAAGGCCCGGCATCCGCTGACGACGCCACCGCCCAAGGATCGCACCCTGGCGGATATCGAGACCCTGATACAGCACTTCGTCAACAGCAGCTGGGGGCCGGTGATTCCGCCCGGCGAAGCCGCGATGATGATAGAGGCGACCAAGGGCATGAACGCCTATTACCTGGTCAGTGACGGCAGCACGATGTCGTACCGGACGCGCATACGTACCCCCTCGTTCCCTCATCTGCAGATGATCCCGTTGATGAGCCGCGGCCTTTTCGTCAGCGACCTGATCGCGATCATCGCCAGCATCGACTTCGTGATGGCGGATGTGGATCGGTGAGCGCCCGGCACGAAGGTGGCTGGATTGTAGGTTGGAATGAGCTTGCGAATTCCGACATTGGAGGTGATGGGCTTCGCTGCGCTCCGCCGCATCCTACGCAAAAGGTTCGAGAGCGCACGGAATGGAGGTGACCTATGAGTGAAATTTTCGCTCGCGACCGCGGCTGGTCGCAGGCCTACCTGAGCGAGCAGGAGCGTGCGGAAATCGAGCACGAGGCCGAGTGCTATCCTCGCCGCGAGGGGCTCTGCATCGAGGCGCTGCGCATCGTGCAGCAGCACCGCGGCTGGGTTTCGGACGAGAGCGTCGCGGCGATCGCCGACTACCTCGGGGTCGACGCGGCCCAGGTCGAGAGCGTGGCGACCTTCTACAACCTTATCTTCCGCGAGCCGGTCGGGCGTCAGGTCATCTACCTGTGCAACAGCGTCAGTTGCTGGATGCTCGGCTGCGAATCTCTGCGGGCGCGCATCCGTGACGAGCTGGGCATCGACTTCGGCGAGACCACCGGAGACGGCGCCTATACGCTGCTGCCGATCACCTGTCTGGGCGACTGCGATCATGCCCCGGCACTGATGATCGGCGACCGTCATTACCACGATCTCGATTCCGCGCGGCTGAGCGAGCTGCTGGGCAATGACCGCGGTACGGAGGAGTAGAGGCCATGGAACGCCCGCTGACAGAGCATCTGAAACAGGACGGCACGGCATTGACGCTGGCCGAATACCGTGCAGCCGGTGGCTATGAAGGGCTGAAGAAGGCACTGGCGGGAATGAGTGCCGAGGCGGTGGTCGAGCAGGTCAAGGAGGCGAATCTGCGCGGGCGTGGCGGCGCGGGCTTTCCCACCGGTGTCAAATGGAGCCTGGTGCCGCGTGGCGAGGGCGCGCCCCATCCGAAGTATCTCGTCGCCAATGCCGACGAGATGGAGCCCGGCGCCTTCAAGGACCGGCTGCTGCTCGAGCGCAACCCGCATCAGCTGCTTGAGGGCATGATCCTGGCGGCCTTTGCGATCGAGGCCGACGTCGCCTATATCTTTCTGCGCGGCGAATATGTCGATGCCGCCCGAAGGCTGCGCGTCGCGATCGACGAAGCCCGTGACGCCGGACTGCTGGGGCGGCGGATACAGGGCAGCGATTTCAGTCTCGAGCTGCACCTGCACATCAGCGCCGGGCGTTATATCTGCGGCGAGGAAACCGCGTTGATCAATGCCCTCGAAGGCAAGCGTGCCACGCCACGGGCCAAGCCGCCGTTTCCGCAGATCAGCGGTGCCTGGGGGCAGCCAACGGTGGTCAACAACGTCGAAACTCTGTGCAACGTGCCGCACATCATCCGCAACAGCGCCGCCTGGTACCATGGCCTCGGTCTCGAGGAGGAGTCCGGCACCAAGCTGTTCGGTGTCAGCGGCCGCGTCCGCAAACCCGGCGTCTGGGAGTTGCCGATGGGCACGCCGATCCGGGAGATATTCGAGGACTGTGCCGCAGGCATGCGCGACGGCTACGCTCTGAGGGGGTTTCTGCCGGGCGGCGGTTCCACCGACTTTCTGTTGCCGGAGCACCTCGATCTGCCGATGACCTACGAGAGCATCGGCAAGGCCGGCAGTCGCATGGGCACCGGGACCCTGATCGTGCTCGACGACCGCACCTGTCCGGTCGGCATGGTGCTCAATCTCGAGCGCTTCTTTGCCCAGGAGTCCTGTGGCTGGTGTACCCCCTGTCGGGACGGTCTGCCCTGGACCCGGCAGCTGCTCGAGGCGATCGAGGACGGCAGCGGCCGGCCAGAGGATCTGGACACCCTCGAAGAGCACTGTCGCTTCATGGGACCGGGCAAGACGTTCTGTGCCCTCGCGCCCGGGGCGATGGAGCCGCTGCAGAGTGCCCTGAAATATTTTCGCGAGGATTTCAAACGCCATATCCGGGAGGGATGTTGTCCCTATCGCAAGGCTGAGGCCTAAGGCGCAAGGACAGGCACCGGCCACGACCGAATTCCCGGACCGGAGGATGGGGGCAGCGATGCACTGCAGCAGGCTTTACGCTTGCAGCGGGTGACGGGCATCGCGGAACCCGTCAGATCGATCGCAGTGCAGATCGATGGGTGTCGGTTGGCACGTCGTAAGGAGAAAGGAATTTCAACCTTGATATCCTTCGCGGCGAGGTGCCTTTTATGCAGCTACGCTTATGCATACGCTCAACGCCACCGAGGTCGCCATGAGCAGGATTCTGATCGACGACAAGGAGTACGAGGTCAACCCGCAGCACAACCTGCTGCAGGCGATACTGTCGCTCGGTCTGGACCTGCCCTATTTCTGCTGGCATCCGGAACTCGGTTCCGTCGGCTCCTGCCGCCAGTGCGCGGTGCTGCAGTACAAGGACGAGGAGGACCGGCACGGCCGCCTGGTGGTGGCCTGCATGACGCCGGTAGAGGACGGCATGCGCATCGGACTGGAGGTCTCCCAGGCGCAGGCGTTCCGCGCCACCGTGATCGAGGCGTTGATGACCAATCACCCCCATGACTGTCCGGTCTGCGAAGAGGGTGGCGAGTGCCATCTGCAGGACATGACCGAGATGAGTGGTCATACTTTCCGCCGCTACCGCGGTCTCAAGCGCACCCATCGCAATCAGTACCTTGGCCCCTTCATCAACCATGAGATGAACCGCTGTATCGCCTGCTATCGCTGTGTGCGCTTCTACCAGGACTATGCCGGCGGACGCGATCTCGGTGTCCAGGCCGCCCACAACCATGTCTATTTCGGCCGCGCCGAAGACGGTGTACTCGAAAGCACCTTCAGCGGCAACCTGGTCGAGATCTGCCCGACCGGCGTTTTCACCGACCGCACCTACAGCCGCCGCTTCAGCCGAAAATGGGACCAGCAGTGCGCGCCGTCCGTCTGCGCCCACTGCGCTGTAGGCTGCAACACCCTGCCGGCCGAACGATACGGCCGCATCATCCGCATCGGCAACCGTTTTCAGCCGGACCTCAATGGCTACTTCCTCTGCGATCGTGGCCGGTTCGGTTACGACTACCAGAATGCACCGGGGCGTCTGCTGGGGGGTACCGCAGGGAAGATGGCGAAGTCCGGCCGGAAAATGCCGAAACGCTGCTCGATGAACTGCTCGAGGGCATCGCCGACCCGCAGCAGCTGGTGCTGGCCGTCGGCTCGCCGAGGACTTCGCTGGAGAACAATTTCGCCCTGGCGTGCCTGGTCGGGGAGGCGCGGTTCCACGCCGGTATCGCGAGCCGGGAGTGGCAGTGCCTGCAGCAGATTCTGAATGCCGGCGCCGGGCGGGAGCAGCCCTTCGCGACCTTGCAGCAGGTCGAGCAGTGCGATGCGGCGCTGGTCATTGGCGAGGATATCGCCGCCACGGCGCCGCGGCTGGCGTTGTCGCTGCGCCAACTGGTACGCAACCGCAGCTTCGCCCTGGCCGCGGAACAGAAGATCGCTCCCTGGCAGGATGCTGCGGTACGGGGGATCGGGCAGTCGCTGCGCAGCCCCTCTGGCAACTGGTGCCCTGCGACAATGCCCTGAGCGACATCAGCGACGAGCAGTGGTTCGACACGCCGCAGACCATCAGTCGTCTGGCCGAAGCGCTGGCTGAGCGCCTTGCCGGCACCGAGAGGCAGAGAGCTGGAGCCGCAGCAGCAGGCCTGGGTGGAAGCGGCGGCGCAGATGTTGCGCGCGGCCCGGCAGCCGTTGCTGGTGGCCGGCTGTGGTCTGGCCGACCCGCGGCAGCTGCGCGCGGCGGCGGCGATCGCGGCGGCGCTGCAGGGCGATGAGAGCAGCCCGAAACTCTATCTGGCGGCGGCCGAAAGTAACAGCCTGGGCCTTGCGGCGCTGTGCAGCCGGGGCCTAGACGACCTGCTTCAGGCGTTGGACGACGCGCAGAAGCAGGGACGGACGACGACACTGGTGGTGCTGGAAAACGACCTGCAGCGGCGCCTGGCCCCGCAGGCGATGAGGGAATTGCGCCGGCGCTGCGACCGCTGGCTGGTGCTTGATGGCCTGGAGACGCCAACCACGCAGCTGGCCGATGCCGCCGTGGCGGTGCCGACGCAGTTCGAGCAGCAGGGAACCCTGGTCAATGCGGCGGGCATGCTGCAACGTGCCGAAGCCGTGATGTCGGCGCAAAGCGCATCGCCCTGGCGACAATTCGCCGATGCCGTCAGGCGGTCCCGGTACAAGGCGGATGACCCCGGTATCGAGGCCTGGTCCTGGCTTGCGCAGTGGCATAACGCGGACCAGTTGCGTGCCGATCTGGCCGCGGTGGCGCCGGTGTTCGGCGAGATCGTCGTCACGGGGCCTGAAGCCGGTTTTCGCATCCAGGGGCGCAGGCTGGCGCGCCAGGGACCGCGCTATGGCGGCCGTACCGCGATCAGAGCCGGAGTCGAGGTCCGGGAAACGACGCCGCCCGAGGACCCCGACTCGCCCTGGAACTTTTCGATGGAAGGCTCGGAGGGTATCGGTGAGTGGCGGGCCGCGGTCTGGGCGCCGGGGTGGAACTCGGTGCAGGCACTGGGCAAGTTTCAGCGGGAGCTGGGCGGCGACTGGCGCGACTCCCGGCCCCGGTCATGGCTGAATTTTCTGTGGCTTCAGCCCCGCGAGGTTGTCGATCGGGATGCGGTCGCCGTCAGTGGCAGCTGGCAACTGATTCCCCGTTTCGAGGTCTTCGCCGGCGAAGCGCTGAGCGACTGTGCCGGGGCGATCCGTGAGCGGGCCGGTGCCGCGGTGCTCGGCATCGACAGCGCCGGCGCCAGCCGACTCGGGCTGGGTAGCTGGGACAGCCTCGAGCTGCATTATGCCGGCGAGGTGCAGACCCTGCATGTCCGGGTCGATCCGAGTCTGCCGCCTTCGTCGCTGGCGATACCGCAGCGGGCCGGGCTCTGGTGTGCCGCGGCCGACCCCTCGCCGGAGCTGGCGCTGAAACCGGCCGTCGAGCCGCTGCCGCGGCCACCGCAGCTGATCGCGACCGACCGGGAGGCGTGGGATGGCTGAACTCGGCTGGATCGGACTTCGGGTGGTGTCCGTTCTTGGACTGCTGGTGCTCTCGGCAGCCCTGCTGACCTGGGTCGAGCGCAGGCTTCTGGGGCTCTGGCAGGACCGTTACGGGCCCAATCGGCATTGTGTAAGCCCTTTCGGCAGGCTTCTGGCACAGGACTGTGATAATGGCTGAACTGTCGCTTATAGGTCTGCGAGTCGTTTCGCTGCTGGGGCTGCTGGTGCTCTCGGCGGCCCTGCTGACCTGGGTCGAGCGCCGGCTGCTGGGGCTCTGGCAGGACCGTTACGGGCCCAATCGCGTCGGGCCTTTTGGCGTTCTGCAGGTGGTCGCCGACATGCTCAAGCTGCTGGGCAAGCAGGAGTTCATCCCCCCTTCGCCGATCGTCCGGTGTTTGTTCTGGCGCCGGCAATCGCCATGTTCACCATGCTGATGGCCTTTGTCGTGGTGCCGTTCGCGCCGGGCTTTCCGCTCGCCGATCTCAATATCGGCCTGCTGTTCTTCCTGGCGATGTCGTCGCTGGCGGTTTATGCGGTGCTGCTGGGTGGCTATGCCTCCAACAACAAGTATGCGCTGCTCGGGGCCCTGCGCTCGGCGGCCCAGACCCTCAGTTACGAGGTATTCATGGGCCTGTCGCTGCTCGGGGTGGTGCTGCAGGCCGGCTCCTTCAGTCTCGGTGCGATCGTCGAGGCACAGCGCGGGCTCTGGTTCTGCATTCCGCAGTTTCTCGGCATGGTGCTGTTCTTTATCGCCGGTATTGCCGAAAGCCACCGCCTGCCGTTCGATCTGCCCGAGGCCGAACACGAACTGACGGCCGGTTTTCATACCGAATATTCCGGCATGAAGTTCGGCATGTTCTTCGTCGGCGAGTACCTGGGCGTGATCCTGATCTCGGCGCTGATGACGACGCTGTTCTTCGGCGGCTGGCTGGGCCCGTTGCTGCCGCCCTGGCTCTGGTTCCTGCTCAAGACGGCCCTGTTTGTATCGTTGTTCGTGTTGCTGAGGGCGTCCCTGCCGAGGCCCCGCTACGACCAGCTGATGGCGCTGGGCTGGAAGTGCCTGTTGCCGCTGGCGTTACTGAATCTGACGGTAACGGGGCTGGTGCTGCTATGAGCTCAAAACGGAGTAGCCCATGTTCAGTGAACTGAAAACGATCTGGAAGGTGCTGCAGCATAGCGTCCGTCCGCGCGAGACGGTGCAGTATCCGGAGGAAAAGCCCTATCTGGCGCCGCGCTACCGCGGCCGAATCGTGCTGACCCGCGACCCGGACGGCGAAGAGCGTTGCGTGGCCTGCAATCTCTGTGCGGTCGCCTGCCCGGTGGACTGCATCGCCTTGCAGAAAACCGAGGACGAGCACGGCCGCTGGTACCCGGAGTTTTTCCGCATCAACTTCTCCCGCTGCATTCTCTGCGGCCTCTGCGAGGAGGCCTGTCCGACCCTGGCGATCCAGCTGACGCCGGATTTCGAAATGTGCGAGTACGATCGCCAGAATCTGGTCTACGAAAAGGAGGATTTGCTGATCAGCGGCCCGGGCAAGTATCACGACTACAGTTTCTACCGCTTCGCCGGCAAGGCGATCGGCGGCAAGGACAAGGGGCAGGCCGAGCATGAGGCCGAGCCGATCAACACCAAGAGTCTGTTGCCCTAGGGAGTCGCGATGCAGGGACTTTTCCATCTGAACATGCTGATCGCCCTGCTGGCGGCGCTGCAGGTAATTCGCGGCGTCAATGCCGTGCATGCGCTGCTGTACCTGGTCGTGACGCTGCTGACAATGGCGCTGCTGTTCTTCCAGCTCGGGGCGCCGTTTGCGGCGGCGCTTCAGGTCATCGTCTATGCCGGCGCCATCATGGTGCTGATGGTGTTCGTGATCATGATGCTGAACCAGGGCGAGGCCGTCGTCGGTCAGGAGCGTGTCTGGCTGTCGGGCGCCAACTGGCGCGGCCCTACACTGCTCTGTGCGCTGCTGCTGGCGGAGCTGTCCTATCTGTTGCTGCCGGCCGCGCCCGGCGGCGAAGGGCATCTGGTCGATGCCGCCGCCGTGGGGCGCGCCCTCTACGGTCCCTACCTGCTGCTGGTGGAGCTGGCATCGATGCTGCTGCTGGCCGCCCTCGTTGCCGCCTGGCACCTGGCCCGGCCGCTGCGAAAACACAGGGAAGAGGAGTCCGGGGATGACTGTAATACCGGTTGAACAGGGCCTGTTGTTCGCAGCGCTGCTGTTCTGCATCGGCCTGGCTGGCGTGTTGCTGCGGCGCAACCTGATCTTCGTGCTGATGTCGCTGGAGCTGATGCTCAACGCGGTCGCCTTCGTGTTTGTGCTCGGAGGTGCGGCGCACGGCAATGCCGACGGTCAGGTGATGTACGTGCTGATTCTGACACTGGCGGCGGCCGAGGTCGCCATCGCGCTGGCGCTGGTGCTGCACCTCTACCGGCGACACCGCAGCCTGGATGTCGATGTTCTGGACAGAATGAGGGGATAGCATGGGAAGCTGGCTGGCGTGGATTCCGATACTGCCTCTGCTCGGCAGTCTGCTGCTGCTGCTGTTCGGAAAACGGCTGGGAGAGCGGCTGTCGGGCCTGGTCGGGGTCGGCTCGGTGTTGCTGGCGGGCCTGCTCGGGGGCTGGCCATCGCCCGCTTCGTCGCCTCCGACGGCAGCGCATTGAGTGTCGAGCTGTTGCCCTGGCTCAGCAGTGCCGGGCTGACTGTCGGCTTCAGCCTCTATTTCGATGGCCTCAGCGCCGTCATGGTCGGGGTGATCACCGGTGTCGGTCTGCTGATCCATCTGTACTCCGTCGCCTATATGGCCGGGGACGAGGGTTTTGCCCGCTTTTTCGGTTATCTCAATCTGTTCGTCGGTGCCATGCTGATTCTGGTGCTGGGCGGGGACTTCCTGCTGCTCTATCTGGGCTGGGAGGGCGTCGGCCTGTGCAGCTTCCTGCTGATCGGCTTCTGGTATCGCGAGCCGGAGAACGGCTATGCCGCACGCAAGGCTTTCGTCGTCACCCGCATCGGCGATATCGCTCTGGCGCTGGCGCTGCTGATCCTGATTCAGCAGTTCGGAACGCTCCGGATCCAGGACATCGTGGAGTTGGCGCAGCTGCAGTGGGTGCAGTCCGACTGGGCGACCTGGGTGGCGCTGCTGCTGCTGGGGGCGGTCGGCAAGTCGGCCCAGCTGCCGCTGCAAACCTGGCTGCCCGATGCGATGGCCGGTCCGACGCCGGTCAGTGCACTGATTCATGCCGCCACCATGGTGACCGCCGGAGTCTACCTGATCGCCCGTACCCAGGGGCTCTTTCTGCTGTCGCCGGAAGTGATGGAGCTGGTGGCGCTGGTCGGTGCCCTGACGCTGTTCCTGGCGGCCTGCAGTGCCCTGGTGCAGCAGGACCTGAAACGGGTCCTGGCCTATTCGACCATCAGCCAGATCGGCTACATGTTCTTCGCCCTCGGCAACGGCGCCTTTGCCGCCGCCATCTTTCACCTGATGACCCATGCGTTCTTCAAGGCGCTGCTGTTCATGGCGGCCGGCCAGGTAATCCTCAGTCTGCATCACGAGCAGGATATCCGGCGCATGGGCGGGTTACTGCGTCCCATGCCGTTCAGTGCTCTCTGTTTCGCCATCGGTTGTGCCGCGCTGGCGGCGTTACCGCTGACCTCTGGCTTTTACAGCAAGGACGCGATCCTGCTGCAGGCCTGGGGCTGCATGGCGGCGGCTTTGCCTGGTGGCTGGCGCTGGCCGGCGCCCTGGTCACGGCGCTCTACAGTCTGCGGCTGTTCCTGAAACTGTTCCTCGGAGAGCGCAGGATAGAGCCTGCGCCGGATCGCCGCACATTGCTGGCATTGCCGCTGGCGCTGCTCTGCCTGCTGGCGCTGTTCGGCGCCCTGATCCCGCAGCCGCTGGCGGATGTATTCCCGTTGCTGCCCGTATTCGAAGTGCCCGCCGCGGTGCATCTGGCGGTGCTGGCGATGCCCTGGCTGGGACTCGCGACCGGGCTGCTGGTCTGGCGTTACGGCGGCGCCTGGCGACGGCGGTTGGGTGATAGCTGGCTGGCGCGCTGGTGGCGGGCGGGCTGGGGCTTCGACGCCCTCTATGACGGCCTGCTGGTCAAACCCCTGCTGGTGCTGGCGCTGCTCAACCGGCGCGATCTGCTGGATCAGCCGGTGCTGCTGATCGACCGCCTCGGTCGCGCCGGCCATGCCGGCCTCTCCGCCCTGCAGAGCGGGCGCCTGCGTCGCTACGCCGCCGGCATCGTCGTCGGTGCGGTGTTAACACTCGCGGTGGTAACCCTATGATGCTGCTGTGGTTAATAGTGATCCCGCTGCTCGGCGCCCTGCTGGCTCAGCCCGCCGAGCACTGGCAGCGCCACGGCAGCCGCTGGCTGAGCCTGGCGGTGCTGACACTGGAGGCCCTGGTGCTGCTGTTTCTCGGGCCACAGGAGAGCGGCGACTGGTGGCTGCAGCAGCGGGCCGAATGGCTGCCGATGCTGGGCATCGGCTGGCACCTGGCGCTGGATGGCCTCAGCTATCTGTTGCTCTGGCTGACCGTCGCACTCGCCCTGGTTTCGGTGCTGATCTCCTGGCGCGAGATCAGCGAACGGGTGGCCTTCTTTCACGTCAATCTGCTGCTGTCGGTGGCCGGCATCGTCGGGGTCTTCCTCGCCCTCGACCTGTTCCTGTTCTTCGTGTTCTGGGAGCTGATGCTGATACCCATGGTGCTGCTGATCGCGATCTGGGGACACGACAACCGCCGCTATGCCGCGACCAAGTTCTTTATCTTCACCCAGGCCAGCAGCCTGCTGATGCTGGTGGCGATCCTGGGCCTGGCGTTCAGCCATCAGCAACAGACCGGTACACTGAGTTTCGACCGGGACGCGCTGTTGCGTCTGTCGCTCGACCCGGCGCTGGCCTGGTGGCTGATGCTGGGCTTTTTCGTCGCCTTTGCCGTCAAGCTGCCGATAGTGCCCCTGCATACCTGGCTGCCCGATGCCCATACCGAGGCCCCGACCGCCGGCAGCGTGCTGCTGGCGGCGATCCTGCTGAAAACCGGTGCCTACGGTCTGCTGCGTTTTTCACTGCCGCTGTTTCCCGAAGCCAGTGCCGGCTTTGCGCCGGTGGCGATGGGGCTGGGCGCGTTGGGCGTGCTGTACGGTGCCAAGCTGGCTTTCGCCCAGGACGACATGAAGCGGCTGGTGGCCTACACCAGCGTCAGCCATATGGGATTCGTACTGCTGGGTATCTATGCGCTGAACGGCCTGGCACTGCAGGGGGCGGTGATGCAGATGCTGGCCCACGGTTTCAGTACCGCCGCACTCTTCATCATCGTCGGCATGCTCTACGAGCGCTGGCACACCCGGGACCTGCGCCGCCTCGGCGGCCTCTGGGCGCTGCTGCCGCGCCTGTCGGGCTTCACCCTGCTGTTCGCGCTGGCGTCCCTCGGATTGCCGGGTCTGGCGAACTTCGTCGCCGAGTTCCTGATTCTGGCCGGCGCCTTCCAGCGTCACTGGCCGCTGACGGCGGTGGCGGCCCTGGGGCTGGCCGGTGCTGCCCTTTACTCGCTGCTGCTGGTGCAGCGCAGTCTCTGGGGGAGCGGGCGGCGCTGGAGCCCCGGGCGGACTGCTCGCTGCGCGAGTGGGGCGTGCTGTCCGCGCTGGCGCTGGCGCTGTTCTTTTTCGGACTGCATCCGCAGCCTGTTCTGGATCTGGTGCGTCTTCCGGTGGCGCGGATACTCGAAGTGCCGGTGATCGTCGTCGAGGTGCCGGAGGGGAGGGCGAGGCAATGAACATGGCTGAATTCCAGGCCCTGTCGCCGCTGGTCCTCGTCGCGCTGACCGCCGTCGTGGCGATGCTGCTGGCAGGCTTCTGCCGTGACCGGCAGCTGTTGCTGGGCTGGTATCAGTTCGGGCTGTTGCTGGCATTGCTGTCGCTGCCCTGGGCTCTGCCCCAGCCGGGGCTCGACGTGACGCCGTTGCTGCGGATCGACGGTTTCTTCGGCTTTTTCGCCCCGCTGTTCATCCTGGTGGCGATGGTCCTGGGGCTGATGAGCGCCCGCCATTTCGGTCGCGACGGGCAGCAGGTGCGAGCGGAGGAAAGTTATGTGCTGCTGGCCGTCTGTCTGCTCGGCGCCCTGGTGCTGAGCGCGGCGCGTCACTTTGCCGCACTCTTCATCGGTCTCGAACTGATGAGCGTCGCCAGTTTCGCACTGGTGGCCTATCCCTGCGGCGCCGCACCGGGCCGGGATCCCGCGCAGCCGGACAGCCTCGAGGCGGGGCTCAAGTATCTGCTGCTGTCGGCGGTGGCCTCGTGCTTCCTGCTGTTCGGCATCGGCTGCCTTTATCTGCAGTCCGGCACGCTGGACTTTGCACCGCTGCGCGAGACCGGCGAGGCGACACTGCTGTTGCCGGGGCTGGCGCTGCTGCTGATCGGCATCGCCTTCAAGCTGGCGCTGGTACCTTTTCACCTCTGGTCGCCCGATGTCTACCAGGGGCCCCGACGCCCATTACCGCACTGGTGTCGACCCTGTCCAAGGGCGCCCTCGTCGCGGTGCTGCTGCGCTACCTGCACCAGAGCGGGGCGTTGCAGTTCGCAGGGGTCGTGGCGGTGCTGTCGGTGCTGGCGGTGCTGTCGATGCTGGCCGGCAATCTGCTGGCACTGCGCCAGAACGATATCAAGCGGCTGCTCGCGTACTCGTCGATCGCTCATCTGGGCTACCTGCTGGTGGTACTGCTGGCCGTCGGCGGCAGCGATGGCGGGCTTCCGCTACAGGCGGGCGCTTTCTATGTACTGGCCTACAGCCTCACCACCCTGGGAGCCTTCGCGGTGATCGCCTGCGTCTCCGACGGGGCCGGCCGGGCCGATTATCGCCTCGAAGCCTACAGCGGCCTGATGTGGCGGGCGCCCTGGCTCGGCGGCAGTTTCATCCTGATTCTGCTGTCCCTGGCCGGAATTCCGCTGACCGTGGGCTTTATCGGCAAGTTCTACATCTTTGCCGCCGGTGTCCGGGCCGAACTCTGGTGGTTGCTTGGGGCCCTGATTGTCGGCAGCGCCATCGGGCTCTACTACTATTTGCGAATAATACTGTTGCTGCTGGCGCAGGGGCCGGCAGCGGTGACCCGCACAGCGGCCTCTGGCTGGTATACGGGCTGACACTGCTGCTGCTGCTGCTGGGCATTTATCCGCTGCCGGTGATGCAGTGGCTGCCGCTGTTGTAGGGCGGAAAACGGATTATAGTTAAAAGACTCCGGGTGAACCGGGAGACTATTCGGGGAGACAAGCATGAAGAGCTTCGAAACCATTAGGGATGTGGTCGACAATGCCATCGCCACACACAGGGGCGCTGAAGCGCTGTACCGGCAGCTGAGGCAGCGCAGCGAAGATCAGCGGGCCCAGATACTGCTGGACTTCATGATCAAGCATGAGCAGCAGATGGAAACCAGCCTTGCGAACCTGCGCAAGTCCGGCTCGGACGGCGTGCTCGGCACCTATATCCAGTACACCCTGGAAGAGCCTCCGAAATCCTATATGGCATCGCTGGAAGCCGAATTTCCGAGCCCCACGGCCGATCAGGTCTGCGATATCGGTCTGCGGGTCGACGGCTACCTGGTCGAACTTTTCGAGGGCGCGCGCAAGGAGATCGACGCGCCCAAGGCGATCGACTATCTGAAGGATCTGATGGATCTCGAAGCGCTGGAGAGGCGCAAGCTGAGCCAGACACTCAACTCGCTGCACGACCTCTAGGCCAGGGAAGGCCTGCTAGGGCCGCTGCTGCCCGTTCCGCACAACCGGTGGCGGGCCTTGCCGTATCCCGCGGCCGCCTGCTCACCCTGCCTTATCCCCTGTCCTCAAGACCCGTAGAAAGCTTCCCGGGTTCCGCCGCTGCATGTCGGCCTTGCAAAGGCTTGCTTCCGTGACCCTGCCCCGGCCCCTTCAGGGGTCAGCGAATGCTGCCTGCCTGTTCGTTAATAGACTGAAATTAAAAGGAAAACTGAATAGTATTAATTTTTTCGATAATAACCTATCGGCGTATCTGAAGCTGTCTGGGTCTATTGGCGGTCGTCGGTCTAGAGTGGGGTCGTACCTTTCCCGCCGGCCGATTGGCCGGCATGCGCACAATAACAATGAAGCAACGGCAGCCCGGTACAGGGCTGGAGAGGATAACAACAATGACCGATACCACCACCGCGAGCGTCGGATACGAATCCGTCTCGCACGACTATCTCGAGAAGCGTCAGTTGAAGAAAGGCGCCGCCGGCTGGATATTGCTGGCCAGTCTCGGGATTTCCTACGTTATTTCCGGTGACTTCGCCGGCTGGAACTTCGGCCTCGGCCAGGGCGGCTTCGGCGGCATGCTGATCGCCACCATCCTGATGGCGCTGATGTACAGCTGCAAGGTGTTGACGCTGGCGGAACTCTCGGCGTCGTTGCCGACCGCCGGCGGCGGCTACAGCTTCGCCCGCCGCGCCCTGGGACCCTGGGGCGGATACCTCACCGGTACCGCCATCCTGCTGGAGTACGCCATCGCGCCGGCCGCCATCGCGATCTTTATCGGCGGCTATGTCAACGAGCTGTTCGGCCTCAACGGCCCGGCCGTCTATGCCGCCTTCTATGCCGTTTTCGTCGGCATTCATCTCTGGGGGCCGGCGAGGCGCTGAAGATCATGATGGCGATCACGGCGCTGGCGGTGGCGGCGATTCTGGTGTTCATATTCGGCACGCTGCCCTATTTCAGCGTCGACAATCTTTTCGACGTCAGCGTCAATACCGCTGCGGCCGGCGCCAGCAGCTTCCTGCCCGAGGGGTACCTGGGTATCTGGGCGGCGCTGCCGTTCGCGATGTGGCTGTTCCTGGCGGTCGAGGGCGTGCCGCTGGCGGCCGAGGAAGCCGAAGATCCGGCCCGCGACATGCCGCGCGGCATCATCACCGCGATGGTGGTGCTGCTGATCTTCGGCACCCTGGTGCTGTTCCGGCGCCGGGCGTCGCCGGCGCCGACCTGATGAAGGACCATGGCGCACCGCTGGTGGGGGCACTGCAGGCGGTATATGGCGCCGATTCGAGCGCCGCCACCTTCGTCAACGTGGTGGGGCTGTTCGGCCTGATCGCGTCCTTCTTCTCGATCATCTACGCCTATTCCCGCCAGGTGTTCGCGCTGTCCCGGGCAGGCTATCTGCCGCGCTGGCTGTCGGTCACCAGCCGCCACAAGGTGCCGACGATGGCGCTGGTCGTGCCGGGGTTGATCGGCTTCGGACTGTCGCTGACCGGCGAGGGCGACCTGATGATCACCATGGCGGTGTTCGGCGCCACCATCTCCTATGCGCTGATGACGCTGTCGCACATCATCCTGCGCCGCAAGGAGCCGGATCTGGAGCGGCCGTACCGGACGCCGGGCGGCACCCTGACCTCGGGCATCGCCCTGGTGCTGTCGATCGCGGCCTTCGCCTCGACCTTCCTGGTCAGCACCGAAGCGGCGATCTGGAGCGCGGTGTTCTACGCGGTGATGCTGTCCTACTTCGCCTTCTACAGCCGCCACCGTCTGGTGGCCCAGGCACCGGAAGAGGAATTCGAAGCGATTGCGGCCGCCGAGGCGGAACTGAGCTGAGACCGGAGGGCTTGCCGCTGGCGCGCCCTTCTGTCCGGGACAACAATTAGAGGGCGCGAACAGCACCCCCGAACCGAGAGAACGAAACGATGATGAATCCCAGAGATGTCAGGACGATCGCCGATGCCCGGCAGATCGTCGAAGAGCGCGGCCTGAGCGACGTCAAAGTGGGTCTGTACGATGTCGATGGCGTGATGCGTGGCAAGTACATGTGCAAGGAGAAGTTTTTCAGTGCGCTGGAAAGCGGCTTCGCATTCTGCGATGTGGTGCTGGGCTGGGACTCCAACGACCAGCTGTACGAAAACGTCGGGGTCAAGTACACCGGCTGGCATACGGCCTATCCCGATGCGCCGGTACGGGTGCTGCCCCATAGCTGTCGCGATGTGCCGTTCGAGCCGGACATGCTGCTGTTCCTGTGCGAGTTCGACGGCGCCGCGGCCAGCATCTGCCCGCGCAATGTGCTGCAACGGGTGCTGCAACGGGCCGAGGGTCTGGGCTTCGACGCCTACGCGGCCTTCGAGTACGAATTTTTCCTGTTCAACGAGACCCCGGACTCGGTGCGCGAGAAGGGCTACCGCAATCTCAAGCCGATCACGCCGGGCTTTTTCGGGTACTCGATGCTGCGCAACTCCGTCCATGCCGAGCTCTACCAGGAACTGCTGGAGCTGGCGCGACGAATGGATTTTCCGATCGAGGGGCTGCATACCGAAACCGGTCCGGGCGTGCTGGAGGCGGCACTGATGGTCGACGGCGCGGCCAATGCCGCCGACAAGGCGGCGCTGTTCAAGACCTTCGTCAAGGTCTGGGCCCAGCGCAACGAGATGATGGCCACCTTCATGGCGAAGTGGTCCAACGACTATCCCGGTCAGTCCGGCCATATCCACATGTCGTTGCGCCATCGGGACGGCTCGGGCTCCGCCTTCTTCGATCCCGACGGGCCGAAACACATGAGCCGGCTGCAGCGCCAGTTCATCGCCGGCCAGCAGAAGCTGATGCCGCAGCTGCTGGCGATGATGGCCCAGACCGTCAATGCCTATTCGCGCCTGATTCCGGGCTTCTGGGCACCGACCGATGCCACCTGGGCGGTGGAAAACCGTACCACGGCACTGCGGGTGATCCCGGGCTCGGACAAGTCGCAGCGGGTCGAATTCCGCCTCGGCTCGGCCGACGCCAATCCCTATATCGCACTGGCGGCGGCGCTGGGAGCCGGGCTCTGGGGTATCGAGAACGAACTCGAGCCCGAGGACGAGGTGATCGGCAACGCCTACGCTCAGGAACACCCGGAGAGTCTGTCGCTGCCGTTGTCGCTGGCCGATGCCGCCCGGGAGTTGCACCGCTCCGAGGTGGCGAAGGAGCTGTTCGGCGCCGCCTTCGTCGAGCATTACGCCGCGACCCGGCTCTGGGAGTGTCAGGAGTTCCGCAAGCACATCACCGACTGGGAACTGCAGCGATATTTCGAAATTATCTGAGGACGAGTACCGATATGAGCAACCAGCTGATCACCCTGTCCCCGATCGACGGCTCCGAATACGTGGTGCGCGAGTACGCCGCAGGTGCCGAGATCGAGGCAACCCTGGCCCGTGCCGCCGAGGCGCAGCGGGCCTGGAAACGCACGCCGCTGGAAAAGCGCATCGAGATCTGCAGTCGCATGGTCGACGCCTTCGTCGCCCGCCGGGTCGAGATCGCCGCCGAGCTGTGCTGGCAGATGGGGCGCCCGATCCGTTATGCCGCCGGCGAGATCAACGGCGTCGAGGAGCGGGCCCGCTACATGATCTCGGTCGCGGCCGAGGCGCTGAAACCGATCGAACTGCCGCAAAAGCCGGGCTTCAGCCGCTATATCAGCCGTGAAGCCCTGGGCACGGTATTCGTCATCGCGCCCTGGAACTTCCCCTACATGACGGCGGTGAATGCCATCGTGCCGGCGATCCTGGCCGGCAACAGCGTGGTGCTGAAACACTCGGCGCAGACGCCGCTCTGTGCCGAGCGCTTCGCCGAGGCCTTCCAGGCGGCCGGCCTACCGGAGGGCGTATTCCAGTACCTGCACCTGGCCCATGCCGATACCGAAGGGGTGATACGGGACGCGCGCGTCAACCATGTCTGTTTTACCGGTTCCGTGCCGGGCGGCGAGATGGTTGAACGTGCGGCGGCCGGGCGCTTCATTGGCGTCGGGCTCGAGCTCGGCGGCAAGGATCCGGCCTACGTCCGTGCCGATGCCGACCTCGACCATGCGGTCGCGACCACGATCGACGGTGCCTTCTTCAACTCCGGCCAGTCCTGTTGCGGCATCGAGCGCATCTATGTTCACGAATCCCTTTACGATCGCTTCGTCGACCAGGCGGTGGCGCTGGTCAGGGAGTACCGGCTGGGTCGGTCCGACGATCCCGAAACCACCCTGGGGCCGGTGGTCCGGGCCAGCGCCGCCGACTTCATTCGTGACCAGATCGCCGAAGCAGTGGCCGCCGGCGCCGTCGCCCATATCGATCCGGCAGAGTTTCCGCTCGATGCGCCGGGCAGTGCCTACCTGGCGCCCCGGTGCTGACCGGGGTCGATCACGGCATGCGGGTGATGACCGAAGAGACCTTCGGCCCGGTGGTGGCTATCCAGAAGGTGTCCTCGGACGAGGAAGCGGTCCGGCTGATGAACGATTCCGCGTTCGGCCTGACCGCTTCGGTCTTCACCCGCGATGTCGCCGCGGGCGTGGCGATCGGCGAGCAGATCGAGACCGGCACCTTCTTCATCAACCGTTGCGATTATCTGGATCCGGCCCTGGCCTGGACCGGCGTCAAGCATTCCGGCCGCGGTTGCACCCTGTCGGTGCTGGGCTTCGAACACCTGACCCGGCCCAAGTCCTTTCATCTCAAGACCGAGATCCGAGCCTGATGACCGGCGGCCGACCCTCGGGCCGGCTGCCCCGAAACGAGACTGACAAGATGAGCTACGAAACCCTGACGGGCAACTGGAACTACCCCAACAGCATCCGCGCGGGCGAAGGGCGTATCGCCGAGCTGGCCGACAGCTGCCGGGCGCTGGGCATGACAGCGCCACTGCTGGTCACCGATCCCGGGCTGGCGGGCTTGCCGATGGTCGAGGAGGCGCTGGCGAGCTGTCGCGATGCGGGCCTTGCCATCGGACTGTTCAGCAATATCAAGGGCAATCCGACCGGACAGAATGTGCGCGACGGCCTGGCGGCTTACCGCGCCGGCGGTCACGACGGCATCATTGCCTTCGGTGGCGGCTCGGGCCTCGATGCCGCCAAGGCGGTGGCCTTGATGGCGGGGCAGAGTCGCGACCTCTGGGACTTCGAGGACGTCGGCGACAACTGGACCCGGGCCGACGAAAGCGGCATCGCGCCGATCGTCGCGGTGCCGACCACTGCGGGTACCGGTTCCGAGGTGGGGCGGGCTTCGGTGATCACCGACGAGGCGCGCCACGTCAAGAAGATCATCTTCCATCCGAAGATGCTGCCGGCGATCGTCATTCTCGATCCCGAGTTGACGGTCGGCCTGCCGCCGAAGGTCACTGCCGCGACCGGCATGGATGCGCTGTCCCACAATCTCGAGGCGCTGTGCTCGCCGTTCTGGCATCCGATGGCCGAAGGCATCGCCATCGAGGGCATCCGGCTGGTGCATGATTACCTGCCCCGTGCCGTGGCCGACGGCCGGGATATCGAGGCGCGGATGCAGATGCTCGTCGCCTCGACGATGGGGGCGACGGCCTTTCAGAAAGGCCTTGGCGCCATGCACGCGCTGGCCCACCCGCTGGGGGCGCTCTACGATGCCCATCACGGCCTGCTCAACGCCATCCTGATGCCCTACGTGCTGAAGGCCAACCGCGAAGTGATCGGCGGGCGGATCGAGCGTGCCGCACGCTATATTGGCTTGCAGGATGCCAGCTTCGACGGCTTCCTCGCCTGGGTGCTGGACCTGCGCCGCAAGGTCGGAATTCCCCATAGCCTGGCGGAAATCGGCATCGACGACACTCGGCTGGAGGCGATCGGCCGCATGGCCACCGAGGACCCCTCGGCCGGCGGCAATCCGGTGCAATTCAGCGCGGCCCAGTATACGGCACTTTGCGGCCGGGCCTTGCGTGGCGAGCTCTAAGCAGCCAACAAAGGAGAAGGCGATGAAGATCGGCATACTGCAGTGCGACGATGTACTCGAGGAGTTGCAGCCGCGCTTCGGCAATTACCCGCAGATGCTGCGGGAGCTGATGCTGAAGGCCGACCCGAAACTCGAGTTTGCCGTCTATGACGTGCGTCGGGGCGAGTACCCGGCCGAGCTCGACGAATGCGATGCCTATATCACCACCGGCAGCCGGCACGGCGTGCTCGATGGCCTGCCCTGGGTCGCCGAACTCGAGAACTTTATCCGCCGGCTTGATGCGGCGGGCAGAAAGTTTGCCGGCATCTGTTTCGGTCATCAGCTGATGGCGAAGGCGCTGGGTGGCGAAGTCGAGCACTCGTCGCGTGGTTGGGGGTCGGCGTTTCGTTCAACCAGGTCGGCCAGCGCAAACCCTGGATGGAGCCGTTTCAGCCAGAGCTCGATCTGGTGGTCAGTCACCAGGACCAGGTCAGCCGTCTGCCCGAGGGTGTCGAGGTGCTGGCCAGCAGCGCCTTCTGTCCCTACTACATGCTGCAGCATGGGGATCACTTCATCAGTGTCCAGGGGCATCCGGAGTTTTCCCGTGACTATTCCCGGGCGCTGACCATGAAGCGTCGGGACCGGATTCCGCCGAACCGGGTGCGTGAGGCGCTGCATTCGCTCAACGCCCGGGTCGACGATCTGCTGATGATGCGCTGGATCCTGAACTTTTTCTACGATCGCTAGACCGGTATCTGTGGGAGCCCACTCTGTGGGCGAATGGCTTCGGAGCCTTTTTCTTTCGCGGCTAAAGCCGCTCCCACGGAAATTTCAGCGCCCGCCGTAGGAGCGCCGCCCCCGGTGCGAACAGCCTCGGTACCGGAGCCTTCCGCCTCGGGGCGAGGCTCCTGCGCAATATCGGCCATGGCACCTGCCACGATCAGGGGTGGCCATGAACCATAGAATCTCCCACATTTCTCAAACCTCTATCTGCGGCAGCAGCCAGTCGTATTCGGCGCCGATCTCGGCCAGGAAACTTTCCTGCAGAATACGGCGGCAGTCGCGGGCGATCATCCCGGGCAGGTCGCCGAGTTCGCCCTTGCGGGTGGTCAGGGTGATTTCGCGGAAGAAGGCATGTCCCAGCGGCAACAGCGTGACCTGGTGCTGGCGGATGCCGCTCTGGAACAGGCACAGTGGCGTGGTGATGGTGCAGCCGATACTGCTGGCAACGGCCGAGACCACGGCGAAGGAGTTGTCGAGCTGCAGCCGCAGCGGCGGCTCGAGCGGGACGCGGCGCAGGAAGCGCTCGATGTCCTGGCCGATCAGCGATCCGGTGCTGTAGCGGATGAAGTCGAGTCGTTCAAGGATCTCGTCAAGCGACTTCGGACCGCGATAGTCGTTGGGCACCGCCAGCACGAAGGGTTCGCGCAGGATGCGGTGGCGGTCGAGATCCGAATGCTCGGCCAGCGGATCGTCGGAGATGACGATATCGGCCTGGCGCGACAGCAGCAGATGGGCATGCAGATGGGACTGGCCGGTAATGGCGGACCAGTCCTGGGTGCGCTGGCGCAGCACATCGATCAGCGGCTTGCCGACCGCGGTGATGATGGAGTCGACCAGGGCGATCTTCACATGGCGCAACAGCTTGTAGTCGGCCTTGCGCATTTTCAGACTGGTCAGACGCGCTTCGTGCAACAGACTCTGGGCGCGATCGAGCAGATAACGCCCGGCAGTGGTGACTTCCATCGGGCGCACGCTGCGGTCCATGAGCTCGACCCGCATCTCGGCCTCGAGGTTGGTGAGAATCTGGGACAGCGACGACTGGCTCATGCCCAGACGCCGGGCGGCGGCCGTGAGGTTGCCTGTTTTGGCGATCTGGACGAATACCTCGAGGGTGCGTAGATCGAATCCGAAGGATGAGGACATGGGATCTCTCTGAATAACGGCCTGCCGGAACGTTGGCGTCTGCGGGGCCTGGTTCGGTGTCGAAGCTATCCGAGCATTCCGGAGCGGATGACGGCGTGAAAGCTGCCATATTTGACGGTCGTAATCATATTTTTTACTTTGCGTGCACTTTAAAACTAATAATCTCCTTTTTGTTGGGTGTTGTCAGCTTAAATTAAAGTGAATCAGGTCGAGTTTGCACACATTCACTGCCGGATTATCCCTACAATGGCTCCTAACGAAATCGCTGATCGCCTCAGCGTCGCCGTCACCCCAGGCCCGAACAGGGCAAAGGCACTGCCGGCGCGATCCGATCCCACAAGGCGCGGTACAGAGGCTGTTATCCACAGGCCGGGGGTGCTCAGCATTTCGCTTCCCAACCCCTCTTCATACAGGTGGCTGCAATGTTCAAGTACAGCCTGATGCTATCGCTACGACTGCGACGCAGTTGCCGGGCCTGGAATCCTTTCGATTCCTAGAGACTACTGTGGTGCCCGGCAGCTGATTGATGGCCACAACCTTTTGATCGAGCTACCGGAGAGACCCAGATGAACCGTTTCGACCACCGTAAATACCGCCCCTTCCCGCCAATCCGCAAGGCCGACCGCCGCTGGCCCGACCGGGTGATCGAGCAGGCGCCGCTCTGGTGCAGCGTCGATCTGCGCGACGGCAACCAGGCCCTGATCGAGCCGATGAACGTGGTGCAGAAGCGCCGGATGTTCGAGCAGCTGGTGAAGCTGGGCTTCAAGGAAATCGAGGTGGGCTTTCCGGCCGCGTCGCAGCCCGATTTCGACTTCGTCCGTACCCTGATCGAAGAGAATCTGATTCCCGACGACGTCTGCATCCAGGTGCTGACCCAGGCGCGCGAAGAGCTGATTCGGCGCACCTTCGAGTCACTGCGCGGGGTAAGGCGGGCGGTGGTTCATGTCTACAACTCGACTTCGACGGTGCAGCGCGAGCAGGTGTTCGGTCTCGACCGCGACGGCATCAAGGCGATCGCCGTTCGCGGTGCCGAGATCGTCAAGCGCGAAGCACAGAAGTATCCGCAGACCGACTGGACCTTCCAGTACTCGCCCGAGAGCTTCACCGGTACCGAACTCGACTATGCGGTCGAGGTCTGCGATGCGGTGACCGCGGTCTGGCAGCCGACCCCGGACAACAAGGCGATCATCAACCTGCCGGCGACCGTTGAGATGGCGACGCCGAACGTTTTCGCCGACCAGATCGAATGGGTCTGCGACCATATCGCCCGGCGCGAGGCGCTGATCATCAGCGTCCATACCCACAACGACCGCGGCTGCGGCGTGGCGGCGGCGGAACTGGCGGTGATGGCCGGCGCCGACCGCGTCGAGGGCACCCTGCTCGGCAACGGCGAGCGTACCGGCAACATGGACATCGTCACCATGGCGCTGAACCTCTACAGCCAGGGTATCGATCCGCGGCTGGATCTGTCCAACATGGACGAGATCGTCGAATGCGTCAAAGCCTGCACCCAGCTGCCGGTGCATCCGCGCCATCCCTACGCCGGCGAGCTGGTGTTCACCGCCTTTTCCGGCAGCCACCAGGATGCGATCCGCAAGTGTCTGGCGCGGCGCCAGGACAGCGATCCCTGGCAGGTGGCGTACCTGCCGATCGACCCGGAGGACCTGGGCCGCGACTACCAGGCGGTGATCCGTATCAACAGTCAGTCCGGCAAGGGCGGCGTCGCCTATGTGCTGGAGCGCGAGTACGGCATTCAGATGCCGCGCTGGCTGCAGATCGAGTTCAGTGCCCTGGTGCAGCGTGCCACCGAAGCGTCCGCCGGCGAACTCAATGGCGAGCAGATCAGGCGGATCTTCGATGAGCATTACCTGAAAACGTCGGCAAACTGCCGGATTCGCGACTACCAGCTGCGGCGCGACAACGGTCAGGACCGGCTCAGCGCCGAGGTCGACTGGTTCGGCGAAACGCTGTCGGTGGCCGGTTGCGGCACCGGTGTGGTCGGGGCTTTCGTCGACGCTCTCAACCAGCAGCTGGCCCAGCCGCTGGTACTGGTGGAGTACAGCGAACATGCATTCGGCGACGACCATGGCGCCGGTGCCGAGGCGATCGCCTATGTACAGGCCAGTGTGGGTGGCAGCCGCTTCAGCGGCGTGGCGGTCAGCGAGGATATCGTCACGGCATCGCTGAACGCCATCCTCGATGCGCTGGACCGCGCCCGGGAGGACGCTTCCGCCAGTGCGGCCTGAATGGGCAGGTTACGCGTAACGCGTCACTTCTTCACTTCAATCCCGCCGCAAGCCTGCGATCAGCATCAATGCCGTCGCCGCCACCAGCGCACCGCCGAGGCCGACCAGCGCCTCGGCCATGGTGATGCCGAACGGCATTTCCGGGGTATAGCCGCAAGGTTCCCAGATCTCGAACATCCAGGGCCACCACTGGTCCGGCGCGAACCAGGCCGGTAGCCCGGAGTCCATGCTGCAGCTGCCTTCGAGCCAGCCCCGCTCGATGCCGAGGGTTTGCCAGAGCGCTCGAGCATGCCCAGGCTGGCACCGAAGCCGAGCAGCAGCGCCGTCAGCCGCAACGGCTTCCAGCCGCGGCCGACCAGTCCCAGCACGCCGACCAGGAGCAGGGCTGCGACCCAGAGGCGCACATGTACACAGAGCACGCAGGGGCCGTAGCCCAGCTCGTATTGATAATAGAGTGCGACGGCTTCGAGGCTCAGTCCGAGCGCGATCATGGCCAGCCAGTACCAGGCGCTGCGTCCGAGCGTATTGAGCCGGTTGAGCATAGGGAGAGTCCTTTGGATTGATCGGGATTGCGCTATCAGATCACAAAAGCCGGGCCGGGTTCCATAGCCCCGTCTTCAGCAGGGCAATCGCAGTACCTGACTACTGTGAGTGCCAGTCCGGGCCGGCGGTACCGTTTCCGGGCGACACGCTTTACGTCGTCCCTGACCGCTCGGCTGCCGCCCTCCATGGCGGCAGACGGTCGCCCTGAAGCGGTACCCCCACCCCTCGACAGCGCGGTGCCAACCGACAGACGCACCGAACCCGGTTTGCTACCCGACAATGGCCAGGCAAACCGGCGGCGAGAACCCTCAGTGCACTCGCGGCGTCAGCTGCAGCACCGAGGCCCGGAAGGCGCCGTCATAGGCAGCACGCAGCCGCTTATTCTTGACCCCGAGTTTGGAGCCCCTGGCCTGGCGCAGGAGGTTCAGGGCGAAGCGCCGGATGAGGGCCAGATTCTGCGCCAGCCAGTCGATCTCGTCACTGACCCAGATGCGGCGTGTTTCGATCCGGCCGTGGTCTTTCTCCACGGCGTCGGCGTGGCCCTGGGGATGGTGTTTGGCTTCGGTGTCCATGATCGTCATGCAAGGTGCTCTGGTTCCCCTTGAGGGCCAGCACATAGTCGCCACCGCCCAAGGCTTGGGGTTCGGCAGCATGGCAACGGTTTCTGCAAATGCCGGAACTAAGCAGTTTTCGTACCGGCACTGGGCTCTCCGAGGCTGATGTGGTCGGGTCTGGCTGACCGTCTGCCGCCAGGACGGCGGCAGCCGAGCCCTCAGGGACGAGTTCACGGCGTGTCAGACAGGCCCGACCACATCGACCCTGACGATCTTGTCATCGCCTCGCCATAGTGCGATTGCCCTGCCCGTCTTCAGGCCATGGACTTGACTATGACTCCCAGGGTGCAGGTAACCGCCATGGGCGGTGGAAATCCCGGTAATGCAGGAGCAATTACCGGGGAAGCGTAGCGTACCGCACCGCACTTCTTCAGCCATAGCGCTCCTTGCTGCGGCGCAGCGCCAGCCAGGTATTGGTGGCGATGGCGCCGAGTATCGCGGTACCGCCGAGCAGGGTATGAACCCCGGTGGTCTCGCCGAGCGCCATCCATACCCAGACCGGCCCGAGCACGGTTTCGATCAGCATGAACAGGCTGACTTCGGCCGACGGGAGATAGCGCGGGGCGGTCATGATCAGCACCGTGGCCAGCGGTATCTGGATCAGGCCCATCAGCGCCAGCCAGCCGTAGCTGGAGGCCTCCAGCGACAGCGGCGTTGCCATGGGCCAGCTGATCAGCGCCGCGAAGGCGCCCGAAAATGCGATCAGCGGCAGTCGCGGCACCGTCGGGAACCGGCGCAGCAGGGTGAACATCACACCCATGTTGGCCGCCAGTATCAGCGCCGCCAGGTCGCCCCGCCAGCTGCTGCCCTCACCGCTGGAACCGGCGAATACCAGCAGCACCCCGCCGATCGAGACGCAGATCGACACCAGGGTGCGACGCGAAACCCGTTCGCCGAGAAACAGGCGCGAGAACAGCGCCGCGAAGAGCGGTGCACTGGCCAGGATCACCACCGTATTGGCGGCGCTGGTATGGCTGATCGAAAACACGAACAGCCAGGTATTGAGGCCGTAGCAGATGCCGGCGGCGGCACCGGCGGCCCAGAGCGCGGCGCTGTTGGGCCACTGCTGCCGGCGACGCAGGCAGATGGTCAGCAGGAGCGTCGCCAGACAGGTCAGGGCGCCGCGCCAGAAGGCGACATTGTAGACCGAGCTGTCGGCCAGGCGGATCAGCAGCGCATCGAAGCTCAGTATCAGCACGCCGGTCGCCGCGATCAACATGCCCCGGGCGTGGTCGCTGCTCTGTTGCGACAGCGGCATGGTCAGGGTTTCGGTTTTCTGCATTGTCTCGATTCTCTCGGAAATCTGTACCCGGGACCGGCTCAGGACCGCTGAGGATGTGGAAGTAACTGACGAAGCCGATCAGCGAGCCGAATACCGCCGGATACAGAATGGCCCAGGGCGAATGGCGGCCGAAGTCCAGCCTCGGTACAGATGGAAACGTCCTGTTTCCGGTGCCGTCAGCGGCGTCCGGGGCCCAAAAACACGAAAGCCGCAGGCGGTGAGCGCTGCGGCTTCGGAAACCCGGATTCCAGACTAGAAACCCTGTTCCCCGGTCGCAGGCGACGGCAGCCAGCGGGCCACCAGGGCCAGGCGGACAGATGTAACCGGTCGCGTGTGCAGAGTCGGGTTCATAACGATTTCCAGTTCAGGGAACCCGCATCATGCGCTGTTTTTGACTGCCCGGTCAATACCGTCCTGCACCCTTTTGGTGCTTCGGGTACCGGTCTTCAGGATCGAACGCAGATTAAGGGGTAAGATGCTGTCGGGGGATGCCGGAAACGTCGGCGGCAGTCGCAAACGCGACTGCCGGACTCTCAGACCGCCACAGGCCAGACCGGAGTGGGGTGCAGCGGGTCGTCGTCGGGATCGTTGCAGTCGCTGCGTCGCTGCAGATAATCGAGAATCACGCCCGGAATATCGTTGTTCAGCGATCCCAGGCCGCGGTTGCCGAACAGTCGGTTGAACTCCAGCACGAAGGGATAACCCTCGACCATGGCGATATCGAAGCCGGCGTGGTCGATCTCCAGTGCCGTGGCCAGGCGCCTGACCAGCGCCAGGGCGGCTTCCGGCAGCGGGCTGTTGTCGATCTGACCGCCGCGCGACAGGTTGTTGTGGAAGCCCTGGTCGGACTGCCGGCGCCAGAAACCGCCCAGTACCCGGTCGCCGACCCAGACGATGCGCAGGTCGCGGTCGATCGGCAGCCACTCCTGGACGTAGAGGCTGGTGGTCAGGCCCAGGTAGCGCTGCCAGTCGTCCCGGTTCTCGATCAGGAAGACACCTTCGCCCATGGAGCTTTTGGGAATCTTGGCGACGAAGGGCAATGCCATCCGGTTCCAGAGGTCCTCGGCTGCGGTCGGCTCGTTCGGAGCCATCAGGGTCCAGGGCACATGCTCGGGGGCCACGGTCATGAACGCCCGGGTCATCTCGATCTTGTTGTGTCCGATCAGATAGGACGCCAGGCTCGGGAAAATGCGTTTCTTCTGTCCGAAAACGATGGAGTTGACCTGCCAGTATTCGGGAAACAGCACCCAGTCCGCTTCGCCGACCTCATTCAGATGGGTAAAGAACAGCTCCGGCTTGATATAGCGGGCTTCAGTCAGGCGCAAGGTGCGGAAAGCGTCGAAGGACACCAGTTTCATACATGGGCAAGCTCAATAGCCAGAATTTGCGCGAATTCTATACAGAGAACGGGGTGTCGGGAATAGTCTCGCAGTGCCTGCGGTATTATTTTTTCGGCCGCTTGCGAGCGGACATGGACAGGCGCCGCGGATCGGGTAAGGTTGGAGCATCGGACAGGGAGAATTCAATGAGGAATTGGCGGCGACTGGCATTCTGGCTGCTGGTGGCAATGGGGCTGTCCGGCTGTCCCTGGCAGGAGGAGGAGGCGTTGAACGGCCTGCTGGCCTGGGACCGTATAGAGCTGATCGCGGAGCTGGATGAGCCGATTCTGCGCCTCGAGGCGCGGGAGGGCGAGCGGCTTCAGCCGGGCGATCCGATTCTGCAGCAGGACGACCGTACCCTGAAGGCGCGCCTGGCCGAAGCGCAGGGGGCGCTCGATCAGGCGCGAGCCCGGCTGGCGGAACTGCGCCGTGGCCCCAGACCCGAGCGTATCGAGGCCGCCCGCGCCCGGCTGGCGGGCGCCCGGGCCGAGGCTGAGAATGCCGCCCGGGAGCTGCAGCGCCTGCAGAAGTTGCAGCCCCGGCGGCTGGCCAGCGAGGAATCGGTCGATGCCGCGCAGACCCGGCTCTCGGCCGGCAGGGCCGCGGTCGAGGTTGCCGGCGCCGAGCTGAACGAACTGCTGCACGGCAGCACCCGCGAGGAGTTGCAGCAGGCCGAAGCCCTGGTGGCCCAGGCACAGGCCCGGATCGAGCAGCTGCAACTGACACTGGAACGTCTGCAGCTGGTGGCGCCGGGACCGGGCCGGCTCGACGAACTGCTGTTCGAGGTCGGCGAGCGACCGCCGGCCGGCAAGGTGGTGGCGGTGTTGCTGGCGGGGTCCGCTCCCTATGCGCGGGTTTATGTCCCCGAGCCGATGCGGGCTGGTCTTCAGGTCGGCAGCGAGGCTCTGGTGCGGGTTGACGGCATCGACGGGGTCTTTGAGGGGCGCATCCGTCGCATCAGTTCCGAAGCCAGCTTCACACCCTTCTACTCGCTGACCGAGCGGGATCGCTCGCGCCTGAGCTATGTCGCCGAAATCGAACTCGGTGGCGATAGCGCCGCAGCGTTGCCGGCGGGGCTGCCGGTGCGCGTCACCTTCCGGACACCGCGACCATGAGCGCGGAGCCGGCCATCGAGGCCCGCGGTCTCACCCGTCGCTTTGGCGACCTGGTGGCGGTCAACCATCTCAGTCTGAAGGTGCCCCGGGGCATGGTCTATGGCTTCCTCGGTCCCAACGGATCCGGCAAGTCGACCACGATACGGCTGCTCTGCGGCCTGCTGATGCCCAGTGAGGGCTCGGCCCGGGTACTCGGCCACGAGGTGCCCGGCGAAGCCGAGCAACTGAAACAGAAGATTGGTTACATGACCCAGCGCTTCTCGCTCTATGAAGACCTGACAGTGCTGGAGAACCTCGGTTTTATCGCCCGGATCTATGGCCTGTCGCGCATGCAACGCCGACAGCGCATCGACGAGGCAATGAAGCAGTATCGGCTCGAGGGATTTGCCCGGCACTTCGCCGGCACCCTCAGCGGCGGCCAGCGCCAGCGGCTGTCACTGGCTGCGGCGACGCTGCACAGGCCGGAACTGCTGCTTCTCGACGAGCCGACCAGTGCGGTGGACCCGCAGAGCCGGCGCGATTTCTGGGACGCGCTGTTCGAACTGGTGGAGCAGGGTACGACCATCCTGGTCTCGACCCACTACATGGACGAGGCCGAGCGCTGCCACCGTCTGGCCATTCTCGATCAGGGCGTGCTGGCGGCCGACGGGCCGCCGGCCCGGCTGATGTCGGAGATGGATTGCCGGGTGGTGCAGGTGGAGTCGGAAAAACCCCGGGCCGTGCAGCGTACACTGTCGGATGACCCCGATATTCTCAGCATTACCCAGCTCGGCACCCGGCAGCGGGTGCTGGTGGCCCGCCGCGTCGATGAACCGGCCCGCCATGTCTCCAGTCGGCTGCGCCATGCCGGACTCCAGGCTGCAAGCCTCGAAGTGCCGCCGAGCCTCGAGGATGTGTTCGTCGCCGTCACCCGGGATACCGCCGCGGGCCGGGGAGAGGGCTGATGGGCGCATTGCAGCGGCTGCTGGCGATCCTGGGCAAGGAGGTGCTGCAATTGCGGCGCGACCGCCTCACCTTCGGCATGATCTTCGGCATCCCGATGATGCAGATCATCCTTTTCGGCTATGCCATCAATACCGATGTGCGCCACCTCTCGGCGGCGATTGCCGACCAGTCCGGCACCGAACTGTCCCGCGAGCTGGTGCAGCAGCTCGAAGCCTCCCAGGTGCTGAGGGTCCGTCAGCGGGTCGCGACCGGCGCCGAGCTGCAGCGGCTGCTGGACGAGGGGCAGATCGATGTCGGGGTGCTGATCCCGCCGGACTTCGGCCGTCGTCTGCAGCAGGTCGTGCGCCCGGCGGCGCAGCTGATGGTGAACGGCAGCGACCCGATCATTCTCGGTACGGCGCGCAGCCTGACGGCGATGAAGCTGGAGATGGATACCGCGCCAAGGCGCGAGGCCGATGCGGCACTGTTCGAGGTACGCAACTTCTATAACCCCGAACGGCGCTCGTCGGTGTTCGTGGTGCCGGGGCTGATCGGGGTGATCCTGACCATGACGATGGTGATGTTCACCGCCGTTGCGGTCGTGCGCGAGCGCGAGCGCGGCAACCTGGAACTGCTGATCAATACGCCGGTCAGCTCGCTGGAACTGATGGTCGGCAAGATACTGCCCTATGTGCTGATCGGGCTGATCCAGGTATCGCTGATCGTCGGGATCGGTGCCCTGCTGTTCCATGTTCCGGTCAATGGCGCATTACTGGACGTCTACCTGGCATCGCTGCTCTTCATCGCCTCGAACCTGGGGCTCGGGCTGCTGATCTCGACGCAGGTCGCAACCCAGTTCCAGGCCACCCAGCTGACCTTCTTCTTTTTCTACCGTCGATCCTGCTGTCCGGCTTCATGTTTCCGTTCGACGGCATGCCGGTGCTGGCGCAGTGGGTCGCCGAGGTGTTGCCGCTGACCCACTTTGTTCGGCTGATCCGTGGCATCATGCTGCGCGGGGCCGGTCTGGAGCTGCTATGGCCGGAAGTGGCGATATTGCTCGGCTTCTTCCTGCTGACCATGACCGCGGCGGTACTGCGCTTTCGCAAGCGGCTGGACTGATAGCGGGCGCCGCCGGCATTGCGGCCTTGCAACTTCGGTGGCAGCCATTACTCTGAATTGATACAGCAGCCCGGCGCTTGCCGGCAAGGATGACAGTGGAGGCAGTATGAGTCTCGAAGATCTCAAGCTCGGTTTACGGAATATCGCCACCGACGACTATCCCCAGATCAAGAAACTGATGGACCTGGTCTATCCCGATATTGGCGGTGCCTGGCCCGAGTCCACCATCCGTCAGCTCGTCGAGGAGTTTCCGGAAGGGCAGATCTGTATCGTCGATAACGAACAGGTGGTCGGTATCGCGCTGACGGCCCTGGTCAGCTACGAGAAGTTCAGCAATCCCCATACCTACGACGACCTGATCGGTCGTAAGGAGGAGATTCATGTCGACCCCGAGGGCGACGCCCTCTACGGTCTCGATGTGCTGATCCATCCCGACTACCGCGGCTACCGGCTCGGCCGGCGGCTCTACGACGCCCGCAAGGAGCTGTGCCGCCAGTTCAATCTGCGGGCGGTGCTGGCAGGGGGCGAATTCCGAACTACCACCAGTACAGCGACGAGATCTCGGCCAAGGAGTATATCGGCAAGGTCGCGCGCAAGGAGATCCACGACCCCATCCTGAGCTTCCAGCTGGCCAACGACTTCACCGTCAAGCGGTTGCTGCGCCGTTACCTGCCCGAGGACGAGAAATCCGCCGGCTACGCCACGCTGCTGGAGTGGGACAATATACTCTACGAGCCGGAAGAGCTGCCGATCAGTACCCGCAAGACCCAGATCAGGGTCGGGGCGGTGCAGTGGCAGATGCGTACCATCCGTTCGGTCGAGGATATCCTGCAGCAGGTGGAGTATTTCGTCGACACGGTATCGGAATACGAGAGCGACTTCGTGCTGTTCCCGGAGTTCTTCAACGGTGCCCTGATGGGACTGACCAACCAGGCCCAGCGCACCGAGGCGATCCGCTACCTGGCCGGCTACACCGAGCAGTTCCGCGAGGCGATGCTGCAGATGGCGGTCAGCTACAACATCAATATCATCACCGGTTCCATGCCGCTGCTGGAGGAGGAGCGTCTCTACAACGTGTCGTACCTCTGTCACCGTGACGGTCGCTGCGAGGAGCAGCGCAAGCTGCATATCACGCCCCACGAGCGCAACGACTGGGTCATCGAGGGTGGCGAGGGGCTGCAGGTATTCGATACCGACGCCGGCAAGATCGGCATCCTGATCTGCTACGACGTCGAGTTCCCGGAGCTGGGGCGGCTGCTGGCCGACGGCGGCATGGAAGTGCTGTTCGTACCCTTCTGGACCGATACCAAGAACAGCTATCTGCGGGTACGCCACTGCGCCCAGGCGCGGGCGATCGAGAACGAGTGCTATGTCTGCATCGCCGGCAGCGTCGGCAACCTGCCGAGCGTCGACAACCTCGACGTCCAGTATGCGCAGTCGGCGGTGTTCTCACCGTCCGACTTCATGTTCCCCCACGATGCGGTGCTCAACGAAACCACGCCTAACACCGAGATGATCATGTTCTCGGATCTGGATCTCGACAAGCTCAAGGTGGTGCGGGCCGAGGGCTCGGTGACCAACCTGCGCGATCGCCGTCAGGATCTCTATCAGCTGTCGATGCGCAAGGGAGCGGAGCCGGTCGAGCGCTGAGGGCTCAGCGGCGCACGTCGAGGCGCCGCTGCAAGGCGTCGAACAGCTGGTCGGTGGCCAGTGCCAGCAGGCCCACCAGGATGGCGCCTTGCAGCACATAGGCGACATTGCCGTTGATCAGCCCGGCGATGATGGGATCGCCCAGGGTGCGGGCGCCGACGGTGGAGCCTAGCGCGGCGGTGGCGATGTTCAGTGTCACCGAGGTGCGCACGCCGGCCAGGATCACCGCTGCCGCCAGCGGCAGTTCCACCTGACGCAGGATCTGCAGCGGCGACATCCCCATGCCGCGGGCGGCTTCCCGAACACTTGCGGAAATGCCGTCGAGGCCGGCGATGCAGTTGCGCACGATCGGCAGAAGGCCGTACAGAAACAGCGCGACCAGGGTCGGCAGGGTGCCGAATCCCAGCAACGGCACCGCCAGCGCCAGCACCGCCACCGGCGGGAAGGTCTGGCCGACCGACGCCAGCTGGCTGACAAAGGGCAGGAAATCCCGACCGGAGGGACGCGTCACCAGGATGCCCATGGCGATCCCGACCAGTGCCGCCAGGGCGCTGGACAGCAGCACCAGCGTACAGTGGCTCAGCAGCAGCGCGAGAAAGCTGTCGCGACCGTAGATCAGAGTGCGGCTGTCGGTTTCGATCAGCGCGAACCAGGGCTCGAACCAGTCCATGCCGACGCAGAGCGTCAGCAGCAGCGCCGGCAACAGCAGCAGGCCGGCCGAGCGGGCAGCGACCGGCATGCTCAGCGCCCCCGCGCGATCAGCTGGCGCAGCGAAACCTGGCCCAGCATCCGGCCCTCGTCATCGAGTACCGGCAGCCGTTCGGATTTGAGCCAGAGCATCCGCGACAGCGCCAGCTTCAGGCTGTCGCCCGGATGCAGCGCATAGCCTTCGGGTGTTTCAAGCTCCCCCAGCAGCGGTTCGAGCCGCTCCGATACGCGCGTGCAGGCCGCCGCCCGCAGCCCCCGCTCGTCGCTGCCGATCAGGCGCTCGACGAAGTCGCTGGCCGGGTTGAGCAAAATCCGCTCCGGGGTGTCGTACTGGATCAGCCGGCCCTTGTCCATCACCGCGATGCGCGTCGCCAGTTTCAGGGCCTCGTCGATATCGTGGGTGACGAAGATGATGGTCTTGTGTATCTGCGACTGGATGCGCAGCAGCTCGGCCTGGAGGTTTTCCCGGGTGATCGGGTCCAGGGCGCCGAAGGGCTCGTCCATCAGCAGAATGTTGGGGTTGGCCGCCAGGGCCCGGGCGACGCCGACGCGCTGGGCCTGGCCGCCGGACAGCTGGTGCGGATGCTGGTCGGCGAAGCGCGCGGGCTCCAGCCCGAACAGGGTCAGCAGCTCCTCGACCCGGTCCCTGATGCGCGCCTCGTCCCACTTCAGCAGGCGTGGTACCAGCGCGATATTGCGTGCGACCGTCCAGTGGGGGAAGAGCCCGATATGCTGGATGGCATAGCCGATGCGGCGGCGCAGGGTCTGCTCGTCGCAGCGCTCGATATTCTCGCCGTCGATACGGATTTCACCACGGCTGAGCGGGATCAGCCGGTTGATCATCTTCAGGGTGGTGGACTTGCCGCAGCCGGAGGTGCCGACCAGCACGCAGAACTCCCCGGCTCGATGGTCAGCGACAGATCCTGCACCGCCCAGCTATCGCCGTAGCCCTTGCTGACGTTGATCAGTTCAATCATGGCGAAGGTGCCTTCTGCAATAGGGATGTCATGCGCGGCCTCCGTGTCGGAATATCCCGGCGCAACTGCCCAGCAGCACGTCCGCCAGCAGGGCCAGCAGGATCGTCGGAATGGCGCCGAGCAGTACCAGGTCCATGGCCGCCTGGCCCAGCCCCTGAAACACGAAGGTGCCGAGGCCACCGGCCCCGATCAGCGCTGCGACGGTGGTCAGGCCGATGGCCTGGACCGTCGTCACCCGCAGGCCCTCGAAGATCACCGGCAGCGCCAGCGGCAGTCTGACCTGGAGAAAGATCTGTCTGCGGCTCATGCCCATGCCGCGGGCGGCTTCGATCAGCGCCGGTGGGACTTCGGTCAGGGCGACATAGCTGTTGCGCACCATCGGCAGCAGGCTGTAGGCGATCAGTGCCAGCAGCGCCGGTGCCCAGCCGATACCGCGGACACCGAGCTGCTGCAGCCAGGGTGAATGGGCCGAGAGGTAACTCAGAGGCACCATCAACAGGCCGAACAGGGCCAGGCTCGGAATGGTCTGGAGAAAATTGACGACGGCAAAAATCGGCCGGCGCCAGAGGGCGGAGCGGCTTGCCAGCACGCCGAGGGCAAAGCCGAGCAGCAGGGCAAAGCCGATGGTGGCGGCCACCAGCAGCAGGTGCGTGCGCAGCTCGCGGCCGAACTGGTCGCTGCGACTGCTGTACTCGCGCATCAGTGCCAGTGGCTCGAGTCCGCCATTGCCGGCGCAGAGCAGCAGCGACAGCAACGGCAGCAGGATGAGCGGCAGTTTCAGCCAGCCGCTGTGCAATCGCTGCAGGGCCTCGCCCGCGATCAGCAGCAGCAGAAACGCCAGGCACCAGACGGCCGCGCCCGTGCCGGCGCGGGCATAGGGCAGATCGGGCGGCACTTTTTGCTGTGCGAACCAGGCCAGTGCCCAGGGCAGGGCCCCGAGCAGCAGAATGCAGCCGGTCAGGACAAGGCAGTAGCGCCGCGGGTTGGGGCGCCAGGCGAGCAGCGTGACGAGGCCCAGCAGCGCCACCGGGGCGGCAGCGGCGGGACCGAGGGCCGCGAAGATCCCGAAATCGGTACCGGGGACGATGCGGTTGGGCTGGACGCTGCCGAAACTCAGGCCCAGCAGGGCCGCCAGCGCGAGCAGGCACAGGACCTGTATGACCCGGTTGGCGGCGGCTGCCGGCATCAATTCGCCGGCAGTGTCGCGAGGAAGCGCTCGGCGACCTGACGCGGATCGGCGCCATTGACCGCGACATCGCCGTTGAGTTGTTGCAGGACTTCCAGATCGAGAGCCTCGAACACCGGTTTCAGGACTTCGGCGATCTGCGGGTAGGTCTCCAGCACCGCCTGGCGCACAATCGGCGTGGGCTGGTAGACCGGCTGCACGCCCTGGGTATCCCTGAGTACCTTCAGATCCAGTGCGGCGAGGCCGCCATCGGTACCATAGGCCATGGCGCCGTTGACGCCATTGGTGCCCAGGGCCGCGGCGCGAATGGTGGCGGCGGTGTTGCCGCCGGACAGCACCACCAACTGGTCGCTGCTCAGTTCGAAGCCGTAGGCCCACTGGAAGGCGGGCAGGGCACTGGGGGATTCGATGAATTCGCTGCTGGCGGCGAACTTGAACTCGCCGCCATTATTCAGGTAGCCGGCCAGATCCTCGAGGCTTTCCAGTCCCTGCGCCCGTGCCAGGTCGCCCCTGACACTCATGGCCCAGGTATTGTTGGCATTCGCCGGCGTCAGCCAGACGATGCCGTTCTCCGACAGATCGCGCTCCTTCACCAGGGCATAGGACTCGGCGGCACTTTTCCATACCGGATTGTCGGCCATGTCGAAGAAGAAGGCGCCGTTGCCGGTATACTCGGGGTAGATGTCGATTTCGCCGGCCAGCAGCGCACCGCGGACGATACTGGTGCCGCCGAGCTGAATGCGGTTTTCGACCGGAATGCCGGCCTGCTCCAGCGTCAGCAGGATCAGGTTGCCGAGCACCGACCCCTCCGTATCGATCTTCGACGAGACCACGACCGGGTCGGCGGCCCGCGCGCCCCCGGCCAGCAAGGTCAGGGCCATCAGCCCGGCCGCCAGATAGGTCCTGATCATGTTCATCTCTCCTTGGTTACCTGATCCAGTGCTCAATGCTCTACATGATAGAGCACCGGGCGCCGAGGTAAACCCATACCTTTTGTCAAAGGACTGTCAGCGCGGCGGATCCACCTGTCCGCCGAGACTGTTGTTGATGCGGTACCAGCCGGTCAGGCTGAGGCGCTCGCGGCCGGCCGGCAGCACCTCGTGGGGGAAGCGGTCGCTGAGAAAGACCACCAGGGTGCCGTAGCTCGGCAGCACCCGTTCGACCGGTTCCCGGCTCTGTTCATCGGCGTAGATCAGCAGCTCGCCGCCATCCGCTTCCGTCCACCCGGGGTTGAGGTAAAAGACAGTCGACAGGACCCGGTTGGTGCGACCCTGGAAGGCATCGAGATGGCGGCGGTAGAAGGCCCCTTCCGGGTAGCGGGCGAAGTGGCACTCGTAATCGAACAGCCCCATCATCAGCCGGCGGTTGATCCCCAGGCGCAGAGCCTCCATCCACTCCAGATAGAGTGCTTCGCGCGGGTTGGCCGGTGTCAGCCAGCGAATTTTGTCGCTGCGCACCGACCGGTTCAGCTGGTGCTCCTGATCGCGTCCGATACCGGCACGGCGGAACTCCTCGTCGTCGAGCCGGAGCAGATAGTCGCGCAGCGCTTCGGTCAGGGTGACAGGCAGCGCCTGTGGATAAATGCAGTAGCCGGTGGTGGTCAGGGCGTCGGCGATCCGGTCGAACAGGGCCTCGGTATCGACAGGCGGGGTGTATATCGTATTCAAGCGCGTTGCTCGGAAAGTGATCAGAGCGCACGATATACGCCGGAATGGACGGTTTGTCCATTGTTTTCGCTGGTGACGGGTGACGCGTTACGCGTCACCACCCCTACAGCTTTCTTACCCGGAACTTGCGGCCCTTGATGGTGCCCTTCTGCAGGCGGTCCTGGGCCTTCGACGCTTCGCTACGCTGCACCGCGACATAGGTGACGAAGTCGAACACATCGATCTTGCCGACCTGGTTGCCGGCGATGCCGGCGTCGCCGGTCAGGGCGCCGAGGATATCGCCCGGACGGATCTTGTTCTTGCGTCCGCCATTGATCGCCAGGGTCGCCATCGGTGCAGGGGCCGGTCTCTGGTCGACGCTTTCCGCCGGCAGTGCCAGGAACTCGGGATCCAGCTGCAGCTGGTCGGCAATGGCATTGACCTTGTGGGCCTCCGACGGCAGCACCAGGTTGAGCGCCAGGCCTTCGCGACCGGCACGTCCGGTGCGGCCGATACGGTGGGTATGGGTATCGGCGCTGCGTGTCAGTTCGAAGTTGATGACGCAGGGCAGGTCCTCAATATCGAGGCCGCGGGCGGCGACGTCGGTGGCGATCAGCAGCGGGCAGCTGCGGTTGGCGAAGCGCACCAGGACCTGGTCGCGATCGCGCTGGTCCAGATCCCCGTGCAGCACCAGGGCACTGAAGCCGTGACCGTTGAGGTAGTCGCCGACATCGTTGCAGCTCTGTTTGGTATTGCAGAAGATTACCGCGGCCTCGGGCTGATAGTGCAGCAGCAGTCGGTGCAGTGCGCCCAACTGACCGTCCCGGTCGGTCTCGAAGAAGCACTGCTGGATCTGCAGAGGGCTGGGCGCTTCCTCTAGGATGACCTGGGCCGGGTCGCGCTGAAAGTCACCGGAGAGGCGCTGAATCTCGTCCGGGTAGGTGGCCGAGAACAGCAGGGTCTGGCGCCCGGCCGGGGTTTCGGCGGCAATCTGGCGTATCTCGTCGCGAAAACCCATGTCCAGCATGCGGTCGGCCTCGTCCAGCACCAGGGTGCGGATATGGTCGAGCTTCAGCGTCTGCTTGCGCAGATGGTCGCGGATGCGTCCGGGCGTGCCGACGATGACATGGGCACCGTGCTCGAGGGAGCCGATCTGAGGACCGATCGGGGTGCCGCCGGAGAGCGTCAGGATCTTGATGTTCGGCAGAAAACGGGCCAGGCGGCGCAGTTCCTGGGCGACCTGGGTGGCCAGCTCGCGGGTCGGGCAGAGGACCAGCGACTGTGGGCTGTAGCGGGCCGGGTCCAGCTGCAATAGCAGGCCGATGCCGAAGGCCGCTGTCTTGCCGCTGCCGGTCTTGGCCCGGGCGATCAGGTCGCGCCCGGCCAGCAGCAGCGGCAGGCTCTGGCGCTGAATCTCGGTCATCTTGTGATAGCCGATGGCACTGAGGTTATCGAGCAGCGCCGGTGGCAGTGGCAGGGTGTTGAACGGCGTGGACGTCAAGGGATTCTCGCAATGGGCTGGGTGAAAGCGGCCATTATAGTGGATTCGAGGTCCGCGCGCTCAGCCGTCCGAGCACAGGGCTTGCCGGCGCCTCGAGCTTGAGTGCCAGCAACGCGTCGGCGCGGGTTCGGCCGAGGTTGAGCGCCGCGACAGGCTTGCCCAGTGCGGCGGCCTGGCGGCAGAAACGAAAACCCGAATACACCATCAGCGACGAGCCGACCACCAGCATCGCATCGGCTCTTTCCAGGGCGGCCAGCGCCTCGGTCACCCGTTGTCGTGGCACCTGATCGCCGAAGAACACCACATCGGGCTTGAGGATGCCGCCGCACCGTTCGCAGTCGTGGACGCGAAAAGCGCTGAAATCCATTTCCAGGTCGGCATCGCCGTCGGGCGCAGCGGCTGCCGGTTGGCCATCGTAGTGCGGGTTGTCCCGGGACAGGCGCTGCTGGATGCTGTCGCGGGCATAGCGCTGGCCACAGCCAAGGCAGATCACGCGGTCGGAACGGCCGTGCAGGTCCAGGACGTTTGTGTGCCCCGCCTGCTGGTGGAGTCCGTCGACGTTCTGGGTGACCAGCAGCTCGATGCGTTGCCGCTGTTCCAGCCGTGCCAGCCCCTGATGGGCATCGTTGGGCCTGGCCGCGGCCATCAGCGGCCAGCCGGCCAGGCTGCGGGCCCAGAAACGCTGCCGGCAGCCCGGGTTGCCGACAAAGTCGTGATGATCGACCGGCGGCTGGCGCTTCCAGTTGCCCTGATGGTCCCGGTAGTCGGGAATGCCGGACTCGGTGCTGATGCCGGCCCCGGTCAGCACGAACAGCCGCGGGTGGCGGTCGATGAAGTCCTGCAGCCGGGCGCAGGTGTGTTGCAGTTCTGTCTCGGTCATGGACGCACGGGTCGATTGGCTAAAGGAAAGATCTTACTTTAACGCGCATCCGTGGTTTGGATACAGTCAACCGTCTACCGACAACTGCTCCTGCATTGCAGGCACAGCCGCCATCCCTGGCGGCGACCCGTCACCCGTCACCGTCACCGTCACGTTGCGCCTTAGGCTCCAACGGCTCGATATCGTAGAGATTCAGCGCATCCAGCGGGCGGAACAGCACGATATGACGGTAATGGATGCCGCCGTCCAGCGGTGTCAGGGCAAAGCCGTCGAGACCGCACAGCGGGCAGTAGTACTCGATGGTCCCGCAGATGGTTTCCAGGGCGCGTCCGAGGCCTTCCGGATTGGCTACCTGCTCATCGAACAGCGGCTTGACGGCTTCATTGCTGAGGATTGCCAGGCGCAGGACGCTTTTCGGGGTGGCGGTGATCAGGTAGCCCCTGTCCGGCGGTTCCAGCAGACCCGGGGAGTGGCTCCAGAGGCTGGTCTGGTTGCTGTACAGACCGCAGTGATAGAGATGGCTGGGAGGACCGTATACTTCCACCAGGCTGGATTCCACCGCCAGTTGCAACAGTTCGTTCAGGCGGCGGATCAGGTACTGTTCTGGCATCGTCATGGGTCTCTCTATGTTCATGGTCTCCAGCCCCGAGAGGCGGCCGAGTCGGCTGTCCATAAGGCTGTCGCCCGACTGAATGCCCGGACAACCCGCTTCAGGTCCGGCCGGGAGCTGTGCGGAACTGACCCCTGTCAACGCAACGAACGATGTCAGCGTCTAAAGTAGTAGAGTCAGATCGGGCCACACTGTGATACCGATAACAGGACAGTGATAATGCCGTTGCCCAGTGCCGCGCCGAAAGGAGAAATCGGGATGTATCAGAGTGTTGCCAGAACCATTGACAGAACCCTGCGACTGCTTGGATGCAAGACGCTGGATCGCCAGTTTCTGTTGTCTTACGGACTGATTTTCCTGTTGGCCGTTGCCTCCAGTGTAGCCCTCTATCTGAGTCTGTCGATCAATCCGCAGACCATCAATATCGCCGGGCGCCAGCGCATGCTGAGCCAGAAAATGACCAAGGAGGCGATGCTGGTGGCCGCCGGCGTCGAGCAGCGGGCGAAGCTGGATCAGACCATAGCGCTGTTCGAACATTCGCACCGCGATATCATCGACGGCAATGCCGGGCAGGGCATGAACCGGCTCACCGATGCCCGGATCGTCGACCAGATGAAGGTGGTCGACAGCAGCTGGCAGCAATATCGCCGCCAGTTGCTGCAGTATGTGGATAACCCTCAGCCCGGGCTGATGGCTGGGCTGCAGCGCCAGTCCGAGAGCCTGCTGGGTGAAATGAACGAGGCCGTCACGCTGCTGACGGTCGCCTCCGACAGCAATCTGCGCAACAACCTGCTGATCGCCTTTATCTGCGTGCTGCTGATACTGGTGCTGGTGGTGCTCGGGCGGGTCTTCGGCATGCGCATGCTGATGCAGAATATCGTCCGTCTGGAGCGGCATCTGGCCGAAGTTGGCGCCGGTGATTTCCGCCACCGCTTCGAAATCGAGCACGGGGATAATGAAGTCGGGCGGATGTTCCAGTCTTTCAATGGCATGAGCGAGCAGATCGCGGATCTGGTGCAGCAGGTACGCAGTGCGGCCAGCCGTTCGGGCGAGCATATCGACAGCGTCGCCCGGGCGACGGCCGATGCCGATCAGGGTGTGCAGCGCCAGTACAGCGAGATCGACCAGGTCGCGGTGGCGATGACCGAAATGGCGACCACGGTGCAGCAGGTGGCGGCCAATGCCAGCCAGACGGCCGACGCGGCTCGTTGTGCCGACGAGGAGGCGCGCAACAGTGACAGCGTCGTCAACCGCTCGGCCGAGCAGATCGGCGAAATGTCCCGGAGTCTGGAGCTGTCGGCGGAAAACATGCGGCTGCTGGCGCAGGAGACCGCCGAGGTCGACAAGGTGCTGACGGTGATTACCGGTGTCGCGGAGCAGACCAACCTGCTGGCGCTCAATGCCGCGATCGAGGCGGCCCGCGCAGGCGAGCACGGTCGCGGGTTCGCGGTCGTGGCGGACGAGGTCAGGACCCTGGCGCAGCGTACCCAGGCCTCGACGCTGGAAATTCGTACCATTATCGAGAGGCTGCAGCAGCAGGCGCAGCGCGCGGTCGAGTCGATCGAACAGAGCACCGGTCAGGCACGGTCCAGCGTTGACTCGGCCCAGCTGGCCCAGCAGGCACTGCGACGGATTGTCGATGCCGTGGATACCATCAGCAACATGAGTCTGCAGATCGCGACCGCCGCGGAGCAGCAGAGCCAGGTCGCCGCCGATATCGACCAGCGCGTGATCAGTATCTCGGACGTGGCCGGCCACACCCGCGAGGATACCGCCGCGGTGGTCGACTCGACCGGCCAGATCCGCGAGGAGATGCAGCAGCTGAATCAGATACTGGCACGCTTCCGGACGCTGAATTGAGACGGTGACAGGTTACAAGTTACGCGTGACGTGTCAATTCCGCTCTCGCGTAACGCATCACGCGTCACCATGAAAAAGGGCGACCTGAGGGTCGCCCTTTTTATCGCATGCGCCCGTCAGGCGCCGTACTTGGCCTTGGCCTCGATGCGGCGGCGGTGCAGGACCGGCTCGGTGTAGCCGCTCGGCTGTTCGCGCCCCTTGAGCACCAGCTCGCAGGCGGCACGGAAGGCGACGCTGTCATCGAAGTTTGGCGCCATCGGGCGGTACAGCGGGTCATCGCTGTTCTGACGGTCGACCACTGCCGCCATGCGCTGCAGGGTTTCGATAACCTGCGCTTCGGAGCAGATGCCGTGGTACAGCCAGTTGGCGATGTGCTGTGCCGAGATGCGCAGCGTTGCGCGGTCCTCCATCAGGCCGACATCGTTGATGTCCGGCACCTTGGAGCAGCCGACGCCCTGGTCGACCCAGCGCACCACATAGCCGAGAATGCCCTGGGCATTGTTGTCCAGCTCCTGCTGGATCTCCTCGGCGGACCAGTTCGGGTTGTCCGCGACCGGAATGGTCAGGATATCGTCGACGCTGGCGCGCGCACGGCTCTTGAGTTCGTCCTGGCGGGCGAAGACATCCACCTGGTGGTAGTGCATCACATGCAGCGTCGCCGCGGTCGGCGACGGTACCCAGGCGGTATTGGCGCCGGCCATCGGGTGTGCGACCTTGGCCTTGAGCATGTTCGCCATCTGGTCCGGAATCGCCCACATGCCCTTGCCGATCTGGGCACGGCCCTGCAGGCCGCAGGCCAGGCCGATGTCGACATTGGAGTCTTCGTAGGCCTGGATCCACTTGGCGCCCTTCATGTCGCCCTTGCGGATCATCGGGCCCGCCTCCATCGAGGTGTGGATCTCGTCGCCGGTGCGGTCGAGGAAACCGGTGTTGATAAAGACGACACGGTCCCTGGCGGCGCGGATGCACTCCTTGAGGTTGACGGAGGTGCGACGTTCCTCGTCCATGATGCCCACTTTCATGGTGAACGGTGCCAGCCCCAGGGCTTCCTCGATGCGACCGAACAGTTCGTTGGCGAAGGCCACTTCTTCGGGGCCGTGCATCTTCGGCTTGACGATATAGGTCGAGCCGGTGGTGGTGTTGCTGAAGCGACCGTTGCCCTTGAGGTCGTGGATCGAGATCAGGGTCGTGACCATGCCGTCCATGATGCCTTCGGGCACTTCATTGCCGTCGCGGTCGAGTATGGCGCTGTTGGTCATCAGGTGACCGACGTTGCGCACGAACATCAGGCTGCGGCCTTTCAGCGTCACCGTCTGGCCGTCGAGGCCGCGGTATTCGCGGTCCGGATTCAGCTGACGGGTGACGGTGCGGTCGCCCTTGCTGACCTCTTCGGACAGGTCGCCCTTCATCAGCCCCAGCCAGTTGCGGTAGACCAGCACCTTGTCGTCCGCATCGACGGCGGCGACCGAATCTTCGCAGTCCATGATGGTGGTCAGCGCCGCTTCGAGGACGATGTCCTTGATGCCGGCAGCATCGCTCTGACCCACCGGTGTGCCCGGATCGAACTGGATCTCGAAATGCAGGCCATTGTTGCGCAGCAGGATGGACGCCGGCGCCGCGGCGTCTTCGCCGAGATAGCCGCACAGTTTTTCCGGTTGCCGAAGGCCGCTGCTGCTGCCGTCAGCGAGGCTCACGACCAGCTGGCCGTTGTCGATGCTGTAGCCGGTGGAATCCTTGTGGGAGCCACTGGCCAGCGGGACGGCCTGGTCGAGGAACTCGCGGGCATAGGCGATGACCCGCTCGCCGCGCACCGGGTTGTACCCCTTGCCGGCTTCCGCGCCGCCATCGGCGGGAATCGCATCGGTGCCGTAGAGGGCATCGTAGAGGCTGCCCCAGCGGGCATTGGCGGCATTCAGTGCATAGCGAGCGTTCATCACCGGCACGACCAGCTGCGGACCGGCCATGGTGGCCATCTCGGGATCGACGTTACTGGTGGTGACGCTGAAATCTTCCCCTTCGGGCAGCAGGTAGCCGATCTCGCTGAGGAAGGACTTGTACTCGGAATAATCGAAAGCCTGGCCTCTGCGCTCGAGATGCCAGTTGTCGATCTGGGCCTGAATCTGGTCCCGCTTCGTCAGGAGTTCACGGTTACGGGGTGCAAGATCGTGCACAATCTTGTCGAATGCCGTCCAGAACTGCTCTGCGGTTACACCGGTATCCGGCATCGCCTCATTATTGATGAAGTCATACAGACTTTTGGCGACCTGCAGGCCACCGCTTTGTACCCTTAGAGTCATTATCTACTGCCTCTCTGATTGTTCTTTCTGTCCCGAACGGGGCGAGGCACCCGATACTGGGCTATGTCTTGTCTTTTGTGCGACGCGGTAATTTAACCGAATTCTGGTGGCTTGTCGCCCCCATTGCCCCTAAAGTATGAGAATTGAATTAAATATTCAATTCGAAATGCGCCTTCCGGCGGGCCTCAGAACCACCAGCTGGCGGGGTTTGCGGGGGCTGGCGGCGTTCCAGCCGCTGCAGCCCCTTGACGCAGCGGACGATGAACCAGACCAGTGCGAACAGCAGAACCAGAAAGCCGATGCCGATACCGGACAGGATTGCGCCCAGTACTGTATACATAAGTCCTATCCAGAAGGTGCGTATCTGCCAGCGATAATGGTCCTGCAGCCAGGGTGACGCTTCGCCTCTGTATACATAGGCCATCACCACGCCGATCAGTGCCGTGACGCCGACGACCAGGCTGACCAGGTAGAGAATGTAGATGATCCGGGCATAGCCGCCGTCCTGTTCCATTGGGATCGTCTTGGGCATCCTGAAACTCCTTTTCCATTGCCCTCAGGCTTCGATCTGGCTGCGGATGGCGTCGGGCAGCGGCACCGAGCGGCCGCTGCTCTGGTCCATCCATACGACCTTGGAATAGCCTTCGCCTGCCAGTTGTCCCGGGGCCGACTCGCCGTAGAGGCGGTAGCGGATCATGAAGCTCGAGCGGCCGGGCTCCGACACATAGCATTCGACTCGCACGCTGTCCGGGTAGACCAGCGGGCGCAGGAAGGTACAGCCGACATTGATGACGACCGGAGCCTGCTCCTCCTGCTGCAGGCCGGCCCCCAAGCCCAGCAGCAACTGTACCCGCGCCTCCTCGAGATAGCGGATATAGACGACGTTGTTGAGATGGCCATAGGCATCCATATCTCCCCAGCGCAGGGGCAGGGTGCAGCTGTGCATCAGTTTGCCGGGTGCCGACATTCAGGATTCCCCCTGTTGCGGTTTCAGTGCGGTAGTGGATCCATCCGCCGGATAAAGATGCACGTCCAGCTGCGGAAACGCAATCTCGAGGCCGGCTGCGCGGAACTTGCATGCGATGGCGGTGTTAACCCGGTGGGTGACTTCGAGGCGGTCGGCCATGGCGCTGACGAACAGGCGCAGTTCGAGATCCAGGGTGCTGGCACCGAAACCGACAAAGAAGGCTTCGGGTGCAGGCTCGTCAAGCACCCGCTCGGTATCCCGTGCGGCCTCGATCATCAGCGCGCGGGCGCGGTCGGTATCGGACCCGTAGGCAATCCCGATCGGTATCACCACCCGGGTGGTGGGGTCGGTCAGGGACCAGTTGATCAACTGGTCGGTGATGAAGGTCTTGTTCGGGATGATCACTTCCTTGCGGTCCCAGTCGACGATGGTGGTGCTGCGGATCTGGATCCGGGTGACGGTACCGCTGACGCCGCCGATGGTGACGGTATCGCCGATGCGTACCGGCTTCTCGAACAGGATGATCAGGCCGGAAACGAAATTGGCCACGATCTCCTGCAGGCCGAAACCGAGGCCGACGCCGAGCGCCGCCACCAGCCACTGCAGCTTGGACCACTGCAGTCCGAGGGTGTTGGTGCTGACCAGAATGCCGATCACGATCAGCAGGTACTTGATCAGGGTGGTGATCGCATAGCCGGTGCCGGGACTCAGGGTCAGGTGCCGCAGCAGGATCAGTTCCAGCAGCCCCGGCAGGTTGGAAGCGGCGAAGATACTGAGACCCAGCCAGAGCAGGCCGAACAGCAGGTCCTTGAGGGTGACCTCGGTGAGGAAATCGCCTTCCACGGTGTTGTCCAGGCTCGACCAGAGCACCAGCCGGTCCAGGATGTCGAGCGCCGGCATGAAGTCCCTCAGGATCAGCCAGAGCAGCAGGAACAGCAACAGCAGACTCAGGGTGGCGAGCAGCTTGCGGGACTGCTCGGAAATGGTCTGTATATCGAGATAGTCGGTCTTGACCGGTGGTTCCTCTTCATTCTTTTCCCGCGCCGCCTGTATCTCGGCGCGGCGGGCCAGAGCGCGGTCGAAGGTCAGCCGGCGCTCGGCGATCAGCAGCCAGCGGATGCCGAGGCGGTAGTAGATGAACACGGCCAGGCAGGCCAGCAGCACCAGCAGCAGCTGTAGCATCAGCACCTGGGCTGTGAACACATAGCCTGTGAGCATCAGGCCCATCATGATCAGGTTTGAGATCACCAGGGCAACCAGCCAGATCTCCGCCTGGCTCCACCAGCGTCGGCTGCTGGTGAGCCGGTTGATCAGCGGGGCCGATGGCAGCAGACTGCCCCAGAGTAGTGTGATGCAGCCGGTCAGGACCAGCATCAGCAGGCGCTCGAGGCCCGACTTGACGGTAATGGAGATGAGCGGCGTGTGGGACATAACGATCAGCAGCAGCAGCAGTGGACCGCAGATCAGCAGCAGCGACAGCAGGCGCTGGCGCAGGCTGCGGGCCAGTCCCGGTTCGAGCCCGAGGTGGCTGATGAAGAGCCCGGCCCCGGGCGCGAGCCAAAGCCTGAGGCTGTGAACCACCCAGATCGTCGTGGCGGCCGCCAGCAGTACCGGTCTGAGCGAGAGGTAGGCGGGGTGGTCCGGATTCAGGGCCTGAGTCGCCACGATTACCAGCAGCAGCGGCAGCGGGGCGGCGATGAGCGGGGCGAAAAGCAGCAGCCGGATCGGGTTCCAGAAGCGGTCCTGGATCACATTGCCGATCTGCTGTTTCCACAGCGGCATCCTGCGCTTCTGGTAAAAGTAAAGCAGCAGCGCCGCCAGCGTCAGGGCGCAGAGGCCCGTCGCCGTCAGGGTGAGGCCGGCGCTGTAACGCAGCAACGGTGCGTCTTCGCGCTGGCGCCAGCGTTCCGCCAGGAGCGGCAGGCTGCGGGCGATCTCGTCGAACCAGTCGAGGCCGACCGGTGCGACGCTGGGCAGCCAGAGCAGCTTGCGGCCGATCAGGTCCCGGGCCTGGGCGGTGCGTTCGTTGATGTTGGCCTGTACCGACAGCAGCGTCGACAGCTCGCTGATCAGGTTCAGGTGTGCGTCTCGCAGCTGGCCGATCAGTTCGATGCGCTCGTTGAGTGCCTGCCGGTAACGGGGCAGGGCCTGCGCCGGCAGGTCAGCTATCCGGGGGCTGCCGTCGCCGCCGAGTTGCTGCTCGGTGCTGATCAGGTCCCTGCTCAGCTGCAGGTTTTCCAGACGCAGTTCGTTTATTCGTGCCCTTGTGGTGTCGGTTTTCAGCCGCTGCATCAGGCTGGCCTGCAGCCGGTGCAGTTCGGTGCCAACATACCGGATCTCCAGCTCGAGCTGCTGGGAAATGGTGCGATAGGCTTCATCGACGGCCTTGAGGTGCTGCTCCAGTTGCCGGCGCTGGTGGTCGGTACGCTCGATGGCCGAGAGGGTGTCGTGCATCTGCTCGCTGAGACGGATATTCTGCTCGTTCGCCTGCTGCACGATGGGGTTGCTGTCCCGCTGCTCCCGGGATCGCAGGTCACTGAGCGCTTCTTCGGTCTGGCTGCGCAGCCGTGTTCGAATGGCGGACTCGAGTTTTTCCTGATCGCTTTCGTTGTGGGCGATGGCGGTGTTCAGTTGCTCGAGCTGCATACGGTGCAGTTCGGCGCGCCCCGGCAGCGTCAGCAATTCGAGTTCCAGTGCCTGCTTGCGCAGGTTGCGCGCTTCCAGGCGCGCCTCGTACAGCATCTGGGCGGTTTCGCTGCCTGAAGATGCGGTGGGGGCCGCGCCGTTTTCCAGAGCCGGCTTCAACTCCGCCAGCTGTTGCTGAAGCGCCAGTTGCTGCTTTTCCGCATGGGCAATATCCTGTTCCAGCTGATCCCGGGCCTTCTGCTGTTCCAGCAGCGAGGCCTTCGTCAGGGTCAGGCGTTGCTGCAGTTCGTCATTGCCGAGCTTCTCCAGAGGTGGCAGCGGCTTTTCCGCCTGTGTGTCCTGTTGCTGTTTTTGCTTCAGCGCACTGATCTGACGGGGTTGCTCGACCAGCTCCTGGCGCAGCGCGGCGACTTTTTCCAGCTGCGCCTTCTGGTCCTGCAGCGCCGTGAGGACTTCGCTGTAGTCGTTTTTGGCCTGTTCCTCCTCCGGGCTCAGCGTCTTGCCTTCGTAGCGCTGCAGGCGGCTGTTGATCTGGTCGATAGTGTCGGCCACGTCTGCTCGTACCGGAGCGATCAGGGACAGTGCCAGCAGCAGAATCGGCAACCAATCTTTCATATTGCTGTAAGGCCGTGCTAATGGGTTGAGTTCAATATAGTCTTGAATTGAAGAGCTTAGCGACGGGTTAACAGCTGACGAAGCCGGGGGAACTGGACCCGCCGCCCGGGAGGCGCCATGACAGTATTCGATCCGAAACAGATCCGCGACGGCCTCGATGCCTTCTCACCCCAGGATGTCACCCTCTGTGCACCGCCGCTGCAGGCGTACCTGGCGCATTATGGCCTGACGCCACTGATGTCCCGCTGCCGCTATGGCATGGGGATCGAGCGGATCGGGCCGCTGTCGCTGGTCGTACAGCTGTATCGACCGCTGCGGCCGGCCTACGGCACCGCCATCCTGGTGCACGGCTATATGGATCACGCCGGTCTTTATCGCCACCTGGTCGACTATCTGTTGCAGCACAACTGGCGCGTGCTGATCTATGACCTGCCCGGTCATGGCCTGTCCGGTGGCGGCGCACTCTCGATCGATCATTTTTCCACCTACGCCAGCCAGTTGTCGACATTGCTGGAACGCCACCGCGACGGGCTGGCGGGTCCCTGGGTCATGATCGGACAGAGTACCGGCGCCGCCATTCTGATGGAGCAGCAGCGCACCGCCACGGCGGCATCCCGGCAGTGGCCGGTGGCGGGCCGTATCTACCTGGCGCCGCTGGTCAGGCCGATGATGCTGGAGATGATTCAGCGCAAGTACCGCTGGTTCGGACGTTTCCTGAAGTACGTCAAGCGTATATACAGCGAGAATTCAGGCGACCCGGCGTTCGTACGTTTTGTGCGCGAGGAGGACCCGTTGCAGCACCCTTATGTCGCCGTCAGCTGGGTCGGGGCCATGCTCGAATGGATCGGGCAGATCGAGTCGAGTACGCCGCTGCCGGGCGAGCCGCTGGTGGTACAGGGGACCTTGGACGGCACCGTGGACTGGCGTCACAATGTCCAGGTACTGCAGAGACTCTATCCGTCGCTGCAGCTGGAACTGATCGACGAGGCCCGACACCATCTTGTCAACGAAACGCTGGCGCTGCGGCAGCAGGCATTCGCGCCGATCGGACGCCTGCTCAGCCGGGTGCTGCGGGCGGCCTGAGGTCAGAGATACTGCGGCAGTGCCGAACGTATCTCTTCGGGCGTCTGGGCGACCAGGTTTTTCTGGATTTCCGATTTGAGGTGCTGTTTCAGATCCGACTGAGCAGGCATTCGCGCCGATCGGACGTCTGCTCAGCCGGGTGCAGCGGGCGGCCTGAGGTCAGAGATACTGCGGCAGTGCCGAACGTATCTCTTCGGGCGTCTGGGCCACCAGGTTTTTCTGGATTTCCGATTTGAGGTGCTGTTTCAGATCCGGCTGAGCAGGCATTCGCGCCGATCGGACGCCTGCTCAGCCGGGTGCAGCGGGCGGCCTGAGGTCAGAGATACTGCGGCAGTGCCGAACGTATCTCTTCGGGCGTCTGGGCGACCAGGTTTTTCTGGATTTCCGATTTGAGGTGTTGTTTCAGACCCGGCTGAGCAGGCATTCGCGCCGATCGGACGTCTGCTCAGCCGGGTGCAGCGGGCGGCCTGAGGTCAGAGATACTGCGGCAGTGCCGAACGTATCTCTTCGGGCGTCTGGGCGACCAGGTTTTTCTGGATTTCCGATTTGAGGTGCTGTTTCAGATCCGACTGAGCAGGCATTCGCGCCGATCGGACGTCTGCTCAGCCGGGTGCAGCGGGCGGCCTGAGGTCAGAGATACTGCGGCAGTGCCGAACGTATCTCTTCGGGCGTCTGGGCCACCAGGTTTTTCTGGATTTCCGATTTGAGGTGCTGTTTCAGACCCGGCGACAGTATGGGCCGGATCAGGCCGAGGAAGCCCGGTTCGCAGAGGATATAGAGCTGGTCGAAGCGTTTCTGGCGCAGGCCTTCGTCCAGCAGGCCGCAGATCTGGCGGCCGAACTGCTGGGCCTCCTGATGGCGTGCCGTTTCGTCCCTGTTCATCTGGTTGCCGCCACGGCCGGCCACGCCGGAACTGATACCGGGGCCGTCGCTGACCAGATCTCCCTCGTGCAGGCGGCCTTCTTCATGCAGCAGGCTTTCGACTTCGGTCAGTCCTGCCGCGGGGGTGTCGGCACTGAAAATGCGGGCGTGACTGCGGTTCGCCGCGAGTATCCAGGTAGTGGGCATAATGAACTGTCTCCGTATCCGTTCTGATGGAACCAGAGGCAGTATAGTTGCTGGGATGCAAAGCGCGCGGCAGCCGGGTGGCCGCCGCGCAGGGGGATCAGAACAGGCGACGTACGCGGATGGTGCCTTCGATTTCGCTGATCTTCTCGAGCGCGACTTCGGAGTAGTCGGCATCAACGTCGATCACCACGTAACCGACCTTCTCGTTGGTCTGCAGGTACTGGCCGGAAATGTTGATGTTGTTCTCGGAGAAGACGGTGTTGATCTTGCCGAGGATACCCGGAACGTTGCGGTGAACATGCAACAGACGGTGCACGTTGGCGTGGGCCGGCAGCGCCACCTCTGGGAAGTTGACCGAGGTGATGGTCGAACCGTTGTCGCTGTACTTGACCAGTTTCTCGGCCACTTCGTAACCGATGTTTTCCTGGGCTTCCATTGTCGAGCCGCCCACATGCGGGGTCAGGATGACATTGTCGAATTCGCGCAGCGGCGAGACGAACTCGTCATCGTTGCTGCGGGGCTCGACCGGGAAGACGTCGACCGCTGCACCCAGCACACGACCGCTTGCAAGGGCTGCGCATAGCGCGTCGATATCAACGACGGTACCGCGGGCGGCATTGATGAAGATCGCGCCTTCTTTGATCTGGGCAAATTGCTCGGCGCCCATCATGTCCTTGGTCGCGCCGGTTTCCGGCACATGCAGCGAGATCACGTCACAGGTGGAGAGCAGTTCCTGCATCGAGCCGACCTGGGTGGCGTTGCCCAGCGGCAGCTTGGTCACGACATCGTAGAAGTAGACCAGCATGCCGAGAGACTCGGCCAGTACACTGAGTTGGGAGCCGATGCTGCCGTAACCAACGATGCCCAGCTTCTTGCCGCGGATTTCGTAGGCGTTCTTGGCGGACTTGAGCCAGACGCCGCGATGGGCCTTGGCGTTCTTTTCGGCGACGCCCCGCAGCAGCAGGATCGCTTCGGCAAGCACCAGCTCTGCGACGGAGCGGGTGTTCGAGTAGGGCGCATTGAAGACGACGATACCGCGTTCGGTGGCCGCACCCAGGTTGACCTGGTTGGTGCCGATGCAGAAACAGCCGATAGCGACGAGTTTTTCCGCCGCGTCCAGTACCTTCTCGGTCAGCTGGGTACGGGAACGGATACCGATGAAGTGAACATCCCTGATCTTTTCGATCAGTTCCTCTTCCGGGATGGAACCGGTGAGATATTCGATGTTGCTGTAGCCTTGTGCATTCAGGGTTTCGACCGCTGACTGGTGTACGCCTTCCAGCAGCAAAATCCTGATCTTGCTTTTTTCCAGAGAAGTGGTCTTGCTCATGTCTGTGAGACTCGTTAGATAAGATAGCGGGCGTTTGAGGCTCGCTATAGTAGCACAGACTTACATGAATGAGTTTGGCGCACAGTTGGGAGTTGCTGGAAATTTATTCAACTTGAGATGAGCAAAGCTGCGGCCGGACAGGGGGAACCGGCCGCGTCGGTTCAGCCGTAGAAACAGAGATAGGCGGTGGCCTGTTCGACCTTAAGCTGGAACTTCTGATGGGCATCGACATTGAATTCGCTGCCGGCCGGAAAACGCTGGAACTCGTCGCTGCCGGGCAGCTTGACAATCAGCTCGCCGCTGCAGACCTGCATGCGTTCCTTCTCGCTGGTGCCGAATTCATACTCACCGGCTTCCATCACGCCGGCCGTGACGCGGCCTTCGCTGTTTTCGAAGCCGATGGACTTGACCTTGCCTTCGAAATACTCGTTAACGTGCAACATTCTGGGTCCTCCGATTGAAAGCCAGCATCATAGAGGTAAGAGGCAGAAGTTAACAGGTAGGATGGGTGGAGCGATGCATTTCCATCGAGTCGCAGAATACTGCCTGAGTGCGGGTATCGCGTAACCCATCATATCGATCGTATTCCAGATCGATTGGCGTCGGCCGGCAGCAGGCGTTGGTGTTGGGTTGCGCGGCTTCGCCGCTCCACCCAACCTACGAGGAACCACATCGCGCAACCCGTCATATCGATCGTTTTACAGATCGATTGCCTTCGGCTGGTACCTGTGTCGGGTTTCGCGGCTGCGCCGCTCCACCCAACCTACACCTGATGCGTTTGTTTCAGCACAAAATCGACGAAGGCGCTGTTGGCGCGGGACAGGTAGCCGTTGCGGCGCCAGGCGATCGACAGGTCGAGCCAGACCGGCTCGTCGAAGGGGACCGCCACCAGGTCCGGGTCGTCGCGCAGCACCATCGCCAGCAGCGTCGAGATGCCAAAGCCCTGCTTCACGATCGACTTGATCAGTGGCAACAGGTTGGTCTCGAAACCAATATTGGGCGTCAGGCCGCTACGGTGCGCGAGGCGGTCGACCACCCTGCGATGGAAATAGCCTTGCTGAAACATGACCAGCTCTTCCCGGAAAAAGTCCTCATAGCGGACCTGCGCCTGGCGGGCGAAGGCGTGGTCGCGGGATACCGTTACCATCATCTGTTCACGCAGGAAAACACGGGACTCCAGCGCCTCGGGGACCTGTTCGGCGACGATGACGCCAAGGTCCAGCTCGCCTGTTTCGACCATCTGCTGCAGGCTTCCCGTGCCGGCTTCGACGACTTTCAGGCTCAGGTTGGGGTGGCGATGGCGAAAGGCCATCAGGATCGGCGGAAAGTAATAGGACCCCAGCATGCCGGGGATGCCAACGCGCACTTCGCCGCGGCTCAGACCCCGCAACTCGTCCATCTCCAGTCGGGCGTTATCGACGGCCTGGAGAATACGTCCGGCGTGCTGAAACAGCCGCGCGCCCTCGTCGGTGAGGCTGACCTTGCGGTCCTGGCGGTGGAACAGCGTCAGCTCCAGCTCGGCTTCGAGCTTGCGGATTGCCATGCTGACGGCCGGCTGTGCGACATGCAGTGTCTCGGCCGCCCGGGTGAAACTGTGCTGGCGCGCGACTTCGGCGAAATAACGCAGCGGCTTGATATCCATTGCATAAGGGTCTCTTATCGATGTGATAACAAGTATATATTTTTATGATGATGCTTGAAGCGCTAAGCTGGGTTTCGAATTGACCATCACCCTGAGGTGTCGAAATGATCGAAGCAGGCAGTCGGGCGTTCTGGCAGGCAACTCTGGCGCTCTGTCTGGGCTCGGTGATGATATTCGCCAACGTCTATGTCACCCAGCCACTGTTGCCGATGATCGCGACGTCTTTCGACATTTCGCCGCTGGAAGCGGGCTGGAGCTTTACCCTGACGACCCTGACGCTGGGACTGTCGCTGCTGTTCTACGGTCCGCTGTCCGATGCCCTCGGTCGCCGCGGCATCATGCTGCTGACGCTGGGGGCGTTGCGGTCACGACCCTGGCGCTGTCGCGGGTCGAGAGTTACGGCATGCTGCTGGCGCTGAGGGCGTTGCAGGGCTTTTTCCTGGGCGGTCTGCCAGCCATCGCCATCGCCTACATGGGGGACGAGTTCAGTCGCCGGGCGCTGATGCTGGCCGTGGGGTTCTATATCAGCGGCAATACGCTCGGCGGTGTAGGCGGGCGCCTGGTGGGCGGCTTCGTCGGAGAGCATTTCGGCTGGTCCCGGGCCTTTCTGGCGATGGCCGCGATCAGTGCGGTGCTGCTGGTCCTGGTCGCGCTGCTGCTGCCCCGCTCCAGCGGCTTCAGCCCCAAGCCGCTGCGCCCGGCGCTGATGGTGCGTGACCTGCTCGGGCACCTGCGCAACCCGCTGCTGCTGGGGGCCTATCTGGTGGGCGGGCTGAACTTCTTTATCTTCATCAACCAGTACAGCTACGCGACCTTCATGCTGGCCGAGGCTCCCTATCAGCTGTCGGCCCAGTTCCTGGGCATGCTGTTCCTGACCTATCTCAGCGGCACTGTCGGCTCGGCGTTGTCGGGGCGGGTGGCGCAGCGGCTGTCGCAACCGCTGTGTATGGCGCTCGGCATTCTGCTGCTGATGTGCGGCACGCTGGTGACGCTTATTCCCTCGCTGCCGGCAATCATTGCCGGTTTTCTGATCAACAGCTTCGGCTTTTTCTTTGCCCATTCGACGGCCAGCAGCTGGGTCAGCCGCCAGGCCGAGCATGCCCGAGCCAGTGCGTCGTCGCTCTATCTGGTGTTCTACTATCTGGGTGCCAGTTGTGGTGGCTTCTACCTGGCGCCGTTCTGGCACCACTTCGGCTGGCCGGGCGTGGTCCTGGCATCGCTGCTGGTGCTCTGTCTGACGCTGGCCGTGAGCCTGTTGCTGCTGCGGACCGAATTGCGGCGGGCGCTGGCGGCCTGAAGCGGCCTGGATGCCGCCGGCAACCGGGGTTATCATCGGGCTTTCGCGTTTTCGGAGTGGAGCATGAAATACCAACACCGTTTTGCCGATGGCACGACCATCGAGCTGCCGCTGGGCAAGGTGGTTTGCGTCGGACGCAACTACGCCGATCACGCGGCGGAGCTGAACAACCCGGTACCCACCGTGCCGATGCTCTTTATCAAGCCGGCAACTGCGGTGGTGCCACTGGACGAGCCGTTCGAAATTCCGGCCAATCAGGGGCGGGTGCATTTCGAGACCGAGATGTCGATCCTGATCGGCCAGCGTCTGTGCCGGGCCAGCGAGGCTCAGGCGGCGGACGCCGTTGCCGGGGTGGGACTTGCGCTGGATCTGACGCTGCGTGACCTGCAGGATGATCTCAAGCGCCAGGGACACCCTGGGAAAAGGCCAAGGGCTTTGACGGCGCCTGTCCGCTGTCGGCCTTCGTTCCCGCGGTCGGGGTCGCCGATCTGCAGGATGTGCAGATCCGGCTGAAGGTCAACGGTGAAACGCGTCAGGACGGCAACAGCCGCTTCATGCTGAACCCCGTACTGCCGCTGCTGAGTTACATCTCGCGGTATTTCACCCTCGAGCCCGGCGATGTGGTGCTGACCGGCACCCCCGCCGGTGTTGGCTCCATCCATTCCGGCGACCGGCTCGACGTCGAGCTGGTGGATATCCTGCGGCTGGAAACCTCGGTGCGCTGAACGCCGAATGATCGGCATATCCGGCAGGTGACGTATACACTGTGATTGACGGGGGGATGCCGGTCCGCTCCGTCCCGTTGAACCTGCCGGGAGAACAGCCGATGCCGACAGCGCTGGTGGCCGGGGCCACCCGGGGAATAGGGCGGGGGTTCGTCGAAGCGCTGCTGCAGCGCGACTGGAGCGTCTATGCCAGCTACCGCCACGCCGGGAGTGCCCAGGCCCTGGATGAGCTGTCCAGGCGCCATCCCGGGCAGCTGCGGCAGGTGCCGCTCGATCTCACCGATGAAGACAGCATTCGCGCCACCGTCGCGCAGATCGAGTCAGAGCTGCTCGAGCCGCTGGAGCTGGGCCTCTGTTGTGCCGGGCTGCTGCACGAAGGCGACCAGAGGCCGGAAAAGAGTCTGGCGAAGCTTTCACCGGACTGGTTTCAGCGCTCGATGGCCGTCAACGGGCTCGGCCCCCTGCTGTTGCTCAAGCATCTGCACCCGTTGCTGGTGCATCATACGTCCAGCCAGTACGCGGTGATCTCGGCCCGGGTTGGCAGCATAACCGAAAACCAGCTGGGTGGCTGGTACAGCTATCGGGCCTCGAAAGCGGCGCTGAACATGCTGATGAAAACCGCCGCGATCGAGATGGGCCGGCGTTTTCCCCATCTGCAGCTGCTCTGTCTGCACCCGGGTACCACCGATACCGAACTGTCCGAGCCCTTCAGTGCCCGGGTTCCGCGGGAAAAGCTCTTCAGTGTCGAGTGCACCGTGCATCAGCTTTTGCAGGTGCTCGAAGACAATCGCGGCGGCGAAAGCGGGCGCTTTCTGAGCTGGGACGGTAGCGAGCTGCCGTGGTGACGCATTCCAATTGACCCGTCACCCGTCACCCGTCACCCGTCACCCGTCACCCGTCACCCGTCACCCGTCACCCGTCACCCGTCACCCGTCACCGGCGGTGCGTTTGGCTGAGCAGTTTGGTGTTGGGTTTCGGCCCGCCGGGCCTATACCCAACCTACGAATCCGACAGCATCACACCTTACGCCTTACGCCTTACGCCTTACGTCAAACAGGCTACAGGGTCTTCAGATACTCGATCAGCGCCATGCGCTGCGATTCGCTCAGCAGCGGGCCGATAATGCCGGGGCCCTCGCCGTCGCGGAATTCGTGCCCGCCGTTGTGATTGCCGGGCAACCGGGTATCGAGTTCTGTCAGTCCGGCCGCTTCACCGGTCTCGTAGCCGACCCGGACCGGGTCGAATTCGCGGTTGCCGAGCCAGAAACGTTCCGGCCTTTCGGAAGCCGGCGACAGCAGTGCATGGAGGTTCGGCACCGAGCCGTTGTGCAGGAACGGTGCCGTGGCCCAGATGCCATTGAGCGGCCGCGCCTTGTAGCCGCCGGGGGCCTGCAGGCAGTTCGGCCTGAAGCCGTTCATGCGCTGCTGCCCGTCACTGCCGATACCGTGCTGGCGGTACCAGTAATCGGTCGTTTCCTGCACCACGGCGCCCAGCGAGAAGGCGAAAGAGGCATCGCTCGAATCGCTTATCTGCAGCGGTGTGCAGTCCTGGCCCCGGTAAACGACGGTGTCGATACCGAGGCCCGTGGTATCGACCCGGCGATCGGCCAATACCCGCGACTGCGCAGGGTCCGTGCCGATCTCGCCGGCCGGGATGATTTTCAGGCGCAGCAGGCGCTCGCCGTTGTCGTTCCGGACGGACCAGTAACGTTCGCTCCAGAAGGCCGGGTCGTCGGTGGCGGGCAGGTGGCAGCCCTGGCAGTGCTGCCGGTACAGGCTGCGGCCTTCGGCGGCACGCTCCCTGTCGATGACGCCAAGAATCGCCTCGGGCCAGGCCGGGGCCTTGAGACCGGTGAAGGTTCTGGCCCGGAACGGAGCCTCGGTACCGGCCAGCATCTGCTCGATTCGATGGAGTTCGTCGACCTTGACCGTCGAGTCGAAGCGCTGTTCGTCGTCCTCCAGGTTGACCAGGGCGGCCACCCCGAGGGCCTCGCCGGCATTGCGTACCATCGGTTGCATGATGGAGCCGTCGTACTGCACCCATTCGAACCAGGACGAGGTCCAGATATGGGGGTAGTTGACCGGCGCATTGGGCGTGACGAAGTTGTGCGGCTTGTTGGCGTCGAGCGCGAAGACCTGGTTGCCGATGCGGTTCAGCGCATCGAGGCGGGTGAAGCCTTCGGTGTTTTTCAGGCTGGCCTTCAGACCCTTGGCAATATCCTTGAGGGTGCGGCTCTCGCCGCTGGTATCGAGTTCGCGGGCGATGTCCCGCTGCTCCTCGGCCTCGATGGTCTCGAGCTGCAGGTCGATCAGTTCCATCAGGTTGGTCGAGAAGGCTTTTTCAGATCGCGGCGGTTGGCCCCGGTATTGCGTTCCCCGAGCACCCGGGCGGCAAAGCGGTCGAAGCGAACCTCGCTGTAGCGGGTCTCGAACATCGCCAGGAAGAGCACGATGGTGAATTCGGTGATATCGGTCATCGCCGGGCCGCCATCGTAGCGGATCGAGGTGCCCCTGTAGGTCATCTGGCCGGTGTGGCAGGCCGCACAGGTGAAGCCGATGGCATTGTAGCGGCGGCCGTCCACCGGGCTGGTGACGCCGTAATCGACGGCAAAGCCGACCGGCAGGCCGCTCTGGTTGAAGCGCGAGATCTCGCCGGGAATGAAGCCGAGCCGGGCGAGATAGTCCGGTGCCGAAACCAGTTCGCCGGCCCCGAACAGGTTGACGCCGGGCTGTTCCAGCGCCATGAACCATTCGAATGGAATCGGCAGGGTGGCGGTACCCTGGCTGACGTGATGAAACCAGTCGCGCTGGCTGCCGCGCCAGTCGTCGCCCTGTTCGAGCCAGACCACCCGGTCGACCGGCGTGGAGGGGGCAGGCTGCTGCAGGCGCCGAGGGCGAGCAGCGCGGGAAGGGCAGTGGCGAATCGGCGGAGCATATCAGGTCCCTCTGCTGGAGTTCAGATCAAACATCCGTTTGACGTTACCTGAGTTTAGTCCATCGGCAGCAATTGCCAAGCCCCTTCGATCTCAGTCCGTCAGGCGATCGTCGCGGTAATCCCGCAGCGCCTGCTCGATCTCCTCGGAGCTGTTCATCACGAAGGGGCCGTACTGCACCACGGGTTCTCCGATGGGGCGGGCGGCCAGCAGCAGCACGCCGCTGTCCTCGGCGGCACTCAGGTGGATGCCGTCGCCATCGCTCAGCACCCCGAGTTCACCGGCCTGCAGCGGTTCGCCGCCCAGCCTGACGGCGCCGCGATAGACGTAGACAAAGGCCTGGTGTCCGGCAGCAACCGGATGCTCAAGCGTTGTGCCGGCGGGCATGCGCAGGTCGACCATCAGCGGGTCGACACTGATACCGCCGACCGGTCCCCTGACCCCCAGAGACTCGCCGGCGATGATGCGGCGCAGGACGCCCTGCCCGTCGGTGGCTTCGGCGATGTCCCCGGGGGCGAGGTCGCGATAACGGGCCGGCTGCATCTTTTCGGCCGCCGGCAGGTTGATCCAGAGCTGGAAGCCCCACATCAGTCCCTGTTCCTGTTTCGGCATCTCGGAATGGATGATGCCGCGTCCGGCGGTCATCCACTGGGCGCCGCCGGCCTCGAGGCGACCGACATTGTCGAGGTGATCGCGATGCTCCATCTGGCCGGCGAGCATATAGGTCACGGTTTCGAATCCACGGTGGGGGTGCGCCGGAAAACCGGCGATATAGTCGTCGGGGCTGTCGGACTTGAACTCGTCCAGCATCAGGAAAGGATCGAGATTGCGCAGCGCCGGCGTACCGATCACCCGGTTAAGGCGAACGCCGGCACCGTCCGAGGCGGGCATGCCCTGGATACGTCGTTTCAGGGTACGTTCTTTCATCGGAGATCCTCCTGCAGTTGATGTACAGCAGCTTAGCTGCGCCGGGGATGGCGAAAAAGCGGAAATTACTGTGTCCAGTATTCAGTTTTTCTGCACGGTCTGCGTATCATGCGGCAGCCACAACAGAGACCTACCTGGGGGAGATGGGCATGCTTTGGGTCAAGACCTTTCATATCCTGGCCATGACCAGCTGGATGGCCGGCATTTTCTATCTGCCGCGCATCTTCGTGCACTACGTCGAGGGGCGCGAAGCCGGACAGGATGTGGCGCGGCTGGAGATCATGGCGCGCAAACTCTACGGTTTCATGACCATTATGGCGCTCTTTACGCTGGCACTGGGCCTCTGGCTCTGGCTCGGGTACGGCTTCAGCGGCGCCTGGCTGCACGCCAAACTGCTGTTCGTCGCATTGCTGATCGGCTACCACGGCTGGTGCCGGGCCTATCTGAAGAGCATGCAGGCCGGAACGCTGGACCGCAGCGGGCGCTATTTCCGGCTGTTCAACGAACTGCCGCTGCTGATCTTCGTGCCGATCCTGGTCCTGGTGGTCGTAAAACCATTCTGAGTCTTGGCGGAGGGGCTGGTAAGAATTGGAGGATGGGTGGAGCGATGCATTCGCATGTATTTCAACGGTGACCGCGAAGTATGGACATCGCGCAACCCATCATATCGATCGTATTCCAGATCGATTCGTTGGAGCCGGCACCGCTGTTGCATCACGGCTCTATTGACGGATACTGCCGTGCCACCTGCGACCAACGCGCCGTTGGCGCCTGTGATGGGTTACGCCGCGCCAGCCTGGCGGGATCCGAAAGAAAAACGCCATTGCGGCTCCACCCATCCTACGATTCATCACCGTCCAGCCGGCTCAGAATCCGCTGCAGGCGCGCTTCGAGGCGGTCGCTGTGCTGGCGAAGCTCGTCGACCTCGGCCATGAAGGCGTCCAGTTCCGGACGGGGCGGCAGCAGGCGGGCTTCCTCCTGCAGATATTCACCCATGTTGTGCATCAGGCTGTCGCCGGCCTGGCGCCAGTAACTGCGCTGCCAGCGCAGGAAGCGGGTCGCCTGGTGTGCCGGCAGGTCGCCGATCAGATCGCCCAGCAGGCCTTCCCAGTCGATATCGGCGCTGGCCAGCACCTGCTGCAGACGTGTCGCCAGGCCACTGTCGCCACTGACTTCAACCCCTTTGCCGAACAGGGCGGACGCCTTGTCGTCCGCGCTCACCAGGCGCAGCAGCGCGCTGGCGCTGCCGCGCAGGCGCGCATCGGGTTCGCTGCCATAATGCTGCTGCAACTGCAGCCCCTCGGCGTTCGGAATCAGAAACAGGCTGATCGCCGGCGAAGTGACCTCAACGGCGACCACGCGGCCGCCGAGCTGGGCCAGGGCTCTGAGGGTGACCGGGTCGCGCCGCAACAGCGCATTGAGACTCTCTTCGGCAACGGTCAGCAGGGTGGCGCTCAGCATCGGCAGTGGCATGGGGCTTTCTCCGGGCTCAGGGTTTGATGCCGGTGTGCAGCGCGACGATGCCGCCGGTCATGTTTTGATACTTGCATTGAACCAGTCCCGCCGCTTCCATCATGCCTTTCAGGGTTTCCTGGTCCGGGTGCATGCGGATCGACTCGGCCAGGTAGCGGTAGCTTTCGGCATCGTTCGCAATGACCTTGCCCATCTGCGGCAGGATGTTGAACGAATAGAAATCGTACAGCCGGGTCAACGCAGGGTTGTCGGTCTTGGAAAACTCCAGCACCATCAGCTTGCCGCCGGGTCTCAGCACCCGCGCCATCGAACGCAGGGCCGCGTCCTTGTCGGTGACGTTGCGCAGGCCGAAGGCGATGGTGATGACGTCGAAATGGTTGTCGGGGAAGGGCAGGGCTTCGGCGTTGGCCTGGACGAACTCGATGTTGCCGGTGGCGCCGTGGTCGAGCAGCTTGTCACGGCCGACCTTGAGCATGGAGTCGTTGATATCGGCCAGCACCACTTCGCCTTCGGGGCCGACCAGACGCGAAAAGCGCAGCGTCAGGTCGCCGGTGCCGCCGGCGATATCCAGTACCCGGTGCCCGCGGCGCACGCCGCTCTGCTCGATGGTCAGGCGCTTCCAGAGCCGGTGGATGCCCCCAGACATCAGGTCGTTCATGATGTCGTATTTGGCCGCGACGGAATGGAATACGTCGGCCACGCGGCGGGCCTTGTCCTCGACCGGGACTTCCTGGTAGCCGAAGTGGGTGGTGCTGTCTTGCTTCTGGTCGCTCATGGTCGCCGTTCGCTGCTTGAAGATGAATACCGGCATTGTACCGCGCTATGAACCCGGTATGAAAATACCCTGTCAGCCCCGCGCGATCATGCCGCCGTCGCGGGACGCTCCGGCCTGCTCGAGCTGACGCAGGTACTCCTGCCAGTAGCGCTCCTGGTCGTGGGCCAGGTCGTAGAGGTACTCCCAGGTATAGAGGCCGCTGTCGTGACCGTCGTCGAAAACGATCTTCAGCGCATAGTTGCCGGCCGGTACCACCTGCTTGATGCCGACCAGTTTCTTGCCGGTCTGCAGCACGCCCTGACCGATGCCGTGGCCGCGCACCTCCGCCGACGGCGAATGGACGCGCAGAAACTCGGCGGTCAGCTCGAAACTGCCGTCAGGATAGAAAAGTTCCAGGGTGCGGGACTTCAGGTGCAGCTTGATATCGGAGGGAAGAGGGTGGAGTTCATGCTGTTATTCCAGGAGCAGTGGATGGATTAGCTTGCCGCTTGCAGGTTGAAGCTACTGTCTAGCTTAGCGATATTGTTGGATTTCGGCTCTGCGGGCCGCCACCCAACCTGCGACAGGCAAGACCGGAGGGTGGGTAGAGGGATGCATCGGCACGAGCTCAACGTCGTCCGGGCGGTCTGGGCATCACGAAACCGCCAGGGATGGTGGAAATCCTGAAAACGCAGGAGCGGTTTTCAGGGAACCCGCCATATCGATCGCAGTACAGATCGATTGGTGTCGGTCGGCACCTTTATTGTTGGGTTTTGGCCCTGCGGGCCTCCACCCAACCTACGATCGAAGCTCTTACAGAATATAGTGACTCAGGTCCTGGTCCTGGCTCAGTTCGCCGAGATACTTGTCGACGTAGGCCGCATCTATCAGCAGTTTCTGGCCGTTCAGGTCCGAGGCGCCGAACGACAGCTCCTCGAGCAGGCGCTCCATCATCGTATGCAGCCGGCGGGCGCCTATGTTCTCGGTCTGCTCGTTGACCTGGTAGGCCAGCTCGGCGATACGGTGGATGGCATCGTCGCTGAACTCCACCTCGACGCCTTCGGTCTTCAGCAACTCGCGATACTGCTCGGTGAGGCTGGCATTGGGTTCGGTGAGGATGCGGCGGAAATCCTCCGGCGTCAGGGCGTTGAGTTCGACGCGGATCGGCAGCCGGCCCTGCAGTTCCGGAATCAGGTCCGACGGGCGCGCCAGATGGAAAGCGCCGGAGGCGATGAAGAGAATATGATCGGTCTTGACCATGCCGTACTTGGTGCTGACGGTGCAGCCTTCGATCAGCGGCAGCAGGTCGCGCTGTACGCCCTCGCGGGAGACGTCGCCACCGGTATTCTCGGTGCGCTTGCAGACCTTGTCGATTTCGTCGAGGAAGACGATGCCGTTCTGCTCCACCAGGTTCACCGCACTCTGCTTGATCTCTTCCTCCTTGACCAGGTTCGCGGCTTCCTCGTCGGTCAACAGCTTGAAGGCTTCCTTCACCTTCAGGCGCCGGCTCTGCTTGCGGTTGCTGCCAAGGTTGGCAAACATGTTCTGCAGCTGGCTGGTCATCTCCTCCATGCCCGGAGGCGACATGATCTCGACGCCGGTCCTGGGCTGGGCGACCTCGATTTCGATCTCCTTGTCGTCGAGTTGATGCTCGCGCAGCTTCTTGCGGAAGATCTGGCGGGTGGCGCTGTCGGTGCGGGACGGCGCCGAGTCGGAGCCGTCGCTGCGGGCCGGCGTCAGCAGGGCATCGAGAATGCGCTCCTCGGCGGCCTCTTCGGCACGGAAGCGCACCTTGTCCATCTCCTGTTCACGGACCATCTTGATTGCCATGTCGACCAGATCGCGGACAATCGTTTCGACATCGCGGCCAACATAGCCGACTTCGGTGAACTTGGTCGCCTCGACCTTGATGAAGGGGGCGTTGGCCAGCTTCGCCAGGCGCCGGGCGATCTCGGTCTTGCCGACACCGGTCGGGCCAATCATCAGGATATTCTTGGGCGACACTTCGGCGCGCAGTTCCTCGTTCAGCTGCATGCGGCGCCAGCGGTTGCGCAGCGCGACGGCAACCGAGCGTTTGGCGGCATCCTGACCGACGATGTGACGGTCGAGCTCGTGGACGATTTCACGCGGAGTCATGTTGGACATCTTTCTCTCCTAGCCATGCCGGTCAGACCGCGGCATCCAGCTCTTCGATGGTCAGGTTGTCGTTGGTGAAAACGCAGATATCGGCGGCGATATGCAGGCTCTTCTCGACGATATCGCGCGCCCCGAGCTCGGTATTGGCGACCAGCGCCTTGGCCGCGGCCAGGGCATAGTTGCCACCGGAGCCGATGGCGATGATGCCGTCTTCCGGCTCGATGACATCGCCGCTGCCCGAAATCAGATAGGTCTTGTCCCTGTTGGCGACCAGCATCAGCGCCTCCAGGCGCCGCAATACGCGGTCGCTGCGCCATTCCCGCGCCAGGTGGATGACGGCGGTGACGATATTGCCCTGATGCTTGTCGAGCTGCTGCTCGAACAGGTCCCGCAGGGTGATGGCATCGGCGGTGGAACCGGCGAAACCGGTGATGACCTGGTGCTTGGGCAAACGGTTGACCTTCTTGGCCGTGCCTTTCATTACGGTGTTGCCCAGGGATACCTGGCCGTCGCCGCCCACGACTACCTTGTCACCCCGGCGCACGGAAACGATCGTTGTCATCAGTTGCTCCTGCTGTAAGCGTATTACGCAGAAGATTGAGGCGGCAGGCCGAATTTCAAGCTTGGGAGGGGAAATAAGCGCACGCAGGGCGGCGCCTCGCCGCGAAAAGGGGCGCGAGGACATTCGCTGCGGGGCGCAGCTCCTACTGCTTGATCTGCATCGGCTGGATGTTCATCTTCGCCATCTTGCTCTCGGCCTTTCTCAGTTCCTGGTAGGTGATGAACGGGCCGGTGCGGACGCGGTACCAGGTGCCGCTGCTGCCTTCGACCCGGCTGGTGTGGACATTCGGCAGGCCTGCCAGCAGCAGCTGGGCCCGCATGCGTTCGGCGTCGGCCTGTTCGCGGAAGGAGCCGGCCTGCAGCAGGTAGCTGCTTTCCAGTTTGGCGGTGCGGGGGTCGACTTGTAGGCTTCGACCTTGGGCGCCTCGACTTCGCTCTTGGGCAGCATCTCGTAGAACTCGAAACGACTCTGCTGAGGCGTCTCTTCGGCCGCCGGCGCCGGTTGCGGCGCAGCCTTGGCCGGCACCGGCGCTTTCGGCTCCGGTGCCCTGGGACCGCGACCGGCGCCGGTGCGCCGGACTGCAGGCCGGTCAGCGCATAGAGGCCGTACCCCAGGGCGCCGACCGCGACCAGCGTCACCAGCAGCAGGACACGGGGCCCGCGCACGGGTGGCGGGGCGGCCTTGGCCGGTCGGGACGGGGCGCTGCCGCGACTGCGGCTGGCGCCCGAAGAGCGGCGGTTTTTCTGGGCGAAGTCCTTGCGCGATGCCATCGTATTACATCTGTTCCGGGGCCGAGACGCCGAGCAGGCGCAGACCGTTGGCCAGCACCGGCGCACGGCGGCGCTGAGGGTGATGCGGGCGTTGCGCAGCTCGGTCTCGTCGATCAGCATCTTGTGGGCGTTGTAGTACGAGTGGAAGTCATTGGCCAGCTCGCGCAGGTAGTTGGCCAGCACATGGGGCTCGAAGTTCAGCGCCGCATTCTGCAGGGTTTCCGGATACTTGCCGAGCTTGGTGATCAGGTCCTTCTCGTGCTCGGTATCCAGCAGATCGAGGCGCGCCAGACCGGCTTCGCGGTTCCAGGACCAGCCGGCCTCGTCCAGCTTGCGCAGCACCGAACATACGCGGGCATGGGCGTACTGGATGTAGTAGATCGGGTTGTCCTTGGACTCGGACTTGGCCAGCTCCAGGTCGAAGTCCATGTGCTGTTCGGACTTGCGGGTGACGTAGAAGAAGCGGCAGGCATCGTTGCCGACTTCGTCGCGCAGCTCGCGCAATGTCACGAAGGAGCCGGAGCGGGTCGACATCTGCACCCGTTCCTCGCCGCGGTAGAGAATGGCGAACTGCACCAGGCGCACGACCAGGCGTTCCGGGTCGTAGCCCATGGCTTCGAGCGCCGCCTTGACGCGGGTGATGTAGCCGTGGTGGTCGGCGCCCCAGATATTGACCACCTTGTCGAAACCACGCTCGAACTTGTTCATGTGGTAGGCGATATCGGAGGCGAAGTAGGTGGTCTGGCCATTGGCGCGACGCACGACCCGGTCCTTGTCGTCGCCGAAGCGGGTCGAACGGAACCAGAGGTTGCCCTCTTCCTCATAGAGGAAGCCCTTTTCCTGCAGCTTCTGCAGCGCGCTTTCGACGTCGCCGTTGCGGGTCAGGGAGCGCTCGCTGAACCACTCCTGATATTCGATGCCGAAGCCCGAGAGGTCGTCGCGGATATCGGTCAGGATGGCGTCCAGGCCTGCATCGAATACCCGGCCGTAGCCTTCGTCACCCAGCAGCTCGCGGCAGCGCTCGATCAGCGCATCGATGTGCAGTTCCTTGTCGCCGCCGGCCGGTTCGTCCGCCGGGATGTTGGCGAAGACGTCGGTGGCCGAATGACGCAGGCTGTCGCCCTGGCGTCGCTTGAGTTCGCGGGCGATGTCATGGATGTAGTCGCCCTTGTAGCCGTTGCTCGGGAATGCGAAGTGTTCGCCGCACTGCTCGAGATAGCGCAGCCAGACGCTGGCGGCGAGGATGTTCATCTGCCGGCCGGCATCGTTGACGTAGTATTCGCGGTGTACCTGGACGCCTGCGGCTTCCAGCAGGTCCGAGACGGTGGCCCCGTAGGCCGCGCCGCGACCGTGACCGACGTGCAGCGGACCGGTCGGGTTGGCGGAGACGAACTCGACCTGGACGCGTTCGCCGCTGCCGGCGGGTTGACGGCCGTACCGTTCGCCGGCGTTCAGGATCTCCTCGACGACACGGTTGGCGGCATCGGCATTCATGAAAAAGTTGATGAAACCGGGCCCGGCAATCTCGGCCTTGTCGAGTTGCGCCGAGGCGGGCAGTGCGGCAACGATGGCCTGGGCCAGCTCACGCGGGTTTCGTCGGGCAGCCTTGGCCAGAGTCAGAGCGACATTGGAGGCGAAGTCACCGTGGCTTTTGTCACGGGTGTTTTCGACCATCACCTTGGGCTCGGTGTCGGAGGGCAGGGTGCCGTCAGCAACCAGGGTGGCGAGCGCAGAATCGATCAGATCCGCAATATGTTGTTTCATCAGCTATCCGTTACCGGTTCAGAGTGTATAAGAATCGACCGGGCATTATCGCTTTTCGGCGCGCCGTTGTTAAGGGTCAAAAGCTGTCAACGGGGTCCACATCCAGGCTCCAGCGTACCTGGCGCGCCTGCGGTAACTGCTCGAGCAGGGGGCAGAGTTCCGTGAGCAACTGCTGCAGGGCCCTACGGTTGTAACTCTGCAGCAGCAACTGCGCGCGGTAGTGTCCGGCGCGTTTTTCCATCGGCGCCGGGATCGGGCCCAGCAAGTGGACGTCGGCGGGCAACTGCCGGGACGCGCCGAGCTGGCTGCAGAGCGCACTGAGGAAGGCCTCGGCCCGGCCGGGCTTCGTGGCCTCGGTGCGCAGTAGCGCGTAATGGATGAACGGCGGCAGTGCGCTGTCACGGCGAAGTGCCAGCTCGCGGGTCGCGAAGGATTCGTAGCCCTCGTCGACCAGGCGCATCAGCGTCGGATGGTCGGCGTGGTGGGTCTGCATCAGTACGCGCCCGGGGCGCTCTGCGCGACCGGCCCGGCCGGCGACCTGCAGAATCAGCTGGGCGGTGCGTTCCATGCCGCGAAAGTCGGCGCTGAACAGACCGGCATCGGCATCGAGAATCACCACCAGGGTCACGGCCGGGAAATGATGACCCTTGGCCAGCATCTGGGTGCCGACCAGGATGCAGGGTTCGCCCTTGTGGACGCGGTCCATGATTTCCTGCATCGCGTGACGGCGCTGGGTGCTGTCGCGGTCGACACGGATCACCTCGGTGTCCGGGAACAGGCGCTGCAGGGCCCCTTCGGTACGTTCGGTGCCGGCGCCCTGGGGCTTGAACTCCTCGCTGCCGCAGCCGGGGCAGCGGCGCGGGATCGGTCGCTGATGGTCGCAGTGGTGGCAATGCAGGTGGGGCGGGCTGCGGTGCAGTGTCATGCGGGCATCGCAGCGGTCGCAGCCGAGCGTTTCGCCGCACTGGTGGCACATCAGCGCCGGTGAGAAGCCGCGGCGGTTGAGAAACACCAGTACCTGATTGCGCTGTGTCAGTTCCGCGCCGATACGCCGGACCACCTCCTGCGACAGGCCGTCCTGCAGCGGCTGCTGACGGATATCGTAGAGCTCGAAGGCCGGCGGCCGGGCGTTGCCGGCGCGGCGGGTCAGGCGGGCATGCCGATAGCGGCCGGCGAGGGCATTGTGCAGGGTTTCGAGGAGGGTGTCGCGCTGCCGAGTACCACCGGCGTCCGCTCCGAGCGGGCGCGCATCACGGCCAGGTCGCGGGCGGAATAGCGAAAGCCTTCCTGCTGCTTGAAGGAGGTGTCGTGCTCTTCGTCGACGATGATGATGCCGGGGGACTGCAGCGGCGTGAACAGCGCCGAGCGGGTGCCGATGACGATGCGCGCCCGCCCCTCCCGTGCCTGGCGCCAGGCTTCGAGACGCTGGCGATCGGTCATGCTCGAATGCAGGGCCTGGACCGGCACCCCGAAACGGGTGCGAAAGCGGCTCAGGGTCTGGGGGTAAGACCGATCTCGGGCACCAGCACCAGGGCCTGATGGCCTTGCGACAGCACCCGGTCGATGGCCTGGAGATAGACTTCTGTCTTGCCGGAGCCGGTGACGCCCTGCAACAGTACCGGGTTGAAGCCGTCACTGTGGAAAATCTGCTCCAGCGCCTGCTGCTGCTCGTCGTTCAGGGCCAGCGCGGGCTGGCGCAGCACCCCCTGTGTCCCGGAGCCGTCGTTGTCGTGCGGCGCCCTGTCGAAGCGCTCGGCCAGTCCCTTCTCGACCAGTCCGTTCAGCTGGCTGGGGCTGAAGCCGGCCGCACGTATGGCGTCGCCATCAAGCCCTTCAGGCTGTTCCAGCAGTCGCTGCAGCAGTTCGCGCTGGCGCCGGGCCCGGGCGCCGATGGCGTCGACGCTGGCGCCAGCGGTGGCGCGCCAGCAGGGCTCGGGTTCCGCGTCGGTAGCAGCACCCTTGCGCAACAGTACCGGCAGGGCCTGGTGCAGGACGTCTCCGACCGGATGCTGGTAGTAGTCCGCCGCCCAGCAGGCCAGCTCCAGCAGGTGCATGGGCAGCGGCGGTTCCCGGTCGAGGATTTCGAGCGCGGGCTTGAGGCGGTCCCGCGGCAGGTCCGACTCGTCGGTCACCTCGAGCAGCACGCCAACCAGCTGGCGCCGGCCGAATGGCACCCGCACCCTGACGCCCGGCGTCGGGGGCTGTCCGGCGCCGGTTCCGGCGGCAGATAATCGAACAGTCGGCGCAGTGGCGTCGGAAGTGCGATGCGAAGGATGCTCATGGTGTCGGCGTCTGCTCCTGAAGCCGTCCAGTGTAGGTGGTTTGGCCCGCGTTATGAAGGCGTTTGTATTGCAGCTCCACGGGCGTGCGCGTATAATGCGCCCCCTTGGTTGCAAGCTTGCAACAGACATCCACAGAACGAAAGTGCGGTGCCCGACGCATAGAGATCGGGTGGCGGCACGGTTTATCGAGGTTTCCCATGAAAACTGGTATCCACCCGAAATACGAAGACGTTACCGTGACCTGCTCCTGCGGTAACGAGATGAAGACCCGTTCCACTATGTGCCAGAACATGCACGTGGACGTCTGCAGCCAGTGCCATCCTTTCTACACCGGCAAGCAGAAAGAAGCGACCAGCGGTGGCCGTATCGACCGCTTCAACAAGCGCTTCGGTGGTCGCAAGCTGTCCAGCTGATGCGGACGGTTCCTCCCGGAATTCTGAAAAAGGCACTCCTCGCGAGTGCCTTTTTTGTTGCCGTGTCGCTGGCCCATGGGGCCTGCCTGCCGGGCGGTGATGGTTCGGCGGTGCGCGTGCGGCAGGTGCTCGATGGTGACACCCTGGTGCTGGCCGACGGACGTCATGTGCGACTCATCGGCGTCAACACGCCCGAGATGGCGGGCAGGGGGCGCGGTGCCGAGCCCCTTGCCCGGGAGGCGCATCAGCTGCTGCAGCGCCTGGCCGGCCGGGGCGCCGGCCTGCGGCTGTATGGGGGCGCAGGATCTGGACCGGTATGGCAGGACCCTGGCACACCTGGTCGATGGCGATGGTCGCCTGCTGTCCGAAGCCCTGATCGCGTCGGGCCTGGGATTTGCGCTGGCAATACCGCCCAATACCCGTCTCGCGGGCTGTCTCTTTACCGTCGAGCGGCAGGCGCGCCTGCAGCGGCGCGGGCTCTGGCAGCGGTCTCCGGTGGTCCGGCTCGACGCAAAGCCGCCGCTGCGTTCGGGGTTCGGTGTCTGGCGCGGCCGCGTGAGCGGTGTCGGCGGATCCGCACGGGGCGCCTGGCTGGAGCTGGAGGAGCGCATTTTCGTCAGGCTGGGGCCGGGTGATTTACCGGCCCGGGCACGGCAGCTCGAAGGTCGGGTCGTCGAGCTGAGGGGCTGGCTCATCGATCGTCGGCAAGGAGGGCGAAAACTCGACAGCGGGCGTCTGCGCTGGCTGCTCGATATCCAGGACCCGCGCCACCTGAGTCCGGTTGACTGAGGCGCCTGTTCCGTCCCGGTTCAGGTCCGCCTGACCCTGCCTGTTAGGCACAGCAGGCGACGATTTCGCATCAGTTCGGGGTTATTGTAGCTATAAGGCCTTTTCTATATGATGCTAGGCCCGCAAATTTACAACCTGTTGGAACCCGCAACCATGTCTGAACAGTTCAAGAAAGCAGCGCTCGATTATCACGAGTTTCCGCGTCCGGGTAAAATCAGCGTGGAAATTACCACCCCTGCAGAGTCCGCCCGTGATCTGGCGCTGGCCTACAGCCCGGGTGTTGCTGAGCCTGTCCGCGAAATCGCCAAGGATCCGGACAACGCCTACCGTTATACCGCCAAGGGCAATCTCGTCGCCGTCATCTCGAACGGCTCCGCGATTCTGGGACTGGGCGACCTCGGTCCGCTGGCGTCCAAGCCGGTAATGGAAGGCAAGTCGCTGCTGTTCAAGAAGTTTGCAGGTATTGACTCGGTCGACATCGAAGTCGATGCCGAAAGTCCGCAGGCCTTCATCGATACCGTGGCGCGCATCGCCGAAACATTCGGCGGCATCAACCTCGAGGATATCAAGGCGCCGGAGTGCTTCGAAATCGAGCGCACCCTGATCGAACGCTGCCACATCCCGGTCTTCCATGACGATCAGCACGGCACTGCCATCGTCACGGCCGCCGGCATGATCAACGCACTGGAAGTGGCCGGCAAGAAAATCGAAGAAGCCCGCATCGTCTGCCTGGGCGCCGGCGCCGCCGCCTCTGCCTGCATGAAACTGCTGGTCAACATGGGCGCCAGGGTCGAGAACATCTACATGATCGACCGCAAGGGCGTGATCCACTCGGGCCGTAACGATCTGAGCCCGGAGAAGGCTGCCTTCGCCACCGAAACCGAACTGCGTACCATGGATGATGCGATCGAAGGCGCCGACGTCTTCGTCGGCCTGTCCGGACCGGACCTGCTGGCGCCCGAGCAGCTGGCGAAAATGGCCTCCAACCCGATCGTCTTCGCCTGCGCCAATCCGGACCCCGAAATTCGTCCGGAACTGGCCCATGCCACCCGCAGCGATGTGATCATGGCGACCGGTCGTTCCGACTTCCCGAACCAGGTCAACAATGTCCTGGGCTTCCCGTTCATCTTCCGCGGCGCGCTGGACGTTCGCGCGACCGAGATCAACGAAGCCATGAAAGAGGCGGCGGTGCACGCCATTGCCAATCTGGCGAAGCAGGAAGTCACCCAGGAAGTGCTGGACGCCTACGAGCTCGAGTCGCTGGAATTCGGCCCGGAGTACATCATTCCGAAACCGACCGACAGCCGTCTGTTCGGTGCCGTTTCCATGGCTGTGGCCCAGGCCGCCGTCGACAGCGGTGTTGCCCGCCTGCCGATTCCGGCGCACTACCCGCTGACGACCGTTGCCGACCTCAAGAAGTGATGCGTCGGTAAGTCAACAAGAAACCCGGCTTCGGCCGGGTTTCTTTTAGGGTTACGCGTAACCCTAAAAGAACCGTAGGATGGGTGAAGCCGCAATGGCACTGTACTGCCAGTGCGCCGGGAATCATATGCGGCGTAACCCATCAATGACACCGGTTTCTGCGGTGCTTGTCTGATACCCAGAGATGGGGTTCACGACGCTCTGGCTGTGGAAGAATCGGATATCTGGTAACCATGCGTCGTTCCGCCCATCCTACGATCTGCGATCAGCCACATCCCTCGACTCGCCCCTTACGACTTGCCGCTCACCGTCAAAAAATATCGTCAGTGGTCAGGGCGCCGCCACTGCGGTTGCCCGCGGTGCCGTGTGCCGGCTGGGTCGGTACGTCCTCCGCGCGGAATACCTCGAAGATCGCATTGTTCTGTCCCGGATAGGCAAGCAGGCCGCTGCTCGGGTCGATCTTGACCCGGACAATGCCGTCCGGCTGGGTCGGGCCGTTTTCCGGTGCGTCGGCCAGGGCGCTCTGCATGAAGTCTATCCAGATTGGCAGCGCGGCGGTGCTGCCGAACTCGCGCCGGCCGAGCGTCTGTGGCTGGTCGAAACCGACCCAGGTGGTCGCGACCAGATCGCGGTTGAAACCGGTGAACCAGGCGTCTTTCTGGTCGTTGGTGGTGCCGGTCTTGCCGGCCAGATCGCCGCGTTCGAGCACCCGTGCGCGGGTCGCGGTGCCCTGGCGGATAACGTCCTGCAGCATGTTGTACATCAGGTAGGCCGTGCGCGGGTCCATAACGCGCGGTGCCACCGGCTGCGCCGCTGCTTCTGTCGGTTGCGCAGCGGCATCTGCCGGCTCCGTCCCGGTGTCGCAGTCTTCGCAGACCCGCGCCGGGCGCGCCTCCTGAATGAGGTTGCCGTACGGGTCCTCGATGCGTTGGATCAGGTAGGGAGAGACGCGATAGCCGCCGTTGGCCAGGGCGGCATAGCCGGTGACGATCTCCAGCGGCGTCAGGTCGGCGGTGCCGAGCGACAGCGAGAGGTTCCGGGGCAGGCGCTCGGGGTCGAAACCGAAGCCCTGAATATAGTCGACAGCGGTCTCGATGCCGATGGCCCGCAGCAGCCGGATCGAGACCAGGTTACGGGACTTGTACAGACCTTCGCGCAGGCGCGTCGGGCCGTAGAACTGGCGGCTATAGTTCTCGGGACGCCAGCTGCTCTCGAGGCTGGCGTCATGGAAAACCACCGGCGCATCATTGATCAGGCTGGCCGGGGTAAAGCCGTTTTCCAGTGCCGCCGCGTAGACGAAGGGCTTGAAGTTGGAGCCCGGCTGGCGAAGGGCCTGGGTGGCGCGGTTGAACTTGTTGAGGTTGAAGTTGAAGCCGCCGGCGAGGGCCTGGATGGCGCCGTCGTTCGGTTTCAGCGCGGCGAAGGCGCCCTGGACCTGGGGCAGCTGGCTGAGCCGCCAGCCGTTGTCGGTCGCCTGTAGGCGGATGACGTCGCCGACGGACAGAATGTCGGTGGCTGTCCTGGGGGCGGGGCCGACCAGGTTGCTGCTGCGGTAACGGCGGGCCCATTCGAGCTCCGGCCACTCGACGACCGTCTCCTCGCCGTTGCGCCGGCTGGCGCGAATGCTCTTGTCCATCACCTCGGTCACGATGGCCGGCTCGAGACCGGCGTAGCTGGTCATGCCCGCGAGGGTGCTGGCGACCAGTTCAGGGGTGGGGGCCGTGTCGAGTTGCGACTCGGGCCCGCGGTAGCCATGGCGCTCGCTGTAGGCCAGCAGTCCGTCGCGCAGAGCCCTGTTGGCCGCTTCCTGCATGCCGCTGTTGATGGTGGTGTAGACGCGGAAGCCGTCGTTGTAGAGGTTTTCGCCGTACTGCTCGAACAGCTCGCTGCGGACCATCTCCGCGATGTAGGGCGCGTCGAGCTCGATGTCGGCGCCATGGTAGCGTGCCGTCAATGGCGAGGCCGCGGCCTCTTCGTAGTCCTGGTCGGAAATGTAGCCCAGGCCGTGCATGCGCTGAAGAATCCAGTTGCGGCGCTCCAGTGCCCGGTTCGGGTTGCTGATCGGGTTGTCGGCGGACGGAGCCTTGGGCAGTCCCGCGATCATCGCCTTCTGTGCCAGCGTCAGTTCATCGATGCTGGCGCCGTAATAGACGTTGGCGGCGGCCTCGATGCCGTAGGCGCGCTGGCCAAGATAGATCTTGTTGACGTAGAGCTCGAAGATCTCCTCTTTCGTCAGCTCCTGCTCGATGCGCAAAGCCAGCAGAATCTCGTTGAACTTGCGGGTGAAGGTCCGCTCGCGGGTGAGGAAGAAGTTCTTTGCCACCTGCATGGTGATGGTGGAACCGCCGCTCTGAATCTGGCCGCTTGTGGCCAGCTGCATTGCGGCGCGCGCCAGTCCCTTGATGTCGATGCCGATATGCTCGAAAAAGCGGCTGTCCTCTGCGGCCTGGAAGGCCTGGACGAAGTCTGTGGGGATGCTGTCGTAGGCGACCGGAGTGCGGCGCTTTTCGCCGAATTCGGCAATCAGCTTGCTGTCGCTCGAGTAGATTCTCAGCGGGGTCTGGAACTGCACTTCCCGCAACGTATCGACCTCCGGGAGCTCTGGAGCCAGGCTGTAGTAAACGCCGGCAACTGCCAGCAGCACCAGTACGAAACCCGCCAGGGCCAGTTTTAGCAGAAATTTTGCCAGCGAAAGAAACACGCCCATGCTACCTTTGAATAAACCGTTAGTGGGTTGCCGTCATTATATCGGCTGGCTGCCCGGCCACTCTAGCGTTGCGCAGTTTTATTTTGCGTGGTTTATAGTTAGAGTTGCTTAGGTGCAATGGATAACCCTGCAGTCTGCAAAGGAATAAAGCAGTGTTCAGCTTGCTAGGAAAAAATCGGGAGCATGGGTCGGCGTCGATATCGGGTCCTCTTCCGTCAAGCTGGTGGCCCTGACCAAATCGGGTTCAGAGTGCACACTAAATGCCTACGCCGTCATGCCGCTGCCTGCCGGAGCGGTGGTCGACGGGAATCTGCAACAGATAGCCGAAGTCTCGGGCGCCATCGAGAAAGCGCTGAGAAAGACCGGCTTGAAACTCACCTCGGCCGTCACGGCCGTACCCTCTTCGGCGGTTATCACCAAAAAGCTGCATATCAGCAACGTCTTTACCGATATTGAGCTGGAAGACCAGGTGAGGGTGGAGGCTGACCAGTTCATCCCCTACCCGCTCGATGAGGTCTCCCTCGATTTCGAAGTGCTCGGGCCGGTCACGGGCGTCGCCAATCTCAACGAAATTCTGGTCGTCGCCTGTCGTCGCGGCGATGTCGACCAGCGAGAGGAGGCGATTAACGGTGCCGGTCTCCGGTGCGAGATCATCGATGTCGACACCTACGCGATGGAGCGGGTCTATCCGCTGCTGGTCGGCGACGAGGTCAAGCCGGGCGAGCTCGTGGCCATGGCGGATATCGGTGCCTCGACCCTGACGCTGAATGTCTTCAGGGATGGTGCCATCATCTACAGTCGCGAGCAGGCCTTCGGCGGCAATGATCTGGTCAATGCGATCCATCAGCAGTACGGCATGGCGGTGGATGAGGTCGAGCAGGCGCTGCGTCATAACGAACTGAGTGATGATATCCGGAACATGCTTGTCATGCCCTTCCGACAGACAATCGCGCAGCAGGTTTCACGCTCGATGCAGTTTTTTTACTCGTCCGGCGTGCAGCAGCAGCTGTCGCGGCTCTTTATCTCCGGCGGTACTGCTTCGATCGAGGGCATTGCCAAGGTAATGGAAGACGAGGTTGGCATTCCCGTTCAGGTCGCCAACCCGTTCGCCGCGATGAGGGTCAGCAACAAACTGAATCAGCAGCGACTGGCCGCCGATGCACCTCTGCTGGCGAAAGCCTGCGGACTGGCAATGCGCTCATTTGATCAATAGGGATAACTTATGGCGCGGATTAACCTACGACCCTGGCGCGAAGAGCGGAATGCCGCCCGGCAGAAGCAGTTTGTCACCAACCTGCTGTCGACGGCCGTTCTGGCGGGCATCGTGTCCTTTGGCATCAGCTACTACTACAACGTTCAGATGGACCGCCAGCAGGCGCGCAACAACTATCTGAAGGCGGAGATCGCCAAGCTCGATGAGAAGATCAAGGAGATCAGGGAACTCGAGCGCCAGCGAGAGCGCCTGCTGGAACGTCTCAATGCCATCCAGGAGCTGCAGGGCAACCGGCCGCTGGTGGTGCGCTACTTCGATGAGCTGGTGCGGGTATTGCCGGATCAGCTGTATTACTCCTCTGTCGGGCGCAGCGGTGACAGCGTTGCCATCAACGGCCTGGCCGACGAGAACAGGGATGTCTCCAATCTGATGCGCAACATGGATGCCTCCATCTGGTTCGGCGAGCCGAATCTGTCGCAGGTGCGGGGGCTGGTGAAAACCGCCAGTTCAATCTCAGTGTGCCGCTGACCCGGCCCAGGAATGAAGAAGGAGGGCAGCAGTAATGGATGCCCTGAAAAATGCCTTCAAGGGATTCGATATCAACAACCTCGATGTCAATGAGGCCGGCAATTGGCCGGTCGGCGTCAAGGCCATCGTCTACCTGCTGTTGTTCGGATTGCTGGTCGCCGCGGCGATCTACTTTTACATCAACGATCAGCACATTGCGCTGGAGCGGGAAATCGCCAAGGAGCCGCCGCTCAAGACCGAATTCCAGAAAAAAGCCTTCCAGGTGGCCAACCTGCCGGCGCTGCGCAAGCAGATGGCCGATGTCGAGGGCCGGTTCGCAGAACTGCTGACGCAGCTGCCGACCGACCAGGAGGTCCCGGGACTGCTCGAGGATATCTCCGATATCGGCCGCGGAGCGGGACTCACCATCAACAGTATCGCGCTGCAACCGGAGCGCAAGAGCAAGTTCTATATCGAGCTGCCGATCAATATCCAGGTCAACGGCACCTACCACGAACTGGGACAGTTCGTCAGTGGCGTGGCGGCGATCAAGCGCATAGTCACTCTGCATGATTACAGCATTCGGCCGGGCGGCGACCGGCTGGCGATGACAATCCAGGCGAAGACGTACCGCTATGACGATACCAAGTAAGCGCAATGCGGCAATGACGGGCGGACGGATCGCGACCCTGGCGCTGCTGGCGGCCTTCACCGGCGGCTGCATCTGGGTCGACGATACCTCGGATCTGCGGATGTACGTGCAGCAGACCCAGGCCCGACCTCCAGGCAAGATCAAGCCGCTGCCGGAGTTCAAGCCCTACGAGGCCTTCATCTATCAGGGGGCGAGCTTGCGCGATCCCTTCCAGCCGCTGATTGAGCTGGTGGTCGAGGAGGAGGAGGCGCCGCCACCTTCGGACCTCAAGCCCGACACCGAGAGGCCCAAGGACTATCTGGAGACCTTTCCGATCGACAGCCTGAGCATGGTCGGGACCATTACCAGTCTTGATGGCGGAAACCTCTGGGCACTGCTCAAGGACCCCAAAGGCGAGGTACATCGCGTCAGTAACGGCGATCACCTGGGGCTGGATTATGGCCAGGTCGAAGCCGTCTCGGAACAGGGTATCGAGCTGGTGGAAATAATCGAGAACGGCCGGGGCGGCTGGATGAAGCGCCCGCGTTCGATCGCCTTGCCTGAAGAAGAATGACCAAAGGACAGCTAGGGATATGAAGACTTACAGCAACTGCAGGGAACACTCCCGTTCACGGAGTCTTGGGTGGCAGCTGGTGCTGATGCTGGTGGCATGCTGTCTGATTACGGTGCGCGCTCAGGCCGAGAACGTGATGCTGAAGGACTCAGCCTTCGTGGCGCTGCCGGGGCACAAGCTCGAAGTGCGGCTGGATTTCGATATGCCGCCGCCCTCGCCACGGGCCTACGCAATCGACAGCCCGCCGCGGCTGGTGCTCGACCTGTTCGGTGCCAGCAATGATCTGGGGCGGCGTCAGCTGGATATCAAGACCGGCCAGGTCGACAGCCTGAGCCTGGCCGAAACCGAAGGTCGCCTGCGTATCGTCGCCAACCTCAATCAGATGGTCGGCTACGAAACCTACACCGAAGGTAATTCGCTGTTCATGGTATTCGGCGGTTCCGCCGCGGCCCGGCGGCGACGCCGCTGCAGCAGCGCACCTCCAGGATCGAGGCGCTGGCATCGGATTCCGCGCCGGCCGTTCGCGGTACCCGGGTGCAGGGCATCGATTTCGAGCGTATGGACGGCGGTCACGGCCGGGTGCTGATTACCCTCTCCGATGACAAGGCCGGTCTCGATATTGTCGAAGAAGGCAACAATGTCGTCGTCAATCTTCTGGGGGCGACTCTGGCCGGTGCGCTCGAGCAGCGGGTCGATGTGCAGGATTTCGCCACGCCGGTGATGTTTATCGATTCCATGAGCAGCGGCAACAACACCACCATTCTGATCAAGCCGGGCGCTTCGCCCTACGACTACATGGCGTACCAGACCGGCAACCAACTGGTGCTGGATTTCCAGCCGTTGAGCTATGCCGAGGAGGAGCGCCGCAAGAAGGATCGCTTCCCCTATACCGGCGAGAAAATCGACCTGAACTTCCAGTCGGTCGAAATCCGCTCGGTGCTGCAGATCATTGCCGAAGTCGCCGAGATGAACCTGGTGGTCGGTGACGAAGTCGGCGGCAATATCACCCTGCGCCTGAAAAACGTGCCCTGGGATCAGGCGCTGGATCTGGTGCTAAAGACCAACGGTCTGGCCAAGCGCGAAGTCGGCAACGTCATGCTGGTCGGTTCGGCCAGCACGATCGCCGAGCGCGAACGGGCCGAGCTGGAAGCGCAGAAGCAGGTCGAGGAGCTGGCTCCGCTTTTGACCGAGTTCATCCAGGTCGACTTCCGCAAGGCGTCGGAAATGAAGACCCGGGTCGAAGAGGCCAAGCTGATCTCCGAGCGCGGCTTTATCATGTCAGACGACGAAACCAATGTACTGATGGTGCGCGAAACCGCGGCCCAGATAGAAGAAATCCGTGATACACTGCGTCGTTTCGACGTAGAAGTGGCGCAGGTTCTGATCGAGGCGCGGATTGTCTCGGCCTCGGCCGACTTCCAGAAGGATCTGGGGATTCGCTGGGGCTTTGCCGGAGATGAGCGACGTGGAGACAGTCAGTTTGTTATCGATGGTGGCTCTCCGAGCAATACGCCGCAGTTCGTGGAGGGCTTCCCGGATACAGGCAACTCGAACCTGATGGTGGATCTGGGCGTGACGCCGCAGTCCTCGATTGTGTTCAGCTACCTGCGCCCGGGATTCCTGTTGTCGGCCGAGCTGTCGGCACTGCAGACCGAAGGCAAGGCGGAGATCGTATCGCAACCGAAGGTGATCACCACCAACGGCAAGCCGGGACTGATAGAGTCCGGCGTGCAGATTCCGTTCCAGACCGTCGAGGATGGCGAGGTCAACATCGAGTTCGAGGATGCGACCCTGAAGCTGGAAGTCACACCCCAGCTGAATCCGGGCGACCGTATCACGCTGGACCTGGATATCACCCAGGATTCGGTCGGCGCGGTTCTGCCCAATGGCGAGGTCAGCATCAACACGAACCAGCTGCAGACCACGGTCAATGTGGCGGATGGCGATACCATCGTACTGGGCGGCGTATTCCGCAACGAATCCGTCAACAATATCAGCAAAACGCCGTTCTTCGGTGATATTCCGGTGATCAAGAACTTCTTCCGGAAGCGTGAGACGTCCAACACCAAGACGGAGCTGTTGATCTTCATTACGCCGAAACTGATCAGGGAGTCGCTGGCAGTTCAGTAATCGGGGTTAGTTACAATTTGAACATCTTTCTTATTGGCCCTATGGGTGCTGGAAAAAGCACCATAGGGCGTCTTCTTTCTCAGGAGCTGCATCTGGAGTTTATCGACAGCGACCGGGAAATCGAGGCCCGGGCCGGGGCCAATATCCCCTGGATTTTCGATGTCGAGGGGGAAGCCGGATTCCGGGAGCGTGAGCAGAACATCATTCACGAACTCTGTGAGCGCGACAATATCGTCATGGCCACCGGCGGTGGAGCGGTGCTGCGCGAAGCGAACCGCAAGGCGCTGCAGGCGCATGGCGTTGTCGTCTATCTGCATACCACGGTAGAGCAGCAGCTCGAGCGCACGGCGCGCGACAAGAACCGTCCACTGCTGCAGACCGAGAACCCGGGTGAAATACTGCAGCAGCTGATGCGCCAGCGGGATCCGCTGTACCGCCAGACCTGCGATATTACCCTGCACACCGACCGGCGCCATCCCAAGGCGGTGGTGAGCGAAATTGTGCGCCAGCTGACCCGCCGCGGACTGTTAAACTGAGATTTTTCCAACAGACAGGAGCCAGTGCCCATGCAGACACTGAATGTCGACCTCGGCGATCGCGCCTATCCGATCCACATTGGCGCAGGACTGCTGCAGCAGGACCTGGTGCGCCCCTGTATCCGGGGACGGCAGGTCTGCATCGTGACCAACGAAACCGTGGCGCCGCTCTATCTCGAAGCCGTGGAGCGGAGTCTCGATGGGCTCCTCGTCGACAGGGTGGTGCTGCCGGACGGCGAGCAGTACAAGACCCTTGAGTCGGTCAACCTGATTTTCGACCGTCTGCTCGAGTGCCGGCACAACCGTACCACGACCCTGATAGCCCTTGGCGGCGGAGTCGTGGGTGACATGACCGGCTTCGCTGCCGCCTGTTACCAGCGTGGCGTCGACTTCGTGCAGGTGCCGACCACGCTGCTGTCGCAGGTCGACTCTTCGGTTGGTGGCAAGACCGGCGTCAATCACCCGCTGGGCAAGAACATGATCGGTGCCTTCCATCAGCCGCGCTGCGTGATTGCCGATACGGCCGTGCTCGCGTCGCTGCCGCCGCGCGAGCTGTCGGCCGGCATCGCCGAGGTGATCAAGTATGGCCTGATCTACGATGCCGCCTTCTTCGACTGGCTCGAAGCGTCCATGCCCCGGCTGATGGCCGGTGATCCCGATGCGCTGGCGCAGGCAATATACCGCTCCTGCGAGATCAAGGCGGAAGTGGTGGCTCAGGATGAAAAGGAGTCCGGCATACGGGCGCTGCTCAACCTGGGGCATACCTTTGGCCACGCCATCGAAGCCGATCAGGGCTACGGCCAGTGGCTCCATGGCGAGGCGGTGGCGGCCGGCACGCTGTTGGCGGCGGACCTCTCCTGCCGGCTGGGCTGGTTGAGCGAGGCCGAGCTGGCGCGAATCGAGGCGATCCATGAAGCGGCCGCGCTGCCGGTCCTGCCGCCGGCAGCCATGACGCCCGATGCCTTCCTCTCGCTGATGGCTGTGGACAAGAAAGTGCTCGATGGTCGCCTGAGGCTGGTGCTGCTCAAGGGCATCGGCGAGGCCCTGGTCACATCTGACTTTCCGGCCGATACTCTGCGCGAAACGCTGCAGCATCGTCTGAATCTCGCTCGGGGCTGATCGGCACCATGGGATCCCGGCATCCTGCAGCAGGGCTTGCATCGACCCGGTCGCCGCTGGTCGCGGACCAGCGGGCCGAGTATTTCGAGCCTCCGTCCCGGATGCAGTTGCTCGACAAGCTGCATCACCTGATCCGTTTTTCCGATTTCCTGATACTGCTCGAAGGCCCTTCGGGCAGTGGCAAAACCACCCTGCTGCGCCAGTTGCGCCGCCAGACCGAGGGTGGGCGCAGCGCCCGGCTCAGGCTGCAGGAAGTGACCGGCACCGCCGCCCTCTTGCGCCGGGTCGGCGAGGCCTCGGACCTGGAGCCGCCCTCGGTCGAAACTGAGGGCGCCTGGCTCGAGCAGCTCTATACCCAGGCCCGTCTGCTCGAGGAGACCGGGCAGCAGTGGTTGCTGCTGATCGACAATGCCGGGCTGCTGGATGACGAGGCGCTGCAACTGTTGCTGAATTTTCAGCGGGCGGCATCGCGCCAGCTGAGGCTGGTGCTGGCCGATCAGTCGGTGCTGGCGCGCCTGCAGGGGCTGGGGCTGGACGAGCTGCTCGAAGGGCGTTGGCACCGCGAGGAACTCAAGCCGTTCGACAGTGACGAGGCCGAGGACTTCATCCGTCTTTGCTATCCTGCGCTGGAGGTGTTCGACGGCCGCAGATTGCAGAAGCTGGTTCAGCGAAGCGACGGGCTGCCCGGCTCGCTGGAGCGCCTGGCCGGGGACGCGTTGCGTCTCGGGGGCGCGCGCGCCGGCGGCGGCCAGACCACGCAGCGGGCTGCCGATTGCGCACCTTTCGGCCGTCGGCCTGGTGCTGGTCCTGCTGCTGGGTATGGCGGGCTGGATCTGGTGGCAGCCGTCCCCCGAAACCCGGATCAGTGAGCGTGTATCGGTTCCGCTTGCGGTGCCGGTGATGCCGGCTGCGGTCGAGGCGCCGGTGGTCGAGGTCGCCGTCGAGACGGCGCCCGTGCAGGTACCGTCTCCTGAGCTTCCGGCTCCTCGTCCTACAGGGGTAGAACCGGCGCCCCTGGGGCCCGCTAGGGCGCTGCCGGCCCCGGAACAGAACGATGGCCCTGCCGAAACGCCGGGCCCGGTGGAGCGTCTTGCGGTCGCGGCGCCCGAGCCTGTGGCGCCGCCGGAACCTGCGGTGGCAATGCAGCCGTCGGCTGAGCCCGAACCCGTGCCGGAGCGGCCGTCTCAACCGACAGTCGGCGAGGCGTCCGACGAAACGTCCGGTGCTCCCGGTGATGTCCGGGAGTCGGTCGGGTCGGAAGTAGCAACCCTGCAGGCGATGGCCGGGAAAGGGGATTCGAGCACGGGAGAGGCACTGTTGCTGAACTGGCCGGATCAGGGTTATACCCTGCAAATGCTGGGGGCGCGTCAGGCCGAAACGGCCCGCGACTTTATCGCTTCCCAGGTCGACCCGGGGGCTTTTCATTATTTCTCGACGCTCTATAAAGGAAAGCCCTGGCATGTCGTTGTCCACGGTCGCTATGACAGCCGCAGGGCCGCGGTCGAGGCGGTTGCCGCTTTGCCGGCCGAACTGCGGCAGCTCAAGCCCTGGGCACGCAGCATTCAGAGCGTCAAGGCCGACATCCGCAAGAAAAGCCGGTAGTCGCAAGCCGCAAGCGCCTGGCTCACTTAAACCGCTTCGCGGCGCGTCGAGGCGGCGTTTCCTGCCCCTTGTCCGAATGGGCAAAATTTGTACCATGCCTGCTCCATGTGTAGAATGATCGTCCCTTTTTGCCAGAGTTGTGCGGCTGCGGTGACAGGGTTGGTGGTAACGTATTGATATAAAAGAACTTTTGAGTGAGATTGGCTATGAGTAAAGGTCTGTATCGCCCCGGTGAGTTCAAGGATAACTGCGGCTTCGGGCTGATGGCCCACATGCAGGGTAATCCGAGTCACGACCTGCTTGAGAAGGCCATCGAAGCGCTGGCGTGTATGACGCATCGTGGTGGTATTGCCGCCGATGGCAAAACCGGCGATGGCTGCGGTCTGCTGATGCAGAAACCGGACTCCTTCCTGCGGGCGGTGGCCCGGGAAGAGCTGGGCGCCGAGCTTAGCGAGCAGTATGCGGTGGGCATGGTCTTTCTGCCCCGCGCCCAGGCGCCGGCGCAGGCTGCCCGTGACATCCTCAACAAAGAATTACAGGCCCAGGGGCTTGCGATTGCAGGCTGGCGCCGGTGCCGACCGACGAGAGCTGCCTCGGGCCCATCGCCCGCGACACGCTGCCGCTGATCGAGCAGGTGCTGGTCAATGCCGAGGGCAAAAGCGAGCGTGAGCTGGCGATCAGTCTCTACGTCGCCCGTCGCAAGGCCGAGATCGCGCTTGCCGACGACGAAGACTTCTATATCTGCAGCCTCTCCGACAAGGTTCTGTCCTACAAGGGGCTGACCATGCCGGTCGATCTGCCGGTGTTCTACAGGGACCTCGCCGATCCGCGCCTGGAAACCGCTGTCTGTACCTATCATCAGCGTTTTTCCACCAATACTGCACCGCGCTGGCAGCTGGCACAGCCGTTCCGCTTCCTGGCCCATAACGGCGAGATCAACACCATCGACGGCAACCGCAACTGGGCCAAGGCCCGGGCGCCGAAATTCGTCACCGAGCAGCTGCCGAATCTCGACGAGCTGCAGCCGATCGTCAACACCAGCGGCTCCGACTCCTCCAGCATGGACAACATGCTCGAGTTCCTGATGGTCGGTGGCATGGACTTCTACCGTGCCGTGCGCATGATCGTGCCGCCGGCCTGGCAGAACGTCGAGACCATGGATGCCGAACTGCGGGCCTTCTACGAGTACAACTCCATGCACATGGAGGCCTGGGACGGCCCGGCGGGTATGGTCATGACCGACGGCCGCTATGCCGTCTGTATGCTGGACCGCAACGGCCTGCGCCCGTCGCGCTGGGTCATGACCCGCGAAGGCTACATCTGCACCGCGTCCGAAATCGGCGTATTCGACTACAAGCCGGAAGATATCGTGGCCCAGGGTCGCGTCGGACCGGGCCAGATTCTGGCGATCGACACCAGCAACGGCGATGTGCTCCACACTCAGGACGTCGACAACTACCTGAAGGCGCAGCACCCGTACAAGCAGTGGCTGAAGGAAAACTCGCTGCGTCTGGAAACGACCATGAGCTTCGCCGAGGAGTCGCGCTCCTTCCCGGAAATGTCGGCCGACGAAGTCAAGACGCACATGAAGATGTATCAGGTCAGCTTCGAGGAGCGCGACCAGATCATCCGTCCGCTGGGCGAGACCGGAATGGAAGCGGTCGGCTCTATGGGCGACGACAAGCCGATGGCGGTGCTGTCGTACCGCGTGCGTTCGCTCTACGACTATTTCCGTCAGCAGTTCGCCCAGGTCACCAACCCGCCGATCGACCCGCTGCGCGAAGCCGTGGTGATGTCGCTCGAGACCTGCCTGGGGGCCGAGCGCAACGTCTTCGAAGATACACCGGAACATGCCCGCCGCGTGATCCTGACCACGCCGGTGCTGTCCGCGAGCAAGTTCTACCGTATCCGCGACAATGAAGAAGCGGGCTTCGACAAGGTGCACCTGGATCTGAACTACGATCCGGCCATCGGCCTCGAGCAGGCGGTACAGCAGCTGTGCGACGCGGCCGAGCAGGCCGTGCGCGACGGCAAGGTGCTGCTGGTGCTGTCCGATGCCGGTATCGAGCAGGGCAAACTGCCGATTCACGCCGCCATGGCGACCGGCGCTGTCCATCACCGCCTGGTCGACAGGGGACTGCGCTGCGACGCCAACCTGATCGTCGAAACCGGCACCGCCCGCGATCCGCATCATTTCGCGGTACTGTTCGGCTTCGGCGCCACCGCCGTATACCCGTACCTCGCCTACCGCGTACTGAACGACCTGTGCGCCAGCGGCGAACTGCAGATGGCGCCGCTCGATGCCCACGAGAACTATCGCAAGGGTATCAACAAGGGCCTGCTGAAAATCCTGTCCAAGATGGGCATTTCGACCATTGCCTCCTACCGTGGCGCCCAGCTGTTCGAAGCGATCGGTCTCAACTCCGAGGTCGTCGATCTCTGCTTCAAGGGCGTCACCAGCCGTATCGAAGGTGCGCGTTTCGAGGACTTCCAGTACGAGCAGCAGCTGCTGGCGAAGGAAGCCTGGACCGCCCGCAAGCCGATCCAGGCCGGCGGCCTGCTGAAGTACAAGCACGGCGGCGAATACCACGCCTACAACCCCGATGTGGTACGTGCCATCCACGAGGCGGTCGAAAGCGGCGATCCGGCCAGGTACCAGCAGTACGCGGATCTCGTCAACAACCGCGGTATCGCGACCCTGCGCGACATGCTGGCGCTGCGTTCGGACGTCAAGCCGATTCCGCTGGATCAGGTGGAGCCGGTCGAGAACATCTTCCCGCGCTTCGATTCGGCGGCGATGTCCCTCGGCGCCCTGTCGCCGGAGGCCCACGAAGCGCTGGCCGTGGCGATGAACGAGCTCGGCGGTCGCTCCAACTCCGGCGAGGGCGGCGAAGACCCGGCCCGTCACGGCACCATGAAGCGTTCCAAGATCAAGCAGGTGGCCTCGGGCCGTTTCGGTGTGACGCCGGAATACCTGATGAGCGCCGATGTCATGCAGATCAAGGTCGCCCAGGGCGCCAAGCCCGGCGAGGGTGGCCAGCTGCCGGGCGGCAAGGTCAACGAGCTGATCGCGCGCCTGCGCTACTCGGTGCCGGGCGTGACCCTGATCTCGCCGCCGCCGCACCACGACATCTACTCGATCGAGGACCTGGCGCAGCTGATCTTCGACCTCAAGCAGATCAACCCGGACGGACTGGTTTCGGTCAAGCTGGTATCGCGCCCCGGTGTCGGCACCATCGCCTGCGGTGTCGCCAAGGCCTATGCCGACCTGATCACCATTTCCGGCTACGACGGCGGTACCGCGGCATCGCCGCTGACCTCGATCCACTATGCCGGTTCGCCGTGGGAGCTGGGCCTGTCCGACGCCCATCAGTCACTGCGCGGCAACCAGCTGCGCGGCAAGATCCGCCTGCAGACCGACGGCGGTCTCAAGACCGGCCTCGACGTCGTCAAGGCGGCGATGCTGGGTGCCGAGAGCTTCGGCTTCGGTACCATGCCGATGGTGGCGCTGGGCTGCAAATACCTGCGCATCTGCCACCTCAACAACTGCGCCACCGGCGTCGCGACCCAGAACGACAAGCTGCGCAAGGATCACTTCCGCGGCACCGTCGAGATGGTCAAGAACTACTTCCGCTTCGTCGCCGAAGAGACCCGGCAGTGGATGGCTCAGCTGGGTATCCGCAGCCTTGAAGAGCTGGTCGGCCGTGTCGATCTGCTGACCATCGTCGAAGGCGAAACGCCGCGTCAGCGGGCGCTGGACCTGAGCCCGATCATCAGCGACGGCGGCGTGCCGGCGGAGTATCCGCACACCGTGCAGGAAAAACGCAACGAACCGTTCGACAAGGGCGAGCTCAATACCGCGATGCTGGAACTGGCCGGCGAAGCGATCGAGGCCAAGCGTGGCGGCGACTGGGAGCTGGCGATCTGCAACTGCGACCGTTCGGTCGGCGCCCGCACCTCCGGCGCCATCGCCAGGCGCTACGGCAACATGGGGATGGCCGACGAGCCGGTCACCTTCCGCTTCCGCGGTCACGCCGGTCAGTCGTTCGGCGTCTGGAACGCCGGCGGTCAGAATCTGATCCTCGAAGGCGATGCCAACGACTATGTCGGCAAGGGCATGGCCGGCGGCAAGCTGGTGCTGTACCCGTTCAAGGAGGTGACCTTCAAGTCGAACGAAACCTCCATCATGGGCAACACCTGTCTGTACGGCGCCACCGGCGGCAAGCTGTTCGCGGCAGGTCGTACCGGCGAGCGTTTCGCGGTGCGCAACTCCGGCGTCCATGCGGTCGTCGAAGGCGCGGGCGACCACTGTTGCGAGTACATGACCGGCGGTCACGTCACCGTGCTGGGTTCCACCGGCTACAACTTCGGTGCTGGCATGACAGGCGGCTTCGCCTATGTGCTGGATCTGGAAAACAACTTCGTCGACAAGTACAACCACGAACTGGTCGAGATCCATCGTATCCATACCGAGCAGATGGAAGCCTACAAGAACCACCTGCGTTCGGTGATCATCGAGTTTGTCAGGGAAACCGGCAGCGCCTGGGGCCAGGAGATCGTCGATAACTTCTTCGATTACATCGGCCGATTCTGGCTGGTCAAGCCCAAGGCCGCGAGCCTCAACGCGTTGCTGGACAACATCCGCAAGCGCCCGGAATAAGTAGCGATCCTTTTTCTTGTAACAAGCTTGATGACAGACTAACGAGCACCCGCCGCCAGGCGGCGGGTGCCCAGAATGAGGTGGGACCATGTCTAACCGTCCGAACAACGATTTTCAGTTCCTCGACGTCGAGCGCGAAGGGCCGGCCAAGATCCATGCCGAGGTCCGCAAGCGCGAGTTCGCCGAAATCTACGAGCCGTTCAAGGCAGAGGAAGCGTCGGATCAGTCGCACCGCTGCCTCGAATGCGGCAACCCCTACTGCTCCTGGAAGTGCCCGGTGCACAACCACATTCCGAACTGGCTCAAGCTGGTGTCGGAAGGCAACATTCTCGAAGCGGCCGAGCTCAGCCATCAGACCAACTCGCTGCCGGAAGTCTGCGGTCGTGTCTGTCCGCAGGACCGTCTCTGCGAAGGCGCCTGCACGCTGAATGACGGCTTCGGTGCCGTGACCATCGGCTCGGTGGAGAAATACATCACCGATACCGCCTTCGCCATGGGCTGGCGCCCGGACATGTCCAAGGTGATCCGCACCGACAGGAAGGTCGCGGTCATCGGTGCCGGTCCCGCTGGCCTCGGCTGTGCCGATATCCTGGTGCGCAACGGCGTCACCCCGGTGGTGTTCGACCGTCATCCGGAGATCGGCGGCCTGCTGACCTTCGGCATCCCCGAGTTCAAGCTCGAGAAGGATGTGATCAAGCTGCGTCGTCGCATCTTCGAGGAGATGGGTGTCGAGTTCCGACTCAACACCGAGGTGGGCAAGGATGTCACCATGCAGCAGCTGATCGAAGAGTTCGATGCGGTGTTCCTCGGCATGGGTACCTACACCTACATGAAGGGCGGGTTCCCGGGCGAGGAGCTGGACGGCGTATTCGATGCGCTGCCGTTCCTGATCTCGAACGTCAATCACTGCATGGGCTTCGAGAAGGATCCGTCCGAATACATCGACATGAAGGGCCGGCGCGTCGTCGTCCTTGGCGGTGGCGATACCGCGATGGACTGCAACCGCACCTCGATCCGTCAGGGCGCCGCGAGCGTCACCTGTGCCTATCGTCGTGACGAAGCCAATATGCCCGGCTCGCGCAAGGAAGTGGAAAACGCCCGCGAAGAGGGCGTGCAGTTCCTGTTCAACCGCCAGCCGGTCGAAATCGTCGGCGAAAACGGCAAGGTCGTCGGCGTCAAGCTGGTCACCACCCGCATGGGCGAGCCGGATGAGAACGGCCGTCGCCGCGCCGAAGTGGTGCCGGGTTCCGAACAGGTGCTGGAAGCCGATGTCGTCCTGGTCGCCTTCGGTTTCCGTCCGAGCCCGGCGCCCTGGTTCGCCGACTTCGGCATCGAACTGCATCAGGACGGCCGCATCCAGGCCGAGGAAGCACCGCGCGAGCAGGGGCGTTTCCCGTTCCAGACCAGCAACGCCAAGGTATTCGCCGGCGGCGACATGGTGCGTGGCTCCGACCTGGTCGTGACCGCGATTGCCGAGGGCCGTTCCGCGGCTGAAGGCATCCTCGACTATCTCGAGGTCTAAGCCGGTTACTGCTTGAAACAGGCCGCCTTCGGGCGGCCTGCTTGCATGTGACGGGTGACGGGTGACGGGTGACGCGTTACGCGTAACGCGTACAATACCCACGTCCTCACGTCCTCACGTCCTCACGTCCTCACGTCCTCACGTCCTCACGTCCTCACGTCCTCACGTCCTCACGTCCTCACGTCCCCACGCCTCTCTCCATAGCCAACCACTAACACCGGCATATCATTAATTGATTTTATGCCACAAACGATAACGCCTATCATTTGCGTAAATGGCAGCGCGGACCAATGGAGGCGACCATGTTGAAAACGCTGAGTTTCGCACTGATGCACTTCTGCATCGCCTTTACTGTCGCCTGGCTGCTGACCGGCGATATCCTGATTGGCGGCACCCTGGCGCTAGTCGAGCCGGCGATCAACAGCGTGGCGTATTTCTTCCATGAAAAGCTCTGGAGCCGCAGGCGCGCTTCGAAAGTGCTGGGTGGCATGGTCAGGGCCTGACGTAGGGTGCTGCTGACCGCCACGGATGGTGAAAATCCTGATATTGCAGGAGCAAATATCAGGGGAGTGAAACGAAGCGCACCGAAACGAGCGGTGCGGTGCGCTTCGCTTACCGGCACCCTACGGGATGCGCGTCACGCGTAACCTTCAGATTCAGTGCGTTCTGAAACCCGTCGCTCCTCGGCTTTGGCATCCTGCTTCGCTCTACCTCCCACGTCCCTGTAGTCGTGCGCATCCAGGCGCCCGCGACGTACGACAGCCAAGGATGGCTGAAATGCCAAAAACGCAGGAGCGGTTTTTGGCCGTACATCCTGTACATAAACCCTGCTCCTGTGCATCCATGCACTCGCAGGATAAGTACATCCCTGTACAAAAAAACAGCCCCGGAGGGCTGTTAGAGTGGAGTGAGATTTGCCGGCTGGAGTGTGCGGTTCCACCCGGCAAGGGGTGGTCAGGACCGCTGTGGCTGCGGCCTGGCCGGGGCGACGCCATCGAGCTTGCTGCGATAGACGTCGAAACGGGCCTGAACGGTCGCCGGCGGCGCGCTGGTCGCCAGGGTTGCGACGACAATGGCGAGGGTGGCGAAGATGACACCCGGCACGATCTCGTAGAGGTCGTAGATGCCGCCCGAAAGCTGCTTCCAGACCACCACGGTGATGCCGCCGATCAGGATGCCGGCCAGGGCGCCGGCTCGGTTCATGCGTTTCCAGTACAGCGACAGGATCAGTGTCGGGCCGAAGGCGGCGCCGAAACCGGCCCAGGCGTAGGACACCAGGCCCAGTACGGTGCTGTCCGGGTTCATCGCCAGTATCAGTGCCACGACCGACAGGCCTATCACGGCCACGCGGCCGACCATGACGATCTCCTTCTGACTGGCATCCTTGCGCAACAGCTGGCGATAGAAGTCTTCGGCCAGGGCGGACGAGGAGACCAGCAGCTGGGAGTCGGCGGTGCTCATGATCGCGGCCAGGATGGCGGCGAGCAGGATACCGGCGACGACCGGGTTGAACAGGGCGTTGACCAGCACCATGAAGATGGTTTCGCCGTCACCCAGGGCGCCGCCCAGCTGGTTGTCCACATAGACGATACCGGCCAGGCCGACCAGGAAGGCGCCGGCCATCGACAGCCCCGACCAGGTCACGGCGATGCGGCGCGCCGTCGGCACGTCGTCTTTGTCACGGATGCCGGCGAAACGCGCCAGGATATGGGGCTGGCCGAAGTAGCCCAGGCCCCAGGCCGCCAGCGAAACGATGGCGATCCAGGTCAGCGGCGTACCACTAGCGTCGTTCCAGAGGGTCAGCAGCTCGGGATTCTTGGCTTCGAGGGCGCTGAACAGCGCGCCGATGCCGCCATCGGTCTGCATCGCGATCACCGGCACGATCACCAGTGCCGCCGCCATCAGCAGACCCTGCACCAGGTCGGTCCAGGAGACCGCCAGAAAGCCGCCGAACAGGGTATAGGAGACAACGGCGAGGGTGCCGACCACCACGGCGATGCTGTAGTCGAGACCGAACACGGTTTCGAACAGCTTGCCGCCGGCGACGAGGCCGGAGCTGGTATAGAACAGGAAGAACAGCAGGATGAAGAAGGCCGAGATCACCTGCAGCAGCTTGCTGCCGTCCTCGAAACGGTTGGAGAAGAACTCCGGCAGCGTCAGCGAGTTGTCGGCCTCGTAACTGTAGGTGCGCAGGCGCTTGGCGACCAGCAGCCAGTTGAGCCAGGTGCCAAGCAGCAGGCCACCGCCGAGCCAGATCGCTTCCATGCCCGAGGCGAAGGCATAACCGGGCAGCCCCAGCAGCAACCAGCCGCTCATGTCGGAGGCGCCGGCGGAAAGTGCCGCAGGCCAGGGCCTAGCGAGCGACCGCCGAGGAAGTAGTCGGAAGAGCTCGACGTGCGTTTGTAGGCATAAAGTCCAATACCAAGCATAACGACAAGGTAAACGAGAAAGGTACCGATTATCGCGGCACTGTTTGCAATCATCAATTGGGCCTCTTGGGTGAATGACCTGGATAGGTTGTTTTTGTTTTAGGATTCGAGCCGGCAATGGCTGAAAAGAAAAACGGCAGCCGGCCTTCGTCGAGGCCGGCTGCCGTTGCTGCTACTCGGCTTTGCCGCCGAGTTCCAACAGAGTGGCGTTCCCGCCGACCGCAGTGGTGTTGGTGGTGCGCACCGATTCGGTGATAAAGCGCGACAGGTAGTATTCGCCACCGATGATGTCGAGATTCTCCGGATCGGTTTCGGCGACCAGCTGCACCAGCACGCCGTCACGGCTCACCAGCCTGCGGTTCAGCTCGCGGGCACCGGCTTCACTGCAAATGCAGGCGAAGCCGGCAATGGACGGGCATCCGCCGAGGGTTTCCAGCGAGCTGTTCTCGATCAGCTGGACCACCGCGGCCGGGCAGCTGCCGGCCACCAGCAGGCGCAGCAGGTAGCGGCAGAAGCCGGTATGGGACGGGGCCGGCGCCAGCAGCACCACGTTGCCGGCGATCAGGGCAGCGACCAGCTGGCCGATAATGGCGACTTCGCTGGCGTTCTCGTCACTGGTGCAAATGAAGAGCCCGCGTCCCGAGGTGTAAAGCACGTTGGACTCGCCAGTCGGGCCCGGCAGCTCCAGTTCGCCACCGATCAGGCGCAGCGCCTGGTCGATCTGCCACTGTGCCATGCGTGCCTGGCTGTCGCTGAGCTGGCCGACGAAATTCTGCAGCAGCTGGGCGCGACCGGCGACACCGAGTCCGTTCCAGCCTTCCCAGGCGTCGAGTGCAGCCTGGGCTGCCTGTTCAAGATTGATCTTCTGAGTCATTTCTAGGCACTCCTTTGGCGGCTCAAAGCGTCACTTCACGGGTGAAACGCAGCAGGTAGCGGGGACCGCCGGCCTTGGGGCCGGTACCCGACAGACCCTGACCGCCGAACGGCTGGACGCCGACCACTGCACCGACCTGGTCACGGTTGATGTAGATGTTGCCGACCCGCACGCGATGCGCGATATGGCGCGTGGTCTCCTCGTTGCGGCTGTGCACGCCGAGGGTCAGGCCATAGCCGGTGGCGTTGATGCTGTCGATCACGCGGTCGAGGTCCGAGGCCTTGTAGCGTACGACGTGCAGAATCGGACCGAACTGTTCGCGCTCGAGTTGGGCGATATCATCGATCTCGAACGCCGTCGGCGCGACGAAGGTTCCCTGGCCGGCATTCGCCGGCAGCGGCGTCTGGGCGATCAGGCGCGCACTGCGCTTCATCTTCTCGATGTGGTTCAGCAGTCCCTGCTGGGCTTCGGTGTCGATCACAGGGCCGACATCGGTACTGTGCAGGCTGGGGTCTCCGACTACCTGTTCCTGCATGGCGCCGCGCAACATCTCGGTGATGCGGTCGGCCACGTCCTGCTGCACGTAGAGCACGCGCAGTGCCGAGCAGCGCTGGCCGGCCGATGCAAAGGCCGAACGCACCACGTCACGCACCACCTGTTCGGGCAGCGAGGTGGAGTCGATCAGCATGGCGTTCTGGCCGCCGGTCTCGGCGATCAGCGGCACGACTTCGGTATCCCGTTTTGCCAGCGCACGGTTGATCAGCTGTGCGGTTTCGGTGGAGCCGGTGAAAGCGACGCCGGCGACCCGCGGGTCCGAGGTCAGCGGTGCGCCGACGGTGGCACCGTCGCCCGGCAGCAGCGCAATGGCATCCGCCGGTATGCCGGCGTCCAGCGCCAGCTGGATGGCGCGGAAGGCGATCAGGCTGGTCTGTTCCGCCGGTTTGGCGATCACGGTGTTGCCGGTCACCAGGGCCGCGCTGACCTGGCCGAGGAAGATCGCCAGCGGGAAGTTCCAGGGGCTGATGCAGGCGAAGACACCGCGGCCCTCGAGGCGGTACTGGCGCTCGCGACCATCGAAGGTGGTGCCGAGCTGGGTCTGGCCGATGCCCTTGCGTGCCTGTACCGCGTAATAGCGGCAGAAGTCCACGGCCTCGCGTACTTCGTCGATGCTGTCCTGGATGGTCTTGCCCGCTTCGAGATGGCACAGTGCCACCAGCTCGGCGAGGTTTTCCTCCAGCAGGTCGCCCAGGCGCTCGAGGCAGCCGGCGCGCTCGTCGACCGGGGTTGCGTTCCAGCCGGCAAAACCCTGACCGACCTGGTCGAGGGCTTCGGATACCTCTTCTGTTCCTGCCCAGTGTACCGAGCCCGCCTGGATGCGGCGATCCTGCGGTGCGGTGACGGCACGGGGCTCCCCGGACTGGCGCAACTGGCCGCCGATGATCGGACCGCCCAGCCACTGCCGGCCCATGAAGCCCTCGACCGCTTCGCGGAATGGGCGCCATTCACTCTCGATCTCGATATTGGGGCCGTAGGAGTTGCGGCGCTCTTCGCCATAGATATCCGCCGGCAGCGGGATATGCGGGTTGGCCAGGGAGGCGCGGCTTTTCAGCGTTTCGACCGGATGGTGCACCAGGTCGACAATCGGGTGCCGGGCATCGACCAGGCGGTGCACGAAGGAGCTGTTGGCACCGTTTTCCAGCAGGCGCCGCACCAGGTAGGGCAGCAGGTCCTTGTGGCTGCCGACCGGGGCGTAGATGCGCACATTGACCGACTGGTTCTTCAGTACGGTGTTATACAGCGCATCGCCCATGCCGTGCAGGCGCTGGAACTCGAAGTCGCCATGGGGCGCCATCGCCAGAATGGCGGCGACGGTATGGGCATTGTGGCTGGCGAACTGGGGATAGATCTTGCCCCGTACCGGCTGGCTCAGCAGGAAGCGGGCGCAGGCCAGGTAGGAGGTGTCGGTCGCTTCCTTGCGGGTATAAACCGGGTAGCCTTCGAACCCGTGCTGCTGGCAGAGCTTGATCTCGGCATCCCAGTAGGCGCCCTTGACGAGCCGCACCGGAATGCGGTCGCCCTGCTCGCCGGCCAGTGCCGTCAGCCAGGCCAGTACCGGCAGGGCACGCTTGGAATAGGCCTGGACCACGAGGCCGAAGTTGCCCCAGCCCTGACAGGCCGGATCGCGGTAGATCTTTTCGAACAGCTCGAGGGACAGCTCGAGGCGGTCTGCCTCCTCGGCATCGACGGTGATGCCGACATCGAGGGCGCGTGCCTTGTTGATGAGTTCGACGACGCGCGCGTACAGCTCGGTCAGGACGCGTGCCTGCTGACCCACTTCATAGCGCGGGTGCAGCGCAGACAGCTTGATCGAGATGGTCGGCTTTGGCGTCTTGCCCTGGCCGTAGGTATCCTTGCCGACCGCTTCGATCGCGCTGATGTAATCGGCAAAATACTTGTCGGCATCGCGCGACGTCAGTGCCGCCTCTCCCAGCATGTCGAAGGAGTAGGTGTAGCCCAGATCGCGGTACTTGCGGCCGCGCTTCAGCGCTTCGCCGATATTGCGGCCGAGCACGAACTGGTGGCCCATGATCTTCATGGCCTGGTACATGGCCTTGCGGATTACCGGTTCCGAGAACTTGTTGACCAGTCGGTTGATGACGTTGGACGGCGTGCCGTCCTCCTTTTCGTCCATGGCCACGACCTTGCCCGTCAGCAGCAGGCCCCAGGTCGAGGCGTTGACGAACAGGGAGTCGGAATTCTTCAGGTGTGTTTTCCAGTCCGCGACGCTGAGCTTGTCGCGGATCAGCGCGTCGGCGGTTTCGGCATCCGGGATGCGCATCAGGGCCTCGGCCAGGCACATCAGCAGAATGCCTTCGCGCGTATCGAGGCTGTACTCCAGCAGCAGCGCGTCGATCATGTGGATGGCGCCGTCATCGGCGCGCACCTGTTCGATCAGCGTGGTGGCGCTGCGAGTGGTGTTGTCGAGCTCGTCCTGGCCGGGCTCGGCCAGGGGCAGCAGTTCGCGCAGCCAGCTCTCTTCATCGATGCTGTACAGCGGCGAGATTTCGTCCCAGAGCTCGGCCGGTTTACGGGCGATGAAGTCCGGGTTGAGTACATCTGTAGCCTTGAACATGATCAGCGTACCTCGGGGTCCTGTAGTTGAAGGACGGGCGTCGGTTTACGGGAGCCGGTGATTACGTCAGCTTAGTGCATCGAGAAGGGGCTGGCTGAATCACTGTGGCCGAAAGCCGTTTTCCGGGCTTCCGGCAGCATGGGGTTTACCGGGCGCATCGGTGAATCCTGACACTTTAGTGACAGTTCCCGCGGAGGTCTTGCCGATATTTCCGGAGTTTTTGTCGAAAACTCCGGCTTGCGTAGGCAGCCCGAGACTTCCCGGGGCTTAATCGCAGGTCAGCGCGGCCTGCTGGCGATAGCGGGCCGGGGTGATGCCGAAGCGGCGGCGGAAGGCATGGGTAAAGGCGCTCTGATTGGCGAAGCCGCACAGCTCGATGACCCGGGCCACCGGGTGCCCCTGTTCGAGCAGGTCGTGGGCGGCGCTCAGGCGTTTCTCGAGGAGGTGCTGGTGCGGCGTCATGCCGGTCTGGCGCTTGAACAGTTCATGGAACTGACTGCTGCTGAGGCAGGCGAGGCTGGCGAGGTGGGCGACGCTGATCTTGCGCTGCAGATTGACGCGGATGAAGTCGTCGATCAGTTCGAGATCGATCATGCCCGGTTTGCGGCAGGGTTGTTTCAGCGACAGATGGTTGCCGAGGGTACACAGCAGCATGTTGCTGCAGGCCTGCGCCAGCATGGGGTCGTCCGGGAACTGGCGGATTTCGCGGCTTACCGCGCTGGCCAGCACCTGCAGGTGGCTGCTCATGTCGAAATAGCTGGCCTGGTCGAACAGTCGGTTGATGCGCTCGCGCTCTTCACGGTTGCCGGCCGGCTTCATCGCGAGGTTGACCACCAGGATGCTGTTGCGCCCAATGCCGCAGAAGGCGTGGGCGGTGGACGAGGGTACCAGGCAGCCGGTGCCCGGTCCGACCCGCTGACCCAGGCCCTCGAGTTCGAAGGCGGTGTCGCCCTCGAGCCCCAGTACCAGTTGGTGATAGTTGTGATCGTGCGTATGGGCGCTGTCGGGCAGCGTCAGGATGTCGGCGGTTTTGACCATGGACATGAATCGAATAGTACCCGCAAAGGCACTGATCACCTTTGCTGATCAGTATTCGATCTATTATACCGGTGCCTCGACGGCCTACAACTCCCCTGCAGACTTTCGTCAGGCGCGTGCAGACTGAGGCGCAATTGTGCGGGGAAAAAGTTAAAATGGCGCGATTCTTTTAATGGCTAACCAATGGCTGAGTCTGATGGCTGAACTGAAAAACGATCGTTTTCTGCGCGCGCTGTTGCGCCAACCGGTGGATGTGACCCCCGTATGGATGATGCGTCAGGCCGGGCGCTACCTGCCGGAATACCGGGCAACCCGGGCCCAGGCGGGCGATTTCCTGAGCCTGTGCAAGAACCGCGAGCTGGCCTGCGAAGTGACGCTGCAGCCGCTGGAACGCTTCGATCTGGATGCGGCCATCCTGTTCTCCGACATCCTCACCATACCCGATGCGATGGGTCTGGGGCTCTATTTCGAAGCCGGCGAAGGGCCGCGGTTTCGCAAGATCATCCGTACCGAAGCCGATGTGGCGGCACTGCCGGTGCCGGATGCGGCCTCCGACCTCGATTACGTCATGGCGGCGGTACGGGAAATTCGTGGCGCCCTGTCAGGTCGCGTACCGCTGATCGGCTTCTCCGGCAGCCCTGGACGCTCGCCACCTATATGGTCGAAGGCGGCTCGAGCAAGGACTTCCGTCATATCAAGCAGATGATGTACGCCACTCCGGAGGTGCTGCATGCACTGCTCGACAAACTGGCGCAGTCGGTCACCACCTACCTCAACGAGCAGATCCGTGCCGGTGCCCAGGCGGTGCAGATCTTCGATACCTGGGGCGGGGTGCTCAGCGGTCCCATGTATCGGGAATTCTCCCTCAAATACATGCAGCAGATCTGTGCCGGCCTGATCCGCGAACATGAAGGACGCCGTGTGCCGGTGATCCTGTTCACCAAGAACGGCGGGCAGTGGCTCGAGGCGATCGCCGATACCGGCGCCGATGCGCTGGGGCTGGACTGGACCACCGATATCGGCGATGCCCGCCGCCGCGTCGGCGACCGGGTCGCGCTGCAGGGCAATATGGACCCGTCGGTGCTCTATGCGCCCTCCGAGCGCATTCGTGCCGAGGTCGAAGCGATTCTGGCCGGTTTCGGGCCCGGAAACGGTCATGTCTTCAACCTGGGTCATGGCATCCACCAGTATGCCGATCCCGAGCATGCGCGGGTCTTCGTCGATGCCGTCCACGAGCTGAGTGCGAAGTATCATCAGCAGTGAATGTGTAAAGGCCTGTTCGCCCACGGAGTGGGCTTCCACAGGATCCGCAAGTATTGTAGGAGCCCGGTCACCGGGCGAATGGCCTGCTTGCCACTTTCTACTATTCGGACTTTGGGTTAAGCGGTAGACAAGATGAAGAAACTAGAAAAACTGTTCGAACAGAACCGGGCCTGGTCGGAACGCATTTCCCGGCTCAATCCGGAATTCTTCCCGACTCTGGCCAAGCAGCAGGCGCCGGAGTATCTCTGGATCGGCTGTTCCGACAGTCGCGTGCCCGCCAACGAGATCATCGGCCTGCTGCCCGGTGATGTCTTCGTGCACCGCAATGTCTCCAATCTGGTGATACACACCGACATGAACTGCCTGTCGGTGCTGCAGTATGCGGTGCGGGTCCTGAAAGTGAAGCATGTGATGGTGGTCGGCCATTACGGTTGCGGCGGCGTCAAGGCATCGCTGGGTCCGACCCATCTGGGCCTGATCGACAACTGGCTGCGACATGTCCGCGATGTCTACTTCAAGCATCGTGAGATACTCGAGCAGTGGCAGGATGACGAGGCCTTCATGCTCGACAGGCTCTGCGAGCTGAACGTGATCGAGCAGGCCAGCAACGTCTGCAACACCACCATGGTGCAGGAAGCCTGGAGCAACGGCCAGGAACTGGCCATCCATGCTTGGATCTACGGCCTGGACAACGGCGAGCTGCGGGACCTGAACTTCTGTGTCAGCAGTGCCGACGAGATCGGCAGCCAGTATCAGGAAGCGGTCGCGTCCATCGCGGCAAAGCAACGCGCCTGATTCGCAAAGGGCCCCGCGGGGCCCTTTGCCTTCCTTTAAGCCACTGCTTTCGCCAGTGCCTGCCCGAGGTCCTCGATCAGGTCGTCGATATGCTCGATACCGACCGACAGCCGCACCGTTTCCGGCTTCACGCCGGCGGACTTGAGCTCCTCTTCGTTGAGCTGACGGTGGGTGGTTTCCGCCGGGATCGAAGCCAGCGAACGGCAATCGCCGATATTCACCAGCCGCACGAAGATGTTCAGCGCATCGTAGAAACGTCGGGTGCCCTCGCGACCGCTGTGCAGGCCGAAGCTGAGGATGCCGGAGGCGCGCCCCTGCATGTATTTCCGGGCCAGGGCGTGATCCTTGTGGCTTTCGAGCCCCGCGTAGCTGACCCAGCTGACCGCCTCGTGCCCCTCCAGGAATCGGGCGACCTTCAGCGCATTGTCGCAGATCCGTTCCATGCGCAGCGACAGGGTTTCCATGCCCTGCAGCAGCAGGAAGGCGTTCATCGGCGACAGGGCAGCACCCATGTTGCGCAGCGGTACCACGCGGCAGCGGCCGATGAAGGCCGCGGGCCCGAAGGCTTCGGTATAGACCACGCCGTGGTAGGAGACGTCCGGCTCGTTCAGCAGCGGAAAGCGGTCCTTGTGATCGGCCCAGGGAAGTTGCCGCTGTCGATGATGATGCCGCCGATGCTGTTGCCGTGGCCGCCGATGTACTTGGTGGCGGACTGCACGACGATGTCGGCACCCTGCTCGATCGGCCGCCACAGAACCGGAGTCGGTACGGTGTTGTCGACGATCAGCGGAATGCCATGGCGGTGTGCCAGTTCCGCGAGCTTTTCGATATCGGCGATGCTGCCGGACGGGTTTCCGACGCTTTCGCAGTAGAGCGCGCGGGTGCGGTCGTCGATGCGGGCCTCGATGCCGGCGAAGTCGTTCTTGTCGATGAAGCGAACCTCGACCCCTGGCGCGGCAGTGTATGGGCGAAGAGGTTGTAGGTGCCGCCATACAGCTCGCTGGTGGAGAGGATATTGTCGCCGGTCTCCGCCAGGGTCTGGATGCAGTAGGTGATGGCCGCCATGCCGGAGGCCACCGCCAGCGCGGCGATACCGCCTTCCAGCTCCGCCGCGCGCTTCTCCAGCACGTCGGTGGTGGGATTCATGATGCGGGTGTAGATATTGCCCTGCACCTTGAGGTCGAACAGGTCCGCGCCATGCTGGGCGTTGTCGAATGCATAGGAGGTGGTCTGGTAGATCGGCACGGCAACCGCCTTGGTCGTGGGATCCGGCTGATAGCCGCCATGCACCGCAATCGTTTCCAGTTTCATTGCATTGTCCTTGTGTGCGTTTTGTTTGACGTCTGATTCTAGAGACTGGGGTCGGAAAAGAAAGCCTGTTTGGGCAACTCCGGTCATTGGGCTAGAATGCGCAGCCTATCCGCCGATGCAGAGGATTCCGCGATGGCCAAGGCCAAGACCGCCTATGTGTGCAACGACTGTGGCGCCGACTACAGCAAGTGGCAGGGGCAGTGCAGCGCTTGCGGCTGCTGGAATTCCCTGACCGAGGTGCGGCTGGCGGCAGCCGCCGGCGGCGGCGCGCGCGCGGCCCGCTTCGAGGGTTATGCCGGCGCCCAGACCGGCACTCAGGGCCGGGTGGTGAGCCTGGCCGAGGTCGAGCTGGGCGAGATGCCGCGGTTCTCCACCGGTACCCAGGAGCTTGACCGGGTGCTGGGCGGCGGCCTGGTGCCGGGCTCTGCGATCCTGATCGGTGGCCATCCCGGGGCCGGCAAGAGTACCCTGCTGCTGCAGGTGATGTGTCACCTGGCGGCGCAAAAACCGGCGCTCTATGTCACCGGCGAGGAGTCGCTGCAGCAGGTGGCGATGCGGGCGCGGCGGCTCGGGCTCGATGCCGGCAGCCTGAAAATGCTCTCCGAGACCGCGGTCGAGACGATCTGCGCCACGGCTCAGCAGCTGCAGCCCAAGCTGATGGTGATCGACTCCATCCAGGTGATGCATATCGCCGATGTGCAGTCGGCGCCGGGCTCGGTGGCCCAGGTGCGCGAAACCGCCGCCTACCTGACCCGCTTCGCCAAGCAGACCGGCACGGTACTGCTGCTGGTCGGCCATGTCACCAAGGACGGCACCCTGGCCGGTCCCAAGGTGCTGGAGCACATGATCGACTGTTCGCTGCAACTCGAAGGTTCGTCCGACAGCCGCTTCCGCACCCTCAGATCCCACAAGAACCGCTTCGGCGCGGTCAACGAACTCGGTGTTTTCGCGATGCTGGAGAATGGCCTGCGCGAAGTGAAGAACCCCAGTTCCATTTTCCTCAGCCGTGCCGAGGAGCCGAGTCCCGGCAGCGTGGTGATGGTGGTCTGGGAGGGTACCCGGCCGCTGCTGGTGGAGCTGCAGGCGCTGGTGGATCAGAGTCACATGAACAACCCGCGCCGGGTCGCGGTCGGTCTGGAGCACAACCGTCTGGCGATGCTGCTGGCGGTGCTGCACCGCCACGGCGGTCTCCATACCGGCGACCAGGATGTTTTCGTCAACGTCGTCGGTGGCGTCAAGGTACTGGAGACCGGTGCGGATCTGGCGCTGCTGCTGGCCGTGGTCTCGAGCTATCGCGACCGGCCGCTGGCGCAGGACCTGATGGCGTTCGGCGAAGTGGGGCTGTCCGGCGAGATCCGGCCGGTGCCCAACGGTCAGGAGCGTATCCGGGAAGCGGCCAAGCACGGTTTCCGTCGTGCCATTGTACCGAAGGGCAACGTACCCAAGACCGCGCCCGAGGGGATGGAGGTGATCGGGGTTACGCGCCTGTCCGAAGCGCTCGATGCGCTTTGAAAGAACGTAGGGTGCTGGTAAGCGAAGCGCACCGCACCGCCGTTTTCGGTGCGATTCGTTGCACTCCCCTGAAAACTGCTCCTGCGTTTTCAGGATTTCCACCATCCATGGTGGTCAGCAGCACCCTACCCACTCACCAGATTATCCAACTCCCGCTCGAGCAGCGACTCGTCGCCGAGGTTCAGCTCCACCAGCCGGCGCAGGTGGCTGATGCTGTCGAGGTCCATTTCGCCGGCGCGAAAGCCGTAACCGGGTGGCTTGCTGTGGGTCAGTATGACCGGCATGCGGATCAGGACGTCACTGCTCAGGTAGATACGCAGTTCGGCCGTTTCGCCAGGGGCAATGGACAGCGGTTTCTGCGACTCGATCAGCACCCCGTGAAGCGAGATATCCGCCAGCTGGACAATGAGGGTGGCGTTGGCCGTGTGCAGTTCGGATTCGGCGTCGAAGGGGATGCGGGTAAAGCGGCGGCGTTCTGCGTTCTGTTCCACCATGGCGGGATCCTCGGTGAGGGGCTCAGAGCATCTTAGTACAGACAGCGATGGCTCGTACATCGGTGACGGGTGACGCGTTACGCGTCACCCGTCACGCTTTTATGCGATCCGCTTGTACTTGATGCGCTCGGGCTGGTGCTCCTTGCCGTAGCGGCGCTTGTAATCCGCCTGGTACTCGGTGTAGTTGCCCTCGAAGAACTCCACCTTCGACTCGCCTTCGTACGCCAGCATGTGGGTACAGATGCGGTCGAGGAACCAGCGGTCATGGGAAATCACCACGGCGCAGCCCGGGAACGCCAGCAGCGCTTCCTCGAGGGCACGCAGCGTCTCGATATCCAGATCGTTGGTCGGTTCGTCGAGCAGCAGCACGTTGCCGCCTTCCTTCAGCAGCTTGGCCATATGCAGGCGGTTGCGCTCGCCGCCGGACAGGTCCTTGACCAGTTTCTGCTGATCGGAACCCTTGAAGTTGAAGCGGCCGCAGTAGGCGCGTGACGGTGTCTGGTAGTTGCCGACGGTGATGATGTCCTGGCCGTCGGAGATCTCGGCAAAGACGGTCTTGTCGCCGTTCAGCTCGCGGTTCTGGTTGACGTAGGCCAGCTGCACGGTGGAGCCCAGCTCGACAGTACCTGCATCCGGCTGCTCTTCACCGGCGATGATGCGGAACAGCGTCGACTTGCCGGCACCGTTGCCGCCGATGATGCCGACGATGGCGCCGGGCGGGATCGAGAAACTCAGGTCCTCGAACAGCACCTTGTCGCCATAGGCCTTCGAGATGCCGTTGGCGTCGATGACCTTGTCGCCCAGGCGCGGACCCGGCGGAATGTAGATCTCCGGGTCTCGTTGCGGGTCTGGAATTCGCGGGAGTTCATCTCCTCGAACTGCTTCAGGCGTGCCTTGGATTTGGCCTGACGGCCTTTCTGGCCCTGGCGCACCCACTCCAGCTCGGCGGCGACGGCCTTGTGGTGGGCGGCTTCCTGCTTGGCTTCCATTTCCAGGCGGTGCTCTTTCTGCTCCAGCCAGGAGGAATAGTTGCCTTCGTACGGGATGCCGCGGCCGCGGTCCAGCTCGAGAATCCAGCCGGCGGCATTGTCGAGGAAGTAGCGGTCATGGGTGATCGCCACGACAGTGCCCGGGTATTCCTGCAGGAAGCGCTCGATCCAGGCCACCGATTCGGCATCGAGGTGGTTGGTCGGCTCGTCCAGCAGCAGCATGTCGGGCTTGTCGAGCAGCAGCCGGCAGAGGGCGACACGGCGGCGCTCGCCGCCGGAGAGGTGCTTCACCTGGGCATCCCAGGCCGGCAGGCGCAGGGCGTCGGCGGCACGCTCGAGGGTGTTTTCCAGGTTGTGACCATCCTTCGCCTGGATCAGGTTCTCGAACTCGGCCTGCTTCCTGGCCAGTTCGTCGAAGTCGGCGTCCGGCTCGGCGTAGGCGGCGTAGACGGCATCGAGGCCGTCCAGGGCTGCCTTGACGTCGGCGACCGCCTCCTCGACGATCTCGCGCACGGTCTTATTCTCGTCGAGCTGCGGCTCCTGCGGCAGGTAGCCGACATTGATGCCCGGCATCGGCCGCGCTTCGCCGATGTAGTCCTTGTCGACGCCGGCCATGATGCGCAGCAGGCTGGACTTGCCGGCGCCGTTGAGGCCGAGGACGCCGATCTTGGCCCCGGGGAAGAAGGAAAGGGAGATATCCTTGAGGATTTCACGCTTGGGCGGCACGACCTTGCCGACGCGGTTCATCGAGTAAACGTATTGAGCCATTAATCAGGACCTGTCAGTTCTGCGTTGGCGGCAATTTTAGCCGATCAGCCTCCTCGAAGGCCAATGCAGTAAGAGGTAAATGGGTAGGGTGCCGGTAAACGAAGCGAAGCGAAGAGCACCGCACCGCTTTCGCAGCAGCCGCCGTCGTGAATTCCACTCCATTTGCCGTGATCCACTTTCAAGTGCGCCGTTCCCGGCTTTTCGACTATAATGGCGCCCTTTTCCAGGGTGCTGCGGTATTCGGGATTTATCGCCGCGCCGAAATCTTTGCAATGCGACGGGGGACAGTATGTTTAGCAAAGAGATGACCATCGCCGGATTCGATCCGGATCTCTGGGCCGCGATGCAGGCGGAAGAGCGCCGCCAGGAAGAACACATCGAACTGATCGCGTCCGAGAACTACACCAGCCCGCGGGTGATGGAAGCCCAGGGCTCCGGTCTGACCAACAAGTACGCCGAGGGCTACCCCCACAAGCGCTACTATGGCGGCTGCGAATATGTCGATATCGTCGAGGAACTGGCCATCGAACGTGCCAAGCAGCTGTTCGGTGCCACCTATGCCAACGTTCAGCCGCACTCCGGCTCTCAGGCCAACGCCGCCGTCTACATGGCGCTGTGCAAGCCGGGCGACACCGTGCTGGGCATGAGCCTGGCCCATGGCGGTCACCTGACGCACGGTGCGGCGGTCTCCTTCTCCGGTCGCATCTACAATGCGGTGCAGTACGGCCTGAACCCGGAAACCGGCGAGATCGATTACGATGAAGTCGAGCGTCTGGCCCTGGAGCACAAGCCGAAGATGATCGTCGCCGGCTTCTCGGCTTACTCCCGCGTCATCGACTGGCAGCGCTTCCGCGATATCGCCGACAAGGTCGGTGCCTACCTGTTCGTCGATATGGCCCATATCGCCGGTCTGGTCGCGGCGGGCGTCTACCCGAGCCCAATGGGTGTTGCCGATGTCGTCACCACCACCACCCACAAGACCCTGGGCGGTCCGCGCGGCGGCCTGATCCTTTCGGCCCGCGCCGACGAGGAGCTGCAGAAGAAACTGAATTTCGCCGTCTTCCCGGAATCCCAGGGCGGCCCGCTGATGCACATCATCGCGGCCAAGGCCGTCTGCTTCAAGGAAGCGCTGGAGCCGGAGTGGAAGGAATACCAGGCGCAGGTCGTGAAAAACGCCCAGGCGATGGTCAAGGTGTTCCTCGACCGCGGGATCGATATCGTTTCCGGCGGCACCGATGACCATCTTTTCCTGGTCGACCTGATCAGGAAGGACATCACCGGCAAGGATGCGGATGCGGCGCTGGGCCGTGCCAACATCACCGTCAACAAGAATGCCGTACCGAACGATCCGCGTTCGCCATTCGTCACCTCGGGCCTGCGCCTGGGCACGCCGGCGGTGACCCGTCGCGGCTTCAAGGAAGCCGAAGTGACCGATCTGGCCAACTGGATCTGCGATGTGCTCGACGATATCGACAATGAGCAGACCATCGAGGCGGTCAAGGCCAAGGTGCTCGATATCTGTGCACGCTTTCCGGTCTACAAGTAAATCGGTTAGAATCCCCGGGCGGCTCAGGTAGCCGCCCTTTTTATTATGGGTTACGCGTTACGCGTCACCCAGTTTCAGACTTCAACGGCATGCATACGCCTCGTATGCAGCCTCACGCTCTTTACTGGCAGGATCGTTTCCTATGCATTGTCCCTTCTGCGGCGCCAACGAAACCAAGGTGGTGGACTCCCGCCTGGTCGCCGAAGGCCAGCAGGTCCGGCGCAGGCGGGAATGCATCGGCTGCCATGAGCGCTTTACCACCTACGAAGCGGCCGAGCTGCTGATGCCGCGGATCATCAAGACCGACGGCATGCGCCAGCCTTTCGACGAAGAGAAGCTGCGGGCCGGCGTGCAGCGGGCGCTGGAAAAGCGGCCGGTCGGGATCGAGGCGATCGAGGCGGCCATCAACCGCATCAAGCAGCGTCTGCGTGCCACCGGCGAGCGCGAGGTGCCGTCGCGTCTGGTCGGCGAGACCGTGATGGCGGAGCTGCGCAAGCTCGACCAGGTGGCCTATGTGCGCTTCGCCTCGGTCTATCGCAGCTTTCAGGACGTCAATGAATTCAAGAAAGAGATCGACCGGCTGTCGTCCCAGAGTGACAACGGCGAGGAGTCTGCATGAGCCGTTTCAGTCGCGATGACCATGAGCTGATGGCGCGGGCGATCCGGCTGGCGTGGCGGGGGCTCTACAGCACCGATCCCAATCCGCGGGTCGGCTGTGTGCTGGTGAAGGGCGGCGAGATCGTCGGCGAGGGCTACCATGTCCGGGCCGGCAAGGGTCACGCCGAGGTCAATGCCTTGCGTCAGGCGGGTGAACGGGCGCGTGGCTGCACCGCCTATGTCACCCTGGAACCCTGCAGTCACCAGGGTCGCACGCCACCCTGTGCCGATGCGCTGGTCGAGGCCGGCGTCGCCCGGGTTGTCGCGGCGATGGTCGATCCGAATCCCAGGTGGCCGGTCGCGGGCTGCAGCGCCTGCGCGAGGCCGGTATCGGGACCGAAAGCGGTCTGCTCGAAGCCCAGGCAAGAGAACTCAATTCGGGATTCATCCGGCGCATGGAGTCGGGCCGTCCGCTGGTGCGGCTCAAGCTGGCCTCGAGCCTGGATGGCCGCACCGCGATGGCCAGCGGCGAATCGCAATGGATCACGGGGCCCGCGGCGCGCGCCGACGTGCAGCGCCTGAGAGCCCGCAGCTCGGCGATCCTGACCGGTGTGGAGTCGATACTGATCGATGACTCGTCACTGACAGTGCGCCCGGCCGAAGCCGGTTTCAGCGCCGAGGAGTGTCAGGCGGTCGGCGAGCGGCAGCCGCTGCGACTGGTGCTCGACAGTCAGCTGAGAATGCCGGTCGCGGCCCGCATACTCAGGCAGCCCGGGCGTACCCTGGTGGTGACCTGTCGCGACGATGCTGAAAAGAGTTCCGCGCTCCGGGCGGCGGGGGCCGAGCTGCTGGTGCTGCCGGAAAACGGGGGAGGATCGACCTCGCCGCGCTGCTGGCCTGGCTGGCGGCGGAGCAGTGCAACGAATTGCTGGTGGAAACCGGTGCGACCCTGGCCGGTGCCTTCGTCGCGGCGGGGCTGGTCGACGAGCTTGTGGTCTACATGGCGCCCAAGCTTCTGGGGTCGTCCGGCCGGCCGCTGCTGGCGCTGCCGTTCGACGCCATGGCGCAGCAGATCCCCCTCGAGGTGGCGGAGATGCGCCAACTGGGCGATGATCTGCGTCTGAACCTGAAGCCCCGATACAAGGACCCGAACTGAATGTTTACCGGTATAGTGGAAGCCGTCGGCCGGGTCGCGGCCATCGAAATGCAGCAGGGCGATATGCGTCTCCGTGTGCAGACCGGCGACCTTGATCTCGCGGACGTGAAGCTTGGCGACAGTATCGCCACCAACGGCGTCTGCCTGACCGTGGTCGAGCTGACCGGCGACGGCTTCTGGGCCGACCTGTCACGCGAGACGCTGGCGCATACCCGCTTCGAGACCCTTGGCGTCGGCGAAGCGGTGAATCTGGAAAAGGCGCTGATGCCCAGCAGCCGGCTCGGCGGTCATATCGTCACAGGCCATGTCGACGGCATCGGCGAGCTGGTCGAGCGCAATGACGATGCCCGCTCGATCCGGCTGAGGATCCGGGCGCCACAGGCGCTGGCGCGCTATATTGCCGCCAAGGGGTCGGTCACCGTCGATGGCGTGAGCCTGACCGTCAATGCCGTCGACGGGCGTGAATTTGAATTGAACATCGTGCCGCACACCGCGGCCGAGACCATCATTGCCGGCTATGGGCCGGGCAGCCGGGTCCATCTCGAGATCGATATCGTGGCCCGCTACCTGGAGCGTCTGCTGCAGTTCGATCCGCGAGAGACCGCTGAACCGCAGCAGGGTGGCCTGACACTGGATAAACTGGCCGAATACGGTTTCGGCGGCCGCCGATAACGGCTGAAAAAGAACGAGACAGGAAAAGATCGATGCAGCTGAATACGACCGAGGAACTGATCGAGGACATTCGTCAGGGCAAGATGGTCATCCTGATGGACGACGAGGATCGCGAAAACGAGGGCGACCTGGTGATCGCCGCCGAGATGGTGCGGGCCGAAGACATCAACTTCATGGCCACCCATGCCCGCGGCCTGATCTGCCTGACCCTGACCCGCAGCCGCTGCGAGCAGCTCAAGCTGCCGCTGATGGTACAGAGCAACGGCGCCCAGTTCTCGACCAACTTCACCCTGTCGATCGAAGCGGCGACAGGGGTCACCACCGGCATCTCGGCGGCGGACCGGGCCCACACCGTGCGGGTGGCGGTCAAGCACGACGCCAAACCCGAGGACATCGTCCAGCCGGGACATATCTTCCCGCTGATGGCGCAGCCGGGCGGTGTACTGAGCCGTGCCGGGCATACCGAAGCCGGCTGTGACCTGCCGCGCCTGGCCGGGCTGTTCCCGGCCTCGGTGATCGTCGAGATCATGAACGAGGACGGGACCATGGCGCGCCGTCCGGATCTGGAGAAGTTCGCCGAGAAGCACGGCCTGAAGATCGGCACCATCGCCGACCTGATCCACTACCGCACCACCAACGAGCACACGGTGGTACGGGAGAGCGAAGGGGTGCTGCCGACGGAGTTCGGCGATTTCAACTATGTTACCTACCGTGACGAGATCCAGGGCTGCACCCATCTGGCCCTGACCCAGGGCGAGATCAGCAAGGAAGACCCGACCCTGGTGCGCGTGCACATCCGCACCGAGGTGCTGCGCGACGTGGTCGGCGCCAACCCCGGCGATACCGTCAAGTGGACCATGCGCCGCGCCCTGCGCCGGGTGGCCGAGGAGGGCAAGGGTGTGGTGCTGCTGCTCGATGTGGCCAACAAGATCGACCTTGGCGATGCTCTGGAGCAGATGCTGCAGGGGCCGAAAAAATCCAAGGTCAATGTCAGCGCGTCCGGCGCCTACCTCACCGTGGGTACCGGCTCGCAGATACTGCGCGATCTGGGTGTGGGCAAGATGCGTCTGCTCAGCTCGCCGATGAAGTTCAACGCGATCTCCGGTTTCGACCTCGAGATCGACGAATACATCCCTTACGAAGATTAATCGGGACTCAAGATGTCTGTAACTGTTTATGAAGGTGACTTTGTCAGCGGCGCCGGCAAGTACGCGATCGTTGTCGGCCGTTTCAATGCGTTTGTCGTCGAAAGCCTGCTCGAGGGCGCGATCGATACCCTGAAGCGCCATGGCATTCAGGAAAGCGATATCCGCGTGGTGCGGGTGCCGGGCGCATTCGAGATCCCGCTGGCGGTCAAGCGCGTCGCGGCGCAGAAGCAGGACGATGCGATCATCGCCCTGGGCGCCGTGATCCGGGGCGGCACACCGCATTTCGAGTACGTCTCCGCCGAGAGCTCCAAGGGCGTGGCCCAGGTGTCGATGGACTACGACATCCCGGTGGCCAACGGTATTCTCACCGTCAACAGCATCGAGCAGGCGATCGAGCGCTCCGGCACCAAGGCCGGCAACAAGGGCGCGGAAGCGGCCCTGTCGGCGCTGGAAATGGTCAGCCTGCTGCGACAGCTCGAGGGTTAAGCGCGTGTCCGAGGCTCCCCACAAGCGCAAGAAACCGTCGCTGACCGAAAAGCGCCGCTCCGCCCGCAGCTTCGCGCTGCAGGCGATCTACCAGTGGCAGATCGCCGGCCAGCCGCTGACCGAGATCGATGCCCAGTTCCGCGTCGACAACGACATGCGCGATACCGACGTGCAGATGTTCTCCGAGCTGCTGCACGGTGTCGCCCGCTGCAAGAGCGAACTGGACGCGGCCTTCGCGCCCTACCTGGACCGGGCGGTCGAGGACCTGGACCCGATCGAGCTGGCGGTGCTGCGCATCGGCGCCTACGAGCTGATGCAGCGTCCCGAAGTGCCCTACCGGGTGGCGATCAACGAAAGCGTCGAACTGGCCAAGGTGTTCGGTGCGACCGAAAGCCACCGCTACGTCAACGGCGTGCTCGACAAGCTCGCCCAGCGCGTGCGCTACGCCGAGATTCGCGCCAGGAAAGGCTGACCTTGGACGAGTTCTCGCTGATCGGCCGCTATTTCAGCGCCCTGACCGAAGCCGACGACAGCATCGTCCTCGGCATCGGCGACGACTGCGCCCAGTTGCGGGTGCCCCCGGCATGGACCTGGTGGTCTCGATCGATACCCTGGTCGAGGGCACCCATTTCCTGCCGGGCACCGCACCGGGGCGCATCGCCAGCCGGGTGCTGGGGGCGGCGGTGAGCGATCTGGCGGCGATGGGCGCCACGCCGGCCTGGTTCACCCTGGCGCTGACACTGCCGGCTGCCGACGAGGCCTGGCTGGCGCCCTTCGCCGAACAGCTCGGGCGCAGCGCGCGTACCTTCGGCATCCGCCTGATCGGCGGCGACACCACCCGCGGCCCGCTGACGCTGAGCGTCCAGGCCCACGGCTGGGTCCCGGCAGGCAAGGGGCTGCACCGGCGCGGCGCGGCGGTCGGCGACCGCATCTGCGTCACCGGCACCCTGGGTGACAGCCGCGGCGGACTCGAGTGTCTGCTCAAGCCTGTCGAGGGTATCGACGATCATCTGCTCGAACGCTTCTTCGCCCCCGGCCACGGCTGGCCACCGGCCAGCTGATTGCCGGTTACGCCAGCGCCTGCATCGATATTTCCGATGGGTTGCTGGCGGATCTCGGCCATGTTCTCGAAGCCAGTGGCGTCGGCGCGCGGGTCGAGCGGCAGCGTCTGCCGCTGTCGCCGGCGCTGATCGACTACTGCGGTCTCGAACAGGCGCGGGACTGGGCGTTGGGGGGTGGCGAGGACTACGAACTCTGCTTCACCGTGCCGCAAAGCCGCTGGGAGGCTCTGGCGGAGGCGCTGCGGGGCCACGGCGTGGCGGTGACCTGCGTCGGCGAGGTGCTGCCCGCGGCTGCCGGTCTGCAACTCGAAGATGGCGGACGGCGCCTTGAACTGCCCGAGGCCGGCTACAACCATTTCGCCGGTGGCGATGACAAGGAATCCTGATGCAAAGGCTGGCCGCGCAGGTACTGCGCAACCCGATTCATCTGCTGGCCTTCGGGTTCGGCAGCGGCCTCGCCCCGAAGGCGCCGGGCACCTTTGGTACCCTGGCTGCTGTCCCGCTCTATCTGCTGCTGGCGCCGCTGTCGTTGCCGGTTTATCTGCTGGTGCTGGTACTGGCCACGGCGCTGGGTATTTTCCTCTGTGACCGCACGGCCCGGGATCTGGGCGTGCACGATCATCCGGGCATCGTCTGGGACGAGTTCGTCGGTTTCTGGATCACCATGCTGGCGGTGCCGTTGCAGTGGTACTGGATAGTGGCCGGCTTCGCGCTGTTCCGGCTCTTCGATATCTGGAAGCCCTGGCCGGTGCGGTTGGCGGACCGGCGAGTATCCGGCGGTTTCGGCATCATGCTCGACGATATCCTGGCCGGCCTCTATGCATGGCTGGTGCTGCAACTGCTGGTTTATCTCGCCGGCTGACCGTTTCAGCCCGGTTTCAGACTGGCGGGATAGGCTGATGCCTGTAGCCGTATTTCGCGAAAGTGCGGATGGATAACCTGTAGGTTGGGTCAAGCGACGAAGAAGCGGACCCGACAGTCGTATGCACCGAGAGCAATCGATCTGCATGTCGACAGACATGATGGGGCCGCGATGCCCGGGTCGCGAGGTAACAGGAAGGTCGTGCACAGCATCGCTTGCCCCATCCTACGGTGTCTGGAGGAACCATGAAGCGAACGACCCTTTTGTTGCTGACCTGCCTGTTCGCCGGCCGGGCGCTGGCCATCGGCGCCGGTGCAGAGGGCATGACGCAGCTGTCGCTCGAGCGCTGCCGCCAACTGGTGGAGGCCGGGGCTATCCTCTCGATGATGGAGCTGATGGCCCGGGTCGAGGCGCTGTCCGGCGGTCAGTTGCTCGACAGTGTGCTGCTGCAGTCGGATGACGACTATATCTACGAACTCGAAGTGGCCGGCATCGACGGCGTGGTGCGCATGCTCTATGTCGATGCGCGCACCGGTGTGCTGGTCGATTTCTGACGGAGGCTCGAAAAGGATGCGTGTGCTGCTGGTGGAGGACGATCCGGTACTGGGGCCGGAGCTTAAAGCGGAACTGGCGCGCAGCGGCTATGCGGTCGATCTGGTCGACAACGGTATCGATGCCGAAGCCGCCGGCTACGAGGATATCTATGACCTGGCCGTGCTGGATCTGGGGCTGCCGCAGCGGCCCGGGCTCGAGGTGCTGCAGCACTGGCGCAAGCGTCACAATGCGCTGCCGGTGCTGATCCTGACCGCGCGCTCGGCCTGGCAGGAGCGGGTCGACGGCTTCGAGGCCGGCGCCGACGATTATCTCTGCAAACCCTTCCATACCGAGGAACTGCTGGCGCGGATGAGTGCGTTGTTGCGCCGGGTGCATCAGCAGGCCGGCGCGGTCGGCCTCGAGGTCGCGGGTCTGCGACTCGACGAGAAGACCCAGTCGGTGGTGCCGCAGGGAGCGGAACCGGTGAGTCTGACCGGCACTGAATACCGGCTGCTGCGCTATTTCATGCACAACCCCGGAAGGGTATTGTCGAAGCTGCAGCTGGTGGAGCATCTTTACGACGATGGCGTCGAGAACGACAGCAACGTCATCGAGGCCTATATCAAGATGCTGCGCAAGAAGGTCGGCCACGACCGTATCGAGACGCGGCGTGGTCAGGGCTACGTTTTCCGGCCGTGAAATCGATCCAGCACCGCCTCAACAGTGCTTTCGTTCTCATTACCCTGGTGCTCTGCGTGACCGTCCGGGTTTCCTGCAGCTGGGTGTTCCGGCCGTGAAATCGATCCAGCACCGCCTCAACAGCGCCTTCGTTCTCATTACCCTGGTGCTCTGCATGACCCTCTGGGTTTCCTACAGCTGGTTCCTGCGTCAGACCGCCTACGATTTCGTCAGCGCCAGTCTCGGCAGCGAAGCCTACGTGCTGCTGAAATCGGTCGAAATGGACGAAAGCGGCGGCTGGCGCATCAATCCGCAGTACGTCGCGCCGGTCTACGAACAGCCGATGTCGGGGCACTATTTCCAGTTCCAGGTAGGCCAGGATCCGGCCTGGTACCACTCCCGTTCGCTCTGGGACGAATCCATTCCGCTGGTGGGCGGCAAGGCCCTCGACGAGCAGGGGTTGCGGCTGGTCTACAAGCATGACAAGCCCTGGCTGGTACGGGAGGAACGCTTCACCAAGGACGGTCGCCCGTTGCGACTGCTGCTGGCCGCCGATGTCAGTCATATAGAGGCGGGCCTGGCGCGACTGCGCTGGACCATGATGGCGGTGGTGGCGCTCTTTCTTGGCGGCCTGTTGCTGGCCCAGATGCTGGTGATCCGCAATGGCCTGCGCTCGCTGGTGCGGGTCGGCGGTCAGCTCAACCGTCTCAAGCAGGGGGACATCCGTCAGCTGCCGAAGGCGGACACCGCCGAGGTCGAGCCGCTGGTGACCGAGATCAACTACCTGGTGCAAAGCATGGAGATGCGTCTGACCCGTTCGCGCAATGCGCTCGGCAACCTGGCCCATGCCGCCAAGACGCCGCTCACGGTGCTGGACCGTCAGATCGAAACCCTGGCGCAGACCGCGCCGGAGCAGGCCGCGCCGCTGCGCGAGCAGTCCCGGCGTCTGCGCGAACTGATGGAGCGGGAACTGCGCCGCGCCCGGATCGCCGGTGCCGCCCTGCCGGGGCAGCGCATCTACCTGCAACAGGAGATCGAGAAGCTCGTACGCACGCTGCGGGCGATCTACCGCGAGCGGGATATCGAGATCGAAACCACGGTCTCGGCGGGCAGCTTCTTTCCCGGGGAGCGTGACGACCTGGTCGAGCTGCTCGGCAACCTGCTCGACAATGCCTGCAAATGGGCGCGGCACCGGGTCGGCGTCAGCGGGGCCATGGATGAACATTGTCTGGAATTGCGCGTCGAAGACGATGGGCCCGGGATTCCTCCGGAACAGCGCGAGGGCCTGCTCGAGCGGGGAGCCCGGCTCGACGAGTCCCGCGCCGGGCATGGACTGGGCATGAGCATCGTCAGCGAAATCGTGCGCCAGTACGAGGGGCGGCTGGAGCTGGGAGAGGCTGCCGGAGGCGGCCTCGAAGTGCGGGTGCTGCTGCCGCTTCGCCCCGGGCTGGAGCTGACAGCGGGTGCTGGCCCCTTGTAAAAGCACATCAATGCCACCATTTACCAGAGATTGCCGAAGCTCGCACGGGGCGGGGGCGGCTGGTAAAATGCTCGCCTTCGTGCGTTGAGGATCGGATCAGTGTCTGTCAAATATGTAGCGTCGTCCAAGCTGCCTACCCCCTGGGGTACCTTTACCATGGTCGGGTTCGAGGATGAAACCAGCGGCAAGGAGCATGTCGCCCTGGTGTTTGGCGAGGTCGCGGGGGACAGCCCCGTGCTGGCACGGGTGCATTCCGAGTGCCTGACCGGCGATGCGCTGTTCAGCCTGCGCTGCGACTGCGGCTTCCAGTTGCAGGAAGCGCTCAAGCGCATCAGCGAGAACGGCAGCGGCGTGCTGCTCTATCTGCGCCAGGAAGGCCGTGGCATCGGCCTGCTGAACAAGATCCGGGCCTACCACCTGCAGGATGGCGGTGCCGATACCGTCGAAGCCAACGAGCAGCTGGGCTTTGCCGCCGACATGCGCGACTACAGCATGTGCCTGCCGATGCTCGAGCACCTTGGCATCAAGCAGGTGCGTCTGATGACCAACAATCCGCGCAAGGTCAAGGCGCTGGAGCAGTATGGCGTCGCGGTGGCCGAGCGGGTGCCGCTGCAGGTCGGCAAGAACCGCCATAACGAACAGTATCTCGCCACCAAGATGGGCAAGCTCGGGCACATGATGACCGAGCACCATTTCCGCGAAGAAGAGTAGGTTGGAATGAGCCCCGAAGGGGCGAATTCCGACAGCCGGCGCAACGCGCCGGCAATTTGACGTCGACGACGCCCGGGCGGTTCGGTATGCGTCGATTCCGACATGCGAATCCCGGAGTTCGCCTTAGGCTCATTCCAGGCTACGGTTTTACCTATTCCATCGGGCCTCGATGGCGGCTTTGATCTGAGCGGCGCCTAGGCCGCAGTCCTCGAGCTGTTGGGCGCGGGTGCCGTGCTCGATCCAGCGATCGGGGATGCCGAGGCAGAGCAGCTCGGTGTGCAGGCGCCCGGCCTGCAGGCACTCGGCGACTGCGGAGCCGGCGCCGCCCTCCACCGCATGATCCTCCAGCGTCACCAGCAGCTCATGGCTGGCGGCCAGTTCCCTGATCCGGTCTTCGTCCAGCGGCTTGACGAAACGCATATCGACCAGCGTAAGGTCCAATGCTTCGGCGACTTCCCGTGCACAGGGCAGCAGCGGTCCGAAATTCAGCAGCGCGGCCCGCGCGCCTTCGCGCAGGGTGCGGCTGCGACCGACCGCCACCGTCTCCAGCGTCTCGCCTTCGGGCAGGCCGGGGCCCCCGCCGCGCGGATAGCGCACCGCGGCCGGTCCCGGATGCGCGTAGCCGGTCTGCAGCAGCGCCCGCAGCTCCGGCTCGTCCGCCGGGGTCATGATCAGCATGCCGGGCAGGGTACGCAGCAGCGCGATATCGAAGACGCCGGCATGGGTGGCGCCGTCCTCGCCGACGAGACCGGCGCGGTCGACCGCCAGCAGCACGTCGAGCTGCTGGATGGCGATATCGTGCACCAACTGGTCGTAGGCCCGTTGCAGGAAGGTCGAGTAGATCGCCACCACCGGTTTCATTCCGCCGCAGGCCAGGCCCGCGGCCAGCGTCAGTGCATGCTGCTCGGCGATGGCGACATCGAAATAGCGCTCGGGGAAACGTTCGGAAAAGGCGACCAGGTCCGAGCCTTCGCGCATCGCCGGAGTGATGCCGACCAGGCGAGTGTCGTGGCTGGCGAGATCGCAGAGCCAGCGACCGAAGATATTGGCGAACTTTCGTTTAGCCGCAGGCGCAGGCCTGGACCTGGCCACCGGCTCGATCTTGGTGATCGCATGGTACCCGACCGGATCGGCCTCGGCCGGGGCGAAGCCCTTGCCCTTGCGGGTGACGATATGCAGAAACTGCGGGCCGGGCGCGTTCAGTACCCGTTCCAGGGCCGGCAGCAGCTGGGTGAAATCATGACCGTCGACGGGGCCGGTATAGGCAAACTCCAGCGCCTCGAACAGCGGTGCGGCCACTTCGCGGTCGGTGCGGCTCTTGAGGTTCTTCGCCAGATAGGTCGCCAGCCCCCTTCGTTGTGGGAGATCGACATGTCATTGTCATTGAGGATCACCAGCAGGTCCGCGCCGGTGTGGCCGGCGTGGTTCAGCGCTTCGAAGGCCATGCCGGCGGTCATGGCGCCATCGCCGATCACCGCCACCGAACGGCGCTTGCGCCCCTGCAACCGGTCCGCCAGCGCCATCCCCAGGGCGGCGCTGATCGAGGTGCTGGAATGGCCGGTACCGAAATCGTCGTAGCGACTCTCGGCGCGCTTCGGGAAGGGCGACAGGCCGTGCTGCTGGCGCATGCTCAGCATCCGTTCGCGCCGGCCGGTGAGAATCTTGTGTGGATAGCACTGGTGGCCGACATCCCAGATCAGGTGATCGTCCGGGGTCTGCAGCCGGTAGTGCAGGGCGATGGTCAGTTCGACCACGCCGAGACCGGCGCCGAAGTGTCCACCGGTCTGGCCGACGCTGTAAAGCAGAAAGGCGCGCAGCTGTTCGGCCAGCTGTGGCAGTTGGCCGGCTTCGAGGGTGCGCAGGTCGGCCGGAGATTCGATGCGATCGAGCAGCGGCGTCGCGGGCCGCTCAAGGGGTATCTGCTGAAACATCAGTGGTCCCGGCTGACGATGTAATCGGCGAGCTGACGCAGTGCGGTGGCGTCGGCTCCGAAAGGTTCGAGTGCGGCCAGGGCCTCCCGATGCAGGTGCTGCAGCTTGGCCTTGGCCTGCGTCAGTCCCAGCAGGGCCGGAAAAGTGGGCTTGTTCTGCGCAAGGTCGGAGCCCTGCGGCTTGCCCAGGGTCACCGTTTCGCCTTCTATATCGAGAATGTCGTCCTGCACCTGGAATGCCAGGCCAATGGCATCGCCATAGCGCTTCAGGGCCTGCCAGGCGTCGCCACTGTCGATACCGGCCGAGAGTGCGCCGAGTTCGACCGCCGCCGTCAGCAGGGCACCGGTCTTGTGGCTGTGCATCTGCTGCAGTTGCTCCAGCGTCAGGGGCCGGCCGACATGGGCCAGGTCGAAAGCCTGTCCGGCGACCATGCCCCTGTCGCCGGCGGCGCGGGCAAGGGTGCGGACCATCTGCAGCCGCTGCGCCGCCTCGAGGCCGCTGTCATCGTCGCTGAGCCACTCGAAGGCGATGCACTGCAGTGCATCGCCGGCCAGAATGGCGGTGGCCTCGTCGAAGGCGATATGGCAGGTCGGCTTGCCGCGACGCAGGTCGTCGTCGTCCATCGCCGGCAGGTCGTCATGGACCAGGGAGTAGCTGTGGACGGCTTCGATGGCGCAGGCGGCCGGGTCTGCGTTCCGGACATCGCCCCCCAGCAGCTGGTTGCTCAGATAGACCAGGCAGGGGCGGATGCGTTTGCCGCCGTTGAACAGCGCATACTGCATCGCCTCCTGCAGGCGTGGTTCTATACTGCGGTGTTGCAGCCGGGCGTCCAGCGCGGACTCGACCCGCAGGGCGTACTCCTGCAGCTGTGTGTTCAGGGTCACGGCTCAGCTGTCCTCGGGCTCGTGAAAAGGCACCGTCTGCAGCTCGCCGTCCTTTTCGACCAGCATCCTGACCTTCTGCTCCGCCTGGTCCAGAATCGCCTGGCATTCGCGGGTCAGGGCAATGCCCTGCTCGAAGGCCTGGAGGGCGTCCGCCAGCGGCATGTCTCCCTGCTCCATCCGGTTGACGAGCTGTTCCAGCTCGCTCAGCGAAGCTTCGAAGTCAGGGGTCTTTTTCGTGCGGGCCATCGGTTCCACCTGTGGTCAATGAGGCGTAAAAAGTACTAGACGGCGCCAACAGGGTCAATGAGGCCAAAAGCCGGCGTGCAGGCAGGTGTGCCTTGGTCTAATTCTGGTATCATCCGTGCTAGCCGATAATACGCCTGTTCGCTTTTAAGGAGAAATCTGTGGATATCGCAACGCTTGTCGGTCTGATCGGTTCGATGGGCATCATCATTGCCGCGATGGTGCTCGGCGGCGATGTCGGCATTTTCGTCAACCCCCGTCACTGCTGATTGTCGTGGGCGGTACCCTGCTGGTGGTGCTGATGAAGTATACGCTGCCGCAGTTTCTGGCCGCCGGCAAGATCGCCGCCAAGGCCTTCATGTTTAAGACCCAGCACCCCGAAGAGATCATCGGCGAGACCGTGGAGCTGGCCGATGCGGCGCGCAAGGGCGGTCTGCTGTCGCTGGAGGAAAAGGAGGTCGCGAACGCTTTCATGCAGCGCGGAATTCAGCTGCTGGTGGACGGGCATGATCCCCAGGTGGTCAGGATGCTGCTGAACAAGGAACAGCGCCTGACGTCCGAGAGACACGAATTTGGCAGCAGCATCTTCCGTGCGATGGGCGACGTGGCGCCGGCCATGGGCATGATCGGCACCCTTGTGGGGCTGGTGCAGATGCTGTCGAACATGAGCGATCCGAAGTCGATTGGCCCGGCGATGGCGGTGGCGTTGCTGACCACCCTCTATGGCGCCATGATCGCCAACATGATCGCGATCCCCATTGCCGACAAGCTCGCGGTGCGCAGGGACCAGGAGTCCTTGAACCAGGCGCTGGTGATCGATGGCCTGCTGGCGATCCAGGCGGGTCAGAACCCGCGGGTGATCGAGCAGATGCTACGCAACTACCTGCCCGAGAAGAAACGCTCGGTCGAAGAAGCCGCCGCCTGATTTCATGATGGAAGACGAAGACGAAAAGGGCTGCAAATGTCCGCCGGGCCTGCCGGCCTGGATGGCGACCTTCGCCGACCTGATGTCGTTGCTGATGTGCTTTTTCGTGCTGCTGCTGTCCTTTTCCGAGATGGACGTGCTGAAGTTCAAACAGCTGGCCGGCTCGATGCGCGAAGCGTTCGGCGTGCAGAATCAGATCAAGGTCGATGATATTCCCAAGGGTACCTCGGTGATCGCCCAGGAATTCAGCCCGGGCCGTCCCGAGCCGACACCGCTCAACGAAGTGCGGCAGATGACGGTCAACAATGACCTCAACACCCTCGATATCCGCTCGCGGGAAGGGGAGCAGAACACCCGCGATGCCGTCAGGGAGGATATCGAGGCGCTGATGGAGCTGCTCGAGCAGGAGGCGGAACAGGAGGCGGTCGAGTTCGCCATGGCGCTGTCCAAGGAGATCGGGGAGGGAGCCGTCGAGGTCGAAACCGATGGCTCGCGCATCATTATCCGGGTCAAGGAAAAGGGATCCTTCGACTCCGGCTCGGCGGAGCTGAAATTCGACTCCATCCCGGTCATCGCCAAGATCCGTGACGTGCTGCTGGGCGTGAAAGGCAAGGTGGAGGTGCAGGGGCATTCGGACAACGTGCCCTATGGGGGGACCCGCTTCGAATCGAACTGGGACCTGTCCGCCGCCCGCGCGCTGGCAGTGGCCCATGAGCTGTTTTCCGATCCGCGCATGGACCAGTCGCGTTTCACCGTCAGCGGCCTGGCCGACACCCATGCGCTGGTGCCGAACAACACATCCGCGAATCGTGCCCGCAACCGCCGGGTCGAGATCGTGATCCAGAAGGGCCGCGACCAGGAGCTGCTGGAGCCGATTCAGGCGCGGCCGGACGGCGACAGCGAAGGCGAGCGGCTGGCGCCGGGCGAGATTTTCTGATCATGCAGGAGCCCGGCCTCCGGGCGAATATTCAGAAGAATTCGCCCGGAAGCCGGGCTCCTACACATGCCGATCCATGCAAAAAAACCGCCGAAATTCGGCGGTTCTTTAATCGGATCAGGCGACCTTACTTTGCGGCATCCAACATGTACTGGATGGCAGCCTGCATTTCGGTGTCGCTGCAGTCCATGCAGGTGCCCATCGGGGGCATGGCATTGAGGCCGCTCTTGGCGGTTGCCAGCAGGGCGTCCAAACCTTTTTCGGCACGCGGTGCCCACTCTTCGGCATTGCCGAACTTGGGTGCGCCTGCAACGCCGGCGGCGTGGCAAACGCTGCACTTGGCGTTGTAGATCTCTTCGCCGCTGCGTTCGGCGTTGGCGGTCAGCGGCAGCGCCAGGACGGCGGTTGCGGCCAGAATCATCAGTTTCTTCATATCATTGTTCCCTCAGTGCTCGTAAGTCGGCTCAGGGAGCCGCCAAAGGGAGTCAGTCAGGCCCCGGCGAGGCCCTTTGCGACTCGTTCAGTGGTTCCTGTCAAAAGCCACCGAAGTTTAGGACCAGATCGTCCTTAAAGTAAATAAGTCATTCAGGTTGAATGATTGCTGAACGGCGGCGCCTTGATATTAAGCAGATTTACCGGCGTGGGGCCCGAGCGGGGAGGGAAATTCAGTGATGTCGACGCAGGCCCATCGCAAAGTCGGCCTGGCCACGCAGGTTTCTGGCCTGCTGTCGTTCCAGTCGCTGCTGGTGTTCGAAATCCAGAATGGCGCGCTCGAGTTCGGCCCGCGGTGCGATCACCAGATTGCGGATATCCTCGATCGAGTAGCCCCGTTTCAGCAACTGCTTCAGCTGAGTGCTCAGGTCGTGGTGAGCCATGATGTCATCCTCCTTTATTGTTCCGATCAGGATACAGCGGATTCATTGCGGTTTTATTGCAGGGGCACGGCCAAGGCTCATTGCGGTCTGGCGGCGGTTTACTGAGCGGGGCAGGCCGGCAGCGGCGGGCAGCGACCGGAGTCCGTCGTCGTTGTCCCCGACAGTTCGCGGAAGCTGTCGCGCAGGTCCGGGTTGTCGGGAGCGAGTCGAACGGCGCAGGCGATAGCGCTTCGAGCCTGGTCCCGACAGCCCTCACCCTCGAGGCTATAGGCCAGGTTGTTCCAGGCCTCGGCGGCCATCGGCTGCAACCTCAGGGCGTGCCGAAAGCGGGCGCTGGCGCTGTCGGCCCGGCCGGCACCCAGTTCGGCGTTGCCGGCGGCCATATTGACCAGGAAGTGGTCGGGCCAGCGTTCGGCCGCGGCCCGCAGCGTAGCACGGGCCGCCACGGCATCGACCGGTTCGATATCGAGGGCCGCACGGATGACCGTCGCAGGGCGGGTCTCCCGAGGCAGTAGCGACGGGGGCAGTGCGAGCAGCGACCAGTGACCGCTGCGGGCCCAGGTCCGTTCGAACAGGCCGAACGGTGTTTCGAGGCGTCGTTCGGTGCCGGAGCGCAGAATCAGGATCTGCTGCCCGAGGTCATAGCCGACGACAACGGCATAGTGCCATTGCGGTGCAATGTCGAAGCCGAGGTTCTGCAGCACGATGACCGGTCGCCCGACGGCGATTTCAGTCAGTAGGCCTTCCATACTCCGGGGCCCCTCGAATGCCAGCAGGCCGTATCGGCGTGCCGCGACCTTCATCTCGATCTGCAGGCTACCCTGGCGTTCCGGGATATAGACCTGTGGCACCAGCGTGGCGGGCGCAACGGGGCGCCGGTGATGGTTCAGCACGGTCGCCAACGCAGCCGGTCCGCACTGGTAAAGCTCCTGGGGATAAAAGGGGACCTGGGTCAGCTCCATACGGGCGGGCAGCACTTCGGCGAGCCTGTCTATCTGCTCGGTCGGCAGGCGGCTGGCACAGCCGCTGATCAGCAGAAAGCCGATCAGCAGGACTGTTATGCGAAGGCTTGTGCCGGCACCGCTGCTGTCTAACGAACCGGGTGGACGAAGTTGAACACGTTGGTCGCGCCGATGGCGTCGGTAATGATGAAAACGATGAAGATCAGCACGATGACGCCAACGACGCCGCTGCCGGCCGGCAGGTCGTCGATCTGCTGGTTCAGTTCGGCGACTTCGGCGGCCGACATGTCGGCCACGCGCTGCTTGGCGTCGGCGCTGTCCACACCGAGGGCGCCGAGCTGCTCGGCGACGTCCTCGCGCTCGATCAGCGACAGCAGTTTTTCCCGGTCGGCATCGAGGCTGACGGCGCTGTCGGCCTGCATCAGCGACGAAGTGGAGACGGGCGCGGCCTGGGCGAGTACCGGGAACAGCAGCATCGCGGCCATCAGGATACGCGCCAGGATGGCACGCAGAAATCTGGATGAGTACATCAACATGGGAGACCTCCTGGATGAATGAATTCCGTGCAACTTCTAGCTTAGTCACAGATGAATGAATATGAGATTAATTCTTGCTCCAACAGGCTGAGGACCGCCGCAGTCCGTGGCGGTCCCGCGGGCTTCAGAATTGCCGATCGGGGGGCGGGGCCTTAAGTGCCGGCGGGCAGGGCCGTAGCTGCACAGAGCCGTCGCAGCCGGTCCGCCAGGTCCTGCACCCGTGCCGGGGCTGGACTCTGGTAATGCAACGCCAGTTCGATGGAGGCCGGAGCGATAAAACCATCGCCGGCCTCCAGCCGCAGATGACCCTCATGGGCCAGGCGCCGCGGCAACAGGCTGACGCCGAGACCGTCGGCGACCGCCGAGCGCAGGCTGGCGAGACTGGCACTGATATAACTGACACGCCAGCGCCGGCCGGCACTTTCCAGCGCGTGCACCATCTCGTCACGATAGAGCCCGTCGACCGGGAACATCACCAGCGGCAGCGGGTCGCGACAATGTACCGGTGTCCGGAGGCTGTCGAACCAGGCCAGGGCTCGGGCCAGCATGCCTGCGCCGGCGCTTGCCCGCGGCGCTGCTTGACCAGTACCAGCTCGAAGGCGCCGGCGGAAAACTGCTGCCAGAGTCGGCTGCTCAGATCGCTGGTCACTTCCAGGCGGGTATCGGGGTGGTCCCGGGCAAAGCCCGCCAGGGTGGGTGTCAGGCGCTCGGCCGCGAAATCCTCGGGCACGCCGATTCGCAGTTCGTTCTGCCGTTGCCCCTGCTGCAACTGTTCGACCGCCTCGTTCATCAGGTTCAGAAGCCGGCGTGCATAACCGAGCAGGTGCTGGCCCTGTTCGGTGGTGGCGACGTAGCGGCCATGACGGTCGAGCAGGGCGCAGCCCAGCTGCTCCTCGAGGCGCCGGATCTGCTGGCTGACCGTGGACTGGCTGAGGTGGACCCTGTCCCCGGCCCGGGTAAAGCTGCCGCTTTCGACGACGGCGACGAAGCTGCGCAGCAGTACCGGATCCAGGGTTGAAAACATTATTCGAATTCCCACTGACAGGTAGTTAGATATTTAATTACTGAATATTAGCCCGGCTCGGTAGACTGTGACCAGTAACCAGAGCGACCAGTATTGAGTCTTTGCGGCTCGGGATTGTGACAACAGACGGAGAATAGGGATGCATAACGACAGCAACCTCCTGCAGCGGGTTTTGCTGCGGTTGCGGGCCGGCGCATGAGCACGCAGTCGGATGTGGCCGCAACGCAACCGGCACTGCGAATCGGTGGTCTGCTGCTGCTGGTGCTGATCGGGCTTAATTTGCGTCCCTTCCTGACCTCGCTGGGGCCGGTACTGGACCTGGTGCGCAGTGACACCGGCCTGGATTATCGCGCGGCGGCCATCCTGACGACCCTGCCTTTCGTGCTGATGGGGCTGCTGGCCTTTCTCGGTGGCGGGCTGGTACATCGTTTCGGCGAGCAGCCTGTCCTGCTGGGTGCGTTGCTGGTGCTGGCGGCCGGCTGCGGCGCCCGGCTGGAGGTCGGCAGCGGCGCCGGACTGATATTGACCGCGATCCTGACCGGTGCCGGTGTCGCCACGGTGCAGGCGTTGATGCCCGGCGTGGCGAAGCGCTGGTTCAGCGACCGTATTGCCCTGGCGATGGGGCTCTATTCGGCCGCGCTGGTGGGCGGCGGGGCTCTTGGAGCCCTGGTCAGCCCGGCGCTGGCGGCAGCGACGTCGAGCTGGCGCTGGGGCCTGGCGGTCTGGGCGTTTCCCGCGCTGGCGGCCGTGCTGCTGTGGTTCTGGCAGGCTCCGCCGGTGCCGCTGCAGGAGGCCGCCTCGGCCCGGATGTCTGTCCGGGGCTTTGTGAGGAACCGGCGCGCCTGGCTTCTGGCGGTCTATTTCGGGCTCGCCAACAGCGGTTATGCCAGCCTGGTGGCCTGGCTACCCTCCTTCTATCGCGACCTTGGCCTGGCGGCGCAGCAAAGCGGCAATCTGCTGGCCTGGATGGCGCTGTTCCAGGCTGCGGCGGCGCTGCTGATGCCGCTGTGGGTCAGGGGCAGTTCCGATCGCCGTCGCGGGCTCTATACCGTGATGCTGCTGCAGGCACTGGGCTTTGCCGGCTTCGTACTGGCCCCGCTGCAGGCGCCATTGCTCTGGATCGCCCTGGCGGGCGGGGGTCTCGGCGGCTGCTTTTCGCTGAGTCTGATTCTCAGTCTCGACCATCTGCCCGATTCCCGGGCCGCCGGCGCTCTGACCGCCTTCGTTCAGGGCCTCGGATTTCTGATCACCGCAACGGGCCCCTGGCTGGTCGGCGCGCTGCTCGACGGCGGTGGTGACTTCACCAGCGCCTGGGGGCTGCACGGTTGTCTGGCCGTGGCGATGCTGCTGGTCAGCATGCGCTTCGATCCCGTCGGTTATCCCCGTGCGATGCGCGTCCCGGTGGCTTGAAATCTGCCCGTTCGCACCTATCTCGATAATGAAGCCCCTGACCATTGCGTAGGCGGGTGAACATTACCGGAGCCTGATACCGGTCATGGGCAGGTGGACTGAAACAGGGCTAGGCTAGGGATGGCCTTTGTGCAGAAATTGCAGGAGCGATTTTCTGCCTGCGCCGATGTAACCGTATTGTCAGGAGGTAGGGTGATGAATCTGCAGAAACTGAATCCCTGGAACTGGTTCAAGCACGAGGAAGGGACTCCCGCGGCCGACAGTCAGATACCGATACAGCGCTCGTCCGTCGACAATCCGCCGACGGCGGGCAGTGCCAGCCACCCGATGATGCAGCTGCATCGGGAGATCGACCGCCTGTTCGACGAGGCGTTCAGGGGCTTCGGCCTGCGGTCGCTGCCTTCCATCCCCGACTGGTCCGGGATGGCGGACGACGCGACGTTCCGGCCGCGGCTGAATGTTTCCAGCGACGAGAAAAGCTACGAGGTCAGCCTCGAGGCGCCGGGGATGACCCGGTCGGACCTGTCGCTCGATATCAAGGGCGACGTGCTGACCATCCGCGGCGAAAAGCGCGAGGAGCAGGAAGACAGGGAGAAGCACTACTACCGCGTCGAGCGCCGTTACGGCATGTTCCAGCGGGTGCTGTCGCTGCCCGACGATGCCGATATCGACGCCATCGCGGCCAATATGAAGGATGGCGTACTGAAGATCCGCATTCCGCGGCGCGAAGTGGCGGAGGGCACGGTCAAGAGCGTCGAGATCGGCGACTGAGACAATGCGAAGCTGGGGCCGCCTGCCGGTGGCCTCTGCAAGCCATTATCATTTCGTAGGGTGCCGGTGAGCAACGCGAACAGCACCATTTCGGATGGCGGTGCGGTGCGCTTCGCTTACCAGCACCCTACAAGTATTGTGGCCCCCACGCCTCACGCCTCACGATTTTCCAGGTAATCCAGCAGCGCGCTGAGGCTGTGGATGCGGCCGTAGTCCGCCTCCGGAATCTGCACGCCGACCCTTTTGCCGAGGGCGATGATCAGGTTGAGGAAGTCCAGCGAGTCGAGATCGAGCTCCTCGCGGAGATCGGCGTTTTCGTCCACCGAATCGAGTTCGGCTTCCGGTGCGATATTGAGCAGCTCTTCGCTGAGGATCCGGTACAGTGTCGCTCGCTCCATGCCTGGAACTCCGTTCAAAGGGATTCGGGGGATTGCAGTTTTCTGGTCAGTTCGCGCAGAAAGCGGGCGCCGAGGTGGCCGTCGCTGACGCGGTGATCGGCGGCCAGCGTCACCCTGAGCACCGGGCGCGCCTCGACGCTGCCCGTATCCGTGATCCAGGGGCGCAGCACCGGGGTGCCGAATCCCAGGATGGCGACCTGGGGCGGGAAAATCACCCCCAGGACGCTGTCCACGCCCCTGTCCCCCAGACTGGTCAGGGTGACCGTCGCCGCACTCATCTCCGAGCTGCGCAGGCCACCGTGGCGGGCGCGCCCGGTCAGGTCCTTCAGCCGCTCCATCAACTGCTCCAGAGAGGCCTGGTCGGCATCGAGCAGGGCCGGTACCACCAGACCGCCGCCGCGGATATTGATCGCCATGCCGATATGGACCGAGGAGCTGGGATCGAAGCGGCCGTCGGTATAGTAGCCGTTGAGCTCGGGCGTCTGTTTCAGCGTCAGCGCGGCTGCCCGGACCAGCAGCGCACCGAGCAGGAGCCGCTGTTCCGGCGTCCGCTCGGCATTGTGGGCCTGCAGCCAGTCCTGAGCCTTCGAAATATCGATACTGTGCTCGAGATAGTAGTGGGGGATTTCCCGTTTCGACCGACTCATCGCCGCAGCGATGGCCCGGCGCATACTGGCCGGCTCGAAGGGTCCCTGCTTCGCTGTCCCTGCAGGGGCTTGCGGTTTGCCGAGAGCACGCTCGATATCGGCTTCCAGTATGGCGCCTGCGGGACCGCTGCCGCTGATCCTGGCCAGGTCGAGGTTGCCGGCACAGGCCAGAACCCGGGCCCGGGGGAGGCCTTGATGCGAGGGCCGGGTGCCTGCTCTGTGGCTTTTCCGATAGCCGGTGCCGAGGGGGCGGGCGGTTCGGCGGGCGCCGCTGCGGCTTCGGCGCTCGCTTGCGCGACCCCGCTGCCGCTGTCGATGGATGCGATCGGTGTGCCGACCGGTACCTTTTCACCCTCCTGCACCAGCAGCGCATCGATCGTGCCGGCATCGAACACTTCCATGTCGATGGCACCCTTCTGGGTCTCGATCACCGCAACGATGTCGCCCCTGGCGACTCTGTCACCGGGCTTAACATGCCACTGCACCAGGGTGCCGGCGTCCATGTCGGCGCCGAAGGAGGGCATTTTCAGCTCGCTCATGAGCGCTCCATCAGATGGCTGACCGCGGCGATGATATCGGGTACCTGCGGCAGTACGGCCTGCTCGAGATGCTGCGGATAGGGGATCGGCACCTCCTCGCTGCAGACCCGGGCCACCGGTGCGTCCAGTTCCCAAAACGCCTGCTCCATGATGAGGGCGCTGATCTCGCCGGCCAGGCTGCCGCTGCGCCAGCCTTCGTCGATCACGACGGCGCGACGGGTACGGCCGACCGTTGCCATGATTGCGGCGGTATCGAGCGGGCGCAGGCAGCGCAGGTCCAGGACCTCGGCCTCGATGCCGTCCCGGGCCAGCTGCCCGGCCGCCTCCAGGGCCTTGGGCAGGCTGCCGCCGTAGGTGATCATCGAAACGTCGCGCCCCTGGCGGCGCACGGCCGCCTGTTCCATCGGCGGTGGCGGGGCTGTGGATAACTCGCCGGTCCGGTTGTACAGCAGCACATGCTCGAAGATGATCACCGGATCCGGGTCGGCCAGCGCCATTTTCAGCATATGGCGGGCGTCGTCGAGGGTGCCGGGCACCAGTACCTTCAGCCCCGGGACATGGGCGTACCAGCATTCGAAGCTGTGGGAATGCTGGGCGGCCAGCTGGCGACCGGCGCCGGTCGCCATGCGGATCACCAGGGCACGCTGAACTGCCCGCCGGACATGTGGCGGATGGTGGCGGCGTTGTTGACGATCTGATCCAGCGCCAGCAGGCTGAAGTTCACCGTCATGATCTCGACAATGGGTCTCATGCCGCCGAGTGCGGCGCCGACGCCGGCGCCGACGAAGCCCGATTCGGACAGCGGCGTATCGCGGATGCGCTCGGGGCCGAACTCCTGCAGCAGACCCTTGGTGACGGCATAACAGCCACCGTAATGACCGACATCCTCGCCCATCAGAAAGACCCGGTCATCGTCCTGAAGCGCCTCACGAATCGCTTCGCGAATGGCTTCACGGTAGGTGGTTTCGCTGCCCTGGCTCATGCGTCGACCCTCGGGGTGTAGACATTGGTCCCGAGCTCGCTTTCCGGCTCGAACGCGGCGGACTCGGCGAAGGCCACGGCCTCTTCGACCTCGGCGTCGACGATTTTTTCGATGCCCGGCAGATCACCTTCGTGCAGCAGCCGGTTGGCCTGCATCCAGTCCTGCAGCCGCACGATGGGGCCCTGCTTCTGCCAGCGTTCGATCTCCTCCTTCTCGCGGTAGAGCTGGGTGTCGAACATCGAATGGCCGCGAAAACGGTAGGTCTTGCATTCGAGGAAGCGTGGTCCGCCACCCTCGCGTATGGCGTCGCAGGCCTTGGTTGCCGCGGCCTCGACATCGACGACGTTCATGCCATCCACCGGCCAGGCCTCGATACCGTAGCTGCGGGCCTTGAGGTAAATGTGCTTTTCCGATTCGGAGAGCTCCAGTGCCGTGCCCATGGCATAAAGGTTGTTCTCGCAGACGAACAGGATCGGCAGCTTCCAGAGCGCTGCCAGGTTCAGGCTCTCGTGGAACTCGCCCTCGGCCGCGGCGCCTTCGCCGAAGAAACAGGCCGTCACCCGGTTCTGCCCGCGCATCCGGTCGGCCAGTGCCAGGCCCACCGCCAGCGGCAGGCCTCCGGCCACGATGGCATTGCCGCCGTAGAAGCGGTGTTCGGCATCGAACAGGTGCATCGAGCCGCCGCGGCCGTGGCTGCAGCCGCTGACCTTGCCGTACATCTCGGCCATTACCGGTCCCATCGCAATGCCGCGGGCCAGGGCATGACCGTGCTCGCGGTAGGTCGAGATTAGCGCATCCTCCGGGCGCAGGGCCTGGTTGATGCCGACGGCGACCGCCTCTTCGCCGATATAAAGATGCAGAAAGCCGCGGATCTTTTCCCGGGTATAGAGTTCGGCGCACTTCTCCTCGAAGCGTCTGACGCGAACCATGCCGGTCAGCAGCGCCAGCAGATGGTCGCGATTGATATGGGGTTTGCCGCTCGACTGACCGCTCATCGTTCATCGCTCTCCAGGGTGGAAATGTCGCCTTCCGGCAGCCCCAGCTCCCGCGCCTTCAGCAACCGGCGCATGATCTTGCCGCTGCGGGTCTTGGGCAGGTTCTCGCGAAACGCGATCGCCTTCGGCGCCACGGCCGCTCCGAGACGCTTGCGCGCGAGGCCTTGAATCTCCCGGCGCAGCTCCCCGGACGCACAGAAGCCGGGCTTCAGGGCGACGTAGGCCTTGATGGTTTCGCCGGCGACCTCGTCCGGTATCCCGACCACGGCCGCCTCGGCGACGGCCGGGTGTTCCAGCAGTGCGCTTTCGACTTCGAACGGGCCGATCAGGTGGCCGGCGGACTTGATCACATCGTCGGCCCGCCCGACGAACCAGTAATAGCCGTCCTCGTCGCGGCTGGCCAGGTCGCCGCTGAGGTACCAGCCGCCGGCGAAGCATTTTTCGTAACGGGCCTGTTCGTGCAGGTAGCCACGGAACATCGACGGCCACCCGGGCTTCAGTGCCAGTTCGCCGACCTCGCCGGCAGCGGTCACTTCGCTGACACCGGTATCGGTGCGCCGGACGATGCCCGCCTCGATACCGGGCAGCGGACGGCCCATGGAACCGGGCTTGACCGTCTCGGCGGCGTAGTTGGCGATCATGATGCCGCCGGTCTCGGTCTGCCACCAGTTGTCGTGGAACGGGATGCCGAAGGTGCGCTGACCCCAGACCACCGCTTCGGGATTGAGGGGTTCGCCGACGCTGGCCAGAAAGCGCAGCGCCGAGAGGTCGTGCTGCTGTGCGAACTCGCTGCCGGCCTTCATCAGCATGCGGATCGCGGTCGGCGCGGTATACCAGACCGCGACCCGTTGCTGCTCGAGTATGCGGTACCAGCGCTCGGCGTCGAACTCCGCCTCGTCGACGATCAGGGTCACGCCCAGGCTCAGCGGCGCGATGATGCCGTAGGAGGTGCCGGTGACCCAGCCGGGGTCGGCGGTGCACCAGTAGATATCGTCCGGGTGCAGGTCCAGTGCATAGAGGCCGGTGAGGGTGTGAAAGACGACCGCTTCATGGACATGGATCGCGCCCTTGGGCCGGCCGGTGGTGCCGCTGGTGAAGTGCAGCAGCGCCATGTCATCGGGCCGGGTCGCGGCAACGGCATGCCCGGGGTCGGCGTCGGCCATCAGTGCGGCCAGGCTGAGGCAGCCGTCCGGCAGGTCGTCGCCGGCATCGATCAGCAGTACCTGCCCGAGCGAGGGCAGTTCGTTGCGCCAGGGCAGAACCTTTTTGCGGTAGAGGCTGGCGGTGGTCACCAGCAGCCGTGCTTCGCCGATTTCCATTCGTGAACGCACCGGCTCCGGGCCGAAGGCGGCGAAAAGGGGCGAAAACACCGAGCCGTTCTTCAGGGTGCCGAGCGCGGCAATATAGAGCTCGGGCTGCCGGCCGCAGAGGCTGAATACCCGCTCGCCGCGGCCGATGCCGAGGCCTGAAAGCACCGAGGCGAAGCGGTTGCTCTCGGCCATCAGCTGGCGATAACTGTACTCGCGGACGCTGTCGTCCTTGCCCAGCCAGCGCAGCGCGATCCTGTCGCCCCGGCCCGCATGAACATGGCGGTCGACCGCCTCGTGGGCGATGTTGAGCCCGCCCTGTGGCAGCCCCTCCACCAGGGCCCGGGCCTGATCGAGACCGTAGCCGGCGGTGAAGCTGTCGTAGTCCTGCAGGTTGGGCGCGCGGGCGAGGTTTTCGGGGGCTTGGTGATGGCATGAAAGGGCACGGTCATGGCTCCACTGAACGGTCAAGCGCACAGAATCACCGCCAATACCTGGGGCGGATGGGTTACAGGCAGCATAGATCAGGATTTAACCCTTGTGTAAATGTGGGTATGGGCCGGGTTCCGCGATCAGGGACTCTGGTTGGTCAGCCAGAGAAACTGATAGGGCATCAGGGTGATCTGGGCGAGATGATTTTCGAAGGTTTCGCCGCTGGTCAGGTCAAGCCACTGGTCGGTGAGGATCAGGTTCAGCTCCGACAGGCTGACACTCTGTGGCTGGTCGCTGACGTTGTGGATAGCGAAAATACTCTGACGCCGGTCGATACTCTGGCGCCAGAACGAGAACAGCGCCTCGCCGGTGTGCAGCGTGTACTGGGTTGCGTTGGGGTGGAAGGCGGGCTGCCGGCGGCGCAGGCGCAGCAGCCTGCGCATCGCCTCGAACACCCGGTGGTGATGACTGTCGCTGTCGAGGGCGGCTTCCAGGTCCTCGGACCGCCAGATATGACGGTTGATCGAGCGGAAACTGCCGGTATTATCGACGCGTGCCTGGTCGTTGCCGGTCGCCACCAGGCTGTGGATATAGTAGGCCGGCACCCCCTCGAGCGCCGCCATGATCGCGGCGGCGCACAGAAAGCGGGCAAACTGCCACTGATCAGGCCCCCGGGCGTTGGTACCGCGCAGCGCGTCCCAGAGACTGATGTTGATCTCGTAGGGGCAGGATTCGCCGCCGGCGGTGGTGCGCGAGCTGACCCGCCCGCCGAAGCGCTGCATCGTCGAGATTAGCGTCTGGAGTTCCCAGTCGCTCAGCAGGCCTTCGGCGGGGCGCAGTCCGACGCCGTCGTGGGAGGCGATGAAGTTCAGGTAGGCGGTGCCGTACTGCGCCGGCGGCATCGTCATCAGCCAGCTTTTCAGGTGTTTGCAGGAGCCGCTGACCAGCGCATTGATCAGCAGCGGCGGCAGCGAGAAGTTGTAGATCAGGTGCGCCTCGTTGGCGTTGCCGAAATAGGTCAGGTTCTCGCGATTGGGAATATTGGTTTCGGTGACGATCACCGCATCGGGTGAATGGTGCTCGATCAGTAGCCGCAGCAGCCGGATCACCTCGTGGGTTTCGGGCAGGTTGATGCAGGGGGTGCCCGGAATTTTCCACAGGAAGGCGACCGCATCGAGGCGGAACCAGCGGATGCCCCTGTCGAGGTAGAGGCGAATGATGCCGAGAAATTCGAGCAGCACCCGGGGATTGCGGAAGTCGAGATCGACCTGGTCGTGGCTGAAGGTGCACCAGACATGGCGTTCGCCTCCCGGCGTCTTCACCTCGCGCAGCAGCGGCGAGGTGCGCGGCCTTACCACGGCACCGAGGTCGGCCTCCGACGGGACCTCGACGAAATAACCGGCGCCGGGTTCGAGTCCGGCACGGTAGTTCTCGAACCAGAGACTGCGGCTGGAACAGTGGTTGATCACCAGGTCGCCCATCACCTTGAACTGCCGGCTGATCGCCGTGATATCGTCCCAGTCGCCCAGTGACGGATTGACCGTGGTGTAGTCCATCACGCTGAAGCCGTCGTCCGAGCTGTAGGGAAAGAACGGCAGGATATGGACGCTCGAGATGCAGTCCTGCAAGCGGGCCTCGAGGAAGCCGGAAAGGGTCCGCAGTGGAGGTTCAGAGTCCGACCGCAGGCTGTCGCCATAGGTGATGACCATGATGTCGCTCTGGTCCCAGAGGTTGCGGTGCGGCGCCGGTGACGGGGTGTCGGCCGCAAGTCCCAGACGCTGCAGGCATTCACGGGCCAGCCCGGCTGCGTCCCGTTCCGGGTAGAGCTGCTGCAGGTGTGCCGCCAGCCGCTGTTCCAGCGGTGTTGCCGGAGCCGTCATCGCGGGTCCCCGTATTCGGCCATGTCGGCTTCGACGGCGGCCAGCAGTTGCTGCTGCACCCCGGGAAGGCGCTGATCACGCGGTTCCAGCTGGAGATGAACGGCGCCTCCATCGGGTTGTCGAGAAAGTGGCTGCCGGCCTTGACGATATTGCGGGCGAAGAGTTCGACCGCCTGCTCCTCCTGGTGCACGTCGAGGTCGAGACCGTTGATCTCGGCGTCGTTGCGATAGGTTTCGACGAAGTCCAGCGCGATGCGGAAGTAAGTCGCCTTGATGGTCCTGAAGGTTTCTTGGCTGAAGACAATGCCGTTGGTGGCCAGTTTGCGGAAGATCGCCTTGGTGATGTCGATCGACATTTTCGACAGCCCACCCTGGTCGCTGTCCGGCGACAGGTCCTGGTGTTTGTGGTCGTAGGTGGCGGCGATATCGACCTGGCAGAGACGGTTGTTGGAGTAGTTGCGCGTCATTTCGCTGAGCACGCCGATCTCCAGGCCCCAGTCGCTGGGAATGCGAATGTCGCTCATGACATCGCGCCGGAACGAGAATTCGCCGGCCAGCGGGTAGCGGTAGCTGTCGAGATATTCGAGGTAGTCCAGGTTGCCGAAGACCTTCTTCAGTGCCCGCAGCAGCGGCGTGACCAGCAGGCGGCTGACGCGGCCATTGATCCTGCCATCGGCGATCCGGGCGTAGAAGCCCTTGCAGAACTCGTAATTGAAATTCGGGTTGGCGACCGGGTAGATCAGTCGTGCGAGCAGCTCGCGGTCGTAGGTCAGGATATCGCAGTCGTGCATGGCGATGGACTCGGCGCGGCCGGCCGCCAGGGTGTAGCCCATGCAGAACCAGACGTTGCGGCCCTTGCCCGGCTGCAGCGGCGCGAGCGCCTCGCCCCTGAGGGTGCCGTCGATGGCGCGCAGGCGCGGGCCGTCGTTCCAGAGCACCCGGTGGCGCTGGGGCAGGGCGGAGAAGAAGCGCAGCGCGTCGCGGTACTGCTGCTCGTCGGCCCGGTCGAGTCCGATGACGATCTCGGACAGGTAGGGCACCTGTTGCAGATGCCCGAGGATCCGGGGCATCGCCTCGCCTTCGAGCTCGGAGTAGAGGCAGGGCAGGATCAGGGCCATCGGGCGGGCCCTGGAAAATGTCAGCAGTTCCTGCTCCAGTGCTTCCAGCGGTCGCTGCGAGAGGTTGTGCAGCGTGGTGATGATGCCGTTCTGGTAAAAGTCGCCCATGCTCGCTCCTGGTTCGGGTGAGGAGGTTCATGGGCCGCCGAGGCCCAGTTCGGTCAGGGTCTGTTTCACGGCCTGGCTCCAGCCGGCCGGACCGGTCTCGTCGGTCAGCCGGATATCGGCGCGTCCCGGCACGGCCGGAGGCGGATGGGCCGGCGAGCGCACCAGTACCGCGATATCGGCCTGCTGCAGCATGCCGATATCGTTCTCGCCGTCACCCAGGGCCAGCGTCGTGACGGGCTCGTTCCAGAGCTCGCCGTACCGACCGGCGAGCCAGCCCATGGCCGCGGCCTTGTCGCAGTGCCCCATCACATGCACGAAGCGCCCGCCACGCTGTATCTGCAGTCCCACCAGGGCCAGCTCGGCGGCGAAATCGTCCAGTGCCGCTGCCGAGTCCTGCCAGACCAGCGGTTCGGTGAACTGCCGCTGCAGTGCCTGCGCGGCCGCTTCGGGTGCCAGCCCCGTCAGCCGGACGATGCTGTCCGTGGTCATGGCGGCAAAGCCGGTAAAGCGATAGCGGCGCGACAACGGCGCCAGCGCATTCAGGATTCGGCTGCGGTCGGGACCGAAGGTCTGACGCCGGTAACGGCCGTCGATCTGTGGACAAGTTGTCGTCGCCACCGGCAACTCTGCCGGGATGTAGACGGCCGCACCGTTTTCGACGACGAAGGGGTCCCGATGTCCGAGGCACTGTCGCAGCGGCTCCAGCTCCGCCAGCGTCTTGCTGGTATTGAGAATCCAGGGGATGTCCAGCGTCTGCAACGTCCGGAGCTGGGATTCGGCGGCGGCAGCACTATAGCTGTAGTGATCCAGCAGGGTACCGTCGAGATCGGTGGATATCAGCAATCGCATCATGAACACCTCGTCTGGCGGGCCGACAGGAGCTGTCTGCGTCGGGTAAGCCCCTGCAAGTCAAATGCCAGCGCCGCTATACGGTGCCGGCAACCCCTTTTCACGCAGCCAAAACAGCGGATTGCATGCCGTATGCGCCGCAATGGTGCATGCGCGGGAAGCCTGTTGCACCGCTCTGGCTCCGGTCGCCGTGGCCCGGCGCAGGCGTTCTGGTGACGACGACCGTCCGATTCAGCGGGCGATTGATCGATATCAATACGGCGAGGGCGGGAATGATGAATAGTGGCCTCAATACAGGGAATCAACGCAGAAGGAGCGTTCAATGACCATCGAACATCATGACCTGGTACACGAGCTGCCGGAATTCCGCGACGCCATCCACGAACTGAAGGTGAAGGATGCCCACTTCGCCCGGCTTTTCGATGAATACCACGACATCACCAAAGAGGTGGAGCGTATGCAGGCCGAGATCGAACCGGTCGCGACCCGTGTCGAGGAGGACTACAAGCTCAAGCGCCTGCAGCTCAAGGACGAGCTCTATGCGATGCTGCGCGCCAGCCGCAACTGATCGCTCCAGCGGTCAGCCATCACGACAGGGCCCGCCATTGGCGGGCCCTGTCTTTTTCGGTTCAGTGCAACGCTCGAGTAATCGATGTGCTTGAGCAGCGCGGTCCAGGACAGTCTTGGGTCGGGGGGCGAGGCAACCTTGCCCTGACTGATTGCGATACGGCGTGCGGACGAGTACCTTGCCCGATGCTGCCTATCATCGTGCCCTGACACCGGAGATCGCTATGTCCATCCAACCGGAACAGCTGACTGTCAGAGAAGCGTGCCGTGACGATATCGTGGATCTTGCCCCGCTGTTCGATCAGTACCGGCAGTTCTATGGGTATGACGGCGACCTGACGAAGGCAGAGCGGTTTTTGCGGGCACGCTTCGAGGCACAGGACAGTCTTTTACTGCTGGCTCGCAAAGGTCCGACGGCCGTCGGGTTTGTTCAGTGTTATGCGGGCTATTCGTCGCTTGAATGCCGTCCCAGCTGGCTGTTAAGCGATCTTTTCGTCGTTGCAGAGGCGCGCCGGCAGGGCGTGGCCCGCGCGCTGCTGCAGGCCACACGGCAGGCGGCGACAAGGCAAAGCTGCTGTCTGGTGGAGCTGTTCACGGCGCGAGCGAACCTCGGGGCGCGCCGCCTGTACGAGGCGCAGGGATATGTCGAGGACAAAGAGTTTCTGCATTACGAACTGATGCTATGAGGAGACGGTGCGCGGTCGCTCGTCAGGGGCGATCTGGAAGCGGTTCTTGCCGCTGTTTTTGGCCCGGTACATGGTCTGGTCCGCCACTATCAGCAGCTCGGCGCCCTCCGTTCCATGATCCGGATAGCAGGCCGCACCGAGGCTCAGCGTGACACTGATGCCACGATGAGGGCAGGCGCCATCGCTGATAAGCCTTGCCAGGAGCGCCGCCAGTGCCTCGTCATTGCCGCAGTCGGGCAGAATGAAGGCAAACTCGTCGCCGCCGATACGGGCGACCGTATCACTGCTGCGCAGCAGGCCCTCGAAGCGCGTCGCCAGTTGGCACAGCAGTTCGTCGCCGGCTTCATGGCCAAAGCGGTCGTTGACGAGCTTGAAGCCGTCGAGATCGGCGAAGATCACCGCCAGGCGTTCGCCCGAGCGCTGACTGCGGGCAAGGGCCCGCTCCAGGTGCTCGGCGAACAGACGCCGGTTGGGCAGGCCGGTCAGGCTGTCGTGCATTGCCAGGTGCTGCAGTTGCCGTTGCTGTTCCTTGAGCTGCCGGATATCACTGCAAACCAGCACGTACTCGCTGACTTCGGCGTTGTTCCCGCCGATAGACGAGACCGACGCCAGTACCGGTATGCAGTCGCCGTCGCGACGCTTGAGGATCAGTTCGCCGCGCCACTCGCCGTCTTTAGCGCCAGGCTCTTCGAGCAGGTCCGGCAGCGAGACAGGCGTCCCGGCATCCGCCTGAAACAGAAGGTCGCGGTCCAGCAGCCGGCTGACGCCGGGCTCGTCGCAACCGGTGATGTCCAGCAGTGCCGCATTGGTTCTGACGACCTGCTGCGAACTGTCGAACACTGCGATACCTTCGGCGCAGTGGCTGAATACCGTCTCCGCCAGCTGCAGACGCGCTTCGGCGCGACGTTTCTCGGTCACATCGACGACACTGCCCCACATATGGCGCAACACGCCCTGGGCATCACGATGCAGGTAATTGCGTTCCAGCAGCCGGCGGACCTCGCCGTTGCGGATGATACGATATTCGATCTGATAGGGTGTGCCGCTGTCGAGAGATCCCTGCACGCTCCGGTCGACGCGTTCGCGATCATCCGGGTGGACAACACCGAGGTAGGCATCGTAGCTGGCCTTGAAACGGTTCGGGTCCAGTCCGAACATATTGAAGACACTGCGTGACCAGCTCAGCCTGTCCTGCTCGATATCCCACTCCCAGGTGCCGACGCCTGCATCCTGCTGCACCTGCTCGAAGACCTCCTCGTTGTCCAGCGCCGGATAGAGGGTGACCAGTATCGGATGCAGCGGGTCCTGTTGGCGGGGCAACGATACCAGGCTGATACGCACGGGAATGGAGCGGCCCGATTTATGACGTGCCGCCAGGGCATTCAACTGCCCCAGCGGACGCGACTGTCCGGTTGCGGCAAAGGCGCTGCGCCAATGCTGGTGGTGGTGGCGCTGCTGTTCCGGTACCAGCCTCTCCACGCAAAGGCCGATCAGCTCCTGTCGATCGTAGCCGAGCAGATGCGAAGCCGCAGGGTTGGCGTAACCTATCCGGCCATCGGCCTCCACTGTCAGGATCGCGTCCGCCAGATAGTCCGCGATCTCCGGGGGCGGACTCGTTGCAGCGCCCTGCCGTCGCCAAAGCCGGTGTGCCAGCAGCAGTGACAACAACAGTACCAATACCCATCCCAGCTCCATTGGCGGTAACCTGCTACGCGTCCGTCCGATCAAGTTGTGAGCATACCGGCAAGCTTTCCGGTCGCACAAGTCGCAGACCTTGTCCCGGAGCGGGGAACCGGCGACACCCGGAGGCCGTAGGCTCCTGAGGCGCCATGGTCGCCGCAGAACGGGATATTCGACTAAAGTCTGAGTCCTTGATCAATGTATGACATCTACACCTGAATTTGGCTAAGCTAGCGGTCTCAACTTGCCCCTACAGCCGACAAGGTCATAGAAATACCGATGTCAGAACCGCCGGCGCCACCCCGACATCCGCTTATTGGCCGCCCCTGCACGATCCGCATCGTCACCCTGGTCCTGGTGGCTCTGCTCTGGCTGGTCTTGATGTATGAGCAGGCCCGCAATCGCGAAGCCGTCGAGCGCGAGGCACTGAACGGGGCGGCGAACCTGACCCGTACCTTCGAGGAACATGTGGTTCGCACCTTCCACGATGTCGATGCGGCCCTGCTATTGCTGCGCAGAGCCTGGGAGACCGACCGTGGTACCTTCGAGGAGTGGGTGCGGCTGCTGGGGGAGGCGTATGACGAAGCCCTGCTGGTGCAGATTGCTGTGATCGGCCCCGGCGGCAGGCTCGCCTACTCGAATCTCGATCCGGACGCGAAGCCGGTCGATCTGAGCGATCGCGAGCATTTCCGTGTCCATAAGGATCGCACGGAAGATGCCCTCTTTATCAGCAAGCCGGTGAAGGGCCGGGTGTCGGGACGCTACAGCATCCAGATGACCCGGCCGATTCCGAACGAAAGGGGCGGCTTCGGCGGCGTGCTGGTGATCTCGCTGAGCCCGGACTATTTCTCCGAATTCTTTGCCACCATCGATCTCGGCGAGAACGGCTCCATCGCGTTGATCGGTACCGACGGCATTTTCCGCGCCCGGGGCAGTCGGTCGCAGATGGACGTCGAGGCTATCGGCCGATCGGTGCCACCCGGCCGGCCCTTCATGCAAGCCGATGCGCCTGCTGCCGGATACTATCGGGTACGCAGCTCCGTTGACGGTATCGAGCGGCTGATCAGCTACCGCCAGGTTGCGGACTATCCGATGGTGGTGGCGGTGACCAAGGCGGTCGATGAGGTGTTCGCCGCCCACGAGCAGCGCTGGCGTTATTACCAACTGGGGGCCGGCCTGATCTCGTTGCTGATGTTCGTTGGCGGCTATCTGCTGGCACGGTCGCTGCGTTTCCAACAGCGTTACCAGAACCGGCTGGTGGAGCAGCAGGCACGGCTGCAGTTTGCCAACGACAGCCTGCGGACCCTGAATGACATCGCGACCCACTCCGGCGACAATCTGGCTGCCAAGCTGCAGCGGGCGCTGACGCTCGGCTGTCGTCATCTCGGCGTCGAGTTCGGTATCATCAGCCAGGTCGCCGGGGGCTTTATCGTGTCGAGGCCTGCGTGGCACCGCCGGGTGCCGCGCTGCGTAACGGCGACGATTTCGAGCTGAGCACCACCTACTGTTCGATGGTGCTTGCGTCCGGCGACGTCATCGCCATTGATCACATGAGCCAGTCGGAGTATGCCGGGCACCCCTGTTTCGACGCCTTTCGCCTGGAGTGCTATATCGGCGTGCCGGTCTGGGTGAATGGCGAGCTGTACGGTACCCTGAACTTTTCATCGTCCAAACCCTACGAGCGGCACTTCGATGCCAGCGACCTCGAATTCATGCGCCTGCTGGGTCGCTGGGTCGGGGTGTCGATCGCCGAGGAGCACTCGCTCGACGAGCTGAAGAGACTGGCGACGACCGATTCCCTGACCGGCGTCAGCAGCCGGGGGTCTTTGTTCAGGCCGTCGAGCAGGAGCTCAGCCGGGCCCGGCGCTACGACCAGACGCTGTCGATGCTGCTGCTCGATATCGACCACTTCAAGGCGGTCAACGATCGCTTCGGGCATCAGACCGGAGACGAGGCGCTGAGAGCGGTCGCCCGTTTGTGTCAGGAAACGCTGCGCGACTGTGACCTCTTCGCCCGTGTCGGCGGAGAGGAGTTTGCCGCGCTGCTGCCCAGTACCACCGAGCGTGAAGCCAGAGCCGTAAGCGAACGACTCAGAGGGCAGGTCGCGCTGCGGGTGATTCCGACCCGGGCCGGCGAGGTCGGCGTCACCATCAGTATCGGCGTGTCGGAATTCAGAGCCGACGACGATTTCAAGAGCCTCTACAACCGGGCCGATCAGGCGCTTTACCGCGCCAAGAACGCGGGCCGCAATCGCGTGATGGGCAGCGATACCGCAACGGCCCTGAACGGTTAGAGCATCGTTTCAGTGCCGGGCTTCCTGCCCGGCTGGCGCCTGTCCTCTCGTGGCTCAGTAGCGCTTGTATGGCAGGAACTTGCCCGACATGAGGACCTGGACGCGATCGCCCTTCGGATCCTCTTCGCGCCGGATATCGAGGGAGAAATCGATGGCGCTCATGATGCCGTCGCCGAACTCTTCATGGATCAGCTCCTTGATGGTGCTGCCGTAGACGCTCACGATTTCGTACCAGCGGTAGATCAGCGGATCGGTTGGCACGGCGGTGGGCAGCGAGCCCTTCGACGGCGCTATCTGCAGCCAGGCGATCGCTTCGTCCGAAAGATCGAACAGCCGGCCGACGATTGCGGCCTGCTCCCTGTCGAAGGTCATCTGCCCCAGGCAGGCTGCGGTCGTCCACTCCTTGGACAGATTGACGGCGGCGGCAACCTCGCTCCAGCTGATTCCCTTGCTGACCCTGGCGGCCAGTATCATCTGCGTTACTTCTTCACGACAACTGATCATGGTGGCTTCCTCGGTTTCGATTGCGGTGTTGACTCGGTTTCATTGTGCAAGCAGCAGGACGATCACCAGCGACAGCGTCAGGGAGACGCCCTGCCAGAACAGCACCGGATTGCGCGCCAGCAACGGTGGCCGGGTCCTGTTCAGAAATGCCTGGCTGGGCCGGCGCAGGTCGACGACGAACTCCGACAGCTCGTCATAACGTTTCCAGGGATCGGGATGTACGGCCTTTTTCAGCGTTTCGTCGACCCAGGCCGGAATCTCCCGCTCCTCATCCAGAACCGACCGGTAGCTGAGCCGGCGCTGAGCCGCCGCCGTTTTCGCCTTCGGCACCTGGGTGCCGTAGGGAAAGCGCCCCGACAGCATCTGGTAGGTGATGACGCCAAGGGCATACTGGTCCGAGCGGGGCTGCCGCTTTCGCCGAGAAAATACTCGGGGGCGGAAAAGAGCGCGGTGCCGAGCAGATGCGGCTGGTCGGGTGTCCGGGCGGATTCGACGATGCCGGCGACGCGGGTGGAGCCGAAGTCGATGATCTTCACCGTGCCGCTGCGGTCGATCATGATGTTGTCGGGCTTCAGGTCCTGATGAATCATCTCCATGCGGTGGAAAGCCCGCAGCCCCTGGCTATCTGCTCGACGATAGTGCGTACGGTTTCCAGATCGGGGCGGGGGTGATCGACCAGCCACTGCGCCAGTGTCTGGCCGTCGACATGTTCGGTGACCGTATAGAGATAGTTGCGCGGCCGTGACGGGAGAGCCGCCTTGAGCACCTGTGCACTGCTGAGGCGACGGGCGATCCACTCCTCCATCAGGAAACGCTCCAGATAGGCCGGATCGGTGCTCAGGTCGATCGACGGGATCTTGAGAATGACCTCGGTGTCGCTTTGTTCGTCCAGTGCCAGAAAGACGTGGCTGCGACTGCTGGCGTGGACCTCGCGGAGGATGCGGTAGCCATCGAAGTGCATGCGCGGCTCCAGCATCGGGGGCAACGGCAGCGCCTCGGCCTGAAGCTGCAGGTCCGGACCCTCGTGCCCGGGAAGGCTGTCGATGCGCAGGATCTGGATGCTCAAATTTTCGGGGCTGCCCCGCTCGCGGGCCTGCTCGACGATGGTCCGGGCCGCGGCGTCCAGGTCGGCGCCACCGTCGCGGATCGAGCGGGTCATGAACCCGGCATCGACATGCTCGTAGACGCCGTCGGTCGCCAGAATGAAGATGTCGCCGGGCTGGATCGGAACCGCCTGATAGTCCAGCTCCAGCTGTTCGTCCATGCCGAGCGCGCGGCTCAGGCAGCTCTGCTCCCGCGAGGCCCAGAGCCGGTGATCCCTGGTCAGCTGTTCCAGTGCATTCCCGTGCACGCGGTAGACGCGGGTATCGCCGACATGAAACAGGTGCGCGGTGGCGGCCTTGATCACCAGCGCGCTGATGGTGCACACATATCCCCTGTCCCTGTCGTAGAGGAATTCGCTGCGACGGGTTTGCGCGTGGAGCCAGCTGTTGGTGGCGGTCAGAACCCTTTGCGCGGCATTGCGCACGGTCCAGGCGTCGGATGTGCAGTAGTAGTCATCGAGAAAGGATTTGACGGCGGTTTCACTGGCGACCTGGCTGACAGTGCTGGTACTGATGCCGTCGGCCATCGCCAGGACCACACCCTTGAGGCTCAGCAGAGGTTCGGCGGGAACAAGGGCGCCGTGGAAATCCTGATTGTGCTCTTTGAGGCCCCTGTCGGAGCACTGGCCGAGGCTGACGTTGAGTCGACTGCTCATGGTCATCGCCCGACCTCAGCCGCCGGAGGTGGCTGAGGTCGGGAAGCCGATTCAGGCGTTCGCGGGCCGGGTGGCGCCGGTCGCTTCGACCCGGCGTTTGGCCGCGGTGCGGACGTGGGTGCTGTACAGGGTCAGGCCGGTGAAGGCGAGGCCGCCCACCAGGTTGCCCAGCGCGGTCGGGATCTCGTTCCAGATGAAGTAGTCCATGATGGAGAAGTCACCGCCCATGATCAGGCCGAACGGGAACAGGAACATGTTGACCACGGAGTGCTCGAAACCCATGAAGAAGAACAGCATGATCGGCATCCACATCGCCAGCACCTTGCCGCTGACGGTCGTGGAGATCATCGCCCCGACAACACCCAGGGACACCATCCAGTTGCAGAGCATGCCGCGGATGAAGATTGTCAGCCAGCCATCCAGACCGTACTGCGCATAACCCAGGGTGCGGGCTTCGCCGATACCCGCGACCTTCTCGGCAATGGCGCCGCCGTCGGTGTTGTACCCATAGGTGAAGATATAGGACATCATGAAGGCCACGGTCAGTGCACCGGCGAAGTTGCCGACGAACACCAGGCCCCAGTTGCGCAGGATCTGCGGGGGCGTGACGCCGGGACGCTTGTCGAGCCAGGCCAGCGGCGTCAGCATGAAGACACCGGTCAGCAGGTCGAAGCCCATCAGGTAGAGCATGCAGAATCCGACCGGGAACAGGATCGCGCCGATCAGGAAGACGCCGGTCTGCACCGCAACGGTGACCGCGAATACCGCGGCCAGGGCGAGGATCGCGCCGGCCATATAGGCTCGGATCAGGGTATCCCGGGTCGACATGAAGACCTTGGATTCACCCGCATCCACCATCTTGGTTACAAATTCTGACGGAATTAAATAAGCCATGTTATTGCCTCGTTCAGCGTTGGAAATCTACAGGTTCATTCGATGCCGGCTTACTGCAGCAACGGCTTCATTGATGCCTGGACAGACCGGAGCCAAAAAAACGGCGCCCGCACCTTTCCCGCCTGTAGCAGGTCAGTGCTGGACGCCGTTATCCAGAAACTCTCGAACTGTCAGGGCCTGCCCTGGCCCTAAGGGTATTCAGTACAAAGCAATTGACGTACCAGAAAGGCAGTGCTTTTAAAGTCTATAAAAATCAACAAGTTGATAGAAAAGGGGAGGATTTCGAACCAGGCTGTGCGCCGCAACTGTGCAGCGCAACCGCGGTATGCCCGCAAAATGTTCGCTTATTCAGTCAGTCGTCAGGTTGCCATCCGCTGCTGTGATGTTCAGCTGTGTGGCATTGCCGATCAGGCTTTCGGCAACCTCGGCCAGGCGTCGGTTCAGCCGCATCGAGGTCAGCTGCAGTGTCCGGTAGGCCTGTTCCTCGTCCAGGCCCTGGTGCTGCATCAGCAACCCCTTGGCGCGTTCGATCAGCTTGCGCTCGGACAGGGATTGTCGTGCTTCGGTCAACTCGTCTCCCAGGCGGTCGAGTCTTTCCGACTGCTGCTCGACCAGATCGTGCAGGGACCTGACCAGCTCCCGGCTGTAATGGGCCTGGATGGCAGCAGCATCATCCGGCGTCCGCAGGTGCGCGCCTTCGCGCCCGGGCCGCCGGATCAGCGGCGTCCCCGCCGGCGCTGCCAGGGACGCGAGCTGCTGCAGGCAGTCCTGGTGCCGCGCCAGTTCCGCTTCCGCCAGGCTCAGGCGCCGCTGGCACAACCGCAGCAGCGAAGCCGAAAGCAGCTCCTCGATCCGCTGCATCGAGTCGATACGCGCCGTCGCCAGCTCATACCAGACCTCGCTGAGGGCCGAAGGAACCGGTTGCCGGGCCTCGGTCCGACTGATCACCCGGCGCAGGCGGTCGAGTTCCCGGGTGTTTTCGGCGTGTTCGGTTTCACGCCAGAGCCTGATCGGCTCCGGTTCGGAGAGCTCCTCGAAAACCCGGAAACTGCCGCCCTGTAGCTCGACGAGCCCGGCCAGATGGTCGAGCTGTATTTCGGTGAACTCCCCCGCGGCGAAACCGATCGCGGCCCAGGCCCGCTCCTGTCCCGCATACTCCTTGCCCTGCAGGAAATTGAACTTGACCACCAGGGCACGGGTGATCTGAGGGTCGTCAGAAAGGTCGGCCGTCTCGAAGATCAGGCTCAGCAGCCCTGCAATCAGACGGCCCATCGCCAGGGTACTGTCCGTCGCGCTGAGAGCAAGCCGGTCGACTTCCGTTCTCAGCCCGGGGAGCGCATCGAGGCCGTGCAGGCAATAGGCGATGGTGTTGAACAGGCGTGCGCGTGCGGCCGCCGGGGAGTCGTCGAAATCGAGTGTCTGCAGCCCCTGCCTGAGCTGCGCTTCCGCCCGCACGCAGGCGTCGATCTGTCCCGCGCGCTGCTGACGAAAGCGGGCACCCCGGGACTTCAGATAGACATTCGACAGGCCGCGCTCGCGCTGCAGTTCGTGAATCAGCGCGCTGACCCGGGTAACCAGCTCGCAACTGGCCGTCAGTTGCCTGAGTGACGCGATCTCCGATCGCCTGGATGCGAGGAAGAAATCTTCTGCAGTCCTGAGATGTCCATGCATGGGAATCCGCCTGTCGGGTGATGACAGGGTGTCTATGCAAGGCTTGTACCTTTTATGGGTATTGAGGAAGGCTTATCGGTGGTCTGCCGCCAGGTCAATAAGCTGAGGCGGTCTCCTATACTTTTGCATGAGTGCTCTGGTCGAGCACGTCAAAATCATTCCCAAATGGAGACTACCATGTACAGCCAGTCCATTATCGCTTGTGCGTGCATGGGTCTGCTTGGAAGTAGTCTGCTCCTGGCAAGCGACAAGGACGCCATGATCGCCAGTGCAGAAAGCGCAGGTCCACCGTCCGTCACAGCGAATGCAACCATCAAGGCCCCCGATGGCACCGTTCTGCGGGAAGGCTCGAACGGCTACAGCTGTTATCCACAGCAGGAAGCGATTGGCCCGATGTGCAATGAGCCGATCTGGGATGCGCTGATCAGCGCGATGATGAACAAGGAGGACTTCAAGCCCGACAAGCTCAGTGTGTCCTACATGCTCGCCGGTGAAGGCACGGCGATCGGTTTGAGCAATAGCGACCCCTACGCCAGTGATCCCGAATCGACTGACGACTGGGTCAAGGAAGGTCCGCACCTCATGATCATCGTACCCGACAGCGCCATGCTCGAGGGCCTGTCGACCAATCCGAATGATCCCGTCTATGTGATGTGGAAAGGAACACCATACGCCCACATAATGGTCAAGATTGCCGCTCAGGAGTGAGCTTTGGGGGAAATTGGGGGTCTTTTTGAGACCCTCTGATGCTGCCGAAAAAATACCTGCCGATCGTGACGCCCTTGCTGATGTCGATACTGATGGTGTTCGTCATGACCGCGATCATCACCGGCTACAACTCCGGAATCGATGGCGACTTCATCGCCCGCTGGGCGGGCGCCTACCGGGTCGCCTGACCGATCGCCTTCACCTTCATTGCGATAATCGGCAAACGCGTGCAGCGACTGGCGGCTTCACCAGAAGATCGAGTACCCGAACCCGCTGCTGAAGATGGCTGTGCATTTCTTTTCATGATGGGAGACGGCAGTGCAATCTATACTGGATCGTCGTCGGCCAGGGTAACGAAGAGGGATGTGCGAACATCTTCCGGCTGCAGTTGAGCCCGGTCCGGTATCGCGGCTTTCTTGACCGCTCCAAACGTCAATCGTCCTGTCGAAAGGCCCCATTGCCAACAACCGTTATAGTTGATGGAAGCAGCTATGAAATCCCTGACCGTGCTGGAGATTCTCGACGACCGCACCGGGCTTCAGTTCCATGTCGCGCTCGATGACGATGGGACGCCGTATTGGATTGGGCATATAGGCCACGGGATCGAGGATGCGGTACCGATGCAAGCGGCGCACGCGAGCGAGGCCCTGGCACTGATCGAGGCCGGCACCCTGGTGCCGGATGGCCCACGCTACGTCCCGGCGGCGGCTTTGGTGCTCACGCTGTATCGTCGTCCAAGCCAGTAACGGATAATGCCGATAAGCCGTGGGCGGGAATAAGCCAACGATTTATTGGAATCACAGGTTCGCAGCAGCGCGACATCGATGCGGCGCATGAAGTGTTGAAAGAGTGTAGGTTTCAGCGATGACCAAATTTACAGGATTCGATCCGGCAGAGCACCTGGACAGTCCTGAGGCTGTTGCTGAATTTCTGTCAGATGCCCTTGAAACCGGCGACGCCCAGTATATCGCCAAGGCACTGGGCGTCGTTACCCGTGCCAAGGGGATGAGCGCCGTTTCGAAACAAACTGGCCTGTCCCGTGAGCAGTTGTATCGCTCCTTCAGCGAGAAGGGGAATCCTACGCTGCAAAGCTTCCTGGCGGTGGTTTTGGCATTGGGTGTCGATCTGTCGGCGCATCCGCATAAGGCGCATTGAAAGGGCTGTGGAAACTGGGGGCAGGCCCTATATTTGAAAGGCAAAAGACAAGACCTGACCCCATTACCCATGACCCCATTACCCACATTACCCACAGTAACCTTTACTAACACAAAAACGGGGAAGGTTCGGACTGTGCCCATTGCGAGGGAGCTGGAGGAAAGGTTGCATGCTCACTGGGTCGCTTATGGCCCCTTTTCCAGCAGTATTGGGGCATTCCGGCGTGTTCTGGAGCGAACGTCGATACAACTCCCTGACGGCCAAGCTTCCCACGTGCTGCGCCACACCTTTGCGTCACACTTCGTGATGGGGGAGGTAACATCCTTACATTGCAGCGCATCTTGGGGCATTCATCAGTAAAAGTAACAATGAGGTATGCTCATCTTGCGCCCGACCACCTTCAAGACGCGATGAAACTAAGCCCCTTAAGACTCGTTCATCATTGCTAAAAAAAACAGAACAATAAGAAAATTCAGAAATATGGATAAGATTAAGATGTCATGTAAAAAGATTAGTGGTTCTATATCTAGTTAGTGTTTATTTTTTGCTCGATTTAAGACCTGTCAAGTACTAGAATTGGCTGATAATTATAAAGTCTAATATTTAAGTCTAGCCAATTAATGTTCATAAATGTATGGGGAGTTAGCTATAATGTATTGCTTGCCAAATAATCATTCTAGAACGTTGCTGCCTATTTTTTATAAGGCAGTAGTGTTTTAACTTTAGTATAGTTTTTGTTTGGTTTATGTATATTAAACGAGTGAGATATTTATGAATAATTAACTAAAGCATTTTTACTTCTATAGTGTTTTTTGTTTGTCTTGCATTTAAAGATTGATTGTTTTTAGAGTTCATAAGGGAATATTGTGAAAATCTCATCAGTAAGTTTGAAAGGATTCCGAAACTTTAACGACGCTTTAGTCAGGTTTAACGATAGTACCCTTATTATCGGAGGAAATGATATAGGGAAAAGCAATATGTTACATGCTCTTAGAATACTTCTAGATAAGAGTATATCTGAGACAGAACTAGAACCATCGGAACTGGATTTTCATATAAAAGGTAGCGGCGTCTGTGATAAGGCTGAAATTACAATCCATTTCGTTGATGTTGTGGAAGATGCCGTTCTATCGGTATTAAAGGGAAATGTAAGTGATGATGGAGAAGTATACATTCGTTATGTTGCTAATCGAAGTGATTTGAGCTTCCAAATTCTTTTGGGGTATTCGTTAGATGAGCTACAGGCAATAAATAGTAGATTTTATCTTAAGTACGTCAATCTAAAATATATTGAATCTCAGCGAGATCTCGAGCGCTTCATTAGTAGAGAGAAAAGACAGCTGCTAAAGATTGCACAACAGTCACTAACAGATGATGAAATTAAAGAGGATGAGGATCTTTTCTCTGAGATTAGTCGGGATTTGGTGACTCTGAATGATAAAATATCTCAGCTTGTTTATGTGGATAGAGCTACCAAAGATGTAAATAATGAACTGAAAAAGTTGGCGCATCATTATTCAGACTATGAAGTTCAGCTGGACACTGGAGCTATACAAGTTAGCGACTTTATTGATAGGTTAAAGTTAGGCGCTAACAACAATGGTTCAAGTGTTATGCTTGGTGGCGATGGTCGAAATAACCAAATTCTTCTAGCTTTGTGGAAGGCAAAAAGTGCTAGAGAGCATGATCTTGATAATGAAGTTGTTTTCTATGTAATTGAAGAACCTGAAGCCCACCTACATCCGCATCAACAGAGAAAGCTTGCAAGCTATTTGATTGATGAACTTCCTGGACAGTCAATTATCTCTTCGCATTCGCCTCAGATTGCAGCTAAATTCTCGCCTGACTCTATAATAAGGCTACTTTTGAAGAATGCTGCAACTGTGGCAGCTAGTGAAGGTTGCTCGCCTTGTATTGCAGATAGTTGGGAGAAAATGAGTTATCGGATGAGTGTTTTACCAGCAGAATCTTTTTTTCAAATGGAGTTTTTCTAGTTGAGGGGCCATCAGAAGTTCTTTTCTACCACGAGCTTGCAAATCAACTTGGTATAGATCTCGACTTTTTAAATCTAACAATTTTATCTGTTGATGGAATATCATTTAGTGTTTATGTAAATATTCTAAATGCTTTGGAGATTCCATGGGTAATGCGAACGGATAATGACGTATCAAAATTACCAAATAAAGATTTATGGCAATACTCTGGTATAAATAGGTGTCTTTCTTTGGCTGGTTATGAATCCTTTACACATAGTAATAAGCTAATTTCCTCATTTGAGCTTTTGAGTAATGGTAGTTGGAAGGCGGTCTCTGATATTGTTAACTGTAAAGGAATATTCTTATCGAAAATTGATTTGGAAAATGATTTAGTTTCCGAATTGCCAGGGCCTATATTGGAGTCGCTTGGGAAGACAAGTGAAAAAGCGTCTGTGGATTATCTTCAGAGTAAGAAAGCGATAAGAATGCGAGAGTTGCTTAAAGGCATAGGTGGTGATTTGATGCGGCTAAAAAGTGGGGAAATCGCAAAGCCTCTTTTTTGTCTTACTAATATAAGTTCTAAGGACTAAATATAATGCATCAATTTACATCACAGCAGATAAAAGCCATTGAATATGATGGTAGTATGATTATATCTGCATGCCCGGGAAGTGGTAAAACAACAGTAATAAAAGAAAAGATTAGGCGTATTACATGCAATCTGCCTGCGTATAAAGGTGTGATCGCGATTACATTTACAATAAAATCCAGCCAGGAATTAAAGGAGCGTTGTAAAAAGGATGGCCATGATACAAAACAAAGTTTCTTTGGTACAATCGATAGTTTTTGTTTAAATGAAATCATAGTGCCTTTTATATCAAGGCATTGGGGCGGAGATATTTCTGAATGTCAGATAGTTAAGAAGCTGGATGAAAAGCAAAAGGGGTATTTTTCTGAACATTATAAATCGCCAACGCTTAGTGACATATTGAAAGATGATGGTTTCCAGAATCTTTACCACGATGGATTTTTGTGGATGTCGTCTTTTTCAGCTATCGCGCTTTTGATATTGGAGGAGTCACTTGCTGCGCAGCGATATATTAAGGCAAGATATTCACATGTATTTATTGATGAGTATCAAGATACCTCGGAGTCACAGCATAAACTCTTTCTAAAGATTTTTGAGTTGGGTTTAATATCGGTCGCAGTAGGAGATGTAGATCAGTCTATATATGGGTTTCGAGGTAGTAAACCGGAATACTTACTGGAACTATCCGAGGACTCTGAGAGATTTAAGAGTTTTGCCATAGATATTAACCATAGATCACATCCGTCTATAATTAACTATGCTGCAAGGCTAGCTGACCCAGATTCTAAATTGTTGGTCTGTGATGAAGATGATATTAGGGTCTATCGGCGACTCCTAAATGGTAATTTGCGGGATGCAGGTAAGGTAGTTTCTGGATGGACAAGTGAGTGGCTAAAAGACGGTACTATTTCGAAAGAATCTGATGTCGCTCTTTTGGGCAAAAAGGAGGGCTCGATTAAAGAGCTTGCTGATGGCATGCTTATCAAATACCGTCTTTATACGGAGTCTCCGCTTGATAAGATTGGTAATCCTTGTTCAGATCTTTATTCAGATTTGATGGCATATAAATTTAGGCTAATTGATACCATTCAGGAAATAATAGATAAGCATTACTTTTATCTACTTAATAGTAGGAATTTCAAGATTTCGGAGCTAAGGAAAAATATAAAAGAAATTAGAAATTTTCATTCTATTGAAGCGGTGCTTGATAAGTTTAGAAAGCTAGCGTCCATGCTTTCTATAATTGATACTCGGAGGTCTGATGAGGCAATTTTATTAATTCTAAATAGCAAGGAGCTAATTAATTTATATCGGCCGTTAAATGATAATGAAGTGCAGATTATGACGCTTCACAAGTCGAAAGGATTGGAGTTTAAAGTAGTAATGCATTTTGATCTTGAAGAATGGTCTTTTCCTCATCGTATTCCTGGTGTTAATTGGGATGATATAAATTATCCAAGTTTGGATCAGGATACAAATTTACATTACGTTGGTATTACAAGAGCGATTGACTGTTGTATATTAATTAGAACAACTCTAAGAAGAAATTCACAAGGATATTATAAGAATTCACAGCCATCTTATTTTTTAGGTCTGAAAGAGCTAGAGGGTCTATATAGGTAATTCAGATTGGTATGAATTTTAATTTTAGTGGTTGTAGGGATAGGTAAGCTTATGGATATCAAAGCTATACAAGAGCATATTCAAAAATTTGGCAATGAAAGAGACTGGGATCAGTTTCATGACCCTATAAATCTCGTTATGGTTATTTCTGTTGAGGCCTCTAAATTGGTTCAGGAGTCTTAGTGGTTGACAACACAATAAAATGGGGCATGTCTTGTCTTTTACTCCAGCCTTGGATCAGAAAGGAAAAAGGCAATACCTGACCCCATAGCCCTATGTATAGGTTTATTCCTATTTTAGAGGTGTACATTATTTTATGGGGAAGAACGGTGTTTGAATCATTAGATATGGCTACGAAGGACTGGGTTACAGTTGGTGCGGTTTTATTGGGTCCTGTTCTAGCCGTACAAGCTCAGAAATTTCTCGAGGCTTTAAGGGAGCGCCGCTCTCGTCGTCTTACAATATTTAAGACGCTTATGTCTACTCGAGCAGAGAGGCTCTCTAAGGAACATGTACAATCGTTAAATATGATTGATATCGAGTTTTATGGGCGTCGGATATTGGGTACTCGTTATCAAATGCCAACGGAAAAGAATGTTACAAATGCTTGGAAGAACTACAATGATCATCTAAACAGAAGAAGTGAATATGACTCAGTGGACTCTTGGGTTAGGGATGGTGATACATTGTGCACTAAAGTTTTATATCAAATGTCTGTGGCTTTAGGGTACGACTTCGATGAGGTGCAGTTGAAGCGAGATTGTTATCGTCCTGAAGCGCATGTGAACATTGAGAATGCTCAATTAGATGTGCTTACTGGTTTCGCCAGTGTTTTAAAAAATGAAAGATCGTTTCCAATGGCTGTTACATATTTTCCTGGCATGGAAGGAACGTCGGAACAAAGTGTAGCCGAAGGAGAAGGCACAGGGGCGGCGGACGAAACGCCAGTCGATGGAAGTCGATAGGTTTAGATAAATATACTGTTGGAAAGCTAAGATTATGTCCTTTATTAGACTGGTGAGTTCGGCTTTTCATATCAGCTGTGGCTCTTAGGAGGTAGAAAGACGATGGACTCTTTCCGTGAAATGCTCCACAGCGAATATGGGATGCAATTGTTTCAGGAAGACTGCTGTTTTCTTTGTGGGTCGAGCTCTGCAGATATTACTCAAGAGCATATTTTTCCAAAATGGCTGCAAAAAAAATATAATCTGTGGACGGAAAGATTGACTTTATTGAATCGCACATTGATTCAATATAAAAAGTTAAAGGTTCCATGTTGTTCAGAATGTAATAATGAGCACTTGTCTTCAATTGAGAATAGGATTAGACAGGCTGTTCATGCTGGTTACGAAGAATCAGTTAGTGCTAGTTCTTTGGATTGGTATTTGTGGGCAGGTAAGATTTTTTATTCAGTTTTGAGAAAAGAGATGACTTTGTTGGCTGATCAAAAAGAAGCCGGTAAAGGTCCTATTATTAATGAGAAAGTCATGAGGTCGTTCGACAATCTTCATCTATTTCTTCAAGCTGCAAGACATAAGCTTCGTTTTAATGGTCAAACTCCATATACAGTACTAATTTGCAATCTTCATGATCTTGGTTCTGGACTAAGTTACCACTTTAAAGACGATTTTTTGAATTTCTCTATTGCAATTAGAATGGGCGAGGTGGGGGTAATAGTAAGCTTTGAAGATGCTGGGTTAATTGATTCAACTTTTGGGCGCTACGTTGAAGAGATAAGAGGGCGAAAACTCCACCCCATACAGTTTGATGAGTTGTATGCTAAAGTGTGTTATCAGTTAAGTCTTGTGGAGTATTCGCTTAAGTATATAACGAGTAGCCATACTGAGGGCAAGAATGAGGCTGTGACATCAACGTTTGCGGGCGGGCCAATACGAAAGTGGGACCAACAAGAATTTGCCGAATGTCTGCTGTGCCATATACGTCCTTGGTTGAGGGGAGAGGTTGCCCTGGATAGTGTGTTTGTTCCCCCTGATCTGGTCTCAACTTGGATGAATGGTCCGGAAGGGGAACCACTGCTGTTGACTAGGGAAGAATGGGGATGTGATGCTGAGAACGGCTCATAGCAACTAGTTCAGGTTCAGGCTCAGGCTCAGGTTCAGGTTCAGGTTCAGGTTCAGGTTCAGGTTCAGGTTCAGGTTCAGGTTCAGGTTCAGGGCCTCAGGGCCTCAGGGCCTCTGGGTCGTTGGATTCGCCTAGCCATTGTACGACTCAGCAGTCGGTATCGACACTATTTCGACACTTCGGCGATTAGAGTGGGGCAAGAAAAGAAAAAGGCCTGTAAAAACAGGCCTTTATCTTTCGGTGTTTGGTGGAGGTGGCGGGTTTCGAACCCGCGTCCGCCAATCCTCTGCCTTAAGCTCTACATGTTTAGGCATCTCTATTTAGTTAACCCGTCGCGACCCGAGAGCCAGGGTGCTGTGGGCGAGCCTCTTTAGTTTTAACCGTTCAGCTTGAGACAAAGCATCCGGGCGATTCTGTCTCGTATGACACCGCAAAATCTCTGAGTTACAGACACCTTAGAGCGCGGCGCTAGCTGGCTTAAGCAGCTAGAGCGTAGTTATCGTCGTTAGCAACTATAACTGTGTAGTGACGGATTTACGAGATTCACTACAAACTCGACATGCACCCAAGGGTTCGCAATCGGCGTCGAAGCCAAGTCACCCCCGAACTGGACGCCAGTATACGGGATTTGCAGCTCCGGTGGTATCCCCCGGTGGATCTGCGCGAGTCCCATTCTCCAGCGTTGTTAATATGACAACGGGTCGTTGAGGAAAGTTCAGCGCCGGCGAAAAAAAATCAGTGGGCGGCCAGGCCGCGCTGTTTTTCGCGGTCCCAGTCCTTTTCCTTCTCGGCGGCACGCTTGTCATGCAGTTTCTTGCCCTTCACCAGGGCGATCTCGCATTTGACGCGACCCTGCTTCCAGTACAGCGCCAGCGCCACGCAGGTGTAGCCCTTGGCCTGGACCGCCGCGCTCAACTTGTCGATCTGGCGGCGGTGCAGCAGCAGCTTGCGGTCACGTCGCGGGTCGGCCACCACATGGGTGCAGGCGCTGATGAGCGGCGTGAAATGGGCACCTACCAACCAGGCCTCGTCGTTTTTGAGCACTACGTAGGAGTCCACGAGCTGGCCGCGGCCTTCGCGCAGGCTCTTCACCTCCCAACCGGTGAGTGCGACTCCAGCCTCGAATTTTTCCTCGATGCTGTATTCGTGCTTCGCCTTCTTGTTGAGACAGATGGTCGAGCTGCTGTTCTGTGATTTTTTCTTTGCCATGGCGGGCGATTATATCGGCGTGCAGGGTGACTGGAAAGAGAGCGACCGCGGTTTCGGCGGGCTTTTGTGGTACCGGCTGCGTCCGGCGAGCCTTCGCCCGGCGGGAATTGCGCAAAAGAGTTGCCTGATCCGTCTGAAATATGAACAATGCCCGGCTTTGCGCTGAACAGGCATCCTGATCGGAGGATGGTCAGCCGCCCAGGGAACCGGGCAGCAGCGTTTACCGGTTATAGCGGCTTGAAGAGGGGAGTATGCAGGAAAGACAATCGATACATGGTACCTGGGCTAATCGCTGGATCTTCATCCTGGCGGCGACTGGCTCGGCGGTGGGGCTCGGCAATATCTGGAAGTTTCCCTACATCACCGGCGAAAACGGCGGTGGTGCCTTTGTGCTGGTGTATCTGTTCTGCATCCTGCTGGTCGGTATTCCGATCATGATGGGCGAGGTGCTGGTGGGGCGGCGCGGCCGCTGCAGCCCGATCAACTCGATGAAAGAGACCGCACGCGAGTCCGGACTGTCGAGCCGTTGGCAGCTGGTCGGCTGGATGGGCGCGCTGGCCGGCTTCCTTATCTTCACCTTCTATTCCGTTATCGCCGGCTGGGTGCTGCATTACATTGCCGGCATGGCTGCCGGCGATTTCGTGGATATCGGTCGCGACCAGGCCGGCGGCCGGTTCGAGGCCCTGCTGGCCGCGCCGGAAACCATGGTGATCTGGCATTCGGTCTTCGTGGTGCTGGTGATGCTGGTCGTGGCCGGCGGCGTCAACAAGGGGCTGGAACGCGCGACCCGCATCATGATGCCGGCGCTGTTCGTGCTGCTGCTGCTGTTGCTGGGCTACTCCTTTACCACCGGTCACTTCGGTGAGGGTCTGAGCTTCCTGTTCAGCTTTTCGCCCGAGGCGCTGACCTGGGACAGTGTGCTGGTGGCGCTGGGGCATTCCTTCTTTACACTGTCGCTGGGGATGGGGGCGATCCTGGCCTATGGCGCCTATATGCCGAAGAATGCCTCGATCGGCGGTACCGTGCTGACGATCGGCCTGCTCGATACGGTCGTGGCACTGGTGGCGGGGATGGCGATCTTCCCGATCGTATTTGCCAACGAGCTGGACCCCGGTGCCGGTCCCGGTCTGATGTTCATCACTCTGCCGGTGGCCTTCGGCCAGATGCCGGGCGGACAGATATTCGGCTTCCTGTTCTTCCTGCTGGTCGGCGTCGCCGCCTGGACCTCGGCGATCTCGCTGATGGAGCCGGCAACGGCCTGGCTGGTGGAGCGGTTCGACCTGGAGCGCCTGCCGGCCTGCATGCTGCTGGGCGTGGCGGGCTGGGCGGTCGGGATCGCCTGTCTCGGTTCCTTCAATTTCCTGTCGGACTTCAAGCTGATGGGGATGAATACCTTCGACTTCCTCGATTTCATCACCGCCAATATCATGCTGCCGATGGGCGGGCTTTTCCTCGCGCTCTATGTCGGCTGGTTCATGAAAAAAGCGGTCGCCGAGAATGAGCTTGCGGTCGTAAACGCCCGGTATTTCCAGATCTGGTACCTGGTGCTGCGTTTCGTCGCGCCGGTTGCAGTCGCCATTATTTTCGCGTTGAATCTCTACGAGAAACTGGCCTGAAGAGAGAACCATGACCCGAGTCGAGCGCAGCGCGCTGGTGTTTCATAGTGCCGAACAGATGTTCGACCTTATCAACGACGTCCGGCGCTATCCGGAGTTTCTGCCCTGGTGTGCCTCGGTCGACGTGATCAGCGAGCACGACGACGAACTGGTGGCCCGGCTGCACCTGTCCAAGGCCGGGTTGAAGTACAGCTTCGCCACCCGCAATCGCCTCGAGCGTCCGGACCGGATGCAGATCGAGCTGGTGGAAGGGCCTTTTTCGTCCCTCAGCGGCATCTGGACCTTCAAGCCGCTGAGCGACGAAGCCAGCAAGGTCAGCCTGGATCTGAGCTTCGACTTCACCGGTAAGCTGACGGGGCTGGCAATGGGCAAGGTCTTCAATCAGGTGGCCACGACGCTGGTCGATGCCTTCGTGGTACGGGCCGACCAGCTGTATGGTTGATGGCGCGACGATTAACAAAGGAAGCAGATCATGATCACAGTCGAAGTCGCCTACGCCTTGCCGCACGAGCAGAAAATCATCTCGATGCAGGTCGAGGAGGGCTGTACCGCCCATGAAGCGGTGGTGCGTTCGGGCATCGTGGAGCTGTTTCCGGAGATCGATCCGGCGCACGCGCCAATGGGTATCTTCGGCAAGGCGATGCGGGACCCCAGAAGCCAGGTGCTGCGGGACGGCGAACGCGTGGAAATCTACCGGCCGCTGATCGCGGATCCGAAGGAGGCCCGTGCGAAACGTGCCGCCAAGATGAAAGCGAAAAAGGAAGCGGGGGCTAGGCCAGAGGTGCCGGGCGGCACCTCCGGTTTACTGGCTGGCGCCGGGGCGGTAGTCGCCGCTGATGCGTGTCAGGCTGTCATTGTCGAAGAACAGCGAGACGGTTTTCTGAGACCGGGCTTCGCCGCCTTTCTTCAGGCTGTAGATATAGTCCCAGCGGTCCGGGCTGAAAGTGTCGGTCACCAGCGGGGTGCCCATGATAAAACGGACCTGGCTGCGGGACATGCCGGGCTTCAACTGATCGACCATCTCCTGGGTCACGACATTGCCCTGGGGGACATCGATCTTGTGGACGCCAGGGAATTCGGAGCAGCCGGCGATCAGAAGACTGGCGGCGATGCTGATAAGAAACTTTCGCATCTGCAATTAACTTCCACTTTCGTGCATAAATAAAGATAATGGAGTCTAAGGAGACGCTGGTTGGGTGTCAATTTGTTCAAGGACTCAGTCACTTCAAAACGCGAACAGCATAGAGAATCAATATGTCGCTCGAAAATCAGGAACTGCGCAAAGCAGGACTGAAAGTCACCCTTCCTAGGGTCAAGATCTACCAGATTCTGGAACGTGCCGGTGAGGGTGATCATTTCAGTGCCGAAGACATCTACAAGCTGCTGATGGAGCACGGAGAGGATGTCGGTCTGGCGACTGTCTATCGCGTGCTGACTCAGTTCGAGGCCGCCGGCCTCGTTTCCCGCCACCACTTCGAAGGTGGTCATTCGGTTTTCGAACTGGCGCGCGACGAGCATCACGACCATGTCGTCTGCGTCAAATGCGGCAAGGTGCGGGAGTTCTTCGACCCCGACCTGGTGCGGCGCCAGAATGAGATTGCCGAAGAGCTCGGTTTCCACATTACCGACCGTACGCTCTATCTGTACGGGGTCTGCAAGGACGGCTGCGAGAAGAAATAAGGGTATGAGGCATAAATACAAAAGCCGGCGATTGCCGGCTTTTGTGCGCTATAACGCCCCCGAATCGTAGGTTGGGTGGTGGGCCGGAGGCTCGTAACCCAACACCGGAGGCATCGGGGTGCACAATGCCAACCGAAATCAATCGATCTGTACAGCGATCGATATGGCGGGTTCTCGCGATGCCCAGGCCATGCCCCAAACGGTCAAATCCGTACTGCCGCATCGCTTCACCCACCCTCCCGTCCGTGGATCCGGGACGTCTGGAGGGGGCTTTTACGCGTCAACCGTCACGCCTAACCTGTAACGTCTTTCCTCCTCACCCCATTCCAAGCATTTCCCTCGCATGGGCCACCGAGCGTTCGGTGATATCGATGCCGCCGAGCATGCGGGCAACTTCCTGTACACGGTCGTCGCGGCCGAGGTTGCGAATGCGGGTGTGGGTTCTGGCGGCACCGGCGTTCTTGCTGACGAACAGGTGCTGGTGGCCCTGGGAGGCGACCTGCGGCTGGTGGGTGACGCAGAGGATCTGGGCGCGCTCGCCCAGCTGACGCAGCTTGCGCCCGACCACTTCGGCGATGGCGCCGCCGATGCCGACGTCCACTTCGTCGAACACCAGGGTCGGCGTCGCCGAGGTTTCGGCGGTGATCACCTGGATCGCCAGACTGATGCGCGACAGCTCGCCGCCGGAGGCGACCTTGGCGAGCGGGCGCAGCGGCTGGCCGCGGTTGGCGGTGATCAGGAACTCCACCTCTTCCAGTCCGTGAGGGCCTGGCGCTCGGCCGGGAGCTCGACGAGGCTGACCTCGAAGTGGGCTGCGAGCATCCCAAGTTCATGGAGCTGGCCGTCGACGGCCTTGCCGAGTCTGCGGGCAGCCTTTTGGCGGGCTGCGCTGAGCGCCTTCGCGCTCTTCAGATAAGCCGTATAGGCGGCATCCACTTCTGCACCCAGCGCATCGAGTTCCTCGTCGGACCGGCTCAGGGAGTCGAGTTCCTGCTGCAGACGCTGCTGGAAGGCGGTCAGCTCTTCCGGCTGTATGCGGTGCTTGCGGGCGATGTCGTAGATGCTCGAAAGGCGCTCCTCGACCTCCTGCTGGCGGCCGGGATTGATCTCGACACGATCGAGGAAGTGACGTACTTCCTGGCTGGCTTCCGCGATCTGGATCTGGGCGCTGCCGAGCATATCCGCGGCCTGCTGCAGGGCCGGTGACTGGCTGTCGATCGAGGCCAGCAGCTGCTCGCAGTGGGCCAGCAGGCTGAGGCAGTTCTCCTGCTCGCTGTCGGCGGTCAGTTCCAGCAACTGGTGCCCGGTCTGCAGGATCTGGCCGGCGTTGGCGAGTGTTTTCTGCTCCTCCTCGAGCTGCTCGAGTTCACCGTCGGTCAGGCCCAGCTGGTCCAGCTCTTCGGTCTGATAGCTCAGCAGCTGCAGGCGTGCGGTCTGTTCTTCGCTCTGTTCCGTCAGGGTGCGCAGCTCCTGGTCGAGCCGGCGCCAGTGGTTGAAGTGCTCCCGCAGCCGGGCGGCCTGCTCACTCTGGCCTGCGTACTCGTCGAGCAGGCTGCGGTGATAGTCGCGCTTGAGCAGGCGCTGGTGCTCGTGCTGGCCGTGGATGTCGACCAGGTGGTCGGCCAGCTCCCGCACCGCGCTGACCGGGCAGGGCTGGCCGTTGATATAGGAGCGCGAACGCCCCTCGGCCGTGATGACCCGGCGCAGCAGGCAGTCGCCGTCCAGATCCAGGTCGTGTTCCCGCAGCCAGGCGGCCGCATCGGGCAGCTGGGCGAGGTCGAAGGTGGCGACGATTTCGGCCCTTTCGGCGCCGGTACGCACGGCGCCGCTTTCGGCGCGATCGCCCAGGGCGAGCCCGAGGGCGTCGAGCATGATGGACTTGCCGGCCCCGGTTTCGCCGCTGACGACGGTCATCCCTGGCAGCAGTTCAAGGTCCAGACTTTCGACAATGGCGTAGTTGCGGATTGTCAGCTGACTGAGCATGATCTGTTCACACCTGTGTTTTCATACAGTATTTCACTGTATAGGTCATTTCGACGGCCGTTGCAATCGGGGCCTCGGCAAGGCGGCAAAATTTTTCTTTCGCGACGCTTGAATCGCCACCGAATAACCCCATATACAGGGGCAGTAATGAACGCATCCAATCATCCTGGTGGTGGAGAAAACGAATGGCAGAGCAACAGAAGCACCCGGCGGACGACGCGCCCGAGACCCCGGCAACCGAAGAATCCGTGACCCAGGCCGCAGCGGCCGAAGCGGAAACCCCGGCCGCCGCAGCGGCCTCCGACGCCGAGGGCGCCGGCGCTGATGATCTGCCCGACGCCGCGACGCTGGCCTCCGAGCTGGAGTCGGCCAGGGTCGAGGCGGCCACGCTGCGCGATCAGCTGCTGCGCAGCCAGGCGGACGTCCAGAACGTCCGTCGCCGTGCCGAGCAGGATGTCGAGAAGGCCCACAAGTTCGGCGTTGAGAAATTCGCCGGCGAGATGCTGCCGATCGTCGATAGCCTGGAGCGCGCGGTCGAGGCCTGCAGTGCCGGGGACGAGGCGACCAAGGCGATTCGCGAAGGCGTCGAGATGACGCTGGGTATGCTGGTGTCCGGGCTGTCGAAGTTCAACGTCGAACAGGTCGACCCCCAGGGCGAGGCATTCGATCCGGCGCTGCACCAGGCGATGTCGCTGGTCGAAGTGCCGGATACCCCGGCCAACACCGTGGTCACCGTGGTGCAGAAGGGCTACACCCTGAACGGCCGTCTGCTGCGTCCGGCAATGGTGATGGTGGCTAAGGGCTGATCAAAGATTGTGCGGCAGCCCTTGAAACCGGCTGCGTCGGACTCATATAGAGATTCAAGCAAGTTTAATCGGATTTCGTGAGCCGCCCGGGGCGGCCACTGCAAAACTGGAGTGAAGACGAATGGGTAAAATCATCGGTATCGACCTGGGGACCACCAACTCCTGCGTGGCTATCCTCGATGGTGACAAGACCAAGGTTATCGAAAACGCCGAGGGCGATCGCACCACGCCGTCCATCATCGCCTACAGCGACGATGGCGAAACCCTGGTCGGCCAGCCGGCGAAGCGCCAGGCCGTGACCAACCCGAAAAACACTCTCTTCGCGATCAAGCGCCTGATCGGTCGCCGCTTCACCGACGATGTCGTGCAGAAAGACATCAAGATGGTGCCGTACAAGATCATCGAAGCCGACAACGGCGACGCCTGGGTCGAGGTCAAGGACAAGAAACTGGCCGCGCCGCAGATCTCCGCCGAAGTGCTGAAGAAAATGAAGAAGACCGCCGAGGACTACCTGGGCGAGAAGGTCACCGAAGCGGTCATCACCGTGCCGGCCTACTTCAACGACTCCCAGCGTCAGGCCACCAAGGATGCCGGCCGCATCGCGGGTCTGGACGTCAAGCGCATCATCAACGAGCCGACCGCGGCGGCGCTGGCCTACGGACTCGACAAGGGCAAGGGTGACCGCACCATCGCCGTCTACGACCTCGGTGGCGGTACCTTCGACATCTCCATCATCGAGATCGCCGATGTCGACGGCGAGCACCAGTTCGAAGTGCTGGCCACCAACGGCGACACCTTCCTCGGCGGCGAAGACTTCGACCTCAAGCTGATCAACTACCTGGCGGACGAGTTCAAGAAAGAGTCCGGCATCGATCTGCACAACGATCCGCTGGCGCTGCAGCGTCTGAAGGAAGCGGCCGAGAAAGCCAAGGTCGAGCTGTCCTCCGCGCAGCAGACCGACGTCAACCTGCCGTACATCACCGCCGACGCCACCGGGCCCAAGCACCTCAACGTCAAGGTGACCCGCTCCAAGCTGGAATCCCTGGTCGAGGAACTGGTCAAGCGTTCGCTGGAGCCGTGCCGCATCGCGCTGCAGGACGCCGATCTGAGCGCATCCGCCATCGACGAGATCATCCTGGTGGGCGGTCAGACCCGCATGCCGATGGTGCAGCGCTCCGTGGCCGAGTTCTTCGGCAAGGAACCGCGCAAGGACGTCAACCCGGACGAGGCGGTGGCCATCGGTGCCGCGATCCAGGGCGCTGTCCTGTCCGGCGACGTGAAAGACGTGCTGCTGCTCGACGTGACACCGCTGACCCTGGGTATCGAAACCATGGGTGGCGTCGCCACGCCGCTGATCGAGAAGAACACCACCATCCCGACCAAGAAGTCGCAGATCTTCTCGACCGCCGAAGACAACCAGAGCGCCGTGACCATTCACGTCGTGCAGGGCGAGCGCAAGCAGGCAGCGCAGAACAAGTCGCTGGGTCGCTTCGATCTGGCCGATATCCCGACCGCGCCGCGCGGCGTGCCGCAGATCGAAGTGACCTTCGACCTCGACGCCAACGGTATCCTCAACGTGTCCGCCAAGGACAAGGCGACCGGCAAGCAGCAGTCCATCGTGATCAAGGCGTCCTCCGGCCTGTCGGATGACGAGATCGACCAGATGGTGCGCGATGCCGAGTCCCACGCCGAAGAGGACAAGAAGTTCGAGGAACTGGCGCAGGCCCGCAACCAGGGCGATGCCATGGTCCACTCGGCCCGCAAGACCCTGACCGAAGCGGGCGACAAGGCCACCGCCGAGGAGAAGGAGCAGGTCGAGAAGGCGATTTCCGAGCTGGAAGAAGCGCTCAAGGGCGACAGCAAGGATGCCATCGAGACCAGGACTGCGGCGCTGACCGAAGCGATTTCCGGCATCGCGCAGAAGATGTACGCGGAAGCCGCGCAGGAAGCCGAAGCCGGCCAGGCCGGTGGCGAGCAGGCGTCTGAGAAAGCCGGCGATGACGCCGTCGATGCAGAGTTCGAAGAGGTCAAGGACGACAAGAAGTAAGTCGTTCCCTGCGTTCAAAAAGCTCTGAAACGAGGCAGCGCGGGCGATAGCCCGCGTTGTCGTGTCCGGTTCACGGCGGCCCCGACCGCTGAAACATGACAGACCCGCTTATGTCGAAACGAGATTATTACGAAGTGCTGGGGGTGTCCCGCGACACCGCCGACCGCGATATCAAGAAAGCCTACCGCCGCATGGCCATGAAATATCACCCGGACCGCAATCCCGGTGATGCCGAGGCCGAGGACAAGTTCAAGGAGGTCAACGAGGCCTACGAGGTGCTGTCCGATGCGCAGAAGAAGGCCGCCTACGACCAGTACGGCCATGCCGGCGTCGACCAGGGCGCCGGTGGCTTTGGTCACGGTGGCATGGACGGCAGCTTCTCCGATATTTTCGGCGACGTATTCGGCGACATCTTCGGCGGTGCCGGTGGCCGGCGTCGCAGCTCGGTGCAGCGCGGTGCCGATCTGCGTTACAACCTCGACCTGAGCCTCGAAGAGGCGGTGCGCGGCGTCGAGAAGACCATCAAGGTGCCGACCCTGGTGCCCTGCGACACCTGCGACGGCTCCGGTGCCAAGCCCGGCACCAGCGCCAAAGCCTGCGGCACCTGTGGCGGTCACGGCCAGGTACGCATGCAGCAGGGCTTTTTCTCGGTGCAGCAGACCTGTCCGACCTGCCGCGGCGAAGGCAAGGTGATCTCCGATCCCTGCGGCAGCTGCCACGGTCACGGCCGGGTCGAGCGGGTCAAGACACTGTCGGTCAAAATTCCGCCCGGTGTCGATACCGGCGACCGCATCCGTCTGTCGGGCGAGGGCGAGGCGGGCAGCCATGGCGGGCCTGCGGGCGATCTCTACGTCCAGGTCAATGTGCTGCAGCATCCGATCTTCGAGCGCGACGGTCGCAACCTCTACTGCGAAGTGCCGATCAGTTTCATCGACGCGGCGCTTGGCGGCGAACTCGAAGTACCGACCCTCGATGGCCGCGTGAAGCTTCGCGTGCCGGCTGAAACCCAGACCGGCAAGCTGTTCCGGCTGCGCGGCAAGGGCGTGAGCCCGGTGCGCGGCGGCCCGACCGGCGATATGCTGGTGCGGGTGGTGGTGGAGACGCCGGTCAACCTGACCGGTCGTCAGAAGGAACTGCTCAAGGAGTTCCAGCAGGCGACCGAAGAGGGCAACAAGAAGCACAGCCCGAAAAAGCACTCGTTCTTCGATTCGGTGAAGCAGTTTTTCGAAGACATGACCTGACAATGCGGGGTGCCGGCCAGGCACCCCGGCGACCCATTCTGGGGGAAGCATGAACAGCATAGCCGTCGAGCCCGAAGCGCTCTGGGCCCGGATCCAGGAGGAAGCCCGGCTGGAAGTGGAGCGTGAGCCTTTCCTTGCCAGCTTCTACCATGCCGCGATCATCAGTCACAAGGACCTGTCGTCGGCGCTGTCGTTCCTGCTGGCGTCGAAGCTGGCCGACGAGGTGATGTCGGCGGTGTCGTTGCGCGAGCTGATCGAGAACGCCTATGCCCGGGATCCGGCCATTATCGACTGCGCCTGCCAGGATCTGCTGGCGGTGACGACCCGTGACCCGGCGGTCGACAGTCTCTGTACCGTGCTGCTGTACCTCAAGGGCTTTCGCGCCCTGCAGTGTCACCGCGTGGCGCATTATCTCTGGGGCGAGGGCCGGCGCGCACTGGCCACTTACATTCAGAGTCGCGTCAGTTCGGTGATGCAGGTGGATATCCATCCGGCGGCGCGGATCGGCCGCGGCGTGATGTTCGACCATGCCACCGGCATCGTCATCGGCGAGACCAGCGTGGTCGAGGACGACGTCTCGATCCTGCAGAACGTGACCCTCGGCGGTACCGGCAAGGAGAGCGGCGACCGACATCCGAAGATTCGCGAGGGCGTGCTGATCGCCGCCGGCGCCAAGATTTTCGGCAATATCGAGATCGGTGCCGGCGCCAAGGTCGGTGGCGGCAGCGTGGTGCTGGAAAACGTGCCGCCCCATACCACCGTGGTCGGCGTGCCGGCGCGGGTGGTGGGTCATCCGGGCTGTGACAAGCCGGCGCTCGATATGAACCAGTCCTTTCCGAAGGACGACGTCTGAGGCGCCGCCTCAACCACCCTTTTCTGACAGAGAAAGTGAACAGATGATTCGAGTAGCGGTGACCGGTGCGGCCGGTCGAATGGGCAAGACCAATATCGAGGCGTTGCATCTGGCCGAGGGTGTCAAGCTGAGCGCCGCCATCGTCGAGCCCAACAGTTCCCTGATCGGAGCCGATGCCGGCGAGCTGGCGGGCGTTGGGCGCCTGGGCGTTGCGCTTGTCGGCGATCTCGGTGAAGTGCTCGATGACTTCGATGTGCTGATCGATTTCACCACCCCCCAGTCCACGATGGAAAACGTCGCCCTCTGCGCCCAGAACGGCAAGAAGATCGTTATCGGCACGACCGGTCTCGATCAGGCCCAGAAGGGTGAACTGGAGCTGCGTGCGCGCCAGATCCCGATCATGTTCGCACCCAACATGAGCGTTGGCGTCAATGTCTGCTTCAAGGTGCTGGACCTGATCGCCCGCACCCTGGGTGACGACTACGACGTCGAGGTGATCGAGGCGCACCACCGCCACAAGGTCGATTCGCCATCCGGTACTGCGCTGCGCCTGGGTGAAGTCGTCGCCGATGCCCTGGGACGCGACCTCAGGGAATGCGCGGTCTACGGGCGCGAAGGCCAGATCGGCCCGCGTACCCGCAAGGAGATCGGCTTTGAGACGATCCGCGCCGGCGATGTGGTCGGCGACCATACGGTGCTCTTCGCCACCGAAGGCGAGCGTATCGAGCTAACCCACAAGGCGAGCAGCCGCATGACCTTTGCCAAGGGCGCGGTGCGCGCCGCACGCTGGCTCGGCGAGCAGGCGCCCGGCCTCTACGATATGCAGGATGTGCTGAATCTGCGCTAAGCTGTAACCTTGTGTTTATGTAGGTTGGAATGAGATCCGAAGGAGCGAATTCCGACGGTCGATCGATACGGCGACCGGCTCCGGAATTCGCTTCGCTCATTCCAGTCTACGTATCTGCACCATCGCCGGACTGGACGAGGACTCGCACCATGTACAAACTCTGCTTCTATGTACCGGAAGAGAACCTGGAAACGGTCAAGCAGGCGCTGTTCGAGGCCGGCGCCGGGCGTATCGGCGATTATGACTGCTGCTGCTGGCAGACCCGTGGCCATGGCCAGTTCCGGCCGCTGGCCGGCAGCAGGCCCCATATCGGCAGCCATGGCGAGCTGGAAAAGCTCGATGAATGGAAGGTCGAGATGGTCTGCGCCGATGGCCACATCCGCGAAGCCATCGCTGCACTGAAACGAACCCACCCCTACGAGGAGGTCGCCTATGATGTCTGGCGGCTCGAAACCTTCCAGGACTGACAGGCGTCAATAAACAGCTGTCATCGACTCGACGACGCCCCGCCGCTCTGGTAAAAAGGCCGGTTCAAGGCATCTTTATCCCGCCCCGGGCGGCGACCGATGGATCTTCGGGTGCGAGGGACGCGTGCCGTAACTGATGGAAGCTGTTTTACTGCATGCGTTTACGAATCGACGCCTCTTCCCTGCCTCGCCTGCTCGTGGTCGGCATGGTCGGCACCGTGCTGGTGCTGTTGCTGGGCATTCTCGGCTATCTGATGATCTCCAGCTACCTGGAGCGCGAACAGCGCCTGGAGCTGCGCGGCCGGGAATTCAGACTCCAGATGCAGGAACAGCTGCAGCATGAGACCGGTGCGATCCGCGCTTTCGCCGCTTTCGTCTTTGATCGTGCCGAATCGATCCTGATGACCGAGACCCGCGAACGGGTCGACCAGGCCCATGCGATGGCCATGTCGATATACCGGCGCGAACAGGGCCAAAGATCCGACCGGGAAACCGGCGAACTTATCGCCGAGGCGCTGCGCGACCAGCGTTTCTTCCATGGACGCGGCTATTTCTTCATCACCGACCTGGCCGGCAAGTCGGTTCTGCTGCCGGTGCTGCCCGACCTCGAGGGGCGACAGTTACTCGAACACCCGGACCGGGAAGTGCGCACGGCCATTCAGGGTGTTCTCGACGCCATCGACACCCCCGGCAGGACGGCTATTCCCGTTATCACTGGCGGGTGCCCGGCAGTGAAGAGCGGGTGTCGGAGAAAATCACCTATGTGCGCCATTTCGAGCCGCTGGGCTGGATCATCGGCACCGGTGACTACCTGTTCCGCATTCTTGACGATCTGAAAGGCAGCGTACTGGCGCGGCTGGCCGAGAGGCGTCTCGACCGGGGCGCCTTCTTCGCAGTCCTGAGTACGGACGGTCGCCTGGTCCGGTTCCCCGATGTACGGCTATCCGGCTCGGACGAGATCCACCCGGTCGAGGCGCTGGCCGATCCGGCGGTACTCGAACCGCTGGTCGCGGCGGGCGAGGCGGGCGGGGGCTTCGTTGAGCAGCAGTGGCGGCATCCGCTGACGGATGTCCCTGCGCCGGTGCTGCTGCATGTCGAGCCGTTGCCGCAGGCCGGCTGGTTGCTGGTGGCCGGCATCTTCGGCAACGAAGCCAGTCCGTTGCTGCAACAGCAGCGTGACGAGCTGCGCGGCGATCTGACCCAGAATGCAACCCGGCTGCTGGTGGCCCTGGGCGTTGCCGCCCTGGTGGCGCTGCTGCTGTCGCTGCTCTACGCACGCTGGTTGCGGGGACTGTTCGGCCGCTATCAGGCCAGCATCGACGAAAAACAGTCGGTGCTGGAGCGCAATGCCCAGCAGTTGCAACTGGCTGCGCGTGTGTTCGATGCTTCCCGCGAAGGCATCATCATCTCCGATGCCGGCAATCGTATCCGTGCCGTCAACGGGGCCTACGAGACGATCACCGGCTACAGTGCCGGCGAGGCGATTGGGCAGGACCCGGGATTCATGTCTTCGGGGCGCCACGACAAGGCATTCTATCGTGAGCTCTGGAATACGTTGCAGAGCCAGGGGTATTGGCAGGGCGAGGTCTGGAATCGGCGCAAGAGCGGGGAGATCTATCCCGAATGGCTGTCGATCAGTGCCTGTCGCAGCGATGCCGGCGAGGTCGAAAATTATATCGCCACCATCAGTGACCTCTCGGAACACAAGCGTATCGAAGAGCGGCTCAGTTATCTGGCGAACTTCGATCCCCTGACCGATCTGCCGAACCGGCGTCAGCTCGAGGAGCGCGTTGGTCAGGCCATTGCGCTGACGCAGCGTCATCCCGAACTCGGTTTTGCGCTGTTGCTGGTGGGGCTTGACCGGTTCGAATACATCAATGACTCCCTTGGCCATCAGGCCGGCGATCGTCTGCTGAAGATGCTGTCGCAGCGGCTGTGCCGGCGGGTGCGGCGCGAGGATACGGTGTTCCGCCTCAGAGGCGACGTCTTCGCGGTGCTGATACAGGACGACCAGTCGACGGTCGAGGCGGCAAACCTGTCGCGCCGGCTGTTGTCGCAGATGGCGGCCCCGATACACCACAACGGGCTCGATCTGGTGGTGACGCCCAGCATCGGTGTCGTCGCCTACCCGGGCGATGGCGATGATGTCCAGACGCTGCTGCGCAACGGCGCCGCCGCTTTGCACCATGCCAAGGCGCAGGGACGGCACCGGTTGCAGTTCTTCGAGCCGGGGATCAATGACCATATCTCGCAGCGGCTGAAGATGGAGCAGGCGTTGCGCCTGGCGTTGAGCAATCGCGAGCTGAGCCTTCATTATCAGCCGCAATACAGTCTGCGTACCGGTGCCCTGACCGGTTTCGAGGCGCTGCTGCGCTGGCATTCGGCCGAGCTGGGCTACGTCGGGCCTGACCGCTTCATTCCGCTGGCGGAGGAGACCGGACTGATCGCGCCGATCGGGGAATGGGTGTTGCGCAGTGCCTGTGAGCAGGGCGCGCGCTGGCGGGCCGAGGGCATGGAGGTGGCGATCGCGGTCAACGTCTCGGCGTGCCAGTTCCGGCACGACCTGCCGGATCTGGTGGCGTCGGCGCTGGAGTCCACCGGGCTGCCCGCCGGGCTGCTGGTGATCGAGGTGACCGAGACGGCGCTGATGCAGGACCTGGAGCAGACGGCTGCCATGTTGCTGCAGCTCAGGGCTCTCGGGGTCAGGATTGCGCTGGACGATTTCGGCACCGGCTATTCCAGTCTCGCCTATCTGAAGCGCTTGCCGCTCGACAAGCTGAAACTCGATCGTGCGTTCATCCAGAGCCTGCCGGACGATAGCGACGACACGGCAATCGTGCGGGCCATGCTGGATGTGGCCCGCCACCTGGGGCTGGAAACAGTGGCGGAAGGCATCGAAACGCCGCAGCAGCAGGCTTTTCTCGACGGGGTGGGATGCGCCGAGGGGCAGGGCTATCTCTATGCCAGGCCCATGCCGGCCGAACAGGCGACCGATTTCATGCGCGAGGCGCAGATCCCGGCTTACTGAGTGGGTTCCAGTGCCTGCTCGAGGCGTTCGCGTGCGATATCCTCGCTCTCCTGCACCTTCTGCTGCAGCTTTTCCTTGCGCATCAGGGTCTGCTCGGTTTTCAGTGACACGGCGCTGTCACAGCTTTTCATGCTGACAAAGCCGACCGCGATCACCGCCACAACCATCATCAACCTCAGCATATCGAGTCCGCGCTCCCTGTCCGTCCGTCTGCATACAGCCTAGACGCCAGACGGGCGCGCGGCGAGTCCGGGCCGCTCAGAGGCTGTTGCTGCGGATAAAACCGTGAATGCCGGTCAGCACGATCTGGGATGCCATGGCCGCCAGGATCAGCCCGGTGACCTTGCTGAGAATATTCAGGCCGGTGCGCCCAAGCAGGCGTTCCATGGCGCTGGCCATGTGAAGGAAGACGAGCAGGCAGCCCAGCGCCAGCATCATGCCGGCGATTCCCCAGGCCAGTTCCAGTCCGCGCAGCTCGGCGCCATAGACCAGAATGGTGCCGATGGTGGCCGGGCCGACAATGGTCGGCAGGGCCAGTGGCACGACCGCGACATCGTCGCGCTGCTCGTTGGGCACTTCGGCATGGGAGCGCACGCCGTCCCGCACCAGGCTGACACCGGACAGGAACAGCAGGATGCCGGCGCCGATACGGAACGAATCCAGTGTAATGCCCAGCGCCTCGAACATCGGCGTGCCGAAGAAGAACAGCAGCAGACAGATGCAGAAGGCGGCGAAGACAGCGCGGTTGGCGATGGAGCGTCGTTCGGCGCGGCTGTCGTTGCGGGTCAGCGACAGGAACATCGAGACGACGAAAAAGGGCGCGAACAGGAAGGAAAACTTGATCCAGGTGGTGATCAGCAGGTTCATCGGGGTATAGATCCGGCATTAAAGCGGCCGATTCTATCACTGCTCCGGGAAAACCCGTATCGCTTCGTTTTTCTGTGGATAAGTTTTGCTGATCGGCCTGAAGAATTATTAACTGTTCTTTTATCCCCGGCGCACTATCCTGCCCGGTCCGGCCGCGCCCGTGCGGCCGCTCCGAGCGAGGGTCCGACCGATGTTTTCCCGTGCCATGCCGATGTTGTGCCTGTTGCTGGCGATGCTGCTCTGGGCCAGCTCCTTTGTGGTACTCAAACTCGCCTTTGCCTACTACGATCCGATGGTGGTGTTGAGCGGGCGCATGTTCGTCGCGTCCTGCTGCTTTATCTGGCTGCTGCGCCGTTTCGGACCCGTCGATTACCGGCCCGGCGACTGGAAGCTGATCGCGCTGCTGATGCTGGCCGAGCCCTGCCTCTATTTTCTGTTCGAGGCCAGCGCGCTGCACCATACCAGCGCCGCCCAGGCGGGCATGATCACGGCCCTGTTGCCGCTGCTGGTGGCGATTGGCGCCTGGTTCTGGCTGCGCGAGCGGCTGCACAGGCAGGCCTGGGCCGGTTTTGCGCTGGCGGTGGTCGGTGCGGTCTGGCTCAGTCTGGCGGCCGAGGAGACTGCCGCCGCCCCGAATCCGCTGCTCGGCAACTTTCTCGAGTTCTGCGCCATGCTCTGCGCGATGGTTTATACCCTGTGCCTGAAGCGGCTGTCAGCGCGCTATTCGCCCTGGCTGCTGACGGCACTGCAGTCGTTCTGCGGCACGCTGTTCTTTCTGCCGGCGCTGGCGCTGCCGTCGGTCACGTTGCCCACTGTCTGGGTGCCCGAGGCGGTTCTGGCGATCCTCTATCTGGGGCTGGTGGTGAACATTTTTGCCTACGGGCTCTACAACCTCGGGGTTTCCTGGATTCCGGCGAGTCAGGCCTCGGCCTATATCAACCTGATACCGGTCTTCACGGTCGTCCTCGCCTATCTGTTGCTGCGCGAGACGCTGAACTACGAGCAGCTGGCCGCCTCGGCGCTGGTGATCGGCGGCGTCATCCTCAGCCAGTGGCAGCCGCCACGGCGTGATGGGGTGCCGGAAACGGCTTGATTGTGCGACGTAGGGTGCCGGTGAGCGGAGTGAACCGCACCGTTTCAATGGTGCGGTTCGCAGGCACACCGGCACCCTGCGGTCCGTGGTTTCGGGATGGTTGGGTGCGACGTTTTACATGCGTTTCGCCCACCGGTCTGCCAGCCGATACCAATCGATCTGCACTGCGATCGATATTGCGGGTTTCGCGATGCCCGTGAACCGGCGCAGGCGTTAAATCCGATGCAATGCATCGCTCTACCCACCCTCCGGTCCGTGGCTTCGGGATGGCTGGGTGTGGCATGTTTTACGCGTCACGCGTCACGCGTCACGCGTAACCCGTGACTCGTCACTCGATCTCGATCAGAACCTCGCCCGGCGTGACGCGGTCGCCCTTGACCACATGCACCGCCACAACGGTACCGGCGATCGGTGCCTGAACCTCGGTTTCCATCTTCATCGCCTCGGTGACCAGTACCGCTTTGCCGGCCTCGACGCTGTCGCCGGCACTGACCAGCACGTCGACGATGTTGCCCGGCATCGAGGTGGTGACATGGCCCGGTGCGCTGGCCTTCGGACGACCGCTGGCGCCGCCGGCGACATAGAGGTTCTTCGGCTCGAACAGCACCTCTTCCGGCATGCCGTCGAGGGTCAGGAAGACATGGCGCTTGCCGGCTCCCAGGCTGCCGACGCCGGTGATCGAGACCTCGTAGGTTTCGCCGTGGACATCGATGCTGAACTCCGTCGGCACACCCTCGTCCACCGGGCGCTGGTCGCTGCCGGTCGGCGGCTGCAGGGCTTCCGGCGTCAGCGTGCCCGCGGCGCGTTCGCTGAGGAACTGGCGGCCGATATCCTGGAACATCGCGAAGGTGAGCACATCCTCGTCGCTCAGGGCGAGTTCGCCGATCTCCTTGCGCAGGCGCGCCATCTCGGGCGGCAACTGGTCGGCCGGGCGTCCCTCGACCACTTCGCCGTTGCCGATCGCCTGTTTCTGCAGCGCGCTGTTGATCTGCGCAGGCGGCTGGCCGTAACCGCCGGCCAGGTAGCGCTTCACCTCATTGGTGATGGTCTTGTAGCGTTCTCCGGACAGGACGTTGAGTACCGCCTGGGTGCCGACGATCTGGGAGGTCGGGGTGACCAGCGGCGGAAAGCCGAGGTCCTCGCGCACCCGTGGAATCTCGGCGAAGACTTCGCGGATGCGTCCCAGGGCGTGCTGCTCCTTGAGCTGGTTGGCGAGGTTCGACATCATGCCGCCCGGCACCTGGTTGATCTGTACCGAGACATCTTCGCGGGTGAATTCGCTTTCGAACTGGTGGTACTTCTTGCGCACGTCGCGGAAGTAGTCGGCGATCTCCTGCAGCAGTTCCAGGTCGAGCCCCGTGTCGTAGTCGGAGCCGCGCAGCGCAGCGACCTGGGACTCGGTGGCCGGGTGGCTGGTGCCCAGGCGAAGGAGGAAATGGCGGTGTCGATATGCTCGGCGCCGGCCTCGATCGCCTTCAGCTGGCACTGGGCGGCGAGGCCCGCGGTGCTGTGGGAGTGGATGAAAATCGGCAGGTCCACGGCCTCGCGCAACGCCTTGACCAGGTCGTAGGTGGCGTAGGGCGTCAGCAGGCCGGCCATGTCCTTGAGGGCCAGGAGTCGGCGCCCATCTGTTTCAGCGCGCGGGCCTGGTCGACGAAGAGCTCGGTGCTGTGCACCGGGCTCGTGGTGTAGCAGATGGTGCCCTGGGCATGTTTGCCCGCTTTTTTGACCGCGCGGATGGCGGTTTCGAGGTTGCGCAGATCGTTCAGGGCATCGAACACCCGGAAGACGTCGATACCGTTGCTGGCCGCCTTTTCGACGAAAGCCTCGACGACATCGTCGGCATAGTGGCGATAGCCGAGCAGGTTCTGGCCGCGCAGCAGCATCTGCAGACGGGTGTTGGGCAGCGCCGCGCGCAGCTGGCGCAGGCGCTCCCAGGATCCTCCTTCAGAAAGCGGACGCAGGCGTCGAAGGTGGCGCCGCCCCAGACTTCGAGTGACCAGTAGCCGACGCGATCGAGCTTGTCGCAGATCGGCAGCATATCCTCGGTGCGCATGCGCGTGGCGATGAGGGACTGATGGGCGTCGCGCAGGATGACATCGGTAACCTTTATCTTGCTCATGGAGTGCTCCTTCGGGCCCGGATCAGAGACCGGTATGGGCCGCTATCGCGGCGGCGATCGCCAGGGCGATCTCGCTGGGGTGACGTTTTTCCGAATAGTGCAGCAGTTCCGGATGATTCGGTACGAAACTGGTGTTGAAGACGCCGCTGCGAAACTCGGGGTTCTTGAGGATTTCCTGGTAGTAGGGCGCGGTGGTACGGACCCCCTGCAGGCGCATGTCGGCCAGGGCCCGGGCACCGCGGTCCATCGCATCCTCCCAGTTCAGCGCCCAGACGATCAGCTTCAGGCACATGGAATCGAAATAGGGCGGAATGGTATAGCCGGTGTAAATGGCGGTATCGGTACGCACGCCCGGGCCGCCCGGCGCGTAGTAGCGGGTGACCTTGCCGAAGCTGGGCAGGAAGTTGTTCTTCGGGTCCTCGGCATTGATGCGGAACTGCAGGGCATAGCCGCGGTGCTGGATGTCCTGCTGGCGATAGAGCAGCGGCAGGCCTGCGGCGATGCGGATCTGTTCGCGCACGATATCGACACCGGTGATCTGTTCGGTGATGGTGTGCTCGACCTGGACCCGGGTGTTCATCTCCATGAAGTAGACTTCGTTGTCGGTCAGCAGGAACTCCACGGTGCCGGCGTTCTCGTACTTCACCGCCTTGGCGGCCTTCACCGCCAGTTCGCCGACATAGGCGCGCTGTTCCGGGGTCAGCTGCGGGCTCGGTGCGATTTCGATGAGCTTCTGGTTGCGGCGCTGGATCGAGCAGTCGCGCTCGAACAGGTGGATGGCGCTGCCCTGGCTGTCGGCCAGGATCTGCACTTCGATGTGCTTGGGGTCGACGATGCATTTCTCGAGGAACACCTCGGCCGAACCGAACGCCTTCGTGGCCTCGGAGATTACGCGCGGATACTGGGTGCGCAGCTCGTCGGCGCTGTCGCAACGGCGAATGCCGCGACCGCCGCCGCCGGAGGTGGCCTTGAGCATCACCGGGTAGCCGATCTGTTCGGCGACCAGCAGGGCTTCGTCGAGATCGGCCAGGTTGCCTTCAGAGCCCGGTGTAACCGGCACGCCGGCGGCGATCATGCTGCTGCGGGCTGCGGTCTTGTCACCCATCCGGGCAATGACATCGGCGCCCGGGCCGACAAAAGCGATGCCGCGTTCGGCACAGATACGGGCAAAATCGGCGTTTTCCGACAGGAAACCGTAACCGGGATGGATGGCATCGCAGCCGGTTTCGGCGGCCAGGTTGACAATGCGGCGCGGGTCCAGATAGCCGGCCAGCGGATCTTCGCCCATGAAATGCGCCTCGTCGGCGCGCTTGACGTGAAGGGCGTGACGGTCCGGCTCGGTATAGATGGCGACCGACCGGATGCCCATCTCGGCACAGGCACGTACGATGCGTACGGCGATTTCGCCTCGGTTGGCGATCAGTAACTTGTTGAACATCTTGTTCCTCCGTCGGGCGGAATACGCTGAGCGCAGAAAGGCGCGCCGGCGACCGTTCTAAAGTAGTACAGTGCTTGTCCTCATTAAAAATTGATATTTTTATTGAGTTGTATAAATTATTGCTTATGTCTGATGCTCCAGGGGACGGAAGTTCCCCCAAATCGAGGTGTGATGATGCCTTATACTCTGCCGCAGCTTCTGAACCGGCTCTCATTCCGGCAGCTTCAGGTGTTTTCCGCAGTATACCGGCTCAAGGGCTACAGCCGGGCCGCGACCGAGCTTGGACTGACGCAGCCGGCAATCAGTGCCCAGATCCGCCAGCTCGAGCAGGCGCTGGGGCAGCCGTTGTTCGATTATGTCGGCAAAAAGCTCTATACCACCCAGGCCGGGGAGCAGGTGGCCCGTTGTGTCCAACAGGTGTTCGGCGAGCTGGAGCAGCTGCAGATGCAGCTTTCGGAGCTCGAGGGGACGGTCTGGGGAACCCTGAACCTGGCGGCGGTCAGCACCGCCCAGTACGTGGTACCGCACCTGCTGGCGGGGTTCCTGAAGGAATACCCGCGGGTCGACGTGAAGATGAAAGTGGTGAACCGGGCCCAGGCGATCGAACGCCTGGCGGAGAACCACGACGACCTGGTGATCATGGGCATGGTGCCGGAGGACCGTTCGCTGACCTTTATGCCCTTCCTCGACAACGAGCTGATTCCGGTGCTGCCGTCCGGGCACCCGCTGGCGGGGCAGTCGGAGCTGCCGCTGGCGCAGTTTCTCGAGCAGCCGTTGCTGTTGCGGGAGCAGGGCTCGGGTACGCGCCGGGCGCTCGAGGCCTTCTGTGCCGAGCAGCGGCTGGCCCTGAAGGGGTGATGGAACTCGGCTCCAATGCGGCGATCAAGCATGGCGTACTGGCAGGGCTTGGCGTTGCGGTGATGCCGCGTCTCAGTGTACAGCTCGAGCTCGAAAACGGGCTGTTGCAGCCGGCCGATGTCGCCGGCTTTCCGCTGCGCCGATCCTGGTGCACGGTCTATCCGCGCAGTAAGCATCTGACGCCGGTGGCCGAGGCCTTTCTGGCCTATGTGCGCGCCAATCTGGCGCCGATCAAGGCGCAGTTCGAGGATCTGTACGGTATGAGGGTTCAGGCGAAGTCGGCGTGAAGCGTCGGCTATTTGGCGATATAGGTGCCCGGTTTCGTTTCCAGCTCGATATGGCGCAGCGGGAAATGGTCGTTGCGCCGGTCCTCGAAGAAGAACCGCAGGGCGTTGCGGATGGTCTGGAAGGCAAGGTCGTCCCAGGGGATCTGCTCTTCGCTGAACAGGGCGACCTCGAGGGATTCGTCGCCGGGGCCGAATTCGGGTTGGTCGAGTTCGGCCAGGTAGAGCATCTGCACCTGGTTCAGGTGAATGATCGAGGTGACGGTATAGAGATCGCCGATCCTGACCTGGGCCCGGGCTTCCTCGAGGGTTTCGCGGGCGGCGGCCTGTTCGGTCGACTCGCCATTTTCCATGAAGCCGGCCGGCAGTGTCCAGAACCCGAGTCGCGGCTCTATCGCCCGGCGACATAGCAGCACCCTGTCGCCGTACACGGGGAGGCAGCCGGCAATGATGTTGGGGTTGCTGTAGTGTATGGTGCCGCAACCGTCGCAAACATGACGGGGGCGATTGTCCCCCGGAGGGATGGTCTGGCTGACGGTATTGCCGCACTGGCTGCAGTACTTCAAGGTCGGTCCTCTTGTCGTTGCGTCCATTCTAAAGGGCGGCCGTTGTCGGCAGCAAGTTCGCGTGCCGGCATTCGTCTTTGGCCCCGGGCCGCGGTATCATGTTTCCATTATCCGCCAAAAAACATGCCGATGCTTGAGTTGTTGCGTCGCCGACTGGCTGCATATGCGCCACGCCGGCTGATAACGGATCGTCCCCAGGCGAGCGTGCTGATCGCCCTGACGGACAGTGTCGAGCCGGAGGTGATACTGACCCGCCGCTCCTCCAGGCTGTCGACCCATCAGGGGAGGTGGCCTTTCCCGGCGGCAAGCAGGATGCGACCGATCCCGATCTGCTGTTTACCGCGCTGCGTGAAGCCGAGGAGGAGATCGGGCTGGATCCCGGCAGTGTCGACGTGCTCGGCTCCCTGGGGCAGGTGATGTCCAAGCACCGGCTGCAGGTCACGCCCTGGGTCGGCATCGTGCCGGCGGACGTGCGCCTCGAGCCCAGTCCGTTCGAGCTGGAGAGTCTCTTTCGGGTGCCGCTGAGCTTTTTCTCGAAGACCGGCGCCAGCGCACCGATATCATCCAGCTGCGCGGTCTGACCCACTATGTGCCGGCCTACCAGTACGGTGACTACATCATCTGGGGGCTGACGGCCTATATGCTGGTGGAGTTGCTGAATATCGGCTTCGATGCCGGTATCCCGATGAAGCCGAGGCCCGAGCACCAGCAGACGCCGGCCTGAGTTGCCCGCTTGCGTATCCTGGCTGTAGGGTGCGTTAGCGATGCATCGGCACTTTGTACAAAATCCCCAATGTACCTTGTGCATCGCGTAACGCACCATTGATCCTGTTTTTTCAAGGTAGAGTGCTTATGAGCGAAATCCAGAACGAACACCCGATCCGCAGTCCCTGTGTCGGCGTCTGCTGTCCGGGCGATCATGATCTCTGTACCGGCTGCCTGCGCAACGCAATGGAGATCGCCGAGTGGGGCGTGCTGAGCAACGACGAGAAGCGTGAAATACTGGCGAAGATCCGCCGCCGCGAGAAGGGGGAGATCTGCTGATGAAGGTGATGATCGATCTGTGTGTGGTGCCGCTCGGTGTCGGCGTTTCGGTCTCCGAATACGTCACCGCCTGTCAGCGCATCTTTCAGGAGGCCGGTCTCAGTCACCAGATGCATGCCTATGGCACCAATGTCGAAGGTGGCTGGGACGAGGTGTTCGCTGCGGTGAAGCGCTGCCACGAGGTGCTGCACGAAATGGGTGCGCCGCGGATCACCAGTTCGATGCGGATCGGCACCCGCACCGATCGCGACCAGAGTATGGCGGACAAGGTGTCCAGCGTGGAAGAAAAGCTATCAGGTGAGGCGTAAGGCGTAAGGCGTGGAGCTGCACTGATCCACGCTTGACGCTTAACGCTCTAATCCTCTTCTTCCTCGTGCTGCAGACTGTTGATGTAGCGCAGCACCCTGACCGTCTTGATCAGGTTGTCGCTGATCTGCAGGGTTTCGATGCGGTAGCCGTTGAGGTCCAGGCAGACATTGGCGTCGGGGATCGACTCGAGGTTTTCGGTGATCAGGCCGTTCAGGGTCTTGGGGCCATCGGTCGGCAGGTCCCAGCCCAGGTTCTTGTTGATCTCGCGAATATAGGCGGTACCTTCGATAAAGAAGCTGCCGTCCTCCTGCGGATGAATCTCCTGGTTGCTCGCCTTGTTCTGTGACGACAGTTCGCCGACGATCTCCTCGAGGATGTCCTCCAGGGTGACGACGCCGAGAATATCGCCATATTCGTCCACCACCAGGCCGATGCGCCGGCTCTCCTTCTGGAAATTCAGCAGCTGGGTCTGCAGCGGCGTGCTTTCCGGGACGAAGTAGGCCTCACGCACCACCTGCAGGATCGCGGCCTTGCTGACCTTGCCCTGCTGGATCAGCTGCGCCAGGTTGCGCATGTGCAGGATGCCGACCACCTTGTTGATATCGCCGTGGTAGACCGGCAGCCGGGTATGGCTGGTGCGCGACAGCTGTTCGAGCAGGTGGTCCAGGTCGTGGTCCAGGTCGATACCCTCGACCTCGTTGCGCGGGATCATGATGTCGTTGACGGTGACTTCGTTCAGTTCCAGCACGCCCAGCAGCATCGACTGGTTGGTCTGGGGCAGCAGGGCGCCGGCCTCGTGCACCAGGGTGCGCAGTTCTTCGGTGCTCAGGTGGTGGCTGTTGGCGCCGCCGGTGCGGACGCCGAACAGTCGCAGCAGGCCGTTGGTGATACCGTTGACGAACCAGACCAGTGGATAGATCAGCTTCAGCAGCGGCAGCAATATATAGGAGGCCGGAAAGGCGACCCGCTCGGGGAACATCGCCGCCACGGTCTTGGGGAAACCTCGGCGAAGATCAGGATGATCAGGGTCAGCCCCGCGGTCGCGATGGCGATACCGGCATCGCCCCAGAGGCGCACGGCGATGACGGTGGCGATGGCCGAGGCCAGGATGTTGACGAAGTTGTTGCCAATCAGGATGACGCCGATCAGGCGGTCCGGACGCTCCAGCAGGTGGCTTGCCTTGCGGGCGCCGCGGTGCTTGTTTTTCACCAGGTGGCGCAGCCGGTACCGGTTCAGTGACATCATGCCGGTTTCGGAGCTGGAGAAAAATGCGGAGCAGAAAATAAGGAAGATGAGGAGCCCGATCAGGGCGCTTATCGATGCGTCTTCCAAGACAGAGGGACCTTAGGGTTACCGATTGGAGATTCATTGTCTGGCCCGCTGTCGGGCCTGTCAAGGTTACTGCCCGCTATGTCAGCAGAAACTCGATGACCAGTTTGGAGCCGAAAAATGCCAGCATCAGCGCGATGAAGCCGCCAATGGTCCAGCGAATGGCCCGCAGGCTGCGCCAACCCAGCAGGGCGTGGCCGCCGAGCAGGATGCCGTAGACGATCCAGGCCAGGATCGACAACGTGGTTTTGTGCACCAGGTGCTGGGCGAAAAGGTCCTCGACGAACAGAAAGCCGCTGATCAGCGAAGCCGAGAGCAGGATGAAGCCGGTCCAGAGCATTTCGAACAGCAGGCGTTCCATGGTCTGCAGCGGCGGCAGGCTGGCGACCAGGCCGCGGGTATGGTGCTGTTTGAGCGCGACGTTCTGGCGCCACAGCAGCAGTGCCTGCAGCGTGGCGATGGTAAAGATACTGTAGGCGAGGATCGACAGCAGGATGTGCACGATCAGGCCGGGACCGTAGTGATGCTGCAGGCTGGTGGCGGGGTCGAGGCTGGCGGTCAGCAGCGATGCGATGGCCAGCGGAAACACGCCGATGAAGAGGTTGTCGATATTTTGCCGCAAGCTGCTGATCAGGACCAGGGCGGCGATCAGCCAGGCGATGAGGGAGCCGGTGCTGAAGAAGCCGAGATTGATGCCGGCGTCCTGGTGCAGTACCAGGTAGACGCTCACCGTATGGGCGGCGACGCCGGCAAGGCCCAGTCCGCGGATCAGGTTGCGCGACGGCCGTGCCTGGCCTTTCAGTATCCGCCACTGCAGTACCGTCGCGGCCAGATAAAACAGCGCGGCAACAAGGATCGATGTCGGCAGCATCCGGGGACCTCCATGGAAAGGCGCCTAGTGTGTCATAAAATTCAGGGGGTGAAATATGAGGTGCCGCCCCCGGGACGGCTCCTGTATAATGCCGGTCCTTTGACAAGACGCCCTTGCCGCCCGCCCAGCGTGCCGGCGCAGAGATACAGAGGCAGTATATGTTCGAGAATCTGACAGAGCGGCTTACGAAAACGCTCAAGGCTGTCACCGGCCAGGCGAAACTCACCGAAGACAATATCAAGGACACGCTGCGCGAAGTGCGCATGGCGCTGCTCGAGGCCGACGTCGCGCTGCCGGTTGTCAAGGAGTTCGTCAACGGCGTCAAGGAGCGGGCTGTCGGTCAGGAAGTGAGTCGCAGCCTGACGCCCGGTCAGGTGTTCGTCAAGATCGTCCAGGAAGAACTGGTCAAGGTCATGGGCGAGGCCAACGAAGCGCTCAACCTGGCGGCCAAACCGCCGGCCGTGGTGCTGATGGCCGGCCTTCAGGGTGCCGGCAAGACCACGTCCGTCGCCAAGCTGGCCCGCAGTCTGAAGGAGCGGGACAAGAAAAAGGTGCTGGTGGTATCGGCGGACGTCTACCGTCCGGCGGCGATCCGGCAGCTCGAAACCCTGGCGGCCGAAGTCGGCGTCGACTTCTTCCCGTCCAGCGCGGACCAGGACCCGGTGGATATCGCCAATGGCGCCATCGCCCACGCCCGCATTCAGCACCATGATGTGGTGCTGGTCGATACCGCCGGTCGTCTGCATATCGACAGCGACATGATGGACGAGATCAAGCGTCTGCACGGCGCCATCAAGCCGGTCGAGACGCTGTTCGTGGTCGATGCCATGACCGGCCAGGACGCGGCCAATACCGCCCGCGCCTTCGGTGAGGCACTGCCGCTGACCGGCGTGATCCTGACCAAGGCCGACGGTGATGCCCGTGGCGGTGCCGCGCTGTCGGTGCGCCATATCACCGGCAAACCGATCAAGTTCATCGGTGTCGGCGAGAAGGTCGATGCCCTGGAACCCTTCCATCCGGATCGTGTTGCATCCCGTATCCTCGGCATGGGCGACGTGCTGTCGCTCATCGAGGAGGCCGAGCGCAAGATCGACAAGGAGAAGGCGGAAAAATTCGCCAAGAAGATCAAGAAGGGCAAGGGCTTCGATCTCGAGGATTTCCGCGAACAGATTCAGCAGATGAAGAACATGGGCGGCATGATGGGGCTGCTCGACAAGCTGCCCGGCATGGGCCAGATGGCGCAGGTCGCCGATGCGGCCAAGGCCGAGAAGGGGATCCACCAGATGGAGGCGATTATCAACTCGATGACGCCGGGCGAGCGCCACAACCCCGATATCATCTCCGGCTCGCGCAAGCGCCGCATCGCCCTGGGTTCCGGCACCCAGATCCAGGACGTCAACCGGCTGCTGAAACAGCACAAGCAGATGTCCAAGATGATGAAGAAAATGTCATCCAAGGGCGGGATGTCGAAAATGATGCGTGGCATGAAGGGTATGCTGCCGCCGGGCATGGGCGGTGGCGGCGGTTTTCCGCCGATGTAGGGCGAACCGGATTGCCTAAAATTTATCCAGAAAGTGCTTTTTTCGGGCGGGGGTTTGGCGTAAAATCTCGGCCCTGATTTTTGTAGGCCCGGTAATCCGTGTGGGGCTTCGGCTCGGCATGGACCGGAAACCAAAACCGCGAGCGATCTCAAAACTCGCGAAATAAAGGGACCATACACATGGTAACAATTCGTCTGTCTCGTGGCGGCTCCAAGAAGCGCCCGTTTTACCACCTTACCGTCGCTGACTCTCGCAATGCGCGTGATGGTCGCTTTATTGAGCGCATCGGTTTCTTCAACCCGGTCGCTCGCGGACAGGAAGAGCGTCTTCGCGTCAACCTGGAGCGTGTCGCATACTGGCAGGAGCGCGGTGCCTCCCTGTCCGAGCGCGTTGCTCAGCTGGTCAAAGAAGCCCGCAAAACAGCTTAATCGATCGGGCGGGTTGATAGGATGTCGAACGGTTCTCTGGTAACGCTGGGCAAAATCACGACGCTATACGGTGTCAGAGGCTGGGTGAAGGTGCATTCGAGCACCGAGCCGATGGAAAACATCCTCAGTTACTCGCCCTGGATGCTGAAGATCGGCGGCGAATGGAAATCCATCGACGTCGAGAGCGGCAGGCTCCACGGCAAGGGGCTGATCGCCAAGCTGGCCGGTGTCGACGACCGGGAACAGGCGCGGCTGTATTGCGGCGCCGAAATTGCGGTCGACGAAAGCCGTCTTCCCCAGCTGGAAGAGGGCGAGTATTACTGGAGCCAGCTGGAGAAGCTGTTGGTTTACACCCTGTCCGATGAATTGCTCGGCCGGGTGGATCACCTGATGGAAACCGGCGCCAACGATGTGCTGGTGGTCAGAGGAACGGCTGAGAGTATCGATCGTCGCGAGCGATTGATTCCCTATCTGCCGGACCGGGTGATCAAGGAAATTGACTTGGAAAAGGGTAGCATTCGGGTCGACTGGGATCCGGAGTTCTGAGCCGTGTGGTTCGGTGTGGTCAGCCTGTTTCCGGAAATGTTCGAGGCCGTTACGGCCTACGGCGTGACCGGGCGGGCGGTGCGTAACCGGCTGATCGAGGTCGAGTGCTGGAATCCGCGGGACTTTACCCAGGACCGGCACAGAACCGTCGATGATCGCCCCTATGGCGGTGGCCCCGGCATGCTGATGAAGGTTCAGCCGCTGCGGGACGCGATAAGGGCGGCCCGTTCGGCGGGCGGCGAGGGCGCGACAGTCATCTATCTGTCGCCCCAGGGACGCCGGCTCGACCATGCTGGCGTGCGTGAGCTGGCTTCGCGGCAGAAACTGATTCTCGTGGCCGGTCGTTACGAAGGTATCGACGAGCGGCTGCTGGAAACGGAGATCGACGAGGAGTGGTCGCTCGGGGATTTTGTCCTCAGCGGAGGCGAATTGCCGGCCATGACTCTGATCGATGCGGTGTCGAGGCTGGTGCCCGGGGTATTGGGGCACCGCGATTCGGCGGCCGAGGATTCCTTCTGCGAAGGTTTGCTGGACTGTCCGCACTACACCCGGCCGGAACAGTTCGACGGAATGCAAGTACCCGAGGTGCTGCTGGGCGGCAATCACGAGGAGATCAGGCGCTGGCGCCTGAAACAGCAACTGGGAAGGACCTGGCAACGACGTCCCGACCTGCTGGAAACCCTCGAACTGGATCGCGAGCAGCAGACGTTGTTAAACGAATACATCCGTGAGGCCCAGGGGTCCGACGGTTGAATACTCACTCTAGGAGCGAGCGATGAGCAGCAAAAACTCTATCATTCAGCAGATCGAAGCTGAGCAGATGGGTAAACAGGTACCTGAATTCGGCCCCGGCGATACCGTGGTCGTACAGGTAAAGGTCACTGAAGGCACCCGTACTCGCCTGCAGGCATTCGAAGGCGTGGTGATCGGCAAGCGCAACCGCGGTCTGAACTCTGCCTTCACCGTGCGCAAAATCTCCCACGGCGTGGGTGTCGAGCGTACTTTCCAGACCTTCAGCCCGACTGTCGACAGCATCGACGTCAAGCGTCGCGGCGACGTGCGCCAGGCCAAGCTGTACTACCTGCGCGAGCGTAGCGGCAAGTCTGCACGTATCAAGGAAAAGCTGGGCTAAGTAAGCACCAGTGACTCCCGAAAGGCGACCCTGTGGTCGCCTTTTTGCTTTGTGGGCCTGCGCCTTGGTGAGGCTCAGGCCTCACCCGTCGACAACTGTATAGCCAGCGCGACAGAGCAATAGCCATTTCCCCGCAAGGGACCTAGAATAGGAAATCAGTAAGCCGGTACTTACGGATCACAAGGAGCTGTACTGATGCGGACGCTGTCAAAGTGGCTGGGACTACTGCTGGTGCCGGTTGTCATAGCGGGAGCTGCCTACGGATATTACTGGTATCAGGTCAAGGTGTCGGTCGATCGCCTGGCCGAGTCGATGGCGCCTTTTGCCAGGCTGAGCTATTCCCGTGTCGTGGCGGGCCTCGATGGCAGCGCCGGTGTCAGCGGTGTGGCGCTGGTGCCGGCCGGCAGTCAGGATTCGGTCCGAATCGAATCGGTGCTGCTACGGGCCCCCGACCCCCTGTTCTATCTCAATGCCGAGAAAAACCTGCGTGACGGTCAATGGCCGGGTCATCTGGCGCTGGATATCAGTGGTCTTGAGCTGGCTTTGAATGCCGACTTTCTGACCCGGTGGGAGTCGCTGGCGCAGTCCATGGAGGCCCAAACCGGTGCTCCGGCCGGCAGCGGTGTCAGTTTCGATGCACTGGGCTGCGGCGATGTCGAACGTTTCGATCTGTCCACCACCCGGACGATGGGATATCGCAGCCTGAAAATGGATGCCCTGGTCGCGATGGACTTTATGCCGCGACCGCAGAAGCTGCGCCTGAGCAGTGACGTGAGCATCGAGGGCATGGCGCAGACCGGCATCAAGATCGAACTTTCGACCGGTACCAGCGAGCTGTCCGCAGGCAGCCTGGCGATGGCGCAGCCGACGCTCGACCGCGTGACCCTTGATTACAGCGATCTGGGCTACAATCCGCGTCGCAACAACTTCTGCGCCAAGCAGGTCGGCATGGCGCCGAACGACTTCCCGGTGCACCATGGCGCCCTGGTCCAGGCCGAGCTCAAGCGTCTCGGCTGGTCGGTGCCCGATCCGCTTATCAAGGCCTATGCCGATGTGCAGCGTCCCCAGGCCATTCTCCAGGTCACCGCGGAGCCGCCGCCTGGCTTCGGCGCGCAGTCGCTGGACACGCTGACCTCGCCTGAACAGCTGCTCGACCTGTTCAATCTGAGGGTCTCGGTCAATGGCGTTCGCCAGGATCTGAGTGGAATTCGCTGGTCGCTCGAGGATGAGGAGCAGGTTGCTGCGCAGGAGGCGCAGGACGGTGACGCACCTCAGGCCGAAACCGCAGAGGGTGGCTCGCAGGAGCCCGGGCCCGATCTGGTCGTCGATCTGGAGCCGCCCAAGGCGGTGGAGCCGCAGCAGCAGGAAGTCGTTATCAATGATCCCGATGTGGTCCAGGTCATGCCCGGTATCGTGGTCAAGGCCCGGGAGGCCGAGAAGACCTACAAGCCCACAGCGGTGACTCAGGCGCATGCCTATTCCGGACAGCCGGTCAAACTGCGCACCTATTTCGGTCGTCGTATAGAGGGCACGCTGGTGAAGGTGCACAACGGCACGCTTGAGGTTGAGCAGCGGATGGATCGCGGTGTCGCGATTTTCCCGATTGCCACCGACAAGGTCGCCGAGCTGTCGATTTATCGCTGATCCGTGTCCGATACGCTCGCCACAGGCGATCTCCGGTTCCGTCGGCGCCTGCCGGCCGACGGCGATCAGCGCGACATCGACCGGTATCTCGATGCGGTCTGGCTCGAAAAGGGGCTCAGCCGCAACACCCTCGCGTCCTATCGTCGCGATCTGTCGCTGTTCGCCTGCTGGCTCAATGACGAGGGGAGCTGTTTGCTGCGGGCAGACAGGACCCTGCTGCGGCGCCACCTCGACTGGCGCCTGCAGGCGAGGTTGAAATCGAGCTCCACGGCCCGGTTGCTTTCCTGTCTGCGGGGCTTCTACCGCTACTGGCTGCGCGAGGAGCGCATCGGCGAGGATCCGACGCTGCAGATCGACAGCCCGCGACGTGGGCGGCCGCTGCCGAAAACCCTGACCGAAGAGGACGTCGAGCGGCTGCTGGCGGCGCCGGCGCCGGACGAACCGCTGGGGTTGCGGGACAGGGCCATGCTCGAGGTGCTCTACGCCACCGGCGTCCGGGTCTCGGAACTGGTGGGGCTGACCCGGGGGCAGCTGAATCTGCGGCAGGGGCTGATCCGGGTTTTCGGCAAGGGAAGCAAGGAGCGTCTGGTGCCGCTGGGTGAAGAGGCTGCGGACTGGCTGCAGCGCTATCTTCAGCAGGCGCGACCGCTGTTGGCGCAAGCGGGTTCGGAAGTGCTGTTTCCAAGCCGCCTCGGCCAGCAGATGGCGCGGCAGACGTTCTGGCACCGGATCAAACGTCATGCGCTGGAAGCCGGGATCGACAAGCCACTGTCGCCCCATGTGCTGCGGCATGCCTTTGCGACCCACCTGGTGAATCACGGTGCCGACCTGCGTGTGGTGCAGATGCTGCTGGGTCACAGCGACCTCTCTACCACCCAGATCTACACCCATGTCGCCCGCCAGCGCCTGCAGTCGCTGCACCGCGAGCACCATCCGAGGGGGTGATGTTCGTAGGAGCGGCGCCCCGCTGCGAATGGGCAGGCACAGTGCCGGCGTTGTACGCCGCGAGGCGCGGCTGCTACGGTTCTGTTTCTTTATGGGCGCAGCCTCTATACTCCGGGAACTTGCGACATTCGAATCCGTCTGAGCAGAAACGACAACCCAATCTGATATCGAGGACATTATGCGCAAATCCATCCTGAGTGCCCTGCTGGCGCTGAGTGTGAGCGGGGTGCTGCAGGCCGCCGAAACAGACCCCCAGGTCGTCGAGACGATCACCCGGCAATTGATGAAAGTCGATGCCCGCATCCCGGTCGAGTCGGTGGTGAAGGCGCAGATGCCCGGGCTCTACGAGGTCGTGCTGGGTACCGGTGAAGTCCTCTATGCCGACGAACAGGGCGAGTATTTCATGCTCGGTCAGCTCTACCGACTCGGCGACAAGGAGGGCTTCGTCAATTTGACCGAAGAGAAGCTCAAGGCCAAACGCCAGGCCCTGATCGCCGGGGTGGCGGCGGCCGACCGTATCTCCTTCAGGCCCGAAGGCGAGGTCAAGGCGACCATCGCGGTCTTTACCGATGTCGACTGTCCCTACTGCCGCAAGCTGCACCAGGAGGTGCCGGCACTCAACGAGATGGGTATTCAGGTCGACTACCTGGCCTTCCCGCGCGGTGGTCAGCGCTCCGGTGCCTATGCCAAGATGCAGTCGGTCTGGTGCGCCGAGCCCGGTCAGCGTGCCGCGGACATGAGCACGGTCAAGAACGGTGGTTCGGTCGAGCCCAGGGATTGCGAATCTCCGGTGATGGAGCAGTTCGAGCTGGGGCAGAAGGTCGGCGTCACCGGCACCCCGGCGCTGGTCTTTCCGGATGGCAGCCTGGTGCCCGGCTACGTGCCGGCGGGCCGCCTGGCGCAGATGCTCGGCATCGCCTCCGAATAACCGCGACGGTGAATCCTGTGCAGGGTGGAATTCGGTAGGATGGGTGGAGCCGCAATGGGATCATCTCACCGAATTGCACCGGGTATCGCGGCGTAACCCATCATGTGCACCTTAGGCGCGCGGTTTCCCGGCGGTACAGCAGGTGGGGCGGAGGCCACGCCCCAACATTCCTGCCGCCCCGGGGCCAATCGATCTGTACAACGATCGATATGGCGGGTTATGCGTTGCCCGGGATGCGCAGTAATCATTCAGTCGTGTGCCAATGCATCGCGTCACCCACCCTCCGATTCACTCAAGCCATTCCGGGTCTTTATTCCCTCCGGCTATCCAAGTCGGGGCCAACACCCGTTATAATACCTCCCCATTTTTGCCGCGGGCATTGCATGGTTGTTGCCGAATCCTCGGCGCCGGCGTTCTGTCCGGATCAACTCAGCAACGAGTGAGGTATTGATTTGAAACCGGTTAAAGTTGGTATCTGTGGCCTGGGTACCGTAGGCAGCGGTACTGTCAACGTACTGAAGCGCAACGAAGACGAGATCAGCCGTCGCGCCGGCCAGCGAATTATCGTCGCCCAGGTGGGCGCACGTCGCGAGAACCCGAACTGCGATACCAGCGGCATCGAGATGACCACCGACATTTTCGCGGTGGCCACCAATCCGGAAATCGATATCGTCGTCGAACTGATCGGCGGCTATGACGTCGCCCGCAAGCTGGTGCTGACCGCTATCGAACACGGCAAGCACGTCGTCACCGCCAACAAGGCGCTGATCGCGGTACACGGCAACGAGATCTTCGAGGCGGCGCAGAAAAACAATGTCATGGTGGCCTTCGAGGCGTCCGTCGCCGGCGGCATTCCGATCATCAAGGCGATCCGCGAGGGTCTGGCGGCGAATCAGATCGAGTGGCTGGCCGGCATCATCAACGGCACCGGCAACTTCATCATGAGCGAGATGCGCGAGAAAGGGCGCGATTTCGCCGATGTGCTGGCCGAAGCCCAGGCGCTGGGCTATGCCGAAGCCGATCCGACCTTCGACGTCGAAGGCATCGATGCGGCCCACAAGCTGACCATTCTGGCGTCGCTGGCCTTCGGTATTCCGCTGCAATTCGACAAGGCGTACACCGAGGGGATCAGCAGGATCACCCAGGACGACGTCAAGTTTGCCGAGGAGCTGGGCTACCGCATCAAGCACCTGGGTATCAGCCGCCGCACTGCGGACGGCGTCGAGCTGCGCGTGCATCCGACCCTGATCCCGAAAGAGTTGCTGCTGGCCAACGTCGAGGGCGTGATGAATGCCGTCATGGTCGAGGGTGATGCCGTCGGCCAGACACTGTACTACGGTGCCGGCGCCGGTGCCGAACCGACGGCGTCCGCGGTGGTTGCCGATGTCATCGACGTGGTGCGCACCCTGACCCTGGAAAACGGCAACCGGGTACCGCACCTGGCGTTCCAGCCCGGCGCCCTGTCGGACCTGCCGGTGCTGCCGGTCGAGGAGATCGAGTCGGCCTACTATCTGCGCATCCACGCCATCGAGCGTCCCGGCGTTCTGGCTCATATCACCAAGATTTTCGGCGACAGCGGCATCAATATCGAGGCGATCATCCAGAAGGAGACCACCGCCGAGCAGGTGCCGGTGATCATCCTGACCCAGCGGGTGAAAGAGCGCGTAATGAACGACGCCATCGCCCAGGTCGAGGCGCTGGACGATATCCTCGGCAAGATCACCCGCATCCGCGTCGAGCAGCTGAAGGACTGAGGAGAGTAACGTGAAATACATTTCGACCCGAGGTCAGGCGCAGGCGCTGAATTTCGAAGAGGTGCTGCTGGCGGGCCTGGCCAGCGACGGCGGCCTCTACGTGCCGGAACAGCTGCCGACTTTCAGCCGGGAGGAGATCGCGTCCTGGGCCGGGCTGCCGTACCACGAGCTGGCGTTCAAGGTGATTCAGCCGTTCGTGTCCGATTGCATCGGCGACGCCGACCTCAAGCGCATGGTCGACGAGACCTATGCCGGCTTCCAGCACAAGGCCGTGGCACCGCTGGTTCAGCTCGACTCGAACGAGTGGGTGCTGGAGTTGTTCCATGGCCCGACCCTGGCGTTCAAGGATTTCGCGCTGCAGCTGCTGGGCCGGCTGATGGATCACGTCCTGGCCCGGCGCGGGGAGCGCCTGGTGATCATGGGCGCCACCTCCGGCGACACCGGCTCGGCCGCGATCGAGGGCTGCCGCCACAGCGACCATCTGGACATTTTCATCCTGCACCCGAACCAGCGAGTATCGGAAGTGCAGCGTCGCCAGATGACCACGGTGCAGGCCGACAACGTCTTCAACATCGCGCTGGAAGGCAACTTCGACGACTGCCAGCAGATGGTCAAGGACAGCTTCGCCGACCAGGCCTTCCTCAAGGGCCTGAAGCTCGGCGCGGTCAACTCCATCAACTGGGCCCGCATCATGGCCCAGATCGTCTACTACTTCGCGGCGGCGCTGGCGGTCGGCGGCCCGCACCGGCCGGTGGCCTTCTCGGTGCCGACCGGCAACTTCGGCGACATCTTCGCCGGTTACCTGGCGAAGAAGATGGGCCTGCCGGTGGCGCAACTGGTGGTCGCCACCAACCGCAACGACATCCTGCACCGGGTGATATCCGGCAACGACATGAGTCGCGGCGAGCTGGTGCACACGCTGTCGCCGTCCATGGATATCATGGTGTCGTCGAACTTCGAGCGTCTGCTGTTCGATGTCTACGGCCGTGACGGCAAGGCCGTCTCCGAGCTGATGGCCCGTTTCCGCAACGAGGCCGTGCAGCTCGACGAGGCGCGCTGGAGCCAGGTGCGCGAACTGTTCGACAGCCACGCCGTGGACGACGACACCACCTGCGAGGTGATCCGTCAGGTCCATGACGAGACCGGCTACCTGCTCGATCCGCATACCGCCATCGGCGTCAAGGCGGCGCGCGCGTGCAACCGCGACCGCAGCGTGCCGATGATCACCCTGGCCACGGCCCACCCGGTCAAGTTCCCGGATCCGGTGGTCAAGGCCGGGCTGGAGTCGCCGCAGTTGCCCGAGCACATGGCCGACCTGTTCGAGCGCGAGGAGCGCTACGAAGTGCTGACCAACGACCTCTCGGTGGTGCAGCAATACCGGCTTCCCACGTGCACAAAGCGTGACTGTATCGCACCCGGACTGGCCTGAGACTGGCGCTAGGAGCCTTTCGGGCTTAGCTGGTCGTAGCGAGGGTGAGACGATTTGAGTCAGATTATTCGATCGTTCGAGGCGAATAGCCCGCTATTTAACGAGGAGGATCGGAAAATCTGGCCAAACTCGGCTCGACCGCAGTAGACCAGTGTTAAGTCCGACAGGCTCCTATCATGGAGAACGCACTCTTTCTGCTGTCCAAGACCCTCTGGCTGGCGGTACAGCCCGACAACCTGCTGGTGCTGCTGCTGCTCGCCGGTGTCGTCGGCCTCTGGCTGGGACGTCGCGGCGCCCGTACGCTGCTGAGCCTGCTGGCGGTGCCGGCCTGCGCCCTGATGCTGTTTCCGCTGGGCGACCTGCTGCTGCAGCCGCTCGAAACCCGCTTCGACCGGCCGGCGCTGCCGAAACAGGTGGCGGGCATCCTGGTGCTGGGCGGGGCGGAAGATGCGCAGCTCAGCGACCGCTGGCAGCAGCCGCAGTTCAATATGGCCGCCGAGCGGCTGATGCTGCTGCCAGAGCTGATGCAGCGCTACCCGGACAGTCCCGTTCTGGTGACCGGCGGTTCGGCCTCGGTGCTGAATCCGCAATACCGCGGCGCCGACGTCGCCCGGGACTGGCTCGAGAGTCTGCCGCCCCTGGCCAATCCTGTCCTGTTCGAACGGGATGCCCGCAATACCTGGGAAAACGCTCGTCAGAGTGCCCGTCTGCTCGGCGGCGTGCCGAGTGAACCCTGGCTGCTGGTGACCTCGGCCTACCATATGCCGCGCTCGGTGGGGATCTATCGCCAGCTCGGCTGGCAGGTCATCCCCTATCCGGTCGACTACTACGGCAGCGGCCTGCGCTACCGTCCCCAGTTCGCCGGCAACCTGCGTGATCTGGTGACCGCTGTGAAAGAGTGGAGCGGGCTGCTGATCTATCATTTGCTTGGCCGGACCGACCGGCTGTTCCCGGGCCCGGAGTCCTAAGAGCCTGTTTACGATCTTTTGCCCGCTGCGACGGAGGCCCTTTTCGCGCAGTGCAAGGAACGAGGAGAGTGATGTACTTGATGTACGTGAACGACGAGAGACGCCGCAATGCGCGAAAAGGACCCCGTCCCTTCGGGTTGCGCCCCGAAAAGCGCCATACGGCGTTGCTCGCCGCTTATTTAGGCCCACTAAACCACGCGGCTTGCGCCTTGTCTGGCGCTTTTTGGGGCGGCAACGCAGTTGGGCAAAAGATCGTAAACAGGCTCTGACACTATGTCCGACGTGATAATCGAACGCCGTGCCGGTATCGACAGCTCGCTGCCGATTTTCGATGAAACCCATCCGGTGCTGGCGCGCATTTATGCCGCGCGTGGCATCGAGTCCCTCGACCAGCTCGGGCGGACCCTGCACGAACTGCTGCCCGATGCCGGCATGCAGGGGCTCGAAGCGGCTGTGGCGCGGCTGGCGCGGGCGGTGACCGGCGGCGAGTCGATCCTGATAGTTGGCGATTTCGACTGCGACGGCGCGACCAGTACCGCCGTGGCGGTGCTGGGGCTGCGGATGATGGGCGCGGCCCCGGTCGACTACCTGGTGCCGAACCGCTTCGAATACGGCTATGGACTGAGTCCCGAGATCGTCGGGGTGGCGGCGCGGCAGAAGCCGCAGCTGCTGGTCACTGTCGACAACGGCATCTCCAGTATCGAGGGCGTGGCCCGGGCCAATCAACTCGGGATCGATGTGGTGGTGACCGATCACCACCTGGCCGGCCGCGAGCTGCCGGCGGCCTGCGCCATCGTCAATCCGAACCAGCCCGGCTGCGACTTCATCGCCAAGTCCACCTGCGGTGTCGGTGTCATCTTTTATGTCATGATCGCGCTGCGGCGCTCGCTGCAGACCGCTGGCTGGTTCGAGGGTCGTGGCGAGCGGGCACCAAACCTGGCGGTGCTGCTGGATCTGGTGGCGCTGGGAACCGTCGCCGACGTGGTGGCGCTGGAGCACAACAACCGCGTGCTGGTGCATCAGGGGCTGCAGCGTATCCGTGCCGGCCTGACTCGCCCGGGCCTGAAGGCGCTGATCGAAGTGTCGGGCCGTCAGCAGCAGCGGCTGGTGGCCAGCGATCTGGGCTTCGCACTGGCGCCGCGGCTCAATGCCGCCGGCCGCCTCGAGGACATGTCGATCGGCATCGAGTGCCTGCTGTGCGACGATCCCGACCGGGCGCTGGCGCTGGCCCGCACCCTCGATGAGCTGAACCGGGAAAGACGCGGCATCGAGCAGGAGATGCAGCAGCAGGCGCTGGTGTCGCTGGAGCGCCTGACGCTGGACGAGCAGGCGCTGCCGCTGGGGCTCTGCCTCTATGACGAGAGCTGGCACCAGGGGTGATCGGTATCCTCGCATCGCGCATCAAGGAGCGGGTGCACCGCCCGGTGATCGCCTTTGCGCCGGGCGACAACGGTGAACTCAAGGGGTCGGCCCGCTCGATTCCGGGGTTCCATATCCGCGATGGCCTCGATGCCATCGCCGCACGCAATCCCGGCCTGCTCAACAAGTTCGGTGGTCATGCGATGGCGGCGGGCCTGTCCCTCGATGCAGACCGCCTGGCGGCCTTCGGTGATGCCTTCGATGCCGAAGTGCGTCGTCAGCTCGACGAGAGTGACCTGCAGCGGCGGCTGCTAACCGACGGCAGCCTGGCGGCGGCCGAACTCAACCTGGAACTGGCCGAGCGGCTACGCGAAGGCGGGCCCTGGGGACAGCAGTTCCCGGAGCCGCTGTTCGATGGCGACTTCGCGCTGCTGCAGCAGCGTATCGTCGGCCAGCGTCATCTCAAGCTGGTGCTGATGGACCCGCCTTCGGGTCTGGCGGTCGATGCGATCTGGTTCAATGTCGATACCGGCTGCTGGCCCGACGAATCCGTGCAGCGGGTGCGGGTGGTCTACCGGCTCGATGTCAACGAGTTCCGCGGTCAGCGCAACCTGCAGCTGATGGTGGAACATCTCGAAATTATTCGCTGAAACCCCGGCCCGGCCGGATGTTCGACTGGAGATAGAAGCATGAACGACCTGACACTGGATGAACTGAATACCCTGATGGCGGTGTTCGAGCGCGCGGGCGTGGAAGAGGGGGCCGGCGCCGAGGGCGAGCTGCTGAGCCGCCTGCGCCGCAGCCGCGACGAGCGCGCCGAGCTCGAAAGCATGGATTTCGACGACTGCCTCGGCGGCGCCTGCAAGCTCTGACCGATGACGTTGCGTCCCTATTATGTCGGTGCCCATGTCAGCGCCAGCGGCGGCGTCGATCAGGCGCCCCTGAATGCCGGGCGCATCGGGGCCAATGCCTTCGCGCTCTTCACCCGCAATCAGCGGCGCTGGGAAGCGCCGCCGCTGAGTGCGCGGACGATCGCGGCCTTTCGCGAGAACTGCGAGCGGCTGGGCTTCGGTCCGCAGCAGATCCTGCCCCATGACAGCTACCTGATCAATCTCGGGCACCCCGATACGGAGGCGCTCGCGCGCTCGCGCGGCGCCTTCGTCGAGGAGATGCGACGCTGTCATCAACTGGGCCTGCGCTATCTCAACTTCCATCCCGGCAGTCATCTGAAGCAGATCGATCCCGACGACTGCCTGACGCGCATCGCCGAGTCGCTGGACCTGGCGCACGAGGCGGTGCCGGAGGTGATCGCGGTGATCGAGTGCACCGCGGGCCAGGGGACCAACCTGGGCTACCGCTTCGAGCACCTGGCGGCGATTCTCGAACGGGTGCGCGACCGTTCCCGGGTCGCGGTCTGCCTCGACACCTGCCACCTCTTTGCCGCCGGTTACGATCTCCGAAACGCGGAGGCCTGCGCGGCGACCTTCGCCGAGTTCGACCGCATCGTCGGTTTCGGGCATCTGCGCGGCATGCATCTGAACGATTCGAAAACGGGACTCGGCAGCCGCGTGGACCGCCACCAGAGTCTCGGGCAGGGTGAGATCGGGCTGGCCGTCTTCGAATACATCATGCAGGATGGACGTTTTCGTGGTATACCGCTGGTGCTGGAAACCATAGATTCCAGTCTCTGGGCCGAGGAGATCCAGTTGCTGCGGCGCTTCGCTGCCGGGGCGACCGCGATCCCGGGTGCAGGGCACTAATCTTCACGCAGGCCGGAGCCGTTTATGTCAGCAGGGAACTCCAGAATGCCGGCCGTCGCGCGCCAGAACCGGCGTCGTCGGCTGTGCGGAGGACTTGCCGGTGTGCTCTGGCTGTCGGTACTGCCCGCCGACGCCCGTGCCGACGAACTGTTCTGGCAGCCGGATGTGCCGCTGCTGCTGGGCGGCCTGATGTTCTTTTCCATGCTGCTGTCGGTGCTCTACTGGTATGTGCACCGACGCTCGCTGCTGCGGCGTATCGAGACGCTGGAGCATAGCGGCCGCACACTGCGATCGGCCTTCGACGCGTTGCCGGATCCCGTCACCATCAAGGCCGACGATGGCCGCTACCTCGACTGCAACGCAGCCTTTCTCGCGCTCTGTGGCGTGCCCCGCGACGCGGTCGTCGGCCAGACCGCCAGCGACCTTTTTCCCGCCCCGGTTGCACTGCGCATCCTGGCCCAGGACAGGCTGGCGCTGGGCAGCGGCGAAGAGCAGCATGTCGAGGACTGGATTCAGTTCCCGGGGCAGCGTCCGCGGCTGTTCCACTTCTTGCGTCGCCCGTTTCGCAGTGGCGACAACAGCGACAGCGGCCTGCTGCTGGTGGGGCAGGATATCACCCAGAACCGGCACGAAGAGGTCGGTATCCGCCTGCAGAGCATGACCCTCGACTGCCTCATGCGGGGCGAGTCGCTCAATACAGTACTCGAGAGGCTGGTGCGGATGGTCGAGGGCGCCTATCCCGAAATCGCCTGCTCGGTGATGCTGCTGGACAAGGATCAGCGGCTACGGCTGGCGGCGGCGCCGAATCTCAACGCCGACTTCGTCGCGGCCACGGACGGCATGAAGGCGGTCGAGGGTGCCGGCGCCTGCGGCACCGCGGCGGCGACGGGGCGGCGGATGCAGATCGAGGATATTCAGCAGCATCCCTACTGGGAGGCGTATAGCGAGCTGGCGCGCTCCGCCGGTGTGGCCGCCTGCTGGTCGGAGCCGGTGCTGGGCAGTCAGGGCGAGGTACTCGGCACCTTCTGCATCTACAGTTCGGAGCCAAGCCTGCCGACGCCGGCCCAGTTGAAGCTGATCGAACAGGCGGTGCGGCTGATCTGTCTGGCGGTGGAGCGCAGCCGCCGGGAGGATCAGCTGCGCAAGCTGTCCCGGGCGGTGGAGCAAAGCTCCAGCATGGTGATCATCCTGGACGCCGGCGGCAATATCGAGTACGTCAATGATGAGTTCTGCGAGCTGACCGGGTACAGCCAGGAAGAAGTGCCGGGCCGGCCGCTGTCGCTGCTGCAGGCCGACGAGGCCGATGACGAGCTGTACCGGGAGATGTGGCGGGTGCTGCAGTCCGGAGAGGACTGGCACGGGGAGGTCCGCAGCCGGCGCAAGAACGGCGAGCTGTTCTGGTCGACGCTGTCGGTGTCGCCGATCGTCGAGGACGATGGCAGTCTCACCCATTTCGTCGGCATCAGCGAGGATATCTCGGCACAAAAACAGTCCCAGGCCCAGATCGAACAGCTGGCGTTCTATGATCCGCTGACCCAGCTCGGCAACCGGCGCCTGTTCCGCGAACAGCTGGACCAGGAGTTGCGCAAGGTACGCCGCAGCGGCCAGCAGCTGGCGCTGTTCTACCTCGATCTGGACAACTTCAAGCAGATCAACGACACCCTGGGGCATGATGTCGGAGACCGCTTGCTGCAGGCCATTGCCGGGCGCCTGCGCCAGACGCTGCGCGAGTCCGACATCATCGCGCGCCTCGGCGGTGACGAGTTCATTATTCTGCTGCCCCAGGTCCAGGGACCGGCCCAGGCCCGGCAGGTGGCGGAAAAGCTGCTGCAGGCGCTGCTGACACCGGTGACGCTGGGGGCTCACGAAGTACTGATCACCTTCAGTATCGGCATCACCCTGGCGCCCGGTGACGGCGACACCTGGTCGGTGCTGATGAAGAACGCGGATCTGGCGATGTATCGCGCCAAGCGCCAGGGCGCGACACCTATCAGTTCTTCACCCGCGAAATGAACGAAGAGGTGATGCGTCGCGCCAGCCTCGAGGGTGAGCTGCGCACGGCGCTGGAGGAGCGGCAGTTCAGTCTGCATTTTCAGCCGCAGTGGAACCTGCTTGGCGGCCTGCAACTGGTCGCGGTCGAGGCGCTGGTCCGCTGGCAGCATGCCGAGCGGGGCTGGATCTCGCCGGCCGAGTTCGTGCCGGTGGCCGAGGAACTCGGTCTGATCGTGCCGCTGGGGCACTGGGTCATCCGTGAGTCCTGCCGCGCCGGCCGCCTGCTGCTCGATCAGGGGCACGAGGTGCGGGTGGCGGTCAACCTGTCGCTGCGCCAGTTCCGCGACCCCATGCTGCTGGATACCGTGCGTCAGGCGCTGGAGGAGACAGGCCTGCCGGCCAGTTATCTCGAATTCGAGATCACCGAATCGATGATCATGGATGATATAGACCGGGTGCTCGAGATTCTGGGGTCGCTGAAGGCGCTGGGCGTGACCCTGGCGATCGACGACTTCGGTACCGGTTACTCCTCCCTCAGCTATCTCAAGCAGCTGCCGGTGGATCAGCTCAAGGTCGATGCCTCCTTCGTGCGCGATATCCCGCACGATCGCAACGACATGGAAATCGCCGCAGCCGTTATCGCCATGGCCCACAAGCTCGGTCTCAAGGTGGTCGCCGAGGGCATCGAGACCCACGAGCAGCTGGCGTTTCTGCGCGACAACCGTTGTGAAATGGGACAGGGGTATCTGTTGGCGCGCCCGGCGCCGCTGGCCGAGGTGATGAGCCTGCTCGAAGTCGAACTGGCCGACTGACGGCTGTCATGCCGCTGTCATTATCGGGCGCTAGGCTGTGAAACATTTCCCCCGGTGACAGCCCACAATGCAAGCAAGCCTGCGCGCCTCCCAGGCGTCCAATTCTTCAAGGGCTCTGGACGAGGTGATTCGCTCCGAAGCCCTGACCCCCTTTTTCCAGCCCATCGTCGATATCCAGAATGGCGAGGTGATCGGCCACGAGGCCCTGATTCGCGGCCCCGAAGGCAGTGAACTGCGCATGCCGGGTCCCCTGTTCGCGGTCGCCCTGGCCGACGGCCGGCTGTCGGAGCTGGAGCTGCTGTGCCGCCGCCTGGCGCTGGAGCGCTTCGCCGAGCTGCGCCCGGCCGGGAAGCTGTTTCTCAACATCAATGCGTCGCTGCTGGGTTTGCCGGGGCATCCCCAGGGGTTGACCCGGGAATGGCTCGACGAGCTGGAGATCCCCCAGGAGCGCATCGTCATCGAGCTTTCGGAGCAGCATCCGTTCGACCACTGCGGTCTGACCCGGCAGGCGGTGCGTCACTACCAGGACATGGGGTTCTGGATCGCCATCGACGATCTCGGCTCCGGTTATTCCGGGCTGCGGCTCTGGTCCGAACTGGAACCGGCCTACGTCAAGATCGACAAGCATTTCGTTCAGGGTATCGACCAGGACAGCGTCAAGCGCGAGTTCGTCAAATCGATCATCAATATCGGCAACAGCACCGGCTGTCGCATCGTCGCCGAAGGCATCGAGACCCGGGGCGAGCTGCACACGCTGCAGCTGCTCGGCGTGCGTTACGGCCAGGGGTTCCTGCTTGGAACGCCCGAAGCGCAGCCGGTCGGTGTCGGTGCCTGTCGCCATATCGCCATGCAGACGGGCGAGCGGACCGGGCGGGAATCGGCGCAAACCGCCTCGGCGCTGCTGCGGGATGCCCCCGCCATAGGCCCCGACGACAGTATCGGTGAGGCATGCCGGCTGCTGCGTCAGCATCCGCAGCTGACGGTGCTGCCGGTGCTGGAAGATGGTCAGCCGGCCGGAGTGGTACGCCGGCACGACCTCTGGGAGCTGTTTTCGGGGCCCTACGGGCGGGCGCTGTACGAAAAAACCGGTTTCCCGGCTGCTCAGTACCGACTTCATCGCCGTCGATCAGAGCCTGTCGCTGGAGGAGGTATCACGCCGGGTCACCGGTCAGGGCGAGCAGGACCTGCAGCAGGACTTTGTCATCACTCAGGACGGCACCTATCTTGGCATGGGACATCTGCGCGATCTGCTGCGCGGCATCACCGAGCTGAAAATCCGCACGGCCCGCTATGCCAACCCCCTGACGCTGCTGCCGGGCAATGTGCCGATCAACGAGGAACTCGACCGCCTGCTCGACAGCACCTGCGATTTCCATGTCGCCTGCTTCGACCTCAACCACTTCAAGGCCTACAACGACCGTTATGGCTATGCCCGCGGCGACCGGGTGATCCGCCACCTGGGGAGGTCATCGTCCGCTACGCCGGCGGCTCCGACACCTTCGTGGGTCATGTTGGCGGCGATGATTTCATGGTGATCTTCCGTCATGGCCACTGGCGGCCGGTCTGCGAGCGCATCATCGAGGCCTTCGACCCGTCCGTCGCCGAGTTCTACAACCCGCAGCACCTGAAGGCGGGCGGGATCTGGGCGCTGGACCTTAGCGGCGAACGGCGGTTCCACGGCCTGCTGGCGCTGGCGGTAGGGGTCGTGCATCCCGACCCCTACCGCTGCTCCGGCTACCAGGATGTGGCGGAACTGGCGGCCACGGCCAGGAAAGAGGCCAAGACCGACGGCCAGGGACCGCTGTACCTGTCCGCCCGCCGCGCGCTTTGATCAGGTGTGAAAACACCGGTGGAATTCGCTTCGCTCATTACCACCCTACAGGACTACCTGTCGCGTAGGGTGGAATGAGCCTGCGAATTCCACCGGCGACATCGGGTCCCGTGGATTAAAACGATGTGCACCGAAACAGGCGGTGCGCTTACCTGCACCCTACTCACGCCTCACGCCTCACCAATCTTTGCTATAGTGTCGTTTTTCCTTAAGGTGGGCGGCATGGGCGACAGCTGGAAACCCGAATTCGGTCATGACGACTTTCGTGTCGAAAAGGACGAAACCCTCTTCCGTGGCTTTTTCAGCCTCGACCACCTGACGGTGACCCATCGCTGCTTTCTTGGCGGCGAGGTCACCATCGAGCGGGAACTTTACCGTCGCCGCGATGCCGTCTGCGTGTTGCCCTACGACCCGGTGCTCGACTGTCTGGTGCTGATCGAGCAGTTTCGCGTCGGAACCCTGGATCACCCGCGCAGCCCTGGCAACTGGAGCTGGTGGCCGGGCTGGTCGAGAGCGGCGAGAGCGGTGAGGATGTGGCGCGGCGCGAGGCGGTCGAGGAGGCGAATCTGACCCTGGGCGAGATCGAGCCGATCAGCCGCTTCACCCCCAGCCCCGGTGCGGCGCGCGAGTATATCGATCTGTTCTGTGCCCGGGTCGATGCCGGCGGTGCCGGCGGCGTTCACGGGCTGGACGAGGAGGGCGAGGATATCAAGGTGCACCGCATTGCCGCGTCCGACGCCTTTGCCATGGTGCGCAGCGGCCGGATAGATAACGCCCCGGCCATCATTGCGATACAATGGCTGGAAATGAACCGCCCCCGCCTGCGGGCGGGCTGGGCGAAACCGGAGACCGAATGAAGCGCAAGTACGTACCCGACCTGACGCGGCAGATGGCCCAGTGCGAGGCCAACTACGCGCGCATGCTGAAGTTGCTGCCGGATCTGGATACACGCGACAGTCGTGAATTCCAGGTGTGCTGGCAGCAGCATCAGGTCGTCGTGCGCCTGCAGGTCGAGGAGCGTTTCGCCTACACCACCACCGTGCTCGTGCAACAGCAGCACGAGGGCGTTTCGGCCTGGCTGGAGCCGCCGAGCCTGGTGGTGCGGCTCTATCACGATGCCGCCATGGCCGAGGTGATATGCCTCAAGAGCCGCCGTCAGCTGGCCGGTGTCTACGGCTACCCCAACCGCGACATGCATCATCCCGACGAAAAGGCCCAGCTCAACGATTACCTGGGCGAGTGGTTGAACCAGTGTCTCAGCCATGGCCACCACAACGAGCCCGTCTACGTTTGAGAGCCTGCCTATGATCCGTCGAGGCAGGCAAAAGACCCTAAACGGGCCCTGAGCATGGACCGGCTACTCCTGCAAATCAGCGACTGTCACCTCCCGGCCGAGGCCGGCGGGCTTTTCCGTGGCGTCGATCCCGAACGGCAACTGCAGGCCGTCGCAGCCGATATACGGATGCGTTTTCCGGATGCCGATCGTCTGCTGCTGACCGGCGATCTGACGCACCATGGCGGCGCGGACAGCTATCGACGTCTGCTCGATGCGGTCGAGAGCCTGGCCCCGGCGCGCCACTGGCTGCCGGGCAACCACGATGTGGCCGCGGTGATGGCGCAGTTCGGAGAGCCGGGACTGGCCGACAAGCTGATCGATACGCGGTACTGGCGGCTGTTGCTGCTCGACTCCACGGCGCGGCCGGATGGCCGCGGCGGCGGCAGTCTCGCGGCTGACGAGCTGGAACGGCTGGAAGCGGCCCTCGCCACATCCGGCGGGCGCTTCGTGCTGATCGCGCTGCACCACAATCCGGTGAAGGTGGACAGTCGCTGGCAGGACGAGATCATGCTCGGCAATGCCGGACGTTTCTGGCAACTGGTCGATGCCTGTCCGCAGGTAAGGGGCGTGATTTTCGGCCATGTGCATCAGACGCACGACCTGCAGCGTGGCACGGTTGCGCTCTTTTCCGCACCCTCCACCGCGGTGCAGTTCGAGGCGCGCCGGGACGATTTCGGGCTCGAGCCGGACCCGGTGCTGGCGCAGCCCGGTTATCGGGTCTACCGCCTGCAGGACGATGGCTGCCTGAAATCCCGCGTCGTCCGCGTCGACTGCTCCACGGTATGAACCTGGCCTCCCCTCGGGTTAAGATGTTGCCGCCATGCTCACAAGGAACGGAATGACGCAGACACTTTTCATCTATGTTCACGGCTTCAACAGCTCGCCGGCGTCGGTCAAGGCGCGGCTGCTCGGTGACTGGCTCGCCGGGCGGGGGCTGGCCGACCAGTACCGGGTTCCGGCGCTGAGCCACTGGCCGGCCGAGGCGATGGCGCAACTCGCGGCGCTGGTCGAGGCCGAGCCGCGGCGGCCGGTGCTGCTGATCGGCAGCTCCCTCGGCGGCTTCTACAGCACGGCCCTGGTCGAGCGCTTCGCGAATTGCCGTGCCGTGCTGGTCAATCCGGCGGTGGCGCCGGATGAACTGCTCGAGGACTGGCTCGGCGACAACGAAAACCTCTACACCCACGAACATTACGAGCTGACGCGGGAACACCTCGAGCAGCTGCGCGCGTTGCGCTGCGGCGATCTCGGGGCTCCCGGGCGCTATCTGCTGCTGCAGCAGACCGGCGACGAAACCCTCGACTACCGCGAGGCCCTGTCGCGCTACCGCGACTGCCCGCAGTTCGTGCAGCCGGGCGGCAGTCACGGCTTCGATCGCTTCGAGGCGCTGTTGCCGGCGATCCTGGCTTTCGCCGAAGGCCGGCTCGAGTTGCCGGAGCCCGTAGCGCTGCCCTTTTCCCAGCTATCGCACTGACAGGAACATCCCCACGATGGCGACACAATACACAGCCGAGGCGATTGAAGTCCTCAGCGGCCTGGACCCGGTCAAGCGCCGGCCGGGCATGTATACCGAAACCGATCGGCCCAACCACCTGGCCCAGGAAGTGATCGACAACTCCGTCGACGAGGCCCTGGCCGGTCATGCCAAACAGATCGACATCATTCTGCACAAGGACGGCTCGATGACCGTCAGCGACGACGGTCGCGGTATGCCGGTGGATATCCATCCGGAGGAAGGCGTCAGCGGCGTCGAGCTGATCCTGACCAAGCTCCACGCCGGTGGCAAGTTCAACAACGACAACTACAACTACTCCGGCGGTCTGCACGGCGTCGGGGTGTCGGTGGTCAACGCGCTGTCGAAACTGCTCGAGGTGCAGGTCAAGCGCGACGGTAATGTCTACCGCATCGGCTTCGCGGACGGCGACAAGGTGTCGGAGCTCGAGGTCGTCGACAGCTGCGGTAAGCGCAACACCGGCACCAGTCTGCGCTTCCTGCCGGACCCGAAATATTTCGACAGTCCGAAATTCAGCGTGTCGCGGCTCAAGCATGTGCTGCGCGCCAAGGCGGTGCTCTGCCCGGGGCTGCGCGTCACCTTCATCGACCAGGGCGACCCCAGGGCGGAGAAGGACGAGTGGTATTACGAGGATGGCCTGGTCGCCTACCTCAAGGGGGCGACCCAGGTCTACGAGGCGCTGCCGGCGGAGCCCTTCAGCGGTAGCCTGCAGGGCGACGAGGATGCCGTCGAGTGGGCGGTGCAGTGGCTGGTGGAGGGGGCGAACAGACCTGCGAGAGCTACGTCAACCTGATACCGACCGCCCAGGGCGGCACGCACGTCAACGGCCTGCGCACGGGCCTGCTGGAAGCGATGCGCGAATTCTGCGAGTTCCGCAATCTGCTGCCGCGCGGCGTCAAACTGAGTCCTGACGATGTCTGGGAACGCTGCTGCTACGTGCTCTCGGGCAAGATGCGCGACCCCCAGTTCGCCGGCCAGACCAAGGAGCGGCTGTCTTCGCGCCAGATCGCGGCCTTTATCTCCGGCGCCATCAAGGACGCCTTCTCGCTCTGGCTCAACCGCCACGTCGAGGAGGGCGAACAGCTCGCCGAGCTGGTGATCGCCAACGCCCAGCGCCGCCTGCGTTCGAACAAAAAGGTGGTGCGCAAGAAGGTCACCCAGGGACCGGCGTTGCCGGGAAAACTGGCGGACTGCTCCGGTGGCGACACCATGCAGTCCGAGCTGTTCCTGGTGGAGGGTGACTCGGCCGGCGGCTCGGCGAAGCAGGCCCGCGATCGCGAATTCCAGGCGATCATGCCGCTGCGCGGCAAGATCCTCAACAGCTGGGAGGTGGAGTCCGGCGAGGTGCTGGGGTCCCAGGAGATCCACGATATCTCGGTGGCGGTCGGCGTCGAACCGGGTTCCGACAAGCTCGAGGGCCTGCGCTACGGCAAGGTCTGCATCCTCGCCGATGCCGACTCCGACGGCCTGCACATCGCGACGCTGCTGTGCGCGCTCTTCGTGCGCCACTTCCGTCCGCTGGTGGCGGCCGGGCATGTCTACGTGGCGATGCCGCCGCTGTACCGCATCGATGTCGCCAAGGAGGTGTTCTACGCCCTCGACGACGACGAGAAGAACGGCATCGTCGAGCGCATCCGCGCCGAGCGCAGGAATGCCAAAATCGACGTGCAGCGCTTCAAGGGCCTCGGCGAAATGAACCCGATGCAGCTGCGCGAGACCACCATGGCGCCTGACACCCGTCGCCTGGTGCAGCTGACCATCGAGGATGACGACGGCACCCTCGAGGTACTGGACATGCTGCTGGCCAAGAAAAGGTCCTCCGACCGGCGCAGCTGGCTCGAGGACAAGGGCAACCTGGCCGATATCGAGCCCTGAAGGATTGACTGAATGAGCGTAGAAACGACTTTTGAAGGCGGCGTCGAACGGCTGTCGCTGAAGGACTTTACCGAGAAGGCATACCTCGACTATTCGATGTACGTCATCCTCGACCGGGCCCTGCCCCATATTGGTGATGGCATGAAGCCGGTACAGCGGCGCATCGTCTATGCGATGTCGGAGCTGGGCCTCAAGGCCACCGCCAAGTACAAGAAATCGGCGCGTACCGTCGGCGATGTTCTGGGTAAATTCCATCCCCACGGCGACTCGGCCTGCTATGAGGCGATGGTGCTGATGGCGCAGCCGTTCAGCTACCGCTATCCGCTGATCGACGGCCAGGGCAACTGGGGCTCGCCCGACGACCCCAAGTCCTTCGCCGCGATGCGCTACACCGAGTCGCGCCTGGCCCCCTATGCCGAGGTGCTGCTGCGGGAGCTGGGGCAGGGCACGGTGGAGTGGACGCCGAACTTCGACGGCACCCTGAAGGAGCCGTCGGTGCTGCCGGCGCGGCTGCCCAACGTGCTGCTCAACGGTACCACCGGCATCGCCGTCGGCATGGCGACGGACATACCGCCCCACAACCTGCGTGAGGTGGCGGCGGCCTGCGTGCACCTGCTCGAGAACCCGGACGCCGGCATCGACGAGCTGTGCGAGTTCATCCCCGGACCGGACATGCCGACCGAGGCCGAGATCATTTCGCCGCACCGCGAACTGCGCAAGCTCTACGAGACCGGCCGGGGTTCGGTGCGGATGCGTGCCCTTTACGTGCGCGAGCAGGGCGAAATCGTGATCACGGCGCTGCCGCACCAAGTCTCCGGCGCCAAGGTGCTGGAGCAGATCGCGGCCCAGATGCAGGCCAAGAAGCTGCCGATGGTGGCGGATCTGCGCGACGAATCGGACCACGAGCATCCGACCCGCCTGGTGATCGTGCCGCGCTCCAACCGCGTCGACATCGACCAGCTGATGGCGCACCTGTTCGCCTCCACGGACCTGGAGCGCACCTACCGCGTCAACCTCAACATGATCGGCATCGATGGACGCCCGCAGGTCAAGGATCTGCGCCAGATTCTCACCGAGTGGCTGGTCTGGCGTAGGTGGTGCGCCGAAGGCTGCAGCACCGGCTCGACAAGGTGCTCGACCGGCTGCATATCCTCGAAGGCCTGATGATCGCCTACCTCAATATCGACGAGGTCATCGCGATCATCCGCTACGAGGACGAGCCGAAGCAGGAAATGATGCGCCGCTTCAATATCAGCGAGCGTCAGGCCGAGGCGATTCTCGAGCTGAAACTGCGTCACCTGGCCAAGCTCGAGGAGTTCAAGATCCGTGGCGAGCAGGAGGAACTCGAGGCCGAGCGCAAGCGGCTCGAGGAGACGCTGGGCTCCGACAGCCTGCTGCGGCAGCTGATCCGGGAGGAGCTGGAGGCCGACGCCGAGACCTATGGCGATGCGCGCCGCTCGCCGATCGTCGAGCGTGACGAGGCCCAGGCCTTCAGTGAAAAGGATCTGCTCAGTGCCGACCCGGTGACTGTCGTGATCTCGAAACAGGGCTGGATCCGTGCTGCCAAGGGGCACGATATCGATGCCGAGGGGCTGAGCTACAAGTCCGGCGACGGCTTCAAGCTGGCCTGCCCCGGTCGCATGAACCAGCCCACGCTGCTGATCGACTCGACCGGGCGCAGCTATACCCTGGATACCCACACGCTGCCGTCGGCCCGTGGCCGGGGAGCCAGTGACCGGCAGCATCTCGCTGCCCAAGGGGGCCACGATCGAGGGCGCCATCTCGGGACAGGAGCAGGATCGGGTGCTGCTGGCCTCCGATGCCGGCTACGGTTTCGTGGCGAAGGTCGCGGACCTGACCAGCAAGACCAAAAACGGCAAGGCGGCGCTGACGCTGCCGGAGAACAGCCAGACCCTGCCGCCTCTGCTGATCCGCGATCCGGCGAATGCCTGGCTCGCGGCCGTGACCAGCGAGGGGCGCCTGCTGGTGTTCCCGGTTGCGGACCTGCCGGAGCTGGCTCGCGGCAAGGGCAACAAGATCATCAACATCCCCAGCGCCCGCGCCAAGGCTCGGGAGGAGCTGGTGGTGGCGCTGGCGACGCTGCCGGCCGACGCCACCTTGCAGGTTCACGCAGGGCGTCAGCACCTCAAGCTCAAGCCCGCCGATCTCGAGCACTACCGGGCCGAACGCGGACGCCGGGGCAACAAGCTCCCGCGCGGCTACCAGCGTGTGGACAAGCTCGAGGTGTTAGACGCGGCGGAGTAACCGGAAACCACCGGTGGAATTCGTTTCACTCATTCCACCCTACTCATCTATTCGACCACGTAGGGTGGAATGAGCCCGCGAATTCCACCGCCGTCTCGGGCAAGCGGCAGTGTCCCGCTCTACGACTTGCTCAGCAGGTGGCTGGCCTGTTTCTGCAGCAGTTCTTCGTAGCCGTCGCTGAGGGAGAGGATCAGCACCTTGTCCTCGTCCTCGCGGCGGACGTCGGCCTCGTCCAGCAGGTTGGCTTTGAGCTCCGGCGCCTCGGTCAGCGCGGTGTGGCTGATCAGCTCGTTGCTCTGGGTGGTGCGGGTCAGGAACTGCGCCTCCTCCAGCACCCGCTGCTCGCGGTCGCGGTTGCCCCGCACCAGCGCCATATGCAGGCTCAGCACCGGCTGGAACTGACGGATGCGAGATTGGTTGAAGGCGCGGTAGAGCAGGGTGAACAGCTTGGCGGCGCAGAGCGCATTGGCGCCGTGGCGGTCCTCGTCGGCCGGCTCGCGGAACCAGATCCGGATGTCGCCGTTGTCCAGGGCTTCGACGTCGCCATTGTAGATGGCGGCGATCTGCCGCGCCTGCTGCAGGTAGCCCTGCAGCAGGGTGTCGCGTTCCTCGCCCTGAACATACTCGGCATGGCCGCTGGCGGCATCGATCAGCAGCAGGTAGACGGCATCCTCGGGCGCCAGGATCAGCTCCAGTTCGTGCTCGAAGCTGTAGAGCCCCAGTTGCTCCTCGTCGCGGCCCCGCAACGGGTTCGCTTTGGGCCCGTACTTCGGTGGTGGCGGTTCGTCGTCGCCAATCTCGATCGACTCGTCGATAAAGCGGGGCTCCTCGTGCGCCTGGGGCGGCGACGGCTCGAAGCGGGGCATCAGCCGTTCCTTCACCGGACGCAGCAGCTCCAGCAGGCCATCGAAGCCGGACTCGCTCTTAGCCGGGGCAGGGGCCTCTTCCTCCGGGACCTCATCCTCGTCGTCCGTTTCGAACGCTTCTTCCTCTTCGGCAGGCGCCGGCGCCTCTTCGGGCGTATCAGCCTCGGCTTCAGCCGGTTCGGCGTTGTTTAGCGGTGCCGCGGTGACAGCCGGGCGTGGCCGCAGTCCCAGCCAGAGCACCAGCAGCGCGACCAGTGCCGTCAGGAGCCAGAGCAGGGCGGTCGAGTACAGCAGGGCCTGGCGTTGCTGCAGCGCCGGTGCCGGGTCGAGCCAGAAGGTCAGCCGGCCCAGCTCCTGCTTTTCGCGCTCGAGCACAAGTTCGCGCTCGAGCGGGCCTTCGCTGTCGCCGCTGCGGGCGACCTGCTCGCCGGACAGGTTGTACAGCGCGATGCCGCGGACACCGGGGCGGTTCCCCAGTTCGTTGACGAGGTAGTTGAGGCTGACCCGGTCATCCGCCAGCAGCAGTGGCTGCAGCAGTACCGCGCTCTGGCGCATCAGGTTGCCGCCGTCGTCGAGGGTCTGCTGGCGTGCTGCCCGGCTGGCATCGTAAAAGAGATAGCCGAGGCTGAGCAGCAGGCCGCAAACGAGTACCAGCGCGACCTGGCCGACCAGGCGACGTCGCCGGCTGCCGAATTCGGGGGTGGGGGTGACTTCTACTGCGGACATAGGATGATGGCCGATCTCGCATGACCCTGATTCAGGAAGATGCCGATCATAGCAGTTCGGGCAGGGACGGCACAGCCTTGCCCTGCCCCCGGACGCGACCTCACGGGGGCCGAAATGCGACCTCGATGGCGCTATCCCGCCGTTGCGTCTGCCCGATTGACCGATGCGCCGGTAAATTTCCAAATCCTCCATGCCACAGCTCGCCCGCAGCGGTATAATGCGCAGGTTTAAGACCGGAATCCAAGGGCGGGGCATGAACGTAGAGTCATACATGATCGAACTGGGGCAGCGCGCACGGGAAGCATCGAGGCTGATGGCGCGTGCCGATACCGGCAGGAAAAATGCCGCACTGCAGTACATGGCCGAGGCGATCGAGGCGGGCCGCGCGCGGCTGGCCCAGGCCAATCGCGAGGACCTCGACAATGGCCGGACCAACGGTCTCGATGCGGCCATGCTCGACCGTCTGGAACTGACCCCGGCCCGGATCGACACCATGGTCGAAGGCCTGCGCCAGGTGGCCGCCCTGGCCGATCCGATCGGTGGCATCAACGGCATGAACTACCGTCCCAGCGGTATCCAGGTCGGCAAGATGCGGGTGCCTCTCGGTGTCATCGGCATCATCTACGAATCGCGCCCGAACGTCACCGTCGAGGCGGCGAGCCTCTGTCTCAAGGCCGGCAATGCCACCATCCTGCGCGGCGGCTCCGAGGCGATCCAGTCGAACCGGGCCATCGCCGCCTGCATCGCCGAGGGGCTCAAGCGCGCCGGCCTGCCGGAAACGGCCGTGCAGGTGGTCGAGACGACCGACCGCGCCGCCGTCGGTCAGCTGATCACCATGCCCGAGTACGTCGATGTCATCGTGCCGCGCGGCGGCAAGGGTCTGATCGAGCGTATCAGCCGCGAAGCCCGCGTCCCGGTGATCAAGCACCTGGACGGTATCTGCCATGTCTACATCGACAGCGACGCGGAGCGCGCCAAGGCGATCAATATCGCCCTTAACGCCAAGACGCACCGCTACGGTACCTGCAATACCATGGAAACCCTGCTGGTGGACGGCGCCGTGGCGGCGCAGATGCTGCCGGAGCTGGGCGACGTCTACCGCCAGGCCGGCGTCGAGCTGCGCGGCTGCGAGCGCACCCGGGCCCTGCTGCCCGACGCGCTGCCGGCCAGCGAAGAGGACTGGTCGACCGAATATCTGGCGCCCATCCTGGCGGTGCGTGTCGTCGACGGTCTCGACGAGGCGATCGAGCATATCAACCGCTACGGTTCCCACCATACCGACGCTATCGTGACCGAAAACTACAGCAAGTCGCGCCGTTTCCTGCGCGAGGTGGATTCCAGCTCGGTGATGGTCAATGCCTCGACGCGTTTCGCGGACGGTTTCGAGTATGGCCTCGGCGCCGAGATCGGCATCTCGACCGACAAGATTCACGCCCGCGGTCCGGTCGGACTCGAGGGTCTGACCTCGGAGAAGTACGTGGTGCTGGGCGATGGCCATATCCGCCAGTAAGCCGGCATGAGCCACACCGGAAACGCCCGTGGCGTCGAGGGCGCTGATGCCTGCGACGCCTATGTTTTCATGGGCGGTACCTTCGATCCCATCCATCATGGTCACCTGCGCACCGCACTGGAGCTCCAGCAGTGGCTGGGAGTCGATCAGGTCTGGCTGGTGCCCTCACGTACACCGCCCCACCGCGATGCCCCCGGCACGACATCGGAGCAGCGGCTCGAGATGGTGCGGCTGGCGGTGGCGGACGAACCGGCGCTCGGTGTCGACGATCGCGAGGTGCGCTCGGACCGGCCCTCCTACAGCCTGCTGACGCTGAGGTCGCTGCGCCAGGAGCTGGGAGCGGAACGGCCGCTGTGCATGGTGCTCGGCATGGACGCCTATCTCGGCCTGCCGAGCTGGCATGGCTGGGAGGAACTGATCGGGCTCTGTCATATCATAGTGGTGCGCCGCCCCGGTTATATCTACGAACCGCAGGCCACCATGGGGCGCTTCACCCGCGCCCACGAAACTACGTCGCTGGCGGCCGTGCTCGGCATGCCCTGCGGCCGGGTGCTGATGCACGAGCTGACGCCGCTCAGCATTTCGGCCACCCAGATCCGCCAGCTGGTGGCCAGGGGCCTGTCGCCCCGCTATCTGTGCCCTGACCCTGTCTGGCACTATATTCAACAACACAGGCTTTACGGTCTTAACGAGGGTAGTTAACCGAAGATGCAGATCGATCAACTGATCAAGGTGGCGCAGCAGGCGCTGGAAGACATGAAGGCCAAAGAGGTCGTATTGCTGGATGTACAGGGAAAGTCCAGCGTCACCGACTTCATGCTGGTCGCCAGCGGCACGTCCCGTCGGCACGTCAACTCGATTGCCGACGAGGTGATCGAGAAGGTCAAGGAAGCGGGGCTGCGCCCCCTCGGAACCGAAGGTCAGGAAACCGGCGACTGGGTGCTGGTGGATCTCGGTGACCTGGTGGTGCATGTGATGATGCCGGATGCCCGCAGCTTCTACGATCTCGAGCGCCTCTGGAGCTTCGACACTGCGGCCGAGGCTTCCGAGTAACGATGAAGGTCAGGCTGATCGCCATCGGCGGAAAGATGCCCGGCTGGGTGGTCGAAGGCTACGACGAGTACGCCAAACGGCTCCCCCAGGACCTGTCGCTGGAGCTGATCGAGCTGCCGCTCGGACATCGCGGCAAGGGCGCGGACCTGGCCCGCGCCAAGCGCCAGGAGGGTGACCAGATGCTGGCGGCCATCCCTAAGGGTGACCGGGTGGTGGCGCTGGAAGTCGGTGGGCGAAGCTGGTCGACCGAGCAGCTGGCCGGGCAGCTCGAGGCCTGGCGCATGGACGGCCGTAACCTGTCGCTGCTGGTCGGCGGTCCGGACGGCCTGGACCCGCGCTGCGTCGCCGCCGCCGATCTGAAGTGGTCGCTGTCGGCGCTGACGCTGCCGCATCCGCTGGTGCGGGTGCTGCTGGCCGAACAACTCTACCGGGCCTGCACCATCCTGCAGGGTCATCCCTACCACAAATAGCGACTTCATGGCCTTCGAACGCTTCAAGGATTACAGCCAGGAAAGCCGCACCTTCCGCATCAGGGCGGCGCTCGCCTTTCTGCTGGTGCTGCTGATGATGGGGCTGCTGATCGGGCGTCTCTACTATCTGCAGGTGCTGCAGTACGACCGCTTTGCGGCGATGTCGGAGGAGAACCGGGTGCATCTGCAGCCGGTGGCACCGACCCGCGGCCTGATCTACGACCGCAATGGCGCGCTGCTGGCCGACAACAGGCCCAGCTACAGCGTGACGCTGCTGAAGGAGGAGGTGAAGGACCTCGAGGGCACGCTCGCCGAGCTGCAGGACCTTATCCCGATCAGCGAGCGCGAACTGGAACGCTTTCACCGTCGTTACAGCCAGCGCCGCCGGCCCTTCGAGACGGTGCCGCTGCGATTCCGTTTGACCGAGGACGAGATTGCCCGCATCGCGGTCAATTACCATCGTCTGCCGGCGTGCAGGTCGAGGCCGACCTGATCCGTTATTACCCCTATGGCCAGTCTCTGGTGCATGCGCTCGGTTACGTCGGGCGCATCAACGAGGCCGAGCTGCAGCGCCTGGACCCCAACAACTACGCTGCCACCCACTATATCGGCAAGCTCGGTATCGAAAAATTCTACGAGCCGGTACTGCACGGCCAGGTCGGTTTCCAGAAGGTCGAGACCAACGCCCGCGGTCGTGTGCTGAGGGTGCTGGAGCGCACCGATCCGGTGCCCGGCGAAGACCTGGTGCTGAGTCTGGACCTGCGTCTGCAGCAGATCACCGAGCAGCTCATCGAAGGCCGGCGCGCATCGGTCGTGGCGATCGATCCGAAAAGCGGCGGTATCCTGGCGCTGGTCAGCGAGCCCGGCTATGACCCCAATCTCTTCGTTACCGGCATCTCCAGCAAGGACTACAGCGCCCTGCGCGACTCGCCCGATCTGCCGCTGTTCAACCGGGCGCTGCGTGGCGGCTATCCGCCGGGCTCGACCATCAAGCCGATCATTGCGCTGGCGGCCCTCGATGGCGGCTTCGCGACGCCCGGCTACACGGTCTGGGATCCGGGTTTTTTCACTCTGAGCAAGGGCGGCCGGCGTTACCGCGACTGGAAGCGGGGCGGCCACGGTCGGGTCGACATGAATCTCGCGCTGGCCCAGTCCTGTGACGTCTGGTTCTACGACGTCGGCTACCGCATGGGCGTGGATCAGATGTCGGATTATCTCGGGCGCTTCGGTTTCGGCCAGGTCACCAGCCTCGACCTGCCCGAGGCGATCCCGGCGGTGTTGCCGTCGCGGGAGTGGAAGCGTGCGACCCGCAACCGGCCCTGGTATCCGGGGGATTCGGTCAACCTCAGTATTGGCCAGGGCTTCCTGGTGTCGACGCCGCTGCAGCTGGCGACCGCCGCCTCGGTACTGGCCAATCGCGGCAAGTGGGTGCAGCCCAGGCTGCTGCTGGGGGCTGCACCGGGATGAAAGCGGCCAGGAGACGATAGAAATGCCACCGCTGGAGGATGCGCGTCCGACGCCATCCGATGTGGTGACCAGGAATCCGGACTATTGGGAAAAGGTCATTGGCGGCATGGTTGACGTGATGCACGGTGAGCGCGGCACTGCGCGCAAGGTCGGTCTCGGGGCCCCCTATATCATCGCCGGCAAGACCGGTACCGCACAGGTGGTCGGAATCAAGCAGGATGAGCGCTACGATGCCGAAAAACTCGACGAACGCCATCGCGACCATGCCCTCTTCATCGCCTTTGCGCCGGTGGATGATCCGCAGATCGCGGTGGCCGTGGTGGTCGAGAACGGCGGCGGCGGCTCCAGTACCGCGGCGCCGATTGCGCGTCAGGTGATGGATGCCTGGCTGCTGGGGATAGACCCGACGGAAAAGCCGATCGACGAGGCGGCGGTGCAGGAGCAGGAGGTGTCGCGATGAGTCTCCGGGATTTCCAGCGCACGATGCCCGAATCGGGACAGCATCTGGCGAGCCGTCCGGGCTGGTGGTCCTACACCCATCTCGATGGCTGGCTGCTGCTGTTTCTGCTGATGCTGTGCAGCTTCGGCCTGTTCGTGCTCTACAGTGCCTCGGGCCAGGATATCGGCTATGTCAGCCGTCAGGCGGTCCGCATGGGCGTCGGCTTCGGCGTCATGATCGTGCTGGCACAGCTCAGTCCGCGGTTTCTGGCGCGCTGGGCGCCCTGGCTCTTCGGCGCCAGTGTGTTGCTGCTGCTGGCGGTGCTGCTGGTCGGTGTCGGCGCCAAGGGCGCGCAGCGCTGGCTGGCGCTGCCGGGCTTCCGTTTCCAGCCGTCCGAGATTACCAAGCTGGTGCTGCCGCTGATGATCGCCTGGTACCTCGCCAGCCGGCCGTTGCCGCCCAGGCCGCTGCATATACTGGTGTCGCTGGTGCTGATCGGCGTACCGACGGCGATGATCATGAAGCAGCCGGACCTGGGTACCTCGCTGCTGATCGCCGCGTCCGGCGTCTTCGTGCTGCTTCTGTCGGGCGTGCTGTGGCGTTATGTATTCCTGGCGCTGGCCGCCGCCGGCGCGGCGCTGCCCGGCCTCTGGATGATCATGAAGGACTACCAGCGCCAGCGGGTACTGACTTTCCTGGACCCCGAGAGCGACCCGCTGGGCAGTGGCTGGAACATCATCCAGTCGAAGACCGCGATCGGGTCGGGGGCGTCTGGGGCAAGGGCTACATGGACGGGACCCAGTCGCAGCTCGACTTCCTGCCGGAGTCCCATACCGACTTCATCATCGCGGTGATCGCCGAGGAGCTCGGGCTGACCGGGGTGCTCGTCCTGCTGTTCCTCTATTTGCTGGTGATCGGCCGTGGCCTGATCATCGCCAGCCGCGGCCAGGACAGCTTCGGCCGCCTGGCGGCCGGCAGTATCATCCTGACGTTTTTCGTCTATGTGTTCGTGAACATCGGCATGGTCAGCGGACTGTTGCCGGTGGTGGGCGTCCCGCTGCCCTTGATCAGTTATGGCGGTACCTCTATTGTGACGCTGATGGCAGGCTTCGGCATAATGATGTCGATCCATACCCACCGGCAGATGCTGCGTCGTTAAAGGATTGAACATGCGAAAAATCTTGGTTCCCGCGATGATTTCAATGGCACTGGTATTGCAGAGCGGCTGTGCCACTACCGCCACAGGCAAGGGCACCCGGGGTATGCCGACCACCCCGATGCGCAGCCGCTGATCACCGATCTGGTGGCCGAGGGCGTGGACAGGGCCTATCTGGAACAGTTGCTGGGCGAGGCCGAACGTCAGGAGTCGATCCTCAAGGTGATGTCCCGTCCGGCCGAGAAGCGCCTGAACTGGGGCGAGTACCGGCAGATCTTCATCGAGCAGAAGCGTATCGACCAGGGCGTCGAATTCTGGCGCGAGCATGCCGATACCCTGGCGCGGGCCGAACGGGAATACGGCGTGCCGGCCGAGATCATCGTCGCCATCATCGGCGTCGAGACCCGTTACGGGCGTATAACCGGCAATTACCGGGTGCTCGATGCGCTGGCCACGCTCGGCTTCGACTATCCCAAGCGCGGGGAGTTCTTCCGCGGCCAGTTGAAGGAGTACGTGCACCTGGTGAGGGAGGAACAGCTGGATCCGCTGTCGCTCAAGGGCTCCTATGCCGGCGCCATGGGCTACGGTCAGTTCATTCCGTCGAGCTACCGCGCCTATGCGGTCGATTTCGACGGTGATCAGAAACGCGATATCTGGAACAACCCGACCGATGCGATCGGCAGCGTGGCCAACTATTTCGCCCGCCATGGCTGGAAGAGCGGCGAGGCGGTGATCAGCAATGTGGTGATCAACCGGGCGGCCGACCCGGCCTGGTTCAATGCCGGACTCAAGCCGGAAGTGACGCTGGCGCAGTGGGGCGAACGGGGCATCAGTACGCGCAAGGATCTGGATCCGGCGCAGCCCGCGACGCTGATGGAGCTGGAAACCGCCGAGGGCGAACAGTACCGCTTCGGACTGCACAACTTCTACGTGATCACCCGCTACAACCACAGCCGGCTCTACGCAATGGCGGTATACGAGCTGAGCCGGGATATCCGTGACGCCTACGAACGGAGCCGCCGGGGATGAGCCGGCCGGCCCTGAGAAGCGCAGTGGCGCTGGTGACGCTGGGACTGCTGGCCGGCTGTGCCGGCAAGGTGTCGCAGCAGGAGCAACAGGCCGGTGGCGAGAATGCCGGGCGTTATGCGCTCACGCATGACGTGGCGCCGGAGGATCCCGTCGATGTGTCGCAGGTGCCCGATGCGGTACCGCGACTCGAGCCGAAAAGCCTGGGCGGCAACCGCAGCCCCTATGAGGTGCTGGGGAAAACCTACCGGGTGCTCGACAGCGCCCTCGGTTACCGCGAGCGGGGCACCGCCTCCTGGTACGGTCGCAAGTTCCATGGTTACGAGACTTCGAACGGTGAGGTCTATGACATGTACAGCATGACCGCCGCCCACAAGTCGCTGCCCCTGCCGAGCTTCGTCCGGGTCACCAACCTCGACAACGGCCGTCAGGTGGTGGTACGCGTCAATGATCGCGGGCCCTTTCACGAGGGCCGTGTCATCGACCTGTCCTATGCGGCGGCCTACCGTCTCGGGATGCTTGGCAAGGGGACGGCGCGAGTCGAACTCGAAGCGATCGTGCCGCGCAGGGCGACCAGCAGTGCGCAGCTGGTCAAGGCCGGCGCCGAAAAGCTCGCGGCCGAATCCGGGCGTTATCTGCAGGTCGGGGCTTTTGCCGATGCCTCCGCGGCGGACCGGATCGGACAGCGACTGGGCCCGTTGTCGCCGGGACTCAGCCTGCGGGTCATGCCGGTCGAGCATGGTGGCCGTACCCTGTACCGGGTGCAGCTGGGGCCGGTACAGGACAGCGAGACCGAGCAGCGGCTGTTGCAACAGCTCGCCGATGCCGGCTACAGCAAGGCCCGTCCGGTGGACTTGCCCCGGGCCAGTGAGTAGAGTAGAACTTTTTCCCCTCGGGGTCGTCTACCCTGCACCTTTTTCCTTTTGCCGATCATCAATCAAACGCCATGGCTTATCCATTGATCTATAAACGCTTTCTCGGTTTCTTCCTGTTCGCATTCGTGCTGGTCGGTCAGCTCCAGGCCGCCTCCCTGATCCCGGCACCGCCGCAGATCGCCGCGACCTCCTACCTGGTGATGGATGCCGATACCGGCGAAGTGCTGCTCGCCGACCGCGAGAGCGAGCAGTTCGCGCCGGCCAGTCTGACCAAGATGATGACCAGCTACATCGTCGAGTACGAGCTGGCCAAGGGTAATATCGCCAAGGACGACCTGGTGCAGATCAGCGTCAAGGCCTGGCGTACCGAAGGCTCGAGGATGTTCGTGCGCGAAGGCACCCAGGTCAAGCTGATCGACCTGCTGCGCGGCATCATCATCCAGTCCGGCAATGACGCCTCGGTGGCCGTGGCCGAACATATCGCCGGCAGCGAGTCGGCCTTCGCCGATCTGATGAATCAGCATGCGCGCCGCCTGGGAATGGAAAATACCACTTTCCACAACGCCACCGGCCTGCCGGCCGAGGGGCATGTCTCGACGGCACAGGATCTGGCGAGACTGGCTCGCGCCATCATCCGGGAGTTTCCGGAAACCTATCCGATCTACGCGGAAAAATATTTCACCTACAACGATATCCGTCAGCCCAACCGCAACCGCCTGTTGTGGCGCGACGATTCGGTGGACGGGCTCAAGACCGGTCACACCGAAGAGGCCGGTTACTGCCTGGTGGCCTCGGCCAGTCGTGACGACATGCGTCTGATCTCGGTGGTGCTGGGCACCAAGAGCGAAGAAGCGCGGGCCCAGGAAACCCAGAAGCTGCTGTCCTATGCCTTCCGCTATTACCGTACCCACAAACTCTATGAGGGTGGGGCGCCGCTGAATACCGCCAAGGTATGGGGCGGTGGTCGCGACGAGGTACGGCTCGGTCTTAGCGAAGCACTGGCGGTAACGGTGCCGCGCGGTCAGACCCAGCAACTCGAAGCGGAGCTTGACGTGGATCGCGTGATCGAAGCGCCGGTCGTCCAGGGGCAGGAATATGGCCGCGTACGGGTGACGCTGAATGGCGAAACGGTACGTGAGGTGCCGCTGGTTGCACTGGAAGAGGTGCCGGCCGGCGGTATGCTGAAGCGCATCTGGCACAGCATACTGCTGTTCTTCTTCGGCCTGATCGGCTAAACCTTCTACTATCCTGGCAATCTAACAGGCATCAATGGCCGCCGGTATCCCGATACCGGCGGCCCGGGTGTTTTCAGGCGATGAATACCGTATATCTGAATGGTCGTTACATGGCGGCCGAAGAGGCCCGAATCTCACCGTTCGACCGCGGTTTCCTTTTCGGCGACAGCGTCTACGAGGTGATACCCTACTTTCAGGGGCGGGGCTTCCGGCTGCAGGAACATATCGCGCGTCTGGAGCACAGCCTGCGGGCCGTGCGCATCCCCAACGGGCGCGACTGGGTGGCTATTCTCGACCAGCTGGTGGAGCTGAATGGCGGCGGCAACCTGTCGGTGTATCTGCAGGTGACCCGCGGCGACAGCGGCAGCCGCAGCCATGCCTACGATGCGGGGCTGGAGCCCACCATCTTCGCCTGCTGCACGCCGGTCCGGGACTTCGCTTCGCTTCCGGTGGCAGAGGTGAAGGGGCTTGCCGCCATCGTGACGGCGGATCTGCGCTGGCATCGCTGCGACATCAAGTCCACCTGCCTGCTGCCGAATATCCTGGTGCTGCAGCAGGCCCGGGACCAGCAGGCCGACGAGGCGTTGCTGTTGCGTGACGGCGTCGTCACCGAAGGGACCTCGAGCAATATCTTCGTGGTGCGCCAGGGCGTGATCTACACCCCCAAGCGCAGCTCGGAGATCCTGGGCGGGATCACCCGTGAGCTGGTACTGGAGCTGGCCGACGAGAACGGTATCCAGTATCAGGAAACGGATATCGATTACGAGGCGCTGACCACCGGCGACGAGGTCTGGATATCGAGCTCGACCCGTGGCGTGCTGCCGGTCACCTCCATCGACGGACAGGCGGTCGGCAATGGCGAGAAGGGGCCTCTCTGGGCCCGAATGTTTGAACTGTTGACCCGTTACCAGCGCAAGCTGATGACGGGGAGTAAGTGATGAGCGACCAGCAACCCCCCAAAATCGAATTTCCCTGTGCCGACTATCCGATCAAGGTCATTGGCCATAACCGGGATGATTTCCGCGGTTTTGTCATCGAAACGGTGCAATTTCATGCGCCCGACCTCGATATCGACCAGGTCAGTATTCAGGGCAGCCGCGAAGGCAACTTCCTCTCGGTGCGCTTTTGCATTACCGCGACCAGTGCCGAGCAGCTCAAACGCCTGCACGAGGACCTGATGGCATCCGGCCGCGTCAAGATGGTGATTTGATGGCCGCGCCCGAAGCCCTTGTCGATCCCGTTGTCGCCGATACCCTGATCCTGCGGGATCTGGGCCAGGTCGAATACGCCTCCACCTGGCAGCGCATGCAGGCCTTCACCGACGCTCGGGACGCCGCGACGCCGGACGAGATCTGGCTGCTGGAACACGACCCGGTGTTCACCCAGGGGCAGGCCGGCAAGGCCGAGCATCTGCTCAACCCCGGTGATATTCCGGTGGTGCAGGTCGACCGCGGTGGCCAGGTAACCTATCACGGCCCCGGACAGCTGGTGGTCTATCTGATGATCAATCTGCGGCGCCGGACGCTCGGTGTGCGTGACCTGGTGGACCTGATGGAGCAGAGCGTGGTGGACCTGCTGCAGTGGTACGGTGTCGAGGCCTACCCCAAGCCCGATGCGCCCGGCGTATATGTCGGCGATGCCAAGATCTGCTCGTTGGGACTGCGGGTGCGCCGCGGCTGTTCCTTCCATGGTCTGGCACTGAACCTGGACATGGACCTGGAGCCTTTCCTGCGCATCAACCCCTGCGGTTACGCGGGCATGGCGATGACCCAGCTGGCCAGTCTGGTGCCCGGACTCGATCCGGCCGAAGCCAGTCGCCGATTAGGCGATATTTTGATCAGCAAAATCGGGTATACTACCGTCCTCCGCAGAAACAGACTGGATTAGCGATTCTATGGCAGAAACTGACAACAAAGCCGCCGCGGTGCGCATCGAACAGGGCGTGAAACTGCGTGGCGCCGAAAAAGTAGCCCGGATTCCGGTCAAGGTCATCCCGACGGAAAAAGAGGACATGCCACGCAAGCCCGAGTGGCTGCGGGTGCGCATGGGATCCTCGGCCGAGGTCAAGCGCATCAAGGAAAAGCTGCGCAAGCACAAGCTCGCCTCCGTCTGCGAAGAGGCCAGCTGCCCGAACCTGGGCGAGTGCTTCAGCCATGGCACTGCGACCTTCATGATCATGGGCGATATCTGCACCCGCCGCTGCCCCTTCTGCGATGTGGCCCATGGCCGTCCGAATGCGCTCAACCCCGACGAACCGCGGGAACTGGCGACCGCCATTGCCGACATGGGGCTGCGCTATGTGGTGATCACCTCGGTCGACCGCGACGACCTGCGCGACGGCGGCGCCCAGCATATCGCCGACTGTGTGCGTGAAACCCGCGAGCGCTGTTCGTCGATCCAGATCGAAACCCTGGTGCCGGATTTCCGCGGTCGCATGGACATTGCGCTGGAGATCCTCAGCGCGACGCCGCCGGATGTCTTCAACCACAACCTCGAAACGGTGCCGCGGCTTTACAAGCAGGTGCGTCCCGGTGCCGATTACGAATGGTCGCTTGATCTGCTGGCCGGCTTCAAGGCGCGTCAGCCCGACATCCGTACCAAGTCCGGCCTGATGGTCGGCGTCGGCGAGACCAACGACGAGATCATCGAGGTCATGCGTGACCTGCGTGCTCACAATGTCGACATGATCACCATCGGCCAGTACCTGCAGCCGAGCCGCAGCCATCTGGCGGTCGACCGCTTCGTGACGCCGGCGGAGTTCGACGAATTTGCCTGTATCGCCCGGGAGCTTGGCTTCAGCCACGTGGCCTCGGGGCCGCTGGTGCGCTCGTCGTACCATGCCGATCTGCAGGCCAAGGGTGAGAAGGTCGGCTGATCCGCCGCCTGAGCCGGGAGACGAAAAAGGAGCCTGCGGCTAATGCCGATCAATTAAGCTCTTTAACTTGCTGATCGGACAAGAGAAAATCCGGAATCCATCTCAAGGGTTCCGGATTTTTTTATGCATTTCAGTCAGGCAGTGGACGCCATTTCCCATGTGACACCCGAGCAGCTTGCTGCACTTTCGGAGGTTCTTTCACCTGAGCTGATTGAACAGTGTCTCTATGAATCCGGAACCGTTACGCTACGCAAGCGTCGTCTGCCTCTGGAGATGATGGTCTGGAGCATCGTCGGTATGGCACTGTTCCGGCATCTGCCAATGAGCCAGATCGTCAACCAACTCGATATCATGTTGCCGGGAGACCGGCCCTTTGTCGCTCCTAGCGCCGTGGTGCAAGCCCGCCAGCGGCTGGGGGAAGAGGCCGTGCGGAAAGTATTTGAACAGACGCAATCCCTCTGGCATCAACACACTCCGCATCCGCATCCGCATCCGCATCCGCATTGGTGCGGGCTGCGGTTGCTGGGGGTCGATGGCGTGGTCTGGCGAACGCCTGACTCGAAAGAGAACGCAGCGGCATTTGCGCGGACTCGGAATCAGGACGGCGCTGCGCATTACCCCCAGGTCCGTATGGTCTGTCAGATGGAACTGACCAGTCACCTGTTGACGGCAGCGGCTTTTGACAGTGTCGAGCGCAATGAGCTGAAGCTGGCCGCCCAGCTTATCGAGCAGACGCCGGACCACTCGTTGACGCTGTTCGATCGCGGTTTTTACGCCCTTGGCTTCCTCCATGCGTGGCAGTCGCAGGGGGAAGAGCGCCACTGGTTGATTCCGCTGCGCAAAGGGGCCCGTTATGAGGTCATTCGCCGCTTCAGTAAGCGTAACTGCCTGGTATCACTCCCCGTATCCCCGCAAGCCCGGAAACAGTGGCCCGATGCGCCTGAACACCTGACCGCACGGTTGGTCAGTCGTGAGGTGAACGGCCAGCTGCGTCATGTACTGACATCGATGATAGACCCTATGCGCTACCCGTCCGACGATATCGTCGATCTTTATTCACACCGTTGGGAGATCGAGCTGGGATACCGTGAAATGAAGCAGTACATGCTGGGAAACCGCCTGACGCTGAGAAGCAAAAAGCCAGACATGATCCGCCAGGAACTGTGGGGAACGCTGCTGGCGTACAACCTGTTGCACTTCCAAATGGCGCGGATGGCGTACAGTCTGAAAGGCATACACCCTTGCCAGATTAGCTTCAATCAGGCTGCGGGGATGATCATCAAGGAGCTGACGATCTTGCCGGCAGTCTCACCGGGTAAAGTGCCATCTGTTATCAAGGCGATGACCGATATGGCTCCCGCTTTTGTATTGCCGATAAGGCGAGAGCGGCTCTATCCACGGGCACTGAAGAGCTGCCCCTGCCGCTACCCCGTCAGAAAGAAAAATGCCAGTCAGTTGGCTTAACTGACTGGCATTAAGCCTGCGGCTCCTTTTTTAGTTCCAGCGTGCCTTTACGGCAAGAAGGTGTAATTCGTGGATGGGAGCACCGTCAGGGAAAGTGCTGAAGCCTGCAGTACGCGCGGGTGGGTTTTCGGGATTTAACGCTCGGCGGCATCTTTCACCGCCTGCTTGAGTCTGCGCAGGCCGGCGTGTCGCGAGTCGATCATCAGGCCCTGCTCTATTCTCGAAATGCCCTGGGCCACGCGACCGTTTTCCAGATCATCTCGGGCCGTACGTTCGAACAAGTCCGCCATTTCTCCAAGGCGGCTCAGTGCCGTCGGGTTGTCCGGACTGATGCTGAGCACCTTCCGGTAGTTTTCCACTGCATTCCTGCCAGGTGGGAGAATGAATCGACCGGCGTCAAGGTGTGCCTCGGCCTCCCGCAGCAAACGATCAATCATCTGCCTGTCGGCGGCGCTAGGCGGCGAATCCGTACTTGCGGCCTGTACATCGTGTTTTAACGACAACAATCCCCGGTGCTCCGGCTGGATCTTCAGGCCTTGTTCGATCAACGACATCAGCAACTTGGCATCGAGGTTCGCCAAATACTCACGGGCCAGTTCCTCGTGTCTGTCGGCGATCTGGGCAAGGCTCTCAGTAGCCCCGGCGTTACCCGAATCGATCTGTAATATCCGTTGGTACGCCGCGGCGACGTCCTGCAAGTGCTCCATGCGGGTATTGACGAAGTCGGTTGGGTTCCTGATGGCTTGTGACACCGCAATGGGGACGTTGATCTCGACCCTGTCGCCTGCGTCGATTGTATACAGGTAAATACCACCACCGATCAGCATTGCCAAGACCCCGACGCCAAACCGCCTCGGTGTGAACAGCGTCGAGAGGATGGATTCCAGAGCAACTGAGGACGGCATCGAAGGGGGGAGACTTGGCGGTTGCTATCAGCTTTTCCTGAGGCGGTATTTCTGCTTCAAGGTTTTGGGCGTTGGCTGACTCGCTTTCAGGTGCAAGCCCGATTGCTGCAGAGCCTTCGACACCTCCCGCGCTGACCGCGGATGTCCGCACATGGGTAGCCGTGGCCGATGGCAGCGGCGACGCCCCGCCCGATCTGATTTCGTCGATTGCGCTGAACAGCTCTTGGGTGTTGGAGTAGCGATTATCGGGGGACTTAGCCAGCAGGCGATCTAAGATCGGTTGAAATTCGGCACAATCCGAGGGTAGAGCCGGGATGGGGGCGTTGATGTGTTTGTAGGCGATCACGAACGAATCCTCGCCCTCGAAGGGGCACCGTCGGGTCAACATCTCGTGGAATACGACCCCGAGGCTGTAAAAATCGGATTGGGCGGTGACGGTCTTGCCCATTGTCTGTTCGGGACTCATGTACTTGGGCGTGCCGATTGCCAGTCCGGCCTGCGTTAGCTGCGTCCCGGAGGAGGCCGCGGCCTTGGCGATACCGAAATCGGACAACACGGGCGTCTTGTCGGCTCGGAACAGTATGTTTGCGGACTTGACGTCGCGGTGGATGAAGCCCAAAGCATGGGCGTAGCCCAAGGCGCTGGCGATGTGTCTGAGGATGAGCAGGGCATGCTCTTTGGGTAAGCCTTTCTGAATGTACTGGCTGAGATTGCCCCCGGAGGCATACTCCAAGGCCATGTAGTAATAGGATTCAAAGGCGCCGATATCGTACACCGTGACGATATTGGGATGAATCAACTTGGCGACTATTTTTCCCTCCTTGAGAAAGCGAATGCGGAAATCCTCGTCGGCCACCAGGGCCGGTGCCATGATCTTGAGAGCCACCTCGCGGTCCAGCGATTCCTGCACGGCAAGATAGACCGTGGACATGCCGCCCTTGCCAATCTCATTCTTCAGTTGGTAGCCGGGTATTTTCATCGACAAAGCAAGCTATCAAGTCAGCCTTGGAATTGTGGCCCTGGTCCAGGTTTAACTGGCCAGGGAGCCGTGCAGCGACCCGAGGGTTTCTACCCGCGGCCCACCATAGCGACACGCTGGGCATACACACCTCGTCTGCCCTCGATCACCAGCCGTCCCGGCTTTCAAGGGCTTGTTGGCTGAGTATAGGTGGTCGTTCCCTCGCGCGCCCGGTCGCGACGGCCGCAGTGGCACCATCCACTATACTTACAACTGGTTTAGATGCCTGCCAGGAGTTCCGGAGTTATTCAGTCTTGCGGGGCCCCATCATCGGATAGTTTGTCTATGTCTCGTGTCGCCTGTGTTGTGTTGTCGCTGTTCATACTTGTCGTTTCGCCGGCAGCTATCAAAGCAGCCTCCGACTGGTCGCCCTTGCTGGAGGCGGCGTTCCACGGTGACCTCGCTCAACTCGAGACACTGTTGGACGGGGGCGCCGAGGTAGATGCGACGGATGGGGAAGGCTCGACCTCGTTAATGGTAGCGGCCTCGCGGGGTCACTCCGCCATAGTGCGGGAACTCCTGTCCAGGGGGCGCGCATCGATGCCCGCAACAAATATGGCTGGACACCCCTGATGCTGGCTACCAAGGCGGGTCACCAGGGGATCGTGCGAACGCTGCTGGCGAGAGGCGCCGATCCGAACATCAAGAACCGCGATAGCACGAGCGCCTTGATGATGGCTCAAGGTAGCGGCATGGCGGATCTGTTCAAGGCGGAGCGCGACCAGGGCCGGTCGGAACCTACGCCTGAAGCGACCGTTGAGGTCACGCCGCGGCCCGGTCCGGACGCGGAGATCGATAAGGAGCAGGCGGCGCGGGACCGCCAACGGGCGGCAGCCGAGTTGGCGCGTCGAGAACAGCAGGACCGCCAGCGCAACGTGACGCGGCTCTTGGCGACGGCGCAAAGGCAAGTGGGTGCCAATCGCCTGACGTTACCGGCCGGAGACAATGCCTACGCCACTTACACCGAGGTTCTGGACCTCGACCCGGGTAATCAGGAGGCCGAGGCGGGGTTGGAGCGGATCGCGGATCAGTATGTACGTTTGGCGGAACGCAGTGGTCGTGATGGAGACTGGAACAGGAGTCTGGAGTATATCGAGAGGGGGTTGCGAGTGCGGCCCAAACATGCCCAGCTGCTGGCACTGAAGGAAGATATCCAGGCGCGGCAGGCGCTGGCCAAACAGGAACGTCAGGAGGCCGAGGCACAGCGGCAGCAGGTGGCGAACCTGCTGGCGACCGCGAAGCGGCAGCTGCGAGCCGGGCAATTGACCGGGCCTGATGGGAACAACGCCCACGCCAGCTACCGGGGGTGCTGGCGTTGGACCCAGGCAACCGGGAGGCCGAAGCCGGGTTGAAGCAAATCGCCGAGTACTATGCGACGGCGGCCCGAAAGCAGGGCGAGGCCGGCGCCTGGCAAGACAGCCTGGCCCAGAGTGAGACGGGGTTGGGCGTACTGCCCGGGCACAGCGGCCTGTTGGCCCTGCGCGATCGAGCGCAAGCAGCACTGGCCGAGGTGGGACGTCACGAGCGGAGGCGACAGGCGGTGGCAGATCTCTTGGCCGAGGCCGAGCGGCAACTGCAGGCAGGGCAATTGATGCAGCCCGAAGGGGACAATGCGCACGCCAGCTTGCTGAAGGTATTGGCATTGGAGCCGGAAAACGCAGCGGCGGCGGCCGGCTTGGCCCGAATCGCCGATCACTATATGCAGGAAGCCCGGCGGCAAGGCGAGGCCGGGGCTTGGCAGAACAGCCTGGAGCTGAGCGAGCGGGGATTGGAGGTTGTGCCCGACCATCCGGAACTGCTGGCGTTGCGCGAACAGGCGCAGGCGGGTTTGACCGAACTCGAAGCGCGCCGTCAGGAGGTCCAGCGGCGGCAACAACAGGTGTTGGATCTGCTGGCGACGGCCGAGCGACAGCTCAAGGCCGGGCGGCTGACCGTTCCTGAAACCGACAACGCCCATGCGACCTACCTGCAGGTGCTGAAACTGGATCCGGATAACGAGGAGGCCCAGACCGGTCTGAAATGGATGGCCGAGCGCTATGCTCAGTGGGCATGGGAGCGTGGTGAGGCCGGTGAGTGGCAGGAGAGCCTGGATCAGATCGAGCGAGGCCTGCAGGTAAATCCCGGGCACGCGGGCTTGTTGGCACTTCAGCAGCAAGCGCGGTTGGCTTTGGAGGCAGCTGAGCGTGAGCGGCAGGAGGCCGAAAAGCGGCGCCAACAGGTGGCAGAGCTGCTGGCTTTGGCGGCGCAGCAGATGGATTTGAACCGATTGACCGAACCCTCAGAGGCAAACGCCCACGAGACGTACCGGGAGGTGCTGAACCTGAATCCTGATAACCCTGAGGCGAAGAGGGGCTTGGCGGAGATTGTTCAACGTTATACCCAATGGGCGCAGGAGCAGCGCGAGGCCGGGGCCTGGCAGGAGACTCTGGACCTGAGCGATCGCGGATTGAGGGTCGCGCCGGATGATGACGAACTGCTGGCGCTGCGGGAGCAGGCCCGGAAGGCGCTCGCGGAGGCCGAAAAGCGGCGACGGGAAGTCGCGGCCCTGCTGGCGGAGGCGCGGCGGCAGCTGCGCGCGGGCCAACTTGCAGAACCCGAAGGAGACAACGCCCATGCAACGTATCGCAAGGTGCTGAAGCTGGAGCCGGAGAACAGTGAGGCGAAGCAGGAGCTGATCGAGATCGCCGAGCGCTACGCCGATTGGGCTCAGGAACAGGCCGAGGCCGGCGCTTGGGAGAAGAGTCTAGCTCATAGCGAGCGGGGCTTGACGGTATCACCCGGGTACCCACGGCTGATGGCACTGCGCGATAGGGCCCAGACAGCCCTCGCCGAGGCCGAACGCAAGCGCCAGGAAGCCGAGCGACGGCACCGGCGGGTGGTGGACCTGCTGGCAGTGGCGCAGCAGCAGTTGCAGGCAGGCCGATTGACCGAACCCGAAGGGGACAATGCCTTGTCCAGCTTCACAGAGGTGTTGGCGCTGGAATCGGACAATCGCGAGGCCCAGGCCGGCCTGGTGCAGATTGCCAAGCTGATCGCCGGGCAGGCCCGGGACCTGGCGGAGGCCGGTCAGTGGCGGGAGAGCCTTGCCCGCAGCGAGCAGGGCCTGAAGGCGTTTCCAGACAATGGCGAGCTGATGGCGCAACGGCAGCAGGCTCAGGCCGCGCTGGACGAGGCCGAGCGCCGGCACCAAGAATCACTGCGGCGGCAGCAGGAAGTCGCCAAGCTCCTGGCCAGCGCGCGGCAGCAACTGGCGCTTGGTCACCTGGTCGAACCCGTGAATGAAAACGCCCACGCCAGCTATCTGCGCGTCCTCGAGCTGGATCCGGGCAATCGCGAGGCCGAGGGGGAGTCGAGGAAATCGCAACGATATTTGCCGGCGAGGCGCAGGCGCAAGCCGAGGCCGGCGCCTGGCGGGAAAGCTTGACGCAGACCGAGAAGGGGCTTGCCGTGTTGCCCGGGCATGCGGACTTGTTGGCGCTGCGAGAAAAGGCCCAGGTGGCGTTGGCCGAGGCCGAACGCCAGCGTCGGGAGGCCGAAAAGAAGGCGGAGGCGATCAGGACCCTGCTGGCCACAGCGGAGCGTCAGCTTGCTGCAGGCCGTCTGACAGAGCCCGAGGGGGATAATACCCTTGACAGTTATCGTCAGGTGCTGGTGCTGGATCCTGATAACGCTCAGGCGAAGGCCGGGTTGGAACAGCTGTTAACACAGGCCGAGCAGGCGGCAGAGGAAGAGAATGACGCCCTGCGGCAGGTCGAGCAAGAACTCGATATCGAAGAACAGCTCATGCGCCTGACCATACAACGGCTGCTGACGCGGGAATGGGGAGGCGCCCACAGGGCGCCGCTCAGTGATCAGTTTCGATATTCGAGGCCGATGGTGCTAATGACGTCCGAGCGCAGGCCATCGTCGTTCAATGGGACCTGGACATTCGCCGAGAAGATCAAGTTTTTGGTGGGGCTCCATTTGACGCCGAAGGCCGCATCAACGATGTCATCCCCTGTTCCGCTTTCGTTCAGCCGATGGCGGCCGACGATATCCACAGCCCCGGTTAGCTGTGGGCTGCCTCCGTAGACGCCCACCTTGTAGAGAAACTCGTCACGGTCGCTGTCATCCAGGTCGAGGTCGAAACCGAGGTTGGTGTTGGCGATGATCTTGTCTGTAATATTGGCCGAGGCAATGACAAACGGCTGTAGGTTGGTGCTGCCCGTGCCGAGGAAGTTGTCCTCGTCGCCGGTCTCGAACTTCACCCGCGCAGCGCCGGCGACATTGTAACGCTGCTCGTCCAGCAGGAAATACTTGGCGCCTAGCACCACGTCCCCGATACCGGTCGCACTCTCGCTGTCCGAGTCGAACGGTGACTCATCCCCGCCTTCGAAGGTGTGAGCGCCTGGAAAGGGGTTCTCCTCCGAAACTTCCACCATGGCCTCGGCATCGACATCCATACTCGCCTTGATGATGGGGACGATCAGGCTTACGTCCAGCCGATCGGTGACCCCGTAGGTCCCGGCAAGTGCCAGAGCCGTAAAGCGAAGATCGATGTCGAACTGGATGTCCAGGGTGTCATTCTCAAAGCTATCAGGTGAATCCGGCGGAGCAATGATGTCGAAATCATGAAGGGCTGTAGCCCGTAACTTGCCTAAATCGTGCCCTTCAAACTCATCGTACTCGAAGTAGGTGACGGCAAAGCCCAGGCTGAACTTGCCCTGGCCGAGGGTCTCGGGACGTTCGGACACCAGAGGTCCCAGGGTCTGCGATGTCTGGACATAGGTGCCCTGGGCGGGATCGAACTGATAGGTGACGCCACCTGCCGATGGCGATACAGGAAAGGGCCTGATCTCGCCCGCAATCAGTTTGTTCAGCGCCAAGACCGATTCGGTACTGGCCAGCAGGAAGTGTGCTTCGTGGCTGGGGAATGGCCCCTCCGGTGGAGCGAGCGTGATGCCATCTCCACCGTACAGGCCGGGTATCACATCAACCAGGTCCTTCGCCAAAGCCTGAGGCGGGACCTGGAGTGTCGTCAAGGCGAGAGCGAGGGAAGTGGCGATACGAGGTTTATTCATGGCTGGAACTCCCTGATTTTCGGAACTTGTAGGCCCTTGGAAGATCTTTGTCATTTGTGCTGAAGGCAAATCCCCATGACAGTTCAAAATAACTCTAGCAGCCGTTTTGGGGTCAGGCACCATTAGACAACGAGTTATTGTCAGAGCGGGTGTGTCGGGATCAGGCAGCGTTACTGTCTGAATACACCCTTCAAAGTGATCAAGCAGATGGCGTATGGGTACCGCAGTAGCGACTATGTCTTCCTGAAGATCAAAGCCGCATTTCCCGGAAAGCTCGATGAACCCTTATTTATTGGGGTCCGGATAGGCAAGGGAATCTGCTCCTGTATTCGTCAGCACAGCCACAATTGGCCTCGGGACTTTTGATCCGCACTCGGAAAGGCGATGGGTCCGGTTCCGAACAGGTACACTAAGCGCCAAAGCCGCTCGATCCGCTCTTGCGTAATCGAAATGCTTTTCTCCTTCCATCGGCTGCTTTCTCACCACCCGCTACCCGCCGCTGGCCACGGATCGATCCGCAATAGTGCCCACATTGTCGACAATTGGTAACAGTTGGAGTTGTAGTGTTACTACAGAAAATCACGAACCCCGATGACAACTTGCCGGGAGCAGGGGCGATAGCTGGACACCTGGCCGGTACTGTCCAGCGATCGAGAGTGAGCCGTTGCCGAGTCGGTCCAATTGATCCAAATCAACGGAATGAGCCGGAATATGGCTTTCTTAGACCTGTATAAAAGAGGTGAATGTTAAACATAACAACCATCAATGGTATGTCTGGCGGTCGCGGAAAAGCGCCGTAAGCACTGGATTTTCGGGCCTTTCCCAGGTTTGTAGTCGAGTGTAGAAATAGCCAATTAGTCGCAGGCCGACACAAATATGGTCCCGACTACTTAAGTCGCGGTGCCTGTTCGGCATACAATAGCCGCCGGAAAATCGAATCCTTCGGCCCCAGTCCGTTCCGGCGGCGACCAAAAGTCGCCGCCTGCTGGGCCGATGGCTCAAGCGGCCAGCCGTAAAAATCAGGGGACACCATGACGACTACTAAATCTACCATCGTTTATACACTGACCGATGAAGCGCCTTCTCTGGCGACCTGTTCACTGCTGCCGATCGTGCGTACCTTCACCCGCGCAGCCGGCATCGACGTCAAAATCAGCGATATCTCTCTGGCTGGTCGAATCCTGGCGGCATTCCCCGAAAAACTGACTGACGAACAGCGCGTGATCGACGGTCTGGCGGAGCTGGGCGAGCTGACCCAGGATCCCCACGCGAACATCGTCAAGCTGCCCAATATCAGCGCCTCCGTACCGCAGCTGCGCGCCTGCATCGCCGAGCTGCAGTCCCAGGGCTATGACATCCCGGATTTCCCGGAAGACGCCAGGACCGATGAGCTCAAGGAGATCAAGGAGCGTTACTCCAGGATCCTCGGCAGCGCCGTCAACCCGGTTCTGCGCCAGGGCAACTCCGACCGTCGCGCGCCGGCGGCCGTAAAGGCCTTCGCCCGCAAGCACCCGCACTCCATGGGGCCCTGGAGCAAGGCCTCGCGTACCCATGCCGACTACATGCGTGGCGGTGACTTCTTCTCCAGCGAGCAGTCGGTCACCATGCTGAAAGCCCAGGACGTGCGCATCGAGTTCGTCTCCGGGGACGGCCAGGTCGAAGTCAAGAAAACCCTGGGTCTCGAAGAAGGCGAAGTGCTTGACAGCATGTTCATGAGCAGCAAGGCGCTGCGCAATTTCTTCGAAGAGTCCCTCGAAGACGCCAAGAACACCGGCGTGATGTGGTCCCTGCACGTCAAGGCCACGATGATGAAAGTGTCCCACCCGATCGTTTTCGGTCACGCGGTCAGCGTCTTCTACAAGGACCTGTTCGACAAGCACGGTGCGCTGTTCGAGGAGCTGGGCGTCAACCCGAACAACGGTCTGAGCAGCGTCTTCGACAAGATCAAGAGCCTGCCGGACTCCAAGCAGGAAGAGATCCTGCATGACCTGCACGCCTGCTACGAGCAGCGTCCGGAGCTGGCGATGGTGGATTCCGTCAAGGGCATCACCAACCTGCACATCCCCAGTGACGTGATCGTGGATGCGTCCATGCCGGCCATGATCCGCAACTCCGGCCAGATGTGGGGTCGCGACGGCAAGCAGAAGGACACCAAGGCGGTGATGCCTGAGAGCACCTACGCGCGCATCTATCAGGAAATGATCAACTTCTGCAAAACCAACGGCGCCTTCGATCCGACCACCATGGGTTCGGTACCGAACGTGGGCCTGATGGCAATGAAGGCGGAAGAGTACGGCTCCCACGACAAGACCTTCGAAATGGCCGAAGACGGCACCATGCGCGTCGTCGATGCCGACGGCAAGGTGCTGATGCAGCACGAAGTCGAGAAGGGCGACATCTGGCGTGCCTGCCAGACCAAGGACGCGGCCATCCGCGACTGGGTCAAGCTGGCGGTTACCCGTGCCCGCAACTCCGACACTCCGGCCGTGTTCTGGCTGGACGAGGAGCGTGCCCATGACAACGAGCTGCGCAAGAAGGTCGAAGCCTACCTGCCGGAGCACGACCTCGACGGTCTGGATATCCGTGTCATGTCCTACAACGAGGCGATCCGCTTCTCGATGGAGCGCATGATCCGCGGCAAGGACACCATCTCGGTGACCGGCAACGTACTGCGCGACTACCTGACCGACCTCTTCCCGATCATGGAGCTGGGGACCTCGGCCAAGATGCTGTCCATCGTGCCGATGCTGGCCGGCGGTGGCATGTACGAGACCGGTGCCGGCGGTTCCGCACCGAAGCACGTGCAGCAGCTGATGGAAGAGAACCACCTGCGCTGGGATTCCCTCGGTGAATTCCTGGCCCTGGCGGTCTCGCTGGAAGAGCTGGGTATCAAGGAAGACAACCCGCGTGCCAAGGTCCTGGCCAAGTGCCTCGACAAGGCCACCGAGAAGCTGCTGGACACCGGCAAGTCCCCGTCCCGCAAGACCGGCGAGCTGGACAACCGCGGCAGCCACTTCTACCTGGGCCTGTACTGGGCACAGGAAGTCGCCGCCCAGACCGAAGATGCCGACCTCGCTGCCGAGTTCGCGCCGCTGGCCAGGGCCCTGGCCGACAACGAGCAGCAGATCCTGGCCGAACTCGCCGCGGTCCAGGGCAAGCCCGCTTCGCAGATCAAGGGCTACTACCACGCCGACCGTGCCGACGTGAAGAAGGTGATGCGCCCGAGCGCCACTCTCAATGGCCTGCTGGCAACTGCCAATCAGTAAACCCTAGGGTGGGTTAGCGATGTATTGGCACCTGCATAGCGGAGACTGTCGCTGCCAGGGCATCGCGTAACCCAGCATTGCATTTAGCGGTAAAGCCATTACATGAACAAACCCGGAGCTGCTTGGCCGCTCCGGGTTTTTTATTGTGGGAGCGGCGCCCCCGCCGCGAACAAGTCGGGATGCCATCCCTGTTCGCCGCGAGGGCGCGCCTCCTGCGGGCATCGAAATCAACGGCGCTTAAGCTTGTCGAAATCCTCGGCGCCCGGGCCCAGCGGCTGGCCGTAGCTAAATTCGACGTAGTTGCCGTTGGGATCGCGCAGGCCGCAGTAGTAGCCGACCGGGAAGGGTTCGTCCCGCGGCGCCCAGACCAGGCTGCCGGCCTTGGCCGCCCTGTCGGCGATGCGGTCGACCGCTTCGCGACTCTCGAGTGCGAAGCCGAAGTGGCGGTAGTCGTTGTCGGGCAACTGCAGGTCCCGGCCGCCATTCATCAGCACGAATATAAAGTCGGTCTCGCGTCCGGGCTCGGCCATCCAGCTGATGGTCTGGTGTGCGCTGTGGCGCTCGTGGATCACCTCCATGCCGCAGAAGTCGCGGTAGAAGGCGATGCAGGCATCTATATCGCTGACGTGAAGCGCGAGATGGGTGATACGGGGCGTAACGGTCATGGGAAACTCCCGATTGATGAGCTTTGATGCCTTAACCCTAGAGTGGTGAGTTTCCAGTTTCCAGTTTCCAGTTTCCAGTCGTCCGTAGAGCCTGTGGCTTAGTGTCGAAATCACGTGGGTTGAGGAATGCTGGATGTTTGAGCTCCGGCGTGCTCTCGGAGCGCGTCTCTGCGAACTGTTATCTGATTACCCGAAACGTTCTCCCCACTTTCTGTGGATAATGACCTGAATAACTTATGAGTACTTGTCCCCAGGGCGCTTATCCCGCCGCATGGCGCTTCATGGATACTAAGTGATCGGAGAAAATCCTTTATTTTTCAGGTCTTTGGGTCTTTTCTGCCGGAGCATTCGCAGAGCTGCCGCAGCGCTGATGTCAAGCGTTTCAGCAGATTTTTTCGGGCTGTGAATAAACACTTTTCCACAATTGTGCGGAGTAAGTCTGTGGTTATCGTCGGGGTAACTCCCGCCGGCGGCGGCAGAAGCGGCCGGCACGAATTGAATGGAAAATAGCCAGTTGTTTAGCCGAACCGAGCGTAGCGAACTGCACCGAGGTACAAGGGAGGCGCGATTCGTCAGTATTTGCTCCTGCAATACTGATCTTCCCGCCATCCATGGCGGTTACTGCGCTTATGGCGCCCTAGGATCGGCGATAAGCTGCAGGGTGTAGGTCGCCAGCGCGTCGGCCTGTTCCGGGCTGAGTTGGCGGAAGACCGGGCGGTGCCTGCCGTTGCCGTAGCTGATCATCAATATCAGCTCGTGGTGCCGTAACGGACTGCCAGCCTTGCCGTCTGGAAGGAGGGATCCGGGCGTGGCTTCCAGCGCATGGCATTCCTGGCAGTAGTACTGATACAGCTTGTCGCCGGATTTCAGTTCGGCGGCGGAAGGATCGCCACAACCGCTTAGCAGCAACGCGAGGGGGAGCAGTAAAAGAGGGGCTGGCGGCGGGGGAAACTGCATGTGCAAGCCGGTCTCCCTTTCAGCCAGAGATGCTGAGCGGCAACGGATGGCCTGACAGGTGCAACACAATGCTGGTCAGCGGCACCCGGGGTCACCGCTGCGCATGCCCTTGACCATGTGATCGACCTCGGCGCATTGCAGCAGCAGGGACTCGAGATCGGCAGGCGTCAGACGCCGGGCGCTGTTGCGCACCAGTTGCTTGCGTTTACCGAAGATGCGCTGCTGCTGGCACAGGTTGTCATAGGGCAGGCCCTGGGCGAGTCCTGCCTGGACCGCGTGCAGCATGCGGATCTCCCGTGCCAGGGCCCAGAGCAGAATGGGCGCCTCGGTGCCTTCCTGTCGCAGCACCTGAATGATGCGGGTGCAGCGCTGGGGCTGGCCGACGAGCGCGGCATCGGTGAGGCCGAAGATATCGAAACGGGAGCTGTCGGAAACGGCATCCATGACTTCATCGGCGCCGAGGGTCCGGTCGGGGAAGAGCAGCTGCAGTTTGCTCATCTCCTGCCGTGCCGCCAGCAGGTTGCCCTCGACCCTTTCGGCCAGCAGTTCCACGGCGCTGTCATCGAGCCGCAGGCCCATTCTGGCGGCCCGCTGGCGGATCCATTCGGGCAACTGGGCGGCTTCCACGGGCCAGAGTTCGACGATGACACCGGTCTTGTCGATCGCCTTGAACCAGGCGCTCTTCTTGGCCCTGGCCTCGAGCTTGTCGGCGATGATCAGCAGAACGTTGTCAGGGGCGGGGTTGGCGAGGTACTGCTGCAGCAGCTCGCTGGCGTTCTGTTGCAGTTTCTGGCCGCCCAGGCGCAGCTCGATGATCTTGCGTTCGGCGAACAGCGACAGGGCGCTGGCGCATTCGAGCAGGTATTCCCACTTGAAGCTGCCGTCGACGTGCAGTACTTCGCGTTCGGTGAAGCCCTGCTGCACAAAGGCCTTGCGCAGCAGGTCGCAGCTTTCCTCGGCCAGCAGCGGCTCGTCTCCGGTAATCAGGTAGACCGGCGCGATGCCCTGCTTGAGGCGGCCGGCCAGCTGTTCCGGCTTGAGCTTCATGGGCTGGCGGACGGGGTACCGGCGGCCAGGTAGCGGCGCAGAATCTGGCGCGCGATATCCTGTTGCATCTCCCGGCGCAGCAGCGCTTCCTGCTCGTTCTTGGCGGTCAGGGCGCTGGCATCGTGGGTGTAGACCCTTTCGGTGCGGGCAACGCTGGGCGGAATCAGCAGCTGGTCGCCGCGGCTCACCTGGAAGTGGACTTCGGTGCGCAGCTCGTACTCGTCGGCCTTGATGTCCCCGGTCAGCGTGGCCGTGCGGCGCCCCTGCTTCTCTTCCAGGATTTCGAGGCGTTGCGCAGCCGAGTCAACCAGCTCGATGCCGCTCGAGCGCAGTGTCCGGCCAAGCTCGGTGCGCAGCACGCTGCGTCCTGCCGGCATCACCAGCTCGAGCTCACGCAACGACTCCGGAACCCCGGCGGCACCGCGCAGCTGAAAGCCGCATCCGGCCAGCAGGGCCACCAGTACCAGCAACAGGTACCTCAGTCTCACTGTCATCGGTCCATCCTTTTTCCCTTTCATCCCGGCGGTCGTCCTGACCGCCCCGATGAACAGGGCGCAACTGATTGGTTGAATGGCTCGCACCGGGCGTAGGCCGGTGCGATATCTCAGGGGCTGGTTCAGCCCACGACGATATTGACCAGCTTGCCCGGTACCACGATCTTCTTGCGCAGCTGCTTGTCGCCCATGTGCTTGCGCACATTCTCGTCGGCCAGGGCGGTGTGCAGGATCACGTCCTGATCGGCATCGGCCGCGACGTTGATCTTGGCGCGGACCTTGCCGTTGACCTGTACCACCATCTCGATCGAGCTGCGGGTGAGCGCGGCCTCGTCGACCTGGGGCCAGGGCGCGCTGAGCAGGTCGCCCGCATTGCCCAGTGCCTGCCAGAGGTGATGGGTGATATGCGGTACGATCGGCGACAGCAGCTGGATGGCGGCCTGCAGCGCTTCGCGGGTGACCGCACGGCCCTGCTCGCTGTGATCGACGAAGCGGCCGATGCTGTTGGACAGCTCCATCACCGCGGCGATGGCGGTATTGAAGGTCTGGCGGCGCTCGATATCGTCGCTGACCTTGCGGATGGTCTCGTGCACCTTGCGTCGCAGATCGCGCTGGTCGTCATTCAGCGCTTCGGCATTCAGTTCGGCGACTTCGATGCCCTGCTGCAGGTGGTCGTGGACCTGTTTCCACAGGCGCTTGAGGAAGCGGTGCGCGCCCTCGACACCGGAGTCGGACCACTCGGGACTGCTCCGGCGGCGCGGCGAACATCATGAACAGACGCACGGTGTCGGCGCCGTAGCGGTCGATCATCAGCTGCGGGTCGATGCCGTTGTTCTTCGACTTCGACATCTTCGACATGCCGGCCGGCTCGACCGGCTGGCCGTCTTCGCGGTGGCGCGCGCTGATGACGCGGCCCTTGTCGTCGGTCTCGGTCAGGACATCGGCCGGCGAGATCCAGTTCTTGCCGCCGTTGGCATCTTCACGGTAGTAGGTTTCGGCCAGCACCATACCCTGACACAGCAGCCGGGTGAAGGGCTCGTCGGAATCGACCAGGCCTTCGTCCCGCATCAGCTTGTGGAAGAAGCGCGAATAGAGCAGGTGCAGGATGGCGTGCTCGATGCCACCGATATACTGGTCGACCGGCAGCCAGTAGTTGGCCTGCTGCGGGTCCAGCATGCCTTCACCGTTGCGGGCGCAGGCGTAGCGGGCGTAATACCAGCTCGATTCCATGAAGGTGTCGAAGGTGTCGGTTTCCCGTTCGGCGTCGCCGCCACACTTCGGGCACCGGGTCTGGATGAAGCTGTCCATCTTCTTGATCGGCGAGCCGACGCCGTCGAATTCGACCTCTTCCGGCAGCACCACCGGCAACTGGTCTTCCGGCACCGGCAGGGCGCCGCAGCTGGGGCAGTTGATCACCGGAATCGGCGCACCCCAGTAGCGCTGGCGGGACACGCCCCAGTCGCGCAGGCGGTAGTGGATGCAGGTGCGGCCGCGGCCCTTGCGCTCCAGTTCCTTGGCGATGGCCTTGAAGGCCAGCTCGAATTCGAGATCGTCGAAGTCGCCGGAGTTGACCAGTTCGCCCTTCTCGGTAAAGGCTTCCCTGTCGAGATCGACCGGTACGGACGGATCCAGTGGCTTGATCACCTGCTTCAGCGCCAGGCCGTACTTGTGGGCGAACTCCCAGTCGCGCTGATCATGGGCCGGTACGGCCATCACGGCACCGGAGCCGTATTCCATCAGCACGAAATTGGCGGTCCAGACCGGTACCTTCTCGCCGGTCAGAGGATGTACCGCCTGGAAGCCCAGTGGCATCCCCTTCTTCTCCATGGTCGCCAGGTCCGCTTCGGCGACCTTGGTGTGGCGGCACTCCTCGAGGAAGGCGGCCAGTTCCGGATTGCCGGCGGCGGCGCGCTGGGCCAGCGGATGCTGCGGCGCGACGGCGACATAGGTGACGCCCATCAGGGTGTCCGGACGGGTGGTGAAGACCTCGAGGTCGCCGTCACCCTCGACGTGGAATTTCAGCTCGACGCCTTCGGAGCGTCCGATCCAGTTGCGCTGCATGGTGCGCACCTGTTCGGGCCAGTGCTCCAGCTTGTCGAGGTCGTCGAGCAGCTGGTCGGCGTAGTCGGTGATCTTCAGGAACCACTGGGGGATCTTCTTGCGTTCGACCAGGGCGCCGGAACGCCAGCCGCGGCCGTCGATGACCTGCTCGTTGGCCAGGACCGTCTGATCGACCGGATCCCAGTTGACCTCGGCCTCTTTCTTGTAGACCAGGCCCTTTTCCATCAGCCGCGTGAAGAACCACTGCTCCCAGCGGTAGTACTCCGGATGACAGGTCGCGACTTCGCGGTTCCAGTCGTAGCCAAAGCCCATCTGCTGCAGCTGGTTGCGCATGTAGCTGACGTTTTCGTAGGTCCACTTGGCGGGCGCGACGTTGTTCTTGATCGCTGCATTTTCAGCCGGCAGCCCGAACGCATCCCAGCCCATCGGCTGCAGCACGTTTTTACCCTGCATGCGCTGATAGCGGGAGATCACGTCACCGATGGTGTAGTTGCGCACATGGCCCATGTGCAGCCGGCCGCTGGGGTACGGAAACATGGACAGGCAGTAGAACTTTTCCTTGGCGGGATCTTCGTCGCTACGGAAGCTGTCGTTGGCTTCCCAGTAGGCCTGGGTCTGGGACTCGATGTCCCCGGGCTGGTATTGTTCGTTCATCGGCTCTCTGACAATAAAACCGGCATTCGAGAATGCCGGCTCTTGGGGAACCCCCGACCAAGTCCGAGTCCCGTTGCAACCGGGATCTGTTCGCAGGTTCCTGAGTTCAATGGAAAGTTCGCAATATGCGGCATAGCATACAATAGAAGCGATGCCATCAACAGTGGAATGCACCCTATGAGCGAAGCCCCGCGCAAACCGGAAAACGAACAGGATCCTTCGACCACGGCCTATGACCGTATTCTCAAACGCCTCCTCGACGATCTCGAGGATGCCGAAATCCGTTCCTGGGATTACCTCCAGGAACGCATCGAAGAAGCCGCCCGGCTGGAACTCACCGCCGAGGAGATGACCCGCGACGAGATGGACCTGCTGACGGCCTACCTGAAGCGGGACCTGAAGAAACTGGGCTACTATGCCCACGAGACCGGGGAGGGCATTGCCGCCTGGCTGCATTTCGACCTCAACATTCTCGAAACACGGCTGGTCAACCTGCTCAAGGGCCTTGCCGACCGGACCCGGATCGATCAGGAAACGCTGCGCGAGCGTCTCGACCACGGCGAAGACGATTATCTGGCCGGCGAGATCGCCACTGCCGGCACCCTGGCGTGCCTGAATTGCGGCGCCACCCAGGAACTCACCGAAACATCGCGCATCGAACCCTGCAGTACCTGCGGCAAGGGATACTTCCGCAGGATTTCGAGACCCTGGCCGGAGAGCTGATGCCCCAGAATACCCCAAAAGAATCCAAAGCCGCGGGTAGCGGCTTTCTTGACGGTGCCGACGGTCGGGAACGGCGTGTCGGCGTCGAGATCGAGCTCGCCGGTATCGATCTGGATGCGATAGCCCGTTGCGTACAGGCCACCTTCGGCGGCCATGTCGAGCGGGTGTCGCCCTGCGAACAGCGACTGGTCGGGACCGAGCTCGGCGAGTTCAAGCTGGAACTGGATTTCAGCTATCTGAAACAGCTCGGGCGCGAACAGAGCCACGGTCACAGCAGCGAGCTGGAACAGCTGGCGACCGAGGCCATGGCCGCAGTGGCCCGCAATATCGTGCCTTTCGAAGTGGTGTCCCCGCCACTGCCGATGTCCCGTCTGCCCGAACTCGAGCGGCTGGTCGCGGCACTGCGCGCCGGTGGCGCCCTGGGCACCCGCAGTGCCGCACGCTATGCCTTCGGGGTGCACTTCAATCCCGAACTGCCGGCGCTGGATGTGAATACGCTGCTGCGCTATTTCAAGGCCTATCTCTGTCTCCATGATTGGCTCAGCGCCCGGGAGCGCACGGATCTTGTGCGGCGCCTGAGCACCTTTATCCAGCCGTTCTCCCGGGACTACTGTCGCAAGGTGGTCGACCCCGACTACTGGCCGGACCTGGAGACCTTTATCGACGATTACCTGTACTGGAATCCGAGTCGCAACCGCTCCCTGGACATGCTGCCGCTGTTCGCCTGGCTGGAGCCGGCGCGGGTCAGGGCGGTGCTGCCGGAAGAGAAAATCAATGCCCGGCCGACACTGCATTACCGGTTGCCGAATTCCGATATCGACAACCCGCAATGGCGCCTGCTCGATGCCTGGGAGGACTGGCTGCAGGTCGAGGCGCTGGTGCGGGACACCGAACGCCTGGATGAACTCTGCCGGCGCTATCTGCAGCACTTTTCCAAACTGGCGCCCCAGTTGCTGGTGCCCTGGGCCGAACGGGTGGAACTGTGGTTAAGCGACCCGTCATAGGGGTCACGGGGCCCGATCGTCATATAGCGCCAGCCTGGTGGGCGACGCGGCTGGCGGTCTTTCAGGCCGGGGGCGCCGCTGCGACTGACCGCTTCGACTTACCAGCAGCACAGTCATGACAAGCTGCAGGGGCTGATCATCGGGGGCGGCGACGATATCGATCCGGGGCTCTACGGTCACGACAACGGCAAGGCGCCGATCGATCCGGATCGCGACCGCTTCGAGATCGAGATGATCGAGCATGCGCTCCAGACCCAGTTGCCGATGCTGGGGATCTGCCGCGGTGCCCAGTTGATCAACGTGGTGCTGGGCGGATCGCTGCATGGGGATATCCGCGGCATGCGCCTGCAGACATCCAATTTTCGCACGCCGCTGCCGCGCAAGACCGCGCTGGCGGCCCAGCGCGCGCGCCTGGCCAGGATCCTGGGCAGCGAACGCTGGCGCATCAACAGCCTGCACCACCAGGCCATCGACCGCCTCGGTGACGGTCTGATCGTCGCGGCGCGGGATCTCGATCGTTTCGTTCAGGCGGTCGAGTGCGAGCGCGGGCGTGAGATCATCGGCGTGCAGTGGCATCCCGAATACCTCGCCTATCTGCCGACCCAGCGTCGCCTGTTCCGGCACCTGATCGACTGCGCGAAACAGTCGAAACCGGAGTCACTGGACGAGTAGGTTGGAATGAGCCCCGAGGGGGCGAATTCCGACAGCCGGCGCAACGCGCCGGAATGCTACATCTTGCGGAATCGTGGGTTGAGTTTGACACCCGGAATTCGCTTCGTGTCATTCCAGGCTAAGGCTTCAAGCTTTTGGCTGCATCCGTTAAGCTTCCGTTTCCTGCAGGAAACGGAAGCTTAACGGATGCTTGAATACCTGCTGCTCTTCGGCGGCGCCTTCGCCGCAGCCACCATCCTGCCGTTCTACTCCGAGGTATACCTGGCGGCGCTGCTGCTGGATCAGCCCGAGCAGTGGCCCTGGCTCTGGCTGGTGGCGACCCTGGGCAATACCGGCGGTTCGGTTCTGAACTGGTGGCTTGGGCGCTATCTTCTGCATTACCAGGACCGGCGCTGGTTCCCGGCGAAGAAGACCGACCTCGAGCGGGCGCAGCGCTGGTTCCAGCACTTCGGCGTCTGGAGCCTGCTGTTCGCCTGGCTGCCGATCGGCGGCGATGCGCTGACCTTTATCGGCGGCCTGATGAAGGTGCGCCTTGACCTCTTCGTGGCGCTGGTCGCCATCGGCAAGGGCGTACGCTATCTGGTGGTGATCCTGTTTGCTGACATCCTGCTGTTTTAGGTAACGCGTCACCCGTCACCCAAGACATCATCCACCCAGCTCAACGCGGCCATTACCGCAGGGAAGCCGATGGTGCTGGTCAGCAGCAGGATGGCATGGCGTACCTCGTCGGCGCTGGCACCAGCATCGACGGCGCGGCGGGCATGGCTGTGCACGGCGCCTTCCGAGCGGGTGCTGGCGGCGGCGGCAAGCTGGATCAGCTGGGCGCTTTTTTCGTCCAGCGGACCCTCGTCGCGCACCGCCTTGCCAAGCTCGTCGATGGCGCCGGCCAGTTTCCTGTACCGGCTGCGAAAATCCAGGTAGTTCTGTGGAAGTCGTTTGTCGGCCATGCTGCACCTCACCTCTGTCCGGGCTTCAGTAGCAGATTAGCAGTTATCTCCGGCTCTCGAGGCACTGAGGCGCTGTCGCTGCAGACGCGGCATGGCGATCAGGCAGCCGAACAGGGCCAGGACAAGCGCCGGCCAGGCGCCGAGACGCTGGAAGGGAGTGAGTCCTTGCATACCCTGTACCTCCCCGGCCAGCAGAGCCGTCTGGTAACGAGGCGCTTCGGCGCGGATGCGGCCGTCGGCGTCGATCAGCGCGCTGATGCCGTTGTTGGTGGCACGGATCAACCAGCGGCCGGTTTCCAGCGCCCGCATCCGCGCGATCTGAAGGTGCTGATCCGGCGCAATCGAGTGACCGAACCAGGTATCGTTGGAGACCGTCAGCAGCAGGTCGGATTCGAGGCTTTCCCGGCGCACCAGTTCGGGGTAGGCGATCTCGTAGCAGATGGCGGCGGCGAGTCGGTGATCGCGAAACGGCAGCGGTGGCTGTTCCGTCTGCGGCAGGCTGAAACTCGACATCGGCAGGTCGAAGAAATCGATCAGGCCGCGCAGCAACGTTTCCAGCGGCACGTACTCGCCGAAGGGCACCAGCCGCTGCTTGTGGTAGACCGCCCGCTCGGGGCTCAGCAGCGCCAGACTGTTGTGAAAGATGCGTCTGGACGGATCTTCGGCATCGGTCAGTACCGAGGGCAGGCCGGCTATAAGGCCGGTACCGTTGTCGGACAGCGTCTGCAGGAAGGGCGCGAGATGGGGTTCGGCGCGTCCCAGGGGGCCGGAATGGCGGTTTCGGGCCAGATCAGCAGGTCGACGTCGCCGAGCCGCATGCTGAGGCCCATGTAGCGGTTGAGGATGTCCGGCAGCAGGTCGCGCTGCCATTTCAGTTGCTGCGGAATATCACCTTGCACCAGGCCGACCCGCAACGGCTCGCCGGCCGGTTTCGTCCAGGCGCCCTGCAACAGCAGCGGCACCAGCAGCACCAGGCTGATCAGGGCGGCGGGCAGAATGCGCTCATTCCTACGGGAGGGTGGCTGTGGAGTCAGCAGCAGCTGAACGCTGCCGACGCCGAGCAGCAGCGCCACCAGGCTCGCGAGCCAGACGCCCCCGAGCGGCGCCCAGGCGGCCAGCGGCGTATCGAGCAGCGGGTAGCCGAGATAGAGCCAGGGAAAACCGGTCAGCAGCCAGCTGCGAACCCACTCCCAGATCACCCAGAGGCCGACGAAACCGAGCCACTGCCGGGCGCCGGTGCGCCCGAACAGGCGTCCGAACATCCAGCCCTGGGCCGCACTGAACAGCGCCATGCCGGCCACGAAGGCCGCCGTGAGCAGGCCTGCGAGGAGAGTCGAGGCGTTGCCGTAGGTATGGATGCTGACGTAGACCCAGGAAGTGCCGACACCGTAGAAGCCGAGCCCGAACAGCCAGCCGAGCCAGCCACAGCGGGCGGCACTTTGCCGCTTCAGGCTGAACCAGAACAGTGCCGGCATCAGCAGCGCCAGCGGCCAGAGGTCGAAGGGCGCGAAGGCCAGCGGCGTCAGGCCGCCAGCCAGCAGCGCGCCCAGTGCCCGAAGCCAGAAAGGCCAGGAGGAAAAGGAACCGCGATCCGTCGCACTCATCTAGTACCGGTTTCCAGAAGTATCCGTTTTCATCTGTCGTCAGCGTGCCTGGCGGCTGACCTGCAGCAGACGGATGCGCCGGTTGTCGGAGGCCAGTACCTTGAAGCTGAACTCGTCCAGTTCGACGCTTTCGTCCTTGCGCGGCAGGTGGCCGAAGCGCTGGGTCACCAGTCCGCCGATGGTATCGAAGTCGTCGTCGGGCAGGCCGACATCGAAGTATTCGTTGAAATCCTCGATCGGCGTCAGCGCCTTGACGATATAGCCATTGTCGTCGAACGGGCGGATATTGCCGTCGTCATCGTCGATATCGGTTTCGTCCTCGATCTCGCCGACGATCTGCTCGAGCACGTCCTCGATGGTGATCAGGCCAGCGACTCCGCCGTATTCATCGACCACCACCGCCATATGGTTGCGGGTGGCGCGAAATTCCTGCAGCAGGGTGTTGAGGCGCTTGGATTCCGGAATCACGGTGACCGGGCGCAGCGCGCTGCGGATGTCGAAGCTGTCGCAGTTGTCTTCGAGGATCAGCGGCAGCAGCTCCTTGGCGAGCAGGATGCCGAGGATTTCATCGGGGTTCTCGCCGACCACCGGAAAGCGGGAGTGGGCACTGGAGATGATCACCGGCAGGAAATCGCGCGGTGACTGTTCCACCTGTACGACGACCATCTGCGAGCGGGGGACCATCACGTCGCGCACCTGCATGTCCGAGACCTGCATCGCGCCCTCGATGATGCCGAGGGCTTCCTGGCTGAGGATATTGTCGTCGACCGCTTCGCGCAGCAGGTACAGCAGATCATCTCGGGAACGGGGTTCGTCTGTCAGTGCCTGGGCAATGCGGCCGAACCAACTTCGGGGTTGGCCTCCCGATCGGTCAACGCTCATTGGGGGTCCTCGGTTAGCGTGCTTGGTAGGGGTCAGGAATGGCAAGGTCGGCGAGAATCTGCTGTTCCAGCGACTCCATCTCGTCGGCGTCCTCGTCATTTATATGATCGTAGCCGAGCAGATGCAAGGTCCCGTGTATGACCATATGGGCCCAGTGGTCCAATTCGGGTTTCTGCTGCTCGACCGCCTCGCGGGCGACGACTTGGGCACAGATCACCAGGTCGCCGAGCAGGTCCAGGGGAATGCCCTCGGGCACTTCGAACGGAAAGGACAACACATTGGTGGGCTTGTCCTTGCCGCGGTACTGCCGGTTCAGCGTCTGGCTTTCGTCGGCGTCGACGATGCGGATGCAGAGCTCGGCGCCGTCGTGGCGGCTGCCGAGTGCCGCGTCGACCCATTGCTGGAACTGGGCTTGCGAGGGCAGACCGGTCGCATCGGTCCCGATCTGCAGTTCGATGCAGGCTGTCACGATTGGCGGGCTCCTGGGCTGCTCGTCGGCGGTTGCCTTCTCGAAACGGTCATAGGCCTCGACGATGTGCTGCACCAGCGGATGACGTACCACGTCCTTGGCCGTGAAGTGGGTGAACCCGATGTCCTTGACGCCGTCCAGCACCCGCATGGCGTGCATCAGCCCCGACTGGGTATTGCGCGGCAGGTCGACCTGGGTGATATCGCCGGTAATCACGGCCGTGGAGCCGAAGCCGATACGGGTCAGGAACATCTTCATCTGTTCCCGGGTCGTGTTCTGGCTTTCGTCGAGGATGACGAAAGAGCCGTTGAGCGTGCGGCCGCGCATATAGGCCAGCGGCGCGACCTCGATGACGTTGCGTTCGATCAGCTTGGTCACGCGCTCGAAACCGAGCATTTCGTAGAGTGCGTCATAGAGCGGGCGCAGATAGGGATCGACCTTCTGTGCCAGGTCGCCGGGCAGGAAACCGAGCTTCTCGCCGGCCTCGACCGCCGGGCGCACCAGCAGGATGCGGCTGATCTCTTCGCGCTCCAGCGCCTCCACCGCGCAGGCCACGGCCAGGTAGGTCTTGCCGGTACCGGCAGGCCCGATGCCGAAGTTGATGTCGAAGTCGCGGATGGCTCGGACATACTGCTGCTGGTTGGCGCCGCGCGGACGGATATGGACCTTCTTGGTGCGGATGCTCACCTCGGCATCGGTCTTTTCGAGCCTGCTCTGCAGCAGCTCGACGCCGGACTGCTGCAACTGCAGGTGGACCATCTCCGGCGTCAACTGCACGCCCTTCCTGGCTTCGGCATAGAGGCGCTCGAGAATTTCGCCCACGACCTTGACGATATCGAGATCGCCGATCAGCTGGAAGTGATTGCCGCGGTTGCGGATTTCGATATGCAGGCGCTGTTCGATCAGCTTGAGGTGTTCATCGAGCTGGCCGCAAAGATTGGCCAGGTGTTCGGGGTTGTCGGGTTCCAGGGTGAGTTTTAGCGATTGCGCAGTGTTCAATTTGGCTCCTGTCGTCCGGGCGACGGCGCCGCCCGGTTACGAAAAAGGCATTCAGTGTGTTTGATCCAGCTCGGAACCGATCAGTTCCCCGCGCAGCGAATTGGCGTAGGCCTCGACGATGCGCACGTCGGCGAAGCATCCGATCAGGTCCGGGTCGGCACAACGGAAGTTCACCACCCGGTTGTTCTCGGTGCGGCCCGACAGTTCGCCCGGGTCCTTCTTCGAGTAGCCATTGACCAGGATGCGCTGGACGCTGCCGACCATGCGGCGGCTGATCTGCATCGCCTGGGCGGTGATACGGTCCTGAAGAATTTTCAGACGCTGTTTCTTGGTCTCTTCCGAGACGGTGTCGGACAGGTCCGCGGCCGGTGTGCCGGGGCGGCGGCTGTAGACGAAGCTGAAGGAGTGGTCGAATCCGACCTCCTGAATCAGGTTCATGGTGGCCTCGAAATCGGCATCGTTTTCGCCCGGGAATCCGATGATGAAGTCGGACGAGAAACTGATCTCCGGACGCAGCTTGCGGATGCGGCGCAGCTTGGACTTGTACTCCAGCGCCGTGTGGCCGCGTTTCATCGCCATCAGAATGCGATCGGACCCGCTCTGCACCGGCAGATGCAGGTGGCTGACCAGTTCCGGCACCTCGGCGTAGACATCGATCAGGCTGTCGCTGAACTCCACCGGGTGAGAGGTGGTGAAGCGGATGCGGTCGATGCCGTCGATGCCGGCTATCAGGCGGATCAGTTCGGCCAGGTCCGCGTTGTCGCCGTCATGGGTGGCGCCGCGGTAGGCGTTGACGTTCTGCCCCAGCAGGTTGACTTCGCGCACGCCCTGTTCGGCCAGTTCGACGCATTCGGCCAGGACGTCGTCCAGCGGCCGGCTGACCTCTTCGCCGCGGGTATAGGGCACGACACAGAAGGTGCAGTACTTGCTGCAGCCCTCCATCACCGAAACGAAGGCTTCGGCGCCTTCGACCTTCGGTGCCGGCAGGTGGTCGAACTTCTCGATTTCGGGGAAGCTGACATCGACGACGCCTTTCTGGCCCTGGTGGGTCAGATCGATCATTTCCGGCAGTCGGTGCAGCGTCTGGGGGCCGAAGATCATGTCGACATAGGGCGCGCGTTCGTAGATGGCTTCGCCCTCCTGGCTGGCGACGCAGCCGCCGACACCGATCACCAGATCGGGCTTGCGATCCTTGAGCTTGCGCCAGCGACCGAGCTGATGGAATACCTTTTCCTGGGCCTTCTCGCGAATCGAACAGGTGTTGAGCAGCAGGACATCCGCTTCGTCGGGATTGTCGGTCAGCTCCAGTTCATGGCTTTCGCCGAGCAGATCGGCCATGCGGGCGGAATCGTACTCGTTCATCTGGCAGCCATGGGTTTTGATAAACAGCTTTTTCGCCATCTCTCACCTGTATTGGTTGAACGGTTTCAGCGGGAGTCGCGCCGGGACGCAGTGTCCCGGCGCGACTCCCGGGAGCGCCCACGGATACGGGCGGGGCTCCCGAAAGGACCGCGCATTATACTGAAAGGCGCCGGGGCTGACCAGAATTTGAGCAACCTTGCAAAGCCGCAATTCGCCCTCATATAGGGAGCATCAGTTGCAGTGTCGAAAAGCGAGAGCAGAGAATCGATGGCCAGTGATGAACGGATGTACCGGGTGCAATTCGTCAACCAGGACCAGGTATACGAAGTCTACGCCCGTCATGTCTATCAGAGCGAGATGTGGGGCTTTATCGAAGTCGGGGAGTTTGTCTTCGGCACCCGCTCGGAGTTGCTGGTGGATCCGGGCGAAGAAAAGCTGAAGAAGCAGTTCGGCGACGTCAAACGCTCCTTTATCCCGATGCAGGCGATCATCCGCATTGACGAGGTGAAACAGGAGGGCGTACCGAAGATCAGCGAGGCGAAGGGCACCATCACGGCCTTTCCGCTGTCCGTACCCCCGCGCAGGGACAAATAAGCCGTCTGCCCGGCCACCTGGAGTCGGCCGGGCGTCGCGTTACTGCTGCACCACCAGGTTGGTTCTGCAGCTGTTGTTCAGGCCGGTGTCGAGGATATCGCCCAGACGGCTCTCGTTGTAATACTCGTTGGCCCCGTCCATGTAGATGATTTCCACCCCTTCGACCTCGAAGCAGGCGATCTGCTTGTGCTGCCAGATCTTGTCCCACTTGTGCTCACCCGGCGGTGCGAGCGGGCGGAAGGGGCCCGCGACCCGCAGCCAGGCATCCGGGCGGTTGGTCTTCTTGGCCGGGACGATGTGCCCTTCGGCATCGTAGGCGGTGGTCTTGAACATCACGAACTGCAGGGTCTGGTCCGAAACGTTGCTGAAGCGGATATGGGCGTCGGTCAGCCCTCCCTTGCCGGGTTGTCCGGGCTTGAATCCGTGGATCTGAACGACCGGCTCCTTCAGCGGCTTGACCTTGACGACCGGCTCGGGCTCGGGGGCCGGGGGCTCGGGTTTCTTGAACATACTGTCGCAACCTGCCAGCGCAATCGCGCAAGCGACGGGTAACAGCACTTTCCAGGCTTTCATTTGAACAGGCTCCTGCTAGATTCCGTGTCTTTATTCTTCCTGCCGCTGTCGTTCATGGCAGACAGCGGGCACCTGGGGCCTCCTGTCCACCGCTACAGCAGTTTCCGGATTGTCGCACGTTGCAGCTTCAGCTTGTACTGTCGCCGGAGAGTATCAGCAGCGTTTTCGACGGGCGCCCCGGAATCTCGCGGGCGAGCCGCGGAACCAGGAAACCGGGCAGTTCCGACTGCAACTCCAGCACCAGTGCACGGGCCTCATCGTCGGACACATCGAAATGAGCGGCGCCGGCGACCGCATCGAGCACAAATAGATAATAGGGCAGGATGCCGGCGCTGAAGAGGCGTTCGCTGAGATTTTTCTGTGCCGCGACACTGTCGTTCACGCCGCGCAGCAGCACCGCCTGGTTGAGCAGGGTGACGCCGGCCTGTCGCAGACGGGCAACGGCGCCAGCCACCTCGGCATCGATTTCGTTGCCGTGATTGCTGTGCAGCACCATGACGCTCTGCAGGCGGCTGCCGGTCAGAGCCTCGATCAGACTGTCGGTGATCCGCTGCGGAATCACCACCGGCAGTCGGCTGTGCACCCGCAGCCGGGCCAGATGCGGAATCTGCGCCAGGTCGCCGATCATCCGCGCCAGCCGACGATCGCTGGTGGCCAGTGGATCGCCGCCGGAAAAGATCACCTCGTTGACCTCGGGGTGCCGGTGCAGGTAGTCCAGCACCTCGCGCCACTGATCCGGCCCCAGCCGGTTTTCATCATAGGGGAAGTGACGGCGGAAGCAGTAACGGCAGTTGATCGCGCAGGCACCGGTCAGTATCAGCAGCACCCGGCCTTTGTATTTGTGGATCAGTCCGTCGCGATGATTGGCTGCCGCTTCCGCCAGCGGGTCGGTGACATAGCCCGGCACCGCCACCCGCTCGGCGCCCAGTGGCAATATCTGGCGCAGCAGCGGGTCATCGGGATCGCCCCTGCGGATGCGCCTGAGGTAGGGCAGGGGGACCCGCAGCGGGAAATCGCCGGCCGCGGCAATGGCCGGTGCCAGCAGGCTGTCGGGCAGCGCCAGCTGGCGCAGCAGTTCGGCCGGATCATCGAGGGTATGACTGAGCAACTGCTGCCAGTCGTCTAGCTGGGTGACGGGGAGATTCATGGAGGCGCACTACCGGAATTTGCTCGCATTCTGCTTTCAAGTAGAATAGCTGTCAATTTTCGGGCGCTGCCCGGATCGTTAACGCTCATCAAGCCCCCGAGTCTTATTGCATATGGCAAATTATTCCGCGAACCAGTTCAAGAACGGCCTGAAAATCATGCTGGACGGTGATCCCTGCACCATGACGGACGTCGAGTTCGTCAAGCCCGGCAAGGGCCAGGCGTTCACCCGCGTCAAGATGCGCAACCTGATCACCGGTCGTACCTGGGAAAAAACCTTCAAGTCCAACGAGTCCGCCGAAAGCGCCGATGTCATGGACCGCGATATGGAGTACCTCTATTTCGACGGCGAGATGTGGCACTTCATGGAGCCGGCGACCTTCGAACAGTATGCGGCCGACAAGAATGCCGTCGGTGATGCCCACAAGTGGCTGAAGGAGCAGGATCGCTGCATGATCACGCTCTGGAACGGCAACCCGATCGCCGTGACGCCGCCGAACTTCGTCGAGCTCGAAGTCACCGAAACCGACCCGGGTCTCAAGGGCGATACCGCCCAGGGCGGCTCCAAGCCGGCGACCCTGAGCACCGGCGCCATGGTCCGCGTGCCGCTGTTCATCGAAGTCGGCGATGTGCTGCGCATCGATACCCGTACCGGCGAATACGTCAGCCGCGCCTGATCCGGTCACGGTCGACCCGGCAACGGCAGCTTCGGCTGCCGTTGCCGTTTATGGAATCCTGTCGTCTTTGGTTGGTATCAGGCGGGCTACGGCAGTTTTCCTCACGATCGGCAAAGAAACCTGTGGAAACCTGAATGACATCAGAAGACTGGCGCCCGAGCGCGGCGATCGAAAACCTGCGCCGACGCGCTGATATTCTCGGCACGATCAGGCGCTTCTTCGCCGAGCGCGGGGTGATGGAAGTCGATACCCAGCTGCTGTCCCACTGCGCGGTCAGCGATCCCTTTATCGACAGCATCGAGGCGGCGTTCCGGCCTGTACCGGACGCTCCGGCGCAAAGTCTGTATCTCCAGACCTCGCCGGAATATGCGATGAAGCGCCTGCTGGCGGCCGGTAGCGGCGCCATCTATCAGCTCGGCAAGGTATTCCGCAACGGCGAAGTCGGCAGCCGTCACAACCCGGAATTCTCGATGCTGGAGTGGTATCGACCCGGCTTCGACGACGCTGACCTGATGGACGAGGTGGCCGACCTGGTCGCGGCCGTGCTGCCGGATTTCGCACCCCAGCGGCTCAGCTACCGGGCGCTGTTCGAGCGGGAACTGGGTATCGACCCGCATCACGCCACTCTGGGCGAGCTGCAGAGGCTCTGTCGCGAACATGTCGATGCCGATTTCGATGACGACTCGCGCGATACCTGGCTCAACCTGCTGATGTCGCATGTTGTCGAGCCGCGCCTGCAGGGCGGTGTTTTCGTCCATGACTTTCCCGCCTCCCAGTCGGCGCTGGCCCGGGTGCGCGAGGATGCCGCGGGCGTACCGGTGGCGGCGCGCTTCGAGCTCTTTATCGACGGCATGGAGGTGGCAAACGGTTATCACGAGCTGACCGATGCCTGCGAACAGGCCCGGCGGCTCCAGGCCGATCAGCGCAGTCGCGGTGGCCTCGGTCTGCCGCAGCGTCCGCTGGAAAAACGTCTGGTCGGCGCGCTGGAAGCGGGGCTGCCGGATTGCGCCGGGGTGGCCCTCGGCGTCGACCGGCTGGTGATGCTGGCCCTCGGTACGCGCTCGATCCGCGATGTGATCGCCTTCCCGTTCGATCTCGCGTGAGCGGAGAGATGTAGGGTGGCAATGAGCGAAGCGAATTCCACCATTTCGTTGGCCGATACGCCGGTGGAGCGCCACCCGGTGGAATTCGCAGGCGCATTCCACCCTACGCCGGAAGATGGTTGAGCATGGCGCTGCGGATGCGCCGCACCGCTTCCTCGAGCAGGCCGCGGGGACAGCCGAAATTGAGGCGCATGAAGCGGTCGTCGCCGAAGTCCCGCCCCGGCGACAGGCCGACGCCCGCCTGTTCGAAGAAATGCGCCGGGTTTTCCAGCTTGGCCGCCGATACGTCTATCCAGGCCAGGTAGGTCGCCTCGACCGGCTCCATTGAGAGCCCCGGTATGCCGTTGAGCTCCCTGACCAGGTAATCGCGGTTGGCGCGAAGGTAGTCGATCTGGCGGCGGTTCCAGTCGTCGCCGTCGCGGTAGGCCGCCAGCGCCGCCGTATAGCCCAGCAGGTTGACGTCCGGCACGATGCCCTTGCGGGCCCGGGTAAAGGCACGTCGCAACTCGGGATCGGGAATGATGGCGAAGGAGCAGCCGAGGCCTGCGATGTTGTAGGTTTTGCTCGGCGCCATCAGGGTGATGGTGTGGGCCTCGATCTGCGGATTCAGCGAGGCCAGGGGCAGATGTCCGAGCTCCGGCTCCAGAATCAGGTCGCAGTGGATTTCGTCGGAACAGACCACCAGGTTGTGCCGCTCGGCAATGGCGGCGAGACGGTCGAGTTCCTCGCGCCGGTAGCAGGTGCCGCCGGGATTGTGCGGATTGCAGAACAGCAGCAGTTTGCTGTCGGCGGTGATGGCGGCCTCCAGCGCATCGAAGTCCAGGATCCAGCGGCCATCCTGCTGCTGCATCGGTATCGTGACCAGCTGGCGCGAACTGAGTCGCGGCGCCGACATGAAGGGCGGGTAGACCGGTTTCGGCACCAGCACCGTATCGCCGTCGGCGCCGACGCTGCGACAACTCAGGTTCAGGCCGCAGACCAGCCCCGGCAGCCAGACCAGCCAGTCGGATTCGATGCGCCAGCTGTACAGGCGCTGCATTCTGTCGATTACCAGCGATACGAGTTCGGCGGGCGTGTTGGTGTAACCGAACACACCATGGGTGATGCGCTGCTGCAGCGCCTCGATGACCGCCGGCGGCGACATGAAGTCGGTGTCGGCGACCCACATCGGCAGGATTTCGGTATTCCGGTATTTTTCCCACTTCTCGCTGGCGGTATCACGCCGGTCGATAATACGGTCGAAATTCTCTGGAGCCATGCTGCACCTGTATGCCTGTCGTCTGTTAGCTGAGCATTGTAAAGGTTCCGGGTTGCAAATGGTCAATACGGGGTTTAAGTTACCGGCCACGAACCGGGGTGCGCGCAGCGCCGCCCCAGCAGCGCTGTCCGACGTTCTCCTCATCCTGCCTGTTTGGCTGTATTCTTTTATCCAGGCGATCCGGAGCCTGCGGCCGCGGCAGCCGGGCGAACCTTTTTGGAGCATTTCCGATGAGCGATAACAACAGAGTCATTATCTTCGATACCACCCTGCGCGACGGCGAACAGAGCCCCGGCGCCTCGATGACGCGGGACGAAAAACTGCGTATCGCCCGACAGCTGGAGAAGATGCGCGTCGACGTCATCGAGGCCGGTTTCGCGATCGCCAGCCCCGGTGACTTCGAAGCGGTCAAGACGATCGCCGACACCATCCAGGACAGCACCGTCTGCTCGCTGTCCCGTGCGCTGGATGCCGATATCGACCGTGCCGGCGAGGCGCTGCGCAATGCCAACAGCGGCCGCATCCATACTTTCATCGCCACCTCGCCGATCCACATGAAGTACAAGCTGCAGATGGAGCCGGACCGGGTGGTCGAGCAGGCGGTACGGGCGGTCACCCGTGCCCGCGGCCTGATCGACGACGTCGAGTTCTCGCTCGAGGACGCCAGCCGCTCCGAGTTCGACTTCATGTGCCGCATTATCGAGAAGGTGATCGATGCCGGCGCCCGCACCATCAATATTCCCGATACGGTCGGCTATGCCGTACCGGAAGAGTTCGCCGCCACCATCCGCCGGCTGCGTGAAACCATCCCCAATGCCGACAAGGCGATCTTCTCGGTGCACTGTCACAACGACCTCGGCCTCGCGGTGGCCAACTCCTGGCCGCGGTTTCGGCCGGCGCGCGCCAGGTCGAATGTACCATCAACGGTCTGGGCGAGCGGGCCGGCAACGCGTCCCTCGAAGAGATCGTGATGGCGATCCGCACCCGCCACGATACGCTGGGTGTTGTTACCGGCATCGATACCACCCAGATCGTCCCGGCTTCGAAGCTGGTCTCCAGCGTGACCGGCTTCCCGGTGCAGCCGAACAAGGCGATCGTCGGCGCCAACGCCTTCGCCCACGAGTCCGGCATCCACCAGGACGGTGTGCTGAAGCACCGCGAGACCTACGAGATCATGACCGCCGAAGATGTCGGCTGGCACACCAACCGCATGGTCCTGGGCAAGCACTCCGGCCGCAATGCGTTCCGGACCCGGCTCGAGGAGCTGGGCACCAGCTTCGCGTCCGATACCGAGCTGAATACCGCCTTCGCGCGTTTCAAGGAGCTGGCGGACAAGAAGCACGAGATCTTCGATGAAGACCTGATGGCGCTGGTCTCCGACGCCCGGGCCATCGCCGGCAACGAGAAGTATCAGCTCAGCAGTCTCAAGGTCACCTCCCAGACCGGCGAGGTGCCCGAAGCCTCGGTGACGCTGATGATCGGCGGCCATGAAAAGACCGCGGTGTCCGAAGGCTCCGGCCCGGTCGATGCGACCTTCAAGGCGATCGAGGCGATGGTGCAGTCCGGCGCCAGTCTCGAACTCTATTCGGTCAACGCCATCACCAGCGGCACCGACTCCCAGGGTGAGGTCACGGTACGGCTGGAACTGGGCGGGCGCATCGTCAACGGCCTCGGCGCCGATACCGACATCATCATCGCCTCGGCCAAGGCTTACGTCCACGCGCTGAACATGCTGGATGCCAATATCCAGAAAGCGCACCCGCAGGTCTGAACGGACAGATGATGCAGAGCGAGCAGCGGCGGCACCGGTATCTCGAAGCCCTGGGCATTCCCAGCTGGCTGCCCCGTGCGCCGCTGCCGGGTGCCCGGCCGTCGCCCGACTGGGTCTGGCGCTTCCGCCAGGGGCGGACCCGTTCGACGACGGCGATTTTGTCGATGATGCCCCCGACGCCGGTGAAGCGGCCCCCTCCATGGTACCGCCGGCGCCGCGCAAGGCCTCTCAACCGGCAGGCGCGGGCCGTGCCGCGTTGCTCGACAGCCTTGGTGCCGAGTCCGAGCCCCGCAGTCAGGCGTCGCCGGCCCCGGAAGCCGGGCCCGTGGCCCCGGCCCGGCCTGTCGAAGCGGTTGCGGTTGTCGAAGCCTCGCCCGCCGTGCCGCTGGCGCCGATCGAACCGCAGCCGATACCCGAGTTCAAGCTCGCTTTCCTGCGCCTGGGCGACGCGCTGTTGATCGATTCGCTGCCGCCCCAGTCCCGTGGCGGGCTGACGGCGGCTCACCAGCGTCTGGCGATGGCCCTGGTGCGGGCGCTGGGGCAGGCGTCAGACGAGGCCCCAGGGGTCCAGATACTGCCCTGGCCCGCCTTTACCAGCCGCTCTCTGGATCAGGGGCGTGAGCAGGCGGAAGCCGCGGTCCAGCGCAAGCTCGACCACCTGCTCGAGCCATCCCCGGCCCGTTTCGTTCTGCTGCTCGGCGAAGCGGCGGCGCAACTGGTTCTGCGTTCGCGCGAGACCGGCGAGGGGATGCGCGGCGTGCTGTTCCGGCCGCGCAGTCAACTGCCGGCCCTGGCGACGGCGAGTCTCAGCGAGATGCTCCAGGTTCCCGGCTGCAAGCGGGAGGTCTGGCGCGATCTGCAGCCGCTGATCCGTCAGCTGGCCGATGGCTGACGGGCGCCGGCTGGTGCCGGATGACCTGGCGGCGCTTTGCCGGCTGCAGGTCTGCATCGAACCGCCCTGGAGCGAGTCACTGCTGCGCCAGCGGATTGAAGGGGCGGGCAGCTTCGGCCTCGGGCTGTTCGAGGGGGATGCGCTGATCGGTTTTGCGCTGTTCAGCTGCCTGTTCGACGAGGCGGAACTGCTTCAGGTCGCGGTTTTGCCGTCAAGGCGCCGACAGGGGCTGGCGCGAAAGCTGTTGCAGCAGGGGATGATCGAGCTGTCCCGGCAGGACGTATCACGCCTGATGCTGGAAGTGCGCGCTTCGAATGCGGCCGCCATCGCCCTGTACCGGACGCTGGGGTTCGGCGAGGACGGCCGCCGGCCCAATTATTATCCGCTGGCGGGCGGTCACGAAGATGCCTTGCTGATGAGCTGTCAGTTGCCGCAACCGCAGGTGCCGGGAAGTCCCCGATGAGTATCTCGCAAGGCCTGCTGAGCCCGCTTCTGCTTTGGAGCGCTCTGCCTCTTTTCGCGCTGCCGCTGTTGCTCGCGCTCTGGCGCCTGCCCTGGAAGGTGCTGCTCGGCAACCGACAGCTGCAGCACCTGCTGTTTGGCAGTACCGTGGCGCTGATGCTGCTCTGGACCCTGAGGGCCGGAATATCACCGGGCCTGGGTATCCATTTTCTCGGCATGACCACGCTGACACTGATGTTCGGCTGGGATCTGGCCGTCATCTCGGCGACGCTGGCGTTGCTGGGAATGACGCTGGTCGGTCAGGAGAGCTGGGAGGGGTTTGCGGTCAATGGCCTCTGTTCGATCGTGCTGCCGGCCTGGACCAGCTATCTGGTCCTGCGGCTGGTGGAAGCGAAGCTGCCGCGGAACTTCTTCGTCTACCTGTTTCTCTGCGCCTTCGTCGGTGCCGGCTTCGCCGCGGCGGTCTCGGGGCTGTCGATGGGGCTGCTGCTCTGGGCCGACGGCGTCTATCCCTGGGAGCGCATACACCGCGAGTACGTGATGCTGCTGCCGCTGATCATGTTCCCCGAGGGGTTGCTCAACGGCATCCTGATGACCGGCATGATGGTGTTCTATCCGGACTGGATCCGCACCTTCAATGCCCGCGCCTATATCGATGAACAATAGTCCGTTACGCGTTACGCGTCACCGCTTCACCGGCCTTTTCAGCAGCTTGCGCTGCAGGGTGCGCCGGTGCATGCCAAGGGCCCGGGCGGTGGCCGAGATATTGCCGTCGTGCTCGGTCAGCACCTTCTGGATATGCTCCCATTCGAGACGGTCGACCGACATCGGCTGGGCTTCGACCTCGGTGTCGGCATCGCCCTCGTTCTGTGCCAGGGCGGCCAGTATCTGGTCGGCATCGGCCGGCTTGGGCAGATAGTTCGTGGCGCCGAGTTTGATCGCCTCGACCGCGGTGACGATGCTGGCATAGCCGGTCAGCACCAGGATGCGCATATCGGCGCTGGCTGCGCGCAAGACCGGGATCAGCCTGAGTCCGGAGGCGCCCTCCATCTTCAGATCCACGCTGACCAGGTCCGGCACCCACTGCTCCAGCAGGCGTCCGGCTTCCTCTGCGCTGCGGGCCACGGTGACGCTGTAGCCACGCCTGGTCAGGGCGCGTGACAGTACCCTTGTAAAGGTCGGGTCGTCGTCGACGACCAGGAAGCGGGGCTGATCGGTATCAGTCATCGGATTGCTTGCTCCTCGGCAGGCGCACTTCGGTCAGGGTGCCGCCCTCGGGATGGTTGTAGAGTCTTACCTCGCCATCGAGGCTCGCCAGGGTGCTGGTGGTCAGGAAAAGCCCGATGCCGAGCCCCCGTCCCTTGGTGGTGACGAACGGCTTGCCGAGCTCTTCGCTGCGCTCGAGCGGCAACCCCGGTCCCCGGTCCCGGATGCGCAGCCAGCAATTGCCGGCGTCCCAGTCCAGCCTGATCTCGATATCCGTCGGGCAGGCGTCGGCGGCATTGTTGAGCAGATTGAGCAGCGCCTGGCGCAGCGAGGTCTGGCTGCGCAGTCCGGGCGCGGGACCTTGCGCCTGGGAGCGGCTGAAGGTGACCTCGGGGCGCATCAGCTGCCACTGTTCGATGACCTCGTCGAGCAGCTCTCCGGCGGGCTGTATCCGGGCATGGAGCTGATCGTCCCGCACCGAGTGCGCGAGGGCCCGCAGCCGCTGGGAGCAGACGCCGACCTGCTGCTGCAAAAGCCGGATATCGTCCAGCAACTGATCGTCATCGCCATGTTCGAGCTCCATTTCCCGCAGCAGCACCTGCATGGTGCCGAGCGGCGTGCCGAGTTCGTGGGCGGTGCCGGCGGCGCTGTTGGCCAGCGCCAGCAGCTGCTGGTCCTCGATCCGCTTCTGTCGCGAGCGTTCGAGCCGCCGTTGCTGCGCCAGCAGCGTCTCGTGCATGCGGGCGACGAACCAGCCAATCATCAGCACTGTCAGCAGGAAGCTGAGCCACATGGCGGTGACATGGAGATTGAACAGCCCCGGCAGTTGATGCTGGTGGATATCCCGGGGATTCCAGAGCGGGATATGGTGCAGCAGCAGTGAACCGTAGATCGCGACGACCAGTGCCGCGGTGAGCCAGGTGTAGCGCCAGGGCAGCGTCGTTGCCGCGATGATCAGCGGGATCAGCAGCATGAAGACAAAGGGGTTGGTGGCGCCGCCGGTCTGGTAGAAGAGGGCGCCGTAGAGGACCGCGTCGGCGCTGAGCTGGATGAACAGCTCCGGATCCGTCACCGGCCAGCGCGCGCTGAGCCGCCGATAGGTGACGAAGTTGATCAGCGCCATCGCCAGCAGCGTGGCACTGGCCAGCCAGCTGTCGACTTCGGTCCGCAGGCCGTAGACGGCGAACAGCAGCAGGCCGCTGAGGCCGAATAGCGCAAAGGTGCGGATATAGGTCAGTTGCAGCAGCTGCTGTCGATTGCCGTACAAGCGGATCTCCCGGGTGTGCCGAACGGCGCCCAGTATATCCCGAAGCCGTCAGTTCGCCCACGGAGTGGGCTCCCTCAGGCGACAAAGGCTGTTGTGGGAGCCCGGTTCCCCGGGCGATCGACAGGGCCGAGTTGATATTGGCGATCCTCAGGCTATGTGCCAGGGCACGGTCGTCGTCGATCTCGAGGCCGAGGCGCCGCGGGTTGTCGATGCGCGGCCGGGCATGCTCCGTGTTTAGCGGCTGCCCGGTTTTGCTTCACCCTGTTCGGTCTCTGGACGGAGGCTGATGAATGATGCATCCTTGCGGAAAGTTTTGTGTGCTTGTTACTTATCGAAGACACCTCGGTGAGGCTGCTCCGCGGCCTGTGCCAGCCTGCAGTAATCTGTCTGTCCGCTGTCAAGCGAGGTTTTGCATCGGTCAGCGAGCGGCTGGAAAGCCGTTGTCGTCCAGGGGCGCGTTCAAAGGCTGTCTATATCTGCAAGGACTGATTTGCAATGATGAAAAGGATTTTGGCTGTCGTGGCGGCGGTGTCCACCACCAGTTGCGGATATCTGCCGGTCGAGGAGAATAATGGCGCCTTGAGGGTCGCCATTCAGGACGAGGCTGGTCCGGTCCCGATGTACGGAGCTGAGCTAAAAGCAGGTGAAGGCGCCCGGCAGCGGGAAGTACCCGATTCGACTCAGGGGCCGAAGGTGCCGCCGCCCGTTAGTTCCGGTCCCGGGGAGGACGTTGATCCGGTCGGCGGTGTTGAACCCGGCCAATGCTGGGTCTATGCGCCGGTCCGGCCGCGACCCGTACAGGAGAACATCGATGTCCTGATCCGGGATTCCAGTCACCGGGTCAGGGTGTCACCGGCGGAGCTGCGGGCCGGCCTCAAGACTATCGTGAGCCGGGAGGGGGTGAAACCTATCGCATCGTGCCGGCCAGATACCGGCGCGTGGTCGAGGAGGTCGTGGTGCGCCCGGAGGTGCTTCGCTATGAGATCGAGCCGGCTGTCTACGAGGAAGAAGAGGTGACCCTGGTCGTCGAAGAGGCGCGCGGCTCCATCGAGCCCTGCGAAACGTCGGGGACGCGCTTTTCCCGGGGCGTCGGCGTGATGGCGTTTTGCGCCAGCGAGGTGCCGGCGAAAACCAGAACGGTCTCTCGCAAGACGCTGGTCAGTCCCGAGAGGACAAGAGTGGTGATTGAACCGGCGCAGACCCGGAAAATTGAACGCTGGGTTGTCGCCGAGCCGGCTCGGGCGGTCAGGGTCGAGGTGCTGCCCGAGACCGAAGAAGTCGAGGTCCAGAACCTTGCCAGTGCCGAATCTTTTCGCCTGGAGGAGGTCCCGGCCGTCACTGAAGCGATGAGGGTGACACGCTACGAGGGGAAGCCGCGGATCGTGTCCCGCAGGGTGGTTTGCGATGCCGACCTGACTCGGGACTTCGTCACGCAGGTTCAGCGGGGTCTGTTCGACAGGGGCTATTATCCGGGGCGTATCGATGGCCTGGTCGGCAGTCGCACGATTGAAGCGCTGACCGCTTTCCAGGTCGACGAGGGCCTGGCCGTGGGTGCACTGACCTACGAAAGCCTGCGCGAGCTTGATCTGGAGGTGGATCGATCGCCGGCTCCTTGATTGTTTATAAGCTCAGGATCAGGGAAAATAGGCGCCAATTCAGCCCAACATGTTGAACAGGCCCGCCGGCTGCCCCTTTTGCGGGGCCTGCAGCGCTGCGGACAGGTTTGCGCACCAACAGAAGATTTCCATTGATGTCTAACGCCCCGATCCAGCGCGAAGTGTCGAAACGACGGACCTTCGCGATCATCTCCCACCCCGACGCCGGTAAGACCACCATTACCGAGAAGCTGCTGCTGCTCGGCCAGCTGATTCAGACCGCCGGGACCGTCAAGGGCAAGAAAAGCGACCGCCATGCGACCTCCGACTGGATGGGCATGGAGCAGGAGCGCGGTATCTCGATCACCTCCTCGGTCATGCAGTTTCCCTACAACGGCCGCACCGTGAACCTGCTCGACACCCCCGGGCACGAGGATTTCTCCGAGGACACCTATCGCACCCTGACCGCGGTCGATTCGGCGCTGATGGTGGTCGACGGCGCCAAGGGTGTCGAGGACCGGACCATCAAGCTGATGGAGGTCTGCCGCCTGCAGGACACGCCGATCTTCTCGTTCGTCAACAAGCTGGACCGCGATATCCGCGATCCGATCGAGCTGCTGGACGAGATCGAAGAGGTGCTGAGCATCGAGGCGGCGCCGATCAACTGGCCGATCGGCATGGGCAAGGAGTTCAAGGGGTCTACAACCTCTATAACGACGAGATCCATGTGTTTCAGCCGGGCAAGGGCGCGGTGCTGTCCGAGGATATCCGTATCCGCGGTATCGACACCGATGAGGCGCGGGCGCTGCTGGGGGACGAGTACGGGGACTTTGTCGAGGAGATGGAACTGGTCCGTGGCGCGACCCATCAGTGGGACCAGGAAGCCTTCATGGCCGGCAAGCTGACGCCGGTCTACTTCGGTACCGCGCTTGGCAATTTCGGCGTGCGCGAGATGCTCGAGGACTTTGTCGAGTGGGCGCCGGCACCGGGCGAGCGCCAGACCGACCAGCGGCCGGTGGCGGCCGACGAAGAGGCTTTCAGCGGCTTCGTGTTCAAGATCCAGGCGAACATGGATCCCAAGCACCGCGACCGTATCGCTTTCATGCGCATCTGCTCGGGTCGCTACGAGCGCGGCATGAAGATGCGCCATACCCGCATCGGCAAGGATGTGAAGATCGCCGATGCGGTGACCTTCCTCGCCGGTGACCGCGAAAACGTCGAGGAGGCCTGGTCCGGCGATATCATCGGCCTGCACAACCACGGCACCATCCAGATCGGCGATACCTTCACCGCCGGCGAGGTGATGAAGTTCACCGGCATCCCGCACTTCGCACCGGAGATGTTCCGCCGTGTCAGGCCCAAGGACCCGCTGAAGATGAAACAGCTGCAAAAGGGGCTGCAGCAGCTGTCCGAAGAGGGCGCGGTGCAGCTGTTCCAGCCGCTGAAGAATAACGACCTGGTGCTCGGCGCAGTCGGTCAGCTGCAGTTCGACGTCGTCGTCTATCGCCTCAAGGACGAATACAAGGTCGACTGCGTCTACGAGGGGGTCAGTGTTCAGACCGCACGCTGGGTCGAGTGCCGGGACAACAAGATGCTCGAGGACTTCCGGCGCAAGGCGTACGACAACCTTGCCATCGACGGCGGCGGGCTGCTCACTTACCTGGCCCCGACCCGCGTCAACCTGAGCCTGACCGAAGAGCGCTGGCCGGACGTCCAGTTCCGTGCAACGCGCGAGCATTGACTCTAGGGTGGAATGAGCGTAGCGAATTCCACCGCAGGTGTCAGGCTCGACCAGGGTTTGTTGTGAGAAACTGCGCAGTAGTCTGATACTACCGGTGGAATTCGCACCTGCGGAGCTCATTCCACCCTACGATTATCCGGAGAGCGTCATGGATCCTGCCAGCGATCTTTTCGACAGCCACTGCCATCTCGACTTTCCCGCCTTCGACGGCTGGCGCGAGCGGGCGCTGGCCGAGGCTCGGGCCGTCGGTGTCCTGGAAATCCTGGTGCCGGGTGTCACCGCGCAACACTGGCCGCGGTTGCTGGCGTTCTGCGCCGGCGATCCGGCGCTCTATCCCGCTCTGGGGCTGCATCCCTGCTTTCTTTCCGAACACAGGCCGGAACATCTCGAGCTGCTCGAAACGCGGTTGGCGGCCGGCGGGGTCCGGGCCATCGGCGAGATCGGGCTGGACTACTTTATCGACGATGCGGACCCCGAGTCTCAGCAGTACTACCTCGAGGGGCAGCTGGCGCTGGCGTCGCGCTTCGATCTGCCGGTCCTGCTGCATGTGCGCAAGGCCCACGACCGGATGCTCAAGACCCTGCGCCGGGCGCGGCTCGGCCGTGCCGGCATCGTACACGCCTTTTCCGGCAGCGGGCAGCAGGCGCGGCAATATATCGAACTGGGGTTCCGGCTGGGGTTCGGCGGCGCCATCAGCTATGACCGGGCGACGAAGCTGCGTCGTCTTGCCGCCTCGCTGCCGCTGGAATCGCTGGTGCTCGAGACCGACGCCCCGGATATGCCGTTGTCGGACTGGCGCGACGAGCCCAACCGGCCGCAGCGGATCAGGGATGTCTTCGAGGTGCTGTGCAGTCTTCGAAGCGAGGCGCCGGAGCAGATCGCCCGCCAGACCACCGCCAATGTGCACGAGGTTTTAGCGCTGAATATCGCCTGATGAATCCTGTCGGAGCGGCGCCTCGCCGCGAATACCGCAGGTGCAAACGTCTTTCGCCGCGGGGGCGCGGCTCCTACGAATCAATCTTCATAGATCCAGCTGTGGATATCGTCCAGGGTATCCCAGACCGTATCGGTCTTGCTGTTGACCGGCAGGATATAATAGCGGTTGCTGTCATCCAGCGGTTTCGGGCTGTAACTGCCGTCCGCCGGTTTCAGCAGCATGCGTGCCAGGCTCAGGGGATAGTTGGGGCCGCGCACCTGCTGACCGTAGGCGTCCTCGATCGGGTCGACCCTGTTGATGCCGGATGCGACCAGCGACAGCTCCTGACAGTGATTGGTGGTGCCGCGGCACATCAGCAGGTAGCGGCTGTCGAGGGTGTAGTAATCCTCGGTCGGGCGCTCGAGCTGCGCGCAGCCGCCGAGCGTCAGGGCAACAAGGGCGGCGATAGGGGCTGCTGTTCTCATCGGTCTTCCTGAATCCTGTGGTTCAACACATGTCCTTGAAAGGGTTGTCCTCGACCAGGCTGACCGGGTTTGCGTAGCCCGGCAGTCGGATCTCTTCGGCGCTGATATGCAGGTCGCTTCCCTCCAGTACCGCGTGATCGTAGAGGTAGGTCGGGCGTGTCTGGCCCTTGCTGCAGGCGTCGTCGTAAGCCCCTGCGGTCTCGACGGCGCTTTCGCGGCGTTCACGCCAGGTGTCCATGGCCCGGATGCCGTGACGGCGGCCCAGCAGCTGTTCCGTGACCCGCGGCGACAGCAGGGGCGCGCTGGCGTTGTTGCCGCCGAAGCCCTTGGAGTTCAGCAGCACGGCATCGATGCCGTCCACGCCGACTTCCAGATGATCCAGCGGGAACAGCAGGTTGCTGCCGTGGACATCGGAGGCGATTTCCGGCGTCGTCAGAATGCCGGGAATGTAGCCGTACTGCCAGGTGCCGAGTGACAGGCTGAGCTGGTCGCCGCCGGCGGTGCCCTGGGAGTGGCCGAGATAGGACTTGATCGCCGCCACCGGCCATGAGTGGATGCCGAAGGCCCGGGCGATTTCATTGATGACGTGGGACTCGGTCACCCGGTTCTGCGGCGTGCTGGTGCCGTGGGCCTGGACAAAGCTGCGCTGGCGCAGCGCCTCGTCGCCCAGCATCGAGCGGATCAGGCCGGCGGCCTTGCCGAGGCAGAGGTAGTTGCCGATGCCCGGCGCCGAGATCGACTTCTTGTGGCCGTCGGCATTGACGAAGACGTCGGGTACGGCGCCGAAGATCTGCGCGCCCAGTTCCAGCGCCAGGTCGTCGCTCATCAGCAGCACGAACTGGCTCGACTCGCCGATGGTGAAGCCGCAGTTGTTGCCGAACGGCCGGCAGGCGCGGCGATAATCGTCGTCACCGAGCTCGGTGAGACCGTCCAGCGCCAGCAGGTCCTTGTCTTCGGCGAGGGCGCCCATGGCGCGGAAACCCTCGATGATCTCCGGTGTGACCGGGGCATCGCTGCCGCCGACCAGCACCACCTTGCGCACGCCGTTGCGGATATCGTTGACCGCATTGCGCAGGTTGTACAGGAAGGTGGCGCAGGCACCCAGTGCGCCGCCGGTGACGCCGACATTCCCCAGGACATAGGCATTGACGAAGTCTGCCGGCATCTGGGCATAGCCCAGCGGCATCTGCTTGGAGGTGGTGCGCTTGCCCAGTGCCGGGAACTTGGTCAGGCCACCGAAGCCGAAATCGTCGAGCTGGCCGATCGAGTTGCTGGCATAGACGCCGACCTGGTCGGGGCGCACCCGGTCCAGAATGCGCTCGAATGGAATACCGCTGGAATGCAGGGCGTCGGATGCGGCATAAACGGTCATCTGCAGATTGCGCGGATGGTTGCGCGACTGGTAGAGCTTGCCGGGTTCGAAACCGGTCGGCAGCATGCCCGCGGACTGGACCTGGGCGATCTTGGTGTCGGGAAAAATAATCTCGCAACGGCCGGTGACGGTGACTTCGACCTGGTTGCCGGATAGGTCGCGGACCTTCCAGTTGGCCGGAATCTGCCGCGGCAGATGGCGTCGGCGCAGCAGGAAACGCAGCTGGTTGTCCTCGCCTTCGACTTCGGCCGGGCGGTTGAACATCACCGCCCGGACGTCGAACCAGTCGGGGTGGATGTGGCGTATCAGGGTGTTGTCGCAGATCTGCTGGCCAATCTGCAGCAACAGGTCGTCCAGTGGGAGCTGTTCGCCGGCGGCATTGAAGTAGTTGCCGTCGTCATAGCTTGCGAGGTTCATCAGGGTCGCCAGGCTCAGCAGTGTCTGACGGCGGCTGTCGGCATCGAGCCGGTCGAGAATCAGGCGGCGATAGGCGTGGTGCGATGAGGCTCTACCGGCCGGATTGATTCCACCAAAACCGACGATGACAGGCAGCTGAGACAATGGGGACTCCTCGGATGGAACGGACACTGGATTTTAAAAGAGGACTTGTTCGAGCCGCCCCATTTTATCGGTTGTTCGGGGGACTGACTAGCGGTAATGCCTCCGGCCGGCCTGCTCCGGATTATTTACCGTCCCGGCGGTTGTCACCCGGCGCTCAGCGCCTATGCTAAAGTGTGGTGAAAGCGGGCGGGGCGAGGCCTTCAGTGCCGGTTCAGATTGTCGCGATACAATGAAATTGATTCGCCCTGTGGGCGTGTTGAAGCTGGAGTGGAAAATTCAATGATGAAGAAGACGTTTACCCTTGCGGTGGCGATGACGGTACTGGCCGGCTGCACCACCATGGATCCCTACACCCGTGAAGAGAAGACTTCGCAGGCGACCAAGGGCGCGGGTATAGGTGCCGTTACCGGTGCGCTGCTGGGAGCGGCCGTCGCCGACGGTGATCGTGGCCGGGGCGCTCTGGCCGGCGCCCTGATCGGCGGTGCCGTCGGTGGAGGCATTGGCGCCTATATGGACAAGCAGGAAATGGAGTTGCGTCAGCGCCTTGACGGTACCGGTGTCGGCGTCGAGCGTGTCGGCGACGATATCCGGCTGGTGATGCCGGGCAATGTCACCTTCCAGACCGGCAGCGCCCAGCTCGACCCCGGTTTCTACCCGGTGCTGGACGATGTGGCGCTGGTGCTGCAGAAATTCAAGGACAGCGCCATCGGCGTGAACGGCTATACCGACAGCACGGGTTCGTTCGAATTCAACCAGTCTCTGTCGGAGCAGCGCGCCGCCAGTGTCGCCAGCTATCTCGCTGGTCGCGGCATTGCCCAGATGCGCATCAGCACCCAGGGTTACGGCCCGCGCTATCCGGTGGCCGACAACAATACCGCTGCCGGCCGTGCGCAGAACCGCCGCGTAGAGGTCTATATCCGCGGCACCGCCGGCTGATTCGGCCAGTGGTAAACGCAAAAGCCCGGCAGATGCCGGGCTTTTGCGTTTGGATCACAGATTGCACCCTGCGTATCAGGCCGCCGACTGCTGATCCCGGGCTTCGTCGAAGCGGGCCAGCAGCGACTGCAGGCGGCGTACGGATTCTTCCTTGTCGGACTCCAGGGCGGCCTTGGCATCGCGCAGTTCGGCGACTTCCATGCGCAGCAGTTCGACCTCTTCCAGCATCTCTTCGATCTTGCGTTCCAGTAACGCGAACATTTCGCTCTGTTGCATCTTGTCTAACACCCTGAATCCGTAATGGCTAAAGCCGCCTAGTATAGGGAAAAAGCGGCCGGCCTCCTATTGTCGGCGATCAGCGACCGACAGAATATTATCGTGAGGCGTGAGGCGTGAGGCGTGAGGCGTGAGGCGGATGCTATCCAATGCTTAACGCTTAACGCTTACTGTGCCATCACGATATCGCCTACCTGGATATTGAACTGCTCTGCGCTGCCGGAAAAGGTGCCGCTGGCGGTGCCGGCCTGAATATCGTCGACGACCAGCGTTGTGCGACTGTTGTCGAGCCTCGGGCCGAAGCGGTTGTCGAGGCGGTAAAGGCTGAGCCGGTCGCCGCGCGCGATGCCGGCATCCTCGCCGGCGTTGAACCAGACACGGTCCTGCTCGACCTTCAGGATTCTGGCCCGGAACGGCAGGCAGCTGAGCTCTTCGCCCAGCTCCAGGCCGATGCTGTCGAGCAGGGCTCGGGTCTTGAGCCCAAAATCCTGCTGCCAGAAAGCGGCGGTGGCAAAGCCGGTGGCCTGCTCGGGCGGCAGGCTCCAGAGACCTTCGGTGCGATACTGCTGACGGAACAGCAGTGCGCCGGTCAGGGCGTCGTGGACATAGAGCTCCAGGGCCAGGGTGCGCAGGTAACGCTCGTCCTGTTTCCGGGCACGGTTGTACCAGTGTTTCAGCAGGTTCTGCTCGCCGTGCAGTTCCGGGTGCTGCATGGACAGGTCGCGGATGACGCCGGAAACCAGGTACTGCACGCCTGGTTGACCCTGCACCGATACCAGCTCGTCAAGGCTTCCGTCGGGCAAGCGGCGGGTCGGTGCGGTGGCCGGATCCTGGATGATCCGCGTGCGGCTGGCATCCGCCGACCGGAGGCCGGGGTTGAGGGCCAGCTCGCGGGCGATCAGCGAGGGCAGAAGGGTGTCGATGCCGTGGAGTTGCCCCAAATTGGCCTGCTGCGGCTGCAGCAGCGGAAAACTGGTGACCGCCAGGCGATTGCGGTAGGCGTGTCCCGCACTCTTCTCGCAGCCCGGCTCGGTGTCGATATCGGCACGGATGCGCACCAGCAGCCAGTTGCCCTGGCGTTTCTCGTCCAGCAACTGGATATTGCCGACGTTGCCCTGTGCACCCAGGTGAAGGTTGTCGATCTCCAGTACGCCGTCCGTCACCTGCTGGGTGACGCTGATATAGGCGGCGGCCTGCAGCGAAGCCTGCTCGGTGGCGTCGCGGATGGCGGCGCGGCGCGCGGATTCGAGGTCGTTGCCGATGATGGCGCCCCGCCCTTCGGCGACGACGCTCTGGGCCTGAGCGGCCGGGGGCAGGAGCAGCAGGCAGAGTCCGAGGGTGTGCAGCAACTGGCGGAACTTGGCGCTAAACATCTGGGCTTCCTGACCGATATTTATAGGGGCAGGCGGCAAGCTGCACGACTGGCGCCTGCCGCTTGCAGCCTGAGGCTTGCAGCTTATAGCTTTTTTCGCGGGTCTTGCAAATGGCGGCCGTCCGGCGGCTTGTACCCTTGCAGCGCTTGGCGTAGATTGGCTCCAAATCAACGATGGATTGCGATGATGAGAGTATTGGCGGGAGCCCTGTTGCTGGTGCTGTCCGGCTGCAGTCTGCAGTCGCAGCAGCCGGTGCCGGTGCGGCTGGAGTCCCTCGGCGACGGTGCCGTGCAGCAGCTGCGTGGCGCGGTGCCGGCAGATGGCGAGGCCGTCCCGCTCGACAATGCCCCGGCGCCGTTGAGCAGGGTGGCGGAAGAGGCATCGGTCGATCCGCTCAGCGAGGCGGTGGCGCAGCTCGCCCAGCAACTGGCGACGGGGCTCGCGGAGCATCGCATCAAGCGCCTGCCGATGGCCGTGCTGCCCTTTGCCGACCTCGATCGTGCGCAGGTGCCGCTGTCGAACCCGGTCGGCGAGCGCATTGCTGAAAACCTCATCTACCAGCTGCAGCAGGGGCGCTACAATCTTGTCGACTACCGGGCCGTCAGTCTCAATACGACTGAAAAGCCTGCACTGTCGCGTCAGTCGCTGTCGTTGCTGAACAGCCGCTATCGTATCTATTTCGTGCTGACCGGCACCTATGCGCGCTATCCGCAGGGGATCGTGCTCAATGCCCGGGTGCTGGATACCACCACCCGCCAGGTGCTGGCCAGTGCCCAGACCCATGTACCGGACGGTCGTCTCGAGGGCGCGTCGCCCGGTTACGATCAGCTGCAGGCGCAGCGTCAGGGCATGATCATCGAAAATCGTAACGGAGCGGTGGGGCACTGATGAAAGCGAGGAACGCGGGTCGAGGTCTGTTCTGCGCCATGACGTTGCTGCTGGCCGGCTGTCAGGCCTTGCAGCCGGCGTCACCGGCGCTGTCCGGGCAGGTCGCTGCGCCTGTCCAGAATGCCAATCTGATCAGCGTGACCGGCTATGCGCCGATCAGTCTGCAGCCGGGTCAGAGCGAGCAGCACAGGATGCTGATGGCCATGCGCGCGTCCAAGCTGCGCGCCTACCAGGAACTCGCCGCCGTGGTCCATGGCCAGTACATCTATGGTACGACCCAGGTCAGCGACCTGGTGCTGCAGAACGACCGCTTCCGTGCGGCCGTTGCCGGCATCGTCCGTGGCGCCCGCGTGGTCAAGACCTATCCGGTGCAGGACGACACCTACGCCACGATCCTGGAGCTGGACCTGAGCCAGGTCCAGCGCGCCTGGGTGGAATGACGACCGGTTACGGGTGACGCGTTACGCGTCACCTTTTTGCTCGCCTTCTCGAACTGCGCCAACTGATCGGCGCTCGCTTCCTGCTGGTACTTTTCCTTCCACTCGGCATAGGGCTCGCCGTAGATCCGCTCGCGGGCCTGTTCGTAGTCGACCTCTTCGCCGCGCTCGGAGGCGGCTGCGACATACCATTTCGACAGGCAGTTGCGGCAGAAGCCGGCGAGGTTCATCAGGTCGATGTTCTGCACGTCCTTGCGGTTGTCCAGGTGTTCCAGCAGGCGCCGGAAAACGGCGGCTTCGATTTCGGTGCGGGTGGCGTTGTCCATTGTTATTTCCTCGAATTGAAACCGCAATTGTAGGAGCGCCGCCCCGGTGCGAACAAGTTCGGCACCAGGGGTATTCGCGGCGAGGTCGTTCGCTGCGGGGAAGTGCCCGTAAGTCTGGGTACGCGGCTCCTACGATTCCTGTTGTATCTGCTCGTCGAGCTGCCGGCAGATGGTTTCCTGCAGCCGGTGGCACAGGTCCGGATCGCTGATCGGCTGTTCGTTGGCATCGGTGATGAAGAAGTAGTCCTCGACCCGTTCGCCGATGCTGGCGATCTTGGCCTTGCGTACCGAAATGCCGAACTCGACGAAGATGCGGCCGATGCGTGCCAGCAGTCCCGGACGGTCCGGGCTGCTGACCTCGAGTACCGTCTGCTGCATCACCGGGTCGTTGCTGATGGTGACCCGGGTCGGCGCGGCGAACAGCTTCAGTGTGCGGGGCACGCGGCGCTGGATGATATCCGGGAAGTCGTCCGGGTCGTCGAGTTCCTCGATCAGGGTATCGCGGATATTGGCCAGATAGTCCGGGTTTTCCGATAGCGGCTGATTGTCCTCGGTCAGGACCGAGTAGGTATTGAGGGTGCGACCGTCATCGGTGAGGATGATGCGCGCGTCCTGGATGCTCAGGTGAAGCTGATCCAGCGCCGCGACGGTGGCGGGAAAGAGGTTTGGCAGGTCTTCGCTGTAGATGAAGATCTCGGTCGCGCCTTCATAGACGCGGTAGGAGGTCTTGCGCACCAGTACCAGCGGCAGCTTGTTTTCGCCGTGTTCGAGAATCGCCTCGGTGTGCCAGGCCACGTTCTGGGAATCTTCGCGCAGGAAATAGTCGTTGCCGATGTTGCTCCAGAGTTCCCGTGCCGGTGCTTCGCGGATACCGTGACGGCGCAGTACGGCGAGGGCGTCTTTCTGCAGCTGTTCGATGCGGTCTTCTATGTTGACCGGATTCTCGAGGCCGCGGCGCAGGGCGCGGCGGGTCTCGGTATAGAGCTGGCGCAGCAGGGTGGCGCGCCAGCTGTTCCAGAGCGTGTGGTTGGTGGCGTTGATGTCGGCCACGGTCAAAACGTAGAGGTAATCGAGATGAACGCCGTCGCCGCACTGTTTGGCAAAGCGATGGATCACCTCCGGATCCGAGATGTCGCGCCGCTGTGCCGTCATCGACATCAGCAGGTGATTGCGCACCAGCCAGGCCACCAGGTGGGAGTCCCATTTGCCCAGGTGGTGGCGTCGACAGAACTCCAGCACATCCTCGGCGCCGAGCTCCGAGTGGTCGCCGCCACGGCCCTTGGCGATATCGTGGTAGAGACCGGCGATATAGAGCAGCTCGATCTTCGGCAACTGGTTGACGATCCGGTGTGCGATCGGGAACAGGTCGCGGTGGTCGTTGTGCCGCAGCTGGCGCATCTTCTGGATCACTTTCAGGGTGTGGGCGTCCACCGTGTAGATATGGAAAAGATCGTGCTGCATCTGGCCGACGATTTCGCCGAACTCCGGCAGGTAGCGGCCGAGAATGCCGTAGCGGTTCATCCGCTTGAGCTCGGTGGAGACGCCGTCGGGTGAGCGCAGTAGTTCCATGAACAGCGAGGTGTTGCGGATATCGTTGCGGAAACTGTCGTCGATCAGGTGACGATGGTCGCGGATCAGCTTGATGGTCGAGGCGCGCACGCCCTTGATCTGCTGGTTGTGGGCCAGCAGCACGAAGATCTCCATCAGCGCGAAGGGGTGGTGCTCGAAGATCTGCGGATGTTTCGCTTCTATATAGTCGTTGTGCATCCGGAAGCGCTTGTTCAGCGGCTTGATCACCTGCTCGTCGTCGGCCTTGAGGATCGCTTCGTCGAAATACTGCAGCAGCATGTCGTTGAACTCGGACATCGCTTTGGCGACCCGGTAGTACTTGCTCATGAACTGCTCGACGGCGAGTGCCCCTGCTGGTCCTTGTAGCCGAAGAACTCGGCCAGGGTGCGCTGGTGGTCGAACAGCAGCCGGTCCTCGCGCCGGTTGCAGTGCATGTGCAGGGCATAGCGCACGGTCCAGAGATAGAGTTCGCCCTTGTTCAGGGTGTCAAGCTCCGACTCGGTGAGGAAGCCGTGGTCGACCAGGTCGCGGATATAGCTGGCGCCGAAATGGCGCTTCGCCACCCAGCCGATGGTCTGGAGGTCGCGCAGCCCGCCCGGCGAGGTCTTGAGGTTGGGCTCGAGGTTGTATTCGGTGTTGTTGGTGCGTTCGTGTCGCTCGCGCTGCTCGTTGAGCTTGGCGACGAAGAAGTCGCGGTCGGTCCAGGCGCCTTCGGAGGTGACCCGCTCGTAGACCCCGGTCTGCAGCTCGGGATTGCCGATCAGGGTGCGGGATTCGACCAGGTTGGTGGCGATGGTGATGTCCTTGCGTGCTTCCTGGTAGCACTCTTCCAGGGTGCGCACGCTGGAGCCGATATCGAGTGTCATGTCCCAGAGCAGGGTCAGGAAGCCGCTGATGCTGTCGCCGGCCGTCTCTGCCTCGATGCCGTCGAGCAGGATCAGGATGTCGATGTCGGAGTGCGGATGGAGCTCGCCCCGGCCATAGCCGCCGACAGCGACCAGCGCGATATGGCGCTCGTCGGGCCAGTCGAACAGCTTCCAGGCGGCGCGCAGGATCTGATCGATGATCCAGGCGCGGCCGTAGATCAGCTTGCGGATGTCCTCGCCGTCGCGAAAGCGCTGGTGCATGCGCTCCTGGGCCGCCCTGATGGTCTTCTTGAACACGGGGATCGGCGAGCGGGCCTCGGCCAGCTCAAGCTGGAGCGCTTCCACATCCAGCAGTTCGGTATCGCTCTGGGCTTTCACGGCGGCGGTCATGCTGGGCCTCGATCAGAAGGTTTCTTCGGAACGACGGGTCAGGACTTCGTAACCGTCGGCGGTGACCAGCACCGTATGCTCCCACTGGGCCGACAGGCGTCGGTCGACGGTTTCGACGGTCCAGCCGTCCTTTTTTGACAGCTTCACGTGGCGCTTGCCGGCATTGATCATCGGTTCGATGGTGAAGATCATGCCTTCGCGCAGTTCCACACCGGTGCCGGCGCGGCCGTAATGCAGCACCTGGGGGTCTTCGTGGAATTCGCGGCCGATGCCGTGGCCGCAGTACTCGCGCACCACCGAGTAGTGGTTCGACTCGGCATACTGCTGAATGACGTGGCCAATATCCCCGAGATGGGCGCCGGGGCGTACCAGCTCGATGCCCTTGTACATGCACTCCTGGGTGATCTCGACCAGGCGCTGGGCGTGGGGTGCGGGCTTGCCGACGAAGAACATCTTGCTGGTGTCGCCGTGGAAGCCGTCCTTGATCACCGTGATGTCGATATTGATGATGTCGCCGTTTTTCAGCGGCTTGTCATTCGGAATGCCGTGGCAGACGACCTGGTTGATCGAGGTGCAGATGGACTTCGGAAAACCGTGGTAGTTCAGCGGCGCCGGAACCGCCTTCTGCTCGTTGACGATGTAGTCGTGGCAGATCCTGTCCAGTTCGTTGGTCGTGACGCCTGCCTGTACATGCGGCTCGATCATCTCCAGCACCTCGGCCGCCAGGCGGCCGGCGATGCGCATTTTTTCGATCTCTTCCGGTGTCTTGATGCTTATGGTCATGGGGTCTCGGTGTGGCTTTTCATTTCTGTGTGTCCGACGGCCAGGCGCCGGTCATGAACAGCGATTGTAGCGAATGTTGCTTGCGTAGCGAAGGCGGTGCTTCAAAAAGGGGGCGTGCTGTGGTATAAATCCGCCTCCCGAAAAGGGGAGCTTTTTAAGCACAACTAACCACACACACGTATCGACACAGTCTCCAGGGTGCCGCTCGCGGTTGGATGCTGGGATACGTGGAGGTTTAACCCACTTAATATCAGGAAGCTTTACCAATGGCAAAAGTCACCATGCGTGACCTGCTCAAAGCAGGTGTTCACTTCGGTCACCAGTCCCGCTACTGGAACCCGAAAATGTCCAAGTACATCTTCGGTGCTCGTAACAAGATTCATATCATCAACCTCGAGCACACTCTGCCGGCGCTGAACAACGCGCTGGACGTGGTCAAGGGCATGGCATCCAACAAGAACAAGATTCTGTTCGTGGGTACCAAGCGCGCGGCCAGCAAGATCGTACAGGACGAAGCCCTGCGTGCCGGCATGCCCTATGTCAACCACCGCTGGCTGGGCGGCATGCTGACCAACTACAAGACCATTCGTCAGTCCATCCGTCGTCTGCGCGACCTGGAAGCCCAGGCTCAGGACGGTACCTTCGACAAGCTGACCAAGAAAGAAGCGCTGATGCGTCAGCGTGAAATGGACAAGCTCGAGCGTTCCATTGGCGGTATCAAGGACATGGGCGGCCTGCCGGACGCACTGTTCGTGATCGACGTGGATCACGAGCGCATTGCTGTCAACGAAGCCAACAAGCTGGGTATCCCTGTGATCGGCGTCGTCGACACCAACAGCAACCCGGACGGCATCGACTTTGTCATCCCGGGTAACGACGATGCGCTGCGTGCCATTCAGATCTACGCCAAGGCGGCAGCCGATGCCTGCGTTGAGGGTGTCGAGGCAGCCGGTGGCGACAAGAGCGAATTCGTTGAAGTGGAAGAGCCGGCCGGCGAGTAATCCGCCTGTCAAGCAGGCTGGGTAGTCTCTTCGTACTTGTATAAGGGGGAAGTGCCCATTGGGTGCGCTGCCCCCTTTTTTGAATTTGAATTAATGCGTTAACAAATGGGGTAATTCGACATGGCGAACTTCTCTGCTGCGCTGGTCAAAGAGCTGCGCGAGCGTACCGGTCTGGGCATGATGGAGTGCAAGAAAGCACTGGCTGAGGCCAATGGTGACATTGAGCAGGCGATCGAAGACCTGCGCAAAGCCTCCGGTATGAAGGCTGCCAAGAAAGCCAGCCGCACCGCCGCTGATGGCGTCGTGGCTGTAAAAGTTGCCGACGACAACAGCTACGCCGTGGCTATCGAAGTCAACTCTGAAACCGACTTCGTCGCCCGCGATGCCGGCTTCCTGGCGTTCGTCGATCAGGTTCTGGTCAAGGCGTTCGCCGGCAAGCAGACCGATGTCGCTGCGCTGATGTCCGGCGAGCTGGAGACGGCCCGTGAAGCCCTGGTCCAGAAAATCGGCGAGAACATCTCCGTTCGTCGCGTCATTCTGGTCGAAGGCCAGAATGTCGGTGCCTACGTCCACAGCACCAACAAGCTGGCGGCACTGGTTGCCCTGAGCGGCGGCGAAGCCGAACTGGCCAAGGATATCGCGATGCACGTTACCGCCGTCAACCCGCAGGTCGTCAGCAAGGACGACATGCCGGAAGAGGTGGTTGCCAAGGAGAAGGAAATCATCCTGGCTCAGCCGGACATGGCCAGCAAGCCGGCGGAAATCGCCGAGAAAATGGTCGTTGGCCGCATCAACAAGTTCCTGGCCGAAAACAGCCTGGTCGAGCAGCCGTTCGTCAAGAACCCGGATCAGAAAGTCGGTCAGCTGGTCAAGGAAGCCGGTTGCGAAGTCCTGTCCTTCGTCCGCGTCGAAGTTGGCGAGGGTATCGAAGTCGAGAAAACCGATTTCGCTGCCGAAGTTGCGGCTCAGCTGAAAGGCTGAATACGCTTCGATACAGAGGTCATGCCCGTGCCGGGCGTGGCCTTCCTTCCTGCTACACTGATCTGACCTCGTTTGAGCGGAGACCTCCAGATGCCTGCCAGTGACAGACAATCCAGGTATAAACGAATTCTTCTCAAGTTGAGCGGCGAAGCCCTGATGGGGGACGACAGCTTCGGCATCGACCCCAAGGTGCTCAACCGCATGGCGCTTGAAATCGGCCAGCTGGTCGGTATCGGTGTCCAGGTCGGGATGGTGATCGGCGGCGGCAATCTGTTCCGCGGCGCGGCGCTGAATGCGGCGGGCATGGACCGGGTGACCGGCGACCATATGGGAATGCTGGCGACCGTGATGAACGCGCTGGCGATGCGCGATGCGCTGGAACGCAGTAATATCGATACCCGCGTCATGTCGGCCATTCCGATGAGTGGCGTTGTCGACCATTACGACCGCCGTAACGCCATGCGCTATCTGAGTCAGGGTGACGTGGTCATCTTTGCGGCCGGTACCGGCAACCCCTTCTTTACCACCGACTCCGCTGCCTGTCTGCGCGGTATCGAGGTCGAGGCGGACGTGGTGCTCAAGGCCACCAAGGTGGATGGCGTCTATACCGCCGATCCGATGAAGGATCCGACGGCGCGGCGTTACCTGCACCTGAGTTACGACGAGGCGATCGAGAAGCAGCTCGGCGTAATGGACTTGACGGCGATCTGCCTGACGCGCGATCACAAAATGCCGGTTCGGGTATTCAACATGAACCGCCCGGGCGCGCTGGTGAATCTGGTGGTCGGCGGAAAAGAAGGTACCTTGATCGATTGCGGTGAGGGTGTAGGAGAAAAGTATGCTGAATGAAATCGTGAAGGACGCCGAAGGGCGTATGAAGAAAAGCGTTGAGTCCCTGGTCGAGAACTTCAAGAAGATCCGCACCGGGCGCGCTCATCCGAGCATTCTGGATTCCCTGATGGTGAGCTACTACGGTTCCGACGTGCCGGTCGGCCAGGTGGCCAACGTCACCGTCGAGGATGCCCGCACCCTGGCGATCAATCCCTGGGAAAAACAGATGGTGCCGGTGATCGAGAAAGCGATCATGAAATCCGATCTCGGTCTCAATCCGTCCACCTCCGGCGATACCATTCGCGTGCCGATGCCGGCGCTGACAGAGGAAACCCGCAAGGGCTTTATCCGTCAGGCGCGGCAGGAAGCGGAAAACGGCCGCGTGGCCATCCGCAATGTGCGTCGCGATGCCAACGGCACGATCAAGGATCTGCTGAAGGAAAAGGAAATCACCGAAGATGAAGGTCGTCGTGCCGAAGATCAGGTCCAGAAACTGACCGACAAGTTTGTCGGAGAAGTGGACAAGCTGCTCGAGCAAAAAGAAGCCGACCTGATGGAAATCTGACGACGTCAAGGGGCGCCTGGCGCCCCTTGTACCTTTCTTATGCCGGTAAAAAACGATTCCAATAACACTGCGGGCAAGGCGCCGCCGCGCCATATCGCCGTCATCATGGATGGCAATAACCGTTGGGCCAAGGCCCGCCGTCTCCCCAGTCTGGCCGGCCACAGGGCCGGTGTCGAAAGTGTCCGCCGCCTCGTCGAGGGCTGTATCGCCCAGGGCGTCGGTCATCTGACCCTGTTCGCCTTCAGCAGTGAAAACTGGCAGCGTCCTCCTCTCGAGGTCAAGGGGCTGATGGAGCTGTTCATGCTGGCGCTCAGACGCGAGTCCCGCAAGCTGCTGAAGAACGATATCCGGCTGCGCATCATCGGCGACCGCAGTCGTTTCAGTCCGTCGCTGCAGGACAAGATCGCCGAGGCCGAGGCGCTGACCGCCGGTTGCCAGAGGCTGCAGCTGAATATCGCGGCCAACTATGGCGGGCGCTGGGATATTGCCCAGGCTGCGGCCCGGTTGGCGCGCGACTGTGCCGAGGGGCGTCTCGATCCCGATGCGGTCGACGAAACGATGCTCGGGCGCTATACCTGTCTGGCGGATCAGCCGGCGCCGGATCTCTGCATCCGTACGGCCGGCGAGCATCGCATCAGCAACTTTCTGCTCTGGCAGATGGCCTACACCGAATTCTATTTTGCCGACTGCTACTGGCCCGATTTTGGCGAGCAGCAACTGGCGGAAGCCATCAGAGACTATTGCGGCCGCCAGCGCCGCTTTGGCAAAACCAGCGAGCAGATAGAGGCGGGTGAAGGTGCTTAAACAGCGATTGTTGACAGCCCTGGTGCTGGCGCCCGCGGCGCTGGCCTGTGTATTTTTGCTGCCGTTGCCCTGGTTCGAGTTTTTCGTCGCCGTGGCGATGGTGCTGGGCGCCTGGGAGTGGAGCCGTCTGGCGGGCTTTGACGGTACCGGCGCGCGCGGGCTTTTGGGTTCGGGCTCGGCGTGCTGCTGGCGGCCGCCTTCTTCACGCGCCCCTGGGTACCGGTGCCGGCGCTGATGCTGGTGGCGGTACTGTTCTGGCTGCTGGCGCTGTACTGGGTGGTCCGCTTTCCTGTCTGCGGTGTCTGGACAGCCCGGGGCAGCCGTTTGCTGATTGGTTATCTGGTGCTGGTTGCCTGCTGGTTCGCGCTGGTCGAGCTCAAGGGGATGGCGCAGGGCAATCAGCGCATTCTGCTGCTGTTGCTGCTGGTCTGGGGTGCCGATGTCGGGGCCTATTTCAGCGGCAAGACCTGGGGCGCCACAAGCTTGCGCCCGATGTCAGTCCCGGCAAGACCCGGGAAGGGCTCTGGGGCGGACTGTTCAGCTGCGTGCTGGTCGGTGCCGGCTTTGGTTTCTGGCTTGAACTCCCGCTGTCGCAGCTGGTCTATCTCGTCGTGCTGTCATTCTGTACGGGCCTTGCGTCGGTGCTGGGTGATCTATTCGAAAGCATGCTCAAGCGTTACCAGGGGATCAAGGACAGTGGCCGCATACTGCCGGGACACGGGGGCGTGCTCGATCGTATCGACAGTCTGATGGCGGCCGCTCCGGTATTCGTGCTCGGCATGCTGCTGATGACGGAGCTGTAATGGGCATTCTGCATACGCTGCTGGCGACGATCGTGACTCTCGGGTTGCTGGTGACCATCCACTGATGATGGAGCATTGATGAGTATTCTGCATACGCTGCTGGCGACGATCGTGACTCTCGGGTTGCTGGTGACCATCCATGAATGGGGGCATTTCTGGGTGGCGCGCCGCTGTGGTGTCAAAGTGTTGCGCTTTTCGGTCGGTTTCGGCAAGCCGCTCTGGTCGCGGCGCGATCGCCAGGGCACCGAATACGTGGTGGCGGCGATCCCGCTGGGCGGCTATGTGCGCATGCTCGACGAGCGCGAGGGCGATGTGCCCGAAGCGCTGCGCCCTCAGGCCTTCAACAACAAGCCGCTCTGGGCCCGCAGTGCCATCGTGGCCGCCGGCCCGCTGGTCAACCTGCTGTTCGCGGTGCTGGCCTATTGGTTGATGTACGTGATCGGTGTCAGCACCGTGGCGCCTGTGATCGGAGCGGTGCAGCCGGATACACCGGCCTGGTATGCCGGTGTCGAAGCCGGCGGCGAAGTGGTGGGGCTGGACGGCGACGAGCTTCATTCCTGGGAGCAGCTGAACCTGAGCCTGGTTTCCCATATCGGCGAAAGCAGAACCCTCTCGCTGCGGGTGCTGTATCCGGATGCTTCGTCGCCCGTCGCCTATCCGGTGCGGCTCGATGGCTGGCAGGTCGATATCGAGCGCGAGAGTCCGCTGCGGGCGCTGGGGCTGAGGCCCTGGCAGCCTCCGATCCCGGCGGTGCTGGGTCAGTTGCTGCCGGAAGGACGGGCGGCCGCGGCCGGGCTGGAGCCGGGGGATCTTGTATTGAGCATCGATGGCGAACCGGTCGCCGACTGGCCCGCGCTGGTCGAGACGGTGCGCGCGGCACCGGAGACGCTGCTGCAACTGCGGGTCGAGCGCGGCGGGCGCCAGCTGGATGTCGACCTCGTGCCCGAGGCCCGGGAGGACGAGGCGGGGACGATCGGCTATATCGGCGCCGGCGTGGAGCCGGTCGGCTGGCCCGAGGAGCGGCTGCGAACCCTGCGCTACGGGCCTGTCGAAGCGGTCGGCGTGGCCGCCGCCAAGACGGTTCAGATGATCACGCTGACCCTCGAATCGATCTGGAAAATGCTCGAAGGGGTCATCTCGGTAAAAAACTTGAGTGGCCCGATCACCATTGCTAAAGTGGCGGGGGCCTCGGCCGCGTCCGGCCTGGAGTCCTTTATCAGTTTTCTGGCATACCTGAGTATCAGTCTGGGCGTGCTGAATCTGCTGCCCATTCCGATGCTCGATGGTGGTCATCTGTTCTACTACGGCATCGAGGCGCTTCGGGGCCGGCCCGTCAGTGAGCGGGTGCAGATGTTCGGGCTCCGCATCGGTATGGCCGTACTGTTTACCCTGATGGCAGTTGCAATCGTTAATGACCTGATGCGGCTGTAGAAATGGCATGGTTGCCGGTTTTCTTCGATGGAATAAGACGTAGTTCATGAAACTCAGACTGGGACTTGTTTTCTCCCTTATTTGCTGGGGAACTCTGGCGCACGCCGCCATCTCGCCATTTACCGTTTCCGATATCCGTCTCGAGGGGCTGCAGCGCGTCGAGCCCGGCACGGTGTTTCGCAACTTTCCGATCGCTACCGGGGACCTGATTACCGAGTACGAGCTGACCCGCGCGACCCGTGAGCTTTTCGGGTCCGGCTATTTCGACGACATCGAACTCTTTCGTGACGGCGATGTGCTGGTGGTCAAGCTTCGGGAGCGTCCGGCCGTGAGCCTGATCCGTCTCGATGGCAACAAGGTTATCAAGGACGAGGCGCTGATCGATGGCCTGAAACAGAGCGGGCTGCAGGAGGGCGAGGTCTTCAAGCGCGCCGCGCTGGACCGTATCCAGCTCGACCTGCAGCGGCTCTACGTCGCCCAGGGGCGCTACGGTGCCGGCGTTGAAACCGAGGTCGAGGAGCTGCCGGGCAACCGCGTGGCCCTCAATATCGATATCAACGAAGGTCAGGTGGCCTCGATCCGGCACATCAACGTTGTCGGCAACGAGGCCTTCGGCGACGAGGACCTGACGCAACTGTTCGAGCTGCAGCTGCCGGGGTTCTGGAGCTTCATCACCGACAGCGACCGTTACTCCCGGGAAAAGCTGTCCGGAGATCTCGAACGTCTGCGTTCCTGGTACCTCGATCGCGGCTATATCAACTTCGCCATCGACTCCACCCAGGTGTCAATCTCGCCGGATCGCCAGCACGTCTACATCACCGTCAATATCACCGAGGGCGAGCAGTTCCGCATTCGCGATGTCGATCTGGCGGGCAGTCTCGCCGTGCCGCAGAACGCGCTCGAGGCCGAGCTGAAGATCGAGCCGGGTGCGGTATTCTCGCGCCGGGAGATGACCGAGACTCAGGAGCGTCTGCAGCGGGTGCTGGGTGACGGCGGTTACATGTTCGCCAACGTCAGCCCGGTGCCGACAGTGCACGAGGACGACAATACCGTCTCGCTGCGCTACTTCGTCGAACCGGGGCAGCGCACCTACGTGCGCCGGATCCTGATCAAGGGCAACACCACCACCGCCGACGAGGTGCTGCGTCAGCAACTGACGCAGATGGAGGCGGCGATTGCCTCGGCCGAGAAGATCGAACAGTCCAAGCAGCGTCTGTCGCGGACCGGCTACTTCAAGAACGTCGATGTGGAAACCCGCCCGGTGCCGGGCACCAGCGACCAGGTCGACGTCGAGTATTCGATCGAAGAACAGCCGTCGGGGCAGTTCACCGCCGCGGTCGGCTTCTCCCAGAGCGCCGGTATCATCTTCCAGCTCGGGGTGCAGCAGGACAACTTCTTCGGTACCGGCAAGCGGGTCGGCTTCAACTTCTCCAACAGCGATACGCTGACCGAATACAGCTTCAACTATACCGACCCGTTCTACACCGTTGACGGTGTGAGCCGTGGCTTCGATGTCTTCTATCGAGAGCGCGACTACGACGAGGACGATGTCAGTAGCTATACCACCGACGAGTACGGTGCCGGCGTCAATTTCGGCTATCCGATCAACGATTACCAGCGCCTGAGCTTCGGTCTTGGATTCGAGTCGATCAGTCTGAACACCTTCGGCAGCACGGCCCAGGAGGTCACCGACTTCATTGCCGAAGAGGGTGACGATACCTATCTCGACTGGGTGATGAAGGCGAGCTGGAGTGACAATCACCTGAATCGCGGCCTGTTCCCGACCCGCGGCTATTCCCAGAGCCTGTCGCTGGAAGCGGCCGTGCCGGGCAGCGATCTGGGCTACTTCAAGTCCCTGTACCGCGGCGAATACTACCTGCCTCTCAACGGTACCGAGACCTGGGTGGTCAGTGCCGGTGGCCGGCTCGGTTATGGCGACAGCTTCGGCGACAACAACTATCCGTTCTTCAAGAACTACTACGCCGGCGGTCTGCGCACGGTGCGTGGTTTCAAGAACAACTCCCTCGGTCCGCGGGATTCCAATGACGATGCCTTCGGCGGCAATATGCTGGCCGTCGGCTCTCTCGAGCTGATCTTTCCGACACCGTTCATCGATGACAACACCAGTTGGCGCACGCTGGCGTTCTTCGATGCCGGCAACGTCTTCACCACCGACTGTCTGGTCGAATCCAGCGACTGTACCGAAGGTGTCGAACTTGACCAGATCCGCTACGCGGCCGGCGTCGGCCTGAGCTGGCTGACGCCGGTCGGTCCGCTGTCGATCTCGCTGGCGATGCCGCTCAACGACAAGAAGGATGACGAGACCGAGGTCTTCCAGTTTTCCCTCGGCCAGTCTTTCTAAGGAGTCATGATGAAACTGTTTCAAGCCTTTTTGCTCGGTATCGCGGTACTCTTCTCGGTTCAGGCCTCGGCCGACAAGGTCGCCGTACTCGGTGTCGAGGAGGCGGTGCTCAAGTCCGATGCCGCGGCCGATTTTCGCGAGCAGCTGAAGAGCGAGTTCGCCGGCGATGAAAAACAGCTGGTCGAGCTGGAAAAGCACGCCAAGACGTTGCAGGAAAAGCTGCGCAAGAACCAGGGGTTGCAGTCCAAGGAGGACGCGGAGCAGCTGCGCCTGCAGTTCCAGAAAGCCTTTGGCCAGTACCAGAAGCAGGGTCAGGAGCTGCAGCAGAAGCGTGCCGAGCGCGAGCGCGCCTTCCTGTCCGAGATGCGTCCGAGGCTCGACGAAGTGATTCGCGACGTGATCGAGAAAGAGGGCTATGACGTGGTGCTGGCGAAACAGGCGACCGTCTATGCCAAAAAGGACGCCGATATCACTCCGCTCGTGATCAAAGGGCTGAACAAGAAATAGGCCGGTATGACACAGGTCCGGGAGTACAGTCTGGAGGCGATCGCCGAACTGGTCGGTGGTCGGGTGAGCGGTGATCCGGAATACCGGGTCGCCGGCCTCGCAACCCTGCAATCAGCTGGCCAAGGCCAGCTTTCGTTTTTGCCAACGGCCGTTACCTGGCACAGCTGAAAGACAGTGCCGCCGGCGCCATACTGGTGCGTGCCGAGCATCGCGACGCGGTAGTCGGTCATGCGGTGCTGGTCGAGGACCCCTACCGCGCCTTTGCCCGTGTCAGTCAGCTGTTCGACTGGCGGGCCGCAGTAGTCCCCGGCATTCATGCCACCGCTGTCGTCGCCGCCGATGCCGACGTCGATCCGCAGGCGCAGGTCGGGCCCTGTGCGGTGATCGGGTCCGGGTCGCGGATCGGGGCCGGTGTCAGTGTCGGCGCCCAGGTCGTGATCGGGGCTCGCTGCTCGGTCGGCCGGGATAGCCGCCTCGAGGCCGGTGCGCTGCTCTATGACGATGTCCGGATCGGGGAGCGTTGCATCGTCCACTCCGGGGCGGTACTGGGTGCCGACGGCTTTGGCTTCGCGCCCGAGGGGAGGGCTGGCTCAAGATCTGTCAGCTCGGCGGCGTTTCGATCGGCAACGACGTCGAGATCGGTGCCGGTACCACGGTCGATCGCGGCGCCCTGGATGACACCCGCATCGATGACGGTGTCAAGCTGGACAACCAGATACAGGTGGCGCACAACGTTCGCATCGGCCGCAATACCGCCATCGCGGGCTGTACCGCCATCGCCGGAAGCACTAAAATTGGCGAGCGTTGCACCATCGCCGGTCTGTCAGGCATTACCGGGCACCTGACAATAGCCCCGGACACCCATATTACCGCCATGTCGCTGGTCAGCAAATCGATCAGCCGGCCCGGTGCCTATTCGTCGGGCACGGGGCTGCAGCCTCACCAGAGCTGGAAGCGCAACGTGGTGCGATTCAGGCAACTGGACGACATCGCGCGGCGCGTTACCAAACTTGAACAGACAATCGAGCTTAATTCTACTGAAGGTCACAAAGAATGATGGATGTTAAGGAAATCCGGGAGTACCTGCCCCACCGTTACCCCTTTCTGCTGGTGGACAGGGTACTGGAACTGGAGGTAGGCGAGTCCATCGTTGCGATCAAGAACGTGACCGTCAACGAGCCCTTTTTCAACGGCCACTTCCCGGATCATCCGGTCATGCCGGGCGTGCTGATTGTCGAAGCCATGGCCCAGGCGGCCGGCATCCTCGGTTTCAAGACCATGGACAAGAAACCGCAGGACGGCTCGATCTACTATTTCGTCGGTGCCGACGACCTGCGCTTCAAGCGGCCGGTGGTGCCGGGCGATCAGCTGCGCCTCGAGGCACGCAAGATTTCCGAACGCCGCGGCATCTGGAAGTTCGATGTCCGGGCCACCGTGGACGGCGACGTCGTCAGCTCAGCCACCATTCTCTGTGCAGATAGAAAGGTGTAACCCTTGATCGATTCCCGCGCCCTATTGGATGCCAGCGCCAGGATCGCGTCCGACGTCGAGATCGGCCCCTGGACAATCATAGGTCCCGATGTCGAAATCGGAGCCGGCACGGTCATCGGCCCCCATGTTGTGGTTCGCGGGCCGACCCGTATCGGCAGCCACAACCGCATCTTTCAGTTCGCCTCGGTGGGAGAGGACTGTCAGGACAAGAAATACAGGGGCGAGCCGACCCGGCTCGAGATCGGCGATCACAACGTCATCCGCGAAGGGGTCACCATCCACAGGGGGACGGTGCAGGACCAGGGGCTGACGAAGATCGGCAGTCACAACCTGCTGATGGCCTACGCCCATGTCGCCCATGACTGCATGGTTGGTGACAATATCATACTCGCCAACAATGTAGCCCTGGCCGGCCATGTGCATGTCGGCGACCATGCGATCCTCGGCGGTTTCACCGCGGTACACCAGTTCTGCCATATCGGTGCCCATGTGATGTGCGGTGCCGGCACCGTGGTGCTGAAGGATATCCCGGCCTACGTCATGGCCACGGGCAACAGCGCCAAACCCCATGGCATCAATGTCGAGGGGCTGCGCCGGCGCGGCTTCTCGCCGGAGGCGCTGCGCACCCTGCGCCAGGCCTACAAGGTGGTCTACCGTCAGCGCCTGACCCTGGAGCAGGCGCTGGAGAAGCTGAATGAGATGCTGGCCTCCTGCGCCGAGCTGCAACCGCTGATCGATTCGCTGCAGGCATCGACCCGCGGCATCATCCGCTGAGGCCGCCGATGGCCCTGCGTATCGGTATCGTGGCCGGAGAGGCCTCGGGCGACATTCTTGGCGCCGGCCTGATCGAGGCGCTGCGCCGCCGCTATCCCGATCTCGAAGTCGAAGGCGTCGGCGGAGATCTGATGATCGCCGCCGGCTGCCGTTCGCTCTACCCGATGGAGCGGCTGTCGGTGATGGGGCTGGTCGAGGTGCTGGGGCGGCTGCCGGAACTGCTGGGTATCCGCCGTGAACTGGCGCGGCATTTCGTCGAGACGAAGCCGCATCTCTTTATCGGCGTCGATGCGCCGGACTTCACTCTCGGTCTCGAGGGCCGGTTGCGCGAGGCGGGTATCCGCACCGTGCATTATGTCAGTCCGTCGGTCTGGGCCTGGCGCCGCAAGCGGGTGCTGAAAATCAAAAGCACCACCGACCTGATGCTGACGCTGTTCCCGTTCGAGGCACGGTTCTACGAGGAGAACGATCAACGCGTCGCTTTCGTTGGTCACCCGCTGGCGACCCGGATACCGATGGAACCCGACCGTGACGGGGCCCGCGAAGGTCTCGGTCTGCCGCCCGACGCGGAAGTCGTGGCGCTGCTGCCGGGTAGTCGCGGCGGTGAGCTCAAGTACCTGGCACGGCCTTTTCTCGAGACCGCGCGCTGGCTGAAGCAGCGCCGGCCGGAGCTGCGCTTCGTGCTGCCGGCAGCGAACGAGGCCCGGATGCACCAGCTGCACGAGCTGGTGCAGGACGAGTTCGCCGATCTCGGCGTCGAACTGATGCTCAAGCACTCGCGCGAGGCGATGCAGGCGGCCGATGCGATCCTGATCGCCTCGGGTACCGCAACCCTCGAGGCGATGCTGCTGAAGCGGCCGATGGTGGTGGCCTACCGCATGGCGCCGCTGACCCATCGCATCCTGTCCCGACTGATCAGGAGCCGCTACATCTCGTTGCCGAATCTGCTGGCCGATGCGCCGCTGGTACCCGAAGTGCTGCAGGACGAGGTGCGTCCCGAGGTGCTGGGGCCCTTGCTGTTGCGGCAGCTCGATGACCGGGCCCATGGTGAAGGTCTGCAGCGACGCTTCGCCGATATCCACCGCCAGCTTAACCTGGACGCCGACGAGCGCGCGGCCGAGGCGATCGTGCAGTTGCTTGAAACCGGGGCGCCCTGAATGCAGACCCTGGGATTCGATTTTGCGGCAGGCGAGCGCATGGCCGGCGTCGACGAGGTGGGGCGCGGGCCGCTGGTCGGCAACGTGGTGGCGGCAGCGGTGATCCTCGATCCGGACCGGCCGATCGCGGGACTGGCCGACTCCAAGGCGCTGAGCGAAAAGAAGCGCCTGGCGCTTTACGATGAAATCCGCGAAAAGGCGCTGGCCTGGTGCGTGGCGTCGGCAAGCCCCGCCGAGATCGATGAGATCAACATCCTGCATGCCAGCATGCTGGCGATGCAACGGGCGGTGCAGGGCCTCGCACCCGCGCCCGACTATGCCCTGATCGACGGCAATCGCTGTCCGGTGCTGAGCTGCCCGGCGGAACCCGTGATCAAGGGCGATGCGAAGGTGCCGGCCATCAGTGCCGCCTCGATCCTCGCCAAGGTGGTGCGCGACCGCGAGATGCAGGCCCTGCACAGGGTGCATCCGGGTTACGGTTTCGCGCAACACAAGGGCTACCCGACGCCCGCCCATCTGGAGGCCCTGCGCCGGCTTGGCCCCCTGCCTGAACATCGCCGCAGTTTCCGCCCGGTGCGGGAGTTGCTGCCACCCGGAGACTGACCTGTCATGGCTACACCTCAATTCGTTCATCTGCGGCTGCACACCGAATATTCGCTGGTCGATGGCCTGGTGCGGGTCAAGGAGGCGGTCGGGGCGGCCAAGGCCGAGGGCATGCCAGCGGTTGCCGTGACCGATCAGTGCAATCTCTTTGCGATCGTGAAGTTCTACAAGGCGGCACTGGGTGCCGGCATCAAGCCGATCTGCGGCGCCGACATCCTGGTGATGAACGAGGCCGAGCCGGAGTCCGAGCCCTATCGCATGACGCTGCTGGTGCGCAATGGCAAGGGCTATCGCAACCTGATGGAACTGGTCTCCCGCGCCTATGCCGAAGGCCAGAACATCATCGCCGAGAAGGCACTGCTGAAGCGGGAGTGGGTCGGGGAAAAGGCCGAAGGGCTGATCGCCCTCTCGGGGGACGGCAGGGCGAGGTCGGCCGCGCACTGCTGGCCGACAACGGCTCGGCGCGTTTCGTGCTCGAGGAGTGGATGCGGATCTTCCCGGACAGTTTTTACCTGGAGGTGCAGCGCACCGGGCGCCGTGGCGATGAGGAGCTGGTGCATGCCAGTGTCGCCCTGTCCCACGAAACCGGCTGTCCCCTGGTCGCGACCAACGAAGTGATGTTCATCAAGGCCGAGGACTTCGATGCCCACGAGGCGAGGGTCTGCATCAACCTGGGCCGAACCCTCGATGATGCCCACCGGCCGCGGGACTACAGCGAGTATCAGTATTTCCGTTCCACCGCCGAAATGGTCGAGCTGTTTGCCGATATCCCGGAGGCGCTGGCCAATACGGTGCAGATCGCCCGACGCTGCAATATCGACATCGAGCTGGGGACCTACTACCTGCCGAAGTTCCCGGTACCCGAAGGCATGCTGATGGACGACTATTTTCGTCAGGTCAGCCTCGACGGACTCGAGGAGCGGCTGGAAATCCTGCTGGATCGCAACGATCCGGAGTACGAGGCCAAGCGCCAGGTCTATATAGACCGTCTCGAATTCGAGCTCGACATCATTATTCAGATGGGTTTCCCGGGCTACTTTCTCATCGTGATGGACTTCATCAAGTGGGGCAAGGAGAACGGCGTACCGGTGGGACCGGGGCGCGGCTCCGGTGCCGGCTCCCTGGTGGCCTATGCGCAGAAGATCACGGACCTCGATCCGCTCGAATACGACCTGCTGTTCGAGCGCTTCCTGAACCCGGAACGTGTCTCCATGCCCGACTTCGATATCGACTTCTGCATGGACAACCGCGACAAGGTGATCGACTACGTGGCCCGTACCTACGGCCGCGATGCCGTATCCCAGATCGTCACCTTCGGCACCATGGCGGCGAAGGCGGTCGTGCGCGACGTCGCCCGTGTCCAGGGCAAACCCTTCGGCCTCGCCGACCGGCTGTCCAAGCTGATTCCGTTCGAGGTCGGCATGACCCTCGGCAAGGCCTGGGAGCAGGAACCTGCGCTGCGCGAGTTCGTTGACGCCAGCGAAGAGGCCCAGGAAATCATGGAGATGGCCTACAAGCTGGAGGGGGTCACCCGCGGTGTCGGCAAGCACGCCGGCGGCGTGGTGATCGCGCCGACCAAGCTGACCGACTTCGCCGCCACCTACTGCGACGAGTTCGGTGAAGGCCTGGTGACCCAGTTCGACAAGAACGACGTCGAGGAGGCGGGGCTGGTGAAGTTCGACTTCCTCGGTCTGCGTACCCTGACCATCATCGACTGGGCGGTCGAAACCATCGACCGGATCCGTGCGAAGGAGGGGCAGGAGCCGCTCGACGTTTCGCTGATCGACCTCGAGGACAAGCGCACCTTCGACCTGCTGCAGGCGGCCGAGACCACGGCGGTGTTCCAGCTCGAGTCCAGCGGCATGAAGGATCTGGTTCGGCGCCTCAAGCCCAGCCGCTTCGAGGATATCGTCGCACTGGTGGCCCTGTTCCGGCCGGGGCCGCTGCAGTCCGGCATGGTGGACGACTTCATCAACCGCAAGCACGGCCGTGCGGAACTCGCCTGGCCGCACCCCGACTACCAGCTCGATATCCTGCAGCCGATCCTGGAGCCGACCTACGGCATCATCCTGTACCAGGAGCAGGTCATGCAGATCGCCCAGGTCATGGCGGGCTATACGCTCGGCGGCGCCGACATGCTGCGCCGCGCGATGGGCAAGAAGAAGCCCGAGGAGATGGCCAAGCAGCGCGCGATCTTCCTCGAGGGCTGCGCCGGCCAGGGCATCGACAAGGACCTGGCCGGCAACATCTTCGACCTGGTGGAAAAGTTCGCCGGCTACGGCTTCAACAAGTCCCACTCCGCCGCTTATGCGCTGGTGTCCTACCAGACCGCCTGGCTCAAGGCACATTACCCGGCGCCCTTCATGGCGGCCGTGATCTCCTCCGATATGCAGAACACCGACAAGGTGGTGATCTTCATCGAGGAGTGCCGCAAGATGGGGCTGGCGCCGCTGCCACCCGATGTTAATGGCGGCGAGTACATGTTCACCGTCAACGATGCCGGTCAGATTGTCTACGGCCTCGGTGCGATCAAGGGGTCGGCGAGGGGCCGATCGATGCGATCGTCAAGGCGCGCGAGGATGGCCAGGGCGATTTCGGGGATATCTTCGATTTCTGCGAGCGGGTCGGTGCCAAGAAGCTCAACAAACGCGTGCTCGAGGCGCTGGTGCGCTCCGGTGCGCTGGACAAGCTCGGTCCGAGCCGGGCAGTGCTGTTCGAGGCCATTCCCGACGCGCTGAAAGCGGCGGATCAGAACGCCCGCAACCAGGATGCCGGCATGTTCGACCTGTTCGGCGAAGTCGAGGTCGAGGAGAAGCGCGACCCCTACGCCGACTATGGCCGGGTGCGCAACTGGACCGACAAGGAGCGCCTGACCGGCGAGAAGGATACCCTGGGTCTCTATCTCACGGGGCATCCGATCGACGAATACGAACGCGAGCTGAAGCACTTCATCAGCAAGAAGATCGTCGATATCCAGCCGGCGCGCGGGCGCATGCAGAAGATCGCCGGCCTGGTGGTGGATCTGCGGCTGAAGAAGACCAAGAAGGGCGACAACCTCTGTTTCGTCTCGCTCGACGATCGCAGTGCCCGCATCGAGGTGACCCTCTACGGCGAGGCCTACGACGAGGCCCGCAACAGGCTGAACAAGGATGCGGTGCTGATCATCGAGGGCGAGGTGGCCCAGGACGACTATAATGGCGGCCTCAAGGTCAAGGGCAGCAAGGTGCTGGATATACCGCAGGCCCGTGCCCAGTATGCCCGCTGTCTCGAGATTCGCTGCCTGAGCCGGGACATTGCCGGGCGCCGGCTGCGCGAGCTGGCGGACATTCTCGAGGCCTATCGCGGCAATGCCAGCCTGCCGGTACGGCTGCGTTACCGCCGCGAAGATGCCGAAGCCAGCCTGCCATTCGGCGAACGCTGGCAGGTCGAGGCCAGCGACGACCTGGTGATCCGGCTCAAGGACCAGTTCGGCGAGAAGGCCGTGAGCCTGTGCTACTGACCCGGGCTGGTTACCCTGCGGCTTGTGGCTCCATCACGGGTGGTTATCGCCGGGGGCAACAGGTAGAATTGCCGGTTTTATGATCTTCAAGTAACCGAATTGCAGAGCGGAAGCAGACGCGAACATGAACCCGAATTATCTTGAATTCGAACAGCCTATCGCTGAACTGGAAGCGAAGATCGAAGAATTGCGCCATGTCGGCGACGATACGGACGTCAACCTGTCCGAGGAGCTCGGCAAGCTGCGCGAGAAAAGCCGCAGCCTGACCGCTTCGATCTTCTCCAACCTGTCGGCCTGGCAGGTTTCGCAGCTCGCCCGTCATCCCAGGCGCCCCTATACCCTCGATTATGTTGCGCATATCTTCGAGGACTTCGACGAAATTCACGGCGACCGGCACTTCGCCGACGATGCCGCGATCGTCGGCGGTATTGCCCGCCTTGACGGCAAACCGGTGGTGGTGATCGGCCATCAGAAGGGTCGTGAAACCAAAGAAAAGATCCGTCGCAATTTCGGCATGCCCCGCCCCGAAGGCTACCGCAAGGCGCTGCGCATCATGGAAATGGGCGAACGCTTCAAAATGCCGGTGCTGACCTTTATCGACACGCCGGGCGCCTATCCCGGTATCGATGCCGAAGAGCGGGGGCAGTCCGAGGCCATCGCCTTCAACCTGGCGAAAATGTCCCAGCTCAGAACACCGATCATCTCCACCGTGGTGGGCGAGGGCGGCTCCGGGGCGCGCTGGCGATCGGCGTCTGCGACGAGCTGATGATGCTGCAGTACTCGACCTACTCGGTGATCTCGCCTGAAGGCTGTGCCTCCATCCTGTGGAAAAGCGCCGAGCGCGCGGCCGATGCGGCCAAGGCGATGGGCATCACCTCGGAGCGTCTGCACGAGCTCGGTCTGGTCGACAAGGTGGTCAGCGAACCCTGGGCGGCGCTCACCGCGATCCTGCCCTGATGGCGGCCAATCTCAAGCTTGAACTGGTCAGTGTCCTCGACAGGCTGCAGGCGCTGTCCATGGAAGAACTGCTCGAGCGCCGCTACGATCGCCTGATGGCCTATGGCCTGAGCAAGGACTGAGTCCTGCGGCGACGCTATGGCGCCTGATGCGCTGCTGTCCGCTTTCCGGCGCCAGCTCGAGGCTCGCCCCGGGACCCGTCGCTGGCTGATTGGTTTCAGCGGCGGGCTCGACTCCCGGGTGCTGGTCGAACTGGCCGCCCGGTGTCTCGATCCCACCCGGATACTGCTGCTGCACGTCAATCACCACCTGCAGGCCGAGGCCGACAGCTGGGCAGTACGCTGCCGTCGGACTGCCGCCGCGCTGGGGCTCGGGATCCGCGTGCTGAACGTGGCGCCCGCCAGCGCGTCCGAGGCCGATGCCCGCGAGGCCCGCTACCGGGCCTTCGAAGGCGAACTGCAGACGGGCGACTGCCTGCTGCTGGGGCATCATGCCGACGACCAGGCCGAGACCCTGCTGTTGCGCCTGCTGCGCGGCGCCGGCGTTCGTGGACTGAAGGGGATGCCCCGCAGCCGCAGGCTCGGGGCGGGTCGGCTGCTGCGTCCGTTGCTGGATATAAAGCGCGCCGACCTGCAAAGCTGGGCCCGGCAGCAGGGCCTGGAGTGGATCGAAGATCCCTCCAATGCCGGCCTCGACTACGACCGCAATTTTCTGCGTCACCGTGTGCTGCCGCCGCTGGCCGAACGCTGGCCCGACTGTGCCCGGCGCACGGCGCACAGTTCAGGTCATCTCGACGAAGCGGCCGGTCTGCTGGCAGAAGTGGCCGGGGATGATCTGGCGGCCTGTCGGCGACCTCGCGGGGGCTCGGTATCGAGGCGCTGGCGACACTGTCGAAGGCGCGGCGCAACAATCTGCTGCGTCACTGGGTGGAGACGGCGACCGGCATCAGCCTGAATGCCCGCCTGCTGGCCAGTATCGAACAGGATCTGTTGCCGGCGGCGGCAGACCGGCAGCCGCGGATCGCACTCGGCGACTGGTCGCTGCGCCGTTACCGCGGCGAGCTCTATCTGCTGGCGCCGTCCGCACTCACGGACGCCGGAACCCTGGGTGGGCTGAAGCTGGTGCCCAGCGAGATGCAGCTGGCGCAGGGGCGGCTGCTGATCCGTCCGGCGCGACCAGGCGAGACTGCGTTGCAAAGCCTCGAGGGGCTGACCCTGCGCTACCGGCGCGACGGAGAACGCTGCCGCCCGGCGGGGCGTGGTGGCGCCCATCCGCTGAAGAAGCTGTTCCAGGAATACGCGGTGCCGCCCTGGCTAAGGGACAGCTGGCCGCTGCTGGTCGGCGACGACGAGATCGTCGCGGTGCCGGGGCTCTTTGTCTGCGAGGGGTGGCAGAGCGCCCCGGGCGAGAGCGGTGGTTATTGGGTTGAGTGGGAGCCGGGGCCGAGCTGGCGGCCAACAACGACGTAGGGTGGAATGAGCCTGCGAATTCCACCGGCGGTATCGGCTGCCGGTAGAGTTCATACGGTACAAGCGGTGGAATTCGCGCCCGCGGCACTCATTCCACCCTACCAGCTCCTCACTATCCGATTGTCTGGCAGAGGGCATTTTGCTATCCTGATGCCCCATCTCGAGTTCGAAAACTCCCGCACCTTTTTCAACCTACGACCATACAGGTTCTGCATGACGCGTTACATCTTCGTCACCGGTGGTGTTGTGTCCTCACTGGGCAAAGGCATCGCCTCCGCTTCTCTGGCTGCAATTCTTGAGGCCCGGGGCCTGAAAGTCACCATGCTCAAGCTGGACCCGTACATCAACGTGGATCCGGGGACCATGAGCCCGTTCCAGCATGGTGAAGTCTTCGTGACCGAAGATGGGGCCGAAACCGACCTGGATCTGGGGCATTACGAGCGTTTCATCCGCACCACGATGACGCGCCGCAACAACTTCACCACCGGCCGGGTCTATCAGCATGTGCTGCGCAAGGAGCGCCGCGGCGACTACCTCGGCGGCACTGTCCAGGTGATTCCGCACATCACCGACGAGATCAAGCGTCGCGTGATCGAAGGTGCCGGCGACGCCGATGTGGCACTGGTCGAGATCGGTGGCACGGTCGGCGACATCGAGTCGCTGCCGTTCCTCGAGGCGGTGCGTCAGCTGAAGGCGGAGCTGGGCTTTTCCCGCGCCCTGTTCATGCACCTGACCCTGGTGCCCTACATCGCCACGGCCGGCGAGACCAAGACCAAGCCGTCGCAGCACTCGGTCAAGGAGCTGCGCTCCATCGGTATCCAGCCGGATATCCTGGTCTGTCGTTCCGAACAGCCGTTGCCGGCTTCTTCGCGCCGCAAGCTGTCGATGTTCACCAACGTCGAGGAGCGGGCGGTCATCTCGCTGCCGGACGCCGACAGCATCTACAGCATCCCGCGCATGCTCGAAGAGCAGGACCTCGACGATATCGTCGTCGAGCGCTTCCACCTCGAGTGCCCGCCGGCTGACCTCGCCGAGTGGGACCGGGTGGCCGATGCGCACCAGCATCCGGAAGGCGAAGTCACCATCGCGATGGTCGGCAAGTACATGGAACTGCTCGATGCGTACAAGTCGCTGATCGAGTCGATCACCCATGCCGGCGTCAAGCTGCGCAAGAAGGTCAGGATCCGTTACATCGACTCCGAAACCGTCGAGCGCGAGGGTGTCGAGGTGCTCGAGGGCGTCAGCGGCATCCTGGTACCGGGCGGCTTCGGCGAGCGTGGTGTCGAAGGCAAGATCAAGGCGGTGCAGTATGCCCGCGAGAACAAGGTGCCCTACCTCGGCATCTGTCTCGGCATGCAGGTCGCGGTGATCGAGTTCGCCCGCAACGTGGCCGGCCTCGAAGGTGCCAACTCCACCGAGTTCGACAGCCGCAGCCCCCACCCGGTGGTCGGCCTGATCACCGAATGGACCACCTCCGAAGGCGAGGTGGAGGTCCGCGACGAGAGCACGGACCTTGGCGGCACCATGCGCTGGGGGCCCAGGAATGTCAGCTGGCGGAAGGCTCCACCGTGGCGGCCGCCTACGGTTCGACCCGCATCGTCGAGCGTCACCGTCATCGCTATGAAGTGAACAACCACTACGTTGCCCGACTGGAAGAAGCCGGCCTGCGCATTGCCGGCCGTTCCGCCGACGGTGAGCTGGTGGAAGTCGTCGAGGCTCCGGATCATCCCTGGTTCGTCGCCTGCCAGTTTCACCCGGAGTTCACCTCCACCCCGCGTGACGGGCACGGACTCTTTACAGGATTTATAAAAGCGGCCCTGGACAAACAGGGTTGACCCGAGGAGAGCTGCAGGCCCGAAGTCCCGCTTCGGGTTTTTGACCCTTTCGATTATAGAAACTTGGAGTTTGATCCGAATGGCACAGATTGCAGATATCAAGGCGCGCGAGGTACTGGATTCGCGCGGCAACCCGACCGTCGAAGCCGATGTGATTCTGGCTTCCGGCGTAATCGGCAGCGCCTGCGCGCCGTCCGGCGCCTCGACCGGATCCCGCGAAGCGCTCGAACTGCGTGACGGCGACAAGTCCCGTTACCTGGGCAAGGGCGTGCTGAAGGCGGTCGCCGCCGTCAACGGCCCGATCCGCGAAGCCCTGATCGGGTTCGATGCAGCTGACCAGCGTACGCTGGACAACAAGATGCTGGAACTCGACGGCACCGAGAACAAGTCGCAGTTTGGCGCCAACGCCATCCTGGCGGTGTCGCTGGCCGCCGCCAAGGCCGCAGCCACCGAGAAAGGTATTCCGCTGTACGCGCACATCGCCGAGCTGAACGGCACCTCCGGTCAGTATTCGATGCCGGTGCCGATGATGAACATCCTCAACGGTGGCGAACATGCCGACAACAACGTCGACATCCAGGAGTTCATGGTGCAGCCGGTCGGCAGCCCGAGCTTCGCCGAAGCCCTGCGCTGCGGTGCCGAGATCTTCCACGCGCTGAAAGCCGTGCTCAAGGCCCGCGGCCTGAACACCGCTGTCGGTGACGAAGGCGGTTTCGCGCCGAACCTGGGGTCCAACGAGGAAGCCCTGGTGGTGATCCGCGAAGCGGTCGAGAAGGCCGGTTACGCGCTCGGCAAGGACGTCACCCTGGCGCTGGACTGCGCCGCGTCCGAGTTTTACAAGGACGGCAAGTACGACCTGGCCGGCGAAGGCAAGGTCTTCGACGCCGAAGGCTTCAGCGACTTCCTGGCACAGCTGACCGAAACCTACCCGATCGTCTCGATCGAAGACGGTCTGGACGAGTCCGACTGGGCGGGCTGGGCTTACCTGACCAACAAGATCGGCACCAAGGTGCAGCTGGTCGGCGACGACCTCTTCGTCACCAACACCAGGATCCTCAAGGAAGGCATCGAGAAGGGTGTCGGCAACTCCATCCTGATCAAGTTCAACCAGATCGGCTCGCTGTCCGAGACCCTGGATGCGATCAAGATGGCCAAGGACGCCGGTTACACTGCCGTGATCTCCCACCGCTCCGGCGAGACCGAAGATACCACCATCGCGGATCTGGCGGTCGGTACCGCCGCCGGTCAGATCAAGACCGGTTCGCTGTGCCGCTCCGACCGTGTCGCCAAGTACAACCGCCTGCTGCGTATCGAGCAGGAGCTGGGTGAAAAGGCCGTCTACAACGGTCTCAAAGAGATCAAGGGGCAGTAAGCCGCACAAGCTACAAGCTGCAAGCCGGCTTGCAGCTTGTAGCTTTTTCTCTGTTGGCACCTTGTCGGAAGATTGCTGTAGGGTGCTGGTGAGCAACGCGAACCGCACCGCTGCAAGGACGGTGCGGTGCGCTTCGCTTACCCGCACCCTACGAATTCGGATAGCCCCTGCGGCTTGACGAATTAATCTTGGCTGGAGTCCCACTTGTATCGCTGGGTCGTCGTTTTTCTGTTACTGATGCTGGTCGGACTGCAGTACCGTCTCTGGTTCGGCGAGGCCAACCTGCGCGAAATCCTGGCGCTGAAAGAGGCCATCAGCGAGCAACAGCAGGCCAACGAGAAACTGCTTGAACGCAATCGCCAGCTGGAGGCCGAAGTGCAGGACCTTAAGCAGGGCCTGGCCGCGCTCGAGGAGCGGGCCCGCAGCGAGATGGGCATGATCCGCGAGGACGAAACCTTCATTCAGCTCATCGAACCCCGTCAATGAATTCAGACAGTCACGACTTTTCCCGCCATTTCGCCTGGCTCAACGGCGAACCGTCCGTTTCAGCCTCCATCCGCCATGAGAACGCCGACTTTCAGGTCGTCGAGCAGCTCGGTTTCGAACCCGAGGGCGAGGGCGAACATGTTTTTCTCTATATCCGCAAGAGCGGCGAGAACACCGACTGGGTCGCCCGCCAGCTGGCGCGCTTCTGTCAGGTGTCTCCACGGGAGGTCGGTTACGCCGGCAAGAAGGACCGTCACGCGCTGACCGAACAGTGGTTCAGCGTACGTTTGGGTGTGCACCGTAATCTCAACTGGCAGCTGTTCGGCGGCGACAGCATCGAAGTGCTGAAGGCGGTACGGCATCCGCGCAAGCTGCGCCTGGGCGTGCTGCGCGGCAACCGATTCCGGCTGCGCCTGCGTGACGTCAGCGATATGGACGGCCTCGAGGCCCGCTTTACGTTGCTGGCGGCCGGTGTGCCGAACTATTTCGGTGAGCAGCGTTTCGGCTTCGATTTCGGCAACCTCGACAAGGGGCTGGCGCTGATCCGCGGCGAGCTGAAGGAGCGTCAGCGGCACAAGAAGGGGCTTTACCTGTCGGCGGTGCGCTCCTGGTTGTTCAACCGGCTGCTGTCCACGCGTATCGAGCAGGGGCTCTGGTCGCGGATACTGCCCGGCGATGTGCTGATGCTCGACGGCAGTCACAGCTGCTTCGGTGCCACGCCCGATGCGGCGGGGCTCGATGCGCGACTGGCATCGGGCGACCTTGACCTGACCGGACCGCTGCCGGGTGCGGCCGGGCAGTTGCTGGACGGCGAGGCGCTGGAGTGGGAAAGCCGGACGCTGGCTCCCTGGCAGTGGCTGATCGATGATCTGGTGCAACTGGGGATGCGTTCTGAACGCCGTGCATTGCGGTTGCGGCCGCAGGGGCTTGCGATGGAACGCGAATCTGATCGACAATGCTGGATCGAATTCGAGCTTCCGGCCGGTGCTTTCGCCACCAGTGTGCTGAGGGAGTTGTGTCATGTTTCTGTATCCCGCGTCGCGGGAGGCCTGAGCACAGATGATTAAAGTACTGATATCCAATGATGATGGCGTCTACGCGCCCGGGCTTGCGGCACTGGCGGAAGCCATTGGCGAGGTCGCCGAAATTCAGGTCATCGCGCCGGACCGCAATCGCAGCGGCGCCAGCAATTCACTGACCCTGGACCGGCCCCTGGAGGCCCATACGCACCACAACGGCTTTATCAGCCTCAATGGTACGCCGACCGACTGCGTTCACATGGGCGTCTCCGGAATCTTCGGCATGGTGCCGGACCTGGTGGTGTCCGGCATCAATGCCGGTGCCAATCTCGGCGACGATGTCATTTACTCCGGTACCGTTGCGGCGGCGATGGAGGGGCGGTCGATGTCGCTGCCGCCGATTGCCGTGTCGCTGGCCAGCTATCATCCGGAACATTACAGGTCGGCGGCCCAGGTCGCGGCAATGTTGGTGCGCGATATTGGGCATCTGAATCTGGCGCCGCGCAGCATCCTCAATGTCAATGTGCCCGATCTGCCGATGGATCAGATCAAGGGGTTCATGTCACCCGCCTTGGTCACCGGGAGATGGCGAGTGGCCCGGTGGCGAGCGTCGACCCCCGGGGCTGCACGCGCTACTGGGTTGCCGGTGCCGGCAAGATCGCCGACCGCGATCCCGGTACCGACTTCTTCGCCATCGACGAGCACTACGTGTCCATCACGCCGCTCCAGATCGACATGACCCAGTATTCCGGCATGGACAATCTGGCCTCCTGGTTAGAGGATCTGCAGTGAGCGACGTGAATCTGCAGGGCATCGGCATGACCTCGAGGCGCACCCGCGAGCGGCTGGTGAGCCGGCTGCGCGAGCAGGGTATCGCCAACGAGGCGGTGCTCGAGGTGATCCGCGACACGCCGCGGCATATTTTCATAGACGAAGCGCTGTCCCATCGTGCCTACGAGGACACGGCGCTGCCGATCGGTTTCAACCAGACCATCTCTCAGCCCTTTATCGTTGCCCGCATGACCGAGTTGCTTCTGGAGGAGGGGCCCTGCCAGCGGGTACTTGAGGTCGGCACCGGCTCAGGTTATCAGACCGCGATCCTGGCCGTGCTGGCGACCCAGGTATTCAGCCTCGAGCGTATAAGGCCGCTGCAGGAAAAGGCACGTAAGCGGATGAATCTGCTGAAGCTGCACAATGTGCAGATGCGTCACAGCGATGGCGGCATGGGTTGGCCGGCGCAGGCGCCGTTCGATGGCATCATGGTCACGGCGGCGCCCGAGTCGGTGCCCGAGGACCTGCTGGCGCAGCTGGCGATCGGCGGCCGGCTGGTGATTCCGGTTGGCGGCAGTCATGGTCAGGAACTCAAGCGTATTCGTCGTATCGGCGATGAGCAGTTCGAAACCGAAGTTCTGCAGACCGTGAAGTTCGTGCCACTGGTCGGCGGCACCGTTCGCTGAGGGCGGCAGAAGCCCGCAGGGTGCCTGCAATCGACGGTATTGATGGAACCATTGACCGCTCGCAAAAGTCCCATTGCCTCCGGAGCCGCCTGTCATGCGCCTGACGTCGGTGTGGGTGCAGTGACATGCGGATTCAAGATCGACGTAGGGGCGAAGTGATGCAGAGTCTGAAAGATAGCGCGCCGGCAGGGGCGCAGTCGAGCCATACGCTGGGGAGTACCATGAAGCAGTCGCGTAATGGGTTGGAACACCTGTTGCTGGTCGTCAAGGGCATGCTGATGGGGGCGGCGGATGCCGTGCCCGGGGTATCGGGAGGTACGATTGCCTTCATCACCGGTATCTACGAGGAGCTGATCCATTCGCTGCGCCAGTTCGATCTAGATGCGCTGCGGCTGCTCTTCCGCCGGGGGCCGCGTGCCGCCTGGCAGCACGTCAACGGCAATTTCCTGCTGGTACTGGTGAGCGGCATTCTGCTGAGTCTGCTGAGCCTGTCCCATCTGGTGCTTTATCTGCTCGGGGCCTATCCGGAGCTGCTCTGGGCCTTCTTTTTCGGCCTGATCGTGGCTTCGACCTGGAGCCTGTGCCGTCATATCGATGCCTGGCGCAGCAGCATGCTGGTTTCCTTCGCCACCGGGGCGGTCCTGGCCTATGCGGTGACTCAGCTGGCGCCGTCGACTCTCGATGCCACGCCGGTGGCGTTCTTCTTCTGCGGTATGGTCGCGATCTGCGCGATGATACTGCCGGGTATTTCCGGCAGCTTCATTCTGCTGCTGCTGGGCATGTACACGCCGGTGATGACGGCGGTGCAGCAGTTCCAGTTCGGCAACCTGGGGCTCTTTGCCTGCGGCGCCATCATCGGCTTGCTGGCCTTCGCCCGGGTGCTGGACTGGGCTTTCAGTCATCACCGCACCACGACCCTGGCATTGCTCGGCGGTGTGCTGCTCGGTTCCCTGAACAAGGTATGGCCCTGGAAGTACACCACCGCCTATACCATCAACGGCCACGGCAGCGAGGTTCCGCTGGCGCAGGAAAACGTCCTGCCGGACAGCTATCAGATGCTGACCGGTCAGGAACCCTATCTGGCCGGGGCGCTCGGACTGATGCTGCTTGGGGCGGCGCTGGTGGTGCTGCTCGACCGCTACGGCAGGTCCGGGCATTCATGATCGGGAGCGGCTGATGCGGGACTTCGGAAGAGGGATACTTCTGCTGGTCGTCATGCTCGGGCTTGCGGCCTGCGGCGGCGGCTATGCTCCCGTTTCCGAGCGCTCCATCAACAGCCGTCCGTTGCCGGACTCCGGCGTCTATGTCGTCAAGTCCGGCGATACCCTGTACTCCATCGCCTGGCGCTACAACCTCGATTACCGCGAGCTGGCGCGTATCAACAGGATCGATTCCCGCTATCTGATCTACGTCGGCCAGAAGCTGAAGCTCAGGACAGCGGCGGCCGCTGTCACCAAAACATCATCCCGTGACGCTAGTCTCGCTCGTGCGGAGCCTGTCAAGCCGCCTGCCAGGGCAGCCAAACCTGTCGGCACAAAGACGCCGCAGGTACCCGCCGCGAAAGCTGCCGGAACAAGCGACGGGCCTCTGCCATCAAAGACTGTAGCGGCGGCGTCGGCTCGGCTGCAGTGGCGCTGGCCGGCAGACGGGCCTCTGCTGAGCCGTTTTTCGAATTCCGGCACCAAGGGCATCAATATTGCCGGCAAGGCCGGTGATCCGGTGCGGGCGGCCGGCGGGGGCGGGTTGTTTATGCCGGTGACGGCTTGAGGGGATATGGAAATTTGGTCATCATCAACCATAATCAAGAGTTCCTCAGCGCCTACGCGCATAACAGTCGCGTACTCGTGAAGGAAAATGATATGGTTAATGGCGGCGACAAGATCGCCGAAATTGGCAGCAGCGGGGCAACAGGGAACATGCTCCATTTTGAGATCCGACAGGATGGGCAGCCGGTTGATCCGTTGCAGTTCTTACCACAGCGCTAGCGAATTATAACAACAAAGCAGTGCCAGACAGGCAGTGGGGTTGGGTGTATGGAAAACGTTGACAACAAGGATTATGAGGTGTCAGAGGGCGTTTTCGAGCGTGATTTCGATGACGATGACGCCAGTGAAGACGCGGTCGAGAGCAGCGCCAGCGATGACGATGATCCGGACAGCGCCGATGACGATCAGGAGCCTGAGTTTCTCAACAGCGGACGCGGGCGAGGCAGTCTCGCTCACAAGGACCTGATGAACGCCAAGTCGCTGGATGCGACGCAACTGTATCTGAACGAGATCGGTTTCTCGCCGCTTCTGACGGCCGAGGAAGAGGTCTATTACTCCCGGCTGGCACTGAAGGGCTGCGAGGCCTCGCGCAAGCGCATGATCGAGAGCAATCTGCGGCTGGTGGTCAAGATCGCCCGGCGCTATCTCAATCGCGGTCTGTCGCTGCTCGACCTTATCGAGGAAGGCAATCTCGGCCTGATCCGCGCGGTCGAGAAGTTCGACCCCGAACGCGGTTTCCGCTTTTCGACCTATGCCACCTGGTGGATCCGTCAGACCATCGAACGCGCGATCATGAACCAGACGCGCACCATCCGCCTGCCGATCCATGTGGTCAAGGAGCTGAACGTCTATCTGCGGGTCGCCCGCGAGCTGGCGCAAAAGCTGGACCACGAGCCATCGGCCGAAGAGATCGCCGCCAAGGTGGACAAACCGGTGGAAACGGTGGAACGGATGCTCGGACTGAACGAGCGCATCAGCTCGGTCGACATTCCGGTCGGCAAGGACTACGACAAGTCGCTGCTCGATACCATCCCCGACCAGGAAAACTCCGATCCCGCGACCCTGCTGCAGAGCACCAATATCAGCGGCAACCTCGAAAAATGGCTCAATGCACTGCCCGACAAGCATGCCGAAGTGCTGTCGCGCCGTTTTGGGCTGCGCGGTTACGAGATGAGCACCCTCGAAGAGGTCGGCAGCGAAATTGGCCTGACCCGCGAGCGGGTGCGTCAGATCCAGGTCGAGGCGCTGCGCAAGCTGCGCGAGATCGTCGAGAAGAACGGCCTGACCGGCGAAGACCTTTTGAAATAGCGCCATCTCTCCGTGGGAGCGGCGCCTCGCCGCGAACAAGGTGCCATCACCGGTTCGCGGCGAGGCGCCGCTCCCACGATTCATCGCTCCAAGTACTTCAGCTTGTCCTCTTTGCCGTTCCACTCCTCGGCGTCGTCGAGCGGGGCCTTGCGTTCGGTGATGTTGGGCCAGACCTCCGCCAGTTCCGCATTCAGCTCGACATAGGGTTGCTGCTCGTCGGCGAGGTCGTCCTCGTGCAGAATCGCATCGGCCGGGCATTCGGGCTCGCACAGGCCGCAGTCGATGCACTCGTCCGGGTGGATCACCAGAAAGTTGGGCCCTTCGTAAAAGCAGTCGACCGGGCAGACCTCCACACAATCCGTGTATTTGCACCGAATGCAGTTCTCGGTAACGACATAGGTCATGGTACGGCTCTCCTGACTGTCGGGTTTGCGCTGAAGTATAGATCAGCCTGGGCTTCGTTTGCGTAGGAGCCGGGCACCCCAAGGGCACTTCCTCCCGGCGAATGGGGTTGGCACCGCGCCGGGACTGTTAGCACCGGGGAAGAGCCCTGCGGGTACGGCGCTCCACCTACCCCCGCAGAGCCGTTTAAGCTCGTACAACGCCTCCAGCGCCTGGCGCGGTGTCAGGTCGTCCGGGTCGATCTCTTCGAGGCGCATCAGCGCCGGGTCCGGCTCGGCCGGCTGCACGAACAGATCGTTCTGCACCGGTGCCGGCGAGCTGCCGCGCTGCAGCAACTGGCTCGACTCCTGCTCCAACCCGATCAGCTTGGCGCGCGCCTGCTGGATCACGCTTTTGGGAATGCCGGCCAGCTGCGCCACCTGCAGGCCATAGCTCTGGCTCGCGGGGCCTTCCCTGACCTCGTGCATGAAGACGATATGATCGTTGTGTTCCACCGCCGTCAGGTGCACGTTGTACACCCCAGGCGACTGTTCCGGCAGACTGGTCAGCTCGAAATAATGGGTCGCGAACAGCGTCAGGGCACCGACCTCGTCGGCCAGGTGACGGGCACAGGACCAGGCCAGCGACAGGCCGTCGAAGGTACTGGTGCCGCGGCCGACCTCGTCCATCAGCACCAGGCTCTGGTGGCTGGCGTTGTGGAGGATGTTGGCGGTTTCGGTCATCTCGACCATGAAGGTCGAGCGCCCGCCCGCGAGGTCGTCCGACGAACCCATGCGCGTGAAGATGCGGTCGACGATGCCGATCCGGGCCGCGGCGGCCGGTACATAGCTGCCGATATGGGCCAGCAGGGTGATCAGCGCGGCCTGGCGCATGTAGGTCGACTTACCGCCCATGTTCGGTCCGGTGATGATCAGCATACGCCGTTCCGGATCGAGCTGCAGATCGTTGGCGACGAAGGGCTCGTCCATCACCGCTTCGACCACTGGGTGGCGGCCGCCCTCGATCAGCAGGCCCGGTTCCTCGGTCAGGGCCGGGGCGCTGAAGTTCAGGCTCAGGGCCCGTTCGGCCAGGTTGTTCAGTACATCGAGTTCGGCGATGGCGGCGGCGCTGTCCTGCAGCGGCGCTAGCTGCTCGGCCAGGGTTTCGACCAGTTCTTCGTACAGGGCCTTCTCCCGCGCCAGCGCCCGGCTCTTGGCGCTCAGCGCCTTGTCCTCGAACTCTTTCAGCTCCGGGGTAATGAAGCGCTCGGCGTTCTTCAGCGTCTGACGACGGATATAGTCGACCGGCACGTCTTTGGCCTGGGCCTTGGATATCTCGATGTAGTAGCCGTGGACCCGGTTGTAACCGACTTTCAGCGTGCTGATGCCGGTCGTTTCCCGTTCACGGGTTTCGATCTGCACCAGATAGTCTCCGGCGTTCTCGCTGATCGAGCGCAGCTCGTCGAGTTCGCTGTCATAGCCCTCGGCGATGACGCCGCCGTCGCGTATCACCACCGGCGGATTGTCGATCACCGCCCGCGACAACAGTCCGGCCAGGCCCGGGAACTCGGCGATCTGGGTGGCCAGGTCGCCGATATGGGGGCAGTCGCTGTCCTGAATCAGGGACTGCAGTTCCGGCAATACATTGAGGGCGTTTTTCAATCGCTCCAGATCCCGCGGCCGCGCCGAGCGCAGCGCAACCCGTGACAGGATGCGCTCGATATCGCCAATCTGCTTCAGCGGCGGTGCGACATCCTCGAAGCGATAGTCGAGCTGCAGCCAGTTGATCGACTGCTGGCGTGCCAGCAGGGTGTTGCGACAGCGCAGCGGTCGGTTCAGCCAGCGCCGCAGCAGCCGGCTGCCCATGGCCGTGCGTGCCTTGTCGAGCACCGCCGCCAGGGTGTTCTCGCGCCCGCCGCCCAGGTTCAGGTCGATCTCGAGATTGCGTCGGGTCGCGGCATCGAGCAGTACACTGTCGTTCTGCTGTTCGACCTGGATACGACGGATATGGGGCAGAGCACTGCGTTGGGTATCGCGGGCGTACTGAAGCAGGCAGCCTGCGGCGGCCAGCGCGACCGGCAGATGGTCGCAGCCGAAACCCGACAGATCGTGGGTGTTGAACTGCTGGCACAGCAGCCGCTGGGCGGTATCGAACTCGAAATGCCAGGGCGCCTGGGGCCGCTGCCCCTTGTGCTGCTCGAGCAACGGCGCCAGCTGGCTGTCCTCGTTGTAGAGGATCTCGGCCGGCTTCAGGCGCTCGAGCTCGGCGCGCAGCCCCTCGCCGCCCTCGACCTGCATCAGGCTGAAACGGCCGGCGCTGAGATCGAGAATGGCGATGCCGATATTGTCCTGATGCTGCTCCAGCGCCACGAGCAGGTTGTCGCGGTGCTCGTCGAGCAGCGACTCGTCGGTCAGGGTGCCCGGCGTGACGATGCGCATCACCTTGCGCTCGACCGGCCCCTTGGTGGTCGCCGGGTCACCGATCTGCTCGCAGATCGCCACCGATTCCCCGGCGCGCACGATCTTGGCAATATAACCGTCGGCCGAATGGTAGGGAATCCCGGCCATCGGAATCGGATTGCCGCCGGACTTGCCGCGCGCGGTCAGCGAGATATTCAGCAATTCCGCGGCCTTCTTCGCATCGTCGTAGAAGAGTTCGTAGAAATCGCCCATGCGGTAGAACAGCAACTGGTCCGGGTGCTGCGCCTTCAGGCGCAGGTACTGCTGCATCATGGGTGTGTGTTGTTCGAAATTGCTGGGCAAAATGCTCATGGGACGAATCGGGACCGGGCTTGGGCGGCTGCCGCGAGGCGGCGGCCGGGGTTGCGGATGTGACGAGGCAGGCATTTTACGTGATTCGGCGGGGGATTCGAAGCGGGGGAGGGAGCAACAGCTAGTCGCTGTCCTTTGCGGGTGCGCTTTCAATCAAGGCGTCAGGAGAAATGGATGATTCGTGACTTCGTAATTTCTCTTGAAGCGGACTCGAGAAAAGCTTGGCATGGGCGAGGGCGTCCATCATAGCCACCAAGCGTGACTGGATCTCGGACAAATCACTCGAGGACAATATCGATCAAGGCTCATACCTTGCGTGGAGGGCAAGCGGCGATCGCACAACGAACATGGGGGCTTCGGACAGCAGGGGCAGTCACATTCTGAGTATGTATCTCTTCAAATCTACAGGCACCCGGTCAACAAAGGCTCTCAATCTCGTACTTTGATGCCGATTCGACGGATAGGCAGTTGGATCTTCACACCCCCAGTTCACTGCAATGACGGCGGATTGGGGGGGGGGGGGGAGGCATCCATCCCGTTGCCTGCATTTGGGTGGTCGAGCGTATGCACAGTCGGCGCTATTCGGTCCTTTGTCTGGCCGTAGTCTAAACGGGCTAAAGGGCGCAGAAAAATAGTCCTGTTTCCCATTTTTGTTGCCTTCGTTTAGGCCCCGCCTTCGGCATGTTCCTCATATCATTCCCTTGTTCAAGCGTTTTTAGTTGTCTGCAGTGTTACGACTAGGGACGCGACCGCACAATAAGAGGATGAATAAATGAGTAAGCAAGAACAAAAAGAGTTTGGCTTTGGGACGCAGATCCGTAAATCTCCTTATTTCGACGCAACCGTGCGTTGGGGCGCCAACGGGTTCTCTGTGTATAACCACATGTATATCCCCCGCGATTTCGGTAATCCCGAACAAAATTTCTGGAACCTGGTAAACGACGCCATTCTCTGCGATGTTGCGGTAGAGCGTCAGGTCGAGATCACTGGCCCTGATGCTGCACAATTTGTTCAAATGCTTACGCCTCGAGATCTTTCAAAATGCGCTGTGGGCCAGTGTAAATATGTGCTGATCACAAACGCCGAGGGCGGGATCTTGAACGATCCTATCCTGCTTCGTCTCGAGGAAAACCGCTTCTGGATCTCCCTGGCCGACAGCGATATTTTGCTGTGGGCGCAGGGTGTGGCTATCCACTCTGGATTGGATGTGCAGATCCGCGAACCGGATGTGTCTCCGCTTCAGCTGCAGGGTCCGAAGTCCGGAGAAATCATGAAGGTGCTGTTCGGTGACAGCATTACCGATCTGCGCTACTACTGGCTGCGCGAGTATGACCTTGACGGTATTCCGTTGATCGTATCCCGGACCGGCTGGTCCAGCGAGCTGGGTTATGAGCTCTATCTGCAGGATGCTTCGAAGGGTGACGAGCTGTGGGAAAAGATCATGGCTGCAGGTGCTCCGTTTGGTCTTAAGCCAGGCCATACGTCGACAATCCGCCGTATTGAGGGCGGAATGCTGTCCTACCACGCCGATATGGACATCAATACCAACCCCTATGAACTAGGTCTTGATCGACTGGTCGAGCTGGATATGGAGGCTGACTTCATTGGTAAGGCTGCCCTCAAACGTATCCGTGAAGAAGGTGTATCACGCAAGCAGGTTGGTCTGGTTATCGACGGTCCGGCACTGTCGGGTCCGAACACCAAATTCTGGGCGCTGGAAAAAGACGGTGAGTCTGTGGGCAAGGTCACTTCTGCCGTGTTCTCTCCGCGTCTGGAGAAGAACATTGCGCTGGCCATGGTTGGGGCGGATTTTGCGGACCTTGGGACGACTTTCGAAGTTGATATGCCTAATGGTAAAAGAGCAGCCACTGTGGTCGAAAGGCCGTTCTTTGACCCTAACAAGAAAATCGCAGCGTCTTAATCTTAGTATATATAAGAGCGATTAATAAAAGATTTAAGTCTAATGCCCCTCAGTAGATATTTGAGCTTGGGTTTATCCAAAGCCAATATCTACTGAAGCGTAAGCTGGCGAATGAATTGATTAAAGGACCAAGTGTTATGAACGCAAATGAAAAAACCTATATCCTTAGCGGAAGCTCAGCTAGCAAACTGGGTGTGCTCGACCTGATAATCGGATGCTTGTACAAGCACGAGTGTTATGCGTATGAAATACACACTTTTGACGACGATGATGTTGAACGCTTCTTCTTCCGTGTAGAGTTCCGTTACATAGGTGCCGGTGAGTTGGCTGAAGAAAGCCTCCGGAGCCAGTTTGGCGATCGGGCTGAAGCCTTTGACGCGGTGTGGGATCTGCGGGATTCTTCGACTCCGGACAAAGTGGTGATTCTTGTATCAAAGTATGATCACTGTTTGCAGGATATTCTACATCGCCACAGTATCGGTGCGCTCAATATCGAGATTCCGGCTATCATATCCAACCACCCGGACCTGAAACGACTGGCTGAGTGGTACAATATCCCGTATTACCACCTGCCCATTACTGCGGAAACCAAACCGCAGCAGGAAGCCGCGATATGGGATATCATCCAGAAAGTCGATGCGGACTTGGTTGTCCTGGCTCGCTACATGCAGGTACTGTCCGACGATATGTGCAAAAAATTGCACGGACGTGCCATCAATATCCACCACTCGCTGCTGCCGGGATTCAAAGGCGCCAAGCCTTATCACCAGGCTTATGAAAAAGGTGTGAAACTGGTAGGGGCCACCGCACATTACGTAAGTAAAGACCTGGACGAAGGTCCGATCATTACCCAGGGAGTGGAGCCGGTGGATCACACCTATACGCCGGACCGCTTGGTAGCAAAAGGACGTGATACCGAGCGCCTCGCACTTGCAAAGGCGATTAAGATGCATGTTGAGCGACGTTGCTTCCTTAACGGCAATAAAACTATCGTCTTCCCGGGCCACTAATCTACGCCTCAATACGGTGTTCTTCTAGATCTGAAAACGGATCGCTCCGGTAACCGGGCGATCCGTTTTTTTAATGAGGGGGTGGCTTTGACTAAGTTAAATGTTTTGATAGCTGATCGCTCACCAATCTATCGCCTTGGAATCCAGATCGCGCTGCAAAATGCTGGTTTGGATTGTATCTTTTGGGAAGTCGAGGCATGGAGTGAGGTACAGGAAACCTTGGCGCGCATCCAAAACGCGGACTTGTTGGTGTTGGACGATTGTCTGCCGGAACTGGGCCATTTTCGACAACTGGAAAGGCTGCTGACCAGTCACGTTGAGTTGCCTGTACTGATTCTGGCCGACGTGGCGAGCAGCAATTTTGTACGCGAGGCATATCTCAGTGGCGCTAGTGGTGTTGTACTGAAGTCCTCGTCGTTGGACAAGTTGAGTGAAGCCCTTTGCTCGGTACTCAAGGGTAGCTTTTTGCACCCCGAAAATGACAAATGCTACTGGATCAACACTCCAGACCGGGAGTGCCCGGTGGATAGGTCAACCCTGCTGTCCGAGAAGGAGAAGCATGTGCTCAAACACCTCAAAGATGGTTTGAGGAATAAGCAGATCGCACTGCAGATGTGCCTGACGGAGAGCACTATCAAGAGCCATCTTTCCAGTATCTACCGAAAACTGAACGTGGATAACCGTACCCGTCTGGCAATAAGCATCCAGAAGATGGAATGAGCCGGCATCGAAAAACACGGTCTGCTACAGTTGTTCTGTTTCTAATGACTTAGAGTCTTTCCAACGCACTTGGGCGAGTTATTTACTTGCCAGGTGGTACGTAGTGTCTGGCACTGCTTCCTGCACTTTATCCTTCTTCGAGTTTTTCTGGCGAGATTCGCCCCGCTGTCTTTATACATGTTCATACATTATTAATAAAGCTCAGTCGCATCGTGTCATCTGATTTCAGTGTAAACCTCCCTGTTTTAGTGCCAGGAATTATTAGAGTCAATCCGGACGTTACGTTGAGCTAGGAAGGCCCAAGGCGTTAGATCGCCCAATGATTCGTGGGGCCGTTCCTCGTTGTATTCGACGCTGTTGAGCTGTCTGTTATTAACCTGGCGTACAAATATATTGGTACGTCACGCCACAGAAACGGGCGCAGGTGCGCGGACATGCTGGTTTCCGTGGCGTTTGCATTGGCCTGCGGCCAATGATGAAACGTCCCTGTTTCATGTATTAACCCGCCGGGTTAATAATACATCCAATGCTTCTCAGACTCCGGCACGCCCTGCTTCTGACCCGCGATGATCACCCGGACATCGTCCAGGTCTGAGCCCTCATAGCCACGGTCAGCGAAGCGCGTCTCCGGCATGTGGTCCCTCGGCGTTATGACCGTTGTCAGTCAGGTGCACCAGCGGATGGGCCGGATTGACGATGTCCCCCAAGCGTGGCCTGGACATGTCGTTCCGCGGCTCCGTGGTCTTCTTCTTGGGCTTCAAGCTTGACGATTCTGCAACGTTTTGGGTTGTCAGGCGTGAAAACGAAGGATTTTCACCTGTTCGAAGCACAGTATAGTCCTTTATAAATCAAAGGGTTGCGAGTTGCTCAGGATGGGATAGTCTAAATGGTCCAAAGCGTACAGAAAAATAGTCCTGTTTCCCATATTTGTTGCCTTCGTTTAGGCCCCGCCTTCGGCATGTTCCTCATATCATTCCCTTGTTCAAGCGTTTTTAGTTGTCTGCAGTGTTACGACTAGGGACGCGACCGCACAATAAGAGGATCAATAAATGAGTAAGCAAGAACAAAAAGAGTTTGGCTTTGGGACGCAGATCCGTAAATCTCCTTATTTCGACGCAACCGTGCGTTGGGGCGCCAACGGGTTCTCTGTGTATAACCACATGTATATCCCCCGCGATTTCGGTAATCCCGAACAAAATTTCTGGAACCTGGTAAACGACGCCATTCTCTGCGATGTTGCGGTAGAGCGTCAGGTCGAGATCACTGGCCCTGATGCTGCACAATTTGTTCAAATGCTTACGCCTCGAGATCTTTCAAAATGCGCTGTGGGCCAGTGTAAATATGTGCTGATCACAAACGCCGAGGGCGGGATCTTGAACGATCCTATCCTGCTTCGTCTCGAGGAAAACCGCTTCTGGATCTCCCTGGCCGACAGCGATATTTTGCTGTGGGCGCAGGGTGTGGCTATCCACTCTGGATTGGATGTGCAGATTCGCGAACCGGATGTGTCTCCGCTTCAGCTGCAGGGTCCGAAGTCCGGAGAAATCATGAAGGCGCTGTTCGGTGACAGCATTACCGATCTGCGCTACTACTGGCTGCGCGAGTATGACCTTGACGGTATTCCGTTGATCGTATCCCGGACCGGCTGGTCCAGCGAGCTGGGTTATGAGCTCTATCTGCAGGATGCTTCGAAGGGTGACGAGCTGTGGGAAAAGATCATGGCTGCAGGTGCTCCGTTTGGTCTTAAGCCAGGCCATACGTCGACAATCCGCCGTATTGAGGGCGGAATGCTGTCCTACCACGCCGATATGGACATCAATACCAACCCCTATGAACTAGGTCTTGATCGACTGGTCGAGCTGGATATGGAGGCTGACTTCATTGGTAAGGCTGCCCTCAAACGTATCCGTGAAGAAGGTGTATCACGCAAGCAGGTTGGTCTGGTTATCGACGGTCCGGCACTGTCGGGTCCGAACACCAAATTCTGGGCGCTGGAAAAAGACGGTGAGTCTGTGGGCAAGGTCACTTCTGCCGTGTTCTCTCCGCGTCTGGAGAAGAACATTGCGCTGGCCATGGTTGGGGCGGATTTTGCGGACCTTGGGGCGACTTTCGAAGTTGATTTGCCTAATGGTACAAGAACAGCCACTGTGGTCGAAAGGCCGTTCTTTGATCCTAACAAGAAAATCGCGGCGTCTTAATCTTCGCATGCGAAACGCACGGTGATAGTGCGCTATCACCGCAGGCTCTTATTTGTGCACAGACTTCGGTCAGAGCTTTCAATAAAGCTGGCAGAGGTAAAATATAAGGGTGGCATCGTGCCGAAGGGCAAGAGGACACCCTGTGTGCCAACTGACACTCATTTAAATTATAAAAACAGAGCCTGGCCGACCGCCAGCTGACAGGAGATACTTTATGGGGTTGTTCTCTTTTCTTCGTAAATCCACGGACGCCAGCAAAGAGGGGCAGGCACCCCGTCTACTGGAGAACATCCTTCGCGGCTATTCGATCGAGGTCATGCCGAAGACTGCCGAGAAGGTGGAGAGTTTTCGTGACATTCTGCCTGCAGGTACCCGCGTCTATATTGCGCATATCGACGGAACGCCGATTGAGGATATGGTCCGAACCGCTCGTCGCCTGGCCGATGAGGGATTTCCGGTGATGCCGCATTTTCCTGCCCGTGTCATCAAGGATCGTGCGGAGCTGGCTAATTGGATCGCACAATATCAGGGCGAGGCGGGAGTAAAACAGGGACTGCTCCTGGGCGGCGGCCTCAATACTCCGGCTGGCGAATTCGATAGTTCCATCCAACTGATCGAGACTGGACTTTTTAATGACTTCGAACGTCTGCACGTCGCTGGCCATCCTGAGGGAAACCGCGACATCGATCCGGATGGTTCTGACAGGTTGGTAATGCAAGCCTTGAGGTGGAAAAGAGCTTTTTCCGAGCGGACCGATGCGAAGTTGGCGATCACTACCCAGTTCTGTTTCGAAGCCGCACCGGTGATCTCCTGGGCCAACCGGCTAGCGGACGAGGGGATTGATCTGCCAATCCATATGGGCCTGGCAGGACCGGCCAAGCTCCAGACCCTGATGAAATATGCCATGTCTTGCGGCGTGGGGCCCAGTATGCGGGTTTTACAACGCCGGGCCAAGGATGTATCCAAGTTAATTATGCCCTACGAGCCTACCGATATATTGCTTGAGCTTGCTAATTACAAAGAGCGCAATCCAGGCTTCGGCGTTGAGCAGGTGCATTTCTTCCCGCTGGGCGGTATTAAAGCCAATGCGAATTGGATTGCCGAACATGGCGGGGTTGCAGGTCGGTCGGCCTCGGCAAATTAAAGTTAGGAAATGGAAAACGGTACTGGAACCCCTAGATAGACTCCTGTTTGTTTTTTTCGTGGCTGAGCGATCGCAGTTGTTTTATAGAGCTGCACCGCATAACTAAAACAACATCGAATATGAACGCGCCGACTCTACAGGTTGTTCTCCTTTATCAGACGGCGCGAAAATTTAGAAGGAGACAGACATGACTGCTCGGATCATCGACGGTAAGGCATTCGCAGCTATACTACGTGAAAGTGTGGCTGAGCATGTTTCGCATCTAAAACAGACACATGAGATAACGCCCGGCCTTGCGGTTGTTCTAGTCGGAGATGATCCTGCATCTCAGGTCTATGTCCGCTCGAAGGGAAAGCAGACCGTCGAGGTTGGCATGCACTCCTACGAGTACAAGTTGCCCGCAGATACCTCAGAAGCGGATCTTTTGGCGCTGATAGAACAGCTCAATCTTGATCCATCGGTACATGGTATCCTCGTCCAGCTTCCCTTGCCGCAGCATATTGACGAAGCGTTGGTGATCAATGCGATTGACCCGGCGAAGGATGTGGATGGGTTCCATATTTCCAATGCGGGGCTGCTTGCCACCGGGCAGCAGGCTATGGTGCCTTGCACCCCTTTGGGATGCCTCATGATGCTTCGCGAATATTGCGGTAACCTGGCGGGGTTAAATGCAGTGGTGATCGGGCGTTCGAACATCGTCGGTAAACCCATGGCACAGTTGCTGCTGCGAGAGAGTTGCACAGTAACCGTGGTCCATTCTCGTACGAGGAATCTGCCGGATATCTTGAGTGGTGCAGATATCGTCGTCGCTGCCGTAGGACGGCCTCTATTTGTCCAGGCCGAGTGGATCAAAAAGGGTGCAACAGTGATTGACGTGGGTATCAATCGTATTGACCAGGGAGACGGTACGACGCGACTGGTCGGCGATGTCGATTACGACGCCGCCAAAGAGGTTGCAGGAGCGATCACACCGGTACCCGGCGGAGTCGGTCCGATGACCATTGCTTGTCTACTGGCCAATACAGTAACGGCATGCTGTCGTGCGCATTCTCTTCCTGAACCTAAAGGCCTAACCGCCTAATAGACGGAATAACGATATGAGCAGGTACCTTAAACCTGACCTGCTCCCCGTTTTCCGGTCCAACGCTATTATTATTAACCTGGCGTACAAATAGGTTCCCTCCCTATTGGTACGTCACGCCACAGAAACGGGCGCAGGTGCGCGGACATGCTGGTTTCCGTGGCGTTTGCATTGGCCTGCGGCCAATGATGAAACGTCCCTGTTTCATGTATTAACCCGCCGGGTTAATATTAACCTGGCTGACAAATAGGTTCCCTGCCTATTTTGTCAGTCACGCCAAAAAAGCGGGCGCAGGTGCGCGGACATGCTGCCTTTTGTTGCGTTCGCATTGGCTTGCGGCCAATGATGAAGCATCCCTGCTTCATGTATTACTAACCTGGCTGACAAATAGGTTCCCTACCTATTTTGTCAGTCACGCCACAAAAGCGGGCCCAGGTGCGCGGACATGCTGGCTTTTGTGGCGTTCGCATTGGCCTGCGGCCGATGATGAAGGCATCCCTGCTTCATGTATTAACCCGCCGGGTTAATAATCTGGCAGAGTCCTTCCGGTCATCCTGTAGCGCCAGGTAGACATGGCGACAGGTTTCCGAGCGATTCGCGAGTTAGGTTCGATGAGCCAGCGATCGTTGATCTCAGGAGCCTCCGGCTCGCCTGCAGAACACTGAGGCTATGGGCCTGAAGCAGGTAATCAATCAGGGTGGGTCGTTCAGCCGGTTTCAGAGCTTTTTTCGATAACGTCTTTAAGCGCGCGGTTCTCCAGGCTCCAACCAGCGAACATCTGCTTCAGGTGTCGGCTTTCCTCTTCCAGCTCCTTGAGCCGCTAGATGTCCGGGGCTTCCCATCCCGTCGTACTTCGACTTCCAGTTGTAATAGGTCGCATCCGAAATATCATGATCCCGGCAGACCTCCTTGACGGTCCGGCCTGTCTCGACGGACTTCAGGGTCTGGACAATCTGAGACTCGGTGGAGTTTATCTTGCGCATGGCCCGTTCTCCTTCTGCATCGGTGCAGTAAGCATGAGAAGTCGTGCGTTCGCAGGTTCCTAGCCCTGTGGATAGTTCTGATGGTTTGGCCGCTGGAGGTCGGGTCGAACTGACCAGCTATCCTGGCGACCATTTTCCTGTTCGGCAGCCTCCGTCGGCGCTATACTCGCTTTCGGCCGCCCATGCCAACGACTGGTGCGATGCCGAAAAGCGGGTGCAGACCTCAGCCGGCCTGTTGGTGAGTCATGGTTGCGGGGCAATCCCCGGCTGGTGCTTAGCTCGATTGTAATGTGACAATTGGGCTGTTTCTCCTAATCGCCGCCTACTGTCTGGTGCTGATGATCAACAGCCTCTGGCAATCATTGTGCAGCGGGCGGGACTGAATCAAGGTACAGCTCTGTGCCCCAGCCTGCCTCATGGTTGCGGGTGACGAACTTTACCAAGAGGTTCGGCAACACGCCGGACCAATGCTGGATGCATCGAAACAGGACAAGAGATTCTCCCGCTAATTGCCTCACTGTGGCTGAAGCTCATCCGTTTGCGTTAACAGCTTATAGATTGAAGATCTTCACCTGGGTGACTAAACTCGTGCCTACAGGATGCTATTTGTAGCGTTAAAAATATGAAAAAAGTCGCACTAGATGCTGTGGATGTCCGAATTTTGAGTGCCGTGCAGCAGCATGGGCAAATAAGCAAAAATCGGCTTGCTGAATTGGTTAATCTTTCGCCAACGCCCTGCTGGCTTCGACTAACCAAGCTTAAAAACGCTGGTCTCATCACTGGTTATCGGGGGCAGGTCGCCGTCGATAAAATTCTCGACCTGACCAAGGTTTTTGTGACAGTCTCTTTGAAGTCACATAAAAAGTCAGATTTTGATCGGTTCGAAAAACGCATTCAGAGTATCGATGAGATTGTCGAGTGCTGCGCGACGGGTGGTGGTTGTGATTATGTGCTCAAAGTAATAACAATCAGCTTGTTTGATTTTCAAACATTAATCGAGCAGTTACTTGACGAAGAGATCGGAATAGATCGCTATTATATTTATGTTGTAACCAAGGAAGTTAAGTCAACGTCACTTAGTTTGTCGAAACTCATGGAAATCAGGAATCGTACAAACGTATAGATTTTACGCACAGTTGCAGGCTTTCAAGCCGGATCGATGAGCGTTTCAGGCGCACGCCACGTTCAGCTGGCAGATTTCTTCGAAGTCCCGGTCGCTGGTAGGAAAGTGGAGGTCCCGGCGAATCGAAAGGAGAGTGGCAGTAGGTGAAAAATGGCTGTTTTTTGGCTGGATCTACTGCCCTTGAATTCACTTTGTAGCTGAGCCAATGAAAAAAGCCGGCACAAGGCCGGCTTTTTTTCTAAAGGAGCACTAGCGTACTTCTGTTTTGAGGCCTTTGTAAAGGCTCACGCACATCAGCATCAGCACCAGAGTAAAGGGCAGCCCGGTCGTGATCGCACCGGCCTGCAGCGCCGTCAGCGCTTCGGAGCCGCCACCGATCAGCAACACACCGGCAATGATACCCACCAGCGTAGCCCAGAACAGGCGCTGCAGCATCGGTGCATCGGTCTTGCCGCCCGAGGTGATGCTGTCGATCACCAGGGAACCGGAGTCGGCCGAGGTGATGAAGAACACCAGTACCAGCATGACGGCGACGAAGGACATCAGCATGGTCAGCGGCAGGTTCTCGAACATCTGGAACATGGCCAGCGAAACATCGGAGATGCCACCCGCCAGAGCGCCGACGCCAGCCTGCGCCTGTTCCAGTGCAGTACCACCGAACACGCCCATCCAGACCACTGTCACCAATGTCGGGACCAGCAGCACGGCGGTCATGAACTCGCGCACGGTACGGCCTTTGGACACGCGGGCAATGAACATGCCGACGAACGGCGACCAGGACACCCACCAGGCCCAGTAGAACACGGTCCAGCCATGGAACCAGGTGCCGTCTTCACGACCGACCCAGTTGCTCAGCGGCACGATGTTCTCCGCATAGCTGCCCAGGATGGTGCCCATGGAGCGGAAGATCTCCAGAGTGGGACCCAGAACGATGACCAGCGCGACCAGGCCGGCGGCGATGATCATGTTGATGTTGCTGAGCAGCTTGACGCCACCATCGAGACCGCGCGCCACGGAAAGCAGTGCCACACAGGTCACGCCGACGATCACGGCGATCTGGGTGCTGATGTTGTTTTCGATGCCGAACAGGTAGTTCAGACCGCTGGCGGCCTGCTGAGCGCCAAGACCGAGGGAAGTCGCCAGACCGAAAATGGTCGCCAGTACCGCCAGGATGTCGATGACGTGCCCGATCGGCCCCCAGCAGCGTTCGCCGATCAACGGGTAGAAGGCCGAACGCACGGTCATCGGCAGGCCCTTGTTGTAGCAGAAGAAGGCCAGCGCCAGCGCCACGACACCGTAGATCGCCCAGGGATGCAGACCCCAGTGGAACATGGTCGCACCCAGCGCCATCGTAGCGCCTTCCGGCGTATTCGCGGCAACATTCAGAGGCGTACCGTACCAGTCGGTGTAGTAAGCGACGGGTTCGGCTACGCTCCAGAACATCAGACCGATGCCCATGCCGGCGGCAAACAGCATCGAAAACCACGAGACAGTGGAAAATTCCGGCTTGGCGGCGGCACCACCGAGACGGATCCGGCCGATCGGGAGTACGATCAGGGCCAGGCAGAAAATAACGAAGGCGTTACAGCTAATCATGAAGAGCCAGTCGAAGTTTTCGATCGACCAGCTCCGGGCGCCGGTCAGGGCAACCTTGGCTTCGGCGGGAAACAGCAGTGTTCCGATTATGAAAAGAAGAATCAGGCCGGCGCTTATGCCGAAAACAGGATTATGGATATCCATACCCATAATTTGAACGTTATCCTGCCCTAACTCGTAGTCCGTGTCGTATTCGTTTGACAATGTGGTGCTTTGAGCTGTGGTGCTTTGAGCTGTTTGGTTCATCAAGAAAATCCTGTCTATTCTGTTTTTATTATCACAGCGGCGGAATAAGTCCGAGTAGCTATCCTATGAAGAGTGGCCTTCGCTGTAAAATGACGTTTTCTAAGCAGGTTGATTAGTTCTGTTAGTGCTTGATCATCATATTCCGAATGCGGTCTCTGTAATTTAACTTATTGATTTTTATGGATTAATTCGTCTGTATGCAGAGGAATTGGTAGCTAGGTTAAGAAGCGGCGCGTTTTTCTAGACAAGTGACCTTAACCCGTTGGGGGGCGGTAAAGAGAACTTTTCTCCGGGTTGTCTGGTGTTTGAAATGTAGATATAGTCGGGTCTTTTACAAAGGGTCATTATTTAGGTTTCTGGTCGTCAAGTGAGGCGTTTAAAAATATTTTCTCGAGTGTTTGCAACAGGTTATTCACCTTGTCGAAGGTCTCTTGATATTCCGCATCGCAATCAGAATCGGCCACGATGCCGCCTCCCGCCCAGCAATACAGCCGTCCCTGAGTGGCGATCAGCGTACGAATACAGATACTGGTATCCATACGACCGTTGAAACCGATGTAACCGATGGAGCCGCAATAGGCGCTGCGTCGCTGGGGTTCTTGCTCCTCGATTACCTCCATCGATCGGAGCTTCGGTGCACCGGTAATTGATCCGCCCGGGAAGCAACCCTGCAGCAGGTCCAGAGATTTGCCGGGATGGTCCAGGCGGCCGCAAATGGTGGATACCAGGTGATGGACGTTGGCGTAGGTTTCGATTTCGAACAGCTTGGGGACTCGCACCGAGCCGATAGAGCAGGTTTTACCCAGATCGTTGCGCAGCAGGTCCACGATCATAAGATTCTCGGCGCGGTCCTTGGGGCTACGGCGAAGAGCTTCGACCAGACAGGTGTCTTCGCTGGCGGTCTGGCCGCGTGGGCGGGTGCCTTTGATAGGTTTGGTTTCCACCTCGGTCCCGCAGCTCTGAATAAAGCGTTCCGGGGACAGGCTCAGCAGGTCGCCGGAAGGGGTCGGCAGGTAGGCCGCAAAGGGCGTTGGGGCCACTTCGCGCAACGCCCGGTATGCACGCCAGCTGTCGCCAGTGAACCGGGCGCTAAAACGTTGGGCCAGGTTGACCTGGTAGCAATCTCCGGCCTCTATGTAGTCGATCACCCGACGAAACTTTTCACCGTATTGTTGCCGATCCATGTTCGCTGCAAAGGGCGTGCTCAGGGAAAATGATCCTGTTGGTTGAGATTGGACTGCGGTCAACAGCTGATGCAATTGCTTTAGCCGGGGCAGGAGTTCCTCTTGGTGGCAGGCCAGGGTAGCCAAGCGTTTCTGATGGTCGATCACCAGTGCCCAGTCATAGATGCCAACCTGCATCTCAGGCAGGTCGATATCCCGTTGTGCCAGTGCGGGCAATGACTCCAGCGTTCTTGCCAGGTCGTAGGCAAAATACCCGATTGCACCTCCTTTGAAGGGGAGGTCGGGGTCGCGGTCCCCGTTGGCTTCTGCTTCGATGATCCGCTTAAGAGCCATAAAGGGGGCGTCGCTAAGGGGGACGCGTGCACCCTCGGCGGTCTCCTTCCAGCAGCGGCCCATGTGCGAGACCACGCGGTACCTCGGTGCCGCGCTGATAATATCGAACCTCCCCCGTGACAGGCCCCGCTGCCCGCTGTCGAGAAACACGGGGTAAGGGAGATGGCGCAGTCGCTCGAACAACAGTGCGCTGTCGTCAGGGTAGGGCAGTGAGATTCTTGGCGCGGTTCGCTGGCAGGTTGTCATGGGGCAAAGTGGCAGCCTAAAGGCTGTTCCAACTCCGAATGATGGGTTGAAACCGGGTCTGCATGAGGGACCTCCAGGTATAGCCCGACGCAAGGCCGTGCATGCGATGCGCATATCGAGAAATGGCGCCAAGCAAGACCAGGCGTTCGTATATCGCAGGCACAATAAAAAACAGGCAGCACTGTTGAGTTGAGCCAGGTTTTCAACAGTCTGCCAAAGGAACGTCACCGAATAACGGAGGCGGAGTCCTATCGTTTGCGCTGGGCGTCCACCAAAACGTCCCGCAAGAGTTCTTCGGCACTCGGATGGTAAATGGGCATCTCGAGTACCTGCTCGGCTGTCATCTGGTGCGTGATGGCCAGTGCCAGTATGTGAGCAAGGTGCTCGGCCTGGTATCCGAGCAGCTCTGCGCCCAGAATTCTTCCGGTGCTAGCATCCAGGTACACTTGAATGCGGCCATCTACTTTGTTCCAGACGATATGCCGCGGGCTGGAGAATGGTAGCTCACCAACGACAATCTCCTGGTTCTGCAGTTCCCGGTAAGTTTTGCCGACTATTGCCATTTGCGGGTCGGTAAAGTAGATCATCAGAGGCGTGCGACGTTTGGCGTCCACTGTCTTCGGGTAGTTCAGGGCATTGTCCGCTGCGATACGGCCTTCGTCGAAGGCTTCGTGCCATACCGGTAAAACGTCGGTTGCATCGCCTGCGATGAAAATGGGGTGGCCGGGGTAGGCCAAGGTTTTCGGGTCGAACGAAAAATCGCCATACCGAGCACAGTCGACACCTGCAGCCTGAAGATCCAGGCGGTCGACATTTGACACCCTGCCTGTAGCAACCAGCACACGGTCGAATACCTTGGTTACCTGCTCGCCATTTGATCGTTGGTACTGGATCCAGGCGCCATCATCCTCCCAGGTTTTCTCCACGGTTCCGCTGGGATAGATCTCCAGTTCCTTGCTGAGGGTTTCGAGCGTTTCCTGCTGCATATCCGGGTGAGTAAGGCCGCCTATTCTTCCGGAGCGACCATACAGCGTCGTATCGACACCCAGGCGATGCAGTGCTTGCCCGAGTTCCAGCGCAATAACCCCCAGGCCGATTACAGCAACGGAGCGAGGCAGGTCTGTTATCTCGAATATCGTATCGCTGGTAAGGACACGTGACATAACAGGCTCGAACACTTCTCTGACTTCGGGCCGTGAGCCACAGGCAAGAATGATTTTCTTTGCCTTGACTTCGATTTCTTCGCCAACAAGCAGGTGACCTGGTGCGATAAAACGGGCGCGCCCTTCGATTTTATGGTGTGCAGGTATCTTGTCTACATACTGAAGATTACGTCCTACAAATCGATGGTCACGCTCCCTGCGTAATCGTTCCAGCACTTTGCTGCCCTCCACTGTTCCCTGGCTTTTGACACCAAAAAACTCACTGCTATCAATGTGGTGTGCATATTCGGCTGCAGTGATCAGTAGTTTGCTGGGCATGCAACCTACTCGTGCACAGGTGGTGCCGTAGGGACCGTCTTGAATCATTACCAAGCTATCCGTCTTGCGACTGATTTTGGAGTAAGCCCCCAGTCCGGCCGTCCCAGCTCCAATAATTGCATACTCGACGTCGATGGTTTTCATGTTTGGCTTGCTCCGTTGGTTCTAGTTATCACAAGGTGGTGAAAATACAGGCGTCAAGTCGTTCTTTCTATTGGTGCGCCGGGTTAATTTCATGAGGCTTCATACTGATGACATAAGGATCAGCGTATACTGATGAGCGCTACCTGTAAAACGATGCTTCCTAACCGCAATGCTTAGCATTTGTAATGCTGGCGGGCTTCTTGTCCTTCGTTTTTGCCGGTATCGCCGCCGGTGGCGGTTCCCATTGGAAAGTCGTGGTTGTAAGCCGAATGCCTGCGGCGGGTGAGGACAGGGGCAGTTGCTGGGTGGCGGTCACCCATGAACAGTGTTTTGCATTAGTTTTCGTTAACGATGTGCTTAGGAAGCATCAGTTTACAGTAAAGAGTTGGCTTTGCTAGGATTGCTGGTAGTCGGAAAAGTATATATAGAGGTCTTATAAAGTGTCGATTCATGAAGCAGAAATAAACTGGCAGCGGCAACCGCACAGCACAGAAGCAAACACTTACTCTCGCAATCATGTTGTTACTTTAAATGGTAATCAGAAGGTTGATGTTTCTGCCTCTGTAGACTTCAAAGGCGATCCCAATTGCGCGGATCCAGAGCAGATGCTTGTGAGCGCCGTCTCCAGTTGCCATATGTTGTTCTTTTTGGCGATTGCAGAGCTTAAAGGTTTTTGTGTGGAGTCCTATGAGGACAATCCGCAGGGATTTCTGGAGAAAAGCTCAAAGGGTGGGATGGAAGTTACACGTGTAATTCTGACGCCGAAGGTCGTTTTCAGTGGTGATAAGCGTCCGGATCAGGCCGCAATTTCCAAAATTCATGAGAGTGCACACAAAAACTGCTTTATCAGAAATTCAATAACGGCCAGCGTCGAAATCAATCATTCATAAACTTGATGTTTCGAGGAGAGAAAGTATGCCTATGAACTCACCAAAAGAAGATATTCTGCTTAGAACCGACAGTAATGGTGCGGTCTTTCTTTCTCTTAACCGGCCGGATAAGTTAAATACCTTGTCCGAAGCGATGTTGGCTGCCTTGCAAGTCGAACTGGACGATATCGCAGAGGACCCCGGTGTTCGGTGTGTGGTTATTAGCGCTGAAGGTCGTGGGTTCTGTGCAGGTCATGACCTGCAGGAAATGCGCTCAAATCCTGAGCGGGACTATTATCAGACATTGTTCAAGCGCTGCAGCAAAATGATGCAGAGCATCGTAGAGCTGCCAGTTCCGGTCATCGCAAAGGTTGGCGGCATAGCGGCTGCCGCTGGCTGTCAGCTGGTAGCCAGCTGTGATCTGGTTATTGCGGGCAGATCAGCTCGTTTCGCGGTACCGGGAATCAATGTTGGGTTGTTCTGTTCAACGCCTGCTGTTGCTCTTTCAAGAAGTATCTCGGCCAAACGAGCTTTCGATATGCTGGTGACCGGCGATATTATCGACGCAGAAACGGCGTTGGAATGGGGGCTTATTAGCAGTGTAGTGGACGACGCTGAACTGGATGATGCTGTTGCTGCGAAAGTAGAAAAGATTCTGAGCAAAAGCCCTTCTGCCGTTCGATATGGTAAATCCATGTTTAATCCGCAAAGGCAGATGTCGTTGTCCGACGCCTATGATTTTGCAGGCAATGTGATGGCTGAGAACATGATGAGCCACGATGCGGGAGAAGGCATTGATGCTTTCCTGGAAAAGCGGAAGCCTAATTGGGAAAAAATAACCCGTTAAAAGGTTTTCGTCATCGCTGCCGGAGAGGTTATCTGTCCGTTATTGGTGGAAAAGGCATAGCCTAAATTAAGTGTTGTCTATTTTTGTCATTACAATATAAGAGTGTTAATACTATGAATGGGTTATGTTCTTTTAATCAGGCGCTGGAAAAAACACCAGCTAATTATGTGGCGCTCTCTCCGCTAAGCTTTATCAAAAGGGCTGCGTCAGTTTATTCTGACAGGACGGCTTTGGTATATGGCGACACAACATATACCTGGAGCAAAACCTATCGACGTTGCCGTCAGTTAGCCTCTGTTTTAAAGGGGTATGGTATTTCCAGGGGAGATACTGTCTCTGTAATGCTGCCAAACGTACCCGCAATGTATGAGGCGCACTTCGGTGTTCCCATGACGGGGGCGGTTCTGAATTCGATCAATATTCGCCTGGATGCGGAAGCGGTTGCCTTTATTCTCAATCACAGTCGTACCCGGCTTTTGCTGGTGGATCCGGAGTATGCTGGCGTCGTAGAAAAAGCACTGTCGATGCTGGAGTGTGCGGCGCCTATCGTAATTAACGTTTCCGATCCGAGCTACGGCAAAGGGTCATCTATCGGTGACCTTGAATACGAAGGATTACTTGCCGAGCAATCGGAACTGGCTGAGTGCAAGCTACCGCTCGATGAATGGGATGCAATCGCATTAGGGTACACCTCGGGGACAACAGGCAATCCAAAGGGTGTGGTAACACACCATCGCGGTGCCTATCTGAATGCGGTAAGCAACGTCCTGTCCTGGGGGTTGGCCTCCAATGTCGTCTATCTGTGGACCTTGCCGATGTTTCACTGCAATGGTTGGTGTTTCCCCTGGACGCTGGCAGCAATCGGCGGAACGAACATCTGCTTGCGCAAGGTCGATCCGGAGCTGGTTCTGCAACTGATCAGGCAGCATGGTGTCACTCACTATTGTGGTGCACCGATAGTACATTCGATGATCGCTGATGCGGCATCGGTTCAGTCTTCACCCATCGAGCACAAAGTTGCCGGTCTTATTGCCGGAGCAGCACCACCTGCGGCGGTACTGGAGAAGATGGAGCGAATAGGGATCGAGCTCACCCATGTCTACGGTCTGACCGAGACCTACGGCCCTGCCACCGTGTGTGTTAAGCAGGATGATTGGGCTGATCGCACTCTGGAAGAGCGGGTCCAGCTCAACGGACGACAGGGTGTGACCTATCCGCTTCAGGAGGAGGTCGTGGTGCTCGATCCGAATACGCTGGAGCCGGTTCCCGCCGATGGCAAGACTGTGGGTGAAATTATGTTCCGGGGTAACATCGTAATGAAGGGTTATCTGCGCAACGAGTCGGCAACCGAGGAAGCATTTGCCGGAGGCTGGTTTCATACCGGAGACTTGGCGGTCGTGCATGCGGATGGCTATATCAAGATCTCTGACCGTTCGAAAGATGTCATCATTTCGGGCGGAGAGAATATATCGTCTCTGGAGGTTGAGGATGTTATCCAGCGCCACCCTGATGTAGAGCTCGTTGCGGTCGTACCTTTGGCGGATGAGAAGTGGGGAGAAGTACCTGCAGCGTTCGTGCAGCTGCGTAACGGTAGCGAACTGACGGAGCAGGCGCTGATCGATTTCTGTCGGGAAAACATGAGCCGCTTCAAGGCACCGAAGAAAATTATCTTTGAGCGTATACCAACGACCTCAACTGGAAAAATCCAGAAGTTCCTACTGCGTCAGCAACTTGCTTCAGCGGTTGCCGGCTAAATCAGCCCAGGAGGGGAGTCGTTGAATAGCTGCGCGGGAAGAGCAAAGCTATTCAGCCGGTATGCTGTTATAGTGGCTAGTCGTATGCTATCGACTGTGCGCATTCGCATGCGCGCAGTTGCTCTTGAGAGTACTTGGTATGTCACGACTCCCCCTGATCGCACTCTCGTATTTCGAGGTTGCCGCCCGAACCAAAAGCTTCGCCAAGGCCGCGAAGGAACTGAACGTCACCCCGGCTGCAATCAGTCACCAGGTCAAGGCGCTCGAAGAGTATCTGGGGGTTGAGCTGTTCGTTCGACATCATCGTCGCGTCAGCCTTACACCAGCCGCTCGCGCGTCATTGCCAGAGTTGCATGAAGGCTTCCAAATCTTAACTGATGCCGTTGATAAGATCCGTCTTTACAGCGAAGAGCGGAAAGTCATCACGGTCTGTGCTGAACCTCTGTTCGCCACGAAATGGATCGTGCCGCGTCTGCATCGCTTTTATGCCCGATACCCGGAAGCCGAGGTGCGGCTGCAGGCAAGCTTGCATTCAGTCGATCAGGCGCGTGGAAGCGCATTTGGCGTGTCGCAGCTGAAACGGGCAGGAATCGATGTTTCGGTGCGATTAGGTTATGGAGACTATGAAGATCTGGAACTACATCGCTTGATGGACCTTGACCTTGTTCCCATGTGTAAACCGGGTCTGGTTTCGGTTTCAGATGTCATGGAGTTATTGAATACGAAACCGCTATTATTCGATCGCACCCTGGCTCGCTTTGACGATCTTTGTGGGTGGCGAGAGTGGTTTCGACAGCAGGGCTGTGATGATCTGAAATCCTTTAAGGCGCTGCAGTTTGGTAATGGCCTGCTGGCGTTGGAAGCTGCGGTATCCGGGCAGGGGGTCTTATTAGGCGTTAAAGATCTGCTGCTCACGGAGCTAGATGCGGGCAAGTTGGAAGTGGTGGTTGATCGTCCGGTTCGATGTGCTCAAGCGTATTATGTGGTCAGTGCCGGTCTGAACATTGAACGCCCGATCGCCAGAGAGTTCCGTGAGTGGTTGTTGGATGAAATCAAGGTGCCTGATGCGTGAATACGAGCAAGTGGAAAATAGAATTATTAACCTGGCCTACAAACTGGCTCCCAGCCTATGCGTAGGTCAGGCCACAAAAACGGGCGCAGGTGCGCGGACATGCTGGTTTCTGTGGCGTTCGCATTGGCCTGCAGTCAATGATGAAACCTCCCTGTTTCACCTATTTCCCTGGCAAACATTCTTAGCCTGTCCCGTTAAACAGGTGCTTGTCGGCTTCGGCGGCAACGACCAGGTGATCAAATAGCGCCTTCACCCGAGCATTGCCACGCATATCCTCATGGATAGCGACCCACAGCTCCCCGGCAGGTTCCGGCAGCGGCGCCAATACCGTTGCGAGAGTGGGCCAGAGGGTTCCTACGATACAGGGCAACAGCGCCAGCAAGTCCCCTCTGCCGCGAGCGCGGCATTGGTGAGTAGGCTGCCAGAGCGTATCGGAATCTCCACTCCCGGTATGGCATCCTCAAGCCTCGAGGTTACCGGCCGTCCGTCCCAGTCGACAACTCTGCATTTGGCCAGTGCCGACAACTCGGTAACCCGGCCGAGTGATTCAGCGGTCGCCTTGCCGGCGTAGATCCCCCAATGGATGGTGCCTGCCTTGCGTGCAACCAATGTCTCTTCGGTCGGGCGTTTCGGTCTCAGGCTGATATCAGCCTCTCGGGCCGCCAGGCTCAACAGGCGGTTATCAGGGATAATTTCAACGGTAATGCCGGGATGCTTGCTGTGAAAGGTCGGGAGGTGGCGGGCCAGGAAAAAGGTGGTAAGCGATTCCGTGGCGGTCACCCGCAGGGTGCCGGTCAGTTGCCGGTCGCGGCCGGTGACGGAGCGGTCGGCGGCCAGTGCATCCTGCTCCATCCGCTCAGCGGCGCGCACCAGTTCAAGCCCCGCCTCGGTTGGCTGGTAGCTGCCCCGCAGCCGGTCAAACAACCGAGTGCCGAGCGCATCCTCGGTCCGTTCAAGCCGGCGAAACACCGTTGATAGCGTTACTCCCAGGCTTTCAGCTGCCCCCGGCAAGCCCTTGGCACGAGCGACGGCCAGCACCAGGCGGTAATCATCCCAAGAAATCATTAGCTTGCAATCCCGCAAATACAGTTGACGATTTTAACTCTATGTTTGCACATATGTAAGCTCTATCTTGATTGACGTCCCATCACGATGTTTCTGAAGGAGTCAGTTATGCGAGAGCTTCACATTTTGGGCGGCGGGTTTGCCGGCGTCTGGGCCGCCATGAGTGCGGCTGCCGAACGTGATACCTATGATGCCCGGGATGTCAGGATCCGGCTGTTCAGTAACAGTCCCAGCCTGACGATCCGCCCGCGCCTGTATGAGGGGGCCAGCCCGGATTTGCGCGTGCCGCTGGCACCGCTGATGAAGGAGATCGGTGTCGACTTCTCCGTGGCCGAGGCAAGCAACATCGTTCCACAGACCCGTACAATCCATTTTGCGGACGGTAGCGACAGTCGCTATGATCGTCTGGTGCTGGCCACCGGTAGCCGGCTGCGTCCACTCCCCATCCCGGGTGCTGATATCCATGCCTTTTCCATCGACACCTTCGAGGAGGCTTCGCGGCTGGACCGCCATCTTGAACAGCTGCCGCCCGGTGATGAAGCGTCGGCAACCGTCGTCATTATCGGTGCCAGCTTTACGGGGCTGGAACTGGCAACCGAGCTGCGCAGCCGCCTCGGCAAAGAGACACGCATCATCCTCGTCGACAGGATGACAAAGATCGGCGCGGATCTTGGCGCCAACCCCGAGCCGCACATCGAGGAGGCCATCAAAACGTGTGACATCGAGACGCGGCTCGAGACCGGGGAGAGGCAATCCGCGCCGATGCGTTAGAGCTCGACAGCGGCGAAGTGATCAAGACGTATACCGTCGTCCTTGCAACGGGCATGACGTCCAGTCCCCTGACCCGCTTCATCCCCGGCGAATACGACGAGTACGGACGTCTGAAGGTTGGCAGAGACCTCAGGGTCATCGGCTCAGAAGCGGTATTCGCCGCCGGTGACACGGCACATGCCCTGGCTGACGATATTCATCCCACCTACCTCTCATGCCAGCATGCGTTGGAGCTTGGCCGTTATGCCGGCCATAACGCATTGCACGACCTGGTTGGCTGTGAACTCATCCCCTACCGCCAGGCGTTTTACGCCACCTGTGTCGACCTTGGACCCTGGGGCGCCCTGTTCACCACCGGCTGGGATCGCGAGGTGCGAAAGACGCGGCATGAAGGCAAGGCGATGAAGCAACAGATCAACAACGAATGGATATACCCACCGTCACCGGCTATTGGAAAGGTCGAGATATTCAGGCACATCGCCCTGTCGGCAGAAATCGATACCTGATTAAACCGCCTCGTTTATGGATAATCCTGTGCTCTCGTCAGGCAAACCACCCAAGTGATGCTAATTGGAAGCTGATAGATGACCCGCGTGTTTGCGGGGTGGCCAGAGTGAATCGTTACCCCGTCACTCCCGCGAATGCGGGAGCCCCTCGAAGATGAACCTCGTCGCAACGCGCTTCGCTCAGGTTGACTATTTCCTAATTTGAGTGGAGTGGCTCGTCATGGGCGCGCTCCACTCTGCCTCAGGAGGACCTGGCCTTGAATTGGAATGGCCGTATGTAAACCTCCGCTGGCCATTATGCTGTTACTGAGGCGCCCTGTTCACTGATCGATGATCTTTGAACCACTACAGCCTGACGGGCACGAAGGTACAGCAGATCGCCTCTGCCATACTCAGTTCGGTTCGAAAAGTGTCACAAGCTTGGTATCTGAGCCCGAAAAGGCTCGATTAGGGGCTACGACTTTTGTTTTCCTGGTAGGTCTGGGTAATACCGGGCGGCAGGTTCTTCTACCGCTTTGATGAATGCCCGTGAAAGAGCGGGATGTACCCATCAAGCTAGTTTGTTCCGGTACTTCCGTATGCGGGTAAGGGGAACTTTCGAGTTGCGTCGCCAGCCTAGACTCACTCGAAAGCCCCAATCAGTTCAGATTGGCTGTTCGTACTGTCAACTCAGCAGAAGCGCGCCACCGATCACCGCGCCCGACACCAGCAGAACGATGGTGCAATACCCCATGATATCCCTGGCTTTCAGGCCGGCGATGGCCAGAGCCGGCAGGGCCCAGAAGGGTTGCAGCATGTTGGTCCAGCTGTCTCCCCAGGCAAATGCCATGGCGACCCTGGGAATGTCGGCATTGAGTGCCCGGGCCGCTTCCATCAGGATCGGACCCTGCACGGCCCACTGGCCGCCGCCGGACGGGATGAACATATTGATGATGCCGGCCGACAGGAAGCTCCAGGCCGGTAGGGTGTCCGCACTGGCGATATCGACGAACAGCTGCGCGAAGTCGCCCGCGAGTCCGGACTGGCTCATCATGCCCATGACGCCGGCGTAGAACGGGAACTGGATGATGACGCCGCTGGCGCCCTTGACCGCCTCGTTCATCAGGTCCAGGAAGTTGCGCAGGTTCCCGTGCAGCCCGATGCCGGCGAAAATCAGCGCGAAGATGATGACGTTGAGGTTCAGGCCGCCCCCTGCACGGCGTAGACGGCGACGCCCGTCAGCCCCGTGAGGGCGATGAGCAGCGCGGGCCAGCGGGCCCGCTCCAGGCGTTCCGCGGGCCGCTGGATTTCGACGCTGCGCGGCTCGGCCGTCTCGCGCCGGGCGTCGAGGGTGAACGGCTTGTCGATGCCCTTCATCAGCAGGTAGTTGGTCAACGGCAGGACGATGAACAGCGCCGCGACCAGGGTGATATTGAAGGGGCTGAACAGCGTCAGGCTGGTCGGCACCAGGCCGACGCTGGACTCGAGAAAATTGCCGGGCGTCGCCAGCGTCAGCGGAACCGAGCCGGAAAGGCCTGCGTGCCAGATCAGGAAGCCCGAGTAGGCGCTGGCAATCAGCAGGCGGTAGTCGACGCCGGCCACCCGCCCGGCCAGCTCCCGGGCGAGCACCGCGCCGATGACCAGGCCGATTCCCCAGTTCAGCCAGCTGGCGGCGAGGGATACCAGCGTCACGATGACGATGGCGCGGCCCGGCGTCGTCGCGGCCGCGGCCACGATCGAGACCAGCCGTTTGAACAGCGGCGTGGTGGCGACGACGAAGCCCGCCACCAGTATCAGGACCATTTGCATCGCAAAAGCGTGCAGCGTCCAGAAGCCATCCATCCAGTAGCCGAGCATTGCCGTCGGCGCCTGCCCCTTGAGGGTCACGCCGGCGACCAGGATGGCGAGGGTAATGAGTACCACGATCACAAGCGGATCGGGCAGGTAGCGGTCGAAGATGCGCGTGCATCCATTGGTCAGGTGGCGCAGCAAGGATCGGTTTCCCGGTGCGGCCATGGTGTTGTTCGTCATTTCTATTCTCCTTTTAGATGTCCAGCCTGAGGTCGCTGACCGGCACTGCCTGGCAGGTCAGGCACACGCCGGGGTCTTCCGGCTCTTGGCCGTTGAGGTGGTGCACCTGGCCGGACAGAATGCGTACGGCGCAGCTTTCGCATTGACCCACCCGGCAGCCGCTTGGCAGCTTCAGGCGATGCTTCTCCGCGAAATTGAGAATCGGGCCGCTCTCCGGAGTCCAGTTCAGGTTCAGGCGCTCGGAGCGGGCGAAGGTGATCCGGTAATCCCGGTGGCCTGCGGGATCGAGACTCAGGGGGACCGGAACGCCTCGCTGAAGATGTCGAAGGCGGGGACGCCGCGTTCGATCAGTTGCCCGGTGATGGCCGCCATCATCGGGGCCGGGCCGCACAGGTAGAAACGGGCGCGGCGGCCGATCAGGGCATCGGGCACGACCGCGGCGGAGAGCAGCTCGCTGGCGTCGTAGTCCCTGCCCCGGACATCCCGCTCCAGCGGTTCGCTGTAGTAGTCGATGACCCTGAGGCGCGGCAACTGCCGCTGCAGCGTGGCCAGACGCCGTGCGAACGCATGGGTGGCGCTGTTGCGGTTCGCGTAGTGCAGCCATGCCTCGGGCATGTCCTGTGCGTCGACCAGCGATTCGAGATAGCTGATGAAGGGCGTGATGCCGATCCCGCCGGCGAAGATCACCACCGGTTGCGGCAGCGACAGCGGCAGGACGAAGTTGCCGTTGGGTGCGCCGAGCTGGACGGTCTGGCCGGGCGCGAGCTTCTTGTGGATGTAGCCGGACATCCTGCCTTCGACGCCGTTACCCTGCGCGTCGACGGCCCGCTGGTGGCGAACGGCGATGCTGTAGCGCGTGCGGCCGTGCTGCCGGGCGGCGCCGGTCAGCGAGTAGGCGCGGATCAGCTCGCCGTCGCCGGTATCGACCCGCAGGGTGATGTGCTGGCCCGGCAGGTAGCCCGGCAGCCGCGAGCCGTCGGGCGTCTCCAGCTCCACGGCGGCCACGCCTTCGGCTTCCAGGGCGATACGGCTCACCCTGAAGGGTCTCCAGCCCTGCCAGCGGCGGCGCTCGCTGTCCTGATCCGGGGCGAGCGAGACGTCGCAGGGGAAGGCGCGCATCGGCACGGAGCCGCTGATCGGGTCCCTATGCCGGGCGCTGATCAGGTTGTTGTAGTTGCTGGTGCCGGCGCCGCTGACCGGGTAACCGTCGCGACCCAGTTCCCCGCAGGCCTGCCACCAGCCGAACTCGGCGACGATGACGTCGGTTGCCAGGTCGGGGCTCAGCAGGGCGCTGAAGCGCGCGCGGCCTTCGGTGGTTTCGATCTCCACCCAGTCGCCGTCCCGAATCCCTTTTCGTTCGGCCAGCGTCGTACTCAACTGGGCGACGGGCAGCGGCGACCGTTTGCGCAGCGAGACCAGTGACCGGTGCTGGCTGTGGCAGAAGTAGCCGCTTTTCACCGAGGTCAGGGTGCAGGGGTAGCGACCGTCGGCTGCGTCGTCCCTTGGCGCGTACGCGGGCAGGGGCGCCTGGCCGTTGCGCAGCAGGGTTTCCGAATAGAGCTCGACGCGCCCGGTCGGCGTGTCGAAGCCGCGCACCCGGCCCTCCAGTATTTCGGCGTACTTGCGGGTACGCTGTGTCAGCGGGACGCGTATGCCCTCGGGGTGCCGGCGCAGCCGTTCGACGTCCAGCCCCGCCGGTTGCAGCATCCAGTTCCAGCCGGCCTCGAGATTGCCGCCGAAAAACAGCTCGCTCATGCTGAGCTTTTCGGCCAGTGCGAATACGATCTCGGTATCGGACTTCGACTCTCCGCGCGGCGAGACCATGCGCTGGCGAAGCTGAACCTGCTCGACGGCCCGCTCGTCGATCTCGAAGCCCGCGCGCAGCGCTTCGCGCTCCCAGGGCGTGTTGACCGGCAGCAGGATGTCGGCGAACCGGGACGACGGCGTCTCGAACAGGTCGCAGTGCACGTGGAACTCCAGGCTTCGCAGGGCTTCGGTGCCGCGGGCCACGTCGCCCTGACTGACGAGGGTGTTGGTGCCGAAGCCGAAGAAGGCGCGCACCCGGTAGGGCTGGCCGTCGACGATCGCGGCGTAGAGGTCCCGGGCGTTGATCCAGCCCTGGGCGGCGGGCCCCAGCGGCCGCTTCTCCAGTCCCAGCGCCTTGCGCTTCTGGCCCGGGCCGATCAGCTCCTGGCCGTTCACCGGCCGCAGCGGCAACTGGCTGTAGAGGCGGTTGCCGCCCCGGGTGTCGAAGGCACCGGTCAGGGCATAGAGAATGGCCACCGCGCGTTCGGTCTGGGTCGCGTTTTCGTGCTGGCCGATACCGGTCCAGGCGTGGTACGCCACGCGCCTGCTGGAGACGAGGAGCTCGGCGGCCCGCGTCAGTTGCCCGGCGTCGACACCGGAAATCCGCTCGACGAAATCGGGGGTATAGTGGTCGCAGGCCTGCGCAAGGCGGGCGAAAACGGGTTCGCACTCGACCGTCTCCCCCGACCGGAGCCATACGCGGTAGCGGCCGTCGAGGGCGCAGCGCGCCGCGCCGGCAAGCGACGATTCGCAGCCGGGGTTATAGCGGACCGGGTGGCCGGCTTCGCTGTCCCAGATGACGTAGGCCGCGGCACCGTCGTGGCGGGGGGCGTCCGGCAGTTCGCAGTCATCGGCGCGCAGCAGGGTCGCATCGTCGCCGCGCACGAGGAAGGGCGCGTTGGTCCAGGCGCGGACGAAGCGTCTGTCGTAGCCGCCGCGCCCGATCAGCAGGCGGATCAGGCCCAGCGCCACCACGACGTCGGTCCCCGGCCGTACCCGCAGCCAGGCGTCCGCGCCGGCCGCCAGCGGCGTCTTGCGCGGGTCGATCACGATCATCCGCGCGCCCCTTTCGCGCCCGTTGCCGATCGCCGTGGCCTGGCTGAGCCAGGTATTGGTGGGGTTGTGGCCCCAGAGCATGATCAGGTCGGCGTTGGCGTAATCGGCCGTCGGCATGCCGCAGCCGAACGTGAAGGCGTGCGCATAGTCCTTGTGCCAGTTGCAGACCTCGGTGCCGTAGCAGATGTTGGGGCTCTGGAAGGCCCGCGCGAACCGCTCGATCCAGTCGATACTGTCGGAAATGGGCGTACCGCTGGGCGTGGTGACGCCGAAGGCGACGGCCTCGGCGCCGCTTTCCGCCTTGATGTCGGACAGCCGGGCGGCGATCTCGGCGATGGCGTCCTGCCATGAAATGCGCTCCCAGCCGGGATCCTCGTCCGTCTTGGGCCGGGTGCGCCGCATGGGGTACAGGATGCGGTTGGGGCTGTGCACCAGCTCGGGCGCGGCGCGCCCCTTCATGCACATGGCCGCGCCGGTCGGGTGTTCCGGGTCGGGCAGCACCTTGATGAGGCTGTCGTTTTCCACCCTGTTGAGCGTTCCGCACCGGGAACGGCACAGGGTGCAGTAGCCGCGTTTGTCTTCGACTGGCATGGAAATCTCCGGTATCGCGTCGGGTTTGATACCAAGCTATCCGGAGCGGATTTGTATTGCTAATATATATTCTTGAACAATAAATATTGATTTAAACAATAATGTCTACCGCTATCACGCTTCGACAACTCGAGTACCTGGTCGCCCTGGCGGAAACCGGGCAGGTTTCCCGGGCCGCGCTGCGGTGTCACGTCTCCCAGTCTTCGATGACCATCGCGCTGAAAAACCTAGAACGCAGCCTGGGGCGCAACTGTTCGAGCGCCACGCCAAGGGCGTGAACCTGACCGAGGCGGGGGAACGCTTCGTACTCAAGGCCCAGGGCATTCTGGCGGGCGTGGAGGAAGCCGTCGAAGAGCTCCGTCATTCGCCGGAAGACCTGTCGGGACGGGTGCGGATCGGCGTGACCGAAACTATCTCGGCCTACCTGATCCCGATGCTGGTGAGTTCGCTGTCCCGGCATTTTCCCAACCTGCAGATCGAAATGATCGAGCGCGACAGAACCAGCATCGAAAAGGGGCTGTTGGCGCAGGAGTTCGACCTGGCGTTCATACTCGTCTCCAATATGGAGGGCCGGCACGAACTCGAATACGAGACGATGCTCCGCTCGCCGAGAAGGCTCTGGCTGCACAGCGAAAACCCGCTGCAATACCGGGAGGGGCTGACCCTCGGGGATATCGCGCAGACCGATTTCATCCTGCTCGACATGGACGAGCACGTATCGACGGTGAAGCGCTACTGGGGTGCGCGCGGCCTGGAGCCGAAAGTCCATTTTAGTAGCCGTTCGCTGGAGGCGGTGCGCAGCCTCGTCGCGCTGGGGCAGGGGGTCACCATTCTGTCGGACCTGGTCTACCGGCCAATATCCCTGGAGGGCCGGCGCATCATTCGCCGGGACCTCGACGATACCCTGCCGACGATGGATGTCGGCTGCGTGTGGAAAAAACAGGAGCCTCAACCTCGCGTTATCGGCGCCGTCATCGACTTTATTCGCAGGTCTATAAGCGAAAGTGGGTAGTCTTTATTTTTTATCTCTCAGAACGTACCTGATCCACTGACCGAGTTGTAGGGCACGCGAGCACGTATACCGTTCGCGCTACCTGTGGGCGCTAGTCTTCAGCCAACATACACTGCCACATATCCGGACTTTTGATCAGGCTGTCGCTCTTGGCGCTGATGGAGTGGGTTGACCGAGTTCACTAATCTATTTCGGGCTCCACTGCCAGAATAGCGTCAACTCCACGCACATGGGGCACTCGATACTTGTGCGCAATAGTCCGGCAGCTTGGGTCAGTGATGTTTGCCTATTTGCACTTGCAGATGGGAAACGGGTGTAAGTTAAAGTGAAGGTTGCTGATTTTTTGTTATTAATATACTGCTTATAAATCACAGCCAAGTCAGCCATGCATTGGAGACGTACGTTACTCGAGGTTGCCGGACAGGCTGCTCATGTGACTGATCGGGATCGGGTTTGGCGGCCGTCGACGGACGACGACCTGGCTCCGGTGTTGCGAGGCAGGCGTCACACGTGATTCGAGGGGCGAAGCCGGGCCAGCAATCTGACTAAGTCGCTGTACTTCGTAGTCTTGCCGACGAGGTAACGGTCATCGACGATCATGCTGGGAATCGATCGGATATCGAACCTTTCGGCTCTCTTGCGATCGGATTCGAGCCCGGCCTCGACTTCGTCTGAATGCATCGTCTGCTCGAACTCAACCGTATCGAAACCCAGGCAGGAGGCGACGCCGAGCAGGGTGTCGATGGCGCCGATGTTGTTGGCCCGCTGCAGGTGCTCCTGCTGTACCAGGTCGAAGAAGTCCCAGTGCGTGTCCTGGCCACCCAGCAGCTCGGCGGCCTTGGCGCCTTTCGCGGCGAGCAGTCCGCTAGGGTAGTTGAAGGGCGCCGCGCGCATGCCTTCTATGTTGAAGCGCCTTGTGCCTTCGAAGCGCTGGCAGCTCTGCCAGTGGTTGAGGATCTCCTTCTTGGCATTTTCCAGCGAACCGAAGCGCAGTTTCATTTCGTGGTCGTTGCGCTGAAGAACGAAGGCCCGGTGGTGCACTTCGACCAGCCCTTCATCCGCCAGCTTTCTCAGGATGGGCGACTGGATGTAGCACCAGCCACAGACGGCATCGTGAAAGAATTCGATCCTGTATTTCGGGTTCATGTCATTCTCCAAAGGGAACTCGTCGTGGTGAGCGGGGCCCGAGCCCCGGCACTTTCCGTACTGCCAGACCCGGATGTAAGGGGTATGCAGGCCCGGGAACGGACCTGCTGGATCATCTTCCTCAATGGTCGCGCAGGGGCAGCGCAACCGGGCGGATGGGGGCCGCATCGGCACCGCGCAGTTTCAGCGAGCCGCCGATGAAGGCGAATTCGTAGAGACGGTCCTGCGACAGCTCCTCGAGATAGACCAGCTCCATGATAGGGGCGCCCTGTTCCGCCAGCAGATAGGTGTGCAGCGGCACATAGTTGTTTTCCACTTCGGACGGGAAAGCCTCGAAACTGAGGTTGTCGGCCCCGACCACCATGGCGCCGCTCTCCTCGACCAGGAAGCGTGCCGCGGCCATGCCGAGCCCGGGCGGGTTGTTCATGTAGGCTTCGGCGTCGTTGTAATGCTTCATTCGACCGGTGCGGATCAGTACGATATCGCCTTCCTGCAGGCTCAGCTGCTGCTTTTCGAGGGTTTCGACGAGGTCCTGACGGCTGATGCGATAGCCGTCGGGCAGCATCTCCATACCCTTGGCGGCGGCGACGTCCAGCAGCACGCCGCGTGCGATGAGCGGCGGTATTTTTTCCGCCCCGGCGACGCTCCAACCGCGGTCCCCAAGGTGTTCGCTGGCCTCGAAGCCGTTCCAGATCTTGCCGTTCAGGCCGAAGTGACTCAGTGCATCGATATGGGTACCCATGTGCGTGTACATCGAGACCGCCGCACCGGTATAGCTGACATGCTCGTTCATCTCTTCGCCCAGGTGCAGCGGGTCGTCTATCACCGTGCCATGGGGTGTATGGGTCATCCAGATGCGGTAGTGGGGGTCGCCCGCCGCCTGCCAGCTGGGCATGCCGATAAAGTAGTCGACCGAGAGGTCGTAGGATTTGCCGCCGGCGATACGGGACAGGATGGCGGCCCGGGATTCGGGCGTGATCAGGTTGAGGCGGCCGATCTCGTCATCGGGCCCCCAGGGGCTGATACCGACATCGCGAGCGTCGCTGGCGCTGGCGGAGCCGGTAACCAGCAGTGCGGCCAGAGCCAGTCGGGACAGAGTGCTTTTCATGGTCATTCTCCAGTCTGTAGGTGGGCGTGGTGTTCCCCTGTTCGCTGGAACCCACAATAAGGGGATTCGGAATTTTAATAATCTGGGTTAATGGAATAAGATTGTTCACGAATGTGTACTATTAAGGGCCGTTATGGAAAGGCTGAACGATATCGCGGTGTTCATTCAGGTGGTCGAAAGCGGCAGTTTCACGGCGGCGGCCGAGCGATTGGGTATCTCCAAGTCGGTAGTCAGCAAATATGTCACGCGGCTTGAAAACGGTCTGGGGGCCCGCCTGCTCAATCGCAGCACCCGGCGAATGAGCCTGACGGAAGTGGGGCAGACGTTCTTTCTCCAGAGCCGACGCGGGCTCGAGGCCATCGAAAACGCCGAAGCGGAGGTCTCCCGGTTGCAGGAGGCACCGCGCGGAATGTTGCGAATCAATGTGCCGATGTCGTTCGGGATACTCCATATCGCGCCGCTGTTGCCTGCGTTTCAGGCGCTCTATCCGGATGTCTCGGTCGACATGGGCCTTGAAGACCGTCATGTGGACCTGATCGACGAAGGAGTGGATCTCGCTATCCGCATTGCCGAGATGCCCGATTCTTCGCTGGTGGCCAGGCGGCTCGGACCCTGCCGTCATGTGGTCTGCGCCGCACCGGAGTATCTGGCGCGAAACGGGGCTCCGCGGGTGCCCGAGGACCTGCAGCACCACAACGCCATCTGCTACAGGTATCAGGACTCGCCCAATGTGTGGTGTTTTATTGCGCCCGACGGCCGCCTGATATCGGTGCCGGTATCCGGTTCTATTCAGACCAATAACAGCCTGGCGCTCAAGCAGGTGCTGCTCGCAGGAGGCGGCATCACCCTGACGCCCACTTTCGTTGTCGGCGACGACATTAAGGCGGGGCGGCTGCAGGCGGTACTCGGCCGATACAGGACCAAGGAGGTGTCGATCTATGCCGTCTACCCGCAGCGGCGTCATCTCTCGCCGAAGGTGCGGGCCTTTGTCGATTTTCTGGCGCAGCGGATGACCGAGTGCCCCGCCTGGGATCTGCGCCCTGATATCGGTGCTTCCGGGGTGTGATGGCGCAAGCGCCGGGGAGCGGACAGCTGTCGACAGCCTATACTGGGAAGCAGTTGATTGAAGAAGCGACCTTGCCGGTTCTGAAGCTCGAGGCCGCTTCGGGCGGAGCCCTATGCAGTGCGCACAATGCGGGGTCGAAAACGACAGCGGTCGCCGTTACTGCAAAGCCTGTGGTGCCTTCATAGCAGGACGTTGCGGGTACTGCGGTGCGGCAGCAGGCGTGGGGGCGCGTTTTTGCAGCCACTGTGGACACCAGTTGACGCCGGAAATCAGCGGTCTGGAGCCCGGCGCGGGCTGCCGGAACGCACCGATCCGGTACACCCCCACTACCTGGTGGAGCGAATTCTCGCAGAGCGTGAAGCGATGCAGGCCCGGGGGCTCAGTGCCGGCGAGCGCAAACTGGTCACGGTGCTGTTTGCGGATCTTGCGGAGTCGACGAGCCTCATGCGCGGGCTCGATCCGGAAGATGCACGGCTCGTCATCGACCCCGTTCTGCTGCTGATGATGGAGGCCATCCATCACTTCGACGGTTACGTCGCCAAATCGCTGGGCGACGGCATTCTCGCCCTCTTCGGTGCCCCTGTTTCACAGGAAGATCATGCGCAGCGCGCGCTTTATTCGGCGCTCAGAATGTTTGAAATGCTGCATCGGCATAACCGTGCGGGCAGGGGAGGCTGGCCATCCGGATAGGCATCAACAGCGGCGAGGTGGTGGTTCGCGCGGTACAGCCCGAGAGCCTTTCGACCGACTATGATCCGATCGGTCATACGGTCAACCTGGCGAGCCGGCTCGAGGCCATCGCCGAGCCCGGATGGACACTGGTGAGCGAGTCGACCCATCGGCTGACGAAAGACTACTTCCGTTACGCCGATGAAGGCGCCGTCTTGCTGAAAGGGATGGACGAGACCGTTCGGGTCCACAGGCTGCTGGGACCCGGGCCTGTCGGCAGTCGCTTCGGTGTCGCCAGAGGCAGGGGGCTGGAGCCTTTTATCGGCCGCGGCGAACCGCTCGAGCGGTTGTGCGCGAGGTTCGGGGATGCCTGCGCCGGTGCGGGTAACATGGTGGGAATCTTCGGCGAGCCCGGCATCGGCAAGACGCGGCTGATCCATGAGTTCAAAAGACGGATAGACAGGCCCTGCAGGGTCCTGGACGTCAGCCTTTCGGCCTATGACCGGGGCATGACCTATCACTGCGTGGCATCGCTGTTGAGGCAGTTGCTCGATATCGCCGGGGGTGACGATCAGGCGGCGATCGAACGCAAGCTTCGGCAGGTATGGTACCGTAACGAGAGCCGGCAGGCGGGCCTGAGCGCCCCGGTACTTGGCCTGCTGGGTATTGGTTCGGGTGATGCCGGTGGCAGGCCGTTCGAGGCGGATACAGGCGTCTTGCGTTCCAGAGTCGAGGTTGCGATGGAACAGGTGCTGGAGAGCGTGACGCAGACGCGACCGGTTGTCCTGATGGTCGATGATGTTCAGTGGGCCGATTACGAGTCGCTGGAGTTGCTGATGAAACTGTCGGCCAGATTGCAGGGGCGGAGGATACTGGTCATTCTGGGCGCCCGGATCGGGATCATGGAGGATATTCGGGCCCGGGCCATCTGCGAACCGATTGTTCTGCGCCCCTTTGCCCGGCTCGAGTCGAAAGCGCTGCTGGACTGCATTCTGGGGACCGGGCCGGGGCTTGCGCAGATCAAGTCACAGATCATTTCAAGAGCCTCGGGAAATCCCCTGTTTCTCGAAGAGGTAGTGCAGTCGTTGATAGAGCAGGGCGTCCTCCGGGGCGACCGGGGCGCTCTCGGGCTTGCGTCGACACACGGCGACCTTGCAATTCCCGCCACCGTTCAATCGATTCTGTCGGCGCGCATAGACGCCCTGGAGCCGCGGGACAAAAGCCTGCTGCAGCTGATGGCTATCATTGGCAGGGATGTGCCTGTCGGCCTGCTGATCAGGGTCGCGGAGACGGAAGAAGCGGAGCTCAGGCGGCAACTGGACCGACTGGCACGCAATGCCTTTATCGTTGAGAAGCCTGCCTTTCCCGAACTCGAGTATGGCCTGCGGCATCCGTTGATCTCTCAGGTTGCTGTCGAGTCCCTGCTGAAGGAGCAGCGTACCAGTCTTCACCTTAGGGTGGGTTCAGCGTTCGAGACCTTTTACGCAAGCCAGCTGAACGATCAGAGTCCCGCTCTGGCGTTCCACTTCCTGGCAGGTGCCGATGCTCCACGGGCACTGACGTATCTGTATATGGCCGCAAAAAGGGCACAGCAGGGAGGACTGCATGCAGATGCGATCGACTATGTCGAAAAGGCCCTCGAGGTTCTTGAGGGGCTCGAGAAGAGTGTCGAAAACCTCGAACTCGAGTTACGGCTTCTGCTGCTATCGGGCACGGCCTGGATGGCACAGAAGGGGTTCTCGGCACCGGAGCTGGAGGTCGTCTATGACCGTGCGCTCTGGCTGGCTCGACATCTCGACGATCCGGAGAGCCTCTTCAAGGTCGTTTTCGGCCTGCGGCTCTACCACTTCGGAAGTGGTCGGCTGGGGCGTGCGCGCGACCTGGCCCAGGAACTGGTCGAGATGGCGCAGAGGGCGGGCGACAATGCCTTTCTGATGGAAGCCCGGCTCGCGCTGGGGGGCACGCTTTTCCCGATGGGGCAACTGCGGGAGGCCAAAGTGGCGCTGGACGAAGCCGTGGCGATCCATGCCTGCCGGCCTGCGGCGGGGCATTCGTTGCAGTTCGGCATGGATCCCGGGGTGACGGGCCTGGCGCTGGTCGCGCGGGTGCTCTGGTATCAGGGGTATCCCGAGCAGGCCACAGAGAGGGCGCGTGAGGCTGTTTGTCTGGCCAGGTCGCTGGATTCGCCCTACGAACAGGCATTCGCACTGGTTTTCGCGGCGGAGGTTCATGCGAACTGCGGCGACGATGCGACCGCGATTGAACTCTTGTCCGAAGCGATAGCGTTGTCCGGGGAGATGGGGTTCAGGCAATGGCTGACCCGCGCCCACATTATGCATGGCTGGTGTCAGGCCCGCTCGCTCGCTCCGGAGGCCGGGCGCAGTGAGGCGTTCGAGTGGATCGAGCGATATCGGGAATCCGGAATAAAAAGCTGGCTTGCGCTTTACTGCAGCTACAAGTCCGCCATGCTGGCAGCGATTCCCGCCCATGCGGAAGCGCTGTCGGTCAATGCCGAGGGTATTGAGGTGGCCAGGAAAAACGGGGAGTACCTTTGCCTGCCGGAACTCCTGAGCATTCGGGCCTCGATTTTCTCCGCAATGAAAGGGGCGGCCGGCCAGGCCGAGATGGCGGAATGTCTCGATGAAGCGATGCGCATTGCCGAGACCTTGGGGGCGAGAGCCCTGCAGCTGCGAGTGGCGCTCGAACGTTGCCGCTTGTTCGGCAGCGGTGAGGAACGCTCGGCAAACCGCCGTACTTTGCTGAATATCTACCGAAGCTTCAGTGAGGGGAATGGCACCCGGGACCTCGAGCGTGCCCGCCTGCTGCTGGCGAGACCGCAAGAAGGGGAGAAAAAGAGCAGGCCCGGACAGAGCAATCAGACCTGCTAAGAGCGCGATGGGATCATCGGCTTGAGGAGGCAAGAGTAAAGCCGGAGCCTGGTTTCCGGCCGTGGTCGGCTCCGACAGCGTCTTCAGATAAGCCGTCGGGTGCGTTCTGTATATTCGGATCCTGTTAAATATTTATATGCTTTCCTTGTAAATCAACAACTCTCCCTTGCCAACGGGAACCCGTGACATCGATAGATCACTTCGGGACCTTATCCAGTCAACAAAATCGGACAGCTCGCTTTCATGCGACACGGCATTGTCACAGACCAAAAGGCCACCGGGTTTCAGAAGTGCGAAAAACGTTTTGGCCAATGCCAGATACGATGATCTGTCGGCATCCAGAAAGATGAAATCAACGGGATCCGGCACTTTGGAAAGCTCCTGGCTCGCATCACCCACCAATTGAGTGATACGGCGATCCAGCCCTGCTTTTTCGAAGTTGATGCGGGCCTCCCGCGCTTTGGATTCAAGATATTCGATCGTGTAGACATGGCCGTCATCCGGTACCGCGGAAGCCAGCCAGAGCGTCGAATAACCGTTCGATGTACCCACTTCGAGTACGGTCTTCGCCTGTGTCGCCTTGATCAATACTGACAGGAACTCACCGGTATCAGGGGTGATATTCAGGTATTTTTTGGATCTGTCCGATTGAACCGAGTCATTTCGAGCTCCAAGTTCTTCCAGGTCGGACAAGAATTTTTCTAAATCCATAGCGGATACCTCCTAACGGCATAGTACTTGAGCCTTGATATCGCGGCGCTACATATTCGGGTAGATCGGGCCACCGCCGCCTTCCGGTACCACCCTGTTGATATCCCGGACCCCGGGATAGCCCTTGATATCGCAGCTTTACATATTGGGGTAATTCGGACCGCCACTGCCTTCCGGTACCACCCAGTTGATATTCTGGGACGGGTCTTTGATATCGCAGGTCTTGCAGTGCACGCAGTTCTGGGCGTTGATCTGGAAGCGCTTGCCCCGCTCGTCCTCGACCACCTCGTAAACCCCGGCCGGACAGTAGCGCTGCGCCGGCTCCGCCCAGATCGGCAGGTTTCTATGCAAAGGCGTATCGTTGTTTTTCAGTTGCAGATGACAGGGCTGGTCTTCCTCGTGGTTGGTGTTGGACAGGAATACCGACGACGGCTTGTCGAAACTGAGTTTGCCATCGGGCCTGGGGTAGCTGACTGGCCTGTACTCGTATGCAGGCTTGAGCTGCGCGTAATCCTTGCGGGTATCGTGCAGCGTCAGCGGGATCCTGCCACCGAAGATATTCTGGTCGACGACGTTGAAGGCGCCGCCCAGCAGGGTGCCGAACCTGTGCATCGCCGGGCCGAAGTTGCGGCTGCGGAACAGGTCGTCGTAAAGCCAGGAGTCCTCGAACTTCTCGCTGAACGCAGTCAGGTCCTGGCCGCCCTTGTCGTGTCTGGCCAGCGCCTCGAACACCGCTTCGGCCGCCAGCATGCCGGACTTCATCGCGGTATGGGTGCCCTTGATCTTGGAAAAGTTCAGGGTGCCGGCATCGCAGCCGAGCAGCAGCGCGCCGGGCATGGTCATCTTCGGCAGCGAGTTGAAGCCGCCCTTGGCGATGGCGCGGGCACCGTAGGAGACGCGCTTGCCGCCCTCGAGGTACTGCCTGAACAGCGGGTGGTGCTTCATGCGCTGGAACTCGTCGAACGGGCTCAGCCAGGGGTTGCTGTAGTTGAGGTCGATGATCAGCCCCACCACCACCTGGTTGTCTTCGGCATGGTAGAGGAAGAAGCCGCCGTTGGTATCGCCCTGCTCTTCACCGGACAAGGGCCAGCCGGCGCCATGCAGCACCAGCCCCGGCTGGTGTTTGGCCGGGTCGATGTCCCAGAGTTCCTTGATACCGATGCCGTAATGCTGCGGGTCGGCGTCCTTGTCCAGGGCAAACTGCTCGATCAGCTGCTTGCCGAGGTGACCGCGACAGCCTTCGGTGAACAGGGTGTATTTGGCGTGCAGCTCCATGCCCGGCATGTAGTTCGGGCCCTGCTCCCCGCTGGCGGTCACCCCCATATCGCCGGTGGCGATCCCCTTCACACTTCCTTTGAGAGGGCCATTCTCATGGTAGAGTACTTCGGCGGCGGCGAAGCCCGGGAAGATCTCGACGCCCAGCGCCTCGGCCCGTTCGGCCAGCCAGCGGCAGAGGTTGCCGAGGCTCGCGACGTAGTTGCCGTCGTTGTGCATCGTCTTCGGCGCCAGCGCATTGGGGATGCGGCGGGCGTTTTCGGCGTCCTTCAGCAGATAGATCCGGTCCTCGGTGACCGCGGTTTTCAGCGGTGCCCCTGCTCGGCCCAGTCCGGGAAGAGTTCGTTCAGCGCCCGCGGCTCGATCACCGCACCGGAGAGGATATGGGCACCGACTTCGGAGCCTTTCTCGACGACGCAGACCGTCAGCTCCTGCTCGGCTTCCTGCGCCTGCTGCATCAGCCGGCAGGCGGCCGATAGACCCGCGGGGCCGGCACCGACGATGACGACGTCGAACTCCATTGATTCGCGAACGGCTTCGCTCATGGGGAAATCACCTCGTTGTTGTTTTTGCACGACCGGCGCTGCCTTGGCAGGCGGGCGCCGACCGTCAGGAATTCTGTGAATCATTCGTAGGATGGGTAGAGCCGCCACCTGCCATTGCTGTCGACAGGCGATGATCCCCGACGGCGGCGTAACCCATCATAGATCGCAGGATGGGTGAAGCCGCAATGGCACTGTGATCCCAGCATGCAGGGACTTGTCGCGGCGTGCGGACAGCCCAAGATGGGTTACACGGCGCTCAGAATCCGTCAGTGTCGGACATCCCTAGCCCTGCGCCGCTTCACCCATCCTACGATCCTTAGGCTGGTCCGTTACAGCTTGCTTTCCAGCTCCGGTACCGCCTCGAAGAGGTCGGCGACGAGACCGTAATCGGCTACCTGGAAGATCGGCGCCTCTTCGTCCTTGTTGATCGCGACGATCACCTTGGAGTCCTTCATGCCGGCCAGATGCTGGATGGCACCGGAGATACCGACGGCGATGTAGAGCTCCGGCGCGACGATCTTGCCGGTCTGGCCGACCTGCATGTCGTTCGGCACGAAGCCGGCGTCGACGGCGGCGCGGGACGCACCGACGGCGGCGCCCAGCTTGTCGGCGACCTTTTCGATCAGCGCGAAGTTCTCGCCGTTGCCCATGCCGCGGCCACCGGAGATGACGACGCGGGCGGCGGTCAGTTCCGGGCGGTCGGACTTGGCGACTTCCTCGCCGACGAAGCGGGAAATACCGGCATCGTCAGCGGCGCCCACGGCTTCGATGGTCGCCGAACCGCCTTCTGCCGCCGCCGCATCGAAAGCGGTACCGCGCACGGTGATCACCTTGATTGCATCCAGCGACTTGACGGTGGCGATGGCGTTGCCGGCGTAGATTGGACGCTTGAAGGTATCGGCGCTCTCGACGGCGACGATGTCGGACAGCTGACCGACGTCCAGCAGCGCGGCGACGCGCGGCAGCAGGTTCTTGCCGGTGGTGGTGGCCGGCGCCAGGATATGGCTGTAATCCTTGCCGAGCTCTGCGACCAGCGGTGCGACATTTTCGGCCAGCTGATGGCCGTAGGCGGCATTGTCCGCCAGCAGGACCCTGGAGACGCCGGAGACTTTCGCCGCTTCGTCGGCCACGGCCTGGGCGCCTTCGCCTGCGACCAGAATGGCCAGGTCGCCACCGCTTTCTTTCGCAACGAGCGCCGCCGCGGTGACCGCGTGCAGGGTGGCCGGTTTCAGGGTGCTGTTATCGTGTTCTGCAACAATCAGGATGGCCATCAGATCACCTTCGCTTCATTCTTCAGTTTGTCGACCAGCTCCTCGACCGAAGCCACCTTGATACCGCCCTGGCGCTCGGCCGGCGGCTCGACCTTCAGCAGCTCGGTGTGGGCGCGCAGCTCGACACCGAGGTCCGCCGGGGTCTTGACGTCCAGCGGTTTCTTCTTGGCCTTCATGATGTTCGGCAGCGAGGCGTAGCGCGGCTCGTTCAGGCGCAGGTCGGTGGTGACGATCGCCGGCAGCTTCAGGCCAACGGTCTGCAGACCGCCGTCGACTTCACGGGTCACCAGGGCTTCGTCGCCTTCGATCTTCACCTCGGACGCGAAGGTGCCCTGCCCCATGCCGGTCAGCGCCGCCAGCATCTGGCCGGTCTGGTTGTTGTCGGAATCGATCGCCTGCTTGCCGAGGATCACCAGGCCCGGCTGCTCGTCCGCGACCACCTTGGCCAGCAGCTTGGCAACCGAGAGGGACTCCGGCATGGCGTCGGTTTCGATATGGATACCGCGATCGGCACCCAGCGCCAGGGCGGTGCGGATCTGCTCCTGTACGGCCTTCGGGCCGATGGAGACGACCACCACCTCGGAGGCGGTACCCGCTTCCTTCAGTCGCACCGCTTCCTCGACGGCGATTTCGCAGAAGGGGTTCAGTGCCATCTTAACGTTGGTCAGATCCACATCGCTGCGGTCTGCCTTGACGCGTACCTTGACGTTGTAGTCGAGCACACGCTTGACCGTAACCAGTACTTTCATAACTCTACCCGGTAATTTGTTGGCTGAAATATCAAAGGGTGGCGGTGTCTGCCGCCTGGCCCAGAATCAGGCGGGCCCGCCGGATGACGGGGGCATCCACCATCCTGCCATCGACCTTGAAGGCCCCCTCGGCACCCTCGGCGGCGGCAAGCACCCGGCGCGCCCAGTCGAGCTCGGCATCTTCCGGGCTGAAGCCCCGGTGCACCGGCGGCAGTTGCCGGGGATGAATGCAGAGCATGCCGGCAAAGCCCATTTCGGATGCCTGTCGTGCGATCTGCTCCACCGTCGTTTCATCGTCGATCGACGGATAGACGGTTTCGATCGGGCCTTCGAGTCCCGCGACCCTGGACTGCAGCAGCAACTCGCAGCGCACCCGGTCCAGCAGCAGCTGTGCGCCGGCCGTATCGGGCTTCACACCCAGGTCCACCCCCAGATCCAGGGCGCCGAGGCAGAAGCGCTCGACTCCCTTCACCCGGGCCATGCGCGGCAGTTCGGTGATACCGAGTGCGGTTTCCACCAGCGGCCAGACCGGCTTGCCGGTGTCCGCGGCGAGTTGCAGTACCTCGACACTCTGCGCTTTTGCGACCATGATCGCCTTCACGCCCGGCTGTTGGCGGCACAAATCCAGGTCCGACGTGAAATACCCGGTGCCGGCGGCGTTGATGCGCACGATCACGGACGCACCGGGATGGTCTTCGAGGTACTGCTTCAGTGCGGTTCTTGCCGGCAACTTGTCGGCAGGTGCCACGGCATCTTCCAGGTCGACGACAACGATATCGGCACCGCTGGCGAGGGCCTTGGCGAAGCGTTCGGGGCGCGAGGCCGGAACGAACAGAACCGATCGTGTTAAGTTGGATACTGTCATGTCGGACTCCCCTCAGATAACGGATGCGTCTTTGAGCTGCTGAATGTCGCCCTCGCTGTAGCCCAACGCCGAGAGGATCTCTCCGGTGTGCTGACCCAGTGCCGGTACCGCATCCATGCGCGGCGTGAAGGCGCTGTTGATCCCGGGAGGGGCCAGTGCGGGCAGTTCGCCGCTGGGGCTGTCGATACGGGTCCAGCGCTGCCGTGCCTTCAGTTGCGGATGGTCCCAGACGGCATGCATGTCGTTGACACGGGCATTGGCGATCCGGGCCTTGTCGAGACGGGCAACGACCTCTTCCGAGGACAGCGATCCGAAGGTTTCGTGAATCAGGTCGCGCAGCAGGTCTCGATTCTCCGAACGCCTGTAGTTGGCACAGAATCGTTCGTCGTCCGCCAGCTCGGGCTGCTCCAGTACCGTTTCGCAGAACGACCGCCATTCGCGCTCGTTCTGCAGTCCGAGCATGACCGAACGTTTGTCGCCCGCCATGAAGGGACCGTAGGGATAGATGGTGGCGTGCGAAGCCCCGGCTCTGGCCGGCGGCTCGGCGCCTTCGAAGGCATAGTACAGGGGATACCCCATCCACTCGACGAGGCTCTCCAGCATGGAGACATCGATGGCGCTGCCGAGTCCGGTCTGTTGCCGGTGAATCAGGGCGGACAGCACGTTGGTATAGGCGTACATCCCGGCTGCGATGTCGGCGATGGAGCAGCCGGCTTTTGCCATGCCGTCGGGCCCCGGCAGCCCGCTGGTGGACAGGAATCCCGCTTCGCTCTGGATCAGCAGGTCGTAGGCTTTCTTGTCCTGGTAGGGACCGCCTTCACCATAGCCGGAAATGTTGCAGACGATCAGCCGCGGGTAGCGCTCGTGGAGTTGCTCGAAGGAGAGTCCCAGGCGCGCGGCGGCACCGGGGGCGAGGTTCTGCACCAGTACATCGGCCTTCTCCAGCAGGGCCTCCATGACCGGCCTGGCGTCTTCCGACTTGAGATCGAGGGTGAGGCTCTTCTTGGATCTGTTGGTCCAGACGAAGTGGGACGCAAGTCCCCGCACCCGCTGATCGTAGCCGCGCGCGAAATCGCCGCTGCCGGGTCTCTCCACCTTGATGACGCTGGCGCCGAGGTCGGCCAGCTGGCGGGTACAGAAGGGGGCTGCAATGGCGTGCTCGAGACTGATCACATTGATGCCGTCGAGCGGACCTGTTTGTGGATTGTTCTGCATCGAAGTGTCACCTTTCTCGATAAGTTGCTGGTGAGCCCCGGCCTGCAGGACAGGCCGGGCGTACGGAAGCGGGGCCTAGAAGGAGCGGGGCAGCTCCAGCAGGTGTTCCGCCACGTAGGACAGGATCAGGTTGGTCGAGATCGGCGCGACCTGGTACAGGCGGGTCTCGCGGAACTTGCGCTCGACATCGTATTCGCAGGCAAAGCCGAAGCCGCCGTGGGTCTGCAGGCAGACGTTCGCGGCCTTCCAGGAGGCTTCCGCGGCCAGGTACTTGGCCATGTTGGCACTGGCGCCGGCATTCAAACCGTTGTCGTATTCGTGACAGGCGCGCCAGCGCATCAGGTCGGCGGCCTCGACATCGATATGGGCCTGGGCGATCGGAAACTGAACGCCCTGGTTCTTGCCGATCGGGCGCCCGAAGACCTCGCGCTCGCGGGCATAGCTCGAGGCCTTGTCGATGAACCAGCGGCCATCGCCGATGCACTCGGCGGCGATGAGGGTGCGTTCCGCGTTCAGGCCGTCGAGTATGTAGCGAAAGCCCTTGCCCTCTTCACCGATCAGGCACTCGGCGGGAATCTCCAGGTTGTCGAAGAACAGCTCGTTGGTCTCGTGGTTGACCATATTGGCGATCGGCTGCACCGTCATGCCGTTGGCCATCGCATGCTCGAGGTCGACGAGGAAGATCGACATGCCTTCCGATTTGCGGGTGACCTCGGCCAGCGGCGTGGTACGGGCGAGCAGGATCATCAGGTCCGAATGCTGGATGCGCGAGATCCAGACCTTCTGGCCGTTGATGACGTACTTGTCGCCCTTGCGGACCGCCGTGGTCTTGATCTTGGTGGTATCGGTGCCCGTCGTCGGCTCGGTCACGCCCATGGACTGAAGTCTCAGCTCTCCGGCGGCGATTTTCGGCAGAAATTGCCGTTTCTGCTCGTCACTGCCATGACGCAGCAGGGTGAACATGTTGTACATCTGGCCGTGCACAGTGCCCGAGTTGCCGCCGCAGCGGTTCACTTCCTCGAGGATCACCGACGCTTCGGAAAGGCCGAGACCCGAGCCGCCGAACTCTTCCGGAATCATCGCAGCCAGCCAGCCCGCTTCGGTCAGAGCGGTGACGAAGTCATCGGGAAAACCTTTGACCTCATCGACCTGGCGCCAGTAGGCGGCATCGAAATTCTGGCAAAGGCCACGTACGCCTTCACGTATTGCATTGATGGCATCGATATCGTGCTGGAACATCAGTTGGTCTCCCTGTATTGGAGTTCGGCCTGGTGTGCAAGGCCGCGTTCATTGAATGCCCAGAGCGCAGTGGTGCCGTCTTCGTTATGCCTTCCCGATACCTTGAAGCGCTGCTCGGCGGTCAGGGGCGCAGCCCCTGTAGGACAGATAAGTGGGACGTCGCCCGGGGTTGGCGGCGGTGAAGGCCCTGATCATCAGGGTTGCGATCAGAGGTCCCTGAACGACAAGGTCCGGGTAGGATTCCTCTCCGGTCGCATAGGGCCAGTCGTAATGGATGCGGTGGGCGTTGAAGGTCACGGCCGAGTAGCGGAACAGCAATGCCGGAGTCGGCTCGATCGTATCGACCCAGTCGAACGTTTCCTCGAAAGGCTCAACCTGGCTTTTCACCGCGGCCGGTGGGCGGTAAACGATGTCCTGCTCTTCGCTGATGCAAAGCGTGCCCTGCTGGTAGAACTCGTGGTGAACGGTGACGAAAACGAGCCTGCCGGAACGTCCCTCCTTCTCCGTAACCCTGATAATGCTGGACTCGCGGGCCGCATCCAGGCCGACTTTCAGAGGTTCGAGGAACTTGACGCGGCCACCGGCCCACATGCGTACATAGCCCTCGATGCCGGGAATGAAGGTGCTGATATTGGGATGGCCATCGGGACCGATGGCGCTTTGGGGCGCCGGATCCTGGAAAAGGCCCAGTGCCACAGCGGGGGCAGGTCGTCGTACTTCTTGGGTCTGGGGGTATCGAAGGTAGCGGCCAGACGGTTGCACAGGAGCTCCGATATTGTATCGAGCGTCTGGCTTTTTCTACCGGCCCAGTCAGCGGTTGATTCAATATTCATGGCATCTCTCTCTTGTATTAAATCTAGAGTGCTACAACGGAGTTACTATTAAAATTCTTCTTTTTTGAAGCCCCTCTTTTTTAGAATGGAAGGGGGTTATGCCGGAATTTAATGTTTAATGGGAAAGATGTTGTCTTTGAAATGTTATTAATTAGAAGGCTTAATGCATGAAGCCTGGATACTTCATCATTGGCGGCAGGTCAGTACGAAATAAACCCGCACTGCACATGACGGGCAAGAAAATAGAGACTGTTAAACGTCCGGGTCCGGCTGGTTGTAGCGCGCGATAATCGCCTCGATAAGAGCCTGTCCACACAGCGGCAGTGATTCCAGGTCTTTGTGAATCATGCAGCGTCTGCGTCTGGCCCAAGTATCGGTCAGCTCGACGAGCTTCAGACGCATGGTCCGGGCATAGCGCCGGGCGCAGGATTCCGGTAAAACGCCTATGCCGACTCCGGACTCGATCATGCGGCACATCGATTCGAATCCGAATACCTGAACCCTTGGCTTGAACACTGCACCCATTTCGAGGGTGACCGACTGCAGGAAAGTGAAAAGACTGCTGCCTTCATGAAGGCAGAGATGGGGGCTGTCAGACTGTCAAAAAAACTTATCTGCGCACAGGTCGCGAGCGGGCTGTTGGCCGGCACGGCCAGCAAAAGGTTGTCGGTGGAAAAAGGAATCACCTCAAGGCCGGTTCCCCTGACCTCGTCCGATACGATGCCAAGGTCCGCGGAGCCTTCAACCACGGTTCTGACTATGTCCCGGTTAAGGGCTTCCTGCAGGTCGATACTGACGCCGGGGCGCTGTGCCAGAAAATCCGCCAGCACCGCGGGAAGAATCTCGGTGACGGCCGTGGTATTGGCGAGGATGCGCAGGTGGCCGGAACGACCGTCATCGAGCGATGAAAAGTCCGCCTTGGCGGTCGCCACCCGTTGCAGAATGGACCGGGCATGCCTGAGCAGACGGGTGCCGGAGGGCGTCAGGCTGACACCACGGGTTTCGCGGTAAAACAGCCGGCTGCCGAGCTGTTCCTCCAGTCCCTTGAGGCGGGTGCTGGCCGCCGTGAGTGAAATGCAAGCCCGTTTCGCACCACGGGTGAGGCTTTCGGATTCGGCGATGCTGATGAAAAGTTCGAGGTCACGTAGATCGAAATGCATGACGGCCTCCGGTTCTATTTCTTGCTTTTGCCCATGGCGGGAGGAAAGGAGTCACGGTCAACGAACAGGAAAAAGAGGTCGTCAACAGCGCCGTCGAGACGGCAAGCGCAAAAGCGAACTCTGTCTCAAAGGCGTCGGGGAAAAACGCCAGTACCAGCAGGAAGCTGAAAATGCTCAGCATACCGGTCTGAGCGGCGGCAATGGTTGCGCGCGCAACTGCGTGACCATGCCGGCGGTGCAGCGTTATCAGGATGGTGGTCATGCCGATCGGAAAACCGACGATGGCGCCGGACAGGGAGGGCCCCGTGTAGCTGACGAGCCCGGTACCGATACCGACCAGAATTCCGGCGGCGGCTGCCCGCCAGAGGATGTCCAGGCCGCCGTTTCGGGTGTTCTGCCGCGGCATGTCCATCCTGATTCGCCTGGACAGCCATTTGGCTGCAGCGAAGGCCGATGCAAAGAGCAGCGTTGAGACGACGCCAGACTCGACGTTCCGGAGCAGAAATGCGATCGAGGCCAGCCAGCCGAGAGACGACAGCAGCAGGGACAGCCACAGAGAAACCCGGTGCGAGACGACGAGGTATATCGACGTAAAGACCAGTGTCGCTGTCATCGCGTTCATCGACGACAGGGCGGCCAGCACGACAAAAGCGCTGTCGTTCTCCGTAGCGATAAAGAAGTAGGCCGGGCCAACGACCACGGGCGCTCCGGCCAGAATGCCCCCGAACCTGGGGCCCAGACGCTCGACCCCCTGGCGACGGACAGGATCACCAGCGCGGTCAGAACCGCCTTGGATATCAGAGCCAGAATCATAACCCTTTCCTGTAATTCTCGAGAGGCATCGTTCTGCCGGGGCCGGAATCCGGAGGCAGCCGGTTCCCGCTGTAGTGGCTGGCGAGGATTGGCGAAATAAAAAGGCATGCTCCGGCACAAAATTTCGGTGCGCGTCCCGAAGCATGCGCAAAGTGAAGCGCTATCCGAGAACGCCGGGCAGGTAGAGCGCTATGTTCGGAAACGCGATCAGCAGGATGCCCATGATGACCATCATCAGCACATAGGGCGCCGCGCCGATCATGACGTCGTTGAGCGAGCCTTCCCGGCGTACGCCCTGCACCACGTAGAGGTTGAGGCCGACTGGCGGCGTAATCAGCGCCATTTCGATCAGCAGGATGACCAGGACCCCGAACCAGAGAGGGTCATAGCCGAGCGAGATAATGACGGGCGCGACGATCGGCAGCGTGATCACCATCAGCGACAGCGTTTCAAGGAAAAAGCCCAGCACGATGTAGAGCGCGATGATCAGCAGCAGGGTGCTGAACGCATCCAGCCCGCTGGCACCGATGAAGGCGGATATTTCCCTTGTAACCCCCGAGGATGCCAGCACAAAGTTGAGAAAGTAGGACGCTACAATAATCAGCATGATCATGCCTGTCGTTTTCATGGTCCCTTCCAGGGCGTCGAACAGCATTTTCATCGACAGGGTGCGGAAAAAGGCGGCCAGTACCAGCGCGCCCGCAACGCCGATGGCCGCCGCTTCGGTCGGGGTTGCCCAGCCGGCATAGATGGAGCCGACGACGATGACGAAGAGCGACAATACCGGCAGCAGTTCGACCAGTCCCCTGAAGCGTTCAGCCCAGCTATGGGTGCGCTTTGGCCCGCCCATCGATGGATACAGCGAACAGATGACAGCGGTCCCGACCACGAAAATCGTCGCCAGCATCAGGCCCGGGATAAGACTGGCTGCGAACAGCTTCGGGATCGAGGTTTCGGTGATGAACCCGTAGACGATCAGGTTGATGGACGGCGGTATCATGATGCCGAGGGTGCCGCCTGCCGCGATCGAGCCGGTGAAGAGCCGGCTGTCATAGCCCAGCAGCTTGCCCTGGGGAAGGGCGACGGTTCCGACGGTTGCCGATGTGGCGACGCTGGAGCCTGAAGTGGCGGAAAAGAAGGTTGCGGTGCCGACGTTGGCATGCAGAAGTCCGCCTGGAAGCCAGGAAAGCCAGGACTCAAGTGCCATATAGGTGTTTTTCGCGACACCGGAGCGAACCAGCAGTTCGCCCAGCAAAATGAAAAGCGGAATCGCGATCAACAGGAAACTGTTGGATGCCGACCAAAGAACATCACCGAGTGCAAGATAGAGCGGGAAACTCGAAAAGAAATAGTCGATAACCAATGCAAGCACGATCAAGGTTGCTGCAACGGGGACGCTTAAAACGAGCAACGCCAGAAGTGTCAGTACTGAGGCAATAATCATGGTGTCAGTTCCTCGATATCTCGTTTATATGGTCGTCAACCGACGGACTGGAAAGCAGGCTGGTGAAGCGACTCTGGTCATGACAGAGCAGTGCAACCAGGGCGCGGAGCAGCAGAAGAAATACCGAAATCGTGAACCAGACGAATCCCAGCAACCATAGAGTCTGGGGAATCCATAGCGGCGTCATCAGCGGCGAGTTCGAGCGGGCATTCGACTCGTAGGCATCGAAAGCGATGGCCATGGCAGCGTCGGTTGCGTAGACGCATACCAGCGCAAGACTGCAAATCGACAGGATATCCAGCAGGTTGCGCAGACGGTGGCTGCTCTTCATATAAAAAATATCGATTCGAATATGGGCTTTTTCCAGCATGGCGTAAGCGAATGACCAGCTTGCGATGATTGCCATGAAATAGCCGGAGATCTCGGTTGCAGGAAAAACGGATCGCCCCGCGAGCTTCCTGAATGAGACCTCCACGACTATCATTAGAACTGTGGCGATTAGAATAAGACCACCTAGCCTTGCGATCCAGCGTGATACTTGATTTACCCGATTGATGGCGGCATCGAGTATTTGGGCTAAGTTTTCAAACATTTGTTGTACCCGGTTTAATTAAGTTTTCGAAGCGCGCGTGATTTTTTCTGGTGTGTTCATCCCCGTTGGCGCTTCTCAGTAAACCTCGTCCGTTTTTTCTTATTCCTGTTTTTTCGCGGATCGTTGCCCGGCAGGTGCTGCCGGGCCGGTCTGGTAAGACGTCAGTTGGCGGTTTTCCTGGCGACCAGGCCTGTGATGGCGCCAATGGTGCTGTTCCACTCGTTTACCGATGCGTCGTCGACCCGGTTGGCCCAGGCCGGGATGACGTTTTTCTCCAGCCTGCTTGCAGCATAGGCCACATCGGCTTCGCTCGTTGCGACCAGCGTCATCGATGCGGACTCGCCCCGCTTGCATTCGCCGTTGCCGGTCAGGCAGTTCACACCCTCCTCGAAGTCTGACTGAGCGGCGTCCCAAACGGTCTGTTCGTAACGGAGAGTCTGCGCCTCCAGCCAGGCCTGGGTTTCGCTGTTCAGCGAAGCCCACTTCTTGCCGTTCATTGCGGTGACGACATGGTCCCAGCCGCCGACCGCCAGCGGATAGAGGTGCGTCGAGACTTCGTACCAGCCGCCGTTGTACCCGGACAGGGGGCGGTGACGGCACAGTCGATGACGCCCCTTTGCAGGGCGCCGGGCACCTCGTTGAAGCTCAGCGTGATCGCTTCGGCACCGAGCGCTTCGAGGAACTCGCCGGTCGTACGGCCACTGGCGCGGATTTTCTTGCCTTTCAGGTCGTCGAGTTCGGAGATGGCGGTATTGCAAAACACCATCTGGGGACCGTAGGGCACGACGGCGAGCAGTTTGGCTCCGTCAAAGCGCCTGGCAATGGTTTGCGACATGATCGGCCGATAGCTGTCGCTGACTTTTCTGGCCAGGTCGACCCGCGGCGCGATCATCGGCATGTCCAGTCCCTCGAGTTCAGGCGCTTCCTCGACCGAATAGCCGGCGACGGTCGATCCGACATCGAAAAGTCCTTTGGACAGCAGCTTGAAAACCTCGCTGCCGCCCAGTCCCATCTCGGCGAATGTTGTCACCTGTGTCTTGATCTTGCCTTCCGAGGCCTTGGTCAGTTCTTCCTGCCAGAAAGGGCCTTCAAAGTTCTGAAACAGCGCGAGGCTTCTAAAGGTGCCGACATAATTCAATGTCTGCTCGGATATATCGGCTGCCTGTGCACCCGAGGCGGTGATCAGGCAGCCCAACATTATTGCTCTGGCATTGCGTGCGGTATTTTTATTCATTTTCTGAACCTCTTGGCCGGAAAAGCATTGCTGTGAAATTTCACATTAGAGCCGTGGCCAGGGTGTTGCAATATGTAAACCGCGTACCAGATATGCCGGATGGTTATAGGTGTGCGTCGCCGGGCTGTGATTAACTGGGGGTATTGGATTAAAACATATAAAAGGGTTCGAATATGGATGCAATAGCGCATTTCACGGATCATGTCGTCGGGCGTACGTACGATGACCTGCCACCGGAAGCCGTCACTGCCGCCAAGACATTTCTGCTGGATGCCATCGGTGTCGGCCTTTCCGGCGTTCACGGACAGTGGGCCGATGCACTCGATGACTGTATTGCGGGCTGGGGGAGCAGCGACGACAGCCGGGTGCTGGGTCGCAGTACGCGCCACCCCTGCGCCGTCGCAGCCCTGGCCAACGCCTTTCAGATCCACAATTCCGAGTTCGACTGTGTGCACGAAGGGGCCGTCGTTCACCCGATGGCCTCGATCCTGGGCGCGTCGCTGGCCGTTCTCGATCGCGAGGGCGGGATCTCCGGGCGACGCCTGATCGAGGCGATCGTCCTGGGTGCCGACGTCTCCTGTGGCATAGGCGTGGCCTCAAAGTCGCCGCTGCGTTTTTTCCGCCCTGGCACCGCCGGCGGCTTCGGGGCAACCGCGGCGGTGGCCAGGCTGCTGGGGTTCGATCGCGAAACGCTGCTGAATGCCTTCGGCACGCTGTACGGGCAGAGTTGCGGCACCATGCAGTCCCACGAGGAGGGCAGTATGCTGCTGGCCCTGCAGATCGGTTTCAATACCCGCAATGCCGTGGTCTCCTGCGATCTGGCGGCGCGGGGGCTGATCGCGCCACGCAACGTGCTGGAGGGGCGTTTCGGCTTCTTCAACCTGTTCGAGGGCGAATACGATGTCGCCCCGGTCGTCTCGGCGCTCGGCCGGGTCTGGCGTATCGCAGAGGTGTCCCACAAGCCGTTCCCGACCGGGCGCGCGACCCAGGGTTCGATCGCAGCGGTGATAGAACTCCGGCGCCGGCATTCTTTCGAAGTCGAACAGATCGAGTCCGTTCGTGCCCATGTCACACCGCTCACCGCGCGGCTCGTCGGCCGCCCGCTGCTTCCCGGTATGGCGCCCAATTATGCGCGTCTTTGCCTGCAGTATTGTGTCGCCCGGACGTTGCTGCAGGGGTCGCTGGGCCCCGCCGATTTCAGGACTGACGCGCTCGGTGACGCTGCTGTCCATGCGCTGGGCCAACGGGTCGAGGTCATCGCGCAGCCAAACGACGATCCCAACGCGCTCGGCCCCGCCGCCGTGGAGCTGAAACTGAGTGACGGTCGACGGCTGGTGGCGGATATCGACGATATGCCCGGTTCGCCGTCCAGCCCGTTGAGCCGCGACCAGCACCTGCAAAAATTCAGGTCGAACTGGTTATCGGTTCCGGACGTGGCCGCGGCGGAGGCGGCCGAAGGCGTCATCGCGCTGGTGGACAATCTGGAAGAGGTCCAGGATGTCCGTTCGCTGCTGGACCTGCTGTGTCAGGCATAAGGCGCTCTCACAACATCGGGTTGGGTGCTTGGCCCGACCCGGAGGTTTGATCATGTCCGATAAATTCATGGAATTGTTACATCGAGAGGTCAGCCAGGCGGCCCGGGAGCTGGCCGCCTATCGATTGCTCGACTGGCTGGGCTGTGCCACCGCCGGTGCCGGGGAGGCGCCGGGCAGGGCCGTTGCCGTTTATGCACGGGCGTTGCCGGCGGGGCCGGTGCCCTGCATCGGCGGCGGCAGGCGGGAGGCGTCTGTGGCGGCGTTCGTCAATGGCGCTCTCGGCAACATCCTCGAGATGGATGATCTTCACCGCATGGCGATCGTGCATCCGGGCGATACGGTGATCCCGGCGGCGCTGGCGGTGGCGCAACGGGAATCGAGTAGCGCCGGGGCGCTGCTGGCGGCGATCGTCAGGGGCTATGAGGCAGCCATTCGCGTCGGCGAGGTTGCGGGGCCTGATCACTACCGCTACTGGTACAGCACAGCGACCTGCGGCGTTTTCGGCGCCGCGGTGGCGGCCGCCAGCCTGATGGCGCTGGATGGAGAACGGTTTGCCGATGCGGTCGGCCTGGCCGGAATGCAGGCCAGCGGGCTCTGGCAATGCCGGCTCGAACAGGGCTTTGCCAAGCAGCTGGCCACGGCCCGGGCGGCTCAGAGCGGTGTACTGGCCGCAGACCTGGCAGGGTCGGCTTTCCGGCGCCGCGACAGATCATCGAGGGAGAACTGGGGCTGCTTGCGGCGACCTCGTCCAGGGCCCGGGCCGAGGCCCTCGGGCAGACCGGCGCCGGCGACTGGAAGATCGAGGAGGTTAGCGAGAAACCCTGGCCCGGCTGTCGTCATACGCATCCGGTCGTCGAGGCCGCGCTGCGCTACCGCCCGGCGGTATCCACCGACGAGGTCGACCGTGTCGAAATGCAGACCTACAGGAGCGCGGTGGAGTTTTGCGACGATGCAGTACCGGACAGCCCGCACCGGGCAAGATTCAGTCTGCAGCATGCGTTCGCCGTCGCACTGAGCAAGGGCGAGCCGGAACTCCAGGACTATGAAGGCGAGGCGCTGAACGATGCCGTCATCGGTCGTCTGCGGCGCAAGATCGCGGTCTTCGAGGCGCCCGATATCAGTGCCGAATTTCCACAGCGCTTCGGTTGCCGGGTGCGGCTTTACACCCGGACGGGCGACTGTATCGAACAGTCCGTTCTTTCGGCCCGGGGCGATCCGGAGAATCCGGTCGATGCTGCGGCCAGCCGCAGGAAGTTTCGGCAGTTGCTGGCGCATGCCGGGGTGGCCGATGAACTGGCGGCGGACTTCGAGCAGGCGATTCTCGGCCTGCCGTCTTCCGGTTCGGTACCACTGTCGCTGTTCGCCGGGTTGGAGGCCCTGGTGGATCTCTGAGCCTGGCTATTCACCAAGACCAATCCCGGACGCTGGGGCCTTGCGCCTCAGCAGCCATTCCCGGTTTGCAGATGACCGTAAAGTCACAGCCGTACAGGTTCCCTTGTCTCGGCTCTTCCTGTTGAATACTGATGTGGTTTTTCCAAAAAATATGGAGCGGGTCGATATGCTTTTGATACCGCTCTTCGGGAGCGGGAATAGAGGCGGTTGAGATGTATGGAGTTGATGTTGTTGAGCGCAGGCAGGCTACACTTCATGTCAATGAAGAGGATTTTATAACCTGGTTGAAAGAAGGCCCCGTTTCAGCTTTGTTCTTGAATTTCGACATAAAAATGGAGCGCGGGAACAGGTATGCTGCTGCGGAATTCCTTCTTAAATGCTTTGTGATGCGTTTCCGGCTACATGCACGATATTAAGGTATTCCTCGTCACCTGGACGTTCAAAGAACTTCGTAACATGGGCAAAGACGGCTTCGGTATCGAATTGAGCACGTTCTGGCTGTTCAATACGACGTTTCGCTATTTGGGCAAGGCACTGTTCATCCGTGAGGTCAAGGAAAAGCAGTTCATGTCCACAGCCTATTTCTGAGCAAAGAGAAATAAACCAAGCCCTTTGCTTTACTGTATTGGCTGGGAAGTCCATGACAACATTTGCACCAGAATCCAAGATACTTTGTACAAGTGATTTGATAAATGGCTTAATGACTCCAGATAATTTTAGGTAGTCGTCGAACGTCTGAATCTGGTTCGGGTAATGCTCGGATAACCATTCGTCTTCGGAAATGCGCACCGCATTGTTTTCCATGGCAACGACCTTAGAGGTGGTGGATTTTCCTGCCCCCATTTTTCCACAAAAGAAGAACAGTTTGCCTTTTTGCTTCATGTTTTATCCGTTGGCGCATAACGCCGCTATAAATTGCTAGTCCAGGGCAGTATACCTGCTTCAATCTACGACCCGCAAAGATCCGCTTGATGTACTCGCAGGCAGTTCCCGCTGTGCTACGCGGGAACTGCACGGTCTGCGGCTAGCCGAGAATATCGATCAGCGAACTGACGTTCTCGATATGCTCGAGCTCCCAGGCCATGTCGAGAATGGACTTGGCCTGGGCGGTGTCGACAACGCCCTGGGCGCAGTCGAGGAACTTGCCCTCCAGTTCGTCATCGCTGAGGGGGTTGTGGGGGCTGCCGCGGTAGGCCTCGTTGGCCCATTTCTCGATGACCTTCCCGGTTTTGGTGACCACTTCCACGCGCGAGCGGATACGGTCGTATCCCATCGCTTCGATTTCGGGATCGAGGCTGGTTTCGACCTTCAACTGCATGCTCTGGCTTTCCGGAGAGTTGACGAACGCGTCGGTGAACTCCTGCTTGCCGGCCCGGCGACGCAGAATAATGGCCGCAAGCAGGAATGCCATGCAGAATTTGCCTTCGAGCTCCGTTTTGGCGGTTTTGAAGCGAATCGGGTTGAGAATGTTGGACGCCGCATGCAGGGTCACTTTCTCGATATCCGAGGCCTGGAGGTCGTTCTCCTCGAGCAGGAATTTCAGCGCGTCCATCGACGGGTGCGTGAGCACGCCGCAGGGATAGGGCTTGATGCTGACACCGGGCTCAGTGATCGAGAAAGGCTTGCCGAAGCGCCCCAGGACGTATTCCGGCTCACCGCCGCGGCCAGCCACGGAGAGGTAACCCCAGGTACCGTCGAGGGCCTCTTCGTTGAAGCTGAAACCGGTCTGGCTCAGAAGTGCACTGGTGACACCGTTCTCGGCGGCGCGGCCAACATGCATCGGCTTGCCCATGGTACCGAAATTGGCGCGGATGCCCGATGCCATGGAGGCCGCGCCGCCGATTGCACGGGCGATGCCGGTTTCATCCAGGCCAAGCAGCTTGGCCGCTGCCACGGCGGCGCCGAAGGTACCGATGGTGCCGCTGGTATGGAAGCCGAATTTGTAATGGTCGGGGTTGATCGCCTCGGCAATCTTGCACTCGACTTCGAAGCCGGCCACGAAGGCGGTGATGAACTGCCTGCCGTCGACATTTCCAAGCATGTCGGAAACGGCCAGGGCTGCGGCGAGCGGCGGAATGGTCGGGTGGGTCAGCAGGCCGTACTGGCGTCCGGGAGATTCCGCCAGCTGGGTATCGTCCCAGTCCATCGCATGTCCGGCGATACCGTTGCAGAAGGCCGCCTGCGGAGCCGACACCCGCTCCTGGCCGTCGCCGACAAAGCGCGCCTGGGCGGGGCCTCGGACACTGTCGATGTATTGCTTCGTGACGGTCGCGATCTCCTGGTCGGAACCTGCCAGCATGACGCCCAGGCCATCAATGATACAGCGCCGGGCGATGCGCAGAGCCTCGTCGGGGATGTCCTCGAAACAGAGATTGGCGGCGAATTTCGAAGCCTCGAAGGTAAGAGCGGAAGTTGTCATATCAGTTCCTGCGGTTGGGTGTGTGGCTGGCGGGGCTGAATTTCCCAGGCATTCAGCAGCGATGCCTGGTCGCAAACGAGACCGAAACGTGCATTCACGTTTTTCAGCGTGGCATTGTGCAGCTCGGTGTCCCAGGAGGCGCACAGGTTGCCGGGCACGCAGACGTAGTAGCCCAGCTCGAAGGCATCGCGGATGGTGCTCTCGACGCAGACGTTGGTCGAAACGCCTACCGGTATTACCGTCTTGATGCCGTTTGCGCGCAGCACCATATCCAGGTTGGTGCCCTTGAATGCGCTGTAGCGGTGCTTGCGGATCTCGATCTCGTCCTCACGCGGCGACAGCGCATCGATGAAATCGGCACCGTCCGACCCCTGCATCGCGATCCGGTCGGAGGCATAGGTGGAGCGGCGCCGCTGGCTCAACCAGGGCGCGGTGTCGCTGAAGTGATGCTGCAGCGTCAGAAACCCGACGTGGCAGACGAGGACGCCCCTCTCTCTGGCCCGCTCAAGGGTTTCGGCCAGCGCGGGGATCATGGCCTGAACGGCGCCCAGCGGCCTTCCGGCCTGGCTGGCGGCATAACCATCGACGCAAAAATCTTTTTGCATGTCGATGATCAGCAGCGCGCTGTGATTCGGGGATACGCGTTCGGCGAGCGTTGCCAGGATCCGCTCTTCTACAGTGTTGTGCTTAGTGGTCATGGTGCTTGTACCAGTCGAAAATCTGGGATCCGGTCATGAAAACGGCATCGTCATGCGCCTGCAGCAGATCGAGCATGCGTTCGAAATACGGGAAGCGATGCGCGACGCCGATCAGGTGGGGGTGCAGACCTATCCCCAGAACCTTGGGGCGGCCACGCTTCAGGTCGGCGGCAAAGCAGTCGAGGGTGTCTTCGAGCCGGTTGAGCATCTCCGCCGAGCGGTGCTTCTCGACGGCGTAAACCACGCTGTCATTGATTTCGAGGTTGTACGGCATCGCCAGCAGTTGGCCCGAACGGGTGTCGAGCCAGCAGGGCGCATCGTCGACGGGCCAGTCACAGACATAGTCGATACCGGCTGCCCTGAGGTGGTCCGGCGTGTCGTAACTTTCCTTGAGCCCGGGGCTGAGCCAGCCGCGTACTCTCTTGCCGGTAAAATCTTCGATACGTCGAATCGAGCGGCGGATCAGCTCGAGCTCGTCGCTTGCTTCCGCGGCCTGCAGGCTCTGCTGGTGGTAACCGTGGCCGATGAACTCCCAGCCCGCATCGCGAACGGCCTCGGCGCAGGCCGGATAAGCGTCGATAACACCGGCATTGATGCTGGCGCTGGCCGGCAATTGTCGCGCCTGCAGCGTGCCGAGCAGCCTCGACATGCCGACGCGCATGCCATATTCGGCCCAGGAATAATTAGGCACGTCCGGAACCTTTTCGACGCCGTGTGGGGCGGTCAGCAGTTTGCGCGGAATCGGGCTGTCGAATTTCCAGTGCTCTATATTAACGACAATATGAACGATGAGGTTTTTCCCATCGGGACCAGGTGGCAAATCTCGCTGGTGCGACAATTCGTAATGAATTCGTGATTTCGGACGCATCGTTTCCCCGTCTTCTTGATTGCTCGGTGATGGCCTATCCATTTGGCGATCTTACATCAAGCATGAAAATCTTAAGGCCCTCTTTGGGTTTTATCAGCTATGCTGCTTTGGAATACCGGGGCTTTATGTTTTGATTTTATTATGAATGTTTATGTTCTTGGTTCTTATTAACCCTGCGGTTTAATACATGAAGCAGGAACGCTTCATCATTGGCCGCAAGCCCATGCGAACGCCACGGAAACCAGCATGTTCGCGCACCTGCGCCCGTTTCCGTGGCGTGGCCGCTCATGCGCATCCATGCGTACGCGGCATACAGTACGTCCTGTACATAATGTGCAAATAGGTGGGGGCCTGTTTGCACGCCAGGTTAATACATTAATTGCGCTTTTAAATAAAATCTTATGGGGCGATAATCTGAAGAGTATTTATAATTCATGAAGTCTCGATCCCGGGGAGTGTGGTGATGGAGTTCAGGCAGCTGAGGTATTTTGTCGAGCTTGCGCAGGCGGGCAGCATGTCCCGGGCGGCGGTGCTGCTTTCAGTTGCCCAGCCGGCCATCAGTCGACAGCTGAGAAACCTTGAAGAGGAGGTGGGGCTGGCGTTGTTCACTCGTACCGGCCGAGGTGTCGAGCTTACCGATGCCGGCAAGGTCTTTCTGGAGCGCGCCCGTGCGATCATCGAGGAAATGGAGGATCTGAGCGAAGAAATCCGCGGATTCAAGGGCATCGTGTCGGGAAAGGTCCGGGTCGGCCTGCCACCCACGGAAAGTCAGTTTCTGGCAGCACCCCTGGTGCTCAGGGTCAAGGAAAAGTACCCGAACGTGTCGCTGCAGATCGTCGAGGCCTTCAGTGGTGACGTCAATGAGTGGCTGGCAACGGGACGCGTCGATCTGGCACTCTTTTACAGGACGTCCCGCACCTCCCAGATCATCTGCGAGGAGCTGGTGGACGAGAGCCTGTGCCTGGTCTCGTCCCGCCGTTTTGACGGCCCGGATCGAGATCTCGAGTTCAAGGAGATCGCCGACGTTCCGTTGATCCTGCCCAGCTCGCGGCACGGTCTGAGAGTGCTTGTCGAGCGGGTGGCGATGCAGCTGAATGTTGCCCTCAATATCAATTTCGAGGTCGACTCCTATCTGGCGATCAAGGATCTGGTCGAGGCCTCGATCGGCTTGACCGTGCTCCCCTACATGTCGGTCAAGCGTGAAGTCGAGCAGGGGCAGCTGTTCGTCAGGCGCATCGCGCCGGCGCAACTGAGCCGCTCGCTGGTGATGAGCATGTCGACCCAGCATACGCTGACCCAGGCCACACGGACGGTTGCGCGTGAGTCCCGGGAGCTCGTTCACGAGCTGGTCGAGGCCGGCCTCTGGGTCGGTGTAATCTGAGTTGCCCCGATTCGGGCATGGTGATTCCGGTTCATATCCAACGGAGGCAGAAAATTGGTTGTCAAACAGGTGGGCTTTATCGATACAGGCGCGGCGAGCGCATCGGCGGCGCGGCGTGAAAGCCGCGAGCAGGCGTCCGGTTTCGACAGGGTGCTTGCCGAGCAGATCGCGCAGGCAGCAAGGCAAAGCGCAAAAGAGGCCGAAAAGGCCATGCCTGATAAGCCGGCGGCAAGCGGCGACACCCAGAGCGCCCGTGAACAGCTTCTGGAGCTGCTCGGCATGAGTCCGGCCGAGCGCATACGTTTCGTGATGCTCAAGGAGCGAGGTCTGACGGAAGAGACGCTACGTCAACTGCCTGCGGAAGAAAGGGCCAGGATAGAGGCCGAGATCGAGGCCGAGATCAAGCGTCAGCTCGGGGGAACCGCTGCTTCGGCGGGAGGCGATGTTCTGGCGGACAAGAGTACCTGACCTGCCCGGCCCAGGCGTCTGTCCCGCCGGAGACCCGGCGGAAGTGGCGCTATCGATAATGATTGAAAGCCAGAGTTCTCGGGCAGATCGACGGGACGTGCACCGGTTAGAATCCCGGGGCAAGGGGCGCTGATTCAGTGCCCCTGCAGCATCCTCTCTATGGCAGCATCCTCTCTATGCAGGTACCCCCTGCGGATATGGGGTATCTTGTCGCATCAAAGATGTATGAACATCCTGTCCTTCGGCCAGCGGACTTTCTTCATTGCAGCCTGGCGGTCGGTTTCGTGGTCGCGGTAACCCAGCGCCAGCAGCACGGCCGAGCGCATACCCTGCTCACGCAGACTCAGCAGCTTGTCGAGGCCGGCGGCGTTGAACCCCTCCATCGGCGAGGCGTCGATCTGTTCGGCGGCGGCAGCCGTAAGAGCGGTGCCCAGTGAGATATAGGCCTGCTTGGCGGCCCAGTGGAACTGCTCTTCGGCGCTGGCAAAGCCGTTCACCGTTCCGTTGATCGCCTGCCGGTAGCCGTCGAGATCCGCGGCATTCAGACCACGTTCCCTGGCTGTCATCCGGATAAAGTCGTCGACATGCCCCTCGTTGACGTTTTCCCAGGCGGCGAACACCAGCAGATGCGAGCACTCGGTGATCTGGGGCTGGTTGTAGGCGAGCAGCCTGATCTTTTCGCGCAGAGCGCTATCTTCGATCACCAGTACGGAATAGGCCTGCAGACCGTAGGAGGAGGGGGCCAGACGGGCGGCTTCGAGAATGCGGTCGATCTTTTCCTGTGGCACTTTGCTGCCGTTCATGCGCTTGGCGGCATAGCGCCAGTTGAGTGCTTCGACGATGTTCATGGTTCAGTGACTCCTGCAGTGTGGTGAGGACAGTCCGGCTCAGCGGGAAGGCGCCTTGCTGTCGCTGGAAGCGGTGGCGGCACCGCGTTGGAAGAAAATAGTGCCCAGTGCGACCAGGGTGACGACCAGCCCAAGGTGGGGCGGTGGCGCTTCACCCAGCAGCAGTACGGCAACGAGGGTGCCGACAACCGCCGCGACGGTGCCGATCTGACTCAGGTACACCGGTCCCGCGAGCTTTTGCAGCACGAAGTAAAAAGGTAGAGCACGGCGAAGACGGCGATTTCGGCCAGCAGCAACCAGAGCTGATCGCTGTTGCCGCTGTTGGGCGGGGATTCGAGGGCCAGCGCGAACGGCAGCAGCGAGATCGCGCCGCCGAGCATCATCAGCGCCGCCAGCAGTACCGGCGATGTCCGGGCTGGCCAGCGCAGCGTGCGATAGATGTTGCCCGCGGCGACGATCAGTGGAATGAGCGCGATGAGCGCTACCCAGTAGCCGCCTTCGGTCATGCCGGACGCCTTGGCGATGGCGAGCACCAGGCCGCCCGACAGACCCAGCAGAACACCGACCAGGCGGGTGAACCTGAGTCTTTCCATCTTCAGCAGCAGTGCGAGACCCCAGGTGACGAGGACCGGAAAGGCGAAGGCGATGGCAACGAATCCCGCGCCGACATGCCGGATCGCCAGAAAGCCGAGCGCATTGGGCACGGCGAACAGCGCCCCTGCCAGCAGGGCGTATTCCAGCCGGCGCCGGCTCAGCTGTATCGTCTTCCCCTGCAGCCGGTTGATACCCAGCAGTACCAGGCCTGCACCGGCGATCGAGAGGGTCAGGAAGCCCAGTCTCGGGGCGCCGGCTTCGTCGGCAAGTTTTGCAATGATCAGCGAGAGGGCCAGCAGGCTGCCGACGATCAGCAGGCAGGCGAAGGCCTGCAGTGCGGTCCTGTCCGGCGAGGTCCGGTCTGGCGAGACCTGCCCCTTGCGCGGCGCTGTGGTGTTGGCCATTATCGTTCTCCTGCTGTAGGAATAGTGTCTCGATTTAAAGTATCTTTGTATCGAGATAAATTTATCTTACTATCAAGACAGTTTGGTGACAATGACTAAAGTAGAGCTGGCTATCGACCAGTGGCGTCGAGAGATGCCGGGACTGGATCTTCTGCCGATGGAGGTGATCGGTCGTCTGGGCAAGGCCACGCGGCTGATCTCGCGCGGCCACCTGGATCCCTTCTTTCAGCGTCAGGGGCTGCATCAGGGGAGTTCGACGTGCTGGCGACGCTGCGTCGGGCCGGTGCCCCCTACGCGCTGGCACCGACTCAACTGTTCGAGGCCCTGCTGATATCCTCGGGAGGCATGACCAACCGCCTGGACCGGCTGGAAAAAGCGGGCCTGATCTCGCGAGCCCCCAACCCCGGGGACAGGCGCGGAACCCTGGTGACCTTGACCGACAAGGGGCTGGAGCTGACCGACCGGGTCGTGCCGCTGCATGTCGAGAACGAAGCGCGGGTACTGTCGCCGCTCAGCCGAAAGGAGCAGGAAATGCTGAGTACGCTGCTCGGCAAGCTGCTCGAGGGCCTTGACGAGGACCTGTCCTGAGACGGTGGTCCGACACGCGATCAACACTGGAGGTAACGATGCAGCAACGGGTGCAACAGATAGCGGAGACAATGCAGGCGCGGGGCTGGATGCTGGCGACGGCCGAGTCCTGTACCGGGGGCTGGGTGGCGCGGGAGCTGACGGCGCTTGCCGGCAGTTCGAACTGGTTCGATTGCGGATTCGTGACCTATTCGAATGGCGCCAAGGTGCGGATGCTGGGTGTACCGGCCGATCTGATCGAGCGCGAGGGCGCAGTCAGTGAAGAGGTGGTGAGGGCAATGGCCGAGGGGGCTGTACGCTGCAGTGATGCACAGGTGGCGGTCTCGATCAGCGGAATCGCCGGGCCCGGCGGCGGCAGCGCAGACAAGCCGGTGGGGACTGTCTGGTTCGGCTGGGCCTGCAAGGGGCAGCCGACCCGTGCCGAGTGTCATCTGCTGGACGGGGATCGCGAAGCGGTGCGGCGTCAGGCGGTGGAGATCGCGCTACAGGGCATCCTCGACTGCCAGGTGACAGGTGACAGGTGACAGGTGACAGAAGTCTTCGCTGTGAACTAAACAAAGAGGTTGCATTCCGGAAGCGATCTGGAATAATACTGTCCAAACATACAGTACTCAGTGTTTGATCCGGTGGAAGGGTTGATTATGGACGCGAACAGAAAGAAGGCGCTGGACGCAGCGCTTGGTCAGATTGAACGCCAGTTCGGCAAGGGTGCCGTCATGCGCATGGGCGATCATCCGCGCGAGGCGATCCCGGCCGTCTCCACCGGTTCGCTCGGGCTGGATATCGCACTGGGCATAGGCGGTCTGCCGTACGGCCGTATCGTCGAGATCTATGGCCCGGAATCCTCCGGCAAGACCACCCTGACCCTGCAGGCGATCGCCGAGGCTCAGCGCCAGGGCAAGACCTGCGCCTTCGTCGATGCCGAGCACGCGCTGGATCCGATCTATGCCGAGAAGCTCGGCGTCGATGTGGATTCGCTGCTGGTTTCGCAGCCGGATACCGGTGAACAGGCCCTTGAAATCGCCGACATGCTGGTACGCTCCGGTGCCGTCGACGTGATTGTCGTCGACTCCGTCGCGGCACTGACGCCAAAGGCCGAAATCGAAGGCGAGATGGGCGATTCCCACGTTGGCCTGCAGGCGCGCCTGATGTCCCAGGCGCTGCGCAAGCTGACCGGCAACGTCAAGAACACCAACTGCCTGATGATCTTCATCAACCAGATCCGCATGAAGATCGGCGTCATGTTCGGCAGCCCGGAAACCACCACCGGCGGTAACGCGCTCAAGTTCTATGCCTCGGTGCGCCTCGATATCCGTCGCATCGGTGCGGTGAAGCAGGGCGATGAAGTGGTGGGCAACGAAACCCGCGTCAAGGTCGTCAAGAACAAGGTATCGCCGCCGTTCAAGCAGGCGGAATTCCAGATCCTCTACGGCCAGGGCATCTACCGCATGGGCGAGGTGATCGATCTCGGCGTGCAGCAGGGGCTGGTGGACAAGGCGGGCGCCTGGTACGCCTACAAGGGCGACAAGATCGGCCAGGGCAAGGCCAACGCCGCCAAATACCTCGAAGAGCACCCGGAAATCGCCACCGAGATCGAAACCGCGATCCGCGAAAAGCTGTTGCAGAAGCCTGCACCGAAAGCCTCTGCCGAAGACAAGGCCAACAGCGAGAACGAAGAGCTGCAGTTTTAAGCGGCAAGCCACAGGCCCCCAGCTGCAAGTGGGAAGCGTCGCCGACTTGCAGCATGAAGCTAGTGGCTTCTGGCTCTATTTCCCCTTCCCTCCAAAGGGCTCCTTCGGGAGCCTTTTTTCTTGGTGCGCCAGGCATGGCGCGTAGCGCCTTGACTGACGTTGTTCCGGTGCGCGTGGCGCCGGCCGGAGGTCCTGGCGGTGAGAAGCCGCTATCGGCCTGCGGCATCGCTCCTTAAAGGCTCGCTGATCCAGTAGGTCACCAGCGGCGTGTCGATGCCCTTGACCTGGATGCCGCCGCGGGGCTCGCAGCGGATATGCTCCCTGATGCGCTCCCAGGTGGTGTCGGATATCAGGATCCGGCCGGGTTCGGAGTTCTGCTCCAGTCGCGCGGCGGCATTCACCACCTTGCCGATGATGGTGTATTCCATGCGGTCCTCGCTGCCGAAGTTGCCGACGGTGCATTCGCCGGAACTGATGCCGATACGGATATCGACGCCGAGCTCATGTGCGCGCTGCTGCATCTCCACCGCCATGCGGGCGCAGGCGACGGCATCTTCTTGGATCCCACGGGAGTCGGGGTCGCCGAAGAAGACGATCACCGAGTCGCCGACGAATTTGTCCAGGGTGCCGCCGTGGCGGGCACAGATCGCGGCCATTTCATTGAGGTAGTTGTTGAGCCAGCGGGTCAGCTCGCGGGGGCCGCCTTCTCGGTTCTTTCGGTGAAGCCGGCGATATCGGAGAACAGCACGGTCAGGTCGCGCGAATAGGACTCTATCCTGGCCTCGGTCTTGCCGGAAAAGATCGATTCGTAGACCTGCGGGGGCAGGTATTTCGACAGTTTCAACGACAGTTCCTGCAGCTTTTCCCGCGCCGCTTTCAACGCCAGGTGGGTATGGACGCGGGACAGCAGTTCCGGCGGGTTGAACGGCTTGGCGACATAGTCCACGGCTCCGAGCTCGAAGCCGTGGACGATATCGTCCGCTTCGCTACGGGCGGTCAGAAAGATGATCGGGATATCCCGGGTGGCGGCATCCTGCTTGAGCCGGCGGCAGGTTTCGAAGCCGTCGAGCTCCGGCATCATCACATCCAGCAAAATCAGGTCGGGAGCGCTGTGCGCGACAATGTCCAGGGCCTGCCGGCCGTTGCCGGCTACGTTGATCTGGTAGCCTTCCTGCTTCAGCAGGGTACCGATCAACTGGATGTTCCTCGGGGTGTCGTCCACGACAAGAATGCGAAAACAGTCTGGCTGCAGATTCATGCTGATGACCCTCGGGTCGATCGTTCAGCCGTCCCTGGCGGGCGGTCCGGGCGGTTGCTCCTTCAGCCGTGCCTCGAGCGCCCGGCACTGCTCGCCGAAACTGTTCAGGGTAGCCGTAATACCATCGAGGTCGAACAGTCCCGACTGCTCGGCCAACTGACGGCCCCAGGCCTCGAGGGGCGGATAATCGTAGTCCGAAGCCAGTGTCCGCATCTGCTGTGCGAAGGCCTCGATGTCGTTGATGGACATGGTCCTGCAAAGTGTATCACAGTCGGACTGAAGCGCCCGGAGGCGCGGCAGCAGTTCGGTCAGCCGTTGCTTCTGCGTATCGTTCAGCGCCTTGTCCGGCCAGGGCCTGGTCTCTTCCGGGGCCGGTGTCTCTGCCACGACGCTGTGCACCAGGAAGCGGCCCAGCTGTATCACCAGCGCCTGCTGGCTGACCGGCTTGCGCAGGTAACCGTCGCAGATCAGGCCGATTTCCCGTGCATCCTGCTCCATGGCCGAGGCGGTCAGCGCGATGACCGGGATGGCCCGGGTACTGTCGTCCTGTTTCAGTTGTCGAGTCGCTTCGTAGCCGTTCATCAGTGGCATGCGCATGTCCATCAGGACCAGGTCCGGCTGGTGGCGCCTGGCGGTCGCAACCGCCTCCTGACCATTCTCCGCTTCCAGCAGCCGGAACGGATAGCGGGCCAGGTAGCCCTTGATCAGGTCGCGATTGACGGCGATATCATCGACCACCAACAGGGTGGCGGGCGCAAAGTCGATCGCCTCGAGCTCGACGGCCGCTGTCGCCTGGTCGGGCACGTCGGACAGCGCCGCGACACGGACGCCGTGCAGTCGGACCTGGAAACGACTGCCCCGGTTCTTCCGGCTGTCGACGTCGATCTCGCCCCCATCAGTTCGACAAGGCGTTTGCAGATCGCCAGTCCGAGCCCGGTCCCTCCGTAGCGCTCCGCGCTCTGCCCGCTGCGCTGCTCAAAGGCACCGAACACGGCCTGCTGTTGCGATTCGGGGATGCCGATGCCGCTGTCCTCGACCTCGAGAAGCAGGTCCAGACTGCTCTTCGAGGCCGTGGGATAGTGGCAGCGCAGCGCCAGGCGGATATGGCCCCGCTCCGTGAATTTGACGGCATTGCCGATCAGGTTTATCAGTATCTGGCGTATCCGGGTCTCGTCGAGTATCAGCGCCGGCGGCAGCTCGTCATCGATATCGATCCTGAATTCCAGCTGTTTTTCGGCCATCCTCTGCGAGAACAGCTGCTCCATCTCGGCACAGAGGTCGCGGGGGTTGACCGCGGTGGGGATCAGCTCCAGCTTGCCGGCTTCGACCTTGGACAGATCGAGAATATCGTTGATCAGCGTCAGCAGGGACTTGCCGCTGCTCTGGATCGATGTCAGATACTGCCGTTGCTGCGGGTCCCGGATCTGACCGGCGAGAATGTCGGTAAAGCCCAGAATGGCGTTCATCGGGGTGCGGATCTCATGGCTCATGTTGGCCAGGAAGGCACTTTTGGAGCGGTTCGCAAGCTGAGCTTCGCGCGCCGACCGCAGCGCGGCTTCCTTGGCCTCCTCGAGTTCCGCGGTACGCTGCCGGACCCGCTGATCGAGCTTCTCGGCGGCATCGGCCAGTGCCCGGTCGCGATCCCTGACGCCGGCCGTCATCTGGTTGAAGGCATGGCCGAGCTTTCCGAACTCGTCTTCACGCCGGATATCGAGGCTGACCTGGTAGTCGCCGGACTCGACCCGCTGGGTGGCGCTCAACAGCTGCGCCAGGGTGTGCCCACCTGGCTGCGTATGACCCGGTACAGCACCAGGCCCTGGAACAGCAGGGCCAGCAGCCCCAGCAGCATGACCATCCGGGCGGCATCGAACGCCAGGTCCGCCAGTATCGCCTTGGGATAGACGGTGATGAAATACCAGTCGACGCCCTCGAGGTGGGCGACGGCCAGAAAGCGGTCGCCGGCGGGGTCATTGACCACGAAGAACTTCTCCTGCTCGTGGCCTTCGACCGCGGCCCGGTAAACGGCACGCAGATTGTCGTCCCCCATGGTCAGAATATCGAAATAGCCGCCCTTGCGCTCGATCTCCCCGGACAGCCGGGGGTGGGTAATCAGGCGGCCGTCGGCGCGCAGCACGATATTGTAGGTACCTTCGAGGTGCTCCTCGAGCGCCCGTTCCAGCAGCTCGTTGAGGAGGATGTCATGGCCGATGGTGGCTATCTGATGATCGCCGAGGTAGACGGGGGTGGCGCAGGAGACCATCCAGATACCGGAAATCTGGTCGTAGAAGAGTCCTGTCCAGACCGTTTCCCGGGTCGGATTGTGCTGCTCGTCCGCCGCCCACTGGTACTCTTCGATCGACATGTAGAGGCGGGTGGTCGTGTCCTGGCACCAGCGCGGCACTTCGGGCCAGTAGATCACCATAATATTCTCGGGGGTCGAAATGTAGGTGTCCTGAAAGCGATTGTGCCAGGCGGGGCCGAACTGGTTGACCAGGTCGTAGAAGATCAGCACCCGCTGCCGGATATCGCCGGTGAGCGGCAACTGGGGGTCGATGATACAGACGCCGGCCATGCGGGTGCCGTCGAAGCGCTCCGGACGGTTGCGCGTGATGCCGTCAGCCTGGCGTACGAACAGCTGGTCGAACCGCGAGTCGGAATCGGGGTCCGGGCCGGCCTCGAGACGACTGAGGATCTGTTGCCGGAGAATCGCATGGTTGTCCTCGGCCAGCGCGAAAATCATCTCCTCTCGGGCGCCGCGCTCGCGGATATAGGCCCGCAGTTCCGCAATCGCCCGGCTTTCCATGCCTTCAAGCACGTAGAGATAGGCGGCAGCCATGCCGGCCAGGGTGATCGCCGCCAGCCCCAGGCCCAGGCGCAGCAGGGTGGTGCGGAAGATGGAGTGCTTCGGTCGCTTTTTGCCGGTGAACGGGGCCGGTTCGGGAGTCGTCATTGGCGCAATGCCTGTCCGAGGGGTGGGGAGCAGGAAAGGCTTCTCTGTCTTTATTCAGGTTAGTCCGCCGCCGGCGCCTCTGCCGAAAGGCAGCAGCGGTCCCGGCATCCGACCGCTATGCTGATATCCTTAAAACCGATCAATCCAGTCGACGGCCCTAATGGCCAGGGAGGAGCCGATGCCCGTTATTCTGTACGTACTCTTTATCTCCGCGGTGATTCCGGTTCTGCTGGCGGGTGTGGGGAACCTTTTCCGTGCCCGTCAGTTCGGCCGTTTCGACAACGAGCATCCGCGCCTGCAACAGGCACGACTCGAGGGTGCCGGCGCCCGTGCCCAGGCGGCCCAGGCCAATGCCTGGGAGGCCCTGACGGTATTTGGCGTCAGCTGTTTTATCGCCTATGCCGCCGGTGTCCGGCTTGAGTCCCTGACCCTGGTGGCGCTGCTGTTTCTGGCATGTCGTATCCTGCATGCGGTCTTTTACATCGCCAACCTGTCGACATTGCGTTCGCTGATTTTCGCCGTCGCGATGGGCTGCTGTTTCTATATCGTGTATCAGGCGGCGACGATGAGCTGATACAGAACGAACAGGGTGCCTCGGCGGGCGAGCCGGACGCTGCGGGGCGGTGGCCGGGATCATCTTATTTGTGCGTTGTTCAGATAGCCTTATTGCCAGTAGAATCGCTGTTTTCGTGATCACTACGGAGCATGAGCCGCATGGGCAGAGCTTATCAGAACCGCAAAGAATCGATGGCCAAGACGTCTGATATGAAGGCCAAGGTCTATAGCCGTTATGGTCGTGAGATTTATGTCACCGCCAAGTCCGGGGAAGCGACCCGGCTGGCAATCTGGCATTGCGCAGCCTGATCGATCGCGCCAAAAAGGACCAGGTACCGAGCCACGTTATCGACAAGGCGCTCGAGAAGGCGAAAGGCGGTGCGGGTGAGGATTACGCACCGGCACGTTACGAGGGCTACGGTCCGGGCGGCAGCATGGCCATCATCGAGTGCCTGACCGACAACCCGAACCGCACCTTTGGCGATGTCCGGCAGGCCTTTACCAAGACCAAAAGCAAGATCGGCACCCCGGGCAGTGTCAGCCACATGTTCGATCATGCCGCCATCTTCGTGTTCAAGTACGATGATGAAGAGGCAGTGCTGGAAGCCCTGATGGAAGCGGACGTGGATGTCACCGATATCGAAAACGACGAGGGCACCCTTACGGTGTTTGCCCCCAACACCGACTACTTCAAGGCCAAGACGGCGTTGCTGGATCGCTGTGGCGAGCTCGATTTCGAGGTCGATGAGATCCAGTTCATTCCCCATGCCTTTACCACGGTCAGTGGTGACGATATCGCCCTGTTCGAGAAGTTCCTGTCCATGCTGAACGATCTGGACGACGTGCAGCAGGTCTATCACAACGTCGAATTGTCCTGATCCGCTTTACTGAGCGGGTGGCTGTTGCGCCGGCTTCTTCAGCAATACGGGGGGCGGGTTCGAAGGCTCCAGTCTGGAGTAGTAATCCGCCGCCTGCTCGATTTCGTCGTCGCTGAGGCCTGCGGCGACCTTGGACATGGTGCTGTCCGGTATCAGGCGGGCCCGATGGCCACGCAGTCTCTCGACAATGTCCGCTTTCGCCATCCCGGCCAGGAACGGCCAGCCCGGCTGGGCGGGGATGCCCTCTTTCAGATGACAGGCGCTACAGCCCGCGACTGCCTGCGGTGGTTCGGGAGCTTCTCCGGCCGCAGCAATGCTTCCGGCAGCCAGGAGGCACAGCAGTAGCGTGGCGTTAGCTGTATTCATCGGTGCGTACCCGGTGATCTGTCGGGCGAAAAACCGACGAAAGTATAGTCGTTAATCAGGGTATCTGTTTCAAATGTCCGGCAAGCGTTCAGGCGTCGAAATCGAGGCGATATTTCAGTTTGATCCTGCCGTATGTGTCTTCGATGACCTGCGCTGAATCGCTGAGGGACTCGTAGCCCATATGCAGGGAGAAATCCTGGGTGCGGGTCTCGAAGCCCATCACGAAGCCCGTCTGCAGCCGGCGCTGTACATGGCTGTCGGTGATGGTCTGCAGCGACACTTCGGGACCGAATGACGCCCAGAGCGGCCCCAGGCGCAAGTCGTGATCACCCGATACGCGGTAATGACTCTTCACCCTCAGCTCATCCATGAACGGCAAGGTCTCTTCGGAGATCCCGGCCACGAGGCTGAGGTTCCAGCCCGTCAGATGCCGTTCGGAGAGTGTCAGGGCCCAGCTGTCGATGTTGCCGTCGCCGCAATCCAGGGCGCGCTGCGCAAAGGTTTCCAGCTTGGCGCGCAGGTAGGTGAAAAGGACGCTGGAGAGCGCCAGTCCGGTGCGGTATTCATCGCAGGGAAAGGCGCCGTCCCAGCCTCCGAGAATATAGTCTGTGGTGGCTGTCATGCGCGTGCCGGACCAGGGGGCGTAAGACAGATTGGCGGCGGCGCGGCGTTCACCGGCCTCCACGACGCTGCCGTAAGGGTGAAAGCTCTCGCTGAATTGGCTCAGGGTCAGGCCGTAGCTGAAGCCCCTGGAAGGCTTCCTGGCCAGATTGAGCCGGATGCCGGATCCCCCGACGCCCGTGACGCGTCGCCGCTGCCCGCTGCCAGGGCCAGTTCCCCCGTCAGGTCGAAAGCGTCGTCGAGCGCAGCTGGTGTAAATTCTCCTGGAGACTGGTCAGCCATAGACCATCGAAGCCGTCGCCCACCGACTGCTGCCGCAGCAGGCTCAGTTTCACATTGTCGTCTCCGTCCTCCCAGCCCACTCCGGCGGTGTAGCGATCGTCACTGGCCCGGCCGATCACAATATCGGTGCCGAGATCCCGGCCCAGGGGCTGAAAGGGAAGGCTGTGAACGGCATTCAGTTGTTGCTTGATGAAACCGCTGTCCGGTATGACCACCGAAGAAGCCCTGTCGTCGCTAAACGTCGGCAGTCGGGTGCCGGCTTCGGGCAAAGCCGCGTCGCCGAATTGCGTGGCCATATTTGCCGAAACGAGGGGACTATCATCTTGGTGCGGGGCCGATGAGCAGCCGCACAACAGCACTGCGATAGCCGCGAGGAGGATTACATCGGGGAATTGAAGCGGTGAGGATTGCAACTTCGACTCCATGTTCGCTATGCCCTGCAACAGGAGAGCTGCAACGGCGGCCTCGGCACGGAAAGCGAAGCCAAATCCATCCCGACGGACACGAAAAGCGCCAGCCGCGCGAAGGAAAACAGTCATCTGTTTCAAAGGAATTTACTGAAAACAGAGGGGGCATTCAAGGGAGTATTAATGCAACCTGAATGTTGTAGTGTGGATTGGTGGTTTTATAAGTTGTTGAAATATATTGAAAATTATGGAGCTGGCAGGGCGGGGTCCTGTGTGCCGGCTCGAGGCCGGGGTAGGCCGCTGCGCTGATGCAGTTCCGTGCCGAGGTCGATCAGGTACCCCCCGTAGAGTGATGTGCGGAAAACGATCCGCGGCACCGGGGGCCTCCGTTCCGGGTTGAACCCGATACTTGATTGGCTTTGGGTTTACCGGCGGGGGCATTGACAGCTGCCTTCAGGTGGTCGGCCTGGTGCCCTTCTGAACGGGCTGTCCCTCAGGGACAACCTTCTGTGGCTGTGCGACAGCGACGTTCGCGCGTGTCGTAAATGCATATTATCAGGACGCCAGCGAACATTTCCCGTGCCGGGGGAGTACTACTATGGATGCCATGGGAATCAGAGCCGTTCTGTGGGGGAGCCGCCTTTCCTGAAGATAACCGTCCGGTTGTCAGCGGTCCGTTGCGGGCCGGTGTCGGGGTGCGTCTGTGCATCCCCCAGAAAACCAAAAGCGAAACCCAACAATAACTTTCCGGCTGAAAGTCTTGGCGAGGAGAACCGTACATGTTTAGCAAAAACGACCAGATCCAGAGTTTCGACGAAGCCCTGTGGGCAGCGATGCAGTCTGAAGCGCAGCGTCAGGAAGAGCATATCGAACTGATTGCGTCCGAAAACTACACCAGCCCGCGCGTGATGGAAGCTCAGGGGTCGGTGCTGACCAACAAGTATGCCGAAGGCTACCCCGGGAAGCGCTACTACGGCGGTTGCGAGCACGTCGACGTGGTTGAGCAGCTGGCCATCGACCGCGCCAAGGAGCTGTTCGGCGCCGATTACGCCAACGTCCAGCCGCACTCCGGCTCCCAGGCCAACGCTGCCGTCTACATGGCGCTGTGTGCGCCCGGCGATACCGTGCTGGGCATGAGTCTGGCCCACGGCGGTCACCTGACCCACGGTGCCCACGTCAACTTTTCCGGCAAGATCTACAACGCTGTCCAGTACGGTCTGAACGAAAACGGCGAGATCGACTACGACCAGGTCGAAGCCCTGGCGCGCGAGCACAAGCCGAAGATGATCGTCGCCGGCTTCTCCGCCTACTCCCAGGTCGTTGACTGGGCCCGTTTCCGCCAGATCGCCGATGAAGTGGGTGCCTACCTGTTCGTCGACATGGCACACGTTGCCGGCCTGATCGCGGCGGGTCTGTACCCGAATCCGCTGCCCTACGCCGATGTTGTCACCACCACCACCCACAAGACCCTGCGCGGTCCCCGTGGCGGTCTGATCCTGGCGAAGGCCAACCCGGACCTGGAGAAGAAGCTGAACTCCGCCGTCTTCCCGGGCGGTCAGGGCGGTCCGCTGATGCACGTCATCGCCGCCAAGGCAGTGGCGTTCAAGGAAGCGCTGGAGCCTGAATTCAAGGAATACCAGGCGCAGGTGCTGAAAAATGCCCAGACCATGGCTAAGGTGTTTATCGACCGCGGCTACGATGTCGTCTCCGGCGGCACCCGGAACCACCTGTTCCTGCTGAGCCTGATCAAGCAGGGTCTGACCGGAAAGGATGCGGACGCCGCCCTGGGTCGTGCCTCCATCACCGTCAACAAGAACGCGGTGCCGAACGACCCGCAGTCGCCGTTCGTGACCTCCGGTCTGCGTATCGGTTCGCCGGTCATCACCACCCGCGGCTTCAAGGAAGCGCAGTGCGAGCAGCTGGCCGGCTGGATCGCCGACATCCTCGATGCCATGCAGGCCGGCGATGCCGAGCCCGTCATCGCAGAGGTGAAGGCAAAAGTCCACGCCCTGTGCGCTGACTATCCGGTATACCGCTAAGCAGGACTTGACCCCGGGCCCGGGGGACTCTCGAATTTATTCCCGGGGTTCCGGGCTTTCTGGGGGAGCTGGCATCATGCAGCATTATTCCGGTTTCGGGCTGTTGAAACATGCCCTGAATTACCACGAGAACTGGCAGCGCGTCTGGCGCAATCCCAAGCCGAAGAAGAAGTACGATGTCATCATCGTCGGTGGCGGCGGTCACGGTCTGGCGACGGCCTACTACCTGGCCAAGGAACACGGCATCACCAATGTCGCGGTGATCGAGAAAGGTTACCTCGGCGGCGGCAACACCGCCCGTAACACCACCATCGTGCGTTCCAACTACCTGTGGGACGAAGCGGCTCACCTCTACGAGCACGCGATGAAGCTCTGGGAAGGCCTGTCCCAGGATCTGAACTACAACGTCATGTTCTCCCAGCGCGGCGTACTGAACCTCGGTCACACGCTGCAGGACATGCGCGACATCCAGCGCCGCGTCAACGCCAACCGTCTTAACGGTATCGACGGCGAAGTCCTGGACGCCAAGGGCGTGCAGGAGATCGTGCCGATGATGGACTGCTCCGCCAACACCCGCTATCCGGTGCTGGGTGCGTCCTGGCAGCCGCGTGCCGGTGTCGCCCGTCACGACGCCGTGGCCTGGGGCTTCGCCCGCGCCGCCGACTCCTACGGCGTGGACCTGATCCAGCAGACCGAAGTGGTCGACATGATTATCGAGGACGGCGCCATCGTGGGCGTCAAGACCAACCGTCACGGCGACATCAAGGCCGACCGTGTGGGCTGCGTCGTGGCCGGCAACTCCGGCGTGATGGCGAAGATGGCCGGTTTCGACCTGCCGCTCGAGTCGCACCCGCTGCAGGCGCTGGTCTCCGAGCCGATCAAGCCGATCCTCGACACCGTGGTGATGTCCAACCACGTACACGGCTACGTCAGCCAGTCCGACAAGGGCGACCTGGTCATCGGCGCCGGTATCGACGGCTACAACGGTTACGGTCAGCGCGGCTCCTACCCGACCATCGAGCACACGGTGGCGGCGATCATCGAGCTGTTCCCGATCTTCAGCCGCGTGCGCATGAACCGTCAGTGGGGCGGTATCGTCGACACCTGCCCGGATGCCTGCCCGATCATCTCCGACACCCCGGTTGAGAACCTGTTCTTCAACTGCGGTTGGGGTACCGGCGGCTTCAAGGCCACCCCGGGATCCGGCAACGTCTTTGCCGCGACTCTGGCGAAGGGCGAAGCCCATCCGCTGGCGAAACCGTTTTCCATGTTCCGCTTCCATAACGGCGCGCTGATCGATGAGCACGGCGCGGCGGGTGTGGCGCACTAAGGGGAGTTTCAACGATGTTCTATATCTACTGCCCGCACTGTGGCGAACACCGCGAAGAAGAAGAGTTTCACGCCAAGGGTCAGGCGCACATCGCCCGCCCGGCGGATCCGGACAGCTGCAGCGACAGGGAGTGGGGCGACTACCTCTACTTCCGCAAGAACCCCGTGGCCTGCACCATGAACTCTGGGTTCACGCGACCGGCTGCCGCAAGTTCTTCAACGTGACGCGCGACACCGTCAGCTACGAAATCAAAGAAGTCTACAAAATCGGGGAGCGGCCGACCGTGGTCGCCGCCGGCAAGTAAGAGGAGCGGACTTTATGAGCCAGAAAAACCGTCTCGCCTCCGGTGGGCGCATCGACCGTTCCAAGCAGCTGCGTTTCAGCTACAACGGCCGTCAGTATATCGGTTACCAGGGTGATTCCCTGGCCTCCGCCCTGCTGGCCAACGGCGTCGATATCGTCGGCCGCAGCTTCAAGTACAGCCGCCCGCGCGGCATCGTCGCCGCCGGCGCCGAAGAGCCCAACGCCGTACTGCAGCTGGGGGCTACCGAAGCGACCCAGGTGCCGAACGTCCGCGCCACCCAGCAGGAACTGTTCAACGGCCTGGTGGCCAATGCCACCAATGGCTGGCCCAATGCCGAGCTCGACCTGATGAGCTATGTCGGCAAGGTCGGCGGCCGCATGATGCCCCCGGGCTTCTACTACAAGACCTTCATGTACCCGCAGTCGCTGTGGGAGACCTACGAGAAGTTCATCCGCAAGGCGGCCGGCCTCGGCCGCTCGCCGCTGGAAAACGACCCGGACATCTATGACAAGGTCAACCATCACTGCGACGTCATGATCGCCGGTGCCGGCCCCGCAGGCCTGGCCGCCGCGCTGGTCGCTGCCCGCAGCGGTGCCCGCGTGATCCTGGCCGACGAGCAGAGCGAGTTCGGTGGCAGCCTGCTGCACAGCCGCGAGCAGATCAACGGCCGTCCGGCGGCCGAGTGGGTTGCCGAGACCGTCGCCGAGCTCGAGAAGCATCCGGAAGTACTGCTGTTGCCGCGCTCCACCGTCAACGGCTACCACGACCACAACTTCCTGACCATCCATCAGCGCTGCACCGACCATCTGGCCGATCAGGCGCCGAAGGGCCAGGTGCGCCAGCGCATGCACCGCGTGCGTGCCAACTGGGTGGTGCTGGCGACCGGCGCCCACGAGCGTCCGCTGGTGTTCGGCAACAACGATGTGCCGGGCGTGATGCAGGCCTCCGCCGTCTCCACCTACATCAACCGTTACGGCGTGGTGCCGGGCAACGAGCTGGTGCTGATGACCACCAACGACTACGCCTACCAGACCGCGCTGGACTGGGCCGAGGCCGGCCGTCGCGTGGTGGCGATCGTCGATACCCGCCAGAACCCGAAAGGTGCCCGGATCGAGGCAGCGCGCAAGCGCGGCCTGAACATCATCACCGGCTCCGCCGTGATCGACGTTCAGGGCAGCAAGCGGGTCTCCGGTGTCCAGGTGGCGCCGATCGATGCCAGGGCGAGAAGGTCACCGGCTCCGTCGAGCGCCTGAGCTGCGATACCGTCGCCAGCTCCGGTGGCTGGAGCCCGGTCATCCACCTGTCCTGCCATACCGGCAGCCGTCCGGAATGGCGTGACGACATCATCGGTTTCGTGCCGGGCAAGACCGTGCAGCGTCAGCTGACCGCCGGCGGCATCAACGGTACCTACAGCCTGAAGAAGGTGCTGGAAGAGGGTGCCCGTGCCGGTGCCAAGGCCGCCGAGAATGCCGGCTTCAAGGACGCCGCCAAGGGTATCGCCCTGCCGCTGAGCGAAGAGGTGAAGGAAGGTCCGGCCATGGCGCTGTTCCACATTCCGCACACCAAGCCGACCGCCCGTGCGCCGAAGCAGTTCGTCGACTATCAGAACGACGTCACCGCCGCCGGTATCGAGCTGGCGACCCGCGAGGGCTTCGAGTCGATCGAGCACGTCAAGCGCTACACCGCGATGGGCTTTGGTACCGACCAGGGCAAGCTGGGCAACATCAACGGCATGGCGATCGCCGCCAGGTCGCTGAACCAGACGATCCCGCAAACCGGCACCACCATCTTCCGGCCGAACTACACGCCGATCACCTTCGGTGCCATCGCCGGCCGCGACTGCGGTGAGCTGTTCGACGTCAAGCGCTACAGCGCCATGCACAAGTGGCATGTCGAGCACGGCGCGCTGTTCGAGGACGTCGGTAACTGGAAGCGTCCCTGGTACTTCCCGAAGGCGGGCGAGTCGATGCAGGACGCGCTGGACCGCGAGTGCAAGGCGACCCGTGAGAGCGTCGGCATTCTCGATGCGTCGACCCTTGGCAAGATCGATATCCAGGGTCCGGATGCGCGCGAGTTCCTGGCACGCGTCTACACCAACGCCTGGGCCAAGCTGGCGGTCGGCAAGTGCCGTTACGGCCTGATGTGCGGCGAAGACGGCATGGTCTTCGACGACGGCGTGACCTCGTGCCTGGGCGAGAACCACTTCCTGATGACCACCACCACCGGCGGCGCGGCGCGCGTGCTGGAGTGGCTGGAGCTGTACCATCAGACCGAGTGGCCGGAAATGGAGGTGTACTTCAACACCGTCACCGACCAGTGGGCGACGATGACGATCTCCGGTCCCAACAGCCGCAAGCTGCTGGCCGAGCTGACCGACGACATCGATCTGGAAGGCGACAGCTTCAAGTTCATGGACTGGCGTCAGGGCAAGGTGGCCGGCGTACCGGCACGGGTGTTCCGTATCTCCTTCACCGGCGAGCTGTCCTACGAGATCAACGTTCAGGCCAACTACGGTCTGCACGTCTGGGAGAAGCTGTTCGAGCACGGCGCCAAGTACAACCTGACGCCGTACGGCACCGAGACCATGCACGTACTGCGTGCCGAGAAGGGCTTCATCATCGCCGGCCAGGACACCGACGGTTCCGTGACCCCGATCGACCTGGGCATGAGCTGGTGTGTTTCGAACAACAAGCCGTTCAGCTACATCGGCAAGCGCGGCATGGCGCGCGAGGACTGCGTCCGCACCGATCGCAAGCAGCTGGTGGGCCTGAAGGCGAAGGACCCGAACAAGGTCATTCCGGAAGGCTCCCAGGCGGTCGACGATCCGAAGCAGCCGCTGCCGATGAAGATGCTTGGGCACGTGACCTCCAGCTACTACAGCGCCAACCTCGGTCACTCCATCGCCATGGGGATGATCCGTAACGGCCACAACCGGATGGGTGACACCGTCTATTACCCGCAGGCTGACGGCAGCGTGATCGAAGCCGAAATCTGCAGCCCGATCTTCCTGGATCCGAAAGGGGAGCGTCAAAATGTCTGAGATGATTGCACCGGAACAGTTGAAAGTGCAGAAAGTGGCCCTGATGGACCAGCTGGCCGGCCCCGGCCAGCGTGCCGAGTCGCCACTGCACCACGCGGACCTGGCGACGGTCGCGAAGAAAGGCCCCAAGGACGGCGGCGTCACCCTGCAGGAGCACAAGCTGCTGGGTCACCTGGTGATCCGCGGCAGTGTCGACAATCAGGCCTTCCTGGCCGGTGCCCGCGAGGTGCTGGGCTTCGATCTGCCGGGGCCGCTGTCCTCCGCCGAGCAGGGCAGCACCTCGGTGCGCTGGATCTCGCCGGACGAGTGGCTGGTGATCGTCCCGGGTGAGGAGGCGTTCGAGCTGGAGAACCGTCTGCGCGAGGCGATGGGCGGTCACTACGCCATCGTCAACGCCAGCGGCGGCCAGACCGTGCTGGAACTGTCCGGTCCCGACGCCCGCAAGGTGCTGAAGAAGTCGACGCCGTACGACGTGCATGATCGCAACTTCCCGGTCGGCAAGGTGGTCACCTCGGTGTTCGCCAAGACCCAGGCGGTGATCCGTCGCACCGGCGACGAGCGCTGGGAGCTGGTGATCCGCAGAAGCTTTGCCGACTATGCCTGGCTCTGGCTGCAGGATGCCAGCGCCGAGTACGGCCTGGTCGTCAAGGCCTGATCCGGGCCTGCGAGCAGGTACTGGTCCGGGGATTCGCAGCTTCGCGCTGTTGCCCCGGATCAGTGCCTGCCCTTGACATGCCGGAAGCGGTCAACGATCGTTTCTGCTTGCAGGCAACACACGAGGATCCGCGATGACAAACAAACCGAAACCCTGGATTTTCACGGCCAGCTGCCCGAGTCGCCTCGGAACCGTGGACGTGGTCACCCGCTTTTTGGCGGAGACCGGCAACTATGTGCTGGAGATGCAGTCGTTCGACGATCGCGAACTCGAGCGTTTCTGCATTCGGGTCGAATTCCGGCCCGAGCGCGACGGCTTCAGCGAAGAGGCTTTCAATGAGGCTTTCGCCAAGCGTGCCGCAGAATTCAGCATGGAATGGCAACTGACGGCGCCGGATCACAGGCCCCGCGTGGCGATCCTGGTGTCGAAATACGACCACTGCCTTAACGACCTGCTGTACCGTTTCCGGACCGGTCAACTGAATATCGAGATCCCGGTGATCATCTCAAATCACCCGGACCTGAAATCGCTGGCCGACTGGCATGGCATACCGTACTACCATCTCCCGATCACGCCGGACACCAAGGCGGAGCAGGAGGCGGAAGTGTGGAAACTGATTCAGCAGTACGATGCCGAACTGGTGGTACTGGCCCGCTACATGCAGGTGCTGTCGCCGGATCTGTGCAGCAAGCTGGACGGCTGGGCGATCAATATCCACCATTCCCTGCTGCCGGGCTTCAAGGGTGCCAAGCCCTACCATCAGGCGTGGGAGAAAGGCGTAAAACTGGTGGGTGCGACCGCGCACTACGTCAACAACGATCTCGATGAAGGGCCGATCATCACCCAGGGCATTCAGCCGGTGAATCACGCCCAATATCCGGAAGACCTGATCGAAAAAGGTCAGGATATCGAGCGCGTGACCCTGTTCAAGGCGATCCGGTACCACATCGAGAAACGGGTATTCCTCCTTGGTCAGCGCACTGTGGTCTTTGCGGACTAAAGCGCCGACTGGGTTGCCCCAAGCATCCGGGCCCGCTGCCAGGGCGGCGGGCCCGCCCCTAAACCCCGGACCTGGTTTACGCTCTTAGAGCTCCCCCAAATCCCAAATCAGGTCTCGGGGCTCCTTTCGCTTTTGTAGGAGCCTCGCCCCGAAGCGAACAATGACGGCATTGCAGCTGTTCGCACCGGGGCGGCGCTCCTACGAGAGCTCCCCGCTTTTCCGCGAACAAACGCCGAATCAGGCCCGGGGGCCCTGGTCCCGTTCAGCGGCTCTTGGCCCGGTTCTGCCGGGCCTGGGTCGGCGAGACGCCGAAATAGTCGCGGTAGCAGTGGCTGAAGTGGGTGGTGCTGACGAAGCCGCAGGCCACGGCGATGGCAGCGATCGACTCGTTGGTCTGCAGCAGCAGGCGCCGGGCGCGGGTGATCCGCAGCTCCAGGTAGTATTTCGACGGCGTGCTCTCTATATGGCGGTGGAATAGCCGTTCGATCTGGCGCCGCGACAGGTTCACGAGACCGGCGATCTCCTCCATGCCCAGCGGTTCCTCGATATTCGCTTCCATCAGCTGCAGCACTGCCTTAAGCGATTCCGGCAGGGTGGGGTCGCTGGCGACGGTCGGCATCGGCCGGTCCGGCAGCTCGCCAATCTTGTCGCAGCTGAGGATCTCCTCGATGCCGCGCACCACCTCCTGGCCATAATGCTGGCGGATGACGGCCAGCATCATGTCGAGGGCGCTGCTGGCGCCCGCGCAGGAGACGCGGTGGCGATCGATCACGTACGGGTGGGTCGAGAGCCTGACCTTCGGGCAGGTCTCCTCGAGGCTGGCCCGGTTCTCGGGGTGCAGTGTACATTCGTAGCCGTTCATCAGGCCGGCCTGGGCCAGCATCAGGCTGCCGTTCCAGAGCCCTCCGAGGGTCAGTCCCAGGCGGTCCGCCTCGCGCAGCTTTTCGAGCAGTTGCCTGTCCGGCTGCAGCGGCGTGCGATAGCCGCCGCAGAGGAACAGCAGGTCGAACCGGCGGATATCTAGCTCCAGCAGAGCGGCATTGACGGAGATATCGATGCCCAGGTCACTGCGCACGGCATCACCGTCGGTGCTCAGTGTCTGGAAGGTGTAAAGCGGGCAACTGCTCAGCAGGTTGGCGGTGACGATGGCATCGACGGCACCGGTGAAGGCCATCATCGAGAAATGCTCTAGCAGCACGAAGCCGATGCGGATCGGTTCGGTGCGGGTGCCACTCTCGTTTTTCAGATAGGCCTGGTTGCTGCGGTGGAAATGGCTGTCGAAGGTGCGTTTGGACATGCTGAACGACTGCTGGATTGGATGAATGGAACGAATGGCAGTATAACAGAAAGCTCTGATCGTACCGGCTTTTGTCGAAGCAGCAGGTTCCGGTGTCGATTAACGGGCGGGCTGCACCGGGCCGTCGTCGCGATCAGAGCAGGGGTCTGAGCAGGTTGCCGAGAATCTCGCTCAGTCGTTGCAGCAACGAACGGCGTTGCCTGGCCGCCAGGGTGATTTCATCGGCGTACTGCAGATCGGCCAGGAACAGCTTGTCCATCGCGCGGCCGAGCTGACTGCTGACGACAACGGTATTGAGCTCGAAGTTGTAGACGAGACTGCGATAGTCCAGGTTCGCCGAGCCGACGCTGGTCCAGATGCTGTCTACAACGATGGTCTTGGCATGCAGGGGCGAGCCCTGACGTTCGTATATACGTATCCCGGCTTCATAGCTGAATCGGGACGCCTGAAGTACCAGTGGCACATCGGACACGCCTGGCAGCAACAGGCGCACATCGACGCCGCGCCCGGCCGCCGCCTTGAGTATATCGATGAAAGCCTGGTTGGGGGCAAAGTAGCCCTGTGTGATCCAGACCCGGTGCCGGGCGTGGCTGATTGCCGCTGCCAGCACGGTGTAGATATCGAACTTGTTGTCACCCCCGTCGCTGGCGATTACGCCGGCCATCATATCGCCAGTCGATTCTATCGGTGGAAAGTGGGTGGCCCCCGGATCCGTTCCTGATCCGGCCGTTCCCTGTTCCACATCTCGAGAAATGCCCGCTGCAGTTGATGGACAACAGGACCGACGATGCGCAGGTGAGTGTCGCGCCAGCCGGTGTGGTCACCGTCCGAATCGGGGGTGTGGAGAATGAGCCCTTCGAGTAGCTGCCGGAGAAGTTGATACCGCCACTGTATGCGATGCGTCCGTCGATAATCAGGAGTTTGCGGTGGTTGCGGCTGTTGAGTCGCCAGAGCCGCGGGTCTATGGGGTTGAAGGGGCGGAACCAGTGCACCTCGATGGCGTGATCGCGCAGGTGTTGCACGAATTCCGAGGGCAGGTCGGCGCTGCCGACCGCATCGATCAGGACGCGGACGTCGACGCCCCGTTGCCGGCTTGCGATCAGTTGCTGCGCCAGTTCCTTCCCGATTTCCGTATCATCGAGGATGAAGGTTTCCAAATGGATGCTTTCGACGGCCCGGGCGATATCGTCGAACATGTGGTCGAAAGTGGCAGGCCCGTCGACCAGCACACGGACTTCGTTGCCGGCGCTCAGCCATTGACCGGTGGCCTGCTGCGAAACCCGCAGCAATTGATCCAGCATGGCCTGGGTCTCGGTATTCGGAGCATCCCGTGCCAGCAACTGCCGGTATTCCCACGGGCTGGCCGCCCGCTGCCCGTCCTCGACCAGCACCAGCGGCTTGACGGTCGGCTGCTGCGCACCCTTTCGCGTCACGTCCAGCCGGGGTTCGGTGGCGCATCCGGCGAGCGAGAGCAGCGCCACAAAGCCCAGCAGATATCCGAGGGTGTCAGAGCCTCGCAGGTGATGCATCGCCGCGGCCACGGGTCAACGCCCGGCGATGGCCGCGAAGGGCCGGAGCGCATCCACCCGGTCGCCAACCAGCTTGAGGATAATCAGCATCGGTACCGCCATTAACGCCCCGGCCACACCCCACATCCAGAACCAGATCAGGACGCTCAGGAACACCGCCAGAGGATTGAGCGACAGTCGCTGTCCCAGAACCATGGGCGTGACGATCTGGCCCTCCAGCAGGGTCAGGATACCGAAGGCGGAGACCACCAGCGCGGACGGGGCCAGGCTGTCGAAACTGAGCAGGGCTGTGGCACCAAGCAGGATCGCTGTGGTCAGCCCGCCAAGGTAGGGGACGTAGTTCAGCAGCGCCGCGACTGCCCCCAGAGTAGCGGGTTGGGCATGCCCAGCAGGGATAGCGTTCCGGCGACAGCGATGCCGAGACCTGCATTGATCAGTGTGATGCTGAACAGGTAGCGGGAGAGTTCGGCCTCGAGGATGACGGACAGTTCGATGAAGCGGCTTCGCCGCCCGGGACTTTTCTGCAGCTGGCCGATGCGAAGCAGCATCGACTGTCCCCAGGAGAGGACGAAGTAGAGCAATAGTATTGTGGTCACGGTGCCAGTGATCAGCCCCTGGGCGTTGCTGTAGAGCATCTTCGAAAAGTTGCCGCTGCCGACTTCGATAGACCGGTTCGGCTCGACCGAGGCGATATCGTCGACCTTTTCCGCGGCCTTGTTCACTTCCGCGACGGTCTTCTTGATCGGGTAGAGTTTGAGCTCCAGCTGTTCGAGCACCTGCGGGACCTGTTCGAACCAGGCGCTGACGGGATCGACCGACCGGGCCAGGCCGTAATTGAGTCCGGCCAACAGCAGCAGCACCACAGCTGCGGCCCCCAGCGGACGGGGAACGTGCAGGCATGTCAGCCAGCGCACCGGCGGCGCCAGCACCAGGCTTAGCAGGCATGCCAGCGCAATGGGTACGAGCAGGGTTTGCGCCAGCACCAACGTATAGGTCACGGCCAGAAGCGACAATAGCCGGACCTCCGGGCGGCGCCTGTCCGCCGCTATCTTGGGGCGGGGCTCCAAGGTGCGCACGCTGTCGTCAGCGGACAGTGTCCTGTAAATATGGGTGCTGTCGCACCCTTGTCTGTCCGGATCGGTCATCGGGATTCTCGCTGTCTCTGCTGCACGCGTTGCCGTGCCTGCCAGAGGCGGAGTAGAGGCATCAACAGTCTCATGACCTGGCGCAGCTGGGCTCTGCGGTCGATGACTTCATGGCTTCAACGTCGACGGCCGAGGACGCCGAGCAGGATGCCCAGCGCCACCGATCCGCCGACGACCGCCCAGGGATGGTCGCGAACGACCTGCGTCAGGCTGCCGCGCAGCTCCCGCTCCCGCTGCTGCAGACGTTCACCGCGTTCATGCATCCCCTCTTCGAGCTGCTCACCCATCTCGACCGCCTGCTCGATACGCGCGTGCAGGTCGTCGGCGACCCGCCGCGAGAGCGTCGCCTGCGGGCTCGTCGGCGGTGGTTTTCGACTTGCTGGTGGAATTGGTCATGTGCGTGTCCTGGTCAGTGGGGTGAGTGGCTTCAGCAGCGGCGGTCGCACCCTTGCGGGTCGCATCAGCCGCCGGTGAGTTCCGACTTGACGGATTCAACGCCTTTGATATCGCTGGCGATTGAAAGGGCCAGTTCCCGTTCAGCGTCGCTGTCGACCTGACCCCGCAGCGTGACGACACCGTCCTGGGTCTCGACGTCGATATCACTGCCATCGACGTTGCGGTTATAAATCAAGGCGGACTTCACCTTGGCGGTGATCCAGCCGTCGCTGATCGATTCCGCTACGTCACGGGCTTCGCGTTCCGCCTCGCCGACGACAGTGGCTTCCTTCCCCCACCGTCAGTTGGTTCTCGACGCTGCTGACTCCGCGGGTGTTCTGTGCAATCCGACCGGCCAGTTCGGCTTCGGCGTCCGACTTGACGCTGCCGGAGAGCGTTACCACGGCATTGCGGGTATCGACATCGATGGCGAGCCCACCGGTGTTTCTGTTCGACAACAGCTGTGATTTTACCTGGGCCGTGAGGTTGGCGTCCTCGACCTTGCGGGAGAAGCTGCGCTCGGCGCTGTCTGTGGGGGCATCCCGGCGGTCGACGGATCGACCTTTAATTCGTTCTTGACCTCCTGGATACCTTCGATGCTCAGTGCCAGCGCTTCGGCCAGGTCACGCTCGACGTCGCTCTCGACGGTGCCGCTCAGCACTGCGACGCCATCCTTAATATCGGTTTTGATGTCGAAAGGATTGAGTTGACGATTGAGCAGGTAGGTCGTTTCCAGTTTTGCCTTGACCCACAGGTCAGGACGCTGCTCTTCCGTCTGGGCGAGAAGGGGCGGGCTGGCGAGTGCCAGGGCGCAGGCGACAAGGATCGGTTTAACGGGAAAACGTTTCATGGCGAATGTCTCCGAAAGTTAAGTGGGTTCATCCCCCGGCACAGCCTGCTGATCGACACCGTCCGCATTGGTGAAGCGGCGCCGCAGGGGCTGTATTCTCTTCGCCGGCGCGCATTGGCGGCGGCGAAACGGCAGATCAAGGGGGCTGTCGGGTTAGCTGCAGCTTAAGTGCCAACTGAAAAGTCTTTTGCGGACAATGAGTTGGTAATCCAGTGCTAATAGTGAACTCACCCGGTGGGGGATATGCCCCTTAATCTGGGCGTCATATCCCCCGGGTACGAATCAGGTGTCTTCGGGCAATGTGATGGCGTATTTCTGAATGCGGTAGCGCAGGGTGTCCCGGGTCGTATTCAGCATCCGGGCGGTCGCGGCCACATTGTGCTGGTTGCGTTCCAGTGCCTGGCAGATAATGAAACGGTCCATCTCCTCCAGTCCCATGCTGCCGTCGAGCGGTACCTGGATGTAGGGCGTCTGTCCTGACGACAGGGCGGCGTCGCTCGTCGCGGGCCCGTCGGTCGGCGAGGGGGTCGGCTGCAGGTGCAGCCATTGCAGCGGCAAGTCGCCGTCATCGGCGAACAGGACGCAGCGCTCGATGACGTTGCGCAGCTCGCGTACATTGCCGGGCCAGTCGTGCGCCCTGAGGCGTTGCCAGACAACCCGTCCGATCCGGTTCACGCGCTTGCCGGCCTTGGCGTTGAACTCGGTGATCAGCAGCGGCACCAGCTCATCGAGGTCTTCTATGCGCTCGCGCAACGCCGGCAGGCGCAACTCGAACACGCTGAGGCGGTGATACAGGTCTTCGCGGAAGCGGCCTTCGTCGATGCAGGTCTGCAGGTTCCGGTTGGTTGCGGTGATCACCTGGACGTCGACACGGATCTCGTGCTCGCCCCCACCCGGCGGAAGCACTGTTCTTCCAGCGCTTTCAGCAGCTTGGCCTGCAGATCGAGCGGCATGTCGCCGATTTCGTCGAGGAAGAGGGTGCCGCCGTCGGCCTGCTCGAGCAGGCCGCGACGACGCCCCCGGCGCCGGTAAAGGCGCCGGCTTCGTGACCGAACAGTTCGGATTCCAGCAGGTCCTTGGGCAATGCCGAGCAGTTGACCTCGACCAGCGGCGCGTCCTGGCGTGTGCCGCTGTGGTGCATGATGCGCGCCGCCACGCCTTTGCCGGTGCCGGTCTCGCCGTTGAGAATCAGGGCCGAAAAGGGCGCTTTGGCCAGCCGCCCGAGCATCTCGCGCAGTTGTCGGGCGGCGTCGCTGTGGCCGACGAAACTGTCCGGTGTGAAACGGCGGCTGCCGGCCGAAAGCTGGTCCCGCAGCCGGCGCTGTGCCGTCGCACTGCGCGCGGCGCTGTTGACGACCAGGTCCAGCCGGTCGAGCTCGACCGGCTTCTCGAGAAAGTCGTAGGCTCCCAGACGCAGGGCCCGTACCGAGTCGGCCACCGTGCCGAAGCCGGTCAGAAAGATCCACTCGGCGCCGGTCGCGTCCCGGGCGGATTCTTCGAGCAGGTCCAGTGCGTTGCCGTCGGGCAGGCTCATGTCGGACAGCACGATGATGGGAGTCAAACCTTTGTCGAACAGTTCGCGTCGGGCCGCGTCGAGGCTGTCGGTCAGCAGCACCCGCCAGCCATTGCGCCGAAAGTGGCGTTGCAGCTCGGTTCCCAGCAGGGCTTCGTCTTCGATGATCAGCAGTGTCTTAGTCATCGGTGTCTCTGTACGGCAGCCGCAGGGTCACGCAGGCGCCGCCCTCCTGTCTGTTGCTCAGCTGCAGTTCGCCGCCGAGATCGTGGGTAAACCGATGCACCATCGCCAGGCCGAGCCCGGTGCCGCCCGCACGCCAGGAACGAAACGGCTGAATCCCGGTTTCCAGCATCTGCGCCGAGAAGCCGGGGCCGCTGTCCCTGACCTCGATCTCGAGCATCCCGCCGCGGCGCCTGACCTGCAGCTGAATCTGGCCGGCCGCGTCCTGGAGGGCCTGGCCGGCGTTCAGGAGCAGATTCAGCAGCATTTGCCGGAACTGGGAACGGGGCAGGCGGCACCGCAGTCCATCGGCGACGTCGCTGCTCAGGGTGACATCCTCGTGCAGCTGAAAGCCGGCGAGGGTGACCAGGCTTTCGACCTCCTCGCCAATATCCAGGGGGAACGCCTTCTCGGGGCGCTGGCGGGCTTGATCCAGCAGCTGGTTGAGTTGCCGGGTCGCACGCTTGACCTCGTCGTTGATCAGGTCGACGCGCTCGGCCAGCTCGGCATCCGGGACGTCGTGGTGCAGGTTCTCCAGCGCCATCTGTACGCTGGTCAAGGGGTTGCGCAGTTCATGGGCCACCCCAGCCGCGACTTCGCCGACGGCGCCGAGGCGTTCGGCCTGTGCCAGCCGGCGCTGTTGCTGCAGCAGCATGGCGGTGCTGTTGCGAACCTCCCGGGTCAAGTTGGCGTGCCGTTGCTGCTGGGCCTGTTCCAGGGTTCTCAGTCGCTGTGCCATGGCGTTGTATTTCTCGATCATCGGGTGCAGCATCGCATCGGTATCGTCCACCGACAGCTCGCTGAAGTCGCGCCGGGCCAGCAGCGACATCTGATCGATAAGCTTGTTCAGCGGCCGCAGGACCCGCTGCCGCACCAGGGTCCAGAGCAGTGCCGAAATAACCAGCAGGCAGAGCGCCAGTGCGGAGACAATGACGAGTTTGCGCCGGGCTTCGGCATGAAAGTCCGCCACCAGGAGCTGGTGCGCGAGGAGCTCCTGATTCAAGGCGCCGCGCAATGCGGAGGAGGCGCCATCGAGCGGCACCCGGCTGCGACCGTCGAACTGGACCAGCAGGGTCAAGGCGTTGTCGATGACCTCGGGCGTGGTCGCCATACGGTAGGCATCGGAGTCGCTCAGTCCGCGCAACTGTTCACGCAGATCGTCGAAGCCGTCGGGATCGAGGTAGGCGCTGTCCGCTTGCAGCAGATTGAGTAGCCGGGTGCGTACCTCGCCGGCGGCAAGCTCGATCGCCACCACGTAATTCAGGTGTCGTTCGAGTGGCGGGATGCGCTCGACATCGCGCCAGGCGCCGTAGATCAATAGACCCAGGCTGACGAACAGCAGCAGCAGGGCGGTCGCCGACAGCAGCCAGACCGAGCGTGTCAGTAGAAATTGCAGTCTTCGCATGGAGACCGGGTCCCGTTCTGGTACGTTGCGCGGGCGCTACGCCTGGTGTGGGTTTCGTCCGCGTGCTGATACCCAGTTTAGTGTCAGGTGGTGTCAGGCGTGCGAATTGCGCCGGCCGGAGACGCCTGCGCGCTCGTTCAGTTGGTATACAACTCCAATGCCAAGTCTCCAGGCGGCCGGCCGTGCGGCCTGCTGCGGCCTTGAGTGAAAACGTCGGCACAGTGTACGGGGCATATCGCCCGCACTTGCTATCCGAAGGGGCGAAAATCGGGTCCTATCACCCGCGAAGTTTGCGGCGTTCGCAGTTGTTCAGAATTTTTTCGTTAAGACTGAAGCGGATGCGTCGTTGGCACCGATTGTGCGAGATGCCTGACAGGATGCCGGGAGGCGAGTTCAGCGCGTCCGGCTGTCGATCAACACAGGTAACGGAAGGAGAGACACATGTTTGGGTGGGCAGTAACTTTTCTGATTATCGCGATCATCGCGGGGATATTCGGATTTTCGGGGATCGCCGGCACGGCGGTCAATATCGCCTGGATTCTCTTCGTGGTGGGCTTGATTCTGGCGGTACTGTTCTTTGTCATCGGACGGCGGCCGCCGCGTTAGAAACGCAGGCCCCCTTCCCGTCCGGGAAGGGGGCTGGCATGTCCGGCGCAGCCTGTGGATCAGGCGGCGACGGAACCGTGCGGGTCGATAACGAATTTCTTCGCAGCGCCGCCGTCGAAGTCGGCGTAACCCTGCGGAGCCTCGTCCAGCGTGATCATCTTCACGTTGACCGCGTCGGCAATCTTGACCTTGCCGAACAGGATCGCCTGCATCAGCGGACGGTGGTACTTCATGACCGGGCACTGACCGGTGTGGAAGCTGTGGGATTTGGCCCAGCCGAGACCGAAGCGCATGCTCAGCGCGCCGTGTTTGGCGGCATCATCGACTGCGCCCGGGTCTTCGGTCACGTAGAGGCCCGGAATACCGATCTGGCCGCCGGCGCGGGTCAGCGACATGGCGGAGTTCAGTACGGTGGCCGGCGCTTCCTTGCCATGGTTGCAGCCGCAGGCGTGGGCTTCGAAGCCGACGCAGTCGACGAAGGCGTCGACTTCGCGCTCGCCGAGGATCGCCTCGATCTTGTCGGCCATGTCGCCTTCCTGGGTCAGGTCGATGGTTTCGCAACCGAAGCTGCGGGCCTGGGCCAGGCGGTCTTCGATCATGTCACCGACGATAACACAGGCGGCACCCAGCAGCTGGGCGGAAACGGCGGCCGCCGGCCAACCGGGCCGGCGCCGGCGATGTAGACGGTGGAGCCCGGGCCTACGCCCGCGGTGACACAGCCGTGGAAACCGGTCGGGAAAATGTCGGACAGCAGGGTCAGGTCCTTGATCTTTTCCATTGCCTGATCGGCGTCCGGGAACTTCAGCAGGTTGAAATCGGCGTAGGGGACCATGACGTATTCGGTCTGGCCACCGACCCAGCCACCCATGTCGACGTAACCGTAGGCGGCGCCGGGGCGTGCAGGGTTCACATTCAGGCAGATGCCGGTTTTGCCTTCCTTGCAGTTGCGGCAGCGGCCGCAGGCAATGTTGAACGGCACGGAGACCAGGTCGCCGGGCTTGATGAACTCGACATCACGGCCGGCTTCGACAACCAGACCGGTGATTTCGTGACCCAGTACCAGGCCGGACTGAGCCGTGGTGCGGCCGCGAACCATGTGCTGGTCGCTGCCGCAGATGTTGGTGGTTACGACTTTCAGAATAACGCCGTGGTCGCATTTGCGATTGCCGATGGCGAGTTCCGGATAGGGGATCGACTCGACAGCGACCTCTCCCGGGCCCTTGTAAACGACACCGCGGTTGGCTTGACTTGTCATGGCGCCAGCTCTCCTTCTGGTTATTGTGTTCTGATGTTGGGGTTTGCGCGTTGTTGTTGGTGCGAAAGCGGCCTGATTTACGGCAATCCTGCGGCCTGCTCGCGAGCCCACCAGCCTACAGTAGTTTTTCGGCGTCCTGATGACCTGTCTGTATGAGTCGCCCGCATATCTATTTAAGACATCGCGTCTGGCTGCGCACGCAGGAAGTGCGATTCCAGCTACGGACAGGTCGCAGTCCGACAAGTCGGTCTGCGGGGAAGACCGGATAATCGGCCCCAGGTGATGTCGTCCGGTGACCTGAGCGGGCGTGCGGATACGGGAGCCGAATATGGCGGCATCACCATCTGTTTCATCGGACACAATAATAAGGCGCTGCGCAGAAAGCATCGCTTCCCTGTTTCTATGCTGGAGGTGTTATGGGCATCAGTGTTTTTGATCTGTTCAAGGTTGGCGTGGGGCCGTCGAGCTCCCATACCGTGGGGCCGATGCGTGCAGCGGCCGATTTCGGTGCCCAGCTGGACAAACTGGCGCTGCTGTCCGACGTTTCCGGTATGCGGGTCGAACTGTTCGGATCCCTGAGTGCAACCGGTGTCGGTCACGGTACCGACAAGGCCGTGATCGTGGGGCTGATGGGGATGCGTCCCGACACCATCGATCCCGACGTGATCGATCCGGCCGTGGCCGAGCTGAAAGATACGGGTGTCCTCAAGCTGCTGGGATCCAGGATGTCCCCTTCGTCTGGGCCCGTGACATGCAGCTGCTCGAAGAGTGTCTGCCGTACCATCCCAATGCGATGCGCCTGAGCGCCTACAGTGACGAGCAGCTGCTGTTCAGCAATACCTACTACTCCATCGGTGGCGGCTTCGTCGTCGACGAGGCCGAGGCGGTCGCCGACGCCTCCCTGGTGCCCCAGGTCGAGCTGCCCTACGATTTCAACAGCGCCGCGGAGCTGCTCCGTCTGTGCAAGACTCACAACCTGCGCATCAGCGAGCTGATGATGGAAAACGAGAAGGTCTGGCGCTCCGAACAGGAGGTGCGTGACGGTCTCAAGGCGATCTGGCAGGCGATGCAGGACTGTATCGACAAGGGGCTGAGCCGCGAGGGCATTCTGCCCGGAGGGCTCAAAGTGCGTCGTCGTGCCGCCAGTCTGCATCGTTCACTGACCCAGGCCAGTGCCCAGAACGTCATCAGCTCGACCCTGAGTGCGATGGACTGGGTCAATCTCTATGCTCTGGCAGTGAACGAGGAAAATGCTGCCGGTGGGCGTATGGTGACGGCGCCGACCAACGGTGCCGCAGGCATCATTCCGGCTGTGCTGATGTACTACATGCGCTTCAAGGAGGCGGCGAGCGACGAGGATGTCGTCGACTTCATGCTGGCAGCGGCGGCAGTCGGTGCGCTGTGCAAGAAGAACGCGTCGATTTCCGGTGCAGAAGTCGGCTGTCAGGGCGAGGTGGGTTCGGCCTGCGCCATGGCGGCGGCAGGACTGACTGAAATCCTCGGCGGTACCCCGGAGCAGGTCGAGAACGCGGCCGAGATCGGCCTCGAGCACAACCTGGGTCTGACCTGCGACCCGGTCGGCGGCCTGGTTCAGGTGCCCTGTATCGAGCGCAATGCCATTGCGGCGATGAAGGCGATCAATGCCACCCAGATGGCCCTGCGCGGCGATGGCGAGCACTTCATCTCCCTCGACAAGGTCATCAAGACCATGCGTGACACCGGTCTCGACATGCAGGACAAGTACAAGGAAACCTCCCGCGGCGGTCTTGCCGTGAATGCCATCGAGTGTTGATTTCTCGGTGACGTGCGTTGCTCGAATCCGCCTTCTAAGGTGGGGCGGGCGTAGGATGGGTTAGCGGCGCAATGGCGATAGATCAAGTCGCCTGGCGCTCCGGGTTCGGGCGCCGCGTAACCCGTCATAGGCGCCGCAGGCGCCTTGGTGTCCGGCGGCAGCGGGGGCCGCTTTTACTGAGGGCTATGGCCCTGCACCCGAAGTTTCGGGATCGCGCACTGCCAACCGAGATCAATCGATCTGTAATACGATCGATATTGCGGGTTACGCGATGCCCTGGCCGCAGAGGTAGTCTTGAGTAGATGCGGATGCATCGCTCCACCCACCCTCCGTCAGTGCCCTCGCTGCGCGGCTTGCCGCTTCAAGCTTGCAGCTTTCTCTTCAGTACTTCCGCCAGTCCGGGTCCTCGAACGTCTCGACCAGAAAGTCGATGCACTGACGTACTTTCGGTGACAGGTGCCGGCTCTTCGGATAGATGGCCCAGACAGCGGCGTCGTGGCAGCGGAACTCTTCCATCAGGCTGATCAGCGTGCCCGACTCGATATGGGGCTCGACGATATAGTCCGGCAGGCAGGCGATACCGCGCCCCTGCAGTGCCGCGTGCAGCACCAGCACCCCGGAATTGGCGCGCCAGTCGCCCTGTACCCTTATATCCTTGCGCTGTCCGTCGATACAGAAGCCCCAGAGTGGCGACGAGCCCTTGAGACAGTTGTGTTCCTGCAGTTCCTGAGGGGTTTTCGGTTCGCCGTGCACCGCCAGATAGCCCTGGGTGGCGACGAAATATTCGCGACGGTCGCTGAGGCGGCGGGCCACCAGGCTCGAGTCCTTCAGCGTGCCGAGGCGAATGGCCAGATCGTAGCCCTCGTTGACCAGGTCCACGGAGCGGTTGGTGAGGTTCAGGTCCAGGCTCAGGCGCGGATGCTGCTGCACGAAGCGGGTCAGCATCGGGCCTATGTAGCGCTCGCCGAAGGTGGAGCCGCAACTGACCCTCAGCAGGCCGTGGGGTTCGTTGCTGAAGCTGGTGATCTGCTGCTCGGCATGACTGAAGCCGTCGGCCAGGTGTTGGCACTGTTCGTAGAACCACTGGCCGGATTCTGTCAGGGTCACGCGGCGGGTGGTGCGTACCAGCAGCTGGGTGTTGAGTCGCTGTTCCAGATGGCTGAGCAGTCGGCTGATGTGGGAGCTGGACACCCGCAGCTGAGTCGCCGCGGCTGACAGGCTGCCCAGGCGTGCGACTTCGATAAAGGCTTCGATACTTTCCCAGCGGTGCATAGGTTCGGCCAGTGCTCTCTCAAGGTGCGTGCGTCGTCATTAAGGTGCACGCCTCGGATCGTGATAATTCAGGCAAGCCTCTAAAAAATAACAGATTTTGCTTGTTCTTGCTCGGCTGCAACAATCATTTGCTGTATTGGTGATATGAATGGCTTCCATGTGCGCAAAAAATGATTAAAGTCAGCGCATCCCCGAGACAGGATGTGATCAGTTGCCGAATCGAGCCGTCGGCGGCGTGGGGTAGGGCTTGAGCAGAGGGGGCGCACGACTCCCGCGTTCGGCAACAGGTACTGACTGGCGACGCCCGGTGGCCGAAAGCACCTGACTGATTACTATAAGAATGATATCGGCATGCTAATTGCTGTCCGATATTCAGCAATCACCCGATTGTTGAAGGAGCTGACAATGAACGATTCCCTCCCTGGTTTCCGCACCTCTGTTGAACCGAAAAGCCGCAACATCGGTTTTCTGTTGCTGAAGAACTTTACGATGATTTCGCTGGCATCGGCGATCGAACCGCTGCGCATGGCCAATCAGCTCAGCGGCAAGGAGCTTTACAACTGGTATACCCTGACCGAAGACGGCGAGCCCGTGCGTGCCAGTGACGGTATCCAGATCACCCCGGACGGCGCCATGACCGATCCGTTCGAGCTCGATACCGTGGTCGTCGCCGGTGGCGTCAACATCACCCGCAGCTACAGCAAGCGCGAGTTGTCCTGGTTGCAGGCGATGGGCCGCAAGGGCCGCAAGCTTGGCGGCATCTGTACCGGTGCCTATGCGCTGGCCGAAGCGGGCCTCCTCAATGGCTACGACTGCAGCGCGCACTGGGAGTGTGTTGCGTCCCTGCAGGAGGCGTTTCCGAAGGTCAACTGCACCAATCGGCTGTTCTCGGTCGATCGCGACCGCATCACCAGCAGTGGAGGCACCGTGCCGCTGGACATGATGCTGAACATGATCAAGCAGGAGCATGGTTACCAGCTCTCGGCCGCTATCTCCGAGATGTTCATCTGCGACCGTATCCGCAACGAGACCGATCACCAGCGTATCCCGCTGCGGCATGTTCTGGGTACCACCCAGCCGAAACTGGTCGAGGTGGTCGCGTTGATGGAGGCCAATCTCGAAGAGGCGATCGAGCTCGACGAGCTGGCCAGTTATGTAGGCCTGTCGCGGCGTCAGCTCGAGCGTCTGTTTCAGAAGTACCTGCAGTGCTCGCCGTCGCGCTACTACCTGAAGCTGCGTCTTACCCGTGCCCGCCAGCTTCTCAAGCAGACCTCGATGTCGATCATCGAGGTGGCCTCGGCCTGCGGCTTCGTTTCGACGCCGCATTTCAGCAAGTGCTATCGCGAACATATCGGCATCCCGCCGCGCGAGGAGCGCATGGGTATGCGTTCACAGCGCCCGGGGGATGTATTGCTCGGAGCCGGCGCCACACCGCTGTCGGGTCTCTATGGCCGGATGTCCGGCATGCTGCCCTCTACCACCGCCATGGCGGCCCTCACCGAAGCCCAGTCCGAGCCGAGCTACGGATCTGTTACGCTGCAATAAGCAAGAGGTGGCGCGTGACGGGTGACGCGTCACGCGTAACCCGTCATCTCGATCCTTTTGCAGAACGATGGGCTACGGTTGGCGCAGATGCTTATGGTGTTGGGTTTCGTGACTTCGCCACTTCACCCAGCCTGCAAAAAGCGTAAGGCGAAACCTGGCGCCACTCCGAACGAAAACTGCAATGGATACTTCAACCATTCTGCCGCTTGATGCAGGATGCGTCGGCGTGTGCGTCACCTGTCACCTTTTTGGACAAGCCCCGGCCCCGTGCCGGGGCTTGTCGTTTTCAGAACAGCCCCGGGGCGCCGGTTTCGTCTTTCCGGATACGGTAAAAGTCGCTGCAGGCCCCGTCATTTCTGGTGTTTTCAGAAATATCGAAGGTCTGACGCTTTTGACAATCAGGTGGTCGTTTTTAGTGCCATACCCGCGGCGGCGAAAGAATAGACTGGCCTCATTGCTACCACCCCTGGCTGCTATGTTTATGTCAGGGCTGGCGACGGCAAGCTTCCGGTCCGCAATGCTGGCCGGTAATCGAATATTGGGGGAGACAGATGAACGCTGCTGAACTGCACCAGGATGCCATCGTTATCGATGGTCTGATCATCGCGAAATGGAACCGCGAACTGTTCGAAGACATGAAAAAGGGCGGCCTTACCGCCGCCAACTGCACCGTTTCGGTCTGGGAAGGCTTTCAGAACACCATCAACAACATCGTTGAAGCGAACCAGTTGATGGAAGCCAACAGTGACCTGGTCCGTCCTGTGCATAGCGTTCGCGATATCAGCCGTGCCAAGGAAGAGGGCAAGACCGGTATCATTCTGGGCTTCCAGAATGCCCACGCCTACGAAGATCAGATCGGTTATGTCGAGATCTTCAAGAAGCTCGGCGTCGGTATCGTTCAGATGTGCTACAACACCCAAAACCTGGTCGGTACCGGCTGCTACGAGCGTGACGGCGGCCTGTCCGGTTTCGGGCGCGAGATCGTCGCCGAAATGAACCGTGTAGGCGTCATGTGCGACCTGTCCCACGTCGGCTCCAAGACCTCCGAAGAGGTGATTCTTGAGTCCAAGAAGCCGGTCTGCTACTCGCACTGCCTGCCGTCCGGTCTGAAGGAGCATCCGCGCAACAAGTCCGACGAAGAGCTGAAGTTCATTGCCGATCACGGCGGCTTCGTCGGCGTCACCATGTTTGCGCCCTTCCTGAAGAAAGGTATCGAGTCGACCGTCGACGACTACGTCGAGGCGATCGAATATACCGTCAATATCGCCGGCATCGATCAGGTCGGTATTGGTACCGATTTCACCCAGGGCCACGATCAGCAGTTCTTCGAGTACCTGACCCACGACAAGGGCTATGCCCGTCGCCTGACCAACTTCGGCAAGATCATCAACCCGGAAGGCATTCGTACCGTCGGCGAGTTCCCGAACCTGACCGCGGCACTGCTCAAGCGCGGTTTCAGCGAACAGGACGTGCGCAAGATCATGGGCGAAAACTGGGTCCGCATCCTCGGCGAAGTCTGGGGCGAGTAAGAAAAGAAAGCTGCAAGCCACAAGCTGCAAGCGAAAAGCGAAAAGCGAAAAGCGAAAAGTGGCACTTGCCAGCTTGAAGCTTGCGGCTAACAGCTTGCAGCTAAACCACATATTCCTGGTGGAACCGCGATGCCTGTTTCACCACTAGCGAAAAAGAATTCTCAGGAGATTCAAACCATGGGTGTACACGCTCCCGAAATGCCGATCCTGGTTGATGACGAAACCGGCGTATGGACCACCGATGCGCTGCCGATGCTTTATGTGCCGCGTCACTTCTTCGTCAACAACCATATGGCGATCGAAGAGGAAATGGGCGCCGAGCGCTATGCCGAGATCCTCTACAAGGCCGGCTACAAGTCCGCCTACTATTGGTGCGAAAAGGAAGCCGAAGCGCACGGCATCTCCGGTGCCGATGTGTTCGAACATTACATGAAGCGCCTGTCCCAGCGCGGCTGGGGGTTCTTCATCACCGAAGCGCTGGACCTGGAAAAGGGCACTGCGCGTGTGCGTCTGGAAAACTCCGCCTTCGTATACCAGTACGGCAAGGTGAATCGCAAGGTCGATTACATGTTCACCGGCTGGTTCGCCGGTGCCATGGATCAGATCGCCCAGAGCCTCGGCTATGATGTCCGTACCCGGGCGGTACAGACCCAGAGCGCGGCCGAGGAAGGCTGCGACTACGGTATCTTCGAAGTATCGCCGATTACCGAATAAGTCCTTTGAGCCTGCCGTCCGCGCAGGTCTCGCACTATAACAACGCCGGGGCCCGACAGACCCCGGCGGCCGATAAGAGTCAACGGGGTGTCGCAATGTCCCAGTTCGATGTGCTGTTCCAGCCGCTGAAAATCAACAAGCTGACCATCCGCAACCGTGTCGTCAGCACCGCTCACGCCGAGGTCTATGCGACCGACGGCGGCATGACCACCGATCGCTACGTCAAGTACTACGAAGAGAAGGCCAAGGGTGGCTGCGGTCTCTGTATCTGCGGCGGCTCCAGCGTCGTCTCGATCGACAGCCCGCAGAGCTGGTGGAGCTCGGTCAACCTGTCCACCGATCGTATCATTCCGCATTTCCAGAATCTGGCCGATGCCGTGCACAAGCATGGCGGCAAGATCATGATCCAGATTACCCACATGGGTCGTCGCTCTCGCTGGGACGGCGAGAACTGGGTCAACCTGATGTCACCGTCCGGCATTCGCGAGCCGGTGCACCGCGCGACCTGCAAGACCATCGAAGAGGAGGAGATCTGGCGTATCATCGGCGACTTCGCCAAGGCTGCCGTGCGTGCGAAGGAAGGCGGCCTCGACGGTGTCGAGCTGTCTGCCGTGCACCAGCACATGATCGACCAGTTCTGGTCGCCGCGTGTCAACAAGCGTACCGACCAGTGGGGCGGCACCTTCGAAAACCGCATGCGCTTCGGTCTGGAAGTGGCCAAGGCCGTTCGTGAAGCCGTGGGTCCTGACTTCGTGGTCGGCATGCGTATCACCGGTGACGAATTCCACCCGGACGGTCTGAACCATGACGACATGAAGCAGATCGCCAAGTACTACGACGACACCGGCCTGATCGACTACTTCGGCGTCGTCGGTTCCGGTTGCGACACCCACAACACCCTGGCCAACGTCATTCCGAACATGAGCTATCCGCCGGAGCCCTTCCTGCACCTGGCGGCCGGTATCAAGGAAGTGGTCAGCGTGCCGGTGATCCACGCCCAGAACATCAAGGATCCGAACCAGGCCAAGCGTATCCTGGAAGCCGGTTACGTCGACTTCGTCGGCATGACCCGTGCCCACATCGCCGATCCGCACCTGATCGCCAAGATCAAGATGGACCAGGTCGACCAGATCCGTCAGTGCGTCGGTGCCAACTACTGCATCGACCGTCAGTACATGGGCCTGGATGTGCTCTGCATCCAGAACGCCGCGACCTCGCGCGAGTACATGGGCCTGCCGCACATCATCGAGAAGACTGAAGGTCCGGTCCGCAAGGTGGTCGTTATCGGCGGTGGTCCGGGCGGACTGGAAGCGGCCCGTGTCGCGGCCGAGCGCGGTCACAACGTGACCCTGGTCGAGCGTGCCGACGAGCTGGGCGGTCAGATCACTATCGCCGCCAAGGCGCCGCAGCGCGATCAGATGGCCGGTATCACCCGCTGGCTGGCAATGGAGCTGGACCGTCTGGGCGTCGATGTGCGCCTGGGAACCGAGGCCAATGCCGACATGATTCGCGACCTCAAGCCGGATGTCTGCATCCTGGCGACCGGTGGGCGTCCGTTCCTGGAGCAGAACCCGCATTGGGGCGCTGACGAGGGTCTGGTGGTATCCAGCTGGGATATTCTCAGTGGCAAGGTGGAGCCGGGCAAGAATGTCCTGGTCTACGACACCATCTGCGAATTCTCCGGCATGTCCGCGGCCGACTACCTGTCGTCCAAGGGCTCGATGGTCGAGCTGGTCACCGACGATATAAAGCCGGGTGTCGGTATCGGCGGTACCACCTTCCCGACCTACTATCGCAGCCTCTACGAGAAAGAGGTGATCATGTCCTCCGACATGTTGCTGGAGAAGGTCTACCGCGAAGGCGACAAGCTGGTGGCGGTGCTGGAGAACGAGTACACCGGTCAGAAGGAAGAGCGCGTCGTCGATCAGATCGTGGTCGAAAACGGCACCCGCCCGAACGAGGAGCTGTACTACGAGCTCAAGGGCGAATCGCGCAACAAGGGTCAGATCGACAACGAGACCCTGTTCGCCGCCAAGGCCCAGCCGATCCTGAGCGAGCCGGGCGACGGCATGATCCTGTGGCGCCTGGGAGACTGCGTGTCGCAGCGCAACACCCATGCCGCGATCTACGACGCCCTGCGTCTGTGCAAGGACCTCTGATTTCGCTTTGAAGCGAAACTGAGAGGACTACTTCCTGGCCTGACCGAAGGCTGCTGCGCGGCAGCAGCCTTCCGTTTTTGAGAGGGCAAACCATGATCCTCGACTGGTTACTTCCCGTTCTGCTTCTGTCCGTGCTGGCGCTGGCGCTGGTCGGGGCTATCCGTCGCGTCAGCCTGTGGCGCGCCGGCCAGGCTTCGCCGGTGAGCGTCATCGGCGGACTGATTGCAATGCCGCGCCGCTACCTGGTGGATCTGCACCATGTGGTCGAACGCGACAAGTACATGTCCAATACCCATGTGGCAACGGCGGGCGGCTTCGTGCTGTCGCTGGCACTGATCCTGCTGGTGCACCTGTTCGGCATCGAAAGCAAGTTGCTGGCCTGGGCGCTGCTGGGCGCCTCCGTGCTGATGTTCACCGGTGCCATTTTCGTCTACCGGCGCCGTCAGAACCCGCCGTCGCGGCTGTCGAAAGGCCCCTGGATGCGCCTGCCGAAGAGCCTGCTGGTCTTCTCGGCCACCTTCTTCCTGGTGACGCTGCCGGCCGCCGGCATTCTGCCGGAAGGCTTCGGTGGCTGGCTGCTGGCCCTGATCCTGGCCGCCGGTGTCGTCTGGGGTCTCGGCGAGATGGTCTTCGGCATGACCTGGGGCGGCCCGATGAAGCACGCCTTCGCCGGCGCGCTGCACTGGCATTCCACCGCCGTCCCGAGCGTTTCGGTGGCGGCCGCTCCACCGGTCTGAAGCCGGTCGATCTGGAAGCGCCGGTTCTGGGCGTGCAGAAGCCGACCGATTTCAAATGGAACCAGCTGCTGGGCTTCGATGCCTGCGTCCAGTGCGGCAAGTGCGAAGCGATGTGCCCGGCCTTTGCCGCCGGTCAGCCGCTGAACCCGAAAAAACTGATCCAGGATATGGTCATCGGCCTGGCGGGCGGCACCGACGCCAAGTTCGCCGGCAGCCCCTATCCGGGTATCGAACTGGGCAACGCCAGGGCGGCCCGGACTCGACCATCACCGAAGGCCTGGTGAGCCCCGATACGCTCTGGTCCTGCACCACCTGTCGCGCCTGCGTCGAAGAGTGTCCGATGATGATCGAGCACGTCGATGCCATTGTCGACATGCGCCGCTTCCTGACGCTGGAAAAAGGCAATACACCGGGCAAGGGTGCCGAGGTGCTGGACAACCTGATCGCCACCGACAACCCCAGCGGGTTCGCGCCGGACAGCCGCATGAACTGGGCCGCCGACCAGAACCTCAAGGTCATGTCCGAGGTGAAAGAGGCCGAGGTCCTGTTCTGGGTCTCCGACGGCGCCTTCGACATGCGCAGCCAGCGCATCCTGCGGGCCTTCGTCAAGCTGATGAAGGCGGCGAACGTCGACTTCGCGGTGCTGGGTGACGAGGAGCGCGACTCCGGCGACGTGGCCCGTCGTCTGGGCGATGACGCCACTTTCCAGAGCCTGGCCAAGCGCAACATCGCGGTCATGAACAAGTACCGCTTCAAGCGCATCGTCACCACCGATCCCCACGCCTTCCATGTGCTGAAAAACGAGTACAAGGACTTCGGCGGGGATTACGAGGTGCTGCACCACACCACCTTTATCAATGAGCTGGTGAAAGAGGGTCGCATTCGGGTCGGAGCCCACAAGGGCGGTACCGTGACCTATCACGACCCCTGCTATCTGGGCCGCTACAATGGTGAATACGATTCGCCGCGCGAGCTGCTGGCGGCCATGGGCATTCAGCTGGCCGAGATGGAGCGTTCGGGCTTCCGTTCCCGCTGTTGCGGCGGTGGTGGCGGCGCGCCGATCACCGATATCCCGGGCGAGCGCCGTATCGCCGACATGCGCATGGAAGATGCCCGCGCCACCGGCGCCGAGCTGGTCGCCGTGGGCTGTCAGCAATGTACCGCGATGCTTGAAGGTGTTGTCGAGCCGCGCCCCGAGGTCAAGGACATTGCCGAGCTGGCGGCGGCTGTGCTGGTCGAAGCCGACGACAACCCGTCGGCCGGGACTCGGCGCCGTGACGAACTGGCCGTGGAGGTAGCCTGATGAGCGATATTATCCGCAGAGATCCTCGCGTCGAGTGGATCGCACGCAACCGCCTGCATCCGCTGCACGCCGAGATGGTGGCGCCCGTCGCCGAAACCCGCGGTCCGTCCGGGCTGATTCGCAAGAATCCCCACGTCGTCGGTTTCATCGGCCCCAACGGCATCAAGCGCATCGACCGTATGGGCGGCAACAGCGCCGCCGTCGGCATCCGTCGCGGAGCCAAGAGCGCTCAGCAGGTGGAGCTGCCGCTGCATGCTGTCGAGAACCCCGACTTTTATGTCGTGGCGGTGCTCGATATGGTCGGCGGACGCCTGACCGGTCACGACAAGGACGTGCTGGGCCAGGCGCACAAGCTGGTGAAAGGCTGCGACGGTAACGGTGCCGTACTGGCCGTGGTCTTCGGCGAGCACAAGGAAGAGAGCTTCGGCAAGGCAGGCGTCGACCGCCTGCTGCATCTGGGCGACCAGGACTTCGAAGGCTACTGTCCTGAGCAGCGCATGGCTGCACTGGTCGAGGTCGACAGGCAGTTCAAGCCGCGTTACTGGCTGTTCCCGGACAGCATCAACGGCGGCAACGAACTGGGCTGCCGTCTGGCGGCCCGCCTGGGCGAGCGTCCGGCTACCCAGGCCTGGCAGGTCGATACCGAGCGCAGCGTCTGCCGTGGCAGCGGTGGGCTCCAGGATATCACCCGGGCCACGCCGCGCCTGCTGCTGCTGGCCGAGGAGTGTGCCGATCAGATCGACGAAACCCGCCACGAAGCGCTGGCCGTCGAGCTGGAGCAGGCGCCACGCATCCTCGCCCGCATCAAGGATTGCGGGCAGGTGGCTGTCGATCCAAATTCGGTATCGCTGGCCGAGGCGGAATTCATCCTGTCGGCGGGCAACGGTATCCGCGACTGGGACCAGTTCCATCAGGCGGCCGAGCTGCTCGGCGCCACCGAGGGTGCCAGCCGCGTGGCGGTGGACGACGGTTTCATGCCGCGTTTCCGTCAGGTCGGTGCCACCGGCACCGGGTTACCGCCCGGGTTTACGTTGCCGTCGGTATCTCCGGTGCCGTCCAGCACCTGCAGGGTATCGGGGAGTGCGACAAGGTCGTGGCGATCAACACCGATGCCGGTTGCGATATGGTCAAGCGCGCGGACCTCAGTATCATCGGTGACAGCCAGCAGGTGCTGGCGCAGCTGATCGAGATGGCCCGCGATTACCGTCAGGGGGAGCCGAAAATGCAGCCTGATTTCAAGATTGTCGCACTGGTCTCGGTGGGCCAGCATCCGAAGTCCGGTCGCGCCCGCCGCGCCGAACAGGACGCCCGCGCTGTCGAGCTGGGCCTGCGTCTGTGCGGCGAAAAAGTGCAGGTGCTGCACGCCGGCGACGTCGCCGAGGAATCCCTTCGCAGCTATGCCGGTATGGGGCTGAAGCAGATGCGTGTGCTGCAGCAGTCGGCCAGCGCCGATGCCTCGCTCGCGCTGGGTGACTACCTCAGCGAACATCAGCCGGATATCGTGCTGACCGGCGTTCGCGCCGAAAGCGGGGAATCGTCCGGCATGACGCCCTATCTGCTGGCCGAGAAGCTCGGCTGGCCGCTGGTCACGCGCATTGCCGATATCGCCAGGATCGAAAACGGCGAAGCCGAGATCCTGCAGGCGCTGCCGCGCGGCCAGCGTCGAGCGATCAAGGTACGGTTGCCGTTCGTTGCCAGCGTCGACAATGCCGCCGCGGAACCGCGCCAGAGCGCCTACGGTCCGGGCCGGCGCGCCGAGCTCGAAAATCTGCCCTGGGTGGAGACCGCAGACGAGGTGCGCGCATCCTTCGAGGAAGCGCCGGCACGCAAGCGGCCCAAGCGTCTCAAGGTGGTCAAGGCCAAGACCGCGGCCGAGCGTTTCAAGGCGGCCACGGCCAAGTCCCAGGGCGACGGCGGTCGCGTGATCAAGGATCAGCCGCCGCGCGAGCAGGCTCAGGCGATCTTCGATCTGCTGCTCGAAGAGGGCGTGCTGCGGTAAAGGTGGCAGGTGGCGCATGACGGGTTACGCGTGACAAGACAGAAGAGCCAGGGTTTGCGCCCTGGCTCTTTTTTCGGGGCGTTTGGGCAATGGTGCGGTTCATTTCATTCACCGGCACCCTACGGGGTCATTGCCTGCCGTAGATTCGCCATTTTTTACAACGAGTATCCGCCCTGTCGTAAAAAGAATACCGGGCGACGAATACAAGCAATTCGAGGTAAGGGCGGCGGGGTATTCTACACCTGCATTCGACGCACAGGGTGTCCAGACCGGAGATCAGCACCGTTTTCCGCAATCTCCCGAAGCGTTGATGTCTGCCGGCCTTTCCGATAACGAAAGGTGTCTGAAACTGCGGGTTTGCTAGAAACCGCGTGGTTACCCGAATCCTGGCAGTCTTGTCTTTGGGTATGATCTTTCAGACGGATTCATACCTCCCCATCACGGCTTCTTTTACCGGGCTCAATGCCCGGTTTTTTTGTACATGGATGTACAGGAGTAGGGTTTATTTGGTGACGCGTTACGCGTTACAGGTGACGCCTAACACGTCACTCAAAAATACAGCTTCAAAACAGTGTCGGCGACGCAGACGATGCGACCGGAGCCTTCGACCTCGACCTTGATCTGGTTGACCATTTCGACACTGCGTTTCGAGGGCGCCAGGGATTTCAGCGTGGTGCGGGCGCGAATGCGGCTGCCGCTCTTCACCGGATGCGGAAAGCGCACCTGGTCGAGGCCGCAATTGACGACCATGCGGGCTTCCGGGTAGGGCGGCCTTTCCGGGTTGACCGTATCGGTGAGTTCCGGAAGCAGTGACAGGATCAGGAAACCGTGGGCGATGGTGCCGCCGAACGGTGATTCGCTGCGGGCCCGCTCGGGGTCGGTATGAATCCACTGACGGTCCCCGGTCACCTCGGCGAAGCGATCGATCCGGGGCTGGTCGATGGTCATCCACTCACCGGCGAACACCTCCTTGCCGATACTCTCCTGCCAGTCGCGGTAGAACTCGATCACCTTCAGGTTCTTGACGCCTTGCAGATCCCGATCTTCGCTGGCGGGGTCGAAAAACAGATGGATTCTCGAAACCCAGGAGTTGTTCAGGGTGTTGTTCAGCGAGTGGCTGATGAAGTAGGACAGCTGTCGCAAATGCGCGTCGGATGTGTTTTTGATATCAAGGCTGTTGAGACGGGTCCTGAATGACCTTTCTTTCTCTTTGATGTATTCGAAAACGTCCATCATCCGTTCCTGTCGTGGTGAGGCTGCGGTCTATCGGCCCCGATAATCTTGATAGGCCTGAATATCACAGCTGTGTCGCCAATGCAGCACCCAGGCCGGGCCCTGTCGTATCCGGCGGCGTAAAAGCGTACAGCGAAACCCCGGGGGACGCGACAGGATGTTGCCCTGATGACACGTAGGCCAGGCACAGGCGGTAGCGCTCCCCGAGTTCGAGCAGGCGAAACCGGAAGCCGTCATGTCCGTCTCTGCTGCCCTCCTGCCAGACTGACAGGCTCCGGTCATCGAGCGACGCCAGTGCGAAATCAAGCGTGCGAAAGGGCAGTCGCAGGCCGAGGCCGTAGGCCTTGGCGGCGGCCTCCTTGATACACCAGACCTGCGCCAGCAGCGCCTCCCGGCGCGCCCGCGCGAACCCGGTCAGATGCCGGTGCTGGGCGTCGCTCAGCAACTGCCTGGCGCTGAAGCGCCCCGACGCGGCGATGGGCTCGATATCGAGGCCCGGCTCCAGGCCCTGCGCGAACGCGACGGCGACCAGGTCGCCGCTGTGAGCGATATTGAAGGCCATCGTTCCAGTGGTGCGGCGACACAGGCCCGGCTTGCCATGGCGGTCGGCGATGATCTTCCAGTGGGCCGGCAGGCGGGTATTGCCGGATTGAGCACAGAGGGCATGGCGCAGCAGATAGCGCCCGAGCAGAAACTGCAGCCGGGCCCGCCGGCTGACCGTCGCTTCGTAGCGCGCGCGTTCCGCCCTGCTGATGCAGGCGAACACCGCAGCAGGTCGTCGCGCCAGCAGCGATGCGAATTGCCCGGTGTTGGCGAACCAGATGCTGATATTGTCGCGATTCCGGGGATCCATCAGACCGCCTCAAAACGAATAGTGCAACTTCAGTTCGATGAAATCCTCGTCACGGACCGGGTACAGCGCGGTATCCCCGGGACCGGCATTGAGGAACAGCAGCGCCCGGGTCTCGATGCGGAACCAGTCGTTGAGGCGGTGCTTCAGGCTCAGATCCGCATAGTTGGCACCGCTTTCGAAGTCGTAACTGATGACGCCGCGGAACTGGCTGCTGCCGATATCGCCAAAGGTGGTCTTGAGGCCGACAAAGAGATCGTTCTGCCCCAGCGTTTCGGCCTGCTCGTCCCGGTCGTCCATCAGGTATTCGGCGATCAGCGACAGGTCCTGCACCGCGTCCGGGAGCGCATAGACGGGATATTCGATACCGAGGTTGGCGGCGAAGAAGCCCTGGTCCAGTTCGCGGCCGGTTTTGGCCTCCAGCTTCAGGATCGTATCGCCGACCAGGTAGAGCGCATCCAGCAGCAGATTTTCGGTCTCGATGTAGAAAGGCTTAAGCTCGGTGTCCACCGGACTGTCCCGGATCAATAGCGGTGCCCGGCGGATGCCGTTGAAGTAGCCAAGCCCGGCTTCGAGGTCGCCGACGTAAAACAGGCCGCGCAGCGCAATATCGCCGCCCTTGGCGGAGGTCTCGAACCTGGCGCTGTCCGAGACCGGCAGCCCGAACGACGGGCGCTGCGGAAATTCGCGCTCGCGAAAGGTCGGCAGGTAGTACAGCGACAATTCGCCGCTGCCGAGCCGAAGGCCGACGGAGGCGAAGCTCTGGCCCAGTTTGTCCTTGCCGTCGACGGCCTGGCGCAGGTCCGACTGGTTGAGCACGTTGACGATGTTGAGGGTCTCGGAGACGCCCCAGAAAAAGGTGCCGACGCCGAGACCCAGCGACAGTCCGTCCCGGCGCCAGTGCAGGCTGGCCTGGCGGATATCGGCGTAGCGTCGCTCTTCGTCCTGTGCATCCCAGTTGCCGAACAGCCGCAGCTTGTAAGCGGTGCCGCCGAGATCGCCGCTGACGTCCGCCTCCGCCTGAAATCCCGGCGCAAAGCGATCGCTTTCGCCGATCGCCGCTGGCGCCTCGTGCGCAAAGGCGCGGGCGGTTGCGGCGATATCCACCGAGCTGCTGTCGACGACGCCGTTGGCCAGGGCCTGCGCGCCCAGCAGCCACAGACTCAGCAGCGCCCGGGAATCGAATGACGCCATCGCGACTCAGTCCCGCAGGGTGTTGCGATGGAAGTCGGAATCGGCAAGACCGTTGCCGAAGTCGATGCTGCGGTAGCTCAGGATCGTTTCGTTGCCTGTCTGCAGGTTGCGCATCGCCACTTCCAGCGGCCGCCAGTAGCGCTCGTCGTAGAGCCGGAAATTACGCGCGGCAAAGGTCTTGAGCAGTGTGTCCTTGCGGTCGTAGTAGTCGATGCGGAAGATGCGTCGGGCCTCCCGGTCGACCCAGACCCGCTGCCGGCTGTAGGCGGAGTGCCGGTCCTCGGGAGTGCGGTCGATGACATCGCACGGAAACGTCCCGGCACTGTCGCCGCAGGCTTCGGTACCGATATAGAGGTAGCTGAAGTCGTCAACCTCCTTGTCGGCCAGGTCTTCGAACGAGAATTCGCTGCCGACGAAGGCGCCACTTTTGTTCCGCGACGAGATGCGCTTGATACGCGCGTAGGCCGGCAGATACAACCACTGCTCGTCGGCATCCTCCGGCTGAGGGTGCGTGAGCAGAGCCGTGCCCCGGATATCGGCGGGGAAATCGAACCGTATCAGCGACTTGTCGCCTCCGTCGCGGTTCTCGAGCATGCTGATCTCGAGCTCGCGCCGGGTCTCGTCGCCATTTTTGTTGCGCAGAATCATCGTCAACTCGGCGACGGTGTCAGCGTAGCCGAGGTCGCGGTTCTCCACAGCCACCGCGACCTCTCGCCCCTTGGCCGTGTCGTTTTCGGTAGCCTGAGCCGGCAGGCTCAGCAGGCTGCACAGCAGTAGCGTCGCCGGGAACAGGGAGTGGGGGTCAGTTCGCATTGTTGAACTCCTTGTCGGTGCGGAAGTGCCGGGTCGTCGCCGCCGGCACGCGGCGTATGCCGGTCAGTACCAGCGCCGGCAGCAGTATCAGATCGAACAGCAGTGCCAGCACGATGGTGATACTGGTGAGCATGCCCATCTGGGCGTTTTTCTCGAAGGCGGAGGTCGACAGCAGCAGGAAGCCGACGACCAGCAACAACGAGCTGATCAGGATGCCGCCCATGGTCTTGCCGAAAGTCTCGCGTACGCTGTCTTCGGGGCTGAGGCCCCGTTTAAGGCCATCGACGTACTGGTAGAGGAAGTGCACCGTGTCGTCGACGATGATGCCGATCGCCATGGCCGACACGCCGGCCAGTCCCATCGATATCTGGCCGTTGACGAGAGACCAGAAACCGAAGGCGGCGGCGATCGGCAACAGGTTCGGAATCAGGCTCAGCAGGCCGATGCGGGGTGAACGGAACAGCAGCATCAGCGTCAGCGAAATCACCAGGAACGCCAGCGAGGCGCCCTCGAGCAGGCTGACGATGTTGGACTGGCCGATATGCGAGAAGATGGCCGCTGGGCTGCTGTGATAAACCTCGATGGTCTGCGGCCGGTGCTGTCGCAGCCACTGTTCGGCCCGCTCCTCGAACGCGATCAGCCCCACGGAGCTCTGGTTTTTCAGCCGTGCGGTCAGCTTCGCCGACGACTTGTCAAAGCTGACCTGGTGGGTCACGTCGCGTCCGAACGGCAGCGACATCTCGTACAGCAGGAACTGCTGCGCCGCGACGGTGGCATCGCCGGGCAGCCGGTAAAAGGCCGCGTCGTCGCCGTTCATCAGCCTGTTGAGGTCCTTGATCCGGTGCAGCGGGCTGGCGGTCGTGACCACCTCGGGCTGTTGCAGCAGCCAGGCCTCGAAGTTGTCCAGGAACTGCAGAAACGCCGGCTGAAACATGCCGTTCTGCTGCCCGCTCGACAGCGAATAGTCGATGGTGTAAATGCCGGAAAAGTGCTCGTCGATACGCTCGGCGTCGGTACGAAACGCCTGCGACTCGTCGAAGTAGCGGATCAGGTCGTCGTTGAGCTGGTTCAACGGGCTGAGCGCCGCGATACCCAGTGACAGCGGAAACATCAGCCACAGGATCGGCTGCCGGCGCGCGATCACCCAGTCCGACAGCGGCGTCATGCGTTCGAGCAGCCGGTTGGCGCTGGTGGGCCGTGACGAAATGCGGATCCGAAGCAGCAGTTGCGGCAGCACCGTCAGCGACAGCAGCAGCGAAAACAGCACCCCGAGCGCGACGATATTGCCGAGATCGCGGAACGGCGGCGAGTCGCTGAAATTCATCGCCAGGAAGCCGATGATGGTCGTGATATGGCTCACCGCGATGGGCTTGAGATTGCGCCGGTAGGACTGCAGTACCGCCTCCTCGCGGGGAGCGCCGGCGCGGACCTGGCGCTGAATATAGCTGAGGATGTGGATGGCCGACGCGACGATCACGGTGAACATGATGATCGGTGCCGACACCGACGGTGCCGATAGCTGGATGCCGAGCCAGCCCGCGAGGCCCAGGGAGCCGAGCAGGGCCAGCACCACGATCGCCAGGATGGCGCCGCCGGCGGCCGGCGACCCGAGGATCAGGCCGGCGCTGATCAGCACGAACAGGATCATCAGCGGAATCAGCGTGACGAAGTCCTTTTTCGCTGCCGGAAGAAGGCGCCGTTCATTTCCACTACGCCGGTGACCGAGAAGCGGTAGCCGGGATAGTCCGCCTCGAATGACCGCAGCAGCTCATCGACGCCGCCGGTGACGGCCAGCACTTCGGCCTTGTTGTCGAGTCCCGGCAACCGGAGGGTGACGTTGATCGCGGTGTAGCGGCCGTCTGCACTGACCAGACTGCCGACCAGGTCCCGCTCCTGGCTGGCGGCGGCCTCGATATAGGCGATCCGTTGCCGGGTTATCTCGTCGGGTTCGTAGACGAACTCCTCGATCAGGATGTCGTCGCCGTCGGCCGAGCTGTAGGGGTAGTTGGTCAGCGAGTCGACGCGGGAGGTGTGGGGCAGGCGCCACAACGCCTGCGTCAGCCCGTGCACCAGGCCGAGGGTGCGTGCGTTGTAGACGCTCTCATCTGCCGGCTCGATCATGATGAAGACGTTGTCGGTGGTGCTGTAGGTGTCCTGCATCTGCTCCAGACGCAGCAGGTCGCGGTCGTCGTCATCGAAGAAAATGCGGTAGTCGCTGGCCAGTCCCATCCGTGTCAACCCGGCCGCCGACGCCAGCGTCAGTAGCAGCATCAGAGCCAGCAGCCAGCGACTGGCGCCGGAGCGGATGATCCAGTCGGTCTTTGCGCCTCTGTTCAAAGTGCTTCTTCCTTTGCCGATAAAAAGGTCCGCAGCGGCACCATCACCCGCTCCACGTCGGCCTCGACGCCCATCACCAGCTCCGACGCGCGACAGCTCAGCCATTTGCGTCCGACTACGAAGAGTCCGGGTTCCGGGGTCTTGCCGTAGTCCTCGACGAAGCTATCGCCATCGATGCAGTGGGGCAGCTTCAGCCAGTCGGTGCGATCGCGGTAGCCGGTTGCCCAGATCACTGTATCGACGTTGCGCCAGCCTGCGGCGTCGAAGCGGATGCGGTGGCCGGAGCACTCCAGAGCCCGGCCGAGCACCTCGACGCCCCGGGCCTGCAGCCGGCGATTACTGTAATCACCGCAGGGAACCGGGTTGCGCTTTTTCAGGATTCTCGCCACCGGGCTGTGCTTGTCGGCATAGAGGATGCGCAGCCGGTCGAGCCACCAGAAGATGTCCCGCCCGAGCACCCGGTTGGGGGGCAGGCCGCGGCGGGCGCCGGTGGCCAGCAGGACGCTGCAACGCCCGGCAAGGCGGTCCGCGATCTGGCGACCGCTGGCGCCGTCGCCGACGACCGCCACGGTGTTGCCGTCGGGGACGACGTCGGTGGAGCCGAGGTTGCTGTCGAGTTGCTGCACGTCCGCGGCGAGCTGAGCGCTGAACGCCGGCACCTGCGGCACCTGGTTGGCGCCGGTGGCGTTGACCACGGTGCTGGCGTGCAGCGAGGTGCCATCGGTAAGGACGAGCCGGAAGCTGCCGGCCGGGAGCCGCTCGAGACGTGCGACCCCGGTGCGCTCGCGGATCCGGAGATCGAAGTGCTTGGCGTAGCGGGTCAGGTAGTCGGCCATTTCCAGCGTCGTCGGAAAGCCCTCGGGATCTCCGGGGAACGGCAGCTCGGGCAGGGCGCAGAACTGGCGCGAGGTGAACAGCTGCATGCCTGCGAGCCGGTTGCGCCAGACGTCGCCGATGCCGTCCCGTTCCAGCAGCAGGTAGTCGAGCCCCGCCTGTTGCAGCCGGCGCGCGGTGTGAAGGCCGAACTGGCCGCCGCCGATCACGATGCAGTCGTAGTGTGCCATCAGCCGGCCTCCCCGGCGGTGTCGCCGAAATGCTGCTCCAGGTAGGCGACCAGGGCGTTGATGGTCGGGTAGTCGAAGGCCAGCGTCGGGTCGACCTCGACGCTCAGGCTATCCTCCACCAGGGTCGACAGGCGGACATGGTCCGCCGAGTCCAGCCCCAGGCTCGAGAAGGAGGTGTCCCTGTGCTCGTCGATGGAGAACTCGGGGGTCTTGGCCGCGATAAAGCTGGCGATCTGTTCCACCAGATTTTTTGTGCAGAATTCAGCCGTCATCTCGATTTCCTCTCGTCTGGTCAGGCGGGCAGCGCCTGTTCGGCGGCGATCAGTTCACGGCAGGCGGTACGTCGCACCTTGCCGCTGGTGGTTTTCGGAATGCCGCCGGGCTTCACCAGCAGCAGTCGGTCCAGGCCGACATCATGCGCCGACATCACCGCCTCGCGCAGTTCCTGTCGCAGTTCGGCATGGTCGCGGTTGAGAAAGGCGTTGCGCCGGATTTCGACGATGGCTGCCAGGCGGGTTTCGCCGTTCAGCTCGACGGTAAAGACCGAGGCGCCGTTGTTGCCGGCCGCGTCCGGGTGGCTGCTGCAGGAGCGCTCGATATCGTAGGGGTAGAGGTTGCGGCCCCGCAGGATCAGCATCTCCTTGATGCGTCCGGTGACGTACAGCATACGGTCGCGGACGAAACCCATATCACCGGTCCTGAAGTAGCGGCGGCCGTCGTCCGGCAACAGCCGGGCGCCGAACGGCTCGTCGTTGCTCTGCGGGTTGTTGAGGTAGCCCCGGGCAACCGAGGCGCCGCTGACCCAGATCTCACCGATGCGCTCGGCGCCGGCGAGGCGGCCGCTGGCCGGGTCGACGATGCGTACCTCCAGCCGCGGCGTGATATGGCCGCAGTTGACCACCCGGCGTCCCTCGTCGGCCGGCTGCAGTTGACCACTGTCGAATGCCGCGGGGGCGAAGGTCAGGGTCTGAACGCCGCTGCCCACCGGTCCTCCGGATACGAACAGCGTGGTTTCCGCCATACCGTAGCAGGGGAAAAAAGCGGCGGGGTCGAAACCCAGGGGCCGAAACGGTCGGAGAAGGCCTGCATGGTGTCGGCGCTGACAGGTTCCGAGCCGTTCAACGCCACCGTCCAGCAGCTGAGATCCAGTCCCGACAGGTCCTCGCGATCGCTGATGAACTTGACGCAGTGCTCGTAGCCGAAATTGGGTGCGGCGGAGCTCTGGATGCGGTATTGCGAGATCAACTCCAGCCAGCGGCGCGGGCGCTGGACGAAGTTCATCGGCGGCATGAAGACATAGGTGCCGCCGAGGAACAGTGGCTGCAGCAGGTGTCCGATCAGCCCCATATCGTGGAACTGCGGCAGCCAGCCACCGGCGATCAGGCCTTCGCGGTGGCCACAGGCCTGCTGAATCGCCAGCTGATTGTCGACGATATTGGCGTGGCTTACCATCACGCCCTTGGGCTGGCCGGTGGAACCGGAGGTGTACTGCACGAACGCCAGCTGGTCGGGATCGGGAGACGGCAACGGCGCGGTTTCGGCCGATCCTGTCGGGTATTCGTCGATCCAGGTCTGATCGTCCAGATGGGTTTCCGGCAACTCCGCCAACTGTTCGCACAGCTGCTCCCGGGCCCGGGCGGTGGTGAGGATAGCCCGGGTTTTCGCGTCCTCGAGGATGCGCAGGGTGCGTTCGAGCTGCTGTGCATTGCGGCTGAGGTTCAGCGGCACCGCCACGGCGCCGGCGGCCAGGCAGGCGAGGAAGTTGACGACGAAGTCGAGTCCGGCGGGATACAGCAGTGCCAGCGGCTGTCCGCCGTAGCCCCGCTCGACCAGCAGCCGGGCCCGGCCCTGTACCCGCCGGTGCAAATCGCCATAGCTCAGCGATAGCGCGCTGTCGGGCCCCTGAGGCTGGAACACGCAGGCGATACGGCTGCCATCCCGGGCCACATGGCGCTCGAACACGTCCATGAAGCGAGTCTGGTTCATCTTGATGGTCCCCTATCCGCTGAAATCCATGGCCCTGAGCTGCGCCACGCGGCGCTCCAGGACACGACGAAACGATCGATATCGTCCAGTCGGGTGAAGCGGCCGAAACTGATCCGGATCGCGCTCTGGATCTCCTCATCGGCCAGTCCCATCGCCTGCAGCACTGGGGACAGCTGTCTGCTCTTGTTGTTGCTGCAGGCGGAGCCGACCGACACCACGATGCCGTCCTTTTTCTCCATCAGCAGCGCCAGCGCCTCGCCACGGATGCCCGGGATCGACAGGTTGACGGTATTGGAGATGGCGGCGTCGTAGTCGCTGGCCCCGTTGACCCGCGTTTCGATTTCGGCACTGGACAGCCGCTGTATCAGTCGCTGCTTGCAGTTCAGGTTGTGCCGGTCCCAGTTGTCGAGTTCACGCCGGCATTCGTCGGCGGCCTCGCCGAGCCCGGCGATGGCAACGAGGTTCTCGGTGCCAGAGCGCATCGCCATCTCCTGGCCACCACCGTGGATCAGCGGCGAGATTCTGTCGATGTCCCGGATATAGAGTCCGCCGATTCCCTTGGGACCGTAGAACTTGTGCGCCGAGAAGGAGACGAAATCGGCCCCCAGTGTCTCGACATTCAGTGCCCGCTTGCCGACGGCCTGGACCGCGTCAACGTGAAACGGAATGCCGCGGGCCCGGGCCAGTCGGGCTACCTGCTCCATCGGCTGGATCACGCCGGTTTCGTTGTTGGCATACATCATCGAAATCAAGCAGGTATCGGGCCGAATGGCATCGGCGACGGCATCGGGATTGACGGCACCGTTCGCTCCCGGTTTCAGGCAGGTGACCTCGAAGCCGAACTGACGGGCGCAATAGCGGATGGTTTCGAGCACCGACGGGTGCTCGATCGCCGTGGTCAGGATGTGGCCGGGCGAGGTCAGGTGATTCAGCAAGCTGCCCTTGATCGCCCAGTTGTTGGCCTCCGAGCCGCCGGATGTGAAAAACACCTTTTCCGGTTCGGTGCCCAGCAGGCAGGCGACCCGGGCCTTGGACTCGCGCATCAGTTCGCGGTTGCTGGTAGAGGGAACCGTGCGGCCCGACGGGTTGGCGAAGCGCCGCAGCGCGGCGGTCATCGCCTTCGCGACCGCCTCGGAAACCGGGGTGGTGGCGTTGTAGTCGAAGTAACCTTCGATCGGATGAGCATCGATCATGCCGTTGCCTCCCGACGGTCGCCGCCGACCAGGCCGATCAGACGCCGGTGCAACTGTTGCAGAATCTCGACACAGTGGTGCTGCGACGGCTCCAGCTCGCCGAGCATGGCCTCGATCTCGCTTTCGCTACGATCGTCCAGCTGCCCGAGAGGCCGGGTCTCGAGCGAGGCACAGAAGATATTGGCTGTCGCCACCGAGGTGGCACAGCCCCAGGCGCGAAACTTCGCATGTTCGATCTGGCCGCCGTGGGCACTGATCTGGATGCGGATACGGTCCCCGCAGACCGGGTTGCCGATTTCGTATTCGTAATCGGGCTCGTCTATATCGCCGACGTGGGCGGGATCGGAAAAGTTGTCGATGATGATGTCGTTGTACATGCTGGCTTCTCTTTTCCTGGCTTCGTTCAGGCAACGACCGGACAGCTGCCGCTTGCGGCCTGCTCTGAGTCCAGGTCTTCCAGGCGCTTGTCCAGGTTCACCGCGCAGCAGCCGAATTCCTTCGACTCGGGCAGTCGCATGACGTACTGCATGCGCTGGCCGCTGCGGCCAGAACGGCTCGGTTCCGGCAGCAGCCGTACCAGATCCTCGGTGAGCATGAAGCCTGGCGTGGAGCGGGCGAGGGGGTCGAGAATCGCCAACTGGCCGGTCTCGCCCGGCGCGACCTCGCGGTTCAGCTGTTTCGGGTCGCGTACCGAGAAGTGGATGAAGGGGAGACGTGCTTGACGCCGTGCTCGTCGTCGATGGCGATGACGTTGGATTCGACCAGCGCATAGATATCGCGGATCTGGCTCTCCTCGACACCCAGATACTCCATGCATTCGCGGTTGAACTCCGCGCGCGACAGCATCTGGCCGGAGAAGCGTTTCCAGCCACCGAGCGTGATGATGTAACTGCTCTTGTCGAGCTTGACGCGGGTGTCGGTGGCCTTGAGGTAGCTGATGAAACGGTTGATCAGGAACGGCGGGCCGATCAGGTGACGGCTGAACTTCTGATTCCAGTCCTCGAGCTGCGCCAGCGCCTCTTCGGGCTTGAACGACTCCTCACGGACCATGAAACGGTGGGTATCCAGCAGGCCGGCGAGCATGTTGAGCGCCTTGATCATGCCCATTTCCGGAATTTCCTCGGTCGAAGGGCAGAGGTAGAGACCGGCGCCCTTGGATATCTTGAGGAACTCGCGGTACATGGCGTAGATCCCCAGCACTGCATTGTCGACCGTGTTTGCGCAGCGGCGCGAGACACTGGGGATGCCGGAGGTACCGGTGCTGCGCATTTCCAGTTCGACGTCACGCAGACTGACCGAAAGCAGCTTGTGGCTGTCGTTGGACTTGAACAGCTCGATCGGAATCAGCGGAATTCGGACCAGATCGGCCGGAGACTGGATCGTATCGGGCGTCACGCCCTTGTCGTCGCAGGCGGTACGGAAAAAGGCGTTGCGTTCATAGTGAAAGGAAAAGGCTTCGCGGATAAGACCTGATTTGAAATCCAGCAGTGTTTCATCCGGCATCGCATAAAGTTCCGATACCGACGATAGTGCCACTTTCAAGGGGTCCAGTCCGTTATCCTTCAGGGTTTTATGCAGCAGCGTCGACATTTCAATTTCCTTTTAAAAGGTCATGTTGGGTTGCGGCTTACTCGCTTTTTTCATAAGCCGGTTGTTATTATTTTTTACGCCTGGTGGCGTCCGCCTTGAGAGTCGGCTGGAATCATCAGGTCTGACGTATTAATCGAGCAATTCCTGATGCAACTTCAGGGGGAGCGGGGGGAGTGACGGCTGGGCGCTGCCTGGCAGGCAAGCGGAGGTCTTGCTGCCGGCACTGTGAAAGGCCCGAAAAAGGGCGCATGGGCGTTCAATCATCGTGCTACCTTCCGTGGTATTTTTGTCCCTGCAATGCTTCGCTACAGCTCGCCGGTCATAAAAGATTCTGACACTTTATTATGACTGTGGCATGAAGCTGCTTGAAGATACTGATTCATCGAAAGGAAGTCAAATTGTCAAACAGTTGTTTGATTGCGCTTTTGTTTATATTTTGAAACATGATTTATCGGTGGATTTTGTTTCTATATATTTTCCAGTAATTCCGAAATTTGAGGTTTTATGGCTATTGTGTTCAACTATTAACCTGGCTGACAAATAGGTTCCCTGCCTATTTTGTCAGTCACGCCACAAAAGCGGGCGCAGGTGCGCGGACATGCTGGCTTTGGTGGCGTTCGCATTGGCCTGCGGCCAATGGTGAAGCATCCCTGCTTCATGTATTAATCCGCCGGGTTAATATTTTGGTGCTGGTGAATTTTGTGTAGATAATAGGCATTCTGTGATGGGTTATGTTTGGGTGTCGGATATTCCGGTAGTGAGGTCTGACTTCTGATAATACGGGTTTTGCCGGCTATGTGCGCCCATCGTTGTCGTCCCGGTTTCCCGGTCGCCGGTGGCCGTCGGAGTGAGCCGACAGCAGGAGGCGGTGTCCGGCTGTCCGACCGGTTGCTTCCATCGGTTCCGGTTGCGCGTTTGCGGGTCGAAAAGACTCTGTTGTCAGTCGGCACGAACGACGCTATCAGGATTCCAATGTCGCCATAGCGTCATTTCGGCAATGTTGGTGTCGTTATCAGAACACTGGCTCCGGGGGGCTTTGTAAGATTGTCTGGCCATTGCGCCGAGAGGTTTCTGCTGCCAGTTGCATTGATGCATATCAAGTCTTTGTTGTCGGCATGCAGGAACGAAAACCGCGCAAAATAACAATAACGACGATCGGACAATCAACCCGATACGGGTGAGGAGTGCTGCATGAACGCTGGTGTAGAAACCGCGACGGCTACAGCCGTAACAAGAAACGAGTACGACACGGACTATGAATTGGGTCAAGATAACGTACAGATTATGGGTATGGATATCCATAATCCTGTCTTCGGCGTCAGTGCCGGCCTGATTCTTCTTTTCATTATGGGAACGCTGCTGTTCCCCGCTGAAGCCAAGGTTGCCATGACCGGCGCCAGAAGCTGGTCGATCGAAAACTTCGACTGGCTATTCATGATTGGCTGCAATGCCTTCGTTATTTTCTGTCTGGCCCTGATCGTTCTGCCGATCGGCCGGGTCCGTCTCGGTGGCACCGCCGCCAGGCCGGAATTTTCCACTGTATCGTGGTTCTCGATGCTGTTTGCTGCCGGCATGGGCATTGGGCTGATGTTCTGGAGCGTAGCCGAACCCGTTGCCTACTACACCGACTGGTACGGTACGCCTCTGAATGTTGCCGCGAAGACGCCTGAAGGCGCTTCGATGGCGCTGGGCGCCACCATGTTTCACTGGGGCCTGCATCCCTGGGCGATCTACGGTGTAGTGGCGCTGGCACTGGCCTTCTTCTGCTACAACAAGGGTCTGCCGATGACCGTGCGCTCGGCGTTTTATCCGTTGCTGGGTGAGCGCTGCTGGGGGCCGATCGGTCACGTCATCGACATCCTGGCGGTACTGGCGACCATCTTTGGACTGGCAACCTCGCTGGGTTTTGGCGCTCAGCAGGCTGCCAGCGGTCTGAACTACCTGTTCGGCATCGAGAACAACATCAGTACCCAGATCGCCGTGATCGTCGGTGTGACCTGTGTCGCGCTGCTGTCGGTGGCCCGCGGTCTCGATGGTGGCGTCAAGCTGCTCAGCAACATCAATATGATCATCGCCGCCGGCCTGATTGCGCTGGTCATCGTTCTGGGGCCCACTCTGGAGATCTTCCGTTCCATGGGCACCATCCTGGGCAGCTATGCCGAAAACATCGTGCCGCTGAGCAACTGGGTCGGCCGTGAAGACGGCACCTGGTTCCATGGCTGGACCGTGTTCTACTGGGCCTGGTGGGTGTCCTGGTCGCCGTTCGTTGGCATGTTCATTGCGCGGGTGTCCAAAGGTCGTACCGTGCGTGAATTCATGATCGCCGTGCTGCTGGTCCCGACCCTGGTGACCGTGGTCTGGATGGGCGTGCTCGGTGGCACCGCCCTCGAGCAGGCACAGTCCGGCGTCGGTGCCCTGGCGGGCGGTATCTCCGATGTTTCACTGGCCATGTTCCAGATGTTCGAGAACCTGCCGCTGACCATGCTGATGTCTTCCGTCGCCGTCATGCTGGTTCTGGTGTTCTTCATCACCTCGGCCGACTCCGGATCCCTGGTCATCGACAGTATCACGTCCGGCGGCAAGACCGATGCGCCGATGCTGCAGCGCCTGTTCTGGGCTACGCTGGTGGGTATCATCGCCGGCGTGCTGCTGATCGGTGGCGGCGCCGATGCGCTGACGGCACTGCAGGCCGGTGCGATCACGACCGGGCTGCCGTTCACTCTGGTGCTGACGCTGATGTGTGTGAGTCTGTACAAGGGGCTGAAAACGGAGATTTACTGAAGGCTGTGTATGTCGTAAGGCGTAGGTGCGTAAGGCGCGGGATTATATTTTCCAACGCTTAACGCTTAACGCTTAACGCTTAACGCTTAACGCCTTACGAAAGCAAAACAATGGGTGCCGACGCGGGTCGGCGCCCCTTTTCTTTTGCGGCAGAGAGAGGACACAATCATGATGTATGCCGATCTGATCGATCAGGACGATTTCCGCGAGCGACTGGTGCATCTCGGGGTGCCGATCAGCAATGGCTCCGATGCGGAAAGCTGTTGCCGGCAACTGTTGAACTGGCTGGCCAAGCCCCAGGGGGCTGTCAGCAAGGCGCAGGCGACAGCACTGGTCCATGAGCTGCGGGCGCAGCGCGAGTTGATGCTGCCGGATGTTGCCAGGGCTATCGATCAGTATCTGGTACCGGCACTGGGGCGCTGATTCCGTGCATAGTAGTGGAGTGAGACGGCATGGAAAACAAGGGGCCAGTGCTGAGCTCGGCGGACGATGATCCGGCACTGATCGCAGAAGTGCAGGATTTCATCGCCTCGCGCAAGCTGCTTTTCCTCGCCAGTCTCACGCCCGGCGGGCGATCCCATGCCAGCACGGCTCCTTTCCTGGTCGTCGATGGCCGCTTCTATCTTTTCCTCAGTGATCTTTCCGAACATGCGGTGAACCTGAAGACCAATCCGCACGCTTCGCTGATGCTGGCTGCCGACGAAGCCGATACCCGCCAGCCCTTTGCCCGGCTGCGGCTGAGCTTCGATGTCGAGGCGGCACTGATCGGTCGCGATGATCCCCGATGGACACCGCTGCTCGAACGTATCGGCGAGCGTTTCGGATCGGTCATCGACCAGCTCAGGACGCTGGCGGATTTCAATCTGTTCGAGCTGGTGCCGGCCAATGGCCGGTATGTGAAGGGGTTCGGCAAGGCGTACAGGATAGGCAGGCTGTAAGCTTCAAGCTACAAACGGTGACTGTGGCGCCGGTGTTCGGACAGGAGGGACGGCACCGGGCCAGGGTGTAGGTCCGGTGCTGTTGCCGACGCGGACGGCGGGGTGGGCTACATCTGCGACTGCAGATAGTTCTGCAGCCCGACCTTCTTGATCAGCCCGAGCTGCTTTTCCAGCCAGTAGGCGTGATCCTGCTCGGTATCGGCCAGCAGCTTCTCCAGAATTTCCCGGCTCTGGTAGTCCTTCTGGCTTTCGCAGAGCTTGATCGCGTCCTTCAGGGCCTTGTCGACGTCGTACTCGAGCTGGAGATCGTTCTCGAGCATCTCCTGTACCGACTTGCCGATCCTGAGGTCGTCGCGCTTGGTCATGTCCGGTGTCCCTTCGAGGAACAGGATCCGTTCGATCAGCAGTGCCGCATGGCCTTTCTCGTCGTCGAATTCATGGTCGATGCGCTCGTACAGCTTGTTGAATCCCCAGTCCTGATACATCCGGGAATGGATGAAGTACTGATCCATCGCCGCGAGTTCGCTGGCCAGCAGGGTGTTCAGGCTGTCGATGACCTTCTTGTTGCCTTTCATTGAGCGACCTCCCGCCTACATCTGCGACTGCAGATAATTTTCGATGCCGATATCCCGAATCAGGGTCTGCTGGGTTTCGAGCCAGTCGACGTATTCCTCCTCGTCTTCGAGGATATCTTCCAGTAGCTCGCGGCTGACATAGTCGCCCTGGGACTCGCAGTAGGCTATGGCTTCGCGCAGCTGAGCCAGCTGCTCCATCTCCAGATCCAGGTCGCACTGCAGCATCTCTTCGGTATGCTCGCCGATACGCAGGGCGTTGAGTTTCTGGAGATTGGGAAGCCCTTCGAGGAAGAGCACGCGTTCGATCAGGTCGTCCGCCTGCTTCATGTCCTTGATCGATTTCCTGTATTCCTTTTCGTTGAGTTCGCCCAGGCCCCAGTTCTTGAACATCCGGGCATGGAGAAAGTACTGGTTGATCGACGTGAGTTCAGTGGTCAGAACCTGATTGAGGAGGGAAATAACTTTCTTGTCACCCTGCATGACAGCCTCCGCTGGCTACATGATCTGCTTTTTCAGTGTTTGAAGACTAGGCGAGAATTGCCGTCTGAGCCAGTCGCGGATTCAGCGAATGTGGTCGGGCGGCGGGAACCTGTAATTCCGGCCGGCCCTGTTGAAAAAGGGGGAAGGCCGGAGCTCTCCCGGGGGACAGTCAGTATGTCCAGTTCAGCTTCAACATCGCATTGCGCGGCGCGCCGTAGTAGGCCTGATCCCAGCGGACGCTGTTGAGATATTTCTCGTCGGTGCCGTTGTTGAGATTGAGTGTCGCCGACAGGTTCGGCGTGAACTCGTACATCGCCATCAGGTCCAGCAGGCCGTAGCTGTCCTGACGGGCGGCCCCGCTGGAGACTTCGTCCTGCCAGCGGTAGGCGGCACCGACCCTGAGCTGCGGCAGCGACTGCAGACGATAGTTCGTGGCCAGCTTCAACAGGTGGTGCGGCGTGTCCTTCTTGGCCCCATTGCCGTCGGCGTCCTCGATATCGACATAGGTGTAACCGGCCAGTGCCTGCAGCCCCGGCAGCACCTCGCCGGCGAGGTCCAGCTCGAAACCTTCGCTGGTCATGCCGTCGACGCCGACATAGTAGGTATCCACGGAGCCCGGAATGGTGCCGGCGGCTTCGGCGACGTTTTCCTGCTGCGAACGGAACACCGCCAGGGCACCGTAGGCACGGCCGTCGAACAGATCCGCCTTGAGGCCGACTTCGTAGTTGCTGCCTTCGATCGGCTCGAGGCGCTTTCGGTTGATGTCGACTTCGCTCTGCGGATCGAAGATCTCGGTATAGCTGACGTAGGCCGACCAGGTGTCGTTGAGATCGTAAACGGCGCCGGCGTAAGGCGTCAGCTCGTTGTCGTAGGACGTATCCTGGCGGGTGCCGTAGCTCTGGCCCTCGGAATCCAGACTGGTGACGCGCAGGCCGGTGATCAGCGACAGCCGGTCGGTCAGGCTCCAGCGCGCGGCGCCGTAGACGGCGGTCTGCTCGTCTTCCCACTCGCTGCCGGCCACGGCGGCGTCGAAGGCAGGCTCCGGGTAGTCGCCGTCGAAATCCTCCAGCGGGTCCAGGGCCGTGCCGATGCCTCGGCCGTAATTGGACTCGTCCCAGACCTCGGATTCGTACCACTGGGCTCCCAGTACCAGGTCGTGCTCGCGGCCGCCGAGGCTGAACGGGCCGGTGGCATAGAAATCGGCGATCAGCTGATCGCTCTTGAAGTCATAGCGGCTGGGATAGGCGGAGAGTCCAAGCCCGGTATCCGTATCCGGCGCGCCGTAAACGTAGAACAGCTTGCTGTAGGACTTGCTCTTGATCCGCGTGAGGCGGGCAATGCCGTACCAGTCGTTGGCGAGCTGCTGCTTCAGCTCGACGAAGGTATCGCTGGTGGCGTTGTCCCAGTAGGCCCAGTCGGTTGAGGTGCTGGTCGAGACGTCGTAATCGGTCGGGGTGCCGTCGGTGAACTGCATCGGCAGGGCGCCCCAGAGCGGGCTGTCGGCATAGTCGCGCTGCTCGGTGTGACCCAGGGTCAGCAGGGTATTTTTGCCCAGGTCCGCTTCGACGACGCCGTACAGGACGTTGCGTTCCTTCTCGTAGCGATCCAGGTAGGAGCCGCCGTTGTCGGCGACCGCGACCAGACGGCCGCGTACCGTGCCGGCGTCGTTCAGCGGGCCGGCAACGTCGCCCTGCAGGCGGTAATGATCCCAGGAACCGACACCGGCATCCACGGATGCCTGGAAGCTGTCGGTCGGGCGTTTGCGCACCAGGTTGACGGTGGCGGACGGACTGCCGGTGCCGGAGAGCAGGCCGTTGGCGCCGCGCAGCACCTCGACGCGGTCGAAGGTGGCGGTGTCGAGATCGCCGTAGATATTGTCATAGATCGACGGAACCCCAAGGCCGTCGACCTGGAAGTTGGTGATGTCGAAACCGCGGGCCGTGTAATAGGTACGATCGGTCTCGACACGCTCGACCGAGACGCCGGGGGTGAAATCGAGCACCTCGTTGAGGGTATCGAGACTGAAATCCTCGATCTGGGCCCGGGTGACGGTCGCCATCGCCTGCGGGGTTTCGCGTGGCGTCAGTTCGAGCCGGGTGGCACTGCTGACCAGCGGAGCCCGGTAGGATTCGGAATGCTCCGTTTCGGCGCTGATGCCTACTCCGGAGACGTTCAGGGTCTGCAGCAGGACCTCCTGCTGCTGTTCGGCTGCCTGCAGGCCGGTGGCTGCAGTCGTGCCGAGGGCGGTAAGCACGCAGATTGCCAGCGGTTGTTTCCTGAATGCCATGGTCGGACGTTCTCCTTGCAGTTCCTGCCCCCGGCGACGGGTTTACGAGCTTGTCGGTTCGATGCGGGGTTTTGCTAAATGAATATATAGTTAGATGTCTAGTAATATAAATAAAAATCAATCTCATTTGAATGTAGATTCAGGAAAAATTCGGCATTCCCGGTAGCGGGATGGGTAGGGCGATGCCTTGGCACCAATCCAAAAATACTGAGGGGGTACAGGCATCGCGAAACCCGTCATATCGATCGTTTTGCAGATCGATTGGTCGAAGGCGGTATGGAAATGGTGTTGGGTTACGCGGCTTCGCCCCTGCACCCAACCTACGTGGCGCGATGTTTCAACTGCCGTGCCGACCTCCTGTCGGAATCCGTCCCTGTCGGGGCGTCATTCCAACCTATGTGGTGCCGAGGAAGCCGCCCCTCTGGTGGCGCCAGAGCTGGGCGTAGCGGCCGTTCAGCGCCAGCAGCTCGAAGCGGATGCCGCCGCCGCGAATCTGCAACTGGCGGGCCTCCGGCGCGTCCCGTACGGCCTGGGGGCGGGACAGGGTGTTGAGACCGTCCTGGACGGTGCCGATATTGCGGAACAGCCCGGCGATCTCCCACATGATGAACTGGGACAGGCTCTTGAGCCGCAGCAGCCGCGAGCCCGGTGGCTGCTGGACCGGCGTCTCGGGAAACGGCTCGGTCAGGCGTTCGAAATAGTTGAACATGGAGATCCTTGCAATGAAAAGGCTCAGGCCAGACGGCGCCGGGCCAGCAGCCAGACGAAATAGCTGCCGCCGACGATGGAGGCGACAAGGCCGGCGGGGATCTGCATCGGATAGACGACGACCCGCCCCAGCCAGTCGGACAGCAGCATCAGCAGCAGGCCGATAAAGGCCGCCAGCAGCAGCTGCGGCAGCGCCTTGCGTGCGCCGAGCAGGGTCGCCATATGCGGTGCCAGCAGGCCGACGAAGGCGACCGGCCCCATCACCGAGGTCACCAGCGCGCAGATCAGCGAGACCAGGGTCAGCAGCAGGATGCGGGTGCGGGCCAGGTCGAGCCCGCGCCCCGCGGCGATACCTTCGCCGATCGAGATCAGCGTCAGTGCCCGCTGGCAGGCGAGGGCGAGCGCGGCGGTGACGAGAATGCCGGCACTCAGCAGCAGGGCTTCGGATTCGGATACCCGGTAGGTGGAGCCCGACAACCAGCCGATCAGGGCGACGGCGTTTTCGCTGCTGGTGGCCAGGGTGAAGCGCAGCACGGCATCCAGCAGGGCGGCCAGCGAGATTCCCATCAGCGCCATGATCCCGGGGGCATAGCGATGCCGCCGTCCGAGCGCCAGCAGGAGCAGCAGGATCGACAGGCTGCCGCCGAAGGCGACCAGGGCCGGCGGTGCGGATCGAGCCGCCGAACGTCATCGCCGCGATCACCAGCGCCAGCGTCGCGCCGGCCGACAGGCCGAGGATGTCGGGGCTCGCCAGCGGGTTGCGGATCAGGCGCTGCAGCATGACGCCGGCGATCGCCAGTCCGAAGCCCGCCGCAGCCGCCGCGAGGATGCGCGGCCAGCGCAGCGACCAGAGCAGGGCGTCGGGCCACTCGAAGCGCCAGCCGGAACCGGCGGGGCCGAAGGCAACCGATACCAGTACCGCACCCAGCAGCGCCAGGGCGACCGCCTGCCAGAGACGGCGCGGCAGCTCGAGGCGGCCCGTCGGCATCCGTCCCCCTCCTGGTCGCCGGCGGCGAGACGGCGGCGCGACAGCCAGATCAGCGCCGGTGCGCCGATCAGCGCCGCCGCGGCGCCGGTGGGCACCAGCTCGGTCGACCATTGGCTGAAGGCCAGCGCGATGGCATCGGTGGCGGGTAGCAGCAGGGCGCCGAGCAGCAGGCTGTAGCAGAGTTCGTCACGGGCGCCGCGGCTGCCCAGCATGCGCGCCAGGTTCGGGGTCAGCAGGCCGATGAAGCCGATCATGCCGGCCGCGGTGATCGAGACGGCGGTCAGCCAGAGCACCAGCAGCAGCAACCCCAGCATGATCGGCAGCAGGCTCAGGCCGCGGCCCTCGGCGCCGCCATCGCCCAGGCGCAGCAGCGTCAGCGGGCGCGGTGCGATCAGCAGCAACAGCAGGATCGGCAGCAGGCGCGGCGCCAGCCACTGTACCTGCTGCCAGTCGGTCTGGGCGAGATTGCCGGAGCCCCAGATGAAGACATCGCGGGCATACTGGTCGTGGAGCAGCACCAGGCCGAAAGCGAGCGCACCGAACAGCAGGTTCACCGCCATCCCGGCCAGCACCACCGGCAGCCCCCGCAGGCCGTGCCGGCCGGCGATCGTCATCACCAGCAGCACCGCCAGGGCGGCCCCGAGCATCGCCGACCATTCACCGTGCCCGGCGGCGAATGCCGGCCAGGCGATGGTCGTGATCAGCAGGCCGAACCAGGCGCCGGAGGTGGCGCCCAGCGTCATCGGCGAGACCAGGGGATTCTGTAGCAATTGTTGCAGCAGGCTGCCGATCAGTCCCAGGGCGGCGCCGATCAGCAGCGCCAGCGCAAGGCGCGGCAGGCTGGAGAAATGGTACTGGAAGTCGGCGAAGTCCGCCGGGGGCTGCCCCAGCAAAAGGCTCCACTGGCGGGCCAGCGGCAGATCGGTTTCGAGCTGCAGATGTGCCAGTGCCATCAGCGCCAGCAGCGCCAGGGTGATCAGGTAACGACGGGTCATGGCGCGAGCTTTAGCAGGGACTCGGTGAAGGCTTCGGCCTGGTACTGGATCGACAGGGCTCCGCCGTAGGTCCAGACCGGCGCGACGGCGGCGATACGGTTGTTCCTGACGAAGGGCATCATCTGCCAGAGCGGCATCGAGAACAGCGCTTCGGCCTTGGGAAAGGGCTCGATGTAGAGCAGGGTGCCGTCCTCGATCTTCGCCAGGTCCGTGAGCGCCCTCTGGCTCTGTCCCCAGACGGATGGCGGGATCGGCAGCGCCGGCGCCAGTCCCAGGGCCTCGAGCGCGACCTGTGGCATGGAGTTGTCGCCGTAGACGCGGACATGGGCGGTATCCATGAAGCGCACGGCGGTGACCCGGGCAGGGCGTCGCCATAGTGGTCACGCAGTTGGCGCTTCAGTTCCTCGAGTCGCGCGTCGCGCTCGGCGAGGCGGCGCTCGGCTTCGGCTGCGCGGCCCAGGGCCCGGGCCAGCTGGCGGAAGGATCGCAGTACGGCCTGGTGGTTGTCGTGATCGATGCGGTAGTTGTCGAAATAGAGCACCGGCGCGATGCGCTCGAGCCGCTCGACCAGGTCGCGCTGCAGGGTGCCGACGACGATCAGATCCGGCGTGAGTTCGGCGATGCGCTCGATATTGGGTTCGGCGCGGGTGCCGACGTCGGCGCTGTCGGCACTGAGCGCAGGCTGCACGACCCAGTCGCGGTAGCCCTGGATTTCGGCGACCCCGACCGGCGTGACGCCGAGCTCGATCACCTCTTCGGTGGCGCCCCAGTTCAATGTCACGACGCGACGGGCCGGTTGCTCGAAATGGTGCACGCCGAGGCTGTCACGCACCTCGATGGTCGCGGCGAACAGTGGATGGGACAGGGCGAAAAGCAGCAGGGAAATCAGCAGGTATTGATACATGGAAAGGGTTCTCAGGCGACGACGGCGATCTGTTCGGGCTGGCTGGGATGATCACAGAGACGGATCTCGATATCGTAGAGCGCCGACAACCGCTGTTCGCACAGCAGCTCGGAGGGGGCGCCGTCGAATACCAGCCGGCCCTGTTTCAGGGCGATGATGCGATCGGCGAAGCGCAGTGCCAGGTTGATGTCGTGCAGGATGACGGCGATGCCACGGCCGCTGTCGCGGTTGAGCTGGCGCAGCAGCGTCATCAGTTCGTACTGGTGCGACAGGTCCAGCGCCGAAGTCGGCTCGTCGAGCAGCAGCAGCGGCGACTGCTGGGCCAGCAGCATCGCGACCCAGGCCCGCTGGCGTTCGCCGCCGGACAGCAGGTCGGTCAGGTGATCGGCATAGTGGGCGACGTCGGTCTGCGCCATGGCCTGGTCGACGTGCGCCAGGTCGTCGGCCTGCCAGCGGCCGAGCAGCCCCCGCCACGGGAAGCGGCCCAGGCGTACCAGCTCGCGCACGCTGAGGCCGGCGACCTCGGGCAGACGCTGCGGCAGGAAGGCGATACGGCGGGCGAAGGCGCGCTGCGAAAAGGACTCGAGGGGCTTGCCGTCGAGGTACAGCCGGCCTTCGTCGGGCACGAGCTGGCGTGCCGCCAGGTTCATCAAGGTCGACTTGCCCGAGCCGTTGTGACCGAGGATCACGGTGATCTGGTCCTCGGCAAGCCTGAGCAGGTCGAGGCTCAGGATGGTGCGGCCCTGACGGTAGATGCGGATATCATTCAGTTCCAGCATGGTCGCTCCACTCCAGTTGCAGTCGTTCGATGCGTTCGGCCCGCGCAAGGCGCGGGCAGGTGCTGCAGAGCCCGCCGTCAAGACGGCGGTAATGCTGGCAGCAGCCCTTGCGGTCGAGTGCCAGTCGCTGGCCGCCGCCGGGCCGGTCGATGCTCATCAGGTCGCTGGCCCCGTCCAGGTCCAGGGCTGTCAGCCAGCACCGGGCCAGATCGTGGAGGGCGTCGTTGTCCGGCTGCTGTGACTCTGCCTGCAGATGCAGCAGCGTCGCCAGCACGCGGTCGGCGAGCAGGCGCCGGGCCAGGACCGGGTTGATCCGCACCAGCCCCGCCAGCTGCTCCAGCAGCGGATCGCCGAGGCTGCGGATCTCATATGCTGCCTGGGCGATCAGGCGTGACTCCGATCCGGGTTGCAGCGGTTGGTCGGGCAGGGAGTAACCGGCGACGATGCCGTCGCCGGCCTGTTGGCCGAGATTTGTAAAACGAAGCGCGCAGCCGCCCAGATGCACGGCGGCGAGTCCCAGTACCACCGGCTGCCAGATCAGCAGGCCCCAGCAACGGACCGACCAGTAGTGGTGACCGGCTTCCGGGTAATGATGCCGAAGATGCTCGAGCAACGATGCGATGACGCGGCTGTTGTCGGCGCCAGTGACGATATCTCCCGACCGTGGCCGGCCGATGCGGCCCTGCAGGGCCGGTACGAGCCCGGCCGTGTGCGCCATGAGCCCTCTCAGGTCGGGTCGGTGCTGGGGTTGTATCGATTGCATCCTTTCAGATCCGGTGACGATTTACCGGAGGTGAGAATACATTAAGCTAAGAATAATGACAATGATTCGCATTTGTATGTGCGTAAGGTGTAAAGGGTGGGATAGCCCGTAGCCTGGAAAGAGCGAGCGAATTCCGGGGTATCCCTTTGGCGGCAACCGACACCACCCCGTCGGAATTCGCCCCTTCGGGGCATCATTCCAACCTACGTCCTCAGGTCTCCCACCAGCTCTTCCAGCGACAGCGTTGGATGGCCGATATGGTAGCCCTGGGCGTAGTCGATGCCGATCGCCCTGACCTGTTCCAGGATCTCGGCCGACTCGACGAACTCGGCGACGGTTCTGACCTTCAGTTCGCCGGCCAGCCGGGTGATGCTGGTGACGAAGGCGAGATCGCGGCTGTCGTTGGCCATGTTGGCGATGAACTCGCCCTCGATCTTGACGAAGTCGATCGGCAGATGCTTGAGGTAGTGGAAGGACGAGAAGCCTGAGCCGAAGTCGTCGATCGCGAATTTGAAACCGCTGTCCTTGAGACAACTGACGAATTTCTCCAGTGTCGCCATGCTCTTGACGGTGTCGCGCTCGGTGATTTCGAAGACGATGCGTTCGTTGTGGATCGCGTAGGTCCGGGTCAGGGTGCGGATGCGGCGCAGAAAATCGTCGATCAGGATCGAGCGCGGTGACAGGTTGATGAACAGCAGACCGTCATAGCCGCTGCGCTGCACCGCTTCGAACGCCTTCTCCATCACCACGTAGTCTAGCTGATGGACCTTGCCCATCGATTCGGCCAGCTCGATGAACTCGCCGGCGCTCATCAGGCGCTCGTCGGGCAGTCGGATGCGGCACAGTACTTCCACCGCCATCGGTTCGCCGTCGGCATTGGGCATGATCGGCTGGAACGCCGGGATGACGCTGCGATTCTCGATCGCCTCGCTGACCAGCAGGGACTTGCGGTTGAGATCGCGGAAAATATCGGCCAGGTCCTGTTCGTGAGGCAGGCTGATGCGGTCCTTTCCAGGGACTTGGAGCGGTACATCAGGTTGTCGACGAACATGAACAGGTCCTTGCGATTGCGGGCATGGTCCGGATAGAGTCCGACTCCGATGGAGCTGGTGACCCGAACGGTGACGCCGTTGTCCCGCTGCATGCCGAAGTCCTGGGTCGCGGCGAGAATGCGTTCGCTGGTCTCAGCGGCGACTTCCAGGCTGGCCTCCGGCAGGATAACGACGAATTCGTCGCCGCCGTAACGGGCCAGGACATCGCCGGTACGCAGCTGCTGCTGCAAAACGGCCGACAGCTCCGTCAGCAGCTGATCGCCGCAGGCATGGCCGTAGCCGTCGTTGATCGCCTTGAAGTTGTCCAGATCGAGCATCAGCAGTGCGACCTTGTAGCCATGACGCTCGCAGCGGTCCAGTTCGTATTCGAGCAGCTCCCAGAACATGCGCTGGTTGTAGAGATTGGTCAGCGGGTCACGGGTGGCGTAATACTCGAGATCGCGGGTGTACTTGTAGATCGCCTTGACCGAGCCGACCACGTTCAGCAGCGTCGACAGGATGCTCTCCAACACCAGTACACGGGTAGCATCCTTGACGATGTCGGCCTGGACGCCGATGCCGACGATGCCGCCGATCTTCGGGGTTTCGACCAGCAGCGACTTGGTCTGCAGCTCGATCTGACTCGCTGCCAGTTCAAGTGGGTGGTCCGCCTGGGTGATGTTGTGATGGACCTGGAATTCGCTGATGCAGAAGGGGAGTTGCTGTCGCGCAGCCGCTTGAGCACGGCGTCCTCCATCATCTGCCGGGTTTCGGGCGTGGGCTGGCCGTGCCAGAAAATCTCCAGGTCGAACATTTCGTCGTCGACCTTGAAGATCGAGAACATGGTGTAGATCTTCAGTACCTGGCTGATGTCCTGCATCAGTACCTGCACATACTCACGCCAGTCCCGCACCACTTCGGAGGTGATGACGAATTTTTCCAGCAGCCGTATCTCGAACTCGAGCAGGTCCTTGTCCACCGCGATGGTGCGCAGCTTGTCGCTGAGCTGGGCGACCTGGGTGAAGATCCGGTTCAGTTCACGGAAACCGAAGTCGCGGTCGCGCAGCGCCAGCTGCGGCAGGTCCGACAGCGACTCGACCTGGCGGATGCTGTTCGACAGGTGTTCCACCGAGCGGTTGACCCGGGTCGTGACCTTGCGCACGGCCCAGAAGGCGAACAGCAGCGGCAGCGGCGACAGCAGCAGCAGATAGTGCAGCAGCGTGCGGTTGGCGGAACGGAACTGCTCCTTCAGGTCCTGCTGCACCTCGATCACGCCCAGGGTATCGCCGATACGGGCGTTGGTATGACAGGCCTGGCAGGTCTTTTCCGCGCGCAGCGGGTACAGGTAGCGCAGATTGTCGTCGGCGGTATGCCGGGCGACTTCGCCGTGGCCCAGTACCTGTTGCAATTCGGTATCGAGGGCGGGCTGGCGAATCGGTCCGAACAGTTCGGTAACGAGGGGGCCGCGGTAGATCGAGACCTTGAGCTGCTCTTCGTCGTTGGCTTCTTCCAGCCGGCCGATGAACTGCTCGAGCTGCTGGCGGGTCCAACCCTGGCTCATGATCAGGTACATCGCATTGAAGGTGCTCTGGGCGACGGAGCGGGCGACCTGTTCGGCGTTGGCGCGGATGCTGCTGTTATAGGCCTGGCCGGCAACGACGAGCAGCAGCAGGAAACCGATGGCGGAAAACAGCAGGGTTCTCTGCAGCAGGTAGCGTCGGATGCTGGTCGGGCGTCTGTTCATTCCCTGATTTCTCGGCGGCCAAGTTAAAGGTAGGAGAGTCTACACCCACTCGGGGCATTTGTTACAAACATGTGTCGCTAAATTGATACATCTCAAGGAAGGAGGCTTCACCAGGGCAGAAAATAGCGTTCGCCTGATACAAAAAAGGCCCGCTGCCAGGGGGGCGAGCGGGCCGGGGGGCTGGCGGGGCTTACTTGTCGGAGCTTTCGAGGTTCTTCTGGACGGTTTCGCTGTACCAGTCCAGGAAGTTGATCACGCCGAACTCGAAGGTCTCGGAGTACGGGCCCGGCTCATAGCCCAGGGAGTTGATGCCGCGCTGGTTCTCTTCACCCAGCTGACGGTCCTGGTCGTTGGTGGCGTCCCAGACCTGGCGCAGCTTGGCGGGATCGTAGTCGACGCCTTCGACGGCGTCCTTGTGCACGAACCACTTGGTGGTGACCAGGGACTCCTGGGCCGAGATCGGCAGCACGCGGAAGACGATGAAGTGATCGCTCTGCATGTGGTTCCAGGAGTTCGGCAGGTGCAGGATGCGCATCGAGCCGAGGTGGCGGTTCTTGATGCGGCCCATCAGCTTGTCGCAGCCTTCGCTGCCGTCGATGGTCATGACCTGGGTGCCTTCCTTCAGCGGCATCCGCACGATGCGGTTGCGCACGCCGAAACTCTTGTGCTCGTGGGGAATGCCCTCGGCGTCCCACTCGGCAGCCTGGCGCTTGTACTGGGCCAGGAACTCCTCGGAGGCGCGCGGGTCTTCGGTGTCGTCCCACTCCAGCAGGGTATTCAGCAGTTCCGGGTGGTTGCCGGCGCAGTGGTAGCACTCGCGGTTGTTCTCGATGACCAGCTTCCAGTTGGCCTGCTCGTACATGTTGGATTCCACCGCCAGCTTGGTGTTCTCCACATCGTACGGCTCCATGTACTCCTCGAGGGTCGCGAGGAAGTCGTCGAAGTCGCCTTCCGGCGCGTTCTTGGCCAGGCAGACGAAAATGAAACCACCGCCGGTCTTGCAGTGCGCCTTTTTCAGGCCGTGCTGGGACTTGTCGAAGCTTTCGCCCATGTCGGTGCCGGCGAACAGCAGGTTGCCCTTCAGGTCGTAGGTCCACTGGTGGTACGGGCACACCAGGTTGGCGACCTTGCCGCGGTGCTGCGAGCACAGACGCGAGCCACGGTGACGGCAGGTGTTGTGGAAGGCATTGACGGAGCCGTCGGCGTCGCGCACGACCAGTACCGGGTTCTGACCGATTTCGACGGTCATGTAGTCGCCCTTCTTCGGGATCTCGCTGGTCATGCCGACGAAGAGCCACTCTTTCTGGAAGACCTCTTCCATATCGATGCGGAACATCTGCGGGTCGTTGTACAGCTCACGCGGCAGTGAGTAGTTACGCTGGCGGGTTTTAAGCAGGCGGTCCATCTCCTTGCGCGCAGTATCGACATCGGCGTAGGAAATGTTGAGCAGGTCGTTCTGGTTCATTTAGTGCTTATCCTCGTTCGCCGTGGGGGCTTTGGCCGCCCGTGAGAACCTGATGCTTGTTGTCGTTTAAAGACGCCGCCTGTCCGTCAGCGTGAGCCCTGAAGCGGGTACCTTGAGAAGGCGTCTTGAGGCGAATAGTGCGCCAACACAAAAGGTAGGGTTTATCTATTTGCGACATGCCGGAGTGTTCTTTTCGACGTCCCAGTAATCGCGCGGGTTTGGGGTGGTGTAGACAGACAAGTTTGTGTCGCTGAGAGTTAAGTGGCTGGCTTCGGCCGGGCACACAATGGCGCCATAACAACAGGGGCAGAATTGACATATATCAGGACGTCGCCCCCTCCGCGGAACCTGAAAGCATTCAGGCTTTCCCGACCCAACCTGCGTCTGCGGACAATACGAGAGAAGCGCCATGAACAACCCCACTGTCAGCCTGGTGAATACCGAGGCGTCGAATCTGGTCACCACCCGGACCTGGAGCAACGGCCGTCACGTCGTGCGCTGTGTCAAGGCGATCCAGGAAACCTGGGACGTCAAGACCTTCTGCTTCATGGCGGAACAGCCGGTGATGTTCTTCTTCAAGCCCGGCCAGTTCGTGACGCTGGAACTGGAAATCAACGGCGAGCAGATTTTTCGCTCCTACACCATCTCCAGCTCGCCGTCGGTGCCCTACAGCTTCTCGATCACAGTTAAACGCGCGCCGGGCGGCCTGGTGTCGAACTGGCTGCACGACAACATGGTCGAAGGCACCGAACTGGCCGTGCACGGACCGGTCGGCCAGTTCAACTGCATGGATTTCCCCGCAGACAAGGTGCTGATGCTCTCCGGCGGCGTGGGGATCACCCCTCTGATGTCCATGGTCCGCTGGTACTTCGACACCAATTCCGCCGTGGACGTGGAATTCATCCACAGCGCCCGCTCGCCGAAGGACATCATCTACCACCGTGAGCTGGAACATATCTTCTCGCGGATACCCGAGTTCAAGCTGCATATCGTCTGCGAGCACAGCGACAAGCTGGGCGAGGCCTGGTTCGGTTTCCGCGGCTATCTGAATCAGTCGATGCTCGAGCTGATGGCGCCGGACTTCATGGAACGCGAAGTCTATTGCTGCGGCCCCACGCCTTACATGAACGCCGTCAAGAAGCTGCTCATGGAAAACGGCTTCGACATGAGCCGCTACCACGAGGAGTCCTTCGGTGCGACCCCGGTCGAGGTGCAGGAAGAAGTCGTAGAGTTCGCCGAACAGGCGGTGGAAGAAGCCGAAGCGATCCAGGCCTCCGATATGCTGCGCGTCGACTTCGCGAGCACCGGCAAGAGCGTCCAGATCGTTCCGGGCGAGACCGTCCACGCGGCGGCGTCGAAACTGGGTCTGCATATCCCGAAGGCCTGTGGCATGGGCATCTGCGGTACCTGCAAGGTGCTGAAGGTCTCCGGCGACGTCGAGATGACGCACAACGGCGGCATCACCGACGAGGACGTCGAAGAGGGCTACATCCTGTCCTGCTGCAGCGTACCCCAGGGCGACGTGGTCGTCGAATATTGATTGGCAGGTGAGTGGTAAATGATGAGCGGTGAGTGGTAACGGCCTGACCGCCTGCTAAAGAATACCGTTGTCTTGTTGCCCGGCCCCTGCGCCGGGTTTTTTTAGGTTCATCGCGCTTTAGCGGGAAGAAGGCATCATTCGTAGGATGGGTGGAGCCGCAATGGCACTCTGTTGTCGATAGGCAACGAAGGTGGCGCGGCGCAACCCATCAATGACTTCAGCTTCCGCAGTGCTGACTTGACGCCCGAAGATGGGTTACACGACGCCCTGGCTGCGTCGGGATCAGATATCCCGTATCCCGGCGTCGTTTCACCCATCCTACGATATTGTCGTCTGGCTTCCCTCCAATCTGCGAAGAGCCTTTTTTTATGGTTACGGGTCAAGCGTAACGCGTCACCCGTAACGCTTTTATTTTGCGATCCATCCCTGCTATTCTTCACCCCACTTAGGGGAGTAGTCTCCTGGCGCCCGCCAGGATGGTCGTCAACAAGCTCCGGACCCGCAGGTCCGTGGCGGCCATGTCCGGTATCGGATTGATGAGACCTGAGACTGACCGAATGCCACCAGGGCCGGCGCTTTCGGTTTGTCTCCGTGTCCGTGCCGGCCCCGAAATGTCATCATGCCTGCTTTCAGCCCGATTCATTCAAATGCCTGTCGCGGACGCCTGTCCGCAGCCTTCGATTGCCTGCGTCAAACCGCCGCCCGGGAGGTGCTGTCATGATGCTGCCTTTGCTTGCTTTGATCGGCGGCCTGGTGCTGCTGGTGTGGAGTGCCGACCGCTTCGTCGACGGCGCGGCCGCGACCGCGAAGCATGCCGGCATGCCGACGCTGCTGATCGGTATGGTGATAATCGGCTTCGGTACCTCGGCCCCCGAAATGGTGGTCTCGGCGCTGGCGGCCCTCGACGGCAATCCCGGCCTTGCCCTGGGTAACGGTTATGGTTCCAACATCGCCAATATTGCGTTGATCCTCGGTCTGGTGGCGCTGATCAGCCCCATTACCGTCCAGTCCGGCATCCTGCGCAAGGAGTTGCCGCTGCTGGCGCTGATCACGCTGTTTGCGGCGCTGCAGCTGCTCGATGGCGAGCTCAGTCGGCTCGACGGCCTGCTGCTGCTGCTGGTGTTCGCCGTCGTTATGGGCTGGTCGATCCGCAGCGGCCTGCGTCAACGCGACGACGCGATGCTGGCGGAAATGGAGGCGGAAACCAGTGCTGAGTTCGCCAGCCATCCGATGCCGCTGTCAAAAGCACTGTTCTGGCTGATAGCGGGCCTGCTGCTGCTGATCGCCAGTTCCCGCATTCTGGTCTGGGGTGCGGTGTCCATTGCCCAGAGCCTCGGGGTCAGTGACCTGGTGATCGGTCTGACAATCGTCGCCATCGGTACTTCGCTGCCGGAGCTGGCATCCAGTCTCGCCGCGGTGCGCAAGAACGAACATGAGTTGGCGCTGGGTAACGTGCTCGGGTCCAACCTGTTCAACACCCTGGCGGTAGTGGGTATTGCCGCGTCCATTCATCCGCTGTCGGTGGAGTCCGTCGTGCTCTATCGCGACTGGGCCGTGATGGCGGCGCTGACATTGGCGCTATTCGTAATGAGTTACGGCTTTCGGCGCAAGCCGGGGCGCATCAACCGCCTGGAAGGCGCCATACTGCTGGCGGCCTATATCGGCTATGCCGGCTACCTGGCTTCGACGGTGATCACGGCGGCTGCTTGATAGCGCGCCTGCGAGCGTCCTTCAGGCTTCCGATTTCCACTTGATGTTGCAGCCGCTGCTCGGCTTCTGGTCCGGGTCCACCGGGTTGCCGGCAAAGAGGGCGTCGCAGGCTCTGCGCAGGTCCTGGCCGGTGACCGGAAGGTCATTGCCGGGGCGCGAGTCGTCGAACTGGCCGCGGTAGACGCATCTGAACTGACTGTCGAAGAGAAACAGGTCCGGCGTGCAGGCGGCGTCATAGGCGCGGGCCACCGCCTGGGTCTCGTCATAGAGGTAGGGAAAAGGATAGCCCTTGGCCGAGGCCCGGTCTTTCATGCATTCGGGCCTGTCGTCGGGGAAGGCGGCGGCATCGTTGGCCGAGATCGCGATGACGTTGATGCCGCGGGGCTGGTAGTCCCAGGCGAATTCAATCAGGGCGTCCTCGATATGGCGCACAAAAGGGCAATGGTTGCAGATAAAGATGACCAGGGTGCCCTGGGCGCCGGCGCCCTCCTGCAGCGTCAGTGGCTCACCGCTCAGAACGTTCAGCAGCTCGAAGTCCGGTGCGCGGGTGCCAAGGGGCATCATTGTCGAAGGTGTGACGGCCATGGGAATCTCCTGTTCGTTGTGGAGCAACGGGTAGGGTGGCAATGAGCGAAGCGAATTCCACCGAAGGTTTCGGGAAGCTCCGGCATCGACGTGCTCCGGGAATTCCGCGCCTGTCTGTATCCGGAAAAGTCGCCGTGCAAGGACGCCTCTGAATAGTAGCAGCTTGTTGCGACGGCCAACGGAGCGGCTGGCCGCCGGACTTATCTATCCTTACCATTGCTTGTCTTTTCAGGGGGAGTGGCCATGTACGAAACGGAGACGGAAATCAAGGCAGCGGCGATTCGCCTGCTGGCGCGACGCGAGCACAGCCGGCGAGAACTGGAGCAGAAGTTGGCGGCCCGCTGCGACAGCGCGTTACTGCAGGAGGCGCTGGATCGGCTGCAGCACGAGGGTTACCTCAGCGACGCCCGTTTCACAGCCAGCTATCTTCGCAGCAAGGCGGCCCAGGGCTTTGGCCCGATGCGCATCCGGTCCGATCTCGGTCGCAAGGGTATCGGTCAGGAACTCTGGCAGCAGGCTCTGGACGAGGAGCCGGTCGACTGGTTCGAGCAGGCCCGCGATCTGGCCCGGCGGCGCTTCCCGCCTGTGGCACGGGATGACCGCCAGACCTGGGCGAAGCGGATGCGCTATCTGACCGCACGCGGCTACAGTCCCGATCAGGCCCGTTATGCGCTCGAGCAGGACGACGCGGAATAAGCCGCCAGCCGCGTAAATCAAGGCCGAAATCGGAAAAAAGTTCGTACAATTTTCGCCCACGTTATATACTGTCTCGCCATTTTTGCGTGGCTTTCGGCCCGGGTTTCAGGCCCGGAAAATACGCCACCCTGAAGCCAGTCGAGCAACCAACCATCCGTAACGGTTCGTGCTAATGAAATACATGACGAGTGCCGAGATTCGCCAGGCTTTCCTGGACTACTTCAAACAGCAGGGCCACGAAATCGTGCCGTCGAGCCCGCTGATTCCTGCCAATGACCCGACACTGCTGTTCACCAACGCGGGCATGGTGCAGTTCAAGGATGTCTTTCTCGGCGACGACAAGCGCGATTACAGCCGTGCCACGACCGCGCAGCGCTGTGTCCGTGCCGGCGGCAAGCACAACGACCTGGAAAACGTCGGCTATACCGCCCGACACCACACCTTCTTCGAGATGATGGGCAACTTCAGCTTCGGCGACTACTTCAAGCGCGAGGCGATCGGTTTCGCCTGGACGCTGCTGACCGAAGTGTTCGGACTGCCGAAGGAGCGTCTCTGGGTCACCGTTCACCACAGCGACGACGAAGCCGAGCGCATCTGGAAAGAGGAGGTCGGCATCGACCCCGAGCGTTTCTCCAGGCTCGACGAAGACAATTTCTGGGCCATGGGCGATACCGGCCCTTGCGGTCCCTGCACCGAGATCTTTTTCGATCACGGCCCGGAAGTGGCCGGTGGCCCTCCGGGCAGCCCGGACGAAGACGGCGACCGCTATATCGAGATCTGGAACGTCGTCTTCATGCAGTACAACCGTTCCGCCGACGGCACCATGGAGCCGCTGCCGCGCCCGTCCGTCGATACCGGCATGGGTCTTGAGCGCATCGCCGCAGTGCTGCAGGGTGTGCACAGCAACTACGAAATCGACCTGTTCCAGAACCTGCTCAAGGCCGCGGCCGAAACCGTCGGTACCGATGATCTGGACAGCAAGTCGTTGCGCGTGATCGCGGACCATATCCGTTCCTGCTCCTTCCTGATCACCGATGGCGTGCTGCCGTCGAACGAAGGCCGCGGTTACGTGTTGCGTCGCATCATCCGCCGCGCCATCCGTCACGGCAACAAGCTCGGCGCCCGCGAACCGTTCTTCCACAAGCTGGTGGCGGCCCTGGTGGCCGAGATGGGGGCGCTTATCCCGAACTGGTCAAACAGCAGGACCAGGTCGAGCGCGTGCTGTTGAAAGAAGAACAGCAGTTTGCCCGCACCCTCGACAACGGCATGCGTCTGCTGCAGCAGGTGATCGACGAACTCGACGGCAGCGTGATTCCCGGCGATGCCCTGTTCCGCCTCTACGATACCTACGGCTTCCCGGTTGACCTGACAGCCGATGTCGCCCGCGAGCACGGCCTGAGCGTCGATATGGATGCGTTCGAACAGGCGATGGCCGAGCAGCGCCAGCGCGCTCGGGCCACCGGCTCCTTCTCGGTCGATTACAACGACAGGCTCGAACTCGAGGGCGAGACCGCCTTCAGCGGTTACGAGTTGCTGGAAGACAGCGCCAGCGTCGTAGCCCTGTTCCGCGAAGGCGAGCCGGTGCACCAGCTGTCGGCCGGCGAGTCTGGCATCGTGGTGCTCTCCAATACGCCTTTCTATGCCGAGTCCGGCGGTCAGGTGGGTGATTCCGGCCGCCTGCGCTGGGATCGCGGCGAGTTCGCCGTCGAGGACTGCAGCAAGGAAGGCAAGAACCATCTGCACCACGGCCGCGTTGCCGAGGGCGTGCTGAAAATCGGCGACAAGGTCGCGACCGAGGTCGATCGGGCCCGTCGTCAGGCCACGGCGCTGAACCACTCCGCCACCCACCTGCTGCACGAGGCGCTGCGTCGTGTGCTCGGCGAACATGTGCTGCAGAAGGGCTCCCTCGTGAACGCCGAGCGCCTGCGTTTCGACTTTACCCACTTCGAGGCGCTGACACCGCAGCAACTGCGCGAAGTCGAGGAGATGGTCAATGCCCAGATCCGGGCCAACTCCGAGGTCACTACCGAGATCATGGATATCGAGGCGGCCAAGTCCAGGGGGCGATGGCGCTGTTCGGCGAGAAGTACGACCAGCAGGTGCGGGTGCTGTCCATGGGCTCCGACAACTTTTCCACCGAGCTCTGCGGTGGTACCCATGTGCGCCGCACCGGTGATATCGGTCTGCTCAAGGTCGTTGCCGAGAGCGGTATCGCCTCCGGCGTGCGCCGTATCGAGGCGGTGACCGGTGCCGGTGCCGAGGCCTATCTCGGACAGCTCGAAAACACCTGCAGCGAGATCGCCAGCCTGACCCGTGGCAGCCGCGACAACCTCGTCGACAAGGTTCGCGGCCTGTCGGATCGCAACCGCCAGCTCGAGAAGGAGCTGGAACAGCTCAAGGGCAAGCTGGCCAGCCTGCAGGGCGGTGAGCTGGTGGGCAGGGCGGTTGAGGTCAAGGGCGTCAAGGTGCTGGTCGAGAAGCTCGACGGTGTCGAGCCCAAGGCGCTGCGCGATACCCTGGACCAGCTCAAGAACAAGCTTGGCAGCGGTGTGGTCGTGCTGGCCGTGGCACAGGACGACAAGGTCAGCCTGGTCGCCGGTGTCACCAAGGATCTGACCGGCCGTGTCAAGGCGGGCGACCTGATTCGGGAGCTGTCGGCCAGGGTGGGCGGCAAGGGCGGTGGTCGTCCGGATATGGCCCAGGGCGGTGGCGCTGACGTGGCGGCTCTGCCGGCGGCGCTGGCGGCGGTGCCGGGGCTGCTCGAAGCGGCACTCTGACGGCGAGTTAACAGTTTACAGCGAACAGAAACGTAGGATGGGTTGGCGGCTCAGCCCTCCGGGCGCCGCGTAACCGCCAGGGATGGCGGGAATCCTGAAAACGCAGGAGCGGATTACCAGGGAACCCATCACAGGCGCCGAAGGCGACTTGATGTCAGTCAGCAGCGGGCCTTTATAAGGAACAGAGGAAAATGGCTCTATTTGTACAGAAATACGGCGGGACGTCCGTTGGTACTGTAGAACGAATCGAAGCGGTGGCGGACAAGATCAAGCGCTTCCGCGAAGAGGGACACGACCTGGTGGTCGTGGTATCGGCGATGAGTGGCGAGACCAACCGCCTGATCGGGCTGGCGAACGCCATTCAGGACACGCCGAATCCGCGCGAACTGGACGTGCTGGTTTCGACCGGTGAGCAGGTCACGATTGCGCTGCTGTGCATGGCGCTGGAGAAGCGCGGTGTCGGTGCCCGTTCCTATACCGGCAGTCAGGTCAAGATTCTGACCGACAGTGCCCACAACAAGGCGCGGATTCAGGATATCGAAGTGGATGGCATGCGCCGCGACCTGGCAGCCGGGCGCGTTGTTGTTGTCGCCGGCTTCCAGGGCGTCGACCCTGACGGCAATATCACCACCCTGGGCCGGGGCGGCTCCGATACCACCGGCGTGGCTCTTGCCGCGGCGCTGAAGGCCGACGAATGCCAGATCTATACCGACGTCGACGGCGTATACACCACCGACCCCCGCGTGGTCGAGGGGGCGACCCGTCTCGACAAGATCACCTTCGAGGAGATGCTGGAGATGGCCAGCCTGGGATCGAAGGTGCTGCAGATCCGCTCGGTCGAATTCGCCGGCAAGTACAAAGTGCCGCTGCGCGTGCTGCACAGTTTCCAGGACGGCCCTGGCACCCTGATTACCATAGAGGATGAGGATACAGTGGAAAAACCAGTTATCTCCGGTATCGCTTTCAACCGTGACGAAGCGAAACTGACCGTGATGGGCGTGCCCGATATTCCCGGTGTTGCCTCCCGCATTCTCGGGCCTATCAGCCGGGCCAATATCGAAGTCGACATGATCGTGCAGAACGTCGCCGACGACCGCACCACCGACTTCACCTTCACCGTGCATCGTAACGACTTCGCCAAGGCGCAGGATATCCTCAGGCAGGTCTGTACCGAGCTGGGGGCCCGTGAGGTACTGGGGGACAACAAGATCGCCAAGGTGTCCATCGTCGGCGTCGGCATGCGTTCCCACGCCGGTGTGGCCAGCAAGATGTTCGATGCGCTGGCGCAGGACAACATCAATATCCAGATGATATCGACCTCCGAAATCAAGGTGTCGGTGGTGATTGCCGAGAAGTATCTGGAGCTGGCCGTACGCGGTCTGCATTCGGCATTCGAACTCGACAAGGTCGATACTGTCAGCGAATAGTGGCGTTGTTGAAGTAGGCTATAGTTAAGTCAGCCTTGAAATGACCCTCGCTTGTGCACGGGTGTCTGCGTGCCGCAGTGGCCCGGGCAGGCAGGGGTCTGGAATTGTCCGTCAGGCTGTGGAGCCATGGGGGTATGGAACCGGCGGACGGTTCTCGAAAAAAGCGGCTGGCCGACGAATCCACGGGCCTGCAGTACTAGGAAAGCTTAAGGAGATCCGACAGATGTTAATTCTAACCCGTCGTGTGGGCGAAACCCTGATGGTCGGCGACGACGTCACCGTGACCGTGCTGGGCGTCAAGGGCAACCAGGTCCGTATAGGTGTCAATGCACCGAAGGACGTTTCTGTTCATCGCGAAGAGATTTACCAGCGCATCCAGCGCGAAAAATCCGGCGATAGCCAGGAACAGGAATAAAATTTCAATTTTCCCTTTTCTTTTAAAAATCAGTCTTGTATAGTACGCGCCGTTGATGCGGTGAGATGGCCGAGTGGCTGAAGGCGCACCCCTGCTAAGGGTGTATACCTCCTGGGTATCGAGGGTTCGAATCCCTCTCTCACCGCCATTTTCTGTAAGCGCCCGTAGCTCAGCTGGATAGAGTACCTGGCTACGAACCAGGCGGTCGCACGTTCGAATCGTGCCGGGCGCGCCACTTATAAGAGTGACTCGAAAGAGTGACTCTAACAAGGCAGAAAAGCATCAACCGCTAGTCCCCTTGGGGATATACAGGAAGCGCCCGTAGCTCAGCTGGATAGAGTACCTGGCTACGAACCAGGCGGTCGCACGTTCGAATCGTGCCGGGCGCGCCAACTTCGAAAAGAAGCTGGATAGAGTACCTGGGCTCTCATGAGCTCCGCGGTACCAGGCGGTCAAAGGTTGAAAACCTGCAGATCGCGCCAGTTAGATAGAAGTGGTCAACTTTCCTGAATAGTCCTCATACCTGTTACGCGCCCGTAGCTCAGCTGGATAGAGTACCTGGCTACGAACCAGGCGGTCGCACGTTCGAATCGTGCCGGGCGCGCCAACTTCTCAAAAATCGTTACGTATCCAAATCCGTCCGGATAGAGTACCTGGGCTTTCCATAAGCTCCGCGGTACCAGGCGGTCGCACGTTCGAATCGTGCCGGGCGCGCCAACTTCTCAAAAATCGTTACGTATCCAAATCCGTCCGGATAGAGTACCTGGGCTTTCCATAAGCTCCGCGGTACCAGGCGGTGGTACGATCGAATCATGCCGGGCGCGCCATCTTCTCAAAAATCGTTACGTATCCAAATCCGTCCGGATAGAGTACCTGGGCTTTCCATAAGCTCCGCGGTACCAGGCGGTCCTACGATCGAATCGTGCCGGGCGCGCCAACTTCTCAAAAATCGTTACGTATCCAAATCCGTCCGGATAGAGTACCTGGGCTTTCCATAAGCTCCGCGGTACCAGGCGGTCGTACGATCGAATCATGCCGGGCGCGCCATCTTCTCAAAAATCGTTACGTATCCAAATCCGTCCGGATAGAGTACCTGGGCTTTCCATAAGCTCCGCGGTACCAGGCGGTCGCACGTTCGAGTCGTGCCGGGCGCGCCATCTTCTCAAAAATCGTTACGTATCCAAATCCGTCCGGATAGAGTACCCGGGCTTTCCATAAGCTCCGCGGTACCAGGCGGTCGTACGATCGAATCGTGCCGGGCGCGCCATCTTCTCAAAAATCGTTACGTATCCAAATCCGTCCGGATAGAGTACCCGGGCTTTCCATAAGCTCCGCGGTACCAGGCGGTCGTACGATCGAATCGTGCCGGGCGCGCCATCTTCTCAAAAATCGTTACGTATCCAAATCCGTCCGGATAGAGTACCTGGGCTTTCCATAAGCTCCGCGGTACCAGGCGGTCGCACGTTCGAATCGTGCCGGGCGCGCCATTTTCCAAAGATTTCCCAAGTATCCGGAATTGTAGGATGGATAGAGCGATGCACGCGCATCGATCTCAACGTCACTCCGATTTCCGGGCATCGCGAAATCCGTCATATCGATCGCATTGCAGATCGATGGGTGTCGGCCGGCAGAGCGCTTGTTGGGTTTCGCGGCTACGCCACTCTACCCAACCTACGATGCCCGGTACTGGTCACGCCTCACGCTCACCACTTTGCCCATCGGCCCCTTGGTTGCGGTATAATAGCCGGCCTCCGTTCTTCCGTTCAGTGCCCTGGTCCCCTGCATGAAATTTATCGTCAAGCTGTTTCCCGAAATCACCATCAAGAGCCGTCCGGTGCGCAAGCGTCTGATTCAGCGTCTGGGCACCAATCTGGACGTGATGCTGCGCCGGGTTGACGAGGGTATCAGGGTCAAGACCACCTGGGACCGGATCGACGTGCATTGCGGCGATGGCAACGAGGTATTGCGCGATGAGGTGGTCTCGGTGCTCAGCCGTACACCGGGTATTCAGGCGTTCCTCGAGGTGCGCGAGTTTCCGCTGGTGGACTTCCACGATGCCTACGAGCGCACCCGTGATGCCTATGCCGAGCTGCTGAAGGGCAGGACCTTCAAGGTCAGGGTCAAGCGCAGCGGCAAGCACGACTTCACTTCGGTCGAGATGGAGCGCTATATCGGCGGCGGGCTGAATCAGCATACCGAGGCGGCCGGAGTGGATGTCCATAACCCCGATCTTTATGTCGATGTCGAAATTCAGCAGGACCGGCTGTTTATCGTCACCGAGCGGCATCCAGGCCTCGGCGGTTTTCCGCTGGGGACCCAGGAGCCGGTGCTGTCGCTGATCTCGGGCGGTTTCGATTCCGTGGTCGCGTCCTACATGACCATGCGCCGGGGCTGCAAGACACACTTCGTCTTCTTCAATCTCGGTGGTCATGCCCACGAGATCGGGGTCAAGCAGGTGGCACTCTATCTGTGGCAGAAGTACGGCTCCAGCGCCCGGGTGAAGTTCATCACCGTGCCGTTCGAGGAGGTGGTGGGCGAGATCCTGCAGAGCGTCCATCACTCCCACATGGGCGTGATTCTCAAGCGCATGATGCTGCGTGCGGCCGAGCGGGTCGCGGATTTCATGAAGATCGATGCACTGGTGACCGGCGAGAGCATCGCCCAGGTCTCGAGCCAGACCCTGCCGAACCTGGCGATCATCGACCAGGTGACGAAAAAGCTGGTGATCCGCCCGCTGGTGACCATGGACAAGCAGGAGATCGTCGACCTGTCGAAGAGCATCGGCACCTTCGAATTCGCCAAGGGCATGCCCGAGTATTGCGGCGTGATCTCGGACCGTCCAACCACCCGGGCCAAGCTGGACCGGGTGTTGGAAGAGGAGGGGCATTTCGATTACGAGGTGCTGGAGCAGGCGCTGAAGCGTGTCCAGGTGATCGCGATCGACGATATTGTCGAGGACGTCAATGCCCATGCCACCGTCGAGGCGCTGACCCGGGTGGGCGAGAACCAGATTATTGTCGACATTCGCGCGAATCATGAGCAGGAGAAGAAGCCGCTGAATATGCCGGGCTGCGAAATACTCTCCATCCCGTTCTTCAAGCTTGGCACTGCCGCCGAGCAGTTCGATGCCGACAAGGAATACCTGCTGTACTGCGAAAAAGGCGTCATGAGCCAGATGCAGGCGCACCAGCTGCAGGAGAGAGGTTACAGCAACGTCAAGGTCTACCGTCCCGAGGGCGCCTGAGGTTTTGTACAGGGATGTACTTATCCCGTGAGCGCATGGATGCGCAGGAACGGGGCTTGTACAGGGATGTACTTATCCCGTGAGCGCATGGACAGTTTCATGCTCCTGCAGAAACTGCATTCGGTACGTCCCTGTACCTCATGCGCAGGAACGGGGCTTGTACAGGGATGTACTTATCCCGTGAGCGCATGGACAGTTTCATGCTCCTGCAGAAACTGCATTCGATACATCCCTGTACCTCATGCGCCGGAGCGGGGCGCCCCTCGGTCTCAAAGCTGCCTTTAATCGAACTGGGGTCAGCTATAAGTTTTGTTAAATGTCTGCCATAAAATCTGGTGTCGACACTTGGCTCCCCAGCCCCACCGCTTTTGTCTAAAATACGCTGGCTCATATTGCCGGGAATGGGTGTTTCCGGTTTAATCGTCAGTGCTCGACGTCAGAAAATGTTCTGATTTGTTGCTGGTTTTTTGAAAGATAAGAGCTTTTCAACGAATCGGGCGGTGGCTCGAACAATACAAGGAGCATCCTCGAAAATGGATAATCTGCTCTCCGAAGGCCTCTCGCTGATGGTTTTCGGCATGGGGTTCGTGTTCGTTTTCCTGACTCTGCTGGTCATCGCGACCGGTCTGATGTCAAAGGTAGTCACGAAATATGCCCCGGCGCCGGAACCGAAGCCGGCCCGCAAGACGGCTCGCCAGGCTGAGCCCACCGGTGCTGCCACGGCCAAAAACGACGAACTCGTGGCCGTAATCACCGCTGCGGTACACAAGTACCGCTCCCACTGATTGCAGCGGTAACGACAAGAAAATCTGCATTCATTCGATAAAAGGCCCTTAACATGTCCGATGCGAAGAAACCTCTAGGCATTACCGATGTGGTGCTGCGCGACGGTCACCAGTCCCTGCTGGCGACCCGCATGCGCCTCGACGATATGCTTCCGATTGCCGAGAAACTCGACAAGATCGGCTACTGGTCCGTGGAAAGCTGGGGCGGTGCAACTTTCGATTCCTGCATCCGCTTTATCGGCGAAGATCCTGGAACGCATCCGCGAACTGAAGAAAGCCATGCCGAACACCCGCCAGCAGATGCTGCTGCGCGGTCAGAATCTGCTCGGTTACCGTCACTACGCAGACGATGTGGTGGCCAAATTCGTTGAGCGTGCAGCGACCAATGGCGTCGATGTCTTCCGTATCTTCGATGCGATGAACGATCCGCGCAACCTAGAAGCGGCAATCAAGGCGGTCAAGGCTACCGGCAAACATGCCCAGGGCACCATCTCCTACACCACCAGTCGGGTGCACACCATCGAGAACTGGGTCGACTATGCCAAGACGCTCGAGGACATGGGCGCCGAGTCCATCTGCATCAAGGACATGTCCGGCATTCTGACGCCCTACGATGCCTTCGACCTGGTCAGCCGTCTGAAGAACCAGACCGACCTCGAAGTTCAGTTGCAGTCCCACGCCACCTCCGGCCTGGCCGACATGACGCTGCTGAAGGCGATCGAAGCGGGCATCGACCGTGTCGATACCTCCATTTCGTCGATGTCCATGACCTATGGCCACACCGCCACCGAAACCGTCGTTGCGGCATTGCAGGGCACGGATCGCGATACCGGCCTGCAGCTCGAGCCGCTCGAAGAGATCGCCGCCTATTTCCGCGCGGTGCGCAAGAAATACGCGAAGTTCGAAGGCTCGCTGCGTGGCACCGACTCCCGCATCCTGATCGCTCAGGTACCGGGTGGCATGCTGACGAACATGGAAAGCCAGCTGCGCGAGCAGGGCGCGGCCGACAAGTTCGACGAGGTACTGGCCGAGATACCGCGCGTGCGCGAAGACTGGGCCTGATTCCGCTGGTGACCCCGACATCGCAGATCGTCGGTACCCAGGCGGTCATCAACGTGCTGATGGGCGAACGCTACAAGAGCATCTCCAAGGAAGTACAGGCGATTCTCAAGGGCGAATACGGTGCGGCACCGGCGCCCTATAACGCCGAACTTCAGGCGCGCGTGCTGGAAGGCAAGGAGCCGATCACCTGCCGCCCGGCCGACCTGCTCGAGCCCGAGCTCGACAAGCTGACCGAGGAGCTGCGCAAGCAGGCACAGGAGAAGGGTATCAAGCTCGCGTCCGGCGGGAACGAGATCGACGATGTCCTGACCTATGCGCTGTTCCCGCAGATCGGCCTTAAATTCCTGGAAAATCGTGGTAACCCCGACGCATTTGAACCTGTACCGACTTTAGAGGACGCTCAGACCATGGCAGCACCGAAGAAATCCGGCCCGGAAGTGTACACCATCACCGTTAACGGCCAGAACTACGTGGTACAGGTCACCGAGGGTGGCGATATTTCCAAGATCCAGCCGGCCGCTGCACCTGCCGCTGCCAGCGCCGCCCCCGCACCGGCCGGTGACGGCGAGGAAGTGCCGGCACCGCTGGCCGGCAACATCTGGAAGGTGCAGGTCAGCGCCGGTCAGTCCGTGCAGGAAGGCGATGTGCTGGTCATCCTCGAAGCGATGAAGATGGAAACCGAAGTCCGTGCCGCCCGTGCCGGCAACGTGGTCTCCGTCGACGTCAAGGAAGGCGATGCCGTGCAGGTCGGCGACTCCCTTCTGACGCTGGCATAAGCGAGGCCCGGCATGGAAAAGCTCCTGACTCTTCTGACCGCGTCCGGGATATACAATATCTCGGGCGGTCAGTTCTTCATGATACTGATCGGCCTGGGATTGCTGTTCCTGGCGATCCGGAAAAACTTCGAGCCGCTGCTGCTGGTGCCGATCGGTTTCGGCGGCATCCTGGCCAATATTCCGGAAGCGGGACTGGCCTATTCGGCGGTCGAAAACGCGGTGCATTTCGCCAAGCCGGAAGTGCTGCAGACGTTGGCATCGGTGCTGAACATCAGCAGCGCCGATCCCCATGACATTCTGCACGCCTACCATGGCTCCAATGCATCGACCCACGCGACGGCGTCACTGGTGGCTCAGGATGCCGGATACAGCAACGGCATGCTGTACAACTTCTACCTGGTGGCCATCGCTTCCGGCGTCGCCCCGCTGCTGATCTTCATGGGGGTCGGTGCGATGACCGACTTCGGTCCGCTGTTGGCCAACCCCAAGACGCTGTTTCTCGGCGCGGCGGCCCAGTTCGGCATTTTCGCCACGGTACTGGGAGCGGTCGCGCTGACCCTGACCGGCGTGATGGACTTCAGCATCCAGGATGCGGCCGCGATTGGCATTATCGGTGGCGCCGACGGCCCGACCGCGATTTACGTCACCAGTCTGCTGGCGCCTCAGCTGCTGGGGGCGATCGCCGTTGCGGCCTACTCCTACATGGCGCTGGTACCGCTGATTCAGCCGCCGATCATGCGCGCCCTCACCACCGAGGCCGAGCGCAAGATCAAGATGAGCCAGCTGCGCCATGTATCGAAGACCGAGAAGATCCTGTTCCCGATCGTGCTGCTGATCCTGGTGGCTCTGCTGCTGCCGGACGCTGCGCCGCTGCTGGGCATGTTCTGCTTCGGTAACCTGATGCGCGAGTGCGGTGTGGTCGATCGTCTGAGCGATACGGCACAGAACGCGCTCATCAACATCGTTACCATCTTCCTTGGTCTGTCGGTCGGCTCCAAACTGTCCGCCGACAAGTTCCTCGATGTCCAGACGCTGGGTATCCTGCTCCTGGGCATCGTGGCTTTCGGTATCGGTACCGCCTGTGGCGTTCTGATGGCCAAGGCAATGAACAAGATGGCCGGTGGCAACTCGATCAACCCGCTGATCGGCTCGGCCGGCGTATCGGCGGTGCCGATGGCGGCCCGTGTGTCGAACAAGCTGGGTCTGGAGTCCAATGCCCAGAACTTCCTGCTGATGCACGCCATGGGACCGAACGTTGCCGGTGTTATCGGCTCGGCGGTTGCTGCCGGTGTGATGATCAAGTTCGTCGGCTGATCGACGGATTTGACAACGAAAAAGGGCCTTCGGGCCCTTTTTGCGTTGTGGGAGCTCACTCTGTGAGCGAATGCCGAACCACATTCAGTCCCGGTGGCCGTCCTTTAGCCCGCGGAGCGGGCTCCTCGGCTCAGTATCCCGCCAGCACTTCCACATGCGCCTGCACGGAAAAGGCCAGGGCTACCGGGTTGTAGCCGCCCTCGAGTACCGAGACAATACGGCCTGCGCAGTGTCGGCGTGCCACATCGGTCAGCAGCTGGGTGGCCCAGCGATAGTCCTCTTCGGACAGCTGCAGGTCGGCCATCGGATCCTCTGCGTGGGCGTCGAAGCCGGCCGATATGAAGATGATATCGGGTTTGTGTGCTTCCAGTGCCGGTAGCCAGCGCTGTTCCAGGGCGTTGCGAAAGAGAGCGGCCTCGCTGAACGCGGGCAGTGGGCAGTTGACGATATGGTCGCGCCGGATGTCGTGGTAGCGCTCTGGGTAATAGGGATGCTGGAACGTCGAGCAGACCAGTACTTCGGGCCTGTCCTTGAAAATATCGACGGTGCCGTTGCAGTGATGGACATCGAAGTCGACGATTGCGACGCGGCTGATACCGTTTTGCTGCAGTGCATGGAGGGCACCTATGGCGACGTTGTTGAAGAAGCAGAACCCCATCGGCAGATCATGCTCGGCGTGATGTCCAGGTGGACGCACTGCACAGAAGGCATTGTCGTTGACGCCGGTCAGCACCCGATTGGTCGCCAGGATGGTGGATCCCGCCGCCAGGCTGGCGGCATGGAGCGAGTCGGGGCAGAGCGCCGTATCCTCGTCTGTATAGACGACGCCCTCGCTGGGCTGCAGCCGCTCGAGACGCTGCTGATACAGCCTGGCATGGGCGAGCTGGATCTGTTCGGGGGTGGCGGCAACGGACGCCTGACAGTCGAGTTCCTGCAGCAGCCCGGTCCGGTCCAGCACCTTGCGGATCGCCGCCAGCCGGATCGGGCTCTCCGGGTGTTCGGGGCCCATGTTGTGCAGGGCGCAATCCTGGTGCGATATGAATGCGGTGGTCATGACGGGGCGCTCTTCTATTCTATTTATGCGTTCGCGCGCTCGAGTGTAGCGGATCGTCGCGGGCGATGCTTCTAGTCTAAGGTCTTAGCAGCATTACGCTGCGCTGCCTGCGTCTTCGTTGATCTGGGTCATGCCGCCGGCGACGGGGTCGTACTATGATGGCTCTACAGCATAGAACTGTATTACGCACCGTCTGTATCACCCTGCAGCCGGTGCTTTTTTTATGTACAGGATGTACGGTCATCGTCACATGCTCCTGCGGTGACGATATTCCCGACATCCCTGTCGGTCATGCCGCGGGCGCATGGGCAGTTTTTCGCTCCTGCAAATACTGCATTTGCCCCATCCATGGCGCTCATGCGCAGGAGCGGCGTGTTTCGGTCGGCACTGACGGCACACCTGAACATCTTGCCAAGCTTGGTCCCGTCACCCGTCCCCGTCCTCCGTAGCGCTCATGTGAGTAGCGTTTTCCTTTGGGCCCCCCGCCTTTTATACTGCTGGCAACAGCTGGGGCGGGCGCAGGAATTATCACTCGGTGGCAGGCAGACAGGTCGATTACTCAGGCAAGCGCGTACTGCTCATCGACAGCAGTGGCAACGTGCGATCAGCCATCCTGCATATGCTGCGACATCTCGGTGTTAACAACATTCAGGCGGTCAGCATCAACGAGCGGGTTCTCCCGCTGATCGCCGAGGGTGACTTCGATATCATTCTGCTCGGCCATAACGGCAGCGATACCCTCACCGGCATCCAGATACTGGAGGAGGCGCGCTTTCGCGGCTATATCAAACCCAGCGCCTGCTGGGTGTTCATGACCAGCGATGCCAGTCAGGAGGTCGTACTCCATGCCATCGACAGCCATCCCGACGTGCTCATAACCAAACCCTTTTCGGTCGAGGACCTGAAATACCGGCTCGATGCGCTGGTGGCGCGCAAGGCGGTGCTGCGACCGGTCGACGAGGCTGTCGAACAGGGTAATCTGGACGCTGCGATCACCGCCTGTAGTGACCGGGTCCCCCGGCAGGACCCGCTTTACGATGCGGTGCAGCTGGTCAAGGGCAAGCTGCTGATCCGTGCCGGACGCTTCGAGGAAGCGAAGGCCCTCTTCGAAACCCGCTACTGGCAGAGTCAGGACAAGGAAGCCGGTCTGTATCTGGCCCAGGCGCTGGCCGGACTGGGTCAGCTGGGCGATGCGATCGAGATACTCCGGGGGTTGACTGAGCAATACCCGCTGATGATTGCCGCCTACGATCTGCTGGCGTCGCTGCACGAGCGCAACGGAGAGCTGGAGGCGTCCCGGGAGGTGCTGACGGAAGCCACTGCGCGCAGTCCGCTGGGGATCCCCGGCAACTTGAGCTCGGCCGGGTTGCTACCCAGACCCGGGAGCTCGGGACCGCGGAAGTGGCCTATCGCAAGTCGATCCAGCTCGGGAATCGCAGTGTCCATCGCTCCCCCGAACCCTATCTGCGTCTGGCGAATATCCAGCGTTTGGCGCTGCAGAACGCAGACCCGCGTCAGCAGAAGGCGTTAAGGGATGCTTTCGATCAGACGCTGAATCAGGCGGCCTTTCAGTTTCCGCGGGATCCGCACTGCAAGATCCAGGTGGCACTTGTGCGCAGTCAGCTGTTCCAGGACCTGGACAAGGCATCAGACGCCGAGCGCTGTCTGCGCGAGGCCGAGCAGATCAACCAGCAGCTCGAATCGCCGCTGGACCTGAAGCGCGAACAACTCAGTCTCAGCGGCGACCAGGTGCCGACGCTGGAGCCGGCACAGCCGCCTGTCCCTGCCCCGGAGCGGGCCGGAGTCAAGCGGGACAGTGCGATGAGCGACAAGGTCAACCGGCTGGGTGTGAAGCATTACATGGCTGCAAAAATGTCGCAGGCCTTTCGCTATTTTGGTCTGGCGATCGAGTATGATCCGTCGAATGCCTTCGCGCTGCTCAATCTGGCCCAGCTGTTTCTGGAGCTGGCCCGGGATGTGGAACACAAGCGTGCCGAGCGGCTCAAGATGGTGGATCGCTATCTGCGCCTGACCGAACGTCTGCCGCTGCAGGAGCCGGCACTGGGCAGGCAGCGCAAGCTGAAGCAGTTGCGGTCCCAGCCACTGGAGGCATTGCCGGAGGGCTGTCTGGGCGCGTTGCTGCGCTAGGCTGATTATGTACCGTATGGTAAAATTGCGCGTTTGAGCTTTATAGGCTATTACGGAGCTTTTGATGATAGGAAAAAGTAATCAAAAGGGGAGGAGGTCAAACCCCGTCGGCGCTCACGCATCCGGGAAGCGCATGAAGCCCGGATCCTGGCGGCGGCCGAGGATATCTTTGCCCAGTTTGGTTACAACGGCGCCGCGATCGAGGCGATCGCAGAACGGGCCGGCCTGTCGAAGCAGAACATGCTCTACTATTTTCCGTCGAAGGAGATACTCTATCATCGGGTGCTGGAGAATATTCTCGACCTCTGGCTCGAGAAGATGACGCTGCTGGCACAGTCGGGTGAAGACCCGGCGTCAATGCTCGAGAACTACATACGCGGCAAGTTCGAGATCTCCAGAGCCCACCCCAATGGCTCCAAGGTCTTCGCCAACGAGATTATCAACGGTGCGCCCCATTTGCGCGACTATCTGCGCAAGAACCTGATTCCGCAGCTGGAAGCCGATATCGCCCTGGTGCGAGGCTGGATCGACCAGGGGTTGATGGATCCGATCGAACCCGAACATCTTTTCTTCACCATCTGGGCGGCAACCCAGACATACGCCGACTTCTCCGCCCAGATCGAACTGGCGCTGGACAAGGACAGCCTCGACGAGGCCGACTTCAGAAAAGCCGGTGACTTCCTGACCCATATCGTCCTCAAGGGCACGGGACTCAAGGGCTGACCTGGCCACCAGGCCTGTTGTCGCTTCCCCCACGTCTTTCGGCACCGGTGCAGTCCTTGGCGTCGGTGCGGCCTGATTTCCAGTTCACAGACGCCAGTGAACAGTTCACAGCTAACAGCTAACAGCTAACAGCTAACAGGTCCCGGGTTACCGTTCTCGTTTTCCCGGTTCCTGGCTTTTTGCTTGCTCCGCTTTCAGCCCTTTTGCTGCCCATCCGTCGCCGTCCCTCGTCCCGCTCTTACTGTCATCTGTCAACGCCCAACTGTTGCCTCAAAAAATAATTTGACCATTCGGAAAAACATGGTGTAGATTAAATTTACCGTTTGGTAAAAAAGATTGATCGAGGCCGCCCCGCGCTTCGGTCGATCAGCAACAGCCCCATAACAACAACAACGGAGGCACCGGACAGCATGCTGACCCGACACCAGGCGCTGGCCATCGAAAACGCCGGCGAAGACGAATTCGAAGATCTGCGACGCCAGGCTGCCATCCTGCGTGATGCCTTCTGGGGAGTCTCGCTGACCTATTCCCGCAAGGTGTTCGTGCCGCTGACGAACATGTGTCGCGATGACTGCGGCTACTGCACCTTTGTGCAGAAGCCTGGCTCAGCCACCGCGCGTGTCATGACCCCCGACGAAGTCATGGCCGTGGTGCAGGAGGGCGAAAGGCTCGGTTGCAAAGAGGTGCTGTTCAGCCTCGGCGAGAAGCCGGAGCTGCGTTACCAGGAGGCGCGCGACGCCCTGCACCGGCTCGGCCATGACAGCATGGTCGGCTATCTGGCCGAGATGTGTCAGCGGGTGCTGGACGAAAGCACGCTGCTGCCCCATGTCAACGCCGGCACCCTGTCCGATGACGACGTCGCTCGACTGAAACCGGTCAGTGCCAGCATGGGCATGATGCTGGAGAACGTCAGCCGTCGCCTGATCGCGCGCGGCCAGGCGCATTACGCCTGCCCCGACAAGGTTCCGGTGCAGCGGCTGCGCACCCTGGAGCGCACCGGGCGCCAGGGTGCTCCCTTTACTACCGGAATTTTGATCGGCATCGGCGAAACCTGGGCCGAACGCGTTGACAGCCTGCTGGCGATCAACGAGATGCATCGACGATACGGCCACATCCAGGAAGTGATCGTGCAGAACTTCCGGGCCAAACCCGGTACCGCCATGGCCCGGCACCCGGAGCCGGATCTCGACGACATGGTCCGGACCCTGGTCATGGCGCGGCTGCTGCTCGACCCGTCCATCAGCCTGCAGGCGCCGCCGAACCTGCAGCAGCGGTTTGCCGCCTATATCGGCGCCGGCATCAACGACTGGGGCGGCATCTCCCCCTAACCCTCGACCATATCAACCCCGAGCGGGCCTGGCCCCAGATCGACGAGATGCGCGCCGCCACCCGCGCCTGCGGCTACGGGCTGCAGGAGCGCCTGGCGGTCTATCCCCGCTACCTGCACCGGCCGGAGCGCTTCTTCACCGCCTCGATCGCCGCCCGCATAGCCGGTATCGCCCGGGCCGACGGCCTGGCGCGCCAGCAGTGCCTCTGAACAGGAGAAAGACTATGAACGCAAGAGTGCCCGCATCGATCATCTCCGCTACCGGGCAAGTCCCGGACCTGTTCAGGCCCGGGGTCCGGCAGCGGGTTCGGGAACTTCTCCAGGGGTGCTGGCGGGGCAGGAGTTGAGCCAGGCCGATGCGATCATGCTGTTCGGCGTCGAAGGCGAGGAACTCGACGCCCTGACCGCGACCGCCGACCGGCTGCGCCGCGAGCGCGTCGGTGATACGGCGACCTTCGTGATCACCCGCAATATCAACTACACCAACGTCTGCTACATGGGCTGCCGCTTCTGCAACTTCGCCAAGCGAAAGGACGACCCTGAAGCGGAATTCTTCGACCTCGACGAGATCGTGCGTCGCGCGCAGGAGGCCTGGGACCGCGGCGCGACCGAGGTCTGCATCCAGGGTGGACTGCACCCCGATATTCCCGGCCATTTCTACCGTGACATGCTCAAGGCGATCAAGTCGGCGCTGCCCGACATGCACATCCATGCCTTCTCGCCGTTCGAGGTCTGGTTCGCGGCGCGCAAGAGCGGTCTCGGTTATGCGCAGGTGCTTCAGGACCTGATCGATCACGGCCTGGGCTCCATGCCGGGCACCGCGGCGGAGATTCTCGACAGCGAGATCCGCAGGCAGCTTACGCGGGACAAGCTGACCACCGCCGAATGGGTCGAGATCGTCAAGACGGCCCATCGGCTGGGGCTGCCGACGACCGCGACCATCATGTACGGCCATATCGACGGCCCCGAACACTGGGCGGCGCATCTGGCGCTGTTGCGGGATATCCAGAAGGAGACCGGCGGCTTCACCGAGTTCGTGCCGCTGGGCTTCATCCACTACAAGACGCCGCTGTACCTGGAGCACGAGGGCGTGCGCCCCGGGCCGACCCGGCTCGAGCATGTGCGCATGCACGCCGTGGCGCGGCTGATGCTCAACGGCTGGATCGACAATATCCAGGCGTCCTGGGTCAAGCTCGGGCCTGCGCTGGCACAGCAGATGCTGGCGGCCGGCGCCAACGACCTCGGCGGCACCCTGATGAACGAGAGCATTTCCCGTGCCGCCGGCGGCGAGCATGGGCAGGAAATGCGCCCGGAAGACCTGGTTCGCATGATGCGGGAGATGGAGCGCAAGCCGATCCGTCGCAGCACCCTCTACCGGCATCTCGAGTCGTTCGACATGCCGGCGCAGGATCGGACGGTGGTCGCGGGAGGACAGGTATGAGCGTTTTCAGTCCCTGTATCACTCTGCTGGCCGGCGGCGTCGGCGGGGCCAAGCTGGCGGTGGGGCTGGCGGCCCTGTGTGACCCCGAGCAACTGACGGTCATCGGCAATGTCGCCGACGATCAGGAATTTCACGGCCTCTGGGTATCACCCGATATCGATACTCTGACCTACAGCCTCGCCGGTCTGATCGACCAAGGCAGGGGCTGGGGTCTGGCGAACGAAAGCAACCGCACACTCGATGGCCTGAAACGGTTTGGTTGTGACGACTGGATGTACCTGGGTGACCAGGATTTCGCCACCCATATCTATCGCACCGAACTGCGCTGCCAGGGGTAAGGCCCAGCGCCATCGCCCAGAGCATCGCCCAGGCGCTCGGTGTCAGGGCCAACATCGTGCTGCCGACCGATGACCGCTTGCAGACGCGGGTGAGGACTCCGGCCGGCTGGCTGGCGTTCCAGGAGTATTTCGTGCGCGAGCAGTACCGTCCCGAGGTGCTCGAGGTCCGCATCGACGGGCTCGAGGAGGCACAGCCGACCGCCGAAGTGCTGGCGGCCATCCAGAATGCGGATCTGCTGCTGATCGCACCGAGCAACCCGGTGGTCAGTATCGGACCCATCCTGTCGATCCCGGGGTTGCGGCGCGCATTTGAGGCCTCCCCGGCACCGAAATTTGCGGTATCGCCGCTGATCGGTGGCGCCCCCGTCAAGGGGCCTGCCGATCGGATGCTGGTCGCGGCCGGCTACGACTGCAACAGCTTCGGCGTCGCCGACAGCTACGCCGGGCTGATCGACGGGCTGATGATCGACGAGCAGGATGCGGCGGATGCCGGGCCCCTGCAGGAGCGTGGCCTGGCGGTCTGCGTGACCCGGACGCTGATGCGCGACGGTGCCGACAAGGCGCGGCTGGCGGCCGAACTGCTCGATTTCGCCGGCTTCGGCCGGGGGCGCGCTTATGCGGCTAAGGACCCTGGTCGTGATACCGGTGAAGGACTTCGGCCAGGCCAAGACGCGTCTCGGCCCGGTACTGCCGCCCGAGCGCCGGGCGGCGCTGGCGCGGCGCCTTTGCGAGCGCACCCTGGCGTTCTTCCAGGATCGTCTGCCGGAGCAGGACAGGCTGGTGGTGACCGCTTCCCGGGAGATTGCCGGGCTGGCCCGGCAATACGGCGCGGCCGTGTTGCTGGAACCGCAGGCCGGGGGCTGTCGGTGGCGGCACAGCGTGCAGCCGAGTGGAGCCGGCGACATGGCTATGAAGCCCAGCTGCTGATTCCCGCCGATATCGCCCGGCTCGATGAAAGCGAGCTGCGCCGGCTGCTGGACCACCGCAGCCGCGGCCCGTGCGTGCTGATCTGTCCGGCCAGCGATGCCGGCACCAATGCGCTGCTGACTACGCCGCCGGATGCGATTCCGTTCTGCTTCGGCGAGCGGTCCAGCGCGTTGCACCATGCGGCAGCCCTGCGCCGCGGGCTGCATTGCGAACTGCTGCAGATGGAGCATCTGCGTTTCGATGTCGATACCCCCGACGATCTCGACAGCCTGATACAAGACAACAGCGGCCAGGGCCGCAGGAGCGGGTGATGCCATGGAACCTCTGAATACAGCGATGACGGAGCCGGTCAAGCCGGCGCTGGCCGCGTCTGCGGCGCCGGTGCAGCTCGGCGGTGGCGAGGTCGCCCTGCAGGCGCTGCCCGGTATCCCGGATATCGAACCCGGCGACGATCTGGCCCGGCTACTGATCGAGTCGCTGGAAAGAGCCGGGATGGCGCTGCGCGACGGCGACATCCTGGTGATCGCCCACAAGGTCGTCTCCAAGGCCGAGGGCCGGATCGTGCGGCTGTGCGATGTCGAGCCCGGCGCCGAGGCGTTGCGACTGGCCGCCGAGGTCGGCAAGGATCCGCGCAAGGTCGAGGTGATCCTGAGGGAATCGACCCGGGTGGTGCGGGCGGTGAAACGTGCGCAGCAGAGCGAGGGCACCCTGATTGCCGAGCACCGGCTGGGCTTTATCTGCGCCAATGCGGCAGTGGATGAATCCAACGTCGGCAGCGCCGAAACAGTGATCCTGCTGCCGGAGGATCCGGACCGCAGCGCACGGCGGCTTTGCGAGCGCCTGGAGCGGCACTTCGGCGTACGGGTCGGCGTCGTGATCACCGATACCTTCGGCCGTCCCTGGCGCATGGGCCTGGTTAACGTGGCGGTCGGGCTGGCCCGGGTGCCGAGTCAGGTCAGCCTGATCGGCGGCCGGGATGCCTTCGGCCGCGAGCTGTCCGTGACGGTACCGGCCCTGGCCGACGAGCTGGCGGCCGCCTCCGGCCTGTTGATGAGCAAGGACGGCAAGACCCCGGCGATCCTGTTTCGCGGCGTCGACTGGCAGCCCGTGCACAGCAGGGCCCGGGACCTCGTGCGACCGCCGCAGGAGGACCTTTTTCGCTGAGCGGGCGGGGCCGGAAGAGCCCTTTCCGAACAAGATCCGAGAAGAACACAACAAGAGGAACTGTTCCGATGACAATTGCAATTCTGGGTGGCACCGGGCCTCAGGGCCGGGGGTTGGCACTGCGTTTCGCCCGCGCCGGGGTGCCGGTTACGCTCGGCTCCCGCGACGGCGGCCGGGCCGAGCAGGCGGCGGCCGAGCTGCAGGGACAGCTGGAGGGCGGGGCCGCCCGTATCGCCGGTCGTGACATTCGCGGTGCGGTGGCCGCGGCGGACGAAATGGTCATTCTGGCCGTGCCGGCGTCGGCGCATGACGCGACCCTCGAGTCTATCCGCGATCTGCTCGAGGGCAAGGTCCTTATCGACATCGTGGTGCCCCTGGCCGAAGGCGACCCCAAGGCCGTGGCGATGCCGGAGGCCGGATCCGCGACCGAAGCGGCCCAGGCCCTGCTGGGTGAGCGGATTCCGGTGGTCGGTGCGCTGCACAATGTGTCCGCCACGGTACTCAATGACCTGGAGCACCGGATCAATTGCGACGTCCTTGTCTGCGGCAACGATCTTGCGGCCAAGGAGAAGGTGATGGCGCTGATCGAGAAGCTGGATGTCCGGGCCTACAACTGTGGTCCGGCCGTCAATGCCCGCTGCATCGAGGCGATCACGCCGATCCTGATCAGGTTGAACATCTCCAGGAAGGTTCCCTTTACCCATGCGGGCATCCGCATCTGGGCGCCCGACGCCTGAACGCCGCCGCATGGCGGGTCATTATCCGAGACGACAACAATAGCAATCTGGAGAACGACGATGGAATTCGGTATCACTTTCAAAGGTTTTGTCAGCCCCGAGCGTGCCCGCAGCCTGGTGAAGCAGGCCGAGGAAGCCGGCTTCGACTACTGCTGGTTCTACGACTCGCACATCCTCTGGCGCGAGTGCTATCCGGCGATCGCGATGTGCATGGAGCATACCTCGCGCATCAAATTCGCCCCCTGTGTCACCAACCCCAATGCCCGCGACTGGTCGCTGGCCGCCAGCCTGTTCGGCAGCCTGGCCAAGCAGAGCGGCGGCCGCTTCGAGGTGGGCCTCGGGCGCGGCGACAGCTCGGTGCGAGTGATGGGCAAGAAGCCGGCGACGCTGGCCCGCGTCGCGGAGTTCACCACCAAGGTCAAGGCGATGGTGCGCGGCGATGAGGTGCACTACGGGGAGTGTCCCGAGCCGGTCAAGTTGCCCTGGGCGGACGGCTACGAGCTGCCGGTTCATATCGGCGCCTACGGCCCGATGGCGCTGAAAACCGCCGGTGAGGTGGGCGATGGCGTCATCCTGCAGATCGGCGAGCCGTCACTGGTCAAGTGGTTCGCAGATCAGGCGAAATCGGCCGGCGAAGCCGCCGGTCGTGACATGTCCAACTTCAAGGTGATCGCGGCTGCGCCGGCCTATTTCGGCGACAAGGACAGCTGCACCGAGGCGACCCGGTGGTTCCCGGCGATGGTCGGCAATCATGTGGCCGATATCGTGGAGAAGTACGGCACCGACAGCGGCCTGGTACCGAAGAGCCTCACCGACTACATCGAGAAGCGCAAGGGGTACGACTATTCCAAGCACGGCCAGAGCGACAACCCCTACCTGGACTTCATCACCCCGGAGATCGTCGACGGGTTCTGCGTGTTGGGCGAGGTCGAACAGCATATCGGCAAGCTGAAGCATCTCAAGGAAGCCGGCACCACCCAGTTCAATATCTACCTCGACAACGGCGACGAGGAAAACATCATCGCCCAGTACGGCAAGCACATCATTCCGCACTTCAAAAGCGCCTGATGAAACCTGCGGGCGGCTACATCCGGCCGTCCGTCATTCCCTTGCGCAGCGTCCGTTGTTCCGGCCCGAGCCGGACGGGGAGACTTTGCCTGCGGCCGGGAGTCCGTGCAGCTACCGAGAAAGAGAATTTGATCATGAAAAAAATGAACGTCAATCAGCAGCGGCTGTGGGACAGCCTGATGGACATGGGCAAGATCGGCGCCACCGAGAAGGGCGGCGTCTGCCGCCTGGCGCTGACCGACCTCGACAAGCAGGGACGGGACCTGTTCGTGCGCTGGTGCCGCGAGGCCGGTTGCAGCATTCGCATCGACAGGATGGGCAATATTTTCGCCCGCCGTCCGGGGCAGGATGATTCGCTGCCGCCGGTGGTGATGGGCAGCCATCTCGACACCCAGCCGACCGGCGGCAAGTTCGACGGCATCTATGGCGTGCTGGCCGGCCTCGAGGTGATCCGCAGTCTCAACGATCACGGCATCGAGACGCGGGCGCCGGTCGAGGCGTCGGTCTGGACCAACGAGGAGGGCTCCCGCTTTCCGCCGGCGATGGTGGCGTCCGGCGTCTTCGCCGGCGTCTTCGACCTCGAGTACGGTCTGAGCCGGGCCGATCTCGACGGCAAGACCATGGGCGAGGAGCTGGAGCGCATCGGCTATGCCGGGCCCGATGAGGTGGGGGGACGTCCGTTCAAGGCGTTCTTCGAGGCGCATATCGAGCAGGGGCCGATCCTCGAGGACGAAGGCAAGCAGATCGGTGTTGTCACCGATGCCCAGGGACAGCGCTGGTACGAGATCACCCTGACGGGGCAGGAATCCCATGCCGGTCCGACCCCGATGGCGCGCCGCCGCGATGCCCTGGTCGGCGCCGCGCGCATTGTCGACCGGGTTAACCGGATCGGGCTGGACAACCAGCCCAACGCCTGCGCGACCGTCGGCCTGATGCAGGTATTTCCGAACTCGCGCAACGTGATTCCGGGCCAGGTGTTCTTTACCGTCGATTTCCGTCACCCGGATGCCGGGGTGCTGGCAAAGATGGATCAGGCCCTGCGTGAAGTCTCTGCGGCGGTAGCCGAGGAACTCGGACTGGAGATGAAGTTCGAGCAGATCTGGCACTCGCCGCCGGTGCCCTTCGACCGCGATTGCGTCGACTCGGTGCGCAACGCCGCTGAAAGCTTCGGTTACAGCCATCGCGATATCGTCAGCGGTGCCGGCCACGACGCCTGCTATATCGCCCGGGTGGCGCCGACCTCGATGGTATTCGTGCCCTGCGAGAACGGTATCAGCCACAACGAGGCGGAGAACGCCGACCCTGCGGACCTGGCGGCCGGCTGCAACGTGCTGCTGCAGGCGGTGCTGGAACGGGCCAACGACTGAGCCGCCGGGGCAACGCACTGAGGAGAAAAATAATGAAAATAAGCGTGCTGCGGGAGCGGCGATCCGGCGAGCGCCGGGTCGCCCTGACGCCCGCCAATGTGGCATCCCTGGTGGAAAAGGGCTGTGAACTGCTGATCGAGACGGGCGCCGGAGTCGCGTCCGGCTATGGCGACGAAACCTATAGCGCCGCGGGCGCCGAGATCGTCCAGAACAGGGAACGACTGCTCGCGCGGTGTGACATTCTGCTCTGCGTCGATGCCACGGACGACGAAGCGCTGGCGTCGCTGCGGGAGGGCCAGCTGGTTATCGGTCTCATGGACCCGCTCGGCCAGCCCGGGCGCTTTGAGACCCTGGCTCGCAAGAACGTCTCGGCGCTTGCGCTCGAGCTGGTGCCCCGCATCAGCCGGGCCCAGAGCATGGACGTGCTGTCTTCGATGGCGACGCTCGCCGGTTACAAGGCGGTGTTGCTGGCCGCCTCGACGGTACCGCGCATCTTCCCGATGATGATGACCGCCGCCGGCACCCTGACCGCTGCGCGTGTTTTCGTCATGGGCGCGGGCGTCGCCGGTCTGCAGGCGGCCGCCACGGCCGGCGTCTCGGTGCTCTGGTCGAGGCATACGACGTGCGTCCGGCCGCTCGCGAGCAGATCCTTTCGGTCGGTGCACGCCCGGTGGCGCTCGAACTGGAGACGGAAGCCTCCGAAGGCCGTGGCGGCTATGCCACCGAACAGGACGAGAGCTTCCTGGCCCGGCAACGGGAGCAGATGGCGGCGGTGCTGGCGCAGCAGGACGTGGTGATCACCACGGCCGCCATTCCCGGAGCCCGGGCGCCGGTGCTGATCACGGCTGAGATGGTGACCCGGATGAAGCCGGGAGCGGTGATCGTCGATCTGGCTGCCGAGCGGGGTGGAAACTGCGAACTGACCCAGGCTGGACGCAGCATCGAGGTACAGGGTGTCACCATCGTCGGTCCGGAGAATATCGCCGCCAGCGTGCCGCATCACGCCAGCCAGATGGTCGGCCGCAATATCGAGAACCTGCTGCTGCACCTGCTGGACGAGGAGGGTCGGCTGGCATTCGACTTCGACGACGAGATTCTCGCCGAGGCGGTCGTCACCCATGCCGGAGCGGTGTGCAATGCCCGCGTGCTCGAGCGCCTGCAGGCGGCCAAGGCATCACTGGAGGAGGTCGCCTGATGGATATGCTGATCATGCAGCTCTCTCTGTTCGTTCTGGCGGTCTTTCTCGGTGTCGAGCTGATCACCAAGGTGCCGGCCACGCTGCACACGCCCTTGATGTCCGGAAGCAATGCCATCTCGGGCATCACCCTGGTCGGTGCGTTGCTGGCGGCCGGTGCCGGTGACGGCCATGACGCCTGGGTGCCCTGGCTCGGGCTGGTAGCCGTCACGCTGGCCACCATCAACGTCGTGGGCGGCTTCCTCGTGACGAATCGCATGCTGCGCATGTTCAAGCAAAGGAATTAACGCCATGGGACTGTCGATCGTCAATATATTCTATCTTCTGGCCGCGGTGCTCTTCATAGGCGGCATCAAGGGCCTGACCCGGCCGCGCACGGCCGTACGGGGCAACCTGCTGGCGGCGGCGGGAATGCTGATTGCCGTAGTGGTGACCCTGCTGGATCGCGGCATCCTGTCCTACGGCTGGATTCTGGCCGGTGTCGTGCTGGGCTCGCTGGCGGGCGTGCTGCTGGCCACACGGATTCGCATGACCGCGATGCCGCAGATGGTGGCGCTGCTCAATGGCTTCGGTGGCGGGGCCTCGCTGTGCGTCGCCGCGGCCAGCTTCCTGTCCGGCGGGGATGCCGCGACCGCCACCGGTCTCATCAGCCTGGTGGCGATAAGTTTGACGCTGCTGATCGGCGCGGTCACGCTGAGCGGCAGCGCGGTGGCCTTCGGCAAGCTGCAGGAGCTGTTGCCGGGACGGCCGGTGGGCTTCAGGGGATCGGCCGCCTGAACCTCGCTCTGCTGCTCGCGGCGCTTGGCGCCGGCGCCGCGCTGGTGGCCGGGCAGGGCGGTGTGGCTCCGCTGCTGTTGCTGGTTGCACTGGCGCTGGTACTCGGCATTACGCTGGTACTGCCGATCGGTGGGGCCGACATGCCGGTGGTGATTGCACTGCTGAACGCCTATTCCGGCATCGCCGCGGCCGCCGCCGGATTCATCATGGGCAACAGCGTTCTGATCGTCTCGGGCGCCCTGGTCGGTGCCTCCGGCATCATCCTGACCCGGATCATGTGCGTGGCGATGAACCGTTCGCTAAGCGCGGTGCTGTTCGGTTCCCTGGCGGAAGCGTCGGGCCCTGTGCAGGATGCGGACGAGATTTATGCCGGCAAGGTGAAGTCGTCGTCGCCGGAAGAGGTCGGCATGCTGCTGGAAACCGCGCGCCGGGTGGTGATCGTCCCGGGATTCGGCCTTGCGATGGCGCAGGCACAGCACGCGGTGCGGGATCTGGCGGACTCGCTGGAGCGCCGCGGCATCGAGGTGATCTACGGCCTTCACCCGGTCGCCGGTCGCATGCCGGGGCACATGAACGTGCTGCTGGCCGAGGCGGAGATCGATTACGACAAGATGCAGACGATGGAGCAGGTCAATCCGACCTTCGAGCAGACCGATGTCGCCATTGTCATAGGTGCGAACGATGTCACCAACCCGCTGGCGCGGGAGGACAGGGGCAGCCCGATCTACGGCATGCCGATCCTCGACGTCGACAAGGCCCGCACCGTCGTGGTGGTCAAGCGCAGTCTGAGTGCGGGCTTTGCCGGCCTGCCGAACCCCTGTTCGCAAAAGAGAACACCCTGATGCTGTTCGGCGACGGCAAGAAGGCGGTTCTGGATCTGACCGCGGCCGTCAACGACGCGGCCTGAACCCGGTGCGGGTCTGGATTGATTTGCGGCTCTTCGAGCCTCAACCGGCCTGCAATCACAGAGCTTGCTTGCATGTAGGTTGGGTGGAGCGCAGCGCAACCCAACAGATCATTGCCCCGGCGAAACGACGGGAGGAAGGCTGCGCAGCGCCTGCAGCAGCCGGTCGATATCGGCGCTGTCGTGGTAGGGGCCGAAACCGAAACGCAGCCGCTCGCCGCGGCGATCGGCATGGATGCCGCGCTGCTTCAGCTGTTGCAGCAGCGCCGTGGCATGCCCCGGCGGCAGCTCGATGGTCAGAAAATGGCCATGGGGCCGTCCGGGCTGATAGAGCCAGCGCCCGGCGGCCAGGCAGGGCACGTCCGCCAGCCCCTGAGGAAGCGCTGCTGCAGCGTCTGCACGTGACGGTGGATGTCGGCGATGAGTATGCCTTCCTTTTCGTACAGCCCCAATACGGCATCGAGCCGGTACAGTGCCGCCGGGTCGAAGGTGGCGCCGGCGAAGCGCCGGCCGTCGGCGGCATACCCGACCCCGTCCCCTCGGCGCTCCAGATGTTCGAAATCGGCGAACCAGCCGGTAATGGCGGGCCGCAGGGAGCAGTTCACCGGTACATGGATGAAGCAGCAGCCTTCGCCGCCCTGGGCGTACTTGTAGCCGCCGGCCAGGTAGACGGCGCGCTGCAGCAGCGGGCCTGGCTGCAGCGGCAGGGCGGCGAAGGCATGGTAGCCGTCGATGGCCACCAGGCAGTCGTCGGGTGTCGCCGCAACGATGCGGCCCAGCTCGGTGACCGCCAGGGCCGAATCGAAGAAGACCTGGCTGAAAAACAGCAGGTCCCAGGGCTGGCGTCGAAGCTCCGCCTCCATTCGCGGCGCGAATTCGCCGACCGGCTCGCTCGGGATCCGGGTGACCCGGCACCAGCCGGTTTCCTCCAGTCGTCTCAGCTGTCGCTCAAAGCTGTGGAATTCCGCTGTCGATGTCAGGACCCGTACCTGTCGGTCGATCGGCAGACAGGACAGCAGCCGCACCAGCAGTTCGTGGGTGTTCGGCGCGAAGCAGAGTTGCTGGGGGTCGCAGAGCCCAGCAGGGTCGCGATGCGCCGCTGCAGCCGCGGCATCAGTTCGCCGTGCAGCTTGCTCCACTTGTCGTCGACCAGCCGGGCCGCATCGTCCCAGCACCGCAGCATTGCATCGCGGGTCACATCGGGCCAGTAGTGATGGCTGTGGGCGGTGAAATGCAGCTCGTTCGGGTGGGCGGCGAGAAAGCGCCGGTAATGCTGCTTCAACATGACCCCAAGCTCCCTTTTATCCCCGGCTCAGGGTGCTGAAATGGAAGTCCAGTTTGCGCGCCAGTGCCGGTGGCAGGGGCTCGAGACGCGAGCGCGGCAGCAGATAGGACGCCAGGTTGAACAGGTCGGTGAAAATCTGCGTCCGCTCGGCGCTTTTGCGCAAATATTCGTGGCCGGATGAGCCCCCGGTGCCGATGCGGCTGCCGAGCATCCGCTGCACCATCAACGCATGGCGGTAGCGCCAGGCGGTCAGCTGCTCGTCGATCTCGACCAGCAGTTTCAGCAGCCGGAAGGGCTGTTGCAACAGCGGTTCATCGCGATACAGGTGGATGAAGAGCGCGGCCTGGAACGCCAGTCTCGAGAGCCGGACATGGCCGGCCGCCCGCTGCTGTTCGAAGTCATCGGGGTCGAACAGACAGTCGAACTGCCGACGGCTCCGCTGCAGCTGCTCCAGTTGTTGCCGGCGCTCATCCGGTGTGAGTTGCGGGTGCTGTTCGATCACGCGGCGGTCGCTGTCGAATATCTCCTGAATGGTGTCGCGATAGCAGGCCCAGAAGTCGTAGTGTTCGTCCTGCAGGAAGGGAATGCGGGCCAGCCAGGCATCGACCCGGTCGAACAGACTCGGCTGCTGCTGCAGCGACTTCAGATAGCGGGCATCTTCCGGTTGGAAGCGCCGGTAGCCGCTGCCACCGGGGCGCTCCTGCCCGCGCAGGCCGAGTTTGGCTTCGATGGCGCGAAACTGCACGCTCTGAAAGCCCGAGGCCGGCACCAGCAGATCGCGAAACTCGAGGAAGTCCTGCGGTGCCATGGTTTCGAGCACGTCGATCTGCTCGACCAGCAGGTGCTGGATGACCGTGATCCGTTCGAGCTTGGCGCAGATACCGCCGAGGCTGCGCTCGTCGAGGTGCTCGCCGCCGAATATCTGCAGCACCGCATCGAGCTCGTGGAGGATCTGCCGGAACCAGAGCTCGTAAACCTGGTGAACGATGATAAACAGCATCTCGTCGTGAGCCTCGGCGCCCCGGCGACGGCTTTCCGGCAACTGGGCACCCAGCAGACGTTTGAGCTGCAGGTAATCGGCGTAATAGAGCTCGGGTTCTCCGTTGCCGGACATAAGGCCTCCTGCTTTCCCCGCTTGCCGGGGGTTCTTCCTGAAGTATAGGCAAGGGCAGGAGACGATCTCCGTTCGTCCAGCTTGTGCATAACCCTGTGTGGATAACAGGCCTGTGTAGAAGTGCGTTTTTCATGCACAGAATCCCTGAGCAAGGCTGTGCGCAACCTTTGGATAAGCCCCGTTAAGCTGGCTGCAGCGCAGAGATGGCGAGGGGTTGAAGAGACTGCGCAACAAATCGACTTGAATAAAGCAAGACTCGTGCCTGTAGTGATAGTGGTCACTGACCGATCGTTTTGGTGCCCAGCTTTTCCACAGCGGCGGGCCGCAGGTGGCCGCGGTCCCGGTTCGCATAATCGATTCGCGGCCGCTACGCTTGAATGGAACGCATTGGCGGCGCAATCAGGGGATTGCGCCGGTTACAGTCTGGCCCGTCTACCGCGACCGGGTGATTCAGTCTCTGACCCAGCCGTACAGAGCCCGGTCGAAACGCTGCACGTTTCGGCGACGGTGCCGGCGAGCCCCCGGTGACAGCCCGGGGAATGAGGTTGAGCACTGATGACGCTGGCATTCTTCTTCGTGATCATCGTCGTCGGCTCGGTACTCTTTCATCTGCTGAACCCTGGCACGCGACCGAGCCGGCCTCCAACTGGGGGGCCATTGACGACACCCTGTTCCTGACGCTGGTGATCACCGGTCTGTTTTTTGTCGCCATCGGGCTGTTCGTGGCACTGGCGCTGTGGCGCTATCGCCACCGTGACGGTCTGCGGGCCCACTACGAACCGGAAAACAAGCGGCTCGAATGGTGGCTGATCGGCATCACCAGCGTCGGCATCGTCGGCCTGCTGGCCCCGGGACTGGTGATCTACAACGATTTCGTCCGGGTTCCGGACGATGCCCGGGTGACCGAAGCGGTCGGCCAGCAGTGGCAGTGGGCTTTTCGCTTTCCCGGAGAGGACGGGAAACTGGGCACCTCGGGCATCCAGTGGATCGGCGCGGCCAACCCGCTGGGGATCAATCCCGGCGATCCGGATGGGCAGGACGATATCGTCGTGCAGGGTAACGAACTGCGCCTGCCGGTCGGACGACCGGTGAAGCTGCTGCTGCGCTCGAAGGATGTGCTGCACAATTTCTATGTTCCGCAGTTGCGCGCCAAGATGGATCTGGTGCCCGGGATGGTTTCCCATTTCTGGTTTACTCCGACCGAGACCGGCCGTTACGAGATCCTCTGCGCCGAATTCTGCGGTGTCGGCCATTACAGTATGCGCGGCCGGCTGCTGGTCGAGGAAACATCGGATTTTGACCGCTGGCTGGGCGAACAGCCGACCTTCGCCGCCCTGCAAAGCGCGCAGGCACAGGGCCGGCCGGCCGACCCGCTGGTGGAGCGGGGGCGGGAGCTGGCCCGGCGCCACGGCTGCACCGCCTGCCACAGCCTGGATGGCAGCGACAGCCTGGGGCCCGGCTGGCGGGGTCTCTATGGCAGCCGCGAGCGCCTGGTCGACGGCAGCGAGGTTCTGGTCGACGAGGCCTATCTGCGCGAGTCGATTCTCGACCCGGCGGCCCGCATCGTCGAGGGGTATTCGCCCGTAATGACTGCCTACGCGCTGGACGACGACAGCCTGAAGGCACTGCTGGCGCTGATCCGCTCACTCGGCGAGCAACCGGACCGCGCCGCCATGGCGGAGGAGGGACGGATGCTGGCCGAGAGCCTGGGTTGCCGTGGCTGTCACAGCATCGATGGCAGCGCCGGCACCGGGCCAGGCTGGCAGGGACTTTACGGCAGCCGGGAAAACCTGAGTGACGGTACGGCTGTGCGGGTCGATGAGGCGTATCTGCGCGAGTCGATTCTCGAACCCAATGCCAGGATCGTGCAGGGGTACAGCCCGATGATGCCGGCCTACGACCTGAACGAGGCGCAGCTTGCCGCCCTGGTCGCCTATATCGGCGAACTGGGCGACCCGGCTGCGGGGAGGTAACGCCATGGCCTATGCAGACCAGGCCGAGCTCGAAGCTGTCCATGAACCGCGCAGCTTTCTGACCCGCTATATCTGGAGCCAGGATCACAAGGTGATCGCGGTGCAGTACTCGCTGACGGCGATTTTCGTTGGCCTGATCGCGCTGGTGCTGTCGGGGCTGATGCGGCTGCAGATCGCCTTTCCCGGCAGCCTCGAGTTCCTGGATCCGGCGGCCTACTACCAGGCCATGACGATGCACGGCATGATCATGGTGATCTACCTGCTGACGGCGCTCTTTCTCGGCGGCTTCGGCAACTACCTGATCCCGCTGATGGTCGGCGCCCGGGACATGGTGTTCCCCTACCTCAACATGCTCAGCTACTGGTTCTACCTGGTCTCGGTGCTGGTGCTGCTGGCCAGTTTTTTCGTCCCGGGCGGGCCCACCGGTGCCGGCTGGACGCTCTATCCGCCCCAGGCCATTACGCCAGGCACGCCGGGCAGCGAGTGGGGCATCGTGCTGATGCTGGTATCGCTGGCGATCTTCATCGTCGCCGCGACCATGGGCGGGCTCAACTATGTCACCACGGTACTGCAGGCGCGGACCCACGGCATGACGCTGTTCCGCCTGCCGCTGACCGTCTGGGGCATCTTCATGGCGACGGTACTGGCGCTGCTGGCATTTCCGGCGCTGTTCGTCAGCGCGGTGATGATGCTGTTCGACCGCCTGCTCGGCACCAGCTTCTTCATGCCGGAGATGATCATGCTGGGGCAGCAGACGGAGCACAGCGGCGGCAGTCCCATCCTGTTCCAGCATCTGTTCTGGTTCTTCGGCCACCCGGAGGTCTATATCGTCGCGCTGCCGGCCTTTGGCCTGGTCTCCGATCTGATCAGTGTCCATGCACGCAAGAACATCTTTGGCTACCGCATGATGGTCTGGGCCATCGTCGCCATAGGCGTGCTCAGCTTCGTGGTCTGGGCGCATCACATGTACGTCAGTGGCATGAATCCCTATTTTGGCTTCTTCTTCGCCACCACGACGCTGGTGATCGCGGTGCCGACGGCGCTCAAGGTCTACAACTGGGTGCTGACGCTATGGCGCGGCGATATCCACCTGAGGGTGCCGATGCTGTTTGCGCTGGCGTTTATCCTGACCTTTCTGGTCGGCGGCCTGACAGGCCTCTTTCTCGGCAATGTCATTGTCGATATACCGCTGTCCGATACCTATTTCGTCGTGGCCCACTTTCACATGGTGATGGGAGTGGCGCCGATCCTGGTCGTATTCGGCGCCATCTACCACTGGTATCCGAAGATCACCGGGCGGTTGCTGAACAAACGTCTGGGCCAGCTGCATTTCTGGATCACCTTTCTCGGTACCTATGCGATCTACTTTCCGATGCATTACCTTGGCTTTCTCGGCATGCCCCGACGCTACTATGCCTATGAGGGTTACGAGTTCATTCCGCAGTCCGCCCATGATCTCAATGTCTTCATTACCCTGGCGGCGCTGATCGTCGGCGTCAGCCAGCTGCTGTTCCTGTTCAACCTTGCCTGGAGCGCGTTTCGCGGCAGGCCAGCCGGCCCCAATCCCTGGAAGGCGACCAGTCTCGAATGGCAAACGCCGCAGACGCCGCCGGCCCACGGCAACTGGGGACCGAAACTGCCGGTGGTACACCGCTGGGCCTATGACTACAGCGTGCCGGGCATGAAGCAGGACTTTATACCCCAGACGGTGTCGGCACATGAGATGCACGGTCTCTCCGCCGACCCGGATCCGGAGGAGGAGCGATGAACGAGCTGCCGCTTGACGGTTTCCCGGGCAGCGCGCGGGCACATGAAGGTAACCGGCGGCGCACGACGATCGCCGGCATGCGCATCTTTCTAACGGTCGTGACGATGCTGTTTCTCTTGTTGCTGATCGCCTTCATCGCCCGTTCCCAGGGCGGCGACTGGCGGCCGCTGACCGACCCGGCGGCGCCGCTGAGCCGGCCCTGGCTGTTGTGGATCAATACGCTGGTGCTCGGCCTTGCGAGCCTGTCGCTGCAGTGGGCCCGGGTCGCCATCCGTCATGGCCGGCGCAGGGAATGCCTGGCTGGCCTCTGGCTTGGCGGCCTCAGCGCCCTTGCCTTTCTCGCCGGCCAGCTCGGGGCCTGGTGGCAGTTCGAACTCTGGGGCTATGGCGTTTCGTCAAATCCGGCAAGCAGCTTCTTCTATCTGTTGACCGGGCTGCATGGCCTGCATCTGTTCGGCGGGCTCGTGGTCTGGGGCGTGATACTCGTGGGCTTTCGGGGGCTGCGGCCGGCCCGGTTGAGCCTGAGGATCGAACTCTGCGCCATTTACTGGCATTTCCTTCTGGGACTCTGGCTATTGTTATTTCTCGTATTGACCAGCACGCCGGACACCTACCGGACAATCGCCGCGCTCTGCGGCCTGGGGTGAGCCCATGGACAGTGGACACAAAGAGGTGCAGGGCAGAATAAACCGCAGCTGGCAGGCGATCTACCACGACTGGGCCTCGGAGAAGGATGCCTTCAAGCAGGTGTCCTGGGGCAAGGCGATGATGTGGATCTTCCTCGTCAGCGATACCTTCGTCTTTTCCTGCTTCCTGATTGGCTACATGACGGTGCGCATGACCACCACCGAACCCTGGCCGGTACCGAGCGAAGTGTTCGCGCTGACCATTGCCGGCCGCTCGATTCCGCTGATCCTGATCGCCATCATGACCTTCATCCTGATCAGCAGCAGCGGCACCATGGCGATGGCGGTCAATTTCGGCTATCGCCGCAACCGGCGCGTCACGGCGCTACTGATGCTGATCACGGCGCTGCTCGGCGCCAGTTTCATCGGCATGCAGGCGTTCGAGTGGACCAAGCTGATCCACGAGGGCGTGCGTCCCTGGGGAATCCGATGGGTGCGGCGCAGTTCGGCGCCGCCTTCTTCACCATCACCGGCTTTCATGGGCTGCACGTCTCGATCGGGGTGCTCTATCTGTTGTGGGTCGCCTTCAAGGTCCTGCGGGGTGACCTGGACCGAGCCGGCAACTACCAGCTGGTGGAGATCGCCGGCCTCTACTGGCATTTCGTCGACCTGGTCTGGGTCTTTATCTTTGCCTTTTTCTATCTCTGGTGAGGAGTCTGCGATGGAACATACAGAAAGTCAGCAACCAGAGGGTCAGCAACATCCGGTCGGGCTCTATCTGAAAATCTGGGGGTTGCTGTTCCTGCTGAGCACATTGTCCTACCTGGTCGACTACTTCCACTTTCAGGGACTGTTGCGCTGGACCCTGATTGTCGCCTTCATGCTACTGAAGGCGGGCCTGATCGTTTCGGTGTTCATGCACATGGCCTGGGAGCGGCTGGCGATGGTCTACGCCATCCTGTTGCCACCGCTGTGCCTGCTGGTGCTGATGGGACTGATGGCCGCGGAGGCGGATTACGTATGGCTGAGCCGGTTGCTGTTTTTCGGCGCCAATGGCGGGTAAAGGCAGGAGAAAGGCGTAACCCGCAATATCGATCGCATTACAGATCGATTGCTGTCGGTCGGCGTCGGCAGAGTGGTGGGCGAAACCCTAGCGGAACGCCACCCGGTGGAGCGCCACCCGTTGGAAATCACGCCGGCGGCGCTCATTGACCTACGCGCTGCCAACGGAGACCAAGGCGCCTCCGGCGTCTATGACGGTTAACGCGGCGCACCGAACAGGTGCCAAACAGTCAAATCATCGCCCCTGCGCCACTAACCCATCCTACCCGCTTGCCGCTTGAAGCTTACAGCTTGCTTCCTAGATCGTGCGCTTGAACTGGTGCCATTTCTGCAGCCAGGCAACGATCCAGTGCGGTGCGGCGTCGCCGTCGCCGGCCCGTTTGAGATGGGGATGCTGCTTGACGACCCGTTTCAGGGCGTCTTCCTGCTCCGGCTCGACATCGACAAAGAAGATATGCTTGCCGTGTTTGAGCAGCTTTTTGAAGCGGCGGAAATGGGCGTTTGGTTCCTGGAAACCGAAGAAACCGCCTTCCCAGGTACAGAAACCCAGTACGACGACGGCGAGGAAGATAAACGGAATCCAGCCGGCCGCCGTCTCGGTCCAGCCAAACAGCCAGGCGCCGACCAGGATCACGGCGGCAAGCACCACACCGATGACGGCACCGATTTCGCCGGAATGTACGGCATCCTGTTTCATGAAGGATGTCACCTCATGGAGGTGATGCTCCTCGACTTCGGCATCCTTTTCGCTGAGCACGTGGATCTGCTCGGTGCTGATGCCGCTGGCTTCCAGTTCGTGCTCGACATTCTCCAGGTCGTCGAGGTTGTCGCTGACGTAAAAGTGCCGGTTCATGTCACACCTCCGGTTTGTTCCCCCTTGTTTCTCCCTGCCGTTTCCCGAGTGCGATGGCGGTTCACGGCGTCGCTTTTGTCCATAATCCAGTCTTTATGCCAACGATAAGTATAGCAGCGGAGACCGGGAGTCGAATTTATGCAATTTGGAAGTAAATATATAAACCAATGATATAAAAGGGTTTGATCCGGGTATGGATGCGATGACAGGCTCTTGGTCAGCTTCGACGCCCGGACCCTGTTCCGTTACGCAACTTTGCCCCGACAGGATCATTTCCAGTCCAGCCGCCGGAGCCGTTGTGATCAGAGGCGCACCGGCGGCACCCTGCCCGGCGGGCGCCCGCCGCCGAGTGGCAGCAGGCTGGAGACGGGGTGGTCAGTCTTCGCGATGCACCGGCTGTGGCATCTTCAATTCGCCCTGGCGGGCCATGGCGTCGAATACCGGGCCAAAGGCGGGACGCTCGATGTAGCGTCCGGCACCGCGTTCGGCCCGCAGGTCGCCGTTACACCAGACCACCTTGCCCTGACTCAGCGTATGGCTCGGAATGCCGGTGACGGTGCGCCCCTCGAAGATGTTGAAGTCCACGCTCTGATGATGGGTCCTGGCCGAGATGGTGCGGGTGCCGGCCGGGTCCCAGACCACCAGGTCGGCATCGGCGCCGACGGTAACCGAGCCCTTGCGCGGGTAGATGTTGAACAGCCTGGCGGTGTTGGTCGAGGTGACCGCGACGAATTCGTTGATGGTCAGACGGCCCTTGTTGACGCCCTCGTCCCAGAGCACGGCCAGGCGATCCTCGATACCGGCGGTGCCATTGGGAATCCTGGTGAAGTCGTCCTTGCCGGCGGCTTTCTGGTCGGCGCAGAAACAGCAATGGTCGGTCGCGGTGGTCTGCAGATTGCCTCCCTGAAGACCCTGCCAGAGCGCCTCCTGGTGGGACTTCGACCGGAACGGAGGGCTCATCACATGAGCGGCCGCGAATTCGAAGTTTTGATGCCGGTAAACGCTGTCGTCAATCGCCAGATGTCCGGCCAGTACTTCGCCGTAGACCCGCTGGCCGTCGTTGCGCGCACGGGTAATGGCATCCAGCGCCTCCCTGCAGGACACGTGGACGATATAGATGGGCACGTTCATGACCCGGGCTATCTGGATCGCGCGATTGGCGGCTTCGCCCTCGACGACTGGCGGCCGTGACAGCGGATGTGCTTCGGGACCGGTGATGCCCCTGGCCAGCATCTCCTGCTGCAGCTGGAAGACCAGCTCGCCGTTTTCGGCATGCACGGTCGGCATGGCGCCGAGCTCGACCGAGCGGCGGAAGCTTTTCACCAGGATTTCGTCGTCGGCCATGATCGCATTCTTGTAGGCCATGAAGTGCTTGAAGCTGTTGACGCCGTGCTCGCGCACCAGGGTGCCCATATCCTGATGCACGGACTCGTCCCACCAGGTGATGGCGACATGGAAACTGTAATCGGCCGCGGCCTTGCCGGCCCAGTCGCGCCACTGTTCCCAGGCGTCCATCAGGCGTTGCCGGGGCGCCGGTATCACGAAGTCGATGATGCTGGTGGTGCCGCCGGCAAGCCCGGCCGCGGTACCGGTGTAGAAGTCGTCGCTGGCGACGGTGCCCATGAAGGGAAGCTGCATATGGGTATGGGGGTCGATGCCGCCGGGCATGACATACTGGCCGCCGGCGTCGATCACCTCGGCCGAGGCGGGCACTTCCAGGTTTTCGCCAATGGCGGCGATCAGGCCGTTTTCGCAATAGACGTCGGCGCGCAAACTCTGGTCGGCGGTCACGACGGTACCGCCCTTGATCAGTACGGACATGGGAGTTCTCCTTGCTCTGAAAAAGAGGGCCCGGCGATGAGGCTTCACCGGGCCCCGGAGACAATCAGCGGGTTCGGTTTCGCATCAGCACCAGGTAGACGCCCCCTGCGATCAGCAGACCGACGAACCAGGCGTAGGTGTAAAGGGTCGAGAAGAACAGGGGCACGCTGTCGATGAAGCCGGCGACGTGGAGGAAGCCGGGCAGGTTCGGCAGCACGCCGAGGGTGAAGGCAATCAGCGCCGCTGGGTTCCAGCCGTTGCGGTAGCTGTACTGGCCGTCGCTACGGAACAGGTCGGCATGGTTGAGGCGGGTTTTGCGTATCAGGAAGTAGTCGGCCATCATGATGCCCGCCACCGGACCGAGCAGCGCCGAGTATCCGATCAGCCAGGTAAAGATATAGGCGCCGGTGGACTCCAGCAGTTTCCAGGGCATGATGGCGATACCGATACCCGCGGTCAGGTAGCCGCCCATCTTGAACGAGATGCGGCTGGGGCTCAGGTTGGAGAAGCCGTTTGCCGGCGCCACCACGTTGGCCGCGAGATTAGTGGTCAGGGTCGCGATGATCAGGGCCGCCAATGCAACGATGACCGCCATGCCGCCCATGCGACCGGTCAGTGCGACCGGGTCCCAGATCGCCTCGCCAAAGATCACCACGGTGGCCGAGGTCACGGCAACGCCGATGAAGGCGAACAGCGCCATCGGCAGAGGCAGTCCCAGCGCCTGGCCGAGGAACTGGTCCTTCTGGCTGCGCGCGAAGCGGGTGAAATCGGGGATGTTCAGCGCCAGGGTGGCCCAGAATCCCACCATGGCGGTAAGGCCCGGCCAGAAGACCGACCAGAACTGTCCATCCTTGGCGCCGCCCGGGATGAACTGAGACGGTGACGACAGCATTTCGCCGAAGCCGCCGGCAGTGAAATACGCCCAGGCGAGCAGCGCAAGACCCATCAGTATAAGGAAGGGCGCCGCGTAGGTTTCGAGCCAGCGGATCGACTCGGTACCGCGGGCGATGAAATAGACATGCATGGCCCAGAAAAGCAGGAAGCAGACGAACTGGCCGGCATCGATGCCGAGAAACGGCATCGGGTTACCGGTGATGGCGTCGCCGGTCAGGGTGTTGACGATGATATAGATCGCCGAACCCCCGACCCAGGTCTGGATGCCGAACCAGCCGCAGGCGACCAGACCGCGCAGCATCGCCGGAAGCTTGGCACCGGAGGTCCCGAAGGAAGAACGCAGCAGAACCGGAAACGGAATGCCGTGCTTGGTGCCGGCATGGCCGATCGCCATCATCGGTACCAGCACGATGATGTTCCCCAGCAGAACCGTCAGTACGGCCTGCCACCAGGCCATCCCTTCCGAGACGAGGCCGGCTGCGAGCATATAGGTGGGCACGCAGACCACCATGCCGACCCAGAGGCCGGAGATGTTTTGCCAGCTCCAGGTCTTGTCCTCGGCCCGGGCCGGAGCCAGGTCCTCGTTCCAGAGATCGTCGCTGGCACTGTCGGCGACGCCGCCAGCGTAGCCGGCGGTTTCGTTGGCGCTTTGCATAGCTTGAGTCCTCTACTGTTATTGTTATCTGCACTGGCTATCAATATTATTTTTACCGCGTGGTCAATATATAGCGGGAATTTTCAGGGATGCAAATAAAATTTTCCAAAAGGTAAAATTATTGGGCGGTAGCAATGCGTTCCGCCGGCCGTCCAGGAGTGATCTTATTCGCCGGCGAGGCTGTCGAGTTCCTCGAGGAAGCTTTCCAGCACCAGGTTGGGCGGGGCGCCCTTGCGGGTGATGGCGCTGTACTGGGTGATGTAGTGACAGCTGTCCGGGTTGAGGGCCCGCATCTGGCCATCGCGCACCCAACGCTCGGCATAGTGGGTCGGCAGGTAGCCGATATAGCGACCGGTCAGTATCAGGAAGGCGATGCCTTCGCGGTCGCTTGCGGAGGCCGCGGCCTTGAGCGGTTCGTGAAGAGACTTGATTTCCGGTGTCTGAGCATAGGCGGGAATCACGGCATCCCAGCCATCCAGGGCAATGGTGGCGCTGCCCGGGCCGGCGAAAAGCGGGTGGGTCAGGCTGCAGTAGAGCTTCGAGGCCTCTTCGTAAAGTGCGCGGTACTGCAGGCCGGGCAGGGGCTTCAGTGTCGGAATCACGCCGGTATGCAGGCGTCCGTCCAGCACGCCGAGCTCGATATCGCTCGGCGGTATCATGCGGATGTTGATGTGCACATCCGGGCCGCGCTCCTTCAGGGCGCTGAGGGCGTGGGTGATCTGCATCTGCGGCATCGTCACCAGGTTGTCGGTAATGCCGATATTGAGTTCGCCCTTGAGCTGGGCGTGGAGGCTGTTGACGCGGGTGCGAAACCCCTCGATCGCGGCGAGGAGCTGGAGGGCCGCCTGGTAGACCTCGTTACCCTCTTCGGTCAGGGCGAAGCCGCTGCGACCGCGCTGGCAAAGACGCAGCGCCAGCCGGCTCTCGAGATCGTTCATTGCCATGCTGATCGCGGCCCGGCTGATATTCAGCTCGACCTCGGCGGCGGAAAAGCCGCCGCACTCGACGACTTTGCGGTAGATGCGCAGCAGACGCAGGTCGGCATCACTGATCTGGCCCGGCAATACTGCCTTGCGCTGTTTCATCTGCGCTGTCCTCCCGTTTCAATGTTAAGTAATAGCTTACATAAGAATAAATAAGTTTGTATTTAAATTACTAATTCCGGAAGCGAGACTGGTCCTATCCACTTTGCCCCCAAGAAAATAAAAGAGGGTGTCGCCATGTCAGAACTCGATGTACAGCGTAACGCCGGGCTCAGCCCCGAACAGCTCGATGCGTACTGGATGCCGTATTCCGCGAACCGCCAGTTCAAGGCCGACCCGCGCATTATCGTCGGTGCCGAAGGTGGCTATTACACCGATGCCGACGGGCGTCGCATCTTCGACGGCCTGTCCGGGCTCTGGACCTGCGGTGCCGGCCACAACAGGCCCGAAATCGCTGAAGCGGTGTCGCGCCAGCTGCGCGAGCTGGATTATGCGCCGGCGTTCCAGTACGGCCACCCGAAGGCCTTCGAGCTGGCGCACCGCATCCGCGAGCTGACCCCGGCCGGACTCGACTACGTCTTCTTTACAGGCTCCGGCTCCGAAAGCGCCGACACCTCGCTGAAGATCGCCCGGGCCTACTGGCGCAAGAAGGGCAAGTCGACCAAGACCAAGCTGATCGGCCGTGCCAAGGGCTATCACGGCGTCAACTTCGGAGGCTTCAGCCTCGGCGGTATCGGAGCCAACCGCGCGCTGTTCGGGCAGGGCGTCGATGCGGACCACCTGCCCCATACCCTGTTGAAGGAGAACGCCTTCAGCCGTGGCATGCCGGAGGCCGGAGCCGAACGCGCCGATGAGCTGCTCGAACTGATCGCACTGCACGATGCCTCCAATATCGCGGCTGTGATCGTCGAGCCGATGGCAGGCTCCGCCGGTGTCATACCGCCGCCCAAGGGGTATCTCAAGCGTCTGCGCGAGATCTGCGATCAGCACGACATCCTGTTGATCTTCGACGAGGTGATCACCGGTTTCGGCCGCATGGGCTCGATGACCGGCGCCGAGGAGTTCGGTGTGGTGCCGGACATCATGAACGTGGCCAAGCAGTTGACCAACGGGGCGGTGCCGATGGGAGCGGTTATCGTCAAGGACGAGATCTACCAGACATTCATGGAGCAGGGCGGTCCCGAATACATGATGGAGTTGCCCCACGGCTACACCTACTCCGGCCATCCGGTTGCCTGCGCCGCCGCTTTGGCATCGCTGGATATTCTCGCGAAGGACAATCTGGTCGACCGGGTCCGGGAAATGAGCCCGATCTTCGAGACCGCGCTGCATAGCCTCAAGGGCTCCCGGTACATCAGCGATATCCGCAATTACGGCCTGGCCGGCGCGCTGCAGATCGAGGCCTATCCGGGTGAGCCTGCCCGCCGGCCCTACGAGATCGCGATGAAGTGCTGGCAAAAGGGCTTTTACGTCCGTTACGGCGGAGACACCATCCAGCTGGGTCTGCCGTTCATCGTCGAGCGTGACGAAATAGACCGGGTGATCAACGCCCTCGGCGACGCGATCAACGAACTCGGCTAACGCCCTACACAAATAAGTTATCGGACAATCTACTGTCCGCTGACACCAATCGATCCGGATAACCGGATCGATATGATGGGTTACGCGGCGCTCGAGGCCCGACGGGAACCGGCACCTGATGTAAAGGTGCGCCGCTAACCCATCCTACATATTCGGTAACTACTGCGATTCGGACGAAGGTAGCTAAGGTTATCGTTTCGAACGCACTGCACATTGAAGAGGTATGCGTATGAAAACCATCGGACATCTGATCAGCGGTAAAGTCACTACCGAGGGCCAGCGCAGCCAGGACGTCTACAACCCCTCGACAGGCGAAGTTTTGAAGCAGGTGCTGCTGGCCAGCAGGACGACCGTTGAAGAAGCGATTGCATCGGCGCAGGCCGCCTACCCGGCCTGGCGCGACACACCGCCGGCGAAGCGCGCCCGCGTGATGTACCGGTTCCGCGAACTGCTGGAGCAGAATGCCGCGGAGATCTGCCGCCTGATCGGCGAGGAGCACGGCAAGATCGTCCACGACGCCATGGGCGAGCTGCAGCGCGGCATCGAGAACGTCGAATATGCCTGTGGCGCGCCGGAGCTGCTCAAGGGCGAGCACAGCAAGAACGTCGGCCCGGCGATCGATTCCTGGAGCGAGTTCCAGCCGCTGGGCGTGGTCGCCGGCATCACCCCGTTCAACTTCCCGGCCATGGTGCCGCTGTGGATGTACCCGATGGCGATCGCCTGCGGCAACACCTTCGTGCTCAAGCCGTCCGAGCGGGATCCGGGCTCGACCCTGTTCATCGCCGAACTGCTGCTGGAGGCGGGCCTACCGGCCGGCGTGCTCAACGTCGTCAACGGCGACAAGGAAGCGGTCGACACTCTGCTGGACGACCCGCGGGTTCAGGCGGTCAGCTTCGTCGGCTCGACACCGATCGCCGAATACATCTACAACCGCGCCAGCGCCAACGGCAAGCGCTGCCAGGCCCTGGGCGGTGCCAAGAACCATGCGATCATCATGCCCGACGCGGACATGGACAACGCCGTCAGCGCCCTCACCGGCGCCGCCTTCGGCTCCTCCGGCGAGCGTTGCATGGCGTTGTCGGTGGCCGTGGCCGTCGGTGACGAAGCCGCAGATGCCTTTATAGAGAAGATGACGGCGCAGATGCAGGGCCTCCAGGTCGGGGCCTTCGATGACAGGCGCAACGACTTCGGTCCGGTGATCACCCGGGCGCATCAGGAGAAGGTGGTCGGCTACATCAATAGTGCCGAGGAGCAGGGCGCCGAGGTCGTCGTCGATGGCCGCGACCCGAAGGTGCCCGGCTACGAGAACGGCTTCTTCGTCGGCGGTACCCTGATCGACCGTGTGACCCCGGAGATGGTCTGCTACCAGGAGGAGATCTTCGGCCCGGTGCTGCTGGTGGTGCGCGTCAACAGCATGCAGGAGGCGATGGACCTGATCGATGCCCACGAGTACGGCAACGGTACCTGCATCTTCACCCGTGACGGCGAAGCGGCGCGCTACTTCAGCGACAACATCCTGGTCGGCATGGTCGGCATCAACGTACCGCTGCCGGTCCCGGTGTCCTATCACAGCTTCGGCGGCTGGAAGCGCTCGCTGTTCGGCGACCTGCATGCCTACGGCCCCGATGCGGTGCGCTTCTACACCAAGCGCAAGACCATCACCCAGCGCTGGCCGTCCGCCGGGGTGCGCGAGGGCGCCCAATTCGCCTTCCCGTCCTGAATCCCAGCGGGCGCTTGCGCCCGTCACAGGTATCTCTCCAAGCGGTGGCCTCTGGCCGCCGCTCTTTCGTTCGTTTGACAGTCCGGGGGCCTCGTGCTCCAATCGCAGGTCGTTTCAGCCTTGTCGGAAAATCATGGAAACAGATGACCGTTATATAGTGCCGGGCCTGGTGCGCGGACTGGCCGTATTGCAGCAGTTCAGCAGAAACAGGCGGGAGCTGTCGATCTCGGAACTGGCCGAAGCAATAGAGGTGAATCGCTCCAGTACCTTCCGTCTGGTGCATACCCTCGAGCATTGCGGCTTTCTGCGCCGTATTGCCGATACCAATCGCTATACCCTGAGTTCCCGGGTACTGGATCTTGGCTTCCAGTTTCTCTCCAGCCTCGACCTGCTGGAGCCGTCGCGGCCCATTCTGGAGGCCCTGCGCAACCGCACGACCCTTGCCTGTCAGCTGATGGTGCGCGAGGGACGCGATGTCGTGATCGTCGATTGCTTCCAGGCGACCGGCCCCTTCACCAGCACGGTATCCGTCGGGACCCGCTGGCCGGCACATGCCACTGCCGTCGGGCAGCTGATGCTGTCGAGCCTGCCGGAAGAGAAGCTGCGCGAGATCTACCGGGACTTCAGCTTCCAGCGCTTCACCGAACAGACACCGACCAATATCGACAGTCTGCTGGAACGGGTGAAAAGCTTTCGCAACCAGCCTGCGGCCACTGCCTGGGGTACTTCAACCCCGGCATGGCGGCCTGTGCCGCACCGATCCACAGCGTGGACGACAATCGCATCGTCGCAGCCGTGTCGGTCAGTTGCCCACTGGGCAGCCTGAGCCGCGAAGAGTTCGACGGCCGCATCCGGGACGAGGTCATCACTGCGTCGAAGGAGCTCTCCCGTACCCTGAGTCTGCACTCCTCGCAGCTCTGACGCTTTCCCCGCCGCAGCGGAGGAGGGTGGGTTAGCGACGCACCGATACTCTCTTCCGGACACCTCCGTTGCCTAGGAGCCTGTCGGACTTAACATTGATCTTCTGCGGAAAAGCCGATTTTGGCCATTATTTGAGCGCTTTCTTGTTAAATAGAACCACTATTCGCCGCAAAATCGCTCAAAAATTGACTCAAAACGGACTTTCCCTCGCTACGACCGGCTAAGTCAGACAGGCTCCCAGGCGTCGCGTAACCCACCGTTGGCTCTGTGTTAGGGCGTAGCCTGGAATGAGTGTGCGAATTCCGGGAGCCTGCGCTCAGCCGGCCCGGCGTCCTCCAATTCCCCCTTGTGCAACCCTTACCTCCATGGTGGGTTACGACGCGCCCGAAATCCCTGCCGGATGATGGCAGGTAGATAGCGCGCCTGACCCACCCTGTGTTGTTTTTGTTTCATATATGATCAATCTGGTCTTTATGTGAACGTCCTCCGCTGACCTTTCCTCGCCCTGTTGTCTTTTTTCAGCCTTTGCTTCTGACCGTCCTTCAAAACCTATCCTTTTGATTTAAATGAAATAATGCCCTTTTTGGTGCTTCCGGCGCGGGCCTGAGTGCGATACCCCGACATTTTTCGGGGCCATGGCGGCTTGACGCATCGAATTTCACAGAGTAACTTTGTGTTCGTATGTAAGACGCACGTTTATATATAAAACAAAGGGTGATCGAGATGAATTGGGTGTCAGTTTGCAAGGTGGGCGAGGTAACGGAGGACAGCCCGTTTTCAGTCAAGGTCGAGGAAAAGGACGTGGGTGTGTTCAAGGTCGAAGACGGTTTCTACGCCATCGAAGACATCTGTCCCCACGCCTATGCCCTGCTGACCCAGGGATTTATCGAGGGCCGTACCGTCGAGTGCCCGCTGCACGAGGCGATCTTCGACATCCCCACCGGCAAGCTCGAGAGCGGCCCGGGCTGCCGCAACCTGGTGACCTATCCGGTTCGGGTCGAAGGCGAAGACATTCAGCTGCAACTGGCCTGAGGAGACTGCCGATGACCGATTACAACCCGAAGCTGGCCACCTGGCTGAAGAACGAGCCCTGCACCGAGGCCGGCATCAACAATATCCAGGTGCCCGGCAGGACCGGGAACATCATCTGGCAGACCCGCCACCGTGAGCCCAGCCGCTACGAGCAGGCACTGGTCGAGCACCTCGAAGCGATCTTCGCCACCGGCGTGGTCGAACTCGAGTCGCTGGTCGAGGCGCTGAACGCACGGGGCTCGCGCACCGAAAACTCGGCGTTCTGGACGGCGGAAAGCTTCCAGGCCGAGATGGCGCGACTGGGTTACTGAGAATCAAGGGGTCTGACGTGAACGACAAACAATCTCTCGAAAGCTACATGGACCGCGGCCTGCGCGATCTCTGGTATCCGGTCGTGGCGAGCTGGGAAGTCTCCACCAGCCCGGTCGGCATTACCCGCCTTGGCGACAACATCGTGCTGTGGCGTGACCGCGAAGGTCAGGTCCATGCCCTCGAGGACCGCTGCCCGCACCGCGGCGCGCGCCTGTCCCTGGGCTGGAACCTCGGCGACCGCGTGGCCTGCTGGTACCACGGCGTCGAAGTCAAAGGCGACGGCGAAGTGGCCGACGTGCCGGCTGTCAGCAACTGCCCGATGACCGGCAGCAACTGCGTGCGCGCCTATCCGGTGATCGAAAAGCACGGCGCCATCTTTGTCTGGTTCGGCCTGGATCCGGACGCGCCGCCGGCCGACCTGGTGCTGCCGGAGCAGCTCGAAAGCCCCGAGTGGAGCAGCTTTCTCTGCACCGCCGACTGGGCCTGCAACTACCGCTACGCGGTCGACAATGTCATGGACCCGATGCACGGCACCTACCTGCACTGCACCTCCCACTCGATGTCCGAGGGCGAGCGCAGCGCCGACATGCGCGTGGTCGATACCGAACATGGCTTCAAGTTCGAGAAGGTGGGCCAGAGCGGCGTCAACTTCGACTGGGTCGAGTTCGGCGACAGCGGCACCTTCTGGCTGCGCCTGTCGATTCCGTACCAGCAGAAATTCGGCCCCGGCGGCGAGTTCTGGATCGTCGGCCAGGCGACGCCGATCGACGAGCACCATACCCGCGTCTTCTTCTGGCGCGCCCGCAAGGTGCAGGGCTGGCAGCGCGATACCTGGCGCTTCCTCTACCGCAACCGTCTGGAAAAGCTGCACTGGGATGTCCTGGTCCAGGACCAGATCATTCTCGAGCAGATGGCGCCGAACGCCCGCGATCACGAATTCCTCTACCAGCACGATGTCGGCCTCTCCAGGCTGCGTCGGATGATGAAGAAGATGGCGCAGAAACAGCTGGCCCGGATCGAGGCGGTGACCGATGAATAAGCTGCTCGAAGGCAAGCGCCTGCTGATCACCGGTGCCGCCCGCGGGCTGGGGCTGGACTTCGCCCGCCGTGCCTGCGCGGCAGGCGCCCGGGTGGTGATGGCCGACATTCTCGACGAGCTGGTCACGGAGGAAGCCCGGGCACTGGCCGAGCAGGGTCATGATGCCACAGCAGTGCGGCTGGACCTGGCCGACCCGGATGCCATCGACGCGGTGGCGAAATTCGCCGGCGAGACCCTCGGCGCGGTCGATGGCCTGGTCAACTGCGGTGCCATTGCCACCGGCATCGGCGGCCCGGACATGTGCGAGCTGGAACTGGATACCTGGGACCGAGTCGCGACGGTCAACGTCCGCGGTACCTGGCTGATGAGCCGTGCCATGGTGCCGTACCTGGCCGCCTCGGGCCGCGGCAGGATCGTCAACATCGCCTCCGATACCGCGCTCTGGGGCGCGCCGCGGCTGATGGCCTACGTCGCCAGCAAGGGGGCCGTTATCAGCATGAGCCGTTCGATGGCGCGGGAGCTGGGGCCGAAGAATATCTGCGTCAACACCCTCTGTCCCGGGTTGACGCTGTGCGAGGCCACCGAATACGTGCCGCAGGACCGTCACGACCTGTACGTCAACGGCCGCGCCATTGCGCGTGAGCAAGTGCCCGAAGATGTCACCGGCAGCGTGCTTTATCTGCTGTCGGACCTGGCCGGCTTCGTCACCGGCCAGACGCTGCCGGTCAATGGCGGCTTCGTTTTCAACTGATTGGCCCGGAGAGAAAGTATGAATATCAAGGGAATCGAGGAACTGCGTTTCGGCGTCGAGGACGTCGAGAAAGCCCGTCGCTTTCTGGGCGACTTCGGCCTCAGCGCCGAAGCCTCCGACGTCCAGGATGCGGACCTGTACCGCACCCAAAACCAGAGCCGTGTCTACCTGTTCGACAAGAACGACACCCGCCTGCCGCCGGCCTTCGAGGGCGGTTCGACGCTGCGCACCCTGGTCTGGGGCGTGGAGCAGTCCGCGGACCTCGACGAGCTGGCCGGGCGCCTGGCCGATGAACCGGGTTTCGCCCGCGACGCCGACTCGGTCACTTGCCGGGACCCCAGGGCATGTGCCTGCGCTTCGAGGTGTCGACGCAGAAAACGGTGGAGATCCAGGTACCGGGCATCAACCAGCACGGTGATATCCGCCGCGTCGACGCGCCGAGCCCCGTCTACGAACGCGCCCAGCCGATCGGTATCGGTCATGTGGTGTTCTTCGTCGAGGATCTGGCGACGATGGAGGCCTTCTACGGCGAGAAGCTGGGTTTCCGCGCCTCCGACCGCTACGTCGGCAAGGGCGTCTTCATGCGCGCCGGCAAGGAGGGCCATCACCACGACCTTTTCCTGCTGCATGTGCCGAACAAGCCGGCCGGCCTCAACCATGTCGCCTTTACCGTGCGCGACATTCACGAGGTGATCGGCGGCGGCCTGGCGATGAACCGCAGGGACTGGTCCACCTTTATCGGTCCGGGACGTCACCCGATCTCCTCGGCCTATTTCTGGTACGTCAACAGTCCGCTCGGCGGCGCCTTCGAGTACTACACCAACGACGATTACCTGACCGAAGCCTGGCAGCCCCGCACGCTGCAGCACAGCCTGGAAACCTTCACCGAATGGGCTGTGGAAGGCGGTCTCGACGGCACGACCCGCCGCCAGGTCGTCAAGCAAGTCGGTTGACGGCCCGATGCACGGACCTGTCCGGTCTGAAATCCAGTGCAGATAAAGAGAGAGGTTAACCCCATGAGCAACGGCATTTCCCGCATTCTGATAATCGGCGCCGGCCAGGCCGGCGCCTGGGCGGCGCACACGCTGCGGCAGAACGGATTCGACGGCACGCTGGCGGTGGTTTCCAACGAGAGCCAGGTGTTCTACGAGCGCCCGCCGTTGTCCAAGCAGGTGTTGGCCGGCGAAATGGATGCGGCCTCGACCCTGCTGTTCCCGGCCGACGCCATCGAAGCGATGAACATCGAATGGCACAAGCCCGACACCGCCGTCGCCATCGACCGCGAGCGCAAGGAAGTGCGTCTGGCCAGCGGCAAGGTGCTGGGCTACGACAAGCTGATGCTGACCACCGGCAGCCGTGCCCGCGTGCCGGTCAAGGCATGGGCCGAGCTCGACGGCGTTTACACCGTCCGTACGCTGGACGATGCCCGGCGCCTGGGCGAGGAGCTGGAGCCGGGACGACGCATGGCGATCATCGGCGGCGGCTGGATCGGTCTGGAAGTGGCCGCGACCGCGCGCAAGCAGGGCCTCGAGGTGTCGCTGTTCGAGCTGGGCGAGCGCCTGTGTGCCCGCAGCGTCGGTACCGATGTGTCCGATTTCCTCTACCGGCTGCACAGCGACCAGGGCGTCGACGTACGCCTGAGCTGCGGCGCCATCGATCTGCAGCCGGCCGCCGGCGGCGGCGTCGAACTGTCGCTGGCCGGTACGCCGGCCGGCCGTTTCGACGCCGTGGTGGTCGGTGCCGGGGCGGAAATCGCCTCGGAGCTGGGGCGCGAAGCGGGTCTCGAGACCACTTCCGGTCTGGTGGTCGACGCCTGCGGCCGGACCTCGGATCGGGACATCTATGCCGCCGGCGACGTCGCCATCCACCCGGAACTCGGCTACTGCATCCAGTCCTGGGCCAATGCCCAGAACCAGGCGATCTCGGCGGCACTGTCACTGCTGGGCCAGGAAACGCCCTATGCCGATGTTCCCTGGCTCTGGTCGGATCAGTATCACTGCAACATCCAGATCCTGGGCGCGGCGGGCAACGGCGAGGGTACCGAGATCCGCCGCGTCTGCGGCAACGATCAGGTCTCCTTTATCCGCCTGGATGCCGACAACCGGCTCGAGTCGCTGATCGCGGTCAACGACCCGAAACTGATCAAGCTCGGCAAGCGCTGGATCAAGGCGGGCATGCAGCTGCCGCCGGAGATGCTGGCGGATCCCGCGCAAAACCTGATGCAGCTGAAACCTTAATCCGTGCGTTCCGACGCCATAAGAATAAACAGGTACTAATATGCAAACTTTGAAGGGTGAAATGGCGGTCGAGGGCATGTCGCGGACAGGCTCCAACCTGAAACACTGGTCGATTTCAGCAGTCCTGATGGTCTGCGTCGTACTGGCGTTCTTCGACAAGATCAGCATCGCGGTGCTGTTCTCCGACCCCTCGTTCCAGACGGCGATGGGGATCGGTGGCGACAAGACCGCCCTCGGCTGGCTGATGACCAGCTTCCTGCTGGCCTACGGCTTCTCGTCGATTTTTCTCAGCGTGGCCGGCGACCTGGTCAATCCGAAAAAATGCCTCACCGCCTGTGTCGTGCTCTGGGGTCTGCTGATGGCGCTGATGGGCATGGCCAAGAGCTACGAGCAGATGCTGGTTCTGCGTGTGCTGCTGGGCATCGCCGAAGGTCCGCTGTTCGCGCTCGCCTACACCATCGTCAAGCAGTGCTACCAGCCGCATCAGATCGCTCGGGCGAGCACCATGTTCCTGCTCGGTACGCCGATCGGTGCAGCCCTGGGCTTTCCGATCACCGCCTATGTTCTGGCCAACTTCGGCTGGCAGATGACCTTCTTCGTCATGGCAGGCCTGACGCTGCTGGTGGTGCTGGTCGTCGTCGCCGGGCTGCGTGACGTGGTGCTCAAGACCGGCGCCGAACTCAACGCCGGCAAGCGAATGGGCTGGCAGCAGCATCTCGAGAACTGCAAGGTGCTGTTCGGCGCGCCGGCGTTCTGGGCGGTGTGCCTGTTCAACACGGCGCTGCTGACCTACCTCTGGGGCCTGAATGGCTGGCTGCCGAGTTACTTGATCGAGGCCAAGGGCATCAACCTCAAGGAGTTCGGTTCGCTGTCGTCGCTGCCGTTCATTGCCATGCTCATCGGTGAAGTCGCCGGGGCTTTCCTGTCCGACAAGACCGGCAAGCGTGCCGCCCAGGTCTTCGCCGGTCTGCTGGTTGCCGGCATTGCCATGGCAGCGGTGCCGCAGATCGAAAGCCCGATGCTGACCATTCTGGCGATGTCGGTCAGCGCCATGAGCTGGGGCTTCGGTGTCGCGTCGGTGTTCGCGCTGCTGGCCCGGGTCAGCCCTGACAATGTCAGTGCCACCGCCGGCGGCGTCTTCAACGGCTTCGGCAATTTCGCCGGTGCCGCGGCCCCGGTGATCATGGGTTACATCGTCACCCGCAGCGGCAGTTTCGACAACGGCATCATGTTCCTGGTGGTGATCGCCATCGTTGGATCGCTGGTGCTGCTGCCGCTGGTGCGCAAGTACTAGAACCCCATTCCTGATCCCGAACGAAAACTCCCGTGCTCAATGGGTAAGGGTTTCCATTGCCTGTCCCGAGCCGTTAACAAGAGGAAAGTAACATGACGGTTAAATTCGAAGGTTGGGTCAAGCCGCAGGACAAGTCCCTGGGTGATTGGCTGAACGGCCGCATCGCCCGCTTCGAGGAGCGTACCTACGACTTCAACGCACTGAAATTCCAGGCCGACTTCGACCCCAAGTATCGTCGTGCCCAGATGCGTTACATGGGCACCGGGGCGACCGGGGTCAATGCCGACAACAACACCGTGCCGGCCGAGCACTTCACCTTCTCGACCATGGTGCTGCCGGGTCAGTGCGAAGGGCCGCTGCACGTGCACGACGATGTCGAAGAGGTGTTCTTCATGCTGCGCGGCAAGATCAACCTCTTTGTCGAACATAACGGCGAGAAGTTCGAGACCACGCTGCATGAGCGTGACCTGATCTCCATTCCGCCGGGTATCTATCGCGGCCTGTTCAACCCGGGTCAGGAAGATGCGCTGATGTGCGTGATGCTGGGTACGCCGAAGCCGCAGATCCCGACCTACCCGCAAGATCACCCGCTGTCCAAGATCAAGCGGGGCTGAGCATGACGGAGTCCGTGCTGATCGACAAGCTAAGCCGTTTTCCGTTGCGGACACTGCAGCTGAATGGCCGCCGCCTGGCGTACCGCGAGGCGGGCGAGGGACCGGTCCTGCTGCTGCTGCACGGTATCAGTTCGGGCTCTGGCTCCTGGGTCCGCCAGCTCGAAGACCTGAGTGACCGCTTCCGCGTGGTCGCCTGGGATGCGCCGGGCTATGGCGGCAGCGAGCCGCTGGATACTGCAACCCCGACGGCGATGGATTATGCCCGGGTGCTGCGGGGGCTGGTGGAGGCGCTGGACCTGGAGCGGCCGTTGCTGGTCGGCCATTCCCTCGGTGCGCTGCAGGCCTCGGCCTTCGCCTGTGCCTATGGCGAACGGCTGGCCGGACTGGTGCTGGCGGACCCCGCCCAGGGCTACGGCCAGGCGGACGCTGCGACGCAGCAGGAGGTTTTCCGCAAACGTCCGGCGATGCTCGAAGCGCTGGGGCCGGACGGGCTGGCGCAGGCACGCGCGGCGGCACTGCTGTCCCCGGGCGCCACGGCCGAGAAGGTCGCGCTGGTGGCCGACGGCATGCAGCGCCTGCAACTGCCCGGCTTCAGTGCCGCGTCCTGGCTGCTGGCCCATGACGATATCTGGCGCTACCTGCCGGACTCATTGCCAACAGAGGGGCCGCCGCTGCTGGTGCTCTGCGGCGACGAAGACAGCATCACTCCGCCCGCATCGGCCGTGGCCCTGGCCGAGCGTTACGGCAAGGCGCTGTACGTGGCGCTGCCGCAGGCGGGGCATGCCAGCTATATCGATGCGCCCGAGGCGTTCGGCGATGCGGTCGCCGGATTCGCGCAGGTGCTGCGTGCGGGTCAATCCGAAGTTTCTGGAGGTGAACGATGAGCTTTAATCTGGCCAACAGGGTCGCTGTGGTGACCGGGGATCCTCCGGTATCGGACTCGAAACCGTCCGGCTGTTGCTGACCGAAGGCGCCCGCGTTGCCTGGTGCGGTCGAAACCCCGAGCGACTGGCCGAATCCGAGCGCCTGATGCGCGAAGAATTTCCGCAGAGCGGGATTCTGACCTTTGCCTGCGACGTGCTCGATCGCAGCCAGGTCGATGCCTTCGCCGCCCAGGTGCGGGAGGCCTTCGGCGGTGCAGACTGCCTGATCAACAATGCCGGCCAGGGCCGCGTCAGCAGCTTCGACGAAACCCTCGACGAGGACTGGCTGGCCGAGGCCGAACTGAAGCTGTTCAGTGTGATCCATCCGGTGCGGGCCTTCCTGCCGCTGCTGGAGGCCTCCGACTGCGCTTCGATCACCAACGTCAACTCGCTGCTGGCGCTGCAGCCGGAACCGCACATGATCGCCACGTCGGCGGCGCGGGCGGGGCTGCTCAACCTGACCCACTCGCTGGCCCACGAATTCGCGGCCAAGGGCATTCGCGTCAACTCCATCCTGCTCGGCATGGTCGAGTCGGGGCAGTGGCGCCGCCGCTTCGAGGCGCGCAGCGACAGGAGCCTCGGCTGGGATAGCTGGATTGCCGGCATCGCCGCCAAACGCGGCATTCCGATGGGGCGTCTCGGCCGACCGCAGGAACCGGCCCGGGCGCTGGTGTTCCTGGCATCGCCCTGGCCTCGTTCACCACCGGCGCGGCCCTGGATGTGTCCGGCGGCTTCAACCGTCACTTATAAGGAGAGCCTCGCGAATGAAGCAACTGATGATGATCGGATTCGGCGCCATGGCGCAGGAAGTGGTGGCGCTGCTGCCGGAAGATCTCAAGCTGCGCTGGCTGGTGGTGCCGGCCGACAGCGTCGTCGCGACCCGGGCGAAGCTGGGTGACGAGGTGTGCGTGATCAGCGAAGTGGCGGCCTGCGACGGCACCCCGGATCTGGTCGTCGAATGCGCGGGCCAGGGCGCGATCCGTGAGCATGCCGAGTCGGTGCTCTCGCGGGGCTGGGACCTGGGCGTGATATCCGTCGGCGCCTTCGCCGACAACGCCCTGCTGGATCGCCTGCAGAGTGCGGCCGTGGCCGGCAACGCGCACATTTACGCCCTGGCCGGTGCCATCGCCGGTATCGACGGCATCGCCGCGGCGAAAGAGGGCGGTCTCGACGAAGTCGTCTATACCTCGCGCAAGAGCCCCAGAAGCTGGAAGGGCAGCCCGGCCGAGACGCTGGTGGATCTGGACGGTATTACGGAACCGACCGTGTTTTACCGCGGCACCGCCCGTGAAGCGGCGCTGCAGTTTCCGGCCAATGCCAATGTCGCGGCGACCATCGCCCTGGCCGGCATCGGTATGGATGACACCCGCGTCGAGCTGATGGCCGATCCGGGCATATGCCGCAACCAGCACCAGATCCGTGCCTGCGGCCGCTTCGGCGAGCTGAACATCGAGCTCTCCGGCCTGCCGCTGGAAAGCAATCCCAAGACATCGACGCTGGCGGCCCTGAGTGTGGTCAGAGCCTGTCGCCACAGCACATCTTCCCTGTTGATCTGAGGAGGTCATGAAAATGGTCAAGCCCATCTTTATCGGCGGAGAATGGCGCGAAGGACGCGGTCCGGTACGCGCCACCCATTTCCCGGCGGACGGCAGCCTCAATGCCGAGATTGCCACCGCCAGCGCCGAGGATGTCGAAGAGGCGGTCCAGGCGGCCGAGCGCGCCTCGGCGGGCACCCGAATGGCGCAACCGTCTGCCGCACGAGCGGGCCGCGGTCCTCTACCGCGTGGCCGATCTGATCACCCGGCGGGTCGACGAGCTGGCTGCGATGCAGATGCGCGACAACGGCAAGCCGCTGGCCGAGACCCGCGGCCTGGTGCTGAGCGCCGCCGGCACCGCGCGTTACTTCGCCGCTGCCTGCGAAACCCTGGATGATGATCTGCCGAGCCAGCGCTCGGGCGAGTTCATGACCCTGAGCGTGCACGAGCCGATCGGGGTCATCGCCGCGATCACCCTGGAACTCGCCGATCGCCAGCGAGATGCAGAAGATCGCCCCGGCGCTGGCCGGCGGCAACGCCGTGATCCTCAAGCCTGCCGATGCCACGCCGCTGGCGGCACTGGCGCTGGCCGGGCTGTTCGAGGAAGCCGGACTGCCGAAAGGCCTGCTCAGCGTGCTGCCGGGCCGCGGTTCGGTGGTCGGCGAGGCGCTGGCGACCCATCCGCTGGTGCGCAAGATCTCCTTCACCGGAGGTACCGGTACCGGCCGTCACCTGGCGCATATCGCCGCCGAGAAGCTGATCCCGACCTCGCTGGAGCTGGGCGGCAAGTCGCCGACCATCGTGTTCGAGGACGCGGATATCGAGCTCGCGGCCAAGGGTGTCGTCTACGGCATCTTCAGCTCCGCGGGCCAGGCCTGCATCGCGGGGTCCCGGCTGTTCGTCCACGCGGCCGTTTATGACCGCTTTATGGACCGCCTGCTGGAGCTGACCCGCAACCTGCGCGTCGGTCACCCCGAGCAGCCGGGCGTGCATATGGGCCCGCTGATCAACGAGGCGCACCTGGAGTCCGTCGCGGCCTTCGTCGAGCAGGCGAAAGCGCAGGGCGGCAAAGTGCTTTGCGGCGGCGAGCGCCTGAGCGGCGGAGATCTCGCGAAGGGTTCCTACTATGCGCCGACCATCATCGCAGGTCTTGGCAACGACTCCAGCGTCTGCCAGGAGGAGATCTTCGGCCCGGTGCTGGTGGTGCTGAAATACGACGACGAGGCGGACCTGCTGGCCCAGGCCAACGACAGCGTCTTCGGCCTTGCGGCCGGCATCTGGAGCGAGAACTTCCGCCGCGCCTGGCGCATCGGTCGTCAGCTCGAAGCCGGTACCGTCTGGATCAACACCTACAAGAAGTTCTCCATTTCGGCGCCGTTCGGCGGCTTCAAGGAGAGCGGGCTGGGCCGCGAGAAGGGACGCCTGGGCGTGCTCGAGTACATGCAGCAGAAAAGCGTTTATCTGGGGCTGAGCGACGTCGCCAACCCCTGGGCCGAGTAAGCCGATTGTCCCTATAGAACAGGTAGAAAAAAATGTCTGAGCAAGTCACCGTTGGCGAAGTCGTCGCCCGTATCCTCGAAGCCCATGGCGTTGCCAACGTCTACGGCGTGATCTCCATCCACAACCTGCCGGTGGCCGATGCCATCGGCCGTCGCGGCAGGATCGGCTTCGTGCCGGCGCGCGGCGAAGCCGGTTCCGTGACCATGGCCGATGCCCATGCCCGCTTCGCCGGTCTCGGCGTGGCCCTGACCAGCACCGGCGCAGGCGCCGGTAATGCCATCGGCTCCCTGATCGAAGCCTGCAATGCCGCCAGCCCGGTGCTGCACATCACCGGCCAGGTCGAGCGCGAATACCTCGACCGCGACGCCAGCTTCATCCACGAAGCCAAGGATCAGCTGACCTTCCTCAAGGCCAGCAGCAAGGCCGCGTACCGCATCAGCCATCCGGAGACCGCCGCCGGCATCGTCCGCGAGGCGATCCGCGTCGCCCGCAGCGTGCCGATGGGCCCGGTCAGCATCGAGATCCCGATCGACGTCCAGGCGGCGCAGATCGAACTGCCGGCCGACCTCGGCCCGATCGAGCCTTCGAGCCTGCCGGTGCCGGCGGCGGCCGAACTGGAAAACCTGACGGCCCAGTTGAAGGCCGCCAGGCGTCCGCTGCTCTGGATCGGTGGTGGCGCCGCCGGCTGCGAGGCCGAAGTGAAGGCGCTGGCGGACAAGGGCGTGCCGGTGGTCTCCAGCACCCATGGCCGCGGCATTCTGCCGGACAGCCATCCGCGCAGCCTGCGTGCCTTCCACAACAGCGCGAAGGTCAAGGAGCTGCTCAAGGACAGCGACCTGGTGATCGTCGCGGGTTCGCGCCTGCGCAGCAACGAGACCCTGAGCTACTCTCTGGAGCTGGGCAAGACGCTGGTGCAGATCGACGCCTACGCCGCGGCCCAGAACCGCAACTACCGTGCCGATCGCTTTATCTGCTCCGACGCCAAAGTGGCACTGGCCTACCTGGGCGATGCGCTGGCCGACGGCCAGAAGATCGATGCCGATTACGACCGCGCGGTGGCGGAGGCGGTGGAGCAGGCCGTTGGCGCGCTGAGCGATCAGATCGGCAACTACGCCGGTATCTGCGCCGCCTTGCGCGAGGCGCTGCCCGAAGATGGCATCCTGGTGCGCGACATCACCATCTCCGGCAGCACCTGGGGCAGCCGCCTGTTCGAGATCAACGGCGCCAACCGCAATATCCATTCGCTGGCCGGCGCCATCGGTCTGGGGTTGGCCCACGGCATCGGTACCGCCATCGCCAACCCGCAGAAGAAGGTCGCAGCCGTTGTTGGCGATGGCGGCCTGATGCTCGGTATCGGCGAGATGGCCACCATGGTGCAGGAAAACACCGATCTGGTGCTGATCGTGATGAACGACAGCGGCTACGGCGTCATGCGCGGCATCCAGAACAACTACTTCGAAGGGCGGCAGTACTACAACGAACTGCACACCCCGAACTACCGCGACGTCGGCACCGCCATGGGCATGCCGAGCTGGCAGGTCGGCTCGGTCGAGGCGTTCGCCAGCGCCATCAAGGAAGCCATCGCCATCGACGGCCCGGCCGTTATCGAGGTCGACATGCACAGCGTCGGCCCGCTCAACTTCGCCGGCCCGCCGCAGAAGAAGTTGTATTGACGTGCATGGATGCACTAATACCGCGAGTACAAGGATGTACAGGAGCGGTGGAGCGTTAATCGAAGGCACGGATGTAGGGTGCTGGTGAGCCTGCGAACCGCACCATCCGGAGCGTAATGGTGCGGTGCGCTTCGCTTACCGGCACCCTACGTTTCGGGATACCGCGGTGGCGTCCTGTCACGCCTAACGCGTCACCATTTTTAAGCCACCCGTCCGGAGTCACCGCACTGATAGCGATTCCGGACGGGTTTTTCTACCCACCCTTGAGAGATACGAACGATGTCGGACCCGACCGTAGCCGCGGTGCGGCTGGAAAAGGACCTGCTGGGCGAACTGCCCGTACCGGCAAACGCCTATTACGGTATTCAGACCCTGCGTGCCTGCAACAACTTCGCCCTGAGCGGCGTCACGCTGCAGCACTTTCCGCGCCTGATCAATGCGCTGGCGATGGTCAAGCAGGCGGCGGCCCAGGCCAACGCCGAGCTGGGGCAGCTGCCTCCTGAAAAGGCGCAGGCGATCCAGGCCGCGACCCAGGCGATCATCGGCGGCGAGTACCACGACCAGTTCGTCGTCGACATGATCCAGGGCGGCGCCGGTACCTCCACCAACATGAACGCCAACGAGGTGATCGCCAATGTCGGCCTCGAGTTCCTGGGCCGCGGGAAGGGCGATTACCGGGCGCTGCACCCGAACAACGACGTCAACCTGTCCCAGTCCACCAACGACGCCTATCCGACCGCGGTGCGCCTGGGGATCCTGCTGAGCCACGGCGACCTGGTCACCTCGCTGGTGTCGCTGCGCGGCGCCTTCAGCGCCAAGGCGGAGGCGTTCGCCCAGGTCATCAAGATGGGGCGCACCCAGCTGCAGGACGCGGTGCCGATGACGCTGGGGCAGGAGTTCCGCGCCTGGGCCAGCACCCTCGGCGAGGACATCAGCCGCATCGCTTCGCTGTCGGAGCTGCTGACCGAGGTCAACCTCGGCGGCACCGCCATCGGCACCGGCATCAACGCCGATCCGCGCTACGGCACCCTGGCGATCGCCCATCTGTCGCGCATCAGCGGCATCCCGCTACGCCAGTCCGAGGACCTGATCGAGGCCTCGTCCGACATGGGCGCTTTCGTGCTGTTCTCGAGCATGCTCAAGCGCCTGGCGATCAAGCTGTCGAAGATCGCCAACGACCTGCGCCTGCTGAGCATGGGGCCACGGGCCGGCATCAACGAGATCAACCTGCCGCCGCAGCAGCCGGGCAGCTCGATCATGCCGGGCAAGGTCAACCCGGTGATCCCGGAGGCGGTCAACCAGGTCGCCTACCAGGTGATGGGCCATGACCTGGCGATCAGCATGGCGGCCGAGGCGGGTCAGCTGCAGCTCAATGCGATGGAACCGCTGATCGCCTACAACATCCTCGAGCAGATGCGCCTGCTCAAGCGCGCGATGCAGATGTTCGAGGAGAAGTGCATCACCGGCATCACCGCCAATCCCGAGCACTGCGCCTCGCTGGTGCACAACAGCATCGGCATCGTCACGGCGCTGAATCCCCATATCGGCTACGAGAACGCCACCCGCATCGCCCGGCGCGCGCTGCAGGAAAATCGCAGCGTGGTGGAGCTGGTCGAGGAGGAGGGCCTGATGGCACCGGACCAGCTGCGCGAGGTGCTGCGCCCCGAGCGGATGATCGCCGCCGGCTGACCTCTCGTTTGGAAATACCCAAGCCGGCCTCGTGCCGGCTTTTTGCTTTCCGGGTGCGGCGTTAAACTGACCGGGACCTATCGAAGGACAACGGGCATGAATCAGCATGACAGGGGCATTGTCGCCCTGGTTCTGGCGGCGGGACGCGCAAAGCGGTTCGGCGTTGACAAGCGAGGCATCGAGCTGGAGGGCGGCAAGACGCTGCTCGAAGCCACGGTGGCGTCGGTTTCGCCGTTCTTCGAATCCGTTTTCGTCGTGGTGCGCTCAGAAGACGATGGCGAAGCAATGCATATAGGGCATGAGAAGTTGGTGCGATCCCTGAATGCTGACAGAGGGATGGGGTTCAGTATCGCCGATGGCTTTGCGGCGTTGAAGCATTCGCAGGCGGTCGCCGCGGCGGTGCTGCTCGGCGATATGCCCTGTATCGAACCCGACACTTTCAGCGTTCTGATGGAGCATGCCGCGGCGGATCGGATCGTCCGGCCCGAATATCATGGCCGCGCCGGCCATCCGGTGATCTTCGGGCGGGATTTCTGGGGTGAGCTGTGTCAACTGCAGGGGAGGAGGGGGCACGGTCGGTAATCCACCGCCACCTTGAAGCCTGCATGCATATCGCAGTGGACGATCCGGGGGTGCTGATGGATGCCGACCGGCCCGAGGATCTCGAGGCGTTGCGGGAGCGGTATCGAATTATTCGAAGGTTGTAGGAGCCTCGCCCCCGAGGCGAACGGGGTTGGCACGGCGGTGATTCGCACCGGGGCGGCGCTCCTACGCGGGATCTAACCGTCATCCAGTAGGAGCCTCGCCCCCGAGGCGAACGGGGTTGGCACGGCGGTGATTCGCACCGGGGGCGGCGCTCCTACGCGGGATCTGACCGTCATCCAGTAGGAGCCTCGCCCTCGAGGCGAACGGGGTTGGCACGGCGGTGATTCGCACCGGGGCGGCGCTCCTACGCGTTTAACGGTGCTCCGCCCTCGGAATGTAGTGCAGGATGCGGTTCTCCATCCAGACCACGATGCTGTAGAGCAGGATGCCGATCAGCGTCAGCAGTGCGATGGCGTTGAACACCATGGCGGCGTTCGCCTGGCCTTCACCGTAGGAGATCAGGAAGCCGAGGCCGATGTTGCCACCAACCATCTCGCCGACGGTGACGCCGATCACCGCCAGGGTGGCGCAGATGCGCAGGCCCGCCAGCAGGTTCGGCAGCGACGAGGGCAGCTCGATCTTCATGAAGATCTGGAAACGGCTGAGGTTGTAGGCCCGCGCCAGGTTGATCAGGTCGCGGTCGATGGTCTTCATCGACTGCAGCACGTTCACCAGGATCGGGAAGAACACGATCAGGATGGTCACCAGCAGCTTGGGCCAGGCGGTGTAGCCGAACCACATGATGAACAGCGGCGCGAAGGCGACCTTCGGGGCGATCTGCAGTGCCAGGATATAGGGCGATATGACCTTCTCGAGGAGCTGGGAAGCACCCAGCAGGAAGCCCAGCACCGCGCCCAGCGCGCTGCCGATGATGAACCCCAGTGCCGTCATCTGGAAGGTCGACAGGGTATGGCCCAGCAGGTCGTTGTTGCTGTACATGTAGCCCAGTTCCTTCATCGTCTCGCTGAAGGTCGGGATGATGTAGGACGGAATGTTCAAAAGCGCCGGCAGAAACTCCCAGGCCGCGATCATGGCGATCGCGACCATCAGGGAGGCCATTGTGTAGTTCTTGTTCATCTCGCTTGCCTCCCGGCAGACCTCAGTCCATCACGAACTGGTTGGTAAAGGTTTCCTCGATCGGTACGGCCCGGCGCACGATTTCGTTCTGCAGGTAGAAGTCCTGTACCGTCTTGAGACGTGCCGCATCGAACTGGCCAAGCTTGAGCGGCGCAGCGGTCGGATAGACCAGGCGGCTGTAGCGGCCCAGGATGTCGGCGATCTGGGCTTCCTTGCCGGTGTGGTTCGGCACCGCGGCGATGTAGTCGGCGGCCGCCTGCTGCGGGTCGGCCGGATCTCGCGCACGGCCTTCAGGGTCGCCTTGACGAAACCCTGCACCGCTTCGGGGCGCTTGGCGATGGTGTCATCGGAGGCCAGCATCGCCTGGGCCATGGCCGGGAAGATGTCGTTGATATTGAAGACGTCGACCTCGATGCCGGCGCCCTGTACCGCGGCAACCCATTCCGGCACCCCGGACATCGCCTGGATATCGCCGGAGATCATCAGCTTGATGATGCCGCCGGGGCCCAGCGCCTGAACGGATGCGTCGCTTTGCGAAAGCCCGGCGCTGGCCAGCACCGCCAGCAGGTTGTAATAGGTGGTGTCCTTGTAGGAGAGCACGCCGATCGCCTTGCCCCTGAGGTCCGCCATCGACTTGACGCCGGCGTCACGGCGGACCGCGATCTGGGTCAGCGCCTGGCCGCCGAGCAATGCGACCCCCTTGACCTTGAGACCGTTGGCGCGGGTGACGATCGGGGTGTCGCCGATGCCGCCGCCCATGTCGGCATTGCCGATCGCCACCTGCTTGGCGACATCGGCACCGCCCTTGCCGATCTGGAAACTGACATCGAGCCCCTCGTCGGCATAGTAGCCCTTGTGTTTGGCGATCTGGAAAGGTGCGAAGGCCGGCAGGGTATCCGGAGCCGGGAACAGGTAGGTCAGTTTGTCGGCCGCGACGGCACCTTGCACCGCCAGCGAGGCGGCCAGTACGACAGCGGCTTTTTTCAGTGTCTTGATCATGGGTTCACCTTGTTGTTGTTCTCAGATTGCACGGGACTCGAGTTTCAGCAGCTCGAAGAGACGGCCGATGTACTCCGAGGCTTTGGGGGACTTGCGTCTTTCCATCAGGTTGCCGCGTGTCGGCAGGTCGACGACGATCTCCTCGATCACGGTCGCCGGCCGCTCGCTCAGCACCAGAATGCGGTCGGCCATGAACACCGCTTCCGACAGGTCGTGGGTGATCAGCAGCGTCGTCACGCCCGATTGCATGATGGTTTCACCGAAATTCTGTTGCAGCAGCAGCTTGGTCTGGGCATCCAGCGCCGAGAACGGCTCGTCCAGCAGCACGATCGCCGGATCGATCGCCAGGGTGCGGGCCAGGGCGGCGCGCTGACGCATGCCGCCGGACAGCTGGTAGGGATAGTGGTTGGCGAAATCCTCCAGGTGACAGCGTTTGAGTTCGCTCAGCGCCACTTCGCGGCGATCCGCTTTACCCATGCCCCGTGCTTCGAGGCCGAACTCGACATTGCCGACGATGGTCCGCCAGGGCAGCAGCAGATCTTTCTGCAGCATGAAGCCGACATGGGAGTTGGGGCTCGTGACCTGTTCGCCACTGACATAGACCTCGCCGGCGGTAGGCTGGTAGAGCCCGGCGGTCATGTTGAGGATGGTGCTCTTGCCGCAACCCGAGGGGCCGACGATGGCGACGAACTCGCCGTTGCGGACGTTGAAGTTGACATCGTTGATGGCGATGCGGGTGTCGGTCGAGTTCGGGAGCCGGAACCCCTTGGTGACTCCGCGGAACTCGAGTGCAGACGGCAGGCTATTCATTGTTATGTACCACTAGACCCTGTTGGTTTTCCGAAGCCGGACGCTGCTGCTTGCCGCTCGAGGCAGTCGAGGCGTTCACGGCAAGCTGTCCAGATCGATATTGTTTTAAATGTGAACTAGCGTTTCGTATTAGGAATATCAGCTTTGATACCCCAATGCAACCCTGGAAGGAGGTCGCGAGAACCGTGTCGGACGTTACCGGTCAGGACCTGAACGGGATGGTTGTGGCCTCAAAGGTTAGGTGAGGTTTGTTTAAGGTATTGAAATTATGGATTTAAATAATTGTTTTGCGGCCAGGTCCTGTGTTCGTGCTGGCGAGTGATCGCGTCGGGTCTGGCAGGAGGAGGTGATCGAAAGAGCGATGCCGGGACCGGCTGGATAGCGAGGTACTGGGATTTAGTATATGAAATGAAGCATAAAAGTTTTATATGTAAATCGATAGTTGATCTAGAAAACGAGCAGGGTTAGGTTGTGTTTGAATTTAAATGAAGAGTTCATATTCAAAACTACAACAACAAGACCGAGGTCTATCGATGAAACGTTCTGCTGTTGCCCTTGCCGTCACCTGTGCGACCGCCTCCCTTGGCGCCCAGGCCGAAATGAAAATGCCGACCGTCTATGGTCAGCTCAGCGGTCGTATTGCCCACTTCGAGGAAAGCAATTTTCTCGGCAACGATACCGACTCCACCCCTATCTTTCCAAGGCGATACTGGGCGCGCGCGGACTGCATCTTCTGTCGGACAGCCTCAAGCTGGCATACCGCTTCGAAGCGGACTTTGCGCCTCTGGCGGACGGTGATGGCACCAAGAGCATCTATTACAGTGCAATCAACCAGCTGCACGATGACGATGACGATATCTTCATTCGCTATGCTGGCGCGGCCTTTATTACCGACTATGGTCTCTTCGCGTTCGGTGACGCCAAATCCGGCGTCTACGAAGAGTTCTACGAGCCGGTGGATGTCTTCGAGCTGAACACCCAGGACAGCACGCCATCGGGCGCACCCAACGGCGCGCGCATGTGGACTCAGACCAAGTGGAGCAAGGATGGCCTGGTGTACAAAACCCCGGTCTGGAACAACTTCTATGCCAAGTTCGTGCTCGCCAGCGTCGATAACGGCAGCTCGACCGATGATGACCTCAAGATCGCACATGGTGTCTACAAGACCGACCGCTTCATGTTCGGTGTCAATCTGAGTGTCTATGACAAGGAGATGATCGGCATCAGTTCAGGCGAAACCGACCGCGAGCGCTGGGTCGTGGCATCGCACTACAACTGGGACCACTTCCGCCTGGCCGGCGTCTACGAGGCGAACCGCGACCTCGGGGCCACCGGTGCCGACTTCGATGTCTACGGTGTCACCGGTACCTACACCCGCAACAAGTTCGCCTACTCGCTGTCCTACCAGGATCGCGAGGAACCAACCTCCGGTGCACTGACCGAAGACAGCGCAGTGCTCGCCCAGGTGAAATACACCCACGACGGGCATCTCGACTTCTGGGCCGAAGCCGGAGCCTACGACGAGTCGGATAACGACAACTTCGGTATCGGCGTCAACGTGCGTTTCTGATAACCAGGTGTCGCAACCCCTTCGATGATTTCCAGCCCGGTGTCGGCCTCGACACCGGGCTGGTTTTTTCACCCCGCAAACCATCCCTGGGTTTTCGAAAGTGCCCGCGAGGCCCGGATCACGCTGTCGCGCACGCCGCCTTCGAGTTCCTCCCGGGCCACGCTGCCGATCGGGCAGCTGACCGACACGGCGGCGACGATCTTCTGGCCGCGACCAAGCACCGGTGCCGTGCAGGCCGAGATGCGAGTGTCGAAATGCCCCCAGCTGACCACCGCCGGTTGCGGTCGTATATGCTCCAGGCGCTCGAGCAACGCTTCGATGCTGGTCGGCGTGCGGCTGGTAAAGGGCTGCATCTCGATACCCTGAAAGAGCCTGCGGATCTGCGATTCGCCCAGTCCCGTGAGCTGTATCTGACCGGGCGTGGTGGCATAGGCGGGAAAGCGGGTGCCAACGCTGACGGTACTGGTAAAGGGTGTATTGGCCTGGTAACGGTCGACATAGACGATATCGGTACCGTCGCGAATGACCAGGTGGGCCGTCATCCGGGTATCGTCGCAGAGACGGGTGAGAATGGGGCGGGCCGGTTCCAGCATGTCGAGACCGGTCAGGAAGCGGAAGCCCAGGTCCAGTACCCGTGCGCCGAGGCGGTAGCGGTTGCCGCCGGCGATGCGCTGCAGGAAGCCGTCGTTCTCGAGTGTATAGACCAGCCGGAAGACGCTGGAGCGGTTGAGACCGATACGTTCGGCGATCTCGGCCATCGACAGTTCCTTGTGGCGGTTGTCGAACACCTGCAGTACGGCCAGGCCCCGAACCAGTCCGGGGACGATATATTGTTCCGTTTTTTTGTTCATATAGGAAAATATATTTTATATATGGTTGCTTGATTGAATCATGATCGATTCATCCGGGTCAACGGCCGTTTATTGATTCCGGTCAGTGTTGGCGCGTTGGCCGTGCCTGTCAGTCCCGTGCCATGCCCGAGGGTGCCGCGATCTCGGCTGCAGCCCGTCGCAGGTGCTCGCCGATGCGGGCACGCCCGGCGGCACTCTCGAAGGCTGGCTGCGGGCCGACGACGTTGATCGCGGCAACGGCGTGTCCGCGGCGATCCGGAACCGGTACCGCACAGGAGCCGACTCCCGCCTCGTAGCATCCGATGCTCCAGCTCAAACCCTCCCGACGATCCTGCTGCAACGATTTGAGCAGTTCTGCGTGCTGTTCGAACTGGCCCTGGCTGAGGTCGGCGAGCTGCTTTTCCGGTAACAGTTCCCTGATCGCGTCGTCACTCATCCCGGCCAGCAGCACCCGCCCGATACTGGTGGCCGGCAGCGGCACCCGACTGCCGACCCGGATATTGCTGACCAGGCTGCGTTGCGGCGTCTGTCTTGCCAGATAGAGCGAGCAGTCGCCATCGCGAATGCCGAGGTAGGCCGAGAGGCCGAGCTCCCTGACAGCCGCAGCAGTACCGGCCGGGCGACTTCGACCAGGTCCTGCTGCTCGAGGGCCTGGGCCGCGAGCGAGACCAGGCCCGGACCCAGGCGGTAGCCGCGGCCATCGGTCGTGCGCGCGATCGCCCGCTCTGCGAGCAGGGTCTGAAGCAGCCGGATCAGGGTGGTGCGGTTGATGCCCAGGGCCTGTGCCGCCTGTTGAACGTTGCTGCAATCCTGACCACTGCCGATGAAGCGCAGTAGATGGAAGGCTCGCATCACCGGCGGTACCCGGTAGTCGCGGCTGCCTTCTTCGGTCAACACCTTCGCTTTCGAGTCTGCGTCCATTGGATCCTCCGCATTGTCTGATTCTGCCGGGGCGACCCCGGTTGACGGGCCTGCGCCTCTGCTGCATAGTACACTAGTTCATAATTGAACAAAATGTTCATATATGAACTAACATAAAATAATCGACTTGGAGACAGCAGCATGGCGGGTTTGACCATAGCAATCAGCGGTGCAGGTATCGGCGGTGTCGCGGCGGCGATCGCATTGCGGGCCCAGGGGCACGAAGTGGTACTGTTCGAGCGGGCCGCAGAGTTCTTTCGCATCGGTGCGGATATCAACCTGACGCCCAATGCGGTCAGGGCGCTCGACGGCCTGGGCGTGGGCGACAAGCTGCGCGAGACGGCGGCCCGCCCGACCTACCGCATCAGCCGTCTGTGGGACAGCGGTGAGGAAACGTCCCGGCTGGAAATGGCCGATACGGCGGTACGGAAATACGGTGCGCCCCAGTTGACCATTCATCGCGCGGACCTGTTGCAGTCACTGTTGTCCTCGATTCCCGAAGACTCGGTCCGCTTCGGCAAACAGGTGGAGTGTTTCGAACAGGGCGAGGGGGCCGTCCGGGTGCAGTTTACCGATGGCACTGAATTCGAATGTGACGCCCTGATCGGTGCCGACGGTATCCATTCGGCCATTCGCACGGCGCTGTTCGGACAGGACAGTCCCGAGTTCACCGGCATCGTTTCCTATCGCTCGGTGGTGCCCTCGGACAAACTCGACATTCCCAATCTCGATGCCTTTACCAAGTGGTGGGGCCCGGTGCCGGAGATGCAGATCGTGACCTTCCCGCTGAACTGCGGCCGCGATACCTTCATCTTCGCGACTACGCCGCTCGACAACTGGCATCAGGAATCCTGGACCCTGGCGGGTGACGTCGAGGAGCTGCGGGAGATCTACCGTGACTTCCATCCCGAAGCCCGGGCCCTGCTCGAGGCCTGCACCGAGGTCACCAAGTCTGCGCTCTACGTCCGCGAGCCGCTGCCGGTCTGGTCGAAGGAGGCGGTGACGATTCTGGGTGATGCGGCCCATCCGATGGTACCTTTCATGGCTCAGGGCGCTTGCATGGCGATCGAGGATGCGGTGGTGCTGGGCCGGGCCATGGCCGGTGTCGACTGCAAGGGTGTCGCGGCAGCCTTCCAGCGCTATGAAGCGGGGCGCAAGGAAAGGACCGCCCGGGTTCAGCGTGGCTCGCGCGGCAACGAGTGGCTCAAGGCCGGCGGCAACGCCGACTGGGTCTACGGCTACGATGCCTGGTCGGTTTCGCCGGGGTGATGCAGAAACGCATCCACGGGGCTGCCGTCAGCGGTGCCCATGGATGTGCGCCCGGTTTGGTCCTTGCCGTCACCCGCCAGGTGGTGACGGCTGCGACTTTGGCATCATTTACACCCTGACTGTTTTCGTATTGCTGCTGTGCCGCTAAAGTATTCATCCGGATTGCCGATTAGCAATTAAACATGACAAAACGGAGACAGAAAGTGCTTCCGTGCTGATCATCATTGCGCCACACTTGTCGGCGTCAAAAACGGGACCCGCACGACCAGGACAATCCAATCGCGGGAGAGACTCGTAAATGAATCATATGCACCGATAGTATCGGGCGAACCCAGGGTGAGAAGATGATTTCCGACGAAGCGAAATTGGTTCGTGAGGTGTTGCAGGAGAAGGGACTCGAGACGCCGCTCAAAGACAACGGCATGAGTCGCGAACAGAAGTATGAGCGTATCAAGGGACTGATGACCGAGGTGGTCGGTACGCTGGGACTCGATCTCGAGGACGACAGCCTGACGGAGACCCCGCACCGGATCGCCAAGATGTACGTCAGCGAAATCTTTGCCGGTCTCGATTACAGTCAGTTTCCGAAAATGGCCCTGATCGAGAACAAAATGGCCGTCGAGGAGATGATCAAGGTGCGCGATATTGCCGTCGTCAGCACCTGTGAACATCACTTCGTTACCATCGACGGTGCCGCCAAGGTCGCTTATATACCGGGCAGGAAGATTATCGGCCTGTCCAAGATCAACCGCATCGTGCGTTTCTTCGCCCAGCGTCCGCAGGTGCAGGAGCGCCTGACGCAGCAGATTCTGGTGGCGCTGCAGACGCTGCTCGAGACCGACAACGTCGCCGTGACCATCAATGCGACCCACTACTGCGTCAAATCCCGTGGCGTGATGGACGTCAACTCCCAGACCGAAACCACTGCGCTGGGCGGCATTTTCAAAAGCGATGCCCGCACCCGCGAAGAGTTTCTGCGCTGAGTTAGTCGACGGTTGGGCCTGCCCGTCGCTTCTGGCCGGCTCAACCGTTAGCGGCGCTCGTTGATCGCGAAGGCGATCGGAAGACTGACCGACAGCTGCATCTCCTTCATCCCGGTCGGGAAGGCCGGCAAGGGGCGGGCGCTCTCCAGCATCCGGATCACCGCTTCGTCGAGCCGGCGGTGGCCCGAGCTTTCGCTGATCCGGTACTCTTCGATCTCGCCGTTGCGATCGAGCACGAAGAACAGCTTGACGATACCTTCCTCGCCGCGGCGGCGGGCGGCGACCGGGTAGCGCCTGTGCTTCGCCAGATGTGCCGCCAGTACCGCGTAGTAGGACTGCCGGACCGCCGGGTCGCCGCCGCTGCTGGCCGCGTTTGCACGGCCGGTTGCGGCCTTGCGGCTGCTCGGTTGCTGCGTCTTCCCGCTCTTCGCCGTCTGCTCCGTCTTGGAAGCCGGTTCGGGCCTGGGTTTCGGTGCCGGTTTCGGTTCCGGCATTGGCTCGGTGCGTACCTCCGCCTGTTGCTTGGGCGGCGTTACCGGCTCCGGCTCCGCGACCGGCTCGGGCTCCGGTTCCGGTTGAGGCTCGGGCTCGGGCTCGGGTATCGGCTCGGGCTCCGGTTCCGGTGCCACCGCCTCGAGGGTCTCGGCCTCTGCCCCCAGGTCACCGAGCATGCCGAGGTCGATCTCGATGCCCTGTTCGCCCGCACCTTTCGCGCCGTCGTCCGCTTCCTGCGCCATCACGACAACGAATCCGAGCAGGTGAAGCGCAACCGCCAGCAGCAGCGCTGTCAGCCAGTGACGGGTGCCGATCATGCCGACTCTCCCCGAAGCCGGGTGGCCAGCGACACCTTCATCAGTCCCGCCGAGCGGATCTGCCTCAGTACCGCCTGGAGTTCGTCGACCGGTGTGCTGGCCTCGGCCTTGACCAGCACCGAAAAGTCCTCCGGAACCTCTGCCTGTTCGAACTTCCGTGCCAGGCTGTCGCCGAGGCTGTCCAGCGTCACGGCTTCATCGTCGAGATAGAGCAGCTTATCGGCAATCAGCACCAGGGCGCGGTTCTCATCGGCTGTCCGCGTCTCGCTGATCGAGGCCGGTGGCAGGATCCTGAGCGCATCGGAGCGGCTGATCTGGCCGGCGACCATAAAGAAGATCAGCATCAGGAAGACGACGTTGATCAGCGGGATCAGGTTGTCGTCGCCGGCCGGCCGGCTGCGATTCTGGGTCAAGGCGATTTTCATGGCGCCGTTTCCGTCAGGGATACATGGATGGCGCCGGCGGCCTTGAGTGCATCCAGTAGCCGGATCATCGCCTGGGTTGTCAGTCCCGGCGCCACGCTCAGGGCATAGACGTCATCAGGGTTGCTTGCGACGAGCCGGACCAGAGCGGCCTGATCGCTGATGCCGTACTGCCGTCCGTTCAGTTCGAAACGTCCATCCTCGGTCAGCAGGTGGACGCGGAGGACCTCCGCGCCTCGGTCGCTGTCTCGCCCGGCGTCGACAGATCGATCTGGCGCCACTGCAGGAAGGTCGATGACAGCATGAAGAACAGCAGCAGAATGAAGACCACGTCGATCAGCGGGGTCAGGCTGATGGCACGTCTTCTGGACGGGAGGGCGACATCAAGCCGCATGACGGCCCGCCTCGGCCAGCTTCAGCTTTCCCGGCCGGCCGGTGAATACGCGGGTCACGGCATCGTTCATCAGTGCGGCGACCCGTTCGGTCTTGCGCTCGAGCCAGTTGTGCACCGTGACCACCGGAATCGCCACGGCCAGACCCACGGCGGTGGTCAGCAGCGCCTGCCAGATGCCGCCGGACAGCACCGAGGGGTCGACCTGGCTGCCGGCCGCTTCCATCTGCTGGAACGCGACGATCATGCCGAGCACCGTGCCGAGCAGGCCGAGCAGCGGGCTCAAGGTCGCGATGACATCGAGCGGGCGAAGCAGGGCGCGCAACTGGTTCAGGCGCAGCGTCGCAACGCGCTCGAGTTCGTCCTTTAACAGCGGGAGGTCGCGCGATTCGTCGCTGAGGCCCTGCATCGCCAGCGCCACCAGTTCGGATGCCGGACGCCGGGGCTTGAGAGCTTCGAGCGCAGGACCGGCCTGTCCGGCCTGCCAGTGGGTGAGACTTTCTTCGATATCGCCGCTGCTTTCGGGACGCAGCCGGGCGAACTGCCAGAGCTTGATCAGGGCGATACTCAGGGCGAGCACGGAAAAACCGAGCAGAATCCAGACCACCGGGCCGCCGACCTGGAGAAAATCCAGCAACGGATCCCTCAGCGAGAGGGAGGCAGTCGAAGACAGGGCGTCGGTCGCAAAGCCTGTATCCGCAGCGGCCGGAGTATCGGCGATAACGGCTGTGGATGGTGGCTGCTGGAGCTGCGAGATCTCATCCATGGTTCAATCCTTGGGGGGGGGGAGGATAAAAAGGATAGTAATGATAATAATTATCATTGGTTGTATCAATATGGATTGACGTGTTTTCGGTGGCAGCGAAAAAGCACGGCAGGAAGGGTCAGGGTCTGCTGAGGGAGACTGAAATTAGAGAGTCGTCAGCTCGTTCATTGCCTCGTGCAGGTTGACGCACCGCCGGGAATTCAATAGCATGCGCTTCGCAACTCAGAACACGGGTCCCACCAGCCGATCCGTGACCGTGCCTCTCCCCGTAGTTCAACTGGATAGAACGAGGCCCTCCTAAGGCTTAAATCGGGGTTCGAGTCCCTGCGGGGAGGCCATTTTTTCTCAGGCATGGCCGTAGCCATGCTGTCGCTCCTGTCGATTTCGATCCTGTTCTTTCCGCTGCCGTTCGAACGGTCCAGCGCCTGAGTATGTATTCGGTCCTGCGGCCGCCGCGGCAGGCCCCGCCCCGAAATACCCTGCTATGCTTGAAACCGGCAAAAGGTGAAATTTCAATCCAGTTGTCGCAGGTGGATGCGTCGTAGCCGTCGGCTGGCAAGGAGATGTAAGGTGCGCACATTTTTTCAGTTGTACCGGGGGAATGGAGGCGGTTGCGCGCGCATGACGAAACTGGCGGCGCTGGTACTGGTTCTGTTGCCGCTCGGCTCCGTCGCCGACGAGATGGTCGTCGGCGGGACCGTTATCAGGGAAGGCGAGTTGGCCGAGATATTGCTTGAGCTGGCCGGCGAACCCAAGGCCGTACGTTACGAGAGGATCTGCCTGACGAACGACTGCACAGAAATCGGCAACCTCGAGCGCTGGATCTATGTTCGTGATGGCATGGAGTATACCGTCGGCGTGTACGAGGGTCGCGTCACATCCGTCAGGCAGACGCAACCATACTAAATTGCCTTCTTCAACAGGGCGGTGCCCGAAGGACAGACTGGAGACTGTTATGGCCATCAGAATTGTCACTATCTGCGGAAGCGTAAGGCCCGGAAACTACACCGCGAAGGCGCTGCAACTGGCGCTGGACGAGTTTTCCAGGATTCCGGATGTCGAGGTCTTGCCTGTCTATCTGGAGTCGCTGGACCTGCCGCTGCCGGGTCTGCCGGCGAAAAATCCCGCCGCCATCGAGCAGTTTCAAAAATCGGTCGGCGAGGCGACCGGCGTGCTGCTGGCCTCGCCCGAATATCATGGCGGCATCAGCAGCCCGATGAAACTGGCGATCGACAACCTCGGTTTTCCCAGCATGCTGGCGGACAAGCCGGTGTCACTGCTTGGCGTCGCGGCCGGGGTGATTGGCGCGATCAAGTCGACCGAACAGCTGCGCGCCATCTGTGCCCACGTCGGTGCGATTCCGCTGCCGATGGCGGTTTCGGTGGCGAAGGTGCAGCAGCTTTTCGACGAAGAGGGCAACTGTCTCGATCCGGAGATGGAGAAGTACATCCGCCGCTCGGCCCGAAACCTGATCGACTATATTCGCGATGCCATCTGCCACAAGGTCAGCCTGGAAGAAGTGCTGCGTGGCGAGCCCGGGACCTGATCGAGCTGCCGGCAGCAGGTTGGTCCGAGGCCATCGTTGGGTTTCGGCCCTGCGGGCCTCCACCCAACCTGCATTTTTCCCGCCATCGAGGTCGATTATTCGTCGCGGATGCTGTGATTCGCCATGTGCTCCAGTGCCCGGATCATGGCCGAGTGATCCCAGTCGCCGCCGCCGAGCGCCACGCAGGTGCTGAAGTTCTGCTGCGCCAGAGCGGTGTTGGGCAGATTCAGGGCCAGCTCCCGGGCGCCGGTCAGGGCCAGGTTGAGGTCCTTCTGGTGCAGTGAGATCCGGAATCCCGGGTTGAAGGTACCCTTGACCATGCGTTCGCCGTGCACCTCGAGGATCTTCGACGAGGCGAAGCCGCCCATCAGCGCTTCGCGCACCTTGGCCGGGTCCGCGCCGGCTTTCGACGCGAACAGCAGCGCCTCGGACACCGCCTGGATATTCAGCGCGACGATGATCTGATTGGCCACCTTGGCGGTCTGGCCGTCGCCGTTGCCGCCGACCAGGGTGATGTTCTGGCCCATGATCTCGAACAGCGGCCGGGCGCGGGCGAAGGTCTCCTCGCTGCCGCCGACCATGATCGACAGGGTGCCGGCCACGGCGCCGACTTCGCCGCCGGAGACCGGGGCGTCGAGGTATTCGCCGCCGCGTTCGTTGATGCGCCGGGCGAACGTCTTGGTGGCCAGCGGCGAGATCGAACTCATGTCGATGACGACCTTGCCTTCGCCGACGCCTTCGGCGACGCCGTTTTCACCGAACAGCACCTCTTCGACCTGGGGGGTGTCGGGTACCATCAGGATGATGAATTCGGCCGCTTGCGCGACCGCCTTCGGTGTCGGGCAGCCTTCGGCGCAGTCCAGGTCCGCCGGGACCGGGCTGCGCTGGGTCGATACGTAGAGCTGGTGGCCGGCTTTCGCGAGATTCTGCGCCATGGGCAGGCCCATGATGCCGGTGCCGATAAATCCGATCTTGGCCATTGTTTTGCCTCCGTTTGTGCTCTTGTTGTGGGAGCGGCGCCCCGCCGCGAATGGCATCCGACGCCGCCTTATTCGCGGCGAGGGCGCCGCTCCCACATATTTAGTGGTTACAGAATGTCGTGCTCTTTCATCCAGCCCAGACCGGCTTCGGTGGTCGTGGCCGGCTTGTATTCGCAGCCGATCCAGCCGTCGTAGCCGAGCTGGTCGAGGAAGCCGAAGATGAAGCGGTAGTTAAGCTCGCCGGTCCCCGGCTCGTGACGGCCCGGGTTGTCTGCCAGCTGCACATGCTGGATGGCGCCGATGTTCGCTTCCAGCGTCGGGCAGATATCGCCCTCCATGATCTGCATATGGTAGATGTCGTACTGCAGCGCCAGATTGCCGCTGCCGACGCGCTCGCGGATGCGCAACGCCTGCTGGGTGTTGTTGAGGAAAAAGCCCGGGATGTCGCGGGTGTTGATCGCCTCCATTACCAGCCGGATGCCGGCCTGCTCGAGCTTACCGGCGGCGTACTTCAGGTTCTCGACCAGGGTCTCTTCGGCGACTGCGTCGCTGACGTCCGCAGGCTTTATACCGGCCAGGCAGTTGACCTGGCCGTTGCCGAGCACCCGGGCGTACTCGATCGCCCTGTCGACGCCGGCACGGAACTCCTCGACACGGTGCGGGTGGCAGGCGATGCCGCGCTCGCCCGCGGCCCAGTCGCCGGCCGGCAGGTTGAACAGTACCTGGGTCAGGCCGTTGGCCTCGAGCACGGCCTTGATCTCGTTCGGCTCGTAGTCGTACGGGAAGAGATATTCGACACCCTTGAAACCGGCCCTGGCCGCGGCGTCGAAACGGTCGAGAAAGTCGTGCTCGGTAAAGAGCATCGACAGGTTGGCGCAAAAGCGTGGCATTTGTGACCTCCATTCAGTCGGTTGTGGGAGCGGCTTCTTGTGGGAGCGGCTTCAGCCGCGAACAGCCACCTATGGTGCTATCCCACTTCGCGGCTAAAGCCGCTCCCACGTATTAATCCTGCAGCGAGCTCGCCGTTGGGGCATCGGTGCCTCCTAGGCCAGCTCCTCGAATTCGTTTATAGCATCGATTTCGGTGCCCATGGCGATATTGGTCACCCGCTCGAGAATGATCTCGACGACGACCGGTACCCGGTATTCGGTCATCAGCCGGCGGGCCTCCTCGAAGGCCGCACCGATCTCGTTCGGATCGCGCACCCGGATCGCCTTGCAGCCCAGGCCTTCGACGACGGCGACATGGTCGACGCCGTATCCCTCCAGTTCGGGCGCATTGATGTTGTCGAACGCCAGCTGCACGCAGTAGTCGATATCGAAGTTGCGCTGCGCCTGGCGGATCAGCCCCAGGTAGGAGTTGTTCACCACGACATGGAGGTAGGGCAGGTTGAACTGGGCGCCGACCGCCAGCTCCTCGATCATGAACTGGAAGTCGTAATCGCCGGAGATCGCGACCACTTCGCGATCCGGGTCGGCCTTGACGACCCCGAGCGCGGCCGGCGCTGTCCAGCCCAGCGGTCCTGCCTGTCCGGCGTTGATCCAGTTGCGCGGCTCGTAGACGTGCAGCTGCTGGGCGGCGGCGATCTGCGACAGACCAATGGTGGTGACGTAGCGCGTGTCGCGGCCGAAGGCTTTGTTCATCTCGGCATAGACGCGCTGCGGCTTGACCGGGACCTGGTCGTAATCGCTGCGCCGCTGCATCGTCTGCTTGCGCTCGCGGCAGTCCGCGGCCCAGCTGGAGCGGTCCTTCAGCCTGCCGGAGGCCTGCCATTCGCGGGCGACTTCAACGAACAGTTCCAGGGCGGCGCCGGCATCCGAGACGATGCCCAGATCCGGCGTGAAAACCCGGCCGATCTGGGTCGGTTCGATATCGACGTGAACGAAGGTACGTCCCTTCGTATAGACCTCGACGGAGCCGGTGTGACGATTGGCCCAGCGATTGCCGATGCCGAGCACGAAGTCCGACGTCAGCAGCGTGGCGTTGCCGTAGCGGTGTGAGGTCTGGAGTCCTGCCATGCCGGCCATCAGCGGATGGTCGTCGGCGATCGTGCCCCAGCCCATCAGCGTCGGAATCACCGGTACGCCGAGGCTCTCGGCGAGTTCGACCAGAGCGTCGGAGGCATCGGCATTGATGATGCCGCCGCCGGCGACGATCAGTGGTCGCTCCGAGGCCTGCAGCATCTCCAGTGCCCGCTCGACCTGGCGGCGGGTCGCGGTTGGCTTGTAGGGCACCAGTGGTTCGTACAGATCCGGGTCGAACTCGATCTCGGCCATCTGCACATCGAACGGCAGGTCAATCAGCACCGGGCCCGGGCGGCCCGAACGCATCAGGTGAAACGCCTTCTGGAACACCTGGGGAATCAGCCCCGGTTCCAGCACCGTCGTGGCCCACTTGGTCACGGGCCTGGCGATCGATTCGATGTCGACGGCCTGGAAATCCTCCTTGTGCAGGCGGGCGCGCGGCGCCTGGCCGGTGATGCAGAGCATCGGGATGGAGTCCGCCGATGCGGAATACAGACCGGTGATCATGTCGGTTCCGGCCGGTCCCGAGGTGCCGATGCAGACGCCGATATTGCCGGGTCTCGCACGACTGTAACCCTCGGCCATATGGGAGGCGCCTTCGACATGGCGGCCAAGCACATGGTCGATACCGCCGAGCTTCTTCAGCGCCGCGTAGAACGGGTTGATCGCGGCCCCCGGTACACCGAAGGCCGTTTCGACGCCCTCCTTCTTGAGTATCTCGACTGCTGCTTCTATCGCTCGCATTTTTGCCATGGAAGCTTCCTCCCCTTCGCTGTTAAGTGGAAACCCGGAGCGGCCCGGCCCGCTGTTGGCTTCAATAAAAGCAGTTCGAACCAACGATTTCAACAAAAAATGGAAATGAATTTCACAATGTGGATTGTGAAATATCTGCATGGCTGTTTTTGGAAAATACCAATATCATTAAAAACAATTGTTTATATAAACAAAAAGAGCCAAGGCGACGGTTTTTGGAAATCGCCACCTTGGCTCTATATTTTTGGAAGTTGATTTCAGTTTGTGGTTTCGGCCTCGCGGCCGGCGTCGATGGCGGCGCGGATGAGGCTCTTCTCTTCCTGCTCGATCTGGCGCAACGCCTCGCTGACATGGCGCACATGGGCCATGGCGGCCTTCTGTGCCCAGTTGGCCTGTCCGCTGATCACGGCGTTGTAGATCTGCCGGTGGTGCTTGTCGATCTGCTGCTTGAACGCCGTGCGATGGCTGAGGTTGAGTACCGAGGCCTGGACGGAGTGCAGCATCAGGCTCTTGAGGCTGTTCAGCACATGGATCAGCACCGGGTTGTGGGACGCCTCGACGATGGCGCGGTGAAAGGCATGGTCGAGGTCGGCGTTGGTCAGAGGGTCCGCCGCCTCCATGGCTTCAAAGGCGCGGGTGATGCGGTACTGGTCCTTGTCGGTGGCACGCTGGGCGGCGAGGAACGCGGCCTGCCCCTCCAGCTGTTCGCGTACCTCGAGCAGATCGAAAAGGGTGCGGGCATGGCCGAAGTACAGCTGCATCAGCGGGCTTTCGTCTTCCGGCTCCGGCACGATCGCGGCGACGAAGGAGCCCTTGCCGTGACGGGTCTCGATAATGCCGCGGCCGTGCAGTTCGTGCAGCGCCTCGCGGATGATCGAGCGCGACACCCCGAGCCTGGCCGCCAGCTGGCGCTCGGACGGGATCTTCTGTTCCGGCGCCAGACTGCCGTCCAGGATCAGCTGCTCCAGGCGGTGGGCGATGGCCTGGGCAATGGGCTGCTGCTTATTGTTGTTCATGTTGGCGCTATCACTGGTTGGACCAGTCCTCCGCAGGTTCGGTCAGGGGCCGGTGCAGTGGCCGACTGCACCGCTACTATCGGGTATTCCCGTAGATCCGTCCATGGCGCCGGTCAAGAAACTGGTCGGACCAGTTCTCAATTGAGTGGACGGCCTGTCGGAGCCGGCTGAAACTCGCTCCGTGCTTCGCTGCGGGCCGGCCCTGATTCAGGGTCCTGTCGCACCTTCAACCGGTGTTCCGCCCCGTTGGCACCGACAATAACAACGCATCTGGAGAGAGAATCCATGAGCTATCGCAAAGACAACAACACTGCATCCGGCGCATCGCACCGGCGCGGTTTCCTGAAATCCCTGGTCCTGGCCTCGGCCGCCGTTTTCGGAGTCTCCGCCCTGACCGCGGCACCGGTCCAGGCCGCCCAGACCTGGAAGGTGCAGTCGGTCTGGGATGCCGGCACCGTGGGTTACACGCTGTTCGAGGAGTGGTGCAACGGCATGGAGGAGAAAACCGGTGGCGAGCTGAAGTTCAAATGCTTCCCGGCGAAGTCCGTCGCGGCGGACAACAATGCGCTGTTCGATGCGGTGCGCAACGGCGTGCTGCAGGGCATGAACCCCTTCACCCTGTACTGGTCCGGCAAGATTCCGGCGTCCGTATTTCTGACCTCCTATCCGGCCGGTCCCGACCAGCCACACCAGTGGGACACTATGTTCTACAGCATGGGCATGCTGGAAAAGACCCGCGAGATCTACAGGAAGCTCGGGCTTTTCTATGTCGGTCCGATTCAGCACGATGCCAACATCATCCATTCGAAAAAACCGGTCAACAGTCTCGATGACCTCAAGGGCATGAAGGTCCGCCTGCCGGGCGGCATGGTGGCCGAGGTATTCCAGCAGTTCGGCGTCTCGACCGTCAGCCTGCCGGGTTCCGATATCTTCCCGGCACTGGAGAAAGGAACCATCGATGCCGCCGACTATGTCGGGCCGGCGGTGAACTACGAGCTGGGCTTCGCCCAGGTCACCGACAACATCCTGATGGGGCCGCCGGGGGTGATGTCCATCTACCAGCCGGTGGACCTGATGGATCTGACCGTCAATCTGCGGGCCTGGGAGAAACTGCCGGAGAAGGTGCAGCGGATCGTCGAGGACGAGGTGCGCAACTACTCCCAGAAGCACTATCTGACCATCCAGAAACGCAACGTCGAAGCGATGGAGAAGTTCAAGGCCGCCGGCAGCGGGGTCTCGCGCCTGAGTCAGGAGGACCTCGAGCGCTTCCGTCGTGCCGCCATCCCGGTCTGGTACAAGTGGGCCAACAAGGATGCCGACGCCAAGGAAATCTTCGAGCTGCAGCTCAAGTACATGATGAACGATACCGTCGGCTACATCACGGCTGACGATATCAAGGGCATGGAATAACGGGCGAATCCCTTCCGGGGCGGTTCCCGCCCCCGGACTCAACACGAGAGGTTGTACATCATGTCTGAGTTGGAAGGATTCGGTTTCGTAATGCCCCACTGGCTGTACTGGGGCTGGCTGGCAGTGATGCCATTGATCATGATCGCGCTGGACCGGCGCCAGGCCCGCAAAGGGGCTGCAGCGGAAACCTCGCACCCGGTCATGGGCGAGGTGCAGGCCGAAGAGGATCCGTTGATTCAGCGCCATATCGAAGGCAATCGCCTGACCCGCGTCATCGACTGGATCAGCGAGAAATCGGGCGTCTTCGTGGCGTTCTGGACGGTCAACGCCGTCTGCTTCTATTTCTTCGAGGTCGTCATGCGGTACCTGTTCAACATGCCGACCATCTGGGTGCACGAGGCCAGCTATCTGCTGCTGGGCATGCAGTATCTGATGGCCGGTGGCTTCGCGCTGCTGCACGGCGCCCATGTGCGTGTCGATGTCATGTACAACTTCCTGCCGGAGCGCGGTCGGGTGGGCATGGACATCTTCACCTCGATGTTTTTCTTCATCTTCGCGCTGGCGCTGACAGGAACCTCCTGGACCTTCTTCATGAATGCCTGGTCGATGGGCGAGACCACCGTCGAGACCTGGGGTATCCAGTACTGGCCGGTGAAAGCCGTAATGCTGCTCGGCTCGGTGCTGATCCTGCTGGCCGGTCTTTCTAAACTGATCAAGGACGTCGCGCTGTTCGTCCGCATGGGACGGGAGGCCTTCTGATGAATACCAAGGTTATGAATCCAATCGAGTTCAAGGCCGCCCGGGGCTCCACCCTTACCGGTACCCTCGGTACCTGGCTGATGGTACTGGCCACGGTGGCGATGGCGGTCGTGATCGGTGTCGAAACCCTCAATACGCTGTTTTTCGATCCCTACGAGGACGACTATTTCCTGTTCCGCCTCGCCGGAAGCCTGGCCGATGTCGAGATAGGACCGCTGACCTATCTGATGTTCGGCTCGCTGCTGGTGGCGCTGATGATGGGCCTGCCGCTGACTTTCGTCACCGGCGGCCTGGGGGTGATGTTCATCTACCTGGTCGGCGATGCCACCATGCTGAACATCATTCCGGGGCGCATCTTCCCGATGATGACCAACTCCGATCTGGCCGCGATTCCGCTGTTCATCTTCATGGCGTCGATGCTCGAGCGTGCCGGTCTGATCGAGGAAATGTTCAACGTCGTCTACAAGTGGATGGGCGGCCTGAGCGGCGGTCTGGCCACGGCCACGATCCTCGCATCGACGATCCTCGCCGCCATGGTCGGCGTGATCGGCGCCGCCGTCGTGACCATGGGCATCATCGCGCTGCCGGCGATGCTCAAGCGCGGCTACGATCATCAGATCGCGCTGGGTTCGATCATGGCCGGGGGCACCCTCGGGATCCTGATTCCGCCGTCGATCCTGGCGATTCTCTATGCCGTGGTGGCGCAGCAGTCGGTCGGCGAACTCTATCTCGGTGCCATCGTGCCCGGTCTGATGCTGTCCGGCATGTATATCGCCTATGTGCTGATCCGCACTTGGCTGAAGCCGGAGATGGGCCCGCCGGTGCCGGTCGAGGAGCGCATATCGCTGAAGGAAAAGATCCTGCTGCTCAAGGATCTGGTCGCGCCGCTGATCCTGGTGATGCTGGTGCTGGGCCTGCTGTTCGGCGGCATCGCGACGCCGGTGGAAGCGGCCGGTATCGGCTCCTTCGGCGCCATGCTGGTGGCCTGGAAACACGGTGCCTTCTCGGTGGCGGCCCTCAAGGACGCTTCGGTGACCACGGCCAAGGCCTCGGCCATGGTGCTCTGGATCATGTTCGGCGCCTCGGTGTTCGTCGGCTTCTACATCCTCCAGGGCGGTCAGGACTTCATCACCGAGACCATTCTCGGTACGGGCCTCTCGGCCTACGGCATTCTGTTCATGCTGATGGTGCTGCTGGTGGTTCTCGGCATGTTCCTGGACTGGGTCGGCATCCTGCTGCTGGCGGTGCCGATCTTCATTCCCATCGTTCAGGCGCTGGAGTTCGACGGCCTGTTCGGCCTGCCGGCGGTGCCGGGGAGGACGTGGTGCTCTGGTTCGGCGTGCTTTACCTGGTGAACATGCAGATGTCGTTCCTGAGTCCGCCGTTCGGCTACGCGCTCTTCTATATCCGCGGCGTCTGCCCGCCGGAGATATCGATGGGCACCATCTTCAAGTCGTCGCTGGTGTTCCTGGCACTGCAGGCTTTGGGGCTTATGGTCTGCATCCTGCTGCCGGGTGTGGTCACCTGGCTGCCCAATCTGGTGTACGGCTAAACGCTGATGCGATCCGGCGGGCGCCGCCGGATCGCCCCCGATGATTCCCCCTGTTGTCCGTCATGCAGGTGTTTGCCTGCAGGGGGCGCACGGGTATGAACAACAAGTGAGAGAGCGCATGAACGACAGAATCCAACTCGGTGGTCTGCAGATCGCGGCGCCGCTTTACCGACTGGTTGCCGACGAGATCGCACCGGGAACCGGTATCGAGCCCGAGCGTTTCTGGGCGCAGTTCGAGGCCATCGTCGACGATCTGGCGCCGATGAACCGGGCCCTGCTGCAAAAGCGCGACGAGATACAAACGTTGATGGATCAGTGGCACCGTAGCCATAAGGGTCAGCCGCTGGACATGGCCGAATACCGCGCCTTTCTCGGCGACATCGGCTACCTGGTGCCGGAGGGGAAGCCTTTCAGCATCACCACCACGGGCGTCGACGACGAAATCGCCCGGGTGGCAGGGCCGCAACTGGTGGTGCCGGTCAACAACGCGCGTTTCGCCCTCAACGCGGCCAATGCCCGCTGGGGCAGCCTTTACGATGCCCTTTACGGCACCGACGTGATTCCGGAGGAGGGTGGCCTGGGCAAGGGCAACCGCTTCAACCCGGAACGGGGGCTGGCGGTAATTGCCTGGGCGGCGGATTTTCTCGATCAGGCCGCGCCCTGGCGGCGGGCGGCCATGCCGAGGTGGCCGACTACGGGCTGGAGCGTCGCAACGGTCGTACGGAGCTGGTGATAACCCTGACCGACGGTCGTGCCACCGGCCTGCAGGATCCGGCGCAGTTCGCCGGGTTCCGCGACGAGGACGGCATCCGGGTGATCCTGCTGCGCAATAATGGCCTGCACCTCGAGCTGCAGATCGACCGCAGCCATCCGATCGGCGAGATGGCCAGTTCCGGTCTGCGCGACCTGATACTGGAGTCGGCGCTCAGCACCATCATGGACTGCGAAGACTCGGTCGCGGCCGTCGATGCCGATGACAAGGTCGGTGTCTATCGCAACTGGCTGGGGTTGATGAAGGGAACCCTGGAGGAGACCTTCGTCAAGGGCGGGCGCTCGATGACACGGCGTCTCAATCCGGACCGGGAATACCGTACGCCGGATGGCGAACGCCTGTGCCTTCATGGCCGCAGCCTGCTGCTGGTGCGCAACGTCGGCCATCTCATGACCACCGATGCGGTGCTGGACCGCGACGGTCGGCCGGTACCCGAGGGCTTTCTCGATGCGATGGTCACGAGTCTCTGCGCGATTCACGACCTCGGGGGCTGGGACGGTACCGCAACAGCCGCCGCGGCAGTCTCTATATCGTCAAGCCGAAGATGCACGGGCCCGACGAGGTCGCCTTCACCAACAGGCTGTTCGGCCGAGTCGAAACGGCCCTGGACCTGGCGCCCAATACCCTCAAGGTCGGCGTCATGGACGAGGAGCGGCGCACCTCGGCGAACCTCGCGGAGTGTATCCGTGCGGTGCGCGAGCGGCTGGTGTTCATCAATACCGGTTTCCTCGACCGTACCGGCGACGAGATCCATACCTGCATGGAGGCGGGGCCGGTGCTGCCGAAAGAGGCGATCAAGGTGCAGCCCTGGATTCAGGCCTACGAGGACCGCAACCTCGACATCGGCCTCGAGTGCGGTCTGCAGGGCGTGGCGCAGATCGGCAAGGGCATGTGGCCGATGCCGGACGAGATGGCGCGGATGATGGAAGCCAAGGTCGCCCATCCCCGGGCCGGCGCCAACTGTGCCTGGGTACCTTCGCCGACGGCGGCGACGCTGCATGCCGTCCACTACCACCGGGTCGAAGTGGTGGCACGCCAGCGCGAACTGGCCGAACGGGCGCGCGGCAGCCTGGACCTGCTGCTGACGCCGCCGCTGCTCGGCGAGCAGCGCCTGAGCCCGGAGCAGATCCAGGCCGAGCTCGACAACAACGTCCAGGGCATCCTCGGTTATGTAGTGCGCTGGGTCGATCAGGGCATCGGCTGCTCCAAGGTACCCGATATCCACAACACCGGACTGATGGAGGACCGGGCGACACTGAGGATCTCCAGCCAGCACCTGGCCAACTGGCTGCTGCACGGTATCTGCACCGACGATCAGGTGATGGATACGCTGCGGCGGATGGCGGCGGTGGTCGACAACCAGAACGCCGGTGACCCGGCCTATCGCCGGATGGACCCGGACTATGACCGCAGCCTCGCCTTCAAGGCCGCCTGCGACCTGATCTTCAAGGGCTGCGAGCAGCCCAACGGGTACACCGAGCCGCTGTTGCACCGTTGGCGCCGCGAAGTGAAAGCGAGTGTGTAGGTTTCGTGCATCCGTTAGTCATGAAGCAATACAGGAAATTTTCTGTCGAACAGGAGTGAGCAAAGATGTTGTCCATTCAACGACTCGAGCTGGCCGAGGCCCGCGTTCTTATCGAGGGTGCCGCGCGGCATGCCCGCGAGATCGGGGTGCCGATGTGTATTGCGGTGACGGACGAGTCCGGCAACCTGATTGCGTTCGAGCGCATGGACGGTGGTAAGGTGACCAGTGTCACCGTCGCCCAGGACAAGGCCTTCACCGCGGCGGCGGCACGCAAGGCGACCCACGAATACAACCAGGCCTGCACGCCGGGAAACCTGGTGTTCGGTATCCATACCGCGCTGGGCGGACGCATCAGTGTGGTCGGCGGCGGACTGCCGGTCGAGGTCGGCGGTGCGGTCGTCGGCGGGATCGGCATCAGTTCCGGTACGCCGCAGCAGGATATGGCCTGCGCCCAGGCGGGTATCGATCACCTGCATCGCAGCCTGGGCTGAGGCGAATCGAAAACCCATCTTTTCAGCCGGAGTGGCCGATGAGCAATCTGAACAACCCCAAGAAATCGGATCTGGCGGACCGCTTTCGACGCTTCATTGATCCCGAATACGTGATCAGCGATGACGAGACGCTGCGCCCCTACGAGTGCGACGGCCTCTCGATGTACTGCGAGCGGCCGATGCTGGTGGTGTTGCCCCAGACCGTCGAGCAGGTGCAGGAGGTATTGCGCATCTGCCATCGCGAACAGGTGCCGGTGGTGGCGCGCGGTGCCGGTACCGGCCTCTGCGCCGGTGCCATGCCCCATGCCGAAGGGGTGGTGCTGTCGCTGGCGAAGTTCAACCGCATTCTCGGGATCGACCCGCTCGCGCGCAGTGCCCGGGTGCAGCCCGGGGTACGGAACCTGGCGATCAGCGAGGCGGCGGCCGAGTTCGGCCTCTATTACGGGCCCGATCCGTCGTCCCAGATCGCCTGCACCATCGGCGGCAACGTGGCCGAGAACTCCGGTGGGGTGCACTGCCTCAAGTACGGCCTGACGGTGCACAATATCCTCGGCATCGAGATGCTGACCGTCGAAGGCGAGCGGGTGCAGATCGGCGGCGAAGGGCTCGACAGCGGCGGCATGGACCTGCTGGCGCTGATGACCGGTTCCGAAGGCCTGCTGGGCATCGTCACCGAGGTGCGCGTGAAACTGCTGCCGACGCCTGAGCGGGCGCGGGTGGTGATGGCCGGCTTCGACAGCGTGCAGACCGCAGGCGATGCGGTCGGCGGCATCATCGCCGCGGGCATCATTCCGGGCGGGCTGGAGATGATGGACACCCATGCGATCCAGGCGGCCGAGGATTTCGCCCGGGCCGGCTATCCGAGGGATGCCCGGGCGCTGCTTCTGTGCGAGGTCGACGGCACGGCGGAGGAGGTGCAGGAGCATATCGAAAAGGTCGAGAGCCTGTTCCGCCAGCTCGGTGCCACCTCGGTCCGCACCTCCCATGACGAGGCGGAGCGGGCGCTGCTGTGGAAAGGGCGCAAGTCGGCCTTCCCGGCGGTCGGGCGCATCTCGCCGGATTACTACTGCATGGACGGGACCATTCCGCGCGGCCAGCTGGCCCGGGTACTGACCGAGATGGAGCGGATGTCGGAGCGTTACGGGCTGCGGGTCGCGAACGTCTTCCATGCCGGCGACGGCAACCTGCATCCGTTGATTCTGTTCGATGCCAACGTGCCGGGCGAGTTCGAGAAAACCGAGGCGTTCGGCGGCAGGATCCTCGAGCTCTGCGTCGAGGTCGGCGGCTGCATCACCGGCGAGCACGGTGTCGGCATCGAGAAGATCCGCCAGATGCCGGTGCAGTTCAACGAGCAGGAGTTGCGCCAGTTCAATGCGATCAAGGACGCTTTCGATCCGGCGGGGACCCTGAATCCCGGCAAGGGCGTGCCGACGCTGCGCCACTGCCAGGAATACCGGTCGATCGAATCCACACCCGAACCCGTGGGAGCCTGAAATGAGCGATATCAGCAAACAACTGCAGGATCAGGTCCTGCAGGCCCGGCAGAGCGGGGACAAACTGAACATTCAGGGGGCGGCAGCAAGTCGTTCATGGGTCGCGAACGCAGCGGCGAGCCGCTCGATGTCGGCGGTCATCGCGGCATCCTCAGCTACGAGCCGGTGGAGCTGGTGCTGACGGCCCGGGCCGGCACACCGCTGAGCGAGATCGCCGCGGCACTGGACGAACAGGGACAGATGCTGTCGTTCGAGCCGCCGCTGTTTGGCGGCCAGGCAACGCTCGGCGGGACCCTGGCCTGCAACCAGTCAGGTCCCGCACGTCCCTGGTGGGGATCGGTACGGGATCAGGTGCTGGGCATCCGGCTGATCAACGGCCTGGGCGAGCAGCTGCGCTTCGGCGGCCAGGTGATGAAAAATGTCGCCGGCTACGATGTCTCGCGGCTTCAGGCCGGGGCCATGGGCACGCTGGGTGTCATCACCGAGGTGAGCCTCAAGGTACTGCCCAGGCCGGCCGCGACGGTCACCCTGGTGTGTGAAGCCGACCTGGCCGAGGCCGTGCGATTGATGAACGAGCGTGCCGGCGAGCCGAAACCGCTGTCGGCGGCCTGCTGGCATGATGGCCGGCTCTACCTGCGCCTCTCGGGGGCCCGCACGGCCGTCGATGCCACGGTGCGTCAGTGGGGCGGGGAGCGGCTGGAGGATGATCAGGCGTTCTGGCAGGCGTTGCGCGACCAGCGTCTCGGCTTCTTCGACGAGGATAGGCCGCTGTGGCGCTTCTCGATCCGCTCGAGTGCGGACCCCCTGCCGCTCGATGGCGACTGGCTGATCGACTGGGGCGGCGCCCAGCGCTGGTACCGCGGCGATTCGGACCGGGAACGGATGGAGCAGCTGGCCGCAGCGGCCGGCGGTCAGGTCAGCCTGTTTCGCGGCGGCGACCGCTGTGGCGAGGTGATGCACCCCAGGCGCCGGCGCTGAAACTGATTCAGCAGCGTCTGAAAAAGGCCTTCGACCCGGACGGCCTGTTCAACCCCGGCCGCCTCTATAGCTGGATGTGACGTCATGAAAACCACTATTCTTCCGCAATACAAGAACAGCGTGCAGGGGCAGGAGGCCGAAGAGATCCTGCGCACCTGCGTGCACTGCGGCTTCTGTACCGCCACCTGCCCGACCTACCAGGAGCTCAATGACGAACGTGACGGGCCGCGCGGGCGCATCTACCTGATCAAGCAGCTGCTCGAAGACGGACAGGTCACCGAGAAGACCCGCACCCACCTCGACCGCTGCCTGACCTGCCGCAGCTGCGAGACCACCTGCCCGTCGGGCGTCCAGTACGGCCGGCTGATCGATATCGGACGTGGCCTCGTCGAGGAGCAGCTGCCGAGACCGCCGAAAGAGCGGCTGCTGCGCTGGGGGCTGCGTCAGGTGCTGCCCTACCGCCACCGCTTCGGTCCGCTGCTGCGGGCCGGCCAGCTGTTCCGGCCGCTGCTGCCCGCACCGCTGAAAACGAAGGTGCCGCCGCGGCGCGAGGCGAAACCCTGGCCCGCGAGCAGCCACCCAAGAGTGATGATCGCCCTGGCCGGCTGCGCCCAGCCCGCCGCCGCGCCCAATACCAATGCCGCCGCGGCACGGGTGCTGGACCGCCTGGGCATCACCTTGGTCGAGGCGCCGAAGGCCGGCTGCTGCGGTGCGGTCAGCTACCACCTGACGGCGCACGAGGACGGTCTCGATTTCATGCGGCGCAATATCGATGCCTGGTGGCCGGCGATCGAAGCCGGTGCCGAGGCGCTCGTGATGACCGCCTCCGGCTGCGGCGCCATGGTGCAGGAGTACGGCCATCTGCTGCGTCAGGATCCGCGCTATGCCGACAAGGCGCGCCGGGTCAGCGAGCTGACGCGGGATCTCGGCGCGGTGCTGCTCGACGAGGACCTGTCGAAGCTGGGGCTGGGCAAGGGAGCCGACAGGGTTGCCTTCCATTGTCCCTGTACGCTGCAGCACGCGATGAAGCAGAACGGGGTGGTCGAGCAGGTGCTGCGCAAGGCCGGTGTCGAACTGACCGCGACCCACGACAGGCACCTGTGCTGCGGTTCGGCCGGTACCTACTCGATCCTGCAGCCCGAAATGAGCCAGCGGCTGTTGAGCAACAAACTCGAGGCGCTGACCGTCGACAACCCGGACCGCATCGTCACCGCCAATATCGGTTGCCAGCTGCACCTCGAAACCAAGGCCGAGGTGCCGGTGCAGCACTGGATCGAGCTGTTGGACCGGTGATGGCGGTTGAGTGGTGCGGTTCGCGTTGCTCACCAGCACCCTACAGGGTCTGATATATCGTAGGGTGCTGGTTATCGCCATGGATGGCGGAAGGCCGCCCCGCGTGAATCCTGGCAATGCAGGAGCGATTGCCAGGAAGCGAAGCGCACCGCACCGGCAACGAGCCTGCTTCGATGATGCGCGCTGGGGTGCTATGCTGTGGCGGTTTTTCGTCTAGCAGGGACAACGCCTCGATGAGTGACCGCCGTAGCGACGCGCGCAGCAGCAAGACCAGCAAGAAAACCGCCACCTCCAGCGCCGTGCAGGTGCAGTCCCTGACCCGGGCACTGACCCTGCTGGAGCGGCTGGCGACCTCCGATATCGGCCTCAATCTGACGGAACTGTCCGGCGGTCTCGGACTGGCGCCCTCTACCGCACACCGGCTGCTCAACAGCATGCGCCAGCTCGACTTCGTCGACTTCGACGAGCAGAGCGGCCTATGGTCGGTCGGCGTGACCGCCTTTTCGGTCGGCAGCGCCTATCTCAAGAAGCGCGACTTCGTCGCCCAGGCCCGTCCTTTCATGAAGCGGCTGGTGGCCGAGACCGGCGAGACGTCGAATCTCGCGGTGCTGGAGGGCGTGCAGCACGTTTTCGTCGGTCAGGTGGAGTGCTCCGAGGTGATGCGCATGGTGGTGCAGATCGGCAGTCGCGGCGCCCTGCATGCCGCCGGCGTCGGCAAGGCACTGCTGTCGGCGCTCGATGATGACGAGGTGATGACGATCATCAAACGCACCGGGCTCGAGGCGATGACGCCGAATACCATCACCTCGCCCAGCGCTTTTCTCGAGGAGCTGGGGCGGATCCGCGCCCAGGGGTATTCGGTCGACAACGAGGAGCAGACCTCGGGGCTGCGCTGCGTGGCCGCCAACATCTACGACGAAAACGCCGAGGCGATCGCCGCCGTCTCGATTTCCGGGCCCTCGGTCAGGGTCCGGGCCGACAGAATACCGGTCTACAGCGCGGCAGTCATGGCGGCGGCCGACCAGATCACGCACGCCATCGGCGGCCGCCGACCGGAGTAGGGCCAATGCTCGCGGCGCTGACATTGATCATCGGGCTCCGGTGCTGGGCACCCTGGTGGTCGAACTGCTGGGGCTGTCGGTACCGGGTCCGGTACTCGGCATGCTGCTGTTTCTGCTGGTGCTGCCGGCCATGTCCCGCGGCTGGCCGGACCTCGAACAGGTGACCCGCTTCTTTCTCGCCAACCTGTCGCTGCTGTTCGTGCCGGCGGCGGTCGGTATCGTACGTCACCTGGGGCTGGTCAGCCCGATACTGCTGCAACTGCTGGTGGTGCTGCTGGTCAGCCTGCTGGTCGGTCTGGTCGTGACGGCCGGGGTTTTCGCTGTACTGGCTCGGCGCATTGCGCCGGCACGGGAAGAGGAGCTGGAGCCATGAATGCCGAGCTCGGGCAGTTCTGGGTCTATCTGGAACGGGATCCGCTGATCTGGCTGCTGCTGACCCTGGCCGCCTATGCGCTGTCCCAGTGGCTGCACCGGTGGGCGCGGCAATCGTCGCTGCTCAATCCGGTGGCGACCAGCGTCTGCCTGCTGGTGTTTTTCCTGTCGCTGACCGGCGTCTCCTACGAGGACTATTTTGCCGGTGCCCAGTTTATCCATGTCATGCTCGGACCTGCGGTCGTCTGTCTGGCGCTGCCGATCTGGCAGAATCGGCGCAGTCTCAGACGCAGCCTGCCAGCGCTGGTGCCGGCGCTGCTGGCCGGCTCCCTGGTGTCGGTACTGAGCGCACTGGGACTGGCCTGGCTGTTCGGTTTCGATCGCACCCTGCTGCTGACACTGGTGCCCAAGTCGGTCACGGCGCCGGTAGCGATGGGCATTGCCCAGGATCTCGGCGGCATCCCGGAGCTGGCGGCGGTGCTCTGCGCCGTCACCGGCATTTTCGGCGCCGTGCTCGCGCTGCCTCTGATGAAGTGGCTGCGCATCCGTGATCGCCGCGCACAGGGACTGGCGCTGGGCGTCACGGCCCATGGTATCGGCACCGCGGCCGCCTTCCAGCAGCACAGCGTTACCGGCGTTTACAGCTCCATCGGCATGGCGATGAATGCCGTGCTCACCGCGGTGCTGGCCGGGACTCTACTGGTTGCCTGGCTGTAGCCACCCATTCCGGAGCTATCCTTAATGCATCATCATATTTCCAGGTCTGAACGGCCGGTTGCGGTCGCTTGGCGCAACCGGGAGCCGTCCAGCCTTTGAATGCAAAGAGGAGAGCAACCATGGGTGATCTGTTCGAGAATCCCGCAGGGCTCTGCGGTTTCGAGTTCGTCGAGTTTGCCGGTCCCGACCCCGGGAAGGTCGCGGAGGTATTGAGGCTGCTCGGCTTCATGAAGGTGGCGACGCACCGTTCGAAAGCGGTCGACCTCTATCGCCAGGGCGGCATCAACTTTATCCTCAATCGCGAGAAGAAAAGCCTGGCCGACTACTTCGCCCAGGAGCACGGGCCCTCGGCCTGCGGTCTTGGTTTCCGGGTCAGGAATGCGCACCAGGCTTACAACCATGTTCTCGAGAAGGGGGCCCAGCCGCTGGATATTCCGACCGGGCCGATGGAGCTTCGGCTACCGGCGATCAAGGGGATCGGCGGTGCGCCCATCTATCTGATCGACCGTTTCGAGGAGGGCTCGTCGATCTACGATATCGACTTCGAGTACCTCGACGGCGTCGACCGGCATCCGCAGGGGTGCGGCTTTTACGAGATCGACCATCTGACGCACAATGTCTATCGCGGCCGGATGGCGTTCTGGGCCGATTTCTACGAGCGTCTGTTCAACTTCCGCGAGATTCGTTATTTCGACATCAAGGGCGAGTATACCGGGCTGACCTCGAAGGCGATGACGGCGCCGGACGGCAAGATCCGCATACCGCTCAACGAGGAGGCATCGGCTGGTGGCACAGGCCAGATCGAGGAGTTCCTGATGCAGTTCAACGGCGAAGGGGTGCAGCATATCGCGCTGCGCTGCGACGATCTGCCGGCCTGTGTCGACCGTCTGCGCAAGAATGGCGTGCCGCTGATGACCGCGCCGCCGGATACCTATTACGATATGCTCGAAGAGCGCCTGCCAGGCCACGGCGAACCGGTGGAGGAGTTGAAGGCGCGCGGCATCCTGGTCGATGGCAGCACCGAAGGTGGCGAGCCGAAGCTGCTGTTGCAGATCTTCTCGGCCACGCTGCTGGGGCCCGTGTTCTTCGAGTTTATCCAGCGCAAGCGGGACGAGGGCTTCGGCGAGGGCAACTTCAAGGCGCTCTTCGAGTCGATCGAGCGCGATCAGATCCAGCGCGGCGTTATCAAAAAAGAATGAGATCGGAGCGGGATGCAGCGGCTTCAACCCCGTCAATCTTTGATCGATTCTCAGCGAACAGGTGCACCAGGAGGCCACTCAATGGCGATCTATCGGTACGGGGAGCATTGCCCCGAGATTCATGACGACACCTATGTTGCCGAACAGGCGACGGTGATCGGCAAGGTGGTACTGAAGCAGGGAGCCAGCGTCTGGCCCCAGGCGGTATTGCGTGGCGACAACGAGACGATCGAGATCGGCGTCGCCAGCAATGTGCAGGAGGGGGCCGTGCTGCACACCGACATGGGGTATCCACTCAGCGTCGCCGACAATGTCACCATCGGTCACCAGGCGATGCTGCATGGCTGCACTGTCGGCGAAGGCTCCCTGATCGGTATTCAGGCCGTGGTGCTCAATGGGGCCGTGATCGGCAAAAACTGCCTGGTCGGTGCCGGCGCCATCGTCACCGAAGGCAAGGTCTTTCCGGACAATTCGCTGATTCTGGGGGCACCGGCGAAAGTGGTGCGAGAGCTCGATGCGCAGGCGGTCGCCAAACTGGGCGCCAATGCCGGGCATTATGTGGAAAAGGGTCGTATTCACAAGGCGCTTCTTGAACGCATCGATTGAATAAAAGACGCCAGGCCGGAGCTCCTGCCTGGCGTCTCCAATCGTTCATATTGAATTATCACTCGTTTATTTTTTTACATGGTTTTCCGAATTGGTCGTGTCTTTTAAATAGTTGAATGTTCGATAAAAATAATCTTCCATATTTACTTTTTTGTTTCTGATTTACGCTGTTGTTTTAAAAAGTATTTTTAAACTAAAAAACGTTTGATGTATCTCATTGCAGACACTAGTATGGATTGGCGTCGGGACTTGGCCTTGAATTAAGAGGGTCTGTAATGGAATGCAATAATAAAACCGTTACTGCAGTTTCACGAATAACGCTGCCCGAAGAGCTTACTATTGTTTCTGCAGGGCCATGGAAAACAGAACTGTCCGATAATATCTCCCGATCCTCGCTTGAACTCGATGGCAATGCCGTCACCCGTATCGATACGGCTGGTATCCAGCTGCTTCTGACCTTTATTCGCGATGCCCGCAGGCTCGGTGTCGATATCGAATGGACCCGGCATCCGGTGGTGATTTTCGATGCCGCACAGCGCCTCGGGCTGGCTCCCGATCTGTTGCTGCCGGATGGCCCGCCCCTTCCGACTGATCGAATCTGATAATTGGCCCGCCTGTTACAACACGGAGAGTGATAACCATGGCAACGGTACTGGTAGTCGATGATTCTGCCTCCCTGCGGGGAATGGTGAGCTTTACCCTCAAGCAGGAGGGGTATGAGGTGGTCGAGGCGGAGCATGGCCGCGATGCCCTGGCGAAAGCCGGCAGCGGAGGCTTCGATCTGGTGCTGACGGACGTCAACATGCCGGTGATGGACGGCATTGCCCTGTGCTCGGAACTGCGCCGGCTGCCGGCATTCAAGTTCACCCCCATTCTGATGCTGACCACTGAAAGCTCGCCGGAGATGAAGGACCGGGGCAAGACGGCGGGGGCGACCGGGTGGCTGGTGAAACCGTTCAATCCGGAGAAACTGATCGGCACCGTCAAGCGCGTAATCCGGTAGGTTGCCATGAGCCTGGACATGTCGCAGTTCGTGCCGACCTTCCTCGAGGAAAGCTCCGAGGGGCTGGAGGTGATGGAGTCCAGTCTGCTGGCGCTGGATGCCGATGACGGCGAGACCATCAATGCCATTTTTCGTGCCGCTCACTCGATCAAGGGCGGGGCCGGCACCTTCGGTTTCACGGCGCTGGCCGAATTCACCCACCATGTCGAAACCCTTCTCGATCAGCTGCGCAGCGGGCGCCGTCAGGCTGCGCCCGCCCTGGTCGACCTGCTGCTTGAAGCCGTCGATGCGATGCGGCTGCTGCTGCAGGCGGCACGCGACGGCGATAGCGATGCACCGGCGCCTGTCGCGAAGGTTCGCCAGGGGCTGGAAGCCGCGCTGGCAGTTGAGCCGACGGCCGCCCCGCCGGTCTCTTCACCGGCAACAGTCGCGGCCTCCGACCAGGGCTGGCTGATCCGCTTCGTGCCGGACCCCGGCCTGCTGCAGACCGGCAACGAGCCGCTGCTGATGTTCGATGCCCTGGCCGAACTGGGTCCCCTGCAGGTGCGACCGGATTGCGGCCGGCTGCCGGCGCTGGAGGCGCTGGAGCCCGAGCAGCTGTATCTCGCCTGGGAGCTGGAGCTCCACGCCGCCTGTGGCGAGGACGAGATCCGCGAGATTTTCGAGTGGGTCGAAGACGAATGCGATCTGCAGATCATGCCGCTGCAGCCAGCCGCGGCGCCGGCTTCCGAGCGGGTTGCCGCCTGGACGCCCGCGCAGGACGATAGAGCCCCCGTCGCGGCCCGGCCGCCGGCGCCGGTCGCGAAACAGGACAGCGGGTCGATCCGGGTGGCGATCGACAAGGTCGACGCGCTGATCAACCGGGTGGGAGAGCTGGTGATTACCCAGGCGATGCTCGGGCAGCTCGGTCAGGAACTGGCGGGCCTCGAGAGCGAGGCGCTGGAACGCTTGCAGGCCGGGCTGGCGCAGCTCGAGCGCAATACCCGCGAGCTGCAGGAAGATGTGATGCGGGTGCGGATGCTGCCGGTCAGCTTCGTCTTCAACCGCTTTCCGCGCCTGGTGCACGATGTCGGCGCGAAACTCGGCAAAGAGGTCGAACTGCGCCTGCACGGCGAACAGACCGAACTCGACAAGACGGTACTGGAAAAGATCGGCGACCCGTTGATGCACCTGGTGCGCAACGCCCTGGATCACGGCCTGGAGATGCCCGCCGAGCGTCTGGCCGCAGGCAAGGACAGCACCGGCCTGGTGCAGCTCAATGCCTATCACCAGGGCGGTTTTATCGTGATCGAGATCAGCGACGACGGGCGTGGTCTCGATGGCGACAGGATCTTCCGCAAGGCGGTGGAAAAGGGGCTGGTGGCGGCCGATGCCGGCCTGTCGGAACAGGCGATGCAGGAACTGATTTTTTTGCCGGGCTTCTCCACCGCCGAACAGGTCAGCGATCTCAGCGGACGCGGTGTCGGCATGGATGTGGTTCGACGCAATATCGAGGCCCTCGGCGGTCATGTCAGCCTGGCCAGTGCCGTGGGGCGGGGCAGCACCTTCAGCGTCAGATTGCCGCTGACCCTGGCGATACTCGACGGTCAGTTGGTGCGGGTCGGCAGAGAGACCTGCATCGTTCCGCTGGTCTCGATCATCGAGACGCTGCAGACCGGTCCGCAGTCGCTGAACCGGGTCGCCGGCGCGGAACGGTTGCTGCACTTTCGCGACGAGTACATCCCGCTGCTGCGCCTTGGCGAAACCTTCGGGCTCGACAGTGACGGCGGTGACAACCGCAGCCGGCTGGTGGTGGTGGTCGAGGCCGGCGAGCGCCGGGCGGGACTGGTGGTCGACGAGCTGCTGGGTCAGCAGCAGGTGGTCATCAAGAGTCTCGAGTCCAATTTCCGGCGTGTCGAGGGCCTGGCCGGCGCGACCATCCTCGGCGATGGCCGGGTGGCGTTGATCCTGGATGTCGCCGGACTGGTCAAGCGCGGGCCTGACGCCCGCCCGGGCGCGGCCGATGGCGGTCATGAATTCATCACAAGCAGGGCAGGGAAAGCACATGACGACGCTGCAACCCAACAGCGCCATTGAGGCGTCGGAACAGGCCGGTCTGAGCCGGCAGTTCCTGACGTTTCTGCTGGCTGACGAAGAGTATGCGGTCGATATCCTGCGGGTGCAGGAGATCCGTGGCTGGATGCCGGTCACCCGGCTTCCGAACACGCCGGACTATCTGAAAGGGGTGCTGAACCTCAGGGGCGCCATCATCCCGGTGATCGATCTGCGCCAGCGTTTCGCGCTCGAGCCCTGGACTACGGCCCGACCACCGTGGTGGTGGTGCTCCGGGTCCGCAGCGGCGGGCAGGACAGGGTGATGGGGGTGGTGGTCGATGCGGTCGCCGAAACCTACAGCATCGCCGAGGCCGATATACGGCCCGCCCCGCCGATCGGGGTGATCAATCAGGAGTTCATCAGGGGTCTTGCGACCCTCGACGACAAGATGATCGTGGTGCTGGACGTGGATGCGATGATGAATTCGGGCGAACTGGCACTGACCGACCGGATCACCCGCCAGAGCGATGAAGGAGAGCAGGGATGAAGATCAACATGCCGGTAACCGATCACGAGGTGAAACTGCGTGACGGCCAGGAACTGGTCACCAAGACCGACCTCAAGGGGATCATTACCTACGTCAACCCGGCCTTTGTCGAGGTCAGCGGGTTCGGTGCCGACGAGCTGGTCGGCCGCAATCACAATGTGGTGCGCCACCCCGACATGCCGCCCGCCGCCTTCGCCGATCTCTGGGCGACGCTGAAGCTCGGGCGCCCCTGGTGCAAGCTGGTCAAGAACCGCTGCAAGAACGGCGACTACTACTGGGTCAAGGCGAATGTCACACCGGTCTACAAGAACGGCCAGGTGGTCGAATACATGTCGGTGCGCACCCGTGCCAGCGAACAGGAGATCGCCGCATCCGAGGCGCTCTATGGCAGGCTCGCCAGCGAGGAGACGCGGTTGCCGGATCCGGCGGCGCTGCCGCAGAAGACTCTCTATCGCAACGCGCTGCGCTGGATGCTGATGTCGGTTGCGCTGATGGTGGTGCTGACCGGCGGGCTCTTCGCCGCGGGCGCGCACGACCTGGTGCTGATGGCGGGGCCGGTCGTCGCTTTCGTGGTGCTGGCGGCAGGCATGGCGCGGCTGTTCAGAAAGGATCTGATCGAACCCCTGACCGCGACCGGCCAGCTGGTGCGCCAGATCACCCAGGGCGACTACCAGATCGCGATTGCGGTCGAGGAGCCGGGCGAGCTGGGGCAGCTCAAGCGGGTGGTCAAGTCGCTGGCGATCAAGCTCGGCTTCGAACTCAACGATGCCCGGGAGCAGGCGCGGCGGTCGCAACGGGTCAAGGTGGCGCTGGATAACGTCACCTCCAACGTGATGATGGCCGATACCCGCGGCGAGATCATCTATATGAACGAGGCCGTGCTGCAGATGATGCGCAAGGCCCAGGAAGACATCCGCACCCAGTTGCCGGATTTCGATGCCGAACGGCTGGTCGGCGCCAATATCGACAGTTTCCACAAGCATCCCGAGCACCAGCGCAAGCTGCTCGAGGCAATGAAGGATACCTTCCGCAGCCGCATCGCCATCGGCAAGCGCAGTTTCGACCTGGTTGCCACCCCGGTGGTGGACGAACAGGGCGAGCGCCTCGGCACCGTGGTCGAGTGGCAGGACATTACCGATCAGCTGATCGCCGAGCGCGAGATCGAGGCGCTGATCGAAAAGGCCGCCCAGGGGCAGCTGGACCAGCGCCTCGATGCCGAGATCTACCAGGGTTTCATGAAGAACGTGGCCGAGGGCATCAACCAGATGCTCGAGACCGTGGTCGAGCCGGTGCGGGAGGTCAAGCGGGTGCTCAATGCACTGGCCGACGGCGACCTGACGCAGCGGATGAGCGGCGATTTCCATGGCGACTTCGACGAACTCAACCAGGCGCTGGGCAGCTCCCTGGCGAAGCTGCAGACGATGGTCGGCGATATCCGCCAGGCCGGCGGCAATATCGCCAACGGCGCCTCGGAGATCGCGACCGGCAACAACACCCTGAGCCAGCGCACCGAGGAGCAGGCCGCGAGCCTCGAAGAAACCGCCGCCAGCATGGAGCAGATGACCAGCACCGTGAAGCAGAATGCCGACAATGCCCAGGAGGCCAGCCGGCTGGCGGAGAACGCCAGGACGCTGGCCGAGCGGGGCGGGGATATCTCGTCGCAGGTCGTCAGCGCCATGGCCGAGATCAGCCGCAGTTCGTCGCGCATTGCCGAGATCATCGGCGTGATCGACGAAATCGCTTTCCAGACCAACCTGCTGGCGCTGAACGCCGCCGTCGAGGCCGCCCGGGCCGGTGAGCAGGGGCGCGGTTTCGCGGTCGTGGCCTCGGAGGTGCGTAATCTGGCACAGCGCAGTGCCAGTGCCGCCAAGGAGATCAAGGAGCTGATCAGCGACAGCGTGCAGAAGGTCGAGGAGGGCGGACGCCATGTCGACGAGTCCGGCAAGGCCCTCGGCGAAATCATGTCGGCGGTCGAGCAGGTGTCGTCGATCGTGGTCGAGATCGCCTCGGCCAGTCGCGAGCAGGCCAGCGGTATCGAACAGGTGAATATCGCGGTCACCGAGATGGACGAGGGTACGCAGCAGAATTCGGCGCTGGTCGAGCAGGTTGCGGCCGCCTCCCAGGCGATGGAGGAACAGGCGCAGCAGCTGCAGCGGCTGGTCAATGCCTTCCGGGTGGCGGACGGGGACAGCCGTCCGTCGGAGGCCGCACTGGTCGGCCGGCTGCGCGACATGGCCGCCCAGACCGGCCGCCGGACGTCTGTCGCGGCGGTGGCGGGCGACGATACCGAGTGGCAGGAGTTCTGATAGCGGGACCGGCACGCCGTCTGGCAGGGAGGCCCCATGCTCGTGACCCGGACAAGGCCTCTGGTATCGGCCGAAAGGGCGTTCAGCTTTACCCTGCACGATTTCGAGCAGGTGCGGGCGCTGCTGTACCGCCATGCCGGTATCGTGCTGGCGGACAGCAAAAAGGATATGGTCTACAACCGGCTGGTGCGGGTGATACGCGAGCTGAAGCTGGCGGGGTTTGCGGAGTATCTGGTGTATCTGCAGGAGCATCCGGAAGCCCTGCAGGGCTTTATCAATGCCATGACCACCAACCTGACGGCCTTTTTCCGCGAACCTCACCATTTCGACTATCTGGCCGACCAACTGCTGCCGGAGCTGGATCGACAGGGCCAGAGGCGGCTGCGGATCTGGTCCGCCGGGTGCGCGATAGGGGAAGAGGCATACAGCATCGCGATGACGGTCATGGGCAGCCGTTTTGCCGATGCGGATCGGGATGTCCGAATTCTGGCGACCGATATCGACACCCGGGTGCTGGACGTGGCGCAACAGGGCATCTATGCCGCCGAGCGGGTGGCGACGTTGCCCGAGGCGGTGCGCAGGCGCTGGTTTCTGCGCGGCGTCGGCGCCTCGGCCGGGCAGGTCAGGGTGCGGGATGAACTGCGTGCCCTGCTGACCTTCAGAGAGCTTAACCTGATGCGGCCCTGGCCGATGACGGGGCCCTGGACGTGATTTTCTGCCGCAACGTGATGATCTACTTCGACCAGCAGACCCAGCAGCGGCTGCTGCAGCGAATGGCCGATCTGCTCAGGCCCGGCGGCCTGCTGTTCGTCGGTCATTCGGAAACGCCGGGCCGCCTCACGGATCGCTTCCGGCTTGTCGGCAATACGGTCTACCGGCGCTGTCGCTAGTTTTGAATAAGGAGTATGGATGGATCCGATCAAGGTGCTGATCGTGGACGACTCGGTGGTCGTGCGCCAGGTGCTGACTGAACTGATGGCCTCGGATCCGGGGCTCGAAGTGGTCGGGACGGCCGTCGACCCCTTCGATGCACGGGAAAAGATCAAGCAGCTGCAGCCCGACGTGCTGACGCTGGATATCGAAATGCCGCGCATGGACGGCCTGACGTTTCTGCGCAACCTGATGCGTCTGCGACCGCTGCCGGTGGTGATGCTGTCGTCCCTGACCACGGAGAAGGCCGAGGTCACGCTGCAGGCGCTGGAACTGGGCGCGGTGGACTTCATGGCCAAGCCGCGAGTCGGCAGCGATGAGCAGGCGCTGGAGCGCTTTCGCGATGGGCTGCTGGCCAGAGTCAGGGCGGCCGCGGCGGCGGCGCCGAAGCTGCGGACCGGATTGCGGGCCACCCGGGTAGTGACGGAAGGTGAATCGGCGGGGCCGGCCCGGCAGCCGGATCCCCGTGCGCTGATCGCCATCGGCGCCTCCACCGGCGGCACCCAGGCACTCAAGCAGCTGCTGGAGGCGTTGCCGGACTGGATGCCCCCGATCGTCGTCACCCAGCATATCCCCGGCTCCTTCAGCGGGCGCTTCGCCCGCCGTCTCGATGAAAACGGCCCGCTGAGGGTGCAGGAGGCGGCGGACCAGCAGCCGTTGCAGCCGGGGCATGTCTATATCGCCCCGGGAGACCGCCATCTGCGGGTGGTGGCTGCCGGCGACGGTTATCGCTGCCGGCTGGACAGCGGGCCTGCGGTCAACCGCCACCGGCCCTCGGTCGAGGTGATGTTCGATTCGCTGCTTGTCCTCGAGCCCGGCTGCTGCACGGCGGTGATGCTGACCGGCATGGGCCGGGACGGTGCTGCGGCGATGCGACGCCTGCGCGATGCCGGTGCCCGCACGCTGGTGCAGGACGAGGCGACCAGCATGGTCTGGGGCATGCCGGGTGCGGCCGTCGAGCTGGGCGCGGCACAGCAGATCCTGCCGCTGCCACGAATCGCCGGAGCCCTGGTGCGGTCGGCGTCCGAGGTTCTGCAACAGAATGCAGTCGCGGTGAACCTTCAATCCGATGGAGTTCTGGCTGATGAATAGTATCAATGGACGAGCCAGGTATACCTTGCACCGCTGGCGGCGCTGGCACTGACGCTGATGGCGGAACTGCTGATGCTGGCGCTGCCGTGGCGACTCGGCGCCCTGGCACTGGTGCTGCTGGCAACGCTGAACCTGATCCGGCTGGCGCGACGTCCCGATGCCCGCGCGGAAGCGGAGAGTCCGGGAGAGGCTGGCGCCATGCCCGGGGGTGCTGTCGGAGTTCGGGCTGACGCTGTCGCAGGAGGCCGCGATTGTCGATCAGGAAGTGCAGCGTGCCGACGGCCTGGTGCGGGACGCAGTGCAGCTGATGGCCGCCAGCTTTCATCGTCTCACCGAGCTGTCGGAGCGTCAGGGCACCCTCAGTGCCGAGGTGATTTCACGCAGCGGCGAGAATGGAGAGGCGTTCAGTGTCCAGGCCTTTATCCAGCGCACCGGCGAGATGATGGACCGGCTGGTGGGCGTGATGATGAACGTCAGCGAACACAGCCTCGGTGTGGTCGGACAGATCGACGATATGGTGGCGCGACTGGATGGCATCTTCAGCCTGCTGGAGAAGGTCGAGGACCTGGCCAACCAGACCAACCTGCTGGCGCTCAACGCCAGCATTGAGGCGGCGCGGGCCGGTGAGGCGGGCCGCGGATTCGCGGTGGTCGCCGACGAGGTGCGCACCCTGTCGCGCAACTCCGGCGAGCTCAACAACGAAATCCGTGACGGCATCGCGGCCGCGCGCCAGACCATCAGCCGGCTGCGCGAGTCCGTCGGCAACATGGCGGCCACTGACATGAACGAGACCCTGAGCTCGAAGGAGAGCGTCCGCGCGATGCTGACCCAGTTCGGCGAAATGGACCGCTACGTCGATACCCGGGTGGGCGAGATATCGCAGGTTACCGAGCAGGTGCAGAGCGCGGTCGGCGATGCCGTGCGGGCGTTGCAGTTCGAGGACATGACGACACAGTCGCTGGCATCGTTGCGTCGCAACATCGAGGTGCTGCAGGAACTCGCCGACAGCATCGGCCGGCTGGACAGCCTGGACGATACCGGCCGCTGCCAGGCGATGGAATCGCTGAAAGCCCGCAGCCTGGCGCTGCGTGCCACAACCGAAGAGCGCGATCGCGCGCGCTCGGTGTCCCAGCAGTCCATGGACGAGGGCGAAGTGGAGTTGTTCTAGGCCTTGCCGAGGCGGTTCTGCGCGGAGGCCGGGCCCTTGGCGCCGGTGGCATTGTAGAGGGTCTGATTCTGGTTCTGGCCGCGCAGCAGCGAGAGCAGCTGTTCGGTATTGCGGCTGTTGCGCAGGATAACCTGCTCGTTGCGCTGATTCTGGCGGGTTATGCCCTCGAGCTGTTGCTGCAGCGCCTGCCATGCCGTGGTGGCGTCTGCGCGCAACGTCTCGGGCAGGCTGTCGAACCAGGCCAGCACGCCCTCGCTGCTGGCAGGGAAGCCCTGTCCGGCCAGCAACTGCTCGCGCGACTGGTTCAGGCCTGAAAATTCCTCGAGCAGCTGCTGCTTGGCGCCGGTCGAGCGGCGCAGGGCCTCGAGGTCATGCCGCTGCAGTGCCTCGAGTTCCGCGTCAAGCTGCTGGCCGAGCGCGTCGAGAACGCCGATACTCTGGCGGGCCAGGGTAACGAAGGATTCTGCCGACGGCAGTTGTGCCGGGTTAGTCAAGAGACTGCTCGAAGTCCAGCATGCGTTGTGCCACGCGCTGGTAGTCGATCTGATAGCTGCCGCTCTCGATCGCATTGCGCAGTGCTTCCACCCGGCTCTCGTCGACGGCGGGAGTGTCGGCCAGGCGCTTGTCGGCTGCCTGCAGCGCCTGAATCGAGTCGCTCAGACGCACTTCGTCGGCATGACCGCCGCCCGCTTTCTGTGTTTCGCTCTGCTGCGGCGACTGGCCGCCGACAGGCTCGTTGTCGGTTTTGCTACGGGTACCGGTGGTCTGGCTGTTCGGTGGCAGTCCCGTAAAATTGATTGCCATCCTGGTGATCCTCTGTTTCGCTTATGCACCCGTTATCGGACGCAGCACGGAAAACTTTAGCCTTTTTTGCGATCGCAAAACTTACGACCGGACTTCTGCACATTATATCCTGTGGGAGCCCACTCTGTGGGCGAATGGCTTCTGTGCCAAACCATATTCGCCCGGAGGGCCGGGCTCCTACGATTACCGTGATACCGGGCGCACCAGGCCGCGGGCGATCACGCGGGCGCGGACTTCCTGGCCGGAGCTGTCGTTTCGTACCCTGATCTGCTCGCCTTTCTCGCCATCCTCCAGCGCCGTGCCCTGGGCGCGCAGCTGCAGGGCGCCCTTGCGGACTTCGATGATCAGGCTGTCACCGCGGTGGATCAGGGTCGGCTCGGTCAGCATGCCGGCGTTGAGAATGCTGCCATTGGGCAGGTGGCGGCTGGTGCTGCGGCCGATCACGTCCTCGGGGCGGGTAAAGTAGCCGCGGGTTTCGTCGCTGATATCGAGTTGGCGTATCTCGATGTCCCGGTTGCCCAGCGACTCGCCCCGTCCCAGCGGGCGGCGCGTGATGATGACGTTGCGCAGTATCTCCACCCTGGCGGTGACGAAAATCCCCCAGTGCCGGGGACCGGCACAGGAAACCCGGGTGGTGAGACGGCTACCGCTGCCGCGTGGCGGTTCTACACTCAGGGGCTTTCACAATCGGGCAGGGAGAGGGCGGTGCTGACCGGGTTCAGATGCAGCCGGATATTGGCATCCGGGAAAGCCCGCTGATAGTGTTGGTCGAGAAATCGGTTCGCGGCGGCTTCGACCTGGGCGGCGGTGGTTTCGGCCCGGGCCGTTGTGATGAGTAAAAAGGTGGTCAGGCAAGCGATAACTGGTGTTAAATAAAGGCTGCTCACACGGATGTCCTGACTGGGTTCAGGGCGCTGAAGTGGCTCTCACCGCAAATTCAGATCTCTGCAACGGGTGTTGATAATGTCAGGTATCCTGGACACTGTAAACCTGAGAACCCAGATGGTCGGTCAGAACCGGCTGGAACTGCTGCTGTTCGGTCTGGAAACCGATCAGCAGTACGGCATCAATGTGTTCAAGGTGCGCGAGGTGCTGCAGTGCCCCCACCTGACCGAAGTGCCGCGTCAGACCACCGCGGTGAAAGGTATGGCCCATATCCGCGGCGAAACCATACCGGTGCTGGATCTGTCCGAAGCGATCGGCCGGACACCGATCCCGCAGGACCAGCGTCGCGACTGCTTCCTGATCGTGGCGGAGTACAACAAGCGCACCCTGGCGTTTCTAGTGCGCAGCGTGAACCGTATCTTCAATACCCAGTGGGATCAGATCATGCCGCCGCCGGCCGAGATCGGCGTCGAGAACTATCTGACGGCGGTATTCGAATACGAAGGCCGTCTGATCGAGATCCTCGATGTGGAACAGATCCTGGCGGACCTGTACCCTACCCCCACCACGGTCAGCGAGGAGGTCGCGACCGAGGATGTGCGCAGGCAGGCGCGGCAGTACCATGTGCTGATCGTCGACGACTCCAGCGTTGCCCGCAACCAGATGCAGCGAAGCCTCGAGGACCTCGGCGTCAAGGTCACCGCGGCCAACAACGGCCGCCAGGCCTGGAACCTGCTGTGCCAGATCGCCGACAAGGGGCACAAGCCAAGCGAGGTCTTCCTGATGATGATCTCCGATATCGAGATGCCCGAGATGGACGGCTACACCCTGACCTCGATGGTCCGCGAGGATACGCGGATGTCCGATCTGAATGTGGTGCTGCATACCTCGCTCAGTGGCGGCTTCAATGTTTCGATGGTGAAAAAGGTCGGCGCCGACGGCTTCCTGGCCAAGTTCAACCCCAATGATCTGGCCACCGTGGTGGTCGAGCGTATCGAGCAGGCATCGAAGCGAGCCCACTGAAGGATAACGGCATGATTCAGGGGACGGGAAGGTCCTTCAGCATAAACGGAGAGGATTTCCGGCAATTCAGCCAGTTTCTCGAAAAGAGCTGCGGCATTCTGCTGGCCGAGCACAAGCAGTATCTGGTTCAGAGCCGGCTCAACGGCATCATGCGCGATCTGCAGGTCGGCAGTCTGAGCGACCTTCTCAAACGTCTGCAGGGGCCCGCCGGTCTGCGTCTGCGCGAGCAGGTGATCGACGCGATGACGACCAACGAAACCCTCTGGTTTCGTGACGCTCACCCGTTCGAGATCCTGTCCCGCCAGGTGTTGCCGGAGCTGCGTCAGAGCGTCGGTATGCGCCGGCTGCGTATCTGGTCGGCGGCCTGCTCCACCGGTCAGGAACCCTACTCGATCAGCATGCTGCTGGATGAGTATCGCCAGTCCAATCCCGGCGCCTATCCGAGCGGTGAAGAGATTCTCGCGACCGATATCTCCAGCCGGGTGCTCGAGCAGGCGCGCAGCGCCCGCTACGAAATGCTGGCGATCGGGCGCGGGCTGTCCCAGGAGCGGCTGCAGCGGCACTTCATTCGCGAGGCCGACGGCAGCTGGGTGCTGAAGCCGCCGATCCGCACCCGGGTTCGGTTCCAGAGCCTCAACCTGCAGGGGGCCTATGGCGGTCTCGGCCAGTTCGACATCATCTTCTGCCGCAATGTGCTGATCTATTTTTCCGCCGAGCTCAAGCTCGACATCCTGCGGCGCATGCGTCAGCAGCTGCGTCCCGGCGGTTATCTCTTCCTCGGCGCCTCGGAGTCCCTGTCCGGGCTATCCGATTGCTACCGCATGATTCACTGCCGCCCCGGGATCATCTACCAGGCGATCTGACCGCATCTTGTGGGAGCCCACTCTGTGGGCGAATGGCTTCTGTACCAAACCATGTTCGCCCGGAGGGCCGGGCTCCTACGGACGAATGGCCTCGGCGCCGGATCTGTGCGCCCGTAGGACCGGGCTCCCACCTTATCTCATAATCTCATACGCTTTGCCGCCCGGGCCGGCAAAGCGGCAATGCCTTACCGCCGTCAGCCGCCTGATTTTCCCTGAAGCCCGTAATCAGTGGCTTTTCTTTCCTTGGCACACCACTTGCTTCGTTACACCCAGACGCGAAAAAGAGGCAAGCGGATGTCCATCAACTTTGACAATGCCCTGGGAATTCACGAGCAGGCCACGCTGGTGCGGGCCCGTCGTGCCGAGGTGCTGGCCAACAATATCGCCAACGCCGACACTCCGGGATTCAAGGCCCGGGATCTCGATTTCGAGGCGCTGCTGAAGGGGCAGCAGGCGGAGCCTGCCGCGCCCGGGCTGCAACTGACCCGCACCGGTCATCAGCAGGCGATCGTGGATCCGTCGCTGGCCGCCGACCTGCTGTTCCGCGTGCCGGTGCAGCCGAGTGTCGACGACAATACCGTCGAAGTGCAGCAGGAGATGGCCCGCTACACCGGAAATGCCATCGACTACCAGGCCTCGTTCGATTTTCTCAACCGCAAGTTCCAGGGCTTGAGCAAAGCGCTGAGGGGTGAATAAGCATGTCGCTGTCCAATGTCTTCAATATCGCCGGCTCCGCCATGAACGCCCAGACCGTGCGGCTGAACACCACCGCCAGTAATCTGGCCAACGCCGAGAGCATCGGCTCCAGCATCGGCGAGACCTACCGCGCCCGCAAGGCGGTGTTCGAGGTCCAGCCGCTGCAGCAGGACAGCCTCTGGCCGGCGACAGACGCCGAGGCGGGGCAGGGCGTGCGGGTCGGCGGGGTGATCGAGAGCGAGGCGCCGTTGCGTCAGGAGTACAGTCCCAATCACCCGATGGCTGACGAGAACGGCTATATCTATTACCCCAACGTCAATGTAGTCGAGGAGATGGCCGACATGATCTCGGCGTCACGCTCCTTTCAGATCAATGCCGACATCATGAACACTGCCAAGCAGATGCTGCAGCGTACATTGTCGCTCGGGCAATAAGCCCGGGAGGTAACAGAAGATGAGCACCGTCAACAACGTCAACGGCAGCAATGTCTTTGACCAGATCAACCAGGCCAATCAGAGCAACAGTACGCAGAAATCGCAGAATCAGTCGGACAGCGAGATGTTCATGAAACTGATGATCGCGCAGTTGCAGAACCAGGACCCGACCAGCCCCGCCGATACCACCGACTTCATGCAGCAGATCGCCAGCATGAGCACGGTCGAGAACATTGCCAATCTGTCGACGGCCGTCGAGAAAATGGGGCAGTCGCTGATGAGCAGCCAGGCGGCGCTTCAGGCCTCGTCGATGGTCGGCCAGCGCGCCTTCGTCGAAACCGATCTGGCGGTGCTGCCGGAGGATGGTCAGGTGGACGGCGTGGTGTCGCTGGAAAACAGTGCCTCCGATGTCTGGCTGTCGATCTACGACCGCGACGGCACCCTGGTGGACCGTCAGCAGATGGGCGCCCGCGTGGCCGGCGATCACAGCTTTGTCTGGCACGGCAACGAGAACACGCCCGCGGGCCAGTACCGCATCGTGGCCCAGTCCGTGGACGGCGAAAACCTGGAAACCCTGCCGATCTACCTTGGCCACCGGATCAACAGCGTCACCCTGGGGCAGAACGGCATCGGCATGCAGGTCAACACCGACGTCGGCTCGACCGGTATTAACAACATCAAGCAGCTCGGTTAACCAAGGAGCAGAACATGGCAGGTTTCAATACGGCAATTACCGGGCTGAAAGCCGCATCGACCGATCTCGATGTCACCGGTAACAATATCGCCAATTCCAGCACCGTCGGCTTCAAGGCTTCGCGCACCGAGTTCGCCGATATCTATGCCACCGCTGTCGTCGGCGCAGGCTCGAGCAACACCCCGGGTTCCGGTGTGACCGTCTCCGATATTGCCCAGGACTTCAGCGCCGGCACCATCGAATTCACCAACAACAACCTGGATCTGGCGATCAACGGTTCCGGCTTCTTTCAGCTCGACGACGGCCAGGGTGGCGTGACCTACACCCGCGCCGGTGCCTTCGAGCTGGACAAGGACGGCAATATCATTTCGAAGAGCGGCAAGTACCTGCAGGGCTACGGTCTGGATGACCAGGGCAACCTGCTGCCGGTCGGCAACCTGTCCGTGACCCAGAAGGAAAGCCCGCCCAAGGCGACCGAGGATATCGACCTGTCGTTCAATATCGATGCGCGGAAGGATTCGTCGTTGCTGCTGAGGCCCTACGACAAGGATGAGCCTTCGTCTTTTACCTACAGCACGACGGTCAGGACTTTCGACAGCCTGGGCAACGAGCATACCGTGAAGTTCAATATGGTCGAGCAGCCGCCCGAGCGGGAAGTGCAGACGCTGGATTTCGACAGCCTGAGCGGGACCGTCGACATCTCGGGCGTGACGGTTGACCTGGACATACTGGCCACTGGGCGCGCACCGGGGGCAACTCCCGCCGAGCAGGCCGCGGCGGACGCGGAAATAGCGGCGCTCATGGACACGACGACCGGCGACTCACGCATCGCCTCGGTGACAGTGGATACCGCCAATGATGACCTGATCATCACATTCAGGGCGTCGGCAACCGATATCGACGAGATTCAGGTGGCGAATCCCAGCGCTGCAACCCTGAGCAGCATCACCAGCGAACAGCTGGCGGCCAACGAGACCCATACCTATGGCATCGGCAATACGCCGCTGGCAGCCGATAGTGTCCTGACCATCGGCGGTGTGGAGATTCAGCTGGATGCGGGGATGACGGCGACCCAGGTAGGGCAGGCCATCGTCTCGTTCCAGGGGGCTATCAAGGACCTGAATCCGGACGTGGAATCGGTGCTCTACAACACCAATACCGATGAGATCGAGATCGCGTTCAAGGCCGAGTCCGGCAATGTCGCGAACGGCCTGCTGGCCCTTTCGGATCCCGGCTCGGTTCTCGGATCGCCCACGATCGTTCCCGGTGACAACAGCTTCCAGGGCGTCTACCGGGTGTATGCGTATCTCAACGGCGACGAGCTGCTCGATATAGGCAAGACCGTGGATCCCGGCGAGCCCGGTTATCAGGCGGATCAGACCGAGGTCGGGCCCGTGCTCATCACTTTCGATCCGACCAGCGGCATGCTGAATAGCATCAACGGCCGTCAGTTTCCCGTCGGTGGCGCTGTGCCGGCACTGACGATCAAGGGGCGGATCCGGCCAACAGCGAAACCGAAATCCGGCTCGATCTGACCAACACCACGCAGTTCGCCTCGGCGTCCATCGTCAAGAGCCAGCAGCAGGACGGCTACACCAAGGGCGACCTGATCGGGGTGACCTTCAGCAGCGAGGGGGAAATGGTCGCGTCCTTCAGTAATGGCCAGAACCAGTCGCTGGGCGTGGTGGCGATCTCGACCTTCGAGAACCAGTCCGGACTGCAGCCCAGCGGCGATACCGAATGGATCGCGACCCTGGATTCGGGCGACGCCATCACCAACCCGCCGGGGGCCGGCCTGAACGGCACCCTGCGCTCGGCGGCGCTGGAACAGTCCAACGTCGACCTGTCGGCGGAGCTGGTCCGGCTGATCGAGGCACAGCGTAACTTCCAGGCCAACTCCAAGACCCTGGAAACCCTCAATACGGTGACGCAGAACATTCTGCAGATCTGATATGAACGTTACGCGTGACCGGTTCCCTGAAAATTGCTCCTTCATTTTCAGGATTTCCACCGACCCTGGCGGTTACGCGTGACGCGTCAAAGAGGTCGGGCTGCGCCCGACATGGTGGGTTACGCGGCGCCCGAACGACGCAAAGGGCATTGAGCCTGCAGTCTTGCGCCGCTAACGCCACCCTACGCCAAAAGAAGCGGCATCGAGGTTATCACCTGGTGCCGCTTTTGCTTTTCACGCGCCTGTCTCCCGTTATCGCTCGTTGGCACATATCCTGCTTTCTTTAGACAAACGCCGTGAAAGCGGCAAAGGATTTCCCAGCGAGGCTGCAGATGGACAAAGTGCTTTATGTCGCGATGAGCGGCGCGCGCGAGACGATGCTGGCGCAGCAGGCCCACGCCAACAATCTGGCCAACGCCACCACGACGGGGTTCAAGGCGGATCTGGCCCAGGCGCGGGCGATGCCGGTGTTCGGCGACGGACTGCCGAGCCGCGTCTATGCCCAGACCGAACGTCCGGCGACCGATATCAGTACTGGCACCCTGACACAGACCGGGCGCGATCTCGATGTCGCCATCGACGGCGAGGGCTGGATCGCGGTGCTGGCGCCGGATGGCACCGAGGCCTACACCCGGGCCGGCGAGCTGCAGATCAATGCCGCCAATCAGCTGGTCACGGGCAGCGGATTGCCGGTCATGGGCGCCGGTGGCATTCCGGTCATCATTCCGCCCTCGGAAAAGATCGATATTGCTGTTGACGGTACCATCACGGCGCGCCCGCTCGGCGAGGATGCGGCAGAACTGTTGCTGGTGGACCGGATCAAGCTGGTGCGGCCCGAGGCCGGCACCCTGTTCAAGGGGCAGGACGGCCTGATGCGTTCCGGTACGCCGCAGCCGCTGCCGCCGGCCCTGGATGTCAGCCTGCGTCCCGGTTATCTCGAAACCAGCAACGTCAATGCGGTCAGTGAGCTGACCGACATCATCAGCTTGGCGCGTCAGTTCGAGATGCAGGTGAAGCTGATGAAAACCGCCGAAGAAAATTCCACCGCCGCTGCCCGTGTGCTGCAGCTGAGCTGATCGCGAATCCAGGAGAAATATTCATGAATGGAGCCCTGTTCGTCGCCAAGACCGGCCTCAGCGCCCAGGATACCGCCCTCAAGGTGATCTCCAACAACCTGGCGAACGTCAGCACCGTCGGTTTCAAGAAGGACCGCGCGGTGTTCGAGGATCTGCTGTACCAGATCAAGCGCCAGCCCGGCGCCCAGTCGGCCCAGGAGTCACAATTGCCATCCGGCCTGCAGCTTGGCAGCGGCGTGCGTACCGTCGGCACTCACAAGCAGTTCGAGACCGGAGACCTGCAGATCACCGAAGAGGCGTTCGACGTCGCCATCAACGGCCGCGGTTTCTTCCAGGTCGTGCAGCCCAACGGCGATATCGCCTATACCCGCAACGGCCAGTTCCAGCTCAACAGTGACGGCCAGCTGGTGACTGCCGAGGGCTTCCTGATCGAGCCGGCGATCACGTTGCCGGACGAGGTGCTGAGCTTTACCATCGGCCTCGACGGTACCGTTCAGGCGACGGTGGCGGGGGATCCCAATCCGCAGGAGATCGGTCAGCTGGAACTGGCCGATTTCGTCAACCCCAGGGACTCGAGGCGATCGGCCAGAACCTCTTTATCGAAACGGCCGCCAGTGGCGCCCTCAGCTGGCGATTCCGGGCGAGGCCGGTACCGGCCTGCTGCAGCAGGGCTCGCTGGAGGGCTCAAACGTCAACGCGGTGGAGGAGCTGGTGAACATGATCACCACGCAGCGGGCCTACGAGCTCAACTCCCGCGTCATTTCGACCGCCGACGAGATGCTGTCCTTCGTGACGCAGCAGCTCTGACAACAGACTGGGGTGGCTTCGATGATCGTCCGCAACTCCCTGATCCTGATACTGGCCCTGGTGCTGGGCGGCTGTGTCAGCAAGCCGCCGAAACCAGACAATCCCTATTTCGCGCCGATACCCCCGCAGGCGTATCAGGCGCCGGCGCCGGTCAACGGCTCGCTCTACAATCAGGCGACCAGCGTGAACCTGTATGGCGACGGCCGTGCCAGCCGGGTCGGGGATATCATCACCGTGGTGCTGTCGGAACGCACCCAGTCGACGAAGAAAGCCGCCACCGACATCGACAAGAGCAACGATGTCAGCCTGCCGCAGCCGGAGCTCTTCGGACGCGGGCTCAGCGCCTTCGGCAACCCGATCAGCTTTTCGGCCGGTACCGACAGCCAGTTCGAGAGCGAAGGGACCTCGGACATGAGCAACAGCCTCAGTGGCAACATCACCGTGACCATCCACGAGGTCCGTCCCAATGGCACCCTGCTGGTCAAGGGCGAGAAATGGCTGACGCTGAATCAGGGCGACGAGTATATAAGGGTCAGCGGCATTGTCCGGGAGCGGGATATAGGTGCCGACAATACGGTATCCTCGACCAAGCTGGCCGATGCCCGGATCTCCTACAGCGGTACCGGCGCCGTGCATGAGTCCAACGTCATGGGCTGGCTCGGCAAGTTCTTTATCAGCCCGCTCTGGCTGTTCTGAGGAGAGACAGGCTATGTGGCTCAAGACACTTTGCACGGTCGTAGGATGGGTGAGGCGCGCATGGCTGCGATTCGGCCGTTGCTCAGGAGCCGAAGCGCGCCGTAACCCATCAACGGTTGTCACAAGTGGCATGATGGGTTACGCGACGCCCAAACATTCACCTCACTTTGAAAAAAGGTACAAAAGCGTCGCTCACCCATCCTACGTATTAATGATCCTGTGTCTGAGCTGGGTCGCCTCCGTGGCTCAGGCCGACCGCCTCAAGGATATCGCCTCGGTGGCGGGTGTGCGCCCGAACCAGCTGGTCGGTTACGGCCTGGTCGTGGGCCTCGACGGCACCGGCGACAAGACCAGCTTCACCTCCCAGACCTTTCGCAACATGCTGAACAATTTCGGTGTGGCGATTCCGGCCGATCAGAACCCCTCGTCGAAGAATATTGCCGCGGTGGCGATCCACGCCGAGCTGCCGGCCTTCGCCAAGCCCGGACAGACCATCGATATCACCGTCTCCGCGATCGGCGATGCCAAGAGTCTGCGTGGCGGCAGCCTGTTGATGTCGCCGCTCAAGGGCGCCGACGGTCAGGTCTATGCGCTGGCACAGGGTAATCTGGTGGTGTCCGGCTTTGGCGCCGAGGGCCGCGACGGTTCCCGTTTGTCGGTCAACGTGCCGAGTGTCGGCCGCATCCCGAACGGCGCCACCGTCGAGCGCTCGGTACCGAACGGCTTTGCCCAGGGCGATAGCCTGATGCTGAACCTTCACCACGCCGACTTCACCACCGCTCGCCGTGTCGCCGAACAGATCAACGGCCTGCTGGGGCCCGAGATGGCGTCGGCGATGGATGCCGCCACGATCCGGGTGCGGGCGCCCCGGGATCCTTCCCAGCGGGTGTCCTATCTGTCGGTGCTGGAGAATCTCGAGGTCGAGCCGGCCGAGGAGGTCGCCCGGGTTATCATCAACTCCCGTACCGGCACCATCGTCATCGGCCAGAATGTGCGCATCTCGCCGGTGGCGATCACCCATGGCGGCATGACCGTATCGATCACCGAGTCCTTCGACGTCAGTCAGCCGGGTCCGCTGAGCGAGGGGCAGACCGTCGTGACGCCCCGCACTGGCATCGAGGTCGACGAAGGCTCGGGCCACATGTTCGAGTTCGCGCCGGGCGCGACGCTGCAGGATATCGTCGAGGCGGTCAACCAGGTCGGAGCCGCGCCGGGCGACCTGATGGCGATTCTCGAAGCCCTGAAGCAGGCCGGCGCCCTGCGTGCCGAACTGGTGGTGATCTGATGGAACGCAGCAATGGCATGGGCCAGAAGGCGCAACTCTACACCGACCTCAATCAGCTGAGCGAGATCAAGCGTACTTCCCGGGAGGACAGCCCCGAGGCGCTGGCCCAGGTCGCGAAGCAGTTCGAGCAGATGTTCATGAGCATGATGCTCAAGAGCATGCGCGAGGCCAATGCCGCCTTCAGCGAAGACAGCCCGTTCAGCAGCGGCGATGTGCAGTTCTACCAGGGCATGCTGGATCAACAACTGACGATGGAGATGGCCCAGGGCAAGGGTATGGGGCTGGCCGAGGTGCTGGTGCGGCAGCTCGGCCAGCAGCTGAATATCGGCGACGAGAACAGCGAGCAACGGGAACTGAAGCCCCTGAGCGAATCCGACCGCATGCTGCGCCGGGCGTTCGACAACGGCGCCAGCCTTGCTGCACAGGCAAAGCTGGGCCAGCCGGCGATAGCCGCTGCGGGCAAAGAGAAGACGGAAGCGCCGCCGCACGTCAGCGCACCCGACCGCGCTGCAAAGGCTGCGAAGGCCCATGAACCCTCGGCATTCGAGTCGCCGGCGCATTTCGTCGAGACGCTGCTGCCCCATGCCGAGCGGCTGGCGCCTGAAATCGGCGTCGATCCGAAGGTGCTGCTGGCGCAGGCTGCGCTCGAAACCGGCTGGGGCCGTCATATCGTGCAGGACGGCGGCGGCAACAGCAGCCGCAACCTGTTCAACATCAAGGCGGACAGCCGCTGGCAGGGCGAAAGGGTCGGCGTGACCACGCTGGAATACCGCAATGGCGTGGCGGTGCGCGAGCCGTCTGCCTTCAGGGCCTACGGCTCCTACGCCGACAGCTTCGAGGACTACGTCCGCTTCGTGCAGCAGAACCCGCGCTACCAGCAGGCGCTGGAACAGGCCGCCGACCCCCAGGCCTACCTGCGCGAGCTGCAGGCCGCCGGCTACGCCACCGACCCGGCCTATGCGAAGAAGATCGAGCAGATTTTCCAGGGCGATCAGCTGGCGGGAAGTTTTGGGGATAACGGTGAATAATCGCAATGGAGGGTGGAACGCCACCCGGAATGCGATTCACCGGTGGAATTCGGCTCCCTCATGCCCTACGTCGCGATCATTATGTAGGGTGCCGGTGAGTGCAACGAACCGCACCGTTAATCCGCCGGTGCGGTGCGCTTCGCTTACCGGCACCCTACAGGGTTCCGTAGTGCGTAGGGTGGAATAAGCGCCGAAGGCGCGAATTCCACCGGCGATATCAGCAGGCAGCGGAGCCGGGAGCAAATGCCGGTGAGGGAACCGAATTCCACCATCCAGGTGAATTTCGGCCACCAATGTACAAACAATGCTCAAGTTTCGCGGGAATCGGCCGTCAACAGTGAGACCGGCGCCCAGTGACCGCCGCCGGCGGGGAGAAAGATTCAAATGTCCAGTTTCAATCTGATGAACATCGGCATTCAGGCGCTGCAGTCGAACAGCACGGCGCTGAATGTCGTCGGCCAGAACATTGCCAACGTCAATACCGAAGGCTACAGCCGCCAGCGTGCCGAGTTCGGCTCGCGCGAGCAGCTCGGTGGTGTGCAGATTCTGGACGTTTCGCGGATCGCCGATCAGTTCCTGACCCGGCAGATCTGGTCCGATACCTCGAGCTACAACAATGCCCTGGCGTTCGAGGGATACGCCAATGAGCTGGACAATCTACTGGCGTCGGATGTCACCAGTATCTCCGTCGCGATGGACGAATACTTCGGTGCCCTGCAGACCGTGGTCGATGACCCTGTCAGCCTGCCGAACCGCGAGCTTTTCCTGGCCGAGGCCGATGCCCTTGTCCGCCGCTTCAATGATCTGGACGCCAGCCTCGAACGTCAGAACGACAGCCTCAACGGGCGGCTCGAAAGCTCGGTGCAGCAGGTCAATGCGATCACATCCAATATCGCGACCCTGAACGACAAACTGCGAATCGCATCGGCATCGGGCGCCCAGATCAACGAACTGCTCGATCAGCGCGACCGGGCGTTGGAGCAGCTGTCGGGCTTCGTCAACTTCACGACAGTCGAAACACCCGATACCGGCGAAATCGACGTCTTTATCGGCAACGGCCAGCCGCTGATCGTCGGCCGTGACGCCAACCCGCTGGTGATGACGCTGGATCCGGCCGATGCCGGCAAGCTGAATGTCTCGCTTCAGGTGGGCCGCAACCTCAACGAGGTCGGCAGTCAGATATCGGGCGGCCAGATCGGCGGGCTGCTCGAATACCGCTCGACCGTGCTGGACCGCGCCCGCGATGAAATCGGCATAGTGGCGCTCGGTTTTGCCGCGACCATGAACGAACAGCATGGCAAAGGCATGGATCTCGATGGCGAGCTGGGCGGGAACCTGTTCAACGACCTGACAAGGAACGTCGGGCAGGTGCTGCCCAACGCGGGCAATGCCTCGCCGCTCAGCAGCGCACGTATCGATATCGAGAATGCCGCCGAGCTGGAAGCCAGCGAGTACCGGCTGGTCTTTTCCGGAACCGACAGTTTCACGCTGATCCGGGAGAGTGACGGACGCCAGTTCACCCCGTCCGATGTCGAGGCGCAGTTCTCGACGGTGGATGGAAAGCGTCAGATGACACTCCAGGTCGACGGTTTCGAGTTGACGCTGCAGACCGGCACTGGCGGCAACTTCGTGCAGGGGGATCAGGTGCTGATCCGGCCGGCGCGAACCGCCGCCTCCGATATCGCTCTGGCACTGAAGGAGCCGCGTGAGCTGGCGCTGGCCTCGCCGCTCAAGATCGAAGCCGATTCCGGCAATCAGGGCTCCGGCGTTGCCAGCGTCGAGGTCGTTAATGGCGATACGCTAAAGGATTTTACAATGTCCGGTCAGCCGATTCCGGAGATCCGGATCGAGTTCAGCGATGACGGTGCCGGTAATTTGGGTTTCCGGCTCTACAACGTAACCGACCCTCAAAACGTATTTGAGATCGGCCTCGATGGAAATGCGGTCGTCTCGCCGGGCGCGCTGAACCCGTTTACGGCCGGCGATTCCGTTGAAATCGAAAATTTCGGTTACAGTTTTACCATCGACAACCGCCCGGATGCCGGCGATGGGTTTACCCTGAGTTTCAATGAAGGTGGTGTTTCGGATAACCGCAATGCCCTGGCGATGTCCGATCTGCAGTTTGCGAAAGTGGTCGATGGCGCCTCCTATCAGGATCAGTACGGCCAGTTGATCGAGCGGGTCGGCACCCAGACCCAGGTGGCCCAGATCAATGCCCAGGCCAGCAAATCGGTGCTGGATGCCAATATAGAATCCCGCTCCAGCATTTCCGGCGTCAACCTCGACGAGGAAGCCGCCAAACTGATCCAGTTCCAGCAGGCTTACCAGGCATCGTCGCAGCTGATTCGAGCCTCCCAGACCATCTTCGATGCGCTGCTGGCGGCGGTGTAAGGAGTCCTTATCATGCGTATCTCCACCAGTCAGGTCTTTCTCAATAACGTCGATGCGCTGAGCCGCGCCAACGGCGAGCTGTTCAAGACCCAGCAGCAGATCGCCACCGGCAAGAACATTCTGCAGCCTTCGGACGATCCGCTGGCCTCGGCCCAGATCATCAAACTGAAGAAGGAGATCGCGCGCACCGAACAGTTCCAGTCGAATATCGATGCATCCAAACGGCGTCTGGAGCTGGAAGAGATCACCCTGGACCAGATGTTCAACCAGACGGTGCGGCTCAGGGAACTCAGCGTTCAGGCCGGCAACGGCATCCTGTCGCAGGCGGACCGGGAATCCCTGGCCAGCGAGGTCGATCAGATCATCAACCAGATGTACGGGCTGATGAATACAAAAGACGCCCAGGGCGAATATCTGTTCTCGGGCTTCAAGGGTGAAACCCAGGCCTATGCCTATGACGCGGCTTCCGAGCAGTATGTCTACCAGGGCGATAGCGGGCAACGCTTTATTCAGGTTGGGCCGAGCAACCAGATCGCATCGACGGACTCGGGGCTGGACCTGTTCGAGCGGCTCAGCGCCGGAGTCGAACCGCGCATGGTCAACGATCTCAACGATGCGGTTGCTGCACTGGCGGTAAGCGATATGGAAGCGTTCGAGCAGGCGGATGCGGCCGGTAAGCTGCCCTTCAATATCAGCATTGCAACCGATGCCATGGGGAGCACCCTGACCGTTACTTCGGCCGATGGCTCGGAGGCGTTTGCAGGCCCGGTTGGCGTCGGTAGCACGGTCTCATTCAATGGAATGGACCTGGAAGTCGGCAATGTGCCGGTCCTGGGTGATCCGCCCGTTGAGGCCGAAATCCAGGCGCGGCCGCGCACGACCAATGTGCTCAATGCGGCCCTGACCCTGAGCCGTGTGCTGAAGGATTCCGAAATGGGGCAGGCCGACTTCAGCGCATCGATTGCCGATACCCTGGATGCGCTGGGTCAGGCCGAGGAGGCGAACATTCGTGCCCGTACCTCGATCGGCGGCAGAACCAATGCGCTGGAGCAGCAGGAACTGGTGAACGAGGACGTCAAGCTCTTCACTACCGAAGCGCTGTCGTCGTTCGAGGACCTGGACTATGCCGAGGCGATCAGTCGCTTCACGCTGCAGCAGACGGTGCTCGAAGCCGCCTATTCCAGCTTCAACCAGATCCGCAACCTGAGCCTGTTCAATTACATCCAGTGATGGAGCGTTACGGTCGACTTCGGGATACCCCGGGGTCCATTTTGATTGATCCCTTCGATATCCTGTGGCGCTTTGATAAACCCGCCGGTGTCCGGTATCGCCTGTGGAATGCGGGCCTTCGGCCCTTATTCCACCCTACGCGTACAAGACACGGCACTTGTAGGGTGGAATGAGCCTGCGAATTCCACCGGTGAGTCGCACTCCGGGTGGCGTTCCACCGGGTGGCGTTCCACCGGTGAATCGCATTCCGGGTGGCGATCCACCGGTGGTTTCCGAATACTCCGTGGCTGGTTTTGATTGGCCCCGCCGGAGTCCGATACCACCGGTGGAATGCGGACCTTCGGCCCTTATTCCACCCTACATATACAAGGCACGGCACTTGTAGGGTGGAATGAGCCTGCGAATTCCACCGGTGAGTCGCACTCCGGGTGGCGTTCCACCGGGTGGCGTTCCACCGGTGAATCGCATTCCGGGTGGCGATCCACCGGTGGTTTCCGAATACTCCGTGGCTGGTTTTGATTGGCCCCGCCGGAGTCCGATACCACCGGTGGAATGCGGACCTTCGGCCCTTATTCCACCCTACATATACAAGGCACGGCACTTGTAGGGTGGAATGAGCCTGTGAATTCCACCGGGTGGCGTTCCACCGGGTGGCGTTCCACCGGTGAATCGCATTCCGGGTGGCGATCCACCGGCGGCTTCAGGTTACTTCGCTGTCCCGGGCAAATCAGAAGCTATGCTAATTGGTGAAGCCATCGAGGGTTGGGAGGCAAGGATGCCCCACTATCATCGCCTGTGGCAGCCCGGCGGCTGCTATTTCTTTACCGTTACCCTGGCAAATCGCGACGGCAACGACCTGCTGGTTCGCGAAATAGACCTGCTGCGCAAGGCTGTTCGTCAGGTCCTCAAACGTCATCCATTTCGTATCCATGGCTGGGTCGTGCTGCCGGATCATCTGCACTGTCTGATCGAGCTTCCCGCAGGCGATTCGGATTTCGCCGTGCGCTGGTTTCTAATCAAGAGCAGTTTCAGCCGCCACTTGCCTGCTCTGGAGACACGCTCCAGCAGCCAAATCCGTCGCAGGGAGCGGGCCATCTGGCAGCGCCGCTACTGGGAGCACCTGATCCGCGATGAAAGAGACTTTGAAGCCCACCTGGATTACATCCACATCAACCCGCTCAAGCACGGTCTGGTCGAGAGGGTGGCCGACTGGCCCTTTTCAACTTTCCATCGCTATGTCGAGCTGGGCGTGTACCCGCCTGATTGGGCGGATGATACCCGCGCGGGTAAGCTCGATTACGAATAAGGTGCGGTAGGGTGGGATGACCGCGAGGGATGGCGGGAATCCTGAATGTCGTAGGGTGGAATGAGCTTGCGAATACCACCGGTGAATCGAATTCCGGGTTCCGCCAACCATCGTGCCAATCGCGCATGTCGGAAATCGCCCCTTCGGGGCATCATTCCAACCTACAGGGTGTTCGAGGGCAAGTCGTGATTTTGTTCAGAAGCCCCCGTACGCCTTCTTCGCGCGCTGCCCCTGCTTGAGCTTCTGGAACTCATCGCCGAGCTCTTTCTTGCGGGCTTCGAACAGTGCCTGAGCTTCCAGCTCCAGCTTTCTTACCTTTTCAAGCGCTCGGCGCAGTTCGGGGCTGGCGTCGGTCGGATTGCCCCTGGCCAGTGCCGTATCGAGCTGTTCAATCAGGTCGAAGCGCTGTTGTTGCAACGCCTCGACCGGCTCCCAGTTGTCGCCCCGGGCCAGCTCGAGCAGTTCCGTTGTCAGCTGCTCGAGCCGGGTTGCGATATCGTTGGCCTGGTTCATCATCTGTCCTCGCCATAGACGTTTGCTCCAGTCTGCCCCGTCCCCTGTCTGCTGGCAATTCGAGCCAAAATTTTCCGTGAAAAAAGTCCTTATGTTTGGCTGCGGGCGGCCGTTAACTGCTGTTAACGGAATGATACAGTGCGGCCGTCAAGAAAGTTCTAAAGCTGCTGAAAGTGTCGCCGATAAACAACGGACAACAGATGCCAGGGTCGTCGCGATCCGGCCTGCGAATACCAAACCGGCCGGTCAGATCTGGCTGTAGTAATGCTGAGGAGAATCACTCATGGCAATGGTCATCAACTCCAACATCATGTCGCTGAACGCTCAGCGCAACTTGACGATCTCGCAGAACGATCAAAACCAGGCCATGGAACGCCTGACCAGCGGCAAGCGGATCAACTCCGCCGGCGACGATGCGGCAGGCCTGGGTATCTCCAACCGCCTGACCTCCCAGGTTCAGGGTCTGAACCAGGCGGTGCGTAACGCGAACGACGGCATCTCCCTGATCCAGACCGCAGAAGGTGCGCTGGACGAATCCACCAACATCCTGCAGCGTATGCGCGAGCTGTCCATCCAGTCCGCCAACGGTACCTACGACTCCGGCAACCGCGCGACCCTGAACGCGGAAGTGCAGCAGCTGGTCAAGGAACTGGATCGTATCGCCGAAACCACCTCCTTCAATGGCCAGAACATCCTCGACGGTTCCCTTGGCAAGGTCGCCCTGCAGGTCGGCTCCGAAGCGAACCAGACCATTGAGTTCGGTATTCAGGCAATGGATGCCAAGACGCTGGGTATGGGTTCAACCAGCGTGGATCAGCTTGGGGCTGAGTCGACCTTGGCTACTCTGACAGGGACTGAGGATCTGAGCTATAATGACGTTCTGATTAACGGGCAGTCTATTGTTGCTCTTGGAGACTCCCCTATCGATGGAACTGATGCGGATGGGGCGCAGCAGATCATTGACGCTATCAATGCCAATGTTTCTGGTGTAACTGCCTCCATGATTTCAGTATCTACCGCCACTGATGTCGGTGATGGTACTTTTTCGGGCACTGCGAACAGCCTCACCATCGATGTAACCAAGACGGATGGCACGACGACTTCCCTTGAAATCACCGATACCGAATCCCTTAGTGAAGTTGTCGATAAAATCAATGAGCAAGGAAATGGATCGATTACTGCCTCGATAAACGATGATGGTGCAATCTCCATTTCCGCCGTCGACGCATCTGCTATCGCCATTACAGACAATGCCGCAGGTACGGGTCTTGGTACTATTGCCGACTCGAGTGGGCAGCTAATACTGAATTCCGATAATGGTGAAGAAATCACCATAGAGCGTGGTTCCAGTGGTACACTCGAACAGTTGGACGCGCTGGGCTTCAGGGAAAGCAATACGGCTGGCACGATTGAGGGCGTTGGTATTGCTACCCCGACAAACGCCTGGGGTGTCGGTGACGTGACAATCAATGGTGTTGCGATCTCTGCGGACAATAGCGATAGCTTGGCTGGCAAGATCGCCAATATCAACGAGGTGTCCTCTGAAACGGGTGTGACCGCAACGGCCTTCTCCGCCGCAACCCTGGATTTTGCTAGCGTGGATGTGGCAAATCTGACCGGCGGTGATTTCGATTTGAATGGTACAACCATTACTATAGGGGCCGGTGGCGGTACTGGTACTCTCCAGGATATTGCGGATGACATCAATGGTTCTACCGATGCAACCGGAGTTAGCGCACAGGTTCTAGGTACCAAGCTGGTCCTGGAAGGTGACGTCGCTTCAATGAATTTCGGAGATGGTTCAGCTGGTGACTTGGATGCGGCTTTTGGGGACGCTACCAATACTGCCGTGCTTCAGAGTAGCGCAGACGAGGCAGCAGGCATTGCCGGAGCAGCAGTCGCTGATGGCGATACGGTAGATGGAGGTATCAAGCTTGAGTCCGATAATGGGAGCCCGATCTCTGTAGAACTGGGGGCTAGCGCAACTGCTGCTGATATCGGATTTCTGGAGTCAAATACAGCAGGTGAAGGCAAGTTTGGCGCAGCTGTAAACAGTATCGATATCTCCACCGCGGCAGGCGCCCAAAAGGCGATCGGCATAATCGACAATGCCCTGGATAGCATCAACGAAACCCGTGGTGATCTCGGTGCGATCAACAACCGCCTGGACTTCACCATCAACAACCTGTCCAACGTTTCCGAAAACGCGGCATCTGCCCGTTCGCGGATCGAGGATGCCGACTTCGCGGCCGAGTCTGCGGCGCTGTCCCGCGCCCAGGTGCTGCAGCAGGCCGGTACCGCGATGCTGGCCCAGGCCAACGCCGCGCCGCAGCAGGTTCTGTCGCTCCTGCAGTAAGGGGACGCTGATTCGTCAATGATCTGACCAAGGCTGCCCTTCGATGGGCAGCCTTTTTGGTTTAAGGGAAAAGCATATGAGCATTGAAGCTTCGAATATGGCCCCGCCGATGGCCCAGGGCACTGCGCCCCAGGAGGTTTCGGTGCAGTCCGGTGTCGCCGTGCAGCCGGCTGCTTCCGCACCGGTGGCAGGGAATGGCGAGAACGCTTCGGCAGCCGTATCCGCCGAAAAACTGCAGGCTGCCGTCGACAGGCTGAACGAGCTGATGCAGAGCGGCCAGCGCTCGCTGAGCTTCTCGGTGGACAGTTCGACCGAGCGGACGGTGGTGAAGGTCATGGATGTGCATACAGACGAGGTTATCCGGCAAATTCCCACTGAAGAATCCCTGAAACTGGCCGAATACATAGAAGGGATGATCGGTCTGATCTTCGATGAGACGGTCTGACCCTCTGCGCCGCGCGCTCTGATAGAATCGGACGGCGATCGGCGTTATCCATTTGCAATTCCAACCGAGGCGGTCATGGCCAATATTATCTCCTCGCTCGGCATCGGCTCGGGCATCGACACCACCAGCCTGGTTTCCCAGCTGGTCGAGGCGGAAAGGGCTCCGGTGCAGAACCGGCTGGACTCGCGCCAGGAGAAACTGGAGGCCCAGATCTCGGCCTACGGTACGTTGAAGAGCGCCCTGTCCGAGTTTCAGGGCATCCTGTCGCCGCTGGCCAACAACGACACCTTCAACGCGCGCTCGGTGGCCTTTCCGGAAACCGACGTCATTACGCCGAATTCGCTCGATGCCGGTGCCCAGACCGGAACCTATCAGATCGAAGTGGTCGATGTGGCGCGCTCGCAGTCGCTGGTCATGGGTACCACCGCCGATCAGAAGGCGGCGATCGGTGCCTCGGGGAGCTGAGCATTCAGTTCGGCCAGTGGAGCTACAACGGCTCGAACGAGCCTGACAGCTTTGTGCTCAATGACGACCGGGCTGCACTGAATATCACGGTCGAGGCCTCGGACTCGCTGCAGACGATTGCCGAGAAGATCAATGCCACCGATTCCGGCATCCAGGCGTCGGTGCTGAGGGTCGACGATCAGTACCAGCTGATGCTCACGGCGCCGTCCGGCGCCGGCAATGCACTGCAGATCAGCGGCAGCGATCCGTCCCTGGCCGGATTCGAGTTCAATGCCTCCAGTTTTGCCGGCGTCACCGAAACGCAGCAGGCCAGCGATGCAGAACTGAAGGTCAACGGCCTGACGGTGAAGCGCGAAAGCAATGAGATCGACGATGTGATCGGCGGTTTCAATTTCACGCTGAACAAGGACAGCGGCGGGGAAAAGATCACCTTCAGCGTCGATGAGGACAGGGGGATCGCCGAGCAGGCGATCCGTGATTTTGTCGATGCCTACAACAGCCTCTACGAAGCCGCCCAAAACCTGACCGGTTACAGCAAGGACGAAGAGAACAATACCGTGCGCGGCGATCTGGCGACCGACGGTACCGCCAAGACGGTCCTGCGGCAGTTGCGCAGCCTCATGGGGTCGACGGTGCCGGGTGTCGAGTCGGGCTACAACGCCCTGACCAACCTGGGGATCCGTACCGAACTCGATGGCAGCCTGTCGATCGAGGAGGACGAGTTCAAGGCCGCGCTGAACGACAATTTCGACCTGGTCGAAACCCTCTTCGCCCGCAATACGGAATCCGGCAACAACTACGTCGAGGTCGGTGTGGGGACCCGGTCGTCCGGTGTCGTCGCCGGCAGCTACGAGATTCTGATCACCCAGGACCCGGCCAAGGGGCTGATCACGGGCGATGTCCTGACGGCCACTGAATTCGATGCCCTGACCGACAGTTTCACGTCGCCACTGGATACGTCGCTGGGCGATTTCAGTTTCAAGGTCCGGGTCAATGGCACCGAGTCCGATACCATCACGCTGACGGGTACCTACTCCAGCATCGAGGAGGTCCGCTCCGAGCTGCAGTCGCTGATCAACGGCGACGAAAAGCTGAGCGCCGCCCGCGCCTCGGTCGATGTCAGCTATGATGCGGCAACGGATGCCTTCACCTTTACCTCGCGCGAATACGGCAGCAGTTCGAAGGTGTCATTCAGCGCAGCCGGAGCCGATATCGGGCAACTGGGTATCAATACCTCACTGAGCGGTACGGCCGGCAAGGATGTGGCCGGCACCATCAATGGTGTTGCGGGGTTCGGTGCCGGCGAAGTGTTGCTGCCCGACCTCGAGTCGGATGCCTACGGGCTGAACTTTACCGTCTTGCCCGGGGCTTCCTCCCAGGGCGCGTTCAGTGTCGGCTTCTCCCGGGGCTTTGCCGGCGAGATGAACAACATGATCGAGAGCATGCTCGGCAAATCCGGTTCGATCGCCAACCGCGAAGAGAACCTGAACGATCGCCTGGACGATATCGCCACCGACCGCGAAGACCTCGATCGGCGCATGGAAAAATACGAAACGCGCCTGATGTCCCAGTTCCTGGCGATGGAGCGGATCATCAGCAGCCTCAACTCGACCGGCGACTCCCTGGACGGCATTCTGGACCGCCTGCCGTTTACGGCGCAGAAGTAAATATGGAACCCCGGTGGAACGCCACCCGGAATGCGATTCGCCGGTGGAACGCCACCCGGTGGAATTCGCAAGCTCATTCCACCCTACGAAACTGCCGTTTACGGCGCAGAAATAGGCCACTGTAGGGTGGAATGAGCGGAGCGAATTCCACCGCCAATTATCTATATGGCAATAAAGGTTATTGCCCGTAATCGTTATCGAGTGAACAGCCACTATGAATATCAATGCCCTGAAACAGTACAAAAGCGTCGATCTGCGGGCCACCGTTGCCACCGCGACGCCTCACCAGTTGATTGCCATGCTGTTCAATGGTGCCCAGGAAGCGCTCGCCAAGGCGGCCGGTGCCATCGAGCGCAAGGATATCGGTCTGCGTACCGCCCAGATCAACAGGGCGACCGATATCGTCATCAATCTCAAGGGCACGCTCAACCTGGAAACCGGCGGCGAAATCGCATCCAGGCTGGATGGACTCTATGACTACATGGTGCGTCGTCTGGCCGAGGCCAACCGAGACAACGACGAGGTGAAGGTGCGGGAAGTCCGCGGGCTGCTGACCGAAATCGCCGATGGCTGGTCCCAGATCCCGGCCGCGGAGCATAACGTCACCAATCCGTAACAGGTGTCAAAAATTTGTTACAGCACGGTTGTAACCTGTCCGTCAATGCCATAAATTTGACAGCCTGGTACCCAGGGACGGATGAGGACGATGCGGCCAGGTTTGCAGATACAGCTGATCGAGGACGATGCGGGGCGACGCGAGCGCCTGAGTCAGCTGTTGTCCTTTGTCGGTCTGAGATCGATCGCGACGGATTTCGTCTCCTGGCTGCAGCGGGTCGACGCACCGCCGGGCTGCAGCGTTATTCTTCTTGGCGAATGCCGGCTGCCCCTGTCCCTTGAAAAACTGCTGACCGAGCTGCGGGCGCAGGATCCGGCGATGCCCGTCATCCTGCTGTGCGACTGGAGCGAGCGGACCTCCCTGCCGGCCGAGCTGCAGGCGATGCTGATTGCCTCGCTGCCGGCCGAGCCGGACTATGCGACACTGGCCGACCACCTGCATCTGGCGCAGGCCTATCGGCAGCAGTCCGGTGCCGAGCAGTCCTGCCTGATGCACCTCTTTCCCGATCTGATCGGCAGCAGCCCCTCCCTGCAATCCGTGAGGCGCATGATGGCCCAGGTCAGCGAACGCGATGTCAGCGTGCTGATCACCGGCGAGTCGGGCACCGGCAAGGAGGTGGTGGCGCGCAGCCTGCATGACCACTCCGGCCGCAGCGGCGGCCCCTTCGTGCCGGTCAACTGCGGTGCCATTCCGGCCGATCTGCTGGAAAGCGAGCTGTTCGGCCATGAAAAGGGCGCCTTTACCGGTGCGATCTCGAGCCGTGCGGGGCGTTTCGAGCTGGCCCGGGGCGGCACGCTCTTTCTCGATGAAATCGGCGATATGCCCCTGCCCATGCAGGTGAAGCTGCTGCGCGTACTGCAGGAGCGCCAGTTCGAACGGGTCGGCGGCAGCAAGACCCTCGAGGCCGATGTACGGATTCTCGCCGCGACCCACAAGAACCTCGAGCAGATGATCGAAGCCGGCGATTTTCGCGAGGACCTCTACTACCGTCTGAACGTCTTTCCGATCGAACTGCCGGCGCTGCGCGAGCGCTGCGACGATATTCCCCATCTGATCGACGAACTCTGCGCGCGCCTGCGCAGGCAGGGGTTCGGTCAGCTGCATTTTCAGCCCGAGGCCCTCGAGTCCCTGAAGCGCCATCCCTGGCCCGGCAATGTCCGGGAGCTTGCGAACCTGCTCGAGCGTCTGGCGATCATGTGTCCGGATGGCGTCATCGGCGTTTCCGAACTGCCGGCGAAGTTCCGGCATGTCGAAGAACCCCATCCCGAGCGATACCGCCGGATCGCCGGGACAGCAGAAGCCTGCGCAGCTGTGCAGGTGCCGGAACCGGCCGGTGATCCGGCCCGATTGCCCGGGGCCGGGCTCGACCTGAAAGCCCATCTGGAGGGTATCGAGCGGGAGCTGATCGAGCAGTCGCTGGATGCCTGTGACAGTGTCGTGGCGCGTGCCGCCGACCTGCTGCAGATTCGCCGCACGACCCTAGTAGAGAAAATGCGCAAGTACGGGATCAGCCGAAAATGAGCCCGAACGCCGCCCAAAGACGCATCGCCGAGCTGGAAGCCGAGCTTTCCCGGGCGCGCGCGGAACTGGAGCGCGAGCGCGAGGCCCATGCCCTCGAACGCGAGCATGCCGCCCGGCTGGTGGAGCGCATGCGCAAGCTGCTGGATCTGTTGCCGGCCGGGGTGATCCTGATTGGCGGCGACGGGCGTATCGCCCAGTGCAACCCGGCGGCGGCCGATCTGCTGGGGGAACCGCTGCTGGGCGAGCCCTGGATCGGCGTTATCCAGCGCAGCTTCGCGCCGCGCAGCGACGATGGTCACGAGGTGTCGCTGCGGGACGGGCGCCGTGTCAGTCTGGCGACCCGGGCGATGGACAACGAGCCGGGCCAGCTGGTGCTGCTGACCAACCAGACCGATACCCGTCTGTTGCAGACCCGGCTGGCGCACTACCAGCGGCTGTCGGAAATGGGGCGGATGATGGCGTCGCTGGCGCATCAGATCCGCACGCCGCTGTCGGCCGCGCTGCTCTATGCCGGGCACCTGGGGCGGCCGGAGCTGACCGACGGGCAGCGCATCTGCTTTGCCGGCAAGGTCCGGTCGCGGCTGGTGAACCTCGAGCAGCAGGTGCGCGACATGCTGGTGTTCGCCCGTGGCGAAACCCGACTCGACGACCGCATTGTCACCGAGGAGCTGTTTCGCGCCATCGAGGATATGCTCGATGCACCGCTGTCGCAGCAGGACGCCGACTGCGACTGTCGCAACGAGGCGCCTGGCGTGACGTTGCAATGCAACCGCGAAACCCTGCTCGGCGCGCTGCAGAACCTGGTCGACAATGCCCTTCAGGCCTGCGGCCCGGGTACGGAGCTCGAGCTCTCGGCGCGGGTGGAGGGGGAGCATTTGCGGCTCGAGGTCGCGGATCGGGGGCCCGGAATGGATGCACAGACGCGGGAGCAGGCGTTGCAGCCGTTCTATACCACCAAGTCCCACGGCACCGGCCTGGGGCTCGCCGTCGCCCAGGTGGTGGCGCGCGCGCACCATGGCCGTTTCGAGCTCGAATCCGCGCCGGGGCTTGGAACCCGGGCGGCATTGTTGTTACCGTTTTTGACGTAACGCGTAACCGATTCGTAATCGATAAAAGGACACCAGGGAATCAATGGGAATCAAGGTACTGATCGTCGAGGATGACCAGGAGCTGCGCGAAGCGCTGGCCGATACCCTGGCGCTGGCCGGTTTCGAGTATCTCGAGGCGGGCGATGGCCTGCAGGCGCTGGAGCTGCTCAAGCGCAAAAGCGTCGATATTGTCGTCAGCGACGTCAATATGCCGGGGATGGACGGTCATGCGCTGCTGGCGCAGTTGCAGCAGACCCAGCCCTGCCTGCCCGTGGTGCTGATCACGGCTTTCGGCCAGGTGCAGAAGGCGGTCGAGGCGATCCGGGCCGGCGCCGTCGATTACCTGATGAAGCCCTTCGAGCCCGAGCAGCTGATCGAAGCCATCCGCCGCTTCGCCAGCGGCGTGCGTTCGGCCAGTTACGAGCCGCCGATTGCCGAGGATGACTCGAGCCGGCAGTTGCTGCAGCTGGCGCGCCGGGTGGCCGATACCGATTCGACGGTGCTGATCACCGGCGAGTCCGGCACCGGCAAGGAGGTGCTGGCGCAGTATATCCATCAGCATTCGGCGCGGGCCGACAGGCCCTTCGTTGCCATCAACTGCGCGGCGATCCCGGAAAACATGCTCGAGGCGACGCTGTTCGGCTACGAGAAGGGGGCCTTTACCGGTGCCTACAGCAGCAATCCCGGCAAGTTCGAGCAGGCCAATGGCGGCACTCTGCTGCTGGACGAGATCAGCGAGATGGATCTGGGGCTCCAGGCCAAGCTGCTGCGTGTATTGCAGGAGCAGGAGGTCGAGCGCATCGGCGGCCGCAAGCTGATTCGTCTCGATGTGCGGGTGCTGGCAACCAGCAACCGCACACTGGAAACCCATGTCGCCGAGGGGCGGTTCCGCGAGGATCTCTATTACCGTCTCAATGTCTTCCCGTTGCGGTGGCTGCCGCTGCGCGAGCGGCCGGCGGATATCGCGCCGCTGGCCGAGCGGCTGCTGGCCAAGCACTGCGTCAAGATGCATCGCCCGCCGGCCAGCCTCAGTGGCGAGGCGCGCCAACAGCTGACGGAGCACGGCTGGCCGGGCAATGTGCGCGAGCTCGACAATGTGATCCAGCGCGCACTGATTCTGCAGCCGGGGCCGCAGCTGTTGCCCGGTGATCTGCATCTGGCGCCGGGCGCGATCAGCATCAGTCAGTATGCGGTCAGTCAGGTTTCGGCGGCCGAGCCGGTCGCGGAGCATGAGGATGAGGCGGCGGGCCAGCTTGGCAGCGATCTGCGCCAGCACGAGTTCCAGCTGATCGTCGATGCGCTGAAACAGGCCGGTGGCAGCCGCAAGGACGCCGCGGAAAAGCTCGGCATCAGCCCGCGGACCCTCAGGTACAAGCTGGCGAAAATGCGCGAGAGCGGATTCGAGTTGTGATCGTTACGCGTAACCCGTAACGCGTCACCCGTAACCGTCTATTCTTTCCAAACAGCACCAAGGTCTCAGTACGGGGCGACGAATGTCTAATTCAAATGGATGTGGTCGGTTCTGTATAACTTCGGATAATAAAACCGGCGGGTCATGGAACGGCTTCCGGAACGCAGAATTACAACAAGCAATCTAAGGGCACCCGAGATGAGTGAAGTGAAGGTCTATCCGGTCGATCCGGAATTCGCCGCCAAGGCGCACATCGACAACGCCAAGTATCAGGCGATGTATGAGCAATCGGTCAACGACCCCGACGCCTTCTGGGGCGAGCACGGCAAACGTCTGGACTGGTTCAATCCCTACACCAGGGTCAAGCATACGTCCTTCGATCCGCACAACGTCGACATCCGCTGGTTCGAGGACGGCACCCTGAACGCCGCCTACAACTGCCTCGACCGGCACCTGGAAACCCGCGGCGATCAGGTTGCCATCATCTGGGAAGGCGACGATCCCAGCGAAAGCGCCCGTATCACCTATCGCGATCTCTACGAGCGCGTCTGCCGTCTGGCCAATGCGCTCAAGGCCCAGGGCGTCGAGAAGGGTGATGTCGTGACCCTTTACATGCCGATGATTCCCGAAGCCGCCGTGGCGATGCTGGCCTGTGCCCGCATCGGGGCCGTGCATTCGGTCGTCTTCGGCGGCTTTTCGCCGGAAGCCCTGGCCAACCGTATCGAGGGCGCCGAATCCGTGCTCGTCATCACCTCCGACTACTCGCTGCGCGGCGGCAAGGTCGTGCCGCTGAAAGCGAATGTCGACAAGGCGCTGACCGATCCGGCGGCGGCCAAGTTCTGCGAGAAGGTCGTGGTCGTCAAGCGCACCGGCGACGACCTGGCCTGGCACGACCACCGCGATGTCTGGTATCACGACATCACCGCCAGGGCCTCGGTCGAGTGCCCGGCCGAGGAGGTGAACGCCGAGGATCCACTGTTCATCCTCTACACCTCCGGCTCTACCGGCAAGCCGAAAGGGCTCAAGCATACCACCGGTGGCTACCTGGTCTATGCGTCGATGACCCACGAGTATGTCTTCGACTACAAGGAAGGCGACATCTACTGGTGCACCGCCGACGTCGGCTGGGTCACCGGCCACAGTTACATCGTCTACGGTCCGCTGGCGAACGGCGCCACCACCCTGATGTTCGAGGGGGTGCCGAGTTATCCGGACAACAGCCGTTTCGGCCGCGTCATCGAAAAGCACGGGGTCAACCAGTTCTACACCGCGCCGACCGCCATCCGCGCGCTGATGCAGCAGGGCGAGGACGTGCTCGGTGATTCCGATCTCTCCAGCCTGCGCCTGCTCGGCTCCGTCGGCGAGCCGATCAACCCGGAGGCCTGGGAGTGGTACCATCGCGTGGTCGGCAAGGGCCGCTGCCCGATCGTCGACACCTGGTGGCAGACCGAAACCGGCGGCATCATGATCGCACCGCTGCCGGGCGCGACCGATGCCAAGCCGGGCTCCGCCACCCGCCCGTTCTTCGGTGTGCAGCCGGCGCTGGTGGACAACGAGGGCAATGAGCTCGAGGGCGCCGTCGACGGCAACCTGGTGATCAAGGACTCCTGGCCGGGCCAGAGTCGCTCGATCTGGGGCGATCACGAGCGTTTCGTTCAGACCTACTTCTCCACCTTCAAGGGCTACTACACCACCGGTGACGGCGCCCGCCGTGACGAGGACGGCTGCTACTGGATCACCGGCCGTGTCGACGATGTACTCAACGTCTCCGGTCACCGCATGGGCACCGCCGAGATCGAATCGGCGATGGTGGCGCATCCGGCCGTGGCGGAAGCGGCCGTGGTGGGGTATCCGCACAACCTGAAGGGACAGGGCATCTACGTCTACGTCACCCTGCAGGCGGGCTTCGACGCCTCCGATGAGCTGCTGAAGGAACTGCGCAACTGGGTGCGCAGTGAGATCGGCCCGATCGCCTCGCCGGACCTGATCCAGTTCGCGCCGGGCATGCCCAAGACCCGTTCCGGCAAGATCATGCGCCGCATTCTGCGCAAAATCGCCGAGGACGACTACGGTGCCCTCGGCGATACCTCGACCCTGGCGGACCCGACCGTGGTCGACGACCTGATCGAGAACCGCCTGAACCGGAAGTGACAGGCGACGCGTAACGCGTCACGCCCATCCAAAAAAGCCTCCCGGCCTCTGGTCGCGGGGGCTTTTTGTCTTTAAAGTCGGTGCAGTGCCCGGACAGGAGTCGGGGCTGGGGTTGGTTGATACTGTCCGTCAGTGCGGACAGCATCCTGGGATACCTATAATAAAAGTCCGGGAACGGACTCGCAGAGGGGAGATGCAATATGCAATTGGCACAGAAGATCATCATCGCCGATGACCATCCGCTGTTCCGGGCTGCCTTGAAACAGGCCGTGAGCCAGGCAGTGCCTGGGGTTCAGACCGTCGAGGCCGATACGCTGGCGGCGGTGCAGGAGGCGGTCGAACAGCATGACGATGCCGATCTGGTGCTGCTGGATATCCATATGCCGGGCGCCAACGGCTTCTCGGGGCTGGTGTTCCTGCGGGGGCAGAACCCCGGCATTCCGGTGGTGGTGGTGTCCGGCAGCGAAGAAGTTCAGGTGATGAAACGGGCGATCGAATACGGTGCCTCGGGCTTTATCCCCAAGTCCGCACCGCTGGAAACGATCGCCGAAGCCATCACCGCCGTGCTCCAGGGCGAGGAGTGGCTGCCGCAGGAGATCGCCGATACCGAGGACGACGTATCGGCCGAGGATCAGCAGTTCGCCCGGGCCCTGGTCTCCCTGACGCCGCAACAGTTCCGCGTATTGAACATGCTGACCGAAGGGCTGCTGAACAAGCAGATCGCCTATGAGCTCAATGTCTCCGAGGCCACCATCAAGGCCCATGTCACCGCGATTCTGCGCAAGCTTGGCGTGCACAGCCGCACCCAGGCCGTCATCGCCGCCCAGCGCCTCGGCGTCGAGGCGCCGAAAACCGAGTTGGGGTGAAGTGGCGGGTGACGGGTTACGCGTGACCCGATCGAACGCACGAACCGGAGGGTGGGTGGAGCGATGCATCCCATTAATTTGAAGGTTTTCCGCTGGATACGGGCATCGCATAACCCGCAATATCGATCGTATTGCAGATCGATTGGTTTCGGCTGGCAGAGAGCGTGTTGGGTTACGGTCCTTCGGACCTAGACCCAACCTACGAAACACCACAGCACCAAAGCCGTTAACGGCGGCGATCCGTTCGCAGTTCACGTCACGCTCAACCCGTAACGCATCTCTTCCCCGTCACGAAGCTTGCGCCGCCGCGCTCGCCGTCAGCTTGTTGATCATCGCCCGCAGGGCCGCCGGCTTGACCGGCTTGGTCAGCAGCTGGGCGCCGGCGGCGGCGATCTCGTCACGTACCTTGTCGGTGCGGTCGGCGGTGATGATCACGGCCGGGATCTCCTTGACCAGAGCGGGCTCAGTTCCTCGAGCGCCATCAGTCCGGTATAGGTTTCGTTGAGGTGGTAGTCGGCGAGTATGATGTCCGGCTCGACCGCCAGCTCATCGAGTCGCTGCCGGGCTTCGCCGACCGACAGCGCCGTGATCGGCTCGCACGACCAGCCGCCCAGCAGTGCCCGCATGCCTTCGAGTATTTTCGGCTCGTTGTCGATCACCAGCACCCTCACCCCGTTGAGCCCCTTGCTGCGGATCCAGCCGCGCTGTTCGGCTTTCTGCTTCACCGCTTTCGCCGGGTCGCCGAGCGGCACCTCGACGCTGAATACGGTGCCGCGCCCCGGCCAGGAGCGGACCTCGATGCGGTGTCCGAGCATGCGGGCGATGCGCTCGGTGATGGCCAGTCCCAGTCCGAGCCCCTTCACCTGGCTGTGCTTGGGGTTGTCGATGCGCCTGAACTCCTCGAACACCTCGCCGAGCTTGTCCGGCGCGATACCGACTCCGGTATCCCAGACCTCGAGGCGCAGCCGGTCGCCGCGCCTGCGGGTGCCGAGCAGTACCTTGCCGTGCTGGGTGTAGCGGATGGCGTTGGAGAGGAAGTTCTGCAGAATGCGCCGCAGCAGCGCCTGGTCGGAGCGCACCACCTGCTGGCTGTCGCGCCAGCGCAGGCCGAGTCCCTTCTCGCCGGCCAGCAGGCTGAACTCGGTGCTGAGGTTGGTGAGCATGGCGCTGATCGAGAAGTCGGTGATATTCGGTTCCAGTGCACCGGCATCGAGCTTGGAAATATCGAGGATGGTGGTGATCAGCTCTTCCGCCGCCTTCAGTGAGCCGTCGAGGTTGCGCACCAGCTGGTGGGTGCTCTCGTCATGGGTCTGCTGGTCCAGCGCCGAGGTGAACAGCCGGGCGGCATTGAGCGGCTGCAGCAGGTCGTGGCTGGCGGCGGCCAGAAAGCGGGTCTTGCCCAGGTTGGCGGCCTCCGCTTCGGCCTTGGCCTGGCGCAGTTCGTCCTCGATCAGCGCCCGCACGGTGTTCTCCTTGCGCAGCTCGCGGTTCACGGTGGACAGCGCCAGGGTGCGTTCGCGCACTCTCTGCTCCAGGGTTTCGTTGGTCTCCTTCAGGTTGCGCTCGCTCTCGCGCAGCGCCGCCTCGATCTGCTTGTGGCTGGTGATGTCGGTATAGGTGGTGACGAAGCCGCCGTTGGGCATCGGATTGCCCCGCACCTCGACCACGGTGCCGTCGGGACGTTGCCGTTCGTACTGGTGCGGCTGGCTGTCCTGCAGGGTATCGAGCCGCTCCCGGACCAGGGTCTCGATGTCACCCTGGCCGTACTCGGCGTGACCGGCGTTGTAGCGGAAGATCTCCTCGACCGGCCGGCCGACGCAGATCAGTCCTTCCGGGTAGCGGAACATCTCGACATAGCGACGGTTCCAGGCGACCAGCCGCAGTTGCTGGTCGACCACGCTGATGCCCTGGGTGATGTTTTCGATGGTCGACTGCAGCAGCGAGCGGTTGAAGCGCAGTGCCTGTGAGGCCTCGTCGACGATGGTGACGACGTCGCCGATCTGCATCTCCTTGCCGCGCAGGATCGAGGCCAGCACGATGCGTGCCGAGGAGGCGCCGATCACGCCGGCCAGCAGCCGCTCGGTGAACTGGATCATCTCCGGCATCGCCTTGTCCCCCGACAGCGGCGGTTTTTCGTTGCGCTGCAGCGAAAAGCCGGTGAAGGCATGCTGGGTACGGCTGAGGCCGAGGAAGCGTTCAGTCAGCAGCTGCAGGTCGCCGACCGTGACCTGGCCGTAGTGGCGGCCCGGGTCCAGCAGCTCCTTGCTGTAGACGTCGACGAAGGCGCTGGCCTGGATCCGGTCCACCAGGCGCGAACTGCTGTAGCGCGACATCAGCAGGTAGAGGAAGGTATTCACCGCCGGCTCCAGAAGACGCCGTGGCTGAGCGGTTCCAGGCCATCCGCACCGCCGAGGCCGAAGAGGTTGGTCGGCGACAGCGAGCCGCCGCTCATGATGTCTTCCGGCAGCAGTGAATGGGAGATCAGGTTGGCGTCGATCAGGGTCGGGATCACCAGGGTGTAGACCCAGAGGCAGAAGCCGCCGGTGAGGCCTGCCAGGGCGCCGTAGCGGCTGCCGCCTTTCCAGTAGATGCCACCGAGGATGGCCGGCAGGAACTGGATCGCGGCGACGAACGCCAGCAGGCCGAAGGAGGCCAGCGAACCCTGGTCGCCGAGGATGCGGTAGTAGAAATAGGCCAGCAGCAGCAGCAGGAAGATGGTGACGCGCCGCACCCGCAGCAGCAGGGCGCCGAGGTCCTTGTTCTGCGCCAGCCGCAGCCGCGGCAGGCGCAGCAGCATCGGCATGACGATGTCGTTGCAGACCATGGTCGCGAGGGTCACGCTGGCGACGATCACCATGCTGGTGGACGCCGAGAGTCCGCCGATGAAAGCGAAGGTCGCCAGCGTCTTGTGGTCGCCGGCCAGCGGCAGCATCAGCACGAAGGTATCGGCGTCGACCTGGCCCGCGCCGAACACCAGATAGCCGGCAACCGAGATCGGAAGCACGAAGGCGGCCAGTCCGACCAGGTACAGCGGGAACAGCCAGCGCGCGGTACGCAGGTTCAGGACGTTGGTGTTCTCGACGATGGTGACATGGAACTGGCGCGGCAGGCAGAGTACCGCGCCGCAGGCCAGCAGCGTCTCGGTGAGAAAGCTTTCCTTGAACAGGGTGCCGAAGTTCTCGTTGTAACTGAGCTGGGACGCCAGGTTGAAGAGCATGTCGTCGACACCTTCGAACACCTGGAAGGTGACGAAGAGGCCGACGCAGATAAAGGCGGCCAGCTTGACGATCGATTCGAAGGCGACGGCGAGTACCAGGCCCTCGTGGTGCTCGGTGGCGTCGATATGGCGGGTGCCGAACAGCACCGCGAACACCGCCATCAGCAGTGCCACGAAGAGCGCGGTGTCGTGCCCCTTGCTGAGGCTGTCGCTGGCGGCCGGTGCCAGGGCGTCGTAACTGATGGCGACCGCCTTCAGCTGCAGCGCGATGTAGGGAATGGTGCCGAGCACCGCAATCAGCGTCACCAGGATCGCCAGGCTCTGGCTCTTGCCGTAGCGCGATGAAATGAAGTCGGAGATGGTGGTGATGTTCTGCTCCTTGCTGACCAGGATCACCTTTTCGATCAGGCGCCAGCCGAAGACGAACACCAGTATCGGCCCGAGATAGGTGGCGAGGAACTCCCAGCCGCTAGAGGCGGCACGGCCGACGGCGCCGTAGAAGGTCCAGGACGAGCAATACACGGCCAGCGACAGCGAATAGATCACCGGATTGGCGGCGTAGGAGCGACCCTTGCTGGTGGCGTCGCCATAGTAGGCAATGCCAAACAGCAGCCCCACATAGGCCAGTGAAATCAGAATGATGGACCAACCGGACAGCATAGTTTCGCCGACTCCGCGTAGTTTTAAAAACGGACCGCCATTGCCATGGTCCGTGCCGCCTGCGATGAATCGATCTGCAAAACAATCGATCCGAAGGGTTTCGCGATGCCCCTACCGGGTAGGTTGGGTCAAGCCGCGAAGCGGTGGACCCAACACCAGCGACCCCAGGTGCCGGCCGAAACCAATCGATCTGCAATATGATCGATATGATGGGTTACGCCGCCGCGGCCGACGGTACCAGGCGAAAAGGTACTGCCGGTGGCGGCTACACCCATCCTACAAAATCCGGCCGCTCGCACGGGCACCGTACGACTATTGTATAACCCTTCTGGCCCGTCGCGCTTCTGCCTGTTTGAAAGTGTAAAAAATCCTTTGTTTTTAGATGGTTATAGCATGCCATCGGGTCCGGTGACGGTCGTTCTTTGACTAAAGTCGGGGCTTTGTATTCGGTCGCGCTTTGTTAGATTCGAACTGACATCAACAACAATAATGGTATGCGGCTATGTCTCTGAGTACTGAAAAAGCCAAAGCCTACTGGAGCGAGAACCTGCGGATTATCAGTACCTATCTGGTGATCTGGTTCATCGTATCCTATGGCTGCGGCATCCTCTTCGTCGATCAGCTCGACAATATCCAGTTCTTCGGCTTTCCGCTGGGCTTCTGGTTTGCGCAGCAGGGTTCCATCTTCGTTTTCGTCGGCTTGATCTGGGCCTATGTGTTCAGCATGAACAAGCTCGACGAAAAATATGACGTTCACGAATAACAACGATAACAGCACTGGAAGGACGGCATAATCATGAGTCTCGATTTCCTAACATATCTTTTTGTCGGGGGTCCTTCGCTCTCTATATCGGTATTGCGATATGGGCGCGGGCGGGATCGACCAAAGAGTTCTACGTCGCCGGTGGCGGCGTGCATCCGGTCGCCAACGGCATGGCCACCGCAGCTGACTGGATGTCGGCGGCATCATTTATCTCCCTGGCCGGTATCGTCTCCTTCGTCGGTCGCGACGGTTCCGCCTACCTGATGGGCTGGACCGGTGGTTACGTGCTGCTGGCCATGCTGCTGGCGCCCTACCTGCGCAAGTTCGGCAAGTTCACGGTGCCGGATTTCGTCGGTGACCGCTATTACAGCAACACCGCCCGTACCATTGCGGTCATCTGTACCATCGTCATCTCCTTCACCTATGTGGCAGGTCAGATGCGCGGTGTCGGTATCGTGTTCTCCCGCTACCTGCACGTCGACATCAACACCGGTGTCGTGATCGGCATGGCGATCGTGTTCTTCTATGCCGTGCTCGGCGGCATGAAAGGCATCACTTACACCCAGGTGGCTCAGTACTGCGTGCTGATCCTGGCCTTCACCGTGCCGGCCTTCTTCCTGTCGGCGCAGATCACCGGTCACTTCCTGCCGCAGACCGGTCTGGGTGCAACCCTGAGCAGCGGTCAGTCGGTACTGGCAACCCTCGATCAGCTCTCCGTGGATCTGGGATTCGATGCCTATACCACGGGCAAGAAGTCGACCATCGACATGATCTTCTTTACCGTCGCGCTGATGGCCGGTACCGCGGGTCTGCCCCATGTCATCGTGCGCTTCTTCACCGTGCCGCGTGTCAAGGATGCCCGTACCTCCGCCGGCTGGGCGCTGATTTTCATCGCCATTCTCTACACCTCCATCCCGGGTGTGGCCGGCTTCGGTCGCGTCAACCTGATCGAGACCATCAACGGCGCCGACAATGCCGGTACCTCTTACGAGCAGATGCCTGGCTGGTTCAAGAACTGGGAAAACTCCGGTCTGATCGGCTGGTACGATCATAACGGCGACGGCAAGGTGCAGTATGCCGCGGGCAACGCCTTCGCAGGCAGCAAGCCGGCCTTTGTCGAAGGCACCGGCGAGCACGGTCAGCGCATGGTCAGCAACCCGGCGACGGCTCCGGCTGCCGTCAACGGCGCGCCTTTCGCCAACGAAGTCTACGTCGACCGCGACATCATGGTGCTGGCGAACCCGGAAATCGCCAATCTGCCAAACTGGGTCATCGCCCTGGTGGCCGCCGGTGCGGTGGCGGCAGCACTGTCGACAGCTGCGGGTCTGCTGCTGGTTATCTCGACGGCGATCTCCCATGACCTGATGAAGAAGACCATCAACCCGAACATCACCGACAAGCAGGAGCTCATGTACGCCCGTCTCGCGGCCGTCGTGGCGATCGCCATTGCCGGTTACTTCGGCATCAATCCGCCGGGCTTCGTCGCCCAGGTGGTGGCCCTGGCCTTCGGTCTGGCCTGTGCCTCGGTGTTCCCGGTCATCGTCATGGGTATCTTCAGCAAGCGCATGAACACCCAGGGCGCGGTCAGCGGCATGCTGGTGGGTCTGGTGGTGACCATGGCCTACATCATCTACTTCAAGTTCATGGGCGGTACCGCCGACCAGTGGATTCTGGGTATCTCGCCGGAAGGCTTCGGTACCGTCGGCATGATCCTGAACTTCCTGACCGCCTACGTCGTCGCGGTGATGACCCCGGCACCGCCGGAAGATATCCAGCACATCGTCGAGGATATCCGTATTCCCCGTGGCGCCGGTGTCGCCCACGCGCACTAAACTGTAGGAGCCTGCGGGCTCGATAGGAAAAGGGCACGCCTGCGAACTCGCCGGCGTGCCCTTTGGTTTTGGTGACGCGTTACGCGTGACAGATCGGCACCGTTTACGCGTCACGCGTAACCCGTAACCAACCACCCGAATCCGCTGCGGTGACGGTACACGCAAAGACTGGAAGAATGCACCCATGTCCTCAACATTCAATATAAGCAACCTGCCGTTCAGTCTGCTCGACGAGAAGGAACAGGCCTATCTGCAGCAGCATCTGGATATCGCCTACTACCAGAAGGGCGAGACCATCATTGCGGCGGGAAGCGAGCCCGAAGGGGTCTATATCGTTCTCAAGGGGCGGGTCAGCGAGAACGATGTCAGCCAACCCTCCGATACGGAGGCGCCTCACCAGGCCTTCGTCCACTACCAGGAGGAGGACTATTTTGGCGGCTGGTCGGCGCTGCGCGGTCGCGCGATCCACAACTTCATCGCCGAGGAGGAGACCATCTGCCATATACTGCCGACCCGCATCCTGCTCGAGCTGGTATCCGGCAATTCCCAGTTCGCCGATTACTTCCAGCAGAACCTCTCCGCCAAGTCCGAGATCGTGGCGCAGCATGGCCAGGACCAGGATATGGCGGAGTTCATGCTGGCACGGGTCAGCAGCGGCCTGATGCAGGAACCGCTGAGCGTGCTGGAGGGCACCAGTATCCGCCAGGCGACCGAGCTGATGCGCGAGCAGAAAGCCGATTGCGTGCTGGTGCGCAAGGGCAATCGGCACGGCATGATCACCAAGACCGATCTGCTCGAGGCGCTGGTGCTGAGAAGTCTGCCGCAGGAGACCGATATCGCGGAGATCGCCAGTTTCCGGCTGGTCACCGTCGACCCGGACGACTACCTGTTCAATGCCCTGGTGCTGATGACGCAACAGCATATCGAGCGGCTGGTGGTGATGCGGGGCGAAGAACTGGTGGGGATCGTGGCGCTGACCGATATCCTCAGCTATTTCTCCAGCCACTCCCATGTGATCGGCCTGCGCATCGAGCGCGCGCAGACGGTGGAGGGCCTGCGCGAGGCGGCCCGGGGGCTCAACGACCTGATCCGGGCGCTGGTGTCCCATGGTGTCAAGGTCCGCTTCACGATGGATCTGATGGCGGCCATGAACGGCCGCATCATGTCCAAGCTGTTCGATCTGGTGATACCGTCAGACATGCATCCCCACGTCTGCCTGATCGTGATGGGATCGGAGGGACGCGGTGAACAGATTCTCAAGACCGACCAGGACAATGCCGTGATCTACCGCGAGGGGCTGATCTGGCCCGCCATGGCCGCGACGTTGCAACGCTTCAGCGAACAGCTGATCCAGTTCGGTTTTCCGCCCTGTCCCGGCAATATCATGGTGTCCAACCCCGAGTGGGTCAATTCGCTCGGCGACTGGACCGCCAGGCTCAGCGGCTGGGCCGACAGCTGCGACGGCGAGTCGGTGATGAAACTGGCGATCGCGGTCGATGCCAAGCCGGTGGCCGGCAACCCGGCACTGTTCAAGGCGGCGCGCAACTGGTTCCTGCGTCACCTGCGCAACAACGACGTTTTCTTCTCCCATTTCGCCCGCGCGGCACTGGAGTTCGACACGCCGCTGACCTTTTTCGGCAACCTGCGCGACAAGGCGCAGCTGGATATCAAGAAGGGGGATCTTTCCGATCGTGCACGGTATCCGGACCCTGGCGCTGGAGCATCGCATTCTCGCCACCAACACCTTCGGCCGTATCGAGGCTCTGACCGAGATGGGACAGCTGCAGCAGGAGCAGGGACGGGAGCTGGGCGAGGCGCTGGGCTGGTTCGTTCAATTGCGTCTGCGGCATCAGATCCGCCGCCTCGAGGCGTCCGACCAGGATCGGGATCCGACGCCGAACCTGCTCGACCTGCAGGCGCTGAACAAGATGGAGCGCGATCTGCTGCGTGATGCGCTGCAGATCGTCAAGGGATTCAAGAAGCATCTGGCGCAGCGGTATCACTTGGAGGTGTGATGATGATCATTCCCCGAACAATCCGGCGATTCAAGGACAGGCTCGATCACCGGGGTGGCCCCCACGCCGAGCTGTTCGAGTCCTATCAGGGGGATGAACTGGTGTCGCTTGACTGCGAGACGACGGGGCTGGATGTGCGTAGCGCCGAGATCATTTCCATCGGTGCGGTCAAGATACGCGGCAAGCGGGTGCTGACCAGCGAACGCCTCGATATCAAGCTCAAACCGCCGGCCAGCCTGACCGGCGATTCGATCAAGATACACAAGATCCGCGCCAGCGATCTGGCCGACGGTATCGAGATGGACGAGGCGCTGGAACAGCTGCTGGCCTTTATCGGCAACCGGCCGATCCTGGGCTATTACATCAATTTCGATGTGCGGATGCTGGACAAGTACCTGCGCCCGCGATACGGATTCGGGCTGCCCAACCGAACCATCGAACTCTCCCACGTCTATCACGACATCATCAAATGGAAGTCCGTCGGCGGCAGCGTCGATCTGCGCTTCGATACCATCGCCTCCAAACTCGAAGTGCCGATCATCGAGCGCCACACCGCCCTTGGCGATGCCATCACCGTGGCGCTGATGTATGTGCGCCTCAAGTATGGCGAGGCGCCGTAACGACGGTGACGGGTGACGGTCGGTGCGGTGCGCTTCGCTTCGCTTACAGGCACCCTACGACACTGTGGGAGCCCGCTCCGCGGGCGAATGACCGCGGTGCCGAATCAGTTCGCCCGGAGGACCGGGCTCCTACAATTTTCGCCTCACCGTCAAATATAAAACATATGTTTGGCGCACTTTTTGCTTGGTAACCTCTGCGCAACGTGAAAATTGACGTCCCGGTGACGATATTTTGTCGTTTTTGTCCATTGGTCGTTTGCTGACGTGGATTCGCGACATATAATGTCAAATTGCTGCCGGGCGAGCAGAAGGGAGGCCCCAATGGTGGATCGAGCCGATATCAACAGCGTGCTGATGCAGATGCGGGCGCTGCAAGTCCAGGCGCAGCAGGGGATCAAGCCGATCGAAACGCCGCTTCAGGGTGCGGGCATCGCGCCCGGAGCTGTGGATCGAACCGGCTTCGGCGAATTGCTCAAGAATGCCGTCGACAAGGTCAATGATCTGCAGGGTGACGCCAAAAAAATGGCGGTTTCCTACGAGCAGGGCGACCCCACTGTCGATCTTCCCCAGGTGATGATCAGCATGGAAAAGGCTTCGGTGTCCTTCGAGGCGATGACGCAGGTGCGCAACCGGTTGGTGACGGCATATGAAGACATCATGAAAATGCCGATCTGATACGGAACAGCAACGACAACGGATAGGAAAGCGGCTTCACCTGAATGGATAACGCACCGGCACCACTCGAAGGCGGTCGAGGCGGCCTGATGGCCGGCTTCAACAGCCTCAGCATCCTGCGGCAGATCGGCCTGATGGTCGGTCTGGCGGCCAGTGTCGCGATCGGGTTCGCCGTGGTGCTCTGGTCACAGCAGCCGGATTACCGGGTGCTCTTCTCCAATCTCTCCTTTGCCGATGCCAATCAGGTGATCGAGCAGCTCAGGCTCTATAACACGCCCTACAAGTTCGATGCCGAAGGCCGGGCAATCCTGGTGCCCCAGGAGCATGTGCATCAGGCACGGCTGAAGCTCGCGTCCGAAGGTTTCACCGCCGACAAGAACGTCGGTTTCGAGCTGCTGGACCAGGAGCAGACCCTCGGCACCAGCCAGTTCATGGAAAATGCCCGCTACCGGCGCGGCCTCGAGGGCGAGCTGGCCCGTACCATCGCCAGTCTGGTGGCGGTGCGCAGCGCCCGCGTCCACCTGGCGATTCCGAAAAGTACCGTCTTTATCCGCGACGAGCGCAAACCCAGCGCTTCGGTCTTTATCGAGCTGTTCGCCGGACGCCGGCTGGAGCCGGATCAGGTCGCGGCGATCGCCAGCCTGGTGGCGTCGTCGGTGCCGCAGCTGGACCAGCGCGATGTCACCGTGGTCGATCAGAAAGGGCGTTTGCTCAATACCCGTGAAGTCGACGAGGATGTGGTGCTGGCGGCCAAGCAGCTCGACTACACCCAGAAAGTCGAAGAGACGCTGCTGAACCGGGTCAACAGTATCCTGCAGCCGGTGGTCGGCCTGGGCAACTACCGCGCCGAGGTGTCCGCCGATATCGACTTCACCGCGGTCGAGCAGACCAATGAACTCTACAATCCGGACCTGCCGTCCCTGCGCAGCGAGCAGACCATCGACGAAAGTCGCGCCGGGGACCGTCGCCCGGCGGCGTGCCGGGTGCCCTGTCCAATCAGCCGCCGGGGCCGGCCGCCGTGCCGGAGCAGGCCAATGGCGCCGTGCCCGGCAGTCCCGCGCAGGCCAGCGGCAGCAGTCGCAAGCAGGCGGTGCGCAACTATGAGCTGGACCGCTCGATCAGCTATACCCGTCATCAGATGGGGCGCATCCGTCGTCTCACGGTGGCCGTGGTGGTGGATGACATGTCCGCCGCCGGCGCAGGGCAGCGGCAACCCTGGACCCAGAACGAGCTCGATCGACTGCGCATCCTGGTCCAGGATGCCGTCGGCTATTCGCCGCAGCGTGGCGACAGCGTCAACGTGATCAACTCTCCGTTTGCGGCACCCGAGGGTCCGGTCGAGACCGAGGAAACGCCGATCTGGATGCAGGACTGGGTCTGGGATCTGGTCAAGCAGCTGCTGGCGGCGCTTTTCGTGCTGCTGCTGGTGTTCGGGGTGCTGCGGCCGATCCTCAAGAATCTTGCCTCGTCCGGCGGCCGGGAAGCGAATGCGGGGCTGGGCAGCGCCGGTACCGTGGCGGCGGAGCTGGAGGGGCTCGAGGGGGCCGAGCTGCCCGATGACCGGGTCACCTTCGGCGGTGGCGGTGGCGGCGATATGCTGCCGTCGCCGAATGAAAGCTTCGAATACCAGATCAATACCATTCGTAGTATGGTGGCCGAAGATCCTGCGCGGGTGGCGCAGGCCGTGAGGCAGTGGGTAGGTGAGAATGAGCGATAATGCCGGCGGTCGTGAGCTGAGCAGTATAGAAAAGGCCGCGATACTGTTGATCAGCCTGGGCGAGGCCGATGCCGCCGAGGTGCTCAAGCACCTGGGGCGCGGGAGGTTCAGCGTATCGGTTATGCGATGACCCAGCTGGACAACGTGCCCCAGTCCCAGGTCGAGGCCGTGGTGTCGGATTTCATGCATGTGGTCAGCGACCAGACCGGCATCGGCATCAACAACGACCGCTATATCCGTTCGATGCTCAATCAGGCGCTGGGCGAGGAAAAGGCCAAGACCCTGATCGATCGCATTCTGATGAGCACCACCACCTCCGGACTCGATACGCTGCGCTGGATGGAGCCGCGTCAGATCGCCGAGGTGATGCGCTACGAGCACCCCCAGATTCAGGCGGTCGTGATCGCCTACCTGGATCCGGATCAGGCGGCCCAGGTGCTGAGCTTCTACAGCGAGAAGGTGCGGCTCGATATCCTGATGCGGGTGGCGGCGCTGGACCAGATCCAGCCGCAGGCGCTGCAGGAGCTGAATGACCTGTTCGAGGTGCAGTTCGCCGGTACCACGGCGAGCAAGAGCGCGACCCTGGGCGGCGTCAAGGCGACCGCCAATATCATCAACTTTATCGACAGCGCCGTCGAGGCGGAAGTCATGGACGGTATCCGTGATGCTGACGAGGAGCTGGCGGCGCAGATTGCTGACCTGATGTTCGTCTTCGACAACCTGGTCGATGTCGACGACCGTGGCATCCAGGTGCTGCTGCGCGAGATCTCGACCGACCTGCTGGTGCTGGCGCTCAAGGGCGCCGACTCGGCACTGCAGGAAAAAATCTTCAAGAACATGTCAAAGCGTGCAGCCGAGCTGTTGCGCGATGATCTCGAGGCGGCGGGACCGGTCCGGGTCAGCGAGGTCGAGGCGGCGCAGAAAGAGATCCTGTCGGTGGCGCGCCGTCTGGCCGAAGAGGGCGAGATCGTCCTGGCCGGTAGCGGCGAGGAGCTGATTTGAATCCGGCAGACAAGGTCCCGGTCAGAATCAGGGCGGCGGATGTCGGTCAGGTCAAGCCCTGGCAGCTGCCGCAGGTTCAGGGCAAGCACCGCATCGCGCTCGTGGAGCGGGAACCCGAGACGGTCGAGGAGCAGCTCGAGCCGGAGGATGTGCCGTTCGGCGACGGCAAGCTGACCCTGGCCGAGCTCGAGCGCATCAGCGAGGAGGCGCGTCAGGAGGGGCTGGAAGAGGGGCGCCGCGAAGGCTTCGAACAGGGGCTTTCCGAGGGGCGTGCGCAGGGCCTCAAGGAGGGGTTGCAGCAGGGACAGCAGGAGATTGCCCGCTCCCTCGAGCGCCTGGGTGCCATGCTCGACGAGCTGGAGGCGCCGCTGGCGTCACGCACCCTGGAGCTGGAACACTGCCTGATGCAGCTGGTGATTCAGCTGGCCGAGGCGGTCACGCAGCACGAACTGGGCTGCCGGCCCGAGCTGATCCGCCGGTCCGTCGACGAGGCGCTGGCCCAGCTGCCGGGCGAGGGCGGTCCGGTGCGCATTCACGTCAATCCCGAGAACGAGGTGCTGCTGCAGCCGCTGGTCGAGAGCCGTGAGCACTGGAGCCTGGTGCCCGATGCCGCCGTGACACCGGGTGGCTGTCTCCTGCGCACCGACAACAGCCGGGTCGACCAGACGGTCGAAAGCCGTTTTCGTCAGGTGGCGGACCAGTTGCGCGAGCGGCTGGCCGCCAATCCGTCGGACGCGCAAGACCTGTGACGGAATATTGACGCCATGTCCCGGGTTCTGCAGCGCCTGCAGCGTTACCTCGACCTCGACTACCAGCCGCCCCGGGCTCAGGCCGAGGGCCGGATTACCCGTCTGATCGGTCTCACGCTCGAGGCTGTCGGCCTGCAGGTGGCGGTCGGCGAGTACTGCCTGATTCGCGTCAGGCCGGGCCTGGAGGTCGAGGCCGAGGTGGTCGGTTTTTCCGGCGACCGCATCTATCTGATGCCGCTCGACAGTATTGACGGCTTGCAGCCGGGTGCCGTCGTCATGCCGCTCGGCGGCGCCAGCCAGGTGGCTGTCGGACCCGGGTTGCTGGGGCGGGTGCTCAACGGCGTCGGGCGACCGCTCGACGGCAAGGGGCCGATCGAGGCGCAGACCCATGTCTCGCTGAGCGGCGAGACCATCAATCCGCTGGAGCGACACCCGATCGAGCAGACCCTCGATGTCGGCATTCGCGCGATCAACGCGCTGCTGACCGTCGGGCGCGGTCAGCGCCTCGGGCTCTTTGCCGGCAGCGGCGTCGGCAAGTCGGTGCTGCTGGGCATGATGACCCGTTTCACCGAGGCCGAAATCATCGTCGTCGGGCTCATCGGCGAGCGTGGTCGCGAGGTCAAGGAGTTCATCGAGCACAGCCTCGGCAAGGAGGGGCTGGCGCGGTCGGTGGTCGTGGCATCGCCGGCGGACGACTCGCCGCTGATGCGCATGCGGGCGGCGCAGCTGTCGACGCGGATTGCCGAGCACTTTCGCAGCGAGGGGCGCAATGTGCTGCTGCTGATGGACTCGCTGACCCGCTATGCCCAGGCGCAGCGGGAGATCGCCCTGGCGGTCGGCGAGCCGCCGGCGACCAAGGGTTATCCACCCTCGGTATTCGCCAAGCTGCCGCGGCTGGTCGAGCGTGCCGGCAACGGCGCCACCGGCGGCGGCTCCATTACCGCCTTCTACACGGTTCTGACCGAGGGCGACGACCAGCAGGATCCGGTGGCCGATTCGGCGCGGGCGATTCTCGACGGTCACGTGGTGCTGTCGCGCCGCCTGGCGGAGCAGGGGCACTATCCGGCCATCGATATCGAGGCTTCGATCAGTCGCGCCATGCCGTCCATCGTCGACGCCAACCACCTGGCCACCGCGATGCGTTTCAAGCAGCTGATGTCGCGTTATCAGCAGAACGAGGACCTCATCACCGTCGGGGCCTACACCCGGGGTACGGACCCCGACACCGATTTTGCCATCGAGCGGATGCCGGTGCTGCGGGCTTTTCTGCAGCAGGGGCTGAACGAGGCCAAACCGCTGGCCCAGAGCATCCAGGAGCTGGCGATGGTGCTGTCGCCGCCACCGACGGCGCCGGCGCCGGCCGCGGGAGCCAAGCGATGAATGCCCGTAGGCGCCCGGCCCCCGGGCGAACGAAGTCGGCACCCTGGCCCTTCGCCCACAGAGCGGTCTCCCACCAATGAAAAAACGCTCCGATCGCATGTCACTGCTGGCGGACCTGGCCGAGCGCAAGAAACGCCAGGCCGACCAGTTCCTTGCCGACAGCCGCGCCCGGGTGACGCGTGACGAGGCTACCCTGGCCCAGCTCGAACAGTTTCTCGCCGAATACCAGCAGCAGCTCCAGCACAAGGGGCGGCAGGGCGTCGCGGTGGATCAGTTGCTGATGGCGCGGGCCTTTATCGAGAAGATCGAATCCACGCTGCGCCAGCACCGCGAAGCGATGAAGACCAACCGCGAGCAGCTCGAACAGGTCGAGCAGTACTGGCGCCAGACCTACGGCCACCTCAAGGCGATGCAGAAACTCACCGACCGGGCGCTCGACCAGGAGCGCGCCGATGCCGAAAAGCAGCTGCAGAAAGCCCTCGATGAACGTTCCCAGCTGATCCGCCCGCCGTTTATTTAGATTGGCCCGCTATTTGCTGTTATCCGGGTATCCATATTTTTTCAGGAGTCATCGATGGTCGCCTCGCTGATCCCGGCATCCCCAGGAAGCTTGCTGTCCGCCACCGTCCGAGCGCCGCAGGGAGAGGGCTTCGCGCAAACGTCGTCGTCCCGGCCCGCGTTTGCCGACGTATTCGCCGGGGCCTCGGGTGCGCAGCCGCAGGCCGCTGAAGGCGGCGAAACGTTGCCGCCGGCGACGGCTCCGTTGCCGGCGGCAGCGGCAGCCGGCCCGGCCGCGGCCAGCGTTCTGCAGCCGGGAATCGACGTCGATGATCTCGCCACGGAGGATGCATCCCTGGTGCCGGAAGGGGCTGTGCTGTCGCCGCCGCCGATGCAGGCGGCGCCCGGGTGGAGCGGCCTGGCGAACGCCGGCGCGGCGGCAGCGGATTACGGCCCCGGAACCCGTTCGCCGGGCGCCTTCGCTAAAGACGGCACTCCCGGGTCGCCGGGCGCGGAGGCCGTCGCCGGAGGGCGGTCGATGGCCAGCGTTGGTACCGCTGCCGCTGCCGCTGCCGGCAGCCCGGTTGCAGCCGGTGATGTTGCTGCAGCGTCCGCCCCGGGACTCCGGCAGCCGGGACGGGCAGGTGATGCCGGCCGCGAAGCCGGCGCCGGTGCGGGTCTTGAGCCGAATGCGACGGCAGTGGCCTCCCGGTCCCCGATTGCGGCCGCGGCACCGGCAAACGACGGCCCGACGGCGGGCGAAAACCAGGATCGGGCCGGCGATATCGGCGCCCTTCTGCAGCGCGTGCAGCAGGCGGAACGCAAGCCTTTGCCAGACGGCGTCGCGCGTGCGATCCAGGCCCGGCAGTCGGGGCAGGCCCCACAGGTCCCGGTGATGCAGGGGGCTGCGATCGCCGGGGGCGGTGCCGGTGGCCCGGGTCCGGCAGTCCTGCCGGCGGGAGCGCCTGTGCCTGGCTCGGTGAACGCCGGGGCGGCAGGAGTCGGAGCGGGTCAGGCCCTGGCCGCTGCCGCGAACGCTATAGCCCAGGCGGAGTCCGGTGCCGAAGCGGTGCCGGGTGGCGCGGCCGAGGACGGGGCTGACGAGTCTGCTCCCAGGGCGCTGGCGCAGACACCGCACGCCGCCGCCAGAGCGCCGGGGAACGGGGTTGCGCCGCCCGCGGCGGGCATGAGTCTGCCGCCGGGGTTGCCGCCCGGTACGCCGGCCTGGGGGCAGGCGGTGGGCGAGCGTATTCTGGTGATGTCGGCCGGCAACCTGCAGGTGGCCGAGATTCAGCTCGATCCGCCGGAGCTGGGCAGCCTGCAGGTGCGGCTGCAGATCCAGCACGAGCAGGTCAGCCTGAGCTTCAGTTCACCCCATGCCGCGGTACGGGACGCGCTCGAGCAGCAGATGCCACGCCTGCGCGAGATGCTGGCCGAGCAGGGGCTGAATCTCGAGCACAGTACCGTTGCCGAGGATTCGGGGCGTCGGGACCAGGGTTCGGGTCGCGGGTCCGGTCCGGCGGCTTTGCTGGCGGAGCCGGCAGACGAGGCCGGATCGGGGGCTGGCGCGGAGGAGGCGCTGAGCCTCTCGCTGGTGGACCAGTACGTTTAGAGCCTTAATATCAGTGTGTTATAGTAAGCCCCAACGTTAGGGAGGGGACTCATGGCGCAGGAAAACGAAGCGGCAGAGGCCGGTGCGGGTGGCAGGAAATCGCGCAAATGGCTCTATATCGGCCTTGTCGGGCTTGTGCTGCTGGTCGGTGGCGGTGGAGCTGCGGCCTATTTCCTGCTCGGGTCCGACGGGTCTTCGTCGGAGGAGGCCGAGGCCGGGGACGAGCGCGCCAAGGCCCTCTATACCAAGGTCCGTACGCTCGAGGGCAAGCCGATGTTCGTCGTGACGCTGCCCTCGGACGATGGTCGTCGTCATTACATGCAGGCCTATGTCGAGGCCAAGAGCCGCAATCCCGAAGTCGACGAGGCGCTGGCGCTGCACATGCCGCTGGTGGTCGCGCGCCTCAATGCGCTTTTCGGGACCCAGCGATTCGAGCAGCTGCGAACCCTGGAGGGCAAGGAGCGGCTGCGCCAGGAGGCGACCGACCTGGTACGGGGGATCATGCAGGACAAGATCGGCCAGCCCGGTGTGGAGACTATCCTGTTCACCAACTTTGTCATGCAGTAACGGAGCGGTCCGGATGTCGGTTAAGGATCTGCTGTCACAGGACGAAATCGATGCGCTTCTCCATGGTGTCGACGACGGGGATGTTGAAGAACCCGAAGAGGTCGAGTCCGCGGACGCTGGCGCAGTCAACAATTACGACCTGGCGAGTCAGGAGCGTATCGTCCGCGGGCGCATGCCCACGCTCGAAATGATCAACGAGCGCTTTGCCCGCTATACCCGCCACTCCCTGTTCAACCTTCTGCGCAAGACCGTCGACGTCAGTGTCGGCAGTATTCGCATGATGAAGTACGGCGACTATATCCATACGCTTTACGTGCCGACCAGCATGAATCTCGTGCGGGTGCGCCCCTTGCATGGCACGGCGCTGTTCATTCTCGACGCCAAGCTGGTGTTCAGGCTGGTCGACAACTTCTTCGGCGGCGACGGCCGTCATGCCAAGATCGAGGGGCGGGACTTCACGCCGACCGAGACCCGTCTCGTCTACAAGACGCTGGCTCTGCTGTTCGATAACCTGCAGGAAGCCTGGCGGCCCGTCATGGATCTGCGCTTCGAGCATGCCGGACACGAAATGAACCCGGCGATGGCGAGTGTGGTCAGTCCGACTGTGGTCGTGGTGGTCAGCACTTTCCAGGTCGACCTGGAGGGCGGCAGCGGCGAGCTGCAGATCACCATGCCCTACTCGATGCTCGAGCCGATCCGGGACCTGCTGATGTCGGGGTTTCAGCACTCCGAGGTCGACGAGCGCTGGATGCAGGCGCTCAAGCGCGACATCATGTCGGCCGACGTGGATCTGAACCTGAGCGTCGCCGAGCGGGAGATCACGCTGCGGGACGTGATGGAGCTCGAGGCCGGAGACGTCATCCCCGTGGAAATCCCCGATGAGCTGATTCTGCGTGCCGCGGGGGTCCCGGTTTTCAACTGCCGTCTGGGGGTCTCCAGGTCCAATCTGGCAGTGAAAATAGTCGATAAATTCAAGGCGCCGGAATGAGCGGCGTCGCGGAGATCCAATTCAAATGAACGATGCAAAGGACAAGGCCGTCGACGACCAGGCCATGGCGGACGAGTGGGCGGCGGCAATGGAAGAGCAGACCACTGACGCCAGGGCGGTCGAGCTGGACGAGCTGGAGGATGAATCGACGCCGGTGACGAACCCGCAGCTGGATGTCATTCTCGATATACCGGTGACGCTGTCGATGGAGGTCGGCAATACCGAGATTTCGATTCGCAACCTGCTGCAGCTCAGCCAGGGCTCGGTGATCGAGCTGAGCCGGATGGCCGGCGAGCCGCTCGACGTCAAGGTCAACGGCACCCTGATCGCCCACGGTGAAGTGGTCGTCGTGAACGACCGCTACGGTATCCGTCTGACCGACGTGATCAGCCTTCAGGAACGCATCAAGAAACTGCGCCGATGAGCAGGGCTGTAACCGGTCTGGCACTGCTGGCGGCTGTCCCGGCCTTGGCCGAGACGGCTTCGGGCGCGCGTCCGGCGGTGCGGGATCCGGTCTCGGTCGAGATGCTCGGGCAGTTGTTGCTGGGGCTGCTGGTGGTGGTTGTTGCCATCCTGCTGGTGCTCTGGGTGCTGAAGCGCTTTACCGCGATCGGCGGCCAGAGCCGGCATCTGAAGGTGATAGCGGCGCTGCCGCTGGGCACGCGCGAGAAGGCGGTACTGGTGCAGGTTGGCGAACGTCAACTGCTGCTCGGGGTGGCGCCGGGTCGCGTCAGTCTGCTGGAGCGCTTCGACGAGCCGGTCGTCGTGCAGGGGAAGGCGGTGCCTTCGGCGCACGGCTGCGCGAGGCTCTCGACCGCAGGGGCGGTCCCTGATGCGGCTGGCGCGGCTCTGGCCGCTGCTGTTGCTGTTCGCGCTGCCCGTCAGCGCCCAGGATATCGGCATTCCGGCGGTCAATATCACCACCGCCGAGGACGGCACTACAAGTTACAGCGTAACGATCCAGATCCTCGCGCTGATGACCATGCTGACCTTCCTGCCGGCACTGGTCATGATGATGACCTCCTTTACGCGTATCATCGTGGTATTCGCGATTCTGCGCCAGGCGCTGGGCCTGCAGCAGACACCGTCCAATCAGGTGCTGATCGGTCTGTCGCTGTTCCTGACGCTCTTTATCATGACGCCGGTGCTGGAGCGGGTGAACGAGGATGCGGTACAGCCTTATCTCGACGAACAACTGGAGCCGCTCGAAGCGGTGCGGCTCGCGGCCGCACCGTTCCGGGATTTCATGATGATGCAGACCCGGCAAAACGATCTCGAGCTGTTCATGCAGCTTTCGAAGACGGCGCCGGTGGAGTCGGCGGAGCAGATACCCTTCAGCGTGCTGGTGCCGGCATTCGTGACCAGCGAGCTGAAGACGGCGTTCCAGATCGGCTTCATGCTCTTTATCCCCTTCCTGGTGATCGACCTGGTGGTCGCCAGCGTGCTGATGGCGATGGGGATGATGATGCTGTCGCCGGTGATCATCTCGCTGCCGTTCAAGATCATGCTGTTCGTGCTGGTCGACGGCTGGGTGATGGTGGTTGGCACCCTGGCCAGCAGTTTCGGGCTGTAAATGGCTATACGATTTCGTAGGGTGGAATGAGCGCCGAAGGTGCGAATTCCACCGGCGGTCACCGCGGCTGAATTAAACCAGACTCCGGGCCGCCCGAGGTCACCGGTGGAATTCGCTTCGCTCATTCCACCCTACGCGAGCGGTCCGGCTCGAGGAGGAATAAAATCCATGACACCACAGCTGACGCTCGATATCTTCGCCGAAGCCCTCTGGCTGGTGGTGCTGCTGGTGACGCTGATTATCCTGCCGAGTCTTCTGGTCGGGCTGCTGATCTCGATGTTCCAGGCCGCGACCCAGATCAACGAGCAGACCCTGAGTTTCCTGCCGCGCCTGATCATCACGCTGGGCATGATCATGTGGGCCGGTCCCTGGATCCTGACCCGGCTGCTGGATCACTTTCGCATGATTTTCGAAGCCATTCCCCAGCTGATCGGGGTGGTGTAGTCGATGTTCGAGATCGGTCTGCTGGAAATCGAGGACTGGGTGGCCCGCTTTCTCTGGCCGCTGTTTCGCGTGGCTTCTTTTTCATGGCGATTCCGATGATCGGCAGCACGCTGGTGCCGGCCCGCATCCGGCTCGGCCTGGCGCTGGCGGTCACGCTGCTGCTGGTGCCGGTGCTGCCGCCGATGCCGGTCTTCGAGGCCTTTTCGATCCAGAGTTATCTGGTCATCGCCCAGCAGATCCTGATCGGGGCGGCCATGGGATTCATGGTGCAGATTCTGCTGCAGGTATTTGTCGTCGGCGGTCAGCTGATCTCGACCCAGATGGGCCTGGGCTTCGCATCGGTCTCGGACCCGGTCAACGGCGTTTCGGTGGTGGTGCTCAGCCAGTTCCTGCTGCAGCTGGTGATGCTGCTGTTCCTCGGCATGGACGGCCATCTGGTGATGATCGATGCGCTGGCCCGCAGTTTCGAGCTGATTCCGGTGGGGATGGAGGGGCTCGGCAGCCGCGTCTTCGCCGATGTCGCCCGCAGCGGCGGCTGGATGTTCGCGTCGGCGCTGTTGATGGCGCTGCCGCCGATCACGGCACTGCTGGTGATCAACTTCTCCTTCGGCATCATTACCAAGGCAGCACCACAGCTGAACATTTTCGCCATCGGCTTTCCCTTCACCATGCTGATGGGCCTGCTGATCGCCTGGGCCAGCCTGAGCGGCTTTCTCGGCCAGTACCAGCGCATTGCGACCGAAGCGCTGGAGCAGATCAGCCTGATTTTTCTCGGCGGCGGGTAGGTGACGTTGCAGGTGGTGCGGTGTGTTTCGCTTACCGGCACCCTACATGGCTGGGTTAATCGTGACGCGTAATGCGTAACGCCTAACGGAGTTACCAATGGCAGACGAGAGGCAGTTAATCGAAAGGGTCAGGAAAAGACCGTAACGACGAATGGTTGGCAGAGGCGGTTGATCCATGGCTGATGCGAGGCAGTTAATCGAAAGGGTCAGGAAAAGACCGTAACGACGAATGGTTGGCAGAGGCGGTTGATCCATGGCTGATGCGAGGCAGTTAATCGAAAGGGTCAGGAAAAGACCGTAACGACGAATGGTTGGCAGAGGCAGTTGATCCATGGCTGACGAGAGCGGTCAGGAAAAGACCGAAGACCCGACTCCCAAACGCCTGCGCGAGGCGCGGGAAAAGGGCGACGTACCGCGATCCCGGGAGCTGGGGGCGACGGTGCTGCTGCTGGCGGCGGCGGCCAGTGCGCTGATCTTCGGCGGCCAAGTCGCGCGTCTCATGGCGGGCATGATGAGCGGCAACTTCAGCCTCGATCGGGAAACGGTGTTCGATCCGGCGATGATGTTTGCCCATCTGGCACGCTCCCTGTTCGATGCCTTGCTGGCATTTTCGGGCTTTTTCGGGCTGGTGCTGCTGGCGGCCATCATCGGCCCGATTGCGCTCGGTGGCTGGAACTTCAGCGCCCAGGCGATCCAGCCCAAGGGCAGTCGCATCAATCCGTTGTCGGGCCTCAAGCGCATGTTTTCCCTCAAGGCGCTGGTGGAACTGATCAAGGCCCTGGCCAAGTTCGTGCTGGTCGCGACAGGGGCCGTGCTGGTGCTGGGGGTGCTGCAGCCCCGGCTTCTGGCCCTTGGTGCCCAGGATGTCATGACGGCCATCGGCGATGCCGTGGAGATTGTCATCTGGGCCTTCCTGGCCATCAGCGCCACCCTGATCCTGATTTCATTCATCGACGTGCCCTTCCAGCTGTACGATTACAGCAAGAAGCTGAAGATGACGATGCAGGAAGTGAAGGACGAGATGAAGAACACCGAGGGCAAGCCCGAGGTGAAGGGCCGTATCCGTCAGCTGCAGCGCGAGATCTCCCAGCGCAAGATGATGACGCGGGTGCCCGAGGCCGATGTGGTGATCACCAACCCGACCCACTATGCGGTGGCGCTGAAATACGATCCCGAGTCCGGCCGGGCGCCGGTGGTGCTGGCGAAAGGGGCCGATTTCGTGGCGCTGAAGATCCGCGAGCTGGCGGTGGAGCACGAAGTGCCGATTCTGTCGGCGCCGCCGCTGGCGCGGTCGCTATACCAGCATACCGAGCTTGAACAGGAGATCCCGGCCGGGCTCTTCAAGGCCGTGGCCCAGGTGCTGGCCTATGTCTACCAGCTCAGACGCTATCGCCAGCGCGCGGCCGATGCGCCGCCGCCGATGCGTGACGATGATCTCGATATACCGGATGATTTGCGGTCTTAGCGAAGCGCACCGCACCGGATACTCGGGCCGGGTTGGCTAGATTATTGCATCCATTCTTTTGCACGCTTTTATAGGCGTCAAAATTTTGAACTTCTTTCCGTCGCGGGTCTGACTCCGGCGACAGTGCACTGGATCCCGGGATCGGGTGACTGAAATTTGACAGGAAGCCAGTTGGACAGAGCCGTTATTCTCAGCAACGTACGCAACCTGAGCCAGGGTAACCTGGGGGTACCGCTGTTGCTGCTGGTCGTGATCGCGATGGTCACGCTGCCGATACCGCCCTTCCTGCTCGACGTTTTCTTCTCGTTCAATATCGCGCTGTCTCTGGTGGTGCTGCTGGTCTGCGTCTATGCGCTGCGGCCCTGGAATTCACCGTTTTCCCCACGATTCTGCTGGTTGCGACCCTGCTGCGCCTGGCGCTGAACGTGGCGTCTACCCGGGTGGTGCTGCTGTACGGCCACGAAGGCGGCGATGCGGCGGGCAAGGTGATCGAGGCCTTCGGCTCGGTGGTGATCGGCGGCAACTATGTCGTCGGTATCGTGGTGTTCCTGATCCTGGTGATCATCAACTTCGTCGTCGTGACGAAGGGTGCCGGCCGTATTTCCGAAGTGAGTGCCCGCTTTACGCTTGACGCCATGCCGGGCAAGCAGATGGCCGTGGATGCCGACCTCAATGCCGGCCTGATCAGTCAGGATGAAGCGAAACAGCGCCGTCGGGAAGTGACCCAGGAAGCGGACTTCTACGGTGCCATGGACGGTGCCTCGAAATTCGTCCGCGGCGATGCGGTGGCCGGGATTCTGATCCTGGCCATCAACCTGATCGGCGGCCTGGCGATCGGGATGCTGCAGCATGGTCTCAGCTTCGATCTGGCGATCCAGTACTACTCGATGCTGACCATCGGTGACGGCCTGGTGGCGCAGATTCCGTCACTGCTGCTGTCGACCGCCGCCGCCATCACTGTGACCCGGCAGAACTCCTCCCAGGACATGGGGCATCAGGTGCTGGACCAGATGTTCGCGGCACCGCGGGCCCTGATCGTCGCGGCGGCGGTGCTGGCGATTATCGGCGTGGTGCCCGGCATGCCGCATGTCGCTTTTTTGACACTTGCCGCCGCGGCCGGTGGCGTGGCCTGGTGGATCCTGAAGCGGCAACGCGAGAAAGCGGTGGAGGCGGCCGCCGACCAGCAGGAGCTGGCCCGTACCCAGCCGATGTCGGGCCCCGAAGAGCAGAAGGAGCTCGACTGGGACGATGTGATGCCGGTTGACATGATCGGTCTCGAGGTCGGCTACCGGCTGATTCCGATGGTCGACAAGCTGCAGGGCGGTCAGTTGCTTGGCCGAATCAAGGGGGTCCGGCGCAAGCTGTCCCAGGATCTCGGGTTTCTGGTGCCTTCGGTGCATATTCGCGATAACCTCGACCTGTTGCCGGGCGGTTACCGCATCCTGCTGATGGGGGTGATCGTCGGCGAGGCCGAGGTCTATCCGGACCGGGAGCTGGCGATCAATCCGGGGCAGGTATTCGGTACCCTGAAAGGGGTTGCGGTCAAGGATCCGGCCTTTGGTCTCGAAGCGGTCTGGATAGAGGCTGGTCAGAAGGAGCATGCCCAGTCGCTCGGCTATACGGTGGTCGACGCCAGCACCGTGGTGGCGACCCATCTGAATCAGTTGCTGCAGACCCATGCCCATGAGCTGCTCGGGCACGAGGAAGTGCAGCAGTTGCTGGAGATGCTGGGCAGGCATTCGCCGAAACTGGTCGAAGAGCTGGTGCCGGGCAAGCTTTCGGTCAGCGCTCTGTTGAAAGTGCTGCAGGGGCTGCTGATGGAGCAGGTGCCGCTGAAGGACTTCCGCAGCATCGCCGAAGCGCTCGCCGAGGCCGTGGGGCGTACCCAGGACCCGATGGCGTTGACGGCGGCAGTGCGGGTGTCGCTGTCGCGGCTGATCATCCAGGAGATCAACGGTTCCGGTGACGAGATTCCGGTGATCACCCTGGATCCGAAGCTCGAGCAGCTGCTGCTGAATTCGGTACAGAGCCAGAGCGGTGGCGACGGCCTGGCGCTGGAGCCCGGCATGGCCGAGCGCCTGCAGACGTCCCTGGCGAACGCGGCGCAGAATCAGGAGATGGCCGGGAAGCCGTCGATTCTGCTGGTGGCGGCGCCGGTGCGGCCGTTGATGGCCAAATTCGTCCGTTACGGCAATCATGTAATCCATGTACTCTCCTATCAGGAGATACCGGAGAACAAGAAGGTGACGATTGTCGCCACGGTGGGTGGCTCTTGAGAGTGAACAGCGACCAGTTGACAGTTTACAGGGCGCCACCTTTGCGCCGCAGTGCCGGGGATAACGTAGGGTGCCGGTAAGTGAAGCGCACCGCACCGATAGGCGGCAGCGCGTAACGCGTCAGCTATTGCCCGGAGGACGACCATGAAAGTAAAGCGCATTTTTGCCCCTGACATGCGCCAGGCGATGCGGCGGGTCCGGGAAGAGATCGGTCCCGATGCGGTCATTGTCTCCAATCACCGGGTTGCGGGCGGCGTCGAGGTGGTGGCGGCTCACGAGCAGGAATATGAAGCCGCCCAGGCCGAATTCAAGCGCCAGAACGAGGAGCGACGCCGGCGGGAGTCGCCACCGCGTCAGCCGGCGGGCGGGCGCCAGGAGGCGGGGCTGGATGACGAGATGCGCAAGGTGCGCGCCCGCATCGCCTCGGCGCAGCAGCAGGTCGAAAGGCCCGAAGAGCCCGGCCTCGGCGTGGTACGCAACCGTCAGATCGAGCGCGAGGACGACGAGGACCTGCGCAGTATCCTCGAAACCCTGAAGTCGCGGCAGCAGGCGCGCGCCGAGTTTCCGCCGCTGGATGCCGAACCGCCGCGCCGCATGCCTGATCCGCAGCCGCAGCCGCAGCCGCAGCCGCAGTCGCAGGAGCAGGCCGGCCAGGACGGCGATCACCGCATGATCCTGACCATGCAGCAGGAGATTCAGCAGTTAAGGGCGATGCTGGAAAACCAGATGAAGGCGCCGCAGTCTCAGCCGCAGCCGTCACCCCGGCCTCAGGTGCCCGCGGCCCAGGCGAAGCTGACCCGGCGTCTCGACAGCCTCGGTATCGGCGGCCGCGTGGTGCGTCATCTGGTCGGCAATATCGAGCAGGGCATCGAGCTCGACAAGGCCTGGCGCAGCAGTCTGGCACGTCTTTCCGATGCCATTCCCGTGGTCGGCGAGGAGTTTATCGAGCGGGGCGGCATGGTGGCCTTCGTCGGCCCGACCGGGGTCGGCAAAACCACCACCATCGGCAAACTGGCGGCACGCTACGTGCTCAAGTACGGCAGTTCCAGCCTGGCGCTGGTCACCACCGATTCGTACCGCATCGCGGCCCATGAGCAGCTGCGTACCTTCGGCCGCATTCTCGATGTGCCGGTGCGGGTGGCGGACGAGAATCACTCCCTCGACGAGGTGCTGCGGTCGCTCAAGGGCAAGCGGCTGGTGCTCATCGATACCGCCGGAATGAGCGCCAACGAGCCCCACACCGGAGAACAGATCGAGCTGCTCAAGGGGATATCGCTGCGGCTGAAGAAGCTGCTGGTGCTGTCCTGCTCCAGTCAGCGCCGGGTACTCGAGAGTGCCTACGAGACCTACAGGGGACTGGGGCTGAACGGCTGCGTGCTGAGCAAACTGGACGAGTCGGGCAGTCTCGGCGAAGCCCTGACCCTGGCGATCGAGCGACAGCTGCCGATAGCCTATGTCACGGATGGACAGAAAATTCCCGACGATATCGGCGTGGCGCGTCGCCACGACCTGGTGAGCCGGGCAGTGGTCACGGCGCAGAAGGCGCTGGAACGAGAACAGCAGTCGGGTGACGACCCCGGTCTGTCCTTTATCGGACAGGCGGGGTGACCCAGGGGTGAATCAGAGCATGCATCCAGTCAAAGTGGTGGCGGTGACCGGTGGCAAGGGCGGCGTCGGCAAGACCAATGTCTCGGTCAACCTGTCCCTGGCGCTGGGGCAGATGGGACGGCGTGTGGTGCTGCTGGATGCGGACCTGGGGCTTGCCAATGTCGATGTGCTGCTGGGGCTGAGGCCGCGCAAGAACATCACCGATGTTCTGGCGGGGGAGTGCGGCCTGGCCGAGGTCATGCTCCAGGCCGGCGAAAACGTGCGTATCGTGCCGGCGTCGTCCGGGACCCAGGAGATGACGGCGCTCGGGGCGCACGAGCATGCCGAGCTGATCCATGCCTTCAGTGATATCGCCGACGAGATCGACGTGCTGGTGATCGACACCGCCGCCGGTATCTCAGAATCGGTGGTGAGCTTTCTGCGCGCCTCCCAGGAGGTGCTGGTGGTGGTTTGCGACGAACCGACCTCGATCACCGATGCCTATGCGCTGATCAAGCTACTCAACCGGGACCACCGTGTGACGCGTTTCCGGGTATTGGCTAATATGGTGCGTAGCGAAGCGGAAGGCCGGAACATGTTCAACAAGCTGCTGACCGTCACCGACCGTTTCCTTGAGGTAACCCTTCAATACGTGGGTTCAATCCCTTATGATGAGTCGGTGAGAAAGGCTGTTCAACGGCAAGCTGCTGTATTGAAAGCGTTTTCCGATAGCAAAGCTGCTCTCGCCTACCGCCAGCTCGCCAACAGGGTCGATAGCTGGCCGGTGATGACCACGCCGCGCGGACATCTCGAGTTCTTTGTCGAGCGGCTGGTCCAGGGAATATAAGAAAGAAGTTCATCCACGGGATCGGACGATGGGCCTGTAAAAGAACATGCCAAAGGGACTCCATGTATAACCAGCTGGATTACACCTCCAGTCAGGACCTGATAGAGCAGTACGCCCCGCTGGTTAAGCGTATTGCTTACCATCTGCTTGCCCGGCTGCCGCACAGTGTCGTGCTCGAGGACCTGATTCAGGCCGGCATGATCGGATTGCTCGAGGCCGCCCGCAAATACAACCCCGGCAAGGGCGCCAGTTTCGAGACCTATGCCGGCATCCGCATTCGCGGATCCATTATCGACGAGGTGCGCCGGGGCGACTGGACGCCACGCTCGGTTCACCGCAACAGCCGTCGCGTCTCCGATGCCATTCATCAGCTCGAAGCCCGCCTCGGGCGCGACGCCGGCGATGCCGAAATCGCGGCGGAGCTGGGGATCGGCGTCAGTGAATATCACGGCCTGCTGCAGGATGCGATGGAGAGCCGGCTGTTCAGTTTCGAGGAGATGCAGAACCCCGATGACGAGAGTGTCGGCGAGCAGTTCGCCTCCGAGGACCCGGAACCGGGCGGTGCCGTCGAGCAGGCGGCCTTCGCCGGCGCGCTGGCGAAGGCCATCGAGGGCCTGCCGGAGCGGGAACGGCTGGTACTGGCGCTCTACTACGACGAGCAGCTCAACCTCAAGGAGATCGGCCAGGTGCTGGGAGTCAGCGAGTCCCGGGTCAGTCAGATTCACAGTCAGGCCGCCCACCGGCTGCGCGGCCGGCTGCGCGACTGGCGATAAATTTCTCAACGAATCATTGCAGAACCGGCCCGGTTGGCCGATATACTGCTGAACTTTGAATTCGGCGTTTTACTGTTTGGGGGAGCCCGTCTTGAGAAAGGACATCAGGATCCTGGTGGTGGATGACTTTTCCACCATGAGGCGCATCATCAAGAACCTGCTGCGGGATCTGGGATTCAGCAATGTGATCGAGGCCGACGACGGCAAAACCGCACTGCCGATCCTGAAACAGGGCGGCGTGGACTTCCTCGTCACCGACTGGAACATGCCCGGCATGACCGGCATCGATCTGCTGCGGGAGGTCCGCAAGGACCCGAAGCTGGCGGCGACGCCGGTGCTGATGGTCACCGCCGAGGCCAAGCGTGAACAGATCATCGCGGCCGCCCAGGCCGGCGTTAACGGCTACGTGGTCAAGCCGTTTACCGCGGCAGTGCTGAAGGAAAAGATCGACAAGATCTTCGAGCGCCTTGAAGGCTGAAGGGAGTGCCTGTCATGGCCGATAACCAACTGAACATCACCACCGATTCGCTTGAAAAGCTGTTGCAGGAAAAGGCGCGTGAGCTGGTCCAGGTGCTCGAGTTCGGCGACCTGCCGCAGGCGATGGAGCTGATCAGCGAGCTGCAGCAGGCCCGTCACAATGCCTTTTATCACGAGGTGGGTTACCTCACCCGCGGGCTGCACGAAGCGATCAAGTCGTTTTCCAGTGACATCGGTGTACCGCCGGAGCGGCAGGATCAGCTGTCGGCGATGAGCGATGCCTCGGAGCGGCTGGATTATGTCATCCAGCTGACCGAACAGTCAGCCCATGATACCCTCGATCGCGTCGACCGGACCCTGGAACTGGTGGATCGCATCGCCCGGGAGCCGGGCGCGTCCGCGCTCTCGCCACTGCTGGAGCAGGTCCGCGGGGAGCTGACCGAGATACTGGTCGGCCAGGGATTCCAGGACATCACCGGCCAGTTGATCCGGCGCGTGATTCATCTGCTGACCCAGGTCGAGAACCATCTGGTCAAGCTGATGGAGATGGCGGCCAAGGTCGACCGGCTCAGTGGCGTGCGGTCGGACGAGGTCAGGCCGCCGGTCGCCGCTGCCGATCCCGAGCGCGCCGAAGGCCCCCAGCTCAAGGCCGGCGACGGCACCGGGGTGGCCCGGAACCAGGATGACGTCGACGAATTGCTGTCCAGTCTGGGCTTTTGAAAGGAGCGCCCTATGAGTTTGGATGTGGATCAGGAGATCCTTGAAGATTTTCTGACGGAAGCCGGCGAAATACTGGAGCTGCTGTCCGAACAGCTGGTGGATCTGGAGCAGCGTCCCGATGATCGCGACCTGCTCAATGCGATCTTCCGTGGCTTTCATACCGTCAAGGGCGGGGCCGGCTTTCTGCAGCTCGAGGCCATGGTCGAGTGCTGCCACCAGGCCGAGAACCTGTTCGACCTGCTGCGTACCGGGGAGCTGAAGGTATCCTCCGGGCTGATGGATCTGGTGCTGCAGGCTCTCGATGCCGTCAACCAGATGTTCAGCCAGGTCCGGGCCGGCGATGAGCCGGAGCACGCCTCCCCGGCACTGCTGCAGAGCCTGGCCGCGGCCGCGAGCGGGCAACTGGCCGAAGTGCCCGAAGCACCGAAACCGGCCGCGAGGGTGCCCGAGAAGGCGGTTGGGACGGAAGTCGGTCTCGGCGAGGCGCTGGGTCAGCAGCCCCCGGCCGATCCGGACCTGATCTCCGAGGACGAGTTCGACTCCCTGCTCGACGAACTGCATGGCAGCGGCGGCGCCCCGGCAAGTCGGCCCCCGGGAACGACCTGATCACCGAGGATGAATTTGAATCCCTGCTCGATGAATTGCACGGCAGCCGGGGCGCTCCCGGGAAAGGGCCGTCCGGCAGCGCGGAAGATGAGTTCGAGTCGCTGCTCGATGACATCGGGGCACCCGCACCCGCACCCGCACCCGGTGCCGGCAAGGCGGCAAACGGCGAACTGATCAGCGAGGATGAGTTCGAGGCGCTGCTCGACAAGCTCCAGGCCGAGGGCAAGGGGGCCTTCGCCGCGCCGCCGTCCGGCGATGCCGGAACGCCGCCCAGGCCGGAGCCCGAACACGAGCCGGTTGCGGCAACGCCCCAGACACCGCAGGCGGCGCCGGTGCGCAGCAACCAGGAATCCAGTGTCCGTGTCGATACGCGCCTGCTCGATACCATCATGAACATGGTCGGTGAACTGGTGCTGGTGCGCAATCGACTGGTGCGCCTCGGCGGCGCCCAGGAGGACGAGGAGATGGGCAAGGCCCTGGGCACCCTCGACATGGTCACCGCCGATCTGCAGATGTCGGTGATGAAGACCCGCATGCAGCCGGTGAAAAAGGTGTTCGGCCGCTTTCCCCGCCTGATCCGGGACCTGTCCCGCAGCCTGAAGAAGGAGATACGGCTGGAGCTGAGGGGCGAGGAGACCGATCTCGACAAGAATCTGGTCGAGGCACTGGCCGATCCGCTGATCCACCTGGTGCGCAACTCCGTCGATCACGGCATCGAATCGCCTGCCAGGCGCGAGCAACTGGGCAAACCGCGCGAAGGTCATGTGTTGCTGTCGGCGGAGCAGGAGGGGGATCATATCCTGCTGGTGATTCAGGACGACGGCGGCGGCATGGACCCGAACAAGCTGCGCAAGCTGGCGGTCAGCCGCGGCATGCTCGACGCCGAGGCGGCGTCGCGCCTGAGCGACCAGGAGTGTTTCAACCTGATCTTCGCACCGGGTTTCTCGACCAAAACCGAGATCTCCGACGTGTCCGGGCGCGGGGTCGGCATGGACGTGGTCAAGACCAAGATCACCCAGCTCAACGGCACCCTCAGCATCGATTCCGTGCTGGGGCAGGGCACCCGGATCGCGATCCAGGTGCCGCTGACCCTGGCGATCATGCCGACCCTGATGGTGATTCTCGAGAAGCAGGCGTTCGCGCTGCCGCTGGTCAACGTCAACGAGATCTTCAATCTCGACCTGACCAAGACCAACGTCGTCGACGGCCAGCGGGTCATCGTCGTGCGCGACCAGGCGTTGCCGTTGTTCCATCTCAAGCGCTGGCTGGTGGATGGCGCCCAGAGTGCCCAGCTGCCCAAACAGGGGCATGTGGTGATCGTGACGGTGGGAACCCAGCGGGTCGGCTTCGTCGTGGACCAGCTGGTGGGGCAGGAGGAGGTGGTGATCAAGCCGCTGGGCAGTATCCTGCACGGGACGCCGGGGCTTTCCGGTGCAACCATTACCGGCGACGGTCGCATCGCGCTGATCATCGACATACCCAATTTATTGAAGCGCTACGCCGCCTGACAGCGGCGCAGACTCGAAGGGACTCATGGCGGTACGAGAATTGATGATTGTCGACGACTCCAGCTTGATCCGTGACCGCATCTGCGAGGCGCTGTCGCAGGGTGGCGGCTGCCTGTACGGTTTGAAGCGCTACGCGGCTTGATCAAGGTGCAAAGAAGAAGGGACTCATGGCGGTACGAGAATTGATGATTGTCGACGACTCCAGCTTGATCCGTGACCGCATCTGCGAGGCGCTGTCGCAGGGTGGCGGCTGCCTGTACGGTTTGAAGCGCTACGCGGCTTGATCAAGGTGCAAAGAAGAAGGGACTCATGGCGGTACGAGAATTGATGATTGTCGACGACTCCAGCTTGATCCGTGACCGCATCTGTGCGGCGCTGTCGCAGGGCGGCTGCCTGTACGGTTTGAAGCGCTACGCGGCTTGATCAAGGTGCAAAGAAGAAGGGACTCATGGCTGTAAAAGTACTGATAGTCGACGACTCCAGCTTCTTCCGTCACCGTATCAGCGAGGCGCTGTCGAAGGATCCGCGCCTTCAGGTCGTCGGAACCGCCGCCAACGGCCGCGAAGGTGTGGAAAAGGCGAAGCAGCTGAAACCCGACGTCATCACCATGGATGTCGAGATGCCGCAGATGAACGGCATCGAAGCGGTGCGGCAGATCATGCGTGAAGCACCGACCTCGATCCTGATGGTCTCGTCGCTGACCCATGCCGGGGCTCAGACCACGCTGCAGGCGCTCGAGGCCGGTGCCGTGGATTACCTGCCCAAGGATATTCGCGCCTGGATCGACAACTCCGGTCAGGTCAGCAGCCAGCTGATCGATCGCCTGATCGGCCTGGCGCGGTCGCCGCGGTTTCGCAGCGGCGGGCGTTTCGGCGTCGGCGCAGGAGCCGGGTCCACGGCGGCAAAGGGTTCCAGCACCCATCTGATCCGCCCGGCCGGGCGGGAAGCGACGCCTGCGCCGTCACGCAGCCCGGCCCGTCCGCGGATGCCGGACTGCCGCCTCGTGGTGATCGGTTCGTCCACCGGCGGCCCGGCGGCGCTGCAGCAGATACTGACCCGGCTGCCGGCCTCCTTCCCCTATCCGATCCTGCTGGTTCAGCACATGCCGTCCACCTTCACCCCGGTGTTTGCCGAGCGGCTCAACCAGCAGTGCCAGATCCGCGTGCGCCAGGCCGTCGACGGCGACCGGCTGGAGCCGGGACTGGCGCTGCTGGCGCCGGGCGGGCAGCAGATGTTCATCGAGAGCAATCGCCCGGACCGCGTCCGGGTGCTGCCCGGTGACGAGCGCCTGACCTACAAGCCCAGCGTCGATGTCACCTACGGTTCGGCGGCGCGCAGCTATGGCCGCCGTACCCTGGCGATCATCCTCACCGGGATGGGTGCCGACGGCTGCGAGGGCGCCAGGCTGCTGAAGAAGACCGGCGCCACCATCTGGGCCCAGAATCGCGACAGCTGCACCATCTACGGCATGCCGCAGGCGGTGGTCAAGGCCGGTCTCGCCGATGCCGAGCTGGACCTGTCGGAGTTCGGCCCGCTGCTGGCCGGTGAGCGGCGCTGATGGACAGGCTCAGCCTGCTGGGGCTGCTGCTGGCGGTGTTTGCCGTCGCCGGCGGCCATTATCTCGAGGGCGGGCAACTGCAGCAGCTGCTGAATGTCCCGGCGATGCTGATCGTGATTGGCGGTACCCTGGCGGCGGCGGCCATTCAGTCGCCGGCGGATGATTTTCGCCGTGCCCTGCAACTGCTGGGCTGGCTGTTTCGCGGTCCGCGCTTCGATTTCGAGGCGGGTATCGGCCAGATCGTGGAATGGTGCGGCGCGGCGAGGCGTCAGGGCCTGCTGGCGCTGGAAAAGGAGGTCGCAAAGGCACAGGATCCGGTGGTGCGGGGCGGTCTCCAGCTGCTGGTCGACGGCAAGCACGCCGAGGTCATCCGGGCCATGCTCGAGGTGCACCTGGTGTCGCAGGAGCAGCGTGACCTGCAGGGCGCGCGGGTGATCGAAAGCATGGGCGGCTATGCGCCGACACTGGGCATTCTCGGCGCGGTGATCGGCCTGATTCAGGTGATGAGCAATCTGGCGGATCCCGCCGGCCTCGGCGCCGGCATCGCCACGGCATTTGTCGCCACCGTTTATGGCGTCGGGCTTGCCAACCTGCTGCTGATTCCGCTGGCGAACAAGATAAAGAGCCTGGTGCTGGCGCGCTATCGATATCAGGAGATGATGCTCGAAGGCCTGATGTCGATCGCCGAGGGTCAGAGTCCGCAGTTGATCCGCCAGCGTCTGCTGGGCTACATCGGGTAAGCCGTCATGCCGCGCCGTCTCCCTCCGAGCGATGATTTGCGGCAGGATCGCTGGGTGATCTCCTACGCCGACTTCATCACCCTGTTGCTGGCCTTTTTCGTCGTCATGTATGCGATCTCGTCGCTCAACGAGGGCAAGTACCGGATACTGTCGGAGGCGCTGTCGGGGGTGTTCGACGGCTCCGGCCGGCTGCCGGGGCAGGGCGGTAACCGGTTGGCCGACGATATTGCCATAGGCGCCGCTCAGGTGCCCGATGCGCCGCCACTCGAGATCGATCCGCCGGACCCGGAGGTGACCGGGCAACTGCGCAGTCTGCAGCAGCAGCTGCAGCAGCGCTTTTCGGCCCGTATCGAAACCGGTGACATGAAAGTCGACGGCAACGACCTCTGGATCGCCATCGAGCTGCGGGCGGCGCAGCTGTTTCCCAGCGGCAGCGCGCTGCCGGAGATCGAGGCGGACCAGTTGCTGGGGGATATTGCCGGCCTGTTGCAGGGGCTCGACAACCCGCTGCATGTCGAGGGATTTACCGACAACCAGCCGATCGAGACCGACCAGTATCCGTCGAACTGGGAGTTGTCGGCGGCCCGGGCCGCCGCGGTGGTGCGGATCCTGGCGCTCAACGGCCTGCGGCCCGACAGGATGGCGGCGGTCGGCTACGGTGAATATCAGCCGGCCTACAGCAATCGTACCGCCGAGGGGCGCAGTCGCAATCGCCGGGTGCTGATCGTGATCTCGCGTGACGAGCGGGTGCGCCGTGCCGTCTCGGCCTTCGGCAGTCAGCAGATCAGTACCGATGCGGTCAGCGAGCTGCTCGAAGCCGAGCCGTCGCCGCCGCAACCGGCGATCGAGCAGGTTGAAACGGAATCGGGCGGCATTCTGATTCGGCGCGCGGAACCGGACGCGCAGTAGATCACCGAACATTGGATACGGACAATCCGAAAACGTAGGGTGCTGGTAAGCGAAGCGCACCGCACCGCTAGGATTCAGGAGCAGTAACAGGACATGAAGGCAATTTGGATCGCCTGGCGGAAACGGAGAGGCGGGGCGTCACAGTGAGCAGGAATCGGCAGCAGGAGCAGTAACAGGACATGAAGGCAATTTGGATCGCCTGTCGGACACGAAGAGGCGGGGCGTCACAGTGAGCAGGTATCGGCAGCAGGAGCAGTAACAGGACATGAAGGTTTGGTCTGTAGCGAACCAGAAGGGCGGGGTCGGCAAAACCACCACGGTGGTGGCGCTGGCCGGTCTGCTGGCCGAGCTCGGTCACCGGGTGCTGGTGGTGGATCTCGATCCCCACGGTTCCCTGACCAGCTATTTTCGGCACGACCCCGACGAGCTCGATCACAGCGTATTCGATCTGTTCGCCGGTGATCCGCTGAATGCGGCGGGGCTGGAAGCGCTGCTGCTGCCCACCACCCACGAGCAGATCCGCCTGATGCCGTCGTCGACGGCGCTGGCGACGCTGGAGCGACGGGCCGTGGGCAAGGAGGGGATGGGGCTGCAGGTGGCGAAGGCGCTGCGACAGCTCGATGGACGCTATGATCATGTCCTGATCGACAGCCCGCCGGTACTGGGCGTACTGATGGTCAACGCGCTGGCGGCCTGTCAGGAGCTGCTGGTGCCGGTGCAGACCGAACACCTGGCGCTCAAGGGCCTGGAGCGTATGGTGCGTACCATCGCGATGATCAACCGCGCGCGCAGGCGCAAGTTGCGTTTCACCATCGTGCCGACCTTCTACGACCGCCGCACCCAGGCGTCGGTCAGTTGCCTGCGGCAGCTGCATCACCAGTATCCGGACGAGATCGCCGGCAGCGTCGTGCCGGTGGACACCAAGTTTCGCAATGCCAGCGTTCAGGGCGTCGTGCCTTCGTCGCTGGATGCCGGCAGCCGCGGGATCAAGGCCTATGCCCATGTGCTGCGCAACCTGCTCGAGCGGCCAACATCATGACAGACAAGCACCCCCAGCGGGTGGTTCAGGACTATCTGGATGCCCTGCTGTTCGATCCCGAAAGCGAAACCGAAACCGAAACCGAAATCGATGTTCAGTGCGAGGCGCCCGCCCCGGCGGAACCCGACGTGCAGAACGTGCCGGACGAAGATGCCGGGGCCGAGGCTCGCAGCAATGCCGAAATGATCGCGGCCTTCGGAGCCGAAGAGGATCTGGTGGCAGACGAGGCCGGGGCTTCGGTGCAGCCGGATGACGAGGATGCCGAGGCGCGTGCCGACGCCGCGATGATGGCGGCATATGCCGCCGCAGAGGCATCGGGCCCGGCGGCGGAGCCCGAACCCGCAGCACCGGCGGACGACGCCGAGAGCCGTGCCAATGCCGCGATGCTGGCCGCCCATGGCCAGGAGGACGAGCATGCCGCCGATGAAGCGCCGGCGCCCCGCAGGGCTTCGGCCCGCAAGTCGGCCGACAATCCGACGCTGGTCTATCGTCCTGCGTCCCTGGCCGACGAGTTCAACTGCGTGATGGTACGGATGCACGGGCTGAACCTGGCGCTGCCCTTCGACCAGGTCGACGGCGTACAGCCCCTCAAGGCGGTGTCGCTGATGCTGGATCGGGCGCATGACTGGGTGCTGGGGCGCTACGAGTCGCGTACGGGTCAGGTACAGGTGGTCGATACCGCGCTATGGCTGATCCGCGACCGGTACAATCCGGAGCTGGCGAAATACCAGGAGGCGCTGGTACTGCCGGGGCGTCACTGGGCACTGGCCTGCGATGAACTGGTCCGCTCGCTGCCGCTCAGCAGCGACCAGGTCAAGTGGAACGGCAACCGCAAGCAGAGGCCCTGGCTGCTGGGGACCTATCTGCCGGAGCGCTGCTTCCTGGTCGATGTGCCGGTGCTGCTGGAACAGTTCGAATTGGCTTTCTCGGCGCCGGGCGATACCCGTGGTATTCTCTAGTGCCTGTCAACGCTAAATGAATATCGGCTGTGACTGAAACGACCCTCCTGCTAACGCTCTGTCTGCTGCTGGTGCTGACGACCGTCATCGCCTGCGTGCTGCTGTATAGGCGCATGCGCCGTTACGAACGCCAGCAGCAGGCGCTGGTGACCGTGCTGCGCAACGAGATCCGCTCGATGACCAGCGGCTCCATCGGCATGGGCCGTCGACTGGTCGAGGTCGAGCAGAAACTCAATATCACCGCCGAAAAGCAGCAGGAACTCGAAAACCGCGACCCCGGCGTGCTGGCCTACAACCAGGCCGCCCGCCTGATGGAAATGGGCGCCGGTGTCGATGATCTGGTGAAAAGCTGCGGCATCGGCCGCCCCGAAGCCGAGCTGATGGCCCTGCTGCACCGCGAGCTCCAGTCCACCGAAGCCATCGGCCACAGCCCGAAACGATAAGCCTTGCCCGCCTTGTGCTTGTAGGATGGGTGGAGCGCGCATCGCAAGAAGTTTGGCCGTATTCGGATCTTAATGCGCGCATAACCCATCGATGCTTCCGGTTTCCGCGGTCGAGTCGAGATCCCATGATGGGTTACGCCGCAGCCAATCTGCGGCGTCCCCGCGGCAATGTGCCACTGCGGCTCCACCCATCCTACGAAAGACGCCGTTGTCACGCTAAAGCGCAATGAGGCAAACTCAAGGCGTCTTCAGCCGGTAAGCGAAGGCGATGACTTCGGCGATGGCCTGGTAGAGGGCTTCGGGAATCTCCTCGCCGAGTTCCAGGCGGATCAGGACCTCCACCAGTTCCGGGCTCCTGTGAATATGGACACCGTGTTCCTCGGCCAGGCGGACGATCTGTTCGGCGATCAGGCCCTGGCCCTTGGCGACAAGGGTCGGTGCCCCGCTTTTCTCCGGCTCGTAGCCGAGCGCGATGGCGCGCTTTCGCGTTTCCCTGTCTTTTTTCATGTGCGCAGATTGATCAGCTGGCGGTCGATGCCGGTTTTGGCGCGGGGGCCGAGCCCTGGTGGCAGCTCAGGGTCTCGACCTGCAGCCCCTGGCGACCCAGGTCGGTGCCCAGGCTGTCGAGACGCTGCTGCACGCGCCTTGCCGTATCCGCTTCGGCGGCCCAGAAGCGTGCGCTGACCCGGGCATCGTCCCCAGGTGCAGTTCGGCATCGAGGCTGCCCAGTGCCTCGAGATCGAAGTGCAGCCTGATACGCCAGTAGCCGTTCTGTCCGTCATCCCGTTCGGTGGCGCGGTGGCGCAGAACATCGAGCGCGACGTTGTCGAAGCGCTCGCCGACGCGTACCGGCAAATCCAGCGCGAAGTGCCTGTCACTGCTGCCGTCGGGTAGCTCCCGGTTCTGCTGTGCGCTGCCGAGCTGCCGGGTCGTGACCCGCGCGACCAGGCTGTCGATGAGCTTCTGCAGCTGTTCGCGGGCCTGGGGCGGCAGCTGCTCGGACAGTTGCAGCAGCTGACCGAGGCGGGCCTTGATATCCAGGAGGCGGGCCCTGTTCGCGGGCCCGGGCCAGGGCGGCTTCGGTGAAAAAGCCGCCCTGCTCGATATTGCGGCGAACCGCCGCGGTGCCGTCGCGATGACCCGGCCGGATACCGAACAGCTGCAGCAGCGACTGCAGAGCCAGGTCGAGCGGCTGTGTCGCGGGGGAGGCGGGCAGGGTCAGCCCGGAGAGCCGGTTCAGCACGAGTGCAACCGGCTGCTGAAGCGGCAGGCTGGTGCGCAGGGCGGCATCCTCCACGCTCTGTATCCGGGGCGCGGTGCCGAAAGGCGTGGGTGCCGTGCGGCCTGCGGGCATCGGGGCAATGCTGATCTGGCCGCCGGCATCCCGGGTCAGGCTGACGGAGGTGCCGGCCGGGATCGGCCGCGGCACGTTGAGCGCGAGCGGCCGGTTGCCGATCAGGACCTCGATACGGTAACCCTCGCCCTGCCCCGGTAGCGGCTGCAGGTGCCGGACGGTCGCTGTCCGGGCCTGACCTGCCGGCAGCAGGGCGTTCAGGTCCGTGCCGGCGGAGTTGGCCGTCTGGCCCTGTGATGGGGGAGTGAAGCGGGTATCAAGGGTACTTCCTGTCCAGCATCAAGGTCGCAGGTAATAGCCCCCAAAGTATCAGTGACTGTGGCTGCACCGCGACGCTTTAATTTGTTTATAATGGCGAATTTTTATCGAAAGGCCTCCGGCAGCCTGTCGGGCTTGACCGATCGTAGCGAGGGAAAGTCCGTTTTGAGGCAGTTTTTGAGCTCTTTTGAGGCGAATAGTGGTTCTATTTAACGAAAAAGAGAACAAAGGATGACCAAAATCGGCTTTTCCGCAGTAGATCAGCGTTTAGCCCGACAGGCTGCTAGTATAGCCTGCCGTCGATGTCGTTGAGGAACCCGGGTTGACCGAGCCGCTATTGAAAGTCGAGAACCTGTACTGTGAGCGGGATGACCGTATCCTGTTCGACGGTCTGTCGTTCGAGGTCCGGGCCGGCGAGGTGCTGCAGATCGAGGGGCAGAACGGCAGCGGCAAGACCACGCTGCTGCGCATTCTCAGCGGTCTGTCGCGCAATTACGAGGGCGAAATGTACTGGCGCGGGCGCCCCTGGGCGAGGTTGCGCTGGATTTTCGCGAGTCGCTGCTCTATTTCGGCCACCAGCCGGGCGTCAAGGCGACGCTGACCCCGGAGGAAAACCTCGACTGGTATGCGGCGCTGCACGCGACCATCGACGGTGCCGGCATTGCCGAGGCCCTGCGGCGTGTGGGGCTGGCCGGTTACGAGGACGTTCCCTGTCACAACCTCTCGGCGGGGCAGCACCGGCGCGTCAGTCTGGCGCGGCTCTATCTGAGCCGGGCGCCGCTGTGGATTCTGGACGAACCCTTCACCGCGATCGACAAGCGCGGCGTGGCGGAAAAGGAGCAGCTGATCCTCGATCATGCGGCGCGTGGCGGGACCGTGATCCTGACCACCCACCACGACCTGACCATCGCCGGCCTGCGGCGGCTCAATCTGGACGATTTGGCTGGAACTTCATGAGCGAGATAGCGACTAAAGAGCCGGCTGCGCCATCAGGCACCCGGGTACCCGGGGTGTTTCGTGCCGCCCTGAGGCGGGATCTGCTGCTGGCATTTCGCAACCGGCGGGACCTGGTCAATCCGCTGGTGTTCTTTCTGATGGTGGCGACGCTGTTCCCGCTCGGCGTGAGCCCGGAATCGGGTTTTCTGGCGGAGTTGGCGCCGGGGCTGGTCTGGGTGGCGGCGCTGCTGTCGACGCTGCTGTCGATGGACAGCCTGTTTCGCGCCGATTACGAGGACGGCACCCTGGAACAGGCGTTGCTCAGTCCCCAGCCGCTGATGCTGATCGTGCTGGCGCGGGTGCTGGCGCACTGGGTCATGACCGGGCTGCCGCTGACGCTGATGGCACCGCTGCTGGGCGTGATGCTGTTTCTGCCGGCAGAGGGCATGGGCGGCCTGGTGCTGAGCCTGCTGCTCGGCACCCCGACCCTGAGCCTGATCGGCGCCATCGGTGCGGCACTGACGGTGGGGCTGCGCAAGGGCGGCATGCTGATATCGCTGCTGGTGCTGCCGCTCTACATACCGGTGCTGATCTTCGGTTCGGCGGCGGTACAGGCCGCGGTGACCGGACTGCCGCTGGCCGGTTATCTGGCGCTGCTCGGCGCCATTCTGGCGCTGGGGCTGGTACTGGCTCCGCTGGCGATAGCGGCGGCATTGAGAATTTCTGTTAGCGGGTAGTAGAGAACGTATGGCTGAAAAGAAATGGATGCCGCGCTGGTTTTACCAGCTGGCCTCGCCACGCTGGTGCTACGGCATCACCGGCAAGCTGTTGCCGATCTTCGCGCTGCTGTCGCTGGCGCTGCTGATCGGCGGCACCCTCTGGTCGCTGCTGTTCGCGCCGGCGGATTACCAGCAGGGCAACAGTTTTCGCATCATCTATATCCATGTACCGTCGGCAATTCTGGCCCAGTCCTGTTACATGCTGATGGCGGTCGCCGGCGCCATCGCCCTGATCTGGAAAATGAAGGTCGCCGACATGGTGGCCAAGTCCTGCGCCCCGATCGGTGCGTCGCTGGCGCTGCTGGCGCTGGCGACCGGCGCCATCTGGGGCAAGCCGACCTGGGGCTCCTGGTGGGTCTGGGATGCGCGCCTGACCTCAATGCTGATCCTGATGTTTCTCTATTTCGGCGTCATGGCGCTGCATGCGGCGATCGAGAACGACAACACCGCGGCCCAGTCCGCGGCGGTGCTGGCGCTGGTGGGGCTGGTGAACATCCCGATCATCAAGTATTCGGTGGAGTGGTGGAATACCCTGCACCAGCCCGCGACCTTCAAACTGACCGAGAAGCCGGCGATGCCGGTGGAGATGTGGCTGCCGCTGCTGGTGATGGTGCTGGGGTTCTACTGTTTCTTCGCGGTATCGCTGATGCTGCGCCTGCGCCACGAGATCCTGCGCCGCGAACGCCGCGCAAGCTGGGTGCAGGAGTTGGTGGAACAACGATAGTTTTGTAGTGCGTGGGAGCGGCGCCCCGCCGCGAAGCGTTGGATCATTCGCGGCGGGGCGCCGCTCCCACAAGAGCTCACACAGGTTCAGTTGCAGAGGTAAAGGTGAAGTTCGACAATCTGGCCGATTTTCTGGCGATGGGAGGGCACGGACTCTACGTCTGGCTGGCCTACGGCATCGCCCTGGTGATACTGGTGCTCAATGTGTGGCAGCCGCTGCGCATGACCCGGCAGTTTTTCAGTGAGCAGTCGCGCCGCCTGCGACGGGAGAGGAAGTTGTCATGACACCGAAACGCAAGCAGCGCCTGTATATCGTGCTGTCGATTCTGGTCGGCGTCGGAATTGCGGTCGGGCTGACCCTGTTCGCGCTGAGCCAGAACATCAATCTGTTCTATTCGCCGACCCAGATCGCCAAGGGCGAAGCGCCCCAGGATACCCGCATCCGTGCCGGCGGCATGGTGGTCGAGGGCAGCGTGGTGCGCGATACCGAGTCGCTGCTGGTACGTTTCGACCTGACCGACTACGCCGAAACCGTTTCGGTCGAATATACCGGCATCCTGCCGGACCTGTTCCGCGAAGGTCAGGGCATCGTCGCCCAGGGATCCATCGACGGCAATGGCGTGCTGCAGGCGGTGGAAGTGCTGGCCAAGCATGACGAAAACTACATGCCGCCCGAGGTGGCCGAGGCGCTGCAGGCCGCCGGCAAGATGCCGGCCCCCGAGGCGGAGGTGTTCAACAAATGATTCCCGAGCTTGGTGAGTACTCGCTGATCCTGGCGCTCTGTCTTTCCGGACTGCTGGCGGTGGTGCCGCTGGTTGGCGCCAGTACCGGCAACCTACTGTGGATGGGATATGCCCGGCCGCTGGCGCGGGCGCAGTTCCTGTTTCTGGCCATCAGCATGGCCTGTCTGGTGCAGGCCTTCCTGAGCGACGACTTCTCGGTGGCCTATGTCGCCGGAAACTCCAACACGGCGCTGCCGTACTTCTACAAGTTCAGCGCCGTCTGGGGCGGCCACGAGGGCTCGCTGCTGCTCTGGGTGCTGATCCTCGGCGGCTGGACCTGGGCCGTGGCGGCCAAGAGCCATGATCTGCCGCTGGATATCGTCGCCCGGGTGCTGAGCGTGATGGGCATGATCGGTGTCGGCTTCATCCTCTTCACGCTGCTGACCTCGAGCCCGTTCGAACGCATCCTGCCGAACTTCCCGCGCGAGGGCGGCGACCTGAACCCGCTGCTGCAGGATTTCGGCCTGATCGTCCATCCGCCGATGCTGTACATGGGCTATGTCGGCTTCTCGGTCGCCTTCGCCTTCGCCATCGCCGCGCTGCTGAGCGGCCGTCTCGATGCCGCCTGGGCGCGCTGGTCGCGGCCCTGGACGGTCGTGGCCTGGGCCTTCCTGACCCTCGGCATCGCCCTGGGCAGCTGGTGGGCCTATTACGAGCTGGGCTGGGGCGGCTGGTGGTTCTGGGATCCGGTCGAGAACGCCTCCTTCATGCCCTGGCTGATCGGCACGGCGCTGGTGCACAGCCTGATCGTCACCGAGAAGCGCGGCGTGTTCAAAAGCTGGACGGTGCTGCTGGCGATCTTCGCCTTTTCGCTGAGCCTGCTCGGCACCTTCCTGGTGCGTTCCGGCGTGCTGACCTCGGTCCATGCCTTCGCCACCGATCCGGCCCGCGGCTACTTCGTGCTGGTGCTGCTGGGCATCAGCATCGGCGGCTCGCTGCTGCTCTATGCCATCCGCGCGGCCCATGTGAAGAGCGAATCCTCGTTCTCGCTGCTGTCGCGCGAGACCATGCTGCTGGTCAACAACATCCTGCTGGTAGTGGTCTGCCTGATGGTGCTGCTCGGCACCCTCTACCCGCTGCTGATGGACGCACTGAACCTCGGCAAGATCTCGGTGGGACCGCCCTATTTCAATGCGCTGTTCATTCCGCTGATGTCCGTGCTGGCGGTGTTCCTGGGCCTTGGCACTGTGGCGCGCTGGAAGCAGACCCGGGTTTCGCAGATGGTTTCCCAGCTCTGGCTGCCGGCCGTGCTGGCGCTGGGACTGGGGATCGCCACGCCGCTGCTGGCCGGCGGCGCCTTCGATATCCGGGTGGCGCTGGCCATGGCCCTGGCGGCCTGGGTGGTTCTCACCCAGTCGCGCGACCTGCTCGCCAAGGTGCGCAACAAGCGGACCCTGCTGGCGGGCCTTGCGAGCCTGACGCGCAGCTACTGGGCGATGGTGCTGGCCCATGTGGGCGTCGCGGTGACGATTGTCGGCATCACCATGGTCTCGGTCTACAGCGAGGCCGGGATCTGCGCATGGCGCCGGGCGACAGCCTGGAGTTCGGACGCTACGCCTTTGTCTTCGACGGCGTGCGCGAACGACAGGGACCGAACTTCGTCTCCGACATGGCCCGGATCCAGGTGCTGCGTGATGGCGAGGCCTATGGTCAGATGTTCCCGGAAAAGCGCTTCTACAGCGCCCGCGGCAACGTCATGACCGAGGCGGCGATCGATGCCGGCCTGTTCCGCGATCTCTATGTCGCGATGGGAGAGTCCCTCGGCGACGGCGCCTGGGCGATCCGGGTGCAGTACAAGCCCTATGTACGCTGGATCTGGCTTGGTGCGCTGCTGATGACCTTCGGCGGCCTGCTGGCGGCCTCGGATCCACGCTACCGCAAACAGGCGCGGCGTGAGCAGGCCCGGCGCGAAAAACTCGAGACACAGGGTAATCCGGCATGATGCGACGACTGATACTTTTCATTCCGCTGGCGATCTTTTTCGTCATGGGCATCTTTCTCTGGCGCGGGCTGCAGCTCGATCCGACGGAACTACCGTCGGCCCTGATCGACAAGCCGATGCCGGCGTTCCAGCTCAGTTCGCTCTACGACGAGAGTCGTACCCTGACCGAGCGGGATCTGCAGGGCAAATCGGCGCTGCTGAATGTCTGGGCCACCTGGTGCCCGACCTGCAAGCAGGAGCATGCCCAGCTGAACAAAATTGCCCGCGAAGAGGGCGTGACGATCTACGGCATCAACTACAAGGACGATCGCACCAAGGCCCGGGACTGGCTCCAGCGCTACGAAGACCCCTATGTGATCAACATCTACGACGAAAAGGGCACGCTCGGGCTCGACCTGGGGGTCTACGGTGCGCCCGAAACCTATGTCCTGGACCGCAACGGCGTGATCCGCTATCGCCATGTCGGCGAGGTCAACGAGAAGGTCTGGCAGCAGCTGCGTGAAATCATGCAGGGCCTCGACGGAGGCGCCTCATGAAGCGACTGCTGTTCCTGCTGGCCCTCTGGCTGCCGCTCTCGGCGCAGGCGGCGATCGATACCTTCGAGTTTCGCGACGAGGCGACCCGCGAGCGCTTTCAGCGCCTGACCGCCGAGCTGCGCTGCCCGAAATGCCAGAACAACAATATCGCCGACTCCAATTCGCCGATCGCCGAGGACCTGCGCGTCGAGATCCACCGCATGCTGCAGGCCGGCGAGTCCGACGAGGCGATCGTCGATTTCATGGTGGCCCGCTACGGCGAGTTCGTGCTCTATCGTCCACGCATGACCGGGCATACCATGTTGCTCTGGTACGGCCCCTTCGGCCTGCTGGTGATCGGAGCCATCGTCGTGCTGGTGCTGACCCGCCGGCGGCGAGACCGTGGGACCGGCGCTGACGACCATCCCGAATCCGGGCTCTCCGAGGCGGAAAAACGCCGTCTGGACGAACTGCTGAAACAGGAAGAGAAGTAATGGCGGGTCTGTGGACCGGAATTGCCCTGCTGACCGCACTGGCGGTCGCTTTTGTACTGCTGCCGCTGCTGCGCGCCCGCCGGCTGGCGCAGCAGGAACTGGCCGAAGAGCGTGACCGCCAGAATATCGATATCTTCCGCGAACGCCTGGCCGAACTGGAACAGGAGCGCTCGGTCGGCAACCTGGCCGACGGCGACTTCGCCGAGCTGAAGCTGGAGCTCGAGCGCGGCCTGCTGGAGGATGTCGGCGACCAGCCCCGTCGCAGCCAGACTGCGTCCGTCAGTGGCGGACAGTGGCTGACCGGGGTGCTGCTGGCGCTGCTGGTGCCGGCGATCGCTTTCGGCCTCTACTGGCAGCTGGGCAGCGCACCGAAGCTGCAGCTGGCGCTGGAGCGCCAGGCGCAGCCGGATCCCTTCGATGGCCGCACGCCGACGCTGGAGGAGGCGGTTGGGCGCCTCGAGCAGGAGCTCGAGGCGAACCCGGAGAATCCGGAGGGCTGGTATCTGCTGGCGACCACCTATATGGGCGTCGGCCGCTACAGCGACGGCGTGGCCGCCTTTGCCCGGGTGCTGGAACAGCTGCCCAAGGATGCGCCCCAGTATGCCGGCGTGATGGGGCAGTATGCCCAGGCGCTCTATTTCGCCAATGAAGCGCGCATGAGCGAGCGGGTCCGCAGCCAGGTCGAGGCGACGCTGGCGCTCGATCCGTGGGAGGTGACATCGCTCGGGCTGCTGGGGATCGATGCCTTCGAGTCGCAGCGCTACGCCGAAGCGATCGGGCACTGGGCCAAGGCGCTGCAGCAGGCCGATGATGCGGCGGCGGCGGGCTCGCTGCGGGCCGGCATCCGGCGCGCGCAGCAGGAACTGGCGGCGCTGGGACAGCCGGTACCGGAGGTGCCCGGGCTCGAGGCCGCCGAGATTCGCGTGGCGGTGCGCCTGGGTGAGGGGGTCGGTCAGGATCTGGCGCCCGATCAGACGGTGTTCGTCTTCGCCCGCCCGGTGGGCGGGCGCATGCCGCTGGCGGCGGTCAGGCTGCAGGTCTCCGACCTGCCCAGCGAAGTGGTGCTGGACGACAGCCTGGCAATGACGCCGGAAGCGCGCCTGTCCAGTGTCGACGAGGTCGAGGTCAGTGCCCGCATATCGCTGTCGGGCACCCCGGCGGCGCAGAGCGGCGATCTGTACGGAACCCTGAGCCCGGTGGCGGTTCAGGGGCAGGCCGGCGTGCTGGAACTGGTGATCGACCAGGTTGTGGAGTAGTAGCAGCGACGCCCCGTCGCGAATTGCCGCCCCGGGGCGAATTTCCGCGGTATGAAAGAAACCATGGTGCCGGATTTTTTCGCCTCGGGGCGAGGCTCCTGCGGGTGAGGGTCAGGCTCGCGTAGGAGCGCCGCCCCGGTGCGAACCGCCACGGTTGTGGAGTGGGAGCGGCTCGGTCTATAGTAAGCGTAATTTGCGCCTAATGTAGGGTGGAATGAGCGCCGCGAATTCCACCATCAGAGTTTTGAAGCTCGAGCTTCGGGTACGTTTGGAAGTCAATCTTGGGATAGCAGCGGTATTATGGAGATCAGCCTCAGAGAGTGGCTTGTTATCGGCGGTGTAGTGGTCATCGCGCTGATCGTATTCGACGGATGGCGACGGGTGAGGGGCGGCCGCAGCAGCCTGCGCATGGATATCGACCGTCGGCTCAAAAACCAGGCCGAGGATGCGGATGAACCGAACAACCCGGAACTGCCCTATGGCGGCGCGCGGCCGGCCGGCGATTCCGTTACCGAATCCGAGCCCCGGCCTGCTGCGAAACCCGCGCCCTCCCAGCCGGCACGCCGTGCCGTGGCACAGAGTGCATCCGAGCGCATAGAGCCCACCTTTGGCGACGAGCCGGATCCGGACGCCCGGGCAGGGTCCGTTGCCGCTCCGCAACCCTCGCTGTCGGCGTTCGATCCGGACGACGACGTCGACCCGCTGTTCGACGAGCCGGCCGCGGCACAGGTCGAGCGGCAGCAGCCCGAAGCACCGCCGTCGGTGCAGTCCGCTGGCAAAAAGCAGGAGCCCGAGCCTGTCGCGGCCCGTGCCGCATCGCCGGAGCCCGTACCCGGGCCCGAGCCGGTCCGGCAGTCCGTCGAGATCCCCCAGTCGCCCCCGCGGGGCCTTTCGCGCCGGCGGCCTCCGTCGGGGCGGACCCGCTCTTTGATGAAATCGCCGACGACGCGCCCGTCGAGGCGCCTGCCGAGGCACCTGAGGTGGACCTGGAAAAGCCGGTGCCGATGCTGATGCAGCGCGTGCGCAGACCCCGGACACCGGAGCCCGAACCGGAAGCGGTTCAGCAGTCGGAAATGCCACTGGGGCCGGTTCCGGAAAATGCCGGGACGGCACCGGTCGCCAAGCCGCGACCGGCTCGCGCCGCCAGCATGCCGACGCCGGAACCGCCGCAACAGGATTCGCTGTTTGCCGAGACGAAGGCGGGCAGGGCCCCGGAATCGGCCGGACAGATGGCCAGCCCGGAGCTGCCGGATCCCGAGAATGTGCTGGTGATCACCGCGGTCTCGACCCGGGACGAGGGCTTTCCGGGCGCGGGCCTGTACCGCATTCTGAAGGCCTGCGACCTGCATTTCGGTGAAATGGACATCTTCCACCGCCACGAAGACGGCAGCGACTCGGGTCCGGTGCAGTTCAGCATGGCCAATGCGGTCAATCCCGGCACTTTCGACCTGGCGACCATCGACGGGATGCACACGCCAGGCGTGACCTTCTTCATGTCGATGGAGGAGCCGCGTGATGTGATGAATGCCTTCGAGTGCATGCTGGCGACGGCCGAAACCCTGGCGCGGCACCTGCACGGCGACCTGCTGGACGAGAACCACTCGGTGCTCAGGCCCCAGACCAAGGAACACTATCGCCAGCGCATTCGCGACTTCGAAATGCACAACCGCAGCCGGCGCAATGTGTCCCGGGCTTAAAACGGTGACGCGTTGCGCGTTACGCGCTCAATTGCCGGTGCGGTTCGTTGCACTCACCAGCACCCTACAGGCTACGAAATACCGTAGGGTGCTGGTAAGCGAAGCGCACCGCACCGATTCGGGTTCCTCGTCACGCGTAACGCGTCACCTGTAACCATTAATACTGGCAGGTTTCCGCCTTTACCAAGTCCCTGTCCCAGCATTCGGTCAGTTATTCAGGAAGCTTCAACCCCATGTCTTCGGCAGTCTCGATTGAACAGGAAGTGCGGCAACTGCGCGAGTCCCTCAACCACCACAATTACCGCTACTACGTCCTCGACGATCCGGAAGTGCCGGATGCCGAGTACGATCGCCTGTTTCAGCGCCTCAAGGCACTCGAGTCGGAACATCCGGAACTGATCACACCTACCTCGCCGACCCAGCGCGTGGGCGCGCGGCCGGCCACCGGCTTCAGGGAGGTGCAGCACGAGCTGCCGATGCTGTCGCTGGACAACGCCTTCAGCGAACAGGATCTGCGGGACTTCGGGCGCCGCGTGCAGGAGCGCCTGGGCGATGTCGCCATCGGGGAGGTCGCCATCGCCTGCGAACCCAAGCTCGACGGCATTGCCGTCAGCCTGCTGTACGAGGACGGCGTGCTGGTTCGGGCCGCGACGCGCGGCGACGGCACCACCGGCGAGGACATCACCCTGAACGTGCGCACACTGCGCAGCGTGCCGCTGGAGCTGAATGCCGGGGACTGGCCGCGCCGCCTGGAGGTCCGGGGCGAGATCTACATGCCGCGGGCCGGCTTCGAGGCGTTGAATGCGCGTCAGCGCGAACGTGACGAGAAAACCTTCGTCAATCCGCGCAACGCCGCCGCCGGCAGTCTGCGCCAGCTCGACCCGCGCATTACCGCCGACCGGCCGCTGGAAATGTGTTGCTACAGCACCGGGGTCGTCGCAGGCGGCGGACTGCCTGACAGCCACTACGAGACGCTGAAACTGCTGCATCGCTGGGGCTTTCGCATCAACCCGGAAATGCGCCTGGTCAGGGGCGTGGAAGGGTGTCTGGAATACTACGAGGACCTCGCGGCACGGCGCGACAGTCTGGCCTACGATATCGACGGCATCGTCTTCAAGGTCGACGACCGGGCGCTGCAGCAGCGCCTGGGCTTCGTCTCCCGGGCGCCGCGCTGGGCCATCGCCCACAAGTTTCCGGCCCAGGAGGAGGTCACCCGGGTCAATGCCGTCGAGTTTCAGGTCGGGCGTACCGGCGCGGTCACGCCGGTGGCGCGCCTCGAGCCGGTGTTCGTCGGCGGCGTGACGGTGAGCAACGCGACCCTGCACAATATGGACGAGATTCGGCGTCTCGATCTTAGGGTTGGAGATAGCGTCGTGGTGCGCCGCGCCGGGGATGTGATTCCCAGGTGGTGAGGGTGCTGGCGGAGCGTCGCGATGGCAGCGAAACGCCGGTGGCGATCCCTGCGCACTGCCCGGTCTGCGGCTCCGATATCGAGCGTACCCAGCTGGTGCGTCGCGGCAAGGGCAGGGAAGAGGTCAGCGAAGGCGCCGTCTATCGCTGCGTCGGCCGTCTCGCCTGTCAGGCACAGCTCAAGCAGGCGATCATTCATTTCGTCTCGCGCCGGGCCATGGATATCGAGGGACTGGGCGACAAGAACGTCGAACAGCTGGTCGAGCGCGAGCTGGTACGCTCGCCGGCCGACCTCTACCGGCTGAAGATCGCCGACTTCAGGGAGCTGGAAGGCTTTGCCGAGCTGTCGTCGAAGAACATCTACCATGCCATCCAGGGTCGCAGGCAGGTGCCGCTGGCCCGTTTTATCTATGCTTTGGGCATTCCCGAAGTCGGGGAGGGGACGGCCCGTGCGCTGGCGCAGAACCTCGGCCGCCTGGAACGCATCGCCTCGGCGCGGCCGCTGCTGCTGACCTGGCTGCCCGATATCGGTCTGGAGGTCGCCCACGAAATCGCCAACTTCTTCACCGACAGCCATAACCGCGAGGTGATCGCGGATCTGGCCGAGCTCGGCGTGGTGCCGGACGAAAGCGGTGAACTGGCCGCGGCACTGAAGGGGCGCGCGACCCTGGCCGAACTGCTGGCCAAGCTCGATATTCCGGCGGTGGCGAAGACCGGCGCCGAGCATCTCGCCGCCCACTTCGGCTCGCTCGATGCGCTGCTCGGGGCGGACGAGGCGCAGCTGGATGCGGTGCCGAAGCTCTCGGCACGCGCCCGCAAGGGGTTGCTGGCCCGGCTGGCCGACGACGACTGGTGCAGCGAAGCCCGGGCCGTCGAGGCCCAGTTGCTGGAATTCGGCATGCACTGGAGCTGTCGCGAGGCGTCCGCCGGCGCAGCGGGCGAGCCGCTGGCCGGCAAGACCTGGGTGCTGACCGGTACCCTGGAAACGATGACCCGCGACGAAGCCAAGGATCATCTGCTGGCGCTGGGAGCCAGGGTTTCCGGCAGCGTTTCGGGCAAGACCGATTGTGTCGTGGCCGGCCCCGGAGCCGGCTCCAAACTCGCCAAGGCGGAGTCGCTTGGTGTCAGAGTCATCGATGAAGGAGAGTTCGTTGAATTTCTGCAGCAGAATGGCATCAACACTTAAGCCCGCACTGTGCCTGACGGCCCCGCTCTGGCTCGGGGGCTGCGCCGTGCTGACGTCGACAGACAAGGCCGGCGAGACGCCCGCGACCTGCCGCCTGCTCGAGGAACGCGGTGGCCTGCGGCTTGCCCTTCAGGACGCCCGTGCCAACTGGAGCCTGCCGCCGGAACTCGGGCTGGCGCTGCTGGAGCCGCCGCCGGGCCGGGCCAAGCAGCGTCATGTGCTGCCCTACGGCAATGCCTGGGACGAGTACCGCATCGCCACCCGGAACTGGTCGGCGCAGAGCTCGGACCTGGCCGACGCGGTCGACTTCCTAGGCTGGAATGCCGAACGCAACCGCCGCCTGCTGAAGCTCGACTGGCATCAGACCGAGGCGTTCTATCTCGCCTACCGCCTCGGGCCCGGCGCCTACAGTCAGGGTGTACACCGTGGCATCTGGCTGGAAAAGGAAGCCGGGCGGGTCGCCGGACGTGCCCGCGGCTATGCCGCCGATCTGGCGCAGTGTCCCGAGCTGGTCCAGCCCAGTCGCTGGGAGTGGCAGCGCCTCTGGAGGTGGTTTTGATCGTACCCCATCGTGAAATCGCACCGGACACCCTCGACAACCTGATCAGCGAATTCGTCACCCGGGACGGCACCGACTACGGCGAGGTCGAAACCTCCCTCGCCGAGCGCATCGCTCAGGTGCGCCGCCTGCTGGACCGCGGCGAGGCGGTGATCCTGTTCAGCGAAAGTACAGGGGAGTGCAATATAGTGGCAAAAGACAGCTTGCGCGTGACGGGCGACGCCTGACGCGCGTACCGGTGTATCCTTAACGTGTAACGTGTAACGTGTAACGCGTCACGCGTCACCCCCGGAGGCCCATCATGGAGCAGCTCGACCAGATCACCCAGATGATCGCCCTGTCCATGGGGCTGGCCTGGGCCAGCGGCATCAACCTCTATGCCACCCTGCTGATGCTCGGGGTGTTGTCGAACATGGGGCATATCGTGCTGCCGCCGGGGCTGGAGGTGGTCGGCGACCCGCTGGTGATCATGGCCGCGGGTTTCATGTACTGCGTCGAGTTCTTCGCCGACAAGGTGCCGGGCGTCGACACCGGCTGGGATACGCTGCATACCTTTGTTCGCATTCCCGCGGGGGCGGCGCTGGCGGCGGGGGCGGTGGGGGACATCTCGCCGGTCGTCGGTCTGGCGGCGGCCATCGTCGGGGGCGGTCTCTCCGCCGGAACGCACGCGTTAAAGGCGGGCAGTCGCGTCATGATCAACACCTCGCCGGAACCCTTCTCCAACTGGACCGCTTCGGTGACCGAGGATGTCGCGGTGGTCGCCGGCCTCTGGGCGGCGCTCTTCAATCCCTGGCTGTTCCTCGGTGGACTGGTGATCTTTGTCCTGCTGCTGGTCTGGCTGCTGCCGAAGGTCTGGCGCGGCGTCAAACGGGTATTCCGCTTCCTGGCCCGGCTGTTCGGCGGCAACGGCAGCGAACCGCCGCCGCTCCCCCGAGCCAGGCGTTACCGAACGATTCGAAGCACCGGCACTGACGGGTTACGTGTAACGGGTTGCAAAAGCCGGTGCGCTTCGTCGGTATTTGCTCCTGCAATACCGACCTTCCCGCCCTCCATGGCGGTCACTGCGTTCAGCAGCACCCTACGTAATCCGGCACCTTGTCGCCGGCGTCGTAGGGTGCTGGTGACTACCATGGACGGTGGAAATACTATAAACGCAGGAGCGGTTTATAGTGAAGCGAAGCGCACCGCACCGTGATTCACGCCCAACTCTCGATATGGGCACCGCTGATCAGCAGGCGCAACAGGTCGGTGCGGGTGACGATGCCGACCAGCTGGTCTTTCGCATCGACGATCGGTATGGCGCCGACATTGTACTCGACGAAGGTGGCGGCAAGCCGTGATGCCTCGGTCTGGGGTGTGGCGGCGATCAGGTGGCGGCTGTAGATATTGGCGACGCTGACCATCGGATGCTGGCCGCTGCGGTCGAGCTGGCCAAGGGACACGATACCGAGCGGGCGCTCCTGGGGGACATGACCACCAGGTGATCGATCTTCTGGTTGCGCATCCGGTCCCGGGCATCGGCGATGCTGGTGTTGCGGGTGATCCACTGTACCGGTGAGCTCATGAACAGCGTCGCCGGCAACCTGGCGGCTTCCTGCGGCGGCTTCTCCCGGGCCGCCTCCGGGTAGCCGCGCACGCTGGCCCTGCCCGGTGCAGGCTGGCGCGGCCGGCTGCCGAAATCCATGACGCGGAAATTCTCGCCTTCGGCATGGACCCGCTGCTCTTCCCCGGCCGTGACGTGGCTTGCCTTGATCTCCTCGACCGGCTCGACACCCCCGGGCTTGAACAGGGCCCGCACCGGCGTCTCTATCCGGTAACCCTGATCGTAGATTACAAGCGCCATCATGCCTCCTTGGGTAACGGACAGCCCTTGTGGGAGCCCGGTCTCCGGGCGAACCCTGTCTGGTGCTCACTATTCGCCCACAGAGTGGGCTCCCACAAGGCGTCTGTCACTTCCTACCTATATCGACCCGCGGATCAGATTCTTGATGATAAAGCGCGCCGGACTCAGCGCTTCGACCAGCTCCCGTCCCAGGGGCAGCGGCTCGTTGCAGATCATGCCCGCCAGCAGTTCGGCGCCCAGCGGGCAGGTCAGCAGCCCCTTGGAGCCATGTCCGACACTGATATAGAGCCCCGGATGGTGCGTCGGTGCCCGGTCGAACGGCCATTTTCGATCCTGCCGCAGGCGGCCGTAATCCTCGACAAAGCGCTCGTAAACCGGCGCCGGGCCGACAATGGGCAGATAGTCCGGCGTCGAGCAGCGAAAGCCGACCCGGCCCCCGGCGGGACTGTCGGCCAGTGCCCCGGCCAGCTCCGGCAGCGCCGCAGCCAGGGTGTCGAGATTGCGCTGATGGTCTTCGGGGCGCAGCGCCCGGCTGTCGTCATGCAGGTCGAAGGTGGCGCCGAAGGCGTATTGGCCCTCCAGTGGCGGCGAGATGTAGCCGTCGCCGCAGACGACCGTCGCAAGCGCGGGTACGCCGGCGGGGCAGGGGGCGTGACTGACCTGGCCGCGGATCGATTTCAGCGGCAGATGACCGAGCTGTTCCAGTGTCCTGGCAGCACCGGCCGTCGCCACGACCACCACCTCCGACTCGAAGGGCCGGCCCCCGTCCGTCGTGGCCTGCCAGCGGCCGGCACTGCGCCCGAGCGACCCGATGCGACAGCCGGTATGTAACTCGATCAGCGGGTGGTCCACGAGACTGCGGCAGAAGGCCGGCGGCGAGACCCAGCCGCCGAGCGGGAAAAACAATCCGCTAAGGTGCACCGGCAGGCCGGCCAGCGAGGTCGCCTCGTCAGGGGAAACCGCTCTGACCAGTTCATCGGGGTACAGGGCTTCGTCGGCGAGCTGTTGCTGGCGCTGCGCCTCCCGGTCGCCGGTCGCCAGTTGCAGCAGGCCGCAGGCCGACCACTGGTCGTCCGGCACCAGGCGTTCGAGCAGGTGGTGGCTGTAATGCAGGCCTGTGCTGTGCAGCAGGCCCTGCTTGGTCGGCCGTACCGGCAGCTTGGCGTAGAGCGCGCCCTGGCGGTTGCCGGAGCCGCCGCTGGCCAGTTCCGCCGACTGTTCCAGCAGCTGCACCCGGATGCCCCGCTCGGCCAGTGCCCGGGCGGCGCTGCAGCCGGCCAGGCCGCCGCCGAGAATCAGTGCCGACCCGGGCCTGCCGGCCGGGGTCGGGCTGTCGAACCAGGGCGCGGCCGAAGGCGTTGTCGCGGCGACTCGATGCTGCCCGCGCAGCATCTCGCGCTTGCGGCCGAAGCCGGGGACCTTTTCCATCTCGAAGCCGACCGCCTGCAGGCCCCGGCGCACGAACCCCGCGGCGGTGAAGGTGGCCAGGGTGGTACCGGCATGGCTGAGCCTGGCCATCTGCCCGAACAGCTCGGGCTGCCACATGTCCGGGTTCTTCGACGGGGCGAAACCGTCCAGGAACCAGGCATCGACCCGGGCTTCGAGCTCGCGGTAACGGTCGATCGCATCGCCGAGCATCAGTGTCAGCACGATGCGTCCTTCATCGAGTACCAGGCGATGAAAGCCGGCGACCGGCGGCGGGTACTGCGCCAGCAGCTGCTCGCCGCCGTCCCGGAAACCGGGCCAGTGGGCCAGTGCCCTGGCCAGGTCCTCGCGGCTCAGCGGAAACTTCTCGACCGAAATGAAATGCAGGCGCGCGTCCTGTGGCGCCCGCTCCAGCCAGAGCGCGCGGGCACAGAGAAAGTTCAGGCCTGTACCGAAGCCGGTTTCGGCAACGGTGAAATGCGCGCCCTCGGGCGCGCCGAAGCGTTCGGCCAGCCGGTTGCCGTCCAGAAAAACGTGCCGGGTCTCGGCAAGGCCGCCGTCCTGATTGAAATAGATATCGTCGAACTGCCCGGACACCGGCGTGTCCGCCTCCCAGCGCAGTTCGGCGGCTTGAATTTTGTTCACATTCGTTCTCGTTGTTGAAGGTGACGCGTTACGCGTAACCCGCGGCTGTCGCCGGTTGTCGTGCCGCCGGTGACAAATCGATCTGCAATACGATCGATATGGCGGGTTTCGCGATGCCCATGCGAGGTGCGAAGCGTTTCGGTTGGGCGGGGTGCATCGCTCTACCCACCCTCTCATAGCTTAGTCAACTCCTGTTTCTCACTGTTTTACGGTGTCTCTTGGCAACACGGATTTGTGACCTGCGGTTAGACTGCTGCAGATTGAGGTCCGTGTTGTTTGCCAGGGTGCCAAGAGCGGTCTTTCTGTCCCGGATTGACCTTCATGGGGTACGCCTAACCTCTCAGTATCGGATGTCCGCTTGGTGGCATCGACTCAGTTACCTTGGGCATGTCGGTCCATGAAGTATCCCGGGGCGTGCCTCGTGACTCCGGAAGGGCCTGCAAGGGCCTCAGGATGGGTCGAAGGTCACGCCCAAGGACACAAAGGGTTGCTCGTATCGTCTGGTGTTAACGCATGGTCGATTGCTTCCGTTCGGTTGTAGCGTTTGGCGCCATTGTCGACTCAGTCGTCAGGCCGCCTTGAGTGCGGGTAGCGCCGCGACATTGAACAAGCGGTTCGGATCAAAGATCGCTCCGCGCCCGACGTGCCAGAGTGCCCGCACCAGCTTGCGCATGATGGCGGTGATCGCCTTGCTCTTGCTGCCACCATCCCGTTGCGCCTTTGCCTCGGCCCAATGCTTCACCACCCGGTTGTGTTTGAGCCACCTGAGCGCCGCCCAGTACAGGTAGCGGCGGGCAACACTGGGGCCGCGCTTGGTGATCTTCAGCTGACCCTTGTGTTTGCCGCTGCTGCGCTCTTTCAGGTTGAGGCCCAGTGCCTTCAGGTAATGGGCCGCACTGGGATAGTCCTGTGGCGAGCCTAGCTCAGCCAGCAGCATCAGGGCTGTGACACGGCCCACGACGGTGTGCAGGCGTGACAGCATCTCATCATCGGCCAGGCGGGCCTCCAGACGCCGCTCCAGCTCCCTAATCGCCAAACGCTGGGCCAGCAGGTCCTCGGCCAGTGTCTGCAGCAGGTACCGCTCGGCGTCCTCGCACGCCCTCCCAATGGTGGTCTCGGCACTGGCCAGCAGCTGTGCGCTGGTCTCGGGCTTCAACCCGGAGCGCCCGGTTCGGCACATCAGCTGCAGCGCCTCCTCCGGAGCTGCCCGCACGGCGGCAGGAGAGCCGTAGTGTGCCAAGGTTTGCAGCAGCGTGACGGAGTCCAGTGACAGGATGTGGGGCGCCTCCGGCCAGTGCCGGGCCAGTAGCGCCTCCAGCCGATTCAGGCTGCGCTGGCTGCGTTCCTGGTACATCTCCAACAACTTCAGCTCGGCTTTCAACTCGCGTTGCTGTGCCGTCGGCTCGATCCAGCGCTCGGTGTTATTTTCCGGTGCAGCCGGCCGATGACGTAGCAGGCCTTGGCATCGTGCATGCTAGGCACGCCATCGTAGAGTTCCGCCGCCTTATTAGTGCGATTGGGGGCCGCTCGGTAGACCGGGATCCGGGCCTGATGCAGCAGATCGAGTAGCGGGTCGCCATAGGTGCCGGTCGGCTCCATGACGACCACGAAGTTCATGCCTGCCAGCTGCGCCTGCAGCGTCTCCACCAGGGCCCGTGTCTGGAGCGGGTGCTTCCAGCGCAGGATGACGTGCATCTGACGATCAGGCGTCATCAGGGTGGCGTAGAAGTCAATCTTGGCAACATCGACAGCCACCACGACCGGCTGGTTCTTCAGCTTCTCACGGACATTGGTCCAGTCAACATCTTGCAAAGCTGTGCTGCGAAATTTACGCTTGCTCATCTGGGGGACACCTTCTGCTTCCTTACTTCGCTTGGAACGGGTCGTTATTTCGATGACGACCCTCGAGGGTCCCCCTTCCTACCAGAATTTCTCCCCAGTTATAACTGACTCCATTCGTGCCGTATGCGTCGCAATATTACGCCCTAACCCCTAACCCCTAACCCGTCCACTTGCATTTACTCCTGCAATGCAAGTGTTCCTGCCATCCCTGGCGGTCACCCGTAACGCATCCATCTACCCGCGCCCGTCGCCCAGCTGATATGATACCCTCTTTGCCAAACTGCGAGCACAAGGGCGTAGCGAATGTTCGACCTGAACAGCATCAGGATCTGTGTACTGGGATTGGGTTATGTCGGCCTACCGCTGGCGGTCGAGTTCGGCCGCAAGTTCGACACCGTCGGTTTCGATATCTACCGCGCGCGGGTCGACGAGCTCAGCGCCGGCGAAGACAGTACCCTCGAAGTCGAGCCGCAGGAGCTTGCGAACGCGGACAGGCTGCGCTTCAGTGCCGAGTTGCAGGACGTGGCGGACTGCAACGTCTATATCGTCACGGTGCCGACACCGGTCGATGCCCACAAGCAGCCGGACCTGTCGCCGCTGCGCAGGGCCAGCCAGGCGCTGGGGTCGGTGCTCAAGCGCAACGATATCGTGATCTACGAGTCCACCGTCTATCCGGGCGCCACCGAAGAGGTCTGCGTGCCGGAGCTCGAGGCGGCCTCCGGCCTGGCGTTCAACCGCGACTTCTACGTCGGCTACAGCCCCGAGCGGATCAACCCGGGCGACAAGCAGCATCGCCTGCCGAGCATCGTCAAGGTGACCTCGGGCTCGACGCCGGAGGTGGCCGGGTTCGTCGACAGCCTCTACGCCAGCATCATCACCGCCGGCACCCACCGGGCCAGCAGCATCAAGGTGGCCGAGGCCTCCAAGGTGATCGAAAACACCCAGCGCGACCTCAATATCGCGCTGGTCAACGAGCTGGCGATCATCTTCGGCAAGCTCGGCATCGACACCACCGAAGTGCTCGAAGCCGCCGGCACCAAGTGGAACTTCCTGCCGTTCCGTCCCGGCCTCGTCGGCGGGCACTGCATCGGCGTCGACCCCTATTATCTGACCCACAAGGCCCAGGCCGCCGGCTACTTCCCCGACGTGATCCTGGCCGGGCGTCGCATCAACGACGGCATGGGACAGTACGTCGCCGAAGAGGTGGTCAAACTGATGATCCAGCGCCGCGTCCATGTCGCCGACGCCAGGGTGTTGATGCTGGGGCTGTCGTTCAAGGAAAACTGCCCCGATATCCGCAACACCAAGGTGATCGACATGGTGCGCCAGCTCGAGGGCTTCGGCGCCACCGTGGAGATCCACGATCCCTGGGTGTCGGTGGAAGAGGCGAAGGAGGAATATGGCCTCGAACTGCTCGAGACACTCGAGCCGGGCCGGTTCGACGCGGTGATACTGGCGGTGGCCCACAACCAGTTCCGCGAGATGGGCGCAGAGCAGATCCGGGGTCTTTGCAGGGATGCCGGTCGCAGCGTATTGTTCGATGTGAAGGCGATGCTGCCGCTGGATCAGGTCGACAAGCGACTCTGATCCGAACAGCTGAAAACCGGGTGGATTGACGAGCCCTTTCCGCCTATAGTGCTAATGCTTACCGGGAACGCACGGATAATGGAGAGCGCCATGGCAGTACAGCGCGCCTGGTACCTGCTGCAGACCAAGCCGCGACAGGACGCCCGGGCCCTGGAAAACCTCGAGAACCAGGGCTTCGAAGTTTTTGCGCCCATGCTCAATGTCGAGCGCATCCGCGCCGGCAAGCGCCAGACTGTGACCGAACCGCTGTTCCCCGGCTATCTGTTTATCTATCTGGACCAGGTCGCCGACAACTGGCGCCCGATCCGCTCCACCCGCGGCGTCAGCCGACTCGTGACCTTCAACGACATGCCCCTGCCGGTCGCCGGCGATATCATCGAGCGGCTGCGCCAGCGCATCGCCGACAAGCAGCCGAAAGAGGCACTGAAATCCGGCGATCCCGTGCATATCTGCCAGGGCGCCTTCGCCGAGCTGGACGCGGTCTTCGAGTGCTATGACGGCACCGAACGGGTGGTGATACTGCTCAACCTGATGCACAGAACCCAGCGGCTCAGCATGCCGCTGGCGAACATCCGCCGGGCCTGAACCGCTGCCCGCGGGCAGCCACAGCCTCCGGCCGCGTTCTCAGGAAACTGACGGTCAATCCTGGGGCGGTAGCGTGCCTGATCGGCGGTGGCGCGTTACGGGTTGCGCGCCAACTATCTTGAAAACACCGGATGTAGGTTGGGTGGAGCGCAGCGCAACCCAACAAGCGAATCCGTACGCCAGTGACTCCGGGGTGCCAGATGATTCCGCTGATCGAGCAAAAGAGGGAGCAGATAGCGACGGCCTGCCGACAGCACGCTGTCAGCCGGCTGCGGGTGTTCGGCTCCAGCGTCGACGGGCGATTCGATGACAAGTCCAGTGACGTCGACCTGCTTGTTGAGTTCGAGCCGGGCCTGAGCCCCGCCGAATATTCGGTTGCATTTTTCTGCTTGCTCGAGAGGCTGCAGAACATCCTGCAGCGAAATGTGGATCTGCTGACGATAAACCCGCTTCGAAATCCTTATCTGCAAGCATCCATAGAGTCGAGTCAGGAGCTGCTGTATGCAGCTTGAGGAGAAGGATACCGCTGCTGTCGATTTGAAATGTTTCTGATGGACGTTCTGCTACCTCTATCCCCAATCATTGTGGAAAAGACGTTAGGGTGTACCACTGTGAGACCTTCAGTTGCGCTGGAACAACACCGAGACGTTATACGACAGGTTGTTGCCCGTCACCATGGTGTCAATGCACGGGTTTTCGGGTCTGTTCTCCGCGGGATTGATCGCGAAGATAGTGACCTCGACCTTCTGATTGATCCGACACCGGAAACAACTCTTTTCGATATAGGCGCCATCCGCCACGAACTGCTGCATTTATTGGGGGTACCGGTAGATGTGTTAACACCCAAAGCGCTTCCGGAAAGCTTTCGGGATGAGGTCCTTGCCGAGGCAAAGCCGGTATGAGTCGTGACAAGCTGAGACTGCTTGATTACCTGCAGTATATTCGCGAGGCAATCAAAAGGATCGAAAACTATGTTGCAGATAGTAGTGAGGTAGCATTTCTTCAACAAGAAATGATGCAGGACGCCGTCATCCGCAATTTGGAGATAATCGGCGAGGCAAGCCACAATATCGAAGTTCATTTTCCCGACTTTGCAGCTTCACATCCCGAGCTTCCACTGGCCTTTGCATACCAGATGAGGAATGCTGTGGCACATGGCTATTTCAAAGTCGATTTGGAAATAGTTTGGAAAACAATAGAAAACGACTTGCCAGCGCTCGAAGCTCGGGTTTGTGAAGTGCTGGAATCACTGACCAGTGCGTAACCCGTAATCCGGAAAGCTAACGGACTAGCCAATGGACTCCCCGAAATCCTCCACCACGGCGCCAGGAACGGCGTCACCGGCTCCTGTCATCAGCTGCGAATCGACGGCCGCCACAGTCTGCTGATCGACTGCGGCCTGTTCCAGGGCGCCGAAACCTCGGGTGACGGACGCAGCGGGGCGGACCGGCTGGCGATAGAGTTTTCGCTCGACGGCATCCTGGCCCTGGTGGCGACCCATGTGCATATCGACCATGTCGGGCGGATACCCTACCTGCTCGCCGCCGGCTTCAGGGGCCCGATACTCTGCAGCGAACCTTCGGCAAAGCTGCTGCCGGTCGTGCTCGAGGATGCCTTCCGGCTCGGCATCAGCCGCGATCAGCGCGACGTCGAACGCTTTATAGGCCTGATTCACAAGCGACTGGTGCCGTTACCCTACAAACGGTGGTTTACAGTGCTCGATACGCCCGAAGTTCAGAGTCGAATCCGCCTGCAGCGCGCCGGCCATATCCTTGGCTCGGCGTACGTCGAATGCGATCTGCACGACCGGATGACAGACAACAGGCACCGGGTCGTCTTCTCCGGCGACCTCGGCGCGCCCCATGCGCCGCTGCTGGCGCCGCCCGAATCGCCCCGGCGTGCCGACACCCTGGTACTGGAAAGCACCTACGGCGACCGCCTGCACGAAGACCGCCGGGCCCGCCGTCAGCGTCTGGAGCGGGCGATCGAAAGGGCGCTGCAGGACCAGGGCACCGTGCTGATCCCGGCCTTCAGCATCGGCCGCACCCAGGAACTGCTCTACGAACTCGAAGACATCATCCATACGTGCCGCCAGACCTCTGCGGACTCGACTACCGACCGTAGGGGGCCGGTGACCGCCATGGATGGTGGAAGGCCACCCCGTGGAAATCCTGAAAACGCAGGAGCGGTTTTCAGGGAAGCGCACCGCACCGCTTGTAGGAGCGGCGCCCTCGCCGCGAAAGCAAATGGCTGGCCAACGCTTCCCATCATACTCGATTCCCCGCTGGCCAGCCGCTTCACCCAGGTCTACCGCGAACTCAAGCCCTGGTGGAACCAAGAAGCCCGGGAACGGCTGCGCAACGACCGCCGGCCCCTGACCTTCGACCAGCTGCTGACCATCGACAGCCACGAAGACCATCTGAAAACCGTCCGCCACCTCGCCGACACCCGGCGGCCCGCCGTCGTCATCGCCGGCAGCGGCATGTGCAACGCCGGCCGCATCCGCAACTACCTCAGGGCGAAGCTCGGCGACGCACGTCACGATGTCCTCTTCGTCGGCTACCAGGCCAAAGGCACCCCGGGCCACGCGATCCAGCAGTATGGCCCTAAAGGCGGCTGGGTCGAACTCGACGGCGAACGCATCGATATCCGCGCCGGCATCGACACCCTCGGCGGCTACTCGGCCCATGCCGACCAGCAGAACCTCGTCGAATTCGTAACCGGTATGGAGCAGTGGCCGAAGCGGATCCGGCTGATACATGGGGAAGCGGGCGCCAAGCGGGCACTGGCACAAAAGCTCGAAGACCGATACCGGGAGCGCGGCCTGGAAGTACTGCTGGAGTATTATCAAGGCCGCAACCGGTGAGCCTCGTTCGTAGGAGCTGCGCCTCGCAGCGAACCGCTTTGGCAAAGTTGCACGAAGTTACTGTGTAAGGAGCACGGCCCCCGGGCGAAGAACCGTCAACCCCGCTAACTCACTCAACAGGAACCCCGGGATGAAAATCCTGATCACCGGCGGAGCCGGCTTTATCGGCTCGGCGGTTATTCGCCATATCATCGACAACACCGGCGACAGCCTGGTCAATGTCGACAAGCTGACCTATGCCGCCAATCTCGAGTCGGTGGCTGCAGCGTCACAGAGCGACCGCTATGCCTTCGAGCGCGTCGACATCTGCGATCGAGCCGAGCTCGAGCGTGTTTTTGACATCCACGCGCCCGATGCCGTGATGCACCTGGCCGCCGAAAGCCATGTGGACCGTTCGATCGATGGGCCTGCGGCCTTTATCGAGACCAACATAGTGGGCACTTACACCCTGCTCGAAGTGGCCAGGGCCTACTGGTCGGGACTGGATGCCGGGCGCAAGGCCGGTTTCAGGTTTCACCATATCTCCACGGACGAGGTATACGGCGACCTGGACGGTACCGACAGCCTGTTTACCGAAACGACGGCCTATGCGCCGAGTTCGCCCTATTCCGCCAGCAAGGCCAGTTCCGATCATCTGGTGCGGGCCTGGCATCGAACCTACGGCCTGCCGGTTCTGATTACCAATTGCTCCAACAACTACGGCCCCTACCAGTTTCCGGAAAAGCTGATACCCCTGGTGATATTGAACGCCCTGGAGGGCAAGCCGCTGCCGGTCTATGGCAAAGGCGATCAGGTCCGCGACTGGCTCCATGTCGAGGATCATGCCCGGGCCCTGTACCGGGTCCTGACCCGGGGACAGACGGGGAGACCTACAATATCGGCGGTCACAACGAGAAGCGGAATCTCGAGGTCGTCCAGGCGCTCTGCGATCTGCTGGACGAGCTCTGTCCCCCTTCGACCGGCGACAGCAGCAGCCAAGGGGTGCCTGCGAAAGCTGCGGCGGGCTCCCGCCGGGAACTGATCACCTTCGTCAGGGACCGCCCGGGCCATGACAAGCGCTACGCCATCGATGCCTCGAAGATGCAGCGCGAGCTGGGCTGGGTGCCCGAAGAAACCTTCGAGTCGGGCCTGCGCAAAACGGTGCAGTGGTATCTCGCGAACCCCGCCTGGATCGACGCCGTGAAGAGCGGCGAATACCAGCGCTGGATCGACCGGAACTACGGAGCCGAGGGCTGATGGCGCTGAAAATACTGCTGCTCGGCAAGAACGGCCAGATCGGCTGGGAGCTGCAGCGCGCGCTCGCACCGCTCGGCGACCTGACCGCTCTGGACCGGTCCGGCACCGCCGAACTGGGCGGCGATCTTGAGGATATCGACGGGCTGCGCGCCACGATCCGCAGTCTGAAACCGGATATCATCGTCAACGCCGCGGCCTATACCGCGGTGGACAGGGCCGAAGAGGAGTATCAAAAGGCGCTTCGGATCAATGCCGATGCACCTGCCGCGATGGCCGTGGAAGCCGCCTCGCTCGGCGCTCTGCTGGTTCACTATTCCACCGATTACGTGTTCGATGGCAGCGGCACCCGGCCCCGGCGGGAAAGCGACGCAACCGGGCCGCTCAACCGCTATGGTCAAAGCAAGCTGGCGGGCGAACAGGCGATCCGGGAAAGCGGCTGCCGCCATCTGATCTTCCGGACCAGCTGGGTCTACGGGGCCACCGGGCATAACTTCCCAGGACCATCTTGCGTCTGGCGCGGGAACGCGAGCAACTGAGGGTGATCGATGACCAGGTCGGCGCCCCGACCGGCGCGGAACTGCTGGCGGATGTCTCCGCGCACGCCCTGCGCAGCACCCTGGCGAAACCGGAGCTCTCGGGCCTCTATCATCTGGCACCTGCGGGTGAGGTGTCCTGGTTCGGCTACGCCCGCTTTCTGCTGGAGCAGGCGCGCAGCCTGGGCGAATCGCTGCGCGTGCAGAGCATCGAGCCGATCCCCTCCGTTGCCTACCCGACGCCGGCACCCCGTCCGCACAATTCAAGGCTCGATACGAGCCGCCTGGAGCGCGCCTTCGATCTGCAGCTGCCGCCGTGGCAGCCGGGCGTCACCCGTATGCTCAGGGAACTCACAGGGACATTTTCATGACGACACGCAAAGGCATTATCCTCGCCGGCGGCGCCGGTACCCGGCTGCACCCGATTACGCTGGGTGTTTCCAAGCAGTTGCTGCCCATCTACGACAAGCCGATGATCTATTACCCGCTGTCGGTGCTGATGCTGGCGGGCATACGCGAGATACTGATCATCTCGACCCCGGAAGACCTGCCGAACTTCCGGCACCTGCTGGGAGACGGCGGTCGCTTCGGCATCCGCCTGAGCTATGCCGAGCAGCCATCCCCGGATGGCCTGGCGCAGGCCTTTATCATCGGCGAGGATTTTATCGGCAACGACAGCTGCTGCCTGATCCTCGGCGACAACATCTTCTATGGCCAGCATTTCACCGACAAGCTCCATGCCGCGGATGCCAGGACCGAAGGCGCGACGGTATTCGGCTACCATGTCTCCGATCCCGAGCGCTTTGGCGTGGTGGAGTTCGACCAGACCGGCCGCGCCGTCAGCATCGAAGAAAAGCCAAAAGTACCGAAATCCAGCTATGCCGTGACCGGCCTCTATTTCTACGACAACCGCGTCATCGACATCGCCAAAGAGATCAAACCCTCGGCACGGGGCGAGCTCGAGATCACCGACATCAACAGCTTCTACCTCCGGGACCAGAGCCTGAACGTGGAAATGCTGGGCCGGGGCTTTGCCTGGCTCGACACCGGCACCCACGACTCGCTGCTCGACGCCGGCCAGTTCGTGGCCACCATCGAACAGCGCCAGGGGCTGAAGGTCGCCTGTCTCGAAGAGATCGCCTTTAAAAAGGGCTGGCTGAGCGTGGAACAGCTGCAACAGCAGGCGGAACAGTTGCAAAAGAACGGCTATGGCCAGTATCTGCTGCGCGTGCTTCAGGAATCCGGGGAGCACGGCTGATGGAGTTCAAACCCCTCGAGATCCCGGACGTGGTGCTGATCACGCCCAGGGTGTTCGGCGATGAGCGGGGTTTCTTTATGGAAACCTTCCGCCAGAGCGAGTTCGAAGCGCATTGCGGCAAGTACAGCTTCGTACAGGACAACCATAGCCGCTCGACCAAAGGCGTCCTGCGCGGACTGCATTACCAGATCGAGCATCCGCAGGGCAAGCTGGTACGGGTCACACGCGGTGAAGTGTTCGATGTCGCCGTGGATATCCGTCGTGACTCGCCGACGTTCGGGAAGTGGGTCGGCGTCTACCTGAACGAAGAGAACAAGCAGATGCTCTGGGTGCCGCCGGGGTTTGCCCATGGGTTCTATGTGACGTCGGAGGTGGCGGAGTTTCAGTACAAGTGCACGGATTATTATGCGCCGGAATATGAATGTTGCATCGCTTGGAATGAGTCTGACCTGGCCATTCGATGGCCGGATATAGGTGTAGCGCCGTCACTGTCACTCAAGGACCAAAAAGGCTGTACTCTGTTCGAGTCGGAGCTATTTGCTACCGGTCTATGAAAAGGCTAATCTGTCTGATTGCTAGTGTCTGACCAAATTTTATGGGCATTTCGTTTATAGTGTGTGTGCTGGAAAAAAGAAGCCGACAGTCCACCTTTCACGCCGGCGGATCATGGTCGCTAGCCTGCTCCAAAAACTAATTCGGCTTGCCGCCGAGAATCGACTGCCTTCGAGTCTGCTACAATAAATTCCGGAACTTATCGCAATAACGCACTGGTACTGCACTGCCTTCCAACGTTGAAAGCGAGATTTTTATTACCGGATGAACGGGGCTCTCAACTTGGCTTCTGCACAACTTGAGCTTGTCTTTTCGGTATCCCCCCACACCCGCTCGTCCCGATCAAACCTGGCGCGATTTGGGTTTATAATATCGCGGGGTTATGTTCACCGAAGTGCTGTTGTATTTTTTTATATAATTGCGGAAAGAGGCTGTGGTGGTCATGATCGACAGCTGTATCCTGCAGGAAGAAACTATGTCGCTATGGATTAATAGTATGGCTTTGCGCAATAATACGGATCTGGCCATTTCCATTTCGGAAGATAATAACAAAGTGGTTTTAGCTAAACCAAAGATTATTGAATTCGAAGTTCTTTACGCATTGTCTTGTGTGAGAAATACGGGGAAATTACTGGTACTGTGGACAGGAAAAACTGGTTAGGGAACCTCTTATAATTTGGTGATACTATGGGTCAAGGCAGGGTTCTACATTTGTTCAATTGGGATAAGAAGTTTTTTTCCCCTTTAGGAATTTGATTAATAAACGTTTTAACGGCTGTCTCCATGAATTTGTTGTCTATGGTGATGTGACAGAAAAGGATGTAACTCCATCTTCCGATATAGTGGTGATGCCTTGTCTTCTTAAAAAAACCGTAGCGTTATCAAAATCGATGTGGCAGGCAGAAAAAATAATTCTTCATGGGTTGTTTAATAGCCATATTTTTTACATTCTTGCCTTTCAACCTTGGTTGCTGAGAAAGTGCAGCTGGGTTATTTGGGGAGGCGATCTTTATATACGTGAAGCCAAAATTAGAGATTGGCGCTGGAAAAAAATGAACTGTTTAGACGTTGGGTCATCCCACGTATAGGTAATTTTATTACCTATGTTCCTGGTGATTTTCGACTAGTTAAAAAATGGTATGGGGCAAAGGGAACGTACAAAGAATGTCTTATGTATCCTAGTAATGTATTTGTGCCGATAGCGTTAACTGATGTTGAAAGAAATATAATTACAGTTATGGTTGGTAACTCAGCTGATCCCAGCAACAATCATAAAGAAATTTTATATCAGCTAACAAGGCTTAAAGATCAAGAATTCAAAGTAGTTTGTCCCTTGTCTTATGGTGATGCTCAGTATGCCGAAGAAATAACCGCAATTGGACGGTGTTTATTTGGCGAGCGATTTATTCCACTCCGTGATTTCATTCCTTATCAAGATTATGTGAAGGTGCTATCTGAAATAGATATAGCAGTTTTTGCTCACCGTCGTCAACAAGGAATGGGGAATATTATAACGCTTTTAGGGTTGGGAAAAAAGTCTATTTGCGGGATGATGTTACATCATGGGATATGCTAAACGGGATCAATGTAAAGGTCTACAAGTATCCAGAAATTAGTTTGTCGCCTATGTCCGAAAGTGATATTGCCAATAATAGACTTTTGGTGAAAAATACTTTTTCTGAACAGCGCCTTATTTATCAATTAGAAAATATTCTTTGACGTTAATTATGCCTTATTATAGTGAAGAAGAGTTACTGGATTTTGGTTTTAAGAGCTTAGGAAAGAATGTTAAAGTAAGTTGTAAAGCTAGTGTTTATGATGCTGAAAAAATTGAAATAGGTGATAACTCAAGAGTAGATGATTTTTGTGTCATATCGGGAGAAGTTAGTATCGGTCGCTATTGTCATGTTACTCCAATGTGTATATTGGCTGGAGGAATGCCGGGTATTAAGATATCAGATTTTTGCACTTTTGCGTATGGCGTCAAGATATTTTCACAATCCGATGACTATAGTGGTGAGACACTTACAAATTCGCTAATTCCTTCTAAATATAAGCGAGAGATTTTCAAATCAGTCTGTATTGAGAAATACGTAATCATTGGTGCGGGGGCTGTAGTGTTTCCTGGAGTCAAAGTAGCAGAGGGTTGTGCCATTGGCGCTATGACTTTGTTGAACAAAAGCACCCAGCCTTGGGGGGTTTATGTTGGGATTCCGGCGCGTAGAGTCAAAGTTAGAAAAAAGATATGCTGAACTTCGGGAAGGAATTTATCGAAGGTGTTTCAGATGATTCCTTTTAATGTTCCTCCTTATACTGGAAACGAAGATCAATATGTTTTAGCCGCAATGCGTAGTAAAAAGATTTCTGGTGATGGAGAGTATAGTAAGCGATGCCAGAAATGGTTTGAGGGTAATCTGAATTGCGCTGCAGCTTTATTGACGCCATCTTGTACACAAGCGCTGGAAATGGCCGCGTTGCTTATTGATATTCAACCGGGCGATGAAGTTATAATGCCTAGCTATACCTTTGTCAGTACAGCAAACGCTTTCGCCTTACGGGGTGCAAAGATCGTTTTTGTGGATATCCGTCCAGATACTATGAATATAGACGAAAGTCTGATTGAGTCTGCAATTACACCCAGAACAAAAGCCATTGTACCGGTGCACTATGCGGGGATTGCTTGTGAGATGGATGCTATCATGGATATCGCGTCTCACTATCGGGTTTTTGTCATCGAAGATGCTGCTCAAGGAATAATGTCAACTTATAAAAACCGTCCCTTAGGCAGTATTGGCCATATGGGAGCTTACAGTTTCCATGAAACCAAGAACTGCACTAGCGGGGGAGGGTGGCTTGTTGATTATCAACGATAAACGCTTTACAAAACAAGCTGAAATCATTCGTGAAAAGGGTACCAATCGCAGTCAGTTCTTCCGTGGTGATGTCGATAAGTATTCTTGGGTTGACTTGGGCAGTAGTTATCTGCCGAGCGAGATTCAGGCCGCTTATCTATGGGGACAATTGGAACGTTTATACGAGATTACTCGAAATAGGTTGGATTCTTGGTCGCGATACCGGCAAGGGCTTTCAATGCTGGAGAAAGAGGGAAAAATTGAACTCCCCTCGAGCCCTAAAGAATGTTGTCAGAACGGACATATGTTTTATTTAAAGGTGCGTGATTTGAAAGAACGTAGTGCTTTGTTAGAGCACTTGAAAACCGACGGCGTGTACGCGGTTTTTCACTATGTTCCGTTACATTCGGCTCCTGCTGGACAGCGTTTTGGGCGCTTTAGTGGTGTTGATATTTATACCACAAGGGAAAGTGATCGTCTTATACGTCTTCCGTTCTGGTATGGTCTTGACGAAAACACAATAGCACACATAATTAAAAGTATTAGAAAGTTTTTCTATTCATGATCAGTCTCAATCACGTTAATCGCCGAGCCCATAACTGGCTGATCTACAATATTGGAGACTGCTCTCTAAAAAAACATATCTCTCTGTATAAAGGTACCCTTTACGACTTGGGTGCAGGTGAGTCACCTTATAAAGAATTTTTTCTGCAACATGCACAACAATATATCGCGGTGGATTGGGTCGATAGCTTTCACGATACAAAGTCCGATATTATCGCTGATCTCAACTGTCCTCTGCCAATTGATTCAGAAGTAGCGGATACCGTGGTCTCGCTCTCAGTGATGGAGCATTTATGCGAGCCGCATATTATGGTCAATGAGGCATATCGTCTTCTGAAAGCCGGAGGTAGCATTGTCTTGCAGGTACCTTGGCAGTGGTGGATACATGAGGCACCTTATGATTTTTACCGTTACACACCCCATGGTCTCAGATATATACTCAAGAGAGCCGGTTTTGTTGATGTGACTATTGAACCTCAGGCTGGTTTTTTTACTATGCTTGCGCTAAAGGTCAACTACTTCAGCCTGCGCTTCATCCGTGGTCCCAAGCTCTTACGCTTGGTCATCAAGGCAGTATTACTTCCTTTTTGGTATTTGGCACAAACAACTGCACCGTTGCTGGATAAACTTGATAAAGACTGGGAGCTCGAGGCACCAGGCTATTTTGTAACTGCGAGAAAACCGTGAGTCTTAAGCACAGAACGTTATCTGCTGTGCGTTGGACGACGACAGCCGCGGTGGTTCGTACTCTGTTGCAGCTTGCTCAGGTTGCGGTATTGGCACGACTGCTGACGCCGGATGACTACGGCTTGATGGCCATGGTTACAGTGGTACTGGGCTTTGCCAGCTTGTTTGCCGATCTGGGAATGAATAGTGCCTATATGCAGCGCCAAGACGTCACTTCTGAGCAACGTTCAAGCCTGTTTTGGTTGAACGTCGGCATGAGTGTCTTACTGGCAGTATTGCTTGTTATGGCCAGCCCGTTTATTGCCGGTTATTTCAATGATAACAGGCTCACACCCTTGTTGATGTTAAGTGCCAGTACCGTTGTAATAGGAGCCTTGGGTCAACAAGTGCGTATGGCAGCTGAAAAAGCGCTCGACTTCCGTCCTGTTATTCAACTTGAGATCGGGGCAGCGCTATTGGGCTTTATCGCAGCGGTAATAACTGCATCTGCTGGGTGGGGCGTATATTCACTGATAGTGGGTAGTATAGTTGGTGCAGCGAGCAGCTCTTCGTTCGCATGGCTATTTCTCGCTCGCGGATGGGCTCCTATGTGGCGCTGCCGCTTCTCTGATGTACGTTCTTACCTTGGTTTTGGTAGCGCGCTGGTAGCCAACAACGTAATCAATCAGATCAATATGAGCATTGATCTTCTGCTGGGTGGTCGTCTGCTTGTCGCAGCTCAATTGGGCTTTTACAGCATGCCACGTAGCTTGGTGCTTCAATTGCAGTTTATGGTTAACCCGATAGTCACTCGTGTCGGATTTCCACTGATCGCACAGGTACAATGCGATCTTCCTATGGTTCGCGCGATCTACCTTAAAACGCTCAACATGACGGCGTCAGTCAACGCCCCTTTATATGTTGGCATCGCGTTCTTTGCGCCAGAACTGATCTTGATCATGCTTGGGGACAAGTGGCTGTCGGCAGTTGATCTGCTGAGGCTGCTGGCAGTATGGGGCTATTTACGCTCTATCGGTAATCTCGTTGGCAGTCTGTTACTAGGCCTGGGTCGTGCCGACCTTTCACTAAAGTGGAACCTTGGCCTGCTCTGTGTGGTACCGCCAGTTCTGTGGGCAGGCTCGCAGTTTGGTTCACTTGGTTTGGCATGGGCGTTGTTGGGCTTATCGGTGACTCTGTTTCTTCCTGGCTGGTTTGTATTGGTCCGACCCTTATGCCACACCAAGCTTTTGGAATATTCAGTTGCTGCTATACGGCCTTTTTGTGTTGCGGCGATAAGTATGGTCCCAGCCTATTGGCTGTTAATGCATTTTGATAATGTTTATTTACGACTGGCTATTGCATTCATTGTATCTACTCCGCTTTATCTGGTGCTTAGCTACTTTGCAAATCGAGGTTGGGTGATAGCGATGGTGAGCCTTGTCCTACCTGGAAAGGTAAAAGTACCTGATTACCCATAGTGCCAAGTCATATTAACCTAGCGGTTAAATGCAGCCGCTATGAAGTATGGTTCATATGAGCTACTTGGCTATGTTCGGTATATATATAGAACCTTCTCCCTAATGATTAAATCTGTCATGAAATTAAACGGTTGGTGAAACTTCGCACAATGCTGACCAACCCAGAGGTACCTGCCCAGGTAATGATACAGATATTTGGTGGCTACACCGTGGATTCGCTGAATCCAACCATTTAGACGCTGTTGATCGCCGTTCACCCCTGGATGTGGAAGGCCGGGCCCTTGACGTGTTCGCCGGAGTTGGCATTGATCACCTGATGCATGATGTAATGCTTGGCCGGCGACCCCTCAAAGGTCAGTTGGCCATTGCCACAGAGCACGATATCCGTGTTTAGCCGGGATAGCAGGCGGCACTCGACATTTTTCGGCGTGAAGTGGTCAAGCACGAAGTCGGCTTCGCCGGCACTACGGTCACGTGCCGTCAGTATTGGCACCCACTTTGCTTCCTTCTTACCGGTGTTGCAGCCTTTATGCGTAGTACACTTGCCGTTTGAAAAGTACTTGTTGCTCTGTACGGAGTTTGGGTGCGTTCGTATTCATTTACATATTTCGGCAGAACGAAATTGTCGTCGGGTTAATAATTAGATTATTAACTATTTGGTATTTTTTATGTTTAGTAAGAGAAAAGAGTTTAATAAACGAGGGATATTTCTTTTATTTGAAGGTCTTCCTCCAACCATTTTTGAGTCTCAGGTAATAAGTCATGTTCGCCAGCTAAATGATTGTGGCTATTCAATCGATATATGGGCTTTTTCAATTACTTCCGAAACATATTTAAATGCAAATAGAGTTATAGATGAATTAAAGGCTAAGTACGAAGTCGAGATTAGATCAATCAGAGGGGTCAGATTTGGAATTCCTTTTTCAAGCTGTTTAAACTCCCTATTGCTGCTGCTACATTTTTACCTCAATGGTAGAAGGCCAAGTTTCATCCATGCGAGAACTGAATATTCTGCTTTTATTGCATCAAGGATTAAATCGATACTTGATTTTAAACTGATATGGGATGCTCGTGGTGACAGTTTAAGTGAATACTCAGTGATTATAAAAGGTGCGAGATTGTCTACACGGTTGCTTTCGCCTCTTAGAATTAGGATGATCAAACATAGGCTTAAGTCTGTTTCAAAGTGTTGTGATAAAGCTATTTTTGTTTCAGACGCTTTGCGTGAGTGTCAAGCGCCAAATATGTCTAGTGAATCTTATATGATTCTTCCATGCTTGGCCGATGAGAGTAAATTCTACTATGATCCGAATTTGAGAGCACAGATTAGAGCCAGGCTAGATTATGGTAATAGCGACATCGTATTGGTCTACGTTGGTTCATCGGCTCCGTGGCAATGTGTTCCAGAAACTCTATCAATGATGGCTTCTGTACTTAGTGGGAATGAGAAGTTCAAAGCGTTGATTGTTACTAGTAATCCTGAATTTTTTTTGTCGCTTATTCCAATGGGTCTTAATTCAAGATTTAATGTGCTTTCTGCTTCGCTGAGTGAAGTTGGAGGTATTCTTAATGCTGCTGATATTGCATTCATGTTAAGAGAAGAAAATACAATCAACTGGGTTGCGTCACCTGTAAAATTTGCTGAATACAGTATGACCGGTCTACACGTTGTTACCGGAAAGGCTATTAAACAAGTTAATGAGTATGGGGCGTTTATAGGGAATATCGTAGATCCTGATGAAGTGTTAGGTTTAAATGAAGATGATGTACTGTTGATGAGCGCACATCGGGAGGAAGTATCCAAGGCCGCCATTAGTGTTTTTTCGAGAAAAAACGCTACCGAGAAATTGATTGATTTCTATAGCTTTTAAATTTTTCTACGTTATATCGAATAATATATGAATATATGTTGTGTTTTAGTCACTTACAACCCTGAAGTTTTTAGTTTCTTATCGGTTCTTGAGAGTATAAGGACGAATGCTCCTTATGTGATTGTTGTTGATAACGGGTCTTTAAACTATATAGATATAGATTATTTTAATGTCTGCGTTATCCGGCTAGATAATAATATTGGAATATCAGCGGCTCAGAATATAGGTATAAGAAAGTCACTAAGTTTAGGTTTTGACTATGTATGGCTTAGCGATCAAGATACGCTTTATCCGCCAGATTATATCGAAAAGATGAATGAATGTATAAATAATTTGGAGGTTTCTAATATAAAGTATGCTGTAGTTGGTCCTGCTTATAGAGATTGTGTTTCCGGTAAGGTTCAGCCATTTATTAAGTTGTCGCCTGGTTATAAAAAGATATATCCAGCTGAGGGCATAAATGTTGTTTCCCAGCTTATATCATCAGGAATGATAATCCCAAGTAGGGTGTTTCATGATGTAGGTTATATGCGGGAAGATTTTTTTATCGATTGGGTTGATTTCGAGTGGTGTTGGCGAAGTTTAGAGAAAGGATATCAAGTAATAGGTTATGGTAGTGTTTATGTTAACCATTACTTAGGTGATAGCTTTGTTAGTTTTTTAGGAAAGGATGTCTCATTGCGTAGTCCATTCAGGCACTACTTTATTTTAAGGAATGCTATATATATTTCAGTTTACTATAAAAATCTATCAGTCATTTTAAGGTTGGAGATTTTTGTTAAGTCACTAATAGGGGTGGTGTTATATACGCTTCTGCCTAGTTGTAATAGGCTAGGTCACTTTAAAGCATCTGTTAATGGTTTTTTTGATGGGTTGCTAGGGCGTATGGGGCCAAAAAGTTGAAGTTTTCTTATAGGGTTTTTATTTCCATAGTGTCTCACGGGCACGAAGACTTGATTGGAGGTTGTTCTGCGATAAGGCATTTGGCAAATAATAAAGATGTGGAAATTGTGATTCGTGACAATAAGGCTTCTATTTTTTTGCGGGAACTTTCGGCTACTTCCTCAATGCACTATTTGGCGGCGTCGTCGCCAATGGGTTTCGGTGCCAACAATAATGCGGTGTTTGAATATTGCAGGTCTAAGCTCGGGATGCAGTCGGGTGACTACTTCTGTTTGCATAACCCGGACCTGATCATAGCGCCTGATGTGCTGCTGGAGGCGGTAAACACGGCGGAACAGCACGCCGCCCGACTGGTGACCATCAACCTGTTCCAGGACAGCGATCTGACCCGGCCTGATTTCAACATCAAGCGTTTCCCGTCGCTGCTGGATTTTGCGCGCGGATTTCTGCTGGGCTCCAATCCCGCCGCCTACGACAAGACGACAATCGACGAACCCACCCAGGTAGACTGGGCCTCCGGAGCCTTCCTGCTGTTCAAAGCCGAGTTGTACCAGCAGCTGCATGGGTTCGATGAACGCTTCTTCATGTATCTGGAGGATGTGGATATCTGCCGCCGGGCCCGTGACCAGTTGGGTGAGCCGGTGCTTTACCTGCCACATCTCAAAGCGGTGCATCTCTGTCGGCAGGCCAACAAGCGACTTTTTTCCCGGCATTTTTATTGGTTTATGGTCAGCATGCTGAAGTATTTTTTGCGCTCAGGCTCCAGGACGGTGAATTGATGAGCCGCAACGTTATTGTGCTAGCCCGGAATATGATTTTGCAGCTCCAGGCGGAGATTACTGTTTGGGCCTCCTGTGATGTCCACTGATCGGGCAACCCTGCTCATAACAGGCAGCACCGGATTTGTCGGTTCAGCCCTATGCGAATGCTTGATCGGGGCGGGTACTGTGCAGCTGATATGCGCTTCGCGCTCTCCGATTACCGATAATCGGGTAGATACCCCGTTATTCGATCTTTGCGATTTACAGCTAAACGCACAGGTACATAGAGCGCTTGAGCAGACCGATATCCTTGTTCACTGCGCCGCCCGCGTGCATGTCATGGACGACGATGCGTCCGACCCGCTCTCAGCCTTTCGGGCGGTGAACACCACGGCGACGCTTGAGCTCGCACGCGCGGCGGCACTGGCCGGAGTTGGGCGCTTTATTTTCCTGAGTTCGATCAAGGTCAACGGCGAATCGACGCTTGCCGGGAAGCCGTTTACAGCCGGAGATGCCTGCGGGCCAACAGACTCTTATGCAATATCCAAATGGGAAGCCGAGCAGGGGCTGCTGGCCTTGGCTAAGAATACCGGCATGGAGGTCGTCATTATCCGACCGCCGCTTGTCTACGGGCCTGGTGTGAAGGCCAACTTCAGAACGCTGCTTGAATGGATCGAGCGCGGCATTCCGTTGCCGTTGGCATCGGTCCAGAACAGGCGCAGTCTGGTGGGGCTGGACAATCTCGTGGATCTGATCGTGACCTGCATCGATCATCCGGCGGCCGCCAATCAGACCTTCCTGGTTTCCGACAATCATGACCTCTCGACGCCAGAGCTGATCACCATTATCAGCGAGGCGATGGGCAAGCGTTCGAGGCTGTTTCCTTTTCCGGTTTCTCTATTGCGCAAAACCGCTGAATTGGCCGGGCGAGGAAGCATGGCTTCCAGGCTTTGTGATTCGTTGCAGGTGGATATCACGCATACGATGGAGACCCTTGGCTGGAAACCTCCATTATCGGTGGAGGAGGGTATCCAGAGGACTGTGGATGATTTTCTGGAGCGGAGTGAAAGGAAGGTATCGACAAGAAGTGGCTTTGGCAAGGAAAAGCTTCGCCGAGGGGGCTCGGCTCCTACAGCCAAAAAGAGCTTCGCCGAGGGGGCTCGGCTCCTACAGGCGAAAAAGAGATTCGCCGAGGGGGCTCGGCTCCTACAGGCAAAAAGAGCTTCGCCGAGGGGGCTCGGCTCCTACAGGCAAAAAGAGCTTCGCCGAGAGGGCTCGGCTCCTACAGGTACAAAGGATGGCGCATCGCGGGAGCCGGGGCGTGGTTGAGGCCGGAGGGATGCTGGGGCTGCTGGCGGGGGCTGCGGTGCTGGCGGCGCTGCTGACCGGGGCATTGCGGCGCTATGCGCTGGCCGGGGGCATGCTGGATGTGCCCAATGCGCGGAGCTCCCATATGCTGCCGACACCGCGCGGCGGCGGGGTCTCGGTGGTGCTGGTGTATCTGGCAGGCCTTTGCCTGCTTTTTTCGCAGGGGTTGATGGCGGACGAGGTACTGATAGGGCTGGTCGGGGCAGGAGTATTGGTGGCGCTGATCGGCTGGGTGGACGACCGGCAGTCGGTGGCGGCGCGCTGGCGGCTGGCGGTACATTTCCTGGCGGCTGGATGGGGGCTGTTCTGGCTGGGTGGGCTGCCGCCAGTGGTGATCTACGCGGTCGAATTCGATCTGGGATGGCTGGGGCACGGGCTGGCGCTGCTGTATCTGGTCTGGCTGCTGAATCTGTACAACTTTATGGATGGCATCGACGGCATTGCCGGAGTAGAGGCAGTTACCGTTGCGCTCGGGGGCTGTCTGCTTGCCGTGATGGCCGGCGCAGGTGTCGAAGCCTGGTGGCCGATGTTGTTACTGGCGGCCGGGGTGGCGGGTTTTCTGGTCTGGAACTGGCCACCGGCGCGGATTTTCATGGGCGATGCCGGCAGTGGTTTTATCGGCCTGATGCTGGGTCTGCTGTCGATCCAGGCCGCGTATCAGTCGTTCGAGCTGCTGGCCGGCTGGCTGGTATTACTGGCGGTGTTCGTCACCGATGCGACGCTGACGCTGATCAGGCGTCTGCTTCGGGGGATGCCGCTGGCGGAAGCGCATCGAAGCCACGGTTATCAGTATGCGGCGCGACGCCTGGGCAGCCACCGGGGGTGACCCTGGCGGTGGTTGGGATCAATCTGCTCTGGCTGCTGCCGATCGCTTCGCTGATGGTGGCGGGCGTGGTGGCAACGTTGCCGGGCATTGCGCTGGCCTATGCGCCACTCGTCGGGCTGGCGTGGTGGCTGAAGTCCGGGGCGGCGGAGCTGCAGGAGGTTTGAGGGCGGTGCGCTTCGCTTACCGGCACCCTACGTTTAGCAGCGCCCTTCGGGCCGACCGGGGACGGCCAAGCGGCGGAGATTCGAGGTAGAAGTCAGGTGTTACGGGTCAGGTGGTGTGGAGGTGGCGCTTTTCGCTTCGTTCCTCGATTTATAGACCGCAGCGTCAAAGCTCAAAGAAATGTCTCATCGGCTCCATCTGTTGATGGAGTATCCTGACGATAAAAATATCGTGCTCACGGCGTCGGTAAAAAATGGCGTGTCGTTGGTGATCGTGACGGCGAACCCCATCTGCAATCTCCCGACACTCCTGCCCCATAAGCGGAGAACTGGACAGGAGACGAAAGGTGCTCTCCAGATCATCGGTGTAAACATCGGCCTGGCGAGCACCGAAGTTAAGCAAGGTATATTCGTAGATAGCCGCGAAATCCTCTGCCGCACGATTGGAAAGCTTATACATCGTGTTTCTGTTTCACCTGAGCGGCAATGTCGCGCAGTGACAAGTCGCTTTCCCCACTTCGATCTCCAGCTTCTACAGCGCTTCTCAGAGCTGCCGTTTGATTTTCCTGGCGTTCGAGCAACCGCAGGGCGGAACGCACGACCTCACTGGTTGAGCCGTAGCGCCCTGACTCGATCAATTTCCGTACAAAGTCGTCCAGTTGTGCACCAATAGTGACGCTCGTTGTTCTGGGCATGGAATGGCCTCGTGTGTTAGTAATTAACACAAGTGTAGCATTCTTGGGGAGCGGGCCAAAGGAGTCATCGGTGGTGATTGCAGGGGGAGGTGGGAACGGCACGATTCGCTGAAATTTGCTCCTGCAATTTCAATCTTTCCTCGGGGTGGCCTTCCACCATCCATGGAGGCCAAAGTGTCCGGCAATTGCGATGGCTTGCCAAAAGTTGCGCCAACTATGCGCTAAATCGCGCCACTAAAGTGGCGCGATTACGTAAACTGCGCCAGAATTGCGCCATTCATAGCGAAACGGCGCCAGTTGATGTCATCGATTAGCCATTTACTTGAATCGATCCGGGATGCAGACGACGGTCTGTCTCTGAGCGAGTTGTTGGCGCGTCATCCCGATATCGCCCGCCGGACCGCACAACGCTGGCTCCGCCGGTTGATCGATGATGGGCGCATCGAGGCTGTCGGCGAGGGACGTGCCCGGCGATATCGCGTCGCAATCCAGATTCCTGCGATTGGCGGCGGGGAGGCCGGGAAGCGTTATCCGGACTATATTCCACTTTCTGCCGACAGTCAGGATATTCTTGCCTATATCGATCAGCCGGTCGAAGCGCGTAAGCCGGTTGGCTATCAGCGAGAGTTTCTCGAGTCCTATCAGCCCAACCGGACTTGGTATCTGTCCGCGCCATTGCGCCGGCAGTTGTGGAATATGGGGGATACCCGGCAGACGGAATTGCCGGCCGGTACCTATGGCCGGGCCATCCTCAACCGGCTGTTGATCGATCTGTCCTGGGCATCCAGTCAGTTGGAGGGGAACACCTATTCACGGCTCGATACCCGCCGGCTTATCGAGAGTGGCAGGGCTGCCCGGGGCAAGGCCGCGATGGAAACTCAGATGATCCTGAACCACAAATCGGCGATCGAGCTGCTGGTCGAAAATGCGGATTCCGTGGAGTTCAACCGCTTCACCGTACTGAATCTGCATAGCGCCTTGTCGGAAAACCTGTTGCCCAACCCCGCGGACGAAGGCAGAATTCGTCAGCATGCCGTGGAGATTGGCAAGAGTGTTTTTCGACCGCTTGCCGTGCCTGCGATGATCGAGGAGCTGCTGGATCTGGTACTGGCCAAGGCACGCCAGATCGAAGATCCTTTCGAACAGTCGTTTTTCGTGCTGGTGCATCTGCCTTATCTGCAGCCCTTCGCTGATGTGAACAAGCGAACCTCCCGGCTGGCAGCCAACCTGCCGCTGATCGAGGCCAATTTATGTCCGCTGACGTTTCTCGATGTTTCGGAACAAGCCTATAGCCGCGCCATGCTGGGGGTGTACGAACTGACGCGCATCGAACTGCTGCGCGATCTGTATGTCTGGGCTTATGAAAGATCCACTCAGGAGTATCTGGCGATCAAACAGGATCTGGCCGAACCGGATCCGCTGCGATTGGCCTATCGCGATCTCATCAAACAAACCATTCATGCGGTGGTGGTTCAGTACACCGAAGATCCGTTGACCCTGATCGGGCAAGCGCTCGAGAAGCAGGTGCCAGACGCCGACCGGGACAATGTGCGCGCCCTGATCATCGACGAACTGCGCCGGCTGCATGAGGGGGTGCTGGCACGCTATGGCTTACGCCCGTCAGAATATCGGCAGTGGCAGTCCCGGCGAGCCGGGATTTGATTGGGAAAGGTGCACTGGCAACCCGTAACCCGTAACCCGTAACCCGTATACTGGCAACTGCTCCTGCGTTGCCAGCACACACGCCACCCCTGGCGTTGACCCGTAACCCCCTTTCATCCCTCCCAGCTTTACGCCAGCCGACCCGGGCCGGTATTCTTTCGTGCTTACAGACTATCAAGAAAAAGGTGATCAGTGACCGAGTTCGAGCCCGAAGAAGGCCCGCTGTTGCTCGAAGAGCTGTTGCAGGATGCTGCGCGGCAGATTTTCGAGCACGAGAATTTCGAGCGTTTCAGCCGCTGGCTGCGGGATAACTTCGATCATTACGTGACCTTCGAGCTGCTGGGCGAGTCGCCGTTCGACGAGGGTTTTTCGCCCGAGGGGCTGCAGCTGCTGGCCGGTCACCTGGCACGGGAGATCTGGAAGTACATGCCGCTGCCCGGCAACCGCTTCCGCCCCAGGCCACTGCCCAAGCTCAAGCCCAACGATCCCTGTCCCTGCGGGTCGGGGATGAAGTACAAGCAGTGCTGCGAGCGCCTGCCGTCGGATCTGGCACTGCCGCTCAACGCCGGCGTAATCTGGGTGACCGCGATTCCGGCGCTGCAGGAGCTAGGGTTGCTGGAGCAGGCGATTGCCAGTCACCAGGTGCCGTTCGAAGGCCTGATCGAGGTTGCGGTCGGTCATTTCGAAGAGGCACAGTACCGCAAGGCCGCCGCACTGCTGGAGCCGATGCTGACCGTTGCCCAGGCGCCGAAGTCGACCCTGCTGCACGACTATGCGCTGAACCTGCTGTGCAACTGTTACGACGCCCTGGGGTTCAACCGCAAGAAGCGCCGGCTCCTCGATACCATCGTGCAGCAGGCGCCGCGTTCGGAATTGCGTGGCGCTGCCTGGCAGCGCCTCGCCACGGTGCTGGCGGACGAGGGCGATCACGAAGCCGCCTGGCAGGCGTTCAAGCATGCGCAGCGCGATACGCCCCACAGCGAAAGCCTCGGTGTGCTGGAAGTGCAGCTGCTGGTGAGTCAGGGGCGCCTGGACGAGGTGGCGCCCCGGGCCGATTTCTGGCGTCGCCGGTTGCTGAAGTCCGGGCTGTTGCCGGAAGATCCCAATATCCGGATGCTGGAGGGGTTTGCCGACAATCCGCTCGAGATGATGCTGGGCATGACCGGTTCCGACGACCTGCTCGAGCTGCTCGACTGGATGGCGTCTATGCAGGCCCGGCCGGTCACCCCCTACGGCTACCAGGGTATGATGGCTGAAGACGACGAGCCTCCGGGCGGTGTGCTGCTTGCGCCGACGTCGCTGAAGAAGGTTGCGGCTGCCTGGCGTAGGGTCTGTCCGCTGGACAAGCCGTTCGGTACCGGCCCTGTGCCGGTGCCGGAGCAGGATGTCTGGGCACCGGAGGCGTTCGAGCGCTGGATGAAGGTGCTGCGGCGCTACCCCGAGGCCTGGGACGACCTGGATATATTGGATGACCTGGCGGCGCTGTTGATGGATGATCAGCTCTGGGGCGACCCGGCGGTGCAGCAGTTGCTCGAAAAGGTGCTGTTGCGTGCCCGCAATATCGTCGCACAGTCGGTGCCGGAAGGCGCCGGCCTGCCCTGGGGGCAACGGAGAACCGGCCCGCCCTGCGCAGCCTGGAGCGCCTGGCCTACCTGTTCAAGGACACCGGGCGTGCAGCGCGGGCGGAGCAGGTCGTCGAATGGCTGTTGCAGCTCAATCCCAGCGATAACCACGGTTTTCGCTGGATGCTGATCAACGACTATCTGCAGACGGACCGAAACTCGGAAGCGCTGGCGCTGGCACGGCGCTATGGCGATGATATCGGCGTCGAGACGCGCTTCGGTGCCGTGCTGGCGCTGTACCGGCTGGGCGATCTGCCGGGCGCTGCACAGACGCTGGCGGACGCGCTGGAAGCGTTTCCGGAGGTCGTGCGTTACCTGACGCTCAAGCGCATCCGCAAGCCGGAGATGCGGGAAGGTTTTTTCAGGCCCGGCGGCGAGGACCAGGCCTGGCTCTACCGCGAGGCCATGCGCGAAACCTGGGCGCAAACCGAAGGCGCGCTGGAGTGGCTGAAGAAAACGGCGAAGCAGCAAAAGCGGTGACGGATATTTGGGACGGTCGGATGTGGGGCGCTGTTGACCGTAGGGTGCCGGTAAGCGAAGCGCACCGCACCGTATTCCGAGGCAAGCGGTGCGGTTCGCGTTGCTCACCAGCACCCTACAATGTCTGGTAACTCGTAGCGCATAATGCGTCACCGGAAAAAGGACTGATCAATGCTCAATGCGGTGCTGGCGCTGTCGCGCAACCGGAAGCGGGCGGTGTTTCTCGGCTTTGACGTGCTGGCGCTGGCGCTGACCTGCTGGATGAGCTTCGCGCTGCGTTACGGCGAGTGGGATGCTCAGGGGTTCATGCACTGGCCTGCGTACCTGGTCGCGCCACTGGTGGCGGTGCCGGTATTCGTGCGGCTCGGGCTGTACCGGGCGGTGACGCGCTATATCGGGCCGCATGCGCTCTGGACGGTACTCAAGGCCGTGACGCTGTTCGTGCTGATCTGGGCGACGCTGACCTACTTTATCGGCTTCGAGCAGCGCATCCCCCGGTCGGTGATACCGATCTTCTGGTTCATTGCCCTGGTGGTGATCGGCGGCAGCCGTCTGCTGGCCCGCTGGCTGCTGCTGCAGCAGTTTCCCGGCGGCCTGCAGCGGCTCGCCCGCAGCGACAGGGTGATCATCTACGGTGCCGGGTCCGCCGGCCGCCAGCTGGCCACCGCACTGGAAAGCGCCAGCGATCTCAGTGCGGTGGCCTTTGTCGACGACAACCCGGCACTGGTGGGGCTCGAAGTGCACGGGCTCCTGATCTACCCGCCGGATCGCCTCGAGTGGCTGATCGACCGCTTCGAGGTCTCCGAGGTGCTGCTGGCAATGCCGTCGGCCAGTCGCACCCGGCGCCGCGAGCTGCTGGCGATGCTGGAAAAGCTCCCGATCAAGGTGCTGACGCTGCCGGGGCTGTCCGATATCGCCAGCGGCCGGGTCAATATCAGCGATATCCGCGAGATCGAGATCGCCGATGTGCTCGGGCGCGAGGAGGTGGCGCCCTATCCGCAGCTGATGGCCGAGAATATTCGCGGGCAACAGGTGATGGTCACCGGCGCCGGCGGCTCGATCGGTTCCGAGCTGTGCCGGCAGATACTGACGCAGCAGCCCGGGCAGCTGGTGCTGTTCGACAGCTCCGAATACGGGCTCTACCGCATCGAGCAGGAGCTGCTGCCGCTTTGCGTACAATGGGGCGTCGAGCTGACGGCGGTGCTGGGGTCGGTCACGGAGCCGGCATTGCTGGAGCGTACCCTCAGGCATTACCGGGTCGAAACCCTGTACCATGCCGCCGCCTACAAGCATGTGCCCATTGTCGAACGCAACATGGTGGTCGGCGTGCGCAACAACCTGCTCGGCACCCTGGCGATCGCGCAGGCCGCGGTAGCGGCGGACGTGCGCAATTTCGTGCTCATATCGTCCGACAAGGCGGTGCGTCCGACCAATGTGATGGGGGCCACCAAGCGCTGCGCCGAGCTGGTGCTGCAGGCGCTGGCGGGGGCCCGGTCACCGGACGCGCTTTGCCATCGTGCGTTTCGGCAATGTGCTGGGCTCGTCGGGCTCAGTGATTCCGCTGTTTCGCCGGCAGATTGTCAATGGCGGGCCGGTCACTGTCACCCACCCGGAAATGACGCGCTATTTCATGACGATTCCGGAGGCGGCGGCGCTGGTGATCCAGGCCGGCGCCATGGCCGAATCCGGCGATGTCTTCGTGCTCGACATGGGGCCGCCGGTGAAAATCCGCGAAATGGCCGAGCAGATGATCCGGCTTGCCGGTTTTTCGGTACGGGACGAGGCCCATCCGGACGGCGATATCGGCATCCGCTACACGGGGCTTCGCGACGGCGAAAAGCTCTACGAGGAACTGCTGATCGGCGACAATGTCGCCGGCACATCCCATCCGATGATCATGAAGGCCAGCGAGGAGAGCTTGCCCTTCGTCCGGCTGCAGCCGCTGCTGCAACGGATCGAAGCCTGCTGCGACAGTTACGACTGCAACGGTCTGCGCGAGCTGCTGCTGCAGCTGGTCAGCGGCTATCAGCCGCAGCACGAGATCCGGGATCCGCTGCACCGATCCAGCCGGGTGCATTGATAATCGCGTAACCCGTAACCCGTAACCCGTAACCCGTAACCAAACGATATGACTCTGATTCTGACACCCTGGAAAAAGCGGTCGCCTCGCTGGCGTTGGCACTGAAGCAACCCAAGGATGAGTTTATCCGCGATGCGGTGATTCAGCGCTTCGAATATACCTATGAGCTCTGCTGGAAGATGGTGCGTCGTCAGCTCATCGAAGACCAGGGGGAGGCCTCGGTGGTGATGTTGTCGAGACGCGAGCTGTTTCGCATGGCCGCCGAATATGGCTTGATCGATAATCCCCAGAACTGGATTACCTATCATCGGGCGCGCAACGAAACGTCGCATATTTACGACGAGAGCAAGGCGGAAGAGGTCTACCGGGTCGCGGTGAGCTTTCTGCCCGATGCCGAAAAGCTCAAGGAAGAGCTGGTACAGCGAAATGCGGACTGAAGTGTCTGAACCGGAGCGGCGGCTGGTGATGAGGCTGCTGTCCGAGGCGCTGGGGCCGGATGTTGTGGTGTTCGCCTTTGGTTCGCGTGCGAGGGGCGAGGCACGAACCGGTTCGGATCTGGATCTGCTGCTCCACGCTGATTCGCCGCTCGATTTTGGGGCGCTGGCCGAAGCGGGGGAGTCTCTCGCCGAATCCGACCTTCCGTTTAAGGTAGACCTCCTGGACGATGCCCGAATATCGGACGAGTTCAGGCAGCGCATAGCCCAGGATCTGGTCAAGTGGGGCACTACCGCTGTAGACGGTGCGTAACGCGTCACCCCGCATTGGCATATCCCCCGCCGGCAGCTACCTTTCCTTCAGACGCCATGGATCCGGCGTCGTAACGAAACTTCAGGGAGGAAGTCTCATGTCCTGTTCCCGTGATTCCCTCATGCTTGTGCTGGGCGTGCTGTCCGCAGCGGCGCCGCTGGCCGAGGTCGTGGCCGCGCCGGTGCCGTTGATGCTGGCGCAGGAATACCGCGGCGATATCGAGATTGGCGACTACTGGGCGAGCGAGAAACTCGACGGTGTCAGGGCCTGGTGGGACGGTAAGCGCTTGCTTACGCGTGGCGGTTATGCCGTTTCCGTGCCGGATGCTTTCACGCACGGCTGGCCCGATCAGCCGCTGGATGGCGAACTCTGGCTTGGCCGGGGCCGTTTTGCGGAGGTCTCGGCCCTGGCCCGGGCATACGAGCCTGATGCGCGGGCCTGGCGCGAGGTGCGCTTTATGGTGTTCGACCTGCCGGCTTTTCCGGGTAGTTTCGGGCGGCGTCAGGCCGAGCTGCGGCGGCGCCTGGAAAACCATGCCAACACCCGGTTGCAGATCGTCGAGCAAGTCCGACCGGGAAGCCGGGAGGAGCTGGAGCTGATGCTCGACCGGATCGTGGCGGCGGGCGGCGAAGGCGTGATGCTGCATCGGGATGCCGCGCTTTATCGCGCCGGCCGCAGCGACGAACTGCTCAAGTACAAGCGTCACCAGGATGCCGAAGCCATCGTGATCGGTTATCTGCCGGGGGAGGGCAAGTACAACGGCCTGGTCGGCGCCCTGCTGGTGGAGGACGACAGCGGCCGGCGTTTCCGCCTGGGCAGCGGCCTCGACGATGCCGACCGGGAAGCCCCGCCGCCGTTGGGGGCGCGTGTCACTTATCGCTACAACGGCCTGACCGTCAACGGGCTGCCGCGGTTTGCGCGTTACCTGCGGATCAGGAGTGACTGAGAGAGGTTCTTGAATGTAGGGTGCTGGTAAGCGGAGCGCACCGCACCGATTGCCTCGGAATACGGTGCGGTGCGCTCCGCTTCCCCGGTAATTGCTCCTGCATTCCCGGGGTTTTCACCGTCCCTGGCGGTTACCGGCACCCTACGATCGTGACGCGTCACGCTCTTCCTGCTCTTCCCTCGGGTAATCGGCGAAGATGTCCGGCGCCGGGCGCTCGTCCAGGTCCGAGGCCAGGGTGTTGTCCAGCTGATGCATCGACTGCAGCCGTTCGATCAGGTCCGATGCGAGGTCGGGACGGGATTCGACCAGCACTGCGGCGATTTTCACCGCCTGCTCCGGCATCGTCTCGGTGACGTGGTTGACGAAGTCGGTCAGGGCACCGGCGATCCGGGCTTCGTCTTCGGCGCTCGGTCCCCTGGGCTCCTCCTCTTTCTCCCAGCTTCTGCTGATCATCTCCGAATCGAGGTCTGTCTCGACGGCTTCCTGCTTCGCCTCTTCCTCGATCAGGGTATGCACATAGGCTTCGGCCACTTCGATAGCCGCTTCCGGCATCGCTTCGGCGACCTTGTAGGCAAGGTCGGCGGCGCGTTCCGGGATGATTTCGGCGAGACGGGCATACAGCTCCGCCGCCAGATGTTCCGGTTGAGAAGCCGCACGGTCCACCGGGCGCATCTCCTCGAGTTGCTCGGACATATGGCTGGCGTAGGTTTCCGCCATGTCGAACAGCATTTCCGGGGCTTCCTCGGCCATGGTTTCGGCGGCGTTGCCGATGATTTCGACACTCTGCTCCGGCAACGCCTCGGCGATGGCCACGAGAATCTCGGCCAGCTGATCGGGACGCTCCCGAATCAGCCAGTCGATCAGCTCGTTCGACTGCTCCGGCGATGCCGCGGCCAGGGCCTCGGCGATATAGAGGCTCAGTTCAGGCGCGGCCTCGGTGATGGCGGCGTAAAGCCGGGCGATATCGACCTGCTCGACGCACGACAGGGCGGCGGCCAGCTGGGCGGCCTGCTCGGGCGAGTTCTCGGCCAGCGCGATGGCCATTTTGACCGCGGCGCCCGGATTGTTCTGGGCGACCTTGACCACGGTTTCGGCCTCGGGGCTGAGCGGCCGCTCGGGTTCCTCGTATTCGAAGCGCGGGTCGATTTCGAGCGAGCTGCCACCGGCAACACCGTGCAGAACGTATTTCTCCTGATCCTCGACCGGCAGCGCGTCGCGTACCCGCATGCGGTAGACGACAAAGATCAGCAGCAGCGCTTCCATTACGGCGAGAAAGCCGAACAGCGCATCGTTGCCGAAGGTCTTCATGGCCAGCGAAGAGGCATAGGGGCCGATTATACTGCCCAGGGCATAGGTCGCGATCAGGCCGCCCATGGCCGCGACCATGTCGCTCTGCAGGACCTTGTCGAAGGTCTCTGAAATGCTCATCGGATACAGGCAGGCGAAGATGCCGGTGATGACGGCGACCGCGGCCATGATCGGATAGCGGTACTCGAGCGCGGCCAGCAGCGGGGCGGCGACACTGGCGCCGATCGTGACGATCAGCAGGCCGAACAGCACGGTCCGCCGGTCGAAGTGATCCGACAGGTAGCCGACCGGGAACTGCAGGATAAAGGCGCCGAATACCGCGGCGCCCATGAACAGCGACAGCTCGAAACCCTCGATGCCGCGGCTGCCGGCGAAGATCGGCAGCATGTTGAGCATGCCGCTGTAGAGAATGCCACAGAAGAAACAGCTCACCACCCCCAGCGGGGACAGGCGGAACACGGCCATCATCGACATCGCCCGCACTTCGGCCACCGACGGTCCCGCCTTGCGGCTCATCACGATCGGGATCAGCGCCAGCGACAACAGCATGCCGGCAACAATGAAGAGGGTGGTCGTCGACGGGCTCGACAGGTTGATCAGGAACTGACCGACAAAGAAGGCGCCCATGATGACGATCTGGTTGGCCGCCAGAATTCGTCCCCGGGTCTCCTGGCTGGCGCTCTCGCTCAGCCAGCTGTCGATCGCGGCCAGGGCACAGGCCATGCAGAAGCCCATCAGCATGCGCATCAGGCCCCAGAGCCAGGGATTGGTCGAAAGGCCGCAGGCCAGCACGCTGATCGCCGCCAGCGCCGCCACGGCGGCGAACATGCGGATATGCCCGGCGCGGATGATCATCACCCGGGCATAGAGGCCGCCGAACAGCATGCCGGCGGCATACATCGACAGCACCATGCCGATGGTGTCGGTATTCATCCCCTCGAGCCCCATCCGCACCGGCATCAACAGACCGGTCAGACCGAAGCCCATCATCATGATGAAGCAGCTCAACAACAGGGAAAACAGCGGAAGCAGGGTAACGATCACTACATCAGTCCATGTATCTTGCAGCCCGGGCAGCTGCGGTCCGGATTCGTCGCCGGAAAACAAAAAGTCCCGACACCTCTCAGCGCGCACGCTGTTGAGTAGTTAGCATAGTCAATGAAAAAGGAACGACTGTCGAGACGACAGCTTTGCCGATTGATCAAATAGCGGATTTGCAGGCGCGGAGCACAGCGCCGCGAGTGAGTGGTGGGCCCAGCAGGACTCGAACCTGCGACCAATGGATTATGAGTCCACTGCTCTAACCAACTGAGCTATAGGCCCCGAAAGGACGCAAATTATAGCGACTGCACCGGGCTGAGCCAATAGCTGTTTGAATTTGTTGAGGTTAGGGAAACGAAAAACGCAGCCGGATGGCTGCGTTTTGTCATGATGCCGGTCGCGGATCAGCCGCCTTCGTCGAGGAAGCTGCGCAGGTGATCGGAGCGGCTCGGGTGGCGCAGTTTGCGCAGGGCCTTGGCTTCGATCTGGCGAATACGCTCGCGGGTGACGTCGAACTGCTTGCCGACTTCCTCGAGGGTGTGGTCGGTGTTCATGTCGATACCGAAACGCATGCGCAGCACCTTGGCTTCGCGGGCGGTGAGCCCGGCCAGGACTTCCCGGGTCGCTTCGCGCAGGCCTTCGCCGGTGGCGGAGTCGACCGGTGAGGACAGGGTGGTGTCCTCGATAAAGTCGCCCAGGCTCGAGTCTTCGTCGTCGCCGATCGGCGTTTCCATCGAGATCGGTTCCTTGGCGATCTTCAGCACCTTGCGGATCTTGTCTTCCGGCATGTCCATGCGCTCGGCCAGTTCTTCCGGGGTCGCTTCGCGGCCCATCTCCTGCAGCATCTGGCGGGAGATGCGGTTGAGCTTGTTGATCGTCTCAATCATGTGCACCGGGATACGGATGGTGCGGGCCTGGTCGGCGATCGAGCGGGTGATCGCCTGGCGGATCCACCAGGTGGCATAGGTCGAGAACTTGTAACCGCGACGGTATTCGAACTTGTCCACGGCTTTCATCAGGCCGATGTTGCCTTCCTGGATCAGGTCGAGGAACTGCAGGCCGCGGTTGGTATACTTCTTCGCGATCGAGATCACCAGACGCAGGTTCGCCTCGACCATCTCCTTCTTGGCACGACGGGCGCGGGCCTCGCCGATGGACATGCGGCGGTTGATCTCCTTGATCTCCGCCAGATGGATGCGGCACTCTTCCTCGATCTGCAGCAGTCTTTTCTGGGCGCGCTTGAGCTCCGGCAGGTTGCGCTGCATGGCGCCGGCGTAGCTGTCGCCCCGGGCGATCATCTCTTCGAACCAGTCCGGGTTGGTCTCGTTGCCCGGGAAGGTCTTGATGAAGTCGCGGCGCGGCATCTGGCAGCGCTGGGTGCAGATGCGCATGATGGCGCGTTCCTGCTCGCGGATGCGGTCGATGAAGTCGCGTACGCGGGCAACCAGCAGGTCGTAGTAGCGCGGCGACAGCTTGATCGGGGAGAAGGCGTTGCCCAGGGCTTTCAGGGCTTCCTGGGTCTCGGCGCTGTCGCGGCCCCGGGTGCTGACTGCGGCGTGAACGGCTTCCAGCTTGTCCAGCAGGTTGGCAAAGCGCTGACGGGCCTCCTCGGGATCGGGGCCGCGGTCCTTGTCGTCGGTGGAGGCCTCTTCGCCGTCTTCGTCTTCGTCCTCGTCGTCGTCCTCGTCTTCTTCGTCGATTTCGACTTCGTCGGTTTCAGGGACAGTCATGACGAAGTCGCTGTCGTCCGGATCGATATAGCCGCTGAAGATATCGCTCAGGCGACCCTCTTCCAGCATCGCGGCCTCGTAGGCGGCGAGAATGGTCTCGACCGAGCCCGGGAAGCAGGACAGGGCGGACATGACTTCACGGATACCTTCCTCGATTCGCTTGGCGATATCGATTTCGCCTTCGCGGGTCAGCAGCTCGACGGTACCCATTTCACGCATGTACATCCGCACCGGGTCGGTGGTGCGTCCGGCGTCGGACTCGACGGCCGCCAGGGCCGCAACGGCATCTTCGTCGGCCTCTTCGGCGGAGTCGCCTTCGGTCATCAGAAGGGTTTCCGCATCGGGCGCTTCTTCGGTCACCGAGATGCCCATGTCGTTGATCATGCGGATGATGTCTTCGACCTGATCCGGATCGGCGATATCTTCTGGCAGATGATCGTTTACCTCGGAATAGGTCAGATAGCCCTGTTCCTTGCCACGGGCGATCAGTTCCTTGAGACGAGATTGCTGCTGAGAGGTATCTGTCATAGAGGCCCTACGAGAAGATGAAAGATGGGTAGCGTAAAAGTGAGCGGCGTATTATACATTTCCGCTCCATTTAAATCCAGTTGACAGCAGCTTTTCGCTGCTGTTCCCACTTAAAAGTAGACCAGATTGGGGCATTATGAAGGGTGGTGCGCCTTCCGCCTGTGTCCCAGAAACCCACCGATGGCGCCGAGACAAAAGGCGCGGTGCGGTGCGCTTCGCTTACCGGCACCCTACGGGATGTCCTGGACGTAGGCGCCCGGCGTCAGTGGTGGCGCCTGGACAGCAGTTCGTTCAGACGCTGCTTTTCCTCGCGGTTCAGTGGAGACTGGCGATTCTTTTGCAGCAGGGCGTCGAGCTCGTTTTCGGGGCGGTGTTCCCGCAGCAGTCGCTGGATGGCGCCCTGAAGGTTGTCCTGGATCTTCTCCGGGGACTTGATCAGGTCGCTCTCGAAGGCAATCTCGTTGAGGCGCAGGAACAGCTCCTGCAGCCGGGGATCTTCGAGCCAGTCGACGACCAGGGTGCCAAGGGAGGCCTCGGGCGTTTGCTGGAAGTAGCGCACGAGGCAGGCCAGCAACTCGCCGTTGCGGCTTTCGAGCCCTTCGAATTCGTCGGCGCCGGGAAGTGTCGCCGCGACCTGTGGATAATGCAGTATGCCGGAAATCGCGATTTCGTAGAGGTCCGGCTCTTTTTCCCGCGGCGCCGCGGCGTCGGGGCGCGTTGTTCCGGTGCGTCGAATTCACGGGGGAAGCGGGGGGCGAGGCGGGCGCGGGTGGCGCGTCCTGGGGTCGCGGTGCCGGGTGCGTCGCTTCCTGCAGGTTGTTGACGCTGTTGATCTGATCCTGCGACAGACCGGTGATTTCGCTGATGCGCTCCAGCATCATCTGCTGCAGCAGTCCCGGCTGCATGGCGCGTACCAGCACCAGGGCCTCGGTACCGACCCTTGCGCGGCCTGCCAGGCTGTCGAGGTCGGCGTCTTCGGTCAATGAGCGGAAGAAAAATTCCGACAGCGGCAGTGCCTCGTCGAGACGGGCGCTGAAGGCTTCGTTGCCCTCCTTGCGCACCAGGCTGTCCGGGTCTTCGCCTTCGGGCAGGAACAGAAAGCGGGCCTCCTGGCCGTCGCGGATCACCGGCAGGGTGGTTTCCAGCGCCCGGCTGGCAGCCTTGCGGCCGGCGGCGTCGCCGTCGAAGCAGAACACCACTTCCGGCACCAGCTTGAACAGCCGCTCCAGATGCTGGGCGCTGGTGGCGGTGCCCAGGGTCGCAACGGCATAGCGGATGCCATGCTGGGCCAGTCCGACCACGTCCATATAGCCTTCGACGATGATCAGGCGCTGCAGCTGGGCATTGGCCTGGCGGGCTTCATAGAGACCGTAGAGCTCGCGGCCCTTGTGGAAGGTCTCGGTTTCCGGCGAGTTGAGGTACTTGGGTTTTTCGTCGCCCAGCACGCGGCCGCCGAAGGCGATCACCCGGCCGCGCATATCGCGGATCGGGAACATGATGCGCTCGCGGAAGCGATCGTAGTGGCTGTTGCGTTCCTCGTTGTGGATAACCATGCCGGCCTGCTCGAGTCCCTCGAGGCGGGCCCTGTCGCCGCCCAGCGCCTGCATCAGGTTGTCCCAGCCCGGTGGCGCGAAACCGATGCCGAATGCCTTGGCGACCTGCCCGGTGAGGCCCCGGCCCTTCAGGTAGTTCACCGCCAGCTGGCGGTTCGGGTGCTGCAGCAGCTGTTGTTCGTAGTAGCGCGCGGCCTCGTCGAGGATGCCGTAGAGATCCTTCAGGTGCTTTTCGCGCTGGGCCTGCTGCGGGCTGTTGTTCTCGTGCGGGACTTCGAGGCCGACCAGGCGCGCCAGCTCGTCCACGGCGGCGGGAAAGTCGAGGCGGTCGTATTCCATCAGGAAGCCGATGGCATTGCCGCCGGCGCCGCAGCCGAAACAGTAGTAGAACTGCTTGTCGGGGCTGACGCTGAAAGATGGGGACTTTTCCTTGTGGAACGGGCAGAGCCCTGAGTAGTTCTTGCCTGCGCGTTTGAGCTTGTCGACCCGGCCGTCGACCACATCGAGGATGTTGACGCGTGCCAGAAGGTCGTCAATGAAGTATTGCGGAATGCGTCCTGCCATGGCGGACCTGCTGAAGGGGTTCAGCGGGGAGTTTAACCGGCCAGCCTGGCTTTTACGAGTCGCGAGACGTCACCCATGTCGGCGCGTCCCTGAATCCGGGGCTTGAGTATGCCCATCACCTTGCCCATGTCCTGCATCGACTGGGCGCCGGTGGCGTCCATGGCCTGCTCGACGAGCGCGGCCAGTTCCTCTTCGGTTAGCGGTTGCGGCAGGAAAGTTTTAATCACCTCCAGCTCCTGTCGCTCAAGGTCGGCCAGATCCTGGCGACCCGCTGCATCATACTGCGAGATTGAATCGCGGCGCTGTTTCTGCATTTTGTCCAGCACCGCCATTACCCGCGCGTCGTCCAGCTCGATGCGCTCGTCGACCTCGATGCGCTTGATCTCAGCCTGAATCATGCGGATGGTCCCCAGGCGAGCCTTTTCTTTGGCGCGCATGGCGGCTTTCATCTCTGCGGTGATTCGCTGCTTGAGTTCAGACATCGCTGCTGTCTCCGGGCTTGTTCAGTCAATCGGCTTGCGACGGGCGTTCAATCCCGATCGATCAGTACAGGCGTACGCGGCGAGCCTGCTCGCGCGAAACCTTCTTCATGTGACGCTTGACGGCGGCAGCGGCTTTGCGCTTGCGAACGGACGTCGGCTTCTCGTAGAACTCGCGACGACGGACTTCGGCCAGTACACCGGCCTTTTCGCAGGAACGCTTGAAGCGACGCAGGGCTACGTCAAACGGCTCGTTTTCTTTAACTTTTACGCTCGGCATTCTATCTAAAACCTTGCTGTTGATTATCGATTCGGGTGTCCCGTTCAGGCCTTTGGTATGGGTTTGCAGCTACCCAGCTCTGAGCGAGGGCCAAAATTTTAGCGGCAGGGCACGACACTGTAAAGTCCAGGCCGTGAATTTGACCGCGGATTGCGCGATAATGCCCCCAACCTTTCCGGGCGAAGACCGCCGGGCGGCGACCCGCCTCCTTTATATATAGCACCTGGGCGAAGATACGACTGATGCGAGTACTGGGAATCGAAACCTCCTGCGACGAGACTGGCGTTGCGATTTACGACAGCGAACGGGGCCTGCTTGGCGATGCCCTCTACAGTCAGATCGAGATGCATGCCGAATACGGCGGCGTCGTGCCGGAACTGGCGTCGCGCGACCATGTGCGCAAGCTGCTGCCGCTGGTGCGGGAAGTCCTGGCCCAGGCCGGTCTGGAGAAGGGGGATCTCGATGCAATCGCCTATACCTCGGGACCGGGGCTGATCGGTGCCCTGATGGTGGGCGCCTCGACCGCCCGCTCGATGGCCTTCGGTCTCGGCATTCCGGCCATCGGTGTGCACCATATGGAAGGGCATCTGCTGGCACCGATGCTCGAGGAAACACCGCCGGCTTTCCCATTCGTGGCGCTGCTGGTTTCCGGCGGGCATACGCAGCTGGTGCGGGTCGACGGCATCGGCCGGTACGAACTGCTCGGTGAATCCCTCGACGATGCCGCCGGAGAGGCCTTCGACAAGGCGGCCAAGATGCTGGGCCTGGATTACCCGGGCGGTCCCGAGGTCGCCCGCCTGGCCGGCCAGGGGATGTGACGCGCTTCCGTTTCCCGCGGCCGATGACCGATCGACCGGGTCTCGATTTCAGTTTTTCGGGCCTCAAGACCTTTACCCTCAATACCGCCAACAGCCTGCGTGATGCCGAGGGCAACCTCGGTGAGCAGGACAGGGCCGATATCGCCGCCGCCTTCGAAGATGCCGTGGTCGATACCCTGGCGATCAAGTGCCGCCGCGCGCTGCAGCAGACCGGCCTGCGTCAGCTGATCATCGCCGGCGGGGTCAGTGCCAACCGGCGGCTGCGGGAAAAGCTCGAGGCGATGGTGCACAAGGAGCGGGCGCGACTGTTCTATGCCCGCCCGCGTTTTTGCACCGACAACGGTGCCATGATCGCCTACGCCGGCTGCCAGCGCCTGCTGGCCGGCCAGCACAACGATCTGGCCATCATCGTGCGCCCGCGCTGGCCGATGGATACCTTGCCGGCGTTGCCGGGTGACGCGTAACCCTCTTCACAACCGCCGCTCGTTGCCGTCGAGAATACGCCTTATATTGTCGCGGTGACGCAGGATCAGCAGCAGGCAGATCAGGATCATGGTGCCCAGCTGTGCGGGCATCAGCAGCCAGGTGGCCAGTGGCGTGACCAGAGCGGTGCCGACCGAGGCCAGCGAGGCGGTCTTGCCCAGCAGCGCGATCAGCACCCAGGTGAGCAGGGCGATGAGACCCAGGGCCGGGCTCAGGGTCAGCAGCACACCGAAGGTGGTGGCCACGCCCTTGCCGCCGCGCATGCGACCGAACAGCGGATAGAGGTGGCCCAGAATCACGGCCAGGCCGCAGAAGCCGGTATCCTGCGCCGTTAGCCCGGACCAGGTCGCCAGCCCTATGGCGAGAACGCCCTTGGCGACGTCTCCGAGCAGTGTCAGCAGCGCCGCGACGGGGTTGCCCAGGCGCAGAACATTGGTCGTGCCGGGGTTGCCCGAGCCCTGTTGACGGGGGTCGGCGAGGCCCATAGAGTGGCACACCAGAACAGCGGTCGGGATGGAGCCGAGCATATAGGCTAGCGCCAGCATGAGCGTGGGCAGTAACGCTTCCGGTCCCGACATCGATCAATCCACAGGTTTAAACGATGGATATAGTCTATACCCTAACCTGCTTTCCGATACAACCCAACCGAACCTTATATGCTTTTAGATCAAAGGCTTACGGAACTCCGCTTTTAGTCTAGACCGGATAGAGCACCAAGAAGCGGGAAAGAATCGGGAAAGGTTTCCAAACGTAGCATCAATGGATTATGAGTCCCTTTCAACGGCACTCATTGTTACCCTTTTCCAGCATTATCAAGCACTTACGAGCCTTGCCAACTCTTTGTCGCGCATTGTACCTCATTTTTGCGGACACTTCGCGGACACTTGAAGGAATTAGTCAGGTGGAACGTATCCGGCGAGGAAGTTATTCAGCTGTGCTTTCAGTTGCGGCAGGTTGTCCTGGATGGTTGTCCATACCACGCCGGCATCGACCCGGAAATACTCGTGGGTCAAAATGATCCGCATATCGTAGGCATCGCGGAATTGTTGCCAAAGCTACGGCGCTGATTCCTTGAGCGACGGATCCAACTGCGTGATCTTATTGCCTGCTTCGCCGATGACGATCAGGCTTTCGATAACGGCACGCTGTGTCTTGCCGTCGGTCAGGAACTCGTCTCGGCTCATGTCCCCAAGGTCGGACTCGATATAGCCGATGGCCTCGAGCATGTCTTGGATTCGTTCGGGTACCCGGCGAGGCTTTCGACTCATACCGGCGTGGCTTCCTGCAGCACGTCCTGGCGGTACCGCTCATGCAGCGACATCGGTGTGAGCACGTCTGTCCGAACTCCCAGCACAACTTCGAGATCGCGCTTGATCCTGACCAAGCTAATCAGGGACGTCTTACCCTCGATCGGATCGACGAGCAAATCGAGGTCGCTGTCTTCGGTATCATCGCCATGCACGACGGAACCGAACACGCGAGGATTCCGCGCGTTATGACGCTCGACAATCTGCCGTATTTCCTGCCGATGTTGGCGCAACGCTTCTGACGGTCTCATTGCTTTCTCTATGTTCGAACTGGCTGTCTCATACCGGGCAATATGACCGAGCTTTTCTCAGGCTGCAACCTTCCAGGCAGGATCTATCCGCGAGAGGGTGCCCAGTCCTCGATACGCAGACCCGGCACGCGCTCGAACTCCTTCAAATTGTTGGTGACGACGATCAGCCCGCGGCTGCGGGCGTGGCCGGCGATCATCTGGTCATAGGGACCGATGGGAGTGCCGTTCCTTGCCAGCTCGGCCCGAAGCTGCCCGGTATGCTCAGCGGCAAGGTTGTCGTAGCTCAATACATCCAGACGCGCAACGAAGCCTTCTATAACTTCGAGGTTTTTCTCCGGGGCGGCGCTTTTTTCGGCGCCGTAGATCAGTTCCATCAGGGTCACGGAACTGATGCAGAGTTGTCCATGGTGGCGGTTGAACGCCTGGCGCACCTCCTGTGGCTTGTTCTTGATGGTGAAGATGCAGATGTTGGTATCGAGCATGTACTTCAGCATCAGAACGCTTCCCGCTCCTGTTCGGCTGGTTGTTCGCGCTCGGTCATGAAATCGGCCGTGACGCCGGGACCGTCGAACCAGCTATCCCAGGATTCCCCGGCTGGCGTGATGATGCGTGTGTGGCCGACGGCGATGATTTCGACGCGTTTCACGTTCTCGGGCAGTGCCACCGCTTTCGGCAGACGCACGGCCTGACTGCGGTTGCTCTTGAATACGGTGGTTTCCATACGCCCTCCTGTGTTGGGATATACCTGATGTATATCCCATGATAGTCTCAAGTTCGAACAAGTCAATGCTACTTGGTCTGAAGTAGTCCGGTTGAACGAATCTAAGCCGCTACCTTGCTTACCAATCGCTTTACACTGGTTAACATCATAATTTATTGTTTCAAAAAGATTTTTATGAAACATGATGAAACTGTAAATAATACTTGTCATAAATTACAGACACACAAATCCCTCTATTGATAAAGTCTATTAAAAACATAAAGTTATGTAAGCGGCATAGTGTTTGCTTTATAATGAATGAGAAAGCTTCATTTCACCACAGTGAGAATACTGACCCGACATCCTAAACATGAAGATTTTTCATCTTTCTTTAACGCTCATAATAATCATGAGGAATAGAGCTATGAAAAACACGGCCGCTATATTAAAAAAAGTATTCATCAGATTTTTGAGCCAAGAAATTCGAAGAAGATCGATTTTTGCCTTTTTTGTAGCATTAGTTCTTACCCCCTAGCATGGCATGCTTGGTCCGCAAAACCTAAGATTAATATACCTGGTCCGGAGAGTGTTTTAATTACAGAAGTACAAACAAATCATGAATTGATTACTATTAAAGGAATTGGTTTTACTGATGACCCTCTAGTGATGCTCGGTGAGTTTGGTGAGCTTAATTTAGAAAGCGCTTCGGATACATTAATCCAAGCATACATTCCCGCTGGTGCGACGCCTGGGGACTATCTGCTTACTGTAATGCCAATAAGTAACCCTGAAATGGCTTCTAACTTTGCGCTCACTATATCAGCAGCGCCATCGCATTTAATCGCCTTCTTTGCAATGGATGAGTGTCCATCTGGTTGGTCGGAGTTGGCCGAAGCTCAAGGTAGAGTCATTGTAGGTCTCCCTGACGGAGGAACTTCGTTTGGATTGGTTGGAAGCGCCCTCGCGGATCTAGAAAATCGCAATCATGATCACTCATTTAACTTTAATGGGGGAAATACTGCTAATGCAGGCAGCCATAATCATGTAGGCACAGCTGCAGCAAACGGCGCGCATGATCATGGCGCTACGACTGGTATAACAAATGGTACTTTCGCTGCTGACGATACTGGAGGGTTCGTTACTGAAACCGTAACAGTAGATCATAATCACACTATTGATCCTTCCGTAACACATGAGCATGTGGTTTCAACGGAAGATAATGGCTCCCACTCTCACTCCTTTGATGGTGGAGCTGGTAACACGGGGGACGCATCAACCAGTATGGTAATGCCTTATCTGCAGTTACTCGCATGTGAAAAAGATTGATTAATGCTTTTTAGTTGTTGTGGCAAGTTTTTATCTTGTGTTATTAATCCGGCGGGTTAATACATGAAACAGGGATGTTTCATCATTGGCCGCAGGCCAATGAGAACGCCACATAAACCAGCATGTCCACGCACCTGCGCGCGTTTTTGTGGCGTGACGTACAAATAGGTAGGAAACCTATTTGTACGCCAGGTAAATAAGTAGGTTTTGACTCTTTAATTCGATTTCCTGGAGTGATGCCTTTCAGGTAGGCATTGCTCCAGGACTGATTAGAATGCTTAGGTAATCGATAGTTAAGCCGCTACTTTGCTCGCTAATCGTCGTTCCTTCAGCCCCTGCTCGATGATCTCGAACAGCTCGTCCTTGCTGATCTTGCGCTGCTTGCAGTAACCCATGAGGTCCGCCCACATGCCGGACTTCTTCAGGCACTTCCACGCCTGACGGGCGCTGATGTTGTTACGGGCATAGATCGACAGCAGGTTGCCGAGCGCGAGGGCGACGTTCTTCTCGTTACCGATGCCGGGTCGCTTGTACATGCGTTTCTCCGTGAAGCTGGGTGACGGGGGATAGAACTCGGCGTCATGCTCCAGGATGGTCCAGAGCGGATGCACGTGGTGCCGGGAGCAGTCGAGGCGGAAATTCTGCAGCGCGTAGCGCCAGAGGTTGCCCAGGTACGCCACCACAGCCTCGAAGCTCTTGAGGTTGACCTGGTTGTAGTCGGCGAACTGGTTGATCACGGTATGACTGAACCGGGCTTCACAGCGCCAGACCGGAGCGTCTTCTCTATAGAGATTGGTGGTCAGGTCGTCGGCCCCTTTCGAACGCCAGATCGGCAGGAAGAAGTCCGCCTTGTCATGGGCATAGATCTCCTTGGACTTGTTGTAGATTGCGAACTGCAGCGACGACGCGGAACCGAAAGTGTAGGACTGGCCCCGGCCATAGATCGCGGCGACTTCCCCGGTGGTGACGGCAAGATCCGAGAAGCCGTTGCGGTCATGGACCTTGTGCGAACGACAGGTCAGGGAGTGGGCGAGATCTTCGGGGGCGTCCAGCCCTGGAGGTCACAGGCCAGGTGCACCGCACAGCCGTTCGGTTGCGGATCGTCGGAACAAGCCGCGCGGGCGATATCGTCCAACATGATTTGCAGCGCTTCCGGGTACTGGTCCCGGATCACTTTCGGCGACAGCTCGATTTTCACATGGGTCCCTTCCTGGTCGGGCTTGATGTGGTTGTTCTTGATCAGCACCACCAGGCCGTCCTCGACGTTCTGCAGCAGGTAGGCAAAGCCCGACTTTCCGCCCCGTCTCAACAACCAGGGTTTTCCGATCCAGTGGTAAATGGCCTTGCCCGGTGCGTTCTCCAGCGTTTCCGAAAGGTCATTCAAAAGAGCCTCGTCCGGAGTCCCCTTGTAGAGCTGTCGAACCGTATCGATCGAGGTGTCCAGGATCACCAGGTCTTCAAAAGAAGCCAGTTCACCTGAGGGCATGACGAAATTGCGTCCATTCTGGTCTTCTTCAAAGTTCCCGTTGTACCGGGGAAGGTGTTGCTTACTCATTGGCTGCCCCCAATCTGAGCTGTATGTGTGTCTTTTGTAAAAGTCGATGTATTTATTTGAGACGTGCTACAGGGCCGTCTGCGGGGCCGGCGGCACGGTCGCGGCGGCGCTGCCTGCGCCTAGCATAGCGTCGTTGCGAACAGCGCCGCCGCGACCGTACCGCTGCCGGATAAGCGTTTGTTGGTTGTCCTTCTCGATAAGCAGGCCATAGGTGCGGTATTGGGCCGAGTAGCCGAGTTCAGTCAGCTGGTGATGATCGAATTCATCGACCAGGCGTTCGCCGGCATAGAAACTGATGCGGTACAGCAGCCTTTCCGAGGTGCGGACATAGATCAGCGCATCGAGGGCGGGCTCGGCGCCCCGATCCAGCAGCTCGGCCACCGGATCGATGCCTTCAGCGGTGGGCCGGGTGTAGGAGGCAAAGGTTTCGGCTAGCTGGTTAAACCGATCCTGATCAGGGTCTTCAGCAGGAACGACACCAGGATCATCCCCGCCACCACTAACAGGCACCGGAACAGGATCAGGGTGATCAGCCGCCAGAGTTTCCGCACTATCGATGCCAACAATCGAACCGCGCTCGAGCGTTTCAAGCGATTCATAAACGAGCCACAGGAGGCAAAGAACGAGCCCGACGGAAACAGCCTGTAATTTAGGATCTGAACCGCCCCGGGTTCTTCGGAGACGATTTTTGTCTGAGTCAGGCAGCCTCACCTGACTCATTCAACTGGCGATAGTACTCCTTTTCCCGCTCTGCCGGTGGGATGTTACCGATCGGCTCCAGCAGACGGCGGTTGTTGAACCAGTCCACCCATTCCAGAGTGGCGTATTCAACTGCATCCCGGCCTCGCCAAGGGCCGCGATGATGGATCACTTCGGTCTTGTACAGACCGATAATCGTTTCCGCCAAGGCGTTGTCGTATGAGTCGCCGGTCGTACCGACTGACGCGTCGATGTCAGCTTCAGCCAGCCGCTCGGTATAGCGGATCGACAAGTACTGGCTGCCGCGATCACTGTGATGTATCAGCTCCTGCGGATGCTTACGAGCCCATAGCGCTTGTTCCAGCGCATCCAGTACCAACTCCGTCCTCATAGTCGTCGATACCCGCCATCCGACGATGCAGCGGGCATACACATCAATGACGAACGCGACGTAGACAAAACCCGACCACGTTGCCACATAGGTGAAATCAGCTACCCAGAGCTGGTTGGGCCGGATGGCGGTAAACTGCCGCTTCACCAAGTCCGGTGCTCGCTCCTGGGCCGGATCGCTGATTGTGGTCAAGAACCGTTTTTGCCCGCGAACCACGCCCCTGAGCCCGAGCTGGCGCATCAGGCGTTCCACTGTGCAGCGCGCGACGTCGATGCCTTCACGCTTCAACTGCCGCCAGACCTTACGCACGCCATAGACGCCGAAATTCTCTTCCCAGACACGCTGGATGTCCGGTATGAGCGCCTGATCCTGATGGTGGCGCGCCGGCATCGTTGACGGATCCACTTCTCGCTTCTTGTGCAGGTAATACGTCGATGGGGCGATCGGCAGCAAGGCGCAGATCGGCTCGACCCCATGCCGGGCGCGATGCTCATCGATGAACGCGACCATCACTTCGGTTTGCGGTCGAGCTCCGCCTGGGCGAAAAAAGCCGCAGCCTTGCGCAGAATCTCGTTAGCGCGTTTCAGCTCCCGGTTTTCCCGTTCCAGCTCCTTGAGCCGCTCGCGTTCAGATTGAGGCACAACGGGGCCGGTCTGGGCACCTTCAGCGCGTTTGCACCAGGCTCTCAGGGTTTCGGGCGTACAGCCAATCTTGTTGGCGATCGAACAGATCGCGGCCCACCGGGACGGGTATTCGCTCTGTTGTTCAAACACTAAGCGCACGGCCCGCTCACGGACTTCGGGGGAATACTTCTTGGTCGAGTTCATGACTCCATCCTCTCAAGGTTTGGAGTCTCCGGTAAAGCCGGGGCGGTTCATAACGATGCTGTTATTGGTGTGATATACGGCGCTATCGGTGAGTATCATAACCGCCTCTCAAAGTACAAGTACCGGGCATTTAGTCATCCTCGAGAAGAACTATACAAAGTGACCATTGAGAGTAACAAAACATCAATTTCTCGAACCTATACTAATCGAGCTAAGAGCGATGAACATGGAGTTCTGACAGTTGACTAATGCTTTCGAATTATTAATTGAATAGGAAAAATTCCTATTGCTGGTAATCAAGATTTGATGTAGTTTCGCAGTTGCGTTATGTTGACTTTATATACAAGGAGATAAGTATATGAAAAAGGCTTTAATGGGACTTAGCATAGTGGCGCTGCTTTCGCCTTCAATTGCAATGGCTGAAGGTGCATATGTGGGAGCGTCTTATGGTCATACTGAGTTAAATCTATCTGGCTCGGATAAGCGAGCGCTTAGTAATGCTGGAATCAGCTTCGACGAAACAGATAAAGGTTACAAAGTCTTTGCCGGCTATCGCGTTAACGATTACTTTGCGGCAGAATTTTTCTACACTGATCTAGGCCAGGCTGTGTTTAAGGACGGAGTGGATACTCTCAAATTAGAAGCTGATACCGTTGGTGTGGCTGCTTTGGGTATGGTGCCTATTAATGAATACGTCGATCTATATGCAAAAGTAGGCTTCCATAATTGGGACGCAGACCTTAATCTCGCTGGGACAGGCATAAGCCTTAGCGATGATGGTACCGATCCGGTATATGGTGCAGGCATAAATTATACTGTTAATCATATTTCTGTTCGATTCGAATTCGAAAGATATGAGCTTGATGATGAAGATGTAGACCTCATTTCAGGAGGTGTTGCCTACAATTTCTAATTGATATTTAGGAGAGCCTTGTACCCTTCCAGGGTTCTCCATCTAATTTAAAAATTTTGACTTTATTCCTTTTTTATAAATAAGATCAAGAGCCGATAATATTGTTTTAGGCTTGGTACGCCAGTACTTTTTTCGAAAGCTATACAGCCTACAAATGATGATCAGCAGAGGCGGTCGTAAGTGGAAAGTTGACGTCTGGCCTAAAGGCCACGTCGGCAAGCGGGTAATCCGCCGCTTAAGCCAGCTGATTGAGATCGGGGAGCAGGAACACAGCTCGACGATCAGCAACGGCTGGAAGTATGCCCGTATCCTGAAGAGCATATGCGACGATCTCAACGAATCCGGTCGCCTGCCAGCCGACGCCGGTGGGGATTAGCCAACGACGCAGGGGCAGGGCCGCTCGATTGAGCGGTTGGCAAAGGGGGCTATCGTAAGCGTTATAGCTACCGAGTAACCGCAAGTCCACGCGGACGGCGGGTAGACTTTTGGGCTCGACGGTGGGTTCGTCGCCAGTGGCGTACTATCAGCGATGCCATTATAAGAAGGCAACCGGCTAGTGTCCCCGCTATGTGGTCAAGTCGGAGTAGGGCCCAGACCCCTGCCAGAAAGTAGAGCAAAGGCAGCAACTCATAGATCGCCTTGGGGTACATGTCGTGCACCTCCCTGTCGCTTTCACAATAGAGTGTTATGTTTGGCTTACAATCCTTCCTAGAACCTGTCACATCCGATTGTGTACTGTTAAATATGGCTTACATTTTCAGAATGTCCAGACGAAAGTGTTGCCAATTTGAAACGGATTTCAGGTATTGAGAGCGGATAGGTATGTCGATCAGCAAAGAAAGTGACAAATGGAAAGTTGACGTCCGGCCTGAAGGTCACGCCGGCAAGCGGGTAATCCGCCGCTTCAGAACCAAGGCCGAGGCGACGCGCTTCGAGGCGCATGTGATCGCCAGCGCCATCGAAAACAAGCCCTGGAACCCGAAGCCGCCGGACAACCGTCGCCTGAGTCAGTTGATCGAGATTTGGGAGCAGGAGCACTGCCCGACGATCAGCAGCGGCTGGAAGTATGCCCGTATCCTGAAGAGCATCTGCGATGACCTCAACGATCCGGTTGCCTGTCAGCTCACACCAAAGGCCATCAGCCAGTGGCCCAGCGAGCGGATGAAGTCGGCCAAGGTGACGACCACCAATAACGATGTGCAAGCGCTGAAGAGCCTCTTCAACTGGCTGAACAAGCGGGGCCACATCGACTACTCGAACCCGGTCCAGGTTATCGAGCGAATTCGGACCCACGAAGCCGACCGGCCGTTCCTGAGCCATGATCAGATCCGGGCGCTCCTGGAGTATCTGCCGAGCCATCCCCACCGAGACGTGGCGATCCTGATCCGGATCTGCCTGGAGACCGGCGCACGATGGAGCGAAGCCCAGGCACTGACCCGCGAGCGCATCCACCCGAACCGGCTGATATTCACCCAGACCAAGAGCAAGAAGACCCGAGCGGTACCGATCAACCGGGAGCTTTACGACCTGATTCTGTCCGAGGGCGGCAAGCCTCCCTTCCGACGCTGCGAAACGTCGGCGCGGGAGCTGCTTAACAGCCTGCTAGACTTGCCCAAAGGGATCTCAACCCATATTCTGCGGCACACATTCGCGAGTCACTTCGTGATGGCCGGTGGTAACATACTCACGTTACAGCGCATTCTGGGACACAGCAGTATTCAGATGACGATGCGTTACGCGCACCTCGCACCGGATCACCTGGACGAGGCGACGCGACTCAATCCCGTTTCACTGGGAAAGAATCGGGAAAGACATGACAGGAATGTCATAGAATTTACAGCTAAATCAGATACTTATTAGGTCATCCGTGGATATAGTCTACATACGCGAGCTGCAGGTGGAAACGGTCATTGGCATTTACGACTGGGAGCGCGAAGTGCGTCAGACGGTCTGCCTGGACCTGGAAATGGGTACCGATATCCGTGATGCGGCCGCGACCGAGGATATCGAGAACACCCTCAACTACAAGTCCGTCTCCAAGCGCCTGATCGCCTTTATCGAAGAGAGCGAGTTTCTGCTGGTCGAGACCATGGCGGAGGAGATCGCCCAGATCCTGATGCAGGAGTTCGGCGTGCGCTGGCTGCGTCTGCGTCTCGGCAAGCCCGGCGCGATCCGGGGGCGAGCGACGTCGGGGTGCTGATCGAGCGCGGAGAGGCCTTCTGATGGCGCGGGTCTACGTCAGTATCGGCAGCAACATCGAGCGTGAGCGCAATATTGCGTCCGGCCTGGATGCGCTGGCGCTTGCCTTCGGTGAGCTGACGCTGTCGTCGGTGTTCGAAAGCGAGGCGGTCGGTTTCGACGGTGATCATTTCTACAACCTGGTGGCCGGCTTCGATACCGGGTTGGCGGTCGGGGAGCTGTCGCGCGTGCTGAAGGAAATCGAGGACCGCAATGGGCGCTGCCGTCAGGGACCGAAGTTCAGCGCGCGGACGCTGGACATCGATATCCTGACCTATGACGATCTCAGGGGAAAGGTGGATGGCGTCGACTTGCCCCGTGCCGAAATCCTGAAGAATGCCTTCGTGCTGCGGCCGCTGGCCGAGATCGCACCGGAGGAAACGCATCCGAAGGCCGGGCGCACCTATGCCGAGCTCTGGCAGGCCTACGACAAGCAGCAGCAGCGGCTATGGCCGGTGGATTTTGTCTGGCAGGGGAAGGTGATTTCGAAAGCGGTCAAGTAGGGTGGAATGAGCGCCGAAGGCGGGAATGCCGACAATTCGGTCCCGGTATTCCGAGCGTTCCGGAGTGCAACTCACCGGAGTGCGACTCACCGGAGTGCGACTCACCGGAGTGCGACTCACCGGTGGAATTCGCGGGCTCATTCCACCCTACGATCACCCTTCACCGAATTCGAGCTTCGCGCAGGCTTCCTGCTGGCGGCGTCTGAGCTCGTCGCCCAGGGCCTTGCCGCTGAAGCCTTCCTGCATCAGTGTTTTCGGTTCTATTCCGCTCAGGGCACCGTGCAGAGCCTGCAGTCTGGCTTCACTGTCCACTTTCACTCCCAGCCATTGGGCGAGGCGGTCGAAGCAGGCCGCGAGGCTGTCGATGCGCTGCGGGCGGCGCAACAGGTCGAGATTTTGCGCCAGGCCCAGACGGGCATCGCCGTCGAGCTGCGGCAGTTCGAACAGCGGGCGATGGCCGCGGCAGATCAGCAGCGCCTGATCGCGGTAAAGCTTCGGTGACTTGAGGCGCTGGCACAGCTTTTCAACCTCTGCGGTCGCGCCGTCCGTCTCCCGTTCGCAAAGCGCGGCGGCAAGTAGCAGGGCGAAACGTTCGTGCTTTTCCTGTAGTCGGGGCAGCAGGGTGGCCAGTCGTGGCCAGCCTGGTGCTTCGGGCAGTTGCGCCAGTTCAGGAAAAAGTGTCTTCAGCGCGCCGCAGCGGTGCAACACCTCGATAAAGACGCCGGGAGAGGTCTCGCCGAGCGCGCGGTCGAACTCCTGCCAGACCCGTTCGGCGGTCAGGTAGTCGAGTTCGTCTCCCGACGACAGCTCGTGCATCAGAGCCAGCGTCTCTTCCGCCACCGCGAAGCCCAGGTGGGCGTACCGGGCGGCGAAGCGGGCGACCCGCAGTACCCGCAGCGGATCTTCCGCAAAGGCCGGCGACACGTGGCGCAGGATGCGCCGCTCAGGTCCCTCCGTCCGCCATAGGGATCGACCAGGGTGCCGTCCTGTGCCTCGGCCATCGCATTGATGGTCAGGTCGCGGCGCAGCAGGTCCTGCTCGAGGCTGACGTCGGGGCTGGCATGGTACTGGAAGCCGGTATAGCCGCGGCCCGACTTGCGTTCGGTACGGGCCAGCGCATATTCCTCGCCGCTTTTCGGGTGGATAAACACCGGGAAGTCGGCGCCGACCGGCTGATAACCCTGTGCGAGCATCTGTTCGGGGGTGGCGCCGACCACCACCCAGTCGTGGTCGTAGACCGGATAGCCGAGCAGTTTGTCCCGTACCGCGCCCCCGACCAGATAGATCTGCATCAGCGGCTGCACTTGTCCGGATGTTCGGCCTGCCAGCCCTCGAAGCCGCCGTTCAGGCTGTAGACTTCGTCGAAGCCGAGGTGCGCCAGCTGAGCCGCGGCGTTCTGGCTGCTGTAACCGTGGTAGCAGCAGACGATCAGCGGCTTGTCCATATCGCTGTCGCGGATGAAGTCCTGCAGGTTTTCGTTGCTCAGGTGCACCGCTTCGCTGATGTGATTCTGCTCGAAACTCTGGGGATCACGGATATCGGCGACGGTGGCGCCCTGTTCGATCAGTGCCAGGGCCTCCTGGCTGGAGATGCATTTGAACTCATCCATCGTGGGAAACCTCGGTGGTGTGGGATTTGCGGTTGCAGCTGCAGTCGTGGGAGAAGAACGCCTGGTCCTCGAGCCGCATCGCGGTGAGGCTGTTGCCCCAGACGCAGCCGGTATCGAGCGAAAACAGGTTGTGGTCCGAGGCGCCGCCTTCCAGTGCCGCCCAGTGACCGAAGATGATGCGATGCTTCGCCGCCTTGCGCTTGTGGGCATACCAGGGCAGGAACCCCTCGGGCTGGGTTTCCGGGCCACCCTTGGCGCTGAAGTCGAGGCGGCCGTTGTGGTCGCAGAAGCGCATTCGCGTCAGGTAGTTGGTGATCACCCGCAGCCGTGCCCAGCCTTCGAGCCCCTTGTACCAGTGGTCCGGCTCGTTGCCGTACATGTGCTGAAAAACTCCCGCGCCAGGGTGCCGTGCAGCACCTGCTCGACTTCCTGGCGCGGCGCCTGGCTTTCTTCAGCGACCAGGCCGGCGGAATGCCGGCGTGGACCATGACGTAATTCAGGTCCGGATCCTGGATCAACAGCCGCTGGTGGCGCAGCCAGTGCATCAGCTCGTCCCGGTCCGGCGCATCGAGGATCTCGTCCAGGGTGTCGCTGCGGCGCGGGCGGGTGGCGCCGTAGTGTATCGCCAGCAGGTGCAGGTCGTGATTGCCCAGCACGATGCGGGCGCGATCGCCCAGGCTGTGGATAAAGCGCAGCGTCTCGAGGGATCCGGGGCCGCGGTTGACCAGGTCTCCGGCGAGCCAGAGGCGGTCCGAGCCGCTGAAGCCGATCTGCCCGAGCAGACCCTGCAGCTGGTCGTAACAGCCCTGGATGTCGCCGATCGCGTAAGTGGCCATCAGTGTCGGGCGCTCAGTGCAGCGCGTGGGGCTGGGCCAGGGTAAAGGGCGCGATCGGGGCGTCGAATTCAATGCCCTCGGCATCGCGCATATGGTAGTGACCCTGCATGCTGCCGACATGGGTCGCCAGCACGGTGCCGCTGGTGTAGCTGTAGCTTTCGCCCGGCTCGATCAGCGGCTGTTCGCCGACCACGCCTTCGCCGACCACTTCCTGGGCATGCTCGTTGCCGTCGATGATCAGCCAGCGGCGGCTCAGCAGCTGCACGCTGCGGTCGTTACGGTTGGTGATGGTGATATGGTACGAAAACACGAAGCGTTTGCTGTCCGGATCCGACTGCTCGCTGAGGTAGTTCGTGGTGACGTCGATCTGAACGTTATCGCCCAATTTACTCGGCTCCATTGTGCCTCGATTCTTGCTTGTCGCTTAGGAAATCGCTGATCTTAACAAATTCTGCCAACGTAAGTCGCTCCGGTCGCAGGCCCGGATCGATGCCGAGCGCTTCCAGTTCGTCGGCATCGAGCAGCGTTCTGAGGTTGTTGCGCAGGGTCTTGCGGCGCTGGCCGAAGGCGGTGCGCACGACGAGCTCCAGCTGTACCGGATCCTTCGCCGGGTACGGCGGGCTGTCGTACGGGGTCAGCCGCACGATCGCCGAGTCGACCTTCGGCGCCGGGTCGAAGGCGCCGGGCGGCACGATGAACAGCGGATCGACGCGGCAGTGGTACTGCGTCATGATGCCGAGGCGGCCGTAGTCGCTGGTGCCGGGTTCGGCGGCCAGGCGGTCGACGACCTCCTTCTGCAGCATGAAGTGCATGTCCCGGATCAGGCCGGCGTGGCTCAGCAGATGGAAGATCAGCGGTGTCGAGATGTTGTAGGGCAGGTTGCCCACCACCCGCAGCGGCCGCCCGTCCTGCTTCAATTCGTTGAAGTCGAACTTCAGCGCATCGGTCTCGAAGATGCGAAAGCGCTCGCCATAGTTGAAGAACTTGGTCCGCAGCACCGGCACCAGGTCGCGGTCGAGTTCGATCGCATCGAGGGCGCCGGCTTCGGCCAGCAGCTCTTCGGTCAGGGCGCCGAGGCCCGGACCGATCTCGACCAGGTGGTCATCCTCGCGCGGGGCGATGGAGCGGATGATGCGGCGGATAATGCCGGCATCGTGCAGGAAGTTCTGGCCGAACCTTTTGCGGGCCCTGTGGCCGACGGGTTTCTTGCTCATGAAGCCTCAGGAATCGGATTGACGGTTGCGCGCCATCTCGGCGGCGCAGTCGATGGCGGCCTGCAGGCTGCCGCTGTCGGCGGTGCCGCTGCCGGCCAGGTCCAGGGCGGTGCCGTGATCGACCGAGGTGCGTACGATCGGCATTCCCAGGGTGATATTGACGGCATTGCCGAAGCCCTTGTACTTGAGTACCGGCAGCCCCTGGTCATGGTACATCGCCAGCACGGCATCGGCCTGGCTCAGGTATTTTTCGGTAAAGAGGGTATCGGCCGGCAGCGGGCCGGTCAGGCGCAGGCCCTGCTGACGCAGTTCGGCCAGCACCGGCTCGATCACCTCGATCTCCTCGCGCCCGAGGTGGCCGCCTTCGCCGGCATGGGGGTTGAGCCCCGCGACCAGGATGTTCGGATCGGTGAGGCCGAACGAGCGCTGCAGCTCGTCGTGCAGCACCCGGATCACCTGGCGCAGCAGCGGTGCGGTGATGGCACCGGGGACCTCGCGAAGCGGCAGATGGGTGGTGGCCAGGGCCACGCGCAGCCCTTCGGTCGCCAGCATCATCACGACCTTGTCGCTGCCGGTCAGCGTTTCCAGCAGCTCGGTGTGGCCGCTGAACGGGATGCCGGCATCGTTGATCACGCCCTTGTGCACCGGTGCGGTGACAAGGGCGTCGAACAGTCCCTGCTGGCAGCCATGGGCGGCGATCTCGAGGGTGCGCAGCACATAGCGGGCATTGCGCGGGTCGAGTTGCCCCGGGATGCAGGTCGCGGCCAGTTCCACCGGCAGCACCTTGAGGGAGCGCGCCGCGTTCGGGCAGGGGGCCTCGTTCGGGTCCAGCAGCTCGATGGTCAGCGGCAGGTGCAGCTGCTCGGCGCGTCGGCGCAGCAGCTCCGGATCGCAGATCGCGACCAGCTCGTGGCGCTGGGTCTGCTGGGCGATCTGGACGCAGAGGTCGGGGCCTATGCCGGCCGGCTCGCCCGGCGTGATGGCCAGGCGGCGTACTGTGGAGGTCTGCGCTTTCACCCGAATGTCCTCAGTTCTTGAGTTCGACGTAGGCCTGGGAGCGGATTTCCCGCAACCAGCTGGTCAGCTCTTCGTTGAATTTGCGTTGGCGGATGCTGAAGCGGGCGCGGCTTTCGAGCATCTCTTCGCTCATGTCCTGGGTGCGGCGGTCACGGACCCAGAGGATGTGCCAGCCGAAGCGGGACTCGAACGGCTCGCTGATCGCGCCGGTGGCGGTGTCGTTCATGACCTGTTCGAACTCCGGCACCATCTGCCCCTCCTGGGTCCAGTCGAGATCGCCGCCGAGGGAGCCGCTGCCGGTATCGTCGCTGTACTGGCGTGCCAGCTGCTCGAACGGCTCGCCGTCCTTCAGGCGGCGGTACAGCTCTTCGGCCTGGCGGCGGGTCTGGGCGTCGCTGCGGATCTCGGTCGGCTTCAGCAGGATATGGCTGACCAGGGTCTGGGGTACAAGGGTCTGCTGGCCGCCGCGCCGGTCGCGCAGCTGTACGATGATGAAGCCGGAGGCGGTACGCACCGGCTTGCTGAACTGGCCGGGCTCGAGCGTGCCGGCGATGGTGGCGATGACCTCCGGCAGTTCCGAGCTCTTGCGCCAGCCCAGATCGCCGCCATTGAGGGCGTTCTGGGCATTGGAGTTGGCCACGGCCGTTTCGGCGAAGCTGGCACCGCCCTGCAGCTGCTGATAAATCTCCAGTGCCTTGCTTTCGGCTTCGCGCAGCATCTGCGGCGTGGCCTGTTCGGGCACCGCGATGAGGATGTTGCTGAGCAGGTAGTCGGGGCTCGCCGCCTGCTGGCCCTGCTCGGACTCGAGGAAATTCTGCACCTCCTGTTCGGAGACGCGGATGCGGCGGTTGACGTTGCTCTGCTGCACCTGGTTGAGCAGCAGCTCGTTGCGGATCTGCTCGCGGGCGCTGGCGTAATCCTGGCCTTCGGCGATAAGGGCTTCGCGGAACTGTTCCAGCGTCATGCCGTTGCGGCTGGCTATCTGCTCCAGCGCTTCGTTGAGCTGACGGTCGGAAACCTTGAGCCCCTGCTCCTCGGCGATCTGCAGCTGGATGCTGTCGAGAATCAGCCGGTCCAGCACCTGCTTGCGCAGCACGCCCTCGCCCGGTAGCCGGGTCTGGCTGGCGGCCAGCTGGGCGCGGATCAGCTCGGTGCGGTTGCCGAGCTCGCTCTGCATGATGACGTCGTCGTTGACGATGGCGACGATGCGGTCAAGCGGCACCTCTTCCGCTGCGGCACTTGTGCTGAGCAGGGCGACAGACAGCAGCGGCAGCAGGCACCGACGCAGGGCTAGCTTAAAACTCTTCATCCTTATCCTCGTCAAATCCGGTAATTTCTCTGATAAACAGCGTGGTTTCGTCGTCGCCCAGGGAGCCCAGTCCGCGTAGCACGAACTGCAGCAGCACGGCCCGGTCCGACGTGCGGTCGCCATCGTCGTCCTTGAGCCATTCGCGGTAACCGAAGCGTACCTTCCAGCAGCAGTCCTTGTATTCCACCCCCAGCAGGGCGTCAAGGGTGTCGTTCCGCTCGAGGTCCTGGCGCCAGCGGGCCAGCACATTCCACTGCTCGTTGAGGGGCCAGCGCACGCCGATATCGGTCTGCTCGCGCTCGTTGTCCTTCTGGCGGTAGTTGGCATAGAGCAGGCGGTCGTCGCCCGGCGAGCCGTCGCCCGGCGAAAAGGTGACGCGGTAGTTCTGGCCCACCGGCTCGAGGTTGCCCTTGTCCAGTTCGCTGTCGTGGTTGACGCGCAGGTCCGGCGTCACCTTCCAGTTCGCGGCCAGGGCGAAATTGGACTGATTGTCGGTTTGCGCCGGCGTGGCGGGGTCGAGCTGGACCTCGCGGTCGTCGAAATAGAACGCCTGGCCAAGCGCGACACTGAAGCGTTCGAGGCCGCTGTCCTCATAGAAGCGGCTGGCAACCCCAAGGCTGAGCTGGTTGGCGTCGCCGATGCGGTCGCGCCCGCTGAAGCGGTTGTCGCGGAACAGGCTGTCGTAGCGGAAGTCGAGCTCCGCGGTATCGAAGGCCGGGATGTCGTCCTGGTCCTCGTGCGGGACGTGGAGATAGAACAGCCGCGGCTCCAGGGTCTGCAGGTAGCGGCGGTTGCCGAAATCGGCCTCGCGCTCGAAGATCAGGCCCGAGTCGACGCTGGTCAGGGTGGTGGCGACATTCGGTTTCTCGTCGAGTCCGGGCTGCTGCTTGTCGAGATTGTACTGGGTGGCCCAGAGCCTGAGCGACGGCCTGATATAGCCCCAGCTCGTCTCGAGCGGCAGGCTGATGGCGGGGGCCAGGTGGACCCGGTCGCCCTGTACCTCGTCGCCGGGCTCGAGCAGCGGGTCCTCGTCATCGCGGTCGAAGTGCACATATTCGGCCTGATAGTCGGCGAGCAGCCCGGCGGGCAGCTCCGGCACCTCGCCCTCCAGCAGGAACTGGGGCAGGCGGCGATAGGGGGACTTCTCGCTTTCGGTCAGCGACTGGTAGCTGTGGGCGCGGGCGGTGAAACTCCAGTTCAGCGCCTCGTAGCGCAGCTCGCCGAGCTTGTTGAGGTGACTGCGATAGCCGACCTCGAGGTTGGTCGGATCCAGGTCGTCGAAGAAGTCGATATCGCTGACGGCGGTGTAGTCGACAAAGCTATCCCAGCCGGTCCAGGGGTGCCCTCATGGTCGAAACCGAGCAGCCAGCGATCGTCGCCGGTCACCTTGTCGTCGACCAGCACGGCATTGCTGAGCACGTTGTGGGACCAGTCGTTCAGATAGCGGAACTCGTTCTCCAGGATCAGGCCGCGTTCGGTCAGGATACGGGGCGTGAAGGTGTCGTCGTAGTTCGGTGCCAGGTTGAAATAGTAGGGCACCGCCAGGTCGAGGCCTTCGCTGCTGGAGTAGTTGATCGACGGGTAGAGGAAACCGGACACGCGCCGGTCGTCGATCGGGAAATAGAAATAGGGGATGTACAGCACCGGCGTGTCGAGCACTTCGAGGGTCGCGCCACGGGCCGTGCCGAAACCTGTCTCGGTGTTCAGGACGATGCTGTCGGCAGCCACGCGCCAGCTGTTGCTGCCCGGTTCGCATTGGGTGTAGGCCCCGTCCTCGATGCGGATGCGACCGTCCTCGAGGCGCAGAATGCGTTCGGCATAGCCGCGGGCATGCTGCGGATGCAGGACGTATTCGGAGCGGGAAAAGATCGTCTCGAGGTTGTTGAGGTTGGTCTGGGCCGCGTCGCTGACCATCAGCACCCCTTTCTCGCGATAGCGTACCTGCCCCTCGAGGCGCACCAGCTGGGTAAGCTGGTCGTACTCGGCATATTCGCTGCTGAGCTGGCGTCCGCCCTGGCTTACCTCGACCCCGCCCTCGAGCTGGGTCAGGCCGCCGAGCTCGCTCTGGGAACTGGCGGCGGCGATCAGCACCGGTTGCAGATTGAAGGGAATACCGCTGTCGGCCACCTCCATTTCGGGCTCGATGTAGCGCCCGCGGCAAATACCCGGCTGCTCGCCTTCGGGATAGGGGTACCAGTCGAGATGGGCATAGGGGTTGCTTTCGCCGTCCACAGGGACCGCGATCGCGACGGCGGTGGTTTCCGCAGCGCTGCCGTCCGTCGGGCCGCTCGCGGCAGGCGTCTCGGCCGTTGCCGCTTCGGCCTTGCGTCCGGCGGGAGGCTGCAGCGGTGCGACCCCGGGCCCGACGCCGGGCTGCGGGGCTTGCGCCGCAGGCTCCGCACCCCAGGCCCGGGCGGTGGCGACGCAGCGCCGGCATCGCAGCTCCACTGGCCATCCCGGGTCTGAGTGCAGCTCCAGGCGCCGCCATCCGGTGTCTGGGCCAGGGACAGCTGGGAAAAGAGTGCGGCCGAGATCGCCAGTGTAAGTTTGTAAGCGGAGCGTCTTGTGAAAGGCATTCAGTCACATCCAGTTGCAAGCCTGTGAGCGCGGGTTCCTGTTTGTTGCCAAACCCCGGTACCATAGGGCGCTGAGTCCCGGTGCGGGTAGAATCGAACCGGGAATAATAATGCATCGACCCGCATAATGCATGAAGGATTTCCAGATCAACGAATAGTTAAAAAGTGAACAGTAACCAGTTGACAGTAAAAGCTAGCGGTGACTTCTGTTCACTCATTGCTGTTAGCTGTTAACTCAGTTCTGTTCACTCAACACTGTTCACTGTCGACTCAACCGTATGAGGTACTGAAGCATGGACCAGCGTCTGGCCGATCTGCAAACCTGGGTGGAGCGGGCTTTCGAGCAGCTCGGCATCGACCTTGCCGCGGACTGGCGGCTGACACCGGTATCCGGGGATGCGAGCTTTCGTCGTTATTACCGGGTGCACAGCCATAATATGACCTGGATCGCCGTCGATGCGCCGCCGGAGCATGAAGACAGCCGCCAGTTCGTGGCCATTGCCCGGGCCTGGGCGCCGCTCGATATCCATGTGCCCCGCATCCATGCCTGCGATCTGGATCACGGCTTCATGCTGCAGTCGGATCTCGGCGATACGCTCTATCTCGATGTGCTCAACGAGCAGAATGCCGACGAACTCTATGGCAAGGCGCTGGTATCCCTCAGTCATATCCAGCAGTGTCGCGCGCTGGGGCGGAGCGTCGAACTGCCTCTGTACGACCGCGGGATGCTGAGCCGGGAAATGGAGATCTTCCGCGACTGGTTCATCGGGCAACTGCTCGGCCTGGTGCTGTCCGATGCCGAGCAGGAGCTGCTCGATCATCTGTTCGAGGAGCTCGCCGACTCCGCCCTGGCGCAGCCCCAGGTCTGCGTACACCGCGACTTCCACTCCCGCAACCTGATGGTCAGCCGTGAGCGCACTCCCGGCGTGATCGATTTCCAGGGCGCGGTGATCGGGCCGATCACCTATGACCTCGTCTCCCTGCTGCGCGACTGCTATATCAGCTGGCCCGAGGAGCGGGTCTACGACTGGATGGCGCGTTTCGGCCAGACGCTGGTCAAGGCCGAAATGGTGGAGGGCTATAACGAGGCGATGTTCCGCAGCTGGTTCGATCTGATGGGCATGCAGCGCCACCTCAAGGCGGTAGGCATCTTCGCCCGTCTCGATATGCGTGACGGCAAAGCCGCCTATCTGGCCGATATCCCCCGCACCCTGGGCTATATCCTGCGGGTGGCGGAGCAGTATCCGGAGTTCGACCGGCTGGTGGCCTGGCTGCAGAAACGGGTGGTGCCGGCGATGAAGGCGAGCGGGTATTTCGATCGCGCCGAGTTGCAGCGGTGGCTGGTTCGATGAGGGCGATGGTTCTGGCCGCGGGGCTCGGCACCCGGATGCGCCCGCTCACGCTGACGCGCCCCAAGCCGTTGCTGGAGGTCGGCGGCAAGGCGCTGATCCAGTACCATGTCGAGCGGCTGGTGGCGGCGGGTTTCGACGAACTGCTGATCAACCATGCCTGGCTCGGCGAGCAGATCGAGGCCTTTCTCGGCGACGGCTCGACCTTTGGCGCCCGCATCCGCTATTCCGCCGAGGGCGAGCCGCTGGAGACCGGTGGCGGCATTTTCCGGGTGCTGGACTGGCTGTCGCCGCGGGGGAGCCCTTCGTCGTGGTCAATGGCGATGTCTTTACCGATTATCCCTTCGGGCGCCTGCCGCAGCGGCTCGAGGGCCAGGCCCACCTGGTGCTGGTCGACAATCCGCCGCAGCACCCGGAGGGCGACTTCGCACTGCGGGACGGGCGGGTCGACCCGAACGGCGCGGAACGCCATACCTTTTCCGGGGTCAGTGTGCTGTCCCCGGCGCTGTTTGACGGGTGCGAACCCGGTGCCTTTGCGCTGGCGCCACTGTTGCGCAGGGCGATGGAGCGGGGGCGGGTGACGGGGGAGCATTATGGCGGCTACTGGGTCGATGTCGGGACCCTGGAGCGGCTGCAACAAGTGGACAGGTATCTGAGGGAGAAACGTATCGATGGCGATTAATCCGGAGCAATTCGGAACCGGGCTGGGCGAGGCACTGCGCAGGCATCGCACCGGTCTGGTGGTGGGAGGCCTGATCGGCCTGATCAGTGGCGGTCTGTTCGGACTGGTGCTGGGGGCCGGCGTCGGCTTCATGCTGGATCGCTGGCTCAAGGGCGCGGTGAGCAAGCTGAACCCGCGGGAGGCGTTCTTCCGGGGCACCTTTGCGGTAATGGGCAAGATCGCCAAGGCCGACGGCCGCGTCAGCGAAACCGAGATCCAGTATGCCCGCGCGGTGATGGCGCGGATGAACCTCGACGAACGGCGCCGCCAGGAGGCGATCGAGCTGTTCAACGAGGGCAAGCAGGACTATTTCGACATCGCCGATGTGCTGCGCCCGCTGGCCGCGCTGATCCGCTACCACGCGCCGCTGAAGCTGATGTTCGTCGAGATCCAGTTGCAGGCCGCAATGGCCGACGGCGATATCAGCCCGGCGGAGCTCGCCATCATACGTCAGGTCTGCCAGCTGCTGATGATGACCGAGCAGGAGGTCGCGGCCCTGGTGGCACGGATGCAGGCGCAGCAGGCATTCGAGGAACACAGCTTTCGCTCGCACCAGCAGGGCGGCTTCTCCGATCCGCGTCTGCTGAAGGATGCCTACGGCGTGCTGGGCGTCGGCGAGTCGGCGTCCGACGCCGAAGTGAAAAAGGCCTATCGCCGGCTGATGAGCCAGCACCACCCCGACAAGCTGGTGGCCAAGGGACTGCCGGAAGAGATGATGCAGCTGGCGAAGGAGAAGGCCCAGGAGATCCAGGCCGCCTACGACCGCATCAAGGCCGCACGCAAGGCGGCGTGAATATGTTCAGGATGAACGGTATGCCGCGGGCGCAGGGATGCGCTGGAGCGGCGTGGTATGGTCGGCACTTTGGTCGGGGTGACGCGTAACCTTCGTTACCCGCCCGGCCGCTGGTTGGTGGTCGGTTCGGGCTCAGGTTCGACGGGCTTCGGTGTCAGCAGGTAGCGGTCGATGCGGCCGCGCACTTCCCGTACCAGCCAGTCGCCGTCGTCGGGCAGCCGTGGCGGCAGGCGGCTCTGGTGATACTGCCCGGCGCCGGCGCGCTGCATGGCGTGGGCGCGGCGCCGGGCCCGGTCGTCGCCGCGATCCAGCGGTGTGTCCGGCAGGCGGTAGAGGTCGAGTATCGCCATCTTCAACTCCGGCATCAGCGTGGTCAGCTCCGGCGCCCGGGGCGTTTCGGGGATACGGGGTTCCAGCAGAATGAGGCTCAGTTTGTGGCTGTCCTGGAAGCGTTTGGCGCACTGTGCGGCCCAGGTCGCCCCTGTGCCGCTGCCCAGCAGAATCAGCCGTTCGCGCTGACGTGATTCGAGGTGCCGCATCGCCGCTTCGCAGATCTTCTCGACCCGTTCGCCGTAGCTCTCCAGCGGCGGCTCGGCGCCGGTGGCGGGGGCCGGCGGCTCCGTCGTGGTCGAACTCGGGGCCGGGGAAGCGCTGGCGGACGAGACCGGCAGGGTCCGTTCAGGTATCGGTGGCGGATCCGCAGCGGGAAGCGAGACCGCCAGAGTATCCCAGCCATGCTGCGCCAGCCCGATGCGAAGCGGGTGCAGGTCCGTCGGCCAGTCCGGATGGCGATGTTCGTCGGGCAGCAGAATCAGCGCGCCGACGGGGTTCGCCTGGATCGCCGGATAGTAGAGGGTCAGGGTCCTGTCGCTGTTGGTCTCGAGCCAGACCGTTTCGGTTTCCGCCGAGAGTGTCCGGGCCAGAGCCTCCATGCCCTGCAACTGCGGGGCCGGCTCCACCCGGGTGCGTGCCGGCAGGGCGGCTCCGGCCTGGCTCGGTTCGGCCCCGGATTCGGCCGCGAAGCCGGTCTGGACCTGGAGGGCGAGGCCGGAGCAGGCGAGGGCAAAGGCGAGGGTGCGTATTTGTCTGTGCATGGCCGGATTATTCAGAACTGCCCGGTCGCAGGCAAGAGGCGCCTTGGTTACAATAGCGTCCAGTCATCCATGCCAGCTGAAAGAGTCCCCTATGGCCGATTACAAGATTGCTCCGTCCATCCTGTCCGCCGACTTCGCCCGACTGGGAGAAGAGGTCGATAACGTCCTGGCGGCCGGTGCCGATATCGTGCATTTCGACGTCATGGACAACCATTACGTTCCCAACCTCACGATCGGCCCGATGGTGTGCAAGGCGCTGCGTCAGTATGGCATCGAGGCGCCGATCGACGTGCACCTGATGGTGAAGCCGGTGGACCGCATGATCGGCGATTTCATCGAGGCGGGCGCCACCTATATCACTTTCCACCCCGAAGCCTCGGAGCATATCGACCGTTCGCTGCAGATGATTCGCGACGGCGGCTGCAAGGCCGGGCTGGTGTTCAACCCGGCGACGCCGCTGCACTACCTTGACCATGTGATGGACCGGCTCGACATGATCCTGCTGATGTCGGTGAACCCGGGATTCGGCGGGCAGAAGTTCATCCCGTCGACCCTCGACAAGCTGCGCCGGGTACGCGAGCGCATCGATGCCAGCGGTTTCGACATCCGCCTCGAGGTCGATGGCGGTGTCGGGATCGACAATATCGCCGAGATCGCCGCGGCCGGGGCCGATACCTTCGTTGCCGGTTCTGCGATCTTTAACACTGACGACTACAGGTCTGCCATCGACGCGATGCGGGCCGAGCTGGCGAAAGTCTGATGCGACAGCTATTCGATGGCCGCGACCCGCAGCTGGTGCTGTTCGATCTGGACGGCACCCTGGTCGACAGTGTGCCGGACCTGGCCCGGGCGGTGGATCTTATGCTGGCGGCACTCGATCGTCCGGCCGCCGGCATCGACCGGGTACGGGACTGGGTCGGCAACGGTGCGCCGATGCTGGTGCAGCGGGCGCTGGTCGGGCGATTCGACGTGGCGGAGCCGGCGCCCTCGGCGCTGTTCGATCAGGCCTACGCGCTCTTTCTGCACTTCTATGGCGAGGCCATGGCCGAACAGAGCGTACTCTATCCCGGCGTTGTCGACTGTCTCGAGGGCATGAAGGCCCGCGACATCGCGCTGGGTATCGCAACCAACAAGCCGATGCGGTTCACCACGCCGGTGCTGGAAGGCCTTGGCATCGCGCGCTTCTTCCAGGTCGTGCTCGGCGGCGACAGCCTGCCGACCCGCAAGCCGGATCCGGCGATGCTGTTGAGCGCGATCGAGCAGTGCGGGGCGCGCCCGGTCAGTACGCTGATGGTCGGCGACTCGATCAACGACGTGAAAGCGGCCCGGGCGGCCGGCTGCCCGGTGGCGGCGGTGCCCTATGGTTACAACCATGGCGAACCGATCGAGGACAGCGCGCCGGACCTGCTGGTGCAGCGTCTCGATCAGTTGCTCTAGCCAGTGGCCTACTATATCGTGTAACTCCAACTCAATGATTTGACTGATACTTTCGGCCGTGAAGCAACTCTCTATCAAAATCGGTATCCATCTGCGCTCGGTCCTGGTCGGCGAACGATGGCGATGGCGTCTCTGATTCAACTGAATGCCAGGACTTTCCTACCGATTCTTGATGAGGCCCCAACATGACGCCTGAACAGTTTTCCGAACTGGCCGCCCAGCAGTACAACCGTATCCCGGTGATGCGCGAGGTGCTGGCCGACCTCGACACACCGCTGTCTACCTATATGAAACTGGCCGACGCGCCCTACAGCTATCTTTTCGAGTCCGTCGAGGGCGGCGAGAAGTGGGGGCGTTATTCCATCATCGGTCTGCCGTGCCGCACCGTGCTCAAGGTACGCGATCACCAGGTAACGGTCACCACGGACGGTGAGGTCGTCGAGCAGCTGGAGGTCGAGGATCCTCTGGCCTTCGTCGAGCAGTTCCAGCACCGCTACCGGGTGCCGGACCTGCCGCATCTGCCGCGTTTCAATGGCGGGCTGGTCGGCTATTTCGGCTACGACAGCGTACGTTATGTCGAAAAGCGACTCGCACGGAGCGCGCCGCCGGACGTGATCGGTACCCCCGATATCCTGCTGATGGTCTCGGACGAGCTGGTGGTGTTCGACAATCTCAGCGGCAAGCTGATCCTGATCTGCCATGTTGATCCGGCCCGGGAGGATGCTCTCGGGCGGGCCCACCGCCGGCTTGACGAGCTGGTCGCCCGGCTGCGCTTCGCCACACCCCAGGAACCGGGCGGCGTGCCGGCACGTCATGTCGACGAAAGCGAGTTCAAGTCCAGTTTCGGCGAGGATGCGTTCAAGGCGGCGGTGGCGAAAATCAAGGAATACATTCTGTCGGGCGACATGATGCAGACGGTGATCTCGCAGCGCATGTCGATTCCGTTCGAAAGCCGTCCGCTGGATCTCTACCGCGCGCTGCGCTGCCTCAATCCGTCACCCTACATGTATCTGCTGAACCTGGATGATTTCCAGGTGGTCGGTTCGTCGCCGGAGATCCTGGCCCGGGTCGAGGACGGCATCGCGACGGTGCGCCCGATCGCCGGTACCCGTCCGCGCGGCCGTACCGAGGAGGACGACCTGGCGCTGGAGCAGGATCTGCTGTCCGACCCGAAGGAGCTGGCCGAGCACCTGATGCTGATCGACCTGGGGCGCAACGATATCGGCCGGGTCGCCCGTATCGGCGAGGTCCGGCTGACCGAGAAGATGGTGGTCGAGCGTTATTCCCATGTCATGCACATCGTCTCCAACGTCAACGGCCGGCTGCGTGACGGCGTCACCGCCATGGACGTACTGCGGGCCGCCCATCCGGCGGGCACCCTGAGCGGAGCCCCCAAGGTGCGGGCGATGGAGATCATCGACGAGCTCGAGCCGGTGAAGCGCGGTGTCTATGGTGGCGCGGTCGGCTATCTTTCCTGGAACGGCAACATGGATACCGCCATCGCCATCCGCACCGCGGTGATCAAGGACAAGACCCTGCATATCCAGGCCGGCGCCGGCATCGTCGCCGACTCCGTGCCCCAGAACGAGTGGGACGAGACCATGAACAAGGGGCGGGCCATGTTCCGCGCCGTCGCCATGGTCGAGAAAGGGCTCGATAATCTCTGACGCGTGACGGGTAACGCGTGACGGGTTATCCGTCACGCGTATCCTTTCCCAACCTCTCCTTTCCGGACAGCGCCCTCCCATGGATCATTTCCGCGGAGGTGCGGCCTGTTCGAACCCGTGGCCTCTTTTGTCAATCAATCGTCTCCTTTTGTTATTGTTCCGCTTGCCTGTTGGCGCGACACTGGTGCCTATCGAATTACCGGCCTGTGGCGCTTTGCACGCTATGGCAGGCCAGTAGATGACCTCTGGGTCGGGGTGGTGTCCTTTTAGGTTCTGAATTCGTCGAGCCTGAAGGCGCCAGCGATGCAGTCAATAAAAAAGGCAGGACAGCATGAAAGTACTGGTTACGGTCAAGCGTGTGCTCGACTACAACGTCAAGGTACGCGTCAAGGCGGACCACAGCGATGTGGATCTGACCAACGTCAAGATGGCACTGAACCCCTTCTGCGAGATCGCCGTCGAGGAAGCGGTGCGACTGAAGGAAGCGGGCACCGCCTCCGAGGTGGTGGTCGTCTCCATCGGCCCGAAGGCCGTACAGGAGCAGATCCGCACCGCCCTGGCGCTGGGCGCCGATCGCGGTATCCATATCGAAACCGACGCCATGCCGGAATCCCTCTCGGTTGCCAAGCTGCTGGCCAAGGTGGTCGCGGACGAGCAGCCGGGCCTGGTGATCCTCGGCAAGCAGGCGATCGATTCCGACAACAACCAGACCGGCCAGATGCTGGCGGCGCTGACCGGCATGGGGCAGGGCACCTTCGCGTCCGAGGTGAAGATCGAAGGCGACGAAGCCCTGGTGACCCGTGAAGTCGACGGCGGTCTGCAGACCGTTGGCCTGAAGCTGCCGGCGATCGTCACCACCGACCTGCGCCTGAACGAGCCGCGCTACGCCTCGCTGCCGAACATCATGAAGGCCAAGAAGAAACCGCTGGACGTCAAGACCCCGGCGGACCTCGGTGTCGAGCTGCGCGCCCACACCGAGCTGCTGAAGGTCGAGCCGCCGGCCGAGCGCCAGGGCGGTATCAAGGTGGCTTCGGTCGAGGAGCTGGTCGACAAACTGAAGAATGAAGCGAAGGTGATCTGATGGCCATCCTGATTGTTGCAGAACACGATAACAGCACCCTGAAACCGGCCACCCTGCACGCGGTCACCGCGGCGGCGCTCGTTGCGAAAGAAAGCGGTGGCGACCTGGCCATTCTGGTCGCAGGCGAAGGCGCCCAGGCCGTGGCCGACGAAGCGGCGAAAGTCGCCGGCGTCTCCAGGGTCCTGCTGGCGGACAATGCCGCCTACGGCCATCAGCTGGCCGAAAATGTCGCACCGCTGGTCGCAGAGCTCGGCAAGGATTACAGCCATATCCTGGCGCCGGCCACCACCACCGGCAAGAACCTGCTGCCGCGCGTCGCCGCGCTGCTGGACGTCGGTCAGCTGTCCGACATCGTCGCCGTCGAGAGCGCCGATACCTTCAAGCGTCCAATCTACGCCGGCAACGCCATCGCCACCGTCAAGTCGCTGGATGCAATCAAGGTGATCACCGTGCGCGGTACCGCTTTCGATGCGGCGGCGGCAGAAGGCGGTTCGGCGACCATCGAAGCCGTGGGCGCCGCTGACGATGCCGGTATTTCCCGCTTCGTCGGCGAGGAAGTCGCCAAGTCCGACCGCCCGGAACTGACCGCCGCCCGCGTCGTCATCTCCGGTGGCCGCGGCATGGGCAACGGCGAGAACTTCGCGCTGATCGAAAAGGTCGCCGACAAGCTGGGCGCCGCCGTCGGTGCGTCCCGCGCCGCCGTCGACGCCGGCTTCGTGCCGAACGACATGCAGGTCGGCCAGACCGGCAAGATCGTCGCGCCGGAGCTCTACATCGCCGTCGGTATCTCCGGTGCCATCCAGCATCTGGCCGGCATGAAGGACTCCAAGGTGATCGTCGCGATCAACAAGGACGAAGAGGCGCCGATCTTCCAGGTAGCCGATTACGGTCTCGTCGCCGACCTCTTCGAGGCGGTACCGGAGCTGGAAAGCAAGCTGTAACGGACCAGCCTAAGGATCGTAGGATGGGTGAAGCGGCGCAGGGCTAGGGATGTCCGACACTGACGGATTCTGAGCGCCGTGTAACCCATCTTGGGCTGTCCGCACGCCGCGACAAGTCCCTGCATGCTGGGATCACAGTGCCATTGCGGCTTCACCCATCCTGCGATCTATGATGGGTTACGCCGCCGTCGGGGATCATCGCCTGTCGACAGCAATGGCAGGTGGCGGCTCTACCCATCCTACGAATGATTCACAGAATTCCTGACGGTCGGCGCCCGCCTGCCAAGGCAGCGCCGGTCGTGCAAAAACAACAACGAGGTGATTTCCCCATGAGCGAAGCCGTTCGCGAATCAATGGAGTTCGACGTCGTCATCGTCGGTGCCGGCCCCGCGGGTCTATCGGCCGCCTGCCGGCTGATGCAGCAGGCGCAGGAAGCCGAGCAGGAGCTGACGGTCTGCGTCGTCGAGAAAGGCTCCGAAGTCGGTGCCCATATCCTCTCCGGTGCGGTGATCGAGCCGCGGGCGCTGAACGAACTCTTCCCGGACTGGGCCGAGCAGGGGGCGCCGCTGAAAACCGCGGTCACCGAGGACCGGATCTATCTGCTGAAGGACGCCGAAAACGCCCGCCGCATCCCCAATGCGCTGGCGCCGAAGACGATGCACAACGACGGCAACTACGTCGCGAGCCTCGGCAACCTCTGCCGCTGGCTGGCCGAACGGGCCGAGGCGCTGGGCGTCGAGATCTTCCCGGGCTTCGCCGCCGCCGAAGTACTCTACCATGAGAATGGCCCTCTCAAAGGAAGTGTGAAGGGGATCGCCACCGGCGATATGGGGGTGACCGCCAGCGGGGAGCAGGGCCCGAACTACATGCCGGGCATGGAGCTGCACGCCAAATACACCCTGTTCACCGAAGGCTGTCGCGGTCACCTCGGCAAGCAGCTGATCGAGCAGTTCGCCCTGGACAGGGACAAGGATCCGCAGCATTACGGCATCGGCATCAAGGAGCTCTGGGACATCGATCCGGCCAAACATCAGCCGGGGCTGGTGCTGCATGGCGCCGGCTGGCCCTTGTCCGGTGAAGAGCAGGGCGATACCAACGGCGGCTTCTTCCTCTACCATGCCGAAGACAACCAGGTGGTGGTGGGGCTGATCATCGACCTCAACTACAGCAACCCCTGGCTGAGCCCGTTCGACGAGTTCCAGCGCATGAAGCACCACCCGCTGTTCAGGCAGTACCTCGAGGGCGGCAAGCGCGTCTCCTACGGTGCCCGCGCCATCACCAAGGGCGGCTTCAACTCGCTGCCGAAGATGACCATGCCCGGCGCGCTGCTGCTCGGCTGCGATGCCGGCACTCTGAACTTCTCGAAGATCAAGGGCACCCACACCGCGATGAAATCCGGCATGCTGGCGGCCGAAGCGGTGTTCGAGGCGCTGGCCAGTGGCGACGAGGGTGGCCAGGATCTGACCGCCTTCAGCGAGAAGTTCAAGGCTTCCTGGCTTTATGACGACCTGTTCCGCAGCCGCAATTTCGGTCCGGCGATGCACAGGTTCGGCACCCTGCTGGGCGGCGCCTTCAACTTCATCGACCAGAATATCTTCGGCGGCAGGATCCCGGTGACGCTGCACGATACCCGCAAGGATTATGCGCAGCTAAAGCCGGCGTCCGAGTGCAAGCAGATCCAGTATCCGAAGCCGGACGGCAAACTCAGTTTCGACAAGCTGTCGTCGGTGTTCCTGTCGAACACCAACCACGAGGAAGACCAGCCCTGTCATCTGCAGCTCAAGGATGCCAGCATCCCGCTCGAGAAGAACCTGCCGACCTGGGCGGAACCGGCGCAGCGCTACTGCCCGGCCGGGGTTTACGAGGTGGTCGAGGACGAGCAGGGCAAGCGCTTCCAGATCAACGCCCAGAACTGCGTACACTGCAAGACCTGCGACATCAAAGACCCGTCCCAGAATATCAACTGGGTGGTGCCCGAAGGCGGTGGCGGTCCGAACTATCCGAATATGTAATAGCGTTACGGGTTACACGTTACGCGTAACCCGTCTTCGCACATCGCGGCACCCGCGGATAATTGCCCGTCACGCGTCACGCGTCACGCGTCACGCGTCACGCGTCACGCGTCACGCGTCACGCGTCACCCATCACCCAGCCGCATTTGCGCTCCGCCGAACACTGACCTAGTCTGAATCAAACCCCTTACACCCAAGCTTTGCAGGTGACTTCATGGATCGAAGTCAAGGCCCCAGGGATTCCGGGCTCGCTGCACTGGTTACGGTGTTGCGGCTGTATCAGCTTCCGGCTGACTATCGACAGCTGCAGCACCAGTTTGCTGCGCCCGGTCAGGCAATCGACACCCAGGACTTGCTGCGCGCCTGCGGCCGTCTAGGGTTGCGCGCCCGGAAATCCCGGATAACCTTCCGTCAGCTCGATAATGCCTGCCTTCCGGTCATCGCCATCGACAGGGATGGGCACTTTTTCGTGATTGCCCGCGTGGCGACTGAAGGCCGGGCGCTGATCATGGACAGCGATGGCCAGCCGGTCACGCTCAGCGAGGGTGAGCTGGCGCAGCGCTGGGACGGAGCGACGATTCTGCTGTCCCGGCGCGGCGGGGTGGGCACTGCCCTCGACAGCTTCGATATCCGCTGGTTCATCCCGTCGCTGCTCAAGTACCGGCGGCTTTTCGGCGAAGTGCTGCTGGTCTCTTTCTTTCTTCAGCTGTTCGCTCTGGCCACGCCACTGTTCTTCCAGGTGGTGATGGACAAGGTGCTGGTGCATCGCGGTTTTACCACCCTCGATGTGCTGGCGTTCGGCTTTTTCATCATTGCCGCTTTCGATGCGGTACTGGGTGGTTTGCGCAACTGGCTGTTCGCCCATACCACCAGCCGGGTCGATGTCGAGCTGGGTGCCAGGCTGTTCCATCATCTGATCTCGCTGCCCCTTTCCTATTTCGAGGCGCGCCAGGCCGGGCATAGCGTGGCCAGGGTGCGCGAGCTCGACACCATCCGCAACTTCATTACCGGGACGGCGCTGACGCTGGTGATCGACCTGCTGTTCACGCTGCTGTTCTTTGCCGTCATGTGGTTCTACAGCCCGCTGCTGACCTGGATCGTGCTCGGCACGCTACCGGTCTATATCGGCTTGTCGATCTTTATCACGCCGATACTGCGTCACCGGCTGGACGAAAAATTTCGGGCCGGCGCGGAGAATCAGGCATTCCTGGTGGAGGCGGTGACCGGTGTCGAAACCCTCAAGGCCCTGTCCGTGGAGCCGCAGATGCAGCGGCGTTGGGAAGACCAGCTGGCGCGCCATGTTACGGCCACCTTTCGCAGCAATAACCTGAACAATGTCGCCAACCAGATCGCCAGCTTTACCAGCAAGATGACGACCCTGCTGATCGTCTGGTGGGGCGCCCACCTCGTCATCGACGGCGTCATGACGGTCGGGCAACTGGTCGCTTTCAACATGATCGCAGGACGCGTTTGCGGACCGATTCTGAAGCTGGTGCAGCTCTGGCAGGATTTTCAGCAGGCCGGTATATCGATCCGACGCCTCGGCGATATCCTCAATACCCCGACAGAATCCGGCTACAACCCCAATCGCAGTACTTTGCCGCAATTGCAGGGACGCGTGAACTTCGAGCATGTCGGGTTCCGCTACCGGCCGGACGGGCCAAGGATTCTGGGCGATATTTCACTCGAAGTGCGTCCGGGCGAGGTGATCGGCATTGTTGGTCGCTCCGGTTCCGGCAAAAGCACCCTGGCCAAACTGTTACAGCGCCTCCATGTGCCGGAGTCGGGCCGTGTGCTGATCGATGGTGTCGATCTCGCGATGGTCGATACGGCCTGGCTCAGACGCAATATCGGGGTCGTTCCCCAGGAAAGCTTTCTGTTCAGTCGCAGCGTGCGGGAAAACATCGCCCTTTCGAACCCGGGTCTGCCCATGCCGGCGGTGATCCGGGCTGCGAGGATGGCCGGCGCCCATGAATTCATACTGGAGCTGCCACTGGGCTACGACAGTCCGGTCGGCGAGCACGGCTGCAATCTTTCGGGTGGGCAGCGTCAGCGCATCGCCATTGCCAGGGCGCTGATCACCGATCCCCGCATTCTGATTTTCGACGAAGCGACCAGTGCGCTGGACTACGAGTCGGAGCGGGTGATCCGACAGAACATGGCGGCGATTGCCAGGGGCGAACCCTCTTCATCATCGCCCACCGGCTCAACAGCGTGCGCCGTTGCGACCGGATTGTCGTGATGGATCGCGGACGCATAGCGGAAATGGGCAGCCATGACGAACTGCTGGCACTAAAGGGACACTATCACCGCCTCTACTGTTGCCAGAGCGACGGCGCAGCGGTCAAGGCGGGGTAGGGAGGCGGATCGATGCTCAGGATACTGAAGGCGGCCTGGACCCATCGCCATCGACTTGGCGATCAGCGCCGTTCGGCGCTGACGCTGGAGTTCCTGCCGGCGGCGCTCGAGATCCGCGAACGTCCACCCCATCCCGGCAACCGGGTCACTGCCTGGTTGCTGATGGGGCTCTTTGCTTCCGGGCTGCTCTGGGCCTGCCTGGGACAGGTGGATATTGTCGCAACGGCCGAGGGCAAGCTTGTCCCGTCCGGGCAGGTCAAGCTGATTCAGCCATACGAACGGGGCGTGGTCTCCCGTATCCACATATCCGAAGGTCAGCAGGTACGCCGGGGCGATGCGCTGGTCGATCTCGACAACACCCTGACGGGAGCCGATGAGAGCCGGCTCAGTCAGGACCTGTTGCAGAGTCAGCTGGGCATTGTTCGACTGAAAGCCTACCTGAGCAGCCTGGCAGAGAGCGGCTCGCGGCCCGCTGTTGCCCCTCCGGAATGGTCGCACGCGGCGTCTGCGGACCAGGTCAGCCCTCATCGGCAGCTGCTGGAACAGCAGGTCGGCAGCTATCGGGCCCAGCTTGCCCAGCTGACCCGAAAGCTTGAGAGCAAAAGGGCCGAACAGGCGATCAATCACGCCAAGATCGCGAGGCTTACCAGAACGCTGCCGCTGATCACCCAGCGAACGCAGGCGCTCGAGTCCCTCAGCGAGCGGCAGCTGGTCGCACGGGTCAGCTATCTGGAGTTGGAACAGAACCGCATCGAACAGCAGTACGAACTGAGTGCGGCGAAGGCCCGTGCCCGTCAGCTGGACGCAGAGGTCGAGGAGCTGCGGCAACAGCGGGCGTCGCTGGTCGCCGCTACGCGGGGGAAGCCCTCCAGCAGCTGCTGAAGCTGGAGCGCGAGCGCAGCGCGTTGCGGGAAGAGTTGATCAAAGCCCGGGAACTGAGCCGGAAACAGCAATTGACCGCTCCGGTCGACGGCATCGTCCAGGAGTTGGCGGTTCATACCACCGGTGGTGTCGTCAGTCCGGCCGAAGTGCTGATGAAAATCGTCCCGCTCGACCAGCCGCTGATGGCCGAAGTCTGGCTCGAAAACAAGGATATCGGTTTCGTCGAAGCCGGCCAGCCCGCCGAAATCAAGGTGCATACCTTCCCGTTCACCAAATACGGTGTCATCCCCGGCACGATCGAAAAACTGTCGGCCGACGCCACGGCGGATGAACTCAAGGGCTTGATCTACAAGGCCAGTGTCCGGCTGAGCCGGACCGCACTCGATATCGACGGGCGCATGGTGGAGCTGGTACCGGGAATGGGCGTGAGCGCCGAAGTAAAAACCGGGAAGCGGCTGTTGATCGAATATATTACGGCGCCGCTGTTGAGATATAAGAGCGATAGTGTCGAGGAGCGCTAATAGGAGGGTGTCGGTAGTGAAAACGATTTTAGTCTTTTATGTTAAATATGGATGTTTTTTGTATAGGCTAGAACGAGCTTATTGGATGTTTCTTTTTATATTTCTTGTTTTTCCTGTGCTTGGCTTTAGTACTGTTTTTACGATGCCCGACGAAGACGATTTGAAACAGGATTTGTTCTATGTTGACAGATTGAATTTTAGTCCGAAAAAAGGTCAGCGCTACGGTATATATGGCTATTCTTTGGTTGAAAGTAGACGCCTTTACTATAGGGGGATACCAAGGCCAGATATACTTGAAGATATATTAAGTAATCGCGATGTGGAGGATAGAAAGATACTTGTTTTGTACTATCATAGTACGCTTTTAGACAAAATGGTTGATCGGCGATCTGTATTAACATTTATTTACAACGGGGAGGAGGTGGAAAATATAAAGAAAAAGCTAAATAATCTTCGTGATAGAACAAGGAATGTTGTGTATTTTTCTGTGTTTTTAGTAGTGGTTGTCACGATTTTTTGGGTTTTTCCGTTTGTTTTATATATCTCGCTAAGGAGGGCTGGATATGTTAAATAAGGAAGGATATATAAATGCGATTGAAAATTATCTTGATGATTTTAAATCAACCTCAAGCTATTCCGCCAAAATAAGCTCTATTCTTGGGCTTATTAGTTCAATTGATGATCCGGAAGCTGATGGCATTGACAAGTCGATCGCGGCTCTCAAGGTTTCGGCAGATATATTGGATAATATAAAGCAATTGGGGCTGGTAAATAACACGCATTTGTTGGGGGTTGTTTCAGATATTTCTATATTTATAAATGAAGCATATGATCTCGTTGCTCTCTATAGAAACGAAGAAGAAGACTTAGTAGCTAAAGATGTTTTTGAATTTGCGTCCGCTGCCTTTGGGCTTGTTTCGTCAGTGCTATCAGCCGTTCCAGCGAAAAATATTTACACTTTGGCATTTGAAGCACTGTTCGAGATGATTTCTGCGGTCACTGGATTTGTGGCAATTTCTCTACCATCTTTTGATGAAATAAGAGAAAGCGTGTATCAGGCGTTTGAAGATCAGTTTGATGTATTTAATCATCAGATCGATATCTATGCCGGAGATGCGGTTGATGCATTCCGACAAAAGGTCGAAGAAGAGGCTGCCTTGATCGAGATGTCATATAACGAGCTGGTGGCTGAAGTTTCGGCACAATGGCAGCAGCGTTCGCTCGAGTCCAGCTTTGAAGAAGGCGTGGCGATATACATATCGGACAAGAAACAGCTGTCGCAGGAATATTATGATGACGTGATCCAGAAGAAGGAGAATGTCACGGCGGAGGATTATATCGCGTTCCATGAGCACATGCTCGGACCCTTCAACGAGTTGACCGGGGAGTATGGCGACAGCGAGATAGCCTCGAGGCTTGATTATGAGGCTTCCGTTTATTTCGAGGCCATTGACGACTATGTCGCCGACAGGTTGCTGGAGCTCTATTCGGAAGAACTGGATGCCGCGACCGATGGTGTCGAGGCAGAGGCCCTGCAGACCATCGGGGATGAGCTGGCATTGATCGACAGGAGCGATACCGGCACCTATGCCGAAGACCTGGCCGCGGATCTCGAGACTGCCGAACAGGATTATCGACAGCAGGGCGAGTCGGAGCGGAATGCGGCAGCGTCCAACAGCGAGCTGAAGAAGTCGCTGGAAAACAAGCAGGAAGCCTATCCGGCGGATGCGAGGGATGCTGCCGAACCGACGATCGACAAGGCCAGAACGGATGTCGAGCTGGAGCTGGAAAAGAGAGCCAAAGAGGAGATCCGGGAGTTTATCGACGACCTGCTGGACGATCTACCGCCCGAGGTGGCGGAAGAGCACTCCGAGGTCGAGTGTGAATACTCCCATGCGAAGGTGGAGGCCTGGAACCGGGATGTACGCAGCTTTCTGGAAAACTATCCCGTCGACCTGATCGTCGATACGGCATCCGATGCGTCCCAGGATAACCCGGACAGGAAGAGCCGACTCGAGGTGCTGGTAGACAATACCCTGCAGGGTTTGCGCAATTACATGGACCTGATGCTGGACGACCTCGAGGCCATCTCGGATCTCGAGGATCCGGCGAGCTGCTCGGAGGGCGGGGGCAATAAACCATCGTTCGAGAAGCCCGAGCAGATCACCTCGCCGCTATTGCTCGACCTCGACGGCGAAGGCATAGAAACGCTGTCCCATTCGGAATTCATCTACTTCGACCACGACAATAACGGCTTTTCGGAACTCACCGGCTGGGTCGCGCCGGACGATGGACTGCTGGTGATGGATCTGGACGGCGATGGCCGGATAAGCAACGGCGAGGAGCTGTTCGGCAACAATACCCGGCTGCAGGACGGCCGTTATGCCGCCAATGGTTTCGAGGCACTGGCGGCGCTCGATCAGAATTTCGACAGCGTGGTCGATGCGCAGGATGAAGGCTACGGCCGGTTGCGGATCTGGCAGGATCTGGACGCCGATGCCCGGGTCGACGACGGCGAGCTCCTGACACTCGAGGAGGTCGGTGTTTCCGCCCTGTCGGTGCAGTGGCAGCCCGCCAGCGAAGTCGACGACAACGGCAATACCATCCGGCAGCGCGGCAATGCGACCTTGGCCGATGGTTCGACCGCCCAGCTCGCCGATGTCTGGTTCGGTGTCGACCGTACCCTGACGATCACGCGGGACCGGCTCGAACCCGGCGACGGGATCCGGGCCCTTCCCAATGCGCGCGGCTTCGGCAACGTGCACGATCTCGATCAGGCCATGGCGCGGGACCCGCTGCTGCAGGCGATGGTGCAGGCCTTCGTCGACGAAAGCGACGACAGCGCGCGGCGCGCCATGCTCGACGGCCTGATCTATCAGTGGACCGGTGTGGCCGATGTCGATCCCTACAGCCGGGATCCGAGCCGGGTCTATGGCCATGTGATGGACGCCCGTCAGCTCGAGGCGCTGGAAGCACTGGTCGGACGGGGCTATCTCGGGACCTGGTGCTGGGGGCAGCGCGACCCCAATCCCCATGGTCGTGCCGCTCCGGTACTGATCGCCCAGTACGAGACGTTCAAGGCGTTCGTCTACGGGCAGCTGATGGCGCAGTCCCATTATGCCGATGCCTTCGAACTGATCGGTGTGCGTTACGATCCGCAATCGCTGGCGTTCGTACCCGACACCGCCGCTTTCAGCGGTTATCTGGAGCAACTGCTCGAAGCCGGAGACGTCGTCGAGGTATCCCGGATCTATGGCGTGCTGCGGGATCTTGGACTGTACTCGATCGCGATGGAGCAGGTCGCCACGGAACTGAGGGCGAACCCGGTTCTGGCGCCGATTCTGGCCGACAACCTGGTGGCCGGCGGCGATGGCGACGACACCCTGTCGGGCACGGGCGGCGATGACCTGATGGTGGGCGGAAAAGGGGACGATAGCCTCTTCGGCAAGGTCGGCAACGATACCTATCTGTTCGAGCCGGGCGATGGCGCCGACCGGATATACGATTCGGCCGGGGTCGATACATTATCGTTCGGCGCAGGTGTTTCGGCTCAGAGCCTGAAAATCACCCGCGGCGTCAGCTCGCTTCTGGTCACCCTGCTGGACGCCAACGGCGTTCCGACCGGCGACTCGGTCCGGATCGACAATGTCTTCGATTTCGACGGCAGCCTGCGGGAAGGGGCGATCGAGGCTTTTCGTTTCCAGGATGGCGCGTCGCTTTCCCTGAGCCAGATTGTCGAGCGCATCGAGCAGCCGGTGACGGAGGGCGACGATACCCTGTTCGGCACCGAGGGCGCTGACCGCTTCGAGGCCCTGCAGGGGCACGATACCCTCTATGGCGGTGCCGGAGACGATGTCTATCGCTTCGCGCCGGGGCACGGCCAGGACCTGATCTACGAGAACGCCGGCGTCGATACCATCGAGTTCTATGGCGGCATCCTGCCCACGGATGTCAAAATCGAGCGTGCCGGGCCGGATGGCGAAGACCTGGTGCTGCATCTGTTCGATCCGGACGGCCGCCCGACCGGCGATCGCATCACCGTTGCCAAGGCCTATCAGGATCACCGGGTCTCGACCAACCGAATCGAGCAGGTCCGTTTCGTGCTGGCCGACGGCAGTACCGAGGTGCGCGCGCTGGACGCGCTCGACAAGTTGTATGCCACGACGGAACTGGACGATGTCATCTACGGTTTCGAAAGCGGCGAAGAGATCCATTCGCTGGCCGGCATCGACGAGGTGCATGGCGCCGGCGGCGACGATCAGCTGTATGGCGATGCCGACGATGACCGCCTCTTTGGCGAGGATGGCAACGATAACCTGAGCGGTGGTGCCGGCAATGACCGCCTGCAGGGCGGCACCGGTGACGACCTCTACCGGTTTGCCGCCGGAGACGGGCACGACCTGATCGTCAATAGCGACCGGCTGGGTCGGGATGCACTGGTGTTCGACGCTTCGGTCAGTCGTAAAAAGGTGCGCCTGCTGCGGGTCGGCGACGACCTGCTGATCAGCATCGACCGCAATGCCGACAGCGTGCAGATCGCCGGCTATTTCAGCGGCGATGGCGTCAGCGACAGCGCCCTTGGGGAGATCCGCTTTGCCGATGGCTCGCTGCTGTCGATCGAGGATGTCATGGCGATGACGCTGCAGGCCACCCAGGGCGCGGATTACCTCGAGGGCTACGGTTCGGACGACAGCATCGCGGCCCGCGGCGGAGACGATATCGTCTACGGCCGAAGCGGCAATGACCTGATCTCGGGGGATCAGGGCAACGACCTGATATTCGGCGAGAACGGCAGCGACATGCTGTTCGGCGGGCAGGGCGCGGACCAGCTCTATGGCGGCCAGGGCGCCGATGTGCTGGATGGCGGAGCCGAGTCGGATCGCCTGTTCGGCAGCTCTGGAGAGGATCTGCTCCATGGCGGGGAGGGTGACGATCTGTTGTCGGGGGGCGCCCAGGACGACCGGCTCGAAGGGGAGAACGGTGACGACCGCCTGCACGGTGACCAGGGCAACGACAGCCTGTCCGGTGGCAATGGCGACGATGATCTGGAAGGCGGAGCGGGTGACGATATCCTTGAAGGCGGTAACGGCAATGACCGCTATCGATATGCCCCGGGAGATGGGGACGACCTGATCCTGACGGCCGCCCGGGACGGCCGGGGGCAGGATGTGCTGTCACTGTCCGGGTTCGCACCGGATGAACTGTGGCTGTCCCGTCAGGGGGACGATCTGCTGGTGGGTTTTGTCGGCACAGAAGGCAGCATCAGCGTCTCCGGCTGGGGCACGGAGCCATCGGTTATCGACGGGCTGCAGCTCGACGGCTTCGTAGCCTGTGAGGACGACCTGGCACGTCTGGTATCGGCCATGGCGGCTTTCGATGCACCGACCGGCGCCGGCGAGATCGTGCCGCAGGATGTGCGCGAGCAGTTGCAGCCGGTGCTGGCTGCGAGTTGGCAGCCGGTGGCTTAGCCACCCGGTGGGACGCCACCTTACGCATCACGCGACCTTACGACTGGCGAGTCTGCTGCCGCACCAGCCGGTGCACGAAGGCCAGCTTTTCGACGGCGGTCGGGGCCAGTACGAAGGGATAAAGATCGGGCTGCCCCATGCTCTGGTTCAGGCTGTTGAGGGCATAGGTGATCGGCAGCCACTGATTGATCAGCGGGTCGAAGTCTTCGCTGCGATAGGGGTCGAAGCAGATACCGGCGCTGATATCGTTACCTTCCGCCACCCGGGGGTTGACGCGCAGGCCGAAAGCATGGGCGGTTTCGAGGGTGTCGACGATATGCAGGTAGTGGGCCCAGGTTTCGGCCCAGTCCTCCCAGGGTGGCTGCTGGCATAGGCGCTGACAAAAGCGGCCTGCCAGCCGGTCGGGGCGCCCTGCCGGTAATGGTACTGCATGGCCTGCTTGTAGTCCCGGGTCTCGTCGCCGAAGAGACGGCGGAAATCCTGCAGCCACGGGCTGTCGCGCACCAGCCGGTCCCAGTAGTAATGGCCTGATTCATGGCGGAAGTGGCCGAGCAGGGTGCGGTAGGGTTCCGCCATTTGCTGGCGCATCTGCTCGCGTATGGCATGGTCGGCCTCGGTAATATTGATTGTGATCAGGCCGGCATTGTGTCCGGTCAGGACGCGGCCATCCTCGCGAAAGGCGGTAGTCGGATCATCGGCGAGGAAGGCGAAGGCAAGGCCGCGCTCGGCGTCCTGGCTTTTGCCGGCAAGCGGCAGTCCGAGCTGTTCGAGGCTGTAAACGAGCCGTCGTTTCTCCGCCTCGAGGCGGCGCCAGAGCTCTAGGTTGCCGGCAACGCCCAGGTCCGGAATTGTCTGGTTGAGGCGGCAGGCAAGGCAGTGGGATTCGGTGTCCCCGGCCGGAATCATCCAGTTGCAGACGCCTGCCCCGCTGTAATGGGCACACTGGCGATAGTGCGCGGTATCCTGGGCCGTGCCGGCCGGGCGCCAGCACCCGTTTCCTGCCGGCTCAAGCGCCGCAAGCGTCATCCGGTCGGGCAGAAAGCCGAGGACGTGGTGGCAGCGTGTGCATTCGACATTCTCGAAGTAGAGCGTCTGGCCGCAATGGTCGCAGGTGAATATCTTCATCGGAGGACTCCTGGTGCGCTATGAGTATAGTTGCGTCGCGCCGATCGCCCCGGTCCGCCTTGTCGTGATGACCGGGGAAGTCGTGTATTATTTCCGCTCCGGTACGCGGCGGCCTGTCGGCGGAGCGGGGCTTTATACAGCAAAACAGGATCAGAAGGTTGGGCTCTACATGTTGCTGATGATCGATAATTACGACAGCTTTACCTACAACGTCGTGCAGTATCTCGGTGAGCTGGGCGCCGATGTCCGCGTTTATCGCAATGATGAGGTCACCCTCGACCAGATCGAGGCGCTCAAGCCCGAGCAACTGGTGATATCGCCGGGGCCCTGTACACCGAACGAGGCCGGCATCTCGGTACCGGCGATCAGGCATTTTGCCGGCAAGCTGCCGATCTTCGGTATCTGTCTCGGTCACCAGAGCATCGGTCAGGCATTCGGTGGCTGCATCGTGCGCGCCAAGCAGGTGATGCATGGCAAGACCTCTAAGGTTTACCACAACAATGCCGGTGTCTTCGAGGGCCTGCCCAATCCGGTGGAGGTGACCCGCTATCACTCGCTGGTGATCGAGCAGAGCACCCTGCCGGACTGTCTGGAGGTCACTGCCTGGACACAGAACGAGGATGGCAGCCTGGACGAGATCATGGGCGTGCGTCACAAGACCCTGGACATCGAGGGCGTCCAGTTCCACCCGGAATCCATTCTGACCGAGCAGGGCCATGAACTGCTGGCCAATTTTCTCAAACGCCGCGCCCAGGCGGCCTAAGGAGAACACAGATGAATATTCAACAGGCGATCGGCAAGGTAGTGGACCACCTGGACCTGAGCCGCAGTGAAATGATCGAAGTCATGCAGCAAATCATGACCGGCCAGTGCACCGATGCGCAGATCGCCGGTTTTCTGGTGGCACTGCGGATGAAGAGCGAGTCCATCGAAGAGATCACCGGTGCCGCCCAGGTCATGCGCGAACTGGCCACCCCGGTGCAGATCGGTGTGGGTCCGCTGGTCGACATCGTCGGTACCGGTGGTGACGGTGCCAATCTGTTCAACGTCTCCAGTGCCAGCGCCTTTGTCGCCGCAGCGGCCGGCGCCCGGGTGGCGAAGCATGGCAACCGGGCCGTCTCGTCCTCCAGTGGCAGCGCCGACCTGCTCGAAGCCTGTGGCGTCGATCTGTCCCTGAGCGGTGACGCGGTGGCGCGCTGCGTCGAAAAGACCGGTGTCGGCTTCATGTTCGCACCAGGCCACCATGGCGCCATGAAACATGCCATAGGCCCGCGCCGCGAGCTGGGCATTCGTACCCTGTTCAATATCCTCGGGCCGATGACCAACCCGGCCGGCGCCAGGCGCCTGGTGATCGGCGTGTTCAGCGAAGCGCTGTGCCGTCCGATGGCCGAGGTGATGCGCGAGCTTGGAGGCGAGCATGTGCTGGTGGTACATGCCAACGACGGCCTCGACGAAATCAGTCTGGCGACCCATACCAAAATCGCCGAGCTCTGGAACGGCGATATTCAGGAATACAGCCTGTCGCCGGAGGATGTCGGCATCGAGAGCCAGAGCCTGATCGGCCTGGAAGTGGCGAGCTCCGATGAGTCCCTGCGCCTGATCATGGGAGCGTTCAAGAATGACGACAGCGCCGCCGCGCGCAAGGCGCAGGCGATCATCTCGCTGAATGCCGGTGCGGCGCTTTATGTTGCCGGTCGGGCCTCGACCCTGGCGGATGGCGTGGCGCTGGCGCGTCAGCAGCTCGAAAATGGCCAGGCACTGGCGAAGATGGAAGAGCTGGCGGCGTTCAGCCAGCAACTGGCGAAGGAGCAGTAATGAGCGATACCCCCACCGTTCTGAAGAAAATTCTCGCACGCAAGGCCGAAGAGGTGGCCGAGCGTTCGGCCAGGGTCTCCATAGCCGACCTCGAGGCGCGCATCGCCAGCCAGGCCGGCGGTGTGACCGATCCGCGCGGCTTCGTCGACAGTCTGGCGCGTACCATTGCCGCCGGCCGGGCCGCCGTGATCGCCGAGGTGAAAAAGGCCAGCCCGTCCAAGGGCCTGCTGCGCGATCCCTTCGTGCCGGCCGAGATTGCACGCTCCTACGAGCGCGGTGGCGCCAGTTGTCTGTCGGTACTCACCGACGTGGATTTTTCCAGGGCGCCGATGCCTATCTGCAGGAGGCCCGCGAGGCCTGTGCGCTGCCGGTGATCCGCAAGGACTTCATCATCGACCCCTATCAGCTCTACGAAGCCCGGGCGCTGGGGGCCGACTGCATCCTGCTGATCGTCGCGGCGCTGGAAGACGGCCAGATGGCCGATCTCAATGCGCTGGCACTGGAGCTGGGGATGGATGTGCTGATCGAGGTGCACAACGAAGCCGAGCTGCAGCGCTCACTGGGTTTCGGCAACCGACTGGTCGGTATCAACAACCGCGATCTCCATACCTTCGACGTCTCGCTGGAGAACACCTACAAGCTGCTGGATCAGATTCCGGATGACCGCATCGTGGTCACCGAGAGCGGCATTCTGACCCGCGAGGACGTGGCCGCGATGCGGGCGCGCGATGTTCACGCCTTCCTGGTGGGCGAGACCTTTATGCGTGCCGACGATCCCGGACAGAAACTGGCCGAACTCTTCGACTGATTAAGGAATAAGCTGAAAATGACAATGCACGCCACTGTTCAGTGGGATGGGGATGATCGCTTCAAGGCCACCACCGGTTCCGGTTTCGATGTCATGATCGACCGGGACCTGAAGGACGGCCCGCGTCCGATGGAACTGCTGCTGGCGAGCCTCGGCAGCTGCAGCAGCGTCGACGTGATGGCGATCCTGCGCAAGAGCCGCCAGGATGTCGTCAGTTGCGTGGCCGAGATTGCCGCCGAACGCGCCGATGCGGTGCCGGCGGTATTCACCGAGATCCACGTCAAGTTCGTCGTGTCCGGCCGCAACCTCAAGGAAGCCCATGTGCGCCGCGCCGTTCAGCTCTCGGCCGAACAGTACTGCTCGGTGTCGCTGATGCTGGAAAAGGGCGGCGTAAAAATGAGCCACAGCTACGAGATCGTCGAAGCCGACGCCTGATCACCGCTTTCCTGTAGGAGCCCACTCCGTGGGCGAACAATCGGCAGTCACCGATGCGGTTCGCCCGGAGACCGGGCTTCTACGCTATCCTGTCTATTGCAGCAACGTTTCGATAGGCGTAGAATGCTGCGTCCTTTTGTACATCTTCAACCTCCTTGCTTTCGCGTGCCCGGTATGAGGCCGGTCTCCCGAAGGCTGTAAAACCGAAAGGAGCTACAATGCGTCACTATGAAATCGTATTTCTGGTTCACCCGAACCAGAGCGAGCAGGTTCCCGCGATGGTCGAGCGTTACACCGGTCTGATCGAAGGTGCTGACGGCAAGATCCACCGCATGGAAGATTGGGGTCGTCGCCAGCTGGCTTACCCGATCAACAACGCTCACAAGGCTCACTACATTCTGATGAACGTCGAATGTGGCCAGGAATCCCTGGACGAGCTGGAAAACATGTTCCGCTACAACGACGCCGTTCTGCGTAACATGGTTATCCGTCGCAAAGAAGCGATCACCGAGGTTTCTCCGATCAAGGCCGCCGAAGCCCGCGAAGAGCGCAAGCCGCGTCGCGAAGAGCCGAAGGCTGAAAAGCAGGACGAGAAGCCGGCCGAAGCGACTGCAGAAGCTTCCGCCGAGTAAACCCCACCTGATTTTTGATTGAGGAGAGATCACATGGCTCGTTTTTTCCGTCGCCGCAAGTTCTGCCGTTTCACGGCCGAGGGTGTCAAAGAGATCGATTACAAGGATCTGGACGTCCTGAAAAGCTACATCACCGAAACCGGTAAAATCGTACCGAGCCGCATCACCGGCACCAAGGCGCGCTACCAGCGCCAGCTGGCGACTGCGATCAAGCGTGCACGTTTCGTCGCACTGCTGCCGTACACCGACAGCCACCAGTAAGTCGGTGTAAACGTCATGCGTAAGCTGGCTGAGCTGATAATGCGCGGCCGCACGCAGGCGATTCTGGTGGCGGTCATCGCCGCCATGCTGCCGTTGCTGTATTGGCTCAGCGCGGCGGCCGTTGGACTGGTCACGCTCAGGCGGGGCCCCTCGGCGGGGACCGGACTTCTGGTCTGGAGTCTGCTTCCGGCGGGTGCCTGGGCACTGAACGGGGATCCGACCCCGTTGACGGTAATCGTCGGCACCTTTGTGCTGGCAGTGGTATTGAGGCGGACTGTCTCCTGGCAGCAGACCCTGACGGTGCTGCTGCCCGTGGGTGTCGTCGCCGGTATCGGTCTCGAACTGATGCTGGGCGATATGCTGGATCAACTGGTCCAGGTCACCCGGGAAATGACGGCGGATTCGCCCCAGACGCTACAGGGTATCGAGCTGGATGCCGACTGGTGGCATCAGTTGTATGCCGGCGGCCTCGGCGCCGCGCATGCGGCGATGATGCTGGGCAGTCTGGTACTGGCACGCTGGTGGCAGTCGACGCTGTACAACCCTGGCGGCTTTCGCCAGGAGTTTCATCAGCTCCGACTCAAGCCGGCTCTGGCGCTGCTGATCATGGCGGTGCTGGCGCTGGGACCGCAGCTGGGCCTCGATCCGGTACGCTGGTTGCCACTGTTGCTGATGCCATTGGCGTTTGCCGGACTGGCACTGGTCCACGGCAGTGTGGCCAAACGGGAATTGGGCGGTACCTGGCTGTTCATGTTTTACATGGCGGTCGTGATACTGGGCCCTTACGTGATTACGCTGCTGGTATTGCTGGCCGTTGTCGACAGCCTGGTCGATATACGCCGCCGCATACCGGCCAAGACTTAGGACTGCAACCGCGTTGCAGAACGATAGAGGTTAACGAGATGGAAGTTATTCTGCTCGAGAAAGTAGGCAAGCTGGGCGGCCTGGGCGACAAGGTCAACGTCAAGTCAGGTTTCGGCCGCAACTACCTGGTTCCCCAGGGCAAGGCTGTATCCGCGACCAAAGAGAACATCGAAAAGTTCGAAGAGCGTCGTGCAGAGCTGGAACAGGCGGCTGCCGGCAAGCTGGCCGATGCTCAGGCTCGCGCCGAGAAGCTGAACGAACTGGAACTGTCCGTTGTCGCCAAGGCCGGTGACGAAGGCAAGCTGTTCGGTTCCATCGGTACCAAGGACATCGCTGATGCCATCAGCGGTGCCGGTGTCGAAGTGGCCAAGAGCGAAGTTCGTCTGCCGGAAGGTGCCATCCGCACCACCGGCGAGTTCGAAATCAGCCTGCAGCTGCACCCGGAAGTCGCAGCGACCATCAAGCTGAACGTCGTCGGCGAATAATCGCCCGCGACAAATTGTTTGCCGAAAAAGCACTGCGTAGAATAACTGCGCGGTGCTTTTTTATGTGCAGGATGTACGGTATGCCGCGGGCGCATGGATGCGCAGGAGCGGCGATTGAGGGGTGACGCATTACGCGTGACATCGGTGCGGTGCGCTCCCCGTACTTAGGGTGCTGGTAAGCGCAGCGCACCGCACCATTTCCGGTGCGGTTCGCGTTGCTCACCAGCACCCTACGTATCGCACGGGTCTGTCAACTCAAGACTGTTAACTGGTTTCTGGATTTCCATGGATATCGCTGAACTGCATGACGAGGATCTGGCCAGCATCAAGCTGCCGCCGCATTCGATCGAGGCCGAGCAGTCCGTGCTCGGCGGGCTGATGCTCGATAACGGCACCTGGGACACGGTGTCGGAAATCGTCACGGAGGATCTGTTCTATCGCCGCGATCACCGGGTGATTTTCCGAACGATGGAAAAACTGATCAATGCCAGTCAGCCGGTCGATGTGGTGACGGTCTCGGAGGAACTCGACCGGGTCGGCGATCTGGAAGGTGCCGGCGGACTGGAATATCTGGTGGCGCTGGCGCGCAACACCCCGAGTGCGTCCAACATCCGTGCCTATTCCGAGATCGTGCGCGACCGGGCGCTGCTGCGGCAGATGATCACGGTGGCCCAGGAGATCTCCGACAGTGCCTTCAACCCCGAAGGCATGGCGCCGGAGGATCTGCTCAACGATGCCGAGCGCAAGATCTTCCAGATCGCCGAAAGCCGGCCCAATCAGGGCGGTCCCGAGCCGGTCAACCCGCTGCTGAAGAAGGCGGTCGAGCGCATCGATACGCTGTTCAACAACTCCGAGGCGATGACCGGCGTCACCACCGGGTTCGACGACCTCGACGAGAGCACGACCGGTCTGCAGCCATCGGATTTGATCATCGTTGCGGCCCGTCCGTCCATGGGCAAGACCACCTTCGCGATGAACCTGGTGGAAAACGCCCTGATGGGCACCGGCCGTCCCTGTCTGGTGTTCAGTCTCGAGATGCCCGCCGACCAGCTGGTCACCCGTATGCTGTCGTCCCTGGGCGCATCAACCAGACCAAGGTGCGTACCGGTCAGCTCGAGGAGGAGGACTGGCCGCGTCTGACCACGGCGGTCAACATGCTGCGGGACAAGCCGCTGTTTATCGATGACACTCCCGGCATCAGCCCCAACGAGATGCGTTCGCGCGCGCGGCGTATCAAGCGCGAACACGGCGATATCGGCATGATCATGATCGACTACCTGCAGCTGATGCAGATCAAGGGCGCCAAGGTCGAGAGCCGCACCGCCGAGATCTCGGAGATTTCACGCTCGCTGAAAGCGATCGCCAAGGAGATGGAATGCCCGGTGGTGGCGCTGTCGCAGCTCAACCGAAGCCTCGAGCAGCGGCCCAACAAGCGCCCGGTCAACTCCGACCTGCGTGAATCGGGCGCCATCGAGCAGGATGCCGACGTCATCATGTTCATCTACCGTGACGAGGTCTACAACGAGGACAGCGAGCAGAAGGGGATTGCCGAGATCATCATCGGCAAGCAGCGTAACGGCCCGATCGGCACCGTACGCCTCGCCTTTATCGGCAAGTACACCCGCTTCGAGAACCTGGCGGCGCATCACTATGACGAATACGGCGGTTTCGACAGCGGCTGATGTCGTTTGGACACACTGGACCCGGAATTCGCCGGGGGCTCATTCCAGGTTACGAAGGGCTCAGGCGGTCTTCAGCATCCGGTCGCGGAAGCCCGTCGGCATGCTCACCACCTTGCGTTGCCGGTAGTCGAAGAACACCATGCCGGTCTTGGCGTGCGCGATTTCGACGGCGGTTTTCCGGTTGCTCAGCAGATAGTAGAAGTCGAAGCCGTACTTGTTGAAGTCGCCGACACCGACGTCGATCTGCAGCACATCGCCGTGGAAACCCTCGGCCTTGTAGACGATCGCCGAGTCCGCCATGACCATGCCGACGCCCTCGACATCGAGCTCGCCATAGTTGTACTGGTTGAGGAAGCGCACCCGTGCTTCGTGGATCAGCGACAGGATGGCGTCATTGCTGAGGTGGCCGCCGTAATTGATATCGCCGATGCGGATCGGCAGTTCGGTGGTAAAGGTGAAATGCTCCGGCATCTCGATCTTCAGACGTGGCATTGCAGCTCCCTGTGGAAAACATCATCACAGGCCCACAGCATAGTGCGCCGGAGCGAAGAGGGGAAGGGTGCTGTCGGCAGAGCCTTCCCGGCCGCTCAGTTCGTCGTCGATTCGAGTACCAGCTTGCCGTCCTTGACCGGTATCCGGTCGCCGGGGTCGTGATCCATCCGCACGGTTGCGACCTGGTCTGCGAGGCGGTATTCGACGTCGTAGCCGATCAGCTCCTTCCTGCTGTCGGTGACGGTATGGCAGACCCGCTCGGTGGTGCTGTAGGTGTTCTTTTCCTGCATCGATTTCTGCACCTGGTTGCCGGCATATCCGCCGGCCGCGGCGCCGGCGATGGTGGCCAGCTTCTTGCCGCTGCCACCGCCGACCTGGTTGCCCAGCAGACCGCCGACGACAGCGCCGAGGGCGGAGCCGGCGATGCGGTTCTCATCCTTGGCCGGTGCCTGGCGGGTCACCACCTTGTCCTCGCAGACTTCCCGCGGGACCTGGATGTTCCTGAAGGCCTCGCTCACCTTCAGTACATCTGCATGTTTCGGCGCGGCGTTCATCCACTGGTAGCCGGCAATGCCGCCACCGGCCGTTGCGATGGTAACGCCGAGAACGGTGCCGACCAGCATCGATTTGTTCATGGGGTTGCTCCTGTCTGGACGGATGTCGGTTCAGTTTGGCGCCATGGTAAGGCCCGTCGCCTGTACCGGAGTTGAATGGAGCTGGAGTTAACAGTTACCAGCTTACAGCGAACAGGGCGTAGGGTGCTGCTGAACGCAGTGAAGCGCACCGAGACAGATGGTGCGGTGCGCTTCGCTTACCAGCACCCTACATCCAGCCAGTCCTCCCGGTTTACCGATACCGCTCGAGCACCCGCACCATCCCGCCGGTCAGGGTGGCCAGGTCCTCGTCGCTCATTACGTAGGGCGGCATCACGTAGACCAGTTTGCCGAACGGGCGGATCCAGAGGCCCTCGGCGACGAAAGCCTTCTGGATCTCGACGGTATTGACGGGCTCCTTCATCTCCACCACGCCAATGGCGCCGAGTACGCGGACCTCCGCGACACTGTCCAGTTCGGCGGCCCGCGCCAGGCCCCGCTCCAGGCCCTGTTCGAGGCGGGCGACGCTGGCGGCCCAGTCCTGCTCCTGCAGCAGTCGCAGGCTGGCGGCGGCGACCGAGCATGCCAGCGGGTTGGCCATGAACGTGGGGCCGTGCATGAAGCAGCCGGCGCCGCCGGCGGAGACGGTCTCGCCGATCTCGGCCCGGGTCAGGGTCGCGGCGAGGGTCATGTAGCCCCCGGTCAGGGCCTTGCCGACACAGAGGATGTCCGGCGTGATACCCGCGTGTTCGCAGGCGAACAGCCTGCCGGTGCGGCCGAAGCCGGTGGCGATTTCATCGGCGATCAGCAGGACATGGTACTGATTGCACAGTGCCCGGGCACGGCGCAGGTATTCCGGATGATAGAAGCGCATGCCGCCGGCGCCCTGCACGATGGGCTCGAGGATCAGCGCGGCGATCTCCTGGTGGTGCTCTGCCAGCAGCTGTTCGAGTCCGGCGATGTCGCTGTCGTGCCAGTCGCCATCGAAGGCGATATCGGGGCGTGGCGCAAAGAACTGCCGGGGCAGCACGCCGGTAAAGATCTCGTGCATCCCGTTGACCGGGTCGCAGACCGACATGGCGCCGAAGGTATCGCCATGGTAGCCGCCGCGGATCGTCAGCAGCTTGTATTTGCGGGTCTGGCCCCGGGCATGCCAGTACTGGATCGCCATCTTGATCGCCACTTCCACCGAGACGGAGCCGGAGTCGGCGATAAAGACCCGGTCGAGTCCGGCCGGTGCCATTTCGACCAGGCGCCGGCTCAGCTCGATGGCCGGTGGATGGGTAATGCCGCCGAACATGACATGGGCCATACGGTCGATCTGGCCATGGGCCGCGGCATTGAGTTCGGGGTGGTTGTAGCCGTGAATGACCGACCACCAGGACGCCATGCCGTCGATCAGTTCACGACCGTCGTCCAGCTGCAGCCGCACGCCCCGTGCCGCGACGACGGGGTAGGCCGGTGGGGGGTTGATCATCGAGGAGTATGGGTGCCAGATATGCTGCTGGTCGTATGCAATCTGTTCGGCTGTTAACTGAGACATGTGAAACCGGGCTCCCTGTGGTCATGACTGTACCGAAAAGGTTAACCCAGTCACGGGGCGCAAGTCGATCTCAGTCGCCTGTCGGGATAATCTCAAGCACCTCGATCTGTTCCGGGGTCATGCGCCAGCGGATGTTCAGGTCATGCAGCCGGATGCCGTATTCGCGTCCGCTCTGCTGCTTCTGATAGGCCGGTCGCGGATCGCAGCGCAGCAACTCCTCAATCTGTCGGCGCAAGGGCTCCCGGCGCTGACGGCTGTACTCTTCGCAGAAACGTCCGGCGTCGGGTCTGAACAGGACGGGAAGGTCCAGCAGTTCGATCTGCTCGGCCAGCTCGAAGCTGGCGGCATCGATGCGGTCCGAATAGGGCAGATAGGGCTTGATATCGAACACCGGGGTCTGGTCCAGCAGGTCGGCGCCGCTGATATCCAGCAGCACCCGGTCGCGCTCGAAACGGATCGCCTCCAGGCGTACCGGCGACAGGCCGATGGGGTTGGGCCGGAAGGGCGAGCGGGTGGCAAAAACCCCGAGGCGCTGGTTGCCGCCCAGGCGCGGTGGCCGCACCGTCGGTTTCCAGCCCTTGCCGACACATTCACTGAACAGGAACAGCAGCCAGATATGGCTGGCCATCTCGAGGCCGCGCACCGCTTCGCGGCTGCCATAGGGCGGCAGCAGTTCCAGCGTCGCGGTGATCGAATGCACCAGCCCGGGCTGGCGTGGGATGCCGAACTTTTCCTTGTAACCGCTGTGGATAACTCCGATCGGTTCGAATTCGATGGCGTTCATGGTTCGGATCCACCCGTCGCAAAACCGATGATTATAGCCGCAAATGCGGACTATGTTGGCGGCAATGTGCACCGCCTCCGTAGGGTGGAATGAGTCCGAAGGCGAATTCCACCGGAGTTTTCGGGTTGCTCCCTGAGCCGGTTTGACTGATCCCGGTGGAATTCGCTTCGCTCATTGCCACCCTACGTCCTCCTACAGCCCGGATGTCCAGTTAATGCCCGAGGGCATCGTAGAACAGCTTGATGCCGGCCAGCAGCAGAAAGCCGTAGCAGAGGTGGTAGAACAGCCGCTCGTTGATACGGTGTTGCAGCCAGGCGCCCGTCAGCACACCGACCGGGGCGAGAGCCGCCAGGGCGGCCGAAGTCAGCAGCAGTCCGGTGTTGAACTGGCCCAGCAGGGTGTAGGGCACCAGCTTGATGTAGTTGATGGCGGCAAAGAAGACGATGGTGGTCGCGATATAGGCGGATTTTTCCAGCCGCAACGGCAGCAGGTAGACGTTGAGGGGGCGCCGCCGGCGTGGACGCTGAAGCTGGTGAAGCCCGACAGCGTGCCCCAGAAGCTGCCGCGTATCCGGCTCGCGCTGCGGACCTGACGACTTCTCCTGCGCAGGTAGTAGTTGAGTGTGAAAGTGATGGCGATGGTGCCGACGATGAGACGGATATGATCGTCGGTCAGGTAGCGAAAACTCAACGCCCCGAGAATGATCCCGGCCAGCGCGGCGGGCAGCAGTATGCCGAGGCTCTTGCGATCGCCCTGGCCGCGGAATTTCCAGAGCCCGACCAGGTCCATCAGGCACAGAATGGGCAGCATGATCGCGGCTGCCGTGGTCGGCGGCACCGCCATCGCCATCAGCGGCACCGCGACCAGCCCGAGCCCGCCGCCCAGGCCACCCTTGGAAATGCCGACGATGAGAACCGCCGGTATGGCGACCAGGTAGAAAAAGGGATCAGCGATCATAACAACGTCCGTGCCTGTGGGGGCTTTATCGTACGGGCTGCAAGCGGAAAAATCGACCGTGGCACTTACCCGCGGAGCGGCTTTTGTGGGAGCCGCACCTACGGAGGAAATCACGCCTGAGTCGCGGCCGCTTCCCGTTTCTGTGCGGCTTTGCGGTGCTGCAGCGGCGTGATGCCGCTCCAGTAGCGCGAGACCTTCTCGGCCTGCTCGTTGAGCCTGTGGATGTGACTCAGCGCATCGAGCAGCGATACCGCTTCGTCCGGGGCAGCCGCCGGTCGGTGGTGGCCTCGAGAATGGCGGCCTTCAGGTTCTGGTACTGGCGCTCCAGGTCGTGCAGCACGCGGTGGGCGTCGTCGGCGCTGGTATCGGCATCGCTGCTGATCTCGCAGGCATCGATCAGTTCGACGCTGGCCTTCTGGTATTCCTGCACGCGATGCCGTATCGCATCGTCGACGACGAGGTCGATGCGATCATAATATTCCGGCAGCAGGCAGGCGAGCCGGCTGACTTCGTTGAGATACCGGGTGACCCGCAGCGCCGTCGGCAGTATGCCGCTCACTTCGGCACTCAGATCGTTTTCGGCGATGCGCTGGCAAAAGCTGCCAATCCTGGCGACCAGCTGATCGACGCTGAGCTGCTGGGCACGCAGGCGCTGGCCGTTGCCGCTGGTGCTGATCGCCTCCCGGGCCATGCGGCTGCAAATGCCGTCGAGGCGTTCCATCTCCTTGGCCATCGCCTCGATGGCCAGCGTCGGTGTATGGGCCAGGGTGTCGTCGAGAAAGCGCGGGCGGCCCTCGTCTTCCTCCTGGGTGCGGAAACGGTTCTCCAGCACCGCCACCAGACGGTCGGTCAATGGCCAGAGCAGCAGGACGCCCAGCAGGTTGAATGCGGTGTGGAACAGAGCCAGCAGGATCACCAGGTCGTACTGCCCCGCGTCGACGCCGTTCAGCCAAGCCGACAGTAGCATCAGCAGTGCCAGGCCGACCAGGCCGGTCAGCAGGTTGAACAGCACATGGGCGGCGGCGATGCGCTTGGCGTTGGACGTCGCGCCGATTACCGCCATCACGGCGGTCGAGGTGGTGCCGACATTGGCGCCGATCACCAGGGCCGCCGCCGGTGCCAGCGGGATGGCGCCAGAGGCTGTCAGCGACAGGGTGACGGCAATGGCGGCGGCCGAAGACTGCATCAGCAGCGTCAGGACGAATCCCGCGATCAGGAAGAGCAGCAGACCCAGGCCTTCGTAGGACAGGCTGGTCAGGTCCAGGTGCTGCTCGAGCCCGGCGAAGGCATCCTTGAGAAAGTCCAGACCGATGAAGAAGACGCCGAAGCCCGCCAGCGCGAAGCCGAGGTGTGCCATGCGACCGCCCCGGCCCAGCAGTTGCAGCATCATGCCGCCACCGATCAGTGGCAGGGCGAAGGCGCTGACCTGCACCTTGAAGCCGATCAGAGCGATCAGCCAGCCGACCGTGGTGGTGCCGATGTTGCAGCCATAGATGACGGCAACGGATTGCGACAAGGTCAGCAGTCCTGCATTGACGAAGCCGATGGCGGCCACGGTGACGGCGGTCGAGGACTGTACCAGAGCGGTGATCAGGGTGCCGGATACCAGCCCCCGTATCCGCGATTGGGTGGCCGAGCGCAGGATCTGTTTCAGGGCAGGTCCAGCCGCTTTGCGCAGACCCTGGGTCATCAGGTGCATGCCCAGCAGAAACAGGCCAACTCCCCCACCAGGTCTCCGAAAAGGGTGAACTCCATGTGCTGCTCCCGGCCGACATCTTTTGTCAATATTAGGCGGGCGGCCGGTCTCCGGTCCAGTGGCTGCGGTTTCGTCGGGCTTTCAGTCCTGCGGTGCAGGCGTTCGCGCCAGCACCCAGATATCGACACGGCCGATACCGGATTTTTTCAGCAGCCGGCAGATTTCGCTGACGGTGGTGCCCGTCGTCATTACATCATCGATCAAGGCGACATGGCCGTACGCGGGCCCCTTCCAGCTGAAGGCGTTCCTGAGGTTGCGTCTGCGGGCGCTGCCCGCCAGTTCCATCTGGTGCGCCGTATCCTTTGGTTTGGCCAGGCTGCTGTCATCGACCGGCAATTCGAGCCGGCGTCCCAGCCGCCCGGCCAGCAGGGCGGCCTGGTTGTAACCGCGACTGTGCAGCCGGGGTGGCGCCAGAGGTACCGGGATCAGTATCTGCGGAAAAGGTGGCTGCCGGGTCTCGATCTCCAGTGCCATCACGTCGGCCAGCCATCCCAGATGGACCGCCTGTCCCTGGTACTTGATCTGCGGGATCAGCTGACTGAGCGGGAACCGGTAGGCGAAGGCGGCCAGGCAGCTGTCGAAGGGCGGGGGCTTTCGCAGACAGCGCCCGCAGACCAGGTCCGGCCCGGCCGACAGGGGCAGGGCGCAGCGGCGGCAGGCCGGAGCAATGCGTGGCAGGTCATCCAGGCAGGCGCTGCAGAGACCCTGGGGCAGTGCGTCGGCAAGCCGGCAGAGATAACAGGATCGGTTAAAAAATAACCAGTTGTTTATATTTGAAAAATACATCGGTTGACAGTTCCTTCTGTCGCCGTATGATGGACGTTTATCCATTGAGCGGCGCGCCCCGTAGTCTGCCGACCGGTTTCCTGTCCGATAACGGCGAGGCTGGCGGCTGTGTTGCGCCTGACAGAATTTTTGACAGGAATTCAGGAAGATGCAAGACAAGGCTGCCATTCGCCACGATTGGACCGAAGAAGAAGTGCGGGCTCTGTTCGAACTGCCGTTCAACGATCTGCTGTTCCGGGCCCAGACCGTTCATCGCCAGTACTTCAATCCCAACGAAGTCCAGGTCAGCACGCTGCTGTCGATCAAGACTGGTGCCTGTCCGGAGGACTGCAAGTACTGTCCGCAGAGCGGTCATTACAACACCGGCCTCGAGAAAGAGCGGCTGATGCAGGTCGATAAGGTGATGGAAAAAGCCCGCGCCGCCAAGGCTTCGGGCTCGACCCGCTTCTGCATGGGCGCGGCCTGGAAGCATCCGGCGGAAAAGGACATGCCCTATGTCATCGAGATGGTGAAGGGCGTCAAGGCGCTGGGACTCGAGACCTGCATGACCCTGGGCATGCTGGATCAGGACAAGGCCGACCGGCTGGCGGATGCCGGCCTCGACTATTACAACCACAACCTCGATACCTCGCCCGAGTTCTACGACAAGATCATTACCACCCGCAGCTACCAGGACCGCCTCGATACCCTGCACCATGTCCGCGAGTCGGGCATGAAGATCTGCAGCGGTGGCATCCTCGGCATGGGCGAGACCGCCACCGACCGTATCGGCCTGCTGCGCCAACTGGCCAACCTGCCGCAGCAGCCGGAGTCGGTGCCGATCAACATGCTGGTCAAGGTCAAGGGCACGCCGCTGGAGAATGCCGAAGACCTCGACAAGTTCGACTTTATCCGCACCATCGCCGTGGCACGCATCATGATGCCGGCGTCCCATGTGCGGCTGTCGGCCGGACGCGAGCAGATGAGCGACGAGATGCAGGCGATGACCTTCTTCGCCGGTGCCAACTCGATCTTCTACGGCGAGTGCCTGCTGACCACGCCGAACCCCGAAACCCACCGCGACCTGCAGCTATTCAAGCGCCTGGGGATCAATCCGGAGCAGCGCATTTCCGAGGCCGACGAGACCCAGGAACAGGCTATCATGCGCAACCTGCAGGCCGAGCAGGACAGCCCGCGTTTCTACGAAGCCTGATCCGGTAGGGGAATCGCCATGTCTTTCGACCAGTTGCAGGCCGAGCTCGACCAGCGCAAACGCGACCATCTCTACCGCCGGCGCCGGGTGCTCGAGAGCGCCCAGGGACCGGAGGTGCAGGTCGACGGTCGCCGTTTTCTGGCCTTCTGTTCCAACGATTACCTGGGACTGGCCAACCACCCCGAGGTGATCGCCGCGATGCGTGACGGCGCCGCACGCTACGGCGTCGGCGGCGGCGGCCCGCACCTGGTCAACGGCCACAGCGCGGCGCATCACGAGCTCGAGGACGCCCTGGCCGAGTTCACCGGGCGCGAGCGGGTGCTGCTGTTCTCGACCGGTTACATGGCCAACCTCGGCGCCATCAATGCGCTGCTCGGCAAGCAGGATGCCATCTTCCAGGACCGGCTCAACCACGCCTCGCTGCTGGACGCAGGCCTGCTCAGCGGCGCCCGCTTCCAGCGCTACCTGCACAACGATGCCGACAGCCTGGCGCAGCGCCTGGCGAAAGCGGACGCAAGACGCAAGCTGGTAGTCACCGACGGCGTCTTCAGCATGGATGGCGATCTGGCCGATCTGCCGGGGTTGGCCCTGGTCGCACGCCAGCAGGGGGCCTGGCTGATGGTCGACGACGCCCACGGCTTTGGTTGCATTGGCCGCGGCGGGCGTGGCATCGTCGATCACTTCGGTTTGGGGAATGACGAGGTACCGGTACTGGTCGGGACCCTGGGCAAGGCGTTCGGCACCGCCGGGGCCTTCGTCGCCGGTTCCGAGACCCTGATCGAGACGCTGATCCAGCTCGCCCGCACCTATATCTACACGACCAGCATGCCGCCGGCAGTGGCCTGCGCGACCCTCGCGAGCCTGCGCCTGCTCGAGCGCGAGGACTGGCGCCGCGAACGGCTGAACAGCCTGATTGCCCGGTTCCGTAATGGCTGCCGGCAGCTCGGCCTCGAAGTGATGGATTCGCCGACGCCGATTCAGCCGATCCTGGTCGGCGAGAGCGGCAAGGCGATGGCGATGAGCGCGGCACTGGAAGCCCAGGGCATTTTCGTGAGCGCCATTCGTCCACCCACGGTGCCGGCCGGAAGTGCCCGGCTGCGGGTGACGCTCAGTGCCGAGCACAGTGACGAACAGCTCGACCGTCTGCTCGATGCCCTGGACAAGGCGCGGGGGATGACGGCATGAGCCTGCATGTCGAGCGCAGCGGCAGGAAGGCCGGCAGTGGCCGACCGCCGCTGGTGCTGCTGCATGGCTGGGGTCTGGGCAGCGATGTCTGGGGGCCGCTGCTGCCGGCTCTGGAACCCCATTTCGATTTGACCCGCGTGGATCTGCCGGGCCTTGGGCGCTCGAAGGCGTACCCGGAGCCCTATACCCTGGAAAACGTCGCCGCGGCGATCCTCGAACAGGCACCGGCACAGGCCGTCTGGCTCGGTTGGTCCCTCGGCGGCCTGGTCGCGTGCGAAGCGGCCCGGCAGGCGCCGCAGCGTGTCGTTGCGCTGGTCACCGTCGCGTCCAACCCCTGTTTTGTCGCGCGTGACGGCTGGTCCTGCGCGATGCCGCCGGAGACCTTCGACGATTTTGTCCGGCGGCTTGCGGTGGACCCCGGCCGGACGCTCGCCAGTTTTGCGCTGCTGCAGACGCAGGGGGCCGAGGGCGGGCGCGAAGCGCTGCGTCTGCTGAAATCCCTGATCGGGACTCTCGAACCGACAGCGCTGGCGCTGGCGCTGAAGCTGCTGGCCGAAGACGGCCGCCAGACGCTGGCGTCACTGCCGCAGCCGATGTTGCATATCTTCGGCAGCGAGGACCGGCTGGTCCCGGCCGCCCTGGTCACGGAACTTGCCGGGACTGTGCCACAGGCCCGCATCGAGTGTTACGAGGGGCGGGACATCTGCCGTTCCTGTCCCATGCCGACCGTTTTGTCGACCACCTCCGTGGCTTTACCGGAGATCTGCCATGAACGCAGCCCTGCTCGACAAGCACCGTATCGCCGAGTCGTTTTCCCGCGCGGCGGTCAGCTATGACGACGCCGCCGAGTTGCAGCGGCAGGTCGGTCACCGGCTGCTGGAGCTGATACCGCCATCCGAGCCCGGGACGCTGCTCGATCTGGGATCGGGCACCGGCTATTTCACGCCGCTGCTGCGCTCGCGCTTTCCAGGCAGCACCCTGATCAGCCTGGACCTGGCCCATGGCATGCTGGAGTACGCCCGTCGACATCGACCCGGCGAAGGCACCGCCTGGGTCTGCGGCGATGCCGAGCAACTGCCGCTGGCGTCGGGCTCGCTGGACCTGGTGTTCTCGAGCCTGGCGATTCAGTGGTGCGAACAGCCCGACCGGCTGTTCGCCGAAATTGCCCGGGTGCTACGCCCGGGGGCGCTTCGTCGCCGCCACCCTGGGACCCGAGACATTGCAGGAGCTGCGCCGCTCCTGGGCGGCCGTCGACGGCCACACACACGTCAACCGCTTCCTGCCCTGGGATCGGTTGCATACGGCGATGCCGCAGGGGCTGGGTGTCAGAGGCTTCCGGGTCGAAACCTCGGTGCTGGAATATCCCGAGTTGCGCCAGCTGACCCACAGTCTCAAGGGGATCGGCGCCCACAACATGAATCAGGGGCAGCCGACAGGGCTGACCGGGCGCGCACGCATGCAGGCGTTCCGCGACGCCTACGAGGCGCAACGCAACGCCGCCGGCCTGCTGCCGGCGACCTACGAAGTGTATTACCTCGATATAGAAAAGCTGTAGGATGGGTGCAGCGATGCATCTTCACCGATGTCAACGGCTTGCACGCGGTATAGGCATCGCGTAACCCATCATATCGATTGCATTACAGAGCGATTGGTCTCGGTCGGCGCGGGTGTTGGGTTCCACGGCTGCGCCGTTCCACCCAACCTACAAAGAGATTCGCGGCGAGGCGCCGCTCCTACGACTCACAACACCATGACCAAACACAGTTTCTTTATCGCCGGTACCGATACCGATGCCGGCAAGACCCTGGTGTCGACCGGCATCCTCGAATGGGGCAACCGCCAGGGGCTGCGCACCCTCGGTCTGAAACCCGTTGCGGCCGGCTGTGATGAAACCCCGGACGGGCTGCGCAATTCCGACGCGCTGCTGCTGCAGCAGGCCGCTTCGGTCAAGCTCGGTTACGACCAGGTCAATCCGGTGGCGCTGCGGCCGCCGATCGCGCCCCATATAGCCGCCGCGCAGGCGGGGCGCGCACTGTCCGCCGATCGTCTCGCGGCGCTATGCCGGGGCAGCATGATGCAACCGGCCGATCTGCTGCTGGTGGAGGGCGCCGGAGGCTGGCGCGTGCCGCTGAGCAGTCGCGAGATGCTGTCGCGTCTGCCGCAGTTGCTGGAGCTGCCGGTGATCCTGGTGGTGGGAATGAAGCTCGGCTGTCTCAACCATGCGGTGCTTACGGCCGAAGCGATCGTGCGCGACGGTCTGCAGCTGGCCGGTTGGGTGGCCAACCGTATCGATCCCCGGATGAGTTGCTATGACGAGAATCTCGAGACGCTCAAGGGCATGTTCCGTGCGCCGTTGCTCGGCGAGATCCCGCATCTGGCGGAGCCCTCGGCCGGGGCGGCGGCGGATCATCTGGATCTTTCGGTGCTGCTGAATCATTAATGGGGGGCATAGCCGCTTACTTCGGGCTGTCATAGCGGCCGTAGGAGCATTTTTGTGGGAGCGGCTTTAGCCGCGAAGGCGGAGAGCGCCGGGTGACTATTCGCGGCTGAAGCCGCTCCCACGGAAATTTCAGCGCCCGCCGTAGGAGCGCCGCCCCGGTGCGAACAACCTCGCTACCGGAGCCTTTCGCCTCGGGGAAGTGCCCTTTGGGTACGAGGCTCCTACGATATCGACCATGGCGCCTGCCACGATCAGGGGTGGCCATGAACCATAGAATCTCCCACTAACAGTGCCATTGCTGCAGCAGGTAGACGCCTTTATCTTCCGGGAAGGCTATACTGCTCGTTATTCCACTTTCCCTTCAGGCACAGGGAGGTAAAGCCATGAACGTCACATCCGCCCCCAGACCGGATTGCTCGGTATCAATCGCGGCATTGACAATGTCCAGAAGGCGGCCGGCGATCCGGTCGGCTCAGGCAGGCCGGACCAGCCGGAGCTGGCATCCGGTCGCGAGCCGGATGCCGTGATCGAGGCTTCCGAAGCCGGCAATCACGCAGCTCCGAAAACCCAGGTCGTCGACCAGGCCCGGGAAGTGCTGGGCAACCTGATCGATACCCACGCCTAGAATAGATCCGCTACTTCATCAGACCTTTGGCTTGGTGCGCTGGAGCGTCTCGGAGGGTGATTCGTTGAACTGCTTCTTGTAGTCGGCGGAAAAACGGCCGAGGTGGTTGAAGCCCCACTTCATCGCAATGCCTGAGATGTTTTCGTAGCCGTGGTCCTGCAGGATATCCTCCCGGACCCTTTCGAGACGTATGCGTTTCAGATAGGCGGTCGGTGGCTCGCCGAAGTATTTCTTGAAGTCGTTGTAGAGCTTGTTGCGCGAGACGCCGGCCGTGTTTTCGATATCCTCGATGCTGATGCTTTCCTGGGCGTTGCGGTGGATAAAGTCCGCCGTGCGGGCCAGGTAGCCCGGCAGGGTCTGGCTGACGGCCAGTTCGATGACCGACGAATAGTTGTTCGGCTGTGACAGCAGTATGCCCTTGATCAGCGCCTGCTCCATCTCGCGAACGAAGTGCCCGTTCAAATACAGGCTGTGGGGATTGCGCAGCTCTTCTTCGATGTGCCGCACGGTGCGCCACCAGGCACTGACGGGTCCCAGGGCGGCCTCCATCTGCGGGGCGAATACCAGTGGATCCGAGACCGGTCGGCGAATCAGCTTTTCCAGCCCGGACTCCATCGCCTGGCGTGAAATGCGCACCAGGGTCTTGCGGCAGTTGCCGCTCATATGCAGGATGCAGGGCCGGGACGGCGATATGATGACGCCGCTGGCCAGGTCGGACTGCGCCTGGGCATCGGCTGTCTGCAGTTCCTGGAAACCGCTCTGCGGCAGGCTGATGCTGTAGCTGTTCTGCAGATCGTCGATCTCGACGGAGACATCGGTGCCGTACTCGATATGACCGATGGTCGTCGTGGTCGATGAGAGCACGCTTCCTACGTGGCGAAAGCGCAGAGTCTTGGGGTTCCTGACCCTGAGGTCGTGGGGCCCGCATATCGATTCCATCCAGGAGCGGGCGCCTTCGGCATCAAGGATATCGGTCATGATCTCCCTGTCATCACTGCTGCCGATGACGTGGCGAGTACCCAGCATAGCTCGATTCCGTTTAGTTATTTTATAGTCCCCGCACGAGTTCGGTACAGGTCCGGATGCGACGTTTAGTCGGCTGGAAGGAATTAAAAAGATATCACCTGTCAATCGCTTCGGTCAATGAAAGGGCCGCTGGCGGCGGCTGACGTCCGCGACTGTGAAAAAGCGGATAAAGCTCCTCGGATATCAGGATAGATGGCGCAAGGCCTGCTCTGGTTTCATGTCACTACTGCTTCGGTGCCCCGGAAAATTCTGGCATCGGGCTCATAGAGACTGTGAGTGGAGACTCAAATCATGAGTGACAATAACAAGCAAGCGCTGACCAAGTGGCGCGACAAGATCGAGAGCTGGGTGGACTTCCGTCCGCAACAGAACCATTTCAAGGTCGCCCGCGAGATGTTCACCGATCGCGAGCTGTTCGATCTCGAAATGGAACTGATCTTCGAGAACACCTGGATCTTCGCCTGTCACGAAAGCCAGATTCCGAACCCGAACGACTTTTTCACCCTGCAGGCCGGCCGCCAGCCGATGATCATCACCCGTGACGGCAAGGGTGAACTGCATGCGCTGATCAACGCCTGCCAGCATCGCGGCGCCACTCTGACCCGCGTCTGCCGCGGCAATCAGTCAACCTTCACCTGCCCGTTCCATGCCTGGTGCTACAAGTCCGATGGCCGCCTGGTCAAGGTCAAGGCGCCGGGTGAGTACCCGGAGGATTTCGACAAGTCGACCCGTAACCTGCGCAAGGCGCTGATCAGCAGCTACAAGGGCTTCGTCTTCATCAACCTGAATACCGACAGCGAGCAGTCCCTGGAGGACTTCCTCGGCGACGCCCGTATCGGCTTCGACATGATGGTGGCCCAGTCCGAAAGCGGCGAGCTGGAAGTGCTGCCGGGCTCCTCGTCCTACACCTACGACGGCAACTGGAAGCTGCAGAACGAGAACGGCCTGGATGGCTATCACGTCAGCACCGTGCACTACAACTATGTGGCGACCGTGCAGTACCGGCAGCAGCAGGAAGCGCAGAAGAACGGCGAAAGCAAGAAGACGCTCGATTACAGCAAGCTCGGCGCCGGCGACAAGGAGACCGACGACGGCTGGTTCGCCTTCGACAACGGCCACACCATTCTCTTCAGCGACATGCCGAACCCCGAAGTGCGTCCGGGCTATGCCAGCGTGATGCCGCGTCTGGTCGAGCAATACGGTCAAAAACGCGCCGAGTGGATGATGCATCGCCTGCGCAACCTGAACATCTATCCGAGCCTGTTCTTCATGGATCAGATCAGTTCTCAGCTGCGCGTGGTGCGGCCGCAGGCCTGGAACAAGACAGAGGTGCACAGCTTCTGCCTGGGCGTGAAGGGCGAGTCCGACGCCGATCGGGAAAACCGCATCCGCCAGTTCGAGGACTTCTTCAACGTATCCGGCATGGGCACGCCGGACGATCTGGTCGAATTCCGCGAAGCGCAGAAAGGCTTCGAGGCTCGACTGGAGCGCTGGAACGACATTTCCCGCGGCTGCGACAAGTGGACCCGCGAGCCGACGGCCAATACCGAAGCCCTGGGGATCCATCCGGCCATTACCGGTACCGAGTTCACCCACGAGGGGCTCTACGTCAACCAGCACTCGAACTGGCAGCGCTATCTGCTGAAGGGGCTGGACGCCAAGCTGCAGCAGGAACAGGAGGACTAAGCGATGAGCAACGTACTGACCAGTATCGAGCAGTTTCTCTATCGCATGTCCGAGTTCTGCGACCGCCAGCAGTGGGATGAATATCTGGCGCAGTTCGACGAGGACAGCGAGTTCCATATCCCGCAGTGGGACTCGGAGCATGTGCATACCACCGATCCGAAGCGCGAGATGTCGCTGATCTATTACCCCGATCGTGCCGGCCTCGAGGATCGCGTCTACCGCATCCGTACCGGCAAGTCGGCGGCCTGCAGCCCGATGCCGCGCACCCTGCACCTGATCAGCAACGTTCAGGGCGAAGAGCAGGAGGACGGTACCTGGCAGGTGAAGGTCAACTGGGTGACCCACTTCTATCGCTTCGGCGAATCCGAAGCCTTCTTCGGCCGTGCCGAGTACCGGCTGCGCCCGGACGGCGACAGCTGGAAGATCCGTCGCAAGCAGTCGATCCTGCTGAACGACAAGATCCGTCACGTACTGGATTTCTATCACGTCTAAGCGGGCGGCGTTCAAGTACCCAGGAGGTGCCCAATGTATAAAGTAGCCTTGAACTTCAGCGACGGACGGACCCATTTTATCGATGTCAACGTCGGCGAGACCGTGCTGGATGCCGCCCTGCGCCAGGGTATCACCATCCCGGTCGACTGCCGTGAAGGCGTTTGCGCGACCTGCAAGGGAACCTGCCAGTCCGGTGACTACCAGCTGGAGTACGTCGACGAGGACGCGCTGAGCGAAGCCGATCTCGAGAAGGGGGCGTGCTGACCTGCCAGATGCGGGTCGCCTCCGACTGCGCGGTGAAGTTCGACTTCGACTCGACGCTTTGCACCAGTGCCGGCCCCGAAGAGGTCGAAGCCATTGTCAAGGAGGTCGAGATCGTCTCCGAATCGGCCGCCATCGTGCATATCGACGCGGGAGCCAGGGCTGGCCAGCTGGACTTCCTGCCGGGGCAGTACGCCCACGTGCAGGTACCGGGCACCGACGAGTGGCGTTCCTATTCCTTCGCCTGCAAGCCCAATGACGGCAACCAGCTGCAGTTCCTGATCCGGCTGCTGCCCCAGGGCGTGATGAGCGACTACCTGCGCGACCGAGCCCAGCCCGGCGACAAGCTGCGCCTGAAGGCGCCGCTCGGCGCTTTCTATCTGCACAAGGTAACGCGCCCGCTGATCCTGGTGGCCGGCGGTACCGGACTGGCGGCCTTCCTTGGCATGCTCGATGAGATGGCGGCGGACCCGGCACGCTGTACCCTGCCGGTCACGCTGTTCTACGGCGTCACCCAGGTCGTCGATCTGTGCGAGATGGAGCGCATTCAGAAGTACGCCGAGACGCTGCCGAACTTCAGCTATCACAGCATCGTGATGAAGGCGAGCGAGGGCTGGCAGGGGCCGGTCGGTGTCGTCACCGACCTGTTCGAGGAGCATCACTTCAACGGTGGCGAAGTCGATGCCTATCTCTGCGGTCCGCCTCCGATGGTGGACGCGGTCAAGGGCTGGCTCGATCAGCGCGAGATGGATAACAGCGATGTCCACTACGAGAAGTTCTCGGCCAGCTGATCCCCCGCGGCCAGCCGGCTTCAGCATCCGGGTCGACAACCGGCAGCAGAGCTTTGCTGCCCGGCCGGACCGGACCCTGCTGGCTGCGATGGAAGCGTCCGGTGCCCGGACCATCGACGTTGGCTGTCGCGGCGGAGGCTGTGGACGCTGCCGGATCCGGGTGCTGGATGGCCGTTACGACAGCAAGCGCATGAGTCGGGCGCATATCAGCGAGCAGGACGAGGCACAAGGCATCGTGCTGGCCTGCCGCATCTTTGCGCGCAGCGATCTGGTGATCGAATCCGACCACTATCGGGATCCGAGGCAGCACGCCGCGGAACCGGACAATAACAACGAGGAATAAGCGATGAAAAAAGGTGTAATGAGACCCGGCCACGTACAGATTCGCGTCCTGGACATCGACGAAGCCGTCGCCCACTACCGCGACCTGATGGGGCTGATCGAAGTCGACACCGACCGCCAGGGCCGTGTCTATCTGAAGGGCTGGACCGAGGTCGACAGGTTCTCGGTGGTGCTGCGTGAAGCCGATGCGCCGGGCATGGACTTTATGGCGTTCAAGGTGCTCAACGATGAAGTGCTGGAGCGGCTGCACGGCGAGCTGGTCGAGTACGGCTGCGCGGTCGAGCAGATCCCGGCCGGCGAGCTCAATGGCTGCGGTCGCCGTATCCGCTTCGTAGCGCCGACCGGCCATTCGTTCGAGCTGTTCGCCGAGAAGGAGCAGACCGGCCGCTACGGCATCGGCAATCACAATCCGGAAGCCTGGCCGCGTGACCTCAAGGGCATGAAGGCGCAGCGCTTCGACCACTGCCTGCTCTACGGTGACGACATCGATGGCACCTACAAGCTGTTCAACAAGGTGCTCGGTTTCGATCTGTGCGAACAGGTGGTCGACCCCGAAGGCAACCGTGTCGCCCAGTTCCTCACCGTGTCGATGAAGGCCCACGATATCGCCTTCATCAAGCATCCGGAGAAGAACAAATTCCACCACGCCTCCTTCTTCCTCGAGACCTGGAGGACGTGCTGCGGGCCGGCGACCTGATCTCGATGACCGACACCTCGATCGACATCGGCCCGACCCGCCACGGCATCACCCACGGCCAGACGATCTACTTCTTCGACCCGTCCGGCAACCGCAACGAAGTGTTCTGCGGCGGCGACGCCTTCTATCCGGATCATCCGCCGATCACCTGGGATGCCGACAAGCTCGGCAAGGCGATCTTCTACCACGACCGGCAGCTCAACGAGCGCTTCCTGACCGCGTTGACCTGAGCCGGCAGCGGGCTCCTGCAGGAGGCTCCTGTGGGAGCCCAGTCTGTGGGCGAATTCCGATTCGCCCGGAGGCCGGGCTCCCACGAATCTTATCGGTTTCCCGCGTATCTGCGCGATATATTTTTTGCTTGAATATTTTAAGTATAAAATATTAATATGTGAAGCAAAGTGGATAGCGGCCCCTGGGCTGTCTCTGACGGGAAGAGCAATGAAAGACGATTTATCGCTTAAGACCTGGTTCCGGATGCTGTCGAACACGGCACTGATCGAGCAGGAGCTGCGCACACTCTTTGTGCGGGAGTTCAATGTCACGCTGCCGCAGTTCGACCTGATGGCTGCGCTGAATCATGCCGGAGGCACCGAAAAAATGTCAGCGCTCTCACAGTGGATGAAGGTCTCCAACGGCAACATCACCGGGGTGGTGGATCGTCTGGAACGAGATGGCCTGGTGGAACGAAAAGCGCTGCCCGATGACCGTCGGGTCAAGCTGATCAGCCTGACCGCGGAAGGCGCGGATACGTTCGAGCGGATGGCCAAGCTGCATAAGGAATGGATCGCCCAGTTGCTGGATGAGATCAGTGCCGAGGATCTCGACATCCTGCACCGCAACCTGGTGCAGATGAGCAAAGTGCTTAAACACAGGCTGCAATAGGACGATGGGAGCGACAGATGCGGTATCTGAGAGAAGAGTTGATCCGGTTCAGGCACTGCGATCCGGCAGGGATCGTCTTTTATCCACGCTATCTGGAGATGCTCAACGACACAGTCGAGGACTGGTTCGACGAAATGGGGTTTCCCTTTCAGGAGATGAAGGGGCGCTACGGTGCCGGAGTTCCGACAGTCAACCTGAATATCCGCTTCACGCAACCCTGCCGCCAGGGTGAACGGCTGTTGCTGGCATTGTCTTGCCTGAAACAGGGTGACAGCTCTATCGAGATCGCTATCGAGGGCGCACGCAGGGGGCAAACCGTCCTTGAAGCCAGGATCGTCCTTTGTTTTACCACGGTTGGCGAAACCATTGGCAAGCTGTCGATACCACTCGAAATCCGCCGCCAGGTCGCCAAATACATTCGGACAGAAGCGTCCGTTGGCGCTTGATGCCGGTTCCCACAATAACAACAAAAGGTAATCACGCATGGATACTGTGATCGAAAATCCTCCGTTAGTGTCCGTCAACCGCTGTTATCACCGGCTGCTCTCGGGATGCGGGCTGGTGGCGGCACTGAGTTTCGCGTCAATGGCGCTGCTGGTCTGTGGCGACATCCTGTTACGCAACCTGACAGCCTACTCAATGCCCTGGACTGTGGAGGTCTGCGAGTATCTGCTGATGTCTGCCACTATGCTTGCGGCTCCCTGGTTGCTCTATTGCGACAACCATATACGCATCGATATCGTATTGCGGCTACTGCCCCTAATCTGGCGTATTGCAGTCGAGCGTGCCATCAACCTGTTGGGCATGCTGATCTGTGGAGTGCTGACAGCATATTGTCTCAGGGTGACGTTCGACAGCGCGAGTCAGGGTAGTCTGGTGTTCAAGGTGCTGGTGTTTCCCGAGTGGTGGCTGAATCTGCCGATGATCGTCGGCTTTGCACTGCTGGCTCTGGAGTTCGGTCGCCGCCTGTTCATGCGCTCGCAGAGTGCCGGGGAGCTGTGCTGATGGAATGGTATCTGGCACTTCTGGTCATGCTCGGCACCTTGTTCGGATTAATGCTCCTGGGTACGCCGGTGGCATTCGCATTCTTTGGTGTGAATCTGCTCGGTGCCTGGCTCTTCATGGGAGGCGAAGCAGGCATAGGGCAGCTTGTACGTAACTCGGTCAGTTCGATCAGCAGCTTTTCCCTTACCCCGATTCCGCTGTTCGTAATGATGGGCGAGCTGCTGTTCCATACCGGTCTGGCGTTCCGGGCGATCTCGAGCATCGAGCGGCTGATTGCGGGTGTGCCCGGGCGGCTTTCCATCGTATCGATACTTGGCGGCACCACTTTTGCCGCGCTCTCGGGCTCCACGATCGCCAATACCGCGATGATGGGGAGTGCACTTCTGCCCGAGATGCTCAAGCGTGGTTATCACCCGACACTGGCGATGGGGCCGATCATGGCCGTTGGCGGTATCGCGATGCTGATACCGCCATCGGCACTGGCGGTGATGCTGGGGAGCCTTGCCGGTGTTTCCATCAGCGGGCTGCTGGTAGGCGGTATCGTCCCCGGATTGCTGATGGCGACGGGATTTCTTGCCTACGTCGTGATTCGTGCCCGTTCCGAGCCGGCCACCGGCAACGATGAGGACGGCGCGGAGCCAGCACGTGGCTGGCAGCGATGGTGGCCGTTCCTGCGTGATGTGGTGCCTCTATTGGCTATCTTCGTCGCAGTGGTCGGCAGCATGCTGGCCGGCTGGGCCTCTCCAACCGAGTCTGCGGCGATCGGTGTCCTGGCCTCTGTCATCGCTACCCTGACGTACCGCGCGCTTACACCTCAGAACCTGCTGTGTTCATTACTGGAGACGGCGCGGGTTTCGGTCATCATCTTGTTCGTGTTGGTTGCCTCGACCGCTTTTTCGCAGCAGCTGAGCTTTTCCGGCGCGACCAGCGGTCTGCTGTCGCTGATCTCCGGCTACGACCTGTCGCCGTTCTGGCTGGTGGTCGGCATGCTGGCCGTGATTCTGCTGCTGGGCTGTGTGGTTGATCAGATCAGCATGATGATGGTCACGTTGCCGTTCTTCATGCCCTGGCGGCCGCGGCCGGTGTCGAGCCGATCTGGCTGGGGGTGATGATGTTGATCGCCATGGAACTGGGTTTGTTGACGCCGCCGTTTGGTCTACTGCTGATGGTGATGCAGGGTGTTGCGCCCGTATCGGTACGCTTGCCGCAGATTTACGCGGCGGCGGTGCCGTTTCTGCTGATTGAAGGCCTGGTGCTGGGGGGCATTCTGCTGCTCCCGGGACTGGCGACGTGGCTTCCCGGTCTGATGGGGTAATCGCTTCAATTGAGTCGCGACGGAACCTGCCGCGCGGCAAGCTGGCGTGGCAGGAGGCTGCCGTGCATCCCGGGGTCGTGCCGACACCAGCGGGTCTCGGCGGAAAACCGGTGACCAGGTGTGACCGGGTCTGTAACAACGAGCATGCAATAGAACGTGGAGCAAACAGATGAATAATAAAGTCAAGAAAATGCTGTGCGGTAGTTTGGTGATGCTGAGCCCTTTAATGGCACAGGCATCTGAAGTCACGCTGAAAGCGGTTTCGGCGTTCGGGCAGGATACGTACTTCAATCAGCGGTTCAAACAGTTCGTCGAGCGGGTGAATGCCGAAGGCGAGGGACTCGTTCAGATTCAGGTCGTGGGGGGCCTGAATCGATGCCACCATTCGAGGTCGGCAACGCCGTCAGGACCGGCGTCGTCGATATGGCCAACAGCACGGGCGTCTTCCATGCAAACCTGGTGCCGGAAACCCTGGCCATGACGCTGACCAACAAGTCGATGGCGGAGCTGAGGGCCAACGGTGGCTATGCGCTGATGGACAAGTTGCACCGCGACAAGGCGAACATGGTCTGGCTGGCGCGCCTGTCGGACGGGCTCGAATACCACATATACAGCAACAAGGCGGTCGATTCGGCCGACTTCAGCGGCTTCAAGCTCAGGGGAGTGCCGGTCTATCGGCCCTTTTTCCAGGCACTGGGAGCTACACCGCTGCAGGTTGCACCAGGAGAGGTCTTCACTGCTCTGGAACGCGGTGTAGTCGACGGTTACGGCTGGCCCTCGGTGGGGATCTTCGACCTTGGCTGGCAGGAAAAAACGGCCTACCGGGTGGAGCCCGGCTTTTACAACGTCGAGGTCAGCCTGTTCATGAACCGGAGCCGCTGGGAAAAGCTGGATGAGACCCAGCGCGCGTTTCTCGAACGCCAGGTCGCCTGGATCGAGTCGCTCAACGCCACAGCGGTAGAGGGTGTCGAAGCCGAGAAGGCGCAGCAGCTGAAGGCCGGCATTACACCGATTGAACTGCCGGTCGAGGAAGCCTCGCGTTTCCAGGCCCTGGCTCAGCAGGCCGGCTGGCAGGCGCTGGAGCAACTGAGCCCGGACCAGGTCAAGGGCTTGAAAAGTCGATTCGGTGACTGAGCGGTTATCGCTGGGCGCCGCCCTCCGGGTTGGCCACTTCAATGGGAGCAGAGCCGCCCATACGGGCGGCTGACTGGATATCGAGCATGCTTGAAAGAAAACTGATGCAGCGCTTCCCGTCATCGGTCTATCTCGAGGAGCGGGCAGCCAGACGCCTGCCCCGCTTCGTGTTCGACTACCTGCAGGGCGGTAGTGGACGTCAGTCCGGGGTACAGCGCAATAGGCGGGTCTTCGATCAGGTGGATTTGGTGCCTCGCTACTTTGATGAGTGCGGCAGCGTTGATCTGAGTACCGAGCTGATGGGGCAGTCCTATCGGCTGCCGTTCGGCATCGCGCCGATCGGCATGGATGGGCTGATCTGGCCAGGCGCTGTCCGCTATCTGGCACAGGCGGCACGACAGCAGGGGTGTCCGGTGGCCGCCAGTACCTTCGCCACCGCCAGTCTTGAAGAGGTTGCGCAGCTCGCGCCCGGGGTAGCCTGGTTCCAGCTGTATCCGTTCAGCGATAGGGCCATCGAAACCGACCTGATCGATCGAGCTCGCCGGTCCGGGTATGAGGTCCTGGTGGTTACCGTAGACGTACCGGTGGGTGGACGCCGGGAGCTGGATATCCGTAACGGCCTGGCACTGCCGCCAAGATTCGGTCCTCGTACCGTTATGGAGCTGATGAGCTGCCCGCAGTGGGCGCTGGCTTCGGCCCGGCAGGGTATCCCCTGTTTCCGCAATCTGCAGCCATACCGGCGTCGTTCGAACGACTACCTGCCCGCCAGGATCGAGGGGGCCGTGCCCTGGTCGCGTCTGGCGCACTATCGGCGATTGTGGCCAGGAAGCTGGTGGTCAAGGGAGTGCTCCGTGCCGAGGATGCATTGCGCTGCAGGGACATGGGCCTCGATGGAATCCTGGTGTCCAATCACGGCGGGCGCCAGCTCGATGCCTGTCCCGCGCCGCTGAGGGTCCTGCCGTCAATACGACGGGCAGTAGGTGCGGATTTTCCGATCATTGTCGACAGCGGTTTGCGTTCCGGTCTTGATGTCGCCAGGGCCATTGCCATGGGCGCCGATTTTGCGTTGCTCGGCCGGACGTTCATGTACGGCATCGCCGCCCTGGGCGAGGCGGGAGCGGATCATGTGATCAGGCTCCTCAAAGAGGAAGTGGAGAACACGATGCAGATGATCCGATGCCCCGATATCGCTGCGCTGAAACAGTGGAACGCCGATCCTGACGGGACCGTGCGCCGCTAAAAGTACAGGAGAATGGTTTAGATGGCTGAACGTTCGTTTAAAAAGGAAGTGAAAAAACTCCACGCCGGTGGCGGCGAGCAGTTTCATGGCGAGGGAATCCTGGCCGTGACCAAGGCCCTGCTGCAGTCGGGTGTGGCCTATGTGGGTGGCTACCAGGGCTCGCCGATCTCTCACCTGATGGATGTGCTGGCCGACGCCAAGGAGGAAATCCTTGACGACATGGGGGTCCATTTCGAAACCAGTGCCAGCGAGGCGACGGCGGCAGCGATGCTCTCGGCATCGGTACACTACCCCCTTCGCGGCGCCGTGACCTGGAAGTCGACCGTTGGCACCAATGTGGCGTCGGATGCATTGGCCAACCTGGCATCCGGAGGCGTCACCGGCGGCGCCGTCATCATCATAGGGGAGGATTATGGCGAAGGGTCTTCGATCATGCAGGAGCGTACTCATGCGTTCGCGATGAAGTCCCATATTTGGCTGTTGGATCCGCGCCCCAACCTGCCGAGTATCGTTGAAGTCGTAGAGAAGAGTTTTGAGCTGTCCGAGGCGAGCAATACGCCGGTCATGGTCCAGATGCGGATACGGGCCTGTCATGTGCATGGGCAATTCACCGCCCGCGACAATGTCAGACCCGCCTTCACGCTGTCCGAAGCGCTGGCGAACCCGAAACGCGATCTGAGTCGGATCGTGCTGCCGCCCTCGACTTTCCTGCATGAAAAGGAAAAGCTCGAGGAGCGTTTGCCGAGGGCGGTCGAGTTCATCAAAAAGCATCGCCTGAACGAGTTTTTTGCCGGCAGCCGGGATGATATCGGCATTGTCGTTCAGGGCGGCTGTTACAACACCACCGTCAGAGCGCTGGAGCACCTGGGACTGGCCGACGCCTACGGCAACTCCGAGATTCCGCTTTATGTACTCAATGTGGCTTTTCCACTGGTCGACGACGAGCTGCTCGCATTCGCCACGGGCAAGTCCGCCCTGCTGCTGATAGAGGAGGGCAGTCCGGAGTTCATCGAACATGAGATCAACAGCCTTTTTGCGCGTTCCGGCTGCACCACGCGTCTCCAGGGCAAAGCCGTGCTGCCGAGGGGTGGCGAATATACATGCGACGTGTTGAAAAAGGGGCTTCGAGCCTTTATCCAGCAGCAGACTTTGGATCTGCTGCAGGACGAAACAGCGCTGAATTTCGTGCCTTCGAAGCCGCTTTCGGTCGAAACCCTTGCTGACGTCGTGCCGGCCCGTCCGGCAGGCTTCTGCACAGGCTGTCCCGAGCGTCCGGTATTCTCGGCGCTGAAGCTGCTGCAGCGCGAGAAAGGGGATTTCCACGTCAGCTGTGATATCGGCTGTCACCTGTTCTCGATTCTGCCGCCGTTCAATATCGGCGCCACGACAATGGGGTACGGCCTGGGTGGTGCTTCGACCTCGGCTTTCAACGTCGCGTCCGAGAAACCTGCTATAGCAATCATGGGGGATGGTGGCTTCTGGCACAACGGCCTGACGAGTGGTATCGGCAATGCGGTCTTCAACCGCAGCGAGGGTGTCAATCTGATCATCGATAACGCCTACACGGCCGCGACGGGTGGTCAGGACATACTGTCGTCGAAAGCGGCCCACCCGAACCGCTCCACCAACAACCCCATTTCCCGGGCTGTCGAAGGTGTAGGCGTGAAATGGGTGCGGACTCTGACGCGTACCTATGATGTCTCGGCAATGCTCAGGACACTGCGTGAAGCCGTGGCAACCAGGGGCAGGGGCCAAAAGTCATAGTGGCGCAGTCCGAGTGCATGCTGAACCGGCAGCGGCGTGAAAAACGCGACCGCCGTGCCGATATCAAGGCCGGCAAGCGGGTGGTCGAGAGCCGTTTTGCAATCGACGGCCAGACCTGTACCGGCGACCGGGCGTGCATACGGCTGTCCGGCTGCCCGTCGCTGACCGTCAAGCCCAACCCCGATCCCTGGCGCTCCGATCCGGTCACCCATATCGATAACAGCTGCGTCGGTTGCGGCCTGTGCGGTGAAAACGTTCATGCGGACATCCTCTGTCCCTCCTTCGTGAAGGTCGAGGTGGTGCGCAATGCCGGCATTATGGAGAGGCTGCGCCAGCGCCTGTCGCGGCGCCTGATCGGCTGGTTGCAGCGGCGGGCGGAAAAGCGCCATGAAATGAATCTGCTGGAAGGAGTGTCAGGATGAGCGAGGTGGTCAAGAATCGCATTAATATCGCGATTACGGCTATGGGCGGACAGGGCGGCGGCGTGCTGGCCGACTGGATCGTCAGTCTGGCGGAGACGGCGGGCTGGCATGCACAGTCGACGTCGGTACCTGGCGTGGCGCAGCGCACCGGCGCTACCGTGTACTATCTGGAACTTTTCCGGCGCGGGGCGTCCGATGCCCTTCCGGTGCTGTCGCTGTCGCCGGCCAGCGGGGATGTCGACCTGGTCGTGGCGGCGGAACTGATGGAGGCCGGGCGGGCGATACAGCGCGGCTTCGTCACGCCCGACCGGACCACGCTGATTGCCTCGTCGCATCGCGCCTATGCGGTGACGGAAAAGGAGTCGTTGGGGAACGCCCTGGCGGACTCCGGCGCCGTCCACCGGGCTGCCGGCGATATGGCGCAGCGCTATATCAGCTTCGACATGGCTGCGCTGGCCGAAGAGACCGGCAGTGTGGTCAGCGCGGTACTGTTCGGCGCGGTGTTTGGCAGCGGTGTGTTGCCGTTTGCCAGGGAGGCATTTGAAGACGCGATACGGTCCGGCGGTGTCGGTGTCGAGGCCAGTCTTACGGCTTTCGCGGCCGGCGCCGAACACGCCCGGCAGGGAGGGCGGCCGCCGGAAATCCCGGGCCCGGTGGTCAGTCAATGGCATTACCGTGGCAGCAACCCCGGAATTCAGGCGCTGCTGCAACGGCTCGAGCGCGAGTTCCCGGAATTTCTGGTGGCGCCCTTGGCCGAAGGGATTCGTCGCCTGCTGGATCACAGTGACCTTCGCTATGCGACGCGCTATTGCGAACGGATGTGCCAGATACGCGACCTCGACGAGCGCCACGCAGGCGGCGCTGCGACCGGCTGGCGCTTCAGTTGTCAGGTGGCGTCGCGACTGGCGCTGTGGATGGCCTACGAAGATACGATCCGTGTCGCCGATATCAAGACCCGCGTCCGGCGCTTTGACGGGCTCTACGAAGAGGTTGGCATCGACGCCGAGCAGGTAGCCTACTTCCGAGAATATCTGCATCCCCGTATCGAGGAGGTGGCGGAAACGCTGCCGGCGTCCCTGGGGCGCTGGGTACTGCGCACCCGCTGGGCCTCGAAGCTGGCGGAGAGGCTCTTGGCAGGGCCGAAAAAGTTTCCACCCAGAGCCTCGGCGGCTTTCTGTCGCTCTACCTGGTGGCTTGTCTGCGCCCCTTACGGCACCTTACGTTGCGAGATTCCATCGAGCAGGCACGGATCGAACACTGGCTTTCGCAGCTGGAGGCGATCATTGCGGTCGATTACGACCTGGCCTGCGAAGTCGCGACTCTGCCGGAGTTGATCAAGGGCTACAGCAAGACAAGGGAGAGGGGACTGCGGGTTTTTGGTGTTCTCAGCGCGGCAGCTGAGCGGCTCAGAGGGCAGGCCCGCGGGGCTGATATCCTGCGCCAGCTGAAAGCCGATGCGCTCAGGAGCGAAGATGGTTCGGAACTGGTAGCCGGACTCAGGTCCAGCGGGTTGGGTGAGCTCACCGCAATGGTCGCGCCCGGCCCGGGTTCCGGTGGCGTTCAAGTCATGACACCGGAAGCCATGGCAACCTAGGAGGCCTATCCCCCAATATGATCGGCAGGCCCACGCAGCCTTCCCTGGACGATGCACTTCTCAAACGTTTGGCCTGAATCCTGCCCGGTGCTGCGCTGCAGCACCGCTTCAGCTTCCTTGGTGGGCGTAGCACTGCCACACTAAAAGTGATTTTTTCAAGTTGTTGTCGTCTGTCCGGCCGTTTCCGCACCGCACCGAATGGATACGCGAAGCATCGTCATTTTAGGAGCAACTGACGATGACCGTACCTCCTGTGCTTAAAAACAGGATAGAGGTTGTGGAATATCGGGATAGTCCAGGGGCTGCCACCTCTGGTCAGATAGGGGAACTGAAACCCGTAACCGCAACGCACTTCAGCGCTTTGACGGTGACCCGACAAACCGTCTTCTTTTCTGGCGGAAACCACTACAACAACAATGGAGTTACCCATGACTCGCTTCAAACGTCTGTTACTGAGCGCCACGACCACGGCTGCACTGGTCGCCACCACGCTTACCGCCGAGGCCCGCGATTTCCGTCTCGGCCTGATCACGCCGCCCCCATATCTGGACCCAGGCGGCCAACGACTTCGGCAAGGAACTCAACGAGAAGTCCGGCGGCGCGCACAGCGTGTCGGTATTTCCGGCCCAGCAGCTCGGTAACGAAGCCCAGATGGTGCAGCAGCTGCAGACCGGTGCCCTGGACATGGCCTTTTTGACCATCGCCGAGATCTCCAACCGGGTGCCGGATTTCGGCGCCCTCTATGCCCCCTACCTGGTGGACAACATCGACCAGGCGGCTGCGCTGCTGCGCTCCGAGACCGCAACGGGCATGCTGAACCAGCTGCCGGGGGCTGTCGGTGTCGTGGGCATCGGCTATGGCATGGCGGGCATGCGCCAGGTGCTGAGCCGCGATGCGGTTGACGGTCCTGCCGAACTGCAGGGCAAGAAACTGCGCATCACGCCGTTCGAGCCGATCCGCGACTTCTATACCGCCCTGGGATCGGCGCCGACCCCGCTGCCGCTGCCGGGGGTTTACGATGCGCTGGCCAACGGCCAGGTCGATGCCATCGATATGGATTTCGACTCGATCCTGATCCTGAAATTCTACGAGCGGGCCGAGAACCTGCTTATCTCCAACCACATGATGTTTCCGATGGTCGGCGTGGTGTCGGGCCGGGTCTGGCGTGAACTCGGGGACGAGGACCGCGCATTGATCCAGACCACGATGAAGGCACACCTCGATTCGGTTATCGACCGCTTCCAGGCGCAGGAAAAGGACCAGGAGCAGCAGCTGCGCCAGCTCGATATCACGATCAAGGAAGCCGGTCGTGCGGACTTCGCCGATGCCATCGAGACCTGGGAGGGCACCTGGTCGCAGAAAGCCGGTGCACTGCAAGACCTCCGCAAGGCGGCTGCCGAGATCAAGGGCAGCTGATAGGGCTCAACGTCTAACAGCCTCCCGGCGCCTCAGGCTCCGGGAGGCTCTGGAGGAACTGTCATGCTTAAAGCTGTCTCGAACCGAATTGCGCGCATGGAGGCTTTTATCGCAGCCTTGCTGGCGGGCGCGGTGACGCTGCTGGTGCTGTTGAATATCGTCAGTCGCGCGATGGGACATGCGATCTACTGGGTGGATGAGCTGGCGATTTACAGCATGGTCTGGATGACCTTTTTCACCACTTCGGTACTGTTGAAGAAACGCCAGAGCGTTTCGGTGACGATTCTGACCGACTGGTTCGGTGCCGGCATCCGTCAGTGGCTGGCGGTGTTCAGCGACCTGATGGTGCTGCTCTTCGCGACCTTTCTGTTCTACCTGTGCTGGAAATGGTACGACCCGCTCACGCTGATTCAGCAGGGCTTCGACCTGCAGGCGTTCCAGGCACAGACGTTCAACTTCATGTATGCCGAAAACACCAACACCCTGGGACTGAAGAAGTTCTGGGTATGGCTGGCGCTGCCGCTGTTTTCATTTTCGCTGTCGGTCCATGCGCTGAGCAATCTGATTGATCAGCTGCGGCCCTCACCTGCCGTAGCGGGAGAAACCGTATGACTTTTGCCGTCTTCCTGCTTCTGCTGTTCGCGGCCGTGCCGATTTCGCTGGTGCTGGCGCTGACGGCCATGTGGTACATCAATGATTCGGGTAATGCGGTGCTGTTCGACTCCTATCCGCAGCAGCTGTTCGGCGCCATCGAAAGTTATGGACTGCTGGCGATTCCGCTGTTCATGCTGGCCGGTGAATTGATGAACGAGGGGCTGACTTCCCGGCTGATCAACCTGGCACGGATCCTGGTCGGCGGCTTCCGCGGGGGCTGGCCTACATCAATCTGGTGGCCAACATGATGATGGCAGCGATCATGGGGTCGGCGGCATCGCAGATCGCCATCATGTCGCGGGCCATGGTGCCGGCGATGGAAAAAGAGGGGTACGACAAGCCCTATGCCGCGGCTATCACCGCCGCCGGCGGCCTGCTGTCGCCGATCATTCCGCCGTCGATGCTGTTCGTACTCTTTGGCGTGCTGGCCCAGGTGCCGATTGCCGAAATGTTCATTGCCGGCATCATCCCCGGCCTGATCATGGCGTTCCTGTTCTTCCTTGCCATCAGCCTGATGGGGCTTGTCTATCAGTATCCGAAAGGGGAATGGCCAAGCCGGCGCCAGGCAAGGGACTATTTCGTGATGGGACTGCCGGCCGGGCTGATTCCGCTGATCATCATCGGCGGCATCCTGACAGGGCTCGCGACGCCGACGGAATCGGCGGCGCTGGCGTCGCTCGGCGCGCTGCTGATCGGCAAGTACGTCTACAAGGACCTGAAGTACTCCCATCTGTTCGAAGTGCTCAAGCGAACCGCCTTCAACTCCGGCATGGTGATCATGCTGATCGCGGCAGCCGGCGTGTTCGGCTGGGTGATCGTGTTCGAGAAGATTCCGCAGAATGCGGCGATCTGGATCGCGGCCCAGACTTCGGATCCCTTCACGTTCCTGATGATGGTCGTCGGCATTCTGCTGCTGGTCGGCATGGTGATCGACGGCATCGCCGCACTGATCCTGGTGGTGCCGATATTGCTGCCGATTGCCCAGTCCCAGTTCGGCATCAGCCCCTACCAGTTCGGTGTCGTCGTCTGTCTGACGCTGGTGCTGGGCCTGCTGACGCCACCGGTCGGCGCGGGACTGTTCATCGCCTCGACCATGACCGGCGCCTCGCCGATGCGTATCTTCCGTGCGCTGACGCCTTTCCTGATCGCGACCCTGCTGACCCTGGTGCTGCTGAGCTGGAAAGCCGAGCTGGTGACGATGCTGCTCTGACCGCAGCTTCTTTCGATATGGATGGTTAACAGGGACTCATACAAGAATGAATAAACTGACGCTGACGCTCGGTGGGCTACTGGTGCTCGGTGGGCTGCAAAAGGCCGTGGCGGCGCCGACCGTCGATCTGATCGTTCATAGTGCGCGGGTTCACACGCTGGAGCCCGGTGGCGGCAAAACCACCGCCATCGCCGTGGCAGGGGAAAACATTCTGGCGCTTGGCAGCGATCGGGACATACTCGCCATGGCTGGCCCCGGCACCCGGCGAATCGATGCCAACGGCAAGGTGGTTGTCCCGGGGCTTATCGATACCCATGTTCACCTCGACGAGGTCGGTGCGAATATCGGCAAGATACAGACTAGTGATCTGACAGCCCTGCCGCAGTTGCTGGATCGAATCGCCGAGGCGGTGAAGCGGCTTCCCGCCGGTCACTGGGTCGTCGGCGCAACCGACTGGCATGAGAGTCAGCTGGCGGAAGGGCGCTTCCCGACCCGGGTCGAGCTCGATGCCGTCGCGCCCGAGCATCCAGTCTTTCTCAAGCGCGGCGGCATCAATGCCGTCATCAATAGCGCCGCGATGGCGCTGGCGGGTATCGGCGAAGACGATCCCGACCCTGCGGGCGGCAAGTACGACCGCGACGACAACGGGCTCTTTACCGGCTGGATTCAGGGATTTGCCAAAGTGAAACAGGTCGAGTCCCTGCTTCCGCAACCGGATGCCGGCCAGACTCGGCAGTTTCTGCTGACCGCAATGAAGGCCTTGGGGGAGAAAGGTATCACCACTGTGCGTTCGCAGCATGTGATGCCTGAGCTGCTGGAATCCTGGCGGTCAGTCGTGGCTGACGGGCAGCAGAGCCTGAGGGGTGTGCTGATGATGTCGATCAACCCGCGGGCACCGCTCGAAACGGATATCGGCATGCTGACCGGGCTGGATCTGGCGCAGGGCCTGGGGGACGACATGCTGCGGATCGGCGGCCTCAAGATTACCTATGACGGTGGTGTCGAGACCTCGCTGCTGAAGGAGAATTTTACCAATATTCCCGGCTTCAAGGGCATCGAGGTCACGCCGCTGGAAAAAGTCGAGGCGGTTTCAGAATATGCCTGTGCTAACGGCTGGCGACTGTCGGTCCATGCCATCGGAGACCAGGCAATTGCCAATGTGCTGCAGGCCTGGCAACGGCTGAACGAGAGCTGCCCCATCGCTGACCTGCGTTGGGGACTGGAGCATCCCTACCTGCCAAGCGAGGCCGATATCGGCCTGATGAAGCAGCTTGGTGTGATTCCGCATACCCAGGTTCCGCACAACTACACGCTCGGGGCCGGATGGCTCGAATACTGGGGGCTGAACGGGCAAACCGTTCCATTCCGAACCGGACCTACATCGATGCCGGACTCCAGCCGGCCGGTGGTACCGACGCGCCGGTGGCGCCCTTCGATCCGTTCCTGGCGATGTGGGGCGAAGTGACCCGGCAGACAGCGGCGGCCGGTGTGCTCGGGGCCGGCGAGGCGGTGACGCCCGAGGAAGCTCTGAAAATGCATACCCTCTGGGCGGCCCGCGGACTTGGCATGGAGGACAGGATCGGCTCCATCAAGGTGGGCAAGCTGGCCGACCTTGCGATCCTTTCGGAGGATCCCCTGTCTGTACCGGCTGAGAGGATCAGGGATATCATCGCCGAGTGGACGATACTGGGCGGCAAGGTTATTCATCAGCCGGCCATTGCCTCGCAGTAATCAAGTCAGTAGCCCGGTATGATCCTGTCGGGTTACTGCCGCCCCCGCAGATCCGCCTGCTTCAATGCCCGCGCCAGCAGGGTGGCAGGCGAGTCGCGACGGTCGTCCCTGCGCAGCGCCACCTGCCAGTCGATATGGAGGCCTTCGTTCGTCACCCCGGCCGTGTTGAGGCCACCCTGTTTCAGGTAGGGGCCGAGTGCCCAGCTCGGCATGATGGTGATCCCGGCGCCGGCGCGCACGAACTCCACCACCGCCTCGGTGACGCCGGCGCGGATGACCCGCGGCGGCAACAGCTGATAGCGGCTGAACAGCTGCTCGTATTCGCGTCCCGGCCCCGGGTTTGTGTGGTAGGTGATGTAGGTGCTGTCGGCAATCTCTTCAGGTGAGAGCCAGTCCTGGCCGGCCCGGGGGTGACCCTCGGGCATGACCACCAGCATTTCGTCGCGGAACAGTTTCAGGGTGCGAAAGCCGCTCTGGACAATCGTGCCGGAAACGATCGTCAGGTCGATGCTGCCATTACGCAGCGCAGTATAGGGGTCCATCGAGACGTCCGGGATGATCTCGACGCTGATGCTCGGGTGCTCCGCCATGAATCCCGTCAGAAATCGCGGCAGCCAGTGGTAGCTGCCATAGGCCTCGTTGCCTATCCGCACCACATGCTCGATACCGACCGACAGCTTGTTGATGTCGTTTTCCGCCCGCTCCAGCTCCCCCAGCACCACCCGTGCCGACTGCAATAGCCGCTTGCCGGCGCTGGTCGGGATCAGCTTCTTGTGCTTGCGATAGAACAGCTCGGTATTGAGCAGGCGCTCGGCTTCGCGGATGCGGTGGCTCAGCGCCGACTGGGTCAGACCTATCTGCGCCGCTGCCTCCGAAACATTACCGGTGCTGGCGATCGCAAGAATCATCTGCAGGTGCCGGGTACTGACGCGGGTGCTCATAGTGTATGTAAAAAATTAATAGTTTTTGTCAATTTTATGAAATTTACACTGAAAATCCGGCTGCGTAAACTTTGCGCAAATGAATAACAACAGTGGTGAATAACGATGAGTAGCGGATGCCCGTTCCAACCGTCCGGCAAGCAGCAGGTCAGCCTCGATGACGAGAAGGTCCATTGGGACCAGGACATGAGCTATGGCCAGTATCTGGCGCTGGCGCCGCTGCTCGCCTGTCAGAATCCGGTCTCCGACGAACACGATGAGATGCTGTTCATCGTTATTCACCAGGCCTCCGAACTGTGGATGAAACTCTGTCTGCACGAGGCCTATGGCGCCGCCGGGCATATCCGCCAGGACAACCTGCGTCCCGCTTTCAAGATGCTGACACGCGTCGCCCGCATCCAGGAGCAGCTGATCCAGGCCTGGGAAGTGCTGGTGACGATGACGCCGGCCGACTATGCGAGCTTTCGCGACGCGCTGGGGCAGAGCTCGGGTTTTCAGTCCTATCAGTACCGCGAGCTGGAGTTTTTGCTGGGCAACAAGAATGCCCGCATGACCGAGGCGCACCGCGCGCATCCGCAGCACTACGAGCATCTGCAGGCGGTGCTGAACGCGCCGAGCCTCTATGACATCACGCTGCAGCTGCTGAAAAAACGAGGATTCGCGATCCCTCTAAGCCATCTGGAACGCGACTGGGCCGAACCCTATAGCGCCAGCCCCGAAGTCGAGGCGGCCTGGACCGAGGTCTACCGCAATACCGCCGGGCACTGGGACCTGTACGAACTGGCCGAGAAGCTGGTCGACATGGAGTTCAACTTTCAGCGCTGGCGTTTCAGTCACATGAAGACGGTCGAACGCATCATTGGCTATCGCCGGGGCACCGGCGGTACCGCCGGCGTGAGCTACCTGAGCAAGGCGCTGGACCTGCAGTTCTTCCCGGAACTCTGGTCCGCGCGGACCGCTATCTGAGGTGCCGGGCATGAGTCGAATCTGGGATATCTCGCAAACCCTGCGCCAGGGGCTGCCGGTCTGGCCCGGGGATACGGCCTTCGAATCCGAGCCCCACTGGGTGCTGGATGACGGCTGTCCGGTCAATGTCGGGCGTTTTCGCCTCTCGACCCATTCGGGCACCCATGCCGATGCGCCGCTGCACTACGACGCGGACGGTCTGCCGATTGCCGGGGTGGCGCTGGAGACCTACATCGGTCCCTGCGTACTGATTGACGTGACGGCGGCCGAGGGGCTGGTACGGCCGGAGCATATTGTCTATCAACTGCCGGAGCGGGTGGAAAGGGTGCTGTTGCGTACCTTCAGGCAGTTCCCCCACGAGCGCTGGGAGCCGGACTTTACCGCGATCGACGCCGCAGCGGTCGAGCTGTTGGCCGAACGCGGCGCCCGGCTGATCGGTGTCGACAGCCCGTCGCTTGACCCCCAGGAATCCAAGGCGATGGCGGCGCACCAGGCCGTGCGCCGCAACCGTATGGCGATCCTCGAAGGCCTGGTGCTGGATGGCGTGCCAACCGGCCATTACGAGTTGATCGCACCGCCGCTGAAACTGAACAACCTTGACGCCTCGCCCGTACGGGCCTTGCTTCGGAGTCTCTGAACATGACCACACTGACGCGTGAATATTTCGTCGAACTGGATTGCCAGGACGTTCTGGCCGATTATCGTGACCAGTTCGACCTGCCGGAAGGGCATATCTATCTCAATGGCAATTCCCTGGGTGTGCTGCCGAAGGCCGCGAAGGCGCGCGCCCGCGAGGTGGTCGAACAGGAGTGGGGCCAGGGCCTGATCCGCAGCTGGAACAGCGCCGACTGGATCCACCTGCCACGCCGTGTCGGCGACAAGATTGCCGGGCTTATCGGTGCCGCGCCGGGCGAGGTGGTGGTGGCCGATTCCACCTCGGTCAACCTGTTCAAGCTGGCCTCCGCCGCGGTGAAGCTGCGTCCGGGACGCGGCAAGATACTGTCCGAGCCCGGCAACTTCCCGACCGACCTTTATATCCTGCAGGGGCTGGAAAAATTCCACGATGGCCGGGTGCGTCTGAACACAGTGCACCGCGACGAGATCCTCGATGCGATCGACGAAGATACCGCGCTGGTGGTGTTGACCCACGTCCACTACAAGAGCGGCGCCATGTTCGATATGAAGGCGATCACCAACAGGGCCCATGAAAAGGGGGCGCTGGTGCTCTGGGATCTGAGCCACAGCACCGGTGCGGTGCCGGTGGCATTGAACGAAGTCGATGCCGATTTTGCCATCGGTTGCGGCTACAAATATCTCAATGGCGGTCCGGGCGCGCCGGGCTTCCTGTTCGTGGCGCAGCGCCATCAGGCTCAGCTGCAACAGCCGCTCAGCGGCTGGTTCGGCCATGCCAATTCATTTGCGATGCGTGACGACTACGAGCCTGCACCCGGCATCGAACGCACTCTCTGCGGCACCACGCCGGTCATCGGCGCCAGTCTGCTCGAAGTCGGCGTCGATATCATGGCCTCGGCCGATATGCAACAGATCCGCGAAAAGTCGCTGAAAATGGGCGAACTCTTCATCGAGCTGGTCGGGCAGCGCCTGGACGAATACGGCTTCGGCCTCGCCTCGTCGAAGGATCCGGCAGTTCGTGGCAGCCAGGTATCGCTGACCCATGAGCAGGGCTTCGCCATCATGCAGGCGCTGATCGCCCGCAACATCATCGGCGACTTCCGCGCACCGGATATCCTGCGATTCGGTTTCACGCCGCTCTACGTGCGCTATGTCGATCTCTGGGATTGCATCGAGGCGCTGGCCGAGATCATGGCGAGCGGGGAATGGGACAAGCCCGGGTTCAGGAAACTGACCGCCGTGACCTGAGCGGTTCGCCCGGAGGACCGGGCTCCTACAAATAACTATAACCATCAGGAAGCTTTTACTCATGAGCAATAATGGTATTTCAGCTGTCGCCGGCGCGGCTTCGGTCCCTCAGAACGGGGTGGCCCAGGGCGTAGCCAGTGGTCGACCCGGCTCGCGTTCATTCTGGCGGCGACCGGCTCGGCCGTCGGTCTGGGTAATATCTGGAAGTTTCCCTACATCACCGGCGAGAATGGCGGCGGCGCCTTCGTGCTGCTGTATCTGGGCTGCATCGCCCTGATCGGCATACCGCTGCTGATGGCCGAGATCCTGATCGGCCGCCGTGGCAAGCAGAGTCCGCCGGATGCGATGAAAACGCTGGCCATCGAGGCGGGCGTCAGTCCGCGCTGGCAACTGGTCGGCTGGGTCGGGGTGATAACGGGCTTCGTGCTGCTGAGCTTTTATCTGGTCGTGGCCGGCTGGGCCCTGGCCTATGTCTTCAACGCCGGAGGCGGCGCTTTTGCCGGCGCCTCCAGCGACCGGATCGGCGGCCTGTTCGGCAGTCTCGTGGGGGATCCGCTGGCCTCGACACTCTGGGGCACCCTGGTGCTGGCGATCACGACCACGATCGTGATCAAGGGTGTGAAACAGGGGCTGGAGCGCGCGGTCACCATCATGATGCCGGGGCTTCTGCTGATCCTGCTGATCCTGGTCGGCTATTCGATGACGACCGGGCAATTCGTTCATGGGTTCGAGTTCATGTTCAGCCCGGACTTCAGCAAGCTGAACGGTTCCAGCGTGCTGGTGGCGTTGGGGCATGCCTTCTTCACACTGAGCATCGCCGGTGGCGGCATGATGACCTACGGCTCCTACCTGCCGAAGAGGGTCTCGCTCGGCAAGACGGTGCTGACGATCGGTCTGCTCGATACCCTGGTCGCGCTGATCGCGGGGCTGGCGATATTCCCGATCGTGTTCGCCAACGGCCTCGAGCCCGGTGCCGGCCCCGGTTTGATCTTCGTTACCCTGCCGCTGGCCTTCGGGCAGATGCCGCTGGGTCAGCTGGTGGGTACGCTGTTCTTCATCATGCTGTCATTCGCGGCGTTGACGTCGGCCATCTCGCTGCTCGAGCCGGCCGTATCCTGGCTGACGGAAAAGCGCGGCCTGTCCCGCCTCAAGGCTGGAGTGCTCACGTCCGCCGGCATCTGGCTGCTGAGCCTGGGCTCGGTGTTCTCGTTCAATATCTGGGAGGAGCACAAGCTCTTTGGCAAGACCTTCTTCGACGTGCTCGACTACCTGACCAGTGGCTGGATCATGCCGCTCAGTGGCCTGGCCATGGCGATCTTCACCGGCTGGATCATGAGCCGGGCGGCCACTCGCGATGAAGTAGGTGATGGGCTGGGCTACAGGGTCTGGCTGTTTTTAATTCGCTATGCGGTTCCGGTCGGCATTCTGGTGATCTTCCTGAATGCTATTGGAGTCTTGGGATAATAGATGGTGACGGGTGACGCATCCATGGCAGCGGTTCGCTGCGCTCACGGCACCCTACACGGCACCGGACGTCGTAGGGCACCCCGAGCGAAGCGATGCGTGCCGCCTTCTATGATTGCAGAAAGCTGCGGATCAGCCTCGTCATCAATGCCGGCTTTTCTGGGCCTGAGAGGGTGCCAGTGGCCTGATTCAGCTCTCCAGGAAGTTTCGGATCAGCCTCGTCATCAATGCCGGCTTTTCTGGGCCTGAGAGGGTGCCAGTGGCCTGATTCAGCTCTCCAGGAAGTTTCGGATCAGCCTCGACATCAATGCCGGCTTTTCTGGGCCTGAGAGGGTGCCAGTGGCCTGATTCAGCTCTCCAGGAAGTTTCGGATCAGCCTCGTCATCAATGCCGGCTTTTCTGCCTGCGGCCAGTGGCCGGCCCCTTCGACGACCTTGTAGGTGGCCTTCGGGAACAGGCCGAGCAGGGCGTCACGATGCTCTGCACGGATGTAGTCGGAGTTGCCGCCCTTGATAAAGAGCGTGGGACCGTCGAAGGGCTTTCCTTCGGGCGCGGCACTGATACCGGCATAGCCCTGGTGCAGCCCCTCGAGGTTGATGCGCCAGGCAAAGCTGCCGGTCTCGGTGCGATAGAGATTGCGCAGCAGGAAGGCGCGCACCATAGGGTCCGCGACAAAGCCGGTCAGCTGCTTCTCGGCATCGCCTCTCGAGCGAACGGTGCTCAGGTCGACGGCAAAGAGTCCCTTGAAGACGTCGTCGTGGTGGTGCGGGTACTGTACCGGCGCGATATCGACGACGATCAGGCGTTCGATGCGTTCGGGATGGTTCAGTGCCAGTTGCATCGCCGCCTTGCCGCCCATCGAGTGGCCCAGCACGCAGGCGCCTGCGATGCCGAGATCGTCCAGCAGCTCGACCAGATCGGCGGCCATGGCGTCATAGCTCATCTCATCGCTGTGGGGCGAGCGGCCGTGGTTGCGCAGGTCGACGCTGATGACCTGGTATTCGTCCGCCAGTGCCTTGGCCTGACTGGCCCAGTTGTCGAGGCTGCCGAACAGGCCGTGCAGAATCAGCAGCGGCCGGCCTTCGCCCTGGATCTGGTGATGCAGTTTCATGTCGGTTCCGGAATGATGGGGACGGTGGGTACAGCGATGCATTCATGTTGGGTTTCGCACCTTCGGTGCTCTACCCAACCTACGATTGGATCCCAGTCCGACGTAGGTTGGGTGGAGCGCAGCGAAACCCAACACCCGGATCAAAGAATCTCGAGCAGTTCGACGTCGAAGACCAGGGTCGAGTAGGGCGGGATGCCGCCCGGCGAGCCCTGGGCACCGTAGGCCAGCTTGTAGGGCACGTAGAGACGCCACTTGGCGCCTTTGGTCATCAGCTGCAGTGCTTCGGTCCAGCCGGCGATCACGCCGCCGACCGGGAATTCGGCCGGCTGGCCGCGGTCGTAGGAGCTGTCGAAGACCTTGCCGTCGATAAAGGTGCCGTGGTAATGGGTCCGTACCTTGGAGTCGCGGGTCGGGCTCTCGCCGCCATCGCCTTCGCTGATCACTTCGTATTGCAGGCCGGATTCGAGCACCACGACGCCGTCGCGCTTGGCGTTTTCCGCCAGGAAGGCTTCGCCTGTCGCGGACATTTCCTTGGCTTCGGCTTCCTTCTGTTCGCGGATGCGGCGGTTGATCTCGGTGAAGGCGGTCTGGATGTCCTCCACTTTCACGCGCAATGCCTGGTTGTTGTAGGCATCCTTGATGCCGGCGGCGACCGCATCGAGATCGAGGCCATCGAAGCCGCCCTGGGCGAGTTGATCGCCCATCTGTCGGCCGATGCCGTAGCTGGCATGTTGTTCCAGGGTGTCGAGTTTCACTTCAGACATCGCAAGTCCCGTTGTTTGTGTGAAAACGCGCAGGCTACCACAAAACAGGGTCGGGGAGCAGGGCGCGCATCAGGCGGTTTCCTCGGGGGCAGGGTTTCGGTGACGGTACTGCGCAACCGGCCGCGAGCCAGTCGCGTTTCGATCAGCTCGCCGCAGGAAACCTGGGCGACATCGTCGATGACCCGGCCGGCCGGGTCCTGAACGATGGCGTAGCCGCGCTCCAACGTCGCCAGCGGACTGACCGCGTTGAGCTGGCCGGCGAGGGCCGCGCTGCGCAGGCGTTTGTCGTGCAGCAGGTGCTGCATCTGGCGCCCGAGCTGCTGGTGCAGGTTCCGAATGCGCTCGCGCTGCTGCTGCAGTTGTCGCTCGGGGCGGATTTGCACCAGTCGCGCCTGCTGGCGGTCGAGGCGGCTGCGCCGGTCCTGAAGCAGCCGCTGTGTGGCCCGGCGCAGTCGCAGTTCCAGCTCGTCCAGGCGCTGGCTGCGTTCACGCAGCCGGTCACCGGGGTGACGCAGCCGGCTCTGCAGCGAGCGGATGCGTTCTCGGCCCTGGCCGATGTGCTGCTGCAGGCGCTGGAGCAGGCGTCGGCGGGCCTGGTCGAGCCGCTGCTGTAGCGCCTGGCTGTCCGGGCTGAGCAGTTCGGCGGCGGCGGAGGGCGTCGGTGCCCGCACATCGGCGACGAAGTCGCTGATCGACACGTCGGTCTCGTGCCCGACGGCGCTGACCACCGGAATCCGGCAGTTGTAGATGGCCCGTGCCACCCGCTCGTCGTTGAATGGCCAGAGATCCTCGAGGGAGCCGCCGCCGCGACCGACGATCAGCACATCACAGGCCGCGTGTCGCTGGGCCTGCTCGAGTGCCCGGACGATGCCCGGCGCCGCCTCGTCCCCCTGTACCGCGGTGGGATAGAGGGTCACTGGCAGGCCCGGGAAGCGGCGTCGCAGCACGCTGAGAATGTCGTGGATGGCCGCGCCCGTCGGTGAGGTGACGACGCCGAGGTGGCGCGGATGGGGCGGCAGCGGCTGCTTGTGCTCGGCGGCGAACAGGCCCTGGGCCAGCAGGCGCCGCTTGAGTTCTTCGAAGGCCTGCTGCAGACGGCCGATGCCGCTTTCTTCCATGTATTCGCAGATCAGCTGGTATTCCCCGCGCCCCTCGTACAGCGAGACCCGGGCCCGCACGACCACCTGGTCGCCGTCCTTCGGGCGGTATTTCAGGAACTGGCTGCGGTTGCGGAACATCGCACAGCGCACCTGGGCGCGTTCGTCCTTCAGCGTGAAGTACCAGTGTCCGGAGCTGGGGCGGACGAAATTGGAAATCTCTCCCTGAACCTGAATCAGCATGAAGGAACTCTCGAGCAGCGAGCGTACCTGGCGGTTCAGTTCGGAGACGGTAAAGGCGTGGGTCTGGGCTGCGACGGTCATGCACGCATCTTAAGGAGGCGGTGGGAAACTGACAAGCCGTGGCTGTAGTGATATTGCTGAAGTCATATCGATCGTGGTGCAGATCGATTGGTTGCGGTTGGCACGGATGGTGGAGCAGCGTTGGGTTACGGCCCTTCGGTCCTCCACCCAACCTACGGGAGGCACCTCGCGAAACCCGCCATATCGATCGCCGTACAGATCGATTGCTGTCCGCTGGCACGACGTCGGAACGGTGTTGGGTTACGGCCCTGCGGACCTGCACCCAACCTACGTTATGGACTTTGTACTTTTTCCCGCTGCTCCTGTATAATTTCGCGTTTACTTTTTTAGCCACTTTTAAACCTTTTAACACGAACATGGGCCGCTGATAATGTTGCGAATCGTTGAAGAAGCGCTCACTTTTGATGATGTTCTGCTGATGCCGGGGTACTCCGACGTACTGCCGAAGGATGTGTCGCTGAAGAGCCGGCTGACAAAAAGCATCGAGCTGAACATTCCGCTGGCGTCTGCGGCGATGGACACCGTGACTGAATCCCGGCTTGCGATCACCATGGCCCAGGAAGGCGGCATCGGCATTATTCACAAGAACCTGCCGATCGAGCAGCAGGCCGATGAAGTGCGCAAGGTCAAGAAGTTCGAGGCCGGCATCGTCAACGACCCGGTGACCTGCACCTCCGACATGACCGTGGGCCAGCTGCGCGACCTGTCCGAGCGTCTGACCTATTCCGGCTTTCCGGTGGTCGACGACGGCGAGCTGGTCGGTATCGTTACCAGCCGCGATGTCCGTTTCGAGCAGTACCTGGACGAGAAGGTCTCCACCATCATGACGCCGAAGGAGCGTCTGGTAACCGTCAAGGAGGGTGCCGATCCCGAGAAGGTCCGCAACCTGCTGCGCAAGCATCGCATCGAACGCATCCTGGTGGTTGACGACAACTTCAAGCTGACCGGCATGATGACGGTCAAGGACATGTTCAAGGCCAAGGCCTACCCGAACGCCGCCAAGGACTCCCAGGGACGTCTGATCGTCGGTGCCGCCGTCGGCACCGGCGCCGACACCCCGGAGCGTGTCAAGGCGCTGGTCGAGGCCGGCGTCGACGTCATCATCGTCGATACCGCCCATGGCCACTCCAGGGCGTGATTGATCGCGTGGCCTGGGTCAAGCAGAACTTCCCGCAGGTGCAGGTGGTCGGCGGCAACATCGCCACGGCGGAAGCCGCGATCGCGCTGGCCGACGCCGGCGCTGATGGCGTCAAGGTCGGTATCGGTCCGGGTTCCATCTGCACCACCCGAATCGTCGCCGGTATCGGTGTCCCTCAGATCAGCGCGGTGGCCAACGTGGCCGCGGTGATGAACGAGCGCGGCATTCCGGTGATCGCCGATGGCGGTATCCGTTTCTCCGGCGATCTGGCCAAGGCGGTTGCCGCAGGCGCGTCCTGCATCATGGTCGGCTCGATGCTGGCCGGTACCGATGAGGCGCCGGGCGAAGTGGAGCTGTTCCAGGGCGTGCCTTCAAGTCCTACCGCGGCATGGGTTCGCTGGGGGCAATGGCGCAGACCACCGGTTCCTCCGACCGTTATTTCCAGGACGCCTCCAAGGGTGTCGAGAAGCTGGTGCCGGAAGGTATCGAGGGGCGCGTGCCCTGCAAGGGGCCGGTTGCCGGCGTGATCCATCAGTTGATGGGCGGCCTGAGGGCTTCCATGGGTTATACCGGCAGCGCCAGTGTCGATGACATGCGCACCAAGCCGAAGTTCGTTCGCATCACCAGTGCCGGCATGAGCGAGAGCCATGTGCACGATGTGAGCATCACCAAGGAAGCGCCGAATTACCGTGTCGGCTAAGGCCGAACAATCTCCGATAAATGGAGCGGTATCCAGCCGCTCCGTTTTTTTGCGGGTCTCGATGTGAGGCCGGCATCCGGTGGAGACACTGACGAATGACGCAAGATATTCATGCACAACGGATTCTGATCCTGGACTTCGGTTCCCAGTACACGCAGCTGATTGCGCGCCGGGTCCGCGAGATCGGTGTGTACAGTGAAGTTCATCCCTGGGATATGGATGAAGAGGCGATTCGCGCCTTCGCGCCCAAGGGGATCATTCTTGCCGGAGGGCCGGAGTCGGTGACCGAATTCGATTCGCCGCGGGCACCCCGGGCGGTATTCGACCTCGGTATTCCGATCCTGGGTATCTGCTACGGCATGCAGACCATGGCCGAGCAGCTCGGCGGCAAGGTCGAGTCCTCGGACAAGCGCGAGTTCGGTTACGCCAAGGTGCGCCTGGCCGACAGCCCGAGCCGTCTGCTCGAGGGGATCGAGGATCACCTGGCCAACAACGGCGCGCTGCTGCTGGATGTCTGGATGAGTCACGGCGACAAGGTTACCGTGCTGCCGGAGGGCTTCACCGCCATAGCGTCTACCGACTCGGCGCCGGTGGCCGCCATGTGCGATCCCAAGCGCAAGCTCTACGCGGTGCAGTTCCACCCCGAGGTGACCCATACCAAGCAGGGTGGTCGTATCCTCGAGCGCTTCGTCAAGGAGATCTGCGGTACCGACGGTCTCTGGACTGCGGCGAACATCATCAGCGACCTGGTCGACAAGGTGCGCCAGCAGGTTGGCGGCAACAAGGTGCTGCTGGGTCTGTCCGGCGGTGTCGACTCCTCGGTCGTGGCGGCGCTGCTGCACGAAGCAATCGGTGATCAGCTGACCTGTGTTTTCGTCGACAACGGGCTGCTGCGCAAGGACGAGGGCGATCATGTGATGGACATGTTCGCCCGGAACATGGGCGTGCGGGTGATTCGCGCCGATGCCGAGGACAAGTTCCTCAGCCGGCTCCAGGGCGTCGACGACCCGGAACGCAAGCGCAAGCTGATCGGCAACACCTTTATCGAGGTGTTCGACGAGGAGGCCACCAGGCTCACGGATGTGAAGTTCCTGGCGCAGGGCACCATCTATCCGGACGTGATCGAATCGGCCGCCGCCAAGACCGGCAAGGCGCATGTGATCAAGTCCCACCACAACGTCGGCGGCCTGCCGGAAGACATGCAGTTCGAGCTGGTCGAGCCGCTGCGCGAACTGTTCAAGGACGAAGTGCGCAAGATCGGTCTGGAGCTGGGTCTGCCCTACGACATGGTATACCGCCATCCGTTCCCGGGGCCGGGTCTGGGCGTGCGCATCCTGGGTGAGGTGAAGAAGGAATACGCCGATATCCTGCGCGAAGCCGATGCGATCTTCATCGAGGAACTGCACCGCTTCGACTGGTACCACAAGACCAGTCAGGCCTTCGCGGTCTTCCTGCCGGTCAAGTCGGTCGGCGTGGTCGGTGACGGCCGCCGCTACGAGTACGTCATCGCGCTGCGGGCTGTCGAGACGATCGACTTCATGACCGCGCGCTGGGCGCATCTGCCCTACGAGCTGCTGGAAACCGTCTCGAGCCGGATCATCAACGAGATCGCGCACGTTTCCCGCGTGACCTACGATGTCTCGAGCAAGCCGCCGGCCACCATCGAGTGGGAGTGAAGCGGTGACGGGTTACGCGTATCGCGTAACCCGTCACGCGTCACCTTTAACGGTACAACGTTTGGCTCACTCCCGTGGCCCGGATAACCCGCGATCCCCATGACCACCCACGAGCAGCAACTGCAGGACCGCTACTGGATGCGGGAGGCGCTGGCGCTGGCGGACAACGCCGAGGCGGCCGGCGAAGTGCCGGTCGGTGCGGTCGTGGTGCTGGGCGGCCGGGTCATCGGACGCGGCTGGAACCATCCGATCAGCGGGCAGGACCCGACCGCCCATGCCGAGATCATGGCGTTGCGCGACGCCGCCGCGACTGTCGGCAACTATCGCCTGGTCGGCGCCGATCTCTATGTCACCATCGAGCCATGCACCATGTGTGCCGGGGCCATCGTTCATGCCCGTATCCGGCGCCTCGTCTATGGCGCCCGCGAGCCGAAGTCCGGCGCGGTGGCGAGCAATGGTCAGTTGCTGGCGCAGCCCTGGATGAACTATCGCGTCGAGGTGCTGGGCGGTGTTGAGGCGCAGCGCTGCGGCGAGCGGATCAGCGACTTCTTTCGTCGTCGGCGCGCCGAGCAGAAGGCACGCAAGCGCCTGGCCGGCGAGGGTGGCGAGGCGTCATAGCGTCGGCGGCAGGGTGTCGGGCAGCAGGTCGTCCGGCAGGCCGTGATCGCCGGAAAGTCCGTTCCTGCGGTTGCTGCGAATCCTGTCCAGGCGCTTTTCCCATTTCAGCAGCTCGATATATTTCTGGATGTTGCTGACGTAGAGCACGGGCTCGTAGCCCCGGGCGTAGCCGAGCCGCACCGTGCTGTAATACTTTTCCCTTGTCAGCAGTGGCAGATGCTCGCGCACGTCCTCCCAGCGGTCCGGGTTCTTGCCGGCGCGCTGTGTCAGGACCCGGGCGTCCTCGAGGTGGCCGAAGCCGACATTGTAGCCGGCCAGCGCCAGCCGGTATGGTCGGGCTCCGGAATGCGGTCCGGTATCTTGGCCTTGACGCTGACCAGGTAATGGGCACCGCCGATGATGCTCTCGATCGGGTCGGTCCGGTCATCGACGCCGACTTCGGCGGCGGCATCGTTGGTCAGCATCATGATGCCGCGCACGCCCGTCGGCGAGACCGCGTCGGGATTCCAGTGAGACTCCTGATAGGCGACCGAGGCCAGCAGTGTCCAGTCTATATCGGTTTCCTGCTCCGCCATGTAGAAATACTGTTCGTAGCGCGGCAGCCGTTCCCGCAGATCGCGCTTGAACGTCTGGGTGTCGAAGTAGTTGAGTTCGTTGCTGCGCTCGAAATATTTCGCCTGCAGCCGGGCGATCAGCAGTGCCGTCTCCGGCTTGTCAAAGAAGCGCTCCAGTGCCGTACCGACGGAGCCGTCCTGCAGACGGGGCAGCATCCAGGCCAGCGGCTGGGGCTCTTCCAGCGTGAACGCCTTGCGCAGGCTGGGAAAAAGCTGTACTGGCCGTCGAAGCGGATGCTGTCGACGACCGTGTAATCGATCTCGGCGTTCTGCACCTGCTCCAGCAGGTCGCTGATCCCCGGTCGCTGCTCTCCTCCCAGCTCAGCTGCGGATGATCCTGCCGGTAGCGGCGCAGCAGGGCGCTGTGGCTGGAGCCTGCGACCACCCGGATCTGTTTGCCGATCAGGTCCTCGATACGGGTGGGGGCGGCTGGCCGCGGGTTTCACGATAGATCAGGGTGGCGGCGCTTTCGAGGTAGCGGGGGCCGAACGCCACCAGGCGTTCGCGCGCAGGGGTTACGGTAAGGCCTGCGGCGGCGAGGTGCGCATCGCGCTGCTTCACCCGGCGCATCAGCTCCGGCACGCCGGTCGACAGCTGCAGCTCCAGGCGGACGCCGAGGTCGCTGGCGAAGGCCTGGACCAGTTCGTATTCGAATCCGGCCGGTTCGCCCTTGTCGAGATAGTAATCGCTGGGGCTGTTGAGGGTTGCCAGACGCAGCACGCCTCGGTCCTGGATCACCTCGAGGTGACTTTTGCTGTTGTAGCTGACCAGGGCCGGAAAACTCAGCAGTACCAGCAGGCCGAGCAGGGCCAGGGTGTTCTTGCGATGGCGCAGGTTCGGCAACATCGTACGGGCTTTTCTGGTATCCGGAGGGCGGTTTCGGGTAAAATTCGGGGCCTGTTTTTCTTTCGTCATCCCTGTACGTCCAGACTCACTTTCAAAGAGGCTCGAGAACGACATGCTCGTACTGCGTGGAGCGCCTGCTCTTTCTGCATTCCGTCACGAAAAGCTGCTGTCCGCACTGCAATCCAAGGTTCCGGCAATCACTGCGCTCTATGGCGAGTTCATGCATTTTGCCGACCTCAAGCAGGACCTGACCGCAGCCCAGCAGGAAGTGCTGGACCGAATTCTCCGCTACGGTCCCAGGGCCGAAGCCGGCGAACCCAGCGGTGAGCTGATGCTGGTCGTGCCCCGCCCGGGCACCATTTCGCCCTGGTCGTCCAAGGCCACCGATATCGCCCACAACTGCGGTCTCGACAGCGTCAAGCGCCTGGAGCGCGGCGTGGCGTACTATATTCAGTCATCCGCAGCGCTGGATCAAGCACAGCGTCAGGCGATTCGGGCCGAGCTGCACGATCGCATGGTGGAAGCGGTGCTGGAAAGCGTCGACCAGGCCGCTGGCCTCTTTGTCGAGGAGTCGCCGAGGCCGCTGAGCCGTGTCGACATCCTCGCCGGCGGCCGCGAAGCCCTGGTCGAAGCCAACAGCGCCCTGGGTCTGGCGCTGGCCGATGACGAGATCGACTACCTGGTGCAGAGTTTCGGGGATCTCGGGCGCAACCCGACCGATGTCGAGCTGATGATGTTCGCCCAGGCGAACTCCGAGCATTGCCGTCACAAGATCTTCAATGCCAGCTGGGATATCGACGGTGTCGAGCAGGAGAAGTCGCTGTTCGGCATGATCAAGAATACCTACGAGCAGGGCGGCGAGAACGTCCTCTCGGCGTACAAGGACAACGCGGCGGTCGTGGCCGGCACCCGTGCAGGCCGCTTCTTCCCCGATCCCGAAACCCGGGAATACGGTTACCATCAGGAAGATATCCACATCCTGATGAAGGTCGAGACCCACAATCACCCGACCGCGATCGCGCCCCATTCCGGCGCTGCCACCGGTTCCGGCGGGGAGATCCGCGACGAGGGCGCCACCGGCCGTGGCGGCAAGCCCAAGGCGGGTCTGACCGGCTTCTCCGTCTCCGACCTGAAGATCCCGGGCTTCGAGCAGCCCTGGGAGTCGAACTACGGCAAGCCCGATCGCATCGTTTCGGCGCTCGACATCATGATCGAGGGCCCTATCGGCGGCGCGGCGTTCAACAACGAGTTCGGGCGGCCGGCGCTGACCGGTTACTTCCGTACCTTCGAGCAGCAGGTCGCGGGAGCGGCCGGCGACGAGGTGCGTGGCTACCACAAGCCGATCATGATCGCCGGCGGCATGGGCAATATCCGTGGCGGGCATGTCGAGAAGGGCGAGATCGAGGTCGGCGCCAAGCTGATCTGTCTCGGCGGCCCGGCCATGCAGATAGGTCTCGGTGGCGGTGCGGCATCGTCGATGTCCTCCGGTACCTCGACCGAGGATCTCGATTTTGCCTCGGTACAGCGCGACAACCCGGAGCTGGAGCGCCGTTGTCAGGAGGTCATCGACCAGTGCTGGCAGCTCGGCGACGCCAACCCGATCGCCTTCGTTCACGATGTCGGGGCCGGCGGCCTGTCCAATGCCTTCCCGGAGCTGGTGAAGGATGGCGGGCGTGGCGGCGACTTCGAGCTGCGCAACGTCAATAATGACGAGCCGGGCATGACGCCGCTGGCGATCTGGTGCAACGAAGCCCAGGAGCGCTATGTACTGGCGGTTCTGCCGGCGGACATGGCGCGTTTCGAAGCGATCTGCGCGCGCGAACGCTGCCCCTACGCCGTCGTCGGCGAGGCGACCGAAGAGCACCACCTGACCCTCGGCGACAGCCACTTCCAGAACAAACCGGTCGACCTGCCGATGAGCGTGCTGTTCGGCAAGCCGCCGAAGATGCACCGCAGTGTCGAGCGTATCGCCTACGAGGTGCCGGCCTTTGATACCGCCCGTATCGAGCTGGCCGATGCCATCGAGCGGGTGTTGCGCCTGCCGGCGGTGGCGTCCAAGTCCTTCCTGATCACCATCGGCGACCGCTCCATTACCGGTCAGGTGGCGCGCGACCAGATGGTCGGCCCCTGGCAGGTACCCGTCGCCGACTGTGCCGTCACCACCGCCGCCTACGATACCCACGCGGGTGAGGCGATGGCGATGGGCGAGCGTACACCGCTGGCACTGGTCGATGCGCCGGCTTCCGGTCGCATGGCGATCGGCGAAACCCTGACCAACCTGGCAGCGGCACGTATCGGCGATATCGCCGAGGTGCGGCTGTCGGCCAACTGGATGTGTGCCGCCGGTCATCCGGGGAGGACGAGAAACTGTACGACACCGTGCGTGCGGTCGGCATGGAGCTCTGCCCCGAGCTCGGCATTACCATTCCGGTGGGCAAGGACTCGATGTCGATGCGCACGGTCTGGGACGACAACGGCGAGCAGAAGAGCGTCACGGCACCGCTGTCGCTGATCATCTCGGGCTTCGCGCCGGTGCTGGACGCACGCAAGACACTGACACCGCAGCTGCGCACCGACCGCGGCGAGAGCGACCTGATCCTGCTGGATCTTGGCAATGGCCAGAACCGCCTGGGGCTGTCGGCACTGGCGCAGGTCTATAACGAGGTGGGCCGGGACGTGCCCGATGTCGACGATGCCGGGCAGCTGGCGGCCTTCTTTGCGGCGATCCAGGAGCTCAACGAGCAGGGGCTGCTGCTGGCCTATCACGACCGTGCCGACGGCGGCCTGCTGACAACGGTGGCCGAAATGGCCTTTGCCGGTCATACCGGCGTCGATCTGAATCTCGATCTGCTGGCCCAGGACGACAGCGAACTGGCGGCGGCGCTCTTTGCCGAGGAGCTGGGGGCGGTCATCCAGGTCGCCCGTGAAAATACCGAGCAGGTGCTGACGGAACTGAATGCGGCGGGCCTCGGCGACATCGCCAAGGTGGTCGGCGCACTGAATCCGGACGATCGGCTGTGCATCTACTTCGACGACGAGGAGGTTTACAGCGCCTCCCGCGGCGAACTGCAGCGCTGCTGGGCGGAAACTTCCTATCGCATCCAGGCGCTGCGCGACAATTCGGACTGCGCACGGCAGGAGTTCGATGCGCTGCTGGATCGCGAGGATCCGGGCCTGCACGCCGAACTGACCTACGATATCAACGAAGATGTCGCGGCGCCTTTCATCAATACCGGGGTGAAGCCGCGGATTGCCGTGCTGCGCGAGCAGGGTGTCAATGGCCAGGTCGAGATGGCCGCTGCGTTCGATCGTGCCGGCTTCGCGGCGGTCGACGTGCACATGAGCGATATTATCGCCGGCCGTCGCACGCTCGAGGAGTTCAAGGGGCTGGTCGCCTGTGGCGGCTTCTCCTACGGTGATGTCCTGGGGGCCGGGGAAGGCTGGGCCAAATCGATCCTGTTCAACGCCATTGCGCGGGAGCAGTTCGAGGCCTACTTCAATCGTACCGATACCTTCGCCCTCGGTGTCTGCAACGGCTGTCAGATGCTGTCGAACCTGCACGAGCTGATTCCGGGTGCCGAGCTCTGGCCGCACTTCGTGCGCAACCTGTCGGAGCAGTTCGAGGCGCGGGTGGCGATGGTCGAGGTGCAGCAGAGCGCTTCGATCCTGCTGCAGGGCATGCAGGGATCGCGGATGCCGATCGCCATCGCTCACGGCGAGGGGCGTGCCGAATTCCGTGACGAGTCGCACCTGATCGGTCTGCAGGGGGCTGGCAAGGTGGCACTGCGCTATGTGGATAATTGCGGCCAGGCAACCGAGCGCTATCCGGCCAACCCCAACGGCTCGCCGGCGGGTATCACCGGTGTTACCACGCCGGACGGTCGCGTCACCATCATGATGCCGCATCCGGAGCGGGTGTTCCGTGCGGTGCAGAACTCCTGGGCACCGGACGAGTGGCAGGAAGACGGTGCCTGGATGCGCATGTTCCGCAACGCCCGGGTCTGGGTGGGGTAAGAAAGCGCGACAGGTGACGCCGTCGGCGTAGCCTGTCGCTTCAAGCTTCAAGCTTCAAGCTTCAAGCTAACAGTCAGCAACAAAAAAGCCGACCCGGAGGTCGGCTTTTTTCGTAGCGCTTTGTGCTTACATCTCTTTCGCTTCGCCGGAGATCATGACGTCGACGCGGCGGTCGGCGCGCAGGCAGGCGATCAGAGCGGCACCGCGGCCTGAGCAGCTGGCGACCGGAGCGGATTCACCCATGGAGCTGACGGTGATCTTGCTGCCATCGACGCCGGCGTCGCGCAGTTCGGCGGCAACGGCTTCGGCACGACGCTGGCCAAGGCGCATGTTGTAGTCGGCGTTGCCGATGAAGTCGGCGTTGCCGACCAGGTCAACGTTGTTCAGCACGGCCAGGGAGCCGATGTGGTTGACGATGGCGCTGATGTCTTCTTCGACTTTGGCGCTGTCAAAGTCAAAGAAGAGGCTGAATTTCTTGTCCGCGCTTACCATCATCGGTTCGGCCGGGGCGGGAGCGGGTTCTGCCGGCGCGGCTGCCATGGCCTGGTAGCCGTCGCAGCCTTCAACCTTGGCATCGGCTTCGGTCCAGAAGCCTGTGTGCCAGCATTCGCCGAAGCTGTTGCGCCAGATGGTCGCGCTGGAGTCTTCTACGTAGCCCTGGTTGGTCGGGTGCGCCTGCGCCACGGCAGACAGCGTCATGGCCAGGGCGACACCGGCGGAGAGAGCAAACTTTTTCATCGTGAGATTCCTTGTGCCTGTTGTGGGGGGATCAGTCTATAAAAATAGCTCAAATTTTCTCCCACGGTTCCTTAACGACGATTGAATGTAACCGTCACCAGTCCGTGGTATCCAGAGGTGTTTGATAGCTGCAGTCAGCTGCCGGCTAGATTACATCAAATCGACCACCGACTAACATACCGTTTTGGGGCTCAGGGTAAAACTTTTTTGTAAGGTTTAACGACCACTCTTTCGTAAACGCCGGCTTTTATGTAGGGGTCTTCATCGGCCCAGCGGCGTGCATCGTCGAGTGACGCGAATTCGGCGATGACCAGGCTGCCGCTGAAGCCGGCGGGACCCGGATCTTCACTGTCGATGGCCGGGTGCGGGCCGGCCGCGAGCAGGCGTCCTTGGGATTTAAGCTGCTCCAGCCGGGCCAGGTGGTCCGGGCGGGCCTGGAGGCGTTTTTCCAGACTGTTGGCCCTGTCTTCGGCCATGATTGCGTAATACATGTTACAGTTTCTCCCTGTTTCCGGATTTTCTATTATTCCCGGGAATCGCTTTGAATGTGGCGGGACATGTAGAGGCCCTGGGCCAGGATGAAGATCAGGGTCAGTCCCAGCATGCCAAACAGCTTGAAATTTACCCAGGCTTCCTCGCTCAGGTTGTAGGCGACCACCAGATTGAGGATGCCCATGACCAGAAAAACACCACCCAGGCGAAATTGAGCTTGCGCCAAGCATAATCGGGCAGTGACAGGTTGGCTTCCATAAGCCGCTGGACGATGGGCTTGCTGCCGATAAACTGGCTGCCAAGAAAGGCTATGCCGAACAGCCAGTTAACGACGGTGGGCTTCCATTGAATGAATGTCTTGTCCTGGAACAGCACGGTGGCGCCGCCGAGCGCGACGACCAGTACCAGGGTGACCAGTTGCATTTTCTCGATGCGATGGGTCCGAACCCAGGTGTACAGCATCTGCAGCAGGGTGGCCGGGACCAGCACGGCCGTGGCCAGTATGATATTGTCCGTCGCCTTGTAGACGATGAAGAAAATGATAACGGGGAGAAAATCGAGTAACAGTTTCATGGGCTTGATGTCTACTGGGTGGACCCTCAGTATAAAGGAGCCTCCGAACAAGTCTCAACGAATCTCTGGTCTGCTGCGCCCCGGGGTACAGCCTGGCCGGGATTGCCATTCTTTTTTGAACCGGATCCTGGGATGCCATTACCGAAGTACGATCTGCATTGTCATACCACCGCGTCGGACGGAGCCCTGGCGCCGACCGAGCTGGTCCGGCGTGCGGCGGGGGTGGGGGTGGAAGTGCTGGCCATCACCGATCACGATACCGTCGGCGGCCTCGACGAGGCGTTCGACAGTGCCGCGGCCGAAGGTGTCCGGTTGCTGACCGGGGTCGAGCTGACCGCTTCCTGGGGGCGTCAGGTGGTCCATCTGGTGGGGCTTGGCTTTGACTGGAAGGCGGCCGCGCTGCAGGACTATCTGCGCCGGCTGGATGCGCTGCGCTTCGAGCGCGCGCAGCGCATTGCCCAAAAACTGCAGCAGCGCAATCTGCCCGATCTGCTGCCCGCGGTGCTGGAGCGATCGGCCGGCGGTCAGGTGGGGCGGCCGCACTTCGCCGCCGCCCTGGTGGCGGCCAATGTCTGTGAAAGCGAGCAGCAGGCATTCAAGCGTTACCTCGGTCCGGGCAAGATCGGGGACGTCAAAATGCCCTGGCCGACGATGAAAGAGGCGCTGGAATTGTTGCATCAGACGGGCGGAGTTTCGGTGCTGGCTCATCCCACCAAGTACCGCCTGACCTTTACGCGGCTGAGAACGCTGCTGTCCGAGTTTGCCGATGCGGGAGGGGTGGCGGTCGAGGTCAGTTATTCCGGCGTCAAGCCCGAACACCAGCGTGAATTGCAGAAAGTTGCACGCCAGCTGAAATTAAGGCTCTCGGCCGGCAGTGATTTTCACCGCCCGGAGCAGGTCTGGGTCGAGTTGGGGCGCTTTATGCCGCTTGCCTCCGACGAGGGGCATGTGCTCGAGTTGCTTCTTTAGGGGCCCTTCCTCGGCTACACTGCCTGCTATATCGAGCGTCGACGACAGGGCAGGTTAAAAGTGAGTCAGTTTTTTCAGATCCACCCGGAAAACCCGCAGAAGCGGCTGATCAATCAGGCCGTTGAAATTATCAACAAGGGCGGCGTGGTGGTTTATCCCACTGACTGCGCCTATGCGCTCGGCTGCCATTTGGGCGACAAACGGGCAATGGAGCGCATTCAGCGTATTCGTCAGCTTGATGACAGGCACAACTTTACGCTGGTCTGCAAGGATCTCAGCGAGATCGGCACCTATGCGAAGATGGATAATCAGTGCTATCGGCTGATAAAGGCCCATACGCCCGGTGCCTATACCTTCATACTGAATGCCACCTCCGAGGTTCCGAGACGATTGATGCATCCCAAGAGGCGCACCATCGGTATCCGCATACCGGATAACCCCATCGCGCTGGAGCTGATGGCGGCGCTCGGAGAGCCCATTATGAGTACCTCCCTTATACTGCCCGGCGATGACCAGCCTCTGACCGACCCTTATGAGATACGTGACCTTTTGCAGCATAGTGTCGACCTGGTCATCGACGGCGGCTATTGCGGGATGGAGGCGACCACGGTGGTTAATCTGGTAGAGGGTGTGCCCGAGGTCATTCGCTATGGCGCAGCGCCAGCCGACGACTTTGAATGAGTCGTCATTTCGTTCCGGTTAAGGCTAATCCCCGGGTATCGCTTTGTGGCTTGTCTGCGACAGTTTGTCGCGGTCGTTTTAAAAATGATGTTCTTCCTTGAAAATGTATTATTTATAACGATAATTGCATTATCACTTCCATCCAATTAAGAGCGCCCGACGACAATGTCAGATTTTGTGAAAGTCCTTACCCGTAAAAACTCGCTGCGCAAGCAATGTCAGGAGCTGTCCGTTTCCGACGTTGAAAAGGCACTTGCCGATCTGAACGAAATTCTCGAGGAGCGTCGTGCGGAAGAGGCCGAGCGTCAGGTGGCGGAGCAGCAGCGATTGGCGAAGATTGAAGAAATTCGCAAGCATATGGAGGAGGCCGGAATTGGCCTCGATGACCTCAAGGCGATTAAGGAAGGCGAAGGCAGCAAGCGCAAGGTCGAAGCCAAATATCGCATCACGGATGAAAATGGCGAGACGCACGAGTGGTCCGGTCGCGGCCGTACGCCCGTGGTATTCAAGGAGTATTTCGAGAAGCACGGCGTCACCAAGGAAGATACGCGGATCAAGTAACTTCGTGCTATGATTCGACGAAGCTCTCCGGGGTCCGCCCGGGGGCTTTTTTATGTACAGGATGTACGGTATGCCGCGGGCGCATGGATGCGCAGGAGCGGCATTTTTGGTGACGGGTTACGCGTAGCGCGTCACCAGCGCGTAACGCGTAACTTTATCAGGAAGCGTCTAATGTCAGATGAAAAGCTGCAAAAAGTGTTGGCGCGCTCCGGTTTGGGCTCACGTCGTGAGATGGAGCGTTGGATAGAAGAAGGCAGGTTCAGCATCGACGGAAACCCGGCGGGGCTGGGCGATCGCATCGGGCCCGATGCCCGGGTGACGCTCGACGGCCGGCCGGTGAAGCTGGTGTTCGAGCGTGAAAGTCAGCGCCGGGTGCTGATTTACAACAAACCTCTGGGCGAAATATCGACCCGTCACGACCCGGAAGGTCGCAAGACGGTGTTCGATCACCTGCCACCGTTGAGTCAGGGGCGCTGGATCGCCATCGGTCGTCTGGATATCAATACGACCGGGCTGTTGCTGTTTACCACCGATGGCGAACTGGCGAATGCGATGATGCATCCGTCGGCGCAGATCGACCGCGAGTATGCCGTGCGGGTGCTCGGGAATGTCGACGAGCCGATGATCGAGCGTCTCAAGGAGGGCGTGTTGCTCGAAGACGGCATGGCTCGCTTTACCGATGTGCAGTTCTTCGATGGCGAGGGGGCCAACAAATGGTTCCACTGTGTCGTCATGGAAGGGCGCAACCGTGAAGTTCGTCGTCTCTGGGAGTCGCAGGGCGTGCAGGTCAGCCGGCTCAAGCGCGTGCGATACGGGCCGTTGTTCCTGCCCAGCGACGTGCCGGTCGGTACCTGGAAGGAGCTGACCGTCAAGGAAGTTGCCGGGCTCGGCAAGATGCTGGGGCTGCAGGAGAAAAAGCCGACGCGGCTCAAGTCCAGTGAAAAGGAGGTGCTGCAGCGCCGCTACAAGCGTCAGCGCAGCCGCCGCGAGGAAGGACCGCGGCATAAGCCAAAAGCGTGACGGGGTGTGGGAGCGGCGCCTCGCAGCGAACGAGGTGGGCGCCGATTACATTCGCGGCGGGGGCGCCACTCCTACGAAAAGGCAAAAAAGGCACCGGAAGGTGTCTTTTTTGCCTTTTACTGCGCATCCAGCGACTGGCCGTTGGTGTCCTTGCTGTCGGGCCCCATCAGATAGAGGTATAGCGGCAAGATCTCTTCCGGTGCCGGGTTGGTGCTCGGGTCTTCGGCCGGGTAGGCATTGGCGCGCATCTGGGTGCGGGTTGCGCCCGGGTTGATGCAGTTGATGCGGATCCGGGTGGTATTCTCCAGTTCATCCGCGAGGATCTGTGCCAGCCCTTCGGTGGCGAATTTGGACACACTGTAGGCCCCCAGAAAGCGCGGCCCTTGCGGCCAACGCTGGAGCTGGTGAAGATCACCGAGGCATCCTCCGACTCTCCCAGCAGTGGCAGCAGTGCCTGGGTCAGCATGAAGGCGGCCGTGACGTTGACCTGCATGACCTGGTTCCAGACCACGGGGTCGTAGGATTCGATCGGCGTGCGCAGGCCGAGCAGGCCGGCGTTGTGCAGCAGGCCGTCGAGGCGGCCGAATTCCTGCTCCAGGGTGTTGGCCAGCTCCTGGTAGTCGTGTTCGGTGGCGCTTTCGAGGTTCAGGGGCACGATGGCCGGCTGCGGGTGGCCTGCGGCTTCGATTTCGTCGTAGACCTTTTCGAGCTTATCCAGGGTGCGGCCGACCAGGATGACGGTCGCGCCATGGGCTGCATAGGCTTTGGCCGCCGCGCGACCGATGCCGTCGCCCGCTCCGGTGACCAGGATGATGCGGTCTTGTAGCAGGTGTTCCGGTGCGCTGTAGTCGAACATGGCGTTTCCTTGCAAACTGGGTGGGCCTAGGTCAGGCCAGGCTATAAAGGGATTGTAGCAGCGGCTTATTGGCCGCCGCGCGGCCGATACCGTGATCGCAACCCTGCGCTCCGGTGACCAGGATGATGCGGTCTTGTAGCAGGTGTTCCGGTGCGCTGTAGTCGAACATGGCGTTTCCTTGCAAACTGTGGGCCTCGGTCAGACCAGGCTATAAAGGGATTGTAGCAGCGGTTTAATGGCCTCGGCGCTGTCGACACTGTGGTCGCTGCGCCAGAGGGTCGGGTCGTCACCGGGGGCGATGTAGCCATAGAGGGCTGCGATCGTGGTCATGCCGGCATTGCGGCCGGCTTCGATGTCGCGGACGTGGTCGCCGATATAGAGGCAGCGTTCCGGGTGGCTGTCCAGTTCGCGGCAGGCCAGCCAGAGCGATTCCGGGTGTGGCTTGCGCTCGCGTACCTGCTCCGGGCAGACGATGCTGCCGGCGCGCCTTTCGAGATCGAGTTTCTGCAGCAGGCCCCGGGTATAAAGTTCCGGCTTGTTGGTCACGATGCCCCAGGGCAGGGCCAGCGCGTCGAGCCAGTCCAGCAACTCGGTGACGCCGCTGAAGGGGCGTGTTTCGATGGCCAGGTGGTCGCCGTAGATGTCGAGAAAGCGCTGTCGCAATCGGGAAAACGCCGGATCGGTCTCGGGCAGGCCGAAGGCTGTGCCGATCATGGCGCTGGCGCCGTTGGATACCTGTTCGCGCAGCTGGGCGAACTCCATCGCTGGTCGCCCTTCCTGTTGCAGCAGGCGGTTGATGACCCAGATGAAGTCGGGCGCGGTATCGAGCAGCGTGCCGTCGAGATCGAACAGTACGGCGTCCAGGGGCTGGGTCATGTCACTGTGGCCTGGTGGCGGCGAGCATGTAGTTGACGTCGACATCCTTCGGGTCGAGCCGGTAGCTTCTGGTCAGCGGGTTGTAGACCAGGCCGGTGATGTCGTCGAGCCGCAGGCCTGCGGCCCGGACCCAGCCGCCGAGCTGTGACGGGCGGATGAACTTGTTGAAATCATGAGTGCCCCTGGGGACCAGCTTGAGCAGCCTTTCGGCGCCGACGATCGCGAACAGGTAGCTTTTCGGATTCTTGTTCAGGGTCGAGAAGAACAGCTTGCCGCCTGGCCGGGTCAGCCGCGCGCAGGCGCGCACGATGGAGGCCGGGTCCGGCACATGCTCGAGCATCTCCATGCAGGTGACGACATCGAAGCTTTCCGGGCTTTCCTGTGCCAGCTGCTCGACCGTGACCTGGCGGTAGTCGATGGTGAGGCCGCTCTCGAGGCTGTGCAGTTTCGCGACCTTCAGTGGTGCTTCGCCCATGTCGATACCGCTGACGGTGGCGCCGCGCTGGGTCATGGACTCGGACAGGATGCCGCCGCCGCAGCCGACGTCCAGCACCTTCTTGCCCGCCAGCGAGGCGATGCGGTCGATATAGCCGACCCGCAGCGGGTTGATGTCGTGCAGCGGCTTGAATTCGCTGTTGCGGTCCCACCAGCGGCTGGCCAGCTCTTCGAATTTGGCGATCTCGTCCGGGTCGATATTGAGGTTCTGCGAATCGGTCATGGAGGTAGCTGCTGCCGGGGTATATAAGGGTGCCGGTCATTCTATCATCGCCTCGTCATCGATGTTAACGCCTTCTTTTATAGGGAGTCTTTACCCTGCTTTGTGGTATACTCGGTCGGTTAAAACTGCCGGGGATACCGGCTCTACGAGCAGACCGGATCTAAGGAAAGCTGAGACGAATGGGTGATCTAGCCAAAGAGATTCTGCCAGTCAATATCGAGGACGAGCTCAAGCAGTCGTACCTTGATTATGCCATGAGCGTCATCGTCGGCCGGGCGCTGCCGGATGTGCGTGACGGGCTCAAGCCGGTGCATCGCCGGGTGCTGTTCGCGATGAGCGAACTGGGCAACGACTGGAACAAACCGTACAAGAAGTCCGCCCGTATCGTGGGTGATGTCATCGGTAAATACCACCCGCACGGCGACAGCGCGGTTTACGACACCATCGTACGCCTGGCCCAGGACTTTTCGCTGCGTTATCCGCTGGTCGACGGCCAGGGCAACTTCGGCTCGGTCGATGGCGACTCCGCGGCGGCGATGCGTTACACCGAGATCCGCATGGCCAAGATCGCCCACGAGCTGCTGGCCGATCTGGACAAGGAAACCGTCGATTACGTGCCCAACTACGACGGTACCGAGCAGATTCCGGACGTCCTGCCGACCCGGGTTCCGAACCTGCTGATCAATGGCTCTTCCGGTATCGCCGTGGGCATGGCGACCAATATCCCGCCGCACAACCTCTCGGAAGTGGTGCGGGGCTGTATCGCGCTGATCGACAACAGCCAGCTGAGCGTCGATGAGCTGATGGAGTTCATTCCGGGGCCGGACTTCCCGACCGGGGGCATCATCAATGGTCGCGCCGGGATCCTCGAGGCCTACCGCACCGGTCGTGGCCGTATCTATGTTCGTGCCGGCACCATATCGAAGAGGATCCGAAGACCCATCGCCATGCGATCATCGTCACCGAGATCCCCTACCAGCTCAACAAGGCGCGGCTGATCGAGAAGATCGCCGACCTGGTCAAGGAGAAGCGCCTCGAGGGGATCTCCGAACTGCGTGACGAGTCCGACAAGGACGGCATGCGCATCGTGATCGAACTGCGCCGCGGCGAGGTGCCCGATGTGGTGGTCAACAATCTCTTCGCCCAGACCCAGATGGAAAGCGTTTTCGGCATCAACGTCGTGGCGCTGGTCGACGGTCAGCCGAAGACGCTGGATCTCAAGGCGCTGCTCGAGAACTTCATCCGTCATCGCCGCGAAGTGGTGACCCGACGTACCGTGTACCTGCTGCGCAAGGCGCGCGAACGCGGTCATATCCTCGAGGGTCTGACCGTTGCGCTGGCCAATATCGACCCGGTCATCGAGCTGATCAAGACCTCGCCGACGCCGGCCGAGGCAAAGGAGGCGCTGGTCGCGCGTGGCTGGGCGCCGGGCGATGTGCTGCAGATGCTCGAGCGTGCCGGCGAGGATGCCTGCCGCCCCGAAGGCCTGGAAGAACAGTACGGTCTGCGCAACGGCCAGTATCATCTGTCGCCTGTCCAGGCGCAGGCGATTCTCGATCTGCGCCTGCACCGTCTGACCGGCCTCGAGCACGAGAAACTGATTGCCGAGTACCGCGAGCTGCTGGAAAAAATCGCGGAACTGCTGAAGATCCTGGGCTCCCATGCCCGCCTGATGGAAGTGATCCGGGAAGAACTCGAGGCGATCCTCGAGGAGTATGGCGACGAACGCCGCACCGAGATCACCGCGTCGCGTCGCGACCTGACCGTGGCCGACCTCATCACCGAAGAGGACATGGTGGTCACCATCTCCCACGGCGGCTATGCCAAGACCCAGCCGCTGGCCGACTACCAGGCGCAGCGTCGCGGCGGTCGCGGCAAGTCGGCGACGTCGATGAAGGACGAGGATTTCATCGAGCATCTGCTGGTCGCCAACACCCACGACACCATTCTCTGCTTCACCAGCCGCGGCAAGGTCTACTGGCTGCGGGTGTTCGAGATCCCGCAGGCCAGTCGCACCTCCCGCGGGCGGCCGATCGTCAACATACTGCCGCTCGAAGCGGATGAGCGCATCACCACCATCCTGCCGGTGAACGAGTACCGCGAAGACCGTTTCGTCTTCATGGCCACCGCCAACGGCACCGTGAAGAAGACGCCGCTCGACAGCTTCTCCCGCCCGCGTACCAGCGGCCTGATCGCGCTGGGACTGGATGAAGGGGATACCCTGATCGGTGCCGCCATCACCAGCGGCGACGATGATGTGCTGCTGGTGACCAGTGCCGGCAAGGCAATGCGTTTCGACGAAGCCCGGTACGTGCCATGGGCCGTACGGCTCGCGGCGTACGCGGTATTCGCATGGCGGGCGATGCCGCCGTGATCTCGCTGATCATTCCGCTGGAGGGCGGCAAGGTGCTGACCGCTTCCGAACGCGGTTACGGCAAGAAGACGCCGATCGACGACTTCCCGATCAAGGGCCGTGGCGGCCAGGGCGTTATCGCGATGCAGTGCACTGATCGCAACGGCCGTCTGGCCGGGGCTGTGCAGGTATTCGAGGGCGACGACGTCATGCTGATCAGCAACCGCGGTACGCTGGTGCGGACCCGTACCGAGGAGATCTCGGAGCTGAGCCGCAATACCCAGGGCGTGATGCTGATCCGGGTCGCCGAAGACGAAACCCTGGTCGGCCTGGCGCGCATCGAGGAGCCGGAAGAGGTCGAGCTGCCGGACGGGGACGAAACGGCCGAGGACGGCGAAGTGCCGGCCGCGGCGGAAGCGTCGCCGGAACCGGCGGCCGACGGTGACGACAACGCGGAGTGATCCGCCCCGGCTGACAGCGGGAGCCGCCGGCGTGGCCGGCGACTTCCCGGTTACAGTTTTCGCTAAACAGTGTCGAGTTCGAACGAGAAAATGAGCCGCAAATTCAATTTCAGTGCAGGTCCGGCGGCGCTGCCGGAAGAGGTTCTACAGCAGGCCCGTGACGAGATGCTGGACTGGCATGGCCAGGGGCTCTCGATCATGGAGATGAGCCACCGCAGCGATGCCTTCGTTTCGGTCGCCGAGCAGGCGACCCGGGATCTGCGGGATCTCCTGGGTATCCCGGACAACTACCGCGTGCTGTTCCTGCAGGGCGGCGCCACCAGCCAGTTTTCGATGGTGCCGTTGAATCTGCTGGGTGCCAGGGCGTGCCGATTACATCAATACCGGCATCTGGTCGAAGAAGGCGATCGCGGAGGCCCGCCGTTACGGCGAGGTGCGCGTCGTGGCGAGCAGCGAGGACAGCAATTTCTCCCGCGCTCCGGCGCAGGAGGAGCTCGAACTGGACCCGCAGGCGGCGTATCTGCACTACACGCCCAACGAAACCATCGGCGGTGTCGAGTTCGGCTACGTGCCCGACAGCGGCGCGGTGCCGCTGGTGGCGGACATGTCCTCGAACATCCTGTCGCGTCCCTGCGATGTCGGCCGCTTCGGGCTGATCTACGCCGGTGCCCAGAAGAACATCGGTCCCGCCGGTCTGACCGTGGTCATCGTGCGCGAGGACCTGCTCGGCACGGCGGCCGCGGGCACGCCGACGATGTTCGATTACAAGGTCCATGCCGATGCGGACTCGATGAACAATACGCCGCCGACCTTCGGCTGGTATCTTGCCGGTCTGGTGTTCCAGTGGCTCAAGCGCCAGGGCGGCGTCGAGGCCATGGAGGCGGTCAACCGCCGCAAGGCCGAGAAGCTCTATGGTTTCATCGACCGCAGCGGTTTCTATGCCAACCCGATCGAGCCGGGCAGCCGCTCCTGGATGAACATTCCCTTCACGCTGGCCGACAGCCGGCTCGACGGTCTCTTCCTGGAGCAGACCGAGGCGGCGGGGCTGCTGAACCTGCAGGGGCATCGCTCGGTTGGCGGCATGCGCGCCAGCCTCTACAATGCCGTGTCCGAAGCGGCGGTGGATGTGCTGATCGACTTTATGCGCGATTTTGAGAAGGATAATGGCTGAAGATCCGGTGCGCACCGAAACCGGCGGTGCAGCCGTTGCGGTGCGGTTCGCTGCGCGTCACCGGCACCCTGCATGGTCGGCGACAAGGTGCCGGGTTGGCGTAGCACCGATACCTGCAAGGTGCGATGAACAAAAAAGAGCGGCATAGTGATGAGTGACCAGGAAAAGGAGCTGCGGATACTGCGCGATCAGATCGACCGGATCGATCAGCAGATCCAGACCCTGCTGAACCAGCGCGCGGCCTGCGCGCAGCAGGTGGCGGAAGTCAAGCAGAAATACCAGGGTAATGCCGATGCGGTGTTCTATCGTCCCGAGCGCGAAGCCCAGGTGTTGCGGCGTGTGATGGAGCGCAATGCCGGTCCGTTGCCCGCGCCGGATGTGGCGCGGCTGTTCCGCGAGATCATGTCCGTCTGCCTGGCGCTGGAACAGCCGATGCGCATCGCCTTCCTGGGCCCCGAAGGCACCTTCACCCAGCAGGCCGCAGTCAAGCATTTCGGCCTTTCGGCCATCACGGCGCCCTGGGTACCCTCGACGAGGTGTTTCGCGAGGTCGAGGCCGGCACCGCCCACTACGGCGTGGTGCCGATCGAGAATTCCAGCGAAGGCATGGTCAACCACACCCTGGACCTGTTCGGCCGCTTCCAGCTGTCGATCGTTGGCGAGGTGGAGCTGAAAATCCATCACCATCTGCTGATGCCCCCGGGGGCGATCGCAATCACGTCAGCCGTATCTATGCCACCCAGCAGGCGCTGGCGCAGTGCCGGCGCTGGCTCGATGCCCACTACCCGTCGGTGGAGCGTATCACCGTGGGCACCAACGCCGAGGCGGCGCGGCAGGCCTCCAGCGATGTCGATGTCGGTCTCGGCGCGGCGATCGGCAGCGAACTGGCAATCGAGCTCTATCCGCTGCAGGTCGCGGTGCGCAACATCGAGGACCAGGCCGAGAGCAGCAACCGTTTCCTGATTCTCGGCCGGCAGGAGGTCGGGCCCAGTGGTCAGGACAAGACCTCCATCCTGGTCTGCACCCACGACAAGCCGGGGGCGCTCTACGACCTGCTGGCGCCTTTCCGGCTGCGGGATATCAGCCTGACCCGTATTGAAACCCGGACCCTGTCCGGGCCCTGGAATACGGTGTTCTATATTGATTTCGAAGGCCATATCTCCGAGCCCCAGGTTCAGGACGTGCTCAGGGCGCTGGAGACGGAGTCGGTCGAGCTGAAGCTGCTTGGTTCCTACCCGCAGGCGGTGCTGTAGAACCGGAGCCCCGTCAGGGGCTGATTTCCCGTCCGGGCCATGGGACCGACGCAACGGCGACGGCCGTATGGTCCGGTTAAAGCGGCTGAAGTATCGGAGTCGTCAATATGGATTGTGATTTTATCAGCCTGGCTACGCCTGGCGTTCAGGGGCTGCAGCCCTACGTACCGGGCAAGCCCGCCGATGAGCTGGAGCGCGAGCTCGGCCTGCGTCAGGTGGTCAAGCTTGCCAGCAACGAAAACCCGCTGGGGCCGAGTCCGGTGGCACTGGCGGCGGCGCAACAGGCGCTCGGCAGTCTGCACCTCTATCCCGATGCCAGCGGCTACCGACTGAAGACGGCGCTGCAGCGGGTCCATGGCCTGGCGCCCGAGCAGCTGACACTGGGCAACGGTTCCAACGATGTGCTGGAGCTGCTGGCGCGAGCCTTCATTCGTCCCGGCGACGAAGTCATCTATTCCGAATATGCCTTCCTGGTCTACCCCATCGTCACCCAGGCCAGCGGGGCGACCGCCGTCGTGACGCCGGCGCGGAACTGGGGTCACGACCTGGCGGCGATGCAGGCGGCGATCACCGAGCGCACCCGGCTGATCTTTATCGCCAACCCCAACAACCCCACCGGCACCTGGCTCAGCGAAACCGAGCTGACGGCCTTTCTCGATGCCGTTCCCGCGTCGGTGATCGTGGTGCTGGACGAGGCCTACACCGAGTATGTGCAGGCGCCCGGTTTTCCCGACGGGCTGGCGTTGCTGGCGCGTTATCCCAACCTGGTGGTGACCCGCACCTTCTCCAAGGCCTGGGGCCTGGCGGGCCTGCGCTGCGGCTATGCGGCTGCCGACCCTGTCATCACCGACCTGCTGAACCGCGTGCGTCAGCCGTTCAACGTCGCCGGCCCCTCGCTGGCGGCGGCCGAGGCGGTACTGGAGGATCACGACTACCTGGCCCGCACGATTGCCACCAACAGCGCAGGCATGGCGCAGCTGGAGCAGGGTTTTCGCGGTCTCGGTCTCGACTACATTCCATCGGTCGGCAACTTTATCTGCGTCGACCTCGGCCGCCCGGCCGGGCCGCTCTATCAGCAGCTGCTGCAGCTTGGCATTATCCTGCGCCCGGTGGGCAACTACCGGATGCCGAACCACCTGCGTGTCAGCATCGGGCTGGACGTCGAAAACGCCCGCTGTCTGCAGGGACTGGCCGAGGTTCTGTCGGCGTGAGGAGCAGCATCAAGCGTGTACTGGTGATCGGTCTCGGCCTGATCGGAGGTTCTCTGGCCAAGGCGTTGCGACAGCGCCGCTACTGCCAGACCGTGGTCGGCTACGACCGCAATGCCGAAGAGCTAGAAGCCGGGCTGGCGCTGGGCGTGATCGACGAGGCCGCCAGCGACCTGTGCGAGGCGGTGCGCAGCGCCGATCTGGTGGTGCTGGCGGTCCCGGTCAAGGCCACCGATGCGGTGCTCTGCGAGATACGGCCTGCACTGCGTCCCGAGACGCTGCTGACCGATGTCGGCAGCACCAAGAACAATGTGGTCGCGGCGGCGCGGAGCATTTTCGGAGAGCTGCCGCCGACCTTCGTCCCGGGGCACCCGATCGCGGGCTCCGAGAAGAGCGGCGTGGCGGCCGCCGATGCCCGGCTGTTCGAGCGCCACAAGGTGATCCTGACCCCGACCGAAACCAGTTCCGCCGCGGCGACGCTGGCGGTGGCGCGCATGTGGCAGTCGACCGGCGCCGAAGTGCTGCAGATGGAAGTGGGGCGCCACGACGAGGTGCTGGCGGCGACCAGCCATCTGCCCCACATGCTGGCGTTTTCGCTGGTGGATACACTGGCGGCGGAAGCCCAGAGCACCGATATCTTCCGTTACGCGGCCGGCGGCTTTCGCGACTTTACCCGCATTGCCGCCTCGGATCCGACCATGTGGCACGACATCTGTCTGGCCAACCGCGATGCCATACTCGGGCAGATTGACCGTTTCGCGGCAGGCGTCGAAAAGCTGCGTCAGGCGATCGCCAGCGGCGACAGTCAGGCCATGCTCGGGATCTTCACCCGCGCCAAGGCCTCCCGGGATCACTTCAGCCGCATTCTTTCCGCGTCCGCCTATTCACAGCAACAGAATACCGGTCCTGTAACCTTCAGGGCGCAGCCGGGCGGCGCGCTGTCCGGCCGGTTGCGCCTGCCGGGCGACCGATCCATCTCGCACCGGGCGATCATGCTCGGCTCCCTGGCCGAAGGGGTGACCGAGATCGAGGGCTTTCTCGAAAGCGAGGACAGTCTCGCCAGCCTGCAGGCGTTCCGTGACATGGGCGTGGTGATCGAGGGGCCGCACCAGGGGGCGGTGAAGATCTACGGGGTGGGGCTTTGGGGCCTGCACTCGCCGCCGGGGCCTCTCTATCTTGGCAGCTCGGGGACCTCGATGCGGCTGCTGGCGGGATTGCTGACGGCCCAGCCGTTCGATTCGGAGCTGATCGGCGACGCGACGCTCTCGAAGCGCTCGATGATGGCGGTGATCGAACCGTTGCGACAGATGGGCGCCTGTATCGACAGCGGCGCCGGCGGTCTGCCGCCACTGCGCATTCGCGGGGGGCAGCGGCTGCAGGGTATCGAACACCGCCTCCCGTCGCCCAGCGCCCAGGTCAAGTCGGCGATCCTGCTGGCGGGGCTCTATGCCGACGGGGATACCCGGGTGCTGGAACCCTCGCAGACAAGGGATCACACCGAGCGCATGCTGCGGGGACTCGGTTGCGAGGTCCGCACGGGGAACGGCTGCGTCGAAGTCGTGCCGGGGGCCTCGCTGCAGGCGTCGCGACTGTCGGTGCCGGGGGATATCTCGCTGGCGGCGGTTTTCATGACGGCGGCCGCGATTGCGCCGGGCTCGGAGATTCTACTCGAGCATGTCGGCGTCAATCCGACCCGCCGGGGCATCGTCGATATCCTGAGGCTGATGGGCGCCGATATCGAGTTGCTCAATGCCGGTAACGTGGGTGCCGAGCCCGTGGCCGATATCCGCGTGCGCTACCGGCCGCTGAGCGGCGTCCGGGTACCGGCGGATCTGGTGCCGACGGCTTTCGACGAGTGCCCATTGCTGATGGTGGCGGCCGCCTGCGCCAGCGGCGAGACCCTTGTCCCGGCGGTGGGCGGGCGTGCCGCCAAGGTGACAGAGCGGCTCCGCGCCATGGTGACCACGCTGGTGGCGCTGGGCATCGATGCCCGGCTCGATGACGAAGGTGCCCGCATTCGTGGCGGACGCCTCGGCGGCGGCGACTTCGAGAGTGGCGGCGATACCCGGGTCGCAATGGCGCTGGCGGTGGCCGCGTTGCGTGCCGAAGATGAAATTCGCATAGGGGACTGTGCCGCCGTGGCGGCATCGTTCCCCGAGTTTGTAGCCCTCGCCCGCCGGGCGGGGATCAGAATACGTAAGGAGGAAGGCTGATGGCCGCAAAAGACAAGCCGGTGCCGGTAATCAGTGTCGACGGGCCCAGCGGATCGGGAAAAGGCACCATCTGTCGGCTACTGGCGCGGCAGCTGGGGTGGCATCTGCTCGACAGCGGCGCTCTTTACCGGCTGACGGCGCTGGCGGCTCACCACCACGGTGTGGCGCTCGATGACGAGGAGGCGCTGGTCGTGCTGGCCGCGCACCTGGATGTGCGCTTTACCGCCCGCGGGGAGGACGAGGAGGTGCAGATCTTCCTCGAAGGGGAGGAGGTGACCCAGGCGATCCGTACCGAGGAGATCGGCAACGCCGCCTCGAAGGTCGCCGCCAGCGGGGCGGTGCGCGAGGCGCTGCTCGAGCGCCAGCGGGCGTTTCGCGAGGCGCCGGGGCTGATCGCCGATGGCCGCGACATGGGCACGGTGGTGTTTCCCGCTGCCGAGTTGAAGATATACCTCGATGCCAGCGCGGAAGAACGTGCTCAGCGCCGTTATAAGCAGTTGATAAATAAGGGGGTCGGTGCTAGCCTTGAAGCGATATTGGTTGATATTCAGGCACGTGACGACCGTGATATGAAGCGACCGGTGGCCCCCCTGAAGCCCGCGGCGGATGCGGTGATTCTGGACTCCACCTCGATGACGATCGACGAGGTTCTGAGCGTGGTACTGGAACAGGCAAGGCACAAGGGGTTGACCTGGTAGGGTCCCCATGGCGAGGGTGGTGCATTCATGAGCGAAAGTTTTGCCGAGCTCTTTGAGGAAAGCCTCAAGGACATCGAAATGGCGCCCGGATCGATCGTGACCGGTACGGTGGTGGCGATCGATACTGAGGTTGTGACGGTCCATGCCGGTCTCAAGTCGGAAGGCATCATCCCCCGCTCGCAGTTCGAAGACGAAAACGGCGAGCTGACCGTCGCCGTCGGCGATGAGGTGCAGGTCGCCCTCGAGGCCGTCGAGGACGGCTTTGGCACGACCCTGCTGTCACGCGAGAAGGCCCGGCGCGCCGAGACCTGGAAGGAACTGGAGAAGGCCTACGAGAACGACGAAGTGGTCAAGGGCCAGATCGTCGGCAAGGTCCGGGGCGGCTTCACCGTCAGTCTCGACACGGTGCAGGCGTTCCTGCCCGGCTCCCTGGTCGATGTGCGTCCGACCCGGGATACCGCCCACCTCGAAGGCCGCGACCTCGAATTCAAGCTGGTCAAGCTCGACGAGCGGCGCAACAACATCGTCGTGTCCCGGCGCGCGGTGCTCGAGGAAGCCCACAGCGAAGAGCGCGAGAAACTGCTCGAGCAACTGCAGGAAGGCGTGGTGCTCAAGGGTATCGTCAAGAACCTGACCGATTACGGTGCCTTTATCGACCTGGGCGGCATCGACGGCCTGCTGCACATCACCGACATTGCCTGGAAGCGCGTCAAGCATCCGAGCGAGGTTCTGAACGTCGGTGACGAGATCAACGTCAAGGTGCTGAAGTTCGACCGGGAACGCAACCGTGTCTCCCTTGGCCTCAAGCAGCTGACCGAGGACCCCTGGACCCAGCTGATGGACAACTACGCGATCGGCTCGAGGGTCAAGGCGAAGGTCACCAATGTTGCCGATTACGGATGCTTCGCGGAGCTCGAGAGCGGTGTCGAGGGTCTGGTTCACGTTTCCGAAATGGACTGGACCAACAAGAACATTCACCCGTCGAAGGTGGTGCAGATCGGCGACGAGATCGAGGTGATGATTCTCGATATCGATACCGAACGCCGCCGCATTTCGCTGGGCATGAAACAGTGCAGCGAAAATCCCTGGCAGGCCTTCGCCAGCCGTTACAGCAAGGGCGACATCCTCACCGGCAAGATCCGTTCGATCACCGATTTCGGTGTCTTCATCGGGCTCGACGGCGGTATCGACGGCTTGGTTCACCTGTCCGATCTCTCATGGGATCAGCCCGGCGAGCAGGTGGTTAAGACCCTCAACAAGGGCGACGAGCTGACCGCTGTGGTACTGTCCATCGATGCCGAACGCGAACGTATCGCCCTGGGCGTGAAGCAGCTGGAAGGTGACCCGTTCAGCGATTACGTCGTCGCCCACGGCAAGGGTTCCGTGGTCAAGGGTACCGTAACCGAGCTCGATGATCGTCAGGCGACGCTGCAGCTGGCCGAGGGCATCACCGGACAGCTGCGCATTGCCGAAGCGTCCCGCGAGCGTATCGACAGCCTGCACAGCCTCTACAAGGTCGGTGACGAAGTGGAGGTGTCGATCATCAACATCGATCGCCGCAACCGCAATATCCAGCTGTCGGTCAAGCAGGTGGACATGCAGGCCGAGCAGCAGGCGCTGAAGTCGATGAAGCAGCAGCCCGTCGAGACCGCCGGGCCCACGACTATCGGTGACCTGATCAAGGCGCAGATGAACAAGTCGGACAAGGACTGAAGGACCGGGGAGCGCTGAGGCGCTCCCCGGCTTTTTCGTTCGGCGCGTTGCGGAACCTGAGGCTGCAGGGCGGCCTGAATCTTTGGGAGAGTTGTCATGACCAAGTCGGAACTGATAGAACGACTGATCGATCGTCATAATCAGCTGTCTGTGAAAGATGTCGAGCTGGCGGTCAAGACGATGCTGGACCACATGACCGAAGCGCTGGCCCATGGCGACCGGATCGAGATTCGCGGCTTCGGCAGTTTTTCGCTACACTATCGCGCGCCGCGCGTCGGCCGGAATCCGAAAACGGGAGAGTCGGTTCCGCTGACGGCCAAGCATGTACCCCATTTCAAGCCGGGCAAGGAGCTGCGAGAGCAGGTCAATGACAGTTTGTCCGAACACCCCAGTCTGTAGTTGTTCACGCCGGAGGCCCGACCCAAGTGCGCTGGTTGAAATCCTTGCTGACAGGCCTTGTATGCCTGCTTATTCTGCTCGTCGGTATTCTGTTTACGATACACAATACCGACAAGGTCGCGATCGATCTGATCTTCGTGCAACTGCCGCAGGCCAGCCTGTCGCTCTGGCTCATCGCGGCCTTTGTCTGCGGCGGCATTCTCGGCGTGCTGCTGAGCAGCTTCGCCATACTGGGCCTGAAAACAAGGTTGCGTTCGGCGCGCCGGCGTTCTGTGCAGGCGCACCGTGAACTCGATCAGCTTCGTAGCGCGGGCAGCAAAGACCACGCCTGAAATGGCCGACGTTCTGCTGATGGTGCCGCTGTTCATGGCGGTCGCCTCGGGCTGGTGGCTCGGCCGGCGCGAAGGGTCGCGGCGTAACCTCGCACAGCACCCGTCCATCGGCCGTGACTATTTCACCGGCCTGGATTACCTCGTCAACGAGCGTACCGACGAAGCGATCGAAAGCTTCATTCGGGCGCTCGAGGTCAACTCCGATACCCTTCCGGCCCATCTGGCGCTGGCCAAGCTGCTGCGCAGGAAGGGTGATGTCGAGCGGGCCATCGGGCTGCACCAGGACCTGCTCCGGCGTTCGGACCTGTCCGGCAGCGACCGTCTGCGTGTACGCATGGCCCTGGCCCGTGATTACGATGCCGTGGGGCTGCTGGACCGGGCCGAAGCCCTGTTGCAGGAGATCGTGGCGGAAAACCCGCCCCGGGATCAGCTCTGCGAGGCGTTGCGTCTGCTGATCAAGCTGTACGAAAAAGAGGGCGAATGGCGTCTGGCGCTGGATGCCGCCGAGCGCCTGGGTCGGGACGATTTCAACGATATTCGCAGTGAACTGGCGCATTACTGCTGTGAGCTGGCCGAGGTCGACCTCAGGGCTGACAAGCTCGAGTCGGCGGATGCCTGGCTCGGGCGGGCGCTCATGCTGGATGCGGACTCGGTACGCGCCAGCCTGTTGCGGGCGCGTGTGCGGATGCTTCGGCAGCGCTGGCGCGACGCGCTGCGTTCGCTGCAGCGGGTGCCCGGGCAGGATGCGCAGTTCGTATCCGAGGTTTTGGCGCCGATGACCCGCTGCTATCGCGAGCTGGGGCTGCTCGACGAGTACGACAGCTGGTTGCGCCAGATGATGAGCGTGGCGCCCTCTGCCAGTCTGATCCTGGCGCTGGCCGAGCGGATAGGTGAAGCGCGCGGCCTCGACAGTGCCGCTGCCTTCATCACCGAAGAACTGGAAAAACGGCCGTCGATCAAGGGCTTCAATCGGCTGATCGACATCCATATCGAACAGGGTCCGGAAAAGGCGCGGGACGGTCTGCAGGTGCTGCGCGGTCTTGCCGGACAGCTCGAGCAGAGCAAGCCGGTCTATCATTGCAATCATTGCGGCTTTTCCGGCCGTACCCTTCTGTGGCAATGCCCGTCCTGCAAAAGCTGGGGCACGACCAGGCCGATCCGGGGCCTGGAGGGCGAATAAGTTGAGTTGGCGAGAAATTTCATGACGCAAGATTCCAAACAGATACTGGTGGCGCTCGATTATCCCGACCGGGAGCAGGCCCTGGCCATGGCGCAGCGACTCGACCCGCAGCGGTGTCGTCTCAAGGTCGGCAAGGAGCTTTTCACCCGCAGTGGCCCGGCTGTGGTCGAAGACCTGCAGGCGCGCGGTTTCGACGTCTTCCTCGATCTCAAGTTTCACGATATCCCCAACACCACGGCGATGGCGGTCAGGGCCGCGGCGGAACTGGGTGTCTGGATGGTCAACGTTCACGCGTCGGGTGGCCGGCGAATGATGGAGGCCGCCCGCAATGAGCTGGAGAAGGTGGCGGGTGCGCGCCGTACGCTGCTGATCGCCGTGACGGTGTTGACGAGCATGGAGCACCAGGACCTGCGTGAGGTCGGCATCGACGTCGAGCCGCTCGAGCATGTCAAGCGACTGGCTACGCTGACCGAGCAGAGCGGTCTTGATGGCGTGGTCTGCTCGGCGCAGGAGGTGCGTCCGCTGCGCGAGCGGATCGGCGCGGACTTCAAACTGGTGACGCCGGGTATCCGTCCGGCCGACGCCGAGGCCGGCGATCAGCGTCGCATCATGACCCCGGGCGAGGCGGTTGTGGCCGGCAGTGACTACCTGGTGATCGGGCGTCCGATAACCCGGGCCGAAGATCCCCTGGCCATGCTGGATCGCATTCAGGCCGAAATAGAGGCGGCTCGCGGCGCCTGAATTCCCGCATTCGACTGGCGGGGATGAGACCTCTGTGCTATTCGTTTTGAGGACCGGGCGGGAAGCTCGGTGACCCAAATGGAAAAACATGGAGGTTCATGATGAACAGTCCCCTGATCCGGGCGCTGCTGTTGGCGCTCAGCCTTGCATTCATACCCGTCTCGGCCGTTCAGGCCGAAACCCTCGATATCAACAACGCAAGCCCCGACCAGCTATCCAGCGTGATGGTCGGTGTCGGGCCTGCAAAGGCTCAAGCGATCGTCGACTACCGCGAAGCCAACGGGCCTTTCACCAGCGTCGACCAGCTGACAGCCGTCAAGGGCATCGGCAGCGCGACCATCGATAAGAACCGCGAGTTGATCAGCGTTTCTCCCGCCCCGGCGGAGTAGGCAGAAAAATCCTTCCGGCGGCCCTTTCGGGTCGCCATTTTTCAGAAGACAGTTTACAGAAGCAGGTTGCCAGTGCAGGGCTGTGAGCTGTTCCCTGTCAACTCGTAACTCTCTTACAAAATAAACGCCAGCGTCAGCGGAATGATGATCAGGCTCGCCATATTGCTCAGCAGCACGATCGAGGCGACCTGCTGCGGTTCCTGGTTGTAACGTTCGGCCACCAGGTAGTTGAGCAGGGCCGGGGGCAGGGCACCGAACAGCAGGAGATAGTGGAACTGGGTCTGATCGAGCCGCAGCAGCTGCTGGGCGCCCAGTGCCATCAGGATACCGCTGACCGGGCAGAGCACGGCACCGAACAGGCCGCTGCGCCAGTTGGAGAAGTCGATGCTCAGCATCCGTACCCCGAGGGAGAACAGCATCAGCGGAATCGCGATCTGGCCGAGCATGTCGATGAAGGTCTTGAGATACACCGGCAGCACCGCACCGGTGCTGCTGAAGACAAGACCGGCGATGGCGGCCAGGATCATCGGTATGCGCAGCAGCGACAGCGGATGGATCTTCGGGTTGAGCATGTACATGCCGACCGTGAAATGTAGCGTATTCTCGACCAGGAAAAGCACCACGGCGGCGGGCAGCGCCTGTTCGCCGAACGCCAGTACGGCCAGGGGAATGCCGAGGTTGCCGCTGTTGTTGAACATCATGGGCGGCAGGAAAGTCTTCGGGTGGATGCCGATCAGGCGGCACAGCGGCAGCAGCAGCAGGCCGGAGCCGAGCACCACGCAGAGGGCGCCGATCGCCAGTGGCTGGTAGAGCGCCAGATCGAATGACTTGTCGGCCATGACCGACAGGATCAGAGCCGGCGTGAACACATCCATGTTGATGCGGTTGGCGACCGACATGTCGGTATGGATACGCCGGGCATAGAAGTAGCCGACCGTGACGATCGCCAGCAACGGGAAAACGACCTGAAAGATCCGCTCCAGCAGCGAGTAGGTGGTACCGTCCATCGAATGTCCTTAATCTGGATCGCCGGCAGGCCGCCGGTAACCTGAGTTCCTTACGGCCGCGGTTGCAGCGACGACCCGGCCAGGCAGCGTCCATGATACTGTGAACCCGGCCGGGCGTCATGGGCATGTATTGGCATGCCTCGCGATCCAGGCTGCGCTCTGCAGCCGCTCATTGGGCAAGGCGCGGAATTATCGTAGGGTGCTGCTGAACGGAGTGAAGCGCACCGAAAGCGTCGGTGCGGTTCGCGGCGGTTACCGGCACCCTACCGGGGCGTCCCCTTTGCGCTGCTGCAGCGGTCTAGCAGGTAGACGATCGAGTGGTAGTCGATGCCGCTGTGGTGGGTCAGACCGATCTCGCAGGTACGGCTGGTCGATACCCCTTCGCTGCAGTGCTGCACGGCGCCTTTCAGGGTACGCAGTGCCGAGGCGTTGAGTTCCGGCGTGCTGAATCCCTTGTCGCCGGCAAAGCCGCAGCAGCCGATCTGCTCCGGGATCACCAACTGGCGGCTGCAGCGGCCGGCGATCCGCTTCAGGCTCTCGGTCTGGCCCATACGGGTGGCGCTGCAGGTCACATGCAGCGCCACGGGCGCGTCGAGCGGCTCGAACAGCAGCCGGTCGAGCAGAAAGCGGTCGATGAAGTCGACGCTGTCGTAGAGGCGTATGCGCGGATCCAGCTTGTCCTTCAGGCGCAGGCTGCACGGGCTGGTGTCGGAATAGACCGGCAGAGCGCCGTTTTCGGTCGCCGCCAGCAGCAGTCGCTCGGTTTCCTGCGCTTTTTGGTCGGCGGCATCGAACAGGCCCTTGGACTGGAACGGCATGCCGCAGCACTGTGCTTCGAGGTCCTGTGGGTAGATCACCTCGTAGCCGGCCTTGCGCAGCAGCTGTTCGGTCACCTCGAATAGCGACCGCTTGTCGGCAGCGCCCCTGGGCGGCCCCATGGTGCGGCTGGCGCAGCTGGGCAGGTAGACCACCTTTGGCCGCGCAGCTTCGGGGAGCCCGGTGTCGGGTTTGATTTTGGCGGCCGCCCTCGGCATCGCCGGTGTCCACTGCTGCAGACGGTTGCCGGACAGGCGCCGGATACCGCCGGTCAGGCGCTGCATGCGGTCGGTGCCGATCAGCCCGTGGGTGGCATCGGCCAGGCTGAAGAGGGTTTTGCTGGTGCGGCTGACGCCGCCGTAGTGGTCGGCCAGCCACTGCGCCAGCCGGGCATGGTTTTCATTGTCGCGGCTGCGGATCGAGCGTGTCAGGTCGCCGGTATTGATGCCGACCGGGCAGCTGGTCGAGCAGAGGCCGCAGCCGGCGCAGGTTTCGGTGCCCTGGTAACGGTACTCCTCGCGCAGGACCGCGAGGCGTTCCGGGTCCTCGCCGCTGGCCTCGAGGCGGGCGATTTCGCGCCAGATGACGATCCGCTGGCGCGGGGTCAGCGTCAGGTCCCGGGACGGACAGCTTGGCTCGCAGAAGCCGCACTCGATGCACTTGTCGACCAGCGGGTCGGCCGCCGGCAGCGGCTTGAGGTTTTCAGGTGTACCCGCGGGTCGCGGTTCAGCAGCACGCCGGGGTTGAGAATCTCTTCGGGATCGAGCAGCGCCTTGAGCTGCCACATCAGCGCATACGCCTCCTGTCCCCATTCGAGTTCGACATAGGGTGCCATGTTGCGGCCCGTGCCATGTTCGGCCTTCAGGGAACCGTCGAAGCGACCGACCACCATCTGCGCCACGTCGTCCATCAGCCCTTCGTAGCGTTCCAGCGCTTGCGGTGTGTCGAAAGCCTGGGTGAAGACGAAATGCAGGTTGCCTTCGAGCGCGTGGCCGAAGATCAGGGCTTCGGGGTAATGCCACTTCGCGAAGATGCCGTGGAGCTCGGCGACGGCTTCGGCCAGTCGCTCCACCGGGAAGGCGACATCCTCGATGATCACGGTGGTACCGGTCGCCCGTACCGCCCCGACGGCGGGAAACAGCCCCTTGCGGATGGCCCAGTAGCGGCCGTATTCCGCGGCGTCCGAAGTGAAGCGCAGCGGCTGGCTGGTCGGCAGCTGGGCAATCGCCGAGCTGATGACGGCGACCTGCGTCTCGAGCTGTTCCGGCGTCGCGGCACGGGTTTCGACCAGCAGGGCGGCGGCGTCCCCGGGCAGCTCGCGTATAAAGGCGGGCAGGCCGGGCTGGTCCTCGACCGAGTGCAGGCCCGCGCGGTCGATCAGCTCCACCGCCGAGACCGGGGTGGACTTGAGCAGCGCGACCGCCTCGCAGCAGGTCCGGACCCGGTCGAAAAAGATCAGCGCCGAGGCCTTGTGGGGATGCTCGTCGACGGTGTGGTAGCTTATTTCGGCGATGAAACCGAGAGTGCCTTCCGAACCGATCATCAGGTGTTGAAGAATTTCGACGGGATCCTCGAAGTCGACCAGAGCATTGAGGGCATAGCCGGTGGTGTTCTTGAGCCGGTACTTGTGCTCGATGCGGGCGCGCAGCGCCGCATTGGCCCGGGTTTCACGGGCCAGGCGGTCGAGTTCACCGAGCGTTTTCCGGTGACTCTCGCGAAAGGCGGCGACCGAATCGGGATCGGCGGTGTCGATCAGGGTACCGTCGGCCAGAACCATGCGCATCGATGCCAGGGTTCTGTAGCTGTTCTGGGCCGTGCCGCAGCACATGCCGCTGGCGTTGTTGGCGGCAATGCCGCCAATTCTGGCAGCATTGATCGATGCCGGGTCCGGGCCTATCTTGCGGTTGAACGGCGCCAGAGCGCGGTTGGCCTGGGCGCCGATGACGCCGGGCTGCAGGCTGATCCGGCGCGCATCGTCCAGCACCCGATAGCCGTTCCAGCCGTCTCCGAGTTGCACCAGCACCGAGTCGGTGATCGCCTGACCGGAAAGGCTGGTACCGGCGGCGCGGAACGTCAACGGGATCTGCGCGGCGCGGGCGCGGCCGATCAGCCCGATCACCTCCTGCTCGGACTCGACCCGGACCACGATCTGCGGAATCAGCCGGTAAAAACTGGCGTCGGTGCCATAGGCCAGGGTACGCAGCGGGTCGATGATCAGCCGCGATTCGGGAATAAAGGTTTTCAGCTCGTGCAGAAAAGCCTGATAGGCCGGTTTCATTGTTATGGACCTCGTTTAAAATGCTTGAGGCGTTGGTGGGAGCGGCTAAAGCCACTCCCACTCACGGCACTCTCAGCCGTACGCCTTGGCCGGCAGCCAGAGCACCAGTTCGGGACTGAACACCAGGATCAGCAGGCCGATCAGCTGCAGCACGATGAACGGGATCACGCCGCGGTAGATCTGGCTGAGCTTGACGCCCGGCGGGCAGACGCCCTTGAGGTAGAAGAGCGCGAAGCCGACCGGTGGCGTCAGGAAACTGGTCTGCAGCGTCATCGCCACCAGCATCACGAACCACACCAGCTCAGGGTTGTCGACCACGCCGTAGCCGTCGATGGACAGCCCCAGTGCCGAGATCACCGGCGCCAGCAGCAGCAGCACGATCAGGGTGATCTCGATCCAGTCGAGGAAGAAGCCGAGCAGGAAGATCACCCCGAGGATGAAGAAGATGATGCCGTAGGGGCCGAACGGCAGCCCGGTGAGGAAGGACTCGATCAGCTCGTCGCCACCGAGCTCGCGCAGCACCAGCGCGAAGCAGGTGGCGCCGATGAAGATCGCGAAGATGTAGGCGGTGGTGTTGGTGGTGCCGGCCACCACGTCCTTCAGTACCCTGAGGCTGAACTTGCGGTTGTAGACGGCCAGCAGGGTGGCGCCCAGGGCGCCGACGCCGGAGGCTTCGGTCGGGGTGGCGATACCGGCGAAGATCGAGCCCAGCACCACAAGGATCAGCAGCAGCGTCGGCAGCACGTCGCGCAGCACGTTGAACACCACCTTGAAGGTCACCGGCTTGGCATCATGCGGTACCGGCGCCGCCGCGGGTTTGATCAGACCGTAGCCGAGGATATAGAGGATATAGAGGCCGCCCAGCATCAGGCCCGGCGCCACCGCGCCCATGAACAGGTCGCCCACCGACAGCGCCAGCTGATCGGCCATGATCACCAGCATGATGCTCGGCGGAATCAGGATGCCGAGGGTGCCGGCCGAGGCGATGGTGCCGAGCGCCAGCGGCATCGAGTAGCCCTGTTTGGTCATCGCCGGCAGCGACATCACCGCCAGCAGCACCACCGAGGCGCCGATGATGCCGGTCGAGGCCGCGAGGATGATGCCGATGGCGGTGACGGTGACCGCGAGCCCGCCGCGCACCCGCCCGAACAGCTCCTGCATCGAGTGCATCAGCCGCTCGGCGACGCCGGACTTGTCGAGCATGATGCCCATGAAGATGAACATCGGCAGGGCCACCAGGATCCAGTTGTCCATGATCTTCCAGAGCCGGTTCACCACCAGCCCCAGGGTCAGGAAGTCGAGCCCGGTGATGGTGTCGAAATAGGTATCGGAGAGCTGGCCGATAAAGGCGAAGAGGATGCCGATGCCGCCCAGCACCCAGGCCACCGGAAAGCCGGTGAACAGCAGCGCGATGAACGACAGGAACATCGCGATCACAAGAATTTCATTCGCTTCCATTGGACTACTCCCCCGGCTCAGCAAAACGACTTCACGGTAAAGCCGCGACAGCACGGCGAGCGCCAGCAGCGCCATGCTGGCCGGGATCACCGACTTGATCAGCCAGCGCCAGGGCAGGCCCGACGGCGCCGAGGAACTCTCGTTGATGCGCCAGGAATCGGCGACGAAGTCGAGGCTGTGCAGGAAGATCACGGCCAGGAACGGCAGCAGCAGCACCAGGATGCCGAGGATCTCGATGATGCGCTTGTTGCGGGTCCTGAAACCGGTGTGGAACAGGTCCACGCGGATATGGGAATTGGTGGTCTGGGCGTAGGCCAGGCCGAACATCACGCCGATGGCGTAGAGATGCCACTGCAGTTCCTCGAGGGCGATGAGGCCGTGGGAGAAGCCCTTGCGCAGCGTCACCTGCAGAATGATGACCAGCACCAGCAGCACATAGCACCAGCCGATGCCCAGCGTCAGGCGCTGGATGGCCGCGTCGATGCGGTCCGCCAGCGCCACGGCCGGCAGCTTGTTGTTGTCATGCACGTTTGAATGTACCTCGAAGGAAACTTGCAGAGAGTAACGAAAGGGTATCGACCTAGACATGTAGGGTGGAATGAGCCTGAGGCGAATTCCACCGGTGCTCTTGGCCGGCCCCAAAGCTGGATTGGCCTGGTTCCGCGCTTGCCTGATGTCACCGGTGGAATTCGGGCCTTCGGCTCTCATTCCACCCTACTTTTTCGGGTTACCCGTAACGCCTGACCTCGATCAATTCGCCTGCTTGCGCGGCAGGAAGGCGTTGGCTTCCCAGAGGTCGTAGCCTTCACGGAACTGGCTCAGGTCATCCCAGACCTTCTTGAAGAAGGGATCCTCGACGGATTTCTCGGCCGCGACTTCCTGCCACTTCTCGCTGAAGGTATCGAGCATGGTCTCGTTCCAGTAGCGGATCTCGACACCGTTCTGCTTCGCATCGGCCATCACCGGGAACTGCATCGCCTCGCCTTCGGCGATGGAGTTGGTCACCGAGGCCATGCAGGTGGTCTCCACGATGGCCTGCTGGCCTTCGCTCATGCCGTTCCAGGCGTCCTTGTTGATCAGCAGCTCGAAGATGGTGGCCTGCTGGTGCCATCCCGGGAAGTAGTTGTACTTGACGATCTTGTTCAGGCCCAGGCGCTGGTCGATCGCCGGCTGGGAGAACTCGGTGGCATCGATGGCGCCCTTCTCCAGCGCGCCGAAGATCTCGCCGCCCGGCAGTTGCACGGTGCCGACACCGAGTTTTTCCATCACCGAGGCGCCGAGACCGAAGAAGCGCATGTTCAGCCCCTGCAGGTCTTCCGGCTTCTCGATCGGCTTGGAGAACCAGCCCGAGGTTTCCGGCGACAGGATGGAGCAGGGCAGCACCTTCACGTTGTAGCCCGCGCTGTCGTACATCTCCTGGTAGAGGCTCATGCCGTTGCCGTAATAGAGCCAGGCCATGTATTCGCCGGCCTCGGGGCCGAAGGGCACGGCGGAGAACAGCGCCGCGGCCGGGATCTTGCCCTGCCAGTAGCCGGCGGTGGCATAGCCGGAATTGACCTTGCCCGACGAGACGGCATCGAGGATCTCGGGCGGACTGACCAGTTTGCCCGGCTCGTAGACCTTCATCCGGATGGAGCCGTCGCTGACCTTGTCGAGACGGTCGGCGACCCAGGTGATGGTGGTGCCGAGGGCCGGCAGGTTGGTGCCGAAGGCGACCGGGGTTTTCAGCAGTACCTTGTCGGCGGCCTGTGCCTGGGTGGTTGCGGCGGCAAGAGTGGCGCCCAGTACGGCGACGGAAAGCAGGGACTTGGCGAACTTTTTCATGAAGCATCCTCGGTAAGGCTTAGTTGTTGTTGTTGCTTCGGCGGTGGGGGTGGCCAGGCTAAAGTCACCGCTGGCCGTCACTTTCATAATTGGTCATACCAATTTACCATCGCCTGAGTGGGTACTGTATTTTTTTTGTTCGGCGGTTGTCAATGCTTTCGTGATATTCAATACCTGGACGATAGGAGGGGTGGTTGAACTTGGGGGCGCTTGAGGTTGATAATTGGTAAAACCAATTTTGCCTGTCGGTCGTTCCGGCTTTTGCGTTCAAGTCACAGGCGGGGGTCCGGTCGTTGACGGCGTGCCGAACCGCTCCTGCCGTTGCCGTCATCAGCGTCGTCGGAGGGAGAGATTCAGTGGCCTACCAGCGGGTAAAACAACCCAGGATTTCCGATGTCATCGTGCAGCAGATGGAAGAGATGATTCTCGAGGGTACCTTCAAACCGGGGCAGAAACTGCCGCCGGAACGGGAGCTCGCCAAGCAGTTCGAAGTCTCCCGGCCGTCGCTGCGCGAAGCGTTGCAGAAGCTGACGGCTAAGGGCCTGCTGATCAGCAGGCAGGGCGGGGGTACCTATGTATCCGAGGAGCTTGGCGGGTCCTTTTCCGACCCGCTGCTCGAGCTGTTCAAGACCCACCCCGAAGCGCAATACGACCTGCTTGAGTTTCGTCATGCGCTGGAGGGCGTGTCGGCCTACTATGCCGCCCTGCGCAGCACCGCCGCCGACCGCGAGGAGATACAGGCGCGCTACGACGACCTGCAGCGTTTTCATAGCGCAAGGGAGTTCGAGAAGGAGGTCAACGCCGACGTGGACTTTCATCTCGCGATCGCCGCCGCCACCCACAACATGGTGCTTCTCCACATGATGCGCGCACTGTTCAGTCTTCTGCGCCAGCACATAACCGACAACCTGCTGAATATCTATCCGCGCCCGGGCTACCGGGAAAAGATCCACGATCAGCACAGGGTGCTGATGGATGCTATCCTTGCCGGTGAGCCGGACAATGCGCGCAAGGCTGCGCACCACCACCTGTCCTACGTCGAAGAGGCGCTGCTCGAGGGTGAGCGGGAGCATACCCGCCTGGAGCGCGCGTTGCGCCGGGCCAACACCAGCCAGTAGCGGCTTCCGTCGCGTCCGCTTGACGGGCCGGTCGGGACGCCGCCCCGGGCCTGGTTTTACCGGCCTCGGATGTGAAAGGTATTTTTACTACAAGAGTGTCTGGAAAATCCGGGGATGTTGCGATCTTTTACCGATATGTGCATAATCGGTGACACCATTATGTAGTAATACTACAAGATAATAAGAACCAGACGATGGTCGGCGGGGCGAGACCTGCACAACAGGTTGTCAGCCTTGACGCTTAAGTGGGATTGACTGCTCGAACAATAATGAGTGGAGAAGGCAAAGTGCTAGATTTCGTTGAAGATATTGACCCGATTGAAACCCAGGAGTGGCTGGATGCACTGGAATCCGTTGCCAAGAGTGACGGCGATGAGCGTGCTCGCTACATTCTGAAAAAACTGGGTCAGAAAGCGACCGATATCGGTGTCGGCGGCGCCGGTACCATGACCACCCCCTACCGCAATACCATTGCGCCCAGAGATGAAGCCCGCATGCCGGGTGACCTGTTCGTCGAGCGCCGCATTCGTTCCTTTATCCGCTGGAACGCCATGGCCATGGTCATGCGTGCCAACGACAACAAGGAAGGGCTGGGCGGCCACATCTCGAGTTTTTCCTCGTCGGCAACACTGTACGACATCGGCTTTAACTATTTCTTTCGTGGCAACGAGGGCGAGCAGGACTCCGACATGGTGTTCTTCCAGGGTCATATCGCGCCCGGCATCTATGCCCGCGCCTATCTGGAAGGGCGTCTGACCGAAGAGCAGCTGGACAACTTCCGCCGCGAAGTCGACGGCAACGGTCTGTCATCCTACCCGCACCCTGGCTGATGCCGGACTTCTGGCAGTTCCCGACCGTGTCCATGGGTCTGGGGCCGATCCAGGCGATCTACCAGGCGCATGTGATGCGCTACCTGTCGGCCCGCGACCTGATCGATCGCGGCGACCGCAAGGTCTGGGCCTTCCTCGGCGACGGCGAATGCGACGAGCCGGAAACCCTGGGCGCGATCTCCCTGGCCGGCCGCGAGTCGCTGGAAAACCTGATCTTCGTCATCAACTGCAACCTGCAGCGCCTCGATGGCCCGGTTCGTGGCAACGGCAAGATCGTCCAGGAACTCGAAGGCATCTTCCGTGGTGCCGGCTGGAACGTCATCAAGTGCCTCTGGGGCCGTCACTGGGACCCGCTGTTCGAGAAAGACGAAAAGGGTCTGCTGCAGAAGCGCATGGACGAGGTCGTCGACGGCGAGCTGCAGAACTACAAGGCCAACGGTGGCGCCTACACCCGCGAACACTTCTTCGGCAAATACCCGGAGCTGGCGGAAATGGTGTCCGACCTGTCCGACGACGACATCATGAAGCTGAACCGCGGCGGCCACGACCCCTACAAGGTCTACGCGGCCTATCACGAGGCCTACCACCACAAGGGGCAGCCGACCGTCATCCTCGCGCAGACCGTCAAGGGCTACGGCACCGGTACCTCCGGCCAGGCGAAGAACGACACCCACTCGATCAAGAAGGTCGCGATGGACGACCTGAAGAGTTTCCGCGACAACTTCAACATCCCGCTGAGCGACGATCAGCTCAAGGAAGTGCCGTACTACCGTCCGTCGCCCGACTCGCCGGAAATGAAGTACATGTTCGAGCGGCGCAAGCAGCTCGGCGGCTTCTATCCGACCCGCCGCGCCGACTTCCAGAAGCTCGAGACGCCCGCACTCGATGCCTTCTCCAGCCAGCTGAAATCCAGCGGCGAGCGCGAGCTTTCGACCCAGATGGCGCTGAACCGCGTGCTCAACACCCTGGTCAAGGACAAGCAGATCGGTAACCGTATCGTGCCGATTGTGCCGGACGAGGCCCGTACCTTCGGTATGGAAGGCATGTTCCGTCAGCTCGGCATCTACAGTTCGGAAGGTCAGCGCTATGTGCCGCAGGACTCCGACCAGATCATGTTCTACAAGGAGTCGAAGACCGGTCAGATCCTCGAAGAGGGGATCAACGAAGCCGGTGCCTTCTCCGCCTGGCTGGCCTGTGCGACCTCGTACAGCAACAACAACTGCCCGATGGTGCCGTTCTACATCTTCTATTCGATGTTCGGCTTCCAGCGTGTCATGGACCTGACCTGGGCCGCCGGCGACAGCCAGGCGCGTGGTTTCCTGATCGGTGCGACCTCCGGCCGTACCACCCTGAACGGGGAAGGCCTGCAGCACCAGGACGGTCACAGCCACCTGATGGCGCAGATGATTCCGAACTGCGTCAGCTACGATCCGACCTATGCCTACGAGCTCACGGTGATCGTCCAGGACGGCCTCAAGCGCATGTACCGGGATCAGGAGAACAAGTTCTACTACGTCACCACCCTGAACGAGAACTACAGCCATCCGGAGATGCCGGTCGGTGCCGAAGAGGGCATCGTCAAGGGCATGTACCTGCTCGAAGAGGGCAAGGACGCGGAGCTGAAGGTTCAGCTGATGGGCTGTGGCTCGATCCTGCGCGAGGTGCGCGAAGCCGCCACCATCCTGCGCGAGGAGTTCGGTGTCGAGGCCGATGTCTGGAGCACCACCTCGATCAACGAACTGCGCCGCGATGCCCAGGCCGCCGAGCGCTGGAACCTGATGCATCCGGAAGCGGAGCCGAAGGTGCCGTACGTCACCGAGTGCCTGAAGGATCGCTCGGGGCCGGTCATTGCCTCGACCGACTACATGCGGATGTACGCCGATCAGCTGCGCGAGTACATTCCGGCCCGCTACAAGGTGCTGGGTACCGACGGCTTCGGTCGTTCCGACACCCGCACCAAGCTGCGCGAGTTCTTTGAAGTCAACCGTCACTATGTCGTTCTGGCTGCGCTGAAAGCGCTGCAGGAAGAGGGCAAGGTGCCGGCGTCCGACGTCGCCAAGGCGATGCAGAAGTTCAATCTGAACCCGGAAAAGCCGGCGCCCTGGACCGTCTGATTCCCGGCGAGCCCGCCGGATCCGTCCGGCGGGCGTTCAGAACTTCGTAACGGTTGAGAATGATTTTGAGGACATTATCGTGAGCACAATCACCATTACAGTTCCAGACCTGAGCGGCGCTTCCGATGTGGATGTCATCGAGGTGCTGGTCAAGCCGGGCGACCAGATCAGCGAAGGCGACAGCCTGATCGCGCTGGAAACCGACAAGGCATCGATGGAAGTCCCGTCCACCCACGGTGGCACGGTCAAGGAAGTGGTCATTCAGGAAGGCGGCGTCTGCAACGAAGGCGACCAGATCCTGGTGCTGGAAACCGCGGCCGCCGCGGCCGAGGCGCCGGCGCAGGCCGACCCGGCACCGGCTGCAGCCGCTGAGCCTGCCGCCGAAGCGCCCAAAGCCGAGCCGGCTGCGCCCGCCGCGGCCGCCAGCATCGAAGAGGTTCGGGTGCCGGACCTGAGCGGCGCGTCCGACGTCGATGTCATCGAAGTGCTGGTCAAGGCCGGCGATGTCATCAGCGAAGGCGACAGCCTGATCGCGCTGGAAACCGACAAGGCCTCGATGGAAGTGCCGGCCCCGATGGGCGGCACCGTCAAGGAGGTCAAGATCAGCGAAGGCGGCACCTGCAACGAGGGTGACCTGATTCTGACGCTGGAAGTGGCCGGCAGCGCTCAGGCCGATGCGCCTGCAGCGGCGGCTCCGGCCAGGCCGCGGCACCAGCACCTGCCGCAGCTCCGGCCGCGGCGCCTGCGAAAGCAGGCGGCACTGAAGAGGTCCGGGTACCGGATCTGAGCGGCGCCACCGATGTCGACGTCATCGAAGTGCTGGTCAAGGCCGGCGATGTCATCAGCGAGGGCGACAGCCTGATCGCGCTGGAAACCGACAAGGCCTCGATGGAAGTGCCGGCGCCGATGGGCGGCACCGTCAAGGAGGTCAAGATCAGCGAAGGCGGCACCTGCAACGAAGGTGATCTGATCCTGATTCTGGAAGTGGCCGGCAGCGCCCCGGCAGCCGAGGCTGAATCCGCTGCCGCCGTGTCGGCTCCGGCTGCGGCGCAGAAAGCCGCTTCCCCGGCGCCGGCTGCTGCACCTGCCCGCCAGGAGGCCAAAGAGGTTGCCACGGCGGACCTGGTTGCGCTGGAACAGAAGAATCGCAAGGTGCATGCCGGTCCCGCGGTGCGTGCCGTCGCCCGTGAATTCGGTGTCGAGCTGGCGCAGGTCAGCGGCAGCGGCCGCAAGGGCCGTGTCCTGAAGGAAGACGTGCAGCGGTTCGTCAAGGATGCGCTCAAGCGCCTGTCCAAGCAGCCGGCAGCGGCGGCGGTGACCGGCGGTAGCGGCATCCCGGCTGTGCCGGAGATCGATTTCAGCCAGTTCGGCGAGATCGAGATGCAGAAGATGAGCAAGGTGGCGAAGGTCACGGCGGCGAACATGACCCGCTGCTGGCTCAACGTGCCCCATGTGACGCAGTTCGACAAGGCCGATATCACCGAGCTGGAAGCCTTCCGCAAGGAAATGAAGGATGCGGCGGCCAAAGAGGGTGTGAAGCTGACACCGCTGCCGTTCATGATCAAGGCCGTGGCGCTGGCGCTGAAGGAAAATCCGAAGTTCAACGCCTCGCTGCACGCCGACGGCGAGCATATCGTCCTGAAGAAGTACATCAATGTCGGTCTGGCGGTCGATACGCCGAACGGCCTGATGGTGCCGGTGATCAAGGATGCCGACAAGAAGTCGATCTACGAGCTGTCCCGCGAGGCGGTCGAGCTGGCCGGCAAGGCCAAGGACCGCAAGCTGAAGCCGAACGAGATGCAGGGCTCCTGCTTCACGATCTCGAGCCTCGGCGGCATCGGCGGTACCGGTTTCACGCCGATCGTACCGACGCCGGAAGTGGGTATCCTGGGCGTTTCCAAGGCGGACATCGAACCGCGCTGGAACGGCAAGGAGTTCGAGCCGCGTCTGATGCTGCCGCTGTGCCTGTCGTACGACCACCGTGCGATCAACGGCGGCGATGCCGGTCGCTTCCTGACCTACCTGAACAGTCTGCTGAGCGATATCCGTCGCTTGGTGCTGTAGCACTTTGGAAAGACCCTTTCCAAATCCCTTGGCTTGGCCCCTCCGGGGCCCCGGTTTTATACAGAAAAGGCCGCTCTAACGAGCGGCCTTTTTGCTTATCGAAGGCGCGGACGGAGGGTGGGTAGAGCGATGCGTCCCATCTGGCCGAAACGCCTCGTACCTTGTACGGGCATCGAGAAACCGCCAGGGATGGTGGAAGGCCACCCCGTGGAAATCCGAACGCGGCCCGCCTGAAAACGCAGGAGCGGTTTTCAGGGAACCCGCCATATCGATCGTATTGCAGATCGATTGGTATCGGTTGGCAGAGCGGTTGTTGGGTTATGTGCCTCCGGCACTGCACCCAACCTACAGGGAAGTGGCTCCCGGTGCTATAGTGAGCGTCCAGCAAGGGGCTGGAGCAGCAAGGAGAATGCATGAAGGTGCTGGTCACCGGTGTCGCCGGTTTTATCGGCTTTCATGTCGCGCAGCGACTGTTGGCGAGCGGCTGTCGGGTAACGGGTCTCGACAACCTGAACGATTACTACGACCCGGCGCTCAAGCGTGCCCGGCTGTCACGGCTGGACTCGGAGCCAGGCTTCAGTTTCGTGGCGGCGGATCTGGCCGATCGCGCGGCCATCGCCGCACTGTTCGAGGTGAGCCGATTCGATCGCGTTGTCCACCTGGCGGCCCAGGCGGGCGTGCGCTATTCACTCGACAATCCCCGCGCCTATGTCGATGCCAATCTGGCGGGGCTGGTCAATATTCTGGAGGGCTGCCGGGCGCAGCAGCTTGCCCATCTGGTCTATGCCTCCTCGAGCTCGGTCTACGGCCTCAATACCCGGGTGCCGTTCCGTGAGGAGGACGCGGTGGACCACCCGGTTTCGCTCTATGCCGCCAGCAAGAAATCCGGCGAGTTGCTGGTCCATTCCTATTCCCACCTCTATGGCCTGCCCAGCACGGGCCTGCGCTTTTTCACGGTCTATGGCCCCTGGGGGCGTCCCGATATGGCGCCGATCAGGTTTGCCCGCGCCATCAGTGCGGGCGATGCGATCGATGTCTACAACAGGGGGCAGATGAGCCGCGACTTCACCTATATCGACGATATTGTCGAGGGGGTGGTGCGGGTGATGGATACCATCCCGCAGGCTCGGCCCGGCTGGACGCCCGAGACGGGCGCGCGCAACCATAGCTCGGCGCCCTATGCGGTCTACAATATCGGCGCCGGCCAGCCGGTCGGGCTGATGGATTTCATCCGTGCCCTGGAGGAAGCGCTGGGCCTGAAGGCGAGGATGAACCTGCTGCCGATGCAGCCGGGAGACGTGCCGCACACCTGGGCCTCGACACAACAGCTGTTCGACGCCACCGGTTTCCGGCCCTGCACCGGGCTCGACGAGGGTGTTGAGCGCTTCGTCAGCTGGTTCAGGGAGTATTACGGCTGAGGCATCACCGCTGACCTCGTTGATCAACTCTTGTGTAGGGTGGAATGAGTGCTGTTCAACGAATTCCACCGGCGGTTTCGGATTGCCCGGCCGATGATCCGTGGGTGTTTTGATTCGGCTCCACCGGTGGCCGGGACCACCCGGAGTGCGACTCACCGGTGGAATTCGCAGGCTCATTCCACCCTACAGTTGCTCTTTAAGGAAGGCGCGCAGCTCGTCGCCGGTTTGCGGGTTTTGCAGGCCATAGACCATGTTGGCCTGGAGGTAGCCGAGCTTGTTGCCGCAATCGTAGGACTTGCCATGCATGTGGAAGGCCTCGACCGGCATCTGCTGCAGCAGCGCGGCCAGGGCATCGGTCAGCTGGATTTCGCCGCCGGCGCCGCGGGGCGTGGTCTTGAGCAGTTGCATGATGCGTGCCGGCAGGATGTAGCGGCCGACAATGGCAAGATTCGACGGCGCGCTGTCCCGGGCCGGCTTCTCGACCATGCCGCGAATCGGGTGCGAATCGCCGCCCGACAGGCTGGCGCCGCCGCAGTCGACGATGCCGTAGCGCTCGACATGGGCCTCGGGTACCGGTTCGACCATGATCTGGGCCGTGCCCTCTTTGGCGAAGGCGGCCATCATGCCGGCCATATCGGCCGGGTGGGGATCCGTGACCCTGCGGTTGATCAGCACATCCGGCAGCAGGACCGCGAAGGGCTCGTTGCCGACGATGCCGGCGGCGCAGAGCACCGCATGGCCGAGCCCTGGGCGCGCGGCTGGCGTACCGAGACGATCTCGACTTCCGGCGGCTGGATGTTGCGCACCGAGGCCAGCTCGGCGATCTTGCCCTTGATCTCGAGTTCGGCCTCGAGCTCGTAGTTGGCGTCGAAGTGGTTCTCGATCGCCTCCTTGCCCGAACGGGTGACCAGAATGATCTGGGTGATCCCGGCGGCAATCGCTTCCTCGACGACATGCTGGATCACCGGCTTGTCGCCGACGGGCAGCATCTCTTTCGGGATCGCCTTGCTGGCCGGCAGTACGCGGGTGCCGAGTCCGGCGACCGGAATGACGGCCTTGGTTACGGTACGCATAGTCGCTTCGCTCTCCTGTTTCGGACCGGGGGCTCAGGCCCGGGTCATGAACTTGCCGGTTTCGGTATTGACCTTGACCTTCTCGCCCTGCTTGATGTACTCGGGCACCTGGATCTCCAGTCCGTTGGACAGCTTCGCCGGCTTGGTACGGCCGGTGGCGCTGGCCGCCTGCATGCCCGGAACGCATTCGGTGACTTCCAGTACCACCGAGGAGGGCAGCTCGACGGTGACGATCTGGCCGTCGATCAGCAGCGCGGTGATGCCCTCGAGACCGTCGCTCAGAAAGGGTGCCTGGTTTTCGATGGCGCTGGCATTGAGGCTGTACTGGTTGTAGTCCTCGATGTCCATGAAAGTCAGCAGATCGTCCTCGCGGTAGAGATAGGAGACCTGGCGCCGTTCCAGGGCGACGTTCTTGACGGTGTCGTCGCCGGTGAAGGTGACATCGTGCTTGCCGCCGTCGGGCAACTGGCTGAAACGGACCTTGTACAGGGTGTTGGCGCCACGGGAGGTGGGGTTGCGCACATCGACATTCTGCACCACGTAGACATGGCCATTGAGTTCGACGACATGGCCCCGCTTCAATTCGGATGCTTTGGGCATCTCAAAAACCTCGGTGTTGGGTTGAAAGGCCGCATTCTATTGGAAAATAGTGAGTTTCCGATAGACCTGTTGATTCGGGTTGCGCGTGATGCCTCAGGGTTTATCGAGCCGCTCGACATCGACGGCGACCTTCGGTGCCTGGGACTTGCCGCCGTCGAAGATCACGCCGCGCAGCGGCGCGACGTCGGAGTAGTCCCGTCCCCAGGCCGTGGTGATGTGCTGGTGGGCCGGCATGTTGTTGTTGGTCGGATCGAATTCGAACCAGCCTTCGTCCGGGGAGTAGACCGCGAACCAGGCATGGGAGGCATCCGAGCCGACCAGTTTCTCCTTGCCCGGCGGCGGCAGCGTCTCCAGATAGCCGCTGACGTAGCGGGCCGGGTAGCCCAGGGCGCGCAGGCAGCCGATCGCCAGATGGGCGAAATCCTGGCAGACCCCGCGGCGATGTTCCAGCACATCCGACAGCGGTGTGGCGACGGTGGTGAAGTGCGGGTCGTAGGTGAAGTCGCTGAATATGCGCTGCGTCAGATCCCGGGCCGCCGACAGCAGAGGGCGGTCCGGGAGGAACGAGGCCTCGGCATATTCGCGCAGCTGCGGAATCATTTTCACCATCGGCGATTCAAGCACGAACTCCCGCGCATCGAGGGTGGCTCGGTTCTGGCTGTCATGCAGCGCTTCGAGTGCCTGGGCACAGGTGTTGCCCAGGTCCAGATTCAGCTCGGGGCTGGTGCGGGCTTCGTCGATGCGGATGTCGCTGATCACTTCGATGGCGAGCTTGCGGTGCGGCACCTCGATCGAGAAGTGCAGCATGTTGTTGCCGAAATAGTCCTTGCGCTTGCGGCTGTAGGACGGCATCGGGTCGATATGCAGCTTGCTGCTGACACAGCTCTGGTACGGCGTATTGCGTGGCTGCAGGTGGGCCAGGTTGTAGCAGAGGCTGACCGGTTGCTGATACCGGTATTCGGTCAGGTGGCGGATGCGGTAGATCATAGTTCGCTGTTCCATCCGGTATTCACCAGCTGCTGCGGGCCGCCGGTATGATCGAAGAAATCGTCGCTGATCGCCAGGGCCACCTGGTTGAGGCGCTGCTGTACGAGTCGCAGCAGTTCGTCGAGCGCCTTGCGGCTCTTGTCGTTGTCTGCGGCGCCGGCCAGCAGGCTCATGTCGGTGAGCTGGACGGCTGAATAAACCTCCAGCACCAGGCGCTGTTCCCGCGGCAGCTCCGGCCCCTTGCTTCGGGCGGGCAGTTCGGCCAGGTCCTTGCGCAGCTTGTCGAGCTGGTAGATCAGCGAGCGCGGGTTGCTGCGGTCGATCAGCAGCAGTCCGAGCCCGCTGACGATATTGGTTTCGGCGCGATAACGGCGGCGGTAGGTATTCAGTGCCTCGGCGGTCAGCAGTGCCGACTCCAGGGCCAGGTCTTCGCTGCTGTCGCCGTGCACGGGCACCAGCAGCGCGCGCAGCAGGGTGGCGACCTGCTGCGCCTTCTCGAGGCGCCGGCCGATCTGCAGGAAGCGCCAGCCCAGGCCGCGGAACATGCTGTCCTGGTAGAGGCCGCTGAGTGCCAGCAGGGCGGTGATCAGCGGATCCAGTGTCTCTTCCGGCGCCGAGGTCATGCCGCGGGACACGGCGCCTTCGAGGCCGTTGAGCTCGTCGCGGATATCGTTGATGATGCGCTGGATATCGGCCGACAGCAGCTCCTTGACCTCCTCGGCGCAGTTGAGCATCGCCATCAGCGAGGCCTTGACGCTGCCGGTGCGGCGGCTGTCGCTGATGACGGACAGCAGTTCGGGCTCGGGCTTGCGGAACAGCCCGGGGTCGTCGACGGTAAAGCCCGGCAGGGTGAGGGTCACCTCGGTCACGGCACGCAGCAGCAGCCGGTCGGCGCCTTCCGGCAGCCGGTAGGCGCTGTTGAGCTGGACGAACACGGTGCGCAGCAGGCGGATGGCGGTATCGGCACGCTCGCCATAACGGCCCATCCAGAACAGGTTTTCCACCATCCTGCTCGGCAGGTTGGTGTACTGGCGCAACTGCGGCAGTGTGTCGGCGCCGGGGCGGGGCTGCAGGCTCAGCTGTTTCTCCGGTTCCGAGGCCAGCACCCAGGTATCCTTGCTGATCGAGCCGATCTGGTTGGCGATCAGGCGGCTTTCCTGCTCGAGGCCGACCCGGGTCAGGCCGCCGGGCATGACGGCGTAGGCGCCCTGGCCCGCGACGGTGAAACTGCGCAGCAGCGATGGTCGCGGCTGCAGGTTGCCGCCCTGCCAGCTCGGGACCTGGGATGGCGAGACGAAGGCCTGGGCTGCATACTGCTGCGGATGCAGGCGGATGCGCTCGGCCAGTTGGCGCCTTTGGGTCCTGGACAGATCGAAACCGAACTGGCTGTATTCGCCGGCCTGGCGCGAGCAGCGCTTGATCACCAGCTGGTCGAGGTGGGCCAGCACGTAGGCCCGGTCGTCCGGATCGCCGCACCACCAGGCGGGTGCCGACGCCAGTTGCAGTGCGTGGCCGAGGAAGAACTGACTGATCTGTGGCAGATATTTCAACAGCGCCGGGTTTTCGAGCACGCTGCTGCCCATCGGGTTGGCCACCGCGACCCGACCGGCGCGTACCACCTCCAGCAGGCCGGGGACGCCGAGGCGCGAATCGCTTTTCAGTTCCACCGGGTCGCAGAAGCTGTCGTCGACCCGGCGCAGGATGACATCGACCCGGGTCAGGCCGTCGAGGGATTTCATCCAGACAAAGCCGTTGCGCACCGTCAGGTCGCCACCCTGAACCAGCGGATAGCCCAGGTAGTTGGCCAGGTAGGTGTGCTCGAAATAGGTCTCGCTGTAGGCGCCGGGGGTCAGGATCACCACCGTGGGCAGGTCGCCGCCGGAGAGGTTGCCCGGCGGCGCCAGCCGGCTCAGGGTACGGCGCAGGGTATTGAAGAACAGCGACAGCCGGTGCACATGGCTGTCGCGAAAAGGCTGGGAAAGACGCGCCGCATCACGGTACGGTTTTCCAGCGCATAGCCGGCCCCGCTCGGGGTCTGGGTGCGGTCGCCGATCACCACGATCTTTCCGTCGGCGTCGCGCACCATATCGGCACTGTGCAGGATCAGCTGGTTGTCGCCCGGCAGCCGGATGCCCTGGCAGGGACGCAGGAATCCCTTGTGGCTGAACAGCAGTTCCGGTGGCAGGAGGCCGCAGCGCACCAGTTCGCGCCGGCCATAGATATCGCCGAGCAGCAGGTCGAACAGCTCGGCCCGCTCAGCAAGGCCCGCTTCGATCTGACTCCACTCCTCGCTCTCGAGCAGCAGCGGTACCGGGTCCAGTCCCCAGGTGCGGCTGGCCAGGTCGTCGCTGGTCTGGGAATAGGTGGCGCCATCGTCGCGCAGTATGCGTTCGGCCTTGCGCTGGCGCTCGTGCAGGGTGTCGCTGCCGAGTTGATGCAGGCTGCCAAGCAGGTACTGCCAGTGCCGCCGCATCCGGCCGTCGGCGTCATAGACCTCGTCCGTCAGCCCCGGCGGGCGGGGGTAGAGCTGGACGGCGGCCGGGTCCGGTGCCTCCGGCTGTTCGGTGAAAGTCATCCCGTTGTCCTGCGCGCTGTTGGCAAAGTCATAGTATACGGCGGTCGGTGCCGCGCTTTACAGGTTGCGGCGCAAATCCAGGGTATGGGGATATTCGTCGCTCGGTTCCTCCGGAGGGGCGCCATCGGCCGCGGCGGCGTCTGGTGCGGGAAAAATTCGCGAATCGCGTTGAAGGCGGGCGGCGGGGTCAGCGGCCCCGGCGTATGGCCATGGTCCCAGAAACGGTTGACGCGCCGTGCTTCGGCCTCGAAGGCGTTGACCGGGTAGCTGTCGTAATGACGGCCACCGGGGTGGCTGACATGGTAGGTGCAGCCGCCGATGGACAGGCCGTTCCAGGTATCGATAAGGTCGAATACCAGCGGGCTGTGGACGCCGATGGTCGGGTGCAGCGCCGAGGGGGCTGCCAGGCGCGAAAGCGCACGCCGGCGACATATTCGCCCTGGCGGCCGGTGTTGTGCAGTGGCACCCGGCGACCGTTGCAGGCCAGCACGTAGCGCCCGTCGGTGAGGCCGTTGACCCTGACCTGCAGGCGCTCCACCGAGGAGTCGACATAGCGGGCGGTACCGAAACTGCTGATCTCTTCGCCCAGCACATGCCAGGGCTCGATGGCCCAGCGCAGCTCGAGGCTGATATCGTCGATGTTCACGCGGCCGTAATGGGGGTAGCGGAACTCCTCGAACGGTGCCAGCCAGTCGAGCTGGAACGGGTAGCCGTGTCGCTGCAGGTCCTGGACCACGTCGCGGATATCGGCCCAGGCATGGTGGGGCAGCATGAAACGGTCGTGCAGCTCGGTGCCCCAGCGCACCAGTGGCTTGCGATAGGGCTTCTTCCAGAAGCGCGCCAGCAGTGCGCGCAGCAGCAGGGCCTGCACCAGCGCCATGCGCGGGTGGGGTGGCATCTCGAAGCCGCGAAACTCGAGGATGCCCTGGCGACCGGAGGCGCTGCCCGGGGCATAGAGCTTGTCGATGCAGAATTCCGAGCGGTGGGTATTGCCGGTGATGTCGACCAGCAGATTGCGCATCAGGCGGTCGACCAGCCAGGGCTGGTCGATGACGCCGTCGGGCATCTGGGAGAAGGCGATCTCGAGTTCGTAGAGAGCCTCGTCACGGCCTTCGTCGACCCTCGGCGCCTGGCTGGTGGGGCCGATGAACATGCCGGAGAACAGATACGACAGGCTCGGATGGTGCTGCCAGTAGGTCACCAGACTGCGCAGCAGGTCGGGGCGGCGCAGCAGGGGGCTGTCGGCCGGCGTGGCGCCGCCCAGGGTAATGTGGTTGCCGCCGCCGGTACCGCTGTGGCGGCCGTCGAGCATGAAGGACTCGGTGCCCAGTCGCGACTGGTGGGCTTCGTCGTACAGCGCCTGGGTATTGCCGACCAGCTCGCGCCAGCTGCCTGCCGGATGAACATTGACCTCGATGACGCCGGGGTCCGGCGTGACCAGCAGGCGCTGCAGACGCGGATCCCGTGGCGGTTCGTAGCCCTCGATCACCACCGGCAGCTGCAATTGCGCGGCGGTGCGTTCGAGCGCATTGATCAGCAGCACATAGTGCTCGAGGTGCTTGAGCGGCGGCAGGAACAGGTGCAGGCGGCCGTTGCGCGGCTCGACGCAGAGGGCGGTGTGCAGCACCCGGGCCTCGTCTCCGGACGGAGGCCGGTCGTCGGCGCAGTCTTCCATCAGGCTGCGGCTGTCGACCGGGTTGGAGGGCTCGCCGAGGCTGTAGGCCGGCAGTGGAACCGGCTCCGCGAAGGGGTCGCGTTCCGGCTCTATCTCGCGCTTCTCCCGGGGGACCCAGGGCAGGGCTTCGAGCGGCAGCCTAAAGCCCATCGGCGAGTCGCCCGGAATGAGCACCAGCGTCTCGCGGCGCGTCTCCCATCGGCAGCTGCGCCAGGCCGAGTGGTCATGGTCCCAGCCAAGCGGCAGCACAAAGCCGCTGACGCTATCGAGCCCACGCTGAAGCAGCCGTGCCAGGCGTTTGCGTTCGAGGCTGTCCGATAGGTCTGCGTTCAGAGGGTCGACATTGATCGGCAGATCCTGCTCCATGTCGAGATAGTGCAGGGCGTCCTCGTAGGCCGGATGTATGAAGTCGGCGGAAAGGCCAAGCTCGAGACACAGCTGGTGGACAAAGCGCTCGGCCTCGGCCAGGCCGTAACCGAGATCCTGGTCGACCCGGGCCAGCAGTTTCGGGTCGTGCCACAGTGGCTCGCCGTCGAGGCGCCAGAAGCAGCCCAGGGCCCAGCGCGGGAGTTCCTCGCCGGGATACCATTTGCCCTGGCCATAGTGCAGCAGGGCCTTCGGTGCGAAGCGCTCGCGCAGGCGCAGCAGCAGGTCCTTGGCCAGGCGCAGCTTGTCGGCGCCGAGGGCCTCGGTGTTCCACTGCGCCGATTCCATGTCGTCGATCGAGACGAAGGTCGGCTCGCCGCCCATGGTCAGGCGCACGTCGAGGGCGTCGAGGTCGGCATCGACGGCATCGCCGAGGGCCATGATCTGCTGCCACTGCTCGTCGCTGTAGGGCCGGGTCACCCGCGGATCCTCGTGGATGCGGTAGACCTGGTTGCTGTATTCGAATTCGACCTCGCATTCGTCGGTAAAGCCGCTGATCGGGGCCGCCGAGGCCGGATCCGGTGTGCAGGCCAGCGGGATATGACCTTCACCGGCGAAAAGGCCGGAGGTGGGGTCGAGACCGACCCAGCCGGCGCCGGGAATGTAGACTTCGCACCAGGCGTGCAGGTCCGTAAAGTCGGCTTCGGGTCCGGACGGTCCGTCCAGCGCCTTGACGTCCGGGGTCAGTTGGATCAGGTAGCCCGAGACGAAGCGGGCGGCCAGCCCGAGGTGGCGCAGAATCTGGACCAGCAGCCAGGCGCTGTCGCGGCACGAGCCCTTTTTCAGCGCCAGGGTCTGCTGGCAGCTCTGGATACCCGGTTCGAGGCGGATGCCATACTCGAGCTCCTGTTCGAGGCGCTGATTCAGCGCCACCAGGAAGTCGATGATGTGGATCTTTTCGCGGGGCACCGATTCGACCCACTGTTGCAGCAGCGGGCTGTCCTGCTCCGAGGCTTCGAGGTAGGGAAGCAGCTCTTTGGTGAGGCTTGCGTCATAGCGGAACGGGAAGTGCTCGGCGTACTCCTCGACGAAGAAGTCGAAGGGGTTGATCACCGTCATGTCCGCGATCACCTCGACCTCGATACGCAGCTCGTCGCTCTTTTCCGGAAAGACCAGGCGTGCCAGAAAGTTGCCGAAGGGGTCCTGCTGCCAGTTGATGAAGTGGTTTTCCGGGCGGATCCGCAGCGAATAGCCATGGATCCGGGTGCGGGAATGGGCGGCCGGGCGCAGGCGCAGCACATGGGGCGAGAGGTTCACCCGTCGATCGAACTTGTAGCCTGTCACGTGATGGATCTTGGTGCGAATGGTCATGTTGACCCCTTTCTTGAGTCTGAGACCGCCGACGGGGCCGGCGGACCGGGACGTTCCATTCAGTCGTGCAGAAACCAGTTGCCGGAAATGCGGTGATGGACTTCGGCCAGCATCAGTTGCAGGTCGTTGAGATAGTCGCGGAAGTCTTCATCGAGTGGCGTGTCTTCCTCGATGCCGTAGGCCGGGAGACTGGGCCTGATGGCCTGGTGTTGCTGGCTGCTGCCGGGCAGACGATCGGCGGCCGAGCCGATCTGGCCAAGGCAGAACTGCACCGAGCGGGGGAACTGTTCGTCCTGCAGCAGGAAGCGTGCCACCTCGGCGCCGCTGACGGCGGTGCGTACAGTACGGCGGTAGGCCATATAGGCGCTGGCCGAACGCAGTACATTGCCCCAGACGATCTGATCGAGATTGGCCGCCTCCGTTTCGCTGGATAGCAACAGTGCTGCCGCGCCGGCATCGAGCAGGCGGGTGGTCATGTCGGCGCGCTCGAGGTTGCACCCCAGGCGGAGGAAGTGCCAGGCGGCGTCGCGGCTCATGTTGCTGCCGAACAGGCCGTTGATCCCCTGACAGCCTTCGATGATCTCGTTGAGAAAGGCATGGCGGCCGTTGCGGTTGATGCCCTGCTGGATGTTGTGACTGGCAAACAGCTGCAGTTCGTTGACCAGCTCCCAGGCCTCGCTCGGCAGGACATCGCGGGCGGTGCGGATATTCTCGCGCACCAACAGCAGCGACGACAGCATCGAGCTGGGGTTGGTATCGTCGGCAAGGGTAAACTTCACCACGTTGCGTTCGTCCTGCACCCGATAGCGCTCGTGGAACAGGTCGGTACTGCTGTTGATCACCACCAGGTTGAACCAGCCGATATTGACGCTGCGGGGCAGGTCGAACAGCAGGTTGTCGTAGACGCTCACCAGGCGGGCGGTATTTTCGACACGCTCCAGGTAGCGTGCCGCCCAGTACATCCGTTCTGCTACGCGGGACAGCATCATTTCGCCTCCGTATCGACGATCCAGGTATCCTTGCTGCCACCGCCCTGGGACGAATTGACCACCAGGGAGCCTTTCTTCATCGCCACCCGGGTCAGGCCACCGGTGGTGACATAGGTTTTTTCCGCCTGCAGGATGAAGGGGCGCAGGTCCAGGTGGCGCGGTTCCAGGCGGTTATTGTCGACCAGGGTCGGCGCGGTCGACAGGGCCAGCGTTGGCTGGGCAATGTAGTTGCGCGGGTTGGCTTTGATCAGCTCGGCGAAGCGCGCCTGGTCCTTCTTGGTCGAATGGGGGCCGACCAGCATGCCGTATCCGCCGGACTCGTTGGCCGGCTTGACGACCAGCTGGTCGAGGTTGGCCAGTACATACTCGCGCTGTTTGTCATCTTCGCAGAGATAGGTTTCGACGTTGTTGATCAGCGGGCTCTCGTCGAGATAGTACTTGATGATCTTCGGTACGTAGGCGTAGATCACCTTGTCGTCGGCGACACCGGCACCCGGTGCATTGGCCAGGGCGACAGTGCCCTTTTTCCAGGCGCGCATCAGTCCCGGGACGCCAAGCACCGACTCCTTGTTGAACACTTCGGGGTCGAGGAAGAGGTCGTCGATGCGGCGGTAGATGACGTCGACCCGGCTCAGGCCATCAATCGTACGCATGTAGACATGGTCGTCGTCGCCGACCACCAGATCGCTGCCCTCGACCAGCTCGGCGCCCATCTGCTGGGCCAGAAAGGCATGCTCGAAATAGGCCGAATTGAAGATGCCGGGGGTCAGCACGACGATTTCCGGCTGCTTGACGCGGCGCGGCGACAGGGCGGCCAGGGTATCGAACAGCCTGGCCGGGTAATCGTCGATCGGCATGATATTGTCGTTCTCGAACAGCTCCGGCAGGACCCGCTTGGTGATGGCGCGGTTCTCGAGCATGTAGGAGACGCCGGAGGGGACCCGCAGGTTGTCCTCCAGCACGTAGAACTCGCCGTCGGAATCGCGCACCAGGTCGGTGCCGCAGATATGGGCCCAGACGCCGAACGGCGGCGAAATGCCGATGCATTCGCGGCGGAAGTTGCTCGAGTTCTCGATCAGATGGCGCGGCACGACCTTGTCCTTGAGGATGCGCTGGTCGTGATAGAGGTCGTCGATAAAGAGGTTTAGCGCCCGCAGCCGCTGCTCCAGCCCTGCCGCAGTCTTGTCCCACTGTTTGCGCGAGATGGTGCGCGGTATCAGGTCGAAGGGCCAGGCGCGGTCTATATTGCCCTCCTCCGTGTAGACGGTAAAGGAGACGCCCATCTCCTGGATGGTGGCTTCGGCCATTTGGCGCCGCTTCTCCAGCTCCGCCTCCTCGAGGCCGGCCAGATAGTTCGCAAGCTTGCGTGCCGGTACGCGCGGGTTGCCGGGCGTGCTGATCAGTTCGTCGAAGATATTGCCAGGGTCATACTCTTTCCAGTTGATACTCATGACTGAGGCCTTCTGCAAGATCCTGTTGCAGCGTTGGCACCTATTCAGGGCGTCGCCTGTGCCAAGCTGGCGCTTGGGTGCCCTTTTTGGTGGCGCTGGTTCGGGTAGGGCTGGTGTTTCCGTTGTCGTAGCAATAAGCAGGCCAATGTCGGCAGCCGCATATCGCCAAGTCCGGGCTGGAGTAGCACCAAAGGAAAGTCTAGCAGTATGTAGGTTGGAATGAGCAACGCAGTTGCGAATACCGACGGATGAAAGCCGGAGATCTTCCCGGAATTCGTTTCACTTATTCCAGGCTACAGGTTTGAAAGCTGAGATGACGCGAAGATCGAACAGAATGGTCGGGGTGACAGGATTTGAACCTACGACCCCTGCCTCCCGAAGACAGTGCTCTACCAGGCTGAGCTACACCCCGACATATCCGTTCTGATTGTGGCCCTGGGGCCCAACTGCGATGCAGTTGTTGAAGCGGGAAATTGTGTTGGTCGGGGTGACAGGATTTGAACCTACGACCCCTGCCTCCCGAAGACAGTGCTCTACCAGGCTGAGCTACACCCCGAACCAGTGCCCGGCGGACCTGTTTGAACCAGATCGCGCTGAACTGGGCGCAAATTCTACGCCGGGGCGGAATGATGTCAAGTGTTTTTTTAAAAACAAATGTTTAGTGAGGAAAAAGCCGCAAGCTGAAAGGGCACAGGCTGGAATGAGCAACGAAGTAGCGAATTCCGACGGATGAAAGCCGGAGATCTTCCCGGAATTCGTTTCACTCATTCCAGGCTACGGGCTATTGCATTTCGACTTCACCCAGGAGGCCGGCGGTGTCGGGGCAGCCCAGGCGGCTGGTGGCCGTCAGCACGTTGGCCAGATGGTCGTAGGCAACGCGTTGCTGCTTCAGGATCTGTTCCGCTTCGCCGAGGGCTTCCTCGACGCTGAGCTGGCCGTTGCGATGCTCCTGGCTGATCGTCAGGCTGCGCTTGTCGTTGGCGACGATGCGCTTGTAGGTGTTCTTGGCTTCGATGTTCATGCGAAAGCAGGCCGCATAGATGCCGTCCTTGACGGTCTGTTCGTTGCCGGTCTCGGCGGCAAGGGTGGGGGCGGTCGTCAGGGCGGCGGTCAGCGACAGGCAAAAAATCCTTTTCATTCAACTACTCCGTTCGGAAAAGGTTGAGGCGCTGACAGTATAGCGAAGATGAGGTCTTGTAGGAGCAGCGCCTCGCTGCGAATGCCGGCGATAGATATGAATCTTCGCCCGGAGGCCGGGCTCCTCCGGCTTGAAGCTTTCTTTTCCTCTGGGTAAAGTGCGCGCACGAATTTTGAACGACAGGGGTTTGTGCGGGTATGACGCCGTTGGAACGCTACAAGCGAGATCTCGAGCGGGATGATTTTTCCTACGATCCGGCACAGGAGCAGGCGGTCAAACATCTGCAGCGGCTGTTCGATGAGCTGGTCGCGACGCCTGTCGAGCCCCGGCGTGGGCTGATGCAGCGTCTGGCGGGAGGCTGGAAAAAACCGCAGCGCGAACCGCTGAAGGGGCTCTATTTCTGGGGCGGGGTGGGACGCGGCAAGACCTACCTGATGGACACCTTCTACGATACGCTGCCGTTCGAGCAGAAAACGCGCACCCACTTCCATCGCTTCATGCAGCGGGTCCATCAGGATCTTAAAACCCTGGCCGGCACCAAGAACCCGCTCGAGGAGATCGGCCGGCGCTATGCCGCCGAGGCGCGTGTCATCTGTTTTGACGAGTTTTTCGTCTCCGATATTACCGATGCGATGATTCTCGGCGGGCTGCTCGAGCAGCTGTTCGCCAATGGCGTGACCCTGGTCGCCACGTCCAACATCGTTCCCGATGGTCTTTACAGGGACGGGTTGCAGCGTGCCCGCTTTCTGCCGGCGATCGCGCTGCTGAACCGGTACACCGACGTGGTCAATGTCGACAGTGGCGTCGACTACCGTCTGCGCGCGCTGGAGCAGGCAGAGCTTTACCACTGCCCCCTCGATGGCCGTGCCGACGAGAGCCTCAACCGCAGTTTCGAGGCGCTGGCGCCGGACCTGGAGGAGGCGGTCGAAGGTGAGGTGTTAGAGGTCAACGGTCGCGGTATCCGTTCGCGGCGCTGCTGCGAGGATGTGGTCTGGTTCGATTTCACCGATATCTGCCTGGGGCCGCGTTCCCAGAACGACTATATCGAACTGGCCAAGGTCTACCATGCGGTGCTGGTGTCCAACGTGCCCCGGCTCGGTCGCAGCAACGATGACGCGGCGCGTCGCTTCATCAACATGGTCGACGAGTTCTACGACAGCGGCGTCAAGCTGATCCTGTCGGCCGCCGCGCCCATTCACGAGATCTACACCGAAGGGCGGCTGGAGTTCGAGATCCAGCGTACCCAGAGCCGGCTGCTGGAGATGCAGTCCCACGAATACCTGGCGCGGGCGCACAGGGCATAACGACGCTGGAGGCAGCGCCGCGTTTTATTCTGACGTAGGGTGGAATGAGTGCGGTTCAACGAATTCCACCGGTGGTATCAGGTTGGTCCGGGGGCGAGAAGCCCCGCCGGTATCTGATGTCACCGGTGGAATTCCCGCCTTCGGCGCTCATTCCACCCTACGTCGCAGGCGGGCAAAATTTACTTAGGTGGCTATCGCATTTTCGGTGCGGCTCGCCTATAATGCGCGCCTCCCTTTTTTAGGGTGTGTCCGTTGCGTCGGGGTGGGTCCCGGCACAACCAAGAATTATAAGTCAGTTCGGCGGCAGGTCCTTCGGGGCTGTGGCGAGAGCTGAGTTAAATGAAGGCAATATACAGATGAAAACTTTTGTTGCTAAACCAGCCGAAGTGAAGCGCGACTGGTATGTTATCGATGCCGAGGGTAAAACCCTGGGTCGTCTGTCTACCGAAATTGCCCGCCGTCTGCGTGGCAAGCACAAGCCGGAATACACTCCGCACGTTGATACCGGTGACTACATTGTTGTAGTCAACGCCGAGAAAATCGGTGTGACCGGCAACAAGCGCAAGGACAAGATGTACTACCGTCACACCGGTTACCCGGGTGGTCTGCGTGAAGCATCCTTCCAGAAAATGATCGATTCCCATCCGGAGCGTGTCATCGAGATCGCGGTCAAGGGCATGCTGCCGAAAGGTCCGCTGGGTCGTGCCATGCACAGCAAACTGAAAGTATACGCTGGCACCGAACATCCGCATCAGGCTCAGCAGCCGAAAGAACTGAACATTTAAGGGGAAGGCAGACTATGTCCACTACTCAGTATTACGGTACCGGTCGTCGTAAAACCTCCACTGCCCGTGTCTTCCTGCGTCCGGGTACTGGTGCTATCAAGATCAATGATCGCAGCCTGGAAGAATACTTCGGTCGCGAGACTGCGCGCATGATCGTCAAGCAGCCGCTCGAACTGACCGACACCGTCGAGAAATTCGACGTCTATGTCACCGTTGCCGGTGGCGGTGGCTTCGGTCAGGCTGGCGCTATCCGTCACGGTATCACCCGTGCGCTGATGGAGTACGACGAGACCCTGCGCCCGACTCTGCGTCAGGCTGGTTTCGTGACCCGTGACGCCCGTATGGTCGAGCGTAAGAAAGTCGGCCTGCGTAAAGCACGTAAGCGTCCGCAGTTCTCCAAGCGTTAATTCGCTTCCGACTTTGGTCGGAGAGCCGCTTCGAAAAAGCGCCCGAACCCCTTATGGTTCGGGCGTTTTTTTTATCTATGGGACCCAGGTCAATGGTTCGGTCAAATGGGGCTAATGTCCTTGTAAGAAAAGGGTATTTTCATTACCATTTGTGCCATTTTAAAAATCCTGTGTTTGGTGGTTTTTTATCGAGCGGTCTGATCATGTGCGAAACAGCTGTCGCACTATGGCGGATCGAATGAGGGGAGAGAAACTTAATGAGCAATGACGGCGTGAACAAGGGGCGGCGTCGGCTGCTGGTCGGCGCCACCTCGGCGGTGGGGGCGGTCGGCGCAGTCGGGGTTGCCGTTCCGTTCGTGGCCTCCTGGCAGCCCAGTGCCAAGGCGCGTTCTGCGGGCGCTCCGGTGCGAGCCGATGTCAGCAAGCTGGAACCGGGGCAGCAGATGGTCGTCAAGTGGCGCGGCAAGCCTGTCTGGATCGTGCGCCGGGGCGAGGAGGCACTGGCCAATCTGGCAAAGATCGAGGATCGCCTGTCGGATCCCGCATCGGAAATGCCGCAGCAGCCGGACTATATTCCGCACGACTCCAGCCGCTCCCTGCGCAAGGATATCGCTGTGCTGGTCGGCATCTGCACCCATCTGGGCTGTTCTCCGACCTACCGTCCGGAAGTGGCGCCCGAAGATCTTGGGGATGACTGGGTCGGTGGATACTACTGCCCCTGTCACGGTTCCCGTTTTGACCTCTCCGGTCGCGTGCTGAAAGGGTCTCCAGCGCCTTCCAATCTGGTGATTCCGCCTCATGCATACGAAGACGAGAACGTCATCATCGTCGGCGTAGATCAGGAGACCGCATAATGGCTAACCCGAACAAGAGCAAGGCCGAAAGCGGCCTGATGCGCTGGATCGACGATCGCTTTCCGGCGACCCAGATGTGGGAAGACCATCTTTCCAAGTACTACGCGCCGAAAAACTTCAATTTCTGGTACTTCTTCGGTTCCCTGGCGCTGCTGGTGCTGGTCAACCAGATCCTCACCGGCATCTGGCTGACCATGAGCTACAACCCCAGTGCCGAAGGTGCCTTTGCCTCCGTCGAATACATCATGCGTGATGTCGAGTACGGCTGGCTGCTGCGCTACATGCACTCCACCGGGGCGTCCGCCTTCTTCCTGGTGGTCTATCTGCACATGTTCCGCGGCATGATGTACGGCTCCTACCGCAAACCGCGCGAGCTGGTGTGGATCTTCGGCATGACCATCTACCTGGCGCTGATGGCCGAGGCCTTCATGGGTTACCTGCTGCCCTGGGGGCAGATGTCCTATTGGGGCGCCCAGGTTATCGTCTCGCTGTTCTCGGCGGTACCGGTGGTCGGTGAAGATCTGGCGCTCTGGATTCGCGGCGACTACCTGATCTCCGGCATTACCCTGACCCGTTTCTTCGCGCTGCACGTCATCGCGCTGCCGATCGTGTTGCTGGCGCTGGTGGTGCTGCACATCATCGCGCTGCACGAAGTCGGTTCCAACAACCCGGACGGCATCGAAATCAAGGCCAACAAGGACGAGAACGGCGTGCCGCGCGACGGTATTCCGTTCCACCCCTACTACACCGTCAAGGATATCGTCGGCGTGGTGGTGTTCCTGTTCGTGTTCAGTGTCGTGGTCTTCTTCTTCCCGGAAGGCGGTGGGTACTTCATCGAGGCGCCGAACTTCGAGCCGGCCAACCCGCTGAAGACGCCTGAGCATATCGCGCCGGTCTGGTACTTCACGCCCTTCTACGCCATGCTGCGGGCGATTCCGCCGATCGCCGGCTCCCAGTTCCCGGGTGTCGTGGTGATGGGTGCGGCGATCGCCATCCTGTTCGTGCTGCCCTGGCTGGACCGCAGCCCGGTCAAATCCATGCGCTACAAGGGCATGATCAGCAAGGTGTTCCTGGCGGTCTTCGCGGTGAGCTTTGTCATCCTCGGCTATCTGGGTGTTGTGGCCTCGACGCCGACCCGTACGCTGGTGGCCCAGATCTGCACCGCGCTGTACTTCGCGTACTTCCTGCTGATGCCGATCTATACCAGGATGGAAAGCACTAAACCGGTTCCGGAAAGGGTTACAGGCTAATGAAAAAGTATCTTTTTGCATTGATCGTGGCCGTGTTGCCGGTACCGGCAATGGCGGCCGGGGCCGGCGTGCCGCTGGACCATATCGAGGTGGACCTGGAGAACAAGGCCTCGCTGCAGCGCGGCATGGCGACCTTCGTCAACCGCTGTCTGGGCTGTCACTCCGCCGACTACCAGCGTTATCAGCGCGCGGCCACTGACCTGGAAATGCCGCCGGAGCTGGTACAGGAGTACATGATCTTCGGCGACCAGAAGGTTGGCGAGCAGATGAAGAACGCCATGAGCAAGGAAGATGCGGCGAACTGGTTCGGCAACCCGCCGCCGGATCTGTCGCTGGAGGCGCGTCTGCGTGGTCCGGACTGGATTTACACCTATCTGCGCAGCTTCTACCAGGATTCGTCACGTCCCTGGGGCGTGAACAACGTGGTGTTCAAGGATGTCGGCATGCCGAACGTGCTGGAGGATCTCCAGGGTGTGCAGGTCAATCACTGCACGCCGGAAGAGCTGCTGCATCAAGGCAAGACCGAGATCGATCCGTTGACCGGTGACCGGATGTCGCAGTGTCTGACGGTCGTCGAGGGTACCGGCAAGCAGAGCGTTGAGGAGTTCGATCAGACCATCTATGATCTGACCAACTTCCTGGCTTACATGGGCGAGCCGTACCGCCTCGAGTCCGAGCGTCTCGGTACCAAGGTGCTGATCTTCCTGGCCATCTTCTTCGTCTTCGCGTTTGCGCTGAAGAAGGAATACTGGAAAGACATACACTAAGCCGCCTGGCGGTCTGGTGTTGCCGGATTGCGGTCTGAGGGATCAGGCCGCAACCATTTTTTTACACTGACGGGGAATATCCGATGGGAGTAGTGGCCAAGCGTTCTTCCATGACCTTCTTTTCCAATGGTGAAGACCATTACAGCCACCGCGTGCGTATCGTGCTGGCTGAAAAAGGGGTTGCGGTCGATATCGTCGACTGCACAGAAAATGATCTGCCAGAGGATCTGTCGTCACTGAACCCGTACAACAGCCTGCCGACTCTGCTGGATCGCGAGCTGGTGCTGTATGAGCCGAACGTGATGATGGAATACCTCGACGAGCGTTTTCCGCATCCGCCGTTGCTGCCGGTCTATCCGGTGGCGCGTGCCGAAAGCCGGCTTTACATGTATCGCATCCAGCGCGACTGGTGCGTGCTGGCTGATACCATCCTGGCCGGCAAGGCCGCGGATGCAGAAATCGAGCGTTGCCGCAAGGAGCTTCGCGATGGCCTGGTCGCCATCTCGCCGATCTTCGGCGAGAAGGACTTCTTCATGAGCGAGGAGTTCTCGCTGGTGGACTGCTGCCTGGCGCCGCTGCTGTGGCGTCTGCCAGTGATGGGTATCGAGCTGCCCGAGGCGCAGTGCAAGCCGCTGGTTCGTTACATGAAGCGCATCTTCGAGCGGGACTCCTTCCAGGAGAGCCTGTCCGACGCCGAACGCGAAATGCGTGACTGATTGCCGCGGTAGTTCTGGTTGAGTTCAAGGGATGGGGAGACCTCGTCCCTTTTTATGTTCAGGATGAACGGTATGCCGCGGACGCATGGATGCGCAGGAGCGGCGATGTTCAGGATGAACGGCGAAAAAATGCTCCTGCATTTTTCGCATTCCCGCCGTCCGTGGCGGTTGTATGCCGCGGGCGCATGGCATTTATGCGCACGATTACATGGATGTAAGAGGTAGAGCGACGCAGGATGCCAAAGCCGAGGAGCGGCGTCTGTCGCGTTACACCTTGGCGCCTGTTGTGCGTTACGTTTAAATGGTGCGGTGCGCTTCGCTTCACTGTGAACCGCTCCTGCGCTCACAGCATTCCCACCGTCCTTGGTGGTTACCGGCACCCTACGTCGCTTCCGGCTTTTGTAGGGTGCTGGTGAGCAGCGCGAACCGCACCGCCAACCGGAGAAAACTATGAATCCGAGTCGCCCCTACATAGTCCGGGCTCTCTATGAGTGGATACTCGACAACGACTGTACGCCGCACCTGCTGGTGAATGCCGAGGCGCCCGGCGTCGTGGTGCCGCAGCAGGCCGTTCAGGACGGTCAGGTCGTGCTCAACGTGATGCCATCGGCGGTGCGCAATCTGGTGATGGAGGGTGACGAGGTGACCTTCGGTGCCCGTTTCGGCGGTGTGCCGATGCAGGTGCGGGTACCCTACGGTGCCCTGCTGGCGATCTACGCGCGCGAGAACGGTATGGGTATGGGGTTCGGCATGGAGCCGGGTGCCGATCTGTACGAGCGGCTGCAGCCGGTCGCGGAGCCGTCTTCGGATGATGGGAGCCCCGAGCCTCCGGAGCCGCCGAAGGGTGGCGGTCGGCCCAAGCTGAAGGTCGTGAAGTGACGCGTCGGCCGGCGGCTTTGGTGGCGGCCGGTACGATGGTGACGCGTTACGCGTTACGCGTAATGCGTAACGCGTAACGCATTTCAGATGTATTCAAACACTTTCACGATCTTCTGTACGCCGGTGATCTGGCGTACCACCCGGACCGCGAGGTCTGCTTCCGCCTGTGTCACCAGGCCCATGAGATAGACGGTGCCGTTTTCGGTGACCACCTTGATGCGGCCGCCTTCTATATTGCGCTCGGCCAGCAGCTGCAGTTTGACCCGGCTGGTCAGATAGGCATCGTTGCTGCGCACGATGGCCGAGGTCGGGCCGGCGATCTGTAGCTCGTTGTGAATCTTGCGTACTTCCCGTATCTGCCCGGCGACGCGCTCCGCCTCTTCCCGGGTCTGTGGCGACGGTACCTGGCCGGTCAGCAGAACCAGGCCGTTATAGCTGGTCACGCCGACGTGAGCGGTGCGAAGTGCAGTCGACGCCTTGTCGAGATTGACCAGGATCTTGGTTTCGATGACTTCGTCTTCGAGGTAGTTGCCCAGGGTGCGGTGGCCGCGGTTTTCCTGGATCGGGGCTTCGCGGGTGGCGCTGATCATGCTCGAGCAGCCGGATAGCAGGACCAGGGTGCTCAGGGCGGTGGCGGCAAGGCGTTTACTCATCGGTTTCAGGCTCCAAACAGTTGGTAGTCGATCAGGTCGCACAGGCAGTGCAGTACCAGCAGGTGGGCGTCGTGTATCAGGACGTCGTCATCGGCCGGAATGCAGATTTCGATCTCGTCGGGGCGCAAAAGTGCCGTGGTGTTGCCGCCGTCGTAACCGGTCAGTGCGATGACCACCATGTCGCGATCATGGGCGGCCTGGATGGCCTGCACCAGGTTGCTGGCGCGGCCGTGGGTCGAGATCACCAGCAGGATGTCGCCGGGCTGGCCCAGGGCGCGAATCTGCTTGGAGTAGATGTCGCTGAAACTGCTGTCCTCGCTGATCGCGGTCAGGGCGGCGCTGTCGGCCGACAGCGCGATCGCCGGCAGTCCCGGGCGCTCGTGCCGGTAGCGGTTCAGCAGTAGCGCGCTGAAATGCTGGGCAAGGGCGGCGGAGCCGCCGTTGCCGACGCAGAGAATCTTGCTTTCGTTGACGAGGCAGTGCAGCAGCATTTCGCCGGCATGGGCGATCATCGGTGTGTAGTGCTCGATGGTGTGGGCGTTGATATCCATCGAGCTGTGAAACTGGCTGACAATACGGTCTTCAAGTTCCATTCAGCAGTTGTTCCGGTCTCAGGGTCTGAAGGCGTCTTTATACCATAGCGGGGTCGCCGTCTCCGAATCCGATGCCAGGGCAATCAGATCGAAGCGGCAGGGCTGGTTGGCCCGCTGGGGAAATCGACTCAGGTAGTATTGGGCGGTAAGAATGATTTTCTGTTGCTTGCGGCTGTCCACCGATGAGGCGGCATCGACCCGGCTGGTGCGGCCGCGCTTGCGTACCTCGACGAAGACCAGGCAGTCCCGGTCTTCCATGATCAGGTCGATCTCGCCGAGGCGGCAGCGGAAGTTGCGCTCGAGCAGGTGCAGGCCCTGATGCTGAAGCCAGCTCAGGGCGCGGTCCTCGGCGGCGCGTCCACTGGCCTGCCGATCCATCAGTTGTCGTCCGCAGGCAGCAGTCTGGGGACGCCGCTGTCAAACACGGCCCAGGGCAGGTCCCGCGCCACGCGGCTGCCGTCCTTGAGGTACAGCTGACCGGTTTCGCCGTCGATCCGTGCCATCGGGCTGGCCTGGAGCTGTTCCAGGTAGGGATGCAGGCGGTACGCGTCCGCCCCGAGGGCGTAGAGGCGACCAAAGCGGCTGTCGGTGTCGTTGCGCTCCTGGCTCATGCTCAGTTTCAGCGTGCTGGGCGGTCCCAGCACCCAGGGGATGTCGCAGAACAGGATGCCGTTGAGGTCGATATCGCTGATGCTGTTGGGGCTGCCGCTGTAGAGGTGCGAGGTGGAATAGACGGGCAGGCCGCCGGCGTAGTTGTAGGCCAGCAGTGGCTTGATCTGGCGGGCATCCACCGGCAGGGCGCTGAGGAAGAGGGCGTCGGCGTCGGTGCGCGGCTGCTCCTCGAACTCGATGCGGTTGCCGATTACCTGGCGCAGGCGCTTGGCGCGGGCGGCGCTGCGGTCGGTATTGAGCAGCGCCGATACCTGGGTGGCGAGCGCATTTTGGTCGCCGAAGCTGATGGCGCCGACGACGCTGCCGCCGAGTTGCTCGAACTGGCGAATAAAGGCCTGGCCGACACGGGAGCCCCAGTCGGTTTCGGGAATCATCATCAGCATGCGGCGGTGACCGTCCCGCCAGGCGCGCTGCGCCGCGGCCTCGGCTTCGTCCTCGGCGGCGAGTCCCAGCTGGAAGAAGTTGTCCGGTGTCGGTCCCTCGCTGTTGTTCAGTGCCAGTATCGGTACCGGCGGGGTGTCGCCGCGGGCGATGGCTGCAACGAAGTCCTTGTCCAGCGGGCCGATCACCATGTCCAGCTGCAGTGTCCGGATCAGGTCGTTGAGCTGTTCCGGGCTGCTGACCAGGGTCGAGTCCAGCAGCTGCAGCTCCGGTACCGGCATGCCGTTGCGCCGGGCTTCGAAGTAGGCCGCCATGAAGCCGTCGCTGATGGCGCCCGCTGCCTTGGTCAGGGGGCCGCTCTGGGGGAGCAGCAGGCCGATGCGGCCGGCCGGTGCGATGCTTGCGTCCAGCAATGCGCTGACGGCCTGGGGCGGCTGCTGCATGGCCGGATGCGACTGCCACAGCAGTTGCCAGTCGTTGAGGTTGCTGTATTGCCGGGCCAGGTCGGTGCTGGTACGCAGGCTGTAGGCCAGCTCGTACCAGCCCTGCTCGTAATAGGAGCCGCTGGTGCCCTGGGCCAGCTGTTGCAGCTGCTCGGTCGGAATTTCGCCCAGCAGGGCCCAGATGCGCTCGTGCAGTGCCTGGCGGGCCTGCGTATCCTGCTGGATCTGCGCCACCTGAATCAGTTCGCGCAGCTCACCTTCCAGATCCTGCTGTTGCTGGTAGGCCCGGGCGCGGAGTTCGCCGAGCTCGATGGCCTGGGCGGTGGGCAGGGGTTCGCTGCTGGGCATCTCGGCCAGGTAGAACAGGGCCTGCTGGCTGTCCTGGCGTTCGAGGGCGGTGCCTGCCTTCAGTTTGGCGATGTCGAAGCGCAGGATCGGTGGCAGCAGTCGGGTGTCGATCTGTTCGAGGAGGCGGATCGCCTCGTCGCGGCGGTCGAGCCGGATCAGCAGGCGAGCGGCCTCGGTACGCAGCTCGGCGGCACGGATCGGCTGCGACCGGGTGGCCTGGTCCAGCAGTTCCGCGATCTGGTTCTGCTGGCGTTCGGCCGGCGTGGCGGCGGGCGCGGGCTCGTGCATGACTTGCGTGCCGCAGCCGGCGAGCAGGGCCGCCAGCAGGCCGGCGGCGAGAGACAGGCGCAGCGGATTCGTCATATACTCTGTCACCCCAAATATGGATGGATTCACGATGTCGGAAGCGGTTCTGTATATTGTCGCAACACCGATCGGCAATCTCGCAGACATGACGCCGCGTGCGGTTGAGGTGTTGCAGTCGGTGTCACTGATCGCGGCGGAGGATACCCGCCACAGTGGACGTCTGATGGCGCACTTTAACATTAAAACGCCGATGATTTCAGTGCATGATCACAATGAACGGCAGCGTATCGAGCGGATACTGCAGCAACTGGGTCTGGGCGAGAGTATCGCGTTGATTTCGGATGCCGGTACGCCGCTGATATCGGATCCGGGCTTTGTGCTGGTGCGGGCCGTTCGCGAGGCGGGGTTCCGGGTGGTGCCGGTGCCCGGGTGCAGTGCGCTGGTGGCTGCACTCAGTGTCGCGGGTCTGCCGTCCGACCGCTTCGTTTTCGAGGGCTTTCTGGCGGCCAGGGCGGGCGCGCGGCGTCAGCATCTCGAGGCCCTGGTGGCGGAGCCGAGAACACTGGTGTTCTACGAGTCGCCGCACCGGATACTGGCGTCGCTGGAGGATATGCAGGCCTGCTTCGGTCCGGAGCGTTTCGTGGTGGTTGCACGGGAGCTGACCAAGACCTTCGAAACCGTCCAGGGCGCACCGCTCGGCGAGCTGCTCGAGTGGATGCATGCCGACAGCAATCAGCAGAAAGGGGAATTCGTGGTGCTGGTGCAGGGTGCTCCGGCACCGGACACTGATACGCTTGACCCCGAGGCGTTGCGGGTGCTCGATCTGCTGCTCGAAGAGCTGCCCGTCAAGCAGGCGGCCGCGCTGGCGTCGAAGATCACCGGCGTCAAGAAGAACGCCCTTTATCAGGCCGCGCTGGATCGGCGTGACGCGTGATGGGGCACCATGTAACGCCTTCAGGCATACGTCGGCATCGGCCCCGGAGTTCGTTGCACTCATTCCGGGCTATGAGCTGTCGTTTGTTGTCGTGCCCTCGGTGACAAATCGATCTGAAATGCGATCGATATGATGGGCCCGCGATGCCCTGGCTGCGAGGTGGCTGAGCGATCGTTTCCTTGCATCGCTTGACCCATCCTACCCTTTCCGTTCGTGCCCTAGGTGTCGCAACATTGCCCCGTCACCCGTCACCCGTCACCCGTCACCTTATCTGGTGACGCGGCACCTGCAAGCTGGTATTCTTGCGTCCGGAGGAGTTCGCCGGGCAGTCGCTGCTGCGTTCGCGCAGGGGAGGAAAGTCCGGGCTCCAGAGGGCAGAGTGCCAGATAACGTCTGGGCGGCGTGAGCCGACGGCCAGTGCAACAGAGAGCAGACCGCCTAAGCATCTTCGGATGCCGGTAAGGGTGAAAGGGTGCGGTAAGAGCGCACCGCGTGGGTGGCAACATTCCACGGCACGGTAAACCCCACTCGGAGCAAGACCAAATAGGGACCCTTGAGGCGTGGCCCGCGCCGGGTCCGGGTAGGTTGCTAAAGGTGTCCGGTGACGGCCACCGTAGATGAATGACTGTTCAAGACAGAACCCGGCTTACAGGCGAACTCCTCCACTTCCCTTTTTGAATAAGCTGTAATTTCCTCATGTTAAACAGCCTTCAGGGTCGTCCAGGCCCATCGTGATGATGCTAATTCGCTGATTTTCAAAGCTGTTATCCACAAGCCGCTGAATGGTCCTCATTTCCGGCCTCAAAATTTCTAATTAACCCTGTCATAACCACGGATGGCGCAGGTCTCGTCGCCTTGCATTGCCTGTGGTTAATTTCTATAGTGTGCGCGAGTGGGATAAAGTGGGTGAATGTGGGTAATTTTGGGTTCCACAAGATAAAAGTGGCGTAAAAGAACACAGGAAAGCCTGAATGTTCCGGGGCGTTAATCCGATCAATCTCGATGCCAAAGGTCGCATGGCGATTCCGGCACGCTACCGCGAGCAGATCCAGGCGAGCTGTGACGGCTATCTGGTGGCGACGATCGATACCGAGGAGCGCTGCCTGCTGCTGTATCCGCTGCCCGAATGGGAAGGTATCCAGCAGAAGATCGAAGCCCTGCCCAGCTTCAATCCCGCGGCCCGGCGTATCCAGCGCCTGCTGATCGGTCATGCCACCGATCTGGAGATGGACGGCAGTGGCCGGCTGTTGTTGCCGGCGCCATTGCGCGAATACGCCGAACTGGACAAAAAAGTGGTACTGCTCGGGCAGGGCCGCAAGTTCGAGATCTGGAGCGAAGAGCACTGGAACCGGACCCGCGAGCAGTACCTGAAAGAAGTAGAGGGTGGTATGGCGCTGCCGGATGACCTGCAGACGCTGTCACTGTAACCGGAACGATTACAGCGAAGGGACCTGTTCGCGGGTCCCTCTTACAGGTTATCGAGCGCAGATGATTCAGGATTTCAGTCATACCACCGTGCTGCTGCGTGAAGCGGTCGATGCGCTGGTGCAGGATCCCAATGCCTTCTATATAGACGGCACCTTCGGGCGCGGTGGTCACAGCGCCCTGATCCTCGAGCACCTCGGGTCCGGCGGCCGCCTGCTGGGTATCGACAAGGATCCGGAGGCGATTGCCTACGCCCGGGCACGCTTAGCCGACGAGCCGCGCTTCGAGATCGAGCGCGGATCCTTCGCCGACATGGAGACGTTCGTCCGGGCGCGCGGCCTGGAGGGCCGGGTCGGCGGCATCCTGCTGGACCTGGGCGTCAGCTCGCCGCAGCTGGACGACCCGGCGCGCGGATTCAGTTTTCTCAACGAGGGGCCGCTGGATATGCGGATGAACCCCGATGTCGGCCAGAGTGCGGCGCAATGGGTCGCCAGCGCCGACGAAAAGGAAATCGCCGACGTGATTTTCACGTACGGAGAAGACCGCTTCGCACGGCGGATGGCGCGGGCCATCGTTGCGGCGCGGCAAGAGGTTGCGATCACCACCACGGCGCAGTTGGCCAGAATTATCGCCGATGCAAATCCCGCCTGGGAGAAGGGGAAACATCCGGCAACGCGAGCCTTTCAAGCCATCCGGATCCATATAAACCGGGAGCTGGAAGACCTCGAGCGTTGCCTGGAACAGGCGCTGGATTTGCTGTCGATAGGTGGCCGCCTGGTGGTGATCAGCTTTCATTCGCTGGAGGACCGTATCGTCAAGCGGTTTATCCGCAAGCATGTCAAGGGTGACGAGCATCTGCCTCCGGGTATTCCCGTGACCCAGGATATGCTGGCGCAGCGACTGAAGTCCATCGGCAAGGCCGTCAAGGCCGGCGCTGCGGAGGTCGGTCAGAATCCCAGGGCGCGCAGCGCCGTGATGCGGGTGGCGGAGCGAATAAAGTGAAACTGCCCGCCATGGACTGGCGCCGTCTGGTACCCGGCTTGCCCAGGCGCGACGCGACGCCCGGTGACCGCCGGGGCAGGGTGGAGGCGCCGGCACCGCTGCTGGATGCCGATGCGCTGGCGCGTCCGGCCCTGGTGTTGGCCGTTCTGGTTTTCATGGTGGTCGGCAGCGCGCTGGCGGTTACCTATAGCGCCTACCAGTACCGGGTGCTGTTTAATCAGCACCAGAATCTGGTGACCAACTGGGACGAGCTGCAGGTCGAATGGGGCCAGCTGGTTCTCGAAGAAAGCGCCTGGGCGGCGAACAACCGCATCGAACAGGTTGCAAGCAAACGTTTGGAAATGCTGGTTCCCGAGCCAGGGATGATAGAGATAGTGCGGCATGAACGCTGAAGCCAACAGCTCCGACAGCACCGAGAATCAGGCGGCCCGCAGCTGGCGGCTGCTGCTGCTGTTCGGCCTGTTGGCACTGATCGCATCGGCGATCCTGTTCAAGCTGCTGTCGCTCTACGTGCAGGACCAGGATTTTCTGCAGAGCCAGGGGATGCCCGGACACTGCGCACCACCCTGATTCCGGCGCACCGCGGCCAGATCACCGATCGCAACGGCGAACCGCTGGCGGTCAGTGCGCCGGTGGCGACCATCTGGGCCGACCCCAGCAAGGCCGATGTCAACCACCCCTCCGTCGGCCGGCTGGCCGCGCTGCTGGAAATGGATCGCAGCGAGCTGATCGGCCGTCTCAACGAGTTCCGGGAACGTCAGTTCCTCTATCTGCGCCGTCAGGTCACGCCTGAACTGGCACAGCAGATTGCCACGCTGCGCGTGCCGGGTGTCCATGTCGATCGTGAATACAGGCGATACTACCCGGCCGCCGAGGTCAGCAGCCACCTGGTGGGCTTCACCAATGTCGACGGCGAGGGCCAGGAGGGCATGGAGCTGGCGTACAACGACTGGCTGCGCGGCGAGCCCGGCCGCAAGCTGGTGCTCAAGGACCGGCTAGGACGCACCATCAAGCATATCCGTTCCCTGGAAGAGCCCAATGCCGGCGACGACCTGCAGCTGAGCATCGATCTGCGGCTGCAATACCTGGCCTACCGCGAGCTGAAGGCGGCGGTGCAGGCCCATGGCGCCGACGGTGCCGCCGCGGTGGCGCTCGATGCCCACACCGGCGAGGTGCTGGCGCTGGTCAACCAGCCCTCCTACAACCCGAACGACCGCAGCGAACTGAGCAGCAGCGCCTGCGCAACCGCGCCCTGACCGACGTCTTCGAGCCCGGCTCGCCGATGAAGTCGCTGACAGTGGCGGCGGCGTTGATGAGCGGTCGGTACAGGCCCGATACCGAAGTCGACGTCTCGCCCGGCTATATCCGCCTCAAGGGCCATACCATTCGCGACCACCGCAATTACAAGACGCTCGACCTGACCGGCATCATCACCAAGTCGAGCAACGTCGGTGTTACCAAGCTGACGCTGAGCATGGATCACGACGCGGTACGCAACCTGATGGTCAATGTAGGCCTCGGTCAGGCGCCCGGCACCGGGTTTCCGGGCGAGCAGACAGGCTCACTGCCCTGGATCTCGGAAAAGCAGGTGGTCGAGCGGGCGACCATGTCCTATGGCTATGGCCTGTCGGTCACGCCGCTGCAACTGGCCCATGCCTACCTCCCGTTCGCCAGCGGCGGCGTTATCCGTCCGGTCTCGCTGCTGAAACAGCAGGAGGTCCCGTCGGCGACCCGGGTGATGCCGGAGCAGGTCGCGAGCGATGTCCTGGCGATGATGGAAACCGTTACCCAGAGCGGCGGTACCGGCACCCGCGCCCGGGTGCCGGGCTATCGCATTGCCGGCAAGACAGGCACCACCCACAAGATCGGTGCCGGCGGCTATATCAACGATCAGTATGTTTCGGTGTTTGCCGGCGTGGCGCCGGTCAGCGATCCGCGCATCGTGCTGGTGGTGATGGTGGACAACCCCAAGGGGCAGGAATATTACGGTGGCGAGGTGGCGGCGCCGGTATTTTCCCGGATCGCGGCGGGTGCGCTGCGACTGCTCAATGTAGCGCCGGACAGCTGGCCCGGCGATGAAGGCAAGCGAATGGCAATGAAGTGATGACCCGGATCCGAGAGTGCACATTGCAACAACTGTTGCCAGAGGTGGTGGGAACCCCTCTGGCTTCGCTCGTTATCGGGGGCTGTCCCAGGACAGCCGCAGCCTCGTACCCGGCGATCTGTTCTTCGCCCGCGCCGGTACGCGTCATCGCGGCCTGGACTTCATCGCGGCGGCGGCCGAGCGGGGCGCGGTCGCCGCCCTGGTCGACAGCAGCGAGCAGGCGCAGCTGGCCGGGCAGGATTTTGGCATTCCGGTACTGGCGGTCGAGCAACTGGCGTTCCGCATCGGCCCGGCGGCTTCTCTGTTCTTCGGCGAACCGAGCCGCCAGCTGAGGATGGTCGGCGTCACCGGCACCAACGGCAAGACCTCCTGCAGCCACTACATCGCCCAGGCCCTCAACGGCATCGGCATCAGGACGGCGCTGCTCGGCACCGTCGGCAACGGTTTTCCCGGCGCCCTGGTGCCGGCCAGCCACACCACGCCGGACCCGATCGCGCTGCAGCGGCTGCTGGCCGACTATGTCGCCCGGGGCGCGAAGGCGGCGGTGATGGAGGTGTCGTCCCATGCGCTGGAGCAGGGACGGGTCGCCGGCATCGCCTTCGATATCGCCGCCTTCAGTAACCTCAGTCGCGACCACCTCGACTACCACGGTTCGATGGAGGCTTACGGCGGGGCCAAGGCGCGGCTGTTCGACGCGATGGACGTGCCGCTACAGGCGATCAATGCCGACGATGCCTTCGGCCGCACCCTGCTGTCGCGCCAGGGCCCGCATGTAGAGAAGGCGCTGGCTTTCGGCACCTCGCCCGCCTGCGATCTCTATCCGCTCGAGAGCCGGCTCGACAGCACGGGCCTCCGGGCGCGGCTGCATACGCCGGCCGGCGAGATCGAGGTCGAGAACCGGCTGCTCGGTCATTTCAATCTCAGCAACCTGCTGCTCTGCGCCGCGGTGCTGGCGCTGGCCGGGCTGGATGCGCCGCAGCTGCGACAGGGGCTGTGCAGCCTGCAGCCGGTGTGCGGGCGCATGGAGTGTTTCGGCGGCGGCGAGCAGCCGCTGGTGGTGGTCGATTATGCCCATACCCCCGATGCGCTTGAAAAGGCGCTCGAGGCGCTGACGGCGCATGTCGAGGGCGAACTCTGGTGCGTCTTCGGCTGCGGCGGTGACCGCGATACCGGCAAAAGACCGGAGATGGGTGCGATCGCGTCAAGGCTTGCCGGTCGTGTCCGGGTGACCAGTGACAATCCGCGCACCGAGGATCCGCAGCGCATTATCGAGATGATCCTGACCGGCATCGAGGGCGGTGCCGAGGTTGAGGTCGAGCCGGATCGCGCCACGGCCATTCGCCGGGCAGTGCTCGAGGCGAAGGCGGGCGATATCGTGCTGATCGCCGGCAAGGGCCATGAGGATTACCAGGAAATCAACGGCCGGCGCCAGCCGTTCAGCGACCAGCAGGTCGCCCGGCAGGCGCTGGCACAGCGGGGGCAGGCATCATGATGCGTTCGTTCGGATTGTCGGAACTGGCACAGGCGCTGGAGGCGCGCCTCGAGGGCGCGGATCTCGACGTCGGGCGCATCAGCACCGATACCCGTCAGATCGAGTCCGGCGATCTTTTCGTGGCGCTGAAGGGCGAGCATTTCGACGCCCATGACTTCGTCGCCGAGGCGATGACAAAGGGCGCCGCCGCGGCGGTGGTCGATCATGCGCTGGCGCTCGATCTGCCGCAGCTGGTGGTCAGGGATACCCGGCTCGCGCTGGGGCGCCTGGCCCAGTACAATCGGCGCCTTTTTCGCGGCACCCTGGTGGCGGTGACCGGCAGCAGCGGTAAAACCTCGGTTAAGGAAATGCTTGCTACCATACTCGCCGGCGCAGGACCGACGCTGGCGACGAAGGGCAATTTCAACAACGACATCGGGGTGCCGCTGACCTTGTTCCGGCTCGAGCCGCAGCACCGCTACGCGGTGATCGAGATGGGGGCCAGCGGTCCCGGCGAGATCGACTACGTCAGCCGGCTGGCACAGCCGGACATCGCCATCCTGAACAATGCCGCCGGCGCCCATCTCGAAGGCTTCGGCTCCCTCGAGGGGTGGTGCGGGCCAAGGGCGAGATCTTCAACGGCCTGGCCGGCGACGGTACCGCCATCGTCAATGCCGACGATGCCCATGCCGGCGTCTGGCTGACGCAGCTGGCCGGGCGCCGGGTGCTGCGGTTCGGTCTCGAGCGCCAGAATGTCGAGGTGTCGGCCCGGGAACTCCATCACCTGGACAGCGGCTGCTACGGTTTCGACCTGGCGGTGGGGCCGCAGCGGGTGCCGGTGCGGCTGCAGGTGCTGGGGCGTCACAATGTCGCCAATGCGCTGGCCGCGGCCGCGGCGGCAACGGCGGTAGGCCTCGAGCCCGCACCGATCGCCGAGGGCCTCGGGCGTTTCGAGGCGGTGAACGGTCGCATGAAGCCGCTGTCGGGTCTTGCCGGCTGCCGGCTGATCGACGACAGCTACAACGCCAATCCGGCCTCCGTGCGCGCCGCCATCGAGGTGCTGGCGGGGCTGCCGGGGGTTCATGCGCTGGCGCTTGGCGACATGGCGGAGCTCGGGGCCGATTCGGCCGACCAGCATGCTGGGATCGGTATCCATGCGGCGAAGAAGGGCATCGACCATTTCTTCGGTGTCGGCCCGCTGAGCCGGGAGGCGGTGCGGGCCTACAGGGCCGCCGGCGGTATCGACGGCCGCGCCTTCGACGATCGCGAACAACTGATCGATTACCTTAAAACAAAGGTGCACGCGGATCTGACCCTGCTGGTCAAGGGTTCGCGCAGTGCCGCCATGGAGCGGGTCGTCAAGGGCCTGATGGAAGCATAGATGTTGGTTTATATCGCCGAATTCCTGGCGCAGTATTTCAAGGGCTTTGCCGTATTCCAGTACATCACGCTGCGTGGAATCCTCGGTGTCCTCACGGCGCTGGCGATCTCGCTACTGGCGGGACCGCGGCTGATCGATCAGCTCAAGAGTCGCCAGATCGGTCAGTCGGTTCGCAATGATGGTCCCCAGTCGCACCTGAGCAAGGCCGGCACACCGACCATGGGCGGGGCCCTGATACTGCTGGCGATCGGCATCAGCACACTGCTCTGGAGCGACCTCGGCAACCGCTACGTCTGGATCCTGATCGGCGTCACCTTTATTTTCGGTGCCGTCGGCTGGGTCGACGACTGGCGCAAGGTGGTGCAGAAGAACTCCCGCGGCCTGCCGGCGAAGTGGAAATATCTGTGGCAGTCGGTTGGCGGCTTCGGCGCCGCCATCGCGCTCTATGCCAGCGCCCAGACGCCGGTCGAAACGGCACTGATCGTACCTTTCTTCAAGGAGGTGGCGATCCCGCTGGGGCTGTTCTTCGTCGTCTTCACCTATTTCGTCATCGTTGGCAGTTCCAATGCGGTCAATCTGACCGACGGCCTCGATGGCCTGGCGATCATGCCGACCGTGATGGTCGCCGGCGCCCTGGCTGTGTTTGCCTATCTCAGCGGCCACAGCCAGTTCGCCGATTACCTGCACATCCCCTACGTCGCCGGTGCCGGCGAGCTGATCATCTTCTGCGGTGCGATCGTCGGCGCCGGGCTCGGTTTCCTCTGGTTCAATACCTACCCGGCGCAGGTGTTCATGGGTGATGTCGGCGCCCTGGCGCTGGGTGCGGCACTCGGCACCGTCGCCGTTATCGTGCGCCAGGAGCTGGTGCTGGTGATCATGGGCGGGGTCTTCGTGATGGAGACCATCTCGGTGATCCTGCAGGTGGCCTCGTTCAAGCTGACCGGGCGCAGAATTTTCCGGATGGCGCCGATTCACCATCATTTCGAACTGAAAGGCTGGCCGGAACCGCGCGTGATCGTGCGCTTCTGGATCATCACGGTGGTGCTGGTGCTGGTGGGTCTGGCGACCCTGAAGATTCGCTGAGTAAGGAAGGAAATGACGTTGTTGCAGGTGAAGCAGTCATGAGTCTGATTTCGAGTGATCGGCTGTCGGTCGTGATCGGTCTGGGGCAGACCGGGCTCTCCTGCGTGCGCCATCTGCTGCGCCAGGGGCAGCGATTCGCCGTCGCCGATACCCGCGAACAGCCGCCGGGGCTCGAAGAGCTCAAGGCGCTGGCACCCGGGGTCGAGGTGCGCTGCGGCGAGCTCGATCCCGAATTCCTGGCCGCTGCCTGCGAGCTGGTGCTCAGCCCCGGCGTCGACCAGCGGCATCCGGCAATCCGCGAAGCGGTGGCCCGCGGAGCCCGGCTGACCGGCGATATCGACCTGTTCTGCCGCAGGGTCAAGGCACCGATCATCGCCATCACCGGCTCCAATGCCAAGAGCACCGTCACCACCCTGGTCGGCGAGATGGCGAAGGCGGCCGGCATCGATACCGGTGTCGGCGGCAACCTGGGCACGCCGGTGCTGGACATGCTGGCAGACGGCGAGCAGGCGCTGTACGTCCTCGAACTGTCGAGTTTCCAGCTCGAAACCACCTCGGATCTGCGGGCCGAAGTGGCCACGGTGCTCAATGTCAGCCCCGATCACCTCGACCGTTACGACAGCATGCAGGACTACTACCGCGCCAAGCATCGCATATTCCGCGGTGCCCGCAAGGTGGTGGAGAACCGCGACGATCCGCTGACCCATCCGCTGCTGCCCAAGGGCGTCGAAATCTGGGGTTACCGTCTCGGCAAGCCGGACCTGAAATGCTTCGGCCTGCTCGACGATGACCAGGGACAGCCCTGGCTGGCACTGGGTCTGGAGCGGCTGCTGCCGGTCTCGGAACTGCGCATCCGTGGTCTGCACAATGTCGCCAATGCGCTGGCGGCGCTGGCAATCGGTACCGCGGGGGCTGCCGCGCGAGGCGATGCTGCGGACACTGCGCACCTTTGCCGGTCTCGAGCATCGTTGCCAGTGGGTGGCCGAGAAGGGCGGCGTGGCCTGGTTCAACGATTCCAAGGGCACCAATGTCGGCGCCACCGTCGCGGCGCTGAACGGCCTTGGGCCGACGCTGGCGCCGGATGCCGGCATCGTGCTGATCGCCGGCGGCGACGGCAAGGGCGCCGAGTTCGTCGAACTCGATGCGCCGCTGACCCGTTACGGCCGTGCCCTGGTGCTGATCGGTCGCGACGCTCCCCGTGTCGATGCGGCCGTCACCGGCCTCGGCTCGAAGGTCCATGCCGGGTCGATGCAGGACGCCGTGGCCCGGGCGGCTGCGCTGGCGCGGCCGGGGGATGTCGTGCTGCTGTCGCCGGCCTGCGCCAGTTTCGACATGTTCTCCGGTTATGCCGATCGCGGCCGCCAGTTCGTTGACGCCGTCGGGAGGCTCGAATGATACGCAGGTACTGGCGGAGCTGGCAGCCGATTCAGCCGGGGACGATACCCTTCGATCCCTGGCTGCTGCTGGCCGCCGTCTGCCTGGTGCTGATTGGCTTCGTCATGATCACCTCGGCGTCGATGGATGTGGCGGCGGAAAGGTACGGCGGCGCCTTCTTCTTTTCGATCCGCCATGGGGTCTTCATGGTCCTGGCGCTGATTACCGCAGTCGTCGTGTCGCGGATCCCGGTTTCTGTCTGGCACCGTTTCGGCCCCCACCTGCTGCTTGTGGGGGCGGTATTGCTGGTACTGGTGCTGGTGCCCGGCATCGGTCGCGAGGTCAACGGCAGCCGCCGCTGGATCGGGCTGGGACCAGTCAACCTGCAGGCGTCGGAGCTGGCGAAGTTTTTCATGGTGCTGTACCTGAGCGGCTACCTGGTGCGGCGTCTGTCGGAGGTACGCAACAGCTGGAGCGGCGTGATCAAGCCGACACTGCCGCTGGCGCTGCTGGTCTGCCTGCTGATCATGGAGCCGGACTACGGCGCCGCGGTGGTGCTGATGGGCACCGTCATGGGCATGATCTTTCTCGGAGGCATGCGTTTCGGGCAGTTCCTGCTGGTACTGGCGGTGGCCTGCGGCCTGGTCGCGCTGCTGGCGATCGCCCAGCCCTACCGCATGGAGCGCCTCAAATCGTTCCAGGATCCCTGGGCCGATCCCTTCGGTGCCGGCTATCAGCTGTCCCAGGCGCAGATCGCCTTCGGCCGCGGCGACTGGTTCGGTACGGGGCTTGGCAACAGCGTGCAGAAGCTGTTCTACCTGCCCGAAGCCCATACCGATTTCGTGTTTTCGGTGCTGGCCGAGGAGTTCGGCCTGATCGGCGCGCTGCTGGTGATCGCGCTCTACGTTGTGCTGGTGACGCGGATATTCCTGATCGGGCGCCAGGCCGAAAAGCAGAAGGCGTTTTTCATGGCCTATGCGGCCTATGGCTTCGGTTTCATTTTCGCCGGTCAGGCGCTGATCAATATCGGCGTAAATGTCGGCGCGTTGCCGACCAAGGGGCTGACGCTGCCGCTGCTCAGTTACGGCGGCAGCAGCCTGCTGGTCTGCGCGGCGATGATCGCGATCGTCCAGCGCATCGATTACGAACTCAAGTGTCAGCGTTTCGGCGCCGCCGGTGCCGGCAGGAAGGCGGGCAACCGCAGCCGGCGCAAGGGGTCGGTCCCGCGGGAGCAGAGAACATGAACGCCGGTCAGGGGAAAAAGGTGCTGATCATGGCCGGCGGTACCGGCGGTCATGTTTTTCCGGCGCTGGCGACGGCGGACGAGCTGCGCCGCCAGGGCGTCGAAGTCGAGTGGCTCGGTACCCGTCGGGGTATCGAAGCCGAGGTCGTGCCGGCGGCCGGTATCCCGCTGCACTGCATCGAGGTGACCGGGTTGCGCGGCAAGGGACGCCTGAGCCTGCTGCTGGCGCCCTGGCGCCGGCGCGGGCGCTGTGGCAGGCCATGGCGGTGGTGCGCCGGGCGAGGCCTGATCTGGTACTGGGCATGGGCGGTTTCGCCTCCGGTCCCGGTGGCGTTGCTGCCTGGCTGGCGGGGCGTCCGCTGGTGATCCACGAGCAGAATGCCATCGCCGGCATGACCAACCGGATACTGGCGCGTTTTGCCCGTCGGGTACTGGAGGCCTTCAGCGGCGCCTTCGGCGGGCGCGGCGATGTGACCTCGACCGGCAATCCGGTGCGCGGGCCTATCCTCGAGCTGGCGCCGCCCGATGAGCGGCTGGCCGGGCGCGAGGGCCTCTGCGGCTGCTGGTGGTCGGGGGCAGCCTCGGTGCCCGGGCGATCAACGCGCTGGTACCGAAGGTGCTGGCCTCGATGGCGCCGCAAGGCGTCCGCTGGTACGTCATCAGACCGGCAGGAAACTGCTCGACGAGACGCGGGAATACTACCGCCAGGCCGGTGTCGAGGCCGAGGTGGTGCCCTTTATCGAGCGCATGGACGAGGCCTATGGCTGGGCGGACCTGGTGCTCTGCCGCGCCGGGGCTCTGACGGTGAGCGAGCTGTCGATCGCCGGCGTCGCCTCGGTGCTGGTGCCCTTTCCCCATGCGGTGGACGATCACCAGACCGGCAACGCCGGTTATCTGGCCGGTCCCGGGGCCGCGATGCTGGTGCAGCAGCGCGATCTCGACGAGGCCGGCCTGAAACAGATACTGCAACAGCTGGGCAGTCGCGACAGGCTGCTCGAAATGGCGAGGATCGCGCGTGCCCAGGGACGGCCCGAAGCCAGCCGCGACGTTGCCCGGATCTGTATGGAAACGATGACGTGACGGCCAGGGTGCCGCCCGGAAATGCATGGGGCCAGCCGCGACGTCGCAGCGCTCCACAAGTATTGAATCGATGAAGTGAGAATGATGCAGAAGAGTCCGACAGTGTTTGAAGTTCCGGAAATGCGAAGAATCCGCCGCATTCATTTCGTCGGTATCGGCGGGGTCGGCATGTGCGGCATCGCCGAGGTACTGCTGAACCAGGGCTACAGCGTCACCGGCTCCGATATCCGCGAGTCCGCCACCACCGAGCGTCTGGAGTCCCTGGGCGCCGGCATCTTCATCGGCCATGCCGCCGGGCATGTAGCCGAGGCGGATGTGGTCGTGACTTCGACCGCGGTCAACGAGCAGAACCCGGAAGTGGCCGCGGCGCGGGAGCGCCGGGTACCGGTGGTGCGCCGGGCCGAGATGCTGGCCGAGCTGATGCGCTACCGCCACGGCATCGCGGTTGCCGGCACCCACGGCAAGACCACCACCACCAGCCTGATGGCATCGGTGCTGGCCGAGGGCGGCCTGGATCCGACCTTCGTCATCGGCGGACGTCTCAACAGTGCCGGCACCAACGCCAAGCTCGGCGGCAGCCGCTACCTGGTGGCGGAAGCAGACGAGAGCGATGCATCCTTCCTGCACCTGCAGCCGATGGTCGCGATCGTCACCAATATCGACGCCGACCATATGGACACCTATGCCGGCGACTTCAACCGCCTGAAGAAGACCTTCGTCGATTTCCTGCACAACCTGCCGTTCTACGGCCTGGCCGTGGTCTGCACCGACGACGAGACGGTACGCGAGATCCTCCCGGAGGTCGGTCGACCAATGCTGACCTACGGCTTCAACGAGGAGGCCGACTTCCGCGCGGTCGACGTGACTCAGAACGGTATGCAGACCCGCTTCCGGGCCGTGCGCCCGGATGGCCATGCCGATCTCGAGGTCAGGCTGAACATGCCGGGCCGTCACAACGTGCTCAATGCCCTGGCCACTATCGCCGTGGCGACCGACGAGGGTATCGGCGACGAAGCGATCTGCCGGGCGCTGGAGCGGTTCGAAGGCGTCGGCCGCCGTTTCCAGGTACTGGGCGAGGTGCCGGTCGATGGCGGCAGCGCGATGCTGGTCGACGATTACGGTCATCATCCGCGCGAGGTGCAGGCGGTGATCAGCGCGGTGCGCGAGGGCTGGCCCGATCGCCGGCTGGTGATGATCTACCAGCCGCATCGCTACAGCCGGACCCGCGATCTGTACGAGGATTTCGTGCAGGTGCTGTCCGACGTCGACACCCTGCTGCTGATGGAGGTTTACGCGGCCGGTGAAGAGTCGATCCCGGGGGCGGACAGCCGCAGCCTGTGTCGCAGTATCCGCCAGCGCGGACGGCTCGATCCGGTCTATGTCGAGAGTCCCGAACAGGTATCCGAGGTGCTCAGGGACATTCTGCGCCCGGGTGACCTGCTGTTGACCCAAGGGGCGGGGAACATTACCGCCCTGGCCCATGAACTGAAGTCGCTGACGCTGACGCACAACCGAGAGGCATAGAAGGATGCAAGCTGCTACCGAATTTCGAGTGACCGCCGAAGAGGCCGCGAGCCTCGGCCGCGTCGCCGTGATCATGGGCGGCGACTCGGCCGAGCGTCCCGTTTCGCTCAAGAGCGGCGACGCTGTGTTGAGCGCACTGCAGCGCGCCGGCGTCGATGCCTTCGGTATCGACCTCTACGGCGAGCAGGGCGACCAGTGTCCGATCGCCCAGCTGCAGGCGCAGCCGATCGACCGTGCCTTCCTGATCCTGCACGGGCGCGGCGGCGAGGACGGGGTCATCCAGGGCGTGCTGGAGATGCTGCGCATCCCCTATACCGGCAGCGGGGTCGAAGCCTCGGCGCTGGGCATGGACAAGCTGCGCTCCAAGCAGCTGTTCGTCGGCGCCGGCCTGCCGACGGCGCCTTTTGCGGTACTCGCGTCGGCGGACCGGCTCGACGAGGCCGAGCAGCGCCTGGGCTACCCGATGATGATCAAGCCTGCCCACGAGGGCTCGAGTATCGGCATGAGCAAGGTGCGTGATCGCGATCAGCTGGACCGTGCCTTCGGCGAGGCGGTCCGCTTCGATCGCAGCGTCATTGCCGAACAGTGGATCTCCGGCGCCGAGTTCACGGTGGCGGTACTCGACGGCGAGGCCTTGCCGGTCATCCGTCTGGAGACGCCCCACGAGTTCTACGACTATGACGCCAAATACCAGGCGAACGATACCCGCTACCTGTTCGAGCACGGTCTCGAGCCGGAGCGGGAGGCCGAGCTCAGAAAACTGGCCATCGAGGCATTCGAGGTGGTCGGCTGCCGTGGCTGGGGGCGCATCGACGTGATGCAGGATGACGCGGGGCGGTTCTACCTGCTCGAGGTCAACACGGCGCCCGGCATGACCGATCACAGCCTGGTGCCGATGGCGGCGCAGCGGGCCGGGATCGGTTTCGGGGAGCTGGCGGTGCGCATCCTGAAGGGTGCCGGCTGATGAATGCGGCGGCCCGGCAACCGGAAGCGGCTGTACAGCCCGGCAACGGCGGTGGCTGGGGACGGTCCCTGGTGCTGCTGGGCACGCTGGGGCTGTTCGCTGCGCTGCTCTGGTCGCTGGCGCAACAGGTCTGGCAGTGGCTGGACCGGCCGGTGACCGAGGTGCGGGTGCTGGGCGAGGCGCGCCATCTGAACAAGGCTGCCCTGGCGGGTCATCTGGCGGCAGGGCTCGACAAGCCTCTGCTGCAGCTTGATCTCGAGCGGCTGCAGGAACGGCTGCTCGAGGAACCCTGGGTGCACGGGGCAAGGGTGAAGCGGGACTGGCCGCCGGCGATCGAGATACGGGTCGACGAGGAGGTGCCGGTGGCGCGCTGGGGCGACAAGGGCTTGCTGAATCACCAGGGCGATATCTTCTGGCCCGAGCTCAAGCCCGAGTACGGCGTGCTGCCGCGCCTGAACGGGCCGGCCAGCGATACCGGCCGGGTGATGGCGCAGTTCCACGACCTGAACCGGATGTTTCAGGCGTCGGGGCTGAAACTGAGCGGGCTCTCGCTGGAAGCCCGCGGGGCCTGGACCCTGGAACTGGACAACGGCATCCGGGTACTGCTGGGCCGCGAGCGGGTGACCGAACGCCTGGGACGCTTCATCCAGGTCTATCGCCAGCGCCTGGCATCGGAGGCCCAGCGGATCGAACAGGTGGATATCAGGTATACCAACGGGGTTGCGGTGAAGTGGAAACCGCAGCCCGAGGCAGACACAACAGCGGGTTAAGACTATGTCTGACAGTAATATGATCGTAGCGCTCGACATCGGCACCTCCAAGGTGGTGTGCCTGGTCGGCGAAGTCGGGCCGGACGGCCGCATCGAGATCGTCGGTGTCGGCTCGCAGCCATCCCGCGGCCTCAAGCGCGGCGTGGTGGTCAATATCGAATCGACGGTCAGCTCGATACAGCGGGCGGTCGAGGAGGCGGAGCTGATGGCCGGGTGCAAGATCCATTCGGTGACGGTGGGTATCGCCGGCAGCCATATCAGCAGCATGAATTCCCACGGCATCGTCGCGGTCAAGGACCGGGAGGTCACCGAGCACGACCTTGAGCGGGTGATCGACGCGGCCCGGGCAGTGGCGATTCCGGCGGATCAGAAGATCCTGCATATCCTGCCGCAGGAGTACCTGATCGACAATCAGGAAGGGATCCGTGAGCCGCTGGGGATGTCCGGCGTGCGGCTGGAGGCGCGGGTGCACCTGGTCAGCGGCGCCACCAATGCGGTGCAGAATATCGAGAAGTGCATCCGCCGCTGCGGCCTCGAAGTCGATCATATCGTGCTCGAGCAGCTGGCCTCGAGCTTTGCGGTGCTGACCGACGATGAGAAGGAGCTGGGCGTCTGCATGGTGGATATCGGCGGCGGTACCACCGACATCGCCATCTTCATCGCCGGCGCCATCCGCCATACGGCGGTGATTCCGATCGCCGGTGACCAGGTCACCAACGATATCGCCATGGCGCTGCGCACGCCCACGCCCCATGCCGAGCAGATCAAGATCAAGTACGCCTGTGCCCTGGCCCAGCTGGCCGGCGTCGGCGAAACCATCAAGGTGCCCAGTGTCGGCGACCGGCCGGCGCGGGATCTTTCGCGCCAGGCCCTCGCCGAAGTCGTCGAGCCGCGTTACGACGAGCTGTTTTCGCTGATCCAGGCGGAACTGCGGCGCAGCGGTTTCGAGGACCTGGTGGCAGCCGGCATCGTGCTGACCGGTGGCACCGCCAAGATGGAGGGTGCAGTCGAGCTGGCCGAGGAGATCTTCCATATGCCGGTGAGGCTGTCGCTGCCCAGCGGCGTCTTCGGCATGGAGGATGTGCTGCGCAACCCGATTTACGCCACCGGCATCGGCCTGCTGCACTATGCGCGTCAGGAACATCAGTACCAGGCACCGGCCGAGAAGCTGCCGGCGGTGCGCGGGCCGGCACGGGCGCCGAAGCCGCAGCCGCCGCGCAGCCGCGCGGAGGTGCCGAGCCTCGGCAGCCTGTTCGGGCGCATGAAAACCTGGTTTCAGGGCAATTTCTGAGCCGCTGGCGGCTCAGCCACGGATTCTAAAGTTCGGCAGGCCCGACGGGTCTGTCAAAGTGCCGGAAGTTAGCAAAAGGCGCTACAACGGAGGGAAGGGGAGATGTTTGAACTAGTCGATAATGTTCCGCAAAGCGCGGTAATCAAAGTGATCGGTGTCGGCGGCGGCGGCGGCAACGCGGTTCACCACATGGTGAGCAGTGAAGTCGAGGGCGTCGAGTTCATCTGTGCCAACACGGATGCCCAGGCACTCAACAACATGGCCTCCCGGTCTGTGCTGCAGATCGGCGGCGAACTGACCAAGGGGCTCGGCGCTGGCGCCAACCCGGAGGTCGGACGGCAGGCGGCGCTGGAGGACCGCGAGCGCATCGCCGAGATGATCCGCGGGGCCGACATGGTGTTCATCACCGCTGGCATGGGCGGCGGTACCGGCACCGGGGCGGCGCCGATCGTCGCCGAAGTGGCGCGGGAAATGGGCATCCTGACGGTGGCGGTGGTGACCAAGCCGTTCCCGTTCGAAGGTCGCAAGCGCATGACCATCGCCGACGAGGGGATCAAGGAGCTGCGCGAATCGGTGGACTCCCTGATCATCATTCCCAACGAGAAGCTGATGCAGGTGCTGGGGCGCAACTGCAGCCTGATGAACGCCTTCAACACCGCCAACGACGTGCTCAAGGGCGCGGTGCAGGGCATTGCCGACCTGATCACCCGTCCGGGCATGATCAACGTCGACTTCGCCGACGTGCGCACCGTGATGTCCGAGATGGGCATGGCGATGATGGGCACCGGTGTGGCCCGCGGCGACGAGCGCGCGACCCTGGCGGCCGAGGCGGCGATCAAGAGCCCGCTGCTCGAGGACGTCGACCTCAAGGGCGCCAGCGGTATTTTGGTCAATATCACGGCCGGTCTCGATCTGAGCCTGGGCGAGTTCACCGAAGTCGGCAATATCGTCGAGGAATACGCCTCGGACGATGCCACCATCGTGGTCGGCACCGTCATCGATCCGGAACTGACCGACGATATCAAGGTGACGGTCGTGGCCACCGGTCTCGACAAGCGCCGCGAGGAGATCCGCGTGGTCAGCGACAACCGGGCCCACAAGCCCGAGCCGGGCCTCGACATGCAGCAGATCGAACTGCCGACGGTGCTGCGCCGCCGCCGTCAGGAGGCGCTGCTGGACGAGCCGGAGGGGCAGATCGAGCAGGAACCCCGGAGCACCAAGCTGCGCCAGACCGGTACCGGTCAGTCGGAGTACGGCGCCCTGGACATTCCGACCTTCCTGCGCCGCCAGGCGGATTGATGGGATTGCAGGGACGTAGGGCGCACTGAGCGACGCGAACTGCGCGGTAGAGAGGCACGTTTCGCTGCGCTCAAGGTGCCCTACGTGAAGCGAACTGCGCGGCAGAGACGGCACGTTTCGCTGAAGTTAGCTCCTGCAATTTTAGTCGTCCCGCCATCCCTGGCGGTGACGCGTCACCAAGTAGGCCGGTTTGCCTCGGTTGCCGCACCTTTGTTACTATTCGCCGCTATTCTGGGTGAACTCTATTTTTCTGGCGGGGAGCATGATCAGACAACGTACTCTGAAGAACAGCATCAAGGCGACGGGGATTGGCCTGCATACCGGTCAGAAAGTGTATCTGACCCTGAAGCCTGCGCCGGTCGATGCCGGGATACTGTTCCGTCGTGTCGACCTCGATCCCGTCGTCGAGATCAAGGCGTTCGCCGACAAGGTGGTCGATACCACCCTGTCCAGCAACCTGTCCAACGAGGACGGCGTGCGGGTGGCGACCGTCGAGCATCTGCTGTCGGCCTTGGCAGGCCTGGGTATCGACAATGTCATCGTCGAGCTCAGTGCCGAGGAAGTGCCGATCATGGACGGCAGCGCCGCGCCTTTCGTGTTTCTGATTCAGTCCGCCGGCATTCTCGAGCAGGACGCGCCGAAGCAGTTTATCCGCATCAAGCGCGAAGTGACCGTGACCGCGGACGACAAGTCGGCGACCTTCAAGCCGTTCGACGGTTTCAAGGTCGGCTTCACCATTGAATTCGATCATCCGGCGTTTGCCAACCGCAACATGAAAGCCAGTCTGGATTTCTCCAGCACCTCGTTCGTCAAGGAGGTCAGCCGGGCCCGGACCTTCGGTTTCATGCGCGATATCGAGTATCTGCGTTCTCAGAACCTGGCGCTCGGCGGCAGTTTCGACAATGCCATCGTCGTCGATGATTACCGCATTCTGAACAGCGATGGGCTGCGCTACGACGACGAATTCGTCAAGCACAAGATCCTCGACGCAGTCGGCGATCTCTACCTGCTGGGCAAGAGCCTGATCGGCGAGTTCATCGGCCACAAGTCCGGTCACTATCTCAACAACATGCTGCTGCGCGAGCTGCTGGCGACCGAGGATGCCTACGAGGTCGTCACCTTCGAGGACGAGACCGAGAAGTCGCCGATCTCCTATGCCGGCCCGGCGGTGGCGTAAAAAGGTGACGGGTTACGTGTGACGCGAAACCCAACACTGGTTGATGGGTCGCCCATCCTACGATCTCGGTGTTTTCGAAAGCACGGACCGGAGGGTGGGTAGAGCGATGCATTGCAACCAGCCGAAACGCTTCGCATCTTGTATGGGCATCGCGAAACCTCCAGGGACGGTGGAAATCCTGACAACGCAGGAGCAGTTGTCAGGGAACCCGCCATATCGATCGCATTACAGATCGATTGGTTGTGGCTGGCACTTGGCTGCGGCGAGGTGATGGGTTGCGCTGCGCTCCACCCATCCTACATCCGTCCCCCGGTCCCCCGTCATACTGTCCCCCAAAATAATTGCCTTTAACATTCTACTCGGCGCCCCAATATGGGTAGAATGTCGAGTTGTTTTTCGTCATGGGTGCGTAAAACGCTTTGTATTCAACTGGTTGAAATTCGGATTATGCTGACATCACTACTGAAAAAGGTTTTCGGGAGCAAAAACGACCGGGAACTCAAGCGCATGGGCAAGGTTGTCGATCAGGTCAATGCGCTCGAGTCCGAAATCGAGCAGTTGGGTGATGAAGCGCTCAAGGCCAAAACGGCGGAGTTCCGTCAGCGGCTGGAGCAGGGTGAAAGCCTCGATCAGCTGTTGCCCGAAGCCTTTGCGGTGGTGCGGGAGGCCTCGAAGCGTGCCATGGGCATGCGCCATTTCGATGTTCAGCTGATCGGCGGCATCGCGCTGCACGAAGGCAAGGTGGCCGAGATGCGCACCGGCGAGGGCAAGACCCTGGTGGCGACCCTGGCGGTCTATCTCAATGCGCTGGGCGGTCAGGGGGTCCATGTCGTGACCGTCAACGACTATCTCGCCCGCCGCGATGCCGAATGGATGCGCCCGCTTTACGAGGCCCTGGGGCTCAGCGTCGGTGTGGTGTTGTCCGGTCAGGACCAGTCCACCAAGCGTGCCGCCTATGGCTGCGATGTCACCTACGGCACCAACAACGAATTCGGTTTCGACTACCTGCGCGACAACATGGCGTTCAGCCTCGCCGACAAGGTGCAGCGCGATTTCAATTTCGCCGTGGTCGACGAGGTCGACTCCATCCTGATCGACGAGGCGCGCACCCCGCTGATCATCTCCGGGCCCGCCGAGGACAGCTCGGCGATGTACCGCAAGATCAATACCCTGATTCCGCAGCTCAAGCGTTTCGAGGGCGAGATCGATCCGAAGGACGACACCCAGGTCATCAACGAACACTTTGTCGTCGACGAGAAGAACCGCACCGTCGAGCTGACCGAAGCCGGCCATCAGCTGGTCGAAGAGATCCTGGTCAAGAACGACCTGCTGGGCGAGGGCGAGAGCCTCTATGCGCCGCAGAACCTGAGCCTGCTGCACCATGTGCTGGCGGCCCTGCGGGCGCACAACCTGTTCCAGCGCGACGTCGACTATATCGTCCAGGACAACCAGGTGGTGATCGTCGACGAGCACACCGGCCGCATCATGCCGGGGCGACGCTGGTCGGAGGGGCTGCACCAGGCGGTCGAGGCGAAGGAAAACGTGCCGGTGCAGCTCGAGAGCCAGACCCTGGCGTCGACCACCTTCCAGAACTACTTCCGCCTCTACGACAAGCTGTCCGGCATGACCGGCACCGCCGATACGGAGGCATTCGAACTGCGCCAGATCTATGGTCTCGACGTGGTCGTGATCCCGACCAACCGCCCGGTCGCGCGCAAGGATTCCAACGACATCGTTTTCCTGACGATGGAAGAGAAGTACGAAGCGATCATCAGGGAGATCCGCGAGTGCCAGGAGCAGGGGCGGCCGGTGCTGGTCGGTACCGCCTCGGTCGAGTCGTCCGAGCTGATCTCCACGCTGCTGCGCAACAGAAGCTGCCGCACAACGTGCTCAATGCCAAGAACCATGCGATGGAAGCCGGCATCATCGCCGATGCCGGCCGGCCGGGGGCCGTGACCATCGCCACCAACATGGCCGGTCGCGGTACCGATATCATGCTCGGCGGCAAGCTCGAGGCGGAGCTGGCGGCGCTGGAAAATCCCACCGAGGAGCAGGTCGCGGCGGCCACCGAGGCCTGGCGGGAACGGCACGAGCAGGTGCTCGAAGCCGGCGGTCTGCATATTATCGGTACCGAGCGTCACGAATCCCGTCGTATCGACAACCAGCTGCGTGGCCGTGCCGGCCGCCAGGGCGACCCGGGCTCGTCCCGTTTCTTCCTGTCGCTGGAGGATGACCTGATGCGCATCTTCGCCTCCGAGCGGGTGCGTCAGTTCATGCAGGCGCTGGGCATGGAGCGTGGCGAGGCGATCGAGCACAAGATGGTCACCAACGCCATCGAGAAGGCGCAGCGCAAGGTCGAGGGACGCAACTTCGACATCCGCAAGACCCTGCTCGAATACGACGATGTCGCGAACGATCAGCGTACCGTCATCTACCGCCAGCGCAACGAGCTGATGGCCAGTGACGATATCTCCGAGATCGTGCGCGATGTGCGCGCCGAGGTGGTCGAGAACACCATCAGCGAGTACATCCCGCCGCAGAGCCTGTCGGAGCAGTGGGATATTCCGGGGCTCGAGAAGGCGCTGGACGCGGAGTTCGGGGTGCGGATGCCGGTTCAGCAGTGGCTGGACGAGGATGAATCCCTGCACGAGGAGACGCTGCGCGAGAAGATCCTCGCCGCGGTCGTCGAGCAGTACGAGCAGAAGGAGGCGCTGGTGGGCGCCCAGGGCATGCGCACCTTCGAGAAGCAGGTGATGCTGCAGGTGCTCGATACCCTCTGGAAGGAACACCTGCAGACCATGGACCAGCTGCGTCAGGGCATTCATCTGCGCGGCTATGCACAGAAGAACCCGAAGCAGGAATACAAGCGCGAAGCGTTCCAGCTGTTCCAGGAGCTGCTCGAGAACATCAAGCGCGACGTCGTCAAGATTCTCTGTCATGTCCAGGTGCGACAGCCGGAAGAGGTCGAGGCGATGGAGCAGCAGCGTCGCGAGCAGGCCGAGCGTCAGCAGATGAACTACCAGCATGCCGAGACCAGTGCCATGAAGGCCGGCGAGCCCGAGGCGGCGCCGGAAGGCGAAAAGCAGGCCGAGCATGGCGAAACTTTCGTGCGCGAGGCCCCCAAGGTCGGGCGCAACGACCCCTGCCCCTGTGGCTCCGGCAGGAAGTACAAGCACTGTCACGGACAGCTGAGTTAACCGCCGTAGGATGGGTCAAGCGATGCAAAGGCACCATTTTCCAGCTGCCTCGTTGCCCGGGCATCGCGGATCCGTCATATCGATCGTATTGCAGATCGATTGGCATCGGTTGGCACAGTTTGTAGGATGGGTGGAACGACGCTCGGGCACGGATTATCCGATCCTGAGGCTGCTGAAGCGTCGTGTAACCCATCGCGGGGTGCCGGTTTAGCGCCGTACCTGCTGGCATTATTGATGGGTTCCCCGAAAAAGGCTCCTGCATTTTCGGGCGGGCCGCGGTCGGATTTCCGCCGTCCCTGGCGGTTGCGCCGCGGCGAGTCCGCTGCTCACAGGTAAAGGCGTGCCACGGCGGCTTCACCCATCCTACGTTTCTGATTTGCGGTTTATTTCATAGGATAACGAATTATGGCTGTAGGTCCCGGAACCTTACCGACACTGCATGCTGTCAAGGGCATGCGCCTGGGTACCACTTCGGCGGGCATCAAGAAGCCCGGCCGGCAGGATCTGGTGGTGATGGAGCTGTGCGAAGGCGCGTCCGTTGCCGGCGTGTTCACGCTCAATGCGTTCTGTGCAGCTCCCGTACAGATCGCCAGGAAGCATCTGCAGTCGGCACCGCGCTACCTGCTGATCAACACCGGCAACGCTAATGCCGGCACCGGTCAGGAAGGCTACCGGGATGCGGTTCGCTGCTGTGAAACTCTGGCGGACCTGGTCGGCGAGCCGCCCACACGGGTGCTGCCGTTTTCCACCGGCGTCATCGGCGAGAAGCTGCCGGTCGACAAGATCGTCAATGCGCTGCCGGCGGCGCTTGCGGCGCTCGATGACAACGGCTGGGAAAAAGCGGCCAGCGGCATCATGACCACCGACACCCGTCCCAAGGCCAGTTCGCGCCGGTTCGAGTACCAGGGCAAGACCGTCACCCTGACCGGTATTTCCAAGGGTGCCGGCATGATCATGCCGAACATGGCGACAATGCTGGCCTATATCGGCACCGATGCGAAGGTCGAGGCGACCCTGCTGCAGCGCATTCTCGCCGCGGCGGCCGACAAGTCGTTCAACCGCATCACCATCGACGGCGACACCTCGACCAACGACAGCTGCATTCTGGCGGCGACCGGTCAGAGCGGTGTCGAGGTCGGCGACCAGGACCCGGCGCTTATGGCGCAGTTCGTCGAGGCCGTCGAGGCGGTGTTGCTGGAGCTGTCACACGCCATCGTCCGCGACGGCGAGGGGGCGACCAAGTTCGTCACCATCCGTGTCGAGGAGGCGCGCGACGGCAAGGAGGCGCTGCAGACGGCCTACACCATCGCCCATTCGCCGCTGGTGAAGACCGCGCTCTTCGCCAGCGACCCGAACTGGGGCCGCATCCTGGCTGCGGTCGGCCGTGCCGGTATCGAGAACCTGGATCTCGATGCGCTGCGCATCTACCTGGACAATGTCTGCATTGTCGAAAACGGTGGCCGCTCGCCGGGTTATACCGAAGAGCAGGGCCAGCGGGTCATGCGGCAGGAGGAGATCCTGATTCGCGTGGTGCTGGCGCGGGGCGATGTGACCGAAACGGTCTGGACCACCGACTTCTCCCAGGAATACGTCAGCATCAATGCGGATTACCGCAGCTGAAGGAAGCGTGACGGGTGACGATTGTAGGATGGGCGGAGCGCAGCGAGCCCATCAACCCCACCCAGCCAGGTGCCAACCGCGACCAACCAATCTGCCAGAATCCCCATGTCTCAAACGCCCGCAAAACTCATCCATGTCGCCGCCGCCGTTATCCTCGATAAGGACCGTCGTATCCTGCTGGCGCGCCGGCCCGATGACAAGCATCAGGGCGGGCTCTGGGAGTTTCCGGGAGGCAAGGTCGAACCGGGCGAGCCCGTGCTCGATGCGCTCGATCGCGAACTGCATGAAGAGCTGGGTATCCGGGTCGAACAGGCCCGGCCGCTGATTCGCATACCGCACCATTATGCCGACAAGTCGGTGCTGCTCGATGTCTTCCTGGTGGATGGCTTCAGCGGAGAGGCCCACGGCCGCGAAGGCCAGCCGGTGCGCTGGGTCAGGGCGTCGGAACTCGACGATTACGACTTCCCGGCGGCCAACCGGCCAATACTGGCCGCGGCCCGGTTGCCGGACCGGCTGCTGATCACGGGCCCGGTCGTCTCGGTCGATGACTTGCGTGCGAGAACGCTGAAGGCGCTCGAAGGCGGAATCCGCTGGGTCATGTTGAGGGCGCCGGAAGTTTCGGAGGAGGCCTTCGCGGAACTGTACCGGGCGCTAAGGCCCGTCTGCGATGCGGCCGGCGCCATGCTCGCCGTCAATTGCAGTGTCGAACTGGCGAATCGCCTGGGCGCCCGGGCCCTGCACCTGAACGGCGAGCGGCTGGCGAATTGGGGACAGACCCCATTTCGCAGAAGTGGGGTCTGTCCCCAATTTCGCTGGCTCAGCGCGTCTTGCCACGATAGCGACCAGCTGGCGATGGCGGCGGCGCTCGGGCTCGATTTCGTGACGCTGTCGCCAGTCGCAACGACCGCTTCCCATCCCGAAACAGCGCCGCTGGGCTGGCGTCGTTTCGCCGAACTTTGCGGCGAGGCGACGCTGCCGGTCTACGCCCTCGGTGGCATGGGCGAAGCGGACCTCGAGACCGCCTGGGTAAATGGCGCCCAGGGCATCGCCGCAATCAGCGAGTGGTGGTGAAAAAACGGTGACGCGTGACGCGTGACGGGTTACGCGTAACGCGTCACCTTCCTCAATGCCTCACGGGCGTAAACCTGCGCTCGTCTTCGTCCAGTCCGGTGCTGTATTCGTCTTCGGACTTGTCCACCGGGATCTGGTATTCCTCGCTGGCCCAGGCGCCGAGGTCGATCATGCGGCAGCGTTCGCTGCAGAAGGGTCTGTTGCTGTTGTCCTGGCTCCATTCGGACGGTTTGCCGCACTGCGGGCATTTGATGGTTTTCGCGGTACTCTTTCGGGTCATCGGTCTCTCCGTTTGGGGGCGAGGCCCAGCAACCTCTGGTGCAGTTTCAGCATTGCTTCGGTCAGAGCCTCCGGTGTTCCCGAATTGTCGATGATGCTGTCCGCCTTCGCAAGGCGGCTCTGCCGATCCATCTGGGCCGCGATGATCCGCTCGACCTGCTCGCGGCTGTTATGGTCCCGTGATACCGTGCGTTCGATCTGGGTCTCTTCCGGGACGTCGATCACCACGACGTGATCGACCAGCCGGCGCTGATCGGTTTCCAGCAGCAGCGGTGAAACCAGCAGGGCGTAGAGGGAGCTAGCGTTTCCGAGCCGCTCTTCGATACGCTGGCGGATCAGCGGATGAAGCAGCGCCTCGAGCCAGTGCCGGCCCTGCTCGTCGGCAAAGACGATCTGGCGCAGCCGGGCGCGATCCAGCCGGCCATCGGCCTGGATGACGTCGGCACCGAAATGCTCCGCAATCCGTGTCAGCGCCGGCTCGCCCGGCTCGACCACCTCTCTAGCCACCTGGTCGGCATCGACGGCGAGGATGCCCTGCTGTTCGAGAATCCGGGCGGCAGCGCTCTTGCCGCTGCCGATGCCGCCGGTAAGGCCGACGATGTACATCAAAACATCCCCAGATAGGCGCCGGTGATATCCGGTCCCCAGATCACGGCGATCCAGCCGGCGATGGCGAGGTAGGGGCCGAAGGGCAGGGGTTGGCGGCCTGGTGACGGCGCAGCAGCATCAGTATCAGCGCCAGTATAACGCCGACAAAGGACGACAGCAGGATGATCAGGGGCAGCTGCAGGGCACCGCACCAGGCGCCTAGGGCAGCGAGCAGCTTGAAGTCGCCGTAGCCCATGCCTTCCTTGCCGGTCAGCAGTTTGAAGACCCAGTAGATGGACCAGAACGACAGGTAGCCGATCACGGCGCCCCAGAGTGCCGACTGCAGGCTGGTGAAGACCTCGAAGCTGTTCAGGATCAGGCCGAGCCAGAGCAGCGGCAGGGTGATGCGGTCGGGCAGCAGTTGATGATCGAGGTCGATAAAGGTCAGTGCCAGCAGCGCCCAGCTCAGCAGCATCAGGCTCAGCCCCTGTTCGTTGAGGCCGAACTGCCAGACCACCAGGGCGCTTGCCAGGCCTGTCAGCAGTTCCACCACAGGGTATCGCAGCGGAATCGACGCCGAACAGTTCGAGCACCTGCCGCGCAGCGCCAGATAGCTGATCAGCGGGATGTTCTCGTACCAGCGGATCCTGTGCTCGCAATGGGGGCAGCGGGAGGCGGGTACCGCCAGGTTGAAGGGTGGCGGTTCCTCGTCGGCAGTGGCGCTGTCCTGGGCTTGCGAGGCCATTAGCTGCCATTCCCGCTCCATCATCAGCGGCAGGCGATAGATCACCACGTTGAGGAAACTGCCGACCAGCAGCGAGAAGACAAAGGCGAGGGCGACGGCGGCGATGGGCGTGTCCGCCAGGAATTCGAAATGCATCTGAAGGTTCAGTCCAAGTCCGTGATTGTTGGACGGGGTGGCAGTCTGCTCACCATTTAAGGGTTACGCGTGACGCGTTACCTGTTCGGAGTAATTTGTGAGTTGTTACGTTCTCGGTGTTGTCGAAGGCACGGACCGGAGGGTGGGTAGAGCGATGCAGTACAACCAGCCGAAACGTTTCGCACTCTGTATGGGCAACGCGAAACCCGCCATAGCGGTCGCATTGCAGATCGATTGGTCGCGGTTGGCACCTGGCTGAGCCCGAGCTGATGGGCTTCGCTGCGCTCCGCCCATCCTACAATCATCACGCGTAACCCGTCACCCGTCACCTTCTTACCCCACCACGTTGCCGAGCTGGAAGATGGGCAGGTACATCGCAATCACCAGGCCGCCGACCAGGGTGCCGAGCACGACCATGATCATCGGTTCCATCAGGCTCGAAAGAGCATCGACCGCGTTGTCGACTTCGTCTTCGTAGAAGCTCGCGACCTTGTCGAGCATCGTTTCCAGCGAGCCCGCTTCCTCGCCGATGCCGATCATCTGGATCGCCATATTGGGAAAGATCCCCGTCATCTGCACGGCGTTCTGCAGTGACTGGCCGGTGGAAACCCCGTTGCGGATCTGCAGAATGGCATTGCGGTAGACCACATTGCCGACCGCGCCGGCCGCGGAGTCGAGCGCTTCGACCAGGGGTACGCCGGCCGCAAAGGTGGTGGACAGGGTGCGCGCGAAGCGTGCGATGGCCGCCTTGTGCAAAATCTTGCCGATCACGGGAATTTTCAGGACCGTTCGGTCGACCCAGTTGCGGAATTTTTCCGATTTGCGGTGGGTCGACTGGAACAGATAGCCCGCGAGCGCCAGCAGCAGCAGGGCGACGAACCACCATTTCTGCGCGTATTCGGACAGCGTCACGACAAAGCGGGTAAAGGCGGGCAGATCGGCGCCAAAGCTGACGAAGAGGTCCTCGAATACCGGTACCACCTTGACCAGCAGGATCGCCGTGACCAGTATGCCGACCACCACCACCGCCGCCGGGTAGGTCATGGCCTTGCGGATCTTGGCTTTCAGCGCCTCGACCTTTTCCTTGTAGGAGGCGATGCGGTCGAGCATGGTTTCCAGGGCGCCGGACTGCTCGCCCGCCTTCACCAGGTTGCAGTAGAGATCGTCGAAATGGATCGGGAACTGGGACAGGGCGGTGGAGAAGTCGGTACCGCTGCTGACGCTGTCGCGGACCTGGTAGATCATCTTCTTGAGCTTGTCCTTCTCCGCGCCGTTGGCGACGATCTCCAGCCCCTGGATCAGCGGTACGCCGGATTTCAGCATCGTTGCCATCTGGCGGGTGAAGAAGGCGATATCGAGCGGTTTGATCGCCTTGTTCTTGTTGCTGAAGATCGAGGAGCGTTCCTTGGAAACCTTCTTCGGAATAATGCCCTGGCGCCGCAGGTGGGCCTTGGCCGCCGCCAGGTCGGCCGCATCGAGTTTGCCCTTGGTGGCGTTGCCGCTCTTGTCCTTGCCCTGCCACTCGAAGGTCTTGAGTTCTATCTGTTTTACGGCCATAGATGATCCATCTCTGTTCTGTAGGGTGGAATGAGCTTGCGAACTCCACCAATGAAATGCCGTTACCCGGTGGAGCGCCACCCGGTGGAACGCCACCCGGTGGAGCGTCACTGCAATGTGCCAACCGAAGGCAAGGCGCCTCCGGCGCCTGCGACGGGTTACGCCGCCGCTACAGGTCTGTCGTAATCGGACCGACAGTGCCGCCGGCGGCTAACCCATCCTGCACACTGGCCACGCCTCACGCCTCACGCCTCACGCCTCACGATCAATCAAAGGTGCCGCCTTTGTTCGCAGCGAGGCGCCGCTCCTACACATACTTATGTCACGATTACCCTGTTCATCTCTTCGAGGCTGGTAATGCCCTTGGCGACCTTGATAAGTCCCGACATCCGCAGTGTCTTGAAGCCCTGGGTCAAGGCGACCTTGACGATATCGTGCGAGTTGCCGTTGTTCATGATCACATCGGCGATCTCCCCGCTCATCGGCAGCATCTCGTAGATGCCGACCCGCCCCTTGTAACCGCGATTGCACTTCGGGCAGCCATCCGGGTTGGCTTCGTAGAGTGTAGCCTTTTCCAGCTGTTCCCGGGTAAAGCCTTCTTCGAGCAGCGCGACTTCCGGAATGCTGGCCGGGCGTTTGCAGGATTCGCAGAGCCGGCGCGCCAGTCGCTGGGCGATGATCAGCGAGACCGAGGTGGCGATATTGAAGGCCGGCACGCCCATGTTGCGCAGCCGCGTGAGCGTCTCGGGCGAGCTGTTGGTATGCAGGGTCGAGAGCACCATATGGCCGGTCTGGGCGGCCTTGATCGCGATCTCGGCGGTTTCGAGGTCGCGGATTTCGCCGACCATCACGACATCGGGGTCCTGGCGCAGGAAGGCGCGCAGCGATTCGGCAAAGGTCAGGCCGACCTTGGTGTTGACGTGGACCTGGTTGATGCCCTCGAGGTTGATCTCGACCGGGTCTTCCGCGGTGGAGATATTGCGCTCTTCCTCGTTGAGGATATTGAGACCGGTATAGAGGGTGACGGTCTTGCCGCTGCCGGTCGGACCCGTGACCAGTATCATGCCCTGGGGTCTGGCGAGGGTCGTCAGGTAGGCTTCCTTCTGATCCGGTTCGAAGCCCAGCGCATCGACGCCGATCTTGGCGCTGGCCGGATCGAGGATACGCAGCACGATCTTCTCGCCCCAGAGGGTCGGCAGGCTGTTGACACGGAAATCGATCGAGCGCTTGGCCGAGATCTTCATCTTGATACGGCCGTCCTGCGGCATCCGCCGCTCGGAGATGTCCATCTTCGACATCACCTTGAGTCGCGCGGCAAGACGGGGTGCCAGGTTCGAGGGCGGCTTGGCGATCTCCTGCAGGATGCCGTCGATGCGGCTGCGGATGCGGTAGCTGCGCTCGTAGGGCTCGAAGTGAATATCGGAGGCGCCGTTCTTGATGGCGTCGAGCAGGATCTTGTTGACGAAGCGGACGATGGGCGCATCGTTGGCCGCCTCCTCGGCGGTATCGGACTGTTCCGGCTCGCCCTGGCTGATATCCAGGTTCTCGAGGTCGGCATCGGCCAGGTCGTCCAGGGCGCTGTGCTGGTTGTCGAGGAAGGCGTCGATCATCCGGCGCAGCTTGTCCTCCTCGACGATGACGCCTTCGGTGGTGGTGCCGGTATGAAATTTAATCTCGTCCAGCGCCTGGATATTGGTCGGGTCGGCGATGGCGATAAAGAGGCGGTTCTCCCGCTTCATCAGCGGCAGCGCCCGGTGCTTGCTGATCAGGGCCTCGGAGACCAGCCCCTGGGGCAGGGCCTCGCGGGCGATCACATCGAGGTCGAGCAGCGGCAGGCCGAACTCGTCGGACGCCGCGCAGGCCGCCCGGTGCGCGCTGACCAGGCGCTTCTCGATGATATGACTGATAAAGGGCTTCTGCGCCGCCCGGGCCTGCTGGATCGCATCCATGGCCACCTCGGCCGAGAAGACGCCGTCATTGACCAGCCGCTTGGCCAAACCGCTCAGGGGTTGAAAAGCGTTCACCTTGGCTCCCGGAAAGACCTGTCCATATATTGATTCGGATCAGGATGTAACATAGCACTTGCGTGATTCTTTGAAAATGCCGACTATACTGAACCTTGGTCACTGGGGTGTAACAGATTTGATACGGTTCGGTGCGATCCTGTTAAGGTGGTCCGGACGCATCTGACTGTACTGTAACAGTGCCGGCCGGTCGGGCTCGCCCGATCAAGGAAGACTGAAGAAATGGAAAACTCGCTGGAGACAGAAAAAATGAACAGATCGATCAAGATGGTACAAAAGGGTTTTACCCTGATCGAACTGATGATCGTGGTCGCGATCATCGGTATCCTGGCCGCGCTGGCAATCCCGGCCTACCAGGACTACGTGGCACGAAGCCAAGCGTCTGAAGGTTTAACTATTACTGATGGGATAAAGGTTGCAATTCAGGAGCATTATGCCGATTTAGGGGTATGCCCAAATAACGTAGCTTCTGACGCTACCACATACGGTATCGATGATGATGAAAACATTGACGGCAGTTATGTTTTATCAGTTCAGGTAGGGGCAGATGATGCGTCTGCCGCGTACTGTGGCATGCTCGTAACATACAGAGGCGCTGGTGAGGTGGCTTCTAAGCTCACCGATGAAACTCTTTATGTCGTTGGCAATCTGAATGCTGGTACTGAGGTGGATTGGATTTGTAATGGTGACGGAGGATGGGCGACTGCTCCTGGTGGCATTAGTGGTGATGCAGGTAGTTTGTTAACCACTGCTCCCGAAATCCTTCCTAGTGCATGCAAACCGTAACTAGGGAAATAGGGAACAGACCCCAATTAAGAGCCCCGGCTTTGGTCCGGGGTTCTTGCTTTTAATGACGGCCCTATCGAGTCCATTGGATGGAGGTTCGCGATAACCAAGCGTGCTCCCTTGAAGTACGAGGGAGGCGCACTACGGTCGCCAAACTGTTCACTGTTATCTACAAACTGTAAACTCGTCCATCTCCACCAACGTCTAATTCCCTCCCGCCGCTGTTCACGCCAGACTCTGCTCCATGAAAAGAATAATCCTGATTGCCCTGATTGCACTGTCCGTCGGCGTGACCCTCTACCTGAACCAGCAGCAGGAGTCGGTGCCTGATCCCGTTCGTGTCGCCCTCGAGCAGGAGCTGATGCAGGACCCCCGCTTCCCCGCGCGCCCCGTCTGGTGGCACGAAGGCTCGATTCTGGCCGTCGGCATGATCAACGACGGCGGCAACAAGGATGGCGCGGCCGGGGATGTCTGCAAGCTGCTGCAGGCCAGGGGGCTGAACGAAACGTCAGTGGAAGTCTACGACCTGCTGAGAATTCAGCAGGAGGATGAGTGGAAGCTTATCGGCAAGGCGCCCTGTAGGGTGGAATGAGGGAACCGAATTCCGCCATGAGACCGGGGTACATCAAGTGACGCTGGAATTCACGCCTTCGGCGTTCATTCCACCCTACGTACTTACAACCTCTTAAACCAACCGCATCGACAGATCGACTGCTTGGCAGTGCTTGGTCAGGGCGCCGATCGAGATATAGTCCACGCCGGTTTCGGCGATCCCCTCAAGGTTTCTTCGCTGACGCCGCCGGAGGCTTCGAGCTGGCGCGGCCGGCGGTGGTCTTGACGGCGGTGCGCATGTCCCCGAGGCTGAAGTTGTCCAGCATCACGATATCGGCGCCGGCGGCGAGGGCTTCGTCGAGCTGGGCCAGGGTTTCGACCTCGATTTCGACCGGCTTGCCGGGCTCGTTCGTGCGGGCGGTGCGGATGGCCGCCTCGATGCCGCCGCAGGCGAGGATATGGTTTTCCTTGATCAGGAAGGCGTCGTAGAGGCCGATGCGGTGGTTGAAGCAGCCGCCGCAGGTGACGGCGTATTTCTGCGCCTTGCGCAGGCCCGGCAGGGTCTTGCGGGTATCCAGCAGCTTGACGCCGGTATCCCTGACAAGGTCCGCATAGTGACGGCTGATGGTTGCGGTGCCGGAGAGCGTCTGCAGGAAGTTCAGTGCCGCGCGCTCGGCGGTCAGCAGCGAACGGGCGGCGCCCCTGGCCTCGAACAGCAGCTGATCCGGCTGTACGCTCTCCTCGTCGCTGACATGCCAGCTCAGTTCGACATTCGGGTCGACCTGACGGAAAACCTCGTTGACCCAGTCCTGGCCGCATATGACCGCCTGCTGGCGTGAAATCACCCGGGCATGGCCCTGCTGTTCCTCGGGTATCAGGCGGGCCGTAATGTCACCATCGCCGATATCCTCCGCCAGGGCAATGGCAACGCTTTGCTGGATACTGTCTTTGAGGTTTTCTTCGGTCAGCATGGGATCGGTCTGTTTCGGTTGGCTGTCGAGCTGCGTAATATAACGGAAAGTGCCTAGAGCTAACAGTGTTGGGGGACGGAGTCCCCTTGTTGTAGGAGCCCAGTCTCTGGGCGAACAAATGTGGCACCGAGATCATTCGCCCACAGAGTGGGCTCCTGCAGTGTGCTCCGGCATGGGTTAAATCTGCCCGGCTTTGGAGAAGATGGAATATCGATGCCAGAAGAAACTGCAATCTTGAAGCAGGCCCGTTTCGTGCCGAGTCCGAATTTCAACGAACGTCCCGACGGCGTCGAGATCTCGCTGCTGGTGATCCACAATATCAGCCTGCCGCCCGGCCAGTTCGGCGGCGGCTGTATCGAGCGGTTCTTCTGCAACCGGCTCGACCGGGAGGCCCATCCCTATTTCAGGTCGATAGAGGGGCTCGAGGTGTCGGCTCACCTGCTGATCGAGCGCAGTGGTGAAATCGTGCAGTTCGTGCCCTTCGACAAAAGGGCCTGGCATGCGGGGCGTTCCTCGTTTTGCGGACGTGACAACTGCAACGATTTTTCGATCGGTATCGAACTCGAGGGCACCGACGACGAGCCCTATACCGACCACCAGTATCGGGTGCTTGTCGAGGTCACCCGGGAGCTGCAAGGGCGTTATCCGCGGATTACGACGGACAGGATCCGGGGGCACAGCGATATAGCGCCCGGTCGCAAGACGGATCCGGGGCCTGCCTTCGACTGGGGGCGTTACCGTTCTCTGCTCGGGGAGGCGCTTCCATGAAGTTTCTCGCCATCCTGCTGGCAATGTTCGTCAGCCGGCTCCTGTTTTCGCCCCACAGCCGGCCCTTCAATCCCGGCGCGGGCGCTACCCGGGACCGGCTCATCATCTGGGTATTCCTGTCGCTCTGCCTGGAGTGGGCCCTCTGGCAAAATGCCGGGGTCGGCTATGGTCTGCCGGTTCTGCTGCTCGAGGTGCTGCTGCTGGGCTACTGGCTCGGGCGTTCGACACCGGGCAACCTGCTGCGCGAATACGCCGCTCTGTGGCGTTGCGGGGCCTACGAGGGCGCTTCGCGCCATGCGGAAGCGGAGCTGGGAATGCACCGGCATGAGCGGGCGGATAGGCCGCAGCGTCTGCATTACCGTATCTGCCAGTGCTACCTGCAGCAGCTTCTGGTGACACTCTTCGTACCGTTGTTCTGGTTCTGGCTCGCGGGCATTCCCGGCCTGCTGCTGGCGGTCCTGATGCAGCCCCAGCTCGAGTTGACCAGGCCGTCGAAGCTGGCCTATGCCGTGCAATGGCTGCCGGTGCGTCTGCTCGGGTTCAGTTTCTTTATCGCCGGCAGCGGGGTCGGTGCCTGGGAGGCTCTGAGGCGCAGCAGCCTTCAGCGCAACGATATCCGCTGGCTGTTCCGGATCGCCCTCGGCGCGGTGGGCGACTATGCGGGAAGCTCCGGTCCCGCCGGCAACCTGGCGCAGCGCGGCGCCGATGAAATGGAGGCGCTGCAGCGGCTCAGCGGTCGCGCGCTGCTGCTCTGGCTGCTCTTCATCGCGCTGATGGCGGTGGCCGGACTGGAGACGCGGATATATTGACGGAGTTACCGGTTAAGCGGTACGTGTGACAATACGTAGGATGGGTCAAGCGATGCAACGACACTGTCTTCCAGTTACCTCGCGGCCCGGGCATCGCGGACCCATCATATCGATCGTATTGCAGATCGATTTGTCACCGACGGCACGATAGTCGGCGACAGTCACGGATAACAGCTGAGGCGTTGTCGAATCTATTGATTTAGCTGGGAAATGGTTTCGTTTATCATTGGACTGCGTTGGTTGGGCGCGGCGCGATTCGCTGCGCTCTTGGCGCCCTGCGTAATGCGTCACGCGTCACCTTAAAGAATCACCGGTGATCGGTCGCTGCCACCGAACATCCAGTTCCATCGGAGAAACATGAGTCAGTTGCTGCAAGTCGAGTCGGTCAGTTGTGCCTATCAGAACAGCGTGGTGGTACGTGACCTGTCCTTTGCGGTGGGCGTCGGCGAAATCGCCTGTCTGCTCGGACCCAGTGGCTGTGGCAAGACGACGGTGCTGCGGGCCCTGGCCGGCTTCAATCGGCTCAGGGGCGGTGCCATCCGCATGGAGGGCGAGGTCGTTTCGACACCTGAGCTTGCGCTGGCGCCGGAAAAGCGCCGGATGGGCATGGTGTTTCAGGACTATGCGCTCTTCCCGCATCTGACCGTTTTCGAAAATATCGCCTTTGGTCTGAACGGGGCCGGTCGGGCCGACAAGGGGCGTGCGGTCGCCGAAATGCTGGAGCTGGTGCAGCTGCCCGACCTCTCCAAACGCTACCCCCACGAACTCTCGGGTGGTCAGCAGCAGCGTGTGGCGCTGGCCCGGGCGCTGGCACCCAAGCCCCGGCTGTTGCTGATGGACGAGCCCTTCTCGAACCTCGACACCGAGCTGCGCCGGCAACTCTCGCTCGAAGTGCGGGATATTCTCAAGCATCAGGGTATAGCGGCCATTGTCGTGACCCACGATCAGGAGGAGGCCTTTGCCATCAGCGACCGGCTCGGAATACTCGCCGGCGGTCAGCTGCAGCAGTGGGGACGGCCGGAGACCCTCTATTACGAACCGGCCAATCCTATGGTCGCCGGTTTCGTCGGCAAGGGCAGCCTGTTCGAGGGCATCTGCGTCAGCGAGACCTGTGTCGAGACGGAGCTCGGACTGCTCGAGTTCGCCGAGCCCTTCTGTGCGCCGGCCGGACGGACCGTCAGGCTCTTTATCCGGCCGGCCGACCTGCATCCGGGGAGCGACGGCTCGGTCGAAGCACGCATCCTGACGCGGGAATTCCTGGGTGGACAGACGCTGTACACCCTGGAGCTGCCCAATGGGCGCCGTGTCGAGTCGGAGGTGCGGCAGCAGGCCAACCACAGGGTCGGCGATCAGGTGCGGCTGCAGGTTTCGGTGCACCGGCCGATAGCGTTTTTCGAGTAAAGGGTAATAGGGGGCAAACCCCCATTGGGACTCTGCCGGCGGAGATCAAGGCGCCTGCGGCGCCTATGACGGGTTACGCGGCGCCCGAACCGGGTGCCGGACGGTCGAATCGATCGCCATTGCGCCGCTAACCCATCCTACGGGTCGCGGTGATCGACCGGCTCAGCAGTATCACCGGCAGTACCCCGACCAGCACGATCAGCAGCGCGGCCAGGAGCAGCGCTCCAGCATTTCGTCCGAGGCATACTGGTAGACGAAGGTCGCCAGGGTGTCGTAGTTGAACGGACGCAGGATCAGCGTTGCCGGCAATTCCTTCATGCAATCGACGAAGACGACCAGCATTGCGGTCAGCAGGCCGCCGCGGATCAGCGGCAGGTGTACGCGGAACAGGGTGCCCGAGGCCGTCTGGCCCAGCGAGCGCGACGCCATGTCCATCGAGGGCGTGACCTTCGACAGCGAGCTGTCGACGGCACCGGTCGAGACGGCGAGGAATCTGACCACGTAGGCCAGCACGATGGCGAAGGTGGTGCCACTGAGCAGCAGGCCCGTGGATATGTCGAAGTGGCGGCGCATGAAGGCATCGACGCCGTTGTCGAAGGCCGCCAGCGGGATGATCACGCCCAGCGCCAGCACGGCACCGGGCATCGCATAACCCAGGCTGGAAAAGCGTACGGCGAACTGCAGGCTGCGGTGTTCGCTGTAGAGTCGCCGGGCATAGGCGAGGATGACGGCGATGACGATGGAGAGCACGGCGGCTGTCAGCGACAGCATGAAGCTGTGACCGGCATAGCTGAGGAAGTCCTCGGACCAGAGCTGATCCAGATAGCCGGATGCATACCAGGCCAGCACGCCCGAGGGCAGGATAAAGCCGCACAGGACCGGCATCAGGCAGAACAGGCTGGCTGCCAGCGCCCACCAGCCACGGAGTCGGTCGGGCTCCAGCACGCTGAAGCGGTCCGCGCTGTGGAACTGCTTCTGACGCTCGCGCGCCTTGCGCTCCAGGGTGATCAGCACCACCACGAACACCAGCATCAGGCTCGCGATCTGGGCCGCCCCCCGAGGTTGTACATGTTGAGCCAGGTGTCGTAGATGCCGGCGGTCAGGCTCTTGACGGCGAAGTAGTCGACGGTGCCGAAATCGTTGATGGTTTCCATCGATACCAGCGATACGCCGACCGCGATGGCCGGGCGTGCAATCGGCAGCGAGATGCGCCAGAAGCTCTGCCAGGCATTGCAGCCGAGCAGGCGGCTGGCGTCACGCAGGCTTACCGAGTGTTCGAGAAAGGCGGCCCGGGCCAGCAGGTAGATATAGGGGTAGAGCACCAGCGACAGCATCAGAATGGCGCCGCCGAGGCTGCGGATCTCCGGGAACCAGTAATCGCGCGCGCTTTCCCAGCCGAACAGTGCCCGCAGCGCCCCCTGTATGGGGCCGGCGAACTCCAGCAGATCGGTGTAGACGTAGGCGATCACATAGGCCGGTACCGCAAACGGCAGCAGCAGGGCCCACTCGAACAGGCGCCGGCCGGGAAAGCGGTACATGGTCACCAGCCAGGCACAGCCGACGCCGGCCAGGATCGACAGCAGACTGACGCCGACGACCAGCTGGACGGTGGTGATGACATAGACCGGCAGCACGGTGCTGGCCAGGTGGCCCCAGATGTTTTCGTCCGGAAACAGTGCCAGGTAGAACACGGAGAGAACCGGCAGCGCCACCAGCAGGGCGATGCCCCAGGCCGCGGTATACCAGCCCGCGAGCCGCGGACGGGGAGGCGGGGCGGGCTGCAGACCAGGCGGCTGGCGGTGTCAGAGTTCATGGGCATTCCAAACGACAAAAACGACAGCCGGCAAGGCTATCGTTATATTGAGGCGATGTCGACAACCGGCCGTGGCGGCCGGTTGTCGGCAGAAGCGGTCGTGAATCAGTTGTCGAAGCCAACCTTGTCAACCAGCTTGGAGGCCACTGCGCGCAGCGGGCCCAGCTCCTGAAGGTTGATGGCGTCGCCCTTGAACTCGCCCATGTACTCCTCGATCAGTGCCGAGCGCGGGGTGCCCGGGCGTACCGGGAACTCGGAGTTCACTTCGGCGTAGATCTTCTGGGCCTTCTCGCCGCTCAGGAACTCCAGCAGCTTGACGGCGTTGTCACGGTTCGGCGCGTGCTCGGTCACGGCAGCCCCGGAAATGTTCATGTGCGCGCCGCGATCATCCTGGTTCGGGAAGATCAGATTGACGGACTGAGCCCACTCCTTCTGCTCGGGCTGCTCCTCGTTGGTGAGCATCTTGCCGAAGTAGTAGGAGTTGCCCAGTGCCAGGTCGCAGACGCCTTCCTTGACGGCCTTGACCTGGGCACGGTCGTTGCCCTGGGGCTTGCGGGCCAGGTTGTTTTTCAGATCCTCGAGCCACTGCTCGGCCCAGGCCTCGTCGTGATGGGCGATCATCGACGCGAACAGGGACAGGTTGTAGGTGTGCTTGCCGCTGCGGGTGCAGATGCGGCCTTTCCATTTCGGGTCGGCAAGGTCCTCGTAGGTCTTGATCTCGCCTTCCTCGACGCGATCCTTGGACGCGTAGATGATGCGGGAGCGGGCCGTCAGGCCGAACCAGCGATTTTCGGGGTCGCGGTAGTGGGCCGGGATATTCTGGTTCAGCACCTCGCTTTCGACCGGGCTGACCAGGCCCTTCTCGACCGCATCGTACAGCGGGCCGACTTCGGCCGTCAGCAGAAGGTCGGCCGGCGAGTTGCGGCCTTCATGTTCGAGACGCTCCAGCAGGCCCTTGTCGGCGGTCACCAGATTGACTTCGATACCGGTTTCCTTGCTGAACTCCTGCAGCAGCGGCTCGATCAGGAAAGCCTGGCGATAGGAGTAGATGTTCACCTCTTCGGCTGCCATGGCAAAAGGCGCGGTACCGGCGAGGCTGAGGGTGGCGGCGGCGAGCAGGGTCCTGGTGTTTTTCATCCGATGACTCACTTGATCCGAAGGTGATTGTTTTCGCAAAGAGTAATGCGAACAATTCTTAATAATCCGCCGAGCGCTGTCAAGGGGGATGAGTATTATTCTCAATAAAAAGGCGCCGAAGTCTTGACCGGGATCAGGGTTTTGAATCGTTACGCGTCAGATCACACAGGCGGAAACAGTCGGGCGAGCAGCACCGGTACGGCCGTTTCGACCCTGAGAATGCGTTGGCCGATATGGATTGGCATTAATCCTGCTTCACGCAGTTTGCCCACTTCGTAGGCGATGAAGCCGCCCTCGGGGCCGATTGCCAGGGTGGCCGGTTCCGATGCGCTGTCGGGGCAGGGGGCTGCGTCGTAGGGGTGGGCCACCAGGGCCCGGGTGCCGGCGGCGATGGCCGGCAGCTCGTCTTCGACGAAGGGCTTGAAGCGCTTGCGCTGCTGCACCTCGGGCAACCGGGTATCGCCTGCCTGTTCCAGTCCGAGAATCAGCTGTTCGCGAATGCTTTCGGGCTGCAGCAGGGGGTCGACCAGTAGCTTTTGTCGACCCGGTAGGAGTTGATCAGATAGAGGCGTTCCACGCCCATGGCCGCGACGGTCTGCAGCGTGCGCTTGAGCATTTTCGGGCGCGGCAGCGCCAGAATCAGTGTCAGTGGCAGTCTTGGCGGAGGCGCCTGGTCTAAGCTGATTTCCAGCTCGACGGAGGTTGCGTCGACGCTCGTGACCCGCCCCCGGCCGGTCTGGCCATCGAGCCTGCCGACCCTCAGCGACTCTCCGACTTCGGGCCGGTGGACGTCGCGGATGTGGGCAAAGCGTCGGTCGCTCAGGCGGGCCCTGGAGGGCGCGACAAAATCTTCGTCAAGCAGCAGGATCAGGTTCATTGTTGGAGTCGGAGGAAAAAGAGGCGAAGTATACCAGATGGGCAGGGCGCGGAAGCTTAATCGGCAGACAGCCAGTTGCATGTAGACAGCAAAAAGAGATCAACGCCACTCGCCACTCAGTTGCTGCACTGCGGTGGTGCAGGGTCCTGACGAGTGTCACATAACGGTAAAATTTGACCGGTATCGTGCCGGACTCGGTTGATTTAAGGACTTCGATGGTATTATCGTCAAGTGGTCCAGGGTATGGGCGGGCGATTACAGAAAACTATTACAAATCGTCAGAAAAAACGGAAATTGAGATTTAGGGGATGCAAGCATGAGCAAGAAAATCGCGTTCGTCACCGGTGGTACCGGTGGCCTGGGTACCTCGATCTGCCGCTCACTGGTGGACGAAGGCTTTACCGTTGTCGCGGGTTACTACAGTGGCGGCAAGCACGAAAAGGCACAGGCCTGGCAGGAGGCTCAGCGCAAGGACGGCTACGAGATCGAAATCGCCTACGGTGATGTCACCGATGCGGACTCCTGTGCCAAGTGTGTTGCGGCTGTCGAAGAGAAGCTCGGCGCCAGTATCGATGTGCTGGTCAACAACGCGGGCATTACCCGTGACGGCCAATTCAAGAAGATGTCCTGGGAGCAGTGGGACGAAGTGCTGACGGCCAACCTGGATTCGATGTTCCACATGACCCGTCTGGTGATCAACGGCATGCTCGACAAGGGCTGGGGCCGTGTCATCAATATTTCCTCGGTCAATGCCCAGAAAGGCCAGTTCGGCCAGTGCAACTACTCTGCAGCCAAGGCCGGTATCCACGGCTTCACCAAGGCGCTGGCGCAGGAAGTCGCGCGCAAGGGCGTGACCGTCAATACCGTATCGCCGGGCTACATCAAAACCGAGATGGTCGCCAAGATCGCCCAGGATATCCAGGACAAGATTACCAGCACCATTCCGGTGGGCCGCTTCGGTACGCCGGAGGAGATCGGTCGCCTGGTCGCCTTCGTGGCGGATGAGGAATCCAGCTACATCACCGGCGCAGACCTGTCGATCAACGGCGGCCTGCACATGTCGTAAAGACGGCTGCACGCTGCAGGAAACAAAAAATCCCGCTTCGGCGGGATTTTTTTGGAGAAGTTAACAGTTAGGAGCTAACAGTTTACAGAAAAAGAATTCTGTCCACTTCACTTACAGCAACCCTTCCAGATGCCCGTAAAAACGCCCGGTCAGCTCCGGGTGGCGGCGGGCGAGGGGATGCAGCGCCACTCGTACTCGAGGCGCTGCAGGTCGCTCAGGCGGGTCGTCTGGCTGTGTTGCTCCAGGGCCTGCTGCAGGCGCTGCATCTGGTACTCGAGCCGCAGGGCCTGGTCTTCGTCCGGTGACGGCAGTCCGAGGGCAATTTCGAGCTGGATGCAGAGCTGGCGCAGGCGCTCGCCCGCCGCTTCGGTGAGCTCCGGCAGCAGGTCCGGCTCCTGCAGCGTCTGCAGAACGAGCTGGTAGCGTTGCTCGATGAGTTCGGAGAACTCGCTGCTGCAGGCCGGCAGTGCGCGCCAGTTCTGCTGCAGTTCTGCCAGCGGTTCGCTGTCTTCGCTGTCGGCGCCGAGCAGGGATTCCAGCTCGTCACAAAGTCCGGCACGGCGCTCCAGTGCCTGCAGACCGGCAGATGCCTGCAGCTCTTCGAGTTCGCGGCACTGGCGGGCCAGCTGCTCCGCTGCCTTGTCGAAGCGACGTGCAAACGAGGCGCAGAACGCCTGGTCGAGGCCGTCGAAGGTCTCCCGGGCCTGCGCCAGGGCGGTGGCGATGGTGGTCCTGCCGACGACCCTGTCGAGAAGCTGCTCCAGCTGCTGGCAGGCGCTTTCGGCCTGCTCGCGCTGCTCGTCCTGTTGCTGGCGGTGCTGCTGCTGACTGTCGCTCAGGCGGGCAAAAATACTGTCGCAATGGCTGCGGAACTGTTTCCACAGGCGCTGCTCCTGGTTGCGATAGGTTTTGCCGGCGGCTTTCCATTCCTGCTGCAGCTGCCTGGCATCCCGGGCGGCCTGGTGCGGATCTTCCGCGTCGCACAGGGCGGCCGTGCGGGCGACCAGGTCGCGTTTCAGTTCCAGGCATTGCTGGAAATGCCCCTGGAGCCGGCCATCCAGCTGCTGCAGCAGGCCATTGAAACGCTGCTGCAGTTCCTTGCCGGGGCCGCGATCGACCGGCGAGTAGTGTTTCCACTCCTGCTTGGCGGCGCGGCTGATGGTTTCGATGCCTTTCCAGTCGGGCGCGTCCCAGTCGATGCTGGCGATATAGGTCTCCAGCTGCTCGCAGATGATGCCGCGCTGTTTGAGGTTTTCCCGCCGCTGTTCGCCCAGCGCCAGAAAATAGTCCTCGCAGGGGGCATAGGCGCGATCGGAGGCTTCCTTGAAACGACGCCAGAGTGCCTGGGAGTGGTAGGCGTCGGTGCTGTCGAGTTCCTTCCACTGCTGCTGCAGCCGTCGGATGGCTTCGGCCCGCTCCGGCGTCGGCAGCTCGCTGTCGATCAGGGCTTCCATATCTGCACAGAGCTGCTCCTTTTTCGGCGTCACGGCGAATCCCTGCCAGTCCCTCAGTTCCTGCAGCTGGGCATGCAGCTGCCTGAAGCGCTGATCCAGGGCGCCGGCGGCCTGGCCGTTGAGCAGCTCCAGTGCGTCCGCGGCGCGCTGGTGGTGTTTGCCTGCCTGTTTCACATGGCCTTCGGCAATGGCCTGTTCGAGGCTGTCGAGCTGCTCCTGCAGCGATTGCTGCAGAGCCCGGGACTGCTGGTTGAGCGCCTGGCGGCGGCTGTCGATTTCGCGCAGCCGCTTCTCCGCCCGCTTCAGACTTTCCGGTCGTGACAGGCCGTCAGGCCAGTTCACCCGCTGCAGCAGGCTTTCGAGCTGCTGTTGCTGCTTGCGAAGCTTGCCGGGGCCGGCGTCATCGACCGGTTGTGCCAGCAGCCTGTCGAGCTGCTCCGCGATTTTCTCCTGTGCATCGGCACTGGCGGCAAGCTGCTCCAGACGTCCGAGAAGAGGGGCCGGAGTACCGGTATCGCCGTCGAATTCGCCATGGGGCAGCGCCTGCCACTGCTGCAGCCACTGTTCCGCCGTACATTGCAACTCGCTGTAGTCGAAGTTGCCTTCGGCGACCGACTGGCGGCACTGCTGTTCGAGGGTTTCGAGCTGCTCGATCAGTGCCGAGCGTGCCTGTCGGTAGGCGTTCTGTTGCTGCTGCCGGCGTTCGCGTGCTTCGGTTTCGGCCTGCACGGCAGCGGCACGCTCCGGCAGCGTGCGACCGCCTGACGGTAACGGCTGTCGAGGTCGTCCTGGCCAGGTTCGAGTTTCTGCCATTCCTGGCCCAGGGCGTCGATGCGGGCGGCATATTGCGGCAGCAGTTCCCCTTGCGCCAGTTGTTCGAAGCGCTCAACCAGCTCGAGCCGGCGGGCGCGGAGTTCCTCCAGTGCGCGCGCTGCGTCGCGCATCTGCTGGAGTTTGTCCCGGGTGATGCGGTAAACCGCCTTGTCGCGCTGGCGTACCTTGCGCCCGATACGCTCCAGCACCTCTTCGGCTTCCAGCCGCTCGGCGGCCAGACGGCGTGTCTGGGCGCTCTGGGCGTTGAGCGCCAGCACTTCCAGGTTGCTTTCGTCCCTGACCTTTGCCACGGCGGCCTGCTGCAACTGAGCCTGCTGACTGTGAAGGGCGATATGGGTCAGCAGATCCTGGTCCTGTATGCCCTCGATACACCTGAGACGCTGTTCGGCGGACAGGTCGCTGTGGGCATCGGTAATCAGCTCGCAGAGATGTTCGGATGCGCTGTGACGAATGGCCGGGTCCAGTTCGCTTGCGAGCAGGCGCAGCAACGGTTCCGGGCGGATCAGGCGCGCCAGCGCCGCCTTGCGCACCTCGATGTTCTGGTCCGTCTGAGCGAGTCGGGAGAGAATTTCCTGCTGCTCGGGGTTGTCCGCCAGCATCCTGCTGATGGCGCGTATCCGTACGTCCGCCTTGTTGCTTTGCCATTTAGGCCGGAAGAACTTCGCAAACATCGTAAGGGGAGTCCCAGTTAGGATTGAACTGCTCGCAAGAGAGGGGCTTCCAAGCGAAAGCCCGCTATTCTACCGGCCCGGGCACGGGCAGGGAAAGAGTTGACATCCGGTCAAAAGTGTATCGCGCCTGAATCGGTGCCGGGTTCCGTTGCCGGTCGTGCCATTCAGGCCCGCGCGACCTCCACATCGCCATCGACATAGACCCAGCGGCCCTGCCCGTCGCGGCGAAAGCGGGAGCGTTCGTGCAGCTGGCCTTTTTCGGCCGGCGTTTCGAAGCTGGCGATGAATTCGACTTCCCCGCGTCTGGCTCCGGGGCCGCCGGCCCGGCAATCGACAATGCGCAGGCCCGTCCAGACCGTTGCCTGCATCTGCTCGGCCAGCAGGGCGGCTTCGTCCGGGTGGCGCTTTTCCGGTGCCAGTGTTTCGACCAGGTAGTCGGGCAGGCCGAGGGCGAAGGCGGTATAGCGCGAACGCATCAGGGCCTCGGCGGTGGCCGCCGGTCGCAGGCCGCTTATCGCCGGCTCGCAACATTGCCGGTAGGGCTTGTGACTGCCGCAGGGGCAGGGTTGTTCGCGGGTCTCGTCGTTCTGCAGCATACTGGGTTCCGGAGATTGGGCGTCCACGCTGGCCGGCTGTGGATCGGCAGTGTTAGGATTTTGGGGCAGGCCCGCCTGGGGCTGTCCCTATCTTATTCTCGAGCTGTCCATCAGGGAAACTTTGATGTCTGTCACCGCAACGCCGACCTTCTTCTGGCATGACTACGAAACCTTCGGTGCCGACCCGAAACGGGACCGGCCGGCCCAGTTTGCCGGTATCCGCACCGACGAGGCGCTGAACATCATCGAAGAGCCGGTGATGTTCTACTGCAAGCCCGCCGAAGACGTGCTGCCCAATCCCGAGGCCTGCCTTATCACCGGCATCACGCCGCAGCAGGCCCTGAACGAGGGCATCTGCGAAGCCGAGTTCGCGGCCCGGGTGCTGGCGGAACTGGGACGTCCGGGCACCTGTGGCGTCGGCTACAACAGCATCCGCTTCGACGACGAGGTCACCCGCTATACGCTGTACCGCAATTTTTACGACCCCTATGCGCGGGAGTGGCAGAACGACTGCTCGCGCTGGGACATTATCGACATGCTGCGTCTGACCCGGGCCTTGAGACCCGAGGGCATCGAGTGGCCCACGTACGGGGACGGCACGCCGAGTCTGCGGCTCGAGGACCTGACCCGGGCCAACGGCATCGATCATGGCCAGGCCCACGACGCCCTTTCCGATGTTCATGCCACCATCGGTATGGCGCGACTGGTGCGCGAGCGTCAGCCCAAGCTGTATCAGTACGTGGTGCAGAATCGCGGCAAGCGCGCCGTCCAGGCGATGCTCGACGTGCCGCGCATGAAGCCGGTGCTGCATGTTTCGTCCCGCTATCCGGCCGAGTGGGGCAACCTGGCCATCGTCGCGCCGCTGGCCACCCATCCGGTCAACCGCAACAGCGTCATTGTCTGGGATCTGCGTGTCGACCCGGCACCGCTGTTGCAGTTGCCGGCCGCCGAGGTTCGGCGTCTGCTCTATACCCCGGCCACCGAGCTGGAGGAGGGCGAGCCGCGTCTCGCGCTGAAACAGCTGCATATCAACAAGTGTCCGGTCGTCGCGCCCGCCGGGATGCTCAATAAGGCCGAGGCCGGGCGACTGCAGATCGATGGCGATGTCTGCCGTGCCCATTTGCAGATGCTTCGAGGGTTCGACGGGCTTCAGACGCTGCTGGCCGAGGTGTTCGGCGAGAACGATTTCGATACGCCGTCGGATCCGGACCAGATGCTCTACAGCGGAGGCTTTTTCGGCGAGGCGGACAAGGCGGCGATGACACAGATCCGCAACTGTGCACCCGAAGCCCTGGATGAGCTGCAGCTGGCCTTCCAGGATCCGAGGCTCGAGGAGATGCTGCTGCGCTACAAGGCGCGCAACTATCCCTTCACCCTGACCGACGAAGAGCGTCAGCACTGGGAAGAGTACCGCCGGCGCAAGTTGCTGGGGCCGGACAATGACGGTTATCTGACGATGCCGCAGTTCTACGACCGTCTCAACAGCCTCTACCAGGCGCCCGAGTGCACCGACGCCCAGCGGCGCATTATCGAGGAGCTGAACGTCTATGCCGAGGCGATCTATCCGATGGAGGGACTCTACTGATGTGCGGCTGCAGGCTGGCGCTGCTGCTGGCTTGCCTGGCCCTGCCGCTCGGGGCCTCGGAGGTGCTGCAATACGAGGTCACGGCTGCGGATGGTTTTTCCCGCGGGGCGGTGAAAGGCAGCGACGTCTACGAAGGCAAGGCGCGTGGCAGTCTCGATAACGAGCCCATGCACGAGGTCGCGCCGGTCGGTGCGCCGGAACGTCTGCCTGCGCCGGCCGTGATCCCCTTTTCGAACCCGCCCGAGGTCCGGGAGGTGCGCATCGAGAAGGAGGCCCTGCCCGCGCCCTTGTCGGGCGAGGACAGGGTCTTCGAGGAGATCCGGCAGGCACCGCCGCTCGAGCGTTGCCTGATGATGGACGGCGAGGAATGCGATCTCGAGATCTAGCGGAGTGAATAACGCCGATGTTTCGGGATGTCGGGTGAAGCGCCACCCGGTGGAACGCCACCCGGTGGAACGCCACTGCCTGCTGTCGGACGATGAAGAATGTGGATCGGAGATCGAGTTCGAGGGCCGGCGGCAAATGTCTACGCCTAACGCCTAACGCCTAACGCCTCAGGTCCCCGGCACCCAGGCTTCGGCTGCCTTCAGGGCCGCAATCCGGGCATCGGCGCGGCGGCCTGTCTCCGTGCTCTGGAAGCCGTCCCGGACCCGGTTGCCGAAACTGCGTACCAGCAGACTGCGCTTGCCCAGGCGATCGAAGGCGGCGCGGACATCCTCGACGCCGAGCGCCCTGATCGCCGTGGCCAGGCGCTCCCGGCTGTCGAAGCCGAGTTCCCCCTGATCGAGTTCCTGCCAGTAGCGTGCGCTGCGCTGCTTGAGACTGGTTTCCTTCTCGAGCAGCCGCGACAGGGTGCTGGCGCGGTAGGTCTCCAGGGCAGCCGGGTCGAGCTGTGCCGCTCCGGCCTTCATCTGCTCGAGGAATCGGTCGATCTCGGCCTCGAGTTTCACCGGATCGGCGACCGGCGACTGGACGACGAAGGCGAGGCCCGGTGCCGGCGCAGCTCCAGCGCCGAGGCGAAGACGATGTAGCCCAGCTGCTGTTCGGTACGCAGCTCGTTGTAAAAGGGCGATGCCAGCATTTCAGCGAGGATATTGTAGGCCGCGCGGGTCTGCAGTTCGCTGTCGCCGCCCTGCAGATAGAGGGTCACGGCGGAGTCGGCATGATCCACGTTCAGGGTCTGCACCAGTGCCTCGCCGGCCGTGAGCTGAACCACCGGAATATCCAGCTCCGGCGCCACCCGGGCATTATGGCGCAGACGCTCGTCGACGGTGCGGGCCATGGCGATGGCGTCCTGTGGCAGCAGGTTGCCGTGGGCGAGGATACGCAGCGAGGTTTGCTGCAGCAGCGCGGGGATGAAGCGGCGCAGCCGGTCGATATCGATCGACTCCAGCGCCGCCAGCTTCTGTTCGCTGCTGAACTGCGGCAGCAGCAGGTTGTAGAGTTCGCCGGTGGTCTGGTTGTAGGGGCGGTCGTTGCGTTCGTTGGCCAGCTCCTGGGCAAGCTGGCGCCGAATCAGCCCGAAGCGCGCGGGGTCCAGCTCCGGTTTCGTCATCACTTCGAGCAGGGCTTCCAGCAGCACCGGCTGGCGATCGTTGAAGCCGGACAGGCGCACACTCAGCCCCTTGAGGTGGGGATAGAGGTTGGCCGAGAGTCCTGCGAGCCCGGCATCGTAGAGCGTTTCGTTGAACTGGTCATTGACCATGCGGGTGTAGAGCGCCGTCAGTACCGCGGAGGCGGGGTCGGCGTTGGCCTGCGGCGACTGCAGCGAGAAAAAGAAATCGGCCCGGGGGACGCGGAATTCGGCGTCCTGCTGGAACCAGAGCTCGGCGCCCGGACGGGCGAGAATCTGCCGGGGCCGGTCCGAAAACGGCGGCTCGAGGGGTTTCAGCGACAGGTCGTCGGCGATAAAGGGGTTGGGATCGCGAATCGACAGCACGGCTTCGCCGCCCGGGTTGCGGCGCCACTGGGCCAGGTCCGCATCGGTCAGCGGCGTCTGGCTGTAGCCGGTCTGGTACCAGGGATCCTTCATATCCGTGTCGAGGTCCCGGGCCTGGCGGCTCAGCAACATGTTGTCCGGCCGTACCGGCTCCAGGAAGCGGCGGATCAGGGCGCCATCGAAGGGGGCGAAATGATAGCGCGCGTCGATGACGTGTTCGGTGGGATACTCCTGCATGGCCCGGGACAGCTGTCGCACATAGTGTGCAGGGTCGCCAGGTTCGGCAAAGCGGAAGCGGATATCGGCAAGGCGGCGCTCCTCGTCATAGAGTGACGCCTCGATACCCTCCTGGCGCAGCAGCCGGATATAGCTGAAAAAGAGCGCAACCACCTCCTGGTAATGCTGCATGCCGGCTTCGGTCAGATCGATGCTGACAACCAGCGACGAACTGCCGGGGAAGTCCGGGCCCGACGAGGCGCCGAGGCCGTTGGCCCAGCCCCGGTCCTTCAGAGCCGACAGCAGGCTGCCCCTGCCTTCGTAGCCGATCTGGCTCGACAGGTAGTAGAGCGGTTTCTCGGCCCAGTAGGCTCTGGCGGGCGGCAGCGGGAAGCTGAGGGTCAGGTTGTGCACATCGTCCAGGGTCCGGATATCGAGTCGTGCGGGCAGGGTACCGGCGCGATACAGCGGGGCCTCTTCGCGGAAGGGCGCGGCGTCGAAGTTGCGGATGTCGGCAAAGCGTTCCTCGACCATCCGGCGCAGCTCGGCCACCGGTTCGCGCCCCAGTACCACCAGGCGCATCAGATTGGCCGAATAGTAACGATCGTAGAAATCGATCAGGTCGCGCCGCAGCCGGCCCGCATCCCCGTTGGAGAGCGTTTCGAGGCTGCCGACATTGAACTGACTGAAGCTGTGCTCCGGATTGACCAGGCGCTTGTGGACACTCCAGATACGGCGGCCGTCATCGCGCAGGCCGCTCTGGTATTCCGAATGCACGGCATGGCGTTCGCGGTCGACGTAGGTCTCGTTGAACAGCGGAGCGGTAAAAAACTGGGCGAAGCGATCCAGGGCCGGCTCCAGATGGTCGGCGCCGATATCGAAGAAGTAGTTGGTATTGTCGTATGAAGTGTAGGCGTTGTGACTGCCGCCGTTGGCGCGGATAAAGGCCTGGTAGGCGCCCGCTTCCGGATACTTTTCGGTGCCGAGAAAGAGCATGTGCTCGAGAAAGTGCGCCAGCCCCTGGCGTTGTGCCGGGTCGGCGTTGGAACCCACGTCGACGTCCAGCGAAGCGGCCGCCTTGTCGCTGTCGGGATCCGAAATCACCAGTACCTGCAGCCGGTTCTCCAGGGTGAAGCTCTGGTAGTCCCGGTTGTCGTTTGGACTGGTGCGCACAGCGGTATCGGCCAGTGCCGCGAAGCTCAGGAGCCAGAACAGCAGCAACAGGGGAGCAGGGAAGCGTTTCAGTCTCATGGAATCGAAAAATCCTTGGCGAACGGTTGGCGCCCAGTTTACGCAGCAGCGGGCTTGACTGTCACGGCTCAGACCCCGGCTGCGAGGCAAAGTTCGCCGTCGGCGTGGCAGGAGCCGGTGTCACCCTATACAATTCCGCCAATGCCGTACTGGGCCGCGGGAAGGAGTCCCATGAACCGTGAAAAAGTGATCTACGCATTTTTTATCGTGCTGGCGCTGACGCTGAACTTCGGCTTCTTCGTCGGCGAGCTGCACAATCCGCATCACCACAATGTCTACGAGCTATTCGCCGCCCTGGTGGTGAGCCTGATCTGCACCGTGCTCAAGTTCGGTGACCGCACCCACCTCGGCGCCCTGATGATGGCGACCAGCCTGGTGGCGGATCTGCAGCTGGTGGCGGCGGCGCTGATCTGGGGCTACGCGACCCATATCGGCGGCGGTGTCGACGAGCTGATTCTGGCCAGCGTGGTCTCCCTTTCGGGCGGCGCCCTGATGGCCAACGTGGTCTCCGTGATTCTGCTGGTAGTCGAGACCGTCATGGTCCGCAGATGAACAATGTCATCTACCTGCTGCTGCGCCGGCTGCGGGCGCCGCTGATCACGCTGATCCTGGTCTATGCGGTCTCGGTGCTGGGGCTGGTACTGATACCCGGCCTGGACGACCAGGGGCAGCCCTGGCGCATGAGCTTTTTCCATGCCTTCTATTTCGTCTCGTTCATGGGCTCGACAATCGGTTTCGGCGAAATTCCCTACGCCTTCACCGATGGGCAGCGCCTCTGGACACTGGTTTGCATCTACGCCACCGTCGTCGCCTGGCTCTATGCCATCGGTTCGCTGCTGGCGCTGATCCAGGACCCGGCGTTTGGCCGGCTGATGCGCCGGCGCGCTTTTGTCGGCGAGGTCAGCGGGTTGTCCGAGCCCTTCTACCTGGTGTGTGGTTACGGCGTGACCGGCAGCCGGGTCGTGAAGCGCCTGGCCAGCCGCGAGATCCGCACGGTGGTGGTGGATGTCGATCAGGAGCGGATCGACATGCTGGAGCTGGACGGTCTGCAGGTGCGGGTGCCGCGTCTCTGCGCCGATGCCGCATTGCCCGATGTGCTGGAGGACGCCGGGCTGCGCCATCCGCGTTGTATCGGTGTACTGGCGCTGACCAATCAGGATCAGGTCAACCTGGCCGTGGCCATCGCCAGCAAGCTGCTGGTGCCGGCGCGCCTGGTGGTCAGCCGTTCAGAGTCCGATGTCACCACCGCCAACCTGGAATCCTTCGGCACCGACCTGGTCGTCGATCCGTTCCGAGCCTATGCCCAGTATCTGGTCCTGACCACCCACTCGCCCTACAAGCACCTGGTCTACGACTGGTTGCTCAATCCCCGCCACCGACATCCGGCCAGCGTTCACCGGCGCCGGGAAGGGCGCTGGATCATCTGCGGCTTCGGCCGCTTTGGCCGGGCGCTGTTCGGCGAGTTCAGTGACGACCAGGTCGAGCTGACCATTGTCGACGAACATCCCGGGTCGCTTGGCAACGGCATTCGGCACATCCGCGGCGTCGGCACCGAAGCGGTGACTTTGCAGGAAGCGGGCGTCGACACGGCCGTCGGCATCGTCGCCGGAACCGACAATGATGCCGACAACCTCTCGATCATCATGACCGCACGGCAGCTGAATCCGAAACTGATCACGGTCGTGCGCCAGAATCTCAGTGCCAATGGCCCGGTATTCGAGGGGCGAGAGCCGATTTCATCATGGAGCCGGGGCGGATCATCGCCAACCGCATCATGTCGCAGGTCAAGACCCCGCTGTTGCCGGTGTTTATCGAACGGATGCAGTCCGAGCAGGACGACGTCTGGGCCCATGTCCTGCTGAATCGCATGAGCCGGGTCGTCGGCGAGCGCGAACTCGACAGCTGGTCGGTGAGCCTCTGCGAGGCGCAAGCGCCGGCGTTGCTGATGCTCGGAGCGGGGCAGAGGGCGACGTTGCGTACCCTGCTGCGCGATCCCCGCGATCGCCAGCGGCAGTTGCCCTGCATTGTGCTGATGCACCGTCGCGGCGAGACGATCGACATGTTGCCCGGCGAGCTCTGCGAGCTGCAGGCCGGCGATGAAATCCTCTTTTGCGGCCTGGGCGAGGCGCTGCGCGAAATGGAGTGGAGCCTGAAAAACTACAACGTTCTGCAATATCTGCTGACGGGGCAGGAGCACAGTCATACGCTGCTCTCGCGGCTGCTCTATCGCAAGGAGGCGCAATAGTGGCCTATCTGCTGCTGGTCTTTACGGTTTTGTTCTGGGTGGGCAATTCGGTGCTGGCGCGGGCGATCCATCTCGAGTTTCCGCCGGTCACCCTGGCGTTTTCGCGCTGGAGCCTGGCGTTGCTGATCGTCCTGCCGTTCCTGATTCCGCGGCTGAGGCGCGAGTGGCCGGTCATCCGCGCCCACTGGCCGATCATACTGCTGTTGGCGATACTCGGCATCGCCTGTTTCAACACCCTGGTCTATACCGGCCTGCAGACCACTCTCGCGACCAATGCGACGCTGCTCCACTCGGTGATACCGGTGATGATCCTGATCATCTGCCGGGTTTTTCTGAAGCAGGCAGTGAGCCTCCGACAGTGGGTCGGGGTCAGCATTTCACTGGTCGGCGTACTGGTGCTGCTGACCCAGGCCAGGCTCGACGCGCTGCTGCAGCTGCAGTTCAATCGCGGCGATCTCTGGGTGTTCGCGGCCGTCGTGGACTGGGCGCTGTACTCGGTACTGCTGCGTTACAAGCCGGTGGAGCTGAGTGCCTTTACCTTTTTCGGCATCACCGTGCTGATCGGCGTCCTGGCGCTGTTGGCGCCGATGCTGCTGGAACTGAGTCAGGGGCGCCTGCCCGAATTCACCCTCAGGACCGGCGCGACGGTACTCTACATGGCGATTTTTCCGTCGATTCTGTCCTATCTGTGCTGGAATCGCGGTGTCGCGGAACTCGGAGCCCCGGTTGCCGGTCTCTTTATCCACCTGATGCCGCTGTTCGGACTGTTGCTGTCGGTACTGCTGCTTGGCGAGCAGGTTCAGGCTTTCCATTTCGCCGGTATCGCCCTAATATTCGCTGGCATCTATCTGGCCGTCGTGACCGAAACCCTGCGCTCGATAAAAACTACGGAGTCTCCATGCAAAAGTTGATAACCATCATGTTCGCCGTTTTTCTGGGGTTCAGCCTGCTGACCCCCGATGCCGAGGCCGGGAAGCGGTTCGGCGGTGGCAGCAGCATCGGCAAGAGCTTCTCTGCGCCGAAAAAAACGTCGCCGACCAGCAATGAAACGGCCGGCAGCACCACCACTCAACAGAAAGCCGCAACCTCTCCGACCGGCGCGACCACGGCCAAGAAACCCGGCATGATGGGCGGTCTTCTCGGTGGTCTGCTCGCAGGCGGCCTGCTCGGTGCGCTCTTCTTCGGCGGCGCCTTCGACGGCATCCAGTTCATGGATATCCTGCTGATCGGCCTGCTGGCGTTCATGGCGTACAAGCTGTTCGCGATGTTCCGGCGACAGCAGTCCCCGGCGCCGGCCTACGCCGGCGTGCAGCAGGGCAGCCGGGCCTACGAGCCGGCACAGTCAGAACCGATGGCCCGTGCCCAGCAGCCCCAGCCTGACTTCGGCGCGGCTTCCGGCAGCTTCGGCACACCCCTCGGTACGTCGCTGAGTACCCCGTCCTGGTTCAACCAGGAAGCTTTTGTCGAAGGGGCCAAGAGCCACTTCATCAAGCTGCAGAAGGCCTGGGACGAGAGCAACTGGGACGAGATCCGCACCTACGTTTCGCCCGAGCTGCTGTCCGAACTGCAGCGGGAACGTGCCAAGAACGGCGAGCAGCACACCGAAGTGGTGTCGGTGATGGCCGAGCTGGCCAACTTCATCGACAACGGCGACCATGTGGTCGTGAGCCTGAACTTCTACGGCTGGCTGAAGGAGGATTCCGACCAGACCACCGAATTCAATGAAGTCTGGCACCTGACCCGGGATTCGAGCGTGCCGAACGCCGACTGGATCATCGTCGGTATCGAGCAGCCCTGAATCGCATTTATCTGACTGATTTTAAAAATATTTTAACAAAGGGGTTGTATAGGGGCAGGGTGGTCTGTACTATACGCCCCACGTTGATGCGGGGTGGAGCAGCCTGGTAGCTCGTCGGGCTCATAACCCGAAGGTCGTCAGTTCAAATCTGGCCCCCGCTACCAAATTAAGAGAAAAGCCTGAAGTCGAAAGATTTCAGGCTTTTTTCGTTTTCGGAGCTTGGTTACACAAAGAAGCGTCGGGCTCGCTCTTTATAACCGCGGGCGAAGGTCGTCAGTTCAAATCTGGCCCCCGCTACCAAATTAAGAGAAAAGCCTGAAGTCGAAAGATTTCAGGCTTTTTTCGTTTTCGGAGCTTGGTTACACAAAGAAGCGTCGGGCTCGCTCTTCATAACCGCGGGCGAAGGTCGTCAGTTCAAATCTGGCCCCCGCTACCAAATGAAGAGAAAAGCCTGAAGTCGAAAGATTTCAGGCTTTTTTCGTTTTCGGAGCTTGGTTACACAAAGAAGCGTCGGGCTCGCTCTTCATAACCGCGGGCGAAGGTCGTCCTTTCAAATCCGGCCCCCGCTACCAAATTCGATAAAGAGCCTGAGGTTGAAAAACTTCAGGCTTTTTTCGTTTAAGAGGACGTAAAAGATTGGCGTCGGGCTCGCTGTTCATATCTGCGGGTATCGGAGCGTTGACGTAGGGTGCCGGTGACCGCCACGGACGGCGGAAATGCTGTAAACGCAGGAGCGGTTTACAGTGAAGCGAAGCGCACCGCACCGGCATTTTGATTGTACGGTGCACTTATCGGTACCCTTTCCCCACGCCTCATGCCTCACGCCTGGCGGTATTCCTTCAGGATCTCCCGCGCGATCACGATGCGCTGGACTTCACTGGTGCCCTCGTAGAGGGTGGTGATGCGGACATCCCGGGTGAGTCGTTCGAGCGGATATTCCTGCATGTAGCCGTAGCCGCCGAGCAGTTGAAGGGCGGTGTAGCAGGCCTGGTTGGCCTTTTCGCTGGCGAAGAGTTTGGCCATCGAGGCTTCGCGGGTGAAGCTTTGGCCCTTCTCCTTGCGGTCGGCGGCGCTCATCAGCAGCAGACGGGCGGCTTCGAGTTCGGTGGCGCGGTCGGCGATCATCCATTGCAGACCCTGGAAGTCCGCGATCGGGTGGCCGAACTGCTGGCGTTCGGTGGTATAGCGGGTGGCATAGTCCATCGCGGCGAGGCCGATGCCCAGCGCCAGCGAGCCGATGCCGATGCGGCCTCCGGCGAGCTCCGAGACCGCGATACGGTAACCGTCATTGAGGCGGCCGAGCAGGGCGCTGCCGGGTACCCGGACATTGTCGAAATGGACTTCGTTGGTTGCCGAGCCCCGCTGGCCCATCTTCTGCTCGGCCGGACCGACCTGAATGCCGTCGCTGCCGGCCTCGATCAGAAAGCAGCTGATGCCCTTGCCTTTGGGAGCTTCGGGGTCCGTGACGGCCCAGACGACGTAGATGCCGGCGAATTCGGCACTGGTGATCCACTGCTTGGTACCGTTCAGGCACCAGCCGTCGCCCGAGCGCTCGGCCCGGGTGCGCATCGAGGCCGGGTCGGAACCGGCGCCCGCTTCGGTCAGGCAGAAGCTGCCGCTGAGGTAGTCGCCGCTGCAGAGTCTCGGCAAGTAGAGTGCCTTCTGCTCTTCGCTGCCCACAGCCGGATGACTTCGGCCACCATATTGGTAACCGAGAGGGTGACCGCTGTCGAAGCACAGGCCCGGGCGATCTCGGTGACAGCGAGGCTGAAGGCCACGACACCGGCTTCGGTGCCGCCGTAACGACTGTCGATATTGAGGCCCATGAAGCCGAGTTCGGCGAGTTGGCGGCAGTTGCGTTTCAGGATCGCGTGATCGCCCGAGCGGTCCAGCTCGGCGGCAACGGGCGCCAGCTCCGAATCGGCGAAGCGGCGCGCAGTGTCCTGTATCAGTGCCTGTTCTTCGGTCAGCGTCAGATCCATGGGGGCTCCGGGATTGTTTATTGGGGTTTTCCCTAGGTTATACTTCAAGTTTACCTTTACGTAAAGTTTGGGCTTCGGGGCGTCTGCTCAAGACCGCTCGATTGCAGGCTTGACAGGCTTGCGCTTCGGCACCAAGGTAGTGTCAGAGCACAATATTGGTGCAGGCGGGTACTGGATGGCGAAACGTATAGCCGGGCCTGAGTGGGTGCCGCGGGTGGGCAGTGCGGCGGAACTCGAGATTCCCTGGGAGACCCTGGAAACCCTGATTGGAGGCCGTTCAGTCGTCGATCTTGCGCAACTGCAGATAGGGGACGAGGCGGCGGCGACACGCTTTATGCGGGCCTACGGCTTCGACCCGGCGGATCCCGAGGATCATGACTGGCTGGATCAGATCCACGGTCGCGCCATTCGTTTTCTCGACGAGGTGATATTGCCCTGGCACCGGATCGAGGCTGTCCCGCGACATATTCGCGAGATGTCGATCGAGGAGCTGCTGCTCGAGGCCTCGCGGCCGCCCGATGGCGACTGGCCCAACTGGCCCTGCGTTTTGCTGAAAGTGCTGCACTGTGCGACCCATGCCGCCGTGACCCAGGATCCGGTGGCACACCAGACCGCGCTGCAGAGTGTCCAGGGGCGTTTTCAGCCCTGGCTGTTCGAGCTGCAGGGGCAGCAGTGGATCGGTGACGATCAGTGCAAGATTCCACTGGTGGATTTCCATATCAAGGAGGAAAAATCCTTCGAGCGCATCATGACCAAGCTGCTCCACAAGCCCGGCAATCTGGCCATGGAGCAGTTCGACCGTCTTGGCGTGCGTCTGGTGACCCACGATATTTTCTCGGCGGTCTTGCTGATCAAGTTCCTGCGCAGCCGCAGCGTCATCATGTTCGCCAATCAGTTGCCCGAGCGCAGCCGCAACTCCCTGGCCGAGTTGCACGAGATTCACAGCCTATACGGTATCGATCCGCCGCCCTTCGTGGTCGAGCCGGAGGCCGGAGCCGATGGCGACCCGCCGCTGCCGGAACAGGGTAATCCCTTCAGCGATCGGGCTTTTCGCATGTTCAAGTTCGTCGAGCGACTGATTATCCGGCTCGAAGATGGCCGGCGCTGCATTTACCCCTACGAAATCCAGGTGCTGGACTGCAATGCCTGGGAAGCCACCCAGATCGGCGATGCCACCCATGATGCCTACGAGGCGCGTCAGCTCAAGCGGGTGCGTCAGCGTCTTTTCGGGCATTCGCAACCCGGGGCTTGAGTCGGCGTGGCTGTCGTAATAGTCTCTGCCGGGCCCAGAAATTCTTTCGGAGCGATGCGGTGAAGCTGGATGCGCTGATACTGGCCGGTGGAGAGAGCCGGCGCATGGGGGGCGGTGAAAAGGGTCTGCTGCCGCTGGCGGGGCGGCCGATGATCTGCCATCTGATCGAGCGGCTGCGCGGGCGCGTCGGTCATGTCTGGATCGGTTGCCGCTCGGAGCAGCGGGGCTATCGTGACCTGGCCGACGGCATTCTGGAAGATGCCGGCGACAGCACCGGTCCGCTCAGCGGCATCAGCCGGGCGCTCGGCGCCCTGGACTGCAGTCATCTGCTGATCATGCCCTGCGACACGCCGTTGGTGTCGCCTGTCAGCCTGGACCGCATGATCGCCCTGGCACAAGCCCATCCCGATTCGCTGGTGGTGGTGCAGGATGGCGACTATCTGCAGACCCTGCACCTGATTGTGCCGGTGGCGAAGGCGGCTTCACTCGAAGCCTTTCGTGAAACCGGCCGGCGTGCCGTGCGCGGCTGGCTGGAGGCCGAGGGTATATCGAGTGCCGGTGCGACCGTCCGCAGGAGTTCATGAATATCAACACGCAGCAGGACTTTGCAGAAGCCCAGGCCGCACTCAGGTCTGGGGACGGCTGACCCCTGCATGAACAGCGCCAGGTGGCGCTCGACGAACTGCTCCAGTTGCCAGGTTTCGCGGGTCAGCCAGTCCCGTGAGCGCGGGTGGCAGACATAGGTCCAGGCTTCGATGCTTTGGCCGTCCTGCAGCAGGACCTGCACCCGATGGCGGCGGTACAGGCTGCCCTCGTAATGATCGAGCCGCTCCAGGGCCGGTGAGTCGATGCCCCGGTAGAGGCAGCCAGGTGTCTGCTGCCCGGCCTCGGCAAGAATGGCGGGGAACTGGCGGTTGCGTACACGGTAGCAGCCAAAGTCCGGCAGTTCGGCGGCCAGCGCCAGGCCTGCCGGCCGGCCGATCACCGTTTCGATAACCTCGGGCACCATCAGGGTGCCGTAGGTGAAGAGTCTGTCCATGCTTCTGGCGCCTGCGCGATTCTGTTGGGATCTTCAGAGGCAGCGTATCATTTCCCGGTGCCGGCGGGCGACCTCCAGCATGCCGGCAAGGCTGGCCCGGTCGCTGTCGATCCAGCGCGGCTCGAGACCGGCGTAATGCAGTGCCTGGCTGTAGGGCGCCCGCAGGCGTTCGGCACCGACCAGCAGCAGCGCCTCGAGCGCGGGATGCGCCTGGCGCATGCAGCGGATCTCTTCGCCAATCAGGACGCCGGACAGGTAGCTGGCGACAGCGGGCGCCGCCAGGCCCGCCTGCAGCATCCGGCTGCGGCCCTCGAACAGCGCGTGCAGCACGCCGCCCGGACTTTCGTGCACGCGGTCCAGGCCCAGGGCAAAGGCCTCGGGTTCGAAGGTGGATTCGTCCCGCGCCGGTTCGCCGATCAGGGTGTGAAAGCGCACGGCCTGATAGAGTTCGCCGGTCATCAGGGTGGTGAAATCCAGCAGGCGCCCGCCGCCGGCCCGTACCCACTTGCTGTGGGTACCCGGCAGGCAGAGCATGGCGTCCCCGAGGCCGGCGATCGCGAGCGCGCCAAGCGCCTGAACCTCTTCGCCCCGCATCACATCGACCTCGTGTTCGCCGAGGACCCGCGCGCCCGGGAGAATCCAGCCATTGTCGAAGTCCGGCACGGCCCTGACGCCGGCTGCGAGACCGGCGCTGTCCAGCGGCAGGTCGAGCTGCGGCGTTTCCATCCAGCCGCGGGCCGACCCGACCATGCCGGCCATATAAACGGGGAGGGCGTCCGCCTGGCGCCAGTCGGTCAGTTCGGCGGCGCAGTATTCGGCGAACTGATCGCTTCTCAGCGATTTCAGCCCGCGCTCCGAAGCGCGTCTGTCCAGGCACTGCCCGCTTTCGCCGTCGATCAGGAAGGCCCTGAAATTGCTGGAGCCCCAGTCGACCAGGATCAATGGGTTCGTCATCCGGCGAGTTCCGTTGCGGCATCGAGGCGCCGCCACTCGGCCACCAGGTCCGCGGCGATGCGGCCGACTTCGGCCGGCGGCCGGCCGGGACAGTACAGGTTGCCGCCAAAGCCGAAGCCGCCGATACCGGCGGCGTGCCATTCGGCCATATTACTCCCGTTGATGCCGCCGACGGCCAGCACCGGCAGATCCTTTGGCAGCACGGCCCTGAGGTCGCTGAAATAGCCGCTGCCCAGGCGCGCTGCCGGGAACAGCTTGAGGGCCAGGGCGCCGGCCCGCGCCGCCATCAGGGCTTCGGTCGGGGTCATGCAGCCGATGACCGGTGCCAGCCCCGCACCGAGGCCGGCCGCGATGATCTGCGGGTCGGCGTTCGGTGTGATCAGCAGCTCGCCGCCGGCGCAAGCCAGCCGGCTCACCTCGTTGCCGTCGAGCACCGTTCCGGCGCCGACCAGTACCCCGGCCGGACAGTGGCGGCGCAACCGCTCGATGCTCTGCCAGGGCGAGGGCGAGTTGAGCGGTATCTCGATCATGCGAAAGCCGGCGGTGATCAGGGCGTCGGCGACGGGCTCGACTTCATCCGCCGTGATGCCGCGCAGGATCGCGACCAGGGGCAGCTCGTCGAGCGCGTTTTCCAGCACGTTACGATGCTGTTCTGTCATGTTTTTCACCTCGGGTTACCACTCGGCGATGCTGCCGTCCTGTCCTGCGTGACAGATCCGGACGGGGTTGCGCCAGCGGTCGTTCCAGTCTCCGGTACGGCTACCACTCGGCGATGCTGCCATCTTCATGCAACCAGACGGGGTTGCGCCAGCGATGGCCGACCCTGGATCTTTCCTCGACATAGGCTTCGTCGATCTCGACGCCGAGGCCCGGGCCCCGCGGGATGGCGATGAAGCCGTCCTCGATTTTCAGCGCCGACTTGTCGACCAGGTAATCGAGTACGTCGTTGTCGCGGTTGTAGTGGATGCCCATGCTCTGTTCCTGGATAAAGGCGTTGTGGCAGACGGCATCCAGCTGCAGCGAGGCGGCCAGGGTCAGGGGGCCGAGCGGGCAGTGCGGCGCCAGCGCCACATCGTGGGCGCTGGCCAGGGTGGCGATTTTCAGTCCCTCGCTGATGCCGCCGCAGTGGCTCAGGTCCGGCTGGATGATGTCGACCATGCCGTCGGCCAGCAGGTCGCGAAACTGGTAGCGGGTATGCAGCCGTTCGCCGGTGGCGATCGGGTAGCCGAGGTTGCCGGCAATCTGCTTCAGGCAGGGCAGGTGCTCCGGCAGCACCGGTTCCTCGACGAACATCGGGTGATACTCTTCCAGCTCGCGCAGCAGAGACTTGGCCATCGGGCGGTGGACCCGGCCATGGAAGTCGATGGCGATGCCGACATCCGGACCGACCGCGGCGCGGGCCTCGGCGACGCGGGCGACCGCCTCGTCGATCTTGCGGTGAGAGTCGACGATTGCCATCTCGGCCGTACCGTTCATCTTGAAAGCGGTGAAGCCCTGGTCGGCGAGTGCCCGGCGCCGGCGCCGACGTCATCGGGGCGGTCGCCGCCGGTCCAGGCGTACACCCGCATCCGGTCGCGGCAGGCGCCGCCGAGCAACTGATGCACGGGCACGCCCAGATCCCGGCCCTTGAGGTCCCAGAGCGCCTGGTCGATACCGGCGATGGCGCTCATCAGGACCGGTCCCCCGCGGTAGAAGCCGGCACGGTACAGCAGGTTCCAGAGATGTTCGATGCGGTGCGGATCCTGACCGACCAGGTAGTCGGCGAGTTCGTGCACGGCCGCCTCGACGGTGGCGGCGCGACCCTCGACCACCGGTTCGCCCCAGCCGTAGACGCCGGCATCGGTCTCGATTTTGAGGAACAGCCAGCGTGGCGGCACCTGCCAGGTTTTCAGTGCGGTGATTTTCATTGTTCAGCCTCGAATTCTACTGCAGGAGCCACAGGGCGGTCTGGGGCCAGGCCAGCAGCAGTGCCAGGACACAGAGCTGCAGCGCGATAAAGGGCAGCACCGCGACGAAAATATCCTTGAGGCTCACCTCGGGCGGTGCCACGCCCTTCAGATAGAAGGCGGCCGGGCCGAACGGGGGCGACAGGAAGGAGACCTGCATGTTCACCGCGAACAGGATGCCGAACCAGATCGGGTCATAGCCCAGCTGCACCACGATCGGCACGAAGATCGGCAGCGCCAGCATGGCAATGCCGATCCAGTCGAGGAACAGGCCCAGCACCAGCAGGATGGCCATCATCACCAGGATGATCGCGATCGGCGCCACATCCATGCCCTGGATCAGGCCGGAGACAAAGCGGTTGCCGCCCATCAGGTTGTAGACGCCGACCAGGGCCGCGGCGCCGATGCCGATCCAGATGATCATGCCGCAGGTGATCAGCGTCTGGCCAAGACTGGTGTGCAATACCTTGAGCGAGAACTCGCCGCGCAGCAGGATCGCCAGCAGGACGCCGAACACGCCCATCGCCGCGGCTTCGGTGACCGAGGCGATGCCGCCGTAGATGGTGCCCAGCACCAGGCCCGCGATCAGGCCCGGTACGACAATGGCCTTGAGGGCATCGGCGCGGGTGGCAAAGCCGCCGTCGGCGTCTTCGGGGCGTAGCGGCGGGCCGAGCTGCGGGTTGCGCAGGCAGCGTACCAGCACATAACCGATATAGGAGGCCATCAGGATCACCGCCGGTGTGATGGCGGCGGTAAAGAGGTCGGCGATCGAAACACTGGCGATCATGCCGTAGATGATCAGCACGATAGACGGCGGCATCATGGTGCCGAGGGCGCCGCCGGCGCAGACGACGCCGATCGACAGGTGCTTGTCATAGCCCAGGCGCAGCATCTGCGGCAGCGCCAGGATGCCGAGCAGCACGATCTCGCCGCCGATGATGCCGGACAGGGCAGCCAGGAAGAAGGCCACGACCACGGTCTGGACCGCGACACCGCCGGGCAGGCGGCCGGCGAAGACACGCATCGCATTGAACAGATCCCTGGCGATGCCCGAACGGTCCAGCAGGGAGGCCATCAGCACGAACATCGGCACCGCGACGAGTGAATATTCGGTGACGAAACCATAGACCCGGCTGGTCACCAGCGGCAGCGCGTTGGGGCCGAACCAGCCGAAGGTGAAGCCCATCGCCACCAGGCCGGTGATGAAGGCCAGTGGCAGGCCGGTGACCAGCAGGGCGAATATAAGGCCGACCATTAACATTGTCGCTGTAGCGATATCCATCAGCGGTGAACCTCGTAAGCGCGGGCCGGGCGGCAGGACTGGATCAGGTGCAGCAGGGCCTGCACGGTCATCAGAATCAGGGCGAACATGATCAGGCCCTTGGTCAGGGCCGGCATCGGCGGATTCCAGGCGGTGCCGGAGCGCTCCAGCTGCCAGTCGCCCATCGGGTTGTGCGATGCGCGCCAGAACATGCTGAACGCGGCATAGGACATGGCGACGCAGAAGCCCAGGGTCACCAGGTCGTTGAAGCGGTCGAACCACACGCGCAGGCCCGGGCCGACAGCGTCATAGAGCACGCGCACCCGGATATGGCGGTTTTTCGCCAGGGTGGCGGGACCGCCGAGGGCGAAGCTGGTGGCGACAAGAAAGACGACCGTTTCGTGGACCCAGGAGGTCGGCGAATCGAAGCCGTAGCGCATGATCACTTCGAAGACACTGATGGCCATCGCCACGAATACCAGCCAGGCCGCCACGGCACCGCCGCGGGATATCAGTCGGTCAAGGGCATTGCGTTCTCCGTCGCGCTGGACGTCGGATTCCGCTTTCTGCGCCTCTCGGGTCGGGTTGGACAGGGTTGACATGGAGCCTCCGCGCGGGCCGGGGGCGGCCCGCTGTTCGGAATGATTGAAACGCCCGGGGCCTGTGCCCCGGGGGGAGTTACATCAGGTTGCGGTCGGTCAGGTAGCTGACGACGGAGTCATAGATCTTCCGGTTCAGCTCGCTCTTCTCGGCCCAGGCTTTCCACTCGTCCTTGGCGATGTTGCGGAATTTGGCCCGCTCTTCCGGTGCCATGTCGATAATGGTGATGGAACCGTCCTCGCGCGCCTTTTTCACCGCCACCAGGTCGCGTGCCTTGAGCTTGGCGACCATCTCGTAGGCCATCGAATCGACCGATGTTTCCAGGATGGCCTTGAGGTCCGCCGGCAGACCGTCCCAGATCTCCTTGTTAAGCGATACCGACACCATCGGCAGCGAATGGAAGCCCGGATAGTTCGGGTACTGGGCGAAGCTGTGCAGACCCTGGTCGTGGTTGGTCGAGAACACGGTGTAGTCGGCGGCATCGATGACGCCTTTTTCAAGGGCCGTATAGACTTCGGAGCCCGGCAGGTTTACCGGCGTGGCGCCGGCTTTCTGGAAGATGTTGTAGACCATGCCTTCCGGTGCGCGCAGCTTGAGGCCCTTCATGTCGTCGACGGTACGAATCGGCTTCTTCGACACGAAAGCTTCGAGACCGGTGGCCGCCGCGCCGATCAGGTGTACGCCGTAGGGCTCGACCAGTTCGTTGTAGAGATCTTCGCCACCGCTGTACTTCATGTAGTCCAGGAACTCGAGCGGATCGCCCCAGGCGCCGACCAGGTTGCCGAGCATGCCGAAGGCCGGGTCGCGACCGGAGAAGTAGCTTGGGTCGGTCAGGTGCCCCTGCAGGATGCCGGAGCTGACCGCATCGAGGGTCTGGTTGGCCTGCACCACGGCGTTGACCGGCAGGATTTCGATTTCGATGCGCCCGCTCGACATCGTCTTGACGTTGTCGGCCCAGGCCTTCTTAATCTCGAACTGCGGTTCGCCGGCATTTTCGGACGTCTGGAAGGTCCAGCTGTAATCCGCGGCCTGGGCGTTGCCCAGCAGCAGGCCGGCACCGAGCAGAGTACCTGCAACGGTGCGGGACAGCAGTTTCCTAGCGGTCTCTGAGAGTGGCTTTGTTATTGTCATGACTCACCTTTTTAGGTTTGTTTTGGCTTTGAAAATGACTACAAGCGTAGTCAAAGGAGGATCGGCGGTTTCAGGTCGCATCCAGTTTTTGCAGCACTTCCTGCACGATCTGGTCGACCGTTTGCAGAATGGATACGCGGATGCAGGATTCGTCCGGGCCGGGTTCTTCGAGGGCCTGGAACTGGCTGGCGACCATCGAGGCCACCATGAAGTGGTTCTGACGCTGGGACATGCGACGCTCGATCTCGGCGCGGTCGCCCTGCAGGTAAACGAATGTCAGGGGGCCGCTTTCGGCGAGCTGCTCGCGGTAGCGCTTCTTCAGCGCCGAGCAGGACAGAATCGCGGTTCTGCCCGACCGGTTGGCCTTGGCGAGCTCTTCGCTCAGGCGTGCCAGCCAGGGGCGCGGTCGGCGTCGGTCAGCGGGATGCCGGCGGACATGCGGCGCACGTTTTCCAGCGGATGGAAACTGTCGCCTTCGATAAAGCCGGCGTCGAGCTCGGTGGCGAGGCGTTCGCCGATGGTGCTCTTGCCGCAGCCGCATACGCCCATGATCACTAGATTCATATTGTTATATTTTAGCGCTAACATTCGTTGAACATAAAAATCCCCGTCTTTCCCGGGGATGGTCACTGTTTTCAAGGTTAGCCGAGACGGATTGTCGGGTCAATAACCGGATGCCAAAAAGTTTAGCGCTAACATTTTGCGGGGTTGTCGCCCAGGGGAATACTGCTAGAATGGCGTCTTCAGCCGTTCAGGAGTCGGTTCCATGCCCAGCAGACAGACCCAGCCCAGCAGCCGCAGCAAGGGGCGTGTGACTCTGAGCGACGTCGCCCGCATGGCCGGCGTCAGCTCCATGACCGTCTCGCGGGCGCTGAACGATCCCGCGCGGGTTTCGGAGCAGGTGCGCGAGCGGGTGAGGCAGGCGGTGGATGCGCTCGGCTACATTCCGAACCGGGCGGCGCGCTCCCTGGCCGGCCAGCGCAGCTACAGCATCGCGGTGGTGATACCCTCTGTCTCCAATGCCGTCTTCAGCAATGTGATCAAGGGCATCTATGACGTCTGCAGTGCGCGGGGCTACGAGATGCTGATGGGCAATACCTACTACTCGGTGCAGCAGGAATCGAGTCTGATCGCCAAGTTTCTGACCCATCATCCGGACGGTATCATCGTCACCGGGCTCAATCAGTCCGACAGCAGTCGCAGCCTGCTGACGTCCGCAGGCATACCGGTGGTGCAGATGATGGAGCTGGGCGAAGGGGCGCCGCTGGACATGAATGTCGGCATCTCCCACCGGGCGGCAGGTGCGGCGATGGCCGAATACATGCTGGGTCGCGGCTACCGCCGCATAGGGGTGATCGGCGCGCAGATGGACTACCGGGCCCAGCGGCGTATCCAGGGCTTCGTCGACACCCTTGTCGAGGCGGGTCTCCATGACGGCCGCCGGATCGTCACGACCGCCGAGCCTTCGACGGTGCGGCTTGGGGAGAGTTGCTCGGAGACCTGCTGGCGGCTGCGCCCGATCTCGACGCGGTGTTCTGCATCAACGATGACCTGGCGTATGGCGCGATCTTCGAGAGCCAGCGGCGGCATATCCGTATCCCCCAGCAACTGGCGGTCGCCGGCTTCAATGACCTCGAGGCCTCTGCGTGCATCAATCCGTCGCTGACCTCGATCGCCACGCCGCTCTACGAGATCGGCAAAATGTCGGCCGAAATGCTGATGCGCCGTCTCGATGGCGAGAAGATCGACGACCCCGTGGTCGATCTGGGGTTCAGGCTCCAGGCGCGGGAGAGTGCGTGACAGTGATGTGGAACGCCTAACTGTGGTAAAGTGCCCGGTTTTCCAATAACCGGACAAAATGCATGACTATCGACCAGCAGCTTCTGAACCGCAGCGGCGGCAAGTGTGAACTCTGTGGCGCAGCCGAGAACCTTTCCGCCTATGATATACCCGAATCGCCGGCGCCCGGGCTCGACAGCCAGGCGCTGCTGTGCGGGAAATGCCTGGAGGAGATCGAGGCGCCGGCCGATCAGCATCACTGGCGCTGTCTCAATGACAGCATGTGGACTCAGGTGCCGGCGGTTCAGGTGCTGGCCTGGCGTCAGCTCAAGCGTCTCTCCGGCGAGGTCTGGGCCCAGGATCTGCTGGACATGCTCTACCTGGACGAAGAGACCGAGCGCTGGGCCCGGGCCGGCGTCGTCGAGCAGGATGAAAATGCGCAGCCGACCCGCGACAGCAACGGCACGCCGCTGCAGGCCGGCGATTCCGTCACCCTGATCAAGGATCTCGACGTCAAGGGGCAGGCTTTACCGCCAAGCGCGGCACCCTGGTCAAGGATATCCGCCTGACCGACAACCCCAAGCATATCGAAGGCAAGGTCAACGGCGTTCAGATCGTGCTGGTGGCGGCATATTTGAAGAAAGCCTAAGGCGTTACGGGTGACTGGCTTCGGTGCGCCATGCGGTATCCGAATGGGTAGGGTGGAATGAGCGAAGCGAATTCCACCGGGTGGCGTTCCACCGGGTGGCGTTCCACCGCCGGCATCAGGGGCGCAGGCTGTCGAGAACCGCACGCCACTGCTCCAGCTTCTGCTCCAGTCGGATGCCGGCATTGGCCGGGCTGGTCGAGGGCAGGCGGGTCATTTCCAGTCCTGCCGGAAGCGCGATGCCGCCTCTGATGACATGCCGCTTGAACAGCGTCTCGGCGGTGCCGCCATTGAAGAAGATGGTCCGAACCCCGGGGTGCAGGCGGAAAAAGGATGCGAAGTCGTTGGCTTCGACGCTGTCGCCTGCGATGTTCTGGTCGAGGCTGCCGGGTCGGTGGCAGCGATGTACCACATCCCAGAGCGCGATGCCGCTGCCTTTCAGGGCTTCCAGTCGCTGCGGGTAGGGCAGGGCCGGATCGAAATCCAGCAGTCGCGCCATGATCGGCCAGAAGCCGTTGCGTGGATGGGCATAGTACTGCACCTCCTGCAGAGACTTCAGGCCCGGGATCGAGCCCAGGACCAGCACCCGGGCATCGGGTGCGGCGACGTAGTCGAAGCTTTGGATGTGGGTCATCGGTTGGCAATGCGGTTTGCTGGTGCGTAGGGTGGAATGAGTACCAAAGGTACAAATTCCACCAATGCTCTCAATCACCTCCGCCGGCTGCTGAAAGCACCGGTGGAATTCGCAAGCTCATTCCACCCTACGTTCTTAACGCCTCACGTCTCACGCGTTCACTCGCAGAGTGCATCCAGTTTCTGCTTGAGGATGCCGGTGACGGCGCCCGGGTTGGCCTTGCCGCCGGTGGCCTTCATCACCTGGCCCATGAAGAAGCCGAGCATCTTGCCGCGCTTGTCCGGTTCGGCCGCCTTGTACTGCTCGACCTGCTTGGTGCTGTTGGCGATCACCTCGTCGACCACCTTCTCGATGGCGCCGGTATCGGTGACCTGCTTCAGTCCCCTGGCTTCGATGATCTCGTCGGCGCTGCCGCCCTCGGACCACATCACCTCGAACACCTTCTTGGCGATGTTGCCGGAAAGGGTGTTGTCCCGGATGCGCTCGAGCAGGCCGCCGAGCTGCAGCGCGCTGACCGGCGAGTCCTTGATCTCGGTGTCGTTCTGGTTCAGGAAGCGGGCGAGCTCGCCCATCACCCAGTTGGCGGCCAGCTTGCCGTCGCCGCAGAGCTTGGCCACTTCCTCGTAGTAGGCGGCCTGGACGGGGCTCGAAGACAGCACGCCGGCATCGTAGTCGGACAGCCCGTACTGCTCGACGAACAGTGCCTTCCATTGGTCCGGCAGCATCGGCAGCGTTGCGCGGACCGCTTCGATGTAGTCATCGTCGAGGATCACCGGCAGCAGGTCGGGGCAGGGGAAGTAGCGGTAGTCGTTGGCTTCCTCCTTGCTGCGCATGGCGCGCGCGACCTTGGTGTCGCCGTTGTAGAGTCGGGTCTCCTGCACGATCTTGCCGCCGCCGGTGATGACGTCGATCTGGCGTTCGACCTCGAGCTCGATCGCCTCCTCCATGAAGCGGAAGGAATTGAGGTTCTTGGTCTCGGTGCGTGTGCCGAGGACGTCGCTGCCCTGCGGGCGCACCGACACGTTGACGTCGAAGCGCATCGAGCCCTCGGCCATGTTGCCGTCGCAGATGCCGATCGAGGTGACGATGGAATGCAGCTTGCGGGCAAAGGCCACCGCTTCCTCGGCCGAGCGCATGTCCGGCTCGGTGACGATCTCAATCAGCGGCGTGCCGGCGCGGTTGAGATCGATGCCGGACATGCCGTGGAAGTCCTCGTGCAGCGACTTGCCGGCGTCCTCCTCAAGGTGGGCATGGTGGATGCGCACCCGGCGGCTGCTGCCGTCATCGAGGTTGATGTCGACATGGCCCGGGCCGACGATCGGCTCCGCCAGCTGGGTGGTCTGGTAGCCCTTGGGCAGGTCCGGGTAGAAATAGTTCTTGCGCTCGAACACCGAGCGCTTGCCGATCTCTGCGTCCACCGCCAGGCCGAACATCACCGCCTTGCGCACGGCATCCTCGTTCAGCACCGGCAGAGTGCCCGGCAGCGCCAGGTCGATGGCGCAGGCCTGGGTGTTGGGCTCGGCGCCGAAGGCGGTGCTGGCGCCGGAAAAGATCTTGGTCCTGGTGGCGAGCTGGACGTGAATCTCCAGCCCGATTACGGTTTCCCACTGCATCCTGTTTTACCCCTTGATACTCGCCGGTGCCTGTGTGTGCCAGTCGGTCGCCTGCTGGAAGCGGTGCGCCACGTTGAGCAGCTTCGCCTCATTGAAATAGTCGCCGATGATCTGCAGGCCGACCGGCAGTCCCCCGGTCTGTCCGCAGGGAATCGACATGCCGGGCAGGCCGGCGAGGTTCAGTGCCAGGGTGTAGATGTCCTCCATGTACATCTGCACCGGATCCGAGGTCTTCTCGCCGAGGCGGAAGGCCGGCTGCGGCGTGGTCGGTCCCATGATGACGTCCACTTCGGACAGCGCCCGGACGAAATCCTGCTGGATCAGGCGCCGCACCTGCTGCGCCTTGCGGTAGTAGGCATCGTAATAGCCGGCCGAGAGGGCATAGGTGCCGACCATGATGCGGCGCTTGACCTCGTCGCCGAAGCCCTCGCCGCGGCTGCGCTTGTACAGGTCCTCGAGGTCCTTCGGGTCTTCGCAGCGATAGCCGTAGCGCACGCCGTCGAAGCGGGACAGGTTGGACGAGGCCTCCGCCGGCGCGATGATGTAGTAGGCCGGCACGGCCAGGGCGGTGTTGGGCAGGCTGATCTCCCGAACGCTGGCGCCGAGCTGCTCGAATTCGCGCACCGCGCTCTGTACCTGTTCGGCGACCGCCGGATTCAGGTCGGCGGAGAAGTACTCCTTCGGCAGGCCGATTTTCAGGCCTTCGAGGCTGTCGTTCAGCGTCAGGCTGTAGTCCGGTACCTCGCGGTCGAGGCAGGTCGAATCCAACGGGTCGAAGCCGGCCATGACGTTGAGCATCATCGCCGCGTCTTCGGCGGTGCGGGTCATGGGGCCGGCCTGGTCGAGCGACGAGGCGAAGGCGACCATGCCGTAGCGGGAGACCCGGCCATAGGTTGGCTTGATGCCGGTGATGCCGCACAGGGCCGCCGGCTGGCGGATGGAACCGCCGGTATCGGTGCCGGTGGCGGCCGGAGCCAGGCGCGCGGCGACCGCGGCGGCGGAGCCGCCGGACGAGCCGCCCGGCACGCGGTCGGTATCCCAGGGGTTGCGGGCCGGACCGTAGAAGCTGGACTCGTTGGACGAGCCCATCGCGAACTCGTCCATGTTGGTCTTGCCGAGCATGACCGCGCCGGCTTCATTGAACTTGGCAATCAGGGTGGCGTCATAGGGGGCGATGAAATTATCGAGAATGCGCGACGCGCAGCTGGTACGCACGCCCCGGGTGCAGAAGATGTCCTTGTGGGCAACGGGCAGGCCGGTGAAGGCCGTGGCCTTGCCGGCGGCGCGGACTTCGTCGGCGGCGCGGGCCTGGACCAGCGCCTGTTCCTCGGTGACGGTGATAAAGCTGTTGTAGGCCGGATCTTCGGCCTTGATCCGCTCCAGGTAGGACTGGGTCAGCTCGACGCTGCTGAAATCGCCTGCGGCCAGTCCGCCGGCCAGTTCGGCCAGGGTCTTGTCAAACATGGTGTTCGTATCCTTCACAGGGTGGGAATCGCTGTCACTCGATCACTTTCGGGACCAGGAAGAGGCCGTTTTCAACGGCCGGCGCCACGGCCTGGAGTTCCTCGCGCCGATCCGGTTCGCAGACGATGTCGGCACGCAGGCGCTGTACGGCGTCCAGCGGGTGTGCCATCGGGTCGACATCGCGGGTGTCGACGGCCTGCAGCTGATCGACCAGGGCGAGGATGTTCGACAGGGTTTCGGTATAACCCGGAATTTCCTCTTCGCGGATCTGAAGACGCGCCAGGTGGGCGATTTTTTCCACATCGGAACGGTCTAGAGCCATGTTGTGGTTCTCGCTGATTTCAATAAGGTTTCTGGCACTCGGCGGTGCTTGGAAAGGTAGCTTGAGGGCAGCTAATCTATCATATTTGTTCCTTGCTCTAAATCCCCGCCATTGCTAGAGTTACGTGTTTTCAGAATCAGCGCGCCGCGCGGCATCTGTTTTAGGTACCCCACTCCCATGTTCAAAAAAATCCGAGGTCTTTTTTCCAGCGACCTGTCCATTGACCTGGGCACCGCTAACACCCTCATTTATGTCCGCGACAAGGATATAGTGCTGAACGAGCCTTCGGTGGTCGCGATTCGTCACAATGGCAACCACAAGGCTGTGGCAGCGGTCGGCGCGGATGCCAAACGCATGCTGGGTAAGACTCCGGGGAACATCACGGCGATCCGGCCGATGAAGGACGGCGTCATTGCCGACTTTCACGTTACCGAGAAAATGCTGCAGTATTTCATCAGCAAGGTGCACGACAGCAACTTCCTGACGCCGAGCCCGCGGGTGCTGGTCTGCGTGCCCTGCAAATCGACCCAGGTCGAACGCCGCGCCATCAAGGAATCGGCGCTCGGCGCCGGCGCCCGCGAGGTGTACCTGATCGAAGAGCCGATGGCGGCCGCCATCGGCGCCGGTCTGCCGGTCGACGAGGCGCGCGGCTCCATGGTGGTGGACATCGGCGGTGGTACCACCGAGATCGCCGTCATCTCCCTCAACGGTATCGTCTATGCCGAGTCGGTTCGTGTCGGCGGCGACCGTTTCGACGAGGCCATCGTCACCTACGTGCGCCGCAACTACGGCTCGCTGATCGGCGATGCCACCGCCGAGCGCATCAAGCAGGAGATCGGCACGGCTTACCCGAGCTCCGAGGTACTCGAAATCGATGTCCGCGGTCGCAATCTGGCCGAGGGGATTCCCCGTCGTTTCACCCTCAACAGCAACGAGATTCTCGAGGCGCTGCAGGAACCGCTGTCGTCCATCGTGCAGGCGGTCAAGAGTGCGCTGGAGCAGTGCCCGCCGGAGCTGGCAGCCGATATCGCCGAGTTCGGTATCGTCATTACCGGCGGCGGCGCCCTGCTGCGCAATATCGATCGTCTGATCAGTGAAGAGTCGGGCCTGCCGGTGATCATTGCCGAGGATCCGCTGACCTGCGTGGCCCGGGGCGGCGGCAAGGCGCTGGAAATGCTCGACAAGCACGCCTTCGAGCTGCTGTCCTACGAATAACGGCTGATGCGCACGATCGGCCGGAGCGATTCGGGACGCCGCGGCAGCTGCCGGGAGGTGTCCCATTAAGCTTATCTTCCGCGGCGGCTCGCCGCGTGTGCTCTTCGTGGTGCTGGTGCTGATGGCGCTGTTGCTGATTCTGGCCGATCTCAACTGGCCGAGGATGCGCGACACCCGAGCCTATCTGTCGCTGGTGATCACCCCGCTGCAGTGGCTGGCCGATGTGCCGGGCCGGGTCGCCGATGAACTCTCGGATGTGCTGGTGGATCGCAGCACCCTGCTGAAGGAAAACGAACGGCTCAAGTCCGAGGCCCTCCTGCTCGAACGCAGGGTGCAGCAGATCGCTGCGTTGACCGCCGAGAACATACGCCTGCGCGAGCTGCTCGACGGCCAGGAGCGGGTCGAGGACGAGGTGATGCTCAGCGAGCTGATCGGCGTCAATCCTGACCCATTCCTGCATCAGGTGATCCTCAACCGCGGCACCGAGGACGGGGCCTACATCGGTCAGGCCGTGCTCGATGCCGGCGGCGTCACCGGCCAGGTGGTCGATACCACCCATTACACCAGCCGGGTCATGCTGATCACCGACGCGCGGCATGCCATCCCCGTCGAGATCAACCGCAACGGCTTCCGGGCCATCGCGCTGGGCAAGGGCACCTACGAAGAGATCGAACTCGAGCATGTCCCCGATACCGCCGATGTGCGCGAGGGCGATCTGCTGATCAGCTCGGGCCTCGGCGGGCGCTTTCCGCGGGGCTATCCGGTGGCCGTGGTCACCGGCGTGCTGCGCGATCCGGGGCGCCCCTTTTCGATGGTGACCGCCAAGCCCACCGCGCGCCTCGACAAGAGCCGGCACCTGCTGCTGGTTCAGGCCCGTCACGGCACCGCTGACGGGGTCGTCGATGAGTGAGGCGCGTCCCGGCGGAATCCTGATCATTGTCGGCACCTTCCTGGTCGGGCTTGTCCTGAGTCAGTTGCCGTTGCCTGGCGTCTTCGAATGGGGGCGTCCCGAATGGGTGCCGATGATCCTGATCTACTGGGTGCTTGCGCTGCCGCACCGTGTCGGCCTCGGCATGGCCTGGATGATGGGGTTATCGCTGGATCTGCTCAAGGGCAGCACCCTCGGTCTCAACGCTCTGGCACTGACGCTGATCGCTTTCCTGACCCTGCTGATACACCAGCGCCTGCGCATGTTTCCGCTCTGGAAACAGGCGCTGATGGTGATGGTGCTGGTTGGCATCAACCAGCTGACCTTCCATTGGATGCAGTCGATTGCCGGAAATCCCCGGGACAGTTTCATGTTCATGCTGCCCTCTCTGGTCAGCGCACTGGTCTGGCCCTGGATCTTCGTGTTGCTGCGTAGCATTCGTCGCACCTTCAGGGTAACCTGAAACGATGCCTCCGGCGGTCGGCTTTGACATGGGTGCGGGCTGGCCGGAGCGAACCCAAGGATAACGGATATCCCCATGATTGATCTGATACTGGCGTCGGCTTCGCCGCGTCGGCGAGAACTGCTGACCCAGATCGGCGTGCGCTTCGATTCGCGACCGGTGGATCTGCCGGAAGTGGCCCTGGAGGGCGAGACGCCGGAACAATTCGTCCGCCGTCTGGCGCTGGACAAGGCCCGTGCCGGTTTCGAGCGCAGCGGTGCCGAACTGCCGGCCCTGGGGTCCGATACGGCGGTCGTCCTGGCCGACCACATACTCGGCAAGCCCGCCGATGAAGCCGATGCTTTGCGGATGCTGATGCTGCTGTCGGGTCGCCGTCATCAGGTGCTCACCGGTATCGCAATGGTCGATCACAGGCACAGCGAGTCACGGGTGGTGATCACCGATGTCGAGTTCCGCCTCCTGACCGAAGCCGAATGCCGGCGTTACTGGGCCAGCGGCGAGCCGCGGGACAAGGCTGGCGCCTATGGCATTCAGGGGCTCGGGGCGGTCTTCGTCAGTCGCATCGAGGGCAGCTATTCGGCGGTCGTGGGATTGCCGCTGGCCGAGACAGCAGAGTTGCTGGCGCAGTTCGAGGTCCCGATCTGGCAAAATCTGAACAGCTGATAAGGAGCGGGCTGCGAACGATGGGCGAAGAAATACTGATCAACTTTACGCCGATGGAGACCCGCGTCGCGGTGATCGAGAATGGCGTGCCCCAGGAAATCTACATCGAGCGGGCCAAGCGTCGCGGCATCGTCGGCAATATTTACCAGGGCAAGGTGGTGCGGGTGCTGCCGGGCATGCAGGCCGCCTTCGTCGATATCGGCCTCGAGCGTGCCGCCTTCATTCATGTCGAGGAGGTGCTGCCCCAGAACGTCACCCCGGAAGAGCGCGGCAATACCTCCATTGCCCAGGTGCTGCGCGAAGGTCAGGCACTGCTGGTGCAGGTGACCAAGGACCCGATCGGCACCAAGGGCGCCCGCCTCACGACTCATCTGTCGATCCCGTCCCGCTACCTGGTCTATATGCCGGGCAACGAGCATATCGGCGTGTCCCAGCGCATCGAGGATGGCGAAGAGCGTGATCGCCTGCGCAGCCTCACCGAATCGATCATCGACGAAGCGGGCGAGGAGAGCCGTGGCGGCTTTATCCTGCGCACCGTTTCGGAAGGGGCCAACGAAATCGAGTTGCGGGCGGACCTGCTGTTTCTGTACCGGCTGTGGCGTGCCATTCAGCGCAAGATTGAGCGTGCGGGCATGCCGGAGATCGTCTACGAGGACCTGCCGCTGAACATGCGCGCGCTGCGCGACATGGCCCACGCCGGCGTCGAGCGCATCCGCATCGATTCGCGCGAGACCTTCCAGAAGGCCCAGGAATTCGTCGAAGCCCTGGTGCCCGAGATCAGGGACAAGCTCGAGTATTACCCGGGCGAACGCCCGATCTTCGATCTGTTCAATGTCGAGGAGGAGGTCAAGCGCGGCCTGGGTCGCAAGGTCGAGCTCAAGTCCGGTGGTTACCTGATCTTCGATCAGACCGAGGCGATGACGACCGTCGACATCAACACCGGCGCTTTCGTCGGTCACCGCAACCTCGAAGAAACCATCTTCAAGACCAACCTCGAGGCGGCCACGGCGATCGGGCGGCAATTGCGGCTGCGCAACCTCGGCGGCATCATCATCATCGACTTTATCGATATGGAAGATTCGGATCATCAGCGCCAGGTGTTGCGGACCCTCGAGCGGGTGCTGGAGCGGGACCACGCCAAGTGCAAGGTGACCGGTGTGTCGGAGCTCGGACTGGTGGAAATGACCCGCAAGCGTACCCGCGAAAGCCTGGAGCAGGTGCTCTGCGAACCCTGCAGTCAGTGCCAGGGCGCGGCACCATCAAGACGCCGGAGACCGTCTGCTACGAGATTTTCCGCGAGATCCTGCGCCAGCACCGCGCCTATGACACCGAGACCTATCTGGTACTGGCCGCCCAGTCCGTGGTTGACTATCTGCTCGATGACGCCTCCGAGCATCTGGCCGAGCTCGAGGCCTTCATCGGCAAGACGATTCGCTTCCAGGTCGAGACGCTGTACAGTCCCGAGCAGTTCGACGTCGTGCTGCGCTGACCGGAAAGGCTGATGAAGGGCGGTCTGAGGCGGATACTGGGCTGGCTGGGCTGGGCCTGCGCCGGCCTGCTGCTGCTGCTGGCGCTGGTGGTCACGCTGGCCCGGCAGTTTCTCCCGGCGGTTGCCGAATACCGCGAACCCCTTGCCGGGCTGCTCAGCGATCAGCTGGGCGTCCCGGTCGATATCGGCACTCTCGAAGCCGACTGGAGTGGCCGCTGGCCCCGCCTGCGGCTGACCGATCTGCGAACCTTTGCCGATACCGAGGCCGGGCCGGAGGTCCGGACTCGCATCGGCCGTCTCGAATTCGAGCTCGATCTGCTGCAGTCGCTGCTTAACCGCTTCCCGATAGTCGACCAGGCACGGATGGACGGGCTCGAGGTGGTCTGGCGCCAGCATGACGGCCGCTGGCTCCATCGCCCCGGAGAGGGCGAGGGGGCAGCGGTCTCAGGCCCGAGGCCTGGAACCGCATTCTCGGGTTGATCATGCTGCAGCCGCAGCTGCGGATCCGGGACACCCGGCTGACCCTGCTGCCGGAGCAGGGCGCGATGCGGCAGGTCGGGGCTTCCGAGCTGCTGCTGCAGAACAGCCGGACCGAGCACCAGCTCAGCGGCAGTCTGGAACTGCCGGAGGCCGGCGATGCCGGGGCGCTGCGATTCGCCGTCGAAACCCGGGAAGTGCCGGCCGATCCGCTGACCGCCGACTACGACTTCTACCTCGACCTGGATCGCCTCGGTCCCGAACTCCTGAACCTCGATTATCTGCCGCTGCGCATCGAGGCACTGTCGTTCGATACCGAGTTCTGGGGCCGCTTTTCAGGCGGCTCGCTGGAATATCTCCAGGGCGGCCTTGCGCTGGCGCAGCTTCGTACCGACGATCCCCGGCTCCCGACCGTCGAGGCCGGCCGCACCGGTTTTGCGCTGCTGCGTCGCAATGACGGGTATCAGCTGCAGCTCAACGATCTGGTTTTTGCAAGTGCCGGCGCGACGCTCGAGCTCGACCAACTGGTGCTCGACAGCAGCTGGCGGGACGGCCGTCCCCGCGCCCGTGCACTGAGCGGTCCGGTCTTCGATCTGGCGAAGGTTGGCCAGTGGCTGCAGGTTCAGCCTTTCGTTTCCGAGCCGCTGCGGGCGACGATCGAGCGCCTGGCGCCACAGGGCGCGATGCGCAACCTTCGGCTGAACCTGCCGCCCTCGGGCGATCCCGGCGAGTTCTCGCTGGCCGGTGATCTCGAGCGGGTCTCTGTCGAGGCGGCCTGGGGTGCGCCCCGGATCAGCGGCATCAGCGGCCGTCTCGAGGCGGACCGGCAGGGCGGGCGCCTGCACCTCGACAGCGAAGCCTTCGAACTGTTTTTTCCGGAACTCTATGACCAGGGGTGGCAATACGACCGCGCCAATGGACTGGTGCGCTGGTCACTGCAGCCGGACCAGGCGGTCATAGGCAGCGAGCTGCTCCATCTCGGCAACCCGTCCGTGAGTGCCGCCGGTCGCTTCAGCCTGGCCCTGCCCTATGACCGCGCGATTCAGACCGAGCTGACGCTGATGATCGGCATGGTCGACAGTGATGGCCTGCAGACGGCGAACTATGTGCCGCCGGAGCAGGTCGGCCGTGCGCTGCACCGCTGGCTCGGCGAAGCCATAGGCGGCGGGCGGCTGCAGCGTGGCGGGCTGGTGTTGCGAACGGGCACCCGTTCGCTGGACGAAGGACGCGAACCGACGGTACAGATGTTCTTCGATGTCGACGACGCCGGGCTGGCCTATCAACCCGGCTGGCCGGGAATCGACGACGGCCAGGTGTTCGTGTTGCTGCGCGATCGCGAACTGCTGGTCGAAGTGGAGGGCGGGCGCCTGCTCGATTCGGTGATCGAGCATGCCCGGGTTTACCTGCCGGGTCCCGGTGCGCCGTTGCAGGTCAGCGGCCGGGTCGCGGGCGGTGCCGGCGATATTCGTCGGCTGCTGCTGGAGTCGCCGTTGCGGTCGCTGGTCGGTGAGGCGCTGTCGCCCTGGCAACTCGACGGCAGTGCCCGTACCGATGTGCGGCTGTCGATCCCCTGGGCGGTCAGCAGCCGCCGGCGGTTGAGGTCGCGAGTCGTCTCGAGGCTGGACGTATGGTATCGAACGAACTGCGGCTGGAGTTCTCGTCGCTCGAGGGTGAGCTGTTCTACAGCACGGCCCGGGGGCTGCGCAGCGAAGGGCTCTCGGGATCACTGTTCGGGCTGCCGGTCAGCGCCCTGATCCGGACACCGGAGGTCGAGCCGCTGCGAACCCGCATCGAGCTGAGCGGATCGATGCCGGTCGCGACCCTGGCAGACTGGAGCGACGTAACACTGCTTGACAGTCTGACCGGCCGGGCGGCCTACAACGCGCGCCTGGATCTTTGCGCCGAAGGCGAGGACTGCAACCGTCTGGTGGTCGTCAGCGACCTGAAGGGCGTCGCCGTGCCCTGGCCGACCCCGCTTGGCAAGCCGGGCCAGGAAAGCCGGCCGCTGACGGTGACCCTGGATCTCAACAGCAGCCGGCTGCGTTTCAATTACGATCAGCGACTGCGGGCCGTGTTCGGCCTGGACGGCCCTCTGCGCGGCCGTCTGACATTCGGCGGCGAACGGCCGGCTCTGCCGGGCGATGCCGGCCTCTGGCTCGACGGCCGGATCGAGACCCTCGAGGCGGAGCAGGTACAGGCCCTGCTCGAAAGCCAGGGCTGGCTGGGCGAGCCACGGGGCGACGCAGAGGGGCTTCGGCGGCGAAGTCCGATCCGGTGCCGTTGCGTGAGCTGGACCTCGAGATCGGCGCGCTGAACGTGGGCGGCAACCGGTTCGAGCAGCTCAGGGTCCAGTTGGCTCCATCGCCCTGGCGGCTGGCCGTCAGCAATCCGCAACTGGACGGGCGGCTGGAGTGGCCGGCGGGTAGCGGCCAGCCGTACCGGCTGTTGCTGGAACGGCTGCAGTTGCCAAGACCGGAAGGGTCCGGCAAGGCGGAGGCCGCGCCGCCGCAGGACGATCCGGAGCCGATCGATATCGGCAGCCTTCCGCCGGTCGATATCCGCATTGCCTCGCTGCGCCTCGGTGACGAGGCATTCGGCAGCTGGCAGCTGGGATTGCGTCCGGCGGGCAGCCGAATGCGTTTCGAAGGTCTCGAGGGGCGTGTTGGTGGTCTGTCGATTCGCGGCGAAGGCGTTTGGCAGGAACAGCCCGCGTCCACCGAACTGACACTGCGCCTGCAGGGGGACGACCTGGGCGATCTGTTGTCTGCCTGGGGCAATGGGCGGGTGCTGGAGTCGGAGCGGGCCGAGGGCTACCTGCAGCTGGCCTGGCCGCAGCGCCCCTGGAATTTCGCCCTGGCCCGCAGCCGGGGCGAGCTGCAGTTCGCGCTCGAGGACGGCCGCATTATCGACAGTGGCAGCGCCAGCAATGTCCTGCGCCTTTTCGGCATTCTCAACCTCAACAGCCTCGCCCGACGGCTCAAGCTGGATTTCTCCGACCTGCTGCAGAGCGGGCTGGCGTTCGATCGTCTGAGCGGCCGTTATGGTCTGGAACGGGGGTGGCGCGCACCCTTGAGCCGTTGCGGCTCGAGGGCCTTCGGCCAATATGACCATGACCGGGCAGCTGGATGTCGTCGCTGAAACGGTGAATCAGGAAATGGAGGTCACGCTGCCGCTGACCAGCAATATTCCGCTGGCGGCGATTCTGCTCGGTGCTCCCCAGGTGGCCGGCGCGGTGTTCCTGATCGACAAGCTGATTGGAGACAAGTTGGAAAAGGTCACCACCATTCGTTACCAGCTGAGTGGCGACTGGGACGAGCCGGAGGTGTCGATCATCCGGGCGGCGCCGCCGGCAGGCCGCGGTTCCCAGGAGGAGCGTTAGGGTTGGCCCGGATGTTCGGGTTTGTATAGGGTGGAATGAGCCTAAGGCGATTTCCACCGGTGGCCTCAGGCTACTTCGAAGTTTGATTGTACTCACTCCGCTGCCTGTTGATATCGCCCGTGGAATTCGCCCCTGCGGGGCTCATTCCACCCTACGTTCTTATCTTGAATGGGAGACCTCGCCATGAACGCAACGGTAGCCGTCATCCAGATGGTCTCGGGCGAGCGGCTCGAGGACAACCTCGAAGTGGCCGGGCGGCTGGTGTCGCGGGCCGCGGACGGCGGGGCGCGGCTGGTACTGCTGCCGGAAAACTTCGCGCTCTTCGACTCGGCGAATCTGCGCGCCCTGGCGGAGGCCGGCTGCGGGTTGCCGGAGCGGGTTGCGGGGCTCGCTGCCGATGCCGGCGTCTGGCTGGTGGCCGGGTCGATTCCGCAGGCGTTACGGCCGGACGGGGCGCCGGTGGCGGCGGGGCGGGTGCGCTCGAGCTGCCTGGTGTTCGACGATCGGGGAGGGCTCCGGGCCCGCTACGACAAGCGTCATCTGTTCGATGTCGATGTCGCCGACGGGCAGCGGGCTTACCGCGAGTCCGACTATGTCGAGCCGGGTGAGACGCCCGTGCTGGTGGATACGCCGGTCGGGCGCCTGGGGTTGAGCATCTGCTACGATCTGCGATTCGCCGAGCACTACCTGGCGTTGCGGGCGGCGGGGGCCGAGCTGATTGCGGTGCCCTCGGCCTTTACCGCCGTCACCGGTGCGGCTCACTGGGAGGTGCTGCTGCGGGCCCGGGCCATCGAGACCCAGTGCTACCTGCTTGGGGCCGACCAGGGCGGCCGTCACAGCAACCGGCGCGAAACCTGGGGCCACTCGATGATCGTTGACCCCTGGGGCGAGGTGCTCGGGGTGCAGGACCAGGGCGAGGGTATCGTCAGTGCCAGCCTCGATCTAGACCGTCTGCGACAAATCCGTGGCGAGATGCCGATGCAGGCGCATCGGGAGAAAGCCACGCAGCAGTCCAAATAGGATGCCGGAGGGTGGGTGCAGCGATGCATTGGCGCCCTGCCTGACGAATATCGTATGGGATTCGGGCATCGCGGAACCCGCCATATCGATCGTAGTGCAGATCGATTGGTGTCGGCCGGCACCTGACCGCGGCGGGTTGATGGGTTGCGCTGCGCTCCACCCATCCTACAAACGTCACCCGTCACTCCTCAGTTCTCCGCCAGTTCGCGGATATAGCGGAACAGCTTGCGGGCGCTGGCCGGCGGCTTCTGCTGTTCGGCTTCCTTCTGGGCGTTGCGCACCAGCTGGCGCAGGTGCTGGATATCGGCATTCGGGTAGGCTTCGACGAAGGCGGTGAGGTCGTCGTTGCTGCCGCCGATCAGGCGCTCGCGCCAGCGTTCGAGCTTGTGGAAATGGGCATCGTGGGCCTGCTTGCCGGCTTCGAAAAGGTCCATCGCCTGGCTGATCGCCTCGGCGTCGGCCAGGCGCATCAGGCGGCCGATATACTGCAGCTGACGCCGGATCGCTTCGCCCTTCTTCAGGCGCTGGCATTCGTTGATGGCGACCAGCAGTTCCGGCTCCAGCGGCACTTTCGCCAGTTGCTCCCTGTTCAGTGCGACCAGCTTCTTGCCCAGATCTTGCAGGGCCTGCATCTCCTTCTTTCGACGGGTCTTGCTGACCCACTCCTCGTCCTGGTCCGGAAGGCTGTCAAAATCGTCTTCGTGTGTCATAGGTTATCCGTAAAAGTAGGTGGCAAGTCCCAGGAAAGCGAAAAAGCCGACCACGTCGGTAATGGTGGTCAGGAGTACGCTGCCGGCCAGGGCCGGGTCGATACCGGCGGCCTTGAGGCCGATCGGCAGCAGGGTGCCGGCCAGGGCGCCGGCGATCAGGTTGATGACGATGGCGGCGGCAATGATGGCGCCTATCTGCACATCCTGGAACCAGACGATGGCGACGCCTGCGACCACCGCGGCCCAGAGGAGCCCGTTGATGGTGCCGACGGCGAGCTCGCGGTTCAGCAGCCAGCCGGTGTTGGAGCGCTCCAGGTGCCCCAGCGCCTGGCCGCGGATCACCAGGGTCAAGGTCTGGCTGCCGGCGATGCCGCCCATCGAGGCCACGATCGGCATCAGCACCGCCAGCGCCACCACCTTGTCGATGGTGGCTTCGAACAGGCCGATCACCGCCGAGGCGACGAAGGCGGTGATCAGGTTGATGCCGAGCCAGATGGCACGTCCCCGGGTGGTTTTCATCACCGGTGCGAAGGTGTCGGCATCTTCGCCCAGGCCCGCCATGCTCATTAGCGAGTGGTCGGCGTCCTCGCGGATGACGTCGACCACGTCGTCGATGGTGATTCGACCGAGCAGCTTGCCTTCGTCGTCGACCACCGGGGCCGAGATGAGGTCGAGCTGTTCGAACAGCTGGGCCACTTCGCTGTCCTGCATCGTTGCCTGGATCGGCGCGATATCGGTGCTCATGATTTCACGCACCAGCATGTCCGGGTCGGCGACCAGCAGCCGGGTGAGGGGCAGGACGCCGATATAGGAATCCTTGCGGCTGACCACGAACAGACTGTCGGTCATGTCCGGAATCTCCTTGTGACGGCGGATATAGCGCAGTGCCGTCTCGACCGTGATATCCGGGCGGATCGTCACGGTATCTGTGTTCATCAGACCGCCCGCGGTGTCCTCGTCGTAGGACAGTACCTGCTCGACGCGGGCGCGGTTCTGGATATCCATGGTCTGCAGCAGCTCGCGCATGACGCGCTCGGGCAGCTGCTGCATCAGGTCGACGAGGTCGTCGATATCGAGGCCTTCGGTCACCTCGAGCAGCTCGTTGGCGTCCATGCGGCTCAGGATTTCGGCCTGGACGTCGTATCCCAGGTGCTGCAGTACGTCCCCTTCGAGCTCCTTGCTGACCATGCTCCAGAGCAGTTGGCGTTCCTTGGGCGGAGACTTGTCCAGCAGATGGGCAATCTCAACAGGTCGAAGGCTGTTGTTCAGCGTATAGCGGACCCGCCGCAGCTCTCCGCTATTGAGGGCGTCGTTGAGTTTTTCGATGGGCGAGAGGTGCTCTTTGCTGCTCATGACATCCTTGCTCTGCCGCGTTGGGTGCAGACCAGTATACCGAAATTGCGGATTTCTTTTCAGCGCGGGGAGGGGAGGCGAGGCGAGCCGGGAATCAGCCGCCTTCGCCGAAGTAGTCGTTGATCAGGGCTTCGACGGCGTCGATGGCGTCGGCTTCGTCCTCGCCCTCGGCGCGTATCGTCAGTTCCGTGCCCTTGCTGGCGGCGAGCATCATGACCGACATGATGCTTTTGCCGTCGACCTCGCGGCCGTCCTTGCAGATGCGAATCTGGCTCGAGAACTGTCCGGTGGTGTTGATCAGCTTGGCGGCGGCCCGGGCATGAAGGCCCAGCTTGTTGATAATGGTGACTTTCTTTTCGATCATTCCGGGGCTCATCCTCGACCACTGCTGCTGTCGGTCCATCGCACGATGACGGACATGCACATTATCCATACACCGCCGGAAATGGCCAGCCGATTGATCGAAAGCGGGGGCGTAAGGCGTAAAGCGTAAGGGGCAAGGTTCAGTCCAGCTCCCGATGCCGGACGTGGACGTTTTCCATCAACTGGCGGAAATGGGCGGCCAGCCGTTCGGCGATGTATACCGAGCGGTGTTGTCCGCCGGTGCAGCCGATACCGATGGTAATGTAACTTCGATTGCTGGTCTTGAAACGCGGCAGCCACTTTTCGACAAAGCTGCGGATATCGCCGATCATCTCGGCCACTTCCGGTGCCTGTTCGAGAAACAGCACCACCGGCTCGTCGAGTCCGGTGAAGCCGCGCAGATCGGGTACCCAGAAGGGGTTGGGCAGCACCCTCACATCGAAGCTGAAGTCCACGTCGAGGGGGACGCCGTGCTTGAAACCGAAGGACTCGAATTGCAGCGAAACCTGCTGTTCGCGATGGCGCGAGACCCGCTCCTTGATATTGTCGCGCAGGTCGTAGAGCTTCAGCCGGGTGGTGTCGATACGCAGATCCGAAAGGTTGGCAATGGGCTCGAGCAGTTCGCGCTCGTACTCGATGGCCTGCTGCAGGCTGGTGTTCTCGTCGGACAGCGGATGCTTGCGCCGGGTCGCGCTGTAGCGCTTGAGCAGTGTCGGATCCGAGGCGTCCAGGTAGAGCACCTCGATGTCGACCTGGTCGAAGCGCGTGCGCATGTTGCCGAGCAGGTCGGGGAACTGGCGCAGGTTGCTCAGCAGGTTGCGGGCGTCGATGCTCACCGCGAGTTTTTCGGGCGGAGAGCTGTCCCGTTGCATCTGTTCGAGTAGATCGGGCAGCAGCAGTGCCGGCAGGTTGTCGATGCAGTAGAAATCGACGTCTTCGAGCGCCTGCAGCGCGGTGCTCTTGCCGGAGCCGGAGCGGCCGCTGATGACAACCAGTTTCATCGCAGTTTCCGCATCGGGTTGGAGAGAGGGGCGGCGCGGGAATGCCCTGCCGCCTGTCGAATCATCCCTTGGCCAGGCGCAGGGCCGTGTCAAAGAGTTGCTGGTCGGTGGAGGTGTCGCGCAAAGCCGCGAGAACTTCCTGGCGGCTGAACAGTTCTGCCAGCATGGCCAGGGTCTGCAGATGTTCGTCGCTGGCCTCGGAGGGCACCAGCAACACGAACAGCAGATCGACGGGTTGATTATCAATGGCGTCGAAGTCGATGGGTTCCACCAGTTTGATCAACATGCCGATTGCCCGCTGCGCCTGGTCGAGACGACAGTGGGGAATGGCGATGCCGCTGCCGATGCCGGTACTGCCCAGGCGTTCGCGGCCGATCAGGCCGCTGAAGATGTCTTCAGCGGCCAGACCCTGGGCCTGTTCGGCAATCAGTTTACTGGCAGTTTCCAGTACGCGCTTTTTGCTGCCGCCATCCAGGTTGCAGATTGTCAGGGGTGGGGTCAGCAGTTCATGCAGAGACATGGGCGTATTCGTTCAACCGTTACTTGTGGGTTTTCATCTTTTCCTTGTGCTTGATGATCTGCCGGTCGAGCTTGTCGGTCAAACCATCAATCGCAGCATACATATCGTCGTGCTGGTGGGTGGCGAAGAGCTTGCCCCCGGCCAGGTGTACATCGGCTTCCGCCTGCTGACGCTGTTTCTCCACACTCAGAGTGACCTGAACATTGGTGATATTGTCGAAATGACGCTCCAGTTTTCCGAACTTGCTGTGTACATAGTCGTTCAACGCATCGGTGAGTTCGACATGATGTCCAGTGATGTTGATCTGCATAATTCTCTCCTAGTCACAGCGACGAAAGCTCGCCTTGTTTGCAATTCAATTAAACCAGACGCTTGCGCTCATTAGAAGGCGCAATATTCATTGCCTCGCGGTATTTGGCCACCGTGCGGCGGGCAACCTTGAATCCCTGTTCGTCGAGCAGCTGGGCAATCTTGCTGTCGCTAAGCGGTTTGACCGTATTTTCGGCGGCCACGAGCTTCTTGATCAGGGCGCGAATGGCCGTGGAGGAGGCGGCGCCGCCGTCGGCCGTGCCGACATGGCTGGAAAAGAAGTACTTCAGCTCGAAGATGCCACGGGGGTGTGCATGTACTTCTGCGTCGTGACCCGTGAGATGGTGGATTCGTGCATCTCCACCGCCTCGGCGATGTCATGCAGCACCAGCGGCTGCATGGCCTCCTCGCCCTGCTCGAGGAAGCCCTCCTGGCGGGCGACGATCTCCTTGGCCACCTTGAGCAGCGTTTCGTTGCGGCTCTGCAGGCTCTTGATGAACCAGCGCGCCTCCTGCAGGTGGTTTTTCAGGTAGGTGTTGTCCGAGCTGTTGTCGGCACGACGGATCAGGTCCGAGTACTGGGTATTGATGCGCAGCCGTGGCGCGGTTTCCGGATTCAGCATCACCTGCCAGAAGCCCTTCACCTTGGTCACCACCACGTCGGGGATGACGTATTCGGCGGCGTTGGCGGTGATGCTGGCGCCTGGCTGGGGGTTGAGGCTCTGTATCAGCTGGATCACTTCCTGCAGCTGCGGCTCCTTGAGCCGGGTGCGGCGCATCAGCTGCTTGTAGTCGCGGCTCCCGAGCAGCTGTATATGGTCACTGACGACACGAACCGCCTCGTTGCGCCAGGGCGTCTGTTCCGGCAACTGACGCAGCTGGATAGCCAGGCACTCGCCGAGGTCGCGGCCGCCGACGCCCGGCGGGTCGAACTGCTGGATACGGTGCAGTACCGCCTCTACATCCTCGAGTTCGACGTCTGCGAAGTCGTTCGCATCCTGCTGCTTGAAGTGCTCGAGCAGCTCGTCCAGGGCGATGCGCAGATAGCCGTCGGCATCGATGCCGTCGATGATGCCGGTCGCCATCAGGCGGTCCAGGTCGCTCATCGGCGTCAGGTTGAGCTGCCATTCGAGATGGTCCTGCAGGGTTTCCTCGGCGCTGTCGTTGGACTCGAAGTCGCTGTCGTCGTCGCGTGCCGGGCCGCTCGGGGTGCTGCTCTGGTAGGTGTCGTCCCAGGAGCTGTCGATGCCGAGCTCCTCGGGAATATTGTCATTCCACTGGTCTTCGGCCTGGGGGCTGTCGTCGCTGTCGTCACGCTGGCTGGCGGCCTCGCCCTCGTCGCTGCGCTCGCCCGATTCCTGGGTCTGGCGTTCGCTATAGTCGTTCTCCGGTGCTTCGTCGTGCTCCTCTTCGGAGACTTCCAGCATCGGGTTGTTTTCCAGCGCTTCCTGAATCTCCTGCTGCAGATCGAGCGTCGACAGCTGAAGCAGGCGTATGGCCTGTTGCAGCTGGGGGTCATGGTCAGATGCTGACCGATTTTCAGGTGGAGCCCTTGCTTCATAGAGAGACTGCGTTTGTTATGTAGTGGCTGGGGGTCATGTGCATTATATGCCTAATGGGCGGACGGGGCAGAAAAGCTATAACCTGAATTGCTCGCCGAGGTAGGCGGCCCGGACCTTGTCGTTGGAGGTGATCTCCTCGGGCGTGCCCTGGGCGAGGATGCCGCCTTCGCTGACAATATAGGCCCGTTCGCAGATATCCAGGGTTTCGCGCACGTTGTGGTCGGTGATCAGGATGCCGATGCCCTTGGCCTGCAGATGGCGGATGGTGTTCTTGATATCGTTGACCGAGATCGGGTCGACGCCGGCGAAAGGTTCGTCCAGCAGGATAAAGGTCGGCTCGGTCGCGAGCGCCCGGGCGATTTCGACGCGGCGCCGTTCACCGCCGGACAGGGCCATGCCCAGGCTGTCGCGGATATGGACGATATGGAACTCCTCGAGCAGCTCCTCGAGCCGCTTGTCGCGACCGGCACGGTCGAGGTCGCGCCGGGTCTCGAGGATCGCCATCAGGTTGTCGCGCACGCTGAGCTTGCGAAAGATCGAGGCTTCCTGCGGCAGGTAGCCGAGGCCGCGACGGGCGCGGCCATGCATGGGCAGTGCCGTGATCTCGTCGCCGTTGAGCAGGATCTGGCCGCGGTCGGCGTTGACCAGACCGACGATCATGTAGAAGCAGGTGGTCTTGCCGGCGCCGTTGGGGCCCAGCAGGCCGGTGATCTCGCCGCTCTTCAGGCTCAGCGAGACGTCTCGGACCACTTCGCGCCCCTTGTAGCTTTTCGCCAGTTGCCGGCCTCGAGGATGCTGGTCATTCAGCCGCCCCTTTGGGCTGGATCACCATCTGCACCCGCTGGCCCTGCTCTCCCTTGCCGCTGAAGGCGTTGACGATCGACTTGTCGAGGTTGTAGACGATCTTCTGGCCGGTGAAGGTGTCTTTTTGCTGCACCACTTTCGCCTCGCCGGTAATGGTGACCTCGCGGCGACCGATGTCGTAGTCCATGCGTTCGCCGTAGGCGTTGGTGACCGGCTTGTTGCTGGCGGCCTGCTGCTGGAAGTGGACGTTGCCGGTGGCCAGGATGCGACTGACATCGCCATCGTTGCGGTGCAGGTCCACCTGGCGGGCGCTGATTTTCATCGACCCCTGCTCGATATGGACATTGCCGGCATAGGTGGTGACGCCGCTGACGTCATCGATGGTGGCCTGGTCGGCGCTGATATGGATCGGCTGGTTGCGATCGCCCGGCAGTGCCAGGGCGCTGCCGGAAATGGCCAGGGCCAGCAGTGCCGCCAGCCAGGTACCTGTGTCAGTTGCTCTCATAGCGCCCCTCGACCTCGGACAGTAACTCGACTTTGCGTTCATTGAAATAAGCCTTCATGCCGCGGGCGGCGGTTTCGCCCTGTTCGCTGATGATTCGCACCGGTGCATCGGTCTCGGCATACTGCTGCTCCGGCAGCAGTTTCAGGCGGGTGGTTTCCAGCTGTAACAAAGTACCGCTGTCCGGTTCGTCGAACACCCGCACATCGCCGCTCAGGTCGATCCGCTCGTTGCTGTCGAGCATCTCGCCCTCGAGCGCACTGATCCTGATGCGGCCGCCGGCTTCATCATCCCGCAGCAGGGTGACCTGTGGCCGGCTGGCCTGCAGCCGCCCGGGATCGGGGTAGTGTTCGAGTTCGGGGGACGCCAGTTCCTGGTGCAGCCGGCCGCTGGCGTCGAACTGGCGTACCCGGGCGTCGCGCAGGTAGAAATCGGTGTCGGCCACGTCCGGCGCCAGTGTCGGCGCCGGCGTTTCGGTCGGCGCGCGTCCCGCGCCCCAGTACAGCAGTACCGGTGCCAGCAGTGCCGTCGCCAGTATCAGTCGCGTGCGACTGCGAAGCACTACAGATACTCCGCCGCGATCGACTCGAGCTGGCCCCGGGCCAGCAGGATCTGTTCGCAGAATTCGCGGCCGGCGCCGTTGCCGCCGGCGCGGCGGGTGCACCAGTCGGCATGTTCCCGTACCAGCGGATGGCCGTTGGGTACGGTGGCGCCAAAGGCAACGGCGCGGATCGCCGCCAGATCCGGCCAGTCGTCGCCGATATAGGCGGTGGTCCCGGCACCGTGGCCGGTTTCGGCCCAGAGTTCCTCGAGGGCGACCAGCTTGTCCTCGCGGCCCTGCCGCAGATGGGTGATGCCCAGCGCCTTGGCCCGCAGCTCGACCTGGGGCGATCGGCGGCCGGTGATGATCGCCGTCTCGACGCCGGCCTTTTGCAGCAGCTTGATGCCAAGGCCGTCGAGGATGTTGAACTCCTTGACCTCGGTACCGTCGGCGAGAAACTGCAGCCGGCCGCTGGTGAGGACACCGTCGACATCGAAGACCGCCAGGGTCACGCCGCGCAGGCGTTCGGTCAGTTCGTCGGATAGCTCTGCTACAAGGAACATCAGATGACTCCGGCTTTCAGCATGTCGTGCATGTTCAGGGCGCCGACCGGACGACGCTGCTCGTCCAGCACCAGCAGTGAGTTGATCTGGCGGCTCTGCATGATCTGCAGCGCTTCGGCGGCGAGGATGTCGGACTCGACCACCGTGCCGTTGGGTGTCATCACCTCGGAGATAGGCGTGTGCCTGAGGTCCACTTCGTGATCGAGGGTACGGCGCAGATCGCCGTCGGTAAAGATGCCGCACAGGCGTCCGGCTTCGTCGACCACGGCGGTCATCCCGAGGCGCTTGCGGGTCACTTCCAGCAGCGCTTCGTAGACCGGGGTGGTGCGGGTGACGCTCGGCACATCGTCGCCGGTATGCATCAGGTCGCTGACCTTGAGCAGCAGGCGCCGCCCCAGGCTGCCGCCCGGGTGCGAGAAGGCGAAGTCGTCGGCGCTGAAGCCGCGGGCCTCGAGCAGGGCGATCGCCAGTGCATCGCCGATCACCAGTTGAGCGGTGGTGCTGGAGGTCGGTGCCAGGCCCAGCGGGCAGGCCTCGCGCTCGACGCCGATATGCAGGCTGGCGTCGGCGGCCCGGGCCAGGGTCGAGTCCGGGTTCGCCGTAATGCTGATCAGCGGGGTGCTCATGCGCTTGATCAGGGGCAGGATGGTGACCACTTCCGAGGTCTCGCCCGAGTTCGACAGCGCAATCACCACATCCTTGTCGGTAATCATGCCCATGTCGCCGTGGCTGGCTTCGCCGGGATGGACGAAAAACGCCGGTGTGCCGGTGCTGGCGAGGGTCGCCGCGATCTTGTTGCCGATATGACCGGATTTGCCCATGCCAGTGACGATGACACGGCCCTGGCAGTTCAGCATCAGGTCGCAGGCGGTCGTGAAGTCGCCATTCAGGTGGTTGAGCAGGTCGGAGACGGCATCGCGCTCCAGTTCGATGGTGCGCCGGGCGGCGCTCAGGTAGTCGAAGGGTTTGCTCATTGAATTCTGCCCTGATGGTCCTTTGGGTGTTCATAGTGTACAGCAGTGGCGGATGGCTGCCATGCTGCGGCGGCTGCCGGCCCCGGTCTGGTCCGGTTTCGCCCGTACGTGAAAAGGCGCTATTAAAACAGAATGCCGGTAGGGTGCAAGTCCGCGGCCGTCCGGTCGCGGGCCTCGACCTGCGCCCGTCAATGGCAACCGGCCGCTGCCGCTGCCGCTGTTGCCGCTGTGCCCGGCGGGCCTTCGCGGCGTCGAAAGGGGCGGCTGGCGTCCGGTTTTACATTTCCGCTTTTTGCATTGCGGTGATATATTGCGCGTTTTCCAAAGACCGGGCAAAAAACGACGGTGGACACAAGGCCGGTCCGCCGCTTCATCTTATGGACATGTTCGAAGACGTCATCATCAATATTCACGACCTCACCTTTACCCGTGGCGAGCGGGTGATCTTTCGCGACCTGGATATTCAGATCCCGCGTGGCAAGGTGACGGCCATCATGGGCCCCTCCGGTACCGGCAAGACCACCTTGCTGAAGCTGATCGGCGGCCAGCTGCTGCCCGATCGCGGCCGCATCGAACTCGACGGCGCCAATATACCGACCCTGTCCCGCGGGGACCTGTTCGAGGTGCGGGCCCGCCTCGGGATGCTGTTCCAGAGCGGTGCGCTGTTTACCGACATGAACGTATTCGAGAATGTCGCCTTTCCGTTGCGGGTCCATACCGATCTGCCGGAGGACATGATTCGCGACGTGGTGCTGATGAAACTGCAGGCCGTGGGGCTGCGCGGCGCACGGGAACTGATGCCGAGCGAGCTCTCCGGCGGCATGGCGCGGCGTGTGGCTCTGGCGCGCGCCATCGCCCTCGATCCCCATCTGGTGATGTACGACGAGCCCTTTACCGGTCAGGATCCCATCGCGATGGGGGTGCTGGTCAATCTGATCCGGCGCCTCAATCAGGCGCTTGGGCACACCAGCATCATCGTTTCACATGACATTCAGGAAACCCTAGGTATAGCTGACTACATCTATCTGGTATCCGATGGCTCGGTGATTGCCCGTGGCACCCCCACGGAGCTGGCCGAGGTGGAGTCGGAACAGGTGCGGCAGTTCATGAAGGGGCTGCCCGATGGCCCGGTGCCGTTCCATTTTCCGGCCGGCGACTATCAGGCCGAGCTGATGAAAGGGTATTAAGCGATGCTGGATCAGATTCAGACGCTGGGGCGTTACGGCCTGGCGCGGATGGCGGCCGTGGGCCGTTCCGGGATGCTGCTCGGACATGCGCTGGTGGCAAGGCCCCAGCCGGTCAAGATGTTTCCGCTGCTGCTCAAGCAGATCTATTTCGTCGGCGTGCTGTCGCTGGTCATCATCCTGGTGTCCGGCATGTTCATCGGCATGGTGCTGGGGCTGCAGGGCTACACCATCCTGGTGGATTACGGCTCGGAGCAGGCTGTCGGCCAGATGGTGGCGCTGAGCCTGGTGCGCGAGCTCGCACCGGTGGTTGCGGCGCTGCTGTTCGCCGGGCGCGCGGGCTCGGCGCTGACCGCCGAAATTGGCCTGATGAAGGCGACCGAGCAGCTGTCCAGTCTCGAGATGATCGGGGTCGATCCCTATCGCCAGATTATCGCGCCGCGTTTCTGGGCCGGTTTTATCTGCCTGCCGATACTGGCGGCGATCTTCTCGATCGTCGGCGTCTGGGGCGGTGCCCTGGTCGGTATCGAATGGCTCGGTATCTACGAGGGGTCCTTCTGGGCCAATATGCAGAACTCGGTGGATTTCCACGAGGATATTCTCAATGGACTGATCAAGGCTGTGGCCTTCGGCTTCGTCGTGACCTGGATTGCGGTTTTTCAGGGCTACGACTGCGTACCGACCTCCGAGGGGATCAGTCAGGCCACCACCCGCACCGTTGTCTACGCGTCGCTGTGGGTGCTGGGGCTCGACTTCGTTCTCACCGCCTTGATGTTTGGAGATCTTTGAATGCGTACGAGGGTAATGGAGATCAGTGTCGGCGGCTTCATGCTGGCAGGGATCCTGGCACTGATTCTGCTGGCACTGAATGTCAGCGGGCTGCATGTCTCCGACAGCAGCGGCAGCTACCGGGTCAACGCCCGGTTCGAGAACATCGGCGGGCTGGCGGCGCGCTCCAAGGTCACGCTGTCGGGCGTGCAGATTGGTCAGGTCAAGGCGATTCGCATCGACGAGCGCATGCTGATGGCCGTGGTCGAAATGGATATCAACGGCTCGGTCGACTATCTCAGCCGCGACAGCTCGGCTCAGATACTGACTTCGGGTCTGCTCGGGGAGCAGTATATCGGCATTACCCCGGGGGCCGATGACGAGATGCTGAAAGACGGCGATACCATCGAAAACACCCAGTCTGCGCTGGTGTTGGAAAGCCTGGTCAGCAAGTTCCTGTTCAACAAAATCAGTGAGTGAGGTGGGCAATGAAAGAATTGCTGAAGTGTTTCGCGCTGATCGGCATGCTGCTGGCGCCGGTCGTGCAAGCCGATCCCCAATGGGATGCGGCGAGCAAGGTGGTCGAAAAAGTGACCGCCGACATGGTGACGCTGATCGAGCAGGGCGTCGACGTCAACGACGATGCCTCCTTCCAGGCCTCGATGGCGACGATAGAGCAAACCGTGGAGGGGGTCATCGACTTCGGTTACATCGCCCAGCGTGTGATGGGCAAGTACTATCGCCGCGCCAGCGACGAGGAGCGGGCGCGCTTTGCCGAGGTGTTCCGTCAAACCATGGTCAAGACCTATACCAAGGCGCTGGCCGGCTTCGAGATCACCCGGGTCGAGCTGGTCGCACCGACGGTCGAGAGCCCGGAGCCGGACAAGCAGGTGGTGACCCTCGATGTCTATTCCGGCAACGGCACCAAGTACACCCTGGTCAACTACATGCTCGAGCGTGACGGTCAGTGGCAACTGGTGAACGTGATCGTCGATGGCATCAACCTGCGTCTGACCTTCACCAACCAGTTCGCCGATATGGCCGAGCGCAGCAATGGCAATGTCACCGTTGCGATCGACAGCTGGCAGAGCCAGATCGAGACCCGTGCGCTGCGGTCCGAGGACGCCTGATGGAGGCCTTCGTCGAGGTGCGCGAGCCTGATCAGCTCAGGCTGAGCGGCGACCTGCGATTTGCCACGGTGGTGGCGATCCGCGAGCGCCTCGAGCAGCTGATCGCCACCGGAAGTCCGACCTGCGTGGTGGACTTCTCGGCGGTCAAAAGCGCCGACAGCTCGGCACTCTCGCTCTGGCTCTGCTGCCGGCGCGAAGCACAGCGCCAGGGCGTTGTGCTCGAGGCGCGCGAGGTACCGGCCGAGCTGATGTCGGTGGCCCGGCTGGTGGGTCTGGAGCACATCTTCCCGGCCTGACCTGCCGGAGCATGAAGCGCTTCGCTGTGCTCTGCAGCATTTCATGGCGTTTTCGGCGACTGCGGACATGTAGGTTGGCCTGAGGCCGCAGGCCGAAGCCCAACACCGGAGCATGATGCGCTTCGCTGCGTTCTGCGGCATCCTACACGGTTTCGGCCGTTTAGGCGGCTTCGCCTTTTCGCACGCATTCCGCTATTATTCGGCGCCTGTTCAAGAAAAGTTTCAATGTTGGAGAGCGGCATGCAAGCTGAAGAAGTGAAACAGATTATCGAATCCCGGCTCGACGGCTGCACCGTGTATCCCGCCGGCGAAGGCTGCGACTTCCAGGTCACCGTCGTCGGCGAGATGTTCGCCGGTCTGTCGCCGGTGAAAAAGCAGCAGCTGGTCTATCAGTGCCTGCAGCAGCAGATCGCCGACGGCACCATCCATGCGCTGACCATCAAGACCTATACCCCGGAGCAGTGGCAGGCGCTACAGGCCTGATCGCGGGATCGCCGGGCCTTGGCCCGTCAGTCGTTTTAGAACAGGAGTCCTGATGGACAAGCTTTTGATCGAGGGTGGCGTCACCCTGAAGGGTGACGTGCGCATTTCCGGTGCCAAGAACGCCGCGCTGCCGATTCTGGCGGCAACGCTGCTGGCCGACGAGCCGGTGACCATCGGCAACCTGCCGCACCTCAACGACATCACCACCATGCTCGAGCTGGTGCGCCGGATGGGCGTGGAGCTGATCGTCGACGAGAAAATGAACGTCGAGGTGGACCCGCGCAGCATCCGGGAATTCCATGCGCCCTACGATCTGGTCAAGACCATGCGCGCCTCCATTCTGGTGCTGGGCCCGTTGCTGGCGCACTTCGGCGAAGCCCAGGTTTCGCTGCCCGGTGGCTGTGCCATCGGCAGCCGGCCGGTGGATCAGCATATCCGCGGCCTCGAAGCGATGGGCGCCGAGGTGCTGGTGGAGGGTGGCTATATCCACGCCCGCAGCAACGGCCGCCTGAAGGGCGCGCGGGTGTTCTTCGACATGGTCACGGTGACCGGTACCGAGAACATCCTGATGGCCGCGGCGCTGGCCGATGGCGAAACCATTCTCGAGAACGCTGCGCGCGAGCCCGAGGTGGTCGACCTGGCGAATTTCCTGATCGCCATGGGGGCGAAGATCAGCGGTCATGGTACCGACACCATACGGGTACAGGGCGTCGAGAGCCTCAAGGGCTGCCGCTATTCGGTGCAGCCGGACCGTATCGAAACCGGCACCTTCCTGGTGGCCGCGGCCGCCACCGGCGGCCGGGTGCGCTGCTACCAGACCCAGCCCGATATTCTCGATGCGGTGCTGCAGAAACTGACCGAGGCCGGCGCCGAGATCAGCTGCGGCGAGGACTGGATCGAACTCGACATGAAGGGGCAGCGACCGAAGGCGGTCAGTATCACCACCGCGCCCTATCCGGCATTTCCGACCGACATGCAGGCGCAGTTCTCAGCCCTGAACGCCGTTGCCGAGGGTGTTGGCCGGATCAAGGAAACCATTTTCGAGAACCGTTTCATGCACATGCAGGAGATGCTGCGCATGGGCGCCAATGTCACCATCGACGGCCATACCGCCATCATCGAGGGCGTCGCGCGGCTCAAGGGCGCCCCGGTGATGGCCACGGATCTGCGGGCCTCGGCGAGCCTCGTGATCGCGGCGCTGGTTGCCGACGGCGACACCCTGATCGACCGCATCTACCATATCGATCGCGGCTACGAATGCATTGAAGAAAAACTGCGGCTGCTGGGCGCGCGCATCCGCCGTGTACCGGGCTAGATCATTCTGACAGAGGACTTATGACGCAACCGCTGACCATCGCGCTCTCGAAGGGGCGTATCCTGAAAGAGACCCTGCCGCTGCTGGAAGCCGCCGGTATCACGCCGGCCGAAGATATCTTCAGCAGCCGCAAGCTGATCTTCGACACCAACCAGTCGCATGTGAAGCTCGTGGTCATCCGCGCCACCGATGTACCGACCTATGTCGAGTACGGCGGCGCCGATATGGGCATCTCGGGCAAGGATGTGCTGATGGAACATGGCGGTGAAGGCCTCTACGAGCCGCTGGACCTGGAGATCTCCCGCTGCCGGCTGATGACCGCGGGCCTGGTCGGGGCGGCGCCGGTGTCCGGAAGACTGCGGATCGCGACCAAGTTCGTCAATATCACCAAGGAGTACTTCGCCCGCCAGGGGCTCCAGGTCGATATCATCAAGCTTTACGGTGCCATGGAGCTGGCCCCGATCATGGGGCTGGCCGACCAGATTGTCGATATCGTCGATACCGGCAACACCCTGCGCGCCAATGGCCTTGAGCCGCTCGAGCTGATCGCGCCAATCAGCTCCCGCCTGGTGGTGGGGCAGGCGTCGATGAAAATGAAATACGATCAGATTCAGCCGATTGTCGACGGCATGGCAAAAGCCGTCGCATCGCGGCGCGGAGGTTGATTATGTCCGAACTGAGTGTTCAGCGGCTCGATGCGAGCCAGCCAGACTTCGAGCAGGCGCTTTCCGGTCTGCTGGCCTGGGAGTCGGTGTCCGACGACAAGGTCAACGCCATCGTCAACGAGATCCTCGCGCGGGTGCGCACCGAGGGCGATGCCGCCGTTATCGAATACAGCAATCGCTTCGACCGTCTCGACGCCACCGAAATGGCCGAGCTCGAACTCAGCCGCGAGCGTCTCGAACAGGCGCTCGGAGGCTTGCCGGCCTTGCAGCGCGAGGCGCTGGAAGAAGCGGCTGCGCGGGTCCGGAGCTACCATGAGCGGCAGAAGGGCGAGTCCTGGAGCTATACCGAGGCCGACGGTACCCTGCTGGGCCAGCAGGTGACGCCGATGGACCGGGTGGGCATCTATGTTCCGGGCGGCAAGGCGGCCTATCCGTCGTCGGTGCTGATGAACGCCATGCCGGCACGGGTCGCCGGTGTTCGCGAAATCATCATGGTGGTGCCGACTCCGGGCGGTGAACTCAACGAGCTGGTGCTGGCGGCGGCGGCCCGGCCGGCGTCGACCGTGTCTTCTGCATCGGTGGTGCCCAGGCGGTGGCGGCGCTGGCCTACGGCACCGAGACGGTGCCGGCTGTCGACAAGATCGTCGGCCCCGGCAACATCTTCGTCGCCACGGCGAAGAAGGCGGTATTCGGCCTGGTCGGCATCGACATGATCGCCGGCCCCTCGGAGATCCTGGTGATCTGCGACGGCAAGACCGATCCGGACTGGGTGGCGATGGATCTGTTCTCCCAGGCCGAGCATGACGAGGACGCCCAGTCGATCCTGGTCTGCCCCGATGACGATTACCTCGACCGCGTCGAGCAGAGCATGCTGCGGCTGCTGCCGACCATGGAGCGGCGCGAAATCATCGAGACCTCGCTGCGCAACCGGGCGGCGCTGATCAAGGTCCGGGATCTGGAGCAGGCGGTGGAGGTGTCGAACCGTGTCGCGCCGGAGCACCTGGAAGTGTCGGTCGAGGATCCGCAGGCACTGCTGCCGCGGATTCGCCACGCCGGGGCCATCTTCATGGGCCGCTATACGGCCGAAGCCCTGGGCGATTACTGCGCGGGTCCGAACCATGTGCTGCCGACGTCGGGCACTGCCCGTTTCTCGTCGCCGCTGGGGGTCTATGATTTCCAGAAGCGCTCGTCGCTGATCCAGTTTTCCGCCGACGGCGCTTCGTCGCTGGGGTCGGTCGCCTCGACCCTGGCCCGTGGCGAAGGCCTGACCGCCCATGCGCGTTCGGCCGAGTATCGGATAAAGGCGGATTGACCCGTAGGGTGGAATGAGCCTGCGAATTCCACCGGTGATATCAGCAGGCAGCGGAGCGAGCACAAACAAACTTCGTAGTCACCTGAAGCCACCGGTGGAATTCGCACCTTCGGTGCTCATTCCACCCTACTTCTCTTCCGGCGGCCTTTCGCCGATCGCGACGCTCAGCTGCAACGGCTTGCCATTGCGCAGGATGTCGATCTTCACCGTTTCGCCCGGTTTCAGGCCGGCGATCTGGTTCATCGAGGCCCGGCTGTCATCGACCGGTACGCCCCCGATCGCGGTCATGATATCGCCCGGCTGCAGGCCGGCGCGGTGGGCCGGCCCGTCCCGGAAGATGCCGGCGATGATCAGGCCGCGGGCTTCGTCAAGGCCGAAGCTCTCGGCCAGGCGGGGGTGAGTTCCTGTATCTCTACGCCGATCCAGCCGCGAATCACCCGTTCGTTTTCGACCAGGTCCTGCAGAATCTGCCGTGCCAGGTTGGACGGAATCGCGAAGCCGATGCCCTGGGAGCCGCCCGAGCGGGAGAAGATCGCCGAATTGATACCGATCAGGTTGCCGTAGGCATCGATCAGAGCGCCGCCCGAGTTGCCCGGATTGATCGCCGCATCGGTCTGGATGAAGTCCTCGTAGGTGTTGAGCCCCAGGCTGTTGCGGCCGGTGGCGCTGATGATGCCCATGGTGACGGTCTGGCCGACGCCGAAGGGGTTGCCGATGGCCAGCACGACGTCGCCGACGCGCAGGCTGTCGGACGAGGCCAGCGCGATGCTCGGCAGGTCCGGCAGATTGATCTTCAGCACGGCCAGGTCCGTTTCCGGATCGGTGCCGATCACCTCGGCCTGGGATTCGCGGCCGTCCCTCAGTGCCACGAGCACGCTGTCGGCACCGGCAATCACATGGTTGTTGGTGACGATGTAGCCCTGCTTGCTGAGAATCACGCCGGAGCCGAGGCTCGACTCGATGCGCTCGCGCTGTGGCGGGGTGCCCAGATCGAAAAAGCGCCGGAAGAAGGGGTCGTTGAACAGCGGGTTGAGCTGTTGCTTCACCAAGGTCCGGGTATAGATATTGACCACCGCCGGCGCGGCCAGCTCGACCGCTGCCGAGTAGGACACCGGCCCGCTTCCGAGGTGCGGGGTGCCACTGTCGGCGGGCGCGGCTTCGCGGATCTCGACGGTGGTGACCTGGGGACTGAGCAGGTCCGGAAAGAGCTGCAGTATCAGCACCGCCGCCAGTATGCCGGTGACGATCGGCCAGATCAGATAGGAAGACTTGCGCATGGGCAGCTCGGATGATTGTCGTGTGAAATCATGCAATTATACGTCGGGTAAACAACTGTTGTGAATTCCGGGCTGAAGGAAGCGCATATGTCGATTGAACTCGGTCAGCTGGTGCGGTATTGCGACGAGCTGATGCAAAGCCACAAAATTGCCGACTACTGCCCCAATGGTCTTCAGGTGGAGGGGCGGCCGCAGGTACAGCGCATCGTCGGCGGTGTCACGGCCTGCCAGGCCCTGCTGGACGAAGCCATGGCCTGGCAGGCCGACCTGGTGCTGGTGCACCACGGTTACTTCTGGAAGGGCGAGGACAGCCGCATTCGCGGTATCAAGAAACGCCGCCTGGCGACGCTGCTGCAGCAGGACATCAGCCTGCTGGCCTACCATCTGCCGCTTGATGTCCATCCGTTATACGGCAACAACGTCCAGCTCGCCCAGCGCCTGGGGCTGACGGTCGAGGGGGACCTGGAGCCGGACAACCCGCGTTCAGTGGGGCTGGTGGGGCGTCTCGAGACGCCTGCGACCCTGGCCGAGTTTGCGCAGCGGGTGGAAAAGGTGCTCGGGCGCACGCCGCAGTGCATCGAGGGGGCGGTCAGCCGATCGAGCGGCTGGCCTGGTGTACCGGCGCGGCCCAGGGCTATATCGAACAGGCGGTGGCGCAGGGCGTCGAGGCCTACCTGTCCGGTGAGATTTCCGAGCCAACGGTGCACAGCGCCCGGGAAAACGGTCTGCACTACATCGCCGCGGGTCATCATGCGACCGAGCGCTACGGTGTCCAGGCCCTGGGCGAGCATCTGGCGCAGCGCTTCGGGATCGAATTCCGTTTCGTCGATATCGACAATCCGGTCTGAGTGACAAGGTGACAGGTCCGTGGGAGCCCGGTCCTCCGGGCGAATTCCCAAGGCCTGTGCGGTGGTCATTCGCCCACCGGGTGGGTTCCCGCATAACCCGACGTCAAACCCAGGCTGTCACCTCCGTCAACCGGCAACTTCCTCGGTCGCCTTCTGCCTGCGCTTGAGCTCGGCCAGCTGCGACGGGTCGCGCACGTCCTCTCCCTCGTCCTTGTCGCTGTCCAGGCCGTAGCGCTCGGACAGGGTGCCCTCTTCGTCGGCCGCCTTGGTGGCGTAGTCGCGCGGCGGCTCCGGCATCTTCTCGGCCTCTTCGTTCTCCACCACGTCGGTGATCACCGGAATCGGCGCCGCCTCGTCACGGCCTTCGGCAGCTTCCCGGGGGCTTTCCTCTTCGGTCTCTTCGAGGCGTGGCTGCATGACATCCTTGAGCGCCAGGCGGGCCGCTTCGCTGGCGCCGAGGGTCTGGGCGCCCTGGGCCAGATGCTGGTGCACGTCGCGGTAGGACTGGGTCAGCTGATTGACCAGTTCGGCGGTTTTCTCGAAATGCTCGGTCACTTCCTGCTTGTAGCCGCCAAGCTCTTCGCGCGCCTCGTCAAGCTGACGCTGAAGCGTCTGGCGTTCGCCGGCGTCCGAGCCTGAGCGTCCGAGCAGATAACCGATAAGGCCGCCGATGGCGAGCGCTACGATGCCGATGATCCAAATACTGGTCTGTTCCACAGTCAATCCTCACAGCTGGATTTCACAGATAGCCCCATAGAATAAAACAATCGATCGCCAAAGCCTATTCGAGGTACATTCTGGACGGTGCCCCGTCACTTTTACTCAGCCAAAGAGACCGTCGACCCGGGGCTGGATCAGTATGCGGCTGTAATGGACGAGAAACAGCAGCCAGGCGAGCATCCAGAGGCCGCCGGCCAGCTGAATGGCGAACGCGTAGGAAACCGGCAGCAGCGGCAGCAGCACCCGGGCGGCGCCGGCCAGCAGTATCAGGGCAAAGGCGGCGACCACGGTGGCCGGTACCTGCAGTGGCCTTCCGGTGTGGCCGAGCGAGACCCGGGCCATCATGCCGAGGGTCAGGCTGCCGATGGCGCCGGCGGCGAAGGCATGCAGCGCCAGCGAACCGGAGAGCCAGCCGGCGGCGGCCATCAGTTGCAGTGCAAAGCCAAGGGTGACGAACAGGTAGCCCAGGTGAAGAATCCACAGCAATGGCACCCGCGCAATGCGCGGTGTCAGCCAGCCCGCCTGGCGGATGCCATGGAGCACCAGGTTCAGGGCGGTCAGCACCAGCGCCGGCAACGTCCATTCCAGCGCACTGGCCAGGGCCCAGAGCACCGCCAGCGGAACGACCAGGCGCTCCAGCCAGGGTGGCGACGTGCCTCGAACTGGCCGAGACCGCGCTCGGTGAAGAACGGAATCACCCGTCCGCCCATCAGCAGCAGCATCACCACCACCAGGTAGAGTCCGATATGCAGCCCGGTGAGGGCGGTCGCCTGGGTAAGGCCGAGCAGTTCCAGGTGAACCAGCAGATTGGCGACAAGGAAGCCGGCCAACAGTCCCAGGAACACCAGGTTGCGGTAGTTCCCGGCCCGCAGCACCGGCCAGGCGATGGCCGCGGCGAGCAGCGGCAGGAAGATCAGGTCCGAAGCGGCGATCAGCAGGTCCGGCAGCGGCGTGAAGGGCGTCAGGCGCCCGGCAACCCAGACCAGCGTCAGGGCGGCCAGCCAAGGACCGTGCAGGGTCTGAATCGATGTCCAGTTGCGTACCGCCGTGAGCAGGAAGCCGGCAATGACGGCGATGGTAAAACCGAACAGCATTTCATGACCGTGCCAGTAGAGGCCCGCGCCATAGTAGTGGGCCGCCGTGGTGGAGTCGAAGCTGAGCATCCAGTAACCGATGAGGAGGATGCCGGCGAGACCTGCCGACAGGAAAAACGGCCGGAAGGCGAGATTGAAGAGGGAAAAGGCGGTTGGAATGCGCCGTTCCTGCAGCGGTATCATGGGCACTCTCCTGATAGAATTCGGGCTGCTCGTTGACTGAAGCTTATTATGTGCAAAAAATACATTTTAATAAAGCTGTTGTGGCTGATTTTCGCGCTACCGGTCACGGCAGCGATCCAGCTGGTGGATGATGCCGGTCACAGGGTCGAGCTGGCCCAGCCGGCCCGGCGCATACTGGCACTGGCGCCCCACATCACCGAAAACCTGTTCAGCATCGGCGCCGGTCCGCGCATCGTCGGTACGGTCAGTTACAGCGACTACCCGCCGCAAGCACAGTCGATTCAGCGCATCGGCGACTATCAGCGGCTCAGCCTCGAACAGGCTCTGGCACTGGAGCCGGACCTGGTGATCGCCTGGCCGCCGGGCAACGATCCCGTCCAGCTGGAGCGTCTGCGACAGTTCGGTATCCCGGTGTTCGAGTCCGATCCGCAGAGCTTCGCCGGCATCGCCGCCCAGCTGCGTCTGTTCGGTCGCCTGACGGGCCTCGAGCGGAATGCCGAAGCGGTGGCATCCGAGCTCGAGCAGCGGGTATCGCGACTGCAATCGGGTTATCGAGATGCCGCACCGGTGAGGGTCTTCTATCAGCTCTGGCATGAGCCGCTGATGACCGTCAATGCGTCCCAGCTGGTCGACCGGATGCTGCGGATCTGCGGAGGCGCGAACCCCTTTGCCGATCGCCCCGAAGTGGCGCCTCAGCTGAGCGTGGAAGCGGTGCTGGCGGCCAGTCCCGAGGTGATCCTCAGTACCACCGAGGAAGCACCCGACGACTGGATCGAGCGCTGGCAGCGCTGGCCACAGCTGCCGGCTGTACGGCACCGGCTCTTCTATCAGCTCGAGGCCGACTGGATGCACCGGGCCACGCTGCGCGCCGTCTCGGGGGCCGAACAGCTGTGCCTTTATCTTGATGACGCCCGTCGCAGACTCGGGCGTGCCGACAATGGAGACGGTAAGTGAAACAACTGATACTGGGCGGGGCCCGCTCCGGCAAGAGCCGGCTGGCGGAAGCCCGTGCCCTCGAGAGCGGCCGACCGGTCGCGCTGGTGGTGACGATGGAGCCGGGAGCGGATCCGGAGATGCAGGCGCGTATTGCACGCCATCGGGCCGAGCGGCCGGCCGACTGGGCGGTCGTCGAAGCGCCGCGGCAGCTGGCCCAGGCAGTGGCGCCGCTGCTGGCTGAAGGCTACTGCGTGCTGGTGGACTGCCTGACCCTCTGGCTGACCAACCTGTTGCTGGACGATGACAGCGAGGCGCTGGAACGGGAACTCGCGGCGCTGTACGGGCTGGCCGGCAACAGCGGCGGCCAGCTGATTATGGTCAGCAACGAGGTCGGTTCCGGTATCGTGCCGATGGGCGAGCTGAGCCGGCGCTTTCAGGACCAAACCGGCTGGCTGCACCAGCGACTGGCGCAGCTGTGCGACCGGGTGACCCTGACGGTAGCCGGTCTGCCGCTGGAGGTGAAATGATGACGCGATCCTGGCTTTCGCAGCCGGTAAAAAAACCGATGCTGTCGCCGAGGCCGGTGCCCGCGCGCGCCAGCAGCGCCTGACCAAGCCGGCCGGCGCCCTCGGCGGGCTCGAGGCGATTGCGATCCGCCTGGCGGGATTGCAGGGAAGGGTCTGTCCGCGACTAGAGCGTTGCCATATCAGTGTCTTCGCGGCCGACCATGGTATCGCGGCGGCAGGGGTTTCCGCCTATCCCCAGGCGGTCACGGCGCAGATGATCCTGAATTTTGCTTCCGGCGGCGCCGCCATCTCGGTACTGGCCCGTCACAGCAGCGCCCGCTTCGAAGTCGTCAATCTCGGCACCGTGGAGCCGCTGCCGGCGCACCCAGTGGTGGTCGCCCGGGTGCTCGGGCCCGGCACGGCGGATATCAGCCGGCAGCCGGCGATGACGGAGGATCAGCTCGGCGCCGCGCTCGATACGGGGGCCGGGCGGGTCGACCAGGCCCGTGGGGCGAACGCCGATCTCTTCATTGCCGGCGAAATGGGGATCGGCAATACCACATCGGCGACGGCGCTGGCCGCGGCGCTGCTGGACCGGGCACCCGAGACCCTGCTTGGGCCGGGCACGGGAGTCGAGGGGCGGGGCTGACGCTCAAGCTGAGCCTGATACGCCAGGCCCTCGGGCTGCACCGTGCCGCCGGGACCGACCCCGTCGCGCTGCTGCGTTGTCTGGGGGATTCGAAATCGCCGCGATGACAGGCGCCTACCTTCGGGCCGGACAGCTGGGGATGCCTGTACTGGTCGACGGTTTCATCAGCACGGTGGCGGCGCTGCTGGCGGTACGTATACAGCCGCAGTTGTCGCCCTGGCTGCTCTACAGCCACCGCTCCGCCGAGCCCGGTCACAAGGCGCTGCTCGAGACGCTCGGGGCAACACCGCTGCTGGCGCTCGATATGCGCCTGGGGAGGGCAGCGGCGCCGCTCTGGTCTGGCCGCTGCTGCAGAGCGCCTGCCGGCTGCATGGCGAGATGGCGACCTTCGACGAGGCCGGCGTTTCGGCGGGCAGCGCTTGAAGGTGTTGACGCTCGACCTGCTGCGCCACGGCGAGGCCGAGGGGGCCGACCGTTACCGCGGGCGTATCGATCCGCCGTTGACGCCCGAGGGGATGGCCCGGATGCTGCAGTGGGGCAGTGAATGGGGAAGTGAAAACCCGGGCTGGCAGCATATTCTCAGTTCGCCGCTGCATCGTTGTCGCGAGGCGGCGCAGCAGATCGCGCGACAGCTGGCACTCGAAGCCGACGATGAGCCCGCCCTGATCGAGTACGATTTCGGTGCCTGGGACGGGCGCCGCTACGACGAGGTCTGGCAGGACGAACGTCCGGCTGTGCTGGCCTTCTGGCAGGACCCCGATGCGCATCCGCCCCCGGGGGCGAAACCATTGCCGCGCTCTGTCATCGCATCGGGGCGCTCGAGCAACGGCTGCTCCGGCAGTCCGCAGAACATCTGCTGCTGGTGACCCACGGCGGCGTCATCCGGGCCCTGATCGGACGCCGGCTGCAATTGCCGCCCTCCGCCTGGTCGCAGCTGCGGATCGACACGGGATCGCTGAGTCGGGTGAAAATCGGCTATGATCGGCAACAGTACTGGTTCGAGCTATCCTTCTTGAACCGTCTGCCGCAGAGCCGCAGCGCCGGCTGAGGCCAACCGAATCCCTGGGATGGAAGCTCCGGCGTGAAGTATCAGCAAATACTGACTCAGATATACAGCCGTCTCGACCGGCTCGGCGACCTGCCGGTCTTCAGTGCGACGGTGAACCGCATCCAGCAGATCAGCAGCTCCGGGGAGTCCGATGCGATGGCCCTGGCAATGGCGGTGATGAAGGATGCCAATCTCTCGGCGAAACTGCTCAAGGTCGCCAACGCACCGGGGTACAACCGGGGGCAGGGACCGATTCAGGTGGTCTCCCGGGCCGTGGTGCTGCTGGGGTTCGACCGGATCAAGAGCCTGTCGGTGACACTCAAGCTGATCGAGAGTTTTCGTCAGCATCATCCCGATGTCGATATTTCCGGCCTGCTGATGCGGGCCTTTCTCAATGGCGCCCTGGTGCGCGAGCTGGCACAGCAGTGCGGCGGTCGCGATATCGAACAGACCTATCTCTGCGGTTTGCTGCACAATCTCGGTGAGACCGTGGTGGCCTATACGCAGCCCAGTCTCTACGCCAGGCTGCTGCAGCTGCGCCAGGCCAGGGGGCGCGCTGGGACAATCTCCAGTTGCGCGCCCTGGGCGGGCATTTCAGCGATATCGGCCAGGATCTTGCCAAGAGCTGGGGGTTCCCGAAGTCGGTGGTGCTGACGATGGACGCGTTGACGGCCGAGCAACTGAAGGAGACGGCCGCCTCAACCACCGGCTGGTCAGTGCCGCCGGGCAGCTGCTGGAGCGCCTGCACGGCCAGGCCGGCGAGCACGAACCCGGCTATGGCGAGCTGCTCGAGCATCTGAAGAAGGAAACCGGTATCGCACCGGAGCGGCTGGAGCAGAGCATCGAGTCCGCCTACCGGCTGGTCTGCGACCTGTCCCTGGAATACGGCCTGCCGATCGCTCCGCTGGTGCCGCCGCTGGACCCGGGTGATACTGAGGCCGCCGAATTCAACCGCCGGATGGCTTTCTACCTGCACTCAAGGGCCGAAAGCCACCGCCCTCCGGCCAACGAGGCCGGCGGCGGACGCCCGCCGCCGCGGGTGGATCGGGAACGGCAGGCGATACAGCTGGATTACCTGCAGGAGCTGGGGGAGTTGCTCGGCGCGGCCGCGCCACCGCAGCAGGTGCTGCGCAAGGTGGTCGAGGCGGTCGTCGAAAGCACCGGCTGCGACCGTGCCGCTCTCTGTCTGCTGGGCCAGAATGGCCGCCAGTTGGCGGTACGGCTGGTGAGAGGCGAGGAGCCGGAGGCGCTGAGCGATTATTTTGAATTGCAGCGTGGGCGGGGCGAAAGCGATTTCTTCTTCCGGCTGCTGGAACAGGGCAGCACCCTGCTGGTGGCGGATCTGGATCTGGGCGACTGGCGTCGTCGACTGCCCGCCGGTTTTCTCGAGCGGGTGGGGCCCCAGGGCTTTATCCTGTCGCCGCTGCAGGCGGGACAGCGCACCATCGGCTGTCTCTATGCCGATCGCCTGCAGGGCAACGAGGCCGTCAGTGACGACGATTTCCGTGCCTTCAGCCGCTTTTTCCTGCAGGCGCGGCTGGCGTTGTCGGTGGGAACGGCTTCAGCCGCGAAGGGGAGTGGCGCCAATGGCGGTGTTTCGCACCGGGGCGGCTCTCCTGCGCACAGCTGACCCTCATCGGCAGGGCCCGCCTACTCGCTCATCCCCTTGATGAACGACTTGGTGTTTTCCAGGCACTCTTGCTGGCGCCGACGGCCGACTCGGCCCCCTCCCTGCCCAGCTCGACGGCGGTTTCGGCGCCCTTGCCGGTGGAGCAGATCGCGCGCTGGACGGCGCAGCGGGCCGGCAGCCGGTGACCGCGGCCTCGTCGGTGAAATGGCGGACTTCGCACTCGGCACGGCAATACTGCTGTTCCAGCGCGCAGTCGGCCAGTGCCGGCAGGGGCAGTGCGAGGGCCAGTATCAGTAACGCGGGTATTCTCATCTTCTCCTCCGGGGCTTTTCACATCGGCCCACTGTGCGTCTTCGCCGACGCCTCAGCGCCGGTGGCGGGGCTTCCAGTAGACCTCTTCGCCGTTGCGGCGCGCCAGTACCCGCGCACAGACGAACAGCAGGTCCGACAGCCGGTTGATAAACTTCAGCCCATCCGGGTTGACCTGCTCCCGCTGTGCCAGTTCCACCAGGCGCCGTTCGGCGCGGCGGCAGACCGCCCGGGTCTGCTGGCACAGGGCCGAGGCGCGGTTGCCGCCCGGCAGGATGAACTCCTGCAGCGGTGGCAGTGCGCCGTTGAGGCTGTCCAGCCACTGTTCGAGTCCCTCGACGGCGCCGGCATCGATCACCCGGTACTGCTCGTCGGCCATCGCCAGCTCGCCGCCGAGATCGAAGAGGTCGTGTTGCAGTTGCGTCAGGCGATCGAGCAGCGGGTCCTGCGGTGCAAGTTCCGCGATCAGTACGCCCAGCAGTGCATTGAGCTCGTCGAGGTCGCCGAGCGCCTCGATGCGCGGATGGTACTTGTCGACCCGGCGGCCATCGGCCAGGGCCGTCGTGCCCCTGTCGCCGCTGCGGGTGTAGATACGGGTGAGACGGTCTGCCATTCAGCGAAGCTCCGGGCTTTGATAACGGTCGTTGTTGACCAGGGCATCGAGACGATGCGCCTGTCCAGCTGCAGTGCCGAGGTGTCACGGTCGGTATAGTCGTACAGGCCCAGCAGGTAGCGGATGGCATTGAGCCGGGCCCGTTTCTTGTCATCGGAGCGGATCCGCACCCAGGGGCCTCGGCGGTGCTGGTATGACGAAACATGGCGTCCCGGGCCCGGCTGTAGCCGTCCCAGCGCCGCTGCGCCTCGACGTCGATCGGGCTCAGCTTCCACTGCTTGAGCGGGTCGGTCTCGCGCTTGTGGAAGCGCTTGCGCTGCTCCTTCTTGCTGACCGAGAACCAGAGCTTGACCAGGTGCAGCCCCGAATTGACCAGCATGCGCTCGAGCTCGGGGGCCGTGTGGAGAAACTCCTTCGTCTGGGCTTCGCTGCAGAAGCCCATGACCCGTTCGACGCCGGCGCGGTTATACCAGGAGCGGTCGAACAGTACGATTTCGCCCCGGTTGGGCAGGTGTCTGATGTAGCGCTGGAAGTACCACTGCCCCTGTTCCTGCTCCGTCGGCTTGCCGAGGGCCACGACGCGATAGGTGCGGGGATTCAGGTGCTCGATAACCCGCTTGATGGCACCGCCCTTGCCGGCCGCGTCCCGTCCCTCGAACAGCACGCAGATGCGGATGCCTTCGCTCTGTACCCAGCGCTGAAACTTCTGCAGTTCGACCTGCAGCGGATACAGCTGTTCCAGATACTGCTTTTTCGACATCGGCTTCGGGGTGCCGCGACGCTCCGGGGTATCCGGCGGACACCAGCCCGGGTCTTCTTCCTGGGCGCGCTGAATCGCAAGATCCAGCAGCCTGGCACTTGTCAGGGGGTCAGTCATGGCTGTTCATCCTTGCGGACTCGAGGCGGCGGATCCGCTCGAGCAGCTCGCGATGCCGCGGTACGGCGACGCCGACGCGCTTGGCTTCATGGCACAGATAACCGGTTATCTGTTCGATTTCGGTTGGCCGCTGGTGGCGAATATCCTGCAGCATCGAAGACAGGTTGTCGCCGGTATTCTCCGCGACCCTCAGGGCCTGTTGCACCAGCGGGCCGTCGAACAGCCTGATGCCCCTTGCCGCCGCGACCTGCTCGAACTCCCGGCACAGAATCTCCAGCGTATCGCGATACGCGGGGTTGCGGGCCAGATCGCCGTTGCGACAGCCATGGAGGGCCGTGAGGGGATTGATGGCGCAGTTGATCGCCAGCTTGCGCCATAGGGTGCGTTCGATGTCCGTATCCGGGCGCAGGCGCAGGCCGAAGCCGGGGGGCAGCAGTTCGGGCAATGAAAAGGGACGGCCGTCAAGGGGGCCGATCGCGGTTTCACCGACGCCGGCATGGACGACCTCGAACGGCGCCCTGAGCCAGGCGCCGTCCGTTGTCGAGCCGATCAGAACCCGCCCGGAACCGACCAGCCCGGCGGCCTGCTGCTGGTTGCCCAGTCCGTTCTGCAGCACCAGTACCCGGGCAGAGGCCGTCAGCCTCGGCAGCAGCGGGCGCAGTGCCGACTCGGTGTCGAATGCCTTGGTACAGAGCAGCAGGCGTTCGATCGGGCCTGTGGCCGTGGCCAGCCCTGCCTCGACCGGGCAGAACCATTCTTTTTCATCCCGCACCAGCCGGATACCGCCCTGTTGCCGAAAAGTGTCGAGGCGGGAAGGGTCGCGCAGGATCAGCTGGACACGGGCGCCGGCCTGCTGCAGATAGGCGGCCCACAGGCAGCCGATGGCGCCGGCGCCGAGTATCGTCCACTCCATCGGGACTCCAGTGTGTCGAATGATTCGTGAATGATAACGGTCCCGGGCGTCTGTGGGAAACGCCTGCAGCGCCTATTGCGACTTGCGAGGTGGCTTCCTAGAATGCCCACACTCAATGCCCTAGATGCATACAACAGGAGACAGCAGCATGCCTTCATTCGATATCGTATCCGAGCTGGATGCGCACGAAGTGACCAACGCGGTGGATCAGGCCAACCGTGAAATTCAGAACCGTTACGATTTCAAGGGTGTGGATGCCCGCTTCGAGCACAACGATGACCAGGTCGTGCTCTGGGCCGAGGTCGACTTCCAGCTGCAGCAGATGCTGGATGTGCTGCGCAGCAAGCTGACCGCCCGCAAGATCGATATCCGCTGCCTCGAGGTGAAGGACCCGGAAACCGCCAACATGAAGGCGCGCCAGGTGGTGGTGCTGCGTCAGGGCATCGACCAGGCGTTTGCCAAGAAGATCACCAAGCTGATCAAGGACTCCAAGCTCAAGGTGCAGGCCCAGATCCAGGGCGATCAGGTCCGCGTCAACGGCAAGAAGCGCGACGACCTGCAGGACGCGATCGCGCTGCTGCGCGGTTCGGAGCTCGAACTGCCGCTGCAGTTCAACAATTTCAGGGATTGAGCTGACAGTTAACAGTGGACAGTAAACAAAATGTAGGGTGCTGCTGAGCGACAGCGATGCGCACCGAGAATCTGTCGGGTGGGTTGGCGATCAGGCGCACGGGCCTTTCGGTCGGCGCATTGGGCATCGCGCAACCCGCCATATCGATCGTATTGCAGATCGACTGGCATCGGTCGGCAGATGTTGGGTTCCGTGCCTTCGGCACTGCACCCAACCTACGACGGTTGCTTGGCCTCGGTGCCTGCTTGTACCGCCACCACCGTATGGCGCCCGGCGAGCCAGACCAGCAGCAGTACCGGCATGCCCAGCAGGGCCGTGCCGGCAAAGAACAGTGGATAGCCCACCAGGTCGACGGCGTCGCCGGAGAAGCCGGCGAGGAACTTCGGCAGCAGCAGCATCACCGAGCTGAACAGGGCGTACTGGGTCGCGGTATAGCTGATGCTGGTAAGGCTCGACAGGTAGGCGATAAAGGCGGCGGTGGCGATGCCGGCGCTGAAGTTGTCGAGCGACACCGCGACGACCAGGAAGGGGATGCTGTGCCCGGTCAGCGCCAGGGCCGAGAACAGCAGGTTCGTCGCCGCCGCCAGCAGTGCGCCGGTAAAAAGCATGCGCATGACGCCGAAACGGTACACCAGCAATCCGCCGAACAGGGATCCGAGGATCGTCATCAGCGTGCCGAACAGCTTGGTGATTTCGGCGACCTCGACCTTGCTGAAGCCCATGTCGACGTAGAAGACGTTGGCGATGATCCCCATCACCACATCGGCGATGCGGTAGCTGCCGACCAGCGCCAGAATGATCAGGGCCGGTTTGCCGTAGCGCCGGAGAAAGTCGGCGAAAGGGCAGTAGGCGGCGATATAGAGCCAGCCCAGCAGGCGCGCGACCCTGTGTGGCAGGTGCTGGCGCTGTTCCATGAAGGTTTCGATGGCCTGGCGTTCCCGCTCGGCCGCTGCGCCATTGGGCGCGGGCTCCGGCACCAGCAGGGTGGTCAGGATGCCAACCAGCATCAGGCCCGCCATCGCGAGATAGGCGATCTCCCGATTCTCGATGATAGCTGTCGCTGGCCGGGTCATACCAGGCGGCGATCAGCAGCGCGCCGGTGGTCGCGACGATCATCGCCAGCCGGTAACCGAGCATGTAGGTCGCGGCCATCGCGGCCTGGACCCTCGCTTCGGCTGATTCGATGCGGTAGGCGTCGATGGTGATGTCCTGGGTCGCGGAGCAGAACGCGACCGCGAGGGCGAAGAACGCCATCAGCTCGAGGTTTTGCTGCGGATCGGAACCGGACATGCCGACCAGGCTCAGGGCGATCGCGACCTGGGCCGCCAGCATCCAGCTGCGGCGCCGCCCAAGCCAGCGCGACAGCAGCGGAATCGGGGTGCGGTCGATGATGGGCGACCAGATCCACTTGAAGGCATAGGCCAGCGCCACCCAGGAGAAATAGGTGATGGTGCCGCGGTCGATGCCGGCTTCGCGCAGCCAGTAGGAGAGGGTCGAGAACACCAGCATCAGCGGCAGACCGGCGGAGAAGCCGAGAAACAGCAGCGTAATCGCTCGTGGATGCAGGTAGATGCGGGCGCTCTGCAGCCACTGCCTCAGGCTCTGACGTTGTGGTTCCGGTTCAGCTCGCATGGTGTAAGGGGGCTCCTGGGCGTTGGTTCAGGCCATTGTGTCGGGCACTGTGGGCAATGTAAACGTCAGCCAAGCAGGAGCCCGGCCTCCGGACGAATGACGGTCCACCAAAGAAAAGGCCCGCTTTCGAGGAAGGCGGGCCTGACAGGGAACCGGCGGAACGGCTACCGGATTCTGTTAACGGTACACTGGATTCTGTTAACTAGATCCTCAAGGCGCCATCGATCTCGAAGCAGCGGCCGCTGATATAGTCGTTCTCGAGGATAAAGCTGACGGTGCGGGCGATCTCGTCGGGTTTGCCGAGGCGGCGCAGCGGGATGCTGGCGGCCATCTTTTCCAGCGCTTCGGGTTTCATCGACATCACCATGTCGGTGGCGATAAAGCCCGGCGCAATCGAGGCGGTACGGATGCCGTAGCGTGCCAGTTCCTTGGCCCAGGTTACCGCCATGGCTTCGACGCCGGCCTTGCTGGCGGTGTAATTCGTTTGGCCCATGTTGCCGGAACGGGAGATCGACGAAATATTGATGATGCAGCCTTCGCTGCCCAGCTCGATCATGCGGCAAGCCGCTTCGCGGGCACAGAGGAAGGTGCCGGTCAGGTTGACGTTGATGACCTGGTTCCAGCTGTCCAGCGACATCTTGGAGACCACCGCTCCTTCCCTGGCCTTGATCAGCAGGGCGTCGCGGGTGATGCCGGCATTGTTGACCAGGCCGTTGATAGCACCGAAGTCACGGGCGATATCCTGAAATGTCGTCTCGACGGCCGATTCGCTGGTGACGTTGCAACCATAGCCGCGTGCCTCGGCGCCCTTTTCCATACAGAGGCCGGCGGTGATTTCGAGGTCGGCTTCATGCATGTCGACCAGTGCGAGTCGCGCACCCTTGCCGGCCAGCTCCAGTGCCATGGCACGCCCCAGTCCGCGGCCGCCGCCGGTGATAACGATTACCTTATCTTTCAATTCCATTGCGGTTACCTTCAGTTCGAGTCCAAGCCTGCGCTTGTTTGATTCTTTTTATTGTCTACAGCAACGATGTTGCATTGCACAACGTTATCCCGCATGTGCACAAATGTCTACCGCATCTGCGTCGATGTCATTACAGCGTCATGCGGGACTGCTATGGCGGGCTCTGTTTCTGTCTGTTGGGTGGTTTTTAACTATTTGAATGAATGAGGGTTTTTCCGGCTATAAGGGTTTTTTCCGGTTTTATTATACTTTGGTCTAATTTTGTTCCGTTTTCGTGCCGCTGCAGCAATGCGCTGCATAAGGGGACCCGAGGTTGCGGATCTCGCCTTCATCTGGTGTCATGGAGCAAATAGTTTCGGGTCCTGAATCATGCGGTTTCTGTTCCTGCTTTTCATCGTCATGCCGATCGTCGAGATCACCGTCCTGATCAAGGTGGGGCAGATCATCGGTACCTGGTACACCGTCGGCCTGGTGCTGCTTTCGGCCTTTATAGGCGTCAACATGCTGCGCTACCAGGGGCTGACGACCCTGAGCCGGGCCCAGCAGCGCCTCAATGCCGGCGAAGTGCCGGCGCGGGAGATGGTCGAGGGCATCGTGCTGGCGGTTGGCGGGGCCCTGCTGGTCACGCCTGGCTTCGTCACCGATGTGATCGGCTTCTGCTGTCTGGTTCCCCAGATCCGTCAGCTCGTGGCCAGTACGCTGATCAAGCGCTTTACCGTTGTCGCCATGCACCACCAGCACCACTCGGCCTTCGAGGACCCCGATTTCCAGCCGGGGCAGCGTCCGGACGCCCGCCACGGCGATGTGATCGACGGCGAGTACCGGCGGGAAGACGATTGAGTCGTAGGTTGGGCTGAGGACAGAGGACGAAGCCCAACGGCTGCGTCAGCCGGGATCGATCGATCTGTACGGCGATCGATATGATGGGCTTCGCCGGCAAAAGCTCCCGCAATGCCGGCATTCACGCGGGGCGGCCTCCCGCCATCCCTGGCAGTCGCTGCGTTCAGCGCCATCCTGCCTGCTCGCGACCTGCCTGCTCGCCCCGCCTGCCGACCCCGCGCAGAAAAAATTTTTAAATTTTTTGTTCCCCCTGTTGAAATGCCTTCGGCCGCCCCCATCTTCCTGTTCAACCAGACATTTGGGGTGCCAGACAAGCTGGTGTCCTTTCTCTGCAAACATGGCTTTGGATCTTAACGAGATCAGGAGAACAAACAGATGAAAATTCGTCCGCTTCACGATCGAGTCGTCGTTCGTCGCAGTGAAGAAGAAACCACCACTTCAGGCGGTATCGTGCTGCCGGGTTCCGCAGCCGAGAAGCCCAACCGCGGCACCATCGTTGCGGTCGGTGAAGGGCGTACACTGAACAACGGCGACGTGAAGCCGCTGGCCGTCAAAGTGGGTGATGTCGTTCTGTTTGGCCAGTACTCCGGTAGCAACACCGTCAAGGTTGAGGGCGAGGAGCTGCTGATCATGAACGAAAGCGAAATTTTCGGCGTGCTGGAAGACTGAAACGGTCTTGCCTGAACCACTGAATTTCGAATCCAAACGATTTGTATAGGAATAACTGACAATGGCTGCAAAAGACGTACGTTTTGGTGATGACGCTCGCAAACGCATGCTCAAGGGCGTAAACATCCTGGCTGACGCTGTCAAAACCACCCTGGGTCCGAAAGGTCGCAACGTTGTACTGGAGAAGTCCTTCGGCGCGCCGGTCGTGACCAAGGACGGTGTTTCCGTCGCCAAGGAAATCGAACTGAAAGACAAGTTCGAAAACATGGGCGCCCAGATGGTCAAGGAAGTCGCTTCCCAGGCCAACGACGTGGCCGGTGACGGTACCACCACCGCAACTGTGCTGGCTCAGGCGATCGTCAACGAAGGTCTGAAATCCGTTGCCGCCGGCATGAACCCGATGGATCTCAAGCGCGGTATCGACAAGGCCACCATCGCCGTCGTCGAGGAACTGCGCAAGATGGCCGTTCCCTGTGAAGATTCCAAAGCGATCTCCCAGGTCGGCTCCATCTCCGCCAACTCCGACGAGATCGTCGGCGACATCATCGCCAAGGCGATGGAGCGCGTTGGCAAGGAAGGCGTCATCACCGTTGAAGAAGGCACCGGTCTGGAGAACGAGCTGGAAGTCGTCGAAGGCATGCAGTTCGACCGCGGCTACCTGTCTCCGTACTTCATCAACAACCAGGAGAACATGTCTGTCGAACTGGAGCAGCCGTACATCCTGCTGTTCGACAAGAAGATCTCCAACATCCGCGATCTGCTGCCGACCCTGGAGCAGGTAGCCAAGTCCTCCCGCCCGCTGCTGATCATCGCCGAAGACGTCGAAGGCGAAGCCCTGGCGACGCTGGTGGTCAACAACATGCGCGGTATCGTCAAGGTCGCGGCCGTCAAGGCGCCGGGCTTCGGTGACCGTCGCAAGGCCATGCTGGAAGATATCGCTGTTCTGACCGGCGGTCAGGTGATCTCCGAAGAGGTCGGCCTGAGCCTGGAAACCGCGACCCTGGATCAGCTGGGTCAGGCCAAGAAGATCAACATCACCAAGGAAAACACCACCATCGTCGACGGTGTCGGCGAAGTGGCCACGATCGAAGCCCGCGTCGCCCAGATCCGTGCTCAGATCGAAGAGACCTCTTCCGACTACGACCGTGAAAAGCTGCAGGAACGCGTGGCCAAGCTGGCCGGTGGTGTTGCCGTGATCAAGGTCGGCGCTGCGACCGAAGTCGAGATGAAAGAGAAGAAGGCCCGCGTCGAAGATGCCCTGCACGCGACCCGTGCGGCTGTCGAAGAAGGCGTGGTACCTGGCGGTGGCGTTGCGCTGATCCGTGCTTTGTCCAACGTCCAGGGCCTGGAAGGCATCAACCACGACCAGACCGTCGGTATCGAGCTGGCCTTCCGTGCGATGGAAGCGCCGCTGCGCCAGATCGTCGAGAACGCCGGTGACGAAGGTTCCGTCGTTGTTTCCAAGGTCCGCGCAGGCGAAGGCGCATACGGCTACAACGCCGCGACCGGCGAATATGGCAACATGCTGGAAATGGGTATCCTGGACCCGGCCAAGGTCACCCGCTCCGCACTGCAGGCGGCATCCTCCGTTGCCGGCCTGATGATCACCACCGAAGCCATGGTGGCCGAGCATCCGGAAGAGAAAGCCCCGGCCATGCCTGACATGGGCGGCATGGGCGGCATGGGCGGCATGGGCGGCATGATGTAAGCCCGAGTCCCCGAAACTCCAAAACCCCGGCCTTCGCGCCGGGGTTTTTCTGTATATGGACATATTTATCCTGCGAGCACAGGATGTGCATGAGCAGGGTGTTTTTAGAGGACAGCAAACAGCTTACAGTGGACAGTAAAAGCGGAACCGTAGGATGGGTGAAGCCGCAACGGCACTGTATTGTCGGTGCGCAGGAGATCCTTTGCGGCGTAACCCATCAATGACGCTGCGCGGTCAAATCAGCCGAAACGAAGGTGCCTTCGGCGCCGATGATGGGTTACGCCGCCAGCAAAGCCCGGCTAAAGCGACAGATATGTGCTAATGGCGGCTCCACCCATCTACGGTCTGTTAACTGCTATACGCGTCGCGCATGAGTCCCTCATGCGCGACGCGTATAGCCCTAGTCGGTATTTCGATTGGTCGCCTGGCGCCGATCGAATAGTCTTGTCTGCGTTAACTGATTCGCCACACAACAATAAACGCAGGACACAAGATGAAAAAGACCGTTTCGATTCTGGCCGGCGCCATGCTGAGTCTGGGCGTCATGAGCGCTCAGGCCGCTACCCTGAAGATGGCCTACGATGCCGACCCGGTATCCCTGGATCCGCATGAGCAGCTGTCCGGCGGCACCCTGCAGCTGTCCCATATGACCTTCGATCCGCTGGTGCGCTGGACGAAGGATCTGGGATTCGAGCCGCGCCTGGCCGAGAGCTGGGAGCGCGTCGATGACCTGACCATGCGTTTCAAGCTGCGCCAGGGCGTGAAATTCCACAGCGGCAACGAGATGACCGCCCGGGACGTGGTGTTCACCTTTAACCGCCTGAAGGGCTCCGCCGACTTCAAGAGCATCTTCGCACCGTTCAAGGACGTGAAGGTCGTGGACGACTACACGGTCGACCTGGTGACCCACGAGCCCTTCCCGCTGGTGCTGAACAACGCCACCTACCTGTTCCCGATGGACAGCGCCTTCTACAGCGGCACCGACGAAAACGGCAATCCGAAGGACATGCTGGTCAAGCACGGCGACTCCTTCGCTTCGTCCCACCTGTCCGGCACCGGCCCCTACACCGTCGCCAGCCGCGAGCAGGGCGTGCGCGTCGAGTTCAGCCGCAATACGAACTACTGGGACGCACAGTCCCCGGGCAACGTCGACACCATAGTGCTGACCCCGATCAAGGAGTCGCCGACCCGCGTCGCCGCGCTGCTGTCCGGTGACGTCGACTTCATCGCGCCGGTGCCGCCGACCGATCTCGACCGCATCGAGAAGAGCGACAGCACCAATCTGGTGACCATGGGCGGTACCCGCATCATCACCTTCCAGCTCAACCAGAATCGCGTCGAGGCGTTCAAGGATGCGCGCGTGCGCCAGGCGGTCAACTACGCCATCAACCAGCAGGGCATCGTCGACAAGATCATGAAGGGCTTCGCCACCACCGCGGCACAGCTGAGCCCGGAAGGCTACCTCGGTCACAACCCGAACCTGAAGCCGCGCTATGACCTCGAGAAGGCCAGGCAACTGATGCAGGAAGCGGGCTACGGGGACGGTTTCAGCGTCACCATGATGGCACCGAACAACCGCTACGTGAACGATGCCAAGATCGCCCAGGCGGTCGCCTCGATGCTGGCCCGCATCAACATCAGGGTGGACCTCAAGACCGTGCCGAAGGCGCAATACTGGCCGGCCTTCGATGCCCGTGAAGCGGATATCATGATGATCGGCTGGCACGCCGACACCGAGGATTCCAACAACTTCTTCGAGTTCCTGACCCTGTGCCCGAACGCCGACACCGGCGCCGGCCAGTACAACAGTGGCAACTACTGCAACCCGGAAATCGACAAGCTGGTCGCGCAGGCCAACGTCGAGACCGATACCCAGCAGCGTGCCGAGATCATGCAGCAGATCGAGCAGATGCTGTACGACGACGCCGCCTTCGTGCCGCTGCACTGGCAGAACCTGGCCTGGGCCGCCGGCAAGAACGTCGACATCGCCCCGGTGCTCAACGTGATGAACTTCCCGTACCTCGGTGACCTGGTCATCAAGGAATAAAATGTGCTCGGCCGGCACGGCGCCGGCCGAGGTTCTCCATCGGTTTTCCAGGACGGCCCGCGGGGCCGTCCATCTCTTCAAACCAGAGACTGCTTCACGGACGAAGACAGGACTCGAGGCTGTTAATCATGATTGCTTTTCTGATCAAACGCGTCGTTCAGGCGATTGTCGTGATGTTCATCATCAGCCTGGTCAGCTTCTCGATACAGGATAACCTCGGCGACCCGCTGCGCGAGCTGGTGGGCCAGTCGGTATCGGAAGCGGAACGCCAGGCGCTGCGCGACGAAATGGGGCTCAACGACCCGTTCCTGGTGCAGTATGCGCGCTTTGCCAGGAATGCCCTGCAGGGTGACCTCGGCACCTCCTACTTCTTCAAGGAGCCCGCGCTCGAGGTCATCCTCAACAAGCTGCCGGCCACGCTCGAGCTGGTGTTCGGCGCCACGCTGATCATCGTGCTGCTGTCGGTGCCGCTGGGCGTCTATTCGGCAATCAAACCCAACAGTTTTTTTCCCGTGCCGTGATGGGTTTCAGTATCGTCGGCATCTCGGTGCCGGTATTCCTGACCGCCATCGGCCTGATCTATTTCTTCTCCATCGAGATGGGCTGGATGCCGTCCTTCGGCCGCGGTGAAACCGTCGAGGTGTTCGGTTTCTGGGATAGCGGCTTCTTCACCGCCGACGGCCTGGCGCACCTGGTGCTGCCCTGCGTTTCGCTGGCCTCGATCATGCTGCCGCTGTTCATCCGTCTGATCCGCGCCGAGATGATGGAAGTGCTGCAGTCCGAATACGTCAAGTTCGCCTGGGCCAAGGGCCTGGCGCCGCGTCGCATCTGGTTCCTGCACGCGCTGAAGAACACCATGCTGCCGGTCATCACCGTCGGCGGCGTGCAGATCGGCACCATGGTGGCCTACACCATCCTGACCGAAACCGTCTTCCAGTGGCCCGGCATGGGCTTCCTGTTCCTCGAGGCCGTCAACCGTGTGGACACGCCGCTGATCGTCGCCTACCTGATCGTGGTCGGCGCCATCTTCGTCGTGACCAATACACTCGTCGATTTGATCTACGGCCTGGTGAACCCGACAGTCAAGCTGGCAGGTAAAAAAGCATGATCGCGCCATTTTCGTCGTCACGCCCCCTATACGGCCTGGTCGATCTGATCGACGGCCTGGTCAATCCCACTGTACAGCTGGCAGGTAAAACAGCATGAGCGAACACGTACAGACAATGGATGCGCCGCCGTCTGCCTGGCAGCGATTCCTCGACAGCCACCTCTGGCACAGTTTTACCCGCGATCGCGTGGCGCAACTGAGCCTGGCGATATTCGTCGCCTATGCCGTGCTGGCGTTGCTGGCACCGCTGATCGCCCCGTACGATCCCTACGACCCGGCGCAGATCGACATTCTCAATGCCGAGATGCCGCCGAGCTGGGAGGAGGGCGCGGATCCCGCCTTCTGGCTCGGCACCGATGCCCAGGGCCGTGACCTCTGGTCCACCATTCTTTACGGGACCCGCGTGTCGCTGACCATCGGCCTCTGCGCCGTGGCACTGCAGGCGCTGCTCGGTATCGTCATCGGCCTGCTGGCCGGCTACAGCGGCGGCCGCGTCGACAGCCTGTTGATGCGCTGCGCCGACGTGCAGCTGTCGTTCTCGACCATGATGGTGGCGATCGTCGTGCTGGCGGTGTTCCAGGCGACTTTCGGCACCGAGCTGTATCAGAACCTGGCGATGCTGATGCTGATCCTGGTAATCGGCATCGCCGAGTGGCCGCAGTACGCCCGCACCATCCGCGCCTCGGTGCTGGCCGAGAAGAAGAAGGAGTACGTCGACGCCGCCCGCGTCATCGGCCTGCGCGCGCCGCGCATCATGTTCCGCCACATTCTGCCCAATACACTGTCGCCGATCCTGGTGATCTCGACGGTGCAGGTGGCCAATGCCATCATCGCCGAAGCGTCGCTGTCGTTCCTCGGCCTCGGCATGCCGGTATCGCAGCCGTCCCTCGGCTCGCTGATCTCCAGCGGCTTCGAGTACATTTTCTCCGGCTCCTGGTGGATCACCGTGATCCCGGGCGCGGTGCTGATCTGCCTGGTACTGGTGATGAACCTGCTCGGTGACTGGCTGCGCGACGTCCTCAACCCGAAACTCTACAAGGGGTAATCTCATGGCGCTTCTTGAAGTCAGGAACCTCGATGTCCGTTTCGGCCTGCGCAGCGGTGAGGTCAGGGCCCTGCGCGACATCAATTTCAGCCTCGAGCGGGGCGAACGCCTCGGCGTGGTCGGCGAGTCCGGCGCCGGCAAGTCGGTGCTCGGTTTTTCGATCCTCAACCTGCTGTCCAGGCCCGGTTACATCGCCGGTGGCGAGATCCTGTTCGAAGGACAGAACCTCGCGGCGATGTCGGCGAAACAGCTGCGTTCGATCCGCGGCAACCGCATCTCGATGATCTTCCAGGATCCGATGATGACGCTGAACCCGGTGCTGACCATCGGTCAGCAGATGATCGAGTGTCTGCTGGCGCACCGTCGCATCAGCCGGGCCGATGCCAGGCGCATCGCGCTGCAGAAGCTCAAGCAGGTCTACATTCCCTCGCCGGAGAAGCGTATCGACCAGTACCCGCATGAGCTCTCGGGTGGCATGCGCCAGCGCATCGTCATCGCCATCGGCCTGCTGATGGACCCGGATATCATCATTGCCGACGAGCCGACCACGGCCCTCGACGTCACCATCCAGGCCGAGATCATGGACCTGATGCTGGAACTGTGCGAACGCAACAGCGTGGCGCTGATGCTGATCACCCACGACCTCGGCGTGGTCTCCCAGGTGACGCGCCAGGCGATGGTGATGTACGCCGGGCGGATCATCGAACAGGGGCCGACCCGCGAGATCATCAACGATGCCCAGCACCCCTATACCCAGGGACTGATGAACGCGCTGCCGCAGATGGCCATTCCGGGCCAGCGGCTGAACCAGATCCGCGGCTCGATGCCGCCGTTGCAGAAGATTCCGGCCGGCTGCGCCTTCAATCCGCGCTGCGACTACGTGATGGACGTCTGCCGTCATCAGCTGCCGGACTTTACCCCTTCCGGTGGCTGCCGTGTCGCCTGCCATCTGGTGGCGCAGATGAAACGCGAGGAAGAAGCGGCCGCCCAGGCCCTGGAGGTGAAGTAAGATGAACGCCCAAGTCGAACCCCTGGTCCGGATCAACGACCTCTACAAGCGCTTCTCGATCTCCGGCGATTTCCTCGACCAGCTGAAATTCCGCGGCGGCAGGATCGTGCGCGAGCAGGAGCATGTCCATGCGATCAACGGCGTCAGCCTCGACGTGCAGCGGGGCGAGGCGCTCTGCGTGGTCGGCGAGTCCGGCTGCGGCAAGTCGACCGTGGCCCGCACCGTGATGGGCCTGCTGAGTCCCAGCGCCGGCAGCATCAGCTACGACGGCCAGCGCATCGACAACCTCAGCGACCGCCGGTGCTGCCGTACCGGCGCAGGATGCAGATGATCTTCCAGAATCCCTATGCGTCGCTGAATCCGCGCATGACCATCGCCCAGACGCTGGAGGAGCCGGTACGCTTTCACAACCCCAAGGCATCGGCCACCGAGGTGCGCGACAAGGTGCACGAGGTGATGCACTCGGTCGGCATCGACCCGAGCTGGGGCAAGCGCTTCTCCCACGAGTTCTCCGGCGGCCAGCGCCAGCGCATCAGCATCGCCCGGGCGCTGGCGGTGGATCCGGAGTTCATCGTCGCCGACGAGCCGATCTCGGCCCTGGATGTCTCGATCCAGGCGCAGGTGCTGAACCTGATGATGGACGCCCAGGAGAGCCGCAATCTCACCTACCTGTTCATCACCCACGACCTGTCGGTGGTCGAGCACTTCGGCACCCGGGTGGCGGTGATGTACCTCGGTACCCTCTGCGAGCTTGCGCCGACCAAAGCGCTGTTCGCGACGCCGCGCCATCCCTATACCCAGGCGCTGCTGTCGGCGATCCCGCGCCTCGAAACCGGAAGGCCCGGCCACATCAAGCTGCAGGGCGAGGTGCCGACCCCGGTCAACCTGCCGTCGGGCTGCGTCTTCCACGGCCGCTGCCCCCATGCCAACGCGCGCTGCAAGGGCGAGATTCCGCAATTGATCGCGACGAGCGAGGGCGGTCAGGTGGCCTGCCACGCGGTAGAGGAAGGACGTATCTGATGAGCGGCATCCATATCAGTGCACAGTTTGACAGCGGCAATATCGAGGTGGTCGACGCCGGCAAGCCCGACGATATCCAGCTGCGTATCCGCCAGGACAGCGGCTCCGAGTTCTACCAGTGGTTCCATTTCCGGGTCCAGGGTGCCCGCGACCAGGCGCTGCGATTGCGGCTGCTCAATGCCGCCGGCGCTTCCTACCCGGACGGCTGGGACGACTACCGGGCGGTGGCCTCCTACGACCGGAAACACTGGTTCCGGGTGCCGACCCGTTACGACGGCAGTGAGCTGGTGATCGAGCACACCCCGGCGCAGGACAGCCTCTACTATGCTTGTTTTGCGCCCTACAGCTTCGAGCGTCATCTCGACCTGATCGCCCGCGCCGGCCAGTCCGAGCGGGTGCGCATCGAACGGTTGGGCGAGACCCTGGATGGGCGCGATTTCGACATGCTGCGCATCGGTGAGCCGGCCGAAGGGCGGCGGACCCTCTGGGTTACCGCGCGTCAGCATCCGGGCGAGTCGATGGCGCAGTGGTGCGCCGAAGGGCTGATCGAACGGCTGCTGGATCGCCACGACGCCCAGGCCGCGAGGATACTGGAGGAGGCTGTGATCTATCTGGTGCCGAACATGAACCCCGACGGCGCCGTGCGCGGCCATCTGCGGACCAATGCCCTGGGCGTGAACCTGAACCGCGAGTGGGACAGCCCGAGCCTCGAACGCAGCCCGGAGGTCTACTGCGTACGCCGGCGGATGGAGGAAACCGGCGTCAACCTGTATCTCGACCTGCACGGCGACGAGGGCCTGCCGTGCAACTTCATCGCCGGGCAGGAGGGACTGCCCTGGGCGCCGGAGGCGCTGCTCGAGCAGGAGCGGCAGTTCGAGCGTGACCTGGCGGCGGCCAACGCCGACTTCCAGCTCGAGCGCGGCTATCCGATCGGCAAGTTTGTGCCCGAGGAGGCGATCACCCTGGCCAGCAACTGGGTCGGCAAGCGCTTCCAGTGCCCGGCGATGACGCTGGAGATGCCGTTCAAGGACTACGACCTGCGTCCCGACCCGCTGCAGGGCTGGTCGCCGGAGCGCTCGGCACGGCTCGGCGCCTCCCTGCTCGATCCGATTCTGGCCTGGCTGGGACGCCGGTCGTGAGGGGCTGCTGATGGAAGTCCGATGGCTCGATGACTTCATTGCGCTGGCGAAGGCGCGGCACTTCTCCCGCGCCGCCGACGAGCGCAACGTCACCCAGCCGACCCTGAGCCGCCGCATCAAGCTGCTCGAGGACGAGATGGGCGTGACCCTGATCGACCGCAACACCCTGCCGCTGTCGCTGACACCGGCCGGCGAGGTGTTCCTGGCCGGCGCCGAACAGATCGCCCGCATCGCCCGCGAGACCAAGGCGCGCTGCAGCGAGATCCGCGAGCAGGAGCGCAACCGGCTGCACTTCGCCACTACCCAGACGCTCTATCTCTGTTTCTACAACGACTGGATCCAGCCCTTTTCGACCGAACGGGGCTTCGAGCTCGAACTGAACCTCAAGTCCACCGCCTGGGTCGGGGCCGATTTCGTCAACGCCCTGGCTCAGGGCGAATGCGACCTGGTGCTCTGCTACTGGCATCCGGCGATCGAGTTCATGGGCGCGCTGGATGATGACCGCTTCGAGCATCTGACGGTGACAGACGAGGAGCTGGTGCCGATCAGCCCCTCGACGGTACCGGCCAGCCGCTGTTCCGGCTGCCGGGGGATCGCCGCAGGCCGCTGCCCTATATCGGTTACCACGAGGGCGCGTTCGCCCGTCCGGTGATTCAGCAGTTCATTCAGCAGCAGCTGGAGCCGCCCCAACTGGTGACGATGAACGAGAATGTCCATGCCATCAGCGTCAAGGCGATGGTCAAGGAGGGCTTTGGCCTCGGCTGGGTACCGCGCCGACTGATCGACGACAGTCTCCGTTACGGTCAGCTGGGCCTGGCCGGCGACGAACGCTGGTATATCCCGCTGCAGATCCGCCTTTATCGCCGGCGCCACGATCACAATGCCAACCTCGAGGCGCTCTGGTCGCTGCTGGCCGAGCGCTTCGAGCCGACCTCCGCAGCACTTTCCTGATTCGAGCCCTGGCGGGGCGGAGTAGTTTCCATGCACCAGCTATTTGCCAATCATATCGATATTCTCAAGGGCCGCTTCGACCGGGCGCTGGCCGAAACCGGCTTCGATGCCCTCTTGCTGGGGTCGGGCACGGCGCCGCGGCGCTTTCTCGACGATACCCGTTATCCGTTCCGTGCCCACCCGTCCTTCGTGCAGTGGCTGCCGCACCTGACCGAGCACCCCGACAGCTGGCTGCTGCTGCGTCCCGGCCAGGCGCCGACCCTTTATCTGCACTGTCCGGACGACTTCTGGCACCAGACCCCGGAAGCGCCGAGCGGCGACTGGACGCACGCTTTCGAGATCGAATGCTTCGCCGACGCCGGCTCCCTGAAGCCGCTGCTGCAGGGGCTGGGGCGCACCGCACTGATCGCCGCCGAGCGACCTGTCTTCGCCGCCGACGACTGGACACAGAACCCGGCCGACCTGATGGCGCGCCTCGACTTCGAACGCGCGGTCAAGACCGGCTGGGAGCTCGAATGCCTGCGCGGTGCCAACCGTTGTGCTGCGCGGGGTCATATCGCCGCCGAGCAGCTGTTCCATGTCGGCGCCAGCGAGTATCGCATCCACCAGGGCTATCTTGTCGCCACCGACCACAACGAACGGGATCTGCCCTACGACAACATCGTCGGTCTCAACGAGCACGCCGCGGTGCTGCACTACCAGTTCCAGGACCGCCTGGCGCCGGCCGAAATGCGCACCCTGCTGATCGATGCCGGGGCGGCCGACCACGGCTATGCCGCCGATATCACCCGCACCCATGCCGCCGATCGCGAGTCGGCTTTCGCCGCGCTGATAGCGGGACTCGATGGTGCACAAAAATCCCTGCTGCAGTCTGTCCGGGCCGGCGTCGACTTCGTCGAGCTGCACCTGCAGATGCACGCCGCCCTGGCGCAACTGCTGCGCGACAGCGGCCTGGTACAGGCCTCCGTCGAAGCGCAACTGGCCCAGGGCATCACCTCGGCCTTCTTCCCCCACGGACTCGGTCATCTGCTGGGGCTGCAGGTCCACGATGTCGGCGGCTGGCAGCAGGACGCATCCGGAACCCTGCGCGAACCGCCGGCCGAACATCCGTACCTGCGCCTGACCCGCAAACTGGAGCCGGGCTTCGTGGTCACCGTGGAGCCGGGCCTCTATTTCATCCCGTCGCTGCTCGACAGGTTGCGCCAGGGACCGGGCGGCGAGGCGGTGAGCTGGAAGCAGGTCGAACTGCTGATGCCGTACGGCGGCATCCGTATCGAGGACAATGTCGCCGTCACGGCCGACGGCCACGAGAACCTCACCCGCGATGCCTTCGCCGCAGCGGGGAGGGAAGGGTTTTAGGTTCCTGGCGCCATCGAGCCCGGTCGGAATCAAATGGCTAATTGCCAATCTGAATAGCTTCGCACTTTCGGATACCTCCTGTTTCGCCTGCCGGCGACCTACTTTTCTTTGCTCGTGCAAAGAAAAGCAGGCAAAAGCTCTCATACAACAAGACGACGCCCGTGAGAAGCCGAGCCTTCGGCTCCACTGCGCTCTGGAAGCCTTTTCCGGGCGCAGCTACAGCACGTCCATGTGCTGGATCTGCGGCTTGGCATCCATGCCTCGCCCCTGACGGGCCTGATCGGAAAAGACTCCCAGTGCTCGTCGGCTTCTAACGGGACCCGGGGGATGCGTCAGACTCTCTGGAAGTGTTCCGGAAGCCGATCATTTTAGTCGCTTTTCAAACGATGGCTCGATGATACGACGACATCAGTACGGATCTCGGAATCAGGTATGCTGTCCCCGTGGAATTCCACGAGTGCCCCGTGGCCCAGGCGTTCATAAGCCTGGCCGCTCAATACCGTACCTCGTTGGCCCGATAGGAACGGTCGGCGGGGCCGAAGACGTCGATCAGCTGAGGTTCCGTCAGCGGCAGGGTATAGAGTGCATCGCCGCCGGGTGGTGCGACCCTCGGGAAGGCACGCCCGCCGGCACAATGGGAGCAGAGCCCCAGCGACACCAGTTCACCGTTCCTGAACCTGATATGGAAGCCTTCGCCGGAATAGGCATTCTCCTCCAGCGCCTTTCGTTTCCAGCTTTCAGGCCACTGCGGCGGGGGCGTGAACGGCGGTAAATAACGGGCAACGAATGCCGGCTGCAGCTGACCAATGGCGATCAGGGGGCCCTGTCGGACAGTTTTACCCTGGCATCGAGCATGCGGGCATCGGGCGCCTGCTGAAGGTCGATGCCGATGGAATAGAAGAGCGGCTGTTCGGCGCCGTCGAGCCGTTCGCCATGGGCGACGAGAGCGCCGCGCTGGAAGCGCTGTACATGGCCGCAGGCGCTCAGCAACAGCATCCCGAGCAGCATGCAGATCGCCGGCAGAAAGCGCTTTGGGTACCTGGAGAATGTGTGGCGGGCAGGCACAGCGATGGCCCCGTGTTGAGGCATACGCCAGGGATTCATGGCCGCTATGCCAGCCACTGGTACAGGCCCAGCCCACCGAAAACCGGCACGAGGACCATCAGCGTCAGAGCGCCAAGACAGCCGCCGCCTCTGCCAAGTACCGATGGATTCGCCTGCCGGGGATTGTCCAGCAGCCACTGGCGGTGGCAGGCCTTGCAGTACAGCTGGCTGAAGCCGTTGTTCCAGGCCTTGATCGTTCTGGCATCGTGCGTTGCGGTCGTTTTGCAGCGGGCACAGCGGAACGTCTTTTCCCTGGGTTTCTTCTGCCTTTTCAATACGAGAACGGCGATGGCAGCGGCCAGGCCAAAAGGCCAGAGATGCGCAACCTCGCCGGATCGATAGAACTGGAAAACCGCGGCGGCCAGGGCGCACGCGACAGCCAGAAGCGCAAGGTAGTCGATGGCATCCATCTTCGCAGGTGCCGTCCGGGGCGCGGGTGTTTCCGGGGATCGGCCCGATGCCATGGCGACGCCTTCGATAACGACGCGCCTGGCCTTGAGCCTGTTATGCGAGTCACGCATGGCATCATAGAGGGCGACATCCCCGACCTGCGGTCTGCGGGCGCCCGTCTTGACGCTGGATATATGGAAAAACAGCCTTTCGGAACCGTCATTCGGCTGAATGAATCCGAAGCCCTTGTCATCCTTCCACTGGCAAACCTTTCCCTTCATAAGTCTCCTGGTGCTCCATGCGTCTGGCCACATTCCCTAATGCCTTGATACTGGACCATTTCACGAGGTCGTGCCAGTGAGCGCTGTACGGGCGGTCAACCGGAGGGAAACTGGGGTATGACCCTGATTCGGTGGCGCTTCACGCACAAACCGGACATCGATGAACCTGGAATTGGATAAACAGCTCCAGCATTCCTCCTGAACACTCTAGGCCTCCGCCCGGTGCCGTCGGGGCAGGGTATGGTCACGCAGGCCGGAGCTACATCCTGTATCGACGGCCTGTTGCGCACATCCCTGTGCGCGGCTTAGCCCATACCCTGCCCCTCGGAGTGTCCGGCGTTTCATTCCGAATCAGATATACTGTCCCCCGGAATTCACCCACAACCCAAGCCTCTCAGTAAATCCCCGGAATCAGCCGATAGCGAACACGTCGTGCATAGTCGCGATAGCCCGGCAACTCGTCCTGTAGCGTCCGGTCTTCCAGCACCGTTCGAATAACCGCGATGATGAGCGCCAAGGCCACCGGAATAAGTGTCCACATCGAGCTTAACGCCAGCACGATGCCAAACAGTGCCAAAATATTTCCGGCATAGCCCGGATGTCGCACAATCCTGTAGGGGCCGCTGTCACACACCACATGCCCTCGATCCGTCTGAATGCGTACCACGCTGGAGAAAAAGCGGTTCTCCGCCATTGCCCATAAAGCAAAAGCGTATCCGAGCGAGATCAAAATGAAGCCAATTACGATGAGCCAAAACGGAAATACGGGGGACCAGCCAAAGCGATGATCCAACCCGGCCACAATGACCAGCGGGAAACTCAAACTCAGAGCCATCAACGGCGCAAGCACTTTGTCCCAGGCCTTAGCGCTTTGGGCCTTCTTCATATTCTGTCGTTCGGCCAACAGCCCCGGATGCCGCCTTTCCGCCCAAAAGTGTCCCCCAAGGCCGGCGGCAAAGATCAGCAGGGAATAGAGCCATGCCTGCCACCAACCGAGGTCTCCACCACACACAAGGAGAACAAACGGTATGAAGAGATACAGCACAACTAAACTGATCCACTGACGAGGGGATGCTGCTTGAGCTACTTTGCCGGCATCTGTATCTGGTGACATGCTATTCCCTCAAGTCACATGACTTTGATGAGTGCCCGATGCTTTATGCTACAGGGGCAAGTCTTGCCTTTTGCCTCTCAAATGATAAACAGTAGCAAAAGACAAGACTTGACCTCCATCTTCCCTAAGTGCCGTTGGGGCAGGGTACGGACACGCAGGCCGGAGCTACGCAGGAAATTGCTCCTGCATTTCCGGAGCGCCGGACCGCTGCACACATGGCGGGGCAGCCTTCCGTCATCCATGGCTTAGGTCCCTGTATCGACGGCCTGTTGCGCACATCCCTGTGCGCGGTTTAGCCCATATTCTGCCCCTCGGAGTCTCCTGCGTTCCATTCCGAATTAGGTATACTGTCCCCGGAATTCCAGTCTTTTTAATTGCTTTAGAGGAGCGCTTTCGAAATCAAGCATAAGCCTATCGAAGGCTTGAGTATCGATAAATACATTACTTATATGCACAATGGCTCCTAGAGAAATCTAACGTTTGAGCACAGGGGCGACGCGGAACGCGGCGTCCCTCTGGTGCGACTGGTTAGCTGCTTTTAAATTTAACCATACCTTTAATGTCTTTCTCTAGCCCGTAAGCCATAACGTCAAGTATTTCTGGAACCTTCGTTATAGGTTGATAAGGAACTAGAAAAACGCTACTTTTCTTAAAAATTCCTTTTTGTCTGCTTTCACCATATGGTATTGCTGGTGCAAAGTACTCAAACAAATAGCCAGAATACGCAAAAAGAAATGAAATTGTTTTCCTGTTTCTTCTTGGGATAGGAGATATAACTACCTGCTTTAGACTTTCCTCACTGAATGTTCCGCCTGGAACAGAATCGTTTAGCTTGCTTATTTTGCAACCAAGCCTTAATGGGGAGAGTGGCTTCTTATTAAACAATGACAATCTTGCCTCCTCAGCCAAGTTCGGATGTAGCAGTACTTTTGAAAATACATCCTGCTTAGATACGGAAGCTCTCCACAATACGGAGGTTAAGAATTGCTTGAACTTACTAAAGTCTATGTTCTTTATCGTTACGCCCTGAGCGTGAATATTGTTAATTAACTTTTATCATTTCTTAATATTCCGAGGGAGTACGTTTCGTATTTCTCAAAGATATCTTCACAATCAGAGCACAGCAGGTACTCCCACCAACTTTCATTGGTATATTTCACCCAAGTGTCTTTATCACCTGTTACAGCAATTACCTTACCATTGAGACCACGCTTAATAGGCTTAAACGCTGAATTAGGAATAATATGCGATTTTTCCAATTGTCTTGTTCTAAGACATAGTGCGCACTTTCCTAGTTTCACTGTAATTTCCTTATGCAGCTAACGCTTTGCTTTGGGGCCATAGTGAAGCGCAGCGGAACGAAGGTCCCAGCCGCACAGCGGCGACAACAGCAACTGGTTAGGTATCAGTGAAACTCAAGGTTCCTAGCAGTGTAGTCCCCGATCCGACTATGAATCCAAGGCTTGTCTTTACAAGAGAACCAGCTCTTTCTACCCTCTTCTCATTATTGGATAACAAAAACACGAATAAACAGATAAAAAGCACGATTGTCGATATAATAAGGCAGTAAGTCGCTACCGCAATGGCATATAACAGCTTAGGAGAAATTCCGTAAGTAGGCGGTAGTAATGCGCATAAAATGCCCGGCGGGCAGGTTCCCCACTCAAAATATAGAGGTTCAACAACACTGAAGGGTAAAAATCCCAGTAGGAGGCTACCAATTAGCAAGATTGCAGCGGCCTTCTTTGACACCCTAGTAGATCGCAGCCGTTGGTATTTATCTAACATGCTCAATTTTCACATCCCTCTAACCTAACGCTGCCAACAGAGGCCGAGCGTAGCGAGGTCCAGCGCACGAAGTGCGCGATTCTGCTTGGCCTTGTTAGCTGTATTTTTCTAAACATTACTATACTCAGGAACGTACACAACGAACCCTTCAGTGATCTCATGCCTGAGTTTGGACAACTCCTTGCTTTCTTTTGACTCGTAGAAAGCTATCGCTTTTTCGTTGCTATCGAACTTATAAACAACCATATGACTGTACGGTGAGCCTTCAAGGCGTGTTACGGAAGAGCCCACAACCAATTCGCCACCAAATTTTTCTAAAATAGGTAACGATAGTGGCCCAAGCTCGTTTATTCGTTCCTTGTCGAGGATATTGTAGTGATAAATTATATATCCACTCATACAACCTCCTTGATTTAATGTGGCGACCTTTTCAGACAGCTAACAGTCCGTTAATGAGGTCTCCGACCTCATAATACTTATTAGCAGGTATACCTTTTAATCGTCATTAGGTTACGTTGGACAGGATTAAGTGTTTGATGCAAAAGGATAAAATTCCGTCCATTGCGCTATCACTCCCTCTATAAGGTATACCTTTACTAAATCAGTCGACCTAAAAGGTATTCCCGAAATTGTCTGCGTCCACTCGTTGATTCGTTTGATTCTTATACAAAAGCTGGAAGATTGCCAGTGTTCAAGGGAAAGGCAACTGACGATGGCTGAGCTTTCGTCACTTCATCGTTGTAAGCAAGCGGATAACTGATATGCGTTGTTTGAGATCATGAGTCGGTCGCTTGCCAAATATTCTAAAATTGCTGAAATTGCCGATACTGTGCTGTGCGCAAAGTCAATGAGTTCGATGCTTGCTTTAAAAATCCGACAGCCCGGTTGGACAAGTTAGGTTGGTCTCGATTAACAACCATTTGGCCCATATTGCTCGGAAGGATACCACCGAATTGTCAGAGGGGCCGGGCATGGACTAAGCCGCGCACAGGGATGTGCGCAACAGGCCGTAGCCACAGGGACCTAGGCCATGGATGGCCTGTGTGCAGAAAATGCAGGAGCAATTTTCTGTGTAGCTCCGGCCTGCGTGGCCATGCCCGGCCCCAACCAGGCCGGGGTTTTCGTTAAAAGACCGCCGAGCCATCAAGCAACATCGGAACCTCAATACTTTTTGTAAGGCAGGAACTTGCCCGACATCACCACCTTCACGCGGTCGCCCTTCGGGTCCTCCTCGCGCTGCAGGTCCAGCGAGAAATCGATGTCGCTCATGATGCCGTCGCCGAACTCCTCGTGGATCAGCTCCTTGATCGTGCTGCCGTAGACGTTGACCAGCTCGTACCAGCGGTAGATCAGCGGATCGGTGAGAACGGCGGTCGGCAGCGAGCCCTTGTATCAGGCTGTTGAAACCCTACCTGCGTTGCTATCGCAGCGTTAAAAATCGGCTCAAATCGGTCATTTATCAAACATAAACTCCCTCATTTCACCTATTTTTGCCTTGCGCTAGCGGCCTCGCTAACGGTTTTCAACAGCCTGTACGGCGCGATCTGCAGCCAGGCGACGGCTTCGTCGGGGAGGTCGAACAGTTCGCCGACGATTTCGGCCTCGCCTTTGTCGAAGGTCATCTGGCCCAGGCAGGCGGCGGTGGTCCACTCCTTCGACTGGCCGACGGCGGCGGCGACGTCGGCCCATTTGAGGCCCTTGCGCACCTTGGCGGACAGAATCATCTGGGTGACCTGGTCTCGGTTGCTGATCATATGCTGATTACCTCTTCTTTCTGGATTAACGAACGAGCAGAAAGACGACCGCCAGCGACAGCGCCAGCGAAACGCCTTTCCAGAACAGCACCGGGTCGCGCTCCATCAGCGGCGGCCGGCTTTTGTTCAGAAACCCCGGGCTCGGGTGGCGCAGGTCGTACAGGAACTCCGAGAGCTCGGCATAGCGCCTGTACGGGTTCGGCTGCAGCGCCTTCTTCAGGGTGTCGTCGATCCAGGCCGGGATCTCCCGCTCGTCGTCGAGCACCGAACGGTAGGCGAGGCGGCGCTGGGCGGCGGCGGTTTTCGCCCTGGCGACCTCGGTGCCGTAGGGGAAGCGCCCGGACAGCAACTGGTAGGCGATGACGCCGAGCGAATAAAGATCCGAGCGCACGCTGCCGTGCTCGCCGAGGAAGTATTCCGGCGCCGAATAGAGGGCGGTGCCGAGCAGGGCGGGCTGCTCGACGGTGAGCGCCGCCTCGGCGATGCCGGCGACCCGGGTCGAGCCGAAATCGATGATCTTCAGGGTGCCGCCGGCGTCGATCAGGAGGTTCTCGGGCCTCAGGTCCTGGTGCAGCATCTCCAGGCGGTGAAAGGCGCGCAGGCCGCGGGCGATCTGCTCGACGATGCCGCGCACCGTTTCGAGGTCGGGGCGGGGGTGTCGCGCAGCCACTGCGCCAGGGTCCGGCCCTCGACATACTCGGTGGCAGTGTAGAGATAGCCGCGCCCGCGGGCCGGCCGGGCGGCGGCGAGCACGTGTGGGCTGTCGAGGCGCCGGGCGATCCACTCCTCCAGCAGCAGGCGCTCGAGATAGGCCGGGTCGTCGCGCTGGTCGATCGACGGGATCTTCAGCGCCACCCGGGCGCCGCTCTGTTCGTCCTCGGCCAGGTAGACGTGACTGCGGCTGCTGGCGTGGAGCTCGCGGACGATGCGGTAGCCGTCGAACGCCTGTCCGGCCTCGAGCAGCGGTGGCAGCGGCAGCTGCCCGGCCTGGCGCTCGAAGTCGCGGACCTCGAGGCGCGGCAGGCTGTCGATGCGCAGGATCTGCAGCGTCAGGTTGTCGGGGCTGCCGCGGTCGAGGGCCTGACAGGCAGTCGCCTGCGCCGCGGCGTCGAGGTCGTCCGGGTGCGCCTGGACGGCGGCGACGATGGCGTCGGCATCGACGTATTCGTGGACGCCGTCGGTCGTCAGGATGAAGATATCGCCGGCGCGCAGGGCCAGGCGGCGGTAGTCGAGCTCGAGCGTTTTGGCACTGCCGAGCGCCCGGCTCAGATAGCTTTCCCGGCTCGAGAGCCAGAGCCGGTGGTCGTGGGTCAGCTGCTCCAGCGCGCCGTCCCGCAGGCGGTAGATCCGACTGTCGCCGACGTGGAAGAGGTGCGCCTGCTCGCCCTTGAGCACCAGGGCGCTGAGGGTGCAGACATAGCCCCGGTCGCGGTCGTAGCGGTGTTCGCTGCGCCGCGTCTGGGCCCAGAGCCAGGAGTTGATCGCGTTCAGCACCTGCTCGCCGGCGGTGCGTACCGACCAGGCCTCGGAGGTGCAGTAATAATCGTCGAGAAAATTGCGCACCGCCGTTTCGCTGGCGATATGGCTGACGGCGCTGCTGCCGATGCCATCGGCCACCGCGAAGGCGATGCCCTTGAGACCGCGCTGCGGCTCTGCGGGCATGCAGAAACCGTGGAAGTCCTGGTTGACGGCCTTGCGGCCGCGGTCGGAATACTGGCCGACGCTGATGCCGATGCTCCAGGTCATGACGACAGTTCCCGCTGTGCTGGCCCCCGGCCGCAGGCGGCCGGGGGATCCGTCAGGCCAGGACGCGCTTGGCCTTGGTGCGAACGTGGGTGGTGTAGAGGGTCAGGCCGGTGAAGGCCAGGCCGCCGACCAGGTTGCCGAGGGCGGTCGGGATCTCGTTCCAGATGAAGTAGTCCATGATCGAGAAGTCGCCGCCCATGATCAGCGCGAACGGGAACAGGAACATGTTGACGACGGAGTGCTCGAAGCCCATGAAGAAGAACAGCATGATCGGCATCCACATCGCCAGCACCTTGCCGCTGACGTGGGTCGAGATCATCGCGCCGACGACGCCCAGCGACACCATCCAGTTGCAGAGCATGCCGCGGATGAAGATCGTCAGCCAGCCGTCCAGGCCGTAGGCGGCATAGCCGACGGTGCGGGACTCGCCGATGCTGCCGACCTTCTCGGCGATGGCGCCGCCGTCGGTGTTGAAACCGTAGGTGAAGACGAAGGCCATCATGAAAGCCACGGTCAGGGCGCCGGCGAAGTTGCCGACGAAGACCAGGCCCCAGTTGCGCAGGATCGCCGAGGGCGTGACACCCGGGCGGCGGTCGAGCCAGGCCAGCGGCGTCAGCATGAAGACGCCTGTCAGCAGGTCGAAGCCCATCAGGTAGAGCATGCAGAAGCCGATCGGGAAGAGGATGGCGCCGATCAGGAAGACGCCGGTCTGCACCGCGATGGTGACGGCGAAAACGGCCGCCAGCGCCAGGATGGCACCGGCCATGTAGGCGCGGATCAGGGTGTCCCGCGTCGACATGTAGATCTTGGACTCGCCGGCGTCGACCATCTTGGTGACGAATTCGGATGGGTTCAGATAAGCCATGGTAATGCCTCTCGTTGCTGCGAAAATTCATTTCCGGGAATGGATCCCGCGGGCCCGCTGCCGACTGCCGCCCCTTGCGTTTGGGCAATAAAAACGGCGCACCACCTGACCGCCGTTGCCGGAAGATGATGGACGCCGTTGTCCTGGTCACGCTCGATTTGTCGGGGCCGGCAGCGGCCCTGTGGTTATCAACAAGAAAGCAACGGATATGCCAGATTGCGGAAAGTGCCGGTTCATGCAGCCGACAGTGCCGATCGCCGCAGCCGGATCCGCGGGGGCGCGCCCGGATGGTGCGCTGCAGCATGCGGCTGCGCCCGAAGCGGTCATCATCCGGCCTGTCGCCGGGGCGGCGCCAGCGGAGCCCGCCCGTGGATTGGCCTCGGCGCCCTGTCGCGCCCGGCGACCCTGCGTCTGCGCAGGTGTGCCGCCCACGGCTTGCTCGGGCAGCAGCGGTGTCAGCAGGTGCGGGTGGAGGTCGAACGGCGGTTGGGGCGCTGTTAGCGAAACGGTTTACCGTAACGGTCTGCTAGCAGCCTGTCGGGCTTGACCGATCGTAGCGAAGGGAAGTCCGTTTTGAGGCAGTTTTTGAGCTCTTTTGAGGCGAATAGTGGTTCTATTTAACGAGAAAGAGAACAAAAAATGAACAAGACGGCTTTTCTGCAGTAGATCAGTGTTAGGTCCGACAGGCTGCCAGGGCATCAGTGTGGCAACCAGGGACGAATGTCGACCACGTGCATTCCTGCCGCCCGCGCCGCCTGGAGCCCGGCTTCCCCGTCTTCAAAAGCCACGCAGTGACCCGGGGCGACCGCGATCCGCTCCGCTGCCAGCAAAAATACATCCGGCGCCGGTTTCGGGCGGCCAGCCTCCTGCGAGCTGACCACAGCGTCAAACCACTCGAGAATGCCAAGGGCTCGCAGCGAGGCTTCCGCCGAGGCGCGGGTGCTCCCGGTGGCCACCGCCAGCGGGAGACGCCGATGAAAGCGGCGCGCAATATCGACGACCGCGGCCACGGGGCGCAGCGCACTGGTCGGGAGACTGTGAAAATAGGCATCACGTTCCGCCGCGATACGCCTGGCATCGACCGTCAGTCCCTGTTCCAGGGCCAGGCGGCGGACGATCTCTTCCACGGGCACGCCGGCCCATTGATAAAAGCGCGCCTCCGTAAAGCCGAGGTTGTAACGGCGCAGGACGGTTACCCAGGCGTGATAATGCAGGGGCATCGAATCGACCAGGGTGCCATCGCAATCGAAGATGAGCCCCCGGCACCCCGCGGGCAAGGTCCAGTTCAACATCGACACGCCCCCTATGGTGATGCGACAGTGGCGGCGGGCCGTCGGCCTGCCGGCAAGAGAACTGCTTCAAAGATACGGTAGTACCCTCGCAACCAACACCATAGCATCGATCGGTGCGCGGCAGCGCCGGCCTCGGGAACGTCGCAGACCGTACTGCGCAGCTTGATGTAGAGGGTGCTCTTGGCGATGCCAAGCTGCTTCGCGACCCGGGTCAGGTTGCCGTTCTGTTCCCGGATGGCGCGGGCGATGACGTCCCGCTCGGCCATATCCAGCGGATTCTCGCAGGCGTTGGCATTCGGGGTCGCCGGGCGGTGCGGAAGTCGTCCTGCAGGTCGGCCGGCGTCAGGGTGTCGCCTTCGGCGAGGAAAAAGGTGGCGGTGATCAGGTTGGTCGGCTCGCGGATATTGCCGCTCCAGGGCGCGCGCACAGCTGTTCCAGCAGTTCGTCGCTCAGGCGCTTGGCGCCGCCGCCGTGCTGCCGGTGCAGGTGGTCGAGGATATGTTCGGCCAGCAGCGGAATGTCTTCGCGCCGCTCCGCAGGGGCGGGATGGTCAGTGTCATCGACGAGACCCGGTAATAGAGGTCCATCCGGAAGCGGCCGTCGGCCACCTCCTGGGTCAGGTTGCGGTGGGTGGCGGCGACCAGGCGGAAATTGACCTTGCGCGGTCGGGTTTCGCCGATGCGGCAGATTTCCGACTCCTGCAGCACGCGCAGGAACATCGGCTGCAGGTCCAACGGTATTTCGCCGATTCAGGACGGGTCGAGCCGAAACAGCGGCGACGCTGTCCCGGCGTCGGCCGGTGGGGTCGCGTCGGCGCCGTCGCCCAGGGTCAGCAGCGGATTATGGGGATTCAGATCGATGCGGATGCCCCGTGCCGCCAGAACCTTTTCGGCCTGGTGATTGGCCCGCACCAGCCTGCCCTGCAGATCGAACAACAGCAGGGCGTCGTTGCCCGGTGCGCTGAGGCGGCTGAAGGCGAGATCGATCAGCAGGTCCCGTTGGGCCAGTTTGTGCTGGGCCAGCTGGCCTTCGATACGGCGGGCGCCGGAAAGGGCCAGCGCCAGGCAGTAGTCATGCAGCGTCTCTTTCAGGCACGGCTCGAGGCGCTCGGTGCCGCCTGCCCGTCGGTGATGTTTCCGTACCTGCGCGAGACCGTCGATCAGCTGCTGCTCAAAGGCGGCTAACCGCCGCTCATGCTCGCGCCGGTCAACTTCGAGGCGCTCTACGCCGAACGGCAGCGACGTTCGGCTTGAGCCGGTTGGGCGATCTCCTGTTCGCGGCTGCTGAGGAAGTCGCTGGCGATGGTGTCCAGCCGGTAGCGGTCCGTCGGGTTTGCAGCCACCGGGCGGGAGAGGGTCTAATACAGGTCCTGTTTTATGCACCGGGAGCCGCCGCCCATGAATACAGCACTGGACACTCTGAGATCCACCTTCGGTCTGGAGGCGTTTCGCGACGGCCAGCGGGCCGTGATCGACCGGCTGCTCGCCGGCGAGTCGGCGCTGGCAGTCTTTCCCACCGGCGGCGGCAAGAGCCTCTGCTACCAGTTGCCGGCGCTGCTGATCGACGGCCTGACGCTGGTGGTGTCGCCGCTGATCGCGCTGATGCAGGATCAGGTGGCGGCCCTGCAGGCACGCGGCATTGCCGCGGCGCGCCTGGACTCCAGCCGCTCGGGCGACGAGGTGCGCGAGGTCTACCGGCAGCTGCGCGGCGGCGAGCTCAAGCTGCTGTACGTGGCGCCGGAGCGTCTGCAGAATGCGCGCTTTCTCTCGTTGTTGCAGGGGCTGCAAATCGGCCTGATGGCGGTGGACGAAGCCCACTGCATCTCGGAGTGGGGACACAATTTTCGCCCCGACTACCTGAAGCTGGCACAACTGGCCCGCGAGATCCGCGTGCAGCGGGTGCTGGCGCTGACGGCGACGGCGACACCGTCCGTGGCCGAGGATATCTGCCGCCAGTTCGGCATCCCGTCGGCCAACCATATCCAGACGGGCTTTTACCGGCCCAACCTCGCGCTCGGCGTCACGCCCTGTCGCGACGATGAGAAGCTGCCGCGACTGATCCGGGGGCTGCAGGGTTCACCGCAGGACGCCAGCATTGTCTACGTCACGCTGCAGCAGCAGGCCGAGCAACTGGCCACGCAGCTGCAGGCTGCCGGTATCCGGGCCCGTGCCTACCACGCCGGCATGAAGCCGGAGGTACGCGAGGCGATCCAGAACGAATTCATGGCAGGAGAGGTCAGTACCGTGGTGGCGACCATCGCCTTCGGCATGGGCATCGACAAGGCCGACATCAGGGCCGTCTACCATTACAACCTGCCCAAGTCGCTGGAAAACTACATGCAGGAGATCGGCCGCGCAGGTCGCGATGGCGAGCCGTCCCGCTGCGAGCTGCTCGCCTGCCCGGACGATGTCCGGGTGCTGGAAAACTTCACCTACGGCGACACCCCGGCGCCGGAGCACCTGGAGGCGCTGATCCGGCACCTGCTGTCGCTCGGCGAGGCCTTCGATATCGCGGTCCATGATCTCTCGAATCGTTTCGATATCCGCCCGCTGGTGATCAACACGGTGCTTACCTACCTGGAACTCGAAGGCGTGATCGCCGGCGCGGGGCCCTTCTACAGCACCTACCAGGTCCGTTTCGAGGTACCGCAGGAGCAGGTGCTGGCCGGTTACGACGCGGCCCGCGCCGATTTCCTGCAGCGTATGTTCGGCGCCGGCAAGCAGGGGCGGATCTGGCTGACACTGGATGTGACCGAGGCGGCCGAAGCGCTGGGCGAGCCGCGGGAGCGCCTGCTGAAGGCGCTGCAGTACCTGGAACAGCAGGGCAGCATCCTGACCCAGGTCAAGGGCGTGCGCCAGCAGTACCGGCGGCTGCAGACGCCGGATCTCGCGGCACTCGGTGCACGACTGGCGCAGCTCTTCGTCCGGCGCGAAGAGCAGAGCCTTTCGCGCCTGCAGCAGGTGCTCGACTATGCCGAAGATGGACGCTGCCTGCCGGCCCAGCTGTGCGGCTACTTCGGCGACGTCCTCACCGAGCCCTGCGGCCAGTGCAGCAGTTGCCTCGACCCGGGCCCCCGTACCCTGCCGGCGCAGGAGGACACAGCGCTGAGCGGGGCGCAGCGCAGCGCCATCGACGCCCTGATTGCAGAAGGGCAGGAGGCATTGCGGCACCCACGACAGCTGGCGCGCTTCCTCTGCGGCCTGTCGAGCCCGGCAACCTTCAGACTGCGCAAGCATGCCGCCTATGGCTGTCTGGCCGATCAGCCGTTCCGGCAGGTATTGAGCGAAGTGGAGCGGCGGTTGGGTCTTGGATGAAGGAGGTGGATTCGCTGGATGTTTGTTGGGAACGCCATCAGGCCTGTTGGGGCCTGCGTCGCCCAAGACCGATGCCGAGGAGGGCACCCAGTACCAGCAAGGCAAGGGTTCCGGGCACCGGCACCGCCACCGGCTCCGCTATTGGTGAAGAGAAAGCGCTATAGACAAAATCGTCAGCGGTATATCGGTCTGGAGCCCCTCCTTGGGTGCCTGCATCAAGGACGAGCTGGGTAAACCCCACATCCGATATGAACCCGAAAAACTCCCCGGTATGGGTAGTGGGAACTTCTATCGGGACCAGGAGACCTCCTGCATACAGCCGGATGCCCCGTCCTGCCTCCCTGGGACTCAAATCCCAATTTGCTCCGAAGGCAAAGATCTCAAAATCGAAAGCGATTGTGGTAACGCTACCGCTTCCAGGTGACAGCCGATCTTTCAGGGTACCGTTGATACTAAAACGATTGTGACCTCCGCCGGCAATGGCAACGCTGAAGTCGTCCGAATCACCGCCCGCAAAGTCCTCTTCCATGTAGGCGCCGACTGCGGCCTCCCAATCGAAGCGCAAGCTGCCGACGCCGCCGCCATCGAACACGCTGATGATCCCGGCCTGAGCCGTACTGCCGAGGCCACCTATCGCGAGAAGGAGGCCGGCAATCAGAACCTGCTTGTGTACTTTCACAATAACTCTCCCTGTTCGTTCGCCTTCAGGTGCCATGATCTGAACCTGGTCGGATCAATGACATTCGGGCTATCTACCGTTTTGGGCGGCGTACCGAAAGGCAGTCTTACCCGCAGCATGCATCATCTCTCCACAGGCATCGCGACGATCTCCGGCGGGGGTTCTCAGGTTCAATTCTGAGCCCGGCAAGCGAGCCCGCCTTTACTGAAGGACAAACCATCAGCTGCATGGTGGAAAAATGATTTCCTCGATCCATCGATCAAAATTCAAAAATAGCAGAAATTTACGAACCCTCAATGCTGAATTTTCTGCAGGTTGCGCGCCATGACTTTTAACATTTTGTTTTCAAGCAGAAAATTTAATTCACCAGTACGACGGAAATCAGTAGTTGTAAAAAAACCGACAGTAGTGATACGCAGAGCGGTTCAGGCTGCAGACCGCCAGTCGAAGATCGCCACTTGTGGAGAACGAGGCTGTCCGGATGAAGCTGGTAGGCGCTTCATCCAGGCTTCCAGCCCCCTCAGTAACGTACTTAATTGACCCTATAGGTGCGGTCGAGCCAAGATGCTGCCGATGATCAAGCAAGCGCCTTTCCATTTCGTTTGAAACCTGGTTCGGCCCTGACCTGGGGCAAGTCGGCCATCCACCCAAGCTGAGTCCTGCCGAGGGACTCGTGTCTTAAATTGGATTGGCAGACAACGGCATAACGTCCATCCGGAACGCGCTGTTCGGGATTCAATGCCTGAAAAGACTGGGTCGAGTTGAATTGATACCCATCAAGTCACGCTTCGCAGCGGGGGAATAAACTCGCCTCGACTCCAGGATTCTTCAAACGCAAAATTGGATGCTGAGGGATTAGTGATGAAAATGGATGCATTGCATGTTCAAGAGCAGGATGGCCTGAGCCGTCGCGGATTTATCAGCGCCACCGTGGCTGCGGTGGGGGCAGCTGCAGCCGTCACCGGCCTGGCGAGCCCGCATGCCGGTGCGGCCCAGCAATCGGTGGGCAGAGCCGTATCTCCCGCCGATATCGCCTCGTTGCCGCGTGTCAAGCAGCAGCTGGTGGCGCCGCCGTTCGCGCCCAAGCACGACCAGGTGGCCAAGGGCGGTCCCAAGGTGGTCGAGCTACGGATGGTGGTTGAAGAGAAGCTGATCGACGTGGATGGCAGCGGCGCCAGGATTTGGGCCTGCACGTTCAACGGCAGCGTGCCGGGGCCGTTGATCGTCTGCCATCAGGACGACTACGTAGAGCTGACGCTGGTCAACCCGGAAACCAATCAGCTCCCGCACAACATCGACTTTCATGCCAGTACCGGTGCGATGGGCGGTGGTGAACTGACGGCGGTCGCTCCCGGTGAGGAGGTGGTCCTGCGCTTCCGTGCCACCAAGCCCGGCACCTTCGTCTACCACTGTGCGCCCGGTGGTCAGATGATTCCATTTCACGTGGTCAGTGGCATGAACGGCGCCATCATGGTGCTGCCCCGCGACGGCCTCAAGGACCACCAGGGCAATCCGGTTCGCTACGATCGGATCTATTACGTGGGCGAACAGGACTTTTACCTGCCCAAGGACGCCAACGGCAAGTACAAGCAGTACGATTCCCTGGCGCAGGGCATGGGCGACATGCTGGAGGTCATGAGGGCCCTGACCCCGACCCATGTCGTGTTCAACGGCGCCGTCGGCGCCCTGACCGGTGACAATGCCCTCAAAGCCAGGGTGGGCGAGTCGGTGCTGGTCATCCACTCCCAGGCCAATCGCGACTCCCGCCCTCACCTGATCGGGGGCCATGGCGACCTGGTGTGGACCGGAGGTTCCTTCAACGACACCCCCAGCACGAATCTGGAGACCTGGTTCGTACCGGGCGGTGCGGCCATGGCTGCACTCTACACCTTCCATCAGCCGGGACTCTATGCCTACGTCAACCACAACCTGATCGAGGCGATCCTGCTGGGGGCCGCGGCCCACTTCCAGGTCGAGGGTGAGTGGAACGACGACCTGATGGCCCAGGTGGTCGCGCCTCGCCCGATCATGGCCTGAACCGGCGCTTCGCAACACAGAGGGCGCCTTCGGGGCGCCCTCTGCATGCAAGCCGCTATAACCGCTCGGGCAACCGTAGCGAGATACAGTTGTTCGGAGTTCGAAAGGGCAGACCTCTCCATTCAGATTCGAATCATGATGGCTGCCGGTAACAGCGTTACCGAAATGGCAACCTTCATCGGCTACGACAACTCGCACAACTTCAACACCGCGTTCAAGGAAGGTCGTCGGTAGCACGCCGAGCAGCTACCTGGTGCGCTGTATTGCTCAGTCTTCGTCGGACATTCAGACAGGGGAGCGGAACGAGCGTCACACTCAGCTGGAGAGTCGCCAATAAAAAGTATTGACCGTGTGGTAAAAAATAGATAGGGTTATTGCCGGATACGTTCGATGCCAAGGCTCGAATGTGCTGCACACCGACGAGTGCAGCCTTCGACCGGGCTGCAATAAGAACAAGAACGGTTTTGAAGATGGCGACTATTCCACTGCGAGATCGAAGGGGTCCCCGCGCTCTCGGGCATCACTGGGTTGCGCTGCTGTTCGAGGGCGGCTTCAGTCTCCTCCATCATCTGCTTGTTCAGCTTTTACGCTTTTTGATTGCTGTAGCGCCACAGACGCTGATTACCCTTGGCAGGGCCTCTCACGTTATCCCGCCTTCGTTGCTGTCCATCTACCTCTACAACCAGAAACAAACCAGGCTTTTTACCCTCATCTGCGCCTGACGCCCTCTGCCGGTATCGGAGCGACGTCATCCTGATCGTTGCCCTTTGCCATGTCACTCTTATTCCACTTCGTGCTTATCGACCCTGGCCCGAACCGGCAAGGTAATTGCTGGTCGTCAGAGCAGGTCTTCGAAAACTGATCACCCTGAAACCAAAGGAGCTCGGCATGCTTGATATGCTCATTCGCAACGTTAATTTGCCGGACGGCCGCAAGGGCGTTGATATCGCCGTCAAGGATCGGCTTATTGTGGATATCGCCCCGGCCATTCAGGCCCAGGCCCGTCATGAGGTCGATGGTGGGGGTTGCCTCGCATCGCCACCCTTTGTGGATAGCCACTTCCATATGGATTCGGCGCTGAGTCTTGGCCGGCCTCGCTTGAATGAGAGCGGCACGCTGCTCGAGGGAATCGCCATCTGGCGTGAACTTAAGCCTGAACTGACGGTGGAAGCGATCAAGGCGCGCGCGCTGGAAATGTGCCGATGGTCCATTGCCCGCGGCACTCTGGCGATTCGCAGCCATGTGGATATCTGCGACGACCGCCTGCTGGCGGTCGAGGCGTTGCTCGAAGTGCGCGAACAGATGAAGCCCTACATCGACCTGCAGTTGGTGGCCTTTCCCCAGGATGGCTACCTCCGCTATCCCCGGGCCCACGAGAACCTTGTGCGCGCACTGGATAAGGGGGTCGACGTCGTGGGTGGCATTCCCCATTTCGAACGCACCACGGCCGATGGCGGCGCGTCAATCAGGGCGCTGTGCGAAATCGCGGCGGAATGGGGGCTGCAGGTCGACATGCACTGCGACGAAAGTGATGACCCCCAGTCCCGACACATCGAGGTGCTGGCTGCCGAGACGCACCGTTTCGGGCTGCAGGGGCGGGTGTGCGGTTCCCATCTGACCTCTATGCACTCGATGGACAATTACTATGTCAGCAAGCTGTTGCCGCTGATACGCGAGTCAGGCGTGCATGCCATCGCCAACCCCCTGATCAACATCACCCTGCAGGGGCGCAGCGACAGCTATCCGAAACGTCGCGGCATGACACGGGTGGCGGAAATGCTCGAGGCGGGCATCAATGTCGCCTTCGGCCACGACTGCGTCATGGATCCCTGGTACAGCTTCGGTACCCACGACATGCTGGATGTCGCCCATATGGGAGCGCATGTCGCCCAGATGACCGGCCTGCAGCAGATGCACCAGGCCTTTCAGGCCGTCACGGAAAACGGCGCCCGGGCCCTTGGGCTCGAGGGGTACGGGCTAGAGGTAGGCAACCCCGCCGATATCGTCATCCTGCAGGCCAGCGGCATTGTCGAGGCGCTGCAACTGAGGCCCGCCCGGCTGTTCGTGATCCGGGCTGGCAAGGTCATCGCCCGGACTTCCCCTCCGTCAGCGAGGTGTTGCTGGAGCAGGGCACGGAAACGGTCAGCTTTTCCCGCGGACTTTTCTAACCGCAATCCAGAATGCCGGAGGACTGGATCTCGCACGAGAGCTGCCCTGCCGACATCCGGGACCCGGTTGCATTATGAGCTCGGACAACCGGGTAGCCGGAACAAGAAGCAGTACTTGAACGCAGTACCCGAACGGTGTCCCCGGCCCGACGCCGGGGCCTTCACTGCCTTGAAAGGAGCAACTTCAATGACAGATCAGCAGGACAATAACAATTACGCTGCGGCCCATGACGACTATGCGCTGAGCCCCGTGCCCGAGAGCGCCCGGCGCGGGCTGCTCTCGATGTCGGCGGTGATGCTGGGCTTTACCTTTTTCGCCGCCAGCATGTGGACGGGCGGCACCCTCGGACAGGGCTTCCGCCTCTGGCCTGACCTGATTATCGTGGTGCTGGCCGGCAACCTGATACTGGGGGGCTATGGCGCCCTGCTCGGATATGCCGCGGCGAAAACGAACCTGTCGACACATATCCTGTCGCGCTATGCCTTCGGCAGGGTCGGCTCCAAGCTGCCGTCGCTGATGCTGGCCGTCACTCAGATCGGCTGGTTTGGCGTCGGTGTGGCGATGTTCGCCTATCCCATCAACAAGTTCATGGGCATCGATCACCTGCCGCTGATCATCGGTGGCGGGATAGTGATGACGTACACAGTGGTGGTGGGGTTCAAGGCGATCGAATGGCTCAGCGCGATCGCCGTTCCCGCCATCCTGATCCTGGGCGTCACCTCGGTCGTCACGGCCATTACCGATACCGACGGCGGGCTCGAGGCACTGATCAGCCTCGAACCGACCGCAAGTCTCAGCATGGCCATGGGCATTGCGTTGGCAGTGGGATCCTTCATCAGCGGCGCGACCCTGACACCGGATTTTGTCCGCTATGCCAGGAACCGACGTGTAGGTGTGGCGGCCACCATCATCGGCTTCACATTCGGCAACAGCCTGATGTTCATCTTCGGAGCGGTCGGAGCAACCGCAACCGGCATGTCGGATATCGCCGAGGTGCTGGCGCACCAGGGGCTGCTGGGCGCCGGGATTGCGTTGCTGGTACTGAACATCTGGACCACCAACGACAATGCCCTCTATGCAGCGGGACTCGGCCTGACCAACATCACGGGTCTGAAGCGCGTGCACCTGGTGATCGCCGCCGGTGCCATTGGTACCCTGCTGGCGGATTTCCTCTACAGCAACTTCGTTGGCTGGCTGGTGTTTCTGAGTGTTTCACTGCCGCCGATTGGAGGCATCATCATCGCCGACTTCTACCTGCGCTGCAAAACCCGCTATCCGTCCCCGGAGCGCTATCCGTTCAAGAACATCAACTGGGCCGCCATGATTGCCTGGACAGTCGCCATCGGCGTATCGGTTATCTCGCCCGAAGACGGCCTCTTCAGTATTGCGCCCCTGAACGCCATCCTCACCGCGATCGTCGCTTACGTGCTTATCTACCGGGTGGTCTACCGAAGTGAAGCGGCGGCTTTGAAGCCCGAGTATCAATAAGGGCGTGAGCCCCGTCCCCAGGCCGGAGGAGTTGATCTCCTTCAGCCTGGGGAAAATCACGGTGCAATTGGCGAACCCCGAGACTGGAGCCTCGACAGTGGTCCGCTGGGTGCCCAACTGCCTTCATCTTCGACTCGGCAACGGGAGTTGTGCGGCCGCCGTTGCGGCATGCGACTGTGGCTTGTGGTGTGCCCTGCGCAGCTCGGACTATTCCATGCCTGCCTGGTTCAGCGGTACCTCGACCTCGTCGCTGTCGCTGGCGGTATTGTCGGAGCCGTCCGTCGCCTCATAGACCGCCGTATAGGTCCTGCCATCCAGGTTGCCTGCCCGTTCCGCGCGCAGCTCGAACATCAGGTCCGGCGTGCCGATATCGGCGTTCTGGATATCGCCGGTCGTATCGCCGTCGGCGATGCCGTTGTCGGGCTCGTCGCTGGTGACGGATGCCAGCTCGAAGCTGACCCCCGGACAGTTGTCGCTTGCGACCACATTGGCGGTGATCTGCGCCAGCTTGTGGTTCGGCGGCCAGAGCGTATCCTGGGACAGCGACACCGCGATCGACGGCGGCGTGGTATCGCTCACCTCCACCAGCCGGAAGTCGGAACTCGTGGTGCCGCAGCTGTCCTCGGCATCGATGCCGATCCGTACCACGGCCGGCGACGACAGCAGATCCGATACCAGCACATCGCCGCTGACATCGACCTGGCCGACACCGTTCTGCACGATCGAGATATTCGGAGCCCCCAGCGTGAAGGCGCCCGGCGCTTCCTTGGTCAGGCTGACGTCGACGTCGCCGGCATCGATGCTGCAGGCGTCGGTCACCGTCGCCGAGAAGTTCAGGGTAAACTCGCACTGGTCGTCGACCTCGCCGTCGGCCACCGGGTCCATGGCGATCTGCGGCGGGTCGTTGACTACCTCCAGGTCGCTGTCGTTGACGTCGAAAAAGATATTGTCGGACGCCTTGACCTTGAAACGGGCCCGGTCGGTGGTTTCGCACGGCAGTGTAACCGACTCCGAGCCGTCGTTGGCCGTGCCCAGAGCCAGGCCGGTCGGGAAGCTCTGGCGCACGGGCGTCGGCACGTCCTCCAGCCCGCCGGTGGTCGAGTAGAAGATATCGACGTTCGCGGCGACGTTGCCGCAAAGCCGGTCGGCGGAATCGAGCGGGTGATCGGCCCGACGCCGTCGTCGACGTCGATGTCCTTCTGCACGGTCGCCAGATCGATCTGGTCCCAATTGTAGGTCAGGGCGTCGAAATCGGGATCGCTGGCCGACCCGATGACCTCGAACGGCGTATCGGTCGGGATGGTGTAATCGGGGCCGGCCGAGACGTTGTTCGGCGCCGAGTTGCCGGTGTTGCTCAGGGTGCCGCAGTTCGCGCCGTCGCCGGCGAAGACATTGTCGGTGATCTGCTCGTAGCTCTTGGCATGATAGTACTGGCCGGCGCCGATCAGACTGAGGTCGACTTCGTCGTTCTGCACCATGTCGGAGCAGGAGCCCGAGTACGACATGATGGTGCTGCCGCTGCCCGGCGCATAGGCGCTGGGAACGCCGTCCATGTTGTCGCCATCGAAATTGGCCAGGTTGCAGCCCCCGGCCGCGCCGCTGTAGGTGTGCCGGGCCCCCAGCATATGGCCGACCTCGTGCAGGATCAGGCCGGTACCGGTATTGAGGCCGTCGTTGCCGAACTTGCCGGCGCCACGGGCCTTGTGGAAGCTCGGCGCGTTGTTCAGGCAGACGACGTACCAGCAGCGCCGCCGCCGGTGCCGGTCGAGAACAGGAAGGCGAGGTCATAGTCGTCATCGTCGAGCGGCTGGTTGAGGGCGTTGGTCACGTTCTCTTCGCGCAGCTGGCCAGGTGACAGGCCGTTGTTGAAGGGGTCGGTATTGGGATCGTCGAACAGCGTATCGAAGGTGTTCGCGGCCAGGATCAGCCGGACGCCGACTTCCGGCTCGAACACGGCATTGACGGCGATCAGGCGCACGATCAGGGATACGAGCACGGACAGGTCATTGCCGCCATTGGCCTGGTAGAACTCGCCGGTCGTCACCGCCGTGAAGCGGTAGGTCCGCAGCTGGCTGCCAATGGCGAGCGCCGCCGGCTGAATCGCAGGGCCAATGGATGCCGGTTCGAACACTTCGAGCACGGAGCCGCCCACCGGGATCGGAGGCGGCGGCTCATTGGCTTCCTCGTCGTTGTGGATGAAGTCGTTGCGGCCATCCGTTCGGTCGCGGTCGAAATAGCTCAGGTAGAGGATCTCGCCACTGGCCGTCTCGACCGGCTCTATCCTGAGCAGATCGCCGGCCACCGTCCCGGCCACATTGAATGCCCGGGTGTCGCCCACCAGGTGACCGCCGACGCTGGCGCCGTCGGACGCATTGAAGCGGTAGGTGGCAATAGAGGGGAAGTCGGCTGCCAGCTCACGCGCCATCATCAGGGTCTGGACCGCCCGGACGAACTTGAATTCGCCGGATGGCAGCGGCAGGGTGAACTCCGTGCCCGCTATGCCGCCCTCGGCGTCGGATGACTCCGGCGGCGCCGAGGCCAGAATCCTTTCGAGCGCCGCCTTGTTGAGCGTCGCCGCGACAAAGGACCTGGGGGCGCGGAAGCCTTCAGGATACTCGGGATCGGCGATTATCTGCCAGAGTCCGTCGGGTGATGCGGTGCCGATGGTTTGTGCCGCCAGCCTGTTGGCACCGAAAACGGCAATGAAGATTGCCGTAATGGTGAGAGTGAAGCGTAATGCGTCCCTGAAAATCATGGCATCCGATCTCCATTTCTGTGGCCTGGAGCGGCCGGTATCCTTAATGCAGACTCGGACCGGTTCGGTTTACTGCAATCGATCGTCCGAGTCCCGGTACCCTGGCCGAAAACTGTTCATTGCGTCTGTTTCTGCATCCCAACGGGAAACGCCGGGTCCTGAAAACAATAGGTGTCGCTGTTGATCGAGCGGTTATGCATTTGATTTTTCAAAGCGTTTTTAAACGGTGTTTTCTCCAGAAACTTTCTTTGCTGACTGCATCGGTGTCCGGACAGGGTCATCCAGGGAGCCGGTCAGCGCTTTCCATGCCGGGAAGGGTTGGGCGGGCAATACGACGGTTCGCTCTCGTGACAAGGCCGTCCCTGTATGTGACGAAAGGTATAGGAGCAAATAAACCAACAATCAAACATGCGTTTATAATTTAAGCATATAAGTCGAGGGGGGTTAATATATCGGAAGCAAGGAGCGCGTTTCGAATTTATTGATTCGGCCTGTGTTACAAACCGTGGATATTTTGCGACAGTTGTTCGCCGAGTGCCCGGTAAAAGGGTGAAGGACAGAATAAATCCGATCTCCGTCACCCTTGCAGAGCGATAATCCGGTGCGGCCGGCGCCTCATGAGCGCTTGGAACCCGAGCGGGCTGTCGGGTGGTTAACGGGAACCAGCGGCCATGATCTGGCCGCGAACCTCTCCGCCGGGGAAGTCTCCGGGCCCGGAATTGGCAGGGTCGATGCCGTCATTGGTATGGACATTGACATAGGTGCCGTCGGTCCGCATTGCTTCCAGGAGGACAGAAAGTTGCATGCCGACCAGTGGGCCCACGAGATCATCGGCGGTAATGGTCCCCTCGGCGATGACGCCGTTCAGCCGGCCTTCCCCTGGCGCAAAGGGACCGGCCAGGAAGGCGACGACAGGGCCGTTTATGCCTGCTATAGCCAAATGGATATGAGCGGCGACGACGTTCTCGATATTGGCCACGATCAGCTTGTAGGACAATGCGGTTCCATCGGTATCGAGCTGGAAAGTGGTCTGGCCCGTGGCACTCGTCTCGCGCAAGGGCACCTCCTGGGTACCATCGAGGTGAGCGACGAAATTGAAAGCAGCGGATGGTTCGGCGACTGCAGGTCCGGCGGTCAACAACAAGAGCGCTGTGACAAAGGTCGCTGCATAATGCTTGCGGTTCATTCTGATACCCCTGTTTTATCAGTTGATTACTGGGGTTAAGGTTTTCCTGACGTCAAATATGCATTTACAGGCTGTTTGCAGCGTCCGGCTGCCATCGATCCATGTTTTTTAAGGGTGAGTCAGGTTATCGGAACTCGCCAGTGAACACTCGAGTGGCCATGTCCTGCGCGGGCCCTGAAAGTCGAATGAATGGGGCCTTTCCGGATACGCCGGCGATCTCCGGTACCAGGCAGCAAAAATGTTCGAGCGCACTTCACGCGGGCGTTCAGGAAACGCCATGGCGGCTCTCGTTTCGCTACACTGTAAACCGTTTCGGCGTTTACAGCATTTCCTCCATCCATGGCGGTCAGTCCGCCCTGCTTCATTTGACGCTCGCCTGCTGCAGCGGCATCACCGGCGGGCGGCACTGGGTGGCGGCGCCGGGGGCGACGTAGGGCTGAAGGATCGGTGCCATGCCTTTGAGCACCTGCACCGGCAGTGACGAGGTGAAGCCGTAGGCGTCGGCGGTTTCGCCCTGGACGAAAGCGGTCAGGGTGCCGAAATGGTTCTCGCCGAGGTAGAACACGAAGGTCGCGGTGCGGTTGCGGGCGGTCGAGCTGATCAGCCGGCCGCCACGACCGTACTGTTCGATGCGGTTGTCGCCGGTGCCGGTCTTGCCGCCCAGTATCAGTGCATGCTCCGGCGTATCGAAGCTGCCGTACAGGCGCCGGGCGGTGCCCGCCGAGACCACTTCAGACAGCACGCTGCGCAGGGCCCGGGCGACTTCGGCCGGCATGACCCTGAGGGCGGCGTTCGGGCGCTGGCCGAAACGGGTTTCGTAGGGGGTGTCGGTGGCAAAGGCCAGGTTCTCGATACGGACGGTCGGCATCCGCACGCCGTCGTTGAGGATGGCGCCCATCAGCTCGGCCAGGGCGGCCGGACGGTCGCCGGAGCTGCCGAGCGCCGTGGCCAGCGACGGCACCAGGAAGCTGAAGGGGTAGCCCAGGCGCTGCCAGCGTTCGTGCACGTCGAGGAAGGCCTCGACCTCCAGCAGCACCCGGATGCGGTTGTCGCGGGCGCTCTTGTGGCGCGAACGGAACAGCCAGCGGTAGACCTCCTGACGTTCGTCGCGGCTGGCCTCGACGGCATCGGCGAAGCTCGCGAGAGGGTTTTCGAGACGGTAGCGCACCAGCCAGAGTTCGAGCGGATGGACCCGGGCGATGTAGCCCTGGTCGTTGAGATCCAGGCGCCGGGGCCGTAATCGTCGTAGAGCTTGGTCAGCTTCTTGTCATCGAGCTTTTCGTTCGGCAGCCGTTCGCGCAGGAATACCTCGAAGGTCACGCGCCGGGCGTTGGGCATCAGGTAGCGGTGGGCGGCGGCCAGTCGCACCGGTGCTGGCGCACGCCATCGAGGAAAATGTCGAGCTGTTCGGCCGGCGAACGGTTGCGGTACTTTTTCCAGAACCTGAGCAGGTAGACCTTGCCTTCGCGGTCGGCGAAGTTGCGCAGGTACTGTTCGCGCAGCGGGTTGTCGTCGCTCTTCAGCAGGGCCGAGGCATTGCCCGGGGTCTGATACATGCTGTAGCGCACCAGGTCGCGGAACAGACGCACGAAGGGTAGATTGATCGACTCGCGCAGCGACTCGCGCACGGTCGGCCGGCGGCCGTTGTCCTCGCTGCGGAAGTTGCTGAAGCTATGCAGACCGCCGCCGGTCGGGAAGCGCTCCCAGGGGCTGGCGGAGTAGCGGCGCTCCAGCGCCGCCTCGAGCATTGCCTCGAGGTTCTGGCCGGCGTTGCCGGCCAGGTAGTCCAGGGCCCAGCGGGTGATGAAGTCGGTCTCCTCCACCTCGATCTGGCGCAGGCTGGTGGGACTGAGGCCCGCGTAACGGCCGTGCAGTTCAGCCACTACCGTGAGATAGTGCGCGAGCACCCGCAGCTTGGCGGTGGAGCCCAGTTCCAGCTTGCTGCCTTCGTTGATGTCGAACAGCTGATCGGTGCTGTCGGTCTGCACCCGCACCAGGTTACCGGTCGGGGTACGCTCCAACAGCGTGAAACTGTATTGCATCGGTTCGGTATCGTCGTCGCCCTGCAGCAGGCGATGCCCGTAGAGGCCGGCCCGGGCCGCGAATTCCGGATCGCTCAGGTTGTGCAGGTACTCGCTTACCTGGCGCTGCAACTCGCCGTTGAGGGTGCTGCCGGCGTCCAGGTCGAGGCGATCCAGGTCGTAGAGGGGGCTTCCGAGCAGGCTCGAGAGCCGGTTGCGGGCGGCGTTGACGCCCTTGGAGCCGTCGACACGGTGACGGATCGGCGAGGTCGACCAGTCGCGGAACTGCACCTTCGCCTGCAGCGCCGCGTCGCGCAGCCTGCCGTCGATCACGCCGGCCTGGGCCAGCAGGCGCACATGGCTGTCGGCCAGGGCATCGAGCTCGCTGCGACCGGCATTGAGGTACCAGGTGGGGCGACGCTGGGCGATCAATAGCGACAGCACCTGGCGCAGCGCCAGGCCGCGCTCGGCGTCCGGCGTGGCGTCCGAGGTCAGGGCCCGGTTGACCCGATCGAAGTCGGTATCGAACCAGACGAAGAGCCCGGCGGCCAGGCCATGGACCTCACCGTGCCCGGGGGCGGCCGATAGCGGCACGCTGTTGAGGTAGTCGCGCACCACCTGCCTGCGCCACTCCAGGGTCTCCGGGCCCTGCCGGTAGGCCCTGACGCTGGCCGAGAACATCTGCCGCAGCTTCTCAAGCGGGGTGTAGGTGATGCCGTCCGGGGAGTGGCGGTACTTCTCCAGCTGGGTCGCCAGGGTGCTGCCCCCGGCTGAATCGTCCGCCATATCGAGCCGCTTGCCGACCTGGGACAGCGCCGCCTTGACGAACCGGGGCCAGTCCACAGCCGGATTGGCATGGGGCTGGTCCGGCTTCAATAGGTCGCGGTTCTCGATGAACAGCAGGCTGTCGACGATCAGCGGGGGAATGGACTCGAAGTCCGGGTAGTGCTGCGCCGGGTACTGGAAGCGGTAGAGGGTTTCGCCGCGGCAGTCGAGCAGTGTCAGTCCGGCCTGGGACTTTTCCGTGAAGGGCGGGAAAAAGCCGTTGCGGCTGTACTCGAGCAGCGCATCGGAAAAATGCGACTGCTGCAGGATCTCGAAATTCTGCTGCTGGGTCCGCTGGATCAGCTCCGGCATGCGGGCATAGCCGAGGCGCAGGTCGAAGGGCCCGTGCGGCGGGTATAGAATGGCGTCGCTCGGGCCGGGCTCGACCGAATAGTCGAGCCGGGCGGCATAGCGACTCAGCTGCTGGGCCTGAAAGTCGCCCGTCTGCAGTTCGTGAACCGCCAGCAGTCCGAGGACAGCAGCGATGGTGATCGGCGGCGACACCCAGAACAGCCAGCCAATGCGCCAGCGCCGGTTGCCCGTCCGGGAGGTCGGTGCCGGCTTCGGTGCCGGCGATTCCTGTCTGACCTTGCCGATAGTGCCCTCCCTGTCCGCCGTCGGAGAAATCCCGGATTGCCAAAATGCGCCCATTCCCGTGGCCCTGCTCAAGATGATGAATGACGACTGCGGCCCCGTGCAGGTCGACCGTTCCATCGTCGGCACGTGCTACAGGGCGTCCTGTATCAGTATAGATAGCGCAGAATCCATGCCACCGACGTCTCTACAGCAATAGCATCGCAGGCGCCGTGCCCGCCAGCGGAACGGCAGAAATATTTTTTACCGGTGCAGGTTTAAATCGCGTAAGGCGTCAGGTGCAGTGACGCGTAACGCGTAACGCGTAACCATGCTATCCTTGCGCGCCTTGAACGGGGGCCGCACAGGCCCTGAATTGATCCGCCGCAGTTTATCCGCTGGGGCAGGGGGCCGGGGCCATCCCTTCCGGCTGCCCGAACGACAGGAGACAGCTCGATGTCCAGTACCGGATCCGGTCTCGACGCCACCACCGGCGGCACGGCCGCAGCGCGCCCGCAATGGTCTTCCCGACTGGCCTTTATTCTCGCCGCGACGGGATCCGCGGTGGGGCTTGGCAATATCTGGAAGTTCCCCTATATCACCGGCGAGAACGGTGGTGGCGCCTTCGTACTGGTGTACCTGGCCTGCATCGCCGTGATCGGTCTGCCGATCCTCGCGGCCGAAGTGCTGCTGGGGCGGCGCGGCGGTCACAGCCCGATCCGCAGCATGGCACAGCTGTGCCGCCGGGACGGCGCCTCGGGCGGCTGGGCCTGGGTCGCCTGGATGGGCTTTGTCGCGGCCTTCGTGCTGCTGTCCTTCTATTCGGTGGTCGGTGGCTGGTCGCTGGCCTATATCGGTCATGCCGCCCGGGGCGCCTTCGCCGGCGCCAATGCCGAGGCGATCGGCGGCATGTTCGGCGGCATGCTGTCGAGCCCGGGCACGCTGCTGCTCTGGCATACGGTGTTCATGCTGATGGTGGTGGCGATCGTCGGCGCGGGCCTGAGGGCCGGTATGGAGCGCGCCATCAATACCCTGATGCCGCTGCTGTTCGTGCTGCTGCTGGTGCTGGTGGGCTACGCGATGGTGCGCGGCGATTTCGGTCGCGGCCTCGAGTTTCTGTTCGCGCCGGATTTCAGCAAGCTGTCGACCGAGGGCGTGCTGACCGCCCTGGGGCATGCCTTCTTCACCCTCAGCACCGGCATCTGCGTGATGATGGCCTACGGCTCCTTTCTGCCGAAGGAAGTCAACGTCGCCCGCACCGTGGTCACCATCGGCGTACTCGACACCCTGGTGGCGCTGCTGGCGGGTCTTGCGATCTTCCCGCTGGTGTTCGCCAACGGCCTCGAGCCCGGCGCCGGTCCCGGGCTGATCTTCGTGACCTTGCCACTGGCGTTCGGTCAGATGACCGGTGGCGTGGTCTTCGGCACCCTGTTCTTCGCGCTGCTGCTGGTGGCGGCCATCACCTCGGCGATCTCGATGATCGAGCCGGTGGTGGAGTGGCTCGAGGACCGCGGCGTGGCGCGCAAACTCGGTGCGCTGCTGTCGGGCAGCCTGATCTGGGCCCTGGGGATCTGCACGGTGCTGTCGTTCAATCACTGGGCAGACTTCCATCCCCTGGGTTTCCTCAGCCGTTTCGAGGGCAAGACACTGTTCGACCTGTTCGACTTCCTGGTCTCGAACCTGGCGCTGCCGCTGGGCGGCCTGACCATCGCGCTTTATGCGGGCTGGGTGATGAAGGCCGATATCCTGCGCGAACAGATCGGTCTTGGCGACGGCGCGGTGTTCGAGCTGTTCCGGTTCGTGCTGCGTTTCCTGAGCCCGGCCGCCGTACTGGTGGTCTTCGTCTATAACCTGGTCTGAGCGGGGGCACGCTTTTGCGGTGGCCCGAAAACTGCTACGGTGAGGGCGATTTGCCCGCCTGGCATAGAGGCGGGCCTGATCCGCTGAAGAGGTAGAGTCGCGAGCATGAGCCGTCCGCAAGAGATAGAGGTCCCGGCACTAGGGCCGGCAAAGCGCAGCGAAGGCGAGGCCGTCGTTGCCGATCCAGCCGGCAGTCAGGCGAGGGGACGCGGGGCGCCCCGGCAGTCGGGCCAGGCCCGCGGTGGCGCCAACCTGCTGCACAGCCTGGTGCTGGTATTGCTGACCGCCTCCACCAGTGCGCTCGGTTACTGGGGCTACGGTCTGCAGCAGTCGCTCGATGAAAGCCGCACGCAGCTGGCGCAGGCGTCGAGCCGGTTGTCGGACCTGGAACAGCTGCTCGAAGTGACCAGCGACAGCGCCGCCCAGTCGGGTCAGACCCTCAGCGGGCGCCTTGAACAGCTGGGCAAGACAGCCGAGGAGAAATATGGCCACTTCGACTCCGAGATCGCCAAGCTCTGGACCGTGGCCTATCAGCGCAACAAGCCCAAGCTGGAGCAGCTGGAACAGCAACTGGCCGGTCAGACCGAGCAACTGAAGGCGCAGGAGGCCGTGCTGAAGCAGCAGGAGGCCGCCCGCAAGACCCAGACCGGGGAGCTGCAGGCAGGTCTCGCCCGGATCGAGGGCCAGGAGGCCCGGCTCAAGGCCGTGGAGTCCGCGCAATCCGGTTTCGGCAAGGACCTGAAGACACTGGCCGGGGTCGAGAAGGGGCAGGCGGCACTGAAGTCGGAACTCGAGACGAGGGTCGAGGAGCTGCGCCGCTCGCTGGCGACGCTGGACACCCAGGTGCGCATCAGCGAGGAGGTTCAGGCCGAGAAGGTCGCGGCGCAGCGGGCCCTGCTGAACAAGCTCGGCGACCGCGTCGCGGCGCTGGAGAACGGGGCCGGCGGCGGCGATCTCGGGCGGCGTGTCCGGGTCAACGAGCAGGCGATCCAGGCGATCGACGGTAGTCGCCGGCAGCTCAACCAGGAACTTTTGCAGATCAGGGCGCAGCTGAACCAGTTGCAGCTGCAGCTGCAATAGGGCTGCAGGACAGGGCCGCCATTTTCGCCGTAAGGGTCATTGCGTCGGACCTGTGGTCAGTGCACAATGACCCGTCCGACTTGATGGATGATTGAACAGCTGATGAACATACGTGCATTTTTTGCACTGAAGATGGCCGACCAGGTGGTGCGCCGCCTGTCCGACCATGCCGATACCCTTTGTGCCTACGACCGCAATATGGAAGTGCACTGGGTTGACTCCGAGAGCTACCACCTTACGCTCAGTTTCCTCGGCGACATCTCGCTGTCCCAGGTCGAGCGCCTCGAGCGTCTCTGCCGTGAGCAGCTTGCCGACGTCGAACCCTTCCAGGTCCAGCTCGATTCCGTGGATTATTTCCAGGTCAGCCGCCGGCTGGCGGTGATCGCCGCCCTCAGCGACGGCAGCGACGAGCTCATGGGCCTGCACCGCCAGGCCGTGAGGATCGCGGCTTCAGCCGGCGTGCGTCACGAGGAAGCCGACTTCCGGCCCCATGTCACCCTCGGACGCCTCGGTGCCGACAACGGCTTTCAGCCGCCCGAAGAATGGCCGGCGCTGGATCTGATGTTTCCCGCCTCTTCGGTGGTGCTTTACCAGAGCAAGCCCGGTGCCAATGGTTCCATCTACACGCCGCTGTTCGAGGTGCCGCTGCACTACGGCCTGCAGCGTGCCCGCTATGCCTGAATGACCTTTATAGCCTGATCCGAGTCGAGTTCGATGCGCAGTCCTGAATTGCTGTCCCCCGCCGGGACATTGAAGAACATGAAGTATGCCTTTGCCTATGGCGCCGATGCGGTCTATGCCGGACAGCCGCGATACAGCCTGAGGGTACGCAACAACGACTTCAACATGGAGCACCTGGCGGCCGGTATCGACCATGCCCACCGCCTGGGCAGGAAGTTCTTCCTGGCCAGCAATATCCTGCCGCACAACAGCAAGCTGACCACCTATCTCAGGGACATCCGTCCGGTGATCGAGATGGGACCGGATGCGCTGATCATGTCCGACCCCGGGCTGATCATGCTGGTGAAAGAGCAGTTTCCGGAGGTGCCGATCCACCTCTCGGTGCAGGCCAATACCATGAACTGGGCGGCGGTGAAGTTCTGGCACAGCGTTGGCATCGAGCGGGTGATACTGTCCCGCGAGCTGTCCCTCGAGGAGGTCGCCGAGATCCGCGACCGCTGTCCGGAGATGGAGATCGAGGTGTTCGTTCACGGCTCGCTGTGCATCGCCTATTCCGGCCGCTGCCTGCTGTCGGGCTATATCAACCACCGCGACCCGAACCAGGGTACCTGTACCAATGCCTGTCGCTGGAAATACGACGCCCACGAGGCGCAGCAGACGGATTCCGGCGATGTGGTGCCGGTGCAGTCCTTCGATCCGGCGCAGCCGGCCCGGGGAGGGGGCGCCGAGTGACCGCATCTTCCTGTTGCAGGAGGAGGGCCGCCCGGACGATTACATGCCGGCATTCGAAGACGAACACGGCACCTACATCATGAACTCCAGGATCTGCGCGCCATCCAGCATGTGCATCGGCTGGCCGAGATGGGGGTCGACTCGCTGAAGATCGAGGGGCGCACCAAGTCCCATTACTACGTCGCCCGTACCGCCCAGGCCTACCGTCGCGCCATCGACGATGCCGTCGCGGGCAAGCCGTTCGACATGGGGCTGATGGACGAGCTGGAGAACCTGGCCAGTCGCGGCTACACCGAAGGCTTCTATCGCCGCCATGTCCACGACGAGTACCAGAACTACGAGACCGGCAATTCCGTCGGCGTGCATCAGCAGTTCGTCGGCGAGGTGCTGGGGCGGGACAGCCAGAGCGGCATGCTCGAGATCGACGTCAAGAACCGCTTCGAGCGCGGCGACAGTCTCGAACTGATGACGCCGGCCGGCAACCGCCGCTTCCGCCTCGATGTTCTCGAGAACCGCAACGGCCAGGCCATCGAGGTGGCGCCGGGCTCCGGGCACCGGGTGCGCATTCCGCTCGATACCGCCGGCGACCTCGAGTTCGCGCTGCTGATGCGGGATCTGCCGAATGCCCCGGCGCGATAGTTGACCGGGGCCAATCTTTCGCAACGGCGATCTGCCTATAATGCGGCAAACCGTACGCACAGGAGATCGTCATGCAGGCTTTTCCGCACCACTACCGGGTCGAGGCCCGGGCGCAGGCCGAAGGCAGTGTCGTCACCACGGCCGACGACAAGGATCCGATCGAAGCGGCGCCACCACGCCCGTTCGGTGGCCCCGGCGATCGCTGGTCACCCGAAGAGCTGCTCATGGCCGCCGTCGCCGACTGCCTGATATTGACCTTCAGGGCCGTCGCCCGGGCCTCGGGTTTCGACTGGACCGGGATCGAGTGCCGTTCCGAGGGCACGCTCGAGCGCGTGGAACGCCAGATCAAGTTTACCGAGATTCATACTGAGGCCCGCCTGAACATTCCCGCCGGCGCCGATCCGGAGCAGGCGCGCAAGCTGCTGGAAAAGTCCGAGGCGAGCTGTCTGATCACCAACTCCCTCAGCGCCCAAACCCGCCTGTCGATCACGATAGAGGTCGCCTGACCCCGGCATCCGCCCGTCGCCCGGCAGCCTTGCCGGGCGCGCCGCCCGCCAGATCCCTGAGCGGTTCCTGCTTTTTTCCGTCCTGAAACTTTTTCATAGCCAATTTTATACCTCGGCAATGTTTCCTACGCTGCTGTTAGGTCGATGGCGCTAACACGGCCGGGAAGGTTGTCACCTAACAGTCGGGGTCGGGAGGAGTCACAGTGGACAATATCAGCGGTCGCTATTTCGACGATGCCGAGTACGAGCGGCGTCGTCGCGAGGTCAGGGAGGCGATGACGGCGCGCGGACTGGATGCCTGCCTGATCGCCAGTCCCGAAAATATCTATTACCTCACCGGTCTCGACCACCAGGGTTATTTCGCCTGTCAACTGCTGGTGCTGCCGGCGGAGGGGCAGCCGATTCTGATCACCCGGGCAATGGAAAAGGCCACGGTGCGGGACCAGGCGCCGGACGTCAGGCACGTCGGCTACAGCGACGGTACCGAGCCGCCGCCGGGGGAGGACAGTATCGCCGACGAAGCCTGGCCGATGACGATGGGCGCCCCGACCCGCGAACCCCGGCGCCGGCCCTATCTGATGCCCAGTGCCGCCGTGCGCGAGACGGTACGGGCGCTGAAGGAGGCGGGGCTGGCGAAGGCCGTGATCGGCATCGACATGAACAGCACCTTCCTGCCGTACTCGATTGCCGAAGGGATCATGAACGGGGTCGACGATGCCGACTGGCAGCAGCTCGAGAGCCTGGTCGACGATGTGCGCATCGTCCAGTCGCCGGCCGAACTCGAGCTGACCCGCCAGGCCGCCGCGATCTCGGATTCGATGATGCTCTCGGCGATCGCGGCGGCGGGGCCCGGCGTCAACGCCCGGGAAGTCATGGCAGCCATCTACGATGCGATGTTCCGTCGCGGCGGCACCTATCCGGGCTTCGTGCCGCTGGTGCGCTCGACCCGCAATCTCGCCCATGAACACGGCACCCGGCAGGACCTGACGCTGGTGTCCGGCGATCTGCTGTTCCTCGAGATGGCCGGTTGCGCGCGTCGCTACCATGCCCCGATCGGCCGCTTCGTCTTCATCGGCGAAGCGCCGGACAACGCGCAGAAGGTCAACCAGGTCTGCCAGCAGGCGATGATGGCGGCGGCCGACAAGATCGCCCCGGGCGTGCTGGCCGGCGACGTCTACGAGGCCTGGCACTCGGTGCTGGACGCCAATGGCCTGTCCGAATATTCCCGCCATCACTGCGGCTATTCGATCGGCATCGGCTACCCGCCGAGCTGGTCCGGCAGCGGCGTGCCGGTGGGGCTGAGGCGCAACTCCCGCATGCAACTGCGCGAGGGCATGACCTTCCATCTGATGAGCTGGCTGGTCGGTTCGACCCTCGGCGATGCCTTCCTGTCCGATACCGTCGAAGTGACGGCCGAAGGCTGTCGCTTTCTGACTTCGGTCAATCGCGATGTGCTGGCGCGCTGAGGAGGCGTAATGGAAAACAGGCATCTGCTGGCCAGCGACAATGCTTCGGGCGTGCACCCGCAGGTGCTGGCGAAACTGGCCGAGGTGAACCAGGGCCATGTACCGGGTTATGGCGACGACGAGGTGACGCAGCGGGCGCTGGCGCTGTTCCGCGACCATTTCGGCGCCGGCAGCGAAACCCTGCTGCTGTTCAATGGCACTGCCGCCAACGTGCTGGCGCTGAAGGGTATGGTGCACAGCCACGAAACCGTCTATTGCTGCGAGGAGGCGCATCTGCAGGTCGACGAGTGCGGTGCGCCGGAACATTACATCGGCTGCAAGCTGTCGCCGGTGCCCGGCCTGCGCGGCAAGCTGACGCTGGCAAAGATCGAGCAACTGCTGGCGGCGGACCGCGGCGTCGTTCATCGCAGCCAGCCGCGGGTGATATCGCTGGCCCAGGCGACGGAACGGGGCAGCGTCTACAGTCTCGCGGAACTGCAGGCCATAGTGGCCTTTGCCCGCGAGCATGAGCTGCTGGTGCATATGGACGGGGCCCGCCTGGCCAATGCGGCGGTGGCGCTGAATGTCGGCTTCCACGAACTCTGTGCCGGTGTCGACGTGCTGTCGTTCGGCGGCACCAAGAACGGCCTGATGATGGCCGAAGCCCTGGTGGTGCTGAATCCCGAGCTGCAACGGGCCTATCCCTATATCCGCAAGCAGGGCATGCAGCTGGCGTCCAAGCAGCGCTTTCTCGCGGCCCAGTTCCTGGCCTATTTCGAGGACGATCTCTGGCGCACCAATGCCGCCAATGCCAATGCGATGGCGGCGCGTCTGGCCGAGGGACTGGCGGCCATTCCCGGCGTGACGCTGACGGCGCCGGTCGAAATCAACATGGTCTTCGCCCAGTTGCCGACAGACTGGATCGAGCCGCTGCAGCAGCTCACGCCGTTCCTGGTGTGGCCGGGCGAGACCCACTCCGAGGTGCGCCTGGTCACCTCCTTCGATACCCGGCCCGGGGATATCGACCTGTTCATCGAGGCCGTCCGTCCGCTTTCCGAACGCTAGCCCTGTGCGGGAAATGCAGGCGCGATAGTCAGGCCGCCTCGGCCAGTGTCCCGCCGATCAATCTACAGAGCCTGGAGGCCAAACCATGAGCCAGATCGAAGTCTTCAACCCCTTTACCGGCGAGCGCGTATTCTCGCAACCGTCGGAAACTTTCGAGGCGATGTGCCGGCGCATCGATGACGCCCAGAAGGCGGCCCGCGCCTGGCGCAAACTGGATCCGACGCAGCGGGCCGAGCAGATCCAGGCGGCGCTGGACTATTTCCGCCTGCACCGTGATGCCATCGCCGGGGCGTGACCCGGGAGATGGGCAAACCCTTCGAAGCGGCCAAGGAGGAGATCGAGTACATGGTCGAGCGCGCCGCTTATCTGTGCCGCTTCGCCCGCGACGGCGCGCTGGCGGCCCCGCGCCGGCCGGAATACGAGGACAGTGGTTTCGAGGGCCGCATCGAATGCCGGGGCAAGGGGGTGGTCTATATCATCTCGCCCTGGAACTACCCGCTGTTCTGTGCCATCAACGGCACCATCTGTGCACTGCTCAGCGGCAGCGCGGTGCTGCTCAAGCACACCACGACGCCGTCGGTCGGCGACCATTTCGAAAAGGCCTTCGGCACCCTGGCCGGGATCGACCATCTGGTGACCCAGGCGGTGGTCGACTTCGACGTCTCCGCGCGCCTGATCGAGGAAGCCGATATCAATCATGTCGCCTTCACGGGCTCGGTACAGGGCGGACGGGTGGTGCAGCAGAGCGTTGCCAAAAGAGCCTTCAACGAGGTTCCGGATCCCTTTATCCAGTGTTCGCTGGAGCTCGGAGGCAGCGACGCCTGCTATATCGCCGAGGATGCCGACCTTGAACAGGCGGCCTTCTGGGCCGTGAAGATCGGCCGGCTGCACAACTCCGGCCAGTCCTGCTGCGCCGTCAAGCGGGTCTATGTGCACGAGCGCCACTACGAGCGCTTCCTCGAGCAGGCCCAGGCGATCATGGAGGCGGAACGCTGCGGCGATCCAATGCTGCCGGAGACAACCCTCGGCCGTTGCACGGCGGCGAGAAGGCGGTGGGCGGGCTCATCGAGATGGTGCGCCAGGCCGAGCGTCTCGGCGCCCGCCTGCTCAGCGGCGGCGACACCGAGCAGATCGGAGATGTGCAGTTTCTCAGGCCGACGCTGCTGGCCGACGTGACCCCCGAGATGCGGGTGATGCAGGAGGAGACCTTCGGCCCGGTGCTGCCGGTGATGAAGGTCGCCAGCGACGAAGAGGGGATCGAGCAGGCCAACAACAGCCGTTACGGCCTGACCGCCTCGATCTTCACGACGTCGCGCAGCCGTGCCGAGCAATTCATCGCTGCGGTCGATACCGGCACCGTCTACGTCAACCGCTGCAATTTCGTCGATGCGCGCCTGGGCTGGATTGGTCAGCATTACTCCGGCAACGGCTCGGTGGCGCTGGCGCCCGAGGGGCTGCAGGCCTTCAGTGCCCGCAAGTCGGTCAATATCGACCCGTCTGACTTGAAATAGATCGAGTAGGATGGGTGGAGCGATGCATTGCCCTGATTGCAACGATTTCTGATTGGATCGGGCATCGCGTAACCCATCACCATCCGGAGACCCCCATGTCCGACCTGCCCCCTGTCCCGATGCCGACCTGATGCGGGAACTGAGCGAAACCCGGCGCGCCTTTCACCGCGCGCCGGAGCTGTCCTGGACCGAGTACCTGACCACCGCGAGGCTGTGCGAGGCGCTCGAGGCGCTGGGCTTCGAGGTCCAGTGGGGGCAAACGCTGTACGGGCTCCGGCAGCCATCGAACCCGCCGGACGGCGAAACCGACCGGGCCGCTTTTGACCGTGCCGAACAGCAGTTGGGGGCGGGCAACCGCTACCTGTCGTCGATGAAGGGCAACCGTACCGGGCTGGTGGCAAGCCTGGACGGGGCCGGGGCTGGCCCGGTGTTCGGTTTTCGCTTCGATATCGATGCGTTGCCGATTCGCGAGGGTGGCGACAGCGGCCACCTGCCGGCCCGGGAGGGCTTCGCCTCGGAACATCCGGGCATCATGCACGCCTGCGGCCACGACGGTCATCTGACCATCGGCCTGGGGCTGGCGCGACGCCTGGCCGCCAGCCGCGAGCGCTGGGGCGGCCGGGTGCATCTGTTCTTTCAGCCGGCCGAGGAGGTGGCCGGCGGCGGCGCCCTGTTCGCCGATCTGCCGCAACTGGCCGAGGTCGAGCGCTTCATGACGCTGCATCTGGGCATTCTCGACCGCTACCGCATCGTCTTCGACGCCACCTGGATCGCGGCGCGGATCTACGATGTCGTCTACCGCGGGCAGGCCAGCCATGCCGGCAATGCGCCCCAGACCGGGCGCAATGCGCTGCTGGCCGCCTGCCAGGCTGTGCAGGGGCTCTATGCGCTGCCGCGCCACAGCGCCGGCATGTCGCGGGTCAATGTCGGGCGCTTTCACTCCGACAACGCCCACAATGTCATCGCCGACGAGGTGCGTTTTCGCTACGAGGTGCGCGGCGGCGACAACGCCATCTGCGATTTCATGGCCGAGGCGGCCGAACGGGTGCTCGAGGGCGCCGCGAAGATGAACGCGGTGGAGGTCGAGCGCGAAACCTTCGCCGAGTTTTCCAGTTACCCCAACAGCCGTGAGCTGGCCGAACGGGTCGCGGCGACAGCGCTCGGGATCGGCCTGCCACAGGCGCTGCTGCAGGACAGCTTCCAGGTCTCGGCCAGCGAGGATGCCGGCTTTCTGATCCAGAAGGTGCGCGAGCAGGGTGGCGAGGCGACCCACCTGATCCTCGGCTCGCCGGTCGGCGGCGGCCACCACAGCCCGACCTTCGACTTCGACGAAGAGCTGCTTGGCTGGGGCGTGCTGCTGTTCGAGCGCCTGGTGATGGAAGGATCGTAGGAGCCCGGCCCCCCGGGCGAACGGGATATAGCACCGATATCATTCGCCCACAAGGGGCTCCCACAATCGGCTCTCGCAGTGGGGTCCCACCTTAGACCAAGGCCCTAAACTCGTCCTCTGTCGTTTTCGTGTATAATCGCGCCGCAATCATCCAAGCAGCCGGCTGACAAAAGAGCTGCCCCTACTGACCCGGAGCCTGACGGAGAGTCTCAATGAGCGTGATTCGCCAAGACGATTTCATCAGCAGCGTTGCAGACGCGCTGCAGTTCATCTCCTACTATCACCCGATCGATTTCATTCAGGGCGTTCACGAAGCCTACCTGAAGGAGCAGAACCCGGCCGCCAAGGACGCGATGGCCCAGATCCTGATCAACTCGCGCATGAGCGCCGAGGGCCACCGTCCGATCTGCCAGGACACCGGCATCGTCACCGTGTTCGTCAAGGTTGGCATGAACGTGACCTGGGACGCCAAAATGGGCGTCAGCGACATGATCAACGAGGGCGTGCGTCGCGCCTACAACAATCCGGACAACGTGCTGCGTGCCTCCATCCTGGCGGATCCGGCCGGCAAGCGCCAGAACACCAGGGACAACACCCCGGCGGTGATCCATTACGAGATCGTCGAGGGTGACGAGGTCGAGGTGCATATCGCGGCCAAGGGCGGCGGCTCCGAGAACAAGTCCAAGATGGTGATGCTGAACCCGTCCGACAGCATTGTCGACTGGGTCGTCAAGACCGTGCCGACCATGGGCGCCGGCTGGTGCCCTCCGGGCATGCTGGGTCTGGGTATCGGCGGCACCGCCGAGAAGGCCGCGGTGCTGGCAAAAGAGTCGCTGATGGACCCGATCGACATTCACGAGCTGCGCGAGCGCGGCCCGCAGAACCGCGTCGAGGAACTGCGTCTGGAGATCATGGACGCGGTCAACGCGCTGGGCATCGGCGCCCAGGGGCTCGGCGGCCTGACCACGGTGCTGGACGTCAAGATCAAGGATTATCCGACCCATGCCGCCTCGCTGCCGGTCTGCATGATTCCGAACTGCGCCGCGACCCGTCATACCCACTTCAAGCTCAACGGCAACGGTCCGGCCGTGCTGACGCCGCCGAGCCTGGACGACTGGCCCCAGGTGACCTTCGAGGTCGGCGCCAATACCCGCCGCGTCAACCTGGATGAAGTGACCCCGGAAGAGGTCGCGACCTGGAAGGTCGGTGATACCATTCTGCTCAACGGCAAAATGCTGACCGGTCGCGATGCCGCCCACAAGCGCATGGTCGAGATGCTGAACAACGGCGAACAGCTGCCGGTGGATCTCAAGGGGCGTTTCATCTACTACGTCGGTCCGGTCGATCCGGTGCGCGACGAGGTGGTCGGCCCGGCCGGTCCCACCACGGCGACACGCATGGACAAGTTCACCCGACAGATCCTCGAACAGACCGGCCTGCTGGGCATGATCGGCAAGTCCGAGCGCGGCCCGGTGGCGATCGAGGCGATCCGGGACAACAAGGCGGTCTACCTGATGGCTGTCGGCGGCGCCGCCTACCTGGTGTCCAAGGCGATCACCGCTTCGAAGGTCCTGGCCTTCCCGGAAATGGGCATGGAAGCGATCTACGAGTTCGAGGTCAGGGACATGCCGGTTACCGTGGCGGTCGACGTCAACGGCGAATCGGTGCACACCACCGGCCCCGCCAAGTGGAAAGAGATCATCGCCAAGTCGGCCTGATCCCGAGCGAAACAGATAACGGAGCCTGCGGGCTCCGTTATCTGTGACGGATTGGTGCCGCCGAGGCCAATCGATCTGCACTGCGATCGATATGACGGGTTACGCGATGCCCAAACGATGCGGTAACCGGTTACGAATTTACCACTGCATCGCTTTACCCATCCTTGGTTCCGGGGATTTGGAACCGTTGGTTGAGGGGCGCCTCTTACACCTTGCTCCCCACCAGCCCATTCCTCTCCAGCACCCGGTACACCTTGCGGCAGGTACGTCCGAGCCGGTCGAGATCGCCGAGACCCGGCACCTCGCCGTCGTCCAGCCGCTGCTGCCAGTCCAGCAGTTCGCAGTCGAGATAGTCCAGCAGTTTTTTCGAGCAGCCACTGCAGATGCCGTTGCAGACCTGGGCGGCCGGCATGTCGAAGGGCAGGGTCTGGCGGACCTCGTCGAGCAGGTTCTGCAGGGCGGTACGGGGATCGGGTCTGGGCATGGAGATATCCGTGCAGAGGGGAATCTCCCGATCCTAGTGTGCCCGAGCGGATTTGAAATTGACCTTTATCAAGCGCTTCAGGCGCAGTCGCGGTCCTTTTCCAGCTTGCGCTTGGCTTCGAGGTAGCGGGGCATCGGCCCGACGTCCTCGTAGATCGGATCGCCATCCTCGATGCGGATCACCTTGGACCCGGGGCGGTAGGGCATTTTCTCCTCGACCTCCAGCAGGATGCTGTGCAGCAGCGAGCTGCAGACTTCTTCGCGTGTCAGGCCGAAAGCGCTGGCAAGCGCCTCGAGGCGGATCTGATCCTCCCGGGCGATGGTGACGTTCAGCTCGGTCAGGCTCTCCTGTTGGCGGGCTTTGGACTCCAGCGCTTCGAGCAGGCGGGATACATGGCTGGTAGGCATGGTCCATCTCCAATGATTACGGCGATACTACAACTTCCAAGGTAGTTCAGCCCGGTGCTTTTCGCGAGGCGCCCGGGTGTCGACGAAGGTTTTTCTGAGGCGCCCGATTGACTAGAATGCTGCATCTGCAAAATACCGAACGACAGCCAGAGGAGGAGCGCTGAAAACCATGGCCAATATCAAGATACTGGTGGGCACGACCTACGGAAGCAGCCAGGAAATCGCCGACGACTGCGCCGCGCAGCTGAAAGTGCTGGGCCACAGCGCGACGGTGTTGCGCCAGCCGAAATATGACGAGGTGGTCGCCGAGGATACCGAGGTGTTGCTGGTCTGTTCCGCCACCATCGGCCAGGGCGAAGTGCCCGATAGTCTGCTGCCGCTTTATCTGGAGCTGAACGACCGCTTTCCGCTGATGCCGCAGGTCGGCTTCGGCCTGATTGCCCGCGGCGACAGTTCCTACGAGAATTTCGCCGAGGGCGGTCGCCAGGTTGCCGACCTGCTGCGCGAGCTGCAGGCCCGCGAGCTGGTCGCGCCTCTGTTCCTCGACGCCTGCGAAACGCTCGATCCCGAAGCCGAGGTCGACACCGGCTTCAGGGCTTCGTCAGGGCGCTCTGAGGCCGCCCACCCAGGACTAACGATGCTGTGGGAGCCCGCTCCGTGGGCGAAAGGCCCCGGTGCTGCACCGGTTCGCCCGGAGGACCGGGCTCCCACCGTTCACCGCTTCAGAAATCCCTTGCGCTGCAGGAACGCCAGCATGTGCGGGCGGGCCTCCTTGATCAGCATGCCGGAGATCTGTTCGCTCCAGCTCATCTCCTTGGTGCCGCCGGTGCGGGTACGGTAGTACTCGCGTACCTGGTCGTCGTAGTCACAGATGAGCTCGCGGTCGCGGCTGCTGTCGTAGCGGTCCTTCTTCAGCACCACCTCCAGCGGCAGGCGCGGCTTGATCTCCGGATTCTGGGCCGGATGGCCCAGGCAGAGACCGAACACCGGGTAGACCAGGTCGGGCAGCTCCAGCAGCTCGGCGACCTCGTCGATGCGATTGCGCAGGCCGCCGATATAGACGATGCCGAGGCCGAAGGACTCGGCGGCGACCGCGACGTTCTGGGCGAAGAGTGCGCAGTCGGCGGTGGCGGTGATGAACTGTTCGGTAAAGCCGGCCTGCATGTCGGCGTCATGCATCTCGCAGCAGAGACGATGGCGCTGCATATCGGCGCAGAACACCAGGAAGGCCGGCGCGGTGGCGACATAGGCCTGGTTGCCGGCGCAGGCGGCAAGGCGCTCGCGCTTGTCCCGATCCTCGACCTGAATCACGGTGCAGGCCTGCAGGAAACTCGACGTGGCGGCGGCCTGACCGGCGCGCACCAGCTCGTCGATCAGCGACTGTTCGATCGCATCGGATTTGAACTTGCGGATGGAACGGTGGGATTTCAGCAGTTCGATGGTTTCGTTCATGGCGGGTCCTTCTCCTTCGAAGCCCGCCATCTTAACACTTCCGCGATACGGGTTTCAGGCAGCGATGTGGCGAAAGGTCAGGTTGATTCTGGGGGCAAGGACACGCCGGCTGCGGGGCAACGCATGCTGCCAGTGATGCTGGGTCGACCCGCGCATCAGCAGCAGCGAGCCATTGCCCAGTTCCAGTTCGACCTTCGGCAGGGTCCTGTCGCGGCGGTGACGCATCAGAAACCGGCGCGGCTGGCCCAGACTGATCGAGGCGATCACCGGATCCGGCCCGAGTTCCGCCTCGTCGTCGCTATGCCAGCCCATGCTGTCGTTGCCGTCGCGATAGAGGTTGAGCAGCACGCAATTGAAGACGGTCGGTTCTACCTCCGCCAGCTGCTGTCTCAGTTCCTCGACGAGCGGGTGCCAGGGCGCGCTGTGAAGGCGCAGTCCGGAGTAGCGATAGCTGAGCCCGGCATCGCCCTGGAACTGCTGCAGCCGCGGGATCAGGCAGTCGCGGCCGAACAGCCGGATCCGGTCCTGGCGCCAGTCGATCTCCTGTTCGAGGCGGGTCATCAGCGAACGGCACCGTTGCGGTGAAATGAACCGCTGCCACAGCAGCAGTTCGGCTCCGGGGTGGATAGCTCCGGGCTGGACGGCTCCGGGCAGCTCGTAGCGCTCGGGGGTCATGTCTTGCCGAGCCACTCCCGGCAGGCGCTGGCCAGGGCGTTGGCCACGCTGATGGCATTGCTCGGGTGCGGCACCGTATCGGTGGTGAGAACCTCGGCCTTCTGCTGCAGGCGCTCGTAGGCATCGCCGGCGAACAGGCCGTGCACGGCGATGCAGGTGGCCCTCGGCATGCCGGCGGTCCGGAGGTGTTCGAGCGTGGCCAGCAGGGTACGCCCGCTGGAGACGATATCGTCGACCAGTACCGGCTGATGATCCTGCCAGGGCGTGACGTCCGGTGGCAGGATATCGACCTCGTAGTCGCCCTGACGCTCTTTGCGCAGAATCTGGCAGGGGCTCCGGCGAGCCGCGCCACCTCGGACACCCACTGCTCGCTTTCGCTGTCGGGACCTATCACCAGCGGCTTGTCGATATGGCGGCCGATCCAGGCGGCGATCAGCGGTGCCGATGGAATCACCCGGCTGTCGAGGCTGTAGATCTCATCGAGCGAGTCGTAGCGATGCAGGTGGGGGTCGACGGTGATCAGACCGTCGAAATAGCCCGACAGCAGTCGCGCGAAACTGGCGGAGCTGACGCACTCGCCGGTCTTGAAGCGCTTGTCCTGACGCATATAGGGGAGGTAGGGGCTGACCAGAAGTACGCGGGCCGCGCCCAGGTCGCGCAGGGTATCCGCCGCCAGCAGCAGCGGCAGCAGCTTGCCGTCCGGGAAGCTGAGGTTGCAGAACAGGACGCAGTCACGGTCCTGGCAGTCGCTGTGGATCCGCAGGTAGCTTTCGCCGTCGGGAAACCGGTGTTGTTCCAGTTCGCCGGCTTCGGCCCCGAGCAGGTCGGTCAGGCGCGCGGAGAGGGCCGGGTCCGAGGCCAGGTTGAACAGCAGGGCGCTCATGGGACGGTCTCCTCGATCGGTTCCAGCTCGACGACGCCGGGGTGGTCCTCGAGATAGTCGACGGCGTAGTTCAGCTCGCCCGAACTTTCGGCGTGAATGCTCAGCAGCATGTCGTTGGGATCTATGCGATCGCCCAGTTTGACCGGAATCTCGACGCCGGCGGCGGGGTCTGCCGGGGCGCCCGCCAGCTTGGCGATCTTGGCCAGCAGCCGGTTGTCGATGGCGCGCACGATACCCGCCTGGCGGGCGGTCAGGCTGTAGCGATAGGGGGCGACCAGGGGGCGCTTGAGCCCGCCCTGGGCGCGGCAGATATCCTGGAACTTCTGCCAGGCTTCACCGCTGTCGAGCTTTTCTCGTGCCAGCTGCTCGCCCAGGCCCTCTTTGACGGTGCCGGCCATCTCGAGGATGGCGCCGGCCAGATAGCAGGCGCGGTCGCGCAGGTCGAGCGGTGCATCGGGTTTGCGCTGCAGCACTGCGAGGACGTCCATGGCTTCGAGGGCCGGGCCTATGCCGCGTCCGATCGGCTGGCGGCCGTCGGTGCAGCAGACGCGTACTTCGAGCCCCAGTTCGGCCGCCACCTTGCGGAAGGTGATCGCCAGCTTCTCGGCACCTTCCTGGCTGCGCACCTTGGCGGTGGGGCCGACCGGAATGTCGATCAGTACATGGGTGGCGCCGGCGGCGATCTTCTTCGACAGCACCGAGGCGACGAGCTGCCCTTCGCTGTCGATATCCAGGGCCCGCTCGACCTGGATCAGCAGGTCGTCGGCGGGGCTCAGGCGTACCGACCCGCCCCAGGCCAGACAGGCGCCCTCGCGGCTGACCACGTCGCGCATCTGCTTCTGGGTAAGGCTGACATTGGTCAGCACCTCCATGGTATCGGCGGTGCCCGCCGGCGAGGTGATGGCGCGGGACGAGGTTTTCGGCACGGTCAGGCCGCAGGCGGCCAGGATCGGCACCAGAATCGGCGTGGTACGGTTGCCCGGCAGTCCGCCGACACAGTGCTTGTCGATCACCATCGGCAGCCCCCAGTCGAGGGTTTCGCCGGCCTTGATCATGGCCCGGGTCAGGGCCGAGACCTCGGGCAGGCTGAGGTTGTCGTCGCCGCAGGCGGTGATGAAGGCGGCGACATGGACGTCGGCATAGCGGCCATCGACGATATCGTTGACGATGCTTTGCAGCTGCATTTCGTCAAGGGTATGGCCATAGACCTTGGCGCGGACGTAGGACAGCGACTGTACCGGCGGCGGGTGTGAGACGCGGATCGGCGCCCCCTCCCTCAGCCCCAGGCGCTTCCAGGCCGACTCGGAAAAGCCGATCTGACCGTCGGCGACGATATCGCCGGTGACGATATTGAGGGTGGCGATAATGTGCTGGGAGTCGCTCGACACCAGCACGCGCGACAGGGCCGCAAAACCCTCCGAGCGGCAGACGGGGCAGTCGGACCGCATGAAGACGATCGGTTCCTGGCGCGTATCGATGCCCAGGCGGCGGGCTTCCAGCGGAATCATCCGTTCGGGTGTGAATATCATGCTTGGGCCTCCGATGCCTCAATGTAACAGCTTCTCTGGTCGACAGACAGGACCGGGGTCAAGGCGGGTGCCGGTCCTCTGCCTTAATGTACCCGAGGTGATTAGCTGATAGAATCCCGCCGGTTGAGACCCAGGAAGAAGGATTAGGATGGAACATCGATACCGGCTGCTGCTTTCCTGCCCCGACCGCGTCGGGATAGTGTCCATGGTGAGCAATTTCATTTCCAGCCACGGCGGCTCGATCGCCGACGCCAATCAGCATTCGGACCCGACCACCGGCTGGTTTTTCATGCGGGTGGAGATATTCGCCGAATCGCTGCCCTTCAGTCTGGAGCGGTTGCGGGAGCAGTTCGCGCCCATTGCCCAGTCATTCCAGATGGAGTGGCAGATTACCGACTCGGCCCGGCCCAAGCGGGTGGTGCTGATGGCCAGCCGCGAGGCCCACTGCCTGGCGGATCTGCTGTACCGCTATCACGCCGATGAGCTGGATTGTGAAATTCCCTGTGTCATCTCCAACCACGATGCGCTGCGCAGCATGGTCGAGTGGCACGAGATTCCCTATTACCATGTGCCGGTCGAGACCGCGGACAAGCAGCCGCATTTCGACCGGGTGCTGCAACTGGTGCGCGACCACGAGGCCGATGTGGTGGTGCTGGCGCGCTACATGCAGATACTGCCGGAAGCACTGTGCGAGCTTTACCCGCACCGGATCATCAATATCCACCACAGCTTCCTGCCGTCCTTCGCCGGCGCAAAGCCCTATCATCAGGCCCATGAGCGTGGCGTCAAGCTGATCGGGGCGACCTGTCACTATGTGACTCAGGAGCTCGATGCCGGTCCGATCATCGATCAGGAGGTCACCCGCATCAGCCACCGGGACATGCCCGAGGAGATGGTCCGGCTCGGCCGCGATGTCGAGAAAACCTGTTTGGCCCGCGGCCTCCGGTGGCACCTCGAAGATCGCATTCTGGTGCACGGCAACAAAACCGTGGTGTTCAACTGACAGGGCACGCGCGGTGCCGGCGCTATGCCGGTGCAGGCAGCCTCCTGAAGCCCGTGAGCTGGACTAGTATTCAGGTATGAGGTCCCGTACGGGCGGGACCTGCCGTCCGCTCCCGCAGGAGGCTCGCGATGCTCAGGTCCGTCAAGGCACGGGATTATATGGCGCGGGATCTGGTGACCTTCAAACCGGATACCCAGCTGTTTTATGCCATCAACCAGTTGCTCAGATACCAGATCAGCGGCGCGCCGGTGGTCGACAGCCAGGGTGGCCTGGTCGGCGTGCTCTCCGAAGTCGACTGCCTGCGGGCGATACTGACGCTGACCTATCACGAAGAGGAGTTCGGAGGCACGGTGGCCGACTACATGTCGCGGGATGTCTGTACCGTCGAGCACGATGCCGATATCATCAGGGTCGCCGATATCTTTATCAAGCAGGGCATGCGTCGCCTGCCCGTTGTGCAGCAGGGGCGCCTGATCGGCCAGATCAGCCGGCGCGATGTGCTGCGTGCGGTCGAAGTCTTCGCCCAGGAGGGCTAGAGCGGGCGCAACCGGGACAGGGAAGGTCGATAGACGTCGCCCGGCAGGGCCGGCCGGCACCTATCTTGAAAAACGCCGATGGCCCGGCAACTGACCTGTCACAGAGCCGGAGCCCGATTCACCCGGCCGCCGATTGCGGCCGCAGCCTGTATACTGGAGTCCCATGGGTTACCCTTTCCCGGAACAACCGATCCTGTTTTACCCCTCACTGGCGCGACGCCTCGGCAGTGACGAAGCGTTGCTGCTGGCGCTCTATCACGACCGTGCCCGCAATGGTGGGCGCGCGGAGCCGGGGAGCTGCTGATCAGCCGCAGTCAGTGGCTGCAGCTGGCCGATTTCTGGGACGAGACGCGGCTGCGGGCCGTGACCGACAGTCTGGTGCGGCAGGGGTGCCTGGAGGCGTCCTGCGACGGCAACCTGGTGCGGCTGCGCCTGCTGCCCGAGCGCGGTGCCCGGCCCGAGCCCGCCGCCAGCCAGGCGCCGACGCCGGCAAACGAGGCCGTCAGCCGCCTGCCGGTGCGGGAGGCGCCGCCCAGACCCCTGACCAAGCAGGCCATGCGCCCCCAGCCCCAGCCGGCGGCTCGGATGATCGAGGAGAAGGGGCCGGCACCCACCTTCGGTGGTGCCAGTGGCTGGCGTCGACACAAGGATGAACTGCAGGTGCTGTTCGAGCAGCACGAGGTGCGCAATCAGCAGCTCAAGCCGATGGAGCTGGGCTGGCGGCCGTCCGAGGCCTTCTTCGAGCTATTGCCGCGACACCAGATTCCCCGGGAATATGCCGAGGAGCTGCTCGACGAGTTTGTGCTCTACTGGCTGGCCAAGGATCGCAGGGAAAGCAACTGGGATCAGAAATTTCTCGCCTGGGTGAAGCGGGAGTGGGTACGCAAGCAGTCCCGGGACGGAGGTGCGCGGGACGCCGGTGCCCGTGGCGAACAGACGCAACAGACAGGTTATCAGCATGAAAACACCCGCCGAGATTCTCGGGAAAAACGCAAACAGGTTACCGCAGCAATCATGGACATCCGCGACACCGACTGGTGACGCCGGGCAGGCAGATGCCCGGCAGCAGGCGAATGCGCTGCCGGTCGAGACCAAAGCGCTGGTGAATATGCTGTTCGCCCGCTTCATGGCGATCTACGGCCACAAGTTCAAGAGCTGCTTCGAAACCCAGGACGAGATCCGTATCGCCAAGCGTGAATGGGCGCTGAGCCTGCGCGGGTATGGCGAGGCGGAGCTGGTGGCCGCCATCGACCACTGCAAGGAACAGCTGGCCTGGATGCCGACCATCTCGGAGTTCCTCAAGATTCTGCAGGAGCAGGGCGACCGCCGCATGCCGGGCTGCTGCGCGCCTACGAGGAGGCCTGCCTGCATGCCGACCACCCGACCCGGCACGCCTGGAGCCATCCGGCGGTCTATCATGCCGGCCGGGCCACGGGCTGGTTTCGCCTGCGCAGCGAAGAGCAGGGCCAGGTGCTGCCGGATTTCCGTTACCACTATGGGGTGATGGTGCGTCGGGCCCGGGAGGGCGAAGATCTGGAAGTGCCGGTGCCGATGGCATTGCCGGACCGGCGCGACAATACACTGGTGGCTTTCATCCAGCGCTGGGGCGATGAGCAGGGATTGGCACCGGAAGTGGCCGCATCGCTGCTGTATTACCTGACCAAGCCGAAAGGCTCGAAGGTGCGCGAGCGTTTTCGTGCCCATGCGCAGCAGGAGGCGAAGGAAAAGGGCCTCGATCTCGAGTTGCCGGAGGACTATCAATAATCCGGGTGACGGGTGACGGGTGACGGGTGACGGGTGACCCGTGGGAGCGAGTAGGATGGGTGAAGCGGCGCATCGCGCCGGATGCCGGCGGCATACCACGCGATTTGGGCGCCGCGGAACCCATCAGCGGATCAATCAACGTTCGTGCCGCCGGAAGCGAAGGCGCCGGTGGCGCCTATGATGGGTTACGCCGCCACGAACCCGGTGCGATCCGACAAGAAAGGCGCCATGGCGGCTCCACCCATCCTACGCCTTGTTCATCCCCTGCCCGAACATCTTGCCAATGGCCCGCGACAGGGTCTCGCTGCGTTCGGGGTTGCGCAGTGCGGCCATGATCGGGCCACGCAGCGCCGGCATGAACATCAGGTCCGCCAGTACCCGCGAGAAACCCGCCTGACCGGCTTCGCCGCCGGCCAGGTGTTCGAGGAAGGGTGCAGCAGCGCAGGCTCCTCGAGGCTGTGGCTGCAGCGGGTCGCGATGGCCACGATCACCTCGGCCTCCAGTGAGCGGGGGCTTTGCAGCGCCTGCGTCAGCCAGTCCCGGCGCAGGGTTTCGGACGGGCTGTTCGAAACGGCCCGCAGCAGGGCCGCCAGCAGACCGTTGTCGTCAGACCCCATCGACAGGGCCCGCTCGAAATGGGGCTGTAGTGCCTGTATCAGCCGATGGCCCGGCTCGACATGCTCCAGCGCGCAGCACAGCGCCCGCAGCGGTTCGTCCGGCAGCCAGCGGACAGCATCGATCAGCAGGGCTTCGTTGCGACCCTGGTCGAGGCGCACCACCAGGTCGGCAATGCCCTGCAGACCCAGGTTGGGCCAGAGTTCGGGCTCGAGCTGGCCGGCGAAGTAATGCTGGGCGTATTCGTAGTAGGCCGAAGCCGGCTGCTTCAGCAGGCGGCCGGCATGGGCATGGAACATCGCCATCTTCTCGGCGTCCGGTTTGAACGAGAAGGGGTTGTCCTTGAGGGCGTCGGCACCGCCCTCGACCAGGCCGCCGATATTCTTCAGCAGTCGGTGCAGCAGGTCGTCGCGTACGGCCTGCACCAGGTAGCCCTGCTCGTCGAGCGGCAGCTTCAGAAACCAGACGGCGTTGCGTGCGCGATCGTCCGGGTGCCAGAGCAGCAGTCCGAGCCAGGCATGGTGCAGGTAAGGCTGCGGGTAGGGGATCAGGCCCTGTTCGACCTTCGAGAAGGTGGCGCCGGACAGCTTGCCGACCCGGCGCCCCATATCGAACAGGCGGCAGCGCGCGCCGGTCTGGTCGATCAGTTCCAGCAGCGATTGTATCGGGCTCAAGGTCGGCTCCTCCAGGCTCAAACGAAGTCGCGCATTCTATCAGCCGCAACCGCTAGCCGGCCAGCAGCAGTGATTCCGCTTTCTCGACCCCGGTTACGGAACCTCTGAGGATCACGATGTCGTTATCCTCGAGCTGCATCTGCGGGTCCGGGCTGCTCAGCAATTCGTTGCCGCGGCGGATCGACTCGACCTCGACCTCGAGGCCGAGGTCGCCGATGCGGTGGCCGGGTCCGTGACTGCCGGGTGCCAGTACCACCGGGTGCATGACCTCGGTCGGGGCGCCGCTCTTGTCCAGTTTGCGCGACTGGCCGCCATGGAAGTATCCATGCAGCAGGCGGTAGCGTTCTTCGCGCACCTGGTTGATGCTGGCCTCGATGGCGTCGCGCGGGATATCCAGCAGGGTCAGTACATGTGAGACCAGCATCAGGCTGCCCTCGAGCGCCTCCGGAATCACCTCGGTGGCACCGGCTTCCTGCAGCTGCTGCAGCCGACCGTCATCCTGGGTGCGCACCAGTACCGGCAGTTCCGGGAAGTGGTGCTTGAGTCCCTGCAGCGCGCTGAGGGCGTCGCCGTCGTCGGGAAAGGTCAGGATCATCAGCCGGGCCCGGCTCGAGCCGAGGGACTTGAGCAGGTCGGTACGGCGCGCATCGCCGTAATAGATGCGTTCGCCGGCGATGGCGGCTTCCTGTACCCGCAGCGGATCGTTGTCGATGATGATGTAGGGGATCTGCAGCGGCTGCAGGAAGCGGGTGATGACCTGGCCGACGCGGCCGTAGCCGCAGAGAATGACGTGATCGGTCAGCTCCTCGAGCTCGCTGGAAATCTGGTGGATGCTGTCGGGGGCGCGGGTCTGGGCCGAGCGGCGCAGCAGGGCGCGACTGAGCGGCTCGCTGAAGCGGATCAGGATCGGTGTCGTCACCATGCTGAGGATGATGATCGCCACCACCAGCGCATTGAGTTCCGAGCTGACCAGCTGGTGGCTTAACGCCAGCGCCAGCAGCGCAAAACCGAACTCGCCCCCTGGGACAGGCAGATGCCGGCCCGCAGCGCATTGGGGGCGTCACGGTGCAGCAGGTAGGCCGAGAGGGTGGTCAGGCCGCTCTTGAGCACCAGCAGGCCCAGGGTCAGCAGCAGCACCCAGTGAATATGATCGGCCAGCGCCTCGAGATTGAGCTGCATGCCGACCGAGACGAAGAACAGCCCGAGCAGGACGTCGCGAAATGGCCGGATATCGGCTTCCAGCTGGTGGCGATAGCGGCTTTCCCCGAGCATCATGCCGGCGAGGAAGCCGCCGAGGGCCATCGAGAGCCCCGCGGCGTGGGTCAGCCAGGCCGCCGCCGGGCCGCGACCAGGGTGGTCAGCACGAAGAGCTCGTCCGAGCGGGACTTGGCGACCTCGTTGAACAGCATCGGCAGGACGGTGCGGCCGAATACCAGCAGCGCCACCAGCAGTGCCGAGCCCTGCAGCAGCATCAGCACGAGCGACTGGGTATCGAGGGCCTGCTGCTCGCCGCTCAGCGTGGGCACCACGATCAGGAAGAACACCGCCGCCAGATCCTGGAAGATCAGCACCCCGACCGAAAGGCGGCCATGGTCGGCATTGATTTCGTTGCGCCGGATCAGCTCGCGGGTGACGATGGCGGTCGACGACAGTGCCAGGGCGCCGGCGATGACCAGGCTGCTGGAGAAGGGGAGACCGCTGAACCAGGCGACGGCGATGATGATGACGGCGGTGGATATCACCTGCAGCGAGCCGAGCCCGAACACGGTGCGCCGCATGGCGATCATCCGTGGCAGCGAGAACTCGAGGCCGAGCATGAACAGCAGGAACACCACGCCAAGTTCGCTGAGAAGATGAATGTTATCGTCATTGGCGACGATGCCCAGGGTGTAGGGGCCGAGCAGTACGCCGACCCCGAGATAGGCGAGAATCGGCGGCAGCTGAACACGGCGGAACAGGGTAATGGCGACGACGGCGGAGGCGATGATGGTAAGAAACTGCTGGAAAAATCCCTGTTCCATGAGCGGTTGACTGCGTTGCGGGCTGAGTATGTCTTTATCCGGCATTTTCGGCCGGGGCGCAATGCCGTGGATCAACTCAGGGGCCGGAGGGCCCCGAAAGCTTCAAGGCCTCCTTAGCCTGGAATGACCGCCAGGGACGGTGGGAATCCTGGCATTGCAGGAGCAGATGCCGGGGGAGCGCAGCGAATTCCGGGAGCTGCCCGTCGGAATTCGCCCCTTCGGGGCATCATTCCAACCTACTCGGTCAAACCGTTGCCTGGAATGGGGCGCCTAATGCAGGGCGCGCAGCGTACGGTCGATCTCTTCGATCAGTACCAGCAGTGCCTCGGTATCGGCATCGATCTGCTTGAAGGCCTCCTCGGCCAGCGTCGCGATATCGCTGCTGGCCGGCAGTGCCGCCTGTCGCTCGATCATCAGGCCGAACCGCGGGATCATCACCCACTGCACCCATTCGCAGAACGTCAGGGTGTCGATGCAGAACGGCTCGGTGCTGGCCAGTGCCTCAGGGGGCGGAGGCACCGGCTGCCAGAGTTCGAGCAGACGCATCTCCCGCTCGATGGACGCCAGCAGTCCGGCCAGTTGCTGATGCTGTGTCACCGGCTGCCGCTCCGGGCCTGTTTCAGCGTGTCGGCGATCAGGAACGCCAGCTCCAGCGCCTGCTCGCCGTTGAGGCGCGGGTCGCACTGGGTGTGATAGCGATCGCCCAGTCCCTCTTCGGTGATCTGGTAGGCGCCGCCGACGCACTCGGTGACGTTCTGGCCGGTCATCTCGAAGTGGACGCCGCCGGCATAGGTGCCCTCGGCGCGGTGTACCTCGAAGAAGCCTTTCATCTCCTGCAGGATTGCTTCGACGCTGCGGGTCTTGTAGCCGCTCGATGCCGTGGTAGTGTTGCCGTGCATCGGGTCGGAACTCCAGACCACGGAGCGGCCGGACGCCTTGACGGCACGCACCAGCGGCGGCAGCTTGTCGAGGATCTTGTCGGCGCCCATGCGGGCGATCAACGTCAGGCGGCCCGGCAGATTGTCCGGGTTGAGGATTTCGAGCAGGCGCATCAGGTCGTCGTGGCTGGTGCTGGGGCCGACCTTGACGCCGATCGGGTTCTTGACCCCTCGCAGGAACTCGACATGGGCATGGTCGGGCTGGCGGGTGCGGTCGCCGATCCAGAGCATGTGGGCCGAGCAGTCGTACCAGTCATTGGTCAGGCTGTCGCGACGGGTCAGGGCCTCTTCGTAACCCAGCAGCAGCGCTTCGTGGGAGGTATAGAGGGTGGTTTCCTTGATCTGCGGCGTGTTGTCCGAATCGATGCCACAGGCCTCCATGAAGGCCAGGGTCTGGTCGATCTGGCTGGCCAGGTGCTGGTACTTCTCGCCCAGCGGGCTCTTTTCGACAAAGCCGAGGTTCCACTTGTGCACCTGGTGCAGGTCGGCGAAACCGCCCTGGGCGAAGGCGCGCAGCAGGTTCAGCGTCGCGGAGGACTGGTGGTAGGCGCGCAGCAGGCGCTGCGGATCCGGTATCCGGGCCTCGGCGGTGAAGTCGATGGCGTTGATGATGTCGCCGCGATAGCTCGGCAGCGCAACGCCGTCGCGGCTTTCGGTATCGGCCGAGCGCGGCTTGGCGAACTGGCCGGCCATGCGGCCGATCTTGACCACCGGGCAGCTGCCGGCAAAGGTCAGCACCACCGCCATCTGCAGCATCACCTGGAAGGTGTCGCGGATCTTGTTGGCGTTGAACTCGGAAAAGCTCTCGGCGCAGTCGCCGCCCTGCAGCAGGAAGGCCTTCCCTTCAGCGACCTGAGCCAGCTGCTGATGCAGCGAGCGGATTTCGCCGGCGAAGACCAGTGGCGGCATGCGGCCGAGCTCTTTCTCAACGGCGTTGAGGGCGGCGGGATCGGTATAGGTGGGTTGCTGCACGATCGGCTTGTCGCGCCAGCTGCTGGGGCTCCAGTCTTGCATCGGGGACGTCTGTCTCTGGTCGGTGTGATTCGAAACGGTCAGTTTACGGCAACACTGATAATAAACAAGGCTTTGCGCAGAGGTGACGCGTTACGCGTGAAATGTGGCTCCGTGGCTGCATTTACGCGTCACCCGTAACTGCTCTTCAAGCTGTCTTGATCCCGCTGAGGTTGCGGAACGAGATTTCTTTGGCGGTATTGATGAAGTCGACCATGAATTCGGCATTCTTCTGGTCGTCCCGGATGGCCCCGTAAAGGGTGCACCAGACGCCTTTTTCGCCCAGCGGGCGGGCGGCGATGTAATCCCGCTCCAGGTATTCGTGAATGGCCCAGCTCGGCAGGGCGGAAACGCCGCGGCCGCTGGCGACCAGCTGCAGGATCATGACGGTCAGTTCGGCGGTGCGGATGTCCGCCGGTTCGACGCCGGCGCCATCAAGGAAGTGATTGAAGATGTCCAGCTTGCCGTGGTCCACGGGGTAGGTGATCAGGGTTTCCTGAGCCAGGTCTTCCGGGTGGACAAAGCGCCGAGCCACCAGACGGTGCTGCTTGGCCATGGCCAGCACCGATTCGTAGCTGAACAGCGGGATGTAGGTGATGCCGTTGCGCTGTTCCGGGTCCGAGGTGATCACCAGGTCGAGGTCGCCGCGGGCCAGCGCCGGCAGCGGCTGGAAGCTGAAACCGCTGGACAGGTCCATCTCGACCTCGGGCCAGTGCTGGCGGAAATGGTCGATGGTGGGCATCAGCCAGTCGAAGCAGCTGTGGCACTCGATACAGATATTCAGCCGCCCGGCCTCGCCTCCCGCCAGGCGCGCGATGTCGCGCTCGGCATTGCGGATCATCGGCAGCACGTCGTCGGCCAGGGTCAGCAGGCGCTGGCCGGATGAGGTGAAGCAGATCGGCTTGGTCTTGCGAATGAACAGCGAGCAGCTGAGGCGGTCCTCGAGGTCCTTGATCTGGTGGGACAGGGCGGACTGGGTCAGGTGGACCCGTTCGGCGGCTTCGACCAGACTGCCGGCGTCGCGCAGCGCCGCCAGCGTCTTCAGATGCCTCAATTCGATCATGCCTGACTCCCGTCCCGGATCTCTGTCGTGAAGAAAATTATAGCGGTTATCCCATTGCGCGTCGGGATCGCGGTGGTATTGGCGGTGTGCTCCGGTACGGTGGGGCGCGCGCGCGGTGCCCCCTGAAGCCCGCGCCGGCCCGGGCTGCTGCATGGGGACCAGGGGCGGGCGGTCACGACCTGCAAGCCGCCCGGCGTCCGCCTGCGTCAGGCCTTTTTGACCAGCAGGAATTCCAGCAGCGCTTTCTGCGCATGGAGCCGGTTTTCGGCTTCGTCGAAGACGATGGAGCGGGGATCGTCGAGCATGTCCTCGCTGATCTCTTCGCCGCGGTGGGCCGGCAGGCAGTGCAGAAATACCGCGTCCGGGTTGGCGAGGTCCATCAGTTCCGGGCTGACCTGGAAGCCGACGAACTTTTTCTCGCGCAGCTTGGCCTCTTCCTCCTGGCCCATCGAGGCCCAGACATCGGTGGCGATCAGGTCGGTGCCCCGCACCGCTTCGCGCGGGTCGCGGAACAGCTGGATGCGGTCGGCATGCTGTTCCAGCAGCGACTGCATCGGTTCGAAGCCTTCCGGGCAGCAGATGTGCAGGCGGAAGTCGAGCAGTGCCGCGGCATTGATATAGGAGTTGCACATGTTGTTGCCATCGCCGATCCAGACCGCAGTCTTGCCCTGGATGGAGCCGCGATGCTCATGGTAGGCCTGCATGTCGGCCAGCAACTGGCAGGGATGGTAGTCGTCCGTCAGCGCATTGATCACAGGCACCCTGGAGTAGCGGGCGAAGGTTTCGACGGTGGCATGATCGAAGGTACGGATCATCACCACATCGACCATGCTCGAAATGACGCGCGCGCTGTCCTCGACCGGCTCGCCCCGACCCAGCTGGGTATCCCGGGACGACAGGAACATGGCGTGTCCGCCGAGCTGCGCCATGCCGGCCTCGAAGGAGACGCGGGTTCGCGTAGAGGCCTTCTCGAAGATCATGGCCATTACGTGATTCTGCAGCGGCTCGTAGACCTGGCCCGCATTGCGCATCTGTTTCAGTTCACCGGCCCGCAGGATGAGCTGCTTGAGCTCACCGGCGGTCAGGTCGTTCAACGTCAGAAAATGTCTCGTGCTCATAGGTGGTAACTGCTGTAGCAGGTCCTCTGAGTGCGGCAATTAGGTTTCAGGCTTCCCGATCGTCAGCCGCGTAGATCTGGATCAGTTTGGAAAGGGTGTTCACCAGCAGGTCCGCTTCGCTGTCGCTCAGGATCAGCGGCGGCAGCAGGCGCACGACGCGACCGCCGCCGGTGATGTTCAGCAGCAAGCCCTTGACCTTTGCCAGCACGGCCAGCTCGGTGCCGGCTTCGGTCAGCTCGATGGCGATCATCAGGCCCTTGTTGCGAATCTCCCGGACATAGTCGGAGCCGGCCAGCTGGGCGCGGAAACCGTCGCAGATGCGCTTGCCGAGCTGCTCCGCTCGCGCGCACAGGTTGTCCTGGGTGATGGTGTCGACGACGGCCAGAGCGGCCGCGCAGGCCAGCGGGTTGCCGCCGTAGGTGGAGCCGTGCGTACCCGGCGTAAGGATGCCGGCGGCAACGCCCCGGGCCAGGCAGGCGCCGATGGGGACGCCGTTGCCGAGGCCCTTGGCGGTGGTGACCACATCCGGCAGGATGCCGTTGAGCTGGTAGGCGAAATACTCGCCGGTACGTCCGTTGCCGGTCTGGACCTCGTCGAGCATCAGCAGCCATTCGTGGCTGTCGCAGATCTCGCGCAGCTGGTTCAGGTAGTCATCGGCCGGAATGCGGATGCCCGCCTCGCCCTGGATCGGTTCGACCAGGATCGCCACCACATTGGGATTGTTGGCCGCGATGGTGCGGATCGCCTCGACGTCGTTGTAGGGGGCGCGCACAAAGCCGCCGACCAGCGGTTCGAAACCGACCTGCACGGCACGGTTGCCGGTGGCGCTGAGGGTCGCCAGGGTGCGGCCGTGGAAGGCGCCCTCCATGACGATGATAGCCGGGTTGTCGATGCCCTTCTGGTGGCCGTAACGGCGTGCCAGCTTGATCGCGGCTTCGTTGGCTTCTGCGCCGGAGTTGCCGAAGAAGACGTTGTCCATGCCGGAAATGGAGGTCAGCCGGGCGGCGAGGCGCTCCTGCAGCGGGACGGTATACAGGTTGGAGGTATGGACCAGCTTGCCGGCCTGTTCGCAGAGGGCGTGGGTAACGGCCGGATGGGCGTGACCGAGGCCGCATACGGCAATGCCGGACAGCGCATCGAGATACTTGTTGCCGTCCGTGTCGTACAGCCAGGCGCCTTCGCCGTGGTCAAAGGCCACGGACAGCCTGTTGTACGTGTTCATGATCGGTGTCACGGCCATCTCCCTCTCCCTACAACGCAAAAAGGCAGCCCCGGCTGCCAAACAAAAGAAAGGCATTCTATTGAGATGCTTGCATTTTGGCAATCAAATCAATGCGCAGCCCGATCCTAACCTGATTTTCACAGGGCGGGGTTGTAATGGCGGCGAGGGACCCAATATCCGTTTTGGTGACTGGTTACGCATAACGCGTAACGCGTGACAGGTGGCCATTTTTACCTGACCATAACGCTCGGATATGTGATAGGCTAGCGCCATGTGTTCGCAGCATGCGAGCGAGAGCGAATTCAGGCATTGTTAAAGGTGTATCAATGAGCGTAATCGATACCATCAAGGAGCAGGTCGAGAACAACTCCATTCTGCTCTACATGAAGGGAACCCCGCGTTTTCCGCAGTGTGGTTTTTCGTCCCGTGCGGCGGAGGCGATCATGAATTGCGGTGAGCGTTTTGCGTTCGTCAATATTCTGGAAAACCCCGAGATCCGTGCCGAGCTGCCGAAATATGCGAACTGGCCGACCTTCCCGCAGCTGTGGGTTAAGGGCGAGCTGGTCGGCGGCTGCGACATCATCTGCGAGATGGCAGCCAGCGGCGAGCTGGAAACCCTGATCAAACAGGTGGCGGCCGAGCAGCCGGCGGACGAATCCTGATCGAGCGGCATGCTGTTCCGGCAGTCGTCCGGACAGCGTGCCCGACCCCTTCATCGGCGCGACCGGGCCTTCCCGGCCGCGCCGATGGATTTTAGTGCTTAAAAACGGACTACAAACGGAGAAGATAAGCAATGGGCGTACTAGTTGGTAAGCAGGCACCGGATTTTACAGCTGCAGCGGTTCTGGGTAGCGGCGAGATCGTCGATACCTACAACCTGAAAGAAGCCATCAGCGGTAAATACGGTCTGGTTTTCTTCTACCCGCTGGACTTCACATTCGTCTGCCCCTCTGAGCTGATCGCGCTGAACAACCGCATCGCCGCATTCAAGGAGCGCAATGTCGAAGTGATCGGTGTCTCCATCGATTCCCAGTTTACCCACAATGCATGGCGCAACACCCCGGTCAATCAGGGCGGTATCGGCCCGGTCGAGTACACCCTGGTGGCTGACGTCAAGCACGAAATCTGCCAGGCGTACGATGTCGAAGCCGAGGGTGGCGTGGCTTTCCGCGGCGCTTTCCTGATCGACCAGAACGGCGTTGTCCGTTCGCAGATCGTCAACGACCTGCCGCTGGGTCGTAACATGGAAGAGCTGATCCGTCTGGTCGACGCGCTGCAGTTCCACGAAGAGCACGGCGAAGTCTGCCCGGCTGGCTGGACCAAGGGCGACAAGGGCATGAACGCCTCTCCGGAAGGCGTTGCGTCCTACCTGGCTGCAGAATCCGGCAAGCTGTAAGCAAGCCCCTGAAACAAAACAAGGCCCGTCATCGTGACGGGCCTTTTTTGTGGGTTACGCGTTACGCGTAACCTTCAATCCTCGTACTGGCGCGCCTCGAGTACCATGTCCCAGCCGCCGAGGTCCTTCCAGCGGTTGACGATGGAGCAGAAGAGTTCGGCGGTCTTGCAGGTGTCGTAGAGCGCGGAGTGGGCCTTCTTGCCGTCGAAGTCGATGCCGGCGACGTCGCAGGCGCGGGCCAGGACGGTCTGACCGTAGGCCAGGCCCGCCAGGGTGGCGGTATCGAAGGTCGAGAACGGGTGGAAGGGGTTGCGCTTGATGTCGGCGCGTGCCGATGCGGCCTGGACGAAGCCGTGGTCGAAGGCGGCATTGTGGCCGACCAGGACAGCGCGCTTGCAGCCGTGGGCCTTGATCGATTTGCGAATCGGCTTGAAGATGTTCTCCAGGGCCAGGGTTTCCGGTATCGCGTCGCGTTCGGGGTCGAAGGGATCGATGCCGGTGAATTCCAGGGCGGAGCGCTCGAAATTGGCCCCCTCGAACGGCTCGACCGCTTCGTCGAAGCACTGGTCTATCATCAGGTAGCCGTTTTCGTCCATCGTCAGGGTGACGGCGGCCACCTCCAGCAGTGCGTCGGTACGGGCATTGAAGCCGGCGGTTTCGACGTCCACGACGACGGGAAGAAATCCGCGGAAACGATCGGCCATCAATTGCGGTATGGTGCTGTTGCTCAAGTGGGGTCCTTAATGTGCAGCGTCTGCTCGAATAAGATGAGAGGCCATTCTAGCAGTCTGGTTCCCCGGCCTCCAATTTGATGAGCCGCGGCGCAGGCGCTGTCGCGTCGCGAAGTGGCCGGTGCCGGTATCACGAATGGCAGCGCTAAAGAAACGTCCGCCAGGGTCGATAAGCTCTCAGCGGTCTGTCGAGTATTGAGGTTGATGAATTGATTCCCAGGTTGTTGGTGCTTGTGTCTCTCTGGCTCTGTGTCCAGGTCGCCGGTGCGGTCACCTTCAGGGCCGTGATCGACGATGCGCGCTGGGACCTCGAGTCGTCGAAATTCAGCTGTCGCCTGAGTCAGTCGGTGCCCGATTACGGCCGGGCGCTGTTCGAGCAGGAGGCGGGTGAGGATGTGCGTTTCAGTCTGCAGTCTGTGCAGCGGGTTCGGGCGTCGTCCGAAGCGCTGCTGGTGGCGGAGGCGCCGCCCTGGCAGCCCGGGACGGCGCCCCGCGTGATCGGTTCCGTGCAGGTGGACGACGCCAGCGGCGTCATCGATGTCGGCAGCGCCCATGCCCGCCAGATGCTGGCCTATCTGCAGCAGGGGCTGGTGCCCACCTTTACCCGCGGCGGTTGGCAGGGTACCGGAGAGTCGCTGCGGGTCGGTGTGTCGGCGGCGAATTTTCCGGCGGCCTATCGCGAGTACAGTGGCTGCATCGAGCGTCTGCTGCCGGTGAATTACCGTCAGATCGCGCGCACTGCGGTGCTTTTCCCGTCCGCGGTCGTCACTCTGTCGGATGCGGCCCGCGAACGCCTGGACCTGATCGCGCTTTATGTCCGCAATGACGATTCCGTGCGCTCCGTCTATGTCGACGGGCATTCCGACAACCTCGGGCGCCGGCTGCTCAACCGCGACCTGTCGAAAAGGCGCGCCGAGGAGGTGACGCGTTATCTGGTATCCCAGGGCGTCGATGAAGCGATGGTGACGACCCGTTTCCATGGCGAGCGTTATCCGGTGGTGCCCAATAGCAGCCCGCAGAACCGTGACCGCAACCGCCGTGTGACCGTCCGGCTGGAACGCAACTGAGTCCGTCCCGCTTCTGAGTCTGCGGCTTTCCTGCTATACTGCGTCGCTTTTTCGAGGCGTCTCGAGGGTGCGGCCCTCGTTCCGACGATTTTTCGACCCACAGATTCCCAGTCCCGGCGGCCTCAGGTGGCGGCCGGGCGATCTCATCTGGAGCTGAGACATGTCCGATATCAAAAAGGTTGTGCTGGCCTACTCCGGCGGACTCGATACCTCCGTTATCGTCCGCTGGCTGCAGGATACCTATAACTGCGAAGTCGTCACCTTTACGGCCGATCTGGGCCAGGGTGAAGAGGTCGAGCCGGCCCGCGCCAAGGCCCAGGCGCTGGGCGTGAAGGAGATCTTCATCGAGGATCTGCGCGAAGAGTTCGTGCGCGATTTCGTGTTCCCGATGTTCCGTGCCAACACCATTTACGAGGGCGAGTACCTGCTCGGCACCTCCATCGCACGCCCGCTGATCGCCAAGCGCCTGATCGAGATCGCCAACGAAACCGGCGCCGATGCCATCTCCCATGGCGCCACCGGCAAAGGTAACGACCAGGTGCGCTTCGAGCTTGGCGCCTATGCGCTCAAGCCGGGTGTCAAGGTGATTGCGCCCTGGCGCGAATGGGACCTGAACTCCCGCGAGAAGCTGATGAAATATTGTGAAGAGCACAATATTCCCGTCGACTTCACCGGCAAGAAGAAAAAGTCCCCGTACTCGATGGATGCCAACCTGCTGCACATCTCCTACGAGGGCGGCGTGCTGGAAGAGCCCTGGGCCGAGGCCGAGGAGGACATGTGGCGCTGGTCGGTATCGCCGGAGCAGGCACCGGATCAGGCGACCTACATCGAGCTGACCTACGAAAAGGGCGATATCGTTGCCATCGACGGTCAGGCCATGAGCCCGGCCACGGTGCTCGAGACCCTGAACAAGGTTGGCGGCGCCAACGGCATCGGTCGTCTCGACATCGTCGAGAACCGCTTCGTCGGCATGAAGTCCCGCGGCTGCTATGAAACTCCGGGGGCACCATCATGCTGCGCGCCCACCGTGCCATCGAGTCGATCACCCTGGACCGCGAAGCGGCTCACCTGAAGGATGAGCTGATGCCGCGCTATGCCGAGGTGATCTATAACGGCTTCTGGTGGTCCGAAGAGCGCAAGATGCTGCAGCAGCTGATCGACTACAGCCAGCGCAACGTCAATGGCGATGTGCGCCTGAAGCTCTACAAGGGCAATGTCGACGTGGTTGGCCGTCGTTCCGCCGACAGTCTGTTCGACGAAAGCATCGCGACCTTCGAGGACGATGCGGGCTCCTACGATCAGAAGGACGCCGAGGGCTTTATCAAGCTCAACGCGCTGCGCATGCGCATCGCAGCCAGCAAGGGCCGTAACCTGCTGGAAGACTGATCGTCCGGCAGGCCCCACAAGAAAAGCCCGCTTTGCGGGCTTTTTTGTTTTGTGACGCCTCGCCAGTCGCGCGTCTGGCTGTCGCCTGGAGTGAGCGTAGCGAATTCCGGGGAGGGGCACGCCCGTCGGGCGGTGAATGCAGCGCTTTGTATCGCTTTCGGCGGCTGTGTTAAATTGGCGACATTCTTCCAGTTCGCAGGCCCATGGATAATTTCTTCGCAGGCAAGTCGGCACTGATCGTCGATACCAACCGGGACGATCTGGGGGCTGCGTGCGCTGCTCGCCCAGCTGGGTCTGTCGCCGGTGGCCGCGGCCTCTTCGGCCAACATGGCGGTCAGCTACCTGCAGGAACAGTCTTTCGATTTCTGCTTTGTCGCCTATGATCTGGGGCCTCGTGCCAAGACCGGTCTGCAGGTGATACAGGAGGCCACGCTGGATGGCGCCCGGCGCTTTCAGGATACCTTCGTTCTGGTGGCCGAGCCTGAGCAGGCGGAAGTCCTGGCGGGAGCTCTGGAATATGCGCCCGACAGCTGTCTGTCCAAACCCTACGATCCTGTCAGGCTGCGTCAGTGCCTGGACCGGCTGGCGCGGGTCAAGCAGTTGTTGCTGCCGCTGGAGGCGTTGCTGGACCGGGAGCAGTGGGCTGAAGCCCTCGGGTGCTTCGAGCACTTCCAGGGGCTTTACCCGGGTGTCAGGCCCTACTTTCTGCGGCTCAAGGGACTGGTGCTGTTGCGTCTGCAGCGTTACGAAGAGGCGCTGGCGCTCTTCGCCGGGGTATTGCAGGAGCGTGACGTCGACTGGGCGCATATCGGTCAGGGGGTCGCCCTGTTTCGCCTCGGGCGTTATCGCGAGGCTCAGGAGTGTCTGTTGCGCCTGACCGGGCAGCATCATACCGCGGTGGAGGCGTTTATCCTGCTGACCCTGGTTCACCGGGTGCTGGGCGACCCGGGAGCGGCGCAGATGCTGCTGCGCAAGGCGGTCATCCTGCAGCCCAGCATGCCTCAGCTGCAGAGTGACCTGGCCAACCTGATGGCGCTGGAGGGCGACTGGGCCCAGGCCGTTACCGCCTGGCGGGAGGCTCTGAATTACGCGCGTCATTCCCCATTTCAGCGCGCCGACGATTACTATGGCCTGGTGCAGGCGCTGCTGCAGCAGATCGACGAGCGGCAGTCGCCGGCCTCCGTTGCCGCAGAGGCTGAGGCCGTGCGCACCCTGGAGGCTGCCGTGCGCGACTTCATGGGCGAGCCGGTGGTGCTGTTTCGGGCGCGTCTGATGGGCGCCCAGATCTATCAGCGCAGCGGCAACAGGTCGATGGCCGAACAGGCAGCCCGGGATGCATTCGAGCGCTATGCCGCTTTGCCGCTGTCCGATCAGGCCGAACTGGTCGATCCGCTGGTGGACGCGCTCGAATTCAGCAGCCTGGCCCAGGCGTCGCTGGAGCGGCGTCAGGAGGTGATGCGCCGGCTGGCGACGCTCGATTGGGGGCGGGCCAATCTGGCCGGCATGGTCAGTTACCGCAAGGGGCACTACGAGCAGGCGTTCGACCGTTTCCGTGAAGCCGAGGCGCTGCGCGGCGGCAGTCCCGGGGTGGTGCTGAACCTGGTGCAGAGCGGGCTACGGGTGGCGGTATCCACGCCTGCCCGGCGCGCGGAGATTCTGCGCCAGTGCAGCGACCTTCTGTTCGATGTGCGTTTCGGAGTCCTGAGTCATCGCCAGCAGGAGCGGTATCGCGCGCTGTGCCGGCGGCTGGGGGAGCTGAACCGTTCGCAGGGCGGGTCAGGATAAACGGCTTAGTCGAAAACGGCTCCTGCCGTCTTGTTGTAAAAAGCCGATCTACAGGCGGGGCGGCCGTCCGCCATCCCTGGCCTTAGTCGAAAACTGCTCCTGCCGTCTTGTCGTAAAAAGCCGATCTACAGGCGGGGCGGCCTTCCGCCATCCCTGGCCTTAGTCGAAAACTGCTCCTGCGTTTCCGATCTACAGGCCATCCCTGGCCTTAGTCGAAAACTGCTCCTGCGTTTTCGATCTACAGGCCATCCCTGGCCTTATATCCAGCTGTCGTCGTCTTCGATCAGGATGCGGGATTGTAGAGTCGGCTGCGGTTCGCTATCTTGTGCCTCCGCCGTCTCCGGTTGCAGGTAGGAGCGGGCCAGTTTCCGGCTGAGCAGCTTCGTCTGGGACGCAAGCGGAAAGTCGGTGAAAAGAATAATATTTTTGGCTATCAGGATATCTATCATGTCCTCGATAATGCGCACGGTACCAGCATCGGAGCGATCGAGAAACGCCTCCGGTGAAAAGGAGCCGTCGTTGATCGACAGGAACTCGAGCACCTCCCGGTTCTTCATGTCGATCGGCTCGGTGCCGTCCCCGGCCGTTTCGGTCAGGCCGACGATGCGGCCCTCCGCGTTCCGTATTGCGTAGAGCATCAGAGAACAGATATTCGGTAGTTGGATTGCGTGCTAGTATGGTGCCCGCAATCCGAGCAGGTCAAGGACATGGACGACATTCAGGACCCTCTTTTAAGCTGTCTGGTCGAGCTGACCCGGCAGAATCACAACCCCCTGTCAGCCGAAGTGCTCAGCGCCGGATTGCCGCTGGAGAACAACCGGCTGACACCGAAGCTGTTCGTGCGAGCGGCGCAGCGTGGCGGTCTCAAGGCCCGCGTTCTGCCCCGTTCGCTGCGGGATATCTCGCCGCTGGTACTGCCAGCCGTGCTGTTGCTGAAAAACGACCAGGCCTGCATTCTGCAGGAGCTGGACCTCGAGGACGACTCGGCGCTGATCATCCAGACCGAGAGCGGCGGCAAGCACCGCATTGCCCTGGCGGAACTCGAGCAGCACTACACCGGCTATGCCATTTTCGTACGCATGGAGTATCGCTTCAGCGAACGGGTGTCGAAGGTGCTGGAGGACCGTGAAGGGCACTGGTTCTGGGGCACTCTGAAGCGTTCGATACGTATCTATCGCGATGTGCTGCTGGCGTCGCTGCTGATCAATCTCTTCGTGCTGGCAAGCCCGTTGTTCGTCATGAACGTCTACGACCGGGTGGTGCCCAACAGTGCGATCGAAACGCTCTGGGTGCTGGCGATCGGCCTGTTCGTGGTTTACCTGTTCGACTTCGGCCTGAAGATGCTGCGTGCCTATTTCATCGAGGTGGCGGGCAAGAAAACCGACATCCTGCTGTCGGCGATGCTGTTCGAAAAGGTGCTGTCGCTCAGCTATGGCGCCATGCCGCGCTCGGTCGGCTCCTTTGCCAACAACCTGCGCGAGTTCGAGAGCATCCGGGCGATGCTCAGCTCGACCATCAACACGGTGCTGATCGATATTCCGTTTGCGCTCATTTTCCTGGCGGTGATCGCGCTGATCGGGGGCCGCTTGTCGTGGTGCCGGTGGCGGCGATCCCGCTGATCTATATCTTCTCGCTGATCGTGCGGCCGAAGCTGCGCGAGTCGGTGGAAAAGACCTTCGAATCGGCGGCGCAGAAGAATGCCACCCTGGTCGAGAGTCTGACGGCGATGGAAACGGTCAAGACCCAGCGCGCCGCGACGCCTTTGCAGTTGCGCTGGGAGCAGGCCGGCGGCTATATCGCCCGCTGGGGCTGCGCTCGCGGATGCTGTCGTCGTCGGTGGTCAATTTCGCCGGCCTGATCCAGCAACTGACTTCGACCTCGATCGTGATCTTCGGCGTTTACCTGATCTCCGAACGGGAACTCACGCTCGGAGCCCTGATCGCCAGCGTGATACTGTCGGGCAGGGTGATTGCGCCGATGGGGCAACTGGCGGGACTTGTCACCAACTTCCATCAGGCGTCGACGGCACTGAAGACCCTGAATCAGATCATGGACATGCCCGAAGAGCGGGATGGCGAACGCCACTTCGTGCACCGCCCGGAACTGAAGGGCGATATCGAGTTCAATCAGGTCAGTTTCAGTTATCCGGGCGAGCAGCAGAAGGCGCTTGACGGCATCTCTTTCCGTATCAAGGCCGGCGAAAAGGTGGCCCTGATCGGCCGTATCGGTTCGGGCAAGTCGACCATCGAAAAGCTGCTGATGGGGCTTTACAGTGCCGGGGACGGGGCCGTGCGCGTCGATGGCATCGACATCAAGCAGATCGATCCGGTCGATCTGCGCCGTCATTTCGGTTACGTGCCCCAGGATATCATGCTGTTTGCCGGCACCCTGCGCGACAACATTACCCTGGGCGCACCCTGGGCCGGCGACGAGCAGGTGGTCCGGGTGGCGCAGCTGGCCGGGGCCGATCATTTCGTCAATCGTCACCCGCTGGGCTTCGACATGCAGGTCGGCGAACGCGGCGCAGCGCTGTCGGGCGGCCAGCGCCAGGCGGTAGCCGTGGCCCGCGCCCTGATTCACGATCCCTCGGTGCTGATTCTCGACGAGCCCTCGAATGCGATGGACAACAGTTCCGAAGAGCTGCTCAAGCAGCAGCTGGCCGATTACGCCCGGGACAGGACGCTGCTGCTGGTTACCCACAAGATGTCGCTGCTGACCCTGGTCGATCGGCTAATTGTGGTCGATGGCGGCAAGATCGTGGCGGACGGGCCGAAACAGGCGGTGCTCGAGGCCCTCAAGCAGGGTCGCCTGCAGATTCGCAAATAGCGGGGTCCAGAACCCAATCAGGAAAGCAGCCGGGGCGTGACTTCAAGACCCGTAGCGGCCCGCCAGCAGTGGCGCCGGTATGCAGACAGGACAACCATGAAAAGCTCAGTGTCGAACCAAGATAGCCGCTTTATGACCAGCATCAGCGAAGCCATGCTGGAGCAGACGCCGCGTAGCGCCCGACTGCTGCTCTGGGGCATGGCGCTGTTCATCTTGCTGGCAATTCTCTGGGCCAACTGGGCGGAGCTGGACGAGATCAGTCGGGGCGACGGCGAGATCATTCCGTCGCGGCAGCTGCAGGTGGTGCAGAACCTCGAAGGCGGCATCGTTTCCGAGATCCTGGTGAAAGAGGGGGACCTGGTGGAGCGAGGCCAGGTGCTGTTGCGTATCGACGATACCCGCTTTTCGAGCTCGTTCAACGAAAACCGCGTGCGCCAGTACGAGCTGCTGGCCAAGCAGATCCGGCTGCAGGCCGAGTCGGACGGCACCGAGTTCGAGGTGCCGGGGGACTTCCCTGAGGCCTACCGTCATCAGCTCGAGCGCGAACGCACCCTTTACCGCGCCCGCGCACAGGAGCTGCGCACCACCCTGGCGATCACCGAGCGCCAGCTCGAGCAGCGCCGTCAGGAGCTGCGCGAGGCCCGCTCCAAAATTGATCAGATCCAGAGCAGCTATAACCTGCTGCTCAAGGAACTCAATATCATGCAGCCGCTGGTTGGCGAAGGGGTAATCTCGGAGGTCGAGTACATCCGGCTGCAGCGCCAGGTCAATGATATGAAAGGCGATCTGGCCGGGATCCGCCTCAGCATTCCCCGTATCGAGGCGGCCATTTCCGAACATGAAAGCCGTCTGAGCGAAGGGGAGTTGCAGTTCCGCACCCGGGCCCGGGGGAACTCAACGAAGTCAGTGGCGAGCTGGCCCGCCTGCAGGAATCAATGCAGGGCATGCAGGACCGGATCACCCGCACCGAGGTGCGGGCTCCGGTCAAGGGAACGGTCAAGGAGCTGATGGTCAATACCGTCGAGGGCGTGGTTCAGCCCGGAGACGAGCTGCTGAACATCGTGCCCTGGGAGGATCGCCTGCTGGTCGAGGCGCGGATCCGGCCGGCCGATATCGCCCAGATCAGGGTCGGATTGCCCGCCACGGTCAAGGTCTCTGCCTACGACTTTTCGATTTACGGCGGACTCGACGCCAAAGTGGTCTTCGTTTCGCCCAGCACCATCCTCGACGAGGAGAAAAAGGCGTTTTACCGGGTCCGGCTGGAGACGGAAAATCCCTATCTCGGCAATGCCGACAAGCCGCTGCCGCTGATTGCCGGCATGACGGTGAGCGTCGATATCCTCACCGGTAAGAAAACGATAATGGACTATCTTCTGAAACCGATACTCAAGGCCCGCAACAGGGCGCTGACGGAACGCTGAGATGGAACTGGGATATTATTCGACACAGAGGAATGTGGGGGAGCGCTGGGAGAGACTGCTTCATGGCTGGTCGGCGCGGCGTCTGCATTTTGATGCGCTGGAGCTGGGGCTGCCCGGTGGTCTGCTGCTGCTGCATCTGGATTCGCTGCCGCAGGAGTACCGCTATCCGCTGTTCAAGGCGCTGCAGAGCGGGGGACAGCTGTATGCGGTGCTGACGGACCGGCCAAGAGACGACGAGGGGATACGGATGCTGGCCCTCGGTGCCCGGGCGTATGCCAGCACTTTCATTACCGGTTCGCTGTTGCAGCAACTGATCGAAACCGTCGGACGCGGCGATATCTGGGCCAGTCCGCTGGTGATGCAGAAGCTGCTGAAACGACTGCTCAATGGCCAGCCGGCACAGTTGCTGTCGGTTCAGGCCGAGCGCCTGGGACTCGCCGCCGATCTCAGCGAGCGTGAGCAGCAGGTTATGGATATACTGATCAGCGGCGTAGCGAACAAGGTGATTGCAAGGGAACTGAAGATCACCGAACGTACGGTCAAGGCGCATATCAGCGCCATTCTCAGAAAAACGGGAGCCGGCGACCGGGTCTCGCTGATACTGATGGCGAAGGCTCAGGAACGACAACACTAACGCCGTAGATGGACATTTTAGGGAGAACAGGAAGATGGGTATCAGGACAGGGATAATCGCAGGAATGACATTGATGTCGGCGATTCAGGTGGCGCATGCGACGTCGGTGCAGGATGTCATAGCCGACAACATCTTGAGCAATCCGGAGGTCGCCGCCGCGATCAACGCCCGCCGGGCGGTGCGCGAGGAAGTGCGCGAAGCCATGGGCGGTCTCTATCCGGATATCGACATGCTGCTGGGCATCGGTCGTGAATGGACCGACAGTCCCACCACCCGAGATAACCAGCCTGACGGTGACGGCGACGAGGACCTGTGGCGCAGCGAGGCGACGCTGAACTTCCGCCAGATGCTGTTCGACGGCGAGGGCACCCAGAGCGAGGTCGCACGCCAGGAAGCGCGCCTGCGTTCGGCCGATGCCCGGGTGCGTGAAGTGGCGGAGCAGTTCGCCCTCGACGCGACCCGCCAGTACCTCGAGGTCGTGCGCCGCCAGGAGCTGCTGCGTCTGGCCAGGCAGACGCTCGGCAACCACGTCACCATCTATGACCAGATCCGCCGCCGTTCGGAGTCGGGGCTTGGCAGCCTGGCCTCGATACAGCAGGCGGAAAGCCGTCTGGCGCTGTCCGAGGTCAACGTGCTGGCGGCCGAGAACAACCTGCGCGATGCGCGCGCCAACTATATCCGCGTGGTCGGCGTCGAGCCGCCCGAGGATTACGAGGTGCCGGTCGATCTGTCGCTGCCCGCCAGCTACGAGCAGGCGCTGCAGCAGGCCGACATGACCCAGCCGACGCTGCAGCTGGCGGCGGCCGATATCGAAGCGGCCCAGGCACAGTACGAGGCGGCCTTCAGCCGTCTTTATCCGACCCTTCACTTCGAGATGGAGCGTACCTGGTACCACGATATCGATGGCGTGGAAGGGCAGAACGAAGACTTCACGGCGATGCTGCGCATGCGCTACAACATCTTCAACGGCGGCACCGACAAGGCCCGTATCCGCAAGACCCAGCACCAGATCCACGAGGCCGAAGAGATCCGCAACAGCGCCGACCGCCAGGTCACCCAGTCGCTCGGGCTGTCCTGGAACGCCTACGAGATCCTGGGTCAGCAGATGAAGTACCTCGAAACCTATGTCGGCTCGGCGGAGCAGACCCGGGATTCCTATCTGAAACAGTTCGATATCGGCCAGCGTTCGCTGCTCGACCTGCTGGATACCGAAAACGAGGTGTTCTCGGCGCAGAACTCCCTGACCGACACCACCTTCGACTACCTCATCGCCCAGTACCGTGTCGTCAGCGGCATGGGGCAGCTGCTCGATACCCTCGAGGTGCCGCTGCCGCAGAACGGCGAAATGGACGGCTCGCCGGAGATGGCGGACGCCTCCCGGTAACGGCGCCGGTTTGCATCTGCTCAGGCGGCTGGATAAAATCCGCGCTGCCTGAGCATTCAGATCCCAAGGGTTGCGTGGCGCAACCCTTTTTGTTTTTGGCACATTACTTTCGATTTTTGGCGCGGCGCAACTGATGAAAGCACACAAGATACTGCAGGCCCCGGTCCCGATGAGGCTGGTGGGTCCGATGCGGCTGACCGGCCATATCGTCGATGAAAAGGTCTGGGTTCCGCTCGCGACCTATGAAACCCCGCTCTGGCCTTCGGTCGGGCGTGGCGCACGCGTTTCGGTTCTGGCCGGCGGCATCAAAACGTCGGTGATCGACGAGCGCATGACCCGCTCGATCCTGCTGGAAGCGGAGGATGCCCTGGCCGCCCACCAGGCGATCGAGTCGCTCAAGGCGCGTCAGCCGGAGCTCAACGAGGTGGTCGGGCGCAGCAGCCGTTTTGCCCGGCTGATCGATATCCACTCCCAGGTGGTGGCGAACCTGATCTACCTGCGGCTGGAGTTCACCACCGGCGATGCATCGGGCCACAACATGGTGACCAACGCCGCGGACCAGCTGATCCCCTGGATCCTGACCCGGTACCCGGGGCTGCGTTATTCGTCGATCTCGGCCAACTACTGCTCCGACAAGAAGGCGACGGCGGTCAACGGCATTCTCGGACGCGGCAAGTACGTGGTGACCGAGTTGCTGGTACCGCGCGACCTGTGCGAGCGCAGGCTGCACACCACACCGGAAAAAATCGTCGACCTCAATATCAAGAAGAACCTTATCGGTACCCTGATGGCCGGCGGTCTGCGCAGCGCCAACGCCCATTACGCGAACATGCTGCTGGCCTTCTACCTGGCGACGGGCCAGGATGCGGCCAACATCATCGAGGGCTCTCAGGGCGTGGTGCATGCCGAAGTTCGCGACGGCGATCTCTACTTCTCCTGCACGCTGCCGAACCTGATCGTCGGCACCGTCGGGAACGGCAAGGGGCTCGATTTCGTCGAAGAGAACCTCGAGCAGCTGGGCTGTCGCGAAGAGCGCGAGCCCGGCGCCAACGCCCGCCGTCTGGCGGCGATCTGCGGGGCCACGGTGCTCTGCGGCGAACTGTCGCTGCTGGCGGCCCAGACCAATCCCGGCGAGCTGATGGAGGCTCACCTCAAGCTGGAGCGATGATGTCGGACCCGACCAACGAGCGCAAGATCGAGCATATCCGCGCGATCGAGCGGGACCCGGCGATCGAGCGCAACGGCGCCCACTTCGACGGTATCCGGCTGCGTCACCGGGCGCTGCCGGAGCTTGACCTGGCCGCTGTCGACCCCTCGACCGAGTTCCTCGGCAAGCGGCTCAGCTTTCCGCTGCTGATTTCGTCGATGACCGGTGGCGATCATGATCTGGTCAGGCGCATCAACCGCAACCTTGCCGAAGCGGCGGAGCGCTGCCAGGTCGCCCTGGGCGTGGGATCGCAGCGGGTCATGTTCACCCAGCCAGAGGCCCGCGCCAGCTTCGAGCTGCGCGAACTGGCACCGACCACGGTGCTGTTGGCCAATATCGGCGCCGTTCAGCTCAACTACGGTTTCGAAGCGGTACACTGCCAGCAGGCGGTGGATTGTCTCGGTGCCGATGCGCTCTATCTGCACCTGAATCCGCTGCAGGAGGCGATCCAGCCCGAGGGCGATACCGATTTCGCCGGGCTGAGCGCGCGTATCGGCGAGCTGGCCGGCCAGCTGTCGGTGCCGCTGATCCTGAAGGAGGTCGGCTGCGGCCTGGGTCCCGAGGCGATCGCCGCAGGACTCGCCCAGGGCGTACGGCTGTTCGATCTGGCCGGCAGCGGCGGCACCTCCTGGAGCCGTATCGAATACCACCGCTGCAATGCCGGCGAGGATCCGACAGGGCTGCGATTCCAGGACTGGGGCATCCCGACGCCGACGGCGCTGCGCCTGGCCGAGCCCTTTGGCGATCGCGCGACGCTGATCGCCAGCGGCGGGCTCAGAGATGGGATTGATATGGTGAAATCTGTTATACTCGGCGCCTCTTTGTGCGGCCTGGCGGCGCCCTTCCTGCGGCCTGCCATGGACTCTGCGGATGCCGTGGTCACTGTTATCGAACAGTTGCGCAGGGAATTTACAATCGCCATGTTTCTGCTGGGAACTCCGGATATCGCGTCGCTGTTCAGGAACCAGGCTCTTGTTCTTGAGGAGCGTTGAGGACCAAACCATCTATGTCAGTCGGTATTGATGAAATAAGCTTCTATACCTCGAATTACTTCCTGGATCTGCGCACCCTGGCGCAGGCCCAGGAGACCGATCCGGACAAGTATTATGTCGGTATAGGGCAGGAAAAAATGGGCATGGCGGCGCCCGACGAGGATATCGTCACCATGGCGGCGAACGCCGCCATGCCGCTGGTCGAAACGGTCGGATCGGACCGCATCGGCACGATGCTGTTCGCCACCGAGACCGGCATCGACCAGTCCAAGGCAGCGGGGGTCTATGTGCACCGCCTGCTCGGACTGCAGCCGAACTGTCGCGTCGTCGAGCTGAAGCAGGCCTGCTACAGCGCCACCGCTGCCCTGCAGATGGCCTGTGCGCTGGTAGCCCGGCAGCCCGAAAGCAAGGTGCTGGTGGTGGCATCCGATGTCGCCCGCTACGATCTCGGCACCCCGGGCGAAGCGACACAGGGCTGTGGCGCCGTCGCGATGATGATCACCGCCAATCCCCGCCTGGTCGAAATCGATCCCGAAGTCGGCAGCTACACCGAGGACGTGATGGATTTCTGGCGGCCCAACTACCGCAGCACTGCGCTGGTGGACGGCAAGTACTCCACCAAGATCTACCTCAAGTCGCTGAAAAGGGCCTGGGAGCATTTCCGCGAGGCGAGCCCGCTGGCGTTCGGCGATTTCAGTCACTTCTGTTATCACCTGCCGTTCGGGCGCATGGCGCAGAAGGCGCACCAGCATCTGGCCAAGCTCAACAAGAGCCCGCTGGGTTCCGAGCAGCTGGAGCGGCAGATCGAGGACAGCCTGCTCTACAATCGCGCCATCGGCAACAGCTATACGGCCTCGATGTACATCGGCCTGGCATCGCTGCTCGAGAACGGCCGTCAGGACCTGACGGGTAGGCGTATCGGTTTCTTCAGCTACGGTTCCGGCTGCGTCGCCGAGTTCTTCTCCGGCCGGGTGGTCGAGGGCTACGAGCGCTGTCTGCACCGTGACGCGCATTGGCGCATGCTCGAAGCGCGTCAGGAGGTCAGCCACGAGGAGTACCTCGAGCTGTATCGCTATCCGGACCCCCGCGACGGCGACCACCTCGAGATTCCGCATTCGACCACCGGTCGGTTCCGCCTGGCGGCCATTTCCCACCACAAGCGTGAATATGTCGTGTGCTGAAGCATGCCCGTGCCCCCGGCAAGCTGATACTTAGCGGGGAGCATGCGGTGGTCTACGGCAAGCCGGCACTGGCGCTGGCCGTGGACCGCCACATGGACGTGAGCTTCGAGCCGGACCGGCTGCCCCGGCTCAGCTGGCACAGCCGGGAAAAGGCCCATGCCCTGGGACTGGAAAAGTTCGCCGCCCTGCGGCGCCGGCTCGACAGCTACTTCGAGCGCTATCTGCGCGGCGAACTCAGTATCGGCCAGATCCTCGGCAAGCCCGGCGAACTGGTGTTCTACGCCGTCGACATGGCGCGGCTGCTGTCCGGCCTCGAGCAGTTGCCGCGCGGCCGGGTGCGGATCGACTCCGACATCCCCGTCGGCGCGGGCATGGGCTCGTCGGCCGCGTTGATCGCGGCGCTGCTGAAACTCTTCGGCCACTTCGACAACACTGACGAGCTGATCCGGCAGGTGCGCCACTGCGAGCGTCTGCAGCATGGCCGCGGCAGCCTGATCGATGCCGCTACGGTCTGCCTGGGCGGTCTGGTGCGTGTTCAGAATGACCGGATCGACAGCCTGCCGCTGCCATCGCAGGGGCTCGGGCCGGGCTGGTACTGGCTCTTTACCGGTACGCCGTCGAGCAGCACCGGCACCTGTGTCGAGCATGTGCGCCGCGGCTTCGCCGATTCCGATATCTGGAGCGAATTCGCCGATCTGACGACCCGGCTGGAGGCGGCGCTGGGACAGGGGGCGAAATTGCCGAGCTGGTGCGGGAAAACCACCGGCTGCTGATGCGAATCGGTGTGGTGCCGGCGGAGCTCAGCCGTTTCGCCGAGCAGGTCGAACAGTGCGGCGGTGCCGCCAAGATCTGCGGCGCCGGCGCCATCTCCGGCGACAGGGGCGGGCTGATGCTGCTCCGGCTGCCGGAGGGCACACCCGACCGGCTGGGACTGCCGCGGGGCTGGCAGTGGGGCGAATTGCACGAGGACCGCGAAGGCGTGCGGTTGCTGTAGATCAGCTGATGTAGGATGGGTGGAGCCGCGACCGGTAGTGCCGATCAGTTATGCACCGCTGTTTCCGGCGGTGTAACCCATCAGGCATACAGGGTTTCTGGATGCCTGGTCAGCGTAGTTTGCGATCAACCATGTATGCCGGAGGGGCTCATGGTGCCTATCACGCATGATGGGTTGCGCCGCCATAGACTCGGTGCAGCTTGGCGAACAAGGCAGTGAAGCGGCTCCACCCATCCTACAGGTTGATAGGGGAGGTTCTGGCAAAATTGGACAACTTGCGTGAAATCCGGGTTTCGGCGCCCGGCAGCATCATGGTGATGGGCGAACATTCGGTGCTGTTCGGCGAGCGGGCCATCGCCTGCGCCGTCGACCGCTACATGCATCTGCGACTACTGCCGCGCCGTGATCGCCGGCTGCAGATCCGGTCGGCGCTGGCCGAGGTCGGGGGCAGCCTCGACTGCCTGCCGCACGAGCCGCGTCTGAGCTTCGTGCTCGCCACCATCGGCCTGTTCGTCGAACGCCTGCCGGGCGGCTTCGATCTCGAGATCGAATCGGACTTTTCCCACACCGTCGGGCTCGGTTCCTCGGCGGCGGTGACGGCGGCGCTGGTCGCGGCGCTGCTGGCTCATGCTGGCGAAAACACCGAAAAGACGAATATCTTCGACTCGGCACTGGCTGTGATCCACCATGTCCAGGGGCGTGGCTCCGGCACCGATCTGGCGGCCAGTGTCCAGGGGGCTGGTCGGCTACAGTGTCTCGCCGCGACGCATCGACGCGTTGCCCGGGCTGCCGCCCATCGGGCTCTATTACTGCGGCTACAAGACCCCTACGCCGCAGGTGCTGGCCCGGGTGGCCGAGGCATCCGCCGGTTTCGAAAACCTGAATGCGCAGCTCTACCGCCTTATGGGCGCTACCACCGAACAGGCAGAAACGGCTATCCTCAGACAGGACTGGCCGGCGCTGGGGCGGCTGATGAATGTCTACCAGGGGCTGCTGGATGCCCTGGGCGTCAACGACGCGACCCTGGCACAGATGGTCTACCGGTTGCGGCACAGTCCCGGGGTGCAGGGCAGCAAGATCAGCGGCTCGGGGCTCGGTGACTGCGTGCTGGCGCTGGGACGGGATGAACAGCTGGCGGCCGATTTCGAGTCCATTCCGGTCGCCGTCAGCGGAGAGGGAGTCAGCATTGAGTATCTCTAGACAACAACTGGTGCAGTCTCGGTTGCCGGCACAGCTCTCGCCGCTGGACGAGGCCGAGGCGTTCGCACCGAGCAATATCGCCCTGTGCAAGTACTGGGGCAAGCGCGATGCCGAACTGAACCTGCCGATCAACAACAGCCTGTCGGTGTCGCTGGGGCATCTGGGCACCCGTACCCGGCTGCAGCGCTCGCCCGACGGGCGCGACCGGGTCTGGCTCAACGGTATCGAGCAGGACAGTAGCGGGGACTTTGCCGCCAAGCTGCTGGCGTTCATCGAGCTGTTCCGCGCCGGCCGCGTGCTGCCGGTGCATGTGCATACCGAGAACAACATACCGACGGCGGCGGGCCTGGCGTCGTCGGCCTCGGGCTTCGCCGCCCTGACCCTGGCGCTGGACAAATGGTTGCAACTGGCGCTCGAGCCAACGGTGCTTTCGGCTTTTGCGCGACTGGGCAGTGGCAGCGCCTGCCGCTCCCTGTTCGACGGTTTCGTCGAGTGGCAGGACGGCATTCATGACGACGGCATGGACTCCCATGGCGTGCCGCTGGAGGCGCGCTGGCCAGGGCTGCAGATCGGTCTGGTCAAGGTCGCCACCGGCGAAAAGGCGGTCGGCAGCCGGGCCGGCATGCAGCGTACCCTCGAAACCGCCCACCTCTACCAGAGCTGGCCGCTGCAGGCGGCGGCGGATCTCGAGAAGCTGCATCGGGCAATCGAGACCCGCGACTTTGCGCTGTTGGGCCAGACCGCCGAGCAGAACGCCCTGTCGATGCATGCCACCATGATCGCCTCCTGGCCGCCGCTTTTGTACTGGCAGCCGGAGTCCGTGGCGGCGATGCAGCGGGTCTGGCAGTTGCGCGAGCAGGGGCTGGCGCTCTATTTCACCATGGATGCCGGGCCCAATCTCAAGCTGCTGTTCGAGGCTCGGGATCGCGCGGCCGTCGAACAGGCCTTTGCCGGTCTCGAGGTCGTGGCGCCGTTCGGAGACTGAGGTGGAGCCCGTTACCGGTTTCATACTGAGCCGTCAGCAGCGGGACCGGCGGGATGGCATCGAGCTGACTTACTGGGTCAGCACCGACCAGGGACCGAGGGAAGTCCGCGTTCCGGGCCAGGAGGCGGTGTTCTTCGTGCGGCTCCGCGAGGTCGAGCGGGTCGCCGACGCTCTGCAGGGCCTTGAAGACTGGCGTCTCGAGGAGCGTCCGCTGCGGGATCTGACCGGCGAGCCCGTGGCGGCACTCTATTGCCGCAGTCTCAAACGGCTGCGCCAGGTGACCGAATGCCTCGCAGCAGCCGGGGTGGCCTTGCTGGAAGAGGACATCCGCCCGGTGGACCGCTACCTGATGGAGCGCTTTATCCAGGGCGGAGTCGAGGTGCAGTGGTTTCGGGACGGCCAGCCTCGACTGAAGGCCGCCGATTACCGGCCCCGGCTGCGGATGCTGTCGATCGATCTGGAAACCACGCTCAGTGCCGACCGTATTCTCTCCATCGGTCTTCAGGCCGCGGGGTACGGCCGGGTGCTGCTCTGCGGTCAGGGGGAAAACCGCGACTGGCTCGAGTTCGTCGCAGACGAGAAAGCGTTGCTGCAGCGGTTTCTGGAGGAGGTCGAGGCCTTCGATCCCGACATCTTCATAGGCTGGAATGTTATCGACTTCGACGTCCGGGTGCTGGAGCAGCGGGCCCGGGCGCTGGGTCTGAAACTGCGCCTGGGGCGCGACACCGAGCCGGCGCAGCTGGTGCGCTCCGGCCAGGGCAAGAGCTTCGTGCGTCTCGGCGGACGGCTGGTGATCGACGGTATCGATACCCTGCGCGGGGCGACCTGGCAGTTCGAGAGCTTTTCGCTGGAGTTCGTGGCCCGTGAGCTGCTCGGGCGGGGCAAGCTGATCGATCATGTGGATGCCCGCGGCGCCGAGATCCAGCGTCTCTACCGCGAGGACCCCGTGGCCCTGGCCCGCTACAATCTCGAGGACTGCGCGCTGGTGCAGGAAATCTTCGAACGGGCCCAGTTGCTGCACTTTCTCGTCGAGCGCTGCCGTCTCACCGGGTTGCCGCTGGACAAGGTCGGCGGCTCGGCCGCGGCGTTCGACAACCAGTACCTGCCGCGGCTGCACCGCAGCGGCTATGTCGCCGCCGAATACGCCTCGGGCCTGACCGGCCTGTCGATACCCGGTGGTTTCGTGATGGACTCGCAGCCCGGGCTCTATCGCCAGGTGCTGGTGCTGGATTTCAAGAGCCTGTACCCGAGCATCATCCGCACCTTTTGCGTCGATCCCTGCGGCCTGGCCGAGGGGCTGCGCGAGGGCGCCGATCCGGACGATCTGGTACCGGGCTTCAACGGCGCCATCTTCGCCCGCAGCCGCAGCATCCTGCCGTCGATCATCGAGCGCCTCTGGCAGGCACGCGACGAAGCCAAGCGCGAACGCAACGCGCCGCTGTCCCAGGCCATCAAGATCATCATGAACTCCTTCTACGGCGTGCTCGGCTCGAACCTCTGCCGTTTCTACGACCAGCGCCTGTCCGGCTCGATCACGCTGCGGGGGCACGAGATCCTAAACCGTACCCGCGACGAGATCGAGCGGCAGTTCGGTTACAGGGTGATTTACGGGGATACCGACTCGGTGTTCGTCTGGCTCGGCGACGACTGCAGCGACGACGAGGCCCACAAGGCGGGCGAAGCGCTGGCGCTGCATCTCAATGACTGGTGGCGGCGCCAGCTCGAGCAGCGCTTTGGCCTGCCGAGCTTTCTCGAGATCCAGTACGAGAGCCATTTCCGCCGCTTTCTGATGCCGCGCATGCGCCACTCCGAAAAGGGCAGCAAGAAGCGCTACGCCGGCCTCCGGCGCCAGGCCGACGGCGGCGACGAACTGGTGTTCAAGGGGCTGGAAAACGTGCGCACCGACTGGACGCCGCTGGCCCGGCGGGTGCAGCAGGAACTCTATGAGCGGGTGTTCCGGGGGCAGCCATTCGAGGCTTTTATCCGTGCCACCGTGGACGAGGTGCTGGCGGGCCGGCGCGACGGGGAGCTGGTGTACCGCAAGCGGCTGCGCCGGCCGCTCGATCAGTATCAGCGCAACCGCCCGCCCCAGGTGCAGGCGGCACTGAAGGCGGAACAGGCACTGTTCCGGGAGGGAAGGCGCAGTCCCTACCGGGCCGGCAGCCGCGTCGAGTACCTGATCACGGTGAATGGCCCGGAGCCGCTGGAGTTCCATGGCTCGCCGATCGACTACCAGCACTATATCGATCGTCAGCTGAAACCGGTGGTCGACACCCTGCTGCCGTTTCTCGGCCAGGATTTCGACTCCCTCGTCGCCCCGCAGCTTGGACTGTTTTGATCACCTCAATGGTCGAACAAATTGTAGACATACGAATCAAGCCCCGGCGTTGCCGTAACCGGTAACGAAGTCGTCGAGGCGCCGGAGCATCGCGGCTTTTTCGTCGTCTGAGACGAAGGCCGCCTCGAAGGCGTTGTGCGACAACTGCACGGCCTGGTCCCGGGTCAGCGGCAGCTGGCGGGACATCTCGATGAAGTTTTCCCCCATGTAACCGCCGAAATAGGCCGGGTCGTCGGAGTTGACCGTCACCTTGAGGCCCTGTTCGAGCAGTTGCAGGATATTGTGCTGGTCGAGGCTCCTGAATACCCGCAACCGTACGTTCGACAGCGGACAGACGGTCAGCGGGATCTGCTCGCGCGCCAGACGTTCGATCAGTGCCGGGTCCTCGCTGGCTCTGACGCCGTGGTCGATACGCGAGACCTTGAGCAGGTCCAGCGCCTGCCAGACGTATTCGGGCGGGCCCTCTTCGCCGGCGTGGGCAACGGTCAGGAAACCCTCGTGGCGCGCTTTCTCGAAGACGCGTTGGAACTTGGCCGGCGGATTGCCGGCTTCGGAGCTGTCGAGGCCGACCGCCACGAATTTGTCGCGGTAGGGCAGGGCCTGTTCCAGGGTCCGGAAGGCGTCCTCTTCACTGAGGTGACGTAAAAAGCTGAGGATCAGCCGGCTGCTGATGCCGAGCTGCTCGCGACCGTGCAGCAGCGCCCGGTCGATTCCGCTGATGACGGTGCCGATATCGATACCGCGGGCGGTATGGGTCTGGGGATCGAAAAAGGGCTCGGTATGGATGACGTTCTGCGTCTCGCACTGCTTCAGGTAGGCCCAGGTCAGGTCGTAGAAGTCCTGCTCGGTCTGCAGGACACCAGCGCCCTGGTAGTAGAGGTCCAGGAAGTCCTGGAGGTTGCCGAAGTTGTAGGCGGCCCGTACCTGGTCGACGGTGTCCCAGGGCAACTCGATGCCATTGCGCTGGGCCAGTTCGAACATCAGCTCGGGCTCCAGGCTGCCTTCGAGATGCATGTGCAGCTCGGCCTTCGGCATGCTGCTGAGAAAGTGTTCCATACGCCGTCTCCTTCGCTTGAATCTTCCCTGAGTTAAACCGAAAAAGACGACGGATGCCAGAGTCACCCTCTTATCGGTCCGCCAGAGGCGTGGCGAAGGTGTAGTCCATGTCCCAGGGGAAGCGGATCCAGGTGTCCTGGCTGACCTCTGTGATGAAGGTATCGACCAGGGTTTGCCGGCCGGCTTGGCGTAGATGGTGGCGAAATGGGCCTTGGGCAGCATATCGCGCACGCACTGGGCGGTCTTGCCGGTGTCGACCAGGTCGTCGACCAGAATCATGCCTTCGCCGTCGCCTTCGACCCTTTTCAGGATATTGAGCTGACCCCGGGCCATTTCCGCGCCATCGTCGCTCTTGCCGTAGCTGGTGACGCAGACGGTATCGATCAGCCGGATGTCCAGCTCACGGGCCAGGATTGCGGCGGGCACCATGCCGCCCCGGGTGATGGCAATGATGCCTTTCCAGGGGCCCTGTTCGAGCAGGCGCCAGGACAGAGCCCGGGCATTGCGGTGCAGTTCCTCCCAGGAAACCGGAAAGTCTTTTCGGTAGGGCACGGAGGCCATCGGTCGTTCTCCATCGTTTGCTCTGTAGCGACCGCGAAATCATAACCGATTCGACAGGATTTTCTAACCAGTAGCCGATTCGTAGGGTGGAATGAGCGAAGCGAATTCCACCGGGGATACCAGCAAGCAGCGGGGCCAATCAACGCCAACCACGGAGTAAATGTGCAGCACCGGTGGAATTCGCAGGCTCATTCCACCCTACACCATTGCCTTTGCGGCGAGCCGCTGCGCGGCGGCGCGATGCCCGGCGAGCAGCTGTTCGAGGTCGACGTCCGGCAGGGTGCCGTCGACCACCTTCCAGGCGCCGCCGACCATGACCCGGTCGGCCTGCTGGGCGCCGCACAGCAGCAGCGCGGCCAGGGGATCGTGGCTGCCGGAAAAGCGCAGTTCGTCGAGACGGAACAGTGCCAGGTCGGCCTGCCTGCCGGCTTCCAGCACACCGATATCGTCACGGCCGAGTACTTGGGCGGAGCCTGCGGTGGCCCAGCGGTAGGCATCGAAATGGGTGACTTTCGAAGCGCCGTAACGCAGACGCTGCAGGTACATGCCCTGGCGTACTTCGCTGATCATATTGGAGCCGTCGTTCGACGCCGAGCCGTCGACTCCCAGGCCGACCGGTGCGCCGGCCGCTTCGAGCTCGAGGTTGCGGCAGATGCCGGAGGCCAGCATCATGTTCGAGCTCGGACAGTGGCAGATACCGACGCCGGCGCGCCCGAGGCGGGCGATTTCGTCGTCGTTGAAATGGATGCCGTGGGCCAGCCAGGTGCGGCCGTTCAGCCAGCCGACACTGTCGAGATAATCCACGGTACGCATGCCGAAACGCTGTTGGCAGAAGGTTTCCTCATCGAGGGTTTCGGCCAGGTGGGTATGCAACCGTACATCCAGTCGCCCGGCGAGGGCGGCGCTTTCGCGCATGATCCCGGTGGTGACCGAAAACGGCGAGCAGGGGGCCAGCGCGATCTGGACCCGGGCGCCGTCACCGCGCTCGTGGTAGCGGTTGATCAGCCGTTCGCTGTCCTCGAGAATCTGCTCCTCGCTCTGGACCGTGCTCTGGGGCGGCAGGCCGCCATCCTTTTCGCCGAGGCTCATGGAACCCCGCGTCAGCATTACCCGTACGCCGGAGGCCCTTGCCTGTTCGACCTGCACATCGATCGCCTCCTCCATGCCATTGGGAAAGAGGTAGTGGTGATCGGCGGCGGTGGTGCAGCCGGACAGCAGCAGCTCGGTCAGCGCCAGCCGGGTGGCCTGGCCATGCATCTCCGGATCCAGATGGGCCCAGACGCCATAGAGACTTTTGAGCCAGGGAAAGAGCTCCTTGTTCAGGGCACCGGGCCAGGCCCGGGTCAGCGTCTGGTAGAAGTGGTGGTGGCAGTTGATCAGGCCAGGCAGCACTACGTGCTCGCCGGCATCGAATACCTGATCGCAGGGTGCGGAGGGCTGCTGGCCGCGGCCAACGAGTTCGACGATATGGCTGCCGCTGACGACGATACCGCCGGCAGCGTCCTGCTCGGTGCCGGTGTAGATGGCGAGGGGATTCTTGATCCAGAGTCGAGTCATGAATGGGGTTCCTAAAACAGATTGCGTACCGACAGCGCGCTGTCGGGCCATCGGGTTGTTTTAGGCGTGAACCCTTCGCCGTGCTCCGATCGGGAGTTATGTATACAAAACTTTGGGCAATAGTGAGCATTATGCGACGACCCGCCACGCTCTTCAAGTGCGGCTCAGCTGCTGTACAGCATTGCCCCTCAAGAATCATAATGAGCGTTAAGCGTTAAGCGTTAAGCGTTAAGCGTTAAGCGTTAAGCGGAGCTGGCATGATACCTCATGCTTCACGCCTCACGCCTCACCACTCACGAGGTCTCCCATGTCGTCCACCAAAGGTTCCTTTTTCTGCATCTGGCTGTTGCCGCTGATGCTGTTCGGCGTCGCTTTCCAGGCCCAGGCGAATTCGCCGCTCTCGAGGCAACTGGCCGAGGCCTATGTCAGTCTGTTGCCACAGGTGCGGGCCTTTTCCGACCGCCTGGATCCGGTGCTCGGTCAGCAGTTGCAGGGTGAGCTGCAGCCGCGCAGCGGCGAACCTTTCCAGCCCCATCGCAAGGGGCTGGAAATCCTGCGTCAGCGACAGGCCGGAGACTACCGTGAGCTCACGGGGCTGGTGCGGCAAGGCGGATTTGCCAGCGCAGAGGACTGGGCCCGCGTCGGGGATCAGGTGTTGCTGGGCTATGCGGCGCTGAAGGCCGATCAGGCCGGGCCGGAGCTGCTGCAGCTGGCCGCCGGCATGGACGGGATGGATCCGCAGATGCTGGCCCTGATGCCGCCGCAGCTGCAGGCGAGAATGACTCAGCTTGCCGTGCTGGCCAGGGTCGTGGCGGCGGTCGAACCGGCGGACCGGGCCATCGTGCGCCCGCTGCTGCCCCGCCTGGATGCGTATTGGCGGCGGGACTGGCAGCAGTATCGGGAATAACGGGTGACAGGTAACAGGTAACAGGTGACGCGTTACGCGTCACCTGTCGGTCAGTCTTCCAGCGTCTGATGCGGACCGAAGAGTTCGTAATGCAGACGGCTGTCCTCGAGGCCCCAGCTCTTGAGCTGTTTGTAGATCGCACGCATGAATGCGATCGGACCGCAGAAATAGAACTCGGTGTTGTCCTGCAGAATCGAGGCTTTCAGCGGCGCCAGGTCCATCAGCCCCACGGCATCGTAATCCCGGTCGATGACATCGCTGTCCAGCGGCGAGCGGTACCAGCTGAAGCTGTGCAGCTGCTCGTGCCGGCTGTCGAGCGTGGCAATGTGGTCACGGAAGGCGTGCTGGCGACCATTTTCGCAGGCGTGCAGATAGTGGATCGGCGCTGCATGATCCTTTTGCACCAGGGTATTGAGCATGCTCAGCATCGGGGTCTGTCCGACTCCGCCGGACAACAGCACCACCGGCGTGGTCTTTGCGATGTCGAGGAAAAAGTCGCCGGCGGGGGGCAGCAGGTCGATCTCGTCGCCGACCTCCATGCGGTCATGGAGAAAGTTGGACACCTGGCCGGGGAGGGGCTTTGCTCCCGCTTGACGCTGATGCGGTAGGTTTTTCCGTTCGGGGCGTCGGACAGCGAGTACTGGCGGAACTCATGATGCGGCAGCGTCTCATCCTGGATCGACAGGCTCAGATACTGGCCCGGCTTGTAGTCGCTGACCGGTTTGCCGTCGACCGGGGCCCAGACGAAGGACGTGATCAGCTCGCTCTCGGCACGCTTCTCCGCCAGGCGGAAACGGCGCTTGCCGCGCCAGCCGCCGGTGGCCGCTTCTGCCTGGTCGTAGATCTCGGCTTCGCGGCCGATGAAGATGGCCGCCAGCTGTCCGTACGCGGCTCCCAGGCCTCGAGCACTTCGGGAGTGGCTGCGTCCGGTGCCAGCTCGCGAAGGGTCTCGAGCAGGTGATGACCGACGATATCATACTGCTCCGGGCGGATCAGGAAGCCGGTGTGCTTCTGCGCGATGCGCTCGACGGCCTGGGCCAGGACGCCCGGGTTGTCGATATAGCGGGCATAGGCGAAGATCGCATTGAACAGAGCGACCGGTTGCTGGCCGGAATGCTGGTGCGAGAGGTTGAACACCTCCTTGAGCTCGGGGTTCTCACGGAACATCCGGGCATAGAAATGTTCGGTCAGGGCGCTGCCGGCGGATTCAAGCAGCGGCAGTGTGGATTGCACGATCGCGATATGATGCGGGGCCAGCATATTTCTTATCCTTAAAATGTAAAATTGATATATGTTAAGAAGGTGTATTATCGATATATGTATGTTGCCGTCAAGTGCTGTTTGGCCGGCGAACGGGGCCTTTTTTGTCGCCGCTGGATGACAGTTCTGTGCCCCAGGGTCTATGGTCAATAGAACAGGACAGAAAAAACGAACCAGCGAGTTTGCTGAGATTACCGGATCAGGGATGCGCCCATTACTCTATAGGTCTGACCCCGATGAGTCGTCTGGATGCTCGTTATCTGCGCAGGAGGCTTCTCGAGGCGCAGCATGAGCAGACGCCGGTCGCCCTGGCCGGTACCGCTTTTGTGGCACTCTGTGCAGGCGGCTATTACTGGTGGCGAACAGAGGACGCTTTTTTCCCTGTCTGGCTGCTGGCCGCCGGCCTGATCGTACTGTTTCGCCTCGGTCTCTATCTGCGACTGGAGGCGCAGCGGGCCCGGGCGGACCTTCCAGATGTCGCCCGCTGGCAACAGCTGTATTCCGTCAGCGTGGTGATGGCCGCGATCAGCTGGGCCGCGATCGGCCTCTACGTCGAGTTGACGCTGCCCTTTTCCGAAGCGGCGTTCATCTATGTCTGCCTGGCTGGCATGGTGGCCGGCAGCGTGGCCAGCACGGCGTCGGTCTCTCCGAGCCTGTACCTGCTGTTTTCCGCGATCACCCTGCTGCCACTGTCGATTTTGCTGCTGGTGTCGATGTTGCCGCAGAAAGTGGCGATGGGGCTGATCTGCATCGCCTTCTTCGTTTTCACCCAGCGCTCGACCTTTCGGATTTATCAGGTCTTCGAGGGTTTCATGTCGACCAATATGGTCAACGAGCAGTTGCTGCGGGACCTGCGCAAGGAACAGCGTCGGGTGCTGAAACTGAACGATCAGCTGCGTCAGGATCTGGTCAGGCGGATCAATACCGAGAAGCAGCTGCGCGTGGAAAAGCAGCGTGCCGAGACGCTCGCCGAAAAACTCTACGAGCTGTCGTCGATCGACGGCCTGACCGAGATCCCCAACCGGCGCTATTTCGACGAACTGCTCGCCGACGAATGGAGCCGTGCCCTGCGTACCGAAACGGTGCTGTCGCTGATTATCTGCGATATCGATTACTTCAAGGACTTCAATGACCACTACGGTCACCTGCTCGGTGACGAGTGCCTGAAGGCGGTGGCCCATGAACTGGACATGCATGCCCGCCGCGCCGGGGATTCGGTGGCCCGGTTCGGCGGCGAGGAGTTTGCCGTGCTGCTGCCTGGAACCTCTCTGGAGGATGCGATGAGGCTGGCGGACCAGATGCGTGAAGCGGTCAAGGCCCTGGGCATCTCCCACCGTGCTTCGAAAGTGAGCGACCTGGTCACCATCAGCATGGGGGTGGCCAGTCTCGTGCCGTCAATGGAGAGCAATCCCAGGCAGTTGCTCAAGGAGGCCGACGAAGCGCTCTATCTGGCCAAGGACCAGGGGCGGGACCGGGTGGTCTGCGCCGCCTGATGCCAGGGCCTGCCGAAACCGCCCCCATTTCTGGTCTGCAGCGAAGCATGCAGGCGGGGTGGTCGTCCGCTTTCCCTGTTCCTACCGCCGGATGCCGCAGCCCGTGAGGATGATCTCCGTGAGGGTTTCGGTGGCCGTGTCGAAGACCTCGGGGGCCAGCGTTTGTTGGCCCAGTGCCGCCTCGATCTGGACGGCGAAATCGGCATAGTGCTGGGTCGCGCCCCAGAGCAGGAATATCAGATGGGCAGGGTCGACCGCTTTCATTTTGCCGGCTGCGATCCATTGCTCGAAGACGGCCGCACGGGACCGGAACCAGTCGCGGTAGTCCTGCTGGAAATACTGACTCAGATGCGGGCCGCCGCTGAGAATTTCCATCGCGAACACGCGAGAGGCCTGCGGGTACTTGCGCGAAAACTCGATCTTGGTGGCGATATAGCGCGGCAGTACGACAGCGGGATCGTCATCGGCGCTCAGCTCATTGAAGGTGCTGTCCCAGAGATCGATGATATTGGCCAGCACGGCGTAATAGAGCCCAAGCTTGTTGTTGAAGTAGTAGTGGATGTTGGCTTTTGGCAGGCCGGCGCGATCCGCTACCTGCTGCATGCTGGTGCCCTTGAAGCCGTGACGGGCAAATTCCTGCTCGGCGGCCTCCAGGATCAGCTTTTCGTTCTGTTGCCGTATGCGGCCGGCGGGCCTGTCCGCCCGGTGAGCGTCCACTTCGAACTGCATGCCTGGTCACTCTCATCATCGAAATCAAGGGGGCATTATACGGGAAGGGGCTGCGCTTGTGGGGCTCCCCGGCTGTTGGTATGTCGGTCTGTGACATAGAATGGATGGTTTTGGCGATGAATTGAGAACAGAAGGAACTGGTTCGGAATGACAACCAAGAGTCTGCAGGCCGACCTGCTGCTGCTGCTGGTCACCCTGCTGGCGGCCATGGGCTGGATCTTTTCCCATGAGGCGCTGCAGGGGTTTCCACCGATGGGCTTTATGGGGGTTCGTTTTTTGCTCGCCGGCCTTTTGGTGAGCAGCGTCGGCTGGACTGAGCTCGGACGGCTCCCCTGGCGCCTGGCGCCGTGCCGGCGCCACCGGTGTGGTGATGGGCATGGCGATGCTGTGCTGGATCCTGGGGCTCTTTCACGCCACCCACCTGGGGGTGGGGGCCTTTATCAGCAGCCTCGGAGTGGTGCTGGTGCCGGTGGTGGGCTGGCTGTTTTTCCGTCAGCAGCCCACGGCCAGTACCTGGGTGGCGGTGCTGGTCGCGACCCTCGGCATGGCTTGCCTGTCCCTCGAGGGGGCTTGAGCTTCAGCGCGTCCGATGCCTTCTTCGTAGCCGCCGCGGTGATTCTGGCGGTGCATTTCAATCTCAACAGCCGCTTCGCCGTCAGCATACCGCCGGTGGCGCTGACCGGGATTCAACTGACGGTGGTCGGACTGATCGCCCTGGCCGCCTCACTGCTGCTGGAGTCCTGGGAGGCGCCGGGCTGGCAGGCGCTGGGCTGGCTGCTGGCCAGTATCCTGATCGCGACCAGCCTGCGTTTCTTTTTCAGATCAAGGCGCAGGGCATGGCGACGGCCAGTCATGCGGCGATTATCCTCACCCTGGAACCGGTATGGACAGCGATTCTCGGCGTTTTCTGGCTCGATGAACGCATGGGGGCGCTGCAGCTGGCCGGCTGTACGCTGATCTTTCTGGCGCTGCTGATCAACCGCTGGCGCTGGCTGCTGCAGCGACCCGGGCGGGATCGCTAGTTCGGGGAACGGCGTGGCAGCAGCGCTGTCTCTGTAGCAAACCAGGCAACCGAACGATCTGTCAGGGTGGGAAATGCGTGTCTGAGATCCTGTTTCGCCTGTTGCTGTTTATCGCCCTCTTCGGTGCCGTTGCGCTGCTGGAGGCCCGATGGCCCCGCCGTCTGCGTCGCCAGCCCCGGCGCCGGCGCTGGGCGATCAACGCAGGTCTGCTGCTCGTCGATGTAGTGGCCCAGCGGCTGACGCTGGGAGCCGCGGCTTTCCTGATGGCCGGTTATGCCCAGAGCCATGGCTGGGGGCTGTTCAGGTTGGTCGAAATGCCGGGCTGGTTTACGGCACTGCTGGGATTCGTGCTGCTGGACCTGGCGATCTATTTTCAGCATGTGCTTTTCCACGCGGTGCCGCTGCTATGGCGGCTGCACCGGATACATCATACGGACCTGGAGCTGGATCTGAGTTCGGGCTTTCGTTTCCACCCGTTCGAGATTCTGCTGTCCCTGCTGTACAAGGTCGCGGTGGTGGCGGCGCTCGGCATCTCGCCCTGGGTCGTGCTGGCGTTCGAGGCGACCCTGAGCGGGGCGGCGCTCTTTACCCATGCCAACCTGCGGCTGCCGGCCGTTGTGGATGGCCAGCTGCGCAGGCTGCTGGTGACGCCCGACATGCACCGGGTCCACCATTCGGTCATTGCGCAGGAGACGAACAGCAATTTCGGTTTCTTCCTCGCCTGCTGGGACCGGCTGTTCGGTACCTATCGGGCGCAGCCCGAAGCCGGTCACCGGGCCATGACCATCGGCTTGGCCGACTATCGGCAGCCGTCCCGTCTCGGCCTTGCGCGGCTGCTCTGGCTACCGTTCGAGTCTTCACCCCAGGCGTCGGACCAGCCGCGCTCCGATGCCGGGAGGGGCGCATCATGAATCGGCTGGTGGCGCGATTCTGTACAACGGTTGATCAGTGGTTTTTCGCCATTGGCGCAATGGTTCAAAGGGCGGTTTTGTAAAGGAATTTTTTTACAAAATTTGTGTGGCGCGGTGAATGGACGCAGGTCCCGGGTTATCGGGATTCGAGGCTGAAAAGGGCCGGGGCTACACCCAACGCCGGGGCAAATCAAGTATTGAAAAAACGCGGTGTAACTATATTTAGTGCCCATTCATCCGGTTTGCACAAGATATAGTGTTGTTCCAGTGATCATTCCACTAGAGCAGCCTTTGCCGTTGCCTGTAGTCCGCCTTCGGTTACCGCTGGGCAGGGTACGGGGCTGAGCGGCGTGCAATACCGGACTTCAGATTCAAGAGAGCATCCAGGAGTAGGGCGGCGGCGCTATGCAGCAAGATTTGATGGTTACCAAACGGGACGGTCGACGCGAAATCATCGATTTGGAGAAGATTCACCGCGTCGTTATCTGGGCCGCACAGGGGCTCGATAACGTGTCTCCGTCCGAGGTCGAGCTCAAGGCGCATCTGCAGTTCTACGACGGCATCAAGACGTCCGATATCCACGAGACCCTGATCAAGTCCGCGGCCGATCTGATTTCCGAGAACGCGCCGGATTACCAGTACCTGGCGGCGCGCCTGGCGATCTTCCACCTGCGCAAGCGTGCCTTCGGCAGTTTCGAGCCGCCACGCCTGTTCGATCACGTGACCCGCATGGTCGAGTCCGGGCGCTATGACCGTCACCTGCTCGAAGACTACAGCGAGCAGGACTGGGACGAGCTGAACAGCTATCTGGCCCACGACCGCGATATGAACTTTAGCTACGTCGCCGTCAAGCAGCTCGAAGGCAAGTACCTGGCACAGAATCGCGTGACCGGCCAGATCTTCGAGAGCCCGCAGATCCTCTACATGCTGGTGGCTGCCTGCCTGTTCGCCAATTATCCGCGCGACAGCCGTCTCGAATACGTCAAGCGGTTCTACGATGCGACCTCCAGCTTCAAGCTGTCGCTGCCGACACCGATCATGGCCGGTGTGCGCACGCCGACCCGCCAGTTCAGCTCCTGTGTGCTGATCGAATGCGACGACAGCCTCGATTCGATCAATGCGACGGCCGGCGCTATCGTCAAGTACGTGTCGCAGCGTGCCGGCATCGGCATCAATGCCGGCAAGATCCGCGCCATTGGCAGCCCGATCCGTAACGGCGAGGCTTTCCATACCGGCTGCATCCCGTTCTACAAGCACTTCCAGACCGCCGTGAAGTCCTGCTCCCAGGGCGGCGTGCGCGGTGGGGCGGCGACGCTGTTCTACCCGATCTGGCATCTCGAAGTGGAATCGCTGCTGGTACTCAAGAACAACCGTGGCGTCGAGGAAAACCGCGTCCGCCATATCGATTATGGCGTACAGATCAACAAGCTGATGTACCAGCGCCTGATCAAGGGCGAGAACATCACCCTGTTCAGCCCGCACGAAGTGCCGGGACTCTATGATGCCTTCTTCGCCGACCAGGCCGAGTTCGAGCGTCTCTACGTGCAGTACGAGCAGGACCCGAGCATCCGCAAGAAGACCATCAAGGCGGTCGAACTGTTCGGCCTGATGGCCTCCGAGCGTGCCTCCACCGGCCGCATCTACGTGCAGAACGTCGACCACTGTAATACCCATAGCCCGTTCGATCCGGCCGTGGCGCCGGTCAAGCAGTCCAACCTCTGTCTCGAGATTGCGCTGCCGACCAAGCCGCTGAACGACATAAACGACCCGAATGGCGAGATCGCGCTCTGCACCCTGTCGGCGTTCAACCTCGGTGCGCTGGACAACCTCGACGAGCTCGAGGATCTGGCCGACCTGATCGTCCGTGCCCTCGACAGCCTGCTGGACTACCAGGACTACCCGATCGAAGCGGCGCGCAACGCCACCATGGCCCGCCGTACCCTCGGTGTCGGCGTCACCAACTTCGCCTATTATCTGGCCAAGCACGGTGTGCGCTACTCCGACGGCTCGGCCAACGGCCTGGTGCATCGCACCTTCGAGGCGATCCAGTACTATCTGCTCAAGGCCTCCAACCAGCTGGCCAAGGAGCAGGGCGCCTGTCCGAAGTTCAACGAGACCACCTACGCCAAGGGACTGCTGCCGATCGACACCTACAAGCGCGAGGTGGACGAGTTCTGCGACGAGCCGCTGCACTACTTCTGGGAAACCCTGCGCGAGGATATCCGCGAGTTCGGGCTGCGCAACAGCACTCTGACCGCGCTGATGCCCTGCGAGACCAGCTCCCAGATCACCAACTCCACCAACGGGATCGAGCCGCCGCGTGGCTATGTGTCGGTGAAGGCGAGCAAGGATGGCATCATGAAGCAGGTGGTGCCGGAATACACCGAACTGAAGAACCACTACGAGCTGCTCTGGAGCATTCCGAACAATGACGGCTATCTGCAGCTGGTCGGAATCATGCAGAAATTCGTAGACCAGTCGATTTCGGCCAACACCAACTACGACCCGAGCAAGTTCCCGGGCGACAAGGTGCCGATGAAGCAGCTGCTCAAGGATCTGCTGACCGCCTACAAATACGGCGTCAAGACGCTGTACTACCACAATACCCGCGACGGGGCCTCCGATGGCCAGGACGACGGCGGTTGTGAAGGCGGCGCCTGCAAGCTGTAACCGTTCTTTTCAGTGATACCGGGCGGGGCTGCCAGTCGAGGGCGGTGCCCGCCTGTCCGGTTGTGCGCTCTTAAGCGGAGTTTTTAGGGAAGCGATGTCTTACTCCACGTTCAGTACCTCTACCCATGACGCCACCCGCGAACCGATGTTCTTCGGCCGCAGTGTCAACGTCGCCCGTTACGACAAGCAGAAGTACCCGATTTTCGAGAAGCTGATCGAAAAACAGCTGTCGTTCTTCTGGCGTCCCGAGGAGGTCGACCTGTCGACCGACCGCAAGGACTTCATGGGGATGCCGGACCACGAGAAGCACATCTTTCTGAGCAACCTCAAGTATCAGACGCTGCTGGACTCGGTGCAGGGGCGCTCGCCCAATATCGCCTTCCTGCCGGTGGTGTCGCTGCCGGAGCTGGAAACCTGGTTCGAGACCTGGGCGTTCAGCGAGACGATCCACAGTCGTTCCTACACCCATATCATCCGCAATATCATTACCGAGCCGTCGACGGTGTTCGACGAGATCGTCACCAACGAGGAGATCGTCAAGCGGGCCGAGTCGGTCACGCGCCTGTACGACGAGTTCATCGCGCTGGTGCAGGTGTACGTCACCCACGGCGAGGGTGAGCACAGAATCAACGGCCGCGTGTTCGACAGCCGCCTGCGCAACCTCAAGCGCAAGCTCTATCTGACGCTGGTGTCGGTGAACGTGCTCGAGGCGATCCGCTTCTATGTCAGCTTCGCCTGCTCCTTCGCCTTTGCCGAGCGTGCGATCATGGAGGGCAATGCCAAGATCATCAAGCTGATCGCGCGCGACGAGGCGCTGCACCTGACCGGCACCCAGCACATGCTGAACCTGATGGCCTCCGGTGCCGACGACCCGGAAATGAAGGAAGTGGCCCGCGAGTGCCGGGAAGAGGCGATACGGATCTTCGCCGAAGCGGCGCAACAGGAGAAGGACTGGGCTCAGTACCTGTTCCGCGACGGCTCGATGATCGGCCTCAACGCCAAGATCCTCAGCGACTACGTCGAGTACATCACCAATGTGCGGATGAAGGCGCTGGGCTTCGAGGAGCTGTTCCCGAGCAAGCAGAACCCGCTGCCCTGGATGAACGCCTGGTTGGTCAGCGACAACGTCCAGGTGGCGCCGCAGGAGTCCGAGATCAGCTCCTACCTGGTGGGGCAGATCGACAACGAGGTTGGCGACGGCGATTTCGACGACTTCGATCTTTAAGGCACTCAGAGAGGGGCCTGCCGCCGCAACAGTGGCGGGCTCCGCAGACAAGGAATTCAGCATGTCCGGGATTCCCCGCATCAAGGTCTACAACTACGGCACCTACTTCTACGAGCACGAGTTCTCGCTGCTCGATACCCTGGAGGCCAATGAGGTGCCGGCACCTTATAACTGCCGTGGCGGCTACTGCGGTTGCTGCAAGGTGCGGCTGATCGATGGCGAGGTGGAGATGGTGCAGGACAGCCTGCTCGACCTGCCTGAGGGGAGATCCTGACCTGCTGCACCAAACCGAAGACCCATATCGAGATCGAGCTGCCGGAGGAGTAAAGCCGGCACCGCTCTCCATAGTCAGCAGCCGTGGCGGCTACTGCGGTTGCTGCAAGGTGCGGCTGATCGATGGCGAGGTGGAGATGGTGCAGGACAGCCTGCTCGACCTGCCTGAGGGGAGATCCTGACCTGCTGCACCAAACCGAAGACCCATATCGAGATCGAGCTGCCGGAAGAGTAAAACCCGGCACCGCTCTCCATAGTCAGCAGCCGTGGCGGCTACTGCGGTTGCTGCAAGGTGCGGCTGATCGATGGCGAGGTGGAGATGGTGCAGGACAGCCTGCTCGACCTGCCGGAAGGCGAGATCCTGACCTGCTGCACCAAACCGAAGACCCATATCGAGATCGAGCTGCCGGAGGAGTAAGGCCGGCACCGCTCTCCATAGTCAGCAGCCGGGGCGGCTACTGCGGCTGCTGCAAGGTGCGGCTGATCGACGGCGAGGTGGAGATGGTACAGGACAGCCTGCTCGACCTGCCGGAGGGGAGATCCTGACCTGCTGCACCAAACCGAAGACCCATATCGAGATCGAGCTGCCGGAGGAGTAAAGCCGGCACCGCTCTCCAAAGTCAGCAGCCGGGGCGGCTACTGCGGCTGCTGCAAGGTGCGGCTGATCGACGGCGAGGTGGAGATGGTGCAGGACAGCCTGCTCGACCTGCCGGAAGGCGAGATCCTGACCTGCTGCTGCAAACCGAAGACCCATATCGAGATCGAGCTGCCGGAGGAGTAAAGCCGGCACCGCTCTCCATAGTCAGCAGCCGCGGCGGCTACTGCGGCTGCTGCAAGGTGCGGCTGATCGATGGCGAGGTGGAGATGGTGCAGGACAGCCTGCTCGACCTGCCTGAGGGGAGATCCTGACCTGCTGCACCAAACCGAAGACCCATATCGAGATCGAGCTGCCGGAAGAGTAAGGCCGGCACCGCTCTCCATAGTCAGCAGCCGTGGCGGCTACTGCGGCTGCTGCAAGGTGCGGCTGATCGACGGCGAGGTGGAGATGGTACAGGACAGCCTGCTCGACCTGCCGGAGGGGAGATCCTGACCTGCTGCACCAAACCGAAGACCCATATCGAGATCGAGCTGCCGGAGGAGTAAAGCCGGCACCGCTCTCCAAAGTCAGCAGCCGGGGCGGCTACTGCGGCTGCTGCAAGGTGCGGCTGATCGACGGCGAGGTGGAGATGGTACAGGACAGCCTGCTCGACCTGCCGGAAGGCGAGATCCTGACCTGCTGCACCAAACCGAAGACCCATATCGAGATCGAGCTGCCGGAAGAGTAAAACCCGGCACCGCTCTCCATAGTCAGCAGCCGGGGCGGCTACTGCGGCTGCTGCAAGGTGCGGCTGATCGACGGCGAGGTGGAGATGGTACAGGACAGCCTGCTCGACCTGCCGGAAGGCGAGATCCTGACCTGCTGCACCAAACCGAAGACCCATATCGAGATCGAAATACCGGAGGAGTAAAGCCGGCACCGCTCTCCATAGCGCGTAGGCTGGAATGAGCCTACGAACTCCTTCGGTGAGTCGCACTCCGGTGAATCGCATTCCGGGTGGCGTTCCACCGACGGCTTCGGGATGCTTCGCGGTACCTTGTGACCGCTGCCTCCGGCGCATGTAGTCGCTTCGATAGGCCCGCCGGTGCCAGATGTCACCGGTGGAATGCGGGCCTTCGGCCCTTATTCCACCCTACGCCTTTGCAGGCCCGGTGCCCGATTCCGGCCCGCATCGAAAATCTTTTACACAATGTCGAAATGGCTGTTGTCAAGCTTGACAGGGGCCTTATTTTCTATCCGTAAATTTTCTACTTTATCTATAACTTGCTGAAACTTAAGAAGTTATATCGTACTGTCCGGTTTTCGTTCGATTTGCTGATTTGCCCGTATTGACTGGCTTTGGCGAGAGTGTCCCGGTTTTATCCAGACTCTTATCCACAGTTTGTGTGAGTAATCCAGTGCATGGCTTCTTCGGCTTTCCACAGCCGGAAAAGTGCTGCAGGTGCCATACTTTGCAGCAGTCAATGCGTCAATCCCGGGGCCCGTGTTCACGCGGGGCCGGTCCGACATGGGAGGCTTCAACATGAACGAGCATCAACCGGCGCTGCTGTCGCTGATCGGCAATACGCCGCTGATCCGGCTGCGTCGGGTTTCGGAGCTGACCGCCTGCAACATTCTCGGCAAGGCCGAATTTCTCAATCCGGGCGGATCGGTCAAGGACCGCACGGCGCTTGGCATCATCCGCGACGCCGAGCGCCGCGGGCTGCTGGAACCCGGCGGCACCATTGTGGAAGGGACCGCCGGAAACACCGGTATCGGGATCTGCCTCGTTGCCCATGCCCTGGGCTATCGCACCATTATCGTGATGCCGGAAACCCAGAGCCGGGAGAAGAAGGATATTCTGCGCCTCTACGGTGCCGACCTGCGCCTGGTGCCGGCGGTGCCCTATGCCGACGACAACCATTACACCAAAGTCGCCCGGCGTATCGCCGAGGAGCTGCAGCAGCGGGGGCAGAGCGCCATCTGGGCCAATCAGTTCGACAATACCGCCAATCGCCGCATCCATTACGAAACCACGGGAGCCGAGATCTGGCAGCAGACCGACGGCCAGATAGACGCCTTCGGTTGCGCGGTCGGGACCGGCGGTACGCTAGCGGGCGTAGCCCAGGCGCTGCGACAGCACGGCCGGAATGTCAAAATCATGCTGACCGATGCGATGGGCGCCTCGCTGTTTCACTATTTCAGGGACGGGGAACTTCGGGCCGAGGGCAGCTCGGTGATGGAAGGTATCGGCCAGAGCCGGATCACGGCCAATCTCGAAGGGCTGGATGTGGATGACGCCTTCCAGGTCAGCGACGCGGAAGCCCTGCCCTATCTCTACGACCTGCTGGAGCACGAGGGTCTTTGCCTGGGTGGATCCAGTGCGATCAATATCGCCGGCGCGGTGCAAATCGCGCGCGTGCTCGGTCCCGGACATACGGTGGTCACGATTCTCTGCGATATCGGTAGCCGTTATCAGAGCAAGCTGTTCAACCCCCAATTTCTGCGCAGTAAGGATCTGCCGGTGCCGGCCTGGCTGGCCGCATCGGACTGAGTTGTCGGCGGTGCTGCCACCGCCTGTGCGGAACGCCGCCGAATGATCATAAAGATGAATAATTAACAAGTCGTAATGTGGTGAAATGGCGACGAATACAGTCTTGACAGAGCCACCTCCTGTTGTTCATCCACACCCCGGGAATGGATCGCGATAAATATCCTCAGGGGACGGCAGAATTTTGATATTACCGTGTTGACTTATATAAGCTATTGAAAAATAAGTAAAAAATACCTCTGTATGTTTTTTGTTCAATCTAAGTAATGGCCTGTAACCATGGGCGTCAGAGCCGCCTGTCCAAAAATTGCAAACAGTTTTATCCACAGATTGTGGGGGTAACCGAATTATCAACATTCCTCAATCAAAGCTTCACAATCTGATTCAATGATCAAGAACGGCAGTGGCCCGATTTGTGTCTGAGTCCCCTCTCTGCGAAGGCTTAAATCCGGTGTCTGACGATGGCGCTGGCAGCACCCATCACGTCTCTCTTTTTTATCCGATAGCTGGCTATGCTTAGATCTAGTGTACTGTTTCACCCTTAAAGGCACTTATAGCGAGTCGCCAAGGGGCTGGCCGCAAGGCGCATTTTTGAAGGCATAGTGGGCCTATGTCGAGAAAATGCAACACTGCGGACGGCCCCTTGGCGGCTCGCCCGTAGGGAGTCCGCCAATTCGCGCCCAGCGGCGTTGCCGTTCTTGGCAAGAGCGCCACTATTCCCGGCGAACGGCGCCTTGCCGGACACGAATTGGTGGACTCTATAAGTATCTATTAGGGTGAAACAGTACACTAGGATCCGCAGGTGACGCAGGGGCGTCAGGTTGCAACGGGAGGTCGATCATGGGGGTACGGATAGCGGTCCCGCGCGAAATATTTCCGGGAGAGCGCAGAGTGGCACTGGATCCGGGCATGGCTGCGCGTTTTGCTCAGCTTGGCGCCGAGGTGCTGTTCCAGCGTGGCGCGGGGGCGGGGGCCCACTTTCCCGATGCTGCCTACCAGGAGTGGGTACGACTGGTCGAGCAGCCGCCTCTTGCCGAGGCTGAGGTGTTACTCAAGGTTCAGCCGCCGACGCCCGAAGAGGCAGGGCAGCTGCGCGAAGGTGCTGTACTCGTCGGCTTTCTCCAGCCGCATCGTCATCTTGAAATGGTGCGTTTGTTGCGCGATCGCAAGGTCACCAGCTTTGCCATGGAACTGGTACCGAGGATTTCCCGGGCCCAGAGTATGGATGCGCTGTCCTCCCAGGCATCGATCTCGGGTTACAAGGCCGCATTGATGGCGGCGGAACTCTCGAGCGTGTTTTTCCCGATGCTGACCACCGCCGCCGGTACCGTGCGGCCGGCGAAGGTCGTGGTGATCGGTGCTGGTGTCGCCGGGTTGCAGGCGATCGCCACCGCGAGACGGCTCGGCGCCCAGGTGGAGGCCTACGATATCCGACCGGCAGCCAAGGAGCAGGTCGAGAGCCTCGGCGCCCGGCTGATCGATACCGGTGTGAAAGCCGAAGGTAGCGGTGGCTATGCCCGGGAGCTGACGGCCGAAGAGCTCGGGATTCAGACCGAGGTGCTGGCCCGACACATTGCCCTGGCCGATGCGGTGATCTCGACGGCGGCGATTCCGGGACGAGCGGCCCCGCGGATCGTCAGCGCCGCCATGGTCGAGGCCATGAAGCCCGGTGCCGTGATCGTCGACCTGGCGGCAGAGTCCGGTGGCAACTGCGAACTGACCCGCCCGGGCGAAACCCTGGTCCACCAGGACGTCATCATCCATGGCCCGCTCAATGTCCCCAGCCTGATTCCGGTGCATGCGACCGAGATGTATGCCCGCAACCTGTTCAATTTCCTGTCGCCGATGATCAGCGACGGCAGGCTGGAACTGAACTGGGAAGACGAAGTGATTGCCCGGAGCGTCCTGACGCATGCCGGTGAAGTCCGCCATGAACCGACACTCAAACTGCTGGAGACCGAGTCATGATCGATGGATTTATTCTGCTCTATGTCTTCATGCTGGCCGGCTTCGTGGGCTACGAAGTTATTTCGCGGGTACCGGTGATCCTGCATACGCCGCTGATGTCCGGCTCGAACTTCGTCCACGGTATCGTGCTGGTCGGCGCCATGGTCGCGCTGGGGCAGGCACAGACCTTCCTCGAGCAGCTGATCGGCTTTGTCGGCGTGCTGCTGGGGGCCGGCAACGCCGTCGGCGGTTACGTCGTAACCGAACGCATGCTCGAGATGTTCAAGTCCAGTCGGGAGGACTGAGCATGCTGCAACTTATCGAGATCAGCTATTTCGCCACGGCGGTGCTGTTCATACTCGGCCTGAAGCGAATGTCGTCGCCCAGGACCGCCCGCAGCGGGGTGGTCTGGGCCGGCGCCGGGATGATACTGGCCACGGTGGTGAGCTTCCTGCACCCGCAGATCGCCGGCAACTATCTGCTGATGGTCGTCGCGATCGTGCTGGGGGCGGGCTGGCCTGGCGCAGCGGACGCCGGGTGGCGATGACCGATATGCCGCAGATGATCGCGATCTACAACGGCATGGGCGGTGGCGCGGCCGGCGCCATCGCCGCGGTCGAGCTGCTGCGCGGCGGTGACCATCCCTTGCTGGTGGTCCTGCTGGCCGTAATTGGCGCGATGATCGGTACCGTCTCGTTCGCCGGTTCCGTGGTAGCCTGGGCCAAACTCGATGGCCGCATCCAGCGTGCGGTGCGCTTCGCGCATCAGCAGCGCATCAATCTGGCGGTCTTCGCGCTGATGCTGATGCTGGGGCTGGTGATCTGTTTCGGTCACCCCGGTGGTTTCACGCTGCTGCTGTTCTTTGCGCTGGCACTGGCGTTCGGCGTCATGATGGCACTGCCGATCGGCGGCGCCGATATGCCGGTGGTGATCTCGCTGTTCAACGCCTTCACCGGGCTGGCGGTCGCTTTCGAGGGGTTCGTGCTGGAGAACTCGGCGATGATCATCGCCGGCACCGTGGTCGGCGCCGCCGGCACCCTGCTGACCCAGCTGATGGCCAGGGCGATGAACCGCTCCATCCGCAACGTGCTCTTCTCCAGCTTCGGACCGGGTGCGGTTGCCGCGGAGCAGACCGTCGAGGGCAGCATCCGTTCGTTCGAACCCTGGATGCGGCGATTCAGATGGCCTACGCCGGCAAGGTGATCATCGTGCCGGGCTATGGCCTGGCGGTGGCCCAGGCCCAGCACAAGGTCTGGGAGCTGGTGGAGTTGCTGGAGGAGCGCGGTGTCGAGGTGAAGTTCGCCATCCATCCGGTGGCCGGACGCATGCCCGGCCATATGAATGTGCTGCTGGCCGAGGCCGGTGTGCCCTACGACAAGATCTTCGACCTGGACGAGATCAACAGCGAATTCGAGACCGCCGACGTGGCGCTGGTGGTCGGCGCCAACGATGTCGTTAATCCGATGGCCCGTACCAGTCCGGACAGTCCCATCTACGGCATGCCGATCCTCAACGTCGACCAGGCACGCAATGTGGTGGTCATCAAGCGGGGGCAGGGCACCGGCTTCTCCGGCATCGAGAACGCGCTCTTCTACCTCGACCACTGCCGGCTGGTCTACGGCGATGCCCAGAAGGTGATCGGTCACCTGATCGCGGCGGTGAAGACGTTATGAAGAGCTACAAGTGTGTAGGAGCGCGGCCTCCGTGCGAATGTGTTTGGCACCGAGGTCATTCGCCGCACAGAGTGGGCTCCCACAACACGCCTCACGCCTCACGCCTTGGCCCTTCATTCGACCGTCACCTTTCCTTCACCGAACCGACTTCCTGAACGCCTATTCTGTTTGCGCTGCCCGCCGGGTGGCGCTGAAACCATCTTGCCTTAAGGAGCGGCTTTCGCGCCGCTGTCGTCCTGAGTGCGAACGTTGTTGCCGCTCTCGCGCAACTCACGAACCTAATCAAGGCTTTACGAGAGGCAAACTCCATGTCGAAGATGTCCCGTCGTCAGTTCGTCAGTCTGGTGTCCGCTGCCGCGGCCGGCACCGCCCTGAGCCCGCTCGGGCTGCTGCACAGCCGCCGAGCCCTGGCTGCGCCCGGCTGCAGCCCGGCCAGCTTCCTGGTCCCCGGTTTCGGTGCCCTGGTCGAAAAGATCCCGGTCAATAGTCTGGAGCTCGGCGATCTGATCAACATGCCGCTGCTGCGCCTGCCGCAGGGGTTCAGCTACAGCGCCATTTCGATCAAGGGATCGCAGATGAACGATGGCACCCTGGTGCCCGAAAAACACGACGGCATGGGCTGTTTCCAGGGCCGTGCCGGCAGCTATGTGCTGGTGCGCAACCATGAGTGCAGCATCGGCAGCTCCCTGAAATGCGTGGCGCCGAACGGCCAGAACTACGACGACTTCGGCGGCCTGGGCGGCGGCGGTACCAGCACTCTGATCGTGGATCGCCAGGGGCGGGTCGTGCAGGACTATGTCTCCCTCGGCGGCACCATCCGCAACTGTGCCGGCGGCGAGACGCCCTGGGGCTCCTGGATCAGCTGCGAGGAAAACATGACCACCCCGGATACGGACGGCCGCGCGACCCGCAAGCACGGTTACAACTTCGAGGTGCCGTCGATGCTGGGCGAAGCCGTCGAGCCGGTGCCGCTGGTGGCGATGGGACGGATGAACCATGAGGCGATCGCCGTCGATCCGCAGACCGGCTTCGTCTACGAGACCGAAGACCGCGGCGACAGCGCCTTCTACCGCTTCGTGCCGCACAAGCGGCCGAACGGCTTCGGCGACCTGCAGCAGGGCGGCGACCTCTACGCGATGGTGATCGAGCCGGACCAGGCGTCGGACTGCAACGGTGATCTGCTGCCGCTCAACAATCTTTCAAACGGATCCCAGGTCGATACCCGCGGCTATGGCGGCGGCGCCGCCGGCAGCATGCTGCCGTTCCTCGGCCAGGAACTGAAGGTTCGCTGGGTCAGGCTGGACGACGTGGATCCGGCCGGCGATACGCTGCGTCACGAAGCCCAGTTCAAGGGCGCAGCACTGTTCTACCGCGGTGAAGGCGCCTGGACTCACCAGAACAGCATCTACTTCGTCGCCAGCAATGCCGGCGACGAAGGGGAGGGCAGGTCTGGTGCTACAACCCGCGCAACGAGACGATCAGGCTGGTGGTCGAGTCCACCGACGAAAACCTGCTCGACGGCCCCGACAACATTACCGTCGCGCGCGACGGCACCCTCTATCTGTGCGAGGACGGCAGCGGCGGTCAGCCGGGCGAGGCACGCTACGGCCAGTATATCGTCGGCGTCGATGCCAGCGGCGGCCTGTTCCAGTTCGCCCACAACAACCTGGATACCAGCGAGTTCTGCGGCGCCTGCTTCTCGCCCGACGGCAAGTTCATGTTCGTCAACGGCCAGGGCGCGGGCATCACCTATGCCATCTGGCGCGACGACGGCCGCTCGATCTATTTGTGAGTGGTAGGGCACCTTGAGCGGAGCGAAACCTGCCGGGGGCATGGCGCAGTTCGCTGGCATTTGCTCCTGCAATGCCGGTCGGCCTCCCGCCGTCCATGGCGGTTGCCTCGCTCAATGCGTCCTGCGCGCAGCGAAGCGCACCGATAGAGATGGTGCGCTTCGCTTCACTTCACTGTAAAGCGCTCCTGCGTTTACAACATTTCAGCGGGGCGGCCTTCCACCGTCCGTGGCGGTCACCGGCACCCTACGCCTCGCGCCTCGCGCCAATGTTGGGTTTCGTCCTTCGGACTCCACCCAACCTACGATGGGATCCCTAAATCTCCGTCTTGTGCTTGTACTCGCACAGATCCTCGATCAGGCAGGCGCCGCAGCGGGGGCGGCGTGCGACACAGACGTAGCGGCCGTGCAGAATCAGCCAGTGGTGGGCATCCTGCAGAAACTCCTTCGGCACGAAACGCATCAGCTTCTTCTCGACCTCGAGCACCGTCTTGCCCGGGGCGATGCCGGTGCGGTTGGAGACGCGGAAGATGTGGGTGTCGACCGCCATGGTGGGTTGGCCGAAAGCGGTATTGAGTACCACGTTGGCGGTCTTTCGACCGACGCCGGGCAGGGCCTCGAGGGCTTCGCGGGTCTCGGGCACCTCGGAGCTGTGACGCTCGATGAGCATGCGGCAGGCCTTGATGACGTTCTCGGCCTTGCTGTTGAAAAGGCCGATGGTCTTGATGTATTCCTTCAGGCCGTCGACGCCCAGGGCCAGGATCGCCTCCGGGGTATTGGCGACGGGAAACAGCCTGCGTGTGGCCTTGTTGACCCCGACGTCGGTGGCCTGGGCCGAGAGGATCACGGCGATCAACAGCTCGAACGGCGTCCGGTACTCGAGTTCGGTGGTCGGCTCGGGATTGTCGTCGCGCAGGCGGCTGAATATCTGGTGGCGTTTGGTTGCGTTCATGGTTTAAAGACAGCTGCAAGTTTTAAGCGACAAGCGACAAGCGTGGCAGCGGCCTGCTTGCCGCTTGTCGCTTCTAGCTGATGTGTCCGGTAACGCGGACCCGCTTGGAACCGCCTTCGGCCTTTGGCTTGAGCGCGCGTCGGCGTTCTTCGAGACGCGTGTCGATGATGTTCTTCAATGCGATCAGCAGGCCCATGCCGACGAAGGCGCCGGGGGCAGGATTGCGAACAGGAAGCCGGAATAGTCGCCCACAAGGGTAATCTTCCAGCTTTCCGCCATCGGCCCGAACAGCAGCTGCATGTCGGAGAAGAGGGTGCCCAGACCCAGCACCTCGCGCATGGCGCCGAGTATCATCAGTACCGCGGTAAAGCCGATGCCCATCATCAGGCCGTCGAGTACCGAGGCGCCGACCGGATTCTTGCAGGCGAAGGCGTCGGCGCGACCCATGATGGCGCAGTTGGTGACGATCAGCGGGATGAAGATGCCGAGAATCTGGTACAACTCGTAGGTAAAGGCCTGCATCAGCAGCTCGATCGAGGTGACGAAGGCGGCGATGATCATGACGAAGATCGGCAGCCGCACCGCATCGGGCACGAAATGGCGGAACAGCGAGACCGTGAGGTTCGAGCCGGTCAGCACCAGGGTGCTGGCCAGTCCCAGGCCGATGGCGTTGACCACGGTGCCGGTGACCGCCAGCAACGGGCAGAGTCCCAGCAGCTGAACCAGCGCCGGATTGTTGTGCCAGAGGCCGTCGAGGGTGATCTTTCTGTAATCAGCCATTGCTGACCTCCTGTTGCGTCTGTTCCGGCAGGCCGAGCAGTTCGGCGCGGTGCTCGCGGAAATAGTCGACCGCGCGGCCGACGGCCGTGACGACAGCCCGCGGCGTGATGGTGGCACCGGTAAACTGATCGAAGCGGCCGCCATCCTTGCGCACGGCCCAGCTCGGATCCTCGCCCTCGGCCTTGGACTGGTTCTCGAAGCCCAGCACCCATTTCGATTTCTTCAGGTCGACCTTGTCGCCAAGGCCCGGGGTTTCCTTGTGGGCCAGCACCCGGACGCCGGCTACGCTGGCGTCCCGGTTGATGCCGACGATCATGCTGATCTCGCCGGTATAGCCGTCCGGCGCGGTCACCGGCAGGATCACCATCACCGGTTCGCCGTCGCGGAAGGCCCGGTAGGCGGTCTCGGGGCGCTCATGGCCGAGCAGATCGGGTGCGACGAACTCCACCGGATGCTCCAGCAGGTCGCTGTCGAGGCTGTCCCGTGGCACGATCTCGTACAGTGCCCGGGCCTGCTGTTCGAGTTCGTTCTGGCGGATGCGATCGGCGGTGCCAACCTGGGTGATGGCGATCAGCCCGGCGGTGACGACGGCGAAGATCGCAATGCCGGTCGTGCTGCGGCTGATGGCGCTGAGCATCTGCATCAGGCGTTCTCCTTCAGGCCGCGCTTGGCCCTGGCATGGCCATAGGTGCGCGGCTGGGTGTACTGATCGATAAAGGGCGCGGCCAGGTTCATCAGCAGCACTGCGAAGGCGACGGCGTCGGGGTAGCTGCCCAGGTGCGGATGATGAACACCAGCAGGCCTATACCGGCGCCGTAGATGAGCTTGCCGCGATTGCTGGTGGCGGCCGTGACCGGATCGGTGGCGATGAAAAAGGCCCCGAGCATGGTCGCGCCCATGGTCAGGTGGAAAAACGGATCGGCGTAGCTGTCCGGTACGAACAGATAGAACAGCGTCGAGACCGCCGCCAGGGTTCCCAGCATGGATATCGGCGTGTGCCAGGTAAAGACCTTGCGGTAGAGCAGAAAGACACCGCCCATGAAGTAGGCGGCGGCAACCGCATGCCAGGCCCCGACGCCGTTGGCGAGCACCTCGGACTGACGGAACGCCTCCTCGGTGGTGAGGCCGCCGCGGTGGCGCAGCTCGTCGAGCGGCGTGGCCGAGGTGAAGGCATCGACGGCACTGTGATCGAGGGCGCCGAAGATCAGCTTGAAGGTGTCGACCAGACCGAGCACCTGCCAGCCTTCATCCCCCTGCAGTACGAAGGGCGCCGTCCAGCGCGTCATCTCGACCGGGAAGGACACCAGCAGCAGCGCATAGGCCACCATCGCCGGATTGAACGGGTTGTTGCCGAGGCCTCCATAGAGGTGCTTGGCGATGACGATGGCGACGAAGATACCGACCATCATCAGCCACCAGGGAGAGAACGGCGGCAGTGCCAGGCCCAGCAGAATCGCCGTGACCAGGGCACTGGAGTCGCGCAGGTAGAAACCGATCGGACGCCGGCGCAACTTCATCACCGCGGCTTCGAAACCGACCGCCAGCAGCATGGCCCAGCCAACCTGGAGCAGGGTGCCCCAGCCGAAGAAGAAGGTCATCGCCGCGAGGCCGGGCAGTGTTGCGATCAGCAGCAGCCGCATGATGCTGGCGGTGCTGCCGGCATTATGCAGGTGAGGTGAACTGGAACGGATCAGTGCCATTGTTTCAAGTCCTATTCAAAACGACTGAGCGTCTGGTTCAGTTCGTCGGCGCGGGCACTGGCGGCTTTCAGGGCCTGCTCGAGCGCGCCCCGCTCGTCGTCGCCCGCCTTGTCGAGGGCGCGCTCGGCCTTGGTGACGGCGGCACGGGCCAGCGCGGCGTCTATCTGCAGCTGCTTGAGGTCGACACCGGCGGCCGCCGCATCCTCGATTCGGGCGCGCTCGGCCGCATCGAGCTCTGCCCTGGCGGCATCGTGACGCTCCTGCAGTTCCCGGACCTCCGCCTCGTCGCCTTCACCCTCTTCGAGAGCCTTTTCGGCCTTTTTCAGCTTGGTGCGCATGATCGACACCTGCTGTTTCAGCGCCTTCAGGTCGGGTTTTGCGGCCTCGGGGCTGTCCTGGCCACCGGCATCGCGCCAGGCCTGACGCGCCTCCTCGAACTTGCCCTGCAGCTTCGCGACACCGGCCTTCATCTTCTCGGCCGCCGGACTGCCGTTGGCGATGGCGTCATCGAGCGCCTTCTTCGCCTTCTCGACCTTGGCCTGCGCCGTATCCATATCGGCTTTCAGATCGTCGAGGCGCGCGCTGTCGACAGCCGGGGTCGCGGCCGAGGCCTGTTCCCAGGCGGCTTTCGCCTCGTCGTATTTGCCCTGCAGCTTCTCGACACCGGCTTTCATCTTCTCGGCCGCCGGGCTGCCGCTGGCAATGGCGTCGTCGAGCGCCTTCCGAGCCTTCTCGACCTTGGCTTTCGCGGCCTCCATGTCGGCATTCAGCTCGGCCAGCTTCGCTGCATCCGCGCCGCCACCTTCGCCCTTGTCGGCGGCCTCGTAGGCCCGCTGGGCGGTTTCGGCTTTCGCCGTCAGTTCCTGCACCGTGGCGCGCAGCGCCTCGACCCCGTCGAGGCCCTTGTCCTCGGCGCTCTTGAGCGCCTTCTCGGCCTGCTTGAGCTTGGTGCGCGCGACGGCCGCCGCGGTCTTCAGCTGCTTCAGATCCGGGGCGCCGGCCGGCGTCGCCTCGCCACGTTCGGCCGCGTCCAGCGCCTGCTGCGCCGCGTCGGCCTTCTGCTGCGCCTGTTTCAGTGCCGCTTCCAGCCCGGCCAGATCGCCGGCCTCGGCGGCGCGGGCATCGTCGACCGCCTTCTGGGCCTTCTTCAGCTTGGTGCGGGCAACGGCGGCAGCGGTTTTCAGCGTCTTGATATCGGTTTCGCCAGCGGGGCGGCGGCGCCCGTCTTGACGGCGTCCTGGTCCTTGCGCTTGGCCTGGCTGCGGGCGGCCTCTTCGGCACGGGCCTTGCGGCGCGCTTCCTTCTCGGCTTTCTCCGCCTCGAGACGGGCCGGCGTGCCTCAAAGCGCTGACGCGCGTGCTCGGCCTTGCGCTGCTCGGCCTCCTCGGTGCGGATCTCGGCCTTGGCATTGCGGTAATACTGCACCAGCGGGATATAGCTGGAGCAGACATAGGAACAGGCGCCGCACTCGATGCAGTCGAACAGGTTGTGGTGCTTCGCCTTGTCCAGCTCGCGCCCCTTGGCGAACCAGTACAGCTGCTGTGGCAGCAGCTCGGCCGGGCAGACCTGCTCGCACAGGCCGCAGCGGATGCATTCCTGGGCCGGAGGTGCCGGCGGCATTTCGTCCAGGCTCGAGGCGATCAGGCAGTTGGTGGTCTTGATCACCGGGATCTCGTCGTTGTCGACCGAAAAGCCCATCATCGGGCCGCCGACCACGAGGCGGTAGAGGGCATTGCGGTTGACGCGGCTGGCTTCGAGCAGCAGCCGGTAGGGCGTCCCGATCAGGGTTTCGAAATTCTGCGGCTGACCCAGGGCCTCGCCGGTCAGGGTGACGATGCGGGAGATCAGCGGTTCGCCCCGGTGCACCGCCCGGGCGATCGCATAGGCGGTACCGACGTTCTGGCAGACGATGCCGACATCGGCCGGAATGCGCCCGGCCGGGACTTCGACATCGGTCAGCAGCTTGATCAGCTGCTTCTCGCCGCCGGACGGGTATTTGGTCGGCACCACCCGGATGTCGATATTCAGCTTGCAGCCCTTGAGTGCCTTTTCCAGCGCCCGGGTCGCCTGGGGCTTGTTGTCCTCGATGCCGATCAGTACATGGCTGGGCTCCAGCAGGTGCGCGATGATCTCGATGCCGGCGAGGATCTCGTCGGCGCGCTCGCGCATCAGCATGTCGTCGGCGGTGATATAGGGCTCGCACTCGGCGGCATTGATGACGAGGGTGTTGACGATATGGTGTTCGCCCAGGTGCAGCTTGACGTCGGTCGGAAAGCCCGCGCCACCCATGCCGGAGATGCCGCTCAGACGGATATGCTCGATCAGCTCGGCCTTGGGCAGGCGGCGATAATCGGCCAGTCCCTGGCGCTCGATCCAGCGGTCCTCACCGTCGGCCTCGAGCATGATGCAGGTGCCCTCCATGCCCGAGGCGTGCGGCACCGGGTAGGGACCGATCGAGGTGATGACGCCCGAGGTGGGCGCATGCAGCGCGGCACTGACGCGGCCGGCCGGTTCGGCGATGCGCTGTCCCTTGAGGACCCGGTCGCCCGCTTTCACCAGCGGCTCGGCCGGCGCGCCGATATGTTGCGCCAGCGGCAGAATGAGGTGCTGCGGCAGCGGCGCGGCGGATCGGCAGGCGCGTGGACTGGCGCTTGTTCTCGGGCGGATGGACACCGCCGTGAAAGGCAAAGATATGGCCCATCAGGCAGCGTCTCCGTGTTGTAGCCGGCCGCGACCGAGATCGGTGGCGATCAGCTCGATGCCGGGCGTCGGTGCCGGCCATTTCCAGGTGTTCAGGGTGGTCTCGATCGGGATCATGTCGATACAGTCAACCGGGCAGGGTTCTACGCAGAGGTCGCAGCCGGTGCACTCGGATACGATGACGGTATGCATCTGCTTGGCGGCGCCGAGGATCGCATCGACCGGGCACGCCTGGATGCACTTGGTGCAGCCGATGCACTCGTCTTCGCGGATATAGGCGACCGAGCGCGGTTTTCCTCGCCGTGTTCGTCATCGAGCGGCACTGCCTCGACGTCGAGCAGGTCGGCCAGTGCCTCGATGGTGGACTGACCGCCCGGCGGGCACTTGTTGATCGCATCGCCGCCGGCGATCGCCTCGGCATAGGGCCGGCAGCCCGGATAGCCGCACTGGCCGCACTGGGTCTGGGGCAGCAGGGCGTCGATCTGGTCGACGATGGGATTGCCCTCGACCTTGAAGCGCACCGAGGCGAAACCGAGGAGGATACCGAAAACGGTGGCAAGCCCAAGCAGGACCAGAATGGCGATAACTACAGCACTCATGCTTGTCTCTCCGCTCAGAACGAAACCAGGCCGGTGAAGCCCATGAAGGCCAGCGACATCAGCCCGGCGGTGACCATGCCGATGGCGGCGCCGCGAAAGGGTACCGGCACGTCGGCGACGGCGACACGCTCGCGAATGGCGGAAAACAGGATCAGCGCCAGCGAGAAGCCGACAGCGGCGCCGAAACCATAGACGATCGACTCCATGAAGCCGTTCATCTTCTTGATGTTCAGCAGCGCGACGCCGAGCACCGCGCAGTTGGTGGTGATCAGCGGCAGGAAGATGCCCAGTACCCGGTACAGCAGCGGGCTGGTCTTGCGCACCACCATTTCGGTGAACTGCACCACCACGGCGATCACCAGGATGAAGGAGATGGTCTTGAGGAAGGCCATGTCCAGCGGCGCCAGCAGATAGCTGTAGACCAGGTAGCTGCAGACGGACGAGAGGGTCAGCACGAAGGTGGTCGCCAGCGACATGCCCATCGCGGTTTCCAGCTTGTTGGACACGCCCATGAACGGACAGAGTCCAAGAAACTGCACCAGTACGAAGTTGTTCACCAGCACGGTGCTGATCAGAATAAGCAGAAATTCCGTCATCGCGATGCCTAATAAGCCGGTATAAACATACCGTTCCTTGGTCCGTCCAGGTCGTGAAGGCTGGTCGATTTTCGATCAGCCGATAAAAGCAGCGGGCCAAATTTTACCGGATTGCGGCGCCTGCGGTAAGGTCCGCAACCATTTTAACGGGCCACAACCCTACGCTCTTGGCCCAAAACCAAGGCCCGGGGCAGCGAACTGCACCCGGGCCTGGGAGTTGCGCGGCGTGGGCGGTGATTATGCCAGCGCGTGGGCCTTGAGCAGTGCCAGCAGGGCCTTGACCTGTTCGGCCGGGCTCTGCGCCTCGCTGTTGATGCGCAGGTCACCGCTCTGGCCGTTGAGGTCGACGCTCAGCGCGCCGGGCAGCTCCGTGACACCTTCGACCAGCACCACCAGGCCGTTGTTGGCCAGCAGCTGGGCCGTTTCGGCCAGGTTCGGCTGCAGCGACGCCGGCAGTGTCCGGCTGTTCAGTACCGCCACCGCGCGGCCGGCGTCGAACAGACGCTTCTCGGCGGTAAAGAGCAGCTGGGCGCGGGCTTCCTCGCTGCCGCCACTGACGGCGACGACGCCGGCGCGCTGACCGTAGCGGCGCTCCTTGTCGGCGCGGCTCACCAGCGGCTCGGCGCTGACGACATCGATATCCTCGAGCAGCGTCTGCTGGCCGTCGGCGACGATCATGCCGGCGGCCACGGTGGCATTGCTCAGCCGGTCGACGATGATGAAGGAGCCGGTGCCTGCATGCTGGCGATAGTCATCGGCGATGATCGGGCGCTCGACGCTCAGTTCGCAGCGGGCGATCTCGTTGAGGCCCAGACTGGTCGCAGGCGACTGCTCCAGGGTGTTGACGTCGATGCGGTGGCGGATATGGCTGATGCCGCCGGCGACGGTCTGGGTCGCGAGCTTGATGTCGTAGGTCCGGCCCGGCACCAGTTCCGCCTCGGCCATCCAGACCACCATCGCATCGAAGCGGCTGGTGACATCGGGTACCTTGTCGCTCGGCACGAGAATATCGCCGCGGGAAATATCGATCTCGTCTTCCAGCGTCAGGGTGACCGACATCGGCGGGAAGGCCTCGTCCAGGTCGCCGTCGAAGGTGACGATCGACTTGACCCTGCTCGACTTGCCCGACGGCAGCACGGTAACGGCGTCGCCGGGCTTGACGGTGCCGGCGGTCAGGGTGCCGCAGTAACCGCGGAAGTCCAGGTGCGGACGGTTGACGTACTGGACCGGGAAACGCAGCTCGTCGAAGTTGGCGTCGTTGGCGATCTCGATCGACTCGAGCAGGCTCATCAGCGGCTCGCCCTGGTACCAGGGGGACTTCTCCGACAGGGTCACGACGTTGTCGCCCTTGAGCGCCGACAGCGGCACGAATTCAATGTCCGGCAGATTCAGCGACTTGGTGAAGTCGAGATAGTCGGCCTTGATCTGCTCGAAGCGCTCTTCGCTGAAATCGACCAGGTCCATCTTGTTGACCGCGACGATGACATGCTTGATGCCCAGCAGGGATACGATGAAGCTGTGGCGCTTGGTCTGCACCTGGACGCCGTGACGGGCGTCGATCAGGATGATCGCCAGGTCGCAGGTGGAGGCGCCGGTCGCCATGTTGCGGGTGTACTGCTCGTGCCCCGGGGTATCGGCGATGATGAACTTGCGCCTGGCGGTGGAAAAGTAGCGGTAGGCCACGTCGATGGTGATGCCCTGCTCGCGCTCCGCCTGCAGGCCGTCGACCAGCAGCGCCAGGTCGATCTCGTCGCCGGTGGTGCCGACCTTCTTGCTGTCGGACTGAATCGCCGCCAACTGATCCTCGTAGATCATCTTGGAATCGTGCAGCAGCCGGCCGATCAGTGTCGACTTGCCGTCGTCGACGCTGCCGCAGGTCAGAAACCGCAGCAGTTCCTTGTTCTCGTGCTGTGCCAGATAGGCTTCGATATCGGTGGCGATCAGGTCGCTTTGATGACTCATTTCTTAAAGCTCCAGGCTTTTAGCGGCAAGCCCCAAGCGGCAGGTGCCGGCGTTCAGGGCTCGCGGATCTTGTTCAGCGTGGGCTGTATCGGGTGTTAAATACCGGAACAGCGCCAGGTTCTTTGCTGCATGTCGTTGTAGGAGCCGCGCCCTCGCGGCGAAGGGTTGTGGCGCGGTGCCGGATCAACCCCCGTTCGCACCGGGGCGGCGCTCCTACTTCGTCAGAAATATCCTTCCATCTTCTTCTGCTCCATCGATCCCGCGCTGTCGTGGTCGATGGCGCGGCCCTGGCGTTCCGAGGTGGTGGTGAGCAGCATTTCCTGGATGATCTCCGGCAGGGTATCGGCCTCGGACTCGACGGCGCCGGTCAGCGGGTAGCAGCCCAGGGTGCGGAAGCGGACTTTCTTCATCACCGGCTCTTCGCCCGGGCTCAGCGGCAGGCGGTCGTCGTCGACCATGATCTGCATGCCGTCGCGCTCGACCACAGGGCGCAGGGCGGAGTAGTACAGCGGCACGATCTCGATCTGCTCGAGGTAGATGTACTGCCAGATATCCAGTTCGGTCCAGTTCGACAGCGGGAAGACGCGGATGCTCTCGCCCTTGTCGATACGGGTGTTGAAGATGTTCCAGAGCTCCGGGCGCTGGTTTTTCGGATCCCAGCGGTGGTGCTTGTCGCGGAACGAGAACACGCGCTCCTTGGCGCGGGACTTCTCTTCATCGCGACGGGCGCCGCCGAAGGCTGCATCGAACTTGTACTTGTCCAGTGCCTGTTTCAGGCCCTGGGTCTTCATGATATCGGTGTGCTTCTTGGAGCCGTGGACGAAGGGGCTGATGCCCATCTCGACGCCTTCGGGGTTGATATGGACGATCAGGTCCATGCCGGCTTTCTCGGCCATGCGGTCGCGGAACTCGATCATTTCCCGGAACTTCCAGGTGGTGTCGATGTGCATCAGCGGAAACGGCGGCTTGCCCGGATAGAAGGCCTTGCGGGCCAGGTGCAGCATCACGGACGAGTCCTTGCCGATGGAGTAGAGCATGACCGGGTTGTCGAAGCTCGCGGCGACTTCCCGGATGATGTGGATGCTCTCGGCTTCCAGCTGTCTTAGATGCGTCAGACGGTGTTCCGGCAACTGATTCATGAATCGAGCCCTTCCTTTATAGGTGTAAATCTGGGCCGCGGCTTCACTTGCGCACGCAGGCCATTTTGCGGCGCATTATTACAGAGATTTACATACAATCAAAAAGAATAAATTCAAATTCATTTATGTCTTTTAGGAATATGCGAAGGCGTCGCTGGCCGGTTCTGCTTCTGCCTGATGGTTATAACAAAATTTCTAATTAGTATTTTGCGTTATAAACGGCGATCAGTATGATGGGCGCCTGTTATTAGAAGTGGGTTGCCAGCATGGAAGTCGCATACAGCTTTGCAGGTTTGGTGGTGGGCTTTATCGTCGGCCTGACCGGGATCGGCGGCGGGGCTCTGATGACCCCGATCCTGATCGTGGTGTTCGGTATCGCCCCGGTGGTCGCCGTCAGTACCGACCTGCTCTATGCCGCGATCACCAAGTTCGGCGGCATGTGGTCCTATGCCCGCAAGAAAATGGTGTACTGGAAAGTCGTCGGGCTGTTGCTGGCCGGCAGTATTCCGGGCAGCCTGCTGACGCTGAATTACCTGAAGGGGCTCGAGGCGCTCGAAAGCATCGAGTCGCTGATGAACATGACGCTGGGTGTGTCGCTGGTGCTGACCTCGGTGGCGGTGTTTCTGCGCAATCGCATTCGCGAGAAGGCCTTGAGCTTCGAGCATCATCCGCTGGCCCACCGGGCGCGTCTCGTGCGCCCCTATGCGACGGTGTTGATGGGGCTGTTGCTCGGCTGCCTGGTAACGCTGTCGTCGGTCGGCGCCGGTGCCCTGGGCACGGCGATGCTGATACTGCTGTATCCGCGCATGACCATGCCGGCAATCGTCGGCAGCGACCTGGTGCATGCGGTGGTACTGACCAGCATCGCCGGGGCCGGACACTACACCATGGGTAATGTCGACCTGTCACTGCTGATATACTTGCTCGCCGGTTCGCTGCCGGGGGTTTTTCTGGGCAGTCATGTCGGGGTGCGGCTCTCGCCCAAGGTGATGCAGCCGATCATGGGTTCCATTCTGTTTGCGATCGGACTGCGTTTCGTACTCGCGGGCTGATCGGCTTTTGACCAGCCACCCAACAGGCATCCTTGCCTGTTGGATGGCCGCCCTTGAAAATCGGGCGGAATTTTGCGAAATCCCTTGATTTTGAAGGCCATGGATGGCCTGTATGCAAAAAATGCAGGAGCAATTTTATGTCAAGGGCTCGCATTGGTCTTCGACCAATGGTGATGCATCCATGCATTACAGGATTGACCCGGACAAGCCGGGTCAATGTCCACAGAATTTGAGGTGAATGGCGGCGCCGCCGCCAGGCAAGGTGTTGGAGCATGTATTTATATAACGAAGTAGATCAGAAAGTGGTCGATGACCGCGTCGCCCAGTTTCGCGACCAGACTCGCCGTTTCCTGGCGGGCGAACTGCCCGATGAAGAATTCCTGCCGTTGCGCCTGATGAACGGCCTGTACATCCAGCGCCATGCGCCGATGCTGCGTGTCGCGATCCCGTATGGGCTGTTGTCGTCGCAACAGTTGCGCAAGCTCGCGCACATTGCCCGCACCTACGACAAGGGCTATGGCCACTTCACGACCCGTACCAACATCCAGTTCAACTGGCCGAAGCTGGAAGACGTGCCCGATATCCTGGCGGAACTCGCCGAAGTGCAGATGCACGCCATTCAGACCTCGGGCAACTGCATTCGCAACACCACCACCGACCATTTCGCCGGCATCAACGCCAGTGAGATCGAGGATCCGCGTCCGTACTGCGAACTGATTCGCCAGTGGTCGACCTTCCACCCGGAATTCGCCTACCTGCCGCGCAAGTTCAAGATGGCGGTGACCGGAGGTCCGGAGGACCGCGCCGCGTCCCAGGTCCACGACATCGGGCTGCACCTGGTGAAGAACGACGCCGGTGAAGTCGGTTTCGAGGTGCTGGTCGGCGGCGGCCTGGGCCGTACCCCGATGATCGGCAAGACGATCCGCGAATTCCTGCCGCGGGAGGACCTGCTGTCCTACCTCGAGGCGATCCTGCGTGTCTACAACCTCAAGGGACGCCGCGACAACAAGTACAAGGCCCGCATCAAGATTCTGGTGCAGGCCCTGGGGGCCGAGGAATTCGCGCGCCTGGTCGAGGCGGAGTGGGAGCAGATCAAGGCCGAACAGCCGGAACTGAAACTGCCCGTCGAAGAGATCGAGCGCGTGCAGAGCTTCTTCAGGCCGTTCGACTACGATGCGTCCGCTGCGTCCGACCAGAGCCTCGCCGGCAAGCTCGAGGCCGACAGCGGTTTCCGTGTCTGGTACGAGAAGAACACCGTTGAGCACAAGGTCGCGGGCTATCGCGGCGTGGTCGTGTCGCTGAAGCCCATGCTGGCGCCGGCGGGGATGCCACCGACCTGCAGATGGATGTGGTGGCCGATCTGGCCGAGAAATACAGCTGGGGCGAAATCCGCGTCACCCACACCCAGAACCTGGTGCTGGCCGATGTCAGGAACGCCGACCTCTACGCGGTCTGGCAGGTGCTGGCCGAGCACAATATGGCGCGCCCGAACATCAACACCCTGAGCGACATGATCGTCTGCCCGGGCGGCGACTTCTGCGCGCTGGCCAATGCCAAGACGCTGGGTATCGCCGACCAGATCAACGAGAAGTTCGATGACCTGGACTACCAGTACGATCTCGGCGAGATCCGTCTGAACATGTCCGGCTGCATCAATGCCTGCGGTCATCACCATGTCGGCCATATCGGCATTCTCGGTGTCGACAAGAACGGCGAGGACTGGTACCAGATCACCCTCGGCGGCTCCGACAAGGAAGATGCTTCGCTGGGCAAGGTGCTGGGCAAGTCCGTCGCCGCCGACGAGGTCGCCGATACGCTGGAGAAGATCCTGCTGGTCTATGTCGAGAATCGCCAGGAAAACGAACTCTTTATCGACACCGTCCGCCGCATCGGTGTCAACCCGTTCAAGGAGAAGGTCTATGCCGCTGCTCATTAATCGCGAAGTCGTCAGCCAGGACAACTGGCAGTTCGTGGACGCCGAAGCCACTATCGAGCAGCTGCCGAAGGACGGCGATGTCGTCGTGCCGCTGGCACTCTACCTGGAAAACCGCGAGATCCTCGCGAACCGCCAGGTGCCCTGGGCGTGCAGTTCAATGGCGACGACGAGGTCGAGCCGGTGCTGCAGGATCTCGACAGACTGGCGCTGGTTGCCATCGAGTTCCCGGTGTTCCGTGACGGCCGTGGCTTCAGCCAGGCACGCCTGGTGCGCCGGGCGGGCTTCAAGGGGCAGCTGCGCGCGGTGGGCGACATCACCCGTGACCGCTTCGAATATCTGCAGCGCTGCGGTTTCGATGCCCTCCAGGTGCCCGAAGACCGCTTCAAGCCGGAGACGCTGAACGCCTTCGGTGAAGTGGGTGCCTACTACCAGGGCGCCGCCGACGATCCGCGGCCGATCTACCGCCAGGGCCGCTGAGTATCCGAACGGCCGCGGCTCCCTTTTTCGTAACTGGAGGCGGGCAGCGGCCGTTGTCATTCGAGGTGAGGAATTTGTGATGAGCGAGCAGATAAGCGCCGAACTCCAGGCCAAGATCGAGCACGTCGCCGGCCTGCTGAAACAGGCCGAGGCCGACTATGCCAACGGCATCGTTTTCGCCAACAGCCTCGGTGCCGAGGACGTGGTGCTGACCGACCTGATCAGCCGGTATGCGCCCGGGATCCGGATGTTCGTACTGGACACCGGCCGGCTGCCGGAGGAAACCCTGAAGCTGCTGGCCCAGGTGCGCAGCCATTACGGCAACCTGAAGCTGGACGTGTACTATCCGGAAGCCGCCGATGTCGAGGCGTACGTGGCCGAGAACGGCATCAACGCCTTTTACGAGTCCCAGGCGCTGCGCAAGGGCTGCTGTTTCGTGCGCAAGATCAAGCCGCTCAAGCGCGCATTGTCGGGTCAGCAGGCCTGGATCACCGGTCTGCGCCGGGAGCAGTCGGTCACCCGCGACGAGATCGCCTTCAGCGAATGGGACGAGGGCAACGGTCTGCAGAAACTGAACCCGCTGGCCGACTGGAGCGAGAAAGAGGTCTGGGCCTATATCCGCGCCAACGAGGTGCCCTACAACGAACTGCACGACCGTCACTACCCGAGCATCGGCTGTGCGCCCTGCACCCGTGCGATCTCCATGGGCGAGGATGTGCGTTCGGGCCGCTGGTGGTGGGAAAACCCGGAAAACCGCGAGTGCGGTCTGCACCCGGCCACGCCGCTGAAGTTCAAGTAACGAAAAGCGGTTTTGCATGCTCGAACGCCGCTGCGGTTCTGCCGCAGCGGCGTTTTTGTACAAGGATGTACTTATCCCGCGATCACATGGATGTGAAGGAGCGGGGCTTGTACAAGGATGTATTTATCCCGCGATCATATGGATGTGAAGGAGCGGGGGCTTGTCTGTAGGTTGGAATGATGCCCCGAAGGGGCGAATTCCGACGAGCCGAGCCCCCGGAATTCGCTTCGCTCATTCCAGGCTACGGGCGAATTTGTTTCAGGTTGCACCAAAGGAGTTCCGCACGGATATGGCACGTCGGCTGGGACCCCGAATGCGCTTCGAAACCCGGAATTCGCTTCGCTCATTCCAGGCCCCGGGCGTTTGTTTCGGCTTGCACCAAAGGAGTGCGGCATGGTGCCTTGTTATGGTGCAGCCCGGAAGGCGGAGGCAGCTCCCGAGCCCTTTCGGCGCGTTATCCCGGGCTGGCCGCAATCTTGCATCATGGAAGAACAGGCTGACCGATTTCAGAGCAGCGAGTTGCATTACACTACAGAGTAAGTTCGGACGCAGGAGTAGAGCACGTGGAGTACCTTCCTCTCTTTTTCCGCCTCAGGGATCAGTCGGCGCTGCTGGTCGGTGGCGGCCAGGTGGCGCTGCGCAAGGCGCGGCTGCTGGTGCGGGCCGGTACCCGGCTCACCGTGGTGGCGCAGCAGATCGGGACGGAGCTGGCGGAACTGGTCGAGAACGAGGGAGGGCAGCTGATTGTCGGTGAGTACCACAGCGCCCTGCTCGAGGGCCGTGTGCTGGTGGTGGCCGCAACCGATGACGAGGCTCTGCACGAACGCATCCATTACGATGCCGTTGCGCGCAATATTCCGGTCAATGTCGTCGATTGTCCGCGTTTGTGCACCTTCGTATTTCCGGCCATTGTCGACCGCTCGCCGATCGTGATCGGGATCTCCTCCGGTGGCGACTCGCCGGTACTGGCGCGGATGCTGCGGGCCCGGCTCGAGACGCTGATTCCGAACGGCTACAGCCAGCTCGGCAAGCTCGCCGGGCGTTTCCGCGACCGGGTCAAGACGCGTTTTTCCGGTGTCAACCAGCGCCGCAAGTTCTGGGAGTCGGTGCTGCAGGGTCAGGTGGCCGAACAGGTGTTTGCCGGCCGTCTCGGTGCCGCCGAGCAACTGCTGCAGTCCAAGCTCGACGTCGCGGATCCCGAGCACCAGGTGGGCGAGGTCTACCTGGTGGGGGCCGGTCCCGGCGATCCCGAGCTGCTGACCTTCAAGGCGCTGCGGCTGATGCAGCAGGCCGACGTGGTGCTCTACGATGCGCTGGTGTCGAAGGACGTGCTGGAGCTGTGCCGCCGCGATGCCGATCTCGTCTTTGTCGGCAAGAAACGCGACAATCATGCCTTGCCGCAGGAGGGGATCAACGATCTGCTGGTGAAGCATGCCCTCGAGGGCAAGCGGGTCCTGCGCCTCAAGGGTGGCGATCCCTTTATCTTCGGCCGCGGCGCTGAGGAGCTGCAGTCGCTCAAGCCCCACGGTATTCCGTTCCAGGTCGTTCCGGGCATCACCGCCGCCAGTGCCTGCGCCACCTATGCCGGTATTCCGCTGACGCACCGTCATGTTGCTCAGTCGGTGAAGTTTGTCACCGGCCAGCTGAAAAACCGCACCAGCGACCTCAACTTCGCCGAACTGGTGCATCCGAACCAGACCATCGTCCTCTATATGGGGCTGCATACGCTGCCGGAGCTGGCCTCGAAGCTCGTGGCCCACGGCAAGCCGGCCGAGACGCCGGTGGCGATCGTCTCGAAAGGCACGGCGCGGGACCAGAAGGTGCTGACCGGCACCCTGGCCAATATCGCCGAGCTGCAGGCGGTGGCGCAGTTGCCGGCGCCGGCGCTGATCATCGTCGGTGAGGTGGTCGACATGCACGAAAGCCTGTCCTGGTTCGGCGACGACCTCGTCGAGGGCAGCAATCACAGCCTGATGCGCGTGCACCACGAGCATTGATGCGGTCTGAGGCCCATGGAGCCTGTGGGAGCCCGGTCCTCCGGGCGAATAGCGATTCGCCCACGGAGTGGGCTCCCACAGGGGCTAACGGCAGTTTGACCGCAGAGGGGCTCTATCGATAGATCGCCCGCTCCAGGGCGGCACGTTCGGTATCGGGATCCGGGATGCAGGGCTGGCGCAGGAGCGCCTCGATGTAGTCAGGTGGCAGGCAGGCCTGGCGGGCGCCGTGCAGCACATGCTCCAGGTACCAGTCGAAAGGGTGCAATCGGGGATCGATCAGGCTGGCGCAGTAGGTGAATGCGGTCAGGCGTTCACCGCTGTCCAGCTGGATTTCGACTTCGCGGATATCGTAGCCCATCCCGAGCCCTTCGGCCCGGTCGAGCCAGACCCGGCTGCGGCGCTCTATATGAAACAGCACGCCGTGGACGCGATCCGGTGCATTGCCGGTCTCGAAGGCATCGCACTTGGCGGAGCCGTCGCGGCCGATCTTGTGAAAGCGCAGGCTGTGGCCCTGCAACAGCCCGGGCGACAGCCGTTCGGCTTCGGCCACCCGTGCGCGCAGGCGTTCGACCGCCATGTTGGAACCATAAGCGAAGTAGAGCAGCGGATCGTGCAGGGACCGGTTCCGGGCTCGGCACCGGCTGTTTCGGCGTTCAGGTGCACAGACAGTCATGCGGCTTTTCCTCCTCCTGCATTCCAAGAGTGCCGCAACGGGGCGCGCCAGGCAACCGCTCAGGCGGTGCGCAGGCGCCACTGTGCGGGTACCAGAAACCTGCCGTAGTGCAGCAGGTAGCGCAGCGCGACATAGGCCACCATCAGGCTGGCGCCGGCGAGTTCCGCCTCGGCCAGCCAGTGTACCGGTCCGACGACATCGGCCGGGGCCGAGAGCGACAGCAGCAGCTGCTCCAGTTTCAGCATGGCGGTGGCGCTGATCACCACCGGGAAGGTGAAGGCGGCATAGGCCGGGCTGAACGGCAGCCGCAACAGCTCGACGAATGCCAGGTAGATCACCAGAGTCATCAGTTGGGCGACGGTGCCGAGTACCGCGATCAGCAGCAGCGACGGCTGATCGATGATGCTGATATAGCCGGCCAGACAGAGGTTCGCCGGTGCCGCCAGAATTGCCAGTATCGGTCGAGCGGCGCGGGGCAGGCGGCGGGCGAAGATCAGCCGGTACAGCATCAGTGGCAGCAGCAGGCAGTAGCAGCAGAGGCCGAACCACATCAGGTTGCGCGCCAGCTCCGTCGCTTCGGGCGGGCATGTCAGCGCGGACGCGACGATCCCCACCGGCGGCACGAACCAGCTTGGCGCCATGTGATGCAATTCGAACCTATGCAGGCGATGGAGTACGAACAGCACCAGGAACGTCAGGTGCAGCGCCACCGCCAGCAGCCAGAGCCAGGTGGCGGCCGCCGGGGCCAGCGGATAGAGGGCGTGACTGATCAGCATGGTGCCCATGCTGAAGGTCGGCACGACGCCGCCAACCACGGGGTGTGCCAGTTCGCGCCAGAGCAGCAGGGGGTGCAGCACGAACTTGCACAGTATCAGCAGCAGCAGCAGTGCCGCCACGGCGGCACCTGCCAGCTGGGCCCTGTCCTGCAGCGGCAGCAGCAGTTCCCAGCTGGCACCCAGTGCGGCGATGCCCAGCGCCAGTCCGGCCAGCGGCGTGGGCAGCTGACGCAGCGTTTCTCGGACGGCTCTGAGCATAAATGTATCCCCGGTGCATAAATCGTTCGGCTATCCTAGTGAAATCTTGATATAAAGCATATCTAAACGTTTTTTATATAAAGTTAAGATAAATTGAACATGTCGGCCGTGACTTTCAAGCAGCTCAGGGTGTTCGCCAGTGTGGCGCGGCAGGGCTCGCTGGCGCGCGCCGCCGAGGAACTGCATCTGACCCGGGCCGCCGTCTCGATGGCGCTGCAGGAACTCGAGCGGCAGCTCGATACGCGGTTGTTCGACAGGATCCGCAACCGGCTGGTGCTCAATCCCGCCGGCGAGCAACTGGTGCCCTGGCCGACGAACTGCTGGAGCGGATGGCGGGGGTTACCGGGCTGTTCGGCACCCAGGGACCGCTGACCGGGCAGCTGCGCATCGGCGCCAGCCATACCATCGGCAACAATCTGCTGCCGCGCCTGCTGGCAGGCTTTATGGCACAGGTGCCGTGCCGCCGGCCCCGGGTGACGATTCGCAGCACGGCGCTGTTGATCGAGCAGCTGCAGCGCTTCGAACTGGACCTGGCCTTTATCGAGGGCATGTCCGGCGAAGAGGAACTCCTGATCATGCCCTGGGGGCAAGACGAAATGCATGTGGTCGCATCCCCTGACCATCCGCTGGCGGACGGCCGTTCCCATCCGCTGGCGGCGCTGAACGATCAGCGCTGGGTGCTGCGTGAACCCCGCTCCGGTACCCGCGAACAGTTCGAGCGGCTGCTCCTGCCCAGGCTCGAACGCTGGCACCTGGCGCTGGAGATGAATGCCAACGAGGGGGTCAACAACAGCGTCGCCGCGGGGCTCGGGCTCGGTTTCATGTCCCGTCTGGCGACCGAGGCACTCTGCGAGGCCAGGAAACTGCGCGAGGTCCGGCTGGAAAGGCACTTTTCGCGCCAGCTAAGCCTCATCTGTCATCGTGACAAATACCGCAGCCCCCTGCTCGAGCGATTTCTCGATTACAGCCGTGACTGGCGCCCGGTCCAATAGGTACCATGTTCGAGTCGGTCAGCAGAGAAATCGTCGAGCGCCATGGTGGCCTGATCGAGATTCAGAGTACTATCGGAGAAGGCTCCCGGGTCAGCGTCTGGCTGCCGGCCAGTGCCTGATTTGACAGGTTTTTTTGAAAGGCATAAAAGAAGCATTGAAAAGGTGTAGAATGCCAATCGCAGAAAGTTTTGCAGCACAGAGAATACGATGACGATCAGACAGGATGATATCTGCACCAGTCGCAAGGCAGCGGAGTTGCTTGGTGTTTCGGCCAGAACCGTACAGCTCTGGGCCGATGCCGGCGTAATTGCGAGCTGGAAGACCCCGGGCGGTCATCGTCGCTTCAGCCTGACCGACGTCCACAAGCTGGCGCAGGAGCTGCGTTCGGGCGCGGGGCCGGTCCTGCCTGGGCCCGGTGCCAGCGATGGCGACAAAGCATCACCTCCGCCACTGAAGGTACTCGTGGTCGAGGACGAGTCGACACTGCTGCGGCTTTATGAGCTGACGCTGAAGAGCTGGCACCTGCCGCTCGACCTGCATCTGGCGGACAATGGCTACACTGGCCTGCTGACGGTCGGCCAGGTCGAACCGCAGCTGCTGCTGCTCGACCTCAACCTGCCGAATATCGACGGTTTCCAGATGATCTCGGCGCTCAAGCAGAGCGGCCTGCTCGACCGCATGGAGCTGATGGTGATCTCCGCTCTCGAGGAAAACGAAGTGCTTGCCGGCATGCCGGTCGGCGTCGAGTGCAGGGTCCTGCCCAAGCCGGTGCCCTTCGAACTGATTCGCGAACGCCTCGAGTCTCTGCTTGAGCGCTGAGCCGGAGTCCAGGATACGTTTAACCCCGGGGCCCGTCGGCTGGGCGTAGGTTGGAATGATGCCCCGAAGGGGCGAATTCCGACCGGGTGGCACCCCACCGGGTGGGCTCCACGCAAACCCAGGCGTTCCAATGCAGGGCCTGGGCTTCGGGACCCGGAATTCGCCTTCGGCTCATTCCAGGCTACTTCCCACGCTTTTCGCCTCAGACCTCAGACCTCAGGCCTCAGGCCTCAAGATCCTCATTTTTATAATTCGGAAATTCTGGTAATATCTCGCAAACTCGGAAATGGACTTTGGGTAACTAGACCGGACTATGCGAATCCAGTTTTTCCAGCGCCTCCTCGACCTGTTGTGTGCAAGGGTGGCGGTCATCAGGAGCGATGGCGAAATCGCGCTATCCAGCCAACTGGCCCGTCGTCAGCTGGAACTTGAGCCGGGCACCCGCCTCGAAGTGCTGCACCGCGAGGGAGAGCGGCTGCTGGTGCGTCAGCCATGCACGCAGCAGTTGCACTCGGCGACAGGTCTGCGCTGGGCCGCATTCGAATTCGTGCTGTTTCAGGCGCCTCCTGTCGGCATCGACAGCGAACTGGCCGTCCGGCACCGGATGTTGACCGAGCTCTGTCGCCAGCCCCGGTTTCAGGCCGCATTGTCGGCCGCGGACAGGCTGGCGCTTCAGTCGGTGCTGGGTTCATCCCGAACTTCGATACAACCGGCCGAGCAGACGAAGGCGTCCCGGGGCTGGATCCGCTGGATCTGATACGCGAGGCGCTGGCGCCGCCGCTCAAGGGCGCGCCGGCACTTTACGTGCAAGTGCCGCTGCCGCTCGGCAGGCTGCAGGGGAGAACGGCGGGACTGGCGGCCGCGCTGCGCAGTCTTACCGAGGAGCTGGTGCTTAGGCATCGAAGCCATCGCCTGCTGGTGCGTCTGCGCCAGGAGCCGGAGCAGCTGCTGATCAACGTCCAGGATATCGGTGATATGGAGTTGCCGGGCATGCGCCGGCTGGAAATCGACGGACACTGGCAGGGCGCGCCCCTCGACCAGGTCCAGGCCTGCGAGGTGATCGAAATGTACGGTGGCAGCCTGCGCATGCGCGGCCAGGTCGCCCAGGGGCGCGTCAACATCAGCCTGCCGACCACGGATGTTCCCGAAGTTTCCACCCGCTTATCGTAGGAGCGACGTCCCCGTAGGTGCAGCGCCCCGCAGCGAACGACCGCAGTGCTGGACCGTTTCGCCTCGGGGCGAGGCTCCTACGACGACTGGCTACGCTTTTCCTGCCGGTACATCAGCACGCCGGCGATCGCCACCGCGATGCTGACAATCACCACGATGATGGTGGCCAGGGCATTGATCTGCGGGCTGACACCCAGACGCACGCTCGAATAAACCACCATCGGCAGCGTCGTGGCACCCGGGCCCGAGACGAAGCTGGCGATGACCAGGTCGTCCATCGACAGCGTGAAGGCCAGCAGCCAGCCGGCGACCAGCGCCGGCGCGATGATCGGCAGGGTGATGGCGAAGAACACCTTCAGCGGCCGGGCGCCCAGGTCCAGTGCCGCTTCCTCGAGAGAGCGGTCCATATGGGCCAGGCGGCTGCGCACCACCACCGTGACATAGGCCATCGAGAAGGTGATATGGGCCAGGGTGATGGTGGTCTGGCCGCGACCCTGGGGCCAGCCGATCAGGTCCTCCATCGAGATGAACAGCAGCAGCAGCGACAGGCCGATAATGACATCGGGCATCACCATCGGTGCCGTGACCATGGTTTCGAGGGTGGCGCGGCCGCGAAAGCGCCGGTAGCGCACCAGTGCCAGTGCCGCCAGGGTGCCGAGGATCACGGCGATACTGGCATTGAGCGCGGCGATCTTCACGCTGAGCCAGGCGGCCCCGAGGATCTGCTGGTTCTGGAGCAGCTCGAAATACCACTTGGTGCTGAAGCCTCCCCAGACGGTCACCAGCCGGCTTTCGTTGAACGAATAGACCATCAGGCTGATGATCGGGCCGTAGAGAAAGGCGTAGCCGAAGATCAGCGCCGTGAGCAGCAACGGAGAGCGTTTAAGCATATCGGCCCCCAAGTATCAGCGAATTCCAAGGATAGCGTTGCAGTGGCTCAAGGTACTCCTTGGTGCTGAACCCAGCCTTTCCCAAGAGCACGGTCACCAGCCGGCTTTTGTTGAACGAATAGACCATCAGGCTGATGATCGGGCCGTAGAGGAAGGCGTAGCCGAAGATCAACGCCGTGAGCAGGAGTGGGGAACGGCGCAGCATCATTGTCCCTCCTCGGCACGTTGCGGTGACTTTCGAGAGCGACGCAGCAGCATGAGGGCGCAGCAGGTCGGTTGAGACATCATTGCTGCCCCTCCTCGGCGCGCTGTTCGAAATGTCGCAGCAGCATGAAGGGTATGATCAGCACCACCAGCAGCACGGCGGCGAGCGCCGAGGCCAGGGCCAGTCCTTGTTGCTGAAGAACTCGGTCCACATCAGCTTGCCCAGCATCAGCGTATTGGGGCCGCCGAGCAGGTCCGGAATGACGAACTCGCCCATCACCGGAATGAACACCAGCAGGGCGCCGGCCAGCACCCCCGGCATCGACAGCGGCAGGGTGATGGTGACGAACTGCTTCCAGGGCGGCAGCCGAGGTCCGCCGCGGCTTCCAGCAGTGTCAGGTCGAGCCGGATCAGGGTCGCGTAGAGCGGCAGTACCATGAACGGCAGATAGCTGTAGACGATGCCGATATAGACCGCCACCGGGGTGTGCAGGATCTCCAGCGGGCTGTCGATCAGCCCCAGCGCCATCAGGGTCTGGTTGATCAGGCCATTGTTTTTGAGAATGCCGATCCAGGCATAGACGCGGATCAGGAAGGAGGTCCAGAACGGCAGGATGATCAGCATCATCAGCGGCAGCCGCCAGTGGCGCGGCGAACGGGCGATGGCGTAGGCCATCGGATAGCCCAGCAGCAGCGTCAGCAGGGTCGACAAGGCGGCGATCTCCAGCGAACTGATCAGTGCCTTGACGTAGAGGCTGTCCTCGAGCAGCAACTGGTAGTTGCCGAGGTTGATCGTCAGGGTGATCAGGCCGTCCTGGAATTCGCGGATCAGGTCCAGGTAGGGCGGCTGGGCCAGTACCGATTCGGACAGGCTGAGCTTCAATACGAACAGGAACGGCAGCAGAAAGAAGAGCCCGAGCCAGAACGAGGGCAGGCCGATGATCCAGTGGCGGCCCCGGGGCAGAGCAGGGCGCCTCATTCGGTCAGGACTCCGCAGCTGTCCGGCTGCCAGCTGAGGGCGACCTCGTCGTCCCAGCTCAGGGGCTGTTCGGCCAGGGCCAGCACGTTGGACTGGGTGAACTGGACCCGCTTGCCGGTTTCGAGCTCGACATGGTAAATCGAGACGTCACCCAGATAGGCGATCTCCTTGATGACCCCCTGCAGGCGGTTCGGGCCTTCGGTGCCGGCCGGCAGCAGGCGAATCTTCTCCGGTCGCACGGCCAGGCACAGCGGCATGCCGTGGCTCACCCTGCGGCTGTCACGCACCCGCAATAGGGTGCCCGCTTCGTCGCATTGCAGCAGGATCTCGTCACCGTCCTGCTCCAGCACCACCCCTCGAACAGGTTGACCGAGCCGATGAAGTTGGCGGCATAGCGGCTGACCGGAAATTCGTAGAGGCGCCGTGGCGGATCCACCTGCTCGACGCGGCCCTCGCGCATCAGGGCGATGCGCGAGGACATCGTCATCGCCTCTTCCTGGTCATGGGTGACGATGATGAAGGTGATGCCCAGGCGTTCCTGGATATTGACCAGTTCGAACTGGGTTTTCTCGCGCAGCTTCTTATCCAGCGCCCCGAGGGGTTCGTCGAGCAGCAGGATGCGGGGATGGCGTGCCAGGGCCCGGGCGAGGGCGACACGCTGACGCTGGCCGCCCGAGAGCTGGTGGGGCTTGCGTTTGCCGAATGCCGCGATCTGCACCAGCTCCATCATCTCCTGCACACGAACGTCGCGCTCGGCGCGCGGCATACGCTGCTGTTTCAGGCCGAAGGCGATATTGTCGGCGACCGTCATGTGCGGAAAGAGCGCATAGGACTGGAACATCATGTTGATCGGGCGCTCGTACGGCGGCACCTCGGTGACGTCGACGCCATCGATCAGGATGCGGCCGCTGGTCGGGGTTTCGAAGCCGGCCAGCATGCGCAGCAAGGTGGTCTTGCCACAGCCGGACGGCCCCAGCAGCGAGAAGAACTCGCCGCGGTGGATGTCTAGGCTGACATCGTCCACCGCGTAGGTGTTGCCGAAGGTCTTGGTGACGTTCTGGATGCGGATGGCCGGTTCGCTGTCGGACCCCTGCCAGTCGGTGTCGCGGGCCAAGTTCCGTGCCTGGTTCATCAACTCTGATTGTACTCCGGGTCAATAATGCCCCCGCCAGACGGCTGGCGGGGGCACTGGAAGGAACTTACTGGCCGGTCTTGATTCGCGTCCAGAGGCGGTTGATCGCCTTGGTTTCGCGGTTGCTCGGCGTTTTCAGCGTGATGAAGCGCTCGCGGGTCGCCTGGGGCGGGTAGATACCCGGATCCTGGCGTACCGCCTCGTCGACGAGTTCCGTGGCCGCGGCATTGGCGTTGGCGTAGGCCACATAGTTGCTGATCGGCGCGATGACGTCGGGGCGCATCAGGAAGTCGATGAATTTGTGGGCGGCGGCGGCGTTCGGTGCATCGGCCGGAATCGCCATGACGTCGGTCCAGACGACGGCACCTTCGGACGGCACCAGGTAGGCGATCTCGACATTGTTGCCGGCTTCTTCGGCGCGGGCCTTGGCCTGGAGTATATCGCCGCTGTAGCCGTGGGCAACGCAGAGGTCGCCATTGGCCAGGTCGTTGATGTACTGCGAGCTGTGGAAGTAGCGGATGTTCGGACGCACCGCATTGACCACGGCGGCCGCTTCATCCAGCGCTTCGCTGCCATAGTCGTTCGGGTTCTTGCCCAGGTAGGCGCGGGCCGCGACCAGCACCTCGGTCGGGTCGTCCATCAGCGATACGCCGCAGGCCGAAAGCTTGGCGCTGACCTCAGGATTGAACACCAGCCGCCAGCTGTCCAGGGCCGCATCCTCGCCGAGAATCTCCCGTACCTTGCCGACGTTGATGCCGATGCCGGTGGTACCCCACATATAGGGCACCAGGTGGGCGTGATCGGCATCAATATCGCCGAGCGAGCCCAGGATCACCGGATCCAGGTTGCCGTAGTTGCTCAGCTTGGACTTGTCCAGCGGCTGGAAGATACCGGCGCTGATCTGGCGGTCGGCGAACGGGCGGGCGGTCGGGAAGACCAGGTCGTAGCCGCTGCTGCCGGCCAGCAGCTTGGCTTCGAGCACCTCGTTGGAGTCGTAGACATCGTACAGCACCTTGATGCCGGTCTCCTGCTGGAACCTGTCGATCGTATCCTCGGCGATATAATCGGACCAGTTATAGACATGCAATTCCTCTTCGGCCGAGGCCTGCAGCGACATGCCCAGCGCCAGGGCCGCGGCGAGAGTTTTCAATCCGAACAACCGGCTTTTCATCGAATGGGATCCCCCATCAACAATAGGAAAATGGATGCTGTAAAACGCTTTGCGGGGTCGGGCGAAAAAGACCCGGTACAGCGCCTGTTTGCAGCGCCGAATATGAACAAAACGGGAAAAAAACACCAACATTTTTTTCTGCTGCTAGCCCGTTTTCGCCTTGGTAAGGTGGCGACCGTGTTTGCACCGGCGGCGCCCCGGTCCCGACCGGCGCGGCGGCAGGAGTGGCGGGTTGTGGAACGGCTGTCTGCGCCCGTCCGATTCAAGCTAGACAGGGATTGTGACGACGTCAAGCGGGCGGTAAGGTAGGGGGCTGTTGCCGCCCGCAGGATATTCACAGAGCTGCGAACCGTCCGTCTCTTGGCATTAAATATACATTTGGCACGCCTGATTTCTGGAATTATTCTCAATAAATCATATGCTTGGGTGGGGATTGCGAGCGTTTGACTGTCGCTGTTCGGAGACTTTTGCCTGAGGGCTTCAGGCAAGCCGGGGTGTTGGAGGCATGGAAAAACACAAGGACAGGGCCAGATGGAGAAAGCGCTGGATACCCTATCTTGGCATTCTGTTGATGGTGGTCTGCGGGATTCTGGGTACCGAGTATGTCGCCGGTCTGGCCACTCAGCGGGTGCTTGAGTCCCAGCAGCGCGAAACGCAGGCGCAACTGTCGGAGTTGAGGGCAAGGATCGAGAGCGAGATCAACTCGGTGCTTTATCTGACCCGTGGGCTGAGCGCCTATATTGTCGCCAGACCCGACGCTGCTCCGGGGGAGCTGGAAATCATCGCCTCGCATATCCTGCGCGGTAGCCAACATATCCGCAATATCGGACTGGCACCGGACAATGTGGTGCGTTTCGTCTATCCCCGCCAGGGCAATGAAGCGGTTCTGGGCCTCAATTACGAAAAGGATCGACGGCAGTGGCCGGCGATTCTGCAGGCGATCGATCGTAACGATACGATGGTGGCCGGTCCGCTCGAGCTGGTACAGGGGGAACTGGACTGATTGCCCGGACCCCTATATTCGTCGACGAAGGCAAGGACAGCCGCTACTGGGGCATGAGCTCGGTCGTGATCGATATCGAATCGGTGTTGCGGGCGGCCGGCGTCTATGAGCAGGAGCTGGGGCCCCTGGCTATCCGGCATGTCGATACCCTGGGGGCGGATCAGGACCAGTTCTGGGGCGACGAGGGAATTTTCGAGACGGAAGGCGTGCAGACCCAGGTGGTATCTTTCCGGCGCAACTGGTGGCAGTTGGGCGTTGTGCCCCGGGCCAGAGGCGCGCTTGCCGCGGGGTTGCGGGTAAAAGCGCTCAGCTACGGCCTGCTGTTGGCAATGGTGGCGCTGTCTTTGCAGCTGGTGCGGATTTTTCACCGTGCCGAAGAGCGCGCAACGCGTGACCCCCTGACCGCCTTGCCCAACCGGCGACTGCTGTTGGAACGTGCCCGGCAACTGGTGTCGCTCAGCAATCGCAGCGGGCTCGGGTTCGGGCTCTGCTATGTGGATCTGAACGGCTTCAAGCCGGTCAACGACAAGTTAGGGCATCATGCAGGCGATGCCGTACTGCTCGAGGTCGCGAAGCGCCTCCTCGGGGCGCTGCGCCAGTCCGATACCGTTGCCCGTACCGGCGGCGACGAGTTCGTTATCCTGCTGCCGCTGATGCAGGGCGCGGACGAGGCTCGGCAGGTCATCCGCAAGTTGGCGCAGGCACTTGAGCCACCGATCAGCTACCGTGGCCATCAGATCGATATCGGCGCCAGTTTCGGTTGCGCGCTCTATCCCACCGACGCGGAGAATCTGGAAGCACTGATGGCCGTCGCTGATACGCGGATGTACGAGATGAAAGCCTACTCGAAACAGGCCTGACCCTATTGGGAGGGCAGGAGTCGCTCATCATGGCACAGAAGCGTCAATGGTATCGGTTATACTGGCCGCCGTTATCGATTGCATGAGACTCCGCCATGAACTACTGGCTGTTCAAGACCGAGCCCGATGTGTTCGGAATTGAGGACCTGGCCGCGTGCCCGCAGCAGACCGCACGCTGGGATGAGATTCGCAATTTCCAGGCGCGCAACTACCTGCGTGACCGGGTGCGTACGGGCGATCGGGTACTGATCTACCACAGCAGCTGCAAGGACGTCGGCATTGCCGGCATCGCCGAGGTGGTGAGCGATCCCTATGCCGACCCCAGCCAGTTCGATCCGCAGCATACGTTGTTCGACGCGCGAGCGACGCCCGGGGCGCCGCGCTGGTTCTGCGTCGATGTCAGGTTGCTGCAGCGCTTCGCCCGGGTGCTGCCGCTGAAGGAGCTGAAACGCGAACCTGCACTCGCCGAGATGGTGCTGTTGCGTCAGGGGCGGCTTTCGGTGCAGCCGGTGCGGCCGCAGGAATGGGAGATATTGCTGTCGATGGCGGACTGATCGGAATTGTTTTTTCCAGATTTTCCGGATATGTTGCTGAAAGCCCACGAATCGAAGGAACTGCCGCTCGGACAGGGAATGCAATGAAAGCGATCGTCTATCTCTGCGACAGCGACCGTCAGTTATGATGCTTCTCGGCTGGAGAAGCCTGATGCGCCGGCGCCTGGTACCGCTCCTGTGCCTGCTGCTGGTTACGATGAGCGGTACACTGGTGACCGAGTATGTTGCGGGGCTGGCCTCCGAGCGGGTCCAGGAGTCACGTCAGCGCGAGTCTCTGGCACGCCTTGCCGAACTGAGGGCCCGGCTCGAGAGCGAGATCAATTCGGTCATCCATTTCACCCGGGGCCTGATGGCCTATCTGGAATATCGTCCCTACCTGACGCGCGCGGAGTTCGAGTTCGTCGCTGCACGGATGGTGCAGGACGGTACCTACATCCGCAATATCGCCCTGGCGCCCGATAATGTGGTGCGTTTCGTTTATCCCCGTGAAGGCAACGAAAAGGTGCTGGGGTTCGATTATCGTCATAACCCCGACCAGTGGCCGGCGGTACGGGAGGCGATCGAGCGCCAGAGCAGCCTGGTCGTCGGCCCGGTGGCGCTGGTTCAGGGCGGCCTGGGGCTGATCGTCCGTACCCCGGTGTTCGTCGATGACGGCACCAGCCACCGGTACTGGGGCATGGCCTCGATCGTGATCGACATGGAGGCGTTGCTGCAGGGGGCCGGTATCGCCGGTGAACTCGCCGGGACGGTCGCCATCCGCGGGGTGGACGGCCTGGGTGCCGAGGGGGCCCAGTTCTTCGGCCCGCCGGGACTTTTCGAGCGGCCGGGCGTGCTGACCCAGGAGGTGATTTTCCAGCACAGTGCCTGGCAGCTCGGCCTGTTGCCGGACGACTCGGACAGCGGGCTCGCGGCGATGCGGGTCCGCATTCTCGCCTATGGTCTGCTGCTGATCATCCTGGTGTTGCTGCTGCAACTGATGCAGACCTTCCGCCGTTTCGAGCGCCGAGCGACCCACGACCCCCTGACCGGCCTGCCGAACCGGCGGCTGCTGCTGGAGCGTGCAGCCCAACTGCTGGCCCTGAGCCGGCGGGGACGCCTCGAATTCTGTCTCTGCTATATCGACCTGGACGGTTTCAAACCGGTCAACGACCGCTTCGGCCATCACGCCGGCGACCTGGTGCTGCTGGAAGTCGCCGCCCGGCTGCGCCGGGTATCCCGCGCCTCCGATACCGTGGCCCGGACCGGTGGAGACGAGTTCGTACTGCTGCTGCCGATGGTGCGCAACGCCCGCGAGGCCGACCAGGTGGTCGACAAACTGCGCCTGGCACTGGACGAGCCGTTCGATTGCGAATCGCAACGGATATCGGTCGGTGCCAGCATGGGCTGGGCGCTGTTCCCGTCCGAAGCCGATGACCTCGACGACCTGATGGCGCTGGCCGACAGCCGGATGTATCAGGTCAAGGCAAGGCGAAAATCCGCCCTGGCGGACTACGCTATGTAGGTTGGAATGATGCCGGTAGGTTGGAATGATGCCCCGAAGGGGCGAATTCCGACCGGTGAATCGCATTCCGGGTGGCGCTCCACGGGGACGGTCCATGGGGTGGCGGCCCATGCCGTTGTGGCACGCGCTTGGGGAAACCCGGAATTCACTCCGTTCATTCCAGGCTACGGCTCTTCGATGAAACGTCCGAGGCGCTGGCGCAACAGGCGGTTTTCGAGGCGCGCACGCTCCAGTTCCTCCAGCAGTTCCAGTGCCAGTGCAATACCGGACCAGTCGATGCCGAGGTCGCGATGCAGGCGTGAGGCCCTGCGTGCTGTCACGATCATCGTGGACTCGAAACGCCAGCGGTCGGGCGACGCGCCGCCAGGTTCGAGGATGCCTTCCTCGACCATCCGCAGCAGGACTTTCTCCGGCAGGTCCGAGGCCAGGCTGAACTCCTCGAAGCTCAGTTCTATCTGCACAGGGGTCATGACTTGCTCCAGTCTGCACGCGGGTCGAACGGGACGGCGTCGGCCAGCTGTTGCCACAGCTTTTCTGCCTGCGTATCGCCGGCCGGCGGCATCACCACCTTGAGTACCGCATAAAGATCGCCCCTTGCGCCACCGCGTCCGGGCAGTCCCTTGCCGCGAATGCGCAGGCGCTGCCCCGTCTGGCTGGAAGGCGGTATCTTCAGCTGAATGCGGCCGTTCAGGGTCGGTACCTGGATGCGGGCCCCGAGCGCCGCCTCCCAGGGCGTCAGGGGTACCGTGATGATCAGGTTGTGCCCCTCGACGTCGAACAGCGGATGGGGCACCAGGCGGATGCGCAGATAGAGGTCGCCGGGGGTGCCGCCCTGCAGACCCGGTGCGCCCTGACCCTTGAGGCGGATGCGTTCGCCGTCGACGACGCCGGCCGGGATCCTGACGTTGAGCCGGCGCCGCTTCTGCACCAGGTGACCGCTGGCATCGACCTGTGGCACTTCGAAGCTGATCGGCTTGGACTCCTCCGATAGGGTATCCTCGAGAAAGATCGGCAGATCGAGCTCGATATCCCGGCCGCGGCTGGCGAAACCGCGGGCTTCACCGCGGGGCCGGTGCTGCTGGCGGGCACCGCCGAAGATCGACTCGAAAAAGTCCGAAAAGCCGCCGAAGGGGTCGGTATCGGCACGGAATTCGGCCGACGATTGCCAGCCCGGTGGCGGTTCGAACGGCTTGCCGTGACGGCCATAACGACGCAGTTCGTCGTATTCGGCGCGCTTCTGGGCATCCTTCAGCACCTCGTAGGCTTCGGAGACCTCCTTGAAATGCGCCTCGGCGTCCTCTTCGCTGCTGACGTCGGGATGGTAACGGCGTGCCAGCTTGCGATAGGCGGCCTTGATCGCCGTCTTGTCGGCCTCGGGATCGACCCCGAGGATCCTGTAATAATCCTTGAACTCCATAGTTTCGCTTCGCTCAAAGGTGCACGCTACGTAGGGTGGAATGAGCTTGCGAATTCCACCGGTGTTTTCAGATAACTCCCGACATCTCTGGTGGAATTCGCTTCGCTCATTCCACCCTACCTCTCAATATTGCCTTGCCTCATCGACCCGCGGTACATAACGCCCTTCCTCCAGTGCCTGGATGTCGCCGGCGATCTGTTCCAGCGCCCCGTCGATCAGTGTCGGGGCGGCTATATGGGGCGTGACGATGACCTCGGGGCGTGACCATAGCGGGTGACCGGCCGGCAGCGGCTCCTCGGCGAAGACATCGAGCAGGGCGCCGCGCAGGTGGCCGGCCTCCGGGCGGCGAGCAGGGCTCCCGGGTCCAGGGTGTCGCCGCGGCCGGGGTTGATCAGCACCGCGCCCCGGGGCAGCTGGGCGAGGCGGTGGGCATCGAGCAGGTCCCGGGTCTCGTTCGTGGCCGGCAGCAGGTTGACGAGGAAGTCGCAGTGCCCGAGATAATGATCGAGGTGCTCCAGGCCCGAATAGGTGTCGATGCCGTCGATCGATTTCGGTGTACGGCTCCAGCCCTGAACACAATAGCCCAGCTGTTGCAGTGACTGGCCGACCCGGCTGCCGAGGGCGCCGAGTCCCAGCAGGCCGATGCGCAGGGTCTCCCGCGCGCGGGCCTGCAGCGGTTGCCAATGCTGCTGCTGTTGCTGCTGCCGGTAGCGGTCGAAGTCGCGCCCGAAATGCAGTATGCCGTAGAGCACATATTCGAGCATCCACCGGTCCATGCCGGCGTTGCGCAGCCGGATCAGCGGCACCTCGGTGGGGCGTCCCGGCAGGCTCAACAGCGCATCGACGCCGGCACCCAGATTGAAAATGGCACGCAGGCGCGTCTGCTGTGCGAACAGCTCGACCGGCGGATGCCAGAGCAGTGCATAGTCGGCCTGCCACTGCGGCGACAGCCCGGGCGACCAGAGCTGTATGTCCTGGGTCGGCAGGTGCTGACGGATCGCATCGAGCCAGCGCTCGCTGTCGAGTCCCTGGCCGTAAAAAAGAATCTTCATCAGGCGAACTCCTGGCTCAATAGAGGGCCCAGCGTTTCAGTTGCATCGCCTTCTGTACCCGTTCGGTGGCGAGCTGTTCGGCGGCCTGGCGTGGTGCCAGGCCGCCTGCCCGGGCGGCATCGAGCATGGCCCGGGTGTTGCTTCTGACCTTGTCGCGAATGCTCTCGAAGGCGACCGACTGGCTCAGATGGCGGTATTCCATGGCGGCGCAGATCACGCCGCCGGCGTTGGCGATGAAATCCGGCAGGCTGAGAATGCCGCGTGCGTGCAGCCGGGCCTCGGCTTCGGGCGTCACCGGGATATTGGCGCCCTGGGCCACCATACGGGTCCGCAGCCGGTCGACGTTGTCGGCGCGGATCACGTCGGGGCGCGCCGCCGGTATCCAGATGTCGCACTCGATATCGACGATGGCCTCGGCGGCCGCGACCCGACCCTCGCCGTACTCGCCCACCGAACGTCCCTCGCGCTTCAGTGTTTCGAGTCGCTCGAGATCGAGCCCGGCGGGATCGGAGAGACTGGCGCGGGAGTCGCAGACGGCGACAATGCGGGCACCGCGCTCGGCGAGAAAGCGGGCGACATGGCGGCCGACGGCGCCGAAACCCTGCACCGCGACACGGGCGCCATCGAGTTCGAGACTGCAGTCCGGTGCCGCCTCGTCGATGGCCTGGAACAGGCCCCAACCGGTCGCGCCGATCTGGTCCAGCGGGATGCCGCCAAGTTCCGAGGGCAGACCGACGGCCCGGCCGATCTCGTCCCGGACCCAGGCCATGCAGGACTCGTCGGTGCCCATGTCGGGGCCGAAGATATAGTCCCGGCAGTCGCGCAGCGCGCAGGCGAAGGCCCTGATCAGGCGCTCCTTGTCGCCGGGCGGCATGCGCGGATCGCCCACCAGCACCGACTTGGCACCACCATGGCAGAGCGAGGCCACAGCATTCTTCAGCGTCATGGCGCGTGCCAGACGCGCGCACTCGGTCAGGCTCACGTCCGGTGCCATGCGCAGGCCGCCGATCGCCGGCCCCGCCGCGACATTGTCGATCACCAGCACGCCCTCCAGGCCGATGCCCGGCTCCCGCACCTGGATGATCCGGGTGGGGCCGAGACGGTCGCCGCCGTCGAAATCCAGCTTCATCTGCAGTCTCCTCCGTTTCAGGCTAAGTAAAGCAGCTTTTCGCGTGGCTGATGGTGGATGCCCTTTTTAGGGCGGCCTCAATGGGCGCCGTCGCCCTCCCGTAAAGGTCGTATGCGCGCCTTTTCAGTATGTCGTCCGGACGATGAGGCATTGCTCGGATCAGGCGAAAAAATGATATGAATCAATAAATTGTAAGATTATCGCCGGGCCTTTTCCCGGGACTGGAGGCGCTTTTCCCGGGCCTGGAGGCGCTTTTCCGGGTCGGGAGGGCGATCAGGATGAGAATGCCTTTCATTTGAGCATTCCGGTTGCGACCCGTGACGGTACCGGTTACGAACAGGCCTGGAAACCTCGTTCAGGTAATCCGAGGGGCCTGATACGGAGTGTTGATTGTTTTGCCCTGTCTGTTTTGAAATAGGTGGCATAAAAAGCGGTTTTTTGGTTAAAAAGGCAGTTGTATTTGCTGAAATTTCCGATTGTCCGCCGTCATTGCCGCTGAAAAAGTGCCCGTGATAAAAGCCGACTCGACATCGCACACAGCTACTACGAGGTTCGAGATGGCGCAGATCAAAAAACAATTCCGCTCCCTGGTCACCGCAATGGCCGCCGCGACCGCGCTGCTGGCCGGCGCTGCCCAGGCCGAAACCCTGAAACTGGCGACCGATTCCGGTACCAAGGGCTCGCCGGCCGGCGATGCACTGAAGCGCTGGGGCGAGCTGATCGAGGAGAAATCCAACGGCGACCTCGACGTCAAGGTGTTCTACCAGAACGAGCTGGGCGGACAGCAGGAAGTGTTCGACCTGCTGGTGGCCGGTGATATCGACATCATGCTGAACTGGCCGATGACCTCCTACGACAAGCGTATCGGCGTCATCTACACCCCGTACATGACCCTGTCCTGGGACGAGGCGATCAAGGCCTACAGCCCGGGCGGCTGGGTCAACAACATGCTCGGCGGCATCTACGAGGATATAGGCCTGAAATTCTTCGGCCCCTGGCCGGAAGGCTTCAACGGCGTCGCGACGCGTGGCAAGTATGCCCTCGACATCGGGCAGGCCGACGGCCTCAAGGTCCGCACCATGACCGTCTTCCCGGCTCCCCAGACCATGCAGGCGCTGGGCTACCAGACAGCCGCAATCGACTGGGGCGAAGTTTACACCGCGCTGCAGACCGGCGTGGTCGACGGCGAAGCCGGCAACGTCATCTACTGGGATTACGAATACTTCCGCGACTCCCTCGACTACTACGTGCGCACCAAGCACTTCTTCATGACCGGCATCCTGACGATGAACCTCGAATCCTTCGACGGTCTGGACGAGGCGCAGCAGAAGGCTGTCTCGGACGCCGCCATCGAGGTGATGAACGAGCAGTTCAAGGCCGCCCGCGAGCAGGACGAGTTCTATGTGCAGAAGGCCAAGGAGTCGGGCATGGAGTACTTCGAGCCCAGCGACGAACAGATCGGCGTCTTCGCCCGGGCGGCACGCGAGAAGGTCTGGCCGCTGATGGATGCAGAAGTCGGCGCGGAAATCATGGAAACCATTCGCGGCAATGCGTCTGCGCTCTGACCGATAACCGCCGGCAGAACGACCACGGCCCGGGCTTTCCGGGCCGCGGTCGTTGGGAGGATTCTCATTATGATTGGCCACACTCTGTCCCGCCTCGACCGGGGCCTGGGTCGGCTGCTCGATGCCATGGCTCTGGTCTCGAGCCTGCTGGTTGTCGCGTTGATGCTGTTTCTGGTGCTGTCACGCTACGTATTTGGCTGGTCGGTCGTCGGCCTGCTCGAGCTGATCATGCTGTTCGGCATGTGGCTCTACATGGTCGGCAGCCTGATCGCCAGCCGCAAGGGCGAACACCTGGTGGTGGACTTCCTGCAGCAGCAGCTGATTAACGAGCGTACCCGGGCCCTGCACCAGACGCTGGTCGCTGTCGTCACCCTGGCGATCTGCTGCTTCTTCGTCGTGCTGTCCTGGCGCATGCTTCAGTGGGGCATGCGCCGGCCCCAGTCCACGCCGGGACTGGGCATTCCGCTCTGGCTGCCCCAGGCCTCGATCCTGTTCGCCTCGGTCGGCTGTACCCTCTACGCCCTGCGCGATTGCTGCCGCGGCGTTGTCGCGGTCGGCGAAAGCCGCCGCAGTCTGCCCCTGTCCGATTCCGAACCCAAGCCGGAGATGCGCTGATGGAAGCTTTACTGGCCATAGTCCTGCTGCTGGTGCTGATGGGCATCGGCATACCGGTCGCCTGGTCCTTCGCCGGCGTGCTGGCGTATCTCACCTTCGCCTACGATGCCAACCTCAACACCCTGATGCTGCAGGGCTATCGCTCGGTCGATTCGGTGATCCTGATCGCGCTGCCGCTCTTCGTCCTGACCGGCTACCTGATGCAGAGCGGCGGCATTGCTCGCCGGCTGGTGGACTTCATCGAGATGCTGGTGGGCAGGCGCCGCGGCGGCATGGGCGCCTCGATGGTGCTGGCGTCGGGTATTTTCGGCGCCATCGCCGGCACCGCCACCGCTGCGGTGGCGTCGATCGGCACCATCATGATCGGTCCGCTGGAGCAGCGCGGCTATCCCCGTGGCTACTCCTCGGCACTGCTCGGCATCTCGTCTCTGCTCGGGATACTGATTCCGCCCTCGATCACCATGATCCTGTTCGCGGTGGTGACGCGCCAGTCGGTGGCCGCCTGTTTCGCCGCCTCGGTGGGGCCGGCGCTGCTGCTGATCGCGGGCCTGATCATCGCCAACCGGCTGTCAGTCGGGCGTCTGTTCGAGGAGGTCGCGTCCAGGCCCGGCATCCCTGTCCCAGACCCCGAGTCGTGGCCGGGCCACGCTGCGGGCGACGCCGGCGCTGATGCTGCCGGTGATCATCCTCGGTGGCATCTACGGCGGAGTCTTCACGCCGACCGAAGCGGCGGCGGTGGCGGCCTTCGTGGCGATCGTTATCGGCTTCCTGATCTACCGCGACCTCAACCTCAAGCGGTTTTCCCACAGCGTGATCGCCGCCGCCGAAACCACCGGCACCGTGATCCTGATCCTGCTGTTCAGTTTCATGATCGGGCGTATCCTGGCATCGGAGCGGATTCCGCAGGAGCTGACCGAGACCGTGGCTTCGCTGATCAAGGACCCGGTGATGATCCTGATCGCGGTCAACCTCTTCCTGATCTGGCCGGCGCCATCATGGACGATGTCTCGGTGACGGTGGTGATCGCGCCGCTGTTCCTGCCGCTGATGGTGGAGTCGGGTGTCAACCCGGTGCACTACGCCTCGATCGTCGCCTGTTCGGTGGTGATCGGCGCCAACAGTCCGCCGGTGGCCCCGATCCTCTACATGGCGTGCCGTATCGGCCAGGTCTCGATCCACAAGACGGTGATGCCGGCGCTGATGCTGATCGCCTGGGTCGGGCTGCCGGTGATGCTGGTGACCACCTTCGTGCCGGAGCTGTCGCTGTTCCTGCCGCGGTTGCTGGGGTTTATTTGATGTAGGTTGGGTAGCGCGGCATAGCAACCGCAATGGATTGCGGTAAGCCGCCCGGCGGGAATGCCTGCATTGCAGGAGCAAATGAAGGCCGCGAAGCCCAACAACCGCTCTGCCGGCTGACACCAATCGATCTGCAATACGATCGATATGGCGGGTTTCGCGATGCCCATACAAGGCGCGAAACCTTTCTGGCGGGTAAAATGCATCGCTCTACCCACCCTCCACACGTGCCGTCGATTGCCCCGTTGGAATTCGCCTTCGGCTCATTCCAGGTTAGTAGCTGTACGAAACCGACAGCGAGCCGTAGCTGTTGCCCTTGCGCTGGCCCTCGAACTCCCGGCTGCGGTGGACGCGGGCGAAGGAGAGTTTCCAGCCTTCGAACACCGCCGAGACGCCGAGGGCCGCTTCGCCGACCAGCGACTCGCGGTCGACCGAGTGGCTGTCGCGCCAGGTATTGCCGTCGAGGAAGATGTCCTGCAGCACCCAGCGGCCGTCCAGCGAAACGAAGCCGTGCAGACCCAGGGTGCCGTTGAGGCGCGGGTCGCGACGGCCCGGGGCGCTGTTGTCGCCGCCGGGGCGCAGCGCCGAGGTACCGAAGTCGTCCGGCAGGCGCCAGCCGAGCCGCAGCTCGGCGCCGGCATTGAGGTAGGTGGCGACGTTGCCGAGGCTGCCGCCGGCGTGCCAGATCAGGTCGGTACCCCAGCCCGCGGGCGTCTTGAGGCTCTGCTGGCGGCGCTTGTGCTCGTAGACCAGCTGCAGGCCGGGCTCGTTCTCGAGCTGGTTGTCCCAGCCCTGGAACTTGTCGAAGCCACGCAGATCGTGGATGAAATCCTGGGCTTCCTGGCCCAGCGCCGCCGGGCCGATCATGCCGAGATTGAGCTCCACCGAATTAAGCTTGTTGCGGGTCTTGGCATGGTAGCCGACGCCACCGTAGAGCCAGGCGGCATAGGGCCGGTCGGTCGGATCGATATCGGTACGGTCGATATCTTCCGGCGTGTAGATCTGCTGGCCCAGGGTCAGCACGATATTGCGCCGGACTTCGTCGATGCGCGATTCCGGCACGGGGTACAGGGGCTCGAACCAGTCGTTCAGCTCCCGTACCCAGGCCGGCAGGCGCGGATCGTAGAGGAAATTGTCGATATCGGGCGAGACCGCCGAGAAGCGGGCCCCGTTCGTATAGTGGCGGTCGGTCTCGGCGAAGAGGTCGTTTTCCAGATAGAAGTTGTAGGTCCAGGGCGCACCCTCCTCGGCCAGGGTCGGCAGCGGCAACAGCGTCGCAAGCAGCAGGATCCGGGTACGCACGGCGGGCCTCAGGAAAAATAGCTGCGGCGCGCGCGCTTGCGCAGCTGGCGCCAGACCAGCACCAGCAGCAGCACGAACAGCACCAGCATCAGATAGGGCCAGTCGATGCCGGCGAGGCTCCAGCCATTGTCGGCGCACTCTCCGACACCACGGAAGGCCTCGGCCAGCGAGGGCATGCCCGGACCGCCGTTGAGCGCGGTGCCGTCGAGCTGGTCGCAGGGGGCAGATCGGCGGTGGTGCGCAGCCAGATCTGGCGCAGGCTTGCCGCCAGGCCGCCGAACACCAGCAGCAGGTTGCAGCCGGCCAGCAAGCGCTGCAGCCAGGGACGCGGATTGATCACCCAGCCGATCAGGAACAGCACCGCCATGACCAGCAGGATCACGCGGGTGACGGTGCACAGCGGACAGGGCTCGATACCGAGTTCGCCCTGGAGGTAGAGCACCGCGAAGGCCAGGGTGCCGCCACAGGCGGCCAGCCCGATAAAGTTGATCAGGCGATAGGAGAGTCCGGCGTTGTCGGGATTGGGAATCACGGGCAGTCCTTGAAAGTGTCAGTGATTGTCGTTTCTTCTGTTGTCGTCATGCCCGGCGCGCCTTCGCTGCAGCAGCCGGGCTCGATAACCATATCCGAAACCGCTCCACCTGACTATTTGCGCTGCCAGCTGCCGCCTTGAGACTGGATGTAGTGGCCGGGTGCCGCCTTCTGCTGCAGGCGCTGACCGATCCGCAGCTCGATGATGCGCAGCTCGACACCGGCGCTTTTGGCGCTGTCCTGGTAGGCCTCCTTGCGCTGGCGGTTGATGTCGGCCACCAGGGATCTGAGGGCGCTGTCCGGGCTGTCGACCACGATGCCGAGGTAGCCGTTGACCTGTTCGCCGACGAGGCCCTGGTCCTTGGCTTCATCGAGGGACAGCGCCCAGGCCGGGAGGGCCAGCAGACTGAGGGCGAGGCCCATCATGGCGAGCAGGTGTTTCAGTGTCTTCTTCATGACGGACTCCTATTAGAACAGGTCGCTGTTTTCCTGGAGCAGTTCATCGATCTCGCGGTCGACCTTGACCAGGATCTCGTGCTCGATCTTGACGTTCAGGTTGATGGTGATCGGCTCGCTGGGCGTTGCGATCTGCACCGTCGGCGTACAGCCGACGATCAGTCCGATGCCTGCCAGCGCCAGGGCGCCGAGTCGTTGCCTGATATCCATGATAGTGTCCTCAGTTCCGCACGGGCTAACGGTAGCGTTGCTCGATCGAATCCGTTAATTTGCCGGTAAATTGCAGGGCCTGCAGCAATTTCAGCAGGTTCTGCTCGATATTGATATTGAAATCGACCGGCCGGCCGCCGTTCCAGCCCGGGTTGTAACCTTTCAGGCGCGTCTGCATCAGGGCGGCGCCGTCGGGCGCGTACTGCAGGTCGACCGACAGTACCTCGTAATGAAAGTCCCGCAGCGCTTGCAGTGCCATTGCCATGCCCTGATGGGACTGCCCCAGTGCGGCGACGCCGGCGTCGGGAGCGTAACGAATCCGGCCGGGGCCTGCATTGCCGATGCGGCCGTCGCGTACCCGCAGGCCTGTCGGGTCGTATCGAAGCGGCAAAACCCCCGACAGCTCACCCTCGCCGCTGAGACCCGGCTGCTGTTGCAGCTCCAGCAGCCGTGCCAGCTGCAGGCGCTCCAGTCTGACCCGGGTTTCCAGTCTGGGCGAGAGCGGATTTATGCTAACTGAATCGACATCGAGGTGACCGCCCAGCAGCCGGGCCTCGAACTGCTCGAGGCGCAGCTCAGGGGCTGCTGCGGTGCCTGACGGTAGTCGTAGACGGCCTCGACAGTCTCGACCGGAAAGCCGATATCGAGCAGCGGGATGCTCAGCCGGCCCTGGTGTTCCAGGCGTCCGTTGCGGCGCATCAGGGCCAGCCCCTTCCATTCGCCGCCTTCGATGCGGGCTGCCCGCCACTGGGCCGCGAGCCGCTCGATGTGCGGCTCAAGCCGTAGCGCCAGGCCGTCCTGCGTCCAGTTGGCACTGCCGTCGAGGTGCAGCTGACCGCCGGTCACCGTCAGCTCCGGAGGCGCCGGCGGGTGATAGCGGTTCCACAGCTGCTCCACCTGCTTCAGTGCCAGCGGCCGGGTCTGCCAGTGGATATCGCTTTCGAGGGGCGCCAGGCGGGTGCGGGCCCGGCCTTGGGCGATCAGCGACGGGGCGTCAAGGCGCAGTTCGAAGCGGTTCTCCAGGGTCGAGCCGTCGAACTCGAAGTCGCTGCTCAGCGCCGCCATCGGCAGCGGCTGTTCGGGTTGCTGCCACTCGATGCGCTCGAACGCGACCGCACCGGACAGTGTCCGCTGCTGCATATCGACTGTCTGCAGATGCAGCGACGCGGGGCCCAGCAACAGCTCCCCTGGTCATGTTGCAGCCGGGCGCTGGCAAGCTCGAGGGTCAGGGGCGCCAGCATTGCGCTGCCGGGCAGGTCGTCCAGCGAGGCGTCGAGTTCCAGTGTGCTTGCCAGCCGGGTGGTGAGTGCGGACGTGCCGAAGGCGCCCAGCTCGAGCCCCTTAAACTGGAGTTCGCCGCCGGCCGGGAGCCGCACCTGCAGGTGGCCGTTATCGACCTGCAGCCGTCCGTCCAGGGGCAGTGTCAGGCGTTCCAGTCCGGCCACCGGTGCCTGCAGCCTCAGCTCGCCGCTGAGCTGCTGCTCGAGCGACAGCGCCCGCCACCAGTCGGTGGCGGCCAGGTCCAGCTGCAATGGCAGCTGCAGTCGCCCTTCGCTGTGCAGCTCGCCCTCGATGCCGGGCAGCGTCATCGCCAGCGGCAGCCACTGCTGCTGCCAGTCCCGGGCCCGGTCCAGCGCGAGGGTCTGGAGGAGGTCGATATCCAGCTCAGCGTCACGGCGGTGCAGTGTGCCCCGGGCCTGGTAGAGCGGCGCGTTGTCGTGCGTCAGCCTGGCCTCGAAACGGTTGCCGCCATCGAGTTGAAGGTCCAGGCGCGCCAGCGGTCGGGAGGCGGAAAACAGCTGCAGGCGGCTGATCAACTGCCCCTGCTGCAGATCGAAATTGCCCTGCAGAACGGGCTCCGGCCCGCCGCCGCTGTCGTAGCTCAGGGTCAGTTGCCCGACCTGCAGGCGGTCCGCCGGCGCCAGACCGAGCCAGGCGGTGGGCAGCATCGTGGCGAGGTCGAAGGGCGCGCTGTCGGGGGGCGCGGTGCCGGTCTGGCGCACGCGCAGCTCGATCCGGGGGATGCGGATCAGCGTCAGGCGCTGTTCCAGCAGCAGTGTCAGGGGCGCATACTCGACCTCGATCGAGTCGGTGGTCAGCGCCAGGTGTCGCTGCGGCTGCTGCTGTCCGAGACTGAAATGGCGGATCAGCAGGCGGTTGCGCCCGGGATGGGCCAGTTGCAGCTGGGGCTGCTCGAAGCCGCGGGATTCCAGCCAACCGGTCAGCACGTAGCTGGCCAGCGCCGGCAGACCGGCATACAGCAGGCCCAGCAACAGCAGCGGTATCAGCAGCCAGAGTGCGCGGCGCAGCATCATCGCGGTCCTTCAGCGGCTTGGGGGTCTGGAGGGAGGGACTCCGTGCTGGCGGATAAATTCACCCAGCAGACGGAATTCCTCGCTGCGCGCCGCCTGGCGACGCCACATCAGGCCGATCGAGCGGCGCACGCCGGCTTCGGCAAAGCGCTTGGTGCGCACGCCGGTACCGGCCAGAATCGGCGTATCGAGGGCCATGCGTGGCAGCAGCGTGACGCCGATGCCGTTGGCGACCATCTGTACCAGGGTGTTGAGGCTGGTGGCCTGGTAGGGCACCGACAGTTCGCCGCTGTTGAGCCGGCACGCGGCCAGGGCATGGCCGCGCAGGCAGTGGCCCTCTTCGAGCAGCAGCAGGTCCTGCCCCTGGAGGTCCCGGGTATGGAGAAGCTCCAGCGCGCCCAGCGGATGGCGGGGCGGGTAGGCCAGCACGAAATCGTCGTCGAACAGATGCAGTGTCTCCACGCCCTCGGCCGGGAAGGGGATCGCCAGCAGCAGCAGGTCCAGGTCGCCCTGCTGCAGCGCGTCTACCAGGTGCTGACTCAGGTCTTCGCGGATAAACAGCTGAAACGCCGGGTGCTCGGCCCGCAGCCGCTGCAGCAGGCGCGGCAGCAGATAGGGCGCGATGGTCGGGATGACCCCCATGCGCATGCGGCCGCTCAGCGGCAACGCCGAGCGTTCGCACAACGCCGCCAGGTCCTCTACCGCGTTGAGTATCTGGTGGCTGCGCGCCACCGCCTCGCGGCCGACCTCGGTCAGCAGGACCCGCTTGCTGTTGCGCTCCAGCAGGACCACGCCCAGGTGCTCCTCGAGTTCCTGAATACCGGCGCTGAGGGTGGACTGTGAGACATAGCAGGCCCGGGCCGCGCGGCCGAAGTGCAGATGTTCGGCCACGGCGCAGAGGTATTTGAGCTGTTTCAGGGTCGGCGGATGTGTCATCGAAAAAACCGATCGCTACATCTGAATTTATCTATTGTACAGATTCTAGATGCCCGCCTACTTTTTAACCAGGGAGCCTGAGTGGCAGCAGGCCGCGCGTGGGCTCTTGGAACCGAAACGATCTCCCCAACAGTTTCTGGAGGTGTGTCATGTCGCTCAAAGGCTCGCAAACCGAACAAAACCTGAAGGATGCATTCGCCGGCGAATCCCAGGCCAATCGCCGCTACCTTTACTTCGCTTCCAAGGCCGATGTCGAAGGCTATAACGATGTCTCCGCCGTCTTCCGCTCCACCGCAGAGGGCGAGACCGGACATGCCCACGGCCATCTGGAATACCTCGAGGAGGTCGGCGATCCGGCGACCGGTTTGCCGATCGGCGCAACCGCGGCCAACCTGAAGTCCGCCATCGCCGGCGAAACGCACGAATATACCGACATGTATCCGGGCATGGCGAAAACCGCGCGCGACGAGGGTTTCGACGAAATCGCCGACTGGTTCGAGACGCTGGCCAAGGCGGAGCGCAGCCACGCCAACCGCTTCCAGAAGGCCCTGGACGCGCTGGACAGCTAGTCGGCGGTGCGGTGCGCTTCGCGCACCGCACCGACTATCCGAACCCAACCGCATATCCGCTTCGTAACCCGGGAGGCAAGAGCAGATGAGTCAGAGCAAGACGACGCGTGAAGGCAGCCTGGAAGCCCCGACCCGGCATCCTATCGACTGGAAGTCGGACGAGTTCAACGATAGCGAGGCACTGAACCGGGAGTTGGAGCGGGTGTTCGACATCTGCCATGGCTGCCGCCGCTGCGTCAGTCTCTGCGATGCTTTCCCGACGCTGTTCGACTTGGTCGACGAATCCGAAACCCTGGAGGTCGACGGCGTCGACAAGGCCGACTACATGAAGGTCGCGGATCAGTGCTACCTCTGCGACATGTGCTACATGACCAAGTGTCCCTACGTGCCGCCCCACGAATGGAACGTCGATTTTCCGCACCTGATGCTGCGGGCCAAGGCGGTACGCTTTCGCAGCGAGGGCGCCTCCTTCCGTGACAGGACCCTGACCAGCACGGACAGGATGGGGCGCCTGGCGACCATCCCGCTGGTGGACGTCACCGTCAACGGCATGAACCGCAACGCTGCCTTCCGCGGCCTGCTCGAGAAAACCCTGGGGTGCATCACGAGGCGCCGTTGCCCCAATATCACAGCAAGACCCTGCGCAAACGGGTCGGCGGCCTTGCCCGCGCGATCGAGCCCCGGGCCGTCAACGGCACCACCGGCAAGGTGGCGCTGTTCGCCACCTGTTACGGCAACTACAACAAGCCGGATCTGGGCGAGGACCTCTATCGCGTCTACCAGCACAACGATATCCGCATCGAGCTGGTGCCGCGGGAGCAGTGCTGCGGCATGCCCAAGCTCGAAATCGGCGATCTCGAATCGGTGGCGCGGGCCAAGGAGGCCAATATCCCGGTGCTGGCCAGACTGGTCGACGAGGGGTTCGATCTGATCGCGCCGGTGCCCTCCTGCGTGCTGATGTTCAAGCAGGAACTGCCGCTGATGTTCCCGGACGACCCCGGTGTCGCCAAGGTGCAGGCCGCCTTCTTCGATCCCTTCGAGTACCTCTGGCTGCGCCACAAGGGCGGCGAGCTCAAGACCGACTTCAAGCAGGGGCTTGGCGATATCAGCTACCAGGTCGCCTGCCATCTGCGGGTGCAGAATATCGGCCTCAAGACCCGCGATGTGCTGAGCCTGGTGCCGGATACCCGGGTCCAGGCGCTGGAGCGCTGCTCCGGCCACGACGGTACCTATGCGGTACGTGTCGAGACCCGCGACAAATCGGTCAAGATCGCCAAACCCGTGGTGCGCAAGGTGGATCAGCAGCAGGCCGATCATTTCGCCAGCGACTGTCCGATGGCGGCCACCCATATTGGCCACCTGAGCGAGTCGGTCGCCGAACCGGAGAACCCGATGGCACTGTTGCGCAAGGCCTACGGAATCTGAATTTTTGTATCAAGTAGCGGAGTTTAGCCATGACCAAACTGACCCCTGACGATCTCTGGTCGCTGGAGACCTATGCCCGGCGCCGTGCCGAATTCCGCGCCGAGGTGATGAGCCACAAGCGCAACCGGCAACTGATGCTCGGCGAGCATGTGCGGCTGTTTTTCGAGGACAGGACCACCATCCAGTACCAGATCCAGGAGATGCTTCGGGTCGAGAAGCTGTTCGAGGTACAGGAGATCCAGGACGAGCTCGATGCCTACAACCCGCTGATCCCCGATGGCAGCAACTGGAAGGCGACGATGATGATCGAGTTCACCGACGTCGAGGAGCGCCACCGGCGCCTGGCCGAGATGGTCGGCATCGAGCACCGGGTCTGGATGCGGGTCGGGGACCTGGACAGAGTCACGCCGATCGCCGATGAGGATATGGAACGTAGCACCGAGGACAAGACCTCCAGCGTGCATTTCCTGCGCTTCGAGTTGACGCCTGAAATGGTCGGGGCGGCCTGTGCCGGCGCCAAGGTGACGGCCGGCATCGGACATCCCGCCTACCGCGTCGAGGCGACGGAGTTGAGCCCGGCGCTGCGCGATGCGCTGGTGGGGGACCTCGCGCCGGTGACGCATTGAGTCCATGAGGTACCGGGTTCGAACCCCGTGCTATGCCCGCGTCGGAATTCGTCCCTTCGGGACATCATTCCAACCTACTGGGCACCATTCCAACCTACGTGAGCTTGCGCACCACATTGATGCCGTCGCGCACCGTCAGGAAGATGTTCTCGACATCGCTGTCCGCGGCGATACGGCGGTTCAGCTCGACCAGCGTATCGTCGATTTCGGACTCCGGCTGCAGCACCTTGCCGGACCAGAGCACATTGTCGAGCACGATCAGGCCGCCGGAGCGGGTCATCGCCTTGACCCGCTCGTAGTATTCCAGGTAATTGCGCTTGTCGGCATCGATAAAGCTGAAATCCAGTTCCAGATCCAGCGTCTCCAGCGTATCGAGGGCACGTCCGAAGATCACTTCGATCTTGTGGCCATGCTCGCTGCGGTCGAAAAAGCCCTGGGCGAACTCGATCGCGCGGGGGTTGGTTTCGCAGCAGATCAGCCGGCCGTCATCGGGCATGCCCTCGGCGATCGAGAGCGCCGAATAGCCGGTGAACATGCCGATCTCCAGCGCCACCTTCGGCCGTGTCAGTGCCGCCAGCATCTTCAGCGTCCGGCCGACCAGTCGCCCCGACAGCTTCTGCGGCCAGCCCATGTTGCGATTGGTTTCATCGATCAGCTCCTGCAGCAGTGCGGGCTCCGGGCCGGTGCTGAGAAAGGCGTAGTCCTCGATGGCTTCGTTGACGATAAAGTCGGTCATGGGGGCAAAGACGGTCTGTTCGAAAAGGGGCGCCACTATAGCATTTTTCCACTTGCGGGTCGTCGCCGTCGCAATTGTCTGCGTAGGGTGGAATGAGCCTGCGAATTCCACCGCGGATTTGTCGAACAACGGCGAAATTCGGTGCCCTCATTCCGCCCTACGTCATGATTGAGCGACATCGGTCGTGAGCGTCGCCCAGTCGAATTCCCGGATGCGCTGCGGCGCGATGTAGTAGATCAGGGAGCCTGTATGGATTTCGAGGTCCAGCTGCGGATTGACCTCGGGCTGGCCGTCGGCCTCGACATCGACCGCGATCAGGGTGGCCTGGTACAGCTCCTTGAGCGGGCCGAACAGGCTGCGGATGGTCACCGGCGGCAGCGACTCGGGGTAGCGGATCGAATACTGGGTCATGCCCTGGGCGGCACTGAGCAACTGGTGGTGCAGGGCGCTGGAGCCGGGGTCCATCGCGGCCTTGACCATCAGCTCGACCGCCACCGACGGCGTGCACTCGATATTCGGACAGTGGTGCTTCAGCAGCCGGGCGAGGGATTCGTCGCGGAAATAGGCGATGGTGTGGGCTTTTGGATTGCAGCTGTGGCTGTAGAGTGCCGCGGCCAGGGTGCTGTCGTCGCGGGCGCAGTCGATAATGATGCTGGAGGCCCGGTCGATGCAGGCGCGGGCCATCTCGCCGGCATCGTTGTAGGCCGAGACCCGCACGAACTCGATCTCGCCGGGCAGCGGGTTTTCGATCTCGTCGCTGACGCACAGACAGAGCGTGCGGCCGCGGTGCTGCTCGGCTTCGATCAGCAGCAGACGCAGCAGCTGAGGGTGCGCACGGGATCCCAGCCGATGACCAGGATATGGTCGCTCAGGTTAAGAGCTTTCAAGCCCATAAGCCCTTTTCTCCATTGGTAGGCGCTGAAGGCGGCGATCTTGCCGACGGTCACGGCAAAGAGTCCGAGGCCGAAGGGGATCACGACGAAGGCGGTGTAGAGTTTGCCGCCGGCGGTCTCCGGCGACAGATCGCCGTAGCCGACGGTCGAGGCGGTGACCAGCAGCCAGTAGAAGTAGTCGCTGCCAGTCAGGTCCTGTTCGCCGAGCCGGCTCAGAACCAGCCAGTTGATCAGTACATAGCCCAGCAACAGCAGCAGCAATGCCTGCCATTTCATTTCCTTGAAATGGTGGTAGACGAGTTTGCGCAGGCGTCTTAGCAGCGGCATCCGTTTCCGGCCTTCTGAATTGAACAGTGGCAGGATGTTAGCAGTGGCGTGCGGCGGGTGCAAAAGCGGGCAAAGAAGCAGTGGTGCGAAAGGCTGGGGGAGGCCGGGCAATTCCCGTACAATGCGGGCCAAGGATGACTGACAGGAGCGTTTCAATTGGATCCCCTCGTACTTTTTCTGCTTACCGGTTTCGTTTCGATGTCCGCTGCATTGAGTGCCGGTGCCATCAACAAGCTGCCGGACACCGAGCGACCGGCCTTTGCCCAGACCCGCAACGGTCAGGTTACGGTGGTAATGATCGGCAATCTGGCAGCCCTGACCCTGGTCGGTGCCATGGCCTACGGCTTTCGCCTGCTGGAGTGGTGGATTCCGTTGCTGTGCCTGTTCCTGACCTTCCCTGTCCTGCATCTGGCGTTGCTGCAGCGCGTTCTGGGTCATGTCCGTACCCTCTTCGTGATGTTGCCGCTGGTGCTGGCCTCCATCGTCGCGCTCTATCTTTACTGGTAACGGGCGATGGCTTCTCTGGATCCCCCGAGTCTGGCGGCGGGACTGCTGACCGGCGCCCTGCTTGCGACCCTGATGACCCTGCTCTGGAGTTCCCGGCGCCGTGCTGCGGACCTTGAGCAGCAGCAGGCGCTGGCACAGCAACTGGCTCTGCTCGGGCAGCAGCAGGAGCAGCTGGAGGAGCAGTGCAGCCAGGGGCGGCGACAGCAGGAACAGCTGCAACAGCGTTACGAACAGCGTGATCGCGAGGCGCGACAGCTGGAGCTGGCCCGTGCCCAGCTGATCGAGCGGGTGCACCAGCTCGAACGGCTGGAGGAGGAGAACGCCGACCTCGAGCGTTCACTCGATTCGGTGCAGCAACTGCTGAGCCGGCGCAACGAGCAGTTCATCGAGCTGGAAAGCCGCACCGAGGCGGAACGCCAGGCCCAGGACGAGAAACTGCGTCTGCTGACCGAGGCGCGGGACCAGCTCAAGACCGAATTCCAGAATCTTGCCAACCGGATTTTCGACGAGAAGTCGGCCCGTTTCAGCGCCGGCAACCGCGACAGCATCGGCCAGCTGCTGACGCCGCTGCGCGAGCAGCTCGGCGAGTTCAAGCGGCGCGTCGAAGATGTCTACGACCGCGAGGCGAAGGACAGGCGCGCGCTGCACGAGCAGATCCATCAGCTCAAGCAGCTCAATCAGCAGATGAGCCAGGATGCCATCAACCTGACCCGGGCGCTCAAGGGCGAAAGCAAGACCCAGGGCAACTGGGGCGAGGTGGTACTGGCCCGGGTGCTGGAGTCCTCGGGCCTGCGCGCCGGCCACGAGTTCGAGCTGCAGGTGTCGATCAACGACGGCAGCCGGCGCTATCAGCCGGACGTGATCGTGCGCCTGCCGGATAACAAGGACGTGATTATCGATGCCAAGGTGTCCCTGACCGCCTACGAGCAGTACTGCTCCAGCGAGGACGACGGCGAGCGGGCGCGGCTGCTGCGCGACCATCTGCAGTCGCTGCGCGGTCACGTGCGGGGGCTCGGCGACAAGGCCTACGAACGCCTCGAGGGGTGCGCAGCCTCGATTTCGTGTTGCAGTTCATCCCCATCGAGGGGGCCTTTCTGCTGGCGCTGGAGCAGGATCCGGAACTGGTGCGCTTCGCCTATGAGCGCAATATCATTCTGGTCAGCCCGACCACCCTGCTGGTGACGCTGCGCACCATCAACCATATCTGGCGCAACGAATACCAGAACCGCAATGCCCAGGAGATCGCCCGGCGCGGCGGCGAGCTGATCGACAAGTTCGTCGGCTTCGTCGAGTCTGTCGACGAGATCGGCCGCCATCTGGAGCGCAGCCGCCAGGCCTGGGATACCGCCCACAAGCGCCTGAGCAGCGGCCGCGGCAGCCTGGTCAGCCAGGCCGCCGCGCTGCACCGCCTCGGCGCCGTTGGCAAGAAAAGCCTGCCGGCGGGATTCGGCGCGGATGGGGACGGGGCGCCCGAACAGTTGATGGAGAACGAGGAATGATCAGGGTTTTCGGTTACGGCTCGCTGCTGTCGGAAGGCTCCGCCCGGGAAACGGTACCGGGACTCGAGCGTTTCCGCCTGGTGCGGGTACCGGGTTATCGCCGCATCTTCAACAAGGTCGGGGTGGTGTTTTTCAGCCGTCATCGGGCGGATCCGGCCAGTCTCGAGATCGCCTCCTGCTCGACGGAGCCGGCGCCGGGGTGCGAGATCATCTGTTCGGCATTCGATTGCCCGGAAGCCGATTTCGAGGCGTTGTACGAGCGCGAACATCGTTTTCGCTGGATCGAGGTCGAGGCCCGCGAAGCCGACGGCAGCATCCGCCCGGGGCGGATCTGCACGCGCTACAGCGACGAGGAATACCGCCTCAACAAATGCATTACCGAGGCCGAGTATCAGCGCCGGGTCGGCCAGTATTACCCGGGGCGGCTCTGGCGCGATGACATATTGCCGTTTCCACGCTACCTGCGTTTTTGTCTCCAGGCGGCCGCTTCCCAGGGCCCGGAAGTGCTCGACAACTTTCTCGACAGCAGCTTCCTGGCGGACGGCAGGACCCGCCTGCGCCACTATCTGGAGCGATGCCAGCCGCCTCTGGACTGGCAGAGCGAGATCATCGATTACGGCTATGGCCGCAGAGGCTGAAAACAGCCGGTATTGATTGTTATATCACCGGTAACCTGTCTGTATGAAATCATTATCCGGTCCTGATAAATTTCATGATTTATCAGGAATCAATCTTGATTTTTTGGCTAATAATCAATATTAAATATTGATTGATGATGAAAATATCAGCGTTTGATCTTGATTTTTTCTTTAGAAAAAGATTGTGGATTTTACGGCTAAATACCCGGCAGAGCGGCAAGTTTTGACAGGGCGGCAATAGCTATCCGCCTGAAAGGCAAAGAATTTCGCTAAATAAAGGCAAAAGTTTGCCGATAAAAAGATGACAGCAGCTGTTGTTTTTTTGTACATTTTCAGCGAGGGCCTGCTATAACGGTTGTTGGCAAAAGAGCGATACAAGTTGGCGCGCAAGTTGCTGACGTTTCCGGGTAGAGCGCAGGAAACGCCAAAAGCGCCGGGGGTTCTTAAGAACTGACCCATTCTTTTTTGGATGACGGCAAAATGCTGACCGAAAACAATATGATCGTCGGACTCGATATCGGAACCTCCAAGGTCGTGTGCCTGATTGGAGAGGCCGGTCCCAGTGGCCGTATTGAACTGGTCGGTATAGGCTCGCATCCGTCCCAGGGGCTGAAACGGGGCGTCGTCGTCAATATCGAGGCCACCGTCAACTCGATTCAGCGTGCCGTCGAGGAAGCTGAACTGATGGCCGGCTGCAAGGTGCATTCCGTCTCGGTCGGCATCGCCGGCAGCCATATCAGCAGCCTGAATTCGCATGGCATCGTCGCGGTACGGGAGCGCGAAGTCACCGAGCAGGACCTCGACCGGGTGATCGATGCCGCCCGGGCCGTAGCGATACCTGCCGACCAGAAGATCATTCATATCCTGCCGCAGGAATACCTGATTGACAGCCAGGAGGGCATCAAGGAGCCGCTCGGCATGTCCGGTGTACGCCTCGAAGCAAAGGTGCACCTGGTCACCGGCTCGATCAACGCGGTGCAGAACATCGACAAATGCATCCGCCGCTGCGGTCTGGGTGTCGACGCCATCGTGCTGCAGCAGCTTGCCTCCAGCTATTCGGTGCTGACCGACGACGAAAAGGAGCTGGGCGTCTGCCTGGTGGATATCGGCGGCGGCACCACCGACATCGCTGTCTTCATCGGCGGCGCCATCCGCTATACCTGTTCGATTCCGGTCGCCGGCGACCAGGTGACCAGCGATATCGCCATGGCGCTGCGCACCCCGACCCAGAATGCCGAGGAACTCAAGGTCAAGTATGCCTGCGCCCTGGCGCAGCTGGCCCGCGCCGACGAGACCATCAAGGTACCGAGTGTCGGGGAACGGCCGCCACGCAGTCTTTCGCGCCAGGCGCTGGCCGAGGTGGTCGAGCCTCGCTACGACGAGCTGTTCACGCTGGTGCAGGCGCAGCTGCGCCGCTCCGGTTTCGAGGACATGGTGGCCGCCGGTATCGTGCTGACAGGCGGTACCGCCAAGATGGAAGGGGCGGTCGAGCTGGCCGAGGAGATTTTCCACATACCGGTCCGGCTGGCGTGCCCGGAGGGTGTCCATGGCATGGAGGATATTCTGCGCGATCCGATCTACGCGACGGGGCTGGGACTGCTGATCCACGCCCATCAGAACCTCGATGGCGGCTATGGCGCCGAGGGGAGTATGCGGGCCGAGGCAGCGGTCGCCGAAGCGCCGGGTGGCCCCGGTATTCTGGAACGGATGAAGTCCTGGTTTCAGGGCAATTATTGATATTAACCCGGCGGGTTAATACATGAAGCAGGGATGCTTCATCATTGGCCGCAGGCCAATGCGAACGCCACAAACGCCAGCATGTCCGCGCACCTGCGCCAGCTTTTGTGGTGTGATTGACAACCAGGTAGGGAACCTGGTTGTCAGCCAGGTTAATAAGTGGCAATGGGAATTGCCTGCAATCCAAGTGTTGTTAACAAAAGCAAAATCAAGCGCTGCCGACCGGACCCAGAAGCCGGCGCAGCACCTGGAGGGGAAAGGAAATGTTCGAACTGGTTGATAGCATTCCGCAGAGTGCCGTCATCAAGGTGATAGGCGTGGGCGGCGGCGGCGGCAATGCCGTGCAGCACATGGTCTCCACCGATGTTGAAGGCGTCGATTTCATCTGTGCCAACACCGATGCCCAGGCTCTGTCCGGGCTGGCGGCACGCAGCGTGATACAGCTCGGCGGCGAGCTGACCAAGGGACTCGGCGCCGGCGCCAACCCCGACGTGGGTCGTCAGGCGGCACTGGAAGATCGCGAGCGCATCGCCCAGATGGTGAGCGGTGCCGATATGGTCTTCATCACCGCCGGCATGGGCGGCGGCACCGGCACCGGCGCGGCGCCGATCGTCGCCGAGGTAGCCCGCGAACTGGGTATTCTCACGGTGGCCGTGGTGACACGCCCGTTCCCGTTCGAAGGCCGCAAGCGGCTGAAGATCGCCGAAGAGGGGATCCGGGAGCTCAAGGACCATGTCGACTCCCTGATCATCATTCCGAACGAGAAGCTGCTGCCGGTCCTGGGCAAGAACTGCAGCCTGCTCAATGCTTTCAACGCCGCCAACGATGTGCTCAAGGGGGCGGTGCAGGGCATTGCCGACCTGATTATCCGTCCGGGCATGATCAACGTCGACTTCGCCGACGTGCGCACCGTGATGTCGGAAATGGGCATGGCGATGATGGGCACCGGCCAGGCCCGCGGCGAAGGTCGCGCCCTGGAAGCGACCGAGGCGGCGATCAACAGTCCGCTGTTGGAAGACGTCGATCTGAAGGGTGCCCGCGGCGTGCTGGTCAACATCACGGCCGGACTCGACCTGAGCCTGGGTGAATTCTCCGAGGTCGGCGCTATCGTCGAGCAGTATGCTTCCGAGAACGCCACCATCGTGGTCGGAACCGTCATCGACCCGGAGATGAGCGAAGAGATCAAGGTGACCGTCGTCGCCACCGGTCTCGGCCAGGCCCAGCAGCAGGAGGTCCGTGTGGCCAACGGCGGTACGACCACGGCCGGCCGCTCGGCATCCCGCCCGACCACCGACTACAGCCAGCTGGAACTGCCGACCGTGCTGCGCAACCGCAACGAAGAGCGTGCAGCCCGGACGCAGGAGGGGAAACCCCGGAGCAGCAGACGATGAAGCGCACCGGCACCGACGACATGGACTTCCTGGATATTCCGGCATTCCTGCGTCGACAGGCCGACTGACACCGACAAAGCGCTGCATCCTTTCAGGTATTTCAGGCTGCCCCGCAGGGGCGGCCTTTTTTCGTGGCACGTGAACGCCCGCTGCGACGCTCATTTCGACCGGCCGAAACACCGACTTGGAAACGCCCGCAAAGCGTCTGTGCAGGAGAACACGAAATCGGCAAATTTTTTCGGTAAAAAGTTTGCAATTCATAAAGTTATCTATTAAATTACGCGGCCTCAACGATGTGCAACGTTGAGCGGCACTGAAGCAAAGAGGTCGCAAAGACCGCAGATAAGCGCAGTGCACTACAATTTGGTGAGGTGTCCGAGTGGCCGAAGGAGCACGCCTGGAAAGTGTGTATACCGCAAGGTATCGAGGGTTCGAATCCCTCCCTCACCGCCATATTCAAAACAAAAAGCCCTGCTCGAACGAGCGGGGCTTTTTGTTTTGGGCGTGGGAAGTGTTCGTGCCCGATAAGGGGGCTATCTGCGACTAGCGGGAGCAAGCCGTCGCGGCGCGACGGCCATCCCGACCGCTTCACCGTGTTCGATCGGCACTCTGCTCGACAGCGGAGCCCTTTTGTTTTGGATGTGAGAGAAGGTTTGAATCCGGGAAAAGGTTCGACTTGCGCCCGGTGTAGATGCCCATCCAGGCGTGAAGAGGCTGTGATGGCGGGCGATGAATTATATCGGGTCCGGTGCTACCAGCCAGCTGGTGGTTTATCTTGGATGAGGATCTGGCGGTTCCTGTACTCGGAACCATCGTTTTTTCAATTGTTGTGATTTGCTTGGCCAGTGATCTGTGATCTGAAGCTATGCTGTGGTTATGTGCGTAACTACGATGCAGCAGGATCCGTGCCCCGAGGTTGAGGTCCTGATCGAAATCCCCAAGGGCAGCTTTTTGAAGCGTGGCTGCAACGGCCATGTCGATTTTATTTCGCCATTTCCGTGCCCGTTCAACTATGGCTGTGTGCCGGCCTTTATCGGTGGCGAAGGGGATCTGCTGGATGCGGTGGTATTGGGACCACGGTTGCCGTTGTGGCATCGGGTCAGGGTGCCGGCGCGCGGCGCCGTGGGGTTATCCGAGCGGTTTATGTACGACGACAAGCTGATCTGTTCCGTCGAGCCGCTGACGATAGGGCAACGCCGGCGAGTCCTGGCCTTTTTCGCTTCTACGCCCGCTGCAAGGACTTGCTCAACAAGTGGCGTCGGCGTCCCGGCAAGGCGCGCTGCGAAGGGTGGGGCAGCGCCGAGGCGGCACTCGCCCGCGCCCGCCCGATATCTTCCGGCTGGCAGGGGCCCGAGGTCCCTTTCTGAAGGTGCTGCACTGTCGTCGGATTCGAATTGTTCTTGCCCGTTCGGCGCTCGACCTGTCTGCGAAAAGGTCAGCCATGACTCGGCGCGGATTCCGGAATAGGTACCAATAGCGCAATTCACTGCACTCATTCCAGGCTACGTCGACCTCTACTACGGCGCTGCCGGCAATCTCAGATCGGCACCAGGTCGATCGTGTCGGCGGCGGTATCGATCACCGCATCCACATCGTTGCCGATACCTGGTACCACCGAGATCACCGCGCCGCCGATCCGCATCGGGACCGTGACGACCTTGGTCAGGACGCAGCCGCTCAGCAGCGGAAGCAGCGACAGGATGATCGTCAGTTTGAGCACGGGAATGGCCTTGAAGCGCATCGAGAGGGTCTCCATTTGTCCATGGGCAACGGCCACTGCACGATGGCAGGCAGCGCGGGCATTGCCGGCCTGTTCCCTGGGGCTTGATGTCGCCGGAAGGATACTGGTTTTCGATCAGGTCGCCAGACTTTTATGCGGTTTTTTTGCCGAATGCCCCGTACCACGAATGGCCGGAACCGGGCCGGGTTCGACCGGTAGTGGCACCGAAGGGCTCGCCTGAACGGTGTGGATGCCAAAATCGGCAATTATGAAAGTCGTAATTGAACGCGGGATCCGGATGGAGTAGTCTTGGCTTTATGTTCAATTGTCTCTAATTGGATACACCTAAATGTTGAAAGTATCGTCGCGAGTCAAGTCCATTGCGTTGGACCTCAAACAGACCCTGCTGCAGAACCAGGCCGCACGTGCAAATTATCGCGCGTTGAGCGATATCGAGCAGGCTGCAAAAGAGCTGACCCGCTTCTGCCTCTATTCCGCCGACAAGGCTGGTCGCATCAGCGCGCAGGCCCGCCGTTTCTACAGCAATGAAGCGTCGCAGACTCAGGCCGACGAGCGCGATGCTTGTTATCGGCAGATGCTCGAGCTGACGTCGCATATTGAGCGAGCCGCGAGTCTGCACGAAGAGAAGGGCAACTGATACTTTCGAACCGCAGGCGCGTGAGTTGCTGACCAAATCCGCCAGGGCGATGTGGCAGCTGGACGAGAACTGCGCCAGTACCGGGGACGACGCCGGCACCCAGGGCGCCATGATGACCCAGTGGCGGGAAGTCATCCAGCGCTGAACCCTAGCCGTCTTCGTTGACCTGATTGCACCTCCTTTCCTTCACCTCGCTGAACGCCGTGCCGTCCTGCAGGGGCGGGATGGGGATCAACTACACTGCATGGATAAACTCCCAAGCACGGCAGCGAGAGCTTTCCATGGCACAAGATCCGCAAGACAGACCCTCCGGCGGCGGCAGCGGCGGCGCACCGCCCCCGCAAATGTCGGGGCTGCGCATGATCGCCTGGTTCCTGGCCGTGATGCTGTTCACCTACTACTGGCTCGGTGTTACCGAGAGTCAGCAGCAGGAACTGTCCTACACCCAGTTCAAGGAACGCGTACGGGCCAACGAGGTGGTCAGCGTAACCATGCAGGGCGAACGCATTACCGGCCAACTGCACAGTCTTGTCGAGGGCGCCGCGCCTGCCGAGGGGCAGCCGGCGCGCAACCGCTTTGTCACAACGCTGCCGCCGGTGGACGATCCCGATCTGATGCCGCTGTTGGAACAGCACGAGGTCGAGGTCAAGGCCCGTTCCGCGGAGGAAGCTGGTGGGCGCGGCTGCTGATTGGTGTGTTGCCCTGGCTGCTGCTGATCGGGCTCTTCTGGTGGGCCAGCGTCAAGATGCAGGAGCGCATGATGGGCGGCGGTGGTGCCGGAGGCCTGTTCGGTTTTGCCAAGTCCCGCGCCAAGCGCTTCGAGAAGGGGCAGTCGAAGATCACCTTCGACGATGTCGCCGGGCTCGAGAACGCCAAGAAGGATCTGCGCGAAATCAGCGGCTACCTGAGCGATCCCGAGCATTACCGCAAACTCGGTGCCAAGATTCCCCGCGGCATCCTGTTGATGGGGCCGCCCGGCACCGGCAAGACGTTGCTGGCCAGGGCGGTGGCCGGCGAGGCTAATGTGCCTTTCTTCAGTATCAGTGGCTCCGAGTTCATCGAGATGTTCGTCGGCGTAGGGGCCTCCCGGGTGCGGGACATGTTCGAGAGCGCCAAGAAGGAGTCGCCGGCGATCATTTTCATCGACGAGATCGACTCGGTCGGGCGCGCGCGGGGCACGGGCCTCGGCGGCGGTCACGACGAACGCGAGCAGACCCTGAACCAGATCCTCAATGAGATGGACGGTTTCGACCCCCACGAGACGGTGGTGGTGCTGGCGGCGACCAACAGGCCCGATGTGCTGGATGCTGCGCTGATGCGGCCCGGCCGCTTCGACCGCAAGGTGACCCTGGATCTGCCGGACAGGCCGGCCCGGCTGGCGATCCTCAAAATTCATTCGCGCGAGGTGCCGCTGGCGAAGGATGTCGACCTGGAGCGTCTGGCCGCGCTGACGGTCGGCTTTTCCGGTGCGGACCTGGAAAACCTGGTCAACGAAGCCGCCCTTCTCAGCGGGCGTCAGGGCGTCGACCAGGTGGATATGGCCGCGATGCTCAATGCCCGCGACAAGGTGGTGCTCGGGGGCTGCGCGAGATGGCGCTCAGTGACGAGGAGAAGGAGCTGGTGGCTTACCACGAATCGGGGCATGCGATCGTGGCCAGCTTCCTGCCCCATACCGACCCGCTGGACAAGGTCACGATTATCCCCGTGGCCGGGCGCTGGGCGTGACCGAGCAGATACCCGAGGAGGAGCGTCACAACCTGCGCCAGAGCTATTTGCGCGATCGCATCGGTGTGATGCTCGGCGGGCGTGCCTCGGAAAAGCTGATTTTCGGCGAGGTCAGTACCGGCGCCGAGGAGGACCTGAAACAGGCGACAAGCCTGGCGCGGCATATGGTCAGCCACTGGGGCATGAGCGACAAGATCGGTCCGGTGGCATTCCGCCGCGGTGAGGAGCATATCTTCCTCGGCCGCGAAATGGCGCAGCAGCGCGATTTCAGCGAGCACACCGCCGAGGTGATCGACGAGGAGGTCAGCCGGTTGGTCAGGCAACTGGAGGACGAGGTCGTACAGTTGCTGGAGCAACACAGGCCCCAGCTGGAAGCGCTGGCGAAGGCGCTGCTGGAGAAGGAAACGCTGGAGGGCGACGAGATCCGGGCGATTCTCGAGCAGCAGCGGGATACCGGCGATGCAAGACCCGCCGGCCGAAACGAAGACTCATAGACTGGAATCATGCCCCGCAGGACGAATTCCGACATCGACCCGGAAATCGTTCCACTCATTCCAGGCTACGCTGCTGAAACACCGGGTGCGACGGCACCGTAGCTATCTGGCTTCCCGTTCCAGGGCTTCGCGCAGGCAGCCGACAAAGGTGTCCACCACGAGATTGCGTTCCGCCTGGGGCTTGAAAACGGCGCAGAAGGTGTTGCTGTAGCTGAGGCTGTCCTGCAGCACCGGCTGCAGGGCATCACCCCAGCCCCAGTTCTTCACCAGATGGCGGGGCAGAAATCCCAGATAGTGCCCGGTCAGGATCAGGGTGGCGCGGGCCTCCTGGTGGTGGGCCGAGACCTGCTTGTTCCAGCCCGCCATCGCCGGGTGCAGTTCACGCCCCGGTTGCAGGCGCGGCGACTCGGCGAAGTTGTACTGCTGCAGTTCGTCGAAGCGGATGTCGTCGTCGTGCCGGCCGTGCAGCGGATGGCCCGGGCCGCAGTAGAGCGACATCTCCTCGTCGTAGAGTTTCAGGCTTTTCAGGTTCGACATCTCGCCGTGCAGCACCGTGATGCCGATCTGGATCCGGCCATCGAGCACGGCCGGCAGTACATCATCCGACGCCATCGTCGAAATGCGCAGGCGCACGTCCGGTGCTTTTTCGGCGAAGTGCCCGAGTGCCCCGACGATGAAGGCACGGGGCAGTCCCAGCATGTGTTCGGCACAGCCCAGGTGCAGATGACCGAGGATGCGGTCGTGGGACAGGTTGACCCGGTTGCGGAACTGGTCGATGGCTGACAGCAGCTCCTGGGTCGCCTCGTAGACGACCCGGCCCTGTTCGGTGAGGTCGAAGCCGCCGCGGCCACGTTCGCACAGGCGCATGTCGAGACGCTTCTCCAGGTCGGCGATGTAGTTGCTGATGGTCGAGTTCGCCAGGTTCAGTTCCACTTCGGCGGCGGTAAAGCCGCCACTGTCGGCCACGGCCTTGAAGATCCGCAGTAACCTCAAATCCATGTCGGCCAGTTGCCCGCCGATGGCGGTCTTGCGCTTGCCCATCGATATCACCCCGCGCTTACTTTTGTATTTATAAAAGTAAAGTCATAAAAGTCATTATATAAGGCAATGGTTCGGCTTTGTATAACTGTAACCCATACGCTGACCCCGGTTTATGCCGGGGCCCGAACAACCCATGCGGAGGCAAACAGAGCATGAGCATCCAGCTGCGAGATAGCGGTCTGCTGAAGACCCGGGCCTATATCAACGGTCAGTGGGTCGATGCCGACAGCGGCGAGACCCTTGACGTTACCAACCCAGCGACCGGCGAGACGCTTGCCGAGGTCGCCAGTGTCGGTGCCATCGAGACCCGTCGCGCCATCGAAGCGGCCGAGGCCGCGATGCAGGACTGGAAAGCCCGTCCGGCGAAGGAGCGTTCGGCGGTTCTGCGCCGCTGGTACGACCTGATCATCGCCCATCAGGAGGATCTGGCCGTGCTGATGACCCTGGAGCAGGGCAAGGTACTGGCCGAGTCCCGCGGCGAAGTGGCCTACGGCGCCTCCTTCGTCGAGTGGTTCGCCGAGGAGGCCAAGCGGGTCTACGGTGACGTCATTCCGGCGCCCAGGCGGACCGTCGCGCCATCGTCATCAAGCAGCCGGTCGGTGTGGTCGGTGCCATTACCCCTGGAATTTCCCCAATGCCATGATCACCCGCAAGGTGGCGCCGGCACTGGCGGTGGGCTGCGCCATCGTGCTCAAGCCGGCGGCCGAGACGCCGCTGTCGGCGCTGGCGCTGGCGGAGCTGGCCGATCGCGCCGGCGTGCCGGCGGGCCTGTTCAGCGTCGTGGTCGGCAGGGATTCCCGTGCCATCGGCGGCGAGCTGACCTCGAACCCGACCGTGCGCAAGCTGACCTTCACCGGCTCCACCCCGGTAGGCAAACTGCTGATGAAGCAGAGCGCCGAAACCGTCAAGCGCACCTCGATGGAGCTCGGCGGCAACGCCCCGGTACTGGTGTTCGACGACGCCGATCTGGATCTGGCGGTGACCGGCGCCCTGGCGGCCAAGTATCGCAACTCCGGCCAAACCTGCATCTGCGCCAACCGCATCCTGGTGCAGGACGGTATCTACGATGCCTTCGTCGAGAAGTTCTCCGAGAAGGTCCGGGGCTTCCGCCTCGGCAACGGCCTGGACGAGCACAGCACCCATGGCCCGCTGATCACCGCCAGGGCGGTCAGCGGCGTCCAGGCGCTGGTCGACGATGCGGTGCAGAAGGGCGCCACCGTCACCACCGGTGGCCAGGTCGATGCCCAGGGCGAGTGCTTCTTTCAACCGACCGTGATCACCGGGGTGACCGGCGAAATGCGCATCGCCCGTGAGGAGATCTTCGGCCCGGTGGCGCCGATCTTCCGCTTCAGCGACGAGGCCGAGGCGATCCGCATGGCCAACGATACGGAGTTCGGCCTGGCGGCGTACTGCTTCAGCCGCGATATCGGCCGCGTCTGGCGCGTCAGCGAAGGGCTCGAATTCGGCATGGTCGGCGTCAACGAGATCGCGCTGGGATCGGATGTCACGCCGTTCGGCGGCATGAAGGAATCCGGCCAGGGCCGTGAGGGTTCGAAATACGGCCTCGACGACTATCTTGAAATCAAATACATCTGCATGGGCGGCCTGGACCGCTGATCGCGGGCGCAACGAGGAGTCAAGTCATGAGCAACATCATCTATCCGACGACCAACTTTACGGCGACCGAACAGCTGACCATCGACCGTGGTGAAGGCGTCTACGTCTACGACAGCAACGGCAAGCAGTACCTCGAAGGCCTGGCCGGTCTCTGGTGCACCTCGCTCGGCTACGGCAACAGAGAGCTGATCGACACCGCGTCCGAGCAGATGGGCAAACTGGCCTATTCGCACATGTTCGGCGGCAAGACCCACAGGGTGGGCCAGGAACTGGCGGAACGTCTGCGCGAGATGGTGCCGGTCGAGAACGCCAAGGTGTTCTTCGGCAACTCCGGCAGCGATGCCAACGACACCCATATCAAGCTGCTGCACTACTACTTCGCCGCCATCGGCAAGCCGCAGAAGCGCAAGATCATCGCCCGCGAGCGCTCCTATCACGGCGTCACCGTGGCCGCCGCCTCGCTGACCGGGCTGCCGGTCAACCAGACCAACTTCGACCTGCCGGTCGAGGCGCTGGGCATCCTGCGCACCGATGCGCCGCACTACTACCGCGGCGCGCTGCCGGGCGAGAGCGAGGCGCAGTTCGTCGAACGCATCACGAACAACCTGGAGCAGCTGATCCTGCGTGAAGCTCCCGAGACCATCGCCGCCTTCATCGCCGAGCCGATCACCGGCGCCAGCGGCGTGATCGTACCGCCGGCCGGCTATTACGAGAAGGTGCAGGCGATCCTGAACAAGTACGACATCCTGTTCTGGGCCGACGAGGTGATCACCGGCTTCGGACGCACCGGCCACGATTTCGGCAGCACCACCGTGGGCATCGAGAGCCCGGCGCTGATGACCCTGGCCAAGCAGCTCTCGTCCGCCTACATGCCGATCAGCGCCTCGGTGATCCGCGGCGACCTGTACGAGGCGATGATCGAGCCGAGTAACAAGCTCGGGGTCTTCGGCCACGGCTACACCTACTCGGGCCATCCGGTGGCCTGCGCGGTGGCGCTGAAGGTGATGGAGATCTACCAGCGCGATAACATCTTCGAGCGCGCGGCGAAAATGGGCGACTACCTGCAGCGCCGCCTGGCCGAATTCCGCGACCATCCGCTGGTCGGCGAAGTGCGCGGTCGCGGCCTGATCGGTGCCGTCGAGCTGGTGGCCGACAAGGCAACCGGCAAGGCCTTCGTCGACGGCAGTGTCGGCGCCTTCGCCCAGCGCGCCTGCGAGCGGCACGGTCTGATTCTGCGCGCGGTGGCTGGCAGCAGCCTGGCATTCTGCCCGCCGTTGATCATCACCGAGGCCCAGATCGACGAGATGATCGAGAAATTCGGCAAGGCCCTGGCCGACACCCAGGACTTCGTCAGCCGCGAAAAACGGGTGGCCTGAGTTTCACAGCACTTCTGCACTTCTGCACTTCTGCACTTCTGCACTTGGCGGTTGGCTCCATACCGCCTCCCATCGATCGGAGTTGCATCCCGATCACCTTTCACCGCCGGCCCTTGGGTCGGCGGTTTTTTCGCTTTTTGGGCGGCCGTATCGCATGTCAGAAGACCGATCTGTTGCGATAAAAAGTGTAATTATGAAAAAAATACAAAATTCTCTATCATATGACACCAGACGGATATTCCGGAGAAGATTTTCGCGAAGCTATTTCTGTCGAGGGAGCAGATGGAGTTGATACGTTGTGTATACAGCAGTGCAGCTAACAATCCGGCCATGGGTGAAACTGAGCTCGAGTCGCTGCTGAACATTAGTCGCCGTAACAATGCTGAGCTCGGAATTACCGGCATGTTACTGTTCCACAAGGGATCTTTCTTTCAGATACTCGAGGGTGAGCGGGCGAAAGTCGAGGCGTTATACAGCAAAATCGAGCTCGATGACCGGCATCGCCGGCTGACCAAGATCGTCGTCGAGCCGATTGTGCAGCGGGACTTTTCGCACTGGAGCATGGGGTATCCAAAGGTCACGGCCGCCGAACTGGCGCGCATACCTGGGCTCAATGATTTTTTCAGTGAAGGGTCCTCCTTTCTACAGCTCGAGGAGGGGCGGGTGAAGAAGCTGCTGGCCGCTTTTCGCGATGGCCGTTGGCATTCCTGACAGGCTGTTGAAAATCTATCTACCTTGCCGAATGCATCGTTAAAAACAGGCTCAGAATGCTCATTTAGTCCGCTAAATTCCGCTTTTTCGCCTGTTTTTGCCCGGGTGGCGGTCCACACGCCTCGGCTGCCTCGATAACGCTTTTCAACACCCCGCTAATCGGTCCGGTCGTTCTCGTTCGCCACGGACGCCAGCCTGCGGTAATCGGACGGGGTCATCTCCTTCAGGGCCTGGAAACGGCGATTGAAGTTGGAGATGTTGGTGAAACCGACCTCGAAGCAGATATCGGTCACCGGCAGGTCGCTGTGGGCCAGCAGGTCGCAGGCGCGGGTGACGCGCAGGCTGTTGACGAATTCGATGAAGCGCCGGCCCGTGGCCTGGCGGAAGAACTTCGAGAAATAGGTCGGTTGCATGCCCAGATGCTCGGCGACCTCCTCGAGGCTGAGCTCGCCGCTGTAATGGTCGAAAATATAGTTGACCGCCAGGTTGACGCGCTGCTGCTGCTTGTCGCCGCTGACCGTGAGGTACTGACCGCTCGACAGCAACTGATAGTCCCGTGCTTCCGCGAGCAGGTCCATGATGCGGAGGAAGGCGCCCAGGCGCCGCAACCCGTCCGATTCGGCGATCTCCCGCATCAGCTCACGTGCCTGTGCGATCGTCTCCCGCCCCCGGAACTCGATGCCGACGCGGGCACGCTGCAGCAGGTCGTCGAGGGCGGTGATCTCCGGAAACACCTGGCGTGCGGACTGCAGCAGCTCGTCGGTAAAGGTCACGACCCTGTCCCGTTGCGCAAAGCTCTCGCCGGGACCGGCCTGGCTGATCCAGTTATGGGGCAGGTTGGGACCGGTGAGAATCAGGTTGCCGGGGTAGAAGTTGCCGATGTAGTCGCCGACGAACACCTTGCCGCTGCTGTGGGTGATCAGGTGCAGTTCGTATTCCTTGTGATAGTGCCAGCGCACCAGCGGGTGGGGGAAGCCGTGCTGGCGGTAGAGAATCGAGCTGTGTGCCTGCGGGTCGATCAGTTCGTAGGCGGGATCGGCCTGTGGCCTGAGACGGTTGTTCATGGCGCGGGTTGCAATACCGGCTGGTTGGACTATCAAGTAAAGGTGTAACGAACTTCTGCAATGGCGAACCGCCCTGTTCTCCGGCTCCTGTGCCACGGCGAGCCTCTGGCCACCGCGGCAACGGTAGCGATGGCAAAGCCCCTCGACGTACCGGTCGCTTTCCAGCTTTTTCCTACCCTAGCCCAACTCGTTCGGGTTGTACACTTTCAAAGCTGCTGCAGACGTGACTTTTTGTGTCAAGTATTTGAATTTAAATGGATTGTATTTCGTTTGGCTGCCCGTCTGGTTCTTGCTTTGATCTCGGCGAGTGCAAAAAAGTACAGGTTTTGAGTCGATATTGCATTTGTTTCAAAACCCGCAGGGCAGTGTAATGAAGACACCCTAGCTCCCCCGGTGCCCGTCAGGGTCACTCGGCAGGGTAGACAAAAACGATAACAACAGGCTGACCTTTGTCAGCGATGGAGTGTTAATAAATGAAAAAGCGACTGATTCCTACCCTTGTTGCCTCTTCGATAGCCATGATGGCGTTACCGGCGAGCGCCGAAACCACGGTCACCATCGGTACCGTCAACAACGGCGATATGATCCGCATGCAGGAGTTGTCGGGCGCGTTCGAAAAGTCCCATCCCGATATCAAACTGGACTGGGTCGTGCTGGAGGAGAACGTGCTGCGTCAGCGCCTGACCACCGATATCGCCACCAAGGGTGGTCAGTTCGACGTCATGACCATCGGCCTTTACGAGACCGGCATCTGGGGCGCGCGCGACTGGCTGATGCCGCTGGAAAGCCTGCCGGCCGATTACGATGTCGACGATATATTCCCGTCGGTACGCGATGGCCTCTCGGTCGACGGCACGCTCTATGCGCTGCCGTTCTATGCCGAAAGCTCGATGACCTATTACCGAAAGGACCTGTTCGAGCAGGCCGGCCTGGCGATGCCGGAGCAGCCGACCTGGGAGCAGATGCGCGATTTTGCCAAGGCGCTGCACAAGCCGGATCAGGAACAGTACGGCATCTGCCTGCGCGGCAAGGCCGGCTGGGGCGAGAACATGGCGCTGGTGACCACGGTCGCCAATGCCTTCGGTGCCCGCTGGTTCGACGAGGGCTGGAAGCCGGAGTTTACCGGCGAGGCCTGGACCAGTGCCATCGAGTTCTATGTCGATCTGCTCGGTAACTACGGCCCGCCCGGAGCGTCCTCCAACGGCTTCAATGAAAACCTGGCACTGTTCAACTCAGGCAAGTGCGCGATGTGGGTCGATGCCACCGTGGCCGGCTCCTTCGTCACCGATGCGAGCCAGAGCAAGGTGCCGGAACAGGTCGGTTTCGCGCTGGCGCCGAAGCAGGTGACCGAGAAAGGCGCCGGCTGGCTCTGGTCCTGGGCGCTGGCGATTCCGGCCAGCTCCGATGCCAAGGACGCCGCGACCGAGTTCGTGACCTGGGCGACCTCCAAGCAGTATGGCGAGCTGGTCGCCGAAACGTCCGGCGTTGCGGCGGTTCCGCCGGGTACCCGCCAGTCGACCTATGCCAATGAGGCGTACATGAGCGCGGCGCCCTTCGCGCAGAAAACGCTCGAGTCCCTGAACAAGGCGGATCCGACCGATGCCACTCTGAAGCCTGCGCCCTATACCGGTATCCAGCTGGCACAGATCCCCGAGTTTCAGTCGATTGCGACCCAGGTCGGCAAGCTGGTCTCCGGCGCCCTTGCCGGTCAGATGTCGGTCGACCAGGCAATGAAGAGCGCCCAGTCGATCACCGAGCGTGAGATGAAGCGCGCCCGCTACTACAACTAAGGCCATGGATGGCGGAAGGCCGCCCCGCCATGTGGGCAGCGGTCCGGCGTTCCTGAGATGCAGGAGCAATTTTTAAGGCCATGGATGGCGGAAGGCCGCCCCGCCATGTATGCAGAAAATGCAGGAGCAATTTTCTGCTGATGCGGTTCCTCCGGCCGGGACGGCGGTTCCGGCCCCTTTAGCAAGACCCTAACAAGAGCATTTCCTATGAGTATCTCAAGTCTGCAAGCCGGGGTGACGGCTGAGCCGGACACCGGACCCCAGACCGTCAAGGCCGAAAAGCGGCGCCAGAGCCGGGTCGGTCTGTTTACCGTATCGCCGTCGGTACTGGTGCTGCTGATCTGGATGGCCGTGCCGCTGGCGATGACGGTCTATTTCTCGCTGATTCGCTACAACCTGCTCTATCCGGGTGACAACGAATTCGTCGGCTTCGAAAACTTCTACTACTTCCTCACCGACGAAGGCTTCGTCCACGGCGCCTTCAATACCCTCTGGCTGGTCGGCGCGGTGCTGCTGATCAGCGTCGTCGCCGGGGTGCTGATCGCGGTGCTGGTCGATACGCCTTTCTGGGGCCGGGGGATCGCCCGGGTGCTGCTGATCTCGCCGTTCTTCATCATGCCGACGGTCAGCGCCCTGGTGTGGAAGAACCTGCTGCTGCACCCGGTATCCGGGGTCTTCGCCGCCGTCTGGCGCTTCTTCGGCGCCACGCCGGTGGACTGGTTCGCCGAGTATCCGCTGCAGGCGATCATCCTGATCGTGTCCTGGCAGTGGGTGCCCTTCGCGGTGCTGCTGCTGATGACGGCGATGCAGTCCCTCGACCAGGAGCAGAAGGATGCCGCCCGTCTCGACGGCGCCGGCCCGATCGCCATCTTCTGGCACATCACCCTGCCGCACCTGGCACGACCGATCGCGGTAGTGGTGATGATCGAGACCATCTTCCTGTTGTCGATCTTCGCCGAGATCTTCACCACCACCGGCGGCGGTCCGGGCTACGAGACCACCAACCTGGCCTACCTGATCTACAGCCAGGCGCTGCTGCAGTTCGATGTCGGCATGGCGAGTGCCGGCGGTCTGGTGGCGGTGGTGATCGCCAACATAGCGGCCTTCATCCTGATCCGGATGATCGGCAAGAATCTCACCGAAAAGGCCTAGGAGCATGGACATGACTCACTATCGCGCATCACAGACCATCCTGCTCCGGATGATCGGCGCTCTTATAACCAAGACGCTCACCGAGAAAGCGTAGGAGACGGATCATGTTGACCCTGAAACAAAGCCGTCGTCTGCAGACGGTGCTGCTCGGCGGCCTGGCCTGGCTGGTGGCGCTGACGATCTTCTTCCCGATCTTCTGGATGGTGCTGACCAGCTTCAAGACCGAGATCGACGCCTTCGCGACGCCGCCGCAGCTGTTCTTCACGCCGACACTGGAGAACTACATCCATATCGACGCGCGCAGCGACTATTTCCACTTCGCCTGGAACTCGGTGGTCGTATCCTTCGGTTCGACCCTGGCCGGGATGCTGCTGGCGGTACCGGCGGCCTATTCGATGGCCTTCTTCGAAACCAGGCGCACCAAGTCGACGCTGCTGTGGATGCTGTCGACCAAGATGCTGCCGCCGGTCGGCGTACTGGTGCCGATCTACCTGCTGTTCAAGGATGCGGGCCTGCTCGACACCAAGACCGGCCTCGTCATCATCTACACCCTGATCAACCTGCCGATCATGGTGTGGATGGTATACACCTACTTCAAGGAAATTCCCAAGGACATCCTCGAAGCCGCGCGCCTCGACGGCGCCACCCCCGGGCAGGAGATCGTGCGGGTGCTGCTGCCGATCAGCAAGGGCGGCCTGGCCTCGACGGTGCTGCTGTCCCTGATCCTGAGCTGGAACGAGGCCTTCTGGTCGCTGAACCTGACCGCCTCCGCCGCCGCGCCGCTGACCGCGATGGTGGCGTCCTATTCGAGCCCCGAAGGGCTGTTCTGGGCCAAGCTCTCGGCCGTCTCGACCCTGGCCTGCGCACCGATCCTGATCTTCGGCTGGCTGAGCCAGAAACAGCTGGTCCGCGGTCTGTCCTTTGGCGCCGTCAAATAACAAGAGGTTTTCCCCATGGCTGATCTGACTATTCGCAACCTGAAAAAAGCTTCGAAGACATCGACATCATCAAAGGCATCGACCTGGACATCAGGGACCACGAGTTCGTGGTCTTCGTCGGCCCGTCCGGCTGCGGCAAGTCGACGCTGCTGCGCCTGATCGCCGGCCTCGAGGAGGTCACCAGCGGCAGTATCCATCTGGACGAGCGTGACATCACCGACGTGGCGCCGGCCAAGCGCGACCTGGCGATGGTGTTCCAGACCTACGCCCTCTACCCGCACATGACGGTGCGCAAGAACATGTCGTTCGCCCTGGAGCTGGCCGGCGTCAGCAGAGCCGAGATCGACAACAAGGTCAACGAGGCCGCCAAGATTCTCGAACTCGGCCACCTGCTGGAGCGCAAGCCCAAGGCACTGTCCGGCGGTCAGCGCCAGCGCGTGGCGATCGGCCGCTCCATCGTGCGCCATCCCAAGATTTTTCTGTTCGACGAACCGCTGTCGAACCTCGATGCGGCGCTGCGGGTACAGATGCGCCTGGAGCTGGCGCGGCTGCACCACGAACTGAACGCCACGATGATCTACGTCACCCACGACCAGGTCGAGGCGATGACGCTGGCCGACAAGGTGGTGGTGCTTAACGGCGGCCGCATCGAGCAGGTCGGCTCGCCGCTGGAGCTCTATCACCATCCGGTCAACCAGTTCGTCGCCGGTTTTATCGGCACGCCGAAGATGGCCTTCCTGAAAGGAAAGGTGGCAAAAGCCGAGCATGCCGGCGTCAGCGTGGCGCTCGACTGCGGCCCCGAATATCAGCTGGCGCTGGATGGCAGCGGTCTCAAGGCGGGCGATGCGGTGACTCTCGGTGTGCGGCCCGAGCATATCCAGGTGGTCGCGGCCGATGCCAGCCCGTTCCGGGTCACCCTGGACGTCACCGAGCACCTGGGCGCCGACACCTACTGCTACGTCAAGGCGGATAACGGCGAGACGCTGACCGTGCGCGCCGGCGGCGATTTCGCCGGCCGTTTCGGCGAGCAGGTGGGACTGGCTCCGGAGCTGGCGCACTGCCACCTGTTCGACAAAGAGGGCCGGGCGGTGCCCAAGCCCGGCGCTCCGGCCCAGGCCGCCTGACCATAGTGGGAGCTGCGCCCCGCAACGAATGAGGTTTCTGCATACCTCCGTGCCAACGATATTCGCACCGGGGCGGCGCTCCTACGGGCCGACCGAACGCCGTAGGAGCTGCGCCCCCGCAGCGAATAAAGGTAGCGCCCAGACACACCTAAACGCCATTACCAATTCCTTTATTCCAGCCCAAGGTAACGAACAGATGAAACTCAAGGCTGAAAGCCTGTCACTTTTGGGTGACGATATTCTCAAGCCCGCCTATGATCGCAGCGCGGTGACGCCGGGCATACTGCACATCGGTGTCGGCGGTTTCCACCGCGCCCACCAGGCCGTCTATACCGAGCAACTGCTGAACCGAGGCAAAGCGGGCGACTGGGGCATCTGCGGCGTCGGATTGCGCGCCGAGGACAGAGCGATGCGCGATGCCCTGGCGGCCCAGGACTACCTCTATACCCTCTATGAACTGGGGGATGGCGACGACACCGGGATTCAGGTCGTCGGTGCCATCCTGGACTTCGTGCTGGCCGCGGACGGCCCCGAGGCTCTGCTCGCCCGGCTGACCGATCCGGTGATACGCATCGTGTCGCTGACCATTACCGAGGGCGGCTACTGCACCGATGACAGTACCGGCGAATTCCTGGCCGAGCTGCCGGAGATCCGCCATGATCTGGAGAACCCGCAGTCGCCGAAAACGGTGTTTGGCTTCCTGGTCGAGGCGCTGAAACGGCGGCGCGATGCCGGTATCCGGCCCTTCACCGTCATGTCCTGCGACAACCTCCCGCACAACGGCGAGGTGGCCCGCAATGCGCTGCTGAGCTTTGCCGCCCTGCGGGACGAGGCGCTGCGGGACTGGATCGCCGACAATGTCACCTTCCCGAATGCCATGGTGGACCGCATCACACCGATGACGAGCCCCGCCCATCGCCAGCAGCTGCTGGACGAAACCGGTATCGAAGACGCCTGGCCGGTGGTGGCGGAACCCTTCCTGCAGTGGGTGCTGGAGGACAAATTCTGCAACGGCCGTCCGGACTGGAACGAGGTCGGCGTGCAGTTCACCGATGACGTCACGCCCTATGAAGAGATGAAGATCGGCCTGCTCAACGGCGGTCATCAGGCGCTCGCCTATCTTGGCGCCCTGCTGGGGCATCGCTACGCCCACGAGACCATGCAGGACGCGCAACTGCGCGACTATGTGCGGGTCTACATGGACAGCGACGTCACGCCCTACCTGGAAGAAGCGCCGGGCATCGACCTTGCGGCCTACAAGGACAGCCTGATTCAGCGTTTCTCCAACACCGCCATCTGCGATCAGCTCAGCCGCATCGGTTATGACGGCTCGTCCCGTTTGCCGAAGTTCGTGCTGCCGACCCTGCTCAGGCAGATCGAGGCGGGCGCGCCACTGCATCGCACCGCATTGATAATCGCCGCCTGGTGCCAGTACCAGACGCGGATCGACCAGAACGGCAATCCATTCGAGGTCGGCGATCCCCGCAGCGACCTGGTACGGCAGGCGGCCCGTCCGGGTGACGACCAGGTCGAGCGTTTTCTCGGCATGGAAGAGGTGTTCGGCCGCAGGATTCCTGAATCGGCGGCCTTCGTCGAGGCTTTCCGGCTGCAGCTTGAGCGACTGCAGACACTGGGCGTGCGCGCCACCCTCGAACGGTGCATGGCGGACGAGGGCTGATGACGTTTGCGATCTTCGATATGGACGGCCTGCTGATCGACTCGGAGCCGGTCTGGATGGCGACACAGCGGGCGGTGATGCAGGAAGGCTACGGCCTGACCCTGAGCGACACCCAGTTGCAGGCCTTTCAGGGGCGCAGCAGTCGGGATTTTTGCCAGACGATGGCGCGATGTCATCCCGGGCGGGGCGTCAAACCCGATGAGCTGCTCGACGAGTTGCTCCAGCGCATGGAGCGGGCCATCGTCGAGGCGCCGCTGATGCCGGGCGCGCGGGCGCTCGTCGATTGGCTGGCCGGGGAAGGGGTACCGATGGCGATCGCCTCGTCGTCGCCACTTGCCTTTATCGAGGCGGTCGTCGAGCGACACCGGCTGCCGGTGCGGGTGCTGGCCTCCGGTACCGAGGTGCCGAGGTCGAAGCCGCATCCGGCCGTGTTCGAGCTGGCGGCCGGGCGTCTTGGCGCCGAGCCTGCGCAGTGCCGGGTCTGGGAGGACTCGGTCAATGGTGTGGTTGCCGCCCGGGCCGCCGGCATGACGGTGACCGCAGTGCCGGATCCGGCCCACCCGGCACCCCAGAAGTTCAGTATCGCCGACCATATCCATCGCAGCCTGCACCAGAGCCTGAGCGAACTGCAGACTGCCGGGACGGCACAAACAACAGAATAACAGGAGTCACCATGTCCAACCTGCTGGAACAACTCAAGCAACTGAGCACGGTGGTCGCCGATACCGGCGACCTCGAGGCGATCCGGCGCTTCGCGCCCCAGGATGCCACCACCAACCCGTCGCTGATTCTGAAAGCGGTGCAGTCCGGGCAGTACGATGCGCTGCTCGACGACATCGTCGCCGTCGCCCGCGACCATAACGGCAGCCTCGACGAAGCCATCGACGAGGCCTGCGACCGCCTGGTGGTGGCGATGGGCTGCCTGATCCTCAATCATGTCCCGGGCCGGGTCTCGACCGAGGTCAATGCCCGCTTGTCGTTCGACACCAAGGCCAGCATCGCCAGGGCGCGCCGGCTGGTGGCACTGTACGAAGAGGCCGGTATCGACCGCGACCGCATCCTGATCAAGCTCGCGTCCACCTGGGAGGGTATCCGTGCCGCCGAGGTGCTGGAGCGCGAGGGCATCGAGTGCAATCTGACGCTGATCTTCAGCTTTGCCCAGGCCCGCGCCTGTGCCGAGGCCGGCGCCTTCCTGATCTCGCCGTTCGTCGGACGCATCCTCGACTGGTACCGCAAGGCCAACCCCGACACGGATTACGCACCCGACGAAGAACCGGGCGTGCTGCAGGTACGGGAGATCTACCGCTATTTCCGCCGTCACGGCTATCCCACCGTGGTGATGGGGGCAAGTTTCCGCAACAGCGGCGAGATCCTGGCACTGGCAGGCTGCGACCGCCTGACCATCAGTCCGGCACTGCTCGAGGAATTGGCCCACACCGAAGGCTCCGTCGAGCGGGTGCTGGCCGACAGTGGGGAGCGTGCCGGGCGCCCGGCGCCAATCGGCGAAGCCGAATTCCGTTGGCAGCTCAACGAGGACGCCATGGCGACCGAGAAGCTCGCCGAGGGCATCCGCGGCTTCGAGGCCGATCAGCTGAAGCTCGAAGCGCTGCTGCGCGAGCGCCTGGCAGGAGGTGCCGCATGAACGCCCCCGCCGCTCACAGCGAACTGAGCCGCCGTACCCTGGCCAACGCCGTCCGCGCCCTGAGCATGGACGCCGTGCAGCAGGCCAACTCGGGCCACCCCGGCGCGCCGATGGGGATGGCCGATATTGCCGAGGTGCTCTGGCGCGACCATCTGCGCCACAGTCCGGTCAATCCGGACTGGCCCGACCGCGACCGCTTCGTGCTGTCCAACGGCCACGGCTCGATGCTGCTCTACAGCCTGCTGCACCTGAGCGGCTACGACCTGCCGCTCGATGAGCTCAGGCGCTTCCGACAGTTGCACTCGAAGACCCCGGGCCACCCGGAATACGGCTATGCCCCCGGCGTCGAGACCACCACCGGCCCGCTGGGGCAGGGGCTCGCCAATGCCGTCGGACTGGCGCTGGCCGAACGAACGCTGGCGGCGCAGTTCAACCGGCCGGGCCATGCCATCGTCGATCACCACACCTACGCCTTCGTCGGCGACGGTTGCCTGATGGAGGGGATATCCCACGAGGTCTGCTCGCTGGCCGGCACCCTGGGACTGGGCAAGCTGATCGTAATCTACGACGACAACGGCATCTCCATCGACGGCGAGGTCGAGGGCTGGTTCAACGACGACACGCCGGCGCGCTTCCGCGCTTACGGCTGGCAGGTGATCGAGGCGGTCGACGGCCACGACGTTGTCGACATCGATGGGGCTATCCGCGATGCGAAGGCCGAGACGCAGCGGCCGAGCCTGATCTGCTGCAGGACCACCATCGGCTTCGGCTCGCCAAACAAGGCCGGTACGCACGACTGCCACGGTGCCCCTCTGGGCGACGACGAGATCGCCGCGACCCGTGACGCGCTCGACTGGCCCCATGCACCCTTCGAGGTACCCGACGATATCCGCAGGGCCTGGGATGCCCAGGATGCCGGCGCCGCACTGGAGCTGGACTGGCGGCATCGATTCGAGGCTTATCGCGCCGCGCATCCGGCGCTGGCTGCCGAGTTCGAACGTCGCCAGGCCGGCGAACTGCCGCCGAACTGGAAGGCATTGAGTCTGGAGCTGTTGCAGCGCTGCCAGCAGCAAGGCCGCACCCTGGCGAGCCGCAAGAGTTCGCAGGAGGTGCTGGAAGCCCGGGGCCGGCCTTGCCGGAGCTGCTCGGTGGCTCGGCGGACCTGGCGCCGTCCAACCTGACGCAGTGGTCCGGCTCGAAAGCCGTTTCGGCCGAGGCCGCAGACGGCAACTATATCCATTACGGCGTGCGCGAATTCGGCATGAGCGCCATCATGAACGGCCTGGCGCTGCATGGCGGCTTCATCCCGTACGGCGGCACCTTCCTGATGTTCATGGAGTACGCCCGCAATGCCGTACGCATGGCCGCGCTGATGGGGATCCGCAATATCTTCGTCTATACCCACGATTCCATCGGTCTCGGCGAGGACGGCCCGACCCATCAGCCCATCGAGCAGCTCGCCAGCCTGCGGCAGACGCCGAATATGGAGTGCTGGCGTCCCTGCGATGAAACCGAAACCGCAGCCGCCTGGTGTGCCGCGCTCGAGCGCACCGACGGCCCCAGCGCGCTGGTGCTGTCGCGACAGAATCTGCCGGCGCAGGCGCGCGATGGGACGCAGCTGAACGACATCGCCCGCGGCGGCTATATCCTGCGCGACTGCAGCGGCACCCCGCAGCTGGTCCTGCTGGCCACCGGTTCCGAAGTGGCGCTGGCGCTGGCGGCGGCCGACCGGCTGACGGACAGGGGGCTGGCGGTCCGGGTACTGTCGTTGCCCTGCGTCGAGCGCTTCGCCAAACAGGAACCGGCCTACCGTGACGCCGTGCTGCCGCCGGCGGTTCGCGCACGGGTGGCGATCGAAATGGCGCAGCCGGACGGCTGGTATCGCTGGGTGGGTCTCGACGGCGTGGTGATCGGCATGGAAACCTTCGGTGAATCGGCACCGGCCGCGGACCTGTTCGAACATTTCGGCTTCACCGCCGAGCAGGTCGAGGCCGAGGCGCGGGCGGTACTGGCACGATTGGACGGGAGGGCCTGAGTATGTATCTGGGCGTGGATTGCGGGACCCAGGGCACCAAGGTGGTGATCCTGGATCCGGAAAAGGGCGGCCTACGGGGCGAGGGCTATGCGGCCCACGCGCTGATCAGCGAAGCCTCCGGGCTGCGCGAGCAGGAGCCGCGATGGTGGGTCGATGCATTCCGGCGGGCCTACCGCGATGCACTGGAGCGTGCCGATATCGACAGCCGCGCGATCCGGGCAATCGGAGTGTCCGGCCAGCAGCACGGGCTGGTGGCGCTGGACGCGCGGGGTGAGGTGATCCGGCCGGCCAAGCTCTGGTGCGATACCGAAACGGCGCCGCAGAACGCCGAGCTTTTGCATCGCCTCGGCGGCGAACAGGGGTCGATGGAACAGCTCGGGCTGGTGCCCGCCACCGGCTACACGCTGTCGAAACTGCTCTGGCTCAAAACACAGGAGCCGGAGAACTTCGACCGCATCGCCCATCTCCTGCTGCCCCACGATTATCTCAATTACTGGCTCAGCGGCGAGATCGCCGCCGAATACGGAGACGCTTCGGGCACCGGCTATTTCGATATCCGCACACGGCGCTGGGCACCCGAGGTGCTGGGGCTGATCGAGCCGTCCGGCCGTCTCGAGCGCGCCCTGCCGCCGCTGCTGGAGGCGCAGCAGCCGGTCGGCCGGGTGCGCCCCGATGTGGGACGAGAGCTGGGGCTGGGTGACGACGTTTTGGTTGCCAGCGGTGGGGGTGACAACATGATGGGCGCCATCGGTACGGGCAATATTCGTGGTGGCGTCGTCACTCTGAGTCTCGGCACCTCGGGCACGCTCTACGCCTTTTCGGAACGGGCGCCGCAGCAGCAGCGGGCGCTCGTGGCGCCGTTCTGCTCGTCGAGCAATGGCTGGCTGCCGCTGATCTGCACCATGAACCTGACCGGCACCGCCAATGCGGTGCGGGAGATGTTCGGCCTGGATCTGGTGCAGTTCAACGCCGAGGCGGCCCGGGCGCCAATCGGCTGCGACGGCGTCACCATGCTGCCGTTTCTCAGCGGCGAACGGGTACCGGCGCTACCCGGGGCAACCGGCAGCCTGCTGGGACTGAACATGCAGAACCTCAACGCCGCCAACCTCTGTCGTGCGGTGCTGGAGGGCACCACCTTCGGCCTGCGCTACGGGCTGGACCTGCTGCGCGACTCGGGCATCGCGACGCGCGAGCTGCGCCTGATCGGCGGCGGCGCCAGGAGTCCGTTCTGGCGTCAGATGGTCGCCGATATCATGGATACCCGCGTCCTGTGCCCGACCATCGGCGAGGCGGCGGCGCTCGGTGGCGCCCTGCAGGCGGTTTGGTGCGAAAGCCATGAAAAGGGGACACCACTCGCGCTGGATGCGCTCTGCGAGCGCTACGTCGCGCTGGACGATAGCTGCGCGGTGGAGCCGGATGCAGCGGCGGTCGCCGCCTACGGTGACAGCTACGCTCGCTACCGGCAGCAGCTGTCGGCCCTGCATCCGGGGGCCTGATGCCGTTCAGGTGGGATGGATGCAGTCGTTCTCGTGCCGGCGCACCTGGATGGTGGCCTGGAACAACAGGTCGTTGACCTCGCGCAGCCGGCGGCTCAGTTCGCGGGCCAGGTTCATGTAGATCATGGTGAACTGACCGGGGTCCTTTTCGTACAGCTCGTGCAGGGCCGAGGCCGACAGTTCGATGGCGCTGCAGTCCTCGAGGGCGCGCACGCTGGCACTGCGGGGGCAAAAGTCGATCAGCGCCATCTCGCCGAAGCAGTCGCCCTGGGCCATGGTGCTGATGCGGTATTCCTGTTCCTGCCAGTTTCTCAGGATCTCCACGCGGCCCTTCTCCAGCACGTAGAGTTCCCCCGCGGGGTCGCCCTCGTTGAAAAAGTAGTCGCCGGCATTGCAGGTCAGGATCCGGCTGCGTGCAAGCAGAAAGGCCAGTACGTCGTCGGTGATGCCTCCGAAGATCGGCATCTGTTGCAGCAGCTTCAGTCTTGCGTCTGACATGGCGTCTCCTGCGTTCAGAACTTTCGCGTCGGGGGCTTCAGGGTTCAGCACCATGCCTTCCCGGGCGACCAGGGATCCCGGACGCCTGCGGTCCAGCTCCTGATCGAGAACCGCGAGTTCGGCATCGGTGCGCTCGGGCGCATGGTGAAAGACCACCAGAATACGGGCATTGGCCTGTTCGCAGAGCGCCAGGCCTGCCTCCCAGGTCGAATGCCCCCAGCCGACATGGGCCGGATAGTCTTCGTCATTGTAGGTGGCGTCGTAGACAACAATATCGGCATCCCGGACCAGGTCCGCGATGTCGCGGTCGTAGCCCTGGTCCGGATGCTCGGTATCGGTGATATAGCAGATCGAGCGGCCGTCGTAGTCGATGCGATAGCCGGTGGCGCCATCCGGATGATTCAGGGCCACGGTACGCACCCGGATCTCCGGTGCCAGTTTCAGCTCGTCGCCGGCACTGAAATCACGAAAGCTGAAACGCGCCGACATCTGTTGCAGCGGTACCGGGAAAAAGGGCGGCTGGACGAAACGGTGCATCGCCACTGCGATACCGCCGTTGCAGTCCCCGGCCCAGATCCGCAGGTGACTTTGCGGATGATAGGCAGGCCTGAAGAACGGCAGGCCGAGAATATGATCGTAGTGAATATGGCTCAGCAGGATGTCGGCCTCGATCCCATCCCGGGCGCGCAGGCTTTCGCCGAGCGGCTGCAGCCCGGTACCGGCATCCAGTATCAGCATATGGTCGCCAGCCCGCACCTCGATACAGGAGGTGTTGCCGCCATAGGTCAGGGTGTCGGGCCCCGGGCAGGGGCAGGATCCCCGCACGCCCCAGAACCTGAGATAGAAATCGTCTGCCATTCGCGCCTCGCCGGCCGTGCCTTTATGCTCCCTACTACCTCAGTGTAGGAGTTGCAGCGTCGTTGTCGACAGGGGCGTAGGCGCGCAGGAACATATCGACGCACAGCGTCAGGTAGCGTTGGTACTCGTCGTCGGCCATCAATCCGCCGACATTGAATTCCAGGCGCATGCGTTGTTCGCCCTGCACCATCTTGAGAAACTGCACGGCCGCGAAGCGGGTTCGGGTATGCACAGTCGGCCGCTGCGGTTGAACCGTTCGAGCAGCGCTGTCAGCAGGCCGATGACACGTTCGGGGCCGGCTTCGTAGAACAGTTGTGACAGCTGCGGGTAGGTCTCGGCTTCGCTGATGCAGGTACGGGCGACCTGAACCGATTCGCGGGACATCATCAGGTCGGCGAATTGCCGGGCGACGCTCAGCAGCTGGCTTCGGGGATCTGAAGACGGATCGAACAGCTCGGGCGTCAGCTGGTGGGCGATGCATTTGCAACCGATCGCCGCGACGAACAACTCCTCCTTGCTGCCGTAGTGGCTGTAGACGGTCTGCTTCGATACCCCGGCGCGTTTCGCGATCTGGTCCATGCTGGTGCTGGCAAATCCCTGTTCTGTAAAGAGTTCCACCGCCGCGTCCAGGATCTGAAAACCCTTTTCTTCGCTCTTGCTTCTGCTGTTGTTCATCGATCACCAATTATCATACTGGACAGTCCAGTTTGATGTTACTAGACTGCCAAGTTAATGGACTGGACGGTCCAGTTTAAGTTCCTTCACCTGGGGCGAATGTAGCATGAACAGGCAGCGGTTGCTTTTCCGGCTTCTGAAAAATGCGGGTGGGCCGGCATTTATCCTGGTCCTCTCCGGGGCATTGGCGATGCTCGGCGGCTGCAGTGACAGCGCTGCCACCGACGCCGCGGGTCCCCGGTATCATCCGGCACAAAGCGTGCTGCTGCAGTACCAGACCGGTTACAGCGTCCCGCGGACTTTTGTCGGCAAAGTGCAGATGCGGCAGAATGCCAGTGTCGGTTTCGAACAGCATGGCAAGGTTGCCCGGATTCTCGTCAACGAGGGCGACAAGGTTGCGCACGGCCAATTGCTGGCGCAGCAGAACATCGAACTGCTCGAGGTGGAAGGCCGGCAGTTGCAGGCGCAGCATGAGCAGGTCGATGCGGAACTTGCCCTGATCCGCGCCAGCCTCAAGCGCCAGCACGCACTGCAGAACCGCGGCTACGCGTCGGATCAGACGCTCGACGAGTTGCAGGCCCGGCAACTGGGCCTGCAGGCGAAACGGCGCAACGTCGAGGCCGCCATCGCCGCCAATCGCCTGCGCATTGAAAAATCCGCTTTGCGGGCACCCTTCGATGCGGTGGTCAGCGAACGGCGGGTGGACGAGGGTGAAGTGGTCGGCGCTGGTGCGCCGGTGTTGACGTTGCTGCAGCAGTGGGCCCCGGAAGTCCGGGTCGGCGTGCCGGTCGAACTGGTCGACCAGATCGCAGCGAAGGTATCCCGTGATCTGCGCGTCGGCGACAGGCAATATCGGGCACGTTTGCTGACCGCCGGCGCCGATGTCGATCCGGTCACCCGAACCGTGCAGTTGCGCTTCGAACTGCCCCGCAATACCGGCCTGGTCAACGGCCAGCGTGCCTGGCTGTCGCTGGAGCAGCATTACAGGACGCCGGGCTTCTGGGTACCGTTGACCGCGCTGACCGATGCGCCCCGCGGGCTCTGGAACCTTTACACCCTTGAGCCGACCGGTGACGGCCAGCTCTATGCGCTGCAGAGTCGCAACGTACAGGTACTGCACGCCACGGCCGAGCGAGCTTACGTCAGTGGCACGCTGCAGGAGGGCGAGCGTGTGCTTACGGCCGGTCTGCAACGGCTGGTGCCGGGGCAGATGGTCCGGCTGGCGGCGGACGAACGGCTGGCGGGAACCACGCCATGAGCCGTTGGCTGCAGAACGGGCGTCTGCTGACGCTCTGTATCGCCATCCTGCTGGTGGCCGGGCTGGGCGCGCTGGCGACGCTGCCGCGCACCGAAGATCCGCGCATTCTCAACCGGGTCGCGATGGTCATCACCGCGCTGCCCGGCGCCAGTGCCGAACGCGTCGAGGCGCTGCTGTCCGAGAAGATCGAAAACCGCCTGCGCGAGCTGCCGGAGATCGAGCACCTGAGCTCGACATCGCGCCCGGGCATCTCGATTGTCCGGCTGGAGCTCAAGGATCAGGTGACCGATACGATACCGGTCTGGTCCCGTGCCCGTGACCTGCTCGGAGACGTCGAAGCCGAACTGCCCGCCGGGGCCGGCAAGCCGGAACTGGACGACAACCGCGGCTACGCTTTCACCAGCCTGATCGCGTTGACATGGCGCGGCGAGGGTGATCCGGATCTGGCGGTGTTGGGGCGCTACGGCGAGCTGTTGCGGGACCGCATGCGCGGGCTGCCGGGCACCGACTTCGTCGAACTCTTTGGCGAACAGTACGAGGAGATCCTGGTCGAGATCGACCCACAGCTGAGTAGCAGCCTGCAGCTGACGCCGGCCGCAATTGCCGGACGAATCGCCCAGGCGGACGCCAAGGTGCCCGCCGGCGAGCTGCACAACGACCTCAACCAGCTGCAGGTGGAGCTGACCGGGGCGCTGGATTCCCTGGACCGGATCCGCGCCGTACCGCTGGCCAGCGATGCGCGGGGCTACCTGATGCGCGTCGGTGACCTCGCCGGGGTGCAGCGCTCCCTGAAAACTCCGGCGGATGAACTGGCACTGGTCGATGGCCGTCCCGCCGTGGTGGTCGCGGTACGCATGCTGCCGGACCTGCGCATCGACCGCTGGAGCCAGGGCCTGCGCGCCGGCCTGGCCGAAGTCGCGGCGCAGTTGCCGGCGGAAGTCGAGGCCGAGATCCTGTTCGACCAGAATCGCTATACCGAGCGACGCCTTGGCGAGCTGGTCGAAAACATCCTGATCGGCTTCTGCCTGATCGCGCTGGTGTTGCTGGTGACCCTGGGCTGGCGCTCGGCACTGATCGTCTCGCTGGCGCTACCGCTGACGGTGCTCTTCACCCTGGCGCTGATGAAAGTTTACGGCCTGCCGATCCACCAGATGTCGGTTACCGGGCTGGTGGTGGCACTGGGCATCATGGTGGACAACGCCATTGTCATGGTCGACAGCATTCAGCAGCGCCGACAGCGGGGCGAGGCGGCGCTGGCGGCGGTGTCCGGATCGATCCGGCACCTCTGGCTGCCGCTGCTCGGCTCGACCCTGACCACCATACTGGCGTTCATGCCGATCGTGTTGATGCCGGGACCGGCGGGCGAGTTTGTCGGCGGCATCGCGCTGAGCGTTATCTTTTCGCTGATCGGCTCCTGGTTGATCGCCCACAGCCTGCTGGCGGCGCTGGCGGGACGCTTTATCCGCCCAGACCCGGGCCGGGAACGCTGGTACCGCACCGGCATCCGGCCGCTGAACCTGGCGACCCGTTTCCGCCGTTCGCTGGAGGGCGCACTGCGCTGGCCCTGGTTAACGCTGGCGATGCTTTGCCTGCTGCCGCTGGCCGGCTTTTTCGGCGCCGGCCAGCTGCGGGAGCAGTTCTTCCCGCCGTCGGACCGCGACATGTTCCAGATTGAGCTGTACCTGCCGGCGCAGACCAGCCTGGTGGAAACCCGCGCCACCGCCGAACGCGTCAGCACCCTGCTGCAGCGGGCCGACGGCATCCAGCGGGTACAATGGTTCATCGGAAACAGCGCGCCCTCCTTCTATTACAACCTGCTGGGGGGCGGCAGGGGACGCCGAACTATGCCCAGGCGATGGTCAGCGCAACCGACGCCCGTACCGCCAACCGCCTGATTCCCCGCTTACAGCGCGAGTTCGACGAACGCCTGCCCGGGGCGCAGGTGCTGGTGCGCAAGCTGGAACAGGGGCCGCCGTTCCAGGCGCCGATCGAACTGAGGCTGTACGGGCCCAACCTGGACAGGCTACAAACGCTGGGGCAGGAGGCACGGCGTATCCTGACCAACACCGACTACGTGATTCACAGCCGTGCGACTCTGCAGCCGGGCACGCCCAAGCTCTGGCTCGATGTCGACGAGGAAGCGGGCCGGCTCAGCGGCCTGAGCCTGACCGAAATGGCGGCGCAGCTGCAAGGGGCGCTCCATGGCGTGACCGGCGGCACGGTGCTGGAAGCCACCGAGTCCATCCCGGTCCGGGTGCGCGTTGCCGGCGAGGGACGGCAGGAGCTGCAGGACCTTGCCAGCCTGAGCCTGGTTTCGCCGCGCTCGGACGACGCCGTGCCGTTGTCGGCGCTGGCAGACCTGGAACTCAGGCCCAGCCGGGGCGCGATACCGCGACGGGATGGCCAGCGCGTCAACGTGATCGAAGGCTATGTGCGTGCCGGCGTGCTGCCGTCGACGGTGCTGGCCGACTACCGCAGCCGGTTGGACGCGGCCGGCTTCAGCCTGCCAATGGGCTACCGGATGGAGTTCGGCGGCGAATCGGCGGGCCGCAACGATGCTGTCGGCAATCTGCTGGCCAGCATCGGGTTGATCGTCTCGCTATTGGTGACCGTGCTGGTGCTGTCGTTTAACTCCTTCCGTCTCAGCGCACTGATCCTGGTGACCGCCGTCCAGTCGGCGGGCCTCGGGCTGCTGAGCATCCGGCTGTTCGACTATGCGTTCGGCTTTACCGGCATTATCGGCCTGTTGGGTCTGATGGGACTGGCGATCAACGCGGCGATCGTGATCCTGGCCGAACTGAAGGCGGATCCGGCGGCGGCGCGCGGCGACCGCGCCGCCATCGTCGCCGCAGTGCGAGGCTGTTCGCGCCACATCACTTCGACCACCATCACCACGGTGGGCGGCTTTCTGCCGCTGATCCTGGCCGGTGGCGGCTTCTGGCCGCCCTTCGCTATCGTGATAGCCGGAGGCACCGTCCTGACCACTTTGCTGTCGTTCTATTTCGTCCCGGCAGCGTTCTTGCTGCTGAGTCGGCGCTGCGCCTTCGAGGTAAGCGGCAGCGATTTCGAGGTGACGCAGCTCCGGGCCGCCTGATATCCAGGTCCGGCTGATCGGGTTCCGGGGACCGGCGCTTCGCCGGAAACGGTCAGGCCAGGTACTGCATCGCGGGACTCCTCCTCTGTCTATACTCATAATCAGACAATGACCGTGATGCCAGTCCCCGGCGCAGTCCGGATGCCATTGTCGACGTCTGCAGATGCGGGCGCGGTGGGTGATTGCAGGCGGGCTGGCAGGCCGGATAACCGGAAACAGTCCATGGCAGTCAGACAGAGCATAAGGCCCCACGAGGTGCTGACCGAGCTGACCCTCGAAGCGCTGAGTCGACAGAACGAGGTCTTCCGGGGCAGCGGCGGCGTCAGTGCAGGCAACAGGTCCCTGGGATTTCGCCCGGCCTTCTACGATATGGATACCGGGACGGTGCATCCGTCCCGGTTCGTCAACGGGCTGGAGGCGCCCATGCACGTGCTTGACGGCTTGCCGGACGATCTTGTGGTGGCGCGCCAGGAGAACGGGCGGGTGACGGCGGTCAAGCCCGGGGTGGTGGCCGGTTTCGTGCGTCAGGACCACTTCTTCACCCGGGAGCAGGCGGCTCTGGCCACGGCCCAGATGCGGGATCCGGCCCACCGGCTCAGCAACCCCGAGGATCACACTCAGCTGCTGTCAATCTGGGAGCGCTTCGTGCAGGACCAGGATTATGCCAGCGGGGCGATCAGGCCCGTGGTCGAGGATTCCTGGCGGCGCTGCCAGCGGCGGGTCGATCCGGAGCTGCGCGAGGCGCCGCTGGTGGCGGACCGGGAGCAGCTCGAATATCGGCGCTACCGCCGTGCCGAGATGCTGGATGCGGCACGGCCAGTAATGCAACGTGTCGGCGAGCTGCTGTTTCATTCCGACAGCCTGGTCTTTCTGGCCGATGACCAGGGGTTGATCCTGGATACCGCGGGGGACCGGCGCATGCGCGGCACGGCCGCCAGCGTCAATCTGGTGGAAGGGGGCTCTGGGGCGAAGAGGCCGTGGGGACCAATGCCATCGGTACGGCCCTGGCGTCGGCGGAACCGATCCAGCTCTACGGCGCCGAGCACTTCTGCGCCGGCATCAAGCGCTATACCTGTTCTGCCGACGTGATTCGGGACCCCCACGATGGCCGCGTGCTGGGGGTACTGGATCTGTCTGGCCGGACCTACAGCTACCAGCGTCATTCGCTGGACTTCGCGATCCAGGCCGCACGCCTGATCGAAGCCAATCTTGTGGCCGGCTATTTTCGCTGCCGCGAACAGGTGATCGAAGGCTCCAGGGAGGCCTTTCGCAGCTGGCAAAGCGACGGGGTGCTGGCTTTCGACCGTCGCGGACGCCTGGTCAAGGCCAGCAGCCTGGCCCACCGGGCGCTGAAGGCGCTGGGTGCGGACCTGGCACTCACGCCCCAGACCCGTTTGCCGGCGCTGGACCTGGATGCGGAAGAGGTCTCTGTGTCGATGCCGCCCTGGCTCTCGCAGTGTCGTCGGTTGCCGATTCGCCTGCGACAGCGCCAGGTCGGCACTCTGGTGGTTCTGCCATTGCGTCACTGAGCGTCCCGGGCACCTGCAATAGTTGCCCGCTGGCATTCGCCAACATCTGCGTCTAACATCCCGCCTTATCGCAACGGAGCCGTCCCGAGCTTCCGTCACACAAACCGGGGAAGGATATCCAATGAGTCTGGCCATCGATCTGAGCGGCAAGAAGGGCATAGTGCTGGGAATCGCCAATGAACAAAGCATCGCCTACGGCTGTGCTGCGGCACTGAGGAGGCCGGCGCGGACCTCTGCGTCACCTATCTCAATGACAAGGCGCAACCCCATGTGGCACCGCTGGCAGACCGGCTCGGAGCGTCCCTGCTGCTGCGCTGCGATGTCTCCCGCGCGAAAGAGCTGAACGCGCTGTTCGAAATGGTCGCCGAAACCTGGCGCCGGGTCGACTTCCTCATTCACTCCATTGCCTGGTCGCCGATCGAGGAGCTGCATGGGCGCCTGCTGGATTCCTCTCCCGAGGGCTTCGCCCGGGCGATGGATATCTCCTGCCACTCCTTTATCCGCATGGCGAAGCTGGCGGAGCCGCTGATGACGGCCGGCGGGACCCTGTTGACAATGAGTTACTACGGCTCGGAAAAGGTGGTCGAGCACTACAACCTGATGGGGCCGGTCAAGGCTGCGCTGGAGAGCTCGGTGCGTTACATGGCGGCAGAACTGGGACCACGCAACATCCGGGTCCACTCGCTGTCGCCGGGGCCGATGCCGACCCGCGCGGCGTCCGGTATCGAGCAGTTCGATGCGCTGATGGGCAGCGCGGTTGAACGGGCGCCATTGCACCGCCTCGGCACGCCGCGGGATGTCGGCACCCTGGCCGCCTTCCTGGTCAGCGATCTGGGCGCGAATCTCACCGGAAGCAACCTCTTCGTCGATGCGGGCGACCATATCATGGCGCATTGAGACAAAGTATCGGTGTTGGGCTTCGCCATTGTTGGGCCTCGGACCAACGGTTCCTGACACCGCCATGCCATCGGATTATCGTAATCACCGCTAATGCAGGATGCCGCCTGGTAGCCTGGAATGAGTGGCACGAATTCCGGGTATATGTCGGAATTCGCCCCTGCGGGGCATCATTCCAACCTACGTCGCTGCAGGATGCTGCGAAGCACATCTTCGAAGCTGTTTTCGGCACCTAAAAAGAGGCCCCGCGAATGCGGGGCCTCTGCGTCGTGGTCAGAGCCAGGTATTAACGCGGCTCGGTCATCAGGCCTCTGACGATGGCGTAGCACGCCAGCAGCAGGACGATGGTGAACGGGAAGCCCGTCGATACCGCCATTGCCTGCAATGCCCCGAGGCCGCCGCCGAGCAGCAGCGCGACGGCGACCATGCCTTCGAAAACCGCCCAGAACACGCGCTGCGGCACCGGGGCGTCGATCTTGCCGCCGGCGGTGATGGTGTCGATCACCAGGGAGCCGGAGTCGGACGAGGTCACGAAGAACACGATCACCAGAATGATGCCGATGAACGAAGTGATCTGGTGCAGCGGCAACTGCTCCAGCATCGAGAACAGCTTCAGCTCGAGCGGTGCATTCGCAACGGCCTGGTAGCCGTCATTGACGATCTGGCTGATGGCCGTGCCACCGAAGGCAGTCATCCAGAAGACGCAGACCAGGGACGGAATCAGCAGTACGCAGGTGATGAACTCCCGCACGGTACGGCCGCGGGAGACGCGTGCGATGAACATGCCGACGAACGGTGACCAGGAGATCCACCAGGCCCAGTAGAAGGACGTCCAGCCCTGGCTGAAGTTGGCGTCGGAGCGACCGACCGGGTTCGACAGCGCCAGCAGGTTTTCGCCATAGGCCCAGAGGTTGCCGAAGAAGCCGCTGAGGATACTCAGGGTCGGGCCGACCAGGACCACGAACAGCAGCAGCAGCAGCGCCAGGCCCATGTTGATTTCCGACAGCCGCTTGACGCCGGCATCGAGACCGGCGACCACCGACAGCAGCGCGATGCCGGTAATGCCGATGATCAGGGCCACCTTGGAGACATCGTTGACCGGCAGGCCGAACAGAAACTCGAGGCCGGCATTGGCCTGTTCCGCACCGTAGCCGAGCGAGGTCGCAAGGCCGAACAGCGTCGCGAATACCGCCAGTATGTCGATGATGTGTCCGGTCCAGCCCCAGATCCGTTCACCGAAGATCGGATAGAACATGGACCGCATCGTCAGCGGCAGCCCCTTGTTGTAGGAGAACAGCGCCAGCGCCAGTGCGACGACCGCATAGATGGCCCAGGGTGCAGCGCCCAGTGGAAGATGGTCGCGGCCATCCCGAGCCGGCGCGCAGCCTCGGCATCCCCCGGCGCGCCCGCCAGAGGCGCCCAACTGTCCGGCGTACCGGCATCCGCGGCAAAGGAGGAGGAGAAGTGCGAAATCGGTTCGGATACGCCGTAGAACATCAGGCCGATGCCCATGCCGGCGGCAAACAGCATCGAGAACCAGCCGGTGTAGGAGTAGTCCGGTGTTGCATCGGTACCGCCCAGGCGGACCTTGCCCAGCGGGGAGATCACCAGTACCAGGCAGAGCACGACGAAGATATTGGCGGCGCCGAGGAAGAACCAGTCGAAGGTCGAGGTCAGCCAGCCCCGAAGCGCATTGAACATCGGGCCGGCGGCATCCTGGAAGGCCAGGGTGAGAAATACGAAAGCGACGATGGTAATACCGGAAATCAAAAAGACCGGGTTGTGAACATCGAGACTGAAGGGGCCGACCTGGGTGCTGATATTATCCTGACCAATCTCATAATCGGTCTCGATCAGAGTGGCGTCGCCTTCTGGGGTTAAATCGGTTGGTTCAGTCATACTGATCCCTCTTTTCTGGCTTATAACTGGGGGCAGCGTGCTTGAGTATCCGCATTATCGGACGACCAGAACGGATACATCGGAATAGGAGGCGAAATAGCCGGCATTGGACGCGAATATATGCTCCGCGAGGCCGGGAACATGCGACGCCATTACGACCAGGTCCGCACCACTGTCCCTGGCGGCTTTCATCAGCGTATCGTCCAGGTCGATGGCGGGGTCGTGGCTGATATAGGCAGCACTGCTGGCTTCCGACAGGCCATATTTGTTGGCCTGGTCTTCACTGAATTTTTTCATCTTGGCCGAGAACTCGGCGGGGGTATGGGCAATAGGGCTCGGCGCCGAGGCGGAAACCCCCACGTAGCAGACCGGTATGGCGTAGAGCTTTGCCAGATCCGCGGCGGTGGTCAGTGCCTTTTCGAGCCGGTCAATATGCGCAAGATCGACGGGTACCATTATTTTGGAATACATCCAGGTTCCTCCTCCATGCTGGTGACAAACGGTCGTCGTACGAAACGGGCCGTGCACCAAACATTATTGCAGATGCCTGAAGGAATTGGGAATTTCAGCGAAAATGGTCGCAGACTGAACAGAATTTGTCGTGATTGCCGCCACCGGTGGCCGGCTTTTGATCAACTTGCCAATGGGTTGAATAATAAATGACTGGCTTTACGAGAGGGGCCAGTGGCGGCGAGGCCGGTCCGGATGGCCGTGAAAGAGCACCGCCGGCAATTGCCGGCGGTGCTCTTTCAATGGGCGGGGTTCAATGGGCGGGGGCCGTCGCGATCGGCTGGCGACGACGTTGCAGACGCTTGCGCAGGGTCAGCGTCAGCACCGAGGCGGCCAGCATCAGCGTGACCAGGTTGGCCAGGATCATCGGCAGGTCGCGCAGGGCAATGCCGTAACCGAGCCATAGCGTCACGCCGAGGGTGAAAATCGAGTACATCGACAGTGAGATGCCGTCGACGTTGCCGGTCCGCAGGATGCGCAGAACCTGGGGAACAAAGGCGGCGGTGGTACAGAATGCCGCCGCGAGGCCGATAAGGGTCGTGTATTCCAAGGTAGCGAAGCCTCGTTTTCAGTCACGCACGGCACGCCGGGCACCGAAGGTGCGTAGCCGGTCGCCAAAAATGGTGTAATCTGGGAGAGTCTGGTAACGGCGACACCCTGTCGCTGTCGTAAATCTCGGCGATTTTAGGGCTCGGGGATGGCTGGGTGCAAGTGATTAGAACGCATCGCATCGATGACGAATATTCACTTAAACGGGGCCTTCATCACATCGACGCCCGAGACTGTCGCTACCGGCTAAATTGGGTTAAGTTCCCTGCACGCATGCTGTGATCAGGAGTGGAAATGGAATTTGCAATACAGGACTGGCACTGGCTGGTATTCGGCATGCTGCTGGTCATGGCGGAGATCTTCATCCCGAGCTTCACCATCTTCTGGTTCGGTCTCGGGGCTGTGATCGTCGCGGCGCTGCTCTGGCTGGTGCCCGATTTCGCCTTCAGCGGCCAACTGGTGGTCTGGGCGCTGTCGTCCAGCCTCTTCACGCTGCTCTGGTTCCGCTTTTTCCGGCCGTTGATGATCGATCGCACCAAGGCCGGCATCGCCCGCGAGGCGATCAGCGGCGAGTGCGGCCAGGTCATCAAGGCGCCAACGCCCGATGGCCGCGGACTGGTGCGATTCACCACGCCGCTGCTGGGCGATGACGAGTGGCACTTTATCTGCGATGCACCGGTAGCCGTCGGCGACCGGGTCTGTGTCAAGGATATATCGGGCAACACCCTTATTGTCGAGAAACGTTAAACGGCCCCTCCCGGGGAGCAATATTATCTGAAGGAGTAGAGCGGCATGCCTGTAGACGGAATCGTATTGGCGGGGGTCTTCCTGGTACTGGTGATCGTAACCGTTGCGGTCGGGGTCAAGACCGTTCCCCAGGGCAACAAGTACGTGGTCCAGCGCCTGGGCAAGTACCACCGCACCCTGGGGCCCGGCCTCAATATTATCTTTCCCTATATCGATGCGGTGGCCTACAGGGTCACGACCAAGGATATCGTGCTCGATATCCCGTCCCAGGAGGTGATCACCCGCGACAATGCCGTGATCATTGCCAACGCCGTGGCCTACATCAATATCGTCTCGCCGGAGAAGGCGGTCTACGGCGTCGAGGATTACAGTATCGCGATCCAGAATCTGGTGCAGACATCGCTGCGTTCGATCATCGGCGAGATGGATCTGGACGATGCCCTGTCGAACCGGGATGCGATCAAGGCCAAGCTCAAGGCCAGTATCTCCGACGATATTTCCGACTGGGGGATCACCCTGAAGACGGTCGAGATCCAGGATATCAACCCATCCGAGACCATGCAGCACGCGATGGAGGAGCAGGCCGCCGCCGAGCGCAGCCGGCGCGCCACCGTGACCCGCGCCGAAGGCCAGAAGGCCGCCGCCATCCTCGAGGCGGAAGGGCGCCTCGAAGCCTCCCGTCGCGATGCCGAAGCCACGGTGGTACTGGCCGAGGCGAGCCAGACCGCGATCGAGAAGGTCACGGCGGCGATCCACAACAACGAATTGCCGGTGATGTTCCTGCTCGGCGAGCGTTACGTCGAGGCGATCAGGGATATGTCCACCTCCCAGAACAGCAAGCTGGTCGTGCTGCCCGGCGATATTCCCGCCGCCGTGCGCGGCATCATGGGCTCGTTCAGCAAGTAGGGCGGTAGCGGTGCGGTGCTCACCGGCACCCTGCGTGGACTACTCTTTGCGAAGCGGCGTCCGGTTATGTAGGGTACCGGTAAGCGAAGCGACCGCCAGGGATGACGGAAGGCCGCCCCGTGGGAAGACTGGCATTGCAGGAGCAAATGTCAGCGTACCGCACTGTCTCAGGATGGCATCTCATCTGCCGGAAGCTTTTCCACCGGCCGCCCCGCCGTTTTGCGGTGCCGCTCCCCCAGTTGCACCAGATACTCTCCGAGCAGCAGGGTCACGACGACACCGCATCCCACCTGGACCAGGAAGAACAGATCCAGCGGCTCGCCCGGTACCCAGAAAAACAGGCCGATGGCGGCCACCAGGATCAGGATGCAGTTGATCGACAACAGCCGGTGGAGCCGTCGGCCCGGGATGCGGAAGCTGCCAGCCCGCTGGACATCGCGTCGGCGCAGTTTCAGATAGGCCAGGTGCATGCCGATATAGGGCAGCAGGAAGATAATGGCGCTGAAGGAGAATAGCGTCCAGAACAGCTCCTCGGCGCTGCCGGCCATCAAGCCATAGAGCAGCAGGGTCGCCGAGCTGACACCGGCGGTCAGCAGGGCGGCTCCGACGGGAGCCCCATGGCGGTGGTGCTTTTTCGCGAAGGCTGCCGGCATTTCCCGTGCCGCCCCCGCCTCGGCCATGGCGCAATTGCCGCCGAGCGTCCAGGTCACCATGGTCGAGAAGAAGGTCAGCAGGGCCGCACCGCCAACCAGCAGCGCCAGGGTTTCGCCCTGTGGCGCGCTGCCGAACAGTTCTCGCAGGCTGACCGCGATAATGTCGACGGTATCGATTCGCTCGGCCGGGACCGCCGCCAGCACCCCGAGGGTACCGAAGATATAGCAGACGGCGGTCAGGAGGCCCGCGATCAGCATCGCCCGCGGGATATTGCGCTCGGGGTTGCGGATGGCGCCGCTCTCGGCACTGATCAGCTCGACCCCGAGACAGCCGTAGACGATGACCGGGATATAGGCCAGCCCCTCGTCGAGGCGTTTCAGTGTGGCGGAAAGGCTCAGGTCGTTGGCGAAGCCGTGCTCGAGCCCGTACAGCAGCCCGCCGGCGCCGAGGGTCAGGATCACCGCGAACTTCAGCGGCGTGCCGAGGTTCGGTATCCACTTGCTCAGCCTGAGCGGCAGGCAGTTGATCCAGGCGGTCAGCCAGCACAGCGCGATACCGAGGCCGATCTGGCCCCAGAGACCGAGATCCGGCTGGAAGAGGGCGGCGAAGATGGCGCCGAACATGATGAAGACCGCCGGCATCCAGAGCGCGATATTGATCCAGTAGAGCCAGGTGATGCGCGCCCCCAGCGGGCGCCGAAGGCGTCGCGGACCCAGGCATAGATGCCGCCCTGCTCCGGATAGCGGGTGCCGAGTTCGGCTGTGACCAGGGTATTGGGCAGGAAAAACAGCACCAGCACCAGCAGCCACCAGAAGATCGCCGATTCGCCGACCGCCGCGGACAGGGCTATCTGGTCGACCAGCAGGATCGCCGAAACGGTATAGAGGGTGATATCGAGGGCGGACAGTGCCTTTCTCTTTTTTCAGAACTACTCATCGTGAACCTGTCGTTGTTGTTATCGTCATTTTGCCAAATGAACCGAGTAGTGTCGGGGCCGGGGATGGTCACGCAGGCCGGCGCTCGCAGAAAATTGCTCCTGCATTTTCTACACACACGCCATCCCTGGCGTAGCTCCATGTCACGACAGCCTGTTGCGCACATCCCTATGCGCGGCTTAGCCCATCCCCGGCCCCTTTGAACACCCTTTATCGTCCTGCCGACTTGATCAGGCTGGTTCGGCGCTTGTTGGCCGCCAGCACGTAGAGAAACTCCAGCGCCAGGGTCGCGCCGGCCAGGGCGGTGATATCGGCGTGGTCGTAGGCGGGATTCACCTCGACCAGGTCCATGCCGACCAGCTCCAGACCGACCAGGCCGCGGATCACCTTGAGGGCGCAGTCAATGGTCAGGCCGCCGCTGACAGGCGTGCCGGTGCCGGGGGCATAGGTGGGGTCCAGGCCGTCGATATCGAAGCTGACGTAGGACTTGCAATCGCCCACCCGGCGACGAATGCGCTCGAGCACAGCGGCGGGTCCATGGTCGTTGACCCAGGCGGCATCGAGCACTTCGAACGGGTGGTTCTGGCGGTCGTAGGTGGTGCGGATACCGATCTGGATAGAGTGGTCCCTGTCGACCAGTCCCTCCTGCACCGCATGGTGGAAGATGGTGCCGTGGTCATATTTCGTGCCGCCTGAATAGGTATCAGTATGGGCGTCGAAATGGATCAGGGCCAGCGGGCCGTGGCGGCGGGCGTAGGCGCGCAGCAGAGGCAGGCTGACGAAATGGTCGCCGCCAAGGCTCAGCATGCGCTTGCCGGCTTCCAGCAGCCGGCCGGCGTGGGTTTCGAGGTTGTCGACCAGGGTCTGGGGCTCGCCGTAGCGGAACGCCAGGTCGCCGGCATCGGCGACCTTCAGGTGGTCGTCGAGGGCGAACTCCCAGGGCCAGCGGATGCCCTCCCAGACCAGATTGGCCGAGGCCTGCCGAATGGCGTTGGGGCCGAGACGGGTGCCGGAGCGACCGGAGCAGGCGAGATCGAAGGGGATGCCGGTGACCACGACCCCGGCGTCTGATGCGCTTTGCGGGTGATAGGCCGGAAATTGCATGAAGGTGGAGGTCTGGGTGGCATAGATGGCGCTGTGCGCTTCGTTGATCTGGGTGCCGTTGCTGCTATTTGCGTCGGACATGAACCTTGCCTCTGGTTGCCTGAGTGATCCGTCCACTCTAGAGGCAGGCTTTCAATTAATAAAATGAATTGAATGGATGGTTCTATTCGTGATACGAATTAAATTTGCAGGGTAGGTTAGCGATGCAGTGGCACCTTCGTTGGAGTCATTGCTGTTTTGTCTGCATCACGTAACCCGCCCTTGAACTGCTTGGTGGGTTACGCAACGCCCAAGCGACGGGGCGACCGGAAACCCCTGACCGGTGCATTGCTAACCCACCCTACGACATAACGCCTAACGCCTAACGCCTAACGCCTAACGCCTAACATGCTTTCCTTACGCCAGTTCGACCTCAACCTGTTGCGGGTCTTCGACACCCTGATCAGCGAATGCCACGTCACCCGGGCGGCGGAGAAGCTCTGCCTGAGCCAGCCGGCGGTGAGTCATGCACTGAAGCGGCTACGCGAGGCACTGGACGATCCGCTCCTGGTCAAGACCGAGGGCGGTCTGCAGCCGACACCGCGGGCGCAGGCGCTGTTGCCGGTCGTGCAGCAGGCGTTGAAACTGATCGATCGGGGATTGTCGCCACCGCCAGCTTTCGATCCGGCGACCAGCCGTCGTCGCTTTGTCATCGCCACCAACGACTATTTCGAGGAAGTCCTGTATCCGCCGTTTCTTGCAGCTCTGCAGTCCCGAGCACCCCAGCTGGAGTTCGAGATCGCGCTGATTACCGAGACTGTTTTGCATCAGGGGCTTGAAAACGGCGATGTCGACCTGGTCGTCGGGCTTGAGTATGGCGCGGAGCTGCCGTCAAGCCTGGTGCAGGAATCCTGGATGTCCGAAGCGCTGGTCTGCCTGGTGGCCGGGGATAACGTCGCTGTGGCTGACCGACTCAGCCTCGACGACTATCTGCGCCAGCCCCATATCGGTGTGTCCCATATCGGTGCCGGCAATCCCGAAGGCGTCGATCAGTGGCTGGCCCGGCAGGGGCTTGCGCGCCGGCTGCTGTCGCGCAATCTCAACTACATGGCGGCGGCACGGGCGGCAGCGCTGACCGATGCCGTGCTGACGCTGCCGCGGCAGATGGCCCTGTTGTTCGTGCAACTGTTGCCGCTGAGACTGGTCGAGCCGCCACCGGGGCTGCCACCGGTGGAGATGTCGCTGATCCACCATCCGCTCTATGCCCGGGATGGGGCTATTCTGTGGCTGCGGGAGCAGTTGCAGGCCTTCGGAACCTGACGGGAGACTCGTCTATGGGATTCAGTATCGAGCAGTTGCAGGCCTTCGTCGCGGCCGCAGAGCAGGGCTCCTTTTCGGCTGCCGCCCGGTGTCTGGGTAAGGCGCAGTCGGTGATCAGTGTGGCGGTGCAGAACCTCGAGATCGACTGCGGCGTCGAACTGTTCGATCGCAGCAGCCGCGCGCCAGTGCTGACCGAGCATGGACGAGCGTTGTTGCGCGATGCCCGGGCGATCCTGCAGCGCTGCGAGCAGATGCATGCCAGCGCCGCCGCGCTGGGGCAGGGTGTCGAGACCCGGCTCTGTCTGGCGATCGACGCCGCCATCGCGCTCGAGTCGCTGGCGCCGCAGCTGATCGACTTCGAGCAGGCTTTCCCCCACCTCGAGCTGGAACTGCTCAATCCGACCAGCCAGGACGTCGCCCAGCTGGTCAGCAGCGGCCGTGCCGATCTCGGCGTGATGTTCGAACAGGAGTTCTATCCCCGCGGTTTCAATTTCACCGGTATCGATCATGTCGAGGTCATCGCCGTAGCGGGGCCCGGCCACCCGCTGGCCGCCGTCCCCGAAATCCAGCTCGCGGACCTCGAGCAGTACCGTCAGCTGGTGCCGACCACGCGCAGTCCCGGCCTCGGCCGTCAACCGGTACTCGGCGGCGGGCACTGCTGGCGACTCGAGAGCCAGTACGGCATCCTCGCACTGCTGCGCGCCGGCTTCGGCTGGGCCTATCTGCCGCGCTCCTTCGTACAGGAAGCCCTGGCCAGTGGCCAGGCGATCCAATTGCAACTGGCGTTCCAGCAGGTCGATATCCAGGCCGGCATCGACCTGATCTGGCGCCGCGACCGCGCCCCGGGCCCCGCCGGCCGCTGGCTGATCGAGCGCCTCTCCTCCCAACTGTAGGCGCGGCGTACCCACAGGGCACTTCCCCGCCGCGAACCGCAAGTGGTAGGTGTAAGCGGTAGTGATGGTGCGCTTCGCTTACCGGCACCCTACGCCTCACGTCCTCACGTCCTCACGTCCTCACGTCCTCACACCCTCACGACTCAGACGCCTGTCTCTGCATGGATCACTGCGGGTCATCATAAAACTTTTAGTTGAATAAAGTTTTTTAGTGAAGTAAATATAGGCATGTCTTATAACAATAAACAGGTGGTCTTATGTCGTTCCGATCTATCTTCGCAGGTCTCCTGCTTGTTCCGCTGGCGCTGCTGGCCCAGACCGAGGCACAGGCTCAGGAGAAGGTGCGCATCGGTGTTGCGGTGTCATGGCCGGGTTACGCCTTCTACGAGCTGGCGAGAGTCAAGAACCTGGCGCCGGACTATGCCCTCGATATCACCATTTACGAAGATCCGCTGACCGGTCACAACCAGCTGGCCGCCGGCAACATCGACATCTTCGTCTCGACGCTGGACTACGCGCCGGTTGCCATCGAATACGGGCTGCCGATCGTCAGCGTCGCCTACAGCAACCCGTCCTACGGCGTCGACCAGGTGGTACTGGCACCGGGCGTCAGCGCCGACACCATCCGGGGCCGGAAAGTGGCGGCGCCCGAAGCCTTTATCGGGCAGATCATGGTCGGTTACTGGCTCGAGCAGAACGGCGTCAGGCCGGAGGAGGTCGACTGGGTCAACCTGAACGCCGATTCCGGAGTCGGGCCGATGATTTCGGGCGACCTCGCCGCCGCCTACATGTACGAACCCTACACCTCCCGGCTGACCGGGGCGCTCGAGGGCACCCGTATCGTGGCCGACACCGCGCAGGAGGACTTCAGGAAGCTGGGCCTGTTCGGCGATGCCATCTTCATGAATGTCGACTTCATCAAGAAGCGTCGCCAGGCCGCGCTGGATATGCTCAAGGCCCGCTGGGATGCGGTCCGGTACTGGCATGACAATACCGCGGACGTGAACGCTCTCTGGGCCGATTACCTGCAGTGGCCGGTCGAGGACATCGAAGCCGTCACCGGTACTAATGGCAAGTACTTCCTCGGCGGCATCTACATGTTCGATTTCGACGAGGCCGCACAGTTCTGCGGCGCCATTCCAGGCGAGCCGCCCTTCGGCCGCAACGGCGGTTTCGCCGATGCCGTGGCCACCACCAATGACTGGTGGGTCAAGCTCGGTGTGCTGAAAGAACGGCATGACCCGGCCAGGGGCTTCGATTGTTCGCTGATCGCCGAGCTGGCAGAAGGCGGGTATCGCCAGTCGCTGCAGGCGCGGCCCTGATAAAGGAGTTGTCCGATGAAAACTGAAAGACAGTCAGGCATCATGGCGGCGCACATGACGCTCGATGGCGGCCATGCGGTGCCCGGGGCGGCGGGTGGCGGCCGCAAACGCCGGTCGCCATGGTTCCAGTACCGCAAGTCCGTATCGACGCCGGCGGCGATCGCACTCGGAATCAGTGCCTGGGTCATCTTCTTCGGTCTCTGGGAACTGGCGGTTCCGATGGGCTGGGTCTCGGAGCTGCTGATGCCGGGGCCGCAGCAGGTGCTGGCGGCGCTCTACGACATGATCGTCAACCGGGGCTTTCTCAACGATGTCGGCATCTCGATCTACCGGGTGCTGTTGAGCTTCGCGGCGGCCTGCCTGTTCGCGGTGCCGCTGGGCATCCTGATGGGCGCCTTCAGCTCGGTGGCGGCCTTCTTCAATCCCTTCGTCTCGGCATGGCGCTATCTGCCGGCCCCGTCCTTCATCCCGATCCTGCTGATGTGGTTCGGTACCGGTGAGGCACCGAAGCTGGCGCTGCTGTTCGTCGGCGTCGTCTGGTTCCTGGTGACGCTGGTGATGGACCATACCCGGGGCGTGCGCGGCGAGCTGATCGAGACTGCGCAGACCCTGGGCGGCAATCGCCGGCAGATTCTGCGCACCGTCGTCATACCCGCGGTGATGCCGCAGGTCGTGACCGCGATGCGGCAGATGCTGGCGGTCAGCTGGACCTACCTGGTCATTGCCGAGATCGTGGCGTCGACCAACGGTATCGGCGCGGTGATGATGCGGGCCAAGCGCTTCATACACACCGATGAGATCATCGCCGGCATCGTCGTCATTGGCATCCTGGGGCTGCTGTTCGACTACCTGCTGCGCAAGGCCCACCGCCTGTTATTCCCCTACCTCGAGGAGCATGGCCGATGAATTCACAAGCCAACGTCAAACTCTCGGTGCGCAATATCGGCAAGCACTTCAGCCTGCGCAACGGGGAGCGGATCCAGGCCGTCACCGGTGCCTCCTTCGAGGTGTTCGAAAACGAGTTCTGCATTCTGCTCGGGCCGAGCGGCTGCGGCAAATCGACGGTTCTGCGCATGATCGCCGGCCTCGAGGAGCCCAGCGACGGCAGCCTCCGCCTCGACAACCGCGCCATTCACGGGCCGGATCGCGAGCGCGGCATGGTGTTCCAGAGCTACACCTCCTTCGACTGGCTGACGGTCGAGCAGAATGTCGAGTACGGCATGAAGCTCAATGGCGTGCCCAGGGCCGAGCGCCTCGAGCGGGCCCGGCATTTCATCGAGCTGGTGAAGCTGGGCAAGTTCCGCGATGTCTATCCCAAGCAGCTGTCGGGCGGAATGAAGCAGCGCGTCGCCATCGCCCGCACGCTCGCCAACCAGCCGAGCCTGCTGCTGATGGACGAGCCCTTCGGCGCCCTCGATGCCGAAACCCGCTGGAACATGCAGGAGCTGATGGTCTCGATCATGGAATCGACCCGGACGACGGTGGTGATGGTGACCCACGACATCGAGGAGGCCCTGTTCCTGGGCGACCGCATCGTGTTCTTCTCGAGCCATCCCGGGCAGGTGCTGGAAAACAGCCAGCCGGACTTCAAGCAGGGCCGGCGCATCGCCCGCAAGGAGGAGATCTTCGATCTTGAGGGCTACGCCGAAGCCGAACAGCACATCATGCGCCTGATGCGTCAGCAGGGCACAGAAGCCGCACTGGCCTGAGGAGCTGCGATCATGACAAAACGCTATCAGATGGCCGAGATGACGTCGCCGGAGTTTGCCGCGCGGGTCGCGGCCGGGGCACCGGTCATCGTACCCACAGGTACCACCGAACAGCACGGCGCCCATCTGCCGCTGGGCGTCGACTTCCTGCTGCCGCAGGCGATTGCGCTGGACGTGGCCCGGGCCACCGACGCCATCGTCGCGCCGCCGCTGACGTTCGGCTACAAGTCGATGCCGCGCTCGGGCGGCGGGCCCTTTTTCCCGGCACCATCGGCCTCGACGGCATGACCCTGAGCCATCTCGTGCGGGATCTGATCCGCGAGCTGGCACGCCACGGCGTGCGCCGGATCTGCCTGCTGGACGGCCACTACGAGAATCTCTGGTTTCTCAACGAAGGCGTCGATCTGGCCTACCGCGAGCTGCGGGACAGCGATATCCGCATCCTGGTACTGCAGCACTGGGAGTTCATCACCGAAGCGACGCTGGAGACGGTCTTCCCGGACGGCTTCCCGGGGATCGAACTGGAACACGCCGCGGTGCTGGAGACATCGCTGATGATGCACTACTACCCGGAGCTGGTCCGCGAATCGCTGATTCCCGACAACCCGCCTGCCGACAGCGGCCCCTACGACGTCTGGCCGCCGCACCGCGAATGGGTGCCCGACAGCGGAGCGTTGGTCTCGGCGAAGGCGGCCAGCGCGGACAAGGGCCGTCTGCTGGCGGAACAGGTGGGCGGTGATATCGGTCGCGCACTGCAACGCGAATTCGCCATCTGAAGGGGGAAGAGGGTATGACGCAGATTACTTTCGATTTCAGCGGCAAAACGGTGCTGGTGACCGGTGCCTCCCGGGGCATCGGCCTGGGTGTGGCGCGGGGCTTCGCCCGGGCGGGGGCCGACCTGCATATCGTCGGTGCCGGCGAAGGCGTATTCGAAACGGAGCAGATGCTGCAGGCGCAGGCCGGTGGCCAGGTCACGGCGCACCGTTGCGACATCACCGACCGCCAGGGCGTCCGGGATATGGTCGGTGCCATCCCGCGCATCGATGTGCTGGTCAACAATGCCGGTTTCGAGCAGCCGACACCGATGCTCGAAGCCGGCGAGGAGGTCGAGGAGCGGTTTCGCCGCATCATCGACACCAACGTCATGGGTACCTATTTCGTCACCCGCGAAGCGCTGCCGCGAATGCCGGCCGGTGCCCGCATCATCATCACCTCGAGCATCTGGGGGCAGACGGCGGTTGCCGGGTTTTCCGCCTACTGCGCCTCCAAGCATGCCAATATCGGCTTCATGCGCAGTCTGGCCCAGGAACTCGGTCCGCGGGGGATCAACGTCAACGCAGTCTGTCCCGGCTGGGTCAAAACCGATGCGGCGATGCATTCGCTCAGACGAATGTCGCAGGAGCGGGGCGTCGACGAAGCCCGGCTGCTGGACGAAATACTCGAGGGCCAGGCGCTCGGCGGCCTGATGGAGCCGGATGACATGGCCTCGACCTATCTGTTTCTGGCGTCGGACGGTGCCGCCAATATCACCGGCCAGACCCTCAATGTCGATCGCGGGGAGGTGATGGGATGAGCCGGCAACTCGAAGGCAAGCTGGCGCTGGTCACCGGCGGTTCGCGCGGCATCGGCCTGGCCATCGTCAGGGCGTTCGCGGCCGAAGGGGCGCGGGTCGTCTTCAGCTACCGCAGCGGCGCGCGGGAGTCGAGCGAGGCCGTCGCTGCGCTTCGCGCCGAAGGCGGCGATGTTCACGCCTTTCAGGCGGATGTGGCCAATGAGGTGGAGGTGCTGGCGCTGTTCCGGGAGGTCGACCGTCTCGGCGAGCTGGACATCCTGGTCAACAATGCCGGCGTGATCCAGGAAAAGCCGTTGCTGGAGACGTCGGCCGCGGACTTCGACTGGGTCATGGGCGTCAACGTCCGGGGACAGTTTCTCTGCGGCCGCGAGGCGCTCAGGCGCATGGCCGGTCGCGGAGGCCGCCTGATCAACATGACGTCGGACCTCAGCTACAGCGGCCGCGAGGATTTCTCCCCCTACTGCGCCTCCAAGGCGGCGGTCAATGCGCTGACCAGGTCCTGGGCGCGGGAGTTCGCGCCACAGGTGCTGGTCAACGGCATCGCGCCGGGTCCCATCGATACCGATATGCTGGACGTCGAGCATATGACGCCGGAGTGGCGTCGCAAGGAGGAGGCGCTGACGGTCCTGAAGCGGATCGGCCGGCCCGAAGAGGTGGCGTCGCTCGCCGTCTTTCTGGCCGGGCCCGGCAGCAGCTACCTGACCGGTCAGATCGTCGGTCCCAACGGCGGATCGGTGATGCCCTGAGTCGGCCTGGCACGTGAATGCCGATCGGCCCCCGTGTGGTTGCGACTGCACGGGGGCCTTGTCTATTGTGGCGGACAGGAGGTCCCGCCTCTTGCGGGTCTTAGCTGTCTATCCGCTCGAGTTGCGCCATCACAAAGGCGATGTCGCGCCGCGTCAGGCTGTCCCGGCGGCTTTCGCTGCAGGCCGGGTCGATGATGTATTCCATGAAACGGGCATTGTGGACGTTGTAGAGCACTTCGGCCGCCGTCAGGTGGTCGTCGCTCTGCAGCCTGTCGAACCTGTGGTCGAGGTCTTCCAGCAACGCCGCCAGTAGCCGGATCAGCTCGGCATCGAGTGAACGGTAGACCTGTCCGAACTGAGAATCGCCCTCGATCACCGAGATGGCGATGACATGGCGCCAGAGTTCGCGGTCCAGATACGAAAAGGCATGTTCGTTGACGGTGCCGAAAAAGGCGCAGACGGCGGTCAACGGCTCCTCCGGCGGCGCCTGCATGACCTTCTGGATCTTGCCGATCAGCACCGAGTCGCTTTCGGTGACCAGGGCCAGCAGCACGCCGCCCTTGGTGCGATAGTGGTTGTAGATGGTGACCGCCGAAACACCGGCCGTTTCGGCAATGTTCTCGATGGACGTGGACTCGTATCCCCGCTGCTGAAAGTGCTCGCGTGCGCTGGCCAGGATATCCATCTGCCGGCTTCTCTTCTGCCTTTCGCGCAACCCGCTCATCTCGACCTCGCCTTTCACTGATACTTCATCCCGGCAGCCGGCACTGGCGTGCGTCGGCCAACTGACATGACCGCCTTTCGGTCGGCTGAAACAAGCCGGGATATCTGTCGGAGATTCTACCACTTTGGGCGCCGTTCGGGGCACCATCTTCCGGTCAGATCGGGGCGGGGAGCGAGTGGCGGGCCGCACCTTTCAGGGGCGGCCCGGGAGGAGAGGATTAATCGGCGAACGTCTCGGCCAGCAGGCAAAGCATTTCGAACAGCAGGGTGGCGCCGTTGAGGGCGGTGGTGCCGGACGGGTCCAGTGGCGGCGAGATCTCCACCAGGTCGCCGCCGACGAAGTTCAGGCCGCGCAGTGCGCGCAGCAGGCGCTGGGCCTCGCGCATGGTGATGCCGCCGGCCTCGGGGGTCCCGGTACCGGGCGCGAAGACAGGGTCCAGGCCGTCGATATCGAAGGTCAGATAGACCGGGCTGTCGCCGACGATGCGCCGGGCCTCCCCGGCAACGGCCTGCCAGCCCAGATCCTCGAACTCCTCGATGGTGATGACTCTCATCTGCCTGTCGCGGGAGTAGTGCAGACCGTCGGCAAAATTCTGGCCGCCCCTGATGCCGATCTGAACCGTTTTCGTCGGATCGATGAGGCCCTCCTCGGTGGCGAGACGGAAAGGCGCGCCGTGATGAAACTTGGAACCCTGGTATGCGGGCCAGGTATCGGTGTGGGAGTCGATATGAATCACGGCGAGGGGTGTCCTGTGACGGCGCGCCAGCGCCCGAAGGATCGGATAGCTTACCGAATGGTCGCCACCGATTCCCAGCGGCATCACGCCGGCCTCGGCGATGGCGGCATAATATCTCTCGATGTCCAGGATAGCTTCGTTCAGGTTGAAGACGTTGGCAAAGCGCACGTCCCCGAGATCGCCGATGCGGGCGAGCCGGAAAGGCTCGATGCCGGTGGCGACATTGATGGCCCGCATCAGGGTGGACTGATTGCGCACTTCCTGGGGCCGCTGCGCGCGCCCGTGCGGCAGGTGAGGCCGCCATCGAACGGAATGCCGATCAGGCCGATGTCCACCTGGCTCAGGTCGTTGACCCGGGGTGCCCGCATGAAGGTCGCGATCTCGCTGTAACGCGGACTCTGGATCGGCTGGTAACTCTCGCCGAGGATATCCCGGGTCTGGTAAAAGGATTCGATTGAAGGTTTCGCAGTGGTCATGGCTATACTCCCGGGTGCTCGCGCTTTTGACTGAGTCTGCGCTTTCTATTACGTTTGATAAATACGATCTTAATGAAGTTAGGTTGTGAATTTATTGAACAAAATGGGAGCTGTCCGATGCACCGGTTGGGCGATGTCGATATCCGCCTGTTGAGGGTGTTCAAGTCGGTCGTCGAGTGCGGCGGCTTTTCGGCGGCGGAGGTCGAGCTCAATATCGGTCGTTCGGCGATCAGCACCCATATGGCCGATCTGGAGCAGCGACTGGGTATGCGACTCTGCGACCGCGGGCGCAGTGGTTTCGCGCTGACCGAGCATGGCCGCAAGGCCTATGAACAGACGCTGATCCTGCTGGCCGCGCTGGAAAGCTTCCGTACCCGGATGAGTGCCTGCCGGGACACCCTGGTCGGCGACCTGAACCTGGGCGTCGCCGACAGTACTCTGACCGATCCGGGAGCCCGGCTGCCGCAGATAGTGGACAGCTTCCGGGCCCGAGGACCCGAGGTCTATATCGGCCTCCAGGTTGCCTCGCCGAACGAACTCGAGCGTGCCGTGCTCGACGGGCGGCTGCACCGGCGATCGTGCCTGTCCATCACCGCTTGCCGGGCCTCGACTACCGGCCGCTGTACCGGGAACGCTCCTTTCTCTATTGCAGCACGGCCCATCCGCTGTTCGACATTGCCGAGGACAGGCTCGATCTGGACGCCCTGGCCCGCCACGATTTCGTGATGCCCGGCTATACCCAGAGTCCGCAGGTGCGCGAGCTATACCGTCCGCTGCATGCAGCGGCGACGGCCTATCAGATGGAAGGACTCGCGACCCTGGTCCTGTCGGGGCGCTATATCGGCTTTCTGCCGGATCACTATGCCGAGGTCTGGATCGGGAACAGGGAGATGCGGCCATTGCTGGCGCAGCGGATGCACTTCGTCACCGAATTCGCCGCCATCAGGCGCAAGGGCGCCGGATCGCATCCGGTGCTGGACGCTTTCGTCGAGGAGATGACGCGCGCCTACCGGTAAGCAGTAAATGGTAAGCGGAAGCGATGGTGCGGTGCGCTTCGCTTCACTGTAAACCGCTCCTGCGTTTACAGCATTTCCGCGGGGCGGCCTTCCGCCGTCCGTGGCGGTCACCGGCACCCTACGCCTCACGCCTCACGCCTCACGCTTTACGACTCACGCTTTACGCCCTCCGACCCATTGCCGAACCGGCCTCGGCCCTGTTAAATGGGAGAGCCGTTCACGCTTTCCGGATAAGGAACCGTCTGAAATCATGCAACGACTCGCCTTCTGCCTCGCCGCGTTACTGGCGCTGACCAGCCTGCCTGCCCAGGCCGTGGTCGGCCCCCTCGATCTGACCCAGAGTGCCAGCGGCTATTTCGTGCTGGCCATCTTCGCCTTCGCCTATCTGCTGGTGATCAGCGAGGAACGCCTCAATCTGCGCAAGTCCAAACCGGTGCTGGTCGGGGCCACCATCATCTGGTCGGTGATCGGCTGGGTCTACATCGACCGCGGCATGCCGGGCCTGGTGGAGGAGGCGTACAAGGAGACCCTGCTGGAGTTCTCGGAGCTGATGCTCTTCCTGCTGGTGGCGATGACCTATATCAACGCCCTCGAGGAGCGGCGGGTCTTCGACGCCCTGCGGGCCTGGATGGTGCGGCGACAATTCAGTTACCGCACGCTGTTCTGGCTCACCGGGATCCTGGCGTTCTTCATTTCGCCGGTGGCCGACAACCTGACCACGGCACTGCTGATGTGCGCGGTGGTGATGAAGGTGGCCGAGGACGATCCGCGCTTCGTCAACCTCTGCTGCATCAACATCGTGGTGGCGGCCAATGCCGGCGGCGCCTTCAGCCCGTTCGGCGACATCACCACGCTGATGGTCTGGCAGGCGGGCATCGTGCCGTTCGAAGGCTTCTTCGCGTTGCTGGTCCCGTCGATGGTCAATTTCCTGGTGCCGGCGTCGCTGATGAGCCTGGCGATCCGCAACCGCGTCCCCAGCGCCGTCAACGAAGAGGTGGAGATGAAAAGGGGCGCGCGACGCATCATGCTGCTGTTCCTGGCGTCGATCCTGACCGCCGTCAGCTGCCACATGGTGCTGCATCTGCCGCCGGTGCTGGGAATGATGGCCGGGCTCGGTTACCTGCAGTTCTTCGGCTATTTCCTGCGCATGACGCTGCCGCGCTCGCTCGCGCGCAAGCGCCGCCTGGCCGAGGCCCAGGGCAACCAGGAGCGGCTCAGGGCGCTGGGCAGCGTGGTGCCCTTCGATGTCTTCAGCCGGGTGGCGCGGGCCGAGTGGGACACGCTGCTGTTCTTCTATGGCGTCATCATGTGTGTCGGCGGGCTCGGCTACATGGGCTATCTGGCGGTGATGTCGGACCTGCTCTATACACAGTGGGGCGCCAGCCATGCCAATATCGCCCTGGGCGTGATCTCGGCGGTGATTGACAACATCCCGGTGATGTTCGCGGTGCTGACGATGGAGCCGCAGATGTCCGAGGGGCACTGGCTGCTGATCACCCTGACCGCCGGTGTCGGCGGCAGCCTGCTGTCGATTGGTTCGGCCGCCGGCGTCGCGCTGATGGGGCAGGCTCGTGGCGTCTACACCTTCTTCGGTCACCTGCGCTGGGCGCCGGCCGTGGCGCTGGGCTACGTCGCCAGTATCGCGACCCATTTCTGGGTCAATGCGGGGTTGTTTTGATACGGGTGAGTGGCGAGTCGTAGGTCAGGCTGAGGCCGAAGTCCAATAATCGTTCGTTACGCGTTACGCGTTACGCGTCACCCGACTTGAGAGGTTACCGCTTCGGCGAGGTGGCGAGCAGGGTATCGTAGAACTCCCGTACCCGGGCGGCGAAGCGCTCGATCGAGTGCTCTGCTGCCAGTGCCTGCGCCTCGCGGGCCATCGTCTGGCGCAATGCTTCGTCCTCCAGCAGCTGTAGCACCCGTTCGCTCCACTGTTCGATGTTTTCCGCGGTCTTGAAGCCGTTGCCGCCCTGGCACACGACATCGTCGATGCCGCTGGCGCGCACCGCCACCACCGGCAGCCCCGCCGCCATCGCCTCGAGAATCACCATGCCCTGGGTTTCGGATTTGGAGGCGAAGGCGAAGAGGTCGCCGAGACGGTAATACAGGGCGATCTCGTCGGGCGGCACGGCGCCGAGCAAGACGATATGGCGATCCAGCTGCAGCGCCTCGATACGCGTCTGCAACCGTTTGCGCTGGTGGCCATCGCCGATGATCAGCAGCCGGAAGGGCAGGCTCGTACGCCGGTGCAGGCAATCGATGGCGTCGATCAAAAAATCGATGTTCTTTTCGTTGGAGAGGCGCGAGACGCTGATCAGCACCCGCTCGTCAGCCAGTCCCAGCGATGTTTTCAGGCGCCGGACAGCCCTGGCGTCGTACCGGCGCAGGTGCTCGACGTCGATGCCGGTGGGCTGGATCAGGATCGGTGTACGGACACCGATCAGGCGCAGGTATTCTTCCGCGGACCAGGTGGGCACGATGACGCCGTTGCAGCGGTTGGCGAAGCGGCGGATCAGCGCATGGGAGATCAGGTTGCGGAACAGGATGCCCGGCAGTGGCACGAAATGGGCATAGTGCTCGAGCCGGGTGTGATAGGTGAAGACCGCCGGCACGCCCAGGCGGCGCGCGAGCCAAAGCCCGAGGGAGCCGAGCCAGAAGGGGTGATGCAGGTGGATCAGGTCGGGGGCGAAGGCCCGGACGTCACGACGGATGCGGCGCAGGAAGACGTTCGCCAGGCGAAACTCGCGCCGGACGCCCAGCGTCAGCAGCGTCGGGACCCGGATCACGCCGGGCTCCGGCGCCGGCTGCTCGCGGTAGCCCGGCGCGACGATCAGCACCGCATTGCCGAGCGCCTCGAGTCCGCGTCGCAACCGCTCGATCGACAGCGGCACGCCACCGATGAAGGGCAGGTAGTTGTTGCTGAACATCGCCACTTTCAGCGGCCGCTGCGACCAGGGTGTCAGGTCCAGATCGTAGTCGGGATAGTAGTCGCGATCCGTGAACACCAGCGCATGCAGCTTGATCGCCGCCAGCGCCAGCAGGCTGGTGATCAGGATGAAATTCAAATAGCCGACATAGATCAGCGAATAAATAAACAGCCAGAGGCTTTCCAGCTGCCGCCACAGCGCCGGCTGGCTGCCCTCGAGCGGCTGCAGCGCGACCTCCAGCCCCTGGGGTGAAACCGAAACCTGCAGGTAGTGGTAGAAACTCTTGTCGCGGTCGAGTACCAGGCCGCCGCCGCCCCCGGTGGTGAAAAAGCGGGTGCCATCGAGCGGCCGTTCGGCATAGAGCGGCAGCTGGGCTGAAAAGACGGCGTCGATCCGGTGTTGGCGGATCAGCCTCAGCAGCGCCTCCCTGAAGGCGGCGGGCTGCAGCAGATCCTCGCCGTCGATCTTCGCCTGTGGTGGCGGCAGTGGTGGATGGGAGACGAAGAGGAAGCGGCGGGCGGCATCGCTGCGCTGGAGCAGGTCCTGCAGCCAGAGCAACTGCCAGCGCCAGGGCGTCTTGCCGCTGCTGTCGAGGAAGATGAAGCGGCTGTTGCCGGCGCGGAAACTGAAGAAATGCGGGCCGAAGTGCTCGTAGTAGCGGTAGCTGCCGAACTCCTCGTACTCCCGTTCGCCGAAGGTCAGCAGGTAGGGCACCTCCAGGTGGCCGAGGCTGCCGAACAGCGCCCGGTAGTTGTCCTCGCCGCCACCGCTGACGGCATTGCCGGATGACACCAGGAAATCGACGCCGGAGGCGTTCAGCCGGGGGATGATGCGGTGCTCGAAGATGCCGATCGAGTTGCGGATATTGCCGACGACGGCGAAACTGAACTGCTGACGGTCCTGCAGCCGCTGCTGGATACGCTCGATCTGGGTACTGTGCTCGGCTTCGAAGTCCGGCAGGAAGAAGTTCAGATACGCCTTGTAGCCCAGCAGCAGGCAGACGATCAGTACGCAGCTGTAAAAGAGTGCCTTGAGGGGCCGGAGTCTCATAACGGGCCTGTCGGTAACGGCGTCGGGGGCCAGGATTAAGGATAGCCGTTGCAACGCCGGCTCCTCTCTGCGCGTCCCTGCCGCAACGACGGGTATCCTGTCGGCCCAGCCCCGGCGATGCCGTCCGAACGTGTGACGATTTGCGACTATGCTGTCTAACAGAGTAGGCAGATTCCTGTTTGAGTGCAGGTTCGACTGAACTGCCGCTTTCGTGATGAACGCCGGAGACGCAAGTGCGAAGCTTGACGGGGGTTCCGATATCGCCAGGTTATGCCGAGGGCATAGCGGTCATTCTGGACCTGGCGCAAACCTCGGACATTCCGCAATATTCCATCGATTTTAATGAGGTCGATCGTGAAATCGCTCGTTTTCACGACGCTCTCGAACGTTCCTGCGACGAGCTGGGACAACTCGAGCAGCGTGTGCTCGACGAGCTCGGGCATACGCAGTCGTCGATTTTCTCCGCTCATCTGGCGCTGCTGCGCGACCGCCAGTTCAGCGACAAGGTGAAGCAGCGCATCAGCGATGACCTGGTCAATGTCGAGCAGGCGCTGGACGGCGAGATCAGCGATCTGGCGCGTCTGCTGGCCTCGGTCGAGAACGAATACATGCGCGAGCGGGCGCTGGATCTGCGCGATGTCGGCAAGCGGGTGCTGCGCCAGCTGGCGCACGAGGACAGCCCGCGCCTCGCAGCGCTGCCGTCCGGGTCTGTGATCGTCGCCCGCGAGCTGCTGCCGTCGGAAGCCATCGACCTCGACCGACGGCACCTGGCGGGGATCGTCACCGAAGCCGGCGGTGTAAACAGCCATGCCGCCATCCTGGCCCGGGCGCTCGGCATTCCTGCGGTGACAGCGGTGACCGATGCCTGCACCCTGATAGAGTCCGGCAGCCGGCTGCTGGTCGACGGCGTGGCCGGACAGGTGACGCTGATGCCGAGTACCGGCGCGCTGAAAGACTTCTCCGGCCGCAAGCAGCGCTACGAGCGCCATGCCGCGACCGAAGCCAGTGCCGAGCAGCTGGACTGCGTGACCCTCGACGGTACGCCGATAAAGCTGCTGGCGAACATCAATCGCCAGGACGAGGCGGCCCTGGTCGCCCGCCACTATCTCCACGGCGTCGGGCTTTTTCGTACCGAGTGCCTCTACCTGGATGCGCCGACACCGCCGGAGTCCGATCGGCAACTGGAGGTCTATCGCCAGCTGGTTGCTGCGCTGGAGGGGCGGTCGCTGGTCATTCGCACGCTGGATCTGGGTGGCGACAAGCTGCCGGCCTTTATCTCGCGCCGTCGTGAATCCAACCCCAACCTCGGATTGCGTGGACTGCGTTTTTCGCTGGCCGAACCCGAGCTGTTCTCGGCGCAGTTGCAGGCGATCGCCAGGGTTGCCGGCAGCGGCGATGTCAGCGTGCTGTTCCCGATGGTGCTGGGTCCGAGTGACCTGCGTCAGGGAATTGAACTGCTGCGGCGCGAGTCCGAGGCAGCCGGTCTCGACCGGCTGCCACCGGTCGGCGCCATGATCGAAACCCCGTCGGCGCTGTTCGCGCTGCCCGAGATCCTGGCGCTCGTCGATTTCATCAGCATCGGTACCAATGACCTGACACAGCTGATGCTGGCCGCCGACCGCAATGCCACGGAGCTGCTGGAAACCTCGTCGGTACTGCATCCGTCGGTGCTGCGCGCAATCCGTCAGGTTGTGCGCGCCTGTGACGAAGCCGATCGTGAGATCTGTGTCTGCGGCGAGGCGGCCGGGGAGGCCGCTATCGCCAGCCTGCTGGTGGGGTTGGGGGTGCGCCGGCTGAGCATGAGTCCGGTGCGCTCGGCGTCGGTGCGCTACCGGCTGCGCCGCCACCGGCTGAGCGACCTCGAGGACCTGGCCGAACGGTCGCTGGCGGCCGACAGCGCGGAGCAGGTTGCGCAATTGCTGGACGCCCTCCGGCCCGGGGCCTGAGGCGGTCTCATACTCACCTGAGGCTGTCTCAAACTCAACAGTCACGCCTCAGTCGTGAAACGAAGGGCGGCGGCAGTGTCAGCAGGGGGTTGATCTCGACGCCCGGTACCGGCCGCAGGAAAAAGTAGCCCTGGGCGAGCTGACAGCCTTCGTCGCGCAGGAACAATGCCTGTTCGCGGGTTTCGACGCCTTCGGCGACGACATTGAGTTTCAGGCGTTCGGCCAGTGCGATGATTGCCCGCACAATGGCGATATCGTCGAGATCCAGCGGCAGGTCGTCGACGAAGCTCTTGTCGATCTTCAGCGCATTGACCGGGAAGCGTTTCAGGTAGCTCAGGCTCGAGTAGCCGGTGCCAAAGTCATCGAGTGAGATCGAGACGCCGAGGTCGCGCAGTTTCTTCAGGGTTTTGAGCGTGCTGTCCGGGTCCTGCATCAAGGCGGTTTCGGTGATCTCGAGTTCAAGACGTTCGGGGTTCAGCTGGTGGTGCTCGATGACTCGCTGGGCAATGTCGGCGAAATTGCGTTGGCGGAACTGGAACGCCGATATATTCACCGCCAGGTTCGGGGTCGAGCCGAGCTCCGCCGCCTGCCACTTTTCGAGCTGGCGGCACGCCTCGCCCAGTACCCACTGGCCGATCGGCAGGATCTGCCCGGTTTCTTCGGCGACCGGGATGAAAACGTCCGGGGCGACGGGACCACGACTCGGGTGTCGCCAGCGAATCAGCGCTTCGAGGCCGGTCACCCGACCGGTGGCGAGATCTACCTGTGGCTGGTAGCAGAGGCTGAATGCCTGGTTTTCTACCGCCATTTGCAGCTCACGCTCCAGACTCAGGCGCCGCTGCAGCTGTGCGAGGATCTCAGGTCTGAAGAAGCGGCAGCCGCCGCCGTCCTGTCGTGCCCTCTGCATCGCCATGGTGGCATTTCGGAGCAGCTCGTCGCCCTGCTCTCCGTCTGCCGGAAAAACGCTGACGCCGATACTGGCCTGAACCTGCAGCGTGTAGCCGTGCAGCGTAACCGGTTCGGTCAGCGCCGCCAGAAGCTGGCGCAGGGCCTGGACCAGTTCGCTTTTCAGCAGCAGCCCCGGCAGAATCATCCCGAACTCGTCGCCGGAGAGGCGGGCAATCAAGTCCTCGGCCCGGGCGTGGCGAATCAGGCGTCGCGCCACCTGCTTGAGCAGCGCATCGCCGGCATTCTGGCCAAGACTGCTGTTGATATCGCGAAAGCGCACCAGGTTCAGGTGCACCAGACCGACCATCATGCCGACGCGGCGCGCCTGCTCGAGGGTCTGCTCGAGGCGATGGATGAAGAGGGCTCGATTGGGCAGGGCAGTCAGTTCGTCGTAGTTGGCGAGAAACTGAATTCGCCGCTCGGCCGCGCGCCGCTGGCGCCGGGTCTCCGACTCCCGCAGCTCCCGCGGAATAACGGCCGACAGCCGCCGCAGGTTGCCCTTGAGGATATAGTCCTGGGCGCCCGACTTCACGGCCTCGACGGCACGCTCCTCGCCGATGGTGCCGGAGACGAAAATGAAGGGCAGGTCCGGATCCTTCTGGCGCACCAGCTGCAGGGCCTTGCGTCCGTCAAAGGCGGGCATGGTGAAATCGGAGAAGACCATCTGCCAGGGCTCCTGCAAGGCTTCGAGCAGGTTCTTTTCGTTATCGACGCAGCGATAATCGGTGTCGTAACCGTTGCGCTGCAGTTCGCGCAGCAGCAGCTGAGCATCGTCCTCCATATCCTCGATGATCAGCGCCTTGAGCGGTGTTCTATCCATGATGGCACTCCCTAGTAGGGCAACTCGTTCAGCAGCAGCCAGTACATGCCCAACTGGCCGACGGCCGTGACGAATTCGTTGAAATCAACCGGTTTGCGGACGTAACTGTTGGCACCGAGGTCATAGCCCCGGACCAGATCCTCCTCCTGCCGCGACGATGTCAGGATCACCACTGGCAGCGAGCGGGTTCGTTCGTTCTGCCGTATCTGGCGCAGCACCTCGAGGCCATCGATCTTCGGCAGCTTGAGGTCGAGCAGCACCACCGCCGGCAGCTCCAGGCCTTCCTTGTGGGCATAGGCGCCGCGGGCGAAGAGGTAATCAAGGGCCTCGGCGCCGTCCCGGGCGACCTCTATGCCGTTGCTGATGTTGCTCTTGCGGAAGGCCCTGAGCGCCAGGGCTTCGTCGTCCGGGTTGTCTTCTACCAGCAGTATCGGCTTGTTGGTCATGACGCGTCTCCGTCCGGCGTCGGTGCCGGCAGTCTGAAATAGAAGCGGGCACCCTGGTCTACTTCGGCCTCGGCCCAGACATCTCCGCCGTGGCGGCGGATGATGCGTTGCACCGTAGCGAGTCCGACGCCTGTGCCGGGGTAGTCGCGGGCGTCGTGCAGGCGCTGGAAGGCGCCGAACAGCCGGTCGGCATAGGCCATGTCGAAGCCGGCGCCGTTGTCCTCGATGCAGAACGCCTGCCCTTGTTCGCCGTCGCGCAGATAGAAGGCGATCCGTGCCCGTTCGCGCCGGGCGCTGTATTTCCAGGCATTGCCGAGCAGATTCTCCAGCGCCACCCGGATCAGCCTCGGATCGCCCCGGCAGAGCAGGCCATTCTCTATATCGACCGTCACATCGCGCTCGGGCTCCTGTTCGCTAAGCTGGGCCAGGATCTCCCGTGCCAGGAGGCTGAGGTCCAGCGGTTCGAGTGTCAGTTGCGCACGGCTGACGCGGGACAGGTTCAGCAGGTCGTCGATCAGCACCCCCATGCGCTGGGCAGCGGCGCGCACGCGGTTCAGATAATCCTGCCCGGTGGCGTCGAGGGAGTCCAGGCAGTCCTCGAGCAGCGCCTGGCTGAAGCCGTCGATCGAGCGCAACGGTGCCCGCAGGTCATGGGACACCGAGTAGCTGAAGGCCTCCAGTTCCTTGTTGGCGTTCTCCAGCTCGGCGGTGCGCAGCTGGACGCGCTGTTCGAGCTCGGCATTCAGGCGCCGGATCTCCTCGCTGGCCTGGCGGCGCTCGTGGATCTCCTCCCCGAGGCGGCGGTTGCTGGATTCGAGTTCCGCGGTGCGGCGGCCGATTTCGGCCAGCATGTCGTTGAAGGCCTGCACCAGATAACCGATCTCGTCGTCGCCGCCGGTATCGGCTCTCAGGCCATAGTCACGCTGCTCGACCACCCGTCGCGCCAGTTCGCTGACCCGCAGGACCGGCCGGGTGATGCGGCTTTGGATCCACAGCGAGATCAACATCGAGATCGCCAGAGCGAACAGGGCCACGCCGACGACGATGCCGACATCCCGTAGCAACCGCTCCCGGTAGGGGTAGTTTGCCAACAGGTAGATGAAGCCCAGCCGCTCGCCGTCGAACAGAATGGGGCGGGACAGCAGCAGCCGGTCACCGTCGATGCGATAGGCGGTGTCGTCGACCCGCGTCGGGAGCGGCAGGTCCGTGACGCCGCCGGCGCTGTAACGGGCGAAGGCCTTGCCATCGACACCATAAAGGGTGGCCGCCAGTATCTGCGGACGCAGCCGCAGCAGGCTCAGCTGGGCGGTCGCGGTGTCGGCGTCATCGAACTGCAGCGCCGCCACGCTGGCCTGGCCGAGCAGGTCGGCCTGGGTGCGAAGGTCCTGCAATGTACGTTGGCGAAAATCACTCAGGTCGTAGTAGATGATGACGGCGCCCGAAATCAACAGTGCCGTCACCGTGCTCAGCAGCACCCCGAGCGAAAGCTTGTGACGGATCGACCGCAGCCCGAAGGCCTGCCGTGACGACGGCGGGGCGGCGGAGGCTGGAAAGTCGGTGTGCCGTACGGCGTCCAGATGCCGGTTCATGGCTGTGCCCTCCGTACCTGTCGTGCCACCGACAACAGCTGCGAGCTGATACGCAGTGAATGCTCGCTGGCCACGGCCAGCGAGACATCGAAGCGTACCCGGTCGTTTTCGACGGCGAAGTTGATGGTTCCCCCGTGTCGAGCCCTGCCGGACTGTCGGTCACCAGCAGCACGGGCTGGTGCTGCAGGCGGCCCAGAATGGGCGGGCGGGCATTCAGCGTGCCGGCGTCGACGAATAGCAGATGGATGCCCGCCGGGTCGGCATCGGGATCGAGACGGTGCAGCTGCAACGGTCGCCGGCCGATACGCTGGCCCTGCGCCGCCCGCTCGAGTTCATCGGCGATGTTTTCGGCACCGACGATGCCGATCCGGATTGGACTGTCCAGGGCTTCGAAGGCCTGATCGGGCCATTCCACGTAGTGGCAGAACTTGTACAGAAAGGCCGCCTTGATTCGCGTTTCCGGTGCCGCCTCCTGCGCCGGTGCCGTGGCTGCACCCAGCAGGCCGGCACCCAGGCAGAGCAGGGCGAGCAGACTCGCAATCGGTCGCATCATCGGAACCTCAACAGGAGTTCCAGGTACAGGCTGCGCTCGACCTCGCTGCGTGACCCGGATTGGCCGAACTCGGGATGACGGTCATCGAGCAGGTTCCAGCCCGACAACGACAGTTCCAACTCGGGCCTCGGCTGCCAGCCGAGTCTGATATCGAGCGCCGTATAGGCCGGGACCTCCGGGTCGGGCAGCTTGCCGACATGGCGGATCGTCCAGTCGAACTCGTGTACCGGGCTCAGTGCATGCCGCGAGCGCAGCAGCCACTGGTGCGACGGGTCATTGCCCTGGGAGGTCTCGAGACTGCCGCGGTCGAGATCGAGCTCGTCGCGCCGCAGCAGGGCGCCGGCATTGAGTTGCCAGCCTTCGTTGACCTGGTAGTCGCCCCAGGCCTCGAGGCCGTAGATCTGTGCTTCGATTCCGTTGCCGAGTACGAAAGTGCCGTCACCGACCGGCTCGACCGCCCGCAGCTTGTCGTAATCCTGGTAGAAGGCGGTGATCGAGTAGTTGAAGCGTCCGCCGCGCGACCCCCGATAGCCGAGCTCGAGCGAGTCGGCCGTTTCGGACTCGAAATCCGGGCCGCCGTTGAAGGGCCCGCCCGCCGACGGCAGGAAGGGAACGAAAAAGTCACGGTCGAGGCGCGACGGCGTGCGCACCGAACGGGCCAGGGAGGCCCAGAGCAGGTCCCGGGGCGTCAGGTTCCAGCCCAGGCGCACATTGGGCATGAACTCGAAACCGGTGTAGCGGTTGTGCTCGAGGCGGGCGCCGAGCGTCAGGTGCAGGTTGGGGCGCAGGCGGATTTCGTCCTGAACGAAGGCGTTGCTCCAGTGCAGCCGTTCGTCGTCCGGCAGGAACTGCAGCAGCGCCGAGTTGCTGACCTCGTCCCAGGCATGACGATAGCCCAGCCCCCAGACAACCCGGTGACCGTCCCCGGCGTTCAGGTTGTGTTGCAGCTCGAGATCGACGATATCCAGCGTCTCGGCGAACAGACCGGGCAGTTCGCGCTCGGTTCTGTCGTAATAGGCCTGCAACTGCAGGCTGGAGCCGTCGTCGAGGTCGTGGCGCCAGCGGCTGAGCAGGTTGAGGCCGCGGATCTCGCCGCTATCGGCCGTTTCCCGGTTCAGCCGGCCCTCATAAAGATCACCTTGCAGCGTCAGTTCGCCGCTGTCGAGGCGAAAGCCCGCCTGCCCCTTGTGCCAGCCGTCACGGGCGCCGCTGCCGTTTTCCTGCTCCGACTGCGGGACCCGGAACCCCTGGCCATAGACCCGGAAATGGCTGTCGGCGCCAACCGGGCCGCCATGGCGCAGTGCCGCACCGCGCTCGAGGTTGCCTGCGCCGCCTCTCAGCAGCGTTCCCCGGGTCTCGCTGGCCGGACGGCTGATCACATTGATCACGCCGTTGACCGCGTTGCTGCCCCAGAGGGTGGCCCCGGGGCCGCTGATCACCTCGATGCGCTCGATATCCTCCAACATCAGGTCCTGGGCATCCCAGAATAGCCCGGAGTAGAGCGGGGTATAGGCGATGCGGCCGTCGATCAGCACCTGCAGCTTGTTCGCGGTGGTCGAATTGAAGCCGCGGGCGCTGATGGCGTAACTGTCGGCGCCGGTGCGGGCGACCAGCAGGTTCGGTGCCGGCGCAGGACCTCGGGCAGGCGGGTGGCACCGCTGCGCCTGATATCCTCGGCCGTGATCACGAACACCGACGCGGCGGCATCGGACAGCCGTTCGGGTGTCTTCGAAACCGAGCTGATGGTCAGGTTCGCCAGATCTTCGAGACTGAGTTCGATCAGCTCGTCGGGGGGAGCGCACTGGCCGGGAGAGGGGCAAGTGCAAGCCAGGACAGCCCGATATAAAGGCTGAACGGCAGCGAACGGTAGCGGGTCGGCAGCGCGCTGGCTGCCCGGCGCTTCCTTGACATCCTTGCCGGCATAGTCAGAGCGTCCAGTTATATATGCATACAGCATGCAGGATAGTCGCTATTCCGGGGTTAGGCCAATCCGAAATCCGGCGTTCCGGACGGGTATTACCCACTAAGACCCCGGGTTCGCCGCCGGTCCCTCGAAAACGTCGGTCCTGACCTAAAAAGTGGTTTTCTTTCAGTAAGTTGGGTTCTTCATCTGGAGGTACCACCAAAGTGGTATTCGCTCCCTGGCAGGCCGGAGGCCGGTCGGCGGGCGTTGATCTGAGTCAACTTTCGCAGGACCCGGCTGACCTAGAGTGGCCCCAATGCCGGCGGGAGAGGCAGCAATACCTCGCCTGCCGCCACCGGATTCAAAACCCCAAGATCGGAGCCAGACCCGTCGGGTCCAGGTTCCGTCCTGACCTGAAGGTTTCAGGAGAGAGAACCATGAGCCATCTGCTTGATCGATTGAGATTCCTGAAGAAGAAACAGGGCACCTTCGCCGGGGGCCACGGCGAGACCCGGAGCGAGAGCCGCGACTGGGAGGACGGTTACCGCCAGCGCTGGCAGCACGACAAGATCGTGCGCTCGACCCACGGCGTCAACTGTACCGGCTCCTGCAGCTGGAAGATCTACGTCAAGAACGGTCTGATCACCTGGGAGACCCAGCAGACCGACTATCCGCGCACCCGTCCGGATCTGCCGAATCACGAGCCCCGCGGCTGCCCCCGCGGCGCCAGCTACTCCTGGTATATCTACAGTGCCAACCGGCTGAAGTATCCGACCGTGCGCAAGCGCCTGCTCAAGCTCTGGCGTGAAGCCCGCACCAGTCTCGAGCCGGTCGAAGCCTGGGCGTCGATCGTCGAGAACAGCGACAAGGCCAGATCCTACAAGTCCGTCCGTGGTCAGGGCGGTTTCGTGCGTTCGAGCTGGGACGAGGTCAACGAGATCATCGCCGCGGCCAACACCTACACCATCAAGCAGTACGGCCCGGACCGCGTGGTCGGCTTCTCGCCGATCCCGGCGATGTCGATGGTCTCCTATGCCGCCGGCGCCCGCTATCTGTCGCTGATCGGCGGCGCCTGCCTGAGCTTCTACGACTGGTACTGCGACCTGCCGCCGGCCTCGCCGATGACCTGGGGCGAGCAGACCGACGTGCCGGAAGCGGCCGACTGGTACAACTCCAACTACATTATCGCCTGGGGCTCCAACGTCCCCCAGACCCGTACCCCCGATGCCCATTTCTTCACCGAGGTGCGCTACAAGGGCACCAAGACCGTCGCCGTGACCCCGGACTATTCCGAGGTCGCCAAGCTCTGCGATCTGTGGATGAACCCGAAGCAGGGCACCGACGCGGCGCTGGCAATGGCAATGGGCCACGTGGTGCTGAAAGAGTTCCACGTCGACAATCCGAGCGAGTACTTCACCGACTACTGCCGCCGTTACAGCGACATGCCGTTCCTGGTGCAGCTCGACAAGCGTGACGACGGCCAGTACGCCGCCGGCCGCTTCGTTCGTGCGTCCGACTTCGACGCCAACCTCGGCCAGGACAACAACCCGGACTGGAAAACCGTCGCCTTCGACGAGGCCTCCGGACGCTACGTCGTGCCGAACGGCTCGATCGGCTTCCGCTGGGGCGAGAAGGGCAAGTGGAACATCGAGGCGAAAGAGGGCGGCGAGGGCCAGGAAACGCAGCTCAAGCTCAGCCTGCTCGACGATCACGACGAGGTGGTATCGGTCGGCTTCCCCTATTTCGGCGGTGTCGAAAACGAGTACTTCCAGGACAACAAGATCGCCGACGTAGTGCACCACAACCTGCCGGCCAAGCGCATCAAGCTGGCCGACGGCAGCGAGAGCCTGGTGGTCACCGTCTACGACCTGATGCTGGCCAACTACGGCATCGACCGCGGTCTCGGCGGCGACTACGTGGCGAAGAGCTACGACGACAACGCGCCCTACACGCCCGCCTGGCAGGAGCGCATCACCGGTGTCGACCGCAAGATCGTCGAGCGCATCGCCCGTGAATTCGGCGACAACGCCAACAAGACCCGCGGTCGTTCGATGATCATCGTCGGTGCCGGTATGAACCACTGGTACCACATGGACATGAACTACCGCGGGCTGATCAACCTGCTGGTGCTGTGCGGCTGCATCGGTCAGAGCGGCGGCGGCTGGGCGCATTACGTCGGGCAGGAAAAACTGCGTCCCCAGTGCGGCTGGCTGCCGCTGGCGTTCGCCCTCGACTGGCAGCGTCCGCCGCGTCACATGAACGGCACCTCCTTCTTCTACAACCACTCCAGCCAGTGGCGCTACGAGAAGCTGGAGGCCCAGGAGATCCTCTCGCCGCTGGCCGACAAGTCCAAGTGGACCGGCAGCCTGATCGATTACAACGTCCGCGCCGAGCGTATGGGCTGGCTGCCGTCCTGTCCGCAGCTGGGCACCAACCCGCTGGAGCTGGTGCGCAAGGCCGAACAGGCCGGCCGCAACCCGGCCGAGTACACGGTCGAGCAGCTGAAGAACGGCACCCTGCGCTTCGCCGCCGAGGATCCGGACAACCCGCAGAACTTCCCGCGCAACATGTTCATCTGGCGCTCGAACCTGCTCGGTTCCTCCGGCAAGGGCCACGAGTACATGCTCAAGTACCTGCTGGGCACCAACCACAGCGTGCTGGGCGAGGACCTGGGCGCGACCGGCGGCAAGAAGCCGGAAGAGGTCGTCTGGCACGACCAGGCGCCGGAGGGCAAGGTCGACCTGCTGGTGACGCTGGACTTCCGCATGTCCACCACCTGCCTCTATTCCGATATCGTGCTGCCGACCGCGACCTGGTACGAGAAGGACGACCTCAACACCTCGGACATGCATCCGTTCATCCACCCGCTGTCCGCGGCCACGGATCCGGCCTGGGAAGCCCGTTCCGACTGGGACATCTACAAGGGCATCGCGAAGGCGTTCTCCGAGGTCTGCGTCGGTCACCTCGGCGTCGAGAAGGACCTGGTGACGCTGCCGCTGCAGCATGACACCCCGGCGGAGCTGGCGCAGCCGTTCGGCGTCCAGGACTGGAAGAAGGGCGAGTGCGAGCCGGTGCCGGGCAAGACCATGCCGAGCCTGAGCGTGGTCGAGCGCGACTACCCCAACACCTATGCCCGCTTCACCTCGGTCGGCCCGCTGCTGGAGTCGGTCGGCAACGGCGGCAAGGGCATCAGCTGGGATACCAAGGACGAGGTCGACCTGCTGAAGAAGCTCAACTGGACCCATGTCGACGAGGGTGAGAGCAAGGGCCGTGCCCGCATCGAGACCGCCATCGACGCCGCCGAGATGATCCTGGCGCTGGCGCCGGAGACCAACGGTCAGGTGGCGGTCAAGGCCTGGGAGGCACTGGGCGAGTTCACCGGTCTCGACCATACCCATCTGGCCGAACCGAAGGAGGAGGAGAAGATCCGTTTCCGCGACGTCCAGGCGCAGCCGCGCAAGATCATCTCGTCGCCGACCTGGTCGGGCCTCGAGGACGAGCACGTCTCCTACAATGCCGGCTACACCAACGTCCACGAGCTGATCCCCTGGCGCACCCTGACCGGACGTCAGCAGTTCTACCAGGATCACCAGTGGATGCGCGATCTGGGCGAGAGCCTGCTGGTCTATCGGCCGCCGATCAATACCAAGTCGGTGCACCCGATCATGAACAAGAAGTCCAACGGCAACCCGGAGATCGCGCTGAACTGGATCACGCCGCACCAGAAGTGGGGCATCCACTCCACCTACAGCGACAACCTGCTGATGCTGACCCTGTCCCGCGGCGGTCCGATCATCTGGATGTCGGAGGGCGACGCCGCCAAGGTCGGCATCGAGGACAACGACTGGGTCGAGATCTTCAACACCAACGGCACCATCGCGGCGCGTGCGGTGGTCTCGCAGCGCGTCAACGAGGGCATGACGATGATGTACCACGCCCAGGAGCGCATCGTGAACGTGCCGGGCGCCGAAACCTCGGGTACCCGCGGCGGTATCCACAACTCGGTGACCCGCGTCTGTCCGAAACCGACCCATATGATCGGCGGCTATGCACAGCAGTCCTACGGGTTCAACTACTACGGCACCGTCGGTTCGAACCGCGACGAGTTCGTGGTGGTGCGCAAGATGAAGAATATCGACTGGCTCGACGGTGAAGGCCACGACTATGTACAGGAGGCCGTGAAATGAAAATCCGTTCGCAAGTAGGCATGGTGCTGAACCTGGACAAGTGCATCGGCTGTCACACCTGCTCGGTCACCTGCAAGAACGTCTGGACCTCCCGCGAGGGGATGGAGTACGCCTGGTTCAACAACGTCGAGACCAAGCCCGGTATCGGCTACCCGAAGGAGTGGGAGAACCAGGACAAGTGGAAGGGCGGCTGGGTGCGCAAGGCCAACGGCGATATCGAGCCGCGCATCGGCAACAAGTGGCGGGTGCTGGCGAACATCTTCGCCAACCCCGACCTGCCGGAGATCGACGACTACTACGAGCCGTTCGACTTCGACTACCAGCACCTGCACAACGCCCCGGAGGGCAAGCACCAGCCGGTGGCCCGTCCGCGCTCGCTGATCACCGGCGACCGCATGAAGAAGATCGAGTGGGGCCCGAACTGGGAGGAGATCCTCGGCACCGAGTTCAAGAAGCGCTCGAAGGACAAGAACTTCGACAACGTCCAGAAGGAGATCTACGGCCAGTTCGAGAACACCTTCATGATGTACCTGCCGCGGCTGTGCGAGCACTGCCTGAACCCGGCCTGCGTCGCCAGCTGCCCGTCCGGCGCCATCTACAAGCGCGAGGAAGACGGCATCGTGCTGATCGACCAGGACAAGTGCCGCGGCTGGCGCATGTGCGTCTCCGGCTGTCCGTACAAGAAGATCTACTACAACTGGAAGACCGGCAAGTCCGAGAAGTGCATCTTCTGCTATCCGCGCATCGAGGCCGGCATGCCGACCGTCTGCTCCGAGACCTGCGTCGGCCGCATCCGCTACCTCGGCGTGATGCTCTATGACGCCGACCGCATCAAGGAAGTGGCGGCCAGCGGTTCCGAACAGGACCTGTACGAGAAGCAGCTGGAGATCTTCCTCGATCCGCACGACCCGGCGATCATCGCCCAGGCCCGTCGCGACGGCGTCGCCGACAGCGTCATCAAGGCTGCGCAGCAGTCGCCGGTGTACAAGCTGGCGATGGACTGGAAACTGGCGCTGCCGCTGCACCCGGAATATCGCACCCTGCCGATGGTCTGGTACGTGCCGCCGCTGAGCCCGATCCAGTCCGCCGCCGATGCCGGCCAGGTCGGCATGAACGGCGCCATTCCGGATGTCGACAGTCTGCGCATCCCGGTCAAGTACCTCGCCAACCTGCTGACCGCGGGCGACGAGAAGCCGGTGGTGCTGGCACTCAAGCGCCTGCTGGCGATGCGCGCCTACAAGCGCGACGAGCAGGTCGAAGGCAAGCGCAACCTCGAGGTGCTGGAGGACGTCGGCCTCTCCGAAGGCCAGGTGCAGGAGATGTACCGGTACCGGCGATCGCCAACTACGAGGACCGCTTCGTGATCCCGACCAGTCACCGCGAACTGGCGAAGGAGGCCTTCCCGGAACGCAACGGCTGCGGCTTCAGCTTCGGCAACGGCTGTGCCGGCGGCGAGAGCGAGTTCAACCTGTTCGGCGCCAAGAAGCAGAACGTCACCATGGTGCAGAAGATCAGCGGGGTCAAGCAGGTCGACCCGAAGGAGCTGGAAGATGCCTAAAACCCAACACGCCCTGGCACGAACTCAACACCTGCTCCCGGGAATGCTGGAGGTAAAAAATGCGTAGCCTCAAGGTTATTTCACTGCTGCTGGACTATCCGGGCGCTGAGCTGTTCGAGGCGCGGCGGGACCTGGTCGAGGAACTGCGGGCCGACAAGGCCCGGACGCCGATCAGCGCGAGGCGCTGATCGAATTCGCCGAGCAGCTCTGCACCCGCGACCTGATGGATGCCCAGGAGAACTACGTCGGCCTGTTCGATCGCGGCCGCTCGCTCTCGCTGCTGCTGTTCGAGCATGTCCACGGCGAGTCCCGCGACCGCGGCCAGGCAATGGTCGACCTGATGGCGGTGTACGAGAAAAACGGCTTCGTCCTCGACAGCCGCGAGCTGCCGGACTATCTGCCGCTGTTCCTCGAGTACCTGTCGAAACGGCCGCAGCAAGAGGCGGAGCAGTGGCTCGGCGAGGTCTGCCACATCCTGAGCCTGCTGGAGGTGCGCCTGAGCGAGCGCGGCAGCGACTATGCGGTGCTGTTCGAGACCCTGCTCGGTATCGCCGGTGTCAGTGTCGAGCGCGAGGCGCTGCGCGAGAAGGTCGCGGCCGAAGCGCGCGACGATACCCCGGAAGCGCTCGATCGGGTCTGGGAGGAGGAGATGGTGCGCTTTACCGAGGGCAGCGCCCAGGACTGCGGCGATAACGCTGTGCAGCAGCGTCGCGCCCAGATCGATCAGGTGCGTCCGCTGCATATCCAGCCGATGTCACAGAGTCCGGCAGCCTCGGGCGCCAACTGAGTCGGGAGAGGAAAAATGTCTTATATCAACGATCTGCTGTTCGGGGTCTACCCCTATATCGCCGGCGCGACCTTCCTGATCGCCAGCTGGATCCGCTATGACCGGGAACAGTTCACCTGGCGCGCCAGTTCCAGCCAGATGCTGAGCTCGAAGGGCTTTCGCCGCGCCAGCGTGCTGTTCCACGTCGGGGTGCTGTTCATCTTCTTCGGCCACCTGGTCGGGCTGCTGACCCCCATGCGCTCTACGAGCCCTTCATCTCCAGCGGCAACAAGCAGCTGCTGGCGATAGTGAGCGGCGGCGCCGCCGGTATCGCCTGCTGGGCCGGCGCCTTCCTGCTGCTCAAGCGCCGTCTCGGCGAGCCGCGGGTGCGGGCGACCAGCACCAGGGCCGATATCTTCATCCTGGCGCTGCTGTTCGTCCAGGTGACCCTGGGCCTGCTGACCATCCCGTTCTCCCTCGGCCACCTCGACGGCAGCGTGATGCTCAAGCTCGCCGCCTGGGCCCAGAGCCTGGTGACCCTGCAAAGCGGTGCGGCGGCCCATATCGCCGATGTCAGCCTGATCTACAAGCTGCACATCCTGGTCGGCCTGACGATGTTCATCGTCTTCCCGTTCACCCGGATGGTGCATATCTGGAGCGTGCCGGTGAAATACTTCAACCGCAGCTACCAGGTGGTCCGCACCCGTTAACGATGGGTGTTGGGTTTCGTCCCTTCGGAACTTCACCCAACCTACAACCGCTCATGTAGGTTGGGTGGAGCGAAGCGACCGCCACGGATGGCGGGAAGGCCGGCATTGCAGGAGCACAAATGCCAGCGCAACCCAACACAACGCGTAACGCGTCACCCAAGGAGAACATCATGCAACTGATCGATACCCGCAGCCTGCCGACCGAACCGCCGGCGTTTGCCGAGGTTCGCGTCAACGGCGTGCGGATCAGCGAAGAGAGCATCGCCCACGAGATGCAGTATCACCCGGCCGACGGCGTCGACGAGGCGCGCGTACAGGCGGTGCAGGCACTGGTGGTGCGCCAGTTGCTGCTCGACCGTGCCCGCGAACTCGGCATCGAGGCGCTGCCGCAGGACGGGGAGTCCGACGAGGAGGCGTGCATCCGCCAACTGCTGGCCGACGAGGTCGAGTTGCCGCAGGCACACGAGGCCGACTGCCGGCGCTACTTCGAGGCCAACCCGCAGAAATTCCGTACCCCGGACTATGTCGCCGCCAGCCATATCCTGCTCGGCGCCGATCCCAATGACCCCGAGGAGCGGGCGCAGCGCAAGGCGGAAGCCGAGGCGTTGATCGCGCAGCTGCAGCAGGCGCCGGAGCGCTTCGCCGCGTTGGCCCAGGCCCATTCCGACTGCCCGTCCAGGAGCTCGGCGGCCAGCTCGGCCAGCTCGACAAGGGCCAGACGGTGCCGGAGTTCGAGCGCCAGGTACTGAGCCTTGACGAAGGTCTTTGCGCCAGTCCGGTCGAAAGTCGCTATGGTTATCATGTGGTGCGCATCGACAAGCGGGTGCCGGGGCAGCCTCTGGACTACGCAATGGTCGAGGACCGGATTCGCGCCTATCTGCGCGAACAGGTCTACCGTCGCGGCATCAACCAGTACATCGCGCTGCTGGCCGGCCAGGCCGAGATCCAGGGCCACGAGATGCAGGCGGCCGATTCGCTGCTGCTGCAATAAGGAAAGCGCCCCGCAGGAACAGAAGATGCCTCGAAACTTTGCAGAACTCATAGACGGCTTCGGCCGGCGCATCGATTATGTACGGCTGTCGGTCACCGACCGCTGCGATTTCCGCTGTGTCTACTGCATGGCCGAGGAGATGCAGTTCCTGCCGCGGGCCCGGGTGCTGACGCTGGAGGAGATGGCGCTGGTGGGCCGCGCGTTCAGCGAGCTGGGCGTCAGGCGTATCCGCCTGACCGGCGGCGAGCCCTGGTACGGCGCGATATCCTCGAACTGGTGCAGAACCTCGGCCGCCTCGAGGGCCTCGACGAGCTGACCATGACCACCAACGGCTCGCAGCTGAGTAAATATGCCCGCCCATTGCGCGAAGCGGGCCTGAAGCGTCTCAATATCAGCCTCGACTCCTGGATCCGGTGCGTTTCGCCAGCCTGACCCGTCGCGACCGCCTGGGCCAGGTGCTCGACGGCATCGATGCGGCGATCGGCGCCGGCTTCGAGCGGATCAAGCTCAATGCCGTGATCCTCAACGGGCGCAACGACGACGAGATCCTGCCGCTGGTCGACTATGCCCGCGACCGCGGTGTCGATATCAGCTTTATCGAGGAGATGCCGCTGGGCGCCATCTCCGAGCACGACCGCGATGCGACCTTCTGCTCCAGCGACGAGGTGCTCTCGCGCATCGGCGAGCGTTACCCACTGCTGCCAAGCACCGAAACCACCGGCGGACCCTCGCGCTATTACCGCATGGCCGACAGCCGGGTACGTATCGGCCTGATCTCGCCCCACAGCCACAATTTCTGCGCCAGCTGCAACCGCGTCCGGGTTACCGCCGAGGGGCGGCTGCTGCTGTGCCTGGGCAATGAACATTCGGTCGACCTGCGCGGCCTGCTGCGCCGCTATCCCGGCGATCTCGAACGGCTCAAGGCGGCTATAGTGGAAGCGGTACGGCGCAAGCCGAAGCAGCACTGGTTCGACGACCCCGACCAGCCGCAGGTACTGCGTTTTATGAACATGACAGGCGGGTGAGAAGCGGTGCGGTTCGCGTTGCTCACCAGCACCCTACACAGTCGGACAGGACGTAGGGTGCCGGTAAGCGAAGCGCACCGCACCGCACCGGAACGCGAACGGCACCGCATCACCGCCAATTGGCACCGAACACAATATTGAATAAAACGCCCAGGAGTTCCCATGAAAAGAGGCGATATCAACACTGCACTGCAACAGGCCCGACATCATATGCTGTTCGATGCCCTCGATGACGAGGAGTTCGAACAGGCCACGGCCCGAGCCCGGCTGCTCGATCTCGATGGCGGCGAGCGGCTCTTCACCCAGGGCGACAAGGCCGAACGCTTCTTCCTGGTGCTGTCCGGCAGCATCAAGTTGTTTCGCATCGCCTTCGACGGTCAGGAAAAGGTGGTACACCTGATGCGTGAAGGCGACAGCCTGGCCGAGGCGGTGATGTTCATGTCCCAGACCCAGTATCCGGTCAACGCCGAGGCGCTGGGCGCGACCCGGGTATTGTCGTTCAGCAACCTGGCCTACAAGGGCTGCCTCGAAGCTTCGAGCCAGGCCTGTTTTCGGGTCATGGCCTCGATGGCGCGCCGGCTGCACCTGCGCCTCGACGAGATCGAAACCCTGACGCTGCAGAACGCCCGCCACCGTTTCGTGCGCTACCTGCTGCAGTTGCTGGTACCGGATGCAACGGGCAATACCGGCCACATCGAGCTGCCGGTGGCCAAGCGCCTGATCGCGTCGCGTCTGGCGATGCAGCCCGAGACCTTGTCGCGCATCATGCACGACCTCAAGGAGGAGGGCATCGTCGAGGGCACGACCCGTCAGTTGCAGGTCCTCGACGTGTCGGCACTGCAGGAGATGATCTAGGCCAGGGATGGCGGAAGGCCGCCCGCGGAGCGCCGCCCCGCCATGTGGGCAGCGGTCCGGCGCTCCGGAAATGCAGGAGCAATTTTCTGCCTGGGAGGTTTTGAAGTGGTAAACCGCCGTAATCTGCCTTTGCTGTATTCATGCTCGGGTTGTTCCGGATGTAATGACCGCAGCTGGCCATTTGGGCCAGAGGGGGATTGAAATGACGCGCCGCCGCGACCTGCCTTTACTGTATTCCTGCTCGGGTTGTTCGAATGTGGCCCAGCTGGCCAACGACGTCGCCGTCCATCTCGACCACCAGGGTGTGGTCGAGATGTCCTGCATCGCCGGCGTCGGCGGCGGGGTTCCGGCGCTGGTGAAGACCGCCCGCTCCGGGCGGCCGGTCATCGGCATCGACGGCTGTCCGCTGCATTGCGTCGCGCAATGCCTGGCCCGCGAAGGCGTCGAGGCGGACCGCCATCTGAAACTGTACGAATTCGGTTATCGCAAACGCAACGGCTGCAAGGCCGATGCACAACAGTTCAACGAGGTCGCCGCCGAAGTCATCCGGCTGGTCGGCGAACTGGCTGCTTCCTGAGGAACAACCTATGGGACATGTTCACGACAAGGTACCTTTCCGTCCGCTCAATATCGCCGTGCTGACGGTCTCCGACACCCGCACGCTGGAAACCGACACCTCCGGCGATACCCTGCAGCTGCGGTTGCAGGAAGCCGGACATCGGCTCGCCGACCGGGCGCTGGTGCCGGACGATATCTATCAGTTGCGCGCCCAGGCGTCGATCTGGATCGCCGACCCCGAGGTGCAGGCCATACTGGTGACCGGCGGCACCGGTTTCACCGCCCGCGACAACACACCCGAGGCGCTGGAGCCGCTGTTCGACAAGGCGATCGAGGGCTATGGCGAGCTGTTTCGCGCCATCTCCTACGAGGAGATCGGCACCTCGACAATGCAATCGCGGGCCGTGGCCGGCGTCGCCAACCGTACCGTCATCTTCTGCATGCCCGGCTCGCCCCGGGCCTGCGCCACCGCCTGGGACCGCTGCATCGTCGAGCAGCTCGATGCCCGCCACCGGCCCTGCAACTTCGTCGAGATGGTGGTGCCGAAGGCCGAGACCGCCTGCGGGAGCCGGTCATGAGCGGTTGCGGCTGCGATTCCGTCAAGGACGTGCTGATGCCGTTCGCCCAGGCGCTGGCCGCGCTGCTCGAGGCGGCGCGGCCGGTGGCCGAAACCGAATGGCTGGCGCTGGATCATGCAACCGGGCGGGTGCTTGCCCAGGATGTCGTCTCGCCGATCGCGGTGCCGCCGGTCGACAACAGCGCCATGGACGGCTATGCGCTGTCGCTGGCGGATTTGGGTGATGACCTCCGGCTGCCGGTGGAGCAGCGCATCGCCGCCGGCCAGCCACCGCAGACTCTGGTGCCGGGCACCGCGGCACGGATCTTCACCGGCGCGCCGATTCCGCCCGGCGCCGACTGCGTGGTGATGCAGGAGCAGGTGGTGCGCGATGGCGATCTTATAAGGCTGCGCCAGCGTCCGGGCCCCGGCGACCATATCCGCAGGGCCGCCCAGGATATCGCGCCGGGACAGTCTCTGCTGGCGGCCGGCACCCGTCTCGGTGCGGCACAGCTCGGAGTACTGGCATCGGTCGGGGTGGACGGTGTCGAGGTCTATCGCCGGCTGCGCGTCGCGGTGATCAACACCGGCGATGAACTGGTGATGCCGGGGCAGCCCTGCGCGCCCGGACAGATCTACAACTCCAACTATTTCACGCTGCTGGGACTCCTGAAAGGACTCGATACCGAGGTCTGGAGTCCGGGGATCGTCGCCGACACCCCGGAGGCGACCCGCGCCGCGCTGCAGGACGCCGCCGGCTGGGGGATCTGGTGCTGAGCAGTGGCGGCGTCTCGGTCGGTGACGAGGACCACGTCAAGGGCGCGATCGAGGCACTGGGCGAACTCAGTCTCTGGCGCATCGCCATCAAGCCGGGCAAGCCGCTGGCGTTCGGTCGCATCGGCGAGACGCCCTTCATCGGTCTGCCGGGCAATCCCGGGGCCGTGCTGGTGACCTTCCTGATGCTGGCGAGGCCCTACCTGCTGCGCATGCAGGGGCAGGCGACAGGCCTGTTGCCACGCCGCTACCCGGTGCTGGCAGGCTTCAGCCGCGACAAGCGCATCGCCCGCGAGGAGTACCTGAGGGTGGCCTTGAGCGAGAAGGAGGGCACCCTGCTGGCCGCGCCGGCCCATAACCAGAGTTCCGGCGTACTGAGCTCGGCGCTGCTGGCGGAGGGCCTGCTGGTGGTGCCGCCGCAGACCGCCGTCGAGCGCGGCATGAAACTCGAATTCATCCCGTTCTCGGAACTGGGGATGTAGGAGGGGCGAAATGGCGCCTGTGGGAGCCCACTCTGTGGGCGAATAAATTCGGTGCCAATTCCTGTTCGCCCGGAGACCGGGCTCCTACAGACGCGCTTATCGGTGCGGTGCACTTCGCTTACCAGCACCCTACGACAGGTGCGTTGTTACCGTAGGTTGGCCTGAGGGCGCAGCCCGAAGCCCAACAATGCCGTTCGATGCGCTTCGCTGTGCTCTGCAGCACCCTACATGATCGGAAGCCGCGTAGGGTGCCGGTGAGCCTGCGAACCGCACCGTCCATCAGGTTTTTCCCACTCGCTCCAATGCCTCGGCCAGGGTCGGGGCGAACGCGAGGCGGCCCTCGACGGGTTGGATGCCGGCGCGGGCCAGGGCCTTGAGGGGCTGAAACTGCAGGTCGGCGATCAGCAGCTTAACGTTGCGTTCGCGGCAACTGGCGATGAACTTCTCCAGCGCCGAGAGCCCGCCGGCATCGAGCATCGGCACGCCGTCAAGATAGAGCAGCACGCCGTCGTTGTAGCGGCAGAGCAGCTCGAGCTCCGAGAACACCCGGTCGGCGGCGGCGAAGAACAGCGGGCCGTTGATCTTGTACAGCGACCAGCCCTGCGGCAGCGGCTCGGGCACCAGGCGGCGGTTGCCGCCGATCTCGCTGACCTTCGTCATCGCCGCCAGGTCGCGCACGAACAGCAGCGAGGCCAGCACGATGCCGGTGGCGATCGCGATCACCATGTCGAACAGCACCGTCAGCGACAGGCAGACGACCAGCACCAGGATGTCGCCGGCCGGCGCCCGGCGCACCAGTGCCACCACCTTGTGGGCCTCGCTCATGTTCCAGGCCACCATCAGCAGCATCGCCGCCATCGACGCCATTGGCAGGTAGGACAGCAGCGGCGCGATCGCCAGCAGCGCGGCCATCACCACCAGCGCATGGATCATTGCTGAAACCGGGCTCTCGGCGCCGGCACGGTAGTTGGCCGCCGAGCGGGCGATCGCGGCCGTGGCGGTGATACCGCCGAAGAAGGGGGCGACCAGGTTGCCGAGCCCCTGTCCCAGCAGTTCGGTATTGGCGTTGTGGCGCTTGCCGGTCATGCCATCGAGCACCACGGCGCAGAGCAGCGACTCGATGGCGCCGAGCATGGCGATGGTGAAGGCCGCCGGCAGCAGGGCGCGCAGGGTCTCGAACGACAGCGCCAGCGGCTCGCCACCGGGGCCTGACTGCAACCAGGGCCATTCGAAGGACGGCAGCACCGGCGGGATGCCCTGGCCCGAGGTGCCGTCCGGCAGCAGATAGCTGAAGCGCGAGCCGATGGTATCGACTTCCTGGCCGAAGGCGCCGAGCAGCAGCGACAGGCCCACGCCGATCAGCAGCGCCGGCAGGTGGCCCGGGACCGGCGTCTTCAGTTTCGGCCAGAGGATCATCAGACCGAGGGTGATGGCGGCAACCGCCAGGCTCGCGGGGTCCAGCTCCGGCAGCGCCAGCAGCAGGGTTTCAACCTTGCCGAGCCAGGACTCCGGCAACTCCTCGATATCCAGACCGAAGAAGTCCCGGACCTGCAGTGTCGCGATGACGATGGCGATACCAGAGGTGAAGCCCAGGGTCACGGGTTCCGGTATATACTCGATCAACCGGCCCAGACGGGCCAGTGCCAGCGCCACCAGGATCAGGCCGGACATCAGCGTCGCCAGCAAAAGGCCGGCGAGCCCGAACTGCTGGGCCACGGGAAAGAGGATCACGACGAAGGCGGCGGTCGGCCCGGAGATGCTGTAGCGCGAGCCGCCGGTCAGGGCGATGACGAAACCGGCGATCATCGCCGAATAGAGGCCATACTGCGGCGGTACGCCGCTGGCGATCGCCAGCGCCATCGCCAGCGGGATTGCAATGATGCCGACGGTGATGCCGGCCATCAGATCCCTGGCGAAACGCCGGCCGGTATAGGGCTCGGCGAGACAGCTTTCGCGCAGGGCATTGGCGATACGCAGCGAAAAGAGATGGGCGCGGTGGGGCATGGCGGGCGCATCCTTATGATCGGAAGCTAAAGGCTTATACTCTATATGGAATAAGCCTTCGGTTTCAATTAGCCAAAAGCTCTAAGGAATGACCATGTCCGAACCGATACCCAATCCGGTGCGCTACGATTCCCGGCACGACGATTTCGGCTGCGAGCAGAAGCGCTTCGGCCTCCGTTATCGCCGGCGCTTCGCCAGCGCTGAGGATGCGTTGCTCTGGGTGCGCGAGAATAGCGACCGGATCCCGGCCCTCGAACCCCATCTCGAGCGGCTGAACGACTACCATTACGGTCGCTGGGCGCGTCAGCTCGAGTCCGTCGAGCGGCACAAGCGCGAGGTGCGGCCGAGCCGGGCGGTCTGGCTGCTGCACCTGCTGGCGATGCTGCTCTGCGTACCGCTGGCGCTGGTCTATGCCGGCAGCGGCAGCTGGCGCATTCCGCCGCTATTGCTGGCGCCGCTCGCCTATTTTCCGGAGCCGTTCGACGGCCGCTGGCTGGCCGGGCTCGAATTTCCGCTGTTCTGGTCGGTGCTGATTCCGGCGATGCTGCTGGCGCTCTGGCTGTCGCGCGCCCTGGTGGGCCGAATCCGCGAGGCCGACCTGCGAAGGGGCGTGCGCATCGGGCTGCTCTGGTCGCTGGTCGTTGTTTATCCGCTGCTGTATCTCGGGTTCTATATCCTGCTGGGTTTCCTCATGTCCCCGTAGGCGCTGCGCACCCGAAGGGCACCTTCTTACGGCGAATCGGTCAGGCACGGCAGTTATTTGCTGCTTGTGGGGCAAACAACTACAGACCGATCCGCATCCCGTCCGTCGCAATTGTAACGTCTTCGGGCAACTCGCCCGGATGCTCCATCAGCCAGGTATCGAGCCTTTGGCCGACATGGGTCAGCAGGGTCCTTTTCGGCGCCAGAATGTTATGAATCGTCAGCGCCTGGTTGAGGTCGTTGTGGTTGCGCGGCGGTATTTCCTGCGGCGGCACGGAGCAGTCCAGCACCAGCCAGTGCAGGGGTGGCTGGCCGAGCAGGAAGTCCCGGGTTTCGTCGGGCAGGCCGACGGTGTCGGTGAGCCAGGCCAGGCGCGTATGGGCCGTTTCGATCAGCAGCCCCTGGGTCGGGCGCGAATGGTTCAGCGGCAGTGGGGTCACGCTGATCGCGCCAAAGCGTCGGGACTCGAAGGGCCGGCAGGGCGGCTGGAAACTCAATACCCCCGGGTGCTTGTAGAGGTCGTCGGCGCCTTTGTCGTCTTCCGGCCGGTAGACGGGGATCCTTTCGATGCGCTCGCTCCAGCGCAGATGAAAGAGCCCCTGCACATGGTCCATATGGAAATGGGTCAGCCAGATCCGCCTGATCTCGTCGAAGGTGAAACGCTCGGCCAGATCCGTGCTGCCGGCATCGATCAGCGTGATGCCGTCCCTTGCGTGCAGCGCCGCACTGCAGGGGCGGCGGCGGTAGCGCTCGTCGAGGCGGGCACGATCGCAGGCCGGGCATTCGCAGCCCCAGAGCGGCACCCGGCCGGCATCGCCGGTACCGAGCAGTTCGAGTTCAACCATCGAGGCTCAGCTCCGGCGCTTCGAGCAGGCGCTCGAGCACCTCGACGGCCTGCTCGACGGGGCCGTTGTTGTCGATGACGACCGCCTTGTCGCTTATACCGTTACCGTATTCCCGGGCCCGCGCCAGGCGCTCCTCGATCTCGGCGGGCGACTCGCGGCCGCGGGTTTCGAGGCGCGCCCGCAGCACCGCTTCGTCAACCCGCAGCAGCACCGGCAACAGTGTCGGTCCGAAACGCAGCTGGGCCTCCTCCAGATGACCGCGTGAACCGTTGACCAGTACCGGATGGCCGGCCGCGAGCCAGGCCTCGACCTCGCAGCCGATGCCGTAGTCGCGACCATGAGCCTCCCAGCTCATCAGGAACAGACCCAGGGTCTGGCGCTGGGCGAACTCCTGCGGGCTCAGCTCGACATGGTTCTCGTTGCCCGCGCGCCAGGGGCGGGTGATATAGCGGTGCGCAACCAGCACCTCGTGGTGACGGGCCTTGAGCGCCTGGATCAGCGTATCCTTGCCACTGCCGGACGGGCCCATCAGGTAGATCAGGCGGGCGCCACGGCTGGGTTCGGAAAACAGGGCGGCTATGCTTCCAGACATGTTCAAAGTCGACCTCCCGGCATGCTGCGGATGTCGAAGCCGCCGTCGGCGGCTCCCTACTGCAACTTACTAACGTTTCAGGAAATAATGCCATTCTCAGAATTACTTCCTGAAATGTTAGTGAAGTGTGGCCGGAGATTTGGCAGCCATCATGCTTCAGGCATGCAACCTGACTATCCGTGTCGGAACAACCGGGGTCTTTTGCTCAGATTTCGGATGTCTGCACCGGCATCAGTTCGCTGTGGAAGGTTCCGGAGACCAGGGTCGCTTCAGGCGTCTGGACATCGACCAGCATTACCCGGTCGGCATCCAGCGCCAGGCTCAGGGTGATACAGGGCTGACCGGTGCCCAGATCGAGATAAGGCGAAGAGTGCAGGACCCGACGGGCGTAGTCCGGCGAGCCGATCAACTGGTAGAAGTAGGGACGCCAGCTCCAGTTGTTGCCGATCACGCTCCGGTCGGCATGCCAGTGCCCTTCGGTGAAGTGGTAGTTCGGCGATATTTGCTCGCCGTGCCGGTTGCAGATATAGAAGCGCAGTATGCCCCGGGCCGGATGAAAGTGCTCCAAGGCCCGCGGGCTGGCGTCGGCGAGCAGCAGGTCTCGCAGGGCCTGCAGGCTGCTGTGCAGCCCTTCGCTCTGCCATTGCCGGCGGGCGGTCTGCTCGACCGTCATGTCCAGGTGCCGGGCCAGCAGTTCCCGTACCCGCGGGCAGGTGGCATCGGCCGCGGCCAGTTCCGGCAATGCCGGCTCGAACAGATAGCCCTGAACGTAGCTGGCATTGCAGTGAAGTGCGAGGAAAAAGTCCTCGGCCGTTTCGACGCCTTCGCAGACGATCCGGCTGCCGAGCTGGGCGCCCATCTGCCCGATTTGCTGCAGAATGATCCTTTTTTGTGCGTTGCCTGCACCCTTGTGGAGCATTCCGAGATCGAGCTTGATCAGGTCCGGGGTGAAGGCCTGTAGCCGGTCCAGCTGCTGAAAGCCGCTACCGAAGTCATCGTAGGCGATCCGCACGCCGGCATCGCGGTACTGCTCGGCCAGGTCGCGGATGCGCTCGACGCAGCCCGCGTGCTCGGTGATCTCGAGCACGACCCGGTGCGGATCGAGGCCGATCTCGCGGATCATTTCGAGGCTGGGCAACCGGTCCAGCGACTCGAGCTGGTCGATCCACTCGGGGGACAGATTGAGACAGAGAAAGCCGTTGTCGGCGTCGGCGGCGAAGCGTTCCAGGGCCTGATAGCGCACCCTGCGATCGGCTTCCAGGCGCTCCCCGGGGCTGCGGCTCATGTCGCTGAAGATGTCGGCCGCGGACTCGATAGCACCGCCGACGCTCCGGCGGCGGGCCAGGGCCTCATGGCCGATAACGCGGCCGCTGGCGATCTCGATGATGGGCTGGAAGCAGGGAAAAAGCTTGGCAGTCATGTGAGTGTCCCGAAACAGTATGCTCGGTTGGAGCAAGCACTGTGCCATCGGTAGAAGGTTCAGGGTTCGGTCTATCGTCGGAGCCTCGGAATGGGGATAATGGTCGGCCTTATCCGCACGACAGGCACGCTCAATCGATGGCATCAGGGAAACAGACCCATAGCGCTGCGCTTCAGGGCATGGACTCGTCCGGCTCGGGATGCGGTGCCAGGGCGCCGGAGCAGGGGCCGGCACTGCTGTTTTTTACCGGTGGCTCGGCGCTCGACGGCGCCAGTCGCGCGCTCAAGTTCCATACCCATAACTCGGTTCATCTGGTGACGCCCTACGACTCGGGCGGCAGTTCGGCGATTCTGCGTCAGGCGTTCGGCATGCCGTCCATCGGCGATCTGCGCAGCAGGCTGATGTCGCTGGCCGACGAGCGGGTCACCGGACACCCGGAGGGCGTGCGGCTGTTTGCGCACCGGTTGTCGAAAGACGATGCCCCGGCGCAGCTGTGGGCAGAGCTGGACACCATTGTTGCCGGTACTCACCCCCTTGCACGGGTGATCGACCCGCCGCTGAGGCATTTGATCTGTGTTCAGCTCCAGGCCTGCCGTGAAGCCATGCCGGCTGATTTCGATCTGCGCGGCGCCAGTATCGGCAACCTCGTGCTGACCGGTACCTGGCTGCGCAACGCCAAGGACCTGGATTCGGCCATCGCCGAATTTGCCCGCTACGCCGAGGTACTCGGTGAAGTGCATACGGTCACCAATGACCATTACCACCTGGTGGCGGAACTCAGCGACGGCCGCCGGGTGATCGGCGAGCACCTGATCACAGGGCTCGATCTGGCGGCCTGCGGCGCGGTGATCGAAGGGCTGAGCCTGAGCCAGTCGCTCGACGAGCTGGCGCCCGTACAGTCCATTCTGCCGGAGTCGCGGCGGGCGATGATCGCGGCGGCGGACATGATCTGCTTCCCGCCCGGCAGTTTCTATACCAGCGTGCTGGCGAATCTGCTTCCCCGCGGTGCCGGGCGTGCCATCGCGGCCTCCGACGCGCCCAAGGTCTACGTGCCGAGCCTGGGCGGCGACCCGGAGCAATTCGGTATCAGCCTGACCGATGCCGTGCACCGGCTGCTCGCCGTGCTGCACGCCGACTGTGGCCCCGAAACGCCTTCCAGCCAGTTGCTGAGCCATATTGTCGTCGACAGTCGCAATGGTCACTACAATGGCGGCATCGACCGTCCGGCGCTGGAGGCACTCGGCATCCGCGTGCTCGACCGCCGGCTGGTGTCTGACCAGAGCGCGCCGCTGGCCGATGCCGAACTGCTGGTCGCGGCCTTGTTGTCGGTCGGCCAGTAGGCCGCGGGGGACCGGTCAGTTCGCCCGACAGACTGGGGTCTACACGCCTATGGGAGCCCAGTCTGTCGGTTAATAGCTTCGGTGCAACACAGTTTCGCCCGGAGGGCCGTGCTCCTACACCGGCATGATCCTTCGATCCTGTTCCGCTTCAGCTTAGAGCAGGACGGCAACCTTTGGCGAGGCGGAACTTCGGCTATAGTGACGTAGAAGATTCGGTGCGCTGCGCTGCGCTTACCAGCACCCTACGAAGAACGCTTGACGTAGGGTGCCGGTGAACGGAGTGAACCGCACCAAATGAGAGTGTCGGACAGCGAACGGGAGGGGAAAACCGATGGCCGTGGCCGAACAGACCGAGCTGCTGCAACTGGACGACAAAGCACTGGGTCAGGCGCTGGTGCGGGCCGGGCGTTTGTCCGAGGCGGATCTCGCGCGGGTCGAACGCATGCGCAGCAACCAGGCCGACGAGTCGCCACTGTCGGTTCTGCTGGTCAAGCTGGGACTGGTATCGGAGCGCAATATGGCGGCCAGTCTCGCCGAGCTGCTGAAACTGCCACAGGCTGCCGCCGCCGATTATCCCGAAACCCCGGTGCTCGAAAGCGGTCTCTCCTTCCGTTTTCTGAAAGAGTCTCAGCTGGTGCCGCTGCGGCGTGAGGACGATATCCTTGTGCTGGCGATGGCCAACCCCAGGATCGCTTTGCCGCCGAGGCCGTGGCGCTGGCGGCCGACTGCGAGGTCCGTCCCCTGGTGGGTATCGGCTCCGAGATCGATACGGCGCTGGAGAGGCTCTATGGCGAGGGCCAGAGCCAGATGGGCGATATCCTGTCCGAGGTGGCGCCGGGGAGGAGAGCGAGGAGAGCGTCGAGCTGCTGATGGACATGGCCAGCGGCGCGCCGGTCATCCGGCTCGTCAACCTGATCATCCAGCGGGCGGTCGAGGCGCGGGCCTCGGATATCCATGTCGAGCCGTTCGAGAACAGCCTCAAGGTACGCTATCGCATCGACGGCGTGCTGAAAGAGGGCGAAGCGCCGCCGATGAAGATGGCGCCGGCGGTGATCTCCCGTATCAAGATCATGGCGCGTCTCAATATCGCCGAACGGCGTCTGCCGCAGGACGGGCGCATCGAGCTGCGGGTTCAGGGGCAGGATCTCGACGTGCGTGTCTCGACGGTACCGACCATGTACGGCGAGAGCGTGGTGCTGCGATTGCTGAACCGCGAAAGCGTCTCGCTGGACTTCGTCGCCCTGGGCTTCGCCGAAGACACCCGCCAGGCGCTCGAGGAACTGCTGAAGATTCCCAACGGCATGATACTGGCGACAGGGCCGACCGGCAGCGGCAAGACCACGACGCTCTATACCGCGTTGCATCGCCTCAATACGCCCGAGCGCAAGATCATCACCGTCGAGGATCCGGTCGAGTACCAGCTCGAGGGCATCAACCAGATCCAGGTGAAGTCGTCGATCGGCCTGACCTTCGCCAGTGCCCTGAGATCGATCGTGCGCCAGGACCCCGATGTCATCATGGTCGGCGAGATGCGCGACCTCGAAACGGCACGCATCTGTATCCAGTCGGCGCTGACCGGGCACCTGGTGCTCTCGACCCTGCATACCAATGACGCCGCGACCAGTGTCACCCGTCTGCTCGAGATGGGGGTCGAAGACTATCTGCTGACCTCGACCCTGAATGCGGTGATTGCCCAGCGCCTGGTACGGGTGCTCTGCAACCATTGCAAGGAAGCCTATACGCCGTTGCCCGAGATGGTGGCCGAGCTCGGTCTCGAGGCGCTGAGCGGCGGCAAGCCGGTGCAGCTGTACCGCGCCGGCGGCTGTCAGCACTGCCAGGGCACCGGCTTCCATGGCCGGGTGGTGATTCATGAACTACTGCAAATGAACGATGAAATCCGCCGCCTGTCGCTGCAACATGCGGATTCCGGGCGTATCCATCAGGCGGCCAGGGCCGCCGGCATGCGCACCATGTACGAGGATGGCTGCATGAAGGCGCTGGCGGGCATCACCAATCTCGAAGAAGTCATACGTGTCACCCAGGAGACCTGATCCATGCCGCAGTTTCAGTACCGCGCGGTGACGCCGGAGGGCGAACAACGCAGCGGCGCCGTCGAAGCTGGCGATCAGGCGCTGGCGGTGCAGCAGTTGCAGCGCTCCGGGCTGATCCCTATCTCGGTCGAGGAGGGCAGCGGCGCAGGATTGCAGAATCTGCTGCAGCTGAAGCTGAGCCTTGGTGGCTCGTCGCAGAAAAGGGTGCTGCAGTTTACCCTGGATCTGGCGACCCTGATGCGCGCCGGGGTGTCGCTCGACCGGGCGCTGGAAATCATGCGCCGGGTTGCCGGGGATGCAGAGACCCGGGCGCTGCTGGAAAATGTTCAGGAGGGGGTACGCAAGGGGCAGTCCTTGTCGGCCGTGCTGAAGGAGCAGGGCGGGCAATTTTCCCGCTTCTACATCAGCATGGTACATGCGGCCGAGCTGTCCGGCAGCCTTGGCGAGGGGTTGACCGATCTGGCCTTCTACATGGAGCGCAGTCGCGAACTGCGGGAGAAAACCCTGTCGGCGCTGCTCTACCCGCTGATCCTGCTGATTGTCGCCGGCCTGTCGCTGCTGATCATCCTCACCTACGTGGTACCGCAGTTCCAGCAACTGTTCGACGACATGGGGCGGGCGCTGCCGCTGTCCACCAGTATCGTCATCGGCATTGCCGAGTTCATCCGTGACCTGGGTCCCTGGATATTGCTGTTGCTGATTCTCGCGGCGCTGGTTTTCCGGCGCCGTTTGCAGGATCCGGATGCGCGCCTGCGCTGGGATGCCCGGGTACTGCGTCTGCCGCTGGCGGGCAGTCTGTTGCAGCGGCTCGATACGGCGCGTTTCAGTCGCAGTCTCGGCACCCTGGTGCGCGGCGGTGTACCGTTGCTGACGGCCCTGCAGATCGCCCGCGACACCCTGGTGAATCAGGCCATGGCCGAGGGGGCCGACACGGCTGCCGTCAGTCTCAAGGAGGGGCGCCGTCTGGCCGAGCCGCTGCAGGCGACCGGCGTTTTCCCGGTGCTGGCGTTGCAGATGATCCAGGTCGGCGAGGAGACCGGGCAGCTCGACGAGATGCTGCTCAAGGTCGCCGATGTCTATGACCGCGAAGTGGCCAATGCCGTGCAGCGCATGCTGACGATCCTGGAACCTGTGCTGATCGTCGGACTCGGATTGATGATTGCCGGCATCATCCTGTCGATTCTGGTGGCGATCATGTCGATCAACGAACTGCCTATCTGACCTGTGAGGAATCTTAACCGTGAGCAAGCTTTCCACTCTTGAACATTCCCCCACCCCGTCAGCGGGGCACCCTCAGCGGGGTTTTACGCTGCTCGAGCTGCTGGTCGTGCTGGTTATCCTCGGCCTGCTGGCCAGCCTGGTCGGTCCCCGGTGCTGAAACATCTGGGGACCTCCAAGACCAAGACGGCGGCGCTGCAGATCGAGGAGCTGAGCGCGGCGCTCGATCTCTACCGGCTCGAGGTGGGTCGATATCCGACCGGCAACGAAGGGCTGGATGCGCTGATCGAGAAGCCCTCCAGCGCGCCGAACTGGAACGGCCCCTATCTGAAGAAAAAGGTGATCCGCAAGGATCCCTGGGGTTCGACTATGTCTACGAATATCCGGGCCGCAACGGTGAGTTCGATCTTTATTCCCTCGGCGCGGACAACAAAGAGGGCGGCGATGGTGAAAACCAGGATGTACGCAGCTGGGAGTAGGTACTCGAGTTCGCCATGAGAATGGAACGGGGCTTTACGCTGCTCGAGCTGATGGTGGTACTGGTGCTGGCGTCCCTGATGCTGAGTCTGGTGGTACCGCGCTTTGCCGCAGTGCTTCCGGGCGTCGAACTCAAGAGCTATACCCAGAAAACCGCGGCGCTGCTGCGTCAGTTGCGCAGCCAGGCGATGGCCGAGAGCCGACTCGTCGCGCTCAGCGTCGATACCGAGGCCCACGCATTGCGCCTGAGCAACCGTACCGAGCCATTGGATCTGCCGGTCGATATCGAGCTGACCCTGAACGACGACGGCGCCCTGGCGCTCGGCAACGAGATCGTCGTGCCGCCGACCGAGGGGACCCGGAAAGCGGTCCCAGCATCCGCTTTTATCCCGACGGCAGCTCGAGCGGCGGCACAGTGGTGCTTACCGGCAGCGGCGGCCGATACGAGATCGGCGTCGACTGGCTGACCGGCCGGGTCCGCATCGATGACGGCAGCGGGCGTGACGAAGAGCGGGTCCCCGGTGAATAGGCGCAGGCAGAACAGCGGCTTCACCCTGCTCGAGGTGCTGGTGGCTTTCCTGATCCTGTCGCTGTCGCTCGGCGTCATCCTGCAGATCTTCTCGCTGACGATGCGCACCACCGACAGCGCCGCGGCGCGCCAGCAGGCGCTGTTGCTGGCCGAGTCCCGCATGGCGGAACTGGGTTCGCTGAATGAAATCACCCCGGGCCGTGACGAGGGCCGCATCGACGACCGCTTCCGCTGGGTGTCGCGCATCGATCGCTTCGACTTTCCGGAGCAGGACGAAGGCTTCGATGCGACTCTGGTGCCCTATCGCATCGATGTCACCGTCGAGTGGGACCGTAATCAGGCGCTGACCCTCAGTACCCTGCGGCTGGTGAACGAGGAATGATTCGTCAACCGACCCACAGGATGCAGGGCTTCACCCTGGTGGAGCTGATGATCGCCCTGCTGCTGACCGGCATGGTGGCGATGCTGGTGTTCGGTGCCTTTCGCATCGCCACCGGCAGCTGGGAACGGGTGGTCTCGCAGCAGGAGCGGGTGCATGAGCGGTATCTGGTGCAGACCTTCGTGCGCCGGCTGCTGGAACAGGCGCAGCCGCTGCGGCTGCGGGATATCGACGCCAGGCTGTCGGTGGCCATGCACGGCGATCGGGAGCAGTTGATCTTCGTCACCGAGCTGCCGACCCGCAACGGCGTCGCCGAATTCTACTGGTGCCAGCTCCGCGTCAAGGAAACGGAAACGCAACTGAAACAGCTGATCATGACGACCCGGCCCTATACCGAAGGGGAGATCATCGACTGGCTGGCGCCGTTCGAGCCGACCGGGGAAGGACTCAATGGCGAGGAGATCCCGTTCACCGAGCCCGAGGAGCGGGTGCTGCTGGAAGGGGTGGCGGAGCTGGAGTTCGAGTACCTCTATTACGACCAGACCGATCAGCCCGAATGGCGCCGGGAATGGGTCGAGGAATCGGTGCTGCCGTACCTGATTCGCTTCCAGGTCCTGCCGCAGGACGAAGACGGGCTGGCAGGCGAGGCCGATACCGCCTTCTGGCCAGAACTGCTGGTATCGCCGACGGAGTACCGCTATGGCGGAAAAACGCTTCTGTAAGCCTGCGCACCGGCAACGGGGCCTGGCGCTGGTGGCCGTGCTCTGGGTCCTGGTACTGCTGTCGCTGATGGCCGGCAACCTGTCCCAGGGCAGCCGCAGCAACGGCCTGCTGGCGCAGAACCTGGTCGATGCGACGCGCGGCAAGTATGCCAGCGAGGCGGGCATGCAGTGGGCGCTGTGGAATCTGCAGCAGCCGGAAGAGAACCAGTGGCTGGCCGATGGCGGCATCCAGGTGCTGGAACTGGACGATATCCTGGTGCACGTCGCGCTGCAGGACGAGAGCGGCAAGATCGATCTGAATGCGGCGCCGGTAGAGCTGCTGACCGGCCTGTTTCTGGCGGCGGAGCTCGACGGTCCCCGGGCCGAGGCCCTGGCCGATGCGATCCTCGACTGGCGCGACGAAGACGACCTGCGCCGGCTCAACGGCGCCGAGGAGGACGATTATCTGGCGGTCGGCCGTGAGAAGGGGCCGGCCAACGCCCGGTTCGAAAAGGTCGAAGAGCTGCAGCTGGTGCTGGGCATGACCCCGGGGCTTTATCGGCAGGTGAAGGGCAGTGTCACGGTGTTGAACGGACTGCCGGCCATCAACCCGCTCTATGCGCCGCGCCTGGCACTGCTGGCGCTGCCCGGCGCGGACGAGGGAACGGTCGACCAGTACATCGAGCAGCGCCGGCAGAACCGGCTCGACGGCCTCGAACCGCCGGAGCCACCGGTTGGGCTTTCCCAGTATGTCAGCCAGGGGCGCTCCGGCATCAACTATAGGGTGCTGACCGAAGCCGAGGTCGGCCCGGTGGTGCGTAGCCGCTACAGTGCCCACCTGGTCAGGCGTGGCCGCTCGCAGCGTGGGGCCTTCACGCTGACGGATCTGAAGCGGGAAATGCAGCCGGTGATTGAAACAGAAGGCGACAGGTGACACGTCTCGCGTGATAGACATTTGTCGACGGTCGCGGGCTCTTTGGCTTTTTCGCGTAACGCGTCGCCCGTCACGCGTCACCATTTTGCGAATATGAACTAGGCTCAACAAATCAATTGCATCTAAAGGGAGACGGTGTGATCGACGCGACCGGTAGCAGGATCAGACGCTGGCAGCAGGAGCTGGGAGATCCGCTGGCCCGTTTCTGGCGTTGGTGGAGCGGGGAGCTTTACGGGCTGTTGCCGACCGGATGGCGGCGCCGCTTCAGCGGCCAGGCGCTGGTGGTGCGCGTCGAGCCGCAGGAGGAAGTGGAGCTGGTGGTTCTGGATGACACCGAAGAGATCTACCGTCTGCCTTTGAACGTTGCGCCGCCGCCCGCTCTGATCCAGCAGCTGCGACAGATGGCGAGCCAGGCCGGCCGGACGGTGCTTCAGCTCGAGCCGGGCGCGGTGCTGCACAAGTCCATTGCGCTGCCGGCGGTGACCGAACCGCGGCTGGCGTCGGTGCTGGGCTTCGAGATGGACCGGCATACGCCCTTCAAGGCGGAGGATGTCTATTTCGGTTATCGCGTCACCCGGCGTGAGCCGGCGGCCCAGCGGATTCTGGTCGATCTTTATCTGCTTCCCCGCAAGCGGCTCGATACGTTGCTGCAGCGGCTCAAGACCTTCGGCATCGTCCCGACCGCAGTTTTGCCGGTCGAGGCCCGGACCTCTGCCGAGCGGCACAGGCTCAATCTGCTGCCGCCGGAGCTGCGTAGCGGCAATACGCAGGGCCGTCAGCGCTCGATGCGAAACCGACTGATCATCGTGGCCCTGCTGCTGGTGATGCTGGTCGGTTTTCCGCTCTACCAGCGATCGCAACGGGTCGAAGCGCTGGAAGCGGCGCTCGATCAGCCCCGTGCAGAGGCGCAACGGGCTCAGCAGATCCGTGCCGAGATCGAAGCCCTGGTCGATGGCCGGCAATACCTTGGACGGCGCAAGGCCGAGCAGCTGCCGGTACTGTTCGTGCTCGACGAACTGACACAGTTGCTGCCCGACAACACCTGGCTCAGCCGGTTCGAACTCAATGGTCAGAGCCTGCGGATACAGGGCGAGTCCGGCAGCGCTTCATCGCTGATCGGTATCCTGGAGGAGTCGGAGATGCTGATGTCGGTCGATTTCACCTCGCCGGTCACCATCAATCCGCGCAGCCGGCGCGAGCGTTTCAGCATCGAAGCCCGGCTCGAAGAGCCGGCCAGTCCCTACGAGGAGGCGGCGCCATGAAGCCGATGAGCCCGCAACGCAGCCGCTTGCTGGCCGTCGGCCTGCTGATCATCGCCGTTCTATTGCTTATCCTCTATGTGATCCAGCCGCTCGTTGGCAGCTTCCTGGCTTATGGCGAGCGCATCGAAACGCTGGAAAACCAACTGGCGATCTATCGCCGCCTGGCTGAAGGGCTCGAAGCCGACGAAGCCCGTCTGGTGCAGCTGCAGGCGGCCAATCCGGTGACCGACCTTTATCTGCCCGAGAGCAAACCGGCGCTGGCGGCCGCGCATCTTCAGCAGTATCTGCATCAGCTGGTCGGGCGCAATGGCGGCCAGGTGATCAGTACCCAGATCCTCAGTCGCGAGGAGGAGGGACCGCTGCAGGCGATCAGTATCCAGGTGCATATGCGTGGTGAACTCGAGGACTTGGTGGATCTTTTCTACAACATCGAATCGGGGAAGCCTGCACTCTTCGCCGAGAATGTGACGGTACTGGCCAATCCCCGCCGCCAGACCCGGGTATCACGACGCAATAATCGCCGCGTGCAGGTGCAGTCGGTCCCGGCACTGGATATTCGTTTCGATCTCACTGGCTATGCCGGCAAGGAGCAGGTGCCATGAGGGTATTGAATGGACTTCGCCTGAGTGCGCTGCTGTTGCTCACGGCGTTGACAGGGCCGCTCCTGGCCCAGGATGAGGAAGAGGCGCCTGTCGAGAGCCTGCCGGCCGAGTCGCTTCCACCGTCCGACGCGCCGGACCTGGGCACGGATATCGAACCGGACGCATCGTTGGTTCCGGCTCAGCCCGATCCCATGCAGTTGCCGCCGTTTCCGCCCCGCAGCCAGTTCGATGACATGCTGCAGCGGCCCCTGTTCCATTCCAGCCGCAGGCCCCAGGCCGAGGATACCGGAAGCGGCGGTTCGGCCCAGGAGCTCCGGGAAACCTGGAAGCTGACCGGCATCGTCATCGTCGGCGACGAGGTCAAGGCGCTGTTTCAAGAGCGCAATGGCGACCGCCGGTTGACACTCGGCGCCGGCATGCCGCTCGATGCCAACTGGATACTCGACGAGATCAACGCCGAAACAGTCACCATGGGCTCCGGGGACGAGCAGGTGACGCTGGAATTACTGGAACCCAGGGATATGACACCTGTTGCAGCGCCGGAACAGGGCGCCGGCGATGAAGAGGCCGCCGAGCCCGGTACCGTAGAAGAACGCACCCGCGCCGCCTCGCGCCAGCTGGAGCAGGATGCTGAATCCGCCACGGAGACTCCCGATGAGTAAGGTCTTGAAAAAATCTCTGCTGTTCGTCTCCTGCCTGATGCTTAGCGCCTGTGCGCTGCAGGACATGCAAAATGAGAATGCCCTCGACAGCCCCTGGCGCGGGGCGAACGCCCGGCAGCAGGCCCAGCCGAGCGGGGCCAGTGCTATCAGCCAGAAAACCAAGGTCGATGTGGTGGGAGAGCCTGAGCGTTTTGCTGCGGAGGCCGGCGTGCTGGAAGGGACCCAGGCGCCGCGGGCGGAGTTCTATGGTGGTAACGGAGTCTTTTTCGATGTCGGCAGGAGAGCCGGAGAGGCACCGGTCGAAGGTGATATTACCTTCAATTTCCAGGGGGCCGAAATCAGCGAGGTGGTGAAAACGATCCTCGGCGATATTCTGCAGGTGAACTACATCCTCGACGACCGGGTCCGGGGTGTTGTGAACATGCAGACCAGCCGTCCCATCAGCCGCGAAGCCCTGGTGCCGACACTGGAGAAGCTGCTGCAGGTCAACGGTGCCGCCCTGGTCGATCACTATGACTTTTACGAGGTGGTGCCGGTTGACGCCGTCAATGGCGGTGCCATCAGCCTGCGGGCCAACCTCAGCGCCGATCGCGGTTATCAGCTGTTGGTGGTACCGCTGCGCTATATCGGTGCCCAGGAAATGCTGAAGATCCTCGAGCCATTGAAGCCGCAGCAGGGCATGATGGAAGCGGACGAACGGCGCAACCTGCTGTTGCTGGGAGGGACCCAGTCGGAGCTGATCAACCTGCGGGAAACCATCAAGACGTTCGACGTCGATCAGCTGCAGGGCATGTCCGTGGGGCTGTTCCGGCTGCAGTCGGTTGATGCGCTGACCCTCGTTGACGAGCTGCAAACCATTTTCGGCGATGCGGCCGACGGGCCTCTGGCCGGGATGGTGCGTTTCATGCCGATCGAGCGTCTCAATGCCCTGCTGGTGATTACGCCGCAACGCAAGTATCTCACCGATGCCCGGGCCTGGATCACCCGGCTGGATCGCAGCGAAGGTGCTCAGGGGTTGGGGATGTATGTCTATTACGTGCAGAACGGTCGTGCCGAAAGCATGGCCGACATGCTGGGGCAGCTGTTCGAAGGTCAGCGCCGCACGCAGCAGGCACGACAGGCCGAAGCGGCGCGCAGACCGGCGACGGCCACCACAACGGAAACGCCCGCCGAAGAAGACGACGGAACCCTGACGCGGGCAGAAGCCAGTGTCGGCGGGGCCAGTCTCGATGTCGGCGAGGTCAGCATCATTGCCGACGAGGAGAACAACGCGCTGCTGATCATGGCCTCGCCAAGCGATTACGACAAGGTCTACAAAGCGATCCAGAAGCTCGACGTGCTGCCGCTCCAGGTGCTGGTCGAGGCCACCATCGTCGAGGTCTCGCTCGAGGATGAGCTGCGTTACGGTTTGCAGTGGTTCTTCAAGAACCATCTCGACAGCAATACCAAGGGATTCGGCACCATCGGCCAGAGCCCGGTGCCGTCGGCGGCGGACCTCGTCGGCAGCGCCAGCTACGAAGTGATCAGTGGCGGTCAGACCCGGGGTTGTTGAACCTGCTGGCGCAGGACTCGCGGCTGAACGTGATTTCGTCACCGACGCTGATGGTACTCGACAATCATACCGCCGAAATACGGGTCGGCGACCAGGTGCCGATCCAGACCTCGTCGACCACCAATACCAGCAGCGATACCGGCAATGTCACCAGCACGATCCAGTATCGCGACACCGGTGTGCTGCTGGAGGTGACCCCGAGGGTCAATGCCGGTGGCATGGTGGTGCTCGATATCACCCAGGAGGTCAACGATGTCGACCGTACCACCAGTTCCGGGATCGACTCGCCGACCATCATCCAGCGCCGCGTCAACACCAGCGTTGCGGTACAGAGCGGCGAAACCCTGGTGCTGGGCGGTCTGATCAAGGAAAACAACACCAACGACGGCGAGGGTGTTCCCTATCTTCGACATGTGCCGGTGGTCGGCTGGGCGTTCGGCAGCCGGGGCAAGAGCGTGCAGCGCACCGAGCTCGTGGTGATGATCACGCCGACCGCCGTGACCGATACCGCGGATGCCCGCGAGGTGACCCGCGAGTACCAGAACAAGCTGCGTGGCCTGAACCTGCCGTCGCAACCGATGGATTCGGCGAAGGCGAACAACTGATAGCACCCCGGCTCCAAGTTTGTCTTCTTGTGGGAGCCCGGCCCCCGGGCGAATCCGTAATCTCTGAATGGGCCGTTCACCTATTTTGCGAAATCGGTGCCCGGTGCCTCGTCAAGCCAAAGCGCGAAGCACAGCCTGAGGTTCTTTGGCAACTACATGTAGCAGCGCCAGAGCCGGTCCTTGGGGCTTGCGATCTCCCCGTTCCCAGTGGCGAAGCGTGCCGAGGCTGATGCAAAACTTGGCGGCAAACTCCTGTTGCGTCAAACCGAGGCTATGACGCAGTTCGGCAACGTCAATCTCTTCCGGGCGATGAACCCGGACCGCGACGGCTTTACCCTCTTCGAGGGCGAGGGCTTCCTGCAATCCTTGCGCGATGCTCTTGAATGCGTTAGCCATGGTGTTTCTCCAATGCTGTTTTCACGAGAAGCCTGACCAGCCCGTAGGGCGGATTAGGCGCGCACCGCATCTGGGTGCCGGTTACTCCTGATTACGGGCGCGCCGTAATCCGCCACATCTCGGTCTCGTAGAACTGGCGCTCGTCCGATATCTCAGAAGGGACTACTCTTGCCTCTGCTTCCACGACGCCACCGTAGCTTCCGGATGCCGCCGGTGCCTTCCATTGGATCGCCGGCTCGCGGATGTGCCGCGAGGTCGTCGATAACGCGACTTGCGTTCTGACTCGTCCAACAGATCGCTGGAGCGGCGTATATACTCCGGTAGCTCGGTGATCGTCGTTAGCATGCGATCAATAGTAATCCAATGGATTACTTTCTTGTGCACCCGGCACGGGCGCACTCCTGGAGGTGCAAGTCCTCCCGTAAGCTGGCCACAGCGAACGAAGTGAAGCGCAACTGCGCAAAGGTGACTGACCGTGGGGAGGAAGCGTGGAGCGTAAACCGTGAGCCGATGAACAAGAATCGGATATGAGGCGCCGCCGAGCAGGGCGAGCGGGCAAGAAGCCGCGAAGCTCTCGTGGCCAAGGCGAAGTGGCGTATATCCGGCGGTTGTGCGGTGAAGGCGTGTGTTCTTACCCGGGGAGGTCTCGCCTTGTGCCTGAAAGGGCGACGTGGAGACACGGAGCGAGAAGTCAGCAGAGGCCATAGTAGCCGCCGGCAAGGGGCGAAGGGCCAAACGAGAAGGAGCGTCAAACGTCTTGTCGACGAGAACGGTAATGCATCAGATGCCCGCCTGCGCGGGGCGGGTCGTGCCCGGTCAGGGTGAAGCCCTGCCCCAAACGGCCAGCGATGAAACCGGCCTTGCGCGACAAGAGTCGGAGGACGCAGGGCGAGACCTGCTGAGGCAGGTGCTCGCGAGAGAAAACATGCAGCGTGCCTGGAAACGCGTGAAGGCAAACAAGGGTGCCGCAGGCGTTGATGGTCTGGATATAGCCCAGACCGGGACGTGCCTGAAACAGGCATGGCCAAGCATCCGACAGCAACTGCTGGACGGCACGTACAGGCCCCGGCCTGTGCGGCGTGTGGGCATCCCGAAGCCAGACGGAAGTGAACGTGAGTTGGGTATTCCCACTGTGACCGACCGTCTGATACAGCAGGCACTGTTGCAGGTGCTGCAACCGTTGATCGATCCGACCTCCAGCGAGCACAGCTACGGGTTTCGCCCCGGTCGCCGGGCGCGGGACGCGGTGCTGGCCGCGCAGCGCTATGTCCAGCAAGGTTGCCACATCGTGGTCGATGTTGACCTGTCGAAGTTCTTCGACCGGGTCAATCACGACATCCTGATCGACCGACTCAGTAAGCGCGTGAAGGACGCCGGGGTGATCCGGCTGATTCGTGCCTAACTGAACGCGGGGATCATGGAAGGCGGCGTGGTGATCGAGCGGGTGGAGGGCACGCCGCAAGGCGGTCCGCTCTCACCGCTGCTGGCCAAGGTGTTGCTCGATGAGGTGGATCGTGAGCTTGAGCGTCGAGGGCACTGCTTTGCCCGTTACGCTGATGACTGCAATGTATACGTGCGCAGTCAGAAGGCGGGCGAGCGGGTGATGCGCCTGCTGCGGCGTTGCTACGATAAACTGCGCCTGAAGATCAATGAATCCAAAAGTGCGGTGACCCGCGTGTTCAGCCGCAAACTCCTTGGCTATGCCCTGTGGCAGGGTCGGGATGGCGAGGTGCGGCGCGCGGTATCGGAAAAGGCGCTGAAGGCGTTCAAGCAAAGGGGCAGGCAACTGACCCGACGAAACGGCGGACGTAGCATGGCCGAGGTGGTCGAGAAGCTGCGACGCTATCTGTTGGGTTGGAAAGGCTACTTCGGCTTGGCACAGACGCCGCGCATCTGGCGCAGTCTGGATGGCTGGATACGTCGCCGCCTGAGGGCCCTCCAGTTCAAGCAGTGGCGCCGTGGCAAGACGATCTACCGGGAGCTGATCGGCCTGGGGCTGCCCCGTGGGTGGCGCAATCGGTAGCGGCGCTGAGCCGCCGTTGGTGGCATAACAGCCTCTCGGCGGGGCACCATGTGCTGACGATTGCCTACTTTGACCGGCTGGGGGTGCCGCGTCTCTCATGACCTCAACTTCTCGAACCGCCCGGTGCGGACCCGCATGCCGGGTGGTGTGGCAGGGGAACGGTCAGCAGTGCTGACCGCCCCTATGCCGATAAACGTCCTGCTTAAGCCGGTGGAGAAGTTCCATAGGTGTTATTCGGGACGACAGCCATCATCTCCAGCAGGGCCCTTGCGCAAGCTGCCTGCCCACAGCGAAGCGGGTGTAAAGCCTCTCGATTGCCCGTGAAACCTGCAGAAGCCCCTACGAGTCAGGACCACTCTCACAGACCTGGACGCAGGCACGGAACCCGCTGCCATCAACAAGGCTATGGGAAGCCCTGCGAGTCTACTGTCCCAAACTAATAAGAACGTAAATCACCCGAAACAATGTTGTACAGGGATGAATTTTCTTGAAAATCATAAAGTTACCTATCAACCCCGGGTTTCACTGTAATCCTAACCTTACAGAATCCTGTCTGTTTTTATTTCGCCTCCGAAAAAAAGCCTTTACTTTCAATCGATTAAAAAAACGGCACGGTCCTTGTATTAAACAAGGCACCAAACGGCTTTGGCACACGCATCGGCTGGCCGAAATCCGGTGGTGGAAACTACCGGAAATCCGGGAGGCGTAGAGGCTCTCAGGATCTGGCAAAGCTGTATGCATTCCGTCATTCGTTTGCGTTGCGGAACAGATGCGGTCGGGCACCGGATGTGCCCACCCAGCAGTTTCATGCAGTTGTTCCCGCCCGGTGCTGATTGCAAGACAGGAGACCCTTAACCGAGCCAAGGCCGCTCGATCAGCATACGGGCCGCAACCGATGGCGAAACTTTGAGTGATCGATGCTCCCGTGCGTGATGGAGCTGGATCACGGAAGGTGGGACATGAAAACGTCCTTATCTCATTTCTGAAGACACCGTTTGGCAAGGTGATGTCCTTCTTGACTGACTGCATCTTTGCGGCGGCCTGATGACGACGGTCGCCGTACAAGCGGTAGACTCTCTGGGAATATTCGAGCTGGATGGCAACGCGGTGGAGGACTCTGCCGCTGGTTTTCCCGTGGATTGGGAGACCGTGTACCTGGAATATGATATTGGGGGCACCTGTCCGCCAACGGGAGCCTCGGTATATACTGGGATCGTCAATGACGAGAATCCTGATACTGGGGTTGCTGATCAAAATATACTTTTTCAAGGTGGGTCAAAGGATATTCAGGATGTAACCGAGTGGAAGTATAAAGTAGGCTCTACACCGGACAAGGACCAGATTATAAATGCCTACGCTATCCAGTATCTTAACCCCACCGATGAAAGTCCCTGAGTCATTGTCAATTCTGGTGTACGGGATCAGGCGGCGTTCCTGTCTAACTGACCCTGTACTTGCTCGCCGTCCTTGAACTTCACGTTGTTGACCACGAGGGTCAGCAGATTAAATCCCTTGATCCGCTTCCAGTTCTTCTGTGCCGATTCCAGCAGCTTGTAGACCATCGCCAGCGTGGTCTCTCGTGAACCGCAGTTCCGGGCTCTCTTGGTCCGCAGCCGGACGGTCGAAAACGACTCGGCGTCCCCGTCGCCTCGATCGGGTTGGTCGTCCGGATATGGACCCAGTGTTCCGCCGGGAAGTCATAGAATGCCAGCAGTTCTTCCCGGTCTTTGCGCAGACGTTCCATGGCGCCGGGATACTTCGACTCAAAGCGCACCAGCGCCCGGTCAAACGCCTTGTACGCCTCGTCCCGCGTCCCTGCTATCCAGATCTCATGCAACGCCGCCTTCACCTTCGGCTGCACCGACTTGGGCAGCGCTGACAGGATGTTCGCTGTCTTGTGCACCCAGCAGCGCTGATGGCGGGTATCCGGATAGCACTTGGCCAGCGCCTCCTGGTAATCGCCGGTGGATACGCCCTTCAGATACAGCCAGGGCAGCAGCTCCCCGGCACTCCGGGCCCGCTTCAGGTACGGCGGCAACAAGGTGCTGTTGAAGCGAATCCCGGAACCGCTCCGATCCCGCACCTTCGGCACCTTGATCTCGACATCGCCGATGCCGGTCTGGACGGTACGCTCAGGCAAATAGCCATTGCGCACCACGGCCTGACGACCATCCGGGAGCCGGTGCTCGGCATGCTGGTCCAGGAGTATACCTGAAGCTCTGCCTCGACGGCTTGTGCGATCAGCTCGCGCGCCCCCTGCACGCAACAGCTCGGTCAGCGGATAGGGAACCTGTTCTTCTGGTTGTGAAAGAGCCTTCAGGGTAAAATCGGCCATGGCGTATCACCTTCTGTTGATTGAGATCTTGGTCGTGATCAATCAACAGGATACGCCACCCTTCCTATCTCCCCGTACACCAGAAATCACCATAACTCCAGATCCGGATGAGAACTGCGAACTCAGTTTCCAGAGGTAGTTACGAGGGTATTCCAAAGGCTGGACCTGATCTCGGGTATCCTGCCGCGACCGGCTTGCCTGATAGTGTCACAGTTGGATAACAGCCAGCTGAAAAATATTCCCATACGAATCAATATCTTAACATCATGCCATCGTTTCACTGTGTCAGTCGCTTAACAGTTTCCGGCTGACGCTGGAGCTAGCCTTTCCTAAAACTCTTTCCATATCAGATAGATAAGTGTATGGCACGGCAATTGCTTTTAACTGCTTGATCGCACTCCGTTTAGTGTTCGCCTGATTATGTGGAGGGTGCCGACCTTCTCTTTTGCATAAATGGGTGCGCTTGGTTAATCCCTGCTCACTTGGGACTGGGGGAAACGATGTATATCGATCTTGTCACTGGCTCCGCCAGAAAACGCCGGTCTTCAGCGCGAGACGGATATATAAGGGATATCTGGGATCTGCTCGGTTACGCGGCGGTGATTGCACTGGCTTTTTATCTTTGGCCTGCACAGGAAGCGTCACCCGAAATCGAGCGCGAAATCGAGCGGGGCCAGGTCGTGGAGTCTCAGCTGGAGTCGCGAGTGCAGAGTACCCGCTCGGACCTGAGAGCACGCATGGCCGCCAAGATTGCACTTAGGGAAGGTAACGAAAACAGATCGCCATCGGACCCTGCCAAACCTGGCACCCGCTCCGAGTATGGCAGTTCAGAGGCAGAGAATGCGATCGAGCGGCTGGAGCAATTTCGGCAAAGGCCGGACTGGAGCATCCTGCCGTCTGATATTGCCAATATTCAGCGCGATTTTAGCGCTCTTTTCGAGCAGGGCCATGGTGCCATACCGGCTATCCGTCATTTTCTGAGAACTGCCTCTGATATCGATTTCACTTCCAATGGGCTGGACGAGGAGCTTGGTTATGCCACGTTGCGTTTGGCTCTTTTCGATATTCTGAGCCGAATCGACGACTCCGCTGCGGAGGCTATCTGGTTCGAAGAGCTGCGGGCCATCCACAGCCCTGTCGAAATCGAGACGCTTGGCCGTTATCTGGAGGATCACGCGCCCGGGCTGTACCAACGGGATATCGTCTTGTCGGCTCGGGAAGCGCTTTCGCAGGCAGCTACGCAAGGGGCCAAGGGGCGCGATATTGCACCTTTATTTAAAATCCTACAGGAGTATGGGGATGCCAGCCTGGTACCGGAGCTCGAACAGCTGCCGGAGATGTGGTGGGGGCAGTATGCGGCTGTCACTCTAGCTAGCCTGCCCGGCGGCACAGGCCTTTCCAGTCTGAGGTATCGTCTGGCCCAAGACTCTCCCCGGACAAATCTGGGCGCCCGATTCGCGCTGCAGATGCTGGCACAGTCCGCTGATCAGCCCGAGGCCCAGGCTGCATTGCTGGATACTGTGCGTCAGAACCAGGTTCCCGATGCGCTCTGGCGCGAGATCGCCTGGATGATCGCCGGAACCTATCAGGTTCAACTTAACAATCCAAATGCGGATATGCCGAATAGATACCAAAGCTCAACCCCAACCGCCATTCATTCAGTTAACAAATTTATCTCTTTCGGGCCCGGTGGTGACCAGGTCTTGTTCGGCGTGCGCTACGCAAGGCCGCAGTTGAGTGATGAACAGATGGTGCCGCGTTTGGAGTTAATTGATACGTTGCTGTCGGAAACGGAAAGCCCGGCAGCTCGACAGGCCCTAGAACAGGCCTTCGATACGGTCTGGTCTTCTTATAACGAGGGGGAGCAATGGTAGGAAATTTTAGTAATACATCTGTTGATGCCACAGCTAATTGTAGCGAGGCTAACCGTTATTGCCCAAATGAACTTAGGGAGGGCACTCAAAATGAACCAACATAGAAGCGCGAGTATATTGACGCGATATCTGTTCGGAGTCCTGATTGGCCTCTGCACGGTATCGATGGCCGTCTGGGCGGCGCACCCTTTGGCTACGTTGCCAGGCAGTATGTTCGAGATTGAAGACTCTACTAATCCAGCAGATCCTGGCGCGAATATAGTCACAGATGATGCCGGGAATATTGACTGGGCCGAGATGGATGGTGATCCCACCCCTGGCCGTATCGTCGTCGATGACATGGATATCACCATCGGCAACAAGACCGACGACAGCGCCTTCGGTCAGGGGACTTCTGAAGATACCGAACCGCCTTCTGTTGTCGCAGGGGGCGTTCCCCCGAACAAGAGCGATCTGAAAAAATTCGGGGTTTATGTTGAAGAGGATGGCGACACCTTTGTCAATGTCTTCTGGACCCGAGTGCAAGATCCGAGCGGTACCACGAACATGGACTTCGAGTTCAACCAGTCCAGTTCACCTTCAGCCAACAATGTGACGCCGATACGCACTGCGGGCGATCTACTGCTTCAGTACGACTTGGCAAACGGGGGGACCAATCCTGAACTGTTCTTGTCCGAGTGGATAACTCAGGCCAGTGCCGGCGGCGCTTCGGCAGCGAGTGTTTGTGAAGCGACCAACAAGTTTCCGTGCTGGGGGATCAAGCAAAACTTGTCAGATGCGAACTTGGCTGCAGGTTCTATCAATAACGACCCGATCTCGAATGCCGATGCAGGTGGTCTTGATGAAGGAATGGGATTTGATGAACGTACCTTTGGTGAAGCACAGTTCAACCTGACCGGAATTGTCGGCGCTGAAGAATGTATTACCTTCGGTAGTGTCTATCTGAAAAGCCGCTCGTCCGACTCCTTTACCGCGGCGTTGAAGGACTTTATACCACCTGTAGCGACCAGTATTACAAACTGTGCAGCCGTCAAAGTCGTCAAGAAAGACGATAATGGTAGTTTGTTGAACGGTGCAACCTTTACGTTGTATCAGGATAACGAACCGGTCGGAACCTTTGGTGAAGAAGACTCCGTGGTTCTGGACGGGGGCGGTGATCCTGTGGCCTGTACTACGGGTATACCCTTGGATGGCGAGTGCCAAATCAATGATATTCTCGCCGGCCTCTATTGCCTGGACGAAACAGGGGTACCAGCCAACCATATTCCGGCTGATCCCCAATGTTTCGAGGTCGATCCATCGGTGCCGGTGCTGACCTTAATGTTCACGGACAGGCAACTGGGCTCCATTTTGGTGAAAAAAGCAGATGAGGATGGGGCTGCACTTGACGGCGCTGAGTTCAAGGTTATCGCCGCCAATCCTGCTGATGACGATGTTCCAACGTTGCCGGTAACGCTGACGGAAGCTCCGACAGGTTTCCACTGTGTCGATGGTCTGCCAATCAGAGACGCATTAGGTACTGTAATCAGCTACACGGTGAGTGAAACTATGATACCCCCAGGTTACTTCGGTGCATCGGACGCAGAGACTTCTGCGGAATTCGATACCTGTGCTAACCGCACTGTCGAACCGATTGACGACGCCGATGTCGATCTGATTTTCGTGAACGAGCGCAAGCCCGGGGCGATCAAAATCACCAAAACGACCAAGGATATCAATTCCGAATTGAACCCGGTACCGCACCCGGGTGTGACCTTTAACATCTCTAATGCGGAGGGTGTTGTCGGCTCTGTAGTGACCGATGCCAATGGCGAAGCCTGTTTGGATGAACTGGAGTTCGGCGAAATCTTTAGCGTTGACGAAGTGACGCCAGTGGGCTACGAAGGTGAGTCTGCGAAGAACGTCGAGATTGATAACGATGCGGTTTGTGGAAGTGGGAATGAGGAGACAGTAAGCTTCCACAATACTCCGCTCGGAAAATTCACCATCAGCTATGAATCCTTGCCGATGGATGGCCATGGTGCAACCAAAGCGACTGTGACCTGTACTGGCGAGGGTGTCGGTACTGTTATCGCTGAAGTCGATCTGTTCGATGGTGACAGCCAGGCTTCCAGCGAGCTCAACTTCGAGACGCAGGCGACCTATACCTGCACCATTGTAGTTGACCCGTAAGCGCATTCTTACCGGTCGTCTGTAATGAAAAGGGCGGGATCATGATCCCGCCCTTTCCTATCTGTATATCAGTTACTTCTCAGTTGGCCGAGACGAGGAGGCCCTCACTGGTTGTCATATTTCCCGCCGCATCATAGACTCTGATCGCAAGTTCATAGAGCCCCCCGCTTGGGGACATCCCACCAGCAGTAATGAAAGGGTGATGTAAAGCCGAAGCTGGGAACCGGATCGGTGGCAGTGCACTGAATCCGGCCATCCACAAGGTACTCGACCTTTGTCACAGCGGCGTTGTCCCAGACATGGCCCTTTATCTGATAGTAGGAGCCTTTGGCTATGCTGCCGCCTTCCGGTTCCATTACCCGTCCTGTTGGCGCAATGATATCCTCGGTCATTGGCAAAGCGCGCCCAACCAGCGACGAGACGATATCGATATCGGACTGGCCGACATAACCATCGCCATCCACGTCATACCGACGCCATTCCCGGGAGTTGGTCCAGAGATAGCCGGGATCGCTGGGGTTCGGGCTGATCTGACTCTGGGGGATGCCGTTGCCTTCACCGATATACCAGCCGATCTCTTCGACATCGAGATTGTTTACAACTCCGTCGTCGTTGAAGTCAACCGGAGAGCTGTCGATTTCGTCGTCGGCAGCACTGTTGTCGACCCTTGCTTTGAGGTAGTTGCTGCCCCACAGGATGTAGGGCTGGTAAACGCCATCAACATAGCCGACCGAATACAGCAGCGTAGCCATGGAGTGTTCCAGGCTGTCATTCCAGCCATCGCTGTCGGCATCGGCATTCATGCAGCGATTGTAGAAATTGATTGCCCAGTCGTTATCGCTACGACCGTCAAGTACGATATTGGTCGCAGTGGTACTGCCAACGTTTGTTACCTTAACTGTATAGAGCGCGTCGCCGGAGTTGTATCTCGGAAACATGCATAGCTGCGCCATGCCGGCATTTGAGGCGGCAATGATCTCTTTTCCTTTCTGGCTCGGGTCTGCGCTATACATGTCCTGATCGGGCACCACGCTTGAAAGTGCGAGTTCAGATCCGTCCCATGACAGATTAACGGTGACGGCAGCCGCATGATTCACACAGCCGGGATATTGCGGTGTAAAAGTAAAGCTTTCACCTGGCTTTAATCCGCCGATCGCTTTCCAGGCCAGTTCGTCGTCCTCGCCCAGGCAGTTGTCCTCCCGGGGGCCGTAGCGGAAGTAGTAGTCTTCGACCGTCAGTGCGAGCGGCGAATAGGTCGATGTTGCCGTACTGTCTTTACCGGAACCCCCGCCCTTGGTGGTGGGTTTGCCCGCGAGTGCCGGGTTGCCGAGCATCAGTGTGGCGGCCGCTATGGCCAAGGCCGTGCCGAGCGGGCGCTGACGGTCGCGCTTGACATTGACGAAACGGCTTTTCAGGTTCGCATCGTTGCAGCCTGAAGTGGTGTTGAAGCAGTGACGGGAAGCATCGGGTCTGGTAGCCCTTGGCTGCGCGAGCAGAAGCCTGGATAGGCGCATTGGGTCTCTCCTGAAATTAAAATTCAGCAAAGATCCTCTAGCGGCCTGTCCGTGATGAGGGTAACTCTCCTTCGGCGGTCCGGCGATCCTCGGATACGCCCGTGAGCGTGCTCGAGGACCCGTAACTTTGCGCCACCCAGTTGCTCGGGCTTTGCCTTTGTCGGGAGAGGATCTTGTCTGTTAACAATCTGTGTAGCGGACCGTAATCCGCGTATTGCATCCAGATGCTTTAGCGACGGCTGTCACCAATTTCCCTGTTCGGCTCCGTATTCGGAGGTCCGCTGGTCACTGTTTCATAATTGGACCAGTTTCTGTTCAACACAAACGCTATGTCCTGTTGACTGTAAACGAACTATAACATGTCAATCTGGATGTCATTTATACAGAAGTGGAATATGGCAAGAGGCTTCTGTTACTTATGTGAACAGAGCGCTAACAAGTTGTTGCCAAAAGGAGACGGCTATAGTTTATTACAAATATATCGTTAACTTTACGATACAGTTCTTGAACAGAAGCCAGTCCGTTTTCTGTTGATGATCTGGACGCGGGAGCCGGATTATCGACTGTGCAAGGAATATGGACAGTATCCTGGCAATGTCAAGCCGATACATTCAGATAACTGTATCAAATTAGTGACAGTTTACCCCCCTAGTGTTTCCTTTATGTAAATCATCTATTTAGTGTCACTTCAGAATCAGCCTGTATCAATAGGTTAACAGTTTCTTCCCGGCTTCCTTTTTTTCAAATAAATTCCTTATGGGTCAGTCGCTTATGGAGTTGGTCCAGGCGTTGCTTGCATGCCTGTCAACCTCAGGCGTTCTGTCGAGATCCAGCATTCAGTCCCCGACAGGGACCTCCGACAGTTTGTATTGCTGGAGACATCGAGCAGGTCCTGAGACAAACGGTTGAGGTGACTACGGGCTGGACAACGAGGGGAATCGCGATGACAGGCAGGAGAGTGCACTACAGGAGCCAGGTACCCAGGCCTTTTTTTGATGGCACATACATAGATTTTTCAGGTGAATTCGGGAGGGGAATACGATGCATTTGCACAACAATCGGCAAGCACTGAGAGCGTACCTGTGCGGTGCTTTCCTGAGCCTTGGGTTATTCGCGCTGCCTGCGTGGGCGACCCACCCTCTGGTCAGCCTTGATGGTAGCGATTTCGAGATCGAGGATCCGGGCATGCCCGGTGACGAAGAGCCCGGCGCGAATATCAGACTGGATGACCTGGACATGATCGACTGGGCTGATGCCAGCGGAGCGCTTACCAGTGGTGTGGACTGGAAGCCTGACGAGAATATCATTATCGGGAATAAAAATGACGATACCGCTTTTGGATAGGGTACCGATGAAGACGACCCGATACCGACCGTCGTTGCGGGGGCGTTCCGCCCAACAAAAGCGATCTGAAGAAGTTCGGTATCTTTACCGAAGAAGGCCTTACGGACACCTTTATCCATATGTTCTGGACACGGGTACAGGACCCTTCGGGCACCACGAATATGGATTTCGAATTCAACCAGTCGGATGTGCTTTCGGCTAACGGCGTAACACCGGTACGCACGGCGAAGGACATGCTGATCCAGTACGACCTGGCAAACGGGGAACCCGACCGGAACTGTTCATCTCTTTTTGGGAAACCGAGGAAAGCTCCGGTGGTGTTCCAGCCAGTCAGGTGTGCGAGGTGCTGAAAAGTTACCCCTGTTGGGGGGCTCGCACCAATCTTTCCAGCGAAGGCCTTGCCACCGGATCCATCAACAAGGTTGCAATTCCACACGGAGAGGCAGATGGCCTCGATGAGGGAATGGGGCTAAGTGCCCGTACCTTCGGGGAGGCTTCGATTAACCTGACCAAGGTGGTGGGGGCCGGGGAATGCGTCACTTTTGGCAGCGCCTATTTGAAAAGCCGTTCATCCGATTCCTTCAATGCCGCCCTCAAGGACTTTATCCCGCCATTGGCTATGACTGTCAGTAATTGTGCCGGGGTAAAGATCAGGAAAAAGGATGATGCGGGTGAGCTGCTGCCGGGAGCCGAGTTTACGCTTTACAAGGACAATGCGCCTAAAGGCGAGTTTGACGCTGGAGACACTGCCGTTCTGGACAGTGATAATGCGCCATTGACCTGTACGACGGCTGCAAACGGTGAATGCTCCTTTACCTTGATATTCGAGGGTGATTACTGTGCGGTTGAAACGGACCATCCGGATCACTATCTTCCGGCCGATCCCGAGTGCTTCACGGTCGGCCCCGCGATTCCCATACTGACGGTGGACTTTATCGACCGTCGGCTTGGGTCTGTCCTGGTGAAAAAGTCGATCAGGACGGAGCGGCGCTGTCCGGTGCAGTATTCAAGATCATAGATGCCGATCCCGATGATGCCGACGTGCCCACGCAGCCTGTTACGATGATCGAGGGGACCAGTGGATATCACTGTGCGGATGACTTGCCGCTGAAAGATGCGTCGCTGGCCGAGATCAGCTATACGGTCAGTGAAACCACGGTTCCTGATGGCTATATCGGCGCTTCCGACGCATTGACATCTGCGGTATTCGAAACCTGTGCTGAACGCAGTACCGGCTCACCCGACCTGACGTTCGAGAACACCTCTGCCAATTTCAAGCTGATCAAACTGGACGATACCGGCGCGGCGCACAGCGGGATAGCCTTCACGCTGTTCCGGGACGACGGGGATCTTCAGTACGATCCGCTTGTCGATACCACGGTTTTCGATGCCAGCTGCGTCACGGACGCCAACGGCGAATGTACCTTCGAAACCGTGCATGCAGGCAATTACTGTCTGGTGGAAACCACGGTGCTGGACAACTACATCGCCGCGGGCCCGCAGTGCTTCAGTTTCGTGCCGGGCGCGGATCCGGACCTGACCTATACCTTCAGGAACTGGCGTCTGGGCTCCATCCTGGTCAAGAAGACCGATGAAAACGGTGCGGTGCTGGCCGGCGCTACCATGGAAATCACGGCCACCAGTGTCGCGGATGCGAATATTCCGCCGCTGAACATTGCGTTGACCGAAGGCCCGGATGGTTACCACTGCGTCGACGGCTTGCCGCTGAAGGATGCCTCTTTGGGCGATATCAGCTATACGGTCAGTGAAACCGGTGTGCCGGACGGTTACAACGGCGCCGCCGATCAGACCACGAAGCCGCTGTTCCAGTCCTGCGACGAACGCAGCACCGGTGCTCCGGACTTGACGTTTGAAAACGAACGCAAGCCCGGGGCGATTAAAATCACCAAAACCACCAAGGATGTTTCCAGTGATCCCGCCACCGTGGCACATCCTGACGTGGCCTTCAGTATCTACGACAGTTCGGATGTGTTAATCGATTCCATTGTGACGGATAGCGACGGTATCGCCTGTCTCGGTGACCTGGATGTCGGTGAAACCTACAAGGTTGTCGAGACCGCGCCGGAGGGCTACGCGGGAGAAACTGCGAAAACCGTGCTGGTGGACGACGATGCCGTTTGTGGTGAAGGCAATGAGGATGCGGTAAGTTTCCATAATACCCCGCTGGGCAAGTTCACCATCAGCTATGACTCCTTGCCAACGGACGGTCATGGCGCTACCAAAGCAACGGTGACCTGTACGGATGCCGGTATTGGGCCTGTTGACTTGTTCGACGGCGACGTCAGCACGTTCAACAGTCTGAACTTTGAAAGCCAGGCTACTTATAATTGCACGATCGTAATCGATCCTTAGGTCTATTGCATCTGATTATGCAAAGAGCGGGTATTGCCCGCTCTTTTTTTATTCTATTTGCTAGGAGATGGTTTTCTCAAAGGATGATTTTTAGTTATTAACCCGGCGGGTTAATACATGAGGCAGGGATGCTTCATCATTGGCCGCAGGCCAATGCGAACGCCACAAAAGCCAGCATGTCCGCGCACCTGCGCCCGCTTTTGTGGCGTCGCTGACAAATAGGCAGGGCGGGAATTCAGATAATAAGTGCGACACTCATGGTTGAACGGCAAGAGGTAGCCAACTGCTGACAATGATACGCTTCAGCTCGCCAAAGTCGATGCAGTATCACCATGAGCTATCAGCAGTTGACTGAGGGGAATCGATACCAGATATCGGCTCCCCTTGCGCAAGGATGTTCGCCAGCAGCGATCGCCAAAGTAGTAGAGGTTCACCGCTCTACGGTCTACCGGGAGCTTAAGCGGAACGGGCGTGACGGGACTTACGAGCCGAAGCAAGCTCATGCTACAGCGACCGCACGCCGCGTCAGTGCGCCGAAGTACCGGAGCAGACAGTAACGTACGTAGAGTTGGCTCTGTCCTGGCAGTGGAGCCCGGAACAGATCAGCGGCATTGGCAGCCGTATTGGGATGCCGGTCAGCCATGAGTGGATCTACCGCCATGTGGCGGCCGACAAAGCGCGTGGCGGCAAACTCTACAAGGCGCTGCGTCAGGGGCATAAGCGGTATCGCCGAGGTAAGAACAGCAAACGCTCGGTCATCCCGGAGCCCCGCTCGATCGACGAGCGCCCGGCCATCGTGGATACGCGGGAGCGCTTCGGCGACTGGGAAGTCGATACGGAATTGGGCAAACCCGGTACTGGCGCGCTGGTCACCCTGGTGGAGCGTAAAAGCCGAATGTATCTGGTGCGTAAGGTCGAGATTAAACGGGCCGCTGATGTGCGGGATGCCATTATCGACATGCTCAAGCCCTATGCGGCCCATGTGCATACGATCACGGCGGATAATGGCGCCGAGTTCGTTGAGCATCGGGGCATTGCCAAGGCGCTGGATACGGACGTCTACTTTGCCCATTCGTACTCCTCATGGGAGCGAGGGCTGAATGAGAACTTTAACGGCCTGCTTCGCCAGTACAAAGCGAGCGAATGAGGGAGAGCCCGACTACAGCATTCAAGGGGAACTGAAAACAGCTGCAGCGGGCTTCACTCAAGAGCCTTAACATTATCATGCCGGAATCCGTTTAGCTTATACGAATACGTAATAATCAAGCCCCAATATCCGTTACCGGTGCATCAAAGGCGGGGTGTCGTTGTTTTTTGGCGACGTTTTGTGACCGGGCTGAAGGAGTGTCAGTTGTTCGAAGCGGATAGCGCTGCGCAGACGTTAAAGGCAAAGGCGTTGGGCGTCTGGTCGGCCGGTAGCAGTATCGGGTCAGGCAACCTCGTCCCAGAGGATCACCTGAGGGGGAGGGGCTCGATCTCCTCCTGTTTGATGGCTTCGATGATCTCCTTGAAGTAGTCGGGCAGGAAGTCGGCATCATCCGCATCCATCGCTTCAGACGAGCCGGCATGGTGCCCGGCTTCGTCCTTGCGTATTCGGTCGCGAAGAAGTCGGTTGCGATGGTAGTGACTCTTGGAGATCGTCATCTTGTTGCCCGCTCTCTTCAGGCTGCCGCAAGGCGCTTCCACTACAGCCACTTGATTCGGCTTCGGCGCCTTGCCTTCGGGTTTTGCGGCATCCACTCAGGATCTACCTGATATTGGATTCGTCTCAGTGGCAAAAACTCCTTTCCTGTCAGTCTGCACCCATGGCAGCATGCGATTCGGACAAAACCGTCTGATTAAATATGCAGCAAGGTTTACGCCATATGGCTAACAGTATGATCTTTATTGGTTTTTTATGTCAGGACTCAAATGGAATGATAAATCTGTCAAGTAAAAGAAACAGGTAGGCTATTTTGCTGTTTCGTTTACGTGGCAGTGGGTGGTCGCAGTTTCAAGCGATGTCTGAGAGACGATAGGTGTCCTGGAAAAAGAATTGGAGGCGCCCGGTCCTGTGGGCGAACAAGGTCTAGCAGCGAGGCCATTCGCCCACAGAGTGGGCCCCCACAGGGCCGACCCCCAATCAGGTTCGGTTTCAGCGGATCTGGTACTTGTCCATCAACCGGTACAGGGTCACGCGGGAGACACCGAGCATACGGGCGGCCTTGGAGACATTGTCGTGGGCGAGTTCAAGCCCCTGGCGAATCGCCTGTTTCTCGGCGCTGTTGCGGGCGTCCTCGAGCGTGATCTGCTGACCGCCGCTGTAGAGGTTGTCGTCGAGTCCCAGGTCCACAGGGGTAATCAGGCGGTTGTCGCTCATCACCATGGCCCGGCGCACCCGGTTGATCAGCTCGCGGACATTGCCGGGCCACTCGTAGGCAGACATGGCCGCGAGGGCCTGCTGGGTGAAGCCCCGGACATGACAACCCTGCTCGCCTCGAAACTTCTGGAAGAAGAAGCGTGCCAGCAGTTCGATATCGCCGTCCCGCTCGCGCAGCGCCGGCACCTTGATGGTCAGCACATTGAGGCGGTAGAAGAGGTCTTCACGGAAATCGCCGACCTCGACCGCCTTGTCGAGATCGATATTGGTGGCGGCGATCACCCGCGTATTGACCCGGATGCTGTCGTTGCTGCCGAGTCGCTCCAGGGTCTGTTCCTGCAGGAATCGCAGCAGGTGGACCTGCATGTCCAGCGGCAGGTCGCCGATCTCGTCGAGGAAGATGGTGCCTTCGTTGGCGGCTTCCAGCCGACCGATCTTGCGTTTGTAGGCACCGGTAAAGGCGCCTTTTTCATAGCCGAACAGCTCGGAGGCCACCAGGGTATCGGGCAGCGAACCGCAGTTGACGGCGATGAAGGGACCCTTGTGTCGGGACGAACGCTGATGAATGGCGCGTGCGATCAGCTCCTTGCCGGTGCCGCTCTCGCCGGTGATCAGCACCGGCGCCTCGGCGGTCGCGACCTTGCGGATCTGCTTGAAAATTTCCAGGATGCAGGGGCTTGCGCCGACCATATGGAACTCGTCCAGATGGGAGAGCTGCTTGTCCTCCAGCTTGCGCAGCCGGGCAATGCCGTAGGCATGGCCCATGGTGGCGGTCAGGTAGCTTTCATTCTGATCCAGCGGCAGCGTGAAGTAGTCGTAAAAGTTTTCATATAGCATGCGCCGAAAGGCATGGTCGCGCATGACTTCCGGGGTGGTCAGGGCGATCCAGGCCGTGAACTGGTCCTGGTGGAAAAAATCCTCGATCTCGTCGCGGTCGTTGATCGAGGGCCAGTCGAGTTTCACCAGACCGACATAATAATCGTGTTCACGCAGCAGTTCCCGTGCCTTGTCGAGATCTGTCACCCGGTCCAGTTGCCAGCCCTTGAGGTCTAGCTCGAAAGAGGGTGGTCGCTTGTTATCGGATACATCGATAAAAAGCGCCTTGCGGGCAGCCATGCCCGATGAGTCAGCTGTTCGTCCATGCTCCCTGTTGGCTATTTGCATGGTATCGGTCGTACAAGTTGTACCGGATTGCAACTCAAGGAGGACTCAAAAACCGGGCAGCATGAAAGCACTGCCGGTGTTCACCTGAGAGTGAACGTACCGGGCAATGTGTATGCCGGCGAGCAGTTTTTGTCCAGTTCCTTCATACAATGGCCGGGTAGGTTGCTGGAGTACGCGGCTTGTATTTGTTCTGTTTTTGTAACAAGTATAGTTGGGCGTGCACAACGCAACCGGATAATGATGCAACAGTCATCGGCTGATCATGTTGTGTATTCATATTGCTACAGTATTTCTCGGCGACAGGAGCCCTGACAGCAGGCGGTAAAGGAGCCTGGCACCATCTATAGTTACCCAGTAATGAATGGATCCTCGAGTGGTAGCACAGATGTACAACAGTTACTTCGGACTGACCGAGTCACCGTTTTCGATCGCACCCAATCCTCGCTATCTCTATCTCAGCGAGCAGCACCAGGAAGCGTTGGCGCATCTGCTGTACGGGATCAACAGTAACGGCGGCTTTGTGCTCCTGACCGGAGAGGTGGGGACGGGCAAGACGACGGTCTGCCGCTGCCTGCTCGAGCAGTTGCCGGAAAATACCGACGTGGCGGTCATTCTGAACCCCAAGGCCAGTGTCGAGGAACTGCTGGCGGCGCTGTGCGACGAGCTCGGGATCTCCTATCCACAGGGAGAGCAGGTTCGCAGCAAGACCTATATCGACCTGATCAACCGGCATTTGCTGAAAACCCATGCCGAGGGTCGAAACACGGTTCTGATCATCGACGAGGCGCAGAACCTGGGTGTACCCCTGCTGGAACATATTCGTCTGCTGACCAATCTCGAAACCAATGAAAGCAAGCTGCTGCAGATGGTGCTGGTCGGACAGCCGGAGCTGCTGGAGCTGCTGGCACGGCCCGAGCTGCGCCAGCTTTCGCAGCGCATTACGGCGCGCTTTCATCTCGGTGCGCTGCCAAAGGGGGATCTCGAAGCCTATATCGTGCACCGGCTGTCGGTCGCGGGGCTGGACAGGCCGATCTTCCCGGCGGCGACCCTGAAGCGGCTTTATCGTCTTTCCGGCGGCATTCCGCGTGTGATCAATATCCTCTGTGACCGCGCGCTGCTCGGTACTTTCGTGCAGCGGGACAACCGCGTCGAGGAGGCAACGATGATCAAGGCTGCGCGTGAGGTGTTCGGTGACGAAGCCGTCCAGAAGCAGTCTGCATCGGGCAGCGTGCGCTGGGTCATCGGCCTGGCGGTGGCGGCGGGCCTGGCCGCCTGGGTACTGGGATTCGGCATTGCCGCCTGGGTGGCGGATGACGGGCGGTTCGAATTGCCGCTGCTGGCGTTCTTCAGCAGTTCGGATGCCTCCGTGATTGCGCCCGCCCCGCCTGAGGCGATAGAACCGGCGGCAGTTGTACCTGTTTCGGTGCCTGTTACGCAGCCTGACAGATTCGAGCCCGAACCTGAGGTGCCGGTGTCCCCGGCACTGTCGGCTTTGCCCGAAATGGACGGGGAGGCACAGCCGGAAGCACTCGAAACGGTCACGGCGGCACTCATGCCGCCGGAGGCGCCGGCAAAGACGCCGGCAGAGGTGATTCACCAGCGCGCCCTCGACAGGCTTGAGCCTTTCAGTTGGCCGGAGCAACCAGACGGTGATCTGGGTATGGTACAGGCCTACCGCGCGCTGTTCGGCGCCTGGCGCATCGACTACGACCCGCGTCTGAATCCGGTGGTCTGCCGTTTTGCCGAAGCCCAGGGGCTCGGCTGCCTGTTTTACAGCGGCGATCTCGATTCGCTGCAGCAGCTGAACCGTCCGGCAGTGGCCAGTATCAAGACAGGATCCGGCAAGACGCTGCATGCGGCGATACTGGCACTTGATGACGACCAGGGACGCCTGATGGTGGATGGCGAACTTGTCGAGGTGCCCTATGCGGAACTGGAAAAAGGCTGGCCCGGCACCTATACGATTTTCTGGCGTCTGCCGCCGGGCTACAGTTCGCCGATCTGGCCGGGGGCTTCGGGCAGCGGCGTCGACTGGCTGAGTCAGCAGATGGCGCGTCTGAACGGCGGTGTTCAGCTGGTGGCCGGCAACAGCTACGATACCCGACTGGTTGAGCAGGTCCGGCTGTTCCAGATGCGCCAGGGGCTGACCATCGATGGCGTGGTGGGGCCGAAGACCGCGATACACCTGAATACCCTGACACGCACGGATCTGCCGTTGCTGGTTGCGGAGGGACGCTAGACAATGGTGGTATTGGGCGGTCGCGCGGTAGTGGTTCCGGTCCGGTGCGCTTCGCTTCCTGGAATTTGCTCCTGCAATGTCCAGGATTCCCGTGGGGCGGCCTCCCGTCATCCATGACGGTCACCGACACCCTACGGAAAGAAGGCGCAGTTGTAGGTGCCACGAGTATCAGCCAGGGGCTATAGATAATGTCGTATATTCTTGATGCTCTGAAGCAATCCGACCGTCAGCGCAAGCGGGACCCGGCACCGGACCGGGCCATGGCCGCGGTGATGGCCCGTCCCAGACAGAGCGGAGGTGCCGGGCGAAAGTGGCGCCTGCCCCTGCTGGCACTGGTGGCCGTTGCGGGCGGGCTTGCATGGTGGCAGTGGGGAAGTAAAGACAGTTTACAGTCAACAGCCCCCTCCGCTAACGCTTCGGGCCAGCCGGCAGTGCCGGCCGGTCAGGCATCCGTGGTGGCTCAAATCGAGGCGAGCAAGGAGGTGCGACCGACGCTCAGCAGCGAAGATCTCAAGGGGGTGCGCATTCAGCTGGAGGACAGGGTTGTAGAACCGGTGGCCCCCGTGCCGACCACTGAAAAGCCCCCTGTTGTCGCCGACAGCGACAGGAAAGCAGGGCGTAGCGAAGTGGAGGGCACGCCATCTCCGGAACCCGAGATGGCGGCGAAAGCGAACCCTGGGCCAATGTGCCTTACTGGCGCCAATTGCCGGTCGATGTGCAGCGCAGCCTGCCGGAGCTGAAATTCTCGGTTCATATCTACTCCGAGGATCCGGCTTCGCGGCGGGTCAAGATCGGCGAGCGCATGATGCGCGAAGGGCAGCGGATCACGCCCCAGGTGCGCCTCGAGGAGATCATACCCAAGGGCGTGATCCTGTCCTACCAGGAGTACCGTTTCCGCATGAACGCGCTTTGACAGGGACTGATATCACGGGCTTGTCGTGCCGATTTTTATACTGCTATTATCGATATCCGATTCACTCCAGTGCCGCAGTAACTCAGTCGGTAGAGTAGCTGATTCGTAATCAGCAAGCCGGAGGTTCGATTCCTCTCTGCGGCACCATTTCCCTTCAGCGATGTTCGCTCACAGAGTAAGCTCCCACAGGTGCCGATTCGGATGTAGGAGCGGCTTTAGCCGCGAATCGCTGCCATGGGGCCCCCTTCGCGGCTGAAGCCGCTCCCACGGGTAAGTGCCATAGTCGATATTCAGTAGGCCGCTGGGCGAATACCTCCTACCGTCTGAAGGTTTCTTCGAGCACCTCGACCATCGCCTGGGCGGCGACCGAGAGTTCGTGCCGGCGGCGGGTGAGAATGCCGACGCTCCTGGAAATTCTCGGTTCCGCCAGCGGCACGCAGCAGGCGCCCAGTTCCTGCATCTGCTGCCGGCACAGTCCCGGTACGACGCTGACCCCGAGGCCCGTGGCCACCATGCGACCGACAGTGGCCAACTGGTGGGCATCGAAGGCGACCCTGGGCACCAGGCCCCGTTCAGCCAGGTGGTTTTCCAGCATCAGGCGCAGCCGCGAAGGCCGCTGCAGGGTGATGAAGTCCTCGTTCAGCAGGGTTTGCCATTCCAGCTGCTCTGCATTGCAGGCCGGGTGGTCCGGCGGCAGCACGGCGATGAATTCGTCCTCGAAAAGCGGCAGAAACCTCAGGTCGTCGCTGCTGCCGGGATCGAAGGTCACCCCCACCTCCACGCGGCTCTGACGCACCATGTCCACCACCCTTTCGGCGATCACGTCGTGCACCTCGATGTTGATGCGCGGGTAGCGATTGCGGTACTGCAGCAATCCCTCGGGCAGCAGCGAGCCGGCGAAGGAGGGCATGGCGGCGACGGCGATTCGGCCCAGCTGCAATGCAAAGCGCTGCTGCAGCTCCTCTTCGGCATTTTCCCATTCGGCCAGCAGGCGCTGGGCGATCGGCAACAGCGCTTCGCCCTCGGGCGTCAGTGCAATGGTGCGGGTGGTGCGGGTGAACAACCGGCCACCGAGGGATTCCTCGAGCTTCTTGATCGCCAGGCTCAGCGCGGGCTGTGACAGGTGAATCATCACACTGGCCTCGGCAAAGCTGAGGGTACGGGCGACGGCGAGGAAGGCGCGCAGCTGCTTGACGGTCATAGTTTTATAAAACCAATCAATAGATAAAAAAATCAAACTTAATAAATATATCGATCTGTTGCACACTTGCCAACAGGTTGGGGGTTAGCGAGAGCCGTAGGAGCCCGGCTTCCGGGCGAATAGGGGGCGAGAGCGTTCGCCCACAGAGTGGGTTCCCACAGGGTTGACCAGATAAGACAATAATCAGGAGTGGCGAGATGGCCGGTTTCGATAAAGTCGTAAACAGTTATGAAGAGGCGATGGCGGGCCTCGAGAGCGGTATGACGGTAATCGCCGGGGGCTTCGGTCTCTGCGGCATTCCCGAGAATCTGATTGCCCAGATCAAGCGCATGCGGGTCAAGGATCTGACCATCGTGTCCAACAACTGCGGCGTCGACGGTTTTGGTCTCGGCATCCTGCTCGAAGACAGGCAGATCCGCAAGATGGTTTCGTCCTACGTCGGCGAAAATGCCCTGTTCGAAAAACAGCTGCTCGAGGGCGAGCTGGAAGTCGAACTGACGCCCCAGGGCACCCTGGCCGAGAAGATGCGCGCCGGTGGCGCCGGCATTCCGGCTTTCTATACGGCCACCGGTTTCGGTACCCCGGTTGCCGAGGGCAAGGAAGTACGCGAATTCAACGGCCGCTCCTACATTCTGGAAGAATCGATTACCGGCGACTTTGCCATCGTAAAGGGCTGGAAAGCCGACCGTTACGGCAATGTCGTCTACCGCCACACTGCCCAGAATTTCAACCCGATGGCCGCCACCGCAGGCAAGATCACCGTGGTGGAAGTCGAGGAGATCGTCGAGCCGGGCGAGCTGGAACCCAGCCAGATCCAAACCCTGGCATCTATGTCGACCGTGTCATCCTCGGCACCTTCGAAAAGCGGATCGAGCAGCGCACCGTCCGCCAGGCTTAATCGAGGTTGAAACCCTATTCAGCGAATGTCCACCCGGTGGGCGTTCCGAACGGAAGAGAGGCAGAACAATGGCACTTTCCCGCGAACAGATCGCAATGCGTGTGGCCCGCGAACTCAAAGACGGCTACTACGTTAACCTCGGCATCGGCATCCCGACCCTGGTTGCCAACTATGTACCGCAAGGCATGGAGGTCATGCTGCAGTCCGAAAACGGCCTGCTGGGCATGGGCGCTTTTCCGACGGAAGAGGAACTCGACGCCGACATGATCAATGCCGGCAAGCAGACCGTGACGACCATCAAGGGCGCGTCCATCTTCTCGTCGGCCGAATCCTTCGCAATGATCCGTGGCGGTCACGTCGACCTGACGGTCCTCGGTGCCTTCGAAGTGGACGTCCAGGGCAATATTGCCTCCTGGATGATTCCGGGCAAGCTCATCAAGGGCATGGGCGGTGCCATGGACCTGGTGGCCGGCGCGGACAACATCATCGTCACTATGACCCACGCCTCCAAGAATGGCGAATCCAAGCTGCTGGAGCAGTGCTCGCTGCCGCTGACCGGTGCCGGCTGCATCAAAAAGGTCCTGACGGACCTGGCCTGGCTCGAGATCGAGGATGGTGCCTTCATTCTCAGGGAGCGCGCCCCGGGCGTATCGGTCGACGAGATCGTTGCCAAGACCGCCGGCAAGCTGATCGTGCCCGATCATGTGCCGGAAATGCAGTTTTAAGCTGGGGTTACGCGTTACGCGTTGCAGAGATGTTTTCTTCACTCGTAATCTTGTCCATTGTCGACACCCAGCCGGAGTGATTCCGCCGGCTGGGTTTTTTTGCCTTTTGTGGGAGGCCGGTCCTCCGGGCGAAATCCACCTTGTATCCGGTCATTCGCTCGCAGAGCGAGCTCCCACAGTCGGGCGAGCCCCTGCAGTCTCAACAGAATCCAATGTCTGCCTATACTGTGATCAGCTCGCAAACTGATCCGGAGGTGATCGCTCATGTTGAATATCAATCCCGAAACGGTGTGCCAGGTGATTCAGCTGGCGCGTGAGTTCCAGGCCAAGGAAGGGGTGGTGATTCCGGAGCTGCCGGACAGCCCGGCCGAGGACTGGGGACGCCAGGTACTGGCCGATCATATGGGGGATATGACCTATCAGTTTGCCCAGGACCTTATCGGTGAGCTGGAAACCGACCAGCAGGTCAGCCTGGTGGCGCTGATGTGGCTGGGGCGTGGCGACTTTGACAAGGAAGACTGGCGGGAAGCTCTGAAGACGGCGCTGGAGGAGCATTCACGCCATACGGCCGACTATCTGCTGGCGACTCCGCTGGTGGCCGATTATCTCGAAGAGGGGCTGAGTATTCACGGCTACAGCTGCGAAGAGCCCGAAGATCTGCGCGGATACGGCATCAACGAGCACAAGCGCGAGCGATGACCGGTCCCTATTTATCGACCCAGACCACACGCAGCGGTTCGCCGAAATCGTCGTAGATGATCTGCTTTCTGGGCCGGCGCCGGCGCACGCCGGCCTCACGTCTGGACTTGGCCTGGCGCCGCGCATCGATGGCGGCCAGAACTTCCGGTACCGCGGTGCGTGACTGCTTCGGTTCTCCGAGCGTGAATGCCTGCTTTGTATAAGCGCCGTTGACCAGACCGCTGGCTCCCTGTTCGACCTCGGTAATCTGGCCGCCTTTTTTCAGGTATTCGGCGGTCAGTTTCTCCAGTTCGCGGTGCTGTTCGGCTTTAGTGGGGCGTTTGATCATTGCCCCATTGTGCAACATCTTTGAGCAAAAAGTAACCGGTGAACGGCAAGCGGTAACGCATCATCCGTCACTGGCTCCATCTGACTTCGGCGGCGAGCATGTAGCCGGCACCGTAGATGGTTTTGATGATGCTGGGGTTTTTAGGGTCCGTCTCGATCTTCTTGCGGATGCGCGACATGCGCACGTCGATGCTGCGGTCGAACGGATCGGCCCGTTCGCCCAGCAGCTGGTCGCGGGACAGTATCTGCCGGGGCGCGCGCAGCAGGCTGTCCAGCAGTTCCGCCTCGGCGGTGCTCAGCACCTCGGATTCGCCGCTGCTGCGGGTCAGGGTCAGGGTGCCGGGATCGAAGGTCCAGTCGGCGAAGGAGGCCCGGCGACGGGCGCTTTCGCCATCCTGGTTGTCGATCTGTTCGAGCCGTCGCAGCAGGCTGTTGGCGCGGGCGACCAGTTCGCGGGGCTCGAACGGCTTGGTGATGTAGTCGTCGGCACCGAGTTCCAGCCCCAGTACCCGGTCGGGTGTGCTGTCGCGGCCCGACAGGATCATGATGCCGATGCCCTGATGGGCGCAAAGTTCACGCACCAGTCCGAGGCCGTCCATATCGGGCAGCCCCAGATCGACGATACACAGATCCGGCAAACGCCTGCGGATCGCCTGGGCGGCCCGGCCGCCGGTATTGAAGGAGCGGGTTTCGTAGCCGAAGCGATTCAGCTCGTCACAGACCAGGGTGCAGATATCGGCTTCGTCGTCGACGACATAGATCAGACGGTTCTGTTTCACGTTTTAACGACTTCCCTTTGTTATTGTTTTGAATCAACTTTTGTAGGAGCCCACAACCACAACCCGGGCTCCGGTTACATCTTGCTGACCGCCTCCTGCCTTAGCGCGGCCTGCAGGTCCTCCTTCTCGAACGGTTTCTGCAGCATGGTGAAGAAACCGTCGGCCTCGTCGCCCGGGTCCTGGTCATAGCTGTAGCCGCTGATCAGCACGATGCGGCTTTGCGGCTGTTTGTCGTACAGCCGCCTGCCGAGTTCGAATCCATTGAAGCGGCCCGGCATCACGATATCCGACACCATGCCATAGAGGTTGTCCAGTACCTCGACCAGCTGGGCCGCCTCGTCGGCGTCGCTGGCCTCGATAACGCTGAAGCCGAGGTCGACCAGCTGTTCGCGCACCACCTGGCGCACATCGGGGTCGTCATCGACCAGCAGGATAAGCTGGTTGCTGTAGTCCTCTTCGCGCAACTGCCTGTCCGGCGGCGGCAGCGGTTCGGGCGCGGAGGAGGCGGGCAGCAGCAGCGATACCGTCGAGCCTTGTCCCGTTTCGCTGTCGATGCGGATATAGCCCTTCGACTGTTTGATAAAGCCGTACACCATGCTCAGGCCGAGGCCCGAACCTGCGCCGCCGGACTTGGTGGTGTAAAAGGGTTCGAATGCCTGGCGGGCGGACTCGGGTGAAAAGCCGCTGCCGCTGTCGCAGACGCGGATTTCGACATAGGTGCCGGGCTGCACCTTTTCATCGTAGCCTGGTGCTTCCTCGACTACGCGCCGCGCCACCAGAAAACTCAGGGTGCCGCCATCGGGCATGGCGTCGCGGGCATTGAGTGCCAGGTTCACCAGTGCATCCTCCAGCTGGCCGGCGTCGACGAAGGGACGCGGAGCCCGCTTTTCGCAGTGGTACTCGATGCGGATGCTGTTGGGCAGGGGGCCGGCCAGCAGCTCGACGACATCGGCGAGCAGGCGATCGAGATCCACCGTGGTCGGTTTCAGTGGCTGGCGTCGCGAGAATGCGAGCAGGCGGCTGGTGATATCGGCGCCGCGCCGGGTCGCCCGGATCGCCGGATTCAGATAGCGCAGCAGCGACGCGTTCAGCGCCGGGCTGTCGCGCATCGAGACCAGGTTGCCGAGCAGGATCGACAGCAGATTGTTGAAGTCGTGGGCCAGCCCGCCGGCCAGCTGTCCGACGGCGCTCATGCGCTGGGCCTCGTTGAGGCGGCGTTCCGCCTCCTTCTCGGCGGTGATGTCGAGGGACAGGTTCAGCAGCCCGTTGACCTCCTCGTCGGAGGAGTGGAAGGGGATCAGGATCCGCTTGGTGATGACCTCCCGGTCGCCGCGCTGTAAGCGGTATTCATAGACCGACTCCTCGCCGGCCAGGGTGCGCTCGATCTGCTGGCGGATATCGGCATACATGCGCTCGCCCAGCACTTCGAGCGGCTGACGGCCGACGATCTCATCCTTGCTGCGATCGAAGGCGTCGGCATAGCCCTGGTTGACGAAGACGTAGCGCATCTGGCTGTCGATATAGGCGACCTGGGCAGGCAGCGCATCGAGAATCAGGCGCTGGCGCTCTTCGTGCAGGCGCAGGTCCTGCTGGGCCTGTTGCAGCGAATCGACCGCATGGCGCAGCTGGTCGTTGGTCTGCTCCAGCGCGACGGTGCGGGCCTGGACTTTGGCATCGAGGGTGTGGATATTGCCGCGCAGCTGCTCGAGCATCTGGTCGAAGGCGCGGGCCAGCACCCCCAGTTCGTCGTCACGGCGGATGCCGCTCTGGGCACTGAGCTCGCCGCGGCTGACCCGTTCGGCGGTTTCGGACAGGCGCCGAACCGGGCGGGTGATCCAGTTCACGAAGATGAAGGTCAGCACGATGGCGGCGAGCAGTGCGATCGTCGCCATCGTCAGGATGCGGTCGGTCAGCACCTTGGAGCTGCTCTTGAGCTCGTCGACATAGACCGACGAGCCGATATACCAGTCGAAGCCGGGCAGGTAGCGCACCAGCGCCAGCTTGTCGTAGACATAGTTGCCCGGGTCCGACGGCTTGTCCCACTTGTAGTAGAGCTCCTGGCCGGTATCGGCGACCTCCATCAGCTCGGCGGCGATCGACCTGCGGGTCACGGGGTCCAGCAGGTCGATAAAGTTGGTGCCGTCGAGATTCGGGTTCGGGTGCACCAGCATGTTGCCGTCACCGTCGAAGATGTACATGTAGCCGGTTTCGGCGATGCGCAGCTCCAGCAGGCCGTCGCGCAATTCCTGAATGGCGCCGGCGGTCTGCTGCTTCACTTCGGTGTCGATATCGTCGAGGTAGACGCCGGAACCGATCACGAAGCCCCATTGGGGGAAGTTCTTCACATAGGAAAACTTGTCGATTGTCCGTTGCTGACCCAGACGGTGCCATTTGTAGCGATAGAAGCCTTCGCCTTCCTGCGCCGCCATCTCGACGATCGGCGGAATGATGACGTTGCCGTCGCTGTCGCGCACGTCGGAGGCATCCCGGCCGTGCAGCGCCGGGTCGGGATGTGACAGCAGCACGGCGTTGTGATCGGCGATCCAGATATAGTCGTTTTCACCGTAGGTGAAGTGGCGCAGACGCTCGAAGAGCCCGCTACGTGCCCCGGCTTCGCTCAGGCCCCGGATCCGGGCCTCGCGGAAGTGCTCCTCGACATGCATCGCCGCCAGCTCCACCACGGCCTGCAGCCGCTGCTTGTGGGAGTCCAGCGCCCGGGCGCGGTAGTCCTCGACGTTGAAGTGCATCTGCCGGGCGAGTTCGAATACATTGTTCAGCGTGATGCGGCTGTTGTTGCGCTCGATCTCGAACACCTTCTGCTGGATCAGCGGCACCGAATAGCTGTAGAAGGCAACGAAGATCGCCGCGATGATCAGTGCGATCACCGTGAAGAAGCGGCGTGTGAGCTTGGAGCCGGGCAGCATCGTCGGGGGAGGACCTTGGTTGTTATTGGGGTTATCCCGTAGTGGCCTTTATACCTCATCCGCGGCGAAAAAACTCTCCGCCGTTACAATTCGTTAGATTTGCGACAAAGTCGCGCAAAACTCCTGGCGTAGTTTGATTCCCATGCAAGGGCGCTCATGGGCGGCCCTGTCCCAGAACAACAATAAGCGGGAATTCGAGGCATGAGCCAGGACTACATTCTCGAGACGAACAATCTCGTCAAGGCGTTCAAGGGCTTTACCGCCGTTGACGACGTCAATCTCAGGATCGAGCGGGGCGCCATTCATGCGCTGATCGGCCCCAACGGCGCCGGCAAGACCACGGTCTTCAACCTGCTGACCAAATATCTCACCCCGACCAGCGGCACACTGCTCTACAACGGTCGCGATATCACCGCTCTGAAGCCCGCCGCGATTTCCCGTGCCGGTATCGTCCGCTCGTTCCAGATCTCGGCGGTCTTTCCCCATCTCAGCGTGCTGGAAAATGTCCGCGTCGCGCTGCAGCGAAAGGAAGGCAACAGCTTCCATTTCTGGAAGCCGGTGCGCGTGCTGGACAGGCTCAACGATCGGGCGCTGGAACTGCTCGACGCGGTGGGATTGGCCGATTTTGCCCAGAGTGCCACCGTGGACTTGCCCTATGGCCGCAAGCGGGCGCTGGAGATCGCCACGACCCTGGCGCTGGAGCCGGAGCTGATGCTGCTCGACGAGCCGACCCAGGGCATGGGCCACGAGGATGTCGAGGTGGTCGCGAATCTGATCAAGCGGGTGTCGGAAGGGCGCACCATCCTGATGGTCGAGCACAACCTTCATGTGGTCTCCAAGCTGGCCGATCGCATCACCGTGCTGCAGCGCGGCGCGGTGCTGACCGAAGGCGATTACGAGACCGTATCGGCGGACCCGCGGGTACGGGAAGCCTACCTCGGCGTGGCCGCCGACGAACTGGCGCAGCCGGTGAGCCGTCCGGTTGCCGCCGCCGTCACACCGATCACGGCGGAGGCGGGCGCATGAGCACTCTGAAATCCCATCGAGAAAAAATCCGGATAAGCGATCTGCATGCCTTCTATGGCGAGTCCCATATCCTCCACGGCATCGACCTGAAGGTGAACCAGGGTGAGCTCGTGACACTGCTCGGGCGCAACGGCTCGGGTCGCTCCACGACGCTGCGGGCCATCATGAGTCTGGTCGGGCGTCGCACCGGCAGCATCGTGATCAACGGCAACGAGACCCTGGGGATGCCGTCGCATCGCATTGCCCATCTGGGCCTGGGCTACTGCCCGGAAGAGCGCGGCATCTTCTCGAGCCTCAATGTCGAGGAGAACCTGATGCTGCCGCCGGCCGTGCGCTCCGACGGCATGAGCGTCGAGGAGCTCTACGAGATGTTCCCGAACCTCTACGAGCGTCGCTACAGCCAGGGCACCCGGCTGTCCGGCGGCGAACAGCAGATGCTGGCGCTGGCCCGGATCCTGCGCACCGGCGCCAATATCCTGCTGCTCGACGAGATCACCGAGGGCCTGGCACCGGTGATCGTGCAGAAGCTCGGCGAGGTGCTGGTCAGGCTCAAGGAGCGCGGCCTCACGATCCTGCTGGTGGAACAGAATTTCCGTTTCGCCGCCCCCATCGCCGACCGCCATTACGTGATGGAACACGGCCATATCGTCGAGGAGGTCGCGGCCCACGAGCTCGAGGCCAAGACCGAGATGCTCAATACGTATCTGGGGGTTTAGCGTCTCATGTGGGAGCCGCGCCTCGCGGCGAATCAATCCTGCACGGAGGCAATTCGCGGCGGGGCGCCGCTCCCACAACACAACACGACACAACAAAAACAAACCTGGAGTGAACGAAATGAAAGCGATGCAAAAAACTCTGCTGACCGCCGCTGTCGCCGCCGCTACCGCCCTGGCCGGGGTGGCCCAGGCCGGCACCGTCAGTGACGACAAGGTCAAGATCGGCGTGCTCGCCGATATGGGCGGTGTCTATGCCGACATCTGCGGTGCCGGCTGCGTCACCGCCGTCGAGATGGCGGTCGAGGATTTCGGCGGCACCGTGCTCGGCAAACCGATCGAGATCGTCAGCGCCGATGACCAGCTCAAGCCCGATGTCGGTTCGGCCAAGGTGCGCGAGTGGGTCGAGAACGAGCAGGTCGATGCGGTCGGTGGGCTGGTGTCCTCCGCCGTGGTCGGTGCCGCGACCAAGGTATTGACCGACAACAAGAAGATCGCGCTGATCTCGACCGCCGCCTCCAACGCCTTCACCACCTCGTCCTGCTCGCCCTACAACGTGCACTGGACCTACAACGTCACCGCCCTGGCCAACGGTACCGTCAAGCCAATGGTGCAGGCCGGCAAGAAAAAGTGGTTCTTCATCACCGCCGACTATGCCTTCGGTCATGCCCTGGAAGGGGTCGCCACCGAGGTGATCAAGCAGAACTACGGCGAGGTGGTCGGCACGGTCAGGGCGCCGCTCGGCACCACCGACTTCTCCTCCTACATCCTGCAGGCGCAGTCCTCCGGCGCCGACGTGGTGGCGTTGGCGAATGCCGGCACCGATACCGTCAATGCCCTGAAAACGGCCGCCGAATTCGGCCTGAACCAGACCACCGATGTCGCGGGGCTGCTGGTGTTCACTCCGAATGCCCGTGCCATGGATCCGTCGACCGCCGGCGGCATGACGCTGACCACCGGATTCTACTGGGACTTCGATGACGCCACCCGCGCCTGGAGCAAGCGCTTCAAGGAACGTCACGGCGCCATTCCGGCGATGGGCCATGCCGGCGCCTACTCGATGACCATGCACTATCTGAAGGCGATCGAGGCGGCCGGTACCGACGATTCCGATGCCGTGATCGCGAAAATGAAGGAGATGAAGCCGGACGATTTCTTCGCCCGCAATGCCACCCTGCGTGCCGACGGGCGCATGGTGCACGACATGTACAACGTGCAGATCAAGAAGGCCGAGGAGCGTCGGGATGCGGACGACATCTTCAAGGTGGTCGACGTGATCTCCGGTGACGAGGTCTACGGACCGGTGCTGCCGGAGTGCAACTTCGCCAAATCATAAGAAGAAACCCGCTCCGGGCACGCCCGGAGCGGATCTGAGTTTCCGGGGAACGCTATGGCAACTTTTCTAGGCATCAATCTGTTCGGCCTGTTCGGCCAGCTGCTGGTCGGGCTGATCAACGGCTCCTTCTATGCGCTGCTGAGCCTCGGTCTTGCGATCATCTTCGGCCTGCTGAAGATCATCAATTTCGCCCAGGGCGCGATGTACATGCTGGGCGCCTTTGCCGCCTGGCTGGCGCTGAACCATCTGGGCATCGATTACTGGCTGGCGCTGATTCTGGTGCCGCTGGCGGTCGGCGGCATCGGTATCCTGATGGAGCGGTTTCTGGTGCGCCCCATCGCCCATGAGGATCACCTCTACAGCCTGCTGCTGACGTTCGGCATCGCGCTGATGCTGCAGGGCCTCTTCACCCACCTGTTCGGTTCCTCCGGCATGCCCTATGCGATTCCCGAAGCCCTCAAGGGCGGTACCCGGCTGCCGTTCATGTACCTGCCGGATTACCGGGCCTGGATCATCGTCGCGTCGGTGGTGGTCTGCGGTGCGACCTGGTGGATGATCGAGAAGACCCGTCTTGGCGCCTACCTGCGGGCCGGCACCGAAAATCCACAGCTGATGCAGGCGTTCGGCATCAATGTGCCGCTGATGGTGACCCTGACCTTCGGTTTCGGCGTGGCGCTGGCCGGCTTTGCCGGTGTCATGGCGGCGCCGGTCTACTCGGTATCGCCGGAGATGGGGTCGAACCTGCTGATCGTGGTCTTCGCCATCGTCGTCATCGGCGGCATGGGGTCGATCGGAGGCGCCATCCTGACGGGCCTCGGCATGGGGATCGTCGAGGGGCTGACCAAATATTTCTATCCGGAAGCCTCCACCACGGTGATCTTCCTGGTGATGGTGATCGTGCTGCTGATGAAGCCAGCCGGTCTGTTCGGCAAGGAAGCCTGAAGCGGCTTCGGGAGTAAAAAGATGATGAATAACAAAAAACTCAATCTGGCGCTGCTGCTCCTGGCGCTGATCGCACCGACGGTGCTCTATCCGGTGTTCCTGATGAAGGTGCTCTGTTTCGCGCTCTTCGCCTGCGCCTTCAACCTGCTGCTCGGCTTTGCCGGCCTGCTGTCCTTCGGCCACGCCGCCTTCCTTGGCACCGGGGGCTATATCACCGGCTACCTGATGATCCATGCCGGCCTGACGCCGGAGCTCGGCATTCTTGCCGGCACCCTGGCGGCCGGGCTGCTCGGCGCCGTTTACGGCAAGCTGGCGGTACGGCGCGAGGGGATCTACTTCGCGATGGTGACCCTGGCACTGGCCCAGCTGGCGTTCTTCTTCTATCTGCAGGCGCCCTTTACCGGCGGCGAAGACGGTCTGCAGGGCGTGCCGCGCGGCGCGCTGTTCGGGCTGATCGACCTGTCCGACAACCTGGCGATGTATTACTTCGTGCTGGGGATCTTCGTGTTCGGGTTCTGGCTGATCCAGCGCACCGTGCATTCGCCGTTCGGCCAGGTGCTCAAGGCGATCCGCGAGAACGAGCCGCGGGCGATCTCGCTGGGCTACAACGTCAACGACTACAAGTGGGTCGCCTTTATCATCTCGTCGGCCCTGGCGGGACTGGCCGGCTCCACCAAGACCCTGGTGTTCCAGCTGGCATCCCTCAACGACGTGCACTGGCACATGTCCGGCGAAGTGGTGCTGATGACGCTGGTCGGCGGCATGGGAACCCTGTTCGGACCGCTGGTGGGCGCCGGCGCCATCGTCACCATCCAGAATTACCTGTCCGGCGGCGAGCTGGGCAACTACATTCATATCATCCTGGGCGCCATCTTCGTGATCTGCGTACTGGCGTTTCGCAACGGTATCGTCGGCCAGTTCCGCAAGGTGCTGAAGCAGAACTTTTGAACGTAGCCTGGAATGAGCCTGCGAATTCCGGGAAGTGGCGTCGGAATTCGCTGCGCTCATTCCAACCTACATGTTTATGCTCCATACCAGAGGAGGGCAGCCCAATGCCTCGTCACAATCCCTATGAGCAGTTCCTCGACCGGACGCCAGCCAACTTCACGCCGCTGACGCCATTGAGCTTTATCGAGCGTGCCGCCTTCGTCTATCCGGATCGCACCGCGGTGGTCCATGGCGACCTGCGTCGCAGCTGGGCCGAGACCTACCGCCGCTGCTGCCAGCTTGCCGGCGCGCTGCGAAAGCGCGGCATCGTGCCGGGCGATACCGTCTCGATCATCGCGCCGAATCTGCCGGAGCACTTCGAGGCCCATTTCGGCGTACCGATGAGCGGTGCGGTGCTGAACTCCATCAATACCCGGCTCGATGCCGAAGCGATCGCCTTTATCCTGCAGCACGCCGAAACGAAGATCCTGATCACCGAACGGGAGTTCTCCGAGGTGGTTTCCCGGGCGCTGAAGATGGTGCCGCACCCGCCGCTGGTGGTCGATATCGACGATCCGGCCTGGTCCGGTGGCGAACTGATCGGCAGCCTGAGCTACGAGCAGTTGCTGGCCGAAGGCGAAGGGGACGCCGAGTGGCGGGGGCCGGCGGACGAATGGCAGGCGATCTCGCTGAACTATACCTCCGGTACCACCGGCGACCCCAAGGGCGTGGTCTATCACCATCGCGGCGCCTACCTCAATGCGATCAGCAATCTGGTGTCCTGGAACATGGGCGAACAGCCGGTCTATCTCTGGACCTTGCCGATGTTCCACTGCAACGGCTGGTGCTTCCCTGGACGCTGGCGGCGGCGGTCGGCACGGCGGTCTGCCTGCGCCATGTGCGTGCCGAGCCGATCTTCGAAGCGATCCGCAGCGAGAAGGTCAACCACTTCTGCGGCGCGCCGATCGTGCTGAACATGCTCAACAATGCGCCCGCCGAACTGAAGCAGGGGATCGGGCATCAGGTCAAGGTGATGACCGCCGGTGCAGCGCCGCCGGCGGCGGTGATCCAGGGCATGGAGGAACTGGGTTTCAGGGTCACCCATGTCTATGGCCTGACCGAAACCTACGGCCCCTCGGTCGTCTGTGCCTGGCACGACGAGTGGAACGACAGGACGGCGACCGAGCAGGCAAGGCTGAAGTCACGCCAGGGCGTGCGGGCGCCGATGCTCGACGGCCTGATGGTGGCCGATCCCGAAACGATGCAGCCGGTACCGCAGGATGGCGTCACCATCGGCGAGATCATGATGCGCGGCAACCTGGTGATGAAGGGCTATCTGAAAAATCCCCGCACCACCGACGAGAGCTTCGCCGGTGGCTGGTTTCACTCCGGGGACCTGGCAGTCTGGCATCCGGACGGCTATATCGAGATCCGCGACCGCTCCAAGGACGTGATCATCTCCGGCGGCGAAAACATCTCCAGTATCGAGGTCGAGGACGTGCTCTACCGCCATCCGGCGATCCAGGAGGCGGCGGTGGTCGCGCGCCCCGACGAGAAGTGGGGCGAAACCCCTGCGCCTTCGTCACCCTGAAGACCGGCGCGACCCTGGATGCGCAGGAGATCATCGACTTCTGCCGCGACAACATGGCGCGTTTCAAGGTGCCGAAAACCGTGGTTTTCGGCGACCTGCCGAAGACCTCGACCGGCAAGATCCAGAAATTCGTGCTGCGCGAGCAGGCGAAAACATTATCCTGATCAGCTTTAGCCCGCATAGCACTCCGGTGCCCTTTTGGCCTCCCTCGCGGAGGCCTTTCTTTGGAGTGACGGTAAAGCTCCGGCAGGGGGCTGGTGAGTGCAAAGAACCGCACCACGGGACCAGTTCACAGGTGCGGTGCGCACCCTGCGACCGCAGATGCGGTTGTGAGATCGAAGCGCAGCCGCCTATGTAGCGCCTTTCTTCAGCGAGAAAGCGGCCCAGGCTGCTGAACCCGGATGTCCATACTCTTTTCGTCGAAGCCCCATTACGTGCTACCTTCTGGTTTCGCGGGCAGGGTCTTCAGGCATCAGGCGTCACCCGCCGCGCATAACCCCTAAGACAGCGACAGGAACGGCAGATGGCAGAAAAAGAGTTCAGAACGGTCAAGGCGTCACAGCAGGTGCTCAAGGAACTGATGGTACCGTCCTATGCGAATTTCGGCGGCAAGGTCCATGGCGGCCAGATCCTCTCGTTGATGGACAAGATCGCCTATACCTGTGCGGCGACCCATGCGCGCTGCTACTGTGTGACCGCGTCGATCGATTCGGTGGACTTTCTCAATCCGGTGGAAGTGGGGGAGCTGCTGACCCTCTACGCGTCGGTGAACTATGTCGGCAAGTCGTCGATGGAGATCGGTATCAAGGTGGTCTCGGAGGATTTTCACAACGGTATCGTCAAGCCGACCAACACCTCCTATTTCACCATGGTCGCGGTCGACGAGGAGAGCCGCAAGCCGGTACCGGTACCGGGCCTGGTGCTGGAGGACGATGCCGAGATCAAGCGTTTTCTCGAAGGCATGATGCGGCGTCGCTTCAAGCGCGCCTACAAGGACGAACTGCGCGAGGCGCGCCGGGCACTGGATGTCGACCAGGATCTGGAGCGCCTTCAGGGCGAAAACTGCCGCCTCGTCCGCTGAGCGGACCGAAACTCAGTCCCCGTCTTTAGCCGTCTGGTCGAGCAGCTGTTCGACCTGCGCGAGATGGGCCTGAAGATTCTGTTGCTGGCGTTCGATATGGGGCTGGCCGCGCAGTGCCCGCAGCTTGCTCAGACAGCTGCGGTACTGATGCACCGCGACTTGGGGGCCGCGGCCGCTTTCGATATCCCGGGCGTCCATGATCGACAGATCGCAGCTGACGCGGTGATAGCCGCTCTTCACCTGCCTCAGCGTCAGGCTGGCAGTCTGCACCGAGAGCTGCCCCTTTTCATGTTGCTGCTTGATGAACTGGGCGAGTTCCCGAAGGATCGCGCGGGCGCGGCGGGCGCTGTCCTTGTCCGGCATCAGGGTCAGTGAATCGGCGGAGTAGGGAACGGGCTCCGGGGACTGCGCGAGTTGTTGCTGCAGCGCCTCCTTTTGCTGAAGATACTCGGCCTTGCGCTCCAGTTTCAGCAGCTCGTCCCAGAAGTGATTCAGGGTCGCCCCCAGGACCTGGCGGATCTCCGCCGTCTGGAACTGCACCGGCAGGCTATCCAGCAGATAGGCGGCGCGTCTTATGCTTTCCTTCAGCGCCATCAGGCGAAGGCGCCGTGCCTGGCGCTGGTTTTCCACCATCTGTGCAACATAAGCCGCGATGGCAAGTGCCAGAACGCCGGCAAGAATCAGTAATCCGGTTTCGGTGGGGCTCATGGGGTCCGCAAGTATCGGCTGGCTGAAAATGAAGGTGTTGATTTTATAGGAAAAAAACCTAAAAAAACCCTTGACCTTGCCGCGGGGGAACAATAATATACGCCCCGCATTCGGCGCTGAGCCGATGCAGGCTGCGTCCCATTCGTCTAGTGGCCTAGGACACCGCCCTTTCACGGCGGTAACAGGGGTTCGAACCCCCTATGGGACGCCATCAGCGGGAATAGCTCAGTTGGTAGAGCACGACCTTGCCAAGGTCGGGGTCGCGAGTTCGAGTCTCGTTTCCCGCTCCAAATTTGAAGATTACGCGTAACGCATAACTCAAAAGTTGCGTCCCATTCGTCTAGTGGCCTAGGACACCGCCCTTTCACGGCGGTAACAGGGGTTCGAACCCCCTATGGGACGCCATCCAACGGTTCGGATTGGTCTACAATTCGGATATCAGCGGGAATAGCTCAGTTGGTAGAGCGCAACCTTGCCAAGGTTGAGGTCGCGAGTTCGAGCCTCGTTTCCCGCTCCAACACTCCTTATCTTTTGACTTCAAAGTCAGTGCCAACCTGACAGGCGACCCAATTTTTATTTGTCGAGCCCGCGACGGGGGGCGGCCGGTTCCAGCCTCGTTTCCCGCTCGAACACTCCTTGTCTTATTGCTTCAAAGCCAGTGCCGACCTGACAGGCGACCCGCTTTTTATTTGTCGAGCCCGCGACCGGGGCGCCGGCCGGTTCCAGCCTCGTTTCCCGCGCCGATTTCTAAAGAAAGCCGCAAGCATTCAGCTCCAAGCGCCAAGCGACAAGCGACAAGCATCACATCGGCTGGGTAGAGCGGAGCGAAACCCAGCATCCATCCATTGAAACGCCCTCCATTGTTGTGCATTTTCCGCTGTGCCTGTTGCATTGCGCGATGCCTGGATCGATTGTTGCCGTTCTCGTGACACGAGGTCCCGGCCATTGTTGGGTTTCGCGCCTGCGGCGCTCTACCCAACCTACAATTCCAGCGATGCTTTCTTTCACGCCTCACGCCTCACGCCTCACGCCTCATGCCTCATGCCTCACGGCTAAAAATCTTTTCAAAAAAAGGGCTTTACAGCTCCCGGCAAGCTGCATAGAATACGCGCCTCCTCAGTTGGGGAGCTACAGCGTCCCATTCGTCTAGTGGCCTAGGACACCGCCCTTTCACGGCGGTAACAGGGGTTCGAACCCCCTATGGGACGCCATCAGCGGGAATAGCTCAGTTGGTAGAGCACGACCTTGCCAAGGTCGGGGTCGCGAGTTCGAGTCTCGTTTCCCGCTCCAAAATTTGGTGTTGGAAAAGCGCAAGAAGAGAGCACCGGCCGCGAGAGCTGGGCGCCCCCTTTCGAATATCGTTTTCCGCTCCAAAACGTAAAGCTGTTAGTTTTCTGCTACAAGCTTCAAATCGTTGCGTCCCATTCGTCTAGTGGCCTAGGACACCGCCCTTTCACGGCGGTAACAGGGGTTCGAACCCCCTATGGGACGCCACCTTTCATATGCCCAATCCTGCTTGCCAGCTCTAGCGATAATTTGTACTCTGCCTCCGGTCAATCAATGGTTGGGAGTTCGCAAGGGACTGTGACCAAGCTTCTGCAGTACTGCGCACTTCTGCTGGCGATAGTCCTGTCGTCTTTACAGCCGGCCAGTGCCGGAACCGTCATAGCCAATGCCGGCGTAGCGCCGGGTTCGCTCAGCCGCGATCACCTGTTCGCGCTGTTTTCCATGCGCGTCAGTCGGTGGCCGGGTGGCGAGCCCGTTACGTTGATCGTTTATCCCGACCAGCACCCGGCCCATGCCCGCTTCGTTAAACGGACCCTGCAGATCTACCCTTACCAGCTGCGCAGTATCTGGGACCGCTATATCTTTTCCGGAACCGCCCAGGCGCCGGTCGTGGTGGAGAGTGCGGCACAGATGCTCGAGCGGGTGCGGCGCACCGAGGGTGCGATCGGCTATCTCGAGGAGTCGGTCAGACAGCCAGAAGGGGTAGATGTCATTGCGATTCAATAGACGTTACTGCCAGGCGCTTGTCCTGCCGCTCGCAAGCGCCGCCCTGCAGGCGTCCGGATCGTCGGACGAGCTGCGTATCAGCGGTTTTCTGACGCAGGGCTATTTCCATTCCGACCACAACAACATTTACGGCCCGAGCGAAGACGGCAGTTTTGACTTTCGCGAGGTCGGAGTCAATGCGTCCTGGCGTGTACAGTCCTCGCTGAGGCTGGCCGGACAGCTGATGTCCCGTCGCGCCGGCGAGGTCGATGACGGCTCGCTGCAGACGGATTATCTGCTGCTGGACTGGCGGATTCAGGATCTGGCGCTGCGCCAGACCGGCTTGCGGCTCGGCCGACTGAAGGTGCCGCTGGGTTTATACAACGATACCCGTGACGTTGCCTTCACCCGGCCCTCGATCCTGCTGCCGCAAGAGATCTACTACGACATGGCGCGGGACCTGGCGCTTTCGGTCGATGGCGCCGGCGTCTACTATCAGTCGATGGCCACCGGCTACCAGTTCGATTTCGACCTTGTCGCGGGCCTGCCGAAACGGGATCGAGGCGTCGAATACAGCTATCTGCACGATGACCATCCCGGCCGCTTCGACAGCGGTTCGGCGCTGATCGGCCGGCTGCTCATGAGCGATCCGGCACAGCGCTGGAAGGCGGGTCTGTCGCTGCTGTCTTTCGAGCTGGACTACGAGGATGATCTGCCCCCCGTTACGCCGCTCGCGCCCGATGAAGGTACGCTGCGGGTGGATATCGCCGTGCTCTCGGCACAGTACAGTCGCGAGCGCTGGACCTTCGCGTCGGAATACATGTGGCAGCATATCGACAGGGGCGAGCTCGGCGGCCTGTTTTCGCTGCAGCCGGAAACGGACCTCGAGGCCTGGTATCTGCAGGCGCAGTATCGCTTCGCCACCGGCTGGGATCTGATTGCGCGATACGGCGAAGGTTATATCGACCGTGACGATCGCAGTGGCCGGGGTTATCAACAGCTTCTGGGCGGTATCGGGGTGGATGTTCCGGCGTACACCCGCTATGCAAAGGACTTGACGCTGGGCGTCGGCTGGCAGCCGTCCGCGAACTGGCTGTTGCGGGCCGAATGGCACCTTGTGCGCGGCACGCTCTGGCTGCCGCGTCAAGACAACCCCGAGCCGTCCGGACTCGAGAAAAACTGGAATCTCCATGCCCTCCAGGCAACCTACCGGTTTTAGGCGGCACGAGATGATTCTGCACCGGACCATCAACGCCACCGGGAGGCCGTCGTGACCCTGCCTCGTCCCTTCGTCAGTCTGAAGTGGAAGGTGACACTGGTCCTGCTGCTGACGCTCAGTCTGGTACATGGACTGGCCGTCGGCATCTTCTACTATCAGCGCCTGCACGAATATTCCGAGGATCGACAGCAGCTGCGTCAGAATCAGTTCAGGATGCTCGACGGCATGGTTGCCGAGGGCTACGGCCGCCTGCTGGATATCGCCCAGACGGTTGCGCCGACCGGCGTGCCGGCCCAGAGAACCCCGGAAGGGCTGCTGCGTGCGGTCGGTGACCGTGCGGGCGCGCTGGTCAGGCAATCGATCCTCGACCTGGTTCAGCTATACCGCTCGGACGGCAGCCTGGTACGCAGCTGGGGTGAGGCAATGGAGGTCCGGACCGACTGGGTGCGCCAGGTCAGGGTGCGGGAGCAGCCGGTACAGGATATTCACTGCAACCGCGGCTGCATGCAGTATGTCGCCATTCCGGTCATGCTGGCGGATGGTGACAGCGCCGTGCTGCTGGTCGGTCGCCTGATGTACGATCTGGTGGTCAATTTTCACCGCCAGTCGGGCGCCGACCTCGGACTGGTCACGGAGTCCGGTGTGGCGGATGGATGGCAGATCTTGTCGCTAACGAACCGCAGTTACAATGAGCCATTGCTGGAGGGGCTCAGCCTCATGCCTGGGCGGCCCCAGGACAAGGTTCTCGATCTGGAGCGGGGCCGGCGCCATCTCGAACTGATGCTGGCGCCGGTCGTGGCCGGAGCACCCGATGGCGCCTACTGGGTGCTGATCATCGATATCGGTCCGGAGCTGGCTGCGCTGCAGCAGCGCTTCTTTTCGAGCCTGGCTCTGGCCAGTCTGGGGACCCTGCTGGCGCTGTTGCTGCAGGTGCTGCTGCTGCGCCGGCCCCTGAACTATATACGCAGTCTGTCGCAGCGACTCCCCTTGCTGGCCAGCAGTCCCGAGCTGCGCCAGCGCAAGTTGCGCCAGCTCCCCGAACCACTGCATCGCTGGCACTTTCCCGATGAACTCGAGGTGCTTTCAGGCAGTGCCGCGGAACTCTCGAGCCGGCTCGAGCAGCTCGAGGACTCGGTGGCCGACCGGACGCTGAGACTGGAGCAGCGCAGTGCAGCGCTGCTGCGTGAGCGCGACTTCGTCAATCGTCTGTTCGATACCGCCGACGCGGTGATCCTGACGCAGGATGCGGACGGGCGGATTCTGACGCTGAATCGATATGGTATTCGCCTGCTCGGTCTCGATCCTGCCCGGCAGCCTGGCTGCCTGTTCGTCGAAACCGTGCTGGATGAGCACGACGAGACCGGCAAAGCGCGGATGCAGCGTCTTTATCTGGGGCTGGACAGCCGGCTGGCGATGGATAGCCGTTACCACACCACGGCCGGGCGCGACATTCAGCTGTCCTGGCAGCATTCCTGCCTCGACGACAGCCTGCCGGGCGAGGCCAGTATCCTGTCGATCGCGATCGACATGACCGAGCGGCGCGATGCCGAAAGCCGTCTATACTGGCTGGCCAACCATGATGCCCTGACCCGGCTGCCCAACAGGCTGCTGTTCTTCGACGATCTGTCGCAGCGCATGGCCGATGTCGGTACGCGCCGTGGTCAGCTGGCGGTACTGTGCTGTGACGTCGATGACTTCAAGGATGTCAACGATACCCTGGGCCATCGCATTGGTGACAAACTGCTGCAGGCGGTTGCCCGCCGTATCTTCGAGCTTGCCGGTGAGGACTGCTGTGTTTCCCGGCTCGGTGCCGACGAGTTCGTGCTGATGCTGGAGAGCGATGACGCCCATGATGCAGCGGCGCAGATGGCCGAGCGACTGATTCGCGTATTCATCGAACCCTTCCATATCGAAGGTTACGAACTTTACAGCAGCATCAGCATTGGCATCAGTCTTTTCCCGGAGCAGGGTGCCGAGGCGTCCGATCTTGTCAGACATGCGGATCTGGCGATGATCGAAGCCAAGGGGCAGGGGCAGGGGCGTTATCGCTTCTACCATGAAGCCCAGGGCAGCTCGCGGGTCGAGCGTTTCACCCTGGCGAACGATCTGCGCCGGGCCCTCGAGCAGGGCGAGTTCAGCCTGCATTATCAGCCCAAGATCGATGCCCATACCGGTCAGGTCTGCGGCCTGGAGTCGCTGATCCGCTGGCAGCACGCTGAATACGGAATGGTATCACCGGGGCGTTTCATTCCGCTGGCCGAGGAGATGGGACTGATCGTGCCGATCGGGCGCTGGGTGCTGCAGGAGGCCTGCCGGCAGATGGCCGAGTGGCAGGCCGCCGGCATGGCGCCGATACGTGTCGGTGTCAATCTGGCGGGGCCCCAGATCGCCCATGAAAGCCTGCTCGAGCATGTCGACCAGGCGCTGGACGCAGCCGGCCTGTCGCCGCAACTGCTGGATCTGGAAATCACCGAATCCTTCGCGATCCGCCAGCCCGAGCTGACCATAGGCAAGCTGAATCAGCTGCGCGAACGTGGCATTACGCTGTCGATGGACGATTTCGGTACCGGCTACTCGTCACTGAGCTACCTCAAGCGCTTTCCCATCGACACCCTCAAGATCGATCAGAGCTTCGTGCGCGATATCGGTCGCGACAGCGACGACGAGGCCATTGTCCGGGCCATCATCGTGCTGTGCCAGAGCCTCGGCATCAAGGTGCTGGCCGAGGGCGTGGAAACGGACGAGCAGTTGCAGTTCCTGTTGCGCAACGGCTGTTCGACCATTCAGGGCTATTACTTCAGCAAACCGCTGCCACCCGATGAACTCTTCGACTACGTTATGGAGCATCAATAGCCGGCGCCATCATTCGGGGATCAGCGAGGGCATCACAAATCGGTGCGGTTCGCTTCGCGTCACCGGCACCCTACAATCTATCCGGCTGCCGTAGGGTGCTGGTAAGCGCACCGCACCGAACTCAATGCAGTCCCAGGATGTGCGCCCGCGCCTCCTCGTAGTGGAACGGCTCGCCGGCCGACTCGGCCTCGTAGCGCTGCTCGTCCAGGCGCTGGAAAATCTCGATTTCGTCGTCCGGCATGAAGTGAAGGCACTCGCCGCCGAAGTACCAGAACAGGTCCCGTGGCAGCAGCGGTACCAGTTCGGGGTAGTGGCGTACCAGCCGGGACAGAATTTGCTGGCCGGATTCGATATAATCCCCGCTCTGCTGCTCGACGGCCTGGACCAGATCGGTCAATTGTCGCTGGAACTGGGCATCGTTTTCCGACAACTCCTCGTGACAGAACGGTTCCTGTCGCAGCAGGTTGTTATAGGCCACCTTGAGCAGATTGAGATGGAAGGGGTGATAGTCGCTGATCATCTTGTGCGGTCCTTGTGGGCATTGGTGGCCATTCTAAGCCATGGACGGCTTTTGTGCAGACAATGCAGGAGCAATTGTCTGTCTAAGCCATGGACGGCGGAAGGCCGCCCCGCTTTTGTGCAGACAATGCAGGAGCAATTGTCTGCCTGGCAAAACCCTGAGCCGCGTCCGAGGGACGATTGAATTTTCCTGATTCACCCCCCATCTAGGATAAGATACCTACCGGCCGGTACGGGCTGAACAGACAGGATGGACAGATGACCGCTGCGCTTTCGATACGCAACCTTCGCAAAACCTACGACAACGGCTTCGAGGCCCTGAAGGGGATTTCGCTCGAGGTGAAGCAAGGCGACTTCTTCGCGCTGCTCGGGCCCAACGGTGCCGGCAAGTCGACCACCCTCGGCATCGTGTCGTCGCTGGTCAACAAGTCCGCCGGCGAGGTCGAGGTGTTCGGCCACAACCTCGACAGCGACAAGGCCAGGGCCAAGATGTGTCTTGGCGTCGTGCCCCAGGAGTTCAACTTCAACCAGTTCGAGAAGGTGGCCGACATCGTCACCACCCAGGCCGGTTACTACGGCATCCCGCCGGGGCTGGCGCGTCAGCGCACCGAGTTCTATCTGAAAAAGCTCGGCCTCTGGGACAAGCGCGATCAGGTCTCGCGCATGCTCTCGGGCGGCATGAAACGCCGCCTGATGATCGCCCGGGCGCTGGTGCACGAACCCCGGGTGCTGATTCTCGACGAGCCGACCGCAGGCGTCGATATAGAGCTGCGCCGCTCGATGTGGAGTTTTCTGCGCGAGATCAACGCCGCCGGCACCACCATCATCCTCACCACGCACTATCTGGAAGAGGCCGAGAGCCTGTGCCGCAACATCGCCATCATCGATCACGGCCGCATCATCCAGAACACCAGCGTGCGCGCGCTGCTGCAGCAGCTCAATACCGAGACCTTCATTCTCGACATCGACCCGCCGCAGCCGGGCGTGCCCGAGCTCAACGGCTACAGGGCCCAGCTCGATGACGACCACACGCTGGTGGTCGAGGTGGAGAAGTCCAGGACTCAGCCGGCTGTTCAGGGAACTGGCCGACCGGCGCATCGAAGTGCGCTCGATGCGCAACAAGGCCAACCGTCTCGAAGAGCTGTTCGTCAGCCTGGTCGACAAGAACCTCAAGACCGAACCGGCGGAAAAGACCGGCCAAACCGCCTGAGCCCCGATTTGAATATCGCAGACCGCACCCTTAACGAAAGTCCGGTGGCCGAGCGCCATCCGAATCAGGAGATCGCATGAACCCGAGGGAACTCTTTGTCGCTTTCTGGACCATTGTCGTCAAGGAGGTACGCCGCTTCATGCGGATCTGGCCGCAGACGCTGCTGCCGCCGGCGATCACCATGACGCTCTACTTCATTATTTTCGGCAACCTGATCGGCAGCCGCATCGGCGAGATGGGCGGCTTCGACTACATGGAGTACATCGTGCCGGGCCTGATCATGATGTCGGTGATCACCAACTCCTACGGCAACGTGGTGTCGTCCTTCTACGGCACCAAGTTCCAGCGCCATGTCGAGGAACTGCTGGTATCGCCGATTCCGAACTGGATCATTCTCAGCGGCTATGTCGTCGGTGGCGTTGCCCGGGGCCTCGGGGTGGGGCTGATCGTGACGCTGCTGTCGCTGTTCTTCACCGATCTGCAGGTGCATCACCTGTTCGTCACGGTCTTTACCGTGCTGCTGACGTCGATCCTGTTCTCGCTCGGCGGCTTCATCAATGCCGTTTTCGCCAACTCCTTCGACGATATCTCGATCGTGCCGACCTTTATCCTGACGCCGCTGACCTATCTGGGCGGTGTCTTTTATTCGATCGAGCTGCTGCCGGAGTTCTGGCAGGGCGTTTCGATGCTCAATCCGATTCTCTATATGGTCAACACCTTCCGATACGGTATCCTCGGGGTCAGTGATATCAGCATCGTTTTCGCATTCGCCATGCTGCTGGTGTTTATCGCCGTGCTGTTCAGTTATTCACTCTACCTGTTGCAAAAGGGCAAGGGGATTCGCGCTTGAGTCATGAAGATCCGATTCTGCACCAGTCACCGCTGGGGCAGGACACCCAATACGTCAATACCTACGATCCGGGCCAGCTCTATCCGATCGAGCGCCGGCTGAACTGGGCCAAACGCGGCATCGAGCGGGACAGCCTGCCGTTCACCGGCGAGGATATCTGGAACGCCTACGAGGTCTCCTGGCTCAATGCCCGTGGCAAGCCGGTGGTGCGGCTGGCGGAGTTCCGCATTCCGGCCAGTTCCAGCCATATCATCGAATCGAAGTCGTTCAAGCTCTACCTGAACTCCTTCAACCTCAGCCGTTTCGACAGCGAGGCGAAGGTGGCCGAACTGATGGCGCGGGATCTCTCGGCTGCCGCCGGTGGCGAGGTGAGGGTGCGGCTGATCGATCCCGACAGCGCGCTGCCGATCGAACGCTTCGACGGCCGCTGTCTCGACGATCTCGATGTCGAGATCAGTCACTACCTGCCGGAGCCGGCGCTGCTGAGTGCCCGGGGCGAGACGGTCGAGGAGAGGCTCTACAGTCATCTGCTCAAGTCCAACTGCCCGGTGACCGGGCAGCCGGACTGGGCCAGCATCCAGATCGTCTATCGCGGGCCGAAGATCGACGATGAGGGACTGCTGCGCTACCTGATCTCCTACCGCGAGCACGGCGACTTCCACGAGCAGTGCGTCGAGAACATCTTCATGGATATCTGGCAGCGCTGCGGGCCGAGGCGCTGACGGTCTATGCCCGCTACCTGCGACGCGGCGGCCTGGATATCAATCCCTGGCGCAGCAGTCTGACGGAACAGGCGCCCAATCTGCGCCTCAATCGCCAGTAAACATTACCGGGTCCGCCCCGTTCCGGGCGGGATCCGCCAAGGAGTACCGCATTCATGGATGCACTCAATGCATTGATCAACCGCGTCTCGATTCCGCTGCTGGAAGCGCCGGGACCAAGCGAAGACGAGCTCGAACTGATGTTCCGTGCGGCGCTGCGCGCGCCGGACCACGGCGGCATTCGCCCCTGGCGCTTCCTGGTGGTCGAGGGCGAGGGGCTGGACCGGCTCGGCGAACTGTTCATGCGTTCGGCCCTGGCGGCCGATCCGGACCTGCCCGAGGAAAAGCAGCAGAAGCTGCTGAAGGCGCCGCGGCGGGCGCCGACGCTGGTGGTGGTGATCGCCTCGACCCGCGAGCATCCGAAGGTACCGAAGATCGAGCAGTTGATCTCCGCCGGCTGCGCCGCCCATGGCATCGTCATTGCCGCCCATGCCCAGGGCCTGGGCGCCATGTGGCGCACCGGCGATCCGGCCTACGACCGTGGCGTGAAACAGGGGCTGGGGCTGGCCGAAGGCGAGGAGATCGTCGGCTATGTCTATCTCGGCACGCCGAGCCGCGGCCGCGCCGCACCGGAGCTGAAGGTCGAGGATTTCGTCAGCCGCTGGGACGGTGACTGAGATGAGCCGGCCCGATATCGCCGAATTCCGCCGCTGGCTGCTGGGACAGATTCCGCTGCTCGGTCATATGGGGCTCGGCGAATTCGATTTCGACGGCCGGCAACTCGAGATTCCCGCCCGCCTTGCGCCCAACGTCAACGACAAGGGCACGGGGTTCGGCGGTTCCCAGGCCACGCTGGCGACCATCTGCGGCTGGTCGCTGATCACCCTGCTGCTGCACGAGCGGGGGCTGGACTGCGATCTGGTGATCGCCGACAGTCAGCTCGAGTACCGGGCGCCGGTCGACGGCGATTTCAGTGCCCGCTGCGAGCTTCCGGACACCGAGACCGTCGCGGCTTTCCTGAAAAAGGTCCGTGAGCGCGGCCGCGCGGCCCTGGCGCTCGGCATCGACATCCGCCAGGGCGACAGGGTCGCGATGCGGATGCAGGGGCGCTATGTGGCGATCATTCGGTCACCGTAGGGTGGAATGAGCGCCGAAGGCGCGAATTCCACCGGGTGGCGTTCCACCGGGTGGCGTTCCACCGGGTGGCGTTCCACCGGGTGGCGCTCCACCGATACTATCCGGCATTGACGGTGCCCGACATCTGCGGAATGCGATTCACCGGTGGAATTCGCAGGCTCATTCCACCCTACAGTTTCTTGTAGGAGCCGGCGAAGAGCCCATTCAGGCCTGTTCGGCTTCGAGTGTCTCGATGCGCTGCTGGAAGCGGCGATATTCCGGCGAATCGTCGCGGGCGTAGTTTAGATTCTTCACCAGGCCTGTCAGTTCGGTGAAGTAGCGCCGGGCGGCGTCCTTGTCGTCGAAACGGTATTCCCGGGCGATCAGGCGCCAGACCTGCCGGAACTGCCGCTGCTGGCGCTCCAGCGGTACCGAGACGTCGACCGGATCGAAGGCATCCTGTTGCAGGTACACACTGTCCACGAACAGCGCCTGCTGATAGAGCACGAAGTCCTCCAGCGTCACGCCCTCTTCGCCGGTCACCTGCATCATCTGCAGCACCTCGTCGCCGCGCTGCAGCAGCCGCAGTGTCTGTTGCACCCGCTCGTTCCAGTCGCTGCCCAGGCGGGCGTCGAACCAGGGATGCAGCTGCTCCAGGTAGCGAGACCAGGAGATCAGCGGGTCGACCGATGGATAGAAGCGTTTGTAGGCCCGCTCGGCACTGAGGCCCAGGAAGGTCTTGACGGTGCCCAGCGTCGACTGGGTCACGGGCTCTTCGAAGTTGCCGCCGGCCGGGGACACGGTGCCGATCAGGGTCAGACTGCCGGTGCTGTCGTCGTTGGTGCGCAGCAGTCCCGCGCGTTCGTACACGCCGCGGATCGCCGAATCGAGGTAGGCCGGGTAGGCCTCTTCGCCGGGGATCTCCTCCATCCGTCCCGACGTCTCGCGCATCGCCTGGGCCCAGCGGGTAGTGGAGTCGGCGATGATCAGCACGTCGAGCCCCATCTGGCGGTAGTACTCGCCGACGGTGATGCCGGTGTAGATCGAGGCTTCGCGGGCGGCCACCGGCATCGACGAGGTATTGCAGATGATGATGGTGCGGTCCATCAGCGAGCCGCTGCCGCGCGGATCCGGCAGCTGCGGAAACTCGGTCAGGGTCTCGACCACTTCGCCGGCCCGCTCGCCGCAGGCGACGATAACGACAATATCCACCGCCGAGTAGCGCGAGATCAGGTTCTGCAGCACCGTCTTGCCGGCACCGAACGGGCCGGGTATGCAGGCGGTGCCGCCGCGTGCGACGGGGAAGAAGGTGTCGATCAGCCGCAGGCTCGTGATCAGCGGCTCGCAGGGGTAGAGCCGTTCGCTGGAGCCCTGGCGCAGCAAAGGGTCCGGCAGCGGCCGGCGCACCGGCCAGCGCTGGGCCAGGCTCAGGCTCTGTTCGTGGCCGTTGGCGTCACGGATGCGGGCGATCGGCGTCTCGACACTGTGGTTGCCGGCCTGTATCCAGCTCAGCTCCACCTCGCCCTGCAGCCCGAAGGGCACCATGATCTTGTGACAGATGGCGCCCTCCTGGACCGTGCCCAGCACGTCACCGGCGCGCAGCCGGGTACCGGTCGTCACCTTCGGGTCGAAGGACCACCTGCGGCCGGGGTTGAGGGTCTGGGCTTCCACGCCGCGGGGCAGGAAAACGCCATGATCGGTGGCCAGGGATTCCAGCGGATTGAGCAGACCGTCGTAGATGTTGCCGAGCAGTCCCGGGCCGAGGCTGGCCGAGAGCAGCCGGCCTGTCTGCTCGACGGGGTCGCCGACGGCGACGCCCCGGGTGCTTTCGAATACCGGATGTCGGCGCTGCGGCCGCGCACGCGCAGCACTTCCGCCTTGAGTTTTTCCTGTCCGTCGGCATCGCCGCCGGGGCACACCAGCACCACTTCGTTTTTCATCAGCCGGGCGCCCTCGAGGGCCTCTATCCGGATGATGTCCTCCTGGACGGCCGCGACACGGGCGGTGGTGCGATCGGGCATATTCATGGTCAGGCATCTCTCCGGATGGCTGAAGGCGGGGTGGGCACCGGGTTCGGGAAAATGTCGGCGAAGCGGCCCAGGCCGCTGTCGACCAGGCTGTCGAAGCGCCGGGCGGCGATCTCTGCGCTGTAGCCGACCCAGCGGTCGATCAGGTTCCAGCGCAGCACATAGACGACCACGGCAACAAAATCGAACCAGTGATCCTGGCCGGCGCGATCGAGCTGCTGCCAGACCTGCTGCAGCAGCAGACGCTCCAGGCCGACGGGATCGTCGTCGGCGAGCAGCTGTTCCGCCTGGCGCAGCCAGGAAGAGGCCCAGCAGGCGGAATCCCGGTTCCTGCCAGTGGCGGGCGATGACCCCGGTCCAGCGGCCATAGCCCCAGCTGATCCGGGCGGCGGCCGGTGCCGCGGCGGCCGGTGCCGGTTCGCCGCGCTGACGCCGGCGTAGCGCGGCGACCAGGGTCCGCATCTCCAGCCGTTGCCCGACGATCGCCTCGAGCTGCGGGTCGCCGAGGGTCGGAATCAGCGCCCGGGCCTGGTTCAGAATCTCGGTATCGTTGGTGTCGAGCGGCAGCCGGTCCCAGTGCAGCAGCGCCTCGATGCGATCCAGCCGTTCGCGGTCATCCGCCGTCAGCAGTGCGAGTCGCTGCTCCAGCCGCAGTCGCGACAGCGGTGTCTGCCGGGCCGCGAACAGCGGGCCCGGGTACGGCAGACTGGTGATCAGCAGCGCATAGCGGGTCGACATCTATTTGACGACCCCCTCCAGCAGGACCCGGAACCGCGGCTGCAGCTGCGCCTCAACAGCTCGGCGACGCTGGCGGCGGTCAGGTCGATGGTGATGCCGCGCTCGCTCAGCCGGATGCGCAGCCCCGGGGTATCGTCGTCGTCCTGGCTGAAGCTGACGCCGTCGCGCAGACTCTCGCCGATCAGCTCCCGCACCAGTGCGGTCAGTTCGCCCCGGGCGACGCTTTCCGGGTCGCGGCGCATCTCCTCGAAGCCGAAGGCCCGGCGGGGCAGCAGGATCTCGATGCGTTCGGCCGGCTCGCAATAGTCACGGGTACGGCCGGCGACCGCCAGGATCAGCTCGCGCAGCAGGCCGTCGCTGCGCATCTGGGCCGCGACCTGACGATCGAGCTCGCGATTGAACTGCTGACTCAGGGTGGCCTTGAGACCGAGCACGGCATCGCGGGCGGCGACTTTCAGGGCCTGGTCTGCGGCCTCGCGGTAACGCCCGGCCTCGTCACGGGCCTTGCGTCGGACCAGCTCGGCCTCTTCCTCGGCCTGCTGCAGCAGCCAGCGGGCCCGGGCTTCGGCCTCTTCGACGATCCTGCGGGCGCTGGCCCGTCCCTCGGCGACGCCCTCATCCCGAAGCCGTTCTATCAGTCGCTCGACACCATTGGCGGCCAGCGGTGCCTGGCGTTTCCGGTCATCCGTCACGGCAGCAGGCCTCCCCCGGTATTCCGGCGCTGATCACCAGCGCGAAGACGAAGGCGAACACCGCGAAGCCTTCGACAATCGCCGCCGGGGCCAGCGACAGGCCGAAGATTTCCGGTTTCGCCTTGGCGGCATGGATCGCCGAGGCGCAGCAGTGACCCTGGCGGATGGCGCTGACCATCAGGGCCGCGCCGGTCAGGCTGCCGATGCCGAACAGCCCGGCCGCCGATTCGACGGTGACGTCGCGGTTCAGCGTGAACATCACCACGATGCCGTAGATCACCTGGGACGAGGGCATCGCCGAGACGCCGACATAGCGGCCATAACCGCTTTCGGTATCGAGCATGGCGCCGATTGCCGCCTGACCGGCAATGGCGCAGCCGATGATGGAACCGGCCGCCCCGAGGGCCAGGGCGCAAAAAGCCCGATCCAGCCGAACAATAGGATCAGTTCATTCACCTGTCTGTTTCTCCTTTTCCGTTTCTGCGGCGGTCCTTCGGAAGGCTCGGAAGGGGTAGCCTTCGCCGGTCTGTCCCCAGTTGTAGAACTCGATGAAATTCAGTCGCAGGCCGTGCACCACGCCGCTCATCACCGCCAGGGCCAGGTTCAGGCCGTGGCCGAGCAGCAGAATCACCAGGCTCAGCAGAAAGCCGATGCCCGGTACCGACTGGCTGACCTGGTCGGCCAGTTGATTGAGGGTCAGCGCCAGCGAGGCGCTGGCCAGCCCCAGGGCGAACAGTCGCAGATAGCTCAGGACATCGCCGAACAGCCGGCTGATGCCGCTCAGGGCGACCAGCCCGCGCAGCAGCTGCAACGGGCCCCTGCCGCGCGCCCCGGCAGCGCTGCCGGTCAGCACCATCAGCAGGCCGGCGCCCAGCAGCCAGGGGCCGGCCGGGTGCCACCAGGCGGAGGCTGCGGCGAAATGGCCGAAGCCCAGCGCCAGACCGCCCAGCACCGTGGCGATCCAGCCCAGCCGGGCCAGGGCCTCGGGGCGCCGGCGGCAATGCCGGCCAGGGCGCCATTGGCCAGGGCGATATGAGCGGCGCCGATCAGGATCGACAGCCGCATCATGCTGTCGAAGTCGTGCAGGTCCAGCTGTTTGAGGCCGGCGAGCCAGGAGCCGGGTGCGGGCGCGGCCCCGAAATAGCTGCCGGCCAGCAGCCCCCAGATCAGGGTGGCGCCGACCAGCATCGCGCTCAGCACGCGCAGGCGCCGGCGCAACGTGCTCCGTCCGAGCCGGTTCCAGCCCAGCAGCAACAGCGCACCCAGCACCAGTCCATAGCCGGCATCGGACAGAATCATCGCGAAGAAGAGCACGAAAGAGCCGAACAGGATCACCGACGGGTCCCAGCTGCCGTAGGCCGGGGTCTGGTAGAAGCGCACCAGTTCTTCGCCGCCGGCCAGCATGTCCGGGTTCTGCAGCAGGGTCGGCGGCTTGTCGTCCGGCCGCGCCGTTTCGATCAGCCAGGCGAGGTGGTGGCCTTCGGCGAAACGCTGCAGGCGCGCCAGCTGCGATGCCGGAATCCAGCCCTGAACCGCGAACACCGCGCCGGCGTCCAGTGTCAGGCCGGCGGCATGGGCGAGGGCGGCGCTGTCCTCGCTGCGGGCGAGATTGCGGCTCAGCAGCAGGATCCAGCGGGTCAGTGCCTGACGCTCGGCGGCGAGCGTTTCACAGTCGATCTCGATACGGTGCAACCGTCTGCGCAGTGCCCCCAGTGACAGCGGGCCGGTATGGACCCGGGGCACCGGCAGGGCATCGGCCGGGGGCTCGTCGCGCGAGATCAGGACCAGGTAGGCCTCGCGGTGGTCCCGATGCACCAGTTGCCAGGCGAGGTCCCGGCGCGGCAGCTGCCGGAGCTGGTGCAGCGGCAGTCGGTAGAACCAGAGCCGGTAGCCGGCCAGATCCGCCTCGTCCGGCAGCCTGAAATCGCCCCAGGGCTCGAGCTGGCGGATTCGCTGGAGAAGAAAGTCGCGCCGGTCGTTGAGATCCCGCTCCCGCTGCCGCAGCGCCTGGACGCGGGAGACCAGGGACTGGACGTCGAATCCGTTCGTTTCGTCATCGTCGTCGAACAGGCCGGCACTGACCTGGCGTCGCTTCACCGGTGCCGCCATCAGCCAGACGAGGGCCTGGCGTACCGCTTTGGCATGCTCCGGCGGCGCGCTTTCCGGCTCCCGCGGTGGCGGGCGCAGCGAATGGAGATGCAGACAGCCGAGCGCCTGCAGGCCTTCGAGCAGGGCGCTTTTCTCGCTTGCCGGACCGCAGAGCGTGACCTTTTTCAGCTCGACCACGCTCATTGCAGCGCCCCCGTCCGGTCAGCGGATGCGCGGCTTTTCTTGGCCAGCTTGGCGCGGATCACGGCGGCGCGCTCGGCATCGGCGAGGTGCACCTGCAGACGGCGGATGTTGTTGCGCGCGCGCGGGATCAGCACCTTGTCGAACAGGTTGACCCGCTGGGTGATCAGCTGAACCGCCCGTTCCAGCAGCTCGACACGCCGTGCCTCGACCTGCAGCCGGATCTGCAGCTCGAGGCGCTCGGCGAGGCGTTCGGCGAGGCGGTCGACCCAGTGGGGCCGGGCCAAAAGACTGTAGGCGCGGGTTTTGACCCTGACCTGTCGCAGGGTGGGCAGCAGGGTTCCGAGGCGGTTTTCACGGCCCAGGTCGACCGCATCGACGCGCACCAGCCCGTCCAGTTCGAGCTGCCCGCTGGCCAGCATCGGCAGCGTTTCGGCGGTTTCGCGTTGCAGCGTCTGCAGCGCCTGGCCTGTCCTGGCGAGTTGCGCGCGCGCCTGTTCGCGTTCGGCAATCAGCTGGCGCCGCTTCAGGTCCAACGACGGCAGAAAACGCTCGAAATTGCGCAGCTGCTCCCGCTCCCGGCTCAGGGCGCTCTTGTTCAGGGCCAGCCTGGCCATCTAGGGCTCCGCTCCGGTGTCAACCGGGTCGGCTGCGCGATCCGGTTGCGGGAAATACTTGTCGATCAGCGACTGCTTCATCAACAGCTCCGCCGGCTCGAAGCATTCGGCCAGGGTCTGCCAGCACTGATCCAGTGCCCGCTCCAGCTCCAGCGAGATGCGCACGTCCATGAAGCGTTCGCGAAACAGCTGGCCGAACTGCAGCAGGCGCCTGTCGTAGGCGGACAGTTCGAACGCCATGGCCTGTTTCTGCTCGGCGTCCCGGGCCGCGGAGTAGAGGCGGATCATGGTGTTCATGACCTGGCCGTGATCCTCGCGCGTCACCTTGCCGATCACATGCTGCTTCAGTCGCGACAGCGAGCCGAAGGGGTCGATCAGACCGTCATGGAGGTAGAACTGGCCTTCGGTGATGTAGCCGGTGTTGTCCGGGACCGGGTGGGTGACGTCGTCCCCGGGCATGGTGGTGACCGAGAGGATGGTGACGGAGCCGCCGCCCTGGAAGTTGCAGGCTTTCTCATAGCGGCGTGCAAGCTGCGAATAGAGATCCCCCGGGTAACCGCGGTTGGAGGGCACCTGATCCATGGCGATGCCGACCTCCTTGAGCGCGTCGGCGAAGGCGGTCATGTCGGTGAGCAGCACCAGCACCCTTTGCCCTCCTCGACCGCGAAGCGTTCGGCCACGGCCAGCGCGAGGTCGGGCACCAGGATACGCTCGACCACCGAATCCGACGCCAGGTTGACGAACATGACGGTGCGGGCCAGTACGCCGGCGTCCTCGAAGGCGCTACGAAAGGCATGAAAATCGTCGAAAATCAGCCCCATGCCGCCAAACACCACGATATCGGCATCGGCCTGGATACCGATCCGTGCCAGTAGCGGGTTGAAGGGTTCGCCGGCGATCGAGAAGATCGGTATCTTCTGGCTCTCGACCAGACAGTTGAAGACGTCGATCATCGGCACATCGGTGCGGATCATGCGCGAAGCCAGCTGACGTCGCACCGGGTTGACCGTAGCGCTGCCGATCGGCACCTGCGGCTCCTGATCCAGCGCGGGGCCGGCATCCCGCGGTGTGCCATCACCGCGGAACAGCCGTCCGAGGATATTGGCCGAGTAGGGTACCTGCAGCGGGTGGCCGAGAAAGCGGATGCTGGCGCCGGTCGAGACACCGCGGGTGCCGGCGAACAGCTGCAGCGCGACGATATCTCCCCGGATCGATATCACCTGGGCCAGGAGCTTTCGCCGCCCTGGCTTTCGACCCGTGCCAGGTCGCCGAAGCGCACCGCCTGATGGCCGGCGGTGCCGGCCACCCGTACCTTGACAATATCGCCGACGATCTCGACGACCTCGGTGTAGCGCAGCAGTGTTGTATCCATAATGGGTTACGGGCTACCGCTGCAACACATAGCTGCCCGGTGCATCGAGCAGCGGGACGTAGCCCTGGCCGGTGCGCCCATCGCCGGCGGGCTGACGGGCGCGCCGGACTCCACCTTGAGCCACCGCAGCCATTCGGGCCACCAGAGCCCTCCTGAACCGGCGTGATGCTCTGCCAGGTTTCAGGGTCGACGTAACGGTCGCCGGCCCTGTTGGTCGAGACCTGGTAACGGCGGTGATCGTGGCCCGGCGGACTGACGATGCCGGCATTGTGACCGCCGTTGGTCAGCAGAAAGGTGACGTCGATCGCCGGATGGGTGGTGATCTTGTATGCCGACCGCCAGGGCGCGACATGGTCGCTGGTGGTGCCGACGGCGAATATCGGCGTGCGCAGGTCGGCGAGGTTGATCGGGTGGTCGTCGACGATATAGCGTCCGCCGGACAGGTCGTTGTTGAGGAAGAGTCCGCGCAGGTATTCGGAGTGCATGCGATACGGCATCCGCGTCAGGTCCGCGTTCCAGGCCATCAGGTCGTTCAGCGGCTTGCGCTCGCCGAGGAAGTAGTCGTGCACCATGCGGGACCAGATCAGGTCGTTGGAGCGCAGCAGCTGGAAGGCGCCGGCCATCTGGTAACCGTCGAGATAGCCCTGGTCCCACATCATGCTTTCGAGGAAGGACACCTCGCTTTCGCCGATAAAGAGCATCAGCTCGCCGGCCTCGGAAAAATCGAGCTGGGTGGCGAGGGTGCTCAGGGTGGCCAGACGCGGGTCGCGGTCACGCGCCATGGCGGCGGCGGCGATGCTCAGCAGGGTGCCGCCCAGGCAGTAGCCCATGCCATGAATGCGCTGCTCCGGCACGATGGCCGAGACCGCATCGATTGCCGCCATCACGCCGAGGCGGCGATATTCGTCCATGCCCAGCTCGCGGTCGTCGGAAGTCGGGTTGCGCCAGGAGATCATGAAGACCGTGTGCCCCTGATCGACCAGGTACTTCACCAGCGAATTCTCCGGCGACAGATCGAGGATGTAGTACTTCATGATCCAGGCCGGCACGATCAGGATCGGTTCGGGATGGACTTCGGTGGTCGTCGGCTGGTACTGGATCAGCTCGATCAGGTGGTTTCTGAACACCACCTTGCCCGGCGTCACGGCGACATTCTCGCCGACCGCGAAGGCCTCGGCGCCGACCGGTCTGTGGCCTGCGGCGGCGCGCTGCCAGTCTTCGCTCAGGTTCTGAATGCCCCTGACCAGGTTCATGCCGCCCTGGCTCAGGGTGGCCTGCATGATCTCGGGGTTGCTCCAGGGGAAGTTCGACGGTGAATAGTGATCGAGCATCTGGCGCAGGACGAACGACAGCACCCGCTGGCGCTGCGGCGACAGTCCGTCGATTTCGGTGGTGGCGTTGTGCCACCACTGCTGATGCAGCAGGAAGGCCTGGTAGATCAGGTTGTGCGGCCACTGCTGCCAGGCCGGGCCGGTAAAACGCCGGTCCTGGGGCAGGGGTTCGATACAGCAGGCGCAGTCCGGATCGGTGGCCTGCTGCAGCATGTAGTTCATCAGCCGGGTCGCCTTGCGCCCCGCCTTTTCCATCAGCGCCAGCTGTTTACCCGGCGAGGTCGCCAGGTGGGCCATCCAGTCGACCCAGAGTGCCGTCAGTCCGGCCGGGCTGAGCCCGAAACTGAAGCGTGCCAGGTTGGCCCTGAAGGCGTGGTCCAGCGCCCGGGTACCGAAGGAGCGGTATGACAGCGGTCCCTCGTCGTCGAGCCGGGTAAAGGGACCCGGCAACGGGGACGGGCGCTTGCAGTGCCCCCGTCCGGGTGTCTGTCGCGTTGTGACTTCAGCCTGCAGTTCGGTTTCCATGACGCCTCCCGGGTCTGGGTCGATCTTCGAGTCCGGGCTACAGTCTAGCCGCTTTGTTGCGGTGCAACAGTGACGGGCATCAAAAGACCCGGTCAATTCGCCCCCGGGATCAGGGCAATCGCACTACCTGACGACTGTGAGTGCCAGTCCGGGCCGGCGGTACCGTTTCCGTGCGACACGCTTTACGTCGTCCCTGACCGCTCGGCTGCCGCCCTCCCTGGCGGCAGACGGTCGCCGGCGGAGAGTGTTGCACAAAGGGCGATACCGAGGATGTCCGACAGCCCATGCAGCTTGTTTTGCCTGGTCCGGCGCGGATCGGGGAGGGATTCGAAGAAAGGCTTGGGGTTCGGCAGCATGGCAACGGTTGCTGCAAATGCCGGAATTAAGCCGTTTTCGCACCGGCACCGGGCTCGCCGAGGCTGATGTGGTCGGGTCTGGCTGACCGTCTGCCGCCAGGACGGCGGCAGCCGAGCCCTCAGGGACGAGTTCACGGCGTGTCAGACAGGCCCGACCACATCGACCCTGACGATCTTGTCATCGCCTCGTGATAGTGGGATTGCCCTGCCCCCGGGACCGGGCTCTAGACAGGTTGGACCCCGGTCCCCGGGCGAATCTTTCGATGCAAAGGTCATTCGCCCACAGAATGGGCTCTTACAAGAGAGACTGTGGTCAGGGTGTCGTCGGTTCGGATTCGACTCGGCGGATATCGCGTATCACCACCGCGGTCTCCGGCACATTGCGGTGCGGTCCCAGTATTCGGGTCGGGGTCGCGGATATGGCGTTCACCACATCCATGCCCCGGGTGACACGGCCGAACACGGTATAGCCGAACTGGCTGCCCTGGGCATCGAGCCGCGGATTGTCGACACTGTTGATGAAGAACTGGGCGGTGGCGCTGTGCGGATCCCGGGTCCGCGCCATCGAGAGGGTGCCGCGCAGGTTGCTGGCGCCGTTGATCGACTCGTTTTCGACCGGCGCCTGAGTCTCCTTGCGTTCGAGCGCTTCGGTAAAACCGCCGCCCTGAATCATGAACCCGGGAATCACCCGGTGGAAGATGGTGCCCCGGTAAAAGCCGCTGTCCACGTAATCGAGGAAGTTGGCAACCGTTTTCGGCGCCTGGTCGTCGAACAGCTCGAGCTCGAGGGTACCGGCGCTGGTTTCCATCTCCACCAGGGTGCCGGCCTGCAGCGGCAGCGTCGTGGCGAGGGTCAGGGCGACGCCCAGGGTCGCGCGTTTCAGAAAAGGCTTGATCATCTTGGTGTCCTTGGGTCTCTCGAAGTGGCGATCTCCCGCCCTCCGGGAGTTCGCTAAGTGATTGAACGATAGATGTATTACAGGCATTTATCCAGCCTCCTGCAAGACGCGCCAGGCGGAAGGCCAGGTGCTCCGGCAGTCGCCGGGCCGTCACCGCAACGAGATCCATCGGCGCCGTCGCTGCGTACAGGATCTTCAGAGGTGAAACGATGAACGGGCTGAAATTTCTTCCGCTGTGCAGCCTTGCGCTCCTGTCTCCGGGAACGGCGGCAATGCCGGAACTGCCGGAAAAAATGATTTTCGAGGTGCGCCTGGAAGGCCGCCCGGTCGGTTCCCATTGCCTGCGGTTCACCGAGTCCGGAGAGCGGCTCAGGGTCGAGGTGTCGATGGATCTGCAGGTGCCGCTGCCGCTCTGGTTCGACTACCGCTATCGCTACCGCGCCACGGAGTGGTGGCGGTCCGGCCGCCTCGATTCGCTGTACGTGACCATCGAGGATGGTTCCCGGCAGGAACAGATCCGGGCTCGCCGTGACAGGGATGCGCTGGAGGTCGAGGCGCAGGGCGGGCATTGGCGCCTGCAGGGGGATCTGGTGACCAGCAATCACTGGAACCCGTCGGTGCTGGGCCGGTCCCGGTTGCTCAACACCCTGACCGGCAGAGCCAGTGATCTGGATATCGAGCACGAGGGTTCCGAAGCGCTGCAGTTCGGCGCCCGGACCCTGGAGGTCGAGCGCTACCGGCTGGGCGGCGATCTGGAGGACACCCGGGTCTGGTACGACAGCGAAGGTCACTGGCGCGGGCTCGAGTTCAGTGCCCGCGGCGGCTCCCGCATACGCCTCCACCCCCTCAGTCCGGAGGCCGTCATCGATGCCTCCGCCGAACCCTGGAACAGGAATCCGCTATGCCAAGACCCAGATGGTCGACAGTCTGGATAACGGGCGCTTCGCGCGGCATCGGCGAAGCCCTGGCGCTGGAGCTGGCCCGGCGTGGCTGCACCGTGGCCATCAGTGCCCGCAGCGTCGAGGATCTCGAACGCCTGGCACAGACGGTGCGTAGCGGCCCGTTGCCGGGGCGCCTGCAGCCCTATCCGCTGGACGTGACCGACAGCGATGCCTGCGAAGCGGCATTCAGACGTATCGAGGCCGAGCTCGGCCCTATCGATCTGTGCATTCTCAATGCCGGCAGCCATCAGCCGGTCGAACTCGACGACTTTTCGCCCCTGCCGTTCGAGTCGCTGCTGCGGCTCAATGTCCTGGGTGTCGTGAATGGCGTTGCGGCGGTGCTGCCGGTCTGGCGCAGGCGCCGCTGTGGCCAACTGGCTATCGTCGCCTCGGTGGCCGGCTACCGTGGCCTGCCGACCGCGACCGCCTACGGCGCCAGCAAGGCGGCGCTGATCAATTTCGCCGAAGCCCTGAGGCTGGATCTCGAGGGCAGCGGCATCGTGCTCAATCTGATCAATCCCGGCTTCGTGCGCACGCCGCTGACCGATCGCAACCCCTTTCCGATGCCATTTCTGCTGGAGCCGGACGATGCCGCGCGCCGCATTCTCCGGGGCCTCGAGCGGGGAGGCTTCGAAATCGCCTTTCCCCGGCGCTTCGTCATCTGGCTCAAGCTGCTGCGTCTGTTACCCTATCGGCTCTACTTCCCGCTGGTACGACGGATCACGCGCCCATGACGCCACAGCAGCAAAACTGCGCCCGCTATGTCGAGCTGTTCGAAAACCTGACGCCGCAGCGGCTCGACGAGCTGGCGCCGCTGCTCACCGAGACCGTGCACTTTCGCGATCCGTTCAACGATGTCCGGGGTATCGCGGCCATGAGGGCGGTGATGGCGGACATGTTCGAACGCACCGAGTCGCCCCGTTTCCGGGTGCTGCACTGGTGCGTGGACGAGCGCCAGGGCTATATCCGCTGGCGCTTCAGCGCCCGGGTGCCGCTGCTCGGCGACTGGGACGTCGAGGGTCTGTCACGGCTGCTGTTCGCCCCGGACGGGCGCATCACCGAACATCTCGACTACTGGGATTCCGGGCCTCTGTACGAACGCGTGCCGCTGTTCGGGCGTTTGATCCGGCTCATCCGCCGGCGGCTCGCTGCCGGCGGATGAGCGCCCATTCGCGACCCGGTGATCAAAAGCGGCTATGGTTGTAGGCAACAGCACCTGGGCGGAGTACAGCCATGGCGTTGACCGACCTGCTGGCCAGCGATCGCATAGCACTTAATCTCGAGAGTCACAGCAAGCACGACGTCCTGGCCGAACTGGTGGCTCTGCTCGATCGGGCCGGCAAACTCAAAGACGCCGACGCCTTCCTGGACGCCCTCCTGGCGCGCGAGGCCAGCGGCAGCACCGGTCTGGAGCAGGGCATCGCGGTGCCCCATGCACGCAGTGACGGCGTGCGCGAGCCCGCGCTGGCCTTTGCCATCGCCCGCGAGGGCATCGATTTCGGTGCGCTCGACGGTCAGCCGTCCCGGTTCTTCCTGATGATCGCCGAGCCCGCCGATGACGATGGCCGGCACCTCGATGTACTGGCGGCCGCCTCCTGCCATCTGATCGATCCGGCCTTTCGCGCACGCCTTGTCGAGGCGCAGACGCCAATGGAGGTGCTGCGGCTGTTCGCCGAGGCCGAGGGCGTCGAGTTGCCGGTGCCGCAGGGCGATGCCGACGTCCGCCTCGTCGCTGTCACCTCCTGTCCGGCGGGTATAGCTCACACCTACATGGCCGCGGAGCGCCTGCAGGAGGCGGCACGGGGGTTGCACCTGGATCTGAAGGTCGAGACCCATGGCGCCGCCGGGGTGCGCGGTGCGTTGTCGGTGGACGACATCCAGCAGGCCGATGCCGTGATCCTGGCGGTCGACCGCAATATCAATCGCCAGCGCTTCGCCGGCAAGCCGTTGCTGCAGGTGCCGGTCACCGATGCCATCCGCGACCCCCGGCGACTGCTGCTGCGGGCGCTGCGGCTGCCGCCCGCCGGGGAGACGATTCGTGCGGAGGCTGCGTCTGTCGGCGTGCCGGAGGACCAGGGGCACTGGGGTTTCTACCGTCACCTGATGACCGGCGTCTCGAGCATGCTGCCGTTCGTGGTCGGGGGCGGCATACTCATCACCCTGTCCTTTCTGTTCGGCATCGATGCGGCCGACCCTGCCTCGGCGGATTTCCACCCGCTGGCGCGCCTGCTGATCGAGCTGGGTGGTCCCCAGGGCGCCTTCGGGCTGATGGTGCCGGTGCTGGCGGCCTTTATCGGCCGCAGCATCGCCGACCGGCCCGGGCTGATGCCGGCGATGGTCGGCGGCTATATCGCGGCTCAGGCCGGTGCCGGCTTTCTCGGCGGCATGGTGGCCGGGCTGATCGGGGGCTATGGTGTATTGCTGCTGCAACGGCTGTGCCGCCCGCTACCCGAGGCGCTTGATGCGATCCGCACCATCCTGATCTATCCGGTGGCCGGGCTGCTGCTCTGCGGCGGGCTGATGGTCTGGCTGGTGGAGCCGATATCGACACTGAACAACGGCCTGGTGGGCTGGCTCAACGGCCTGCAGCTGGGCAATCGCATCGCGCTGGGCGCGCTGCTGGCGGGGCTGATGGCGGTGGACATGGGCGGGCCCGTGAACAAGGCGGCCTATACCTTCGGCATCGCCGCGATCGAGGCCGGCAACTATTTCCCCCAGGCCGCGGTGATGGCCGGCGGCATGGTGCCGCCCTGGGGCTGGGGCTGGCGACGCTGCTGTTTCCGGGGGTATTCAATCCGCTCGAACGTCAATCGGGCCGCGCCTGCCTGGTGATGGGGGCCTCCTTCATCACCGAGGGGGCCATTCCCTATGCGGTGGCCGACCCGCTGCGGGTTCTGCCGGCCTGTATCCTCGGATCGATGCTGGCCGGGGCGCTGTCGATGACCTTCGGTTGCCAGTTGCTGGCACCCCATGGCGGGGTCTTCGTGATACCACTGGTGGGCAACTGGGCCGGCTACCTGGTGGCGATCGCCGCGGGTGCGCTGCTGACCGCCTGTCTGGTCGCCGGCCTCAAGCGCTTCGCCCGCCCGCGGACGGGCTTGAGTCAAAGCTGAAGGCGTTCGCGGGCCGCGTCGGGCTTGAGGAAGAACAGTCGGACTTCGCCGATCCGCAGCCCCCACTTGCTGACTTGCGCGCGGTTGAGCATGACGCCATCCGGCTGCAGCAGCATCCAGTCGTCGAACCGCACGCGCCAGCGTCTTTCGCCGACCGCCAGATTCATCTCATACTGCCAGTGCAGGGCATTGCCGGCGATCCGGCCGCGGGCGACGCCGACGACGTCGTCGGCCGTTCCGGTATAACCGCCCTGACCGTCCGGTCTGATGGTCCAGACCCGAACCTGCTCCTCGCCGTCGTCATAGCGGAAAGCCTCGTGCAGCACCAGTGCCTCACCGTTCCAGTGGCCGTCGATCTCGACGAAAAACTGCCGCCTTACCGTGCCGAACCGGTCCTCGAACGATCCCCACGCCAGTACCCGGCCGTCGAAATAGTCCTCGAGCTTCAGGACGTGTGGACTGTCGCGAAATTGCTCAATTCTCATGTCGCTGCATCCGGCGAGGAAGAGGGTGGTCAGCAGAATCAATAACCTCATGGTCGGCAGCGCTCCGTTGGCGGCGGTCCAGTCGCAGGCGTATTGCCCGGTGCTGTGAAGGCTGTAACGGGAAATTCCAGAGCAGCAGTACAGCCACCCCTTGCATACGCAGGGCAGCAGGGCGTAGATCATCGCCAGCAGCCAGAGTGGCTCCGGCTGACCGTCCTCGAAGCCGCTGGCGCCAAGCACTACGAAGGCGAAACCGGCGGAAAGCGCCAGTGCCAGTTTGGTCGCCATGTTCCAGCAGGCGAACAGGATGCCGTTGCGCTCGCGCCCGAAGCGGTAGCGGTCCCAGTCCGAGATCTCGGCCTGGATGACATGGGGCAGTGTCAGGTCGGCGCCGAGGGCGGCGCCGGTGATCAGGCAGATCGGCACGAAGGCGGCTGCGGTGGCCGGCGTCAGCAGCGGCGCCAGGGCAAAGGCGGCGATGGCGCCGAGCATCGCCAGGCACCACAGGCGGGGGCGGGCAAAGCGACGCGAAATCTTGAGCCACAGCGGCAGCGACAGGATGGCGGCACCGAAGTACAGCAGGATGTACAGGGAGCGGTCCAGTTCGCTGCCCCCAGCCAGGCCGAGACGAACAGCGGGAACAGAATGGCCGGGAAGCCGTTGGCCAGACCGTTGACGAACCAGCCGGTCAGCAGACGCAGGGCCAGGCGGTTTTCGCGAAACAGGCGCCAGCCCCCGTCGGACGACGCCTGTGACGGCAGCCGCCCGGCCGGCAGCTGCCCCAGGGCCCGGACAGCGAAGGCGCCAATCAGCAGCGTGACCAGAACGAGCAGGTTGAGCCCCTGCTGCACGTCGAAGCCGGCAAGGGAGGCGGCGGCCGGCAGTGCGGCGGACAGCACCAGGCCCGCCAGCGTCATGGCTTCGCGAAAACCCGCCGCGCGATTGCGTTCGTGGCTGTCGTCATGCAGCCGCGGCAGCCAGGCCAGGTACGGAACCTGGATCAGCGTCCAGCCCAGGTAGAGCAGCAGGAGACCGGCCAGCAGCGACAGGGCCGCCTGGTCCGCAAGCGGGTTCACCAGTAGCCACAGTGCCGGTGCGCACAACAGACCTCCGATCAGAATCGGCCGCGCCGGCCGGATGGCGGGATAACGGTCGATGGCCAGGCCGATCAGCGGATCGGTGACGACGTCGAACAGCCGGGTGAACAGCAGCAGGGCGCCGATCAGCGTCAGCGACAGCCCGGTTGTCTCGAAGTACCAGGTGGGCAGCAGCACATAGACAGCGACGGTGGGCAGCGCCAGCGGAAGCCCCAGGGCACCATAGCGCCTGAGGCTGTCCGTCGTCAGCGGCGCCGTCGGATGCCGGGGGCGCCGCCGCTCAGGGCGCGCGCAGCAGGTAGAGGCCGACATCGATGGAACCCTGGCGGAAGCCGCCCTCGCAATAGGCCAGATAGTAGAGCCACATGCGCCGGAAGCGCTCGTCGAAGCCCTGCGCCCCGATTCGCGGCCACTGCGCGAGGAAGGCCTGGCGCCAGTGCTGCAAGGTGCGGGCATAGTCGCTACCGAAGGTTTCCCGATGCGCCAGCTGCAGACCGGCCGCCTCGATCTCCGCAGTCAGCCGGGACGGGCTCGGCAGCATGCCTCCGGGGAAGATATAGCGCTGGATGAAGTCGGCGCCGCGGCGGTACTGCTCGAAGCGACCGTCGGCGATGCTGATAACCTGCAGCACGGCCAGGCCGCCCGGCTTGAGGCGGCGGCGCAGCTGCTCGAAATAGAGCGGCCAGTGCTCTTCGCCGACGGCTTCGAACATCTCGATCGAGGCGATGCGGTCGAAGCGGCCTTCGAGGTCGCGGTAGTCGGTCAGGGAGAAGCGGCAGCGTGCCTCCAGCCCCTGCTCGGACATGCGCTGGCGCGACCAGGCGAGCTGCTCGCGCGACAGGGTGATGCCGTCGACCTCGGCTGCGTACTCGCGGGCGGCGGTCTCGGCGAAGCCGCCCCAGCCGCAGCCGATTTCGAGCACCCGCTGCCCCGGCGTCAGTTCGAGCAGGTCGCAGATGCGGCGGTACTTGTTGCGCTGTGCTTCTTCGAGACTCTGTCCGGCGTCGGCGAAGAGCGCGGACGAGTAGGTCATCGTCGGATCGAGCCAGAGACGGTAGAAGTCGTTGCCCAGGTCGTAATGGTAGGCGATATTGCGGCGGCTGCCGCGACGGGTATTGCGACGCGACCGGTGCAACAGCCGCTGTACCGTGGCGCTGAGGCGGTTACCCTCGGCCAGGCGGCCGAAGGCATGCTCGTTGCCGAGTCCCCAGAGCATCAGGGCGCTCAGGTCGGGGCTGTCCCAGTCGCCGGCAAGGTAGCTTTCCGCCCAGCCAAGCAGACCGCCCTGCAGCAGCCGACGCAACGGCCGCAGGTTGTGCAGGCGCACCTCGGCATGCAGGCTGCTTTTGGCGGCATTGCCGATGCGCAGCCGTTGCCCGTTCGGCAGCAGCAGGTCGAGCCGGCCATAATCCATCCGCGCCAGCCAGGGCGCCAGGCTGCGCAGCCAGAGGCGGTTGAACCAGCCGCCGGCGGCGGTCTCCGCCAGCCGCGGCAGATCGGACGCGACGCTGTATTCAGTCGGTTTCATCAACGCGTTCTCCCAAGGGGGCTTGTGCTGGGTAATGAGGGTGGCAGGTCCCCGCGGGGCGCCGGCGGTCAGCGGCGTCGACGGCGGTGCCGGCCGCGGCTGCAGTCGCAGCCCCTTGAGCCAGAGCCGAAGCGCTTCCCAGTGGATGCCGGCGATCACCTTGAAGGTCATCAGCGGGTGGGCGAACCAGGCCCTCAGCAGGGACCGGTCGGTCAGTGCTTCACGCCGCCCGGTGAAGCTGGCAATGAAGATGCACTCGCCGTCGCGGGTCTGTTCGATATGCACCCCCACGCGGTTTCCCGGCGGCGGCATCCTGAAGTGATAGCGGCAGTCCATCGGCATGAACGGGGAGACGTAGAAACCCTTGTCGATGGCATGACGCACCGGTTCGTCGCCGTCGTCTACCGGGAGCAGGTAGCTGTGACGCTGACCGAAGGTATTGCTGACTTCGTATAGTATTGCCCTGAGACGGTTGTCCCCATCCCGGCAGTAATAAACGCTCAGCGGATTGAATACGTAGCCGAGGATGCGTGGGTAACAGAGCAGCGAAATGCGGCCCTTGCCCAGATCGACGCCAGCGTCGGCGAGGGTTCGGACGATGTCGGACTTCAGGTCCTCGCCGTGACCGCTGCCGTGGTCGCGGTCGTGAAAGGAGAACAGGTTGAACCGGTTGCGGGAGAACAGTCGCAGATGCCGGTCCAGCGCATCGATCTCGTCGAGGTCGAGCAGCAGCGACAGCACCCGATAGCGGAAGCGATGCACCTTTGGCACCAGCCGGTGATGCATGACCTGTCCCAGGTAAAGCGCGGAGGCTGTCATGCGGCCGACTTCCTGGCTTTTTCCGTTGGCACGAAGATGCGGTGATTCGGTTCGTCCAGCGCCCAGGGCCTGGGAATGCCGCCGAGGGCTTCCGCCACCGCCAGTCCCGACTGCAGACCGTCCTCATGGAAGCCGTAGCCGAAATAGGCGCCGCAGAACCAGGTGTTGCGCTCGCCCTGAAGGTCCCAGAGACGTTGCTGGGCGTCGAGCGCGGCCAGCGAGAAGGTCGGGTGATCATAGAGGAAGCTGCGGTGAATGGCGCCCGGTGCCGGCTCCTGCAGCGGATTCAGGGTCACGAACAGCGGATGTGATGCGGGCAGGTGCTGCAGGCGGTTCATCCAGTAGCTCACCGATACCTCGCGGCTGCGCGGGCGGGTACCCTCTGCGAGGTAGTTCCAGCTGGCCCAGGCGGCGCGGCGTTTGGGCATCAGGGCCGGATCGCTGTGCAGCACGGCGCGGTTGCGCTGATACTCGAAGGCGCCGAGCAACTGCTGTTCGTCGCTGCTGGGATTATGCAGCAGCGACAGCGCCTGGTTGGCGTGGCAGGCCAGCACCACCTGGTCGAAGACTTCCCGCTCGCCGTGCATGAATTCCAGTTCGATACGGCCAGGGCGGCGAACGATGCGATGGATGCGGCTGTTGAGGCGAATCTCGCCGCGCTCCTGCAATACCCGCTCGATGCGTTCGACATAGCTGCGACTGCCGCCGACCAGGGTGCGCCACTGAGGCCGGTCATTGAGCTGTACCAGGCCGTGGTTCTGGCAGAAGCGCAGGAACGCCAGCGCCGGATAGTCGAGCATCCTGTCCACTGGCGTGGACCAGATGGCAGCCCCCATCGGCAGCAGGTGGTCGTCGATAAAGGCGTGGCCATACCCCTCGCGCTGCAGCAGTTGTCCGAGCGTGAGTCCGGCCAGTTCACTGTCCTGGCCGTACGCTTGCGAGGCGCGGTAGAACCGCAGCAGGTCGCGTATCAATGACCAGAAGCGGGGGCTCAGCAGGTTGCGGCGCCGGGCGAACAGGCCCGGCAGCCCGGTACCGCTGTACTCCAGGCCGCCCTGGTCGAGGGAGACCGAGAAGGACATCTCGGTGGCGCGGCTTTCGACCCCAGGGTCTCGAACAGCCGCACCAGGTTGGGGTAGTTGACCGGGTTGTAGACGATAAAGCCGGTGTCGACCGGGGTCTGGCGGCCATCGAGATCGAGCTCGACGGTATTGGAGTGGCCGCCCAGACGGTCGTCCTTCTCGAACAGTGTCACCTGATGCTGCCGGCTCAGCAGCCAGGCGCAGGACAGCCCCGAAATGCCCGAGCCGACGACGGCGATCTTGAGGGGACGAAGTGCCTGTACGTTCATTCTGGTTTCCTTTGCATCTGTTGCGCCTCTGTACGAAGATGCGGGCACACTCAGATCACCGTTTCCGGGTCCGATGGGTGCTGATCCATTTCAGGCGATGCAGCGTATAGCACTCAGGATCACGAGCACAATCTTCCGGAGGCGATGTGGCTACTGTCACCCCGTTGTTCAAAGAGGCACCCCCGATGCGGGAAGAATGGAGCGCTTGCCTGGCTCTGCTGGCCGAGACGCGCGACCGGGCGCTCTTTGCCCGGCTTTTCGAGCATTTTGCCCCGCGTGTGAAGGCGTACCTGATGCGCCTTGGCATGTCGCCGGCGCAGGCGGACGAACTGTCCCAGGAGGCGATGCTGTCGGTGTGGCGCAAGGCGCACCTGTTCAGCCCGGGCAAGGCCAATGCGAGCACCTGGATCTTCACGCTGGCCCGCAATCTTTGCATCGACCGGCTGCGGCGCGAGAAAATGCCGTTGTACGAGCTCGATCCGGAAGAGCCCGACACCGATGAGCGTCATGCCGGGGAGGGGGCGGTGCTCAGTGATCGCATGGCGGCCTGTATCCGGCAGTTGCCGGAAGCCCAGGCCCAGGTGCTGTACATGTCCTATTACGACGGCCGCAGTCACTCTGAAATCGCCGAGATACTCGGGATACCGCTGGGAAGCGTCAAGAGCCGGTTGCGGCTGGCGTTCGACAAACTCAAGCTGATGTGGGGGAGCCGTCGTGAACATACGTCATCATCTGGACGATGCGACCCTGATGGCTTATGCCGCGGGCTCGCTGGTGCCGGGCATGGCACTGCTGGTGGCCTGCCATCTGGAGCGCTGCCCGCAGTGTCGCGAGCGGCTGCTGCAGGCGGAAGCGGTCGGCGGCGCCCTGCTCGAGGTGCTCGAGCCGGTTGCGCTCGAGGACAGCGGCGACGCCCTGGCACGAGTGCTCGAGCGCCTGGATAGCGAGATGCCCGAGCCGGCCCCTGTCGCGCGCGGTGCGGCGCGGCGGGATCCGGACATGCCCTCGGCCCTTGCCGAGCGGCTGCAGGGTTCCCTCGACGGTCTGCAGTGGCGCAGTCTTGCGCCCGGCGTCAAGCAGGTCGATCTGCATCTCGGCGGGCCCGGTGCGACACGCCTGCTGCGAATTGCCCCCGGCGTTTCGGTGCCGCACCATGGTCACCGCGGTAGCGAGCTGACGCTGGTGCTGCGCGGCTCCTATAATGACGAGCTGGGGCGCTTCAGGGCCGGCGATGTCGCAGACCTCGATCTGGAGGTCTCGCATCAGCCGCTCAACGACACCGATGAGGATTGCATCTGTCTTATCGCCACCGATGCGCCGCTCAAGTTCAGCGGTCTGATGGGGCGCCTGGTTCAACCCTTTATAGGCATGTAGGTTCCGGCCATGCACGAGAGTCCAATACTGGCAGAGGTTGACCGTATCCCGGTGGGGATCAGCGCCTGTCTGCTGGGTGAAAAGGTACGCTACAACGGCGGTCACAAGCGCTCGAGCTACTGTCTCGAGGTACTGGCCGACTGTTTCGACTTCAAGCCCTTCTGTCCGGAACTCGCCGTTGGCCTTGGCGTTCCGCGCGAAGCGATCAGGCTGGTCGGCGATCCCGCCGCGCCCCGGGCCCTGGGAACCCAGCACCCGGATCTGGACGTGACCGACGCCCTGGCCGAGAAGGGGCGCGATCTGGCGTCCCGGATGCCGGACCTGTGCGGCTATATCCTGATCAAGGGCTCGCCCAGCTGCGGCATGGAGAGGGTCAAGATCTACCACGAGAACGGCATTCCGAATGCCGCCGGGCGCGGTATTTTCGCCGCGGCGCTGATGGCAGCGAACCCGCTGTTACCGGTGGAGGAGGAGGGGCGGCTGCACGATCCGGTGCTGCGCGAGAACTTCATTACCCGGGTATTCGCGCTGAATCGCTGGAAAACCGAGGTCGAGGCGGATCCGGGCTACCATGCGCTGCTGCAGTATCACAGCCGCAGCAAGTATCTGCTGATGGCCCACAGTTACGAGGGCTATCGCCAGTTGGGGCGCTATCTCGCCGAGGCCCACAGCCTGCCGCTGCAGGAGGCGATGGACACCTATATCGCCGGGTTCATGGCGCATATGGCCCAGCGCGCCAGCCGCAAGAGCCATGTCAACGTGCTGATGCACATACTCGGTTACCTGAAAAAGTCGATCGACAGCGACTGCAAGCAGGAGCTGCTGGACGTGATCGAGCGTTACCGCCGCGCCGAGGTGCATCTGGTGGTGCCGCTGACGCTCATCAAGCACTACCTCAAGCGCTACGGCAGCGACTATATCCAGCAGCAGTCCTATCTCGATCCGCATCCCTACCAGCTGGGCCTGCGCAACTTCATATGAACATCGTCTGGTTCCGCAATGATCTGCGCCTGGCGGATAACCCCGCGCTGACGGCCGCCTGCGCCTCCGGCGATCCGGTCGTGGCGGTCGTCGTGCGCACGCCTCAGCAATGGCAGGAGCACCTCGATGCCCCGGTGAAACTGGCCTTCTGGCATGATGCGCTGGCGCGTTTGCGGGTCGGCCTTCAGGCGTTGAATATCCCGCTGCGCGTGCTGGAGGTACCCCGCTTCGATGACTGCGCCCCGGCGCTGCTTACCCTCTGTCGCACGCTTGCGACCGGCGCTCTGCGGTTCAATTACGAGTATCCCCTCAACGAACGACGCCGGGACCGTCAGGTCAAACGCGTTTTGCGCCAGGCCGGTATCCGCGTCGAGGGTTTTCATGGCGATCTGATTCTGCCGCCCGGTGTCGTACTCAACGGCAAGGGCGAGCCTTTTCGCGTCTTCACGCCCTTCAGCAAGGCCTGGCGGCGGCTGCTGCTGCAAGGCGATTTCGATTGCCTGCCGGCGCCGCGGCCCAGGACTGTCACCGCGCTGCAATCCGACCCGGTGCCGGTGCCGGACCTGGCCTTTGACGCCGAACTCTGGCCGGCCGGCGAGGCGGCCGCGGCGGCTCGCCTGCAGCAGTTCGTGGCCGATGACCTCGGCGTTTACGGCGAAAGGCGGGATTATCCCGCGCTGGATTCGACATCGCGGCTGTCCCCCTATCTGGCCACCGGCCAGCTGTCGGCACGCCAGTGCCTGGCTGCGGCCCGGCTGGCGCTGGGGTCGGGCTGGCTCGAAAGCAGCTGGGTCAACGAACTGATCTGGCGCGAGTTCTATCGTCATCTGCTGGTCGCCTTCCCGCAGCTGAGCAGGTATGCGCCTTTTCGGCCCGACGTCGAGGCCCGCATCCGCTGGCTCGAGCGGCCCGAGCGGTTCGAGGCCTGGTGTCGTGGCGAAACGGGGTTCCCGATCGTCGATGCGGCGATGCGCCAACTGCTTGCAACCGGCTGGATGCACAACCGGTTGCGCATGGTCACGGCTTCCTTTCTCACCAAGCTGCTGGGTGTCGACTGGCGCCTGGGCTGTGATTACTTCATGAGTCGCCTGATCGACGGCGATTTCGCCTCGAACCTCGGTGGCTGGCAGTGGAGCGCGTCGGTCGGCGCCGATGCCGCGCCCTATTTTCGGATTTTCAGTCCGATGCGCCAGTCCGAGCGCTTCGATCCCCGGGGCGAATTCGTCTGCCGGTGGCTGCCGGAGCTGGCGCAGTTGCCGGCCAGGCAGCGCCATGACCCGGCCACGACCGCACGGGTCCGCGGCCTCGCGCCGATCATCGATTACGCCCGGGTGCGCAAGGCGGCGCTGGATGCCTACAAGGGGGCGTAGACTGGAATGAGCCGAAGGCGAATTCCGGGGACTTTTCAGCCGCCGTGGCAACCCGATGTCGGAATTCGCCCCTGCGGGGCATCATTCCAACCTACATGAGCCGAAGGCGAATTTCGGGTTTTGAATCCCTGGTTCCGTTCAACACCAGCACCTTGTGCCGGCCGTGGAACGCCGCCCGGCCGAACGCTTTTGGGGCATCATTCAGACCTGGGTTCCGTGTCGCCGGCAACGCAGGAGAACTCCAGGCGTGATATCCAGCCGCGGGCAATCATCCAGGTCAGCAGCTCGTTCAGGTTCGGCACGTCGCAGCTGAGCTGATAGAGGTTGTAGCCCAGCAGGATGCCGCTGAGCATCAGGACCTGGATATCGTCGACCTTCTCGACCTGGGCCCGATCGAGGTGGCGGTAGATGCACAGCCAGCCGCCGGGCAGCTCCAGTAGCGGTTGCCAGGGTTTCCTGCCGGCAGGCCAGCCAGATCTCGTAAACCGGCCAGCTGCTGTTCATCAGCCGCAGGGCGTGGCTGGCAATAGGCCGCACCTCGCTGTGAAGTTCTTCCGGGAATTCGGTCAGGATATCCAGATTGAGCTCGGGATCGTCGGGTGCGCGCCAGGCGCAGTAGAGCAGCCATTCCAGCTGCGCCAGTTCCGGCAGGAACGGCATGCCGGCAAGTTCCGGCTGGCCGTCGAGGTACTGCGCCAGCCGCGAGGGCATGCATTCGCCCGGAGGGCCGGTGCTGCAGTGGGCACAGTGCCGGGCCAGCTGTTGAAAATGGGCCCTTCCCAGCAGCCTGGCACAGGCCGGGAACAGACGCTGCAGAGTCCTGAGGTGGGCACTCAGTAACAGCTGCCGGTACAGCTCGAGACACTCGGTGGACGACAGCCGCCGACTGCTGACCAGGTGCTGCAGGGCCGGCTCCGACCGACCCTGGAGGGCTTCGTCAAGGGCCTGCTGCAGCTGCTCCAGTCGCATCAGATCAGTCTCCGGTTACCCTGTATCCGTCGCATGATGCGCTGGGCGCGTCTGACTTCCCGGAGGATAACCGACAGTTGCGGTACATCCTGTTCCCATTCGATCAGGGTGGGAGCGCAGGTAAAGCGCTTCTGTGCCTCTTCGTACAGTGCCCAGACCGGTTCGCTGACCGGGCTGTTATGGCTGTCGAGCAGGTAGTCGGCCCGGCTGTCGAAGCCGGCCAGGTGGATTTCGCGCACCCGCTCCGGGGGCAGGCTGTTGATCGTGTCCAGGGCACCGGCGCCGAGGTTGTGCTCGGTGATGTAGCTGTTGTTGACATCCAGCAGCAGGTAGCAGTCGGCGCGTCTGGCCATCTCCGCCATGAACTCGCCCTCACTCAGGGTGGAGTGGTTGTAGCTCATGTAGCGGGCCGGGTTTTCCAGCAGGATACGGCGGCCGAGAAATTCCTGTACCTGATTGATGCGCGAGGCGATATGGTCCAGCGACTCCTCGGTGTAGGGCAGCGGCAGCAGTTCGTGGCTGAAGCAGTTGCCGAGACTGGTGAAGCAGATATGGTCGGAGATCCAGCTGGCATCGATGCGATCGGCCAGGGCCCGGATCCGGACCAGGTAACCGGTATCCAGCGGCGCCGTCGATCCCAGGGCCAGTCCCAGGCCGTGCAGCGTCACGGGATACTGGTGACGAACACGCTCGAGGCTGTGCAGGGCTTCGCCGCCTTCGACAAGATGAGCGTCGACCAGCGCCTCGCACCAGCGGATATTGGGGCGTTCGTTGATGATTTCATCGACATTGCAGCTGCGCAAACTGATGCCTGCCCCTTTCAGACTCCAGTGGATATAGTCACTCATGGTGGCGGTATCCCCCGTTCAGCCCTGCTCAGCCCGGGGCGGGCTGGATTGCAACGAATGGCTTGTTGTTGGTGTTGTTCATTCGCAGTCCCTTTTGCCGGTGACATTGTACGACCAAAGTCGGTAGCGACTCAGTCTAGCAGCTTTCTGTAGTCCGTTGCTGCCGCACTTCAACCGGGTTCGGTAATAACGGTGCTGTTCATTTCCCATTCAGCGTTCGAAACCGCCGTTTTACGTAAGTTCCTGCGCCCGGTCTGGATATTTTCTCATGTGGACGCCGGAGCCTGTCGGCGGGAGACGACCGCCTCGCCTGCCGGGTATACTCGGGATAAGCGGCCATTTGGGATCCCGAGGAGAGACAGTGATGGCAATGCAGTGGGACAGGCTTCTGACGACGCGGCGATACGGGCATGAGCACCTGGGACCGCGCGAAATCGGTCGCAGTCACTTTCACAAGGATAACGACCGTATCGTGTTCTCCAGCGCCTTCCGCCGGCTCGGGCGCAAGACCCAGGTGCATCCGCTGGCGCTGAACGATCACATCCATACCCGCCTGACCCATTCGATCGAGGTCGGCAGTCTGGGGCGTACCCTCGGCATCCGGGTCGGTGAACTGATCGCCGGCCAGTTGCCGGACTGGATCAGTCCCCATGACCTGGGGACCGTGGTCCAGTCCGCCTGTCTGGCCCACGATATCGGCAACCCGCCGTTCGGGCACGCCGGGGAATACGCGATCCGCGACTGGTTCCGCCGCGAGGCTTCTGGCGACCTGCTGGAGACCCTGAGTCCGCCGGAGCTGGCGGACCTGGAGACCTTCGAAGGCAATGCCCAGGGTTTCAGGGTGGTCACCTGTATCGAGAATCACCTGTTCGACGGCGGCCTGCGACTCACCTATCCCACCCTGGGCACGCTGCTGAAGTATCCCTGGACCGTGGAGCGGGCCACCGCCGGCGGCAAGTTCAGCTGTTTCCAGAGCGAACGGGCGATACTGGACAAGCTCGGCGAGGAGCTGGGACTGATCCCGCTGGGACCGCACTGGTGGAGCCGCCACCCGCTGACCTGGCTGATGGAGGCGGCCGACGATATCTGCTATGCGATTCTGGATCTCGAAGACGCCATCGAACTGAACATCCTCGGTTTCGACGAGATCAGACCCATCCTGCTGCAGCTGTGCGGCGACCTGCGCTACGACGATGCGATCTTCGCGACCCAGGCGTCGGCGCGGCGCAAAATTTCGGCATTGCGGGGCACGGCGATGGAGAACATGATCGAGTCGGCGCTGTCGGCCTTCTGTTGTCACTACGACGCCATCATGGCCGGGGAGTACCGTGGCGAGCTGCTGGCGGATGGCAACGAGGGCGTGCGCGATGGCCTGGCGCGGGCCAAGCGCCTGGCGCGGGAGCGGGTGTTTCCCGATACACGCAAGACCGAACTCGAGGTCGGCGGCTACAGCAGTCTCGGCACGCTGCTCGAGGCATTCTGCCGGGCCGTTCACGACCAGCACGTCAAGGGACCGGAGCGGCTGAACTATCGCAGCGAAAAGATTCTCAGCCTGATGGGCATCCATGCGCCGTCGCCGCAGACGCCGCTCTATGCCGCCTATCGCAGGGCGCTGGACTTCATCGGGGGGATGACCGATACCTATGCCACCTATCTGGCCCGGCAGATAGGTGGGCTCAACCCCTGAAGCGGGTACAATAGGCGCTTTGTTACTGAACAGTCAGGCGCGCCGGAAGCGGTTTTTCGGCGTGCCGGGAGAAAAGGTGATGGCTTCATTGCAGGATCAGCTGCGCGGGCTGGTCTATTCTACCGAGAAGGGCGATATCTGCCCGGAATGTCGCGAACCCTGGCCGAGTGCATCTGCGCCGATCTGGCCGATCAGGCCCGGCTGCAGTCCCTCGACGGAATCGTGCGTATCCGGCGTGAAACGTCGGGCCGCAAGGGCAAGGGGGTGACCACGGTCACCGGGGTGCCGCTGGCGGAAGCGGAGCTGAAACAGTTGGGCAAAAGACTGAAGAAGCTTTGTAGTACCGGCGGTTCGCTCAAGGAGGGGGTGATCGAGATTCAGGGCGATCACCGTGAGCGGCTGAAGCAGGCGCTGGAGCAGGAGGGCTTCCGCGTCAAACTGGCGGGAGGTTAGCCCTGCCCCGTACTCACAAGTATGAACGGCGACTTGTGGGGCTAGTGGGCCCTGCACATCAGGGATGGAAGGAGGATCCGGCTATGGCGTTTCCAATCAGGGTGTTCGGCGCCTCGATGCTCGCACTGGGGCTTGTACTGGCCTCCGCGGCCGAGGCGCGTATCTACAAGTATGTCGACGACCGGGGACGTCAGGTGTTCGTCGATAGCCTGAGCAAGGTACCGCAGCAGTATCGGGACCAGCTCGAAAGCCGCCAGGAATACTCCGAGGGGAAAAGCCCGGATGAGCTGGCCAGGGAGCGTAGCGAGAGGGCAGACCAGCAGCGCCAGCAGCAGTTCAGCCAGCGGCGCCGGGAGCTCGAGCAACTGCTCAGGACTATGGAAACCTCGGTGCGGGTCGCCAACAACCGGGTGCTGGTGCCGGTGACCGTCGTCTATGGCGGGCGCAGCGCGAAAACGCGAATGGTGCTCGACACCGGTGCGACCAGCACGGTTTTCCACAAGGATGCTCTCAGCGGTCTGAGCTACGCAACCCGTCCGGGTGGCTATGCCCGGGTCGCCGGCGGCGGCAGCATCGAGACCCAGAGCGTCAACTTCGACCGCATCGAAATCGGTCCGTACAAGGTTGCCAACGTGCGCGCCATGGTGATCGATCACCAGGGGCCGTCGGTCGGCAACGACGGCCTGCTTGGAATGGACTTCCTGATGAACGCCCGTTACAAGATCGACTACGAGCGCCAACTGATTCTCTGGGAGCCGGAACGTTACAGCGAGCTGGAATCGCTGCTCAGGGAACTCGATACAGTCGATGCACCGCCGTAGGGTGGTGTTAGCGGCGTAACGGCCGCGGAATTGGAATGTATTCAGGTGCTTGGGACGCCGCGTAACCCACCATGTTGGGCGCAGCCCAACCTTTGGCATCACGCGTTCTGCGATTCGTGCTGACTTACCCGTGGGAGTGGCTTTAGCCGCGAATAGCCGCCTTTGGAGCCCTCCCCTTCGCGCTGAAGCCGCCCCCGAAAATTCAGCGCCCGGCGTAGGAGCGCCGCCCCGGTGCGAACAGCCTCGGTACCAGAGCTTTTCGCCCCGGAGCGAGGCTCCTACGAAATATCGACCATGGCACCGGCCATGATCAGGGGTGGCCAGGAACCATAGAATCTCCCACGATCAGGGGGCAGACGCCATGGAGTATCCTACAAATGGCTCTCTGCCAGCTTCAGATCCAGAGTCGCCTTCAGCAGCTTGAACAGCCGGATAGACGCATCGATCTCGTCCTTGCGGTTGGTCAGGCTCTCGATGTTGAGGCCCAGCGGAATGCCAAGCGGCATCGCCGCTTCGAGAATCTGGTCGAGGTTGCTGCGGCAGACCCGGACAGACTCCGCCAGCGGGTTCTTGGCGTCCAGGATGCGCCAGCGGGTCGCCTCCGGCACCGAAATGCCCAGCCATTCCATAAACTCCAGCGTCTTGGCGCTGCCGCAGGGCGTGAAGGTCAGGATGATGCGCTTCGGCGCAATACCGCGGTTGCGGCACTCGCGGGCGTAACTGCTGAGCAGATCGATGGTCGCCTGGGCATTGTAGACCGCCTGAGAGATGAAGAACTGGCAGCCCTGGGCGGTCTTGTCGAGCAGGCGCAGGTGTTCGTTGCCCTTGCTGGCATGGCGTTCGGCAATGGTGACGCCGCCCAGGTGATAGTTCAGCGGATGCTGCTCGAGCGCGCGGTAGGCATCGGCCAGTGAAAGACGGATCTCGCCTTCCGACGACGGGCTGCCCACGAGCACCAGGTCGCGAATATTGAATGCCTCGCGCGACTGCTCGAGCCAGTGCTCGAAATCGGCGCGGTCGCGTTGCGCCACGCTCTTGTAGGTAATTACCCGATGTACCGATTTCTCCCGTAGCAGGCTTGAATAGACTCGCGGATCCAGGGTCTGCATGTAGGGGAAGGGACGCGGCTTGCTGATGCGGCTGCTTTCGTCTTGAATGTCATAGACGATAAGACCGTCGTAATCGATCTGGCCCAGGCGGGCGAGCAGTTTGTCGGCAATCTCCTGGACCTTCTCCGGCTCGGTATCGTCGCGTGGGGGCGTCGTGCCGACAAAATAGACCCCGCGGGTGGGATCGGCGAATTTTTCTTCCAGGGAGATTCTCATAGCTGCACTGTGCCGTTGTCGTCTGTCTTTTAAGTGCTGATAATTCTAACAGTGAACGTTTTTCATGTAATTGGGTTATATGATGAAATGTTTTACAGTAAAGTTGAACGATTCTAATCCGGGCCCGAGCCGGCCCCCACAACGCCAAGAGGAGTCAGCCTCGCATGACCGGATTTGACCTGGCCGGGACAGAACGCCAGCTCGAAAGCGAGGGCGATGGTATTCCGCCGCTGGAAAAATGGAACCCGCCGTTCTGTGGTGATATCGATATGCGCATCGGCCGCGACGGCACCTGGTACTACTGCGGCAGCCCGATCGGCCGCGAGCGGATGGTGCGGCTGTTTTCCAGGGTGCTCTGGCGCGAAGAGGGGCGCTACTTTCTCAAGACGCCGGTCGAGAAGGTCGGGATCCAGGTCGACGATCTGCCGTTTCAGTGGGTGGAGCTCGAGGTCCGTGACGGCGGCCGGGGGCCGGAGCTGCATTTCACCAGCAGGACCGGTGACCATGTCGTTGCAGGCCCCGGGCATCCCCTCTGTGTCCGGCAGGATCCGCAGACCGGAGAGCCGGCGCCCGAGCTGGCAGTCCGTTTCGGCATGGCCGGACGCATTCATCGCAATCTGTTCTACCGTCTGGTCGAGATGGCCGGCATCGAGCCCGCAGCCGACGGCGGTGAAGAGCTGGTGGTGTACAGCTGCGGCGAGCGTTTCAGCCTTGGCCATCTCTGATTCCAGGTTCATCGCGCCTTGGCGGGAAGAAGGCGTTCAGACCTACACCAGTTCCAGTTCGCGTTTGAGGAGCTTGCGCAGCTCGATATCGGCAATCAGCCAGTGGCGTACATTGTGACTTTCGCACAATGCAATCTGACCGCGCTGATGCAATGCCTCGATCGCTTCAAGGCTGTCCTCCTCGTCGCCGCCGAGCAGGGTGACGAGATCGTTCTCGAACAGTTTGCCCCCTGAAAGGGCCGCAAGAATCCGGATCTCCAGCGTGCTGGCGGGAAAGGGGAGCCGGAAACGGATGCGCTCCGCCATGCGGTCGGAAATCAGCGGATGGCGGCTGACGGTATTTTCCCAGGGGCAGCGATAAGGAATGTTCACCCACTCGGCGCCCGGATAGGTTTCCAGGGTTCGCAAGATCGTATCGGCGGTCAATCCGGTGATTTCGCAGTCCATTTAAAGGCCCTATCAGCAAGAAATTAACCCTCGCGGCCAACGTTGCATCGGAGCATCGGACCGCACAACTCGCAGGTGACACAGCGTCTGGCTGACCGGTAGAGGGGAGAGGCGTGAAAGGCGTCTGAGGGTCCTGTATCTGGCCGGTAAGATTGGTTGTACGTGCCGTACTTCAACGCTGTTTTGATGATTATCCTGCGCTTGCCCAAAGTATAGACAGTTTCGCCGGGGCTGCATCCAGCCCCCGAGCCGGCATGTCACCGGGCGCGCGCGGGAAGCGGCTATACTTCGTGCAGTTGGGTCAGTCGGGAGCGAAGCGGGCATGAACGGCAAGACATTCGAAACCCTGCAGGCGATGGGCATCGAGGACATTCAGGATATCGAGCGCTACAGTACGCGCATCGAGGGGGATATCGATGTCCTGAAAATCTATTACCATCGCCACCATGGCGAGTGGTTCGCCAAGAGCAGGAAATTCAAGTTCAAGCGGTTGCACAAGAATATCAAGGTCAACGAGGGACTGGTGCCCTACCGGGCGACCACCGAGTCGTCTCCCTACTACCTGCGTGCGGTCGCCGAACTGGATCAGCTGGTGGCCCAGGAGAAGCAGGCGGTGGATCGCAAGGCGCAGCTGCTGGAGGAACTGGCGCACCTGGAGAAGGTGGTTTCGCACAAGATCGAGGACCTCAAGCGCCAGATCGAGGAGCTGTGAAGAAAGTATCAACTTCAAGCTGCAGGCTCCAGGCGGCTTGGGGCTTGAAGCTTTGCCCTCAAGCCAGATGATCCAGCGGGTAGGCGGTGCGGTCGATCGGCTGACGCAGCACGAAGTTGGAGATGATCGACCGAACCCCGGCGATGCCGGTCAACTGATTGAGCAGCAACTGTTGATAGTGGTCCAGATCCGGAACCACTATCTTCAGTACGTAGTCGGCGGTACTGCCGGTAATCAGATAGCACTCCATCACTTCCGGCAGCTCGCTGATCGCCTTCTCGAAGCTGCCCAGGCGCTCCTGTGTCTGGGCCTCGAGGGAAATATGGACCAGTACCGTCATCGGCAGGCCGATGCGGGCCGGATTCAGAATCACCACCTGGCGGGCGACGTAGCCATCTTCCTCGAGGCGCTTGATGCGGCGGCTGCAGGGTGTCGACGAGAGGCCGACCCGCTCGGCGATCTCGGCCACGGACAGGCTGGCATCCTGTTGCAGCAGCTCCAGAATGCGGCGGTCGGTGCGATCGAGTTTGTGGCTGGACATCGTTGCTCCGTGAATATTGGTGAATAGGTGCAGAATTCTAGGCTTTTAAGCGTGGAATCACCAAGACTCAGCGTAAATCCGTGCCGGCGTTCGGCAATAAGGTGCGGTGCGCTTCGCTTACCAGCACCCTACGGAAGCCGGATAGAATGTAGGGTGCCGGTGACCACCATGGACGGTGGAAATGCTGTAAACGCAGGAGCGGTTTACAGTGGAGTGCAACGAACCGCACCGAAATCAACGGCACGTTTCGCAGGCTCATGGTGCCCTACGGCCGGCGGCGCAGCTTGACGTAATAGGGCTCGAACAGCTGCGCCGCCTCTTCGGTGTGGAAGGGGTGTCGTTCGTAGAGCCGGATCTCCTCGACGGCACAGGGCCCCGGACGCTTTTCCAGCTGCAGGACGATACGGTGGGGCTCGCTGTCGGCGTCGTTGCACACCTCGAGCTGTCCACGCGGATGGAGATCGCGCTGCTCCAGTCCCGCCAGTACCTCCCCGGTCTCCTTCGGCGGTAGCAGCAGCCAGGCGCGACCGTCCCCGCTCAACAGCCGCTCGAGCACATCGAGCAGGTCCGCCAGCGGCAGGGCGTCGTTATGGCGGGCGCGGGCCAGCCGTTCGCAGCGATTCGGCGTCGAAGCGCTGAAAAAGGGCGGATTGCACAGGATGGCGTCGTATTGTCCCGGCATGTCCCGGGCCAGGTCGCGAATGTCGCCCTCGATCAGCTGCAGCCGGTCGGCCCAGGGGCTGGCGGCGAAGTTTTGCCGGGCCTGTTCGGCAGCGGCGGCGTCGACTTCGACCGCGTCGATCCGGGCCGGGCTGCGCTGAGCGGCAAAGAGGGCCAGCAGACCGGTACCGGTGCCGATATCGAGAAGACGGCGCGCCTGTCCGACCGGCGCCCAGGCCCCCAGGAGGCTGGCATCGGTCGTGACCTTCATGGCGCAGTCCCCCTGTTCGATACGGAACTGGCGGCATTGGAAATAACTGTTGCGGCGTCGGGGCATGGCGGGTCGGGGCTGCTTGAAGAATGGTGCCCATCTTAATGGATCGCGGCTGCTGGCTGTAGGGTGGAATGAGGGAACCGAATTCCACCAGCGGTTTCCGGTTATTTCCGGACTCGTTTGGATCGATCACCGCTGGTGACTGTTGGCACCGGTGGAATTCGCAGGCTCATTCCACCCTACGTTTTCTATTCCCCGTTGATCCCGCCGGCCGGGTAACCGACAATGGCGCGACTTTCAGGGAGGATCCGAGTTGTCGCAACAGTCCTGGTTCGTCTATATGCTGCGCTGCGCCGATGGCAGTCTCTACACCGGCGTCACCACGGACCCGGAACGAAGGCTGCGCGAGCACAACGACGACAACCGTCTTGGTGCGCGCTATACCCGGGCCCGGCGGCCGGTCGAACTGGCCTGGCAGGAGCCGCAGCCGGGCAGGGGCGAGGCGTTGCGGCGCGAAATCGAGATCAAGGCACTGACGCGCCGGGCCAAGCTGGCGCTGATCGCCGAATCGAAGTGCCTTTAATCTTTCCGCCGTCCCAGCCGGGTTTTGAGCTTCTCGATCAGCGGGCGCAGCAGTGAACGGATGCCGGGCGCCTGGTCTTCGCCGAAAGGCAGCGGGCGCAACACCTGCATGGCGGCCAGCCCGATTCGGGCGCTGAGGATGCCGGCGCCGAGCCCCTGACCGGCACGGGCGCTGAGTGCACCTGCCAGCGCCGTGCTGCCGAGGTCCTCCGTCATCTGGTCGATCGCCAGTTCGCTGGCGCCGACAAGGGTCAGCTGGGTCAGGATCTTGCGGATCAGCCGCAGGCGGCTGGGCCAGGAGGGGGCCACGCCATAGATCTGGGCGATATCGTCCACCATCCGCAGACTGCGCCAGAGCGCCAGCAGCATGTCCAGTGCTGCCCAGGGGCTGACCGCGACGGCCAGCCCCGTCTGGGCGCTGTAGCCCGAAATCTGCTTCATGGCTTCGCGGTCCAGCGGCTGCAGGAAATGCTGCTCGAGGTGGCGCAGGATTTCGCTGTCATCACTGTAGTCCGGCAGTGTCTCCAGAGCCCGGTCGAGCAGCGGGGCCTGGGGTTTGGCGCTGTAAAAGCCTTTCAATTGCTCGAGCAGTGCCCGGCTGCGCCCGGTGGTATGGCGTCCGCCGAGCTGTTCGGCACGCCCGCGCAGCCGGCCCAGCTGGTCGAGGCTGCGGCGGGCACGGAAAAAGGACAGCAGTGCACGCAGTGCCAGCAGCGCCACCGAGCCGATCAGTGCCGCAAAAAGAGTCGCAACCAGCCAGTGCAGGCTCAGGGCGGCATCGAAGAGGCTGATCAGCTCCGCGACCGCGACGACGGTGACCAGCAGCAGCAGGCCGGCTCCCAGTGTCCCGAGTCCTCGCACCGGCAGGCGCTCCAGGCGCAGGCGGCTGTATTGCTCGAGTCCCGGCAAGGATTCGGCGGCCGTGACCGGCTCCGGCACCGCCTCCAGCCGGTCGTCGGGTTGCGGCACGAAACGCCGGGCCTGACGCGGGGTATCGGCCCCTTCGGCGGAACGGGCCTGCGACTCTGGCGTAAAGCGGCGACTGTCGCGTTCGGAGTTGTCGGGCTCGGTACTCATACGCATTTGTCTCCCAGTAACAGATTCAGAACGCTGTCCAGGCGAATATGGGGAATGGCGTCGCCATTGCGCGCCGAGAGCCCCGAGGGCGGCCGCAGCGGCGGTATGTCCCAATCCATCAGGCGCTGCCAGTGCGCCTCGTCGGGCAGCCGGGACGGGAATCTCGGGTGCACATAACCGACGGGCCGGCCTTCGCTGTCGAATCCGGAAACGGCGCGATCGCCCCGGTCTTCGACCTCCCGCGAGCAGCGCACGGCCGACGTGGCTTCGCAGACCGGCTGGATACCCTCGTATTCGGCATGGCGCCAGGCGTCGCTGACGAGGCTCGCGAGAAAGGTTCGCACGGCTTCGTGGTCGTCGGAAATCACCTGGTCGATCTTGGTCGCGGCATAAAGCACCCGGTCGATGCGGGGCCGGATCAGCTGTAGCAGACGGTTCTGGCGGCCGTAATGGAAACTGTCGGTGATGCGGGTCAGCGCTTCGCGCATGTCGTCGATCAGCTCGGGGCCGCCGTTGAGTGCGCTGACCACGTCGACCAGCACGATCTGGCGGTCGATACGGCTGAAAAAACCACGGTAGAAGGGATCGACCAGCTCCCGGACATAGGCGTCGTAGCGACGTTTGCAGAGACCGTACCAGCTGTCGTCGTCAGCCTGTTCAAGGCTCGACTCGTCGAGGCCGGCAAGACCCGGCAGCGGCACGAACGCCATCAGCGCCGGATCGTCGTCCCGTCCCGGCAGCAGAAAGCGGCCGGGCTGGATCTGGCTCAGTCCCCGCGCCTTACAGGCGGCGAGGAAATCACGGAAACCCTGCTGATACAGCTTCAGCTGGCCTTCGTCTGCCCGGGCCAGCGGGTCGATTCCGGCCAGCTGGGCCATCAGCTCGGGCGCCAGTTCCGGGCGGGGGCTGGCTGAAACGGTGGCTGCATTCCAGGCACCAGTCGCGAAAGCCGAGTTCGCGCAGCGGCAGGTCCAGCAACCACTCGCCAGGATAGTCGCGGATTTCCAGCCAGAGCGAGAAATAGTCCCGGGCAAAGGGGTTGAGCCCGCCGGGTTTGCGCCCAAGCCGCAGTTCCAGCAGACAGCCGCTGGCGTCGCGCGTCGGCTCCGGCCAGGCGGGCGGCTGTGCCGTCAGCTGTTGCCACGCCTGATCGTACGGGAAGGGCTGCAGTCCGGGGGTTTCCAGAGGATGCAGCCGAACATCGAGCAGGCGGTTGCTCAGCGCCGGAGAGAACCCCGGCAGGCTGGACTTTCTGTGTTGCAACAGCTGATTGATCAGGCTGGTGATAAAGGTGGATTTTCCGCTGCGGCTGAGCCCCGTGACACCGAGGCAGAGGCGGCGGTCCCGCAGCCGGTCCAGCTGAATGCCGACATCGCGTGCCAGCTGCTCGGAGGCGGCCCGGGAGCGACGGAACAGAGCGTTCGCCATTGATTTCATCCCTGGATCTGCATGCGCCTACAGTCTGCCACCGGAGCCGGGTCCGGTACAGCGGCTTGCGAATATGGTCAGCCTTGCTGGAATGTTATATTGTATCGTTTTTTTGCGGCGGAACGAGCCGCCAGCTGTGAGAGGACCGGCATGAAACGATTGACCCTGACACTGTTGATCGCCCTGGGAGCCCAGGCCCAGGCGGATGAAATGGAACGCCGGCACGGCAGCCACAGTCATGGCGCGGCGCAGCTCGATATCGCCATCGATGGCCCGGTGCTCGAGGCCCGGTTGTTGTCACCGGCCATCAATCTGGTCGGCTTCGAGCATCGGGCGGTGGCGGCGGACGAGCGTCAGCGTGTCGAGCAGGCGGTCGCGACCCTGGAGCAGGGGTACGAGATGCTGCGCCTGTCCGAAGCCGCGCTCTGCCTGCTGGACCGGGCCGAGGTCGAGCAGGCGCTTTTGGACACCGGCGCCGCCGGTCATGACGGTCATGGCGAGCACGAGCACGAGCATGAGCACGAGCACGAACAAGAACAAGAACAAGAACAGGAACACGGTCACGAAGGCGATCACGACGAGCATGATCACGCAGGCGACGAGCCGAATGCGCATGCCGATTTCGAGGTCAGCTACCGCTTCCGCTGCGCCCGTCCCGATAAACTGGATGGCATGAGCGTGGAACTCTTCCACCATTTCCCGGGTCTTGAGTCCCTCAGGGTACAGTTCATCGGCGCCGGACAGCAGGGGCTGACGCTGACCTCCAACCAGACCAGGATCGAGTTCTAGGTAATATGCAGCCCGCAGCCATCGAGATCGAGCAGTTACAGTTTGGCTGGCAACCGGGGAACCCGGTGCTGGAGATAGCGTCGCTGAGGGTCGGACAGGGTGAAAAGCTGTTTGTCCAGGGCCCGTCCGGCAGCGGCAAGAGCACGCTGCTGAGCCTGATCGGTGGCGTGCTGACACCGGACAGCGGTCATCTCAGGGTGCTGGGGCGGGATCTTGGCACTCTGGGGGCGGCGGCGCGGGATCATTTTCGCGCCCATCACCTGGGCGTGATATTTCAGCTGTTCAATCTGCTGCCCTATCTGTCGGTGCTGGAAAACGTGGTGCTGCCCTGCCATTTCTCCCGCCAGCGCAGGGACCGGGCGCTGGCCCGCGCCGACTCCCTCGACGGCGAGGCACGACGCCTGCTCGAGCAATTGCAGCTGTCCGATCCGGCGTTGCTCGCCCGGCCGGTGTCACAACTGTCGATCGGCCAGCAGCAGCGGGTCGCGGCGGCGCGGGCGCTGATCGGCAGCCCCGAGATCCTGATTGCCGACGAGCCGACCTCGGCCCTCGATGCCGACGCCCGCGACGCCTTCATCGAACTGCTGCTGCAGGAGGCGCGATTGCAGGACAGCACCCTGTTGTTCGTCAGCCACGACGGCGCCCTGGCAGGGCATTTCGAGCGCCGGCTCGATCTGGCGGAACTCAACCGGCCGGCGAGGGCGGCCTGATGGCGATCTGGATACTGGCCTGGAAAAGTCTTAAGAACCGCCGCGGCACCGCGTCCCTGACGGTGCTGACGATCGCCGTCAGCGTGATGCTGCTGCTCGGCGTGGAGCAGATCCGCACCGAGACCCGCAACAGTTTCGCCAATACCGTCTCCGGCACGGACCTGATCGTCGGTGCCCGCAGCGGCCAGACCCAGTTGCTACTCTATTCGATCTTCCATATCGGCAATGCCAGCAACAACATCGACTGGCGCAGTTACCGCGAGATCGCCGGTCACCGCCAGGTCGACTGGACGATACCGCTGTCGCTCGGCGATTCGCATCGCGGTTTTCGTGTCGTCGGCACCAGTGCCGCCTTTTTCGAACATTTCCGCTACGGTCGCGGCCGCCCGGTCGAGCTGAGTGACGGTCGCCCCTTCAGCGACCTCCATGATGCGGTGATCGGCGCCGAAGTCGCGGCGAGTCTCGGCTATGAGGTCGGGCAGGAGCTGGTCATCGCCCACGGCCTGGGCAACACCAGTTTCGCCCGCCACGACGACCAGCCGTTTCGGGTCGCCGGTATACTGGCGCGTACCGGCACGCCAGTGGATCGCAGCCTGCTGGTCAGCCTCGAAGCGATCGAGGCGATCCATGTCGGCTGGGAGTCCGGTACCCGACTGCCGGGGCAGAAGATCGGGGATATCCGGCAACAGGACCTGACGCCGAAGCAGATCACCGCCTTTCTGGTCGGTCTGAAGTCGAAACTGGCGACCTTCCAGCTGCAGCGGGCGATCAACGATTATCGCAAGGAGCCGCTTCTGGCGATCCTGCCGGGGGTGGCGCTGGCCGAACTCTGGAGCCTGATGAACGTCGCGGAACGGGCGCTGCTGGCGATTTCGGCCTGCGTCGTTTTCAGCGGCCTCGCCGGACTGCTGACGGTGCTTTTGACCGGGCTCAACGAGCGGCGCCGCGAGATCGCGATCCTGCGCTCGGTCGGCGCCCGGCCCTGGCAGCTGTTGCTGCTGCTGACCAGCGAGGCGGCGCTGTTGACGCTGCTGGGTTGCCTGCTGGGGCTGGCGCTTCTGTATGGCGGGCTCTGGCTGCTGCAGCCGCTGCTGGAGCAGCAGCTCGGGCTGCAGCTGGGGGTCTCGGCACCGACGCTCTGGCAGTGGACGCTGCTGGCAATGGTGCAGGGGGCCGGTATACTCACCGGACTGATTCCGGGCTGGCGGGCCTACCGCTATTCGCTGGCCGACGGCATGAGCATCCGAATCTGAAGAGTTGATGATGAAACGACTGATATCTGTCTGCTGCCTGCTGCTGTGCTGCTGGATCCTGCCGGCCGCCGCGGCCGAGTCGCTCAATGGCCAGCCGGTCGAGACGATCGACTGGGAGGCGCTGATGCCGCAGAATTTCAGTTTCGAGCAGGTCTATGGCAGCGAGGACTTCGGCGATCTCGACGATTTCGATCCCAGGGCCCAGCGCAAGCTCGACGAGATGATGTCCGCGCTGCAGTCGGCGCCGGTGGTGCCGGAGCTGGACGGGCGCATGGTCCGATTGCCGGGTTTCGTCGTGCCGCTGGAAGGTGACGGCCAGACCGTGACCAGCTTCTTCCTGGTGCCCTGGTTCGGCGCCTGCATCCACACGCCGCCGCCGCCGTCGAACCAGATCGTCCATGCCACCTTCGAGCCCGGCACCCGGCTCGAGAACCTCTACGATGCCGTCTGGATCACGGGCGTTCTCACCGTCGAGGCGTTCAGCCATGACCTGGCCTCGGCCGGCTACCGGTTGGAAGCCTACCGCATCGAGCCGTACACGGAATAATGGTGACCGGACCGTGGGGTGCCGGTGACCACCATGGGCGGTGGAAATGCTGTAAACGCAGGAGCGGTTTACAGTGGAGTGCGACGAACCGCACCATCAAGGCCAATGGTGCGCCGCGCTTCGCTTGGCAGCACCCTACGCCTAACGCCTAACGGCTAACGCCTAACGCCTAACGCCTAACGCCTAACGCCTAACGCCTAACGCCTAACGATTCATGTAAAATCTGCGGCTTTCGTCGGCACCGGAGAATGGAATGGAAGCCATCGTCAGCGTCATACTGGAGTCCGGGCGTACCGCCGTCGAACTGGCGCTTTATATCCTGTTGCCGATTCTGGTGGTGATGCTGGCGTTGATGAAGCTGCTCGAGGCCCATGGCGTGCTGGCCTGGGTGGCGAACCGGCTGGCACCGCTGCTGAGGCTGTTCGGGCTGCCGGGACTTGGCATCTTCGCGATGATCAAGCTGCTGCTGGTGAGCTTCTCCGCGCCGGTCGCGACCCTGGCGCTGATGGACCGCAACGGCACCTCGCTGCGCCATATCGCCGCGACCTTCGCGATGGTGCTGACCATGTCCCAGGCCAATGTGGTCTTTCCGATGGTGGCCGTCGGGCTCAACCTGCCGGTGATTCTGGTCACTTCCCTGGTCGGCGGGTTGTTCGCCGCGGCGCTGACCTATTACCTGCTGGCACGCAGTCTTGACGACGGTGCGGAGGGGGATGCCGGCGCCGTCTCGCGCGTGAAGGAACGGCGCAGCACCATGGAGATACTCGCCGACGGCGGCCAGGAGGGCATGAAGATCGCCCTGGCTTCGCTGCCGATGCTGCTGCTGGCGCTCTGTTTCGTCGGCACCCTCGAGGCACTGGGGGCGATACCGTTACTGGGCGCCCTGATGACCCCGCTGCTGAATCTGCTCGGACTGCCCGAGGCGACGGTGCTGCCGATCGTCACCAAGTTCATCGCCGGCGGCACGGCGTTCATGGGCGTGACCCTGGACCTGATGAACCAGGGCCTGATCAGTGCCCACGACCTCAACCGCATGGCGGGGTTCGTCACCCATCCGCTGGACCTGGCCGGGGTGGCGATTCTGGGGGCGGCCGGCAAGCGGGTCGGTGCCGTCGCCCGCGCGGCGGTGCTCGGCGCCCTGGCCGGGATGGTTCTGCGAGGCGTACTGCATCTGCTGATTTTCTGAGAGCGCCCCGGAATTCGCGTCGCTCATTCCAGTCTACGCCTCTACCTAGATGGCATCTCTGTTGTAAACTGAGCGGTTTCGAACGTAGGTTGGAATGATGCCCCGAAGGGGCGAATTCCGACGAATGGAACCCGGCACAGTCCATTTCCAGGAGAATGCGCCCGATGCGGTATCCCGAGACCAAGCTGCCGAAGGTCGGTACCACCATTTTCACCGAGATGTCCCAGCTCGCCGCCAGCCTCGGGGCGATCAACCTGTCCCAGGGCTTTCCCGATTTCGATGGCCCCGCCGCGTTGCGCCGGCGGGTAGCGCACTACATCGAGCAGGGGGCCAACCAGTACGCGCCGATGACCGGGGTGCCCGCGCTGCGCGAGGCCATCGCCGCCAAGTGCGAACGCCTGTACGGTCATCGTCCCTGCAGCGAGACCGAGGTCACCGTGACCTCCGGCGCGACCGAAGCGCTGTTCGCCGCCATCGCGGCGGTGGTGCGCAGTGGCGACGAGGTGATCCTGTTCGACCCCTGCTACGACAGCTACGAGCCCGCGATCGAGCTCAATGGCGGTCGTGCGGTGCGCCTACCGCTGCAGCCGCACGACTTCGGCATCGACTGGCAGCGTCTCGCCGATGCGATCAATCCGCGTACGCGGATGATCATCGTCAACACGCCGCACAATCCGACCGGCAGCCTGCTGACGGCCGAGGACCTCGAGCAGCTGGCGGCCCTGGTGCGCGATACCGATATCCTGCTGATCGGCGACGAGGTCTACGAGCATATCGTCTTCGACGGCCGCACCCACCAGAGCCTGCTCTGCCATGAAGAGCTGGCCCGGCGCAGCTTCGTCGTCTCGTCGTTCGGCAAGACCTATCACTGCACCGGCTGGAAGGTCGGTTACTGCGTCGCACCGGCGTCGCTCAGTGCCGAGTTCCGCAAGGTGCACCAGTACCTGACCTTCAGCACCATCACGCCGGTACAGCTGGCGCTGGCGGATTTCCTCACCGAGGCGCCGGAGCATTATCTCGAGCTGCCAGCCTTCTACCAGGCCAAGCGCGACCTGTTCAACGAGCTGCTCGGGTCCAGCCGGTTCCGATTCACGCCGGCGGCCGGGACCTATTTCCAGCTGGTCGACTACAGCGAGATCAGCGACTTGGCCGATACCGACTTCGCCCGCTGGCTGACCCGCGAGGCCGGCGTCGCGGCGATTCCGGTATCGGTCTTCTGCGAGCAGCCGCTCGAGCGCCGCCTGGTCCGTTTCTGCTTCGCCAAGGGCGAGGCCACACTGAGGAGGCGGCACAGCGTCTATGCAGCATCTGAATCCGACAGACGATCTTCGCGTCAGCCTGGTACAGGCGCCACTGCACTGGCAGGACCCGGACGCCAACCGGCGTCACTTCGAGTCCCTTCTGGCACCGCTTCCCGGCACCACCGACCTGGTGGTGCTGCCGGAGATGTTCACCACCGGTTTCACAATGGCACCCGAAGGGCTGGCCGAGCCGGAGGCGGGGCCGACCCTGGCCTGGCTGCGCGAGCAGGCGGCCCGCCTCGGTGCGGCGATCTGCGGCAGTGTCGTGACGGCGACGGAGCGTGGGCCTGTCAACCGGCTGCTGTTCGTCGAACCGGACGGCCGCCACCAACATTACGACAAGCGCCACCTGTTCCGCATGGCCGGCGAGCACGAGCATTACGCCCCGGGCGAGCGCCGGGTGCTGATCGAGTACCGCGGTTGGCGCATTCTGCCAAGCGTGTGCTATGACCTGCGTTTTCCGGTCTTCCTGCGCAATCGCAACGACTATGACCTGCTGCTCTGCGTCGCCAACTGGCCGGCGCCGCGGCGCCACCCTGGCGGATTCTGCTCCAGGCCCGGGCGGTCGAGAACCTCTGTTACGTCGCCGGTGTCAATCGCATCGGCCAGGACGCCAAGGGTCTCGACTACAGCGGTGACTCGATGCTGGTGGATTTCAAGGGCGTGGCCGTTATCGACCGTCCGGCGGCTGAGGCCTTCGTGGCGACCAAGACCCTCGATGCCGCTGAGCTGGTCCGTTTCCGTGAAGTCTTCCCTGCCTGGCAGGATGCGGATGAATTCCATCTGATGGGCGTGACGGGTGACGCGTAACCCGTCACCGACAGGCTTTCGCCGTCTCGGCCAAATCCCGTACACTATCGGCCCTGCCGCGGGAATCCACTGCGGATCCGGGCTTTGACTGACAACTGAAAGACAGGCGTGGAATGAGCACACTTCCCACCGAGGACATCCTCGATGCCGGCCGCTGGATCGATGCGCAGGGCTGGTGCCCGGCCACCGGCGGCAACTTCTCGCAGCGCAGCGGTGACAACGCTGCGCTGATTACCGCCTCGGGGCGGCACAAGGGTCATCTGACCGGGCAGGACCTGCTGCGCGTGGATCTGGAAGGCAGGGTGCTGGACAGCGATCTGCGCCCCTCGGCCGAAACCCTGCTGCATTGCTGCCTGTACCGTCTCGATGCCGGTATCGGTGCGGTGCTGCATACCCATTCGGTCAACAGCACCGTGCTGTCGCGGCTGACGGCCGGCGACTGGCTCGAGATCGAGGGGTTCGAGATGCAGAAGTCGCTGTCCGGCAACCTGACACACGACGAAGCCATCCGCATCGCCCTGTTCGACAATACCCAGGATATGCAGGCGCTGGCCGCTGCCGTCACCGAGCGCTGGGACCAGGCGCCGTTGAGCTGGGGCCTGCTGGTGCGCGGACACGGGCTCTATGCCTGGGGCCGTGACATGAACGAAGCCCGACGCCACCTCGAAGGGCTGGAATTCCTCTTCGCCTGTGTCCTGGAAATGAAACGTCTCGGAGCCCCTGTATGACCACCACGGCCATCCTGACCGATATTGAAGGCACCACGACCGATATCCAGTTCGTGCATCGGGTGCTGTTCCCCTACGCCTACGAAAAACTGCCGGCCTATCTGCGCGAGCATGCCGGGGAGGCCGCGATCGAATCGATTCTCGAACAGGCGCGGGAAGAGCTCGGCGACATGGAAGCCGACCTCGAAACACTGATAGGCGCCTTTCGCCACTGGATCGAACAGGACCGCAAGGTTACGCCGCTGAAGGCGCTGCAGGGCCTGATCTGGGTCGAAGGCTACCGCAAGGGGGATTTCAAGGGGCATCTGTACGAGGATGCCTGCGAGTACCTGCGCCGCTGGCACGACTCGGGCATCCGTCTTTATGTCTTCTCGTCCGGCTCGGTCAAGGCACAGCAGCTGCTGTTCGGCTACAGCGACTTCGGCGACCTGACGCCGCTGTTCAGCGGCTATTTCGATACCAACACGGGACCCAAGCGCGACGCCGATTCCTATCGTCAGATTGCGGCCTCGATCGGCTGTCCGGCCGAAGAGATTCTGTTCCTGTCCGATGTGGTCGAGGAGCTGGATGCCGCGCGTGACGCGGGCCTGGGTACCTGCCTGCTGGCCCGCGACGAACAGCCCGAAGCGGCTGGCCACCCGGTGGTGCAGCGTTTCGATGAAATAACCGTCTGATCTGAGCAGAGGATTCACGATGAGTGCGATTACCGTTTACCGCGAAGACAATCCGCAGCAGCCGCTGCTTCAGAGCGAACAGGGCGACGAGATCGCCGCGGCTCTGAACGGGATCGGCGTGCGTTTCGAGCGCTGGCAGGCCGACCGCGAGATCACGCCGGGCATGGACCCGGATGAGATCATGGCGGCCTACGACGCCGAGATCCGGCGCCTGAAAGAATCCGAGGGCTATGTCACTGTCGATGTCGTCAGCATGACGGCGGACCATCCGCAGAAGGACGAGTTCCGGCAGAAGTTCCTCAGCGAACACACCCACAGCGAGGACGAAGTGCGGTTTTTCGTCGACGGCGAGGGCATGTTCTATCTGCACTCCGAAGGCAAGGTGTACCAGGTGCTGTGCAGCAGGAATGACCTGATCTCCGTTCCGGCCAACACCACCCACTGGTTCGATATGGGGCCTGAACCGCGCTTTACCGCCATCCGGCTGTTCAACAACCCGGAAGGCTGGGTCGCCAACTTCACCGGCAACGATATCGCCGAGCGTTTCCCGAAGTTCGACGCCTGAAACCTCGATGTACGTTGGAATGATGCCCCGAAGGGGCGAATTCCGACAGGGGGCACGACGGCTGGGGCCTTTTTTCCGGTTTTCCCCTCCCGGAATTCGCCCTGGGCTCATTCCAGACTACGCTGTATCCAATGGACCTTCCCTGGCCAATGAAAGGAGATCGAGATGCGGCTATCCATTACCTCGCTGTCCAACCTGTCCCGGCGCGCCTTCGCCGTCGGCGCCTCCCTCGTCTTAGCGACCTCGCTGTCGGCGCAGCCGATCCTCGAGGGCGATCGCAGCGTGCCTGTCGAAGCCCGCAACGGCATGGTCGTGACCAGTCACTACCTGGCGACCGACGAAGCGCTGAAGGTGCTGGAAGCGGGCGGCAACGCCATCGATGCGGCGGTTACGGCGGCCTTTGCGCTGGCGGTCACCCAGCCGCGTTCGGGCAATATCGGCGGTGGCGGCTTTATGCTGGTATCGTCCGAACAGAAGGAGGAGGTCGTCGCGATCGACTACCGCGAGAAAGCGCCCGCAGCGGCGAGCCGCGACATGTTCCTCGATGCCGAGGGCAACGTCGACAGCGACCGGAGCCGCTATTCCCATCTGGCCGCCGGGGTGCCCGGCACCGTTGCGGGCCTGGCGCTGGCGCTGGAGCGCTACGGTACGCTGTCGCTGGCCGAGGCCCGGCACCGGCCATCCGCCTGGCCGAGGAGGGTTTCGTCATCCCACCGCGCTTCGCCGAGGGGATCCGCAGCAGCGCCGAACGGTTGCAGCAGTTCGAGTCCAGTCGCAAAGTGTTCTTCAAGCCCGATGGCAGCTTCTACGAGCCGGGCGAGCGCTTCGTGCAGAAGGACCTGGCCGCGACTCTGAAGCGGATCGCCGAGCAGGGCGTAAAGGGCTTCTACGAAGGCGAGACTGCCGACCTGATCGTCGCCCAGATGCAGCGTGGCGGCGGCCTGATTTCCCACGAGGACCTGAAGAATTACCAGCCCGCCATTCGCGAACCGGTCAAGGGCAGCTACCGCGGCTACGACGTCTACTCGATGAGCCCGCCGAGCTCCGGCGGTACCCATGTGGTGCAGATCCTGAACATTCTCGAGGGCTATCCGATTGCCGAGAGCGGCCACAACTCGGCCAGGACCCTTCACCTGATGGCCGAAGCGATGAAGCGGGCCTATGCCGACCGTTCGCAGTACCTCGGCGATACCGATTTCGTCGAGGTGCCGGTCGCGGGCCTGATATCCAAGGATTACGCTGCCAGTCTGCGTGAAGGGATCGACCCGATGAAGGCCACGCCGAGCGCCAGTCTCAGGCCCGGCGATCCCGCGCCCTACGAGAGCAACGAAACCACCCATTTTTCGGTGGTCGACAAGTTCGGCAATGCGGTCTCCAATACCTACACCATCAACTTCAGTTACGGCTCCCATATCGTCGTCGACGGTGCCGGCTTCCTGCTCAACAACGAGATGGACGATTTCAGCGCCAAGCCGGGCGTGCCGAACGCCTATGGCCTGATCGGCGGCGAGGCCAACAGGATCGAGCCCAACAAGCGCATGCTCAGCTCGATGTCGCCGACCATCGTCAAGAAGGATGGCAGGAACTTCCTGGTCACCGGCAGCCCCGGCGGTTCGCGCATCATCACCACCACGTTGCAGGTGCTGATGAATGTGATCGATCACAACCTCAATATCCAGGCCGCGGTCAATGCGCCGCGGGTGCATCACCAGTGGCTGCCGGACGAGCTTCGCATCGAGCAGGGCATCAGTCCGGACACCATCGCACTGCTGCAGGGCATGGGCCACGAGGTGGTGCAGAAATCCGCCATGGGGGCGATCCAGTCGATCATGGTGGCCGGGGACGGCACCCTCTACGGCGGCGCCGATCCGCGCCGCAGCACCTCGTCCGCCAAGGGGCTGTAGGGTGGAATGAGCCTGCGAATTCCACCCTGCGATTATCCTCAGCTGAACTATGCTTAGTACCACTTCCAAACGAGTATGGGATCATGGCCAGGGGATATGAACGACATTACGAGCGCCATCACGGCCTGTCGATGTTCGGCAAGGACCTGGTGCGGCGTTGCGGCGCCCATTGCGAGCTCTGTGACGCCCAGGGCGTGAGCCTGAAGGTCTACGAGGTGCCGCCGGTCGGCTCCGAAGCGGATTTCGAACACTGCATCATGGTCTGCGACAGCTGTCTGAAGCAGATACGCAGGCCCGGCAGGCGGGATCCACATCACTGGCGCTGCCTGAATACGGCGGTCTGGAGCCCGGTTCCGGCGGCGCGGGTGCTGGCAATCGCACTGCTCGAGTCCTTTGTCGGCCGAGAGCACTGGGCGCTTCAGCTGCGCGAGCAGCTCTATCTGACGCCGGACGAGCAGGCCTGGATCGACAGCATCGAGCTGTAGGGTGGCAATGAGCGCAGCAAGAAAAATGGGTCGTCCCTGACCCGTGCCATCCGTGGCACCTGGACTCCTGCTAGGACAACGGTGGAAGGGTCTGGGTGGTGGCGGGTGCCCCCTTCCTGATAAGCGAATCAGTCCGTCGATCCTTCCCTGTGGCTGTGCCGGGCGGCATCAAACCGGGATGAGCGGCGTTTAGCCCTCGACCTGCGGATCCCCGGATTCGACCTGGAATTCGTCCGGCGTCAGGAAACCGTCTTGGTTGACGTCGATGGCGGCGAACTGGGCTTCCAGTTCGGGATTGATCGCCGCTTCAGCCTGGCTGATCTTGCCGTCCTGATTGCTGTCGACGCCCTGGAACAGATCGTCCACCGGGTTGGCGTGTACCATGGCAGAAGCGATGAACAGAGCTGTACCGAGCGTGGTTGCAACTTTCTTCATGGGTATCTCCTTCCTACGATGTTTTGGATCAAACAGTTTTGGATAAAACACCCTGGTTTAATCAAACCGCGTGCCAGCTATTTTTATTTTCTTTAAAAACAAAAGGTTGAGTGATGTTTTGTGGTGGCTGGGCGGGGGCTGGGACAGGAAAGCGGGATCATGACGGGAATTGCGTTGCCACAGGCCGACGGCTGCAGGGGGAGTGGCTGTAAAAAGCTTTAAATTCAATAAGTTGGCTTGTAGCGATCGAGAGACGGCCGGGCCCGAGAGAGCCCGGCGCCACGATCAGCGCAGGTGGCTCAGCGAACCTTCGGCCACCTGTTGTGGCGTCAGGATGCCGGTATCGAGGATCCAGCCGGTCACCAGTTGTGCCGGTGTGACGTCGAAGGCCGGGTTGTAGACCGGCGCATCCCCGGGGCTCCAGACGATCTCGCCGAAACTGCCGCCGACGCCGCGCACTTCGTCCGCTGCGCGCTGTTCGATCGGAATGGCGCTGCCGTCCGGGCACTGCGGATCGACGGTGGTATAGGGCGCGACCGCATAGAATGGAATGCCGTGGTAGTGGGCGTTGACCGCCAGCGAGTAGGTGCCCACCTTGTTGGCGAAGTCGCCGTTGGCGGCGATGCGGTCGGCGCCGACCAGCACGCAGTCGATCTTGCCCTGGGCCATCAGCATCGCGGCCATGTTGTCGCAGATCAGGGTATAGGGCACGCCGAGCCTGCGCATCTCCCAGCTGGTCAGGCGGCCGCCCTGCAGCAGCGGGCGGGTCTCGTCGACATAGACATGGATACCCTTGCCCAGACGCTGCGCTTCGCCGATCACGCCGATCGCGGTGCCGACACCGGCGGTCGCGAGGCTGCCGGTGTTGCAGTGGGTCAGAATGGCGCTGCCGGGCCTGATCAGCCCGGCACCCTGTTCGGCCATGCGCCGACAGAGTTCAATGTCCTCGTCGAAGATCGCCTCTGCCGTGGCGCTCAGCGCTGCCGTGCCGTCGCGATGGAGGGTCGCCAGCATCCGGTCCATGCAGTTCATCAGGTTGACCGCCGTCGGGCGTGATTCGCGCAGAGTCTGCGCCGCCTGCTCCAGTGCCGGTACGCCGGTCTCCTGTTCGGCGAGGTGGGCCAACAGCAGGCTGGCACCGATGCCGATCAGGGGCGCGCCACGGATCTGCAGCTTGCGGATCATGGCCACCATGGCCTCGACGGAATCGCAGGGCAGCCAGACTTCGCGGTGCGGCAACTGGTACTGGTCCAGCACCAGCAGCTGGCCGTGCTGATACTTCAGGCTGGTGGCGATCAGGTCTTTCATGGCGTCTTCACAGCGGGGATGGCTAAAGAGGAGGCTAACGATAGCAAAGAGGCCCGGTCGACAACAGCATCAAGAACCTAAAATCGAACCCCGGAATTCGGAACCCGGAATTCGCTTCGCTCATTCCAGGCTACGGCCTCTTAGCTTGCTGTATTGATTGTGATTTGCTTCTATAGCCACTTTTCAACCCTATCTGACGGGCAGAATCCATGACCGACTGCAAATTCGCCGGTGACGCCGAAGTGATCGATTTCGCACGCCGCCATTCGGGCCAGTTCGAAGCGGGCGCAACCCTGAACGTGGAAGAGATCGGCGACGGCAACATCAATTTCGTTTTCCGCGTATTCGAGCCGGGCGGTGCCAGCGTCATTATCAAGCAGGCGCTGCCCTATGTACGCATTATCGGCGAAGGCTGGCCGCTGTCCCAGGACCGCATCCGCATCGAAGCCGAGGCGCTGATGCTGGAGGCCGATTACTGTCCGGACCTGGTGCCCAAGGTCTACCACTTCGACGCCGACCGCTCGGCGATCGTGATGGAGGATATCGGCGCCTACGAAAACCTGCGTCATGCCCTGGTGGCCCGGGCCAGGCTGCCGCATCTGGCCGACCAGCTCGGGCGCTTTTGCGCCGATACCCTGTTCCACACCTCGGACCTCTATCTTGACGCCCACCGCAAGAAAGAGATGGTGGCGCGCTTCATCAATCCGGATCTGTGCAAGATCACCGAGGATCTGTTCTTCTGGGACCCCTATTGCGACCATGAACGCAACAATATCAATCCGTTGATCCATAGTGAGGCCGAGGCGCTCTGGAGCGACGAGCCGCTGAAGCTGGAAGTGGCCCGCCTCAAGCACAGGTTCCTCTGCGCGGCCGAAGCCCTGGTGCACGGCGACCTGCATTCCGGTTCCGTATTCGCCAATGCCGAAGGCACCCGGGTCATCGATCCGGAATTCGCCTATTTCGGTCCGATCGGTTTCGACGTCGGCAGCCTGATCGGCAATCTGCTGCTCAACTATGCCGGTCAGTCGCAGCTGCCGGGCGACGATGCCGAGCGGCAGGCCTATCGCGAGTGGCTGCTGCAGGCCGTCGCGACCTTCTGGAATACCTTCTCGGGCCGGTTCCTCGGCCATATGGAGGCCCATACGGCCGATCCGTCGCTGGATCTGCCGGCCTACCGCGAGGCCCTGCTGGCCGACCTGCTGGCCGACAGCCTCGGCTATGCCGGTACCGAGCTGATTCGTCGTACCATCGGCCTGGCCCATGTGCTGGACCTGGAAGCGATCGAGGATGCGCAGCAGCGCGCCCAGGCCGAAACCCTGGCATTGCGTCTTGGCCGGACACTGATTCTCGAGCGCCGCGCATTCGACAGCATCGAGGCGGTGCTCGAGCGGATCAGGGAATGGGTGACGCGTAACGCGTCACCTGTCACCCGTTTTCGGTGCGCATCACTTCGTTCAGCGGCATCCTACGTCTCGTCGCCGGCCTTGTAGGGTGCTGGTAAGCGCAGCGCACCGCACCGACTGGTGAGTACAGCGAACCGCACCGCAAGGCAACGCGTAACGCGTCACGCCATCCCCAGCGCCATCTCGGCCGGCTCGTAGTCGTAACCCAATGCCTCGCTGACCGCCCGGTAGGTTACCTTGCCGCGGTGAATATTGAGCCCGTTGCGCAGATGCTCGTCGTCCAGCAGCGCCTGACGATGGCCCTTTTCGGCCAGCGCCATCACGAACGGCAGGGTGGCGTTGGTCAGGGCGAAGGTCGAGGTATGGGCCACGGCGCCGGGCATATTGGCAACGCAGTAGTGATTGATGCCGTCGACTTCGAAGATGGGGTCCTGGTGGGTGGTCGGTTTCGAGGTCTCGAAACAGCCGCCCTGGTCGATGGCGACATCCACCAGCACGCTGCCGCGGGTCATGCTGGCGAGCATCGGGCGGGAGACCAGTTTCGGCGCCGCCGCGCCGGGGATCAGCACGGCGCCGATCACCAGGTCCGCCGCACTCACCTGTTCCTCGATCGCATGTGCGTTGGAGTACAGGGTTTTCAGGCGTGGCCCGAACAGGTCGTCGAGCTGCGCCAGGCGCGGCAGTGAGCGATCCAGCACGGTGACGTCGGCGCCGAGGCCCAGGGCCATGCGGGCGGCATTCACGCCGACGACGCCGCCGCCGATAATCACCACCTTGCCCGGCGCCACGCCGGCACCCCGCCCAGCAGCACGCCGCGGCCGCCCTGGGCCCGCTCCAGGGCATGGGCGCCGGCCTGGATCGACATCCGGCCGGCGACTTCGCTCATCGGCGCCAGCAGCGGCAGGCCGCCGCGGGGGCTGGTCACCGTCTCGTAGGCGATGGCAATGGCGCCGGACGCCAGCAGCAGGCGGGTCTGCTCGGGGTCGGGCGCCAGATGAAGATAGGTGAACAGCACCTGGTCCGGGCGCAGCATGCGGCATTCGTCGGGCTGGGGTTCCTTCACCTTGACGATCATCTCGGCACTGTCGAAGATCTCCCGGGCACTGTCGGCGATGCGGGCGCCGGCATCCCGATAGGCCTGGTCGGTCAGGCCGATGGCCAGGCCGCCCTCCGTTTCGATCATCACCTGATGCCCGGCCTGCACCAGTTCGCGCACGCCGGACGGTGTCATACCGATCCTGAATTCGTTGTTCTTGATCTCTCTGGGAACGCCAATCAGCATTTCGATACCCTCCCGGCGGTCCGGCCGCCGCGTTCACTCATCCCTATAGTGTAGGGTGGAATGAGCGAAGCGAATTCCACCGGGTGGCGTTCCACCGGGTGGCGTTCCACCGGGTGGCGCTCCACCGGAGGTGGCGGGAGTGATCCGAAAACACCGGTGGAATTCGCAGGCTCATTCCACCCTACGGGCTGTTTACTGGAAATTGTCGACTGCTTTTAAGGCACCTGCATGCCGCGCTGAACGAACTCGATATGCTCCATGCGCTTCATGTAGTCCCGCACATTGGGATAGCGCTCGGGATCGATCTCCTGGAATTCATAGCGGGCGCACCAGGGATAGATGGCGAAATCGGCGATGCTCAGGTCATCGGCGACGAAGTCGCGGCCGGTCAGCTGTTTGTCGAGCACCCCCAGAGCCGGTTGGCTTCCTTGCGATAGCGTTCGATGGCGTAGGGTACCCGCTCGGTGGCGAAGCGGTTGAAGTGGTGGGCCTGGCCGAGGAAGGGGCCGAAGTTGCCCATCTGCCACATCAGCCACTGCAGTACCCGGTAGCGTGCGCACGGCTCCTGGGGCAGAAAGAGCCCGGTCTTGTCCGCCAGGTAGATCAGAATGGCGCCGCTTTCGAACAGTTCGATCGGTGAGCCGTCGGGGCCTTCCGGGTCGCGGATGGCCGGAATCCGGTTGTTCGGGCTGATTTCGAGAAAGGCTTCGTCGAACTGGTCGCCGGAGGAGATGTCGATGGGGTGGACCCGGTAGGGCAGCCGGACCGCCTCCAGCATAATGGAAACCTTGCGGCCATTGGGGGTGCTCCAGGTGTAGAGTTCGATCATCGTTGCGGATTCCGGCTGACGAAGTGGTTGTAGATCTGTACCAGTTCGTCTTCGGAAAAGCTCACGACGACGAGTTGCTGGCCCGGCTGGATCAGGTCGGGATTCTGGCCCAGCAGGCCCTGACGGTAGTTGTAGATGTAGGTTTCACGCACCTTGTCGTCGAGAATCCGGCCCAGGTAGGAACTGCTGCGGTCCTGTCGGCGCTGATCCGCATCTGCCGGAATCTCGACCTGGATGCGCCCGCCGATGCGGGGCAGGTCCAGGCCTTCGGCGAAACTGTTGATCAGGCCGTTGTTGAGGATGCCCCAGAGCCCCTCCTTGTCGCCCTCGTTCACCGCATGGATGTAGAAGATCTTGCCGCTGGCCCGCTCCGGGTTGTCGAGCAGTTCCTGTAGCGTGATCTGGCCGGCGAGCTGAGGCAGGGTGCCGCGCTGGATGGCTTTGTTGCGGTTGCCTGTCTCCGCAGCGGGGGCGCTCTTGAGCGGCGCCATGTCCACCGCATAGGCGGTGGCGGCAGCGGCGTCGATGAGTTCCGGGCTGATGGCCATTTCCAGCCCGACATCTTCGGACAGCACCTGGCCGTCGGGTAGCGAGAGCAATTGAGAGGCGGTGACGAAGTGGTTGGCGCTGCCGATGCCGATGGGCAGGTCCTGGTCTGCGGTGAGCTGTTCGATATGGCTCCGGGCCTCGCGCCGAACGTCGTCGGAGACGACAGGGCTTTGCGGCGCCTCGCCTGTGCCGGGGTCGAGAAACAGCCAGGCGGCGGTGACGGCCAGTACCACCGTGACGATGAGCAGCAGTCGTTGCATCCGGTACTCCTCCTTAGGGCCGCCGACATCGTATCGGAAGATAATGGCGGGCCGGTAACTGGGGAAAACGTGTGGCTTCCTGGACGGCTGGCCGCTCCACTGTAGAACAGATCGACCGGTGAGAAAAGGGCTGGCCGGTGCGCGAGCGGTCATGCCTGTCGAGGTTCAAGAGCCGGGGGCTCCGCTGTTATACTGGACTGTCCGGTCGGCGCCGGAACAGCAGCAGGAGGACTCATCATGGCCAAACCAGAAACCTCACTCGATTTCGATTCGCTGATGCGCCGTGACGGTGTCGCGCCTATTCGGCACGAGCGGCGGGCGGAGACGGCCCATGCCCGCAATGCCGGTCCTGCCGTGGTCGCCAGGCGCAGGGCGGCCGAGGGCGAGCCGGAAGGCCTGAGCCTGACAATCGGCCTGCGCATCAATCCGCACGATCCGCTGGAGTGGAAGCGGGACGGCGTCCAGGAGGGCGTCTATCGCAACCTTCGGCTGGGTCGCTACAGCCTCGATGCCCGTCTGGAACTGATCCGCAAACCGCTGCCGCTGGCCCGGGATGAATTGCTGAGCTTCGTCCAGCAGTGCATGGAGCTCAATATCCGCAGCTTCATCATCAATCATGGCCGCGGCCGGCACCCTGACGACGCCACCAGTCTGCTGCGCAGCGCGCTGAACCAGTGGCTGCCCCATATCCCCGAGGTCATGGCATTCCATTCGGCCCAGCCCCAGCATGGCGGCCTGGGTGCGCTCTACGTGATGCTCAGGAAAAGCGATGCCCAGCGCCAGGCGAACTGGGAGCAGCATCAAAAGAGACAATAAAACGTGGGAGCGGCGCCCCGCCGCGAACATCGTCGGCACCTTGGGAGCTGCAAAGATATTCGCGGCGGGGCGCCGCTCCTACGACTATACTTTCCGGTCGTGTCCAATGCCTTTAGAGGCTCGCCAGCTATGACGGAAGCGATCGAAGAGATACTGCGGTTCTGGTTCGGCCCGCTGGACGGGGGCTTTGCGTCCGAGTCGAAGCAGAGCCTCTGGTGGGGTGGGCAGGAGGAGCATGACCGCGAACTCGACGAACTGTTCGGGCGGCCTGTGCGCCGGGCGCTGCGCGGTGGGCTCGGGGACTGGAGCAGCAATCCACGCGGCCGGCTGGCTCTGATTCTGTTGCTGGACCAGTTTTCACGCAGTATCTATCGCGGCACCGCCGATGCGTTCGCCGGCGACAGTCGGGCGCTCGCCCTGTGCCGGCAGGGTATGGAGCTGGGCCATGACCGTGCGCTGGAATTCGCCGAGCGACTGTTCTTCTACATGCCGCTCGAGCATGCGGAGTCCCTCGAGGCTCAGGACCTGCATATCGACCGGCTCGAGACACTGCGCCAGGAAGTGCCTTTCACGCGCCGTCCGGTGATCGACAACGCACTGGATTTTGCCCATCAGCACCGCGACCTGATCGCCCGATTCGGGCGTTTTCCCCATCGCAACGAGGCGCTGCAGCGTATCTCGACCCCGAGGAACTCGCCTACCTGAATCAGACGCACCGCCGCTGGGGGCAGTAGGTTGGAATGAGTGAAACGAATTCCGACGACCAGGCTGCGGCTTACCACTTACCTCTTTCGCCATCTCAGGCTATGCTTCTGACTTTACTGAAATAATTCGACGGCAGGGACGGGAGCACGGTATTGACGGAGCAGCGGAGCGGCTTTTTCGCAGCCTATCGACAGCGCTGGTGGCGTGGATCGGTTGTGGTGGTCGGCATTTTGCTCTCGCTGCTGGCATTTTTCTGGATGGAACAGCAGCAGCAGCGCCAACGTGTCGCCCAGTTCAACCGCGAAGTTGAGCTGCGTATCGACCGACTGGAACAGACGCTGGTCAGACACCTGGGGGCGCTGGAAGCGCTGGGCATTCTGTTCGCCGGTTCCGACCGGGTAACCGGGGCCGAGTTCGCCCGCGCGGCTCTCGATCTCGGAGCATCGCGACCGGCGCTCGAGCGCCTGCAGTGGCGCCCGGCGCAGGGGCAGCCAGCCACCGGCGGCGACGCCGGCCTCTATCCGGTGTCATTCGAACAGTTGCTGCCGGGGCAGGTGTCCCCGATGACCGGCAATGCATCGCCGGATCCGGCGCCGGAACTTCTGCTGGCGCAACGGGATGTCAGGGGCGACCAGGGCATTCGGCGCGGACAGGTCAGCGGCCTGTTGCGGGTCGGGCGGCTGGTCGCTCAGGCCGGTTTGCCGACGGCAAATCCGGCGATCCAGTGGCAGCTCCGGGAGGCCGGCGCGACGGCGCGAACCCTCTATACCGGCACCCGGCTGGACGACCCCGTGCCCGATATGACCGTCAGTCGCGTGCTCCAGGTCGCAGGTCTGGCGCCCTGGACGGTGACGGCGACGCCTTCGCAGCGCTATCTGGCACAGCAGATCGAAGGGGCCTCGTTACTGGTGCTGGCCCTGGGGCTTTTCCTGACGCTGGTGGCCCATGTCGGGCTGCGGCTGTTGCTGCATCGCTCCGAGGTGGTCGAACGCCTCGTCGATCAGCGCACCGCGGAGCTGCATCGGGCGCTGGAGCGGCTCAATACCCTGGCGATCACCGATGAGCTGACCGGGCTCGCCAATCGCCGTCATTTCGACGATACCCTCGAACGCGAATGCCGGCGGGCGATACGGGAGTTTATGCCGCTGACGCTGATCATGGTGGATGTCGATTGCTTCAAGGCCTACAACGACCGCTACGGTCATCCGGCCGGCGACCGCTGCCTGCGCCAGGTCGCTGACGCGCTGCGTCAGGTGGTCGCGCGACCGGGCGACCTCGTGGCCCGTTACGGCGGTGAGGAGCTGGCACTGCTGCTGCCCTCGACCAACGAGCAGGCACTGGAGCTGGCCGAGCGGTGCCGGCAGCAGGTACGTGGTCTCGGTATCCGCCACGAAGCCAGCGAGGTGGCCGATATCGTCACGGTCAGTATCGGCATCTGCACGCTGCAGCCTTCGGCTGCATTGACGCCCTGGGCATTATCGAGCGCGCCGACCAGGCCCTTTATCGCGCCAAACGGCAGGGGCGGGATCGGGTCGTCGCCGATATCGAGGCGCTGCGCCATTATTCGCCGCTGTTCGGCTGAGGGGTTGCAGGGATACTTTAAAATGAATTTCATTCAACAAAAACAAAAAATACATCAATTTTATTAATTCACACCCTTCGTCATAATGCGTCCCGTTTCAACGGCAACCATAAGGGACGTACAGAATGCCTGTTATACACAGCCTGGGATTACCCCGCATCGGCGCACAACGGGAACTCAAGTTCGCGCTGGAAGATTACTGGAACGGCGCGAGCGGACGCGAGTCGCTGCTATCCGTCGCGCGGCATATCCGCCAGCAGAACTGGGCCCGGCAGCGGGCCGCCGGCCAGCCGCGGGTCACGGTCAACGACTTCTCGCTTTACGATCAGGTACTGGATCATTCGCTGCTGCTTGGCGTGATTCCGCAACGTTTTCGCGACGACTCCAGCGACATCTTCGATACCGGCTTCCGCATGGCACGCGGGCGGGCGCCGTCGGGCACGCCCCGGCGGGCCTGCGAAATGACCAAATGGTTCGATACCAACTACCACTACCTGGCACCGGAACTCGAAGCGGAACAGGCGTTTGTCCTGGACCCGTCGAAGCTGCTGGCCGAAATCACCGAGGCCCGGGACGCGGGTCATGCGGTGAAGCCGGTGCTGATCGGACCTGTGACCTGGCTCTGGCTGGCGCGCTGTGCCGCCGGCGAGTTCGACCGCCTGCAACTGCTGCCGGCCCTGCTCGACAGTTACCTGCAGTTGCTTGAGTTGCTGGCAGGGCAGGGTGTCGACTGGGTACAGATCGACGAACCGGTGCTGGTGCTGGAGCTGCCGCGGGCCTGGCGTGCGGCGATCGAGGATGCCTACCGAGCCCTGGCGGCGAGTCCTGTTCGACTGCTGTTGACGACCTATTTCGGAGGCCTCGGCGACAACCTCGATCTGGCCCTGTCGCTGCCGGTGGCCGGGCTGCACCTGGACCGGGTGCGCGGCGGTGAGGAATACCGGCGCGTACTGGCCGAGCTGCGCGACGATCAGGTGCTGTCCCTCGGCGTCATCGACGGTCGCAATATCTGGAGAGCCGACCTGGCGGCGTTGCTGGAGGAGCTGCAGCCGCTGTCGCAGCGGCTCGGTGAGCGACTCTGGCTGTCCAGCTCCTGTTCGCTGCTGCATGTGCCGGTGGATCTGGAGGCGGAGGATGCCTTCGACCCCGAACTGCGCAGCTGGCTCGCCTATGGTGCTCAGAAACTCGACGAGCTGCACCTGCTGGGCGAGGCGCTGGCCGGGCGGGACGTCGCCGATGCGCTGGCCGACAATGCCCGGGCGCTGGCCAGCCGGCGCGGCTCGGAACGGGTGCACCGCGAAGAGGTACGGCAGCGCTGCCGGCGGCTGTCGCTGGTCGATGGCGAGCGGGGCCTGCCCTATGGCGAAAGGGCGCCGTTGCAGCGCTCGCGGCTGAACCTGCCACTCTACCCGACCACCACCATCGGCTCCTTCCCCCAGACCGCGGATATCCGCCGTACCCGGGCACAGTTCCGGCGGGGTGAACTGCCCGAGGCAGACTATGTCGAGCGGATGCAGACCGAGATCGCCGACTGCATTGCCCGTCAGGAAGCCTGCGGTCTGGACATGCTGGTGCACGGTGAAGCCGAGCGCAACGATATGGTCGAGTACTTCGGCGAGCAGCTGCAGGGGTATGCGACCAGTCGCAATGGCTGGGTGCAGTCCTACGGTTCGCGCTGCGTCAAGCCGCCGGTGATTTACGGCGATGTCGCCCGTCCCGATGCCATGACCGTGGAATGGAGCCGTTACGCCCAGTCGCTGACGTCGCGCCCGGTCAAGGGCATGCTGACGGGGCCGGTGACGATGCTGCAATGGTCCTTCGTGCGCGACGACCTGCCGCGCGAACAGACCTGTCTGCAGATCGCCCTGGCATTGCGCGACGAGGTGCGCGAACTCGAAAGCGCCGGTATTGCCGCGATCCAGATCGACGAGCCGGCAATCCGCGAAGGGCTGCCCCTCAGGCGCAGCGCCTGGGAGCCTTATCTCGACTGGGCGGTTTATGCCTTCCGCGTGGCGGCCTGCGGTGTCGGACCCGCGACCCAGATCCATACCCACATGTGTTATTCGCAGTTCAACGACATCATGCACGCCATCGCGGCGATGGATGCCGATGTCATCACCATCGAGACCAGCCGCTCCAACATGCAGCTGCTCGAGGCGTTTACCGACTTCGAGTATCCCAACGAGATCGGCCCCGGCGTCTACGATATCCACAGTCCGAACGTGCCGACGGTCGAGCAGATCGTGGTGCTGATGCGCCGGGCGGCCGAGCGGGTTCCCGCCGAACGGCTCTGGGTCAACCCGGACTGCGGCCTCAAGACACGCGGCTGGGAGGAAGTCGGCCCGAGTCTCGAGAACCTGGCAGCGGCGGCGCGGCAGCTGCGTTCAGAAGCCCTCGAAGCGGTTGCCAACTGACGGCTGACGATTGCCGTTTGACGGGTAAATTGTAGGGTGGCAATGAGCGAAGCGAATTCCACCGGTGGTGTCAGACCGCAGCGGAACCCAAGGATCAGAACCGGGTGCAGGCGGAGATTCCCGGAATGCGATTCACCGGTGGAATTCGCCTTTGGCTCATTCCACCCTACAGAGAAGAAAGGCGGTAGAATGGGCGCCATGCCCATGCCGGAGTCCTCCATGCCGCCAGACGTTCTGCAGCCCCTGATCGAAGCCAATGCCCGTTCGCGTCGCCGTCAGCTGGTCTGGCTGCAGGGCGATGCCGGCTGGGCGCGGCGGCAGGCGGCGCAGTGGCTGGCGGCGGCCGGCTGGCAACGGGTGCTCTGGGTCGGTACCGAGTCGCCGGAGGGTTTCGAGGGGCTCGATGCCGCACAGGTACAGCGTCATCTGGGCCGCGAATACGAGGCGGTCGTGTTCGATGCCTGGTGCGGCTTCAACCCCAACGCCTTCGGCCAGAGCGTCGGTACCCTGCGCGGCGGCGGCCTGCTGTTCCTGCTGACGCCGCCCGCTGAGGCCTGGTACCGCCATGACGATCCCGAGCACCGCAGCATCGCGGTGCTGCCCTACACCGAACGCGACGTCGGTCACCGTTTCCTGCGACACCTCGTGACGCAACTCGAAGCCGATTCCCGGGTGATCCCGGTGCTGCAGCACCAGCCCTTTGCGGTGCCGGCGCCATTGCCGGCCGTAACCGGACAGCAGCCAGTGCCCGAGCCTTACCGTACCGAAGATCAGCAGCAGGCGGTGTCGGCGATACTGCAGGCGCTGGAGGCGTCGGTGCCGCTGGTACTGACCGCAGACCGCGGGCGGGGCAAGAGCGCGGCTCTGGGGCTGGCGGCGGCCCACTGGCTCGAGCAGCACGGCGGCGAAGTGCTTGTCACGGCGCCGGGACAGGCATCGGTGACGGCGCTGTTCGAGCGCTTGCAGGCGCGCCTTGCCGATGCGCAGTTGCATGGCGGCGAGCTGATCGACAGCCGCGGGCGGGTGCGCTATCTGACGCCGGACCGGCTGATGCAGGGGAGGGTGACGGCGCCCTGCTGCTGGTCGATGAGGCCGCGGCGATCCCGGCGCCGGTGCTGAGCCGGCTGTTGGCCCGTTTCCGTCGCATCGTGTTCGCCACCACGCTGCACGGTTACGAAGGCACCGGACGCGGCTTCGCGGTGCGCTTTCGGCGCGAACTGCAGCGTCGGACACCGGGCTGGCGCGCCTTTTCCATGCGCCAGCCCATACGCTGGTGCGAAGAGGACCCTCTCGAGGCGCTGTCGTTCCGCATGCTGATGCTCGATGCGGAACCGGCACCGGCGCAGGCCTTCGCCGGCCAGGAAGCGGTTGCGCCGCGTATCGAGCGCCTCGACCGCGAGCGTCTGCTCGGGCAGCCGCAAACCCTGTCCGAACTGTTCGGCCTGCTGGTGCTGGCTCACTACCGCACCACGCCGGGCGACCTGCGGATCTTGCTGGACAGCCCGAACCTGGCGGTCTGGATCGCCTCGGTCGGGGGCATGTGGCGGCTGCGATGCTGGTGGTCGAAGAGGGCCTGTTGCCGCAGGCACTTGCAGAAGGTATCAGCCAGGGGACACGGCGACCCCGGGTCATCTGCTGCCCCAGACCCTGATCGGCCAGGACGGGCTGCTCGAGGCCGCTTCGCTGCGGTGTCTGCGGGTGATGCGCATCGCCACCCATCCTGCGCTCGAGCGCCGCGGTATCGCCACCGGGCTGCTGCAGGCGCTGGCGCACTGGGCCGGGCCCCGGGGCTGCGATTACCTGGGCACCGGGTTCGGCGCGACCGTCGACCTGCTGCGGTTCTGGCAGCGCAGTGGCTACCGGCCGGTTCATGTCGGCGCCGGTCGGGATCCGGTGGGCGGGACCTTCGCCTGCATGCTGGCCCGACCGCTGAGCGCGGCCGGGCACGCCCTGGTCGAGGCGGCCCGGGCGCAGTTGCGCCGGCGTCTGCTGCATCAGTTGCCGGCGCAGATGCGGGAACTGGATGCCGATCTGGTGCTGAGTCTGCTACCCTCAGGGGACAGCACGCAGCTTTCGGCGTCGGAGCGAAGCGAGATCGAGCTGTTCGCCCGGCACAACCGCAGCTTCGAAAGCTGCGAGCCGTCGCTCTGGGCACTGTGCCGCTCGGGGCCGGAGCTCTGGCAAAGGGCGGGACTCGGTCGTGACGCCCAGTATCAGCTGATCTGGACGCTGCTGCAGCGCCGCGGCTGGGAAACAGTTGCCGCTCTAAGCGGCGCCGGGCGGCGTGCACAGATACGCGGGCTGCGGTCGACGATGGCACTGTTGCTCGAGGCGGTGCCGACGGCACAGCGTTCCCGAACACCGGAGGGCGATCATGATGGCTAGACTGCTCTACTTCTGCGCCGGCATGCTCGCGCTGCTGCTGGGTGCCATCGGGGTGGTGCTGCCGCTGTTGCCGACGACGCCCTTCGTTATTCTCGCTGCCTTCTGTTTTTCCCGCAGTTCCGAACGCCTGCACCGCTGGCTGCTGAATCAGCGCCTGTTCGGGCCGCTGATCCGCGACTGGGAAGCCTACGGTGTGATACCGCTGCGCATCAAATGGCTGTCGTCGAGCCTTATGCTGGCGATGGTGACTTACCCGCTGCTGTTCCGCGACTTCGACTGGCGCCTGAAGGCCGTTGCCGCCGCCGCTGTGCTCGTTGCGCTGCTCTATATCTGGAGCCGGCCGTCGGCGCCTGACGAAAAGGTTCGCAAGACACTGCCGGCGCTTGGTTTAGGCCGTAGCCTGGAATGAGCCGAAGGCGAATTCCGGGTTCCCGGCCGACCGCTGCGCCAATTGCCTGTGGAGCGCCACCCGGTGGAACGCCACCCGGTGGAGCGCCACCCGGTGGAGCGCCACCCGGTCTAAATTCGCCCCTTCGGGGCATCATTCCAACCTACTCGAGAATTTCGACCTCCATGCCGACTTCGAGCACGCCTTCGCCGAGCGGTACCAGGTTCTGACCGAAATTGACCTGGCCGTCGGCATCGCGGCGGTAGCCGGAAAGGGTGCGCAACGGCTCCTGGCGGGGGTGACGTTCAGCCGAGGCCGGGTCCAGGGTGGTCATCACGCACCGCGAGCAGGGCTTGACCAGCGCCAGCTCGAGGGCACCGATGCGGATCCGCGTCCAGCCGTCCTCGGCGAAGGGGGCGGTGCCGGAGACGACCAGATTGGGGCGGAACCGGGCCATGGAGACCGGTTCCGGACAGCGTCGGTTGAGGTCTTCCAGCGAACCTTCCGAGATCAGCAGCAGGGGATAGCCATCGGCAAAGGCCACCGGAGAGTGCGGCAGGCGGTCGGTTTCGCGCTGCGAGCGCGGGCCGAAAAACTGCAGCCGGCAGTCCTGTCCGAGGTAGTCGCTGAACCAGCGGTCGGCCTCGTCGCCGCACTGCTGGCTGTCGATATGGTCGCGCCAGACACTGATGGAACGATATTGCGGCGGAAACTGGCCGTAGCGCAGCCGCAGATCCGGCATCTCGGGGGCGCTCAGCCAGAGGCCGTCGGCGGTGGGGGTGGCGCGTACCTGCAACAGCCGCGGGTGGCGGCGGGCGGTCATGAACCCGCCGGTGGCGTCGGCGACAACGAAGCGGCGGTCGAACGTCAGCCCGGCGCGCTCGACGAAGGCGCGCTCCAGGCCGATTCCGGCGGTCGATTTGATCGGATAGATATGCAGTGCGGACAGCTTCATCTTGGGCCTTCCTGGATGGGGTTCTGTTGTGCCGATCATACAGGACCGGCCGGCAGTCGCTCCAGAATCAGCATCAGCCCTTCGATGGTGCCGGCATTTTCCCGTCGCAGCGGGAAGGCCTCGAGCGACCGGATCCACCATCCCTGCTCCCCTGCCAGTCGTTCCAGGTAGTCGGCACCGTGGCGAAAGCGACCGCTGCCATGGAGCTGGTGCCCGTCGCCGGCACCGGTTTCGACGGTAAAGGCAAAAAGGCCCTCCGGGTGAAGGCAGCGCGCCACGGCGGCAAAGAGCGGTGCCAGGTCGCCAAGGTAGATCAGCATGTCGGTGCTGGCGATCAGCCGATAGTGCCGCGCCGGCAGGCGCTGCAGGATCTCGGCCGCATCGCCATGCCAGAGACGGCGGTAGCAGCCCTTGTGGCGGGCCTGCTCCAGCATGCCGGCGGAGAGATCGATACCGTCGATGTCGATGGCCGGGAAGCGGGTCTGCAGTGCCTGTCCGAGCAGTCCGCTGCCGCAGCCAAGGTCCAGTGCCGGCGACAGCCGTACCGGCGGGACCTCGGCCAGGGCGGTGGCCATCAGCTCCGGCGCGCGGTAACCCAGGCGGCCGACCAGGCGCTGCTCGAAGGCACCGGCATGCTGATCGTAGAGCGCTTCGACATAGGCGCGCGGGGCCCGCTCGGACGGCTGTTGCGTCAGGGCATCGAGCATGTGCGCGGCGCAGGCATTGTCCGGGTCCCGCTCGAGCACGCGCCGGTACAGCGGCGTGGCCAGCGCAGGGTCGCCGGCTTCGGCGACATAGTCGGCAACGCCCTGCAGGCTGTCGCTGTCCGGTACCTGGTCGCAGAGCGCCAGCGCCTGTTCCCGGTCCTGCTGCAACAGCAGCAGCAGGATGTATTCGCGGAGCCAGTCGTAGTCCTGTTCGATAACGGTCTCGAGCTGCTCCCGCGCGTCGCTCAGGCGCCCCAGCTGGCGACAGGCGACCGCCAGGCCGATGCGGGCCTCGTCCAGCCCCGGCGCCAGTGTCAGCGCCCGCTGCAGCGCCGCGCGCATCTGCGGCCAGTCCTGCAGGACCTCGAGAATGTTGCCCCTGTTCAGCCAGAAAGCCGCTTCGCCGCGCTCACGCCCGAGCGCCTCGTCGATGGCGGCGAGGGCTGCCTCGGGTTTGTGCCGGTGTTGCCGGCAGAGGGCCAGGTTGTTCCAGGCCTGGGCCAGCTGGCGGGTGGGCGCCTGGGTGCGGCAGGCCTGTTGCAACGCCTGTTCGGCAGCGTCCAGACGCCCCTGGCGCAACAGGGCGACGCCCAGAAGATGGCGGGCGGCAAAATGATCGGGGTGATGCGCCAGCAGCTGCTGGCAGAGGCCGCAGGCCTCGTCGTACTGGCCTTGCTGCAGCAGGGCCATGGCGCGTTGCAGAGGTTGAAGCATGGCAGATCTGAAAAGCTGAATTCGAAACGCCGGTACTATACTCGAAAAACAGCTATAAAGTAGATGCTGCAAGACATGTAGGTTGGTCTGAGGCCGCCCCGCGGGAATGCCGGAATTGCAGGAGCCGTTTCCGGCCGAAGCCCAACACGGGCATGATGCGCTTCGCTGCGCTCAGCAGCATCCTACGTGACGCATGGGGTGCCGGAAGGAGGTAAGAGAATGTTGACGACTGTACAACGCTGTTTATTCGCGCTGTTTGCCCTGTTGCTGGCGGCAGGCGTACAGGCGGCTTCGCGCGCCGAGATCGACGCCAAGGCGGACGAGGCACTGCAGACGCTGTATCGCCAGTCCCCGGCGGCGCAGGAACTGTCTCAGCAGGCGGCCGGCATGCTGATCTTTCCCGAGGTCTACAAGGCCGGTATCGGCATCGGTGGCGAATACGGCGAGGGCGCGCTGCGCATCGGCGGACGCAGCGTCGACTACTACAGCACCGCTTCGGCCTCGATCGGTTTTCAGCTGGGTGCCCAGATCAAGAGTCAGGTGATCCTGTTCATGACCCACGACGCCCTCGCGCGCTTTCGCCGCAGCGATGGCTGGGAGGCGGGCGTCGACGGCAGTGTCGCCATCGCCACGATCGGCGCGGGTGGCACCCTCGATTCCAACACCCTGCAGTCGCCGATCATCGGCTTTATCTTTTCCAACAAGGGGCTGATGTACAACCTGACCCTGGAGGGCTCGAAGTTCACGAGGTTGAACAAGTAGTGACGCGTGACGGGTTACGCGTGACGCGTAAAAACCTGTAAAGTTCGCGTAACCCATAACCCGTAACCCGTATCCTGCCAATGACTCCAGCAATCAACGCGGCGAAAAAAGCCCGGGTCCGGTATCGGATCCACGAATATGCCCATGACCCGGCAGCGCCTTCCTATGGTCAGGAAGCGGCGGATGCCCTCGGCCAGCCTGCCGGGCGGGTGTTCAAGACACTGCTGGTGGCGCTCAACGGCGATGGCCGCAGGCTCGCGGTGGCGGTCGTGCCGGTCTCGGGTCAGCTGGACCTGAAGGCGACCGCCGCGGCCCTCGGGGCCAAGAAGGTGGCGATGGCAGATCCTGCCGATGCCGAACGCGCCACCGGCTATGTCGTTGGCGGCATCAGTCCGCTGGGGCAGAAGAAGCGCCTGCCCACGGTGCTCGATGCCAGTGCCCTCGATTTTCCCACCATCTACATGAGTGCCGGACGGCGCGGTCTCGAGATCGAGATGGCAGCGGCGGATCTTATCAGGCTTACCGGCGCCGCCACCGCCCCGGTCGGCCGGGTGGAATGAGCCCATTCACCCCGTCTTGCTCATGCGCGGGCTGGTTGCTGTCTTGACCGCGGCGGTGGCCGCGCTTTCCCCCGGCTTGAATTCGCTGGCCTCGAGACCGTGGCGGTTCAGCAGCTTGTAGAAGTCGGTGCGGTTGCGCTGGGCGATGCGGGCGGCGTGGGTGACATTGCCCTCGGTGATGCGCAGTACCTTGATCAGGTAGCGCTTCTCGAAGTCGGCCCGCGCCTCGTTGAAGGACGGTACCACCCTTTCCTGGTTGGTCAGGGCCTGGGCAACCAGGCCTTCCGGCACGATCGGGCTGTTACTCAGCGCCACCACCTGCTCGATGACGTTCTCCAGCTGGCGCACGTTGCCTGGCCAGGCGGCCTGTGCCAGCAGATGGATCGCCCCCGGCGAGATGCCCCTTACTCTGGGGTTGTGACGGTCCGCCGCCTTGGCGAGGAAATGCCGTGTCAGCAGCGGAATGTCCTCGGGCCGGTCGCGCAGGGGCGGCAGGTCCAGGTTGACGACATTGAGGCGGTAGTAAAGGTCTTCGCGGAACTCGCTGGTCTCGATCGCCTGTTCCAGGTTGCGGTGGGTCGCCGAGATGATGCGGACATCGATCGGGATGCTCTCGGTCGAACCGACCGGGCGGATGGTTCTTTCCTGCAGCGCCCGCAGCAGTTTCACCTGCAGTGACTGCGGCATGTCGCCGATCTCGTCGAGGAAAAGGGTGCCGCCGTGCGCCGCCTGGAACAGGCCGCGGTGCTGGGTGATGGCGCCGGTGAAGGCGCCCTTGGTGTGGCCGAACAGCTCCGATTCGAGCAGCTGTTCCGGCAGGGCGCCGCAGTTGATCGCGACAAAGGCCTTGCTGGCGCGGCGGCTGGCCTTGTGGATCGCCTTGGCGAAACATTCCTTGCCGCTGCCGCTGGGGCCGGTGATCAGCAGGCTGACGTCCGATTCCGCCACCCGTTGCGCCTGGTGCAGCAGCGACTCGATCGCCGGGCTCGCGCCGATGATGCCGGCGCGCCACTCCTGGTCCTGGCGCCGGGCGCTGGTGTTGAGCGCAGCGCGTACGGTGTCGAGCAGCTGGTCGCGGTCGATCGGCTTGGTCAGGAAGGCGTAGACCCCGCGCTGCGTCGCCGACACGGCCTCCGGAATCGAGCCGTGGGCGGTCATGATGATCACCGGCAGGTCCGGACGCTGCTGCTGAATCTGTTCGAACAGCGCCATGCCGTCCATCTGATCCATGCGCAGGTCGGTGATCACCAGGTCGATCGTTTCGACGGACAGCACCTTGAGTGCTTCCTGACCACTTTCCGCGCAGCTGATGCGATAATCCTGGGCCTGAAGCCGCATTTTCAGCAGTTTCAGCAGCGCGGTGTCGTCGTCTACCAGTAGCAGGTGGGGCATAGTGTTCATCATTATAAATCCTTGCGCTGTCGGGTGATCTGCTGTTCCAGATCGGTCAGCGCCTCGATCTTGCGTTTCAGTTCAACAATCTCTGTGTTTTTCGCATTCAGCTGCGTCTGGCGGCCCAGGCCCTGCCGGACCAGGCCCAGATGCAGGTACAGATAACGGTCGGCCATGCAGTGGGCGTCCGGATAGAGCGGCAGGCTGCCGAGCAGTGCCGCGCCCCTGGTAACCTGCTCCGGCGACGATGCCGGGCTGGTCAGCAGCAGTCCCTCCAGCGCCTTGTTTCCATTCTGGCGTGCCGCTGCGAGCTGCTGCAGGCGCGGGTTGTTGCCGCCGGCCTGCTGATAGCGGTATTGCTGATCCAGCAGTTCCGTCAGCTGGTCGTCGTCGACATAGCAGGCCGGTCCGCTGCCGCCTGTGGTCGTCAGCGGTATCAGGTCTCCGGTCGTTTGGCAGCCCAGCAATCCCAGCAGCAGGGGCATCATTAGCAGTTTTCTCGACATATCAGTCACTCACCGCAGGTAACGTAATTCTGAACACGACCCGGTGGTCGGTGTTATGGGCAAGCGAGAGTCGGGCGCCCAGGGCGTTGGCCGCATCCTGGGCGACGCTCAGGCCGATGCCGGAGCCCTTCAGCGGGCCGCGGCGGCGATTCTGTCCCTGGTAGAACGGCCGGAAAATATGCTCGAGCTCGTTCTCGGGAATGGTGGGGCCGATGTTGCCGATATCGATCTGCATCTGGTTGTCCCTTACCTGATAGCGGACGCTGAGCTCCCCGCTCTCGTCTCCGTAGTAGATCGCATTCGAGACCAGGTTGCTGAGAATTCTGTGCAACATGGGGCGGTCGGTCTGCCAGTGGGCGTCCTTTGCCGGCAGGTCGAGCCGGATCTGTTTCTGTTCCATCAGCAGCCGGTGAGGTTGCAACGCCGCGTCTATGCAGCTGTTCAGGCTGGTGCTGCGAATGCTCAGGGCATTGGGCTGCTGCAGCCGGTTGTAGTCCAGCAGCTGTTCGATCAGCGTTTGCAGTTCGAAACTGTTGCGCTGAATCAGTTCCACGATTTCGCGCTGATTGTCGGACAGCGGGCCGGCCACTTCTTCGGCCATCAGGTCCGAGCCCTCGCGCAGCGTGGTCAGCGGCGTTTTCAGCTCATGTGAAATATGGCGCAGAAAACGCTGTTTTTCCTCTTCCAGTTCCTGCAGGTGGCCGGCCAGCCAGTCCAGCTGATCGTTCAGGTCGACCAGTTCCCGCGGCCCGCGCAGCGGCGTTTCGCTGCGCGGGTGGCCGTGGCCCAGGGCGCGGATCCGCTCGATCAGCACGCTGACCGGGTGGCTGATGCGCACGCTGAAGTACAGCATCATCAGCGCCGACAGGGCGATCAGGATGGCGCCGAGCAGCCAGAGCGCCTGCTGGGTGCTGCGGGCCTGCAGATCCAGCTCCGCCAGCCGCTGCTCGAGCTGACGGTTGCTCTGGGTGATGAGCTCGTCGGTCAGCAGCACCAGCTGTTCCAGCAGCGGGGTGCCGATTTCGCTGTCCTGGGCCTGCTCGATCAGGTTCAGGGTGTCGTGCAGCGTCGGAATCACGGCGTTGCCTTCCAGCAGGAAACTCTGAATATCCAGCAGGTTGCGGTAATCGGCAATCTGCTCCTGCAGGCGCACGCGGATCTCTTCCCGCTGGACGATGGCATATTGCCGCGCCGAGCGCAGGATGTCTTCGGCCAGGATATCGAGCTGCAGGTTGCGCTGGCTGATATCCAGTGACAGCCGTGCTTCCTCGCGTCCCTGGCGTGCTTGGGTGACCAGCTCGTTGCTGGCCTGTACCAGCAGAACGCCCAGCGGCGTGACGACCAGCAGGAATGCCAGCAGCAGGAGCTGCCTGAATGATCCGGCTCGCCAGCGGTGGGTGCGGCTCATGGTTGGCGTCTGCAGCTTGATGAAAGTGTTCAATTATCCATCATTTTTCGACTGTCGTTAAGTGGCGACAATGGGGTGCCGTTCGATGGGCTGCAACTCTGGTCGTCAATTGCTCAGTCGGCCGAGTTCGTAAGGACTCAGGAAGCCGTCGAGGTCCAGGTCCATACGATAGAAGGTATCGATCAGCCGAGCGTCCTGCCGGGCTTCGAGAAAACTGAGCTTGCCATCGGCATTGCGATCGAGCTGATTGAACACGGGCGCCGCCGGGTTGGCGGTCGGCGCGGCAGTGTCGGCCTGTGCGGCTTCGATCGAGCCTTTGGCGATGACCAGAACGGAAAACAGCGAAGCGCTGCCCAGCAGGGCGGCAACCATCTTCATACGAGCACTCCATGTCGGTACGGATACAAAACTGCAGGAATTACAACAAGTTCCGTGCCTGAACTTAAAAACATCAATTAAAACAAATAGTTATGAATTTCTGTCGTCTGTGGCGAGGCAGTGTCGCCGCCTTGCGGCGGTTTTTTTGTCCCCGGCGGGCGACAGTTAAGGGGTGGAATGACAAGAAGTATTTAAAATCAAATACTTACAGTGTCTCTGTATGGATACATCAAGATTAAACGCCTGTTAGAAATTTGCAACAGTGTCGGCGGTGCGCGTCGCGGCATCCCAGGGTCTTCCCGAACATGTCGGGTGCTGGTTATCGCCATCCATGGCGGTTGCTGCGCTCAGCCCGTAGCCTGGAATGAGCGAAGCGAATTCCGGGTTGCGATGTCCGGGTCTGTCGGAATTCGCCCCTTCGGGGCATCATTCCAACCTACGGGAGCGAAGCGAACTGCATCTTGAACTGGCACGATTCGTCGGTATTTGCTCCTGCAATACCGATCTTCCCGCAGGGCGGCCTCCCGCCATCCATGGCGGTTGCTCTGCTCAGCCCGTAGCCTGGAATGAGCGAAGCGAATTCCGGGTTGCGATGTCCGGGTGTGTCGGAATTCGCCCCTTCGGAGCATCATTCCAACCTACGGGAGCGAAGCGAACTGCATCTTGAACTGGCACGATTCGTCGGTATTTGCTCCTGCAATACCGATCTTCCCGCGGGCGGCCTCCCGCCATCCATGGCGGTTGCTCTGCTCAGCCCGTAGCCTGGAATGAGCGAAGCGAATTCCGGGTTGCGATATCCGGGTCTGTCGGAATTCGCCCCTTCGGGGCATCATTCCAACCTACGAGGAGGGCCCTGCATCGACCGCGGAGCTGGCAGGCGCGGAGAACAGGTCCGCCGTCGTGTCGGTTTCGGCTTGTGGCTCCGGTTCCGGCGCCACAAGGTCTGCATGCTGGCTGTCGTCCGACTCGATCTCCTGTGGAGCCAGCTCGAGTTGCTGGACCGGGCTCGGTTTCATCGCTTCATTGGCGACGGCGAGAGCGGCGGCGGCAACCAGTACGCCTGAAAGCAGCAGGGCGGATTTTTTCATCTAGGCACTCCTTGTGGATTCTGAGTCGTAAATGGATTTACGGTTAGCTTTACAGAAACTAAACAAAAAATGTGCCAGTATAATAAAAATCTTTATAAAACAGTATGTTATACCGTATTCTCTGGGGCCGGGTGGGGCTGGGTCCGGCATTCGGGCCCGGTTTCGCGGGTAAGGTGTTGCGAAATCGAGACAGTGTTGGGTGGGGACGTTTATTCTTCTTCAAAAACAGCTACTTGGATCGTATCTGAATGCCGACGTGGGGCGCCCAGAAAACGGCTGCCGAAGGCGTCTCCACTCAGCGGTTCGCTGAAGTAGTAGCCCTGGCCCTGGAGTTCGCTGTGGCGACAAAGGTATTCGAGCTGGTCCGGCGTTTCGATGCCTTCGGTCACCACCTCGAGGCCGAGGCTGCGGCTCATGTTGATGATCGCCTCGATCAGGCCCCGGTGCGGTCCGGTGGTGGCGCAGTCACGGGTAAAGCTGCGGTCGATCTTCAGCACGCTGAGCGGGAATTTCTGCAGATAGCTGAGGGCGGAGTAGCCGGTGCCGAAATCGTCGATCGCGATGCGGCAGCCGAGTTCGGCGAGGGTCTGCATGATGCGCAGGTTGTTCTGGTTGTCGTGCATCAGCAGGCTTTCGGTGATTTCCAGTGTCAGGCAGTGGCCGGCGATTCCGTGTCGCTCGAGGGCATAGCGGACCGACGGCAGAAACTGACGGGACTGGAACTGGCGGGTCGAGACGTTGACCGACACGAAGCCGGGCGCGCCCGGCTGGCCCTGCCAAGCGGCGAACTGCTCGATCGCCTGGTGCAGTGCCCGGCGCCGAGCTGTACGATCAGGCCGGTCTCCTCGGCCAGTGCAATGAATTCGGCGGGCGGCAGCAGGCCGCGTTCGGGGTGGCGCAGTCGCAGCAGTGCCTCGACCCCGGCGAGTCCCCTGTCCTCCAGTCGCATGATCGGCTGATAGTGCAGTTCGAGCAGATCGTCATCGAGCGCATGGTGCAGCAGCTGTTCCATCGACAGCCGGTGGCGGGCGGCCTGCTGATGCTCCGGCAAAAACAGCTGGTAGCGGTTGCGGCCGCCCTCCTTGGCGCGGTACATGGCGATATCGGCGTTTTGCAGCAGCTGCTCCGGCGTGTCGGCATCGCGCGGCGCCAGGGCGATGCCGATCGAGCAGGAGACGAAAATCTCGCTGTCCTGGAGGTGGAAGGGACGCACCAGCCGGGACAGCACCCGTCGTGCCACCTCTTCGGCCGCGTCACCCTGATGCACCCGCTCGAGGATCAGCGCGAATTCGTCGCCCCCAGGCGCGCCAGCATATCCTGGGGTCTCAGGCTTTCCCGGATGCGCTCGCTGGCTTCGATCAGCAACTGGTCGCCGGTGCTGTGGCCGAAGATATCGTTGACGCACTTGAAGTGGTCGAGGTCGAGGAACAGCAGCGCCAGTGCCGGATCCGGCCGGGCCATCAGCTGTTCCAGGGTCTGGCGGAAGCGGTGGCGGTTGGGCAGTCCGGTCAGGGGGTCGAAATTGGCCTGATGGTCGATTTGCTGCTGTGCCTGCTTCAGCCGGGTGATATCGGTCATCACCGCGAGGATCTGCTGGTCGTCCTGCAGGGTGGCACGCAGCAGCACTTCAATCGGCTGTTGGCGCGCGCAGCGGATCTGCAGCGGCAGGTTGCTCAGCTCGCCGATCTCGGCCAGCATCCGCGTCACCCGGTCGCCATGCTGCTGGAGGGAATCCCGGGTCATCAGTTGTGCCAGGGGGTGCCGATCAGGTCGTTGCGGTTGAAGCCGAGGAACTCCAGCAGGTGGTCGCTGGTGTCGATAATGGTGCCGTCGCGGGACAGGATCAGCAGCAGCGCGGGTGTGCGATTGTAGAGGGAGCGAAAGCGCAGCTCGCTCTCGGCCAGGGCCCGGTGCTGCTGTTCCAGGTTGTCCTGCATCCGGTTGAAGGCGGCACTGATGCGGCCGAACTCGTCCGGAATCGGCCAGTGCAGACGCTGAAAAGGGCGCTCCCTTGACGTGATGATGGTCTCGAGCAGCCGGTTCAGCGGGCGGCCGATGACCCGGGTCTGAATGATCCAGGTGCAGATCAGCACCGCCAGAACCAGGGAGAACAGCAGGATGCTGATCTCCTCGATCTGCTGGCGGATGGAATTGTAGAGCCGGGTCTGGCCGACCGTTACACGCAGCAGTCCGGCCTGCTGCTCGATATGGGCATTGCGATAGAGAATCGGCTGCTCGATGACGCGGGTATCGGCGATCTCCTCCCACAGTGGCGAATGGCGGTCGGCAACGGGATGCAGGCCTTCGTCGAGCACTTCAACGCGCAGCATGTCGGAATCGGTCATCAGTGCCCGCTGTATGGCGGCGATCGCATCGTTGTCGAAGTTCCACACCGGTTCGGCGAGCAGGCGGGCATAGGCACCGACGACCTTCTGCTTTTCGGCCGACTCCAGAGCGGAGTGCCGGGCACTGATGTAGAGCGAGTAACTGAGCGACAGCAGCAGTGCGGCCAGCATGCCGCAGAGCATGATGTAGAGGAACTTGAAGCGAATCGAGTGACGTTTGCGAATCATGGCTGCAATGCCTGCCGACCGGTGTCGCCGTTGCGGCGCGGGCGCTCGAGGCTGCGCAGCAGCCGGGCCAGTGAAAAGTCGTAGGGGGCGCCGTCCGCGGAGGTGCGCAGCAGTTGACGATAATCGATGCGGTCCCAGTCGCCGTCGCCGAAGTGCTCGAGGTAGGGCGCCAGGTTGCAGGCTCGATGCTCTGCATCGCGAAGCGCAGCTGGCCGCCATTGTCCGGCGTGTAGAAGTCCAGGCCGCGGTCATAGTCGCGCAGCAGTACCAGGGCCCAGCCGCCGGCGAGAAAGTGGCCGCCATCGGTCAGCTGCAGCTTGCCCTGCTGCAACAGGGTCAGGCCCTGTTGCGACCAGTTCAGGCCGACGACGCAGATATCCTCGGTGGCGGACAGCCCCGCCGCCTCGAGCGCGTCGATGGCGCCGGCGGCGATGGGATCGTTGGCCGCCCAGATCAGGGCCGGGCGGATCTGGTTGCGCTGTGCCCACTGCAGATACTGGGCGGTGGCCTCGCGGGCGTCGGTCTGATTCCAGTTGGCGTAGAGAAAGCGATCCAGCACCGTATCGGGCTGGCGCTCGAGCTCGGCGAGCATGCCCGCGTTGCGGTCGAGCGAGGCCGGCGTGACCCTGTCGCCGCCAATGGCCAGCAGGTGCCGGGGCGCGGGCAGTCCGCGTTCCTGCGCGCAGTGCTGCAACGCCTTCATCATGCGCCGCCCGGCACTGGCATTGTCCGGCGTCAGGGAGCCGAGCCAGTGTTTCAGCCGGCCGCGGGGCTCGCCGACCCGGCCGCGCTGCTCGTCGGTGAAACTGTTGAGCAGCATCAGTGTACGGATGCCGGCGGCATCGGCCGCCGCGACCAGCTCTTCGGCCGCCTGCTCCTCATTGACCAGCACCAGGTAGTCGGGCCGGTGCCGGGCGATATGCTCCAGGCCCAGGGTCCGCATCTGCACCCGGTTGCGTTCGGCGTAGATCACATCGAGCTCGATGTCGAGGTCCCGGGCCGCCGCTTCCATGGTCCGGGTCACCATATCCCAGAAAACCTCGCCCTGTTTTCCGGGGTTGATAAAGGTCACGCTCATCGCCCGGGCCGGCACCGAAGTTGCCAGCAAAACGGCCACGATCGCGCCCAGGCGGAGTAATTCGCGTATGGACATCTGAACCTATCCCTGTTTTGTCGAGGCCGATTGCGGCCGCTTTTCTTGTTGTTATTTCCAGCCGTCCCGAGCGGCATGCCGGCTTCCTCCGGCACGCTTCTGTCGTCAGACAGCGACGGCGCGCCATTATAGCTATTTTTTGACCAAAGGGCAGGGAGGGTGATGTGTTACGGGTGACGGGGGCAGGCGGTGCGGTGCGCTTCGCTTACCGGCACCCTACAGGCTGTCCGGCCACGTAGGGTGCTGCTGAGCGAAGCGATGCGCACCGAACACTTAGGCGTAACCCGTCAATCAATCCAGCCGGAAGCCGATCTTCACCACCACCTGGTAATGGGCGATCTTGCCGTCGCGGATGTGACCGCGCATCTCCTTGACCTCGAACCAGTCGAGATGGTCCAGGAGGCGGCAGCCTTGGTCACGGCTTTCTGTACGGCGTCGTCGTAGCCGACGGCTGACGAGCCGGCGACCTCTATGAGCTTGTAAACATGGTCGGACATGGGGCTTCCTCTCGTTTGGGAATGGCCCCTTAACCAATAGCAGCGGGTCCGCGGTTCGTCGATGATCGGGCCGCATAATTCTTCCCCGCTGGCTTCCGTTCGCCCGCATCGGGCTGGCCGGCGTGCGAAACTCCGACCCGATGCCCTGGATCCGGCAGTCGATATGCAGGCCGTCGCAGCCTCAGGGGGTATCCAGCGCCGGCCAGTCGTACTCCGGTGCCAGCGCTAGCAGCATCTGGCGAATCACGCTGTCGTACCGGTCCACCTGGACCTTGCGGCTGTTGAGCACACAAAGTCCCGAAACATTGCTCATGATGAAAGCCGCCTGATCCGCCGGACTGGCCGTCGCGGGCAGGTCGCCCAGCAGCTGGGCGCGCTCGAGGGCATTCGCGAACTCCTGTTCCATCAGCGAAAGGCGGGAACACAGGTGGCGGCGTATATCGTCGTCCTGGGGGCCGAGCTCGAGCAGTGTCTTGGCCATCAGGCCGCCACGCCCGTCGACTTCGAGTATCAGCTTGGTGCGGAACTCGACAAAAAAGCGGTGAATCGCCAGCAGTGGCGGAATGGTGGCGCCGAGACAATGCTGTACCCAGTGCAACTGGCGATCGGCATAGAGATCGATCACTTCGAGAAAGAGCTCGCGTTTGCTCTTGAAGGCACCGTAGAGTGAACCGGGCTTGAGGCCGGTGGCACTGACCAGAGCGCTGACCGAGGTGGCGTGGTAGCCGCAGCGCCAGAATACCGAGAGGGCCGCGTCCAACACCTCGGTGCGATCAAATTCTGCTGGTCTGGCCATTGATGTATCCTTGATTTCCCGGGTGCGCGTCGATTATATAAATATTCGGTTGAGATGTGTCTTTATAAGATGAGTGTTTTAAACAAGCAATTGATTTTATACACAATCTTGCTGCCCCTGTTCTACGGCTGTGGCACATTGCAGGCCCCCGTCGCACCGGACAGCGGGGTCTTTTATCGCGGCGAGCTTGTGTCGAAGGGTGACGGCTGGTTGTTAAGGCCCTGCTATTCCCGGCAGGAGCTCATGCTAAAGGATACGGATGGGCGGCTCCAGCGCCGTTACCGCGAGCAGGCGGCATTGCCGGGGTTGCCGGTTTACACCGAGCTGGAAGCAACGCCGGCGGGGGAGGTCGTCCGCCTGCTGTTGGTCGGTGGCGACGCCCGCGCCTGCCGGGCGGAGCTCGACGGTATCGAGCTCAGGGTGGCGGGCTCCGACCCGGACTGGGATGCGGACCTGGCCGCCGGGCTTCTGGAGGTGCGGGATCAGACGCAGCTGCTCAGGTTGCGCTTCCGGGTCGAGGAGCAGTCGCCCTGGGGGCGTTACGACCGCGAGTGGAAGGGGACACTCAGGGGCGGTCGGCAGGAGCATCGTGTGGAGCTGGGGCTGGTCGACGGGGAATGCGAGGACCGGACCGGTGTCTGGTATGGCATACGCGCCGTGATGAAGCTCGATGACCAGGTCTATCGTGGCTGCGCACGCTTCGGTGACCTGGCGAGGCGTTCACTGCCCGGGCAGTATTTCAGCGAGCTGGTGACCGAGCAGGGGCCGGTGCGCACCATCGGTCTGTCGCTGGAAAGTGACGGTTCGGCGAAGATGCAGGAGAATTTTCACGACGATCAGCCGCAGGTGGTCCGCGAAGGCGTCTGGCGCTGGCTGCCGAGCGGCAAACTGATGCTGCACCTGCTGCACCGCGACGGCCAGCCTGAAGAGCGGGTCAGGCTGTTCAGCCGCCGTCTCGACGGCACCCTGGTACTGGAAGGGGAGACTCCGGAGTACGGGGCCCTCGGCCTGCGTCTGGCGCCTGCGCCTGACTCCTGAGCATATTTTTTGTGGGAGTCCACTGTTTTGGGCCCACTCTGTGGGCGAATAATCTCAATGCCAACTGAATTCGCCCGGGGGCCGGGCTCCTACGGTGGGTGAATAGCCTCGATGTCAACGGTATTCGCCCGGGGGCCGGGCTCCTACGGCGGGTTAATGGCCTCGGTGCCCACTGTGGGAGCCCACTTTGTGGGCAAATAACCTGTCCCGGTGCGCTTCGCTTCTCTGGCAATTGCTCCTGCATTGACAGGCGGGCCGCGTTCGGATTCACGCGGGGCGGCCTTCCGCCATCCATGGCGATAACCAGCACCCTACGATTCACCCGTCACCCAGACACCTTCCTGTCATCTTCAAACGGTAATATTTCGGCCGTTTCCATTGGCGCGCATCTTGCCTTGGTAAATCCGGATATGGTTCTTTCCGAATTTTCCGTTTGGCTCTTGGCATAACAGCTATAGAGAGCTCTTAGGAAAATCTCCTATGGCCAGTAGGGCCAAAGTCTGGAATCATTGAGAGCTTTTTTCGGGCGCCCGTACGAAAAGTAACCAGTGCGGGCCCGAGAACCAACAAATTGCACCCGGGGTGTTGAGGATTGCCCGACGAACAACCTTCGGGCGGTAGCGTGTCTGAACTGTGGGAGTGGCGCCTCGCCGCGAATGCTTTGGCACGACGTGGCGGACGCTCGCTCCGCCAAGCCCATACCTTGTGAGCCCCCGCGGCAGGGTAGTAAACTCCCTGCTCGGCGCCGACCGGGCCCGTGCTCCCGGCCGCGCTCTGAACGCATGATTGAGGGCTTTTCGGGAAGTCGTTTGGAACAATATAGGCCATTCCTGTCCTGTCATGGACTCGAACGAGGTCTTTGAAAAGAGAGCGGGATGTCCGAGCTATCCATATCTGCATTGATGAACGCCGGCGGTGAGATGCTGCAGCGTGCCCACGCGAGCCTGAAAGAACAGGCCCGGCTCATCGATCGGCTTTCCGGCTCGATCGGCGACAATTTCGCCGGGGCCGCACGTCTTTTGGACGCCTGCACCGGGCAGGTTGTGGTCGCCGTGCCCGAAAGCCTGGCCCGTGCCGGTGTTGCCATTGCCGCCGCACTCGAGGCCTCGGGCTTCGATGCTCGTCCTGTTGCAGGACCTGCGCCGGATGAACTGGCTGGTCATCTGTGCGAGCAGGATCTGCTTCTGCTGGTCGACCCGGAGCCGGCTCATTGGCTGGCGGCCCTGGCGCGATTCGAAGGCCCCATCGTCATACTCGGTGGTGAGGAAGAGTCGTTCACGACCTGTACCCGGGTACAGCTGCCGGTCTGTATCGATCGCAGCGGCTGCCCTGACTATCTGTTTTCCGCGGTCAGCGAGCTGGCGTTCATTGCGCTTGGCGATGCGCTGATTGCCGCGCTCGGCCGGCAAGGCCGCCGGGCTGCACCCGAAATTTGAATCGAGGGGTTTCTGTAACCGATGTATCGAAAATCCAACAGATTGGCCCGCGTGGCCCTGGGCCTGCTGACCGCCATCGCGGTCGCCGGCTGCAGCAGCTCCCAGCCCCGGGGAGCCTATGATGCCTCTTCCTATGTCGGCGGCGAGCCGCTGGTTACCAAGGGCGAGGCCCTGTCTTCCGAGGTTTCGGAGTTCCTGGCACAGGGCGCGGCCCAGTCGACCCGCTTCTTCGCCAGCAGCTACTGGGGTGACAATGTCGAAGTGACGGCACAGTCTCCCTATTATGCCGCCAGCGGCCGCTACTGCCGTGAACTGGTGGTCAGCAAGATGACCGACGAGGCGCCTGCACGCTGGCTCGCCTGCGAAGGCGGAAGCGGCCAGTGGGTCGCGGTGCGGGCACTTCGGTAACGAAGCCATAGAATTGATGTCCACCTGCCGCGGGCCGTGTCGAAGCTACCCGAACGCTTAACCGTCAAGCGACGAAGATCGGGGGCGTAACCGCCATCCGTGATCTAGGAAATCCAAATATGAGATCAGTATTTAATCTTAAAGCCCTTGGCGCGCCACTGCTGGCGGCGGCCCTGGGTCTCGGCGCCCAAAGCGCGAGCGCCATCGGCATCGAGGCCTCGATCCTGCCGACCTATCAGCAGGCCGAAGCGGTGCCCGAGAAAAAGGAAATAGAGGAGCAGGCCGGTACCAACTGGCGTACCGGCACCTATGCCGATCCGTCCCAGCTGCGTGGGCCCGTTGCGGGTGACGAGCTGCGTCCCTTCGGCGCCCACCTGTTCACCGGCGGCTTCCGCGGCGTGCGGGCCGACGGCCTCAATCCGGATTACAAGCTGGTACCGGGCGACCAGATCACCCTGCGGGTCTGGGGCGCGGTCGAGATCGAGCGTGTGCTGCCGGTCGACGCCCAGGGCAATGTCTTCATCCCGGCGATCGGCCCGATCAAGGTCCAGGGCCTGACCAACGGCGAACTCAACAGCCGGGTCACCTCGGCGGTACGCTCTGTCTATCCGGAGAACGTCCAGGTCTACACCAACCTGCAGGGCGTCCAGCCGGTCGCCGTCTTCGTCACCGGCTACGTCGAGAACCCCGGCCGCTATGCCGGCACGCCTAGCGACTCGCTGCTCTACTTCCTCGATCAGGCCGGCGGCATCGACGACCAGCTGGGCAGCTACCGCCAGATCGAGGTGCTGCGCAACAACAAGGTCATCGCCCGCGCCGACCTCTACGACTTCCTGCTCAACGGTGATCTGGCAAGGCCGCAGTTCCGCGACGGCGATACCATCGTCGTGGCCGAGCGCGGACCGGCGGTGACCGTCACCGGCGATGTCGAGCGCGACTACCGTTACGAACTGTCACCGGACAGCCTCAATGGCAACTCGCTGCTGGGGCTGGCCCGGCTGAAACCGGACGTGACCCACGTACTGCTGCGCGGCAGTCGCACCGACGGCCCGGTATCGCTCTACTACACCACCGCCGAGTTCGGTGCACAGACACTGCAGGACGGCGACGAAGTGCTGTTCAGCGCCGATATGCGCGACGAGACCATCGTCGTGCAGCTCGAGGGCAGCTACTACGGTCCGTCCCGTTACGCCGTGCCGAAGAACACCCGGCTGCACGACCTGCTGGACAATGTCGCCGTGCCGCGCGAGCTGACCGACGTGCGCAGCATCTCGCTGCGCCGCCTCAGCGTCGCCGAGCGCCAGCAGCAGTCGCTGGACGAAAGCCTGCGCCGCCTCGAGACCACCTACCTGGGGGCTTCATCCGCGACGCCGCAGGAAGCCGAGATCCGCGTCCGTGAAGCCGAGCTGATCAGCCAGTTCGTCGAACGCGCCTCCCAGGTCGAGCCGAGCGGCCGACTGGTCGTCGCCCACAACGACCGCATCACCGATATCCGCCTGCAGGACGGCGACGTCATCACCCTGCCGGAATACAGCGACTCCCTGCTGATCAGCGGCGAGGTGCTGGTGCCCCAGTCCGTGGTCTATACCCCGGGTGTCTCGGTCAAGGACTATATCGAAGGCGCCGGCGGCTTCACCCAGCATGCCGACGACGACCATATCCTGGTCGTGCGCCAGAACGGCGAAGTCCGCAACGCCGACGACGTCGCGCTGCGCCCGGGCGACGAAATCCTGGTGCTGCCGATGGTCCCGACCAAGAACCTGCAGCTGGCGACCAGCCTCTCGCAGATCATCTACCAGATCGCCATCGCCACCAAAGTTGCGATCGATCTCTGATCTTCGTTCACGCGATACCCCGCGCGGGCTCCTGGCCCGCGCCTTCATTTTACGGAGTTTGATGTCTTGAAAACCCGTACTCCCTGGCAGGTCACAAGATCGGTCTGGTACGCGCTCTTTATGCGCGAAGCCGTCGCCCGCACCATGGCCGACCGTATGGCCTGGTTCTGGATGCTGGCCGAACCGATCGCATTGGTCCTCATTATGGTGGCTATCCGGACGCTGATCATGGGCGGTAAGCATATCGCCGGAGCGGACTTCGTGCCCTGGCTGATTACAGGTCTGTTCGGTTTTTTCCTGTTCCGCGAGAATATGATGCGCTCTCTGGGAGCTGTTGAAGCCAACAAAGGACTTTTTGCCTACCGACAGGTTAAGGCAGTGGACCCGGTTCTGGTTCGATGCTTCCTGGAAGGCATGTTGAAGACCTTTATTTTCCTCCTCTTTATAGCGGCGGGGCTTTTGCTGGACGTGGGTTTAATGCCTGAAAGTCCGTTGGAAGCTCTCTTCGACTGGCTGTCTCTGTGGGCCCTGGGTATGGGAGCAGGGCTGACGCTGTCGGCCCTGTCTTCCCTGGTGCCAGAGATGGGGCGTGTTGTTCGCATTATTTCGTTGCCATTGATGATCATCTCGGGGGTGATTATTCCGTTGAACTTCGTTCCTCATGATCTTCAGCAATATGTACTCTGGAACCCCATCGTTCATGGACTCGAGAGCCTGAGGCAGAGCTTTTTTGCTGAGTATCGTTCGCTTGATGGTATCAGTCTGACCTATCTCTGGCTCTGGACCTTGAGCCTGACATCACTGGGCCTGATGCTGCACTTGCGATTCGAGATGAGGCTGAAAGCGCAATGATTCGCATAAAAGATCTGTACAAGCGCTATCACAATCATCACGGCAGCGACTGGGTACTTCGCGATATCAACCTTGAGATTCCAGCAAACATCAGTGTTGGTTTGGTTGGGCGGAATGGTGCCGGCAAATCGACTCTGCTGCGACTTATCGGAGGGATGGATAATCCGGACCGCGGGGAGATCACCCGGGACTGCAGCGTATCCTGGCCCATCGGCTTGAGCGGGGGCTTTCAACGGTCGATGACGGGGCGGCAGAACGTCAAGTTCGTTGCACGCATCCATGGCGGGCAGCACGATCTCAGAGAGGTCATTCGTCGCGTAGAGGAGTTTGCAGAGATAGGTAAAGCATTTGACGAGCCGGTTAAAACCTATTCGTCGGGGATGCGTGCCCGTTTGGCGTTTGGCCTGTCGCTTGCCTTCGATTTCGATGTCTATCTATCCGATGAAGCGACTGCAGTCGGTGACCGTACTTTCAGGCAGAAAGCGGAAGAGGCTTTCAAGAGCCGGATCGGGAAAAGCAGCCTTATAATGGTTTCCCACAGTGAAGGGATTCTTAAAGAACTGTGTCAGGCCGGAATATTGCTCCATCAGGGATCTGCTGTCTGGTTCGATAACATCAATGACGCCATCGCAGCCTACCATGACTCCGCTCCTCTGAAGTCAAAGGCCGGAACGCAGTAGCGACGAATATACAAACCGTATTTGGCACAAGTTTATTGGGTTTAAATTAAAATGAAGCACTTAGTACAGCGTTACCCATACTGGCTTTTCTGTCTGGTTTCCATAGCGGCGGTCACCCTGTACTGGTCGGTTTGGGCCAGCGATCGATATGTATCCGAATCGAACGTCGTGCTTGAAAGCCCGCAGATCGCTCCGCCTACCCTCAGCTTCTCTTCACTGTTGAGTGGAGCTGCGGGAGGAAGCGGAGATATGCTGCTGCTGCGTGACTATCTTTTGTCGGTCGATATGCTGCGCAAGGTCGATGCAGAGCTGGACTTTCGTCAGCATTACTCCAGCAGCGATATCGATGTATTCTCGCGTCTCATGGAGGAGGATGCGCCCATCGAGGAGGTACACGAGTATTACCTGAAGCGGATAGCCGTTGAGCTGGACGACTATGCACAGGTACTGCGCATTCGCGTGGAAGCTTTCAGCCCCGGTATGGCACATGCGATTGCATCCCTGCTTCTCAGCGAAGGTGAGGCGCATATGAATGCGATGGGGCAGCGCCTTGCAGAAGAGCAGGTACGTTTTCTCGAAAAGCAGGTCAGCCAGCTCAGCGGCAGGTTCAGCGAGGCCAGACAGGCACTGCTCGATTATCAGAACGCGAACGGACTGGTATCCCCAACGGGCACCGTAGAAAGCCTCAATGCTGTCGTTGCCAACCTCGAGGCTCAGCTTGCGAACCTGAAAGCCAAACGTACCGCCTTGGCCAGCTACCAGAGCGCTCGCTCGCCTGAGGTCCTGAAAGTCGCAAGAGAGATTCAGGCCCTGAACAATCAAATCTCCCTTGAGCGGGCGCGGATGGCTCAACAGTCGGGCGGCGCACTCAACACCGTATCGTCGGAGTATCAGACGCTGGAGCTGAAGGCCCAGTTTGCTCAGCAGAGCTATTCAGGTGCCCTGGCCGCCCTGGAAAACACCCGAATCGAGGCTGCACGAAAACTGAAACAGGTATCGGTACTGCAAAGCCCCACACTGCCTGAATATTCGATCGAGCCAAGGCGTCTCTACAACATCATCGTGTTTGCGATTATTGCGCTGTTTCTGGGGTTGATTTTCCAGATGCTGGTTCTGATCGTCAAAGATCATCGTGACTGATCCGAGAGAAAATCACGATTCCCAATCTCAGGTAGACGTGAATGTGAAAGAAAAAACGATTCTGGTCACCGGCGGGGCTGGCTTTATAGGTTCTGCCGTGATTCGCGAGATTATTAAAAATACTGAGCATTGTGTCGTTAACTTCGACACGCTTACGTACGCCGGTAATCTTGAGTCATTGGCGGAGGTCGTTTCGAACCCCAGATACCATTTCGTAAAGGCAGATATTTGCGATGCAGCGGCGGTAGAGGGCGCTTTCAATCGTTACCGGCCCGATATCCTGATGCACCTGGCCGCCGAAAGCCATGTCGACCGTTCCATCGACGGTCCGGCCGACTTCATCCAGACCAATATCGTCGGCACCTATACACTGCTCGAGGCGGCTCGCCGCTATTGGGTCGGCCTGAAAGAGAGCGATCCGAAAAAGGCACAGGCGTTCCGCTTTCACCATATCTCGACCGACGAGGTCTACGGCGACCTCCATGGCGCTGACGACCTCTTCACCGAAACGACACCCTATGCGCCGAGTTCTCCCTATTCGGCGAGCAAGGCCAGCTCCGACCATCTGGTACGGGCCTGGCAGCGTACCTTTGGCCTGCCGAGCCTGGTGACCAACTGTTCCAACAACTACGGCCCCTATCACTTCCCGGAAAAGCTGATTCCGCTGATGATCCTCAATGCGCTGGCCGGCAAGCCGCTGCCGGTGTACGGCGATGGCAAGCAGGTGCGCGACTGGCTCTTCGTCGAGGATCACGCCCGGGCATTGGTGCTGGTCGCTCAGGAAGGGGCTGTGGGTGAGACCTACAATATCGGCGGCCACAACGAGAAGCAGAATATCGAGGTCGTACACAGACTCTGCGAGCTGCTCGAGGAACTGGCACCAGAGAAGCCCGAGGGCGTGTCTGCGTACAGCGATCTGATCACCTATGTCACCGACCGCCCCGGCCATGATCTGCGCTACGCGATTGACGCCGGCAGGATCGAGCGCGAGCTGGGTTGGGTGCCGCGTGAGACCTTCGAAACCGGACTGCGCAAGACAGTGGAGTGGTACCTGGCCAACGAAAAATGGTGGCGCCGGGTGCAGGACGGCAGCTACCAGGGCGAACGACTGGGTGCCCTGGCATGAGAATCCTGCTGACCGGTAGCACGGGGCAGGTCGGCTTCGAACTGTTGCGCAGCCTGGCGGTTTTCGGTGACATCGTCGCCCCGACGCGCCAGGAACTGGACCTGTGCGACCTCGAGGCCGTCGGCCGCTTCGTCGAATCGACAGGCCCCGACCTGATCGTCAACGCCGCCGCCTGGACGGCCGTGGATGCGGCTGAAAAGGAAGAAGCCGCGGCCTATCGCCTCAACGCCGAGCTGCCCGCTCTGTTGGCCGCCTATGCGCAGGCGCAGAGTAGCTGGCTGATCCACTACTCCTCGGACTACGTCTATCCGGGCAGCGGTTCCGTGCCTTGGACCGAAGCGAGCGAAACCGGTCCGCTGTCGGTCTACGGTGCCAGTAAGCGGGCAGGTGACGAGGCGATAGCGGCGTCCGGCGCAAGGCACCTGATCTTCCGAACAAGCTGGGTGTACAGCGCCCGCGGCCACAACTTTATGAAGACGATGCTGCACCTTGGTAGGGAGCGCGACAGCCTGAATGTCGTTGCCGACCAGATCGGCGCCCCGACCCCTGCGCGCCTGATCGCCGAAGTCACGGCCCTCGCCGTCTCGAAACTCCCTCGCTCGCCCCGTGGGAGCGGCGCCCTCGCTGCGAATAACTCGGGCGTTACTGGTGCAGAGGGCTGTCCGTTCGCGAACCTGCACGGCATCTACCACCTCGCCCCCCACGGCGAAACCAGCTGGCACGGCTTCGCCCGGGCGATCTTCACCTTGGCGAAAGAACAGGGGATGGAACTGGCTATCGGCCCGCAACAGGTCGCAGCGATCACAACTGAACAGTATCACACACCGGCCAGGCGGCCGTTGAATTCCCGGCTGAACCTTGGCCGGCTCGAGCGGGCGCTGAATATCGAACTGCCCGACTGGCAGTCGCAGCTCGGCCTGACACTGAGCGAATATCTCCAGAACTCAGGTTAAGGAGCATTACAGATGGCACGCAAAGGTATTGTACTGGCCGGCGGGTCCGGAACCAGGCTTCACCCGATCACACTGGGCGTATCCAAGCAACTGCTGCCCATCTATGACAAGCCGATGATCTACTATCCGATCTCGGTGCTGATGTTGTCCGGCATCCGTGAGATTCTGATCATTTCGACACCGGATGACTTGCCCCAGTACGAAAAACTGCTGGGCAGCGGTGAGCAATTTGGGGTCAATTTCAGCTATGCCGTGCAGCCGTCGCCGGACGGTCTGGCGCAGGCCTTTATCATCGGTGAAGAATTCATCGGCTCCGACCCGGTCTGTCTGGTACTCGGGGATAATATCTTCCATGGCCAGCACTTTTCCGACCAACTGAAACGGGCCTGCGCCCGTGAAAAGGGAGCTACTGTGTTCGGCTACCTGGTCAACGACCCGGAGCGTTTCGGTGTGGTCGAGTTCGATGACCTGGGCAACGCCATATCCATTGAAGAAAAGCCGGAAAAGCCCAAATCGCCCTATGCGGTGACCGGGCTGTACTTCTATGACAATAACGTTGTAGATATCGCCAAAGAAGTAAAGCCATCAGACCGGGGGAACTTGAAATTACCTCCGTCAACAATGCTTATCTTGAGCTGGGTCAGTTACATGTAGAGCAGTTTGGCCGAGGCTTTGCCTGGCTCGATACCGGTACGCACGACAGCCTGATCGAAGCGAGTCAGTATGTGCAAACGATCGAGCATCGTCAGGGGTTGAAAGTGGCCTGTCTCGAAGAGATCGCCTGGCGTGCCGGCTGGATCGGCCGGGAGAAACTGGCTTATCTGGCTGGCAAGCTGGAGAAAACGGGGTATGGCCTTTACCTGCACCGTTTATTGAGTGAGCAGTAAATTTTATATAGTAAGTGAGAAAATGGGCGAATGCCATGGAAACTGATTATCAAGCGTTAAGCCAGTCCGATCTGTTCGATTCTGAGTGGTATTTAAACCAGTATAGCGATGTACAAAAGGTTGGGATGGACCCCGCCGAGCATTTTCTTCGTTATGGCTGGATAATGCGTCGAAATCCTTCTGCGAAGTTCAATACTCGGGAGTATCTGCGCGAGAATCCCGATGTGGCCCAGGCGGGTGTCAATCCTGTGCTTCATTTTATCCACAAGGGAAAAGCGGAAGGCCGTGGTGCTCCTGTAGTGAAAAAGCAGAGCCAGGATGTAGTGATTCCGAAGTTGCAATCAAATCTGGACGAGTACCTGAGTTCTGCGGTGAGCGATGTTGGGCAAGACAACCAGTTGGCACAAACCCAGCAACTTCTCGAACACTATTTCAATCGCTGCCAAGAGCTTGAATACCAATTGATGGACCGTTGAGACAATTATGATGAAAGTATTGACCGTTTTTGGAACCCGTCCGGAAGCCATCAAGATGGCGCCGCTCGCGCTGCAGCTGGCAGCCGACGAGCGCTTCGAAGCCAAAGTCTGCGTAACCGCCCAGCACCGTGAGATGCTGGATCAGGTACTCGGCCTGTTCGAGCTCGAGCCGGAGTACGACCTGAACCTGATGAAGCCGGGCCAGGACCTGACCGATGTCACCACCGGTATTCTGCAGGGGCTGAAAGCCGTGCTGGCCGAATTCAAGCCGGACATGGTGCTGGTCCACGGCGATACCGCCACGACCTTCGCGACCACCCTGGCCGCCTACTATCAGCAGATTCCGGTCGGTCACGTCGAAGCGGGTCTGCGTACCGGTAATGTGTATTCTCCCTGGCCGGAAGAGGGTAATCGCAAGCTGACCGGCGCGCTGGCCAATATTCACTTCGCGCCGACGGCGACCTCGCGCTCGAATCTTCTGAATGAAGGCATCAAAGAATCCGACATTCATGTGACCGGCAATACGGTGATCGATGCGCTGCTGGAAGTCGTCCGCAAACTGGACAAGGACCAGAGCCTTGCCAAAGCGCAGAGCCAGGGTTTCGACTTTCTCGACGATAACAGGAAGATGGTGCTCGTCACCGGTCATCGGCGCGAGAGCTTCGGCGGCGGATTCGAGCGCATCTGCCAGGCGCTGGCGGAAACGGCCGAGGCGCACCCCGATGTGCAGATCGTCTATCCGGTGCATCTCAATCCCAACGTACAGGAGCCGGTTCACCGGCTGCTGGTGGCGCACGACAACATCCATCTGATTGCACCGCAGGATTACCTGCCGTTCGTCTACCTGATGAATCGTGCCCACATCATTCTGACCGACTCCGGCGGTATTCAGGAAGAGGCTCCATCCCTGGGCAAGCCGGTACTGGTGATGCGCGATACCACCGAGCGCCCGGAAGCGGTCGAGGCCGGAACGGTCAAGCTGGTTGGAACCGATGTTGCAACCATCACCCGGGAGCTGAACACCCTGCTGACCGACCGGGATGCCTACAACACCATGAGCTACGCACACAACCCCTACGGCGATGGCCTGGCCTGTCAGCGCATTCGCGATGCCCTGGCCGCTCTCTGATTTTGACTAAAGGACTCTATGATGAATTTTGAAACGATTTCCGTAATCGGCCTGGGTTATATTGGGCTGCCCACCGCTGCCGTCTTCGCCTCGCGCAAGAAAAAGTCATCGGCGTAGACGTCAACCAGCATGCCGTCGATACCATCAACAAGGGCGAGATCCATATCGTCGAACCCGAACTCGATATCGTTGTGCACGCAGCCGTAACCGAAGGCTATCTGCGGGCCACCACCAAGCCGGAGCCCGCCGATGCCTTTCTGATGGCAGTGCCCACACCTTTTGTCCACGACGAAACCGGTGGCACTCACAAGGCGGACCTGCGTTACATCAAGGCTGCCAGCGAATCGCTCGCGCCGGTGCTGAAGAAGGGCGATCTGGTGGTACTGGAGTCGACCAGCCCCGTGGGGGCGACCGAACAGATGGCAGAATGGCTGGCCCAGGCGCGCCCGGATCTGACGTTCCCGCAGACCCATGGTGAAGCATCCGATATCCGCATCGCCCACTGTCCGGAACGTGTACTGCCGGGGCATGTCGTCCGTGAGCTGGTGGAGAACGATCGTGTGATCGGTGGCATGACGCCGAAGTGCTCGGAAGCGGCCAAGGCGGTCTACAAGATCTTCGTCGAGGGCGAGTGTGTTATTACCACTGCCCGTACCGCTGAGATGGCCAAGCTGACCGAAAACAGCTTCCGTGACGTCAACATCGCCTTTGCGAACGAGCTCTCGGTAATTTGCGACAAGCTCGATATCAATGTATGGGAACTGATCGCCCTGGCCAACCGCCATCCGCGCGTCAGCATCCTGCAGCCGGGTGCCGGTGTCGGCGGGCACTGCATCGCGGTCGATCCCTGGTTCATCGTCGACTCCTGCCCGGAAGAGGCGCGCCTGATTCGCACCGCCCGTGAAGTCAACGACGGCAAGCCGCAATGGGTGCTCGAGCAGGTCAAGGCGAAACTCGAAGCCCTTCACCAGGCGCATCCTGGCGCGACCCGCAGCGATATCAAGGTCGCCTGCCTCGGCATCGCCTTCAAGCCCGATATCGACGACCTGCGCGAGAGCCCGGCGCTTGGAATTGCCGAGGCGGTAGCCGAGCTGGGCTGCCAGGTACAGATCGTGGAGCCGAATATCGAAAGCCTGCCGGAGAATCTGCAGCGCGCCAATACGGCGCTTGTCAGCCTCGACGAGGCGCTGACCCAGGCTGATGTGATCTGCGTGCTGGTCAAGCACAAGCCCTTTATCGTGCAGGCTGAGGCCGTGCGCCAGAAAGCCAGTGTCGTCGACGCTGTAGGTCTGTTGTAATACTGCCCCACTGCAAATTAAACGAGCATGTAGACCATTCATCGGTTTGCATGTTCGTTATTGCTTCCAACCTGCTCCAGCAACTTGCCGGGTATAGGTCATTGGAGGCCCGGCAATTGTCAGCTTAGCCCAGTAGATAATGGATTTATCGCTGAGGTCATAACTATATCTTCCAAACTTTTTTGACTCTTGGACTCGAATGGATACCTTGATACACCAGGCCACTGAACTCGCCAATCAACCAACTACTCCCGTTACCCCTATCGAAGGTCGTATCGCCTATGTCGTCAGCCACGGCGCCAGCTATGGAAGCAATGGCTATGCAGTGCGTACACAGGGTGTAGCACAAGCGCTAAACGGGCATGGTTTTGAGACTCTGTGCTTCGTGAGGCCAGGAAGGCCGTGGGAGTTGGGGGCGAGCAAAGGTAGTACTCGACCTGAAGTGACGGTAAAAGGTGTTCGTTATATACACAGCCGCTGGCCAAACGATCGATCTCCTATTAGCGAAAGCGAGCACTTGGCGGAAAGCGTCGAGCGCTTTATAGAATTATTTCGCGTCTATCGCCCGGCGGTGGTAATGGCTGCCTCCAACTATATCGTAGGCCTGCCAGCCTGGGTCGCCGCCAAGCGCCTTGGACTTCCGTTTTACAACGAAGTTCGTGGGTTCTGGGAGTTGTCTCGTGCTGCACGTGAACCCGGCTTCGAAAAGACAGAACTATTTTCGGTAGAAGCGGAACTTGATACCTTCGTTGCAAAGCAGGCACTTAAAGTGTTTACGCTGAATGAGCCGATGAGAGGCGAGTTGGTTGAGCGGGGGGTGAACAGGACGAATGTCCATTTGGTACCGAATGCCTTGACCGAGCTTACGCGTCCCGAAGTTCCAAGTTTCACACTGCGCAAGAAGCATGACCTTTCGACCAATGTAAAAGTGATTGGTTATATTGGCAGTACCAATGCTTATGAAGGGCTGGATGACCTGGAAACTGCTTGTGAGAAGTTGATCTCCGAAGGTCATGACCTGAAGCTACTGGTTGTGGGAGATCAGAGCGCCCTTCTGAAGGCAGCAGGTAAAAAAGGTGACTTAATCAAGAAGCCTTGGATAGTGTCCACAGGCCGGGTGGCCCCGGAGGAGGTGCCAGCGTACTATGCACTGGCAGACCTGATCGCCATCCCCAGAAAGCCTTACCGGGTATGCCAACTGGTTCCCCCTATGAAAGTGGTGGAAGCCATCGGGTATCAAAAACCTGTCGTGGTATCGGATGTTGTCCCACTGCAGCCCTACGCATCTCGCTACCAGCAAGTTGTCAGCTTCGCGGCCGGCAGTTCCGCTGAGCTTGCCAAAGCTATTAGGCTAGGGCTGGAAACGCCAGTACCTGTAAACATCACAACGGATGTTTTCAATAACGCCGTTCAGGAGCTGGTCCAGGTACTGACCGGGAAAAGTGTCCGTTCAAATGCCCAGCCTGAACCAACGCTACCCAACACCTCAAGACTTGATGATACTGGCCAATTAAAAAAACCGAGCGCACCGAGTTGCCGTCAAAGAATCCAATTTGGCACCGAATCTCGGTAGCACCCGGTCAGATTTTGGTCATTAATGCTGCGGTTGACTATAAAAATGTAACTGGGCCTCAAAACCGTAAGGCCGTACTGCTTATAAAAGCGTACGAACAGACTGGGAAAGAAGTCGATCAGCCCTGCGGTAAAATGGCTAAGTCCGGACATTTAAATGCCTACTTCAAATACCTACCTTCCACCCAAAACCAGGTCTTGGAGCAACACAGATTTGTTGTACCAGAGAATGTAACGGAGATGCAGCTTGGTCTTTGTGGTTTTAACAAAAGTGCTGGTGAACAAGTTTTCGTTGAAAACCTTTCCGTGTGCTCGAAGTCAGAAAAAAGGCAGTTCGAACAGTTTGTGCAGGATAATAAAGGTCGGCTAGAGAAGCCCGATTGTATTGAGCTATCACCAAAGACTCCTATTTGGCACAGTATTCCGGTAATACCCGGGCAGAATTTGATCGTCAATGCAGCAATTGACTATCAGAACGTAAAGGGAAACCAGACCAGAAAGGCTGTACTGCTGATAAAAAGTTACGATCAGAGCGGAAAAGAAGTTGATCAACCCTGTGGCAAGATGTCAAAATCTGGCCATCTTAAAGCTTACTTCAAATATCTTCCTTGCACGCAAAACCAGGTTAAGGAACTGCACGCCTTTACGGTTCCCGAGGGTGTCACTCAGATTCGCCTCGGGTTGTGTGGTTTCAGCAAGAGTGTATCAGAACATGTCTTTGTTAAAGAGCTCAGTGTCAAACCAAAGACCGATAAAACCCATCCCAGTAAGTTTGTTCCCCCTAGTGCTCAGGCATCCGAAATCAGTATTCTCGGCTGGCCCGAGTATCCGACGAATGGCAAGCCCTATGTTATTGGCATCATGGACGAGTTCACGACTGGCTGCTTCGAGCAGGATCTGAACTTGATCCAGCCCCGGTCGGACAACTGGTACGCCCTGGCTGAAAAATACAGGCCGGAACTTTTCTTTATCGAAAGCGCCTGGAAGGGTAATTTCGGCAGCTGGCAATATCGTGTGGCGAACTATGCCAACAAGCCCGGTCAGGAAGTGGCGCAAATCTGCCAATATGCCAAGCAGAAAGGGGTTCCCACCCTGTTCTGGAACAAAGAAGATCCGGTACACCATGAGAAGTTCATGTGCAGCGCCAAGCTGGCGGACCACATCTTCACCACAGACGCGAACATGATAGATTCCTACCGAGCCAAAACAGGTAACCATAACGTATACGCCTTACCATTTGCCGCCCAGCCGGCACTGCACAAGCCGGCATCACTGGCAGGTCGCAAACCGTTGTCGTGCTTTGCGGGCAGCTGGTATGGCAACCGGCATGCCGAAAGGGGCGAAGCCATGCGCTGGCTGCTGCAGGCTGCTAACAAGCACGGCCTGGATATATACGACCGCAACTATGGCACTGGCATCTTCCCTTTCCCGGAGGAGTACCAGGCCGGAATCAAAGGCAGCTTGCCCTACAAGGAACTCTGCAACGAGTACAGTCGCTACCGCGTGTTCCTGAACGTCAACTCGGTCACAGACTCGCCCACCATGTTCTCACGCCGCGTGTTCGAACTCATGGCCTGCGGCACCCCGGTTGTCAGTACCTACGCCAAAGGCATCGATAACCTGTTTGACTCCGATGCTGTATGGATGGTGCATAGTCAGGAAGAAGCCGACGAAGCCATCCATACGCTAATGACCGATGACGCCGAATGGCGCAGAAGAAGCCTGGCGGGTATCCGCGAGGTATTTGCCAAACACACCTACGCTCACCGCTTGAATGATATTTTTGAAAGGCTGGGTATCGAAAGCCGTATACCAACAGAACCGGCCATACTCTTGGTTGCTGAGGCCTTTAGCAAGGCTGATCTAGAGGCCTTGAACCACTTTGCAAAAAAACAGCATTACCGCCAGTTCCGCTTAGGGATTGAATGCCCACAGGGAGGCTCTGCTATGGCGGACTCGCTGTCCGACAATATTGTGCTACTGCAGCCGGGTGAAAAAGCCACTTGGGTAACGGAGCAACTAGCTGATTATCCCATAGCAGGCTGGCTAACCCCCAGTAGTCAGTATGGCGAGCACTATCTTAGAGATCTTGCAAATGCCAGCCTCTACGAACCAAGGGCCAGTGGTTGGGCCAAGTCGCTCAATCAGGATCTCTTTGACTATGGGCAGCAGGCCGCATTATGCGGAATCCTATGGAAAGCGGCAGAATTCGTCGGGCATTACATTAAGGCAAAACCCGATGCGACTATCGAGCAGCCTGACCTATACGTGGCAGACAGCGACCAGTTCCAATATGGCGGCATAGTACAGCAGCAAGTGGTGGGGGCTAAACCATGACCAAACGCGTACTGATTTGCGGTAATCCCGATCTCAACTATATCGATGGCTCCTCCATCTGGGCGCAAACCATCGCCCTAGCTACGGCGGCAACCGGCACCGCCCAGGTGGATTTTCTCGCTAGGAGCACACCCGAGCGCGATGAATTGTTTCAGCCGCTTAAAGACGCCCAGCACCTTGCCATCATAGATGGTACCGACCGCCAGTACTGGCAGGGCAAGGGGTTCAAACGTCTGACGCTGCTTATGATGGCCGAACTAGCAGTCAAGCTGGACCGTGTCAATCCCTACGACGTAATCATCGTGCGTGGGCTGGAGGTTGCCACCAAACTGCTGGAAAGTCCGGATGTGCTCGGCAAGTGCTGGATGTATCTCACCGATATTCCCCAAGCCCTGGATGACTATAGCGACGAGCAGCGGCACACAATGCAGAGTATCGCTCAGGGCTGCAGTCGGCTGCTGTGCCAGACCGAAGGCTTCAAGGCTCTGTGGAAGGCCTTGGTGCCCGACTTGGATCAGAGCAAGTTTAGCCTCTACACGCCGGTAATACCGGATTTGCCTGAACGTCTGCCGTCACTGACGGAACGCCCCGTACGTGCCGTCTATGCCGGCAAGTTCAAGGATGAATGGATGACCTTGGAAATGGTCGAGCAGTGGCCCGCCATCCACCGCCAGGTGCCTGGTAGCGAGCTGGTGATGATAGGCGACAAGATCCACGACGAGCCGGACCAGCCCAATTACAAGCAGCGCATGCGGCACGCCCTGGCAACTACCCAGGGCCTGCGCTGGTTAGGCGCGCAATCCCGTGAATCCGTACAGCAGCTGCTGCAGCAGGCCTGTGTGGGGCTCTCCTGGCGGGCGGAGAGCATGAACGACACCGTGGAATACTCCACCAAGATTCTTGAGTATGGCGGGGCAGGGTGCGCGGCGATTCTCAACCGTAACCCGCTACACGAGCAGCTGCTGGGTCGTGACTACCCGCTGTATGCCAACAGCACCGAGGAGTTTATCCGCCAGCTCACCCGGGCGTTAAGCGACGCCCAAATCGCTCAGCAGGCCGCTAATGCCCTTACGCAACTGGCCCGACGTCACACCTTCTCTGCCCGCGTGGGGGAGATTCACCAATGGCTGGAGGCAACACCAAAGGCCCCCAAACCTGCCCGCAAGATTCGTGTGCTGGTTGCGGGACATGACCTAAAGTTTTTTACCCTGTTGCAGAAAAAGCTAGAGGCCTCTGGCCAGTTCGAGTTCCTGATCGACCAGTGGCAGGGCCATAATAAGCACGACGAAGCCAAAAGTCGCGCGCTACTGGAAAAGGCCGATCTTATCTTCTGCGAGTGGTGCCTGGGAAACCTCAAGTGGTACTCGCACCACAAGAAGCCGCATCAACGTTTAGTGGCTAGGTTCCATGCACAGGAGCTTCGAGCGCCATATTTAGGCGAAGCTGATTGGAATGCTATAGATCATGTTGCATTTGTCAGTGAGCATACCAGAAAACAATGCTTCGAAGTTTTTAACGGCTTTCCTGAGGGAAAGACATCGATTATCCCAAACTATCTGGATCGTACAAAATTTACACCGAAGAAGAAAACTGGTGAAGCGCGTTATACCTTGGGTATGATAGGTATTGCGCCAAAAAGCAAAAGGCTGGACAGAGCAATCGATCTGCTTGAAGCTTTACTCGAAGAGGATCAACGCTACTGCCTAAGAGTGAAGGGTAAAAACCCGCTTGACTACGGTTGGCTATTAAAACGGAATGAAGAGCTATCTTATTACAGTGAGCAATTCGAGCGTATCAACAGAAATCCTAAACTTCGCCATAAGATAGTCTTCGACCCACTGGGGACGACGTGAACGAATGGTTCACTATGGTCGGATTTATTCTCTCTCCATCGGATTTTGAATCGTTCCACATGGCTATAGGGGAAGGGATGTTAACTGGGGCCATGCCAATAGTTTGGAAATGGAAAGGGGCTGAAGAAATATGGAAAGGATTCACTATAGAATCCTTAGCTGATGCAAAGAACTTAGTGCTTGATTCCAGCAACTGGCCACTAATTAATTCTGCAGATTTTATAAGACCGTTTTGTGATGTTCAGAAAGAATGGTTTAACTTAATTTCGCCGGAGTTTCGGAGTGAAGGATAAAGCTTCAAGAATTGATTTTGTTCTAAAAAAAATAGAAGTCTTTGAAAGTGAAGGTTTTAGATGTATAGGCCGGGATGACCTTGAACCCTACAAAATAGAGACTCCATTTAACTGGTCTTTGGATCCTTTTGTTGATAATAATTGGAAGTTTCAGCTTCATACACTTAGATATTTGATGATTTACCTCGATGCTTTCTTGTTGACTGAGGAAAGGGGGTATGCGGATAAACTACTAGACTACTTGGAAGACTGGTACTCATGCAGCGAAAATAATGGGAATGATTTCGCTTGGCATGATATGGCTACAGGAATCCGAGCAGAAAAAATATATCTAATATTTACGAAATTAAGACCCTATAAGATTCACCGGCCGGAAAAGTTAAAGAAAATCATTAAGGCTCATGTTGAAAGGATGATGTCTGAAGGATATGTTAATCTCAGACACAATCATGGGCTTTATGTTATTCATGGGCTTAGATGTTTGGCTGAAGTGGTTGGTCCTAAAAAGAAGTTACAAATTAAAAGTTTTTGTGGTGATAAATTTGCTTGTTTAATTAAGGACCAATTCGATGAAAATTTTGTTCATAAAGAGCATTCCCCGCATTATCACCACCTAGTGTTAGATACATTAAAGCGCTACGAAAAAACTGGTTTGTATAGCGATTATGAGTTTCTGAGTGCGACAATTAAAGAAGCAGAGGCGAATAGCTCCTTCCTATATCTTCCTGATGGAAGAGAGCTCCCATTTGGTGATACAGACTTTAAGGAATGTAAAGGTATTTCAAGTTTAAGTTCTCTTGAGTCTTCTCCTTGTTATAGCGATATTTTTTTGAAATCTGGTTATTTTGTATGCAGAGAAGAGGGCGAGGGTGGGTCTTATTTATCGGTAATTAATAATTTTAATAGCAATATTCATAAACATGCGGATAATTTATCATTCGTTTGGGGGGAGTGCGGGCAAGATATAGTGGTTGATCCGGGGAAGTATAAATATTGTAATGATGACATACGAAAGTATGTGACTACTTCAATGGCTCATAATGTCGTTAACTTCAAAGATTTTCAATGGGGTGTTTCTAATCTTGAGAAGCCTGTTGGAAAAATCCATTATCGCTTTTTCGATGAAGAAACTATCGAGGCTGATTCTGAAGTGGCTATTAAGCTTAATGGGTCTGTCTACATATTTCAACGTACATTCTTTTATCGGCAAAAAGCATTCTTGGTGGTTGTTGATAGGATTTTAAATTCAGGTGATGAAACCTATATTGCAAGATTTAATCTGGATAAAAGTGCTGAGTTAATAAAAAATAAGGATGGTGTTATAAAGCTTGAATTTAATGGGGTTAGGGTTTCTTTTCAGGCTAAAACTCTGAGCCATAACTTAGATTTTGAAGATTTGAGTTCGAATAGTTTAGAGCTTTTACCAGTATCTTATGCATATGGTGAATTTGACAGAACATTATCAATAACTAGTGAGTTTAAGAATAATATAATTAGCTTTTTTCAAATTGGTTGTTCAGAGTCTGCTGTGGATTTTGTCCAAGAGAACAAGCATAAAATATTTTAAGGGGTGTTTTTTGTGACTGATGTATATAAGGGATTAAAGCGGTTTAGGGATTATCAGAATAATACCAATATATCAATAAGAAATAAGTACTTGTACTGCGCAGTAGACAAAGTCGCTAATTCAACTATAAAGGCATTGCTTTATAAGATTGAATATGGAGAGGTGTGGAAAGAAAACTATATTGATCGAAAGTCTCTAAGAGAAAAAAGGCTTTCGCCTTTGCTATCTCCATTTCAGTTGCCTAGTGATTTACTTGATGAGGTATACAAATCTGATGGTTATAAAAGATTTTGCTTTGTTAGAAATCCATATTCGAGATTACTTTCATGCTACCTAGATCGTATTGCAGATCGACGAAGCTTTCCAAGCAGAGAGGTTTATGATGCATTAGGTAAATCAGAAGAATTGGTTACATTTAAGGAGTTTATAGAGCTGGTGTGTGAACAAAATTCTGTAAAGCAAAACTCTCATTGGCGGCGGCAAGTAGATGATGTTATGCTGTGTAAGATAAAGTTTGACTTTGTTGGTAAGTTTGAAAATCTAAATAATGATTTACTTTGTGTCAGTAAGCTCGTATTTGGCGATATTTTGCCAGAGCTTTTAGATCTTGGGATAAATTATTCTCCATCTAAAACAAACGCTTCAGATAAATTATATGAATGGTATGATCAATACTTAGAGTCATTGGTTTATGAATCATATAAGCAAGACTTTGAGGCTTTTGGATATGATCGTCTAGTTTTTAATTCCTGCTCGTAAACCTATCTTAATATCGAGCAAACTGAATTTTACTGTGTTAGTCCTCTTGTAATTGAATTTATACTGTAACTTGGTGCTTAAAAGTGAATTATTTGGTGTTTGGTGACTCTCATAGTATGTATTTTAATATTAATGAATCTATGAGGCAGTTAAATTCGAATTTGAGAGGGGTGAACTCATATGTAAAGGCATTAAATGGAAGTACTATAAGTGGGTTTGGAAAAAGAAATTCGACTCTAAAGTCACATGATGTATTATTGGATTTTGCTTCTCAGATAAAACTAGATTATTTATGTTTCGCACTAGGTCAGGTCGATATAGAGTTGGGGTATTACTATAGGGTTTTTGTTAAGAAAGAATCTTTAAATATCGCAGGTTTCATCGATGGTTTGATAGATAACTATTTTGATCAAATCGATACGTTCATTGATGTGCTAAAGCTGTCTCCAGAAAGAGTAATCATTAAAGGTATTAATCCATCCGTGCTCACTCTAGATAGAGGTTTGGCTATAAGGTATACAAAAGGAATAATAACGGAAAATGTTGAGGATCAAGATGATATTAATGACTGTCTGAACGAAATGAAATCAAAATTTCCATCTAATATAGAAAGGAATAAAAATCATTTCATGTTTAATGAAAAACTTAAAGAGATGTCTGCCATAAAGGGTTATAAATATTTTGATATAGTTGATGAAGTGTATAACTATAATTCTTCAAGTTTAAGTAGCGAATTTATCCCTTCTACTTTTGATCATCATCTAACGGATTCTATATTTGTACGAATGATTCATGTTAATAAGCTTCTTGATGCAGCTTTCACTATTTAGTCGTCCCTGAAAGAACATGTAATTGATTGATTTGTAAAGGCTTTTTAGTGCTTGGGACTGGTTAAACCCGTCGTTTTCACGCCTGATAGTCCAAAAAGTTGCAGAATCGTCGAATTATGAAGCCCAAGAAGAAGACCCTACGAACCGTAGAGCGATATGTTTAAACCGCGTCTAGAAGATATCGTCAATCCAGTTCATCCGCTGGTGCGGCTGACCGCCGTCATCGACTGGGATCGGCTCGGTGCAGAACGTGGGCAACACTTCGCGACGGTCGGGGCGGCAGCCCTGCCGACGCGGCTGATGGCAGGTCTCCTGTACCTCCAGCACCTGCACAACCTGTTCGACGAAGCTCTGCTGGCGCAGTTGGCGGAGTCGCCGTATTACCAGTACTTTTGCGGCGAGACGTTCTTCCAGCACGACCTGCCCGGTCACCCGACCAGCCTGATCAAATGGCGGCAGCGACTCGGCGAAGAAGGCTGCGATTGGCTGCTGACCGAGACGATCAACGCCGGCCTGAAGCTGAAGGTGATCAAGCCCTCGAGCCTGAAGCGCGTGGTCGTGGATACGACCGTGCAGGAGAAGAACATCACCTTCCCGACCGATGCCAAGCTCTATCACAAGGCGCGTCAGCAACTGGTTGGTGTCGCGCACGAGTTGAAGCTCACGCTACGGCAGTCCTACGACAAAGCTTGCGCCGACCTGATGCCGAAGATCGGCCGGTACGGCCACGCCAAGCGTACAAGCGTATGAAGAAGGCGATCAAGAAGGTCAAGGGCTTTCTGAGACGGGTGATGCGTGACCTGGCGCGCCAGGTCGAAGCCCTGGGGCTGGTGCTGAGCGACAAACAGCAAACCTGTCTGCGCCAGGCCGAGCAACTGCTGGCCCAGGCCCGGAAGAGCAAAAACAAGCTGTACAGCCTGCACGAGCCAATCGTCGACTGCATATCCAAGGGCAAGGCCCACAAGCGCTACGAGTTCGGCCTCAAGGCCAGCATTGCCATCACCGCCAAGGAGTCCTTCATCGTCGGTGCTCGCAGCTATGCGGGCAATCCGTATGACGACCACACGCTGGCGGACCAGTTGCAGCAGGTGGAAACTCTGTCAGGCCACAAACCGGCGTTCTGCTTCGTCGACAGTGGCTATAAGGGCTCAGGTGTGGACGATGTGCAGGTGATCATCGCCGGTTAGAAGCGCGGCGTGCCGGAGTCGGAGAAGCGTTGGATGCGGCGACGCAACAGCGTCGAGCCGGTCATCGGGCACCTCAAGTCAGATGGCAAGATGCGGCGGTGCTTCCTGAAAGGCGTGCTGGGCGATGCGCTCAATGTGCTGCTGTGCGCCTGCGGCCAGAATCTGCGCAAGCTGCTGCGGTGGCTTTATTTTGCCCCCAAAAAATACCGTCTGTTGCTGCAATCTTTGCTCAGTCGCATGCTGAGCGGGTTGAAAAACGATCAGAAGCAAATGGCACTTGCCGTTTGAACGCCAAGTCGCAGTGGTGAACTAAAGCAAAACCGGCGGGAAAGCGCGCTAATGCCTTCAGAAGGCAGTTTTTCAGGGCCGACTACTTAGGAAAGAAGGAATTTATTTTGGATTATAAACCTCGTCAATCCTTTGCAGAGAAGAGTTCTTTCTCCCCGGATTTTCTTTTTGAGGAGGATGGCTTTTCCTTATTTTATACCTATATCCGAAAAAATGCTTCGACCTCTTTCAAAAGGCTCTTTCAGGTGCTGTACCCAGAAGTATGCCCTGGCGAGTTGCCGTCTATCGGTTGTATGGCTAAACACGCTCAAGTGAAAGACCTTAGGCCGGATGAAATCGATCAGCGTTTTAATATCAAATTGTTTGTCTACCGTGACCCGATTGACCGTGTGTTTTCGGTCTACAAAAACAAGCTAATTCAGCAGGATGGAGCGACAGATCTGTTTAGGGGACTTCGTAAGGTCGTACAGCGTCACCCAGGGTTGCTCACCTTTGATGAGTTTGTCAACAAGTACGTAGCGCTGCTTGAAACAGAGCGCTGGCATGAGGTGGATGGCCATTTGTACCCGCAGGTCTGGCATTTGTTACCCATTACTTATAACAGGGTCATCCGTTTGGATGCCGTCTATGATGAAATGTGCGAGATCTTGCCCGTCACGCTGTGTGATCAGGTGTTTCGGGATCCTTTCAATAGCACTAGCAAGGGGAATGTACCACTGGCTTTTTGTGATCCCGATTGCCCGGTGGTGTACTTCCGTAAAAAATTCATTCATGGCAAGGCGCTGCCTACCTTGAAGCAGGTGCTCACGCCAGCCACTGAAGCACGCCTACGTGCGATTTATGTGGATGACTATCGCATGATTGAAGAAGTGGAAGGAAAGTCTGCGGGGTCAGTACTTTAGGTGGCGGACAGTCAATCGGTGTTGGGTTTTAACTTACCGGAGGTTGTGAGAGAGCGCTGGAACGTTATTAACCCAGCGGGTTAATACATGAAACAGGGACGTTTCATCATTGGCCGCAGGCCAATGCAAACGCCACGGAAACCAGCATGTCCGCGCACCTGCGCCCGTTTCTGTGGCGTGACGTACCAATAGGGAGGGAACCTATTTGTACGCCAGGTTAATATCTAGTCGGCCCTGAAAAACTCGCAACTCATTGATTTATAATGGACCATACTGTGCTTCGAACAGGTGAAACCCTTCGTTTTCACGCCTGACAGTCCAGAAAGTTGCAGAATCGTCGAATTATGAAGCCCAAGAAGAAGATCCACGAACCGCAGAGTGACTTGTTCAAACCGCGCCTGGAAGACATCGTCAATCCGGCTCATCCACTGGTGCGGCTGACCGCCGTCATCGACTGGAACCGGCTTGATGGGGAACTTGGGCAGCACTTCGCGACGGTTGGCGCGGCTGCTCTACCGACGCGGCTGATGGCGGGGCTTTTGTATCTGCAACACCTGCACAACCTGTCCGACGAAGCGCTGTTGGCGCAGTGGCTGGAGTCACCGTATTACCAGTACTTCTGCGGCGAGACGTTCTTCCAGCACGACCTGCCTTGCCACCCGACCAGCCTGGTCAAATGGCGGCAGCGGCTGGGCGAAGAAGGCTGCGAATGGCTGCTGACCGAGACGATCAACGCCGGCCTGAAGCTGAAGGTGATCAAGCCCTCGAGCCTGAAGCGGGTGGTCGTGGATACGACGGTGCAGGAGAAGAACATCACCTTCCCGACCGATGCCAAGCTCTATCACAAGGCGCGCCAGTAGCTGGTTGGTGTCGCACACGAGTTAAAGCTCACGCTGCGGCAGACCTACGACAAGGCCTGCGCTGAGCTGATGCCGAAGATCGGCCGCTACGGCGACGCCAAGCAGTACTAGCGGAGGTGGTGAGAGAACGCTGGAACGTTATCTACAGAAGGGTTGTTACCGTCTTCAGAAGAGTTTGCTCTGGGATGGGACTTCTCCCGCTACTGGAATATTCTCTCAAGGGTTGAGCATGCGTCACTACATATGTTGGTCTGCATGTAGAGTGCTTTCACAAGAAAAGCTTTGCACTATTGCCCTGCTTTGACCTTAATCAAGATAGGCTCGCTGAAGTGCAACACACTGTATTTAATGAGAAGGACCTTATTTATGCCAAACGAAGCCTCTAGTCAGTTTTCGACAGCCGACAACTTGGTGCAGCGTGCCGAGCAGGCGGAACAGGCCGCTCGATATGCAGAAGCCAGCTTGTTGTGGCAGCAACAGGTACAAAAAAACGGATTGCCGCTACATGCCCACCGGCATATTGACTGCCTGGTGCAGGCAGGGCAGTTGGCGGAGGCAGCCTCTTGTAGCCGCACCTATACTCAACGCTGGCCGGATCGTCCCGTTTTTGTTAGTACCCAACTGCAACTAGCCTACGAGCAAAAGGCGTGGGATGCGATGGACTCGCTATGGGCGCAGCTGGCAGATAGCGCGGGTGAGCGTTCAAAGCCTGTGCTGCAGTTGATCAGGGAGCGGTTGCAAGCTCGGGATTATCCCGGTGCGCTGCATGCGGCAGAGCAGGCTGTGCGCTTCTGGGGTGATGATGAGCAGGTTCGCCTGCGCTACCAACAACTGCAGTACCGTTACGGCTTAGACCCGAGGATTGACTGCCCGGTGCAGCCACCCAACCTGGAGGCGCCCGAACTGGATGCTGAGACTGCGATGCTCGCAATCCGGCAGTTCGCCGATGAGGTCTCTAATTCAACTGTCATTCCATTGCTGCAGACTATGCTGCAGCGCTGGCCGGATTTCCGTCCTGCGATTCTGATGCTGCTGTCTTGCTGGCAGCGTGAGAGCAGTTATGAGGAGATCCTAGTCTTCTGCCAGCGCCGATACGAAGCAAAGCAACAGCTTGAAGCCTTCAGCATGCTGCAGTGGGTGTTGGCACTATCAGCGCTGGGGCGGATTGAACAGGCAGTGTCGCTGGTGCGAGAGGTGGAAGCGCAGGGACATATGGCCAATGTAGTGCAGCATCTGTTGATTAACACGATCGGGCAGGGCCTGAGTACGAACCCTGAACTGGGGGCGGGGCTGGAAGCGCTATGCCGCGAGCACGGTATCGAGGGGCTCGAACAGGCCGTCGCCTTCGAAGCGCAACTGCGCCCATCCCAACGGCCGTTGATCCCGTCGTTTGATGCTACCCAGTCGGTGGCGGCTTCTCTCCGCACGTGCTCACCCTGTATGGCCATTGTATTTACCGGTTATGCCCGGCGTGTGGGAGCCGTGCCGCAGGCGCTGCTTGACCGCTTCTTTGCCGGCCATGGTATAGCCATGGTGCGGTTGGTGGACAAGAGCGGCTGCATGTACCTGGATGGGCTGCCGGAGCTGGGGGCAGTTTCGAAGCAACTATAGCTTCGCTACGCCAGATGGCAGACGAGTATGGCGCTTCACGTATTGTGACGATCGGCAATTCCGGTGGTGGGATGGGAGCACTGCGTTACGGCGCTGCGCTGAATGCTTCGCACGTGCTGGCCTTTTCTCCTGCGGTGAATCTGGATATTGCCTTTCTTGAAGCGCATTCGGATTACCGGGCGCGTGCTGCTATTCGCAAGCTGAACCGGCTATTTCCACCTGAGGTATTGGATGCGCGGCGTTTTATTGAATCCACCGATTTTAGTGGCCGCATAGATGTTTATGCGGGAGCGAAGAGCCGGGAAGACCAGAGTCAATTAAATAATCTATCGGGCTTGAAGCATGTGCATCTGCACGCGATTGAGGGGGTCAGTGCGCATGATTCGATTGGTCCGGCCGTGCTCAATGGTACATTACTTGACGCCTTGCAAAGGATTGTTTCATGACGCGTGATAATGACAAACATGAGTGGATGCAAACGCCCTCTACCACCGCGCTGCTGCGCAGGGCTGTGGCGTTGGCTAAAACCGATGCAAGCCTGTTCGAGGCCTATCGGCGCATGCGGCGCAATGCGAATGCACTGACCCGGCCAGTCAGTCTTGATCTCACTTCTCGGTGCAATCTCTATTGTGAAGGCTGCTACTACTACGAGGGAGACACACCGGTCCTTGCCGATGAGGTGGATATCGATAAATGGTCGGCTCTCTTTCGGCGCAAAGCGGAAGAAGGTACACGCTTTGCCTATTTTGGTGGTGCTGAGCCGGCACTTTATCCTGAACGGCTGCGGGCTGCCGCGGCGTTCATCCCTTACGGCACGCTCGCTACAAATGGCACGCTCAAGATTCCGCATGACATCCCCTATCGCATCACGGTATCGGTCTGAGGAAACGAGTCACTGACAGCCCGTCTGAGGGGAGGTAATACCTTCTGGAAAGCGATCCGTAACTATGCAGGTGATCCGCGGGCTTTCTTCGCCTATACATTAACGTCGCAGAATATTGACCAAGTCCGGGAAGTGGCAACGGCACTCAGCGATCATGGTAGTCAACTGACATTCAACATGTACAGCCCGACGACGTTATATCGCCATAAACTGGCGAGTCACGCCGGTAACGATAGACGTTTCTTTCGAGTGAGCAGTGCGTCCGATAACCTCTGTTTTGATGCTAAATCATTGGCCAAATGTCGAGATACCATTGCTGAACTGACCGATGAGTTTCCCGATACCATTGTCTATCCTCGTGCCTTTAATGAAGAGGTAACGACTCCCGGGCCGTTATACTCGTTGGATCCCCTGACCGGGTATGCGACTGATTGCGCCGGATTCCATAATGGCACCCATGAAACGTTTCTCAGCAACTTGGAACAGAGCCGAGCCAAGTGCTGCATGCCGAACATTGACTGCGACAGTTGCCGTGCGCTAACCAGTTATCTGCCATCTCGACTGCGCCCACGGGTGCACGATGTGGTAAATGCAGCCAGCCTTAAACATTGGCTGGAGATTTGTGACTTCTGGGCTTGGTTCTACTTGGGTCCAGCACATACGACGAACGCGATAGATAAGTTGGCCTGAACGTTGTATTTCCCGTTTTAGCACGGTGGCCCCTGCGCATATGCGCTCGGGCCATCATTATTTTACGCCGTCAGCGTTGCTCTGTGAGTGTAAGCGGTTATTTTTATGCAATATGGACTATCCGATGGGGATATGAGCGCAACGGGTTAGCTGCGAACTTTTTCTTCCAGAGCCAAGTGTCTGAAAGTTATATGACAGTTATGGATGATTCTATGCAAACAAAATACTTCGGGACTGATGGTATTCGAGGCCGTGTAGGCGAATTTCCGATGACCCCTGAGTTCGTGATGAAACTGGGATGGGCGGCGGGCAAGGTGCTGGGCGCGGATGGGACGCGGGAAGTGCTGATCGGTAAGGATACCCGTGCCAGCGGTTATATGCTGGAATCGGCCTTCGAGGCGGGACTGGCCGCCGCGGGAGTCGGTATTGCCCTGGTCGGACCGCTGCCCACACCGGCCGTCGCCTATCTGGCATCCACCTTTCGGGCCGATGCCGGGGTGGTGATCAGCGCGTCGCACAACCCCTATCATGACAACGGCATCAAGTTCTTTTCCGGTCAGGGGACCAAGATCAGCGACAAGCAGCAGCAGGCGATCGAGGCTTTGCTGCAAAAGGCTTTGAGCGAAGGTATCGACTGCGTGCCGTCCGAGCAACTGGGTAAGGCACGACGTATCGAGGATGCCGCGGGACGCTATATCGAGCACTGCAAGGGCACCTTCCCCGGGGGCTGAGCCTGCGCGGACTCAGGATCGTCGTCGACAGCGCCAATGGTGCCGCTTACAAGGTCGCCGCCAAGGTATACGAAGAGCTCGGTGCCGAGGTCGTCAGCATTCACGACAAGCCCGACGGGGTCAATATCAATGCGGGCTGCGGCGCGACCGATCTGAAGAGCCTGGTCGAGGCGGTCGTCGCGCATCGTGCCGATGCCGGTATTGCCCTGGATGGCGACGCGGACCGGATCATGATGGTCGATGCCAACGGAGAGGTCGTCGACGGTGACCAGGTCCTCTACCTGCTGGCGAAGGATGCCCGCTCGAGGGGTTATACCGGCGGTGTCGTGGGGACCCAGATGTCGAACCTCGGCCTCGAACTGGCACTGCAGGCGCTGGGTGTCGAGTTTCTGCGGGCGAAAGTCGGCGACCGCTACGTCAGCGAGCAGCTGCACAAGAGCGGGTGGCGTCTGGGCGGTGAAAGCTCGGGCCATATCCTGCTGCTCGACCATGGTACGACGGGGGACGCCATCATCGCCTCGTTGCAGGTGCTGAAGCTGATGGCAACCGAGTCCCGGCCGCTGCACGCCCTGACCGGTGAAATGCAGCGCTATCCGCAAACGCTGATCAATGTCGGCTATTCGTCCGCGAGCGGTTCGGATCCGTTGAGTCTGCCGCAGGTGCAGGCCGCCTTGCAGCAGATCGAGGCGGAGCTCGCGAATATCGGACGGGTCCTGTTGCGCAAGTCGGGCACCGAGCCGCTGATCCGTGTTATGGTCGAGGCCGTCGATGCGGTGCTGGCCCGGCAGGCGGCAGGACGCCTTGCGGCCGTCATCGAGCAGGTATGAAGGGAGTGCCGGGATACGTCTCGCGAACGACGGCAGTCGCTGGGCGGGGGCTCCCGGATCAATTAGTATGCACTCGGCTAAGCCTGTCAGTATTACCGGAAAACAAGGTTGCAAGATGAACGATAAAGAGCCCGAAATTCGGGGTTCGAAACTGAAGTCCCTGTTCCTTGACACGAAGAAACAGCTCGAGAGCGCTTTTCATTTCATGTCGCATCACAAGGCGGAGCTTGCCGAGCGCTTCGAAGAGATCGCGCAGCTGACGCAACGCCTGAAAGAGGAAGAGGATAAGCGGCACCAGGAGGCAACTCGGAACCAGGCATTGGAGCGAAAGCTTGAGGCCTGCGAACGGTCACGCGCCGAATCGGAGAAGGCGTTGAAGGCGCTGCGCAGCGAGGTCGAGATCCTGCAGCGGTCGCGACAGGATCTGGCGACGGAGCTGGAGACCCGGACGGAGGAGCTGGTCGTCCTGACCCGGCTGCTGGAGGAGCAGCGTGCCGTATCCGGCGCGCCTGCCAAAGCTGTCGGTGGAAACGGCCCCAGGAAAAGTGGCTTGCCGGGATTCAGAAAGATCGACAAGACCGAGCGACAGCAACTGAAACTGATCGAAAAGAGCCCTCAGTTCGACGCCAAGTGGTACCTGGCCCAGTATCCGGATATCGCGGCAGACAAGAACTTCGCAAGGGAGCCGGCCCGTCATTACCTCAAGTTCGGGGGCTTCGAGGGGCGCAACCCGGGGCCCGAATTCGATTCGGCGCTTTATTTGCAGCTGTATCCGGATGTGCGTGCATCGGGCATGAATCCGTTGGTGCATTACCTCAGATTCGGCCGGGACGAGGGCCGGGAGACGGCGTTTGGTTGATATCGGGCGGCTTCCATTCCTTGGGAGCTTGCTGCAGCGCTTGCGCAAAAAGTCAGTCAACACAGGCCTGGCAGCGGAGTTCGCATTCGATGCAGCCTGGTACCTCACCCGGTATCCGGATGTCGCGGCGTCCGGGATGGATCCGCGGGTGCATTATCTGCGTTTTGGCCGGCGGGAAGGGCGTCTGCCCGGCCCCAACCGGGCTCTGGCCTGGGAAGCCCATCTCTGGCGCCATTGCGCTGACTTGCTGCCCGCTTTGCGGGCCTTGCCGAGGACGAGGCGGCCAGCGCCGATGAGCGGGACTACGCATCCTGGGCCTGTGCCTGCTGGTATGCGTCCGTGACGGAACCTTGCAAGGCACTGCCGTTTCTCGAGCGCTTTCAATCTGGCGACTATCGCTCACCGGGCCATGCCGGGCCCCTGTTGCTGCTGTTCGAGTTGCTGCTCGAGACCGGTCGACGCGATGAGGCGGCCGAACTCTGGGCGCTGCGCTTGCCGAAAGGGCCTCCGATAACGACCAGCGTCTCGCAGCTGTTTCGCTGTGCCAGGCCGGCGCTGCAGGCAATCCGGCAGCGGAAGGCTGGCTCGACGGGGTTAACCGGCTGTTCGCGAATTCGGGCCTCGATCCGGTAACGGATCTCGGCACCGAAGACGCATCCCCGCTCGACCGCTTGGCGGCGGCCAAGCCTGTATTCGACGAAAACCGGGTGGCGGGGGCTCCGCGGGTGTCCGTGATCGTGCCGCTGTTCAATGCCGAAGCGACGCTGGAAACGGCGCTTCGGTCGCTCACCGAGCAGACCTGGCCAAACCTGGAAGTGCTGATCGTCGACGATGCCAGCGCCGATCGCAGCGCCGAGGTCGCGGAAGCCTTCGTTCGGTGCGCGCAAGGGCCCGGGCGTGTTTTCCGATTACTGCGCCAGCCCCGCAATGCCGGCGCCTATGCCGCCCGCAACCGGGGACTGGCGGCAGCGACCGGCGCCTTCATCACCGTACACGACAGCGACGACTGGTCGCATCCGCGCAAGATCGAGTTTCAGGTGCGGCCGTTGCTGGACGGTCCCGCGCTGAAAGCCACGGTAGCCCACTGGGTGCGCTGCACCCCGGATCTTCGCTTTCACCACTGGCGGGTCGAGGAAAGCTGGATCTACCGCAACGTTTCGTCGCTGCTTTTCCGGCGCGAGGTTCACGAAACGCTGGGCTTCTGGGACCGGGTGCGGGCCGACGGTGATACCGAATTCTACTATCGCTTGGTCGCGGCCTTCGGCGACGAGGCGATCGGCGAGGTGAGCCCGGGCGTGCCCCTGTCCTTCGGCCGCAGCCTGCCAACCTCGCTGACCCGCAAAAAGGACACCAGCCTGCGCAGCCGGTTTTGGGGCGCTCGCTACCACTACCAGGATGCGGCCCGGTACTGGCACGCGCAGGCGCACTCGAGTGCGGACCTCTATCTGCCGGAGCGTCCGGTGCAACGTCCGTTTTTCGCGCCGCAAAGCCTGTGCGACGAAACGGCTTCGGCGTCTGCATGCGGTTGGGAGAGGGCATTGGTACTGGAGTCCGGACTGTTCGACCCGCAGTGGTATGTCCTCGCCAATCCGGATGTCCGGGACCTGCTGGTCGACCCTGGGAGCACTACTGGGCGCAAGGAGAGGCCGAGGGCCGGGACCCGGGGCCGGCATTCAGCTCCAGCGGCTACCGACTGCGCTACGCCAACCTCGTCGGGGACGACAGACCGATCCTGCATTTCCTGCGGGAGGGACGAGCACAGGGACTGGAAGCGCGGCCTGTTTTCGAGGGGCGCCGGCCGGTGGCGGAAGGCAGATCCTGGGTGATGCTGTGCGGCCACCAGGCAGGCGCCGAATTGTACGGTGCCGAGCGTAGCCTGCTGGATCTTGCCAGAGCAATGCAGTCGTTACGGCTGAACGTACTCGCCGTGCTGCCGTCAGCGGTCAATGAGGCCTATCTGGACGCTGTATCGGCGTTGTGCCAGCAGGTTGCGATCGTACCGCTGCTCTGGTGGCGGCAGGGGCGGGCAGCGCAGCAGGCAACGACTTCATGCCTGGAGGGGCTGATCCGGCAGTACGGGGTAAAGCTGGTGTATGTCAATACCGTCGTGCTCGCCGAGCCCCTGCAGGCGGCGCGGCGGCTTTCCGTGCCAGTGGTCGTCCACGGCCGGGAGATGCCGGCCCATGATCCCGCCCTGTGCGAACTGCTGATGGCCACTCCTGAGCAGGTCGCCGAACAGGTGCGTACCGGCGCCGACGTTCTGGTTGCCAACTCCGCCTGCCGGCACGCTACTACGGAGCGCCTCGCAGCTTCGTGGTGCCCAATATCGTCGATACGGCGGTGTTCGAGGTGCCGCTGCCACAGCAGGCCGGCCTCTCGGTCGCCCTGATCAGCAGCAACCTGCCGAAGAAGGGCCTGGACGACTTCATCGAGCTGGCGCGTCTGCTTGACGGCAAGGGTATCCGCTGTCTGCTGATCGGGCCGGATAACGCCCACGTGGACCGGCTAAGAGCCCGGGCCGCGAAAGGAGCTTCCGCCAGGTCTGGTTTTGGCCGGTTATGCGCCGTCTGCGCAGGAGGCGCTGGCGCAGGCCGATGTCGTCGTCAATCTGTCGCACTTCGAAGAGTCCTTCGGGCGTACCGTCCTCGAAGCGATGGCGGCTGGCCGTCCCGTTGTCTGCTATCGCTGGGGTGCGCTGCCGGAACTGGTCGAGCACGGGCAAACCGGGTATCTTGCTCCGTTTCGCGACATAGCCGCCGTTGCCGATTACCTGTTGCGGCTGGCCGCGGACGAAAGCGCGCGCCGGCGCATGGGGGAAGCTGCGCGGGAGCGGGCCGCGAGTTTCTACGGGCCCTCGAATATGACAACCGCGCTGGCCGATGTCTTTGCGGCCTTTATGAGTGATCGTTTTTAGTTAGAGTTATGAGAAGTCAATGACCATTCGTTTATTCGTTCATATACCCAAAACAGCGGGTACCAGTTTCCGCCTGGGGGCAGAGCAGGCCCTCGGTGCCCAGAGTATGGTTTACGACTACGGCGCGGAGTCGCCGGAAACGTCGGCGATTACCCAAAAGCATGTTTATCAGGAGCAGGATTTCTGGGGCTTTTACGGCGCCTGCTACGAGAGCGGTGCCGCCATCGTCGGCGGCCATATGAATTGCAACCGCTTCGTCGCCGGTTTCGGTGTCGAGAATATTGTCACCTTCGTGCGGGATCCGCTTCAGCGGATCGCGTCGGAGTATCAGCATTTCGTGCGCGTGAAAAATTACAAGGGGACTTTCAGGGATTTCTATTCGCAGAGCCGGATGCAAAATCGCCTGAGCCGGGCGTTCCGGGATGTTCCCCTTTATAGCGTGGGCTTTGTCGGGGTGACGGAGCGGTACAACGACAGCCTCGATATGCTGAACGAGCTGTCGGGGCTGGGCATCCCCCGCCGCGAGGAGAACCTGGGGAATGGCGGGGTGGGCCGGGCCCACAGCTTCGACGAAGAGGAGCTGCGCGAACTGAAGGCGTTCAACCGCGAGGACCTGGCGCTGTACCGCCGCTGCCTGGATCTGTTCGACCAGCGCTGGGAGTTGTTTAAAAAAGGTCAGCCCTTCGTCCATGGCGTCTTGACCCAGGTCGCGGCGAACCGGGTCGGGGGCTGGGCCTGGTGGGCCGGCACCAGCGATGAGCCGGTGGCGGTCGATATCGCCGTCAACGGGCAACCGCAGGGACGCGTCGTCGCGCGCGACTTCGCGGCGCATCTGTGCAGGCTCAGCCCGCCGCGCGGGGGTATGTCGGCTTTCATCTGCCGCTGAAGCTCACGCCGGGTGACAGGGTCCGCTGTACGGTTAGTGAAACCGGGCAGGTTCTGGGTGAGAGGGTCATGCCGGCACCGAAGGACAAATGATGGCGACTCGCAACGGCCTCGTCGCGGGCTGGTATCTGATCGACGGCCAGCTGCCTGCGGAGGAGGGTGACCTCGCCGTCTGGGTGCTTGCCGAGGGCACGGAACTGCGCGTTCCGCTCCCGGTCACGCTGAAGGGGCGTATTTACGAACTGGTATCGATACCGGCGGGGGCGCGGCGGCTGTCGGTCGTTGCCGAGGCCGCCGGCAGGGACGTCGACCCACTTCAATTGACCGTGCGCCGGGTGACGTCTGCAGGGGCGAGGCTCTTGATGTGGGACCGGATTGCCGGTGTTCTGCCCAAGATGCCGCCGGCCCAGCGGCGGGTGCTCGGCTTGAGCTGGCCTGCGGCGCTGTTGGAGCCAAAGCGCAGTTACCGTCAGGTCGGCAAGCTGAGGGCCTATTTCCCGGCCCCCTGTTATGAGGAGTGGATCCAGCGCTTCGAGGAGGTAACGCCCCGCCAGCGTCGGCAGTTGCGGGCGCGCCTGAAGCGCGGGAACGCCGCGGGTTTGCGCTTTCGGGTTCTGATCGATGGTCGGGGCCTGGAAGATCCTGCAGCGGTGCGGCGGGCTGTCGAGTCTGTTCGCGAGCAATGGGACCTGCAGGCGAGCGTCCGGCTGCTGATCGAAGACCCGGTCCCGCCACGGGCAATGGCCGAAATCGGCGTTTCCGGCTTGGAGGCGATCACGGCGTCGGAGCTCGTTCGCGAGCCGGCCGATGCGGGGAGCTGGACGCTGTTTATGCCGGCCAGCACGATCCTGGCGCCCTGGGCGCTGGCCTGGTTTGCTTGTGAGGCGTTGCGTCGACCGGCCGTGGCACTGATGTACTCCGACCACGACCACCTGTCTGCGGATGGCGAGCGCCAGGACCCGAAGTTCAAGCCCGACTTTTCACTAGAGCTGGCGCGCAGTTCCGCCTATCTGGGCTCCGTGCTCGCCCTTCGCGAGGACAAGCTCAGGGAAGTTCTTGGCAGCCTTGACCTCGGGACTGCTTATGGACTGGCTCTAGAGTTCGCACGGCTTTGTGGTGACGAGGTCATCCACCATGTGCCTGCGATTCTTTGGCATCAGGTGGGGGCGGATGCCGTGCCGGACAAGGCGAGCCTCGAACAGCATTTGCGCCGCTGCAGCGTGGCGGCTGAGGCGCTGCCTGATCGCGGCACGCATCTGAGGGTACGTTACTCATTGCCAGCCGTGTCACCGATGGTGAGCATCCTCGTCCCGACCCGGGACATGTTGCATTTTCTCAAACCCTGCGTCGAGAGCCTGCTGGCGCGCACGACCTGGCCGAACTACGAGATCCTGATCGTCGATAATCAGTCGACCTGCGCGGAAACTCTGGCATTTATGGATGCGGTCGGGGCCGATGACCGGGTCCGGGTATTGCGTTATGACCGGCCCTTCAATTTTTCCGCGATCAACAATTACGCGGCTGAACAGGCTCGCGGCGACATTCTTTGTCTGTTGAACAATGATACGGAGGTGCTGACGCCGGAGTGGCTGGAGGAGATGGTGTCCCGCCTGCTGCAGCCAGGTATCGGTGTCGTGGGCGCGCGTCTCTACTTCACCGACGGTCGTGTGCAACATGCGGGCGACGTGCTCGGGCCGGGCGGTTGTGCCAGCCATCTGCATGGTCCTATCGCAGCAGACGACCCCGGTTACATGGACCGGGCGATGCTTGCGCAGGATCTGTCGGCGGTTACGGCGGCCTGTTTCGTCACGCCGCGTGAGCTGTATCGTTCGCTCGGGGGCTGGAGGAAGAGGCGCTGCCGGTTGCCTTCAATGATGTCGATTACTGCCTGCGTGTGCGGGAGAGTGGGCATCGGGTGATATACACGCCCTATGCCGAACTCTACCATCACGAATCGGTGTCGCGGGGCAAGGACGACGACCCTGTCAAGGCGGCGCGGGCGAAGCGCGAGGCCGACTACATGCGCCGGCGTTGGGGGAGCGTTATCGAGCGGGATCCTTTTTACAACCCCAACCTGAATTACTCGCGTGCCGATTTCCGTCTCGGACGGTTGCCGCGTATCGGTTTTCCCTGGATCGAGTAGGGTCTTCGATGAAGTTTGAGAAATTGAGTATCCCGGACGTGGTGCTGATCACGCCCGAAGTGTTCGGAGACGATCGCGGTTTCTTTATGGAAACCTTCCGTCAGAGTGCTTTCGTCGAGCATTGCGGCGACTACCTGTTCGTCCAGGATAACCACAGCCGCTCGGGCAAGGGCGTGTTGCGAGGTCTTCATTATCAATTGGAACAGCCGCAAGGCAAGCTGGTGCGGGTGACCCGGGGCGAAGTCTTCGATGTGGCGGTTGACATGCGCAGGCGTTCACCCACCTTCGGGCGTTGGGTCGGGGCCGCGCTGAGTGAGGAGAACAAGAAGATGCTGTGGGTACCGCCCGGATTTGCCCATGGCTTCTACGTCACCGGAGACGGCGCCGAATTTCAGTACAAGTGCACCGACTACTATGCGCCTGGTGATGAGGTGTCCATCCTGTGGAACGATCCGGATATTGCGATCGACTGGCCCTTGGAAGCAGGCGGCCCTGTCGTTTCGGGCAAGGATCAGGCAGGGCTGGCATTCCGAAACGCACCGGCCTTCGACTAGTTTGTCATGACCAGAGCGCTAATCGTCCAGCAGGCCGCGAATCCATCGACGGAGTTTTTCATCCTGCCGGAGCTGGAAAAGCGCCAATGCCTCCATGAGCAGTACCGTTTGCAGGATGCGCCCCCTGACGACCGGGGCGAGTTCGACTCTGTCGTCTTCGTGCGCTACCTGACGCCTCAGTGGCGGCGCTGGGTGGAGCGGAATCGCGCCCGGCTGGGCAGGGTCGTGCTGTTCATGGACGATGATCTGCTGGATCTGAAGGCTCATGCCGGTCTGCCCTGGCGTTATCGCTGGAAGCTACTGAAACTGGTTTGGCGCCATCAGCGCTGGCTGAAGTCGATTGGCGCCGAGCTCTGGGTGTCGACGCCCTGGCTGCAGGAAAAGTACCGGGCGTGGCAACCGAAGCTGGTGCAGCCGCAGTCCCCGCACCCGGCCACGTCAGCGGTCAAAACGCTGTTTTATCACGGTTCGTCATCGCACTACGACGAGATCGAGTGGCTTTATCCGGTCATCGTGCAGGTGCTGGAGCGTGCGCCCGATCTCGTGTTCGAAATCATCGGCAATCAGAAAGTGCGTAATCTATTCGCTGGCGTGCCCAGGGTTCAGGTGCTCCATTCGATGGACTGGCACTCCTACAAGGCGCTGCTGGCTCGCCCGGGACGGACCGTCGGCCTTGCTCCCTTGCTCGATTCGCCGTTCAATCGCGCGCGTTCCCACACCAAGTTCTTCGATATCACCCAGGCAGGAGCTGTCGGTCTTTACGCGGCAGGGCCGATTTACGGGCGCATCGTTCAGCATGGTGGGAATGGGTTGCTGCTGCCGATGGATCAGAACGCCTGGGTCGAAGCCATATTGCGTCTGGTCAATGACGAGGCCTACCGGCTGCAACTACTGGACGGTGCTCGCAGGACAACATGATCGGATATTTTTCCGCGGGTATCGCTCGCATTCCCTATCTGGAGCAGTTGCTCGAGAAGCCCTGTATCCGGCTCGGATGGGGGCGCAAAAATACTGCTGTCAGTCATATAGCCGGTTGGGGACTCAAGCCCACGGCCGCCAGGGCGCGTCGCTATGCACAGGACAGGCAGCTGCCCTACCTCTCGCTCGAAGACGGATTTCTGCGTTCATTGGGCCTGGGTGTGACCGGCGCGCCCTTGCACAGCCTGATTGTCGATGGGACCGGTATCTATTACGACGCCACCCGCGCCAGTGACCTCGAACAGCTGATCGTCACGGCGAATTTTTCCGCCGAGGAGGTGGGGCGCGCTCGCCGTTGCATTGACTTGTTGTGTCGTTACCGTCTGTCCAAGTACAACCATGCGCCGGACGTGCCGCTGGCGTTGGGAGGGGCGTTGTCGGATTCGCTGCGAATTCAGCGCCCTTTGGAAGAGGCTTTTGCGAAACAGAAGGTGGCATCTTTCCTCTTAGGAGCGACGTACCCAAAGGGTACCTCCCCCGTTGAAACCAGCGCCGTGCCAGAGTTATTCGCCGCGAGGCGCGGCTCCTACAGGGTATTGGTGGTCGACCAGACGTTTGGTGATCCGTCCATTCAGTACGGCCTGGCTGACGACCATGCTTTCGATCGCATGTTGGAGGCAGCGATTGCCGACAATCCGGGTGCGGAAGTGCTGGTCAAGATCCATCCCGATGTGATCGCAGGCAAGAAGAAAGGCTACCTGCTCGAGCTCGCCAGAGAGCGGTGCTGTACGCTGATCGGGGCCGATCTTTCGCCCTGGGCGCTGCTGGATGCGGTAGAGAAGGTCTATGTGGTTACCAGTCAACTCGGTTTCGAGGCGCTGATGGGGGTAAGGAGGTCCATTGCTTCGGTATGCCCTTCTATGCGGGTTGGGGCCTTACTCATGACAGGCAGACCTGCGAGCGACGAGGCGTTCGGCGCTCGCTGGAGCAGGTCTTCGCTGCGGCGTACCTGGGTTACTGTCGCTATATCAATCCCTATACGGGGTTGCGCTGCGAACTCGAGGATACCATCGCCCTGATTGCCGATCAGAAACGTATGCTCGAACGCGGGCGGGGTGGTTGGGTGGCAATAGGTTTTTCGCGCTGGAAGCGCGGTTTTCTAGGGCGCTTTCTCGGTAATGCGGCCAGTGTCCAGTATGTCGATCGCCAGGCAGCGATCCCGCAGGGAGCAGGAGAAGAGCGGGCGCTGGTCTGGAGTTCCCGCCTGGATGAGTCGCTGACTCGGCATTGTGAAGCGGCGGGTCGTTATCTGTGGCGTATCGAGGATGGCTTTATACGATCCGTCGGCCTCGGCGCCGATCTGGTGGATCCGCTGTCGCTGGTGCTGGACTCTCAGGGCATTTACTACGACGCGACGAGGCCGAGCGACCTCGAGAGCTTGCTCGAAAACGCCGATATGCCGGCGGATCTTGTCGAACGGGCTTCCCGGTTGCGTGAAGCACTGGTATCTCAGCGATTGTCGAAATACAACGTGGGTAACGAAGGCAGGCTCGAGCTGCCCGTTGGCAGGCGGATATTGCTGGTGCCGGGGCAGGTCGAAACGGATGCCTCCATTCGATACGGCTCGCCCGAGCTGAAAACCAACAGGCAATTGCTGGAGGCGGTGCGAGCCGTCAACCCGGATGCTTTCATCATCTACAAGCCGCATCCCGATGTGCTCAGTGGCGGGCGCCAGGGCGTTCTGGAAACAGGACCGCCTGACCTGTATGACCTCGAAGTCCGCGATATCGCGATGCCGGATCTGCTGGAGCAGGTCAACGAGGTGCATACACTGACTTCGCTGACGGGCTTCGAAGCTTTGCTGCGCGGGATCCCCGTCTCGACCTACGGCTTGCCGTTCTATGCCGGTTGGGGGCTGACACAGGATAGCCTCCGCTGTTCACGTCGAGCACGCAGGCGCACGCTGGACGAGTTGGTTGCGGCGACGCTGATTCTCTACCCGGTTTATGTCGATCCCGAAAGTGGCGATCAGATCAATGCCGAGACCGCTGTTGAGCTGCTGCGGCGTGCCCGCGACAAGGGTTATAGGCGCAGCCTGAAAGGGCGGCTATATAATTTGCTTCGAAGGCGGAGTTAGGGAGGTTAGGTTGTTGGAGATTGGCGGTAATGCTGCAAACCCTTTGGGACTATGCTTTGACACATGATGAATACATCTGGAATTGACGGAAGCTCCGGCGGCAAGTCGATTGATGAGCTGATCGCGTCAGTTCGAAAGTGTTGCCAGTCCGGGATCGGACGACTCCGTCTGGCGATTCTCTTCGGCTCCTGCAGCACGGGCAGTGCGCGCAGTCATAGCGATATCGATGTCGCTGTTCAATCAGATTCTCCCTCTCGCCAGGCGAGAGGGAGAATCTGATTGAACGGCTTGCGCTCGCGACCGGGCGACCTGTGGACCTGATCGATCTGTATGACGTTGGCGAGCCTCTGTTGAACCAGATCGTTACAACCGGTGTACGTGTTATAGACAGCGACGAAGAGTATGCTCGTCTGATAATGCGCAACGTAGTGGCGAACGAGGATTTCGTGCCGTTACAGCAGCGCTTGTTGAAAGAGAGGCTGGATGCATGGATCAAGCGCTGATCAATCAGAAGCTGGAGTCTTTACGGCGCTGCATTCGCCGGCTCGAAACCCGTTGTCCCGCTTCGGCCGAAGACCTGGCCGGGGACCTGGATGCTCAGGATATCGTATCTCTCAACCTGACACGGGCCGTGCAGCTCAGCGTGGATATCGCGTTGCACTGGATCGCTGAGCACCCGGATATCAAGGCACCCGCCACGATGGGTGAGAGTTTCGAGGTCATGGCCGGCGCCCCGCACTGCCATAGCAACGGTGCGGTTCGCTGCGCGTCACCGGCACCCTACGGGAAACGGCCGTTTCGCAGGGCACCTTGACCGCCATCTATGGCGGTGCGTGCATCCCGGAGCCCTTCGCTATGATTTGGCATTCAGCATAAAGCGGCGAAGGTCGCGTTCTTCCCGCATGACATGGAGAATGAGCACTTTCGATTCATCGTGCCGATAAAAGATCCGGCAGGGCGGCACCAGGATCTCGCGATAGTCGGTGTCTGGCAGTTCCGGCGGCTTTCGCCCCGATTGCGGGAAATGTTCCAGTCTGCTCACTTTGTCAAAAACCGACGCAACCAGACGTTGGGCAGCACCGGGGTTTTCAAGGGCTATGTATTCCGCGATATCGTTGAGCTGGTCGAGAGCGGGCTCCGTCCAGATTATCGAAGCCATTTAGCCATTTTCTCCCTGGCTTCGGAGTGGGAGAGCGTTCGCCCCTCGGCCTGTGCCCGTTCGCCTTTGGCCAGTGCCTCGAGCAGCTCAAGCCGGCGCACCATGAATTCATAATCCTCGACATCAACCAGATATGCCGAAGGCTGGCCATGTTCGGTTATAAGGACGGCCTCCTTGGAGCGATGCAGATCTGCCAGTATCTTGGTTGCCTGCCGTTTGAGATTGGTGACGAGTTCGACTTTCATCGGAGCTCCTCCGAGATGGTAAAGTGACACTATAGTATCACTACGGCCGGGTGTCAGCCATAAACTCGAATTTGCTTTGCCATTGGTTGGACCGTTCGGTGCCGATTAGCTGAGCCATGTGGGTTAGCGCAATGCAGCGTATTGCGTGCCGATGTCGGGCTTCGGTCATCGTTGGGCTTCGGCCCTGCGGGCCTCAGCCCAACCTACTGGTTCGAACCCATCTGTACCAGGGTGTTGAGCCTGCCTCCCTCAGAACGGGAACACCAGCGGCACCAGGGTCAGAACGCCGGCGGAGTAGGCGAGGCTGACCGGAAGACCCGTTTTGACATAGTCCTGCAGGCGATAGCGGCCCGGCGAGTAGACCATCAGGTGGGTCTGGTAGCCGAACGGGATCAGGAAACAGGCGCTGGCGCCGAAGGCGACGGCCATGATGAAGGGTAGCGGGTCGGCGCCGAAGGCCTGGGCGGTTGACAGTGCGATCGGGAAGGCGAGGGCCGCGGCGGCATTGTTGGTGACGGTTTCCGTCAACAGCAACGTGATCAGGTAAACGCCGATAAAGGCACCCATGACGCCGAATCCGTTGGCGTAGCCCTGGATGAAGTCCGATACCAGCTGGGCGGCGCCCGAGGCTTCCATGCCCCTGGCGATGGTGAGTGCGGAGCCGATCAGCAGCAGCAGCTCGAACGGGAAGCGGCGGCGCAACTCGCCGATCGAGAGAACGCGGCTGGCCAGCAGGGCCCCCAGCAGCAGCAGCAGGCCGTGAAACAGCGGCAGGATGCCCGCGGTGGCGGCGACCACGACCGCGGCGAATCCCGACAGGGCCAGCGCGCTCTGGGTATCGCTGAGCCTGGGCGCTGCAGCGAGCCACTCAGTACGTGGAAGTTGCGATCCAGGTTGCGGTGCTGCATGAAATCGGCGCCGACCGCCAGTAGCAGGCTGTCGCCCACCCGTAGCGGTATCCGGCCGAGCTGCTCCTTCAGACGTTTCTCGCCCCGTCGTATCCCCACCACGCCCGCGTTGAACATGGTGCGGAAGTCCACCTCCTGCAGCGTGCGACTGGCCAGTTCCGATTCATTCGATACCACCACTTCCACCAGGTTGGTCGCCAGCAGGTCGTCGGTGCGGCTGCCGAACAGCTCCAGCCCCTGAAAGCGCTGTAGCACCTGCACCTTCTGTACTTCACCGGTGAACGCCAGCACATCGCCGGCATGAATGATCTCATCTGGCCCCACCGGGCTGATCAGGTGCCCCTCCCGTTCGATCTCCAGCAGATACAGCCCGTCCAGATTTCTCAGCCGGTTCTCCTCGATGCTTTTGCCGATCAGCGGCGAGTCGCCGAGTACCTGGGCGGCGAGGAAGTATTCCTGGCTTGATTCCTGTTCATCGGCCCGGTGTACCGGCAGGTTTCGGGCGCTGATCAGCAGGACCGCCATGCACAGCAGCGCTACCGGAAGGCCGACCAGGCTGAACTGGAACATCTCCAGCGGCGGCATTCCGGCGCTGACCGCGAAGGAACTGACGACCAGGTTGGTCGAGGTGCCGATCAGTGTCGTGATGCCTCCGAAAATGGAGGCAAATGACAGTGGAATCAGCAGGCGCGACGGGGCGATGTGGCGCTGGCGACTGATGGCGCCGAGAAAAGACGCAACCACGGCGGTGTTGTTGAGAAAGGCCGATAAAATGGCGCTGGTTCCCATGAGCCTGAGCAGCGCAATCCGTTCCCGCCCCTTGAGCAGATGTTCGGACAGCTGGTCCAGCAGTTGGGATCTTTCCAGCGCCAGCGATACCAGCATCAGCAGGATCAGGGTGGCCAGGGCCGGATTGGCGAAGCTGGCCAGCAGGTCCTGCGTCTCGACGACGCCCAGCAACAGGAAGCCGCCGGCCCAGGCGGCGAACAGCACCGCCGGCTGTAATCGGCCACTGGCCAGCAGCGCCAGCAGCACGCCCACCGATATCAGTACGTTCCAGCTTTCCATTTGATGTTTGTCTTCCTTTCCATCCCTTTTGGGGCCTGATTTCCCGGCGGTGCTTGTTAAGTGGTTACGCGTGACGGGACGTGGGCCCGGTCTCCGGGCAAACCGGTTTAGCGTCGAGGTCATTCGCCCACAGTCATTGCGCCTCACCCACAAACGAGTTGGCATTGTAGAGATTTGTTTAATACACTGTCGATAGCTGTCAGGCTGTTTTTGCTGATATATGGATATTTATCTTTTTAATACAATGAGTTGGCGTGAATAAATCGGTAAAACATTTATCGCCGGAGGCGTTGAACAAACGTCGACGCGAAGCGGTTCAGCTGCGAATCGGTGGTGCTACGGTTGCCGAAGCCGCAAAGCAGGCCGGCCTCAGCCCGCCGACCGTGATCGCCGCCTACAAGGCTTTCGTGGCTGGCGGCTGGAGCGCGGTGGACGTCAAGCCGCGCGGTCGCAAGGCGGGCGCCGGCCGCAGTCTCGCACCCGAACAGGAGCTGGCGCTTCTGCGGCATCTGTTCGCATCGCCGCCCGACGCCTGTCTCGAGGCCGGCGGGCTCTGGCAGGCCGAGGGCATTCTGAGGTGGGTGCAGGCCGAGTTCGGCGTGGCGCTGACGCCCCGCAGCCTGGGTCGCCTGCTGCAGCAGTGGCAACTGGACGCACCCGACCTGAAGGCCAGTCTGCTGGCCCGGCCGCTGGGCACTATACGGCAGCGCTGGTCGAGAGGCCGGCTGAAGCCGCTGGAGGCCGCCATGCGGCAGAAGGGCGGTACCCTGGCGTGGGGCGGGTTGCGGCGGATTGCAAATCCCGCTACCGGTGCCCCCTGCTACCAGCTCTACGTCAGTGTCGGGCGTGGCAGGTACTACTGGCTGCTGAGCGACCGCCCGCCCGTTTCCACTCTTTATCAGGAATTTTTTCAACGCCTGCTCGGGGTCTGCAAAGGGCCGGTCGGGCTGGTTTTCCAGGGGCCGATCTGAACCGCGATGCCGCGGTTCAAGATTGGTTAACCTGTCATGAAGGATCATTCAGACTTTTGGCTGCGCCGGCTGAGGCTCCGCCGGCGAGTCAAAAGGCATCGGCACACAACACTCAAGTCTCCCGGGAAACCCCGGGTTCGCCCCCGGTACTTTTCCCGGAAAATCGGAATCGTTGAGGACAACAATGGCATTGACTCATTTGCAACGGCTGGAAGCCGAGAGTATTCACATCATGCGCGAGGTGGTAGCCGAGGCCGAAAACCCGGTCATGCTCTACTCGATCGGCAAGGACAGTGCGGTGATGCTGCACCTGGCGATGAAGGCGTTTGCGCCGTCGGTGCCCCCGTTCCCGCTGCTACATGTGGACACCCGCTGGAAGTTTCGCGAGATGTATCAGTTCCGCGACCAGATGGCCGAGAAGCTGGGGATGGACCTGCTGGTTCACGTCAACCCGGAAGGCGTCGAGAAGGATGTAAACCCCTTTACCCACGGCTCGGCGATCCATACCGATATCATGAAAACCGAGGGCCTGAAGCAGGCGCTGAACAAGTACGGCTTCGACGCGGCTTTCGGTGGTGCGCGTCGCGACGAGGAGAAATCCCGCGCCAAGGAGCGCATCTTCTCGTTCCGCAGCGCCCAGCACCGCTGGGATCCCAAGGGGCAGCGGCCGGAACTCTGGAAGCTCTACAACTCCCGCAAGCACAAGGGCGAGAGCATTCGCGTCTTCCCGCTGTCGAACTGGACCGAGCTGGATATCTGGCAGTACATCTACCTTGAGAGCATCCCTATCGTGCCGCTGTACTATTCCGCCGAGCGTCCGGTGGTCGAGCGTGACGGTGCCCTGATCATGGTCGACGACGAGCGTATGCCGTTGCAGCCGGGCGAAGTGCCGATGATGCGCAAGGTCCGCTTCCGTACTCTGGGCTGCTATCCGCTGACCGGTGCGGTGGAGTCTGATGCCGACACCCTGCCGGCGATCATTCAGGAAATGCTGCTGACCAAAACATCCGAACGTCAGGGACGCGTGATCGATCACGATTCGGCCGCGTCGATGGAGAAGAAGAAACAGGAGGGGTATTTCTGATGGCGCACGTATCGGATCTGATTTCCACGGATATCGAGCAGTATTTGAAAGCGCACGAGCGCAAGGGCCTGCTGCGTTTCATCACCTGCGGCAGCGTCGACGACGGCAAGAGCACCCTGATCGGGCGCCTGCTGTTCGAATCCAAGATGCTGTTCGAGGACCAGTTGTCGGCGATTGAGGCGGACTCGAAGAAGTTCGGCACCCAGGGTGACGAGATCGACTTCGCGCTGCTGGTCGACGGCCTCGCCGCCGAGCGCGAGCAGGGCATCACCATCGATGTCGCCTACCGCTTCTTCTCCACCGACCGGCGCAAGTTCATCGTCGCCGATACGCCGGGGCATGAGCAGTACACCCGCAACATGGTGACCGGTGCCTCGACCGCCGATGCGGCCATCCTGATGGTCGACGCGCGCAAGGGTATCCTGACCCAGACCCGCCGCCACAGCTATCTGATGTCGCTGATCGGCATCCGCCATATCGTCGTGGCGATCAACAAGATGGACCTGGTCGACTACTCCGAGAAGGTCTACAACCAGATCGCCGAGGAATACCGTGGTTTCGCGCGTCAGCTGGGTATCGAGGACGTCACCTTCATTCCGATGTCGGCGTTCAAGGGCGACAACATCACCAGCCACAGCGAGCGCATGCCCTGGTACCACGGCACCACCCTGATGGGTTACCTCGAGACCGTCGAGCTGGACGAGGAGCGCCTGCAGCAGGGGCTTTCCGCATGCCGGTGCAGTGGGTCAATCGGCCGAACCTGGATTTCCGCGGCTTCGCCGGCTCCATTGCCAGCGGCATCGTGCGGCCCGGTGACCGGATTCGCGTACAGCCGTCCGGCAAGGAGAGCACCATAGCCCGTATCGTCACCCACGATGGCGATCTGGACCAGGCCGTGGCCGGCCAGTCCATCACCCTGACGCTGGCGGACGAGATCGATATTTCCCGTGGCGATGTGATCTCCGGCATCGAGGCGCCGGCCGAAACGGCGGACCAGTTCGAGGCGACCCTGGTCTGGATGCACGAGGAGCCGCTGCTGCCGGGGCGTCCATACCTGATGAAGATCGGCACCCAGACGGTGACCGCCCAGGTCAGCGAAATCAAGTACCAGGTCAACGTCAACACCCTGGAACATACGGCGGCGAAGAAGCTCGATCTCAATGCGATCGGCATCTGCAACCTGACGCTGGATCGCCCGATCGCCTTTGATCCCTACGAACAGAACCAGGACACCGGAGGCCTGATCCTGATCGACCGCATGTCCAACAGCACGGTCGGTGCCGGCATGCTGAAGTTTGCGCTGCGCCGCAGCCAGAACATCCATATGCAGCATGTCGATGTCGACAAGGAAGCGCGCAGCCGCGCCAAGGCGCAGAAGCCCTGTCTGCTGTGGCTCACTGGCCTGTCCGGTGCCGGCAAATCTACGATTGCCAACTACGTGGAGAAGAAGCTGCATGCTCGCGGGCAGCATACCTACCTGCTCGACGGTGACAATGTAAGACACGGCCTCAATCGGGATCTCGGCTTCACCGATGCGGACCGGGTCGAGAATATCCGCCGCGTCGCCGAAGTCGGCAAGCTGATGGTCGATGCCGGCCTGATCGTGATGACCGCCTTTATTTCGCCGTTCCGTTCCGAGCGCGATATGGCGCGGGGGCTGGTCCAGGAGGGCGAGTTCATCGAGGTGTTCATCGACACGCCGCTCAGCGTCGCCGAGGACCGGGATCCGAAGGGGCTGTACAAGAAGGCGCGTCGCGGCGAGTTGAAGAACTTCACCGGTATCGACTCGGCCTACGAGGCACCGGAGAACCCCGAGATTCGTATCGATACCACGCGGCAGACTCCGGAGCAGGCTGCCGATCTGATCGTCGCGGTGCTCGAAGAGCGCGGGATGCTGGTTGGGTAATAAGGGTGATTGTTGTGGGAGCCCACTCTGTGGGCGAGTAACCTCGGTGCCGATTCAATTCGCCCGGAGGGCCGGGCTCCTACAAAGGTTGGCGATGCGTTTAAGCAAATGTGCATGGGTACAAAAAATGAGTGTAATTGATCAAGGACTGCTCGATGCCGTCGAGCGGATTGCGCGTGACGCCGGCAAGGCGATCATGGAGATTTACGGGCGCGAGTTCAGCGTCGAAGAGAAAGAGGACAAGTCGCCGCTGACCGAGGCAGACGCGGCGGCGCACAGGCTGATCCTTGCAAGTCTGCAGACACTGACGCCGGCAATTCCTGTCCTGTCCGAGGAGGATACTGCTGCTTTTGCCGGCGCCGATGAAAGCGGGCGCTACTGGCTGGTGGACCCGCTGGACGGCACCAAGGAGTTCATCAAGCGCAATGGCGAATTCACCGTCAATATCGCATTGATCGAAAACGGCCAGGCGGTTCTGGGCGTCGTCTATGCGCCGGTGCTCGATGTCGCCTATCTCGGTGCGAAGGGCCTGGGTGCTTTCAAGATCGACGAAAACGGCCGTCAGCCGATTCGCGTGGCCGAGCATGCCGAAGGCGAACCCTGGCGCGTGGTCGGAAGCCGCTCCCATGCCGGTGCCGAAACGGTGGCCTGGCTGGAGAAACTGGGCAAGCACGAGCTGGTGTCGATGGGCAGCTCACTGAAGCTCTGCCTGGTGGCGGAAGGCGTGGCGGACGTCTATCCGCGTCTCGGCCCGACGTCGCTCTGGGATACGGCCGCCGCCCAGGCTGTCGTCGAGCAGGCCGGCGGGGCCGTGATCCGGCTGGATGGCGAACCACTCGGTTACGGCAACACCCGAGAAGTACTGAATCCGTTCTTTATCGTCCATGGTGCCAGCGACATGGCGTGGGGTCGTTTCAATCGCGCGTAACTCGTAGGTTGGTCTGAGACCGCAGGTCGAAGCCCAACACCGGGCGGTGATGGGCTTCGAAGATGCGCTTCGCTGCGCTCTGCGGCATCCTGCGATGGAGTGCCAATGCGGCTTCACCCGTTCTGCAATTCTACACGACCTGCCAGCAGGGTTGTCGCTGGCTGTCGACACTTGTGCAACACCGGCATCAGATAGAAAATCAAACAATCGTTTTAAACGTGGCTCTTTGTTCATCCTGGATCAATATTGTATCGGTATGATGAAGGGATCTGGTTTTCAAACTGAAAGGGATATCTGATGCTCAGCAAAGTCGTCATTCCTGTCGCGGGTCTCGGCACCCGCGTTCTGCCCGCCAGCAAAGCGATTCCGAAAGAGATGCTGTCGGTGGTCGACAAACCGGTGATCCAGCATGTGGTCGAAGAGGCGGTCGCGGCCGGCTTCAGGCAGATCATCCTGGTGACCCGCAGCGGCAAGTCGGCGATTGAGGATCATTTCGACAGCCATTACGAGCTCGAGGCGGAACTCGACCGCAAGGGCAAGGTGGCGCTGCTGTCGTCGGTGCGCGAGATCCTGCCGGCGGGCGTCGAGGTGATCTCGGTGCGCCAGCCATTCGCCAAAGGGCTGGGGCATGCGGTGCTCTGCGCGGCGGCTGTCACCGGCGACGAGGATTTCGCCGTGATGCTGCCGGACATGCTGATCGACAACGCCTCGACCGGCGCCGACATGCAGGCGATGGTCGAGCGCTACCGTGCCGGCGGCCACGGCCAGATCATGGTCGAGGCGGTGCCGGAGGATCAGGTCGAGCGTTACGGCATCGTCGATTGCGGCGGTGCGGCGGTCGAGATCGGTGGTGGCGCCGGTATCCGTGGCATGATCGAAAAGCCCCCGCGTGACCAGGCACCGTCCAATCTGGCGATAGTCGGCCGCTATATACTGCCGGCGCGGGTGATGAGCCTGCTGCAGGACACCCAGCCGGGTGCCGGCGGCGAGATCCAGCTCACCGATGCCCTTGTCCGCCTGATCGACGAAACTCCCCTCGAGGCGTACAGTATGACCGGCGATCTGTATGACTGCGGCAACAAGGCTGGTTTGCTGCAGGCGAATGTCGCCCTGGGCCTGAAGCATCCGGAAACGGCCGATGCATTGAAGGCCTTTCTGGCGAAGTTTTAAAGGCTTTGCCCATGAATATGCTCTCTGGGAGTAAGGGTTTGAATATCGATATCTGCTGGCAGGCATTGGAGTCCCATGCCGGGTCGCTGAAGCCGCAGCACCTCAAGGATCTGATGGCGCAGCCGGGGCGTTTCGAGGGGTTGAGCTTCCGTCACGAGGGGCTCCTGCTGGACCTGTCCCGTCAGCGCATCCTGCCCGAATCACTCGAGCGCCTGATGGAGCTGGCTCAGGCAAGCGAGCTGCCGCGCTGGATCGCTTCGCTGTTCGCCGGCGAGCCGGTCAACGATACCGAAAAGCGGCCGGCACTCCATACGGCGCTGCGCATGCCGCGGAATGCCTCGCTGGAGCTCGGTGGGGAGGATCTGGTGCCGGGGGTGCATGCGAACCTGGACCGGATGTCCGAGATGGTGGCGCAGCTGCACCTGCGGCAATGGCGCGGTTATACCGGAGAGCCGATCGACACCGTGGTGAATATCGGTGTCGGTGGCTCGGACCTGGGACCGGTGATGGCCTGCCGGGCATTGAGCGATTTTCAGCCGGTGCAGGCCCAGGGGCTGAAGATTCACTTCGTCTCGTCGATGGATGGCAGTCAGTTGGCGGAGCTGCTGGATCAGCTCAATCCGGCGACGACGCTCTTTATCGTCTCGTCCAAATCCTTTACCACCATCGATACCCTGGCAAATGCCGAGACCGCGCGTCGCTGGCTGGCCGAGGCCAGCGGTATTGCCGATGATATTCTGGTCAGCCGTCATTTCGTCGCCGTCACCGCCAGCCCGAAAAAGGCGCAGGAGTGGGGTGTACCCGAGCACAATCAGCTGCACTTCTGGGACTGGACCGGCGGGCGCTATTCGATGTGGTCGACCATCGGTTTCCCGATCGCGCTGAAGATCGGCATGGACAACTTCCGCGCCATGCTGGCCGGTGCCCATGCCCTGGACGACCACTTCCGTACCGCGCCGCTGGGCGGGAACCTGCCGGTACTGCTGGCGATGATCGGCATCTGGAATATCAATCTGCTCGATATCCACGCCCATGCGATCCTGCCCTACGATGGCCGGCTGGCGCACCTGCCGGCCTACCTCGAACAGCTCGAAATGGAGAGCAACGGCAAGAGCGTGCGGCGCGACGGTCAGCCCAGCGCACACAGGACCTGTCCGGTCCTCTGGGGCGAGGTCGGTCCCAATGCGCAGCATGCCTTCTACCAGCTGCTGCACCAGGGGACTGAGCCGGTGATGTGCGACTTCGTCGTGCCGGTCCGGCGCTATTCGCAGCAGAGCGAAACCCTCAAGCGTCAGCATCAGCTGGCGCTGGCGAACTGCCTGGCGCAGGCACGGGTGCTCGCGCTGGGGGATGCCGCCCTCGATACGGAACCGCCGACGCCCTGGCAGCACTACAGCGGCAACCAGCCCAGCACCGTCATCATGCTGGAGGAGCTGTCGCCGCGCACCTTCGGTGCCCTGATCGCGCTCTACGAGCACAAGGTATTCGTCCAGTCGGTGATCTGGGGCATCAATCCGTTCGACCAGTGGGGCGTCGAGCTCGGCAAGAAGATGGCGAACCGGATGCTGGAGGTCCTGGGCTCCGCCGCGGCGGACGAGGGGCTGGATGCCTCCACCGAGGGGTTGCTGCAGGAGATTAGGCGCCTGCGTGACAACAAGCCCGACGGGCATTGACAGCTGCAACCATTCAAGGCGGTGATTCGATGAAGGTTTCTGTATGGGGCGACGAGCTGGCGGCCTGGGTGGTCGCGGCGCAGCTCGCCGCTTTTGGCAACGAAGTACAGCTCTGTGCCGGCGAAGTCTGGGGCCGGACGGAGGCGGGCAAGAGCATCTATCCCAGTCACAAGGCGATCAGCGCCGAGCCCGGGCTGATGGAACTGCTGCAGGAGGGGTACGGCAGCGGCCGGCTGCGCGCGGTGCCCGCCGACGAGGCGTTTTCCGCCCCGGTACATTGGCTGGGGATGGCACCGGACAGGCTCGATGAAGCGGTCGACCTGATCCGGCGTATCGCCGAGGGCGGCGCCAAGCCCTGCCTGGTGGTCAATCAGAGCAATTTCGGCATTGGTGCCAGCGACCGGCTGCAGTCGCTGCTGGATCTGGACGCCGGGCAGGCGGTGGTCTGCCTGCCGGATTCGCTGCAGGAGGAAACGCGCTGGCGAAGTTCGGTCAGCCGGATGCGCTGCTGCTCGGCTGCGAGGATGAGTCGGCGCGGCGTTGGCTGCTGGGGCTGCTCCGGCCCTTTACCGGTACCGTGCGCAAGGTCCAGCTGATGACCCGCCGGGAGGCCGAGTTCACCAAGTTCGCCATCAGCGGCATGCTGGCGCTGCGGCTCGGGTATATCAACGAGCTGGCGAACCTGGCGGACCTGCTCGGCGTCGATATCGAGGTCGTTCGGCAGGGCATGGGCACCGACGAGCGTATCGGCACCCATTACCTGGCGCCGGGATGCGGTTTCGGCGGCCAGCACTTCACCCAGTACATCGAGGGACTGGCGGAGCTGCTGAGCGAAAAGCGCCGCTCCAGTCTGCTGGAAACGGTGCTGATCGAAAACCAGCGCCAGATGGAGCTGCCGTTCCGCAAGCTCTGGCAGCATTACCAGTGCGATATCAGGGGCAAAACCGTCGCGCTCTGGGGGCTGGCGTTCAAACCCGGCGTGGCCAGTATCGACAATGCGCCGTCGCTGCGGATTATCGATGCCCTGTTGGCACAGGGAGCGCGGGTGCGATTGCATGATCCGGAGGCCCTGGTCGAGATCAGGAAGCATTATGGCGCCCATCCGCAGTTGACCTGCTGCGACGACAACTACGAGGCGGCCGAAGGTGCCGATGCACTGCTGCTGGTGACCGAGTGGCCCGAGTACTGGTCGCCGGATTTCGGACGTCTCGCGCAGTCGATGCACGCGCGGGTGATCGTCGATGGCCGCAACGTCTACGACCCGGGGCTGGTACGCGAGTACGGGTTTGCGTATTACGGCATCGGGCGGGTGTGAATATTGGTGACGCGTTTCGTGTAACCCGTAACGCGTCACTTATCAAAAACTGAATCGGACTCGAAACGTGACAAAACTGACCTGTTTCAAGGCTTATGATATCCGCGGCCGGCTCGGGGACGAGCTGAACGAGGATATCGCCTACCGTATCGGGCGTGCCTACGCCCAGCAACTGCAGCCGAAGACCGTCGTGGTCGGCGGCGATATCCGCGAAACCTCGGAAGTGCTGAAGCAGGCGCTGGCGCGCGGGCTCCAGGACGGCGGTGTCGATGTGATCGATATCGGCATGGTGGGCACCGAGGAGATCTATTTCGCGACCGTGCACCTGGGCGTCGATGGCGGCATCGAGGTGACGGCGTCGCACAATCCGATCGACTACAACGGCCTCAAGCTGGTGCGCGAGGGCAGCCGGCCGATTTCCGGCGATACCGGGCTCAAGGAGATGCAGCGCCTGGCCGAGGAGCAGGACTGGCCACAGCTCAGCGGCGAGCGGGGCAGCTACAGCCGGCAGGACCTGAAGGATGCCTACGCCGCCAGGATGCTGGCCTATATCGACCCGGCGAAGCTCAAGCCGCTGAAACTGGTGGTCAATGCCGGTAACGGCGCGGCGGGCCCGGCCCTCGATGCGATCGAGCACAAGCTGAAGGAGGCCGGGGCGCCGGTCGAGTTCGTCAAGGTGCACCACGAGCCCGATCCGACCTTTCCGAACGGTATCCCGAATCCGATCCTGATCGAGAACCAGGCTCAGACCGCCAATGTGGTGGTGGCCGAACGCGCCGATATGGGCATCGCCTGGGACGGAGATTTCGACCGCTGCTTTCTGTTCGACGAGAAGGGGCAGTTTATCGAGGGCTACTATATCGTCGGCCTGCTGGCCGAGGCTTTCCTGCAGAAACAGCCGGGGGCCCGGGTGATTCACGACCCGCGCATGACCTGGAACACCATCGACCTGGTCGAAGCCGCCGGCGGGGTACCGGTGCAGTCCAAGACAGGTCACGCCTTTATCAAGGAGAGGATGCGGCACGAGGATGCGGTCTACGGCGGCGAGATGAGTGCGCACCACTATTTCCGCGACTTTGCCTACTGCGACAGCGGCATGATTCCCTGGCTGCTGGTGGCGGAACTGGTGAGTATCAAGGGGCAGCCGCTGTCTGAGCTGGTGGCCGAGCGCATCGCGGCGTTTCCGAGCTCCGGCGAGATTAACAGCAAACTGGCGGATCCTGCGACCGCGATCGAACGGGTGCGCGAATTTTACGAGCCGGACGCTCTGTCGATCGACCAGACGGATGGCATCAGCCTGGAGTTTCCCCGGTGGCGCTTCAACCTGCGCAGCTCCAATACGGAGCCTGTGGTGCGGCTGAATGTCGAGAGTCGCGCCGACCAGGCGCTGATGGAAGAAAAACCGCTGAAATCCTCGAACTGTTACGCCGCTGAAACAGTTCTCCGCTCCCGGGGACCTCCTGTCCCCGGGGCACCATCCCCGTCCGCAAAGTCCATTCCTTGATACCGGTTAAATTGGTACCATAGCCGTTTTGGTCCGCCCTTTCCTGGTGCGATTCAGAGGGTATCTGCCGGTACAGCGCAGATGTCAGCTTAGTATAGTTAGGGATTTTAATTTTGCGTCGTAGTAAGGAAAGTATTGCCATCGTCGGAATGGCCTTCCGCCTGCCCGGTGATCAGTCGACATCGGATGAATTCTGGCGCGCGTTGAAAGACGGTCGCGACCTGGTCGACGAAATCGACGACAGCCGTTGGGGCAAGGATGCCTACTACCATCCCCGCAAGTCCGAGGCCGGCAAGAGCTATGTCTGGTCGGCCGGTGTATTGTCGCGGATCGAGGAGTTCGATGCCGAGTTCTTCGGCATTTCGCCGCGCGAAGCCAGCCAGATGGACCCGCAGCAGCGCCTGCTGCTGGAACTGTCCTGGGAAGCGCTCGAGGACGGCGCCCAGAATCCCGCGCGCCTGGCCGGCAGCGACTGCGCCGTCTATGTCGGTATCGCCGGCACCGACTACTCCCAGCGCCGCATCGACGACCCGTCGCAGGCCGACTCCTATACCATGACCGGCAATACCGGCAGCATTGCGTCCAATCGCATCTCCTATGTGTTCGACCTGCACGGGCCGAGCATGTCGGTCGATACCGCCTGCTCGTCGTCGCTGGTGGCACTGCACCAGGCCTGCCGCTCGATCTGGGAAGGCGAATCCTCCAGCGCCCTGGTCGGCGGCGTCAACCTGCTGCTGCACCCATTCCCCTTTATCGGATTCTCCCGCGCCTCGATGCTGTCGCCCGATGGCCGCTGCAAGACGTTCGACGAGAGCGGCAATGGCTACGTGCGCTCCGAAGGCTGCGCCGTCTTCTTTCTAAAGCCGCTGAAGGACGCCGAGCGTGACGGCGACCCCATCCATGCGGTGATTCTGAATACCGGCGTCAATTCGGATGGCCGCACCAACGGCATCACGGTGCCGAGCTCCGAAGCCCAGGCTCGCCTGCTGCGCAAGGTCTATGGCGAGATCGAGCTGTCGCCGTCCGCACTGACCTACCTCGAGGCTCACGGCACCGGAACCTCCGTCGGGGATCCGCTGGAGACCCGTGCCCTGGCCGAAGCACTGGCCAAGGCCCGCGGCGAAGGCAATCCGCTGCCGATCGGTTCGGTGAAAAGCAATATCGGTCACCTGGAGACGGCCTCCGGCATGGCCGGCATGGTCAAGGTGGTCAACTGCCTGAAGCGGCGCGCACTGCCGCCGACCATCCATCTGCACAACCCGAATCCGAAGATCCGCTTCGACGAGTGGAATCTGAAACCGGTTGAGCGGTACACCGAGATCGAGGGCGATCAGCGCCTGATCATGGGCGTCAACTCCTTCGGCTTCGGCGGTGCCAACGCCCATGCGGTGCTGGCCGAATACCGCCCAACCGATGTATCCGAAAATGTAGGTTGGGTGAAGCGAAGCGAAACCCAACGTTCAGAAGCCCAACACCCGGCGCCCCGCAGCGAAATTTCAGCGGTCCCGCCGCTGCTGCTGAGCGCCCGCAACGAGGCGGCGCTGGCGGCCCAGGCACGGCAGTATGCCGAGCTGTTGTCGACCCCGAATGCCCACTATTACGACCTGGCCTGGACCCAGGCGAACCGCCGCCAGCTGTTGTCCAGGGCGGTTGCCGTGGAAGGCGGCAGCGTCGACGCTATCCGTACGGCGCTGCAGCAGCTGGCCGCCGGCGAACAGCCTGCGGGGCTGTTCAGCGGCGAGAATATAGGCCAGGACCTGCCGGTTACACTGGTCTATTCCGGCAACGGCTGCCAGTGGGTTGGCATGGGACGTCAGTTGCTCGAAACCGAACCGATGTTTGCCGCCGCCGTCGACGAGGTCGACGAGCTGCTGGGCAGGTACACCGATCTCAGCATCCGCGAAGCCTTCCTGTCCGATGCGCCTGACCTCTACGAGCAGACCGAAGTGGCCCAGCCGGCGCTGTTCGCGCTGCAGGTCGGCCTGACGCGCTACCTTCAGGCACAGGGCGTGCGCATCAGCGCAGTACTGGGTCACAGTGTCGGCGAGATCGCCGCCGCCTGGGCCAGTGGAGCCCTGAGCCTCGCCGATGCCGTTCACGTGATCTACGAGCGCAGTGCCGCCCAGGGCACCACCCGCGGCCGCGGCCGAATGGCCGCCGCTTCGATGTCGGCCGAGGATATCCAGGCACTGATCGACGAACTGGACCTGAACGGCCGGCTCGAGATCGCCGGTATCAACAGCCCCGGCGCCGTGACCCTGGCCGGCCAGCTGAGCGCCCTGGAACGGCTTGCGCCGGTCTTCGAACAGCAGGGCCGGTTCTTCCGCATCCTGGACCTGGATTACGCTTTTCACAGTACGCTGATGGAACCGGTGCGGGAGCGGGTGCTCGAGCGTCTGGCGAGCCTGAAGCCGGGCCCGAGCCGTATCCGCTTCATCTCGACCGTGACCGGTGCGGAACTGGCCGGTGAGCAACTCGGCGCCGAATACTGGTGGGACAATATCCGTCAGCCGGTACGCTTTGCCGCGGCCGTGGAGTCGTTGATTGACGAGGGTGCGCGCCTCTTTATCGATGTCGGCCCGCACCCGATCATGCGCGGCTATGTCGGCGAGTGCCTGAAGGCGCACGATGCCGCCGGCCTGGTCGTGACCACGCTGGCCCGCAAGTCCGGCAACGATCTGCACGATCTCAAGGCCGCCTGTTACGGCGCCTGGCTTGCCGGTGCCGAAATGGACCTTTCGCGGCAGTTCCCGCAACCGGGCACACCGGTCCGGCCGCTGGCCTATCCGTGGCAGCGCGAACGCCACTGGTACGAGGTCACCAGTGAAGGCTATGACCTGGTCAACCGCCGCCGCGAGCATCCGCTGCTGGGGTATCGCATCAAGCCGGGTGAGGCGGTCTGGGAAAATGTCCTGGATACCGCGCTGGTCCCTTATCTGGCCGATCACGTCGTCGGTGGCGCCGTGGTCATGCCGGCCGCGGGCTATGCCGAGATGGCGCTGGCCGCCGGTCGTGCCTGGTTCAGTGCGGGGGACGCGGTCGCCGATGCCTTCGAGCTCGAGGGGCTGGAGATCCGCGCGCCGCTGGTGTTCGAGCAAGACCATCTGAAGAGCCTGCGCTTCGAGTTCTATCCCAAGGACGGCAGTTTCAGCATCCAGAGCCGGGTGCGCCTGAGCGACGATCCCTGGACACTGCATGCGGTGGGACGTCTGACCGGTGCGCCGGCCTTCGATTCACAGCAGCAGCTTGATCTCGCAGCCCTCAAGGCCGGGGCCGAAGGGCGCCTGAGCGGTGAGCAGCATTACCAGTTGGCCCGCGCGGTGGGGCTCGAGTACGGGCCCGACTTCCAGGGCGTGGCCGATGTCTGGACCTCGGGCCTCGGCGCGCTGGCGAAGCTCGAGCTGCCCGGGTCGGTGGCATCGGAGCTGGAGCGCCATGTGCTGCACCCGGGCATTCTCGATGCCTGCTTCCAGGTGCTGGTCGGCATTTTCACCGCCCGCAGTGGCGAGCATCAGCAGTCGGCCCTGATTCCGGTCCGGGTCGACCGGCTGCGTGTCTATGGCGACTGCCGGGGCATCAGCCATTTCAGCGCCGAAATTCTGAAGCGGAGCCCGCGTTCGGTACTGTGCCGCTTCCGCCTGTGCGATGACAGCGGACGGGTGATCGCCGAGGCCGACGACTGCCGTTTTCGCAGCGTCAACTTCGCACACGAACAGGGGCTGCCGGCGACCTATCGCTACCGTGCGCGCCTGAAGGCGCCGATGGCGGAGAGTGACCTGCCGCCGCTGGACAGGGTTGCCGCTGCGGCGCGCGAGCAGCTGGCACCGCTGGCCGCCGGGCGCGAACGCCATTTCGCCGAGGTGGAGCCGCTGTTCGGTATGCTGACCAGCGCCTTCATCCATGAAGCCCTGCAGTCGCTGACGGGATTCGACCAGCCCTTCAGCGTCGATGAACTGATGCAGCGGGGCGGCTTTGTCGCGTCGCAGCGCTCCGCATTGCAACACTACCTGCAGATCCTGGAGGACGACGGGCTGGCGCTGCGCGACGGTGACGACTACCGGCTCCTCGCCAACGATGACTGGCCGGCTGCCGGACAGCTCTGGCTGGCGCTGCTGGGCGACTATCCGGCCTATCTGCCGGAACTGCTGCTGGCCGGGCGCTGTGGGCTGCACCTGCTCGAGGTATTGCGTGGCGAGCGGGAGGCGGCCGGGCTGCTGAACCCGCCGAAGGGCAGCAGCCTGCAAGAGCATCTCGCCGACTCGGCCCAATCCGTCAACGGGGTGCAGCTTACCGTTGCGGCCGCGCTGAAATCACTGGTCGCTGACTGGCCCGCCAACCGCCGGCTGCGTATCCTGCAGGTCGGCGGCGGTGCCGGTGCCCTGGCGCGGCGGCTGATGCCGCTGCTGCCGGCCGGGCAGACCGACTACCTCTTCACCGATACCGACGAGGCCATGCTGGCGCGGGCCGAAGTCGAGCTGGCGGACAGCACCTTCGTCGATTTCGCCCGCTTCGACCCGAATACCGCGCTGGACGATCAGGCCGATATCGCCGGCCAGCGGTTCGATCTGATTCTGGCCGGCAGCGGTCTGCATCAGGCCGATGATCTGTCGGTGACCCTGGACTCGCTGCGTCGCCTGCTGGTTGCGGACGGTGTATTGCTGCTGGCCGAGCAGGCGCCGGATCGTCTCAGCGATCTGACCCGGGGGCTGTTGCCGGACTGGTGGCACTTGTCCGAAGCCGGTCTGCCGCTGTCGCGGCTGCTGACGGCCGGCGACTGGCAAGCATTGCTGCGCCAGAGCGGTTTCGGCTCGCCGCAGCAGCTCGACGAGCCGGCCGGTAACGGCGCCGGCGGTTACGTGCTGCTGGCGGCCAATGACGATGAAAAACTTCGCGGCGGGGGCGCCGCTCCCACGGGCGATGTAGGATGGGTGGAGCAAAGCGCAACCCCTCACCCCAGGCCGAAGCGCAGCGCTGGCTGCTGCTGGCGGACGACAATGGCCTGGCCGAACCGCTTGCCGACGCGCTGAAGGCGGCCGGTCAGCAGGTGCTGCTGGCCCATGCGGCGGAGCGCTATGGTCTGGAAAACGGCGAGTTCCGCGTAGATCCGCTGTCGCGCGAAAGTGTCGAGCAGCTGCTCGATGCCGTCGCGGCGACCGGTGGCTGCGACCAGGTCGTCCAGTTGATGGGGCTGGACTCCGAAGAGGCGGGCGCCACAGGCCTGTTGCCGCTGCAGGACAAACGCTGTGCGCCGGTGCTGACGCTGGTGCGGGCGCTGGAGGCGGTCGCCTGGTCGCATCCGCCCCACCTGTCGCTGATCACCTGCGGCGCTGCGCTCTGCGACGATCCTGGCGCCGAGGTGCGCAATCTTGAAGTGGTCGCGTCCCAGGCGCCGCTCTGGGGGCTGGGCCGCGTGCTGATGAACGAGCATCCGGAACTCAATGCGCGCCTGATCGATCTGGCGGCGGCCGATATTGGCGAACTGATGCCGGCACTGGCACAGACGCTGCTGACCGCTGACGAAGATGAGCTGCTGCTGACGCCGCAGGCGCTCTACGGCCTTCGCCTGGAGCCGTTGCCGCTGACGACAGCGACGCTCAACGATGCCGATGAAGTGAAACTGGATTTCGCCGAACCGGGCCCGCTGAAGCACCTGAAATGGTTCGCGATGCCGCGCCAGGCACCGGCGGCCGGTGAGGTCGCGGTGCGCCCGCTGGCCAGCGGCCTGAATTTCCGTGACGTCATGTATGCCATGGGGTTGCTGTCCGATGAAGCGGTGGAGAACGGCTTCTCCGGTCCGACCCTGGGAATGGAGTTCGCCGGCGAGGTTGTCGAGGTGGGCGAGGGCGTCAGCGAGCTGCGCTCGGGCGATCGGGTCATGGGCTTTGCCTCGGCCTGCTTCAGTACCCGTGTCGTGACGCCCGCCTCGGCGCTGGCCAAGCTGCCGGATGGCTGGAGCTGCGCGGAAGCGGCCACGGTGCCGACGGTCTTCGTCACGGCCTGGTATGCGCTCGAGTATCTGGCGCGCCTGCAACCGGGCGAGCGGGTGCTGATCCATGGCGCGGCGGGCGGCGTCGGTATAGCGGCGATCCAGATCGCCCGTTATCTCGGTGCCGAGGTGTTCGCCACCGCAGGCTCCGACGAGAAGCGCGATTTCCTGCGCCTGATGGGCGCCGACCATATCCTCGATTCGCGCAGCCTGGCCTACGCCGACCAGATCATGCAGATCACCGGCGGCGAGGGCATCGACGTGGTGCTCAACTCCCTGGCCGGCGAGGCGATCAACAAGAACCTGGCGATCCTGCGTCCCTTCGGCCGCTTCTGCGAGCTCGGCAAACGCGATTTCTACGAAAACAGCAAGATCGGCCTGCGGCCGTTCCGCAACAACATCACCTATTACGGTATCGATGCCGACCAGCTGATGGTCGAACGTGCCGATCTCAGCGCGCGCCTGTTCCGCGAGGTGATGGACCGTTTCTCCGAAGGCGCCCTGCGGCCGCTGCCGTACCGGCTGTTCCCGGCGTCGCGCGCCAGCGACGCCTTCCGCTACATGCAGCAGGCGAAGCAGATCGGCAAGATCGTGATCGGTTTCGACGAAAGGCCCAAGGCTTCACCGCAGCCGGTGCACGATCTGCCGGCGTTGTCGCTGGCCGCCGACGGCTGCTATCTGGTGACCGGCGGCCTGAGCGGCTTCGGCCTGCGCAGCGCATGCTGGCTGGCCGAGCAGGGGCGCGTCATCTGGTGCTGGCGAGCCGCAGCGGGGCCCGGACCGACGAAGCGAAAGCCGCCATTGCTAGGCTCGAGGCCGAAGGAGTGGCGGTGACGGTCAAGGCGGTCGATGTGACGGATCGCGTAGCGCTTGAAAGCCTGTTCGCCGGCTTCGGCTCCGAACTGCCGCCGCTCAGGGGCGTCATTCATGCCGCGGTGGTGTTCGACGACGGCCTGCTGCGCAATATGGAAAAGGCCAGCCTCGACCGGGTGCTGGCGCCGAAGCTGCTCGGCGCGCTGAACCTGCACGAGCTGACAGCCTCGCTCGAACTCGATTTCTTCGTGCTCTATTCGTCGGTGACCACCTTCTTCGGCAATCCGGGGCAGGCCAACTATGTCGCCGCCAATGCCTATCTGGAGGCGCTGGCGCGCAAGCGTCGCTCCGCCGGTCTGCCCGGGCTCTATGTGGCCTGGGGCGCGATCGACGATGTCGGTTTCCTGGCCCGCAACGAGGAGATCAAGGAGGCGCTGCAGTCGCGCATGGGCAGCGAGGCCCTGACGTCGACCGAGGCGCTGAAGATGCTGCAGCTGCTGCTGGCCCAGGACTGTGCCGGCGCCGCGGTGATGGACTTCAGCTGGCGCGACATGCAGCGGCTGATGCCGTCGGCACAGGCGCCGAAGTTCGACCTGCTGCGTCGTCTCGATGCGCGCCACGGCGACGACGAAGAGGACAGCGACGATATCCGCACCCTGATCGTCGGCATGGCGCCGGAGCAGGTGACGGAAATGGTCAGCGGCATGCTCTGTGACGAGATCGCCCAGATCCTGCGACTGCCGACCGAGAAGATCGACATCAACCAGTCGGTGCTGGAACTGGGGATGGACTCGCTGATGGGGGTCGAGCTGGCGCTGGCGATCGAAGGGCGCTTCGGCGTCAGCATGCCGGCCATGGCGCTGTCCCAGGGGCCGACCATCACCCGCATTACCGAGCGCATCGTGGCGCAGCTGTGCCATGAGGATGATGCCGGGGCGGGCGACACGGCAACCCAGGCCGCCGGCCAGGTCGCCCGCATGGCGGAACGACATGCTTCCACCTTCTCCGAAGAGGAGGCCCAGCGCATCGCCGCGGCGCTGGAAAAAGGATCTTCAGACGTGAGACTGGTGCAATGAACAAACTGAACAAGGGCCTGTTCGGTCTCAGTGGCAAGGCCAAGGAGACGCTGATCCAGAAAGCGCTGGAGCAGCGCAGTGCCAAGGCGGCCGCCCAGGGCGACGCCGAAACCGTACGCCGGGCGCCAGCGGGCAGGCGTCGCGAAGTGTCGGACGATCTGTGCCGTTTCGACAAGCTGCCGGGCTACAAGGAACTGCTGGTGCAGAAACTGGCGGCGGACGAGCTCAAGATCGACAATCCGTTCTTCCGACTGCACGAGGGCACCGCTTCGGCGACGTCGGTGGTCAACGGTGTCGAATGCATCAACTTTTCCAGCTACAACTACCTGGACCTGAGCGGTCATCCGCGGGTCTCGGAAGCGGCCAAGGACGCCATCGACCGCTACGGCACCTCCGTATCGGCCAGTCGTCCGGTCTCCGGCGAGCGCCCGATTCAGCGCGAGCTGGAGCAGGCGCTGGCGAGCATCCACGGTGCCGAGGATGCGGTGGTGTTCGTCAGCGGCCACGCCACCAACGTGACCTCGATCGGCTACCTGTTCGGCCCGCGGGATCTGGTTCTGCACGATGCGCTGATCCACAACAGCGTGCTGCAGGGCATCCAGCTGTCAGGTGCCTTCCGGCTGTCGTTCCCCCACAACGACTGGCAGGCGCTGGAGCGGCTGCTGGAGCAGCGCCGTCACGAATTCGAGCGGGTGCTGATCGTGGTCGAGGGCATCTACAGCATGGATGGCGACCACCCGGACCTGCCGCGCTTTGTCGATATCAAGCGGCGCCACAAGGCATTCCTGATGGTCGACGAGGCCCACTCCATTGGCGTGATGGGCGAGCGTGGCTACGGTATCGCCGAGCATTACGGCATTGCCGGCCGTGACGTCGATATCTGGATGGGGACGCTGAGCAAGTCGATGTCCGGCTGTGGCGGCTATATCGCCGGTGAGCAGGCGCTGATCGATCACCTGAAGTTCTCGGCACCGGGTTTCCTCTACAGTGTCGGTATTCCGGCACCGATGGCGGCGGCCTCGCTGGAGGCGATCAGGGTCATGGAGGAGGAGCCGCAGCGGGTGCAGCAGCTGTGCGCGCGCAGCCGCTATTTTCTCGAGCGGGCAAAGGAAAGGGGCCTCGATACCGGGCTCAGCGCCGGTTATTCGGTGGTGCCGGTGCTCTGCGGCAGCTCGATCAAGGCGGTTAAACTGTCCAATCGGCTGCTCGAGCGCGGCATCAACGTGCAGCCGATCGTCTATCCGGCGGTCGAGGAGAAGCTGGCGCGGCTGCGCTTCTTTATCAGCTGCGCCCATACCGAAGCGCAGATCGATACCACCGTCGATGCCATCGCCGAAGCGCTGCAGCAGCTTTAACCGGCAAGCTTCATGAGTGCGCACCGGATGAAGCGCAGACTGATCCTCTGCACCCACTCGAGCCTCTACTCGAGTCGGGTGCTCGAGGTGCTGGTTGCCGCACCCCATATCGAGCTGGTCGGCATCGTCAATTCCACCCGGGTACTGACGGCGAAGGGGCCTCCGCTTGCCGATATCCGTCGTCTGCTGCAGCGCTCGGGGCTGCGTTACGCCCTGCATCTTTGGCTCGCCACCTCCGGTTTCGAGCTGCTGGCGCCAGGCCGAAGGCTGAAGGCCCAGGCGCGCAGGCTCGGCATCCCTGTACTCGACATCGCCGATATCAATAATGCCGACGGCCTGGCCTTTGTCCGTGCCCTCGGGCCCGATGTCTGCCTCTCGGCCTACTTCAACCAGATCGTGCGCGAGCCGCTGCTGAGCCTGCCCCGTTTCGGTTGCATCAATATTCATCCATCCCTGCTGCCGCGTAACCGTGGCGTCGATCCGCTGTTCCATGCCCGTCTCAGGGGCGAGTCGGAGGGTGGCGTGACGCTGCATCGCCTCGATGCCGAGCTCGATACCGGGCCGGTGCTGGCGCAACAGGGCAGCACGCTGAACCACGACCAAAGCCTGATGGCCGGTTACGAACAGCTGTTCCGCATCGGAGCGGCGCTTGCGGTCGATGCGATCGCGAAGCTCGACGACCGGCAAAGCGGCCAGGCGCAGCAGGGGCAGGGCAACTACGACGGCTGGCCGGACAGGGCCGCGGTGGCGAAGGTCCGCGGGCTGCTGGGGCTGAGGGAGTACTGGCGTGTCCTGCGCAACAGACCTGAATAAAACGGTTAGTCGCGGATTAGAAAGCAGAGGTCGAAAATGTAGGATGGGTGGAGCCGCCAGCGGTGGATTTCTATCGATTGGCATCGGGCTTTGGAGGCGGCGCAACCCATCCTACGGAATTGTTTGCAATTGCGCCGCCGCTACCCGATCCGCTTTTCCTGCGCCGCGGCCAGGGCTGCCTCAACGGCGAAACCGCCGGCACGCTGCACGGTGTCGAGTTCGATATATTCGGCGATGTCGTTGGGGCGGTGGTAGTTGCGCGGCACCTGGTTGGCCTCGAGGGAGACCAGCGACAGCGCTTCGTAGCCGCGCCGCGCCGGCACCCGGCCGTCGGTGCCGATCATCAGCTCGATCGGTGTGATCGGGCCCTGGTCGGTGGATTCGGCCAGGCGCGCGGCGAAGGCGTTGGAGGCGTCCGAATAGTGGGTTTTCTTGCTGGCCCCTTCGTTGACGGCATAGTGCAGGTGGGTGCTGCCGACGCTCTCGAAATTGATGAAGTAGCAGCGATCCTTCGGCCAGTCCGGGTGCCGGTTCATGAACGCCTGCATGCCGCGGCTGCCGATCTCTTCGGCACCGGTGGCGACCACCCAGAGTTCGGTGTCTTCGGGCAGCTGCCGGTTCAGGACTTCCGCGGCCTGCAGCATCGCCGCGACCGCCGAGGCGTTATCGTTGGCGCCGGGGGTGGTTTTGGCCAGGGCCCACTGCAGCCCCAGGGCGCAGACGACCAGCAGCACCAGGCCGATCAGCCAGCGGGCGATCAGCAGTGGTGTCGAGTGCGGAAACAGCAGCGACAGCCCGAGCACGATGCAGGCCAGGATCGCCAGCCGGACCGGAATGCTGTTCGGTCCCTTCGGCGGCTTGCCGCGGGTTTTGGCGGTGGCGCGGGTGGCGAAGGTGTTGGCCATCCAGGGTGAAAGATCAGCCCGGCCTGGTTGGTGTCGATATGCGCCGAGAGGATGATGCGAAACGGATTGGCCTCTGTCGCCGGCCGGTGTCCCACGGCATTGACCGAGCGGATGCCGGGCAGAATGGCGCCGATATTGCCCCAGCGCGGGCCGCGGATCGACCAGGCCGCGAGCAGCAGCAGCGCCGTTCCCCACCAGCCGCCGATCAGGCAGCCGATGCCGGCGATCAGGGTGTGCAGCGCCAGCAGGTAACCCGAGCGGCCGGAGCGCTTGGGCGGGCTGAAGGTTTCGGTGCCGACCTGGGGCAGGCCCAGCCCGCGCATCCAGCCGGCGACGAGTTCCGCGCTCTGGCGCTCGCCGACGGAACCGGCATAGCGCTGCGGTACGCGCTCGAGTCCCTTGATCCAGTCGAACAGGCGCTGATGGGCCCCTGGGCGCGGCGGCTGGCTGGTCACCTGATTCATCGGCACTGTTCCTTCTGTTGTTGGTCCTTCTGTTGCCGGGTGGCGCTGAGCATCAGGGCCGGCAGGGCTTCGACGCTGGTTTCGCGCCGTTCACGCGGAGCGGTCCCGGTGCGGGCGGCCGACCAGACGAGATAGTCGGTGCAGGGGTCCTGATAATCCCGGGCCTGGTAGATGTCGGGCATCCCCGGAACATGGTCGCCGTACCAGCTCAGCACGGCCTCGGGATCGTGCTGCGCAAGGTGCTGCGTCAGCCGTTCGAGCATCCGGTCGGCATTCTGCAGATGGCGTAGATAGATCGCGAGATTGTCGTCTTCTCCACCGGTCGGGCTTTCGAAAAAACGGTTGCGTGCCTCGGCCGTAATGGTTTCGAGATGCAGCGGACCGTGGTTTTCCATCGTGATGGCGAAAATGAACAGCGGTTGTCCGGCGCCATCGAGTTCGCGGATGATCCGGTCGCACACCGCCTCGTCGGAGACGTAGGGACCGAAGCGACCGGCCGCTTCGAAGGCGCGGATATCGATAAAGTCGTCGAAACCCAGCTCCGGGTAGATGCGATGCCGGGCGAAGAACTCCACCGGGTAGGGGTGGATGCAGATGCAGCGATAGCCCTGCTGTTTCAGGTGCGCAGCCATCGAGACGATGCCGCTGGTCTCGATGCGGCCGCTGAAAAAACGCAGCGGGTCGAAGCGGCCGAAACCGAGGCTGTCGTTGGCGCGGCCGGTCAGGAAGCTGAACTCGCTGCGCATGGTGTAGGCACCCCAGGCCGGCACCCGCAACCGCCCGCAGGCCAGGGACTCATCGCAGAGTCGGTCGAAGGTGCCGAGCAGGGAGCGGCGGATATTGCCATCCAGGCGCCGGGCATCGAAGAACGATTCGCTCTGGATTGCGATCAGGTTGGGGCGTGCATCCGGTTGCGGTAGCGGAGCGGGCGCCATTTTTTCCGGCGCACGGGTCTGGGCGCCGTAGATCGCCAGGGTCGGCAGCAGGCCGTAGCGGAGGGTGTCGCGCCCGGCATCGAGGCTGATCTCGCGGCGGCGCCCGCCGATGACGATCAGCGCAAGCGACAGCAGCAGCAGCGCCAGCGTGGCCAGGCGATCCGCCAGCGGCGCTGCGGCGAGCAGCCCGCTGGCCGGCTCGAACAGGATCGCGATCGTGATGCTGCCGGCAATGGCGAGGCTTCCGAACAGCGCCGGCCCAACGCCGACAAAGGGCAGGTAGAGGCGCGGAAAGCGGATGGCCGGGAGTAGAGCGCGAAGTCGGCAAACACCAGCGGCTCGCGCAGGAAGCGGTACTTGGCGTTGTTGACGATCAGTACCACCAGCTGGGCGCAGAGGGCGGCCAGCAGCGAGAAGTAGAAGCGCCGGCTCAGGCTGTAGGCGGTCAGAAACAGCCCCGCCATGACCAGCAGATGGAGACCCGGGGCGCCGAGGCCCGGACGCAGCGGCTGGCGAAAACGCTCGAGGCCGATGGACAGCAGGGCGGCGATGACCAGGAAAGAAAACTGCATCAGGGTCATGAGTCGTTACTACGGAGGGTCAGCGGCTACGGCCGTAGCTCAGACGTTGCAGGATAAAGTCCGCAAAGCCCGCCGGCAGCATGGCCAGCAGCCAGGTGCCGAGGTTGAGCGGGAACGGAAACGAAATGCGTGCGCAATTGCGTGCCAGGCCCCGCTGGATAAGGGCGGCGGCCCGGTCGGCACTGATCAGGAACGGCTTGCTGCCGGGAAAGCGGCGGCTCATTTCGGACTCGACAAAACCGGGACAGATCACCGTCACCCGGACGCCGTCGGCAGCGACCAGCCCGCGCAGGGCTTCGCCATAGGCCTTGACCGCCGCCTTGCTGGCGCAGTAAGCGGGGGTGATCGGCATGCCGCGGTAGGCGGCCAGCGAGCTGACCAGCGCTATCTGGCCATGCCCGCGCCGGCGCATCGGCCCGACCAGCGGAATCACCGTCGCCAGGGCGCTATCGACATTGGTCGCGAGCAGGGCACGGGTATCGTTCCAGCTCTCCTCTTCGCCGTTGGGGCCGACATTCAGGGTGCGGCCGGCATTGGCAATGACCAGGTCGATCGGCTGGCGGCTGTCCGTTGCCGGATCCAGCTCTGCAGCTGTTCGATATCGGTGACGTCCAGGATGGCGAGGTCGATCCGGGCGCCGCGGCTGCGGCACTCGGCGGCCACGGTTTCGAGGCGTTCCCGGTTGCGGCCGCAGAGGCTGAGGCTGACACCGTTGCGGGCGTAGGCGCGCGCGAGGGCGGCGCCGATGCCACCGCTGGCGCCGGTGATCAGCACATGGCTGGGCAGGCTCAACTCTCCCATGAGGGCTCACCGGCGAACATCGCGGGCGCCGCTGCGGTGGACGGCAGCGATACGCTCTCGGTCAGACGGCGCAAGGATCCGGCGATCGCCAACTCGATGCCGCGGCTGTTGTAGAAACCGCCGTTGAGCTGGGTGCGATGGATCACGACGTCGCGAAAGGTTCGGAACAGCTGCTTGTCCGGGCCTTGTTTCGAGGACCAGAAGCCGTCGATCGATCCCTGGTGCGTCAGCCCCGGGATGTCGTAGATCGACTCGCCCAGCACCAGGGTCGGACGGCCATGGAAAAGTGCGGAAAGCCCGACGGTACTGTTGACGGTGATCACGCCACGGCAATGGTGCAGCAGGGTGGGCAGATGACCGCCATCGATGAAGACCACGCGCTTGCCCAGACCGAGCTTGCGGGCTCGATGCTCGATATGGCTGCGATAGTCGATCAGCCCGGTGTCGAGTGGATGATTCTTGATCACCAGCAGGGATCTGCGGCTGGCGCCGGCGGCAAGGAGTGCATCACCCGGTCGATGGCGTCGCGAATGCCGCCGAATTCGGAATGCACCTGGATCTGGTAGTCGGCATCCAGCTGCAGCGGGAACAGGTAGTAGGGCCGCTTTTCGGCATGCAGGCGCTGGCAGATGCGGCGGGCCTGCCGTTCGCGCCAGGGCAGTTGCGGGAAGCGCCGGGCCCAGCCCAGATACTCGATATGACTCGCGTGGGGCCGGTGGGTCCGGTATTCGGGATAGAGCACCGGATTGGCGAGGTTGGCCAGATGATAGGCCATATCCTGCAGGGCCCTGACCTTCAGCGAGCCCCCGACCAGGTTCCCGTCGTCGTAGTGGGGTATCTGATCCGCCTGATTCCGGTACCACTCGGGGTCCTTCGGCAGGCTCGAGAAACCGTTGGTGCCGCCGGACTCAAGGGTAATCCAGTTGGGGCGGAAATAGCCCTCTTCGTATACATGGAACTGGATCGAGCGTTGCCTGAGCTGTTCGATGGCGCGTCGGTGCAGCGGACGGCAGTCGCCGAACAGCAGTACCTGGTCGATGCCGTGACGGTCCAGCAGGTCGACCAGAAAAGCATCCCAGTGCTCGATCGGACGGTCAAAGACGATGGATTCGGCACGGGTGCGGAAGAGCGCATCGCCGCTGCAGAAATTGACCTTGAAAACCCGATGTCCCTGATCCAGCAGGGTGTCGGCCAGACGGGCGAAGAAGGGGGTCGCCGGTCCCTGGAGCAGAAGAAATGAATGCCTTTTCATAGCAGGTGCTGATGGCCCGTCGCACTGATCTGGAAGCGCCGATCATATCAGAAACTGACCGGAATCGGGGCTGAACCGAGGAAAAAATAGCCAACCGTTTCAAACGCCACTGATCGCTTGCCGCTTGCCGCCTGGCATGCAGGGTTTCGGCTCTTCGGGCCTTTACCCGATGCGGACTTCCGAACCGTAGGAAAGGGGCTTCAGCCCAGCAGCCGTTCCTTGGCTTCGTTGATCCGGGCCGCGAGATAGTCGCTGCCGCCGCGATCCGGATGCAGCTTCTGCATCAGGCGCCGGTGCGCCGTGACGATCTCCTCCTCGCTGGCGCCCGGCTGAAGACCGAGCACGGCATAGGCTTCCTGTTCGCTCATCGAACCGCTGGATTGTGGCGGCGCCTCCTGGCGTTCGCCGGGATCGTCGTCGCGCCAGCTGTCGCCGAAACGACGGTCGAGATAGGCCTCGAGCAGCCGCGCCGACTCCTGATCCTGGCGCCGGCAGTATTGCAGCAACTCGATGAAATCGTGCTCGCCGAGACTGTCGAGCCTGCGTCCGCTCAAGGGACCCTGAAGCACCGTACCGTCCATGGTGCCGCTGTCATGGTCCAGGCTCATCTCGAGGATGGCGGTCTGGACTCGCGAGCTGTTGCCGCCGCTCTGCCGGCGCTGTGTCTGGTGATCGTAGAGCCGTTTCAGGAAGGGCAGATAGCGCAGCAGCGGCACCAGGTAGCGGCTCAGGGGCAGCAGCGCCGCAACGACGGCGCCCAGCCAGTGCATGCGGCCGGTGACGCTGAGATAGAGCAGCATCAGCGCAACCAGCAGAATGATCAGTTGCCATTTGGCGCGGGTACGCTGCCCGGCCGGGCGGGACTGCACCCAGAGGTAGCCGGTCAGGGCGACGGCGCCGAGAATGATCAGGCCAATGGGATTCAAGACTGTCCTCACACACTTTCGAAGTCGGTAATCCGAGACTACAGGCGAGGGCGCTGCTGTCAATGACGCAGCTGCCGTGTCAGGCGCAGAACCTCTTCGCTGCGGCCCCGGCTGAAATGCTCCAGTGCCTTGCGCCCGCCTGAGGCATAGACGGCGACGGCGCCGAGCAGTTCCTTCAACAGTTGTGCGCTGTGCTGATCAAAGCGGCAGTAGGCGCCGCCGGAGAGCCGGCTGATCTGCTTGAAGGCGCGGGCGGCGACGAGGTCGTTACCCTCCTGAAAGATGAAGACCGGTACCGACAGCAGACCCAGCTCGCCGGCCAGCTGGCAGAGATCGTCGACATTCTCTTCCACGCAGTCGCCGATAAAGACCACCGCCTGCAGGCGCTGGCGCCGGGTTTCGTCCCGCACGTGGGACAGCAGCCGCCCGATCTGGGTATGGCCGCCGAGACAGCGCACGCCGTTCATCTGCCGCAGCAACCGGTCGGTGTCGCGGAGCCACTCGGAGGCAAAGAATTCGCGAAAGCCGCGGTAGTAGCAGAGCTGGACCGCAAGCCCTCCGAGGCTGCGGGTCTGCTCGAACATCTCGCTCTGCAGCTGACAGGCCTGATCCCAGGTGGGCTCGCGGCTGGCGGTGGCATCGAGGGCGAATACCAGCCGGCCGCCGGTGCCGCCGCTGCTCGGCGTTTTCGCGACCTGGTGCAGAAACTGGTCGATTTCCTGGCGGCTTGACCCCCGTTGAAGTGATTTGCGCTCGTCGCCCATGTCGGCTCCCGAATTCGGGTTCTTTCCCCAATTGTAGGTTGGAATGAGTCCCGAAGGGGCGAATTCCGACGCCGGGGTGTCGGTTGCTGTCGAAGTATGTTCCCCGGAATTCGCCTTTGGCTCATTCCAGGCTACGGGTTGGTGAGGCGTCACGCGGTCCCAGATACCGCTCCCGTTTGCGGGCCTTCAGGTAGTCCAGGTCGACCAGCACCAGGCCATCGACGCAGTAGTTGAAGTCGGCATCGACACCGAAATCGAGAAACCGTACGCCGCCGGGTTCGCAGACATCGCTGTACTGCTTGTAGAGGGTCGGGACCGAGGCGCCGACAAATTCCAGCTGTTCCTTCAGCACCCTGAAATCCTCCCTGTAGTCGTCGCCGCGGAACAGGCGCTGCAGATTGTCCCGGACATCCTGATCCAGGTTGTAGGGGCTCAGCGACCGGCCCAGATATTCGGTATCGGGAAAATAATGGCTGTAGAACCAGACGATCAGGTCGCGGGCGGCCTTCGGATAGCTGTTGCTGAGGCTGACCGGGCCGAACATGTAGCGGATCTCGGGGTGGCGGCGCAGGTAGGCGCCGATACCGTACCAGAGATAGTCCAGGCTGCGCTTGCCCCAGTAGCGTGGCTGCACGAAGCTGCGGCCCAGCTCGATGCCGCGGGCGAAATAGGGCTGCATCTGTTCGTTGTAACGAAACAGGCTGGCGCTGTAGAGCTGTTCGGTCGGCTCGGGCTTGCCGGCGGTTTCGACCAGGCGGTAGGCGCCGGCGATCTCGAGATCCTCGTCGTCCCAGAGAATCAGGTGGCGGTAATGGCGATCGTACTGGTCCAGGTCGAGCTTTTCGCCGGTGCCTTCGCCGACGCAGCGGAAGGCGATCTCCTGCAGGCGGCCGACTTCGCGCATCACCGCTGAGTCGCTGCGGTAGTCGAACAGGTAGATCTTCTTGCCGTCGCCGGTTTCGCCCAGCAGTTCGGAGGCCTTCAGTTCCTGCTTCAGGCTGCGTCGTTCCTGCGGGTGGTCGATGGTTTTCTCGGTGATGAACAACGGCGACTTGTTGCGTGCGATCCGGTAAAGGTGCTTCTTCAGGATCCGGGCCTTTTCCCGCCCCGACAGCGGCAGGGAGTCGATTTGGCTGAACGGGATCGGTTCGCCGACGCGTACCGGGATGGTGACCGACTGTTTGTTGAACATTTCCCGTGCCAGCAGCAGGGTCGACAGTGAACGGTTGAGCGCCGAGATGCTGTAGAAAAGGGAGGAGTTCTTGCCGCCGATGAACATCGGCAGGACAGGTGCATTGGCCTTGCGGGCGAAGTGCAGGAAGCCGGCGTTCCATTTGCCGTCGCGGATGCCGGTCAGGCCGGCGCGGGACACTTCGCCGGCCGGAAACACGATCACCGCCTGCTCGTCCTGCAGCGCCTCCGAGATGCGCGCAATATCGCGTTTGCGGGTCGACTTGCCGAGGTTGTCGACCGGCAGCAGCAGTGACTGCAGCGGCTCCAGGCTCAGCAGCACGTCGTTGGCGACGATCCGCACGTCGCGGCGAATCTCACCGACCAGTTTCAGCAGCGCCAGGCCGTCGAGCGCCCCCAGGGGATGGTTGGCGACGATCAGTACCCGGCCCGACGACGGAATGTTCAGCCGGTGCTTGTGGCTGATGGTGTAGCTGAAATTGAAGTAGTCCAGAACCCGGTCGATGAACTCGAATCCGGTATAGCTGTGATTCTCGCTGAGGAAGAGGTTGATCTCGGTTTCGCGCACCAGCCGGCGCAGGCAAAACAGGGTGGAATGGCGAATGGGTGCCGGTTTGGCGGCAAAGGTCGGGAACTTGTTGACGACGACCTGTTCGACGTTGAGCTGCATGATCGGAGTCCTCTTAAGGAGGACCCCTAATTTATGGCCGGATTATGACGCCGCTCTTAATGCGGTCTGACACTTTGATGACAGTGTTCGACGATGGCGGCCAACAGGCGCTGTGTTCCCTCAGACGGTACCTTTGGACCAGGGATCTCCGTCCTCCTTGCGCCGTCCCTTGTTCTTGCGCCGGCCCGGCTTGCCGGGTTCGAAGCGTACTTCCTCCCGTCGGTCCGGGTTCTGGCGGCGATCCTTGCCCGAGCGTCGTTCGATTCCGTTCCACTCCTGTTCTTCATCCGTCATCTTGTGACTCCTTGCGATACTGCGTCCTCAAACAATGCTAGCAGTATAGGGGGATATTGCATTCCTGTAATAGATGTCGGTCAATAGGTGGTTATTCGAGGAAATGCCGGCGTGATCCGTAAAATCATCCATTGCGACTGTGACTGCTTTTATGCTGCCGTCGAGATGCGCGACGACCCGTCCCTGCGCGGTATTCCGCTGGCGGTCGGCGGTCGCGCGGACCGGCGCGGCGTCATCGCCACCTGCAACTACGAAGCCCGGACCTTTGGCGTGCATTCGGCAATGGCGACAGCCCGGGCGCTGAAGCTCTGTCCCGACCTCAAGGTCATTGCCGGCGATATGGAAAAGTATCGTCAGGTTTCGCGCCAGATCATGGCGATCTATCGCGACTACACCGAGCTGATCGAGCCGCTGTCCCTCGACGAGGCCTACCTGGATGTGTCGGGCAGCCGGCACTGCCAGGGCAGTGCCACCCGCATGGCCGAGGAGATCCGCCGCAGGGTGCGCGAGGAGGTCGGTATCTGCGTATCGGCCGGGGTCGCACCGAACCGCTTTCTCGCCAAGATCGCCAGCGACTGGAACAAGCCCGACGGGCTCTGCGTCATTCGCCCGGACCAGGTCGAGTCCTTTGTGCGGGCACTGCCGGTCGAGAAGCTCCACGGCGTCGGTGCCAAGACCGCCGAGCGGCTGCATCGGATGGAGGTCCGCACCTGCGAGGATCTGCGCCGCTGCGGCGCCGAGGTGCTGATCCAGCGTTTCGGTCGCTTCGGTCAGCGCCTCTGGGAGCTGGCCTGGGGCGTGATGAGCGACCGGTGAAAGTCAGCCGCGAACGCAAATCCGTGAGCGTCGAGCACACCTATCCCGAGGACCTGCCGGATCTCGAAGCCTGTCTGCAGCAGCTGCCGGTGCTGCTCGAGGGGCTCGACGGTCGCTACCGGCGTCTGTCGAGGCCCGCCCGCATCTGTGGCGCCGTGGTCAAGGTCAAGTTCGGCGACTTCACCCAGACCACCGCCGAGCAGGCGGTGACCGGACGCGGCGATGCGGGCGCCGAGCAGTCATTGTTCGAGCGTTTGACCCGGGAGGCCTGGGGCGCGGCCAGCGCCCGGTCAGGCTAATGGGTGTCGGTTTCCGGCTGCAGGAGCAGGACGAGGAGGCCGGGGCCGAACAGCTCGTGCTGTTTTGATGGAAGCGGCCCCACGGGGAAGTGCATTGTCGATAATTCCGTAGGAGCCTCGCCCCGAGGCGAACCGGGTTGGCACGGTGGTCGTTCGCACCGGGGAAGTGCCCTTTGGGTACGGCCTCCTACGACAATCCACCCGTCACCCGTCACCCGTCACCCGTCACCCGTCACCCCTTGGCCGTCAGCGCCTCGCCATCGAAACGGATGCCGTCCCAGCCGCTGGCCATGAAGGCGCGTATATTGCCGTGGTCGATGCCATCGGGTGTGTTCAGCACATCGCGGTAGAAGCGGCCGAAGCAGGCGAGGGTGCGGGCCTGGTCCAGGCCGTTGAGTTTGGCGAAGGCGAAGATCTTGCAGCTGCCTTCGTTCTGGCCAGCGTCGTTATGTACCGGGCCGTTGTCGAACGCCGTCGGTTGATAGTCGTAGTTGGCCTGAATGACCGCCATGCTGTCCTCGAAGTCGAGGCTGTCGTCCGTGCCGAGGCGAGAGAGAAAAGCTTGTAGTGACATATAAAAGTATCCAGTACTGTAGGGTGGAATGAGCCTGCGAATTCCACCGGGTGGCGTTCCACCAAGGGTACCAGCAACCGGGAGGCTCAACCAAAACAAACCACGGAGTAATCTGAAAGCACCGGTGGAATTCATGCCTTCGGCACTCATTCGCCAGGCCTTTGGCCTGGATGTCGGAATTCGCAAGCTCATTCCAACCTACGCACGGTCAACCTAATGCTGCAGAATCTGGCTGAGGAACAGCTGCGTTCTTTCGTGCTGCGGGTTGTTGAAGAACTCGTGAGGCTCGTTCTCCTCGACGATCTGGCCGGCGTCCATGAAGATCACCCGGTTGGCGACGGTCTTGGCGAAGCCCATCTCGTGGGTCACGCAGAGCATCGTCATGCCCTCCTGCGCCAGCTCGATCATGACGTCGAGCACCTCCTTGATCATCTCGGGATCGAGGGCCGAGGTCGGCTCGTCGAACAGCATCACGTCCGGATTCATGCACAGGGAGCGGGCAATGGCGACGCGCTGCTGCTGACCGCCGGACAACTGGCCCGGATATTTCTTCGCCTGCTCCGGAATCCGCACCCGCTCGAGGTATTTCATCGCCGTGGCTTCCGCCTGCTTGCGCGACTCCTTCTTCACCCATATCGGCGCCAGAGCGCAGTTCTCCAGCACCGTCAGGTGCGGGAAGAGGTTGAAGTGCTGGAACACCATGCCGACGTTGCGGCGGATCAGCTCGATCTTCTTCAGATCCTCGGTCAGGGTGACGCCGTTGACGATGATGTCGCCCTGCTGGTGCTCCTCGAGGCGGTTGATGCAGCGGATCATCGTTGATTTGCCGGAGCCCGAGGGCCCGCAGATGACGATGCGTTCTCCCTTCTCGACCCTGAGGTTGATATTTTTAAGGACGTGGAACTCGCCGTACCATTTGTTGACACCGCGCATCTCGACGGCCAGGGAGTGTGATTTGGATTGTGGCTCTGCCATCTTGTCGTCTCCGGATAGATCAGGCGCGCTTGCCATGGCCTGTGTGCAGTTTGCGCTCTAGGTGCTGACTGTAGCGGGACATGCCGAAGCAGAAGATCCAGAACATCAGCGCCACGAAGATGTAGCCCTCGGTGGCATAACCGATCCAGTCGGGATCGTTGCTGGCCGCCTGGACAATCGCCAGCAGGTCGAACAGGCCGATGATGACCACCAGGCTGGTGTCCTTGAACAGGGCGATGAAGGTGTTGACGATGCCGGGAATCATCAGTTTCAGCGCCTGCGGCAGGATGATCAGGATCATCTTTTTCCAGTAGCTGAGTCCCAGCGCATCGGCGGCCTCGTACTGGCCGCGGGGAATCGCCTGCAGGCCGCCGCGTACCACCTCGGCCATGTAGGCGGACTGGAACAGGATGATGCCGATCAGGGCCCGCAGCAGCTTGTCGAAGCTGATGTCTTCGGGAAAGAACAGCGGCAGCATGACCGAGGCCATGAACAGCACCGTGATCAGCGGCACGCCGCGCCAGACCTCGATATAGACCACCGACAGGGATTTGACGATCGGCATCTCCGAGCGCCGGCCCAGGGCCAGCAGAATGCCGAACGGCAGCGCCGCGACGATACCGACGACCGCCAGCACCAGAGTCAGGCTGAAGCCGCCCCAGCGATGGGTTTCGACATATTCCAGGCCGAACGAATCGCCGATCAGCAGAAAGTAGGCGATCACCGGATAGACCAGCAGGGTAACGGCCGAGACCCAGCCCTTGAATGGCAGCCGCGGGATCACCAGCCAGGCGATCAGTGCGATCAGCAACACGAAGGCCAGATTCAGGCGCCAGTATTCGTCGGACGGGTAGAAGCCGTAGAGGAACTGCTCCAGGCGGTTGCTGATAAAGACCCAGCAGGCGCCGCCGCTGGTACAGGCCTCGCGGCTGTCGCCGACCCAGTCGGCATCGATCAGGGCCCACTTGACGACAGGTCCCAGCAGATAGACCGCCAGCAAGGCGATGATCAGGGTCGCGGCCGAGCTTATTGGGCCGTGGAACAGGTGCTTGCGCATCCAGCCGATGGCGCCCACGGTGCTGGGTGGTGGCGACAGGGTCGGTTCGATATCGTATTTCATGATTTCGCTCCCCGGGGCTTAACGCTCGACCAGCGCCATGCGCTTGTTGTACCAGTTCATGAACAGCGAGGTCAGCAGACTCAGCGTCAGGTAGACGGCCATCGTCATCGATATCACCTCGATCGCCTGGCCGGTCTGGTTCAGGGTGGTGCCGGCGAAGACCGAAACCAGGTCGGGATAGCCGATGGCGGTCGCCAGCGACGAGTTTTTGGTCAGGTTCAGGTACTGGCTGGTCAACGGCGGAATAATCACCCGCATCGCCTGGGGAATGACGATCAGCCGCAACGTGCGGCCCTTGGGCAGTCCCAGCGCCGAGGCCGCTTCCAGCTGCCCTCCGGGTACGGCGAGGATGCCGCCGCGCACCGTTTCGGCGATAAAGGCCGCGGTGTAGATGGTCAGCGCCAGCCAGAGCGCCACCAGTTCCGGCAGCAGCGTCATGCCGCCGGTGAAGTTGAAGCCGCGCAGCTCGGGGCGATCCAGCGACAGCGGCGTGCCGCTGAGCAGAAAGGCCAGCAGCGGCAGGCCAAGGATCAGGCCGGCACTGGCCCAACCGCTGGGGAATATCAGGCCCGTCCTGTCCTGACGTTTGTGGGCCCAGCGCACGAGCAGGACGCTGGCGACGATGCCCAGTGCCAGGGCGGCGAGCACCAGCCCGAATCCCTCTTCCGGTACCGGACGGGGCACCGAAAAGCCGCGGACATTGAGAAATCCGCCGAACACCTCGATACTCTGGCGAGGTGACGGCAGGGCACGCAGCACCGCGAAATACCAGAAAAAGATCTGCAGCAGCAGCGGTATGTTGCGGAACACCTCGATATAGGCCGACGACAGCTTGGCCACGAGGAAGTTTTCCGACAGCCGCGACACCCCGAGGATGAAGCCCAGGATCGTCGCGGCGACAATGCCGAGTGCCGAGACCAGGATGGTGTTGAGCAGCCCGACCACGAAGGTGCGGCCGTAGCTGTCGGCTGCGGTGTAGTCGATCAGCGAGAGCGGGATGCCAAAGCCCGCTTCCTCGGTGAGAAAGGCGAAGCCGGTGGTGATACCACGGGTTTCGAGGTTGCTGAGCGTATTGCTGACGACGCTGTAGATCAGGAATCCGAGGACGCCGAGGAGCAGCGCCTGGAAAATCAGTGCCCGCTTGCCGGGATCGTTCCAGAAGCGGGTACGGGTATCCTTGCCAGCTTTTGGCTTTTCTGCGGACATGCTGTACTCCCCGGTTGAGGCGCCTGGACGCCTCGAGGAATGGAGCTATCCGGCAGGGCACCGGACAGGTCTTTATGCCGGGCGCCCTCCGGCGCCCGGCCTGGCCTCAGCGCATCGGCGGCGCGTACTGAAAGCCGCCCTGATTCCAGAGTGCGTTGATGCCACGGTCGATCTTCAGCGCGGACCCCATGCCGACGTTTCGCTCGAAGGCCTCGCCATAGTTGCCGACCTGCTTGATGATCTGATAGGACCAGTCATCGGCAATGTCCAGCCCCTTGCCCTTGGGACCATCGATGCCCAGCAGACGCTTGATGTTGGGGTTTTCGCTGGTCTTCATCTCGTCGACGTTGGCCGAGGTGACACCGAGCTCTTCGGCATTGAGCATCGCGAACAGCGACCACTTGACGATGTTGAACCACTGGTCGTCACCCTGGCGCACGACCGGACCCAGCGGCTCCTTCGAGATCACCTCCGGCAGTGCCACGACGGCATCCGGATCGCTCATGCGGGTACGCAGGCCATAAGCCTGGGAGAGGTCGGTCGTAAAGGCATCGCAGCGTCCGGTGTCGAAGCTGCTGGCTGCCTGCTCGTTGGTATCGAACACCACCGGGGTGAAGCTGAGGCTGTTGGCACGGAAGTAGTCCGCCAGGTTCAACTCGGTGGTGGTGCCGGACTGGACACAGACGGTCGCACCGTCGAGTTCCTTGACGCTCTTGAGCCCCAGGTCTTTCTTGACGAGGAAACCCTGGCCGTCGTAATAGGTAACACCCGCGAAGTTGAGTCCCAACTGGGTGTCGCGCGTCTGGGTCCAGGTGGTGACGCGGGACAGCACGTCGATCTCGCCGGACTGCAGCGCGGTGAAGCGCTCCTTGGCCGTCAGCGGAATGTATTTGACCTTGGTGGCATCGCCGAGGACCGCGGCGGCAACCGCCCGGCAGACATCGACGTCGAGGCCCTGCCAGTTGCCCTGCTCATCGGGTACCGAGAAGCCGGGTACACCGTTGGTGACGCCGCATTGCAGCAGGCCCCGCCCCTTGACGGCCTCCAGCGTGCCCTCGGCCATTGCCGTACCGGCAAGGGTCGTGGAGATCAGGGCCGTCGCTGCTAGGGTTCGTTTCATCATTGAGTGATCCTCCTCAGACCTTTACTCTCTGGATCGCCATCCGGTGGCGGGTGCCGCCGGCACTGGCCGATGCTGCTGATTGGACCAGGCAACGCGGTGCCGTTCCCGGCAGCCTTCGCCTGATCAGGCGCTTTGGCCGGCAGCGATTGCGGGCCGCCGGTCTTCAGCCGTTAATGCACCCTGTAACGTAGGTGTTACAGTTTTATGCCTAATCGATCTAAAGATAGTTCAAGGATTGGCTTCATGCACAAGGCCGATGTATCGGAAAGCTCTGTACTATCAAGATGGTGCAGCTTTTGGAGGAAGGCAAATAAAGGAAGGTGACGCGTTACGCGTTACGCGTGACGGGCGTCAAAAGCCGGTGCGGCTCGCTGCGCTCACCGGCACCCTACGGATTCAACGAACGCCGTAGGGTGCTGCTGCGTGAAACGAAGCGCACCGTATGCCGACGGGTTTCATCTATTCCACGGCATCCGGGCGAGCAGCAGGGCCATGCCGCACCAGTTGGTAATGCCGGCAACCATCAGGCCGGCGCCGACAAAGGCGGAGAGGGCGTAGCCCGCCGGGTGGAGCAGGGTTCCCAGCACGACGCCGAGCAGGGCCAGGAAACCGGCGGCAATACGGACCTGGCGTTCCAGCGACAAACCGGACTTCGAGCGTTCGACCACGACATTGTGCTCCTTCAGCGCATTGAGGCCGCCTTCGATCACCACCAGCTGGCAGTTGCGCTGCCGGCTCAGCACCTCGGCCGCCGATTCCGCGCGCTTGCCGCTCTGGCAGAGCAGATAGAGCGGGGCTGTATCGTCGAGTCTTCCAAGCTGTGCGTCGGCACCCGGCAGGTCCTGCAGCGGGATATGCAGGGTGTCGGGCAGGCGTTCGCTGCGGTACTCGGTGCCGCTGCGCACATCGATGATGGTGCAGTTCTGCTGCTGCCTCAGGCTGGCGAATTCCTGGGCGCTGAGACGTTTGACCTGGGCATTCATGTTCAGACAACTCCGGTGCAATGACAAATAAGAAGTTGTCAGTATATTAGAAAATCATAAATTAGCAATAGATGCTTTATGGGCTCGGACGTAGGTTGGCCTGAGCGAAGCGAAGCCCAACAATGGAAGCGAGAGGCGAGAGGCGAGAGGCGAGAGGCGAGAGGCGAGAGCGGCAAGCGGCTTGAAAAACGCCGCGTGCCGCTTGCAGTTTTTGATCGGATTTGCGGCCTGCGGTCGGTGTTGGGCCTCGGCCGGGCTTGCTCCTACAACCCGGCATTTCCGCGGGGCGGCCTCGGACCAATCTACATGAACGCCTCGGACCAACCTGCGGCGGCTGGACCGGGCATCGACAGTACAGACAATCCGCGCTTAGCGCTTAGCGCTTAACGCGTTACTTGATCCGCATGCCCGGCTGTGCGCCTTCGTGGGGTTCCAGGATCCACAGATCCTTGCCACCCGGACCTGCCGCCAGCACCATGCCTTCGGAAACCCCGAATTTCATCTTGCGTGGTGCCAGGTTGGCGACCATCACCGTCAGCTTGCCCTCGAGCTGTTCCGGCGAGTAGGCGGATTTGATGCCGGCGAAAACATTGCGGGTTTCACCGCCCAGGTCCAGGGTCAGGCGCAGCAGCTTGTCGGCCCCCTCGACATGCTCGGCCTTGGCAATTTTCGCGACCCGAAGGTCCACCTTGGCGAAATCGGGGAACTCGATGGTCTCGGCGATCGGCTCGTCATCCAGCGCGCTTTTCACCTCGGCTGGCGTCGCAGAGGCGGCGGCCGCAGCTGCCAGCGAGTGTTTCGAGTCTTCGATCATCTTCTCGATCGCGTCCGGTTCGACGCGCTGCATCAGCGGCTTGAACTTGTCGATGCGGTGGTCGAGCAGCGGCGTTTCGATGGCATCCCAGGCCAGGCTGTCGATATTGAGGAACCGGGCCGCTTCGCCGGCGACCTGTGGCAGTACCGGCGCCAGGTAGCTGATGATGACACGGAAGAGGTTGAGCCCCAGGGTGCAGCTGTCCTGTACCTCCTGCTCGCGACCCGCCTGCTTCGCCAGTACCCAGGGCTCGGCGGCATCGATGTACTGGTTGGCGCGGTCGGCGATATGCATGATTTCACGCATCGCGCGGGCGTATTCGCGTTTCTCGTAGGCGTCGGCGATCATCTCGCCGGCCCTGACAGCGTCGCTGTAGAGTTCCGGTTGTACCAGGCTGGCACCGAGCTGGCCGTCGAATTTCTTGGCGATGAAGCCGGCGCAGCGCGAGGCGATATTGACGACCTTGTTGACCAGGTCCGCATTGACGCGCATGCGGAAGTCGTCGAGGCTGAGGTCGATATCGTCGATGCCGGAACCGAGCTTGGCGGCGAAGTAGTAGCGCAGGTACTCCGGGCGCAGGTGGTCGAGATAGGTTTCGGCCATGATGAAGGTGCCGCGGGATTTCGACATCTTCTGGCCGTTGACGGTCAGGAAGCCGTGACAGAAGACCCCGTTGGGCTTGCGGAACCCGGCGCCCTCGAGCATCGCCGGCCAGAACAGCGTATGGAAGTAGGCGATGTCCTTGCCGATAAAGTGATAGAGCTCGGTATCGGAGGCGGCGTTCCAGTATTCGTCGAAGTCGAGACCCTGCTTGTCGCACCAGTTCTTGAAGCTGGCCATGTAGCCGATCGGCGCATCGAGCCAGACATAGAAGTATTTGCCCGGCGCATCGGGAATCTCGAAGCCCCAGTAGGGGGCGTCACGGGAGATGTCCCACTGCTGCAGGCCTGCGTCGAACCACTCGTTGAGCTTGTGGATCATCTGCTCCTGCACGTGCCTGTCGACCCAGCTGCGCAGGAACTGTTCGAAATCGGCCAGCTTGAAGAAGAAGTGCTCGGACTCTTTCTCGATCGGCTTCGCGCCGGAGACGGCCGAATAGGCATTCTTCAGTTCGGTGGGGCTGTAGGTCGCGCCACAGGCTTCGCAGGAGTCGCCGTACTGGTCGGCGGCGCCGCACTTGGGACATTCGCCCTTGACGAAACGGTCCGGCAGGAACATCTTTTTCTCGGGGTCGAACGCCTGGGTGATGGTGCGGCGGGCGATATGGCCGCCGTCATCGAGGCGCCGGTAGATCAGCGAGGCGAACTCGCGGTTCTCGGGTGAATGGGTCGAGTAGTAGTTGTCGAAACCGACCATGAATCCGGCGAAGTCCCGCTGGTGCTCCTCGCTGACTTTGGCGATCAGCTGCTCCGGGCTGATGCCCATCTGGTCCGCTTTCAGCATGATCGGTGTGCCGTGGGCATCGTCCGCGCAGACATAGGTGCAGTCATGGCCGCGCTGCTTCTGGAAGCGTACCCAGATGTCGGTCTGGATATATTCCACCAGATGGCCGAGGTGAATCGGGCCGTTGGCGTAGGGCAGGGCGCTGGTAACGAGGATCTTCCGCTTGCTGTTGGTCATAATTCGGCTAATGAAACCTGATAGACTGAAGACTAAAGAGGCTGAATTCTACGCCTTTTACGCGGTCTTATGAACCGATGTCCGGCTGACTGCAAGCTTGCCGAGAAGCGAACGTCAAAAATAAGAGGGATTTTATGAGCACGGCATCGAGAGCCTGTCTGCCCTGTCGGATCCTGTTCTGCGATCCCCGGGCCAGTCATCGCGCCATCGCCTATGAAGCCGGGGCGCATGAAGGCTGGGATCTGCTCAACCTCGACGATGAGACACAGGTGCTGTCGCAGCTCAGGCAGTTCGGCTGTCATGTGCTGATCGTCGTCGCACAGCAGCAACCTTACCGCGCCCTGGAACTGCTGCAGCGGGTGATGGAGGAGAAACCCGGGGTGGTGCGTATCCTGGTCAGCGGCTACATGACGCCGGCCAGCTCTGCCCGGGCACTTGAGGTCGCCCACCGCATATTGCCCGATACCGTCAATGGTGCCGAACTGGTCGCCGCCATCGAGTACGCCCTGAAAATCGAGGCGCTGGTGCACAAATCCGCGATCCGCGACTATGTCAGCGGTCTCGGCCGTCTGCCGACGCTGCCGACCGCCTACCGGGCGCTGAACGAGGCCCTCAATTCCGATGTATCGGACGCCAGGATATCGCCCGCATCATCGAACAGGATCCGGCCATTGCCGCCAAGCTGATGCAGCTGGTCAACTCGGCGCTGTTCGGGCTGCGGCGCCAGATCAGTCGGATCGACGAGGCCGTGACCGTTGTCGGGGTCAGGATGATTCGCGACCTGATGCTGGCCACGCATCTGTTCAGCCGCTACCGGCAGCGCGAACAGTGGACTGCATTTTCCTTTGCCAAGCTTCACCAGCGTTCGATGCTGGTGGCGCGTCTGGCGCAGAAAATCGGGGCCGACGCCGGCCTCGACCGCAACCTGCAGGGGCAGGCGTTTCTGGCGGGCCTGTTGCACGATTTCGGTATCGCGGTGCTGGCCAACAAGGACCCGGAAGACTACCAGGCGCTGATGGCGGAATCGGTTTGCCTGTCGCAACCGGTCTATGCGATGGAAAAGATGCGGCTGGGGCTGACCCATGCTGAAGCCGCCGCCTTCATGCTGGGCCTCTGGAACCTGCCGTTCAAAGTGGTCGAGGCGGTGCTGCTGCATCATTTCCCGGGGACCTCGCCGGCCACCGGGTTCGAGCCGCTCAGTGCGGTACATCTGGCTGATGCGCTGTTGCCGCCGCTCGCCAACAGTCTTGGTGCCGATTTCTCCTGCCGCCTCAGTGAATCCTACCTGGAGCGAATCGGTGTGCACACGCAACTGTCCCGCTGGCAGATGATGGCCAATGAGTACCGGCTGCAGCTGCAGCAGCAGGGCAAGCGGTCGGCCTGATTTGGAATTATGAGGAAATAGGGGACAGACCCCTATTTTCCGCTATTTCCCGGAGATTGCCGTAGGGTGCCGGTAAACGGAGTGAACGAACCGCACCGAACCGAACCTTGTCACGCGTCACTGCTGATCCATAAACGATAAACAGTGTCGTTGGCTTTCTTTGCCCCGGCGCCCTTGCCTGATAAAATGCCGCGCTTTTCCCGCCCGGGCAGCCTCTGTTCCGGCACCTCAGAGATCTGCGGATATAACTCAAGATGGCCCTACCCGACGTTGACCCTACACAGTACCAGGCGCTGCTCGCCGAGAAACGCGACCATGTGCGCGAGGCGTTTGCGGCTTTCGATCTTCCGTCCATCGAGGTATTCGAATCCCCGGCCGAGCATTACCGGATGCGGGCCGAGTTCCGGGTCTGGCATGACGGTGATGATCTCGACTATGTGATGTTCGAGCCCGGCAACAAGCACGCACCGGTGCCACTGAGTGAGTGCCGGATGGTGTCTCGCCGCATTCAGGAGGTGATGTTCGCGCTGCTGGATGCCATCCGTCCGGATCCCGCGCTGCGCTTCCGTCTGTTCCAGGTGGACTTCCTCAGCACCCTGTCCGGCGATCTGCTGGTCACGCTGCTGTATCACCGCCCGCTGGACGAGGTTTGGGAAGCCAGGGCCCGCGTCCTCGCCGAACGCTTCGATATCGACATCATCGGCCGTTCGCGCAAGAGCAAGCATGTCCTGTCCCGCGATTTTGTGATCGAACGCCTGGATATCAACGGCCGGGAGTATCGCTACAAGCAGGTGGAAAACTGCTTTACCCAGCCCAATGCCGAAGTCTGCCGTTCGATGATTGGCTGGGCACTGGACGTGACCCGGGACGCCGGCGGGGATCTCGTCGAACTCTATTGCGGCAACGGCAATTTTACGCTGCCGCTGGCGCAGAACTTCCGCCGTGTCGTCGCCACCGAGATCGCCAAGGTGTCGGTGCGTGCAGCGGAGTTCAATATCGCCGAAAACGGCATCGACAATATCGACGTGGTGCGGATGTCGTCGGAGGATTTTTCCCAGGTACTGAAAGGTGAGCGCGAAGCGCGCCGTACCGCCCATCTCGATCTTGCGAGTTGCGATTTCACCACCGTGCTGGTCGACCCGCCCCGTTCGGGTCTTGATCCGAATACGGTTTTACAGGTCAGCGAATATCAGCATATCGTCTATATCTCCTGCAACCCGGAGACCCTGAACGAGAACCTGACGGACCTGACCCGTACCCATCGCATCGAACGCTTCGCGATCTTCGATCAGTTTCCCTACACGCATCATCTGGAATGCGGAGTTTATCTGGTAAAACGGTGACGGATTACGCGTGACGCGTGACGCGTGACGGGAAAAAAGCGCCTGCGCTAGGTAACGCGTAACGCGTCACCTTGACGAAATTAACCGGCACCCGGAGAGCGGACGGTGTCATTGAACGATCCGGCCGCCTGCTTTGCACATCACCTGCGGCCGTTGCCGCCCTTGCCGGGAACCGGTTTTCCCGTGGCCGGCTTCTTGGCGGTTTTCTTGGCGATTTCCGACATCAGGCCGCTGATATCGAGGCCCTGGCTGGCGGCCAGCTGATCGACGCTGGCGTAGAGATTGGTGGGCAGCGGTTTCGGGCGTTGCGGTGCGGGCTGCTCCCGGGCGTCACGTTCCTGCGCTTCCCGCTGCCGGCGGGCTTCCTCTTCGGCGGCTTCCTGTTTCAGCCGTTCGGCCTCGGCCCGCGCTTCGGCTTTCAGACGCTCGGCCTCGGACTGTGCTTCGGCTTTCAGGCGTTCTGCCTCGGCCGCCTGTTTCCGCCGCTCCTCTTCCCTGGCGCGTTCCCGTGCCAGGGCCCGGATTTTCTGCTTGAGTTTTTTCTCGAGATCGAGCAGTTCTTCCATGCTGAAGGACAGCAACCACTCTGTTATTTTGTCGTCGCTCATCAATTACCGGCTTTTAAGGAGGTCGGCGGCCGCAGGCCGGGCCGAATCTCGATGGAGGGAGTTTGGCAAAATTTACAGGTTTTCGGCGCTTGAAATCAAGTCATCAAATGTATCACTATCTTGCGGCTGGGTGGGTGGCAGGGAGGTGTAGTCATGAGCGAGCTTATGAAGGTCCGCGGTTTTCTCGCCTTTGTCGCGGTGGCCTTTATCAATGCCTTTGTCGACCTGGGTCATAAGGTCATCATCCAGAACAGTCTCTTCAAGAGCTACGACGGCAACGAGCAGATCCTGCTGACAGCGATCGTCAATGGCTTGATTCTGCTGCCCTTTATTCTGCTGTTCACCCCCGCCGGCTATGTTTCGGACAAATATCCCAAACATCGGGTGATGCGCATTTCGGCCTGGGCGGCGATTGTCGTGACGCTGATGATCACGGGCTGCTACTACCTCGGCTGGTTTCTGCCGGCCTTTGGCCTGACCTTCGTGCTCGCACTGCAAAGCGCCCTCTACTCGCCGGCGAAGTACGGTTACATCCGCGAGCTGGTGGGAACCGACCAGTTGAGCGAAGGCAATGGCTGGGTGCAGGCGGCCACCATGGTCGCGATCCTGTCCGGAATCCTGGTATTTTCGCTGCTGTTCGAGATGCGCCTGGCGGGAAATGGCGACATGGCGCGGTCCCCGTCGGAGCTGGTGCAGCAGATCGCGCCGCTGGGTTGGTTTCTGGTTGCCGGCGCCTGTCTGGAGACCTGGCTGGCGCACCGGCTGCCGGCCAGAAGCGAGACCGATAGCCGCCTTCGCTTCGACTGGCCGGGTTACCGGCGCGGGTGCATCCTCGCGCGCAATCTCGGCCATATCGTCTCGATCCGTCCGATCTGGCTGTCGATCCTCGGCCTGGCGGCGTTCTGGTCCATCAGCCAGGTGATGCTGGCGGTGTTCCCGGCATTTGCCAAGGCGCAGCTGGGCGAGCTCAATACCTTCGTGATTCAGGGGGCCATGGCACTGGCCGGCGTCGGTATCATGGTCGGGTCCGTGCTGGCCGGCCGGCTGTCGCGCCACCATATCAATGTCGGCCTGATTCCGCTCGGCGCCTGCGGTGTGGCGCTGGGGTTGCTGCTGCTGCCGGGGGCTCCGCACCTAGGCCTGTCGGCACTGCTGTTTCTGCTGATTGGCTTGAGCGGCGCCCTGATGGTGATTCCGCTCAATGCCCTGATCCAGTTCAATGCCGAGCATCACGCCAGCGGACGAGTACTGGCGGGCAATAATTTCATTCAGAACGTCGCTATGCTGGGCTTCCTGGTGCTGACGGTGATCAGCGCCTACCGGGATATTCCCGGTCACTGGCTGCTGTATGGTCTGGCGGCCATCGCGACGGTCGGCGCCCTGGCGGCAATTTTGCTCTTACCGGAGGCACTGATCCGGCTGCTCGTGGCCGCGGTGCTGAGGGGCAAGTATCGCCTGCAGGTGCTGGGCTTCGAGCACCTGCCGGAAGAGGGGCACGGCACCCTGCTGCTGGGCAATCATATCAGCTGGCTCGACTGGGCGATGATCCAGATGGCCTGTCCGCGCCATGTGCATTTCGTCATGGAGCGCAGTATCTACGAACGCTGGTATCTGCGTGGATTTCTTGATCTGTTCGGCGTTATTCCGATCTCGTCGGGCAACAGTCGCGAAGCGCTGCAAAGAGTGGCGCGTTTGCTCGAGGCCGGCAAGGTGGTCTGTCTGTTTCCCGAGGGTACCATCAGTCATACCGGGCAACTGGGCAGCTTCAGACGCGGTTTCGAACGTGCCTGCGCTGCCGTGGCCCGGGGCTCGGGCGCGAAGATCGTGCCCTTTTATCTGCGCGGGCTCTGGGGCAGCCGCTTTTCGCGCTCCGGCAGCCGCCTGCAGGCGCGCCGGCGCATGGGGCTCAAGCGCGATCTGATCGTAGCCTTCGGTGCGCCGATGCCCCTCGACAGCCGGGCTGGGCAGGTCAAGAAGCGGGTGTTCGAACTGTCGATCCATGCCTGGAATCGCTATGCCGACGGTCTCGAGACGGTGCCGCGGGCCTTCGTGCGCACCGCCGGGCAGGCCCCGGCGCACTGGGCCATCGGTGATAGCACCGGGTCGCCGCTGAGCTACCCGTGGCTGCTCTGCGCCTGTGCGCTCCTCAGTCGGCGTTTGCGGCGATTGTCGGGGCGGAATCTGGGGCTGCTGCTGCCGACTTCCAGTGCCGGTGCCATGGCCAATATGGCGGCGCTGATGGCGGGCAAAACGGTGGTGAATCTCGACTTTACTGCCGCGCCGGCCGTTCTGCAAAGCGCAGCCGAGCAGGCCGGCATCGGGACGATCGTCACCGCACGCGCCTTTGTGAAAAGGCTCGAGGGCGGCGGCCCCGGGCTGGCTGCACTGTTGGAGGGGCGCAGGGTCGTTTATCTGGAGGATCTGGAAGCCTCGTCCGGCCGCGTCGGGTCGCTGGCGATGCAGGTGGCGGTGCGGCTGCTGCCGCTGGGGCTGCTGCAGCACTGGCTGTGCCGCCGTCGGGCGATCGGGGATACCGCGGCGATCCTGTTTTCGTCCGGCAGCGACGGGGCGCCGAGGGCGTGATGCTGAGCCACCGAAATCTTATCGCCAATATCCGCCAGATCGGCGATGTGCTGAACGTGCGCGACGATGACTGCTGGATGGCGACGCTGCCACTGTATCAGGCCTTCGGCCTGACGGTGACCTGTCTGATGCCGCTGGTCGAGGGTGTTCCGGTCGTCTGTCATCCGGACCCCGCCGATGCCGTCGGGATCGGCAAGGCGGTGGCGCGCTACCGGGCGACGCTGATGTGCGGCACCTCGACACTCTTGGGTCTCTACAGCGGCCATCCGCGTCTGCATCCGCTGATGTTCGGCCCGCTGCGGCTGGTGGTGACCGGTGCCGGGCGGCTGGATGCTGCGGTGGCGCGGGATTTCGAGTTGCGCTTCCATGTGCCGGTGCTGGAAGGCTATGGCTGCACCGAAACCACCCCGGTGGCGAGCGTCAACCTGCCCGATCATCTGGATACGCGCTGGTGGTCGGTGCAGACCGGCAGCAAGTCCGGTACCGTCGGACTGGCGCTGCCGGGCTCGACATTCCGCATTGTCGATCCCGAGACCCTGGAGGCCTTGCCGAACGGCGAGGCCGGGCGGGTGCTGATCGGCGGTACTCAGATCATGAAGGGTTATCTCAATGACCCTGAACTCAGCGCCCGCGCACTGATCCAGCGCGACGGTCTGCGCTGGTACAAAACCGGCGACAGGGGCTTTCTCGATGACGATGGCTTCCTGACGATTGTCGATCGAGATTGGCGCTCTGACGCAGCCGGCGAGCGGAGGGCGGACCTTGCTGTGGCGACGGAATGTCGGCCTTGAGTGGGCCGGTGTCGTCCCGGTACTGGACGCTGGAGGTGAAAACAGCAATAATTCCCGACCAATTAACTAGGAAATAGGGGACAGACCCCAATTGGGGTCTGTCCCCTATTTCCCTTGTCCTGGATCGAGCAGTTTCAGTACCGGGAGGCGCCGGGTGTTTGAGAAATTATTTGGCCGCCGGCAGGCGACAGGAGCGGAATCAGTCATGCAGCAGTATCGTGAACGCATCGAAGCAGCCCTGAGTCGGTATCGGGATCCCTGGCTGGAAACGGATCTGCGCAGTGCCGGGGTCCTGACGGATGTGCAGGAGGAGGGCGGCGTCTTGAAGGTGGTGCTGACCCTGGGCTATCCCTGTGCCGATATCAGCGCGGGACTTGGCGAAACGCTGGCCCGGTTGATCGGCGACGAAACCGGCACCTCCGTGCAGGTCGAGATTCGCCAGCAGATCCAGCCGCACCGGGCGCAGCGCAATCTGCGCAACCTCGACGGCGTGCGCAATATCGTCGCGGTCGCATCCGGCAAGGGCGGGGTCGGCAAGTCGACCACCACCATCAATCTGGCGCTGGCCATGGCGCACGCCGGTGCCCGCGTCGGGGTGCTCGATGCCGATATTTACGGCCCCAGTCTCGGGCTGATGGTCGGTGTCGCGTCGGGTACCCATCCCGAATCCGACGATGCCAAGTATTTCAAGCCGATCCAGGCCCTGGGGTTGCAGACCATGTCGATGGCCTACCTGATCGACGAGACCACGCCGATGGTCTGGCGCGGTCCGATGGTCAGCGGTGCCCTGCAGCAGCTTCTGACCCAGACCCTCTGGGACGATCTGGATTATCTCTTTATCGACATGCCGCCGGGTACCGGCGACGTTCAGCTGACCCTGTCGCAGAAAGTGCCGGTGACCGGCGCGGTGATCGTCACCACGCCCCAGGACATTGCGCTGCTGGATGCGAAAAAGGGTATCGAGATGTTCCGCAAGGTCGACATACCGGTGCTCGGAGTGGTCGAGAACATGAGCACCCATATCTGCAGCAATTGCGGGCATGAGGAGCCTATTTTCGGTGCCGGCGGCGGTGAGCGCATCGCGGCCCAGTACGATACCGAGCTGCTCGGTTCGCTACCGCTTTCCCTGCAGATCCGCGAGCAGACCGATGCCGGCATGCCGACGGTCGTGGCCGATCCTCAGGGCCCCGCGGCGCAGGCCTATCTCGATATCGCCCGCCGTATCGCCGGCCGGGTGGCGGTGCGCAATGTGGCGCAGGGCCCGGCCTTCCCGAATATCTCGGTCGAGAACGATTAGCAGTCGTTAGCGAACAGCGTCACGTCTCCACCGGCCGTAGGAGCCGGGCCTCCCGGCGAATTGGGATGGCATCGAGCTGGACCTGTTCGCACCGGGGCGGCGCTCCTACGGCGGGTGCCGAAATTTCCGTGGGGCGGCTTTAGCCGCTCCCACAATCAGTTCACTGCCCTACCCAGCGCAGTTGCAAAACGGTAGAATGGCGCGCCATTCAGATATTACGAACTACGGACAACCTATGGGCATCAAATCCGATCGCTGGATTCGCCGCATGGCGCAAGAGTGCGAGATGATCTCGCCGTTCGAGCCGGGCCAGGTACGCCACACGGGCGACGGCGCCATCGTCTCCTACGGTACCTCGAGCTACGGCTACGACGTGCGCTGCGCCGACGAATTCAAGATCTTCACCAACATCAATTCGTCGATCGTCGACCCCAAGGCGTTCGACGAGGGCAGTTTCGTTGATGTGCAGTCCGAAGTCTGTATCATTCCGCCGAACTCCTTTGCTCTGGCCCGTACCGTCGAGTACTTTCGCATTCCGCGAGATGTCCTGACCATCTGCCTGGGCAAGAGCACCTATGCCCGTTGCGGCATTATCGTCAATGTCACGCCGCTCGAGCCGGAATGGGAAGGCCACGTGACGCTCGAGTTTTCCAATACCACCCCGCTGCCCGCGAAGATTTACGCCAACGAAGGCGTTGCCCAGATGCTGTTCCTCGGTGCCGATGAGGTTTGCGAAACCTCGTACCGGGATCGCAAGGGCAAATACCAGGGACAGACCGGGGTCGTGGTACCCCGTACCTGACCCCCGATGCAGCCCAGCCGACAGATTAGATGAAGCCGAATCGAAAACAGATCCACGAGTTCTGGCAGCAGGTCGAACAGACCATCGACCTGCTGCTGCACAGTCAGCAGGAGAGCCACTTCGAGGCCGACGCGCTGTTGAGCCAGTACAACGACATTCTGCGCAAGATCGACCGCAACCTGACGTTCCATTTCGAGCGCGATGAAGACGAGGGGCCGGTGGAGATGATCTTCGGCTGTGACGGCTACCCAGAATCGATCGGCTCGGTGCTGAACCTGGTGGGCGCCGCGCCCCAGCTCAGCGGGATTCAATTCAAGGCCTTCAATCACCGCTACGATCCGGTGCCGAGTCATATCAGCGTCGGTGACGAGTACTGCGAGTTGCGCGATTTCTGGTTCGCGCTGCGTCAGGTCGACGGCAAGCTGCGCCTCGAGGTCTACCTCGAGGATGTGCCGAAGGAGCTGGACCTCGATCCGCGGGTCGAGGCGGTGATGATATTTCTGGATGCGCTGATCGGCGAGTACGAGCTGATGACGCGCATCTGGACCCTCGACTGGCTGGAGCTGCCGAAAGATCCGGGCGACTATGGCCTGCGCCCGCTACGCGAGCTGCGCGACGTTTTCGACCAGGAAAAGCACGGCGTCCATCCGATCGGTATCACCATGCATTGATTTGAAGGGTTACGCGTGGCGGGTTACGCGCAAGCCCGTAGCCTGGAATGAGCCGGAGGCGAATTCCGGGGCTAAACCTTCGAAGCATAGTGGTAACCCGATACCAAGCGTCGGAATTCGGCCCTTCGGGACTCATTCCAACCTACGGACTGTAAACTGCCCGCTGCTCACTCTCCTCAATGCAGCTGCGGCTTGGTTTCGTTGTCGTCCGGCAGGATCAGGTGGCCGGCGCTGTCGCGTGCCAGGGCGCCGCGTTCGGAGGCCAGTTCCAGCAGCTGCTGCAGCAGCATGTGGGTCAGGTGACTGCTGATGATGATGCCGGCGGGGGGATCGCCTTCGAACAGGTCCGGGTCCACCAGGCCGTCCGGTCTCAGTCCCAGCAGCAGGGGATTTTCGGCGACCAGCGGCGCGATGTCCTCGGGTGCGAATACGGCATAATCCGACGAGGTTCGCAGTGCCAGCTGATAGGCATCATGAACTTCGTTTTCCAGCAACCGGGCATATTCCGCCTCTGCAACCTGGAAAAGCTGGGTCAGGCGGCTTGCGCCTGGCTGGCCGGCGTTCTCCAGGGCCTGGGCGGAGCGGCTGTAGTCGACCTGCAGTGGTTTGGGGGACTGTTCGCCCAGTTCATCGTCGTCGACCAGGACGTTGCCCTCTTCGTCGACGTCGAGCCAGTCGTGTTCGACCGCCACCGTCAGCAGTCCGTCGAGCGCGGCGGCCATGATGTTGCAGCAGATGATCGTACCTACCGAGGGGTTGTCGCTCTCGCGGGGTCCTGGATCAGGTCGCCGGCGCGGGCTGCGAGAAGGGTCGGGTCTTCGTCGATAATGCGGGCCAGGGCGTCGGCATCGATATGCAGTTGCTCATGGCAGAGGCGCTCTGCCGTCAGGTACGGCTGCTGATGTTCGCCGTCCTGCATGGCCTGCACGTAGGCGACCCGCACCTTTTCCAGTATTCGGGTCAGCAGATCGCTCATAAGGTTCCTCCGGCTGCCGGGGCCAAGGTTCGAAAAATCGGCTATGGTTTCAATGCAACCTTTCGATTGCCTTCAGTATGCGCTCAAGCGGTCTTGGGCGCGATCATTTCACTGCAGGGGTTCTCGATGATCATGCCTTGGCGCGGACTTGCGCCCGATGACGACGAGGATGGCAGCGTTTACGTGCTGTCTGAAAACTGAGTGTTCCCATGATATCAAAAACCGGCGCCGCTGCGCCGGTTTTTCGCTGGTGACGCGTTACGAGTTACCTGTAGGGTGCTGGTAAGCGAAGCGACCGCCATGGATGGCGGGAAGACCGGCCTTGCAGGAGCAAATGCCGGCGCACCGCCCCGGATGCGACTGGCGGTGCGGTTCACTCCGTTCACCGGCACCCTACGATGTTCCCGTCACCTGTCACCCATTTCCGTTATCTTCTTCCAGCCAGCGATCCAGGGTGGCCAGGTCATCCGGGTTGAGGGTGCCGAGCTGCTGCTTCAGGCTAAACAGATTGGTGATGTAGTCGAGCCGGGCGTTGGCATAGTCGCGCTGGGCGGAGTAGAGGGTGCGCTCGGCGTTGAGCACGTCGACCACGTTGCGGGTGCCGACGTTGAACCCTTCCTGAGTGGCTTCGAGCGCGGTTTCGCTGGAGCGGATGCTCTGGGCGCGCGCCTTGACGCTCTCGACATTGGTTCTGAGGCTGCGCAGCAGCTGCGGGTCTGCTGGGTGACGGCCAGCAGGTTGTCCTGGCGATCCTGCATCGCCTGGTCCAGCAAGGCTTCGGCTTCCCGGCTCTGGGAGCTTGTCAGACCGCCCTGGTACAGCGGCAGATTCAGTGACAGGCCGACAATGCTGGTGTCCCCCGGGTCGGTGACGCCGAGACTGCCGCCGTTGGTGTCGTAACTGGCATTCAGGTCCAGGGTGGGGTAGTGGCCGGCGCGTGCCGACTGGGCGCTGCGGCGCGCCGCTTCGATGCTGCTGTCGGCGATCAGCAGGCCCAGGTTGTTCTGCCAGGCTTTTTCGAGCCAGGGCTCCGGTGCGGCCGGCTGCGGGCTGTCGATGGGATAATCGGCCTTGAGGTGCGTGACGGTGCGAAACGGTTGGCCGGCGAGACGGTCCAGCGCCTCGAAGCTGTTGTCGAGCTCCCCCACTGCCTCGATCCGGCGAACCACCGAGTTGTCGTAGCTGGCCTGGGCTTCCTGTACATCGGTGATGGCGATCAGGCCGACCTCGAACTGGGCATTGACCTGGTCGAGCTGACGCTGAATCGCCCGTTCCTCGGCCTGGGCGCTGTTGAGGTTGTTCATCGCCCGCAACACGTCGAGATAGGCGCTGACCGTGCGCAGTATCAGTGTCTGCTGGGCCTGGTCGAACACCAGGCCCGCCTGTTCGGACAGCGATTCGCCCCGGCGCAGGTTGTACCAGCGCGCCGCGGAGTAGACCGATTGGTTCAGGCTCAGGGTGACGCCTTCGCTGTGAAAACTGCCGGCGTTGTCGGTATCGGTCCAGGTCGAGTCGGCACCCAGCTGCAGGTTGGGCAGCAGCGCCGAGCGGGCCTGCGGCAGGGCTTCTTTGCCTGCGCGCATCGCAGCTTCGGCGGACTTGAGCTGCGGATCGTTGCTCAATGCCAGATCGTAGAGTTCGACAAGGCTGCCGGCCTGGACGGTGCCGGTCGCCAGGCAGATGCCGAGCGCCAGCAGTGTTTTGCGCGGGAGAAGTGGTTTCACACTTGTCGTCCTTTCTTAAAGGTTGTAAGCAGGCGCGACTTCCCTGAAGGTGCGCTTGCCCAGATAACTATACACGGTCGGAATGACGAACAGGGTCAGCAGGGTGCCGAACAGCATGCCGCCGACGATGACCCAGCCGATCTGCTGGCGCGATTCCGCGCCGGCGCCGAAGGCGATCGCCAGCGGCAGGGCGCCGAGCACCGTCGCGCCGGTGGTCATCAGTATCGGGCGTAGACGCAGCTCCGCGGCCTTGAGAATCGCCTCGCGCAGCTCCACGCCCTGGTCCTGCAGCTGGTTGGCAAATTCGACGATCAGGATGCCGTGCTTGGTCACCAGGCCGACCAGGGTGATCAGCCCTATCTGGCTGTAGACGCTCAGGGAGCCGCCGCTGTAATAGAGCGCCAGCAGTGCGCCGAACAGTGCCGGCGGCACCGACAGCAGAATGATCAGCGGATTCTTGAAGCTCTCGAACTGGGCCGCGAGCACCAGGAAGATGAAGCAGAGCGCCAGGCCGAATATCACCTGCAGGCTGGCGCTCGACTCCTTGAACTCGCGCGAGGGGCCGGTGTAGTCGAAGCCCGCTTCGGGGGCGATCTCGGCCAGGTTCTGCTCGAGGAAGCTCAGCGCCTCGCCGAGGCTGTAGTCGGGCGCCAGTACCGACTGCAGCTTGACGGCACGCACCTTGTCGAAATGGTTCAGTTCCTTCGGTGCCACGGTTTCGTTGACCGTTACCAGGTTGGCCAGCTGGATCATGGCGCCGTCGGGGCTGCGCACATAGACATCGGTGAGATCGCCCGGGGTGCGGCGCTGCCGGTCCTCGACCTGAACGATAACGTCGTACTGCTCGCCATCGCGCTTGAAGCGGGTGACGTTGCGGCCGGACATGTAGGTTTCCAGCGCCCGGCCGATAGTATCGACCTCGAGGCCGATATCGGACACCTTGTTGCGGTCGACTTCGAGCTGCAGCTCCGGCTTGTTGAGCTTGAGGTCGGAGTCCGGCTGGATGAAGCCCGGGTTCTGCCGCACCCGCGTCATCAGCTCGTCGCTGATGCGCTTGAGTTCGGCATAGTCGGCCTGGCTCTTGATCACGAATTCCACCGGGCGTGAAATCGGGCTCTGCCCCAGGGACGGCAGGTTCATCGCGAACGACATGGTACCGGTGACGCCGCCGTAGAGCTGAGGCGTCAGCGATTCGGTGATCGCCTGCTGGCTGCGTTCCCGGTCTTCCCAGCGCTTGAGGCCGACGAAGGTCAGCGAGTTGGTTTCGGTCGGGAAGCCGATCACGGTGAAGTAGCGATTCTGCTCCGGTACCCCGCTGATGATCTCCTCGATCTGGCGCACGTAGCGGTCGACGTAGGCCGGCGTCGATCCTTCGGGGGCGATCGTGAAGGTCATGATGGTGCCGCGGTCCTCGTAGGGTGCCAGTTCCTGGGGCAGCTGCATGTAGTAGAAGCTGCCGCCGGCGATGCTCGCGGCCATGATCGCCAGGGTCAGCAGGCGCGAGTGCAGGACGCGTCCGAGCAGCGTCTTGTAGCCGCGGGTCAGGCCCAGCAGCCAGCCTTCGATCAGGTTGAAGACCGCCGAGTGCCGGGTTTCGTGGTGCAGGGTGCGGGACGCCATCATCGGCGACAGCGTCAGCGCGACGAAGGTGGACACTACCACGGCACCGGCCAGGGTCAGGGCGAACTCGGTGAACAGGCGGCCGGAGCGGCCTTCGGAGAAGGCAACCGGCGCGAACACGGCGACCAGGGTGAGGGTGGTGGCGATGACCGCGAAGGCGATCTCCCGGCTGCCCTTGAAGGCGGCCTGGATCGGGTCCAGCCCGTCCTCGACGTGGCGGTAGATGTTCTCGAGCATGACAATGGCGTCGTCCACCACCAGGCCGATTGCCAGCACCAGTGCCAGCAGGGTCAGGGTGTTGATGGTGAAGCCGAACAGCCACATCATCGCGAAGGCGCCGATCAGCGACAGCGGGATGGTCACGACCGGTATCAGGGTCGCTCGCAGGTTGCGCAGGAAGAAAAGATCACCAGCACCACCAGGGCACCGGCCTGCAGCAGGGTCTGGTAGACGGAGTTGATCGATTCGTCGATGAACACCGAGGAGTCGTAGGCAATCTCGACTTCCATGCCTTCCGGCAGCGTGGCCTCGAGTGCGGCGAGCTCGGTGCGGATGCCGCTGGAGACGTCGAGCGGGTTGGCGGTCGACTGTTTGACGACACCCAGTGCCACCGCGCTTTCGCCACGGAAGCGGGTGATGATGCGCTCGCTTTGCGGGGCGATCTCGACCCGGGCGACATCGCGGATCCGTACCGGGTAGTTTTCGATATTGCGCACGATGATGCGCTCGAACTCCTCGACCTGGTTCAGATCGGTGCGGGTCAGAATGGTGAACTCGCGATCCTGGCTTTCGATGCGCCCGGCCGGGATCTCGACGTTCTGCGCCCGCAGTGCCTCCTCGATATCCTGGGGGACCAGGTTGTAGGCCGCCATGCGGAAGGGATCGAGCCAGATGCGCATCGAGTAGCGCCGCTCGCCGAAGATCATCACGTTGGCCACGCCCGGTACCGTCTGCAGCCGGTCCTTGACCCGCTGGTCGGCGATGCTGGTGATCTCCATCGGGTTGTGGCGATCGGACGAGAAGGCCAGGTAGATGATCGGCTGGGCGTCGGCTTCGGTTTTCGAGACCACCGGTTCGTCGATATCGTCCGGCAACATGCCGCGTACCCGGCCGACGCGGTCGCGCACGTCGTTGGCCGCCTCGTCCGGGTCCCGGTCCATGCGGAAGGTGATGGTGATCTGGCTCTGCTCGGTGCGGCTGATCGAATTCATGAAGTCGATGCCCTCGATACCGGACAGCGAGTCCTCGATCACCTGGGTGACCTGGGATTCCATGATCGAGGCGCTGGCGCCGGGATAGGTGGTTTCGACGGTGACCACCGGCAGATCGATCTTGGGGTATTCGCGCACCGTCAGGCGGTCATAGCTGATCAGGCCGATCAGCAGCAGCAACAGGCTCATGACCGTCGCCAGTACCGGGCGCTTGATGCTGATATCGGAGAGGACCATGATTACTGCTCCCGACCGGCGGTACTGTTGGAACCGTCAACGAAGATCGGCGTGACCGGCATGCCGGGGTGCAGCTTGAGCTGGCCGGCGGTGACGATGACATCGCCCGCAGCAAGACCCGAGACCACCTGGACCTGTCCCGGGCGACGCTGGCCCAGCTCCACGCTGACCACCTCGATACTGTTCTGGTCGTCGACGCGCATCACCGCGGCCTGGCCGTTCTGGGGAATCACCGCCTGCTCCGGGATCAGTAGTGCGGCGTTGTCGGTTTCACCCGCGAGTTCGATATGGGCAAAGAGACCGGGGCGCAGCACTCCGTCGGGATTGGGGATGCGGGCGCGCAGTTCGAAGTTGTGGGCCCGGGCGTCGGCGCTGGGTGAAATCGCATAGACTTCGCCGGCGAAGCGGCGGCCGGGATAGGCGTCGACCTGTACATTGATGTGCTGGCCGGGGGCGACCGCCGGCAGATAGATCTCCGGGATGCGAAAATCGACCTTCATGCTGGCGCTGTCGATCAGCTCGACCAGGTCCTGGCCGACGCTGACATAGTCGCCGGGACTGACCATGCGCAGGCCGGCAACGCCGTCGAAGGGCGCGCGGATGCTCATCTTGGCGAGCCGGGTCTGAGCCAGGGACACTTCGGCCTCGTCGACGCGCAGCTGCGCGAGCGCGGTGTCGCGGTCGTTCTGGGAGCCCACCTTGCGCTGCAGCAGGCTTTCGGCACGGCGGTACTCCAGCAGGCTCAGGTTGACCCGGGCCTGGGACTGCTGCAGCGCCGCCTCGTAGGTCGAGGCCTCGAGTTCGAACAGCAGCTCGCCGCGCTTGACCGACTGCCCCTCCTCGAAGCGGATATCGCGAATCTGGCCCGCCTGCTCCGGGCGGATCATCACCCGCTCGTTGGCTTCCAGGTTGCCGACCGCCTCGATCGTTGGCGTCAACGGCGCGGGGCGAAGGTGGATGACTTCGGCCGGCAATCCGCGGGGCTTGTCCTGGGGCTGTTCGTCGGCCAGGGCGCTGAGCGGCAGGGTAGGCAGCATCAGCAGCAGTGGCAGAATCAGGTGTTTTGGTTTCATGGTAATGAACTCGTGTCCTGATGAGGGGGTTGTTGAAAGGAGGCAGTATCTGGTCCCAGAGCAGGCGGACCGCTGTCCTCAAGGGGGCTGTGGAATCCTGCACCTGCATGCGCAGCAGTGCGCCCTGCCAGCAGTTCCAGATCAGCTCGGCCAGCTGCCGCGGCGACAGGTCCGTGCGTACCGTGCCCTCCTGCTGGCAGATCTGCATGTCCAGCTCGATCGCGGCGATGATGCGCTCGGTGGCTTCCAGGATGGAGTGGCGGAAGGCATCGGAAGCCGCGCCGATTTCGCCGGACAGGTTGGCAAGCAGGCTGCCCATGCGAAAGCAGTGGGTCTGGTTGTCGTCGATTTCGCTTTCGATCTTGCTACGCAGCAGCTGGGCGTAGCTGGTGCGAGGGTGCTCGAGTGCGAGGTTCCAGCTGTCGAAGGCCTTTTCCTGGAAATGGCTGATCATTTCGATGGCGAACTCTTCCTTGCTGCCGAAAAAATTGTAGAAGGAACCCTTGGACACCTGGCAGGCGTCGAGAATTTCCTTCAGTCCGGTGCCGTGATAGCCGTTGCGTTCGAAAAGCTCCATGCCCATTTCCAGAATCCGTTCCCGGTTGTGTGCGGGTTTGCGCCCTCGCGTCATTTTAACTAGACCGGTCGTTCCAAAATAAGGCGGTCATTTTAGCGGTAACGCCGGTTCATTTAAACCCGTAAAGATTGAGGTTTTGTGTGGGGGCGGTAGGCGTGACTGACAAGAAGGTCAGGCGTGACAGCTGAGGTGTAGAAGGTTACGCGTTACGCGTGACGTGTAGATCGTAGGCAGTTGGGAAGAAGCCCGGAGGGCTGAAACCCGACAATGGCCGAGAGAGTTCGGCATGCCGGCTCTTCGGCTTTTGACGCGTCAGGCGTCACCCGGCTTGCCATACCCTATCGGGTTCATCGACTGCCAGCGCCAGGTATCGGCCATCATTTCCTCGACCCCGCGTACCGCCTTCCAGCCCAGCTCTCGTTCGGCCCGGTGCGGGGCGGCCCAGCATTCTGCGATGTCACCGGGGCGGCGCGCAACGATCTCGTACGGCACCACCTGACCGCTCGCAGCCTCGAATGCCCTTACCATCTCCAGTACCGAATAGCCCCGGCCGGTGCCGAGGTTCCAGATACCCACGCCTCGATGTGTCTGTATCCAGTTCAGCGCCGCGAGGTGACCGAGGGCCAGGTCCACCACATGGATATAATCGCGCACCCCGGTGCCGTCGCGCGTCGGGAAATCGCCGCCGAACACGAAAAGCTTTTCACGCTTGCCGATCGCCACCTGGCTTATATAGGGGACCAGGTTGTTCGGGACGCCCTGCGGATCCTCGCCGAGCAGGCCACTGGCGTGCGCGCCGGCAGGGTTGAAGTAACGCAGCAGGGCGATTGCCCAGCGTGGATCCGAGTGGGCCAGGTCCTGCAGCAGCGTCTCGACCATCAATTTGGATCGGCCATAGGGATTGGCCGGCACGCCGGTGGCAAAGTCCTCACGGATCGGCATCTCGGCGGGCTCGCCGTAGACCGTGGCCGAGGAGCTGAACACCAGGTTGAATACCCCGGCGGCCTGCATGGCCTGACACAGGGTCAGGGTGCCGGTGACATTGTTCTCGTAGTAGGCCAGTGGCTGCGCCATGCTCTCGCCGACGGCCTTCAAACCTGCGAAATGGATGACGCCGTCAATTCGGAACTCGGCAAACAGCCGATCCAGCAATGCCCGATCGCGGACATCGCCTTCGACGGCATGCAGTTGCGGTGCGCGGCGATGACAATCGACCGCGATCTGCGCTGCCCGCTCCAGTGCCAGCGGCGAACTGTTGCAGTAGTTGTCCAGCATCACCACTTCGTGGCCGGCATTCAGCAGATCGACCAGGGTGTGTGATCCGATATAGCCGGCACCGCCGGTCACCAGTATATTCATAAATCTCCTTGTCGATTGGAATGACCGCCATGGACGGTGGAAGTACCGGCAATGCAGGAGCAATTGTCGGTGGAGCCCCGAAGGGGCGAATTCGAAACTGTCTCCGGAATTCGCCTTTGACTCATTCCAGGCTACGGCTGCCAAGAGACTGCACATACCAGGGCATGGCCTGATCCAGGCCGTCGTAAATGCGGTGCCGGGGAGCGTATCCCAGCCTGGTTCGGGCCTTGCTGATATCTGCTTGAGAGTGGCGTACGTCTCCCATGCGGAAATCACGGTAGCTTGGATGTTTATCATAGCTCACGCCGCAGTTTCCCAGCGCTGTTTTCAGGGCATTGAATAGTACGTTTAGACTGGTTCGGTCACCCAGGGCGACGTTGTAGACCTCGTTCCTGGCCTCTTCCGGCGCCATCGCGGCCAGGATATTCATCTGCACGGCGTTATCGACAAAGCAGAAGTCCCGGCTGGTTTCGCCATCGCCATAGATGAGGACCTCGTTGCCCTCGATCATGGCGGCTGTCCATCTGGGGATCACGGCGGCATAGGCACCGTTCGGATCCTGGCGTTTGCCGAAGACGTTGAAGTAGCGCAGGCCGATGGTCTTGAAGCTGTAGACCCTGGCGAAAACGTCGGCGTACAGTTCGTTGACGTACTTTGTAACCGCGTAGGGCGACAGCGGCTTGCCAATGTTCTCTTCCACCTTGGGCAGCGTCAGGTGATCGCCGTAAGTGGCACTCGATGCCGCATAGGTGAAGCTTTTGACCTCGGCATCGCGTGCCGCCACCAGCATGTTGAGGAAGCCGGTGACATTGGTGGCGTTGCTGGTAATCGGGTCGGCGACAGACCGGGGGACAGAGCCGAGAGCGGCCTGGTGGAGGACGTAATCCGCAGCGCCGGACCCGGCCGTGGGGTGACGCATGGCGCGGCGGCAATCCTCCAGATTGCGGATGTCCCCCTCGATGAAGTGGAAGCCGGACCATTGCTCGGCCGAAACCAGGGACCGTACTTCGTCGAGGTTGTGCTGGTAGCCGGTGGCGAAGTTGTCCAGGCCGATGACGTATTGCTTCATCTTGAGCAGGGTTTCCAGCAGGTTTGAGCCGATGAACCCGGCGACGCCGGTAATCAGCCAGACTTTCGGGTTGGCTCCGAGTTCATCTTGAATCTGTTGGTAGCGGGTCATGGTGGCCTCACTCAGCGACTTCCCTTGCCAAACAGGATCACCTCGACGGTTTGTATCAGAATCATGGTGTCCAGCAGGAAACTGAAGTTCTTGACGTAGTAGAGGTCATACTGGAGTTTTTCCAGGGCATCCTCTTCGCTGCTGCCGTAGCTGTAGCATATTTGTGCCCAACCGGTCAGTCCCGGTTTGACTTTATGGCGGTCATGGTAGTAGGGGAGGGAGAGGGCGAGGGTCTCGACGAACTCGGGACGTTCGGGGCGCGGACCGATAAAGCTCATGTCGCCGCGAAGTATATTGAAGAGCTGGGGCAGTTCGTCGATACGGTACTTGCGAATGAACGATCCGGTAGCGGTCACGCGCTGGTCGCATTTTAGGGCCCACATAGCCCCGTTGGCTTCGGCATCGACCTTCATGCTACGGAACTTATAGATTTTAAAGGGTTTTTCCCGAAGACCCACTCGGGTTTGCTGGTACAGGACAGGGCTCCCGCGGCCACCTTCAAGCCGGATCAGCAAGGCTGTCATCAGCATGATCGGCCAGACCAGCATCAGCAACAGCAGGCTGATCAGAATGTCGAAAAGCCTTTTGCCCATACGTACGAACTGGCGGCCGATCCGGTAGCCCTGGCCATAGGCCATCCAGCTCGGGGGCATCATTCGCAACGGTATTTTTCCACTCTCGCGCTCGATAAAACTGGCGATGTCGATGACGTTGATTCCGGCCAGTCGACACTCGTGGAGTTCGTGCATGGGCAGGTGATCCTGGTGCTTGTCGGCAGCCAGGACCAGTTCTTTGACCCCGTGTCGTCCGGCGAAATCCACCAAGTGGCGGAGATCGACAGACAATTGATATTCTGGCGGGACGCAGGGCGTATCGCCTTCGATCCTGATGTAGCCCAAGAGGTTGAAGCCTTTGCGGTCCGAGGTGCGACGCAACCTGTCCTGGATAAAGTTGGCCCGCTCCCCGGTGCCCAGCACCAGTACACGGTGCTTGAACAGGTCGGTGGTATGGAGCTTGTTGAAAAGATAGCGCAGCGTGCATACCGTAATGAACGACAGACCCAGCGCCATGAAGACGACCTTGGGCTGCAATTCGGTCATCGGACCAATGGAGAAGATCACCCCCTCTGCGATGGATGCCAGGGTGAAGCTCAGGAAGATACGCGCCGCCTGTTCACTGGAGGTGCCGCGCTGTTGGGAGCGATAAAGTCCCATGGCCGCCATGCTGAGAAAGCCTATGATGACAAAGACGATACAGCCCAGGCACAACAGATGATCAAAAAAATTGTGCCCAGCGTCCTTCATGCTCAAGAACAGGCAGGCCAACATCGCAATGGCTTCGCTGATCGCCAACAGAGCATAAGAGTGTTTAACGGATAACTTGCCGACTGGATAACCAGGCATGCTCACTGCTCCCTGTCCTTAGTCTGTACTAAGCCAGATTTCAGCGATAGCATGCTGGTGGCAACTTCGCACCGCTGTCACCTCGTCCCAACCCGCGGCTTCGGCGGGTTCGGGGCCGACATCGGATGATCCTTATCACGACATCGGAAATTCTAGAAGTCGAGTCAGTAGCCTTCAAGCGACGACTCGTCCTTAATGCGTGAAAAGATTTACAGAAAATTTCTGCCCAAATTCGGAAATATCGTCTATGTTCGATGTGGCTCCAATGGCGACAGCAGCTTCCCTGGAGGGCTGCCGCAAGGGTGCCGGTCGGCTTCTGCCTGACAGCGTCGAACACCATCCCTTTAGCCGACCAGCACTTCTGTTGCCGTAGGGTGACTCAAAAATTGCTGTGGACTTGCGGTCAGGCCGTAGGCGCCCGATTGGCGAACGACCACCCAATCCCCCGGTTGCGCTTTCGGCAGCATCACTTTCTCGGCAAGGATATCCAGCGGGGTGCAGAGTGGCCCGACGATGGTAACCGTTTCCTGCTCTTCGCCCGCTACGCGGTTGCCGATCAGTACAGGATAATTCTTGCGCAGCACCTGGCCGAAGTTGCCGGAGTTGGCCAGGTGATGGTGCAGACCGCCGTCCGTGATCAGGTAGACCGTGCCGCGGGAGCTTTTGCGCTCCAGCACCCTGCAGACATAGATTCCCGCTTCTCCCACCAGGTAACGCCCCAGCTCGAGCACCAGTGAGGTCTTTGGGGAAAGCTGCCGGGTTTGTCGTTGCAGGCGATACAGCTGGTCGCTGATGCCGGAAAGGTCCAGGGGGCGCTCTCCCGGGAAGTACGGAACGCCGAATCCCCCCGATATTGATAAAACGCAACTCGAGCGTGAAACGTTCGATCAGCTCACAGGCGAGGTCGATGGCCGCCTGTTGCGCTTCGCAGATGGCGGCCGCATTCAGGTTCTGGGAGCCGGTATACAGGTGCAGCCCTTCCGGCTCCAGGCCCAGCTCCCGCATCCTCTCGACCAGTTCGGGAAACTGCTCGGAATCGATCCCGAACGGTTTAGCGCCGCCGGTCATGCGCATGCCGGAGGCTTTCAACTCGAACTCCGGATTCAGCCTGACCGCGATTCGGGGCGAGATCCCCAGGGCAGCACCGGCCTGCGCTGCCTGCTCGATCTGAGTGAGAGACTCGGCATTGATGACGATACCGGCGGCAACGGCGGCTTCGATTTCGCGCCAGGTCTTGCCGGGACCGGCAAAGCTGATCTCGGTGGCCGCTTTGCCGCTATTGATTGCAGCCAGCATCTCCCGGTGCGATGCCACGTCGAAACCGTCGACCAGGGGGCAATGTAATCCACCAGCGCCGGCATCGGGTTTGCCTTGAGCGCATAGTGCAGCTGGATGCCGCCAGGCAGCAGGCTGCGGAGTTCGGCAATACGCCGGGCAATCAACCGACGGTCGTAGGCGTAGAAAGGTGTCTGGGGCATTTGCGCGGCCAGCCGGGACAAGGGCAGTCCGCCAATATGGAGTTCGTTGTGACGGATGTCCGGCCACTGGGTGCTGTGACCTGGGGGCAGGTTAACCTTCGGCATGGGGTGGCTCCGGATGATCATCGAAAAAATCCGCGTGGCGTTCGGCGAGTGCGCGACGGTCTATCTTGCCGTTGGGGTTGCGCGGCAGTTCGGCTTCAATGAAACACTTGCGCGGTACCATGAAGTTCGGCAGCTGTTCACGACAGCGTTGCAGCAGGATGTCGACGCAGGACGCCGTCGCGTCCGTCGTTGCCGGAAGCGTCACGATCAGCAGGATTGCCTGCCCCAGCGTCGCATGGGGCACGCCGATGGCGACGGCATCCCGGATCAGCCCGCTCTGGTAGGCGACCTCTTCGATCTCGTTGGGGCTGACCCGGTAACCGGAGGTCTTGATCATGTCGTCCCGGCGACCGACAAAATACAGGTACCCTTCTTCATCCCGGATGACGGTATCGCCCGACCAGACCGCCAGCTCCCTGAACACCAGCCCCGCCGCCTGTCCGGGAAAGGGCCTGAAACGCGTGCGGGTTTTTTCCGGGTCGTTCCAGTAACCCTGGCTCACCAGTGGGCCGCGATGCACCAGTTCCCCGGGTTCATGGGGTTCACAGGGCGTTCCATCTTCTCGCAGCACCAGCACCTCGGCGTTGGGGATCGCTTTGCCGATGGATCCGGGTCTGTTATCGACCTCATCCGGTGGCAGATAGGTGGAGCGGAAGGCTTCGGTCAGACCGTACATCAGAAAGGGGCGTGCGTCGGGAAACAGGGTGCGCAGCCGGGTCAGCAGGGAACGCGGCATATGTCCGCCGGTATTGGCAAAATAGCGCACCGAGCCTGTCATTTCTTCGTTCCAGTTCAGCGAGGCGATCTGGCTCCATAACGGAGGCACCGCTGTGATACCGGTTATCCGGTGTCGGGCGACCTGATGTTGCACATCCTTGGGCAGCAGAAAGTCCATCAGATAACAGCAGGCACCTGCCTCAAACGCCGTCGTGATCTGGCTGAGGCCGGCGTCGAAGCTCAGCGGCAGCACGGCCAGGATTCGGTCATCCGATTGGTTGCCGAGGTAGCCCGCAACGCTCTGGGCGCCGACCATCAGATTGCGGTGAGACAGCACCACGCCCTTGGGTTTCCCTGTGCTGCCCGAAGTATAGAGGATGGCTGCCATATCGCTGTCGGTCAGGGAGGCGGGGGGCGTGCTGCAGGCCGGTGCATCCTGTAGCTGGCGCCAGTCGGCAAGGGCGTAGGGGGCATGACTTGCGGGCGGGGCATCATCAACCAGAACCACCTGCTTCAGATCGCGCAGGTGCGCCAGAACGGGGGACAACTGCTGCAGTCGTGTGCGACTGGTGATCAGAATGCGGACATTGCAGTCGGCGAGGATATGCTGGACCTGTGGCGGCTTCAATACGGGATTGATGGGCACGAAGACCCCGCCCGCCAGGGCGGAGGCGAACAGGCTGATTACGGTTTCGTGCTGCTTGGGCAGGTAGATGGCAACTCGCTCCTGACGCTGCAGGCCCAGTACCCGCAGACCGCCGGCAACCTGCTGTACCCGGGCAAAGAGCTCGCCGTAACAGAGCTGCTCCTGCCTGTGATACAGGGCGGGCTGTGCAGGCGCAAGCGCGGCCCGGGTTTCGATCAGGTGATGCAGGAGATAGTGCATGCGCGTATCCATCATCTATCCAGCAAAGTCAGGGTGTGGAAGTCGCCAGTTTGGGCCAGTTGTCACTGAGGAAGCGGGTGAGGACGGCATCGGCGGACCGACTGTCCTCGTAATCCACCGCCAGGGCGTAAGCGCTGGCGACGTCCTGGGCACCGCTCAGCTTGTTCAGGGCCTGGAACAATTTTACCAGTAGCGGATTGGCGACCGGCTGCTGGTAAGCTTGATACCAGTACCAGATACGTCGCATGCTGCCATCCCGTGCCCTCAGTTCGAGCACCTTGACATCGAGTCGGTCGGAACCGACCGGGACCGTCCGAGTGCCACGTCCCGCCGGTGTCCAGGCATTCGCGCCATACCACCGGTTCATATCATTGATCAGTTCCTTGCCCTGATGTTCGGACTGATAATCGGCGATGTACAGACCGACGGCGGGGCCGTGGTCCAATCGATACGAGGCTTTGAAAGTCCGGTCGGCACCGACAAAGTTCGGGCGCCAGTCCAGCGCATCGGCGGGTTGCCGGACCCAGGGGAACAGGGAAAATTGCTGTTCGACCAGGGACGAAAGCTGTGACGTCTGCTTCACCAACTGACCCCAGTTATAGATCAGAAGTAAAATCACCAGCGCGGCAGCCAAAGTCGCATAGTCCGGATAACGCGGCCGCGCCTCCGGCAGGCGCCCCATGGAACGGGTGTTTTGCACCGGACCCATTGCCGGCTCGGGATCTCGCCACCAGTTGCCCACCCAGAACATCAGCAGCATGACCAGGCCGAAAAAACCAGCCATAAATCAGGTGGTCGATCCCGGTGGCGTATTTCATATCGGACAGGTGGGCGATCAACACGATCAGGTAGGCACGGATGCCGTTGGCCAGTACCGGCACCAGCACGGATGCGGCGATAAAGACCAGGCGGCTGCGCAGACGACGATAAGTGAGATGGGCATAAAGGGTCCCGATGGCAACCGAGGCGATCAGGTAACGGAGCCCGCTGCAGGCCTCGGCGACTTCGAAGCGACCGCTGGGAATTTCGATAAAGAGGCCGTTGTTATAGACCGGTATACCGCTGAGCTGCAGCGCCTGGACCGTAATGTCGGCCGTGATCTGTTGCAAAAATGGCGTTAATTGATCGCCAAATGGGACGGCGAAGATCAGATAGGCCAGGGGAAATGCCAGTGTCCGGGCGACCGCTCTGCCCAGGGCGACAATCACCAGCGTAATCAGGATCAAAGTGGTGGCCATCTGCTCCACCACCAGCACATCGGCGGCCAGCCCGAGCAACCAGACAAGGCACAACCCCAGCAATGGAATCAGCGCCGTCCAATCAGGTCCCATATCGAGCCTGGTCAATTGCGAACGCTTGCGGATGATCAGCCAGACGGAGATCAGCGGGATCAGCATCCCGTGGGCATAGGTTTCGGAACGCCACCAGATCGCCGCCATGGAGGCCAGGCTGGGCCAGAAGACCGCCGCATAGACCAGCATCAGCAGAATCAGCATCAACAATGCTCTGCGTTGTTCACGCCTGGGGCTCGCCGTATCGCGGTTCATGGCGGGATCGAGAGTGGTCATGCCAGGTTCTTCGACAGATAGGGACCGAGCTGCTGGGTCAACCACAGCGGCAGGCGTTGCCAGAGCTTGATGAAGTAGCGGTATTTGGGGTTGCTGGGACTGTGATTCGGTAGCTGGGTGGCCCGGACCAGGTGGTATTCGTAGCACAGCGGTTCAGGGACGAAACCCCAGTGCCGCTTGTAGTGATAGGGGCCACTGTCAATTTTGCTGCGGCCGAAGTCATAGATGCCAATCCCCCTGGTCGTGGCCCGTTGCATCAGATCCCAGTACATGAAATCCATGCTTTTCAGGCTGCGGGATTCCGGCAGTCCCCCGCCATAGTAGGGCAGCACCTCATCACGGAAATAAAAACTCATCAGGCTGCAGACCGGCCGGCCCTGGTGATGGACGCTGAGTACCTCGCAGTCGTGCTTGAAAACCGCCTGCAGGGCCTTGAAGAAACGCCGGGAAAACACCGGTGTTCCCAGGTTCCTGACACTGGTGGAATATATGTGAAAAAACCGATCGAGGTCCGGCTCGATGGCCGCGGTATGTTCATTACCAATCGCCTGACGGATTACCGCACGCTGTTTGCGTTTCATCGCCTTCAGGTTGCTGTCATCGTCGCCGAGCGGGCGGCGAAAGGTCGCATGGGTGCTCCTGACGGGCCAGCCTCGGGTTTTGACCTGGCGGTGCCTGAGTTCCAGATAATCGACCCGCAGCTTCTCGGCCAGCGACTGGGCGTGATCGAGCAGCCCGGAGGTCGCCGCCTCGCAGGTTGAGGCCACACCACCGTAGACGCAAAAGGGGGTGGAGACCAGTGCATGGCCAAACAACCGGCTCTTGACCTCGACGAGTGGCAATACACCGCAGATATGGCCGTCCTGCTCCGCATAGAGGTAGTACGGGGTGTGGCCGGTGGACGTTTCGATCACGGTTTTCCAGCCAGCGCGGTGGAAAAAGGTGGCCTCGTCGCATGTCTCGACGAACCGGTCCCAGCGCTCCTGCTCCTGTACGCCCAATGTCTTGATCACAACCATTTTCAACTCCCTTTCGCGAACCTTGGAGGTCTTAGAGACACAGCCTGGGTCGACGGGAAAAAGATAGTGCAGCGATGAGGTGTTGGCGAATTTTTGCACACTCCGGCCCTTGGCACCGACCTGTCGCAAAGATGCGTACTACACTGCGTAAAGGTTGAAGGCGAAGCCCAATGGGCAAGAGCACCGACGATGCCGGACAGCGCAGAATTGACAAGGGAATCCGCAGATACCGCGGTTCGGGTTCTCACCCGTGATTCGAATGGTCGCGACGCCAGCAGCCGGTGGCAGCGAGCGACCGCCTATGGCTGCGAGGTCTTCTGTTACGGCCAGCCGCTGCAGAGAGACGGCAGATGCCCGGCTGCGCCCGAATGGATCGGGCAACTCTATCGCAATCACGGCAGCCGGTTTATTCAGCGGTTGAGCGGCCACTACGCAGTGATTATCGATGACCGGGAAGCCGGCACCTGCCAGCTTTTCGCCGACCGTTTTGCCACGCATCGACTCTACTATCGATCAGATTCCTCGGGCCTGATCGTGGCGGACAGCCTGCAAAGCTTCCGCGACGCGGGTACCGAACCTCTGACGCTCTCCCGCCAGGCGGTGGTCAATTATCTGTACCACCACATGATCCCGAGCCCGGGGACCCTCTATGAGGACCTCTATTGTCTCGGGCCCGCCGAGCGGGTTCTCTGGCAGCAGGGCGTGCTGTCGACCGAGACCTGGTGGCAGCCGGTGTTCGGTCAGCAGGCGCCGCGGAGCGAACAGGAGATGGCCGACGAGCTGTTTGGTCTGATGCAGGAAGTCGTGCCCGATTACTGCACCCGGGACAAGACCGGCTGCTTTCTCAGCGGCGGCCTGGACAGCTCCAGTCTGGCCGGGCTGGTGTCCCGATCGATCCCGAACCCCGATGTATTCTCCATCGGTTTTCCGATAGAGCAATACAATGAAATCGATTATGCCCGCACGGCAGTGGCGCATTTCGGCCTCCGCGGTCATGAATATTACTTGACACCCGATGACGTCGTAGCGTCACTGCCGAAGGTGGTCGCCAGTCTGGATCAACCCTTCGGCAACAGCTCGGTGATTCCAACCTTTTTCTGCGCGCAACTGGCCAGGTCCCGGGGGATCGAACGGATGATCGCCGGTGACGGCGGCGACGAACTCTTCGCCGGCAATAAACGCTATGCCACGCAACTGCAAATGGAGTGCTGGCGGCAGTGGCTCGGGCCGCTGATCGGTCTGCTCGATCTCGCGCTGTTGCGTTCCCCGCTGCCGGATTCGCCGGCGTTGCTGGGCAAAGCCAAGAGCTTTACCCGGCAGTTGAAGATGACGGTTCCGGAGAATCTTCAGTACTTCAATTTCTTGAACAGGCTCGATCGGGAAGCGGCATTTTCAGCCAGTGTCGTCGAGGTTGCCGACCTGTTCGAGCCGGATCGCCAGTGTCAGCAGCTCTATGATGGGCTGGCCGAGGCCAGCCCGCTGGATCGTCTGCTGTATCTCGACTGGAAACATACCCTGGCGGACAACGACCTGGTCAAGGTCAACAGCATGTGCCGGCTGGCCGGGATCGAGGTGGTCTATCCGATGCTGGACGACCGCCTGGTGGATTTTTCGCTGCGGGTCCCGGCGGGCATCAAGTTGAGCCGCGGCAATCTGCGCCGTCTGTACAAGCGGGCCATGGACGGATTTCTGCCGGACAAGATCATTCACAAGACCAAGCACGGATTTGGACTGCCGTTCGGACTCTGGATCAGGGAGCATCCGCCGCTGCAAGAGCTGGCTTACGAGGCAATCGATTCCCTCGAGCGCTTCGATCTGTTCCAGAAGGGGTTTATCGACGAGGCGATCCATCGCCATCGCAGCGAGCATGCCAGCTATTATGGCGAGCTGGTGTGGGTGTTGATGGTGCTGGCGTTGTGGCTCGATCGCCATCATTGACGCAGGGAAACCGGAATATGGATTACGAAACAACTGTCAAGAATCTACTGGTGGCCGCCACGGCCCGGGGGATATCGCTTCGATGGATCGCGATTCGCCTCTGATCGGACACGTTGCCGAGCTGGACTCGATGGCCATCCTGACCTTTCTTACCACCCTGGAGGAAGAGTTCGGCATCCTGATCGATGATGATGACGTCAGCGCCGAGCGTTTTGAAACCCTGGGGAGCCTGGTGAACCTGGTAACGGAGCAGGTGGAGAGGTGAATTGCCGGGGATGCTTCATCGCCGGGAGGCAGGGGCGCCTGTACCTGGCCACCTTCGGTAACAGTGCCGCTGCCCAGGCGGTGCTGTTCCTGCCGGCGTTTGCGGAAGAGATGAATCTTTCCCGTGCGGTGGTGGCCAGACAAGCCCGGATGCTGGCCGAGTGCGGCTATTTTGTCGTACTGCTGGATTACTTCGGTACCGGAGACAGCGAGGGGAAATCGATGCAGCCACTGTATCCGGCTGGCTCGACGACATCGACGCAGCTCTGGCATGGATCGGGCAAAAGCGACGATTCTCGGTGACACTTTGGGGGTTGCGCCTGGGTGCCTTGTTGGCGACGCACTACCTCGACGATCGTGGCCCCGAGACGGTGAACCGACTTCTGCTCTGGAAGCCGGTCATCGATGGTCACCAGTCGATGAGTCAGTTTTTTCGTCTCAAGCAGATGAACGAGATGATGCTGGGGCGCGGGGGCGACAGGATCAACTGGCACCGGCGTTGTCTGGAAGGGGAGGTCGTGGAAGTGGCCGGCTATTCGATGACGCCGGCATTGGTCTCGCAGATCAGTGCTCTTTCATTGCAGCCCTCGGCCTGGATGGATGGGGTCGGTGTTATCTGGATCGAAGCCGCGAGGGAGAAGCTGCCACAGGTTGTCGCCAAGCTCCACGAGCAATGGCCCGCTGACAGGCTGACCGTAGAGCTGTGCTCCGGCGTTCCGTTCTGGCAAGTACCGGATACGTACGATGCAGAGTGTCTGAGTACCCTGACGGTGAAATGTCTGAAGCAGGCCGACGGGGTGTGCCATGCCTGAACACGCCCTCTGTTTCACGAGCCAGGGGCAGCAGCTCTCGGCTATCCTGCATGCGGTTGACCGAGCAAGTATCGGGGTGATTGTGGTGGTGGGCGGTCCCCAATATCGGGTCGGGAGCCACCGTCAATTCGTTCATTTGGCGAGGGCGCTGGCAGGTCAGGGGATTCCCGTGCTGCGCTTCGATGTCACCGGCATGGGCGACAGCAGCGGGGAGAAGAAGGCATTCGATGAACTGGATGCCGACATAGCCGCTGCCGTCGACTGTTTCCAGCAACAGTGTCCGGAGCTCGAGAAAATCGTTCTCTGGGGATTGTGCGACGGTGCTTCCGCGGCGCTGATATACGCTCACCGGGATCCGCGCCTGGCAGGCCTCGTACTACTGAATCCCTGGCTTGAGAATCGTCAAGCGAAGGCCAAGGCCCGGGTCTCCCATTATTACAGGCGTCGGCTTCTGGATCCGGGTTTTTGGCGCAAGGCGCTCCAGGGTAAAGGAAACCTTCTCGGCGGCGCAAGAGGCTTCGCTGGCACGGTTTGGCAGGCGCTGGTCGGTGATAAAGGCGCGGCCGACACCAGAGCCGCCTCTGACCGCTGTTATCAGCAGCGCATGTTGGATGGCTTGAGGCACTACCGGGGCAAGGTGCTGCTACTGTTGAGCGGCAACGATCTGACGGCTCAAGAGTTTTCCCTGCAGCTCGCCCGGGACCCTGCCTGGGCACAGCTACTCGAGGAACGACCGGTTTCCCGGGTTTGCCTGGATGAAGCGGATCATACATGTTCGAGCCGGCAGGCGAAGGAGTGGGTGGCGCGGCAGACCCGGACCTTTGTTTTCAGTTTCAGGGAGTAGGCCATGAATGCGTTGATGCCGGCCATTGGGAAACGCCGCCGCCGGCGGTTGGCATGATTGAGCAACAAAAGTGCAAGGCAGGAATCGGGATGACACTTCCTCAGAACGCACCTTGTGCCCTGGTGGTAGGCCTTTGCAGTCACGGACTGGCTATCGCACGGTCACTGCAACGCCTGGGAGTCGAGGTACACGCCTTTGAAGCCAATTCGGCGATACCGGGTGCGCTGACCAATTCTGCCGTTATCCACTATGTGGAGAGCATCAAGGACGACTCCCTGGTCGATAACCTGCTGGCTTTTCGAGAACGGATACCCTCATCGCGCGATATCGTGCTGTTTCCCTCCAATGATAACAATGTGCGCGTAATCGCCAGGCACATTGGCCGGCTCAGGGGGCATTTATCCTCAGTTGGGAAGGCTGCGTCGATCAGGTCCAGAAACTTCTGCTCAAGAGCAACATCGAAGGTCGGTGCAAAGAAGTAGGCCTCAACTATCCGGCATCTGTGGTGCTGGAAGAGTCGGATGATCCGAGAATTCGAGTGGGCTCGTTGAGGCCGCCTTTCATCATCAAGCCTGCCAACCCCCAGTCCGGCTTCAAGGCGATCAAATGCATGTCGGTCTCGGAACTGGAGGCCGTGGTCGCCAGCTATCCCGGGGACTATCCTTTTCTCGTTCAGGAGTGGGTCGGCGGCACAGACAAGGATCTTTACTTCTGCGCGCTCTACCTGGACAAGGGGGACCTTTTGCAAGCTTTGAGGGTAACAAGCTGGCGTCCTACCCGCCGGCGTTGGGACAGACCACGGTTGCGGTGTCTGTCGACATGCCTGAACTATGTCAAATGACGAAGTCCTTCTTCGAGGGATTGAACATGTGCGGGCCGGTGTCGCTGGAGTTCAAGCGGGACGATAATGGACGCTACTGGGTTATAGAGCCGACGGTGGGGCGCACCGATTTCTGGCTAGGGCTTTGCATCCGGGCGGGCTGTGATCTGCCAGCGATCGAGTACCTTGTTTCGACAGGACAAGGCGCGCCGGACAACGGAAGGGATTATACGCCGACCATCTGGTTTGACAGCGAACGGGATGCATTTGGTCCGATCAAGCATCTTCCGCTCTTCTTGCCGGGCCGCAGCGATGCAAGACGTCCTGTATTCAGCTATTACAGCCGGTGCGATATCAGGCCCTTCCTTCGGTGTTCGCGCAAGGCCTTATACCGGATGTCGCGCTCCGGGGCCAGGCGTCTTACAGGACAGCAGAACGAAATTCAAGCTGATTTGCGGGTAGCCAGTTATCCGAGCATCGATGCCCTGCCCAAGATCTTTCTGAAGCTGCTTGAGGACAAGGAGCGGGACTCGATATTTTTGGGGCGCGACTGGTTTGAAAATTTCAGTGCAACGGTTGCGACCGGTGTGGAAGACGTACTGTTCCTGTGCCTTATCGACTCGTGTGGCCGAGCAGTGGCCGTTTTACCCATGTGGCGGAGCGAGTCACATTTTCATGGCGTCAAGGTACGAAAACTCACCGGGTTATCGAACTACTACACTCCGATATTTGACATCATTATTGATCCAGATCTTACGACCAGGAGGCTGCTTACGGCTATTTCCTGAGATATCTCTGGAAAGAGATTCGGGGATGGGATCTGATTGATATTTTTCCTGTCAGTGGCGAGGCCAGGGACGACTTGCTGAAGATAAATGGAGTGAAAAGCTCCAGGTTCGATTATTTTATGACCAAGAATTTCTATCATGAACCATGTGGGGGTTATGAAAGTTATCTTTCTCAGCGGCCGTCACGTGTGGTTAATACGATTAAGCGGAAGTTCAAAAAACTGGACGCAGTCGGGAACTGGGAGCTATCCATCTATACAGAACTAGAGACGATTGAGTCAAAACTGAAAGACTATCATCGTGTATATGCCAGTAGCTGGAAAGCCCAGGAACCATACCCTGAATTTATCAATGGCTTTGCGCGTATGTGCGCTAAAAAAGATAGTCTTAGGCTGGGTGTTCTTGAGTTGGAGGGTAAGGCTATTGCCGTACAGTTATGGGTGGTGGCTAATCGTACGGCTTATATTTATAAACTTGCTTATGACAGGGCTTTTAAAAGCCTGTCACCTGGTACGCTACTTACTACGAAAATGATCGAGCGAGTAATAGAAATAGATAACGTCAAGAAAATAGATTTCTTAACCGGTTTGGATGCTTTTAAAATGGAGTGGATGGAGCGGAGTAGGTGTCTGTATGGCGTTCAGATTGTCAACTATCGCCGCCCTTCGGGTTTAGTTGTTTTACTAATTAACGAGCTATCCAAATTAAAAAAGTATTTTTTCGGAATTAATGGCGCTGGAATTAGTTAAAGTCAGTTAAAATGGAGAGCTATTCGTGCGTGATATTCTTCTTCTTATAATAATCACTGGCTCTATTCCCCTGATATTCAGGCGGCCATTTTTCGGTGTGCTCATGTGGTGCTGGGTGAGTTACATGTTGCCACAAACTCACACCTGGGGGTTTATGCAGAGTTTTCCAGTGGCGATGGTGATAGGTATTGCGACCATCGTTGCGTTTTTAATGAGTAGAGAGCCGAAAGTAATTCCGTTTGAAAAGCCGATTGTCTGGTTGTTCGTATTCTACTTGATGATGTTTTTGTCTTGGGTGCTTCACGATAAAACGCCCTTTGTGAATATGTTGGCGATGAAAGTTTTCAAGATTCAGCTCATGACGCTAGTTATACTTGCCATGTTGACCTCCAGAAAAAGAATTGAACTGGCATTGCTTGTCGTGGCCTTAAGTATCGGTTTTTATGGCATAAAGGGTGGTGTTTTTACAATTCTTACCGGAGGAGAGTTTCGCGTTTATGGGCCCAGTGAAAGCTTCTTTGAAGAGAATAATGCGATGGCGGTTACCAATTTAATGGTGGCCCCTATTTTCGTTTATTTTAGTGCTATTCAGACGGATAAACGTATAAAATATTTATTCCTGTTGTGTGCTTCACTGATGGTAATAGCCGCTTTTGGTTCTCAGTCGAGAGGCGCTTTCTTGACAATCATTGCATGTGCTCTGTTTTTGTTGGCAAAGTCCAATAAAAAGCTTGTTTCCTTTGTAGTTATTCTCACTCTGCTGCCGACTGTTTATGCGTTTATGCCAGACCATTGGCACCAGCGAATGAGTACGATTTTTGTGGACGAAGAGGTCGGAGAAGTAAGAGACGGTTCCTCTGCCAGCAGGTTGAATGCATGGAGAGCGGGCATAAATATGTCTTTTTCACACCCTTTCTCACAAGGCTTTAATGCTGAAACCCCAAGTAACTTTCTGATTTATGCGCCTAACCCAAACGATTTTGTTGCATTTCACAGTAACTATATACAGGTTTTGGGTAAGCATGGTTGGTTGGCATTCATTAGTTATTTAATGGTTTTTCTTTTTACATGGATTATGGCTAGCAAGATAACAAGAATGACGAAAAATATAGAGTCCCTTCATTGGGCAGGTTTATTGTGTCGTTATCTTCAGGTTTCTTTGGTTGCCTATTTTGTCGGTGGGGCTTTTTTGTCATTGGCATATTTCGACTTGCCCTATCATTTTGTAATCACGATCACCGCAGTTTATGTCATTGTTAAGAAGGAAGTTAGCAAGTTGCATGCCGAAAATAAAAACAAGAAGTGGTCCTATGAACGAAACAGGCTAGTAGAGCATACGGTTTAAATAGCTGGTGAAATGTATGGGTGATTCGAATTGTTCTCAGTTAGTCAGTGTTGTTATACCCTACTATCAATCAAATAGGGGGCTTTTGAAAAAGTGTGTTGAATCGATATTCTCCCAACGGGGCGGCTTCTGTATTCAGGTAATAGTCGTCGACGATTCTTCTCCTGTTCCTGCGCGCGAGGAGTTGGTTGGTTTATTTCGGGAAGGTCAAGAGATTATCGTCTTGAATCAGGAAAATGCGGGACCAGGAGCTGCAAGGAATAATGGTTTGAATCATATGCCCATGGGTACTCGCTATGTGGCTTTCGTTGATTCCGACGATTGTTGGCGGGAAGATTTCCTGCTTCACGCCATGGGCGCCATGGAGCGAGGGTATGACATCTTTTTTGCCAACAGTCGTCGAGTTGGCTTCGAGTATACGCGATTTGAATGGAAGTCCGAAGACGGGCTCGACCTGGTTGCTTCCGATCATCAAATGCTGGACGGTGAGCGGTCGCTGTACGCCTTCTCTGGCGACTTTCTTAGCTATGCTATCAAACGGAGCAACATTATCAGTACATCAGCGCTGGTTTACCGACTTGATGTCGCTCCGAATCTGAGGTTCAGTACACGGTTATTCAATGGTCAGGACCGGTTGTTTAAGCTTGCGCTGAGTCAAATGACGAATAAGGTGGCCTTTAGTTCCCATATACTGGTCGATGAGGGACTCGGCATCAATATCTTTGATAGTGCCGCCTGGGGAACTCCAAAATCGTTGGTGTTGCTGACCAACTACCTGAATCTTTCCAAATGTATACTGGCAGAGTTGAGTCTGGAGGACAGCCACCGCGCCTTTGTCGCCAAACAACTGGCGGATACCCGCTACTCGCTGGTTGCCAGCATTGTCCACCTGTTGAAGACGGGACAGAAACTCGACTGGAGCCTGGTGCTGCGAGCGTCCAGGACCGATCCGGCCTTCATCCTGATGTTCGTCCCAAATCTATTACAGCTAGTGTGGAGCAAGGTGAAATCAAGTGTGTAGGGGATCCTGGCCGGGGCGGCAGAAGTTGAGGGAGGTGTAGCAGCTATGGCTGTCAGAAAAAATCTCAGCCAGATGGGGATTGCCCACCTCATTTCCTTTCTGCTCAGCTTTGGCAGTGTAGTCGTGGTATCGCGACTGCTGACCCCATTGGAAATTGGCGTCTACTCGGTATCCGTGGCCGTACTGGGAATGGCGCATATATTTCGGGACTTCGGCGTCGGCCAGTACCTTGTACAAGCCAGGGAGGTGGGGCGAAAAGAGTTCAGGGCGGCTTTTTCGGTCACCCTCTATTCCTCCTGGCTTCTGGCCTTTGTCTTGTTCATGGCCCGCGAACCGCTTGCACGCCTTTATGACCATCCCGGGGTTGCCGAGGTTTTGAGCATTCTCTGCATCAATTTTCTTATCCTCCCATTCGGCACGCCACTGCTGGCGCTTATGCAGCGGGAGCTTCAGTTTCACTACCTGGCGACCAACCTCTGGCTCACCAACCTGGTGCAGACCGTCGTGACTATCGGATGCGCCTTTGCCGGGCAAAGTTACCTGAGCATGGCCTGGGGAGCCCTGGTGGCGCACGTCGTCAAGGTTGTGTGGCTGAATTGTGTCAGGCCCGGGGAGATCATTATGTGGCCGACCGTCCGGGGTATCGGCGAGGCGTTCAGATTCGGGTCTCTGGCGAGCCTGGCCTCGATCATCCGGGAGCTGGGCAGCGGGGCGCCCGACCTGATACTGGGGCGTACCCTCGGTTTCGTCGAAGTGGCATTCTTGAGCCGGGCCAACGGCCTGAAAAAGATGCTGATCGCCCGGGTTATCGCCCTGGTCCGTTCGGTCTATTTCCCGACCTTCGCCAGTGAACTCAGGAGTGGGGTGAATGGCGCTGAGCTGTTTAGCCGGTCGATGTGCTACCTGGTCGCTATCATGGCTCCGATTCTGGCTGTTATGGCGGTTTTGGCCGAGCCCCTCATCCTGTTTCTGTTCGGCAGTCAGTGGGAACGTTCGGCGCCCCTGGCGTCGCTGATTTGTGTCTATGCGATGGTGTTGACGCCCTATACTTTCTATAGTTTGTCGTTGATCGCCGCTGGCGAAGTGAAACGCAATCTGGCGGTCGAATCAGTGATTCAGGCTGTCCAGGTTCTGGTTCTGCTCAGTTCCATCTGGCTGAGTCTCGAGGATGTTGTGAGATTGTTCGGACTGGTGACGATGGCCCAGATCCTCTGTGTGCAGCGAGCCCTGTATCGTACTTTCGGGCTACGCTTTGTAGACCACATGAGGACAGTCTTTCCTTCTCTGATGCTGGTTCCCTGCTCTTGTTTGGGGCCGGCTCTGGCGGTTTTCTATGCTATGAGCAATGGTTTATCAGGTTACCATTTTCCCATTCTGGCGGTAAGCGGTCTGCTTGCCGGTGTCGGTTGGCTTACCGGGGTTTTTGTTCTGCGGCACCCGATGAAGATGGAGGTGCTCACTTTGATCGGTACTCTCAATCGTATCTGTTTTTCGCGCTTTCGTCAGAACGCTAAATGATATGAACTTGGATTTTTACTTATAGCTTACCGGTAGGTGATTTTAACTTTCGAGGAGCCTTATGAAAAAAGTGGTCATGCTTTCACCGACGGTTCCCGATGAAAACGGCTGGGGGTGCAGCGACGGGCGGCGAACCACCTGAAGGCGCTCAGGCAGGAGTTTGATGTCTACCTCGTTGTGATCAAACCGCATGAGCGGATTAAACACATGCCCGCTCATTTGACCGAGTTATGTCGTGACGTGATTTTTATTGGGCCCGAGGTCAGGCGCCCCCTCTTGGGGCTGGGTATGCCAATGGCTGCCTGTCTAAACGAGTTGATTCAGCCCAGTTTTCGGCGCAATATTCCCGTGCCATCGGCGATGAAGTTGATTGCTGATTTTATCAATGACTCCGGAGCTAATAATGTGTTTTGCTTTCGAATCCGGATGGCTGTTTTATTTGACGCTCTTGAAAGAGAAGGAAGCGTAAAGAAGGGCTGGCATAAAGTTGTAGACTATGACGACATCGAGTCAATCGCCTTGCGACGTGAACTCGAAAAAAGGCCGATGAAGTGGGCTTCGAGTATCGGGTGATCCAGAAACTCAGGATAAGGCAGTTGCTCTGGCTGGAAACACAGTTTCTAAATTCGTTCGATGTCGTGTTGAGCTGTTCCGAAGAAGACAAGCAGCGTCTTGATCGGCAACAACATCGAGCCAAGATCGTAGTAATTCCAAACTGTGTCCCTTTGCCGGAAAAAGCTACTCATGTTAGCGACGATCAGGATGAAATCAATATCCTGTTTGTGGGGGCGATGAGGTACCTGCCCAACAAGGATGCGGTCATCTGGTTTGTCGAAAATATTCTGCCGAAAATCAAAGAAAAGAGTCTCAGGCCGTTGTCGGTTACTTTGGTGGGCTTCGACCCGGACCAGCAGGTCAGGGATCTCGGCAACACCCCGGGAGTGACCGTTACGGGAGGCGTCGACTCGGTCGAACCTTACTTCGGGAAGTGCCACTTCTTCATTTCACCGATTCGGTTTGGCGGTGGAACGCGGATCAAGATTCTAGAAGCAATGAGTTATGGAAAAGCCGTAGTGTCGACGACTGTTGGAGTTGAGGGTATAGCAGTCGTTAATGATCATGAAATCATTTTGGCTGATGATGAAGAACAGTTTGCAGCTGCGTGTTTAGACTTGATGAATGATGCTGGCAGGAGAAACAATATTGGGGTTAAAGCGCGTGACGTAATCAAGCGTGAATATACGTTGAATGCCATTGTGGGAAAGATGTCTGATGCCTTCTTGAATTCTTGAAATGGTTGGGTTTATGTTTAAAAATAATGGCGGTGGATTCAGGATTGCTTATTATGAGGCCAGTGGCGGCAACGTTGGTGATGATTTAAATTTGATTGTTTGGGGGTATTTCTTTAATGGTTATATACGGGGCGATTCGGAAACTGCTTTGATTGGTATAGGCTCAGTGCTTGATAATAGATTTGATGCTATTCGCTCAAAAATAGTTTTTGGCGCAGGGGCGAGGTCCAGTGATACTGTTCCTGACATGTCGGATGGTTCATGGGATATAAGGTTTGTAAGAGGGCCTAATACAGTTAAAGCGTTGGGTATTCCTGAGATTAAATATATATCTGATCCGGCAATCTTGACACCTTTGGTATATTCGACTCTTAAAAAGTCTAGACGTAAAAGTGGAAGAGTTGGTCTCGTTCCTTACCTTCATACGAATTTTGAGTATGCTCGATTATTAGGTGGGGTGGCTGAGCTTGACGTTATATCAGTAAAGCAGCCTCCTGAGATTTTTATACAAAAACTACTTGGTTGTGATTATGTTTATGCAGAAGCTATGCATGGTGCAATACTCGCCGATGCCTTCCGCATTCCATGGAAGCCAATACGGATTAGCAATAAAGAACACGAGAAAGATACCCATGATTTTAAGTGGAACGATTGGTTGGGATCTTTGGATATGCACTCCGATTTTATAACTTTACCGAACTTTTATGATGACACTTCATGGCGGGGAAGCCTAAAAAAGAGGCTTGAATCTATAATAGGAGGCGTCAAGCTCAAAACTAACAGGGAAGAGTGGTGCCTCAGTAATGAAGAGCTGCTGTCGAAACGAGTTGATCAAATACTGGAGTCAATAGAGATTTTGAAGAAAGAAATGTCTTAGGAGGCTATTTATGATAAAAATAAAATTTCCCATTAAAACAGATGTCCTTATTAAAGAGGGTGAGTTATGTTGATAAGTAGATTGAAGCTCCTTACAGGTTTGAAAACTGCCACTAAGGTTGCTTTTTTAGGTGGAGTTTTGGCATTTTCTTCATATTCACTTGGGGATTGTGGAAGTGTTTATGACGAAAAGTATGGTCCTTACGACTACACTGATGAAAGACAGCGAGCTAGAATGCTTGGGACGGTCGAAAGACGACACTTTACAGAGAAGGTAAGGTCTTTGAATAAGGGAGGGGAAACTGGTTCAATAATGGGAGATATTGGCTATACCTTGAGAAAATTTCCTAATCACTATCCTGCTTTGATGACTCTTGTAAAATATAGTGATTACGAAACTGTCAAATATGATCCATTCGTTCAGGAAAAAATAGACTGTTTTTTTGTCAGGGCAATAGAATTTAAACCTTCAGATCACAGGGTTTATCATATCTACGGAATTTATCTATTCGGGAAGGAAGATTACAAGGCGTCAATAGAAAACTACAGGAAAGCGCTTGATATTGAGGATTCTGCTGAGGTGCATTATAATATTGGGTTGGCTTATCTAAAGGTAGGTGACATAAAGAGTGCTGAATTTCATGCAGCTCAGGCTTATAAAAAAGGATATCCACTCTCTGGACTGAAAAATTTACTATTGGATCAGAAGGTGTCCAATGAATAAAACTAGGGGACGTTGCGAAGATTCAGAATCATTCGGGCGTGAAATTTCACCGGATTGGCGTCCCAGGGTGTGAAACGCCTGAGGGCGAAACGGTTGGTGTTCCGGGCGGTAAAACCTGCATCTGTGGAGACCGCATATCGAAATCCCAGTTCTCTGATAATAGCGAGGCTTTCCTCGTCCATATCCTTGCCGAAGCGTCCATTGGGGTACGCAAATCCCAGCACCGGCTTGCCCGTCCATTCCTCCAGCAGAGCTTTGTTGCGAGCGACCTCTTCGCGTTGCTGTTCCGGCCTCATTCCCTTGAGGATCGGATGATTATGGGTATGGCCGCCGATTTCGATCCCGCTCCGTGAAAGCCTGGCCACCTCTTCGGCGCACATCATCTTGCGCGTTTCGTGGATGCTGCCGTTGACTTCAATTAGTTCATCCACCTTGGTCAGCCTGTCTTCAACGGCAAGATACTTCAACTGGTCGATGATCCGGTTCGCCAGATGGCGTCGTGTCGCGATACCGTCGAGGGTACAGCGCCCCAGTTCCACCGGCTCCAGGTCGATGGTGTCGCTTCTTAGGCCGGCGAGCAGATCGATTATCCGGTCGTTCCACATGTTTTCACCATCACTGAATGCCGTGGCCACGAACACCGTCGCCGGGACCTGGTAGCGATCCAGGATTGGAAGAGCCACTTCAAGGTTGCTCCGGTAACCATCATCCAGCGTCACGCAGACGGCCCGCGACGGCAGCGTATCGCTGTCGAGTCGATCCAGGGCATCGAGAAGGGCCAGTGGCCGGAAGTGTCGACTGAGCAACTTCATCTGCCAGTCGAATTTGACGCAGTCCGGTTCCCAGGGCCGTAGCGGGTCGGGTGTGGTGAGGACCTGGTGGTAGTTCAGGATACTGAGCTTGTTCCGGCTGATGGGAAGCGAAAGCAGCGTCAGAAGTTGATGGAACATCATCTGATCCCTGGTTTTGTTTGCCCACCGACTTGAAACGAACCCGTCTGCAGGCGTTTGTAGTCTCGACCGAAAACTGTGCCGACGGTGAAACCGCCTGGATTCAGAGACATGTTGTTGATTAGGGCGCATAAATTATAGGTCATCCAGCACTGGGCGGGACTGTACCCGAGGGAATTAGGCCAGGTCCCGGCGCTTCGGGACTTTCAAGGCCTGTCGCGGCGGTAGGCATCGAGCCGGGAGTCGAATTCTCGCAAACCCTGCTTGAGCAGGTTGTTGGACGGTCGGTAGGCTACCCCGTAGGCCCACTGCCTGACCTTGTCCCGAAGAGTCTGGTGTTTTAGGGCTATGTCTTCGCGCGCGTAGAGGTGATCATAGAATATAACCTGACTGAATCCTTTGTCGGGGAAGGTGGCCAGTCGCAATCCGGCTTCACTGACCTGGATCTCTACCTGGCGTTCTTGGGCGGGTAGCGGAATAGGGTGGATCCGTGACCAATCGGTCGATAGTGACTGGTGATAGAAAACCACCAGGGAGCGAGTGGACCAGAAAGAGCTGGCAGGGCCGCTGTAGGGATCCAGCCAGGTCTGATCATCGCCGAATACTCCCTGCGTCGGCCGTCCCAGGCACACTCCGCCCTGCAGGATGAAGTAGCGCCAGCAATTGTCCAGTGCCGCCAGCGCCATGCCGGCGGAGAACTCACGAGGGTTGAGCTCGGCGGCTATCAGCAGAGGAACCGGAGTGGCCATTCGGTAACAGAGGCTGCGGCCGAACAGGACGACGCCGCTGTCGGTAAAGAGGTATTGGTACCAGGCACTGAACTGCTGGATCGCGTCATGGATGAAGCGCGGATCGAATTGGCGGTCGATCTTGTCCAGCCAGTAGAGGGCGTAGTGGAATGCCCATGCATTGTAGAGATCGACCGCACCGTCCTCGCCATCGACGAAGCAGCCGTTGCCCCGGTAGAAGGATCTGACCCGCTGGTAGCGGCTGGCGCTGGCGAACCGGTGGCTGGGCACCAGTGCTTCGATGACCTTGTCCACGAGGATCACGAACAGATGCCAGTTATTGTCTGCGGTCTGCTTGTCGATTACCTGTTGCAGCCAATTCAAGATCCGTTGCCGCTCTGAGTCGCCAAACTGGTGCCACAGGCTGTCCCGGATCAGCCAGACAGTCAAAGCGATATCGGCGGCCTCGCAGATCAGTGTGGAACGATGGCCAATATCTCCCCAATAGCCTGGATGTTCGGGGTCGGTGCCGTTAACCAGTGCTCGTCGAATATGCGCGTCCATCGCTTCACGAAGGGAGGGCATGGAACAGGGGGCGTTACGGCAGGCGGCCCATAGAGGCAGCAAACGTGTCACTCCTTCGATACCGTCGTTGCGGGCTCCGTAGATACTGCCTGCGCCCGGGTAGTAAGCCAGAGTACCGGTGCTGTGCAGGTAGTGGCGGTGGGCGTCCCAGAAATAATGCATCAAGACTGCGAACCGCTGGCAGGGATGGTCGGCCGGACCGGCGAAGCGGCTTTTAAGCAGGTCATCCCGACTACGATAGGGGGCCTTGCCGTACAGCTTTCGGTGCCAGAGTTGCTTGTGCATGCGGGCGATCATCGCCAGGTCGCGCCTGTGGATCATGCCGGTGATCGATCCTTGTGTAGTTTCAGAAGGCAGCGGGCAATGAACTTGTAGCTGCTGAAACTCAAGGGCGACCTCCTTCGGGCGGTGTTGAAGGCTTTCAGAGACCTGCGATACCAGCCGGCGAGGAACAGCTCATAGCCGTACTCGAACCAGACGTTGTAAAAAAGCCGGTTGAGCCTGCTCTGGCTGACGGTGCGGCCGTCACGACTGCTCGCCCCGTGTGTACGCAGGTTGTGTTCCATGATTTCGGCGCGGTAATTGCGCAGGTGGGGTCTGTGAGAGATGCTGTTCTCGTTCTTGCGGTAGTAGGCGTAGTTGCTCTCCAGCTGGGCGATACGGGTATAGTGCGCCAGTTGCAGCCAGAAGTCATAATCCTGGCCACGCCGAAAGTCGGGATTGAAGCGGACCTGTTCGAGCACCTCTACACGAACGAGAGCGGCGATAATGTGGTACCAGGAGCACTCGAACAGTGTATGGTAAACCCACCCTGACATCGCCTCGTTGATCACAGGGGGAGAGCTGTCGTCTACGGGAACGGCTGAGTCCAGCTTGAAGTGCTGGTCGACGTGCTGGAAGCGGCCGGTAGCGACCCCGTACTCGGGATGCTCCTCCAGAAAACGGACCTGCTGATGCAGGCGGTCAGGCGCCCACAGATCATCTCCGTCATTGAACGCCACGTAGCGCCCCTTGGCATTTTCAATACCGGTATTGCGGGCCACTGCCGAGCCGGCATTTCGTTGGTAGTGATAGCGGACCTGGTCGCCGAAGCTTTCCACTATCTGCCGGGAAGCGTCGGTGCTTCCATCATCGACAACGATAATCTCCTTGTTGGGGTAACATTGGTTGACGACGCTCTGAATGCACTCGCCGATGTACTTCTCACCGTTGTACAGGGGGATGATAATCGATACCAAGGGGAAGTTGTCCTGCATCTTGCCATCCCATCCTGAAGCATACGTAACGATTCGAGGGGTAAGTAGGGGTCATTTCCATTGACTTAGGGTAGTACAGTCGACTTTTGTATCAAGATCAAGCTAATGGTATCCGCCTTGAGGTGCTACTAAGCGCCAGCGGTGTAACAAGGGTGTCAGCAGGCCTGGTAGCCGGTGGTACGGCGAAAGTGCGCCGGTGGAGCGTTGGGCGTGCGGCCGGAAAGCCGTTCAGCCGCAATTTACGAGCCGGATCGGCTGTCGAGCCGTCGCGCCGATGAGGCTGGGGGATTAACAGGCCGTTTACATTGATTAGGCAGGCTTTAGATATTTTTCCAGTTCATATAAGTATAATGCCCGTCGAAGATACCAGGGTTGTTCACGGCTATGGGTAAGCAGATCCTTGATAATATGGCGTGTCAGGAAAGTTTCCTTTAGAAAGGCTGATTTGCAAAAACCGCGCTGGAAAATGTAGTTTGAAAAGGCTATAACGGATCGGCGGTAGTACCTGCGAGCATCCCTGTCGTATATGGCTTTTTTCGACTTGTTCTCGTAGGGAATATCCGCTAGGCGAGGGTAGGAGGTTCTGATAACGTCGTCATGAAAGTCTGTACCCATGGTGATATGATCTGGAATGCCGGTGCAGAAATCAAAAAATTCATGGTCAATAAAAGGGCAATGAACCTTTTGCATAGGCGAGAAGATCGAATAGGGAATGCTGGCGACAGCTCTCCTGGTGCGGTTCCAGAATGTATAAGAAAGGGCAGGGTTATTGCAATTCTCATGTTTTATGAATTCAGTCTTTAAATGCTCCACTGCAGCATCGAATGATACGTCTCGGTAAAAGCTCGGCTTCAGTGCGGACCGGTTGAACTCTTCATACGCAGCTTCATTCAGAAGTTCAACAGCAAGGTCGTCGTAATCACCGTTAAGAAAAAGCTTCAATTTTCTACTGTTAAGGGTATGGCCTGTGGAAAGCACATCGCCCGCAAGCCCGTCATAAAGCGTATTCTGGCCTCTATTTTTATAGTATTCGAGTAGCGGCAGTATCCAGGAGTGACCGCCACCGCAATAGTTCGTTTTCGATAACTCAGAAAACACCACATCGAACCATGATTTGGGATATTCAACGATATCATGATCGAGTTGAAGTCGGTCGCAAATCAATCGAGCGATTCGCTCGTCTTCGTTGGTTGCCGGTGGTCTGTACTGCAGTGTGACACAGCGCTCCGGTCGAAACCCCTGCTGGTAAAGTTCGAACAAGATATGGCGAGAGTCTCGTCCACCGCTTAAAGGTAGTATAAATTTTTCGTTTTCTGGAGAACGCTTACGAATTGCGGCGGAGAAATAGTACCTGTAGCCATCCAGCGCATCTTCGTAACTTTTGACAGTTTGATTCTGGAAGCAGCCGTCAATATTACCTGATTCAATGTTCAGCTTTCCATTTGTCCAATGCAGCGTTGAATTTGGGGGAAGTAATTTGACGCCCCGGAAAGGGGTATCATTGCCGACAAAATATCCCAGGCGCAAGAAGACCGAAAGCCCTGCGTAATCGGGTATAAGATGTACCCCTGATTCAAGTATTGGCACCATCGATGATGAGATCATAATCCCATTATCATGAAGTAAATAGAACAGTGGCTTGATTCCATAACGATCGTTGCTGGCCTTAAGTTTCTCGCCGTCCCATTCCCATTTAGCATATATACCCTCGTAGGGATTGTTGCGAGCCGTGCTGGATTCTATGGGAAAACCAACTGTGCGTTGTCGCTGGCCTTCGACATCTATTTCAATGCCTTTTCTTCGCAGGTGAAGGTAGGCCTGCTCATTTGGTTGCTTGAATTGGATATCCGTTTGCATGTATTTCCTTGCCGATTCACTTGCTCTACGTTGGGACTGTAATCGTCAAAAATTTAAATTACCTGAGAATTAGATATTAGGAACAGAACTATATCCATAGTATATAATTTATCTGATAGAAAATAATAGACGACGTCTAGGGTCTGCGCAAGCTTCAACACCTGTAAAATGCGGCAAAGTTGTCCGTCAGTGCCGGGCAACGTTTACCGCCTGTTTTCGGAAAAGTTATATTCAGTTTGAAATCGATTGGCTAGTAATCTTGTCTTCGTTCCCATATATCGATGACCATCAGGCATATTATTAACTTGGTGTGCCTATTTCGTAGTCAGCTTACAATGTGCTGGAAAAAGTCGGATTGATGTGAGTTTTCTGGCTCGTCTGCTGGTGTTCCAGTACCATCTGCGTTTCTGCCAGCAGATCGAGTGCGTCCGACAGTGGCGTCACCCTACACAGTGTCACCCTGACCGATCGGGCTAAGGCGCTATCGTCCCGCTACGACTCTTTGCAGGCGACCAACTGAAGAACGTTCTACAGCCGCCAGCAGGGGAGTCCAAATCCAAGGGATTGCCGCCATTGCCAAGGCGCAATTCATGGGCTAGGCCCGTAACGGCTAACGTATAAAAAGGTCTCATATGCTCCTTGTACTTGCCAGCTATGTTCAACTTTAGTGTTGAACATGGTCTATGCTTTAATGAACTATAATTATCATAAGCGGAGGCTTCTAATAGAACAGAATGATTTTAAATTTCTGATCGCTGCCATCGGCTTGTTAACTGCAGCTGAACCTGGAACTTAGCTGCTGCGGTTGCTTTAAGTCCGTCACAGCCCTGATCAGTATTACACGGATACGTCGACATAAGCGTGAGTTTTGAATGAGCTATATGCAAGATTAATTTTATGGGGGGTTGTTGTGGGAGAGTTTAATTGAATTTGGCTACAATATAGTCTTTAGACAAGTTTGAGGGGTTATGAAAATTACTTAAAATGGTCGATTTAATAATGAATGAAATATCTGATATTGGTCCATGTTTTTTGGTTGGCCCGCCAAGATCGGGTACTACTTTGCTTACTGCGATGCTCAATACCCATTCGTTGGTTGGGGCTGGGCCGGAAACTCATTTTTTTTCAAAAATTAAAGAAGATGAATGGCGAGAGATGCTGGCTGATCCTGACTGGCCAAAAAAGGCCGTGGATAAAATATCATCTGTGAAGTTGGTCGGACAGAACGTTATTGGATTGTTCGAAATATCATCAGAAGATTTGTATGATACTCTGACAAACTGTGAAAGATCAATTAATGCTGTTTTAAATGGTTTTTTTTCTATTTACTTGAATAAAAAGGGTAAATCGATTTGGGTAGAAAAAACACCTAATCATCTTCTTTTTCTAGACCTAATAAGGAAGGAGTTCCCCAAAGCTAAAATTATAAGAATTGTACGTGATCCTCGAGATTCCTGTAATTCCATGTCCAAGCTCAATTGGACTTATCATCCTGTCAGTAATGCATATATCTGGAATGAATGGTTTGAAAAGAGCCGGGTTTTTTTGAAAACGATCATAATTCTATTTCGATTAGGTATGAAGATTTTATTGGTGATTCTGAAAAGCACTTACGAAGAATATGTGACTTCATAGGAATAACTTTTGAAAAAAATATGTTAAGTCCGACAAGTGGAGGAAAAGATGTAGGGTCTGAAAAGGAGACTTGGAAAAAACAGGTTGTTGGGGGTATTGATAGGAGTCGATTGTATTACTGGAAAAGAGAAATGAATAAAGACTTGGCCGATGCTATAAGCTTGATATGTTCAGATGGCATCAAGTATTTCAAATATGATGCCCCCTTATTCCCAATTGAGACTTGGTCGATTTCTAACTTTTCACTGCAAGGAATAGCTATCAACTATAAGGCAGTAGTAAGACTGGCGAATAGAAAAGTAAAGTTAATACCGGCAATAAAAGGGGAAGAACATCTCGCGAAAGTAGTATTGCTTCCAGTTCCATCGAAAAGAAAAAGATATCTCCCGATAAATTATATGAAAAGCCTGGCGCGTATTATTAGTTCAAAATTTAAAAAGCAGGTGGTTCTTTTTAACGGTATCAAGATTTAATTGCATGAGATGTTGAAGATGTATAGTATGGAATAGTCATTGATCATCTGTTGGATTATGTTTATATAGCAGGGTTCTATTATCTACAAACAGAATCACACCCAACTCGGGTATTGCTGCAGGTACCGGCATCTCATATTTACCCCAAGGGGGCGATAGTCGTTCACGGGTTGGTATTCGTTGGTTTGACTGTTGAATTCATGCAGTAACCCCAGGTTGAAAATAAGATAGCGTCCGGTGTTGGGATCTACTACCACTTGGCCATACCTGATAGTCATATCGAATGGTAAATCTTTCTTCCTCGAAAGCTGACCATTGCGTTTAAGCGTGACCACGCTTCGGTTATCGTTACCGGCAATAAAGAGCATTTCATCCAGTATCGGATTGTAATGTGAAATCGAGTGATAGCCGGAAAATGGCAAGGTCGTAAATGACTCCCAATTATTCTTATTAGGACGTAACAATTCGAGCGGGAATTCTGTTTTACCTCTTTGAGGATCGGTATCATGTGACAACAAACCCAGCCCGGGGAAATACTCGATGCTCATGCCGCTTCCGCCTGAGGTACGGGTCCAAGTGCTGCTTTTCAGATTATAGGCATACGTATAGCCACTTATGGCTACATAGAAGATACCATGCTCTGAATCAAGTGCATTGCGTCCATATACGTGTCCAAACTTGGTCTTGCGGGTGTCCTTAAAGGTTCCAGAGTCGGGCGTATTCCAGCCAAAGGGACCGGGAAGGATACGCCATGCATTGCTGTCCTCTGCGTAGGCAATAAACTTGTACTGCTTGCGAAATCCCATAAACAGGAATTGACGGGATTTAGGATCCCATTTCCCGTCGTCCGTCCAGCCTGCAATGTGATACCAGGCTGCTTTGCCCGAAGGCCGGTAACCGACAAAGACATGCATAAGCTTGTCGGGGCGTTTAGTCTTGAGTTCAGCCCACTCGCCCGGCTTCATTTCATTTGCGAGTTTGGACAATGCAGATTTCTCGGTGGATGCTGTCGACGTAAGAGGCTCAGCGCAAGTCAGGCTACTCTCGAGGAATAAGCCTGCAATAAAAAAGCTGCTGATAGATAGATTGAACAATTTGCGTAGTTTCATAATAGGGCTTTCAGGTATGCTCTTTGGCATGTCGTCATCTTGGCGGCGTATCCGGTATCGGATTCAGTCCAGCCGCCTCTCGGTTTTCGAACATGGCATTGTGCTGGGACTGTACCTCAATGGCGGTATCGCCAACCTCCTGTTGCAAAAGATTGTTGTTGCCTCGGTTGATAATGGTATTGTTGCTCAGGGAAAGGTGCTTGACGCCGGAGCGCCAGGTGAACAGGCGGTTATTGTTGGCGTCGGGCATGTCTCGATCGAAAACAATCACACTGTCCCGTATGTCGATATCCCCGTCGAGCAAACCGTGACGGCAATTCTGGGGTGTTTCGACACCGACGGAAATCAGGTCCTGGTTGTCGGTGAGTGAACTACTTTGCAGAACAGAGTTCTTCACTTCGAGGCGTCCTCCGCAGGACAGGTCGATCACACGGCTGTGGCGACTCTGCAAGCCCAGCAACAGGCTGTCTGTGACCGTCGTGGATTTTGCCCTGGACTTGAGAAGATGCCCCAGGTGCAAGGCTCTTTGCAGTCGGGAGTTGACGACAGTCAGAGAGTCTATGGCCCCCGCATAAATGATATGGCTTAAACCTTTTCGTTTATAAAAGCCTATATCTTCAAAAATACTGTCCTTGATCGAGAGGTTGCCGCCGCGGTTGTCGGTCATGACACCGATGGCGGTTTTTCGAATCGTAACGTTTTCCAGGTTGACATTGAAATTGGCACCGGTTATTCGGATACCCGCAAAGTTGCCCGTCTGCGCCGTACCGATATCGGCATTGGCTTCAAAATTCCGTATCGTTAGCAGTCCGCCGTTATTGACAATATTCAGCATTCCCTTGCTGCCAGAGACTTCCATGAGCTCAACACCCTCAAGATCCAGTGTCATTGGCTTGTCGATACGTAAACCATAAGGGTACAGACCCGCCGGCAGTTTTACCGTCGAGTTTTCCAATGCCCGGTCGACTATCTTCTGAATATTGGTATCCGACAACTGACGACCGAATTTCGGATCTTCAGGGTGCTTGTATATCCAGATTCCGTGTCTGTAATTTGAGATTCCGGCAAAATAGTTGTTGCCTAGATGAACCCATTTCCCAAATACTCCTCCTTTTACGCCTTCGTACGGCCCATTTTCAGGCCAGTTAATGGTACGCCATACGGGGGATGAATCATCAGGATCGAGCGTGAAAATGCGGGTGTTGCCATCCCACATGACAATATTACGATTCCGATCGAATGCAATGGACCTGCCGGCGTGCATTGGCAGATTTATGTCCAGCATCAATCTGCCGGAGGAGTCAATAGCAACCAGGCTCCGAAGGTAGACGCTCCATATCCATTTTCGATGTGGATCATAGACGGCGTTGCCTCCGCGACTCTTATGGTCATCGTGAAACAGCCGTGGCTCTTGCAGTTGGCCATTATTGCCCTGGATGACCTGGAACAACTGTTCATTGTTGCCGAGCACCAGTGTACCGTCGGGTAGTTGAACGCTCCTTGGCTTGGACCAGCGATAGCTTCCAATACGCCGCCAGCTCAAGGGAGCCAGGCCATTGCGGCTTTCGGATTCCGAGGGATTGAATTCATATTGGTGGGGCTCGTTCCCGTCTTCCAGAAAGCTGTCCTGGGCGGCATCGTCCTCTTCCCTGACTCTGGCGCCGTTCGCCGGTTGGCTGGCCAACAATATTATGGTGTCGGTCGTATGATTGAACAAAAGCCCGTCGTTAATGTAAGACGCTGGCGGAACAGAGCGAATATCAGGGATCCAGAAGGAACGACTGGAACCGGTCCAATGATCCAGCGGGCTTGGATTGGTGAGTCTTTTCCAGGTCCCGTCCTTTAGCGTGAAGCGATAGACTTCGTTGCCACCATAGTCACGGCCGCCACCGCCCATGAAATAGAACGCCTGATTATCTCTGTCCCAGGCGGCGCTGCTCCAGGCGATGAGCACGGCCTTCGGCCCCATGCTGTGCTGAACGCGACGTTGCTTGGCGGGCCAGACATTGGCGATACCGGGTTTGTCCTGGCTTACCTTGAGTTCACACCAACCGCCGTCGAGACCCTTCAAGACAGCCATGCAGTCGGACAGGTTTCGGCCGGTCTGGGCGACACGGGGCTGATCAGACTGTACGCCGTCGTCGGGCAATTGATCGCTGCCGATCAATTTCACGGCGAGTAACGCACAGATGATCACACCGCCGCCGAGTAACGTCTTGTTCATGCTATCCGGGCTCCAGACGTTTTCATCTGCCAAGGTCATGACAGAGTCTAGACGCTAATCGGCGTGGCCACCTTGACCCATCGAATCCCTCTGGGTCCCGGGGAGATGATGAAAGCACTTGGACAAGATTAGATCTTCCAAAAAAATCAGAAGGTTGTTGTGGGGCAGGGGCACGCTGACCCAGGGCGGCTGTATCCCTGACAGCGATGAAACTTTTTCTGGTCGGGGTGATTCGCGCAGATCGCCTGGCCGTTCTATAATCCGAATTCTGGATAAATATCCAGTGCCTGATCATGAATGGAAGCCGGATGCAAGATGTCCTACATCCACGACAACTTTGCCAGCTTCAAGGGCCTGGTACGACTGCTGCTGACAGAGATGGGCGCCCGGGCCGGCTTGGATGACGAATTCCGCCAGGTGGATTTCGCCAGAGTCGAGCGCCTGGTATTCGTCTGCCTCGGCAACATCTGTCGCAGTCCCTTCGGTGAAGGTGTTGCCCGTCATCACGGTATCCCCAGTGCAGGTTTCGGTCTGGCGACCACGACCGGCGTGCCGGCATTCGAGCTCGGAGTGGAAACGGCCCTCGAGCGCGGGGTGGACATGCGGTCACATCTGACCACGAATTTCAGCGATTTCGAGGTGCTCGACACGGACCTGTTGCTGGTGATGGAGTTGCGCCATGCCCACCGGCTGAAAGCGATGCTGGGCGAAAGCCGTGCTCAGATCGCGCTGCTCGGATACTGGGCCCGGCCCAGGCGGTTGCATATTCATGACCCGCACATACATGGCAAGGCGTATTTCAATAACTGCTACGCCATTATCGAAAATGCCACCGAAAACCTGATCAAACAGTACCTGGCGCAGCGGACGTTCAAGCCTTGGGAATTGGAGTGACGTTAGGTTCCTTAGCGCCGCATCATTTTCCTCGCCATGGCGGCCCAATCGGCGAACAGGGGCATGGGGTCTGACAGGCTGAAGACGTAGTAGCGCATCCTGGGATTGAAATACCCGCCAATGAAGCCCGTCACCTCCTTTAACGGGCTGAACCTCAGGCTTTTGTCCCTGATCTTCTGCCGTTGAAAAAGAATGCGAATCAAGCGCTTGAGCTCGATCAGGGTATTACGGCACTGGATGTCATCCCGTATCGGTTCAGGTACCGCGGGCACCTGTCCCAGTCCCAGCACCTGGTAGGTGTACCAGCCGAAGGGGGCATTGGAATAATAGGCCAGGGGCAGACTTCCCCAAAACCGGCCATTGACCTCCATCAGCACCGCGCGATCGCTGTGCTCGTCGTAGCGGTACTCGACCATCGCGGGGCCTTCCCAGTCGAGCTTTCGCAACAGGGCGATCGATCGCTCCTGCAGGGCGCGGTGCCGGTCCAGCGGGACGCCCGCACAGAGTGACGAGAAGCCGCCTTCGGGTGGCCATTCGTGTATGCGCCGGTGCTGGAAACGCAACAGGGCCTTGCCGCGGTACATGAAGAAGAACTGGCCCAGGCCGTAACCCGGGCAGTACGCCTGAATCATCGGGAATTGGCCCAGTGGCGCGTAACGACCGAGTCGGTCGGCCAGCTGTTCGGCGCTGTGGCAGTAGATCACCTTCTCGATCGGAACACCCTGCCGGCGGGCATCGTGCATCACTTCATGGGGGTTTCGCCACTTCAGGATCACCGGGTAGCGCAGTGAAGGGGCAAGGGCGTCCAGTTCCCCGAGGTCGTCGATGCAGTGGCTTGCGGGCGAAAGGATGCCCACCTCGGCTGCTGCGCCGGCTGTGCGCTGTTTGTCCAGCACCCGTTCGATGGCCGCCTGGCCGGGAATCAGCGGAGTCAGCTCCAGGAGGTCGCGACAGCGGTTGAGGAACAGAATATCGGTCTCGGACACGCAGAGGAGGTAACGTGCGCCGGTGCTTCCGGCGACCTGATTGAGAAACTCGATCTGTCGTTTTTCATCGCCCGCGGGCCAGACGAAACGCTCCCGCGCATAGCGTGATCGCAGCCCTATCGAGTCCCTGGAGCGGCCGATGGCGACAACGTGACAGTTGCGCCGTCCCAGTTCGCGAATCAGGGACAGTCCGATCTGGCTGTCGGTGCCGAGAATGATGACTTTGTCCTGTGCAGTTTTCATAGCGGGGAGGGGCGCCTCGCGGGCGGGTCAGTAGGCCCATACCCAGTCGTTGATCCGGTTATGGAGTTTGCGGCCGATACTGAACACCGAGGGAATCTGCACGAATGGCTGCTCCAGTTCCGAGCCGAGCCAGGCTGTCTTCTGGCCGGTGAAGGTGACAGCGACAAAGTCATCCGGGTACCGCTTGATGAAGCGACACAACTTTTCCAGACGACTCTGGTTGACACGGTTGCGCGTCACCCGGGTGTATCGGAAGTCCGATTTCTTGATGAACTCGAAAGGATGGGTCAATAGCAGGATCTGTTCGACGCCGGCCCTGCGCGAGGTCCAGAGCAGGTGCCGCATTTCCGGCCAGGAGCAACTGGTTATCTGCAGTGATTTCCTGTGGGTGCCGAAGAGATTGCTGTCCCGATAAGTAAAGACAGGCAGTTCCATCACGCCCTCTATTCGGCGGCGACCGGAGTCGAGTTGCAGCGCCGGTTCGGCGGGCCGGTAAATGCCCAGGGCTATATTGGATGCCATGGGGATACCGAGGTTGGCCATGGCGCGATAAACATCGCTGTCGGCACGCAGGCTGCCCGTACGCAGCGCGAGCGGCCGGTGTCCGGCCCAGCGCTCGAAGATATCGGCGCAGACGGCGATGACGCGATGGATCTCCTCGTAGCCCCGTCCGTCGCAGTTATCCTGGCGGGGAAAGGGCGCCTGCCCCCGGGCGAAGCTCAACCAGACAGGATGGATATGCAGCTGAACGTCCTGGCCGGCTGCCTGCAAGCGTCTCACGACGCTGCGCATCGGCTCGTCACCGAAGTAGAAATAGTTGGCGCACTCGATGAAAAAGGATGCCGTCATCTCATACCGGGCCAGGGTATCGAGCAGGAATTCCAGCCCTTGCCGTTTGCTGCCGCGACGACCGTAGATGACCGGCTCAGCCAAAGGCGCATAGCGCTCCGGATCCAGAAAGTGGCCGGCAATGCTGAATTCGGTATCAACCGTGATACAGATCTGTGTCCGTTTCTGCATGGTCAGGGACTCTGCCTGGTTGCGCCACGGGGTCGGTTTTCGCGGCACCGATTCACAATGTACTTGTACTTGCCGTTGGCTTCCACCTCGATTGCGGCAGTGCGTTGAATGGCGATCTCGGCATCGGCACCCAGTAACTCAAGCAGTCTTGTCCTGAGGCCGGACGAATCAGGCTCCGTGCCGTCGCGGCAAACCAGCTTGAGCTCGAACCCTCGGGGTCCGTGTTGGGTGAATTGGAACTGCGCGATTGCGGCGTCGTCCCGGACTATGTTGCCGATGTAGGCGCCGTGAACCGGCGAGCCGTCGGTGGCGCGAAGCAGGTCATTGGCGCGACCGATTACATCCGCCAGGACGGGCAGATGACGGCCACAGGCGCAGGGTTCGGTGGCGAGACACCCGATATCGCCGGTACGGTACCGGATCATCGGAAATGCCCGGGTCGCCATGTGGGTGACGACGATCTCGCCGGGCGTGCCGGCTGGAACGGGTTGCTGCCGATCGTCGAGAATCTCGACGATGATGTCCTCGGCACTGAGATGCAGGGATCCTGCCGGACATTCGTGCGCGATGAATCCCGCATCGCGACTGCCGTAGCCATTCGCCACCGGTGCCTGGAAGACTTGCTCGATCAACTGCCGCTGATGCTCGTAGAGCTTTTCCGCCGTGCAGAAGACGACTTTGAGAGAGCCATCGCCAAAGCGACGCTCCTGTTGCAGCGCCGCCTCGGCGAGCAGCGACAGGATCGACGGGTAGCCATAGATCATGGCGGGGCGGTATGCCTGGAGGCGATCGAACAGGGCCAACAGGGCATCGCCCCTGAGATGCCTGGCGGGGAAGAGACGCGTTCGCATCAGCCGGTCACGGATTTGCCGGGCCAGGCCCTGGGCGCTGAGTTCGATGTCGGAGCCCCAGACAACGGCTTCGGGTTCTCCGATATCGACGCCCCACCAGCGGGTCGCGCGCCATTTTGCGGCGATATCGTGGCTGATCCGCTCCTTGCCGACGGCAAACTCAAGCGGCTGGCCGCTGGACCCGGAGGTTCTCATGAACCTGGGTGGCCGGTCGGTTCGGGAGAGCAGACGGTCCCGATGCGCGCGGATCAGCTCCTTGGTCAGGCAGGGAATGCACAGCAGGATCCGGGGGTCGTCGAAGCCGGCAGGCGCGAGTCCTGACGTTTTGAAAAGGTCGGCGTAATAGGGGTTGATGGCGTTCACGTCGGTCAGGAACTGCCGCAGTCGTGCCAGGCGACGGGCTTCCAGCATCTCCCGGCTGAACCACTGGCTTTTTTCCAGCGAATTTCGCAGCCGCAGACTGTCGTGGCCCTTCAGTCTTTCGTGCAGGGGGAACAGGCAATCGGCGACCAGCCGCCTGTATAACGCCAGCGTCATCTTTCGGCTACCGGAGGATGGCTTTCACTTCCGCTCGCATGCGAGCGTCCCTGGTACAGACGGTGATAGCGTTCGGCCATCGTTGCAAGGCTGAAATCCTGTTCCGCCCGCAACCGGCTGTTGCAACCGTGCAAGCGCAGCAACTCCGGATTCTCGACATACCGCCAAAGCGCCTCGACAAGCGCTTCGACGTTGCCGTTCCCGGTGATCTCGCCATTGAATCCGGGCCGGACCAGTTCCCTCGCGCCGCCAACATCGGTGCTGATGACCGCCAGCCCCGAGGCCATGGCCTCGAGGATGGTATTGGATATCCCTTCGGCACAGGACGGCTGTACGTACAGTGACAGGCCGGACATCGCCTCGGGGACATTGTCGCTTGCGCCCGGCAGCGATACCCGGTCTTCGATATCGAGAGACCTGACCAGGGTAACCAGTCGCTCGCGGCAAGGGCCATCGCCGACGATGACGAGGTGCAACCGCTCGCTGCGACTGCCGGCTCTTTCCAGCAGCCGGGCAAAAGCCCGAATCAGCAACTGGTGATTCTTGACCTCGGCCAGGCGTCCGATCGAGCCGATGACCAGTGTAGCTTCGGTCGGCGAAGCTGCTGCGAGTGGGCGCCCGGGTCGGAAGCGGTCGATATCGACACCATTGCAAATGCGTTCGATTCGCCGCGGTGAGATGCCCACCCGTGTGCTGAGATACCCTTCGGTTTCAGCGGAAAGGGCGACGTAGCGGCTGATGAGCGGGCTGAACACTTTGCGGATGAGGGCTGGCTTGCGGCGGGTCCTTGCGTCCCCGGAGTCCCAGCCGTGTTCACCGTGTATCCGGACCGGCACGCCGGCCAGCCAGGCGACCGCCTGGCACTCGAGGGTATTCAGGTTGCGGGTATGGACAATGTCCGGGCGAAGCGCCCGAAGCAGGCCATACAGCCGCTTCAGGTAGCCGATATCCTTGCCAGGCCTTTTGTTCAGCGTGTGAATGGCGACTCCACCGGCCCGAATCCTGGCAAAAAACTCGGGATTGTAGCCCGACAGGCAGAGGATGGAGTGCCGGTAGCCGACCTCGGGGAGGTGGTTGAGAATATTGACGATGCCGTTTTCCAGGCCACCGATGTCAAACCGGAATACGATATGGCAGATGTGCATCGACGCGGTCCGCTCTGTCAACCCAATAAGATAGCGTGCTCGTGTTAGAGATTAGTCCGTGTTCGCGACGAATCTATCTTTTTCGACTCTATGACCTCGAGGTAGGTGTTCAACAGCTCCTTTTTTACCGCCTGCCAATGAAACCGCCGACTGAAATTCAGCCCGGCGGTCTTCAACCGCTGTCGCAGGGCATCATCCTCGAGTACGCGCAGCACGCCTGATGCCAGTGCATCGGGGTCCTCCAGGTCCACCAGCAACGCCGTTTCCCCGTCTTCAACCAGCTTGGGGATGCCGCCGGCGCGGGTGGAAACCACGGGGAGGGCGCAGCCAAGGGCTTCGATGATGGAATTGGGCGAGTTGTCGACCCGGCTGGGGTTGAGCAGCAGATCGGCCTGCCGGTACAGCTCTGCCACCTGCCAACTCGTCAGGCGGCCGCGGAACTCGACGCGGTTTGCCACCCCCAAGTCCGCGGCCAGGCGTTCGAGTGCGGTCCGCTCCGGACCGGACCCGGCAATCACCAGCCGAGCGCCGGGAAACCGGCCTTGCACGGCGGGCAGCGCCCGCAGTGCCAGATCGATACCATAGATGGGCTCCAGATTACGGGTAACCACCAGGATGGGCCCTTCGGCGTTGACCGACTTCCCGTTCCCGTCCGGGGGGAAAAACGGGACGGGTCCAGAGTGTTGGGAATGATGCGTGTGGATAGCTGGCGTTTGGCAAACACCTCGGCCAGAAACCCCGAGGGGACGACGCAGGCGCTGGCCTGTCGGAAGGTCGGCCGGATCCAGCGCCAGGCGCGGCCGAAGAAAGCTTCAGCGTTGCCCCCCGGTAGTTGACGACGACGGGTGTCCCTCTCAGGCAGGCGATCCAGATCGCCGGGGTTGCGAACAGATACCAGGACCATCCCGAGTTGGCCATCAGGTGGACCACATCGGCAGACCCGAGCCTGCGCCAAAGGGTGCGAAGGTAGGGCAGCAGGCGAAACAGTGCCCGCAGCCCCCGCCACCGGCCGATCCATGCCGGGCGGTACGGTGGATTGACGGCGATCAGGGTGACGCGGGCTCCTTCCTGCTCCAGCAGGCGACAGAGTTCCGCAGTCTGATTGGCCATGCCGCCGGCGGGTGGCGGGACCGGGCCAATCACGCAGATCCGGAGGGAATCAAAATCCGGCATTATCGCAAGCCCGTGCGAGCGTCGCGTAAATGGGTTCGTATCGACCGACGCTGTTGATCCAGTTTCGCTCGATTTCGACAAAGGCCCGCCCTCGGGCCACCAGTTTTTCGTGTGAGACCCTGTTCTGAAACATCACCTCGATAGCGCTTGCCAGGGCCGCAGGATCGTCGGCGGCGAACAGATAGCCATTTTCGGCGTGGCGAATAAGTTCCCGGTGCCCCCCGACGTCGGAGGCCAGTACCGGCTTGCCCTGCGCCATCGCCTCCATCGGCTTCAGTGGCGTCACCAGTTCGGTCAGACGCATGGACTTGCGCGGATAGACCAGGGCGTCGAGTACGCTGTAATAGTCGGTCACCCGCTGGTGGGGTACCCGGCCGGTGAAGATGATCCGGTCGCTGACGTCCAGTTCGCGGGCCTGCTGTCTGAGAAAGTCTTCCTGGGGCCGCCCCCACTAGCAGTACCCGCAGCGCTGGCAGTCGGGTACGCAGCAAGTTAACGGCATGAATCAGAATATCCAGACCTTCGTATTCGTAGAACGAACCGATAAAGCCTAGCAGAGGCTCGTCGCTCAGACCGTACAGTTGAAGAATGTCCTGAGATTTCCGGGTCAGCAGCGGGAACTGCTCCAGGTCGACCGCGTTGGGAATGGTCGTGATGCGTCGCGCCGATACGCCTCTGGCGATGATGTCGTCCCGCAGCCCCTGGCAGATGCAGGTCACGGCATCGGCCTGTTTCAGCACATGGGTTTCCAGCGCCCGGGTCAGCCGGTAGCGCATTCCGCCTTCGGTGCTGGTGCCGAGGTTGACGGCGGCGTCCTCCCAGAATGCCCGCACCTCGTAGACCAGCGGCAGGCGAGCCTTGCGAGCCGCACGCAGGGCGGCAATGCCATTGAGCGCCGGCGAGTGGGCGTGGATGATATCCGGCCGTTCGCAATCGATAACCTCCGCGATCTTCCGGCTCAATATCGGGATAATGGCCAACTGATTGGCGAAGGGAACTGTTCTTATCCAGCCGGGCACCTCGCCACAGCGATAGAACTCCAGGCCGTCCACCTGCTCTTTGGCGGCGGCAACGGGCCCGTGTTTCGGGCTGGTAAGGTGACAGGTTTGCAGTCCCAGAGCCCGCTGGTTCTCCAGTATTGCACGACTGCGAAAGGTGTAGCCGCTGTGCAGGGGAACGGAATGATCAAACACATGCAGTATCTTCATGCTGCGGCTTCCTGATCGCCGGACAGCGAGCGCCGGATACTGGACTCGAACATCAGCAGCGCCCAGAGGGTTACGCTGTGGTCGCTTGTTCCCCGGATATGGTCGTCGGCGAGACGCTCCAGTGTCCGGTGGTTGAAGATCCCCAGTGACTGCAGGTGCCCGCGCAGCAGGCGTTGGCGCAGGGTGTCGGCCAGAGGGCCGCGCATCCAGCGGGCGATGGGCACGCCAAATCCCTTCTTGGGCCGGTAGAGCACGGCGTCGGGCAGGTGCGGTTCGAGCGATTTCTTGAAGAGGTACTTGCCCTCGCGTCCGCAGAGCTTGAGGTGGGACGGGATCCTGTTGGCCCAGCCGAGGAATTCGTGGTCGAGAATCGGTACCCGAACCTCCAGACCATGGGCCATGCTGGCGCGGTCGACCTTGGTCAGGATGTCGCCGGGCAGATAGGTTTTCATGTCCAGGTACTGGATCAGCGACAGCGGGTCGTCACCATCGAACTGCTGCTGATGGCTTTCGAACACCGCAAGCGGGCGGTAGCCGTTCAGGCGCCGGTTGAATTCGGGCGTGAACAACTGCCTGAGAACCTGCTCCGGTGTAAAGGACACGGTGTGCAGATAGGCGGCCAGCGCTTCGCGTTGCAACGCCTGGAAGGTCGACTTGGCGCGCAGATACCTGGGCGCCCAGTCCAGCTTGGGATAGTAGTTGCCGAGCAGGTCGAAAACCGGCTTGCGGATGGCCGCCGGGACCAGTCCGCGGATCCGCTCTTCGAGCATATGCCAGCGGTAGCGGCGGTAGCCGGCGAACAGTTCGTCGCCGCCATCACCGGACAGGCAGACGGTGACCTGTTTCCGGGCCTGCTCGCAGACCCTGTAGGTGGGGATCGCCGAGCTGTCGGCATAGGGTTCGTCGTAGAGGCTGGCAAGGGTATCCAGCAGGCCGAAATCGTCGACTGCGACGGTCTGCTCCCGGTGGTTGGTGCAGTATCGCCTGGCGACCATCTCGGCGAATTCGGTTTCGTTGAAGCTGGGCACGTCGAAGCCGATGGAGCAGGTGTTGACCGGCCGCTCCATCAGCCCGGCCATCAGCGCGACCACGGCGCTGGAATCGACCCCGCCGGACAGGAAGGCGCCGATCGGCACCTCGGAGACCAGGCGGATTTGCACTGCCTCCCGCAGCCGCTCGATCAGTTCGTCCTGGAGTTGCCGCTGATCGCGAACCGGAACGGGGTCGGCGAAGCTGGCATCCCAGTACTGCTCGATGGCTGGTTGAGTTTGTCCCCGCTCCAGCAGCAGGGTATGGCCCGGTGGCAGCTTGTGGGTGCCGGCATAGATCGACTTGGGGTCGGGGATGTATCCAAAGGTGAAATAGTCGGCGATGGCGCGGTCGTCCAGCTGACGATCGAACCGGGGAAGACACTGCAGCCCCTTGAGCTCGGAGGCGAAGGCCAGTTGGCGGCCGTTGATCAGGCTGTAAAAGAGCGGTTTGATACCGAGGCGATCACGGGCCAGGAAAAGCTGCTCGCTGCCGAAGTCCCAGATGGCGAAAGCGAACATGCCGCGCAGTCGCTTGACGCAGGCCTTGCCCCAGGCCTTCCAGGCCTGCAGGATTACTTCGGTGTCGGAGCGGGTGCGAAACCGGAAGCCGAGCCGTTCGAGTTCATCGCGCAGCGCAGCGAAGTTGTAGATCTCGCCATTGAAGACGATGACCGCGCTTTGGTCGGCGTTGACCAGCGGCTGCTGGCCGCTGGCGATATCGATGATCGACAGGCGCCGGTGCGCCAGCCCCAGGTGGTTGGCAACGTAAGTATCGCCCGCGTCCGGCCCGCGGTGAGTCTGGAGCTCATTCATCCGTTGTAGCAGTCCTGCGTCCACCGGTTGACGATCCAGATTGAGCAGTCCAGCTATCCCGCACATAAGGGTCTCCCAAAAATGAGGTTGGGCCTGACGTCCGGCAAAGGCCCGATCTATTGCTACCCGGACACTCCGGTCAGCCCGTCCCACTCTCCGGTGACCGGCGATGCGACCGTGCTCATGGTGGCGCTCCTTCCAGGAGTGCCGGCAACCGTCCCAGTGTCTGATCCCAACCGAACCGGTTGACCACCCAGGCTCTGTTGGCGTTGGCGTGCACCGGTTGCTGCCGAGCAAGCAGGCGGTTGCAGGCCATCGTGAAGTCGTTGGGCGAATCGGCGATCTCGAGACAGAGATCGGGGCCGTAGTGGATACCTTCCATGGCCATGGAGGTGGCCACGACCGGCTTGCCCATGGCCATGGCTTCCAGCACCTTGTTCTGTATTCCTCGCGCGATTTGCAGCGGGGCGACCACCAGCTCGGCCCGATGCAGGTACGGGCGGACATCCTGGACGCGGCCGGTCACATGGACCCCAGGCAGGCGTTCGAGCGCCCGGGTTTCCGCCGTGGGGTTGCCGCCGACGATGTAGAAATGCAGCGCGGGGTGGCGCTGCTTCAACCGGGGCCACACCTGCTGACAGAACCACTGCATGGCGTCGACATTGGCCCAGTAGTCCATTGCCCCCGTAAACACCAGATAGGGGCTGAGACACGGGATCTGCGCACCGTCGAAACCGGCCGACGGATTGAAGAAGCCGGTATCCACGCCGTTGAGCAGGTGAGCCACCTTGGGCGCCAGGTCGGCGGGCAACTGGTTGCTGAACAGGCGCGCCTCCTCCTGGGAGACGAAGACGCAGCTGTCGAAAATACTGGCAATCCGGTTTTCGTAGTGGCGCAGTGTACGGTATTCGCGCTGGTAGACCCACCGGACGAGCCCGTGCTTTTTGGCCGCGTACTGCGCCCATTTGTCGGAATCCACATCGACGAAATCGATCACCCTTTTCAGATGGGAGAAACGCTTCCCATCGACGTATTGTGCCATCGACGAGGAAAACACCAGCGCGCGCTCGATCGCGTACCGCTCGATCGTTTCGGTGACCCAGCGCTGCATATGCGAAGAGCGATAGTAGGGGAGGGTGATCGGCTGGCCGCTGGTCAAAGCCTTGAGACCCTTGAGATAGCGTGAAGACTTCTTTAACGGCACGCAGTGCAGAGACTCGCAGAAGGGTAACAGTTTATCGGCGTACGCCCAGTCCAGAGGGTCGTCGACGAAACAGCCGAGGTGCACCCTGTACTGCTGGGAAAGTGCCCGCAGCAGGTGATAGGAACGGATCTTATCGCCCTTGTTGGGGGGATAGGGAATGCGGTGGACCAGAAAAACAATATGCTCCATTTCCCCTGAATTCCTTCGTCCGAATCGAGTATCGGTATTATCCGCGGCTGGTTCCGCCCAAGTACCCATTGGTCCAACCGAAGATGACAGCGCACATTGCACTAAATGACGGTATCGCACTGCTTTTCGTTCGCAAGCCCATCCGGTCCAGGTTGGTGAGGTCCTTGATGCCCTTGCGTTGTCTCCTCAATGAGAAACCGAGGTCGCCGTCTCGCTTCATCCAGCCCTCTCCAGATATATTCACCGAGTACGCCCATCATCAGCATCTGGATACCGCCCAGAAAGAGTACGATCACTATCAGCGTGGTCCAGCCCTGGGGCGGTGTGCCGGTGAGGGCGTTGTAAATCACGAAGAGGGCATAGCAAAAGCCGATAAAGGCTACCATGATGCCGAAATAGGAGATGGCGCGGATGGGTAAATAACTGAAGGCAGTAACAGAATCTATCAGCAGCTTTATCTTCCTTCCCAGCGTCCAGCCGGAGCGTCCGCTCAGGCGTGCCTGCTTGTCGTACTGAATGGAAGTTTGGCGGAAACCCATCCAGGTCAGCAGTGCCAGCAGCGAAATGTTCTGCTCTCCAAAATTCCTGAGAGCCTTCACCACCTGAAGATCGAGCAAGAAGAAGTCTGCACCGTTGGCCGGCATATCGCGAAAGCCCAGTACTTTACGCATGAGCATGTAGTACAGGCGCGCGGTGTTCCGGGTAAACCAGCTTTCCCCTCCCGGCGAGCCCTTGCGGCCCAGACCACCTGGTAACCGGCTCGCCACCGGGCCAACAGCTCCGGTATCACCTCCGGAGGGTCCTGCAGGTCGGCAGCCAGGGCGATTGTGCAGGCGCCCCTTGTTCGATTAAGGCAGCAGGTCAGGGCGACGTGCGACCCTGAATTTCGGGTAAGGCGGTAGCCCCTGACGCGAGGATCGCGCTGTGCGATTTCTGCGATTACATTGAAGGTGTCATCCGGGGAGTGGTCGTCCACCACCACCCACTCCCATTCGACGGAGGCGTCATTCAGCACCCGGCAGAGGCGCTGATACAGCACCGGCAGGTTCTTTGCCTCGTTGTAGGCAGGTGTAACGATGGAGATCATCGGCGCTTTGCTGGCGGCAGCGATTGGCTCTTCTCTAACGGTTGAGGTCGTATCCATAATCAACTCGATCCTCTCGCTGCTTGTTGAAATTGTATCCTGTTCTCATCAGTTGATGCTGACTGCTCGGTAAAGTGCTTGTGCGACACGCTGCTGTTGCTCGAGCGTCAGTTGAGGATAGAGTGGCAGCAAGATACAGTGATCTTGGGCTGCCTCGCTTTCGCCCAGTGGCTTCTGGTTTTGGTCAGTCGTGTCAGCCGGGTTTGACGACTGTTCGACACTTCGCCACAGCTCCGCCGGGTAGCTCGCTTCACGATGGATGCACATGACGCCACGGCGGGTGGCGATACCCTCGTCCAGCATCGACTGCATCACTGTCTTTTGCTTGGCATGTGCGGGCAGACGGACACAGTAGCTCTGCCAGTTGCTGCGTGCCCAAGTTGGCTCCTGAGGCACCATCAGGCCGGAAATGGATGCCAGCTCTCTGCTGTAGTTCCTGGCCAGCTGCCGCCTTCTGGCGACGATATCGGGCAGGCGCTTCAACTGTTCGAGTCCCATCGCCCCCTGTATATCTGTCATACGGTAATTGAAGCCGAGTTCCGGGTAGCGCTCAAAAATAACGGTATTGGCCTGATGGCGGGTACGATCGTTGACGTCCATGGCGTGTTGGCGCAGCTTGACCAGGCGTTCGTATAGAGCGGCATTATTGGTGGTCAGCATGCCGCCGTCACCGGTGGTGATGACCTTGCGGGGGTGGAAAGAGAAGCAGGCGATCTCGCCCAGGGGAACGCCGATACGCTGCCAGCGGTCACCCACCAGAATCTCGCTGCCGACGGCACAGGCCGCATCTTCCACCACCGGGATGCCACGGGATTTTGCGATCTTCAGTATGGCGGCGAGATCCGCAGGCATGCCCAACTGATGAACCACCAGAATCGCCCTGGTCCGGGAGCTGATGGCCGCCTCGACAAGGCCCGGATCCATATTGAAGGTCTGAGGCTCGATATCTACGAAGACCGGCCGTCCACCGCAGTAGCGGATGGCGTTGGCGGTCGCGATAAAGCTGTGGCTGACGGTGATCACCTCGTCCCCCGGGCCCACTCCGAGCACGTGCAGTGCCAGGTGCAGTGCCGCGGTGCAGCTTGACACTGCACAGGCATGATCGGCGCCGACGTATTTGGCAAAGGCCTCTTCGAAGGCGGCCACCTCCCGCCCCTGGGTCACCCAACCGCTGGAAAGGGGGCGCTGAATCGCCTGCTGCTCCTCCGCACCGAGCACGGGCATGGCAATGGGAATATGATGGGGAAGTCCTGTCATTTGGTTGACCTCAGCCTGGGGCTTTCCAGTTTTGCATGATTTCATCCTTGAGCAACGCCGTAGGGCTTTGACCCAGCGACTCGTACCAGGCTTTGACGCGGCTCAGTCCCTCCCTGACGGTGACTTGCGGTCGAAAATCCAACAGCCCCCGTGCCTGAGTGGGGTCGGCATAAAGGCGCAACACATCGCCGGGACGGGGAGCCTCATGGATCACCTCCAGGTTGCGGTCCTCAAACAGCTCATCCACCAGGCCGGCGAGTTCGTTGATAGTGATCTCCTCACCCTGGCCCACATTGATGGTTTGACCTGGCGCCAGATCGGAGAATCCGGCGCAGAGAATCCCCGGGCCGTGTCGCTGACATAGGTGAAGTCGCGGGTTTGGGAGCCGTCACCGTGGATGATCAACGACTGACCGGCCATGGCCCGCAGCAGGAACTTGGGAATTACCTCGCCGCTGTCACCTTCGTGGTGGCAACGGGGCCCGAAGCTGTTGAAGGGGCGAACGACTACCGTCGGATAGTTATAGGTTCGGTAGAATGCACGGGTATAGCTTTCGCCGGCCAGTTTGGAGCCGCCATAGACGGTCATGGGCAGAGTGGGGTGGTTTTCGGTCATTGGCACCCATTGGGCGGTGCCGTACACTTCCGAGCTCGAGACGTAGACAAAGCGCCCGACCCGCGCCTCGCGACTGGCTTTCAGCAGATTCAAGGTGGCAGTGGCATTGACGTCGTGGTTTTCCAACGGTGAGTGAATCGAGTGGCGCACGCCCAGGCAGGCGAGATGGAATACTACGTCCACTTCGTTCAGCAGCGGTATCATCTTGTCCAGATCACGAATATCGTACGGGTAGAACGTCACGCGATCGTTTAAGAGTTGCTGGATGTTCTCCCGCTTGCCGTTGACCAGGTTGTCGACGATGATAACACGTTCGGCGCATTGGCAGAGCTGGTGAGACAGCTCGGAACCGATAAAGCCGGCGCCACCCGTAACCATTACGGTTGAGTTATTCATATCAAAGACTTCCATCCGTAGCTTTCCCGTAGCCATCACGCCATCTGATGAATCGAGCCGGAGTGCCAGCGACAATCGAAAACGCGGCCACATCTTCTGTAACAACTGAGCCAGCACCTATTATTGCACCTTTTCCTATTGTTACTCCCGGCAGCAAAACTGCGTCGGTTCCAATATCAGCCCACTCACAGATCTTGACTGTTTTTATGACGAGGTCCGTTTCAATGATGGGGCGGTCGATGGGAATTCCACAGTGTGATGAGCCAAGCACTTTCGCACCAGGACCCCAGCCGACATGGTCTTCGATAATAAGGTCTCTGGCGTCCAGAAAACTACCGGGTCCTATCCAGACATGATTTCCAATATCACAACGACCGTCAAATCGACCTTGGATATTCGCATTTCGTCCCACAAAAAGATGATCGCCAATACGGAATGTTTCCGGGTGTTTAAAGGCTGCTCCGCTGTCAATGCTGAGTTGGCTGCCGCATTCTTTGACCAAACACCGCCACAAGATCGATCTTAAAAGCTTGTCAAATTCTCCTTCACCTTCTTTGAAACGAGTATAAAGCTCTACCAGTCCGGCTGGATTGTAGAGAGACTTCAAGTGTTCTACTAGTCCACTGATAAATTCGAAATCATTCCCACTCTTATTGAGGCCATGGACCGCCTTTACGACTCTAACCATGCTTTCCACGACTTGCTCACTCCTCATCCGCTTCCTGATGGAAGTTGTGGATATAATTGCAGATGTCTGAGACTTTAGATTGGCTTAGTTCCGGGTACAGTGGCAAAGAAAGCAAATATCTGCTTGAGCTTTCGCTAATTGGAAAACTGTTTTCCGGGAAATCGAGGCTCGCATACGCCGTCTGTAGATGCACTGGAATCGGATAATGGATCCCCGTTTGCACACCCTGTTCATTCAAGTAGTTATGCAGCGCGTCTCGTGCCAGTATGCGCACTGCGTAGACGTGATAAACCGCCTTGGCCCAGGGCTTCTCTATTGGAAGTGTCAGATTCAGACCCACCAGTTGCTCGTTGTATCGCCGCGCTACTTCACGACGTGCGGTTGTCCAGCCATCCAGATGTCTCAGCTTGACCCTGAGAATCGCTCCCTGAATGCCGTCCATGCGGTAATTGTAACCTTTGAGTTTATGGTGGTACTTCTTCTCTTGGCCCCAGTCCCGCAGCATTCGGATCTTTCTGGCAAAGTCTTCATTCTGAGTGACCACCATTCCGCCCTCGCCACAGGCACCCAGATTTTTTCCCGGATAGAAGCTGAAACAGCCGAGATCGCCGATGCCACCCACGCGCCTGTCTTTATATTCGGCGCCATGGGCCTGGCAGGCATCTTCGATGACCCGAAGATCGTGTCGTCTGGCGATCTCCAGTATCGGGTCGAGGTCGGCGGGGTGTCCATGTAAATGCACCGGCAGAATCGCTCTGGTACGCTCGGTGATGGCTTCTTCAACCAGATGCGGGTTCATATTCAGCGTATCGGGTTCCACGTCCACAAAGACCGGCGCTGCACCGCAGTAGTCAATTGCTGCGACAGTGGCCACAAAGGTATTCGAGACGGTAATGACTTCGTCACCCGGCCCGACTTCGGCCGCCAGCAAGGCCAGGTGTAAGGCGCTTGTTCCGCTGTTGACTGCAATGCCGTAAGCAGCGCCGCAGTATTCGGCAAATTCTTCTTCAAAGGTGGATACCTCGCTGCCCAGCACATACTGACTGCTGGCCAGCGTATTGAGCACTGCCTGATCTATCTCGTCCTTGATGGAGCGGTACTGAGCCTTCAGGTCGAGAAACGGGATCATGTCTTCAGCTCCCCGCATTGAGTTCGATGGTGCAGCCCTTCTCCTGCATCGAGCGGGTGGCGGCTTCCAGAATCTCCACCACCTCCAGACCCGCTTGCCCGTTATTGGCCGGCTGCTCGCCCTTGCCTATACAGTCGGCGAAATACCTGGCTTCGAGGTTCAGCGCTTCGTGATTCTCCAGCTGCGGTGCAACCATGTCGCCCACCCGATAGCCGACCAGGTGGTCATAGAGCGCCTGACGCTCGGTGATGGTTATTCCCTTGTCATAGATCTTGATCTTCTCGCTCGGCTCGAGGTCGTCGTAGACCACCATTTTTCTGCTACCGGCGATCATGGAGCGGCGCAGCTTGACCGGCGAGAGCCAGTTGATATGCACATGGCCCATCATGTTGTTTTCGAAGAATAGCGACAGGTAGGCGATATCGGCCGGCTTGCCCGGCACGTGGCTCATACCGGTGGCGGAAACGGCGACCGGTTTTTGATCAAAGACGTAGTTCATGATCGCCAGGTCGTGGACGGCCAGATCCCAAATCACATTGATATCGGGTTGGAACAGCCCCAGGTTGACCCGCACCGAGTCGTAATAATAGATATCGCCGATCTCGCCGCTCTCCACCAGTTGGCGCATCTTGCGTACGGCACCGGTGAAGATGAAGGTATGGTCCACCATCAAGATCAGCCCGCGTTTGTCTGCCTCGTCGATCAGCTGCCGCGCCTGATCGGTGGTTTCGGTCAGGGGTTTTTCGAGGAATACATGCTTTCCGGCCTTGAGCGCCTCCATGGCCAGTGTGAAGTGGGTATGGACCGGAGTGGCGATCGCTACCGCCTGAATATGATTGGACGTCAAGAGGTCGCGATGATCGATAGTGGTGCGAGTTGCCGGATAGCGCTTTTTTACCAGTTGTAGCCGTTCCGGATTCATGTCGCTAACCGCCGTCACCTGGGCCACACCCGATTCACTAAAGTTTCGTACGAGGTTCGGACCCCAGTAACCGTAGCCGATAACGCCGATATTGAGCATCTCTCGATCCCTGTTTCAGACGTGGGCAATTACAGCGATACCGCCTAAAATCATCGCCATTCCAAAAAGTTTCTGTACAGAAAGGGTTTCACCGAAAAACAGGCTGCTGCCGGAAGCCACGAGCACGAAAGTCAGGCCCACGAGTATGGGATAGCCGGTGCTGAGTTCCGCTTTTGAAAGTGCGCTGAACCAGACGATGGCTGCCAGGCCATAAAAGATCACGCCCAGCACAAAGAACGGTTGCATGCTGAGGCCGATCAGGCCATCGACAATTCTGTTTGTTGCCAGGCTGAAGTCGCCGAACTTCAATACCCCGGCCCGCAGCAGAAGGTTGGCGGCACCTGTCATGAGTGCGCTGAGCGCAATCAGCAGCATCCCTGATGTATTCATGACGAAGCCTCTTGGCGTGCCGACTGTGTCGGTAACCTCTCCCGGGTGTCTCCGATGATGCGTGCCGGCACACCGGCCACGATGGTAAACTCCGGTACGTCACGGGTAACGACGGCTCCGGCACCTACGAGCGCGCCTTGACCGATGGTTACACCGGCGAGAATGGTCGCGTTGGAGCCGACTGAAGCCCTCGAACACACGAGGGTCGGAACCACCTGCCAGTCGGATTCGGTCTGCAGCTTGCCGGCCCGGGTTACAGCCTCAGGGTAGAGATCGTTGGTAAACATCACCCCATGGCCGACGAATACGCCCTCTTCAAGAGTGACGCCTTCGCAAAGGAAGGAATGGCTGGAAACCTTGCAGTTGGCGCCGACTGTCACTCCCTTCTGGAGTTCGACAAAGGCACCGACCTTGGCGTGATCCCCGATGGTGCACCCGTAGAAGTTGACAAGTTGCGGTTGCGGTATGGATACGTTTTCACCCAATACCACGTCTTCTGCTATCATGCGTAAGTTCCTGTATTTGAAAGAGCTTACTGGCCGAAGTGGCCCCGACGGCCGCGGCGCTTCTCTGTTACTGGTGACATTGCGAGTACCGTAAGGGAAGTCTAGAAGAGTTTTAACGAGTTGCCAGCGAGCCCGAATATTAAGATCTATTCGACAATAACATGGATTATGTCCATGTTATTGAAGCATATTTTGTATTGATCGATGTCGAACACGTAGAATACCTCTACCGTCTTTCGATACTCCCAGCCCCTCCAGACGCTGTTTTGCTGCGCCTTGATTTTGCTTGCATCTATGAAACTTGCTCGGACTTGCAGCTCCTCGGGTAAACCCTGGGGTGACTGGAGGGCGTGGGGCTGCGCAATGACTGACAGAGCTCCGAGTGTCGAGGTGTTGGTACGACGCCGACGGTACTTGCCCCCGGTGCTGGGACCTATTTGGCCGGTTTGTTCTGCACATTCGGTTGCAGAGTTCATGAGGGCAGGAAGGTATTGTGCTCAAGCCCCTGTTCAGAGCCAGGTTTTACCCTGCGCAGCCTGCTGCAGCTGCTATAGCGCCCAGAGTTTATAGGTATCCAGAGTGGTGGAAGGTGCGTTGATTATAGCCTACCTTTGATGAAGCCATACTTTGGTGATTAAGGCGTGTTAAAAATCACGTTATCGTTGAAGGTGAATTACTATGGATTCGGTAGGGGATCATAAGAAAATAGCTCCTGGTCCAAATTTATATAGCAATCTAAAGGCTCGCAATCAGTCCTTATTTGCAGTTTCTATTGTTTTTATACTGTCTGCTGTTGTTCGTATAGTCTTCTTTAGCGGTTTTTTTGGTAGTGATGATTTTACTTACTATAGTGCAGCCTACGGGATTGTTGAGAAAAAAATGGAGGTGGGTAACTATATTGGCGGTATCCGTTATGGAGTTAACTTGCCAATGGCCTTTTTTATAGGGATCTTCGGCTCATCTGAATTCATTGGTAATCTCTGGAGTCTTATTACATCGTCTTTGGAAGTGGCTCTTGTGTATTATATGGCCAGGAGCTGGTGGGGAGAACGAGCCGGGATAAGCGCAGCACTATTGCTTATGTTGATGCCTATTCATGTTCACTATGGTGGGCGAATAATGGCTGATGCGCCTTTGGCGTTATTTATTAGTTTGAGTTTTTGTTTGTTTTGGTTTGCTAAAGAAAAGAGGAAGTCTATTCTTTACTTTTTGTCTGGCTGTGTATTGGGATGGGTTTTTTGGATTAAAGCAACAGTCGCAGTGCTTGTGCATCTTGCGTTTATTCCAAATCTTTTAATGCTTATCAAGCAAGAAGGGATGAAAAAGGTTTGGATTGTGGCAGTTGGATCTATGCTTGTCGTCGGATTAAATTTTTTGTTCTTCTGGGTTTTTAAGGGAGATCCTTTTCATTTAATAAAATCTATACATGCAGCAACTTCAAAATATAGTCATGTTTCATTTGAAAGTCATCCATTATATTATGCGGAGTATCTTTTTTAAAAATTTACCATACTTGGATTGTAGGGTATTTGTTTGTTTTATCGTTAATGGCATATTGCTTTAGTAAGCGTTTTGACTCGAATGTCAATTATACTATTGTTTGGTGCCTTTCGTTGATCTTTATATTGACTTTTTTCTCTTGCCTTCCGGGGATTTTATTGCCAAGCAGGTCAATTATATGCTTATATTTATGGCCCCTATGGTTTTGATTTGTAGCTATTTTTTATCAATCTTGAATATGCGGGCCTATTTTTCAATAATGGTGTTTATTATATCAGGCTCTTTGGCGTTAAGTTATTTGGAGCAGATTAATATTCGTTCTTTTACTGCCAATGCCCGTGCCATTGCATATTACTCATCCGATCATCCTGATATGACGATATTTAGTTCTACTTTGCCCTACCGGTTTTCTTCCCATTTGTCCAAGTACGATCCGAAATCTTCAGTATCAAGCGTTAAGTATCTTGATCGAGAAGCGGTCGAAGCCGCTGTAAAAGGTGGAGAGCCAATTTATCTGGCGATAGACCCAATGTCTTTTGAGTGGGCTACGGAAGAATTTAGTTTGATTGAATTGAAAAGCTCTTCTGTTCTGGTAGGAAAATATAGTTCGTCTTCTGGGGAGGGTTTAATAGAAATGATGTCCGAGGTTCTATCTAGAAATGAGAGTGGATTTATAAAAAGTTTTGGTGAGTTTGTAAAAAGGCGATTCATTCCTCGTAAGTGGGAGTTGTATAGAATGGAACATGATATGTTGAATTAGAATAATCTGGGTAAGGCTATGTTCTTTATTATGTCAGTCGCACGCCTCAAGCGAAGACCGCCAGAAATGGCTTCGTGCTTAAAGTTTTTAAAAGCCAGCGCTGACAAATGAGGTTTTTATGTGGATATAAGATTCAATAGAGAGACAAAAGACTGGCTTCTCCGGTTACCCCACTCCATCTGGGCCTTGGCCGCCGCACTGGCCTGTATGGCGCTGATTCACTGGGTATCGTCGATTCCAGGCAAGGTGGAGCAGCCCGGGGCAGTGGATATTGTCTACTTTTCCCTGACACCGACCGTTCAGAACCTGTTGCATATCCCGGTATTCGCGGTATTGGCGATGCTCTGGAGCCATGTTCTGCCGGCGACGAAGGGGGCGATCTCGGTGCTGCTGATCACCGTCGGTTACGGGGCGTTCGACGAGTGGTTCCAGCTGGGGTGCCCGGGCGCTATGGCAGTCTGGCCGATTGGGGACTGGACCTGCTCGGCGCGCTGGCCGGGATATTGCTGTACCGTTATCTGGTCAAGCCGGGGCGGGCCGCCGGTTGATAGCGAGACGCCGGCTAGTGTACTGTTTCACCCTAATAGATACTTATAGAGCCCGCCAATTCGTGTCCGGCAAGGCGCCGTTCGCCGAGAATAGTGGTGCTCTTGCCAAGAACGGCAACGCCGCGGGGCGCGAATTGGCGGACTCCCGCCGGGCGAGCCGCCAAGGGGCCGTCCGCGGTGTTGCATTTTCTCGACATAGACCCACTATGCCTTCAAAAATGCGCCTTGCGGCCAGCCCCTTGGCGACTCGCTATAAGTGCCTTTAAGGGTGAAACAGTACACTAGGGCCAAATTCTTTGTTGACTGTTGAACGGTTGGCTATGCTTTTCTTCGGGCTTGGACACCAAGCCACAGTCAACGAAGGCATGCATATGATTCCCGTTATCCTTTCCGGTGGATCCGGAACCCGGCTTTGGCCACTCTCCCGCAAGCAGTACCCCAAGCAGCTGATACCGCTGGTCAAGGATCAGGTGACTTTGCTGCAGGATACCCTGATGCGTCTGGAAGGGGTCGAGGGGATCGCCCCGGCATTGTTGATCTGCAATCAGGCGCATCGCTTTATGGTGGCCGAGCAGTTGCGTGAGCGATCGCTGGCGCATCAGGGGATTATTCTGGAGCCGGTGGGTCGCAATACCGCCCCGGCGATCGCGGTGGCGGCGCTGCACGCGGAGGCTTTGGGGCAAGGGAACGAGTTGTTGCTGGTGCTGCCGGCCGATCATGTGATTCCGGATGTGCCCGCTTATCGTCGGGCGCTGGAGCAGGCCCGTGTTCAGGCCGAGCAGGGCAGGCTGGTCACTTTTGGCGTCGTTCCCCAGCATCCGGAAACCGGCTACGGCTATATCCGGCGGGGTGCAGCGACGGCGGCGGACGGGGCTGCCTTTCAGGTGTTCGAGTTCGTCGAAAAGCCGGATCTGAGCACGGCAGAGGGGTATGTGGAGAACGGCGAGTACTACTGGAACAGCGGCATGTTTCTTTTCCGGGCCTCGCGTTATCTGGAGGAGCTGGCTCAGTTCGAACCCGAGATGGTGGACGCCTGTCGCCAGGCGTTGGCGCAAAGTCGGATGGACCTGGACTTTGTGCGTCTGGACGAGACAGCGTTTACGGCCTGCCCGGAGCGCTCGGTCGATTATGCGGTGATGGAGAAGACCAGCGATGCCGTTGTGGTGCCCCTGGATGCCGCCTGGAGCGATGTGGGCGCCTGGTCGGCGTTGTGGGAAGTGGGTGAGAAATCTGCAGCGGGAAACGCCGTCCAGGGGGATGTGATCCTGGAGGCGACCAGCAACAGCTACGTCTATGCCGGGAGCCGGCTGGTAACGACCCTGGGGGTGGACAATCTGGTCGTGGTGGAAACCGCCGATGCGGTCCTGGTGGCCGAAAAATCCCGCGTACAGGATGTGAAGCGGATCGTTCAGCAGCTCGTTGAACAGAATCGCCCCGAGGTGGAACAGCATCGGGAGGTTTATCGGCCCTGGGGCTGTTTCGATTCGATCGACAATGGCGAACGCTATCAGGTGAAGCGCCTGGTGGTGAATCCGGGCGCATCGCTGTCGTTGCAAAAGCATTTCCATCGCGCCGAACACTGGATCGTGGTCAAGGGAACGGCCCTGGTAATCTGCAATGACGAAACCCGGTTGTTAACCGAAAACGAGTCGGCTTACCTTCCTCTCGGCTGTCTTCACCGTCTGGAAAACCCGGGCAGGATTCCGTTGCACCTGATCGAAGTCCAGACGGGGGCTTACCTGGGCGAGGACGATATAGTGCGCCTCGATGATCCCTATCATCGGCAAGACAGCGACGAACCGCCGAAATAAGACGACTATCGTCAAACAACCTCTACAGGGAGGTAATCGCGGTGATGAAGGGGCCGATCAAGATTCTCCTGGTGTTTGGTACCCGCCCTGAAGCGATCAAGATGGCGCCGGTGGTGCAGGCGCTGAAAGCGGATTCGCGCTTCGAGGCGCGGGTTTGCGTGACCGCCCAGCATCGGGAGATGCTGGACCAGGTGCTGTCGCTGTTCCAGATCGTGCCCGATTACGACCTGAATATCATGAAACCCGGGCAGGGCCTGACCGAGGTGACCTGCGCCGTGCTGAGGGGGTGACCCCGGTGCTGGAGGCTTTCCAACCGGCCAGAGTTCTGGTGCATGGCGATACCACCACGACGCTGGCTACCACCCTGGCCGCCTATTATCGACAGCTCCCGGTGGGCCACGTCGAGGCGGGTCTGCGCACCGGCAACCTCTACTCCCCTGGCCGGAGGAGGCCAATCGCAAGCTGACTGGTGGCCTCGCCGATCTGCACTTTGCACCCACCGAGCAGGCCAGGGCCAACCTGCTGCGCGAAGGCGTGCTCGAAACGACGATCAGGGTCACCGGCAATACGGTGATCGATGCGCTGCTGGTCGTGCTGAAAAAGATCCAGCTGGATTCTCGGCTGCAGGCGCAATTGCGAAGGCAGTTCCCGTTCCTGAATCCGGGCGACGGAAGACCGGCCGGTAAAAAAATCATCCTGGTGACCGGTCATCGCCGGGAAAGCTTTGGCGGCGGTTTCGAGAGAATCTGTCACGCGCTGGGAGAGCTGGCGGGGCGGGACGATGTCGAGATCGTCTATCCCGTGCACCTTAACCCCAGGGTTCGAGAACCGGTTCACCGCCTGCTCAACGGAAAAAGCAATGTCCACCTGATCGAGCCTCTCGAGTATCTGCCCTTTGTTTTCCTGATGAGCCAGGCGCATATCATTCTGACCGACTCCGGCGGAATCCAGGAAGAAGCGCCGTCACTGGGCAAACCGGTACTGGTGATGCGCGACACCACCGAAAGACCGGAAGCGGTCAGCGCGGGGACCGTCACACTGGTCGGTACCGACGTCGACCGGATCATGACCGAAACCTGCAAGCTGCTCGATGACGAGAGCGCCTACCAGGCGATGAGCTTTGCCCACAACCCCTACGGGGACGGCAGCGCCAGCGAACGTATCCGCCAGGCTATCATCGAGGCCTGACGGCCAGCTGAACAGGAAACGTCCGGCTACACCTGTAACATCAAGAGGCACCGAGATGAGCAACGCAGCGAGTGGAACCTTCAACACCGTATCCGTGGTGGGGCTCGGCTATATTGGCTTGCCGACGGCGGCCGTTCTTGCGTCGCGAGGGCTTAGCGTGATCGGCATCGACGTTTCGGAGCATGCCGTCGAGACCGTCAACGCCGGCAAGATTCATATCGTCGAGCCGGATCTGGATATCGTGGTGCGAAGCGTGGTGTCGACCGGCAATCTCAAGGCCACCCTGGTGCCGGAAGCGGCCGATGCCTTTATCATCGCCGTGCCGACCCCATTCGGGGAGGATCATCAACCGGATCTCAGCTTCATCAAGGCGGCCGCAGAAACCATCGCGCCGGTGTTGCAGCCCGGCAATCTGGTGATCCTCGAATCGACCTCGCCGGTGGGTGCCACCGAAAAGCTCGCCGACTGGCTGGCGCAGTGCCGCGAAGACCTCTCCTTCCCCCAGCAGCTGGGGGAAAAAGCCGACATCAATATTGCACACTGTCCGGAGCGGGTGCTGCCCGGCAATGTGCTGCAGGAACTGGTGGCTAACGATCGCATTATCGGCGGCATGACCCCGCGCTGCGCGACACGGGCGGCGGCGCTCTACCAGATCTTCGTACGCGGGGAGTGTCTGCTCACCGATGCCCGTACCGCCGAGATGGCTAAGCTGACGGAAAACGCCTACCGGGACGTGAATATCGGCTTTGCCAACGAGCTGTCGATAATCTGCGACCGGCTCAAGATCAATGTCTGGGAGTTGATCAGGCTCTCGAATCGCCACCCAAGGGTCAATATCCTGAGCCCGGGCCCCGGGGTCGGGGGACACTGTATTGCGGTGGATCCCTGGTTCATCGTCAGTGCAGCGCCGGACGAGGCGCGTCTGATCCGCCTGGCCAGAGAAGTGAACGACGGCAAGCCGAATTACGTGATCAACAAGGTGCTCAGGGCCGCGAACCAGTTCAAGCAGCCGGTGATCGCCTGTTTCGGGCTTTCCTTCAAGCCCGATATCGATGATCTCCGGGAAAGCCCCGCGCTTTCCATTACCCAGGCCCTGGTCGATTCGGAGGTGGCTGAAATCCTGGTCGTGGAGCCCAATATAGCCCGGCTGCCGGATGCTTTCAGCGGGCGGGGCGTTCAGAAAGTCCACCATAACGAGGCGCTGGAACGTGCCAATATCATTCTGATGCTGGTGGCGCACAAGGAGTTCAACGGGTTGTCCGGTGATATTCTGCACGAGAAGGTGGTGATCGATGCCGCCGGAGCACTCAGCCATTGACAATGGGATCGGGTGAATTCAACGGGGGAGGGATGGGCCTTGAAGACGATTGACGATGTGAAAGTGGCAGTGATAGGCCTCGGTTATGTGGGCCTGCCCCTGGCGGTGGCCTTTGCCAGAAAGTTCGAGGTGTTGGGATTCGATATCGATTCCGAACGTATCAACGCCTTGAGGGATCAGATCGACAGCACCCTGGAGATGAGCGTCGAGGAGCTGAGTGCCGTCCCGGCCCTCAGCTATAGCGCGGATCCCGACGACCTCAGGAGTTGTCAGGTCTATATTGTCACGGTTCCAACCCCGATCGACCGGCATAAAAGGCCCGATCTCGGGCCGCTCGAGCGCGCCAGCGTGATGCTGGGCGGATTGATCAAGCCGGGGGATCTGGTGGTCTATGAGTCCACGGTGTATCCCGGCGCGACCGAAGAGGTCTGTGTGCCCCTGCTCGAGCGGGGTTCCGGGCTCAGGCTGAACGAGGATTTTTTCGTCGGTTACAGTCCCGAGCGCATCAATCCCGGCGACAAGGATCACCGGGTTTCGGACATTTTGAAGGTAACATCCGGCTCCACGGAGAGCGCCGCCGACTTTATCGACACCCTCTATGGCAGTGTCATTGCCGCGGGAACCTACAAGGCCAGCAGTATCCGCGTCGCCGAGGCCGCCAAGGCAATCGAGAACACCCAGCGCGACATCAATATTGCCCTGGTCAACGAGCTGGCGATGATATTCAACCGCCTGGGCATCGACACCGAAGAGGTCCTGCGGGCGGCGGGCACCAAGTGGAATTTCCTGCCTTTCAGGCCCGGCCTGGTCGGCGGCCACTGTATCGGGGTCGATCCCTACTACATGACCCACAAGGCACAGGAGGTCGGATACCATCCGGAGATGATCCTGGCCGGCCGGCGCATCAACGATTCCATGGGTCGCTATGTCGCCGGCGAACTGGTCAAGACGATGCTCAAGCGGGGGATTCAGGTGGCCGGTGCCCGGGTACTGGTGATGGGACTGACTTTCAAGGAGAACTGCCCCGACGTCCGGAATACCAAGGTGATCGATATTCTCGCCGAGCTGGAGACCTATGGTGTCAGGGCGGACGTATACGATCCCTGGGTCGATCTCGAGGCGGCGCAACGTATCTACGGCATCCGTCCGCTGCAAGAACTCGAAACGGGCGTCTACGACGGTATCATCCTGGCCGTGGCCCATCGGCAGTTTATCGATATGGGGGCTGCGCGGATTCGCGAACTGGCAAAACCCGAACACCTGCTCTACGATATCAAGTACGTCTTGCCGGCAGACGACTCGGATCTGAGATTGTGAGGTGTGGCTGGAGACGGGGTAATCGTAATGGGGCATCGGTAACGATGTCGCCATCGTTGCCGTAATCCGCCGGCAAGGATTTCAGCATCTGCGCCGACTGCAAGGTCTGGTCCCAGTCCGTATTTTCATTTTCGAAACTGAACGCCCGAACGGGCTTTGGCTGTCTGCGTCCAATGTCGACTCGCGATGAAGGCAGGGCGGAGACCGTCAGGAATCTTTACAGCAGTGCCACAGCTGTCCATTCAGTCGCTTTGTAACCTGCTGAAAAAATTGAAGAAGTTAGAAAGTGCATGATTATTGCTTCCAATAATGATGGTTGTGTATCTGTTGATGGCACTGTGAGCATTACGCCTGGCGCATCCTGACAGTCAGAGTATCGGCCTGTATAACGCGTTCGGGGCTGTCTGGTGGTTATTTCGTCAGTTCGCTTGACTGGCGGGAATAAAGCCGCTGACCAGATTCGAATTTAGCTGATATTACTGCACAGGGCGGGGCGACGGAGGGTTGATGCACGAAATCGTCAGTACTTTCAAAAAGTACTTCAGTGTCCGGCTGGCGGATACCGAAGCGCTGCGCCGGGAAGCATTTAGGATTCGCTATGAAGTCTACTGCGAAGAGCTGGGCTTCGAGGATAAGGAGGCATTTCCAGACGGCTTGGAGCGGGATGAATTCGATGTTTTCTCCGATCATCTGCTGCTCGAGCACAATATCAGCAAGGAATTTGCCGGCACGGTGCGTTTCGTGCATACATCGGCTTCGAATCCCAAGCAAATATTACCATTGGAAAAATATTGTGGCTTTGCCTTCGATCCCGGTTTATTTGACCTGAACGCCCAGCAACGTGGTTCCATTGCCGAGGTTTCACGTCTGGCGGTCTCTTCCCACTTCCGACGCCGTTCCGGTGAATTGGGCAAGCCCTTCGTCCTGGAAGGGATGCGGACGGACGTATCCGATCATGCACGAAACTTCCCCTATATCGCCGTTGGTCTCTACCTGGGGGCCGCGGCACTCTTCGTGCAACAGAATTATCATTTTGCGCTGGTGATGATGGAACCCAGGCTTGCAAGGGCGCTGACCCGGGTAGGCATCCGTTTTCAGAAGGCGGGGGAGCCGATCGATTACCATGGCGTGAGGGCTCCCTTCTATATCTCCACGGAAATTCTGCTGTCACATTTGATTCCCCCTATTCGGGAAATGCTCGACTCAATTAACATGCAACTGGAGCGGCAGAAAACCAAACCCTGAGTTATTAAAATTCTTCTCATACCTGCATTGCGGATGGTTGCGTTTTTATGCTGCATGTCGTCTCAGGTCTGATCTGTTGGTCCACATTAAATTCATGGCTTCCGGTTTAATGAAGGCCACGGAAAGAAGGTGCTCCAGATTGGTGAATTCTTCGTCGGCAGGAATATGGATATGGTCGCAGATCTCATAATCATAACCAAGATTCTTATGCAGACGTCGGTAAAGGCGCGCACGGACGGTACCTGTCACATTGAAGGCGTAGCCGTAATTCAACTCGGCACTTCCCTTGATCAATGCCAAGCATTGGGCCCGCAGTACCTCGGTTGTTCTGTACCGAGGCAATATCGCCAGGCGCGTCCACTGGCAATAGGACAGGCGCTGTCGCTGCAGTTCGGGAAAGAGTTCTTCGAGAATGAAGTCATCGCTTTCCACCGGCAGCCGAGCTGGATCACCGGGGGTAGAACCGGATATTCTTGCTCCTCCTATGCAGCAGTCCCCGTCACGCGCAATAAGAACATGTCCCTTTCGATCGTCTTCATCCTCCGATCCATCAAATGAATCGAGTCCCAGTTCTTTGCGAAAACAGGCCTCCCGGATGTCATAATATTGGGCAAGCAAATGCGGCTCTTTACTTAATTCAAAGCGTATCGACATCGAATCTCCTCCCTGATCACCCTGGTTAGCCGCTTTTGCTACACTGATACGCTCCACCCGAAGCCGGGAAGCAACGAGTGATTGAGTCGGAAAAATAGGCAAAAACCGGTCCGTATTTTTCTTATATGTTAATAATCAATAAGTTAAGCGGTTATCAAGTGTTCAGAGCGTCGAGGTCGATACATTCACCATCATCAGGTGTCATCAATAAGTGACAGTTATTTCTGAGATTAAGAAAACCAAATAAAATCAATTGGTTAAGCTGTTGCTTTATGGCGACTTCTGTTGGGGTGCTTTCGGTTCCGGTCTGAGGTGAACCCTCGGAGCCTGTAACTCGTCCGCCCCCAGAGGAAGGCCGTTACTCCATCCCGCATCGTTATTCATGGTTGCGCCCTCGCCGACCGATTTGCCGGCCTGCGGTATATCGAGACGGGTCACGAGGTGGACTATAGGCGCAGATCCGGGAGGGCTTTGGGTGAATCTTGCTTCTTTTCTAGGATTATTTTGCAGACCGGACCGTCGCTTAAGACCGACAGTGGGCAATCGGGCCTGCGTACCTGTAAACGAAAGGCGTGGTCTTGTCATTGTCGCGGCAACGACCACTCGGCGGTCGAGATCTTTGAACCTCTGTCATAAGCTTTAGGTCGAACTCAGTCCTCTGACTTCAATCGAACCTGTCTCGAGAAGCTCGCATGGCGCTCAAGAACCGCTTGGTCACAATGCTCGCCCGCTATCCCTACCGGATAATGCTGTTCAGCCTCCTGTTGATCCTGGGCATCGGGGTTGGCGGCAGCCGCCTGACCGTCGAGTCGGGGATCGATATCTTTTTCAGTGAGGACGACCCGAACCTGATCGCAGACCGCGAGCTAAAGCGAACTTACGGCCGTGAAGACAACGTATTCTTCGTTATAGACACCCGCGGCGGCGACATTTTCGAAGCCAACAATCTGGCGTCCGTTCAGACGATTACCGAGAAGTCCTGGCAGATGCCCTATTCGAGGCGTGTCGACTCCGTCACCAACTTCCTCTATCCCGAAGTGGACGGCGATGACATAGTGATCGACACCCTGGTCGAAGATGCAGACGCCTTGACCCGCGAAGACCGCCAGCGCATCAAAGATATCGCAATGTCGCAACAGGCTCTGACAGGGCGCCTGCTGGCCGATGACGGGGAGGTCGCTGCGGTCAATGTCACCCTGAATTTGCCCGAAGCTGAACTAGCGGCCGCGATTGACCAGGCCGTGAGCTATGCAAGAGCGCTGGCGGCTGAGGTCGAAAGCGCAAATCCCGGCCTCGATATTCACCTGGCCGGCTGGGCCCTGACCGAGCAGACCCTCGCTGAAGTCACGGCCCGCGACGCCGTTACCCTGATACCGGCGCTTTTGCTCCTGGTGCTGGTCATGATTGCCCTGATATTGCGGTCCGTGACGGCTTCGCTGTGCACGGTGATCACGATTTTCCTGAGTATCCTGTGCGGCATGGGGTTTGCCGGCTGGGCGGGTATAAGCCTCAACAGTGTCAACGTCTCGGCACCGACGATCATCGTGACTCTGGCCGTCGCGGACTGCATTCACCTGCTGAGCGTGTTCCTGACGCGCCTCAGGAAGGGGCAGGAACGCGCGGATGCGCTAAGAGGGGCACTGGATGACACCCTGTACCCTATCGTACTCACCAGCATCACCACGGCGCTTGGCTTTCTGAGCATGAATTTCAGCGAATCGCCACCGTTTCGCGAGCTGGGCACCATCGCCGCCGTGGGCGTCCTGGGCGCGCTGTGGGTCACGGCAACCATTCTTCCCGGGCTGGTGCTGATGCTGCCGTTCAGAAAGTCGGGGGAGTCGCAACCGGAATACCCTGGGTAGGCTCGCCAACTGGGTGATTCGCCACAACAATCGCATTTTCTGGAGTTCCCTGTTCGTCATCGCTCTGGCCGTGAGCTTTATTCCGCGCATCGAACTCAACGATGATCCCGCCGGTTATTTTTCCGATTCAGTGCCTCTCACCAAAGCCATCGACGTCGTCGAGAGCGAGCTCTCGGGGACCCAGTCCGTGCACTACTCCTTTGATAGCGGCCAGGATCAGGGGATCGTCGATCCCCGCTTCCTGGCCGAAGTCGATGCCTTCGTCGCCTGGCTCAGGGCGCAACCCGAAGTGGTCAACGTGGAATCCTTTACCGATACGCTGAAGCGGCTGAACCAGGTGATGCATGGCGATGCAAAAGAGTGGCACAAACTTCCGGACAGCCGAGAGTTGGCGGCGCAGTACGTCCTGCTATACGAAATATCCGTTCCCTACGGGCGGGATGTGACGCATCAGATGAGTGCGGACAAAGCATCCCTCAAGGTGACCGCAACGCTGAAAAACCAGCAATCACAAGGCCTTATTGCGTTCGAGGCAGGCGCCAGGCGATGGATGCAGGAGAATCTGGCGGGAATTTCGGCCCGCGGTGCGGGTCAATCCATCAGTTTCGCCAATGTCGGTCTGCGCAACATCGACAGCATGCTGCTCGGATCCCTGGCAGCGATCGCGCTCGTCTCGTTCTGCCTGATCATTGCCTTCCGTTCGATCCGTTTCGGGCTGGTCAGTTTCGTACCCAACCTGTTTCCCGCCTTCGTCACCCTCGGGATATGGGGGCAGCGGTGGCGGAGGTGAACATCGCCGCCTCCGTGGTATTCAGCCTGACCCTGGGCATCATCGTGGACGATACGACCCACTTCCTCGTGAAGTACCGGGAAGCTAGACAGGACCGGAGTCTGGATGCCGAGCAGGCGATCAGGTACACCTTTGCCGCAGTGGGCAGTGCACTGCTCTCGACCTCGATTGTCCTGGCCATCGGCTTCCTGGCATTAGTACAATCGGAGTTCTCCGTGAATTCCACATCCGGCCTGCTGGTGGCCATGACCATCACCGTGGCCATCGTCCTGGATCTGTTGTTTCTTCCGACCGTATTGATCAAGGCTGACCGCTGGCTGCTGCCGAAAGCAGCCCGAACGACGATCACTGCTGGATAGGTCCGATTTAGAGGTGCATATGAAAGTAAAAGGGATCAGTCGTACCGGCTTTTGCCGAGCGTTATTCGCCGTGATCGGCATGGCCATTCTCAGTGGGCCGGCTCTTTCGCAGGAGTCGGCTTCGCCAGCGTCGGCGGCAGAGCGGGGATTGGCCATCGCCCGGGAGGCGGACAGACGCGACAGCGGATTCGGGGACACGACGGTCGACCTCGCCATGCTGCTGAACCTCTCCGGAAACGAGCAGGTGCGCCGTGAGATGCGTCAGTTGACGCTGGAAGTCGAAGGCGACGGTGACAAGAGCATCATGGTGTTCGATCGGCCAAGGGATCTCAATGGAACGGCCATACTGACCTTTACCCACAAGGCCGGCAGCGATGATCAGTGGCTCTATCTGCCGGCGCTCAAGCGTGTAAAACGAATCTCCGCCGCCGACAAGTCGGGGCCCTTCATGGGCAGCGAGTTCGCCTACGAGGATCTCTCTTCGCAGGAGGTCGAGAAATATACCTACACCTACCTGCGGGACGAATCCCTGGACGGCGAGCCCTGCTTCGTGGTCGAACGCGTTCCCGTCGACCCGAAGTCGGGCTATACCCGCCAGGTCACCTGGCTGGACAAGAGCGAATACCGGCTCCGGCGCGTCGACTACTACGATCGCAAGGGTGAACTGCTCAAGACCATGACGCTTAGCGGGTACACCCAGTACCTGGATCAGTACTGGCGCCCGGGAAAAATGATCATGGACAACCACCAGAATGGGAAAAGTACTACCCTGATATTCGAGGATTACAGGTTCCGTACCGGCCTGACCGACAGTGATTTCGATCGAAGCGCACTGTCGCGCATTCGATAACAGGAAAACCATTTCGAGGTATCCCGTGCGCCGCATCGACTTCGCAACCCTGATTCTGGCTCCTCTTCTCGCATACGGGCAGGCGGTCGTCGCAGCGCCGGAGGATTCAAGCCCGACGTCGGATGGCGTCTCGAGCGAATGGACGGGCTATGTCAGCCTGGATACCCGGCTGTTCTTTCACAGCCCCGTCCATTCGGGCCAGGATGACCAGAATCTGTCCGCGGCATTCCAGCCCGAATACTATCGGAACTGGGATGACGGGGCGCAGACCTTCGTGTTTACGCCTTACTGGCGTCTTGACGCCAACGACGACGAACGTACCCATGCCGATCTGCGCGAACTGTTCTGGCGCATGGAGTCGGAAGCGCTCGTCTTCAGGGCCGGCGTCGACATCGTTTTCTGGGGCGTGGCGGAGTCGCGACATCTGGTCGATATCATCAACCAGACCGATCTGGTGGAAAACATCGATGGGGAGGACAAGCTCGGGCAACCCATGCTCAACCTGGATTACCTGGGGGTGGGGCACCTGGCAGGCTTACGTGCTGCCCTATTTCAGGGAGCGCACCTTCCCGGGAAAAGACGGTCGTCTGCGCAGTGAACCGCCGGTCGATACCGATGATGCTATTTACGAGTCCGGCGACGAGGAACACCATGTCGATTTCGCCCTGCGCTGGTCCCATTATATCGGTGACTGGGACATCGGCATCGCGCATTTCAGCGGAACCAGCCGCGAACCGCTGTTGATACCCGTCGACTCCGGTACCGATACCCGTTTCAGGCCCCTCTACCTGCAGATCGACCAGACCAGTCTGGACCTCCAGGTCACGAAAGGCGCGTGGCTGTGGAAACTCGAGGCGATCTACAACCGGAATGACGTCGACGACTACTATGCCTACGTCGGCGGTTTCGAGTACACACAGTTTGGCATTGCGGGAAGTGCGATAGATCTGGGCTGGCTGCTGGAGTACAACTACGACGACCGGGGCGACAGTGCGACGACGGTACTGCAGGACGATGTTTTTTTCGGGGTGAGATATACCGACAACGATGTCCACGGCACCCGCATTCTCGCCGGAGTCGCCGTCGACACGGACACCGCCACCACCTTCGCCAATGTCGAAGCCTCACGACGCTTGAGCGAGCACTGGGTCCTTGGCATGGAGATGCGACTCTTCAGCAATGTGGACGAGGAGGACCCGCTCCATCAGATCAGGGACGACGATTACCTTGAAATCCAGCTGACACGGTATTTCTGATTGCCGGGTTCCTGACCCGAACCCTCTGCAATATTTTGAAGTCTGGCTGGGTTTTCATGGAATCCGACGTAACAGGAACCGGCTTGGAGCCTCTCGCACAGTTATGAATACCAAATTTGACTATGATCTTGCATTTTCACGCAATATTGGCTGGGTAACGGAGGCGGAACAGCGATTTCTGAAAACCAGGCGCGTGGCGATCGCCGGTATGGGCGGTGTCGGGGGAGCCACCTGTTGACCCTCGCCCGTCTGGGTATCGGGGCCTTCAACCTGTCGGACTTCGATGATTTCGGCATCGAAAACTTCAATCGCCAGGCCGGTGCGAGCCTCTCGACGGTCGGGCGGCCCAAGCTCGAAACCCTGGTTGAACGGGCCCTGGACATCAATCCGGAACTGGATATCCGTACCTTTCCCGAAGGCGTTTCCCGCGAGAATGTGGAAGCCTTTCTGCAGGACGTGGATGTTTACGTCGACGGACTGGATTTCTTTGCCCTGGACGCGCGCAAGACCGTATTTGCCGCCTGCGACCGCCTCGGCATTCCGGTCACGACCGCCGCTCCCCTGGGCATGGGGACGGCCGTGCTGAACTTCCTGCCGGGTAAAATGACCTTCGAGGAGTATTTCCGTTTGGAAGGGTTTTCGGAAGAGGAGCAGTATTTGCGCTTTTTCGTCGGGCTCGCGCCCGCCCGACTCCACGGTGGTTACCTGGTGGACCCGGGGCGTATCGATGCTTTCGCCAGAAAAGGGCCCTCCACGGCGATTGGATGCGAGCTCTGCGCCGGGGCGGCGGCCAGCCAGGTATTGAAGATGTTGTTGAAGCGGGGCAGCGTGGTGGCCGCCCCAAGGGGGCTCCAGTTCGACGCCTATGCCAACCGCCTGGCTGTTACCTGGCGACCCGGCGGCAACGACAACCCGTTGCAGAAGCTGGCAATCGGTATCGCCAAGAAACAGTTGCTTAAAAAGTCGAAACCGAAAGAGCAGGGGGCCTACACGGCGACCACGGCTGCCGAGAAAGTGCTGGATCTCGCACGCTGGGCGCCGAGCGGTGATAACACCCAGCCGTGGCGGTTCGAGCTGGTGGGCGAAAAAGCGCTGGTGGTGCACGGTTCCGATACCCGGGACAGCGTGGTTTACGACCTCGACGGTCGAGCCAGCCAGATGGCGATCGGGGCACTTTTGGAATCGATCGAGATAGCCGCTTCGACCCTTGGCCTGAAGGCCGGGATTCAACGACGTCCCGATCTACCGGAGGAGACCCCGACCTTTGATGTCACCCTGAGTCCGGAGGCCGGCCTGGCGGCGGACCCCTGGCTCCCTACTTGAGGGTCCGTTCGGTACAGCGCCGGCCGATGAGCCCCCGGCCCTTGACCGCCGGCGAGCGGGAACTGCTCGAGCAGAGCCTGCCCGAGGGGTATCGGGTCCGCTGGTTCGGGGGGCGAAGCGCTGGCAGGCGGCCCGGCTGATGTTTGCCAACGCCAAGGTGCGGCTCACCATGCCGGAGGCATACGCGGTACACAGCCGGATCATCGATTGGGGGCAGCAGTTCAGCGACGACAAAATTCCCGAGCAGGCGGTCGGGATCGACCCCTGACCGCCAGGCTGATGCGTTGGGTGATGCAAAGCTGGGAGCGGGTCGCCTTCATGAATCGCTACCTGGCCGGTACGCTGGCGCCGCGCCTGCAGCTGGATCTGATTCCCGGGCTACGTTGCGCCGCCCACTTCGCCATCGTCGCGCCCAGGCCCCCGCAACCCTGGATGATTATCTGCAGGCGGGTCGCGCGATGCAGCGGTTGTGGCTGACGGCTACCCGGCTGGGGTTGGGCGTGCAGCCGGAGATGACACCGCTGATCTTTGCCCGCTATGTCCGTACCGATACCCCCTTCACCCGAACGGCGTCGGTGCAACGCCTGGCCCGCAGCTGTTCCGAGAAATACAGGCAATTGATGGGCGCCGATACGGAGCAGGCCGTGTTCGTCGGGCGGATAGGCGAGAGTTCGCTGCCCAGAGCCCGTTCCCTGAGGCTTGATCTGAAAGCGATGCTTGTCTCCGGTAAGTCGATGGCTGACCATGTCGAAAGTGAGAAAGGGACATGATCGAGAGTCGCAAGGATTCGGCTGTAAAGGAGCACGCAGAACACAGCGCCATGCCCGGAAAGCGGGTGCTGTTTTTCGCTGAAGCCGCCACCCTGGCCCACGTCGCGAGACCGATGGTGCTGGCCCATGTGCTGGAAGACGCAGGCTACGACGTTCACTTCGCCTGCCATCCCCGCTATCGGGAGCTGTTTCGGGCGCTGAACGGGCCCTGGCGCAGCATCCATTCCATCTCGAGCCAGGCCTTTCTGGAGGCGCTGGCCAGCGGACGGCCGCTCTACGACAGTGAGACCCTCGAGGCGTACGTCAAGGAGGATCTGCAGGTGATCAGGGAGATCTCTCCAGACCTGGTCATCGGGGACTTCCGCCTGTCGCTGTCGGTGAGCGCGCGCCTGGCGGGCATTCCCTACATGACCATCACCAACGCCTACTGGAGCCCTTACGCCCGACCGCACTATCGGGTTCCCGAGTTGCCGATTACTCGACTTCTGGGTGCCGGGCTGGCGGAGCCGCTATTCAGGCTGGCGCGCCCCTGGCTTTTGCGCGGCATGCATTGCCGCTGAACCGGGTCAGGAAACGATACGGTCTGCCGTCGCTGGGACCGGATCTCAGACGCATCTATACCGACGCCGACCTGACGTTGTACGCCGATATCCCCGAGCTAATCCCGACCTTCGAACGCCCCGCGACACACCGGTACATAGGCCCGATCAACTGGTCGCCCAGTGTGCCACTACCGCAATGGTGGGATGAATTGCCCAGCGGAAGGCCGGTCATCTATGTCACTTTGGGCAGCTCGGGTCAGAGCGAACTGTTGCCCGGGGTCCTGGAGGCCTTGGCGGAGCTGCCCGTAACCCCTGTTGTCGCGACGGCAGGCAGGGGCCGGTTGGAGCGAATACCGCCCAATGCCCGGGTGGCGGATTTTTTGCCCGGTGAACAGGCGGCCTCGTGCGCCAGCCTGGTGATCAGCAACGGCGGCAGCCCCACCACTATGCAGGCGCTGGCCGCCGGCGTGCCGGTCATCGGCATCGCCAGCAATCTGGACCAGTATTTGAACATGTCCTATCTGGAGCAGGCGGGGGTCGGCATCCTGATGCGGGCCGGTCAAACCACCGTGCCCCGGCTACGGCAGGCGGTCGAGACGGTGATGGGGACTGACGATTACCGCAATGCTGCCAGGGTGGTCATGGGACAGCTTGCGGCCTACCGCGCGGAAAGTCGCTTCGCAAAAGTGGTGACAGGGCACTTCCTAGAGCCTGTCGGACTTAACACTGATCTACTGCGGAAAAGCCGATTTTGGCCATTTTCTGAGCGCTCTCTTGTTAAATAGAACCACTATTTGCCGCAAAACCGCTCAAAAACTGAATCAAAACGGACTTTCCCTCGCTACGATCGGTCAAGTCAGACAGGCTCCAAGTCGCCGGATCCCGGTGAACAGGGCCGTCACCAGGGGCGGTCTGGCACGGAAATAACCTGTCCGGCCCGCGCCGGAATCGGGTGCTCCACGACCTGAGAAATGACGACTCTATTGAACTACAGTTAGTACAGTTCGATTGGCCGGGCCCGGTTTCGGGCCAAGTTGGTCTCAGGGAATCAACCTTAAGGTGGAGAACAACAATCATGCGTCGTTCGGAATGGGTGAATCGGTTCGCCAGGCTCCCGCTGCAAGGCAAGACCTGGCTGGCCCTGCTGTGCGGAATCCTGTTGCTCATACTGCAAGGCTGCGACGGGGGGCTGACAGATCAGGAATACCTTCAGCGGGCGCAGGAGGCCAAGGCCCGGGGCGAAGTGAAAGCCGCCGTCATCGAGTTGAAGAACGCCCTCAATGCCAACCCGGACAATGCCCAGGCCCGCCTGTTATTGGGGCAGGTCTATCTCGAACTGGGGGACGGTGCTTCCGCGGAAAAGGAGTTGCGCCAGGCGCGGGACCGGGGGATAGCCCCGGAGACGGTACTGGTTCCGTTGGCCAATGCATTGTTTGTTCAGCGAAAATTTGACGAGATCCTGGAAAGCTATAGCTCCCCGGGTGCGCTTTCCCCGGCGCAGCAGGCCGAGCTGCTGGCTGTCCGCGGCAAGGTCCTTCTGCAAACCGGCAAGACGGAGCAGGCGCGGTCGGAGCTGGACAGAGCCCTGGAACTCGACGGTCGCTCCGTGCCGGTGATACTGGGCCAGGCCCAGGTCGATCAGGCTGAAGGTGACCTGTCGGGCGCGCGGGACTGGGTCGACAGGGCGCTGAAAATTCAACCCGACAGCCCGGACGCCCTGAGCCAGCTGGGTCGGATCGAAGAAGGCGGTGGCAACCTCGAAGCGGCGGAGGCGGCCTATAGCCGGGCCATCGACACCGCGATCAACAAATCGAAATACATTGCCCAGCGGGTATTCCTGCGCATCCAACGCGAGGATATCGAAGGCGCCGAACAGGATATGGAAAGGCTTTCGGACAGCTACCCCGGTAAACATTTTGCCCGGGGCCTGATCCTTTTCCGGCAGGCGCAGTATCGTGATGCCCAGACCGCCTTCGAGCAGGCCCTGAATCGTTACGGCGACTATGCCCCGGTCCAGTATTACCTGGGCCTTACCCATCTGGTCCAGGGCAACGAGAACCAGGCGGACACTTACCTCAAGAATGTCCTCAAACAGGTACCGGAATCCAACCAGGTGGCGAGCGTGCTGGCCGGCATGCAGTTGCGCAAAGGGGATCTGGAGAACGCGCAGCCATTGCTCGAGTCGGTCCTCGAGCGGAATCCGGACAACCGCCAGGCCCTGGAACTGATGGCCGGCCTGGAAATGATACAGGGCAAACCGGCCCAGGCGATCGAAAAGCTGCAGCGACTGGTGGCCCTGGACCCTGACTCGGCCGGCCTGCGTTCCAAGCTCGGGCTTGCGCTGATGGCCCAGGGGAGATCGACCAGGCCACGGCCGAACTGGAGAAGGCAATCGCGCTGGAGCCGGACGCGGACGAACATGAACTGGGCCTTGTTCTGGGCCAGCTTCAGGCCGGCGAGAACGCCAAGGCACTGGAATCCGCCGAGCGCTGGGTGGCCAAGAGCCCGGAAAGCGTGCCGGCCAATCTCAGCCTGGGGTGGGCCTTTCTCGCCAACAGGATGGGAGATCAGGCCCTCTGGACCTTCGAAAAGGTATTGGAGCTGTCGCCGGGCAATCCCAGCGCTTCCCACAATCTGGCGGTTTTTGCCCTGCAGCGGGGCGATATCAAGCAGGCCCTGGCCTACTACGAGGACAGCCTGACGCACCATCCGGACCATTCACGAATCAGCCTTGCACTGGCCAAACTTTACACGCTGATCGGGCTGGATGATAAAGCGATGCCACTGCTGGAACGGGTGTGGGACCAGCAACCGGGAGAAGTTGAACCCGCTGCTTTGCTGGCCCAGTTATTGCTTCGTCGCGGGGACGCCGAAAGAGCACTGCGGGTGATCCGGGAAGCGGCCCGGGTGGCTCCGGAGGATCCGACGGTGCTCAAGGTTCTGGGCACGGCCCAGGCGGAAAGCGGGGATTACCGTGGCGCCATCGATACGTACCGACGCCTGACCGCCCAGCAGCCGGAATCGGCCGCCAACCACTACCTGCTGGCCCAGGCCTACTACAGGAACGGGGACAAACAGAACTTCGCCGCCGCCCTGGAAAAGGCCCATCAGCTGGACCCCGGTCATTTCGAAACCCGGATTGCGATGGTTGGCCTGATGATGGAACGCCAGCAGTGGGATCGGGCCCGGGAACTGACCGATAAGCTGAAACAGGACCACCCGGGCAATCCGGAGGTCCATGTCCAGGCCGCCCGCTTGTCGACCGCGCTCAACGAACCCGGCGAGGCGGTCGGGGCGTACCGGCAGGCCCTGGAGCTGGCACCCGACCGGAACGATCTGGTGGTGAAATACGGGCTCGCCCTCTGGCAGGCGGGGCAGCGGGAAGAGGCCTTCAAACCCATGGAGGCGTGGCTCGAGCAACACCCGACTGACGGCGTGGTCCGTTACAACCTGGCCAGCCTTTATCTGCTGGCGGACCGGAAACCCGAAGCCAGGAAGGCTTTCAGCGATATCCTCGAGAGCAATCCGGACCATGTCATCGCCCTGAACAATCTCGCCTGGCTGCTCAAGGACAGCGAACCGGAACAGGCGGTCGGCTATGCGGAGCGGGCGTACAAGTTATCCCCGACGCCGCCGGTTCAGGATACCCTGGCGATGATCCTCCTCACCCGGCCGGGGCAGGAGGCACGCGCCGTCCGGCTGCTGGAAAATGCCGTGCGGCAGGCTCCGGGGAATGCCGAGTTCCACGTCCACCTGGCCCAGGCGCTGGCGCAAAGCGGGGACAAACAGCGGGCAACCCAGGTACTGACCGAGTTGCTGAACAGCAAGGCGGCGTTCCCGGGCCGGCAGCAGGCTCAGCAACTACTGGATGAACTGAAAGGTTGAGCATGGACACCGGGAATAGGATCCCGGCGCGCCGATCGTAGAGGGAACCTCATGCGCAAAATTACCGCTGCGCCGGTTTTGACCTTTGTGGTTTTACTGTCGCTTGTCGTGGCCCTGGCCACCGGCACCGACTGTCTTCTGCTGGGCTGGCTTCCGCTGGGGGATTTTCGCGGTGTGATCATGGCCCTGGGCTGGGTGCTGCTGGTCTATCTTTACGCCATCGCCGTTTATCGGGTTTTCCTGCGCTACTGTCCCCTCCGGGAGGGTGAAATCGCCGAGCGCTCCCGGGAGGAGTTCGGCTATCAGGTGTACCTGCTTTTTTATCTGCTGCTGTTCTACCCCCTGACCCGCAATCACCTGCTGCCCACACCCCTGATGCGGCTGCTCTACCAGGCCCTGGGCGCCCGCCTGGGGGATAACAGCTACAGCGCCGGCGTCATCATGGATCCGCCGTTGACGGAACTCGGGGCCAATACCCTGATCGGCCACGACGCCGTGCTGTTCAGCCACGCCCTGGAAGGTCGACAGCTGTCACACGCCCGGATCCGCATCGGCGACAATGTCACCGTGGGCGCCAAGGCCATCGTGATGAGTGGCGTGACCATAGGTGACGGGGCCATGGTGGCGGCGGGCGCGGTGGTGGCCAAGGGCACCCGCATCGCCCCCGGCGAGATCTGGGGCGGCAATCCGGCCCGCCTGCTCAAATCCCCCGGCACCGTTGTCGAATAGCCTTCCCCCTCGCTGCCACAGGCGTCGAGATTTTTTACACAAAGCGCGCAAGACGCCTCTTCCGACCTGCCAGAATAAATTCATGTCATTGTTTTTTATAAAAAAAATAAAGAAGGCACGGGTTGTGCTTCGTTATGAGTGTACGACGCAGTTGACTCCCCGAGTCGAGTCCAATACCGCACAGGCTGGCAACGAACGTAAGAAGGTGACGCAAATGAACCAGAAAACACTCTTGGCCGCGGGGTTAGCCCTGGCCTGTAGTCTCTCGGCGCCGGTGTTCGCCGCCGATACCATTATCTTCGACCCCGATGGCACCGATGCCACCAATGGCGATTTTTTGGTGGGGTCCCTTGACTGGGCCCCGGCCAGCGCACTTGCGCTTGGTGCCATTCCCACCGCGCAGGGCTCCGATTTCGAACTCTACGCCCATGCCGCGCTACAGGGTTTTTCCGACACCGACGGCAACCCCGCCGGAGCACCCACCGGGCTCAATGTGGCCGGTAGCGGGATCGAGATCACCTTTATCACCGGTTTTACCGAAACCATCACCTCGGTGGTAAACGGCGCCGTGACGGATACCGGCAATGACCAGAACGGTAACAACATTCTCACCTTTGACCAGACCATCACGCTGGCGGCGGCAGGCACTCAGACGGTCAACTTCTTCGAGATCTGGTTTGATGATCTGTCCGATGCCACCGGGCAAAAATCCGATGCGCTGAGCGGAGATGGATATGGCGACGGCCATCTGATTCTGAGTGCCGGGCTGGTCAGTGCCAGCGGCAACTTCACCGCCACCTTTACCTTCGAGGACGTTGACGGCAGCGGTGATTTCAACGCCGGCGACGTTCTGATCACCGGTCTGCTCGATCAGTTCGGCACCGACAACTGGGGTGATCAGCAAACGGTGAGCGGCGAAGGCGCCACCCAACTGGTCGCGGATGTGACCTTCCAGGACACGGATTTCTTCAAATCCGACATCACGACCCTGGTGGAGAACCTGTTCTTCAATACCTCCAACGTCCTGCCGTTTGAGGAAACCAACCCGTCCAACGCCTTTAACGACGGCGATGACGGTACTTTCGGCAGCATTACCCCTGATATTGGTGCAACCAACGGCTTCAGCGGCCCCGATATCCTCTTCCAGGCGGATGCCAACACCTCCTTCGAAACGGCGGTGCCGGAGCCCAATACCGTCCTGCTCTTTGCCCTTGGACTCTTGTTCCTGGGGTTCGCCGGCCGGAGCCGTTACCTCGCAAGGAGTTAACCGCTTGCTGACAGTTTGATCGACAAGGGCTGGGCGTCGACCGTCACGGCCCTTTTTATTCCAGGGATTCAGGATAGCTCTTGATAAAGCTGGTTGTTAATCCTAAGGAGCTCATCATGAACATCAGACATTTTGCTTTCAAATCATCCCCCTTGGCGCTGGCCATCGCCTTGTGCCTGCCGCTGTCGCAAGCCCAGGCGACCACGCCGATTGACTTCAACCCGGACGGCCAGGGCAACGACGCCGTTACCCTCGGTTCCCTGGATTGGGCCCTGGGAGCGCCCTGATCGCAGACGAAATACCGCTGGCACCGAATAGCACCGTCAGTGCCCAGGCCTTTGGCCATGCGGCACTGGCCGGCGCAGCCGACCCCGACGGTAACCCGGTGGGACTGGACGGCCTCAACGTCGGTTACGAGATTACCGTGGTCCTCTCCAATGCTGTCGAGATCACCACCAACAGCGACGGCACCGTCGTGCTGCTCGCCCTCGACCCCGACGGGGACAACTTCTTCGAGATGTACTACGACCCCAACCCCAACGCGGATTCCCTGGCGGGTACCGGCTACGGCGACGGCCAGTTGATTCTTGCCGGGCAACTGACGACCTTGTCGGGTAATTTTACCGCCAATAGCCTGATTGGGCCCTTCGGGGCTCTGGATCAGTTCGGCACCGACAACTGGCCGGGGGTGGACACCATTTCCGGTCAGGGCACGCAGAATCTCGATGTGCTGGTGCAGTCCGTGGATATGGATTTCTTCACCAGCGGTGTCGACCTGGGGACCATCCTCCCCTTCAACAACAGCCAGGTACTCCCGTTCCGTCAAACTAACCCGTCGATGAGCTTTGACACCTTGGTCGGTGGCACGCTCAATTCCATGCCCGGCCTGGTCAATGGCATATCCGGGCCCGACATTCTCCTCCAGAGCGACGCCAACAACGCCTTCGAGTTTATCCCCCGGAGCTGGCCTGCCGGGTGACCGGCGGCGGCAATGACACCGCGGGGATTTTCGAGAACGGCGCAGCGGGATGGGACGGTACCTTCGCGGAGGACCTGATTACCCCCACTGCTACTAACGGCAACGGCAATGGCAAGGGCAAGAAAACCCAGCAGCTGAACGGTGTTGCGCTGGACCCCTACCGCTACACCATGGGTGGCCAGGCTGGCGCCAACACGGCGCTGCAGCCCCAGCCCAAGGGCGAATGGACCCACTCCAACCACGACAGCCCGGATAATCTGAAGTTCACCTTCCACGCCGGTACCGCCAGCGCGCCGGACGGCACCGAGATCGACGAGATCATCTGCACCGATGCCGGCTTCTGCTTCCCGCCAGGCCTGCGCCCAACAAGCAGATCGACTTCGTCGGTATTGGCACCTTCAAGAATCTCGACTGGAAGGGCAGCCTGACCATAACGGATGTGGGTGTGGTGGATGCGGCGTTCGCAAACATCGTCACCGAGCCCACCGGCAACAAGCCCAACCAGCCCGACGCGACCTACCACTGGTTCCAGGTCCATATCGAGGATCTGGGCGAGCCCGGCAATAAGGCGGAGGACGGTGCTGTCTGTCCCGACATGGGCTCCGGCAACGATCCCTTCGCCGAGCCTCCGGTCACCGACAACGTCGCCGACTGCGGCTGCGGCGACTTCTACCATATCCGGATCTACGAGGGTGTCGTGCCAGCCTTCAATGCGGACGGGGAAGTCACCAATATCAATAAGGACAACCTGATCTACGAGGTGTACGGCTATATCAACGGCGGCAACTTCCAGATCCACCCGCTGACCGGCTTTGACCTGAAGTAATCGGGCCAGTCGTCCAACGAAAAGCCTCCTCGAGCCTACCTCGAGGAGGTTTTTCGTGCTCCCATGCATTTATCCCGAGTGATGTGTCACGACCGGCAGGTCGCACATCTTCGGCTTTGGATTTCGTATAACCGCTGTATTGAATGCAGCGCATCCGGATGTTGCGCATCCGCGGATGAACAGGACATCTTCGATGTCGTCAGCAGTAACGGCGTCGACTTTTTTTACACAGTTCGGTCAATAAAGCCTTTCACCTCCGGACCGTTATTCTTATCTATTTGTTTCTAATATAAATTTTAAAACAAGCATGATGTATGCCTATTAAATAGATATAGCAGACTGAAACGCACCCTTGGGTTCACGCCTCCAGGCAAGAATATAAAGAAAAGAAGGGACTCTTATGCTCAAGAAGACACTGATGGCCACGGGATTCATACTGGCCTATACCCTGCCGCCGCCGGCACTCGCCGCCGATACCATAATCTTCGACCCCGATGGCACCGATGCCACCAATGGCACTTTTCAAGTTGGTTCCTTCGATTGGGCTGTGGGCAGCGCGCTTGCGAATGATGCCGTTCTCACCGGGCAAGGCTCCGAATTCGAACTCTACGCTCACGCAGCGCTGCAAGGCTTTGCGGACACTGACGGCAACCCCGCCGGAGCACCCACCGGGCTGAATGTGGCCGGTACCGGAATTGAGATCACCTTTATCACCGGCTTTACCGAAACCATCACCTCGGTGGTAAACAGCGCTGTGACGGATACCGGCAATGACCAGAATGGTCACAATATCCTCACTTTTGACCAGACTCTCACACTGACGCAGGCAGGCACCCCGACGGTCAACTTCTTCGAGATCTGGTTCGACGACCTTTCCGATGCCACCGGGCAAAAATCCGATGCCTTGACCGGGCTGGGATATGGTGACGGCCAGCTGATCCTGAGTGCCGAACTGGTCAGTCTGAGTGGAAACTTCACCGCCACCTTCACCTTCGAGGACGTGGACGGCAGCGGCGATTTCGGTGCCGGCGATGTTCTGATCACCGGTCTGCTCGATCAGTTCGGTACCGATCAATGGGGTGGCCAGCAATCGATTGGTGGCGAAGGTGCCACTCAACTGACTGCAGGCGTGACTTTCCAGGACAGTGATTTCTTTGAAACCGATATCCTTTCGCTGGCGCAGGGCCTGTTCTTCAATACCTCCAACGTCCTGCCGTTCGACGAAACCAATCCGTCCAATTCCTTCGATGACGGCCTGGGAGGCACCATCAACACTAGCTTGGGAGGCGGCCTTGAAATCGGCGATATCAACGGCTTCAGCGGCCCCGATATCCTGTTCCAGGCGGATGCCAACCAAGCCTTTGAAGCAGTGCCGGTCCCCGAGCCCGACACTGTACTGTTTTTCGCCCTGGGGCTGTTGTTCCTGGGGTGGTTGGCCGGAGCCGTTTCCTGGGAAGGCGTTGATCGCTTAACTCGACAAGGGTAGTGCACCAACCGCCACGGCCTTTTTCCAGGGACCCGGCATGGCTGTTAACCGGCAACAAAGTACCGGCCCCGGCCACGCCTGGCGATCTCGGTAAAATGCTGCCGGCTTGATGGAAATCAATAATGCGGCGGCGAATAGCCGCCGCTTACTCCGGGTGATGCGCAACGACCGGCAGATCGCACATTTTCCCCCACTGAAAATCGCCTAGCAGCCGCTCCAGCCTCGGCTGTGTCCGGTGCAGGTTCAGATAATGCCGGAACTTCGATTTAACCGAAGCCGCGCGAATCCTTGGCTGATCGGGTGCGATCTCCCAGGGATGAACATAAAAAACGACCGGCCCTCCCAGCTGCCGGGCGGCCCTTTGCAGCAGCCGTTTCGACAGGGCGTAGGGGTAGAGCCTGAAATAGCCGCCACCGGCACAGGGAATGCGTCGGTTGAATACTTCAGCCGTGGCCACCGGGACTTCGAGCAGGCCATTGTCCCAAAGGAAAGGCGTGCGCGGTGCCTTCCGATAGCCGTACAGATCATGTGGAACCGGGTTGATGCTGGAGCTGTAGCGGTACCCCGCCGCTTGAAGTTCATCCTGAATCCAGGGCCTGTTTTCGTCGAAAGAAAAACTGGGGGCCCGGTAGCCCGTCACCGGCGCCCCGATAAGATCTTCCAGCAATGCCTTGGAAGCGCGGATATCTTCCCGGAACTCCCGTTGAGAAAGATGGTTCAGGCGTTGGTGGTGGTAGCCGTGACTGGCGATTTCATGGCCCTGCGTGGCGATCTCCCGGATCAGGGCGGGGTAACGCTCGGCAATCCAGCCGAGGACAAAAAAAGTCGCTTTGGTTTTCGTATGCACCCTGGCCTCGAGCGAGGCGATGAGACGTTGGACGTTGGCTTCGACCTGACAGGGATACTGGTCCCAGCAATCGGGGGAGATAACCTTTTCGAACGCCGCCACCTGGAAGTAATCCTCTACATCGATCGTGAGTACATAACAGGGTGAAGGTGGCGGGTGCTCGGGCGACATGGTCCGATCTCCTTGTCACTCAGGTAGGGGCACCTTGCGGGCGACAGATTCAGTGACTGCGTCGTCGATAAGCTTAGTCGAGATTGCCACAGGGCGAAGCCTTGATGACGACGGAGATTCTTCGACCCGAGACGCTCGATCACCCGGGAAAGGGTTTCGTGACTATACTGCTCAGCAGTTGCTCCTTGTTGTCGGTAGGGGGTGATCAGTACGAGGGAGGCGTAATGGACGGGCGGGGAATACATCGTGGCGTCTGGGCCTGGCTTTGGTTGATCTTGAGCACGGGGCTCGGCAGCGGCTACGGCCAGGCGTCGGAACTGGCGGACACACTCTCGACCGTCAAGCCGTCGATCGTCGGCATCGGGACCCATGTGCCAACCCGGCGTCCCTCTTCGCGCTTGTTGGGCACCGGCTTCGTCGTGGGCGATGGACACCATGTTGCGACCAATGCCCATGTCGTCGAGATCGAACTCGACGATCTCAAGAAGGAGCAACTGGTGGTTTTTGTCGGTACCGGGAACAATCCAAGGGTGGTTCCGGCGCAGGTGGTCGCTTCTGAACGGGAGCATGACCTGGCGCTGCTGAAAGTCTCCGCCCGGCTGCCTGCATTGACACTGTCCACCCGGAAGACCGTTCGAGAGGGGGAGAACTATGCCTTTACCGGGTTTCCGTTGGGCGCCGTCCTGGGACTTTACCCCGTGACCCACCGTGGCATGATCTCCAGCATCACACCGATGGCGACACCGGCGCAATCGTCGCGCGAGCTGACGGCTCGGAAGATCCAACGGCTTCGGAATCCGCTGATGGTATACCAACTGGACGCCACCGCTTATCCCGGCAACAGCGGCAGTCCGCTCTATGACCCGGAAAACGGTACCGTGGTCGGAATTCTCAACGGTATCGCCGTTAAATCGACCAAAGAGGATGCATTGAGTGAACCCAGTGGTATCAGCTATGCGATCCCTGTGCGTTACCTGCATGAACTCTTGGCAAGGTTGACGGGTGGTTGAGCGCAGGAGGTGCCCCCGCGGGTCGGTTCCGAGGGCGCTGGAGGCAAAGCCATGATGGGGTTGAGCTGCCAATGATGATTGCCGGATACAGTTATCTGGCCGCGACCCTGGTCTATGCCATCGTCCTGGTGCTGGCCCTGTTTCTCTGGCGCGGACGGCTGCAGGGCGGCTGGCTGTTGCTGGCCCTGGGGATGATGGTCCTTTGGTCCGGCTATCTCGGTCTGTATGGCGACGGGGAGCTTCTCGGTATCCCGGGCGAGCAGGCCACGCCAGACCCGAATCGCTTTTTCTCGAAATCATGCGAGATGCCAGTTGGGTCCTGCTGTTGTGGCAGCTGCACGCGTGCAATCAGGGCATTCGTGCACGACAGTTTTGGGCCAGTGGGTGGCTGTGGGGATTCTTCCTGCTGCTGATCGTGCTGTTGCTGGGCAATCTGTTACAACCAGGGGCACAAGAGCAGGGCAGGGCCCTGCCGGTCCCTCCTGTCCTCCTGGGTCCCTTCGTGCTGGTGGTTATCGTGCTCGTGCTGCTGGAACAGTGGTACCGCAATATCCCCCGGGAGCAGCGTTGGTCGGTCAAGTTTTTCTGCATCGGAACGGCCGTCGTGTTCGGTTACGATTTCCTGCTCTACTCCGATGCTCTGCTGTTTCAACGGGTGGACGCGACGCTTTGGCAGGTGCGGGGCGGCGTCTGCGCGATGATGGCGCCGCTGATGGCCGTGTCCATCGCCCGCAGCAAAACCGGGGAACGGCAGGTATACCTGTCTCATCAGGCGGTGTTTTTCTCAACCGGTCTGTTCCTGGCGGGCATCTATCTGCTGGTCATGTCGATGGTCGGTTACTACCTGCGCTGGTTCGGTTCCGACCTGGGCAGCGCGGTCCAGGTGGTATTTGTCGTGCTCGCGCTCTCCATCCTGTGCCTGCTGGTGGGTTCGGGGCGTTTCCGCTCGATCGTCGCTGTCTGGGTCAGCAAGCACTTTTTATCCTACAAGTACGATTACCGTGCGGAATGGATGAAGGCCAACGAGCGCTTTTCCACGCTGCCGCTGGATGATCGCTATTACGAGCAGTTGATTCTGGGGATGGCCAATCCCCTGGATAGCCCGGGCGGGATTCTCTGGGTGCGCGAAGGCGGGCATTTCGTCGTCAAGGGCTGTCGCAGTATCGGGTCGCTGCCCAAGCTGTCGAACTCCGAGGATGGAGCCTTGCTCGACTTCTGCCAGGAGAGTGGTTGGGTTATCGATGTGCCGGAATATCGGCTTGCACCCTCTCGCTATGGTGGCCTACGGATAGCGGATCGCCTGTTGGCGGGAGAACAGATCTGGTTGTTGGTGCCGTTGCTGCATCAGGGCGTTCTGCACGGGCTGGTCGGCTTGGCCCATCCGCGGGCGGAACGCACCCTAAACTGGGAGGATCACGACCTGCTGAAGGCGCTGGGCTCCCAACTGGCCGCACTGATCGCGCTTAAGGACACCACGGACCAATTGGCGGCCAACCGTCAGTTCGAAGCCTTTTACCGTTTCTCGGCGTTCGTGGTACACGATATCAAGAACGTAGTGGCTCAGCTCTCTCTGGTTGTCCAGAATGCCGAGCGGCACAAGGGCAATCCCGAATTCGTGGATGACACGCTGGAAACCCTGGCCAGTGCCGTACAGCGCATGAAAAGGATGTTGAGTCAGCTCAAACAGCAGGGTGCCATTACCGCGTGCGCGGAAATCGTCGATGCGCTCGAGATTGCCCGAGCCGTGCAGCAAAACCAGAAGGATCAGCTACCCAGGGTGGAGCTGGTGGTTCCGGATGGCACGGATACGGCCTTAAAGCTGAAGATCGAGCGCGACAAGCTCGTCTCGGTACTGGGACATCTGGTTCAGAATGCTCAGGAGGCCACCCCGGCGGAGGGTTTTGTCCGTTTGCGGCTAGAAAATCGAGGCGGCATGGCTATCTTTAATGTAATGGACAATGGTTGCGGCATGAGCGAGCAGTTCCAGCGCGAGCGACTTTTCAAGCCCTTTGATACCACCAAGGGACGCGCCGGGATGGGGATCGGCGTTTACGAGGCCAGGCAATTCATTGTCCAGAACCAGGGATCCCTCGAGGTCAGGAGTGCACCGGGGATGGGCAGTGAATTTCAAGTGACGCTGCCGGCATATACGGTGACCGAGGGGCTGGAAGCAGAGATAGGTAAAGCGGTATGAGCAACGGCCGGGAAAGGGACAAGAAGCTTCTACTGGTAGTCGAGGACGACCTGGGGCTTCAGAAACAGCTCAAATGGGGACTGGATCAATACGAACTGGTGTTCGCGACCGATCGGGAAAGCGCCATTACTCAGGTAAGGCGATACGAACCGGATGTGATCACCCTGGACCTGGGATTGCCACCCGACCCCGCCAATGCTTCGGTGGGGATGCAGGTGCTGCAGGAAATTCTGCAGCTTCACCCCGAGTCCAAGGTTATCGTCCTGACCGGCAATGACGACAAGCTCAATGCGGTCAACGCGATCGGCCTGGGGGCTTATGACTACTGCCAGAAGCCCATGGATCTGGATAAGCTGGGACTGATTCTGGAGCGGGCTTTCCTGCTTCGCGATCTGGAGAAGGAGAATCGCAGGCTGGCGGCCATTCGGTCGCAAAATTCGCCACTGCAGGGTGTGATTGCCGCCTCGGCGGAAATGCTCGAAGTTTGCAAGCTTGTCGAACGAATCGCGCCGGCGAATATCAGTGCGCTCCTGCTGGGAGAAAGCGGTACCGGCAAGGAGGTTCTGGCCAGGGCGATCCACGCTTTGAGCGATCGCAGTGACCGGCGCTTCGTAGCGATCAACTGCGCCTCCATACCGGATAATTTGTTGGAAAGTGAACTCTTCGGTTACGAAAAGGGCGCCTTTACCGGCGCGGTCAAACAGACGCCGGGGAAGGTTGAAGCCGCCCATCGCGGCACCCTTTTCCTGGACGAGATCGGTGACATGCCGATGCCGCTTCAGTCCAAGCTGTTGCGGTTTCTGCAGGAAAGGTGTATCGAGCGGCTCGGTGGGCGCCAGGAGATCGAGGTCGACGTGCGGATTATCAGCGCGACGCATCAGGATCTGGAGGAGATGACGCTAAATGGCAGTTTCCGGGAGGATCTCTACTACCGGCTCGCTGAATTCGTGATCACCATACCGCCGCTGCGGGCGCGCCCCGGCGATGCTGTCCTGATAGCCCGCGCTTTTTTCAACCGCTACTGCGACGAGCTGGGCCGGCGATTGAAAGGCCTTAGCGAAGAGGCTTGCCGGGCGGTGGAAGCCTACTCGTGGCCGGGTAACGTGCGACAGCTGGAGAACAGGATCAAACGCGCGGTGATCATGGCGGATGGCAGCCAGGTTTCGGCCGGCGATCTGGGGTTGTCGGTGGGGGACGAGCTGGACATCCTGCCCCTGAATCTCAGGCAGGTGCGTGAGTCCGAGGAGAAGAGAGCGATCATGAAGGCCCTGGGAGTTGCCAACAACAATATTTCCCGGGCCTCCGAACTACTCGGCATTACTCGGCCGACGCTGTATTCGTTGCTCGAAAAGCATGCAATCCAGAGCGACCCGGGAGGTTGACGTCTTTGGCGAGCGGGCCAACGCCATCGAGGATCGCCACGGCGTCAGCTTTTTTACAGTTAACGGGAAAAATTTCGTCAAGGTTTTGTTTTTCAAGCAGTTAATTCTGTGGCTTGAAAATTGCTGACTATTTAGTGACGGCCTGATACTCGAGGTTTAGCGTCAGGAGGTGCTCCCAGACGTCTTGGATTTTCTACTATGGATACCGATGAGAAACAACCCATGTCAGACACGACCCGGCGCCGATTGCTGATCGGGCTGGCCGGTACGCCCATTCTGGCATCTCTGCCCAGTCGGTCGGCGTGGGGGCAGGAGTGCTCCATCTCGGGCATGCTGAGTGGCAACCTCTCCAACCACGTTCATGACTGTCCTGCACTGGGGGATGGCAGGACGTCGCAGTATATGGCCACCCATCCTGTATGCTGGCCCGTAGGCAACTCCTTGACGCTCGATTTCGGAACTATGTATAACGGCAACGGCGGCGCAAAGGAGATCGAGCCCTGCGAGGTTTCCGATCTCAATGGCAAACTGGATAATCCGAATAAATATAGCTTCGCAGGCGGGACCACGCTCGACAGCTTGATTTCGCAAATACTGGTCAACTTCGGTTCCACGCTCGTCTGGGCGGGCGGTTTTGGAATGCAGATTATGGATTACCTGCATGATGGCCCCGGTTACCCCCAGCAAGCCGGTGCCGCTTTTCTGAATGCTCTGCATCCCAATATCAGTTATCCCTATTCGGCACTGGAGGTCGCCGAGGCGATGGCAACGGTCGCGGGTGATATGTCGCGGGAAATGCGACTGGAGGACATTCTCGCCCACTTCAACGCCAGTAGTGTAGAAAGTACTGCTTTGGTACAGTCTTGTTCATTGTCATAGGTTGATAATGCATGGATGATGTGAGGTGGAGCCTGGAGTTCAATTATGCCGAAGCGTCCAAGCGCTGGGAGGACGGTGCAGTGGTTTTTCATCCACTATCCGGTGATACGTTCGAGCTTAGCGATCTTGCCGATGATCTCCTCTGTTGCCTGGATGGGCAGCCTCCGCAGACAACCGAGTCGCTGATTGGGCAAATCGCTGCATTGTATGGTGATGCCGAGGATTTACCGTTGATCGTTGGCGACATCCTGCAATCCCTGCAAGACAATCAATTGGTACGCGTGCTTTGAGTCATTCTTATATGACGGACGCCGGCAGCGACGATACCTGGTATTTCGATATAGGCGCACTCACGGTCGCGCTGAGTTCCCCTGTGGGTAACATCAAAAAGTGGATTCCTTTTCTCTATCGGTCATTTCGTGTGACGTCGAGTCGCCCGGTATTCGTCGACTTCCGTATCCGGGTTGAACAGCCGGCGTCTCTGCGTCGTTGGTTTCGTCCGCAGGCGAATTTCTATCTGGATGGTTACGCCCCGTTCAAACCCCTGCCGGTTCAGCAGGCGGTTCCGCTGTTCGAGTGGGGTTTGAACTGGTGTATCGCCAATCAGTATCACCGTTATCTGCATTTCCATGCGGCCGGCGTCGAGAAAAACGGCGTCATGGTGATTCTTCCGGCTCCGCCGGGATCCGGCAAAAGCACGCTGGCAGCAGCCTTGATGCAGCACGGTTGGCGTTTATTTTCGGACGAGATCGTGATGGTGGAGCCGTCAACGACACGCGCGGCACCGATCGGGCGCCCGGTCAATCTGAAGAATGAATCGATCGACCTGCTGCAGGGGTTATTTCCCCGGGCGGAACTGACCGAAAAATTCTACGACACCTCCAAAGGCGTGGTGGCGTTGATGAAGCCGACCGATGAAACGGCTGCCAGGGCATCGGCGGATGCGATGCCGACCCATATTGTGACTCCACGCTACCTGCCCAACAGCCCTCTGAGGGTTCGCGCCTGCCGAAAGCCGGATGCGTTCATGGCGCTGATAGGCAACAGCTTCAACTATCATATTCTCGGCAAGGTGGGGTTCGATGCGGCTTGCAGATTGGTGGACCGGTGTGACTGCTTCACGCTGGAGTACAGTCGGTTTGACGAGGTCTTCGAGTTCTTTGATGGCTTGTGCGACGGATCGCGGCCTGGTTGAGGCCTTGTTGGCTAATCCCCTCTTGGCGGCAGAATACTCGGAAGAGCAGTGGGACCGCGTGATCCGTTTGGGGCGAGCCGCCAACCTGCTTGCTCGATTGTACTTTTTGCTGGCGGATCGAGACCTGCTCCAGGGGCTCCGGAAAAGGCATATCATCATCTGCTTTCGGCCTCGTTGCAGTCGCAGAAGCAGCGCACCCAGGTGCTCTGGGAGGTCAAACTGCTGGCGACGGAACTGCAGAGAATCGGGGTGCGACCCGTTTTGTTGAAGGGGGCTGCCTATATTTATGCAAACAAGGAAGCCGGGAAGGGCCGTACTTTAACCGATATCGATATGCTGGTGACCCAGAAAGAATTGCCCAAGGTTGAGCGACAGCTTAAAACTGTCGGTTGGTACTCCGAAAAAATCGATGATTATGATCAGCGCTATTATCGGGAGTGGACCCATGAAATACCACCATTGATCCACTATAAACGACAGACGGTTCTGGATGTTCACCATAACATCTTTCCCGTGCTCCGATTTCAGATCGATATTGAAAAGATAATGGATAAGGTTTGCTTTGATGCTGAAGGCGTGGGGACCTTGCATCTCCACGATATGATTATCCACAGTGCCACCCACCTGTTCTTTGAAGGAGAGTTCGAGAATGGCCTGAGAGATCTTTCGGATTTGGACCTTCTGTTTCGAGAGTTCAAGCCGGATGACTGGTCGAAGCTCAAGCGCCGGGCGCTGGAGCTGCAGTTGGCCAGGCCCCTGTTCTACGCGTTAAGGTATTGCCGGCGTTTTTTGTCCAGCCCGATACCGGATGACATCTTGATGGCGAAAGATGCCGGTACTCCGAATGCTTTGCTGCTGCCGGTGGCAGATATACTTTTCACCCGCGTGCTCATACCCCATCATACTTTGGCTAAACAGCCGGGACACAGGTTGGCAAAATTTCTGCTTTACTGGCGAGGCCACCTGCTGAAAATGCCCCTTGCGGTATTGGTGCCTCATTTGCTGCGAAAGTCATTGCGTGCAATATCTGCCGGTAGGGAGCGGTCTGCGTAGGGTGCCGGTGACGCGGAGCGAACCACACCACACCACACCACACCGCACCGCACCGCCGAGATCGGTGCGCATCGTTGCTCCCCTGAAAATAGCTCCTGCATTTTCAGGATTTCCGCGGGGCGGCCTTCCGCGGGGCGGCCTTCCGCGGGGCGGCCTTCTGCCGCCATGGCGGTCAATAGCACCTCCGCATTACCCACATCGTTCGAGGAAGGGCGGGTCAATTGATAATGTCTACTCGGCCCGTTCGGTCATCTGTCGTATTCATCAAGTACTTTCTCGACCTGTTGCTTGAGCTTCCTGTCCAAGGCCTTCAGCAGTTCGATTTTCTCGTGCAGCGTCGTGTTTAGATATTTGTTGAGGATTACAATTCTTCGCTGCAGTTCAGTTATATCGCTCGTAAGAGACGCGAGCAGCGGGTCCGCACTTTCCCAGTTGGGGGGCGGCTGAACGGCGGGAGCTGATGAACCCTGGCCTGACTGGGGGAGAACTCGTCTGCGAGCTCCTCTGCCACGGTCGTGACAGTATCGACATCCACCAACTTCTGCTCTTCGAGAAAGCAGAGCAATAACAGGCGATCGCAGAATACGTTGATTTTTCTGGGAACTCCCTTGGTTTGCCGGTAAATTTCCTTGAAAGCATCATCGTTGAACTCGGGGTTTTGCTTCCAGCCGGCTACCTTGAGTCGCCAAAGGATGTATGCCTTGACCTCCTCTTCGTGCAAGGGTTGCAGGTGGCAGGCAGCAATGATGCGTTGCCGGAACTGCTCCATGTTCGGATTCTGGATAATCGCCCGCAACTCCGGCTGACCCAGCAGGAAGCTCTGCATCAGCGGGGTATCGTTGATTTGAAAATTGGACAGCATTCTCAATTCTTCAATCGCGCCGGCGGACAGGTTCTGGGCTTCATCGACCAGTAACAGGACCCGTTTATTGGCTCGATGCACCGAGTGCAGAAATTCCTGAAACTGCTGCAGCAACACCGCCTTTGGTTTATTTTCCGCAGGCAGTCCGAAGGCGCTGCAGATCATGCGCAACAAGTCATCGGCTTCCAGCCTGGTTGTCACCAGTTGGGCTGTGATGAGGTTGTCGTAATCAGCCGTCGTCCAGAGGTTTCGCATCAAGGTGGTCTTACCGGTGCCGACCTCGCCCGTGATCACGATAAACCCTTCTCCCTGGCTCACACCGTAGTGCAGATAGGACAGGGCGCGCTTGTGGCCCTTGCTGGTAAAGAAAAACTCCGTCGCAGGGCTCAACTGGAAGGGTTTTGCCGTAAAGCCGAAATATGACGTATACATAGGTCAAGACTCACTAAAAGAGGTGGCTGAATCCGATTGTGAGCCGATGCTCCCGGAAAGCGCGGTCATCATCCTCAGAGTCCCGCTCGGTGCTCCTTAATGCGATGTTGAGTGAACTGTCTTCAGATAGCTGCCGCACCATGCTCAACGAGAGCGACCGTTGGTAATCCGTAGCCTCGAAGTCCGATTCCAGGCGTGACCATGTGAGCTGGGTGCTCAGGCTGGTTCGCCCCGACACCTGTATCCTCCAGCCGGCGTTGGCGCCCGTATCTTCTTCGGTACTGGCTTGCACCTGGAAATCTCGTTCCGTTCTGAACAGACCCAGGGTCCAGAGGCTTTTGCCCTTGCTGATCACCAGGTTGGCGCTCAGACTTTGCTGGATAAACTGTTCTTCGGAGAGCGTGGGCAGCGGAGCGACCAGAGTGATTGCCTGCTCGTCGGGACCAGGAAGCACCGGGCTGCTGCTGTCGACAAGCCTGCAGTCGGCAATATTGAAGGACGGGGTTGATGGGCAGATCAGGGTGCCGATGGGCGTCAGTTGCAGCAACTCCTGACGAACGCTGGTGATATTCTTGTTGTACCTGAGTGACCAGTTGGTATGTTTTTGCCGGTGGTTGATGCTCAATCCATGTCCTTGATCGGATAACAGCCGGCTATTGTAGGACGCACTGAGCGACGTCCTGGGACCCGGGGTCCAGTCAAGACCGGCGCCCCAGAAATTGCCTGCTTCCGCCTCGGACTGGGTCGGATCATCGAGGTGGTTGTCGACATAACCGTAGCGAAGCCTGCCATCCAGTTGACGGCTGAATCGGTACCCGAGCTCGAAATTCATGGCCTCTGATTCGCTCGTTGCTGAGGTATCGGGTGTCGCCTGGTTGGTGTTGATATTGGCGGCCCAGTAGATCTTGCCGGGGTTGGCCTGGTTGTCGAGGAAAAAACTGGTGCTATAACCGTCGCTGTCATCATTGACGCCGTCAAATTGCACCGTATTGTAGGAAAAATCCGCCCCGAGCGTAGTGTAGCGTCCCAGCCGTTGTCGCCAGCGGGGGTGACCTGGAAGGTAAAGGTGTCGGTAAAGTTGTCGGGGGCGCTCAGGGCGTCTCCGGTGCTGGCGCTGCGGTTGTCGATCAGGCGCTGGCTGTAGCTGCTTCTGGCATCCAGGAAAAACCGGTCCTCGATCAGTTCGGAGTTGGCCGAAAGCCCCCACTGGTGACGGATCTCATCGCTGGCCTCGTCGGAGGAATAGTCCAGGTATTGAAGCCGGTAATCCAGATTGGCCTGCAGGCGAGCCCCTCTTTGGAAAGGGAAAAGCCTGGACGCACCTCGGTAATCAGACTGTTCTCCTCATTGCCCGGGTCAAGGTTGAGGTTGGTGGTGTAATGCTCGGTGACCTGAACTCCGGGAGTAAGTTTCCAGTCGCGTGCCTGGACGGTCGCCATCGGAAGGAGCAAAACAGCGACCTGAATTAAACGCCAATGTAACCTGTTATCGCTTGGATGCGCCGTAATAGCCATAATAATCCTTTTGTCCGGTCCTGGATTTGTTCAAGACCAGGCCAATCGCCATCTTTGGCTTGAGCAGGCTCAGTGCCCGTTCCACTTGGCGCTGCGAGGTGCAAGCCTCTTCGACGACGATCACGGCCTGTCCGGTCATCTGCGCCAGTACACTGGTTTCGCTGGCCCCAAGTAGCGGCGCGGTGTCGAAGATGACTATTCGGTCGCTGTAACGGCTGGAAAGCTCCTTCATGAATTGTTTCATCTTCGCGCTGGCGATCATCTCGGTGGCATGATGGTGACGGGTGCCGGCGCAGACGACCTTGAAGTTGGGAATATTGGTGCTCTGAATGATGTCCTGGACTTCAGCTTTATTGTTCAGGTAATCCAATAAACCGAGTGCGCGATCTGAAATATTCAGCCTCTGGCTAAGGTTCGGGTTGATCACGTCGGCATCGACCAGCAATACGGATCGGTCATGTTCGGTCACCATGCTCAGTGCCAGGTTCAGCGCAGTAAAGGTTTTTCCTTCCCGAGCATGACAGCTCGAAACCAGAATGAGATTGGGGTTGGTCAGCTTTTCTGCGTTGGCGCCAAAAGCGTTGTCAAGCAAGGGGCGCTTGATATAGCGATACTCCTCTTTGATCGGGGTGAAGTTTTCGGTGGGTGTGACCATGCCCAGCTGCTCGAGACGATCTGTATCGATATAGATTTGCTCCCGGTCGTTTTTCGTTTCGCGTTCGGCATCTGTTGGCTCATCGTTCTGACGACCGAAGTGGGAGTCTTGACCGGGAAGCTCTGGCTGCCCATCCGCGGATGTCGACGGCGTCGCGAAGGCCGGAGCCGGGGGCGCCGGGGAATCGTCGCTATCGACTGTAGCGGCTTCACGCTGTTGCGCTCCCAACTGCTGGCGTTTTTCAAGTGCACGCTCGATTGTGCTCATCAGAGCCCCCTAGAAAGAGTTGAGAATCCCGTAGGCAAACTGCTGCAGTTGAAGAAGCCACGCGCTTGGAAAGTCAGGAACGTAAGCAAGCAACCTTTGGTTGATGTTGGGAAGCAGCTGCAGGACGATCAGGATCCCGTAAAAAGCCACCAGTGATCCGGCCAGGGCTGCGAAGATAAGGGCTTCCCGGCGCTTTTGATTCAGCAGCTCCGGATCCTTGATCATGGTGACCACACCCAGAACGGGGTAACCGGTGGTCTGGAAGATTTGTTTGGGGTCAAAAAAGACCGGCCTGAGCTGGGAGATGAGAAAGGCGACGCCGATGCCAAGGCTAGCCGCCCCGGCCAGCACCCCGGACAGGATCAGGGGACGGTTGGGGCCAGTGGGCGCTGTCGGCAGGCGTGGCGGATCGATAATGCGAAACTTGAATCCGTCCGTACTGGCGTCCGCCCGTTCCGACAGGTGTGCCGACTCGCGGCGTGACAGCAGTTCGTTGTATTGCTGCTGGGTAATCGAATACCCCCTTTGCAGCGCTTGAAGCTCCGCCTCGAGCTCCGGGATAGTGTTGGCGTTGTTTTGTAACACTTCCAACTGGTGTTGGTATTCCGCCAGGCGCACCTCCAGAGATCGCACGGTGGTTTCTTCACTGGCGAGTGTGAGCTTGAGCTGCTGATAAACCGGGTTTTCGTTCAATCCACCATTTCGTTCAACCTGGGCGGCTTGCAGCGCCCGCTGTCGGTCCCTTACCTCCTGCACTCTCTTCGCTTGAAGGTCTTTCAGTATGAGCTCCGTCTCCCGAATGTTCGGATGCTGATCCGTGTATTTCAAGCGCAATTGATCGAGCTGATTTTCCAGAGTGTGGATGCGTCCATCGTAGCTGGTGACGAACTCGAAGGAGGAGGGCGCCAAACCGTCTTCCATGATGCCAAAGTTGGGAACCTCTCCCGCCAGCTGTTTCTCGATCGAATCCCGACGGGTTTTGGCTTCGAGCAGCTCCAGCTCCAGGGACCGGATCTGGCCCTTGAGACTACTGATGCGACTATAAAACCCGCTGTCGGAACTCATTAACCCGTAGTTTTTCTGCTTGAACTCCTTGAGCCGATTGTCCGCTGCATTCAGGCGTGATTCGTACTCGGCGATCTGGCGGTCCAGGAAGTTGGCGGCGGTGGTATTGTCTTCCCGTTTGTTCCCCAGGGTGTTCTCTACCAGGGTGGTCAGGGTCGCCTCGACCACGTTTTTGGCTTCTTCTGCCGAGCTGCTGGTATAGGAAATGGCATAGATGTTTTCCCGGCCAGCCCGGCTCAGAGTGAGGTTGGCTTCCATCCGAGCGAGGAGGAGTTCGAATTCGGCGTCGTTTGTTGCCTGGATATCCAGATCTGCCAGGCGAATGATTTTTTCCAGGTTGGGTCGGGTCAGCAACGTTTTGATAATCAGCTGAACCTGCTGTTCGGGGTTGGTCTGAACGGTCAGGCCGCGCAGCAGCGGTGCCAGCAGAGACTGGGTATCGACGTACACCTTGGCTTCGGCGACGTACTGGTTCGGCATTTTCAGCACATATGGCCAGCCAATCAGGCACAGGCCCCAAACCAATACCAGTGCGGTCCATTTGTGGACCCAGATCCCTCGTAGGTAGGAGACTATCTGCTCAATAATATCTTGCATAGATAAACCTCCTAGCTAGCCGCCCTTAAAACCAGGCTTCCGGGATAATGATGATATCGCCGGGCAGGATATGGACGTTGGCGGAGATATCGCCATCCTCTACGAGGTCGCCTATACGAATGCCGTACTGTTTTTGCTCTCCATCCACGATGCGTACCACACTGGCAGCGTTGCCGTCGGCAAATTCTGTGAGACCGCCAACTGCGATCATGACATCCAGAAGTGTCATGTCCTCCCGGTAGGACAGGGCCTGGGGTTCGTCGGCTTCACCGATAATCCGCACCTGTTCGGAGTAGGGACCCACGAAACCCTCGACTATGACAGTGACAATCGGCTCCTTGATGAAGAGGCGAAGACTCTCCTCGAGTTGTCGCGCGACCTGCGTCGGTGTCAGCCCGCTGACCCGGACATCTTCGACCAGCGGCGTGGTGATCATGCCGTCCGGGCGTACCGTTACCGTTTCGGAGACTTCCGGGCTACCCCAGACGAAAATACCCAGGCTGTCCCCCGGTCCCACCAGATAGTTGTATTGGGCAGGGTCGGTGGTCAGCGGCTGCTTCGCGACAGCAACGGGCAGAGGCGGGTATGGGGTGCTGGTACAGCCGGTAATAAGGGCGAGCGCAATGGTTGCCGCGGTACAAGCCTGCCATAGGGGGCTCATTCCTTTCATGAATTTTTGCTCTCCGTGCTCACATCTTTACGACTGGGGTTATTCGAGGCGCTTTGTGACGGGCCTCTGCCTGATCGAGCATGTTTAGTTACTATAGTCCATGCAGGATCTGCCTGATCAAGATAGACCGCTCACCAGGTGGCTGCAAGTCAGGTCCTGGCGCCAGGTCGCGAACGACTCATCGCCACTCAATCGTCCAGATCGGCTCAGCGATTTCCCGTTGATCCATAACCGACAGGCCGAAACTCAACGATGGCCGGAGCTCGGAATGCCTGGGCGCATTGGCTTTTAACGCGTCGCCGGAACCAAAAAAGGGCTCCTTGCGGAGCCCCTGGTCTGTTGCTTGATTCCTTAGCCTTCAAGTGCCCGCTTGATCCGCCCGATGGCGTCCTTGAGGACGTCGAGGCTGGTGGCGAACGACAGGCGCATATTGCCCGGCGCGCCGAAGGCCGAGCCCGGAACCAGTGCGACGCCGGCATCGCCGAGCAGGAATTCGGCCAGGTCGAGGTCGTTCTCGAAGCGCGGATCGGCATCGATCACGCCCTGGAAGCTCGGGAAGGCGTAGAAGGTGCCGTCCGCCGGGATGCACTCGACGCCCTTGATGTCGTTCAGTGCGGCGATGACATAGTCGTGGCGTTCCTTGAATGCCTTGACCATCTCGGCAACACAACCCTGATCGCCTTCCAGTGCCGCCTGCGCGGCCACCTGGGCGATGGAGGTCGGGTTCGAGGTGCTCTGGGACTGGATCTTCTTCATTGCGCCGATCAGCTTGGCGGGGCCTGCGGCATAGCCGATGCGCCAGCCGGTCATCGAGTAGGCCTTGGAGACGCCGTTCAGCACGACGGTGCGGTCATAGAGCTCCGGGCAGGCGTTGACGATGTTGCAGAACGGCTGGTCGGAGAACTGTATGTGCTCGTACATGTCGTCGGTGGCGATCAGCACGTTCGGATGCTTCTTCAGCACTTCGCCGAGGGCCTTCAGCTCGTCCAGGCTGTAGGCGACGCCGGTCGGGTTCGACGGGCTGTTCAGCACGACCAGGCGGGTGCGATCGGTGATGGCCGCTTCGAGCTGCTCGGCGGTCATCTTGAAGCGCTGTTCCTGGGTGGTGGTGACGATCACCGGTTTGCCGTCGGCCACCAGTACCATGTCCGGATAGGAGACCCAGTAGGGTGCCGGGATCACGACTTCGTCGCCTTCGTTGAGCAGTGCCAGCGACAGGTTGAAGAAGCTCTGCTTGCCACCGCAGGACACCAGAATCTGGTTCGGCTCATAGTCGAGACCGTTGTCCCGTTTGAACTTGCTGATAATGGCTTTTTTCAGACCCGGGGTGCCGTCGACGGCGGTGTACTTGGTGAAGCCTTCGTTGAGGGCGCGAATCGCGGCCTGCTTGATGTGGTCCGGGGTGTCGAAGTCCGGTTCGCCGGCGCCCAGACCAATAATATTCTGACCGGCCGCACGCAGTTCGGCAGCGCGGTTGGTCACCGCAAGCGTGGGGGACGGTTTGATACTATTGACGCGGTCTGAAAGTTGAACGTCCAAGCCAAAATCCTCTCATATGGTCGGTACGGGGTCCGCATGCTGATGCGGGGTCCGTTGCTCCTCTAGAGCTGCATAATGATAGCGGAATCGCCGGCCAGTCTAAATGCCCGCGCCCAAAAAGAGCGTCGGTTTTGTCGTTGGAGTGCGACTTTTTGCGATAACCCGGCCGGAGTGAAATCGGGTATAATGGCCGGTTGCGCACTATGGGTTGAAGTATGAAACAGCGATTCAAGATACAGTCGGGCTTCGCGCCTTCCGGGGACCAGCCCACCGCCATCGAAACTCTGGTCGAGGGCATCGAGTCGGGGCTGCTGGCCCAGACGCTGCTGGGCGTCACCGGCTCCGGCAAGACCTTTACCGTGGCCAACGTGATCGCGAGGATTCAGCGGCCCACCATTATCCTGGCCCACAACAAAACCCTGGCGGCGCAGCTGTACGGCGAGTTCCGCGAATTCTTCCCCGACAACGCCGTCGAGTATTTCGTTTCATACTACGACTACTATCAGCCCGAAGCCTATGTCCCGTCCTCCGATACCTTTATCGAGAAGGATGCCTCGATCAACGAGCATATAGAGCAGATGCGCCTGTCGGCGACCAAGGCGCTGCTCGAGCGCGATGATGCGATCATCGTCGCGACCGTCTCGGCGATCTACGGCCTCGGGGATCCCCAGTCCTATCTGTCGATGATGCTGCATCTGGATCGCGGCGAGGAGATCGACCAGCGTCAGGTCCTGCGCCGGCTCGCCGAACTGCAGTACACCCGCAACGATGTCGAGCTGCACCGTGGCAACTACCGTGTCCGCGGCGATGTGATCGATATCTTTCCGGCGGAGTCCGAGAAGGATGCGGTGCGCATCGAGTTGTTCGACAGCGAGGTCGACCAGATCAGCTGGTTCGACCCCTTGACCGGCGCCGTGCTGCGCCGGGTGCCGCGGGTCACCATCTATCCCAAGACGCACTACGTGACGCCCCGCGACGTGCTGCTCGGCGCGGTCGAGAAGATAAAGGACGAGCTGCAGGTGCGGCTCAAGCAGATGCGCGATCATGGCAAGCTGGTCGAGGCGCAGCGCCTGGAGCAGCGCACCCTCTACGATATCGAGATGATCATGGAGCTCGGTTACTGTTCCGGCATCGAGAACTACTCGCGCTACCTGTCCGGGCGCGACGCCGGCGCGCCGCCGCCGACGCTGTTCGACTACCTGCCGGACAACGCCCTGGTGGTGATCGACGAGTCCCACGTCACCATTCCGCAGCTCGGCGCCATGTACAAGGGCGACCGTTCGCGCAAGGAAACCCTGGTCGAATACGGCTTCCGCTTGCCGTCGGCGCTCGATAACCGGCCGCTGCGCTTCGAGGAGTGGGAGCAGCTGGCGCCGCAGATGATCTTCGTCTCGGCGACGCCCGGCAAGTACGAGGCCGCGCAGGCCGGGCAGATCGCCGAGCAGGTCGTCAGGCCCACGGGGCTGGTCGACCCGCTGGTCGAGGTGCGCCCGGCACGGACCCAGGTGGACGACCTGCTGTCGGAAATCAACAGGGTGGTGGTCAACCAGGAACGGGTGGTGGTGACGGTGCTGACCAAGCGCATGGCCGAGGATCTGACCGAGTTTCTCGACGAGCACGGCGTGCGGGTACGCTACCTGCATTCCGATATCGACACCGTCGAGCGGGTCGAGATCATCCGCGATCTGCGTATCGGTCAGTTCGATGTGCTGGTCGGCATCAACCTGCTGCGCGAGGGCATCGACATGCCGGAGGTGGCGCTGGTGGCGATCCTCGATGCCGACAAGGAGGGCTTCCTGCGTTCCGAAACCTCGATGATCCAGACCATTGGCCGTGCCGCGCGCAACGTCAATGGCCGTGCGATTCTCTATGCCGACCGCATCACCGGTTCGATGGAGCGCGCGATGGCGGAAACCGAGCGCCGACGGGAAAAACAGGTCGCCTACAACGAGGCCCATGGCATCGTGCCGAAGGGGATCACCAAGTCGGTTGCGGACATCATGGAAGGGGCCTCGACCATTCCCGGCCGCAAGGCGGCGCGCAGTGCAAAGAAAGTTGCCGATCAGGCCGCGGACTACAAGCTCGACCCTGCCCGGATGTCATCGAAGGAGCTGGCGAAAACGCTCAACCAGCTCGAAGACAAGATGTACGAAGCGGCGAAGAACCTGGAGTTCGAACTGGCGGCCCACTACCGCGACGAGCTGGAAAAGCTCAAGCATATGGAGCCGGTAAATTAGGTACGGTTCCTGAATATGCCTGAAAAAACGTAGGGTGCTGCTGACCGCCATGGATGGTGGAAATACTGGAAACGCAGGAGCGGTTTACAGTGGAGCGGAGCGAAGCGCACCGATCCATGCGGTGCGGTGCGCTTCGCTTACCGGCACCCTACGCTTCACCCGTCACCCGTCACCCGTCACCCGTCACCCGTCACCCGTCACCCGTCACGTCGCACGCCTCACTTCATTGCGGAAAATGCCGGGCGTAGCGTGCAATCCATTCGACCGCGGCCTCTTCGCTGCTCAGCGCCCGGTTCTGTTCTCGGCCGATGCGCCGGCGGTAGCTCTCTATATGACAGATCTGTTCGACCATCCGCACTGCATATGCGGTTTCCGGGTCGTGGAAGCAGATGCCGAGAAGTGCCTGGTCATGGGAGAGGTAATGGCACCAGATCACGCGGCCCCGGGCTTCGAACTCCGACGGCAGCAACGGTATGCGGATCAGTATTTCGCTCTGCTCCGCCAGGCAGTGGTCGGTATGCAGGCAGAGGCCGCCAAGGCTGAAGTCCTTCAGCCTGAGGGTGGCCGCCTGGTCGGCCGCCTGGATCACGATGGGAATCTCCGAAGGGTGGCGAATATAGCGTCTGGGTGTCATGGCGTCCCTGTCTTCCGCGTTCGCGGTGCTTTCCATTCTGTTCAGGTTATTCGGATTATAGCTGCCAGTTTGGTGTCGTTAATTGCAGACGCCTTTAAACCTAAAGTAGTATCTTGGGCTGCCGATACAGATCGTCAGCCCGGCACAGGCTGCACGCCGGAATGCATAACAAGAACGACTATACGTACTACGCTCAGGGACCTATTGCATGAAACTGTTCAATCCGGGATTTCGGCAGCGACTGCTGCTGGTGGTAATCATGACGCTGGCCGGCTTTGCGACCCTCGGCGGTCTGTCGGTATCGGCACTGAACAGTCAGACCGATGCGGCCGGGCAGGCTGACCGGCTCAGTGGCTGGCAGAACGGCCTCAACCTGCTGAAGATCGACATTCTGATCGCAGCCGCCGGTGACAACCGGACGCAGGCCGAGCTCGAGACGCTGCAGCGGGACAAGCGCGAGCAGCTCGACCGTCTGGCGGCCGACGGCGTCGACGTCGAAGTCATTGCCTCGGTGCTGGACTCCTGGATCGGCCTCGAGAAGGAGATCGAGGATCTTGCCAGCCGGATCGGCACCAGCAGCAAACTGGGCGCGCGCGGCGCGCTTGGCGAGCAGATTCAGGCGTTCGAAGGCGCGATGTTCTCCAACATGCGTCCCTGGCTCGAAGAGGTGAAGCAGGCCATCGTGCAGATGGTGGAGCGTCGAGACCCGGCCAGCATCAAGGTCTACGACGCCTCCATCGAGAATCTGCGCAGCAAGGTTGACGAGCTGGGCTTTCTCGATGCCTTCGAAGAGCGCATCAACATCGTTGCCGCCGCCGGCGAGAAGCTGGTGGGGCTGCTGCGCGACCAGGCGGCCGTCGAGCACCAGTCCCGTACCCAGCTCGAAACCCTGCTCAGCAGCACCGACATGATGATCCAGATGATCGATGCGCAGCTGCAGGAGGCACGCGACGAGGCGGCGGCAACCAGCACCCGAGCCAGCCTGACCATCCTGATCGCCGCGCTTGCGGTCGCGCTGGTCTGTGCACTTCAGCTGCTGTCGGTATGGCGCAGTTCTACGCGGACCCTGACGCGCACTGTCGAGAGCCTCGAGAAAATCGCCAAGGGTGATTTGCAGCAGCGGCTCGAGGTCGATCAGCAGCGTAACGACGATTTCGATCGCCTCGGCAGCGCCGTCAACGGTCTGACGGAACAGCTCGGTGCGGTGCTGAACAGGGTCATCAGCAGCAGCAACCGTCTGCAGACCATGTCCAGCGAGCTGAGCGGCACCCTCGACCAGCTGGTGGCGGAAAGCGGCCACACCGAAGATGAAACCGGTTCGGTCGCCGCGGCCGTCGAGCAGATCAGCATGACGGTGCGTGATATGGCTCAGGCCAGCGAAGAGGCCAACAATCTGGCCCTCGGTGCCCACGAAGCCTCGGAAAAGGGCGGTGCGGTCATCACCGATGCCCTGGGCTCGCTGGAGCAGCTGGCCGAGATCTTCGGTCAGGTCCATCGTGAGCTGGACGAACTCGGCGTGGCCTCATCCCGTGTCGACGGCGTTACCGAGATGATCAACGGCCTGGCCGAACAGACCAACCTGCTGGCGCTCAATGCGGCCATCGAGGCGGCCCGTGCCGGCGAAGCCGGCCGGGGTTTCTCGGTGGTGGCGGACGAGGTCAGGGCGCTGGCCGAGAAGACCGTCAATGCGACCGCCAGCATCAACCAGATCATCAACGAGATGCAGGCTCAGATGAAGCAGATCCTGGTGGCCATGCGTGACGGCCAGGGACGGGTCGACAGCAGCCGTTCGCTCGGCGACAACGCCGCGCTGGAGATGGACCGTATCCGCGATCTTTTCGCCCAGGTACGCGATCGCAATCATCAGCAGGCGGCCAGCATCGAGGAGATCTCGGCGACCGCGCAGTCGATCGCGTCAAGCATGTCCGGGGTGCTGGACACCGTACGCGGCAATGCCGAGCGCTCGCGGGAAATCCGTGGCTTCTCCGGTCAGGTGGTCGAACACTCCGATGAACTGCTCGGCATGACCGGCCAGTTCCGCGTCTGACAGAGGAGGGTGACGCGTTACGCGTCACCCTTCCGCCGTTACCGCCACCAGCGCATTCATCAGCCCCTGTCGCTTCAACCACTGAGCCTGCTCCCGCCGCTTCACCAGCAGCATGCCGGCAAAGCCCAGCGCATTGACCGAGACATCTCCGACTCTTTCCCGTGAACGCGGTACCAGCAGCATCCAGTCTTCGGTCAGCAGCAGGTTGTAGCCCTGCTGAACCTGCCCGTCGGCGGCCACCTCGATGCGCAGCGCGTCGAGCATCGCCCTGTAGGTTTCGTGCAGCCACAGTGCCGCATCATCCGGCCTGTTCCGCAGTGTCGGAGGTGGCGCCACCAGTCGGTGGGCAAAGGGAAGCCGGGGGCCGTCCCGGGTGTGGGGCCGGCGGCCAATGACAGCAGCGGGTCGAAGGGCAGTATCAGCCCGTCGCCCAGCGGTAGCAGCTGCAGGTGCTTGTGGGGCTGGCTGGCGCCGCCATCGGGGCCGCCATTGTAGAAGGCGAGGGCGGGTCCCTCGGACATGCAGCGGGCGAGGGCCGCGAAGTCGTCGCGGTTCAGTACCTGAAGCTGGGGCTCGAACTCGCGGGTGATCAGCAGCAGGTGGCGTTCGATCACGCAGAACTTGTTCAGTACGCAGCGATGGCTCGGGCCGACATCAGCGACGAAAAGTGCGGTTTCCGGGGGCAAGAACGGATTGCGCTGCTGCCCGCCGGCCCGTGCCAGCCGGTGCAGTGCTTCGCTCTTGTCGCGCAGGCTCGACAGCATCCTTATCCTGAAGCCGATGCCATTCTCGCACACCTGGAGGCTTTCGGTTTCGATCGGCTGCAGGGCGCCGCAGTCAAGGGCCTGCCGGGTCGCCCGGTCGGCCTGTTGCCAGAGGTTCGTCATCTTCCCTCGCTGTCCGTCACGTTGCCTTTCGGCGCTTGTACCTGGAGCTTAGACGTTTCGCGCGAGTACCAGAACCCGCTTGAGATCGGTATGCGCCCGGAGCGCCCTGATCGCTTTGTGAACAATACTTAAGTCCCTGAAAGAAATCGAAAAAAAACTGTAAAAAAGGCTTGCGCTTGGAATCGGGATCCCTATAATACGCACCATCTCTTCGGGACACACCGAAACGCAGCGAAGGCTGAGGAGTTCAACGAAGAGGCAGCCAGGTGAAAGGCCTTGCAAAACAGGACTATAGCTCAGTTGGTTAGAGCACCACCTTGACATGGTGGGGGTCGCTGGTTCGAATCCAGTTAGTCCTACCACATTTGATAGCAGAAGCAGCCACTTACGAGTCATGTCGGGTGGCTGTTTTTGTTTCTGCGTGTCGCCCCGTTGCACTGGGCGCTGCGGCCGGGGAGTCGCCGTTGGGGCGGTTGCTCGACAGCTGTTCCCGTGCACATGAAATAGATGCTTCGTTGCTATTGACGCACTGCACAAAATCACTATAATTTCGCGCCTCGATTCGAGAGGCGCCCCGCCAACGGTAAGCTCCCTTACCCAGAGATACGCCTCCGGCTTTCCCAAAACGTCTTTGCAACCGACAGGATACAACGGCCTTATGGCACCTTCGCAGCGCCCCCTCATCCGGGATCCCGAGTTTCTGGAGAAACTGTTTCACGGCGTGATTCTGATTACGTTCGGGCTGATCCTTATCCGCTGACCTGCAGGGGCCGGGCCTTGCGGGAGTCGTCACCGATTTCACCCGGTAAAAGCATCGTTCGCTTCATTGGAATACCCGGGTTCTGTCTGTGTGGCCGATCCGCATGGTTGTCTGCCCGATTCTGTTGCGCTCAGCCCCTAAAGTGGCTCTCTCCTGGTCTGGAAAGCCGAGCCGTCATCTGACTCAACGAATTGTCCGGATCGTTGCGGTTATGGCGACGGGGCGGTGAGCTGTGGGGGCTGGCGACTGCTGCTGGCTTTGAGACAGCGTTTAGCGGTGATGGGGTTGCCGGGGCCGCGAGCCTGGATAAGCTGGCTCGCGGCCCCGGCGCTCAGAATATATAGTCGGTGGAAAGGAAGGTCGATTCACGGTCGCGGATAATGCTGCCGACCAGCGCCTTGCTGGCGGCGTTGTCCTTGGCGGCCACCAGGGTGCGGATCGAGAAGACACGCAGCGCATCGGCGACCGACAGAGTGCCCTCGGCGGAATTCTTGCGGCCGGTGAACGGGAAGCTGTCCGGGCCGCGCTGGCATTGGGCGTTGAGGTTGATGCGGCCAACCTGGTTGGCGCAGGCGTCGATCATCCGGGCCATCTGCTGCGGATCGCGGCCGAACAGGCTCAGTTGCTGGCCGAAGTCGGAGTTGCGAACGTAGTCGATCACCTCGGACAGGTCGTCATAGGGGACCACCGGGATGATCGGGCCGAACTGCTCCTCGTTGTAGACCCGCATCTGCGGCGTGACCGGGTACAGCAGTGCCGGATAGAAGAAGGTGCCGACGCTGTTGCCGCCGCCCTCGTTGACGACGCTGGCGCCCTTGCTGCGGGCGTCTTCGAGCATCTGCGTCAGGAACGCGGTCTTGCCAGGCTCCGGCAGTGGGGTCAGGGCGACGCCGGGTTCCCAGGGCATGCCGGACTTCAGCGTCGCGAGTCTCGATTTGAAACGGTCGAGGAAGTCGTCGACCTGGCTGCGATGCACGAACAGAATCTTCAGCGCGGTACAGCGCTGGCCGTTGAACGACAGGGCTCCGGTGACGCACTCGCCCACGGCGGTGTCGAGGTCGACGTCGGGCAGCACGATGCCCGGATTCTTGGCATCGAGTCCCAGAGCTGCGCGCAGGCGGTGCGGCCTGGGGTGCAGCTTCTTCAGGTCGCTGGCGCCCTTGTTGGTGCCGATGAAGGCGAACACATCTACCTTGCCCGATTCCATCAGGGCGCCGACGGTCTCGCGGCCGCGGCCATAGATGATATTGATCACCCCGGGCGGGAAGCTGTCGCGGAAGGCCTCCAGCAGCGGGCGGATCAGCAGTACGCCGAACTTGGCGGGCTTGAACACCACGGTGTTGCCCATGATCAGCGCCGGGATCAGCGTCGTGAAGGTTTCGTTCAGCGGGTAGTTGTAGGGGCCCATGCAGAGCGCGACGCCCAGCGGCACGCGGCGGATCTGTCCCAGGGTGCCCTGCTCGATTTCGAAGCGGCTGGAGCGCCGGTCCAGCTCCTTGAGGGCGTTGACGGTATCGACGATATAGTCGCAGGTGCGGTCGAACTCCTTCTCCGAATCCGGCAGGTTCTTGCCGATTTCCCACATCAGCAGGCGCACCACGGCGTCACGCTGCTCCTTCATTCTATGTAGAAAATTTTCAACGTTACGAATGCGCTCGGATACGCTCATCGTCGGCCAGACACCCTGGCCGAGATCGTAGGCGTGCACCGCCGCATCAAGGGCGCCCAGAGCTGCGTCCGCGTCCAGCAGCGGGGTGCTGCCGATCACGCACTGTTCCAGTTCGCCGTCTTCTCGACGCAGACAGACCGCGCTGCGGACCGGTGCCAGATCGCCTTCCCACTCGACCAGTTCGCCGTTGATCAGGAATTCGCGTTGCTCGAGGGTGCCGTCGAGACGGTAGGGCGCCGGTATATCATCGGCGGCCGGAAAAAGTCGTTCGAGGTCTGCGGTCATGCTGTCTGCCTCCTGGAGCTGTGTTGCTGTTATTGTGCGGGTGCGTCATTGAATTTAATGAAATATAGGTAAATTTACCAATATTATTTGTCGTAAATATCAACAGAAGGGCTTGGGGCCGGAATCCGGCCCCGGTGGAAATGGCGTTAGCGGCCAGCGGCTGCCTGGTAGATGAGGGCGAAGGCATCGGCGTCCAGCGCGGCGCCGCCCACGAGGCCGCCGTCGACGTCAGGCTGGGCGAAGAGGGTGGCTGCATTGTCGGCCTTGACGCTGCCGCCATAAAGCAGCGGCGTGCTGGCGGCGACAGCCTCCGACTGCTCGGCCAACAGCCGGCGGATAAAGGCATGAACCGCCTGTGCCTGCTCGGGGCTGGCGGTTTCGCCGGTACCGATGGCCCAGACCGGTTCGTAGGCGATAATGCTGTCGGTCAGTGCCGCTATGCCCAGCGCGTCGATGACTGCCTGTACCTGGCGCGCCACGACGCCTTCGGTCTCACCGGCCTGGCGCTCGGCGAGGGTTTCGCCGACGCAGAGTACCGGCACCAGCCCGGCGTCTTTGGCGGCGGCAAATTTCGCTGCGCTATCGGCATCGGTCTCGCGATAGAGGCTGCGCCGTTCGGAATGGCCGACCAGCACATATCGGCAGCCCAGCTCCTTCAGCATGGCGGCGCTGACTTCGCCGGTATAGGCCCCGGAGTCGTGTTCGTTGACGGTCTGGGCACCGAGGGCGATGCCGCTGTCCTTCAGGTGCCAGCCGGCCTGAGACAGGTAGGGGAAGGGCGGGCAGAGCGCAATCTCTACACCGCCCAGCCCTTTCACCGCCGGCAGCAGGGCGTCGAGCAGCGTCTCGTTGGCCGCGAGGCTGCCGTTCATTTTCCAGTTGCCGATAACCAGGGTTTTTCTCATGGGCTCTTTCTCCTTCAGTGACGACCGGCATTTATTGCCGCAAGGCCGGGGTAGGGAGCCTGAGTGCCCAGTTCTTCCTCGATGCGCAGCAGGCGGTTGTACTTGGCGACACGGTCGGAGCGGCACAGCGAACCGGTCTTGATCTGACCGGCGGCGGTACCGACCGCGAGATCCGCGATGGTGGTATCTTCGGTCTCGCCGGAACGGTGGGAGATCACGGCGGTGTAACCGGCGTCCTGGCCATCCTGATCGCATCCAGGGTCTCGGACAGCGAGCCGATCTGGTTGAACTTGATCAGGATGGAGTTGCCGACCCCCTTCTCGATACCTTCCCTGAGGATCTTGGTGTTGGTGACGAAGAGGTCATCCCCGACCAGCTGCACCTTGCGGCCGATCTTGTGGGTCAGGTAGGCCCAGCCATCCCAGTCGGACTCGTCCAGACCATCTTCGATCGAAACGATCGGGTAGTTTTCGGTCAGTGAGCTGAGGAAGTCGCTGAAGCCTTCGGAATCGAACACCTTGCCTTCGCCGGAAAGAATGTATTGGCCATCCTTGTAGAACTCGGACGCGGCGCAGTCCAGCGCCAGGGTGACGTCCTTGCCGAGCGCGTAACCGGCTTTCTCGACCGCTTCGCGGATCACCACCAGCGCTTCCTCGTTGGAGCCCAGGTTAGGCGCGAAACCGCCTTCGTCACCGACCGCGGTGTTGAGGCCGCGGGCCTTGAGCACGGCTTTCAGCGCATGGAAAACTTGCGCACCGCAGCGCAGGGCTTCCTTGAAGCTCGGGCTGCCGACCGGCTGCACCATGAACTCCTGGATGTCGACGTTGTTGTCGGCATGTTCGCCGCCGTTGAGGATGTTCATCATCGGCACCGGCATCGAGTACTGACCGGCGGTACCGTTCAGCTCGGCGATATGGGCGTACAGCGGAATGCCCTTTTGGGCCGCGGCGGCCTTGGCGGCGGCCAGCGACACGGCCAGGATGGCGTTGGCGCCGAACCGGGACTTGTTCTCGGTACCGTCGAGTGCCAGCATCCTGTTGTCCAGCGCGCGCTGGTCAGCTGCATCCAAGCCGATCAGGGCTTCGCGGATCGGACCGTTGACGGCGGCAACGGCCTTCAGCACGCCCTTGCCCAGGTAGCGGGACTTGTCGCCGTCACGCAGCTCGAGGGCTTCGCGGGATCCGGTCGAGGCGCCGGACGGCGCGCAGGCGCTGCCGATCACACCGGACGCCAGGATGACGTCGGCTTCGACGGTTGGGTTGCCGCGCGAGTCCAGTACCTCGCGGGCGCGTATATTCTTGATTTGTCCTTGCATGGCAGGATCCCTCAGAAGTCGTATTCGAAGCTGTGGGTCGGGAAGCCTGGCTCCTCGCGCGTGCCGCTCAGTTCGAGCAGCTCCTGCTGTTCGGCTACTTCCGCGCGGATATCGAAATCGTTGGGCCAGTCATCGGCGGCCCAGGTTGGAGGGTGTTGGCTTGTTGCATGTTGGCGTCCTCTTTATTGTTTTCAAGCCGTAGCCTGGAATGAGCGAAGCGAATTCCGGGGCATCCGTTTCGGGTATCGAGTGCCCGATACCAGCCGTCGGAATTCACCCCTTAGGGGCTCATTCCAACCTACAGGCCGGTTACTGAATCTCGTCGCCCACGCGGACGATCTTCAGGGTGTTGGTGCCGCCGTGGGCGTTGACGTAGTTGCCCTTGGTAATCATGACCAGGTCACCGTCGACAACGACGTCGAGGCGCCTGAGGGCGTCCACGGCCCGGGCATTGACCTCGTCGTTCGGGAGGGCCTCGCTGTCGAACGGCACGGTGCTGACGCCGCGGAACAGCGCCACGCGGTTCTGGGTACGCGGATTGCCGGAGAAAGCGAAGATCGGCAGTGGCGAACGGATGCGGGACATCATCAGCGGGGTATCGCCCGATTCGGTCATGCAGATGATGGCACGCACGCCGACCAGGTGATTGGCCGAATACATCGCGGCCAGGGCGATCGACTCGTCGACCTTGGTGATCACCTCGTTGATGCGGTGGTCGGACGTATGGGCCTTGGGGTGCTTTTCGGCCCCGAGAATCACCCGGGCCATCGCCTCGACGGTCTGCACCGGGTAGCGCCCGGCAGCGGTCTCGGCCGACAGCATCACCGCATCGGTCCCATCGAGCACGGCATTGGCGACGTCGAACACCTCGGCGCGGGTCGGCAGCGGGCTCTGGATCATCGTCTCCATCATCTGGGTCGCCGTGATGACGACCCGGTTGAAGGCGCGGGCCCGGTCGATGATATGTTTCTGTACCCCGATCAACTCGGCATCGCCGATCTCGACGCCGAGGTCGCCGCGGGCCACCATGACACCGTCGGACGCCTCGATGATGCCATCGAGCACGCGGTTATCACCGACGGCTTCGGCGCGTTCGATCTTGGCGATCAGCCGGGCGTTGCCGCCGGCGGCCTGCATCAGTTCGCGGGCATGGTGCATGTCCGCCGCGTCACGGGGAAACGAGACCGCGAGATAATCGACGCCGATTTCGGCTGCGGTGAGGATGTCGGCCTCGTCTTTCGGCGTGAGCGCCGCGGCCGAAAGGCCGCCGCCCTTGCGGTTGATGCCTTTGTTGTTCGACAACGGCCCGCCGACCAGCACCCGGCAGCGGACCTCGCGGCCGACCACCTCGATGACCTCGAGTTCGAGACGACCATCATCGAGCAGCAGGATGTCGCCGGGGCGGCTGTCGTCGACCAGCGCCTCGTAATCGATACCGACGCGGTCTGCGGTGCCATCTTCCTTGTCCATCGCGGCATCGAGCACGAAGGTCTGGCCTTCCTCCAGCTCGACGCGGCTGTCGGCGAAGCGGGCAATACGGATCTTGGGGCCCTGCAGATCGCCGAGCACGGCGACGAAGCGACCCTGCTCACGTGCCAGCCGACGCACGAGGTCCGCACGCTGGCGATGGTCCCCGGGCGAGCCATGGGAGAAGTTCAGGCGTACGACGTCGACGCCTGCGGCGATCAACTGGCGCAATGTCTCCTCGCTTTCGCTCGAAGGTCCCAGGGTCGCGACGATCTTGGTTCTGCGCTGTCTCGGTTCGCTCATGCTGGTCTCCCCTTATTGCGCGGCCATCAGCGCCAGGCTGTTGTCCAGCATGCGGTTTGAGAAGCCCCACTCGTTGTCGTACCAGGCCATCACCTTGACCAGTCGGCCGTTCACCCGGGTCTGGCTGCAGTCGAAGATCGACGAGGCCGGGTTGTGGTTGAAGTCCACCGAGACCAGCGGCAGGCTGTTGCAGTCGAGGATGCCCTTCAGTGGCCCCTCGGCGGTCCGGGCGACGATGGCGTTGACTTCGTCGACGGAAGTGTCGCGGCCGGCGACGAAACTCAGATCGACCAGCGAGACGTTGATGGTCGGGACCCGCACCGCCATGCCGTCGAGCCTGCCGTCGAGTTCCGGCAACACCAGGCCGACAGCGGCGGCGGCGCCGGTCTTGGTCGGGATCATCGACTGGGTGGCCGAGCGGGCGCGATAGAGGTCGCTATGGTAGACGTCGCTCAGGTTCTGGTCGTTGGTATAGGAGTGGATGGTGGTCATCAGGCCGTTCTCGATGCCGAGGGCGTCGTGCAGCGGCTGGGCGATCGGGGCCAGGCAGTTGGTGGTGCAGGAGGCGTTGGAGATGATCTGCTGGCTGCCGTCGAGCAGGTGGTGGTTGATACCGTAGACCACGGTGGCGTCGGCGTCTTTGGCCGGGGCCGAGATAATCACTTTCTTCGCGCCGGCTTCCAGGTGAGCGGCGGCCTTGGCGCGGCTGGTGAAGAGGCCGGTGCACTCGTAGACGATGTCGACCTCGAGTGTACCCCAGGGCAGGTCGGCCGGGTTGCGCTCGCTGAAGGCGCGAATGTCGTCGCCGTTGACGATCATGCGGTCGCCGTCGACCTCGACGCTGCCATTGAAGGGACCATGGACGCTGTCGAAGCGGGTCAGGTGGGCGTTGATGGCGGCATCGCCGAGATCGTTGATCGCCACCACCTGGATGCGGTCGCGGTAACCGGATTCGTACAGGGCACGCAGGGTATTGCGGCCGATGCGGCCATAGCCGTTGATTGCGACTCTAAGGGTCATATCGTCACCTTGGTAATGGTTTTGCATTGCAGTTATTGCAGGGGTGGGAAAAGGGCCCCGGCGGCGGCCGCCGGGGCAAGTGGGACATCAGGCCCTGGATGAGACCAGTGCGAGATTCCGTCTTCCCAGCAACCCGTTCAGGTAGCTTTCCAGCTCTGCCCGCTCTTTCTCCTGCAGATAGAGACCCAGCTTGGTGCGGCGCCAGAGAATATCGTCCACTGACTGCGCCCATTCGTGCTCGACCAGGTACTTCACTTCACGTTCGTGCAGGGTCGCGCCAAAAGAGCGGCCGAGATCGTCCAGTGAACCGCAACCGTCGAGAATCAGGTGACTCAGGGTGCCGTAGGTCCTGACATAACGACGCACAATCGCGACCGGCAGCCAGGGGAACTGGCGGGCCAGTGCGGCCTGCAGGCCCTGCTGGGTCGCGAAGTCGCCCCCGGCAGCGTTGCGGTCCGGGTCCAGGCCGGTCCCGCCTCCGGGAAGAACTTGCAGATGCTGTCGGTGGCCGCCTGGGCGAGCTTGCGGTAGGTGGTGATCTTGCCACCGAACACCGACAGCAGCGGTGCCTTGCCGGGCGCGGCATCGACTTCGAAGGTATAGTCGCGCGATGCCTTCTGCGCGGAACCGCCCTCGTCGTCCATCAACGGGCGCACGCCCGAATAGGTCCAGACGACCTCGTCGCGGGAAATCTGGTGCTTGAAGTGGTTGTTGACGACCGATATCAGGTAGTCGATCTCTTCGCTGGAGATCCTGGCGTCCCGCGGGTTGCCCTGATAATCCACATCGGTGGTCCCGATCAACGAGAAGTTGTCCTCGTAGGGGATAACGAAGACGATGCGGTTGTCCTCGTTTTGCAGAATGTAGGCTTCGGGCTCGTCGTGAATGCGCGGTACGACGATATGGCTGCCCTTGACCAGGCGAATCTGCTTCGGCGGCCGGGTCGACATCGTCTCCTCGAAAAGCCGGCTGACCCAGGGGCCCGCCGCATTGACCAGTGCACGGCCATAGCGCACCTCTTCCTGGCCCGTCAGTTCGTTGCGCAGGGTGACCGCCCAGAGTTCGTTTTCGCGCGCGGCGCGAACGCAGCGGGTGCGGGTACGGATCTCGGCGCCCTTTTCGTGTGCCGCCATGGCCACCAGCACGACGAGGCGGGCGTCATCGACCCAGCCGTCCGAGTACTCGAAGCCGCGACTGATGGGGCTTGCCATCGGGCCTTCCGGGCGGAAGCGGATGCCGTTGGAGCCCGGCAGCAGTTCGCGCTTGGCGAGATGGTCGTACAGAAACAGGCCGGCGCGGATCATCCAGGCAGGTCGCAGATGCGGCCGATGGGGGAGTCGGAAGCGCAGCGGCCACATGATATGAGGGGCGTTTCGCAGCAGGGCTTCGCGTTCGGCCAGGGCTTCACGTACCAGGCGGAATTCATAGTGCTCGAGATAACGCAGGCCGCCATGGATCAGCTTGCTGCTGTTCGACGAGGTGGCCGAGGCCAGGTCGTCCATTTCGCACAGCAGTACTTTGAGTCCACGTCCGGCGGCGTCCATCGCGATACCGGCGCCGTTAACGCCGCCACCGACAACAATGAGATCCTGTATGTCTTTGTCTGAAGTCATGCCTGAATGTCTCCTGCCCGGGCCGCCCGCTGGGGCCTGAACCTTGGGGTGTTATCGAATTCCGTTGCCTGCTGAAGGCCAGTTGCTATTACTATAGTATTCGAAATCGAAAATAATCAATCATAAACGAACATAATGTGGTGAAAAAATTTTCGCGTGAGGCGTGAGGCGTTCCGGAAGGTTGAAAAAGGCGTAGGTTGGGTCAAGGCGCGAAGCGGCGGACCCAACACAAGAAGTCGGGGGCAATGATGATGCGAATCGAACCGCATCGGATGCCTGAGGCTTGGCGCTTCTTATGGCTTGCAGTCTGTCTTCCCCGGGAAGGGAAGACCTTTTTCAGACGATATGCAACGCCACCTGATTGTCGGTGAGCAGTTGGCAGATTTCGGCAGTCGGGCGCCTGTCGGTGAAGAAGTGGTCGGCCTGGGTGATGCTGCCGAGGCGAACCATGGCGTTGCGGCCGAACTTGGTATGGTCGGCGGCCAGCAGCACCTGGCGGGAATTGGCGATGATGGTTTGGGCCACCCGCACTTCCCGGTAGTCGTAATCGAGCAGGGTGCCGTCCGAGTGGATACCGCTGATGCCGATGATGCCGAAGTCCATCTGGAACTGATTGATGAAGTCCCGGGTTGCTTCCCCGACGATGCCCCCGTCCCGGCTGCGTACTTCGCCGCCGGCCACGATCACGGTGAAGTCCTCCTTGACGCTCAGTATCGACGCGACATGGAGGTTGTTGGTGACGACGCGCAGGTCGCGGTGATTCAGCAGGGCCCTGGCTATGGTCTCGGTGGTCGTGCCGATGTTGATGAACAGCGAAGCGCCGTCCGGGATCATCTTCACCAGTTCCCGGGCAATTTTCTCCTTGGCCTCGAGTTCCATGATCTTGCGGGTCTGGTAGGCCAGGTTCTGGGTGCTGGACTCGACGCCGGCACCGCCATGATGGCGTTGCAGCTTCTTTTCGTTCGCGAGCTGGTTGAGGTCGCGCCTGATCGTCTGGGGCGTCACCTTGAAGTGTTCCACCAGCTCGTCGATGGTGACGAAACCGGCTTGCTGGACCTTTTCGAGTATCAGGTCCTGCCTGCGTCTCTGTGTCATGGCCTGAAGATTACTCCTTGACTGCTATCTTGAAGGACAGTGCTCGCGGTGCCGGGCTCGTGCATTCACCGGACGTCCGATCGATTATCGCACAAAATCAGTCAGTTGAAGCCAAAAGAGCTCGCTGCATACAGCGAAATGGCGACGGATTTGGTCCTGATTGGAAAATTTCACTTGGTTTTTACCGATGGAATGGTAAAAATACGAACAAAAAAGAACATACATGAAAGGGCGGGCCTAATATGACCGAATACTTACTGGCAATCGACCAGGGCACCACCAGTTCCCGGGCGATTCTCTTCACCACTGCAGGACAGATTCTCGAGACCAGTCAGCAGGAGTTCCCCCAGCACTTCCCGCAGGATGGCTGGGTCGAGCATGAGCCGAAGAAGATCTGGCAGTCGGTGATCGACAGCTGCCGCGACGTCATCGAACGTACCGGTATCGAGCCCCGGCAGATACGGGCAGCGGGTATCACCAACCAGCGCGAAACGACCATCGTCTGGGATCGCCGCACCGGCGAACCCCTGTACAACGCCATCGTCTGGCAGGATCGCCGCACATCCCGCTATTGCGAGTCCCTGAAAGCCGAGGGGCTGGAGTCGATGATCAGCGACAAGACCGGACTGCTGGTCGATCCCTACTTTTCGGCGACCAAGCTGCGCTGGATCCTTGACGAAGTGCCGGGCGCGCGGACGCGTGCCGAGCGGGGCGAGCTGGCCTTCGGCACCGTGGACAGTTTCCTGCTCTGGCACTTGACCAAAGGCCGGGAACATCGCACCGATGCCACCAATGCGTCGCGTACCCTGCTGTTCAACATCCATACCCAGCAGTGGGATCCGGAGCTGCTCGAGCTGTTCGCCATCCCGGCAAGCCTGCTGCCGGAGGTGATGGATTCGTCGGACGACTTCGGCCATATCGACGCCAGCCTGCTGGGCGAGGAGATCCCGGTCTATGGCATCGCCGGCGACCAGCAGGCGGCGCTGTTCGGTCAGACATGCTTCCGCGAGGGGATGGCCAAGAGCACTTATGGCACCGGCTGTTTCCTGATGCTGAATACCGGCAACCGCGCGCTGAAATCGGAGCACCGGCTGTTGACGACCGTCGCCTACCGGCTCAATGGCGAACCGACCTATGCGCTCGAGGGCAGCATCTTTATCGCCGGCGCGACCATCCAGTGGTTGCGAGACGGCCTGCAGTTGATTCGGGGGCCGGCGAAACCGAGCCGCTCGCCCGGCAGACGCCGGTGGACCATGGCGTCTACCTGGTGCCGGCTTTCACGGGGCTCGGCGCACCGCACTGGGATCCCAATGCCCGCGGCGCCATCTTCGGCCTGACCCGCGATACCGGCATCAAGGAGATCGTAACCGCCGGTTTGCAGTCGGTCTGTTACCAGACCAAGGACCTGCAAAAAGCGATGGAAAGCGATGGTGTACGTCCGGTTGCGCTGCGGGTCGATGGCGGCATGGTCGCCAACAGCTGGGTATTGCAGTACCTGTCCGACATCCTCGGGGCCACCGTGGACCGACCGAAAATCATCGAGACGACGGCGCTCGGCGTCGCCTATCTCGCGGGTCTGCGGGCGGGTATCTTCGAATCACTCGAATCGCTCGAACAGCTGTGGCAGTGCGATCGCCGTTTCCTGCCGCAGATGACCAAGGCGCAGCGTGACAGCCTTTACGAAGGCTGGAAGACCGCCGTTTCCAGGGTACAGAGCCAGTAAAAAAGCCGTAGGGTGCTGCTGAGCGCAGCGAAGCGCACCGAAGCGTTCCGATATGTGCGGATACGAATGGTGCGGTGCCCGACATGGTGCGTTACGCGGCGCCCGAACAATGCCATGGGTGTTGATGTCGCGAGCTTTGCGCCGCTAACGCACCCTACGATCTCCCCATTGCCAGCCTCACGCCTCACGCCTTTACCTTATGCCCAGTTCCCGCAGCCGCTTGTACAGGGTGTTGCGGCTGATGCCGAGTGCCTTTGCCGTGCGTGAAATATTGCCCTCGCAACGGTTGTAAGCGGCGAGGGTATCGGCCAGCAGGGCGTCACTGCCCGGGGGGCGCCGGGCTCGCCGGCCCCGGCTGCGCCGGGTTCCGGTATATCGCCGCTCGCCTGCTCCCGAATATCGTGAAAGAAATCGTCCGGCAGGTGCCAGCTTTCGATGGGGTCGTCGTCGGCCATAGCCAGGGCAATCTGCAGTACGCTGATCAGCTGGCGGATGTTGCCGGGCCAGGGGTGCTGCTCGAAGAGGTTGAGAATCTCGTCCGAGAGTTCGTCGGGCTGCTGTGGTTCGCGATGGAGTTGATGGGCCTGCCGGAACAGCTCGCGTCGGTCGCTGCGCTCGCGCAGCGGTGGCAGTTCGATATTCAGACCCGTGATGCGGTAGTAGAGGTCCTGGCGGAACCTGCCCTCCTGTACCTGGGTACGCAGGCTGCGGTTCGTCGCGGATATCAGCTTGATATCGACAGGATAGGACTCGGTCGAGCCCAGCGGGGTGACCTTGCGCTCCTGCAGGACGCGCAGCAGTCGCGCCTGGGCCTTGAGCGGCATTTCCCCGATTTCGTCGAGAAACAGCGTTCCCTTGTGGGCCTTGCGGATCAGGCCGATCGCGCCCTTGTTGCTGGCGCCGGTAAAGGCGCCTTTTTCGTAACCGAACAGCTCCGACTCCACCAGTTCGCTCGGAATCGCCGCGCAGTTGACCGCAACCAGGGAGTGCTGGCGCCGGGAGCTGTGGTGATGCAGCGCCTTGACGAACACTTCCTTGCCGACACCCGTCTCGCCATGGATCAGAATCGGGATCTCCTTTTCGATCAGACGTTCGGCCTGCTTGATGCAGCGAGCGACGCGTTCGTCCCCATAGGCGATCCGGTCCAGTGTGATCAGGCCTTCAGGTGCCGGACTGCCGGCGGGGAGCGGGGCCTTCTGCTGCCTGTAATCGACCGCCTGAATGCTCTGCTCGCTCGGGCGCTTGATCACCGCATGCATCTGGTGACGGCCCGGTGTGCGCAGCTGTATCGGCAGCATCTCCGGCTGATTCTTCAACTCGCGCAACGGGCAGTCGAAAATCTGGGCGATATTGGCCAGTGCCAGATCGTATCCGAGCAGCAGTTCGGCCCGGCGGTTGGCGGAAATGATGGTGCCTTCCCCGGTGAACACGATCAGCCCCGACCACTGGCTGTCGATATTGTCGAGGTTGGTATTGAAGGTGAGCATGAAGTGTTCATCGCTGAACGCTTTGATGATCAGGCGGTTCTCGATCGACTGCGACATCAGCTTGACCATGCCCAGGGTATGGGCCTGGGGCAGGTAGGCGTCGCTGGAGACATCGAGCACCCCGAGCAGGTCCCGGTTGGTATCGAATATGGGCGCGGCCGAGCCGATCATGAAACGGTGATCCCGCAGGAAGTGCTCGTCACGCTGCACCTGCACGGCATGGCCGGAGGCGATGGCCGTCCCGATGGCGTTGGTGCCGTTGAAACGTTCCTGCCAGCTGACGCCATCCTGAAAGAAGGAGTTCTGGCGGGGGGCGATGAAACGCCGGTCGCCCCAGCCGTTCAAGACCTGGCCGCGGCTGTCCGTGAGCAGGATCATGCATTTGCTGTTCGACAGAATGTTCTCGTAGAAAGGCAATACTTCACTGTCGGTGGTGTGTACCAGGTACTGGTATTCATCTTTCAGGTCGCGCCGCTCGCCACTTCCCAGCTGTATCAGGGTCGGCGTGCTGTGGTGGTCCAGGCCGAAGGAGCGGCAGCGTTCCCAGGAGCTCTGTATCAGTTCGCCGTGGTTGCCTTCTATGGGTGGCTGATTCATGGGCGCGCTCCCGGTTGTGTTCTGACTTTATTTTAGTTGGATGCGGCTCGGCCGGAGACGGCCGTGAACAGTCTGTGTTCAAGCTGTTCAGTGTTCAATCTTCTGTTCATATCGGTGTCAAGTCAACATAAAAATGAACATATATGATATGCAAACGAACTAAAAGGAAAATAATCGATGCAGTGTTGAATAAAAATCCTTTTTAAATCAAATAACTATGATTTTTCTGCGAAAATTTTAAAACTTGGCACGAACTTGGCTTTATCAATATCGTCATCTAAAGCCGTGCATTGGCCAGCCAGCGGCTGAACAGTGTGCACAATAACAACAAGGGACGACGATATGTCGCTAACACTAGATAACGTCACGCGTGTCGTGGATGGAGTGCCCTTCATTTCCGACGCGAGCATCACCTTCGAGCCGGGGTCCTTCAATGTCCTTCTCGGACGTACCCTCGCCGGCAAAACGTCGCTGATGCGACTGATGGCCGGGCTCGACAAGCCGACCAGTGGTCGCGTGCTGATGGATGGGGGCGATGTCACCGGTATGCCGGTACAGCAGCGCAACATCTCCATGGTCTACCAGCAGTTCATCAATTATCCGAACCTGACAGTATGGGAAAACATCGCCTCGCCGCTGCGTCTGGCGAAGATGCCCGAATCCCAGGTCGAGAAGCGGGTCAAGGAAACGGCGGCGATGCTGCGCATCGAACCCTTCCTGAAGCGGCACCCGCTGGAGCTCTCGGGGGGCAGCAGCAGCGCACCGCCATGGCCCGGGCGCTGGTCAAGGACGCCAGCCTGATTCTGTTCGACGAACCCCTGGTCAACCTCGACTACAAGCTGCGCGAGGAGCTGCGGACCGAGCTGCGCGAGCTGTTCAAGGAGCGTCGTTCGATCGCGGTCTATGCCTCGACCGAAGCCAACGAAGCGCTGGCGCTTGGCGGTACCACCACCCTGCTGCACGAGGGCCGCATCATACAGTCCGGCCCGGTCAACAGCGTCTACCGTGAGCCCGTCGATATCGAAGCCGCCGAGCTGTTCAGCGAGCCGCCGATTAATCTGGTCCGGGGGCGGGTATCCGAGACCGAAGTGACCTTCGACGAGTACGCACACTTCCCGCTCAATCAGGATCTGCGGGACCTCAAGCCTGGCGAGTACTGGTTTGGCGTGCGCCCGAGTCATGTCGGACTGGTGCCGCACAATGACGACGATCTGGAGTTGTCGATGCTGGTCGAGCTGGCCGAGATCAGTGGCTCCGAGACCTTCATGCACGTCAAGAACGAACATTTCAGCCTGGTGATGCAGCTGTCCGGTGTTCACGAGTACCACACCGATACGCCGATCAAGGTCTACCTGCCGACACACAAGCTGTTCGTGTTCGACATGGACAGCAAGCTGATTCAGGCACCGGTCAAGCGGATACAGGGGTGATCAATCATGGCTGAAATACATCTGAAGTCTCTTGCGCACAGTTACAGCCCGAATCCGGCCGGTGCCGCGGATTACGCAATCCGGGAAATGGACCATATCTGGCATCAGGGGGCGCTTACGCGCTGCTGGGGCCTTCCGGCTGCGGCAAGAGTACGCTGCTCAACATCATTTCCGGACTGCTGCAGCCGTCCGAAGGCGAGGTGCTGTTCGACAATGTCCGGGTCAACGAAATGTCGCCGAAGGACCGCAATATCGCCCAGGTGTTCCAGTTCCCGGTGATCTACGACTCGATGACCGTCTACGACAACCTGGCGTTTCCGCTGCGCAACGCCAAGGTGCCGGAGGCCAAGGTCCGTGCCAAGGTGAACGAGGTCGCGGAGATCCTCGAGCTGCACCCGATGCTGCACAACAAGGCCAAGAACCTGACCGCCGACGAAAAACAGAAGGTCTCGATGGGACGCGGCCTGGTGCGCGACGATGTTTCGGCGATCCTGTTCGACGAACCGCTGACCGTCATCGATCCGCACCTTAAATGGAAACTGCGGCGCAAGCTCAAGCAGATCCACGAGCAGTTCAACATCACCATGGTCTACGTCACCCACGATCAGCTCGAAGCCTCGACCTTCGCCGACAAGATAGCCGTGATGTACGGCGGCCAGATCGTCCAGTTCGGCACCCCCGGGAGCTGTTCGAGGTGCCCAACCATACCTTCGTAGGCTACTTCATCGGCAGTCCCGGCATGAATATCATCGAGGTGCGCCGCTGCGAAGGCGGTGTCTCCTTCGACAATATCCGGGTACCGCTGTCCGGGGACCTGAACAGCTACCTGGCAGAAATCCCCAGCTTCAACCTCAAGGTCGGCATTCGTCCCGAGTTCGTGCATGTCTGGGACAAGCCGGTCGACGACGCCTATGAGACCGAAATGCTGTCCTCCGAGGATCTGGGTACCTACAAGATCCTGACGCTGAAGCTCGGCAATCAGGTGATCAAGGCGCGCCTGGACGAGGATCGCGAAGTGCCGCAGGGCAGGGCATGGGTCAGCTTCCCGCAGCAGTGGCTGAAGCTGTACGTGGATGAATTCCTGGTTGAGGAGCAAGCCTGATGAACAAGACGGAAAATAACAAAGCCTGGTTTCTGGTGCTGCCGGTTTTCCTGCTGGTCGCCTTTTCAGCGATCATTCCGCTGATGACTGTCGTGAACTACTCGGTGCAGGATATTTTCGACCAGAACAACGCCTATTTCGTCGGCGCCGACTGGTTTCGTGAAGTACTGCGCGATCCGCGTCTGCACGACTCCCTTTTGCGTCAGTTCCTGTTCTCCTTCGCGGTGCTGGCGATCGAGATTCCGCTCGGTATCGGCGTCGCCCTGATGATGCCGACCAAGGGGCGCAGGGCGTCGCTGTGCCTGATCCTGCTGGCCATTCCGCTGCTGATCCCCTGGAACGTGGTCGGGACCATCTGGCAGGTGTTCGGCCGTGGCGACATCGGCCTGTTCGGCGCCGCACTCAATGGCCTCGGGATCGATTACAACTATGCCTCCAACAGCGGCGATGCCTGGGCCACCGTGCTGCTGATGGATGTCTGGCACTGGACGCCGCTGGTCGCGCTGCTGTGCTATTCGGGCCTGCGCGCGATTCCGGAAGCCTTCTATCAGGCGGCGGAGATCGACCGGGCGTCGAAGTGGGCCGTGTTCCGCTATATCCAGCTGCCGCGCCTCAAGAGCGTGCTGGTGATCGGCATTCTGCTGCGCTTCATGGACAGCTTCATGATCTATACCGAGCCCTTTGTCCTGACCGGTGGCGGTCCGGGCAACTCGACCACCTTCCTCAGTCAGACCCTCACCAAGATGGCGATCGGTCAGTTCGACCTGGGACCGGCAGCGGCATTCTCTTTAATCTATTTCCTGATCGTGCTGCTGGTGTCCTGGCTGTTCTTCACCACCATCACTCATATGGACAAGGCTAAGTGAGGTTCGAGTCATGACCGTAAGTATTATCAAAGCGCGCGGTGTCACTCAGCCGTCAACCGCCTTGGCAAAGCGAGGCAGGGTTCAAATCATGAGTATGAGCAATCGCAAGACACTGGGTATCACCCTTTACATCCTGTTCGTGCTGGTGCCTATTTACTGGCTGCTGAACATGTCGTTCAAGACCAACGAGGAGATCCTGGGCTCGCTGACGTTATGGCCGCAGACCTTCACGCTGGCCAACTACGAGGTGATTTTCACCGATCCAACCTGGTATTCGGGTTACCTGAACTCGATCGCCTACGTGGTCATGAACGTGCTGATTACCCTGGCAGTCGCCTTGCCGGCGGCCTATGCGTTCAGCCGCTACCGCTTTCTCGGCGACAAGCATCTGTTCTTCTGGCTGCTGACCAACCGCATGGCGCCGCCTGCAGTGTTTCTGTTGCCGTTCTTTCAGCTCTACTCCTCGGTCGGTCTGTTCGATACCCATATCGCCGTGGCCCTGGCGCACTGCCTGTTCAACGTACCGCTGGCGGTCTGGATTCTCGAAGGCTTCATGTCCGGTGTGCCGCGCGAGATCGACGAGACGGCCTACATCGACGGCTACAGCTTCCCGCGTTTCTTCGTGCGCATCTTCCTGCCCATGATTCGCTCGGGGATCGGCGTGACGGCCTTCTTCGCCTTTATGTTCTCCTGGGTCGAGCTGCTGCTGGCGCGCACCCTGACATCGGTCGAGGCCAAGCCGATCGCGGCGATCATGACGCGCACCGTGGGCGCGACGGGCATCGACTGGGGCGTGCTATCGGCCGCCGGTGTGTTGACGATCATCCCGGGCCTGCTGGTGATCTGGTTTGTCCGTAACCATGTAGCCAAGGGCTTTGCCCTGGGCCGTGTATAACAACAGGAAGGAGACTCGCCATGATTAGCTGGATGGCCTGGACACTGCCGGTGGCCGTGTTCTTCTGCACGATCGCTTTCATTCTGCTGTGCATGACGGTGTACGAGCTGCGTTCTCCCTGTGTCGAGCGCAAGGGCTTTCTGCCCATTACCACAACCCGGGGCGACCGTCTGTTCATCGGGCTGCTGGTCAGTGCCTACATTCACCTCGCGTTTCTGGGGCTCACCAACCTGAGCCTCTGGATCGCACTGGGCATCTCGGTGGTCTGGCTGGCTATCGTGCTGCGCTGGGGCTGAGTGTTTTCGTTGATTGTTACTTTTGTCTGTTTTCGAAAATAAACATTGAATAATTTTCGTTAAAGAACTATTTTTTAGTCATTATGTTCGAAAAGGAATCTTAACGAAAAGGTCTTCGCTGCGGCTGGACTGAAACGAAAAGGCCGGTGTCCCGCCGGGGCATCGGTCTCACAATAACAATCCGCTCACCAAGAAATGAGGTTGACGATGAAAAAGAACAATAAAGTGCCCAAGGCGTTACTGCTGAGCGTTGCTGTCTCGGCTGCGAGCATGGGCATGAGCATTCAGGCATACGCGGACCAGTACCTCGATGCGGCGAACAAGTGGATCGCCGAAGAGTTCGACAAGTCCACCCTGAGCCAGGACGAGCAGCTCAAGGAGCTGCAGTGGTTCACCCGGGCGGCCGAACCGTTCCGTGGCATGACCATCAATGTGGCGTCCGAAACCATTGCCACCCACGAATACGAGTCCAGGGTACTGGCCAGGGCCTTCGAGGAGATCACCGGCATCAAGGTCAACCACGACCTGATCCAGGAAGGCGACGTGGTCGAGAAACTGCAGACCCAGATGCAGTCCGATCGCAACATCTACGATGCCTACATCAACGACTCCGACCTGATCGGCACCCATTTCCGCTATGGCAAGGTGGTGCCGGTTTCCGACATGATCGACGGCGAAGCGAAGGACTTCACCCTGCCGACGCTGGATCTCGAGGACTTTATCGGTCTGGATTTCACCACCGGTCCCGACGGCAAGCTGTACCAGTTGCCGGATCAGCAGTTCGCCAACCTGTACTGGTTCCGTGCCGACTGGTTCGCCCGCGAGGACCTGAAGAAGCAGTTCCGGGACATCTACGGCTATGAGCTGGGTGTACCGAAGAACTGGTCCGCCTACGAGGACATCGCCGAGTTCTTCAGCGTGCATGTGAAGGAGCTTGATGGCCAGCCGGTCTACGGCCATATGGATTATGGCAAGAAGGACCCGTCACTGGGCTGGCGCTTCACCGATGCCTGGTTCTCGATGGCCGGTGCCGGTGACAAGGGGCTGCCGAACGGCTTCCCGGTGGACGAATGGGGTATCCGTGTCGACGGTTGCAGCCCGGTCGGCTCCAGCGTCGAGCGTGGCGGTGCCACCAACGGTCCGGCCGCCGTCTATGCCACCACCAAATACGTCGACTGGCTGCGTCAGTACGCGCCGCCCGAAGCCCAGGGCATGACCTTCTCCGAAGCGGGCCCGGTGCCGGCCCAGGGCGGTGTCGCCCAACAGATCTTCTGGTACACCGCCTTCACTTCCAGCATGACTGCAGAGGGACTGCCGGTGGTCAACGAAGACGGCACGCCGAAGTGGCGCATGGCGCCGTCGCCTCGCGGGCCCTACTGGCAGGATGGCATGAAGCTGGGTTATCAGGACGTGGGTTCCTGGACCTTCCTGAACTCGACGCCCGAAAAACAGCGTCTGGCGGCCTGGCTGTATGCCCAGTTCACCGTCGCCAAGACCGTGTCGCTGAAGAAAACCCTGGTGGGCCTGACGCCGATTCGCGAATCCGATATCAACTCCGACGCGATGACCGAGGCCGCGCCGAAACTCGGCGGCCTGGTCGAGTTCTACCGCAGCCCGGCGCGTGTCCAGTGGTCGCCGACCGGAACCAACGTGCCGGATTATCCGAAGCTGGCACAGCTGTGGTGGCAGTATATCGCCGAGGCGGCCAGTGGCGAGAAGACCCCGCAGGAGGCGCTGGACGGCCTGGCCGCGGCGCAGGACAAGATGATGCAGCGCCTGGAGCGTGCCGGTGTGCAGGGGGAGTGCGGTCCGAAGCTGAACGAGCCGCGTGATCCGGAATACTGGCTGAACCAGCCGGGTGCGCCGAAAGCCAAGCTGGCCAACGAGAAGCCGCAGGGCGAGACCATCGCCTACGAAGAGCTGCTCAAGAGCTGGCAGGCTGACAGCAAAGTCGCCGGCAGCGACTGAGTCCCGAGTTCCGCAGGCGGGATCGCACGACCCCGCCTGCGGATAGACTGCCATCATCGAACCGGCCGCAAGGCCGGTTTTTTATAGGCTGTACGGTTATCGTCCGGAAATCGCACATGAACAGATTGTCCATCGTTCACCGTCTCTATATGGGGTTTGGATTCCTTTGTCTGGTCATTCTTGGCTGGGGACTGGTCAATGGCTGGATGATGCAGCGCATCGGCGAGCGTATCGCGACCATCACGGAACAGGCCTATCCACTGCATCAACGGGCAACGGCAATCTCCTCGGGCGTTCTCGGAACCACCGTCGAGGTAATGGAGCTGGTACAGGCCCGTGAACCCGACGAACTCGAACGGCGCTATCACCATATCGAACAGCAGAACCGGCAGCTCAGGCTGATCGTGGGCCAGCTCGACGGGGGCAGCCTGAGCGACGAAGTCGGCGAGCTTCGGCGGCAATTGCAGCGCCTGGAGGCGCTGGCCGGCGAACTCCATCGGTCGCAGCGCTTTCGGCTCGATACGTCGGCGCAAATCCAGAACGACCTGTCGGACTTCCTGTTGCAGGCGTCGGAGATGAAGCGCCAGATCAGCGAGCGATCGCTGCAGCGGGCGGCCAGGGACATCTATACGGCCGACCTGGTCAGAACGCTGATGCAGCGTTTTTCCAGTGTCGAACTGCTGGTGATGAACCTCGTTAACACCCGCCGTCCCGACCAGCTGGCGGAAAAAGTCGAGCGTATTCGGTTCAATAGCGCCAATTTCAGCGAAGATATTGCTGACCTGGTGACCGAAGTGCCGGCGTTGGTGGCAATCAACACCGGAAAACAGGCGCTGGTCGACAATATCAACAGCGAAGATGGCATTGTCAGCCGCTATCTGGCCTACCGCCATAACGAAGCCCGGATCGAGGAGGCACTCGAGGAAGTCCGTATGCTGATCGACGAGGTCGACCTCGAGCTGAACAGGATGACCGACTCAGGCGAAGCCGCCATCCTGGGCGCCGGTCGGCAACTGGACGACGAAGCCCGAAACTCTCGCCGACTCGTCTGGTTGCTGCTGCCGGTCGTTTTACTTCTGGCGCTTGCCGTCTCGTTACTGCTGGGACGTCTTATCAGGCGGCCACTGCATGCCATCGTAAGCAAGCTGGGGGAGATGGCCGCGGGCGATTATCGAGGTGGTGTCTCCATTAACGCGACCGGCGAGTTTGTCAGGCTGACGGGCTCCGTCGGACAGCTGCTGGTGAGCATGCAGGCGATACTGGGTGACCTGCGATCGACGGCCGATACGCTGTCCCAGCTGTCGGGCAGCAATCGCTCCGTATCCGTCGCTGTACGTGAGCGGCTCGAGCGCCAGGCCATGGAGCTGGAAAGCGTGGCGTCGGCGATGGCACAGGTGGAGTCGGCGGTAGAGGAGGTTAACGGCAAGACCGAGCGCAGTCAGGCGCTGGCCACGACCATCGACCGCGACGTCGACCGCAGTCAGCAGCTGATGCTGGATAACCTGCGCCAGGTCTCGGTGCTGGAAGTGCAGATGACCGAGGCAACCGGACGTGTCGCTCAACTGGCCGCTTCATCCGAGGCGATTGGCGGCATTGTGCAGACCATCGATGCCATTGCCGGACAAACCAATCTGCTGGCCCTGAACGCTGCCATCGAAGCGGCGCGTGCCGGCGAGCGGGGCAGAGGCTTCGCCGTGGTTGCCGATGAGGTACGTAACCTGGCCCGACGTACCAGCGAAAGTACGGGTACCATCCGCGACCTGGTCGAAAGCCTGCAGCTCAATGCATCCGAGGCGGTCGACGCAATGGCTGACAGCCGGGCGCAGCTGCTGGCGTCGCGACAGCTCATCGAGCAGGCATCGTCCGCCGTGGACGAGATCCGGGACAGCACCACCTGCATCCGGGGGGTGACGGAAGAGGTCGGTAGCGCCATGAATGAGCAGCGGGCGGTCGCAACCTCGGCTGCCGGCAACGTCAATGTCATCAGTACCGTAGCGCGGGAGAACTTTCAGCAGATGGATATGCTGGCGCAACAGGGCGAGCGGCTGCAGCGGCAGTTGCAAGGTATCGAGCAGTTGATCAGGACATTCAGGGTATAGAAATGAACGCAAAAAGACAGATGGAACAGCAGAGTGGCCGGTTGTCGCCGTTCTCATCGGGACCCATGACGATCCCACCTTTCTCCGTGTCGGCCTTGCCGCGCATTCTGTTTGGTGAAGGGGGATCGACAGTTTGCCCCTGGCGTTGGCGGCCTTTGGTCGCCGTGCATTGCTGGTGACCGGCGGGCGATCTTTCCTGGTCAGCCCGCATTGGCAAAGGCTGCAGCAGGGGCTTGACCGGCAGGGTATCGAGTGGGAGCAACTCGGCATTGCAGGCGAACCCGGTCCTGAACAGGTCGATAGGGCGGTTGCACGTTTTGCCGATGCATCGATCGAGATGGTGGTGGGTATCGGAGGCGGCAGTGCCCTGGATGCCGCCAAGGCGATCGCCGCGCTGCTGCCGACTGGTCGCTCGGTACTTGATCATCTCGAGGGCGTCGGGCCGCAGCTGCCCTACGAGGGGCCGGCGCTGCCCTTCATCGCGGTGCCGACCACGGCCGGCACCGGCAGCGAGATGACCAGGAATGCGGTATTGACCCGTCCCGGCAGCGACGGTTTCAAGAAGTCCTTTCGCGACGAGCGTCTGCTGGCGCGTCTGGCGCTGGTGGATCCCCAGCTGCTGCACAGCTGTCCGCCCCGGGTCATGCTGGGCAATGCACTGGATGCACTGACGCAGTTGTTGGAGTCCTATGTCGCGACCCGCGCCAGCGCCTTTACCGATGCGCTGGCCGAAAGCGGGCTCAGGGCCTTCGCCGCAGGATTCAGGGCGGACCCGCAGCGGCCGGTAGGCGATTACAGCTGTCTTGCCTATGCCTCGATGCTGTCGGGCATCTGCCTGGCCCAGGCCGGACTCGGGTCGGTACATGGCATGGCCTCGCCACTGGGCGCCTGGTTCCCGATTCCCCACGGTCTTGCCTGCGGCACCCTGCTGGCGGAGGCGACGCGGGTGAATGTCCAGGCGCTGCGCGAGCGGAATCCCGAAAGCCCGGCGCTGGCGAAATACGCCCGGGTCGCAGGCTGGTTGGGCGATGACGGATGCAGCGATGCCGATGCGCTGGTTACGCTGCTCTCGGAGTGGACTGGCCGTTGCAATCTGCCGCGACTTGCCTCATTCGGTATGGTCGAGGCGGATATTGAGCGGGTGGCCGCCGCCAGCGGCGGCAGCAGCATGAAAACGAATCCGGTCGTGTTGACGCTGGACGAGATCGCCACTGTCCTGCACCGGCGCCTCTGAGAAAAAAGCGGCAAGCTCAGAGCTCCACGCTGTACGCTTGCTGCCTGCCCCGGCTCAGGGTTCGGTGGCCGATGGTGGAATTCGCTCCGCTCATTGCCACCCTACGCTCACGCCTCACGCGATTTTAGAATAAGAGGCATCCATTCAACCAAGTGTCGTTTTCAGACGCTTTCGAGCTTCAGCCTGATCTGGGTCGCAACGGGAAGATGATCCGACATCCTTTCATCCAGCACCCGTGCATCCAGTACTTCGACATGGGGCGTGGCCAGCACATGGTCGATGGAGCGGTTGGGGCGCCAGCTCGGAAAGGTGGACTCCTCGTGCACCGGCTGCAGGCTGGCCTGGCGCAGGCCGGGATGGGCATCGAGTTCACTGAGATCGCAGTTCAGGTCGCCGAGCAACAGGGTGTCGCTCTGTGCGCTGACAAGGTCCGCGAGGTAGTGCAGCTGGCGGGCGCGGGCATGGCGGCTGAGCGCCAGGTGGGCGATGATCAGTCGCAGCGGTTCGTATCCGGGCGGACAGATCTCAACCTCCAGCGCACCGCGGCCCGGTACCCGGCCAGGCAGGGCATGGGAGCGTACCTGGCGCAGCGGCCAGCGCGACAGGCAGCCAAGACAGTGGCGGGCGAAGGGCGCGAGGTCCCGCGTCACCGAGGCCTGCCAGTGGGACAGTCCCGATCGCTCTGCAAGATGGGCGACCTGATTGAGGCGTCCGGTACGCAGGCTGCCGGCATCGGCCTCCTGCAGTGCGACGATATCGAAGTGGGAGGCCAGGTCGGCGATGCGCTCGAGGTTGTCCCGGGCGCCCCTTGTCGGCAACAGGTGTTTCCAGGCGCGGGTGACGTAGTGCACATAGCTCGATGTCTCCAGGCCAACCTGGATGTTCAGGGACAGCAGGCGAATATGGCCGTCCCGGTGGGCGTGAAACGGAGGGGAGCGTTGGATCTTCATGGCTCCTTCAGTATGGGGGGCGTGGGGCAAATGGCAAATGGCAAATTGCGTGAGGCGTTAAGCGTTAAGCGTTAAGCGTTAAGCGTTAAGCGTGACGGGCAAAACATTTTGGGTCAGTGCCGCAGATGCCAATCGATCTGCACTGCGATCGATATGACGGGTTGCGCGATGCCTGAACCATGCGGCAACCGGTTACGGATTCACCACTGCATCGCTTTACCCATACTCCGATTCGGGGATTCGGGGATTCGGGGATTCGGGGATTCGGGGATTCGGGGATTCGGGTACGGTCCTTGAGTCCTCACTACTCACTTCTCAGCGTTAATGTTACTTTAGCGAATAGCGATAAATGATCGTTCTTTACAAGGACCTCTCCATGCCCGTGTCTTCGGTTGCGCCGACCAGCGCCCTGAACAGTAACGTCATCCTGCTGGCGTTCTGCCAGGCGCTGCTCAGTACCGGCACCGTGCTGCTGGTTTCGGTCAATGCGCTGATCGGGCGCGAACTGGCGCCGAGTATCGAGCTGATCACGCTGCCGATGGCGCTGCAGTTTCTCGGCCTGATGTCCGCGACTATCCCGGCATCGCTGATCATGCAGCGTATTGGCCGCAAGAACGGATTCTACCTCGGCAATACGGTCGGACTGCTCGGTGCCCTGTGCTGTATCCTGGCGCTGCAGCTTTCGCAATTTGCGCTGTTCTGCAGCGGCACCTTTCTGCTCGGTGTCGGCATCGGCTTTGGCATGCTGTATCGCTTTGCCGCCATCGAGGCGGCACCGCCGGCCCAGCAGAGTCATGCGATATCGCTGGTGATGGCCGGCGGCGTCATTGCCGCGATACTGGGGCCGAATCTGGCGGTATTCAGCCGCGACTGGTTCGACGGCGCGCCTTTTGTCGGTGCCTTTGTCGGCCTGCTGGGGCTCTACGGGCTCGCGCTGGTACTGCTGCGTTTCGTGCAGTTGCAGATCCGGGCTTCGGAGGCGGGGGAGGCGCCGGCACGACCACTGTCGGCCATCGTGCGCCAGCCGGTGTTTCTGGTGGCGGTGATCGCCGGCATGGTCAGTTATGCCGTCATGAACCTGCTGATGACGGCGACGCCACTGGCCATGGACCGCTGCGGCTTCGCCTTCGGTGACGCCGCCCATGTGATTCAGTGGCATGTGCTGGGCATGTTCGTGCCCGCATTCTTCACCGGACGTCTGGTCGAGCGATTCGGCGCACCGGCGATGATGTTGGCCGGCGGCGTGCTGATGCTGCTGTGCATCTTCGTCAACCTGCAGGGGCAGAGCCAGTGGCACTTCTGGCTGGCGCTGGTGTTGCTGGGCGTGGGCTGGTGCTTCATGTTCATCAGCGCTACAACCCACCTGACCCGGGCCTACCGACCCGGAGAAAAGGCCCGTACCCAGGCGGCCAACGAGTTTCTGGTTTTCAGCAGCGTCAGCCTGTCAGCGTTGCTGGCAGGCTGGCTCGAGTCGTCCGTCGGCTGGCTCTGGATGAACTGGCTGATGTTTCCGGTGGTACTGGGGGCGATGGCTCTGATCGGTCTGCTGATGCTGCTGCCGGTGGCCCAGAGTCGCGCCGACCTGTCGTCCTGAGCGCCCCCGCTGCTGGAAGTGTCGCGCTCGGAACGCGCGATTTCACAGAGCGCTCACGCAGGCGGGCGTAAGGTATCCAGCATCGATCCAAGATGCCGAGTTCAATACCCCATGACGAAGTCCGAGCCGGCAGGCTGGAAACGCCTGCGCCCCACGCTCACCGCCAGCCAGTTTCGACTGTTGCTCTGTGCCACGCTGGTACTCTTTTACAATGCGCCGCTCTGGCGGCTGGTGTCGAGTCAGCCGTCGTCCGGCCCGCTGACGCGGCTGCTGTTCATCGCCGCCTTCTTCACGCTGCTGGTGGCGCTGTATCAGATTTTCCTGACCCTGATCGGCCATCGCCGGCTATTGAAGCCACTGGCGATCTTCATTCTGCTCAGTGCCAGCGCCGTGTCGTATTTCATGCAGAGTTACGGCATCCTGATCGACAAGTCCATGGTGCAGAACCTGTTCGAAACCAATGTCGGCGAGGCCGCGGAGCTGCTCAGTCTGCCCTTGCTCGGACACCTGCTGCTGTATGGCCTGTTGCCGTCCGTGCTGGTGCTCGGCGTGCGGATTCGCCAGCGGTCATGCGGTACCGAGCTGAAGTCCGGCGTGCTGTCGCTGTCGCTATGTTTGGTCGTCATCGGTCTCAATGCGGCGCTGCTGTTCAAGGATTACTCGTCGCTGTTTCGCAACAACCGTCAGGTTCGCAACCTGGCCGTGCCGTCGAACTACCTCTACTACGGCAGCCGCTACCTGTTCGGTGCCTACGATCCGGTCGATGTGCCGTTGCAGGTCCTGGGCGAGGATGCGCGCGTGATCGAGCCGGCCGCAGAGCGGGAACGGCAGAAGCTGCTGATTCTGGTGGTGGGCGAAACGGCGCGGGCCGCCAACTTTGGCCTCAACGGCTACGCGCGCGATACCACCCCGCGGCTGAGGCAGGAATCGGTGATCCATTTCGACCAGGCGGCCTCCTGCGGCACCAGCACCGCCGAATCGCTGCCCTGCATGTTCTCCCTCAATGGTCGCAGCGATTACGACAAGGGGGCGGAGCGTCATCGGGAAAATCTGCTCGACGTGCTGCGCCATGCCGGCATCGGTGTGCTTTGGCGTGATAACAATTCCGGTTGCAAGGGTGTCTGCGATCGCGTCGAAAGCCAGCCTGCACAGCTGTTCGATACGGCGGAGTTCTGCGGTGACAGCGAGTGCTACGACGAAACGATGCTGACGGCGCTGAATGACTACCTGAACAGCAGTCCGGACGACAAGGTCATGGTGCTGCACCAGAAGGGAAGTCACGGTCCGGCCTATTATCTGCGTTATCCGCGCCGATTCGAGCAGTTCACGCCGGTCTGCGACAGCAATCAGCTGCAGGCGTGCAGCGAGGCGGCGATCCGCAATGCCTATGACAACAGCATTCTGTACACCGACTATTTCCTCAGTCGCGTGATCGGCTTCCTGAAGCAGCGTCAGGATCGCTATGACACCGCCATGCTGTACATGTCGGATCATGGCGAATCCCTGGGAGAGGGCAATATCTATCTGCACGGCATGCCCTATCTGCTGGCACCCTCGGAGCAGACCCATATTCCCTTCGTGGTCTGGCTGTCCCGGAGTCTGGCGCAGCGTGATGATATCAATACCCAATGCCTGCATGGCCTGCGTGACAGCGCGGTCAGTCACGACAACCTGGTGCACTCGGTGCTGGGGCTGATGAACGTCCGAACGGAGGTGTATGACCCGTCCCTGGACATCTTCCGGGGCTGCCGCCGAGCGCCCGAAGATCTGGCGCGCGACGACCCCGCTGTCGGTCAGGGGCCGGCCTGAGCCCCGTTGAAATGGAGCCTGGCGCTGAATTGCCCGGGTTGTGCTTCCAGCTCGAGCCCCAGATTTGCCTGTTCGCACAGCTGCCGGGCTATCAGCAGGCCGTAGCCATGGCTTTCGGTGCCCGCCGGGCCTGACTCGCCGACGGCGTTGCGGATCCACAGGTTGGTGGCGTTGCTGCTGATCTCGATCTGCCCTTCGCCATGAATCAGGGCGTTGCGCAGCAGGTTGTCGATGACTACCGAAAGCACGAAGGGGGAACCGTCCAGTGGCATTCCGCCAGCGACAGGGCGGTGCCGCGGGACTGCAGGTCCGGATGGATCCTGAAAAGTTCGTCGAGCAGTTGTTGCAGTGCGGTGCGGTCGAGTGGCACCGCCGGTGGCGGCTTCGTTTCCCGTCCGAGCCAGAGAAAGGCTTCGATCAGCTGGTTCATGCGCAGGGTTGCATCGTCGATGCGCTGCAGTGCGCGCCGGTTGAGCCGTGTCGGCGGCACGGTCTCGCGAAGCAGGTCGAGAGAGCTGCGCACCACCATGACCGGTGAGCGCAGCTCATGGCTGGCGAAGCGGGTAAAATCGCGTTCACGCCGCAGGAAGGCCGCGGCACGGTCGAGCAGCGCGGCGACCTGGCGGCTCATGAAACCGATCTCGTCATTGCGCGCGAGCGGCTCGAGCCTGGGCTGCGCGGGGTCGATCCGTTCCAGCTGTTGCGTGAGTTCGCGGATCGGCACCGTCAGCTGCCAGGTAATCAGCAGCGTCAACCCCATGGCGCCCAGGGTGATCAGCGCAATGCCGCCGATCACCAGCCCCATTTCGACCGTTTCCTGCTGCTGGCCCTCCAGCAACTGCTCGACCTGTCGCAACATCAGGTAGTAGGGCTCCCCGGTCTGCGGATGGGGGCGCACGATCAGGAGGTCGTCATTGGGTAGCTCATCGAAGCTGGGCACCGGGTACTGCTGCCAGGCCTGCGGCACGTCGTTCGGTGGCTGAATCAGGGACAGCATGTCGAACAGTTGCAGCGCGTCCGGCGTCACTTCACCGGTCAGCACGCGATCGACACGGGAGCCGATATAGTCGGCGAAATGTTCGCGGTTCCGGTGTTCCAGCTGCTCGACCAGCTGCCAGCCCAGCAACCAGTAAAGGCTCATGAGCGCGAAGGCCGAGAGGCCCACTGTCAGGATGATCTTGCGTCTAAGACTCTGTTTCATGGGGTTCCCGGGCGGTCGGGTCTGTCAGGCGGAAACCGACGCCGCGGCGTGTCTCGAGCATTGGCTGCCTGAACGGCCGGTCCAGTTGCATGCGCAGCTGGTAGAGGTGGGAACGCAGTGCGTCGCTGCTGGGCGGGTCCGAGCCCCAGATCTGGTGCTCGAGCTCCTCGCGACTGATCATGCGCGGCGCCCTGGCGACAAGATGCCTGAGCAGCTTGAAGGTCAGGGGTGTCAGGGCCAGTGGCACGCCGTCGCGGGTGGCGGTCCCCTGCTCGACATCGAGCTGCAGCGGTCCGAACGTCAGTTTGCGCAATTGCTGCCGGGATATCCGCAGGCTCAGTGCTTCGACCCGGCACACCAGTTCGGCCATGGCGAACGGCTTGATCAGGTAATCGTCGGCGCCGGCCTGGAAGCCGCGAATCTTGTCTTCGAGCGTGTCGAGTGCCGTGAGAAAGAGGATCGGCGTCGTGAAACCGTCCGCGCGCAGACGTTCACAGCAGGACAGCCCGTCCAGTCGCGGCATCATCACATCGAGGATCAGGACGTCGTATCGATTCTGGCGGCACAGCTCCAGGACCTGGTCGCCGTTGCTGGCGCAGTCGGTTGCGATTCCGCGCCATTCGAGAAAATCCGCAATGCCGGCCAGGATATCGGCATCATCGTCGGCGACCAGCACTTTCATTCGGTGTCCAGGCTCCTGTTTCGGCGACAGTGACCGGCATAAGAAGCGTCCTGCCAGCCCGAGGATTATGCCCCAGTGGGCGCCGTTGCAACAGCCAGCGATACAGCAACAGGGCGCTGAACCAGCTGATGGCGAGGGTCCAGAGGTCGTGACCCTCCAGTCGGAAGAGCCAGTCCCCCAGCACCAGGTCCAGCGACAACGCCTCGATCAGCGCCTGGGCACCGACAAACAGCAGCAGTGGCAAAAGGCCGTGCCTGATCCAGAAGTGGCGCGCGGGGGCTTGGGTCATGCAGTGCGTCAGGGGAAGGCTTTGATTCATCGGCTGATCGGTCCGGTCGGGATAAGGGCTCGTGGCAGCTCAGTGTCTGTCGAGGGCGGAGTTTAACCGGCGCTGCGTGAGGCCCGGGTGAAGGCGGGTCGCGACCCTGGCGGCCAGCAACTATCCTGAAGGTCAGGCTGACGGAGGTGCTGCTATGACATATCTGATCTCCCTCAATCCGGCGACCGGTGAGCCGGTGGGGGAAATTCCCACGACGCCGCTCGAGGCGATCCCGGCACTGGTCTGCGGCGCGCGCGATGCGCTGGCCGAATGGAGCCACCTGAGCGTGGAGGAGAGGGGGCGCTGCCTGCTGCAGGCGGCCGGGGCCCTGGAGGAGGAGGCCGCTTCCTCGGCGAACTCCTGAGCCAGGAGATGGGCAAGCCGTTGCGCAAGGGCATCGGCGAGGTCCGGTTCTGCGCCGCCAGCGTGGCGCCTCGGGTCAAGCAGGCGGTGGCGGCGCTGCAGGCGCAGTGCCGACGAGGATACCGAATCGACCCTCTATTACGACCCGCTGGGCGTCTGTGCGGTGATCAGCCCCTGGAACTACCCGATGTCGATGCCGCAGTGGACGCTGCTGCCGGCGCTGCTGAGCGGCAACACCGTGCTGTTCAAGCCGTCGGAGGAGACACCGCTGACCGGCCAGGCCTACGCCGATGTGCTCAACCGCTTTCTGCCGCAGGGTGTGCTGCAGGTGATCCAGGGCCCGACCAGCAGGGGCGCTCGCTGGTGGAGGCCGCTGTCGACATGGTCGCCTTTACCGGTTCGCGGGAGGCCGGCAAGGACATCATGGCGCGGGCCGCCCCGGGCTGAAACGGCTGATGCTGGAGCTGGGCGGCAAGGATCCGCTGCTGGTGCTGGACGACGCCGATCTGGATGCTGCCGCGGAGTTTGCCTGTGCCAACAGTTTCGAGAATTCCGGCCAGACCTGCGTCTCCACCGAGCGGGTCTATGTCGACCGTCAGGTGGCGATCTGTTTCGAGCAGCGCGTGGTGCGCCTGGCCCGCGATTACCGCCTGGGCCCTGGCATGATGACCAGGCCCGCCTCGGGCCGATGATTCACGAGCGTCAGCGCCAGCATGTGCTGGATCAGATCGCCCAGGCACTGGCGGCCGGCGCCCGCCGCATCCAGGGGGACGATGATCATCCTCCCGGCTACATCAAGCCGACGATCCTGGCCGACTGCCGTGCCGACATGTGGATCATGCAGGAGGAGACCTTCGGCCCGGTGATGTGCATCCAGGTCTACGACGACGTCGACGAGGCGCTGCGGCTGGCCAATGGCGGGGACTACGGACTCGGTGCCGTGGTGTTCGGCGAGGACGAGGATCGCGCCTGGCAGGTGGCACGGCATCTCGAAGCCGGTATGATCGGGGTCAACAAGAGCTGCTTCGGCACTGTCGAGTGTCCCTGGGTCGGGGCGCGCCAGAGCGGCTATGGCTACCACGGCTCGGCAGAGGGCTTTCATCAGTTCTGCCAGTTGCGGGTTGTCAGCAAGAATAAAGATAGTTGACAGTTAACAGCGTACAGATGGTGAGCGTCCGCTTTGCGGGCGCTTCTGTCTACTGTTGACTCTACGCTGTGAACTCGCCTATTCAGGAAGTAGTCCGTCCATGTTATTTGCACTTTCCAGAGCCGAAGCCGGTCCCCTGGAGCCGGAGCATCTGCTACCGGGAGCGGAGGCGGCTGCGCCGCCGGCGCAGGGGCTGGGGTGTTACGAGGGCGCCGATGCGCTGCTGATCCGGGGGCCTGCGGCGGGCGGTCTGATCGAGCATTTCGTCAGTGGTTTCGGCCGTCCCTGCGCCCTGCTGCTGTCCTGTTCGGGGCCCGCCGAACGGCTGCCGCTCGCCGACAGTCAGCCCTTCGCCCGGGAGCTTCACGGGCATACCCACCTGTTTGCTTTTCAGGGCCAGTTGCAGGGGCTCGAAGACAGCCGCAAGTATCCCACCGGCCCTTACCGGCCGGTGGGCGCAACTGTCGCCGAACAGGCGTTCTGCGTGCTGATGGCGCGGATGCGCGCACTCTGGCAGGACGGCAAACCGCTGCCCGAGGTACGTCTGGCCCTGGTCACCGATTTCGCCGCCCGCATGCGGCCTCTGGGACTCGCCAACTTCATCTACAGCGACAGCGAGCTGCTGTTCGCCCACGCCCAGCACCGGCCCGATGACCCCGCCGCACCGGGCCTTTTCGTATCCGAGAGACCGGGGAGGCCCGCGTCGCCTCGATGGCGCAGGGCGAGGGCTGGACGCCGGTGGCGCAGGGAGAGGTCCTGATGATCCGCGGCGCCGAGATTCTCGAGCGCGTGCCGCCGGTCATCCTCTGGAGCCAGATGAAAGACAGTTGGCAGTATTGAGTTCGTAGGATGGGTGGAGCGGCGCGTCACGGCCATTCGACAAGGTTGCCGCGATACGTGGCCGCCGCGTAACCCCTCATGGGATTGTCGACGGGTGAACCCACCCCATGCCAACGGAAGCCAAGGCGCCTGCGGCGCCTATGGTGGGTTACGCCGCGCAGGGCCCCGTGCAATACCGGTAATGTCCTCCAATGGCGGCTTCACCCATCCTACAATTCTGTAAACTTGCTACGGTGAACTCACCTAATACAAGCCACCAGATAATCAAGTTCCGGCGCCGACTGGCCGGGCTGCTCCAGGCATACCGGCAGGTACTTCGGCGCAGCCAGCAGCTCGCGGGCCAGCAGGTCGTCGATCAGGTCCAGGTACTCGAAGCCGGTCTTGCCGATGAAGAGGCCGCGGATGTCGCGGCTGCGATGCAGCTGCAGGGCATCGCGGAAGCCGCTCAGGTAGAGGTGGTCCTTGGTGAAACCGCCGCCGCGGTGGACGCGGGTGCAGACACGGAAGGCCTCCTCGTGTTCGACGCCGTAATCTTCCACCAAGGTGCGCCAGGTGCGGCAGAAGTCGCCGTAACGGATCATCAGGTCGACGGCAATCACCCGCTGTGCGAGGCTCTTGAGGCGTTTTAGGGTGAGGTTGCCGGACAGGTATTCGCTGAAGATCGCAAGCCCCTCCTGGGTGTGGGTCGCGCCGGGCAGGCCCAGCGAGAACACCTCCAGCGGCTGCAGCTGAGCGTTGAGCGAGGTGGTCATGTGCACGCCGAGCTCGTGGTGCGCCAGCGCATGCAGCTCCACCGGTGACACCTTCGCCGAACGGCGCACCAGCAGCGCCTTGCGGCCGTTGTTGACCATGGCCGCGGCAATCAGCTGGTCCGAGAGTTCCACCTTGCACTTGAGTCCCAGGCTTTCGCCAGTTGCTGGAACTGCGGAATCATCTCCTTCGAGCTCAGTTGCGGACCGTTGACCTCTTCCGGCCGGTCCACCGCATGCAGCAGGAAACGGGCATTGGCCAGCTCGCCGGCCGTCGGTTCGCCATAGTAGCGCAGCGAATTGTAGAGGAAGCTGTCGGTGCCGATGCTGACCAGCAGGTCGATGCGTTCGGCCAGGGCATCGATGACCTGGCGGTAGAGCTGGCGCAGCGACGGGTCGCGGATGGCGTCGACCGGCAGCCGATAGAGCTTCTCGCGGTGGGCATAGGGGTCGATCTTGAGCTGGCGATAGCGAAAACGCGGCGCCAGGCGGCCATGGGATTTGAGAAAGCGGCGCTGTTCGCCCGGCATGTTGATCGGGTTGATATAGAGCAGCGTCTCCAGCCCCTGGCCAGTTTCTTCAGCTCGCGGTCGACCAGCAGCACCTCGGGCGGCAGTTCCGCCGGCAGCAGGTCGTGACGGCGCAGCGAACGACCGGGGAAGGTGCGGCTGGCGTCGGCCGTCGTTTCCAGCAGCACATCGTGCAGGCCATGTTGCAGCGCATCGACGACCATCGGGAACGGCTGGCCGGTGGCGAGATCGAGGAAGACCTTCTGGATTTCGAGCGGGATGGTCAGGGTGCTGCCGTGATGTTCGCTGATATGGCTGGCGGTATAGCCGCCGCCGTGCTGGCGTTCACCGAAACTGACACGGTTGGCGAGGTTCGGCAGCTCGATCTCTCCAAGCCTGCCCTGCAGGCGTTTGAGCATCGGCTGCCACTGCTCGCCCTCGACATCCCCAGCGGCAATATTGATCTTGGTATGGCCGTCGTGCATCTCCTCGAACGGACAGCTGTGGATGTCGAACAGCACCGCATGGCGGTGATCCTCCTCCAGTGCCCAGAGCAGGGCATCGAGAATGCGGTAGATGCGCTGGTGGCGCTCTTCGCCCCGGCGGCGCTGCACCTTGGTCACCGGACGCCGCCACAGCGCCATGCCGCTGATTTCGTCGCGCACGCATTTCCCGGCCGGCAGGCTGAGGTCGTATTCGAGCCGGGAGTCCTGGGCGCAGAGGGTGATCGGCATCAGGGCGATCAGCCAGTCGCTGCCGCGATCCTCGAGCTGCAGCCGGTCCCTGTCATCCACCGCCAGGCGCTCGAGGCTGTCGTTCTGCATGCGGCTGCCGCCGTGCAGCGCGGCGCAGACGATGGGCAGATACTCGTCGACCCTGATGCAGAGGGAGCCATCGCGCAGGCTCGCTTCGAAGGGGGTACGGCTGTGAATACGCTCGAGAATCTGGTTTTCGGTCAGGGTCAGCATCCATCACTCCAAAACGGACGGCGGTTTCGGGGGATTTTCGGTGCTTTTCCCACCGCTGTACAGATATTCGGGGCGTGCGGGCCTTAATTCCCGGTGTCGGTGTTGCCGAGCAGCTCGGGACCAGTGAGATTTTTCAGGCCCAGTCGCTTGAGCTCGTCGTTGAGCAGGGCCCGGATATCGCTTTCGCGGTCGAGTTTTTTCGCCTGCTCGAGCAGTAACCGGGCGTCGCTGCTGTCGATCGAACGAATCAGCCACTTGATCTTGGGGATACTGTGGGCGCTGAGGCTCAGGGTGCGCAGTCCGAGTCCAACCAGCAGCAGCACGGCGGCGGGGTCTGCGGCCATTTCACCACAGAGCGACAGCGGCGTGCCGCTGGCCTTGCAGTGGCTGACGATCTGCTCCAGCGCCACCAGCATGACCGGGTTGAGGTTGTCGAACAGCGCCGACACCTTGGGATTGTTGCGGTCGACGGCCAGCAGGTACTGGGTCAGGTCGTTGGATCCGATCGAAACGAAATCGACATAGGGCAGCATGCGCGGCAGCAGCATCACCGCGGAGGGCACCTCGACCATCATGCCAATGGGGGCGCACGGCCGCATAACCTTCCTGCTGCAGTTCCTCGAGGGTATCGGCAATGATGCTGTGGAAGGTTTCCAGTTCATCGATGCGGCTGACCAGCGGAATCATCAGGCGCATATTGCCATTTTCGGCATTGGCCCTGAGCATGGCACGCAGCTGGGTCACCAGCAGCGAGGTGTTGTCCAGGGTAAAGCGGATGCCGCGCCAGCCGAGGAAGGGGTTTTCCTCCCGGATCTCGAAATAGGGCAGCTGCTTGTCGCCGCCGATATCGAGGGTGCGCATCGCCACCGGCAGCGGCGCATAGGCGTCCAGCACCTGGCGGTAGACCTCGTACTGCTCGTCTTCGGTCGGGAAGCTCTCGTGCAGCATGAAGGGGATCTCGGAGCGGTACAGTCCGACCCCCTCGGCGCCGTTCTTGCGGCCTGGCGTGACGTCCGCCAGCAGGCCGGTATTGGTCAGCAGTTCGACCCGCTCGCCGTCGAGGGTCTCGGCCGGCAGGTCGCGCAGGCAGGCGAGCTGGTCGAGGAACTGCTCGTCGGCGTTCTGCAGGCGCCGGTATTCGTTGAGCATGGTGTCGGACGGTGTGGTAATGCATTCGCCACGGTAGCCGTCGACGATGGCCAGCTGGCCGTCGTATTTCTTCAGATCCAGGCCCTTGACGCCCATGACCGCCGGTATCCCCAGCGCATTGGCGACGATGCCGGTATGGGACAGGGCCGAGCCGCTGGTGCAGACGAGCCCCTTGATCTGATCGGGTCGATAGACGGACAGGTCGGCGATGCTGATCAGGTCGCCCGCCAGCAGCAGTTCGCGATGTTCGCTGGTGTCGCCGAGCGGCTTCTTGCTGAGCATGTGGCGCAGCAGACGGTTGCCGATATTGCGGATATCCTCACCGCGTGCGCGGATGTAGGGGTCTTCGGCCTCGTCGAAGTGCGCCGCCAGTTCCTGGCTGGTTTCACGCAGCGGGGGCACAGGCGCCGGCGCGGATATGGCGTGTAACGCTGTCGTAGAGTTCAGGGCTTTGCAGCATCATCAGGTAGACGGAGAACAGGTTCGAAACGTCGGACGGCAGGTTGTCGCCCAGGCGCGAGGCGCCGAGGCTCAGTTCCTCCTGCAGTCGCTCGACGGCATTGTCAAAACGTACCCGTTCGCTTTCGATATCGCTGCAGTGTTCCTCGGTGACGTCCTGCAGGCTCAGGTTCAGGTGCAGGACCTCGAGATGGCCGCAACCGATGCCAGGGGCGCTGCGTACGCCGACATGGCGGTTGTGCTCGAATGCCGTCGGGGCCTGGGGCAGCCAGTCGCCTGAGCGCTGGATCGACTGCAGTGTGCCGGCCAGCTGACTGGCGATGGTGACCATGAAGGCTTCGGCCTCGCGGCTGAAGCGGTCCTGCTCGGTGCCCTGGATGACCAGCACGCCGATCAGCTCGCGCAGATGAATCAGCGGCACGCCCATGAACTGGTGATAGGGGGCCTCGTGAGTTTCCGGAATATAGACGAACTTGTCGTGGGTCGGCGCATCGGCGAGGTTGAGCGGATGCAGGGTGCGGCCGATCTTGCCGACCAGGCCCTCGTCCAGTCCCAGGCTGACGCGGCCCACGGCATCGTCCGACAGGCCTGCGGTGGCCGCCAGTACCAGGCGGTTTTCCGACGCTGATTTCAGATAGAGGCTGCAGACCGGCACCGAAAAGATCTCGGTCAGCTTTACAACGATTTGCCGCATTGCCGCGACCGCGTTTTCGGCGCGGGAAATATCCTGTACCAGCGACGTCAGTGTCGATAGCGAATGGAGCATGGATCGAACTCCGGAGTCCTTGTTGCGGTGGGTGGCGGATGGGGCGCACCTGCCGCCAGGGGTCGGCGGCAGCCGGTCAGGGCCGCCAGGCGCCTCGAGGAAATCATCGTCGGGCCTGTCCCGATACTCGCACAAGCCTCGTATCGGCGCAATTGCTGCATGGAATTCAGAAAACAGAGGTTGGGTAATGCGCCGAAGGCGCAAAACCCAACAGGGTGAGGAGCGTTACAGGTTACGCGTTACGCGTCAAAGCCACCATCGCGTAATCCGTCACGCGTAACGCGTCACTCTTACGGCTTTTTTCAGTGCAGCTTGAGGCGAGGCCGGATGACGCGGTTGAGACGATCGACCAGTGTCACCAGCAGCGTCTTGGTGACGCCGTAGAGTGCCATCTGGTGCATGCGGTAGAGGGAAATGTAGACCAGCCGGGCCAGGCGGCCCTCTATCATCATGCTGCCGCGGGTCAGGTTGCCCATCAGGCTGCCGACGGTACTGAAGCGACTCAGGGAAACAAGAGAGCCGTGATCGCGATACTCGTAGGCCGGAATGGCTTCGCCGTCGAGCATTTTGCGGATATTGCGGTACAGGTGACTCGCCATCTGATGCGCCGACTGTGCCCGTGGCGGCACCGTGCCCCGGCCGTCAGGCAGCGGGCAGGCGGCGCAGTCACCCAGGGCGAAGATGCGGGGGTCGAGGCTGGTCTTCAGGTCCGGCGTGACGACCAGTTGATTGCGGCCATTGACCTCCAGGCCATCAAGATCGCGCGTTACCGCCGGCGCCTTGATACCGGCGGCCCAGACCATCAGCTCGGCCTCGATCAGTTCCCCTTCGGCGGTGACCAGGCCTTCGGCCGTCGCTTCCTGAATCCGCGTGGCCGCCCGTACGCTGACGCCGAGTTTCTCCAGCTCGCGGTGGGCCGCGCCGGAAATACGCTCGGGCAACGCCGGCAGAATACGGGGGCCGGCTTCGACCAGGCTTACTTCGAGCGGCTGGGAATCGGCCTTTTCGAAGCCGTAGGAGGTCAGCTCCCGGGCGGTATTGAACAGCTCCGCCGAGAGTTCGACACCGGTGGCGCCCGCGCCGACGATGGCGATCTTCAGCGGCTTTGGGTTGGCACTGGTGCGCAGGTAGGCCCGCAGCAGTTGCTGGCGGAAATGCTCCGCCTGCGCCCGGCTGTCGAGGAAGACGCAGTGCTCGGCGGCACCGGGGGTACCGAAATCGTTGGTCACGCTGCCGATGCTGAGGACCAGCAGATCGTAGTCCAGCGATCGCTGTGGCATGATTTCGTTGCCTTCCTCATCGAGGATGGGCGCCAGCCGGATCTGCCGCTTCTCACGGTCCAGTCCCTGCAGGCTGCCGATGCGAAAGCGAAAATGGTTCTGGGTGGCCTGGGCCCTGTAGCTGACCTCGTCGATACCGGCGTCCAGGGACCCGGTGGCGACTTCGTGCAGAAGCGGCTTCCAGAGATGGGTCTGGTTGCGGTCGACCAGGGTCACCTCCAGACCCTTGCGACCATGGCGGCGGCCGAGGCGGGTGGCCAGTTCAAGCCCCCGCTCCGCCGCCGACGATGACGACTTTCTTGTTCATGATTTACCTCAAAAGTGCAGTTGCAAAAACCGGGGCCGCAGTCGGTCGCACCTTGGCAGCAAGAGGTCGTGCTCAGGGCTGCAGGGCGATCGTTTTGGGCGAATTGCTGGCTAGAATAGCAACAACCTGTCGAATGCTTAACCTGCTTCAAGCTTGTTTTCGTAAATTTTATAAAATTAATGTCGCTTCAGCGGAACGGCCGGCGACGGTCATGCCGTCGGATTGTTGACTGTGCGCATTGTATCGATGCAGTGCAAACGATTGCATTGGTCGAGTCTAACGCCCGCGGGCAGGTATGTCCACTAGGCCGTGGGTCTCGCGGGCACCGGGGAGTCAGCGAACAACTCCGATTGTCCCCGGCTGCGAAACTCTCCGGGACCTATTCGCAGGTTCCCGGGGGAAGACAGGCGATTGGCGGGTTAAAACGGTCGCGGCTTTATGCGATGATTCCGGGCCCAGGAGGATGCAATGAAAAGTTATCTGTTCACTACCGAGAATGGCCGCGGCGGCGTGATCCTCTGCGATATCGACACCTTCGAGGAAGCGGTCGAGTATCTGCAGCAACGCTTCGACGGCGTGATTCGGGTCGAGCAGGGCCGGACGCTCTGGACACTCGAGTCCGGTTTCGGCGAGTTCGTCCCGACCGTCAGGGTCGACAGTCCCCCGCAAGCGCCACCGGACGAAAACGCCCAGGCCGCACAGGCGCAGACCCCCGAACTGTTCTAGTCGAGGGCGCGCGCTCAGGCATTCCTGACAAAGGCGGCGGCGGTTTCGTACTGCTCGGCCAGCCAGAGTTCGTCCGGTGTGCGGGCAGCGCGACGCAGCCGGCGCGCCTTGTCGAGCAGTCGGTCGCGGCGCTGTGCCGCGTCCTGCGAACGTTGCGGACTTTGCGGGCCGGGGGCCGGCGACAGCGGATACGGGGACATGGAAGGCTCCTGTCTGTGATTCAGGCACAGTATTTAATCAGCCAAATGCGACAGCGTCGTGACTTTCAACGGCCAGGGACAGGATATGCTGCAGATCTATCACTCTCATTCGCTGACCAATCTCAAGGACCTGCTGATCCTGCTGGTGGAGCGCGAACCGCTCAGCGATCCCTTCAGCGACGAATGCATCCTGGTGCAGAGTCCGGGCATGGCGCAGTGGCTCAAGCTCGAGCTCGCGGAGGGGCTGGGCATCGCCTCGGGTCTGCGCTTCCCGCTGCCGGCCACCTTTCTCTGGGACAGTTTTGCCACGCTGCTGCCGGCGGTGCCGGAGCGCTCGGCCTACCGCAAGGAAGCGATGTGCTGGAAGCTGATGGACATCCTGCCGCAGCATCTTGAGACACCGGAGTTCGCGCCGCTGCGGCATTACCTGGAGCAGGACGAGACCGGCTTCAAGCGCTATCAGCTGTGTGGCAAGATCGCCGATATCTTCGACCAGTACCTGGTCTACCGTCCCGACTGGATCGATGCCTGGAGTCGTGGCGAGGCGATCGGCGACCCGCTCGGTGATCAGGTCTGGCAGCCCATGCTTTGGCGCGCGCTGCAGGCCCGCACCGAGGCGCTGGGACAGCCCCACTGGCATCGCGCCAACATGATGGAAGCTTTCGTGGCGGCGCTGGGTCAGGCGCCGGCCGGGCAGTTGCCGCAGCGCCTGTTCGTGTTCGGTATTTCGGCGCTGCCGCAGACCTACCTGCAGGCGCTGCAGGCGCTGGGGCGGCGCATCGAGGTGCATCTGATGATCCTCAATCCCTGCCGTCACTACTGGGGCGATATCGTCGATCCCGCCTATCTGGCCAAGCTCAGCCGCAAGCTCTTTGCCGGTCAGGACCCTGCTGTCCTGTCCGGCGCCGCCGATTACCTCGAGAGCGGCAATCCGCTGCTGGCGTCGATGGGCAAGCTCGGGCGCGACTATCTGCATCAGTTGCAGGAGATGGATCTGCCGGGCTTCGATTTCTACGAGCTGCCCGGGGAGCAGCTGGAGGCCCCCGCGACGCTGCTGGGCCGGATCCAGCGCGATATCCTCGAGCTCGAGGACCGCAGCCGGGAGCCGGAAGCGGCCACCGGTTCCGGCTGGAAGACGGCACTGGATCCGGCGGACCCTTCGCTGCAGCTGCACAGCTGTCACAGTCCGCTGCGCGAACTCGAGGTGCTGCAGGACCGGCTGCTGGACATGCTCGAGGCCGATCCCGGCCTGGCGCCACGGGATATCATCGTCATGATGCCAGATGTGGCAGCCTATGCCCCCCATATCGAGGCCGTGTTCGGCAGTGCGCCCCCGGGCGACGCCTGCCGTACGCGATTTCGGACCGGGGGCTTACGCAGGAAAGCCCGCTGCTGCAGAGTTTTCTGACCCTTTTGCAGCTACCCCGGAGCCGGCTGCGGGTCTCGGAGGTGTTGGATCTGCTGGAAGTGCCGGCGACCCTGCGCCGCTTCGGCCTGGACGATGCCGCTTTCGAGCGGCTGCGCGGCTGGATCGAGCAGGCGGGGGTGCGCTGGGGCCTTGATGCAGGCCAGCGTGAATCCCTGACGCTGCCGCCGTTCGAACAGAACAGCTGGCGTTTCGGTTTGCGCCGGATGCTTGCCGGCTTTGCCCTCGGCGACTGCGATGGTCTGTGGCAGCAGCAGGCGCCCTACAGCGAGGTCGAGGGGCTGGATGCCGCGCTGCTGGGGCCACTGGCGGACTTCGTCGATCTGCTCGAGGAAAGCTGTACGCTGTTCCGCGGCGCCCGCCCGATCGCCGGCTGGGTCGCCGAGATCAACCGCCTGCTGGGCCGGTTCTATCTGCCGGACGAGCAGGACGAGGTGGCGCTGTCGCAGGTGCGGCATGCGCTGGAGGCGCTGCAGCAGGAGCTGAGCGATGCGGCCAGGGACGAGGCGCTGCACGCCGAGATCCTGATCGACTACCTGACCCAGTCGCTGTCGGGGGCGCGCAGCAGCCAGCGTTTCATGATCGGTGCGGTCAACTTCTGTACCCTGATGCCGATGCGCTCGATTCCGTTTCGCATTGTCTGCCTGCTGGGCATGAACGATGGCGTCTATCCGCGCACGCTGCCGGCGATGGGATTCGACCTGATTGCCCGTTTTCCGCGCCGCGGCGACCGTTCGCGCCGCGATGACGACCGCTACCTCTTTCTCGAGGCGCTGCTCTCGGCCCGGCAGCAGCTCTATATCAGTTTCGTCGGCCGTTCGATCCAGGACAACCGTGAGCGGGTGCCCTCGGTGCTGGTCAGCGAGCTGCTCGAATACTGCTGTCAGGGTTTCGTGCTGCCGGGCGATGAGTCGCTGGCACCGGACGAAAGTGCTGAGCGGCTGCGCCGGCACCTGGTCACCGGGCACCCGCTGACCGCCTACAGCGAGCGCTATTTCGACGGGCGCTCAGCGGGGCTGTTTAGTTATGCCGAACAGTGGCTGCCGGCGGCGGGGGCAGGCAGTGGCGAGGTCCGGGCGTTCTGCCCCCGGCCGCTGCCGCCGGAGGCGGTCACGGCGCTGGAGCTGGACGAGCTGCTGTCCTTCTACCGCAACCCCTGCCGCTATTTTTTCCAGCGCCGCCTGAGGGTCAGTTTCCGCGAGCTCGAGGCCGATGCGCTCGATGAGGAGCCCTTCAGTCTCGACAGCCTCGAGAGCTACGGTCTCAGGATGCAGATTCTCGAGGCCTTGCTTCAGGGCCGTGACCTGGACGGGCTGGCCGAGCGGTTGCGGGCCGAGGGGGCTGCCGGTCGGTACCGCCGGGGAGCGCCTTTTCGGGCAGCTGTGCGTCGAGGTGCAGCCGCTGGCCCGGGCGCTGACACCGCTGCTGGCCACGCCGGCGCGGCGCGTTGAGCTGGACCTGTCAATCGACGGCATCCGCCTCACCGGCTGGCTCGACGGCGTCCATGGCGATGAGCTGGTGCGCTACCGGCCGGCATCGCTCAAGGGGCACGATCTGATCCGCGGCTGGATACTGCATCTGGCCGGCTGCGCCGGTGCCGGACTGCGCGGACTCTGCAGTGTCGGAGCCGACCGTAAAAGCGTGAAAACGGCACACTTTGCGCCGCTGTCGCGCGAACAGGCTGTCGACAGGCTGCAGCGCCTGCTGTCGGCCTACCGCCAGGGGCTGTGCGAACCGCTGCCGCTGGCGCCCAATACCGCCTGGGCCTGGCTCAGCGAGCCGGACCGGGAAAAGGCGCTGAAGCAGGCCCGGGGCGCGTTCGACAGCGGCTATTATCAGCCCGGCGAAGGCAGCGACCCCTATATCGCCCGTGTCTATGCCGACTTCGAAGCGATCAGCGAACGCCTGATACCGCTGTGCGAAGCGCTGTTCGGCGACATGCTCGACCATCTGAAACTGGAGTCGTGATCTTGGCCTCGCCCCGAATACTCGATCCCGCGACCTTCCCGCTGCACGGCATGCGCCTTATCGAGGCCAGCGCCGGCACCGGCAAGACCTACACCATCGCCGCGCTTTACCTGCGCCTGCTGCTGGGGCACGGCGACGAGCACAGTGCCCACGCCAGCCCCCTCGATGTCGATCAGATTCTGGTGGTGACCTTTACCGAGGCGGCGACCGAGGAGCTGCGTGATCGCATCCGGCGCAGGATCCGCGAAGCGCGCCAGGCGTTCGTGCGCGGCGAAAGCGAGGACCATTTTATCGCCCGGCTGCTGCGCGAGGTGCCGGACCACGGGCAGGCCGCACGGATCCTGGGGGCGGCGGCCCGCAATATGGATCAGGCGGCAATCTTCACGATTCACGGTTTCTGCCAGCGCATGCTCAAACAGCATGCGTTCGAGAGCGGCAGTCTGTTCGAGACCGAGCTCGAGCAGGACGACGCGCCGTTGCGGCGCGAGGCGATGCTCGACTACTGGCGCTCTCGGCTCTATCAACTGCCCGGAGCGCTGGCCGCGGCGCTGCTGCAGCTCTGGGGCGAGCCGATGAAGCTGCTCGGCGACCTGTACGGCCTGCTCTCGACCGATGGCCTGCGGCTGGAGCCCGACCTGTCGGCACTGGATCTGGCGGACGAGTGGCAGCTTCAGGTCGCGCGTGTGGACGCCTTCAAGCAGGCCTGGCGGCAATGCGACGACGACCTGCTGGATGTCCTGCAGCGCGGCGACCTCAACGGCAACAGCTATCGCAAGACATCGGTGCCGGGCTGGCTGCAGGCGGTCGAGGACTATGTGGCATCGGATCAGGTGCTGCCGGACAGCCGGCTGGCCGAGATACTGGAGAAGTTCGGCCAGAGCCGGTTGCGGGACAAGACCAAAAAGAACGGCGTGACACCCGAGCATCCGCTTTTTGCCCATATCGAGCAGTTGTGCGAAAAATGGCTGCCGCTGCGTGAACTGGTGCTCGGCGAAGCGCTGCGCGAAGTACGCCGGCGCCTGGCGCTGAACAAGGCGCAGCGTCGCCTGCTCGGTTTCGACGATCTGCTCAGCGGCCTCGACCGGGCCCTGGCCTCGGCGGCCGGCCCGCGTCTGGCGGCGGCGATCCGCGTTCAGTTCCCGGTGGCGTTGATCGACGAATTCCAGGACACGGATCCGCAGCAGTACCGTATCTTCAGCGGACTCTACAGCACCAGTCCCGACTGCGGCCTGTTCATGATCGGGGACCCGAAGCAGGCTATCTACGCCTTCCGTGGCGCCGATATATTCACCTACATTCAGGCGCGTCGCGCAGTGTCCGACCACTATACGCTGGCGACCAACTGGCGCTCGACCAGTGCGATGATCGCCTCGGTCAACCGTCTCTTCGAGCGCCATGTGGCCCCCTTTATCTTCGACGAGGACATTCCCTTTCTGCCGGTACAGGCGGCGGGGCATGCGGACCGCAAGCCCCTGATGCTGGACGGCGAGCCTGTACCGGCGCTGACGCTCTGGCACCGGCCGGGCTATCCGGTCGGCAAGGCCGACTATCAGCAGCTGTTCGCCGACAGCTGCGCCAGCCAGATCGTCAGGCTGCTCGGCGGTGGCGCCCGCATTGGCGACCGGGTCCTCGAGGCCCGGGACCTGGCGGTACTGGTGCGGGACCGCTTCGAGGCGGCGGCGGTACAGCAGGCGCTGCGCCGGCGCCATGTGCCCTCGGTCTACCAGTCCGGTCGTGACAGCGTTTTCAGTACCCGGGAGGCGCTGGATCTCTACCGCATTCTGCAGGCGATACAGGAGCCGCAGCAGGAGCGCCATCTGCGTGCGGCCCTGGCCTGCTCGCTGCTGCTGCAGGATGCCGATTCGCTGCAGGCGCTGAACGACGACGAGCGCCGCTGGGAGGGGCTGGTGGCCGAGTTTATCGACTACCATCAGCGCTGGTCGGCGCTCGGTGTGCTGGCCACGGTGCACCAGCTGCTGGAGCGGCGCAATCTGGCCTCGCAGCTGCTGGCGCTGCCGGACGGCGAGCGGCGCCTTACCGACCTGCTGCACCTGGCGGAGCTGCTGCAGGAAGCCAGCCAGCAGCTCGAGGGCATGCCCGGGCTGATGCGCTGGTTCGGCGAGCACCTGCAAAGCCCCAACGGCAACAGCGAGGCGCAGCAGCTGCGTCTCGAGAGCGATCGCAACCGGGTGACGCTGATCACCATTCACAAGTCCAAGGGACTCGAATATCCGGTGGTGCTGCTGCCGTTCCCGATCAACCACCGCACCGCCTCCAGGGCGCTGTACCATGACGATGACACCCGGCCGGTTTACGATCTGAGCCAGGGGCGCAGGCCCTTGCGGGCCGAGCGGGAGCGCCTGGCCGAAGACCTGCGGCTGCTCTATGTGGCCCTGACCCGGTCGGTGCATGCCTGCTACCTCGGCATCAGCGATCTGAAGCAGGGGAACGACAGGGCCAGTGTGCTGCCGCGCAGCGCCCTCGGCTATCTGTTGCTCAATGGCAGCGACGCAGAGGCGCTGCCCGGTATTCTGCAGCAGCTGGGCGCGCAGGCCGGCATCTGTCTGACGGCGCCGCCGCTCGACGACCGGCCGTTGCCGGCGCCGGCTGCCGGCACCCTCGAACTCGGAGCCCGCACCTTCCGTGGCCGGATCCGCCGCGACTGGCGCATTTCCAGCTATTCGGCCCTGAGCAGTCAGGGTCCGGCCCGGGACCTGCCGGAACTGCCGGGACTTGACCTCGAGGTCGTCGCCGACGCGCGCGAACCCGATGCCGGTACGGCGGATATCTTCGGTTTTCCGAAGGGTGCCCGCGCGGGCACCTTTCTCCACGGTCTGCTCGAGCAGCTGGATTTTCCCCGGGCCGCGGGCGAGGGGCTGCGGGAGCTGATCCGTCAGCGCTTGGCGCTGGAGGGCTTTGACGAGGGTTGGGCGCCGGTGCTCGAAACCCTGGTCGGCGATGTGCTCGATGCGCCGCTCGATGACCGGGGCTGCGCCTGCGCAATATCGGTGCCGCAGACCGGCTGATCGAGCTGGAGTTCATGCTGCCGGTAGCCGGACTCGACTGTCGCGCACTGAACCGGCTGTTGCAGGCACAGGACCCGCTGGCAGCCGGTGCCGGCGAGCTTCGGTTCGAAACGGTGCAGGGCATGCTCAAGGGTTTTATCGATCTGGTGTTTCGCGTCGACGGTCGCTATTACATTCTCGACTACAAGTCCAACCACCTTGGCGGTGAGCCGGGCGATTACGGTGCCGAGCCCCTGCGCCAGGCGATGCGCGAACACCGCTACGATCTGCAGTACCAGCTCTATACCCTGGCGCTGCACCGGCTGCTGCGGCAGCGGCTGCCGGACTATGATTACGACCGCGATGTCGGCGGGGTCTTCTACCTGTTCCTGAGGGGGATGCGGGCGGATGATCCGGTGCGGCTGGGCGTCTTTCACTGCAAGCCGGAACGGGGCCTGGTCGAGTCGCTGGACCGGCTGTTCTGCGGCGCCGAGTTGTCTGCGGAGGCGGGATAATGGATGTGCTCAATCACTTGCGCGAGACGGTGGTGCCCGGGGGCTGCGCCCGCTCGACGTTCAGTTTGCCCGCTTTCTGCACGAGACCGGCGGCTGCCGGGAGCCGGCGCTGCTGGTGCTGGCGGCGCTGGTCAGCTTCGAGCTCGGCCGCGGCAATGTCTGCCTGCCGCTGGCCTCGGTACCGGCGCTGATCGACAGTCTGCCGCCCGAGGTGGGCGACCGCCTGCGGCCCTGGCTGGGTGCTTGTGGGAGCCCGGTCTCCGCGCGAATAGAGTCGGCTTCAAAAGGGTTCGCCCGCGGAGCGGCTCCTGCGATTGTTCGCCCGATGGGGTGGTGCTGGGGCGCGGCGAGCCCGAGACGCCGCTGGTGCTCGATCGCGAGCGCCTCTATCTCTATCGCTACTGGCGCTTCGAATGCGATCTGGCCGTTTTTCTGAGCCGGCGCAGCGAAGCGCTCGACACCGACCGGGTTGCGATGAAAGCGTCGCTGCAGCGCCTGTTTCCGTCCGTCGACGGCGCTGCGGCACCGGACTGGCAAAAGGTGGCGGCGGCGGTGGCGGTGAGCCGGCGTTTCGCCGTGATCAGCGGCGGCCCCGGCACCGGCAAGACCACCACGGTGATCAAGCTGCTGGCGCTGCATATCGAGCAGCAGCTGGCGCTCGGGGTGAAGCCCCGGATCCGGCTGGCGGCCCCTACGGGCAAGGCGGCGGCGCGCATGGCCGAGTCGATTGCCGCTGCCCGGGGCCGGCTGGCGCTGCCGGCCCCGGTCGCCGGGCTGATTCCGGACGAGGCGTCGACGCTGCACCGCTTGCTCGGCGTGCTACCGGGCAGTCGCCGTTTTCGCCACGGCCCCGACAATCCATTGCATCTGGATCTGCTGGTGGTCGACGAGGCCTCGATGGTCGATCTGCCGCTGATGGCGCGGCTGCTGTCCGCCCTGCCGGAGTCTGCCCGGCTGGTGCTGATCGGCGACCGCGATCAGCTGGCGTCGGTGGAGGCCGGCAGTGTGCTGGGGGATATCTGCAGCTGGCCGGGGAGCTGCGCTACAGTCCTGCCCAGAGTGAGTACCTGGCGTCGGTCTGCGAGCTCGAGCCGCAAGCCCTGGGTGACCCGGCAGCGATGCCGGTGGCCGATGGCCTGGCGCAACTGCGTACCAGCTACCGTTTTGGCGCCGACAGCGGTATCGGGCGGCTGGCGCGGGCGGTCAATGACGGTGATGACGAGGCGTTCCGGGCGGTCTGGCAGCGGGGGTACGGGGATATCGCCTGGCGGCGGCTCGACAATGGTCATTATCAGAGGCTGGTCGACCGCTGTGTCGAGGGCTACCGTGACTATCTGCAGGCCCTGGCGCGTGGCGCTGCGCCGGCCGAGGTGCTGGCCGCCTTCAACCGCTTCCAGCTGCTCAGCGCGCTGCGCCAGGGCCCCTATGGTGTGGCCGGGCTGAATGAGCGCATCGAGCGGGGGCTGGTTCAGGCCGGTCTTATTCGGCTGTCCGGCGCCTGGTATGCGGGGCGTCCGGTGATCGTGACACGCAACGATCGCGCGCTGGAGCTGTTCAATGGCGACATCGGCATCCTGATGCCGAACGACGCGGGTGAGCTGCGGGTCTGGTTCGACCAGGGCGGCGCGCCGCGCCCGGTACTGCCGAGCCGGATGCCGGAGCACGAGACGGTGTACGCCATGACCGTACACAAGAGTCAGGGGTCCGAATTTGACCGGGTGTTGCTGCTGTTACCGCCCGAGGACGCCCCGGTACTGACACGGGAGCTGTTCTATACCGGCATTACACGGGCGCGCGGTCACTTCGAACTTTATGCCCGCAGCACCCTGCTGCAGCGGGTGATCGGTCGGCGTACCGAGCGGGCCAGTGGCCTGGCCGCCCGGCTCTGGGATCGAGCCTGAGCCCGATCCGGTCAGGGGTCAGCGACGACGTCGCGGGTCCCGGGTCTCGATCCGCACGGGTGCCGGTTTGTGCTCGGGTCTGTCGCGAGCTGTCAGCATCAGCAGCAGGCCTCCGGCAACGAGTGCGATAACGGCTATCGTGAGCATGGCTGTTGTCCTCCCTCGCTCCAAACCGCTGCGGTCAACGGGGTACTCTTACAGCTTAGTATTCATTGCGCCCCTTGGGCAACTTCGCGTGCGAACTCGGTATAACCGCCAACATGCTGCTGGCCGCGGAATATCTGCGGTACGGTCAGCACCGGCTTGCCGATGGTTTTCTCGAGGTCGGCCTTGCTGATGCCTTCGGCGTGAATGTCGATATAGCGGTAATTCAGCGCCTTGCTTTCGCACAGCTCAACGGCCCGGCGGCAGTAGCCGCAACCGTCACGTCCGAAAATGGTGATGCGCTCCATGGGGGTTCTCCTGTCCGCGGGTGGCGGGCGCGGGGTCTGCGCCCGATCAACTGACGGCTATTTCAACAGAGCCCGGAACCGCGTGCCAATTGGCGATCGCAATGGCGTTGATTGGAGGGGACTATAGACCTGCAACGGCTTTGGGCTGGTGCAGGATGCGCTCGAGCCAGGCGCGGTTGTCGAGCAGGTCGCGCACGCGAAAGCGGTTCATGTGGGCGATCATCGCCTCGCGGGAGCCCGCCAGTACCTGGCGCCAGCCGCACTGCTCGGTCATGTTGCACTCGGCATGGGTGCAATCCGCCAGTTCGCAGTCCGGTTCGAACATGGCCACCAGTTCCCCCAGTGGATAGTCGAGCGTTTCGGGGTTGATTCTGAGGCCGCCGTTTCGCCCCCGGATAGTGGTGATCAGCCCGTGGTTGGCGAAACGGTTGACGATCTTGGCGAGGTTGTTGGCAGAAATACCCAGTGTTTCCGACATTTCCGAAACGGTGCAGCGCCGATCGTCGGGCGCTGAACCCAGAAAAATCAGAACGCGTACCGCATAATCGGTCTGCTTGTTGAGTTGCATGGCGTGTCCAGGGTCCCGATTCGACCAGTGTTTCCCTGAGTTTGGCACGCAATGCGCTGTTTGTGAACAACTAATCAATAATGTCGGAGGGCGCGAATCGACTCTGCAAGGGCGTCAGAACCAGTCGTCGCGACGTTTCCGCTTTTTCGGGAAGTAGGGAATCAGCAAGCCCAGCAGTACCCCGCCGAGGGCGACCAGGCCGCCATGGGTGAACCAGCGCATCAGGTTGCTCTCGTCCATGTTCTCTATCTGGCGGTTCAGTGTTTCGATCTCGCTGTTCAGTGCCTGCAGGTTTCCGGTGTAGGACTGGTTCTGGGCCTTGAGTTCGCTGAGCTCGGCGCGCAGGGTCTCGATCTCCTGCTGCTGGGTGCTGGTGGTGGCCTGCTTTTCACTCAGCGCGGATTCGAGGGCGGGCAGCCGGGACAGAGTGCTGGGGCCTTCGGCGACGTGTTCGCCCGGCAGCCAGCCGGTGCGACCGTTTTCCATGCGGATCTGTACGTAGTCCGTATTGCTGTCGCGCTTGAGGATCTCGACCGGCTCACCGCTGCGGATCCTGCCGGTAATACGGTACTGGTTGCTTGGGCCGCTGTGATAGAAGGTGTAGACGTCGTCGGCGATATGGCCCTGTTCGGCCGCAGCGGGCAGGGCGGTCAGGAGAATAAGGCTGGCGGCCAGCCGCTTGGGCGCACGGGAGTCCAGAAATTTAGTCATTGATCTCAGCACTTGGTTACCGGTCTGCCCGTGCCGTCACGGGCGTAAGAAAGGCTGGGCCCGACCATCGCCGGGCGACGGCGGGGTCGAAGACTCTGCCAGGGCGCCGGGCTGATCGTCGATACGGCCGGCGTTCGATTGTTCTGAGGGACCCGATTATAGTTCCGAAAAAAATCCTGAAACCCCAATGGTTGCGATCATGCCGTCTTTTATTATGCTATGTCGCCCAAGGGCGTCATTTCATAAGGCCATAGCCGAAAAGTGTCGCCCTGGCCCGACAGAAGCTGTTCAGTGCCGCCCTGTGGCAGGTCTTGACGGCGACTCTGCGAAGGACCCAATTATCCAGAGGTGAAATAATGGAAAATTTCTATGCTGATTATGTTGATGCCTATGCCATACCCTGGGCGATCAATATCGTACTGGCGCTCGCGATCTTTATCGTCGGCCGGCTGGTTATCAAGCTGCTGCTGAACCTGATCGGGCGGGGCCTGCGCAGGGCCAAACTGGACGCCATGCTGGTGAGTTTCATCAGCTCGATCGTCAATGTACTGCTGTTGCTGGTGGTCGTCGTTGCGGCCCTCGACCAGCTCGGCGTCGATACCACTTCGATGATTGCCGTCGTCGGTGCGGCGGGTCTGGCCGTCGGTCTCGCACTGCAGGACTCGCTGAAGAACTTTGCCGCCGGCGTCCTGCTGATCATTTTCCGCCCGTTTCGCGAAGGCGACTTCGTCGAAGCCGGTGGCGTCGCCGGTATTGTCGAACACATCTCCATTTTCAACACCGTCATGCGCACCGGCGACAACCGGGAAGTGATCGTGCCCAATGGCGGTATCTACAGTGGCGTCATCACCAACTACTCCAAGCGTGAAACGCGCCGCGTCGATATGGTGTTCGGTATCGGTTACGATTCCGATCTGCTCAAGGCCAAGCGGATTCTGACCGAGATTCTCGCCGAGGACGAGCGGGTGCTGCCGGAACCGGAGCCGGTGGTGGCGGTGGCGGCACTTGCCGACAGCAGCGTCAACTTCAATGTCCGCCCCTGGGTGCGCAGCGCCGATTACTGGAACGTGCTCTGGGATACCAACGAGAAGGTGAAACTGCGTTTCGACCAGGAAGGCATCAGCATTCCGTTCCCGCAGATGGATGTGCATCTGCATAAGAAAAGCGACAAACTATAATCAGCACGCGGTACCTGAGGTGCCGGTGACCGCCAGGGATGGCGGAAATACTGTAAACGCAGGAACGGTTTACGGTGAAGCGCACCGCACCATCAGAATGCCGGTGCGCTTCGCTGGCATTTGCTCCTGCAATGCCAGGCTTCCCGCGGGGCGGCCTTCCGCCATCCATGGCGGCTGCTGCGCTCAGCAGCACTCTACGTTAATCCGGAGTGCCGGCCAGGTGGGGTGCTGGTAAGCGGAGCGCACCGCACAACCTTTACCATCTGCACTCTACGGTGGGTTTTCCTGACCCGTTTCCGGCGCCCTGATTGCGCCGAGCTCGCGCCTTAGCAGTTCGTTTTCCTGCTTCAGTTTCTGTGCATTTAGACGGTAGCGGAACATGGCTTCATAGCGTGAATCCAGCTTGGTCTCCAACTGACTGATCTCGGCCTGTTGCGCCTCGATGGTCTGTTCCAGTGTCTCGATATTGCGCTGCAGCTCGTTGATCATGCCGAAGTGATCCTCGCCTTTGGCCTTGTGGCCACTGCCGGCCACTGGACCTGGCGGCGCGTCGCCCAGGTGCTGGCCGTGCAGCTCGCTGACCAGGTGGCTGTAAAGGGCCTTGAGGTCCGCGGCTTCGCGGTCGCTGTAACGGATCGAGGTCTCGATCGCGCGGTGCGCGCTCGCGGCGCCGATGGCGCCGGAGAGCACATGCTCCAGCATGCGGTGAAACTCGATCAGTTCGATGATGGTGATCTGGCTCTTGCTCAGGATCTGCAGGTCGTCGGCGATGCTGTTGACCGCCAGGTAGGCCTTGTCTGCATTGAGATACTTGGTCAGCAGCACCTCGGCTTCGGCCATTTTCGACGCCAGTTCGATATAGGCATCGAGGCCGGTGGGACGGGCCCGGTAGCGTTGCAGGCTTGGCAGCATCGACGACAGGAACTCGTTGGTCAGCGTGCGCTCGCTCTTGTGTGGCTCGTAAAGCAGCGAACCGAGCACATAGAGGCTGATATTGACCAGCAGTGACCAGAACACGCTGTGCGTCAGCGCCGGAAGGCTTTCGAGGCCGAGCAGGGCTTCGGGACGCAGCAGCGCAATGTCCCAGGGCCTTCCGTCAGCAGGGACGGATGGATCCAGCCCTGGCGCACGAAGGTCGGCACGGCCAGCGTATAGAACCAGAGCAGAAAGCCGGCGCTGAGGCCTGCCAGGGCGCCGGCGCTGTTGCCGCGGGACCAGAACAGACCGCCGAACAGCGCCGGCGCGAACTGAGCCACCGCCGCGAAGGAGAGCAGACCGATGGTGACCAGTACATAGGCGTCGGCGAACTCGACGGCGAAAAGGAACGCCGAGATCAGGATCAGTGCGATCAGTCCCCAGCGTACCTGCAGCAGCGAGCCGCGCGCCCGTTGCAGCCAGGGCACCCGCTCGATCAGAGGCAGCAGCAGATGGTTCGATGCCATGGTCGCCAACGTCATGGTGGTAACCAGCACCATTGCGGTTGCGGCCGAGAAGCCGCCGATGAAGGTCAGCATGGTCAGGGCCTGTTCGCCGGCCTGCTGCGGTATCAGCAGTACGTAGAAATCTGCCATGGCGATTGGAATGTCGCTGATCAGCCCGGCGCCGGCGATCGGCAGCACGAACAGGTTGATCAGGATCAGGTAGAGCGGGAACAGCCACATGGCGGTTTTGATATGGCGTCGGTCCGGGTTCTCGACCACCGCGACATGGAACTGGCGCGGCAGCAACTGAACGCCGATAAAGCTCAGTACGATAAAGGTCAGCCAGGTCAGATTGTCGCCGCGGTAGCTGCTGATGCGCGTCAGGTGGCGCAGATCGCCCTCGAACAGGCGTTCGGTCAACCCGTCGACGCCGCCGAAAACCGACAGGGTGACGAAAATTCCGATTGCGACGAAAGCCACCAGCTTGACCAGGCATTCCACCGCCAGCACCGTGACCATGCCGGGATGGCGCTCGGTCGGGTCGAGGCGGCGCGCGCCGAACAGTATGGTGAAGAGGATCATCATCATAGTGATCAGGAGCCCGGTCAGGCCGCCGACGCCGGGATTGTTGCCGGCGGTGATCAGGTTGAACGAACTGACGATCGCCTCGAGTTGCAGCGCGATGTAGGGCAGGGTGCCGACCAGGGCGATCAGGGTGACGATGGCGGCGATCGGCTGGGAGCGGTTGTAGCGGGTTGAGATGAAGTCGGCGATGCTGGTGATATGGAAGGTTTCCTTGGCCGCTACCATGCGCCGCAGCGTGACCTGCCAGAAGGCGATGGCGAGCAGCGCGCCGGCATAGATGCCGAAGAACAGCAAGCCGGACTGGCTGGCCAGGCCGACGCTGCCATAGAAGGTCCAGGAGGTGGCATAGACCGCCAGCGACAGCGAATAGATCCAGGGACCATGCACCTTGGGGCCTCTGAGCTCGGCACGCTTTTCGACAAACTGGGCGATGGAGAACAGGATGGCCATGTAGACCAGCACGACAAGCATGACCGAAACCGGAGAGAACATGAGGTTGGCGGGCCCTTTTGTTCGAGCGCTTTTGGTTTATGTAATAGCTGCTGCAGGCCGGAGGGTCAATTGCGGCGCGCATTGACAGGCCGCAACCGAACAGGTTGCCGGAGCTCCGGCCGGCCCGCTTTGCGGCCCCGGTGCCCGCGGCGGCCGTCAGTTTTCCGGGGCACCGTAACCTCCGCCGCCGGGTGTTTCGACGACGAAGATGTCACCGGGACGTACCTCGACCTCGGCCTGGGAGCCGAGTTCCTCGCGTCGGCCATCGCTGCGCTCGATCCAGTTTCGGCCGAGCGCGCCGGGCCGTCCACCGTTCAGGCCGTAGGGCGGAACCCGGCGATGGCCGGCGAGAATGGCCGCGGTCATGGCCTCCAGGAAGCGAATGCGGCGTACCGTGCCATCGCCGCCATGATGGCGTCCGGCGCCTCCCGAACCACGCCGAATGGCGAAGGACTCCAGCCGTACCGGGAAGCGCCATTCCAGCACCTCGGGGTCGGTCAGGCGCGAGTTCGTCATATGGGTGTGGACGGCGTCGGTGCCGTCGAAATCGGCGCCGGCGCCGGCACCGCCACAGAGCGTTTCATAATACTGATGGCGGGCGTTGCCGAAGGTAAAGTTGTTCATCGTTCCCTGGCTGGCCGCAACAGTGCCAAGAGCGCCGAACAGAGCGTCGACGACGACCTGAGAGGTCTCGACATTGCCCGCGACCACTGCTGCAGGATAGACCGGATTGAGCAGAGAGCCCTCGGGAATGATCGTTTCCAGTGGTTTCAGGCAGCCGTTGTTGAGCGGAATATCGGCATCGACCAGGGTCCGGAATACGTAAAGCACGGCCGCCTTGCACACCGCAACCGGCGCGTTGTAGTTGCCGGGATGTTGCGCGCTGGTGCCGCTGAAGTCGATAACCGCCCGGCGATTGTCTCTGTCGACGCGAATGTCGACCTCGACGGCATTGCCATCATCCATCTCGTAGCGGAAATGGCCGTCGTGCAGGGCGTCCAGCACGCGGCGCACCGACTCTTCGGCGTTGGCTTGCACATGCTGCATGTAGGCCTGCACCACCGGCAGGGTAAAATGGGTCACCATGCGTCCAATCTCCTGCACACCCTTCTCGCAGGCCGCGAGCTGGGCCCGGAAGTCGGCGACGTTCTGGTCGATATTGCGTGCCGGCCAGGGCCCGAACCGAGCAGCTGGCGCACCTCGGCTTCGAGAAAGCGTCCCTGGTCGACAATGCGGACATTGTCGATCAGCACGCCCTCCTGCTCGACACTGGTGCTGGCCGGCGGCATGGAGCTGGCGTGATGCCGCCGATGTCGGCATGATGACCGCGTGAGGCGACGTAGAACTGTATCTCGTCGTCATAGAACACGGGCCTGATCACGGTGACGTCCGGCAGGTGGGTGCCGCCGTTGTAGGGGGCGTTGAGCATATAGGCGTCGCCGTCGTGCATCCGGCCATGGAAGCTGCGGATGACCGACTTGATGCTCTCGCTCATCGAGCCCAGGTGCACCGGCATGTGCGGGGCGTTGGCGATAAGCTCGCCATCGCGGTCGAACAATGCGCAGGAGAAGTCGAGTCGCTCCTTGATGTTCACCGATGACGCCGTATTTTCCAGTACCGAGCCCATCTGTTCGGCAATCGACATGAACAGGTTGTTGAAGATCTCGAGCATGACCGGGTCGACCTCGGTGCCGATTGCCGTTTGTCGCGGCAGCGGCTTGATGCGATGCAGCACCAGCTGGCGATGGGAGTCCATCTCTCCCTGCCAGCCGGGCTCGATCACCGTGGTACTGTTGGCCTCGATGATGATCGCTGGCCCCTCGATCCGATCTCCCGGCTGCAGGCGGGTGCGGTCGTAAATGGTGGTATCCCGCCACTCGCCCGCCATCATCACCTGCGCGCGCTGCGCGACCGGAATGGCCGCCGGGTTGCGGGGCGCCCGCGGGGCGTCGCTGGTGTCGGGCGGCAGGTCGCTGGTGCCTACCAGTTCCGCCAGGGCCGCTTCGATCACCAGCTTCTTGTCCGGCGCGATGAAGCCATACTGGCGATTGTGAGTCTCCTCGAAACTCTCGACAATCTGTTCGGGCTGGCCGTAGGGCACCATCAGGGTGGTATCGCTGCCTGCATATTTGACGTGCAGCTTGCGAATCAGCCGGGTTCGCTCGGCGGGCACCCGCTGTGCCGTCATCTCCTGCCGGGCGCTCGCTGCCAGTTGATCGAAGAGGGCATCCAGTTGCGGTATCAGGCTGTCGCTGAGCGGTACCTCCACCGCCTGTTGGCGCAGCAGGCGCACATCGGCCAAACCGATGCCGTATGCCGAGAGTACGCCGGAGTAGGGGTGTAGCAGCGCCCACTTCATCCCCAGCGCGTCGGCTACCTGGCAGGCAAGCTGGCCGCTGGCGCCGCCAAAACAATTCAACACGTATTCGGAGACATCGTAGCCGCGCTGGACCGATATGTGCTTGATGGCATTGGCCATGTTTTCGACGGCGATCGACAGGAAACCCTCGGCGACCTGTTCGGGAGTGCGTTCATCGCCGGTTTCCCGCCGGATTCGCCGGGCCAGCTCGGAAAACTTCTCCCGGACGACGTCGGCATCCAGGGGCTGGTCGGCGTTCGGGCCGAAGACCTTGGGAAAGAAGGCCGGCTGCAGGCGGCCTAGCATCAGGTTGCAGTCGGTGACCGTCAGCGGGCCGTTCTTGCGGTAGCAGGCCGGGCCCGGGGCGGCACCGGCCGAGTCCGGACCGACGCGATAGCGGGCGCCGTCGAAGTGGAGAACCGAGCCGCCGCCGGCGGCCACGGTATGGATCTGCATCATCGGTGCGCGCAGGCGCACGCCGGCGACCTCCGATTCGAAGGTGCGTTCGTACTCGCCATTATAGTGGCTGACATCGGTGGAGGTGCCGCCCATGTCGAAGCCGATTACCTTGTCGAAGCCGGCCAGGGATGCTGTGTGCGCCATGCTGACGACACCACCGGCAGGTCCCGACAGGATGGCATCCTTGCCCTGGAAAAAGTGGGCATCGGTCAGGCCGCCATGGGACTGCATGAACATCAGGCGGGTGTTGCCAAGCTCCGAGGCAACGCGGTCAACGTAGCGGCGCAGGATGGGCGAGAGGTAGGCGTCGACCACGGTGGTATCGCCGCGGCTGACCAGCTTCATCAGCGGACTCACCTCGCTGCTGACCGAGACCTGGCTGAAGCCGATGTCGCGGGCCAGCCGGGCGATGGCCTGCTCATGCTGCGGATAGCGATAGCCATGCAGCAGGCAGATGGCCACCGCGCGCAAGCCGTCGTCATAAGCCTGCTGCAGCGCGCGCGCGACGCCTTGCGGGTCCAGCCGTCGCAGTGTTTCACCCCGCGCACTGAGTCGTTCATCGGCCTCGATGACCCGGCTATACAGCATCTCCGGCAGCTCGATACGCAGATCAAACAGTTTCGGGCGCACCTGATAGCCGATGCGCAGCGCATCGGCAAAGCCGCGGGTGGTAACCAGCACGGTGGCATCGCCCTTGCGCTCCAGCAGGGCATTGGTGGCCACCGTCGTGCCCATTTTCACCGAGCGGATGCGCTCGGCCGGCAGCGGCTCCTCTTTTGCGACGCCGAGCAGGTCGCGAATGCCCTGCAAGGCGGCGTCCGGGTAATGGGCCGGATTTTCCGACAGCAGCTTGTGTGCCTGCAGCGTGCCGTCAGGGCAGCGTGCCACTATATCGGTGAAGGTACCGCCGCGATCGATCCAGAAATCCCACTGGCTCTGCTGGCCGGGGTCGGTCGGTTTGGACTGATTCGCCTGAACCATAGCGTTGTTCCCGTGTCGAGAAAAGGAGTCAAGGCACTCAGCTTACGGCAGCGGGCACGACCTTGAAACCTTTGCTGCGCGTTATCCGAGGGGTGACTTCACGCTGTCAAAGCCGGACGGAAATTCCGTTTGTAGGAACAGGCGGCACGCGGGCCCCACCGCGTTCCGCGTGCACTCGCAGCCAGTAAGCCGGAGTGATCAGGCCTGCGGTGGCTTGTCGCAGCCGCATTGTGGCGGCACCGGATCGAGGCCGCCGGGATGGCCGGGGTGGCACTTGAGGATGCGCTTCAAGGTCAGCCAGCCGCCGCGTAGCGGGCCGTGGGTCTGGATCGCCTCGATACCGTACTGCGAGCAGCTGGGGTAGAAACGGCAACGGGGTCCCAGCAGCGGGCTGATCACCAGCTGGTAAACGCGTATCAGGACGATAAAGAGTTTTCGCATGGCGCAAGCCGGCTCGATGGATTGCGCCCAGCATAGGCAAGGACGCGCCACGCTACAAGTCGCAGGGTGGAATTCGGGCCTTCGGCACTCCTTCCACCCTGCAGGCTTTCTTGTCGCTTTCAGTTAGCTGGCGAGGGACTGCCGCACTTCGGCCGGCTCAGCCGCGGCAGACAGCTTTGGGGCCGGTGCCGGCGCCGAGTCCAGCTGCAGTACCGACAGGGTGCGCTCGCGCACCTGCTGCAGCAGCACCGGGTCCTCGACCAGGGACTGGCCGTAGGACGGTACCATCGCTTTCATCCTGCTCTGCCAGTCGACAGACGCCATCTGCTCCGGGAAACACCGCTCAAGGATGCCGATCATGGTGTTGACCGCGGTCGAGGCACCCGGAGAGGCGCCCAGCAATGCCGCCAGAGAGCCGTCCCGGGCGGTAATCACTTCGGTGCCGAATTCCAGCTTGCCGCCACCGTTGGCCCGGTCCTTCTTGATGATCTGGACCCGCTGGCCGGCATAGGACAGGCTCCAGTCCTCGCTGCGCGCCTCGGGGAAGAACTTGCGCAGTGCTTCGATCCGGGCATCGTGGGACTGCATGACTTCGCTGATCAGGTAGCGGGTCAGGTCCATGTTGTTGAGCCCGACCGACATCATCGATTTCAGGTTGTTTGCCTTGATGCTCTTCGGCAGGTCCAGCTTCGACCCCTGCTTGAGGAATTTGGTGGTGAAGCCGGCGAACGGGCCGAACAGCAGTGCCTTCTCGCCGTTGATGATGCGGGTGTCCAGGTGGGGCACCGACATCGGCGGTGCGCCGATCGGAGCCTTGCCGTAGACCTTGGCCAGATGCTGCTCAACGATTTCGGGCTTGCGGCAGACCAGCCACTGGCCGCTGACCGGGAAGCCGCCGTAGCCGTCGCCCTCCGGGATGCCGGACATCTGCAGCAGCGGCAGGGCACCGCCACCGGCGCCGAGGAATACGAAGCGCGCGTAGATCTTTTCACGCTCGCCGGTCTGGCTGTTCTTCAGCTTGACGCGCCAGCGGCCGTCTGCCTTGCGCTTGAGGTCGCGCACGGTGCGGCTCAGCAGCATCTCGAACTCGGGCTGCTGCTCCAGGTGGCTGGCCATGTAGCGGGCCAGGGAGCCGAAATCGACATCGGAGCCGTAGCGCACGCGGGTGCCGGCCACAGCTTCGCCAGCCTTGCGGTTCTGCATCACCAGCGGCATCCAGTCGCGCAGTATCTCCGGGTCTTCGCTGTACTCCATGTCGGCGAAGGCGGGGTGTGCGCTCAGTGCCTCGAAGCGCTTGCGCAGGAAGGCGACGTTGTCGTCGCCCCAGACGAAGCTCTGGTGCGGGGTCGGGTTGATGAAATTCTGCGGTGCCGGCAGTACCTGCTGTTCGACCAGGTAGGACCAGAACTGCAGGCTGACTTCGAAGGCGGAGTTGATCGCGAAGGCCTTGGCGGTATCGATGCTGCCGTCGGCTTTTTGCGGCGTATAGTTCAGCTCGCAATAGGCCGCATGTCCGGTGCCGGCATTGTTCCAGCCATCGGTGCTTTCGTGGGCAACATGGTCGAGACGCTCAACCAGGGTGATTTTCAGGGCCGGGTCCAGCTGCTTGAGCAGCATGCCAAGGGTGGTGCTCATGGCACCGGCTCCGACGAGAAGTACATCTACCGTTTTTGTGGTCATGATAACTCCGCCATGTTGATAGTCGGTCTGGGTGACGGGATGACGCCGGGAAGTGGCGCTTGTGGCGCCGGCCTCTCTCTGGATGCTTTCCCGCGTTCCCGTGCCAGGCGCAAACCTGGCAGGCTGTTCGACCGGAGGGTCTGCTCTCCGGGATCGGCCTGTTGTGCCTGTCTGCGCAAGGTTGTCAGGCGTATCGCGATTACAGAAAGTTGCGCCTCTTTCCCGGTCGGCGAAGGCTCGGAATCCTGGCCCTTGTTAAGGTTGCCGTTGGGTTAAGGCAATATTATTTTTCTGTTTCGCAGTTGCGACGCATTATAAATCGGGAGCGACAGAAGGAAACGTTAAATCCCTTATAGCTACTATAAGGCGCTGCAAAATAACGCCGAAACCCCTGTAAACACAGGGGCTGCGGCGTTTTTTATACTTTGGTCGGGGAAGTATGACGCAGGTGCGTTATCGCCGGCGGCGACGGGATACAGGGGAAATGCGAGTGTCGTGCAGCGTTGGGTTTCGGCCCTTCGGGCCTCTACCCAACCTGCGTCTTTACCTCTTTACGCTTCACGCTTCACGCCTTACGAATCAGAGATGCTCCTCGGCATACTGGGCCAGGCGCGAGCGGAAGATGCCTTCGAAGTGGATGTTGGCCGAGCCTTCGAAGCCCCTGAAGCGCTCGACGATATAGGTCAGGCCCGACGTCAGGGCCGTCAGGTAGTTGGAGTCGATCTGCGCCAGGTTGCCGAGGCAGATCATCTTGGTGCCTTTGCCGCAGCGGGTAATGATGGTCTTGAGCTGCTGGGGCGTCAGGTTCTGGGCTTCGTCGACGATCACCACCGCGTCCTGAATGCTGCGGCCACGGATGAAGTTCAGCGACTTGAACTGAATGTTGGCCTTCTCGATGGCGTACTTGACGCTGCTCTGCGGGCGTTCGTCGTGTTCGTGCATGGCCTCGAGGTTGTCGTGTATCGAGCTGAGCCAGGGCGTCATCTTCTCTTCTTCCGTGCCCGGCAGGAAGCCGATATCCTCGGCCACCGGCGGTGTCGACCGGGTCACGATGATCTTGTTGAAGCGCTTCTGTTCGATCACCATTTCCAGGGCGCAGGCCAGTGCGATCAGCGTCTTGCCGGAGCCTGCGGCCCCATTGAGCAGGCAGAGGTCGATGGTGGGGTCCAGCAGCGATTGCATGGCGAAGGCCTGGAATACCGTGATCGGCTCGATGCCCCAGCAGTTCTGCTGCATCAGGCGCTCGTGACCGAGATCCAGAAGTACGATGCTGTCATCGTCGATGGAGATGGTGCGGGCGGCGAAGTCCTCGCTGTCGTCGAAGATATATTCGTTGGGATAGGTGTCGGGCAGCATGTCGCGGCTGACGCGGTGGTAGGTGCGGTCCCCGTCCTGGTAGCTGTCGACCTGCTCCACCCGGTCCCAGAAACTGCCTTCGATACGCTGATGCCCGGCGGGCAGCAGCTCGAGGTCGGATATCAGCTGGTCGGTGCGGTAATCCTCGACCTTGAGCAGCCCGGCGCCGAGCGCCTTGAGGCGCATGTTGATGTCCTTGGTGACCAGGACAATATCGCGATGGGGATTGGTGGCCTGCAGGTGCAGTGCACAGTTGATGATCTGGTTGTCCTTGCTTTTTTCCGACGGCAGAAAGCCCTGCTGTTGAGTGAGTTCGTGGTCGGGAAAAATGCTCAGCTTGCCGAGGCGGTTGTCCTCGTCCTGACCCGGTCGCAGGATGCGCACTCCCTTGACGATCTGTTCCGGGCTGGTGGCGGTGCTCAGAATGTTGTCGATGGCCCTGATGACGTACCGTGCCTCCTGCGCTACGGACTTCTTGCGATCCTTGATATCGTCCAGCTCTTCGAGAACGGTCATCGGGATGGCGATGTCCTGCTCCTTGAACTCGTAGAGGCATTTCGGGTCGTGCAGCAGTACGTTGGTGTCGAGAATGTAGAGTTTCGATGCACTCATCGGCTTTTCCTTCAGCAGCCTGCATTGTTGACAGGCGACGGCAGCCCCCGGTGCAGGCGGAGGTACTGCAGCGGCCCGCCCCCTACAATAGAACACCGGGCGCTGTGAATACAGTGTATTCGGCGCCTCTTCCCGTGCCTCCCCGTGCGACGGCGGACAAAGGCATTCATGTACGAAGCTTCAATGGCGTCAGATGCTTGCGGCAGCGGCCACCGCTGATCAATTAATGAACCTGATACCCTTGTTTTTAAAAGGTTTATGGTGACAGCGGGCGAAATTCCCTATATTGAAAGGAGTGAACCCCCTAAGCTGCGTGTCTGTCTGATGGGCAATAACAGTCAGAACGGGACCCCGGCCGAGCCCCGCCTGCGGGGCAGGGGGTCGATCCTCAGGAATTCGATGCTGAAGGGAGGTGACATGATGATCACCGAAGCTTTCGTGACCGCCAGCGTGACCCCGCTCGACAGTCTGGCCACGTTGTCGCCGGTCGAGGTGGCCCGGCTCCAGGACGCCAGTCAGGGGGCCTTTACCGCCTGTTCCGTCAGTGCAGTCTGGCGGTATTGAACTGTGGCAGCGAGCTGGACAGCACCAAGCAGGTGCTGGAGCGATACAGGGATTTCGATATCCGCATCAGCCAGAAACATCGCGGCCTGCAGCTGGAGCTGATCAATGCGCCGGCCAGCGCCTTCGTCGACGGCGAGATTATTCAGGGTATCCGCGAGCACCTGTTTTCGGTGCTGCGTGATCTGCTTTATGTCGGCGACGAGCTCGACGATGTCTGTCATGGCCTCGACGAGGGGGCGCCACCACCAACACGGTCTTCCAGATTCTGCGCCATGCCGACTTGTTCCGCCCCCATGTCAAACCCAATCTTGTGGTCTGCTGGGGTGGTCACTCGATCGGGCATGATGAATACGAATACACCAAGAAGGTCGGCTACGAGATGGGGCTGCGGCGGCTGAACATCTGCACCGGTTGCGGGCCGGGGGCCATGAAGGGGCCGATGAAGGGTGCCGCCATTGCCCATGCCAAGCAGCGTATCCGGGATGCCCGCTATGTCGGCATCTCGGAGCCCGGCATTATCGCCGCGGAGTCGCCGAACCCTATCGTCAACGAGCTGCTGGTGATGCCGGATATCGAGAAGCGGCTCGAGGCCTTCGTTCGGCTGGGTCACGGTATAGTGGTGTTTCCGGGTGGCGCCGGTACGGCCGAGGAGATTCTCTACATCCTCGGGGTACTGCTCTACGAGAAGAACAACAACCTGCCGTTCCCGCTGATTTTCACGGGCCCTGAAGGCAGCGAGGCGTATTTCGAGACCGTCGACCGTTTCATTCGCCACACCCTGGGCGAGGCGGCAGCGAAGCGCTATGAAATCATTATCGGGGATCCGCAGCGGGTCGCGCTGCGGATGCAGGAGGGACTGCACAACGTCACCGAATATCGCAAGGCGACCAGCGAGTCTTTTCATTTCAACTGGCAACTGAGCGTGCCGCTGATCTTTCAGCAGCCGTTCGAACCGACCCATGAGAACATGTCGCAGCTCAAGCTGTTCAAGGCGCAGTCCGAGTGCGATCTGGCGTCGAACCTGCGGCGTGCGCTGTCGGGCATTGTCGCCGGCAACGTCAAGGAGCCGGGGGTACGTGCGATCGAAGAGCACGGCCCTTTCGAACTCTGCGGCGAACCGGCGTTGATGGACCCGCTGGACGAGCTGCTGAATTCGTTCGTGCAGCAGCGCAGAATGAAGCTCGACTATCAGGAGTACGTACCCTGTTACCGACTCAGCCCGGTAGCCAACAGCGCGGCATAAAGGAAAGCGGCGAGCGTCAAACTGGCTCGCCGCTTTCTGTGGGAGCCCGCTCCGCCAGCGAATAACCTCGCTGCGACACCCGTTCGCCCGGACGCCGGGCTCCTACTTGCGTTTCCGGTTATGACATCCCTGTGAATTCTGGGTATATTTAGCGGGCGTTAAGGTTCGGGCGTTGCCGACCCTGGCGCCTGAATCCTGATTCATACCCGGATCGCTGCAGCAGGGGCGGATTTTGAGAAACAAGCTGGTCGTCACCCTTACCACCGTTCGCGGATCGAAACAGTACACCCTCAATCAGGTGGCGCGCGTGCTGGTGCCGGCCTTTTTGCTGATGGCGGTGCTCAGCTTCTTCATCTCCAATGCGCTGCTGGTCAAGACCAGCGACGACCTGGCGGTGCTTGCAGAGGACCATCAGGCCCTGTCCGACCAGTATGAGAGCATACTCGGCACCCAGCAGCTGTATGTGTCGGAACTGAATGAACTGAGCAGTACCCTGGAGACGCTGCAGGAAGAAAACCTGCGCATGGGCGAACTCAATGCGACCCTCGATGCCTCCCTTGGTGGCCTCGAGTCGATGCTTGGATTGCCTGCCAGTGACACCTATACGCCACAACGGGCCGAAGCGCTGAAGGCGACGGCCGCGCAGCGGCTGTTTCTGCTGCACAGCATACCCAACGGCGTACCGATCCAGGGGACTCGAATCAGCGACCGTTTCGGCATGCGGACCCATCCGGTGACGCGCAAGAAGGACATGCACAACGGTATCGATTTCGCGGCCAGCCGGGGAACGCCGGTTTATGCCACAGCCGACGGCATCGTCGAGTTCAGTGGCCGGCAGAGCGGCTTCGGCAAGCTGGTGATTCTGCAGCACAACTTCGGCTTCAAGACCTACTATGCCCACCTCGACAAGCTGAGCGTCAAGGCCGGCGAGCTGGTGGCGAAAGGGGACCTGATCGCCCACAGCGGCAACAGTGGGCGCTCGACGGGGCCGCATCTGCACTATGAAGTCCGGCGTCTCTATTCTGCGATCGACCCGGCGCCTTTCCTGAACTGGAATATCGCCAGCTTCGACACCATTTTCAGCGAGGTCGGCACGGTCGAGTGGGGGCGCTGATCGACATTGTCTGCAAGGGGCAGTTCCATGCCTCTTCCAGTTGCCGGCAGCGCGGGAATGCAGGTGAAGTGGCGCTGCGCAGCGATTAGAATGGACGGGTGCCGTCGGGCCCGGATGCCCGCTATTCTTTAAACGACAACAAAAAGGCCGTCAGCGCCCATGGGTATCCTGAAAAGAAACGCCGTCAAGGCGAGCCGCGGAGCCGTGACCATCATTGCCGAAGGCAACCGGGTGTCGGGCGACATGAACGTTCATGGCAAGCTCCATGTCGATGGCATGATCGAAGGCAAGGTCGACTCGAGCGACGATATCTCCATCGGCAAGCACGGTCGCATCAAGGGACATGTAAGGGCCCGCGAGCTGCATGTCAGCGGCTGGCTCGAGGGGAGGTCGTCTGCGACAGTCTTCATGTCGAGGCCGGCGGGCAGGTGCGGGCACGGGTGCTGAGCCAGAAACTGGCGGTCGATCCGCGCGGGTGCTTTCAGGGCGAACGGCGGGCACCGGCGCCGGAAACCCTGGCCATCGCCCGCAAACCCCTGCCGACCCTCGAATTCGGGGTGGAAGCGATCGACAGCCTGCCGGATCGGATCACCCTCGGTGCTGACAGGCATCAAGAATGAGGTACTGGTTTCGGCATGGGTGTTGGGTCCGTCGCTGCGCGACTTGACCCAACCTACGGTGGAGCTTCGTAGGTTGGGTGAAGCGAAGCGCAACCCAACACCCGCATAGCGGGCCGGAAATTGACGGGACAACAACGATGTGTGAGTTGCTGGGAATGAGCGCCAATGTACCCACCGATATCTGTTTCAGCTTTACCGGGCTGATGCAGCGTGGCGGTGCTACGGGTCCCCACCGGGATGGTTGGGGGATCGCCTTCTATGAAGGTCGCGGCGTGCGCTTTTTCCATGACCCGGCTCCGAGCGTCGAGTCGCCGATCGCACGGTTGATCCGCAGCCATCCGCTGAAGAGCCATATCGTCATCAGCCATATACGTCAGGCCAATGTCGGCCAGGTCTGTCTCGAGAACACTCATCCTTTCTCGCGCGAGCTCTGGGGGCTCAGCTGGTCCTTTGCCCACAACGGTCAGCTCAGTGAAGGGCTTTATGAGCTGCCGCTCGGGTTTTATCGCCCGATCGGTTCCACCGACAGCGAATACGCCTTCTGCTGGCTGCTCGGCCAGGTTCGAGACCGTTATTCGTCGCCGCCCCGGGATATCGCCGAGCTGAGCCGGTTCATCGCCGCGCTGTGCGACCAGCTGCGGGAGCTGGGTGTCTACAACATGCTGCTGACGGAATCTCATTACCTGTTCTGCTACTGCACCACCAAGTTGTCCTGGATTACACGCCGCTCGCCCTTCGGCGAGGCCCGGCTGAAGGATTACGAGCTGACCGTCGACTTCTGCCACGAAACGACGCCGCAGGACGTTGTCACGGTCATCGCCACCGACCCTCTGACCGACAACGAAACCTGGCAGCCGCTGAAAACCGGCGAGCTGATCGTGTTCGAAAACGGCCTGGAAGTGGCGCGCCGGCCGGCGCCGGCGTAGGATGGGTGGAGAGATACGCGGCAGCGACCTTAATGGCTGCTGCACTGATCGGGTATCTCGAAACCCATCATATCGATCGCAGTTCAGATCGATTGGTTGCAGCTGTCACTGTGTTGGGTTGCACGGCTTCGCCGCTCTACCCAACCTACAACAGCGTCACTCGCCTGTCCTTTCTCTCGGTGCCTCTTCTATAATAGGCGCCCTTTTTCAATACCAACGCCCTCAAGCCTCTCCGTGACCATAGATATCCAGACATTACGCCTGCAACTGGAGCGCAGCCAGTGCAGCGACCGAACGGCCCTCGAACGCCGGCTCCAGAAGCTCGAAAAGCGCCTGCAGCAACGACTGCCCGCGGACCGCATGGCCGGCCAGTTCGAGGCCGCGCTCGAAGCGTCCATCGCCAGGGTCGAAGCCCGCGCCGGACGCCTCGGGCGCATCGACTATCCGTCGTTGCCGGTTTCGCAGAGGCGAGACGAGATTGCCCGCCTGATCGCCGACAACCAGGTCGTGGTGGTTGCCGGGGAAACCGGCTCGGGCAAGACCACCCAGCTGCCGAAGATCTGCCTCGAGCTCGGCTTCGGCTGTCGTGGCCTGATCGGCCATACCCAGCCGCGGCGGTTGGCGGCGAGGACCGTCGCCAACCGCATTGCCGAGGAGTTGCACAGTCCGCTCGGCGACAAGGTCGGATACCAGGTTCGCTTCACCGAGCAGGTATCGGAGCAGAGCCTGATCAAGCTGATGACCGACGGTATCCTGCTGGCCGAGACCCAGCGCGACCCGCTGCTGGAGCGTTACGAGGTCATCATTATCGACGAGGCCCACGAACGCAGTCTCAATATCGATTTCCTGCTCGGCTATCTGAAACGCATTCTGCCGCGCCGTCCGGATCTGAAGTTGATCATCACCTCGGCGACCATCGACCTGGAGCGTTTTTCTCGGCACTTCGACGGCGCGCCGATCATCGAGGTTTCGGGGCGTACCTATCCGGTTGAGGTGCTGTACCGTCCGCTGACCGATCGCGGTGAGGAACAGCAGGATATCGACCAGCAGCAGGCGATTCTCGAGGCGGTCGAGGAGATTGTCCTGCTTGAGCGGCAGCAGAAAAAGGCGCCGGGCGACATGCTGGTGTTTCTCAGTGGCGAGCGGGAGATTCGCGAAACCGCCGAAACCCTGCGCCGGGCGCAGCTGCGCGACACCGAAGTGATGCCGCTCTATGCCCGCTTGAGCCTGGCCGAGCAGAACCGGGTTTTTCAGGGCGAACGCGGTCCCGGGCGTCGTATCGTACTGGCCACCAATGTGGCCGAGACATCGGTGACGGTACCCGGCATCCGTTACGTGATCGACCCCGGCCAGGCGCGGATATCCCGTTACAGCTACCGTGCCAAGGTGCAGCGGCTGCCGATAGAGCCCATTTCCCAGGCCAGCGCCAATCAGCGGGCCGGGCGTTGTGGCCGTGTCGCCGAAGGTGTCTGTATCCGCCTCTATGCCCGGGAGGACTTCGACGCGCGCCCCAGGTTCACCGATGCCGAAATCCGCCGCACCAACCTTGCGGCCGTCATCCTGCAGATGCTGAGTCTGAGGCTTGGCGATATCGCGGAGTTCCCCTTTATCGATCCGCCGGACAGCCGTTTTATCAATGACGGCTACAAGCTGCTCGAAGAGCTGGGGGCGGTCGATGAGGCAAGAGGCATCACGCCTCAGGGGCGTCAGCTGGCGAAGCTTCCGGTCGATCCGCGCATCGGTCGCATGGTGCTCGAGGGCGCCCGGCAGGAGGCGCTGCGGGAGGTGCTGGTGGTCGCCAGTGCGCTGAGCTGTCAGGACCCGCGGGAGCGTCCGCTCGAGAAGCAGCAGGCCGCCGACGAGAAGCACCGTCTCTATGCCGACGAGGAGTCGGACTTCGTCACGATGCTGAATCTCTGGAATCTCTACGAAGAGCAGCGCCAGGCGCTGAGTCAGAATCAGTTGCGCAAATACTGTCAGAAGCATTTTCTGTCGTTCATGCGCATGCGCGAGTGGCGCGATGTCCACCGCCAGCTGCATATCATCGCGCGCGAGCTGGAGCTGCGGGAAAACCGCGAGCCGGCAGCGGCCGATGCACTGCATAAATCTCTGCTGGCGGGCCTGCTGAGCCAGATCGGCATGCGCCAGGAGAACAAGGAGTACCTGGGTGCGCGCAATCGGCGCTTCCATCTGTTTCCGGCCTCGACGCTGTTCAGGAAGCCCCCGAAATGGGTCATGTCGGCCGAGCTTGTGGAGACTTCGAAGCTCTACGCCAGGATGAATGCCGCGATCAAGCCGGAGTGGGTCGAGCCGCTGGCCCGGCATCTGGTCAAGCGGACCTATCTCGAGCCGCACTGGGAGAAAAAGCGTGCCCAGGTCGTCGCCAGCGAGCAGGTGACCCTGTATGGCCTGATCATCGTGCCCAGACGCAAGGTGCACTACGGCAAGATCGACCCTGTGGTTTCGCATGAGATCTTTATCCGTTCGGCCCTGGTGGAGGGCGAATACGAGACCAGGGCCGGTTTCTTTCACCATAACCGCCAGCTTCTGGCTGGCGTCGAAGAGCTCGAGGCCAAGTCCAGACGCCGCGATCTGCTGGTCGACGAGGATACGCTTTTCGACTTCTATGCCGACCGCCTCGCTGAAAATGGCGGTCAGGACCTGGTCAATGGCGCTGGCTTCGAACGCTGGCGCAAGCAGGTGGAACTGGGTGATCCGCAGATTCTGTTTCTGACCGAAAAGGATGTGCTGCAGCGTTCGGCCGGCCATGTGACGGCCAAGGCCTATCCCGAGCGGATACGCCTCGAGGGTGTCGAGTTGCCGCTCAGTTACCATTTCGAGCCCGGCTCGTCGCTGGACGGGGTGACGCTGGACCTGCCCCTGGCGATGTTGAACGGTCTCTCGACAACGAGGCTGGACTGGCTGGTGCCGGGCATGCTCGAAGACAAGTGTGTGGCCATTCTCAAGGGACTGCCGAAGCAGCTGCGCAAGCATTTCGTGCCGATACCGGATTATGTCCGGGCTTTCGTCGAGCGGGTGGTCTTTGCCGATGGGGATCTGTACGAGGCGCTCAGTCTCCACCTCAGGCGGATGAATGGCGTGCTGGTGGAGCCGGCCGAGCTGCGAAAGGTGCCGCTCGAGGATCACTACAGGATGAATCTGCGCCTGCTGGATGAGAACGGCCGGTCGCTGGCCAGCGAGCGTGATCCGCAGGTGCTGATCAAGCGCTTTGGCAAGGCGGCCGAGCAGGCGCTGCGTTCCGGGCCAGGGGATCAGTGGGGGCGAGGCGGTATCCAGAGCTGGGATTTCGACGCGCTGCCCGAATCGGTGGAGCTGCGTCAGGCGGGTGGCATCCGGCTCGAGGCCTATCCGGCGCTGCGCGACTGCGGCGAGTCGGTCGAGCTCCACGTTTGTGCCTCGCGTGATCAGGCGCATTTCGAATCCCGTCAGGGCATTGCCCGGCTCGCGATGCTGGAGCTGGCCGCTGTCATCCGTCAACTGAAGCGCGACCTGCCCCATCTCAGCGAGTCGCTTCTTTATACAGGAACGCTATTCGACAAGAATGGCCTGGTCGATGCCATTCTGATGCAGGCGCTCATGCAGTTGCTCGATCTCGATGCATCGCTTCCGCGCACGGAATCTGATTATCGAGAGCGTCTGGAGCGGGCCCGGGGCGATCTCTGGGACAGGGCGAGGGCGATGGCGATATTTGTTCGGGACTGCCATCAGGCCTGTCACCGGATTCGCAAGCAGCTCGGTGGCAAGATTCCACTTCAGGCCGCCACCGTGCTCAACGATATCAAGAGCCAGTTGTCGGCGCTGATCACCGCCGGCTACCTGGTCGAAACACCCTGGGCGCACCTGCAGCACTATCCGCGATACCTCGAGGCGATTGAGCGTCGGCTCGAGAAGTATCAGCGGGACCTGAATCGGGAGCGCCTGCTGTCGGATCAGCTGCAGCAGCTATGGAGCCGCTACCGGGCGCAGTGGGAGCGAAACCGGTCCCAGGGGGTATTCGATGTACGGCTGGAGGCATTTCGCTGGATGCTGGAGGAGTATCGGGTGTCCCTTTTTGCACAGCAGCTGGGGACCCGGATGCCGGTATCGGAAAAAGACTGCAGCAACTCTGGCGCGAGCTGCAGCTTTAGGCAGTATGGAGCGGCATAGTGGGTGTACGGTTCTGTGAAAGCCCGGTCTGTGGGCAAACTTGGTACCCGGGTTATTCGCCCGCAGCGTGAGTTCCCACATTATGCCACCTCATAATCCATTTGCCGATATATTAACCGGTGATCTGATGTATTAGCTGGTGGAAACAAGAGGTTAAAAAATATACAGCCGTATACTTTGATTGTCGTTTTTAGGTAACAAATAAAATGACAGGATCTAATCGATTATGAGTATCCTGCAACCAGTCCGGGTCCGGAGGGTTGCAGCCCTCGGGAGGCTATGCTGTAATGCGCTCGATTTGGCTGTCAATGCTACCGGGCGGTTGTTTAACTCGGGTGGATGACGGAAAGCAGGTCGAGTAAATGGAAAGTCGCTCGAGTCTGGACTCCGGGCAGTATTCAGGGAAACTTAATCGTTGCCTGTCAGTATTGGATGCCGGCAATAAGGGAATCCCGGGTGAAAGAAAAAAATGCTTTCACTGGTTTGAAATAATTTGGATTTATAGTATTTTCCTAGAAGCACTCGCGTGCACTAAGAAAAAACTAGAATTCACTACTAGTAAGTTGAATCATTGAAGGGGAATGTTGATGAAAAAGTCACTGATCGCTCTGGCTGTTGCTGGCGCCATGACTGCTCCGATCGTCGCTCAGGCCGACGCTACCCTGTACGGTAACGTCGAAGTCGAAGCGATCTTCGGTGATAACTTCGCTACTGGCGAAGGCGCTGATGCCGACCTGGAAGTCGACGACGCCATCATCGGCGTCAAGGGTGCTTCCGACCTGGAAAATCTGGAAGGCGTTCAGGCCTACTACCAGATGGAAGTCGAATTCAACCGCAACGCCGATCCGTTCGGTTCCACCGACACCGGTTCTGTCGTTACCCGTAAGGCCCTGGTCGGCCTGGAAAGCGATTTCGGCTACCTGATCTTCGGTCGTCAGAACAACCTGGCGAACGCTGCCGAAGTAATGGACAAGTACGCCGAGTCCTTCTCCACCAACAACTACTTCGCTGTTGTTGACCGTCTGGGTAACGCTGCTTCCTACGTCACTCCGAAGTTTGCCGGTTTCGAAGCCTACGGCCAGATCGTTGTTGACGGCGAAGGCGACGATGCCCGTGACGACGTTGATGGCGGCACCGTCGGCTTCAACTACAACCTGGGCGGCTTCGGCGCTTCCGTTTCCTACATGGAATGGGACGACGGCCTGGGCGACACCAACGAAGTTTCCACCGTTGGCCTGGGTTACAGCATCGCTGACCTGACCCTGGAAGGTCAGTACCAGAACGCTGAAAACAACTCCACCAACATCGATTCCGACATGTGGGGTGTAGGCGCTGCCTACGCGCTGGGTAACGCCAAGATCGGCGCGACCTACATGGATTTCGAGATCGACGATCTGGACGTCGAGTCTGACGAGTGGGGTGTTTACGCTTCCTACGCGCTGGGCAAGAAAGCGTCCGTCAAGGCTCAGTACACTTCTGCTGACGTCGACGGCGACAGCGGCGACTACGACAAGTTCGTTGTAGGTTACAACGTTTCCTTCTAATCGCCGTTGCGATTGATGGTAAGAAAGGGTTCCCTTCGGGGAGCCCTTTTTGCATATAAGGGCAGGCTGGCCCTTGTTGCTTCTGGCGCGGCGGTCGTCATTCGGATCTCCTGCTGTTGCGCAGGTGCGAAATGCTATAAAGTAGGCCAGAGGCGAGGCTGAAGAAGCTCAAGGATTGCAAATGATGACTTTGTGCAGGTCGGTGGTGCTGGGGACGGCTCTGCTGTCGGCCACGCTGGTTGCGGCGCAGGAGCCAACCGAGCCGAACCCCGACCCTGGGAGGGGTTCAATCGTGCCGTATTCCAGTTCAACGATACGATCGACCGCTATGCCCTGAAGCCTGCGGCGCAGGGGTATCGCTTTGTGATGCCCGATCTGGCCGAGCAGGGGGTGTCGAACTTTTTCGACAATCTCGGCGATCTGGGGGTGCTGGCAAACAATCTGCTGCAGCTGAAGCTGCATGACGCGGCGAGCGATACGGCGCGCATCACGATGAATACCATTTTTGGCCTCGGCGGTGTTTTCGATCTGGCCACGCCGTTCGGGCTCGAAAAGCATAATGAGGATTTCGGGCAGACCCTGGGGTACTGGGGAGTGGCGTCCGGCAATTATCTGGTGCTGCCCTTGTTCGGGCCCAGTACGGTACGTGACGGCATAGGCCTGATACCCGATAGTTACCTCGATCCGGTGGGTGAGGTCGATCATATACCGACCCGCAACAGCCTCTATGGTCTACGGCTGGTCGATACTCGGGCCGGGTTGCTGAAGGCCGAGGAAATCATCAGCGGTGACCGCTATCTGTTTATCCGGGATGCCTATCTGCAGCGCCGGGAATATCTTATCAACGATGGTCGTGTTGACAGTCAGTTCGATGCCGATGACTTCTGATTGCTGCATTGAAACTTGCTGTTAATGGGCGTAGTGTGCAAGCTCATGAATACGTGGCTTTCCCTATTGCGGGCTGCTTTATGAGTCACTCCTGTCACCGGATCCTGCTGGTGGAATCGGATACTCGACTCGTCGATCAGGTGTTCGAGCTGAGCGAGCAGGTGGATTCGTTTCGATTGCAGATTCTGCTGGCGGCGGACAGCGGTCGGCTTGACGATATGCTTGAGCACTACGATTTCTCGCTCGTTATCGTGAATCTGCAGCGGCTGGCCTCGGCATCCGATCTGACCGATCTCTGCATTCGCGTGCATCCCAAGCCCGTGCTGGTACTGGTGCCCGAGCTGGATGCCGGTCATCTTGTGCTCGGGTTGCGTGCCGGGGCCAGCGATGTCTTCAGTTACCGCTGTCTCGATATCGAGGCCCAGGCCTTCGTCGCAGCGCTGTCGCGCCTGCTGAGCCGGGCGGCACAGCTCGAGGCTCTGCCGCGATACCGCGACACCCTCGAGCGCAGTCTCGAAGAGTTGCGTTCCGATCAGCTGGCAGCGCAGCAGGTGCAGCAGAACCTGCTGCCGCCGCTGTCGCAAACCATCGGTGGCGTGCGTTTCGATTACGAACTGACGCCGTCGCTCGTGCTGAGCGGCGACTTCGTCGACGTGGCGCCGCTGGACGATAATCTGACGCTGTTTTATCTGGCGGATGTTTCCGGGCATGGTGCATCGTCGGCGCTGGTGACCGTATTGCTCAAGAACATGGCCAGTCGTGTGCAGCGTGCACATCAGCGCAATACGGCCCTGGCGGATATCTCCACCACCTCGGCTCTGCATGTGCTCAATCGGGAGTTGCTGGATACGGGGCTCGGCAAGCATTTTACGGTATTTGCCGGTGTGCTCGATGCGCGAGCGTCGGTGCTCAAGTATGCGGTAGGTGGCCATCATCCCATGCCTATCCTGCGCCAGGCGGGCGAGGCGAGGTTTTTGCCGGGGAGGGGTATGCCGGTCGGGCTCTTCGACGAGCCCTTCTTCGACGAGTGTGAAGTGAAGCTGGCGGACGAGTTTTCGCTGACACTGTTTTCCGATGGCGTGCTTGAAGTCATGGATGGAGGATCGCTGGCGGAGCGAGAGCAGCGGTTGCTCGACCTGATCGTCTCGGGACTGATCAGGCCCCGGGAGTTGCATCAGCAGCTGCTGGGGGACGCAGAGTGTCCCGATGATATAGCGATCATGACTTTGTCACGGGGTTTCCCTGATGCGTGAAGGTTCAATATTTTTCGCTCGCCAGGGCGGAAGCTACGTCTTGAAGTTCGTCGGCGAAGTGCGCCTGACGCTCTGTACGAGCCTTGACCGGCATCTTGAGCAGGTGCTGTCCAATGGTGGGGTCGAGCATATACTGGTCGATCTGACCGAAACCGATACGATCGACAGTACGTCGCTCGGGCTGATTGCGAAGCTGGCCGTGTTTGCCCGTCGCCTGTCGCTCGAGCAGCCAACCCTGGTTTCTACCAATGAGGATGTGACCCGTATACTCGACTCCATGGGCTTCGAGCGTATTTTTCTCCTGCTGAATACTCTGCCGACCAGTCTGGTCGACCTCAAGCGCGTGCCCTTTGTACAGGAGTCCGAGGCGGCGGTGCGCGAGCGCATTATCGATGCTCACAAGGTGCTGATGAGTCTCAATGAGTCCAATCGGGAAGCCTTCGTTGATCTGGTGACGACGCTCGAGTGCTACCCCTGAGTTTTTAGGAATTATTCCTATAGTATCCTGCGCGGAATCCTCTAGACTGAGTTCCTGTAGGGCAAGCGCACAGGGATGTGATGGTGCTTTTGAAAGGAAGCCGGATTGCCCGATCATTACTCAGGGATGCGAGTAATGACCGGCACGGATGCCGGGAGAAGGGCCCGATGGCAGGATGCCTAAGGGCCCTTTGTTTTTGTAGGGTGGAATGAGCCCGAAGGCGAATTCCACCGGTCGTCGGAATTCGCCCCTTCGGGGCTCATTCCAACCTACGGTCTGTTAACTTCCTTCTGGTAGCTATACTTCAGCCAACACCTTTTCCAGTTTTATCTGGTCCGCCGTGAAGTTGCGGATTCCTTCCGCCAGCTTTTCGGTTGCCATTGCATCTTCATTCATCTGCCAGCGGAAGTATCTTTCGTCGAGTGCCTGTTTCGGATCGTCGCTTTGCACTCGGCTGGCATTGAGGCGCTCCTCCAGCGGAGCCTGGGTCTGATCCAGTTCCTGCATCAGTGCCGGGCTGATGGTCAGACGGTCGCACCCCGCCAGGGCCTGGATTTCGCCGATATTGCGGAAGCTCGCTCCCATGACCACGGTGTCGTAACCGTGGTGCTTGTAGTACCGGTAGATGCGGCTGACGGACTGAACGCCGGGGTCCCGCTCGCCGCTGAAGTCGGCAGCATTGTCGCGGGCGCGATGCCAGTCGAGAATGCGTCCGACAAAGGGGAGATCAGGTAGGCGCCAGCATCCGCGCAGGCCTGGGCCTGGGCAAACCCGAACAGCAGCGTCAGGTTGCAGTGAATGCCCTCCCGCTCCAGTGCCTCGGCGGCGCGGATGCCTTCCCAGGTCGAGGCGATCTTGATCAGAATGCGGTCCTTTTCGATACCGGTCTGCTGATACAGTTCGATCAGCTTGTGTGCCCGGCCGATGGTGGCGTCGGTATCGAATGACAGGCGAGCATCGACTTCGGTCGATACCCGGCCCGGTACCAGTTGCAGGATCTCCCGGCCGATCAGCACCGCCAGCTTGTCCGTCATGTTGTCCAGCTGCGTCTGCTGGTCTCCACCCCGGCTGCGGGCCCAGTCGCGCGCCTGGTCGAGCAGCGGACGATACTCCGGCTGCTGGCTGGCCTTGAGCAGCAATGACGGGTTGGTGGTGGCATCGACCGGGCTGAACTGGCGGATCGCTTCGATATCGCCGGTGTCGGCGACAACGGTGGTGAGGCTCTTCAGCTGTTGCAGTTGGCTTTGCATGGGCTTGTTTCCTTTAATGGGTGGTCCCGCAGCGTACCCGGGGCGGGCTGATTGCGGGATTAATCGGATATCCGTTCCATGGCGGCTTTCAATACGTCGATGCCGGCGCCGGGCTTGTGTGCGTTCTCGCTCAGGTGTCGGCGGAACTGGCGGCCGCCGCGCTGGGCGTGAAAGAGTCCCAGCAGATGGCGGCTGATATGGCCGAGATAGGTGCCTGCGGCCAGTTCTCGTGCTGTATAGTCGAGCATCTTTTCCATTACGTCGGCCCGGGTCGGCACTGGCTGCTGCGGGTCATGGAGGCGTTGATCCACCTCCGCCAGCAGGTAGGGGTTCTGATAGGCTTCGCGACCGATCATAACGCCGTCGACATGCTGCAGGTGCTGCTCGCACTGGTCCAGAGATTTGATGCCGCCGTTGATGATGATCTCGAGATCGGGAAAGGCCTGTTTTATGCGATAGACCCACTCATACTTGAGCGGCGGAACTTCGCGGTTCTCCTTCGGGCTCAGGCCCGCCAAAATCGCCTTGCGGGCATGAACGATGAAGGTTCGACAGCCCGACTGGCGTACGATCTCGATAAAGCGTTGCAGCTCTTCGTAGCTGTCCATCTCGTCGATGCCAAGCCGGTGTTTGACGGTCACCGGGATGCTGACGGCGCTCTGCATGCGTTCCAGGCAGTCGGCAACCCGTTGCGGATGGGCCATCAGACAGGCGCCGATCATGTTGTTCTGCACGCGGTCGCTGGGACAGCCTACATTGAGGTTGATCTCGTCGTAGCCATGATCCTCTGCCATCCGGCTGCATTCGGCCAGGGCGTCGGGGTCGCTCCCGCCAAGCTGGAGTGCAATGGGATGCTCTGCTTCGTCATAACGCAGGAAGCGCCTGGCATCCCCGTGCAGCAGTGCACCGGTGGTCACCATCTCGGTATAGAGCAGCGCGTTCCGGCTCAGCTGGCGATGAAAGTAACGGCAATGGCGGTCCGTCCAGTCCATCATCGGCGCGACGCTGAAGCGCCGATTCACCGTATCCCGCGTGGCTACTGGGTTAACGGCTGTTTTTGCTGGGGTTTCTGCTGTCTGATTTATGTGCATTTTCAGGCGTTTTATGGCGTTTTTCGGAGTCAGTGCTAAAAAGTGCTGACGAAAAATGTCCAGCATTGAGCTTTTGGCACTGGCGGGCTGATGACCACTTCTGGCAAGCGAACACTCAAAGACGGGCCCGCTCGGGTCACGGCTCAGATCCGCATCCGGCGGAATGGCGCCATTGTATATCAGGAGGCCGCATCGTTCACCTCGATGGCGCAGCGCCTGAAAAGTCGTTGTGCGGGATTGACTTTGAGCGTGGCAATGTGAAACTCGGCGTCGGCGCAGATGTTGCGTTACCGGCTGCTCGAACGGTGCGTTCGTCTGTCGTTCGAGCCCAGACTATACCTGCCTGGAGAGGGATGATGTCCAATGAGAAAGTGACGGGTCTGGCCCGGTTCTACTATGCGACCTGTTACTCGTTCAAGGGAATGCGGGCGGCGTTCGTGCATGAGCCCGCGTTCCGCTACGAGATCTATGCATCATTGCTGCTGTTGCCGGCGTCCTTCTGGGTGGCATCGTCGGCAATGGGACTGGCGATGTTGATGTCGAGCTGTCTGCTGGTGCTGATGGCGGAGCTGGTCAATTCTGCCATCGAAGCAGTGGTCGATCGGGCGGGGCTGGAGGTCAACGAGCTGGCGGGGCGAGCCAAGGATCTTGGTTCGGCGGCTGTTTTCGTGACGCTGCTGATCGCGGGGCTGGTCTGGAGTGCGGCGCTCTGGGAGAAGCTGATGGCGGGCTGAGGTGTGTAGGAGCAGCGCCTCGCCGAGAATGGCCACAATGCCTATATTCGCGGCGAGGCGCAGCTCCCGCTACGAAGAGCTCATGTCCGGCAGGTTGCGGGCGTAGAAGATCTCACGCATCTCGCGAAACAGGTTCTCGGTGATGTTGCTTATCTCGTCTTCGCTCAGGTCCCGGGTCGTGGTGCCGAACAGGTACTGATTCAGGTCGAAGTCGTTCAGCATCAGCTTGGTGTGGAAGATGTTTTCCTGATAGACGTTCACGTCGACCATCTGGTACTGGTCACGAATATCCTGGCTGATGAAGTTCTGGATCGAGTTGATGTCGTGATCGATGTAGTGCTTCACGCCGTGTACATCGCGGGTGAAACCCCGTACCCGGTAATCGATGGTCACGATATCCGACTCCAGCTTGTGAATCAGATAGTTCAGTGCCTTCAGTGGCGAAATGACGCCGCAGGTGGATACCTCGATATCGGCACGGAAGGTGCAGATGCCGTTGTCCGGGTGACTTTCCGGATAGGTGTGGACACAGATATGGCTCTTGTCGAGGTGCGCAACCACGTAGTCCGGCTGCAGCGGGCCGGGCTTTTCGGTCTTGTCGACCATGACGGAGTCCTTAAGCGGCTCTTCAGATACCAGAATCGTGACACTGGCACCCTGGGGCTCGTAGTCCTGGCGAGCGATGTTCAGGACATTGGCGCCGATGATATCGCAGACTTCGGTCAGGATCTCCGTCAGCCGGTCGGCATTGTACTGTTCATCGATATACTCGATGTACTCGGCCTTTTGCTCCGGAGTGCGGGTATAGCAGATATCGTAGATGCAAAAGCTCAGGCTCTTGGTGAGGTTGTTAAAACCCTGCAATTTGATTTTGCCACTGGGTGTCAACGTTCGGGCCTCCAAAAAATAACGCGCCTCTCGGGCGCGATGGACGTTAACAGTGGGATATACCCAAAAGATGTGTGCTGATTGTAGTGCAACCAGGGAGGCGGAATAAAGTAAATGTTGTTCATCACCGACGATCGTCCCGTCCCGTCCCGTCCCGTCCCGTCCCGTCCCGGATTGGAGGGGTGTTGCCTGTTGGCGACAGCTGGTTCTGGCTCTACTTCAGGTATTTAGGTGAAAACCTATATTGAGTGTCGCTTAATGGAAACGAATACCTGAGGGTGTCGGCTTCACCCCGGGCTTTCGCTAAATCGGTGGTGGCAGAAGAAAATTCTTTAAAATCAACGAGATGATGCTCTGGTGTTGCTGGGTTCGTGACCGTCTCAGGTTTTTCGGATGCTTGGCATATTCCTTGCCAAATTCTAATTGAGTGATTCTAAACCTCCAGGGACCAGGTGCAGATCCATTTCGAAGCTAGGACAAATTGCCGAAGAACCGAAGAGGTAAAAGCCATGAGAAATCCCACCAAGCAGACAAGCCTGCTCGCGCTTTGCAGCGCGCTCAGTCTTATTTTTGCCCTCGCGACTGGCGCGGTGCAAGCAGACGATGGCGCCTCCGCCGATTCCGGTGCCAGTGCCGAGGCCAGCTCCGACTCGGGCAGTGCTGGCGCCGGTGATACTGGAGACAGCGGGGATACCGGAGACGCAGAAGGCGGCGGGGATGCCGATGATGCCGGTGCCAGTGCCAGTGCCAGTGCCAGTGCCAGTGCTTCCGCGTCCGCCAGCGCGACCGGCGACGGCGCCAGTGCTTCCGCTGAAGCCAGTGCTTCCGCTGAAGCCAGTGCGTCTGCAGATGCCGGTGTCAGCGGTGAGGGTGAAAGCGGTCTCGGCGCCAGCGCCAGTGCCGAAGCCAGCGTCGATGACGGTCTGAGCTCGGCCAGCGCCGATGCCAGTGCCGAGGCTTCCATGAACGACGGTGACGGCGCGGGCTTCGCATCTGCCGGCGCCAGTGCCGAAGCCAGCGTCGATGACGGTCTGAGCTCGGCCAGCGCCGATGCCAGTGCCGAGGCTTCCATGAACGACGGTGACGGCGCGGGCTTCGCATCTGCCGGCGCCAGTGCCGAAGCCAGCGTCGATGACGGTCTGAGCTCGGCCAGCGCCGATGCCAATGCCGAGGCTTCCATGAACGACGGTGACGGCGCGGGCTTCGCATTTGCCGGCGCCAGTGCCGAAGCCAGCGTCGATGACGGTCTGAGTTCGGCCAGCGCCGATGCCAATGCCGACGTCTCCGTCGTTGAAAGCCAAGACGGTCTCGGTGGTGAAGCCTCTGCCGATGCCGATGCCCTGGTCGATGTCTCCGACGAGGGGGCGCTCGAAGCCCGGTCGTCTGCCGGTGCTGATGCGGCTCTGACCACGGACGATGGTACCCGTTCCGCTTCTGCCGATGCCAGCGCCCTGGCCAGTGTGTCGGATACGGGTGAAACCCAGGCCCTGGCCGAGACCTCTGCAAATGCAGAAAGCAGTTGTGGCGGTGACGGCGACGACTGCGCCACCGGCGTCAATGCAAACTCGATGGCGAAAACCATTGAAACACCGCATATGACCATGAGTCTGGCGAAAAGCCACACCACTGCCACCGCAGAGGGTGCGACTGCCACGTCGAACTCCTGGCCAAGGCGAAGTATCTCCATACGCCCGGTCAGGAAAGCGCATCGGTCATGACCAATACCAGCGCCGAAGCGAACATCACGTCTGAAGACGGAGATGTCAGTGCCAGCGGCGACGGTGAGGCGACAGCCATTATCGAATGGTAAGGCCTCGGGAGTCGTCTCGATGATTGCAGGGCGGCCGGCGCTTTTCAGCCCGGGCTGCCCTGCCTCGCATCGGGCGCAACCAGCGAATCAGCAAGGGAGATTTCAGATGTCGTTACTTAGCTTTATCCGGTCCTGCGCAGTGGTGTTTCTGTCTGCGATGCATCTGGGGCCTGGTGTTCAATACAGCGAAGCTGCGCAAGACAGCAAGATAACAGCCACGGGCAGTAAGCCGTCGCAGGTGAAGGTGTCGGCCAGCGCGCATGCCAGCACCAGTGCTTCGTCGTCGACCAGCGCTGGCAAAGAAAGCGGTTGCCGTGCCCGGTCGAGCGCCAGTGCCGAGGCCCGCGCCGGCGATCAATACGACCGTGATGAGGATCATGACGAGGCTATCGAGGAAGAGGGCGGTTGCAGCGCCCATGCCGAATCGAAGGCCAGTGCCAGGAGCGGTCCGAACAACTGACGGGCTGCCAGGAACAGGAAATGGGTGGGCTCCGATGAACATGACAACGAAATGGCCGGCGGTCGTTCGACCACTGGCGCTGAGCGTTATGGCAACGCTTTTGACGGCTTGTGCAGGCCTGGATCAGCGGGCGCGACTGTTGCCCGAGGAACAGGGAATATACGCATCGACAGGGGAGCAACTGGTGCGCCTGAACGGTTCTCCGGAATGGGAAAGAGAGACCTGGGCTCAGCGCTCCAACCTCGGTCCCCGCACGGACTTCGTGATCTACCATCCCGCGGTGGCGCAATTATCTGGCGGCGACGCAGCAACGGCTATCCGGTTGGAACAGGTGTCCTGGGTGCGAAGCGAGGTTGCGGCCGATGGCGCGGTCACACCGGTGCCGGCCAATACCTGGGCGACGTCCCGCCTCGAGGCGTTCCGGGTGCCGCTGGAGTTTCAGCGCGTGGACCTGCGCCGCGACATGCTGGTAGCGGTCCCGATCAGGCCCTTGCAGCCGGGGCTCTATTCGTTGAAGTTCCGCACGGCCGAAGGGGTATACAACACTCGCGTCGGGATCGGCTGGCCGACCGTGAACAGGAAAGACTATGCAGCAGCCACCTGTGTCGACCGTTATCCCGGCACTGGGCAGCTGTATCGCCGGTGCGGCCAGCAGCCGCTCGCTGCTGCCTCAGGCGGCCTGAACCTCTACCTTGTGACGCCCCAGGCGATGGCTTCCCAAGAGGGGCGCGCGATGGTCATTCAGGGCGTGATCGTCAACGAGTCCGACACCGCTCAGCCGGTGCCGCCGCTGTCGGGCTATCTGCACCGCAGCGACGGGCAGGTACTGAGGCGCTGGCAATTTGCCGCTCCCGCTGCGGAAATCGGGCCTGGCGAGTCGATATCCTTTCGTTCCGAAGTACCGGATCCGCCACCGGGAGCTCACAGCGTTCGGGTACGCTTTATCGGGAAGAGCGATGCCTTGCGGCAGTAGTGTGCGACGATAGAGGGTATATACGCAATAACGCACTAAATGCTATTCAGGGCAATCGCACTATCACGAGGCGATGACAAGATCGTCAGGGTCGATGTGGTCGGGCCTGTCTGACACGCCGTGAACTCGTCCCTGAGGGCTCGGCTGCCGCCGTCCTGGCGGCAGACGGTCAGCCAGACCCGACCACATCAGCCTCGGAGAGCCCGGTGCCGGTACGAAAACGGCTTAGTTCCGGCATTTGCAGAAACCGTTGCCATGCTGCCGAACCCCAAGCCTTTCTTCGAATCCCTCCCCGATCCGCGCCGGACCACGCAAAACAAGCTGCATGGGCTGTCGGACATCCTCGGTATCGCCCTTTGTGCAACACTCTCCGGCATGGATGACTGGGAAGCCGTGGCAGAATTTGGCCGTACCAAGGAGGACCGGTTGCGACAATTCTTGCCGCTGCCCAACGGCACCCCTCCCACGACACCTTCGGGCGCGTCTTTTCCCTGATCGACCCGGAGGCGTTCGAGGCGGCGTTTTTCGATTGGGCCGCCCGTGCCCGAATCGGCGGCGACAGGCAGGATCAACTGGCACTGGACGGCAAAGCCGTCCGCCGCTCCCATCGTGGTTCAGCGGCTCGTGCACTGCGCCTGCTTCATGCCTGGTCCTGTGAGGCTCGCCTGTTGGTGGCTCAACGCCGGGTGGACGCGAAGGCGAACGAGATCACGGCCCTGCCCGAGATCCTGTCCTTGTTCGACCTGGACGGCGTCACGGTGACGATCGACGCTATCGGCTGTCAGAAAACGGTGGCCCGGCAGATCACCGAGGGCGGTGGCGACTATGTGCTGGCCCTCATCCGGCGCTTCGCCCTGAACCTCCTGCGCCAGGCCAGGGGCTCCAAACCCGGGGTCAAGAATAAACGGCTGCGTGCTGCCTATGACGACGCCTTCCGGGCCTCGGTGCTGCAGCTGACGCCGCGAGTGCACGGATGGTTCTCGCCGCCGGCTTGCCTGGCCATTGTCGGGTAGCGAACCGGGTTCGGTGCGCCTGTCGGTTGGCACCGCGTTGTCGAGGGGTGGGGGTACCGCTTCAGGGCGACCGTCTGCCGCCAGGGAGGGCGGCAGCAGAGCGGTCAGGGACGACGTAAAGCGTGTCGCCCGGAAACGGTACCGCCGGCCCGGACTGGCTCTCGCAGTCGTCAGGTAGTGCGATTGCCACGAAATGCTATTGCGAACAATTATCAGTAAGGTTATTATTTGTCCCGCTCGTAAGTGATCGGCAATGTTCGGACCTCACCTCACTGACGCATTGCCGAGCAAAAGGGTCCTGCCTTTGGCGGGGCGGGGCCCACCCCCTCAATTGAGGACGATTGGGATCTCTTCACAGATCCCTCAGGCTCTTATCACTTTGCATGTTGCAAGCCGGCCCTTCGAGGCCGGTTTTTTTGTGCGCCCGGCACGGGCGCACTCCTGAGGTGCAAGTCCTCCCGTAAGCTGGCCACAGCGAACGAAGTGAAGCGCAACTGCGCAAAGGTGACTGACCGTGGGGAGGAAGCGTGGAGCGTAAACCGTGAGCCGATGAACAAGAATCGGATATGAGGCGCCGCCGAGCAGGGCGAGCGGGCAAGAAGCCGCGAAGCTCTCGTGGCCAAGGCGAAGTGGCGTATATCCGGCGGTTGTGCGGTGAAGGCGTGTGTTCTTACCCGGGGAGGTCTCGCCTTGTGCCTGAAAGGGCGACGTGGAGACACGGAGCGAGAAGTCAGCAGAGGCCATAGTAGCCGCCGGCAAGGGGCGAAGGGCCAAACGAGAAGGAGCGTCAAACGTCTTGTCGACGAGAACGGTAATGCATCAGATGCCCGCCTGCGCGGGGCGGGTCGTGCCCGGTCAGGGTGAAGCCCTGCCCCAAACGGCCAGCGATGAAACCGGCCTTGCGCGACAAGAGTCGGAGGACGCAGGGCGAGACCTGCTGAGGCAGGTGCTCGCGAGAGAAAACATGCAGCGTGCCTGGAAACGCGTGAAGGCAAACAAGGGTGCCGCAGGCGTTGATGGTCTGGATATAGCCCAGACCGGGACGTGCCTGAAACAGGCATGGCCAAGCATCCGACAGCAACTGCTGGACGGCACGTACAGGCCCCGGCCTGTGCGGCGTGTGGGCATCCCGAAGCCAGACGGAAGTGAACGTGAGTTGGGTATTCCCACTGTGACCGACCGTCTGATACAGCAGGCACTGTTGCAGGTGCTGCAACCGTTGATCGATCCGACCTCCAGCGAGCACAGCTACGGGTTTCGCCCCGGTCGCCGGGCGCGGGACGCGGTGCTGGCCGCGCAGCGCTATGTCCAGCAAGGTTGCCACATCGTGGTCGATGTTGACCTGTCGAAGTTCTTCGACCGGGTCAATCACGACATCCTGATCGACCGACTCAGTAAGCGCGTGAAGGACGCCGGGGTGATCCGGCTGATTCGTGCCTAACTGAACGCGGGGATCATGGAAGGCGGCGTGGTGATCGAGCGGGTGGAGGGCACGCCGCAAGGCGGTCCGCTCTCACCGCTGCTGGCCAAGGTGTTGCTCGATGAGGTGGATCGTGAGCTTGAGCGTCGAGGGCACTGCTTTGCCCGTTACGCTGATGACTGCAATGTATACGTGCGCAGTCAGAAGGCGGGCGAGCGGGTGATGCGCCTGCTGCGGCGTTGCTACGATAAACTGCGCCTGAAGATCAATGAATCCAAAAGTGCGGTGACCCGCGTGTTCAGCCGCAAACTCCTTGGCTATGCCCTGTGGCAGGGTCGGGATGGCGAGGTGCGGCGCGCGGTATCGGAAAAGGCGCTGAAGGCGTTCAAGCAAAGGGTCAGGCAACTGACCCGACGAAACGGCGGACGTAGCATGGCCGAGGTGGTCGAGAAGCTGCGACGCTATCTGTTGGGCTGGAAAGGCTACTTCGGCTTGGCACAGACGCCGCGCATCTGGCGCAGTCTGGATGGCTGGATACGTCGCCGCCTGAGGGCCCTCCAGTTCAAGCAGTGGCGCCGGGGCAAGACGATCTACCGGGAGCTGATCGGCCTGGGGGCTGGTGGGTGGCGCAATCGGTAGCGGCGCTGAGCCGCCGCTGGTGGCATAACAGCCTCTCGGCGGGGCACCATGTGCTGACGATTGCCTACTTTGACCGGCTGGGGGTGCCGCGTCTCTCATGACCTCAACTTCTCGAACCGCCCGGTGCGGACCCGCATGCCGGGTGGTGTGGCAGGGGAACGGTCAGCAGTGCTGACCGCCCCTATGCCGATATGTTCAGGACGAACGGTATGCCGCGGGCGCATGGATGCGCACGACTACAAGGATGTAGGAGGTAGGGTGACGCAGGATGCCAAAACCGAGGAGCGGCGATGGTGACAGGTCAGGCGTTACGGGTCACCGGAATTTCAGCCAAAATCGAATCCGAGCTGCTCTTCGCTGCGTCCTTCATGGCGATAGCCGCGCTGGCGCTGTTGTCGTGCGATGCTGCTGAGCAGGCGGCGCGCCTCCTGGTAGGAGGGAAGTACCGTATGGGTAACGCTGGCTTCGTCTGCCTGGCAGTCGACCCAGCTCTGGCTCAGGATCCAGTCACCGACAAGATCCTGATACAGGCGGACGACGAAGTATTCCTGTTCTTTGCGCCAGCGTACTATCAAGGGGCTTTTACCCTAACTCAAACGGGGGAGAATATCGCGGTATCAAAACGCGGCGGCCTGTCGGCAGCCATTGTGCATCCATGGCCGACAGACGTAACGGCGCATTGAGCCCGAATCCTGAGTATTTGTAAAGCCCCGGAGGTGAGTTTGAAGCAGAGGCCCCTGAATATCGTCGCGGACGAGAACATACCGGCGCTGGATGCCATGTTCGGCCCGCTCGGAAACATTCGTCGCGTGCCCGGGCGTGGGGTCTCGAACCGGGACCTGCGGGACGCCGATCTCCTGCTGGTGCGCTCGATCACCGACGTCGGGGCCGAACTGCTGACCGGTACGCCGGTTGGGTTTGTCGGTACCGCCACCATCGGGACCGATCATGTCGATCTTGGGTATCTGGCCGAGAGGGGATTCCGTTCAGCAGTGCACCGGGCTGCAATGCCGACGCAGTCGTCGAGTACGTGTTGACCGTTCTCTATCAACTGGCATCCGAACAGCGGTTCGAACTCGCCGACAAAACGGTCGGCATTGTGGGTGTGGGCAATGTCGGTGCTCGCCTGCAGCGGCGTCTCGAGAGATTGGGGGTGCGGCTCCTGCTGAACGATCCGCCCAGGGCCCAGCAGTCGCCCGAGGGGTTCGTCGAGCTCGACGAGCTGCTCGAGTCCGCCGATATCATCTCGATGCATACACCGCTGGTGACGGAAGGGCCTTGGCCGACAAGGCATTTGCTGGATCGCGAGCGTCTGGAACGGCTGCGTCCGGGCGCGATATTGCTCAATGCCGGGCGTGGCGGTGCCATTGACAATCAGGCTCTGCGCCTGGTGTCGCAGCGCCGCCCCGACCTGACGCTGGTGCTGGATGTCTGGGAGGGGAGCCGGAGATCGATCCAGAGCTGGTCAGGCAGGTACGCATGGCCACGCCTCACATTGCCGGTTACAGCCTCGATGGCAAGATCCGCGGTACCTTTATGCTCTATCAGGCGGTTTGTGATTACCTGGATATGCCTGTGCAGGCGCCGCTGGCGGCCTATCTGCCGCCGGCGGCGGTGCGTCGTATCGAGGTGACCGATACCGTCGAGCCGTTGGAGCTGATGCGGCTGCTTTACGATCCATGGCGCGATGACCGGGCGCTGCGTGACACGATGGCACAGCCGGCGCGCGCGCGCGGCCTGGCGTTCGATCAGCTTCGCAAGAACTACCCGGTGCGACGGGAATTCGCCAGTCTGACCATCTGCGGCCATGCCGGTGAAGCCAGGGCGCGGGAGCTGGCGGCGCTCGGTTTCAGTGTCGAATTGGCGTAAGCTAGGCGGTTTGTCCTTTGTCGACTGAAATCTCCATGCCGAAGTCCCTGGAAAACACGCCCGAAAGCCTCAGCCTGGACGATCTCAAGCTACGGCCGGGAGACCGGTTGCGTGTCGAGAGCCGGTCGCCCCGCAGTCGTTTCGCATCCGAGCTGATCGGTTACAGGCGTGGTGCCAGCGTACTCATCAGTGCGCCCCGCGCAGGCGCTTTGGCCGGCCGCATCGTCGAGGGGGCGCAGGTGACGGTCCGGCTGATGGCCGGTAACCGTATCGGCGCTTTCAGCACCCGATTGTCGCACATCACCACGACACCCTACGGATGCTGGCACCTTGAGTACCCGGCGACGGTTGAGGTGCGCCGAATTCGCGCCAGTGCCCGGGTTCCGGTGCGTCTTCAGGTGGCCGTGGACAGCCAGGACGACGACAGCCCTCTGCACGGCACGCCGCCCTGTCCCGGCCTCTGTACCGATATCAGTCTGCAGGGGGCCTGTATCGAGACCTCTCGTCCGGTCGGGCAGCCCGGCGACCCTCTCTTTCTGACCTTGCGCATGGCGGTCGCCGGTATCGATCAGGTGTTGCTGGTCCCGGCGATCGTACGCAACCTCGGCAGCGAGCAGGTTGCGGGGACCCGGATATTTCGCCAGGGGTCGAGTTTCAGGAACTCGAGGAGGACGGGCGCTTGATGCTGGCGGCCTTCGTTTACCAGCAGTTTCTGGTGGAAACCGGCTTTATCGATGAATTTTGAGGAGAGTAACGTGTTCCGACTCGGACTGATCATCAACCCCTGGCGGGTCTCGGTGGCAGTGTCGCGCTCAAGGGCAGCGATGGTGTCGATACGGTCCGTCGCGCGCTCGGGCTCGGCGCCGAACCCAGGGCTGGGCTGCGCACGCTGCAGGCGCTGGAGCCCTTGCGTGGATTGCCCGTCCAGATCCTCACCTGGCCGGCGGAAATGGGGGCGGATGTGGCCCGGGAGGCCGGGTTCGAGCCGGTGGTACTCGGTGCCATTGATTCCGGCCATACAGGTCCCGATGATACCGAGCGGGCCGCCATCGAGCTGGAGAAAGCCGGTGTCGACCTGTTGCTCTTTGCGGGTGGCGATGGCACCGCCCGCAATATCTGCAATGCCGTGTCGGACCGTTTACCGGTGCTCGGCATTCCGGCCGGTGTCAAGATCCACTCCGGTGTCTATGGCGTCACACCGAGAGCGGCCGGTGAGATTGTTGCGATGCTGGTGCGGGGTGAGCTGGTGACGCTCGGTGACGAGGAGGTCCGTGATATCGACGAGGAGGCCTTCCGCCAGGGGCGGGTGCGCGCCAAATATTATGGTGAACTGCTGGTACCCCAGGAGCATCGCTACCTGCAGCATGTCAAGAACGGAGCCCGCGAGGCCGAAGAGCTGGTGCTGGCGGATATCGCCGCGGACGTGGTGGAGACAATGGCGCCCGGTGTCTGCTATGTAATGGGCTCAGGTACCACGGTTCAGGCAGTGATGGACGAACTCGGATTGCCCAATACGCTGCTCGGTGTCGACCTGGTGCAGGATGGGCAACTGGTCGCGGCCGACTGTACCGCTGCGCAGCTGCTGGACCTGACAGAAGGTCGCGACTGCCGGCTGGTGGTCACCCTGATCGGTGGGCAGGGCCATATCATCGGTCGCGGCAACCAGCAGCTCAGCCCTGCACTGTTGCGCCGAATCGGCCGTGAAAACATTCAGTTGCTGGCCACCAAGACCAAACTCAAGGCGCTGGAAGGGCGTCCGTTGATCGTCGACAGCGGTGATCCACAGCTCGATCGCGAGCTGGCCGGTCTGATCCGCGTGACGACCGGCTACCACGATGCGGTGCTCTACCGGGTGGCGGATCTCTGATCCGGCTTCTAACCTGACAGTATGTCCGGCGCCGGCAAAGGGGAGGTCGTCATGTTTCCAGGTCTGCTCAGATATCTGCTGCTGTGGTCGGGGTTGCTGAGTGATTGGCAGGTCCATTCGAGGCGGGCGCTGGTGCGCGACATCTGGATACTGTCTGGCCTGTTCATGCTGTGGCTGGCGCAGCCGCCATTGATGATGGCGGTGGCCCTGTTCAGCACCTGTCTCTCCTTCTGCGTTCTCGACGAAAGCGGCTGGCAGTGAGCGGTTAACCGTTAAAAGTTAACAGTTTCGAGTTGACAGTTTACGGAAGAGAAAGGCCCGCACTGCGGGCCTTCTGTTAACTGTACACTTGCCGCTGTTAGCTATTTTTCAGTGCGGCAATACGGCTGTCGAGCGGGGGTGGCTGGAGAACAGTTCCATCAGCCCCTGTTTCATGTGGCTGCTGATGCCGAAGGCCTGGAACTGGCCCTGCAGCTGGTCCGGCATGCCGTATTCCGCCTTCAGGCGCTGCAGCGCGCCGATCATTGCATGGGGGCTGGCCAGGGTGGCGCCGGCATGGTCGGCCCGGTATTCGCGGCGGCGCGAGAACCAGGCCACGATGACAGAGGCGATGATGCCGAACAGGATCTCGAACACGAAGGTCGTGATGTAGTAGCCGATGCCGGGGCCCGACTCTTCGCCGTCGCGGCGCAGGAAGGAGTCCACGGCATAGGCGGCGATACGGGCGAAGAACATCACGAAGGTGTTGACCACCCCCTGAATCAGCGCCAGCGTCACCATATCGCCATTGGCCACATGGCCGATTTCATGGGCCAGTACGGCGCGAATCTCTTCGGGGCGGAAGCGTTCCAGCAACCCCTGGCTGACGGCGACCAGCGAGGCGTTCTTGTTCCAGCCGGTGGCGAAGGCGTTGGCCTGCTGAGCCGGGAAGATGCCGACTTCCGGCATCTGGATGCCGGCTTTCTGCGACAGTTCGGCGACCGTATCCATCAGCCAGCGTTCGGCGTCGGTGCGGGGTTGGTCGATCAGGCGGGTACCGGTCGACATCTTCGCCATCGTCTTGGACAGAAACAGCGAGATCAGCGAGCCGGCGAAACCGAACACCGCACAGAAGATCAGCAGCGAGCCGAGGTCGAGCCCGGTACCGCTGAGGTAGTGATCGACGCCCAACAGGCTCAGCGTGATGCTGGCGACGATCAGTACCGCTATGTTGGTGGCAAGAAACAGGATGATCCTCATCATGGTCGTGTATTACCTGGCTGGAAAGTTGCAGATTAGATAAGGCCTTCCAGTCAAAGTTTCAATACCTGTGAAGAATACTAACGTTTCAGGAAATAATGCCATTCTCAGAGCCCCACAAAGCGTCTCCAGCCAGGCACGCCGGCGAAGGCAGGGTGGTTCCCTGTCGAGGCGGCGCAACGCCGCGGGGGGCGCTTTGTGGGGTTCCCTCCGGGCCGCGCTGTCCAGGCCCACGACTGCGTTGTTCGCCACTTATGTAGAGCAACTACACCGCGTGACTCACGCCTTGCCGTGAACCTGGACAGTGTGGCTGAGGGCGACATGACTTCCTGAAACGTTAGTACTGTCTGGCCGCTGTACCGTCCCGACGCTATAATCTGCCGCTTTTTACCGCCCGGAACCCTCTATGGACCAACTGACTGCGACAGTCGAACAGCAACTTGGGCGCGCACAGGGTAATGCCCGCCGCCTGTTCCATGGCCGCGGGCACTGTTACCCGGCGCTCGAGCACCTGGTGATCGACTGGTTTCCCCCGTGGCTGTTGTGCGCCTCTATGAAGCCGTGGACGAGGCCTGGCTCGAGGGACTCTGTCTGGCACTGAAGGCGCTGCCCGCCATCGATGCTCTGGTGGTACAGGAGCGCGGCCGGGGACGGGAAGCCAGGCAGCGTATCGCCTGGGGCCAGGTGCCGGATCAGCTCGCCGTCACGGAGGCGGGCCTGAAATTCTGGGTCCGGCCGCTGCAGAACCAGAACAGCGGTCTCTTCCTCGATATGCGCGAAGGGCGGCGCTGGGTTCGGGAACACGCCGAGGATGCCCGCGTGCTCAACCTCTTTGCCTATAGCTGTGCCTTTTCGGTGGCGGCGGTCGCCGGTGGTGCCCGAAGCGTGGTGAATCTGGATATGAGTCGCGCGGCCCTTGCGCAGGGGCGGGACAATCATCGCCTCAACGGTCAGGGCGAAGCCGAGGTGCGCTTTCTTGGCCATGATCTGATGAAGTCCTGGGGCAAGCTGCGCAAGCTGGGCCCCTACGACCTGATCCTGGTCGATCCGCCAAGTTTCCAGCCGGGCAGCTTTGTCGCCGAGCAGGATTATCGCAAGGTGGTCAGGCGTTTGCCGGATCTGGCGAGCGCCGGGGCGCGGATTCTCGCCTGCCACAATGACCCGCTCCATGGAAGCGAATTCGTGCGCCAGTTGATGGCGGAGGCGTGTCCGCAGTTCGGATTGCGGGAGCGGCTGCCGAATCCGGACGATTTTCCCGAGCGTGACCCGGAACGGGGACTCAAAGTCATGTTGTTCGAGCAGGGGGCTTGATGATCGATCTTGTGTGTCTGGATTTCGAGGCCAGCGGGCTCGGGCCGCGTTCCTATCCGATCGAGGTGGCCTGGCGCGACCCTGCGGCAGGTGCCGAGGACAGTTTTCTGATCAGTCCGGACGGAGTGACCGGCTGGGGCGACTGGTGCGAGATCGCCGAGGGTATTCACGGGATCCCCCGGACGCGTCTGCTGGCCGAAGGTCTGGCGCCGGAGACCGCCTGCAAGCGGCTGAATCAGGCGCTGGAAGGCCGTACGCTCTATTGCGATGCACTCGAATTCGATCTGTTTTGGCTGCGGCGGCTTTATGACGCGGCCGGGATGCGCCCGCTGTTCCGGCTCGAAGGGCTCGAGAGCCGGCTGGAGGGCGACCGGCTGGAACGTTTTCTCGAATGCATTGCCGGTCAGAAGCGCCGGCATCGGGCACTGGACGATGTGACGGATCTGATCAGTGCCCTGGAATATGCCTTTGCCGGTCAGTCGTCCGGCTGAGGCGCGTCTATTTCAAGTCGCTGTGGTTCAGTCGGCGTTGAGTATCAGCGCGTCGATCTGGTGGCGGATTTCGTCGTACTGGCCGGCTTCTTCGGGCATGAAATACAGCTTGTAATAGCAACGCTCCACCAGGCGGCCCTTGTTGCCCTTGATGGTCTCCTTGTAGGTGCCGTAGAGATAACTCATCTGCAGGTGAATCACGCGGGTGTTCGGTTGCACCTTGAATTCATGGTTTTCCAGGTCATACCGGGTCTTGGCTTCCTTGATGCTGTAGAACGAGACTTCGGCGACATGGTTGAGGTTGATCAGGAAGTTGGACGTCACCGGGACCAGGTGCTGCTTCTCCAGTCCGTTGTGCTCCATGTAGATACCGCTGTTTTTTCTGATCTTGATGAACATGTCCGGGATTCCTTGACGGCTGATGCTGGCAGATTACGACAGTATGATGATGCTGCGATGACAGCATAGCCCCGAACGCCTCTTAAGGCGAGCTGAGCGGTTCGGCGAATCTCTTTGATTTTATTGGAGTAAGGCATATTCAAGGCGCATCGAAACGCGCTTTTCAGGGCATCCTGTCGGCTAGCGGACGGTTGATTTCGCCCAGCGACCAGCGTTGGCCGTCCCACAGAAAGTGCTGCAGGCAGCGATAGTCGAGTTTCTCCGGCGCCCTGCCGCGCATGTCCCAGTCGCAGGCGGCGGCCAGCAGCGCGCGGATCACGCCCTTGTGGCAGACGGCGCCGAGTTGCTGCCGGCCCTCCAGGCGCATCACCTCGGCCCAGGCGCTGACCCGCTGCAGAACCTCACGCGGTGACTCGCCGCCCGGCGGCAGCAGGTTGAGGCCGCGGTCTTCGAGCTCGGCCATACCGTCGGGATCCGCCTCTCGCAGTTCAAGTACGGTCTTTCCTTCCCAGTCACCCCAGTCCATCTCAATCAGCGAGGCTTCCGGTGTGGCGCCCAGGCCCAGTAACTCGGCCGTTTCGCGGGCCCGCCTCAGCGGGCTGCAGTACCACCGGATTGCGGTCAGTGAGGCCGGAATCCTCCGTCGCTGCAGCGCCTCGATCGAGGTCTCGCTCAACGGCAGATCGCACCGGCCCTGCAGTCGCTTTTCGGCGTTCCAGCGGGTCGGCCAGTGGCGCAGGCAGATCAGTTCAAGCATCGATCAGGGGCTCCAGTTCGTGTCTCAGCGTGGCGGCAGCGGACTTCAGGGAATGATGCCGTTCGACCATCACCCTGCAGTTGGCTCGCCAGCGCTGCAGCAGCGCCGGCTGTGCCAGCGCCTGGTCGACGGCGCCGGCCAGCGCAGCCAGGTCACCGGGTGGCACCAGGCGGCCGGTGATACCGTCGTGCACCACGGCGGCAACCCCTCTTTCGCGGCCGGCGACCACCGGCAGCCCTGGGCCTGGGCCTCGAGCAGGGCCATGCCGAAGGCTTCGTTGACCGCCGGCCATACCATCAGGTCGCAGGCGGCCAGCAGTGGCATCAGCGTCTGCTGGTCGAGCCGCCCGAGCAGACGAACGCGCCGGTCGCCGGCAAAGGCGTCGACAACCTCGGCCCGGGCGCCGCCGTCGCCGACGAGCAGCAGCTGGCAGGGCCTGTCGAGCCGCTGCATCGCCCGCGCCAGCTGCCGGTACGACGCCAGCTTGTCGCCGGGGCGCATCATCGCGACACTGATCAGCCAGGGAGACGGCTGTTGAGCCCCCAGAGCGCCGCCAGGCGCGTGCGGTCCGGCTCGGCTGTCCGGGGCAGATTCGCCAGGTCGAGAAAGGGCGGCAGTGCGACGACTGGCGCCCGTCCGCCCAGGCAGGCCTGCAGTCCCTCGATGTCGGTCGGATTAAAAGTGAACAGCCGTTGCGCCAGCTGTAGCGCTTCGTCGAGGCACTGATGACTGAGTGCCCAGGGGCCTTCCGCGCGGCTGCCCGCCAGGAGGCCTCGGCGGCAACATAGGGGATGGCCAGTTCGCGGCAGACCCTGGGGCCTATCCAGTCGACCGCCTTGTAGTAGAGGTGATAGGTGAACCAGAGTTTCGGTTGCCAGCCCTGGCGTCGCCAGCGGCGTAGCAGGCGATCGGCCAGCCGTTGCCCCAAGGCTTCCAGGCGCTGTTGGCGCCCGGGGTTGCCCAGGGCATCGCGGCTGCGCAGTCGGCTGGCGAGCCGGACATCGAAGCCGGCTTCGCTCAGCGCCTGCATCAGCAGGCGGGCCAGCAGGCGATCTCCGGAGGGATTCGGATGATCCGGTGGTTTCAGTGGCGCATAGAAGGCTACGGGCGGCTTCATGAAGAGCCGCAGCAGGTGCTGATGTCGCACTGCAGGGCGCAGTCCCGGCCGTGGCCGCTCGCAGGGTCGAACAGCTGTGCCAGCTGATCGATACCGCGCTCGACATCGAAGGCCTCGCGTACCCGTTGCTGGCCGGCCAGGCCGGGCGCCATCGCAGGGCCGGGTCGGCGATCAGCGTCTGTAGCGCCTTGTTCAGCGCTGCCGGGTCGGCCGGTTCGACCAGCCAGCCGGTCTGGCGGTCCCGGATCAGCTCGGGAATGCCGGAGATGCCGGTGGCAAGGCAGGCCAGCCCCTGGCTCTGGGCCTCCATCAGGACATTCGGCAGTCCGTCGCGATCGCCATCCTCGACGATCTTGCTGGCCAGCACGAAGAGATCCGCCTGGCGATAGTGTTCCAGCACCTGGTGCTGCGCCAGCGCGCCGAGCCAGCGGATACGATCGCCGATTCCCAGTGCGTCGGCCTGCTTCTTCAGAGTATCGAGCAGGGGGCCGCCGCCGATATGGGTCAGTTGCCAGGCCTGTTCCCGCGGCAGAGCGGCCAGTGCGCTGAGCAGGTCATCGTAGCCTTTCTTGGCGACTGCGCGGCCGACCGAGATCAGTCGTACCGGGTTACTGTTGTCTCCACCGTCCCGGGACTGTACCGAAGGCTTGGGGGCCGGGAAGCGGCTGAAGTCGAGGCCGTGATAGACCAGGTGCACCTTGTCGGGGTCGTCGGCCAGGCCGCTCAGATAGCGGTGGTTGGCTTCGGTGCAGGTGGCCAGCCAGTCGAGTTCCGCCAGCTTTTCCCGCAGCTCCCAGGCGTCGCTGGTCCAGATATCCTTGGCATGGGCCGAGGCGCTCCAGGGCAGGCCGGTGATCAGGGCGCAGTAGCGCGTCACGGACGCCGGAGTGTGCAGGAAGTGGGCATAGAGCTGTTCGGTGTCGGGGGGCAGCTCGCTCGCCAGTACGAAGGCCTGGCCGAGTCGGCGGATGCGGTTGCGGCTGCGGTCACGTCCGAAATCTTGCCACCAGCGCTTCAGGCAGCGGCGGTAGCCGGGTCGGCGGCGCACCTGCCACCAGGCGCGCAGCACACGCCAGGGTTCCTGGTGCAGATATTCCGGCAGGTAGAGTACGTCGGCCTCGATCTCTCCGTGTATCGGGTGGCGTGCCCTGTCGGTGGGGTGGCGCAGCGATGCCAGGGTGATGTTCAGGCCCCGTTTTTCCAGGGCGCGGATTTCCTGGGCGATAAAGGTTTCCGACAGGCGCGGATAGCCTTTGAGTACCAGGGTGATCTGTCGGCTCAAGCAATACTCCTCAGTCGCCGTTCAGCTGTCCAGCAGGGCCGGCCCCCGACCCAGCGCACGCGATCTCCCAGCGCCCCGGTCAGGTCGGCGAGAAAGTCCCAGCAGGCGTCGTCATGGTCGAGATGGTGGGTCATCAGGCCGGTCGGTTCGGTCGCGTCCACGCTACCGAGGCGGCGGGCCTCGAGATGGCGGACCAGCTGGTGGATGACCGCCTCCTGGCCGGCAAAACGGCGGGCTTTCCAGTCGATGATGTCGATATGTACATTGATCTGCCGTGGGCCCTCGGGTTCCATCGGGCGAGGTCCCAGTATCGAGAGCCTGCGGTAGCCCAGTGCCGGTAGCAGCGTCAGCAGGTCGTCATCGATGCGGTTCCAGGGTGGCACCAGAATATCCAGGGCGCGAGGGCCGAACTGCTGCTGCAGCCGCTCACGCCCCTGGCGCAGCTGTTGCAGAATTTCCGGCCGGGGGCGAGGGCCTCCCAGTTCGCGCTTGCGCTCGCCGGGCCCGGCATAGCCCTGGTGGTCCCAGCCGTGCTGCAGCACCCAGGTCAGGTGGCTGCGGCTCAGGCGCTTTGCCAGCGCGATTTCACTGTGCGCCGGTATTACCGCCAGGTGCAGCGGGATCGCGTGCCGGTCGCTGAGTTGCAGCAGCTGCTCCAGGGCGGCGCTGGGCGCCGTCGCATCGTCATCGCGCCACCAGAGCGTCGGTGGCGTCTCCCAGCAATCGAGCTCCCGTTCCAGACGTCGCCAGTGTTTCATGATGTCGTTTCCGGGCGGGCCTCGAGTAGCGACTGCAGGTCCGCCGCGGCCCGGTCCGCGCCGTCCAGGTTCAGCGAGGGCAGGATGGTCGACAGGGTCAGGGCCTGCTCGGCCGCCCGGGCGAGGCGTTCGCCGCTAAGGTGCTCCTCTTCGACCAGGGTGCTGCGGCCGAGGTCACGCAGCCGGCGTGCCCGGCTGATCTGCTCCGTCTCGCCGTCGCCGGCAAAGGGGACCAGCACCGATGGCACACGGCTCACCAGTACATCCATCAGGGTGTTGTAGCCAGCCTGGGAGATCGAAAGTTCGGCGCCGGCAAGCCGCTCGACGAAGCGGGGGCAGAAGCGGATCAGTTCCATCCCGGAGCCGGCGAGGGCCAGTCGCAGGACCTCGAATTCCGCCTCGGGCAGGTTCGGGCCCGCGATCAGGGTCCAGGGCCGGTCGTTCAGAACGCCGCTGCGCCAGGCATCGATGGCGGCCTGCAACAGTGACAGCCCCACGGCGCCGCCGCCGGCCGAGACCACCACGCCGCGGCGCGGTCGGGGGCGGGGCGCTGGCGGGGCGACGAAGCCGGTGTAGGAGAGTCGTTCTCCGAGTCGCGGCGTCAGCGAAAAGCTTTCGTCCAGCCGGTTGAGGGACGGATCGCCGTGAACCCAGACCCGGTCGTAGAACCGTTCGATCAGGCAGAGGGTTTCCGCTTCCCGCTGCGGGCTGCGCTGCTGCAGGATGTCCCGCAGCGAGCAGATCAAAAGCGGCGGTCGCGGTTGCCGCCGTGCCCAGTCCAGCAGGGGCTCTAGTTCGAAACGCATCTGCCGGCGGCCGAAAGGATAGAGTTCGGTGATGATCGCGTCCGCTTCGATCTGTGCGGCCAGGCTCAGCAGGCGGTCCCGCCGGGTGCGGCGAAAGGCTTCGGTCAGCGGTTGCCCGACGTTGTCGATCAGCTCGGTGAAGTTCGCATCGCGCACCCGTACAGACGGCAGATAATGGCAGTTGGCGCCGGCGAAGGTGATCGCCGGTACCGCTTCGCCACCCAGCACCATATGCACTTCGTTCCCGCGGGAAAGAAGGGCTTCGCAGAGCAGCGCGGCGCGGCGCAGATGGCCGATTCCCAGCAGGTGCTGTACATAGAAGAGCACCCGGTATTTTGCAGGTCTGCTCATGCGTCCGGTTGTCCGAAAAGTTCGCCGACGCGCTCGATAACGCTGTCCAGACCGTTCAGCCAGGTCGGGTCGCCGGCAACGGAGGGCGGGTTGTGTGGCGAGGCGACGCAGGCCTTCGACCATTTCCGCCGTAGTACGGTCGCCGTCCGGATCGAGCAGGCTGACCAGATTGAGCCGGGCGGCATTCTGCGCCCGGATCAGCTGCTCCCGTCGCGGATGGCTGCGAGGCAGAATCAGCGCGGGCCGGTTCAGCGACAGGATCTCGCAGAAGGTGTTGTAGCCGCCCATCGCCACTACGGCGCGGGCATTGGCCATCAGTCGCTCGAGCTGGGCGTCGAAGGTGATCATATCGACGTTTGTCAGTGCTTCGGCGCGCTGCAGGAACTGCTGTCGCTCGACCTGGGGCATGAAGGGGCCCAGCACGAAGAGGGCGCGCCAAGGCAGTTCGGCGCCGCTCTCGTAGGCGCGCAGTACCCAGTCGATCATCTCGATGCCATCTCCGCCACCGCCGGGTGTCACCAGCAGGTAGGGCTGTTCCGGCGGCGGATAGTCGACGGTATTGGCAATCGCCGGTACTTCGCGGCGCAGATAGCCGGTATAGCGTATGCGCTGATTCAACGCCGGATCCAGGGGCAGGCCTTCGAGGGGTTGCCCATGGCCCGGGTGCCGTAAACCCAGAGTTCGTCGTAGAGGCGTTCGAGTTCGCCGAATACCCCTTTGTTACGCCATTCTTCGGTCAGCAGCTCCGGGGCGTCCATGACATCGCGAAGGCCCAGGATGGTACGGGTCGGTGTTTCGTGGAGCATCTTCAGGGTGCTGTGCACCTCGCCCTTGAGCCCCAGCGGCTCCTTGTCGACCAGGAAGATGTCTGGCGCGAAGACCCGGGTGGTGTGCAGAATGATCGACTCGCGCAGCGCCAGCGTATCGGCGAGGTCGATATGCAGCGCCAGCGAGGTGTAGTCGCCGTTATGCAGCTTGATCACGCCCGGTATTCGCACAAAGTCGACGCGAGCCTTGAAATCGAAGCGACCGATGATCGGTGAGCCGGTCAGGATCAGCACCGACAGATCCTTGTAGGCTTCCACCAGGGCGTGCGCCAAGGCCCGGCATCGACGCAGGTGGCCGAGTCCGAAGGAATCGTGGCTGTAAATCAGCAAGCGACGGCTTTTCAAAATGGTGCCCTTAGCGTCTGCGTCCATTCAGCGGCCATGGTAAGCACTGTCTCCCGCTTTGTATAGTTTGGTGAATAGAAGACAGGGAACAGATCGTAGGAGCCGCGCCCCGCGGCGAATGGTCTGGCAGGGTGCAGCCCGAAGCCCCGTTCGAGAGGTTCGGGCGATACGCTGTAACACACCGCCGATGCAAGTGGCCCCTCGAGAACCGCTCGTTCTGTCGACTGTAATCTGTTTTCTAAGCAGAACCCTCATCCTCGAACGGGCTCTTGCTGCGCTCGTCATCGATGCGATCGCTGCGCCTGAGTTCCGGGTGCAGGCCTTCCTGGGCGGCGGCCGAGCTGACGGCGTTCAGTGCCGATGTCTGCGTGTGCGGATCTGAGTGCTGCAGCTGTTCCGACAGTTCCCGGGGCAGCAGCACATGGACCGCGCGGTGGGCGAACTCGATGCCGTTGGCCGCCAGTGCTTCCTTCACCCGGCGGTAGGCTTCGCGGCGAATGACCCATTGTTCGCCCGGTTTGCAGGTGAATTTCATGCGGAAGATCAGCGCCGACTCCTCGACCCGCATCACGCCCTGGGATTTCAGCGGCAGCAGAAAGTGAGGGCCCATCTCCTCGTCCTCCAGCATTTCCAGCCCGGTCTTCTTGATGATCTTGCGCACCTTCTCGATATCGGTGTCATAGGGCAGGCGAAATTCGAGCTTCATCGTTACCCAGTCCCGGGACAGGTTCTTGACCGTCTGGATTTCGCCGTAGGGGATCGTCTGGACGGCCCCAGGTGGTGTCGCAGGCGCATCGAACGCAGCGAGATCTGTTCAACCGAGCCGCGAAGGCCGGCGGCCTCGATGTATTCGCCGCGCCGGAATGCATCGTCGAGCAGGAAGAAGATGCCCGAAATGATGTCCTGCACCAGTTTCTGGGCACCGAAACCGATGGCGATGCCGACCACGCCGGCGCCGGCCAGCAGCGGGCCGATCTCGACGCCGATAATGCTCAGCGCCATCAGGGCGACGATGATGACCAGGATCACCGAGGTGAAGCTGCGCACCAGCGGCAGCAGCGTTTCGGCTCGGGAGGCGCCGCCAGCGCCGCCTTCGCCATCGAGGCTGGCCAGCGCGTCCTGCTCCAGTGGCGAAGGTTCCGGCAGGCGCCGCTCGATCGCCGACTGGATCACCTGCCAGCAGGTATAGGCCAGCAACAGCACCGCGAGGATGTCGATGCCGGCGCTGAGTACGCGCTGCACCAGCGTCTCTTCCAGCATCGACATCGAGGTAAGTCCGAAGGCTTCGCAGAGCACGAACAACAGTACGCCCAGCAGAATCAGGCGGGTGCCGTTCTGCACCACCCGGATGAAGCGCTGCGAGCGCTGCTCGAACGTATGGCTCTGCAGCCACTCGATGCGGCACAGCCGTCGCAGCAGGGCATGTAGCAGGCGGTCGATCAGGATGAAGCCGAGTGTCAGCCACCAGGCGGGCTGAATGTCGAGAGCGGTATCGATGTCGCCGATGAACCAGTAGTAGCTCCACAAGCCCCAGAGCGCGAGCAGCCAGAGACTGGCGAGCAGCGGCCAGTTCTGTCGCAGGATGCGTCGCATCGAGGCGTCGGCGACTTCGTCGTCCCGGTCGAACAAGGCCGTCACGGTATCGCGGTGCAGCCAGACGAAAGCGATGACGGTACCGGTCAGCAATACGCCCCAGAGCGGGATGCTGAGACTGAGCAGTACAGGCTCCAGACCATGGTGGAGCAGCAACTTGTGGCCCTGGGCGAAGATGACATAGATTGCCGCGAACCCCAGAATCCAGTGGTGGAAGTTTCGCGCTTCCTCGCAGGCCATGTGGAAGGGGCGGATACCGCGGGCGTAGGGGGCGAACAGCGAACGCGAGAGAATGCCGACGAGTCTGAGCAGGACAATCGTCAACAGGATTCGCATCAGTGTCGGTCTGAGGCCGTCACCGCGATCATAGGCCAGTACAGGGAGCGCCAGAGCGCCGAGAAAGAAGGCGCCGAGGCGTACCAGGCTCAATACCGACTGCAGCAGGAGGTAACCGGCACTGGTGGCGAAGTGGTCGCATTGCTGGGACGCGATGTCGGTCGACATCCGCCGCATCTTCCAGCCGATCAGGGCTTCGGCGGCGAATCCCGACAGCAGCATCAGGCCGAATACGGTGATCAGGTCGAGGATGCCGGCGCCGCCGCGCCCATCGGTCAGTGATTGCCAGATGCGTGCCTGCTGTTCCGGCCAGCGGCCAAGGCTCTGTTGCAGCAGGTCGATTCGGTCTTCCAGGTCGCCGGTGGGCAGCGGCGCTGCCTGCTGCAGCGCGTCGTAGGGGTTCGGTCGCCGAGCGATCGACTCCTGTTCGAGCCGGTTGATCAACAGGCTGCGCACCTCGCCGTCGCTCATCTGGGCGACTTTTTCGGTGCTGGTGGTGGGGGCTGTTTCCGGCATCCGCAGCCTGGAGCTGAAAGGCCGGCAGCAGGAGCATGAGGGTGGCCAGCAGGCAGCGGCGTAGCAGGGCAGTCATGGCGAATTCCAGCAAGAGTGACGTCAGACTAAGTGTGGAGCGGGGTGGCGAACCTGTCACCCCGGCATCGGGGAATTACTGGCTATAGTGCTGGAGAAACTCCGCGAGGCGGCCGATTGCATCCTCGAGCTCGTCCTGGCGGGGCAGAAAAACGACCCGGAAATGCTGGGTATCCGGTACGTTGAAGCCGCTGCCCTGAACCACTAGAACCTTCTGCTGCTGCAGCAGGTCGAGCACCATTTTTTCGTCGTTCTTGATCGGGTACATGGCCGGGTCGAGTTTCGGGAACAGGTACATGGCGGCTTTCGGACGTACGCAGGAAACGCCCGGGATATCGTTGATCAGCCGCCAGGCGCTGTCCATCTGGTCGTAGAGGCGGCCGCCCGGTACGATCAGTTCATTGATGCTCTGGTAGCCGCCCAGTGCCGTCTGGATGGCATGCTGAGCCGGCACGTTGGCGCACAGGCGCATGCTGGCGAGCATGTCGAGGCCCTCGATATAGTCGCGGGCCAGGTGTTTCGGCCCGCTGACGATCAGCCAGCCGGAGCGAAAACCCGCGGCGCGATAAGTCTTCGAAAGGCCGTTGAAGGTGATGCAGAGCACGTCGTCGGAGAGGGAAGCCAGGGAGCAGTGCTCGTTCCCGTCGTAGAGAATCTTGTCGTAGATCTCGTCGGCGAACAGGATCAGCTTGTACTCGCGCGCCAGGTCGATGATCTGCTCGAGCAGTTCCGGCGGGTAGAGCGCGCCGGTCGGGTTGTTCGGGTTGATGACCACGATGCCCTTGGTGCGTTCGGTGATCTTGCTGCGGATGTCGTCGATATCGGGGAACCAGTCCGACTGCTCGTCACAGACGTAGTGGATCGGGTTGCCGCCGGCGAGGCTCACGGCTGCGGTCCAGAGCGGGTAGTCGGGTGCCGGAATCAGCATCTCGTCGGTGTCGTTCAGCAAGCCCTGCATCGCCATCACAATCAGCTCGGAGACGCCGTTGCCGATATAGATATCCTCGATGGTGACGTTGCGGATACCCTTGCGCTGGGTTTCCTGCATCACGGCCTTGCGAGCCGAGAAAAGACCCTTGGAGTCGCAGTAGCCCTGCGCCGACGGCAGGTTGTGGATCACGTCCTGGACAATTTCCTCGGGGGCTTCGAAGCCCCAGGGCGCCGGGTTGCCAATATTCAGCTTGAGGATACGGTGACCTTCCTCCTCGAGTCGCTTGGCTTCCTGCAGTACGGGGCCGCGGATGTCATAGCAGACGTTGATCAGCTTGTTCGATTTTCTGATTACTGGCATGGTTGCAACCCTGAACTCCTTTGCACGAGTCACTGCGACGAGCCGGACGGCTGGTTTGATTAGCGCGAGCGCCGAACGACGAAAAAGGCGGTTATCATACGCCGAATTCGACGGCAAAAGAATATCCGTGCCGCGGAATCCCCGGCCCTGCCGGGCCGGGGAGGCACCGGTCGCGGCTCGACACGGCCGGTGCGGTGGCAGACAGGAACAGGTAATGATGAAATCCTTCGACTGGTTATACGAACATGTGCGCGCCCACCGCGCGGGCGAGGATCTGGAAGCGTTGTTGCCGCACCCCAGAAGCCGCGACGAACTGGCAGCTGTCGCAGACGATCGCCTGCTGTCCGACCTGTCGCGCAGGGTGTTCAGAGCGGGTCTGAAGCATTCGCTGGTGGACAGCAAATGGCCGGTCTTCGAGGAGGTATTCTGGGGTTTCGATCCGCACAAGCTGGTACTGATGTCCGATGAACAGCTCGAGCGCCTGATGCATGATGACCGGATTATTCGCCACTTCGGCAAGATCAAGTCGGTGCGTGCGAATGCGCTGATGGTCACCGAGCTCGCGGCCGAGGCCGGCAGCTTCGCCCGCTTTCTGGCGGACTGGCCCGGTGAGGATATTATCGGGCTCTGGGCATTGCTGAAAAAGCGCGGATCCCAGCTGGGCGGCAATTCCGGGCCGGCTTTTCTCCGCATGGTGGGCAAGGATACGTTCCTGCTGACCGACGATGTGGTCGCGGCTCTGAAGGCCCAGGGCATTGTCGACAGGAAGCCCACGGCGAAGCGGGATCTGCAACTTGTGCAGAACGCCTTCAATCAGTGGCAGCGAGAGTCGGGCCGGCCTCTCTGTCAGATCAGCAGGCTGCTGTCGATGACCGTCGGCTGGTAACGGTTAGTTCAGTCCTTTACCACAACTTGCTGAAGGCTGATTTGCGGGTAAGCGGCAGGGCTATCCGCCCCGGCGTATGAAGTCGAGCAGTTTCGGGTCGTTGAACGCCCGGGTCAGCGTGTCTCCGGCCAGTTCATTGAGCAGCGTCTGGTTCTTGGCTTCCGAGGGCGGCAGCGGTGAGCGGTACTCCTTTTGGGACTGGTAACGACCGGTAAAGGTGCGTCCCCTGTAGTCGGCGACCAGGCGCAACTCCATCTGCATCAGGACCTGTTGCTGAGTCGTGTGCTGGCTTGCGTCATAGCTCAACCTGTCCAGCAGCAGTGTCAGCTTGAGGCCGCCTGGATTCCCGGCTACGGCTCCGAAACGGTAGACCCCCATTTGTCGCAGGGCCTGATGGGCGCTGCTGAGCAGGCTGTAACGGGCGTCCCGGGCCAGGGTGAGAAATGCGTTCTGTTCGAAGTGCGAGACGCGGTAGCCAAGAACCGGCGACTTGCGCAGGTCCCGGGCGTCCAGTTCGACCTGCAGTCCGTTCGGCAGGCGCTGTCGGGTATCGATCCGGGGCTGAAGCTCCACCTGTTGCGGGCTCAGGCTGGTGCAGCCGGTCAGCGCCAGGGACAGCAGGAGGAGGGGTCCCGCGAGTCGTTTCAGATGGATCATCGCTCTACTCCTGATCCGCAATGATGTCGGGCTGCAGGCTGTCCAGAAAGTCTGCCAGTGTATCGTGCAATTGACGGAGGGGCTTTTTGCCGGGCGCTTCGAGCCAGATACTGCCGTCCCGGTTATCGAGGCTGATGAAGAGGTCATCGTCTTCGATGCAGGCGAAGAACAGGGTCGGGGGTCTTTTGCGGCGCGCCTGTTCCAGAACATGACCAATCAGGTTGGCACGCAGCCGTTCGCCATCTTCCGGGTTCCAGAGCTGCAGCAGATTGAGCTGGCCCTCGCTCCGCCGGGCGGGCAGCGGGTCCGACCAGTATCGGCCGTAATAGCTGACGATGTCCGGATGGATGTCCAGTTGCAGTGCGGAGCCGATGCGCGCGAAAAGATCGCTGGTCCCGGGCTGCCGTACCGGTCGCCAGCCGACAGGCTCTCCCGGCGTGGCTTGCGTCTGATAGCAGTCCGAAGGCCACTCGGGGTCGTATGGCAGCTGTGGCAGTCTGCCGATCTGGTCTAGCTGTCTGGCCAGGGCGCGCTCGATAAAGTGGTCGAGTGCTGCGGCGGTGCTGGAGCTTCGAGTCATGTTCTCTGGATGCAAGGACGAGGATTGGGCTTACTCTAGCTGCTATCAAATTGCTTGTACAAGGAAACGGAGGCTGGTGCGGGAAAGCGACACCGGGCCCGGTTTGGCCTTCAGAGGCGGTACCGGCCGATGGCGGCTTGGCTGAAATATGAGCGATTTGATGATCGAAAAAAGTTGCGCTAAACGTTTGACAGCACTCATAAAATCATTAAAATTCGCACTCCGTTCTGGGGCGGTATGCACAGAGCGCAGGTCGGCAGCTCGGGGTAATGTACTCGAGTTAAGGCCTTGAAAGTGGAGCGGTAGTTCAGTTGGTTAGAATACCTGCCTGTCACGCAGGGGGTCGCGGGTTCGAGTCCCGTCCGTTCCGCCAACATTTGTGATGAGAGAGAAAGGTTAGAATACCTGCCTGTCATCTCTTCACAGGATGCGGTCGCGTTGAAAACCGTCCGTTCCGCCACTTCTCTTCGAAGCGCTGAAGAGTCGTACGAAGGCCAGTGTTATGGGCGAATAGCTCAGTTGGGAGAGCATCTGCCTTACAAGCAGAGGGTCGGGGGTTCGAACCCCTCTTCGCCCACCATAACGGAGCGGTAGTTCAGTTGGTTAGAATACCTGCCTGTCACGCAGGGGGTCGCGGGTTCGAGTCCCGTCCGTTCCGCCAACATTTGTGATGAGAGAGAAAGGTTAGAATACCTGCCTGTCATCTCTTCACAGGATGCGGTCGCGGTGAAAACCGTCCGTTCCGCCAACGCTTGAAGAGAAGAAAGGTTAGAATACCTGCCTGTCATCTCTTCACAAGGTTCGGTGCCGGGTTGAAGCCCGTCCGTTCCAGCACTTCTCTTCGAAGCGCTGAAGAGTCGTACGAAGGCCAGTGTTATGGGCGAATAGCTCAGTTGGGAGAGCATCTGCCTTACAAGCAGAGGGTCGGGGGTTCGAACCCCTCTTCGCCCACCATAACGGAGCGGTAGTTCAGTTGGTTAGAATACCTGCCTGTCACGCAGGGGGTCGCGGGTTCGAGTCCCGTCCGTTCCGCCAACATTTGTGATGAGAGAGAAAGGTTAGAATACCTGCCTGTCATCTCTTCACAAGGTTCGGTGCCGGGTTGAAGCCCGTCCGTTCCAGCACTTCTCTTCGAAGCGCTGAAGAGTCGTACGAAGGCCAGTGTTATGGGCGAATAGCTCAGTTGGGAGAGCATCTGCCTTACAAGCAGAGGGTCGGGGGTTCGAACCCCTCTTCGCCCACCATAACGGAGCGGTAGTTCAGTTGGTTAGAATACCTGCCTGTCACGCAGGGGGTCGCGGGTTCGAGTCCCGTCCGTTCCGCCAACATTTGTGATGAGAGAGAAAGGTTAGAATACCTGCCTGTCATCTCTTCACAGGATGCGGTCGCGGTGAAAACCGTCCGTTCCGCCAACATTTGTGGGGGAGGCGAAAGGTTAGAATGCCTGCCATCTCTTCACAAGGTTCGGTGCCGGGTTGAAGCCCGTCCGTTCCGCCACTTCTCTTCGAAGCGCTGAAGAGTCGTACGAAGGCCAGTGTTATGGGCGAATAGCTCAGTTGGGAGAGCATCTGCCTTACAAGCAGAGGGTCGGGGGTTCGAACCCCTCTTCGCCCACCATAACGGAGCGGTAGTTCAGTTGGTTAGAATACCTGCCTGTCACGCAGGGGGTCGCGGGTTCGAGTCCCGTCCGTTCCGCCAACATTTGTGATGAGAGAGAAAGGTTAGAATACCTGCCTGTCATCTCTTCACAGGATGCGGTCGCGGTGAAAACCGTCCGTTCCGCCAACATTTGTGGGGGAGGCGAAAGGTTAGAATGCCTGCCATCTCTTCACAAGGTTCGGTGCCGGGTTGAAGCCCGTCCGTTCCGCCACTTCTCTTCGAAGCGCTGAAGAGTCGTACGAAGGCCAGTGTTATGGGCGAATAGCTCAGTTGGGAGAGCATCTGCCTTACAAGCAGAGGGTCGGGGGTTCGAACCCCTCTTCGCCCACCATAACGGAGCGGTAGTTCAGTTGGTTAGAATACCTGCCTGTCACGCAGGGGGTCGCGGGTTCGAGTCCCGTCCGTTCCGCCAACATTTGTGATGAGAGAGAAAGGTTAGAATACCTGCCTGTCATCTCTTCACAGGATGCGGTCGCGGGAAAATCGTCCGTTCCGCCAACGCTTGAAGAGAAGAAAGGTTGGAATACCTGCCTGTCATCTCTTCACAGGATGCGGTCGCGGGAAAACCGTCCGTTCCGCCACATCCTGCAGTTCCGTCGTCTCTCTGGTATTCTCTGATCTCCGTCACACGTCTGTGTTTCAGGCTTTCCCGCCTGTGCTGTTCACTGTTAACTATCGATAGTGACTCAACAAAAAACGGCGCCATCGAGACGCCGTTTCGAACCTGCCGGATCGCAGTCAGTGGCTGATGCTGCCATGCGGGTAGGTGTGCATAAGCTGGTCGAACGAACTCTTGTCGATGCGTATCAGGTCGGTGTGATCTCCGCATTCGAAATAGCAGTCTTGTTCCTGTGCCAGGGCATCGTCCCAGATGACCGGCATATTGTAGGCCTGCCCCAGTGACGGGACCGCCCCCTTGTCGCAGTCGCGGAACAGTATCTTGACATCCTGTTGCGAGGCGGGCTCCAGCAGTCGGTTCATGCGGCTGTTGATAGCATCGATATCCGCCATGCGGTCGGATGGGACCACGGCCATGACAAATCCCTCTTCATCCTTGAGTACAACGCCCTTGGCGACCTGGCGGGCAGGCAGTTGCGCGGCGATTGCCGAGCTCATCATGGTTTCCGCATAGGTGTGGTGCAAAAGGCGATAGGGCACATGCTGGCGATCCAGGAACATCTGCACTGTCGGTGCAATGGACATAGTGCTAGCCTCCCCGAAAATTCGGACTCGGATTGATGCAGGTTCTTCTGCAACTCCAAGCATAGCCCAAGAGTATCGGATTGGCGCCGTTCCTGGGGGCGATCCGAATCTCGATAGGCATTGGGCGGGGCTTCTGGTAGCTTATGCCGCCATGTCATCCGTCGTCTCCGATCAGACCGTTTCCCTGTCCCCGCCTTTGCTGCAAAAGTTGCAGCTGGAACTCTACCGTCGCAGTCGTGTGGAGGTCTGGTTGCTCAGGCTCGATACCCTGCATCCTCAGGTCAGTGGCAACAAGGGCTTCAAGCTGAAATATGCGCTCGAAGAGGCGCAGGCGTGCGGTGCTGCGCGGATTCTCAGTTTTGGCGGCGCTTTCTCCAACCATATCCACGCCTTGGCTTTCGCCGGTTTCGCTCGCGGGATCGATACTATCGGCGTCATCCGGGGCGAGTCCGATTATGCCGGAAACCCGACGTTGAGCGACGCCGCTTCCTGGGGCATGCGGCTGCACTTCGTCGACCGGGCGACGTATCGCCGGAAGGCGCAGCAGGCTTTTCTATCGCATCTGGAAGGGCTGTTCGGGCCCTGTTATCTCATTGCAGAGGGCGGCTGCGGACCTCTGGCGACGAGGGGGTGTAGAGAAATACTGGGGCAGGTGCCGGCCGAACAGCTGGCCCGGTTCGATCTCATCGCTGTCGCGGTGGGAACGGGTGGGACACTGTCCGGACTGATCGCATCCCGGCCGGCGCATTGTCGTCTCCTTGGCTTCCCGGTGCTGAAGGGGGCCGAGTTTCTGTTCCGGGACATCCGCAGTCAGCTGGCGGACGCCGGTATTGCCGACCCCGGGGGTTGGCATTTGCAGCTGGATGCCCATGGTGGCGGTTATGGCTGCGTCACCACTCAGTTGGCGGCGTTTCTTGCTGCTTTTGAGCGGGAAACGGGTATTCTGCTCGATCCGGTATATACCGGCAAAATGCTGTTGCGCTTCAATCAGCAGGTCGCTGACGGAGACGTTCCAGCCGGCTCCCGGGTACTGTTGATCCATACCGGAGGCCTGCAGGGGCTTAGAGGAATGGCAAAAACGTTGTACGATCGTCGCCTGGCGTTTCAGGGGGCGTTGCCGCTCTGATTCTTGGCGCATTGTGGCCCGGGTTTGCAAACAGGAATGGTAAATGGATTATTTTCGCAATGTTGGATTGATCGGGCGTCTGGGCAGCAAAACGGTAATCGACTCTCTCAAGCTCTTGATTCGGTTTCTCAACGACAAGGGGCTGACCACCGTTCTCGATGAACGTATTTCCGACATGATACCGGGTCACGGCCAGCAGACCTGCAAGCAGAAAATGATGGGCGAGATCTGCGATCTGGTGATCGTGGTGGGTGGCGATGGCAGTTTGCTTGGCGCGGCACGGGCTCTGTCACCCTCTCATGTGCCGGTACTGGGGGTCAATCGCGGCAGTCTCGGCTTTCTGACCGACATTTCGCCGGCGGAGATCGAGGAGAAGGTGACCGAGGTGCTGGAGGGCAAGTACACGGTCGAGAGCCGCTTTTTGCTCGATCTGGTGGTCAAGCGCGACGGCGAGCCGATCGCCGAGGGTACGGCGCTGAACGATATCGTGCTTCACCCCGGCAAGGCGATTCAGATGATCCAGTTCGAGCTCTATATCGAGGGGCAGTTCGTCTATACCCAGCGATCCGACGGATTGATTGTCTCGACCCCGACCGGTTCCACCGCCTATTCGCTTTCCGGCGGAGGCCCGATCATGTCGCCGAAGCTCGATGCGCTGGTGCTGGTGCCGATGTTTCCCCATACTCTCTCGAGTCGACCCATAGTGGTTGATGGCAACAGCGAGCTGAAAATGGTCATCAGCGAGAACAATAAGACCTATCCGACGGTCTCATGTGACGGCCAGTTGAGTATCGGGCTGGCACCGGGGGATGTGATCACCGTGCACAAGAAACCGCACAAGCTGAAGCTGCTGCATCCACTGAACTACGATTTCTACCGCACCTGCCGCGAGAAACTGGGCTGGGGCACCAAGCTGGGAGACTGAATTGACTGCAGCGGTCTTTGAGGGATACGACCTGATAGGCGATGTGCATGGTTGTGCATTGAGCCTTCGCATGCTGCTGGAGCGCCTTGGATACAGTCGGGTGGCAGGCGTGTATCGTCATCCGCGGCGCCAGGCAATCTTCGTCGGCGATATCATTGACCGCGGGCCGCGGATCAGGGAGTCGCTGCACCTGGTGCGAGGGATGGTGGAAGCCGGGGCTGCTCAGATCGTGATGGGCAATCACGAATACAACTTTCTCTGCTACTGTACGCCGGGGCGGCCGGGCTCGGGGCTGGACTACCTGCGCAGCCACACGCCCCGTCACCACCGTATTCTGAAGGAGACGCTGGCGGAATTTGCCGGGCATCCGCAGGAGCAGCAGGAGGTACTCGAGTGGATCCAGGGCCTGCCGCTGTTTCTGGAATTCGACGAGTTCCGGGTGATTCATGCCTGCTGGCCCGCAGCGCTGATCGAGCGCTTTCGTCGCGAATATGGCGGCAATCACATCAGCACGGATTTTCTGCACCGCTCGGTGGTGCCGCAGTCGTTCGAGTGCCGGTTGATGGATCAGGCGCTGCGTGGCACGCATCTCAAGCTTCCCAACGACGAAGTGATTATGAGCAAGGACGGCTTTCAGCGACACTTTTTCCGTACCCGGTTCTGGGTCGAGGCGCCGGAGTACTACGCCGATGTGGTGTTTCAGCCGGACCCGCTTCCCGAGCATGTCGCCCGCATGCGTCTCAAGGCCTCGGATCGGCGAAACCTGCTGCACTACGGGGCTGACGAAAAATTGCTGTTCATCGGCCACTACTGGCGCGAAGGCGAGCCCGAACCGATTACCGACAATATCGCCTGTCTCGATTACAGTGCCGTCAAGTTCGGCAAGCTGGTTGCCTATCGCCACGACCATGAAAAGCGTATTGACCCGGCCAGGTTCGTCTGGGTCGATGTCGCCCGTGAAGTGTCGGCGGGGTTCGGTGGAGGGCCTTCATGATCAAGGTGCTCGAGGTGCCATTGGCCGAGGATCTCAGCGGCTTTACCGAGATACTCTGGCAATACGAGGTGCCGCACCGGGTGGTGGAGCAGGCGACCGTCCAGGAGCTTTGGATCGCCTCCCAGGTCGATGCCGAGCAGGTACTGAGCCTTTATCGCCGCTGGCGTGAAGGGGGCGATCCGAGTCGTTTGCGGCTGCGACGCCGCAACGCACCAGGTGTGCTAAGCCCGGCGGTGCTGCGCCGTACCTGGCTCAGTCTGCTGCTGATCGCGGGCAGCGTGCTGTCTTCGCTGCTGGTGGGTTTCGGCGACAATATCGACTGGATGCGCCACCTGACGATCGTCGATTTTCAGCTTCGTGGCGATCATATCTACTATGCCGGGCTCGAACACAGCCTGGCGACCGGGCAGTGGTGGCGCTTGCTGACCCCGGCGTTGCTGCATTTCAATATGCCTCACCTGTTGTTCAACCTGCTCTGGGTCTGGGTGGCCGGACGGGCCATCGAGGCGCTTCACGGTACCCTGGCGCTGCTCGGGCTCGCGCTGTTGTCGGCGCTGATCTCGAATCTGGCTCAGTTCTGGATCAGTGGGCCGATGTTCGGTGGCATGTCGGGCGTGGTGTTTGCATTGCTGGCCTATGCCTGGTTCTGGGACCGGCAGGGCGGGCGGCCCTCGATAGGCCTGCCGCCGGCGCTGATGGGGCTGATGCTGCTGTGGCTGGTGCTCGGCTTTACCGGCTTGCTGGAAGCGCTCGGCTTCGGCGCCATTGCCAATACCGCGCACCTGGCAGGGCTTGTTGCCGGTCTGGCCTGGGCCTGGCTGCGTCTGCTTCGGATCCGCCGTCATTGAGTCTTTACGCTGATCCGGCGGCGCGCGAGCGTATCCGGCACCTTTACCGTCGCCAGGTCGAACGCCTGCCGCAACCGGTCGAGTCCTGCTTTGTCGAAACCCCCTGTGGCCGTACCCATCTGCTGCTGGCCGGCGACCCGGATGCCCGGCCGCTGCTGGCTGTGCCGGGGCTGCAGACGGGCGGGGGTTCAATCTCGAGTTGCTCTGGCCGCTGACCGGCGCTTTTCGGCTGATTTCGCCGGATATACCGGGGCAGGCCGGTCTCAGTGCTGAGGTGCCGCCGGATCGCGACGGCGGCTACGGTCGCTGGCTGCTTTCGATGCTGGATGGGCTGGGCATCGAACGTTGCGCGATGGTCGGAATCTCTTTCGGCGGGGCCGTGGTGCTGGATGCGATCCGGCTGGCGCCGCTGCGGGTTGAGCGGGCCTCGCTGATCGTGCCGGCAGGTCTGGAAATCAGCCTCTGGCGCACGCTCAAGGCAACTTTGCGACCCTGGCTGAGCTACCGCTGGCATCGGGACGACCCGCACTTCGCTGCCCTGATGAAACCTCTGATGGCCGAGCCCTGGCCGGAGCTCTGTCAGTTTTATCAGGCGGTGCTGAGCGACCTGCATCCGCCCGTCCGGGTGCCGCCTGGTCCCTTCAGTGCGGCCGAACTGCGGCATTTCGACGGCGCAGTTCAACTGGTGCTGGCGCGTCACGATCTCTACTTCGAGCCCGAAGCCCTGGAGGCGGCGGCCCGGGAAGCGCTGCCGAAACTCAGCGATATCCTGTTGCTGGACGACAGCCATATTCCCGGACGCAACAGCCGCCGCGAATTGCATCAGCGGGTGCTGGCCTTTCTCGCCGATAGCGGTCGCTGATGGTTCAGCCGGGCGTGCGGAGTCTGGTACACTGCGTGCATTACCGAACAGGCCTCCCTGGAGTGTTGATGACGATGAATTACGAGCAACTGATCGAGTCCATGACCCCGGAAATGCACCGTTCGCTGAAACGCGCCGTCGAGCTGGGCAAGTGGCCGAATGGGGAACGTCTCAGCGAGGAGCAGCGCAGTATCAGCCTGCGGGCGGTGATCGCCTATGATCAGCGACTGCCGGAAGACGAACGCACCGGTTACATCGACCGCACGCGCCCGGACGGCAGTCAGCATGGTGCCGACCCCTTGCAGCCCCAGACCCTGAAAATCATTAATCAGGACTGATCGATGCAGGCAGAGCTACAGGGCGCGCTGCGCAAAATGCGGGTCGGGCTCGACCAGGGTGTGGCGCAATATGAACTGGTCTGCGGCGACCAGACGCTGGCGCTGAATACGCTGCTCGGACGTCAGGTTCGATTGCGCCATCTTGGCGAAATCAACTGCATTCACTGCGGCCGCAAGACCAAGAAAAGTTTCAATCAGGGATACTGCTATCCCTGTTTCACCAAACTGGCCGAATGTGACAGCTGCATCGTCAGTCCGGAAAAATGCCATTACCATCTCGGCACCTGCCGGGATCCCGCCTGGGGTGAGCAGTACTGCTTCCAGTCCCATATCGTCTATCTGGCCAACTCTTCGGGTATCAAGGTCGGCATCACCCGGGGCACTCAGGTGCCGACGCGCTGGATCGACCAGGGCGCGGTTCAGGCGCTGCCGATCCTGCGGGTCGATTCGCGCTATCAGTCGGGGCTGGTCGAACACCTGTTCAAGGCGGAGGTCGCGGACAAGACCAACTGGCGCAAAATGCTCAAGGGCGAAGTGGAAGCCCTCGACCTGAAGGCGGAGCGCGACCGTCTGTTCGATGTCATTGCCGCACCGCTCGGCGAGGTCGAGCGGCAGTTCGGTCTGCAGGCCATCCAGCGCCTGGACGCCGAGGAGTTGCAGATCGATTATCCGGTGTTGAACTATCCGCTCAAAGTCAGCTCCCTCAATCTGGACAAGACGCCCGAAGTCGGCGGTCAGCTCCAGGGCATCAAGGGGCAGTACCTGATCCTCGACAGTGGCGTGATCAATCTACGCAAATTTACCGCCTATCAGGTGGAATTCAGTTCCGAATAAGGTGATAGCTGTAATGGCCGAACAACCCAGAGCGATTTATCTCAAGGATTACCAGGTCCCGCCGTTCCTGATCGATACCACGGAGTTGCGCTTCGAACTCGGCGATGACCATACGCTGGTGCGATCGGTGCTGAAGATGCGCCGCAATCCGGCTTCGCCGTCGCGCCAGGCGCCGCTGGATCTGCACGGACACGAAAGTCTGGAGCTTTGCCGGCTGGCCATCAGCGGGCAGGTGCTGTCACCGCAGGACTACCGGCGGGAGGGCGAGAGCCTTCTTATCCGCGCAGTGCCCGACGAGTTCACCCTCGAGTGCCTGACCCGCATAAGACCCCAGGACAATACCGCGCTGGAGGGGCTGTACCGCTCTGACGGCATGTACTGCACTCAGTGCGAAGCGGAAGGTTTTCGCCGCATCACCTTCTATCTTGACCGGCCGGACGTGATGTCGGTCTTCACCACCACCGTCGAGGCGGATGCCAGGCGCTACCCCGTGCTGCTGTCCAACGGCAACCCGGTCGCATCCGGCAGCCTGGAGGACGAGGGGCGGCACTGGGTCACCTGGCAGGACCCCTTCCCCAAGCCCGCCTACCTGTTTGCGCTGGTGGCCGGTGATCTGGCGCATATCGAACGCCCGTTCAAAACCGCTTCCGGTCGCGATGTGACCCTGCGCATCTATGCCGAGAGCAGGGATCTGGACAAGCTCGATCATGCGATGGAGTCGCTGGTCAAGGCGATGCGCTGGGACGAGAAGGTCTACGGCCGCGAATACGATCTCGATATATACATGATTGTGGCGGTCGATTTCTTCAACATGGGGGCGATGGAGAACAAGGGGCTTAACATATTCAATACCTCCTGCGTGCTGGCGAGTCCCGAAACCACCACCGATGCAGCGTTTCAGCGCGTCGAGGGGGTGGTGGCCCACGAATATTTCCACAACTGGTCCGGCAACCGCGTGACCTGTCGTGACTGGTTTCAGCTCAGCCTGAAAGAGGGCTTTACGGTATTCCGCGACGCCGAGTTTTCGGCCGACATGAACTCGCGCGCCGTAAAGCGGGTCGAGGATGTGACGCTGCTGCGTACGGCCCAGTTCGCCGAGGACGCAGGCCCCATGGCGCACCCGGTACGGCCGGCATCCTTTATCGAGATTTCCAACTTCTATACCCTGACAGTGTACGAGAAGGGCGCTGAAGTCGTGCGTATGATCCATACGCTGCTGGGGCCCGAGCTGTTTCGCAAGGGCTCGGACCTCTACTTCGAGCGCCATGACGGCCAGGCCGTGACGACCGACGACTTCGTCAGGGCGATGGAGGAGGTTTCCGGACGCGATCTGAGCCAGTTCCGTCTCTGGTACGACCAGGCCGGCACGCCGCGCCTGCATGTCAGCGACGACTATGACGCTGCGGCGCAGCGTTACAGTCTGCATGTCGAGCAGAGCTGCCCGGCGACGCCGGATCAGGCGGAGAAAAAGCCCTTTCATATTCCGCTGGCCATCGGCCTGCTGGGACCGGGCGGCCGCGATCTGCCGCTGGCCGGCGGTGCCACCACCGAGGTGCTGGAACTGACCGAAACGAAACAGACCTTCGTCTTCGAAGGCGTTGCCGAGCGTCCCGTGCCGTCGCTGTTGCGGGGCTTCTCGGCGCCGGTGAAGCTGCAGTATCCCTGCAGCCGGGATGAGCGGGTGTTCCTGATGAGCCATGACAGTGACGGGTTCAACCGCTGGGATGCCGGGCAGGCCCTCGCGGTCGATATACTGCGGGAGCTGATGGACCAGTATCGTGCCGGTCGGCCGATGCAGCTCGACTGCGCCCTTATCGACGCCTTCGCCGCCGTGCTGGATGACGAAGCCCTGGACCCGGCGATGGTCGCCAAGGTGCTGACGCTGCCGTCCGAAGCCTATCTGAGCGAGCTGTCCGACGAGATCGATGTCGAGGCGATCCACGAAGCGCGTCAATTCGCGAAAAAGGCCCTGGCGCAGGCGCTGTCCGGGCGTTTCGAGCGTCGTTACCTGGCACTGGCGCCGGCCGGCGTCTATGCGCCCGACGCCGTCCAGGTGGCGCGCCGCAGCCTGCGCAACCTCTGTCTGTCCTATCTGATGGCACTCGAACAGCCGGCCCAGCTGGCACGTGCGAGGGCACAGTATGACGACGCCGACAACATGACCGACCGTCAGGGCGCGCTGAGTCTGATCGCACATTCGGCGTTCGGGGCTGAGGCAGACGCGGTGTTGGAGGATTTCTATCGCCGTTTCGAGCGCGAGACCCTGGTCATCAATCAGTGGCTGGCGATCCAGGCCAGCGACCCGAAGCCGGGAGCTCTGGCACGGGTAGATGCGCTGATGAAGCATGAAGCCTTCGATATCCGCAACCCGAACAAGGTGCGTTCGCTGATTTCGGTTTTCTGCAACCAGAATGCGGTCAACTTCCATGCCGCTGATGGCGCAGGCTATGACTTTCTGGCCGACCGCATCATCGAGATGAACCGGCTCAATCCCCAGGTGGCGTCCCGTCTGTTGACGCCCTTGACGCGCTGGCGCAAATACGATGCCCCGCGCCAGGCGCTGATGCAGTCGGCATTGCAGCGGATTCTCGACAGCGGCGAGCTGTCGAAAGACGTTTACGAGGTGGTCAGCAAGAGCCTTTAGGCGGGCGGCCGTGTTATGAACGATTAAGTTCAGGTTGGTTATACTGCCCCAGAGCAGGCAGTGAAAATTTATTATCAAGAAAACACTCAGGGATGCATTAAATGGATAGATTGCTTTCAAGCCACGACAAGTTCGATCTGCAGCAGAACTATCGTCGCTATCTGAAGTTCCGTGATCAGCTCGACGATGCCACCCGGGCGATGCAGACCGCCCGGGCCAGCCGGGTTTGGGTCGCGGGCCTGGTGACGCTGATTTTTGCGCTGGCGTCCGATTTTTCCTCGGGGCTGCGGCCGCGTTGTTCGGCATCTACTTCTATCGCCTGCTGGTGGCGCGGATGCAGACCGGCAAGGCGGAAGAGGGTGTGAAGACACCGACCGCTGGTTTGCCTCCAAGGGGCTCAAGTTTGAAGGTCGCATCCTCTATTTCCGTGACGACAAGATGCTGGAGCATCCCCTCGACCCCTTCGATGACGCCATTTACGGCTGACAGGGCAGGGCGGCCGCTGCGATTATTCAGCGAGCCTGAAACGGTGCGCAGATGAGAAGGGAGTATCGTCGGATCTCGGGGCGTACCCGGCGTCTGCTGGAGATGCCCGAGGGTGTCAACGTCGATTTCAAGCGCGAGGCGTCCGCGGTTCATGCCGCGGATCTCGTGGCCTTCGCCAATGCAGCAGCCGGTGGTACCCTGCTGATCGGCATCGACGAGTACACCACCACCGATGGTGTCCAGCGCGGCCGGGTTGTCGGCTGCGAGGTCGACGACAGCGCTCGCCTGAGCATCGTCAACAAGGCCACCGGCTGCTACCCCAATATCGAAGTGGAAATCTTCGCGGAAAACCTGGCGGCGAAGTCGATCCTGAGGATCGAAATCCCGTCGGGGCATGCCAAGCCCTATTGCACCCAGGGCGGTCAGTACAGCATTCGTGCCGATGGCCGCAACCGGGCGCTCTATCCCGAGGAGCTGCTGTCGATCTTCATGGATCGGGAAGGGGAGCAGTTCCTGTCCCGGTTCCGCAATGCCGTCTTTCGCCTCGAGCACCAGATCGGCGGTATCAGCCATTCGCTCAGCGACGGCCTCCTGCAGGTGAGTCAGCATATCCACGACCTCGACGACCAGTTGAAACGGACCCTCAGCCGTATCGGCCAACTGACCGACAGTCACAAGAAACGCTCGCGCAACGTGCTGCAGGCGATACGCGACAGCCAGGACAGCCTCGGCAATCTCGAGCGGCTGCTTGGTGAGGGCGACGGCAGTCAGCAGCGTTACCAGCGGCTGTTGCAGGAGGTGGAAAACAAGCTGGCCGGCATCCTGGAGACGATCGATGGAGAAAACGGTGGCGAACACTGACATCAACTGGCTGCGTGAATGTCGACACTGGATCTTCGACCTGGACGGTACCCTGACGCTGCCGGTACATGACTTCAATCACATCCGGTGCGAGCTCGGGATCCCGCAGGCGGCCGATATCCTCGACTGGCTGGCGGCGCTGCCCGAGCCGGAACGCAGCGAACGCGTGCGGCGGCTGGACGAACTCGAGCATCATTATGCCCGTCAGGCGCAGCCGGCGGAGGGGCTGCACCCGCTGCTGGAGTCCCTGGCGCAACGCCGCTGCCGGCTCGGGATACTGACCCGCAACAGTCGCGAGCTGGCGCTGCTGTCGCTCGCGGCCATCGGCGTGGCTCACCATTTCGAGCCACCCTTCGTGCTGGGGCGCGACGAGGCCCGGCCCAAGCCGGACCCCGGCGGCCTGCGGCACCTGCTCGCCTGCTGGAACGCATCGCCTGCGCAGGCACTGATGGTGGGCGACTTCCGCTATGATCTCGAAGCCGGCCGCGGTGCGGGCATGCAGACGGTCCATGTCGTCCCCCGTCAGGCCCCGAGTGGCCGGAACTGACCGATCTGCGGGTGGGCAGTCTCGCCGAGCTTCACCGCCTGGTGGCGTAACGGGTCACCCGCTGGCCTTATTTGATGTCAATGTCGTCAACAACGGCCCGGTTGTCTTGTCTATAGTAAAGGCATCCCTTTATAGCGGAGGTTCAAGATGACGATCCTGTCCGTCCTGCACAAGGACCATATCAATCTCAATCGCCTGCTGGATGTGCTGCGGGCCAAAGTTGGCAAGTTGCGTGCCGGAACACGTCCGAACTTTCGCCTGATGGCCGATGCGGTCGACTATATCAGCGAATATGCCGATCGCCATCACCATCCACTGGAAGACCAGCTGTTCGCCTTTTTCGAGGGTCGGGACAGCCGCCTCGACGAACTGATGCGACAGTGCACCGCGCAGCACCGAAAGCTGCATGCCTCCTCCCACGAGCTGAGCGATGCCATCGACAGCATTCTCAACGATACCCTGATGCCGATGGACCAGTTCATCGACATGCTCGAACGCTATGTCGATGAGCAGAAGGCGCACATCGACTTCGAGGAAGCCGAGATCTTTCCGGGCATCGATCAGGTGGCGGAGCAGGGTGACTGGATCAAGCTCGATGAGCAGTTGCCGAAAAACGAGGATCCGCTGTTTGGGGAAAATCGCTCCGAGCAGTATGTCGAACTTTACCAGGCGCTGGTGCAGGATATGAAGGCATAGTTGTACGTAGATTGGGTAGAGGCCCCTAGGGCCGAAACCCAGCGTACGGCTTAGAGGTTTCTCTGCGAGAGGAACCGCTCCACCGTATCCACCGTGGCCTGTGTCTGCGGGTCCACTTCCAGATTGATCCGTTCGCCGGTCTGCGCCGTACCGAATCCGGTTACGGCCAGGGTCTCAGGTATCAGGTAGACGTTGAAGCGATCCTCGAGCACGTCGCCGATGGTCAGGCTGCAGCCGTTCAGCGCGACAAAGCCCTTGGGCAGGATGTACTTGTGCAGCGCAGCGGGCAGTGCGAACCAGACTTCGCAGTTGTGCCCGCTTTTCCTGATCTCGAGGATCTCGACGCAGGCATGGACGTGACCGGAGAGGCAGTGGCCGCCGATCTCGTCGCCGAAGCGGGCCGCGCGCTCGAAGTTGACCTCGTCCCCGACCCCGAGGTCTCCCAGGTTTGTGACCCTCAGGGTTTCGACGATGAGGTCGAACTGCACACGGTTGCCATCGAAGCCCGTGACCGTGAGGCAGGTGCCATTCAGGGCGATGCTGGCACCCTGTTCCAGCCGATCTGCATGACCGGGCGGCAATTCGACACTGAGTTGCATAAACTGTGGGTGACGTTGCAGGTCGAGGACCCGGGCCTTGCCCTGGACGATACCGGTAAACATGGATATTCCGTATGGCTGCTGGTCTGAGCTCGCAGCTTAAGTAGCTGACCTTCCGGTGTCAATGAGGTCCGCAGACGCAAATCGTCAGGTGGAGCGCTGCTGCCAGGAGGCACCGGCGAGACGCCAGCAAGGAGAGAGGATGAAAGTACTGATTACCGGCGGTACCGGCTTTATCGGCTCGGCGCTGATCGCTTCGCTGCAGGGCGATGGTCACGAAGTTGTGGTGCTGACCCGTTCCACCGGCCGTGCCGCCAGGAAACTCGGCTCCGGCGTTCGGGTGATCGAGGGGCTGGGCGCAATTGCCAATGATGAAATGCTCGACGCGATCGTCAATCTGGCCGGGGCCCCTATCGTCGACCGGCGCTGGAGCGATGCGCGCAAACAGCTGCTGCGGGACAGCCGGTTGCAGATCACCCGGGACCTGTTGCGGCTTATCGAGCGCCTGGACCGGCGCCCCGGCGTGCTGGTCAGTGGTTCGGCGGTGGGCTATTACGGCAGTCAGGACAACGACCATCTGCTGACCGAAGAGGCCGACGATTTCGTACCCGGATTTGCACACCAGCTCTGCGCCGACTGGGAAAGCGAAGCGCTGCAGGCGGAAAAGCTTGGCGTTCGCGTCTGTCTGGTGCGCACCGGCATCGTGCTGGGCCCGGGCGGGGCCCTGGCCAAGATGCTGCCGGCGTTCAGGCTCGGTCTCGGTGGTCCCATCGGCAATGGCCGGCAATGGATGTCCTGGGTGCAACTGGCCGATGAGGTGGGCATTATCCGCTACCTGATCGATCAGAAGACCCTGCGCGGTCCCTTCAACGCCTGCGCGCCGGAAGCGGTGAGCAACGGCGAGTTCAGCCGCACGCTCGGGCGGGTGTTGAAACGTCCGGCGGTGCTGCGGGTACCGGCACTGGCGATGAAGCTTCTGCTGGGCGAAGCCAGTGAGCTGCTGGTGTCAGGGCAGCGGGTCTATCCGCGCCGGCTGCTCGATGCCGGCTACGAGTTTCAATACTCGCAACTGGAGCCGGCTCTCGAGGCCAGTGTGAAGCGCTAAGACGGCAACCTGCTGTATGTGGCGGCACATTATGTAGGGTGCTGGTGATGCGCGAACCGCGAACCGCACCGGAAGGTTCGCGGTGCGGTTCGCGTTGCTCACCAGCACCCTAGGTTGCCTTCCTGCCAAAGTGGGATGCCTGTCACTTATCCGCTTTGCGGTGTTGCGGGTCATCGTCCGCGCCGGCGCGGTCTTCGAGCCGGTCGAGCGCGGCGATGGCGCGTTCGAGCTGCCGTTCGATACGCTCGAGCCGGTTTTCGAGGTGGCCAATACGCTTGAGGTTTTCCTGCTCGCGCCGGGTCAGCGCTTCCTCTCCCTGCTCGATGAAGAGAGCCGAAAAGCTGGCGGTCAACATCGAGAACAGTCCGATCCCCATCAGGATCAGCAGCGCGCCGAAAATGCGCCCCTCGGTCGTTGAGGGCACCAGGTCGCCGTAGCCGACGGTCGTGACCGTCACCCAGGCCCACCAGATACCGTCGATGGGCGACTCGAAGGCCGGGTCGATGCCCGAGATCAGTACGCCCGCGATCATCAGCAGGATAAAGCCGATCGCCAGAGTGGTGCCGAGGTTGTGGCGGGTCAGAATGGCATAGACGTCGTCCCAGACGCGCAGGAAAATGCCCAGCATCAGCAGCAGTCTCAGCGTGCGCAGGGCGCCGGCATAGTAGACTTCGGCCCCCAGAGTATCGGCAGGCCCGCCAGCACGATCACCAGGTTGAGCCAGTTGCGGCGCAGGTGACCGAGCTTGTCGTCGACCAGAATCGTCATCAGCACCAGTTCCAGCAGAAAGCAGCTCCAGACCAGTGGGTCGGTGAAGCGGCTGTAGGTGGAGGGCAGCCCCTTCTGGCTGGCGAGGTACCAGTCGACCAGTATCCAGAGTGCCGCCAGAATCATCGGCCATTCGAACCAGGTGCCCCAGCGTCTGGCGGTCGGGTTTTCGTCGGGCGCGACGCCGCCAAGGCCAAGGGTATGGATCAGGCGACGACGGCTTTTTTCGTCATGGAGCGGTACCTCGTCGTCAGGAGGCGTAGTGGAGTTCCGGCATCGGCAACGCCTCGGCGCCCTCGGGGCGGCGCTGGCGCAGTTTCTCGATGGCCTCGAGCAACAGGTCGCCGTGCCAGAGCGAGGCGTCCCCTGGTACAGGTGCTGTTCCAGGTCGAGGATCAGGAAGTCCAGTGCCTGGCTGCGGGCGGCGTCGCTGATGTCTTCGCCGCTGAATATCTGCTGGTCGGGCCAGAAGTTCTGGGCCCATTCGATCAGGCGCAGCTTGGCGACCTCAGGATTGTTCTGCTGGCAGGCCATGGCCAGGGCCTGGAAGGTGTTTTTCTCGGCCATCTGGTGGGCCATCAGCAGTTTGCGCCGGCGGCGCATCTCCTCTTCCTGAGCCTGCTGGCGGCTTTCCCGTCGCATCAGTCGCAGATGGTTGAAGGTATACAACCAGCCGAGGGAAGATACCAGGCTGGTGAAGGTCAGCAGGCCGATCAGAAGGCGGCTGTTGTCCAGTGCCTGCTGCAGGCCGGGCTCGAGACGGGTGGGCTCCAGCGCCAGTAACGCCGCGCTCCGGGGGCGGTAGCGGGGGCTGTCACGTCGGTCGGTACCTCCAGCACCCGTTCGGGCAGGCTGGCATTGCGTGCCCGGTTTTCGCCCAGGTCCCACCAGGTGATATCCACCGGGGGAAGCTCAGCTCGCCGGTACGTCGCGGCACCAGGCTCAGATGCTCGACCCGTCGGCTGACCAGGCCCTGCTCGGTTATCTCCTCGTCGAGTTCCACGCTGTCTACGCGGACCTGGAACGCCTGGTTCGAGGCCGGCGCCAGCTCCGGCAGCCGGGAGGCGGGGAGGCCGGTGGCGGTGAGGGTGATGCTGTGCTGCAAAGGCTGGTTCTCCCCGATGACGCCGGCCGGCGGGCCGCTGTCGCTCAGCGAAACAGCGGTGGCCGGCAACCAGTAGCCCCGCGCGCTCTGGTAGGCCGGCTCGACGACATTGAAGTCCCGGGAGCTTGCCTGCAGCTCGAGACGTCGGTCGTCGGGGGCGGTGCGGCCTTCGAAGATGGGGCCGTCGAGTCTGAGCGTGCCGGTGCGGGTCGGGAAGATGGCGTAACGCTGCTCGACGACGCCGTATTCCCGGTCTCCGACCAGTCGACTGTAATGCCGTTGATCGCCCAGGGCTTGATCTGACTGCCCGGGACGTAGGGTGCGGTGAGCTTCGCGCCGGGGGAGAGCGCCATGGCATGATAGAGTCGTACGGTGTAGAGCAGCTGGCTGCCGAGATAGACTTCTTGCGCATCGAGTTCGGATTCGATGTAGGCCTGCTCGCCCTGCAGGCCGCTCTGGCTGGCTCCCGAGTTCAGGACCTTCAGTTTCAGGGCCTGGCTCGACTCGGTGCCGATATGCAGCGCGGGGACGTCCAGTTCACCGGCGCTTTTCGGTCTCAGCAGGATTTCCCAGCGTGTGCGATAGCGGCTGTCGCCACTGGCGTGGCTCGAAAGCGTCAATTGCTTGCTGCCGAGAAACTGGAAGTCGTGATAAAGCGGGGAGACATCGACGGGCTGCTGCACGCGGTCGTCGGCTTCGAGCGTAAGGCGGACCGTATCCTGAACCGTGATCGTGCGTCGATCAAGATAGGCTGTTACGTCGGCGAGGACGGGCAGGCATATCAGGTTCAGTAGTAACGGCAGCTTTCGCATATCGCCTTTGCTTCAGCCTGCTGTGAAAGGCCCCTTCAGGGCCGCGTGCAATATTGCCATGGAGGCTACCCCGGTCGCCTGTGCTGGTAACAGGTTTTACAGCCTTTGCCGAACGTCATGCCATCTCCGGGACTGGCATTGCTTTGGGCAGGGACTGAGACCTGTGTCACGAAGTATTATCGGGTAACCCCCCGGTATATCAATGACTTGTTATGGAAGGCGCCGCCGTGCAACCGGACGCCGGGCCGGCTCGGTCTGTCGCCTTGGCTATACTCACGAAACGGCCAGCATCCCGGGGGCGCTGTCGTCCATGCAAATCGGAGTTCAACCCAGGGAGGTCGACGTCATGGCCGGGGTCAACGAAGCCGCTGACGAACGCGAGCGGCAACTCGAGCGCCTTTATGAGACCTTGCGCTGCCGCCAGCCGAAACGTCGCGTTCAGCGCCTGGTGGAGTTCGCCCGTCATTTCTACGCGACAGCGGCGCGCACGGACCTGAAAGAGTGGCGTCTGGACGACCTCTATGGCGCCACCATCGCCTGCTGGCAGTTTCTGCAGGAATATTCGGGCGACTCGGCCAAGGTTCGGGTGTTTAATCCGCAAGTCGAGGAGCATGGCTGGCAGTCGACTCATACGGTGATCGCGCTGCTGCATACCGACATGCCCTTCATCGTCGATTCGGTACGGATTCTGCTGAATCGGCGCAATCTGACCATCCATGCGATTCACAGCGCCGTGCTGGCGGTGCGGCGCAGCGAGCGCCACCAGCTCCGGCAGTTGCTGCCCCTCGACAGCCGCGCGCGCAAGCTTTCTCGCGAGATGCTGGTGTCGATCGAGGTCGACCGTCATACCGACCCGGCCCAGCTGGCGGATCTCGAACAGGCGCTGGCCTTTCTGCTGGCGGAAGTGCGCGTCGTGGTCGAGGACTTCGACGCCATGCTGGAGCGTGCCGGCCGACTGATCGAGGAGATGCGGCAGATACCGGCCCAGTTCGATGCGGCCGATATGCGCGAGGCCGCGGAGTTCATTCGCTGGCTCAGGCATCATTTCACCTTTCTCGGCTACGACGAGTATCAGCTGGTCGAGAAGCCGGGGGCGTCGGTACTCGAGCCGGTCGAGGGCTCTCAGCTGGGACTGTTGAAAATCTGCGACGAGAACCTGCGCAGCGAGCTGATCCAGGGGGCGAGCGGGAGGCGGGGGACTTCACGCTGATTCCGGAGCTGCTGTCGTTTTCCAAGTCGGTCGCCAAGTCCCGGATCCACCGTCCCGGATTTCCCGATTACATCAGTCTCAAGCGTTTTGGTGATGACGGAGAATTGGTGGGCGAGGCGCGTTTTCTGGGGCTTTATACCTCTTCGGTCTATATCCAGAGTTCACGCCGCATTCCGGTGGTCCGTCGCAAGATCGATGCGGTGATGCGCAAGTCCGGGCTGGTGCCCCGCGGACACGACTGGAAGGAGCTGCTGCAGATACTGGAAACCTACCCGCGTGACGACCTGTTTCAGATCGGTGTCAACGAGCTGTATCAGACCGCCATCGCCATTCTGCAGATTCATGAGCGGCGTCAGATTCGGCTGTTCATTCATCGCGACGCCTATGGTCAGTTTTTTTCCTGCCTCGTCTACTCGCCCCGGGAAGTCTACAGTACCGAGTTTCGCCGCAAGGTCGAAGCGGTGCTGCTCGAGGAACTGGGCTGCCAGCATGCCGAGTTCAATACCCATTTTTCGGAATCGGTACTGGCACGCACCCAGTTCATCCTGAGGCCCGAATCCGGCCGGGTGCCGGACAGTATCGACCCCGACCGGGTGGAGCAGGCGGTGCGTCGTGCAGCCCGATCCTGGACCGACGATCTTCGCGATGCGCTGGTCGAGGTGCTTGGAGAAGAGGCCGGTACCCGGGCGTTCAACGAATACGGCGGCGGCTTTCCCGCCGGTTACCGTGCGGATTTCCAGGCCCGCACCGCCGTGGTCGATATCCGTCACATGATGGAGCTGGGGGAGGAGCAGGCGTTGAGCCTGGGCTTTTATCGTAACCTGGAGGCAGAAGAGGAGGCGCTCAACTTCAAGCTGTTTCATCTGCACCGTTCACTGCCGCTGTCCGATGTGCTGCCTGTGCTGGAAAACCTGGGGCTGCGGGTGATCGACGAGCACCCCTATCAGGTGATGCATCTGGACGAGTCCATCTGGATACACGACTTCAATCTGCGCTTCGTCGGCAATGAGATCATCGCCCTCCAGGAGTTCAGGGAGATCTTCGCGGAGGCCTTTCTCGGCATCTGGTACGGACAGGCGGTCAACGATGACTTCAATCGCCTGGTCCTGGCCGCGCGCCTGCGCTCGCGAGAAGTGTCGGTGCTGCGAGCCTATGCAGCCTACCTGAAACAGCTCAATTTCAATATCAGCGGCGAGGCGATCAGTGCGGCGCTCTATCACCAGGTGGGTCTGTGCAAGCAACTGGTGCAGCTGTTTCATGCCCGTTTCGATCCCGATCATCCGCTGGGGGGCAGGAAACGCGGCTGGTACAGGCGCTGGAGGATGGGCTGGAGCAGGTGCCGAGCCTGACCGAGGACCGCATCATTCGCCAATACCTGACGCTGATCCGGGCCACCAAGAGAGTCAACTTCTATCAGCGCGATGCCGACGGGGAACCCAAGCCCTACATCGCCCTCAAACTGGCACCGCGGGAACTCGTCGAGGCGCCGTTGCCGCGTCCGCTGTATGAGATATTCGTCTTTTCGCCGCGGGTCGAAGGCGTGCACCTGCGCGCCGGCAAAGTGGCCCGCGGTGGCCTGCGCTGGTCCGACCGGCCCGAGGACTATCGCACCGAGGTGCTCGGGCTGGTCAAGGCGCAGCAGGTCAAGAATGCGGTCATCGTACCGGTGGGGGCCAAAGGCGGTTTTGTCGCCAAGCAGCTGCATGATGGCATGAGTCGCGACCAGCGTCAGGAGGAGGGGATCGCCTGCTATCGTCTGCTGGTCAGCGGTTTGCTGGATCTGACTGACAACCTGGTGGAGGGCGAGCCGGTGCCACCGCGTGACCTGGTGCGCCATGACGGGGATGACAGCTATCTGGTGGTCGCCGCCGACAAGGGGACGGCAAGCTTTTCCGATATCGCCAACGGTATTGCCGCAGATTACGGTTTCTGGCTCGGCGATGCCTTCGCCTCGGGCGGCAGTCAGGGCTACGACCACAAGAAAATGGGCATTACCGCCCGTGGTGCCTGGATCTCGGTGGAGCGTCATTTCCGCGAGCTTGGCCTCAACACCCGCCAGGATCCCTTCCGGGTGCTGGGCATCGGTGACATGTCCGGCGATGTCTTCGGCAACGGCATGCTGATGTCGTGCCAGATTCTGCTGGTCGCCGCTTTCAATCACCAGCACATCTTTATCGATCCGTCGCCGGATGCCCAGGCGAGCTACTCTGAGCGGGAGCGCCTGTTCAGACTGCCGCGTTCGACCTGGCTGGATTACGATCCGGCCTTGATATCCGAAGGGGGCGGCGTGTTCGAGCGCAGCGCCAAGTCGATCCGTCTCAGCCCGCCGCTTCAACAGCTGGTCGGGATCAGCAGCGAGCGCATGACGCCGAACGAGCTGATCTCGGCGCTGCTGCGGGCGCCTGTCGATCTGCTCTGGAACGGCGGCATCGGTACCTACGTCAAGGCCAGCGGCGAAGCCCACATTGAGGTGGGTGACAAAGCCAATGATGCCGTGCGGGTCAATGCGGCCGCGCTGCAGTGTCGCGTCATTGGCGAGGGCGGCAATCTCGGTCTGACCCAGCGGGCACGGATCGAATATGCCCTGGCGGGCGGGCGCCTGAATACGGACTTTATCGACAACGCCGGCGGCGTCGACTGTTCCGACCACGAGGTCAATATCAAGATTCTGCTCAACGAACTGGTGGCGGCCGGCGACCTCACCGGCAAGCAGAGAAACCGGCTGTTGCAGGACATGACCGAGCAGGTGGCCGAACGGGTGCTGCTGAACAACTACCGCCAGGTGCAGTCGATCAGTCTGATGGAGATCCGTTCGGCCGAGTCGATGGCCGAGTACCGCCGTTTCATCACCCATCTCGAGAACAGCCATCGGCTGGATCGGGCGCTGGAGTATCTGCCGGATGACGAGGCGCTGGCCGAGCGGCACAACCAGGGGCAGGGGCTGACCCGGCCCGAGCTCTCGGTGCTGATATCCTACAGCAAGGCCGAGCTCAAGGAGCGATTGCTGAGTTCGACCCTTCCGGAGGACCCTACCTGCAGCCGGAGCTGGATACCGCCTTTCCGCCGCTGCTGGTGCGTCGCTTCGGCGAGTCCCTGCACCAGCAGCATCGCCTGAGACGCGAAATCATCGCAACCCAGCTGGCGAACCACATCGTCAACTTCATGGGGGTGAATTTTTCGACCGGCTACAGGCCTCGACCGGCGCCGATATCGAAACGATCGCCCGTGCCTATGCGCTGGTGCGCAAGCTGTTCAGTCTCGAGTCTCTGTGGCAGCAGATAGAGGCTCTGGACCACCGGGTGGAGGTCGAGATCCAGGTGGCGATGATGCATGATCTGCAACACCTGATCCGCCGTGCCTGCCGCTGGTTTGTGCGCAACCGTCGCGGCACCCTCGATTGCGCCCGCGAAGCCGCGGAGTTCGGCGACAAGGTCATGCGTGCCGCGTCCCGCCTGGGCGAACTCATGGTGGGGCGTCCGCTGGAGGTCTGGCAGGTGGCCCGCGACCGTTATACCGATGCGGGGGTACCCGACAAGCTGGCGCGCCTGGTGGCGGCCACCCGCAGCCTCTATTCGATACTGGGCATGACCGAGGTGGCCGCCGAACGGGGGCTGACCATGGACCAGGTCGTGCGCGCCTATTACGAGCTTGGCCAGCAGCTCGATCTGCACTGGTTTGCCGAGCAGCTCGATGGTCTGGTGGTCGAGAACTACTGGCAGGCGCTGGCGCGCGAAGCCTTCCGTGACGATCTCGACTGGCAGCATCGGGCGCTGGTAGCGTCGCTGCTGCGTGGCTTCAGGCGCGGCCGCAGCATGGCGGACCTGATCGGGGACTGGGAAGTGCAGAACCGTGCCCAGGTCGAGCGCTGGCGCTACCTGCTCGGCGAGCTGAGGGCGGCGGATCGGGCCGAGTACTCGATGTACACGGTGGCGATCAGGGAGCTGTTCGACCTGGCGAAAAACAGCGCCTACAGCGACTAGATCGGTGGCAGGTTGCAGGTGACAGGTTACGGATCAGGCGTCTAATATGCGTGACGCGTGACGCGAAGCCGTTAAAGCCCCATGACATCTGCGATCAGGATGAACCAGAAGATAGAAGTCGAACTGAACATCAGCCGCGATGAATACCTGCGGTACTACCGCAGCGCGGGCGCCCTGGATGTGGTCGTGACCGCGCGGGACGGGCGCCGCGTGCGGTTCCCGGCGCGTATCCTTCAGCCATTCGTACTCCATGACGGCGTCCGCGGGCGCTTCAGGATACACTTCGATGCCCGGGGGCGTTTCCTGAAGATCGAGCGGCTGTCGTAGGTCTTTTGTCCATGCACCTGACCCGTGCTTCGGAGCGGGTGTTCAGATTCTGATACGTCGCCTATAATGCCGCCTTATTTTGCCAACGCTAATGGATGACCGATGTTGTATCAGCTCGCACGTTATTCGATGTTCAGACTGGAGCCGGAGCTGTCCCATGACCTGGCCCTCGGGGGCATGAACCTGGTGGCGAACCTGGGGCTGCACCGGCTGTTCGGTGCCCGTCCGGAAAGCTGTCCGGTTGAGGTCATGGGTATTCGCTTTCCGAATCCGGTCGGACTGGCGGCGGGGCTGGACAAGAACGGCACCGCGGTGGATGGTCTGGCGGCCATGGGGTTCGGTTTCGTCGAGGTGGGCACCGTGACACCGCGGCCGCAGCCGGGCAACCCTAAACCCCGGCTGTTCCGGATTCCCGAGCATTCGGCCATCATCAACCGCATGGGGTTCAACAACCTTGGCGTCGATCAACTGCTGCACAACCTCTCGCGCAGCCGCTATGACGGCGTGCTGGGGATCAATATCGGCAAGAACAAGGACACCCCCAACGAAAAGGCGGACGAGGATTACATCTACTGTCTGCGCAAGGTGTATCCGCGGGCCAGCTATATCACGGTCAACATCTCGTCGCCCAACACCCCGGGGCTGCGCAGTCTGCAGTTCGGCGAGTCGCTGAACCGCCTGCTCAACCGCCTCAAGGGCGAGCAGGCGCGGCAGGCACGGCTGCACGACAAGTATGTGCCGATTGCGGTCAAGATCGCACCGGACATGACCGACGACGAGATTGGACTGGTGGCCAAGGCGCTGAAGACCTACGAGATGGATGGTGTGATCGCCACGAACACGACGCTGTCACGCGACGGCATCGAGGACTCCCCGCTGCGTCACGAGGAAGGGGGCTTAGTGGCGCACCGTTGCGCAACCGTTCGACCCGTACCATTCGTCAGCTGGCGCAGGAGCTTGATGGCGCCCTGCCGATTATCGGCGTAGGCGGCATTACCGAGGGCTTTGATGCGGCAGAGAAGATCGAGGCGGGAGCGAGCCTGGTGCAGATCTACACCGGTTTTATCTTTCAGGGCCCGAGTCTGGTGGCCGATTCCGTGGAAGCGATCAGGGCGCTGCAGCTGGCCGGGCGCTGAGCGTACGGCCAAAACGCAAATGGCTCCCCGTGGGGAGCCATGCTGAAATCGGATTAGTCAGTCGTCGTATCGGGAATTAGTGAAGCGAAGGGTTGGCCTGTATGGCCGAGACGCCGGATTGGCCGCTCCAGTGGGCTTCCCGTCCCTCTCGCCATCCATTCATCCAGTAGCTGCGCATCGCAACCTCGTTGACCGGACAGCTGCTCATGGACTTGCCTTCCAAACCAGCTTGGAAACCGCGATTGAACAGAGTAGAGGTTTTGTCGCGTTTCTGTCTTCTCATAGTACGCCTCTCTATAATTCTGTATTCGGAGCCGGCGCTCTCGAGCCGCTCCCAACGCAGTGGCGACAGCGGATGTCGACCACAGCTTCATTGATATCGGAAATTGGTCGGACTTACGATCCAAAAAAGCTATCGATATTTGAGCCACCATAGCGCGAGTATCGAATGTGGTTTTAAACGGTAGTGTTATCAATGACTTATTGGGCTGTCGCCGGATGTAGTCAGCTGCTGAAATGTTTTCATTAAAAAATGATTACGATTGAATGAAATTCTTGTTGCCGGGCCCGACGCGTCCCCGGCCCGGTAAGACAACTGAAGAGCGAAGTGGATGAATTTTTTGTGACCTGCCCGAAGGGCATCGAAGGCCTGCTGCGCGAGGAGCTGACCGCTCTGAACATTACCGTGGCGAAAGAGACCCCGGCCGGGGTGCATGTCGACGCCGGGCTGGTCGATGCGTACCGCGTCTGTCTCTGGTCGCGACTGGCCAACCGGGTGTTGCTGCCGCTTGCCGAGGCGCCGGTGGACAGTGCCGACGACCTCTACCGGGCGGTGCAGCAGGTCGACTGGCTCGAACATCTGCGCCCGGCCGGAACCCTGGCGGTCGACTTCAGCGGTCGCTCGAGCAAGATCATCAATACCCATTTCGGTGCCCAGCGGGTCAAGGACGCGATCGTCGACCAGGTGCGGCAGAAGACCGGCAGTCGTCCGGCAGTCGAGCGGCGCCAGCCCGACGTGCGCATCAGCGTGCATCTGGCGAAAGGCCAGGCCAGTATCGCCCTGGACCTGTCCGGTGACAGTCTTCACCGGCGTGGCTATCGCAAGGAGGCGGGACTGGCGCCGATGAAGGAGAACCTCGCCGCGGCAGTGCTCTATCGCGCCGGCTGGCCGCAGCTGGCCGACAGTCATTCGCAGCTGCTGGACCCGATGTGCGGTTCCGGTACCCTGGTGATCGAAGCGGCGCTGATGGCGGCCGATATCGCGCCGGGACTGTTGCGGCAGCGCTTCGGTTTCAGTCGCTGGCTGCGCCACGACAAATCGTTGTGGAAGCCGCTGGTCGAAGAGGCGGAACAGCGCCGTGAACAGGGGCTGGAACGTCTCGGGGTGCGCTTCTTCGGTTTCGACCGCGACGCCGAGGTGCTGCAGCGTGCACGGGACAATGCCCTGCGGGCGGGTGTCGGCGAGCTTGTCGAGTGGCGAGAGCAGGCTATGGTCGAACTGGCGCCGCCGCAGCCGGGGCCGGGGGTGCTGGTGACCAACCCGCCCTATGCCGAGCGCATCGGTGATGCCGGCGAGCTGATGTTCATGTACCGGCAGATGGGGGAGCGGCTGAAACGGCAGTTCGGCGGCTGGCGCGTGGCGCTGTTTAGCGGCAACCCCGAGCAGTGCAAGGTGATCGGGCTGAAGGCCGATCGCCAGTACCGTCTCTTCAATGGCGCCATCGAGTGCACCCTGTTTCTTTATACGCTCTATGCCGAGCGCGAGCGGCCATTGCCGGAGGAGGGGGCCGTCGTACTGGGCGAGCAGGCGCAGATGTTCGCCAACCGGCTGAAGAAGAATTTCAAGGCACTGTCGAAGTGGGTTCGTCGCGAAGGTATCGAATGCTATCGTGTCTACGATGCCGATATGCCCGAGTATGCCGTTGCCGTGGACCTCTACGGCGACTGGGTGCATGTGCAGGAGTACGCGCCGCCGCGCTCGGTGGATCCGGTCAAGGCGTTCGAGCGCCTGCAGGATGTCGTCAAGGCCATACCCGAAGTGCTGGATGTGCGGCCCGAGCGTGTCGTGCTGAAACAGCGCAAGCGCCAGCAGGGCGCCAGTCAGTACGATCGCCAGGGGCAGAGTGACTACTTTTTCGAAGTGCAGGAGCATGGCTGCAGGCTCAGGGTGAACCTGCACGACTACCTGGACACCGGTCTGTTCCTCGACCATCGGCCGGTGCGCCGCCGTGTCCAGGCGCTGGCCGCCGGCAAGGATGTGCTGAACCTCTTCTGCTATACCGGCACCGCCACGGTGCATGCGGCCGTCGGTGGCGCCGCTTCCACCACCAGTGTCGACATGTCGGCCACCTACCTCGCCTGGGCGATGAAGAACATGGCCCTGAACGGCTTCGGGGGCGGCCCCCATCATTTTATTCAGGCCGACTGCACCCGCTGGCTGCAGCAGCGCCATCCGCAGACCTATGATCTGATCTTCATGGATCCGCCGACCTTTTCGAATTCCAAGCGCATGGAGGCGGTGCTCGACATCCAGCGCGATCATGTGATGCTGATCGAGGCGGCGATGAAGCGGCTGCGCCCGGATGGCCTGCTGATCTTCTCCAACAACTACCGTCGTTTCAGGCTCGATTACGAGGCACTGGCGGCTTTCGATATCCGCGATATCACCGCCCAGACGCTGGATCCGGACTTCAAGCGCAGTGCCGGTATCCATGTCTGCTTCGAGATTCGCCACCGCGGCTGATCCCCGTCGCCGGGTGCCACCGCCAGCCGGTGGCGCCCGCCTTGCGTCCCGGTGCATGGTTTTGTGGCATGAATCATGCTTCGTTTTGGTGATCAAAGGATCCGATGTGCGCCAAACGGGTGCTTGTCATGCAGCAAATAAGGGCATCGAGGGCTGAATACGCCAGGGCCTGGCTACCGGTCGGCCATGGCTACCGGTCTTGGGCTCCTGTGTTTCAGTTGCAGCGTTTTGCGCACCGGAACGGGTCATTCAATAACATAGCGCACCATAGAGGTGCGATTGCGCCCGGCGCAGCGGCTGAAGGAGACGCTCAGTGGAAACGGTGAATAGTGCGGTGGAGGCACTGGTACAGAGTTCGAATACGCTCTTTATCCTGCTTGGAGCCATCATGGTCTTTGCCATGCATGCAGGCTTTGCCTTTCTCGAAGTGGGGACGGTGCGGCACAAGAATCAGGTCAATGCGCTGGTCAAGATCATGACCGATTTCGGCTTTTCCGCCGTGGCCTATTTCTTCGTCGGCTACTGGATCGCCTATGGCGTCACCTTTTTCGACGACGCCGCCACTCTGGCGGCGGATAACGGCTATGCCCTGGTCAAGTTCTTCTTCCTGATGACCTTCGCCGCGGCGATTCCGGCGATCATTTCCGGAGGGGTTGCCGAGCGTGCCCGCTTCTGGCCGATGCTGATGGCCTCGGCCCTTAGCGTCGGGCTGGTCTATCCCTTTTTCGAGGGGGTGATCTGGAACGGCAATTTCGGTTTCCAGGGCTGGCTCGAAAACCGCTTCGGTGCGTCCTTTCACGATTTTGCCGGCTCCGTGGTCGTGCACGCTGTTGGCGGCTGGATCGCGCTGATGGCCGTGTTGCTGCTCGGCAACCGCAACGGGCGCTATCGTGGCGACAGGCTGGTGGCTTTTCCGCCATCCAATATTCCGTTCCTGGCGCTGGGGGCCTGGATCCTCTGCATCGGCTGGTTCGGTTTCAACGTCATGTCGGCGCAGACCCTCGACGGCATTTCCGGCCTGGTGGCGGTCAACAGCCTGATGGCGATGGTCGGTGGCATTATCGTGGCGCTGCTGCTCGGCAGGAATGACCCCGGCTTTATTCATAACGGTCCGCTGGCGGGTCTCGTGGCGGTTTGTGCCGGCTCCGATATTCTGCACCCCATTGGTGCACTCGCGGTTGGCGGTATCGCCGGTGCCATCTTCGTCTGGCTGTTCACCCTGATGCAGAACCGCTGGAAGATCGACGACGTCCTGGGTGTCTGGCCGCTGCACGGTCTTTGCGGGGCCTGGGGGGCATCGCCGCGGGTATTTTCGGCAGCGAGTCCCTTGGCGGCCTCGGCGGCGTAAGCCTGATGTCACAGCTGGTCGGTACCCTGGCCGGCATCCTGGTGGCGGTGATCGGCGGTTTGCTGGTCTACGGCGGCATGAAGCTGTTGGTTGGCCTGCGTCTGAGCCAGGAGCAGGAGTTCAACGGCGCCGACCTCAGTATCCACAGCATCGAAGCGACCTCGGTGGAATAGGTTTCCATCTTGGCAGGAGCGGTACCCGCCGCTCCTGCAGTAATTTCAGTTGCCAGTTGCCAGTTGCCAGTTGCCCGTAACCCGCCAGGGCAATCGCACTACCTGACGACTGCGAGAGCCAGTCCGGGCCGGCGGTACCGTTTCCGGGCGACACGCTTTACGTCGTCCCTGACCGCTCTGCTGCCGCCCTCCCTGGCGGCAGACGGTCGCCCTGAAGCGGTACCCCCACCCCTCGACAACGCGGTGCCAACCGACAGGCGCACCGAACCCGGTTCGCTACCCGACAATGGCCAGGCAAGCCGGCGGCGAGAACCATCCGTGCACTCGCGGCGTCAGCTGCAGCACCGAGGCCCGGAAGGCGTCGTCATAGGCAGCACGCAGCCGTTTATTCTTGACCCCGGGTTTGGAGCCCTGGCCTGGCGCAGGAGGTTCAGGGCGAAGCGCCGGATGAGGGCCAGCACATAGTCGCCACCGCCCTCGGTGATCTGCCGGGCCACCGTTTTCTGACAGCCGATAGCGTCGATCGTCACCGTGACGCCGTCCAGGTCGAACAAGGACAGGATCTCGGGCAGGGCCGTGATCTCGTTCGCCTTCGCGTCCACCCGGCGTTGAGCCACCAACAGGCGAGCCTCACAGGACCAGGCATGAAGCAGGCGCAGTGCACGAGCCGCTGAACCACGATGGGAGCGGCGGACGGCTTTGCCGTCCAGTGCCAGTTGATCCTGCCTGTCGCCGCCGATTCGGGCACGGGCGGCCCAATCGAAAAACGCCGCCTCGAACGCCTCCGGGTCGATCAGGGAAAAGACGCGCCCGAAGGTGTCGTGGGAGGGGTGCCGTTGGGCAGCGGCAAGAATTGTCGCAACCGGTCCTCCTTGGTACGGCCAAATTCTGCCACGGCTTCCCAGTCATCCATGCCGGAGAGTGTTGCACAAAGGGCGATACCGAGGATGTCCGACAGCCCATGCAGCTTGTTTTGCGTGGTCCGGCGCGGATCGGGGAGGGATTCGAAGAAAGGCTTGGGGTTCGGCAGCATGGCAACGGTTTCTGCAAATGCCGGAACTAAGCCGTTTTCGTACCGGCACCGGGCTCTCCGAGGCTGATGTGGTCGGGTCTGGCTGACCGTCTGCCGCCAGGACGGCGGCAGCCGAGCCCTCAGGGACGAGTTCACGGCGTGTCAGACAGGCCCGACCACATCGACCCTGACGATCTTGTCATCGCCTCGTGATAGTGCGATTGCCCTGCGTAACCCGCTGACAGAGCTTGCCGCCTGTGGCTTTCTATCTTATTCTTTACGTTAACGTAAACTTTGAATAAAGAGCGACGGGAGAATTCGATGCAGATCCAGAACAAAGTGTTCGTGATTACCGGCGGCGCACGAGGGCTCGGGCTTGGTATGGCTGAACATCTTGCCGGCCTCGGCGGCCGGCTGGCGCTGATCGATCTGGACCGCGATGCGCTGGATGCGGCGGTGCGAAAGCTCGAAGGCAGGGGAGGCGAAGCGCGTGGCTATGTCTGCGATATCGCGCGGGAAGCCCAGGTCGAAGAGGTGTTCGCGTCTATTCGGGGCGACTTCGGCCGCATCCATGGCCTGGTCAACAATGCGGGCCTGATGCGTGACGGCATGCTCATCAAGGTCAAGGACGGTCAGTTGCTGGGCAAGATGAGCTATGAGCAGTGGTCCAGCGTGGTCAACGTCAACCTCAGCGGCACTTTCCTCTGTGGTCGCGAGGCTGCGGCGATCATGGCCGAACAGGGCGAAGGCGGCGTTATCGTCAACATCTCTTCGGTATCCCGCGCCGGCAATATCGGCCAGACCAATTATTCGGCCACCAAGGCCGGCGTCGCGACCATGGTCGTCAGCTGGGCCGGCGAGCTGGCACGTCATGGCATACGCGTCGGTGGCATCGCCCCGGGCGTCATCGCAACCGACATGACGGCACAAATGAAGCCGGAGGCGATCGAGCGCATGCTGCAGGCCGTACCGCTGAGGCGTCTGGGCGAAATCTCCGAGATGGCGCATACGCTGCAATACATCATCGAAAACGACTTCTTCACCGGGCGGATCGTCGAGATGGATGGTGGCTTGAGAGTCTGAGAGAGTGGGCAGTTGACAGTGAACAGTAAGAGCAGGCTAGTTCCGCCGAGGCAGTCTGTGTACTGTTAGCTCGCAACTGTTGGCTCATCAATAAAAAAGGCCGGTCACCCGATATCCGGGGCCGGCCGAAGTTCACAAGAACAACAAGTCAATCAAAAAACGGGTGTCGCGGAGCAGCCTCGACTCAGTGGCTGAAGCGCAGGAACAGTGGCTTGAATGCATTGTTCCAGAACGGCTGGATCTGACGCTGACCCAGCTTGACGAGGAATTCGCGGATCATCCTGGCGCGCTCCATTCGAGCTGCCGCCATCACTTCTTCCAGGTTGATATCACTCATCTGCTGTGCGCTATACATGCTGCCTACCTCGGTGTCACGGTTACAGATTGCCTACTGATACGACGTGGTCCCCAAACCATCGGCTCTTCAGAGCTCAGCAATCATTCGATGGAGGCTATAGTAATCATCCGCTGTCACTGACTCAAACGACAGTTTTTCAACCTTTAGATTAAAAATATTCATCTATTTGTTCTTTGGCGATGGCTGGTCTCGAAAACGAGTAGGCGTTTTATGCCCTGTTTATAAGGAGATGTCGGGTCTTTGCTGGTTTGTTGCGATGCAATATAAGAAGATGATGGTGTTAGTTTCGTTCAGCTTATCAGGACGGTCCCGTCTCTCGCGCCTGGTGGGGACAGGGATAGATGTCTGGTCAGTGCAACGGTCAAGCCGCAGAACCGGTGACAAGTTCGGTCTGGTGGCGTTCGTTGCAGTGAACTTTTGCCTGCGGAGGTTGCCCCTACAGGCATGACTGATTTCGATGCAAAATCCCGCAATGGTGGACGTCTGATGTGGTTCGCGGCCTGGCTGTCATTGCTGGCGCTGCTGGTGCTGGGCTTTGACGGCTGGCTGGAGCGGCAGTACAACCCCAACAGCGAGCTCCGAGCCCTGAGTGTTGACGGCAAGGCGGAGGTGGTGCTGCAGCGCAATCGCGCCGGTCATTATGTCGCCCCCGGGCTGATCAATGGCCAGCCGGTTCAGTTTCTGGTCGATACCGGTGCGACCCGTATCAGCGTACCGGAACCGCTGGCGCAGCGTCTGGGCCTGCGCGCAGGGTTTGCGACGCGTGTCACCACGGCCAATGGCATGGCCACCGTCTACGATACTCAGCTGGACGAAGTGCGACTTGGGGCGATTCTGATTCGCAATGTTCCCGGTAATATCAACCCGGGCATGCCGGGCGATATGGTGCTGCTGGGCATGAGTTTCATGAAGGATCTGGAGCTTGTGCAGCGTGGCGAGACCCTGACGCTGCGACTGCACTGATGAATGATCTGAAGAAGTGACGAGTGACAGGTTATGCGTCAAAACCCAGTCGCGTAACGCGTCACTCTGTTTTGCAGCCAGCCATCGACCCTGCTAGATAATCCAGCGGGCGACTCCGTATACCAGCAATCCTACTGCCACCGTGGCGAACAGGTGCCGGCTGAAGAAGGCCGTGATCGCGGCGGCGATCGCCGCGATCAGATAGGGGTTGTCGAGACTTGAATCCAGCTGTCCACCACGGATCAGCGTGGTCTGGGCGATGATGGCACTGAGTACCGCTATGGGTACGAATCGCAGTGCCTGCGCGATCAATGGCGGGATATGCACGCGTCCGGCGAGCGCCAGCGGCAGGTAGCGCGGGACGAACGTCAGGAGTGCCATGCCGGCGATCAGAATCCATTCGTTCATGCGGCTGCCTCCCGGGTGGCGTCGGCACGGCGTTCCAGCGCCACGCCGATACCAATGGCGACCAGGGCCGTGAACAGCAGGCCGCTCTGGTGTGGCCAGTCATGGGTCAGCAGCGCGCAGGCGCAGGCGCTGAGAGCGCAGGCCCACTGCGCACGGTTCTGCAGTGCCGGTACCACGATGCCGATAAAGGCCACCACCATTGCGACATCGAGTCCCCAGTCGGTCAGGTTCGGGATCTGCTGACCCAGGCTGATCCCGAGCCAGGTGCAGAACACCCAGTTGCCGTACATCGCCAGCGCCGAGCCACAGTAATACCAGGGCAGTCCCTTGAGTTCAGGGTCCAGACCGATACGGTTGGTGACGACGGCATAGGTTTCGTCGGTCAGCCAGAATGCCATCAGCCCCCGTATCCGTTGTGGCAGCCCCGTCACCCAGGGCATCAGGCTGGCGGCATAGAGCATATGCCTGAGGTTGACGACGAATACCGTCAGCAGGATCACCGGCAGGGCCGCGGCACTGGCCACCAGGGTCACGGCGATGAACTGGGCGGAGCCGGCGAAGACGAATAGCGAAATCGCCAGGGTCGCCCATTCGGAGAGGCCGTTGCCGGTGGCCAGGGCGCCGTAGACGATGCCGAACGGTACCGCCGCCAGGATCAGCGGCAGGGTATCGCGGGCGCCGGTGAGGAAGAGTCGTGCGGGAGTCATGGTGTTTCGTTGCCGTAGATTGGAACCGCAGTATAGGGCGCGGGTCGGCAGGGCGGCTTGTACGATCTTGCGCTGTTGCGGTGGATGGCGCGGTGGTATTGTCCCGGGGTCAGCCCCAGTGCGCGCTTGAAGTGGCGGTGCAGATGGCTCTGGTCGCTGAATCCCGCCGCCACGGCGGCGTCCGTCGGACTGAGGCCGGCGAGCAGCAGTCTTCGGGCCTGGATCAGGCGTCGCTGCACCAGGTAGGCGTGGGGCGGAAGGCCTACCTCGCGCTGGAAGAGGCGATTGAGGTAGTGGGGACTGAGGCCGCAGAGTTCCGAGAGGTCGGCCAGCGACGGGTTCTCGCTGCTGTGGGCGTCGAGGTATTCCCGTACACACCGGACGGCGCCGTGATCGGCACCACCGGCACGCGTTTCCAGCCGCTGCCGACCATAGCGGCGGCTGAGGTCGCCCATGACGTTGAGCCAGGCGCTGTCGCTCGCAAGCCGGTTGTCGCCGTGCTCCAGCAATGCGATCAGGCCTCGCAGTCGTTGCGCCATATGCGGGTCCTGGATCACCGGGTCCGGAAACCAGGGCAGACCATTGCCCTCGAAAGCTTCGGCCAGGCTTGTCATCAGCTCCGGGGATGGGTAGAAGCCGCGGTAGCGGCAGCCGTCGGCCTCTTCCTGACCGTCGTGTACTGTATCGGGATTCACCAGCACGATATCGTCGGGGCCGGCGACGCGGCTCGCGCCCATGCAGTGGAATCGCTCGGCGCCGCTGTCGATGACGTGAATGGCGTAGCCCTCGTGCACGTGGCGGCTGTAGGTGGCGCCGTCGTAACGGTAGTGCAGCAGGTCGAGCCCGCCGAAATCCGGCAGGTGCTGGAAGCGGGTGTTGTCGGCAGGGGCGGGGCTCGGCATGGCGGTCTTGTTAGGCGGATAGGTTCGTGCACTATGCGGCCGGCCGGCCGAGGATTCAAGGCCCCGATTGTGGTCGGCTTGATGTCGCGTGGCCGGCCTTGACGCTGCCGAGGGCGAGGCCGCTCTCCTTGAGGCAGCGTCGGAATTCACCCTTTCGGAGTTCATTCCGACCTACGGGCCGGTTGCTGAATCGCATCGCCGACGCGGACGATCTTCAGGGTATTGGTACCGCCGTGCGCCTCGATGTAGTCCGCAAAAACCAGCATGCCCGGATAATTGCGTCTGTTTTGTGGGGAGGAAAAATAGAATAGGCAGTGCGGGAAGCTTTTCTTTCAGGAAAAGACACATAAGAAAGCCTTCGTTAGGGAATGCTTCGGTATTTGATTGCCTGGGCTTTCAGAAGAGGGAGGTCATGCTTAATAACCAGAATTTACCTCTGGGCCGCTAGGAATCAAAAAAATGGACCCGCAGTGCGGAATTGACCTTCATCAATTACCAGAGCTGGCAGATGTGCGTCAAGCGAGCTTGGCGCAAGTTGCGACCTTTTTACGATTAAATTCGGTCAAAAGTGCGATATCTGCCGGTTACTCACCTCTCTAGCATCAATAGGGTGATGCTTTGCATCGCGTTCTGAAAACCCTGTTGAGGAGGCTCCCTATGCAATGGGTTGATCCGGCATTCTGCGACCTGCGTCTGGGCTTCGAAGTCACCGCCTACGTCTACGTCCGCTAGCCACAGAGGGCCGGGGGCTCTTTTTCGGAGCTCCCGGCTTCCCATTCATTCATGTTAAACCGGCAAGAAAATACCGGCTAGATAACAGTATTAACCCGGCGGGTTAATACATGAAGCAGGGATGCTTCATTATTGGCCGCAGGCCAATGTAAATGCCACAGAAATAAGCATATCCGTGCACTTGTGCCTGCTTTTGTGGCGTGACCTCCCAATAGCCAGGGAACTTATTTGGAGGCCAGGTTAATAAGAACAAGCAACAGGAGCGAAGAAGATGACTCAGGACCGAAGGATCCGGCTCGACGCCCGTTACGTCGTCCGTCCGCCCTTTCTGTTCCGCTGGGAGGCATCCCAGGATGCCCACCTGCTGCTCTATCCGGAGGGAATCGTCAAGCTCAACGCCACCGGCGGTACCATACTCGGCTTCTGCGACGGCAAGCATACGGTAACGGAGTTGATCGCGGCACTGACCGCCCGGTACGACTCGACCGACAGCGATGCGATCACTAACAGCGTCCTCAACTTTCTGGAGGTGTCCCGTGACAAAGGCTGGATCCAACCTGAAGCTTGACGGTGACGGCAAGCCCATCTGGCTGCTGCTGGAACTCACCTACCAGTGTCCGCTGAAGTGCGCCTTCTGCAGCAACCCGCTGGCGTTCGACCAGACCCGTGACCAGGAGCTGAGCACCGACGAGTGGAAGCGGGTGATGCGCGAGGCCCGGGCCCTGGGGGCGCTGCAGATCGGCTTCTCCGGCGGCGAACCGACGCTGCGCAAGGACCTGGAGGCGCTGGTGGGGGAGGCCACGGATCTGGGCTTCTACACCAACCTGATCACCTCCGGTATCGGCCTAACCGTCCGGCGTCTCGAGGCCCTCCGGGACGCCGGGCTCAAGCATATCCAGCTGGGATTCCAGTCCAGCGATCGCCACACGGCCAACCTGCTGGCCGGGGTCGACAGCTTCGATCGCAAGCTGGCGATCGCGAAGGAGATCAAGGCACTGGGTTTCCCGATGGTGCTGAACGTGCCGATCACGCGGCAGAACATCGCCCAGGTGCCCGATATCATTCGCCTGGCCAGCCGGCTGGGGGTGGAATACCTGGAGCTCGCCAACGTGCAGTATTACAACTGGGCGCTGGTCAACCGCGAGCAACTGTTGCCCAGCCGCGCCGAACTGGAGCGGGCCGAGGCGGAAGTGAACCGGGCCCGGGACCAGCTGGGCGACAGCATGACCATCTTCTTTGTCATTCCCGACTACTACGAGGGGCGTCCCAAGGCCTGCATGAACGGCTGGGGTTCGATCCATCTCACCATCGCGCCCGACGGCGCGGCCTTGCCCTGTTCTCAGGCGCGCAGCATCGACAGCCTCAGCTTCCCGTCGGTGCGCGATCACAGCCTGAGCTGGTTGTGGCACCAGTCGCCGGCGTTCCAGGCCTTCCGGGGCGACAGCTGGATGCGGGAGCCCTGCCGCAGTTGCGACGAACGGGAGCGCGACTTCGGCGGATGCCGTTGCCAGGCGATGCTGCTGACCGGGGATGCCCGCAATACCGATCCGGCCTGCAGCAAGTCACCTCACCACGGCATCGTCCGTCAGGCGATCGCCCAGGCGGAACAGCCCCGCGATGGCGGCGGTCCGCTGATCGCCCGGGATGCCGGTTTCGGCTGTGGAGGCAAGTGAGATGAAGCTGCCCCACGACTCCCTGGCCGGCAGCCTTACGGCCGGCCTTGCCCTGACTCTGATGCTCTACCTGCTGGTACGGGTGCTGGTTTGAGGAGGTGATAGGATGAGTTTTTCTCTGCTGGACCTGTTGCTGCGCTGGGGCCACCTGCTGTTCGCCCTGGTCTGGATCGGTCACAACTATGCCAACGTGGTGCAGCATCCGCGCTTTCAGCCCTTCAACGGCGAGGACAGCCCCGAGGCGCGTGGCGCCGCGCTGGAGCGGCGGATGCAACGCGAGCACGGTACCTTCCGTTATGCCTCCCTGGTGGTCTGGTTCACCGGCATGGGCATGCTGGCGCAGCGGGGCTGGCTGGCGGACGCCCTGCTGCTGCGAGGCCATCTGGCGGTGATCGGCATGGGGGCCTGGATCGGCACCCTGATGCTGTTGAACCTCTGGCTGGTGCTCTGGCCGCACCAGAAAAAGGTGCTGGGATTCGTCCCGGCCCTGCTGGACGAACGGGTGCGCTGTTCGCGGATCACCTTTCTGTCGTCGCGAACCAACAGCATCCTGTCGATTCCGCTGCTGTTCTTCATGGCCGCCGGTAGCCATGGCCTGGCCCTGTTCGGTTGATCCGCCATGACGAGGCCGATCTACAACTTCGCGGCCGGGCCCGCCATGCTGCCCGCGCCGGTGCTGCGCCAGGCTCAGGCGGAGCTGCGCGACTGGCAGGGCCGGGGCCTGTCGGTGCTGGAAATGCCCTTTACCGGCGAGGCGTACGGCGAAATCGAACGCCAGGCCCGGGCGGATCTGCGCCGACTGCTGAAGATACCGCAGGACTACCGCATCCTCTTCATGCAGGGCGGTGCCTCGGCGCAGTTCGCCCTGGTCCCGCTCAACCTGCTGGGCCGCGATGGACGCGCCGACTATATCGACACCGGCCACTGGTCACGCAAGGCGATCACCGAGGGGCGGCACCATTGCCGGCTGCGGGTCGCCGCGTCCGGCGCCGGGCAGGGCTACGACGGCCTGCCGGATCCTGATGCCTGGCGGCTCGACCCCCGCGCCGGCTATTGTCACATTACCCACAACGAAACCGCTGACGGTCTGCAGTTCCACCATATACCGGACACGGGCGCTGTGCCGCTGGTGGCCGACATGACCTCCGACCTGCTGTCGCGCCCGCTGGACATTTGCCGCTTCGGTCTGGTCTACGCCGCCGCCCAGAAGAATATCGGCCCTGCCGGCCTGACCCTGGTGATCGTTCGTGACCATCTGTTGCGTCCGGCCCGTCCCGGGACGCCGGGACTCTTCGATTACCGGTCCCTGGCCGACAACCGGGGGCGGCTCAATACACCGCCGACCTACGCCGTCTACCTGGCCGGTCTGGTGTTTCGCTGGCTGCTGGACCAGGGCGGACTGGCGGCGATGGCCGTACGCAACCGCCGCCAGAGCGAACGCCTCTACGCCGCCATCGATGCCAGCGATGGCTACGAGTGTCCGGTGCGGCCCGCGGACCGGTCGCAGATGAACCACTGCTTCCGGCTAACCGACCCCGCCCGGGAAGCCGATTTCCTGCGCAAGGCCGAGGTCTGCGGCCTGCTGAACCTGGGCGGGCATCCCGCCCGCGGCGGCATCCGCGCCAGTCTCTACAACGCCATGCCCGATGCCGGGGTCGAGGCTCTGATCGATTACATGGCCGCCTTCGTCGATGGCCAGGTCTGACCGGCGCGAGCGCCTCGGCAGCCGGCGGCGGGCGCGCTGCGGGGCGGGACCAGTGCGGGCGCCGCGACAAGTCATGGGCCTGAGCTTCGCCAATCCGCTGGGGATCGCCGCCGGCATCGACCCTGTGGGAGCACTGAGCCGGTGCGCCGGCGCCATGGGGTTCGGTGCACTGGAAATCGGCACTCTGACCCCGCGCCCGGAACCGGGGCACAATCCGGGTGTTGGCGTCCTCCGGGCACTCCGGCAGCATCCGGCAGGGCTTGCGCCGGTGAGGTTGGGGATCAATCTCGGCCTCAACCGGAACACGCCACCCGAGCGGGCGCTGATGGATTTTCGCGACGGACTGAGGGCGGCCTGGCCCTACGCCGACTATATCGCCCTCAACTTCAGCAGTGCCCAGACTCGCGTCCTGCTGGATCCGGATCATCGGCACCGGTTGCTGGCACTGTTGAGCGCACTCAAGCGCGAGCAGTACCGGTTGACCCGTCCCGGCAAAAGGCCCGTGCCGCTGGCGCTGAAACTGTCCCTGGCTACCGCGCTATGCGAGTCGCTGTTGACGGACCTTTGTCGCTTGCGCCTCGATGCGCTGATCCTGGTCCAGGAAAGCGCCGTGCCGGAGGCGTCCGAGCCCGCCTGGCGGCTGCTCGCCCGCCGACAGCGGGCCTGTGCCGAGCTCCGCCGGCTCAAGACCCGGTTGGCAGGACGGCTGCAGGTCATCGCGGTGGGCGGGATCGGGTCTGCCCGGGACGCGGCTGATCGCCTGCGGGCCGGCGCCGATCTGGTGCAGGTGCACCGCGCCCTTTTGCCCGGAGGCCCGTTGCACGGCCGTCGTCCGGACTGGCGATGGCACCTTCACCGGCGGGCGGCCCGGCGCCAGGTGATCCGTGGCCCTGGCCAGTACCGGTTCAATATGAATCCCCCATTCGGCAGTACGACTCCAATATATGGCGATTAGAAACTACCCGTTATTCAGGCTTTCGGGCCGCTCCCGGTAAATATTTAATTTAAGATGGAAGTTAAGAAATTAAGAAAAATTAAGTTTCGTTTGTTGGATTTTAATTGCTTTAAAAATCAGTTGCTTGTGATTTAATCTGTAATATTTTTTTGTCCGCTGGAACCAGCCTTGGTTGCGACTATCCTAAATAAGGAAGCTATTTATTACGGAGGCTGGACCGATGATCAAATTAATAAGCGCTATTCTGGTCCTGTTATCGAGTGTTGCCGTACAGGCAGGCGTGGGACCGGACTCGGCCTGGGGCGAGTTGTACCAGCATCGTTTCTATGAACCTCAAACGCCGGTGATTCCGTTCCATGCGAGATCGAGCACCGGCGCCGACAGCCGGCTCATTCTGAAAAAGGCGCATGATGTCAGCGTATTTCGTTCCAGAGAGGGTCGCGAATGGCTCTATGGTGGTATCGCACGGCTTTGTACCGAATACAGTGTAACCGGGAGCCTCAGTGACAGCCGTCGGCGCTGCCTGGCGTACGAGGAGGTGCAATTGGTAAGGGATAGAGGCACGGAGTTGCGTTACTGCACGTTCCGTTCCGATGACGACTGTCAGGCCTACGCCAGCCGTTCCGAACAGTTGCCGCTGGAGTATTCGGTTCCGGTTATGGTGAGGACCAGCGAAAGCGACAGCTTTACACGGACCCGGGTCGCCTTCAGCAAGACACTGAAAATCGCCGAGTGCGGGGATTGCGCCGAGCGTCTGGGCTATTGATCCGGACCCGGCTGATGCCTCCCCGTTGTCAGCCGGGTCCATCGATGGCCGTTCCGGTCTACATTTAGAGGGCAAAGCACTGCGGTGCCGGATCTTTCCGCCGGCGGGAGGTTACATGTCCAGATTATTGACACCCATGCTGCTGGCCGCAACCCTGGCACTGGCTGCGATGCCGGCGGCGGCGTTCTGCATTCATAACGACAGCGATCGATCACTGTTCTTTGCGGTCGGCGACCACGGCATTCTGTATAAGAAGTGGGTCTCGTCCGAGGCCATGTCCTGCTGCGACTGGCGTCAGGTGAACTGCAACTGGACCCATCTCGCCGATGGCCAGTTGAACGTGCGGGTCTACGAGCAGCGCCCCAACGGCGTCGAGGCCGCCTGCAGCACCCGGGTGCGTGCCGACGGCAACCTCTATCTGAGCCGTTTCGATCCCCAGGGACAATGTCAGTGGCAGCCCTGAGGGGCTGAATCCCCGCCCGATCTATTTGTCAGCCAGGTTAATAGCTTCGTAGCCGGCGAACTTAGCTGTTGTTCCATTCACCCCGGGCAAGCTCCGCCGCCACAAGCGCTTTCAGTCGGCTGGCGATCGGTGACAGCCGACGGTCCTTGACCTGCAGAAGGTAATAGGGCGACATCCGGATGGGCTCACGTAGCTGCAGCACCTTCAGCCGGGCAGCGACCTGTCGCCCGCTCAGCAGGTCCGCGACTTCGCTCGCCAGCGGAGCGATCGCCGAGGATGACACAAGCATGGCGATCATGACCAACAGTGAAGTGGTGTTGGTGATGTTCTCGGGCGGGCTGGCGCCGGCGGCCAGGAAGGCATTGTCGACGGCTTCCCGTATCGGTGCTCGATGAGTCTGAATGACCCACTCATAGGTGGCCAGGTCGCGAATCGAGACTTCCTTGCCATTGGCCAAGGGATGGTCCTCTCGCACAACCAGTCGGACGGCCTCAGTGCGCGCCGGTTGTATGTCGAACTCGTTGGCGTCGAATTCCGGCGGCAGGCGGGCCAGGACGAAATCGTTTATACCTTCGATCATACCGCGAACCAGAACCGGGCTGGTTTCGACATTGACATGAATCTCGGCTCGCGGTGATACCGCCTTGAGTTGTTGTACGGCGGGTATGACGAAGCCCACGGCCGCGCCGGTTACAGCGCCGACAGAGGCCATTCCACCTTCCCCCGTTTCAGTTCTTCGACATCCCGTGCCAGATCACGCAGTTCCAGCAACATGCTGTGGGCTCGGTGGGCCAGGGCACGGCCGATCAGCGTCAGTTCCATGCCCTTGGCGTGGCGCTCGAAGAGCTGAGATCCCACGATGCGTTCGATCTCGCTCAGCATGCGCGAGGCCGCGGGCTGGGTAATGGCCAGCGTTGCAGCGGCAAGGCCGAGCTGGCCTTGCTCGGCGATGGCGGCGATCAATCGCAGATGGTTGAGTTTAAGCTGTCGGGCGAATCCAATGTCCATGAAGTCATAAGATATCAGAATTGGTATCTAAGTATAGGTTTATTGCATTTGATTGATATCAAATGCTGGCACTATTCTGGTTTCAGGATCTTCAAGGTCCGTTTGGCTTACGGATAACAATAATGGCGGAGCTACTGCGACTTCACGGGACGAACCCGCGGCGCGGAATCCGCAAACAGGAGAAGCTAATGAAACCCATCAAAACCTTGCTCGCCTCTCTGGCACTCGGTGCCACCCTGTACGGCGCTTCCGCACAGGCAGCCGACAATGGTTACGTCGGTATCGCAATGCCGACCAAGTCGTCGGCACGCTGGATCTCGGATGGCGAGTCCATGGTCAAGCAGTTCGAGGAGGCCGGTTACAAAACGGATCTTCAGTACGCGGAGGACGATATTCCGAACCAGCTGGCCCAGATCGAGAACATGATCGTCAAGGGGGTCGATGCGCTGGTGATCGCCGCGATCGATGGCACCACCCTGTCGAATGCGCTGGAAAACGCCAATGCGGCCGGCGTCAAGGTGATTGCCTACGATCGCCTGATCCGCGGCAGCAAGTATGTTGACTACTATGCCACCTTCGATAATTTCAAGGTGGGCGTGCAGCAGGCAACCACCCTTGTCGAAGGAATGAAAAAGAATGGCGACGGACCCTATAATGTCGAACTGTTCGGTGGTTCGCCGGACGACAACAATGCTTACTTCTTCTATGACGGCGCCATGTCGGTGCTGCAACCACTGATCGACTCTGGCGATATCGTGATTCCGTCCGGTCAGACGGGCATGGATACGGTCGGCACATTGCGCTGGGACGGCGCCGTGGCCCAGGCCCGTATGGACAATCTGCTCTCGGCCCACTATACCGACAAAAGGATAGACGGTGTGCTGTCTCCCTACGATGGCCTGTCGATTGGTATCCTCTCTTCGTTGAAAGGCGTCGGTTACGGCTCCGGCGATATGCCGATGCCGATCGTCTCCGGCCAGGATGCGGAGCTGCCGTCGGTCAAGTCCATTCTGGCGGGCGAGCAGTATTCCACCATCTTCAAGGATACCCGTGAACTGGCTCGCGTCGCGGTGAGCATGGTCGATGCCGTGCTGCAGGGCGGGGAGCCGGAAATCAACGACACCAGTACCTACGACAACGGCATGAAAGTCGTGCCGTCCTACCTGCTCGAGCCTATACCGGTCGACGAATCCAACTGGGAACGGGTACTGGTCGACAGCGGCTACTACAACGCCGACCAGCTGAAGTAAGCCTGCCAAGTCACCGGGCTCGGCGGCTCCGCTGCCGTGCCCGCCTGATCGGACCATTCCCATGCAAGACATTATTCTGGAGATGCGCGGCATCACCAAGACCTTTCCTGGCGTGAGGGCGCTGGATCAGGTCAACCTGCAAGTCCGTCGCGGGGAGATCCATGCGCTCTGCGGCGAAAACGGCGCCGGCAAGTCGACACTGATGAAGGTGCTGAGCGGCGTTTATCCCCATGGCAGCTACGATGGCGAGATTCTATTTCAAAACGAGCCGGTCGAGTTTGGCGGTATCTCCGACAGCGAAGAGAAAGGCATCATTATCATCCATCAGGAACTGGCTCTGGTGCCGTTGCTGTCGATTGCCGAGAACATTTTTCTCGGCAACGAGATGGCCGAAAGGGGCGTTATCGACTGGCCCGCGGCCTATGCCCGCACGGGCGAGTTGCTGAAAAAAGTTGGCCTGAAGGAAAAACCCTCGACCTTGATCGACAAACTGGGGGTGGGTAAACAGCAGCTGGTCGAGATCGCCAAGGCACTGTCGAAGGAGGTCAAACTGCTGATCCTCGACGAGCCGACCGCCGCGCTGCAGGAAAACGACAGCGAGAAACTGCTGGACCTGCTGCTGGAATTCAAGGCCCAGGGTATCTCGTCGATACTGATTTCGCACAAGCTCAACGAGGTCAGCCGTGTCGCCGACAGCATCACGGTGCTGCGGGACGGTACCACGGTGTCGACGCTCGACTGCCAGGCCGGGCAGATCAGCGAAGAGCATATCATTCGCGACATGGTGGGCCGCGACATGGCACACCGATATCCGCATCGTACACCCAATATCGGTGAGACGTTGCTGGAGGTCTCGGGCTGGAACGTCTGGCACCCCGAGGCAGCCGAACGGCAGATCATCCACGATATCGACCTCAGGGTTGCCGCTGGCGAGGTGGTCGGCATTGCCGGTCTGATGGGGTCGGGGCGTACCGAACTGGCCATGAGCCTGTTCGGCCGCAGCTACGGCAAAAACATTGGCGGCACCGTGCGCCTGCGGGGACAGGAGATCGACGTTTCGACGGTCGGAAGTGCGGTGAAGCACGGCCTGGCCTATGTCACCGAAGATCGCAAGGAACTCGGGCTGGTGCTGGACGAGAGCATTCTCAGGAACACTACCCTGGCCAACCTCGGTGGCGTATCGGAACACGGCGTCATCGACGATAGCCGGGAGCGGCGCGTGGCCGAGGACTATCGCAAGGCGCTGAGAATTCGGACGCCAAGCGTGTTTCAGAAGGTCGTCAACCTGTCCGGCGGCAATCAGCAGAAGGTGGTATTGAGCAAATGGCTCTTCGCGCAGCCCGACGTGCTGATCCTCGACGAGCCCACCCGGGGCATCGACGTCGGTGCCAAGTTCGAAATCTACAGCATCATCAATCAGCTTGCCGACGAGGGCAAGGGCGTGATCATGATCTCGTCGGAAATGCCCGAGCTGCTGGGCATGTGCGATCGCATCTACGTGATGAACGAAGGCTCCTTCGCCGGTGAGCTGGCCGGGCATGAAGCCAGCCAGGAAAAGATCATGTCGATGATCGTGAAGGCCTGAGCCTAGTGGAGAAATAAAAATGCAACAAGCCAAATCCTCTGTTGAAGCCGCACCGGCGGAACACGCCAGGACATCTATCGGCGCCTATCTGTCGGGCCATCTACGTGAATACGGCATGTTGGCGGCGCTGGTCGTCATCATGGCGCTGTTCCAGTTCCTGACCGACGGCACCCTGATGCGTCCGGTCAACCTCACCAACCTGTTCCTGCAGAACAGCTACATCATTATCATGGCGATCGGCATGCTGCTGGTCATCGTGGCCGGGCATATCGACCTCTCGGTCGGGTCGGTGGTCGGCTTTATCGGTGCCCTCGCGGCCGTGATGATGGTGAACTGGGAGTTGCCGACGCTGGTCGTGGTGCCGCTATGCCTGATGGCGGGTCTGCTGATTGGGGCGGCCCAGGGCTACTGGGTCGCCTACTGGAAGATACCGTCCTTCATCGTGACGCTGGCCGGCATGCTGGTATTCCGTGGCCTGACACTGGCGCTGCTCGAAGGCCAGTCGGTGGGGCCCTTCCCCAACAGCTTCCAGTTGCTGAGCACCGGTTTCGTGCCGGACCTGTTCAGCGATACGCGTCCCAATATCACGGCGATCCTGCTGGGCATGATCGCATCCAGTGCCATCGTGCTGCTGGCCGCCCGTGCCCGCGCGCGGTCGCTGAAATTTGGCATCGAGGAAGAACCCTTCGCCTTTTTCGTCGCCAAGAACGGCTTGATCGCCGCGGCCATCATTTATATCGCTTATCTGCTGTCGACCTATCGCGGCTTGCCCAATGTGCTGATCACCATGGCGATCCTGATAGCGGTCTACACCTTCCTGACCAACAAAAGCACCCTCGGCCGGCGCATTTATGCGCTGGGCGGCAACGAAAAGGCGGCCAAGCTTTCCGGTATCAATACCGAGCGACTGACCTTCCTGACCTTTGCCAACATGGGCATGCTGGCGGCGCTGGCCGGGCTGATCTTTGCCGCCCGTCTCAACACCGCGACCCCCAAGGCCGGGGTGGCCTTCGAGCTCGATGTCATCGCCGCGGTCTTTATCGGCGGCGCCTCGATGTCCGGCGGTGTAGGCAAGGTGATCGGTGCCGTGATCGGCGCTTTGATTATGGGCGTGATGAACAACGGCATGTCGATTCTGGGTATCGGTATCGACTGGCAGCAGGTGATCAAGGGCCTAGTGCTGCTCGCTGCCGTGATCTTCGACGTTTACAACAAGACCAAGCACCGCTAAGGAGGAAAATCGACCATGTATCTTTCCCAGCTTAAGGGGGTGCTGGCGTGATCTGGCGTGTGGGCTATTCTGCACGAATCGTCAAGGGTGCCGACAGCATCTATGCGCTGGCACAGGAGGCGATCTCATCCGGTACGAGTCTCGCCGCTGTAATCGAGCGCCACGGTTTCGGCGAAAGCGTCGATCTGCCAGCACTGGCGGCCGACGGTCGCCTGGATTGTCCGGTGCGTCATCCCGATCCCGCCCATATGTTCCTGACCGGAACCGGCCTGACTCATCTCGGTTCTGCCTCGGCCCGCGATGCGATGCATGCGGCCGGCGAGGGTCTGAGCGACTCGATGAAGATGTTTAAGGCCGGGCTGGAGGGGGCAAACCGGCGCCGGGCGAAGCCGGCGTGCAGCCCGAGTGGTTCTACAAGGGAACCGGAACGGCCGCGATCGCGCCGGGCGATGCGCTGATCTCGCCGGATTTTGCGCTCGATGGTAGCGAGGAGCCCGAAATCGCCGGCATTTACCTGATCGGTCCGGACGGCATCCCCTGCCGAATCGGCTTCGCGCTTGCCAACGAGTTTTCGGACCATGTGACCGAGCGCATCAACTACCTGTTTCTGGCCCACTCGAAGTTGCGCCCGGCCTCTTTCGGGCCCGAGATCCTGGTCGGTGAACTACCGCAGGATATCCGGGGGACTTCGCGCATCCTGCGCGATGGCGTTGTTGTCTGGGAAAAACCCTTCCTGTCCGGCGAAGAGAACATGTCCCACAGCATCGCCAACCTGGAGTACCACCACTTCAAGTACCGGCTGTTCTGTCAGCCCGGTGATCTGCATGTGCATATGTTCGGCACCGCGACACTGTCGTTCGCCGACGAGGTTCGGGTCGAACAGGGCGACGTGATCGAAATCGAAGCCCCCAGCTCGGACTGGCACTGCGCAATCCGGTCCGGGGAGATGACCCACATGCGCCGGAGGTGAAGCCGTTATGACTGCCATCACTGCCGATAGCAAGGCAATCTATCCCGATCTCGACGGGCGTACCGTGCTGATTTCCGGCGGTGCATCCGGTATCGGCGCGTCCCTGGTCGAGGCTTTTGCCCGCCAGGGCGCGCGGACCGCTTTCGTCGACATTGATGCGGACGCAGGGCAGGCACTGGAGGAAAAGCTCAGGACCGAAGGCCGGGAGGTGCTGTTCCGGCCGTGCGACATCACCGATATGCGGGCCTACCAGAGCACCATCCGCGAGTTCGCCGATCGATACGGGCCGATCACCGCCTTGCTGAACAATGCCGCCAACGATGTGCGCCATACGCTGGATGCGATCAGCTACGAGCGCTTCGATGAGCTGGTGGCGGTCAACCTCAAGCACGCAATGTTCGCGACCCAGGCCGTAGCGCCGATGATGCGCCAGGCCGGTCGTGGCTCCATCGTCAATTTCGGTTCGGTCGGCTGGATGATGGCTTCACCCGGCTATCCGGTGTACGCCGCCAGCAAGGCCGCGGTTCATGGCATGACCCGCGGGCTGGCACGGGATCTCGGCGCCGACGGTATCCGGGTCAACACCCTGGTGCCGGGATGGGTGATGACCGACAAGCAGCTGCAGCTCTGGGTCGATGACGCGGCAAAAGAACTCATCAAGCGCAGTCAGTGCCTGGCGGGCCGGGTCCTGCCGGAACATATCGCCCAGATGGCATTGTTTCTGGCGTCCGATGCCTCGGCCATGTGCTCGGCACAGAATTTCATTGTTGACGGAGGTTGGGTATGAGCGCATTCAAGCCCGCTAAATGGCCGCGCAAGTTGCGGTCGACGGAGTGGTTTGGCGGCACCAGCCGCGATCACATCTATCACCGCAGCTGGATGAAGAATCAGGGGCTGCCGGCTGATCTTTTCGACGGTCGCCCGGTGATCGGTATCTGCAATACCTGGTCACAGCTGACGCCCTGCAACGCCCACCTGCGCGATCTGGCCGAACGCGTGGCCCACGGCATTTACGAGGCGGGTGGCCTGCCACTGGAGTTTCCGGTGTTCTCGGCCGGTGAAAGCTCGCTGCGGCCGACCGCAATGATGTACCGCAATATGGCGGCGATGGATGTCGAGGAAGCATTGCGCGCCAATCCACTCGACGGTGTCGTGCTGCTGGCCGGTTGCGACAAGACCACGCCCGCGCTGCTGATGGGGGCCTGCAGCACCGATATCCCGGCCATCGTCGTTTCGGGCGGCCCCATGCTCAATGGCTGGTTCCGCGGTGAGCGAGTCGGTTCCGGCACCGCCCTCTGGCAGATGTCGGAAGACGTCAAGGCCGGCAATATGACGAGGGAGGATTTCCTCGAGGCGGAGCAGGCGATGTCCCGCTCGCCGGGCTCCTGCAACACTATGGGCACCGCCAGCACCATGGCCAGCATGGCTGAGGCGCTGGGCATGGCGCTGTCGGGCAATGCTGCGATACCGGCGGTGGACAGCAGACGCCGCGTGATGGCACATCTATCGGGCCGGCGCATCGTGCAGATGGTCAAGGACGATCTCAAGCCCTCCGATATCCTGACCCGGGAGGCGTTCGAAAATGCCATCCGCGTCAACGGCGCCATCGGTGGTTCGACCAATGCGGTGATTCATCTGCTGGCAATTGCCGGTCGCGTCGGCATCGATCTGACACTGGACGACTGGGACCGGCTCGGGCGCGAGATTCCGACCATCGTCAATCTGATGCCATCGGGCCAGTACCTGATGGAGGAGTTCTTTTACGCCGGCGGCCTGCCGGTCGTCATCAAGGCCCTGGGCGAGGGGGCAAGCTGCACCGCGAAACGCTGACCGTCTCCGGGGGCCCCATCTGGGATGAGGTCAAGGACGTCAGGAGCTGGAACGAGGATGTGATCCGGCCGGTGGACAAGGCACTGACTGCAAGCGGCGGTATCGTCGTGCTGAAGGGCAACCTGGCTCCCAGCGGCGCCGTGCTGAAGCCTTCAGCTGCAACGCCGGAGCTGCTGCAGCATCGCGGACGGGCGGTGGTGTTCGAGGATATCGACGACTACAAGGCGCGCATCAACGACGAGGAGCTGGATGTCGACGAGACCTGCATTCTGGTGATGAAGAACTGCGGACCCAAAGGCTATCCGGGGATGGCCGAGGTCGGCAACATGGGCCTGCCGCCGAAGGTGCTGCGCAAGGGTATCAAGGACATGGTGCGCATTTCAGACGCCCGCATGTCCGGCACGGCGTACGGCACCGTCGTGCTGCACACCACGCCCGAAGCCGCTGCCGGCGGGCCACTGGCCGTGGTCCGCAATGGCGACATCATTGAGCTGGATGTGGCCAATCGCCGGCTGCACCTGGATATCTCCGACGAGGAGCTGCAACGCCGCCTCGCCGAGTGGCACTTACCGGTGGAACCGCCACAAAGCGGTTATGCGAGGTTGTTCTACAACCACGTCCAGGGTGCCGATACCGGCGCGGATTTCGACTTCCTGCGCGGTTGTCGCGGCGCAGCGGTGCCGCGGGACAGCCATTGAGGAACTGGCAAGCTGTAAGCCGAAAGTTGCCAGTGGCACCTGTCGCTTGCAGCTTGTGGCTCGAATCTTACAGCTTACAAATTGGAGCAACTACATGTTGACAGGCAAACACCTGATTGCCGGCCACTGGAGAGACGGCGAGCATACCTTCAAGTCGTCGCCGGCCGAGGGCTCCGCCCATGAATTTGCGATCGGAACCCCGGTCGAGGTCGAGCTGGCTGCAGAGGCGGCGGAGGCCGCCTTCGCGTCCTACGGCTATACCAGCCGGGCACAGCGCGCCGCCTTCCTCGATCGCATCGCCGATGAAATCGACGCCCGGGGTGACGAGATCACCGAGATCGGCTCACAGGAGACCGGGTTGCCGCAGGCGCGTCTGATCGGCGAGCGTGCGCGCACCGTCGGCCAGCTGCGGCTGTTCGCCCGTCATATCGAGGCCGGCGACTACCTGGACCGACGACATGACGCAGCGCTGCCGGACCGGCAGCCGCTACCGCGCCCGGATCTGCGCCTGATGCAACGCCCGGTCGGGCCGGTGGCGGTATTCGGAGCCTCGAATTTTCCGCTGGCCTTTTCGGTCGCCGGTGGCGACACAGCCTCGGCGCTCGCCGCCGGCTGTCCGGTGGTCGTCAAGAGCCACTCGGCCCACCCCGGCACCGGTGAGATCGTCGCCCAGGCCATCGATGCGGCCCGTCGAGCGCTTGAGCTGCATCCGGGGGTTTTCGCCTTCATCCAGGGCGGCAACCGCGAGGCGGGCCAGGCGCTGGTGCAGCAGCCGCTGATCAAGGCGGTCGGTTTTACCGGCAGCCTCGCCGGCGGCCGGGCGCTGTTCGATCTCAGCACCCGGCGCCCTGAACCCATTCCGTTTTTCGGTGAGCTGGGCTCGGTCAACCCGATGTTCCTGCTGCCACAGGCGCTGGCCGTCCGGGGTGCCGGGATCGCCAAGGGCTGGGCCGCGTCGCTGACAATGGGCGCCGGTCAATTTTGCACCAACCCGGGCATTGCAATCCTGATCGACGGTTCCGAGTCCGATGCCTTTATCGACACTACGAAGCAGGCACTCGCGACTGTCGCGCCCCAGACCATGCTGACCGATGGCATGGCCGATGCCTACAGGGCCGGTGTCGTCCGTATGGAGGGGGCCACGGGTGTCGAGGAGATCCTGGGTAAAGTCTGCGAGCAGCGGCAGGCGGCCCCTTATCTCTTTGTCACCAGTGGCAGAGAGTGGCTCGAGAGCGCCGAACTGGGGGAAGAGGTATTCGGCCCGCTCGGCCTGGTGGTCAGGGCCGCCGATTTCGATGAGATGCTGAAAATAGCGCATGCGCTGCAGGGGCAGCTGACCTGCACCTTGCACCTCGACCCGGCCGATGCACCCCAGGCCCGACAGTTGCTGCCGGTTCTCGAACGCAAGGCCGGGCGGCTGCTGGCCAACGGTTTCCCGACCGGGGTCGAAGTGTCCGATGCGATGGTCCACGGCGGACCCTATCCGGCATCGACCAACTTCGGTGCGACTTCGGTCGGCACGATGGCGATCCGCCGTTTCCTGCGGCCTGTCTGCTACCAGAACATGCCGGCGGAGCTGCTGCCCGCGGACATCGGCGCCGATGTCTGAGCCGATGACGAAAGCCGACTGGGTCGCCGTCGACTGGGGCACCAGCCGGCTGCGTGCCTGGGCCTGTTCGGACGATGGGCGGGTTCTGCAGCAGGCCGCGTCGACAAAAGGTATGAGCAGCCTGACGTCGGGGCTGTTCGAAGCCGCGTTGCTGGAACTGATCGGGGACTGGTTGGCGCCGGACAAGGTGACGACGGTGATAGCCTGCGGCATGGTCGGGGCCCGTCAGGGTTGGATCGAAGCGCCCTATACCGAGGTGCCCTGTGCACCGCTGGCAGCAGACCGAATGGTCAAAGCACCGGTGCTGGATCCAAGGCTGCGGGTGTTGATCATTCCGGGGCTCTGTCAGTCGACGCCGGCCGATGTGATGCGCGGTGAGGAAACCCTGCTGGCGGGTTGTCTCGTCGGCGAGGACGTTGTCTGTCTGCCGGGTACGCATTGCAAATGGGTGCGGCTGAGCCAGGGGAGCGTGCTGCACTTTCAGACTTTCATGACCGGTGAGCTGTTCGCGCTGCTGTCGGAGCAATCGGTGCTGCGGCACGGGTTGCAACTCTCCGGCGGTGCAGACAGTGAATGGGACGACGCCGCTTTTATCTCGGCGGCCGAGGAGGTTCTTGTCAGTCCGCAAGGCCTGCCGGCGGCGCTGTTCGGACTGCGGGCGTTCGGACTGCTGCACGAACTGGCGCCGCCAGCCGCCGGGCCCGTCTGTCGGGGCTGCTGATCGGGGCAGAGCTGGCGGCCGCCCGGCCGTTCTGGGATGGACGGGCAGTCAGTCTGGTGGGTGATCGCGGGCTGCCCGTGCTCTATGCCCGGGTGTTGCGCGCGAGGGACGTCGAGGTCAGAACCCTGGACGCAGAAGCGGTTACGCTTGCGGGATTGCGGGCCGCTTATGACTACAGCTTGGAAAGGAGTAACAATCGATGAGTCGACCCCTGATCGCCATTCTGAGGGGCATCCAGCCGCGGGAAGCCGAAGCGGTGACCGCTGCACTGATCGAAGCGGGCATCAGTCGCATCGAGGTACCGCTGAACTCCCCGAACCGCTGCAGAGCATCGAGATCATGGCCCGTGTCTTTAGCCACGAGGCCGATATCGGTGCCGGCACCGTGCTCGGCGTCGATGAGGTTGCACGGGTTGCCGATGCCGGCGGACACTTTATCGTCTCGCCGAACTGCAATCCCGCGGTTATTCGGGAGACACGCAGGCTGGGACTGGCGTCCTACCCTGGCGTGCTGACTCCGAGCGAATGCTTTGCAGCGCTCGAGGCCGGGGCGACGGCACTGAAGGTTTTCCCGGCCGCCATGATGGGAATCGACGGCCTGAAAGCGATTCGCGCGGTCCTGCCGGCCGGAACCCGGGTGCTGCTGGTGGGCGGGGTGGACGAGCGCAATTTCGGACAGTGGCTGGCGGCCGGCGCCGACGGTTTCGGCATCGGCACGGCACTGTACCGGCCCGGCAAATCGCTGGCGGCGGTGGCCGCGGATGCGAAACGCATGGTCGAAACCTTCGACAGGGAAGGACAGCTATGATGGACTTGGCCAAAATATACGACAACAGGGTCTGTACCCTTGGCGAAGGGCCTTTGTGGCATCCGGAGCGGCGGCAGCTGTTCTGGTTCGACATTATTGGCAAAAAGCTGCTGAGCCGGACCGAAAGCGGGGGGCGCAGGAGTGGACATTCGATGAGCACGTCTCGGCTGCGGGCTGGGTCGATGCCGACAGCCTGCTGATTGCCGGCGAAACCGGCCTGTTCCGTTTCGATCTGCAAAGCGGGACCCGGCAGCCTGTATGCAAGCTCGAAACCGATAATCCCTTGACCCGCTCCAACGATGGCCGTGCCGACCCCTGGGGCGGTTTCTGGATCGGCACCATGGGGAAGAGCGCCGAAGCCGAAGCCGGCGCCATATACCGCTATTTTCGTGGCGAACTGCGCCTGCTGTTCGCACCTGTTACCATCCCCAATGCGATCTGTTTCTCGCCGGACGGTCGTTACGGTTATTTTGCCGATACCGCGAAGGGGGTGATCTGGCGTCAGGCACTCGAACAGCTCCACGGGTGGCCAGTCGGTGAGCCTGAGGTCTTTGTCGACTGCAGTCGCGCCCGCGTGAGTCCCGACGGTGCCGTCGTCGACAGCATGGGACGGCTCTGGAATGCCCAGTGGGGTGCTGCCCGCATTGCCTGCTACAATGCCGATGGCACTTTTTCCTTGGCGATCCCGTTTCCGGCCGGGCAGATATCCTGTCCCGCCTTTGGTGGAGAGCATCTGGACATCCTCTTTGCCACTTCTGCCACCGAGGGGCTGTCGCAGCAGCAACTGACCGCCCAGCCCGACGCTGGCAAAACCTTTTTCGCCTACCCCGGCAGCCCTGGGCAGGCCGAGCACCGCCTGATCCTCTAGTGCATCTATAGTCACGTCGGGATTATGCCGCCTGCACGGGCTTCGGTTGCATCATCAATCAGAGGATTCATATGACTGATAAGCTTGCCATTTACCCGAGTCTGGCCGGTAAGACCGTGTTCATCACCGGTGGTGCCAGCGGTATCGGCGCCGAGATCGTGCGCGCCTTTGCCACCCAGGGCTGCCGTGTGGGGTTCGTCGACTTCGATGAACCGGCAGGGACGGCGCTGGCCACCGCACTGGGCGACCATGTTGCCTTCGAACACTGCGACCTGAGGGATATCGATAGCCTGAAGCGGGCTTTCAAGCGCCTCGAGGGGCGCCTGGGTTGTGCGACGGTGCTGGTGAACAACGCGGCGCGCGACGATCGCCATGACTGGCGCGAGGTGACGCCGGAGTATTTCGACGAGCGCATCGCCACCAATCTGCGCCATCAGTTCTTCGCCGCTCAGGCCGTGGCGCCCGGTATGATTGATGCCGGTGGCGGTTCGATCATCAATATGGGATCGAACTCCTGGTGGGAGGCCGGCGGAGGCTTTCCCGTCTATGCCACCGCCAAGTCCGCCGTCCACGGCCTGACCCGGACCCTGGCCCGCGATTTCGGCCAGTACCGGATCCGGGTCAATACGGTGGTGCCGGGCTGGATCATGACCGAGCGGCAGAAGCAACTCTGGGCCGAACCCGAGGCGCTGGAGCGCCATCGTCAGCGGCAGTGCCTGCCGGATCTGATCGAGCCGGTCTATGTCGCGCGGATGGTGCTGTTCCTCGCATCCGACGACGCCGCCATGTGCACCGCGAACAACTATATGGTGGAAGCAGGATCGATTTGAGGCCGCTACATTAACCTGAACCGAACTGCCACTCGATCAGGTGTTCGTAGAGCTCGCCAGGCAGCAGGCGGGGAGATGGGAAATCCGGACGGTTGGGACTGTCCGGAAAGGTTTGGGGCTCCAGCGCGATACCCGCAGCCGGATGCAGCGGCCTTCCTTCGCGGCTGGTAATGTCTGGGGTGAAATGGCGGGCGAGATAGAACTGCAGTCCCGCTTCCGAGGTGGAAAGCCGGAGGCTTCGACCGCTGGCGGGATCCTCCAGCCGAGCCACCGGGCGCAGTGTGCCACGTGGGCCGTTGAGGCAGAAGTTGTGGTCGAAGCCATCGCCGCAGCCCGCCAGTCGTTCACGGGTCAGCGCCGGTTCCCTGAAATCGAATGCCGTACGCGCCACCGGACTTCGTCCGGGCAGCGGGATCAGCTGGTCGTCCACCGGCAGGAAGGCATCGGCATCTATCTGCAGCATGTGATCGGCGGCACTGCGGCTGAAGTCGCCGGTCAGGTTCCAGTAGGCATGGTGGGTCAGGTTGACGATGGTCGGACGATCGCTCGAAGCCGTGATCCGGCACTGCAAACCCTCCGCGCCGAGCAGGCGGTATGTCACCCTTGCATTCAGGGCACCGGGATAACCCTGATCACCATCCGGTACTGCGAGCGAGAACGTAACCGCTTCTGAATCCATGGCCACCGTATTCCAGGGCTGCCGGTCGAATCCGGTGCCGCCGCCATGCAGGTGGTTGGGGCCCTCGTTGGCGCTTAGGTGGACAATGCTATCCTGCTCGCGATAGCAGGCATTGCGAATGCGGTTGGCAAAACGTCCGCAGATGGCGCCGATGCTGCTGTTCCCGGCGGCATAGTCTTCGAGTGACGGAAGCGCCAGTGCAATGTTGGTCTCGCTGCCGTCAGCGTTGCGCAGATAGAGTGCCAGGAGTCGGGCGCCGTAGGAGCAGAGTTCTGCCCGTATCAGTTCGCTTCTCAGCGTGACAATCACCGGACTCCTGTCACCGATGGATGCATCGTTGGGCATGGTGGAAACTCCTGGGCTTAGCTGGACAACGGTGGCGTGATGCAGCCAGGGGCGGGGCTCGGCAGCAGCAGCCGGCTTAATGTATCTTTGTGCATGACTTTAACCGACGGATCAGGAATAGGACAGTTGAGCATGAGAAAACCGATAAAGCTGGTGGCCGCAGACGGCCACGAACTCGGCGCCTACCGGGCCGACCCGGTGGGCAAGCCGCACGGCGCGGTGGTGGTGCTGCAGGAAATTTTCGGCGTCAACCGCTATATCCGTGGCGTATGCGACCGCCTGGCCGCCGAGGGCTACGTGGCGATAGCGCCGGCGCTGTTCGACCGTCAGGTTCGCGGCTTCGAGACGGGCTATGGGCCGGAGGACATCGACAGGGCCCGTGTGCAGATGACGGCCCTTGACTGGTCGAAGGTGCTGCTCGATATCGAGGCTGCAGCGCAAGCGGTAAAAGATGCGGGCCCGGTTGCCGTTCTTGGTTTCTGCATGGGCGGCTCCCTGGCATTCCTCGGAGCGACCCGTCTGACTCATTTTGCTGCCGCCGTCTGCTATTACGGTCGCCGAATCGTCGAATACGCCGACGAAGTGCCGAAGGTGCCAACGCTGATGCATTTCGGCGAGCAGGACGCGACCATACCGCTGACGGACGTCGAGCAGATCCGGCAGCAGCGGCCCGACTGCGAGATTCACCTGTATCCGGCCGGACATGGGTTCGACTGCGACCAGCGCGCGGATTACGAGCCTCAGGGCGCCGCTCTGGCCTGGACCCGGACCCTGGCCTGGCTGCAGACGCACCTCGCCGCCTAGGCCGCAGTCCGCCGAGAGCGACTCGCGGGCCCTTGAGTGCCGTCATGTCGATGGATCGGCCCGTCTCCCGCCGCCGCGCGAGGCCGGGTGAGACACCGGGAAATTTCTTAGACTTGAAGGTAACGCACTCTGGAAGGCGGCTGAAATCAGATGTAGGGGATTCTGCGTACGCCATGGCGGGGCTTGAGGTGAGCGGTCGGCGCCGGACTCTGGTGGGTGCGACAAGGCTGCTGCTGGTCATCCTGCTGGCGGGCTGCAATCCGGACCGTGCCGCTGTGCCAGACGATCCTGACGACCGTCGGTTTCGACGCCAATGCCGATGCGCTGCTGGCGATCCGTCGGGGCAATCTGCACGCCACCGTTGATCAGGTGCCGAAACGTCAGGCGCGACGGGCGGTTCAGCTGATGGTTCAGCATCTGGTGAGTGGAGAGCCGCTGCCACAGATACCGCTGTGGGAGGATATTCGCCTGGTGACCGCCGATCTCGATGGCCAGATCAGCCTGTGCAACCGTGCAACCGTGCGCCGTGCGGATTCTGGGCTATCCCGATGCGCGGCCTCTGGTGGGTCTGCGACTGGGCCAGTTGATGCCGCCGCTGAACCTGCTGCTGCCATCACGGAGGGAGACGATCCGCCGGTCGCAACAGCCGCTGGTCGGCCTCGAGGTCAGCCCGACGCTGCCGCAGCGCGGCCGGTTGCACTGGCGGCTGAGCCTGTCGGCGCTGCGTGGCGCGGACCAGGTGCTGGGTGTCGCCATCGTCATCGAGATGTCACCGAAATGCGACAAAGGGCTTCGAGCAGCGCGGCGCCGGGCGCCGGGGCGGGATGGGTCTGTCTTTGGCTGTCTTCGGTAACCTGGTTCCCGTATTGGCTATTGCTTGCGGCAGGACAAGGCTCGTTTCAGGCTTCCAGCGGCGGGTTTGCGTCTCCCCGCAGCAGCGGTAGCTTCTGCAGCAGCACCTTTTTCAGATCGTTGAGAAGCAACGGCTTGTGCAGCACCTGAATCCGGCTGTCCCGGAGCTCGCCGACCTCTTCGGAGCCGCTGTCCATCTCTGTGACAACGACAATGCGGTCTTCGGTAAGACATTGTCGGTCCAGGATGGTCTCTATCATCTGGGCTCCGTCCATCGATGGCATCATCAGGTCAGTGATGAGCAGGTCGGGCTTGATCTCGCCGATCATGATCAAACCCTGATAGCCGTTTTCGGCCGTATAGACCTTGACCGGCATATTCAGATGGAGAAAGTATTGGCTGTAAAGTTTGCGCAGATGGGGTTTGTCTTCGACAATCAGGAGCTTGGCTGGCCCGGTCTCCTCCTTCACGGACTGTCCTGATACCTGCGCCGCCTGCTGATCCAGCAGTTGCTGCACCGATTCCAGCGGCAACCGGCGATGGCCGCCCGGAGTCTTCCAGGCCGGCAGTATGCCCTGTTCCACCCACAGCTGTACCGTGCGCAACGACACGCCAAGCAGTTTGGCCGCCTCGGCGCTGGTTAGTACTTTCTTGTTTGCCATACTGTTTCCATCTTCGGAGCACCCATGATTACAGCTGGTTGGGGATACCCGGCGGCTATGTGCCGACAGCACCGAAACACAGTATCAACCGGTCTGGACTGCGCGCTTCGCAGGCAATCCGTGACAGTTCAAGCCAGGGTGCGCGGGTCTGCCGGCAAAGGGGCACTGATATACAACCGGAACAGAGATTAGCAGATTTTTCAATATTATCAATTCAAGTGGGTTTTATTATTTATCAATAAGACGGTGACCGCCACGCCTTGGAGTCTGGAGGTGATCCGATACCAAGGCCCCTGGTGCGGTGCTGCTGGAGGCGGTTGGTGCCCGAGGGAGTCAGGCCTTTGTCACCGCACTCAACGATTATATGGTTTCCGTGCCGATTGAGGACTTCAACAAACAGCTGGTACTGCTGGCAATGAAGGCGGATGGCATCGAGCGGGGTCTTGAGATCGATGCATCTGCCGCAGGTTCCTATTGCGGTGATACCGGCCGACAGTGGTACAGGTGATCGGTGCAATTGATGGCAAGATCAGGTTCGATCCGGCGAGCGGCTGTTCCGAGGTCGAAATCGTGCAACTGAACGGCTCCAGGCCGCCGTTATTGGTCGCAGACCCACCCCTGTTTTCGTTGCTCTGTCGTAAATTTTGCTCATTTTGTCGGTTATGTCTTTTAATGGCGCCGTCCGTTCCAGTACTCTGAGCCTCAATGCGCACAGGTTCGTCCGTCCGGGCGGCGCTGTCATAACAATAATTGACGCTATGGGGCAAGACAGTGGAACTCTTTGATTTCCTGAGTAGCAATATCGACCTGATTCTGAAGTTGACTGCCGAGCATATTTTCTTGGTGGTGGTGGCGGTCGGTCTTGCGGCGGCCTCGGCTGCTGATCTGTCGCTGTATCACCCAGAGCGACCCGCGCCAGTTGATCGCCGGTGCGCTCGCCGTGAGCATTCTGGCGGTGATCGCCGACAACGGTCTGCTCTGGCTGCAGAGGCGCCTGACCCCCAATGGCATCGTCGCCTGACTTCACCCCTACGAAGCCGCTCATTACGGGACGCGAAAAGGCGTGGCGCGAGCACTGGCCGCTGCGCTATGTCGATCAACGACTTCTGGTGCGTCTCGGGACCTGAGGAGCCATGTTTCGTGATTAACCTGGCGTGCAAATAGGTTCCCTACCCATTTGCACATCACGCCACTGAAACGGGCGCAGGTGCGCGGACATGCTGGTTTCCGTGGCGTTCGCATTGACCTGCGACCAATGATGAAGTATCCCTGCTTCATGTATTAACCCGCCCGGTTAATATATAGACTCAAAGATAGATCCAGACGCCCGGTGCAAGTTATTTTTGTAGAAATTTCGGTCACCTGGGCGATTCCTTCGGTCGCGTTGACCGCCAGCGGCCAGAATTGGGGCCGAGCCTTCGGGACGGTACAATGCCTACCTGCCAATCTGTACCGGAGACCCGTCGTGGCCGAACCACCCTCCGATCGCCGTTTTTACCGTCAGGGGCCCGATCATCGCAATGGAGAAACCCTGGGCTTTGTCGATATTCGCCATCGCTTCGATTTTCGCTCGATCCGTATCGGCCGCTGGGTGACGCGGGAGGAGCAGGCGCGGGCGGCGGGGCTCTTTCATGATGCACTTGCGGACCTCATGTCCATCCTGCAGGGGCCCGAGGTGCTGATTTCGCTGCGCGGCACGCTGTCACTGCAATACGGCATCGGCGGCCGCCCCGGTGTGGCGGCGCACTACGACCCCTCGCAGCGCTGCTTCTCGCTGGCGAAGAATGCCGGACCCGGTAGCATCGCCCACGAGTGGTTCCATGCCTTCGATCATTACCTCTGCGACAAGGCATTCAGTGATGCGCCGCGAGACTTCTTCGCTTCCCGCAGCTGGATCAGCGACGCCACGCCGGTTCCGCATCCTCTCAATGACCTGTTGTCGCGCTGTTTCCATGCCATCCTGCTCGACGAAAGTGGCGACGGCCCCAGTGAACTGTTCCGCGTCTCGGCCGAAACCGACCGGCAACTGGGCACCCTCTATTACAGTCAGCCGGAAGAGCTCTGTGCGCGGGCCTTCGAGGCTTTCGTTCAGGACTCGGGCATCCGCAACAACTTCCTGGTCAGGGGCACCCGCGCTTCGGACGAAGCCCGTGCCGGGCTCTATCCGCTGGGCCAACAGCGCGAGCGTATCAACGAGGCCTTCGCCCGATACTTCAGCTGTCTGGGGCGGGCACTGCGCAAAACCTGAGGCCGAAAAGAATATCTGCGCCAGGTGCGGGACGGGTTGTTTCCCTTTCGTTATCGGGTGGATGTCCCGGGTCTATTGAGTGATTCCGATCGTTCACATATAATCAACGGCATTACAATAATGACAACGAAGGTTGCTGCCAATGTTGAATCACGTACTGGCCAACAGCGTGGTATGCCGCGATGTCTCGCCCCATGACGTCTCGGACTATGTCAACGCCCATGTCGGGAATCACCGCCTTACGGTTCTGGGGCGCGGCAATATGCGTTCGTCACTGCGTTATACCGACTTCGCCCAGCTGGGGCTCTCCCATATCGACTATGGCGGCGAGGTGCGGGTGCAGTCACCGGATATCGAGGATATCTACCACCTTCAGGTCGTGACGAGCGGCCGCTGTACCTGGGACTACGATGGCGACATGCTGTCCCTCTCGGCCGGCCAGGCGTTGATGATGAATCCCCGCGAGCGCATCGATCTGACCTATTCCGGGGACTGCCAGAAACTGATCGTCAAGGTTCCGGAAGCGGTGCTCAAGAGTGCCTGCATGCAGAACGGAAAAGCCGTGCCGAAAGACGGGCTCAGGTTTCATCATCGGGTCATGGAACTGAACGCCTCGCTGGCCTTCATGCGTCTGGTCGAGGCGGTCTACGAGGAAGCCTCCGAGTCCTGTGTCGATATCGGCAGCATCTCCCAGACTTACGCCGGACTGCTGGCCAGCAAGCTGCTGTCGATCTTCCCCTGCAATCTGCAGCAGGAATGCAGCTCAGTCGGTGCCGGTCAGCAGGTTCATCTGATTCGTCGCTACCTTGGCGAACGCATCAAGGACGATATCGGTGTCGAGGAGCTGGCCGGCCTCTGCAACGTCAGTATCCGTACCCTCTACAATGTATTCGCCAAGGAAGTGGGTACCACGCCGAAACTCTTCATCAAGCAGATGAAGTTGCAGAGCCTGCACAACGATCTCAAGCAGGGCGTCGGCGCCCGCAACGTCACCGAGATTGCCCTCGATTACGGCTTCAGCCATCTGGGGCGCTTCTCGTCCGATTACCGCAAGATGTTCGGCGAACTGCCGTCCGAAACTCTGCGCAAAGTGCGGTAGTTCATCACCGTAGGGTGGGTTAGCGACGCATTGGCTCAGCCGTAGCCTGGAATGAGCGCAGCGAATTCCGGGTCCCGGCAGTCGGCACCAAGGCTGAAACCTACCCCGTCGGAATTCGCCCCTTCGGGGCATCATTCCAACGTCATGTTCTAGTTCCCGCAGATCAGCCGGGTGGCGCCTTTGGTGGTCGCCGTCAGCAGGCGTTCGTAGCGCTGGCCCGGACGCACGTCGGTATCGGTTGCCATGCCCATGAGGGTAATCACTGCACTGATCTGGCCGCTCAGATTGAATACCGGGCTGCTGATGACGTTGATATCGGGCAGGAAGTCGCCGTAGAAACAGGCCAGGTTGTCCTGCCTGATCTGTTCGAGCAGTTCGTAAAAGGCATTCTGGTCGAGCTGCCGGCCCTGGTAGCGGGGCAGGGCGGCGGGATAGTCGTAAAAGGCCTCGACGATCTGCTGCTGCCTTGCCTGCGGCAGATGGGCCAGGAAAAGCCGGCCGGCGGCCGAGAAGAAGGGCGAGAGCTCGGTGCCGAGGCGGACGTTGACCGCCAGCACCTGGCTTGAGTCGAGCCAGTGCACGATCAGCGGCGCCTTGCCGTTCCAGACCGCCACCGAGACGGTTCTGTCGGTGGCGGCATGCAGCCGGGTCGCGGCATCGAAGGTGACCGGGATCGGGTCGATGCGCTTGAGGGCCGAGAGGCCCAGGGTCAGGCTGGCATTGCCCAGCGTATAGCGCGAATTCTGCTCCTGGACGATGTAGCCCATCCGGCTCAGGCTGACGAGATATTTGTGCAGGCGGCTCGACGAGAGGTCGAGTCGGGTCGAGAGTTCCTTCAGGCTCAGCGGTTGCGGCGACAATGCGATCTCGTTGAGCACCCGCAGGCCTATCTCCAGCGAGCCGATGCCCTGGCGGACTGAGTCTTCGGTTGTGGGTTTTCTGCTGTCGGGGGGACCATGGTACTGACATCCTTTTGCTGTCGATCGCGCTCTTGCCGGTGCGTTAACGCATCGGGCGCGGCGAAGTCTAACGTACCCGGAATATCAGCGCTACGGCTTCCAGTATACCCCCGATCAACGTCACCCGTCAGACGCCGAGATGGGACTCGACTTCGTCGCGATTGGCCAGCAGGCGCTTGCTGTCACCTTCGAACACCACCCGCCCCTTGACCAGCACGATATGGTGGTCGCAGAGATTCTTCAGTACCTGGATGTTCTTGTCCACGATCAGCGTCGAGACGCCACTGTCCTTGATCCTGGCGATGACGTCCCAGATCTCCTTGCGGATCAGCGGCGCCAGGCCTTCAGTGGCTTCGTCCAGGATCAGCAGGTCCGGGTTGGTCATCAGCGCGCGACCGATCGCCAGCATCTGCTGCTCGCCGCCGGACAGTTGCGTGCCGAGATTGGTCAGGCGCTCCTTCAGGCGCGGAAAGGTCTCGAGCACCCGGTCATAATCCCAGCGTACTTCGCCGCGACGGTTGGAACGGGCCGCCATCAGCAGGTGCTCGCGCACGGACAGATTGTAGAACATGCCGCGACCTTCGGGGACATAGGCGATATCGCGCCGCATGCGCTTCCAGGTGGGCAGGGCGTCGAGCTCTTCCCCTGGAAGCGTACCTGACCGCTGCGCGGCGTGACGACGCCAAGAATGGACTTCAGCGTCGTGGTCTTGCCCATGCCGTTCCTTCCCATCAGGCTCACCGCTTGTCCCGGCGCGATATCGAAGGAGATGCCGTGCAGGATATGGCTGTCGCCGTACAGTGTGTGCAGGCTGCGTACTTCGAGCAGGTTATTCATATCAGATTACCTCGTCGCCCTGGCCCAGATAGGCGTCTTTTACCCTTGTATCGTCGCGAACCTCGTCAACCGTGCCGGTGATCAGGTGCTGACCGTCGACCATCACCGTCAGCTGATCCGACAGCTCGAATACCGCATCCATATCGTGTTCGACCAGCACGATGCAGTATTCCCGTTTCAGTGATTTCAGCAGTTCGATGATCAGCTGCGACTCCTCGTGCCCCATGCCGGCCATCGGTTCGTCCAGCAGCAGCACCGAGGGCGCCGTCGCCAGCACCATCGCGATCTCGAGCTGGCGCTGCTCGCCATAGCTGATGCGCGAGGCGATAGCGTCGCGCCGGTGCGCGAGGCCGACCTTGGCCAGCGCCTGTTCGGCCATCTCGGTCAGCAGCTGTTCGCTGTGACGGGAGCGGAACAGATTGAAGCTGCCACCGACCCGGCGCTGCGCCGCGACGCTGCAGTTCTCCAGACAGCTGACGCCGGGATAGATATTGGTCTTCTGGAATCCGCGGCCGATACCGCGCCGGCTGAATTCATGGGGCTTGATCGAATCGATCGCTTCGCCCCGGTGCAGAATGCGGCCGCGGGTCGGCCTGTAGGTGCCGCAGAGCAGGTTCAGCAGGGTGCTCTTGCCGGCGCCGTTGGGGCCGACGATGCCGTGCAGTTCGCGGTCCCGAAACTGCAGCGAGATATCGTCCAGTGCCTTGAGCCCCCCAGTATTTGCAGAGGCCTTCGGTTTCGAGCACCGCCTGTTGTTGCAACTCCACTGCACGCGGGGCCGTGTCGCTGTTCGTCGTTACCCGGGTCAGGGCTGCAGTGCTGTTCATTGACGTTTCTCCAGCAGATTTTCCAGATAGCCGGCCAGGCCGTTCTTGAAGGCCAGCACCATCAGGATGATCAGGCCGCCCATCAGCAGCAGCCAGTGCTCGGTCAGGTGTTCGAAACCGTAGTGCAGTCCCTCGTAGACGGCGGTACCGAGGATGGCGCCGTAGAGCGTGCCCATGCCACCGAGAATGGTCATCACCAGGGCGGTTCCCGAGGTCTGCCAGGCCAGCATCGACGGGTTGACGAAGCCGTACTGCAGGGCGAACAGATAACCGGCGTAGGCGCCGAGCGAGGAGGCGATGACATAGCTCGCCAGGCGGAACAGGAAGACGTTGTAGCCCAGTGCCGTGGTGCGGTCCGGGTTCGCATGCACCGCGTCGACGATACGGCCGAACTTGGAGCGGGTGATCAGCTTGAAGAACAGCAGGCAGTTGAACAGCGACAGCAGGCACAGATAGTAGAAGTGCACCGGGTTGTCGAGATCGAACAGACTCAGGCCGAAGACGCTGGTGTCGGGCTTCATGTAGATGAAGACGCCGTCGTTGCCGCCGAAGGCGGTAGAGTCGGAGAAGAAATAGAAGCACATCTGGGCCAGTGCCAGGGTGATCATGATCATGTAGATGCCGCTGGTACGCAGCACGATGAAGCCGACGACGACGGCGATCAGCGCCGAGATCGTCACGACGTAGAAGGTGTAGACCCAGAAATTGACGGTCTCGTACTCCGGCGCCAGCATCACGAACAGATAGCCGCCCATGCCGTAGAAGAGGGCATGGCCCAGGGTCACCAGGCCACAGCGGCCGACCAGGTAGTCCAGCGACATCACGAAGATCGCGAAGATCAGCACGCTCGCCAGCTTGTTGACATAAAAGGTGTTCTGTTCCATCAGCAGTGGCAGCAGCAGCGCCAGGGGAAAGAACACCCAGACAAAGAGTTTTTCCGCGCGTTTGGTAAACATTTCAAAGTCTCCGATTCCGCAGCCTTTCGGGCTTTTCCGCAGTAGATCAGTGCTAAGTCCGACAGGCTGCTCATTCAGTGAGCGAACAGGCCCTGGGCTTGAGCAGCAGGATCACCGCCATCAGGATGTAGATCATCATGCTGGAGACCTGGGGCAACAGCACCGAGGCGAAGGTGTCGACGATGCCGACCAGCAGCGCCGCGACCAGGGCGCCCTTGATCGAGCCCATGCCGCCAATCACCACCACGACGAAGCAGGAGATCAGCACGTGCTCGCCCATTCCGGGCACCACCGAGACCATCGGCGCCGAGGCGATACCGGCAACGGCGGCCAGCATGACGCCGGCGGCGAAGACGATGGTATAGAGGCGGTTGATGTCGACGCCCAGCGCCTCGACCATGGCACGGTTGGACTCGCCGGCCCGGATCAGCATGCCGAGACGGGTGCGGTTGATGGTCAGATACATGGCGGCCGCCACCAGTATGCAGAGCAGCGAGACGAACAGCCGGTAGACCGGGTATTCGACGAACTCGGTCAGGGCGATGGAGCCGTCGAGCCAGGCGGGCACCGCGACACCGAGGGGATCGTTGCCCCAGAGCAGGCTCTGCAGCGCATTGAACACGAAAATCATGCCGATCGTCAGCAGCACCTGATCCAGGTGGTTGCGCCGGTACAGCCGGATGATCAGCGTGCGTTCGATCAGTATCCCCAGCAGCAGGGCGATGATGGCGGAGATCACCGCCGCCACGCCGAAACTGCCGGTGGCGGTGACGAAGTAATAGGCCAGGTAGGCGCCGACCATGTACATGGAGCCGTGGGCCAGGTTCAGTATGCCCATGACGCCGAATACCAGCGTCAGGCCGGAGGCGATCAGGAACAGCAGCAGGCCGTACTGAACGCCGTTCAGGAGTTGTACCAGAAAGAGTGCAATATCCATCGTCTTGTGCCAGGTTGTCCGGCCGGTAGCCCCCTGAACAAGGGGACAGACGACCGGCTCCGGCCGCCGGCAGATGCCGGCGACGGAGTTTTGATTCCGGGAAGAGGAGAGGCGCGTTACAGCTTGCAGCCGCGGGCCGGATCTTCGAGTGCGGCTGCCGCGACGTTCATGACGACGTTCTCGCCGTTTTCGACCTTGCGCAGATAGATATCCTGGATCGGGTTGTGTGCCCTGGAGAAGGAGAACTGGCCGCGCGGGCTGTCGATAACGCTGCTCTCCATTGCCGCGATCAGCGCCTTGCGATCGTCGGTCGCGCCGCCGAGCTTGTTGAGCGCCTGGGCGATCAGTTGGCCGGCATCGTAGCCCTGCACCGCATAGATATCGGCCGGCTTGCCGAAGCTGGTCTGGTAGCTCTGACGAAAACGCTGGTTGGTCGGGTTGTCGAGGTTGTCGGCGTAGTGCAGGGTCGTGAGGGCGCCCTCGGCCGCACCGCCCTGGGCTTCGAGGGTGCCTTCGGTCAGAAAGCCCGAGCCCAGCAGCGGAATCTTGCCGCGCAGACCCAGCGCATCGTAGTCCTTGACGAACTTGACGGCACCGCCGCCGGCGAAGAAGACGAACACGGCGTCCGGCTGGGACGCGGCGATATCGGTGATGTAGGGCTGGAACTCAGTTTTCGGGAAGGGCACCAGGATCTGCTTGACGATCTCGCCGCCGCCGGCGATGAAGGACTCCTCGAAGGCCTCGAGGCTCTCCTTGCCCATGCCGTAGTTCCAGCTCATGGTCACGACCTTCCTGTAGCCGGCATCGAGCGCGACCTTGCCCATCGGATAGGAGGGCTGCCAGGAGGAAAAGGAGGTGCGGAAGATGTTTGATGCGCAGAGCGGGCCTGTGGCCGCGGCCGCACCGGCATTGGGGATGATCATGATGGCATCCTTGTCACGCAGCACTTTGGTCATGCCCATGGCGACGCCCGAATGTACCGGACCGACGATGAAATCGGCCTTTTCCTTGTCCAGCAATGCCGAGGATATCTCCGGCGCCCGTTCGGGGCGGGCCTCGGTATCCATCTCGATAAATTCGATATTGCGGCCATGCAGCTGCGGAGCCTGTTCCTGCAGGGCCAGCTTCAGTCCGTTGCGGGTGGCATCGCCGATAGCGGCATAGACGCCGCTGAACGGCAGCATCACGCCAACCTTGACCGGATCGCTCTCGGCGGCGGTGACGGCGCCGGTACCCAGCAGGCAGGTGGTTGCGCAGCTCAGTGCCAGGTTGCGCAGTCTCTTGTTGTTCTTGTACATGACTGAAAACTCCGTTCGACGGTTATCAGGTGTTGGGAGCCTCCAGTTGTAGCGGTCGCGGCAAGTGCCTTGATAGCCACTGCCTGCAACCTTTATCCGCTCCATGCAATCTGCCGTTTCTCCGGATTCATCTGCAAAAACCGGACAGTGATTGCAGCCAGCGGATTTTGCCACTCCCGCCGTTGTGTGAACTTGAGCGGGGTGTACAAATCGTAGAGTGCCGGTGACCGCCATGGATGGCGGAAATACTGTAAACGCAGGAGCGGTTTACAGTGAAACGAAGCGCACCGCACCATGAAAAACGAGCGGGGTACTGCGGATGGTGAGGGTGACCCTGGTTGGGGGCGAGGAAAGCCAGTTCGAGGTCGCGGCGCAATGCAGCCTGCTGGTAGGCGCTGAACAGGGCGGCCGTTCCTGCATACCGGTCGGCTGCCGGGGCGGTGGCTGCGGTCTCTGCAAGGTGCGGGTGCTGGACGGCGCCTACCGCATCAAGCGCATGAGTCGGGCCCATATCAGCGAAGTCGAGGCGGCCAACGGCTATGTGCTGGCCTGCCGGGTCTTTCCGCTGACGGATGTGGTCATCGAGCTGGCAGCAACAGAATCTGAAGCACAATAACAACGAGGAATGAATCATGAAAAAAGGTGTAATGCGTCCCGGTCACGTACAGATTCGCGTCCTGGACATCGACGAAGCCGTCGCCCACTACCGCGACCTGATGGGGCTGATCGAAGTCGACACCGACAGCCAGGGCCGTGTCTATCTGAAGGGCTGGACCGAGGTCGACAGGTTCTCGGTGGTGCTGCGCGAGGCCGATGCGCCGGGCATGGACTTTATGGCGTTCAAGGTGCTCAACGATGAAGTGCTGGAGCGGCTGCACGGCGAGCTGGTCGAGTACGGCTGCGCGGTCGAGCAGATCCCGGCCGGCGAACTCGAGGGCTGCGGCCGCCGTATCCGCTTCGTAGCCCCGACCGGCCATTCGTTCGAGCTGTTCGCCGAGAAGGAGCAGACCGGCCGCTACGGCATCGGCAACCACAACCCGGAAGCCTGGCCGCGCGACCTCAAGGGCATGAAGGCGCAGCGCTTCGATCACTGCCTGCTCTACGGTGACGACATCGATGGCACCTACAGGCTGTTCAACGAGGTGCTCGGTTTCGATCTGTGCGAACAGGTGGTCGACCCCGAAGGCAACCGTGTCGCCCAGTTCCTCACCGTGTCGATGAAGGCCCACGATATCGCCTTCATCAAGCATCCGGAGAAGAACAAATTCCACCACGCCTCCTTCTTCCTCGAGACCTGGGAAGACGTGCTGCGCGCCGGCGACCTGATCTCGATGACCGACACCTCGATCGACATCGGCCCGACCCGCCACGGCATCACCCACGGCCAGACGATCTACTTCTTCGACCCGTCCGGCAACCGCAACGAAGTGTTCTGCGGCGGCGACGCCTTCTATCCGGATCATCCGCCGATCACCTGGGATGCCGACAAGCTCGGCAAGGCGATCTTCTATCACGACCGGCAGCTCAACGAGCGCTTCCTGACCGCGCTGACCTGAGTTGGGCGGCGTAAATCGTAAGGCGTGAAGCCTGAGGGACGCATCTATCGTGATGCTGTGCCTAACGCCTAACGCCTAACGCCTAACGCTTCACCCAGCCAGTTATCTAAATCGGGGCCTTCGGCCCCTTTTTGCATTCCGGAGCCGGCTCTGCAAATCCCGGCCAAAACCCCTGCAGAAAAGGGATAAAGGCTCACAGAAACCGGATAGTTGCTGCACGGCCCGCCCCGTAATCTGGTGGAAAATAAGGAGGGTAAACCATGCATTCCGACCTGATCGCCAAAATCAACTCCATGATGGAAGAGGACGCCGAGAAAGGCGTTTATCGCAGCCGCCGCGAGATGTTCACCGACGAGGAACTGTTCGAACTCGAGATGAAGCATATCTTCGAGGGCAACTGGATCTACCTGGCCCACGAAAGCCAGATTCCGGACCGGAACGACTTCTTTACCGGTTACATCGGCCGTCAGCCGATCATGATCACCCGTAACAAGGACGACGAACTCAACGCCTTCATCAATGCCTGCTCTCACCGCGGCGCCGTGCTGTGCCGCAAGAAGAAGGGCAACAAGGCGGTCATGACCTGCCCCTTCCACGGCTGGAGCTTCAACAACTCCGGCAAGCTGATCAAAGTCAAGGATGCCGACGGCGCCGGCTACCCGGCTTCGTTCAACTGCGACGGCTCCCACAATCTGAAAAAGGTGGCGCGCTTCGAGTCCTACCGCGGATTCCTGTTCGGCAGCCTGAACCCGGACGTCAAGCCGCTGACCGAGCACCTGGGCGAGGCGGCGAAGATCATCGACATGATCGTCGACCAGTCACCCGAAGGGCTGGAAGTACTACGCGGCTCCTCAACCTATACCTATGACGGCAACTGGAAGGTGCAGGCCGAGAACGGCGCCGACGGCTACCACGTTTCGGCCACCCACTGGAACTATGTCGCCACCACCGCACGGCGCAAGGTCGGCATGTCGGCTGACGACGTCAAGGCGATGGACGCCAGCACCTGGAACAAGCAGGCCGGCGGTTTCTACGCCTTCGAACACGGTCATATCCTGCTCTGGATGCGCTGGCCGAACCCGGAGGACCGTCCGCTGGCGGAGCGCCGGGAACAGCTGGCACAGGACTTCGGCGAAGCGCGGGCCGACTGGATGATCTCCAACCTGCGCAACCTCTGCCTCTATCCGAACGTGTTCCTCATGGACCAGTTCAGCTCGCAGATTCGCGTGTGGCGCCCGATCTCCGTCGACAAGACCGAAGTGACCATCTACTGCATCGCGCCCAAGGGCGAGAGCGACGAGGCGCGTGCCCACCGCATTCGCCAGTACGAGGATTTCTTTAACGCGTCCGGCATGGCGACGCCGGACGACCTCGAAGAGTTCCGTGCCTGCCAGCAGGGCTTCAAGGCCACCGCATTGCCGTGGAACGACATGTGCCGCGGTGCCGAGCACTGGGTGCAGGGCGCCGACGAAGCGGCACAGCAGATTGATCTCAATCCCATCATGAGCGGTCGCAAGTCCGAGGACGAAGGCCTCTACACGGTGCAGCACCGCTACTGGGTCGAGGCGATGACCGAGGCGGCGCGCAAGGAACAGGAAGAGGCCTAAGGGGGACATGACGATGACTATCAGCTACGAAGAAGTACGCAACTTTCTCTATGCCGAGGCGCGGTCGCTGGACGACAAGCAGTGGGACCAGTGGCTCGAGTTCTACAGCAAGGATGCCGAGTTCTGGATGCCGAGCTGGGACGACGACGGCGAACTGACCACCGATCCGCGCAAGGAGATCTCGCTGATCTATTATGCGCGCCGCGACGGCCTCGAAGACCGCGTGTTCCGCATCAAGACCGAGCGCTCCAGCGCCAGCAGCCTGCCGGAACCGCGCACGCTGCACCTGATCGGCAACATCGAGGTGCTCAACGCGTCGGAGTCCGACTGCGAGGTTCGCTACAACTGGCAGACCAACAGCTACCGCTACCAGACGACCGACAGCTACTACGGCGTCACCCACCTGACCCTGGTGCGGGACGATGCCGGCGAGCTGAAGATCCGGCGCAAGAAAGTCGTGCTGAAGAACGATTGCATCCACCACGTCGTGGACGTTTACCACCTGTAAACCGGCCTATAACAATAGCGCCCTGTCGTACGGCTCGCGCCGTGCGGCAAGGGGGCAGAGGTAACCCCTATGCACAAAGTAGCCCTTAACTTCGAAGATGGCGTCACCCGTTTCGTGCAGATGCTGCCGGGCGAGACCGTCGCCGACGCGGCCTACCGCTCAGGTCTCAATATCCCGCTGGATTGCCGCGATGGCGCCTGCGGCACCTGCAAGTGCCACTGCGAATCCGGCGACTACGAAATGGACGGCTACATCGACGACGCCCTGTCGGACAGCGAAGCCGAAGCACGTTACGTCCTGACCTGCAGCATGCGTCCGGAAAGCGACTGCGTGGTCTCGGTGCCGGCCTCCTCGGAGGTCTGCGTCCGCAGCCAGCAGGCGGACGTCCACGGTGAGATCGTGGCGCTGGAGCGGCTGTCCGACTCGACGCTGAGTTTCAGCGTGGCCGGCGACCAGGTCAGGGCCATGCACTTCCTGCCGGGCCAGTACGTAAACGTCCAGATCCCCGGTTCCGACGAAAGCCGCGCCTATTCGTTCAGTTCGCTGGTCGACGCCGGGGCCGAGAGCGTCTCCTTCCTGATCCGCGTGGTGCCGAACGGTCGCATGAGCGGCTATCTGGCCAAGGATGCCGTCATTGGCGACAGGCTGACGCTGCGCGGTCCCTTCGGCAGCTTCTATCTGCGCGATATCCTGCGTCCGGTGCTGATGCTGGCCGGCGGCACGGGGCTGGCGCCGTTTCTGGCGATGCTGGAGAAGATCGAGCGCGACGGCAGCGATCATCCGGTCCATCTGATCTACGGCGTCACCACCGACACCGATCTGGTCGGGCTGGAGAAGCTCGAAGGCTTCGCCGAGCGGATCCCGAATTTCACTTTCTCGGCCTGCGTGGCCGATGAAGACAGCAATTGGCCGCAGAAGGGCTACGTCACCCATCATATGGCGCCGGGGCACCTCAACGACGGCGATGTCGACATCTATCTCTGCGGTCCGCCGCCGATGGTCGAAGCGGTCAGCGCCCATATGAAGGCGCAGCAGATCGAGCCTGCGCACTTCTACTACGAAAAATTTTCCTCGAGCCACTGATCGGGACCGGCCAATGAGCAAACAACGTTTTGACGACAAGGTCACGATCGTGACCGGCGCCGCCCAGGGCATCGGCCGCGCAGTGGCGCTGCGCCTGGCGGACGAGGGCGCGCGCCTGGTACTGGTCGACCTCTCCCCGCTGGTGGAGGAGGTGGCAGCCGAAATCGAGGCCGGCGGGCACGAAAAACCGCTGGTGGTGCTGGCGAACCTGGAGCAGTACGCCGACGCCTGCCGCGCGATGGACAGCGCCGCGACCCGTTTCGGTCGCATCGATGTGCTGATCAACAATGTCGGCGGCACCATCTGGGCCAAGCCGTTCGAACATTACGAGGAGGAGCAGATCGAGGCCGAAGTGCGGCGTTCGCTGTTTCCGACCCTCTGGTGCTGCCACGCGGTGCTGCCGCACATGCTGGAACGGCAGGCGGGCGTCATCGTCAATGTCTCGTCGATCGCGACCCGCAGCCTCAACCGGGTGCCGTACGGCGCGGCCAAGGGCGGTGTCAATGCGTTGACCGCCTGCCTGGCCTGGGAGAACGGCGAGCGCGGCATCCGCGTCAATGCCGTCGCGCCAGGCGGTACCGACGTCGGCGAACGGCGCATCCCGCGCAACAGCAAGCCGATGTCGGAGCAGGAAAAGGGCTGGTACCGGCAGATCGTCGATCAGACCATCGATTCGAGCCTGATGAAACGCTACTGCAGTCCGGACGAGCAGGTCGGCGCCATTCTGTTCCTCGCCTCCGACGAGGCATCCTATATCACCGGCACCACGCTGCCGGTCGGCGGCGGCGACCAGGGATAAGGGCGCCTCTGCAGCCAATCCACCCTCATGTGGGAGCCCACTCTGTGGGCGAACTGCTCGCCCGCCCAGGGCATTCGCCCGGAGACCGGGCTCCCACAGTTCCTGCCTTCGCCCGATTATCCGGAGGAAGCCTGATGCTCAGGGATCTCTCCTTGTCCGCCCTGGTGGCGGGCCTTGTGGCCGTGCTGGTGTCCTATTCGGGCCCGCTGGCCATTTTTTCAGGCGGCGCAGAGCGCCGGTATCTCGCCGCAGATGATGAGTTCCTGGGTCTGGGCCATATCCGTTGGCGCGGCCATCTCCGGTATCGCCCTGAGTCTATGGTTCCGGATTCCGGTCGTGACCGCCTGGTCAGCGCCCGGCACCGTGCTGCTGGTGTCGCTGTTTCCACAGCTGAGCCTCAGCGAGGCGGTCGGGGCCTATATTACCGCCGCAGTGATCATGCTGCTGATCGGCATCACCGGCATTTTCGACCGGGTGGTCGCACTGATTCCCCGCGGCGTTGCCGCCGGCATGATGGCGGGTATCCTGTTCGACTTCGGTCTCGGCGCCTTTCGGACGCTGGAGTCGATACCGTTCGTCGCCTTCAGCATGATCCTGGCCTATCTGCTGCTGAAACAGTTCAGCCGCAGCTATTTTCTGGTGCTGCTTTTCGTCTGTGGCCTGTTGCTGTCAGTCGGCGCGCTGGATGCCCGTCTGAGCAATCTTGAACTGAGGCTGGCGACGCCGGTGTTTATCGCTCCCGAATGGAGCTGGCATGCGACCCTGGGTCTGGCGCTGCCGCTGGTGATGGTGAGTCTGACCGGTCAATTTCTGCCGGGATTCGCGGTGCTCAAGACCTCGGGCTACCCGGTGCACAGCCGTCCCATTGTTAGCTTGTCCAGCCTGGTGTCGATTCCGATGGCACTGTTCGGCGGTATCAGCACGGTGGTGGCGGCCATCACCGCGTCGATCTGCACCGGTACCGATGCTCATCAGGACCCCGGCAGACGCTATATCGCCGGTATCGCCAACGGCGTCTTCTATCTGGTCGGCGGTATTTTCGCCGGCACCATCGTGCTGTTCTTCTCGACCTTCCCCAGGGAAATGGTGGCGATCCTCGCGGGTCTGGCCCTGCTCGGCGCGATCAGCAACAGTCTCAGGGTGGCGATGGAGGATCCTCACCAGCTCGAGGCGGCACTGATCGCCTTTATGGTCACCGCCTCCGGTATCGAGGTGTTCGGTATCGGCTCGGCGTTCTGGGGTGTCGTGATCGGCGGGCTGGCACACTTTACGCTGAATGGCGGTGCCGAGCGCCCGTAGGAGCCTCGCCCCGAGGCCAATGGTGCCTGAATCGGAGATCGTGCCACCTCATTCGCGGCGAGGGCGCGCTTCCTACGGTGGGAGTCCTCACCCGTAGGAGCCTCGCCCCGAGGCGAATGGTGCCTGAATCGGAGATCGTGCCAGGTCATTCGCGGCGAGGGCGCGCTTCCTACGGTGGGAGTCCTCACCCGCAGGAGCCTCGCCCCGAGGCGAATTACCTGCAAAGGATTACAACCGCTCGAAAACCACCGCGATGCCCTGGCCGCCGCCGATGCACATCGTCACCAGGGCATATTTGCCGTTACTGCGGTGCAGTTCGTAGATCGCCTTGGTGGCGATAAAGGCGCCCGAACAGCCGATCGGGTGACCCAGGGCGATGGCACCGCCGTTGGGATTGGTTTTCTCGAGATCGAGCTCCAGCCCCTTGGCGACGGCCAGCGCCTGGGCCGCGAAGGCTTCGTTGGATTCGATCACGTCCATCTGATCCAGCGTCAGGCCGGCTTTTTCAGCGCCAGCCGGGTGGCCGGGACCGGGCCCTCGCCCATGATGTGGTTCGGTACGCCGGCAACGGCGTAGGACACCAGCCGTGCCATCGGCTTCTGGCCCGCCTTCGCGGCGGCATCGGCACTTGCGAGTACCATGAAGGCGGCGCCGTCGTTGAGACCGGAGGCGTTGCCGGCGGTCACGGTGCCGTCCTTCTTGAACGCCGGGCGCATCTTGGCCAGGGTTTCGAGCGTGGTGCCGGGCTTGACGTGCTCGTCGGTGTCGAAGCTGATGTCGCCCTTGCGGGTCTTGAGGGTGATCGGCACGATCTGGGACTTGAAGCGGCCCTCTTCGATCGCCCGTGCGGCGCGACGGTGGGACTCGACGGCGAAGGCGTCCTGCTCCTCGCGGCTGAGGTTCCATTTCTCGGCCAGGTTCTCGGCGGTGATGCCCATATGGCCGACGCCGAAGGGGTCGTTGAGGGTCGCGACCATCATGTCGATCATCGCGGTATCGCCCATGCGCGCACCGGAGCGCATCGCCGGCGACAGGTAGCCGGCGCGGGACATCACCTCGACGCCGCCGCCGATGCCGTAGTCGCAGTCGCCGAGCATGATCGACTGGGAGGTCGAAACGATCGCCTGCAGACCGGAGCTGCACAGGCGGTTGACGGCCATCGCCACCGAGTCCATTGGCAGGCCTGCCTGAATCGACGCGACGCGCGCAACATAGGCGAAACGGGAATCGGTCGGGATACAGTGGCCGGCGGTGACGTAATTGATCCTGTCGGGGTCCACCTCGGAGCGTTCAACCGCCGCTTTCATCACCTGGCCGGCCAGCTCAGCCGGCTCGATCTGGCTGAGACCACCGCCAAAGGTACCGATGGCGGAGCGGGCTGCGCTCAATACAACAACGTCTTGACTCATATAGGGCTCTCCTACTCGTCGTTTCAGCGACCGTCCGGGTCGGGTGGCCACCATTGAATGTGGACTTTCGATCATAAGCCCATTCAATGACGATTGGAGTAGTCCAAATGGATAAAAGGGAAAATACCGGGATCGGGTGTGCACCCGACCCCGGCGGATGCCGTCAGTCGTCGTTGTCAGGCCCACTGGAGAAAGGGTCTGCCAGCAACTCCTGCTGTTCGGCATGCTCGGCGCGGCTGGGGCTGCCCTTGCCCCACAAGTCTCCGCTCTGAGCCCCCAATTCGTCCTCGGCAAGGCGCCGTTCGCAGGGAAGAGTGGGTTCTCTTGCCAAGAACGGCAACACAGTCGAGGGCGAATTGGGGGCTCCTTCGGGCGAGCCGCCAAGGGGCCATCCGCTGTGTTGCATTTTCTCGACATAGGCCCACTATGGCTTCAAAAATGCGTCGTGCGTCTGCCCCCTTGGCAGCTCGCTGAGCGGGATTTGTGGGGCAAGGGCAGCCCTGTGGGCCAGTCCTGTTCAACGTCGTCCGGGGCGGCTCGGTTTTCGTTCTGCATGGGGCTGTCCTCTTGTTATTGGAAGCGGGTAAGGCGCAAGAAACGTAGCCTGGAATGAGCCTGAGGCGAATTCCGGGTCTCGAATACAGGGGGCGTCACCTGTCGGAATTCGCCCCTTCGGGGCATCATTCCAACCTACCTGATTTCATCACCGGCGCGCACGATCTTCAGGGTATTGGTGCCGCCGTGGACATTCAGGTAGTCGCCCTTGGTCATCACTACCCGGTCGCCGTCCTTCACCACGCCGAGTTCGCGCAGGGTGTCGATCGCCAGCTGGTTGATCCGGGCGCTCTCGATCACGCTGGCATCGAACTGCAGCGGGTGCACGCCGCGGTAGAGCGCAACCCGGTTCAGAGTTTCTTCGCCCGGGGTCAGTGCGAAGATCGGCAGTGAAGAGCTCAGCCGCGACATCAGCAGCGGCGTCGCGCCGGTCTCGGTCATGCAGATCAGCGCTTTGACGCCTTCGAGGTGGTTGGCGGCATACATCGCGGCCAGACCGATGGTTTCGTCGATGCGTTCGAAGGTCTGGTCCATGCGATGGCGTGAGCTGCGCATGCTGGGATGCTTTTCGGCGCCGCCGATGACCCTGACCATCGCTTCCACGGCCTCGACCGGGTAGGCGCCGGCGGCTGTTTCGGCGGACAGCATGACCGCATCGGTGCCATCGAACACGGCATTGGCGACGTCGGAGACTTCCGCCCGGGTCGGCATCGGACTCGAGATCATCGATTCCATCATCTGGGTCGCGGTGATCACCACCTTGTTGCGCTTGCGCGCCCGTTCGATGATCTGTTTCTGCACGCCGATCAGTTCGGCATCGCCGATCTCGACGCCCAGGTCCCCGCGTGCCACCATGACGCCGTCCGATGCGTCGATGATGCCGTCGAGCACCTCGCTGCTGCTGACCGCTTCGGCGCGCTCGATCTTGGCGATGATGCCGGCCGTGCCGCCGGCCGCCTGCAGCAGTTCCCGGGCATAGCGGATATCGTCGCCGGAGCGGGGAAGGAGACCGCCAGGTAGTCGACGCCAATCTGCTGCGCTGCCTGGATGTCGCGCTTGTCCTTCTCGGTCAGCGCATCGGCCGACAGGCCGCCACCCTGGCGGTTGATGCCCTTGTTGTTGGACAGGGCGCCGCCGACCTGGACCTGGCAGTGGATTTCCTGGCCGCGGACCTCGTTGACGACGAGCACGACGCGCCCGTCGTCCAGCAGCAGGATATCGCCCGGTGCGCAGTCGATCACCAGCTGCTTGTAGTCGATACCGACGCGTTCGGACGTTCCCTCATCCCGGCCCAGGGCGGCGTCGAGGATAAACGGCTGGCCGACCGCCAGTTCGATCTTGCCGTCGCGGAAGCGGGAGATGCGGATCTTCGGGCCCTGAAGATCGCCGAGGATGGCGACATGGCGCCCTGGACCCGGGCGGCGGCGCGGACTAGCTCTGCACGCTGCACATGTTCGTCGATCGAGCCGTGGGAAAAATTGAGCCGGACCACATCGACGCCGGCCCGCACCAGCCGTTCGATCTGTTCCGGGCTCTCGCTGGCCGGTCCTAGGGTGGCCACTATCTTGGTTCTTCTCATTACAGCACCTGGCATTGGTAGGGGAATAGTTCGATTATCGGAGTTCTGTCGCGCCCAGGCTTCTGGCAGGCGACTGAAAATCGAACGCCGAGACCGCTATTTTTTGTGCAGATGAACAAAGCGGTGGCTTCCGCCGCCGGCTTCCGTCGGGCAACATGTACCTGAGTGAACAGCGAATCGCAGGTTGCCCTCATGTATATCGACCATCATATGGCGCAGAAGATCGTTGACCGGGCGATGAAGATCACCGGCGTCAATGTCAATGTCATGGACCACAAGGGCGTGATCATCGGCTCCGGCGACCCCTCGCGTCTCGATCAGCTGCACGAGGGGGCGCTGAACGTCCTGAGCAGCCAGGGCGAAGTCGATATCGAAGCGGGCCAGGAGACTCAGCTGCAGGGCGTGCGCGGCGGCGTCAATCTGCCGGTCTACAGCCAGGGCGAGATCGTCGGTGTCGTCGGCATCACCGGAGAGCCCGAAGAGGTGCGCAAATTCGCCGATCTGGTGGTGATGACCGCGGAACTGGTGATCGAGCAGGCGGCGCTGACGGCTGAAGTGCAGTGGGACCGGCGCCAGCGCGAGGCGGTACTGCTGCGCCTGATCGAAGGCGGGCGGCCCGATACCCTCTTCGAGGACAGGGTCAGGCGCCTGAATCTGGATCTGAGTCTGCCGCGGGTGGCCGTGGTACTGGAGCTGACGGCCGTGGATAAAGGGGCGGAGCTGCCGCTGGGAGTCCTGCAGCAGGTTCTGGGCGATCTGCAGGCGGGCCATGGCGATGATCTCGGTGCCATCCTGTCGCCGTATCAGCTGGTCCTGCTGAAAGTGGTGGAACCGCTCGAAACCGGCTGGAACCGGGAGCGTTTCAGGCAGCGGCTCGAGTTGCAGTGCCAGGGGCTGATGCAGCGCAAGGATCTGGGGGTACGGATCGGCGTCGGCGACTATTTTCCCCAACCTGACGGCCTTTCGCTCTCGTACCGCAACGCGATCAGGACCCTCGAAGTGGCGCAGTTGCGCGATTCGCCGCGACGGTATTGCGAGGCCGGCGACTTCGCCCTCGATCTGCTGCTGTTCGAAGCCCGCAACAGCTGGGCGGCGACGCACCTGACCGCCATGCTCGGCCGTCTGAAGGCGCAGGATCGACAGGGTGTGCTGGAAAGAACCCTGGAGACCTACCTGGACGAGAACCTGGATTTCGGCCGCACCAGCGAGCGGCTGCATATACACCGCAACACCTTGCGTTACCGTCTCGACAAGATCGGCACGGCGCTCGAAGTCGACCTGGGCCGGTCCGACGATCTGCTGTGCCTGGTGGCGGCACTGCGGCTCAAAGGTTTTCGTGACTAACCCCTAAGGCGGATATTGTGCAATTTGACAAAAGCCGGCCTTCGGTTCGAAAGCGGATTTGTCATCGGGAATAAAGCCGGGGGCACTGCCTGTGCCACCATGGATTCACATCCCACATTGACGGAAGACCGAAAATGAAAATCCTGATTGCACCCGACTCATTCAAGGAAAGCCTCAGTGCCGAGCAGGCGGCCCGGGCCATCGGTCAGGGTTTCCACGCCGTTTATCCCGATGCGGAACTGGTACTGCTGCCGGTGGCGGACGGCGGGGAAGGGACCACCGAAGCGCTGGTTGCCGCCACCGGCGGGGAGTCGTTCACCAACCGCGTCACCGGTCCCATGGGCACCGCCCTCGACGCCACCTGGGGCCGTTTGGGTGACGGCGAAACCGCGGTGATCGAATCGGCCGCGGCATCCGGTCTCGACCTTGTGCCCAATGGTCAGCGCAACCCTGGCTCGCGACCAGTCGCGGCACCGGCGAGCTGATCCGGGCGGCCCTCGATGCCGGGGCCCGGCACATCATCGTCGGTCTCGGTGGCAGCGCCACCAACGATGCCGGCGCCGGCCTGCTGCAGGCGCTTGGCGCCCGGTTGCTGGATGACGAAGGACAGGAGATCCCCGTCGGTGGCGGCGGTCTCGAACGCCTGGCGCGCATCGATCTCGAGGGGCTGGATCCGCGCCTGGCCGAAACCCGCTTCGAGGTCGCCTGCGATGTCGACAACCCCCTCACCGGAGATAACGGTGCCTCGGCTATTTTCGGGCCGCAGAAGGGCGCCGATCCCGCGATGGTGCAGAGACTCGATGCCAACCTGACCCGCTTCGCCCGTGTCGTCGAGGAGACCAACGGCAAGGCAATCAACGACATCCCCGGTGCCGGTGCGGCCGGTGGCCTTGGCGGTGCCTTCCTGGCGTTTTTCAATGCACGGCTGAAAAGCGGCATCGACATCGTGCTCGACGCGGTCGAGATCGATGCGAAACTTGCCGGCGTCGACCTGGTGATCACCGGAGAGGGCCGCATCGACAGCCAGACGGTGCGGGGCAAGACGCCGGTCGGCGTCAGCAAGCGGGCCCAGGCGCAGGGCGTGCCGGTGATCGCGCTGGCCGGCTCCGTGTCCGCCGACTCGGATTGCGTGCACGACTTCGGTATCGATGCGCTGTTCAGCGTCGTGCCGGGCATCGTGACCCTGCCCGAAGCGCTCGAGACCGCCGCCGACAACCTCTACCGCAGCGCGCGCAATATCGCCGCCGTCTGGCGCCTGGCGGAACGACGCTAATAGTCTTCCCAAATTTGTAGGGTGCGGGTGAGCAACGCGAACCGCACTGTAATCCGATGCCAATCGGTGCGCTTCGCTTCCTGGCAATTGCTCCTGCATTGCCAGGATTCATATCCATGGCGATAACCAGCACCCTACGATCCCCCTAAGAACTTACCACTGTCGACTATCCCTTAAGCAGTAGTACCATGGACGCTTTGAAAACAGAGCCGGATAACAGGGCTCTCGGGAGATCGAATGGATGCCAGCCACGAAAACAGGATACTGATACTGGGAGCCGGTCCTGCCGGCGGGGCGGTGGCGCTCGGTCTGCGACGGCTTGGCTATGCCGTTTGCCTGGTCGGCGAGCCGCGGCCCTTTGCGGCGGTGGAGGGTATTTCCGAGCGGGTGGTCGAAGGGCTGCGGCATGCCGGTTTCAGCGAGGCGCTGAAGGCGTTGCCGGCGCCGTCGCCGCGCCGCGTCCACTGGAGCGGCGCCTCCAGCGCGGCGAATACCGAGCGGCTGATCGTGCGCGCCGACCTGGATCGCGGCATTCTCGTCGACCTGGAGCGAGCGGGCGTGGAACTGGTCCGGGGCCGGGTGCGCGGCTACCGCCACGATGAGGACGGCCACCGGGTCGAGGTGCAGACCGATGCCGGGACACGGCAACTGAGCGGCCGGTTCCTCGTCGAGGCGCGGGGGCGGGCGGCACCGGGGGCGGGCCTCGAGCGCCTGCGCGGGCCCGAAACCCTGAGCCTGCTGCAGTACTGGAGCGGACCCGCGATGCAACCCCAGTCGGCAGTGCAGAGTTGCCGGGATGGCTGGGCTGGATGGCCGGCACCCCGGATGGCCGGCGTTACCTGCAGCTGACACTGGACGTCGGCAGTGCCGACCTGCCGCCCAAGGACCAGCTGGTCGAGTACTGCAATGACCGCATCCGGCCGCTGGAGATGGCCGCGCCCTTTATCCGGGACGCCGAGCCGACCGGCGAGCTGCATGCCCGTACCAGCACGCCGATCCTCTGCCGCGAGCCTGCAGGGGACCACTGGATTCGGGTCGGGGACGCGGCCATGGCGGTGGATCCGCTGTCCGGCAACGGCATCTTCCAGTCGCTGTCCAGCGCCCTGCAGGCGCCGGCGGTGATCAATACGCTGTTGCGCCAGCCCGGACGCACAGCCCTGGCCCGGCTGTTCCATCGCGCCCGGGTCGAGGAACTGTTCTTCCGCTTCGCCCGTATCGGCCGGGATTTCTATGCCCAGGAGTCGCAGTTTTCAGCAGAGCCCTTCTGGCAGCAGCGGCGTGACTGGCCGGACCGGGTGCCGATTCATCAGAGCGTCAGGCCCGACCAGGTGCAGATCGCGAAGCGTCCGGTCGTGGAGAACGATCTGATCCGCGAGGCCGAGGTGGTGGTGACGCCGGACCAGCCGCTCGGTGTCTGGCATCTGCAGGGACTGGAGCTGGCGCCGCTGCTGCGTGCGCTGCGCAACGGCGCGGCGAAAGAACATCCGGAACAGATGTTGGCTGCGGCCCTGGGCGACAGGAAGGCGCTGGCGCCGCAGATCCTGATGTGGTTCCGCCACCAGGGCTGGGTCTAAGGAGCCTGTCGGGCTTAACGCTGATCTACTCGGCTCGGGCATCCTGCTTCGCCCTACCTCCTGCATCCATGCAGTCGTGCGGCCAAGCCGAGTTTGGCCAGTTTCCCGATCCTCCTCGTTAAATAGCGCGCTATTCGCCTCGGACGATCAAAAAATCTGACTCATTCAATCGCCGGGAGCTATTGAACGTGCCAACCCCGAAGGGGTGAAGCACATGGATGTGCTAAACAAATCGTCTTGCCCTCGCTACGATCGGATAAGCCCGAAAGGCTCCATCGCCAGAATAATAGAGGATGATATGGTACCCGCTGGCGGATTTTTGCATCCGCACAAGGGGCTCTATAGAATAGCCGTCACTTTCCAGTTGGATGGATTTCCCGTCTTTTATGAGCAGTTCCAGTCACCTGAACGAGCTGGTGCGGCAGTTCTGCCAGCAGCGTCCGATCCGCGCCGGGTCCCTGATCATCACCATTTTCGGCGATGCCATCGTGCCGCGCGGCGGTACCGTCTGGCTCGGCAGCCTGATTCAGGTACTGGAATCCCTTGGCCTCAACCAGCGCCTGGTCCGTACCTCGGTGTTCCGGCTCTGCAAGGAAGAGAACTGGCTCTCGGCGGAGCAGGTGGGTCGGCGGGCCTACTACAGCCTGACACCCCAGGGGCGACGCCGGTTCGACAAGGCGTTCAAGCGGGTCTACGTACCGGTGCTGCCGGAATGGGACGGTTCCTGGTGCCTGGCGGTGCTGTCCCAGCTGTCGACCGAGAAGCGCCAGCAGGTGCGCGACGAGCTGCAGTGGATGGGCTTCGGGCCCTTCTCGCCGACGCTGATGGCGACGCCCCACTGCGACATGATGGAGCTGCGCAACACCCTGCAGGAGCTCGAGGTGCTCGACGATACCATCCTCTTCGAGACCCGGCAGGGCGATCCGCTTTCATCGAAGGCGCTGCGCGAGCAGTGCCGCGAATGCTGGAGCCTCGACCAGATTTCCGACAGCTACCGCCACTTCCTCGACCGCTTCCGCCCGGTCTGGCAGGAGCTCAAGGGCAAGGCCGATCTCGACCCTCAGGAGTGCTTCATCGCCCGTACCCTGCTGATCCACGAATACCGCAAGCTGCTGTTGCGCGATCCCCAGCTGCCGGTCGAGCTGTTGCCGCCGGACTGGAGCGGCGTCGCCGCCCGGCAGCTGTGCCGCAACCTCTACAGCCTGGTCTGCGCCCCGTCCGAGCAGTACATCAGCGAGCAGATGGAAACCGCCGAAGGTCCGCTGCCCGAGCCGTCGCCGTCCTTCTACAAGCGTTTCGGCGGCCTCAAGGTTTGACCCTGTAGGAGCCTCGCCCCGAGGCGAATGAATCTGGCGCCATGGTTTCTCGCACCGGGCGTGCCCTTTGGATACGAGGCCCCACGATTTTCAATCGACCGATTCCTCGACCAGCGCGATCATATTGCCGAGCGTCGGCGAGTCGTTTTCGGTACGCCAGGCGAACCAGAGCGGCATCTCGCAGGCGTCGAGCTCCGCCAGTCGCAGAAACCTGACGCCCGGCACGAAAGAGCTGCTGCCTGCCGCGGCCGGGACGATGGCGATACCGAGGCCCGCGGCCACCATGCTCAGGATGGCGATGTTGTCGGCACCGTACTGGACGACCCTGGGCTTGAAATCGTGGCGCTGGAAGTGGGCCTGCATGCGATCGTAGTAGCCGGGGGAGGCGCTGCGAAAGCCCCAGACGAAGTCCTCGTCGTTGAGCTCGGCGAGGCGCGAAGGCGGGGATTCGGTCAGCGGTGACGAGGCCGGGACCGCCAGGATCAGATGATCGCGGTGCAGCAGCCGGGTCGAGAGCCCTGCCGGCGTTTCGTCGCCGAGGTAGAGGATGCCGGCGTCGAGCTTGCCCTGCTGCAGCCGTTCGAGCTGCGGACCCGACAAGAGCGGAAACACCTCGAAGGCGACCCCGGCGTAGCGACTGCGAAAGTCATGGAGCAATTTTGCCACCATCGGTACCCAGAGGTGGGTGACGGTGATCCCCAGGCTCAGCTTGCCGCTGAGCCCGCTGCCCAGTGCTGCCAGCCGTGCCATCACCTGGTTGCGGCGATTCAGCAGGTCCTGGGCCTCCTGGTACAGGGTCTGACCGGCCAGGGTCAGTTGCATCCCCTGCGCATGCCGAACGAAGAGGGTGGTGCCCAGCGATTCTTCCAGCAGCTTGATCTGGCGGGTCAGGGCGGGCTGGGCGATGTGCACCCGCCGGCTGGCGCCGGATACCGAGCCTTCCTCCACCACGGCCACGAAATACTGCAGTTGTCTGAATTCCATGGGTATACCAAAAAAGTATCGAGAGGATATTAAATATATATTTCTACGATGGTTGTAAATGATTCATAGTGATTCTGCACCAGACAACAACAACAACTCGCTGCCGGCAGCGGGACCCGATTCTTGCCATTGCCCTGAACCGACCCACCTGCAAGTCTCGCCGCGCGCGAGTATGGAGCCGACTTATGAGCAAGACCTACCATTTCCTGGTCGGTTTGCATTTCGCAGTCTGCACCCTGGCCATGATCTGGCCGGGTGCGCTGATCGCAAACCGTATCGAACCTACCGTGCTCGGCATGCCGTTTCTGATGTTCTGGTACACCCTCTGGATGGGCGTACTGTTCGTCGGCACCTGGATCGCCTATGTCGTTCGCCACGGAGGTGACCGCCATGAATGATGCGATCGTCGTGACCGGCATTACCCTGGTCTATCTGGTGGCCGTACTCTGGCTCGGTCTGCGGGCCCGTTCGCAGAGCGGCTCCAGCCTCGAAGGCTACGTCGCCGGCGGGCGCCATGTCGGGGTGGTGATCCTGTTCTTCATCCTCGGTGCCGAAATCTTCTCCGCCTTCGCCTTTCTCGGGGCGCCCGGCTGGGCCTACAAGCACGGCTCGCCGGCGTTCTACATTCTCGCCTACCTGTCGCTGGTGCCGATCGTGATCTGGGCCATGGGACCGCGCGTCTGCGAGCTCGGGCGCAAAAAAGGCTACCTGACGCAGGGCGACATGCTGGCCGATCACTACGACAGCAAACCCTGGGCGTCCTCGCCGGAGCGATCGGCGTGCTCGCACTGGTACCCTACCTGACCATCCAGATCGCCGGTGCGGGCCTGCTGTTCCAGGCCGCCACCGACGGCCTGGTGCCGTTCTGGCTCGGAGCACTGCTGGCGATGCTGGTCACCACCGCCTACGTGTTCTGCAGCGGTCTGAGCGGTATCGGCTGGACCAACCTGATGCAGGGCATCATGATGATCGCCATTGCCTGGTTCCTGGGGCTCGCGATTCCCGAGCGCCTGTACGGCGGTGTCGGCGAAATGTTCTCGCAGATCCAGCTGGATATGCCCGAGTACCTGACGATGCCCGGTGCCACCGGCATGGGCTGGGGGCCTTCAGTACCGCCATCCTGATCAGTGCCTTCGGCGGCGCCATGTGGCCGCACCTGTTCATGAAGTTCTATTCCGCCGACAGCGGCCGCTCGTTGCGTCGCGTCAGCGTGCTCTATCCGCTCTATGCCTACCTGCTGGTGCCGCTGCTGTTCATCGGCTTCGCCGGAATCCTGGCATTCGCCGACTCGCCGCTGGAACGCCCGGATACCGTGCTGCTGAAGCTGGTCATGGAGGTCGCGGACTTCTCGCCCTGGATCATCGGCCTGATGCTCTCCGGTGCCCTGGCGGCGGCGATGTCGACCGGCGCCAACCTGGCCCATACCGCGGGCGTGGTGCTGGTGCGGGATATCTTCGGTGCCACCTGCATGCGCCGGGCCAGTGACGAGACGGCCGTCAAGGTCACGCGCTGGAGCGTGGTCGGGTTGTCGCTGCTGGCCTACGGGATCGCGCTGCTCAACCCGTCGTCGCTGGTGATGCTGCTGCTCGGGGCCTACGGCCTGATCGTGCAGCTGATGCCGATGGCACTCGGTGCGCTCTTCTTCCGACAGCTCAAGCGCCACAGCGTGATGGCCGGCGCCGCGATTGGCAGCCTGCTGTTCCTGCTGTTCCAGTTCGCGGTCGACTCGCCTCTGGGCTGGCATGCCGGTGTCTGGGGGCTGCTCGCGAACGTCGCGGTCGTCGCCCTGCTGCAGATGGCATTGGCAAAAAAGTCGGCGGCCCGCGAGGCCGCCGCCTGAACAACACCGGACACCCAGAATCGAGGAGTGACGTATCGTGAGTGACAGCCCAGTGACCCGGCTTCGAAACCCGATCGACGGGGGTATCGACAGGATCTTTGCCGGCATCCGTGATCTGTACCGGGACATTCACCGGAACCCGGAGCTGCCGTTCCAGGAGTTCAACACCAGTCGCAAGCTGGCCGATACGCTCGAAGCGCACGGCTTCGAGGTGACAGGCGGCGTCGGCCGCACCGGCGTGGTTGCGCTGCTGCGCAACGGCGAGGGCCCTACGCTGATGCTGCGCGGCGACATGGATGCGCTGCCGATCCGGGAGCAGACGGGCCTCGACTACGCCAGTTGCACAATGGCCGAAGGCGCCGACGGCGAGCGTGTACCGGTCATGCACGCCTGCGGCCATGACCTGCACAGCAGTTGCCTGGTGGGAGCCGCGGCGGTGCTGGCGGACCTCAGGCACCACTGGCAGGGCACCCTGATGGTGGTCTGCCAGCCGGCCGAGGAGATCTTCGGCGGCGCCCGGGCGATGCTCGAGGACGGCCTCTACCTGCGCTTCGCGCGGCCTGACATCATCTTTGGCCAGCACAACATGCCGGCCCTGGCCGGTACCGTTGGTCATATCGCCGGGCAGGCGATGTCGGCGGCGACGACGCTCGGCGTGACCATCCACGGGGCCGGCGGCCACGGCTCGATGCCGGCCAACACCGTCGACCCGGTGGTGATAGCGGCGCACGTGGTGACACGGCTGCAGACGATCGTATCGCGGGAGGTGCCGCCCGATCAGACGGTCGTCGTCACGGTCGGCAAGCTGCACGCCGGCACCCAGGGCAACATCATTCCGCACAGCGCTGAGCTCGAGATCAACGTGCGCAGCTTCGACAACGGCCTGCACGAGCAGGTGCTGGCGTCGATCCGGCGCATCATCCGGGCCGAGTGCGACGCCGGCCGCTCGCCGCAGCCGCCGGAATTCCGGGTACTGAGCGAGACCATCGCGCTGGTAAACGATCCGGCCAGCGTCGAGCGGGTACGGGGCGCGCACGCCGACTATTTCGGCGACGACGGCCTGTTCGAGATGCCGCGCCTGAACGGCAGCGAGGATTTTCCGTACTTCGGCGATGCCGGGGCCGGCGGCTTTGGCGGCAAGGATATCCCCTATGTCTACTGGTTCCTCGGTGCCGTGGCGCCGCAGCGCTGGCGCGACACGCCGGGGCAGAGCGTGGCGGCGAAGATGGGGCATCTCGAGATGCCGCATTCGCCGTACTACAACCCGGGCCACGACGCCACGCTGCGCGCCGGCATCGGCGCCATGGTGTCGGCGACCCTGGCGTATCTGGGCAACTGAAAACCCCCGCCACCTCGTCTGTCAAGCCCGCTGGTTCCGTCAGACGGAACCAGATTCGCTGGCGCCGGCGGTCGATATCGCGATGATGTTGTCAGGTTCACGACCCATCGAGGCAGCAACCATGACAACAACAATCGATTCCCAACGTCGTAATTTTCTCCGTGCCGGCGCCGGCCTCGGCGCCCTGACGCTGGCGGCATCCGCCCTGCCGGCCTGGGCCGCCAGGGCGGGCTCCGTCAATTCGCCGCAACAGCTGCTGGGGCTCTCGGCGCTGGAGCTGTCGGCGGCAATCAAGGCCGGCAGGGTCGCGTGCCGTTTGGACCGACCGGCGAGGTGTTCTACCAGCAGCAGGGCTACGAAGGACCGATCGGACGCAACGTGCGCGATACCGCCCAGTTGCTCTCGACCCTGGCCGGCTTCGATGCCCGGGTACCTATGTCGCTCGAGTCGGATCCGGCGCAGTTCGCAGGCGCCCTCGATATCGAGACCCGTGGCATGAAGGTCGCCTGGCTCGGCAACTTCAACGGCTATCTGCCGATGGAGGAGGGCGTGCTGCCGTTGTGCGAGTCCGCGTTCGGTCGCTTCGACGACATCGGCTGCAGCGTCGAGGCCGTGGACATGCAGTACCCGATGGAAGAGCTCTGGCAGACCTGGCTGACGATGCGCCATTTCCTGATTGCCGGTATCGCCAAGGGCCTGTACGCCGATGAGGCCAAGCGGGCACTGATGAAGCCGGAGGCGATCTGGGAGATTGAGGGTGGAATGAAGCTCTCGGCGATGGACGTCTATGCGGGCTCCAAGGCGCGCAGCGCCTGGTACCAGGCGCTGAACAAGCTGTTCGAAACCTACGACCTGGTGACGCTGCCGTCGGCGCAGGTGTTCCCGTTCGACGCCGAAACCCACTGGCCAAAGGCGATCGCCGGCAAGTCCATGGACAGCTACCACCGTTGGAGGGAAGTGGTGATCCCCGGCACCCTCTCCGGCTGCCCGGTCGCCAACGTGCCGGTCGGCTTCGACGCCAAGGGTCGACCGATGGGTATTCAGCTGATCGGACCTGCGAAGCAGGATCTCAAGGTGCTGCAGATCGCCCACGCCTACGAACAGGCTTCGGGCCTGACCGCGAAGAAACCGGCTCTCGTGTAGGAGCCGCGTACCCAAAGGGCACTTCCCCGCGGCGAACAAATTGGGCACGCTGGTCATTCGCACCGGGGCGGCGCTCCTACGGCAGGGTGCGATGCTTGATCATGCGTAGGAGCCTCGCCCCGAGGCGAACAAATTGGGCACCCTGGTCATTCGCACCGGGGCGGCGCTCCTACGGCAGGGTGCGATGCTTGATCATGCGTAGGTGCCGCGCCCCGCGGCGAACAAATTGGGCACCCTGGTCATTCGCACCGGGGCGGCGCTCCTATGGCAGGGTGCGATGCTTGATCATGCGTAGGAGCCGCGCCCCGCGGCGAACAAATTGGGCACCCTGGTCATTCGCACCGGCGCGGCGCTCCTACGGCAGGGTGCGATGCTTGATCATGCGTAGGAGCCTCGCCCCGAGGCGAAAAAGCTGGCACCATGGGCATACCCTTGGGTACCGCGCTATTGCAACGAGACTCAGCCGATCGCCTCGAGGCTGCGCCGGTACAGCGCACGCAGTTGCGCAAGCTGTTCGGCGCCAATTGGCATTGCGGCCTTTTCCAGCGCCCGCGCGCGGGCGGAGAGGGCGGCGAGGCCGAAGTTGGCACAGGTGCCGGCGAGTTTGTGCAGCAGTTCAGGATGGTTGGTGTCCGCGGCCTCCAGGGCTTCGAGCAGCTGTTCGCATTGCTCGCGCATCCGTGCCTGCAGGCTGATGAAGCGTTCCTCGCCCAGCAGTTGGCGGTGCTGCGCCAGCAGGCCGGTATCGAGCAGCCCGCCGTCGCCGGCGGGCCTGGGCGGCTGGCCGCAGGTTTGCCGTGGAGATGGCGCTGCAACTGGTCGAACTGCAGCGGTTTGCCGACCACGGCATCCATGCCGGCCTCGAGGTAGCGGCGGGTATCGTCGTCGGAGATCGAGGCGGTCAGGGCGACGATGCGCACGCCGGCCTTGCCGCGATCGCGATGGCGGCGCATGCGCCTTGCCGTCTCGACGCCGTCCATGTCCGGCAGGTGGATATCCATCAGTACCAGGTCGTAGTCGTGGTCGTTGTGCATCGACAGGGCGGTGTAGCCGTCGTCGGCAATACTGACGTGGTGACCCTCGCTTTCGAGCAGACCGGCGGTGACCTCCTGGTTGATCTCGGTATCCTCGACCAGCAGGATGTCGAGCGGCGGGCCTGCGACCGGCTGGGCCGGCGCCGGGCCTGTCGGTGCTTTGGCCAGCTGATAGTCGAGTTCGAACCAGAACAGGCTGCCCTGGTGTTCGGTGCTCGTGAAACCGATCTCGCCGCCCTGCCGCTCGATCAGACGCTTGCAGATCGAAAGCCCGAGGCCGGTGCCGCCGAAGCGGCGTGTGATCGAACTGTCGGCCTGGCTGAAGTGGGTGAAGATGCGCGGCCGGGCGGACTCCGGAATGCCGATCCCGGTATCCTCGACCTCGAAGCGTAGCCGCGCCCGGTCATCCGTGTGCGATAGGCAGCGAATGCGCAGCGCCACCTGCCCCTGTTCGGTGAACTTGATGGCGTTGGCGCACAGGTTCAGAAGTACCTGGTTCAGTACCCGGCGATCGCCCAGTACGGTCGCCGGCAGCCGGCTGTCGCAGTGCAGGATCAGTTGCAGCGACTTCTCCTCTGTCAGCGAACCGAGCAGCGGCCGCAGCTCGTCGATGACCTCGGCCACCGAGAAGGGATGCCGTTCCAGCTCCAGCTGGCCGGCTTCGATCTTGCTGAAGTCCAGCACGTCGTTGAGGATCGACAGCAGGGTGCGACCCGACTGGTAGATCGAACGGACCCGTGCCTGCTGTTCGTCGTTCAGTTCCGAGCGCATCAGCAACTGCGCCATGCCGAGGATGCCGTTCATCGGGGTGCGGATCTCGTGACTCATCGTGGCGAGAAACTGGCTTTTCGCCTCGCTGGCCGCTTCGGCCTTCTCCCGCGCCAGCTCCGCCTGTTCCTTGGCCTTGCGCTCGCTGACGTCGTTCACCGTACCCTCGAAGTAGAGCAATTCCTGCTGTTCGTCCAGTACGCGCCGGGCCGACAGCGACACTTGCAGGCGGCTGCCGTCGCGACGGCGCCAGCGGGTTTCGAAGTTCAGCGCCCGGTTTTCGCGATCGAGTATCTGCATGAACTGCCGCAGGGTGTCGCCATCTTCGAAGCACTGCTGCGCCACGTTGTCGATCTGCTGCATGAAGGCTTGCGGCGACCCGTAGCCGAGCATGCGGGCCAGGGCGGGGTTCACGGAGATGAAGCGTCCCCGTGGTTCGATCCTGAAGATCCCCTCGATGGCGTTCTCGAACAGCGAGCGGTACTCCCGTTCCGATTGCTGCAGGCTCGAATAGAGCTTGGCGTTTTCGAGCGAAATCGCGGCCTGGGACGTCAGGATCTGCAGCGTCTTGAGGCGTTCGGCATCGAACACATCGCGGCTCTCGCGATGCTCCAGATAGAGCAGGGCGGTGAGATCGCCATGGTAGAGAATCGGCAGACAGAGCAGCGAGCGCGGCTGATGGGTGCGAATATAGCTGTCCTGATCGAACTCCGGGTGGGGGCCGGCCTGGCCCAGCACCAGCGGTTCCCGGGTACGGGCGACGAAGTGCAGCAGGCTGACCGGCACGAGGTCGTTGGCGCCGTCCAGCGGTCGTTCACCGAAAAAGCGCGGTTCCTGTTCGGCGTCGGCTTCGGCGGCCAGCAGCAACTGCCGGTCACGCACCAGGATCAGCAGGGCGCGCTGCCCGCCCGCGTTCTGCAACGTCAGGCGCATCAGCCGGCCGAGCAGCGGCTCGAGGCGGATTTCGTCGGAGATCGCCTGGGAGGCGCGGATGACCGACGTGATGTCGAACGCCTGGTTGCTGAGCGTGTCGCGGGCCCTGTTTTCGCCGCCACCGGGCTCGGCCTGCACCAGGTCGCGACCGTAATGCTGTTCCATCTGCCGCAGTTTGGCGACGGCGCCCCAGTCGGCGAAGCGCCGGTAGGCCTGCTGTAGATAAAGGCGGGCGATCGGACGCTTGCCGCCCTCGAGGAAGAAGCGGCCGGCGAACTCCGTCGCGATGGCGGCCTCGAACAGGAAACCCTGCCGCTCCGCCTGCTCGATGGCGCGATCGTAGTGGCGGCTCGCCCGGTCGGCGCGGCCGTGCAGGCGATAGAGCTCGGCCTGTATCAGCGACATCGAATGGTTGAAGTTGTCCGAAGCCTGTTGCCGAAGCCGGCGCAGCCTGATCAGGCCCGGCAGCAGGCGCGCAAGCGCACGCCAGCGAACGAGAGCCGGTTGCCGGTGCAGCAGGGCAAGCTCCGTCAGCATGCGCAAGACCTGCAGCCAGGACGATGAGAAGGTCCCGCCGATGTAGTTGCGCAGGCGGCAGGCGTCGTGCAGCCGCAGTCGCGCACTGGCATAGTCGTTGAGCAGGAAGTGCAACAGCCCCTGGTACAGCTGGTGCAGCGCCAGTGCCGTAAGATGATTTTCCGCCCGGTGCCGGGCCAGCATCTCGACGTCGCGGTAATAGCGGCCATCGAGTCGCGCCGCACTGCTGCTGTTTCCCCGCAGGTTGTCCACCACCTGCTGGAGCAGCAGCGAGTACTGCAGCGACTGCTGCTGGCCCGAGCGGCGCAGGCGGTCGAGCTGTTCCGCCAGCTGTGCCTGAAAGGTTTCGAGGTTCTGCGCGAGCGGAAAGCAGTACTGGATATGCCCGGCCAGCGCGTAGGCCGCCCATTCGACATCACCGCTCTCCTGTGCCTGGTCGTGGGCGTGCAGCAGGTCGTCGCGGCAGGCCGCCAGCGGTTCCCGGTAGTGGCGGATATAGGCGTTGAACAGGTACAGGGTGCGGTGGTGATTAAGCGTCGCCGGGGACAGGCGGTCCAGCGACAGCGCCAGTTTGCCCAGCCGGTAGCCCTGGCCGACGAGACCGTACTGGCCGCACAGCACGCCGCCGAAACCGGCCAGCGCCAGGGCGGTGTCCGGTGAGCGGCCATGTCTCAGCGTCAGTTCGACACTGCGGGCCGTGACCAGCGGCCTCAGGCCCGAGCTCGAGAACTTGACGACGCCGAACATCCCGACCAGCAGGCGCAACGCCGCTGCCATCTCGGGGGCGTCCATATCCCGGGCCTCGAGAATGCGTTCGGGGGTTCTGCGGAGCAGCCACCATTCGGCGCGCAGCCATCCCGCCAGACTGTGGCGCCGGCCGGGGCCGCAGGCAGCACCACCCCTAGCTGGGCCAGCGCTTTCAGCGCGGTTTTCAGGGCGGCCTGAAAACCGTTGCGCGAAACCTGCGACTGAATCCGTATCTCCTGGCCGCGGACCCGGTCGAGCAGGTTGCAACCCTGGAGGTCGATCTGCTCGACGAGCCGGTCCATCAGCTCGATTTCACCACGGATATAGGCCGCTTCGGCGCAGCCGGTGCAACGCCAGCGCAAGGTCGTAGCGGCTGTTCCAGGCGTCGCCGGGCAGCATGTTCAGACCGGCCTGCAGGTACTCCAGGGCATTATCGAAGGCCGCGGACTGCCGCGCACGTTGCCCGGCCTCGAGGTTGATGGCGGCGAGCGCCTGCCGCTCGTCGGCGTTCCTGATCAGCCGTTGCGCCTGGTTGAGGTGGTTGGCGATCTCGAAGATACGGCTGTCGCGTTCCGTGTCACCGAGACTTCGTTGCAGCAGCCGGCCGATTTTCAGGTGCAACGGCTCGAGGCTGGCCTCGTCGATCAGCGAGTAGGCCGCTTGTTGCACGCGGTCATGGACGAAGCGATAACGGGGGCGTCCGGTCCCGAGCCGCGGCAACTGGTAGCTGTCGTCCAGCGGCACGATCAGGCCTTCGGTCAGCGCCGGCCAAAGCTGCTCGGCGACCCGGGTGGTCTCGGTTTCGCTGACGATCGCCAGGTTGCGCAGCACGAAGGTGCTGCCGATACAGGCCGCCAGTGGCAGGATGCGCTGGGTGGCGGCGGGCAGGCGCTGAATCTTGCTGACCATCAGATCGAGCACGTCGTCGCTCATCGCCAGAGCGCGGATGGCATCCTCGTTCCACTGCCAGCTCTGGTTGCGCAGCTGCAGCAGGCCGTCTTCGTCGAGCCGGTAGAGAAACTGGCCGAGAAAGAACGGGTTGCCCTGGGTCTTCTCCAGGCACAGCCGCGCCAGCGGTCTCAGGTGCCGGATTTCGGCGCCAAGGGTGTCGGCCAGCAGCAGGCTGATATCGTCCAGGCTCAGCGGCTCGAGCCGGTATTCGCGCGGCGGTTGCTCGCCGGCACGCAGCGTCTCGAGCACAGGGCGCAGGGCGTGCCCCGGTCCGACTTCCTTTTCGCGATAGCTGCCGATCAGCAAGAGGTGCGGCACCCGCATCGTGCCCGCCAGCGATTCCAGCAGGTGCAGCGACGCGGGGTCGGCCCATTGCAGGTCATCGAGGAACAGCAGCAGCGGGTGTTCGGCGGTCGCCAGTACGCCGAGCAGTCGGTGTAGCAGCCGCGAGAAACGGCTCCGCTCTTCGATCGGGGGCAACGGCGTGATCCTGGGCTGAGGGCCGAGAATCAGCTCCAGCTCCGGCACCAGCTTGATCAGGACCTGGCCCTGGTTGCCGAGCGCCCGCAAGAGGTCGTCACGCCAGCGGGCGATATGGCTCTCGGGCTCGGTCAGCAGCTGGCGCATCAGCCCCTGCAGGGCGACATGGATGCCGAGGTAGGGCCGGTTGCGCCGCATCTGATCGAACTTGCCGCTGCAGAAGTGCCCGCCGCGGGCGTTGACGTGCTGGCGCAGCTCGTGCACCAGGCTCGACTTGCCGACGCCGGCATAGCCACTGATCAGCAGCAGCGCCTGTTCGCCCTTCGCGCAGCGGTCATAGCAGTCGCCGAGCTGGCGCAGCATGTCGTCGCGGCCGTAGAGTACCTGAGGCAGTTGCAGCCGGGCGGAGCGGTCCTCCAGGGCTATCTCGAATTCGTCGATGTGGCCGTTGCGACGCAGCAGATCGAGGCATCGGCGCAGGTCGTGACAGAGGCCGTATCCCGACTGGTAGCGCTTGCCCGCGTCCTTGGCCAGCAGTTTGCGGATGATACGCGCCAGTGTCCGCGGCAGGCTCGGGTTGATGGCGTCGGGCCAGGGCGGCGGACGGGCGATATGGCTGTGCACCAGCTCCAGTTCGTCGTCGCTGGAAAAGGGCGGCTGGCCGGTCATCATCTCGAACAGGGTGGCGCCGAGACAGTAATAATCGGTGCGGTAGTCGACCGCCCGGTTGATGCGTCCGGTCTGTTCCGGTGCCAGGTAGGGCAGGGCCGAGGCCTCCAGCCGCGCGGTCCCCCAGCTCGCCTGTTCACGACCGAGGCGGGTCGCGTGGCTGAAGTCGATCAGCGTCGGCGCCAGGGTGGTATGGTCGAGCACGATGTGTTCGGGGCGGATCTGCTTGTGGATCACCCGCGCCTCGTGCAGCTGTGTCAGGATCTCGGCGAGGCGCAGTGCGACCGGCAGCCACTGCTGCCAGTCCCGGGGGCCGGTATCGAGCGCCCGGCGCAGCGTCAGGTCGCCGAAGTCGCGAAACAGGATGGCCGGACCGCCGTCGAGCTGCTGCAGCTGCAGCGCTTTCGGGACACCGTCGATATCGAGTTCCTGGAGGATGTCGAACTCGTGCTGGAAGCGGCTGAGCCGCTCCGGGTCGTTCTGCTGCCGCTGCAGCTGCTTGAGAATCAGGGGCTGATGGTCCGCCAGTCGAATCGCACGGCTCAGGGTGCAGGCCGGCCCGCGGTGCAGCTCGGCCTCGACGCGGAAACCTCCGGGGGCGTTCATCGATTCAGTCCGGTGGCGTGACGAAGGCAGCGATGCTGAGGCTCAGGCGGCGAGTACATCGTCTCAGCTCAGGTTGCCGGCGAAGACATAGCCGGCGCCGTGGGCGGTGAGGATCAGCTGGGGATTGGACGGGTTATCGCCGAGTTTACGGCGCAGGCGGCCGATCAGAACATCGATCGAGCGGTCGTTGGGCGTCCATTCGCGATCATGGATAGCGTCCATCAGGTAATCGCGACTCAGCACCTGGCCGGCATGGCAGAGCAGAGCCTGCAGCAACCGGAACTCGCCTTCGGGCAATCGTTCGAGCTGGCCGTCGGGACCGGCCAGCTGACGCTTGTTGATATCCAGCGCCCAGCCTTCGAAGTGCCAGCACTGGCTCTCCCGCGCGCCCCCACCCGTTTGTCCCGATCCCTGTACGCGCCACAGCAGGTTCTTGACCCTTACCAGTAACTCGCGGGGATTGAACGGCTTGGTGACATAGTCGTCGGCGCCGAGTTCCAGGCCGACGATGCGGTCGATCTCGTCGCCCTTGCTGGTCACCAGGATAATGCCGCAGGTCGAGGTGGCCCGCAGTTCCCGGGTCAGGGTCAGTCCGTCCTTGCCCGGCAGGTTGATGTCCAGCAGCACCAGGTCGATCGGGTCTCGGCTGACCCTGGCCGGCAGGTCATCGGCCTGTTCCGCTTCGCTGATCCGGTAACCTTCCTTCTCGAAGTAACTCACCAGCAGCGAGCGCGAGGCGAAATCGTCCTCGACGATCAGGATATGGGCCGGACGGGCGGCAGCATTCGACATCTTCTGAAACTCCTGGGGACACTGCTTTTGAGTCTACCAACGGCGTGGATTGGGGAAAGCCGCGCCACGGAGTGTCACGGATCAGGTAATCTTATTTAAATCAAAGACTTATGTTTGGCTGTTACAGCCCGTTACATTCGTCTACAACTTAGCACAAACCGAGGGAACTTCATTTACAGCTAAGGTGTAGATTCGTTCCAGGTGCAACATCATCAGTGAGGGAGTGGTGGCTTTGACTACACATAACAAGAAACGCGTGCCGCTGGTGCGGACGGCGCTGGCACTGGCGGTGTTTGCGGCCCCCGTGCTGGCCGCGGAGCCGGACGGCGAGACGCTCATTCGCAACAACTGCCTGGCGTGTCACAGCGAGACCGGAGACAGCAGGGCGCCCTTTACACGCATCAGCGAGCAGCGCAAGACGCCGGAAGGCTGGCTGATGACCATCAATCGCATGCAGGAGCTGCGCGGTGCTCAGATCTCGATCGAGGACAAGCGAGCGCTGGTGCAGTACCTGGCCGATCACCAGGGCCTGGCGCCACAGGAAACGGAGCCCTACCGCTACCTGCTGGAGCAGGACACCAACCTGGTCGAATCCGGGGTCGACGACGGCCTGGGGCAGATGTGCGCCCGCTGCCACTCGGCCGCGCGGTTCTCGCTGCAGCGTCGCACCGAGGACGAGTGGAAACGCCTGGTCGACTTCCATATGGGGCAGTTCCCCACCATCGAACTGCACTCCCTGGCGCGTGACCGTGCCTGGTTTGATATCGCCCGCAACGATACCGCTGTGGAGCTGGGGAAGAAATTCCCGCTGATCACGCCGCAGTGGAACAGCTGGACAGCCGCGCCGAAGGCCGACCTGACCGGTCGCTGGCGCGTGCTGGGTTATGTGCCGGGCAGGGGCGAGTTCACCGCCTGGATGAGCGCCGCCAGATCAGACACCGGTTATCAGTTGCAGCTCGAAGGCCGTTACGCCGACGGCAACGAACTGTCCGGCCGTGGCAGCGCCCGTCTATACACCGGATACGAGTGGCGCGCCTCGATCGAGATCGACGGCGTGAAAATGCGCCAGGTGATGGCCGCCGATAGCGACGGCAGCCGGATGGAGGGGCGCATGTTCTCGGCCGAAGCCCGTGAAATCGGCGGTGAGCTGATGGCGTTCCGTGATCGGGGCGAGGCCGCGGTTGTCGCCGTGATGCCGTCGCACCTGCGGCTGGGCGAAAGCGCCGAGCTGACCATCGTCGGCCAGCACCTGGAGGGCGACCTGTCCCTGGGTGATGGCATCGAGATCGAGGAGGTGATCGCGCGCGACGCTGACAGCATCCGCGTACTGGCCCGTGCGACCGGCACCGAAGGTGCCCGCACCGTAACGGTGGGGGCTGCGAGCAAGGATTTGGCGCTGGCGGTCTACGACAGCCTGGCGCGTGTCGAGGTGATGCCGGCCAATGCACTCAGCCGCGTCGGCGGCAACGGCGGCGACCTGGCCAAGGTCCGCACCACCTACAGGGCCGTCGGCTATGCCGCCGGTGCAGACGGCGAGGCCGGTACCGGCGACGATCTGCGCCTGGGCTACATGCCGGCAACCTGGAGCATCGTGCCGGCCGACGAAGTGGCCGCACACGACAAGGACGAGAAGTACGCCGGCATGATCGATGCCGCAGGTATCTTCACCCCGGAGACGCGGGTCCCAACCCCGAGCGCAAGATGTCCGCCAACAATGTCGGTCGCCTGAAGGTCGTCGCCAGCGTGAGCGACGGCGGTAACGAGGTCAAGGGCGAGGGCAGCCTGCTGGTTGCGCCGCAGGACTTTGTCCGCCGCGTGCTGGACTGATGACCGTCGCAACCCCTGAACAAGAACAAGAGGTGACTATGGGCGCCATGACGCTGGTTAAACCGAATCTGCACCGCATTGACGTCGATGCGCGCCAGATGCTGTTCCACGTGCCCAGCAGCAGTATCTTCGAGCTGGACGACCTGAGCCGCGAGCTGCTGGCGCTGTTCGACCGCCACGACGAGGTGACCGAAGAACAGCTGGCTCCCCTGAACGGCCGTTTCGGCGCCGCCGATGTCGAGGAGGCGATCTCGGAGTTCCGGGCGCTGGAGATGATCGTCGGCGAGGGCGTCGTGGGACGTCTCAACCCGGAACCGCAGAAGGTGACGAAGTTCCCGCTCACCACGGTCGTGCTGAACGTCAACACCGGCTGCAACCTGAGCTGCACCTACTGCTACAAGGAAGACCTCACGACGCCCTCGAAAGGGGAGTTGATGGGGTACGATACGGCGATCAAGTCGGTCGAAATGCTGCTCAGGGAGTCGCCGGATCAGCCGCGCTACAACGTGGTCTTCTTCGGCGGCGAGCCGCTCAGCAACATGCCGCTGATCCGCGAGGTGGTGGCCTACTGCGAGAAGCGCTTCGCCGAGGTGGGTGCCAAGGTCGACTTCACCCTGACGACCAATGCCACGCTGCTCAACGAGAAGCTGGTGGACTGGTTCAACGAGCACCGTTTCGGTCTGACCATTTCGATGGACGGCCCCAAGGCGATGCACGACAAGAACCGCATCACCGTCGGCGGCCAGGGTACCTACGATGTCGTTCGCCGCAAGGTGGAAATGCTGCTGGCGCGCTACACCGCGCGCCCGGTCGGTTGCCGCGTGACCCTGACCCGCGGTATCACCGACGTCGAAAAGATCTTCGATCACCTCTACTACGATCTCGGCTTCGCCGAAGTCGGCTTCGGCCCGGTGACCTCCGGTGATATCGCCGAGTTCAACCTCACGGCCCGGGAGCAGGTCGAGGTGTTCGAGGGCATGAAGCGGCTCGGCCGCCGTTATCTCGAGGCCGCCCGGCGCGGCGAGAACTTCGGCTTCGGCAACATGCACCAGATGCTCACGGACATGTATGAGGGCAACAAGAAGCTGATTCCGTGCGGTGCCGGCGTGCAACTGCTGGCGGTCGACAAAGACGGCGGACTGAACCTCTGCCACCGCTTCACCGGTTCCGACCTGCCGCTGTTCGGCAATGTCGAGACCGGCATCGACAAGCCGCGGCTGGCCGAGTTCGTCGAGAAGCGCCTGGACCGCAGCAACACCGGCTGCGAGACCTGCCGTATCCGCAACCTCTGTTCGGGGGCTGCTACCACGAAAGTTATGCCAAGTATGGGGATCCGACACAGCCTTCGTATCACTACTGCGACCTGATGCGCGACTGGATCGACTACGGGGTGGAAGTGTACTCGCGGATCATGCTCGGGAACCCGGGGTTCTTCGAAGCCTACGTCTCTCCGAGGAGGAGTGCCTGATAATGAAACATCTGAAATCACTGAACAAGAAAGCCAAACTGATCAACCAGGCGGTGAGCCCGGAAGAAGTCGAAGACGTTGTCGCGATGCAAACGGTGGTCGGCTGTACCGCCACCACCGACCCGGGCTGGGAACTTGACCCGTTCGGCGGCCTCGGCTCGCTGTGTCAGCCGATGGAGTCCGATATTTATGGCTGCGCCGATGCCTGCTGGTGGCCGGCCCAGGTGCCTGACACCGCGAACACCTATCCGGACTGGGGCGAAGGCGTCGCCAAGGCCGACAGGGACTGGCGCAAGCTGGAAGGTATTTTCGAGGACGGCGAGTAACGGAGAGCGGTGTAGATGAATGTTAATAAAAGTGTGAAAACGACCGCCCTGGCCGGCGCCGCGCTGCTGGTGCTGCAGGCATTGCCCGCCAGTGCCGATCAGGAGTTTCTGCTGACGGTCACCCGTCCGGGCCAGCTGCAGGTGATCGACATGTCCAGCAACGAGGTGGTGCGCAGCTGCGATATCCCCGGCAAGTTCGGAACCGGCTCCATCGCCCTGGCGCCGGATGGCAGGCGTGCCTACGTGCTGAGCAACATGACCGAGGATGTCTACGGCTTCGATATCATGAATTGCGATATCACCTTCCACGCGGCCCAGTCCCAGGACAATATCCGGGTGAAGAGCCATCAGTCGATCGCGGTCAGTAGCGATGGCAAAGAACTTTACACCGTGCAGAACCCGGTCAGGCACCTGCCCGACCGCTTCGAGGTCCTGCAGCCGCAACTGGCGGTCTACAACATCGCCGACGGGATAGACGCGAAGCCCGTGCGCACCTACCCGGTGGAGCGGCGCATCACCAAGATCGCCGCGACCGAAAAGGGCGAGGTGATCCTCGGTGGCGCCGACGTCACCGCAATCGACCCGCAGACCGGCAAAACCCGCATGGTCACGCCGCTGCAGAGCTGGGATCGCGGCCCGCTGTGGCTGCCGCCCGATGCCTTCGCGATGCACTCCCAGGGCGAACAGGCCAACGAGTACATCATGCCGTACGTCACCGCCAGGTTTCAGGACGAGTCCATGAACATGGAGACGGCCGAGTGGTGGTGGGGCATCAGCCGCGTGGATCTGAAAACCGGTGAAGCTGTGCGCCAGGAGATCATTCCGTTCGAGTTCATCGTCTTCAACTTCATCTCGGATCCGCGTGATCCCAATATCTTCTACGGCAGCTTCAATACGCTGTCCAAGCACGATATCAGCAAGCGGGAAACGCTGGCCGTCCACGAGATGCCGCACACCTACTACGACTTGAACATCTCGGCGGATGGCAAGACGATCTACGTCGGCGGCACCAGCAGCGACATCTCGATCCACGACTCCGACACCCTGGAGAAGATCGGCTCGATCCAGCTCAGCGGCGACATGACCACCTCGGACCTGCGCGTCGCGACGATCCGGGACTGACATTTCCATACGCAGCTGTATAGTAGACGGGAGGCCCCGTATTGCGGCGCCTCCTTTTTGTTCGTCGCGGCCTCGTATACACAGTAGGATGGGTGGAGCCGCAATGAAAATGTGCTGCAGGCGTGCAGCGGGGTTGTTGCGGCGCAACCCATCATATCGACCCCGGATCGATGGGTAGCTGTCGGCAGCCCGGGTGTTGGGATACGCGGCTGCGCCGCTAGACTCAACCTACGGTATTGCGGTTTTGTGTTGTTTCGCAGGTGTGCCCAACCGAAGGAAACTATCGATGATTGATTGGCTGGTTCGCGCCATCCACGCCGACAACCGCGAGCAGCTGCGGCGCGGCTTCGAGTGGCTCTACGGTTTCGTGCGGCCGCAGCGGCGCGCGATCGGCGGCCTGCTGGCGCTGTCGTTCATTGCGTCCATGCTGGTACTGCTGCAGCCCTGGCTGACCAAGCTGCTGATCGACGAGGGGCTGCTGGCCCGCGATTACGGCATGCTGGTGACGATGGCGCTGTGGATGATCCTGGTCGGTGTGTTCGGCACGGCGCTCGGCGGCCTCAACCGCTACCTGCACACCCGGCTCTCCGGCCGCATCCTGTTCGGGCTGCGCGGCGATCTCTACGCCCATCTGCAGAAGCTGTCGCCGGCGTTCTTCGGCCAGCGCCGCATCGGCGACCTACTGTCGCGCATCGACGGCGATGTCGCCGAAATCCAGCGTTTCGCCGTCGACAGTCTGTTTTCGGCGGTCAGCAGCGTGATCGGCCTGGTCGGCGCCCTCGCGCTGATGCTGACGTTGTCGCCTCAGCTGTCGCTGCTGGTGCTGGTGCTGATCCCGCTGGAGGTGCTCTGGCTACGCTGGATGCGGCGCAAGGTCGAGCAGCGGGCACGGCGGCTGCGCGAGCGCTCGGCGGACCTGTCGAGTTTCCTGGTCGAGACGCTGCCGGCGATGAAGTTCATCCAGTCGGTGGGGCAGGAGGAGCCCGAGCGTACCCGCCTCGACCGGCACAGCGACAACTATCTCCAGGACCTGCTGAAGCTCCAGGTCACCGAATTCTTTACCCACGCGATACCCGGCACCCTGACCTCGATGACCCGCGCCGCGGCCTTCCTGATTGGCGGCTGGTGGGTGATCGAGGGCCAGTGGCAGCTGGGCTCGCTGATCGCCTTTTCCACCTACCTCGGCATGGCGACAGGTCCCGTCAACAGCCTGCTGGGCCTGTACGTCGCGATCCAGCGCATGAGCGTGAGCCTGGGGCGGGTGAGCGAGCTGCGCCAGGCGCCGGTGGACATCGAGTCGGGCGAGGCTGTGCAGCCTTTGCCGCCCGCTCTGCGCGGGGACCTCGAGTTCAGCGACCTGTCCTTCGCCTATCCGGGACGTGCGGAGCCCGTATTCGGAGGCGTCAATTGCCGCATCGAAGCGGGGCAGAAGGTGGCGCTCAGCGGCGCCTCGGGCGTCGGCAAGTCGACGCTGATCGATCTGCTGCAGCGGCATTTCGATCCGGTGAGCGGCAGCATCCGGCTCGACGATATCGATCTGCGACGCCTGAACCTTGGCGATTTGCGCCGCGCAGTGGCGGTGGTCAGCCAGGAGATCACGCTGTTCCGCGGTTCTCTGGCCGACAATATCCGCTACGCCGCACCCGATGCGTCCGATGAGGCGGTGCTGGAAGCGGCCCGGCAGGCACGCCTCGGCGAGATGATCGAGCGATTGCCGCAGGGTATCGACACCCTGTTGGGTGAGCGCGGACAGCAGCTGTCCGGTGGCCAGCGCCAGCGCATCGCCATCGCCCGCGCGCTGCTGCAGCAGCCGGCGGTGCTGGTGCTCGACGAGGCCACTTCTGCGGTCGACGAGGCCACCGAGGCCGAAGTGATCGCGGCGGTGGACCGGCTGTTCGCCGGCCGTACCCGCATCCTGATCAGTCACCGGCGCAGCACCTGGCCGGGGCGGACCGCACTTTGCTGATGGCCGAAGGCGGGCTGACCGAAGTCACCGGCGAGGCAGTCGATGGTTAAGGTCGGTATCGTCGACAGCGGCTGTCGCGATGAGCAGATGGCGTGGATAGATGCCCAGGCCGCCTTCGTGATCGAGGACGGCCAGCTCTGGCAGACCGAGGCCGACGTCGACAGGCTCGGGCACGGCAGCGCCATCGTTGACATCGTTCAGGCACTGGCGCCCGACGCCCGCTTGGTGCTGGCGCAGGTGTTCCGCAAGCGTTTTTCCACCACCGCGGTCCAGGTCGCCGCGGCGATCGACTGGCTGGTCGGGCAGCAGGTCCAGGTAATCAACCTGAGTCTCGGGCTGCGCGAGGACAGGCCCGTGCTGCGCGATGCCTGCGAGCGCGCGCTCGCGGCCGGAGTGCTGCTCTGCGCGGCAAGCCCGGCCCGTGGCGAGCCGGTGTATCCCTCTGCCTACCCGGGCGTGTTTCGCATGACCGGCGATGCCCGCTGCGCCCGCGGTGAAATCTCCCACCTCGACACCGAATACGCCGACTTCGGCGGCCACGTCCGCCCGCTCGACGGCCGGCTCGGCGCCTCCGGCGCGAGCATGGGCTGCGCCCACATGACCGGTCACCTGGCCCGCTATCTCGCCGAAGGCGGTCTCTCCGGTATTGCGAGCGCACGTGCCTGGCTAATCGCTCATGCCAGCTATCAGGGTCCCGAGCAGCGGCAGTAGTCTGTGTCCCGGGTGCCGTTCCGGATGCGCGCCCGGGCTGCGTTTGTCCCCATCGCTGACCGGTCACCTGGCCCGCTATCTCGCCGAAGGCGGTCTCTCCGGTATTGCGAGCGCACGTGCCTGGCTAATCGCTCATGCCAGCTATCAGGGTCCCGAGCAGCGGCAGTAGTCTGTGTCCCGGGTGCCGTTCCGGATGCGCGCCCGGGCTGCGTTTGTCCCCATCGCTGACCGGCCACCTGGCCCGCTATCTCGCCGAAGACGGTCTCTCCGGTATTGCGAGCGCACGTGCCTGGCTAATCGTTCATGCCAGCTATCAGGGTCCCGAGCAGCGGCAGTAGTCTGTGTCCCGGGTGCCTTCCGGATGCGCGCCCGGGCTGCGTTTGTCCCCATCGCTGACCGGCCACCCGGCGCGTTTCGTCGGTATTTGCTCCTGCAATACCGATCTTCCCGCCATCCATGGCGGTTGCTGCGCTCATGGCGCCCTCCGATTCACCACTGACCACCCTCCAGTTACATCCTGTTACAAGATTCCGACAAAAGCGCACAAAGAGCGCGAACCTGGTTTACAGCCACGCTTTAGTCTTGACGGTATCGACAACCCGGACGCCGGACACCATGGCCGGCGTGCCCCGATGGAATGAAACCCCCATGCATAACAAGAAAACCCTGCCTTTCGCTCGTCAGTTGTTGACCGCCGCCGTTGCCACGACCCTGGCCATGCCGGCGGCGGCCTACAATCTCTATTCGGAAAACGGCCGGGAACTGAATCTCGATATCGAGCTGGTGGCCGGTGCCTTCAGCAGCGACGAGAACTACCTCTTCGATACCGACCGTGGCGGAGCCGACTGGCAGGAAGCCTACGTCAAGTACGGCCTGTCGGGTTCGCAGGCGCTCGGTTCCGGTGCGGCGTTGTTCGGCGGTATCAATCTACTGTCCTCGGGTACCTGGGGCGATGGCGATGCGGGCGGTTTCAGCTCCGGCGACGAGGGCGAGACCGATCTGGAAGATGCCTACCTCGGCTGGCGCTCCGGCAGCCTGGTGCCGGCACTGGGCGAGAACGGCCTTGAGTTCTCGTTCGGTCGTCAGAATTTTCAGATCGGCGACGGCTTCCTGATCAACGGCGACTCCCTCAATTTCGGCGATGCCCTGAATGGCGGCGGCTTCGATTTCGATCGTGGCGGTGCCTACTGGCTGGCCGCGCGCAAGGCCTTCGACCGCACCGCGGTCGCGCGCATCGGCGGCAGGGAAGGGCTGCGTGCGGATCTGTTCTGGCTCGAGTCCGACAACCATGCCCAGGCCGACATGGAACTGGCCGGCGTCAATGTCGAGCATGTCGGGGACAAGGGGACCTTCGGGCTGACCTATATCGAGGGGCTCGACGTCAACGACAAATACGCCCAGGCACTGGGATATGGACACCGCGACGGCCAGGAGACCCTGAGCCTGCGCTACCAGGGCAACGCCGGCGTCGAGAACCTGTTCCTGTCGGGCGAGTACGTCGATCAGGATCAGGGCGACGACAGCCGTCCCGATGGCGACGGCTGGTACCTGGAGGCCGGCTGGACCTTCGCCGGCCTGCCCTGGTCGCCGACCGTGAACTATCGTTATGCCGAGTTCGACGAGGGCTTCGATCCGCTGTTCTTCGGCTTCAGTCGCGGCTACGGCACCTGGTTCCAGGGCGAGGTGGCCGCGAACTACGCAGGGCCTTTCAACAGCGATGCGACGGTCCAGCACCTGGGCGTCAAGGCGAGCCCGACCGAAATGCTGTCGCTCGGCGCCCTGTTCTTCGATTTCAGCGATACCGGTGCCGGCACAGGAGCGCTGGATGGCCAGGAACTGGACCTCTATGCCGAGTGGGTGGTCAACCAACACCTGATCCTGAGTCCGCTGGTGGGCTTCTATACACCCGACAACAGCGCCGCCGACGGGGGTACCCAGATCGGCAGCGACGACACCAACACTTACATGCAGCTGCTGGCCATCGTGCCGTTCTGATGTGGCTGCGGCGACTTTTCACCTTGTCAGAGTCCTGACAACAGGAGTTCGGAAATGAAAGACACCTTCTCCCTGATCATCGGCGGCCAGTCTCTGGCTGGCGATCGCGGTTCCTTCGCGGTACTGAACCCCGCTACCGAGGAAGTGGTTGCCCAGTGTCCCTTTGCCTCGCCAGAGCAGGTGGATCAGGCCGTGAAGGCCGCCGCCGAGGCCTTCCAGAGCTGGCAGCACAGCTCCGACGAGACGCGTGTCGCGGCCCTGGGCGCCATCGCCGACAAGCTCGAGGCGCACGCCGGGGAGCTGGCCGAGATCATCACCCTGGAGCAGGGCAAACCGCTGGACCTGGCGCGCTTCGAGGTCGGCGGCGCCGTGGCCTGGACGCGCTACACCGCCTCGCTGGAGATCCCGGTCGAGGTGATCGAGGACAGCGAGGTGCGTCGCGCCGAGCTGCACCGCAAGCCCTGGGCGTGGTCGGCTCCATCACGCCCTGGAACTGGCCGCTGATGATCGCCACCGGCACCTGATGCCGGCGATCCGCACCGGCAACACCCTGGTCGTCAAACCCTCGTCGATGACGCCGTTCAACACCTTGCGCATGGTCGAGCTGATGAATGAAGTGCTGCCGGCGGGTGTCGTCAACATCGTCACCGGCGAAGGCGGCATCGGCAGCAGCCTGGTGAAGCATGACGGCATCCGCAAGATCGTCTTCACCGGCTCCACGCCGACCGGCCAGACCATCATGCGCAACGCCGCCGACAACCTTAAGCGCCTGACGCTGGAGCTCGGTGGCAACGATGCCGGCATCGTGCTGCCCGATGCCGATATCGACAAGCTGGCGCCGGCGATCTTCCAGACCGCTTTCCTCAACATGGGTCAGACCTGCGCCGCGCTCAAGCGCCTCTACGTGCACGACTCCCTGTACGATGCGCTGGTGGACAAGCTGGGCGAGCTGGCCCGTGCCCAGAATGTCGGTCCCGGCATCGAGGCGGGCGTCACCTTCGGCCCGGTGCAGAACCGCGACCAGTTCGAACTGGTCGCGGAGCTGGTCGAGGACGCGCGTCGCAACGGCGCCCGCATCGTCGCCGGTGGCGAGCGCATCGGCGACAGGGGCTACTTCTACGCCCCCACCATCGTTGCCGACATCACCGATGGCACCCGTCTCGTCGACGAGGAGCAGTTCGGTCCTGTGCTGCCGGTGATTCGCTACAGCGACGTCGAGGATGCCATCCGCCGCGCCAACGACAATCCCAACGGTCTCGGCGGCTCGGTCTGGGGCACCGACCTCGAGCAGGCGAAAGCCGTGGCCTCGCGCCTTGACAGCGGCACCGCCTGGATCAACAACCATGCAGAGGTGCTGCCGCACTGTCCGTTCGGCGGCAGCAAGATGTCCGGTATCGGTACCGAATTCGGCCTCGAAGGCCTGCTGGAGTACACCCAGGCGCAGTTGCTCAACATCAGCAAGGGGTGACAACGGTTTGGGGGCGGGGTGGTTCCCTCAGGCCGCCCTGGTACCCCCTCCTGCAACAGTAGTGAGGAAGCTGTTCGTTCCTGGTTGCGGGGGAGGACGGCGGTTTTTACGGGCCCGGTCGGGCCCTCTTTTGCTTCTTCGCGGAGCATAGCCGGGCAGGGGCTTGTGATTCGACGCGCGGTTCCACGAGATGTCACCGCCGGGCGCGGGCATGCCGTTTCTGTCGCCTCCCGGAAGCGCTGAGTGCCCGGGTTTCGATGTCCGTCCGTCAGTTCCGCAGCGATCGCATATTGCCGTGCAATTGTTCCAGCAGGCCGTTGAGGCGTTTGATCTGGGCGGCGCTGAGGCCCTGGAAGCAGCGCTTGAAAATGCCGCTGACGGAGTCGCGAACGGTTTCCAGACGCTGGCGCCCGTCATCGGTCATCGATACCAGCGTCACACGCCCGTCGCTTGCCGAGGTCGACAGCTCGACCAGGCCCTGATCGCGCATGCGGTAGAGGATCTTGGTGATCGTCGGCAGTTTGGCGACCGCCTGGTCGGCGACCTCCGAAATGCTGATCGGATCCTGTTCCATGAGAATCATCATGATGCGCCAGCGCGGCACGTCCATGTCGATCTTCTTCAGCACGCGCTCCATCTCCTGGGTGTAGAGGGCGTTGACCCGTGCGATCCAATAAAAGGGGAATTCGTGGCGATGGAAGTTCTCGCCGAGCGGGTCGTACATGTCGAATTTGCTTTTTACGGTTGCCATCTGTCACTTTTACCCGGACGGGCCGGTCACGGCCGATCTGCCGCCGCGCCGGCGGAAGAGACAATGACGTCTCTTCGAACAACTTGAAATTTCAAGTATACAGAATTCACTACGCAAAGTTCATCCTTCCTCAGGCGAAATCGTCTTCATCCTCAGAGCGGTACCTCTCCCGAAGCGGGGCAGGTGGTTGCTATTTCATCGTGCAGACAGCGCTGCCTTTACACCTTTCCGGTGTGTTTATTGTTGTTTTGTGTCTAAAAAAAGATTTTTTGAACGCCGTGATTGAGACTTTCTCAATTCGATCGGCTGCGCCGGGACCTGGGTAAGGGGCCCGGGAAGGCGCTGATGTATATTTATAACTAATTGAAAAATATAAAACAATATAGGTTGTTCGCGACTTGGTTCGCTGAGTTCGACGCCATTAAATGTATTCAGGTTGAGCTTTTCGCTTGTCGTAAGGGTTGGATTTATGCTTGAAATATTAATTGACGAATCAAGTGAAAAGTGGAATTCTGAAGTCAAGCTGATCGAGCGGGACTCAGGCTGCTGAGCCCCGCCAGGACAAAACCCAACAACGGCGAGCAGACATGACGGTATTTGTAGAGCGCTGCGCACTGGGCCCCGAACAGGGCATGCGCGTGGCTATCAAGGATTCGATCGACGTGGCGGGCATGGCCACCCGCATGGGTAGTGCGGCGTTCGATAACGCCGCCCCCGCCGCCCGGCATGCCGATGTTGTCGAGCGGCTGCTGGACGCCGGTTGTCGCATCGTCGGCAAAACGGTGCTGCACGAGTTCGCCTTCGGTGTCAGCGGCATCAACCCCGCCTGCGGTACGCCGCGCAACCACCGCTACCCGAACCGGATACCGGGAGGTTCCTCCAGCGGTTCGGCCGTTGCGGTCGCGGCAGGCGAGGCCGATATCGCGCTGGGTACCGATACCGGTGGTTCGGTCCGCCAGCCAGCTGCCTGCTGCGGCGTCTACGGTTTCAAGCCCAGCTTCGGCCGCGTCAGCCGACACGGTGTCTGGCCGTCCGCGACGTCGCTCGACTGTGTCGGCGTCTTCGCATCGACGCTTGAGCTGCTCGAGCGTGCGACGGCGATCGTGGATCCGCGGTTCGAGGCGCAGGCCTTCGACGGTGAGCTGCGCATCGGCCTGGTCGCCGTCGAAGCGGATGCGGCTATCGCCGGGGCGGTGCGCGATTACGTGACGGCCAGCGGCTGCAGTGCCGGAGAGGTCGAGTTGCAGCTGCTGGATGCCGCTTTCGAAGCCGGCCTCGCGATCATCAATGCCGAAACCTGGAACGCCTTCGGCGCCTGTCTCGAAACCGGTCGCGTCGGGGCGGATGTCGCCGAACGTCTCAAGCGTGCCGCCGAAACCAGCCCGCAGGCGGTCGCCGACGCCGAGCGGGTACGCCAGGCATTCGGCGAACAGCTGGACGCACTGCTCGAACGGTTCAGCGTACTGGCGCTGCCAACGCTACCCTCGTTCCCGCTGATGCTGGACGAGGCGCTGGCCGGCAAGACCGACCTGCGCAGCACCGCGCTGGTGCGCCCCTTCAACCTTTCCGGCCATCCGGCCCTCAGCATCCCGCTGGATATCGACGGTCGACCAGCGGGACTTCAGCTGGTCGCACGCCGTGGCGATGACGCCCGGCTGCTGGCCGCCGCCCGCGAGCTCGAGCGTCTCGTGGCCATCAACGACAACAACGATTAACGGAGCGCTTTCAGATGCCCAGTCATCAGATCGACAAGTCCCTCTGGGGCGGTGAAAAGGTTTTCGATGCGTTGCTGGCGGATCTTCGTACCCGCCGCCAGGAGTTCGAGGACCAGAAACATATTTCCCCGGACGTCATCGAGTCCTTCAAGGCCATCGGCGTCTACCGCGCCATGGTGCCTAAGGCCCTTGGTGGTGACGAGCGCAACCCGATGCAATTCCTGCAGATGGTCGAGGCACTGGCCGCGGCCGACGGCTCCGCCGGCTGGGTCGCCAGCTTTGGCATGAACCCGGCCTACCTGGCCGCTCTGCCGCCCGAAACCGTCGACAAGGTCTGGGCTAACGGTCCTGATGTGGTGTTTGCCGGCGGTATCTTTCCACCCCAGAAAGCCGAGCGTGTTGAAGGCGGTTTTAGGGTCAGCGGCACCTGGAAATTTGGCAGTGGCTCGATGGGGGCCTCGCTTATCGGTGTGGGCATCAAGGAGGAAAATGAATTGCTGCCTCGCATGGCAGTGTTCCCGGCTGACAAGGTCACCATCAAGCCCAACTGGGATGTGATCGGCATGGTCGGTACCGGCTCCCACGATCTGGTGGTGGAAAACCAGTTTGTACCGGAAGAATGGACCTTTATCCGCGGAGGTCAGCCGAACCTGGATTCCGATTTCTTCCGTTATCCGAGCCTGTCGTTTGCCGCCCAGGTGCTGGCCATTACCTGTGCCGGGTTGGCTCGAGAGGCGCTGGACGTGGTGCAGGCCGAAGCGGCCGGTCGCAAGTCCGTAACCGGCGCACCCAACCTGGGCGAGCGTGAATACGTACAGATCGAGATAGCACAGGCCGAGGCCAAGCTGCGCTCCTCCCGCGCTTTCTTTTACGAAGCCACGGAAGAGGCCTGGAACGCGGTGGTCGCCGGTGGAAAGCCCGCGGCGGAACAGATCAACCTTGTCCGCCTGGCCACCACCAATCTGGCACACGAATGCGCCGAGGCCGTACGCATGACCTATGAGGTCACCGGCATGACCGGCGCCTTTAACAGCCATCCGCTTTCGCGGATTCTGCGCGACTCCAGCATGCTCACGCAGCACGCCTTCATGGGCCGAATCACGCTGAAAAACGCCGGCGCCATGTTCTTCGGCCATGAACCGCTGCCGGGCTACCTGTAACTGAATCCACGGAGATTAAGACCATGAGTGACAACAAGCCTCTGCGCGTTCTGTTCTGCATGGCCATCAACCAGAACTTCATGGACGCCCCGCGAGAAGAACAGCTCGACGTCTGGGCTGCTTTTGGCGACATGTGGCACGGCATCCATGACATGGAGGGTGTCGAGGTGATCGGCAACATGGACGACGACCAGAGTATGGTGGGCCCGTCTGACGGTTATCCCTGGACCACCTACCTGCTGGCCGATGTCGCCGATTACGACACCGTGGTGGCCTGCTGCAATCTGTTCCGTAGCACCGCGGTGGGTGAAGGCCCCTACAAGCTGTGGCGCTATGCCAAGGTGGAAGCCCGCACCGGTCGTGAACTGATCGTGCAGCGCGTCTGAGGGCGGCCGTAATGAGCGAGATCGATCCGATCGAATTTGCCGAGCTGCGTCAGCGGCTGATGGCACTGGAAAGCGAGAAGGCGATCCGTGCCTGCCTCAATCGCTACATGGATCTGTGTGATCACCTGGACGCGAGCACGCCGATGGCCGAGCTGGGCGAGCTGTTTACCGGGGATGCCATCTGGGAAGGCAAGGGGACCCGTTATGCCAGCAGCTTTGGCGGGCACCAGGGACGCGACGCCATTGTGTCCATGCTGGGCAGGTACTGCCTGGAGCCGCCGCACTTTGCCCTCAATGTCCACTACCTGACCTCGGAAGTGATCACGGTGGACGGTGATCGCGCCCACGGCAGCTGGAACATGCTGCAGGTGTCGAGCTTCAGCGCTGGCGGCTCCCACCTCAACAGTGCCCGGCTGGAGATCGATTTTCGCCAGGAAGCAGGGGCGTGGCGCATGGCCCGCTTCCAGACCCGAAACCTGTTCAGTCGCCCGGTGGATCACTGGAACAGCGAAGCCCACTTGCCGGTACCGGAAAAGTCGGCCGGCGCCAGCCCCGGACAGACAACCCGAATTCAACGTGAGAGACAGCGATGAGTGACTTGATCGATATTCAGAATGTCGATGCACAAAGCATTGGCAAGCGCGCAGCCGACATGGTCGATGACGAGAAGGGGCGCGTCAAGAAAGCCCTGTACTCGGATCCGGAAATCTTCGAGGAAGAGCTGGATCGGGTGTTCAACAACACCTGGGTCTACGTCGGCCACGAAAGCGAAGTGGCGGAGGCGGGCGCCTACAAGACCGCCTTTATCGGTCGTCAGCCGGTGATACTGGTGCGCGACCGCAAGAAGAACCTGCACGTGCTGCTGAACCGCTGCCGCCACCGCGGCGCCACCGTCTGCGAAGGCCGCAAGGGCAAGACCAAAAGCTTCACCTGTCCCTACCACGGCTGGGGCTACGCCCTCGACGGCGAGCTGCGCTCGCTGCCCAAGGCGGAGGAATACGCCGGCGTCATCGACACGTCCGAGCTGCCACTCGAGCGCCTGCGCTGTGAAAGCTACGCCGGTCTGGTGTTCGCCACCTTCCGCGACGACATCGAGCCGCTGGCGGATTTCCTCGGCGGCGCGAAGAAGTGGATCGACCTGTTCATGAAGCAGGGCGGCGGCTACCCGGTCAAGGTGCTGGGCGAACATCGCTTCAATTTCCCGGGCAACTGGAAGATCCAGCTCGAGAACACCACCGACGCCTACCACTTCCCGATCATCCACAAGTCGTTCATCTCGTCGCTGGACGAGGCGACCGCCGACATCTTCGACTTCCTCGATGGCGAGGGCTTCGTCGAGGACCTCGGCAACGGCCACAGCGTGATGGTGATGATTCCGGAGCTGATCGATCTCGAGGACAACCTGGACGAGCCGATCCCGGCCCGTTTCGAGACGCTGGCCGACGAACTCAGGGCGGAAGGCCATTCCGACGAGGAGGTGCGCCGGCTGGTGCGGGCGGTGCACGGCACCGGTTTCAACCTCAACCTGTTTCCCAACGTGTCCTGCTCGATGGCGTTCTTCCGGGTGCTGCGGCCGGTATCGGTCGGCGAGACCGAGATCCAGCACGTCGCCCTCGGTGGCGAAGGCGCGCCGACGGCGTTCAACCGCAAGCGCATGCGCCTGCACGAGCACTTCCAGGGGCCGATGGGTTTCGGTACGCCGGACGACGGCGAAGCCTGGGAACGGGTGCAGAAGGGCTCGATGGCCGGTCCCGACGGCTGGATACTGGTCAACCGCGGCCAGAACAATCTGCATACGACGCCTGACGGCAATGTCGCCGGCGCCGTCTGTTCCGAGACCGGCATGCGTGGAGCTTACCGCCAGTACAAGAAAATGATGACTGACGGCGAGGAGAACTAAGCGATGAAAAACTATACGGAACTGCTCAACGACGTCACCGCCTTCATCTGGCAGGAGGCCGATCTGCTCGACCACAAGGCCTACCAGTCATGGCTCGATCTCTGGGCCGACAGCGGCCTCTACATCGTGCCGGCGGAACTCAAGGCCGATGACTACGAAAATAGTCTCAACCTTGCGCTGGATGACGCCGACATGCGCCGCATGCGCGTGGCGCGCCTCGAAAGCGGCGAGTCTGTGTCGGCCAAATCCACGCTGAACACGGTGCGCATGGTATCCCGCGTGCGCCTTCTCGAGGGCGGCGAAAACCTGGTTATTGCGCGTTGCGCCCAGACCCTCAACGAGATGCGTCACGGCAAGCTGGTGACTTATCCGGCGGATATCGAGTACCGGCTGCGGCCGGTGGCGGACGGCTTTCGCATCGAGCGCAAGGTCGTGAAGCTGCTGCACGCCGAGAGTTTCCTGCGCACCGTCAGCTTTATCTTCTGAGGAGGTGCGGCATGACTCACCTAAACGAACCACAGGTGGCACTGGTCACCGGCGCCGCTCAGGGACTGGGGCGGCACATCGCCGCCAGACTGCACGCGGCGGGATATCGCATCGTGCTGAGCGATATCTCGCTGGCGGCCGCCGAAGCGGCAGCAGGCGCGCTGGATGCCAGTGGCGGGACGGTGCTGCCGCTGGCGCTTGACGTCGCCCGCCACGAGGATTTCGAAGCGGCGCTGGCGGCGACGCTGGCGCGCTGGGACGGCCTGCAGGTGCTGGTCAACAATGCCGCCGTCACCCGGGCCACGCCGGTGATGGAAATCTCCGCCGCCGAGTTCGCGGAGGTCGTCAATATAAATCTGGGCAGCACCTTCTCGGGCTGTCAGGTGATAGGCCGCTACATGGCCGATCGGGGCTACGGCCGCATCATGAATATGGCGTCGCTCGCCGGGCAGAACGGCGGCACTTCCACCGGGGCCCACTACGCCGCGTCGAAGGGGGATCATCACCCTCACCAAAGTGTTCGCCAGGGAGTTGGCGGGGCGGGGCGTCACGGTCAATGCGATTGCCCCCGGCCCGATCGACTCGCCGATGGTCAAGGCGCTGGTGCCGGAGGAACGGCTGCCGGGCCTGCTACAGGCGATTCCGGCCGGACGGCTCGGCGATGCCGGCTTTGTCGGCGATCTGGTGGTGCAGCTGGCGCGTCCCGAAGCCTATTTCACCACCGGCGCCACCCTGGATATCAATGGCGGCATCTTCATGCGCTGAGGTACAACCATGAATAGCACCATCACAGAGAACACCATCAATGCCCGCGTGCTGCGACGCGAGGACCAGACCGGCGACATCGCGGCGTTCGAGCTGGCGGCGGCGGACGGCAGTCCGCTGCCGGCGTTCGAGGCCGGGGCTCATATCGACGTGATCCTGGCGTCCGGGCTGATCCGTCAATACTCGCTCAGCAATGCGCCGGGCGACTCGGTCTACCGCCTGGGTATCCTGAACGACCCCAACTCCCGCGGCGGCTCTCGTCAGATCCACGAGAGCCTCCGGGAGGGCAGCGAGGTGCGGATCAGTGCGCCGCGCAACCACTTTCCGCTCGATCCGAAGGCCCGGCACAGCCTGCTGATCGGCGGCGGTATCGGTATCACACCGATGATCGCCATGGCTTATGCGCTGAAGGCGGCCGACCTGTCGTTCGAGCTGCACTATTGCTGCCGCAGCGAATCGCGGGCGGCATTCCTGGAGGAGCTCAAGCGCGAGTTCGGGCCCCGGCTCCTGCTGCATTTCGACGATGCGGGCGATGCCAATCTCGTCGATCCCAAAGGGCTGTGCCAGTCCGCAGAGGCCGGCACCCACCTGTACGTCTGTGGACCGACCGGCTTCATGGACTGGGTCATCGAACAGGCGAAAGCTGCGGGAATGCCGAAGGGGTCCATCCATTTCGAATATTTCAGTGCCGAGGTCGAGACCGGCGGCGAGGCATTCGAGGTGGTCGCGGCGCAGAGCGGCGTCAGGGTCCAGGTCGGCGCCGACCAGACCATCGCCCAGGCACTCAAGGCGGCGGGCGTCAAGGTCGAGATGTACTGCGAGCAGGGCGTCTGCGGCTCCTGTATCTGCGACGTGCTCGAGGGTATCCCCGATCACCGCGACCACTTCCTCTCGGAGGAGGAGCGCGAGGACAACGATCAGATCGCCCCCTGCTGTTCGCGGGCCCAGACGCCGCGCCTGGTACTGGATATCTGAAGGGGATTTCGAAATGGCGTGAAAGGCGCCCGGTTTCCCAACCGACTGGCAATAACAATAACGGTGATAACAATGAAAAACCCACTCAAGTTCTGCGCTGCACTGGCACTCTCACTGACCGCGGCCCTGTCCCAGGCCGACACCACCAAACTGACGTTGTCCTCCTGGCTGCCGTCCGGTCACCCGCTGGTGAAGGACGTCATCGTGCCCTGGACCGAACAGGTCGAGCAGGCGACCGAAGGCCGCGTCGAGATCGTCATGCTGCCCTCCGCGCTGGGGCATCCGAAAATGCACTACGACATTGCCCGCGACGGTCAGGCGGATATCACCTACGGCGCCCACGGTTATACTCCGGGCCGTTTCAAGCTCTACAAGATGGTCGAGTTTCCGTTCGGCGGCGACAGCGCCGAGGCGACCTCGGTCGCCTACTGGAAGGTCTACAACCAGTCCCTGGGCAAGGCCGGCGAGCACCGGGACGTGCAACTGCTGGGGCTCTTTACCCACGGTCCGGGTCATATCCACAACAGCCGGAAAACCGTTTCCGCTGCGGCTGACCTGAAGGGACTCAAGCTGCGTGTCGGCGGCGGCATCATGAACGATCTGGCCTCGGATCTTGGCGCCGTGACGTTGCAGAAGCCCTCGTCCAGCATCTACGAACTGATGTCCAGCGGCGTCGCCGACGGCACCCTGTTCCCGCTGGAGTCGGTGACGGCGTTCAACATCCAGGACAAGGCCACGCATACCACCCTGGTGCCGGGCGGTCTGTACAACTTCAGCTTCTTCGTGGCGATGAACCGGGACCGCTTCGCCGGCCTGTCGCAGCAGGATCAGGACGCCGTCATGTCGGTGTCGGGCGAAGCGCTGGCACGCCTGGCCGGCCGGGTCTGGGATCGTGTCGATGCGGCCGCGCTGGAGGCGTTGAAAACCAACGGCAACGAGATTACCGAGGCGCCGGAAGCTCTCATCGACGAAGTCCGGGCCAGCGTCGATCCAATGGTCGAGGCCTGGCAGGCGGAGGCTGCAGAACTTGGCATCGACGGCGCCGCTGCGTTGCAGGCGTTTCGTGCCGAGAGCGATGCGCCGGCGGCGCCCTGAGGTGATGCATGGATACCGTAAACTCCGAAACCCTGATCCGCTGGTTTGACCGGCTGGTCAATCGGCCGCTGCGGGTCGTCGCGATGGTGGTGATGTTCCTGATGATGGCGACGACGCTGGTCGACGTGGTGGGGCGTTATCTGTTCGACGCGCCGCTGAAAGGAGCCTTCGAACTCACCGAGCTGATGCTGGCGGCGGTCATTTTTCTGGGACTGCCGCTGATCACCGCGGAAAACGGCCATATCGCCGTGGACTTGCTGGACTCGCTCATGCCGGCCCGGCTGCAGCGCTGGTTGATCGGGTTGGCGAATGTGCTGGCATTCGGCGTTTTCGCCTGGGTGCTCTGGGACAAGGCGTTCAAGGTGCTGCGTTACGGGGACACCACTGCCGTGCTGCAGATCCCCTATGCCTGGCTCTGTTTTCTGATGGCCGCGACCACGACACTGTCGACGCTGGCGCTGCTGCTGATGCTGTTTATCAAGGGTGACCGTCTGGTCGTCCGGGGAGGCCACTGATGGAAGCCAGTCTGATCGGCTTTGCAGCGCTGATGGTGCTGATCCTGGCACGGGTTCCGCTCGGAGTCGCGATGGGGGCGGTCGGTGTCATCGGCTTCGCGCTCACCCAGATGTTCGAATACGGCAACCCGCGCGGCTGGAACGCCGCGTTGACCATGATCGGTTCCACTGCCTTCGATACGGGACTCGCGTACGGGCTGTCGGTGGTGCCGCTGTTCCTGCTGATGGGAAACCTGATTACCGAGTCGGGCATGTCTCGCGAACTCTACCGTGCCGCCAACGCCTTTCTCGGTCACTTCAAGGGCGGACTGGCGCTGGCGACAGTCGTCTCCTGCGGCGCTTTTTCCGCCGTCTGCGGCAGTTCCATGGCGACCGCGGCGACGATGTCGAAGGTCGCGATGCCATCGATGCGCGAATACCGCTATGCCGACAGCCTGGCCACCGGGGCCATCGCTGCAGGCGGCACCCTGGGGATTCTGATTCCGCCGAGCGTCATCCTGGTTATCTATGGCCTGATGACCGAAACGGATATTGGCAAGCTGTTCGTCGCGGGACTGTTGCCTGGTCTCGTGGGCGTGCTGCTCTACATGGCGGCCGTCTCGGTCGTGGTACACCTCAAGCCGGAGATCGGGCCCGCGGGTGAGCGGTCCGGTTGGGGTGAACGGCGCGAGGCGCTGAAAGGTGTCGGGTGTATCGGGGTTATCTTCATCGTCGTGATGGGGGGCATCTATGCCGGCATCTTCACACCCACCGAGGCGGCGGGAATCGGCGCCTCGGGTGCCTTTCTGCTCGCGCTGCTAAGCGGCCGGATTGGCGCTGCCGGCATCCGCCGTGCCCTGACCAACGCCGCTCGCACCACGGCGATGCTGTTTTTCCTGGTGATCGGCGCGGTGATCTTCTCCAACTTCATCAACCTCACCGGGTTGCCGATGTTGCTGCGGGACTGGGTCATGGCGCAGGGCTTCGGACTGCTGACCGTGATCCTGGTGCTGGTGGCGATCTATCTGCTGCTCGGCTGCGTGCTCGAGAGCATGTCGATGATCCTGCTGACGGTGCCGGTGTTTTACCCGATGGTCCAGGCCATGGGCATGGACCTGATCTGGTTTGGCATCCTGGTGGTAGTGGTCACCGAGATCAGCCTGATCACGCCCCCGGTCGGCATGAACGTCTTTGTGCTGCGCGGTGTGGTGTCCGACGTCAAGCTGTCGACCATTTTCCGCGGAGTGACGCCGTTCTGGGTGGCTGACCTGTGCCGGTTGGCGCTGATTGCCACTGTTCCGTCCATATCGCTGCTGTTGCCCGGAACGCTGGGCTGACTCTGCCACACAACAAAGGAAGAGCGAAATCATGAAAAAAGGTGTAATGCGTCCAGGTCACGTACAGCTCCGGGTACTGGATATCGACGAAGCGGTGGCTCACTACCGCGACCTGATGGGGCTGATCGAAGTCGAAACCGACAGCCAGGGCCGTGTCTATCTGAAGGGCTGGACCGAGGTCGACAAGTTCTCGGTGGTGCTGCGCGAGGCCGATGCGCCGGGCATGGACTTTATGGCGTTCAAGGTGCTCAACGATGAAGTGCTGGAGCGGCTGCACGGTGAGCTGGTCGAGTACGGCTGCGCGGTCGAGCAGATCCCGGCCGGCGAGCTCAACGGCTGCGGCCGCCGCATCCGCTTCATCGTTCCGACCGGTCATTCGTTCGAGCTGTTCGCCGAGAAGGAGCAGACCGGCCGCTACGGCATCGGCAATCACAACCCGGAAGCCTGGCCGCGTGATCTCAAGGGCATGAAGGCGCAGCGCTTCGACCACTGCCTGCTTTACGGTGACGACATCGACGGCACCTACGAGCTGTTCAACGAGGTGCTCGGTTTCGATCTGTGCGAACAGGTGGTCGACCCCGAAGGCAACCGTGTCGCCCAGTTCCTCACCGTGTCGATGAAGGCCCACGACGTCGCCTTTATCAAGCATCCGGAGAAGAATAGGTTCCATCACGCATCGTTCTTCCTCGAGACCTGGGAGGACGTGCTGCGGGCCGGCGACCTGATCTCGATGACCGACACCTCGATCGATATCGGCCCGACCCGCCACGGCATCACCCACGGCCAGACGATCTACTTCTTCGACCCGTCCGGCAACCGCAACGAGGTGTTCTGCGGCGGCGACGCCTTCTACCCGGATCACCCGCCGGTCACCTGGGACGCGGACAAGCTGGGCAAGGCGATCTTCTACCACGACCGTCAGCTCAACGAACGCTTCCTCACCGTACTGACCTGATCCCGGCGCGAGCCGGTGACGACATCACTATCGCCCGATCAGGGGCGAGGGCCCTCTGTTGCCTGCTTCAAGGCACGGGGGGCAAACCTAACCAACATTTTCGGGGGCCTTATGAACTTCGATCCCAAGGATTTCCGTCGTGCGCTGGGCAAGTTTCCCACCGGCGTTACCGTCATCACCACCCGGGACCAAAACGGTGAGCGCATCGGCGTGACCGCCAGCAGCTTCAACTCGGTTTCGATCGATCCGGCGCTGGTGCTCTGGAGTATCGACAAGGGAGCCTACAGCCTCGAAGCCTTTACAGAGGGCCGCCACTTCGCGGTCAACGTGCTGCGCAACGACCAGGTCGAGCTATCCAACCGCTTTGCCCGGCGCGGCGAGGACAAATTCGCCGGTATCGAGGTGCGCGAAGGTCTTGGTAACAGTCCGCTGCTGCCGGGCGCCGCCGCGGTATTCGAATGCCGCACCTGGAATGTATATGAAGGCGGCGACCACTTCATCGTCGTTGGCGAGGTGCTGAATTACAGCTACGAAGACAATGCCAGCTCGCTGGTGTTCCACAACGGGCACTATGCGGTGCCCGAGGTCCACCCGGCGGCCAAGTCGCCGACCGAGTCGCTGCTGGCGCGTGGTTTCCTCGGCGATTACCTGCTTTACCTGTTGCGGCAGAGCCTGACAGCCTACCGCGAGGACTTTTATCCGCGCCTCGGCCACTTCGGCATCACCGCCGAAGAGTGGCGGGTGCTGACGTTGCTGGCCGACGGCGGCACGCAGGAGGCTCGGGAGATCGCCGGGCAGGTTTCCCAGCCTGTCGAAGCACTGCTGGAAACCGGCGAATGGTTGCAGGACAAAGGCCTCATCCGCATCGATGGTGAACGCCTCGAATTGACCGGGAAAGGCATGGGCGTTACCGATCAGCTGCTGGATATGGCGATTGAGCACGAACGGCAGACCCTGGCGTGCCTGTCCGAGGCGCAGCAGCAGGCGCTCAAGGAGAACCTCAAGAGCCTGTACCGGGCCTTGGGGTAATTCGGGCATGGAGAGGGTCGATAAAGCGAAATACCGGATCAGGCTCGAGAACGGCGGCGGGATGTTCGAGGTCCGGGCCGGTCTCAGCCTGCTTGCGGCGATGGAGCAGGCCGGTGCGGCGCTGATCCCGGTCGGTTGCCGGGGCGGTGGTTGCGGGCGCTGCCGGGTTCGCGTGCTCGCGGGGCATTACGACAGCAAGCGCATGAGCCGGGCCTATATCTGCGCGCGGGACGAAAGTTTCGGCCGGGTCCTGGCCTGCCGGATCTTCCCCCGTGAAGACCTGTTGATCCGGGTCGAAACACCGCCCGTCCCCCCAGAGCAGGACCCGCCGGAGTGAGACGTCGAGAATGAGTTGCCGCTTGGGGCGCAGTAGGCAAAGACATTGCTCTCACGGGGCAAGCCAGTCGAATCATCGACTTACCGACAGGTGAGTCCCGGCGTCCGGGACGAGGCAACCTGAACATCAGGGCCCGAAACGATTCCGACGGGGCTTCGCGCGGGATTATGATCCCGAAAATGGGAATATAAGTACTCGTTTTGCTGGCTTCATTCCTGATTTGAGACATCTATACTGGCTCCAAGTCACATTCGAATAACCATTTCCGGGACGCGAACAGACGTTTTCGAGGATTCTCGAGGCAGTGGGCAGGAGTAAAGACATGCAAGAGTTCAAACACTTTATCAACGGCGCATACGTGGGTTCGGCCAGCGGCAAGACCTTCGAGAACCGTTGCCCGGTCGACGGCAGCCTGATCGGCCAGGTCCACGAGGCCGGCCGCGACGAGGTCGATGCCGCGGTACGCGCCGCCAAGGCCGCCCTGAAAGGGCCCTGGGCCAAGCTGACCCAGGCGCAGCGCATCGAACTGCTGAACAGGGTCGCCGACCGCATCAACGAGCGCTTCGACGAGTTCCTCGAGGCCGAGTCCCGCGATACCGGCAAGCCCCACAGCATCGCCAGCCATATCGACATCCCGCGCGGTGCGGCCAACTTCAAGGCCTTCTCCGAGACCCTGGCCAACCATCCGACCGAGGGCTTCCGCCTCGACACCCCGGACGGCAAGGGCGCCCTGAACGTCGGCCACCGCACGCCGAAGGGCGTGATCGCGGTGATCAGCCCCTGGAACCTGCCGCTGCTGCTGATGACCTGGAAGGTCGGCCCGGCGCTGGCCTGCGGCAACACCGTTGTGGTCAAGCCGTCGGAAGAGACCCCGGCCACCACCACGCTGCTGGGCGAGGTGATGAACGAGTGCGGCGTGCCGGCGGGCGTGTTCAACGTCGTGCACGGCTTCGGACCGGATTCGGCCGGCGAGTTCCTGACCACGCACCCGCTGGTCGACGCCATTACCTTCACCGGCGAGACCCGCACCGGTGAGGCGATCATGAAGGCCGCGGCGGTGGGCCTGCGCAATATCTCGCTGGAGTGCGGCGGCAAGAACCCCGGTATCGTCTTCGCCGACTGCGACCTGGAGAAGGCGGTCGAGGGCACCATGCGCTCCGCCTTCGTCAACTGCGGCGGTGTGCACGGGCACCGAGCGCGTCTACGTCGAGCGCCCGGTCTATGACGCCTTCCTCTCGAGGATGAAGGAAGAGGTCGCGAAACTGAAACTGGGCCGCCCGGAAGACAGGGACGCCAACTTCGGTCCGCTGGTCAGCCACGAGCACCGCGAGAAGGTGCACAGCTACTACAAGCTGGCGGTGGAAGAGGGCGCGACCGTCGAGATCGGCGGCGGCATCCCCGACATGGGCGAGGCGCTGAACGGCGGCGCCTGGATCGAGCCGACCATCTGGACCGGACTTGCCGATGACGCCCGGGTGATCCGCGAGGAGATCTTCGGTCCCTGCTGTCACATCCGCCCGTTCGATTCCGAAGAGGAAGTGATCGCACTGGCCAACGACACCGACTACGGTCTGGCCGCGGCGATCTGGACCGAGAACAGCGCCCGCGCGGTGCGCGTCGCCGAGCAGATCGAAGCCGGCATCGTCTGGGTCAACAGCTGGTTCCTGCGCGATCTGCGCACCGCTTTCGGCGGCGCCAAGCAGTCCGGCATCGGCCGCGAGGGCGGGGTTCACGGACTGGAGTTCTACACCGAGCTGAAGAACATCTGCATCAAGCTCTGAGGAGCCTTACGTAGGGTGGAATGAGCTTGCGAATTCCACCGATGCTTTCTGGCAAAAAGGTGGAATTCGGGCCTTCGGCACTCATTCCACCCTACACGAATGCAAACAAATTCACGCGGGACACTTTCTATGCAACAAGAGCAAATCCAGGCGCTCGGCGACGAACTCTACCAGGCGCTGACCCGTCGCGAGACTCTGCGTCCGCTGACCGAACGCTTCAGCGATATCAGCATCGAGGATGCCTACCATATCTCGCTGCGGATGGTGGAGCGCCGCGTCGAGGCGGGCGAGAAGATCATCGGCAAGAAGATCGGCCTGACCTCGAAGGCGGTGCAGACCATGCTCGGCGTCGACCAGCCGGATTTCGGTTTCCTGACCGACAAGATGGCGTTCAGCCAGGGCGAGGAGATGCCGATCTCCGAGCGGCTGATCCAGCCCAAGGCCGAAGGCGAGATCGCCTTCATCCTGAAAAAGGACCTGCTGGGGCCGGGCCTGACCGCGGCCGACGTACTGGCGGCGACCGATTGCGTGCTGCCGTGCTTCGAGGTGGTGGATTCACGCATTGAGAACTGGCAGATCAAGATCCAGGACACCGTCGCCGACAACGCCTCCTGCGGCCTCTTTGTCCTCGGTGACAGTGCCGTCGATCCGCGCAAGGTCGACCTGCGCACCTGCGGCATGGTGGTGGAGAAGAACGGCGAGCTGCTGAGCACCGGCGCCGGCGCGGCAGCGCTGGGCAGCCCGGTCAACTGCGTCGCCTGGCTGGCCAACACCCTCGGTCAGTTCGGCATTCCGCTGAAGGCCGGCGAGGTGATCCTGTCCGGATCCCTGGTGCCGCTGGAGCCGGTCAAGGCCGGTGACTTCATGAGCGTCAGTATCGGTGGCATCGGCAACGCCTCGGTGCGCTTTACCTGATCGGCACCCATGGCTCCCACTGTTCGATAACTCTTTCAGGACAATTGCTATGACTCAAAAACTCAAAGCCGCCATTATCGGCCCCGGCAATATCGGTACCGACCTGCTGATGAAAATGCAGCGCTCCGAATGGATCGAGCCGGTCTGGATGGTCGGCATCGACCCCGAATCCGAGGGCCTCAAGCGCGCCCGCGAGATGGGCATCAAGACCTGCGCGGAAGGCGTTGACGGCCTGCTGCCGCACGTCATCGCGGACGATATCCGCGTCGCCTTCGATGCCACCTCGGCCTATGTCCACGCCGAGAACAGCCGCAAGCTCAACGAATTGGGCGTCATCATGGTCGACCTGACCCCGGCGGCGATCGGCCCCTACTGCGTGCCGCCGGTCAACCTGCAGGACCACGCCAAGAACCTCGAGATGAACGTCAACATGGTCACCTGCGGCGGCCAGGCCACCATCCCGATGGTGGCGGCGGTCTCCCGCGTGCAGCCGGTCGAGTACGGCGAAATCATCGCCACCGTCTCGTCCCGTTCGGTCGGCCCCGGCACGCGCCAGAACATCGACGAGTTCACCCGCACCACCGCCGGCGCCGTGGAAAAGGTCGGCGGGGCGAAGAAGGGCAAGGCGATCATCATCATCAACCCGGCCGAGCCGCCGCTGATCATGCGCGACACCGTCCATTGCCTGACCGAGGGCGAGCCGGATCAGGCGGCGATCACCGAGTCGGTCCACGCCATGGTGGCCGAAGTGCAGAAATACGTGCCGGGCTACCGCCTGGTCAACGGCCCGGTGTTCGACGGCAACCGCGTCTCGATGTTCATGGAGGTCGAGGGTCTGGGCGACTTCCTGCCGAAATACGCCGGCAACCTGGACATCATGACCGCGGCGGGCCTGCGCACCGCGGAGATGTTCGCCGAAGAAGCGGCGAACGGCACCATCACTTTGCCGGCACGCGGTTGAGGAGGATTTGATGATGAACCTGAAAGGCAAGAACGTCACCCTGCACGATATGTCCTTGCGCGACGGCATGCATGCCAAGCGCCACCAGATCAGCCTGGACGAGATGGTCAGCATCGCCACCGGCCTCGACGAGGCCGGCATGCCGCTGATCGAGGTGACCCACGGTGACGGCCTCGGCGGCACCTCGGTCAACTACGGCTTCCCGGCCCACAGTGACGAGGAATACCTCAACGCCGTGGTGCCGAAGATGAAGCAGGCGAAGATCTCGGCGCTGCTGCTGCCGGGCATCGGCACCGTCGATCACCTGAAGATGGCGCGCGACTGCGGCGTTTCGACCATCCGCGTCGCCACCCACTGCACCGAGGCCGACGTCTCGCAGCAGCACATCGGCCTGGCCGCGAAGATGGAGATGGACACCGTCGGCTTCCTGATGATGGCCCATATGGCGAGCCCCGAGAAGGTCCTCGAGCAGGCGAAGCTGATGGTCGGCTACGGCGCCAACTGCGTCTACTGCACCGACTCGGCCGGTTACATGCTGCCGGACGAGGTCAGCGAGAAGATCGGCCTGCTGCGCAGCGAACTGCCTGCGAACATCGAGATCGGCTTCCACGGCCATCACAACATGGGCATGGCGATCGCCAACTCCCGGCCGCGATCGACGCCGGTGCGACCCGCATCGACGGCTCGGTGGCGGGCCTCGGCGCCGGTGCCGGCAACACCCCGCTGGAGGTGCTCTGCGCGGTGCTCGATCGCATGGGCGCCAACACCGGCATCGATCTGTACAGGATCATGGATGTGGCCGAGGACCGGGTGGTGCCGCTGATGGACCAGCCGATCCGCGTCGACCGCGACGCCCTGACCCTGGGTTACGCTGGCGTCTATTCCTCCTTCCTGCTGTTCGCCCAGCGCGCCGAGAAGAAGTACGGCATCCCGGCCCGCGACATCCTGGTCGAACTGGGCCGTCGCGGCACCGTCGGCGGCCAGGAGGACATGATCGAGGACCTGGCGCTGACCATGGCGAAAGAGAAAGGCCTGGTTTAACCACCGAAACGAATATGGCGACGGCGGATGGCGGTGCGCTTCGCGCACCGCCATCCGCCGGACCAACCGAAAGGACAGAAACAATGGGCAACCTGACCAAGCAGCAGATCGAAGAACTGGCGATCCACCTGGAAAACGCCGAGCTCGAAGCGTACGAAGTCACCAAGATCACCGACGACTTCCCCGACATGACCTACGAGGATGCGTTTGACATCCAGTGGGAGATCCGCCGCCGCAAGGAAGAGCGTGGCAACAAGATCGTCGGCATGAAGATGGGCCTGACCTCCTGGGCCAAGATGGCACAGATGGGCGTCGAGCATCCCTGCTACGGCTTCCTGGCCGACTACTTCAGCGTGCCGGACGGCGGCGAGATCAGGCATGCCGAGCTGATCCACCCGAAGATCGAGGCGGAGCTGGCGTTCGTGCTGAAAGACGAGCTCAAGGGCCCGGGCGTGCATATCGGCGACGTGCTGCGCGCCACCGACTTCGTGGTGCCGGCGGTCGAGGTGATCGACTCGCGTTACAAGGACTTCAAGTTCGACCTGAAAAGCGTCATCGCCGACAACTCCAGCTCGACCCGCTTCGTGACCGGCGGGCGCATGGCGCCGCCGTCGGAGCTGGACCTCAAGACCCTTGGCGTGGTGATGGAGATCAACGGCGAAGTGGTGCAGACCGGCGCCGGTGCGGCGGTGCTGGGCCATCCGGCAGCCTCGGTGGCGATGCTGGCGAACATGCTCGGCGAGCGCGGCGAAAGCCTGCCGGCGGGCAGCTTCATCATGATCGGCGCCATCACCGCGGCGATGCCGGTCAATCCGGGCGACAACTTCAGCGTCCACTATCAGGGGCTCGGCTCGGTCAGCGGGCGTTTCGTCTAAGGAGAAAGCGTCATGCCTATTCTGCAGGTCAATATGATGGAAGGTCGCAGCGACGAGCAGAAGGAAGCGCTGATCCACGAGCTTACCGAAGCCTGTTACAGGGCGGTCGGTGCGCCGCGGGAGTCGGTGCGTGTACTGATCAACGAGATTCCGAAAACGCAGTTCGGTATCGGCGGCCAGTCGGCGAAAAAGCTCGGACGGTAGTCGGGAAAGGGGCGCGGCTCAGGTCAAGACCGGCCTTTCGGCCGGAACCTGGCCTGCGACCCTGTTTCGGCCCTGCTGCTTGGCCTGGTGGGGCCCTATCGGCACGGCGCAGCAACATATCGAACGCATCGACAGCGAACTCGGCCACCCGAAGCTGGCAGTCACGGTGAGACCCGGGCGGAAGGTGCTTCGTGCAATCAGCGTCCGGAGCTTTTCCGCGGCGAGGCTGCTGCAAGGGGTTAACGACCGGAATTCGCGCTTTCCGGGCGCCTGAGCCAGTCGAGGGCGGCGTCCCTGTCATCGAAGTGTTTCACCTCGCCCGCAATGAACCAGCTGCCGATGCGTGCGGCCCAGTCCATCCAGTCGCGATGACCGTAGATCGCGATCCGGGTGAATTCTCTGCCGTGGTGAAGGCCGATCTTCAAGTCGTCCCAGGCCGCGTGCGGTTCCCAGCCACGGAACTCCTCGGCATCGACGAAAGCCCGTATCTTCGGCTGCTTCACGCTGCCGAGTTTCGACTCCAGTACCGGCGTGATGGCGGCGTAGTCGTCATGGGTCAACTTGCCCAGTGCCTTGAAAGACAGCATGAACTCATCATTTACCTGGTTGATCTCGAGTGTAAGGCCGTGTCTGTCGGTACCCATGCCACTCTCCCGTTGTTGCTGCTTCCAAAAGGTGGACCCGTTTTGGCGCCGACGCCAGTCGTTTTCCTCACACTTCCTGAAATTCCATACCCGGGATGCCACAAACGTAGCGCATCGTGCCGAACAGCGTGCAGGTCGCTGGACGGCTGTTCATGAACAAGCCTCAGCAAATACCGCCGGTGCGCTATGTCCGCCAGCTGCGGTGCCGGGCTACACTTCAGGCATGAATGAACAAAAGGTCAACCGGGGAGGGTTCAGGATGCACAGCATTGCCAGAGGGTCCTGTCTTGCGCTGGTGCTGGGCGCGTTGTTGTCCCAGGCAGTCTGGGCCCACCATGGCTGGGCCTGGGCGACAGACGACGAGTTCGAGTTGAGCGGTGTCATCATTGACGTGCGCCTTGGCAATCCCCATGGTGAACTGACGCTGGAGGTGGGAGCCGAGCACTGGATCGTCGAAGTGGGACAGCCATGGCGCAATACCCGCGCGGGACTGACGGAGGAGCTGTTGCGGCCGGGACAGGCAATCACCGCCCATGGTCACCGGTCCGCGCGGGAAGGGGAGAAGCGGATGAAAGCTGAGCGTCTCGTCATCGATGGGAACAACCACGTGCTCTACCCGGATCGGGAATCCTGATAGGCGGCTTTCCGAACGACCATGATCGGAGACTGGCTGGCGACTCTGGAAGCCATGGGCTTCGCCGTGGCGTTGCGACATTCCGTCTGGACCTATCCGCTGGTCAACGCTGCACATATTCTCGGTGTGGCGTTATTGTTGGGGGCGATCCTGCCGCTGGATCTGCGTCTGCTGGGGCTGTGGCGGACGGTACCGCTGGCCCCGCTCTGGCGGGTACTCACCCGCACCGCCAGTGCCGGACTCGCACTGGCCCTGATCTGCGGAGGCTTGCTGTTCGCGACAAGGGCGACCGAGTATGCGGCCTCCAGCCTGTTCACTACCAAAATGATCCTGGTCTTCGCCGGCTGCGCGAATGCGCTGGCTCTGCGCTTGCTACTGCCTGGCAGAGAATCACCCCGCTGGCCCGAAACCGGCGTGCCGCTACTGCGTCTGCGCCTCGCCGCCGGATTTTCCCTGGTCGCCTGGCTGGCGACCATGACGCTGGGGCGCCTTGTCGGCTATTTTTAGGTTCATTGCGCTCAAACGGGCGCCAAAGCGTCGCCGGCCTCCTCGGGCGAACCATCCACCTGAAACGCTTCATGGAAGCTGACGGTGCCCTGCGGAAGCTGTCCATCGATCGATAGCGCGAAACTTAGCGCTGGGTGCGCTCCTTGATCTCGGCGATGCTCTTGCAGTCCACGCACAGGTTCGCCGTCGGGCGCGCTTCCAGGCGACGAATGCCAATTTCGATGCCACAGGTATCGCAAAAGCCGTAATCGTCCTCGCGGATGCGCTCCAGTGTCTGGTTGATCTTGCGGATCAGCTTGCTTTCGCGGTCCCGGGTGCGCAGCTCCAGGGTCATCTCCTCCTGCTGCGTGGCACGGTCCAGCGGGTCGGCGTGGTTCATGGGGCCCTGTTGCAGGTGCCCGACGGTATTGCTGATGTCCTGCAGCAGAGCCTGGCGCCATTTCAGCAGTATTTGCGTGAAATGCGCGCGCTGCTGCTCGTTCATGTAGTCTTCACTGTCGCAGACGGTGTAGGGGACGAAGCTGATATCACTGATCTGGTGGGCATTCTGAAGCATGTTTGACCACTGTTATTCTGGTTATTAAAAAGCGGGCGGAGAAACTACCAGAATTCTCCTGTGCATGCCAGAACAAGCGGAGCAGGCCGGAAGGAGCAGCTATATTCAGGTGGGGTACCGTCACGGGTCGATAGGCTCGGCCTCTCACCGTTTCAAGGAGCATTACCATGTTAAGGACAATCTGTATCGCCACCTCGGTCGCCCTGCTGTCTGCTTGCGCGCAACAACCGATGAACACCGTCGACGGTCCGGTGACGAAGCCCGAGGCCGCCCAGGGGCAGCAGTGGCAGTGGGTCGGCAAGACCTCGGAGCGGGAGCGGCTGGAGGTGGCGCAGCCGGAGCAGTATACCCTCGAGTTCCAGCCGGACGGCCGGGTGCTCGCGCGCTTCGACTGCAACCGCGGCAATGGCCGCTATGAGATCGGAGACGGAACCCTGGCGTTCGGGGCGATCGCAACGACCCGCATGGCCTGCCTGCCGGGTTCGCTCGATACCACCCTGATGCAGGCGCTGGACCGGGTCGAGGGCTTCCGGGTCGAGGGCGGCCAGCTCTACCTGCAGCTCGCCGACGATGCCGGCACGCTGCGCTTCAGACCGGCGCCCTGAATCCAAACGCAGCACTCTGCAGGCAGGCCTGCCGACCGGGGGCTGCCGGGCTTTTCCGTCGAAGATCGATGCTGCGTCCGACAGGCTCCTAAAGGTCTTTCCGCGCCTTGTCTATCAGCTCCAGGACCCTCTCGATATCGCCGATCTCGGGGCCCATCAGCAACGCCAGCTTGGTGAGGAACAGGGCTTCACGGTCGGGGCCGACCGTATCGAGGCTTGCGGCCAGGGTGTCATAGAGTGTTTCCAGGTCCTGGACGGACAGGTTCGGGGTCGTCATTTCAGTTCTCCTCCAGGTTCTGCAGTACCTGTGCAAGCGTTGCGGGCAGCCCGTCGGTGTCGAGGGCCTTCCAGCGGCCGCAGACATGCTGGTCCGGTCGCACCAGGTAGGCGCTGCCGGCTCTGGCGCCGTATTTTTCGAACAACCGGCCGCTGCGGTCGATCAGGGTCGGGTTATCGCTCCGGGGCTCGCCGCGGCGGCAGACGGTCAGGACCTCGAACGGGACACCGCGCGCCTGCAACCGATCCCGCTGTGTGGCCAGCGCCGGGGGCAGCTCCGGCTCCGCGGCAAACCAGAGCAGGCAGAAGCCCACTGGCAGGTGATCGAGCAGGTAGTCGTTGTCGCCCAGGCGCAGGTTCTGCAGCGGCGCACCCTTGGCCGGACCCGATACGAACATTTCATTGTCGTCCGCCTGCACGTTGAGCGGGCTGTGGTGGTAGTCGTGGGGCCTGGAGGTGCGCCAGTGGAACAGCGGGCCGACGAAGGGCTCGCTCAGCGACAGCGACAGGGTCGCATCGCGCAGCAGCCGGAAGCCGCGGCTCGGCGGCGTTATGAAGCGGGTGCTCTTGCCGGCCTCGGCGATGATCTCGCGGGCCGCCGCGACGCGTTCGTCCGAGTAGCTCTGCAGCAGCGCCCGGGGCGCCAGGCCCCGGCAACGAAAGCCAGTTTCCAGGCCAGGTTCTGGGCGTCCTGGAAGCCGGTGTTGGCGCCGCGTACGCCGAAGATCGGCAGCAGGTGGGCGGCATCGCCGGTGAAGATCACCCGATCCCGGACATAATCCGGCAGCGTCAGGGCGCGGGCCGAATAGACCGAACACCAGTCCAGTTCCCAGGGGCATCGACGCCGATCATCTCGAGCTGGGCCTGGATGCGGCGATTCAGCGCTTCGGGCGCCAGCGCCTGCTCCGGGGTCTCGTCCGGCGGCAACTGGTAGTCGAGACGCCAGATGCCGTCCGGTTCGCGGTGCATCAGGATGGTGTTGCCCGGATTCCAGTCCGGGTCGAAGAACGCCAGCCGCTCGGTCGGCAGGTCGATGTCGATGCGGATATCGGCAATGACGAAGTGGCCGCTGTAGCTGTCGCCCTCCATACGCAGGTCGAGCAACTGACGCACGGTGGAGCGGGCGCCGTCGGCGGCAACCAGCCAGTCGCAGTCGAGACCGTAGGCGCCTTCGGGGGTATCGAGTTCGAGGCGGACGCCGTCGTCACCGTTGTCGATGCCGGTGACCCTGGTGCCCCAGCGCAGTTCGATCAGCGGCGTCTGCAGTACCCGCTCGAGCAGGTATTCCTCCAGGTATTGCTGCTGCAGGTTGTTCATCGGCGCGAAACGGTCGTCGTCGTCATGGGGCGCCTCCATCCGGAACACCCGCCGGCCGCGGTAGATGGAGTTGCCAAAACGCCAGGGCAGGGCTTTTTCCAGCATCCGGTCGGCGACTCCGACCTGTTGCAGGATCTCCATCGAACGACGGGTGAAGACGATGGCACGGCTGCCATGGGAAACCTGGCATTCGGCTTCGACGATCACCGACGGCACGCCGTAACGGGCCAGATCCAGCGCGGTGGTGAGGCCGATGGGACCGGCACCGACGATGATCACCGGGTAGCGGCGGGATTCGCCGCGCTGCTCGGGGGCGGTCTCGAACGGATAGACCCGGTAATCGTAATAGATCGACGCACGCGGCGTCGTCTGTGGCTGATGCATGGCAGCGCTCCTGCTTCTGTTGCTGTTGTTGTGCGGCCAGACTACCCGGGCCGCAGGCTATACTTGTCCCTGTCAAAAGGGGACAAAGCCGAGGCGCGAAGACCGCTAGGCTGATCGGATCATAAGGCAGCGGGAGTCGTGATGAAGGACGGGAATCTGGCGGGGCCGGGTCTCGAGATTGCGGCCTGCATCGAGGCGCTCGGCAGCGGACGCTTCTATCCGCGATTCTTTCAACTGATGGAGGCGATCGCCCGGATCGACCAGTACATGGTGTTCGGCTTTTCGGACGACCGTGACCAGGCGCGCTGCTATCTGGCCCACAACGTGGCGGATCCGGAACTCGGCGTCCGGCTGGCTGCCCAGTATGTCGACGGCAATTACCGCAAGGACGAGCTTCTGAGCCGGCTGGCCGACGAGCTTCTGAGCCGGCTGGCCGACGAGCTGCTGAGCCGTCCGAGCCGGCCGGCCTGCGAGCTGTTGCTGAGGGGCGGCTGGCGCCGGTCTACCGCCGTCGCTTCTTCAATATGCCCGACCTCAACGAGAAATTCGCCATCGTCGCCCGGGAGGAGGAGAGTGGCCGCATCTTCTACATCAACTTCTATCGCGCCGGTCGCGATGGCGGCTTCTCGCAGCCGGAGATCGAACGGCTCGGGCAGCAGGTACCGCTGATCAGTGCGCTGCTGATCCGGCACTTCCGGGAGGAGGGACGCGCCGGCGATGAACGCCGGTTGCTGTCGGCCTCGTTGTCCGAACGCGAGGCCCAGATCTGCGAAATGATCCTGCAGGGGCATACCGCCAAGACCATCGGTCGCCGTCTCTCGTTGTCCGAGAACAGCGTCGTCACCTACCGCAAGCGGGCGTACCGCAAGCTCGGCATCAGCCGCAAGTCGGAACTGATCGAGTTGTTGCACCGGCAACCCGCATCGGACCAATCCGGCTGAGCGCGCCTCCGGGCAGGGATACTTTGTCGACTTTGACCGATATCAAGCGCCACGGCGGGTGCGGGTGCTAGGCTTGAATGCCATCCTTCGAACAGGTATCCAGACAGCCTGACTCATGAATCTTACCCAGTACGTCAATACCTTCGGCGGGCTGATGCGTGCCCGCCATGGCTGCAAGGTCCACAAGGTCTCGATCAACGCGGCGTTTACCTGTCCCAACCGGGATTCGACCAAGGGGATCGGCGGCTGCACCTTCTGCAACAATGCTTCCTTCAATCCCAATACGCGGCGCATTCCGGGCGTCGAGGAGCAGGTCCGTGCCGGCCAGGCGGTGGTCGGCCGGCAGATGAACGCGCGCCGGTTTATCGCCTATTTTCAGGCCTATACCAATACCTATGGCGATGTCGGGACACTGGCCGCGCTCTACGACAGCGCCTTGTCCGTCCCGGGCGTGATCGGCCTGTCGGTCGGCACCCGGCCCGACTGCGTACCCGATGCCGTACTGGATCTGCTAGCCTCGTACCGGGACCGGGGTTATGAGGTCTGGCTCGAACTGGGGCTGCAATCCGCGTCGGATGCGGTGTTGCGGCGCGTCAATCGCGGTCATGACGTCGCCTGTTACCGGGATGCGATGAAACGCGCGCGCCGTCGAGGCCTGCAGGTCTGCACACACCTGATCGTCGGACTGCCGGGGGAGGCACCCGAAGCCAGTCTGGGCGCGGCACAGCTGGCGATCGAGCAGGGGACCGACGGTCTGAAACTGCATCCGCTGCACGTGGTGAAAGGGACCCGGATGGCGCGGGAATGGAAGCAGGGCCAGGTGCCGGTGCTCTCGCAGTCCGAATATGTGGATATCGTTTGCAGCATTATCCGGGCGGCGCCGGAAGACTTGAGTTTTCACCGGCTGACCGGAACGGCCTCCCGCGAACTTCTTTTGGCGCCAGACTGGTGTGCCCACAAGTGGTCGGTGCTGAACCTGATCGGCGACCGATTGGCGGGTCAGGCGGCAGGCGAGTCGGCTATTGTCGGCAACAGTTCCCGCCGTATCGAAGTATCGCCCATCATTTGCAGGGGTTAGGCAAGGTAGCTCGGAATTGAAGTCTTTTTGAAGAAGGCGGGTGAATCATGTACGGACTCTTGCTGCTGCTGCACATACTGGGCGCCACCGTCTGGACCGGCGGGCACCTGGTACTGGCGCTCACCGTCCTGCCCCGGGTCATCCGGGAACGCTCGCCGTCCGAGCTGCTGCGCTTCGAAGAGGGATTCGAGAAAATCGGCATGCCGGCACTGCTGATCCAGATCATCACCGGGCCGATACTGGCCTATCGCCTGCTTCCGAACCCGGTGCACTGGATCGATCCCGGCAACCCGGTCGCCCGTGTGCTGATGCTGAAGCTGGGTCTGCTGGCGCTGACGGCCGCCTTCGCCGTCCATGCCCGTTTCCGGGTGATCCCGCGACTGTCCGAGCACAATCTGCGGGTCATGGCCTGGCATATCATCCCGGTCACGCTGTTTGCGGTGCTCTTTGTGGTCGTCGGCGTATCCTTCAGGACGGGCTGGTTCTATTGATCGATAAAGAAATGTAAAGACTCTTCGTTTCCCGGGCGCTTTCCGGTCTGTTTGCCAGGCAGACAATTGCTCCTGCATTGTCTGCACAAAGGCCTTCCATGGCCTAGCCTTATGGACTGATCTGGCCCGATGATGCAGAGGTGTTTATGGACGCGAACAAGGATAACGGCAAGCGGTACCCGATCCCCCAGGAAGCCTTCGACTGGTACGACGAATACGCCCACGGCATCATCAGCCGGCGCGAATTTCTGAGCCGGCTGTCGACCCTGACGGCGCTGGGCTTCAGTCTGAGCGTGCTGACCTCGGCGCTGCTCCCCAACTATGCCCTCGCCGAGCAGGTGTCGTTCAACGATCCCGATATCCGGGCCGAATACGCGACCTTTCCGTCCCCCGACGGGCATGGCGAGGGACGGGGATATCTGGTAACTCCGACGGCGGTCACCGAGTCGGCGCCGGTGGTGCTGGTGGTGCACGAGAACCGCGGTCTCAACCCCTATGTCAAGGATGTGGCCCGGCGGGTGGCCAAGGCCGGGTTCATCGCCTTCGCGCCGGATGCCCTCCATACCCTGGGCGGCTATCCCGGCAATGATGACAAGGGGCGCGAGCTGCAGAGCTCGATGGACAGGGAAAAGATCGAGCAGGACTTCATCGCCGCGGCCCGCTTCCTCAACGACCATCCGCTGAGCAACGGCAAGCTCGGCGTCGTCGGCTTCTGTTTCGGCGGCTATATCACCAATATGCTGGCGGCCCGGGTGCCGGATCTGGTCGATGCCGCGGTGCCTTTCTATGGCACGCCGGCGGCCAAGGAGCTGCGCGGCGATATCAAGGCGCCGCTGCTGATCCATCTGGCGGGACTCGACGAGCGCGTGAATGCCACCTGGCCCGACTACGAGGCCGATCTCAAGGCCGGCGACAAGCAGTACCAGATGCACCTGTACGAAGGCGTCAACCACGGTTTCCACAACGATTCCACCGGGCGCTACGACGAAGCTGCGGCGGAACTGGCCTGGAGCCGCACCCTCGAGTTCTTCAAGCAGCATCTGATGTCCTGAGCCTGGGAGTCTGTCGGACTTAACACTGATCTACTGCGGAAAAGCCGATTTTGGCCATTTTTTGAGCGCTTTCTTGTTAAATAGAACCACTATTCGCCGTAAAATCGCTAAAAAACTGACTCAAAACGGACTTTCCCTCGCTACGATCGGCTAAGTCAGACAGGCTCCTAGGGTACCGGCAAGCGGGCATTGATTGACGGGCCCGCTTCGCCTGGACAATCCTGCAAACTGGAAATACACCGATAGCAGGCAGGACCCATGTCGATGTCACAGGTTCAGCGGGGCAATGTGACCCTGGCTGACCGTCTGTCGCCAGGACGGCAGCAGCCGAGCCCTCAGGGACGATTCACGGCGTGTCAGGCAGGGTCATATCGAGCCGGGGCGTCCCGTCACCAAAAGGAGAAAGTGCGTTTGCCCGTTGACAGGGGGCCGGCAACTGACAAAACCCCGCATTGGCCGTATTATTCACCCCCTGTTTCAACGCGGAGGCCAAGGCATGTCTGAATCCCCTGTACGCCTGACCGAATACAGCCACGGTGCGGGCTGTGGTTGCAAGATTTCTCCCAAGGTGCTGGACCAGATCCTGGTATCGCAGCTGCAGCTGCCGGATTCTCCCCAGCTGCTGGTCGGCAACAGCAGCAAGGACGACGCCGCCGCCTACGATCTGGGCAACGGTCAGGTCGTGCTGAGCACCACCGATTTCTTCATGCCGATCGTCGATGATCCGTTCGATTTCGGCCGCATCGCGGCGAGCAACGCGATCAGCGACATCTATGCCATGGGCGGCAGGCCGCTGATGGCGATCGCCATTCTCGGCTGGCCGGTCAACGTGCTGGGACCGGAAGTGGCGCAGCAGGTGGTCGAGGGGGCCGCCAGGCCTGTGCCGACGCCGGCATTCCGCTGGCCGGTGGCCACAGCATCGATGCACCGGAGCCGATCTTCGGCCTGGCGGTGACGGGCCTCACGACGCGCGAGCAGCTCAAGCAGAACGACCGTGCCCGGGCCGGGGACCGGCTCTACCTGACCAAGCCGCTCGGCATCGGCATTCTTACCACGGCGCAGAAGCAGAAGAAGCTCCGGGCGGAGCATACCCATCTGGCGCGCGACATCATGTGCCAGCTCAACAGTGTCGGCGCCCGGGTGTCGGCGCTGGAGGGCGTGACCGCGATCACCGACGTCACCGGCTTCGGCCTGATGGGCCACCTGCTCGAGGTCTGCGAGGGCAGCGGTGTCCAGGCGGTGGTGGATGCCGGCACCGTGCCGGTGATCCCCGAGGCGCTGGCGTACCTGGCCCAGGGTGCGTGCCCGGCGGGACCGGCCGCAACTTCGACAGCTACGGCCACAAGCTGGCACCGATGGCGCCCCGGGTGCAGCAGCTGCTCTGCGATCCCCAGACCAGCGGCGGCCTGCTGATAGCGGTGCGGCCGGAACAGGCGTCGGCGCTGGAGGCGCTGCTGGCCGGGCAGGGCGTCTGTCACCGCAGTATCGGCGAGCTTCGTGCCGCGGACGGCGGCCCCTTCGTCGAGGTCGTCGGCGAGGTGGCGCCGTGAGCCGACCCGATACCGGGGATTTTCTGTCGATCTTCCTCGACGATATTCCGCTGATCGACACCCGCGCCCCGGTGGAATTCGAAAAGGGGGCTTTCCCGAGCAGTGTCAGTCTGCCGCTGATGACCGACGAGGAGCGGGCGCAGGTGGGGACCTGCTACAAGCGCCAGGGACAGCAGGCGGCCATCGAGCTGGGGCACCGGCTGGTGCATGGCGAGATCAAGGCGCAGCGCGTGGCCGGCTGGGTCGACTTCGCCCGCCGGCATCCCGACGGTTACCTCTACTGCTGGCGTGGCGGCCTGCGCAGCCAGACCTGCCAGCAGTGGATGCGCGAGGCGGGCTGCGACTTTCCGCGCATCAGCGGCGGTTACAAGGCGATGCGCCGCTTCCTGATAACCGAGTTCGAACGGATCTGCACACAACGGCCGCTGTTGCTGCTGGGCGGACGCACAGGCTGCAACAAGACCGCCCTGGTCGAGGCGTTGCCGCAGGCGGTGGACCTGGAAGGGCTGGCACACCATCGCGGCTCCAGCTTCGGGCGCCGCCCCGGCGGACAGCCGACCCAGCTCGGCTTCGAGAACGCGCTGGCGGTCGCGCTGCTGAAGGCGGAACATCAGCCGTGCGTGCGTGCGGGTCAGCCGCTCCTGCTGGAGGACGAGGGGCGCCTGGTCGGCCGGTGCATGGTGCCGCCATTGCTGCAGCAGGCGATGGAGCGCAGTCCGATCCTGGTGCTGGAGGTACCGCTGGATGAGCGGATCGAACACAGTTACCGCAACTACATTCTGCACAAGCTCGACGAGTGGCAGCGGCAATCGGGGGAGGCCGGGGGCTTCGAGGCCTTCGCCGACGACCTGAGCCAGTCACTCTACCGGGTGCGCAAGCGGCTGGGTGGCGTGCGCTACCGCGAGGTCGGCGCGCTGCTGGAGCGGGCGCTCGACAGCCACCGCAACGGCAATCCGGAGCCCCACCGCGACTGGATCCGCCACCTGCTGGTGGATTACTACGATCCGATGTACGACTATCAACTGGACAAGCGTGCCGGGCGCATCGTCTTCCGTGGCGACCGGGTCGCGGTCCGCGATTATCTCACTTCAACCGCTGACTGACAGGAAAAGGAAACCTATGTCTATATTGCGACGTTTACTGACGCTGGCGCTGCTGCTGCCGGCACTGGCCCGGGCCGAAAGCTTCGTGTTCACCGCCATTCCGGACGAGGACGAGTCCCGCCTGCAGCAGCGCTTCGGCAAGGTGGCCGACTACCTGAGCGGGCAGCTCGGGGTCGAGGTGCAGTACATTCCGGTCAAGTCCTACGCCGCGGCGATCACGGCGTTTCGCAACAATCAGGTGCAGCTGGCCTGGTTCGGCGGCCTCTCCGGCGTCCAGGCGCGCCGCCTGGTGCCCGGCTCCGAAGCGCTGGCGCAGGGCTACGAGGATCAGTTCTTCAAGACCTATTTCATCGCCCACGAGAGCGCCGGGGTCGAGGCGGGCGAGTCGCTGAGCGACGCCGTCAGGGGCAAGACCTTCACCTTCGGCTCCAAGGGCTCCACCTCGGGGCGCCTGATGCCGGAGTTCTACCTGCGCGAACGCTTCGGCGCCGCGCCGGACGAGATCTTCTCCCGCGTCGGCTTCTCGGGCGATCACAGCCGCACCATCGCCCAGGTGCAGTCCGGCGCCTACCAGATCGGGGCGGTGAACTACAGCGTCTGGGAGAGCGAGCTCGAGCAGGGCAAGATCGACGAGCGCAAGGTCAGGGTGATCTGGACCACGCCCAGCTATCCGGACTACCAGTGGACCCTGCGCGGCGATGTCGATGCGCATTTCGGCGCAGGCTTCAGGGACAGGGTACGCGAGGCGCTGCTGGCGATGAAGGATCCGGAGCTGTTGCAAAGCTTCCCGCGCCAGAGCTTCGTGCCGGCGAGCAATGCCGACTACGCGCCGATCGAGGATACCGCCAGGGCGATCGGACTGCTCGATGAGTGAGCGGATGGGCCGCTCCCGTGCCCTGTTCCGGCTGACCGGCCAGTCGCTGGCTTACGGTCGGCAGCGGGTGCTGGACGATATCAGCCTGAGTATCCGCAAGGGCGAGAAGGTGGCGCTGCTCGGCCCCTCCGGGGCCGGCAAATCGTCGCTGCTGAACCTGCTCTACAGTCTGCAGCCGCAGCAAAGCGCGCTGCAACCTCAGGGCGGGGGACTGGTGGATCTGCTGTCGGTGTACCAGAACATCTTCATCGGCGCGCTGGATCGCGTCGGCAACCTGCCGGCGCTGTGGAACCTGCTGCGGCCGCTGCCGGTCCATCGCCGAGCGATCACGGAAGTGGCGCAGCAGCTCGGTCTGGAAGACAAGCTCTGGCAGTCGGTGGACCGGCTGTCGGGCGGGCAGCGTCAGCGGGTCGCCATCGGCCGTGCGCTCTATCGCCGCCAGCCGGTCTTCCTCGGCGACGAGCCGGTATCGTCGGTGGATCCGCTGCAGGCCGAAACGCTGCTCGGACACCTGCTCGAGCAGCACGAGACGGCCGTGGTGAGTCTGCACAACCGTGGGCTGGCGCTGGATCACTTCGATCGTATCCTGGTGCTGCGCGACGGTCGCATCCGTTGCGACTGTGCGGCCCGCGAACTCAGCCCCGCGGACCTCGACGACTTTTACCAGCAGGAGGCGTCGCCGGCCCGGCGCCGCCCCTTCCCGACAGTGACGGCTGGGTGATTCGCACTTCATGATGTCGGCCACCGGTTTCCTTTCGCGTCCGGGCTCCAGCGTACGCAGGCTCAACGGCGTCTGTGCACTGTTGATTGTTGCCGCGCTGCTGGCGCTGATCGGCGCCGATATCGAGATCTATCCGGTGGATCCCTGGGAGGAGCTGTCGCGCATCGGGCTGGGACTGATACGGCCGGGCTGGACCGACCTGCCGGCGCTGCTGCAGGCGCTGGGGCAGACCATCGCCTTTGCCCTCCTGGCGGTGGCACTGGCGGCGCCCTGGGGCTGGCGCTGGCGCTGGCGTATCGCCGGTTGCCGGTGCGGCTGCTGTGCGCGGCGGTGCGCTCGGTGCACGAGCTGTTCTGGGGGCTGATCTTCATGCAGCTGTACGGCCTCAGCGCCACCACCGGTGTGCTGGCGATCCTGGTGCCCTTCACCGGCGTCTTCGCCAAGGTGTTCGCCGAGATCTTCGAACAGCAGGCGCCGGAACCGGCGCATACAGTGCCGCCGGGCGTGGGCGCGCTGAAGCGTCATCTCTATACGCTCGTTCCCCGGCCTGGCCGGCGCTGCTGAGCTACACCCGCTACCGCTTCGAATGCGCGCTGCGCTCGAGCGCGATCCTGGGTTTCATCGGCCTGCCGACGCTGGGCTTTCACCTCGAGACGGCGTTCAAGCAGGGACAGTACAGCGAAGCCGGTGCGCTGCTCTGGGCCTTCCTGCTGCTGATCGGCAGCATCCGTTTCTGGCTGCGGCCACGGCTGATTCCGGTCTATCTGCTGGTGGCGATCTGGCTGTTGCCGCAGACCATCGGCTTCAGCAACGGCGGCTATCTGTGGCAGTTCGTCAGTCAGGATATCTGGCCGGCCGCGCTGCGGCAGGGGGACTGGTCAGCGACGCTCGACTGGTACGGCGCCCTGTTCAGCGGGCAGATCTGGCCGGGACTGGTACAGACGCTGCTGCTGACCCAGATCGCGCTGGTGCTGACCGGTATTTTGATCCTGGCCGCCTATCCCTTCGCTACCCGGGCGCTTGCCGGGCCACGGGGGCGCTGGCCCGGACGCTTCCTGCTGCTGGTGCTGCGTTCGACGCCGGAGATGGTGCTGGCCTATGTGCTGCTGTTGCTGTTCGGTCCCTCGGGCCTGCCGGCGGTACTGGCGCTGGCGCTGCACAACGGCGGGCTGATCGCCTTTCTCGTCGCCAACGCCAGCGACGCCGAACACAATGGCCCGCAGGCCCGGCCGGACGATCCGACAGGACTCAAGCGTTACGCCTATATCGAAACGCCGCGACGTTTCCCGGCCATGCTGGCGCTGCTGTTCTATCGCTGGGAGGTGATCCTGCGCGAAAGCGCCATCATGGGAATACTGGGTATCGCCACTCTGGGCTTCTATATCGACTCGGCGTTCGAGGAGATCCGCTACGACCGCGCCTTCCTGCTGATCCTGGTGACGGCAGTTCTGAACATGCTGGTCGACAGCCTGTCGCGACGCCTGCGTCGGCTGGCGCGCAGCGAAAGCGGGAGGCAGCTGCAGTAGCCGCTAGCCGAACTTCCCCGGGACGAGCACCGAATCGAGGCGCCGGGCAATCTGTCCAGGCTGCTGCTGCAAGTTCAGGAGCCCGGGGGACGTCATCAACCTGGCGACGCAGAACATCTGGCTGCAGAGTCGGCATGGCGCCGGCTGTCACGTCATTGGAGCGCCCGGTGCAGCGGCTTCAGGGGTACTCAATATTATTCGGTAAATTCGGCATCGGTTTGTTGCGGTGATGGCGTTCGGTACATAAAATCAATCAGGATTACAGCCACTTTACAGGGACCTGGTATCAAAGTGCTGTCAGAAACCGAACGCTGGCGACAAAAATATTTCGATCAGCTTGCAACGACCGAGCAGGAAGAAACGAGTCTGAGAAACCGCATGCGTACGCTGGAACGACTTTTGTTCCGTGTCACCGCGGCCGTCCAGGGCGTCGACAGCGAGCTGGACTGCGAACTGCTCGAGCTTCACGCGCTGTTGCAGCAGGAGGGCACCGATCTCGTTGTGCTCGACACTCTGGTCAAGCAGGTCGAGCAATCCGTGCAGGGGCTGGACCGGCGCCGCCAGCGGGATACCGAAACGGTGCTGGGGACGCTCTGCAGCCTGGTCGATCAACTGCTCGGGTGCGAGCTGCCCGAAAGCCATAAGGCCGCGCTGGTCGATCTGGGCAATCGGCTGCAGCAGCGGGTTGCCGGTCTGCAACGCTATCCGGTGCTGCTGGCGGAGTATGGCCGTCTGCAGGCCCAGGCATTGCAGCAGATCGCGCCACCACCGCCGACGGCACGCAAGGCGGGCTTCCTCGACCGTTTTTTCTCCCGTGTCGCTCTCGATTCGCCCGAGCACTACGGCTATACCGCCGGCGATCTTGCAGCAACCGATCCTGAGCCTACCGCCATAGTCGATCAGCTTTCGGCATCGTTGCGCAGTCTGGTCGAACAGCTGCCGTTGCCGGGCGCGATGCATGCGGAGCTGAGCCAGCTGAAAAGTCGTCTCGACGCAGGGGCGGATAGCGAAGCGCTGCTGGACGTTTTCGATGCGGTCGTTGACCTGGTGCTCAGCGCCCTTGGCCGGGGACAGCAGGAGTTCGAGCTGTTTCTGCAGTCGCTGGACGAACGCCTCAACGGCATCCAGCAGGTGCTCGATCGCAGCCAGGCCAACCACTCCAGCTCCCGGAACAACAATGCCGAATTGCAGCATGCCGTGCGCCGGCATGTAACCAACCTGCAGGCGAGCATGCAGGCGGGGCCCGATGTCGAGAGCCTGATGTCAACGGTCAACTCGAACCTGGATTCCATCCTCGACTCCCTGGACCGCTTTATGCAAAAGGAGGCCGAGCGCGAGCAGTCGGCCGATGCGCAGTTGGGGGAACTGCAGCAACGCCTGAGCCAGATGGAAGAGGACTCCCGCGAGTTGCAGCAGCAGGTGATCCGGGAGCAGCAGCGGGCGCTGACGGATGCGCTGACCGGCTTGCCCAATCGCGTGGCTTACGAACAGCGCGCTCAGCTGGAGCTGCAGCGCTGGGATCGCAACCGCTGTCCGTTGACGGTGGCTGTACTGGATATCGACAAGCTCAAGGCGATCAACGATGAATACGGTCACCTGGCCGGCGACAAGGTCATTCAGCTGATCAGCAAGGAGGTCGCCAGCCTCCTGGGCGAGGCCGACTTTATCGCCCGCTACGGGGGCGAGGAGTTCGTGATACTGCTGCCGGAAAAGGACCTGGCCGCTGCGGCGCAAGCACTGGAAAAGGTGCAGGAACAGGTGGCCCGGCTGCCATTCCACTTCCGCAATCAGCGTGTGCGCATAACCGTCTCGATCGGGCTGTGCGAAATGTACCAGGGGCGCAGCTGGTGGATGTGTTCCACAAAGCCGATCAGGCCCTGTACCAGGCCAAGCACAATGGCCGCAACAGGATAGAGCTGGCGTAAAGGGCGGTTACACGTGACGGGTGACGGGTTAGGCGTTACGAATCAATCTCACCGGTCACCCGTCACCCGTCACCCGTCACCCGTCACCCGTCACCCGTAACGCGTCACCCGTCACCTGTAAAGCAGATGCGGCAGCACCAGCGAGATCCAGCTGACCAGGGTGATCAGCAGCAGACGCACGATGTCCGCGCACCAGAAGGGGGTGATGCCGCGAAAGATGACGCCGGTGCGCACGTCCGGCAGCACGGCGCTGAGCACGAAGACGTTCATTCCCACCGGCGGCGTGATCAGGCTGATCTCGGTGACGATCACCACTACGATGCCGAACCAGACCGGGTCGAAGCCCAGGCTCTGCACCAGCGGGAAGAAGATCGGCACCGTCAGCAACAGCATCGACAGGCTCTCGAACACCATGCCGAGGATCATGTAGATCAGCAGGATCACGAAGATCACCGCCATCGGCGGTATCTCGAGCGAGGTGACAAAGGTCAGCAGTTCGTCCGGCAGGCCGGCGCGGTTGATGAAGTTGGAGAAGATCAGCGCGCCGATCAGCACTGCGAACAACATGGCGCTGGTGCGGGCGGTGTCGGTCAGCAACTCGAACAGCGACCGCAGGCTCAGCGATTTGCGCAGCAGGGCGATGACGAAGGCACCGCCGGCACCGATACCGGCCGCCTCGGTCGGGGTGAAGACGCCCATATAGATGCCGCCCATCACCAGCACGAACAGCAACAGGATGTCGCGCACGTCCTTCAGGGCGCGCAGGCGCTCCGGCCAGCCCGGCGCTCGCCGCCCGGACCCTTCCCGGGGTGCGCCAGACCACCCAGCGCACGGCGCCCAGGTACAGCAGGATGCCGATCAGGCCCGGCAGGAAGCCGGCGGCGAACAGCTCGCGAATGCTGGTTTCGGTCAACAGGCCGTAGATCACCAGGATCACGCTCGGCGGAATCAGAATGCCGAGGGTGCCACCGGCCGCGATAGAGGCGGTGGCCGGAGTCGTCATAGCCGTATTTGCGCATCGGCGGCATCGCCACCTTGGCCATGGTCGCGGAGGTGGCCAGACTCGAGCCGCAGATCGCCGAGAAGCCGCCGCAGGCGACCACGGTCGCCATCGACAGGCCGCCTTTCATGTGGCCGAGGAAGGCATTGGAGGCGCGGTAGAGCTCATGGGACAGTCCGGAGCGGGTCACCAGGTTGCCCATCAGGATAAACAGCGGAATGACGGACAGGCTGTATTCCTGGGCGGTGGAGACGACCCGCGACGAGGCCATCGCCAGCGGCGCCGTCCAGCGGAAATCCATGAAGTTGTCGAAGCCGAGTCCCGAGAGGTAGGCGAAACCGAAGAAGCCGACCAGGGCCATCGCGAAGGCAAGCGGAATTCTCACCATCACGATCAGGATCAGCAGCAGGGCGAAACCAGTGAGTGCAACGGTCATGATGTTGGGTTCTCGCAGTTATTGTTATGGGTTGCCGCCATCAGGCGGTGACCGCGGCGGCCCTGCCGCGGAATAGCCTGTAGATGCCCCAGGTCAGGGTGCCGGCGGCGGCGATCCAGCACATCACGCCGATATACTGGATGACGTAGCCGATCGGCAGCTGCAGATGCTCGGTGACCTCGTTGCGCCGCAGCGAGCGGGCAGCCTCGACGAAGATGCGCTCGCCCAGGAAGTAGAGGGAGGCGGTGATCACGACCGCCGACAGGCTCTCCAGCAACTTCACCCAGGCCTGGCCGAAGAAGTTGTCCATGATGTCGACCACCACATGGGTGCCGCGCCAGGTGATGACCGGGATCTCCGCGAAGACGATCACGGCGATGGCGATCTCGGTCATCTCCACCGCGCCGTCCACCGCATTGCTGAAGAAATAGCGGCCGACGACATCGGCGCAGGTCAGCAGCATCAGCAGCACCAGGACGAGCGCGGCCAGCGCTTCGAGGGCGAACGCCAGCCATAGCACCGGGCCTTTCTCCTTGTAGTGCGAATGCAACCAGGTAGAGAAATGCATGCCGGATATCCTCAGTTGGGGTAGCTGCGGGCGATTTCACGCAGTTCGGCCAGCGCCGCCTTGGCATCGACGCCTTCGTCGGCCACTTCCTTCAGCCAGACGTCATCGAGGCCTTCGGCGACCTTGCGGAACTCTTCGGCCATCGGTTCGTTAGCGGCGATTTCGACGATGTCGACACCGGAAGCGCGGCTTTCAACCAGGGCATCGTGACCGCACTGATCCCAGACCTCACCGGCCAGCCGGGACAGCTTCTCGCCGGAGACGCCGAGAACCGCTGCACGGTCCTCGTCGGACAGGTCGGCGAGGAAGTCCGGGTTGACGAAGATGGCAAAGCTGCCCAGGTACAGGCCGCCCGGCAGCAGCGTCAGGTTGTCGGCGACTTCGCTCAGGCGCAGGACCTTCTGCTCGCAGACTGGCATGAAGGCGCCATCGATGACACCCTGCTGCATCATCTCGTAGACCTTGGTGGCCGGCGCGTTGACCGGCGTCACGTGCATGCGTTCGCCGAGCACGCTCTGGATACCGCCGCCGAGGCGGATCTTCTTGCCTTCGAGTTCGGCCAGGCTCTTGATCGGCTCGGCCATCTGAATCTGACCCGGGGCGTGGGTAAAGAGACCAACGACCTCGAGACCGATGTGCTCGTCAGCCGGCTTCAGGTACTTCTCGTACACACGCCAGTAGGCCACGGAGGCGGCTTCGGCGCCGGCGCCGAGCAGCGGCTGTTCGACGATCTGGGTCAGGCGGAAACGGCCGGGCACGTAGCCGTGGAAGGACCAGCCGGCATCGGCGACGCCGTCTTCGACCAGGGTGAACAGATCTTTCGGGTGACCGAGATCATAGTCGATCTTCAGCGTCACACGGCCTTCGGTCGCCTCTTCGATCCACTTGCCCCAGGTGGGCAGCACCACGGCATTGTGGGGATGGGTCGGCGGCAGCCAGCTGGCGACGTGCATCTCTGTCTGGGCCAGCGCGGGCAGGGCGCTGAAGGCGGCGATGGAGGCAGCGGCAGTGAGGAGTTTTTTAACGTTCATCGAAGTTTCCTTATTATGGTTATCAACTTTCGTTCAATGATCGGAGCACCGACGACCGGCGCATGCGAACTTGATATTCAGCAATCTTATTTGAAGCGGCGGCGGGGATCATGAACCTTCCGCTCACAATATTGTTTCCCCTATGGAACAAATCCCTCGATAAGGTCCAACCGAAGATTAACCGTTTCCGGGGGCGGGCCTGTCCCCCGTTTAGAAGGACAGCCCGCTGTCAACGGTCCGGGTCAATCCTCCCGGCGGGCGACCAGTGTCAGGATGTTGTACAGCGCGACCGGCCGGTCGTGCTGATTTCTGACCTCGACGTCCCAGACCACCACGCCGTTGGGTTGCTCATCCTCGGAACGGCGGTCCTTCCTGATCTTCTGCTTGCAGGTGAGGCGTACCTGAATCGTGTCGCCGATACCGACCGGTTCGACGAAGCGCAGGTTCTCCATGCCGTAGTTGGCCAGCACCGGACCGGGGAGGGCTCGACGAACAGGCCGGCGGCCGCCGAAATGACGAAGTAGCCGTGGGCGACGCGCTTGCCGAACATCGAGTCCCTGGCCGCCAGTTCGTCGAAGTGGGCGTAGAAATGATCGCCCGACAGGCAGCCGAAATTGACGATATCCGCTTCGGTGACGGTACGGCGGTGGGTGATCAGGGTTTCGCCGATCTTCAGCTCCTCGAAGTACTTGCGGAAAGGGTGTACCGGATCCGTGATCTCCTCGGAGCCCGGGTTGAATTCCCGGGTGATCGCCGTCAGGGTGGTCGGGTGGCCCTGGATTGCCGTGCGTTGCATATAGTGCTTCACCGCGCGCAGGCCGCCCAGTTCCTCGCCGCCGCCGGCGCGGCCCGGACCGCCGTGGACCAGCGTCGGCAGCGGCGAGCCGTGGCCGGTGGATTCCTTCGCGCAGTCGGCGTTCAGCACCAGCAGGCGTCCATGCCAGGCCGCGCAGCCGAGCACCAGGTCCCGTGCCTCGCGATCGTCCGCCGTGACGATCGAGCCGACCAGGCTGCCCCTGCCCCGTTTGGCGATGGCGATGGCCTGATCGATGCCTTCATAGGGCATCAGCGTCGAGACCGGGCCGAAGGCTTCGATCGCGTGCGGAGCCTCGTTCTGCAGCGGCTGGTCCGCATACAGCAGGGTAGCGGGGAAGAAGGCGCCGGTTTCGGTGTTGCCCCCGAGGACCGGGAAGTCACGCTCGCCGCCAAACAGCAGCTCGCAGCTCTGGCGAAGTTCCGCGACCCGGCCCCAGACGTCCTCGACCTGGCTGCGGCCGACCAGCGGCCCCATGCGCACGCCCTCGACCGACGGGTCGCCGACGGTGATCCTGTCGAGGCGTGCCTTCAGTGCCTCGGCGACCGCCTCGACGCGGTTGCGCGGCACGATGGCGCGGCGGATGGCGGTGCACTTCTGACCGGCCTTGACGGTCATCTCCCGCGCGACTTCCTTCACATAGAGGTCGAACTCCGCCGAGCCCGGCTCCACGCTGTCGCCGAGGATGCTGCAGTTCAGCGAGTCGGCTTCCATCGTGAAGGGGATCGACTTCGCGACGATATTGGGATGGCTGCGCAGTTTCCGGCCGGTGGCGGCAGAGCCGGTGAAGGTGACCACGTCCTGCTCGTCGAGCAGGTCGAGCAGGTTGCCGACGCCGCCACAGATCAGCTGGACCGAACCTTCCGGCAGCAGGCCGCTGGCGACGATCTCGCGCACCATCGCTTCGGTCAAATAGGCCGACGCCGTCGCGGGCTTGACGATCACCGGTACGCCGGCGGCGAGGCTCGGGGCGATCTTCTCCAGCATGCCCCAGCAGGGGAAGTTGAAGGCGTTGATGTGGACCGCGACGCCCTCCTTCGGCACCAGCAGGTGGCGGCCGATGAAGGAACCTTGGCCGGACAGCCGGATGGCGTCGTCCTCGACGAGGAACGTCTCGTTCGGCAGTTCGCGTCGCACCAGACTGGAGTAGGTGAAGAGGGTACTGATGCCGCCCTCGATGTCGATCCAGCTGTCCGTGCGGGTCGCGCCGGTCCAGGCGGAGATGCGGTAGAAAGCCTCCTTTTTCTCCATCAGCCGTTGCGCCAGTGTCTTCAGCGCATTGGCCCTTTCGTGGAAGGTCATCCTGCGCAGAGCAGGTCCCCCGTGTTCACGGGCATGGCGGACGGCGTCGGCGAAGTCGATGCCGTTGCTGCTGACGCTGCAAACCGGTTCGCCGTTGACGGCGTTGAACACCTCGGTGCCGGCATCGCTGCCTTCGTGCCACTGGCCGTGGATATAACTTTTCAATTTCATGGCAATACCTTTCACTCAGTGGTCGAAATCGAGGACGACCCTGTCGCTCACCGGGTAGCACTGGCAGGACAGCACGTAGCCGGCCTCCACTTCGTAGTCCTCGAGGGCGAAATTGGCGTCCATATCCACCTCGCCCTCGACGACGCGGGCACGGCAGGTGGAGCAGACGCCGGCCTTGCAGGAGTAGGGCAGATCGGCGCCCTGGGCATTGCCGGCATCGAGGATGTTGTCGGTATCGCGCGCCAGCTCGAAGCTGACCTGGCGCCCATCGGCAATCACTGTGATATCGCACATCTGGACACTGCCGGTCTTCTCGGGCACCCGGCGCGGCCGAGCCTGGTTGCCGCCTGTCGGTGCGAACAGCTCGTAATGGATGCGGGAGCGTTCGAGCCGGTGTGCTTCGAGCTGACCTCTGACGGTTTCGATCATCGTTTGTGGACCGCAGAGAAAGGCGGCGGTCAGGTGGGGCACATCGAGCCAGTGCTCGAATAGCACCTTGCACTTGTCGCCATCGATGCGGCCGTTGTACAGATCGATGTCCTGCTGCTCGCGGGTCATGATGTAGATCAGGTTGAACCTGTCCATGAAGCGGTTCTTCAGGTCCTCGAGCTGCTCTCGCAGGATGGTGCTGGTGGTGGCCCGGTTGCCGTAAAACAGGGTGAATTCACTGTTCGGCTCGGTTTCCAGCGTGGTCTTGACGATCGAGTAGATCGGCGTAATGCCGCTGCCCGCCGCCACGGCGAGGTATCGCCCGGCGCGGGCCGGGTCCAGCTCGACGTGGAAATGGCCGGCCGGCGGCATCGCCTCGATCGCCAGTCCCTTGCGCGCCTGGTCGTTGAGATAGTTGGAGAACAGCCCGCCCGATATCCGCTTGACGGCGATACGCAACTCGGCGTCCGAAGGCGACGAACAGATGGAGTAGGAGCGGCGTACCTCCTCGCCATCGATCAGGCTGCGCAGGACCAGGTGCTGGCCTTCGCGGTATTGATACGCGGACTTCAGCTCCTGCGGAACCGCGAACGCGATCGAGATCGCATCGCGGGTTTCCTGGCGCACGTCCGCCACTTCCAGCAGATGAAAACGGCTCATAATTGTTCTCTCTCTTTTATTTCAAACCCGCTGCCCCTTTGAGCTTCGCAAAGGTGTTGGGTTACGCTTCGCTCCACCCAACCTACGATCCAGCTATTGAAGTAGGTTGGGTGAAGGCCGCTAGGCCGAAACCCAACACCGGGCAGCCGGCTTAGATGCATTTGAAATAGTCGAAGGGTTCGAGGCAGTCGCGGCAACGGTACAGCGCCTTACAGGCGGTGGAGCCGAACTCGCTGACCCGCTCGGTGTGCGTCGAGCCGCACTGCGGGCAGGTCACCGCCGGATCCTCGCCGAGCAGGCTGCGCTTGCCGGCACTGCCCTCGGGCGGTGCGATACCGAAGGCGCGCAGCTTTTCCCGCGCCGTCTCGGTGATCCAGTCGGTGGTCCAGGCCGGCGCCAGCCGCTGCTTCAGCCGGTGATTCGTCAGGCCCGCCCGGTTCAGGGCGGTACTGATCTCCTCCTCGATAAAATGCGTCGCCGGGCAGCCCGAGTAGGTCGGCGTGACCCAGACCTCGAGGGTGTCGTCCTGCCAGCAGAGGTCTCGCACGATGCCGAGTTCGACGACGTTGACCACCGGTACCTCGGGGTCCGGCACCTGCTCGAGCAGCTGCCAGACGGCATCCAGCGACGGGCGCGTGCCCGCAGGCCAGGGCGGTCCGTCGCGATCAGGTTGTCCGCTTGCCGTTGCTCCACCAGAATCACCTCGATCGTCTTCGTGTTTACCAGGACGCGCCCGGGTAGGCCCGCGGCAGGTACTGCATTTCAGCCAGCAGGAAGCCCAGCTGTTCGGTGTGGTAGCCCTGCTTGCCGCCGGTCTGCATGTAGCTGTCCTCGGCCGGCTGCTCGAGTGTCGCTTCGGCCAGGGTCGCGGCGACATGGGCCTGCCACTGCTGCTTCACCTGCTCGAGATCGGCGCCGATACCGGCGGCCTGCAGCAGCTTGTCCGCCTCGTCGGCGACCAGCATTTCGCCGCTGTAGGTCCAGATCTCGTCGATCGCGACCTGCATCTTGGCGTGGCTCTCGTCGGTACCGTCGCCAAGACGCCTGACCCAGGCGCTGGAGCGGCGCAGGTGATAGGTCACCTCCTTGAGCCCCTTGGCGGCGATGGCCGCAATGCGTTCGTCGGCGGATGCGCTGAGCGCCTGCAGCAGGTAGTAGTGCCAGGCGTCGAACAGGTACTGGCGCGCCAGGGTGTCGGCGAAGTTGCCGTTGGACTGCTCGACGATCAGCAGGTTGCGGTATTCACGCTCGTTGCGCAGGAAGGCCAGGGCATCGGCATCGCGGCCGGCACCTTCGACCTCGCCGGCATATTTGAGCCAGGAGCGGGCCTGGCCCAGCAGGTCCAGGGCGACGTTGCCGATGGCCATCTCCTCTTCCAGAGCCGGCGCGTGGCCGACCAGTTCGCACAGGCGCTGGGCGAGGATCAGGTCGCTGTCGCCCAGTCGCAGCAGGTATTCAAAAAGTGCTTGTTGCTGATTCATGTCCCGCCTCCGTTACATGTGGCCGACTTCTTTGGGCAGGTCGTAGAAGGTCGCATGGCGGTAGACCTTGTCGTCGGACGGGTCGAACAGCGGCTCCTTCTCGTCAGGCGAGGAGGCGGTGATCTGTACTGAGGGGACGACCCAAAGGCTTACGCCTTCGCTGCGGCGTGTGTAGAGCTCGCGGGCGTTTTCCAGCGCCATGGCGGCATCGGCGGCGTGGACGCTGCCGACGTGCTTGTGGTTCAGGCCGTGCTTGCTGCGTACGAATACTTCGAAAAGGGTCCAGTCGGACATATTGGAATCTCCTGCCTCAGGCCGCGTCGGCCTTGTTATGTTTTTCGGCATGCTTGCGGGCCGCTTCGCGAACCCAGGCGCCGTTTTCGATCGCGTTGCGGCGGGTGCGCAGGCGGTCGCGGTTGCAGGGACCGTTGCCCTTGAGAACCGCGTAGAACTCGCTCCAGTCGATCTCGCCGAAGTCGTAGTGGCCGCGTTCGGGGTTCCACTTCAGATCCGGGTCCGGGGCAGTGCAGCCGAGCAGCTCGAGCTGCGGCACCGTCTGGTCGATGAAGCGCTGACGCAGATCGTCGTTGGACATGCGCTTGATCTTCCACTGCATCGACTGGGCCGAGTTGGGCGAGTCGCCGTCGTGCGGACCGAACATCATCAGCGACGGCCACCAGAAGCGGTTGATCGACTCCTGCACCATCGCTTTCTGCTCCTCGGTACCCTCGCGCATCATGTGCAGCAGGATCTGGTAGCCCTGGCGCTGGTGAAAGCTCTCTTCCTTGCAGATGCGAATCATGGCACGGGAGTACGGACCGTAAGATGTTCTTTGTAATACAACCTGGTTAACGATGGCGGCGCCGTCGACCAGCCAGCCGACGGTGCCCATGTCGGCCCAGCTCAGGGTCGGGTAATTGAAGATGCTGGAGTACTTCACCTCGCCGCTGTGCAGCTTGGCGACTTCCTCGTCGCGGTCGGCGCCCAGGGTTTCCATGGCGCTGTAGAGGTAGAGGCCGTGGCCCGCCTCGTCCTGGATCTTGGCCAGCAGCTGCAGCTTGCGCTTGAAGTTCGGCGCCCGGGTCAGCCAGTTCTTCTCCGGCAGCATGCCGACGATTTCGGAGTGCGCATGCTGGGACATCTGGCGGATCAGGGTGCGGCGGTAAGCGTCCGGCATCCAGTTCTTCGGTTCGATCTTGATGTCGGCATCGATCTTTTCCTGGAAGGCGCGCTCTTCGGGCGACATCTCCTCGAGGCGCTTGACGCGCTTGACACCGGTATCTACGAGTTGGGCGTACATGGCGGCTCCTGTGGTTCGTGGCGGGCGAAGGTGCTCCGTCGCTGTCGGATACTTAGGATTATATGACACAGAAAGTTGATGTAAAGCAATTTTGACGTGTCATTTGTCTGTGAGTGGTGAGAATCGTAGGATGGGTGAAACGACGCGGGGACAAGGGATAGCCGATTCCGACGCGGCCAGGGCGTCGTGTAACCCATCTTGGGGTGTCAAGTCAGCGCCGCGGAAGCTGGAGTCATTGATGGGTTGCGCCGCGCCACCTGCGCTGCCAACCGACAGCGGAGTGCCATTGCGGCTCCACCCATCCTACGAATGATGCCTTCTTCCCGCTAAAGCGCGATGAACCGAAAAAAGGCCGGAAGATCCGGCCAATGGTGATGAGGTCCGTTGTTCGAGGCGCGACGCCTAACGCCTAACGCCTAACGCCCAACGCCTGACCCGTCACGGCTTTCGACGCAGATCGGTCACGTGCCTGGCCTTGCCCTCGGAGCGGGCGAGGGTGCCCGGCGCATTGACGCTGATGCGGGTGCTGATGCCGATATAGGACTTGATGTGGTGCGAGAGCTCCTTCACCACGCGTGCGGTACCGTCTTCGCCGATGCCAGCGGCGTCGGGCTTGAGCTCGACCTTTACCTCCACCTGGTCGAGGTTGCCGTCGCGGCTGACGACGATCTCGTAGTGGGCCGAGAGTTCGGCGACGCGGAGGATCTGCTCCTCGATCTGGGTCGGGAAGACGTTGACGCCGCGAATGATCAGCATGTCGTCGCTGCGACCGGTGATCTTGTCGATACGGCGCATCGGCCGGGCCGTACCCGGCAGCAGGCGGGTCAGGTCGCGGGTGCGGTAGCGAATGATCGGCAGTGCCTCCTTGGTCAGGGAGGTGAACACCAGCTCGCCGTATTCGCCGTCCGGCAACACCTCGCCGGTCGCCGGGTCGATGATCTCCGGATAGAAGAGATCCTCCCAGAGGGTCGGGCCGTCCTTGGATTCGCGGCACTCCATGCCGACGCCTGGTCCCATGACTTCGGACAGGCCGTAGATGTCCATCGCATCGATGCCGAGCCGGTTCTCGAGCTCGGTGCGCATGGTGCCGGTCCAGGGCTCGGCGCCGAATACCCCCAGGCGCAGCTTCAGCTTGTGGGGATCGATGCCCTGGCGCTCCATCTCGTCGGCGAGGTTCAGCATGTAGGACGGTGTCACCATGATGACGTCCGGGTTGAAGTCGCGGATCAGCTGGACCTGCTTTTCGGTCTGGCCGCCGGACATCGGGATGACGGTGCAGCCCAGCCGCTCGGCGCCGTAGTGGGCGCCGAGGCCGCCGGTGAAGAGGCCGTAACCGTAGGCGACGTGAACCAGGTCGCCGGCATGGGCGCCGGCGGCCCGCAGCGAGCGGGCGACGACGTTGGCCCAGGTGTCGATATCGTTCTGGGTGTAGCCGACCACGGTCGGCTTGCCGGTGGTGCCGCTGGAGGCATGCAGCCGCACGATATCGCGCATCGGTACCGCGAACATGTTGAACGGGTAGTTGTCGCGCAGGTCGCTTTTCAGCGTGAACGGGAACTTCGCCAGGTCCGCGAGGCTGTTGAGTTCACGCGGATGGACGCCGGCGGCATCGAAGCTCTGACGATAGAAGGGCACGTTCTCGTAGGCGTGCATCAGGCTCCAGCGCATGCGCTCGAGCTGGACATGGCGCAGCTCGTCGATGCTGGCGGTCTCGATCGGTTCCAGTAGATGGGTCATGGTCTTGGCCGTCATGTTCATTGTGCAATCTCTTTAATTATTAGTTGTGAGTGGCCAGTTGACAGTCAACAGTAAGGGTTTCGTCGGGCCTTTCCTGTTAACTGCCCACTCTTAACTGTTAACTCGCTCTATTACCATCGCGATGCCCTGGCCGACGCCGATGCACATGGTGCAGAGGGCGTAGCGGCCGCCGCGCAGTTCCAGCTCGTTCAGTGCGGTGGTGACCAGACGCGCGCCGCTCATGCCCAGCGGGTGGCCGAGGGCAATGGCGCCGCCGTTGGGGTTCACGTGCCCGGCATCGTCGGACAGGCCCAGATCGCGCAGCACCGCCAGGGCCTGGGCGGCAAAAGCTTCGTTCAGCTCGATGACATCCATATCGGCGAGAGTCAGTCCGGTCTGCGCCAGTACCTTGCGCACCGCCGGCGCCGGTCCGAAGCCCATGATACGCGGCTCGACGCCGGCGGTGGCCATGCCGACGACGCGGCCGCGGGCCTTGAGGCCGAGGCGTTCGGCGGTTTCGCGGTTCGCCAGCAGCAGGGCGCAGGCGCCGTCGTTGACGCCCGAGGCGTTGCCGGCGGTGACGCTGCCGCCTGCGCGGAACGGCGTCGGCAGTTTCGCCAGCCCTTCCAGGGTGGTGCCGGCGCGCGGGTGCTCGTCGGTGTCGAACAGCACCGGCTCGCCCTGCGCTGCGGGATGCTGACCGGCACGATCTCGCGTGCCAGGCGTCCCGATTCGATCGCCGCGGCGGTGCGCTGCTGGCTGCGCAGCGCAAAGGCGTCCTGGTCCTCGCGGGAGATGGCGAAGTCGGCGGCGACGTTCTCGGCGGTTTCCGGCATCGAGTCGACGCCGAACTGCTGCTTCATCAGTTTGTTGACGAAGCGCCAGCCGATGGTGGTGTCGAAGATCTCCGCGCTGCGGCTGAAGGCGGTTTCGGCCTTGCCCATGACGAAAGGCGCGCGGGACATCGACTCGACGCCGCCGGCGATCATCAGGTTGGCTTCGCCGGCCTTCAGGGTGCGGGCGGCGAGGCCGACCGCGTCCATGCCGGAGCCGCAGAGACGGTTGACCGTGGTGCCGGGCACGCTGACCGGCAGGCCCGCCAGCAGCGACGACATGCGCGCGACGTTGCGGTTGTCCTCGCCGGCCTGGTTGGCGCAGCCGTAGATGACGTCATCGACCGTCGACCAGTCGATGCCGGCATTGCGTTCCATCAGCGCCTTCAGCGGCACCGCGCCGAGGTCGTCGGCACGTACGCCGGCCAGGGTGCCGGCGTATCTGCCGATTGGCGTGCGGATCGCGTCGATGATCAGAGCTTCGTTCATGCGGAGGCCTCCGTTGCAGTCGTTTCGAGTAGCGGAGTGCCGCGGTGGTCGGCGCAAATGCCGGCCAGGGTGCCGGCATATCTGGCGATCCCGGAATGCGGCGTACGGATCGCGTCGATGATCAGAGCTTCGTTCATGCGGAGGCCTCCGTTGTGGTGGATTCGGCGGGTTGTTCGGGCAGCAGGGTGCCGCGGACCTGGTGGGAGCGGCCGCGGAACAGGGCGACGGTGGTGCCGTGCTGGTTCTCGATGCTGACGTCGTAGACGCCGGTGCGGCCGCTGCGCGAGCGCTCCTGGGCGCGGGCGGTCAGCAGGTCGCCGAGCTTGGCCGGCGCCAGGTAGTCGATGGTGCAGCCGGCGCCGACGGTAATGGCGTTATAGGTGTTGCAGGCGAAGGCGAAGGCCGAGTCCGCCAGGGTGAAGATATAGCCGCCGTGACAGCTGTCGTGACCCTGGATCATCGCCTCGGCGACCGGCATCGACAGCACGGCCCTGCCGGCGACACCTCGAGAATCTTCATGTCCAGGGCCCGGGTGGCGGTGTCCTGGCGTACATGGCCTCGGCGCAGGCTTCGGCCAGCTGTTGCGGATTCGGATCAGTCATGGAAGGTGGCTCCGGAAAAGGCTTTGTGGCGCAGCAGCAGCGATGGGCGGTAACGGTCGTCGCCGTAGCTCTGCTGCAGGTGGCCGAGAATACGGTGTACCGCGGCAAGGCCGATCTGTTCGGCCCAGGCCAGAGGCCCGCAGGGATAGTTGACGCCGTAACGCATGGCTGTGTCGGCATCGGCGGCGCTGCAGACGCCCTGCAGCACCGCATCGCTGGCTTCGTTGGCGAGCATCGCGACGGTGCGCAGCACCGCCAGGCCCGGCAGGTCGTCGAGACGGGAGACCTGGATACCGACGGCGTTGAACAGCGCGACCACCGGTGCCAGGGCCTGGTTGTCGGCCTGGTCGGCGACCGCCACGGCCAGCCGGCTGCAGCGGCCATAGTCCAGCGCCAGGTCGAACAACACCAGGTTGCGGATGCCCTCGGCAGCGGCGCGCTCGCTGGCCATGCGGCCGTCGCTCAGGCAAAGCACGCTGTCGCCGACACGGATACGGCCCGGACCGTCGCGCTCGACGATCTCGATACCGGCGCCGCGCAGCCGCTTGACCAGGGCGTCGGCGACGCCGAGGCTGCCCTCGACGACGATGCTCGCCGGCACGGCCGCGGCGTCGGCCGAGAGGCTCGCCGGTTCCGCGCGCAGGGCCTCGTCGCCGTAGTCGTAAAAGCCGCGACCGCTCTTGCGGCCCAGGGCGTCCGCCCTCGACCAGCGCCTGCTGGGTCAGGGACGGCAGGAAGCGCTTGTCGCCGTAGTAGGCGTCAAACACCGAGCGGGTCACGGCATAGTTGACGTCATGGCCGATCAGGTCCATCAGCTCGAAGGGGCCCATCCTGAAGCCGCCGGCCTCGCGCAGCAGGGCGTCCAGCGTCGCGGCATCGGCGGCACCTTCCTCGAGCAGTCGCAGGCCCTCGGCGTAGAAGGGGCGGGCCAGGCGGTTGACGATGAAGCCCGGCGTCGACCTGGCATGCACCGCCTGCTTGCCCCAGGCCGTCGCGGTGGCATGCAGGCAGGCGGCGACCGCCGGGTCCGTGTCCAGGCCGGAAACGACCTCGACCAGCTTCATCACCGGTGCCGGGTTGAAGAAGTGCAGGCCGGCGAAGTTCTGCGGTCGTTCGAGGGCGGTGGCCAGCGAGGTGATCGAGATCGACGAGGTGTTGCTGGCGAGAATGCAGTCGTCGGCGCAGATCGCCTCGAGGCGGGCGAAGACCTGCTGCTTGATCTCGCGGTTCTCGACGATCGCCTCGATGACGAGCCTGGCCGGCGCCAGCGCTTCCAGCTGCGCGACCGGCGTCAGGCGGCCGATGATGGCGTCGCGGGTCGCCGGATCCATCTTGCCGCGGGACACCAGCTTGTCGAGGCCGGCGGCGACGCCGGCGATGCCTTTCTCGGCGGCTCCCGGTGCATTGTCGAACAGCAGGACCGGGTGGCCATAAGCGGCGGCGACCTGGGCGATGCCGGCGCCCATGGCGCCGGCGCCGATCACGGCGACGGTGACGTCTTTATGTAATGCGGTCATCGGTGATTCCCTCGGTCCTCAGTTGCCGGTGAAGCTGGGCTGACGCTTCTCCAAGAAGGCGGCGACGCCTTCGCGGTAGTCGTCGGTGCGGCCGGCCAGGGTCTGGAGATCGCGTTCAAGATCCAGCTGCTGGTCGAGGCTGTTGGTGCTGCTGGCATTGAGCGCGCGCTTGATCAGCGAAAGCCCCTGGTCGGCTGGGCCGCCAGCTGGCGGGCGCAGGCCAGGGCGGTGTCCTGCAGCGCCTCGTCGTCGACGCAGGACCAGATCATGCCCCAGCGCTCGGCCTGTTCGGCGCCGACCTTCTCGCCCAGCAGCGACAGGGCCCGGGCGCGGGCGTCACCGACCAGGCGCGGCAGTATCCAGGTGCCGCCGGAATCCGGCACCAGGCCGATCCTGCAGAACGCCTGGATGAAACTGGCGGAGCGGGCGGCGAAGACGATGTCGCAGGCCAGGGCGATGTTGGCGCCGGCGCCCGCGGCCACGCCGTTGACGGCACAGATCACCGGGGCCGGGAAGTCGCGCAGCGAGCGGATCAGCGGGTTGTAGTTCTGCTCGATCGAGCGGCCGAGGTCCGGACGTTCGGCGCCGGGGGCGACGTTGCGGTCGGACAGGTCCTGGCCGGCGCAGAAACCGCGGCCGTTGCCGGTGATCATCAGGCAGCGCACCGCCGGATCCCGGCGCGCGCTTTTCAGGGCGTCGCGTACCTCGGCGTGCATTTCGGCGTTGAAGCTGTTGAGGCTGGCCGGACGGTCGAAGGTCAGGACGGCCACGCCCTGGTCGACGCGGTACTCGATATGCTGATAGCTCATCAAAGGGGACTCCTGCATCTGATGCAATAAAGGGGCTCAGCGGCCGCTATAGTGCGGGCTTCGCTTTGCGATAAAGGCGCGAATGCCCTCATTGCGTTCCTCCGAATGGAAAGGGGTCAGCAGCCGCGATAGCGCGGGCTCCTCTTTTCGATAAAGGCACGGATGCCCTCGTTGCGATCCTCGGTGGCCGCCAGCAGCGTGAACGCCTTGCGTTCGTAAGCGAGGCCTTCGGCAAGGTGCGATTCCTGGGCGCGGTTCAACACGTCCTTGGCCTGCTGCATCGCCAGCGGCGCCGGCGTGCGATGCGGCGGGCGATTTCCCGCGCGCGTTCGAGGCAGAGCTCCGGCTGCGTCAGCTCCGAGACCAGGCCCGCCTGCAGCGCCCGTTCGGCACCGATCGGCTGGCCGGTCATCACCATCTGCGAGGCCAGGGCCTTGCCGACGGCGCGGATCAGACGCTGGGTGCCGCCGGCGCCGGGATGATGCCGAGGTTGATCTCGGGCTGGCCGAACTGGGCATCGCGGGACGCGACCACGATATCGGCGTGCATCATCAGCTCGCAGCCGCCGCCCAGGCAGTAACCGTTCACCGCGGCGATCAGCGGTTTCGCAAAGGCGGCTATGCGGGCCCAGTGGCGGGGGCGGGGATCCTGCATCACGCCGACGGCATCGAGCCCGGCCATTTCGCGAACGTCCGCACCGGCGGCGAAGGCGCGTTCGTTACCGGTGATGACCACGGCCCGCACTCCTTCATCGCCGGCGGCGACGTCGAGCAGGGCGGCCAGCTCCTCGAGCAGGGCCGTGTTGAGGGCATTGAGGGCGTCGGGGCGATTCAGTCTGATCAGCAGCACGCCCTCGTCGGGCGTTTCGGTCAGCAGATAGTTCGGCATGGCGCTTTCCATTTACCTGGTCGGGCCGCCCGTCGCCGGTGCGACAGCGCGGCTGTTATTGACTAAAGTCAAGATAACGCCAAAAGGGATACAAATAAATAGATAAAAAGTAAATATACGTGTCTCTTTGTTGGTTTTTGTTCATGATGCCGGACCGCTTCGGTGGTGGTTGCTGACAGGGTGAGGGAGGTGTCATGTGAACGCCATGCATCAGGTGATGCATTTTAATTTATTGATAAATAGAGATATTTATGTGTTCTGGCCGGTGTGTTTAAGGGTCGGGAGGCGGGTCCCGGCAAGTCGATCGGAACCGAATGGGAACCAAGTGTTACTTTATTGATATTTGACAATGAAATTCCGTGTAACTAGCATCTGGGCTTGAACAATGGCAGGTCGAGTGGCAGGCGCTGGCCCCGGGGGCGCGTACGCCGCCCCTGAACTGCACACAGCAAACAGCAGGCAGTTCCGCCACCGACGGCATCCCGCGCCAGCATCAGGAGACCGGTTTATGTCAAAGGCCCAGGCGTTCTTCGACGCCCATTCGAATACCTTGCAACAGGCGGTCGCCGCCAATCGCAGCCGCGAATTCTGGTCCCCCTATCCGGAGGCGCCCAGCGGCCGTCTCTACGGTGAAAACGCCAGTGCCGAGGGGCGCGCACGTTTCGAAAGCTACCTGGGCAAGCCCTTCGAGCTGGCATGTGCCGAGGTTACGGCGGAAGTCGGTGAAGAGGCGTCGCCCTACGGCATCGCGCTCGGGGTGCGTTATGCGCAACCCGACACCGAAGCCCTGGTCGCCCGCATGCAGGGCGCGATGTCGGTCTGGCGCGATGCAGGCCCCGATATCCGGGCCGGTATCTGCCTGGAGATCCTGGATCGTCTCAACAAGCGCAGTTTCGAAATGGCCCATGCAGTCATGCATACCACCGGCCAGGGGTTCGTGATGGCGTTCCAGGCCGGCGGCCCCCATGCCCAGGACCGCGGCCTCGAAGCCGTGGCCCGCGCCTGGAGCGCAATGAAGGAGGTGCCGCAGCGCGCGCTGTGGGTCAAGCCGCAGGGCAAGAATCCGCCGCTGGCGCAGGAAAAGCGTTTCCACATCGTGCCGCGCGGCATCGGCCTGGTCGTGGCCTGCGCCACCTTCCCGACCTGGAATACCTACCCGGGCCTCTTTGCAAGCCTGGTGACCGGCAACCCGGTGATCGTCAAGCCGCACCCGGGGGCCGTGCTGCCGGTCGCCATCAGCGTGCAGGTGGCCCAGCAGGTGCTGGCCGAAGCCGGTTTCGACCCGAGCCTGGTGTCGATGGTGCCGGACAGCCAGGCCGCGCCGGTCACCAGGAAGCTGGCGCAGCATCCTGCCGTCAGGTTGATCGACTTCACCGGTTCCAGCGCCTTCGGCAACTGGCTCGAAGACAACTGCCGCCAGGCCGAAGTCTTTACCGAAAAGGCCGGGGTCAACACCGTCATCATCGACAGTGTCGAAAGTCTCAAGCCGGTGGTGCGCAATCTGACCACTTCGCTGAGCCTGTATTCCGGCCAGATGTGTACGACGCCGCAGGCGATCTATATTCCGCGCGACGGCATCGAAACCGCCGACGGTCACCTGAGCTTCGACGAAGTGGCCGAGGCGCTGGCCGCCGGCATCGCCAAATTCACTGCCAATACTGAGGTCGCGGTCAATGTCCTGGGCGCCATCCAGAGTCGCGACACCCTGGCGCGTATCGACGCCTGCGGCGGACTCGGGGAAGTGGTGCTGGAAAGCCGGGCGCTCGAGCACCCCGATTTTCCGAATGCCCGTATCCGCACGCCGCTGCTGCTGAAGGTCGAGGGTGCCGATATCGACGTCTACGGCGAGGAGCGTTTCGGCCCGATCAGCTTCCTGATTGCCACCGACAGCACCGACCATAGCTTCGAGCTGGCGCGCCGGGTGATCGGTGACAGGGGCGCCATCACGCTCGGCGTCTATTCCATCCGTGATGCCGTGCTGGAGAGGGCGGAGGCGCTGGCGCTGGACGTCAAGGTGGCGCTGTCATGCAACCTCGGCGGCGGTATCCTCGTCAATCAGTCGGCGGCTTTCAGCGATTTCCACGCCACCGGCGGCAATCCGGCGGCCAATGCCAGCCTGACCGATGCCGCCTTCGTCAGCCGGCGCTTCCTGGTGGTACAGAACCGCCGCGATGTTCCCGTAACGCAGGAGGGCTGAACATCATGCCGATCTACAGAATCGACGGTTTGACCCCGGTGGTCGATCCCAGCGCCTACGTGCACCCGACCGCGGTGCTGATCGGCGACGTCATCGTCGGCCCCGGCTGCTATGTCGGACCCAACGCCAGCCTGCGCGGCGATTTCGGCCGGCTGGTGCTGGAAGAAGGTTCGAACGTCCAGGACAACTGCGTCATGCACGGCTTTCCCGATACTGATACCGTGGTCGAGGTCGATGGCCATATCGGCCACGGCGCCATCCTGCACGGCTGCCGCATCGGCCGCAATGCCCTGGTCGGCATGAATGCGGTGGTGATGGACGGCGCCCAAATCGGTGCGGAATCGATCGTCGCGGCCAACGCCTTCGTCAAGGCCGGATTCGAATGCCCGCCCCGGTCGATGCTGGTGGGCTCGCCGGCCAAGGTGCTGCGGACCCTGAGCGACGACGAGGTGCGCTGGAAGTCGCAGGGGACCGCCGAATATCAGCTGCTGACCCGCCGCTGCCAGGCGTCTCTCGAGCCATGCGAGGCGCTGACCGAGGTCGAGCCGGACCGGCCGAGAATGGGCGGCAGCGAGGTGGTGCCCAAGTACAGGTCCTGAACTCCGAGCTGCTCGAGCATTCGTGAATTTCCGGAAGAAATGTGGGATGCTGGTGAAGCGTAAAGCGTAAGTGCGCAGGATAGTGAAGCCGCCTGAGTGCGTTCTGATCAGATGGCACTGCGCTTGGGGCGGCGCAACCGCCAGGGACGGCGGATGGCCGCCCCGCGGAAATCCTGAAAACGCAGGAGCTGTTGTCAGGGAACCCATCATGGGGCCCTGGGCGGCAGCTGCGCGGGAGCCGATTGATCCGCCCGATAGCCCAAGGTGCCCGCCGCAACCAATCGAGCTGCAATACGATCGATGTGATGGGTTACGCGATGCCGCGAACCGTGCGGATATCGATCGACAACGTCATTTGCATCGCTTCACCCATCCTACGCACTGGTCACTGTTAACTGTTAACTCGAATCTGTTTACTGGAACTTCCATGGATCTGTTGTCGGCTATGAATCTCTTTGTGCGGGTGGTCGAGCTCGAGAGCTTTACCCGGGCTGCGGACGAACAGGGGTTTCCAGTTCGGCGGTGAGCAAGCAGGTGGCGATGCTCGAGCAGCATTTCAACGCCCGGCTGCTGAACCGCACGACCCGCAGTCTCAACGTCACCGATATCGGCGATGCCGTCTATCACCAGTGCAAAAGGGTACTGGAGGAGGTGGGGCATACCGAGAACCTGGTGGCGGGCCTTCAGGGCGAACCCCGTGGGCTGCTGCGCATATCCTGCAACATGACCTTCGGCCAGCTGGTGCTGGCGAAGGCACTGCCGGAATTCATGGCGCGTTATCCGGAGGTCCGGGTAGAAGTCACCCTGGATGACCGTACGCCTGATATGGTGCGTGAGGGCCATGACCTGATGATCCGTGTCAAGGGGCTGCAGTTGCCGGACTCGAGCCTGGTTGCCCGCAAGCTTTGCGATCTGCCGATGTTCGTCTGCGCGACCCCAGAGTACCTGGCCAGCAAGGGCGTGCCGGACTGTCCCCAGGCCCTGCGACAACACAACTGCCTGATCTTCGTCCATGCCGAGAACGCCCATCAGTGGCTGGTCAGCATGCCCGGCCAGACGCCGGAGCCGGTCGAGGTCAGCGGCGACCTGCGCGCCAACAACAGCCTGGTGGTGCGCGAAGCCGTGCTGGCGCACCGTGGCATCGCCAATCTGGCGTCGTTCGTCATCGCTCCGCTGGTTGCCAGCGGCGAGATAGTGCCGGTGTTTCCGCAAGCCAGGCCCGAGTGCCTGGCAGTCTATGTCTTCTTTCCCAGCCGCGAGTCGACGACCCTCAAGATCAGCCGTTTCGTCGAGTTCTTCGAGGCCTGGCTGGCCGACAATCTGCCACAGACGTTGACGGATGCGAATACAGGCGACAGCTGACGAGGGGCAGGTAGGCTGCCCTCGCGCCCTTGGGTGTAACGCGTCACGACTCTTTCCATACCGGAAACAATGTTGTGCGTCCGGGCCCGATTATCCGGGCCGTCTTCTTCGATAAGCTGATTCCGATTCAGACAGGGTCCGATGGCATCGGCCCCCGGTCGACTTTGGCTATAAGAAGAAGAGCCCGACAATGATCAAAACCTACGAATTTCCGCAATATCCCTATATCCGCAGTGCCGATCAGGATGCTGCAGTGGCGGTGCGCCGGCCGGTGGTGATCGGCGGCGCCGGTCCTGTCGGCATGGCGATGGCGATCGACCTGGCCCTGCACCGGATCCCGGTGGTGGTGCTCGACGACAACAACACCGTCAGTTTCGGCTCCCGCGCGGTCTGCTACGCCAAGCGCCTGCTGGAAGTCATGGACCGCCTCGGCATCGGCGAGCGCCTGATGCAAAAAGGCGTGACCTGGAACGTCGGCAAGGTATTCTTCGAGGAGGCGCCGGTCTACAGCTTCAACATGCTGCCGGAGGAGCATCATCGCCGCCCCGGCTTTATCAATCTGCAGCAGTATTACATCGAGGAGTACCTGGTCGACCGCATTCAACAGCTCGACGAGGTCGATCTGCGCTGGAAGAACAGGATCACGGCCCTGGAACAGAACGACGAGGGCGTGTTGCTGACGGTCGAGACGCCGGACGGCCCCTACCGTCTGGAGGCGGACTACCTGATCGCCTGTGACGGCGCCAACTCCGATATCCGTACGATGTGCGGACTGAAGTCGAGCGGCCAGATATTCGAGGATCGCTTCCTGATCGCCGATGTGGTGATGGATCCGAAGCGCTTTCCGCCGGAGCGATGGTTCTGGTTCAATCCGCCTTTCCACGACGGCCAGTCGACGCTGTTGCATCGCCAGCCCGACAACGTCTGGCGCATCGACTTCGATCTGGGCTGGGATGCCGATCCCGAGGAGGAGAAAAAGCCCGAGAAGATCATTCCCCGGGTCAAGGCCTTCCTCGGCGACGATGTCGAATTCGAGCTCGACTGGGCCAGCGTCTATACCTTCTGCTGTCGCCGCATGGACGATTTCCGACATGGCCGGATACTGTTTGCCGGCGACTCGGCGCACCAGGTCTCGCCGTTCGGTGCCCGCGGTGCCAACTCCGGAGTGCAGGATACCGATAACCTGGCCTGGAAACTGGCGCTGGTGCTGAACGGCCAGGCCCCGGAGTCGCTGCTGGATACCTACACCGAGGAGCGCCTCTTTGCCGCTGACGAGAACATCAAAAACTCGACCCGGTCGACCGACTTCATCACGCCCAAGAACGAGGCCAGCCGCCAGTTCCGCGATGCGGTGCTGAACCTGTCGCGCCGGTACCCGTTCGCCCGCAGTCTGGTCAATTCGGGACGCCTGTCGGTGCCCTCTGCCTACGTCGATTCGAGCCTCAATACGCCGGATCGTGAAACCTTCAGCGGCAATATGGTACCGGGTACGCCAAGCACCGACGGTCCGGTGCTGCGCAATGGCCGAGAGGACTTCCTGCTCAGTTGCCTCGGCAACGACTTCAAGACGCTGTGGTTCATCGATCCGCGCAATCCGCCGTCGGCCGGGGAGCTGCAGCAACTGGCGCTGCTGGCGGAGCTAGAACTGCCGATCCAGACGCTGCTGGTGTCCTCGCAGCCGCTCGGACTTGTATTGCCACAGGGCGTCGAGCTGCTGGTCGATACCCTGGGGGTTGTCGTCGAACGTTTCGACGGCCAGCCCGGCAGCTGCTATCTAATGCGTCCGGACCAGCATGTCTGTGGTCGCATGCGTACCTTCGATGCGGATCGCCTGGTGGCGATGCAGCGCAGAGCGATCGGTTACTGAGGAGCGAAACAATGGCGAACCTGATACTCGACAACAACATGGCCGTGCCGGACGACGTCTACGCGCTGCTGACCGAACTGCATCGTGACCTGGCACCCGGGCAGAGTGCCGACGTCAACGCCCGGTTGATACTGCTGCTGACGAACCATATCGGCGACTACGATGTGCTGAAAGAGGCGACAGCGATCGCCCGTGAACATTTGCCCCGGGCATCGGAGCTTCGGCAGGCAATCTGATAACTATCAATAATCGACAAAAGGTACTCAACGACATGGCCAAGAAACCCTTTGCGTCCTCCGCGGACCTCGGTGAAAAGACGGAAACCCTCGAAGTGCTGGCAGACGGCGTTTATGCGCTGACGGCCGAAGGCGATCCCAACGTCGGTGCCATCGAGGCCGAAGACTTCATTATCGCCTTCGAGGCCCGCGCCACACCGAAAGCGGCCAGCGACTGGCTGGAGCAGCTGCGCCAGTACACCGGCAAGCCGGTAAAATACCTGGTGCTGTCCCATTACCACGCCGTGCGCGTGCTGGGCGCTGCGGCCTTCGAAGCGCAGAGCATCATCGCCCACGAAAAGACCAGGTTCCTGGTCGAGGAGCGTGGCATGCAGGACTGGGCCAGCGAATACGGCCGCATGCCCCGGCTGTTCCGCGAGCCGGACGGTATCAAGGGCCTGACCCATCCGGATATCGTCTTCAACGATCGGCTGGAAATCCCGCTGGGCGGCGATCGTGGCAGCCTGATCCTGGAATACTGCGGCCGCGGGCACACCGCCGGCGACATCGTCGCCTGGCTGCCGAAGCACAAGATCCTCTTCGCCGGCGACCTGGTGGAGGCGGCGGCTGCCCTCTATACCGGCGATGCCTTCCATTTCGACTGGTCCACCGAGACGCTGGACAAGGTCAAGGCCTACGGGGCCGAGATCCTGATCGGTGGTCGTGGCGCCGTGGCCCGCGGCCGTGACGAGGTTGATGCCGCCATCGAGCAGACCCGCGGCTTCCTCAATGGCATGAAAGAGAAAGTCGGCGAGGTGCACAAGCGTGGCGGTACCCTGAAGGAGGCCTTCGAGGCGACCCGCGACCACCTGGCGCCGAAGTTCGGCATGTGGCCGATCTTCGAGCACTGCCTGCCGTTCGACGTCCAGCGCCTGTGGGACGAGTACAACGGCATCGACTGGCCGCGTATCTGGACTGCCGAACGCGACCAGGAAGTCTGGGATCAGCTGCAGGACTGAAGACTGAATCGTAGGATGGGTTACGCCGCAATATCACCTGATTGTCTGGTGGCACCGGTCCTATTGCGGCGTAACCCATCATGGGCGCCAACGGCACCCTGGTTTCCGGTGGCATAGACGTTGAAGAAGGCACCCCAACCCAGGGCAATCGCACTATCACGAGGCGATAACAAGAACGTCAGGGTCGATGTGGTCGGGCCTGTCTGACACGCCGTGAACTCGTCCCTGAGGGCTTGGCTGCCGCCGTCCTGGCGGCAGACGGTCAGCCAGACCCGACCACATCAGCCTCGGCGAGCCCGGTGCCGGTGCGAAAACTGCTTAATTCCGGTATTTGCAGAAACCGTTGCCATGCTGCCATCCGGCGCTTCGCCCTGAACCTCCTGCGCCAGGCCAAGGGCTCCAAACCCGGGATCAAGAATAAACGGCTGCGTGCTGCCTATGACGACGCCTTCCGGGCCTCGGTGCTGCAGCTGACGCCGCGAGTGCACTGATGGTTCTCGCCGCCGGCATGCCTGGCCATTGTCGGGTAGCGAACCGGGTTCGGTGCGTCTGTCGGTTGGCACCGCGCTGTCGAGGGGGGTACCGCTTCAGGGCGACCGTCTGCCGCCAGGGAGGGCGGCAGCCGAGCGGTCAGGGACGACGTAAAGCGTGTCGCCCGGAAACGGTACCGCCGGCCCGGACTGGCACTCACAGTCGTCAGGTAGTGCGATTGCCCTGCATCCCAACCCCCTCATGGGTTTTGCAGCGCCTGGATAGTGCGGATGCCCAAAAGGGCGTCCTCGCTGCGAATGGTTTTCTTGACCGGGCTCGCGGGGCCGCCTCATCTCTGCCTATCCTTTAAGTCGGATTTGCCAATTGCCGGCCAAGGGATTGCAGTGACCGATGAAGCCCAGGCTCAATACCTTACTCCCTGTTCTCAACTGGCGTGATCGTATCACGCCGGCCAATCTGCGGGCCGATCTCATGGCCAGCGTCACCAATGCCGCCGTGGCGCTGCCGCAGGGTGTCGCCTTCGCGATCATTGCCGGGCTGCCGCCCGAGTACGGACTCTATGCCAGCATGGTGACCGCCTTCGTTGCGGCCTTTTTCGGCTCCTCGATGGTGATGATCTCGGGGCCGACGACGGCGCTCTCGGCGATTCTGTTTGCCTCGCTGGTGAGCCTGGCGGAACCGGGCTCGGCGTACTACATCGAACTGGCGCTGCTGGTGACGCTGCTGGTCGGCGTCTTTCAACTGGCGGCCGGTATCGCCCGGCTGGGCGCCCTGGTGGCCTTTGTCTCCCATTCGGTGATCACCGGCTTCACCGCCGCCGCGGCGCTGCTGATAGCGGTCAGCCAGCTCGGCGTCGCCCTGGGACTCGAGCTTGAAGGGGGGCACGGTATTCGACCGGCTGGCGCGCGTGCTTGCCGCCATCGGCGATACCGAACCGCTGGCAGCAGCCATTGCCGGCACGACGCTGCTGCTGGTGGCCGTGCTGCAAACGCGCTATCGCCGCTTGCCGGGCTTTCTGATTGCGCTGGTGGCCGGCAGCCTGCTGGGATGGGCGCTGGACGCGGGCGAGCGGGGTGTCGGCATGATCGGACCCTGCCGTCGGTGTTCCCGGTGTTTCATCTGCCCGACGTTTCGGCCGGCGATGTCCGGGTGCTGGCGCCGGGGGCGGCGGCCATCGCCCTGGTGGGGCTGCTGGAAGCGATTTCGATCGGCCGGGCCTTCGCGTTGCGCCGGGGCGAGCGTTTCGATGCCAATCAGGAGATTATCGGACAGGGGTTGTCCAACCTCGGCGGCGGTTTCTTTCAGTGCTACGTCGGTTCCGGTTCCTTTACCAAGTCCGGGGTCAATGCCGAAGCCGGTGCCCGAACGCCGCTGGCGACGATGCTCTCCTGTATATTGCTGGCGCTGATCCTGCTGCTGGTGGCACCGCTGGTGGCCTATATCCCGACCCCGGCCATTGCCGGCCTGATTCTCTACGTCGCCTGGCGTTTGATCGATTTTCGCGAGTTCGGACGGGTGTTCCGGAGCAGCCGGCCCGAGACGATGATCCTGCTGCTGACCCTGACCGCCGGACTGTTGATCAAGCTGGACTTCTCGATTTATGTGGGTGTGATCGCCTCTTTTGCGGTTTTCATTTTCAACAGCTCGCGGGCGGTACTGAGAGCCACCGCGCCGACACCGGGTCGCGCCGGCCGCCGCTACTTTCGCAACGCCGAACGGCACAACCTGACCGAGTGCCCGCAGATGCTGGTGGTGCGTCTGGACGGACCGCTGTTTTTCGGCTCGGTCGACTATGTCGAGCAGCAGTTTCGCCTGCTCGAGCTGACCAAGCCGGACCAGAAACACATCGTCTTCTATCTCAAGGGCATGGGGACCATGGATCTGGCCGGCGCCGACCTGCTGCGGCACGAGATCCGCGCGGCCCGGGCGCGGGGCGGCTCCTTCCGTATCGCACTGGCGCTGCCGCTGCTGGAGCAACTGCGGCGCTTTCATGTGGTCGACGAACTTGGCGAGGAGAATATCTACATCTCCAAGGCCGAAGCGCTGGAGGATGCCATCTACGGGCTCGATTACGGAATCTGCGCCCACTGCACCAAGAGGATCTGGCTCGAGTGCGAGAACCTGCCGGGCGCCGGCCTGATCGCCAGTGATCGGGAAGGGGTGTCTGAAGACGCCGAGGCCCCTTGACGGCCATCGGCTATGCTTGATCGGGGGCGGTCGCGGTTTGGTCCCGCTGGCCAGGCGTCAACCGGAGGGAGCCGCAATGACAAGGCGTTCCAATAGCAACAAAGGCGGTCTGAGCAGGTTTCTCAAGCAGGGTATAAGTCTGGATGGCCGCCTCGGTTTTCTGCTGAACCGGGTGCGGGAGCGGCTCTGGGTGAAGCCGCTGGCGATCTGTCTGCTGTCGATCCTGGTGGTCTTTCTGGCCGGCCTCTTCGAAGCACTGGATCCGGCCGGTGCGCTGCCGGAGATCAGCCTGGCGTCGATCGAAAAGCTGTTGACCGTCATGTCATCCAGCATGCTGGTGATGGCCGTACTGGCCGTGGGGGCCATGCTGTCGGCCTATACCTCGGCGAGCAATGGTGCAACGCCGCGCGCGTTCGCCGTCGTCGTCGCCGACGATGTTTCCCAGAATGCGCTCTCGACCTTCATCGGCGCTTTCATCTTCAGCACCATCGCCCTGGTCGCGCTGCTCAACGACTATTACGACCGGGTCGGGCGACTGGCGCTTTTCCTGCTGACGATAGCGGTCTTTGCCGTCGTGATTCTCAGTTTCGTGCGCTGGGTCGACCGTATCGCCCGGCTGGGGCGCATGGGCGAGACCATCGACAAGGTCGAGGCGGCCGCGGGCAAGGCGTTGCGCCGGCGGCGCCGACACCCGACGCTGGGGGCGCGCGAGGCCGGTGGGCCGCCTGACGGCGTGGCGGTCCAGGCGCCCGATGTCGGCTATGTTCAGCATATCGATGTGGCGGCATTGCAGCTGTTCGCCGAAGATCATGACCTGCTTATCCGTGTCGTCGCGCTGCCCGGTACCTTCGTATCCCGGGAGCGGCCCGGCGCTGATATCGGGAAAGCAGGGCCGCGCGCTCGCGCAGGAGAGCCTGGGCGCTGTGGGGCAGGCCTTCGTCATCGGCGGGAAAAGAACCTTCGATGACGATCCCCGTTTCGGGCTGGTGGTGTTGTCGGAGATCGCCAGCCGGGCGCTGTCGCCCGCGGTCAACGATCCGGGAACGGCGATCGATGTCATTGGCACCCTGGTGCGGCTCTTTACACTCTGGTGCGAAGAACCGGAAGAGGCGCCTACGGTCGAGTTCGACCGAGTCGAAATCCCGCCGCTGCAGCTGGAGGACATGTTCGACGACGCCTTCAGCGCCCTGGCCCGGGACGGTGCCCAGACGGTGGAGGTCTGTATTCGACTGCAAAAGGGGCTGCGTTCGCTGTTCATGCTGCCCGACAGAGATATGGCCCAGGCGGCACTGTCCCATGCGCAGCTGGCATTGCGACATGCGGAGCAGGCGCTGAGGCTGCCCGAGGAGGTCGAGGCCGTCCGAACCCTGACGGCCTGGGCGGAGGTGGCGGGGTTGCAGCGACCCGGGAACGGCCGGCCATGACCCGGTCTTAGAACGATCCGGCCTGGCGCGCCCCGAACCTTTTCAACGCCTCAGGCGAGGCCGTGGATCTCCTTCCAGTTGCCCGGATAGACGACATAGAAGATTGAGGCGTGCTCGCCTTCGTATTTCAGCTCGGTACCTTCCGGAATCCAGATAATGTCGCCGGGCTGGCCTTCGTGCACGCCATCCTTCGTGACCAGGCGAAAAACGCCATCGATAACATAGACGACTTCGTCATAGAGCACGGTCCAGGCGATGGAGCAGGCATCGAAACAGGCGACGCCGGCAGGATGGCGCCACCTGCGCGACCTTGGCACAATCGACGATCGGCGAAGTCTTTCACTCGAGCCTGGAAGTGGAGCGTGAAACCGGTCCGGTGCTTCAGCTTTCCAGCGCCATCAGGCTCTTCAGCGGGTGGTAGTCGCCCTGCATCCGGTCCGCCTGGGCGCAGGTGGCCTCCTGGATCTCCAGCAGGTGGCTGGAGATATTGTCCAGCGCGGCGTCGAGGTCGCGGGCTTCGATCAGGTCCAGCAGGGCGTCGTGCTCGTTGCCGCGGCAGGTTTTCGGTCGGTCGCCGCCGAGGGTGGCGACGAACAGCGAGGTGCGCTCGGTGAGGTTGTTGAACCAGGCCATCAGCGCCTGGTTGTCGACCGACTGCGCCAGCTTCAGGTGGAACTCGCCCAGCAGCTTGATGAGCTGGGCGTAGTTTTCCTCGTCGGCGGCCTGCTTTTCCCGGGCGGTATGGGCCCGCAGCGGCGCCAGCAACTGCGGCGACGCCCGTTTACAGAGTTCCGCCACCACGCCCATCTCCACCAGCCGGCGCGCATTGAACAGCGCCTCGATCTCCTGGCGGTTCGGCAGGCTGACCCAGGCGCCCCGGTTGGGGTAGAGCGTAACGACGCCGGTGCCCGCGAGCAGCTGCAGTGCGCTGCGGACGGTGGTGCGGCTGACACCGTAGAGTTTGGCCAGATCGGCTTCGCCGAGCTTCATGCCCGGCGCGAAGCGGTGCTCGACGATGGCCTGGTGAATCTGGCTGGCCACGCGCTCCATCATGACCCCGGAGGTGGCTTTCGGCATGCGGTCTCCTGGTACTTCCTTCTTCCCGGACAGTTAATAACACATTTTTTCCTGCGCATCCTTGCATCCCTGAAAAACTCGTCCAATATAAATTGCATGCAATATTTGCATGCAAAAAAGAACAAGAAGGAGCCGGGATGAATCTACCCAACTGCGCCGTCAACATCCGCCGCGTCAGCAAGCGCTTCACGCAGGATCCCGCTCTGCCCCCGTGCTGGACGCCGTGTCACTGGTCATCGAGAACAACGAATTCTTCACCCTGCTGGGTCCCTCCGGCTGCGGCAAGACCACGCTGCTGCGGGCGATCGCGGGCTTCGAGCAGGTCGATGGTGGCGAGATCCGCATCGGCGGCCGGCGGATGAACGAGCTGCCGCCCTATGCCCGCAACATCAATACCGTGTTCCAGAGCTACGCGCTCTTCCCGCACATGACGGTCGAGGAGAACATCGGCTTCGGGCTGGAGATGAAGGGCGTCGACGGCGACGCCCGCAGGGCGCGGGTACGGGAGATGCTGGCGCTGGTGAAGCTAGAGCAACTGGCCCGGCGCCGGCCGGCGGAACTGTCGGGCGGGCAGCAGCAGCGGGTCGCGCTGGCGCGGGCGCTGGCGCCGAAACCCGAGGTGCTGCTGCTGGACGAACCGCTGTCCGCGCTGGACCTGAAGCTGCGCAAGGAGATGCAGGTCGAGCTCAAGCGCGTGCAGCAGGAGGCGGGCATCACCTTCATCTTCGTGACCCACGACCAGGAGGAGGCCCTGACGCTGTCGGACCGGATCGCGGTGATGTCGGCCGGGCACATCCTGCAGGTGGGGACACCGACCGAGATCTACGAGCGCCCGCGCCGCCGCTTCGTCGCGGATTTCATCGGCGACATCAACCTGCTGGCCGGCGCGCTGGAGCAGGGCGCGAACGGAGATGCGCTGTTCCGGTCCGACGAGATGCAGATCCGGATTCCCTGCGAACTGGCCGACCGGGTGGTGCCGGGGCGGCGTCACCTGGCGATCCGGCCCGAGAATATCCGCCGTGTCGCCCCCGGGGAGGCGCACCAGCTGCAGGCCCGGGTCGAGAACATCCTCTATCTCGGCACCGCCACCCTGTACCAGTGCCGCACCGGCAACGGTACCCGCATCCAGGTGCGGGAGGGTGGCAGTCTCGCGGGACCCGCCGTCGGCGATCCGGTGGCGCTGTCGCTGCCGCCGCAGGCCTGTCTGCTACTGGAGGGCTGATATGCGCCACTGCCTGGAAAATCCGTTGCAGCGCCGGCTGATGCTGCTGCTCCCCGTCGCCTGCTCGCTGGTGCTGCTGATCTTCGTGCCGCTGGCCATCATGGGCTACATCAGCCTGTTGCCCCGCAATACCTTCGGCGGCGTCGATTGGCACGCCGCGATGCAGTGGGACAGCTACCGTCTGCTGTTCATGGAGCAGGACTTCGACAACAACTGGGAAATCAACTGGTCCTACCTGCAGACGCTGTGGCGCTCGCTGGCGCAGGCCGGCGTCACCACCCTGGTCTGCTTCCTGTTCGGTTTCCCGATTGCGCTCTGGATGGTGAGCCTGCCGGAACGCCAGCGCAACCTGATGGTGCTGCTGATCACCATACCGTTCTGGACCAATCTGCTGATCCGCAACTACGCCTGGCTGATCATCCTGCGGGAGAACGGCTGGCTGTCGCAGACGCTCAACGGCCTGCTGCCCGAGGGCATGTCGGTGACGCTGCTGTACAACGACTTCGCCGTCGCCGTCGGCCTGATCTACTCCTTCCTGCCGTTCATGGTGCTGCCGGTCTATTCCTGCCTCGAGAAGCTGGACTGGCGCCTGGTGGAGGCCGCCTACGACCTCGGCGCCACGCGCTGGCAGGCGCTGCGGCGGGTGATCCTGCCGCTGTCGCTGCCGGGGGTGGTGGCCGGTTCGCTGCTGGTGTTCGTGCCCAGCATCGGCGCCTTCATCACGCCGGCGCTGCTCGGCGGCGGCAAGACGATGATGATCGGCAACCTGATCCAGGAACAGTTCGGTCCGGCGCGCAACTGGCCGCTGGGCAGCTCGCTGTCCTTCCTGCTGCTCGCGCTGATGCTGCTGGCGATCCTGGCCTACGTCCTCTACGGCAAGCGCCTGTCCCGTCGAACCGCCCCGGGAGTCCCGTCATGATCGCTTCATCGCTCAAGAAACTGCCGTTCACCCGGGAAATCAGCCTGGCGATGCTGGCCTACATGTACCTGCCGGTGCTGGTGCTGGTGGCCTACAGCTTCAACGCCAACCGGACCGCGACGGTCTGGACCGAGTTCTCCGTCGCCTGGTACGGGCGCATCCTGACGAACGCGTCGATCCAGGCGGCGGCGGTCAACACCCTGATCGTCGGTACCATCGCGACCCTCTGCGCCACCCTGATCGCGCTGCTGGCGGCGCTGGCCACCAGTCGCGCCTTCCGCGGGCTCAAGTTGGTGGAGGCGGGCATCAGCCTGCCGCTGCTGCTGCCGGAGATCGTCATCGCGGTGGCGACGCTGCTGCTGTTCATGGCGCTGCAGGTGGAGCTCGGGCTGGTCACGGTGACGGTGGCCCATATCGGCTTCTGCATCCCCTTCGCCTACCTGCCGATCCGGGCGCGCCTCAACAACATGGACCAGCACCTGCTGGAGGCGGCGCAGGACCTTTACGCCGACCGCTACCGCACCTTCCGTCGCGTGACGCTGCCGCTGCTCTGGCCCGGCGTGCTGTCCGGGGCGGTGCTGGCGTTCGTCGTCAGCCTCGACAACTTCATCATGACCTTCTTCGTCTCGGGCCCCGGCGCCACCACGCTGCCGGTGTACATCTTCTCGGCGATCCGCGCCGGGGTGACGCCGGAGATCAATGCCATTTCGACCCTGATGCTGGTGCTGTCCGTCGTCCTGGTCGTCGTTTCCTACCGCCTCGGGCAAAGCGGCAAAATGGCCCGGCAGCGCTGATCGAACAACAACAAAGGGAAAAACCATGACTGGAACCGCATTGAAGAAAAGCATCCTGGGACTGGCACTGGCGGCGACCGTCGCCGGCAACGCCGCCGCCGAGGAGGCGAAGGAGCTCTATTTCTACAACTGGACCGACTACTACCCGGTGGAGCTGCTCGACAAGTTCGAGCAGGAGACCGGCATCAAGGTGACGCTGGACGGCTACGACAGCAGCGAAACCCTGCTGGCCAAGCTGCAGGCCGGCGGCGCCAAGTACGACGTCATCATCGCCACGCACTCGATCATGGGCACGCTGATCGGGCAGCAGTTCCTGCAGCCGATCGATGCGCCCCGGATGGTGAACTTCGAGTACGTGAAGCCGGCGTTCCGCGATCCCTCCTTCGACCCGGGCCGCCGGTACACGGCGCCCTACCTCTGGGGTACCACCGGCTTCGCCTACGACAGCAGCAAGGTGCCGGGCGGCGAACTGGAAGAGTCCTGGAAGGAGTTCTTCGAGCCGCGGCCGGAGCTCAGCGGCCAGATCGCCGCGCTCGACACCTCCAGCACCCTGATCACCGCGGCGGCGCACTACCTGGGCGTGGACCAGTGCACCGAGGACCCCCAGGACGCCAAGAAGATCCTGGCGCTGCTGGAGCAGCAGAAGCCGCACCTGAAGCTGTACAGCTCGGACGGCACCGTCGACCGGCTGGCGTCGGGCGAGGTGGCCATGGCACAGAACTGGAACGGCTCCACCGCCAGGGCCACGTCGCAGCGCGACAGCCTGCGTTACGTCTATCCGAAGGAGGGGCTGGCGATGTTCCAGGACAACTTCGCCGTGCCGGCGCAGGCGCCCCATCCGGAGAACGCCCGCGTCTTTATCAACTGGATGATGGCGCCGGAAAACGCCGCCGCGGTCTCGAACGCCATCGCCTATTCCAACGGCATCGAAAGCGACGCCTTCCTCGACGACAAGTGGAAGAAGATGAATGCCATCAACATGCCGTCGGAATTCCAGGACCGGCTGCGGCTGGAAAAGGAGTGCAGCAACGAGGCCCGGGCGCTGCAGGACAAGATCTGGACCAAACTGAAAGGCTGAACCCCGGGGCCGCCGCCGGGCGGCCCCGTCATCGAAGGAGAACCCATGACCGAGACCCTCTGGTTGCGCAACGTCCGCCCCCGTGGCGGAGACGCCGAGGACATCCGTATCGCCGACGGGTGCATCGCCGAGCGGCGTCCCGCTGCGGCCGGCGATCGCGACGGCGGCTGGATCGACGGCCGCGGCCGGCTGCTGCTGCCGGCGCTGGTGGAGAGCCACGCCCACCTGGACAAAACCCTCTGGGGCCAGCCCTGGCGGTCCAACAGCGCCGGGCCGACCCTGAAGGACTACATCGACAACGAGCGCCGGGTGCTGGCCGGGGTCGAGGCGCCGATCCTGACCCGCGCCGGCGACCTGCTGGAACAGTACATCCGCCGCGGCACCCTGGCGCTGCGCAGCCATGTCGACGTGGCGCCGGATATCGGCCTGAGTCACGTCGAGGGCATGCTGGCGCTGCGCGAACTGTACGCCCCTGGGTCGACCTGCAGTTCGTCGCCTTTCCGCAGATGGGCCTGCTGAGCCGCCCCGGGACCCTCGAACTGATGCGCGAGGCGGTCCGGCTCGGCGTCGAAACCGTCGGCGGGCTGGATCCGTGCGGCATCGACGGCGACCCGATCCGCCACCTCGAGGCGATCTTCTCGCTGGCGGCGGAGTTCGACCGCGGCATCGATATCCACCTGCACGACCCCGGCGAACTCGGCATCTGGCAGATCGCCCGCATCGTCGACTTCACCGAACGTTTCGAGCGGCAGGGGCGAGTGATGATCAGCCACGCCTACTGCCTCGGCAGCGTACCCTGGCAGCGGGTCGCGCCGCAGGCCGAGCGCCTTGCCGCCAACGGCATTTCGCTGGCGACCACGGCGCCGGCCGACAGGACGGTGCCGCCGTTCCTGAAACTGTGCGCCGCCGGCGTCAACGTCTGCCTCGGCTGCGACGGCATCCGCGACGCCTGGTCGCCGCTGGGCAACGGCGACATGCTGGAAAAGGCGATGATGCAGGCGTACCGCTTCGACCTTTGCAAGGACGACGAGCTGGTGGCGGCCTTCGACGCGGCGAGTCTCTGCGGTGCCCGGGCGCTGGGGCTGGAGGGCTACGGACTCTACGTCGGCGACCGGGCCGACCTGTTGCTGCTGCCGGCGGAAAACCTGCCCGATGCGGTGGTGAACCGGCCGGCGGCACGGACCCTGCTGCGCGCCGGGCAGGTCATCGTCGAGGACGGCGAACTGCTGCTCGACCCGAGGGCCGGGCGATGAGCGTCACCGGCCTGAGAACCGGCTGGGTGGTGCGCTTTGACGGTCGGCAGCATGTCATGTGGCGTCATGGTGAAGTGGTGTTCGCCGGCGACCTCATCCTGTTCGTCGGCCGCGACTACCCGGGGCCGGTCGACTGCTGGGTCGATTACGACGAGGCGCTGATCGGCCCGGGCTTCATCGATCTCGATGCCCTTGACGACGTTGACTCCACGGTGCTGCCGCCGGAGAAGGGTCCGGTCGAATGGATGGGACGCCTGTGGAGCCAGGAATACCTCGACGTGGGGCCGCGCGATGCCTATAGCCCCGGGCAGGAGCTTTTCAAGTACCGCTACGCCTTCAGCCGGCTGATCCGCAACGGCGTTACCACGGCGATGCCGATCAACTCGATGTTCTACCGGCGCTGGGCCGAGGGCTAGGCGGAGTTCGCCGGCGTTGCGGAGGAGTCGGCGAGCCTTGGCCTGCGCACCTATCTCGGCCCCTACCACATGAGCGGCATGGGCTACCTCGCGCGGGACGGCGGTATGCGGATGTACTGGGACGAGGCCCGGGGGCTGGCCGGGCTCGATGAGGCGATGCCGCTTGTCGACGAACACTGAGGTCCTCCTTGCCTATCGCCATCCCCGCCGGAATCGAAAGGTGATGTAAGTGATGTCCGAGGTCTCCGCCGCAGTCGGCATTCGCGCCAGCAGGTAGCTGGAGTTCCTGGTGCTGCTGGTGTCGTCGGTCGCCATGTCGTACAAATCGGTCTGCCGCCGTCGCGGCACCGGTGGCCTGGTAGGGCCGCAATATGCTCTATTAAAGCGGCGAAGGGGATGAGGACGCTTTGGCTGCTGCAGCTGGCCCGCTAAAGGGGCGCTCGCCGGCTAATGCGTGGCACCCTTCGAGAATGATCCGGTAGAGTGTTGGGCGGGGGAGCCGGATCGGGATCGGCGTGGCTGTAGCTCCAAAAGGGCGTGACGAATGCCTCCGCAGCGCTTGCAGCTGCCTTTCAAGCGAGGCCGTGGATCTCCTTCCAGTTGCCCGGATAGACGGCATAGAAGATCGAGGCGTGCTCGCCTTCGTATTTCAGCTCGGTACCTTCCGGAATCCAGATGATGTCGCCGGGCTGACCTTCGAGCACGCCATCCTTCGTGACCAGGCGAAAAACGCCATCGATGACGTAGACCACCTCGTCGTAGAGCACGGTCCAGTCGATGGAGCAGGCATCGAAATGGGCGACGCCGGCGCCCATCGTCGCGCTCAAGTCGGTCGAAACGGCACGGGCGACGGCGGCTTCGCCGGGCGGGCCGCCGCGGTGCTGGAAGTTGAGGCTGGAGGCGCGGATCAGTTTGGCGGACATCGGCTTTCACTTTTCGATTGAAGGGTAAAGAAAGAGGGAAGCCGGCTCGCTTCCCGGGCCAGGCGCTCAGTCTCAGACTTCCGAGCGGCTGGCAAAGCGGGCCATCGCCATGCGCAGCGGCACGCCGATGCGCAGCAGCGGTTTGGGCGGCAGCTTCGACGGTTTGCCGGAAACCTCCAGCATATTGTCGAGCAGCTCGGTTTTCCGGCTGCAGGCCATGTCGGCCAGCATCATGCCGGAGATGGTGCCGCGGGCGGCACCGACGCTCTGGTCGCAGGCGGAGGCGAAGATGCCGTCCTCGAGCTGACCGAAATAGGTTTCGAAGTTGCCGGACAGGCTGCTGGCGCCGCCCAGGTATACTCGAAGGCGACAGCCCCGAGCTGCGGGTAACGCGCATCGAAGGCTTCGCGGTGGCGGGCGCGCATCGTCGGCAGCAGGTCCTGCGGCGTGTTGTAGTCGTGGGCATAGCGGTACGAGTTGCGGATGATCAGGCGGCGATCCTGGGTCATGCGTACCGTGGTGCCGGCATGGTCGGCCGGCGTCAGGCCCCAGTCGAGTTCGCCGCCATAACGCTTCATCTGCTCGTCGGTCAGCGGTCTGGTCATGCTGGCGAAGGTCATCACCGGCAGGATGCGGTCGCGCAGAAAGCCAAGCTCGGCGGTGAAGATATTGGTGCCCAGCACCAGTTGACGGCACTCGATGCGGGCCTTCGGCGTCTTCAGTACGAAACCGCCGGCGGTGCGGGTGATTTCGGTCACCGGCGTGTGCTCGGCGATGCGGACATTCTCCGGCATGCTGTCGGCCAGGCCGCGCATCAGCGCCGCCGGCTGCATCAGGGCACCGCCCGGGGTGAAGATGGCGGCGCTGTAGAACTCGGTGCCGAAGACATCGCGCAGGCGCTGCGGCGACAGCCGCTCGTACTGCTCGCCGAAGTTTTTCAGCAGCTGCTCGTAATGGTCGAGGAATTTCTCGCCGCGGGCGCCAACGGCGGCCTGGTACTTGCCGGCATGGGACCACTGGCAGTCGATGCCGTAGCGCTCGATCTGGGTCTCCAGGTAGTCGACGGCGGCGCGATTCAGCCGTACCAGCTTGCGCTTGAGTTCGTTGTCGTTGGACTCGAGATCGCGCTTGTGGGGCTGGTCGATGACGAAGCCGGAGTTGCGGCCCGACGCACCCTGGCCGATCTTCAGCGCCTCGATCAGCAGGAAGCGGCCCTCGGGCTGGTTTTCCGCCAGCCGGCGCGCCGCCGCGCAACCGACGAAACCGCCGCCGATGACGACGGCATCGACACGCAGATCCTGCTCCAGCGCCGGGAAATCCGAGACCTTGCCAAGCATCTCGTACCAACCGCAATTGCCATCGTATTGAGGAAGAATCATTGCAACACCCGCTTTGAGAATCGACTTCTGGATGGGGGCCAGGATGGTTCCCCCTTGTCATGATGCGGCGATTATTTCCGATATTTATTAAATTAACTACATTAAATGTCGATTAGTACGAACTATAATTGGCATTATAAGTTGTACTTATGAAAAGGTGCTTCGATGACCGACAGTCGACTGGTCGATACCCAACTGCTCAATACCTTCGTCACCATCGCCGAATCGAGTTCGCTGACCGATGCGGCCAAGCGTCTCGGCGTGACCCAGTCGGCGGTATCGCAGGCGCTGAAACAGCTCGAAGAGCAGATGGGGGCGGAACTGGTGGCGCGCCGCACCAAGCCGGTGCGGCTGACGGCGGCGGGCCTGGTGCTGAAACAGAACGCCGATACCATCATCGGCGAACTGCGGCGCCTCAGCGCCGCCGTGCGCGGTGCTGCCGACAAGGCCCTGGTGCAGTGCCGGCTCGGGCTGATGACTTCCTGCTCCGAGGTGTTCGGTAGCAAGCTGATCGCGAGGTTGAGCCCCTTTATCGAACGGCTGACATTGCGCAGCGGCCTGACGCCGCCGCTGATGCAGGCCTTTCTCGATCGCGATATAGACATCCTGGTGGCCAATGACCCGCTGACCGGCGTCGAAGGACTGGAACGCTTCGAGCTGTTCCGCGACCCTGTACTGCTGGCGGTATCGGATGGACACCTGGGGCCAGGGCCCTTCTCGCTCGAGGCTCTGGCACAGGCGCAGCCGTTGATCCGCTATGGACGCAATACCCATATCGGCGCCTACAGCGAATTGGTGCTGAGGCGAATGCGCATTTTGGCGAACGTACGCTACGAGACCGACGACACCCATACCCTGATGAGCTTCGTCCAGGACGGCCATGGCTGGGGGATGCTTACCGCGCTTTGCCTGGCCCAGGTACTGTATCGCACCGACGGCGTCAGCCTGCTGGAGCTCGACCGCAGTCGGCATGCCCGTACCGTCTACCTGGTGGCGCGGGAGGGAGAAATGGGCGCTATTCCCGGCCAGGTGGCCGACGCGATTCGCCAGATTCTCCATGGCCCGGTGCTTGATGCACTGTCGGCCAAGGCGCGGTGGCTGACGCCCGCGACTTTCGAGCTGAACGAGACTTTCGACCTGAGATAGCGTTTTGGGATAGAGGGATGGTCGCGTATAGCGATGCCTCGCTCCGGGTTTGTTGCTATAGGTAGCGCTCGCGGCAGCTTGGCCAAAGCTGCGCAATACCGGAGTGAGGGACAATGCTCAACAACAAGAACAGCTATCTCAATGACGAAGCCAGGGACCGGCCACTGACCAACCCCGTGACCGACGAGGTGCACCGCGCGGCCCGGGCCTACCGGCTGCAACGGGTACGCGAGCAACTGGTCAAAAACGACTGTGCTGCCGTGCTGCTGTACGACCCCGTCAATATCCGTTATGCCACCGATGCATCCAATATGCAGGTCTGGACCTCTCACAATGCTTCGCGCTATGCGATGGTATTCGCCCAGGGGCCCGTAATCGTCTGGGAGTTCCACAACTGCGAGCACCTGTGCAACCACCTCGAAACCGTCGATGAGGTACGCCTGGCGATCAACTGGGCCTATTTCGGCGCAGGCCCCCGGGTGTCGGAAAAGGCGGCGCAGTGGGCCGGCGAAATCGTCGATCTGCTGAGGCAGCATGGCGGCGGCAACATGCGCCTGGCGGTCGACAAGATGGAGCCCGAAGGCGTGCCCTGCCTGACCGGCCTCGGCGTCGAGCTGCTGCAGGGGCAGCCATTGCTGGAGCAGGCCAGGGCGATCAAGTCGGCCGACGAACTCGAGCTGATCCAGTGGACCATCCAGGTCTGCGAGCGTGGCATCCAGCGCATGCACGACGAACTGAAACCGGGCATGACCGAGAACGAACTCTGGGCCTGGCTGCATTTCGAGAACATCCGTCACGGCGGCGAATGGATCGAAACGCGTCTGCTGGCCTCGGGCCCGCGTACCAACCCCTGGATGCAGGAGAGCAGCGACTGGGTCATGCGTGAGGGCGAACTGCTCGCCTTCGATACCGACCTGATCGGGCCTTACGGTTACTGTGCGGATATCTCCCGGACCTGGACCGTTGGCCATGTACCGCCCACTGGCGAGCAGCGTCGCCTGTATGGCGCCGCCTACGAACAGATCCAGTACAACCTGGAGGTGCTGAAACCGGGCATGAGTTTCCGCGAGTTCAGTGAAAAGTGCTGGCCGATTCCGGAGGCGTTCTACAGGAACCGCTATTGCTGCGTCGCCCATGGCGTCGGCATGGCCGACGAATACCCGGCCATCGCCCATGCCGGCAGGGACTGGGAAAGCGGCGGCTATGACGGCCTGTTCGAGGAGAACATGACCGTCTGCATCGAGAGCTACATCGGTGCCGAGGGCGGCGACGAGGGTGTCAAGCTCGAGCAGCAGGTGCTGATCACCCGCGACGGCTGCGTGCCGCTGTCGACCTGGCCGTTCGAGGAGGACTGGCTCTGATCATCGCCGATGGCGGTTAATGCAGGAGCTCTTCGTCATGCTCGACCAGGTCGAGCAGCCACTGGCGGAACTGGTCGACGCCGGGCTTGCGGCGTACCGGCTCTTCGGTCTCCAGCATGTAGAAGCGGGCGGTGGTGTTGAGTTCGGTCGGGACCGGACGCACCAGCAGGCCGCTGTCGAGGTAGTCGCCCATCAGCTGCTCCCAGCCCAGGGCGACGCCCTGGCCGTTCAGCGCGGCCTGAATCAGCATTGGATAGTTGTTAAGGTTGAGGCGACGTTTCGGTTCGACCTGCCTGACGCCGGCCGCCTGGAACCATTCATTCCAGTTCAGCCAGTCCTCGCTCGAGTCGAGCCAGAGCAGAGTGGTGGCGAAGATATCCTCGGGATGTGCGAGCGGTGCTTGCTTTTCGAGAAATCGCGGGCTGCAGACCGGATAGACGCGTTCCCGGAACAGCGGGGTGGCGGTCATGCCGGCCGGCGGTTTGCGGTAATAGAAGAGGGCGACATCGAATTCGGACGGTCGCACGCCTTTCAGCGAGTCGGTGGCGAGGATGCGCACCTCTATATCGGGGTGGGTATCCTCGAAATCCGGCAGCCGTGGCAGCAGCCACAGCGATGCCATGGCGTTGGAGGTTACCACCGTGATCTGCCTGTTGCCCTGCCACTCCAGGACTTCACCGGTGGCGGAGGCAAGCAGTAGCAGGGACTGCTGCACGTTGTTGAAATAGTCTTCGCCGGTCTGGGTCAGGGCCAGCTGGCGTTTGTCGCGCACGAACAGCGAACGGCCGAGATAGTCCTCGAGATGGCGGATCTGGCGGCTGATGGCACCCTGGGTAACGTTCAGTTCGCTCGCGGCCTGGGTGAAGCTGAGGTGGCGCGCGGCGGCCTCGAAGGCAACCAGACTGTTCAGAGGGGGCAGGGGTTTGATTTTCACGGTGCCTTTGTCTCCATCAGGGCGACCTCTTGTAGTCTTTTACAGGGCAGCTTAGCAACCCGTATCCGAACAACCCAAAAAGCGGGTCCTGCAAAGGAGCAATAAAAGGCCGCCGGTCCAATGGACGGCGGCCTTTTTCCTGGCTCTAGGCCCTGTATCGATAGTCCGTTTAGCGGTCGCCGCTGGCGCGCAGCAGTACCGGCTCGGCGCCCAGGTCGTAGTCCTGTGCCTCGGCCGAAAGGTTTTCAGGCGCCTGTTGCGGATGAGCGGCGCGCAGCGGACGCGGGGTCGTCGGCAGGAATTCTCCACGCAGTGCCTTCATCAGGGACACCGACATCAGCAGCGTCAGTACCGCGATCGGCAGGCCGGCGACGATGGAGGCGGTCTGTACCGCTTTCAGTCCGCCGGCATAGAGCAGGCCGCCGGCGATGAAGGCCTGCATCACGCCCCAGATAACGCGCAGCTGCATCGGTGGTTCCGGGCTACCCCTCGAATTCAGCGTACAGAGCACCAGGGTGCCGGAATCCGCCGAGGTGATGAAGTAGGTCGCCAGCAGCAGCGTCGTGAGAATCGTCAGGATCTGGCCGAACATACCGGAATCCAGCTTCGAGAACAGCGTGAAGATCGCCGACGTGGTCTCCGCCTTGGTCGCGATCAGGATGTCGCCGCCCTTGAACTCGGCCGCGTCGCCGGTGAGGGTGCCGGCCTCCACCTGCTCTTGGTGGGCGATGCGGTCGTTCTGCTCCATCTTCAAAGCGGAGCCGCCAAACACAGACATCCAGACGAAGGTGACCAGGGTCGGTACGATCAGCGCGCCCATGATCAGTTCGCGGATGGTGCGGCCGCGGGAGATGCGGGCGATAAACATGCCGACGAACGGAGACCAGGTCATCCACCAGGGCCAGTAGAAGGCGGTCCACCAGTTCTGCCAGCCGCTGTCGGCCTGGGCGTCGCTCCAGGTACTCAGGGTGATCAGGTTGCTGACATAGTCACCGGTGCTCTCGATCAGGGTGTGCAGGATATAGCGCGTCGGGCCGATCAGCAGCACAGCTACAACCAGCAGGATCGATAACAGCATGTTCCACTCGGACAGCAGGCGGATGCCGCGACCGACGCCCGACAGGACCGAAATGATGGCCAGGAAGCTGATCGCGCCGATCATCAGCAGCTGGTTGCCGATGCTGATTTCGAAACCGAAGACGTTGTTCAGGCCGGTGTTCATCTGTATCACGCCCAGGCCCAGGGACTGGGAGACGCCGAAGGCGGTGATGGCGACGGTCAGGATGTCGACGGTATGGCCGATCGGACCGTAGATCCTGTCGCCGATCAGCGGGTAGAGCACCGAACGCATGGTCAGCGGCAGACCCTTGCGATAGGCGAAGTAGGCCATCACCAGTGCGACGATGATGAAGATCGCCCAGGGATGCAGGCCCCAGTGGAAAAAGGTGATACGCATAGCGGTCTGTGCCGCTTCGTCGCTCAGCCCGGTGGCGGCGAAGGGGTTGCCGGCATAGTGCCACATGGGTTCGGCGACCGACCAGAAGATCAGGCCGATGCCCATGCCGCCGCTGAACAGCATCGCCAGCCAGGAGCGGTAGCTGAATTCGGGTTTTTCATCGTCCTTGCCGAGGCGGATATGCCCGTAGCGGCTGAACATCAGGTAGATCAGCAGGCCCAGTACCCCGGTCACGAGGGACAGGTAGAACCACTTGAAGTTGTTCAGGATGCTGTCGGAAATTTCCTGGAAAAAGGCGCCGGCTTCCTTGGCCATCAGGCCGCAGAAGATCACGAAACCGATGACCAGGATCTTGGAGACGATCGTGACGGTCGGATCGACGCCACGGATAAGGCCGGAATTGTTGCTCATTGGGTTATCCACCTTACTTATTATATTTCGTCATGCCGGGGCCCAGCGGGGCGGGCGATGAAGCGATACCTGTGATCTGCGAAGGGGGTGCAGTGCAGGGAAGCGGGGAGGCCCGCGACGGCGCAATACTGGGAAAAACATTGATCTGGATCAAACGAGTTTTTCGATGGCAGGTCATGAGTATTTGTAATGATTCATCTGGAAGGGGTGACTGGTGTCTGTTTTCAAGGGGATAGAGAGCCTGCTACCGGTGTTCAGGGTGTCGGCAAGTGAAGCGCGCCGCACCATGACATTACTCGTACGGTTCGCATCGCGTACCGTCACCAGCGGGAAGGCAGCTTGGCGCCTTAAGGGTTGATGACGTTTGCGAATGCATATCCGGGCTTGTCTGGCCGGGTTTTCGCAGCGAAAAGTGGCAGATTTCCTCGGGCGGAACTGTAGCTGGCTGCCTCTTCTCCGCCCTGGCATATCGTTAAATAGAGGCTTCAATGGCCTGTTATATGTGGGGCCGCAGGCTTACTCGGCGTTTTACAAGCTGGGCAAGCGGGTGGCGTTGGCCCTCAGGTCGGCAAAATATCCGCCAAAACCAGCGACTTGGCATCCTATGAGTTTTGGTAATGATTTGGCGGCCGAAAAATCGTTTTTCGTGCCGCCGTCCCGCCACTAGTATGCGCCCTAACACAACGCCGGGGCCTTTTGATTGAGCGATATCAAGGTTTCGGCGGCTATGACAACGCAGAGCCTGAATGCAAGGCGGAGAGTGGAGAGAACACCATGACAACAAATTCTCGCTTGATTCCGATGGAAGTCCTGGACGAAGTACGCAAGCCGATCGCGGAAGCCGGCGGCATGCCGAACGCCGTCTATGCCGATCCGGCCGTTTTCGAATTCGAGCGTGACGAAGTGCTGGGCAAAACCTGGGCCGCGATCGGCTATACCAGCGACCTGCCGCGCAACGGTTTCGCCAAGCCCGTCGACTTCATGGGCCTGCCGCTCGCAATCATGCGCAACCGTGACGGCGAATACAACGTTTTCCATAACGTCTGCAGCCATCGCGGCATGATCCTGCTGATCGAGGAGACCGAAGTCGAAGGCATGGTGCGCTGCCCGTACCACTCCTGGACCTACGACCTGAACGGCAACCTCAAGGGCACCCCGCACATCGGCGGTGTCGGCGTTCACAAGGCCGAAGGCTTCGCCTGCGAGAAGCACGGTCTGCGCCAGGTACGCTCCCACGTCTGGATGGGCATGGTGTTCATCAACCTGTCCGGTGACGCGGTCGACTTCGACACCTTCATCGAGCCGCTGGTGCAGCGCTGGAGCGAGTTCTGCGGCAGGGACGGCTGGAACAACCTGCACATCGCGCCGACCGGAAGCCAGATGCAGCTGGAAGTGCAGTGCAACTACAAGCTGGCGATCGAGAACTACTGCGAGGCGTACCACCTGCCGTGGGTGCACCCGAGCCTGAACACCTACTCGCCGCTGGACCAGCACTACAACCTGATCGTCAACGACTACATGTCCGGCCAGGGCAGCTACACCTACAACCTGTCCGACGTCGCCGGCACCCGTCTGCCGCGCTTCGCCGACTGGCCGCAGGACAAGCTGCGTCAGGCCGAGTACGTCTCGCTGTACCCGAACGTACTGCTGGGCATCCAGGCGGATCACTTCTTCGCCATCATCCTGGAGCCGAAGGCCCACAACCGGACGCTGGAAAACCTGCGCCTGTTCTACGTCACCGAAGAGGCCTGTGGCGATGCATACGCCGCCTGCCGCCAGGCGCAGCTGGAAGCCTGGAAGGTGGTCTTCGGTGAAGACGTTTTCGCGGTGGAAGGCATGCAGGCCGGCCGCAAGTCGCCGGGCTTCCAGGGCGGCGTCTTCTCGCCGGTGCTGGACGGGCCGACCCACCACTTCCATACCTGGGTCGCCAACCAGTACGCCGAGTCCGCCAAGTGATTTAACACCCGAGCACCTGAAGCCGCCGCCCGTCGCAAGACGGCGGCCGGCTCATTTTCAGGGCTGATTACTCATTACAACGACGGGTAGCTTTCTATGCTGAACAATACATCCAACCACTGGCTCAATTTCATCGGTGGCGAGTGGGTCGACAGCGAAACCCGCATCGAAGTCCGCGATCCCTCCACCAACGAAGTTTTCGCGACCATCGCCAGCGCTACGCTCGACGACGCCGAGCATGCGGTTGCCGCCGCCCGCGAATGTGTAAAGGAAGGCCTTCTGACCCGCGAGCGCCCGGCCCAGCGTGCCGAGCTGCTGTATCGCGTCGGTGCCGAGATTCGCAAGCTGGTGGAAGAGGGCGCGGTACTGGCCTCGCGCGAGAACGGCAAGTCGATCAACGACGCCCGTGACGAGATCACCGAAGCGGCGCGCTACTTCGAATACTATGCCGGCATGGCCGACAAGATCGAAGGCAAGTCGATCCCGCTGGGCGAGGACTACGTCGATTTCACCAGCTACGAGCCCCAGGGCGTCTCGGTCCAGATCGTACCGTGGAACTTCCCGGTGTCGATCTGCGCCCGCTCGCTGGCGCCGGCGCTGGCGGCCGGCAACGCCGTCATCGTCAAGTCGCCGGAACTATCGCCGCTGGCGGTCACCCTGCTGGCTACCGCCTGCGAACGCGCCGGCCTGCCGAAAGGCGCGCTGAGCGTGCTGGCCGGGCCCGGTCGCGAGATCGGCGCGGCGCTGGTCTCCCACAAGGAAACCAACCAGATCGTCTTCACAGGCTCCGTGCCGACCGGTCGCGCCATCATGCGCGCAGCGGCCGAGAACTCCGTGCCCTGCGTCATGGAACTGGGCGGCAAGTCCGCGGCGGTGGTGTTCCCCGATGCCGACCTCGATCAGCTGATCTCGAGCGTGCGCTGGGGCATCTTCTTCAATGCCGGTCAGGTCTGCTCGGCGATGTCGCGCCTGCTGGTACAGCGCGAAATTTACGACGAAGTCGTTGCCCGCGTCGCGGAACTGGCCACGGGCCTGAGCATCGGTGCCGGCAAGGACAATCCCGACCTCACGCCGGTGGTGTCGATGCAGCAGCGTGACGGCATCCTCGAGATCTGCCGCCAGGCGGTCGAGGACGGTGCGCGCCTGGTCTGCGGCGGCGGCGCCGTCGAAGGCCTGCCGGGTGCCTTCGTGCAGCCGACGGTATTCGCCGACGTCACCCCCGAAATGCGCCTGTTCGGCGACGAGGTGTTCGGACCGGTGATCGCGATCACGCCGTTCGACAGCGAGGAGGAAGCCTGGAACTGGCCAACGGTACCGACTACGGCCTGGTCGCCGGCGTCTTCACCCAGGACATCAGCCGCGCGATGCGCGCCTCCCGCGCGCTGGATGCCGGTCAGGTGTTCGTCAACGAATGGTTCGCCGGCGGCATCGAAACGCCGTTCGGGGGCAACCGCCTCTCCGGCTACGGCCGCGAAAAAGGCCAGGAAGCCCTGTTCAGCTACGTCCGCACCAAGAATGTCGCGATTCGCGTAAAGGGAGCCTGTCGAACCTAACGTTGATCTACTGCGGTAAAGCTGATTTTGGCCATTTTCAGTGCTCTTTCTCGTTGAATAGAACCACTATTCGCCTCGAAAGAGCCCAGAAACTGACTCAAAACAGACTTTCCCTCGCGACGATCAGTCAGGTCCGAAAGGCTCCCAAGTCGCCGGCCATGGAGTCGGTGTGTTTCAAGAGGGTCTAATAATGAAAAAGTGGTTATGCATCATCTGTGGTCTGATCTACGACGAGGCCAAGGGCTGGCCGTCCGACGGCATCGCCCCCGGCACGCGCTGGGAAGACGTGCCCGACGACTGGATGTGCCCGGACTGTAACGTCGGCAAGGCCGATTTCGAGATGATCGAGATCAGCGCCGACGTCAAGCCGGCCGACGCCGTCGCCGCCGTCGTGCCGAGCAACGAGCCGCCGATCGTGATCATTGGCAGCGGCTACGCCGGTTACGGCATGGCCGAGGCGCTGCGTCAGCGCAGCCCGGAAAAGCCGATCCTGGTCTTCACCGCGGACGATGGTCACCACTATTCGAAACCGGCCCTCTCCAATGCCCTGGCGCGCGGCAAGTCCGCCAACGAACTGGTCAGCGAAACCCCGCTGCAGATCGAAGCGCGTCTGGGTATCCGTATTTACAGCCGTTGCCGCGTGCGCAGCATCGATCCGAAGAACAAAATTCTCGAGACCGATGCGGGGCAGCTGGTCTACGGCAAGCTGGTGCTGGCACTGGGGGCCGAACCCGTGCGGCTGCCGTTCGAGGGCAGTGGTGCCCGTGACGTGATCAGCGTCAACGACCTGCAGGACTATCGCCTGATGCGCGATCACCTGGAAGACTGCAAGCGCGTCACCATTATCGGCAACGGCCTGATCGGCTGCGAGTTCGCCAACGACCTTTCGGCCTCAGGCTACGGCGTCGATGTCGTCGGCCTGACCGGCTGGGCGATGGACCGGCTGATGCCGCAGGCGATCGGCGAGCAGCTGCAGCAGAAACTGTCGGAGCAGGGCGTCAGCTGGTATCTCGAGAATACCGTCGAGCGCATCGAGCGCGACGGCGATGGCTACCGCCTGCAGCTGCGCGATGGCACCGAGCTGGAAACCGACTTGGTGATCTCGGCCGTGGGCCTGCGTCCGCGCACCGCCCTGGCCGAGGCGACCGGCATCGAGGTCAGGCGCGGCATCGTCATCAACGGCGGTCTGCGCACCAGTGCGCCCGATATCTTCGCCATCGGCGACTGCGCCGAGATCAACGGTCAGCTGCTGCCGTACCTGGCGCCGATCAACCATGGCATGCGTGCGCTGGCCGATACCCTGCTGGGCCGTCCGACCATGGCGCAGTATCCGCCGATGCCGGTCATCGTCAAGACCCCGGCGCTGCCGTTGACCCTGTTGGCTCCGGCACCGGGCGTCGAGGGTGGCTGGCGGATCGAAACCGAAGAGGGCGGCTCCCGCGCGCTCTTCGTCGACACCGCAGGCAATCTTCAGGGCTTCGTCCTGGCCGGTGACCTGGGGGGCGAGCGCCAGCACTGGGTCGACCGCTGCGGCCAGCCGCTGGAACAGTCGGTCGCCTGATACATCCCGTCTTGTTGTTGTTCCCAGGGCCGTGTTGATCGCGGTCCGCCTCATCAAGTCCTTGGCCCGCCCCGTGCGGGCCTCTTTGTGCGCCCGGCACGGGCGCTCTGGAGGTGCAAGTCCTCCCGTAAGCTGGCCACAGCGAACGAAGTGAAGCGCAACTGCGGAAAGGTGACTGACCGTGGGGAGGAAGCGTGGAGCGTAAATCGTGAGCCGATGAACAAGAATCGGATATGAGGCGCCGCCGAGCAGGGCGAGCGGGCAAGAAGCCGCGAAGCTCTCGTGGCCAAGGCGAAGTGGCGTATATCCGGCGGTTGTGCGGTGAAGGAGTGTGTTCTTACCCGGGGAGATCTCGCCTTGTGCCTGAAAGGGCGACGTGGAGACTCGGAGCGAGAAGTCAGCAGAGGCCATAGTAGCCGCCGGCAAGGGGCGAAGGGCCAAACGAGAAGGAGCGTCAAACGTCTTGTCGATGAGAACGGTAATGCATCAGATGCCCGCCTGCGCGGGGCGGGTCGTGCCCGGTCAGGGTGAAGCCCTGCCCCAAACGGCCAGCGATGAAACCGGCCTTGCGCGACAAGAGTCGGAGGACGCAGGGCGAGACCTGCTGAGGCAGGTGCTCGCGAGAGAAAACATGCAGCGTGCCTGGAAACGCGTGAAGGCAAACAAGGGTGCCGCAGGCGTTGATGGTCTGGATATAGCCCAGACCAGACCGAGAAGCAGGTCGTTCGCGAAGTCGCCGAGGCGGTAGCGAGCGCGATTGCCCGCAAGGAGTCCGGCGGTACTGTTGCTATTGCGGTGATGGCGGCGGAAGCGGAATTCTGATCAGGCCGTTGCAGGTGCTGAAATCGCGGTCTTCGCGATTGACGTTTGCGAGTACGGTCCTGAATCCGGCGGTTACTCAGGTTGCAGCCCGCACTTTTAGCTTTCGAGCACGTCTGAACTCAACGGCGTCCACGTGTATGTCGCTAACAATAACAGTCAAAAAGCGCCAAACACCGTACCCAGTGAAATAAGGACAACCAGTGCAATCAGAGGGCCGATGACCGCCACAACGAAAATGTCGAGGTAGGATTGACGGTGAGACAGCTTGCAGATCGACAGCAGTGTGATGACGGCACCGTTATGTGGCAGCGCATCCAGGCCACCCGTAGCGACGGAAGTGACGCGATGAAGGAGCTCGGGACTCAGGTCCAGCTGTTGCGCCAGGTTCAGATAGGTTTCGCCGAGCGTTTGGAGCGCGATGCTCATGCCTCCGGATGCCGAGCCCGTGATGCCGGCCAGCACATTGACGGCAATTGCCAGCGAGATCATCGGGTTGCCTGATGAAACACCGAGGATGCTTTCGCGAATCATAGCGAAGCCAGCCAGCGAAGCGATAACGGCACCGAAACCGACCAGCGATGCGGTGTTGAAGATCGGCAGCACCGAGGCATTGGCACCATCATCCAGGCTGCGCTTGAGGTTCGAGCGCAGAGGCGCGCTGATGGCGACCAGATACAGATTGGCCAGCAACAAGGCGCAGATAATGGCCCAGATACCCATGACCGATGTCAAACTGGTCGCACCATAGAGCGGCATCGCCAGATAGCTGGCATCCAAAGCGGGCAATACGACACTGGAAAACAGATAGTTGCCGGCCACTACGAGTGCTATGGGGGAAATTGACAGCCAGAATCCGATCCGCAGCTCGACTGGAGAGGTGGCCGGAACCACTTCGATCAGATCAAAACCTTCGCCCTGAGCATGTTCGCGCAGTTCACGCAGTGGAGGACGTCTGACCCCGTTCGAGCAGTCAGCGTAACCCTCTTGGTTGCGAATGGCCTGACGTCGCCGGTAGTTGAGCCAGCCGATGCCGACGATAAACATGACCGCCCCGGTGATAATGCCCAGCAGCGGCGCCGCGAAGGGGTGGTGTTGAAATAGGGCATCGGTATCGCGTTCTGTATCGCAGGTGTGCCCGGTAGCGCAGTCATCGTAAACGTAAAGGCGCCAAGGGCGATCGTGGCGGGAATCAACCGTTTGGGCAGGTCCGCAGTCCGGAAGATTTCAGCGGCTATCGGGTAGATAGCAAACGCCACGACAAAGAGGGAAACACCGCCATAGGTTAATATCGCGCAGGCCAGCACGATCGAAAGTATGGCATTGTGCTTTCCCAGCTGCCGCACCAAACGTCCGGCAATGGCATTTGCCGCTCCGGAGTCTTCCATGAAACGGCCGAAGATGGCGCCAAGCAGGAACAATGGAAAGTAAAGCGCTATGAAACGGCCTGCCGCCGGCATGAACACCTGGGTGTAACTTGCCAGCAATGGCGATCCAGCCTCGAACAGAACAGCAGCGGCACTGACGACGGGTGCCAGAACCAGTACCGAGAAACCGCGATAGGCGAGATAGATAAGTAATGCCAGCGCAAGCAGGATCCCGGCGATGCTCATCGTCTTACTCTCCGTTGCCTGCGCCGTTGATGTCGGCATATTCCCTGAACAGCTCTACGGTCGATCGTTGGCCGAGGTCGGCGCGATGTTTTTCGAGCCAGACATGTGCAGCGTCATAGCCGATATCGTGCAGGCGCGCGATAAAAGGCCAGCTCGATGCCAGCTTGCTGGCCGCGCCAAAATTCCGCATCTCCTTCTGGGCTTCGATGCGGTGAACACAGAGCGCCTCGATCTTGCTGAACAGGCGGCCGCGGTAGCCGTGGTCCGAACCCGCCTCTTCGGCGAGAAGGCGCTTGATCAGGGCAACGGTGCGCAGCTCCTGATTGAGGCTGCTGTTGAAGCTGATCTCGTTGATCCTGTCGATAATCGTATGGGCAGTCCGTGGAATGCCGGGCCGCTCGACGGGATTGATCTGAACCAACACCAGATCCGCCGGCTCGCTCTCCTCGATCAGCGGCAGAAGCGCCGGATTCGCTGTATAGCCGCCATCCCAATACGCTTCCCCGTCTATTTCCACGGCCTGGAAAAGTATCGGCAGGCAGGTCGAGGCCAGCACTGCATCCAGATTCAGGTCCGAATTGCGGAAAATACGGTGGTGACCGGTACGCACATTGGTCGTCGATACGAAAACCCTGATGCTTTCCAACTGCCGTATCGCGTCGAAATCGACATGGTCCTCGATCACATCCCGCAGCGGGTTCATGTTCAGTGGGTTGAGCTGATAGGGTGAAACGAGCCGTGAAATGATGTCGTAGAAGCTGAATACCGACGAACCCGTAAGGGGGCCCAATGCCCGAACAGCGTATCGAACATCGTTACGCCCAATGGATTGTGAGCTTGCTTCCGGCCGACCGTTTCCCAAAAAGAGCGGAGCCGGCGTCGAGCTTCGTCTCTTCCGCCGGTGCCGTAACCGGATGCGAGGACGACGGCATTCATCGCGCCGGCGCTTGCTCCGCTGAGACCACGTATCTGAATGCTTCCATCTTCGAGAAGACGATCCAGCACTCCCCAGGTAAAGGCGCCGTGGGAACCGCCCCCTGCAGGGCAAGATCCAGAGAGTGTTGCAGCACTGAGGGCTCCCAAGGGTTTCGTTATGGGCGATCGATGCCTAAAGGCCGTACTGGCGTTTGGTTGGACCGGCTGGTAGTCGCCAGCCTTCCGTCAAAATGCGCGAATACCGATGCTTGGCTATTGTAGTGGGCTTTCATCGTAAAGATGAATTGATGCCAGTCAACAACCCCTCTTTTCCTTGATGACGACACTATTAATCCTGCCTGCGTGACCATGCCCGGCCGCGGCCAGGCTTGGCAATTTCGATCGAATCCTGCCGGGTTACTTCCTGAAGCGTCAGTCATCACAACAGCGCCATCTGAAATTTGAATCAAGAAGTCGCCGGCGGTTGTCGAGCCGCCTCACTTCAGGCGGCCGCTATCCCTCAGCCTCGACTGCAGGGCAATACGCACCTGTCGCAGGCTTGCCTCGACTTCTTCGATACAATGGTCCACATAGTCGAGATCCCGTGACTTGCAGGCATTTTCGAGTTCCGCGCAGAGGTCGCCCAGGTGCAGGGCGCCCACCGAGCGTGACGATGATTTCAGCCTGTGGGCAATGGACTCTATCTGCTGGACATCGCCTTGCTGGCGGGACTTCTCGAGTTGCGGGGAGAACTCCGAAACCGAATCCCGGTAAGCCTGCAACAGTTCCCGGATGGTGTCGGGATCGTCGCCGACCAGCTGTTCGAGCACGTCGATATCGATGACCGCGCCATCGTGGCCATCGCTATCCTGGCTCTCGACCGGCAGTCCGTCCGCTTCGGGCATCCACTCCTGCAACGCCTGGTCGAGTTCCATGAGCTGTACCGGCTTGGTGAGGTAGTCGTTCATTCCCGCCGTCAGAGCGCGCTCCTTCTCGCCGCGCAACGCATTGGCGGTCAGTGCCAGTATCGGGATGGCGTGGGCGCCCTGTTCCTCCTGTCGAATGGCCCGCGTCAGCTGAAAGCCGTCGACGTCAGGCATGTGCAGGTCGGTCAGGATCAGGCCATAGCCGCCTTCGCGCCAGAGATTCAGGGCATCGCGGCCATTGCGGGCCACCTCGCCGGCGTAGCCGAGCAGCTCGAGCTGCTTCAGGATGACTTTCTGGTTGATGGTGTCGTCCTCGGCGATCAGGATGAGCTGGCCTTGGGCCCTCGCCTCGGCAACGGAAGGCGCCGTCATCTCGGTTTCCAGCGGCAGCTCGTGCTGCGGGTCGTGGCTGATCGGTGGCGATGCCTGCCCCAGCAATACGGCGAGACTTCGGCGCAGCGAATGTCCGGTGAGCTGGGTGGCATCGAGATAGAGCACGGAGAGGGCAGTGATTTCGTCCGGCCGTTGTGGATTGCGGCTGACCAGCAGATGAGGTACGGCAGGCGACGCCGTGAACGCCTTTTGCAAAGCCTCGGGCGAGCGGTAGCGGTGGCCGGTATCGTGGATCACAATCGGACTGTCCAGCGTCGGCACTCTGCGCGCGGCTTCGTCAAGGCTCGTCACTGAACGCAGCCGTACGTTCAGCTGCTCGAGATACCGGCGCAGGCTGCGGCTGTCGGGGTCATCGTCGCCCACCAGCACGATGTTCAGGCCGGACAGCTTGGCCGGGGAGCTGTCTGCACAGGCCTCGGCCGCCTGAACGGGCAGGCGGACGGTAAAGGTCGAACCCTGGCCGGGCTGGCTCTCGACGCCGATCGAAGCCTGCATCATGTCGGTGAGGCGCTTGCAGATGGCAAGGCCCAACCCCGAGCCACCGAAGCGCCGGGTCGTGCTGGCGTCGGCCTGGCTGAAGTGCCGGAACAGGCCCCGGACGGTGGCCTCGTCCATGCCGATGCCATTGTCGGCGACACTGAAGCTGAGCCGTTGCGGCGCCGTCAGTGCGACCTCGACCTCGACCTGGCCCCGGCGTCCGTAGTCTCCGGCACTGAACTTGATCGCATTGCCGATCAGGTTGAACAGGATCTGGCGCAGCCGGGTCGGGTCCCCGACGATCACCTCCGGCACCTCCGGGTCGACGAACAGGTAAAGATCGACATTGCGTTGCCGGGCGACGGCCCCGAGGGCCCCCATCACCGCTTCGAAGGTCTCCGGTATCGAGACCTCGACCTGCTCGAGCTGCATCTGTCCGGCCTCGATCTTGGAAAAGTCGAGGATGTCGTCGATGATCCGCAACAGCGAAAAGGCCGATTCGCGGATGGTGTTGACGGCATCCTGCTGATGGGACTTCAGAGCGGTCTGGTCCAGCACTTCGAGCATGCCGATGACGCCGTTCATCGGCGTCCGGATTTCATGGCTCATGGTCGCCAGGAAGACCGACTTCGCGCGATTCGCCTCCTCGGCCTCGTGCTTGGCGTCCTCCAGCGCACGGTAAGCGCGCTGCAGCTCCGCTGTGCGCTCGGCGACGCGGTCGGCCAGCTGCGCGCGCTCGCGCCGCACCGTCTCGTTGGCCTCGGCCAGTCGAAGCGAGGTCAGTTGCAGCTCCTGAAGCACCTGTTCGCGCTCCCCGACATCCCGCGCCAGGGCGATGAAGCGGGCTTTGGTACCGTCGATCAGCAGGTATTGCAGGCGCACATCGACGGTCACGGCATCCTGGTTCCGGCAATTCAAAACGGTCGTGAAACTGAGGCTCGGAACCTCCTGCCGGCGCAGCGGCTTGAGGCGATTGCGAAACGCCGCCTCGTCGAACTCGCAGCAGATATCCAGCGGTGTCATCGCAAGCAGCTCGGCCCGTTCGTACCCCAGCATCCTGAGCGCGCCTTCGTTGACATAATTGAAGGTGAGCGAATCGGGATCGAAATTCAAGGCGGCGTCGTCGATCGCATCCAGCATCGCCGTCGATTCGCGCATGCTGCGCTCGGCTTCGACACGCTGGCTGACGTCACGGATAAAGGCGGTGACCAGGCGGTGGTCGCCCGACTGCATCGGACTCAGGCTGATATCGACGGGAAAGGTCGTGCCATCCTTGCGCTGGCCCAGTAAGCGGCTGTCGGCTCCCATGGCCCGGGGTGCAGGATTGCGGACATACTCGCGTCGCAGCGATACGTGTCGCGATGCCAGGGAGTCGGGTATCAGCGCTTCGACAGGTCGGCCGAGCAGCTCGGCCTGGCGCCAGCCGAACATCAGTTCCGCCGCGCGGTTGATCTGGAGGATGGCTCCGGACTCGTTGACGATCAGAATGGCATCCGGCGCATATTCGAACAGGTCGGCGAAGCGGCGGGCGCTTTTCTGGCTTTCGGAAATATCGTGCAGGGTGACGACCGCGCCTTCGATTCCTCCGTCCGGGCCTATCAGAGGGCCGCCGCTGGCGGACCGCTCGTTCCGGCAGGCCCTCGGAGCGGATTCGAAGCTCGACGTTCGACAGGGATTCGCCGCGCAGCGCGCGTGCGAGCGGAATCTCTTCGGCAGCCATCGGCGTGGTACCGTCTGCCCAAAAAAGTCCAGCTGCGGATCCTGTCCGGACGCCGGCCCTTCGAGTCCGTGCCATCGGCGCAGAGTCCTGTTGAGCAATGTTATCCGTCCATCGGCATCACAGGCGACGACCCCCTCGGCCATATTTTCCAGCAGCTCGCGATGCAGGGTTTCGTGTTGCACGAGCTCCCGGGTCCGCTCGTCGACGCGCCGGACCAGCGTCTTGTTGAGCGAGCGTATCTCCTCGTGGGCATTGTGGATCTCTGTGACGTCCCGGCATACGCACAGCAGCCGCTCGGGCTGCCCGCGGGTGTCGGAAATCGGTGTTACGATGACGTCCCACCACGAAGTGGCGGCCTTCGACGTCGCAAGGCTCGCGCGAAACTGGCCGGTCTCTCTGCGGCGAGCCTGTTCGAGAGCCCCTCTGGCCACCTTGGCATCGTCGCCCTGCCAGAGCGAGAGCCAGTGCGTTGCCGGAGCAGCTTCGGGAAAAGCAATTTGGTTCTGGCGAAAAACCTGCTCGATATAACCGTCAAGATTCAAGACGGTTAGAATATCCGGCGAGCTCTCGACGATCGCCCTTATATAGTGCTCCCGTCTTTCGAGGGCCCGTTGTGCGACAGTGCGCTGCGTCATTTCCCGGTTGATGATCCGGAACAGCACGAAAAACAGCAGAGCCGCGCCCGCAAGCGTCACAAGCAGCGATGCCAGTATCAGTAAACGCGCCCGCTGCCGGCCGCGCTCCTGTTCCTCCAGGATCCTGCCGGCCAGGTCCTGTAGCCCGGCTGTGTGCCCGTTGATCGCGGCCAGGGTCGCGTCGAGTGACCGGTCGTTCAGCAGGTGTTCGGGGAAGAATGGTTCCTGTGCCGCATAGGCCTGGAGGGCATTGTAGAAGGCTTCGGACTGACGGGCGATCAGGACCTGCAGTTCGAGTACGAAAACCGAAAGCCGGCCATCGTTCGCGGCCAGAACCTCGAGCTGATACAGATGTTCGTTGACCGAGCCGAGGTAGTGCGAGTAGATCTGCTGCGGCTCCTCTTCGCCGCTCAACAGCTCCTTTATTAATTGAGGCGCGGCATTGCGTGCGCTTTGCTCCAGCAGGTCGAGCTCGGACAGGAACTGCTGGAGGTTTTCGATTTCGTCGCTTTTGTCCAGATAGCGCTGGCCGTTCTGGTAGGTGTAGGCGCCGCCGGCAATCAGAAAGATAAAGATACAGACCGAGGCGCCGAGCGTCTTCAATTCGATCGCATGCTGGTGCGGGTTCGACGTCCCGTCCCGGCTCGCACGGGCGCTCAGCGACAGCGTGCCGAGCGCCAGCAGCAGCAGGCCGGTGGCGGCCTCGGGCGGCATGCTGTGGAACATGCCCGCCGACAGCAGGCTGGCCGCCGTCGGCAGCCGGTCCAGCAGCGACAGCAGGCTCAGTATCATGACGACCGCCGCCATCGGATGGACCAGCCGTCGCAACAGGTTACAGCCGAGACCGGCGAGTGCGAGGCCCGGCAGGCCATGGCCATGGCGGTGAAGGGCGAGACCATTCGCGCCGTCAGCCAGTCGGGGATTTCTGGCGCATCGACGATGTCTTCGGGCGCCAGCAGATAGTCGGTCAGGGCGCTCGCGCCGATCAGCGTCACGACTGCCGACAGCAGTATGGTGACTGGCCGCTGGAGGCGAATCTGATCGAGACTCAACCACCAGAGGGCGAGGGCGGACAGCAGCAGGGCGGTCGCGGCCGCCGGCGTCATTCGCAGGTTTTCGGCGGCGGTGGCCGCGTCTCCGCCGAGGCGTTCAAACAACACGACCTGCGCAATGAGGGCGGCTAACGTTGCAGTGCCGCGGCCGAATAACAAACTGAACTCGAAAGATACGGGAAGCCGGGTCATCGATGAACTGCGCCACTGCCGTCAACGTACGAAAACAGTGGTGCAGCTTAGCACCTTTGGCCGGTCGTCACAGTGACACAGGCGAAAAGTCGGAGAGAGCGGAAGTGCCGGATCCGGCGTCTTGTTCATGGTACGGCTGTCCACCGGTTGGCAGGTTTCGGTCCGGGAACAGATTGATATCCGGTTGCGACAGGGACTGCTGTCTTGGCGCCACAGGTAATGAGGTGATACGGTTCGAAATGGTATCTTTGTGCGGCGCGGTATGGAGGATTAAGGCCTATAATTCATAAGGTTTTCTCGACAGGTCCCCTGCTGTTTGCGGCGTTGGGAAGGAGGCCCGGCAAGGTGGCGCGAAGACGAAGGGTTCAGGGATGACGGCAATCGAGGAGGACTGATGAAAATCCTGATCATCGACGATGATCCTTTCGTGCTGAAACTGCTTGGCCGTCAGCTGTTGAATCTCGGCTGTTCGCAGATTGAGGCCTGTCAGTGCGCGGCCGATGCGCATGAGGTGCTGTCGTCGGATCCGGACGCGATGGCCCTGGTGTTCTGTGATATCCAGATGCCGGAGATGGACGGCGTCGAAATGATCCGCTACCTGGCCGGCATCGGTTTCCGCGGCGGCCTGGTGCTGATGAGCGGAGAGGACGAGCGCATTCTGCACACAGTGCAGTGCCTCGCCACGGCACACCGGCTGAAGGTGCATGATGCGCTGCGCAAGCCCGTCACGCCGGCGCAGTTGCGCCAGATACTGGAAGCGGAGCAGCAGGGCGCCGATGACCGTGCCAGGGCCACCAGGATCCAGTACGGTGCGGACGAGGTCGAGGCGGCGATCGCCAATGACGAGCTGGTAAATCACTATCAACCCAAGGTGTCGGTGCGCAGCGGCGAGGTGGTTGGCGTCGAAGCGCTCGTGCGCTGGCAGCATCCGCGGGACGGCTTGGTCTATCCCGATCAGTTCATTGCCGTGGCCGAGCAGCACGGCCTCATCGAAGGCCTGACGCGGCAGGTGCTGTGCGGCGCCCTGCGCCAGTGCCGGCAATGGCACGACCGGGGATTGCGTCTGAGTGTCGCGGTGAATCTGTCGATGAGCAGCCTGGTGCGGCTGGATTTTCCGGAGTTCGTCGCCGCGGCGGCGAAGAACGCCGGCGTCGACCTCTCCTGGTTGGTACTCGAGGTCACCGAGTCGCAACTGATGCACAATCCGCTGACGGCGCTCGACATCCTGACCCGGCTGCGGCTGAAGAACGTCACCCTGTCGATCGACGATTTCGGCACCGGGCATTCGTCCCTCAGCCAGTTGCGTGACATTCCCTTCAATGAGCTCAAGGTGGACGCCGGCTTCGTCCATAATGCCGTCCGCGACAGCGCCCGGCGGGCCATCCTCGAAGCCAGCCTCGACATGGCCCACCGGCTCGGCATGAAATCGGTTGCCGAAGGCGTGGAAAACCTCGCGGATTGGCAGTTCCTGAGTCGCCGGCACAGTTGCGATATCGTTCAGGGGTATTTCATTTCCAGGCCGCTGCCGGCCGAGTCTCTAAACGCCTGGGTGGCCGACTGGGACAAGCGCAGCACCGGCCTGACGGGGGGCCGTGCCTGATGGAGTCGAAGAACATTCTGGTCGCCGCCGAGGACGTCGACGACGCCGGGATCATCCACGACATGCTGCGGCGGGAGTTCGACAATGTCGCGGTTTCCACCGATCCGGGCAAGGCGGTCGAGGACTTCGAGACCCACCGCCCCGCGGTCCTGGTGCTGGCGTTCACGACCCTGGCGCAGGCGCAGGCCTACTACCTCGGCCTTTACCGGCTCAGCACCGAGGTACACGGTATGCCTCACCGTACCATCATCCTTTGCAGCAAGGGCGAGCTCGAGCAGGTCTATGTGCTATGCAAGAAGGGCTACTATGCCAATTATGTACTGTTCTGGCCGCTCGGCTACGATTCGAACCGTCTGCCGATGGAAGTCCATCATGCGCTGCAGCAGATGGGCATCGGAGAGGCGGAAGGGCCGACGGCAGCCGAGTTTGCCGCTCAGGCACGTCGCATCCAGGGGCTCGAGGCGATGCTGGAGCAGAATCTGGCGATAGGTCAGGAACAGCTAGATCTTGCCAGCCAGTCGTTCGACCGGGCCGGCGATGAAATCGAAACGGCGCTCGAGGGATTCTCCCGCCGGCTGGCCTCGGAACAGCGTGGCGAACTGCTCGAGCACTGGGACCGCGGCGGCTTTGAAGCGGCCATCGACCGTCTGGCCCGGGAACTCGATCAGCTCAAGCAGGGGCAGATCGGCCAGAACCTGAGCGCCGCCCGGGCGTCGATCGAGCCGATTCGGCAGTGGGCCTATCAGCTGAAGCAGCAGCTCGAGCCGCAGATGGAGTCGATTCGCACCCTGCAGCAAATGTCCGATGCTGTAAAACCGCTGGTGCTGATTGTCGATGACGATGAGTTCCAGCACCGGCTGCTGCGGCGGGTGCTGGCCGGCGTGGATCTGGAGCTGTGTTTTGCGGCCTCCAGCAGCGAGGCCCGGCGCTGATGCACCGCAGGCGCCCGGACCTGGTGCTGATGGATGTCGGCCTGCCCGATGTCAACGGCATCGACACCACCCGCCGGATCAAGTCGGTCAAGACGTTCGCCCAGATACCGGTCGTTATGATCACCGGCCATCACGGGCAGAAGGAAACGGTGATCCAAAGCCGCAAGGTCGGCGCCGCCGACTTTATCGTCAAGCCGTTCGAAAAGGCTGTCCTGATGCGCAAGCTGAGCGTCTTCTTGAACCGCGAGCTCGACGCCTGATCGGGCGGAACCTTCATGAGCGGTACATGGCGTCCGAGTGGTTTGCAGCCGGAAGCACGGCGGCATCACCAAGCCGCTGTGCCGCAGCGCTCGATCTCCGTATCAGAACGGCAGTGGCAGCTTGGCGGTGCGGCCGCCGTCGACGACGATCACCTGGCCGGTGATGAAGGCCGAATCGTCCGAGGCGAGGAAGGCCACCGTCGCACCGATATCGCCGGGTTCCCCGGTGCGGCCGACGGGGTGCAGCCGCAGCAGCTCCTGACGGACCTGCTCAGGGTAGGGCTGGGCGTCGATATAGGCATCGCTCAGGTCCGAGTTGATCCAGCCCGGCGCGATGGCGTTGCAGCGGATGCCGTCACGGCCGAGATCCACCGCCAGCGCGCGGGTGAAGCCGTGGACGCCGGCCTTGGAGCCGCAGTAGGCCGCATGCCGGGGTTGGCGCCGAGCCCCTCGATCGAGCCGATATTGACGATGCTGCCGCCGCCGCGGCGCGCATGCGGCAGCAATGCCTTGGCGAGGAATACCGGGGCGCGCATGTTGACGATCATCAACCGGTCCCAGTCGTTCTCGGTCATTTCGTCCAGCGATCGTTCGAACATGAAGCCGGCGTTGTTGACCAGGATATCGGCGCCGCCGAACTGCTCTTCGACCGCCTGGGCGATGGCATAGGGCGCTTCGCGGTCGGCCAGGTCGACCCCGGTCCAGGCGACGCCGGGATGGCCGGCGAGCGCTTCGTCCAGCGGCTGGCGCTGGGCGACCAGCACCACGGCGCCGGCGTCGAGCAACTTTTCGGTGATGCCCCGGCCAATGCCGCGACCGCCGCCGGTGACGACGGCCACTTTGTCGTTCAACTTCATCTCGTTTTTCCTCTAGCGGGCTTTTCAACCGGATACGGGTTTGGCGCCGGTGACTTCGACGCATTCGCCGGCGATATAGCGGGCCTGATCGGACGCCAGGAAGGCGATGACGTCGGCGATGTCCTCGGGTTCGGCAATGCGCCCCAGCGGCACCGTCCTGTTCAGCTCCTCGATCGCCTTCTCCGGGTCGAGGCCGCGGCGCTCGAAACCGCTGCGGATCATCGGCGTGTTGATCTCGTGCGGGCAGACCGCATTGACGCGGATACCGAGCGGCGCGCAGTCGCGACCGAGATTCTTCGTCAGGGCGGCGACCGCGCCCTTGCTGGTGCAGTAGGCGACGTGGGCCGGCCCCGGATAGGTGCCCCAGACCGAGGAGGTGTTGACGATGGCGCCGCCGCCGCGCTGTTTCATATGGGGAATGGCGGCGCGGCAGAGGAAGAAGACGGCGTTGAGGTTGACGTCCATCGCCGTGAACCACATCTCGTCGGTCGTCTCCTCGATGGTGCCGCGGGGAATGATACCGGCATTGTTGAGCAGGATGTCGACGCCGCCGAAGCGCTCGACGCTGCCGGCAATCACCGCTTCGCAGTACTCCTTTTCACGCAGGTTGCCGGCCAGGTACTCGGTTTCGGCACCGAGCCGGCGGGCCTCTTCGGCCACGGCCGGCAGCCGGCCTCGTTCATGTCGGCAATCATGATGCGCGCGCCTTCGCTGGCGAACAGCCTGACCAGGGTTTGACCGACACCGCCGGCGCCGCCGGTGATCACAACGACCTTATTGTTGAATCGCATTGTTATTATTCCTTTTTACAATGATTAATGGTGTTGGGGGCGCTCGGCTCCAACCAACATGTAACATCAAGGTTCGAGCGTAGGTTGGGTAGAGGCCCGCAGGGCCGCAACCCAACACCATTCCTCAGATGCTGAGAACCTGTTCGAGAAGTTCGCTGCAGTCTTCGGCCTGTTCGAGATCGTCGATTGCGGCGGTGATGGCATCGATACGGGCCTGATCGAAGTTGACGGACGCCAGCAGCCGGAACTTGTCGCGAAACTCGATTGGGGTCAT